>NZ_VLLL01000005.1:0-3999 GCF_007994225.1 Stackebrandtia albiflava
CCGTTCGCGGTGGTGGCGGCGGCCATGAGGGTGACGGCGCCGTATGCGGCGATGCGGATGGTGTTCTTCTCGGTGTCGGAGAACCGGATGGCGGTGGTGTTGTTGTTGTGCGTCATGTCCGCAACTATCGAGGCCCGCCTTTTCACCGCCCTGTACTCGTACTGACACCACCACCGACACGAACAGCCGGCGGCCGTGAACTCGGTGCCGAAGCATCCGTCCTGCTGCCCTGACGGTTGGAGCGCGACGGGTGTGGCCGACCGGCCGGTGATCCCGCCGACCCTTCGTGGTCGCCGGTGGCCTGGGTTCGCGCTCATGATTCACGAGGGCACCGATAGGCTCCGAACACCGGGCGGTCTCGTACATCCCGTCTAGCGTATGGAGGGAGCGGAGGAGGTGCGACTCTCCGAACTGAAGTTCCCGGCGATGCGGCGAGCACTCATCGAAACGATGACTAGCCTGTCCGACCGCGACTACCAGCAGCGGGTGTGGATCGACGAGAAGTATCCACAGCCGGGCTTCTTCGACGACCTCACCACGACGGTGAACGTCTTCCACGACCTGATCGCCGACGATGAGGACGTCGACCGGTATGTCGGCGCGTTCCTCGTCTCCGGCGAGGAGGCCACCGCCGTGGAGCGGGTCTACCGGGCCTTGGACCCCATGATCGACGACCTCGCCGACAGCCCGGACGACCGCTACCTGTCCGACCCGAGATGGACCGACGTGGTCACCGCGGCGACACGAGCGAAAGCCCTCCTGAACACGGCTCGATAGGGCAACGGTGCTCGACCCGGCACGCGCTGGAACCTGTGAGAACGGATCCTGTGGCGCCGCATGGACCCGAACCCGAACGCCGTCACGCCCGGGAACCGAAGGCGTGCAGGAAGGTGCCGACCGCGGCGGTCGCGACCTGCCGCATCTCGGCGGCCGACAGGCGACGCGTGCCCCATGCGGCCCGGGCTTCGAGTGGACCGGTGAGGAGCGCGCTCAACTGCTCCACGGCCGAGTCAGGGTCGGAGATCCGTAGCCGCCCGGCGAGCGCGAGCCGCGCGAGCCGGTCGGCTAGGGCCTGCTGGACGCGCGCGGAGGCGTGGACCTGCACGATCTCCAGCAGGTCCGGCAGGTGCGCGAGCTCCGCGTACAGCAGCCGTCGCAGAGCCCAGGACTGTTCGTCGCAGTAGCACTGGATCAGGCGGAAGCCGACGTCTTCGAGGAGCTCGCGCGGGTCGCCGCCGGTGTCGACGAGGCGTTCGACGGCGGCGAGGTTCTTGGCGGTGGCCTCCTCTGCGCTGGCCGCGATGGCTTCGCGCAGCAGGGTCTCCTTGTCACCGAAGTGGTTGTAGACGGTGGCCTTGGCGACTCCGGCTTCGGCGGCGACCTCGTCGACGCCGGCTTGCGCGTACCCGCGCCGGGCGAACACTTCGAACGCGGCGGCGAGGATCGCCTGCCGCTTGTCCAAGCGGCCCCGGTGGGCCGCCTGCCCCTTCCGCCTCATCGCCGCGCTCATGCGCACAGCGTAGACGACCTCCATCGAATCGTACTCGTGGGTCTAGTTTTCCGGACGCACGAGTATGCAATACTCGCCAGATCAAAAAGTTAGACTCATCAGTCTGGTTTGATTGGAGCTCCCGTGCCCTCACCTGGGAACGACCGTTTCGACGCGCCGCTGCTGCGGATCATCGGGGTGATCCTGCTCGGCGGTGTCCTCGGCCTGCTCAGCAGCACCATGGTCGCCGTCGGTCTCGACCTGCTCGCGGTGGAGTTCAACGCCTCCCTCGCCACCATCGGCTGGGCCTCGACCGGCTTCCTGCTGGCGGTCACTATCGCCATCCCCTTCACCACCTGGGCCGTCGACCGGTTCGGTGGCAGACGGATGTGGCTGATCGGCCTCGCGTTGTTCGCCGCCGCTTCACTCGCAGCCGGATTCGCCTGGAACGCCGGCATTTTCATCGCGTTTCGGATCCTCCAGGGTTTCGGCGCGGGGATCCTCGACCCGCTCGTGCTCATCCTTCTGGCCCGCGCGGCCGGGCCCGCCCGGGCCGGGCGGGTCATGGGACTCATGGGCGTAGTCCTGTCCCTGGGGCCGGTCGTCGGCCCGATATTCGGCGGTGCGGTCCTCGACCGGCTCGACTGGCCCTGGATGTTCCACCTGAGCGTCCTCATCGCGGCCGTCGTGTTCGTCATGTCGTTGTCGGTGCTTCCCGCCGAACCGCCGCGAGAGGCCGGACAGCGGCGGCCGCGGCTCGACGTCATCGGCCTGGCGCTCATCGGCCCCGGCGTCGCCGCGCTCATGCTGGCGGCCTCACAGGCCGCCGAGCATGCGGCGTTCACCGTCTGGCAGACGCTCCTGCCCCTCGCGGCCGGCGCGGTCCTGCTCGCGGTGTACGCGATCCGGGCGTTGCGGCCCGGCAGCGACCCCCTCATAGACCTGCGCATGTTCGCCAACCCCGGCTTCAGCGCCGGTGTCACCATCATGGGACTCACCGGAGTCGTGATGTACGCCAGCCTGATCGTCCTGCCGCTGTACTACCAGCAGGCGCACGGCTCCACCGTCCTCGCGGCCGGGCTCCTCGTCGCCCCCTTCGGGTTGGGTGGCACCATCTCGATGCCGCTGGCCGGATGGATCTCCGACCGGATCGGCAGCCGCGTCCTCGCTCGCACCGGCGCGATCGGACTGCTGGCCTGCGTGTTGGGACTGACCCGCATCGACACCGACACGCCCCTGGCGTGGTCGGTGGGCGCGACGCTGGTCATGGGCCTCGCGAGCGGGTTCGTCAGCGCCCCGACGATGGGATCGCTGTACCGAACCCTGCCTGCCTCGCAAGTGGCCCAGGGCAGTTCGGTGCTCTACATGCTCAACCAACTCGGCGGCTCGATCGGCGTCGCCGTCGTGGCGCTCATCCTGTCGATCGCGACCGATACCCTCGACGGCCTCCACGCCGTGTACTGGTTCCTGGCAGCGGTCCTCGCGACCGTGCTGGCCGCCACCTGGTTCCTGCCCGGCAATGGTTCACCGTCGGACACCGGACCCCGCGTGAAGTCCGGGGTGGTCGCGTCATGAGGACCATCGTGATCACCGGTGGCACGGACGGCATCGGCGCGGGACTCGCCCGGCACCATCTGGCACAAGGCGACACGGTCGTCGCGATCGGGCGCGACGAGGTAAAAGGGGCGGCGCTGGCCCGGCTCGGTGGGCACTTCGTCCGCGCCGACCTGAGTCTGGTCGCGGAGAACCTGCGCGTGGTCGACCTGCTCAAGTCCCGATTCGAAGCGATCGACGCGCTCATCCTGTGTGCCAGGTACTTCCGCTCCCACCGGTACGAGACCGTCGAGGGCTTCGAGGCCTGCTTCGCGCTTGAATACCTCAGCCGGTTCACACTGAGTCATGAGCTGCTCGACCGTTTGGAAGCGGCTCCCGCCCCCGTCGTCTTGAACGTCTCCGGCCCCGGAGCGCCCAAACCCGAGATTCGATGGGATGACCTGGGGTTCTGTCGCGGCTATTCCGGAGTGGAGGCACAGTTCCACGCCGGGAGGGCCAACGACCTACTCGGACTCGCCTTCGCCACCGAACATCCGGACGCTCGGACGAAGTACATCCTGGTGAACCCCGGCAGTGTCGCCTCCAGCTTCGCGGGGGAGTTCGACCCCGAAACGGCCGCGCTCGTCCAGCGCATGAAACGGGTCGCGACCCCGGTCGACCGGATCGTGCCGCACCTCGCCGCCCTCGTGGACGCACCGCCTGCCGATCCGGTGAGCGCCTTCGCCGTCAGCCGGCGTGTCGATCCCCGGATGAGTGAGGTCGACGACCGCGCGGCGGCCCGCCTCCACCGACTCACCACGGGCCTGCTGCGTCACTGAGTCCCGTCGCACCGTTTCGACGGTGGGAGGTGCAGGTGCACCTCCCACCGTGCCGACCGGAAGCGCACGCCGCCGGTACACATGCGAACGAATACACC
Source organism: Stackebrandtia albiflava (assembly GCF_007994225.1). Lineage (GTDB taxonomy): Bacteria > Actinomycetota > Actinomycetes > Mycobacteriales > Micromonosporaceae > Stackebrandtia > Stackebrandtia albiflava. Next base: position 3,960 of record NZ_VLLL01000005.1, read on the forward strand.
GGAAACCTGCTTCAGGTTCCCGGTGTGTGTCTGGTCGGGA
>NZ_VLLL01000005.1:4358-971955 GCF_007994225.1 Stackebrandtia albiflava
GTCGAGGTCGTCGATGTACTGGTCGGGACGACAGGATTTGAACCTGCGACCCCCCGCTCCCAAAGCGGGTGCGCTACCAAGCTGCGCTACGTCCCGAAGATATGAAGTTGTGAGACGCAGCTTGGTAGCGCACGGTGTGCGCTACGCGGTGCTTCAGTGCGGCTCGCAAGCTCGCCGCAGCTGCGCTACGTCCCGAATATGAAGTTGTGGTCCGTACCGGTGGTGCGGTGGTGACGGCCGCAGGTAGCGTACCGCAGCGCCCGGTGGCGGGGCCAACGAGATTCGGGTCGCGGGTCGCCCACCGTCCCGTCGACGGGGATGGGATGGTGGAATCGGCCGCGAGCGTCGTCCGTTCCGAGTTCCGGGAGTGCCCATGACCGCACAGTCGTCCCCCTCGTCTCAGCCGGCCGAGGCTCGAAGCGGCCCGACCCCGGCCGTGCCGCCGATCCGGCCGGAGTTGGGGGTGTCGATCTTCTCCAGGATGGCGGCGTTGGCGGTCCGCACCGGTGCGGTGAACCTGGGACAGGGGTTCCCCGACGGCGGTGGACCGGCGGCGATGCTGGCGCGGGCGCAGCGGGAGATCGCGGCCGGTAACAACCAGTACGCACCGGCGGTGGGGGTGCGTTCGTTGCGTGAGGCGGTCGCGGAGCAGCGCGCGGACCGGTACGGCACCGGGTTCGATCCGGACACCGAGGTGGTGGTGACCGCCGGTGCGACCGAGGCGATCACGGCCGCGGTGCTGGCCTTCTGCCGCCCCGGTGACGAGGTGGTGGTGTTCGAGCCCTACTACGACAGTTACGCGGCGGCGACGGTGATGGCGGGTGCGACCCGGCGGGCCGTGCCGTTGCGGTACACCGAGGGGGAGTTCCGGTTCGATCCGGACGAGTTGACGGCGGCGTTCTCGGACCGGACCCGCGTCTTGATCATGAACACGCCGCACAATCCGACGGGGAAGGTGTTCACGGCGGAGGAACTGGCGACGATCGCGGAACTGTGCCGCAGGCACGACGTCCTGATCGTCAGCGACGAGGTGTACGAGTACCTGACCTACGACGGGGTGCGGCACGTGCCGGTCGCGACGTCGGCGCCCGAGCGGACCCTGTCGGTGTCGGGCTTGGGGAAGACGTTCTCGGCGACCGGTTGGCGGGTGGGTTGGGCGTGTGGCCCGGCCGAGCTGGTGGCGGCGGTGACGAGTGTCAAGCAGTACGCGAGCTTCACGGCGGCGACGCCCTTCCAGTTGGCGGCGGTGACGGCGTTGCGCGAATGCATGGACTGGGTGGAGGAACTGCGCCGGTCGTTGACGGTCCGCCGCGACTTGCTTTCCGGGGCGTTGCGGGAGGCGGGGATCGAGGTGTATCCGACGTCGGGGAGTTACTTCCTGCAGGCCGACGCGCGTTCCTTCGGCACCGACGACGGGATGGCGTTGTGTCTCGACCTGCCCGAGCGGGCCGGCGTGGTGGCGGTGCCGAGTGTGGCGTTCTTCGACCACCCGGAGGCGGGACGGCACCTGGTCAGGTTGGCGTTCTGTAAGGACGAGGCCACCTTGATCGAGGGTGCGAAACGGCTGGTCGGGTACCGCGACGCCGTCGCGTGACCGCCCCCGCCCACCCGGCCGGATGCCGGGCGGGCGGGGTGACGTGTTCAGGCGGGCTCGTAGTACTCCCGCATGAGCGCGGTGGCCCACTCCGGTTGCCGTACGGGCGTGTGGACGCCGAACTCCCGGATGTAGGGCTTGACGTCGAACACGGGCGTGCCGTCGAGCGCGTCCAGGTCGGCGATGTGTAGGTCGAGCCCGTCCACTTCGATCAGTCGGCACCTCGACACGCCGATCCGGTTGGGCCGGAACGGTCCCCGGTGCGCGAACACCCCCACCGGCGGCCACTCCGGGTTGCCCCGGGCCGGACGCGGCGTGTCGACCCGGATGGCGTCCGGGTCGATGCGGTCGAAGCCGAAGACGACTTCGAGGTGCGAGTACTCGTCGAGGCCGACGACCGCGGCGGTGGTGAAACGGTCGCCGTCGAGCCGGATGACGGCCGTGGTGTCCCGCCAGTGGTCCTCGACGGCTTCGGCGCGGCCGCCTACGACCCGGCCGATCGGTGTGAACTGCACGTGATGCTCCTCGGATTGCGGACGTGTCCGGTGATCATGGGGCACCCGGTACCGGCGGGTCAGCGTAGGTCGGTGATTGTGACCTCCTCGACCGTAGGTGTGGTGGTGGCCAGACCGAAGACGGCGGGTGCCTCGGCGGGAGGGTTCCGTCTGGCGGCGTCGAGTGCGGCGGCGTCCTCCCATCGCCACACGCCGACCCAGGCGTCGTCGGAGGCGCGGCCGAGCCAGGTGGAGGCGAGACCCGGGTTGACCGCGCGGGTGGCCTCGACGAGCGCGGTGTGGCGTGCGACGAGTTCTTCGGATGCGGCGTCGGAGTGGAAGCGTGTGATCGTCACGACGGACATGTTAGTTCTCCTCTAGAGTTCGACACTAGTGAACGAGTCCAGTTATACACTCTGGTCATGGTGACCGGCAAGAGCGGCGGCAGGCGTGCGCAGAAGGCGCGGGAGACCCGCGCGCGAATCCTCGCGGCGGCGAGGGACCTGTTCGTCTCCGAGGGGTACGGAACCACCTCGTTGCAGGAGGTCGCCGACCGTGCCGGGGTCGCCGTCCAGACCATCTACTTCGGATTCGGCAACAAGCGGACCGTCCTCAAGGAACTCGTGGACGTCACCGTCGCGGGCGACGACGCGCCGGTCGCCACCATGGAGAGGCCCTGGTTCAGGGAGATGATCGCCGCTCCGACGGCGGCCGAACACCTGCGGCGGCAGGTCGAGGGCAGCGGCGCGATCCTGGAACGTCTCGCGCCGATCGACCGGGTGGTGAAGACGGCCGCCGCGATGGACCCCGACGTGGCGGCCATGTGGCCCGAGGACGACGACCCCCGCGCGGTCGTGCTGACGGCCTCCGCCACCGCGTTGCTGCGTAAACCCGACGCCCGGGAAGAACTCACGACCGCGGAGGCCACCGACATCCTGTTCGGACTGTTGAGTCCCGAGCTGTACCTCGTCATGGTGGAACGCCGTGGGTGGGACGTCGAACGCTGGAAGGCGTGGACCTGTCGGACGCTGCGCGCGCAGTTGTGCCGGGAGTGACGGCTCGGCCCCGTCCTCAGGGTCGCGGGTAGGGGGTCGTGGGGGCGGTGACGACCGCCTCGACGAACCGCAGTACCCGCAGCGCGGTGGCGGCGTGCGGGGCGACGAATCCGCGCGCCCACTCCGGCGCGTCGGCGGGTGGTTTCCCGGCGGCGTACCCCTTCAGCGGCCCGGTGACGTCGCCGTGCAGGCGCCGCATCAACGACACCAGGACGGCGGTGGTGACCTCGTCGGTGTCGTAGTGCCGGTGGCGGCCGTGGAAGGCGACTTCCTCGGCGTCCAGCGCGAAGTCCGTCGATTGTGCGAGTCCGAAATCGGTGAGGTACACGCGCGTTCCGTCGGTGAGGACGTTCCCGAGGTGGGCGTCGGAGTGGTGCAGGCCGTGGCGCCCGAAGGACGTGACCGTGTCGGTGAGTTGCGTCCACAATGATCGGTATGCGTCGGGCAACTGGTCGTCGCGGCGGCCGGCGAGCCACCCGACGGCCGTTTCGGGAAGGTGCTCGGTGAACAGCGCGACGCAGTGCGTGGCGGCGGCCAGGGCGGCGATGCGGGCCGCGACCGCGGGATGACCGTCGAACGGTCCGTTCTCCGGCTTGGCCGCGGGACCGACGAACGGCACCACGCGGTGGTGGTACGTCAGTGGCACGCCGACCGTCTCTCCGGCGAGCGCCCACCGGGTGGCCGCGTCGTGCGCCGCCGGTTCCCGCCAGGCGTTGAAACCCGGCGAACCCACCCCGTACTGGCAGTACGGCGGCAGCCCGAACAGGTTCCCGGTGTGGCCGTCTCCCGCGCGGCGTTCGACGTCGGTGAGCCGGATCAGCTTGACGAACAACGGAACCCCGTCGACGTCGGTGCGCATCGTGCTGCCGCCGATCCCGGTGCCCAGCGGTTCGGCCTCGGCCAGCAGCGTGCCGATTCCGGTGTCGCTCATGGCGGCCAGCCGTCGGCTCACGTGGTGGTGTGCGGCGCGGCGCGAAACGGAGATCACTGCGGCTCCCTGGGGGGATCGGACACTGGCGGACATCGTGGAGGGTCGAGGTCGGTCGGCCGGCTCGGTGCCTCCGCCGGCGGGTGATCCGGGGCGTCACCGACTCGGCGGTCACCGTGGTACTGCCCGGTTCGCCCCCGGGTGGGGGCTCCGATGGTAACCGGCAGCCGAAGGAGGCCCGCTCGAGAAGCACTGTGGACTGCGGCACCCGGCACCCGATACGGTGACATCCCCACCCCGCTTGGTCCCCGCCGGGTCGTGCTTGGTCCTCGGTGAATCCGGTTATCAATGCATGAAACGGGCATATCAGGCGCGATCCGTCTACCGGGCGGGGACCAAGTCGGCGGGGACCAAGCGGGAAGAATTAGGGAAGGTGGAGGTCACGTGCCCGACATGTCGGTGATCGCGGCCCTGACGTTGCGAAGTCGGCGCCACGGGCTTCTCGACTCGCACGCGCGGTGGCCGTTGTACCGGAACGCTCTGCGATCTCCCGCCGCCCTGGAGTTGCTGCGCGCCGCCGTGGCCGTCGAACCCGATCGGGCGCTGGCGACCGCGGTGGTCGTGGCGGCGCTGGAGCGGCTCGACGGTTCCACTCACGACCGCTGGATCGACGTCCTGCCGCTAGAGGACCGGCCGTACTGCCGTCGCCGGTCGCGGGAGGTCGGGCTGCTCCGCCACGCGGTTTCCGGCGCTCTGATTCCGGAGGAATTGCGGGCGGGCGTCTCGGACTGGTCGGATCGGCTGCAACGACGGCTCGCCGAGTACGTTGACGACCGGGACGTCCTGACCGCCCTGGCGGCGTTCGGCCGCACCAGGCGGTCCGCGCGATGGCCGGAGAGCGTGGCCGGCGGGTCGGGCCGTTACGGCGCCCTACTGAAGGCGCCGTCACCGGCCTTGTCGGGGGTACCCGCGAACGAGGCACCGTCCGGAGAGGACCCTGACCGGTCAGGTCCGGTCGGCGGTGACGACGAACTGGGTGACCGTGGCCAGGAACGGTTCCTCCGACAGATGCCGCAGCCACCGTTCCGCCTGTTCCGGCGTGAGGTGACCGGCAGCCACCGCCCGCGCCGTGTTGCGCTGGAAGCCGAAGATCCGGTCGGCCTCGACCACCTCGCGGAACACCGGCGTCACGGGGACGACGTGAGGCACGGTGAATCCGGCGTCGGCGGCGAGCCGGGCGAGCGCCCGGCCGATACCGGCGTTGCGCACGACCCGCTCGGTGATGAACCGGGTGTAGGCCGCGCTGATCGTGGCGACCGGGTGGTCGACGGCGAGGGTGTGCCAGTCGGGTTCGGCCATGACGAGCCGGCCGCCGGGGCGTAGCACTCGCCGGGCCTCGGCGAGGACCCGCGCCGGGTCCGCGACGTGTTGCAGGACGCGGTCGGTGCGGACCCGGTCGATGGTCGCGTCACCGAACGGGAGGTCGTGTACGTCGCCGCGTACCACCTCTACCGGTGGCCGGGTGCGTTCGGTGGCCGTCGCCGTCATGACCGGATCGTTGTCGAGGCCGATCACCCGGGCGCCGGGCACGGCCATGGCGGCCAGGTCGGTGCCGGGCCCACAACCGAGGTCGAGGACGGTGTGGCCGCCCCGGATGTCCAACGCGTCCCGCAGCAGCGGTTTGTAGGAGTGTCCGGCGGACGAGCGCGCCGCACGGTCGAGGTAGTCGACGCGGTCCGGGGTCACGGCTTCGAACACCTGTGACATGGCGGCCACGCCTCGGCGTAGTTCCGCCTGCCCGGCCGTGGTGAGCCGCACGGGATTGCGGCGGCCGTGTGGTTCGGCCGGTTCGATGAGTCCCTTGGCCCGCAGCCGGTTCATCGCGCCGTAGAGGCTTCCGGGGCCGAGGCGGTGTCCGGAGAGTCGTGCGATGGCGGCGTTGATGGCATACCCGTGGAGGGGGCCGCCCGCGAGCGCGGACAGGACGAGGAGTTGGGCGTCGTTGGTCTGCACGGAAGGATGCTACGCGATGCGTAGTACGTCTCGCGTAGTACAGGCGCACGAGGAGGCCGCACGGTGCCGTGCCGAAATCGTGCGGCCGGGTTGCATCCTGAGACCGCACCCCGATTCCACCCGCGATCCCCTGAGGATGACCCCACGTGTCCCATCGCCAGTTCGACCCCGTCCGCGACGCCGTGGACATCGCGTCGCGGCAGTGGCTGCTGCCCGGTGAGCGGCTGCTGTACGTGTCCACCCGTCCCGACGTCCTGGTGGAGATGCCACGGCGGAACCGGGCGGGGAAGCTGAAGAGTCCCCTCATGCTCCGCATCCTCAAGTGGGTCTTCCTGTGGCCGTTCCTGTTGTGGCACGCCGTCGAGATCTCGGAACCGGAACCCAACGGGCCTCCGGCGTCCACCGTGACCTACGGCCCCGACCCGAGGTGTCTGGCCTCGGCGCACCTGGCCCCGGGCGTGAAGCCGAGGCGGAGCTTCTGGGTGCTCACCGATCGCCGCTTCGCGTACCTGCAGGCGGTTCCGACCGGGGAGGGGCTGGTCGCCTCGGCGGGACCGCTGGACGTCAAGGCCGCCATCCGCAACACCCGGAAGAAGGTCGCGGTGACGATGGGGCATCGGGACCTGCCGGTCGAACCGGTGAGGCTGACCGCCGTGGCCGAGTACGGCCCCGGCGAGTTCTCGCCGCAGGGCGTCGTCGTCCGCGAACTGCCGTTGGGGTTCACACCCCGCACCGCCAGGTACCACCGGATCCTGCTACGGGACGGCTCCGGCGTGGACCTGATCGACACGCCTCCCGAACCGCCTCGCCGGTGACACGTGGGCCAGCGGCGTCATCGGCACGAGCGGTGGACCGGGACGCCGTGCCCGAGCCGTGCGGCGGGGAGGCATGCTGTGCTCCGTAACCGTCCCGCGCTCCTCCGAGGATGACCCATCGTGTCCCACCGTCGATTCGCTCTGGCCCACGACGCGGAGAACACCGTGTCGCGGCAGTGGCTGCTGCCCGGTGAGCGGCTGCTGTACGTGTCCACCCGTACCGACGTCCTGGTGGAGATGCCCCGCCGGAACCGGGACGGGAAGTTCAAGAGCCCGCTGATCCTACGCATTCTCAAGTGGACCTTCCTGTTCCCGATCCTGTTGTGGCTGATCATGGAGGCGGGCGACTTCGGCACGGGTGGCAAGAAGCGGCCCGCGACCGTGGTGGCCTTCGGCCCTGATCCCCGTTGCCTGGCCTCCGGGCACCTGGCGCCCGGTGTGAAGCGGAACCGGGGTTTCTGGGTGCTCACCGACCGCCGGTTCGCCTACCTCCAGGCGGATCCCACCGGTGACGTGGACATCGCCCCGGAGGAGCCGGTGGACGTGAAGACGGCCATCGCGAACCTCCGGAACAAGATCCCCGTGTCGAACGCGGCGCCGTCGCTGCCGCCCGAACCGGTGAGGCTGACACCGGTGTTCGAGTACTCCCACGGGCAGTTCTCGACGCAGGGCGTCGTCGCTCGTGAGCTTCCCCGCAGCTACCGGCCCCGAACCGCCCGGTACCAGCGGGTCCTGTTGCCGGACGGCTCCGGAGTGGACCTGCTGTACGCGATCGACGACCCCGAACGGTCCGGGCGGTGAGCGGAGGTGGCGGTGCCGTGCGAGACCGTCGCGACGGCGATCGGCTACGGCCACCACGATCCGGCGGCCACGGCGCGACACCTCGAGGATCCGTCTGATGTGGAGTGACTTCGTCGCCGGTCTCGACGCCGGGTTCACGTTGTGCCCGCCGGCCGACCCGGCGGCGCTCGCGGGTGTCGCGGACCTGGTCGGTGGGCCGGTCCCGGACGAGCTCGCGGGGTTGTGGCGGGAGTCGGACGGACTCCTCGACCGGTACGGGACCGAGATCGTGTGGCCGTGGCGGCGCGTGGTGTGCGACAACCTGGAGTTCAGGAGCGCGCCGGACTTCGTGGGCTTGTACCGGCCCTTCGACTCGCTGCTGTTCTTCGGGGACGCGGGCAACGGCGACCAGTTCGCGTTCCCGACGGGAGGGGACGCGGTGTGGGTGTGGGACCACGAGGACGACGACCGCCGTGAGGTCGCCTCCGGGCTGCGGGATTACCTGAGACGCACGGCCACCGGCGACGACTGGTATCACCGGCCGCCGTGACCGCCGGTCCCGTTTCTGTGTACGTGATACACTGAGCGGGTCGAGGAGGTGTCACGTGGACACGATCGTCCGGCCGTGTACTGCGGCGGATCGCCCCGCTCTGCGGGAACTGCTGCCCCGGGTGGGGGAGGGCTCGCCCTCCGGCCGGTTGTGGGGCCATCCGGAATCGGAGGCGGACATCTATCTGTTCGCCTATGTGGACGCCGACCCCGAGTCGGTGCTCCTGGCCGAATCCGGAGGCCGCCTGGTGGGATACCTGGCGGGTGACCTGGGGGCGGGCGCGCTGCCCGCGGAGTCGGTCCGCATGGAAAGGGCGATGCGGGAGCACCGCCTGATGACCCGTCCGGCGACGTGGGGCTTCTTCGCGCGCGCGGCGATGGACGGCCTCGGCGGGTTCATCCGGCGCCGGCCGTCCGCCGGGGAGTTGACGGATCCCCGCTGGCCCGCCCACCTGCATGTGAACCTGGTGCCGGAGGCGCGTGGGACGGGCGCGGCGGAGATGTTGATGCGCGGGTGGTTCGAGCGGCTGCGGGAGAAGGGGGTACCGGGCTGCCACCTCCAGACCCTCGTCGAGAACGGGCGCGCGGTGCGGTTCTTCACGAGGATGGGCTTCCGTCCGCACGGCCCGACACCCCTGGTGCCGGGCATCCGTCACGACGGCCGGCGGCTCCACCAGCTCACCATGGTCCGGGAGACCTGATCGGTCAGCCTGCCGGCAGGGTCCGCAACCGGACGAAGTCCTCCGGGAGCACGGTGCCGCCGACGGTGAAGCTCTTGTGTCCGACGAGTGAGAATCCGTGCCGTTGATAGAACCGGTTGGCGCGGGCGTTGTCCCGCGAGACGCCCAGCCAGATGTACCCGGCGCCGGTGGTGGCGGCGTGGTCGGTGACGGCGTCCAGCAACGCCGTGGCTGTACCGTTGCCGTGTTCATCGCTTCGTAGGAAGAACTTGTTGAGTTCGACGACGTGCCCCTGCGGCAGCATGGCGGCGACGTCGGCCGCCGGTGGTTCGTTCCGGAGCAGGGCGTATCCGGTGATCCGGTCGTCCCGTTCGGTCAACAGCAGGGTGCGTGTCTCGTTGGTCAGGTGCTCGGTGAATCGTGCGGGGGACAGGTGCTCGGTGATGAACCGGCGGATGTCGGAAGGGGGAAGTGTGGGCGGGCAGGCCAGCGGGAACGTCTCCGCTGCCAGTGCCGACAGCGGCTCGGCGTCGTCGGCGTACGCGAACCGGATCGTCATGTCGTCACCACCCCCGGGTGGGTGTGGGGCCGGGCAGGCCGCTCAAGACCCGGTCGCCGAGCGCCTCGATGACGGCGGCGTCGCCGGGTAGCAGCCGGTCGGCGAACAGGCGCCGCACCGCGCGAAGGTGGGCGCCGGTGGCGGCGCGGAGTGCCTGATATCCGGTCACGGTGGCCACGACGTCGACGCCCTTTCCGGTGTCGGACGGGCATCGGGTGACCAGCCGTCGCTTCTCCATCCTGCCCAGATGGTGCGACAGTCGTGAGTAGGACCACTGCAGGTGGAGCATGAGTCGTTTGGCGGGCAGCCTGCGTCCTTCGGCGGGAGCGACGGCGGAGAGCACGTCGTAGTCCTGCATGGACAGATCGCCGGTCTCGGCGAGTTCACGTGCCAGCTGTGCGTCCAGGTGTCTGCTCATCTGCCGTAGTGCCTGCCAGGCGCGCAGGTCGGCCTCGGCGAGCCTGCCGGAGTCTTCGTGTGCCATGATCGGAGCGTACCGTCACTTGACATGTCAAGTCAACAACCGAGAGTTTGAGGAGCACCGCATGGCCGTCATCGGAGTGATCGTGGGCAGTACCCGGCCGGGCCGGATCGGCGGCGACGTCGGGAGTTGGGCCGCCGGGGTGCTGTCCGGCGTCGCCGAGGTGGACCTGATCGACCTGCGGGAGGTCGGCCTGCCCTTCCTGGACGAACCGGAACACGCCGGTACCGGCGTGTACGCGCACGCCCACACCCGGGCCTGGTCCCGCCGGGTCGCGGCGCTGGACGCGATGCTGTTCGTCACCCCCGAATACAACGGATCGTTCCCCGCCCCGTTGAAGAACGCGCTGGACTTCCTGTCCCTCGAATGGCGCGACAAGCCCGCCGGGATCCTCGCCTACGGCAACACCTCCTCGGGTACCCGTGCGGCCACCGCCCTGTTGCCGGTGCTGGGACAGCTCAGGATGCTGTTCGCCGGGTCGGTGTTCCTGCCGTTGCCCACCAGGGTGTCCGAGGCGGGACTGACCACCACGGAGCGCGACGCCGAGGCGCTGTACGGCCTGGGGCACCGCCTGACCGCCCTGACGGGTCTCATCGCTCCGGCGGCCGCCTGACCGGCAGCGGCGACCGAAGAACCGGCGCCGCCGTTCCGGTGGTGGGGATCCGTGGTCGGCGAACGGTTCTGCCGACCGTGAAGCCTTCGCATCAAACCGCTGTGGGGCAACATGGTCGTCAACCGCGGTTTCGCGTGGGTGTCGCAGCGGCCGTGCCGTACTGGTGTGGAAGGTCTTATCAGCTCGAACATTACCTCCAGCCTGATGTGGCGATCGTTGGCTTGTGGTTCTTCACGGATTAGCTACCCGTCCCAGGCGCTTGTCTCGTCCCGCTGACAGGACAAGCACCCTTCCGATAGTCGGTTCACCAGCTGATTGGATGGCCATTGGTTCTGCGGCAGCCCGGATGGGCAGACGATGGGGAAGTTATCCCTGAACTGGATGTGCAGGCAAGTTGGCGTTCCTCGTTGTGCGTTCATCTTCTGTGGTATCTCGAAGAATCGGTATACAGTTCACCTTAGGTTTTCATCAGCGCGCACTTGGCTCCAATCGTGTCTGGCGGGAAACGTTGCCCGACTCCTCCGTCCATGAATATAAGTCGAACGGCTGGGTAGTCCGTTGTGAGCGAGAGTCGTTCGAAGATAGTTCTGGTCGATGACGGCTTCGAAGATATTGGTCTACCCCAGAAAGGGGGCCAAAATGGCAACTGTCGGTTATCCCAAGATTTCTAGCAAGGCGTGGAGAGCGCTTCGGGCGCGGGCATCTTCTGCTCCGACTACGAAGTACACGCCGGCGAACGTTGCGGCAATGCTGGGCATGGCGAGCCCCGATAGCGCCCGTGACAATACCGTCTCCCCGATGAAACGTCTCGGCCTCATAGACGAAGATGGAACGCTCACCGACCGTGGGAACAAATGGCGAGTCGACCTGACCTATCCTGACGCGTGTGGCGAAATACTGGCGGATGTCTACCCCTCCGACCTAGCGACACTGGTGGATCATGAGGGCAAGCCCGATCAACAACAGGTGCAGACATGGCTCGAGCACAAGGGCTTCGGAGGATCCAATGCGCGTCAGATGGCTGCAACATACGTGATGATCGCAGGAAAGATCATCCCTGAACCTTTTGTTGGTGACCAAAGGTCCAATGGGAAACAAACGAAAAGGGCGGAGGCGGCTACGAAGGTAGCAAAGAAGGCTCTGCCCAAGGTCGAGGTAGAGCCCGCATTGCGACAATCTGTTATTGAAGGTAAGCCCGAGGTTGGCTCGGGGCGGCCCAATCTTCACCTTGACATTCAGATCCACATACCTGCTGATGCGACGACTGGCCAGATCGATCAAATTTTCGCCAGCATGGCGAAGCATTTGTATGGGAAATGACGGTGCATGGGGAGGGCATCGTGCTGGCCAGCAATAGAATTCAGTGGGATGCAGGTATCTTGCTTACTTGCACTCGAGCGGACTTTGTAGATCAGCTGGAAACACTGGCTGTTGGCAGGAAGATTGCAAGTGATCTCATTGAATACCGATACAAAGCTGAAAGATCGGCAAACAGGCCAGTAGTGGTTGTTGACGGAGAGCCTGAAGTCGTGTCAATTGACGACGACCTTCTTGTACTTAATGATTGGATTACGGACTATGACCGACGTATTACGATCGGAAGCCTACGTGCGGTGACCAGATCACGATTCATAACCGCACACTTTGCCGACTCCGTAGAGGCAGGGGTGAAAGCTCTAAATGAGTGCGTTCGCGCGAAGTCCGGCAGCGTGGAAGACGGAGACGCACTGATGACCTCGGTGTTTTCGGAAAGGAACCCTAAGCTTCGTATTAACTCTCTCAGAACGCAGAGTGAAAAGAGCGAACAGCGAGGGCACATGATGATGTGTCAGGGGGTCATCGCAGCATGGCGCAACCCTCGAGCGCACAATTCCTGGGTTGTTGACATACCTGAGACTGCGTTGATGATGCTCGAAACCGTTCAGCATCTCATGCAAGTAACGATGTTGGCGACCCGTGCCCGGCGGAAACGGGCCACATAGGGGATTGAGAAGACCCAGTAATCAGAAATCGCCCTTACGACCAATATTGGATCACGCAGGCCTGAGGTAAAGGGGCAAGTTCATCACCAGCGCTTTTGTGGTGACTCCGTCGTTAGATCTAAATGCATGCGAGGCATTGAAGTGGCTGGCAGATGCTCGCGGTACCGGGCGTCACGGAGCGAGGCCGGCTTCCAGCGTCAGGTGGTACGGGGTGAAGCCGTGGCGGCGGTAGAACCGGGTGGCGTCGGCGTTGTCGGCGTGCGCGGTCACCGACAGCCGTGTCACGCCGTGGCCGCGCGCCCAGTCGGTGAACGCGGACAGGAGACGGGTTCCGACTCCCCGGTTCCGCAGGGGTGGCGAGACGTACATGCTCAGCAGGGTCGCCTTGTCGGCGGTGCGCAACGGGTCCGGCGGCGAGATCCTGCCCCACAGGATGCCGCCGACGTCGGTACCGGCCTCGGCCGTCAGGAACAGTTGCGAGGGGTCCGAGAGGTTCGCGAGCAGGTGACGTGCGGCTTCGCGGGCGGGCCAGGTCTGGTCGATCGTGTCGTCCCGGGTGCCGGCGTCCTCGGCGAACAGTCCACCGACGCACCGGGCGTATCCGGGTGCGTCGGCGGTGGTGGCCCTGCGGATGCGGACCGTCGGTTCGAGTCTCATGTCCGGTGACCCTAGCGGGGCGTCGGAGCGCGGCGACCGCTGGGTCCACTATGGATATATTTTAATCGTCGCCTCCGGTGTCCGTCTCGGCCGGTGGGCAACACGCCAGCAGGTGGCCGCGCAGGTCTTCGAGGCTCCGCAGGAAGGCGGCGGGATCCGGTCGGTAGTGGACCGTCTTCCACTCCCTGCGAGAGATGAGGAGGCCGGCGTCCCGGAGGGTCGCGAGGTGGGTCGACGCCGCCGACTGGGCGAGCCCGAGCCGCTCGGCCACCTCCGTGACGGTCAGCTCGCCGTCCGCGAACTCCCACATGATGGCCTGCCGGGTGGGGCTGGCCAGGGCTTTGAGGAACGCCTGCGCCTCGGGGCTGAGCTCGTCTCGTGTGGTCGCCACCGGTCAAGGATGCCGCGTGGATTCCGTCGCGTCAATTTGTCATTTCGCGAAATGACGATATGATGTCGGCATGACGACCACCCCACACACGACCGACGTCGTGATCATCGGAGCCGGGCAGTCCGGTCTCGCCGCGGCCGGCGCCCTGGGCGCCGCCGGAGTCCGCCCCGTGGTCCTGGAGGCCGCCGCCGAGCCGCACGGTTCATGGCCCCACTATTACGACTCACTCAAGGCGTTCTCCTCCAACCGGTTCAACGCCATGCCCGGCCTGCCCTTCGGCGGTGACCCCGACGATCACCCGACCCGTGACGAGGTGGCGGAGTACCTGCGTCGGTACGCCGCCGGGTTGGACGCCGAGATCCGCACCGGCGTCAGGGTCACCGAGGTCGGCCACGACGGCGGCCGGTTCGTCGTCCACACGGCCGGCGGCGACACCCTCGAGGCCGGGGCCGTGGTGGCCGCGACCGGATCGTTCGGGAATCCGTACACGCCGGAGTTGCCCGGTGCGGCGGCATACCGGGGGATCGTCCGGCACGTGGCCGACTACCGGAACCCCGCTCCGTACGCCGGATCGCGGGTCGTGGTCGTCGGCGGCGGCAATTCGGCGGTGCAGGTGGCCTGTGAGTTGGCGCAGGTCGCGACGGTGACGGTCGCCAGTACGGAACCATTGACGCTCGTGCCGCACCGTCCCGGTGGTCGTGACGTCCACCATGTACTGACGGTTGCGGTGGATCCGCTTCCGGCGCCCTGGGTCGCACTCCTATTCGACGGCGCGCCCGTCCTGGACATCGGTGGATACGCGGAGGCGTTCGCCGCCGGTAGGCCGGATCGGCGTGACATGTTCACGACGTTCACCGAGGACGGCGTCCGCTGGTCCGACGGCACCACCGAACCGGTGGACGCGGTGATCACGGCCACCGGCTACCGTCCCGATCTCGGCTATCTGCGAGCGCTGGGCGCGTTGGACGCCACGGGAGCGCCGTTGCACTCCGGCGGCCTGTCGACCACCCACGCCGGACTCGCGTACCTGGGGCTGGAGTTCCAGCGCTCGTTCGCGTCCAACACCCTGCGTGGGGTCTTCGCCGACGCCGCGGCGATCGCTCCGGCCGTGGCGGCCGTCGCCCGTGGAGGTCATCGCCTGCTCGGGTGATGACACCTGCGGGCACACGCCGTCAGTCGCAGGCGCAGTCCTCGTCGCTCGCCGGCCGAGTCAGGCCGGCGAGCATCCGGACCGGGACGGCGACCTCGTCGCAGCACACCGAGTAGATGTTGGCGCGGCCCCGGGGTGTGGCGACGATCAGGTTCTGTTCCCGCAGCGGTGTGAGGTGGTGGCTCACGAGTGTCTGGGACAGGCCGGTGGCCTCCGTCAGTTCCCGCACGCTGCGGGGGCGCTCCGCGAGCAGCAGCATGAGCGTGAGCCTCGTCTCGTCGGCGAGCGCCTTGAGCTGCGGTGCCAGCCGGGACGCCTGGTCGGTGATGGAGACGGGCAGGGTGTCCGACGTCTGAGCCATGAATCGATTATGCACCGAACTTGCCATCAACAGCAATCACTGGTAATACTTGCGTTCATTGGAGCCTGGTGGGGCTCCCCGAACGAAAGGAGCCGGTCGTGTCCGAGACGACGACCGTATCGACCGCCGTGGTTATCGGCGCCGGGCCGGTGGGACTGGCCGCCGCCGCCCACCTGGTGGAACGCGGGATCACCCCCGTGGTCCTCGAAGCCGGCGACCGCGCCGGCGCGGCGGTGGCGGAATGGTCCCACGTCAGGCTGTTCTCGCCGTGGCGTTTCAACATCGACGCCGCCGCCCGGCGCCTGTTGTCGGCCACCGGTTGGACCGCACCGAACCCCGACCACCTGCCGACCGGTGGGGAACTCGTGGCCGACTACCTCGCCCCGCTCGCGGCGACCCCGGAACTGGCCGACCGGGTCCGCTACGGTGCCACGGTCGTGGCCGTCGCCCGCGCCGGCGTCGACAAGACCCGCACCGTCGGACGAGACGGCACCCGCTACCTGGTCCGGATCCGCACCTCCGGAGGCACCGTCGAGGACCTGCGCGCCGACGCGGTCATCGACGCCTCCGGCACCTGGGGACACTCCAACCCGCTCGGCGCACACGGGCTTCCCGCGCTCGGAGAATCCGAAGCCGCCCCGTACTTGACCGGTCCGCTGCCCGACGTCCTCGGCGCCGCCCGCGCCCGCTTCGCGGGCAGACATACCCTCGTCGTGGGTATGGGCCACTCGGCGGCCAACACCCTGCTGACACTGGCGGAACTGGCGGAGACCGCGCCGGGCACCCGCGTCACCTGGGCGATCCGCGCCGCCTCGGCCGCCCGCGCCTACGGCGGTGGAGACGCCGACGCGCTCCCCGCCCGTGGCGCTCTCGGCACGCGGCTGCGGGAACTGGTCACCGCCGGGCGGGTCACCCTGCTGGCGGGGCTGACGATCGACGCCCTCAATCCGGCGGGAGACACCGTCACGGTGTCCGGGCACACCGCCGACGGCGCGACCGCCGTGGACGTCCACAACGTGGTGGCGGCCACCGGGTTCCGGCCCGACCTGTCGATACTGCGTGAGGTGCGGTTGGACCTCGACCCGGCGGTGGAGGCCCCGACCCGCCTGGGACCGCTGGTCGACCCGAACTTCCACTCGTGCGGCACCGTGCCGCCCCACGGCGAACGCGAACTGGCCCACCCCGACACCGGCTTCTACATCGCCGGGATGAAGAGCTACGGACGGGCACCCACGTTCCTGATGGCCACCGGATACGAACAGGTCCGGTCGATCGCCGCCGCGCTGGCCGGCGACCGCGAGGCCGCCGACGCCGTCCACCTGGAACTCCCCGAGACCGGTGTCTGCTCCTCGCAGCCGGTGACCGAGGACGAGGCGGGCAACGTCGTCTTCGCCGACTCGTCGGAGTCCTGCTGCGGCGGCCCCGCCGCCGCGCCCGCGCCGCCGGCACGCGGCCTGGCCACCGGTGTCGCCCACGGCCACTCCGGAGCGGTGGCGACCCTGCCGGTCGCCCAGGCGTCCGGGTGTTGCGGCGGCGCCGACCCGGCATGACCACCGGCGAACGTCTCACGGCGGCGGCCGTGTCCGCTCCGACCGGTGCGGATCGCGCCCGCCGCCGTGGCCTGATCGCGTTGTGCGCGACCGAGATCACCAGTTGGGGCGTCCTCTACTACGCGTTCCCGGTGTTGATGGGCGGAATCGGCGCCGACACCGGCTGGTCCGCCACCACCGTCATGGGCGGCTTCTCGGTCGGGCTCGCCGTGTCGGCGGTGGCGGGTGTCCCGGTGGGCCGGCTACTCGACCGGTGGGGTCCCCGGCCGGTCATGACCGCCGGCTCGGTACTCGGCGTCGTGTCGGTGGCCGCCATCGCCACCGCCGAAAGTCCCCTGTGGTACATCGCGGCCTGGGCGTTGTCGGGGATCGCGCAGGCGGGCGTGTTCTACAAGCCCGCGTTCGCCGCGATCACCGGCTGGTACGGGCCGTCGAGGATCCGGCCGTTGACCGCGTTGACACTGGTGGCGGGACTGTCCAGCACGGTGTTCGCGCCGCTGACCGCCGTGCTCGCCGACCGCACCGACTGGCGGACCACCTACCTGGTCCTCGCCGTGGTGCTCGCGGTCGTCACGGTGCCGGCTCACGCGGTGTTCCTGAAGGTCCCGTGGCACCCGGAGACCCGCGATCCCGCTACCGGTGGTGGCGGTGGCGTCATGCGGTCGAGGCCGTTCGTGCTGTTGACGGTGGCGATGGCCCTGGCCACCTTCGGCATGTTCGCCGCGACGGTCAACCTGGTACCGCTGCTCACCGCGCACGACGCATCGACCGGGTTCGCCGCCTGGGCGTTGGGCCTGTGCGGTGCCGGGCAACTGCTGGGCCGGGTCGGATACGGCAGGTTCAGCGCGGCCACCGGGGTCCGGGCCAGGACGGTGACGGTGCTGGCGGCGGGCGGTCTCACCATCGCGGTCACCGCCTTCGCCGCAGGTCCGACGATCGGCCTGATGGCGGCGGTGATCGTCTTCGGAGCCACTCGCGGCACCCTGACCCTGCTGGAGGCCACCGCGGTCTCCGACCGGTGGGGGACGGGCGGTTTCGGCGCCCTGTACGGCGCGTACAGCGCACCGGCCACCGTCGCCATGGCGATGACCCCGTGGGTCGGCGCGGTGCTGACCGACTGGATCGGCGGCTACCGGCCACTGTTCCTGGCGTCGGCGGCGATCGTGCTGCTCGCCGCGGTCTTCGCGGTGTGGTCGGTCCCGGCCACGTCGCGGCGCGACGCCGGATCCACCTGACGGTTCCGGCATGTCCACACGGCCGACGGTGGGACGTCTCACCGTCCCGGCCGGTGGACATGTCCGGCGCGATGGTGTTTCATCGAACCGTGTTGATATCAACCGAGGTTGATGTGATCCGCCTGCTGGCCGACCCGTTGCGCGCCCGGCTGGTCGGGTTGCTCGCCGACGGCCCCGCCTGCACCTGTCACCTCGTCGCCGACACCGGCGCCAAACAGCCCACCGTGTCGCACCACCTGAAGGTCCTCAAGGAGGCCGGGTTGGTGGTCGCGGAGCCGCGCGGCCGGTTCACCTACTACCGGTTGCTGCCCGAGCCGCTGGAGCGGTGTGCCGCCGGGCTGGCCGGCCTGTCCGCACGCGCCCGCGCCAACGCCGGCCGCGCCAGGGAGTGCTGATGGCCGCCACCACGCCCCCGCGTCTGTCCACCCTCGACAGGTTCCTGCCGCTGTGGATCGGGGCCGCCATGTTGGCCGGGCTCGGTCTCGGCCGCGCCGTGCCCGGAATGGACGCCGCCCTCGACGCGATCAGCGTCGGCGGGATATCGCTCCCCATCGCCCTCGGTCTGCTCCTGATGATGTACCCGGTGTTGGCGAAGGTCCGCTACGACCGGCTCGACACCGTCACCGGCGACCGGCGGCTGCTCGTCACCTCGTTGCTGCTCAACTGGATCGTCGGCCCGGCCGTCATGTTCGCACTGGCCTGGCTGCTGTTGCCCGACCTGCCCGAGTACCGCACCGGCCTCATCATCGTCGGCCTCGCCCGCTGCATCGCCATGGTGATCATCTGGAACGACCTGGCGTGCGGCGACCGGGAGGCCACCGCCGTCCTCGTCGCGCTGAACTCGGTGTTCCAGGTGGTCGCTTTCGGCGCGCTCGGCTGGTTCTACCTCGACGTCCTGCCCGGGCTGCTCGGACTGCCCACCGAGGGACTCACCGTGTCGGCGTGGGACATCGTCCTCAACGTCCTGGTGTTCCTCGGGATACCGCTCGCCGCCGGTCTCCTGACCCGGCTGTGGGGTGAACGCGCCAGGGGACGCGACTGGTACGAGCGGCGGTTCCTGCCCCGGATCGGCCCCTTCGCCCTGTACGGCCTGCTGTTCACCATCGTCGTGCTGTTCGCCCTCCAGGGCGACACGATCACCCGCCGTCCCGGCGACGTGGCACGGATCGCGATCCCGTTGCTGGTGTACTTCGTGGTGATGTGGGCGGGTTCCTTCGCGCTGGGCAGGGCGATCGGCCTGGGATACCCGCGCACCACCGCGCTGGCGTTCACGGCGGCGGGCAACAACTTCGAGCTGGCCATCGCGGTCTCGGTGGCGACCTTCGGAGTCACCTCGGGCCAGGCCCTGGCCGGAGTGGTGGGGCCGTTGATCGAGGTGCCCGTACTGGTGGGGCTGGTGTACGTCGCGCTCCGGCTCCGAAGGGCCGGCGAACGTGACCGTACGCCGCAGGCGTAGTGAATCCGAACCGAGGAGGAGTTCCGTGACCGCGAGACCCGAGGTCCTGTTCGTCTGCGTCCACAACGCCGGGCGCTCCCAGATGGCCGCCGCGTTGCTCGACCACCACGCCGGGGGCGGGGTGACGGTCCGCTCGGCCGGGTCGGCACCGGCCGACACGGTCAACCCGGCCGTCGTGGCGGCGATGGCGGAGATCGGGCTGGACATCAGCCGGGAGTACCCCAAGCCGCTCACCGAGGACTCGGTGCGGTCGGCGGACGTCGTCATCACGATGGGATGCGGGGACGCCTGCCCGTTCTATCCGGGGAAGCGTTACCTGGACTGGGCGTTGCCCGACCCGGCGGGCCGACCCGTCGAGGAGGTCCGGGAGATCCGCGACCTCATCGACGACCGTGTGCGGCGGTTGCTACGGGAACTGCTTCCCGGGGACGCCTGAGCGCTCACACCGGCACACCCGCCTCCGCCGGATCGATCGGTGGCGTCTCCGGTGTCACGCCGGTGGCGTCGGCCGGTTCGGATTCGTGCCGCAGCCCGGTGCGGCACAGCCGCGCGTAGCGTCCGGACCGGCGCAGCAGCTCCTCGTGGCGTCCGTGTTCGACGATGCGGCCGGAGTCGAGTACCAGGATGGTGTCGGCGTCGCGGACCGTGGCGAGCCGGTGTGCGATGACGAGCACGGTGCGATCGGTCAGTGAGGTCGTCAGAGCCTCCTGGATCGCCGCCTCGCACTCCAGGTCGAGGTGGGCGGTCGCCTCGTCCAGGATCACCACGCCGGGACGTGCCAGCAGCAACCGGGCGATCGCGAGTCGCTGCTTCTCGCCGCCGGACAACCGGTGCCCCCGGTCGCCGACCACGGTGTCGAGCCCGTCGGGCAGTCCGGCGATCAACGTCTCCAGCCGGGCGGCGCGGCACGCCTCGGCGATCTCGGCGTCGGTGGCGTCGGGACGCGGGTACCGCAGGTTGGCGGCGATGGTGTCGTGCAACAGGTACGGCTCCTGCGTCAACAGTCCCACGTGGTCGCGCAGCGAGTCGAACCGCAGGTCGCGCACGTCGTGGCCGCCCAACAGCACGCGTCCGCCGTCGACGTCGTACAACCGGGCCAGCAGGGCCGCGATCGTGGTCTTGCCGGCCCCGGAGGAACCCACCAGCGCCACCCGTCGCCCGGGGGCGACGGTGAAGCTCACGCCGTGAAGCGCGGGAACCGGCTTCGCCACCGCCGGCGCGTCCGGCAGCCGAGGTGGTACCGGGTAGGCGAACCGGACGTCCCGGAACTCCACCGTGACCGGACCGGGCGGCAACGCGACCGCCCCCGGCCGCTCGGTGATGGGACACGGCACGTCCAGCAGCGCGAACACCCGCTCGAAACCGGCGAGGGCGCCCATGACGTCGGTGTGCGCGGTGGTGAGCGTGGTGATCGGCGCGTAGAGCCGGGGGAGCAGCGCGGCCAGCGCCACGACGGTGCCCAGCGACATCGCGTCGGTGGCGGCCAGATAGCCGCCGACACCGTACGTGACCGCGATCGCCAGGCCATCCACCATGGACACGCCCGTGCCGAAGACCCCGCTGACGACGGCGATCCGCACGCCCAGGTCGCGGTTTCGCGCCGAGTGGGCGTTGAAGGCGGCGTACTCGGCGGCGGGCCTGCCGTACAACCTGGCCAGCAGGTATCCGGCGACGCTGAGTCGTTCGGTCATGAACGCCGACAGGTCCGCGACCGCCGTCAGCCGCCGCCGGCTCAGTGACAGCAGCCGCCGCCCGACCCGCCTGGCCGGGAGCAGGATCAGGGCGGGCACCGCGACCGCCGCCACCGCGACCTGCCAGGACAGGATCGTCATCGTCGTCAACGTGACGGCCAGGGTCGCGGCGCTGCCCACCACCTGCGGCAGTACCGCGGTGACGGCCCCCTGCGCGACGGTGGTGTCCTGGTTGAGGCGGGCCACCAGCGTCCCGGTGGGGGTGTGGGTGTAGAAGCCGAGCGGTAGGCGTTGCAGGTGGGCGTAGAGGTCGCCCCGCATCCGGAACATCAGGTGCTGGCCGACCCGGCTCGACAGCCACAGGGTCAGCAGTTGCGTCCCGGCGACCGCGATCGCCGAACCGGCGGCCAACGCCGACAACACCAGGATCACGCCCACGTCGCCGGGGATCACCCCGTTGTCCACCAGGCGTTGGAACGCCAGGGGCGGCAGGACGCCGAACACCGCGTGGAGGACGACGGCGGCGGTCAACGCGCCGACCCCTCGCAGGTCCGGGCGCAGGTATCGGGCGACCCGCCGCAGCGTTCCCCGCTGCGGCCGGTCGTCCGCGCCCGGCGTGTCCACTCAGCCCGCCCCGTCGAGTGCGAGCGCGGTCTGCCGGTCGAGCAGGTCGTCGATGTCGGCGAGCCCCCACACCGGAGGACACAGAGCCCGGCCCTCGTCGTCGACGACGATCGCGCACGGGAACTGTCCGTCGGCGTCGCGCGCGTACGGGTCGTCGTCACCGGTGACCTGGTGCCACACGACGGCACCGCCCCGGCCGCCGCGCAGCGTCAGCAGCGCCTCGCAACCCGAGCAGCCCTTCAAGGTGAGGACCCGGACGTGGTGGGCGTGCCGGAGGCAGTCGCTCGTGGAGTCGCGGACGATGCGGCGCCGCCGCCGCGACAACACCGTCACGGTGCCCGCGACCGCCGCGGTGATCACCGCGACCATCCCGGCCCGCAGCGGGATCGCCGGTGCGGGACCGGCGAGGGCGGCGGCGGCCGCCACCACCGGTATCACCGCCACGTCGGCCGCGACGTGCCACGTCGTCACCCGGCCGCCCAACGCACCGAAACACGCGCACTGCGACCCGCGCAGCGTGTGGGCGGCCAGGGCCAGCACTCCGTAGGCGCCGGCCAGTACCGCGGCCGCCGTCCAGCGGCCGGGCGCCACGACGACCGCGACCGCCGCGAGGACTTCGCCGGTGACGGCGAGCCCGACCGGGATTCGCCACCGCAGCAGCACCGGCCCGGTGGGCCATTCCAGCCGGTTCGCGGCGGCGTCGACGGCCTTGAGTATCGCGGCGGCGGCGAGGACGGCCGCCGCCGCCGACATGACGATCCAGCCGATCACGGCGCCTCCCCGTCCCGGCCGCGCGTGATCCAGCCGTCGTCGGCGGCCTGCTTCAGGAACTCGTGGTGGGCGTCGGTGAGGCCGACCGGAGTCCCCGGTGGCGTCCGCAGCAGCCGGTCGGCCTCCGGCAGCAGTTCGTGGCAGGCCAGGGTCTCCACGTCGACCAGGACGGTGCCGCCCAGCGGCAGGGTCACCAGTCGTGTCGATGCGGCGGGACGCCAGTCGGCGAGTGTGGTCGGTGTCGGTGTCGGTGTCGGTGTCGGTGTCGTGGTGGAAGTGGTCATGCGTGCTCCGGTCGGGTAGACAGCCACCGGTCCACGGCGACCATGCGGCGCAGGGTCAGTGCGTGGCGGGCGGTCAGGAACGGATTGGACAGTGACTCGATCAGCGCGGCACGGTCGAGTAGACCCGCCCGCGCGAGAAAACCGTCCGTCGCGAACGACGTGACGGCGTCGTGTGACCGGTTCACCCAGGCGACGGCGGCGGTCCGTGCCCGTTGCCCGCCGTCGGGTTGCGGCGGCGGATGGTCGGCGAGCCGTTCCAGCAGCGCCGCCGATTCGATCCTGCCCGCGGTCACCGCTCCCCGTTGGCGAGGTGTCAACGCCAGGAGCGCCGACACGGCCCGCGGTGCGGCGGCGGGCCGGGTGAGCTCGACCCCCAACGCGCGGGCCATGTCGTGGTGCCGGCCGTGCGCGGGATCGGTGAGCGTCCAGACCGCCCGGCCGACCCGGCCGGAGTCCTCCGGCAGGAACCGTTTCCAGGCGGCGGCGCTGGCGGCCGCGGCGGCGAAGAACCGGCTCTTCCCCGGGAACGTCAGCCAGGGCGGCACGTCGGCGGTGGGGGTGTCGTGGTCGTGGGAGTGGTCGGTCTCCTCGGCGGAGACGTCCGGATGGGCCTGCCAGGGTTCCACCGACCGGTGCCGCCGCCCCACCAGGGCCGCCAGCTCGTCGGCGTCCACGGTGGCAAGTGTCCGTAGGTGGCAGCCGGTGACGACCCCCGTGACGCCCCGGGCGGCGGCGGTGGCGAGGGCCGCGACCACCGCCTGCTGCGCGTCGGGCAGCGGCGGCCACAGGTCGTCGTGTCCCCCGGCGTCCACTTCGGCGGTGAGACGGTTCGCGTTCGGGCCCGCCAGCCTCAGGACCGCGCGCGAGGCGGTCCCGGCGACGGCGACCGCCGCGTTCTCGCGCATCCCGGCGGCGACCGCCTCGCCCAACGCGACGACGGCCGCCCGGACCGGACGGCGGCGCCCGTCGCGGGACAAGGTGTGCGGGTCGCAGCGGATCAGGTGTCCCTCGTCGCCGACGTCCACCACCGACAGCGGCGGTGCCCGGAAGACCTTCTCCAGGTGGGTCAGTTCGGGTGCCGGGCGCGCTCCCAGGCACATTCCGAGTACGGCGGTGACGGACAGTTCGGCCAGTGAGGCGCGCGGCACGAGCGCGGCGAGACCGTCGGCGAGCTCCACGACACCGTCGCGACGCCGGAAGTAGACGTCGCCGGTGGTGGCGGCCGAGCGGTCGAGGGTGAGTCTGCCGGGGCGGAGCCGCGCCCCTTCCGGGAGGTCACCGGCGACGACGCGGCCGGAGACCACGTCGACGGTGCAGCGTTGGGCCGGTGAGGTGGTCGCGTGCGTCATGGTCCCCCGTCCTGATGGCGGTCCGTGCCGTGAGAACGAGTCGTCACGGCACGGATTCCGCGCGTCGGTCAGTAGATGCAGCGGCAGCGGAGGTTCAGGAAACCTTCGCAGTAGCCGCCGCGCGCGCCGTAGTTGGCGACGCAGTACTCACGGCATGCGCCGTCGTCCGGGCACCCGCAACACTCCATCGGCGCCGCCGACTCGTTGCCGAGGTGCGCGGCGACGCCGCTGGTCTTCTCGAACTCGACGTCACGCCGGTGCGTGAAGCCCATGTTCGTCCCCCTTCGTTCGGAATCTCCCTGAGCGGCCGGATCGCGGCCGCCGGGTCGCGGACACGACCCGGGCGTAGCATATAGGACATAACCGGCATTTCGGCAGGTCGATTCCGTCGGCCCGCTGTCGGATAGCGGACAGTGACATCGTTGCGGCGGCAACGGGATGAAACGGCCGGATGGTGCGATCATGAACGCCCGTCCGAGCCGAGTGGAGGTGGTGCGGAGTGACCGTGACATCCGAGGACGGCGTGGCCGCCGCCGTCCGCCGTCTCGTCGCGGACCTGACCGCCGCTCGCCGGTGGGAGGTCCACCCCGACCCCACCGGGCGACTGGTCGCGCTTGTCGCCGGTCCCCGCTACCCGCGTCGCCCCCACCGGGCAGCGGAACTGTTGCGGCACGGCGGTTTCGGAGCCTTCGACCGGACCCGGCGACGGGTCGCGGGTGGCCCCGAACCGGTCCTGCGCCTGACCGTCCACGACCCCGCCGCCGCGCGTGACACCTGCGGGGGCGTCCGCACCCTGACCGCCCCCGACTGGAGCCCGGACGGCCGGCGTCTCGCCGGGGTCGGTCCGTGGCTTCGCCCCTGGCTGGCCGATCCGGACACCGGCGGGTGCGACACCCTCGCCGTGCCGGTGACGCGATCGCTGCTCGGCCTGCGAGACCGCGACTTCCGGTCGACGTGGTGCGACGACTCCGGGGGGCTGGTGACGCTGCGCGACGCCTCGCGCCGCCACCTCACCGATCGGCGTTTCGACACCGTCGACGACGGTGCCTGGCCGTCCCCGGTCGTCGCCGACTGGTACGACGCGGCCCGCGCCGACCTGGTGCGGGCGGTCCCGGGCGGCGACCCCGAGGTGTTGGCCGAGGGCGTGGTCGTGGTGACGATGACGCCCTCACCCGACCGCCGCCACGTGCTGCTGGCCGAATGCGCCGATCCCGGCGAGTTGACGGAGCTGCTGCACGGCGACACCGCGCGCCACCGGGTGTACCGGCTGGACGGCGACGCCGTGCCCTGGGACCTCGGGAACCTCCGGCGCGGCAGCCTCCGGTGGGCCGCACCCTCGTTGCTGGCCTTCTGCGACGTCGACGGCGACCGGGCGGAGTTCTGGGCCGCCGAACCGCACGCCGACCCCTACCGGATCGGCGTCCACCGGGGACCTGTGACCGACTGGCTCCCGGCCGCCCCCGACCTGGTGTACGTGCTCGGCCCCGACCGCCTCACCGCCGTGGGGAAACGTCCCGCCACCACGATCACGCCACCGGAGTCACCGGTCGGGCTGCGCCGCCACGGGGACGGTGTCCTGGTGGACCTGGTCGGTCCCGCCGACGCGCCCGGCGCGATGTCGGTGCGGCTGGACGGCGACCGGTTGGCCGTGGCGGGACGGTGGCCCGCCGGGGTCACGCCGTTCCCCCACGGGTGGGAACTCGACCTGCGGGAACGGGACGCCCGGCTGTCCCGCGACGGCGTCCGGGTCCGCGCGCGCACCGTCGGGCCGCGTCCCCGGGTCGCCACGGTGGAGTCCGGCGAGGTGGCAGGGGTCCGGTACCGCCTGTTCCGTGACCCGTCCGCCGACGTGGCCGACCGGCCGGTGGTGGTGTGCCTGACCCCGGTCGCGGGCGGTCCGGCGACCTCGGAGCACCGGCCGACCGGGGCACCCGAGCGGCGGGAACCGGCGCCCGCGACACCACAGTGGTCATACCTGCCGTCGTGCGCGGTCCTTACGGTGACCTGTCCGCTGCGTTGGGACGAACGCACCGGATTCGAGGAGCTGCGGGCGCGGCTGCGCGACGGTCTCACCGGTGTGCTCGACGCGGTGTCCGACCGGATCGACCCGGCCGCCACGGCGTTGTACGGGCACTCGTTCGGTGCGGCCTGCGCGGCGGTGCTGCTGGCCGACACCGGTGACCTGTTCCGGTGCGCGGTGCTGCGCAACGGCGCGTACAACCGGACCCTGACCCCGGCCGGTTTCCAGACCGAGCGCCGCAGTCTCTGGCGGGCGCCGGACGTGTACGACGGTTTCACCGTCGTGCGCGCCGCCGACCGGATCACCGCGCCGGTGCTGCTGGTGCAGGGCACCGCCGACCTGAACGGGGCCACCACCGTGGCCCAGGCGCGAGGCTTCTACGACGCGTTGCGGACCGCCGGCGCCCGGGCGCGGCTCCTTCTGGTCCGCGACGAGGGCCACGTGTTCGCCACCGCCGACGGGATCGGCGCGGCCGTGGCGGAGGAACTGTCCTGGATCCACCGGTGGACCGGTTACCCGGCCACCGCAGTGAGGGAGCGGTCATGAGGATGAGACACGCCGCCACGGCGGCCCGAGAGGTCACCACCGCCATCGCCGGAGGTGCCGGTGCCGCCGGGACGCTCGGCGGCATCACGCCGCGGTACGGCGGCGGACGCCGGCCGGACCGTGACCTGGTCCGGTTGCGGCGGAGGTGGCGCCGCATGTCGGCGGACGGGACGGCCCGCGACGAGAACGTCTTCCTGACGGCCGGACTGCGGGTGTTGGGTCACGACGCCCGGTTGGTGCTGGGCAGGGAGACGTCCCCCGCCGAGGGCGACGGCCGCTACATCACGTGGGTGACGGTCGACGGCGAGACCCTGTCGACGGGGTTGCCGGTGTCGGTGCGTTACACGCCGCTCGTGGAGATTCCGGAGTCCGCCGGAGGCCCGCCGGACGGGGTTGCCGGTGTGGACCGGCGGGCGGCCGTCTCACCGGGTGTCGCGGGGGCGGGACGTGATCGCCCGGTCGGGCCGCCACGGTAGGCGGCCCTCCAGCTCCACTTCGAGGGAGAAACTGAGGAACGTGCGCACCGCGACGATCAAGGCCAGCACTCCGACGCCTTGAAACGTCGGGGTGATCGCGACGGTGCGGATGATGTCCCCGGCGACCAGGAACTCCAGGCCCAGTAGGATCGCCCGCCCGATGCCCTGCCGGTATCGCCGGTACCGGTCGGTCATGCCGTCGCCGCCGCGCCACGCGAACCGCACGGTGGCGACGATCATCCCCACCACGATCACCGCGACGCCCGCGAGGTCGATGGCGGCTCCGACGGCGGTCACCGTCTCCTCGTACATGTCCGGCTCCCGTCCGTGGTGTGGCGGTGTCCGGTGTACCGGGTCGTGGCCGTCGCCGCCAGGTGCCACGCCGAGCGGGGCGGTTTCGGGGGCCGGGCTCTTCACGCGGCGCACGGTCCGGTCGCGGGGTCGCGTCGGCTGAACCGTGGGCCGGTCGGGCCTGCGGGGATATGGTCCGATGATGCGGAACGCGGAGACGATGCTGCGCCGGAGGTACGACCGACACGACTGGGAGTCCATCGGGGACGGGTACTCGGGAGCGACGGTGTACCGGCTCACCGGTCCCTCGGCGTTGTTCGTCAAGTTGGCGCCGTGGCCGGTCGGCCCCGACACCGGCGGCGACCCGACCGCCGAGGCGGATCGGCTGCGGTGGTTGGCCGCCAACGGTGTCCCGGCTCCGGAACCGTGGGACGCCGGGGTCATCGGCGACACCGCCTTCCTGGTGTCGGCCGGCCTGCCGGGCCGTAGCGCGGCCGAGCCGTGGCCCGAGCCGGTGCGGGCGGCGGTGGTGGACGCGGTCGCGGACTTCGCCGTGTGGCTGCACTCGCTGCCGGTGGACGGCTGTCCCTTCACCCGCGACGTACCGGTGATCCTGGCACAGTCCTCGGAGGCGGTGGCGCGCGACGACTCCGGCGACCGGCGTGCCGTCCTCGACCGGACCGCCACGCTGGCCGCCGGCCTCACCGAGGGCGCGGAGGCGCTGTGCCACGGTGACTTCTGTCTTCCGAACGTGCTGCTGGACCCGGACTCCCTCGCCGTCACCGGTGTCGTCGACGTGGGCAGGTTCGGTCGCTCGGATCCGTACGCGGACCTGGCCCTGGTGACGCGGAGTCTCGCGGACCACCGTCTGAATCCGCAGTACGGTCCGGAGTACGCGCGGCGGTTCCTGCGCCGGTACGGGGCGGATCCGGTGGACTCCGACCGCATCGACCTGTTCCGGTCGCTCGACGCGTTGCTGTGAACCGCTTCGACGACGCCGCCGGTTCCGCTCGGACGCCTTACGGCCGCTTACCGATTGGACCGGACGGCCCGGTCGCGAGAGGATTCCCCCATGACACGCTTCGAATCGTTCGACGGCACCGAGTTGGCGTACCGCCGGATCGGGGAGGGCGCACCGTTGCTGGTGATCCCCGGCGGCCCCGGCCGGGCGGGTGAGTACCTGGGCGACCTCGGCGGGCTCTCCCGGGACAGGACACTGTACATACTGGACAACCGCGGCACGGGTGGTTCGGCGGTTCCCGCCGACGGCGACCACCGGGCCGCCACGCTGGCCGCCGACGTCGAGGCGTTCCGGGCGCACCTGGGGCTCGACCGGATCGATCTGCTCGGGCACTCGGCGGGCGGGGGCGTGGTCCAGTTGTACGCGGCGGCGCACCCGGACCGGTTGCGTCGTGTCGTCCTGGCGGGTTCCTCCTTCATGGTCAGTGGTGTGCCGGGTGGTGTCGCGCGGGACCGGGTGATGGCCGAACGGGCCGCCGAGCCGTGGTACTCCGAAGCGACGGCGGCACTCGCCGAGGTGCAGCGGGCGGAGCCGTTCCAGGAGACCGAGGCGCAACGCATGGCGATGGCGCCGCTGTTGTACGGCAGGTGGGACGCGGTGGCGCGGGAACACGCCGCCTCCGACTCGCGCCAACGGTCGGCGGAGGCCACTGAGGGCATGTACGCCGGCCTGGCGGAGCCGCGGGGCGTGGTGAAGCGGCTCGGTGAACTGTCGGCACCGGTGCTGCTGCTGGCCGGAGAGCACGACATCGTGCTCACCCGGTTCGCCGCCGCCGACGCGGTCGGCCTGTTCCCCGCCGGTGAACTGGCGGTCATGCCGGGCGGCGGGCACTTCATGTGGCTCGACGACCCGGAATGGTTCCGGTCCACGGTGGTGGAGTTCCTGAGCCGGGACTGACAGGGCCGGCCGGCGGGTTCACCCACGTGCCCGAGGACCGGCCGCCGATGCGCGAGACTTGACGGGTGACCACCGACTTCACTCCGCCTGTGACGAGCCCGTCCATCATCGTGTTGACCCTGGCGCGCCAGGTGGAGACCGAGCTCAACTCGGCGCTGGCCCCGCTGGACCTGACGGTCCGCAAACTGGGCCTGTTGGGGCACGTGGCCGGTGTGCCCGGTGCGTCGTTCAGCGATCTGGCCAGGATGTCGGGCATCACGGTGCAGACGGTGCACACCTCGGTGAAGGCCCTGGCGCGTGCGGGCCTGGTCCGGGACCGGACCGCCAGGGCCGGTGCCGCCTCGACGATCGAGGTGACCGAGGCCGGTGCGGCGGTGCTGGCCGACGCGCGACGGGTGGTCGCGGAGGTGGACGCGCGACTGTTCGGGGCGGACGCCGACCCGGTGCGGCGGCGGGTCGGACGGGGCATCGTCGAGGCGTTCACCGGCTAGGGGGCGCGGTTCGGCGGTGACGCGGGTCGGGCCGGTCGTCCGTTCCGCAGCGTCGGCAGCCACTCGTGGCCGGGCCGGTGCCGTTCCAGTGCGGTGGCGAGCCACTTCCGCGCCCGGTCCGACAGGTGGGGGAGGGCGGTGGTGAAGTCCCGTCGGTCCTTGTCGCGCATGAGCCTCGACTTGTGCAGCAGTACCGCCTCCAGTGCCAGGTAGGGGATTCCGCCGTGGTGTGTGACCGCCTCCGGCATCGGGATGCGGATGCCGTGGTCGTTCTTGAACAGCCAGTGCTCGTCGGCGACGGCGGAGACGAGCAGGTCGAGGCGCCACGGTGAGGAGGCGTCGCGTCTGGCCCACAGGCCGTGCCGGTCGGGGCGCAGCTCGTGGTGCGGGTGCAGTGGTTTCAGGGCGCCGTCGTGTGCCTCCCACAGGTGCCAGCCGGCGAGCCTGCGGCGGAGTGCCGGTATGTCGTCTCGGGCGACCGCGACGTCGATGTCGCCGTGTGCCCGGCGGGTCCCGGTGTGCGCGTCGACGGCGTGGCCGCCGGCGATCCACCACCGGACATCCGAACCGGCCAGCAGGTCACGGACGGCGGCCGGTGTCATGGGGTCCCACGGGCCGTACCACGAGGTCAAGTCCACATGGGATCGGGCTGGGGGCGTCGCATCGGTCATCGGGGCATCGTCTCAGGCGTGGTCCGGCGGCTGCGTGTCGCCGGGTTCGGGCCGGCGGGCACCGAGACCTTCAGTGTTGCTGAAGCTATGCGTTATGCTTCAGGCAGCCTGAAGCTTGGAGTCTTCCGTGAACTCACTACTGCTGTCCGTCCACGTGCTGGCCGGCATCGTCTTCGTCGGCGGCTCGGCCGTGGCCACGAGCCTCTTCCCGCGATACGCCCCCGTGTCGGGCGAGGACGGTTCCGAGGAACGCGACACCGCCGTGGCCGCGCTGCTCCACCGCATCACCGGCGGTTACGCACTGTGCGGCGTCGTCGTTCCGGTGGTCGGCATGGTCCTGGCGACCGTGCAGGGCCGTATGGGGGAGATCTGGGTCGTCGTCGCCATGGTGCTGACCGGTGTGGCGGCCGTCCTGCTCGCCGCCCAGATCCACCCGCGGCAGCGCACCGCGCTCTGGGAACCCGGCACCGTCCGCGACCTGCGCACCCTGGCCATGCTCGCCGGGTTCTACAACCTGATCTGGGCCGCCGTCGTCGTGCTGATGATCGTCCGGCCCGGATACGAGGTGGCCGCATGACCATGCGGATCCTGCGGATCGCCGCCCTCGTCGAGGCGGTCTCCCTGGTGGTGCTGTTGGTGAACCTGGCGACGGTCCACGCCCCCGGGATCAGCGGCTGGACCGGACCACTCCACGGAGCGTCCTATGTCACGGTGATCGTCACCGGTTCCCTGGCCCGCTCCGCGGTCGGGGTGCCGTGGCGCGTGCTGATACCGGGCGTCGGCGGACTGCTCATGGTCCGCCGGATCGACGCGGACCGGCGCGACGGCGACCGGTGACCGGTCGCGCCGACGCGCCGGGCGGCGTCCGTCAGTCGTGGAAATGAAGTCGCCGACCGTCTACGTCGGGCGCGGCGAATTCCAGCAGGGCCGCCGCCTCGGCGTGGACCGCGTCGCGGTCGGTGCGGCTCAACGGTTCCAGCGGGGTGATCTCCAGGACGGCCTCGTCCCGGCGCAGCCGAATCGTCCACGAAGCGCGTACCCGGCCGTCGACCAGGACGGTCGCGGCGATCATCGCGCCGACGCAGACCTTCGCCCGCACCGCGTCCGACATGACGCGACGGCGGTCGGCGTAGGCGACCATGAGGTTGTCGAAGTCCGGAAGCAGCCTCACCGGCGCGGGGGTGTCGGCGTCGGCGAGCGGGGCGTCGGGAAGGTCGAACAGCTCGGCGCCGGATGCGCCGCGATACCTGCGCAGGCCCATGCCGTCGACCACTTCGGACAGCCCGCGCACGCCTGAGAACGACTGCATGTCGGCGACCGTCGCCGGACCGAACGCGGCGAGGTACCGGCGGACCAGCCGGGCCGGATCGGGCCGGTCGTGCATCGGGGTGCCGAGGTACTCCTCGGCGAGCGCGAACGGTGTCGCCCCGCCCCGGCGCCAGCATCCGTTCGGTGGCGGATGCACCACGGCGAGCACCGCCTGAGCCGACCAGCCGAGCGCCTCCGGCGGCACACCGGGGAAGTGCGGCGCCAGTTCGTCTCGCAGCCGGGAACGGGTCATGGTCCTGCCGGACAGCAGTTGTGCGCCCCGCCGGGCCAGTTCGTCGAGGTCGAGCCCGACCGTGCGGGTGCCGAAGGCGGATTGCCGTCCGCGCAGCAGTACGGGTGCCACGAGCGGACGGAGCCACGGGTAGTCGTCGGCGGCGTGGACGTGCTGGGTGCCCCGGAGCGTCGATCCCCGGACGGCCTCCCGTGCCTCCCGGGCGGCCGTGAGGTCGTCGAGCCGGAACCCCGACAGCCGGGTCCACAGGCCCAGGTACGGGGCGTTCGATTCCTGTGCCTGCACTCCGAGCAGTCGCCGCAGCGCTTCGGGGACGGTCAGTGGAAGCCGGTGAGTCAGGAGCTGTCGATGCAGGGTGGTGCGGTTGAGGACACGATCGGTGATCAGCGGCGTCATGACCGGCACGATACGATCCATCGCGGACGGATACGGTCCTGATCGCCGTGCGCGCGCCGATTTCCGGTGAGGGTGATCGGCGCCGCAGTGGTCCGGACGGAGGTGATGCGGGTGTGCGACATCGTGTGGACGCCGCACGTCCACAAGTCACGGTCTGAAGTGGATGCCTTGTATCGCGAGCTGGAGGAGTCGATCGCACTCGACGGCCCGCACGAGTTCCCCGTCCTGTGCTGCGCCGCCCGACTCCTGGAGACCCGTTACGCGGTGGCGCGGCTCGTCGGCTTCCCGGCCGGCGACGTGATCCTCGACTACTCCGACGTCGTCGAGCTGCTGTTGAGCCTGCCCGCCGCCCGGGACGACCTGTCGGCCGGGCGGACCGGTGTACTGGAGCTGTACCCGGGCCCCGGTGCCGACCACGTCGTGTTCTATCCCGAGGGCGACGACGTGCGGTTGTTCTTGGTGCCGTGGGAGGAGACCGCCGTTCTCGACCGGGACGCACCCGTGCCGGCGGCCCTTCACGCCCACCGGTCGACGGTGTGCGCACGCGGTGAACTCCTCGCGCGGTGGGACGGGTTCGGTCCGGCATTCGCCCGTGAGGTCGTCCGGCACGATCCGCGCCTGGCGGGACACGAACCGATTCGGGGCTGGTCGCGGCACCGGCCGTGACCCGGGTCCGCGCGGTGGGGCCCCGGTGGTGGCGCACGCCGATAACATCGCCGGTTGTCGAGTCGTCGATGTGAGGATCGGATCGTCATGCCCCGTCGCGCAACTGGAGTCCCACGGCTCGCCGCCGCCTCCCTCACGGCACTCGCCGGAACGCTGTGGTCGGGGAAGTGCGCCCTGTCCGCCGTGGTCGTCGTCGACATGTTCGACTCCGCCTTCCTCGTCGTCGCCCTGTTCTTCGTGGTACCCCTCGTCCTTCTGGGCGTGTACGCGGCGATCCTGATCGGCAGCGGGTACACGCTGTGGCGGCATCCCCATCACCGGGCGGCGTGGGGATGGTCGGCCGGCTGCCTCGTCGTCAGCCTCGGCCTGGCGGTGTGGCTGTTGCGGCCGCTCGGGATGACGGTGGTGTTGACGGTGTCGGCGGTGGCGCTGGTGATGCTGCCGGTGGCGCGGAGGTCCCTGGCGCCCATGGAATCGGTGGACACGTCGCGGCCCTGAACGGTGCGACGCGCGGATGCGCCGCGATGTCGGTCGGTGGACGTAGCCTGACGCCATGACGGAGTTCCACGACCAGGACCTCGGTGGCAGTCGGTTCGAGCGGGTGAACCTCGCCGACTCCCACTTCACACGGGTGCGTTTCACCGGAGCCGAGATGCGCGCGACCGACTTCACGGACGTGCGCATCGACGGCGCCATGTTCCACGGTGCGCGTCTGCGCGGCGTGGAACTGGCCGGCGTCAGGATCGACGGTGACCTGCGCGACGTGGTCGTCAACGGCGTCGACATCGCGCCTCTTGTGGAGGCGGAGCTCGACCGGCGCATGCCCGACAGGGTCAGGATGCGGCCCGACGACGCCGAGGGTTTCCGGGAGGCGTGGTCGATCCTGGAACGACTGTGGGAGGAGACGGTCGCGCGGGCGAAGATGTTCCCCGAGGCCGATCTGCACCGGAGTGTGGACGGCGAGTGGTCGTTCGTCGAGACGTTGCGGCACCTGGGTTTCGCGACGGCGGCGTGGGTGGGCAGGGGGGTACTCGGCGAGTCGTCGCCGTGGCATCCGTGGGATCTGCCCTGGGACCAGGCGCCCGGCTGGGAGGGTATCCCGTGGGACCGTCGAGTGCGGCCGCCACTCGACGAGGTGCTGGCGTTGCGTGCCGAACGGCAGGCCATGGTCCGCGGCGTCCTGGCCTCGCTGACCGACGCGCGGCTGGCCGAGGAGGTCACCCGCACCGAGCCGGGCTGGCCCCGGTTGGAGGGCTTCCCGTTGAAGACCTGCCTGCGGATCGTGTTGAACGAGGAGTGGGAGCACCGCCGGTTCGCCGAACGCGACCTGTCCATTCTGGAAGGCGGCTCGGGCGCCGACTGACGACAGGGCCTGTTTGCCGTGATTCCGTTGCGCCGGCCGCGCCGGCCGCGCCGACGAGTGCGGCGGCGACGGCGAGCAGCACCGGGAGCCACCGTCTGGTATGGACGTATTTGGATTTCATCGTGGTTCCTCGTGGTGATGGGGACATGACGATGCCGGCGGTCCGGACGGGAGACGGCTCCCGTGTGGACCGGTCGGGTCGGGACGTTGGGAGGGGAGTGCGTCAGGCGGCTCTCACATCGGCGTCATCGCGGCGTGCGGCGGTGCCGGCCCGGTGCCGTCGCGGCCGGGTCCTTCCGTGCGGATCGGATACCCCCTGCCGTTTGGCTGAGGTAAGGCTAAGCTAATTTGAGCCCCGATGCGTGCGGCGGCCTCGTGCCCCCACCCGGCCGTCCGCCGCACCCCCTCGACCCGACCCAGACGAAAAGTGGTGTGTGACGTGGCGAACCGAGCCAACCGGATCATCGCGGCGGCCGTCGGCGTGACGCTGCTCGCGGGTGTCGCCGCGTGCGGCGGATCGAGCGGCGAGGAGTCCTCCGGCGCCGACGGCTTCTCCGCCTCCGTCGACGGCGCCTACGGTGCCGTCGAGGTGCACGCGCGCCCCGAGCGGGTCGTCGCCCTCTCGTTGCAGGTGGCGGAGATCCTCGTCGAACTGGGAATTCAGCCGGTCGCGATCGCCTCCAGCCAGGACGAGATAAACGAGTTCTACCCGTGGCTCGACGGCGTGTTCACCGGCGACCTCGACCCGGAACTGACCCCCAACTACGTCGCCGACCCCGAGGCCATCGGCTCCTACGAGCCCGACCTCGTCGTCGGCAACACCTGGACCGTCGCCGAGGACGTGTACGCGCAGCTCGACGGTTTCGTGCCGACGTTCCCGGGCCTGGCCGAGGCCAACGACGACTGGGACGCCGTCGCCGTGGCACTCGGGGAGCTCACCGGCACCGACGGGCAGGGCCTGGTGGACTCCGTCGCCGCCGAGTGCGCCGCCGCGCAGGAGAGACTCCCCGACCTGGTCGGAGGCACCTACCAGTACGTGGCCGCCGAGGAGGGCCAGTACCGGTTCGGCAACGGGAGCTGGCTGGAGTGCTTCGGCCTGGTGCCCGCCGACAACCAGGACAACACGCAGAGCACCGACGCCGCCGTGTCGGAGGAACTGCTCGACCAGCTCGACGCCGACGTCCTGGCGGTCTTCGACCGGATCGGCGCCCGCGCCGACATCGAGGCGGATCCCCGCTTCGAGGAACTGCCCTCCGCGACCTCCGGGGCGGTGCTGTGGCTGGACGCCCCGGTCGCCAACGCCACCAACAGTCCCGGCCCGTTGAGCCACGACTACTTCATCGCGGAACTGCTCCCCGAACTCGAATCGGCCGCCGCCGAACAGGGCTGACCGTGAACGCGTCCCGCACGGCACCGCCGCGCCCCGCCGACGGGGCGCGGCGCCGCGTCACCCGTTTCGGCGGACTACCGGTCGTGCTGGTGGCGCTGGCCGTCATGTGTGTCCTCAGCATCGCCCTGGGCGCCAAGTCGATCTCGCCGGTGACGGTGGTCGAGGCGGTGATCGGCACCGCGCCACCGGGTGAGGCGTTCGTGCTGTGGGAGCTGCGCGGCCCCCGCACCCTGCTGTGCCTGGCGGTCGGTGCGGCGCTGGGGGTCGCGGGGATGCTGGTGCAGGCCCTCACCCGCAATCCGTTGGCCGACCCGGGAATCCTCGGTGTCAATGCGGGAGCGGCGCTGCTGGTGGCCGTCGGCGTGGTGTTCCTCGGCCTCGACTCGATCGGCGAATACCGGTGGCTCGCCATCGCCGGAGCCCTGCTGGTCACGGTGCTGGTGTACCTCATCGGCTCCGCCGGGCGCGGCCAGATCGACCCGGTCCGGCTCACCCTCGCCGGTGTCGCCGTCGCCGCGGTGCTGCAGGGCGTCATATCCGCACTCATGCTCAGCGACCCCCGCTCCTTCGACACGATGCGCAACTGGAACGCCGGCACCGTCGCCAGCCGCGAACTCGACATCCTGTGGTCGGTGCTTCCCCTGCTGGCGGTGGGGATGGCGGTCGCCGCGGCGGCGTCCCCGGCGTTGAACGCGATCGCGATGGGCGACGACGTCGCGGTGAGCCTGGGCGTCCCGGTCCGGGTGGTGCGGATCGCCGTGGTGGTCGCGGTGACCCTGCTGGCGGGCGGCGCGACGGCCGCCACCGGGCCGCTGGTGTTCATCGGGTTGATGGTGCCGCACATCGCGCGGGTGCTCGCCGGTCCCGACCAGCGCTGGGTGTTCCTGTACTCGCTGCTGATCGGCCCGATCCTGGTGCTGGCCGCCGACGTGCTGGGCCGGCTGGTGATGCGGCCCGGTGAGATCCCGGTCGGCATCGTGACGTCGTTCGTGGGCGCGCCGGTCCTGATCGCGTTGATCCGGCGCCGCAGGGCGGTGGCGTCGTGACGGTTTCGCGCAGACCCGTGGTCGGTGCGCCCGCCTGGCGGTTGCGGGCCGGACCGGTCCGGCTGCGCGTGCGTCGCCGCACCGTGTGGGTCTGCGCCGCCGCAGTCGTGGCCTGCCTGATGTTGGCGACGGCGGCGCTGATGCTCGGCCGGCTCCCCCTCGGAGTCGGGGACGTGCTGGCCGTCCTCACCGGACAGACCGACGGATTCCACCGCACGGTGGTGCTGGAATGGCGGGCACCGCGCGCCGTGGCGGCCGTCGTGTTCGGTGCCGCCCTGGGTGTCGCGGGCGCGATGTTCCAGTCCATCACCCGAAACGCCCTCGCCAGTCCCGACGTGCTCGGCGTCTCCACCGGTGCCTACACCGGCGCGCTGTTGATGATGATCGTCGCCGGTGGCGGCACCGCGGCCGCGGCCGGTGGCGCGCTGGTGGGCGCGGTCGCGGCCTCGGCGGCGGTGTACCTGTTGGCGTTCCGGAGTGGAGTGCAGGGGAACCGGCTCGTGATCGTGGGGATCGCGGTGACGGCGATGCTCACGTCGTTCAACACCTGGCTGATCCTGGCCGCCGAACTCGACGCCGCGGTGAGCGCGGCGGTGTGGGGACAGGGCGACCTGTCGGGGGCCGCGTGGGGTGGCACCGCCCCGGGCGTCGCCGTCATCGCCGTACTGCTGCTGACGGCGACGCTGCTCGCGCCGGGCCTGCGGCAACTCGACCTCGGCGACGACGCCGCCGCCGGGTCGGGTGTGGCGGTCGAACGGACCCGGCTGCGCGTCATGGCCGTCGCGGTGGGCCTGACCGCGGTCGTGACGGCGCTGGCCGGTCCGGTCGCGTTCATCGCGTTGGCCGCGCCGCAGATCGCCCGCCGGGTGATGCGGGCGCCGGGGGTCCCGCTCGCGGGCGCGGCCGTGTTCGGGGCGGTGCTGCTGCTCGTCTCCGACCTGGTGGCGCAGCACGTGGTGCCGACAGTGTTGCCGGTCGGCATCGTCACCGTCGTCGTCGGCGGTTCGTACCTGGTGTGGCTGTTGATCGAGGAAGCGAGGAGACGGCTGTGACATCCGCCGAGCAGATGACCGCCCCCATCGAGGTGTCCGTGCCGGGCGCGTCGAGGCTGCGGGCCGTCGAGGTCACCACCGGGTACGAGGGCCGGGTGGTGTCACGTGACCTGTCCGTGGACGTCCCCGACGGTGGTTTCACCGTCATCGTGGGCCCCAACGCCTGCGGGAAGTCCACACTGCTCCGTACGCTCGCGCGGCTGCTGCGGCCGGCGGCGGGCCGGGTGCTGCTGGACGGCCGGGACATCTCCGAATACCCGACGAAGCAGGTGGCGCGGCGGCTCGGCCTGCTGCCGCAGTCGTCGATCGCGCCCGACGACATCACCGTCGGGGACCTGGTCGCGCGCGGCCGGTTCCCGCACCAGGGCCTCCTGCGACAGTGGACCGACGCCGACGAGCGCGCGGTCGTGGACGCCCTGGAGGCCACCGGACTGACGGACCTGTCGTCGCACCCGGTGGACCGGCTCTCCGGCGGGCAGCGGCAACGGGCGTGGGTCGCGATGGTGTTGGCGCAGCAGACCGAACTGGTGCTGTTGGACGAGCCCACCACCTTCCTCGACATAGCCCACCAGGTGGAGTTGCTGGACCTGTTCACCGCGCTGCACCGCGACGGCCGGACCCTGGTGGCGGTACTGCACGACCTGAACCAGGCCGCCCGGTACGCCACGCACCTGATCGCCATGCGGGACGGCCGGGTGGTCGCCGAGGGACCGCCCGGCGAGGTCGTCACCGCCGCGCTCGTGGAGGACGTGTTCGGCCTGCCCTGCGTCGTCGCGCCCGACCCGGTGACGGGAACGCCCGCGGTGTTTCCCAAGGCGGGGCCGAGGGCCGGCTGACGGCGGGTTGTTCAATGGGAGACATGACTGACTCCTCCGCCGCGCGACTCGGTCATCCCGGCCGGTACTGGAACGCCGTCGTGCCGTTCCCCTCCCGCCCCGAGATCCCCCGCGAACCACCGGACCTGACCGACGCCGGCACCTTCGCGGCGCGGGCCGAGCTGCGCGACCCGCGTTGGTTCGTCCCGGGACTGCTGCTGGCCC
Organism: Stackebrandtia albiflava; assembly: GCF_007994225.1. Taxonomy (GTDB): domain Bacteria; phylum Actinomycetota; class Actinomycetes; order Mycobacteriales; family Micromonosporaceae; genus Stackebrandtia; species Stackebrandtia albiflava. Next base: position 43,348 of record NZ_VLLL01000005.1, read on the forward strand.
TGGCGGTGTTCGCCGGCTGGTTCTCGACGGTGCCGGGTTCCGGGTTCCCGTCGACACCCGAGACGCGCCGGGTGGTCCTGATCGTCCTGGCGATCGTGCTCGCGGTGGCCGCCGTGGCCGTGTGGCTGTGGGACGTGTCGACCCGGCGGGAGGCGATCCGGTCGGCACACGCGGCGTTCCTGCGGCGGGGATTCGTCGTGGAGGCGCATGTGACACCCCTGAACGTCGGCGACGAGTCGGTGCAGTGGGCGTGGCTGCTGCTCGACACCCGACTGCCCGGGGAACGGCGCGACCACCTGTACGCGGCCTTCGACGGCTGGCTCGCGGACGTGTCGAACGACCGGGACACGCACCGGGAGGTCGCGGCGATGGTCCGGGCGGCGGGCAAGGTGCCGGGGGAACGGCTGTTCGGCCCCGAGGGTGCCGGCGCCTACCTGGTGGGGCCGTTGCGCAGACGCGATCACCACATCCTGCTGCCGTCGCGGCGAGAGGACCGCGAGACGGCGGCCGTCGACCGTTCCTGGCGGATCGTGCCGGTGCGGTACACCTAGAGGCCGTCGGCCCGTCCGCGCCCTACCGGCGGAACTCGACCGTCACATGTGGATCGAGTGCCCGCAGGAAGTCCTCCGCGTCGAACATCGCGCCGGCCGAGGCCACTCCGACGGCCCGTGTCCGGCCACTGAGGACCCGGATGGCCGCCTCCACCACCAGGGGAGCCGTGATCGCGTAGATGTCGCGGCCGCGAGCCGTCGCCCGGCGCTCCCGGCCGCCCGCGCGCACCACCACGTCCACGGTGAAGGTCTGATCGGACCGTCCCGACTCGTCGGCGGCCTCCGGAGCGGGCGTGTCGGCGTCGGCCAACTCCGCCGCGGCCGACACGCTCATGTGGGTGCGGACCACCGGCACGTCCACGTGACTGGGGATCGTCACCACGTCGGCCATGCTGAACTCCGCGAACACCTCCCGGGAACCGGTCGGCGCCGGGAAGTCCCACGTCCGGGTCACCGACGGCGCGTCGTGGTACTCCAACGTCCCACCGGAGAACCGGACCCGCCGCCCGCCACGCCGCCGGTGCGACACCTCACCGGCCGCCCGGGTGCCCGGAGTCGGGTGCCAGCCACTCAACCCGTACGCCACGTCGATCTCGTCGGCGGAGGTCCAGTCCGCCATGGCGGCCGTCGCCAACAGGTCACCGAGCCCGCCGTAGAACGCCATCGCCGGCACCACCGGCACCCCCGCGTCGCGGGCGGCCTCGGCGTGCACCGCGAAGGTGTCCGCGTTGGCCTCGATCTCGGCCGCCACGTCGAGATACGGGATCCCGGCGCGCAACGCCGCCGCGACCAACGGGCCCGCCGTCACCGCGAACGGTCCCGCGCAGTTGATGACGGCCGCCGCACCGGCGAGCGCCCGGTCCAGGGCCGCCGCGTCGTCCGCGGCGGCGGCCCGCACCGTCACGCCCTCCCACTCCCGTGCCGCCTCCGTCAGCCGGGCGGCGTCCCGGCCGGAGGCGATGACGGCCACGCCCCTCCTCCGGAGCTCGGCGACGACGAACCGGCCGGTGTGACCGGTGGCCCCGTAGACCACCACTGCGGCATCCGTGTTCATGTTTTCTCCCATCTCGAAGTGCGACGGGTCCAAGTCTCGCGGGCGCGACCGTCCTCCGGTCTCGGCCGGAACGCCAACATGCGTACAGTTTCGGACATGCACACCGTCGTGTTGCCCACCGTGGGCCACCTGTTGCACTTCGAGATGGCCGTCGCCTGCGAGATCTTCGGCAACCCGCCACGCGACGCCGTCGACGACTGGTACGACCTGCGGATCTGCGGCCCCGCACCGGTGCGGGTCGGCCCGTTCACCGTCGAACCCGACGGCGGCCTGGACCTGTTGGCGCAGGCCGACACCGTGATCGTCCCCGCCTGCGCCGACGTGGACGCACCGCTCCCACCCGAACTCGTCGAGGCGGTGCGGGCCGCGCACGACGCGGGCGCCCGCGTCGCCTCACTGTGCACCGGCGCGTTCGTACTCGGCGCCGCCGGACTGCTGGACGGCCGCCACGCCACCACCCACTGGGCGCACACGGCGGAACTGAGCGCCCGGCACCCGGCCGCCGTCGTCGACCAGGACGTCCTCTACACCGACAACGGGTCCGTACTGACCGCCGCCGGCAAGGCCGCCGCCGTGGACCTGTGCCTGCACCTGGTGCAGCGCGACCACGGCGCCGCCGTCGCCAACACCGTCGCCCGGCGGCTCGTCGTGCCACCGCACCGCTCCGGCGGCCAGGCGCAGTTCGTGGCCACACCGGTGCAGACCGACCGCGACCACCTCCTCGCCGACCTGCTCGACTGGGCACGCAGAAGGCTCGACCGGCCGTTGACCGTCACCGACATGGCACGCCACGCCAACATGAGCCCCCGCAACCTGACCCGCCACTTCCACGCCGTCACCGGACAGACCCCGTTGCGCTGGCTGCTGGCGGAACGGGTCCGGCGCGCCCGGGAACTGTTGGAGGGCACCGACCAGAGCGTGGTGGCGGTCGCCGTCGCCACCGGCATGGGCACGGCCACGACGCTGCGCCGCCAGTTCAAGCGGGTCGTCGGCGTCTCACCCGACACCTACCGGCGTACCTTCCGCACCACGGCGGCCTGACGACGTCCGGGGACCGGCCCGGACCCTGTGACACCATCGCCTGATGCTGCAACTCACCGATTTCATCATCGACTGCCCCGACCCGATGAGGCTGGCCGCCTTCTACGCCGAGGTGACCGGCCGCCCGGTCAAGCCCGACAGCCACGACCACTGGGCGGGCATCCGGTTCGGTGCGATCGAGTTGGCCTTCCAGCGGGTGAACGACTACCGCGCGCCGAACTGGCCGGACGACGAACACCCCAAGCAGTACCACCTCGACTTCGAAGTGGACGAGTTCGCGCCCGAACAGCGCCGCGTCGTCGCGCTCGGCGCGACACTGCGGAAGGACTTCGTCGGACCGGAGGGCTACGGCTGGCAGGTCTACACCGACCCGATCGGGCACCCCTTCTGCCTGTGCCGCAACAAGGGCGTCGTCTGGAACGACGGCGAGGTGGTGTGGCAGCGGTGACCGGCGCCATTCCGGCCGGTCACACCGGGCCGGATGTCGGTGGCGTCGCGGCGCCCGGAGTGGGACACTCTCCGGCGTGCTGGACGACCTGTGGCCCACCTTCCGAATCGAGATCGCCACTCCCCGCCTGCGGCTGCGGCTGCCGAGGGAGAACGAGCTCGCCCGGCTCGCGCACATCGCCGGGCAGGGCGTGCACGGGCCGTCCGAACGGCCGTTCCTGACGCCGTGGACCGACGGCACGCCGCAGGACCGGGCCCGCAGCGTCATGCGGGGCCACTGGAGTGCCCTGGCGGGATGGCGGGTGGACGACTGGTCGCTCGGCCTCGGGGTCTTCGGCGCCGACGGTGAACCACTCGGCATGGTGACCGTCCGGGCGAGGAACTTCCCCGTGGTCCGGGAGGTCGCCACCTGGTCCTGGCTGGGCATCCCGCACCAGGGCCACGGTTACGGCACCGAGGCGCGGAAGGGCCTGTTGACCCTGGCGTTCGACCACCTGGGCGCGGAGGCGGCGCTGTCCGAGGTGTTCCAGGACAACCACGCCTCGCAACGCGTGTCGCGCCGCCTCGGTTACCGGCCGGACGGGATATCGCGTGATGCCCGGGGGTCCGAAGTACTCGTCTCCGACCGGTTGCGGCTGGAAAGGTCACGCTGGGCGGAGGTGCCCCACGACGACATCACCGTCGAAGGGGTCGACGCCTGCCGCGCCATGTTCACCGGCTGACGGGACACGAGCGGCCGGCGGCGGGACCGCTCCCGGAGAATCCCCGATACGACTGGATTCCACCGGTCGGCAGGGGAGGCCCCGTGTTCCGTTCCATCTCGATCGCACTCGTCGCGGTGCTCGGTCTCGCTCTCGGTGCCTGTGGCGCGACGGGCGTCGTGTCGGAGCCTCCAGTCATCGAGGACCGGTGTGCGGAGGTCTCGGCGCGGATGCGCGGCGAACTGTTCTACGACGAGAACGCCGACAGTCCCCGTGACGTGCTCCCCGGGCGGCTGGCCGCCCTGGAGGGGCTACGCGAGGACGCGGATGCCCTCAAGACCGCCGGCGACGAACCGGCTCCCAAGGGGTGGCTGACCGCCCTCGACGAGTTGGCCGACACCCTCGACAGCATTACGCACTGGCAGGGCGGGATGGGCACCTACATGCTGTACAGCGTGACCGTCAGCCTTCACGAGACCGAGGTGGACGCCCTCGCGACCGCCGCCACCGAGGGCGGTCTCGGCGATGCCTGCACGGAGATCGACGACTGGAAGTTCTTCCCGCAGCACGAAGGCTGAACGGCGACGCGCCTTCCCGGGGCGATCGCGGTTTCCGTCACAGGGGCATGGTCTGATTCGGACGGACAACCCACCGACACGATGGAGGACCGCCCGTGCGGAAGCTGATCGCCTGCGTCTTCAACTACTCACTGGACGGCCTGCTCGCCGACCCGGACACCGGATTCTGGGACTTCTGTTTCAGCCGCCCCGACGACCCGGTCGAGATCACCGAACAGGCCGCGCTGTTCGACGCCGCCGAGGCGCACATCATGGGCCGGGTCGCCTACGAGGGCATGTCCCGCGCCATGCCGACCTCGGACCGGCTGTTCGCGCCCGGATTGAACGCCGGACGCAAGTTCGTGTTCTCCACGACCATGAAGACCGCCGAGTGGAACAACACCACCGTCGTCTCCGGCGACACGATCGAAGAGGTCGACCGGATCAGGCGCGGCGGTGACGGCCACGTCATCGTCTGGGGCGGGGTGCGGATGTGGCGGACCCTCATGGAACGAGACCTCATCGACGAGTTCCACGTGGACATGTACCCGTACGTCGCCGGCCGCGGCACCCGCCTGTTCGACGGCTTCCTGGAGTCGTACCCGCTCGACCTGGTCTCCAGCACCGGTTTCCGCAGCGGCATCACCCTGCTGAAGCTCCGACGCCCCCGCTGACCGACCGGTCGCCGCGCGTTCACCCGTTGTCATACCCGCCTGTCACGATATGCCGGTGACGATCCGATGACAGACGGAACGGTGGTGGTGAATGACGGGCATCGCGGACTTCACGCGCGCGATGGCCGCGACGGTCGACCGGCTGGCCGACGCCATCGCGGCCATGGAGAACGTATACCGGGGAGCGGGAGAGGCATTGTGACGTTGCGGCTGTTTTCCGACGGCGTGGAGTACTTTCCCGTCACCGATGACCCGGCCGTCATAGCGAGGTTGAGGGTACGGGAGGCGATCACACCGGACACCCTCAAACTGGCCGAGTTCGCGGTGGCGGAGTTGGGACTCACCCCGCCTGACCACCAGGAGGGTGATCCGTTGCCCGATATCGCCTCGATCTATCCACCGGACCACCCCGACGGCGTCTACGTCTGGGACGTTCACGAGCTGGACGATGAGGAACTGGGCGAAGACTAGCCGTCCGTAGAGCAGCGGTCACGAGGTAGCCGGGGAGGCGTTGGCATGATTCGTAACGGGATCGAGTATTTTCCCGTCACCGACGACGTCGTGGTGGCGCTACTGCGCGAGAAGGAGGCCGACGGAGCCGGTGCCCACGAACTCGCGGATTATGCCGCTACTGAACTCGGACTGAGGCCGCCGGATCATCAGCCGGGCGACCCGCTGCCCCTGATCGTGGAGGTGTTCCCGCCTGACATGGACCACGGCGTGTACGTGTGGAACATTCACGAGTACTTCGACGAGGAACTGGGCGAGGACCAGCCGTCCGAAGAGCAGCGGCCACCCGAGAGGCGTTGGCATGATTCATAACGGGATCGAGTACTTTCCCGTCACCGACGACGCCGACAAGCTGGCCCGGCTACGAGAACTGGCCGACCGGCCTGTCGGCTCAAGACGTCTCGCAGAGTTCGCGGCGTCTGAGCTAGGACTGACTCCACCAGGCTTCCGCGAAGGTGACCCACTTTCCAGCATCGTGGAGGTGTTTCGACCTGACATGGATCACGGCGTCCTGGTGTGGGACATTCACGAATACCGGGACGAGGAACTGGGCGAAGACTGAGGGCTCGTCGTGGACGATGATGCTCGGTGTTCCCGTCTGGGGTGTCGAGGGCGCATCCGCCGACGACCCCGAAGATCATTCCGATGACGACGACCCGTGGACCGGCATCGTTCCGATCATCGAATCGTCACCGGATTCGGAGACGCGGGGATGACCAGCCGGTGGCCCGCAGCGTCAATCGGTGTCGCGGGGGCCTCAGATACCGGACGTCTGCCATCGGACGTTGGTCGGGCGTTCGCCGCCGGAGGTCAGGAACTCCCGAGCCGCCTGTCGTACGGTGTCCAAGGGCACGGCGGAGTCACCCGGGAACCGGGTCCCCTCGCCCATATAACAGAACCACAGTTCAGAATGCCGATCCACCGACTCCCCGCTGCTGTACCAGGCGCCATCGGCCATGTACCGCAACGCACCTGAACCGGTACGGGGATCGACTGCCACGTACATCTCATGATCAGGCACGCCGACAGCGTTCAACGGACGTTCTCTCACGTACAGGGCGGCGATCCGGTTCTCCACACCTTGGTGGGTCAGTGTCTCCACCAGTGCGTCCATCGCCTCTGGGGCACCCACCATCACGGGAGTGTCACCCGTGAAGTAGGCATCGACGGTGAAACTCAACGGTGCCCCTCGACTTTCATCGCCACTCGACGCAGGTCGGCCGTCGACCGGTGCGGAGGTATTCGTGGACGGCGCGGCGGGCTCGACCGCGTGACACCGCCAGGTCCTCGGCGGGAATCTCGATCACATCGGCGACACCGTCGTCGAAGCGGCGTGGTTCGTCGGGAAGCGCGGTGAAGCAGGGCTCCACTGCCACCGACTCACCCCACTTCAGGCAGGCGGCGGCGTCGTCGTGGCTGATCGCGATGTCGAGTACCGGCTGACATGAACCATCGGGTAGGAGCGGCCCGAATCCACCGAATACGAGATGGCCCGTGGGGCCGTACCTGGTCATGAGGACGTCGATGGCTTCATCGGCTCGGTCGGCGTCCGCCACCGGCTCCACGACTCCCCACCCGTAGAACACGCCGTATCGGGGATCCTCGGTCACGATTCTTCAACTCCGTGGTAGGTGTGCTGATTGCCATCGGGCCAGTAGACGGTGAGGGACGCCCCTGGCGGAAGCAGCCTGGGAAGTATCTGGTCGCAACCGTAGCGAAGGCTCGTGGCATATCCGCATGGTCCATCGGGATTGTTGATGACGATCGTTTCGTTCTTAAGCTCCTGTCGGCGCATGCGTACCGCGAACTTCGGTTCCACATGTGTGGCGATCATGAGTGATGGGACCTCGTCAGGTCGTCTGACTCTTGACCACAGCTCATCAACGGCTCTGGTCTCCTCATCGGCACCGCTTTGAAGCTTGCGATCGAATTCGCTGCGGCCAACCCATCGACCATGTGTCGGGTGTTGAGGCATGCCACGCCCGCGCTTCGTCTTGGGCGGCATGGTTGGCATATCGATCAGATGTGGATTGGGATCGCATGTTTTGGCAGTGGCTGCTTCGGTTGGAATGGGAGATTCGGAAACCGGACGCGCCGGTGCCGCTCGGGTGTTCTGTCCGAGATCTGGTCGTAAAGTCTCTTTGGCCGCTTCGGCGGTGGTGTGGGCTTCGTCTGCCTTTCGCTGTATCGAACCGAGCAGCGCGATCGCCTCATCGAGTTTTATGACCGCTTCGCGGATCTGGTCCGCAGTGCCGTGAACCGACATGCCGTCCAGTTCTTCCGCGAGGTCGTCTCCGTACTGCCTTGATTGAGTCAGTGCCGACACCAATGTCTCGGCTGCGGTAGTGGCGGCGTCGATGAACGATTGCAGCTCTTCGATACTTCCCATGCCGAGGTTCCCTTCGTGGTGACATACCTGGCCGGGCAGGGATTCATTGCACCACAGTGGGCGGAGTCCGGCAAGGGTGAGTCCGGTGGCCGGGGTGCGTGTGTGGTCTCGGTGGGGGAGTTGTCTGGGCTTGGGTGGTCGCAGGCCCCGTGTGGTGTCGGGTGCGGTTCCGGTGTCCGGTGGGACTGCGGCCACCCAAGCCTTCGCCGTTGTGTGCCGGTTCAGGCGGTCGGGTCGGTCTTGACGGTGTTTAGGAGGGCGAGGTAGTCGGTGGTGGTGACCGGGAGGACGGGACGGACGCCGTCGTGTCGGCTGTCGGACAACTGCGGTGTTTCGGCCAACCGCGCCTCGACGCAGTTGTTGCTCTGCCCTTGCCCGCTGCGGCTTGGCTTGCGCCACCGGCCGGGGATCTGAGTCATGCGTAATACTCTTCCACTGGTATCGACATCCGGGCGGCCTGCGCGAACGCCCGTCGAATGACGTTACCTGTCGGGCTGTCGGCGGCGATGAAGCCCGCGCCCCGGGCGGTTCGGGTCCGAATGATGGGTTCCTCGCCGTTGTCGAACTCCAGTAGGTTCAACTCCCAGCCAAGCAGGTCATACCGACCGGCCGAAAACGGAATGAGTCTTACGTCGGCGAACGGCAGTCTGGCCAGTTCCAGCATAGTCTGTCTTAGTTCGCGCTTCGCATCATTATTCAGGTGCATCGCGATCGCGGCCTCACCGATCAGGCAGGTCATCGGCCGTTTCGAGGCGAGCCAGCGGGCGCGCCGATCAAGTCGGTATTGGATTGCCTTCTCCCAGTCAGTCTCGGTCAGTTCGAGGTTCACCACCGTCGTGTCGCGGATCATCTCGACATACGACTTGGGCTGAATCAAGGAGGGAATCGACGTCGAATCGTGGAACTTGAGCCGGGCGGCGCGGTCTTCGAGTTGATGGTACAGCCAGGAATCCCGGTCGACGACGGAACCGTACGCGTTCGTCCAGTCGTCTTCGCGGGTCGCCTGTGCCAGGAGGGCGAGGTGCTCGATCAGATCCGGATCGCTGCGGTAGAACGCGCACAGGTCCCGCACCGTACCGCTCTTGACGGTGCGCTTGCGGCCGTTCTCGATGTCCAGAATGGTACGAGACGACGCGATGTGCCTTGGCACCTCCTCTTTGGAGTATCCGCGTGGCTTGCCGGGACGAGGGCGGAGACGTTCGGTGCGCAGTTGCAGTCCGAGCTCGATCGCGGGTGTGGTCGATCGGCCACGATTGCTGGTCATACATGGGATTTAACCATCGAATGTGATGCCGCGCATGCCCCGGTGTCCACGGTCGTGAATCGGAAATTATCATCCGTGGAAATTTCCGATCCGTATTTCCGGAAGCGATTTCGGCAGCACCATTCCGGAACGACTCGCTTTGGACAAACTTCTTCTGGTGTAACCGTACTCCCAGGTCATAGGCTGTATTGCATCGAAGAGAACGACTGATTACTGTGGAGTGATTCGGTCGGCGTGTCGGTGTTCTCCGCCGTGCCGGCCGGGGCGCGCCCACCACGATGTCACGTGAAGAGAACGATGGAGGCGGTATGAGGATCGATTATGGGGTGTTCGACGACCCGGCGGTCTCGTATCAGGTGACGGGGACCGCCGGGTCCGACGAGGTGAACGTGGTGTGGCGGTCGCAGGACCGGGACGTGACGGTGTTGCGAGTGGACACCGGCACGGGCCGGGTCGACGCCTGGCACCCGCTGTACCTGACGCGCAGTGAGACGTGGCGACAGGCCATGGTGGAGCGTGCCCTGGCGGTGTACCGGTCCGCGACCCGGCAGTGCGAGGGCTGAACCGTGACCACCTCCACCGAACCCGGCCGCGACCTCGGCACGATCCTGGTGTCCGGCCACCGCATCGCCGTCACCGCCACCGGCACCGAACTGCGGCTGCGGCGCGTCACCGACACCGGAACCGAACCGCTGGGAGTCGTCAGGCGGGACGGCCGCGACACCGGGCGGCTGTGTCCGGCCGCCGGAGTCGACTGGCTCATGCCGCGTTCGGCGCTCGCCGACCGGATCACGGCGGCGGCACTCCACCGGTACCGGGGCCGTACCGGGCGGGTCGTGTACCACTGTCACCGCTGGCGGGGACCCACCGCGCTGCTGCGCGACCCGGCAAGCCAGGCCGACCCGCGCTGTCCCGTACCACCGGCGACGTCACGCGGCTGGACCGCGAAACCCGGATCCCTGCGGGTACACCGCTTCGACGAGGCCGCGCCCGCACTCGACTGGCTGTGGCACCAGATGCGGCAGGTCGTCACCGACACCCACCAGACCCGCCCACAATGGCTACGCCCCGACATCACCGCCGACCACCGCGACTGCCGGGCACAACTCCACGGCCCCGACGCCGCCTGCGAATGGCTGTTCCCCATGCCACGACACCAGGCGTTCATCGCCTCCATCGTCGCCGTCTACCGGCCACCCGAACCCCAATGACCCCGGTGCGGCCCCGGGTGGGCGGGACCGCACCGACACCACCGCACGAACCTGGAATGCGGTGGTACCGCCGCCCGTGACCGCGACCTCCCGGCCGGTCACGGGCGGCCCTCTGCCTGTCCGCTGTGCGTCCACCCCCAAACGTGCGGCTCATGCAGCTCACGCACGCCCCACCCCCAACCGGGGGCAGGCCACCCACATCGCAAAGCATGACCAACCGGTCATAACGGCGTCAACCGGATATTCAGCGGGGCTTCAGGAAAGGTGCGTCAGGAAACCGGTCACGCCCGTCGCCCGACCGACGCGCGGCAAGGCGGTGTGAGGGCTTCGGGATTGCGTTCGGCCCGTCCGGCTGGTAAGCCCTGATGATGACTTCTTATCGCACCAAGGACGGGAAGACGGTTCGCGACGGTGACATGGTGTGGGCGGTGAACGGCAACGGGCCGTACGAGATCGTCGGACCGATGCCGGGTGGCCGGCTCGTCTACCTCGAGCACGTCTCGGACTCCGCCGACGGCCTCCACTTCGAGCCCGGTGACTTCGCGATGTACATCTGCGCGAACCGCCCGGCGGGGTACTGAACCCGTCTCAGACACAGGCGGCGGGGCACCGGTTCAGGCGATGCCCCGCCGGTCGGTCACGGGCTCACACCGGTGGTGTCGCCGGCAACGCCAGTGCGATGGCCGCGGCGTCCTCGACGGTCAGTCCGGGCAGGGCGTCGCCCAGGCCGGTGGAGTCGGGGGCGGTCAGCCAGGCCGTGACCGTGACGGCCGAGCCGTCCTCCCGGTACAGCAACGCGGTCACCTCGCGCCGCATCACGTCGCCGTCCTCGCCGGTCCCGATGACGGTGTGGTGAATGATGCGCTCGCCGCCCGGTCCGGTCGCCTCGGTGCATGTCATGTCCAGGAGGGCGTCTGCCGGGATACCGGACGCCGTGGAGTCGCTACCGTCCTCGCAGGTCAACAGGTATTCGGGCGGGGTGTGCCCGGCGGTGTCGGGCGAGAACGGCCCCTCGCCGGAGGTGAAGCCCTCCGCGGAGCGCACCGAGATCGACAGTCCGGTGGCGAGATCGTCGCCCGGGAGACGGATCGACGAACCGCCTTCATCGCCGCCGAGTTCGAGACCGGTGTACTCGTGATCGACGGTACCGGTGGTCCCCTCGTCCCACGAGATGATCGCGTTGCCGACCCGGCCGAACGGCTTGAGCTCTACTTCGGCGTCGGGGAACGCCTCGGCCAGGTGGTCGCGCAGGGCCGCGTCGTACTCGGCGGTGACGTCGTCGCGTTCCGCCTCCGGTGAGGCGGCCGGTGACGCCGCGTCGTTCGCGGGCGGCGTCGTGTCGGCCGTGCCGACACCGCCTCCGCCCACCAGCAGCACACCGGCGACGACCGCCGCGCAGGCGGCGGTGCCCGCCGATCCGTAACCCGCCAACCGCCGGCGACGCAACGAACGCCTGCCGCGCGCGACCAGGACGTCACCGGTCAACCGGGTGGGAGGGGCGGGCTCGGTCTCATGGGTGCGGAACGACTCTCGCAAGTCGGGGCTCATCGTGTTCTCCTTCGGTGGGATCCAGGTCGGGTAGGAGTTCCCGGAGGCGGGCGACGGCCCGCGCGGTCTGACTCTTCACAGTGGACGGCGTGCAGCCCATCTCCCGCGCGGTCTGGTCGACGCTCAGGTCCTCCCAGTACCGCAGCACCACGGTCGTGCGCTGCCCGAGAGGCAGCCGCCGCAGCGCTTCCAGCAGCGACAACGCGGCGTCGCGGTCGGGTGACGGCGCCTCGGCGGGCGGCAGGTCGCCGGCGGGACGTTCCCTGCGGAACCACCCCCGGCGGTGCTCGTTGATGAGGGTGTTGACGATGATGCGGCGCGTATAGGCGTCACGGGAACCCGGATTGGGTCGCTCCCACGCCACGTACAGTTTCTCGAACGCGGTCTGCACGGCGTCCTCCGCGCGGTGCCAGTCACCGCACGACAGGTACGCGAAGTACCGCATACGTTCCAGCCGCGCGGACACGTACTCGCGGAACTCCGCCTCGCGTTCCCGCCGCCTCATCGCGCCGCGCCGGGCGGCTGCGCGGCGACCCCGGGTAGGGGATTCGTGTGCATGGACGCGGCTCCTTCGCAGTCGATGACGGGTCCTTCGCAGTAACAGACACGCCGGCGGCCCGAACGGACGTCACCGATCTCCGAGGTTCCCCCGCCGCACCGTCCCCGTGAGGGTGCGCTCGGAGCGGATTCCCACGGCCGCACCGGATCCCGGACACCTACCGGTAACCTGAGGCCACCGGCGGCGCGGTTCGGCTCCGGCGGAACCGGCGAAGGACGGACCATGGGACGAGCCGACGAGGCACCACCGGGGCGGCACCCGCACCGCACCGCGCTCACCCGGGTCGCGCGTCACGCACTCGCCGAGGCACGCGGAATCACCGACGCGGCACTCCGCAACACCACCACCGGCCGGTCGGTGCCACTGCTGGCGTCGCTGGCCAGCGCCCTGGACGCGGCGGGACCGCTACGCCGGTTCGCGACGCGCCCGGCACTGCGGCGACTCCACGACGGCCTCGACCATTTCCAGTCCGATGTGGAGAGCGTGGTGCGGTTCGCGGCGACCCGGCCGCGCCCCGCCGAACTGCGGTGGCGCGCCACCCAGATCGACGTTCGGCTCGGCGGGCACGACGTCACCGACGCCTTCACCGGCGAGACGGTCGACGACACCGGGACCACCGAGGCGCTGCGGCTGATCCGCCGGGAACTCGACCAGGCCCGGACGACGCTGCGCCGCGCCGCGACCGGACACCGCGGCGAGGCCCCGCCCCGCTGGTGGGACTGGGAACCCGTCCTCCATCACATGACCAACGTGTACGGCCGCCGCACCACACCCGGCACGGCCCCGCTCGCTCGGCTCGAACGGCTCGCCCACCACTTCCACGGCGCCGACCTGCGCGGCGCCGCCGACATCGCGACACCCCGCCTCGGTCCACTGCTCGACCGGATCCGCTGGAACGACGCCACCGTGTGGCCGCAGGAGTGGCGTGACCGGGTGCGGGAAGGCTCGGTGCCCCACGCCGGCGGCCACCTCTACACCGGCGCCACCGGGAACCGCCGCTGACCGGTCGCCCGGAACACGCGCCCAGGATGGACGGGACCGTCGCTCCGCGTGGCCGTGTCGTATTCGGCCCGGCTGAAGCCCCGCTGAATAACCTGTTGACAACGATCCGGGCGATTCGGCACACTTCGGACATCGGGGTGGTCTGCCCCCGGTCGGGGTGGGGCGTGCCACCGCGCGCGCCGGGCGACCCGATGGTCAGTCCCCGGAGCCGCCGCCCGGGCGTTCCCGCTCCATGTCCTCCTGCTCGTCGAGCGGACGGTTCTCCACCTGCAGGTATTCGTCGTCGGCGGCCTTGGTCACGTGGATCAGCTCGTCCAGTTTCATCATGACGGCGCGCTCGTTGCGGCGGCTGGTGTGCAGGATCAGGAACGACATCACGAACGTCGCCGCCGCGCTCACCCCGAACAGCAACTCCACCCAGTGCTCCGCGAAACCCAGCGCCACCGCCGCGACGAGCCACGCCACGACCAGCAGCACCGACAACAGCGCCACTCCCGGCGAACCGGCGGCCTTCACCAGCCCGATGGTCGCCGTCGACATCGCGCTGCGGAACCGGTCGAGTGGGCCGTGACGCTTCATGCGCTCTCCCGCTCCTCGACGCCGATGGCGGCCTCGGCCTCCTTCTCACCCTCGGCGTGGTCGTCGCTGAGATCCGCCAACGCGTCGGCGATCGCGTTCAACTTGTCCTGGATCGCCTTGTCCGCGCGGGTCTGGGTGTTCTGCAGCAACGCCACCATCAGGAACGTGATGATCGTCGTCGTCGTGTTGATGATCAACTGCCAGGTGTCCACGTTCGGCAGGATCAGGAACGACGGCGCCCACACCACCACCACCGCCAGGCAGAACACGAAGAACCCCGGTTTCGAGAAGAACCGGGACGCCGCGGTGGCGAACCTGTCGAACACGCCGACCTTCCCGGTCACGTCCGAGGGCATGTGCGCCTTCCGTTCCGACATGGTCGACCTCCTGGCCGCGTTCCCGCCACCTCGGCGGCGTCCGACGATCTACCCCGGGCCGGGTGTCTCTACACCCCGGCGGGCGATACCGCGCCGGGATGGCGGAATCGGCGTCGGTGACGGCCTCGATGGGTAGCTTCTGGTCATGCGTGCTCTGGTCCTGAACTGCACCCTCAAACCGTCACCCGAACCGTCGAACACCCAGGCCCTCGCCGACGAGGTCATCGCGGCGCTACGCGGCCACGGCGTGGACGTCGAGGTGGTCAGGCTCGCCGACCACCACATCCCGCCCGGCATCAAGACCGACATGGGTGAGGGCGACGAGTGGCCCCGCATCCACCGCATCCTGTCCGGCTGCCGGATCCTGATCTTCGCGACCCCCACCTGGATGGGGCAACCGTCCAGTATCGCGAAGAAGGCGCTGGAACGCATGGACGCCATGATGACCGAGACCCGCGACGACGGCACCCCCGTCGCGTACTCCAAGGTCGCCGGAGTCGTCGTCACCGGCAACGAGGACGGCGCACACCACGTCATCTCCCAGATCAGCGGGCCACTGGTCGACCTCGGCTTCACCATCCCGGGACAGTCCTGGACCTACTGGAACATGGGCCCCGGTCCCGGACCGTCCTACACCGAGACCGACCACAAACACGACTGGTCGGCCCGCACCGGCCGCACCATGGCCGCCAACCTGGTCGCCGCCGCGACCGCGCTGGAGGCACACCCGCTGCCGACCCCGGGCTGACGACGCACCGGGAACCACTCGACGGGACGGGGGAACGGGTGGACACGACACCGACGCCGCGCGGGCCGCTCAGCGAACGGCTCGTGCGGGCGTTGCACCGGGAACCCGACGGCACCCTCCTCACCGGCGCTCAACTGGCCCTGGCCGGAGACCCGGTGTACGACGAGGACCTGCAACTGTCGCTGCACCTGTGCTACGAACCCCACTTCCGGGGCTGGCCCTCGGTGGACCCCGCCTGGCAGTGGTCACCGCACCTGCTCGCGATCCGGGAACGGTTGGAGGCGATCCTGGAGGTCAGCCTGCGCCGCCGCGTCACCGTCCCGGCCGTGACCGCGCCCGGCGACCTCGACACGGCGCTACGTGACGCGACCGTCTCCGACGACCTGCGCCCGTTCGCGCGCCACCTGCAACGCCGCGCCGACCGGTACCAGTTGCGGGAGTACCTCGTCCACGAATCGGTACGGGACCTGCGTCGCACCGACGCGCCGCATCTGGGCGTCGCGGCGCTCACCGGGGCGGCCCGTGACGCGCTGACCCGCCTCGCCGGGCTCACCGACCCGCCCCGGCCCGGCCGTGCCGCGGCCCGCCGCGCCGTCGGTGCCGACTCCCCACCGGGCGTCCACATCGACATGGTCCCCGCCGTAACCCTCACCGCCGCGAACGTCGCGACACTCCTCGTCACCCACCGCAGGCTCCGCGGGGCACTCGCCGGTCAGCTCGCCGCCATGACCGCCGAGGAGAACCGGTTCGACGACCGGTACCGGGAAGGGCTGCGACGACTCACCCCCGACGCCCCGGACGAACCCGCCGGGAACCCCGGCGCCGCAGTAGAGGCCGCGCACGCCCTGTGCCGCGCCGTCGCACGTGACGCACCCGCGCTCGTGCCCGACGTCCTGTTCGGCGCCGCGCTGTGGCGCTCCCTCGGTGACGAGTTCGCGCGGTACCTGTCCACCCGGTGGCGGTTCGACGGTTCCTCGCTGTACCGGGCGGGCCTGTGAGCGGGCTCCCGGGTGGACCGGAGGCCGGCATCTCATACCCGTCATACCTGAGAGCCACCCGGCGAATCCGTTCCACGGAGTGACGACGACGAGGCCACACCGTCCATAGCCTTTGCGCCGAACCCCCGGTGCGAAAGGCAGCCATGTCCACATTCCTCAGACGCGCGCGGAGAGCGGTCACCGTGCTGGCACTGGCCGCCACCGTAGCGCTCCCCGCCGCCGTCTCCAGCGGCCCCGACGCCGTCCCCAGCCCGCCACCCGCCGCCCCCGCGTCACCCTCCGCCTTCACCGCCACCGCCCTGCGAGACCACTACGACGCCACCAGGGCCGACGTCCTCGCCGCCGCCGAGACCGCGGAGCGACACGGCCACCCCCACCGGGCCGCCGCACTACGCGAACTCGCCGCGCCCGGCCGTCACCTGCTCGCCTTCGACGGCCGCGACGGCGGACGAGTCGTGGAGGTCTACGGCGACCTCGCCACCGCCAACCGGATCGCCGTGCTCGTCCCCGGCGCCGACACCGGCGTCGACCGCTACCGGCGGCTGCGACGCGACGCCGACGCCCTCCAGACCGCGATGGGCGACACCGGCGCCGTCGTCGCCTGGCTCGGATACCGGCCGCCCGCCATGGTCAGCCTCCGGATCCTCACCGCCGACACCGCCCGCCCGGCCGCCGACGACCTCACCGGATTCCTCGACCGGCTCGCCGGGCACGTCCCCGGCGCCCGCCTCAGCCTGGTCTGCCACTCCTACGGGACGGTCGTGTGCGGGCAGGCCGCCGACACCGCCGCACGACACGTCGTGCTGTTGGGCAGCCCCGGAGCGGGCGTCGACCACGTCACCGCACTGGGTGACGCCGACGTCTGGGCGGCCCGCGGCGAGCGCGACTGGGTGGGCGGCCTACCGCACCTGAGCCTGGACCTGGGGATCACCACGATCGGCCTCGGCGCCGACCCGGTGTCGGAGGAGTTCGGCGCCACCGTCTTCGACGCCGCCGACGCCGGACACGACGACTACCTCGCCCCCGGCTCGGTGTCCCTGGGCAACGTCGCCGCCATCGTCACCGGCGGTACACCGACCCTCCCGGACACCCGATGACCGCCACACCACCGGCCGGGCGAGACCCCGGCCTCGACTCGCTGCGCGCCCTCGCCGTCACCGGCGTCGTCCTCGGCCACTGGCTCGTCACCGCCGTCGTCACCGACACCGGCACCCTCCGGGCCGTCAGCCCGTTGCGGGAGATGCCGGAACTGGCGCCCGCGAGCTGGCTGTTCCAGACCCTCGCGGTGTTCTTCCTCGTCGGAGGCGCCGTCGCCACCCGGCGGCCCACGACCCCCGCGACCGGCGGACACCGCCGACGGCTCACACGGCGGCTCACCACCCTGGCCGGACCCGTCGCGCTGCTGCTGACCGTGTGGGCGATCGTGTCGGCGGCGCTGCTGGCGGTCGGCGTGGAACGGGAGACAGTGCGGGTCCTGTTCAAACTCGCGTGGTCGCCGCTGTGGTTCCTCGCGGTGTTCCTGCTCCTCGTCGCCGCCGCGCCGCTGCTGGCCCGGGTACATCCCGGATGGTGGTTCGCGGCGGTCGCCGCCGCCGACCTGGTCCGGTTCGCGGTCCCCGGCGCGGAATGGGTCGGCTGGTGCAACGTCGTCACCGGTTGGCTCGTCCCCTTCGGCATCGGAGCCCGGTGGAACCGCCGGGGGACGCCGTCCCGCCGGGAGTCGGTGACGCTGCTGGCCGGTGGTGCGGCGGCGGCCGTCGCACTGGTCACCTGGTGCGGATACCCCGTGTCGATGGTCGGCGTGCCCGGCGACGGCATGTCCAACCTGAACCCGCCCAGCCTCGCCGTGGTGTGCTTCGGCGTCGCGCAGGCGGGCGCCGCCGGGCTGCTGCTGCCCGGGTTGCGTCGCACGTCCGGCCTACCGGTGGTCCGGCACGTCGTCACGGCGCTCAACTGGCACGCGGTGCCGATCTTCCTGTGGCACCAGACCGCGATGATCTCGGTCACCGTGATCGCGACGACCGGGGCGGTGGCGCTGCCCGGCCTACACACCCCACCCGATTCACCACAGTGGATTGCCGAGCGGCTGGTGTGGTTGCCGCTGTTCGCGATCGCGTTGACCGGATATGTCCTCGCCACCCGAAGACGCCGCCGCGAGACCGTCCCACCCGCGGATCCGGCCCCGGCCGACACCGGCCGCGACCTGGCTAGCGTGTAGCCGTGACCGCCACCGACACCCTCCGGTCCGCGCGGCACGGCCTCCGCCGCCTGGGCACCGAGCTGTTCACCGCCCGGGCCGACCCGCTGCCGTGGGGATCGCTCCGGTCGTTCGGCTGGGTGGTGCACCTGCTGACCCTCGCGTTCGCCTGGTACGCCCTCAACGAGAACGTCCCGGAACTCGTCGACGTCTACCGGCTCGGAGTCACCGCCGGAACCACCCTGGCGATCCTGCAGTCGGTGGCCGTGGTGCTCGCGCTGCGGTGGCCGGTGCCCGCCTGGTGGCTGGCCACGGCGACCACGGCTGTCACCGCCCTCGCCGGTGAGGCGTACGTCGAGGTCTCCGCCGCGTACCCGTGGACCGCCTACGGGATGGTGCTGCAGGCCATCGGGTTGTTCCTGCTCGCGCTGCGCCTGCGACCCGTCGCGTCCATCACCGCCTACCTCGTCACGTCCGGTGTCGGCGCGACCTGCGCCGTCCTCCTGGCGACCAGACCACACCGGACCACCTTCGACCTGGCCGTCATCGTGCTCGCCGTGGCGACCGTACTGGGAATCGCGTTCCGCACCAGCCGGGTCGCCCGCGCCGAACTCACCCGGCAACAGATCCTCACCGCCACCGAACGCGCCAGGCGGGAACTCGCCGACGAACGCGCCCGCATCGCCCGGGAACTCCACGACGTCGTCGCCCACCACATGTCGGTCATCTCGATCCAGGCCCAGGTCGCCGTCCACCTGGTACCCGACCCGCCGCAGCAGTTGCGGGACAACCTGGCCGGCATCCGCGCCAACGCCGTCGACGCCCTCACCGAACTCAGGCGAGTGCTCGGCGTGCTGCGTTCCGAACGACCCGACGACGACCGGCACCGGCCGCAACCCACCCTCGACCGCATCCCCGAACTCGTCGACAACGTCCGGGGCACCGGCGCCGCCATCACCCTGGAGATACGGGGCGAACCACGGGTACTGTCACCCGGCGTGGAACTGTCGGCGTACCGGATCGCCCAGGAGGCGTTGAGCAACGCACTGCGCCACGCCCCCGGCACCCGGATCACCCTGCTACTCGACTACCGGCCCGACACCGTGGCCGTCGAGGTCGACAACACCGCACCCGCCGAACCCGCCGCCCCCAACCCCGGCGGGCTGGGACTCGCCGGAATGCGGGAACGCGCCGCGATGCTCGGCGGAGAGGTCACCACCCTGACCCGCCCCGACGGCGGATACCGCGTCACGGCCGTCCTACCCGCCACCGGCGGTGCCGCATGACCGTGCGCGTCCTCATCGCCGACGACCAGATGCTCGTCAGGCAGGGCTTCACCGTGCTGCTGGGCGCCGAACCCGACATGGAGGTCGTCGGGCAGGCCGTCGACGGACTCGACGCCGTCGCACAGGCCGGCACGCTGCGACCCGACGTCGTCCTCATGGACATCCGGATGCCCCGGCTCGGCGGCATCGAGGCCACCCGGCGGCTCACCCACGACGGCGCCGGCCCCAGGGTCATCGTCCTCACCACCTTCGACCTCGACGAATACGTGTACGAGGCGTTGCGCGCCGGAGCCTCCGGGTTCCTACTCAAGGACACCTCCGCCGCCGAACTCGCCCACGCCCTGCGCGTCGTCGCCGCGGGAGAGGCGCTGCTGGCACCCAACGTCACCCGACGCCTCATCGAGGAGTTCGCGCGACTGGGCGCGGCACCGCGCCGCCCGCACCGCGACCGGCTCGACGGCCTGACCGAACGGGAGACCGAGGTGCTGGCACTCATCGCCCGAGGACTGTCCAACGCCGAGATCGCCGCCGACCTCGTCGTCGCCGAACAGACCGTCAAGACCCACGTCGGCCGCATCCTCGCGAAACTCGGCCTGCGGGACCGGACCCAGGCGGCGGTGTTCGCCTACGAGACGGGCCTGGTCGCACCGGGCGGGTGAACCGGTCGCATACGGTGTCGGCCGTGTCCCCGTTCCCGCAGGCCCCCGACGACGTGCCGCGCCGCCGACTGGCGGACAGCGTGTGCCGTCACCTCCGGTCGATCGGACTGCCCGCCTGGATCCAGCCCGCCCCCGACCGGATGGGCCACACCCTCGACCTGGCCGGAGCCGCCGTCGAGATCGATCCCGGTGAACCTCCCGGCGGCGGCGTGCTGCTGGAATGGCAGCCCGATCACGCCCTGCGCAGACGCGCGATCGACCGGCTGCGAGACGGCGACCTCGACCACCCCGACATACGGCTGGGGGGCGTCGCGCGCGAGGCCCTCGTCACCGCCATCGCGACCGTGCTCACCGACGCCGGCTTCGACGTCCGCCCCTCGGACGACGACCTGCGTCCGTTCACGCTGCGGATCGACGCCGGGCCGGGGGAGGACTGACGGCGGAACGCCGACGCTTCGCCGACGGCCGAAAACCTCTGCCCACGGCAGAACCGCTTGGCGTGGCCTCGAACCGGCCGACATGTTTGGTGCATCCCCGCAGACCGGGGCACACCGAACCAGGAGATCCATAATGAACAGTACGGCCCCGCCGTCCGGCGGATACGACGACCAACTCGCCGCCCGGCTGCTACAGCAACGCATCATCGTGCTCGGCGCCGAGGTGGAGGACCAGATCGCCAACCGGCTCTGCGCCCAACTGCTCCTGCTGTCGGCGGAGGACCCCCGCAGCGACATCAGCCTCTACATCAACTCACCGGGCGGGTCGGTCAGCGCCGGACTGGCGATCTACGACACGATGCGGCTGATACCCAACGACGTCAGCACACTCGGCATGGGCCTCGCCGCGAGCATGGGACAGTTCCTGCTGTCGGCCGGTACACCCGGGAAACGGTTCGTCCTCCCGCACGCCCAGGTCCTCATGCACCAGGGTTCGGCCGGATTCGGCGGCTCGGCCGCCGACGTCGCGATCTACGCGCAACAACTGGAACGCACCAGTGCGGTCATGACGAGGCTGATCGCCGAACACACCGGGCAGACCGTCGAGACCATCGACCGCGACAGCCGCCGCGACCGGTGGTTCGACGCCGAGGAGGCCCGCGCGTACGGATTCGTCGACCACATCCTCGAACGGGTCGACGACGTCCGGCCCACCCTCACCCGGCAGACGGCGGGGTTGTGACATGGGGCAGTACACCATCCCGACGGTCGTGGAGAAGACACCGAACGGGGAACGCGCCTTCGACATCTACTCGCGCCTGCTGTCCGACCGGATCGTGTTCATCGGCACCGAGATCGACGACGGCGTCGCCAACGTGGTGATGGCCCAACTCATCCACCTCGAATCCGAGAACCCGGAACGCGAGATCGGCCTATACATCAACTCGCCCGGCGGCACGTTCAGCGCGCTCACCGCGATCTACGACACCATCCAGTTCATCAAGCCCGACGTGGCGACGATCTGCATGGGGCAGGCGTCCGCGACCGCCGCCGTCCTGTTGGCCGCCGGAGCCCCCGGCAAGCGCGCCGTCCTGCGGCACGCGAAGGTGCTGCTGCAACAGCCGTTCAGTCAGGCACGCGGCACCCTCCCCGACCTGGCAGTGCAGGCCCGCGAGGTCGCCAGGGTGCGCGACGAGATGGACCAGATCCTCAGCCGCCACACCGGCCAGTCACCGGAGAAGATCCGGCACGACACCGACCGGGACCGCACCTTCACCGCCGAGGAGGCCGTGTCGTACGGACTGGCCGACCGGGTACTGATCCACCGTTGAGGACGGCGGCGTTCCAGCGGGAACACGAGCGGCGCGGACTCCCCGTGCCGACCGTCCCCGCGCCGCGCGTCCTACCCTGGTGGCGTGGATCTGGACGAATATCAGGAGTTGGCCCTGCGCACCGCGTCGCCCCGGGAGAAGCCCAACGAGGTGTTCCACCTCCTGCTGGGGCTCGTCGGGGAGACCGGTGAGATCGCCGAGAAGGCCAAGAAGATCGTCCGCGACAGGGGAAGCGACTTCTCCGAGTGGGATCGGGAGGACCTGAAGAAGGAACTCGGCGACACGCTCTGGTACCTCGCGGTACTCGCCGACCACTTCGACCTGCCGCTCGGGGAGGTCGCCCGCGCCAACATCGCCAAACTCGCCGACCGGCAACGGCGCGACGTCCTGCAGGGAAGCGGCGACAACCGGTAGGTCCGGGCGGGCGGTGGCCGGGCTCGGCGGTGGTGCCTTGCCGCTGGATCGACTTCGGGGTGATCGGGTCTGGTTCGTGGGCCTCGTCCGTGGGCGTGGTCCGTGGGCCTGGTCGGCCGCCGTGCCGGCGGCGCCTGCGGGCTCGGGCCGTGGGCCTGTCGCCGGACTGACGGTGGGGTGGCCGGGTTCGGTCCGGTCGCCGGTTCTCCGGACGATTGCCGGTGGTCCGGTCGCCGGTTCCGCACACCCGCCACCGCCCGGCGCTGTTGTCCATAGTGGCTTATCCACAACGACGCAGTTCTCCACAGGCCGCCCCGTTTCCGCTGGACACGCCACGATTGGCGCACGATAGGCTCAAGCCAAGTGGGGCGGAGGCCGGTGGCCCTGCGAAAAGCGTGCGGGGGAGAGGGCGGCGCGGGTCGGTTGCGGTGCCGGGAGCGGCATGCTCCGTCTCAAGCCCTCAAGCCCTCAAGCCCTCAAGCCCTCAAGCCCTCAAGCCCTCAAGCCCTCAAGCCCTCAAGCCCTCAAGCCCTCAAGCCCTCAAGCCCTCAAGCCCTCTGCTCCTGCCCCGAGCCTCCAATACCCGGCCCAGCGGGCGCCGCCGACCACCGGTGCGCCCCGCTCACCGGGCCGCACCGGGCCACCGCTTCCGGGGCGGGCCGCCCGGTCGTGTGCCCGTCCCGGCGCTCGCGCTCCGGGTGTCAGGCGGCCAGGCAGAACACGTCGCCGGAGCCCCGGCGGGTCGCCGCCGACACCGAGGGTCGTGCCACCGCCGTGATCCTCGAGCGGTCCACCAGCAGCTCACGGCCGACCTCCGCCAGCAGGTCGGCGAGGTCGATCCCCAGCGCGTCGCAGATCGCGGCCAGCACCTCGGAGGAGACCTCCTTACGGCCACGTTCCACTTCAGACAGGTAAGGCATCGAGACCCGGGCGGCACCGGCCACGTCGGCCAGGGTCCGGCCCTGTAGCAGCCGGATCCTCCGCAGCACCTCACCCAGCGTGAGACGCAGCAGCGGACGGGCGCGCGGTGCGGGCGAGGTGGGGCGGGTACGCGGATCGGTCATGGGAACACCTCTCGGACGGCTCGGCGGGTGCCACCATCTTCGTCGGCCATGCCGCCGGTCGGTGCCGGTTTCGCGAGCAGCGTAAGAATTCGCCACGCTCACCGGGAATGCCGCGGATCACAGGCGTCGGCGCTGCCGCCGTGGCGGCCATCGCGACCGGGCATCGTAATCCACGCCGCGGCGCCGGACCCGCGACCACCGACACGCGGACGGGCGTGCGGTGCCCAGCGGGGGAGGATGCCATGAGACGGCGACACGGCGCGGCCGTGACCGGTGACCCGGTGCCCCGCAACCCGACCGGGGCACTCCGGACCCTGCTGGCGATCGTGCTCGCCGCCGCCGCCATGCTGGGGCCGCTCAACGTCGACATGTACCTTCCGGCGTTCCCCGAGATGACGGAGGACCTCTCCGGGACCGCCTCACAGACCCAGCTGAGCCTCACGTCATGCCTGATCGGGATGGCGATCGGACAGTTCGTCATCGGGCCGATCAGTGACGCCCGGGGACGGCGCGGGCCGTTGACCTGGTTCACGGCGCTTTTCGCGTTGTCCTCGTTGGCGTGCGCGGTGTCCCCGAGCATGGAACTGCTGATCACGGCGCGGTTCCTGCAGGGGTTCACGGCGGCGGCCGGAGTGGTGCTGTCCCGGGCGGTGGCGCGGGACGTGTTCGACGGCCGGGAACTCACCCGGTTCTTCGCACTGCTGATGGTGATCAACGCGGGCGCGCCGATGGTCGCGCCGGTGCTGGGCGGGGCGTTGCTGGCGCTGCCGTTCGGGGCGTGGCCGTTGATCTTCGTGTTTCTGGGACTCATCGGTGTCGGGCTGGTGCTGCTGGTCCGGTGGCGGCTGCCCGAGACACTGCCGCCGCAGCGGCGCATCCGGGGGTCGGCCCGCGTGGTCGCGGCGACGGCGGTCGAGGTGCTGACCGACCGCGCGTTCCTGGGATACGCGTTGACGGTGGGGGTGGTGCACGGCGGCAGCTTCGCGTACGTGGCCGGGACACCGTTCGTGTACCAGGAGATCTACGGGGTGTCGCCGCAGGTGTTCGGCGTCCTGTTCGGTGTCAACGGTCTGGCCATCATCGCGGGTAGCTGGGCGGTCGGTCGGCTGTCGGCGCGAGTCGCCGAACGGGTGCTGCTGCGGTACGCGGTGATCACGGCGGTGGCGGCGACGGCGGTGCTGTTGGTCGCGGCGGTCGTCAGGGCGCCGCTGGCGCTGGTGGTGACGGCGATCTTCGGTTACATGGTCGCGGTCGGGATGATCCTGACCGGCTCGTTCACACTGGCGATGGCGGAGCAGGCGCACCGCGCGGGCAGCGCCGGCGCCGTGCTCGGCGCGCTGCCGTTGATCATCGGGGCGATCGTGTCGCCGCTGGTGGGACTCGACGAGTCGAGCGCGCTGCCGATGGCGGCGGTCCTCTTCGGGTCCTCGGTGCTGGGCGGGGTGGCGTTCGCGGCGTTGACCGGGCCCCGGCGCCGCTGATCCGCGCGCCCGGGACCGGCCGTGATGAGGCGAAACGACGTGTTTCGGTGGTTTGGGGGGAAATGGGGGTTCCCAAACCGTGCGCGACACGTTACGATCCAATCACTGAAGGCGAGCCCGGAAGCGATCCGCGCAGGAAGACGGCTTCACGAGTAGCACCATTCGGCGCAGCGACAGCACAGTGGACAGATGAGCCGGCGGCGGCCGGTGGTCCGGCGTGCGCGCGTGCCGGCCCGGGGGAAATCGGACACATCGCGACGGGCTTCGCCGCCAGCGTCACACGCATGCCGTCCAACCAGTGGGGGTTATCGATGAGCGTGGTCTCGTTCCACATCAACGGCAAGCCGGTCAGCATCGACGACCCGGATCCGGCGCTGCTGCTGATCGACTTCCTCAGATCCGGCGACGTCGGCCTCACCGGCGCCAAGAAGGGTTGCGGTGAGGGCGGTTGCGGGTCGTGCACCGTGATCGTGTCGAGTTGGGACGGCACCCGTCCGGTCCACCGCGCGGTCAACTCCTGCCTGCGTCCGGTGTGCGCGCTCAACGGCCTGTCGGTCACCACGGTGGAGGGCGTGGGAGGTGGTCCGCCGCAGGTGGACGCCCCGCTCATGCACGCCCCCTCCGGCGGCCGGATCGTCGCACCCGCCGACAGTCCACTGCCCGACCCGTTGGCGGAGGCGGTACAGGCGGGCCAGTCCGACTACACCGCCGCCGTCTCGCAGACCTTCGGGGACATCGAGGAGGCCGCCGGGGACGACACCGCCGGAGCCGCCGACGAGTCGGTGAGCCGGGTCGCGTGGCGACTGGCCGCCAACAACGGCACGCAGTGCGGCTTCTGCAGTCCCGGGTTCGTCATGAACATGACGGAGTTCCTCACCAACCACGACAAGGCGACCAAGGCCGAGGTCGAGGCGGCCTGCGATGGGAACCTGTGCCGCTGCACCGGATACCGTCCGATCCTCACCGCGATGAAGACCATGGCGTCGGACTGGAACACCGCCGACGAGAAGGCCCGCATGACGTGCCTGCCGTCGCCCGAGATGGCGGGCCGGACGCCGGCGGATTCGGTCACCGTGCCGTTCCCGGCGGCGGCGAAGTCCCCGCGGCGGCCGGTGGAGGTCACCGGCGGCGCCCGGCAGTGGCGTTGCCCCACCGACCTGGCCGCGCTGGGGCGGCTCGTCGCCGAGTGCCGCAAGGCGAAACGACGGTTCCGGCTGGTCATGGGCAACACCTCCTTCGGCGTGTACCGCGCCGAATACGCCGACGTCACCGTGTTCATCGACCTGTCGGGCATCGACGAACTGGCCCCCTCTGTCACGGTCACGCCGCAGCGCTGCACCGCCACCGCCGGCACCGGTTACGCCGACCTCATCGAGGCGTTGCGGCCCGCCGTCACCGAGACGGCCCCCCGCACCTTCGCATATCCGGGTAGCCCGTCGGGTCTCGCCGCCATCGCCTACATGGCCCGGCGCACCGGGGGCCGCATCGTCCGCAACGCCGCCAGCCTGGGCGGCAACACGATGATGGTGCTGAGTCACCTGGCCGACTCGGCCGGGGAGGCGTTCCCCTCCGACCTGTTCACGGTCCTCGTCGCCATCGGCGCCGACATCGACTACGCCGAGATCGCCGACGACGGGACCGTCACCAGGGCCACCCGCAAGGCCGCCGACCTGGTGTCGCTGGTGCGTCACGATCCCGCCCTGGCCGAGCGGATGGTGATAGTGCGCTACGACATGCCGGCGGGCGCGGCCGACACCGTGGTACTCGCCCAGAAGGTCGCGTTGCGGGAGGTGAACGCCCACACCCTGGTCAACGCGACCACGGTGCTGCGCGGTGTGTCGGGTTCACCGGCGGCCGTGGCGTCCGCGTCGCTGGTGTTCGGCGGGGTGGCGCCGTGGCCGTGGCGGGCCGCCGAGACGGAGAAGGTGCTGCACAACACGCAGCTCTCCGTCGAATCGGCCGGCCGGGCGTGCCGGACGCTCCACAAGGAACTGACGACGGAGCTCGCCAGGTGGGCGGGCCGTCGCGCCGGGGAGCCGTCCGAGGGCGTCACCGACGAGTACCGCGCCGAGCTCGGCGTCGCCATGCTGTACAAGGCGCTGCTGAACGCGTTGGGACGCAAGGGTGTCACCCTGCCCGGGACGTTGAGGTCGGCGGGCATCGAGCACTGGGGGGCGTGGCCGGTCAGCGACGGACGACAGCGATTCACGCCGGAGCCGTACAAGGAGCCCGTCGCGGCGCCCTACGTGAAGGCCACCGCGCTCTCCCAGACCACCGGCGCGATCCACTACACCCACGACCTGGCGCCGCCGCCGCGCACCGTGCACCTCGCGGTGGTGACGTCGCGGCGGGCCCTGGCGAACTTCGACTTCCGGGTCGACGGCGCGGCGGTGACGCCGCGAAACCTGCGGGAACACCTCCGCAAGACGTTCCCCGGCTTCCACGGCCTGCTCACCAGCGCCGACCTCCCCGACGGCGGCGTCAACCACCAGGGTATGGCGATGGACCAGCCGGTGCTGGCGGCCGGTTCGGTGCACTACGTCGGGCAGGTCGTCGCGCTGGTGGCGGCCGAGACCGAGGTGCAGGCGCAACGCATCGCCGACCACGTCGGCGCGCACTGCGTCGGCTACCGGCCCATCGACTGGCCGGGCCAGTGGGCGCAGCCGGTGCTGGGCCTCACCGACGCCATCGCCCGGGGCAGCGTCTTCCCCGACGGCCCCGAACACGCCGGATTCATGTGGCACATCTGGAAGGTCACCCGGCCCGGCAGCCGACTGGACTGGGTGTCCCACACCCCCACCGGCACCCCGGCGACCCGGGATGCCAAAGTGGACGGCTACGACTGCCTCGTCATCCACAGTGATCAGGATACCGGCGGACAGGCGCACTTCTACCTGGAGACGCAGGCGTGCCTGGCGATGCCGGCCGACGAGGGACGGATCGTCGTCCACGCGGCCACCCAGAGCCCCATGGTCGCGCAGCAGGCCGTCGCGATGACCCTCGGGTTGCCGTACCACAAGGTGCAGGTCCACATCCCGCCGTTGGGCGGCGGATTCGGCGGCAAGAGCGAACCGAGCCGGTCGGTGATCGCGGCGGCGGCCCTCGCGGCGTACGTGTTCCGCCGCCCGGCGCGGCTGGTCCTGCCCCGCGACGTCGACACCGCCGTCATCGGCAAACGGCACGCCTACCGGGGAGAGTGCCAGGTGGCCGTCGACACCGGTGCCGCGAACGCCGGGGACCGGGGCCTCATCCGCGGTTTCCGGTCCCGGATGTGGGGCGACGGTGGCGCCTTCTACGACTGTTCGTTCATCGTCGCCAACTGCATCCAGACCCGCACCGACAACGCCTACCGGGTGGCCGAGTTCGAGTCCGAGGTGGACGTGTGCCGCACCAACACCGCGCCCAACACGGCGATGCGCGCCTTCGGCGACGTCCAGGCCAAGAACATCATCGAGTCGGCGATCGAGGACGCCGCCGTCGCGCTGAAGATGCCGCCCGACGAGTTGCGCGCCAAGAACCTGTACCGGCGTGGCGACGTCACGCCGTTCGGTCAGGCGTTGCCCACCTGCTACATCCGGCAGGTGTGGGACCTGCTCGCCGAGACCTGCGGCCTCGCCACCTTGAAGAAGGAGGTCGCGGAGTTCAACAAGGCCCACCGGTGGCGGAAACGCGGCCTGTCGATGATCCCGATCAAGTACGGCTCCGGGTACAACCTCGCGCAGCTGGAGCAGGCGTCGGCCACCGTGGTGATCAACCGCGCCGACGGCAGCGTCGTCATCCACCACGGCGGCGTCGAGATGGGACAGGGCCTCGCCACCCAGGTGTTGCAGGTCGCCTCGTACGTCCTCAACGTGCCGATGGCGCTCATCCACGTGGAGCAGCCACAGTCGACGGTCACGCCGAACGCGACGAGCAGCGGCGCCTCCACCGGCACCCCGTACAGCTGCGAGGCCGTCAACAACACCTGCGAGCGGGTACGTTCCCGGCTCGCCGACTTCGGCCAACGCCTGCTGCGGGAACTGGGCGACGCCCGGTGCCGCGCCCTGGGCGTCGACTACTGGAACCACGGTACGAAGGGCTGGTCGGCGCAGGTCGAGGTCAACGGCGTGAAGTCGCTCATCTGGCAGAACCTCGTCCGGCAGGCGTACGCGCACCGGATCCCGCTGACCGAGGCGTTCCACACCGCCGTCCACGGGGGTGAGACGCCGTTGCCCGCGTTGACGTACAAGCCGGCCGACCGGCAGCCGCACCTGCACGGCGTCACGCGGGCACCCGGCGCGGCCCCCTCCGAGTTCGACCAGTTCGTGGGCTTCACCTACTCGGCCGCGTGCGCGGTCGCCGAAGTGGACGTACTCACCGGCGAGGTCAAGATCATCAGCGCGGACGTCATGTACGACATGGGCCGCAGCATGAACCCCGCCATCGACGTCGGACAGGTCGAGGGCGCGTTCATGCAGGGCGTCGGCTACCTCCTGAGCGAACGACTGGTCCACCGCACCACCGGCGACGAGAAGGGCCGCCTGGAGACCGTCAACACCTGGCGTTACAAGATCCCCGCCCAGACCGGTGTGCCACTGCGGTTCGACGTCCACCTGTTCCCCAGGGACCATCCCTCGGTGGCGGCCATACCCGAGGACTCCCAGGGGATCTTCTCCGCCAAGGAGGTGGGTGAACCGCCGCTGGTGCTCGCCAACTCGGTGTTCTTCGCCGTCAAGGCGGCCATCCGGGCGTCACGCGCCGAACGGGGCCTGCCGGAGCTGTTCCGGCTCGACGCCCCCGCGACCGTGCAGGAGGTGCGCCGCGCCTGTGCCGTGCGGCCCGAGGAGCTCTGAACCGCAACCGAACCAGAAGGGGGACCGATCGATGCGAGAACTCGCAGTGGATCTGTTGGCGTGGGCCGAGACCGGACGACCGTTCGCGGTCGCCAGCCTCATCGAGGGCCGGGGCAGCACGCCCCGGCGCATCGGAGCCGCCATGGCGGTGGACGACGAGGGCAGGGTCCTCGGCAACCTGTCGGGCGGCTGCGTGGACGCCGCCGTCTACGAGCTGGCGCGCACCGCGATCGCCGAGGGGGTGTCGGTGATCGAGACGTTCAGCGCCACCTCCGACGAGTCGCTCGCGCCCGGAATCCCCTGCGGCGGCACGGTCAGGGTTCTGGTGCAGCCGATGCCGCCCGGTGGTGACGCCGGGCTCGTGGCGGCGCTGCGGGCGGTCGCGGACGACCGGTGCCCCAAGCCGGTGGCGTTGGCGCGCCGCATCGACGTACCGCGACCGGCGGGCGGCGGCCTCGCCGTGTTCACCGACGACGTGCACGGCACCGTGGGAGACCCGGAGCTCGACGCCCGGCTGATCACCGTCGCGCGCGGGATGCTGGCCGACCGCCGCACCGGTATCGTGACTCCGCCGGACGGGCCTCCGGTGTTCGTGGAGGTGTGGAGTTCCCCGCCGGCCCTGGTGATCGTGGGCGCCAACGAACCGGCCGACGCGCTCGCCCGCATCGCCGGCCAACTCGGCTACCAGACGACGGTGTGCGATCCGCGGCCGCAGTTCGCCACCCGTCGCAGGCTTCCGCACGTCGACGTGATCGCGGTGGAATGGCCGCACCGGTACCTGGCGACCGCCGCGCTCGACGACCGTTCGGCGGTGTGCGTCCTGACCCACGACCCGCGGATCGACGTGCCCGCGCTGACGGTGGCGTTGCGGCAACCGGTCGGCTACGTCGGCGCGATGGGGTCGCGGCGCACCCGAGACATGCGAACCGGGAGGTTGCGTGACGCCGGTGTCCCGGCCGGACAGTTGTCGCGGTTGCGGTCGCCCATCGGACTGGACCTGGGCGGGCACACACCCGAGGAGATGGCGGTGTCCATCGCGGCCGAGCTCGTCGCGGTGCGGCACGCCGGTTCGGGGCTTCCGCTGTCGGAGACCGGCGGACCGGTCCACGAACGGCCCGCCCCGGAGTCGGAGCCGCCGGTGCCGATCCCGACACAACCGGGCAACACCGAAGGTGACGGGACGGTGTCGCATCGTGCTATCTATTCCATGACCACTGTCGAGGACGTGGCCGGCCGCACCACCGCGAACGCCGTTCCGGACGGCCGAGACTTCACACGGGGGAATACGTGACTCGAATCAGGACGGGTGCGCGCGCCGCACTGACGACGCTGGCCGTGTTGGCGGCCACTTCGATGGCGTGGGCCGCGCCTGCGGCGGGCTCCGTCGCCACACCACCGCACACCGCGGCGGTCGTGGAGGCCGAGGCCCGCGAGACCGACGCCCGCACCGTCGAGGAGCGGTACGGCATACCGGTCGAGAACCAACGCAAGTTCCAGGCCTATGTGGACCGCAGCGGCTACGTGCTGGACATCCGGCCCACGAACCCGGAGTCGGTCCGCTGGCTGCGGCAGGGCGGGCTCCCCAAGCCGCAGTTCCTCAAGTCCAAGACCATCAATTCGGTGGACGTGCGGCTGGGCGCCGAACGCGGCATGGAGGGCACCGTCGGCTACTTCCTGCCGACGCTGCCACCCCGGGACTCGGTCCCCGAGGGCGAGTGGGAGAAGGTCCAGGCGCGGTACATGCAGCGGTGGGACGAGTACCACGAGCTGGAGTCGAAGATGCGGCACCTGGAGGAGGACGGTGTCGTGAAGGTGGCCGGGGGAGTCGTGTACGGCTACGACGACAAGGGCGACCTGAAGCCCTACACCGGTGACCACGACCTGTTCCACGTCCGGGACCGCTCGGGGGCGCCGCTTCCCGAAGCCGAGTACGACAAGGCGATCAACGAGATGATCGCCCTCGACATGGGCGTCATGCACGGCGCCCACATGTACTGGCACCCGACCACGGAGTTCGAACGGAGGATCTACCAGAAGATCGTCGACCAACACCAACCCGGCGGTGAACCACTGGTGAGGTTCGCGCCGCACTCCGCCATGTACCTGGTGGACGCGCAGACACCCGTGTCGGCCTAGGCTCCCGGACATGGAAAGGCGGGCCGACGACTCCGGCCGGCGTGGTGACGCGCGGGCGGCGGTACTGGCGGCGGGGGCGCGGGCGGCGGCCGCCGGCACCGGGATCGACCCGGTGACCGGCGAGGCCCTCGGCCGGATACACGACGAGTACCGTGCCCTGCTGCCGGAACCACCCGTGGCACGACATCCCGGTACCGGGGAGGTGGTCACCTGGCCGATCGACACGGCGGGCCTGGACGGCTGGTTCTGGGACCACCACAACCCGGTGCGGCGGCCACCCCGTGCCGTCCCGGAGGACTGGCTGATCCTGACCGGCGCGGTCGCGGTGTCGTCCCCGGTGCCGCACGCGGAGTTCGTGTGCCGGCCGGGGCCACCGCGGCCGTACGTGGTGCCGCGCCTGTTGCGGTGCCCCGGGGTGACTGCCGTCGTGTGCCCGTTGCGGATCGGCGGTGATCCGGCCTGGGCGATCTGCTATTTCGGGACGGTGCCGCCGGAGGTCCCGTTGGCGAACCAGTGGGGCGCGCCGTACTACCCGGTCTACCGGGCCGGTGGCTACGCGGGCCGGGCACAGGCCCGGTTCTGGAGTCCCGACAACGACTACCGGGTGGAGGAGTGGATCGCCCGGGGCTCGGTCCGGTGGATCGCCCCGGACGACCCGCTCATGCGGTTGCGGGACGACCCGGCCGGATACCCGTGGGGCGACCTGACAGGCAGCACCGAGAGCGCCGTCGTCTCCGACGGGCGGCTGGCGTATCCGCCCGCGCCGCCGCCGGAGGCCGCCGGCCTGCACGTCGGTTGAGGGTGCTTCGTCCGGGGCATCCTCAACCGGTGGTCGTCGCCAGTCGCCGGTAGTGGCGGTTCCGCGCGCTCAACAGGACGGTCGCCAACGCGACCGCGAGGACCGAGCCGAGCAACACCCCCGCCTTGGCGTGTTCCAGCATCCGGTCGTCCCCGGCGTACGACAGTTCACTGATCAGCAGCGACACGGTGAAACCGATACCGGCGAGCTGTGACATGCCGACGATGTCCCACCACGACAGCGACGGGTCGATGTGCCCGGTGGTGAGTTTGGTGGTGAGCCACGCGCCTCCGGCGATGCCGACGAGTTTCCCGAGTACCAGTCCGGCCATGACGCCCACGGCGATGGTGTCGGTGACGGTCGAGGCGAAGCCCTCGAACACCACGCCCGCCGACAGCAGTGCGAATATCGGCAGGGCCAGTCCCATGGTCCACGGCCGCAGCAGGTTCTCCATCCGGTGGCTGGGGTCGACGGTCTCGCCGCGGCGGCGGCTGGTTCGCATGAGGAGGCCCATCGCGACTCCGGCGATGGTGGCGTGGATGCCGCTCTCGTGGACCAGGACCCAGATGACCACCGCCATCGGGGCGAACACGCACCAGCGCGCGGCGCGCCGCCCGTCGAGGAACCGGGCGTGTTGCAGGTAGCCGAACACCGCGAGCAGTACCAGCGCCGCCAGCAGCGGGGTCACCGCGATGCTCGCGGTGTAGAAGACGGCGATGACCACGATGGCCACCAGGTCGTCCACCACGGCCAATGTGAGCAGGAAGGTGCGCAGTGCCGGGGGCAGGTGCTTGCCGACCAGTGCCAGCACGGCCACGGCGAAGGCGACGTCGGTCGCCATCGGGATGCCCCAACCGGACATGGCCTCGGGACGGCCGAGGTTGACGAGGGCGAAGATGGCCGCCGGGACGGCGGCGCCGCACACGGCCGCGATCACCGGGACCATGGCGCGGCGCGGGTCGCGGAGTTCACCGTAGATGAACTCCTGTTTGAGTTCGTTACCGACTATGTAGAAGAACAGGGCCAGCAGTCCGTCGGCGGCCCAGGTCTCCAGGGAGAGGTTCAGGTGGAGGGATTCGGGGCCGATCGTGAAGGTGCGGACCGACTCGTAGGCGGAGGCCCACGGTGAGTTGGCCCAGGCGAGGGCGACGACCGCGGCCGCGATGAGAAGCAGCCCGCCCACGGTGTCACGTCGGAGTGCGTCGGCGAACCGGTGCAGCGCGTTCACGTCGAACCTCCGGCGGAGGCGAGGGCGGTGACGTGGTGGTGTCGGTGTTCGGGGTGTGTGTCCGTCGCGGGCGTTGTCACGGGCATGGCCGACCACCTCTTCGTCAGTTGTTCACGACATCACGTACTCGCCGACCAGGCTTCCCGGCACACCGGTGACGAGCATACCGGCCGGAACGGCCGGTGGAGATCACGCTGATGCCGGGGTGTGATCGCTCACCGTCATGGCCTTCCGGATCGCGCGGTCGCGCACCGCGGACTCGGGGTGAGGACGGGCGGGTTCGGACACAGTGGCCGTTGACAGGGGAGGGCGGCGCGCATACCGTTCAGCAAACGCTTGCCTTCGTTCGGGCGCACCGCGCCCGAACCGCCCTTCCAGTGACCCTGCCCGTCCCCAGTGATGCGGAGCGCCATGAAACCCCTCTACCGCAGGCTCGCCGTCGTCGTCGCCACCGTGGCGACGCTCGCGGCGGCCGCCTCCCCGGCTCACGCCGGGCCCGCCACCGACTCCCTCGACCTCGACTTCTCAAGCCCCGAACTCGTCTCACCGGGTGTCCAATACCGATCGTTCACCGGAGACACCGAGGCCGGTCCCATCACCGGGCACCTGCTTCGGGTGGACCTGTGGCACCCGCTCGTCGACGTCGGCCTCCTGTACCCCGGGGAGGTCGCCGCGACCCGGACCGTGTCCACCATGGCCGACCAGGCCGGTGCCGTCGCGGCGGTCAACGGGGACTTCTTCAACATCGGCCAGACCGGTGCCCCGGTGGGGCCGGCGATCGCGGACGGCGAGGCGTTGAAGGGCGCCGTCCCCGACCGGCAGCGCCACGGCCCCGACATGCCGCCCGGCTACGGGAACGAGGACGGGCTCGGCATCACGACCGACGGCCGTGCCGTCCTGACCGACCTGCGGGTGGACGGCAAGGTGATCACCGAGGAAGGCGGCTTCGCACTCGACGCGCTCAACCAGTACGCCATCACCGTCGGCGGTGTCGGCGTGTTCGACTCGAACTGGGGCAGCGCGACCCGGCTGCGCGCCACCTGCGGCACCGACGACAACCGCAACGCGCCGTGCAGCGACCGGACGTTGGAGGTCACCGTCACCGACGGTGTGGTCACCGACGTGACCGAGACGCCCGGATCGGGGCCGATCCCGGAGGACACCGTCGTCCTGGTCGCCCGTGACGCCGGAGTCGACGAACTCGCCGGCCTCGCCGAAGGCGACCCGGTCACCGTCGAATACGGCCTCGCCGAGGAGCACGGCCACCGGCTCGACACCGCCCTCGGCGGCTTCCCGATCGTCGCCGACGGCCGCGTGCTGACCGGTGTGGACGAGGTCGCGATGGCACCCCGCACCTCGGTCGGCGCCGGATGGGGCGGGCGCGTCCTGTACCTGGTGGCGATCGACGGTCGGGGTGCGAGCGTGGGTGCGAGCCTCGCCACCACCGCCGACATCATGCTCGCCGTGGGCGCCCGGATCGCCGTGAACATGGACGGCGGCGGTTCCACCACACTGGTCGCCCGCGAGTGGGGCGAGGACGAGGTGTCGGTCCGCAACACCGTGTCGGGCGGTTCTGAGCGATCCGTCCCGAACGGCCTGGGGATCTTCGGTCCCGCCTGGTGACCGCCGCGCCGGGGTGGGTACGCCCACCCCGGCGCCGGGTAGGTGCCTCCGGAGTGGAGGTTCCGCCTCCGGGCTTGCCGAACCCGTCGCGACGGCGCAGGATCGACCGGTGGACTACGTACTTCGCCGCGCGACGGACGACGACGCCGACTTCCTCACCGGGATGCTCGTGGAGGCCGCCGACTGGCGACACCCGCCAGACACGCCCGGCCGCGCCGAACGCGCCCTAGCGGACGAACGGGTGCGGCGCTACGTCTCGGACTGGCGGCGACCGGGAGACCTCGGGGTGATCGCGGTCGACGCGGCCGGCACTCCGATCGGCGCGGCGTGGAGCCGGTTGTTCACCGCCGGGGTCGCCGCGTTCGGCTTCGTGGCCGCCGACGTGCCCGAGCTGGCGATCGGCGTGCGCGCCGACCGGCGGGGCCTCGGTGTCGGCCGCGCGTTGCTGGCGGCGCTGCTCGACACGGCCACGGCGGCCGGGTTCCGTCGCATCTCGTTGAGCGTCGACCACGACAACCCCGCCGCCGCGCTATACCGGGCCACCGGGTTCACGGTCGTGGAGTCACGGGCGACCGCGGCGACCATGGTCAGGGCCCTGACCCCTTGACGTCCACACGACGAACCGCCGCCGGCGACACCCACTGTCACCGGCGGCGGTTCGTGTCGAGAGAGGTCAGGGCCGTCCGGCAGGGACCTTCGGCTCGGCGGCGCGGGCCTCGGCGTGCTGGGCCTCGATCCCGCTCTCGGTGCGCAACTGCACCTCCTTGATGAACAGGATCACCACGAACGAGACCGCTGCCAGGGCCGCCGCGATCAGGAAGATCGTGGCCGTCCCGTCGCCGTAGGCGGCGCGCACCACGTCCGAGACCACGGGCGGCAGCTCGTCGAGATTGCCGATGCCGGCACCCTCGTCGCCACCCGCCGGAAGCGAGATGCCCAGCTTGGCGAGGCCGCCACGGGTCAGGTCGGCGACCTCGGTCGCCAGGACCGCGCCCAGGACCGACACGCCCACGGTGCCGCCGAGGGAACGGAAGAACGCGACCGTGGAGCTGGCGCTGCCCAGGTCGGAGGGCGAGACCGAGTTCTGGACGGCGAGCACCAGGTTCTGCATCAACATGCCGGTGCCCAGTCCCAGGATGAACAGGTACACCCCGACCAGGACCATGTCGGTGTGGCTGTCGATCGTGCCGAGCAGGCCGAAGCCCGCCATCATCATGGCGCTGCCGACGAGCAGGAAGATCTTCCAGCGCCCGAACCGGGTGATGAGGGAACCCGAGCCGGAGGCGGCGACCATCGAACCGACGACCATCGGCAGGGTGAGCAGTCCCGCCTCGGTGGGGGAGTAGCCCCTGGCGATCTGGAAGTACTGGCCGAGGAACACCGCGCCACCGAACATGGCGGTGCCGACGGCGATGCTGGCCAGGGTCGCCAACACGGTGGTGCGGTCGCGGAACAGCCGCAACGGGATGATGGGTTCCTTGGCGCGCGCCTCGGCGACCACCGCCAGGGCCAGCAGGACCACGCCCAGCGCGACCAGGCCCAGTGACGTCGTCGAGCCCCACGCGAACTGGTTGCCCGCCATGGTGACCCAGATCAGCAGGGTGCAGACGCCGCCGGCGATCAGTCCGGCGCCCAGGTAGTCGATGCTCACCGGGCGCTTCACCACCGGCAGGTCGAGGGTGCGTTGCACGACGAACAGCGCGATCACGGCGAGCGGCACACCGGCGAAGAAGCACCAGCGCCAGCCCAGCCAGCTCGTGTCGACGATGACGCCGCCCAGCAGTGGCCCGGCGACCGTCGCGACCGACATGACGGCGGCCACCGGGCCCATGTAGCGGCCGCGTTCCCGGGGGCTGACCATGGCGGCGATGACGATGACGACCAGTGCCTGGAGTCCGCCCAGGCCGAGGCCCTGGACCGCCCGCCACACGATCAGCGTCTCGGTGGTCTCGGAGAAGCCGGCGGCGACCGATCCGAGCGTGAACACCGTGATGGCGATCTGGACGAGCAGTTTCTTACTGAACAGGTCGGCGAGTTTCCCCCAGATGGGGGTCGAGGCGGTGGAGGCGAGCAGGGTCGCGGTGACCACCCAGGTGTACTGGCTCTGCGATCCGCCGAGCTTGGTGATGATGGTCGGCAGCGCGATCGACACGATCGTCGACGACAGGAACGCCGTCATCATGGCCAGCAGCATCCCGACCAGGGCGCGGATGATCTGCCGGTGCTCCATGCGGCCCGACTCCTCGGCCGAGGGCACGGGTCCGTTCAACGGATTCCCGTCCGCCGCCGGTTTGCTGATGGTTGACACAGATGTACTCCCGGAACGTTTCGCAGTCTCGGCTGTCGCGACGAACTCCCGGTCGTGTCGGCGTCCCGCGGCCGGCGGTTCCCCCGCACGGCACTCATGACCGGTGAATGACAGCACCGAACACCCACCACAAATGGTTGAGGGTTGCAACTATATCCGCGAGGCGGGTACCCGGCAACGACGAAGCCGCCCGCGATCCGTGACCCGGCTCCCCGCCGGAGCCGCGCGCGACGGCTCCGCCGCAGGTCGGCGCGGGTGCGGAACCCGCCGTGGGATCGGCCGATGTCCTTGGTCACAAGGTCCGTAACGACTTCCGCGGGCGTGAGCCGTTACACGGCCGCCCCGCCCGGTGGTGTTCCGGCACACGATCGGGGACGCTCCGTCGGCCGGATCGGCGCGGAACCCTCCGCCACGGCCCGGCCGGGAGGTGAACACGGCGGTCGTGGTGACCGACGTCGAGGCGCGGGACCGCCGCCGTTCACAGTCCCGAGTCGTAGAGCTTCCGCAGCAGCCGCACCAGTTCCTCCAACTCCTCGGAGTCCCAGTCCGAGAGGGCGTCCCGCAGCCGGCTCCGTCGCTCGGCGCGTTGCCGGCGGATGACCTCGGCGGCGTCCGGGTCGAGTTCTATGAGGCGGGCGCGGGCGTCGGTGGGGTCGGGGACCCGGCTTACCAGGCCGAGCCGGGCGGCGGCGTCGATCTGGCGGCTGACGGTCGACTTGTCCAGCAGCAGCGCCGTGGCGATGTCGGATATGCGCATCGCGGGGTGCCTCGTCAACAACGCCAGCATCGGGTACGCGGTGCGGTCGAGGCGCGGATGCACCTCACTCGCCAGGCCGCGAGCCGCCACACGGGACTTGCGGATGAGGATCTGAAGCTCCTCTTCCAGTTCGAGCAGCACGTCGTTCCGGGCCATCCCGCGTTCACCACCTTCCACTGTTCCCAGCACCTTATTGGCTTGGTTGGTCATACGACGCGCTTGGTTGGTCATACGACGGTGAAAAATCGGACATTAGGTACGATTCGAGGCGCGTCGATCGTCGTATGACCAACCAAGTCGATTCAGGGGGAGGGTTGCAGTCGCAATCGGGAGGCGGTCATCGCGAGTGCCAGGGCGGCGGGCGCCCCGAGTGGGTGGGGGACCGGCCGTGCCGCTGTGGTCGCCGGGTCGGATCGGGGTGGGTGTGCCCCGACGTCGGAACGCGGCAGGCACACGTGGACGTCGGCACCCGGTGGCGCCGACCGGCCGGTCACCAGCACGGCACTGCCCGGTGACGCCGGGAGCAGCCGCGCGATCCCGGAGTCCGCGGGGACGTCGTCGAGCACGATCAGCAATCGCCGCCCGGCGGTGTTGCTGCGCAGGTGGGCGGCGAGCTCGTCGGCGTCGGTCACCCCCGCCGGGACCCTCGCCCGCAGCGACCGCAGCAGCCGCGCGAGCACGTCCCCGACGGTCAGGGGCGGCCGGTCGGCGGCGGTGCCGCGCAGATCGACGTAGAGCTGTCCGTCCGGGAAGTGACGGGCGACCGAGTGGGCCGCACGCAGGGCGAGCGCCGACGTGTCCGCGCCCGCCGGCCCGGACACCGCCACCAGCGGCGGCCTGCCGTGGCCGGCGAGAAGGGCCGCCCCGATCGCGGCCGCCGTGTCGTCCGTGCCGGGCGCCGGGCGGGGCGCGGCGGGCAGTTCGGCGGGTGTGACGTCTCGCCCGCCGGTCCCGGGCTCCCGCCCGTCCGGCTCGCCGGAGGAGACCGCGCGCGTCAGCGACGGGTTGCGCCGCAGGATGTCCTGGTGTAGCCGCCGCAGCGCGGGCTCGGGTTCCAGTCCCTGCTCGGCGATCAGGATGGCGCGGCCGTGCCGGAACGCCTCCAGTGCCTCGGCCTGTCGGCCGTCGCGGTACAGGGCGAGCATGTACTGGCCCCGGAGTCGTTGCCGCAGTGGGTGTTCCACGATCAGGCCCGCCAGTTCGGGGATGAGGGCGGCGTGGCGGCCGAGCCGCAGCATCGCGTCGTTGCGGTCCTCCACGGCGGTCATCCGCAGTTCTTCGAGCCGTACGGCGGCGGTGCGGAACGCGGGGTGTCCGCCGAGGTCGCCGTAGGCGTGGCCGCGCCACAGTGCGAGGGCGGCGTCGAGCAGGGCCGCCTGCGTCGCGGGGTCGTCGTGGTGCCGCGCGGCTCGCCTGAGCAGTGCGGTGAACCGGTCGGCGTCGAGTTCGGCGCCCGTGACGTCGATCCGGTATCCGTGGTCGCGCCACAGGATGCGGTTGGGGTGCCCGAGGGTGTCGCGCAGCCGGGAGACCTGCCACGCCAGCGCCTTGCGCGGGTTGGCGGGTGCCCGGTCCGTCCACAGTGCGGCGAGTATCCGGGACACCGGTACGGTGCCGCCGAAGTGGGCCAGCAGCAGCGCCAGGACGGTCAGTTGCCGACCGGCGGTGACGGCGACCGGGGCCGAGTCGCGGGTCACCGCCACCGGGCCGAGGACGGAGAAGTGCATGGGTCACTCCTGTCCACCCCCTGCCGGTGGGAGCGTGCGGGATCGGGTCGATCTTGTGGGCAGTCCCATCGTGCCCGACGGAGTTTGCATCGGCAAATCGTCGGCACACCGAGGGCACACCGGGGTGGCCGAGCATCTGAGTTGCCCACTCCGCTCGAAACCCGGGAGCTCGCATGGCCGTGTCGGCAGCCCTTCGGCGTCCCCTGGCGATCGTCGCCACCGCCGCCCTGTCCGTCGTGCTGCTCACGGGAGCGGTGACGGAGGAGGAGTCCGTGCCCGCGCAGGCCGACTGCGACTCCGCGGCCGCGTCCGACGAGGCCGCCGCCGTAGACCTGGCGGCGCGCTGCGACCGGTCGGTCGAGGTCGTCTCGGCGCGCACCGCCTACTCCGAGCTCCACGCCGAACCCGACGGCCGGATGCGCCTCACCACCGGGGTCGCGCCGATGCGCGCCCGGGCCGCCGACGGCTCCTGGACCGCGATCGACACCACCCTGCGCGCCACCGGCGACCGGATCCGGCCCGGCGCGACCGTCCACCCCGTGAGCCTGTCGCCCGGTGGCGACCGGGAACTGGTGCGGACCGAGACCGGTGACGGCGGATTCACGCTGACCTGGCCGGATCCGTTGCCGCGTCCGGTGCTCGACGGCGACACCGCCCGCTACCCCGGCGTCTACCCGGGCGTGGACCTCACCGTGACGGCCACCCCGGAGGGCTTCTCGCACTCGCTGGTGATCTCCTCCGCCGAGGCCGCCGCCGATCCGCGACTCGACGCGATCCGGTTCGGACTGCACACCGACGGAGTCACCGTGGCGGTCACCGACGCCGGGGGCCTCACGGTGAGCGACACCGCCGGTGAACCGTTGTGGACCACGCCCACCCCGCAGATGTGGGACGCCTCGGGCGCGGACACCGGCGCGCACCGGGCCGTGGACGTGCCGGTCACCGTCACCGACGACTCGCTCGTGCTCCACCCCGACCGCACGGTGTTCACCTCGGCGGAGACCGTGTACCCGGTCACCGTCGACCCGCTGTGGAACGGCGGAGGACTCCGGAGTGGACAGTGGACC
This sequence comes from Stackebrandtia albiflava, assembly GCF_007994225.1. Taxonomy (GTDB): domain Bacteria; phylum Actinomycetota; class Actinomycetes; order Mycobacteriales; family Micromonosporaceae; genus Stackebrandtia; species Stackebrandtia albiflava. The sequence goes on from NZ_VLLL01000005.1 coordinate 84,904, forward strand.
ACCGCGTGGTCGAAGTACCCGACCAGCAGCTTCTGGAAGCGCGACGACACCGGCGGAAACGACGACCTGTTCGGTGCGGCGAAGGTCGGCCGGGTGTGCGACTTCGACTACAACGGCGACTGTCTCTCCAGCACCTACCGGGTGCGGTCGTTCTTTCGGATGGACACCGAGGGCGTACAGGGCAGGCAGATCACCGCCGCCACCTTCAAGATCCTCCAGAAGCACGCGTGGCAGTGCAGCCCCAAGTCGAAGGCGCAGGTGTGGCGTACCTCGCTCATCGACTCCACCCACACCTGGGACAACCAGCCCGACTGGACGAGCGAGACCGCCGTCAGCCACGACTACGCCAACTACCGGGCCGGTTGCGGCACCCAGGGACTCATCGAGTTCGACGTCACCGCGATGGTGCAGAAGTCCGCCGACAGCGCGTGGAAGAGCATCAGCCTGGGCATGAAGGCGATCGACGAGTCCACACTGGCGCACTGGAAGCGGTACGACCACTCCACCGCGAAGATCGACGTCTACTACAACTCGATCCCCGGCGACCCCGCCGGAATGTTCACCGGCACCGACGCCTGTGTCGCCGACTGGAACGACCCGGGGATCTGGCAGCCCTCGACGCGCCCGGAACTGCGCGGCCGGGTGACCGACGCCGACGGCAAGGTGCGGGCCAGGGTGCAGGTGTGGATCCGGGAGTCCGCCGACGTGGAGCACGAACTGATCTACGACCACACCAGCGGAGACCTGGCGTCGGGCACCGAGTACCGGTGGAGGCCGCCCGCCGACCTGGCGGAGGGCTACCACCACTGGTGGCGGATGCAGGCGACCGACGGATCGGCCTCCAGCGCATGGAGCCAGTGGTGCTACCTGCGGGTCGACGCGACCGCGCCCGAGGCGGCCACCGTCACGCCCTCGGTGGCGGCGCCGATGGCGGGCGACACCGTCGCGCTCACCTTCCACAGTGGGTCGTCCGACGTCACCGGCTTCCGGTACGGCCTCAACAGCGACGCCCCCGACCAGACCGTCGCCGCCACCGGCGGCACCGCCACCGTCACCTGGCCGGCGCTGCCCGCCGGACCCAACACCGTGTACGTGTGGGCACAGGACCGGGTCGGCAACCTCGGCCCCCGCAGCGTCCTGAACCTGTACGGGGGCCGCACCGTCGACGCCGCGCCACAGGGTGTCTGGCGGTTCGACGGAGACCCCGTGGACGACTCCGGAAACGACCACGACCTGGCCGGTGTCACCGGGTTCACCGGGGACCGCCTGGGCCGGCCCGGCGCCGCGCTGTCACTCACCGGCGACACCTGCCCCTCGACGGCGGGCCCGGCGGTGCGGACCGACGGCCCGTTCACGGTGACCGCCTGGGTCCGGATCGACGCCACGGCCACCGACCAGGTGGTGCTGTCGCAGTTCGGCGGGCAGCGGGCCGCGTTCGAGCTGCGGTACTCGGCGGCGGCGAACGCCTGGGCCGTCGCGGTTCCCGCCGTGGACGAATGGTCTCCCGAACTGGGCGAGTGGGCCGTGGCCACCGGACCGTCCGGTGTGGAGCCCGGCGTGTGGGTCCACCTGGCCGCACAGGTCGATCCGGTGGCCGACATGATCCGGCTCCACGTCGACGGCGAGCCGGTCGCCGACGCCGCCCTCCCGTTCGACCCGTGGCGGGCCACCGGGCCGCTGGCCACCGGCTGCGCGGGCGGACTCGACCACGGCCTCGCCTGGAACCACCTGCACGGCGCCGTGGACTCGGTGAGTGCCTGGAACGGGCTCATGCCACCGGCGGGGGTACGGGCGACCGCCGACGACCTCCCGGTGGGCCACCTCGGGTCCTGGTCCCTCGACGTGGTCGCCGCCGGATCCGACGCCGGACGGCACGGCAACGACTTCACCCTCCCGGCGGGCGGCGACCACGTCGAGGGCTTCACCGGCCGCGACGACGACGCCTGGCGGCCCGGCGACGGCTGCGCCACCACGGCCGGACCGGTCCTGCGCACCGACGACTCCTTCACCGTGGCGGCCTGGACCCGACTCGACGCCTCGACCGGTGACGCGGTCCTGCTCGGCCAGGACGGCCGGCAGGTGTCGCCGGTGGCGCTCGGCTACGACGCCGAGACCGGGTCCTGGGCGTTGTGGCTGCACTCGGAGGACTCCACGGCGGCCGTGACCCGGACCGTCGCCGGTGGTCCCGCCCTCACCGGGGAGTGGGTGCACCTGGCGGTCGTGTACGACGACGCCGAGGGCACCGTCACCTGGTACGTCGACGGCGTCCGCACCACCGACACCCCGGTGGACCGGCCCTTCCAGGGCACCGGGCCACTGCGGCTGGGCTGCGCCGCGTCCACTGGGGACATGGCATGGCCGGGCGCGGTCGCGTCACTGCACGCCTGGCGGGGCGCCGCCGACGACGCGCAGATCGCGGGCGTCCACGGCGGCAACCCCTCGGTGAAGGAACTGTCCATGTGGGCGCTCGAGGGCGACGGCACCGACTCGCGAGGCGGCTCGGACCTGAACCTCCACGGGGACTACGAGTGGGTCGAGGACCGGGTCGGCTGGCCGGGCTCCGCCCTGGGCCTGCGCACCGACGGCACCGGCTACGCCGCGACCGACCAGGCGGTGGCCGACCCCGCCGACTCGTTCACCGTCGCGGCCTGGGTGCGACTGGACGACGCCTCCGCCGACCGCACCGTCCTGTCGCAGGTCTCGCAGTCCGACGCCGCCTTCGTCCTGAGGTTCGACGCCGGTTCCGGCCGCTGGGTGTTCGCCATGCCGTCCGGGCCGGCGTCGGCCCCGGTGTGGCACGAGGCCGTCTCCGACGCGCCCGCCGCCGTCGGTTCCTGGGTCCACCTCACGGCGGTGTACGACCGGGCCGCCGGGACCCTGCGACTCCACGTGGACGGGGTGCCGCAGGCCGAGGCCCCCGCCCCCGCGACGACCTGGACCGGCGACGGGCCACTCCTGCTGGCCGCCCGCGGTGACGCGACCGGCGGCGTGTGGGACCTGTTCGTCGGTGCCGTAGACGACGTCAGGGTGTGGCGCGGTGTCGTCCACCCCGATCGCATCCGTGACCTCGCGGTCGCCTGACCGGTACCAACGGTGGAAACAGAGGTAGCCCCATGAGTGACGACACCCCGCCGACCGACCTGCCCGATCCGCGCCGCCCCCGCTTCCGCCGCAAGGCCGTCGCGGTCCCGTTGGCCGCCGTCGTGGCCGCCACACTGCTGACCGTCGCCCACTTCGTGACGACACCCGACGGACGCCCGTCGGTGACCGCCGAGGACCCGGTGCCGGTGGAGGACGTCCGGGTGGACGTCCCCGAGCCCCCCGAGGGCGAGGGCCTGGTATGGAACGGCGCCACCCGCACCGAGTGGCCGGCGCCCGGCCGCTCCGTGATCACGGTGGACGGTGAGCCGGTCGCCGGGGTCCCGGTGCGGGCCGCCGCGGCGGACGGTGACGCCCCCTCGGCCGTCGCCGTGGACGTCAAGACCCGCGACGACTCCGCGCGACTGGGACTGACCGGCCCGCTGTTCACCGCCGAGGCGATGGACGGGTCCGGAGACGTCACCCTGACCGTGGACTACTCGGCGTTCGCGGAACTCTACGGCGGAGGCTGGGCGGGCCGGCTGCGCCTGGTGGAGCTGCCCGAATGCGCGGTGTCCACACCGGAACTGCCCGAGTGCCGCGGCGGGGAACCGCTCCCGGGTGACAACCGGGTCGTCGAGTCCACGGTGTCGGCCACGGTCCCGTTGTCGGAGAACGGTTCGGTGTTCGGCCTGACCGCCGACGAGGAGTCCGAGTCGGGCGACTACAAGGCCACCGACCTGGAACCGACCGGCGACTGGACCGCGGGAGGCAACTCCGGCGGATTCTCGTACGACTTCGAGGTGACCCTACCGCCCGCCGAGGGACCGTTGCCGACCGTGAACCTGGCGTACTCGTCGCAGAACATCGACGGCCGCACCTCCGGCGCCAACAACCAGGCCGGCTGGGCCGGCGACGGGTGGCACGTCTCCTCCGACTACATCGAACGCGGCTACAAGACGTGCGCCGACGACCGGGCCGTCCGCGACGGCGACACGCCGAACAACGCCACGAACAAGACCTACGACCAGTGCTGGTACTCCGACAACGCCACCGTCTCCCTCAACGGCGACCACCTGCCGCTGCTGAAGGACGACGAGACCGGCGAATGGCGCACCGACAACAACTGGCGGGTCGAAAGGCTCCGCGACGACGCGCTCGACGGCCACGACGCCGACGGTGAGTACTGGCTGATCACCACGACCGACGGCACCCGGTACTACTTCGGCGCCGAACCCGAACGCGCCCGCTCCACCTGGACCGTGCCGGTGTTCGGCAACCACCCGGGCGAACCCTGCCACTCCCGGGCCTTCAAGGACTCCTCGTGCACCCAGGCGTGGCGGTGGATGCTCGACAAGGTGGTCGACACCTCCGGCAACACCGTCCACTACCGGTATGAGACCGAGACCGGTCACTACGGAGCCGCAGGTGACGCCGACAGGCGGGTCGCCTACACCCGGGGCGGCCACCTCGACCACATCGACTACGGCCTGCACTCCTCGGCGCCCGGTACGGCCGCGACCGCCCGAGTCGACTTCACCGCAGCCGACCGGTGCTTCGAGGACCCCTGCTGGGAGGACGACGCGAAGACGAAGCCCAAGGCCGAGAACTGGCCCGACGTGCCGTGGGACGGGGTGTGCGTCAAGGCGCCCTGCACGTGGACGAAGACGCCGATGTTCTTCACCCAGAAGCGCCTGGCCGAGATCGCGACCTACGTCCGCGAGGGCGAGGAGTTCACCAAGGTGGACTCCTGGCGGCTCACACACGAGTCCCGGAAACCGGGCGACGGCACCACTCCCGTGCTGTGGCTGAAGTCGGTGGTGCGTTCCGGTCACGTGGGCGGCGACGAGTCGATGCCGCCGATCGTGTTCACACCGGTCGGCATGGACAACCGCGTGGACGGGCTCGACGGCATCGACCCGTTGCACCGGTTCCGGATCGGCAACATACGCACCGAGTCGGGGGCCGACGTCCACATCACCTACTCGGCGCCCGAGTGCCGTTCCGGTGCCACACCGGACAAGCCGGAGGACAACGCGACGCGCTGCCACCCCGTCTGGTGGACGCCCGACAACCACGAGACCGAGTCGATGGGCTGGTTCCACAAGTACGTGGTCACCTCGGTCACCGAGATCGACAACACCGGTGGATCGCCGCCGGTCACCACCCGGTACCGCTACCACCTCGACGGCGGGGGCACCACGCAGTTGTGGGCGTACGACGACGGCGAGTTCACCGAACGGAAGCACCGCACCTACGGGATCTGGCGGGGCTATCCACGGGTCACCACCGAGGTCGGCGACCCCGACCAGGGCACCCCGTTGATCACCGAGGAGCGATACCACCGCGGCATGCACGGACAGCACCTCCCCGGCGGCGGCACCAGGTCCGTGGAGGTGACCGACTCCCGGGGGGACACCGCCGTGGACCACGAGGCACTGGCGGGCCGGGTGCTGGAGACGCTCGTCCTCGACGGCGACGAGGTGTTCACCTCCGAGGTCACCCGGTACTGGTACCGCCAGACGGCGTCACGCGACGTCGACGGGCAGACCCACCGGGCGTGGCTGGCCGCCGAATCCGCGTCGGTGTCGTCGTCGCGGCTGGCGGCGGACTCCTGGCGCCGGACGGCCGAGTACACCGAGTACGACGAGGAGGGCAACCCGGTCTCCGTCGAGAACCTGGGCGATTTGGCGGTGACGGGCGACGAGACCTGCACCCGCGTCTGGTACACCGGCAGCGAGTCGCACTGGCTGCGGGGCATGGCCGCGCGGCAGCAGACCGTGTCGGTGGACTGCGCCACGACGCCGGTGCTGCCCGAGGATCTGGTCTCCGGTTCACGTCTCTTCTACGACGGCGCGACCGATCCGGGGACACCTCCGACCCGTGGCATGGTGACCAGGAAGGACGAGATCACTGACTGGTCCGGCGGAGTACCCGTGTACGTCACGGTGTCGGAGACCGGCTACGACGCCCTGGGGCGGGTCACCACCGAGACCGACGCGCTCGGCGAGGTCACCACGACCACGTACGTGCCGGCGGGCCCGGGTCCGGTGGACCACTCGGTGGTCACCGACCCACTCGGGCACACCACGACCACCTACCGGCACGCCCAGTGGGACCACACCCGCAAGGAGGTCGACGCCAACGGCGTCGCGGTCCAGTTGACCTACGACCCGTTCGGCCGGCTCACCGGGGTGTGGAAGGAGAACCGGGACCCGGCCACCGACGCGCCCCACATGAGGTTCGCGTACCTGCTCCGCGACGACGGGCCCATCGCCGTCACCTCGGAGGTGCTGGCGCCGAACGGCGGCTACACCACCACGGTGGAGTTGATGGACGGCCTGTACCGGCCCCGGCAGACCCAGAAGGACAGCGCCACCGGAGGCCGGCTCCTGGAGGAGACCGGCTACGACGACCGGGGCCAGGAGGCGTACCGGTCGGGTCCGAACCACCACACGGCGGTCCCGGACACCTCCCTGGTCACGGTTCCCATCGGCGAGGACCACTCCCGCACCGTCAACACCTACGACGCGCTGGGACGCATCACGGTGGAGGCGTGGTGGTCCGGCGGCACCGAGCGGTGGCGCACCACCATGGAGTACGGCGGCCACGACGACCTGTGGCGGGTCGCCGTCACGCCGAGGGAGGGCGAGACCGCCGTCACCCGCCTCACCGACGCCCGCGACCAACTCGTCGAGCTGCGTCAGCATCACGGCCCGACACCCGACGGCGACTACGACGCCACCACCTACACGTGGCACCCCAACGGCGAACGGGCGAGCGTGACCGGACCGACCGGCGAGACCTGGCGGTTCTCGTACGACCTGCGCGGCCGGATGGTCACCACCGTCGACCCCGACGGCGGGACGACCACGACCGAGTACGACCACGAGGGCAACGAGATCGCGGTCACCGACGCCCGAGGCGTCACCGTCAGGACCGAGTACGACCCGCTCGGCCGCGAGACCGCGCGCCGTCACGGCGACACCCTGCTGGCCACCATGGAGTACGACACCGCGAAGCTGCCAGACGGGAGTCCGGCACTGGGGCAGCTCGCCACGTCCACGTCCTGGGTCGAGGGGATGCCGATCGTCCAGCGATACGACCGGTACGACCACGGCTATCGCGCGACACGGACCAGCGCCTCGGTGCCCGCGCTACCGGGACTGGAGGAACTCGCCGGAACCTACCCGGCGACCACCACCTACCACCCCGACGGGAGCGTGCACCGTCAGGGACTGCCCGCGCTCGGCGGACTGGAACGCGAGGTCATCGGCTACGAGTACGACGCCGTCGGCAATCCGACCCGGGTGGTCGGCACCATGTCGCCCTCCGGGAAGACGACCGCCTATGTGGACGGATCGACGTACGGTCCGTACGGGGAACTGCTGCAACGCGCGCTCGGCACCGGCACCGGTCCGCAGGCGTACCACACCTACCGCTACCAGGAGGGCACCCGGCGCGTCGAGGCCGCCGCCTTCGACCGCGACGCGTCGGTGACGAACGTGTCCACCGTGACGTACGGCTACGACCCCGCCGGCAACATCACCTCCATCGCCGACATCCCGGCCGACCAGCCGGGCGCCGCCGACATCCAGTGCTTCCGGTACGACCACCTGCGGAGACTCACCGAGGCGTGGACGCAGCAGCGGACCGGCTGCGCCACGGACCCGGTGGCCTCCGACGTCGGCGGCGTGAACGCCTACTGGAACACCTACACCCTCGACGCCGCCGGGAACCGCACCGGCTACGCCTTCGGCACCGGGACCGACCGGACCGAGATCGCATACCGGTACGGCGAGGGGCACCGGCTCGACGCGGTGGACCACCCCGACCGCACCGACCGCTTCGAGTACGACGCCTCCGGCAACACGACGGTGCGCGAGGTCGGCGGCGCCCGGCAGGAACTGGTGTGGGACGTCCGCGGCGACCTGGAACGGATCGAGGACGCCGGGGGCACCACCCGGATGTACTACAGCGCCGGCGGCGACCGACTGGCCAGAGTGGACGCCGACGGCTCCGCGACCCTGTTCCTCAACGGACACGAACTCACCTACCACGCGCCCGAGGACCGGGTCGGCGCGGTGCGCTACTACGACCACGGCGAGACGACCGTGGCGTCCCGCACCGCCGGTGAACTCGTCTGGCTGGGAGCCGACCACCAGGGCACCACGCAGTGGGAGGTGAACGCCGAGACGATGGTCTCCACCGTCCGGCGACAGGATCCCTACGGCCTGGTGCGCGGCGAGGCGCAGCGGTTCCTCGGTCAGCGGGGCTTCGTCGGCAGCGTCACCGATCCCACCGGACTGTCACAGATGGGCGCCCGGCAGTACGACGCGATGCTCGGCCGGTTCGTCTCGGTCGACCCGAAGGTCGACTACGAGGACCCGCAACGCATGCACGCCTACGCCTACGCCAACAACAGCCCCGTCACGTTCTCCGACCCCGACGGCGAGTTCTTCTCCCGGCGGACCTGGGGGAACATCGCCTCCTACGCCGACACGACCGGCGCGGTGCTCGGCGGTATCGCGCTCGGCCTGGCGTTCATCCCCGGAGCCCAGCCGCTGGCGGCCGTGGTGGGTGGTGCGGCGGTGGCCGCCTCGGCGGTGTCGGTCATCGGCCACTACTCCAGCGGCAACGGCAGGAACGCGGCGTGGTCGGCGCTCGGGTTGATCCCGGGTGCGGCGGCGTTGCGGACCGGCGTCAACGGCGTCCGTGCCGCGACCGCGGCGGTACGCCCGGTCATCACGAACGGGCGGTTGTCCAACGGAGTCCGGACCGCCCTGCATCAGAACGCGGGCCTGGTCCAGCGGTTGAGCACCCGGATGGACAACCTCGTCAGGGCCGCGCGACCCAACCTGCCCGACATCGAGGGCATGTCGATGTGGCGCAAGATCTGGACGATGTGGCGGGACCCGCAGGGGTACGGCCAGGCCCGCGCGATCCTGCGGTTGCAGAAGCAGCTGTTGGAGGCGCAGGGCGCGTTGACGGCGGCGCAGCGACGGGCGTTCGAGATGCTGATGCGCCCGAGACTGGCACCGGCCAGCGCCGCCGACATGGCCGGTCACGCCCACTGGATCGCGTCGCTGTGGGGCAATCCGTTGCCCCATCCCGGCAAGCAGCTCGGCGGGAAGGGCAAGAAGCCCGGCAAGCAGCTCGGTGGGAAGGGAAAGAAGAAGAAACGCAACCGCGGCGGTGGTTCGAACTTCTACTACTGATCCGTCGCACGGCGGCGGCCCGGGAGGTAACCTCCCGGGCCGCCGCCGTGTCGGGGTCAGGCGCGGTGCCACTTCTGGTTGGCGCCGCCGTTGCAGGTCCACAACTGGACGGGGGTGCCGTCGCCGCCCCAACCGGTGACGTCGAGGCACTTGTCCGCCTGCGGGTTCACGAGGTCGCCCGCACCGGTGTGGACCCACTGTTGCGCGCCGGTGCCGTTGCAGGTCCACAACTGCACCCGGGCGCCGTCGGCCGTGGAGCCGCCGGACACGTCGAGGCACTTGCCGAGGGCGCGCAGGGTGCCGTCACCCGGGGCGGTCCACTGCTGAGCCGGGTTCGAGGAACAGTGGGCCACCTGCACGGTGGTGCCGTCGGCGGTTCCGGCGCCCGCCACGTCCAGGCACAGTCCGTGGAGTCCGGCGAACCTGCCGGTCTCACCGCCGCCGCCTCCGTCGTGGGCGTTGACCCGGACGTAGTCGACGACGAGGGTCTGCGGGAACTGCGTGGACCCGTCGGGTGATCCGGGCCAGTTGCCGCCGACCGCCACGTTCATGATCATGAAGAACGGGTGGTCGAACACCCATTCGCCGGTCACGTCGGCGGGCGTCTTCTGCGAGTACTGGATCCCGTCGACGTACCAGCGGATCAGGTTGGGGGACCAGTCGACGGTGAAGGTGTGGAACCCGTCCGCGAACTGCCGGCCGTCCGGCAGGGTGTAGCTGCCGCCGCTGGCGTTCCCGCCCGAGTAGCCGGGGCCGTGCAGGGTGCCGTGGACGGTGCTCGGTTCCCGGCCGATGTTCTCCATGATGTCGATCTCGCCGCTCTGCGGCCAGCCGACGTCGCCGATGTCGTTGCCGAGCATCCAGAACGCGGGCCAGATCCCCTGGCCGCGCGGCAGTTTCATGCGTGCCTCGAACCGGCCGTACGCCTGGGTGAAGGTCTGCGAGGTCAACAGGCGCGCGGAGGTGTACTCGCAGGTGCCGTACCAGCAACCGAAGTCGGACGGGTTGTTCCTGCGGGCGGTGATGACGAGGTTGCCGGTGCCGTCGAGGGAGGCGTTGTCGGCGCGGTCGGTGTAGTACTGCAGTTCGTTGTTGCCCCAGCCGCCTCCGCCGATGTCGTAGCGCCACTTGGCCGGGTCGGGTCGGGTTCCGGCGGGGCCGTCGAAGTCGTCGGAGAAGGTCACGGGTCCGAGCATGGTGGAGGCGTCGTGTGTGGTGGGCGGGTCGCCGTGGGCGGTGGCGGGTGGGATGAAGGCCAGTCCGGTGGCGGCGAGCAGGCCGGCCACCAGCCGGGCGAAGGCACGTCGAGGTCGGGTGAACATGTCGTTTCCTCTGCCGGTAGCGGATCGACTTACCTTCTGGTCAGTAAGTCTCCGTTTCCGGCACTGTATCGAGTGCATCCATGTCTGTCAATGTCTATGGTCTCGGTGACGGCTCACTCCACTCAGCTGTGTGGATCATGGCCGGAGGACCATAAGATGGACGAATGGACGACCCGTCGATCACCGGCGCCGATCCGGTGTCGCCCGATCCGGTGCATCGGCTCGCCGACCCGGGCCCGCCGTCGCCCACGTTCCCCGGCCCGCCCTCGCCGGACCGTACGTATCCTCCCGGCTCGCTGCCCACCGGGGCGTTCGAGTTCATCGCCGCCGCCGCGGTCACCGGCGTCATCGGCCAGGTCTCCTTCGAACTGCTCAAGGCGGCCGTGCGCCGCAGGCCGTGGCGGCTTCGCCGGATCGCGGCACCCCGTAACGCGGAGGACCACATCATGACCGCCAAGTACGCGGTCATCGCGCGGTGCGCCGAACTGGCGCGGCCACTGCCGAAGTACCACCGCATCGAGGTGGTCCGGATCGGCCACGACCACACCGACCGGGTCGTCGAACTGGCCGCCCCCGGACTGACCGCCACGGTGCGCGTGCCCATCCCGCCCCACCACCGCGACGGCACCGTCCAGGTCACGCTCTACACGCACCACGGATGAGCCGTCGTGCCGCCTTCAGAGTTCCCCGGCGATGACCGGGGTCCGGTGCCGGCCGACCCGGCGTCCTCCGGGTGGTCCCGTCGCCCTGCGGCGCACCGACTTGAGAAATCCCAGGGATGTGTGTCGTCCCGGGCGGTCCGTCACGCCGGGCCGTTGACGTACTCGGCGATGACGGCCTCCACGTCGGCGGCGTCGACGGACGCGTCCTCGCGGTCGCCGTCCGACACCCCGTACGCCACGGTGGGGCAGTCGTACTCCCTGCCGACGACCTCCGCGTCGGCGACCTCCCGTGCGGTCCGGGCGACGTGGATCGAGACGCCGACCTCCACCGCCACGTAGTCGACGGTGATGTCACCACTGTATTCGCACTGGCCGACGACCTCGTCGAGCGAACGATCGGTGATGCACACGACCAGTTGCAACTCCGCGACGCTCGTCGCCAGGCCGGGAACGCCCGAGTACGACGGGCCGCCGAGGTCACCGACCACGTACGGGTGTGGCGCGTCCCCCTCGTAGGGTGCCGCCTGGCTCTGTGCCACCGGGGTGGGGCAGTCGGCGGCGATGGACTCCAGGGTCACCGGGGCCGGCGGCGACGAGGACACCGCATCGGCCGGAGTGGACGCGGCGTCGTCCGAGGCGGAGCCGTCCGTCCCGCCGGTGGCGCACCCGGACACCGATATCAGCGCCGCAACCGCGATCCACGACCGTCCCGGCATCCGCCACGTCATCGCCGACCTCCTTCGTCCGGTACCAGTGTCCCGAATGGCCGCTGTGCCGGCAACCGCCATAACCGGTGTAGCGCAAGGGGATCGACGACGAAGCGGTGCCGTCAGGTGGCGGGGGCGGTGTAGGCGTCGGCGTATTCGCCGGTGGGCGGGATCTCGGTGATGACGTCGACGAGGACGCCGTTGGGGTCGGCGACGATGAAGTGCCGTTGGCCGAACGCCTCGCTGCGGATGTCCAGTACCGGTGTGAGTCCCGCCCCGGTCACCAGTCGCCGGTACTCCGCGTCCACGTCGGACACCTCGAAGTTCAGCAGCAGTCCGCGCACCGGCTCGCGGTGCCCGGCGGGGATGGTGGGGTGCGTCGGGTCGAGCAGTGCCAGTTCGTAGTGGGGTGGTGCGGGATGCCGCAGGCTGACGTACCAGTCGGCCTGGAACGTGATCTCGAAGCCGAAGTGGGTGGTGTAGAACGCCACGGCCTCGCCGATCCGTTCGGCGGCGATGACGGGGTAGAAGCTGCCGAGCTGCATGAGTCCTCCAGAAACATACGTACCGTCGGTATGTGAAGTGGAAACATACCATGGGTACGCGTCATCGACCAGCGAAGGAGTGCCATGCCCGTCCGCACCAAGGCCGAACAGCGTGCCGCCACCGTGCGGGCACTGCTCGCCCACGCCACCGAACTGTTCGGCCGCCATGGTTACGCCGCCGTCGGACTGGCCGACATCGCCGCCGCCGCGGGAGTCACCAAGGGCGCCGTCTACCACCACTTCGGCAGCAAGACCGGCCTTTTCACCGCCGTCGTGGAGTCCGTGCAGCAGCAGGTCGGTGACCGGGTGGCCGCCGCGGCCGACGCGGAGCCCGACCCGTGGCGGCGGCTGCTCACGGGGTGCCGGGAGTTCCTGGCGGCGGGCGACGACCCGCGAGTGCGGCGGATCATGCTGGTGGACGGTCCCTCGGTCCTGGGGTGGCGGGAGTGGCGCCGGTTGGACGAGGCGGCCTCGGCGCGGCACCTCGCCGAGGCGCTGGAGGAGCTGATGGCCGCCGGGGTCGTCACCCGGCGGCCGGTGGAACCGTTGACGCGCCTGCTTTCCGGTGCCATGAACGAGGCCGCGCTGTGGCTGGCCGAACCGGAGGGGTCCGGAGACCCGGACGAGGTGGTGGCCGCGTTGGAGACCCTGCTCGGTTCGCTCCGCCGCTGATCCGCCGCCCGCCCGGATGCCTACTGCGTCACCGTGATGTTGGTGAGCCCCTGCGTGGCGCCGGAGACGGTGTTGGAGGCGTACACGACGTTGAGGTTGCCGGAGCACTTCGACGTCGAGGTCACGTTGATCGCCCAGCCACCGACACCGCCGAGGTCGGACACGTTGTCCCGCCACACGTTGCCGCAGCCGTTCTGGAACGACGGGCTGGTGCTGGGGTTGTGCGTCTCGTAGCCGTGCGCGAAGACCCCGGGCGACTCGAAGTCGCCCGTGTTGCCCTCGATCAGGTAGTCGATCCCCTTCACGTCCACCCAGGAGTCGGCGGAGTTCTGTCCGGCGATGCCCTGACCGTGGAAGGTGTTGTCCCGGATGACACCGTCGAAGGTGCCCTCCTTGACGTCGATGAGCTCGGCGGTCACCCACGGCCCGATCACGTTGCCGACGACCTGTACCCGGTCGGAACGGTCGGCGCCTCCGGTGTTGCCGTAGCAGTCCCAGTTCGAGTTCGCGGATCCGATGTAGACGCCCTCGCCGTACTGCGGCTTCACCAGCCCGGTGTGGGTGATGCGGGAATCGCGGATCACGCCGTCGGGGGAGGTGTTGCGGAAGTGGACGGCCTCCTCCTCGACGTGGTGGACGTACACGCCGTCGACGGTGACGTGGTGGGAGGCGTCGATGACGATCCCCTTCTTGGAGTCGGCGACGGTGAAGCCGGTGAGGTTCCAGTGGGGGGAGTCGTACAGCCAGAGTCCGTACCCGGGGTCCCAGCCGGCGGTCGGTTCCGGACAGGACGGTGCCGACCCGGACGGGCCGTCGTTGACCAGGACGGCGTCGGCCGGTCCGGTGAGCGTGATCGGCTGGGACGCGGTCCCGGCGACGTTCGCGGCGAAGTCGCCGTGGTACTCACCGGCGGCGAGCCGGATGGTGTCACCGGGGCCGACCGCCGTCAGGGCGGCGGTCAGTTCGGCGGCGGTGTCCACGTCGATCACCTCACCGTCGCCGCTGTCGGGCAGCGTCGTGGCCGTGACCGGCGCACTGGGCGAGGACACGTTCCCGGCCGCGTCGAAGGCGGCGACGGTGAACGTGTAGGCAGTCTCCGGCGACAGGCCGGTGACGGTGGCCGAGGTCGCGGGGGTGGTCTCGGCGACGGTCCCGTCGCGCGACACCCGGTATCCGGTGACGCCGGTGTCGTCGGTCGCGGTGTCCCATCCCAGTGTGACGCTGTTGCCGGTCACCGACACCACCTTCAGGCCACCGGGGACTCCGGGCGCCTGGGTGTCGGGTTCGCCGCCGCCGCCGCAGTCGGCGCCGTCGATCGTGCAGTCGGCCGGGAGTGCCAGGCCGCGGACGCTGAACCCGAAGTCCTCGGACTCACCCGGGGCGATGTCGCCGTTGTAGGAGACGTTGCCGAAGACGTGGTGGTTGCCGGAGGCGGTGTGTACGGCACTCCAGGAGTTGGTGAGCTCCGTTCCGGTGGGGAGGTCGAACTCGACGGTCCAGTCGGTGCTCTCGGTGTCGCCGGTGTTGGTGATGACGACGTCGGCGCTGTAGCCGGTGCTCCACGTCGAGGTCTGCACGATCTCGGCGGTCAGTACCGGTCCGGCGGCGTGGGCGGTGCCCGGTGCGAGGACGGTCGAGACGGCCGCCAGGACCAGCCCGGCGGCGACCGCCCGCCGGGCGCCGCGCCGCCTTCCGCGCGGTGCCGGTGACGGGACGCGGCCCGGTCGCGGTATCGGGTTCGGGGGTGGTGGGTGAGGTGACATGGTGACTCCTTCACGGGGTTCCGGTGCCCCGCCGTGCCGCTGCTCGCCGCCGCGTGCCCGACCGGCCGGCGGGTGAGGAGGGGATGACGGGGCGGGGTCTGATCGTCAAGTTAAGAGACAGTTCCGCATATGTCAATACGTAACGGAATATGGATTGCCGTCCACATGCGTGGATATCTCGATCACGCATGTGGACGGTGTCCCGCACCTCGGTTCGAGTCCATCACCGGGGCGATGCGATAGGGTGGCGCCGACCGGAGGCCGCCGCGCCCACGCACCCCGACCGCTCGGGCGAGACCGGCGCCCACACCATCATCACGTCAGGAGTCCCACATGCAGCGCATTCTCATCACCGGTGCGGCGGGCGGCGTCGGCACCCTGTTGCGTCCCCGGCTCGCCCGGCCCGGCCGCGTCCTACGGCTGCTCGACGTCGTGGAGACGACCCCCGGCCCCGGCGAGGAGGGGGTCACCGGTTCGGTCAACGACCTCGACGCGATGACCGCCGCCTGCCACGACGTGGACGCGATCATCCACCTCGGCGGTCAGAGCCGTGAGAACACCATCGACGACGTCCTGGAACTCAACGTCGCGGGCACCTACACGGTGTTGGAGGCCGCCCGGCGCGCCGGGGTCGGGAAGGTCGTCCTGGCCTCCTCCAACCACGCGGTGGGCTTCCACTCCCGTGACGAGGTGCCGGAGGGCGGTCTCCCCGCCGACGCGTCGCCGCGCCCCGACACCCTCTACGGACTGTCCAAGGTCGGCATCGAGGCCGCCGGACGGTTGTTCGCCGACCGCTACGGTCTCGCGGTGATCGCGGTCAGGATCGGATCGTGGTTCGAGACGCCGCCGGGCGTGCGGGGCCTCGCCACGTGGCTGTCGCCCGACGACGGCGCCCGGCTGATGGAGGCGTGCATCGCCACCGACGCACCGGGATTCCGCCTGATATGGGGGATCAGCCGCAACACCCGGCGCTGGTTCTCCCTCGCGGAGGGCGAGGCCATCGGTTACGACCCGAAGGACGACGCCGAGGCGTTCGCCGGTGAACTGATCACCGGCGGGGAACCCGACTTCCTCGCCGACCCGGAGCTGAACCGGGCCGGCGGCGGCTGGTGCGAGGTGGAACTCGGACTGCCCATGACCTGACCCGTCACGGGCGGCCGGTCAGCGGATGCCGTGGCGGCGCAGCGTCGCGGCCAAACGGTGGGTGTGGGTCGTCAGGACCCGCCCCACCCGGTCGAGTTCGTCGGGTGCGGCGAGCTGGATCGGCATCGAGCAGCTGATGGCGTCGGTCGCGGGTATCCGGTAGTCGACGGTCGCCGCGACACAGGCCACCCCCGCCGTGCCCTGTTCCCGTTCGGCCGCCCAGCCGCGGACGCGCACCTGTTCCAGCTCGGCGTGCAGCGCGTCGTGGTCGGTGATGGTGGCGGCCGTGTAGGACTCGAGTTCGCCGGGAAGGATCTGCGCGACCTCGGACTCGGTGAGCTGGGCCAACAACGCCTGCCCGAGGGCGGTGAGGTGGGCGGGCAACCGCCGCCCGACCCGGGACACGATCCGCACGCTGTCCCGTGACTCCCGGCTGGCGAGGTACAGGACGTGCGCGTCGTCGCGCCGCGCGTAGTGGATGGTGTAACCGAGCTCGGCGCGCAGGTCCTCCAGGGTCTCGTGCGCGAAGGGTAGGGCGGGGTCACGGTCGAGGTACGAGGTGCCCGACAGCAGCGCGTGGGGGCCGACCCCGAACGCCGATCCCGAGTCGTCGGCCTCGATCCACTTCAGATCGCGCAGCGTCCGCACCAGCGCGTGGAGGCTGGAACGCGGGTAGCCGGTGAGTTCCTGGAGCCGCGACAGGGTCAGGCGGTCGGTGGAGGCGGCCAGGGTCTCCAGGATCCGCACGGTGCGTTCGGCCGACTTCACCGGTGAGCCCTCGGTCTCGCCGCGCCGGGAGACGGACCTCTTGTCGGTCGCCATGTCGATCGTTTCCTTCGTTGAGTCGGGAGTCGTTGTGCGGACGGTGTTCTCGTCCGGCTCGCATCTCGGAAGATCCTCGCACAGATGTATTGACCGCCATCAACCTGAATGTTAACCTCCCGTTGCATACGAGTCACATGGTAAGACATCGTCTTCATATGTAGACAGGAGTTACGATATGTTCCGTGGTCGCCCCCGGACCCGGTTCGTGACGACGGCGTTGGCGGCGGTTCTCATCGGTGCGACCGCGGCATGCGGCGGCGGACCCGTGGAAGCCGAACAGGACCCCAACGCCGCGCTCGACATCTGGATCCGCAAACCCCCGGACTCGCCCACCGCCCAGACCGCCCGAGACCTCGCCGCCGCCTTCACCGAGGAGACCGGCATCCCCACCGAGGTCACCGCCATCTTCGAGGACTTCGAGACCAAACTCCAGCAGGCCGCCTCCCAACAGGACCTGCCCGACATCGTCATCAACGACACCGCCCAGCTCAGCACGATGGCCGGACAGGGCATCGTCCGCGAGATCGACCCCGCCGACATCGAGGGCGGCGACACCCTGACCCCCCGCTCCTGGGACGCCACCCGCACCTACGACGGCAAGACCTACGCCGTCCCGTTCTCGGCGCAGTCGTTCGCGCTGTTCGTCCGCAAGGACTGGCGTGAGGCCGTGGGAGCCGAGATCCCCACCGACTGGGACGAACTCCAGGCGCTCGCCGAGGACTTCACCACCGAGGACCCCGACGGCAACGGCGAGGACGACACCTACGGATACGTGGTGCCCGGTTCGACCAAACGCGGCTACACCGCCTGGTACTACTCCAGCTTCCTGTGGTCGGCCGGCGGCGACTTCGTCACCGCCTCCGGCGACGGACTGGCGCCCGCGATCGACTCCGAGGCGTCGGTGTCGGCGCTGCGGTGGTTCCAGGACTCGATGTGCGACGGCACGGTCGTACCCGACGCGGTCACCCTGGAGACCAGCCAGGCGCACCCGCTGTTCGAGTCCGGTGTCGCCGGCATCTACTTCACCGGCCCCTACATGATGTCCCGGTTCGACGAGAACCTGGGCGCCGACAAGTACGAGATCGTCGCGCTGCCCGCCGGCCCCGGCGGAACGTCCAGTGTGCTCGCCGAGGGTGAGAACGTGTACCTGATGGCGGGTTCCGCCAACGAGGCCGGGCAGGAGCGGTTCGCCGAGTTCGCGGTGTCGGTGACGGGACAGACCATCGGCATGGCGGGTGACACCGCGGGCAACATCGTCCGGTTGCCGGTCAACACCGAGGTGGCGATCGGTGACGTCCGCACCGACGAACGCTGGCGGATCTTCGACGAGGTGTACCGGGAGTCCGGCCGCTACGTCCCGACCGTTCCGGAGTGGACACCGCTGCTCCAGGCGTCGGCCGAGAGTTTCAACACCATCCTCGCCGACTGCGGCGTCGACGTCGCCACCGAACTCGGCGCCCTCGCCACCACGATGGCCGAGGAACTGGAGAAGCAGGGGGCGACCGGCTGATGACGACGACCGGTCACCCGGTGACGGCCCGCCCGGTGGACGCCGAGCCCGTGCCGTCACCGGGTCCGGCGCGGCGCCGGCGCCGGTTCGGTCCCCACGCGCTGCGCAACCTGCTGGTGGCCGCCGTGTTCCTGGCGCCCGCGCTGCTGATCTTCCTGGCGTTCAAGTTCATCCCGATGGTGCGCGCCGTCGAGATGAGCTTCCACGAGGTGCGGCCGTACCTCGGCAACCTCTGGGTCGGCCTGGAGAACTACCGGACACTGCTCGACAGCGACGACTTCCTGCCCGCCGTGTGGCACACCGTAGTCCTCGCCGTGGGACAGACCGGCGGCTCCATGGTGGTCGGTATGGTGCTCGCGCTGCTCCTGGAGGGCGGCGCACGTCACCTGTGGTTCATCCGCACCGCCGTGTTCCTGCCGACGGTCGTGGCGCTCGCCGTGATCGCCGAGGTCTGGCGGGTCCTGTACTACCCGGGCGAGGCGGGGGTGGTCAACTCCCTCATCGGATGGGTGGGACTCGGCCCGTCGCAGTTCTTCAACTCGGCCGACACGTCACTGTGGTCGGTGATGTCGGTGGGGATCTGGCGCGGCGCGCCCTACGACATGATGATCATCCTCGCCGGTCTGGCCGGAGTCGACCGGACCCTGTACGAGGCCGCCGCCGTCGACGGCGCCACGATCCGGCAACGACTGTGGCACGTGACCTTCCCGGCGCTGCGACCGGTGTTCGCGATCCTGTTCACTCTCGCCGCGATCCGGGGCCTGCGCGTGTTCACCGAGATCTACCTGCTCACCGACGGCGGACCCAACGGCTCCACCGAGGTGATCATGACCCTGATGTTCAAGCTCGGGCTCGACCGGTCCGAACTGGGTGTGGCGTCCGCCGGATCCATCATGCTGCTGCTGGCGACGGTCGTCCTGACCCTCGCGGTGCAACTGGCGCGCCGCCGCCGCGCCGACCGTCCCCGGAAGGAGGCGCCGTCCCGATGAGCCGTACCGAACGCTTCGACACCGCCCTGGGTTTCACCACCGCGAAGGGGCCGGTGATGCGGGTCGTCCGCTGGCTGGTGTACGCGGTGTGCGTGGTGGTGTTCGCCGGGCCGCTGCTGTCCCTGCTGGTCAACGCTTTCACCCCCGTCGCCAAGCCGACCGAGCTGACCCTGATCCCCGACGAGATCACATTGGACAACTTCGCCCGGGCGTTCGACCGCGGCGTACTGGGGTACCTGTTGAACTCGTTCTTCGTGGTCGGGTTCGGGCTGCTGTTGCAGATCCTGGTGAGCCTGTCGGCGGCGTACGCGCTGGCGCGCAAGCGGTTCCCGGGGATGCGGCTGGTGTTCCTGCTGATCCTGTCGACGATGATGCTGCCCGAGGAGATCCTCGCCATCCCGTTGTCACTGGTGCTCGCGGACGTCCCGCTCGTCGGCGTGGACCTGACCGGGACGCTGCTCGGCATGATCATCCCCGTCGCCGCCTGGGGCTTCTCGATCCTGGTGATGACCGAGTTCATGAAGGAGATCCCGGTCGAGTTGGAGGAGGCGGCCCGGATCGACGGCGCCGGGGAGTTCCGCATCTTCTTCTCGGTCGTGCTGCCGCTGTGCCGCCCCGCGCTGGGCGTCATCGGCATCTTCGGCTTCGTGATGATCTGGGACCAGTACATGCTCCCGCTGCTGGTCGCCGACGACGCCGGCCAGTACACCCTGCCGCTGGCACTCCGCACCCTGCGCACCGACCCGGAGGTGGGCCTCGGAGTGCTGCTGGCGGCGTCCCTGCTCGCGCTGTTGCCCTCGGTCATCGCGTTCCTGGCGATGCAGCGCCAGTTCATGAAGGGCCTCACCTC
Organism: Stackebrandtia albiflava; assembly: GCF_007994225.1. GTDB lineage: Bacteria > Actinomycetota > Actinomycetes > Mycobacteriales > Micromonosporaceae > Stackebrandtia > Stackebrandtia albiflava. The sequence continues at coordinate 105,188 of NZ_VLLL01000005.1, forward strand.
GGGCGCGATCAAAGGCTGACGCGCCCACGACAACGGAGAATCCAAATGAGACAAAACGGTTTGATGTCCTTCCCGCTGACGCCGTTCGGCGCCGACGACACCGTGGACCTGGAGGTCTACCGGGAGCACCTGGCGGCGCAACTGGCGGCGGGACCCGACAGCCTGTTCGTCGCCTGCGGCACCGGCGAGTTCACGGCGTTGTCCGTCGACGAGTACCGCGACGTCGTCACCACCGCCGTCCGGGTCGCGGAGGGCCGGGTACCGGTGGTCGCCGGCGCGGGGGGCGGACCCCGGTTGGCGCGGCGCTTCACCGAACTGGCCGCCGAATGCGGCGCCGACGGCGTCCTGCTGCTGCCGCCCTACCTGGTGGAGACCACACCGTCCGGTGTGGTCGATCACGTGCGGTACGTCGCCGAGACGAGCCCGCTGCCGATCACCGTCTACCAGCGCGCGAACGCGGTCCTCGACCCGCCGAGCGCGGTGAGTCTGCTCGACCTCGACAACGTCGTCGCCGTCAAGGACGGTCGCGGCGACGTGGACGCCATGCTGCGCATCGTCACCGCCGTCAGGCACAGTGGACACCGCCGCGCCGCCGAGTTCGGCTTCCTCAACGGCCTGCCCACGGCGGAACTGTCCGCCCAGGCGTACCGGGCGATCGGTGTTCCCAGCTACTCATCGGCGGTGCTGTGCTTCGCGCCCGACATCGCCACCGCGTTCCACCGCGCGCTCGACACCGGTGACGACCGGGTGGTGTCGACCCTGCTGACGTCGTTCTACCTGCCGTTCGCGGCGTTGCGCGCCCAGGTCCCCGGATACGCCGTCGCCCTCGTCAAGGCGGGCGCCCGGCTCGGCGGGTGGCCGGTGGGACCGGTCCGGCCCCCGTTGGTGGAGGCGCGCGAGGAACACGTGGCCGGGCTGGCGGCGATCCTGGCCGACGCCCGCGCGGCACTGGCCGCGGTGTCGGGAACGGCGGTGACCGCATGAGCCTCCCGATCCGTGAGGTCCGGGTGACACCGATCGCGTTCCCCGACCCGCCGCTGCTCAACGTCGCGGGCGTCCACCAGCCGTGGGCGCTGCGCACCGTCGTGGAGGTGGACGCCGGTGACGGTCTCGTCGGACTCGGCGAGACCTACGGCGACGCGCCGCACCTGGACCTGGTCCGGCGGGCGGCGACCGCGTTGACCGGCCTGGACGTCTGGGACCTCAACGGCCTGCGCGCCAGGGTCGCGGCGGCGCTCGGCGTCGTCGACGAACCCGACCGGCACGGCCTCACCGGACCCTCCAGCGCCGAGAAGACCCTGGCGCGCGTCGTCTCGCCGTTCGAGTCCGGATGCCTCGACGTGGCGGGACAGGCGACCGGACGGCCCGTCAGCGACCTGCTCGGCGGCAGGGTGCGCGACCGGGTCCCGTTCTCGGCCTACCTGTTCTACAAGTGGGCGGCCCACCCCGGCGCCGAACCCGACGAGTGGGGAGAGGCCCTGGACCCGGACGGTGTCGTCGCGCAGGCGCGCAGGATGATCGACCGTTACGGATTCACGTCGATCAAACTCAAGGGCGGCGTGTTCGCGCCCGATGCGGAGGTCGAGGCGATCAAGGCGCTGCGCGCCGCCTTCCCGGACCACCCGCTGCGGCTGGACCCCAACTGCGGCTGGACCCCCGCCACCGCGATCCGGGTCGCGAAGGCCACCGAAGGACTGCTGGAGTACCTGGAGGACCCGACACCCGGAATCGACGGGATGGCCGAGGTGGCGGCGGCCACCGGGATGCCGTTGGCCACCAACATGTGTGTCATCGGCTTCGCCGACATCGCCGAGGCGTTCACCAAACGCGCGGTCGGTGTCGTGCTGTCCGACCACCACTACTGGGGCGGCCTGCGCGCCTCCGCCGCGCTGGCGGAGATCTGCCGCACCTTCGGGGTGGGCGTGTCGATGCACTCCAACAGCCACCTCGGTGTGAGCCTGGCCGCGATGGTGCAGCTGGCCGCCGCCACGCCGAACCTCGGCTACGCCCTGGACACCCACACGCCCTGGCAGTCCGGAGTGGACGTCGTCGCCGAGCCGTTGCGGTTCCACGAGGGCGCGGTGACCGTGCCCGACACCCCGGGCCTCGGCGTCACGCTCGACCCCGACGCCCTGGAACGCATGCACCGCGACTACCTCGACTGCGGGATCCGGGAACGCGACGACACCGGCTACATGCGAGGCTTCGTGCCGGACTTCACCAGGAGGACCGCCGCATGGTGACCCTCGCCGGACACGCCTACCCGTGGGACGTCGTGGGCGACCCCGGATTCACCGACCGGGTGCGGGCTGCCGGAGTCGACTCGGTGACCCTGGCGGCCTCGTACCACTCGGCGCGGGCCGCCACGCCGCTGCACCCGGCACACCAGCTGGTGGACGCGCGCGACGCCGCGCTGTACCGGCCGATCCGGGAGTCGGTCTGGAGTGGCCGGCGCCTCCGCCCGATCGCACCACAATGGATGGAGACGGCCGACGGGTTCGGTGAGGCCGCCGACGTTCTCACCGGCGCCGGGATCCCCGTCGCCGCGTGGATCGTCCTCACCCACAACACCCGGCTCGGCCTGGCCCACCCCGACGTCGCCGTCGTCAACTGTTTCGGCGAGCCCTACCCGTACGCGCTGTGCCCCGCCCACGCCGAGGTCCGGGACTACGCGGCACTGCTGGCGGCCGAAGCCGTCCGGGACGGTCCCGTGACGGCCGTGTCGGTGGAGGCGTGCGGGCAACTCGGCATCGGTCACCTCGGGCACCACGAGAAGACCGACGGGGCGTGGACACCGGCGGCGCAACGCTGGTTGTCGGTGTGCTGCTGCGCCGCGTGCCGCGCCGGCTGGCGTACGCACGGCCACGACCCCGAGCGGGTGGTTGCCGCGCTGCGCGACGCGGTACGGGGCGAGGCCCACGGCACACCGGCACCACCCCACGACGACCTCGCCGAGGCGGTGCTCGCCACCCGGCACGGCAACGTCGACCTGCTGCGCGGCGACGTACTCACCGCACTGCGGGAGGCCGCACCCGGGGCCGAGATCACCCTCCACGGCAACCCCGACCCGTGGGCGACCGGGCCGTCCGTCGGCATCACCGACACCACCGCCGCCGACGTGGACGCCCTGCTGGTCCCGGCGTGGCCGACCACCGAGGCCGCCGCGGCTATCGTGGCCGGAGCCGCCGCGCACGGCAGACCGGTGGACGCCTACGTCACCGTGCTGCCGCCGACCGACCGGAGCGCACTGCCCGGCCACGTCCGGCGGCTCGCCGCCGCCGGCGCCACCCGGTTCAGCCTCTACCACCTGGGGTTGGCCCCGGCCTGGCGGCAGGACTGGTTCACCGACATCAGGGAGGCACTGGCATGACGGAGACGATCACCGGCCGCGCGGCGGCCGCCGCACCGGGATTCGCGGCGACACCCGCCGCCCGGCGACGCGACCTGCTGCACGCCTGCGCCGCCGCCCTGGCCGCCGCCGGGGACGAGGTCGTCGCCACGGCGGAAGCCGAATCCGGACTCACCGAGACCCGGTTGCGCGGCGAACTCGACCGCACCGTCAACCAGTTGCGGCTGCTCGGCGACTTCGTCGCGGACGGCCGCCACCTGCCCGGCATCGAATCGCCCGGCGCGGCACCCGGCGGCGGAGACGTCATGATGGCATCCGTACCGGTGGGACCGGTCGCGGTGTTCGCCGCGTCCAACTTCCCACTCGCCTTCGGGGTGGCCGGAGGCGACACCGCCGCCGCACTCGCCGCCGGATGCCCCGTCGTCGCCAAGGCACACCCGGCGCAACCGGCGACGTCACGGCTCATCGCCGGAATCATGACCGCCCACCTCCCCGACGGCTGCTTCGGTCTCGTCGAAGGCGGGGCGGAGGCGTCCATCGCGCTGGTCACCGATCCGGCGATCAAGGCGGTCGGGTTCACCGGTTCGCTCGCCGGCGGACGGGCACTCATGGACGCCGCCGCCACCCGGCCCGATCCCATCCCGGTGTACGCGGAGATGGGTTCGCTGAACCCGGTGTTCGTACTGCCCGACGCCGCCTCCGACACCGGATGGGCCGGCACCCTGGCGGCGGCCGTCACCGGTTCCGCCGGGCAGTTGTGCACCAAGCCCGGACTGATAGTGCTGCCGGACACCGACGCGGGCGCGGCGCTGGCCGCCGAACTGTCCCACGCCGTCGCGGCGGTGCCCGCCGGGCACGCGATGCTGACCGAGGCGATGGCCGACGCCCACCGGGCATGGCTCACCGAGGTCGAGGGCCGCGACGGCACGGTCGTCACGGCCGCCGAACCGGGCGACGGCGCGCGGCCGTTCGCCGTCGAGGTGCCGCCGGAGTCGTTGACCGGGGACCTGCTGGTCGAGCACTTCGGCCCGGCCGTGGTGTTCAGCCGGGTGCCGGTGGCCGAGTACGCCGACGTCGTCGACCGGTTGGAGGGCAGCCTCACCGCCACGCTGATCGGCACCGACGCCGACCACGACGTCGCCGCCGGTCTGCTGCCGGGCTTGACCGGCAAGGCGGGCCGGGTGATCTGGAACGGTGTCCCGACCGGCGTCGCGGTGTGCGACGCGATGCTCCACGGTGGACCGTGGCCGGCCACCTCCGCGCCCTGGTCCACATCGGTCGGTACGTACGCGATCGCCCGGTTCCGCCGGCCCGTGGCACTCCAGGGACTCCCCGCCGCCCTCCGGGCCACCGCCGCCCCCGCCTGACCACGATGGGCCGCCCGGCTCTTGCGCCGGGCGGCCCACGAACCGCCCGCCCCGGATTCCCCGCTCGGCCCGGATTTGCAGCCCGGCCCGGACTTGCGGCTCGGGTCGGACGTATGGCTTGAGGCGTGCTCACGGCCCGGGTCCGACTTATGGCCGGGGCTGAACTTACGGCTTGGTCCCCGCCCGGTGGCTCTTCCTTCCGCTTGGTCCCCGCCCGGTTGGCCTGGCGTCGCAAAGTGCGTACGTTTTGCTCATTTATGCGTCGTTTGCCTGAATCTGGCGGGGACCAAGCGGGGCGGGGTGGGGGGCGGTGGCTCGGTCTGGCGGGGGCGGTGGCGGATTCGAGGGGGTGACCGTTTCCGCCATGGGGACGTCGGTGCTGGTCGGGGCGTGGTCCCGGCCGGACCTCGACGGGGCATCCGCATCGGCGGGCATCCGTTTCCGGTGAGCCGGGATGTCTTGCGTGCGGAACCGGTTCCCGGCGCCGGAGACGGCTCCGGTCCGATCGCGGGCCGGGCGCGAACCGGCCGGGCACGGCCCGACCGGCACGACCCGACCGGCACGACCGACAGGACCGGCGGAACCGGCCGCACCCCATACCCCGTCGACGTGGTCGACACCCGCGCGGTGACCACAGTAGAGGTGAACATGACATCCAGACACAGGACCGGCGTCCACCGCCACGGGTGGCGGAGCCGATCGCGATGGGCGGCGGTCACCGCCGCCGCCCTCCTGGCGACCGTCGTCCCGGTGGTGACGCCGCCGGCGGCGGTCGCAGAACCCGTCGCCCCGATCGAATGGCCGCACGGCGACGACGCCGTCACCCTCATCACCGGTGACCGGGTGACGGTCCGGAACGTCGACGGGACGCCGCAGCGCACCGTGACCCCGGCCGAGGGCCGTGAGCACATCCGGTTCGTGACCCGGCAGATCGGCGGCGACCTGCACGTCATCCCGGAGGACGCCGGGCGGCTCATCGCCGACGGCGTGCTCGACCGCCGGTTCTTCGACATCACCACCCTCGTCGCCTGGGACTACCAGGACGGCGCCCGCGACGACATCCCACTGCTGGTCCGTTCCGCCGAATCCCTCGGACTCGCCTCCACCGGCCGGCTGTCCTCACTCGGCCTGGCCACCGCCCGGCAACCGAAGGAGTCGGCCGCCGCGGCGTGGCGGGAGTTGGTCGCGGCCGACGGCGTGTCCACACTGGCCGCCGGGGACACCCGGATCTGGCTGGACGGCAGGCGGAGCATCGCCCTGGACACCAGCGTCGGGCGGATCGGGGCGCCCGAGGCGTGGGAGGCCGGTTACACCGGCGAGGGTGTCACCGTCGCCGTGCTCGACACCGGCGTGGACGCGAACCACCCGGACCTGGCGGGGCGGTTGACGGAGGTCCGCAACTTCACCGAGATGCCCGACGCCACCGACCCGGTCGGGCACGGTACCCACGTCGCCTCCACTATCGCCGGGACCGGCGCCGCCTCCGACGGCCGGTACACCGGTGTCGCGCCGGGCGCGAACCTGCTGGTCGGCAAGGTCTGCGAGTACGACTGGTGCATGGACTCGGCGATCCTGGCGGGCATGGAGTGGGCCGCGCGGAGTGGCGCGGACGTGGTCAACATGAGCCTCGGTGGCCCGGACGGTCCCGAGGTGGATCCGTTGGAGCAGGCGGTAACCGAGCTGACCGCCGAATACGGGACACTGTTCGTCGTCTCCGCCGGGAACGAGGGGACCGACCTGTCCGTCGAGTCGCCCGGCAGCGCCGCCGTGGCCCTGTCGGTGGGCGCGGTGGACGACGCGGACTCGCTCGCGGACTTCTCGTCACGCGGGCCGCGCGTCGGTGACCACGCCCTCAAACCCGATCTCACCGCGCCGGGTGTGGGGATCGTGGCCGCGCGGGCGGCGGGAACCGAGATGGGCGAGCCGGTCGGCGACGGTTACGTGGCCGCCTCGGGTACCTCGATGGCGACGCCGCACGTCGCCGGTGCCGTGGCGCTGCTGGCGCAGCGGCACCCCGACTGGACTCCGGAGCGGTTGAAGGCGCACCTGATGGGTTCCGCGCGGCCGAACCCGGATCTCGCGCCGTACCAGCAGGGCGCCGGCCGGGTCGATGTGGCCGCCGCGGTCACCGGGCGGGTCCACGCCACTCCGCCGAGCGTGTCGGCGGGTCTGGCGGCGTGGCCCAGGCAGCCGGGCTCATCGGTCGTGACGCCGGTGACCTACCACAATACGTCCGATGTGGACGTGACATTGGACGTGCGGGCGACCGGCGCACCGGCGGGGATGGTCACGCTGTCGGCCGGCTCCGTGACGGTTCCCGCCGGCGGTGACGCGACGGTCGAGGTGACCGTCGAACCGACCGCCGGTGACGTCGGGTTCCACGGCGCGGTGATCACCGCGACCGGCGGTGACACCACGGTGGTGACGCCGCTGCACCTGACGAACGAGGGGGAGACCTACACGGTCACCTCCCGAGTGGTGGACCGCAACGGCGATCCGGCGGCGGGAGCCGCCGCGATGACGATGAACCCGGCGACCGGTGAATACCACACCTACACGGCCGACGCCGACGGTGTGGTGGCCGCCCGGTTGCCGGTCGGCTCCTACCACTTCGACGTCGGGGTGTACACCCCGCTTCCCGACGGCGAGGCGTCCTTCAGCCTGTTGCTGCGGCCGCTGGTGGAGGTGACCGGGGACGTCGAGTTGACCTTCGACACCCGGGAGGCCGCCGCCGTCACCGCCGAGGTGACCGATGTGGAGCCGGCGCCGCTGCCGACCCGGTTCGAGTTCTCGTACCAGCGTGAGGGCGACGTCATGCCGATGGGCGCGACGGTGTCGAACGTGCTCGATCGGGTCTACATCGGCGCGGTGGGTGAGCCGGTTCCCGGCGACGAGTTCTGGAGTCTGTTCTCCGGCCACTTCATCGGCGCCGACGACGCGGGCGAGGTGGACCCGGCGGGGCCGATGTTCCTGGTGGGGTTGGAGGTGGATGGCGTGCCGGTCGGCTACGACCTGCGGCTCGGCACCGAGGACTTCGCGAAGGTGTCCCACCGGTACCGCGCGCAGGGCGCCCACACCCTGGGTATGCAGAGTTGGACGCTCGTCGTACCGCAGCGCTTCGGTTTCGGCTACTTCGCCGACATCACCACACCCGGTGAACGTGTCGACTACGTGACGCCCACCGACCGCGCGGAGTGGTCGTCGGGCTTCACGCAGTTGGACGAGGTCTCGGGCGAGGCCGTATTCGACGAGGAACGCCCCTCGACGGACTACCGTGCCGGTGGTACGTACCGGAGTGAGTGGAACACCGCGGTGTTCGGTCCGGCGGTCGCCTCGGTCTCCCGGGACGGGGACGCGTTGTCGGTGTACGTGCCGATGTTCGGTGGTCTGTGCACGACCGGAGGCTCCATGGTGGACTCCGGTTTCACCCGGCTGTACCGGGGCGACACCCTGCTCGGTGAATCCGACCGGCACGGTTCGGGCGACTTCACCGGGCTGTCCGACGGCACCGGATACCGGTTGGTGACCGAGGCGCGTCGCGGTGCGGACGTGTCACCCTTCTCCACGGTGGTGGGAGTGGAGTGGGCGTTCACCGCACGGGACGGCCTCGCGCCGACCCTGCTGTCGGTGGCCTTCGCTCCCCGCGGCCTCGATGAGGCGAACCACGTCGCCGCCGGGGAACGGGTGTCTGTCCCGGTGGCGGTGACGAACACCACCGGTGACCGCGTCCGCCCGGCCGCGCTGGCCGTCGAGGTGTCGTTCGACGACGGTGAGACCTGGCGCGAGGTGACCCTCCGGTACGGCGGCGTGTCGTTCCGGACCCCCGAGGGAACCGGGACGGTGTCGTTGCGGGCCACCGCATTCGACGCCGACGGCGGCTCGGTCACCCAGACGGTCATCGACGCCTTCGGGTACCGCTGACGAGGTCCTCGCGACTCCGACGACCCGGCCGGTGGGCACGGCGGAACGGGCCGTGCCCACCGGCCTGTCCGATCCGGTCAGCGTGACAGGACACTCAACGCGCCACGGATCGATGTCTATACGGGTGGTGCCCGCCCGGGCGCCACCCGACCGCCGAAGCGGGACGTCCCACGGCGTTCCGGCACAGGAGGAGAGATGACATCGAGACGTGGAACCGGAGGGCTCGTCCGCCGAGTCCTCCGGAACCCGACCGGACCGGCCGCCGTGGCGGTGGCCGGACTGGTGACCGGACTGCTCACGGCAGCCGTGGCGTCCCCCGCGCACGCCGACCCCGGCGCGTCCGGCCACGACCACGGCGACGCCGTGACGATCACGCTCATCACCGGCGACAGGGTGACGGTCCGCGCCGACGCCGACGACGCCACACCTCACATCCGGCCGGGTGAGGGCCGCGAACACATCATGTTCAGCGTCGGCCGCAAGGGTGACGGCTTCTACATCGTGCCCTCGGACGCGGCACCGCTGATCGCCGACGGCATCCTCGACCGGCGGTTGTTCGATGTCACCGCACTGACCGGGTTCGGCTACCACGACGCCGCGCGGGACGACATCCCGCTGATCCTGGGCACAGTGGACACGAACGTGACGGCGACCGCCGGAACCCACGTCCGGCAACGGCTCGACGCCCTGGACATGATCGCCACCGAGCAACCCAAGGACTCGGCCGCCGACTTCTGGGAGACCGTCACCGGTGACCGCCCCGGGACCCTCGCGACCGGCGTCACCGAGATCCGGCTCGACGGGAAACGGCGGCTGCTGACCGACACCAGCGTCGACCAGATCGGGGCACCCGAGGCGTGGGCCGCCGGATACACCGGTGAGGGCGTCACCGTCGGTGTCCTCGACAGCGGCGTCGACACCTCACACCCCGACCTGGTGGACCGGATCGCCGAGGCCCGCGACTTCACCGGCGGCGACGACCCGGTGGACCGCCACGGGCACGGTACGCACGTGGCCTCGATCATCGCCGGGACCGGCGCCGCGTCCGACGGCCGGTACACCGGTGTCGCGCCCGGCGCGGAACTGTTGACCGGCAAGGTCTGCGACGCCGACGGCTACTGCCGCGACTCCGACATCATCGCCGGAATGGAGTGGGCCGCACAGCAGGGCGCCGCCGCCGTCAACCTCAGCCTCGGCTGGGACGATTTCCCCGAGATCGACCCGGTCGAACAGGCCGTCGCCGACCTCACCGCCCGATACGGGACCCTGTTCGTCATCGCGGCGGGCAACTCCGGAGCCGACCGGTCGGTGACCTCGCCGGGCAGCGCCACGGCGGCGTTGACGGTGGGCGCGGTGGACGCCGAGGAGGCGTTGGCGGAGTTCTCGTCGCGCGGTCCGCGCGTCGGCGACCACGCCGCGAAACCGGACGTCACGGCACCCGGAGTGGACATCACCGCGGCGCGTGCCGCCGGTACGGCCATGGGCACCCCGGTCGACGACCACTACACGACGGACTCCGGTACCTCCATGGCGACGCCGCACGTCGCCGGAGCCGTGGCGTTGCTGGCCCAACAACACCCCGAATGGACACCCGCGCAACTCAAGGGTGTCCTGATGGGCACGGCGAGCCCGAACCCCGAACTCGGGGCCCACGAGCAGGGCGCGGGGCGCGTCGACTCCGCCGCCGCCCTCTCCGGACGACTCCACGCAGACCCGGCGGGCGTCTCCGCCGGAATGGTGCAGTGGCCGCACGAGACCGGCGAGACGATCCCGGTACCGGTCACGTACCACAACCCGACCGGCGACGAGGTCACATTGGACCTGGCGTTGCCCGGCGGTGGCGGCCTGTTCGGCCTGGCCGCCGACTCGGTCACCGTCCCCGCCGGCGGGAAGGCGACCGTCGAGGTGCGCGTCACTCCCGCCGCGACCGACGCGACCGGGTTCCTCTCCACGCGCCTCGTCGCCACCGCCGAGGGCGTCACGATCACCACTCCCGTCCACCTCACCAAGGAGGTCGAGAGTTACGACCTCACCGTGCGGTTCCGGGACGGCCACGGTGAACCGGCCGAAGCCGACGTGATGCTGCTTCCGCTGGACGGCGACGCGCGGTCCGTGGGCGACTACGTGTCCGGTGAGTGGAGCCTGCGGTTGACCGCCGGCGACTACCACCTCACCGGGGTCGTGCTCACGCCGCGGTCGGACGGTGCGGACCCGGCCCTGTCGATGCACTCCGATCCGCGGTTGGAACTGACCGAGGACACCACGATCGTGATGGACGCGGCGCGCGCGGCACCGGTGTCGATGACGGCGCCGCGGAACGGTCTCACCCCGCAACTGACGAGCGTCATGACCGGGCGGCCCGGAGCGCGGTTCAGCACCCACGGCATGTGGGGTTCGGTCTTCGACGGGATGGCCACCGAGAATCTCGGCGACGGTACCGACCCCGGCGTGCTGACGACGGTCGCGGCGGGTTGGACCGGAGCCGCCGCCACCGACGCGACCTGGCAGGCGGTCGTCCCGGTGACCGGGCTCCCGACGGGGTACCGGCGCGATCTCCTCGACGCGGACTTCGCGAAGATCCGCAGCACGTACCGGGCGCAGGGCGTCGACGCCGAGGGGTACAAGTCCTGGATCGCGCAGACGGACCTGGGGTCGGACATCGTGTTCCACGTGCCGGTCGGCATGCCGTCGACCCGCAACGAGTTCGTGTTCGTCGCCGAGGAGGTGGAGTGGGGTGTCGAGTTCGGCCAGTTCTCCACCGGCACCGAGGAGGAGATCGAGTACAACGAGTTCGACTGGCACGCCGGTGACTACCGGCCCGGCGAGACGTACCGGGAGTCGTGGAACACCGCGATGTTCGGGCCGTCCACGCATCCCGACGCCACCCACACCGAGCGCGTCGGCGACGAGCTGATCGTCTTCACGTCGATGCTCAGTGGACACACCGCCCGGGACGGCAGCGACGCGATGCACACGAGCGGTTGGACGAGGCTGTTCCGGGACGACGCCCTGGTGTTCGAGGGCGACTACGCCGGTCACGTGCGTCTCGCCGGACTGCCCGCCGAGACGGCCGACTACCGCATGGTGACGAAGCTGTCCCGCGACGGCGGCGTGTCGCCCTTCTCCACGTCGATCCTGGCGGAGTGGGCCTTCACGTCGGCGGCGGACGCGGTCTCACCGCTGTTGTCGGTCCGGTTCGCGCCCAGGGGACTGGACATGTACAACCACGTGCCCGCGAACGACCGGGTGCGGGTGCCGCTGTCGGTGGTGGACTCCACCGGCGCGATCCGGGACGACGCCGTCGTCTCGGTGGAGGTCTCGTTCGACGGCGGCGCCACCTGGGAGACCGGGACGGTGCGTGACGGCCGTCTGATCCTGGACACGCCGGAGGGAACCGGGACGGTGTCGCTGCGCGCCACCGCCTCGACCGGCGACGGCTCGGTCACCCAGACGGTCATCGACGCCTTCGGTTACCGCTGAGACCCCGGCTTGGTTGGTCATACGACGGTGAGACGGCCGGTTTCCGGGCCGTCATCCCACGATGTGGGGTCGTATGGCCAACCAAGCCGTTGTGAGGGTCAGGTCAGGTGGGGTTGGAGTTCGCCGGCCTGTAGTCGCCGGCCGAGGTCGTCGCGTAGCCACCGCGCGTGCGCGGCGGACTCGGCGGGGAAGAACCACTCCCGGTGCCGTTGCCGGTAGTCGGAGTCGAGGTTGTAGACGACGACCCGCCGGTTCCGCCATCCCAGCAGTTCGAACAGTCCCGTCAACGGCATGGTGAGCAACGCCAGCAGCCAGCAGATCGCCAGCCAGACGGCGATCGGCAGTGCCAGGCCCACCGCGATGAGCCCCAGTTCGGGAGCGTCGCCCAGGTGCAGCAGCACCTTCAACAGGGTCGGGGTCCGGGGCCGCCACAGCGTGCGACGGCGACCGACCCGCCACCTGTCGCGGTTGCGCGCGGTCACCTTCACGGCCGGCCGGCCGTGGGGTTGTCGAGGGAGGGGTTCACCTGCATGTCGACCATGATGCCTCGCCGTCGCACGACCCCGCCGGGTCAGGGTTCGCGCAGGTAACCGGGCGGGACGGCGGCGGTGAGCCACACGCCGTTGTCGGTGTGGTGGAACACCGCGCCGGTGGCGGCGAGCCGCGCGGCCAGGACGGTGAGCACCACCGGCCGCCCCCGCCGGCCGCCGACCGTGCGGGCGGTCGCCCGGTCCGGTGACAGGTGGACGTGATGCCGGTTCCCCGGCAGGAGGCCCTGTTCCCGGATCGAGGGCAGGAACCGCCCGACGGTGCCGTGGAACAGCAGTTCGGGTGGTGACGCCGGTGCCAGGCCGAGGTCCACGGGCACGCTGTGTCCCTGCCGGGCGCGGATTCGGTCGCCGTCGAGGGCGAATCGCCGCTTGTCGTTGTCGCGGACCAGCCGTTCCAGTTCCGCCCGGCCGATCGGGCGGCCCTCGGCGGCGAGTCCGGCCAGGACGGCGTCCACGTCGGCCCAACCCGCCTCGTCGAGCTTCACGCCGGCGGACGCCGGATCGTGCCGCAGGATGTGGGCGAGTCGTCGGCTGACGGATTCGGAGCTTCGCATCGTGGGGTCCAGTATGGGCGGCGCGGTGGTGACGCGCCACCGGTTATCCTGCGGGCGGCCCGTTCCGGCTCTCGGCCGAGATGCCGCCCCGGACCGTGACGGTGGCCTCGATGGTGGCGGTCAGGAACTCGGTGATGACCGCGCGTTGTTCCGGGCTGAACCGGCTCCACACCCGGGCGTACTCCGCGGCGAGCGGCGCGAAGAAGTGCCTGCCGAGTTCCCGTGCCCGGTCGGGCATCGCCAGTTCGATCCGGCGCCGGTCGGTGGTGCTGCGGCCCCGGTTGACGTGCCCGATGGCCTCCAGGCGGTCGAGGAGCGCGGTGGTCGCCGAGGCGCTCAGGTGCAGGGAGCGGGCGAGCTGGGACGGGGAGATCGGCTGCCCCCTGCGTTCGGCGTCCATGATGACCACGAGCGCGTTGAGGTCGGTGCGGTGCATGTCGTGGGCCTCACCGAGCATCTCGGCGAAGCGGTCGGATTCCACGGTCAGTTGACGCACCAGGCGGATCAGTCGGCCGTCCGGTGACTCCGTCGGGGTCGGCTCGTCCACGCCAACCCTCCTTTCGATGTGAGTCCTCACGACCGACCCGCTACCCGGATTCGGCTCGTTGTCGCATGCGGCATTGAAGCAATATCAGCCATACGCCGCCCGATACCACCCCGGCGGTCGTATATTTCGAGCATCGAACTATATTGGCGCGGCGAAACGGATTCCGGGGGCGCCGGACCGGGCAACACCTTCCCGGGTGACCACGGCCTCGGGGGACAGGAGGAGCGGCATGACCGACACACCGACCCGTCGCCGACTGCGGTGGCTGCTGCCGGCGCTGGTGGTGCTGGCGTGGCTCGCCCTGGGAGCCTTCAGCGGGCCGTTCGCCGGGAAACTGAGTTCCGTCGTCATCACCGACGACGCCGCCTTCCTACCGGCCTCGGCCGAGGCGACCCGGGTCACCGAACTGCAACGCACCTTCTCGACCGAGGACGTGACCCCCGCGATCGTGATCGCCGCCCGCGACGGCGGACTGGAGACCGACGACCTCGCCTACCTGGAGGACGTCGCCGCCCAGGTCCGGGACCTCCCGCAACTCTCCGGTGACCCCTCACCGCCCATCCCCTCCGAGGACGGGGAGGCCGCCCAACTGATCGTCCCGCTCGACGCCGACGACGAACCCGACACCGGCGTGGAGAAGCTGCGCGAACTACTGGCCGAAGACGTCCCCGACGGCCTCACCGTCCTGGTGACCGGGCAGGCCGCGCAGGCCGCCGACCTTTCCGAGGCGTTCGCCGGAATCGACGGGATCCTGCTCCTGGTGGCGGCCGGAGTCGTGGCACTGATCCTCGTGCTGGTGTACCGGTCACCGATCCTCCCGGTCGCGGTGCTGCTGTCGGGCGTCTTCGCACTGGGGGTCGCCAGCCTCGCCGTGTACCTGCTGGCAGACGCCGGAACCCTCGACCTCAACGGCCAGAGCCAGGGGATCCTGTTCATCCTCGTCTTCGGCGCCGCCACCGACTACGCGCTGCTACTGGTGGCCCGGTTCCGGGAGGAACTACGCCGCACCGAGGACCGCTACCGCGCACTGGCCGCGGCGTGGCGCGGCACCGTCGAACCGATCCTGGCGTCGGCCGGGACCGTCGTCCTGGGCGTGCTGTGCCTGCTGTTCAGCGACCTCAACTCCAACCGGTCACTCGGGCCGGTCGCCGCGATCGGGATCGCGGCCTCCGTGCTGGCCTCCATCACCTTCCTGCCCGCCGTGCTCGCGCTGCTGGGCCGTGCGGCGTTCTGGCCGCGCCGCCCCAAGACCACCGAGGACTCGACCGCGCCGGGGCTGTGGGGGCGGGTCGCCCGCCTGGTCGGCAGGCGGCCACGCGCGGTGTGGGTGCTCACCACGCTGGCGCTCGCGGTCGGCGCGGCGTTCATGCCCCAGTTGAAGGCCGACGGGGTCGCGCCCTCCGACTTCTTTCTCACCCGGGTCGACTCCGTCGACGGAGCGGACCTGTTGGCGGAACACTTCCCGGCCGGCGCGGGAGCGCCCACCGTCGTCATCGCCGACGCGGACCACGCCGAGGAGGTCGTGGCCGCCGCCCGGGTCGACGGTGTCGAGGACGCCGGGGTCGCGCTGAACCGGCAGACCGGTGAACCCGTGATCGCCGACGGCCTCGCCAGGATCGACGTGGTGTTGACGGACCCGGTGGACTCCGAGGCCGCGTTGGAGACGGTGCAGCGGATCCGGGACGCCGTCCACGCCGTCCCCGGCGCGGACGCCCTGGTGGGCGGCCCCAGCGCCATCCAACTCGACACTCAGCTCACCTCGGAACGCGACCGCGACGTCATCATCCCGATCGTGCTGCTCGTGGTGTTCCTCGTGCTGGCGGTGCTGCTGCGGGCGATAGTCGCCCCACTGCTGTTGATCGCCACCGTGGTGCTGTCGTTCGCGGCGACGCTCGGCGTGTCGGCGCTGTTGTTCAACCACGTGTTCGGCTTCGTGGGAGCCGACCCGGTGGTCCCGCTGTTCGGGTTCGTCTTCCTGGTGGCGCTCGGCATCGACTACAACATCTTCCTCATGACCCGGGTCAGGGAGGAGGCCGCCACACTCGGCACCCGGGAGGGGACGCTCCGGGGCCTGACGGTGACCGGCGGAGTGATCACCTCGGCCGGGGTGGTGCTGGCGGCGACGTTCTCGGCCCTGGCGGTCATCCCGCTGCTGTTCCTGGCGCAGTTGGCGTTCATCGTGGCGTTCGGCGTGCTGCTGGACACGCTCGTCGTCCGGTCGCTGCTGGTGCCCGCGTTGACCCTCGACGTGGGCCGTAAGGTCTGGTGGCCCTCGCGCCTGGCGCGCCGTGCCGACTTAGCTCACGGCCGGCGACGGGGACTCCGAGAAGCAACCCGTCGCCAGCCGGGACCGCCAGCTCGGCCAGTCCTCGGGGCCGTACCGGGACGCCACCCGCAACGGGACCGCGTCGCGCGACACCATGCGCGCCCTGGTCACCCGGTATCCCAGACGTTCCGCGTCGGTACGGGGACGGGCGTCGGCCGTGGACTCGAACCGCATGTCCACACTCCACCTGACCCGGCCGGAACGGTTCTCGGTCCCGGTGTGCACCAACAGGTTCGTGAAGACCAACAGGTCACCGCGCCGCATCGGCAGCAACACCGCGGGGGAGAACCGCGCCCGGTCCGCCGCCGCCCGGTACACCCGCTCCGGATCGTCGTCGGGTCCCACCGGTCTCCCCGAGGCGTCGGAGTCGACCAGCCCCCAGCGGTGGGAGCCCGGCACCACCGCCATACAGCCGCCGTCCACGGGAGCGTCGGTCAACGGCAGCCACACCTGGACGAGGTTCCACAGCATCCCCTCGACACCGGGGCCGTAGAACTGGGCGTCCTGGTGCCACGGGAGCCGGTCGAGGTGCCGGGAGACGTACGGGCGCAGGTGCGAGTTCCCCTGGTATGTGATCTCGTCTCCCAGTAGCCGCCGCAACGGGGAGAGCAGCTCGGGAGAGGTGACGATCCGGTGGTACGCCTCGCAGCGCAGCCGGCGCCGCCACTCCCGTACCGGCGGCGCCTCGTCGCCGTACACCTCCGCGATCCGCCTGTCGAACGGCAGGTCTGCGAAGGTGCCCGGGATCCGGCCCGCGGCGTGTCGTTCGGCCGCCACCTCCGCCACCCGCCGCCCCAGTACGGCGATGAGCGGGTCGGTGACGTGGTCGGGGACGACGTCCCGCAACACCAGGTAGCCGTTCTCCCGGAATCCGTCGACGTCCATCGGGGCTCCTCGCGGTGTGTGTGCCTGCGTGACGTCCCACCGTGCCAGGCCGCGGCCTCTCCGTCCGTCGGTTATCCGACGGGAAGGCGGTCTGTCATGCTGGAGTGGCACGAATGTCCGTTCGAGACCCGGGGGTGGGGCGTGACGACGACAGCCGACGCGGTGGTGATCGGGGCCGGGCACAACGGTCTGGTCGCGGCGAACATGCTGGCGGACGCCGGATGGGACGTGGTGGTGCTGGAGGCCACGCCGTACGCCGGCGGCGCCGTCCGCACCGCCGAGGTGGCGGCCGAGGGCGTCCCCTCGGACCTGTGCAGTTCCTTCTACCCGTTCGGGGCCGCCTCGACCGTCCTCCAGTCGTTGGGACTGACCGACTACGGCCTCCGCTGGGTGTCCTCGCCCGCCGCCCTCGCGCACGTCATGCCCGATCGGCGGGTCGCGCTGTTGAGCCGTTCGCCGGAGGGCACCGCCGAATCGGTGGCCGAGTACGCCGATGCCGACGGTCAGGCGTGGCTCGACCTGTACGACCAGTGGCGGCGCGTGTCGCTGCCGTTGCGGAAGGCGTTGTTCCAGCCGTTCCCGCCGGTCCGCCCCGCCCTGAGCCTGCTCGCGCGGCTCGGCACGCCGGAGGCGCTGCGGCTGGTGCGGAGGTTGCTGCTTCCGGTCCGGGAACTGGGCGAGGAACTGTTCCGGGGCGAGGGCGCCCGGGTCCTGCTCACCGGGAACGCGCTCCACAGTGACGTGTCGCCCGAGGGGGCGGGTTCCGGCGTGTTCGGTTGGCTGTTGGCGATGATCGGGCAGGAGTTCGGTTTCCCGGCGGCGGCCGGTGGCGCGCAGTCGATCACCGACGCCCTGCTGCGCCGGCTGGCCGCCGGCGGTGGCCGGGTGGTGTTGGAGGCCCCGGTGGAGCGCGTAATCGTGGGCGGCGGCAAGGCCCTGGGGGTGAGGACGGCGGACGGCCGCGCGTGGCGTGCCCGCCGTGCGGTCCTGGCCGACGTGCCCGCCCTGACGCTGTACCGGGAACTGGTGGGCACGTCGCACCTGCCCGCCCGCATGGTGTCGGACCTGGCGGGATTCCGTTACGACCGTCCCATCCTGAAACTCGACTGGGCGTTGAACTCGCCGGTGCCGTGGAAGGACCACCGGCTCGGCCTCGCCAGCACCGTCCACATCGGTGGTGACACCGCCGGGTTGACCCGGTCGGCCGCCGCGCTCGCGGCCGGGGACGATCCCGCCGAACCGTTCGTGCTGTTCGGGCAGCCCGACGTGGCCGATCCCGGCCGGTCACGACCCGGGACGGAGGCGGCCTGGGCCTACACGCACCTGCCGCAGCGGTACGCCGAACTGTCGGCCGGGGACGAGCGGATAGCCGCCTATGTGGAACGGATCGAGGCGCGGCTGGCCGATCTGGCTCCCGGTTTCCGTTCCACGGTCATCGGCCGATACGTGCAGGGCCCCAAGGAGTTGTACGAGAAGAACCCCAGCATGGTGTGCGGTGCGCTGGGTGCGGGCACCTCGTCGCTGGGGCAGCAGTTGATCTTCCGTCCGGTGCCGGGGCTGGGCCGGGCGGACACCCCGGTCGAACGCCTGTACCTGGCGAGTGCCGCCGCGCACCCGGGCGGCGGTGTCCACGGCGTGCCGGGTGCCAACGCCGCGCGGTCAGCGTTGCACGCGGCCGGGCCGGTCACAGGGGCGTTGTACCGTGCGGCGATCCGGGGAGCGCACCGGTTGGTCTACTGAGGTCACGCCGGGTCGCGATGTCGGCGAGCCGGCGCAGTGACTCGTTGTGGCGGCGGTGCAGCAGCAGGTCGTTGACCACTGCCCTGGTGCCGCGCAACGGTTGGCGCTCGGGATGTTCGGTGAGTACGACCCGGGTGCCGCGGCCTTCTCGCGCCAGCAGCCGGAACTCGGTGTGGAGCCGTCCGAGTGGCCAGTGGGCCCGGATCGCCAGCAGGTGCCGTGCCTGGCAGCGCACCACCTCCAGCCACCGCGTCTTCAGCAACGGCCACTGGCCGGTGAGGACCCGCATGCGCGATCCCGGGTGCGGCCAGTGGCGGTCGACGTGACAGACGTGGGCGACGCCGACCATCCAGTCGCCGTAGGTCCAGCCGTCGGCCAGCACCGCGAAGACCCGGTCGGTGCCGGTGCCGATCACCGTGGTGTTCCGCGACATGTCGACTCCCTTCGGCCGGCACGACGATATCCGATGACCCCACGTGTCGGTCCGCGCCGTGCGGCGGCGGCGTCCGGGAACGCGGACGGGTGAAAGTTAGCTTCGATGGCTTTACATGTATTGAAGCTTTCTGTCAGGATGGCGGCACAGCCACGTGACCCGCCGGTAACCACCGGCCGCCCGGACCCACGGGCGAGGTGGCCCGGCGGACGGCGTGGCCGACAACGTCCCTGCGACGCCACCGAACAGGAGTACCGATGACGTCCCCAACCGGCATGTCCCGGCGAGCCGTCCTCGGCGGGCTCACCGGACTGGCGGCCGTGGCCACGATCCCGGCACTGGCCACCGCCGCCCACGCCGAACGCCCCCGAGCGGTCCCCCGGCCGACCTTCTACAGTTGCGCCGACTGGGGGGCGAGGCCCCCGAACGGCACACCCCAGTACATCGCCACCCCGCCGAACAAGATCGTCGTGCACCACACCGCCTTCCCCAACGTCGAGGACTACTCCCTGGAGTACGCGTTCCAGAACTCGCGCGACATCCAGGACCTCCACATGGACCAGAACGGCTGGATGGACTCCGGCCAGCACTTCACGAACAGTCGTGGCGGGTACCTCACCGAGGGCCGGCACGGTAGTCTCGACGCGCTGTCGGCCGGTGACGGCATGGTCCAGGGCGCGCACTGCGTCGGCCAGAACACCCAGGCGATCGGCATCGAGAACGACGGCAGCTACCACCTGGGTGACCCGGTGCCGCAGGCGCAGTGGGACAGCCTCATCGCCTTCTGCGCGTTCGTGTGCTCCCAGTACGGGATTCCGGCCCAGGAGATATACGGCCACCAGGACTTCAACTCCACGTTGTGCCCCGGTGGCATCCAGGACCGGTTGCCGGAGCTGCGCGACGCCGTACAGGCGGTGCTGAACGGATAGTCCACAACAGATCGACCGGGGCGTCCGTGCCTCGCGGGCGCGACGTCCCCTTTGGATTCGTCAGTGCGGATCCGAAGGGGCGTCGTGCCATTCGCGCTGTTCAGTGCCGTGTGGCGCGAACCTAAATTGTCGATTAAGTCCGGTGGCGGTCTTGCCCGGTCCACAATGGTTGCGCCATGATATCCCGTATCCGGCGCGTTCCAGGCGCCGGTGATCCGCGAACGGCCGGCCCGGGCCGAGCGGACGGACACCGGCACGCCGAACGGAGTGGGCACCGTGAGGCGGGTCCGGACGCCGTGACGCCCCGGCCGGCCCACCCCGCACCGATTGGAGTCCCCTCCATGAACCGTTCCCCGGAAACGCCCGGACGCCCCCGAGCCCCCCGGCTGCTCGTGGCCGTCGTCTCCGCCGTCGTGATGGCGGTCGGACTGCTGACCGCGACCTCCGCCCCCGCCCAGGCGGAACCGGCCACCAACGCCAACCCCGCCGGCATCGACGTCTCGCACTGGCAGGGAGCCATCAACTGGACGGCCGTGCGAAACGCCGGCATCGAGTTCGCCTGGATCAAGGCGACCGAGGGCACCAGCTACCGCGACCCGCAGTTCAACAACAACTACCCGAACTCCTACTACGCCGGTGTCATCCGCGGCGCCTACCACTTCGCGCGGCCCGGCGCGTCCAGCGGCGCGGTACAGGCCAACTTCTTCGCCTCCAACGGCGGCGCCTGGTCCGCCGACAACCGCACCCTCCCGGGAGCGCTCGATCTGGAGGCCGGATGCCACGGCCTCTCGCAGACGGCGATGCGCAACTGGATCCTCGACTTCTACAACACCTACAAGGCCCGCACCGGACGCGACGTCGTCATCTACACCACCGCGAGCTGGTGGTCGAGCTGCACCGGCAACTGGACCGGGATGGGATCGCGTTCACCGCTGTGGGTGGCGCACTGGGGAGTGTCCAGCCCGCGCATCCCCGCCGGGTTCCCGACCTGGACCGCCTGGCAGTACACCGACAACGGCAGGGTCAGCGGCATCTCCGGTGCCGTGGACCGCAACAACTTCAACGGTTCCCGGGCACGGCTGCTGGCCTTGGCCAACAACACGCCCTAGCCACCCGGTACTCCGGGCGACCATCCCGGCCCGGGGCGCGTGTGCCGACCCGTACACGCGCCCCGGCTCACATCCCGTGGGGTCGGCGACCGTCCGGCCTCACGGCACATACCCTGGCCACACGCGGGAACGGGTCCCCACGGGAACCCACCGACCAGGCCGACAGCTAGGGAGCGCGACATGACACCGCACGATCCGAACCGCCGCAGGCCGCGGCTGCGCCGGGCACTCGCCCTGGACGCGATCCTGCTGGCATTCGTCCTGTCCGCCACCGCGTGCGCCGCCGAACCCGCCGACCCGGTCGCCGACGAACCCTCACCCACCGACCCGTCGCGGGTGTGGGCGGAGCGGAAACTGGCGACCCTCACTCTCGCGCAGAAGGTCGGGCAACTCTTCATCACCCAGCCCTACGGCGCCGACGCCGACGCCGCCGACGACGGCAACCGCACCACCCACGGCGTGGACACGCCCGCCGAACTCGTGCGCCGCTACCACCTCGGCGGAGTCATCTACTTCGGCTGGTCGGGCAACATCACCGACCCCGCCCGCATCGCCGCCCTCTCCAACGGGCTACAGCAGGCCGCCCTCGACGACACCGGCATCCCGCTGCTGGTGTCCACCGACCAGGAACACGGCGCCGTGGTGAGGATCGGGCCACCGGTCACCCAGTTCCCCGGCAACCTGGCACTGGGCGCCACCGGCGACCCCGACCAGGCCCGGCGCAGCGCCGAGGTCATCGGCGCCGAACTGCGCGCCATGGGCCTCAACCAGAACTGGGCGCCGGTCGCCGACGTCAACGTCAACCCCGCCAACCCGGTCATCGGCAACCGCTCCTTCGGCGGCGACCCGGCACGGGTCGCCGAGTTCACCGCCGCCGCCGTCGCCGGATACCAGGACGGCCCGGCCGGAATCGCCGCCTCCGCCAAACACTTCCCGGGACACGGCGACACCGACGTCGACAGCCACACCGACCTGCCGGTCATCACCCACGACCTCGACGAATGGCGCCGGCTCGACGCGCCGCCGTTCAAGGCCGCCGTGGACGCCGGAATCGACGTCATCATGTCGGCCCACATCCGGTTCCCCGAGCTGGACGACTCCGGGACCCCGGCCACCCTGTCCAAACCCATCCTGACCGGGCTGCTCCGCGACGAACTGGGCTTCGACGGCGTCGTCGTCACCGACTCGCTGGCCATGGAGGGCGTCCGCATCGGCCACACCGACGCGGAGGTGCCGGTCAAGGCCCTCCAGGCGGGCGCCGACCTGCTGCTCATGCCGCCCGACATCGCGACGGCCGTCGACGGTGTCATGGCCGCCGTCGAATCGGGCGACCTCACCGAGGCACGCATCGACGAGTCGGTCCTCCGCATCCTGGAACTGAAACACCGGCGAGGGATCGTCGACGCCCCCATGACCGACCCGGACGCCGTGACCACCATCGGCGACACCGCCCACCGGCAGGTCGCCGCCGACGTGGCGGCCGCGTCGATCACGCTGCTGCGCGACGACTCCGGCGCCCTCCCGATCGGGAGGCGCGACACCGTCCTGGTCACCGGTTCCGGAGACCGGACCGTGGCGGGACTCGCCGAGGCGATCACCGCCAACGGCCCCACCACCCGCGCCCACGCCACCGGCGAGGATCCCGACGACGCACTCGTCGAGACCGTCACCGACGCGGCGAGAGGCGTGGACGCGGTCGTCGTCGTCACCCGCGACGTCGCCTCCCACCCGGGACAGGAACGACTGGTCGCGGCACTGGCCGAGACCGGGAGACCGGTGATCGCCGTGTCGGTCGCCGCGCCCTACGACGCCAACCGGCTGCCCGCCGACGTCGCCGTACTGGCGTCCTACTCACACCTGCCGGTGAGCCTGCGTGCCGCCGCGGCGGTCGTGTGCGGCACCGCCGAGGCCACCGGGCGACTGCCGGTGGAGATACCCGCCGCCGATCGACAAACCGTGCTGTACCCCATCGGGCATCACTGACCGGGTCCGGCGGACCGAGACGGGGAGGTTCCCGGACGGTCGCGACGGGATCCGGCCGACGCCCCCGACGAAGTGAGGAAACCATGCGTCGCAGGAACCTGCTCGCCGCCACCGCCGGACTGGCCGCCGTACCGCTGCTGGCACCCGGCACCGCCCACGCCGACCCCGACGGCCGCCGCCGGGTCCGCACCGGTTTCACCGCCCTCGCCGACGACGACTACGCGCTGCTCGCCGGGCAGCGCGTCGGCGTCATCGCCAACCCGACCGCCGTCACCCCCGACCTCCGGCACGAGGTCGACGTGATGGCCGAATCCGGTGCCGTCGACCTGGTGGCGGTGTTCGGACCCGAACACGGATTCCGGGGCACGTCCCAGGCGGGGGAGGGCGAGGACTACTTCATCGACCCCAAGACCGGCCTGCCCGTCTACAACGCCTACAACGACAAGGACAAGCTCGCCCGGTACTTCGGCGAGCTGGCGCTCGACACCGTCGTCTTCGACATCCAGGACGTCGGGTCACGGTTCTACACCTACATCTGGACGATGTACCTGGCGATGGAGGCCGCCGCCCGCAACGACATGTCCTTCGTCGTCCTGGACCGCCCCAACCCCGTCACCGGGCGCGACGCCGAGGGACCGATCCTGCACGAGGAGGTGGCGTCCTTCGTCGGGCTCAAGGCCATATCGCAACGGCACGGCATGACGGTCGGTGAACTGGCCCGCCTGTTCAACGCCGAGTTCCTGCCGGAGTCGGTCGGCCGCTCCGTCGACCTGACGGTGGTCCGTATGACCGGCTGGAAACGCCGGATGCGGTACGAGGAGACCGGCCTGCCGTGGGTGGCGCCCTCCCCGAACATGCCCACCACGACGACGGCGCGCCTCTACCCGGGCACCTGCCTGTTCGAGGCGACGCAGCTGTCGGAGGGACGCGGCACGACCCAGCCGTTCCAGGTGATCGGCGCCCCCGGCATCGACCACCGCTGGCAGGCCGCGCTCACCGCCGCCGACCTGCCCGGCGTCGAGTTCCGGGAGGCGTACTTCAAACCGGTGTTCTCCAAGTGGCAGGGCGCCACCTGCGGAGGCGTGGAGGTACAGATCACCGATCACGACGTCTTCGACCCGATCCGCACCGCCCTGGCGATGATCATCGTGCAGCGCAGGGAGTTCCCGCAGTACGGCTGGCGGGAGGGCGACACCGTCCCGTGGATCGACAAGCTGACCGGCTCCGATCAGGTCCGCACCGACATCGAGGCCGGAGCCGACGTCGACACCGTCATCGCCGGGTGGCGCGACGAGTTGGCCGATTTCCGCGACATACGGCGCGACCACCTGTTGTACCGCTAGCGACCGGCCGCGGGCACGGATCCGTCCGGCCGCCGGTGGTGCGAGAGTATCGCCACACCGGTGGCCGGGCGCTGGTGGAGACGTCTTAGACTCGACCGGGGTGGCTGTCTCACATGCGCTTTTCCGCCATGAATAATCCGATCTCAGCCCTCGCCAACAGCATCGCTAGACCAAGGAGTACGTCTGTGAAAAGCACCGTCGAGACCCTGAGCCCCACCAGGGTGCGACTGTCCGTCGAGGTGCCGTACGAAGAGTTCGCTCCGCACCTGACACAGGCGTATCAGCAGGTCGGGGCGCAGGTCAAGGTGCCCGGGTTCCGTCCCGGCAAGGCGCCGCGCGCCGTCATCGACCAGCGGGTCGGCAAGGACGCCATCCACGCCCAGGCCATCGACAACGCGCTGCCCCGCAAGATCGCCGAGGCGTACACCGACAACGACATCAAGGCGCTCGGGCGGCCCGAGGTCGACTTCGAGTCGAGCAACCTGGAGCAGGACCAGCCGTTCTCGTTCACCGTCGAGGTGGACGTGGCCCCCGAGATCGTCCTGCCGGAACTGTCCGAGCTGACCGTGACCGTCGACGGCACCGAGGTCACCGACGAGCAGGTCGACGACGAGATCGAGAACCTGCGCCTGCGGTTCGGCACCCTCAAGACCGTCGAGCGCGCCGTCCAGAACGGCGACTTCGTGACCATCGACCTGAAGGCCACCGTCGACGGTGAAGAGGTCGAGGGCGGCACCGCCGGCAACATGTCGCACGAGGTCGGCTCCGGTGACCTGCTCGAAGGGCTCGACGAGACGCTGGTCGGAATGACCGCCGAGGAGACCCGCGAGTTCACCAGCACCCTTGCGGGCGGCGACCACGCGGGCCGCGAGGCCACCGTCGAGGTCAAGGTCAACTCCGTCAAGGAACGTGAACTCCCCGAGCTGGACGACGACTTCGCCCAACTCGCCTCCGAACACGACACGCTCGAAGAACTGCGCGAGGCCAGCCGCAACCAGCTCGCCGCCCGCGCCGAGGCCACCCAGTTGCAGCAGGCCCGGGAGCGCACCGCCGAGGCACTGGTCGCGGCCGTCGACATCCCGGTCCCCGAGGGCGTCATCGACGACGAGGTCAAGCACCGCCGCTCCCACCTGGACGAGCAGCTCTCCGCCATGGGCGCCAACCTGGACACCTACCTGGCGTCGCAGGGTCAGACCGTCGAGGAGTTCGAGGCCGAGCTCAAGGAGACGGCCTCCAACGGCCTGCGCCGTCAGCTCATCCTCGACAAGGTCGCCGAGACCACCGAGGTGCAGGTGACGAGTGAACTGCTCACCTCGGAGATCATCCGCCGCGCGCAGCAGCAGGGCGTCCCGCAGGACCGTCTCCAGGAGTTCGCCAACACGCTCCAGCAGCGCGGCCTGATCCCCGGCATCGCCGCCGAGGTGCGGCAGGGCCTCGCCCTGGAGGAGGTCGTGCGGCTCGCCAAGATCGTGGACACCTCGGGTGCCGAGCTCGACAACGACACGCTGTTCCCCAACGCGGCCGGTGCCGCCGAGGAGTCCGACGAGGACGAGAACACCGACGAGACCGCCACCGAGGCGGCCGAGACGGCCAAATCGGAGTAACCGGGCACCGGTGCGGGGCGACCACGGCCCCGGCACCGCCCGGCCGCCGTGAGACGACGAGGGGACGGACCCGAGTCGCGGGTTGGACACGTGCCACCCGCGACACCACTCGGGACCGTCCCCTCACCGCTTACCGTCCGGGAGCGCCGTATTCCCGGTTCGCTTCCAGCTCCGCTGGACGGCTGGGCCTGCGGCCCGCCGTCGGCGCGCTGTATTCCTAGTTCGCTCTCCGCTCCGCTTCGAGCGAACATCGCCCCGTCATGCGGCGGATGGTCGTCGTGGGCGGCTAGGGTCGGGAGTTGCTAGAGAATCCCGTATCGAACAAGAGAGGGCGTTATGACACACCCGGTCACACCGTTCGCGCCCGTCGCCCGTCGCGGCGATGACAGCTCCTTCGCCGGTTTCGACGACATGGTCTACAACCGGTTGCTGAAGGACCGCATTATCTTCCTCGGCACCGAGGTCAACAGCCAGGTCGCCAACCGGATCTGCGCACAACTCCTGCTGCTGGCCGCCGAGGACCCCGAACGCGACATCAACCTGTACATCAACTCGCCCGGTGGTTCGGTGTACGACGGCATGGCGATCTACGACACCATGCAGTTCATCCAGAACGACGTGGCCACGATCGCGATGGGCATGGCGGCATCCATGGGGCAGCTGCTGTTGTGCGCCGGGACGGAGGGCAAGCGTTACGCCCTGCCGCACGCCCGGATCATGATGCACCAACCCTCCGGTGGCATCGGTGGAACGGCGTCCGATGTGGCCATCCTCGCCGAACAGATGCTCTACACGAAGAAGATGTTCCAGGAGCGGGTGTCCCAGCACACCGGGCGCAGCCTCGACGAGATCGAGGCGGACTCCGACCGGGACCGCTGGTTCACCGCCGCGGAGGCCAAGGACTACGGCTTCATCGACCAGGTCATCACCGCCGCCGGTCAGGTGCCCAGCGGCGCAGGCACCCGCAACTAGTAGGGGATGAGGAACCACATGACACACGAGATGCACGGCCGGTACATCATCCCGTCGTTCACCGAGAAGACCTCGTACGGGATCAAGGAGATGAACCCGTACAACAAGATGTTCGAGGACCGGATCATCTTCCTGGGCTCCCCGGTGGACGACACCTCGGCCAACGACATCATGTCCCAGCTGATCGTGCTGGAGGCCAACGACCCCGAGCGCGACATCGAGATCTACATCAACTCGCCCGGCGGCTCGCTGACCGCGTTGATGGCCATCTACGACACCATGCAGTACGTCCGTCCGGACATCCGGACGGTGTGCATGGGGCAGGCGGCCTCGGCCGCGGCGATCCTGCTGGCGGCCGGTACGCCCGGCAAGCGGGTCGCGCTGCCGAACTCGCGGGTGATCATCCACCAGCCCGCCACCGAGGGGACCTACGGCCAGGCGTCCGACATGGAGATCCAGGCCCGCGAGATCCTGCGGATGCGCGAGCAGATGGAGGCCATCCTCGCCCGGCACACGGGGCAGCCGGCCGACAAGGTCCGCAAGGACATCGAGCGGGACAAGATCTTCACCGCCGAGGAGGCCAAGGCGTACGGCATGGTCGACGCGGTGTTGACCTATCGGAAGAAGAACGCCGTCAAGGCGGTCTCCGCCTCCTGACCGCACGCCCGGGGGCCACGGTGAGCAAACCTTATGGCGCCGCGGCTCCCGGGCGGGTACGGTCGGTATGGTGCGGCATCGGCAGACGGCGATGCCGCGTGGCCCGAGCCGCCCAGGCTCGGTTCTACGGCGGGGACTCAAGGCGATCCGGGTGACCGGGCGAGTGATGCAGGGAGTGGGCAGGCGTGGCACCACGACTCAGCGACAGTGAGATGCTGAAATGTTCCTTCTGCGGCAAGTCGCAACGTCAGGTCAAGAAGCTGATCGCCGGGCACGGCGTCTACATATGTGACGAGTGCGTCGATCTCTGCAACGAGATCATCGAGGAGGAGGCCGCCGAGGAGGCGGCTTCGAACTGGCACGAACTGCCCAAGCCCAAGGAGATCTGCGAGTTCCTCGACGAGTACGTCGTCGGGCAGGTCGAGGCGAAGCGTTCGCTGGCGGTCGCCGTCTACAACCACTACAAGCGGGTGCAGGTCGACGCCGCCGGAGCGGTCCCGAGTAAGTCCGGCGAGCACGTCGAGCTCTCCAAGTCGAACATCCTCATGATCGGGCCGACCGGCAGCGGCAAGACACACCTGGCCCAGACGCTCGCGCGCATCCTCAACGTGCCGTTCGCCATCGCGGACGCCACCGCCCTCACCGAGGCCGGTTACGTCGGTGAGGACGTCGAGAACATCCTCCTGAAACTCATCGTCGCCGCCGAATACGACATCAAGCGCGCCGAGACGGGCATCATCTACATCGACGAGATCGACAAGGCCGGCCGGAAGGCCGAGAGCCCGTCGATCACGCGGGACGTCTCCGGTGAAGGCGTGCAGCAGGCGTTGCTGAAGATCCTGGAGGGCACGGTCGCCTCGGTGCCGCCCCAGGGTGGCCGCAAGCACCCCCATCAGGACTTCCTCCAGATCAACACCTCGAACATCCTGTTCATCTGCGGCGGCTCGTTCGCGGGCCTGGAGGACATCGTCGAGCAGCGGGTCGGCAAGCGGGGTCTGGGCTTCACCTCCACGATCCGCAGCAAGGCCGACCGGGACGCGGACGACCTGCTGTCGCAGGTGATGCCGGAGGACCTGCTCCAGTTCGGGTTGATCCCGGAGTTCATCGGCCGGGTGCCGGTGTTGACGACCGTGCGTCACCTGGACCGCAAGGCGCTCGTGAAGATCCTCACCGAGCCCCGCAACGCCCTCATCAAGCAGTACCAGCGCCTCATGGAGCTGGACGGCGTCGAACTGGTCTTCGAGGACGAGGCGGTCGAGCCGATCGCCGACCTGGCCCTGTTGCGGGGAACGGGGGCGCGGGGGCTCCGGGCCATCATGGAGGAGGTGCTGGAGCCGGTCATGTACGAGATCCCCAGCCACGCCGACAAGGTGGCGAGGGTCGTCATCACCGCCGACGTCGTCCGTGAGAACGTCAACCCCACTCTGATCCCGCGTACCAGCCAGATCCGGCAGACCCGGTCGTTGCGCCGCAAGAAGACCGCCTGACCCTCCACATCGGCGTCGATCCCGCCGGAACCGGTAAGCCGGTGAACCGGTAGGCGACCGCGTCCAGGTACGGCCGGAAGCCGACCCGTCGGTAGATTCCGGCGGCAGTCGGGTTCGCCCGGTCGACGTATAGGACGCAGGCGGTCAGGCCGGGAGTCGCCGTCAGGTCGCGGGCGGCCGTGCCGACGAGCGCCGCGGCGTAGCCGTTCCCACGTCGGGCCGGTGGAGTGTAGACGTTCTGTATCCGCACGACCCCGTTGACCGGCAGTGATTCGTACATCATGGACACCGGGATGCCCTCCACCTGCCACAACCGGTACACGACTCCGGCGGCACGCATCCGGTGGAAGGCGTCGGCGGCCTGTCGCAGTCCGATGCGTTCGCCGTCGTGCACCGACTCGGCGAACGCCCGGGTCCAGCCGACCACGGTGTCGGCGTCGTCGGCGGTGCCCGTCCGCATCCCGCCGGGCACGTCATCGGGCACCGAGGGCTCCGCCATGGCCAACAGGCCGGTCCGGCCGGTGACCTCGGCGGCGCGGCCGGTGCGCTCGCGCCAACGCGCGACGAAACGTTCCACCGCCGGGCGCGGCCCGTTGACGGACGACAGTCCGGGTCGCCACGCCGCCAGTTCCCGCGCGAGGGCGTCGACGGCGGAATCCGGCAGGCGGGGCAGTAGCAGTCCTCGGCCGGACTGGAGGGCGGCTCCGGTGACGCCGGTGGTGTCGTGGACGGTGAGCCAGAACTCGCCGTCCGCGCGGGGCGTCATCCCCAGGGCGCGGCCGTGGGCGACGGTCGCCAGGACGTTGGTGCCCACCGGGTCGCCGGTGAGCCAGTCCGCCACCGCGGCGACGAACTCGCCGGGAGTGTCGTGCCGGCGCACCGTCGTGGTGTCCTCCATCACCTCAGCGTGCCAGACGGGCCGGGCTGACGCCTCCGGGTTTACCGGCGGTTGCCGGGCGCCCGGGACGGCTGGCAGTATGCCGGGATATGCCGACCACATCGACGCCCGACACCGACCGTTACGACGTGGTGGTGGTCGGGTCGGGCTTCGGCGGTGCCGTGATGGCGTTGCGGTTGACCGAGAAGGGGTACCGGGTCGCGGTGCTGGAGGCGGGCCGCAGGTTCGACGATCCCGCCGAGTCGGACCCGGCGCGGCGGCATCGCGCGTTGCCGCGCACCTCGTGGCGGTTGCGGCGCTACCTGTGGGCGCCCTGGGCGGGGTGTACCGGGATCCAGCGCATCCACCTCATCGGGGGACGACGCCGCAGCAGGGTCCTGGTCCTGGCCGGAGCGGGTGTCGGCGGCGGCTCACTGGTCTACGCCGGAACGCTGTACCGGCCGCCACCGGAGTTCTACCGTGATCCACAGTGGTGCGACATCGCGGACTGGTACGCCGAACTGGCGCCGCACTACGACCAGGCCGCCCGGATGCTCGGTGTCGTGGCCAACCCCGTGACCACGCCCGCCGACCAGGCGGTGCGCCGCGTCGCGGTCCGGATGGGGGTGCCCGAGACGTTCCGGCCCACCGACGTCGGCGTGAACTTCTCCGGCGCCGCCGACCCCTACTTCGGCGGCAACGGTCCACGGCGGGCCGCCTGCACCGCCTGCGGCGCCTGCATGACCGGCTGCCGTGTCGGCGCCAAGAACATGTTGACCGAGAACTACCTGTACCTGGCCGAGCGGGCCGGGGCCGTCATCCGTCCGCTGACGACGGTGCGCCGCGTGACGCCGCTGCCCGGTGGCGGGTACCGGGTGACGACCACCAGGACCGGGCGCCCGGGTGGGCGCCGTGAGTTCACCGCCGACCAGGTGGTCGTCGCGGCCGGTACCCACGGGACGCAGACGCTGCTGCACCGGATGCGGTCCGGCGGAGAGCTGCCGCACCTGTCCGCCCGGCTGGGGGACCTGACCCGCACCAACTCCGAGGCGCTGCTCGGCGTCGAGCGGTTCCGGACGGCGGGACCCGACCACAGCCGGGGTCTGGCGATCACGTCGTCGTTCCACCCGGACCCGGACACCCACATCGAGCCGACACGTTACGGCGCCGGTTCCGGCGCGATGGGGCTGCTGCGGACCCTGCTGGTCGACGGCGGTCCACGGCCGCGATGGCGGGGCCTTCTCGCCGCGGTGGCCCGCGATCCGGTATCCGGCCTCAAGCTGGCGAAGCTGCGGCACTGGTCGCGACGGACCGTGATCGCGCTCGTCATGCAGAGCCGCGACAACTCGATCCGGGTGCGGCTGCGGCGTGGGCGGTTGCGCGCGGAACCCGGGCACGGTGAACCGAATCCCACCTGGATACCGGTGGCGCACCATGCCGTGAGACTGCTGGCCGAGGAACTGGACGCCTACCCCGGCGGCACCTGGCTGGACCTGTGGGACATCCCCACGACCGCGCACTTCCTGGGCGGCTGCGTGATCGGCGGCTCGCCGGACACCGGTGTCGTGGACGCGTACCACCGGGTGTACGGGCATCCGGGGCTGCACGTGGTGGACGGATCGGCGGTGCCGGCCAACCCCGGCGTGAACCCCTCCCTGACCATCACGGCCTTGGCGGAGCGGGCGGCGGCCGCGTGGCCGAACCGGGGCGACGTCGATCCCCGGCCGCCGCCGGGCGCGCCCTACCGGCGGGTGCCGGCGGTGCCGCCCGTCGCCCCGGCGGTGCCTCCCGGCGCGCCCGGCGCCCTGCGGTGACCGGCGTGACCTCCCGGAACACCGTGGTGGCGCCGATCCCGGCACGGCCGTCCATCATGGATCGGCCGTCGCGCCGGTGTCGGTGTGTGGCGGTTTCGAAGCGGTCACGGGGAATCATCGGCTTGGCAACGAAACGTCCTCACGGGGGTACTACCGGCCGGTTACCGGTGATCCTGGACAGCGGTTACCGGTGGCACGGGGGAGGGACGACGTTGTTCGGGGTGATCCTTCGCGGTATCCGTTTCCGGCCCGCGCGGTCGCTGGTGGTGTTCCTGCTCGCCGTGGCGACCACCGCCGCGGCGGTTCTCACCCCGGCGTACACCGACGCGGCGGGGCGGTCGCTGCTGGTGGACGAGCTGACCTCACAGGACGGGCGCGCCCTGCAACTTCAGGTGGTCGACGTCCGGGATCTCGACGCCGGCCCGGACGACCCGGCCGCCTCGATCGAGGCGGTGGCCGCGAAGGTCGCCGGGGCACCCGCCCTGGACGTGTACACCGACCCCGTGGGCTTCCTGCGCAGCGGCGGACTCGTCACCGGAGGGCGCTACGACGCGCGCGCCCTGCTCGCCTATCGGGAGAACGCCTGCGCCCACCTGTCGATGATCGACGGTGACTGTGTCGCCGGACCGGGAGAGGTCCTGATCTCGGAACGCTCGGCGGGTGAGCAGCAGGTCGGGGTCGGAGACACCGTCGCACTGTCCGGACTCCAGGCGGCGGAGTCCGAGCCGGTACCCCACACCGTCGCCGGCGTCTACCGGCCCCACGACCCCGAGGACCCGTACTGGGGACGCAGCGGATACTTCGGCCACGGCACCGACTCCGGCGGCGACCGCCACCTGGACGCGCTGCTGGTGACCGACCCGGCGGCGCTGTTGGCGCTTCCCCGTGGCGTCCGGGTCGGCGCGGACTACCGGCTGGACGTCGCCGCGTTGCGGTCCGCCGACGTGACGGCGGTACGGGAGGCGTTGGAAGGGCTGGAGACCCCGCCGGACGACCCCGCCGGCATCGCGTTGGCGGTGGACACGAACCTGCCCGGGGTGTTCGACGTGGTGGCGGACGGCCGGGCGGCGGTCGCGCGGACCGTTCCGCCGGTGGCCGTCCCGCTGCTGGTGTTGTGCTGGCTCGTGCTGTACCTCGTCACGACCCGGTTGATGCACGAACGCGGCGCGGAGATCGGGCTGGCGAAGCTGCGCGGGCTGCGCCGCCGCTCCGTCGTGGCCTTCGCGATGGGTGAGGCGCTGCTGTTGATCGCGGCGGGTTCACCCGTCGGCATGGGCCTGGGGCTGCTCGTGGTCGAGGTGACCGGTCGCCTGGTCCTCGCCGAGGGGGTCGGCGTCGCGGTCACCCCGGGGGCGTGGTGGTTCGCCGGTGTCGCGCTCGCCGGGTCCGGTGTCGCTCTCACGGCGGCCGCCTACCGGACCGTGCGCCGCCCGGTGCTGCGCCTGCTGCGCCGCGTGTCGGTGCGCCGACGGGTACCGGCGGGGATCTGGGAGGCCGTCGTGGTGGCCCTCGCGGTGGCCGCGACGGCACAGCTCCTCACCGGTGAGACCGGTGGGATGTCGATGCTGGCGCCCGCCCTGCTGGCGACGGTCGCGGGCGTGGTGGCGGCCAGGCTGCTCGGTGGGGTGTCGCGGCTGCGGCACCGGGTCGCCGCCCGGCGCGGTTCGGTGGCGGCGATGCTGGCCACCTGGCAGTTGGCCAGGCGCGGCGAGTTCCGCCGCATGGTCGCGCTGTTGACCGTCGCGATCACCCTGCTGACGTTCGGGTTCGCGGCGTGGGACATGTCGGCGCACAACCGGCGGCTCGCCGCCTCCGACCAGGTGGGCGCCGACCTGGTGTACCAGGTGGACGTCGCCGACCCCGACCGGCTCATGGAGGTCGTCTCCACTCTGGACCCGGACGGCGGGGGCCTGATGGGTGTCATGCGCACCACGGAGCGATACGGTTCCCGCAACTTCACGGTGATCGCCGCCCAGACCGACCGGATGGCCGAGGTCATGCGGTGGCGCGGCCACGACGCGACCACGCTGGCGGAACTGTCGGGGCGGCTCCACCCGGCGGCGCCCGATCCGGTGTCGGTGCGCGGTTCCATCGAGGTCACCGCGTCTGTGACGGTCGCGGAGGCGGAACGGCCCCTGCAGTTGACCGCCCGGATCCTGGAACCGGGTCGCAGCCCCCGCAACGTCCTGATGGGCGACCTGCGGACCGGCCGGCACGATTACCGGGTCTCGCTGTCCGGTTGCGACGACGGTTGCCGCCTGGTGGGCATCGGGGTGGCCAGGTACCCCGGTGACTTCGAGGACGTGTCCTTCGCGGTGGCGGTGGAGCGGGTCGCCGACGCCGACGGGGAGGCCGAGGGACTGTTGACCACCGTGGACGGTTGGCGGTCCAGCGGACTCACGCCCCGGAACGTGCCCTTCGAGGTCGCCGCCGACGGCGTCGGGTTGACGATGTCGGCGACCGGGGTGGATGTCCCGGACCTGATCGCCGAGTACGTGACGGCGCCGTCGCCGTTGCCGGCGGTGCTGGCCGGGGACGCCCCCGACGACGACCCCTCCGCCGCCCGGTTCTGGTTCCCCGCCCCGCACGGCGCCCCCCAGCACTACGCGACCGTCGCGACCGCCTCGGTGATCCCCAGGGGAGGTGACCGGGCGCTGCTGGTCGACCTCGAATACACCGACCGCATCGCTGACGCCTTCACGTCGCTGGGTGGGCAGACCGACATCGGATACGAGGTGTGGGCGACCGCGGAGGCCGGGGCGGGACTGCCCGCCCGGCTGGCGGCCGAAGGCGTCACGGTCACCCGGACGCTCGACCGCGCGGATCTGCTCGACCGGATGAGCCGCCAGCCGTCGGCGTTGGCGCTGCGGCTGTACCTGCTCGCCGGAGGCGCCGCGTTGGCGTTGGCGGTGGGCGCGGTCGCGTTGACGGCGGCGGCGGGTTCCCGGCCCCGGGGCTACGACGACGCGGCGCTGCGGGTCGCGGGGGTGCCCCCGGGCACGTTGCGGCGGGCGGCGCGGATCGAGCACGTGCACTGGGCGGGCTTGTCGATCGTGATGGGGACGGCGACCGGCCTGGCGGCGACCTGGCTGGTGGTGCCGTCGATCCGGCTGGTCGACGGCGTCGCCTCGGGCGCCCTCGTGGAGTACCACGTGCGGGCGTGGTGGGTGGCGGCGGCGGTCGCCGTGGCCGCCGCCGCGCTGACCGGCACCGCCGCGGCCGTCGATCGGTGGCGGGCCAGGCACGGCACGGTCCAACGGCTGCGGGAGGGTGAACGGTGAACCGTACGACGCGGACGGGAGCGAGGTGGCGATGCGGGTGACCGGCGTACCGGTGACCTGCCGGGGCCTGGTGTTCATCTACCGGCTCGACGGCTACGACGTGGTCGCGTTGTCGCGTGTGGACCTCGACATCGCGGCGGGGGAGGCGGTTGCGCTGGTGGGGCCGTCCGGTTCCGGCAAGTCCACCCTGCTGTCACTGATGGCGGGACTGCTGCGGCCTTCGGCGGGCAGCCTGCGGGTCGGCGACCACGACCTGTCGCGCGCCGGGGACGCCGAACTGCAACGGATGCGCGCCACCGAGCTGGGTGTCGTGCTCCAGGGCGACCGGAACCTGATCCCGTACCTGTCGGCGCTGGACAACGTCCGGTTCGCGCAACGGGGCGTGCCCCGGGCGCGCCGCGTCCCGGCGATGGACCTGTTGGAGACGGTCGGCATGTCCGGCGCCGCCGCCAGGACGCCGGGCGAGCTGACACCCGGTGGGCGGCAACGTCTCTCGGTCGCGGTGGGAGCGGCGGTCGGTGGCGGGCTGTTGCTGGCCGACGAGCCGACGTCCCAGCTCGACGCCGAGGCGCGGGAGTCGGTGGTGGCGGCGCTGTCGGCGGTGCGCGACCGGGGCAGCACGGTCGTGGTGGTGACCCACGATCCCGGCGTCGCCGCCCGGTTCGGTCGTTCGGTGACGATCCGCGACGGCCGGGTGGGAGCGGAGGGCCGCCGGGGCGAGGACTTCCTCGTGGTGGGGACCGACGGCGCCGTGCACCTGCCCGCGGAACTGCTCACCGACATGCCGCCGGGCACGTTGCTGCGGGTGCGCCGCGACTCCGGTTCGGGGGAACTGAGACTGTCGCCGGCCGAGACGGCGGAGGTGCGACCGACGTGATGACCGTGACCGGACTGTCGGTGTCCTATGGGGACCTCGTCGCGTTGCGTGACGTGTCGTTCCACGCGCCGGCGGGGAGTCTGCTCGCCGTCACCGGTGCCTCCGGCGCGGGCAAGACCAGCCTGCTGTGGGCGATGGCGGGGCTCGTGGCGCCGCGCGCGGGAACCGTCGCGCGGTCGCCGGAGGCGGCGACCGTCGCGTTGATCCCGCAGGGCAACGGCCTGGCCATGGTGCTGACCGCCCGCGAGAACCTGTTGGTGGCGCTGCTGGCGGCCGGAGTCGGCAGGCGGGACGCGGCGGCGCGGGCCGACGCGGCACTCGAACGGTTGGGCGTCGACGGGCAGTCCGGCCAACTCGTCGACGAACTGTCCGGCGGGCAGCGGCAGCGGGTCGCGATCGCGCGCGGCCTCGCCATGACCGCCGACGTCCTGCTGGCCGACGAGATCACCTCCGATCTGGACCCGCGCAACCGCGACGTGGCGATGGAGGTGCTGCGCGAGGAGGCCCGCCGCGGTGCCGCGGTCGTGTTCGCGACGCACGATCCGCGCGCGGCCGCCGACTGCGACGGGGAACTGCGGCTGGTCGACGGCGCGGCGGTGTCCGCCACCCGGCCCGCTTAGACGCCGTCCTCAAACCCGCTGTCCTGCCGTGCTCACCCGGTCGGCGCGTGGACGCCCTCTTACGTCGTTGTCGAAGGCAATGCCGCTGAAGATCGGTGCGACCACACCGGTACGTACGGACCTTCTAAGGCATTGCCTTCCCCGCCTTGCGAACGCACTCGACCGGACACCGCTCGCGACGGACGAGGACCGAAGACGGCGTCTGATCGACACGTCGAGATTCCTGGATTGATCTGTTGCCCGGCGGGACCCGTCGTGGCAGGATCCCTGCATGCCGAAACGACCCCATGCCCACATACTCGCCGCGGTCGCGGTCACGGCGATCGGACTCACCACCGCCACCGTGGTCTCGGCGGAGGAACCGGGCGATGCGCGCCTGACCGCCGCACTCGACGAGATCCTCGCCGACGACCGCCTCTACGGTTCGCAGGCCGGTCTCGTCGTCGCCGACGCCCAGACCGGCGACATCCTCTACGACCGGGGCGGCAACCAGCGACTCGTCCCCGCGTCCAACACGAAACTGCTCACCTCGGCCGCCGCCATGGAGATCCTGGGCGCCGACCACCGGTTCGTCACCGACGTGGCCCACGACGGCCGCATCCGGGGCAAGACCCTCCACGGTGACCTGTACCTGCGGGGCACCGGCGACCCGACCATGCTCGCCGAGGACTACGACGCACTCGCGGCCCGCATCGCCGAGGCCGGCGTGAAGACCGTCAAGGGAGACCT
Source organism: Stackebrandtia albiflava (assembly GCF_007994225.1). Classification (GTDB taxonomy): domain Bacteria; phylum Actinomycetota; class Actinomycetes; order Mycobacteriales; family Micromonosporaceae; genus Stackebrandtia; species Stackebrandtia albiflava. The sequence goes on from NZ_VLLL01000005.1 coordinate 142,623, forward strand.
CGTCGCCGACGACACCGCCTACGACGCCGTGCGGCTGGGGCCGGAATGGGGCTGGGACGACCAGAGCTACTACTACTCCGCCCAGATATCGGCACTGACCGTCGCCCCCGACACCGACTACGACGCGGGGACCGTCATCGTCACGGTGGACGGCGGCGAGTCCGGTGACGCACCGGAGGTGTCGGTCGAGCCGGCCACCGACTACGTGGACTTCGACATCCGCGCCACCACCGTCGCCGCCGACGGTGAGACGGATCTGACGGTGGAGCGCGAACACGGCACCAACACGATCGTCGTGACCGGTGAGATCGCCGCCGGTGACTCCGTGGGCGAGTGGGTGACCGTGTGGGAGCCCACCGGTTACGCCGCCGACGTGTTCGCCTCGGCCCTGCGTGAACACGGCGTCCGTGTCAAGGGCGACGTCCGGCTCGGTGAGGCCACCCCCGCCGACGCCGAGGTGCTGGCGGACCACCGCTCGATGCCGCTGTCGGAACTGCTCGTGCCGTTCATGAAACTGTCCAACAACGGGCACGCGGAGACCCTCACCAAGGCGATCGGGCTGCACGTCTCCGGCGAGGGGAGCTGGCCGGCCGGCCTGGCCGCCGTCGAGGACTTCGTGGCCGGACTCGGCATGGACACCGACGCGCAACGCCAGTCCGACGGTTCCGGACTGTCGCGGTGGAACCTCATCCCGCCGCGCGAGTTCATCGACCTGCTCGTCTCCGCGCGCGGCGCCGACTGGTTCGACGCCTGGTACGCCTCGCTGCCCGTGGCGTGCGACTCCGAGCGGTTCGTCGGCGGCACGCTGCGGAGCCGCATGTGCGACACCCCCGCCGAGGGCAACGTCCGCGCCAAGACCGGTTCCCTCACCTCGGTGAGCGGCCTGTCGGGATACGTCACCGACGCCGACGGTCGCGAACTGGTGTTCAGCCTCATCAGCAACGACTACCTGGCGGGTTCGGTGAAGAACCTGGAGGACGCGGTCGCGATCACGCTGGCGTCCTTCAGCACCGAGGACACCGGCACGGCGTCGACGTACGACGCCATGGAATCCACACCGGACTCCGGTCGTGCCGACGTCGAGTGCTCCTGGACCAAGGACGGCTGCTGACAACGGGTACCGGGTCCGGGTCGCCCACGTTCTCCCGTGGGAGGCCCGGACCCGTCACCACGCCGGCGACCGGACGCGATGCGGGGGAAGGGGCGGCATGACGGGCATGTGGCCGGTACGTGACGACACCGAACGCCTACAGTGGTCGTTCACGCCGTACGTGGGCGTCGGACCGGTGCGTTTCGGGATGACGTCCACCCGGATCCGCGAGGTCGTCGGCGACGTGCTCACACCCCGGCGGCGCCACGGTGGGGACGCCTCCGTGGAACTCTGGGACGAGCGGCCTCCCCCGGCCACCGGCGTACCACGGACGCGACCAGCCACAGCGGTGATGACCACCTACCACGACGATTCCGGCCGCACGGCGGCGATCGCGGTCGACGCCCGGAACCGTCCACAGGTGACGCTCGACGGCCTCGCGCTCGTGGGGCGGGTGCCCTCGGTACTGGAGGACCGTTTCATCGACCGTCTGTCGGCGACCGGCGCAGACCTGCGCTACTCCCTGCAGGGTCACCCGTGGTCGTCGCGGCTCGGCCTGTTGCTGCGCGTGCAGCGGGCCGGCGACCACGTGCTGACCCGGCCGGTGATGGCCTGCGAGGCGTGGGCGGAGCGATTCGGCGACAGCCACGAGGGCCCACTCCCCGAAGTGGAATGGCGCACCTTCGAATGTTGAACGCGTCGACCCTGACGTAACCGGAGGCGATTAGGGATGCCCGCCCCGCCGAAGTGAGACGAAGATCCGAACCTCGGAAAACCGTTGCCGCCCAGTGGTCTCACGAACGGCGAACCCTTAGGGTTTCCGAGTCGGACCCCTCACTACACAGGAGACACACACATGGAACGTCCGCTCAACCGCCGCACCGTGCTCGGACTCGGCGTCGGGGCCGCAGCCGCCGCGGCGTCCGGGCTGATCGCCACCCCGGCGCAGGCCGAGGAGGCCGGTGCCGACGTCACCGCCGCCGAATCCGCCGTCGCCGCCTGCGACTCGATCGCATGGTCGTACCAGCGTCACAGCGGCCGCGCCGGCGGCAAGTGGAACGCCCACATCAGCACGGTCTCGCCCGACGGCACCCGCCACCTGGCGGTGAGCCACGGTTCGGACGAGGTGCTCCAGGCGCTCAGCGTCAACAAGGTGCCCGTCGCCGTCGCCGTGCTCGACAAGGTCGACAGGGGACTGATCTCACTGGACCAGCAGGTCGAGGTGAGCGCGGCGATCATCATCCCCGACGGGGACGGCATGTTCCGCCTCGACGGGGCGTACCCCAGCATGGTGACCGTGGGACACGCCCTGGCCGCGCTGCTGACGATCTCCGACGACACCGCGGTCCGGTTGTCCGGCCTGGTCGCCCCGGCCCTGGAGATCAACGAGATCCTGGTCGCCAAGGGCTTCCCGAACACGCAGGTGGAGCCGGTCGCCAACCCGAACCGGTTCTACCTGGGGACCAGTACACCACGCGAGATGCACGACCTGTTCAACGCGCTCGTCGCGGGTGAACTCCTGTCGGCCGGTTCCACCGAGTACCTGTTGAACCTGCTGCGGTCGCCGATCGCGTTCACCGACGGCGTCCGCCGCAACATGTCGTCCGACGAGCGGGCCCGGGTCGCCACCAAGGCGGGCTGGCTCAACGACGAACGCCACGAGGCGGGCATCATGTTCGACTCCGCCGGTGCCCCCGTGCTGACCTATTCGCTGTTCGCCAGCGGCCAGGGCCAGCCAGGTAACTACGGCGCCACCCACCCGGCGGTGGAGGCGCGGGCCAGGATGGGCCGCGACTTCTTCGACGGCATCGTGGAACTGCCCGGTGTCCGCGCCGAGACGTTCCCGATCCCGGAGTACGAACCCAGCAACGGCGGCTGAGCCGATGGCCGGAGCGCCGATCCCCACCGATCGGCGCTCCCGGCCGGGTGCGGGCCTGGGTTAAGCTCGGTGGCGTAGCGCCGGCCCGGTCGAGCCGTCCGGGCGGCGATCGCCGGAGCACTGTGAGGAGCCTTCGATGTCGATGACCATCCTTCCGGTCGGCAAGCCCCTGGGCGCATGTTTCGCGGCATCTGAGCCACCCTCGGAGGAGCCCGAGTTCTACGAGGTGCACGTCGGCAACGAGGTCGAGCAGCTGACGCCACTGGAATGGTTCGTCTACTGTGGCGCCTACGGTGACGCCGACCAGCACGCCGACCACCTGGTCGACCGCGACTGGTTGATAAAGCAACTGGCGTCGGAGGTGTCCGCGTCGAAGATCTCCGCCGAGATCGACGGCCTGCTCGGCAGGGGACTGCTGCTGGAGGCGAACCTGCGCGGCAACTCCGCGGTAGACGTCCTCACCGGCTACCGCATCGTCCCGACCGGCGTCGGCATCAGCAACTCCCCGCAGGATCCGGGCCTGCGGTGGATCGGCCAGCACGGCGAGGGCATGCTGGGGATACCGCAGCTGTCGTTCCTCGTGTGGGCGTTCTCGTACCGCACGAACTCCATGTGGGACTGCTGCACGATGTTCGCCCAGAACCCCGACGGCGTGGACGGCGCCACCGCGGAGGACATCGCCGCGCAGATCGCCGACTCACTGCCGTCGATCGTGTCGATGGAACTGGGCTACCTGGAGCCGGCCGACCGGTAGACCCGCCCGGCCGCACTCACCCGTCCCGCCTCCGACCGGCGGCGATGCCCGCAACCCGCTGCGCCCGCAATCCCGGACTGCCATGCTGTACCGGTGAGCGACGAGACCGACGACTGGCGTGATCACGCCCGGCGGCTGGCCCGTTTCCTGGTGGCCGAGGGGGTGCTCTCCGATCCGGAGTGGACGGCCCGGTTCGAGGCGGCGCCGCGGCACCGGTTCATCCCCGAGGGGATGGTCGACGTCGGGGGGCGACTGGCCGACACCCGCACGTGGGACCGGGAGACACTGCTCCGCCACGGCTACGCCGATCAGGTCGTGGTCACCCGCTTCCACAGCGCCCGGGGCAGGCGGATCGCCACCTCGTCGCTGTCCCAGCCCACCATCATGGCGATCATGCTCGAACTGACCCGCCTGGCGGACGGGCACCGTGTCCTGGAGATAGGAACCGGCCCCGGCTACAACGCCTACCTGCTGTGCGCCAGGGTCGGCGACCACCACGTCACCAGCCTGGACGTGCAGGCCGACCTGGTGCAGGAGGCCGCCGAACGGTTGGCGGCACTCGACATGTTCCCCGCGATCGTCGCCAGGGACGGCTGGCAGGGCCACCCCGACCGGGCGCCCTACGACCGGGTCCTGGCCACCTGCTCGCTCCCCGACATCCCCGTCGCGTGGCTCGACCAGCTCAACCCGGGCGCCCGGGTCGTGGCGCCCATGACCTTCGGAGGGGCGCTGGCCGTCCTCGACCGCACCGACGACGGCACACTGACCGGCGGGTTCGACACCGAGGCCGGGTTCTTCATGCCGATGCGGCACGTAGGGCAGCGCTGGCCCACCGAGGACCCCGAACCGCCCGGCGAGATCGTGGCCACCGACGGCGACGCACCGGGGGCCGCGTTGTTCGACCCCGACTTCCGGCTGTGGCTGGAGGTCGCGGTGCGGGCCACCGAGGTGGTGCCCTACCGGGTGCCGGGCGATCCCACGGCGGGCGTCCGCGTCGAACACGGCGACGACGTGGTGGACGTCGACCTCGGCTCCGGGGAGGTCCGCGGCGCGGCGCGGCTGTGGCGGCGGGTCGCCGCCGAGCACGCCGCATGGGAGGAGACCGGCAGGCCGCCGCGCGACCGGTTCGGCATGACGGTGACGCGGCACGGCCAGTGGGTGTGGCTCGACGGGACCGGGCTGCGGTGGCCCCTCGTCGAGACACCGGGCGGTCCACCGCCCCCGTTAAGCCGCGATGCGACCGGGGAGTGTGACGTGGTTGACCAGCCGGGATCGGCCACGGTGGCCCGACCGACTGAAACATCGTTAAGGTCGGCGGCCTAGGATTGCGGGGACAGCCCCGAGCGCAGTGGAGGGACGCACCGTGGACGCCAAAGACATCGCCGCCGGGCGGGAACGCTGGCAGCAGCGTTACGACAGTGCCCGTAAGCGGGACGCCGACTTCACGACCCTGTCCGGCCTTGAGGTCGACCCGGTGTACGGCCCGCCGGACGGCGAGTCGGACCCCCGCATGGACCGGATCGGCTGGCCGGGGGAGTTCCCGTTCACCCGCGGCCTGTACCCCACCGGTTACCGGGGCCGCGCCTGGACCATCCGGCAGTTCTCCGGCTTCGGCAACGCCGTACAGACCAACGAACGGTACAAGCTGCTGTTGCGTTCCGGCGGCGGCGGCCTGAGCGTCGCCTTCGACATGCCCACCCTCATGGGGCGCGACTCCGACGACCCCAAGTCGCTGGGCGAGGTCGGGCACTGCGGAGTCGCGATCGACTCCGCCGCCGACATGGACGTGCTGTTCGGCGGCATCCCGCTGGCCGACGTCACCACGTCCATGACGATCTCCGGCCCGGCCGTCCCCGCCTTCTGCATGTACCTGGTGGCGGCGGAACGCCAGGGCGCCGACCTGTCCAAACTCGACGGCACCCTGCAGACCGACATCTTCAAGGAGTACATCGCGCAGAAGGAGTGGCTGTTCCCACCGGAACCGCACCTGCGGTTGATCGGTGACCTGATGGCGTACTGCGCCGCCGAGATCCCCCGTTACAAGCCGCTGTCGGTGTCGGGCTACCACATCCGCGAGGCCGGCTCCACCGCCGCGCAGGAGCTCGCGTTCACCATCGCCGACGGCTTCGGCTACGTCGAACTCGGACTGTCCCGGGGCCTCGACGTGAACGTGTTCGCGCCCGGCCTGTCGTTCTTCTTCGACTCCCACATCGACTTCTTCGAGGAGATCGCCAAGTTCCGCGCCGCCCGCCGCATCTGGGCGAAGTGGCTGCGTGACGTCTACGGCGCGACCAGCGAGAAGGCGCAGTGGTTGCGGTTCCACACCCAGACGGCGGGCGTCTCCCTGACGGCCCAGCAGCCGGTCAACAACGTCGTACGGACCGGTGTCGAGGCGCTGGCCGCCGTGCTCGGCGGCACCAACTCCCTCCACACCAACGCCCTCGACGAGACGTTGGCGCTGCCCACCGACGAGACCGCCGAGATCGCCCTTCGCACCCAGGCCGTGATCATGGAGGAGACCGGGGTCACCAACGTCGCCGACCCGCTCGGCGGTTCCTGGTACGTGGAGGCGTTGACCGACAAGATCGAGGCGGAGGCCGAGGCGATCTTCCGACGGATCCTCGCACTCGGCGGCGAGACCGAGGGCGAGTCCGCCGGTGAGACCGCCCGCGCCGCGATGGCGGCGGGCAGGCACGCCATCGGCCCGGTCACCAGCGGCATCCTGCGGGGGATCGAGGACGGCTGGTTCACCGCCGAGATCGCCGAGGCCGCGTTCGTGTACCAGCAGCAGTTGGAGCGCGGACAGAAGAAGATCGTCGGCGTCAACAGCCACACCGAGACGGTCTCCAAGGACCTGGAGATCCTGCGCATCTCCGGTGACGTGGAACGCGACCAGGTGGCGGCGCTGGCCGAGCGCCGCGCGGGCCGCGACCAGCAGGCGGTGGAGTCGGCGTTGAAGCGGATGCTGGAGGTGGCCCGCACCGACGCCAACCTGATCCCGGCAATGCTGGACGCCGTCCGCGCCGAGGCGACCATGGGCGAGATCTGCGACGTCCTCCGCGAGGAGTGGGGCGAATACCGCGAACCCGCGAGGTTCTGACACCGCCTTCGCACGTGGGCGCCGCCTCCGGGCGGCGCCCACGTTCCGTGCGGTGACGGGACCGACGCGCGACACGATCACGCGTCGCGGTCCTCTCGCAGGAGGGCCGTCGCCTCGTCCGTCGGCAGGGTGCCGTCCGCCCGTGGTTGACACCCCGGGGCACAGTGGTGCCGGGCGCCCGCCGGGGTGCGCGAGGGAGGTGCCGTGACACGGCGGTGGGAGTACCTGTCCACCCCCAGAGACGACGACGAGTCGTGGCTGCCGGACTGGCGGCCCACCCGCTACGCCGGCGACGAGCCGCTGACGTGGGAGGACCTGCCCGAGGGCGAGATCATGTACCACCGGTTCCTCGTCGACACGCGACTGGTCGTCGACGGGTGCGAGATGTCGGCGATACACAACCCGCTGCTGGACTTCGCGCTCGCCTGGGTGTGGATCCCGCACGCGCTCCCCGACGTCGGCGGCCGGGTGGAGGCGGACCTGACCATGCAGGCGCACTCCTACTTCGTGGAGAACCTGGGGGACGAGGTCGCGATCACCTCGACGGAGAACACGCACCGTGCGGTGCTGCCCCACGACGACTTCCGCGAACTGGTCGACCACATGGTCACGTCGGCCTTCGAGCTGTTGTACTCGCGGCACCCGGTGCTGCGCGGCAACCACTTCCTGCGTGGCCTGCGGCGGCGGATGCGGAAGGCCGGGTACCTGTGACGCAGGACACGGCGTGCCCCGGGCGTCCACGACGACACCCGGGGCACGTCTTCCACGGAGCGGTTCCGGTCACGCGGGTGGGGCCGCTCCGCCGAGCCGTACGCGCGTCACTGCGGAGGGAAGAAGCTGAAGAACCCGAACGCCGCGGAGATCTCCGCGTTCCAGACCGACTCCTCGCCGTCGGCGAGCGACCGGCATTCCACCGTGTAGCCCTCGGGGTCGGTCAACACGTGCTCCTCCATGTCGCAGAAGACGTCCGTCACGTTCTCGTCGAACCGCAACGCGTCCTCCACGTACTCGCGCGCGACGACCCGCTCGGACGCCTCGTACTCGTAGTTGGCCATGATCCCGCTGCCCGACACGGTGGTCAGGTAGTCGTAGGAGAGCCCGAAGTACGTCACCGTGCAGGTGTACTCGCCGTTGTCGCCGAAGTCGAACGCCGGGCACTCGACGGCCGCCTCGGGGTCCACGACCTTGGTGTACTCGACGGCGTCGAGGAGCAGTTCGTACGCCACCTGCTCGGACAGCGTCGCCGTGTCGGCCGGCTCCTCGGGAAGACCGGGGTCGTCCTGCCAGGCGTCCTTGGGATCGGACTCCGGTACCGGACCGTTGCGGAAGTCGACGCCCGAGGACTCCTGCGTCTCCTCCGTCGCGGTGGGCTCGGGCGCGTCGCCGGAATCCGTCGGGGTGGCCTCGCCGCCGCAACCGCTCAACACCGCCGCCGCGAGGGCCGCCGAGGCGAGCAGGACCGGCCGGAGGACGCGACGGCCTGGAGATTTCGACTTCATGATGTTCCCTTCGAGTTCGCCGGAGGCGGAGACGGCCGCCCGGCCGTGCGCTCCGCCGGCGGCAACGGTATGAAGAGTTCCTTGCGCGGATCTGCCGGAACCGGCCGCGGTGGAGATCATGGGATCACGCTGCGTACGGACGACGCTCGGTCGGAAGGTGAGGTGCCGGGATGTTGATCCGGCTGTTGGGAACCGTGGAGATCGCAGACGGAGCCGGCTGGCGACACGCCGGTTCCGGAAAACAGAGCGTCGTACTGGCGTGCCTGGCCCTCGCGCCGGGCAAGGTGGTGGCGACCGACACCCTCGTCAACCGGATGTGGGGGACCGCTCCGCCGGCCTCGGCCCGTGGCGTCGTCTACGGCCACATCACCCGGTTGCGCGGTCTCTTCCGGCAGCACCCACAGGTGGGGCTGGACCGGGCGAGCGTGGGGGGCTACCGCCTCGATCTGCCCCCCGAGGAGATCGACGTGTTCGAGATGCGGCGCCTGGCGTCGCTTGCCCGGGAGGCCGACTCGCGGTCGGACGCCGACACGGCGGTCCGGTACTGGCGTGAGGCGTGCGCGTTGTGGCGCGGGCCGGCGCTGCGCGGACTGGACGGCGGCTGGGCGATACGGACCCGTGCGGCCCTGGAGATGGAGCGACTGACACTCGACCTGTCCCGGTTCGACGCGGAACTGGCGGTAGGCCGCCACGAGGAGGTGCTCGCCGACCTGGAGGAACTGGCCGTCCGTCACCCCGACTCCGAACCGGTCGCGATGCGGCTGCTCACCGCGCTGTACCGGGCCGACCGGCAACCCGAGGCGCTCGCCCGGTACCGGCGCATCCGCGCGTTCCTGCGGGAACGGCAGGGCATGGAGCCCGGTGAACGCCTCGCCGAACTGCACCGCCGCATCCTGCGCCGGGACGAGGAACTGGCCTGGACCGGTCCCCCCACGCCCGGTCCCCGGCCTCCCCGGCAACTACCCGCCGTCACGGGCACCTTCGTGGGCCGGGACGGCGCGCTCGCGGAGGTCTCCGAGGCGATCGAGGCGGGACTCGCCGGCAACGGCGGCGTCACCAGGATCGCCGTGGACGGCATGGCGGGCGTCGGGAAGACCACCTTCGCGCTGCGGGTGGCCGCCGACCTCGCCCACCGGTTCCCCGACGGCCAGTTGTTCGTGGACCTGCGGGGTTTCGCGGGCGACCTGGCCCCCCGGGAGCCGGCGGAGGTGCTGGAGGAGATGCTGCGGGCCCTGCACGTGGCCGCGGTCCCGGCCGAACCGGCGGCCCGGGCGGCGGCACTGCGCAGCGCGTTGACCGGGCGCCGAGTCCTCATGGTCCTCGACGACGCCGCTTCGGCCGACCAGGTGGCGCCGTTGTTGCCGGGCGTGTCGGACAGCGTCGTGCTGATCACCAGCCGCCGGATGCTCGGCGGCCTCGACGACGTCGTCTCGGTGTCCCTCGACCGCCTGCCGCCGGAGGACGGGGTCGCCCTGTTCCGCCGCGCCGTCGGCCGGGACGAGGACCCGGACGCGGTGGCGGAGCTGGTCGCGCTGTGCGACGGTCTGCCGCTGGCGATCCGGATCGCGGCCGGGCGGTTGCGCAGCCGCCCGTCGTGGCGTGCCGCCGACCTGCGCGACCGGCTGGCCACCGAGACCACCCGGTTGACGAACCTGCGGATCGGTGACCGCAGTGTCAGCCGTGTCTTCGACGTGACGGTGCGGGAGTTGGCCGCGCCGGTGCGCGAACTGTTCGCCCTGCTGGCGGTGGTGCCGCCCGGCGACTTCGGGATACGGGCGGTCGCGGCCACCGCCGCCACCACGGTCGGTGAGGTGCAGTGGATGCTGGACGAACTGGCGGACGTCCACCTCCTCGTGGCGCCCGCCGGTGACCGGTACCGGATGCACGACCTGGTGCGGCTGTTCAGCGCCCACCTCTCCGAGACGCTTCTCCCGCCGGAGGACGTGACGTCGGCGGTGGCCCGGCTGTCGGACTGGTACCTGGCGACCGTGGCCCACGCGACCGAGGTGGCGGCCATGCCGACCGCCAACTTCGTTCCGCCGATGGTGCCGGGGCCGTACCGGATGCTGTTCGAGACCGCCGGGGAGGCACTGGCCTGGTTGGACGCCGAACGCGACAACCTGACGGCGGTGGTCGCGCAGGCGGTGGCGCACGGCCACTACGAACCGGCCTGGCGGATCGTGGACGCGGTGTCCAACTACCTGCTCAGTCGGAGTGCCGCCGACACCCTGGAGCGGCTGACCGATCTCGGGCTCACCGCCGCCGACACGCTCGGCGACCTGACCGGGCGGGTCCGGATGCGGGTGCGGCGCGGCAACCTGGCGCATCTGCGCGGCGAGTACGAGTCGTTGCGTCAGGTGAGCCTTGAGGGTCTGGCCCTGATGGCCGGCACCGACCACAAGGATCTGGAGGCCTCGTTGCGGTCCCAGTTGGCTGTCGCCTTCCGGATGACCGGTGACCTGCCGGGAGCCGAGGAACACATCACCTGGGCGGTGGACTACCACCGCAGCACCGGATCTGACCGGCTGGCGGCCAGCCTCATCAATGCCGGGGTCGTCGCGCACGACCTGGGGGATCTCGGCCGCGCCGTGGATCTGTTCGAGGAGGCGTTGGGGCCGTTCCGGCGCCGGGACCGGTTGAACCTGCCGATCCTGCTCAGCAACATGGCGGAGATCCACTGCCGGTTGGGGAATCTCGACCGGGCCGAGGAGTTGCTGAACGAGGCGTTCGAGTTGGAACACGGGGTCGGTGTCCTGGTGAGCCGGAGCCGTAGCCTGACGGTGATGGGTTCGATCCTGGTGATCCGGGGGCGGATCACGCAGGCTCGCGAAGTGCTGGCGGAGGCCTTGGCGGCCGCTGCGAACGACGAGAGCCTCGAATGGCACACCCAGACTCTCGCGGCTGTGACGTACGCGTGGCTGGATGAGCCGAAGCAGGCCGAGGAGTACGCGAGGGAGGGCCTGCGGCTGGTGGACGAGGGGCACGCCTCGCCCGCCGTCCAATTCACGTTGTGGGCGGGGTTGGCGAGTGCGCTGCGTTGCGCCGGACGTACCGGGGAGGCCGTGGAGATCGCCCGGCGGGCGACCCTCCCGTCAGAGCAGCCGCTCCCCGTCGGAGCCGGTGCGGTTCCCCTCTGCGTCCTGGCGGAGGCGCTGGTGGCCGACGGTCGCCCGGCCGAGGCCGTCGCCCCCGCCCGGTCCGCGGTGGAGTCGCAGTCCCGGCTCGACCTGCGAGTGGAGCTCGTCCGTTCACACCGGGCCCTGGCGGCGGCCCTGACGCGGACCGGTGAGACGGTTCCGGGACGGGAGCACGCCGAGACGGCGGCGCGGCTGGCCGCCGAGATCGGCGCCGATCCGACGGTGTACCGCAGCCCGGACGCCTGAGCTACCCGAGTACGGGCTGCGCGGAAGTGCGTGGTCAGGCCGCGACCCGCCCGGTCGCGGCGCGGATCCACTCGTCCTCGGCCGACGCGGAGGTCCGGCGGCGGTGGTATTCGCGGGTGAGGAGGACCAGCAACGGCGGCCAACCCCACAGCGGCAGATAGCAGGCGACGAGGATCGCGGTCCCCTGGCCGGTCAACATGTCGGTTCCCAGGCCGAGGAGCGGGGCGAGCGTCCCCCAGACCACTATCAGGCCGACGAGTCCGGCTCCGGTGTAGGCGGTGACCACGGCCGCGAGTGGACGCACCGGCCGGCCACCGAGGCCGGGGATCCACCGTGGCGCGACCTCACCCCACGGCCGGACCAGGCCGATGCTCATGAGCGCGGTGGCCTCCGCGACCACGGTCAGGCCGATCATGTAGACGGCGTCGCCCGTGGTGACGGCGCCGGAGCCCATCGGCCCGTCGGGGGAGAAACCGACCGGGACACCGAGGACCACCGCGATGCGCCACAGGCCGGAGGGCAGCACCAGGAGCGGGATGAGGTGGGCGACACGGACGGCCCATCGGGCGGGCGGGATGCGGTTGGTCGTCATGTCCCCAGGATCGGCGCGTCGCGCGGTCCCGGCATCCCGCCGTGGAGTGGCGGGAGTCCCCCGGCCGGGGGACTCCCGGGTGGAGGGAGTCGATCGCGGCGATTCGTCCCGATCCGCCCACACCCGCGGCGGATCGGGTCACAATGGAGCGGTCTGTGTGGGGACCGCGGGGTCGGGTCGACTCGTGGCCGCGGCGCGTCCGGGGGAGGGTGGTGTCAGCGCACGTCGCGGAACGGTGGGCCGTTAGTCGTCGTCGCATCCGTTGCGGGGACGGAGGACCGGGCGTACCTCCCCGTGCGACGTCCGGTGCCGGTTCGGCACGAATCAGCGAATAACCGGACAGTTCAGATGCTTGCCGACCATTGCGACGCATTGGTGTATATCGATACGGTGAGCCGTCAGCGAGGCGATCGTCACGCCCGGTCGTGGACGACCGCCCTACCGGCCGCGAAGACACAGGAGTACGTTGATGTTCAATGCCCGAATCAGGCGCGTGCTGACCACACTGGTCGCCACCGCCATGGCCCTCGTGGGTCTCCAGCTCGCCACCGTCGCCACCGCGTCCGCGGAGCCGGAAATCCAGGCGAGGACGGTCTACTACACCGCCTACGGATACCAGTCGCAGTCGGCGCAGGCCGCCGCGATCTGGAACAACGCCGTACCCAACCTCAACATGGTGTCGTCCTCCAACGGCAGCATCCGCATCTACGCCACCACCGGTGGAGGCAGCCGCGCCTACCCCTGTGGACTGGGCTGCGCCACGATCTACATCGACAGCCGCGACGTCGCCGCGGGCCACAACGCCCTGCGCATCGTCTCCCACGAGATCGGTCACGGCCATCGCCTGCCCGACAACTACAACGGCAACTGCGCGATCCTGATGTCGGGCGGCAGCGCCGGCACCTCGTGCACCAACCCGTACCCCAGCTCGGGCGAGGCGGCCACCGTCAACTCGTACTACTCGGGTTGGATGGCGGCGTCCGAACCGTTGACGCCCAGCGTCTACGACCCGTCACTGGTGACCGTCACCGGCTAGCACGACCGACGTCCACAGTAGGCCGTTCCGGTCCGTTCCGGCGGCCCCGCCCCGCTCACGGGACGGGGCCGTCGGCGTGTCCGGTGGACCGCATCCACCGATCGGTTGACGCCACGGATCCACCGTCCGCGCACCGGCTGAGCGATGCCGGCGGCCCCGGATCCGGCGATTCTCGATGTGTTCCCCCCACACGCCGAGGAGAGACAATGGCCATCATCGAGGTCGACTCGATCGTCAAACGCTACGAGGACCACACCGCCGTCGACGGGGTCTCGCTGCACGTCGAACCCGGGGAGATATTCGGGATCCTCGGACCCAACGGCGCCGGCAAGACCACCACGGTGGAGTCCATCGCCGGGCTGCGGGTCCCCGACGAGGGCCGCATCTCCGTCGCCGGACTCGACCCGGTCCGGCAACGCCGGGAACTGCGGAGGATCCTGGGGGTGCAACTCCAGGAGAGCAAGCTGCCCGAGCGACTGCGCGTCGCCGAGGCGATGGAACTGTACGGCTCCTTCTACCCCGAACCGGCCGACTGGCGCGAACTGCTGGACATGCTGAACCTGTCCGCCAAGGCCAAGACCGCGTACGGCAAACTCTCCGGCGGCCAACAGCAGCGACTCTCCATCGCCCTCGCCCTGGTGGGCAGGCCCCGGATCGCGATCCTGGACGAGTTGACCACCGGCCTCGACCCGCAGGCCCGCCGCGACACCTGGGACCTCGTCGAACGGGTCCGCGACACCGGCGTCACGATCGTGCTGGTCACCCACTTCATGGACGAGGCCGAACGGCTGTGCGACCGGATCGCCGTCATCGACTCCGGCAAGGTCGTCGCGATCGACACCCCCGGCGGCCTCACGGCGCGGGTCGACGGCGGGCAGCGCGTCCGGTTCCGGCCGTCCGCGCCGATCGACGACGCCGAACTCCTGCGGCTTCCCGAGGTCACCGACGTGACCCACCACGGGACCCAGATCGTCGTCTCCGGTGACGGGGAACTGCTCCACGCCGTCACCTCGCTGCTGGCCCGTCACCGGATCGTCGCCGCGGACCTGCGGATCGAACAGGCCGACCTCGACGACGCCTTCGTCGCCCTGACCGGCCGGTCACTGCGCGACTGACACCGCCCCGCCCCGCCGACCCCACATCCCGAGGAGTACCCGTGTCCACCTTCCTGAAGATCACGGCCGTGGAGGCCCGACTGTTCTGCCGCGACCGCGCGGCCCTCATCCTGTCCCTGGTCCTGCCCGTGGCGATCCTGGTGGTCCTGGGCGCCATTCCGATGTTGCGCACCCCGGACGAGAACTTCGGCGGCATGCGCTTCATCGACTACTTCGTACCGTCCCTGCTGGTCATCTCGATCGCCATGCTCGGCCTGTCGACGCTGCCCTCCATCATCACCACCTACCGGGAACGCGGCGTGCTGCGCCGGATGTCGGCGACACCGGTCCACCCCGCGATGCTGCTGGGCGCGCAGTTGGTCGTCAACATCGCCGCCGCCCTCGCCTCCGCCCTGCTCCTGATGGGCGTCGGCGCGATCGGGTTCGACATCGCCATGCCGCGTCACATCGGCGGGTTCGTCCTGACGTTCCTGCTCGGCATCACGGCGGTCTTCGCGATCGGTCTCATCGTGGCGGCCACCGCCAAGACCACCCGCTCCGCCAACGGGCTGTCCAGCGTCCTGTTCATGGTGACCATGTTCCTCAGCGGCGTGTACCTGCCCCGGTTCATGCTCCCCGACGCCGTGAACCGGATCGGCGACTTCACCCCGCCCGGCGTGCAGGGGCTGCTCGACACCTGGAACGGCCAGGCCCCCGAACCGCTGCCGCTCGTCGTCATGGCGGTCGTGGCGCTCGGCGCCCTGGCCCTGTCGGCCAGGTTGTTCCGCTGGGAGTGACGCCGCCACCACGGCTATCGTTCGAATCCTCCGCCGCCGGCGTCCACGCCGGCGGCTCAACCCCCACCCCCGGGAGCCACGTCATGTCGGTAGCGCCGTCACCGCCGGACCACGCCAGGCTCTACGAACGGTACGACCGGTACCTGGCGGTCCTGCCCTACGTCCTCCTGGGCCTCTCACTGGTGTTGAGCCAGGTCGTCGACGACCCGGCCCCGCAGCGGCGGTGGCAGGCCGTGGCCCTGAGCGTCGTCGCCGCGATCTGGGTGTTCGTCACGTTCACCCTCCCCCGTCGCCGCGGCACCGCCTCGGCGAACCGGATGACGCTGTACTTCGCCGGCCTGGTCGTGTTGTGGCTGTTCATGATGCCGATCCACGGGGTGTTCTTCGTATTCGTCATCACGGGCTTCTTCCACGCGCACCTGCTGGAACGCGGCGTCGTGACGCTGGCCGGGGTGACGGTGACCTCGCTGATCGTCAACCAGGGGATCGTGAGCGGGCCGGACCCGACCGGTACCGACATCACCGTGTACGTCGTGGTCGTCCTCGTGCAGGCGGGGGCGATCGGCGGCGGGATGGTGGTGGCGCAGCGGGTGGAGTACATGGACCGGGAACGCCTCCGGACGATGCGGGAACTCGAGGCCGCGCTCGCCGAGAACGCCGGACTGCACCGGCAGCTCCTCACCCAGGCCAGGGAGGCCGGCGCGCTCGACGAACGGCAGCGGATGGCCCGCGAGATCCACGACACCGTGGCGCAGGGCCTCACCGGGATCATCGCGCAGTTGCAGGCCGCCGACAACCTCGCCGACGACCCGCAGGCGCGGCGGCGGCACCTCGACACCGCCGCGGAACTGGCCCGGAGCAGCCTGACGGAGGCCCGCCGGTCGGTACAGGCGATCGGGCCGCCGGTACTGGAGGAGACCCGGCTGCCGGAGGCCGTCCGGGACGTCGCGACTCGCTGGTCGAACGTCACCAACACCGCCGTCGTGGTGACGGTGACCGGCGACGACCGGCCGATGCATCCCGAGATAGAGGTGACCCTGCTGCGCACCGTCCAGGAGGGCCTGGCCAACGTCGGCAAACACGCCCGCGCGGGCAGGGTCGGCATCACCTTGACGTACATGGAGGACGTGGTGACCCTCGACATCCGCGACGACGGTGTCGGTTTCACCCCGGGCGCGGCGCCCCGCGAGGACGGCGGCTACGGGCTGACCGCCATGCGGCAGCGCATCACGCGACTGGCCGGGGAGCTGTCCGTAGAATCCGAACCCGGAGCGGGCACCGCCATCTCCGCGAACCTTCCCGCCATCCCGCAGGTGACGACGCCATGACCGAGACCCCGACCACCCTCCTCATCGCCGACGACCACCCGGTGGTGCGCGACGGCCTGCGCGGCATGCTGACCGGGGCGGGTGGATTCGACGTCGTCGGTGAGGCCGCCGACGGCCGGGAGGCCGTCGACAAGGCCGGGGTGTTGCGTCCCGACGTGATCCTGATGGACCTGCGGATGCCGGTCATGGACGGCGTCGCGGCGATCCGCAGGCTCACCGAGCTGGGAATACCCTCCAAGGTCCTGGTCCTCACCACCTACGACACCGACGGCGAGGTACTGCCCGCCATCGAGGCCGGCGCCACAGGCTACCTGCTCAAGGACGCCTCACCGGAGGAACTGCGCCGCGCCATCCGCACCGCCGCGCGCGGTGAGGCGGTGCTGTCGCCCAGCGTCGCCGCCCGCCTCATGGGCAGGATCCGCACCCCCGTCGCCGAGACCGGCCCGCTCAGCCCGCGCGAGGTCGAGGTGCTGTCGCTGATCGCCCGCGGCCACACCAACAAGGAGGCCGCGCGGGAACTGTTCATCAGCGAGGCGACCATCAAGACGCACCTGCTGCACATCTACGCCAAGCTGGAGGTCAAGGACCGGGCCTCGGCGGTCGCCGCCGGTTACGAACGCGGCCTGTTGACCGGCCGGGGTTGAGCACTCAGCCCGGCCGCCACGGGTAGTAGGCGTCCCGGTTGGCGTAGTACCCGGTGACGAGCAGCCCGACCGCCGGACCGAGCCGGGGGAACCGCGTGTCGCTGAGCCAGCCCGGCGGTCCGGCGTCCGGCTCGAAACCACCCGCCAGGCCCGGCATCAGGTTCTCCCCGGTGTCGGGCAGCGCGTTGGGGGAGGCGTCCAGTTCCGGCGGATCGTGACGGTCTATCCGCAACAGTGGATTGTGGATGCTCTTCAACTGGTTCACCATGACACCGGCGAGTGCCGCCACCAGCAGCGGCAACAACAGCGCCACCGCCGCGGCGGGGGAGTCGGTCGGCGCGGTCAGCAGGAAACGGAACACGATCAGCCCGATGCCGGCCATCGCCAGCGCCGACACCGTCCAGCCGACACCCTGCTCGACCCACTGCCGCAACCGCGGCAGGTTCCCCTCCGCCGGGTCCTCGCCGGGACCGTCGACGGCGGCCTGCCACGCCTCGCACTGTTCCACGATCAGCCGCGCCCGCGGTGCCCGGGAGGTGACGTGCGCCCGTCCCGCCTGCCGTCTCGCCCGCTCCAGCAGTTCGGGGTCGCCGCTGACCCGGTACCGGCACAGCAGCCATTCCGCGTGCACCTCCATGAGGTCGGCCGCCACGAGGGGTTTGCGGTCCCCGGTCTGCGCCTCGATGGTCTCGGTGAGCAGGCGTTCCATGTCGGACGTCTGCGCCGACGGCCGTTCCCGCTGACGCCAGCGCGGCCACCGGCGGGCCGGTGCCGCCTGCGCGATACGCCGCCACCGCAGGATGTCGGCCATCACTCGGCCACGCACCGCCACCGGGTGATGCGGTGACTCCGAAAGCACCGAGGCGAAACAGTCCTCGGCGAGTCCGGCGTGTTCTCCACCGGGGTAGCGGATGGCCGCCTGGAGGTGGACGGTGCCCAGCATCGCGCGGATGCCGGGGGAACCGGGGTTGCGGGCCAGGCCGGCGGTCAACACGTCCTGTGCCCGGTCCAGTTCCCCGAGCGAGGTCAACACCAGGCCCAGCGCCGTGTACGGCCCCTGCGCCGGGTGGACCCGGATCGCGGCGCTCAGGTGCTCCCTCGCCCGGTGGAGGTCGCCCAGGTGGAACTCGACGTAACCGGCGAGCGTCAGGCTCCGTTCGGACCTCTCGTGGCTCAACAGCTCCCGCACCTGCTCGCGGGCGTTCACGAGGTAGGTGCGGCGCAGTCCCGGACCCGCCGTCGACTGCTCCACCTCGCGCAGGCCGCACACGACGAGGCCGTACAGCGCCTCGGTGCAGGCCAGTCCGAACCCCATCGCCTCGGTGAAGTGGTGCCTGGCGGTGTCGGGGGAACCGTCCCGCAACGCCAGCCAGCCACGTCCACAGTGGGCCAGCATCCGGGCGTTGACGTCGGCGCTCTCGATCAACTCGTCGAACTGCTCACCTCCGCCGGTGCCCAGCCTGATTCTCGCCCAGGCCAGGTCGGTCAACAGCCCGGCGTCGTGCGGCAGATGCCGCAACGCCCACGACAGCACCGCCTCCGCCTTCTCGTAGTTCCCGTCGAGACGGTGCAGGAACGCCGTCTGCGCCACCACCGCCGGGTTCACCGGCAGCTCCCGCACCACATCGGACAACTCCCGCAGCGCCTCGGTCCGCCGGTGCACGTCCTCGAGACTGCCCGCCAACGCCAGCCGCGCCCGCCCGCTCGCCGGGTAGTCGCGCCGCAACCGCCACGCCAGTTCCAGGGCGCGGTCGATCCGGCCCGTCGCCCGGATCGCCCGCAGGCGCAGGATACGGCCCCGGATCGACAGGTCCTCCTCCTCGATGTGACGCAGCAGCGACAACGCCCCGTGGGGATCCCCAGTCGCGACGAGGTGTTCGCCCAGCAGCACGCGCAGCCGCGTGGACGTCGGCCGCCGCGCGATCTCGGTCCGCAGCAGCCGGATCGCCTCCTCACCGTCGCCCTGGATCATGAGGAGGTGCGCGCGGCGCTTGATGAGCGTGCGCGAATGTGGCAACTGGTCGGCGCACCGCCGCAGATGCGCCGCCACCTGGTCGAAGTCGCCCCTCACCGCGGCGATCTCGGCCAGCTCGCTCCACAGCCGGGGATCCGATCGGTTGCCGGCCGCCATGCAGCGCCGCACCAC
Organism: Stackebrandtia albiflava; assembly: GCF_007994225.1. Taxonomy (GTDB): domain Bacteria; phylum Actinomycetota; class Actinomycetes; order Mycobacteriales; family Micromonosporaceae; genus Stackebrandtia; species Stackebrandtia albiflava. Next base: position 161,965 of record NZ_VLLL01000005.1, read on the forward strand.
CGCCTCGGCGGTGGCGAGCTGGAGGTTCGCCCGGTACAACGCGGCGGCGGTCCGTACCGCCTCCGGTTTGTCGGTGTGCGCGGCCAACCGGTCGGCCAACCCCCTGGCGTCACGGTCCCACCGTCCGGCGCGCGCGTACACGGTCGCGGCCTGCACCGCCGTCACGACGTCGGTGATCGGCGCCGCCGCCGTCTCCCGGACCCGCTCGACGGCCTCGTCGGGTTCACCCCGCTTCAACAACGCGTGAGACAGCGCGTCACGGACCTCCGGGTTCTCGGGCCGCCGGTGCCACGCCCGCTCCGCGGCGGTCACCGCCTCGGCGTGACGGCCCGCCTTGGTCAGGTAACGCGCCCGCCAGGCCAGCGCGTGCGGATTGCCCGGTTCGATCGCCAGCGCGGTGTCGAGCGCGGTCAACGCCTCCTCATACCGGTGCTGCTCGCCGTGCAGCCACGCGTGTTCACAGCGGATCGTCACGTCACGCGGTAGCTCCCGCTGCGCGGCCGACGCCTCCTGATGCGCCTGCCGGTACCGCTTCAACATGCGGAGCGCGTGGATACGGCCACGGGTGGCCCCGGGATGCCGGGGCGACCTGGCCAACGCCCGGTCGAACTCACGCAGCGCGGCGCCGGGCCGGTACTGGTCGACCAGGAGCCAACCGTGCTCCTCGGCCAGCTCCGGCGAATCCGGGAAGCGTTCACGCGCGGTGAGCACCGCCGCCTCGGCCTCCCGCAGCCGCAACTGCCAGCGCAGCGCCGTGACCTGCCACTGCAACACCGTCGCCAGGGTCTCGGACCGCATCGGGATGCCCGCCTCCCGTTGCCGCAGGAACGTGCGTTCCGCCTCGGCGAACAACCGCGCCGCACCCTGGTAGTTCAGTTGGTCGCCCTCGACCATGCCCAACGCCAGCAGGATCCTCACCCGTGGCACCGGGGAGGCGCCCGGATCGGTCGCCAACGCCCGCTCCCGGTCCGCCAGCTCCTCCTCGATCCGCGCGACCGTGTCGAACCGGCGCGCCCACGACCAGCAGCGGATCAGTCCCGCCCAGACGATGCCGTGGGAGGGGTTCGCGGCGATGGCCTGCCGGAACAACCGGTCGGCCTCGGTGTAGAAGCCCCGCTGTGCCAGGCCCTCACCGGCCAGGCACAGCACGATCGGGTCCTCCGGAAGCCGCTCCCGCAGGTCGTCGGCCGCGGCGGTCACCTCGGCCGGGTCGGCCGGGGAATGCCGGTCGGCGCACAGCAGGATCCGGGCCAACAGCGCCTCACGCTGAAAGGGATCGGTCGCCAACACACCGGCCACGACGGAGAGCGCGGCGGCACGCCTTCCCCGGTCGACGAGATACTGGCCGTACTCGACCGTCAGGTCGGCGGTGGCGTCGCGTTCCTCGGCGAGCCGCCGCAGCTCCGCACCGGCGCCGGACGCCCGCAACACCTGCGCCCGGGTCACCAGGGACTCGGTGAATCCGCCGGAGAGGGCATCGCAGCGGTCGAGCAGCCGCAGCGCCTCCGGCCCCCAGTCGTGGCGCGCGGCGTACCTTCCCCGGCCCAGCTGGCGGGCACGTTCCAGCAGGATCACCGGATGCTCCGACATCGGACGCCTGGGGCCGTCCGGGCCGGCGGGAAGGGAGAACTTCGCCGGGTCCTCCGTGTCGGCCAGCAGCCGCCGCGACTCGGCGACGTCGCTGCGGTGGTGATGCAACCGGGCGAGCCACCGCCACGGGTTCGCCAACCAGATCCCGTGCGTGGAGGCGACGTCCCGGGCCACGTCCATCGCCCGGTGAAGGCTCTCCACCGCACCGGGAAGGTCGCCGATGCGTTCCTGGATGCGACCGGCACTGGTCAGCCACCGCACCTCGGCCTGGCCGGCGGCGAATCCCGAACCGGAGTCGGAGCGGGTGAAACCCTGGCCGATCTCGCCCCGGATGTCGCGGTGGCGGCCCAGCCGCAGCAGCAGAATCAGCCGCAGTGTGAAGACGGTGACGCTGCCGGTCTCCTCGCCCAGCACGCGCAGCCCGCGGTTCACCTCGCCGCGCGACGCGTGCCAGCGCGCGATCGCCACCCGCAGATAGCGCAGGCCGTCGTCACCGTGGTAGCGGCCGTCGGCGATGTCCCGCTCGGCGCCGGCGACCAGTGCGCCGGTCTCGGTGTGGCGGCGCAGCCGGCAGCCCGCGGCGATGCGTTCGGCGAGTAGGGCCGGCCGGGGGTCGGCCCATTCCTCGCACTGCCGGATGACGGCCTCCGCGTCGCCCAGGTCCCGCAGGATGCGCAGGTGGAGCAGCCGCGGCTCCGGGTCGTCCGGCCGTTCCCGGATCAGTTCGGTCGTCATCCGAGACGCCTCGCCGAACAGCCACAGGTGCCGCAGCCGGTCGGCGGTGATGAGGGAGTGCGACATCGGCCCACCGCCTTATCGATGACTTTCGATAATTATGGCGTGGTCCCGCCACCCCACCCCGCCTCCGTGACCCGCCCCGCCCCCTACCTCTGCCGCCCCGCCCCCCGCTTCCTCTGCCGCCCACGACCCGCTTGGTCCCCGCCATGTCGCGCTTGGTCCCCGCCCGATCGGCACGGTGGTCCGCTTGGTCCCCGCCATGTCGCGCTTGGTCCCCGCCCGATCGGCACGGTGGTCCGCTTGGTCCCCGCCGTTGTGCGCTTGGTCCTCGCAAGATTGGGATATTCAGGCATGAAAGGTGCGTTTCGGGCCCCATTTCGGATTAGACGGCAACCGGGCGGGGACCAAGTGGTCTGGAAGGGTCACCGGGCGGGGACCAAGCGGTTCAGAAGGGTCGCCGGGCGGGGACCAAGTGGCCAGAGCCGGGTGAAGGGTGAGGGCCGGGCGCGGGGGGCGGGTCAGCCGAGGTCTTCGAGGCGGGCGTCGGCGGCCGCGATGAATCCGCGCGTGTCGATGATCTCGCGCCGGAACCCGGTGAGCTGTCGCAGTGTCCGGGCGGCGGTCACCAGTCCCTCGCGCGCCTGCCTCGCCTGTTCCTCGGAGGTGTCGGGGTCCGCCAGCACCGCGCGCAGTGTCGCCACCGCCTCGTGGATGCGGTCCTCCGATGCGACCAGTACCCGGAGTACGCCGGTGATGTCCTGTTCGGCGCGCATCAGCAGTTCACGGCGACGGCTAATGTCCAATGACATCGGTCGGGTCCTCCCACCGGATGCGGCTGATGATCCAGCTTAACCCCGCGATCCGGCGCCCACGGGGGTTCACGGACCCGGATTCCCGCCCCGGTCACACCCGAACGCGGCGCCGCCCGCCACCCCGGTGACCTCGCGGCCACTCTGATGTAAGACTTGTCGCATGAACTCGTCCGACCCTCGTCAGGCACCCCAGCGTCTGCTGGCCGGTGCGGTGGATCTGTCTTCACTCGCGTCCCCACGTCCGGCTCCGGCCGCTCCTCCTCCGGGAGGTGGCGCACCGGCGGCCGGGTCCGGTGTCGCCGTCATCGACGTCACCGAGGCCACGTTCCAGTCGGAGGTGCTGGAACGGTCGTTGCAGACCCCGGTGGTCATCGACTTCTGGGCGGAGTGGTGCGGCCCGTGCAAGCAGTTGTCGCCGGTCCTGGAGAAGCTGGCTCAGGAGGGTGGCGGCTCCTGGGTGCTGGCCAAGATCGACGTGGACGCGAACCCGCAGTTGGCGGGGGCGTTCCAGGTGCAGAGCATCCCGATGGTGGTGGCGGTCGTGGGTGGCCGTCCCGTCGACGCCTTCCAGGGCGTCCAGCCGGAGAGCACGTTGCGGCAGTGGATCGGGCAGCTGATCCAGGCCGCCGGCGGCGAGCCGCCGGAGGTGCCCACCGATCCGCAGTTGGTGGCCGCGGAAACGGCCCTGGAGTCGGGGGACCTGGACGGCGCCGAGACGGCGTTCTCCCGGTACCTGGCCGACAACCCGGGTGACGACGCGGCCCGCTCCGGTCTCGCGCAGGTGAAGTTGTTGCGCCGCATCGGTGACGCCGACATCGAGGCGGCCATGGCGAAGTCCGCCGCCGACCCCGACGACGTGCCCTCGGCGCTGCTGGCCGCCGACGCGCTGGTGGTCTCCGGTCAGGCCGACGTCGCCTACGAGCGGTTGATCGCCCTGATCGCGCGCAGCGCCGGTGATCAACGTGACACCGTGCGGAAACACTTGCTGGAACTGTTCTCCATAGCGTCCCCTGAGGACCCGGTCGTCAACAAGGCCCGCAGGAGACTCTCGGCCGTGCTTTTCTGACCTGTATGTGGTTACCTTGGTGCGGTGAGACGCCTCGCCATCCTGGACGCTCCCTCGAATCTGGGGTTGCGTCCACCCACCCCCACTACGGTGCCGGGTTGCGCGAAGGCGCCCGGGGCGTTGCGGGATCACGGGTTGGTGGCGAGGCTTTCGGCGCGCGACGCGGGATGCCTGACGCCGCCCAGGTTCGACACCGGCGACTGGCAGCCGGGGGACGGCGTGTCGCAGGCGGCCGAGATCGCCGGGTACTCCCGTCGGCTGGCCGACCGGATCGACGCGATCGTCGACGCGGGGGAGTGGCCGTTGGTGCTGGGCGGTGACTGTTCGATCCTGCTGGGTGCCGGTCTGGCGATGCGGCGCCGTGCGGTGGCGAGGCAGGTGTCGTACGGGCTGGTGTTCATGGACGGCCACTCCGACTTCCGCCATCCCGGGAACGCGCCGTACGTGGGCGCGGCGGCGGGGGAGGACCTGGCGTTGGTCACCGGTCGCGGCCAACCGGACCTCACCGACATCGACGGGCACCGGCCCTATTTCGAGTCGGCGCAGGTCGCGGTGTTGGGCATCCGGGAGTCCGACGCCCACCGCATCGAGCTGTCCGCCACGGGGATCGCCCACCGCACGGTGCCGCAGCTCCGCACGGCGGGCGCGATCCGCAGCGCGGAGTGGGCGGTGGAGCAGTTGGGGGACGTCGCCGGTTTCTGGCTCCACGTGGACGTCGACGTGCTGGACGCCTCCGTCATGCCCGCTGTGGACAGTCCCGATCCGGGCGGGATCGCCTACGGGGAACTGCAGCAGCTCATCGAGGTGTTCGCCTCGTACGAGGAGTGCATGGGGATGGAGCTGACCGTGTTCGATCCCGACTACGACCCCGACGGGGAGTACGCGGCGGCTCTGGTGGACATCCTGGTGCGCGCGCTCACCTAGCGCGAATCCACACTGGAGGCTTCTTCTCGCGGGGGCCGGGAATGGCACCGAGTGTCCGATATATGCTCGATCGCCTGAATGCCCGCCGGCCGGTCACGACACCGACCTCGGGTTTCACGGGTTGCGGTGTGACGTGCCACCCGGCGAGGATGGGGTGTGTGATCTTCGCCGGACGCACGTAGTCTCTTTCATAGCGCGGTGCTCACACTGGCGTGGGCACGGAATCATTTGGGAGCTGGCGACACAGTGTTGGCGATAGTGGCAGATGACGACGAACGGGAATTCGACGACGAGCTGCCCAACCGGGAACGACTCATCTCGGAGGCGGCGGATCTGGCCGGGGACGATCGGCGGCTCGCCGATCTGGTGCGACTGTACTGGCGGTTCGTTCCCGACGAGGACCTGGCGGGCCGCGAGCCCGCCGACCTGTTCAAGACCGTGGCCGACCATCGCGAACTCGCCGCCCAGCGGCTCCCCGGTGAACTGAAACTCCGGGTCACCACTCCGCCGCCGCGGGAGTCGGCGGGCGGCAACGCCGTCCCGGCGCCCACCCACATCGACGTCGTCACCGACGACATGCCCTTCCTGGTCGACTCCGTCACCGGCGCCCTGACCAGCCGCAAACACGACATCAACCTGCTGGTCCACCCGCAGGTGCGGGTCCGTCGCGAGGTGATGGGCAAGCTCGTCACCGCCCCGGTCGACGGCGAGGACGACACCGAGGGCACCGACGTGGTCCAGGAGAGCTGGATGCACATCGAGATCGACCGGCTGCGTGACGGCGCCGCCGAGGACGAGGTCCACAACGAGGTCACCGGCGTCCTCACCGACGTCCGCGAGTGCGTCGAGGACTGGCCGAAGATGCGTGAGGCGGCACTGGGGCTCGCCGCCGAGTTCACCGAGGACGGCGACCGCCTCCCGGTGCCGAAGAAGGACCTCTCCGACGCCGTCGATCTGTTGCGGTGGCTGGTCAACGACCAGTTCATCTTCCTCGGATACCGGGAGTACCGGCTGGTCGACTCCGAGGACGGCCTGGCGCTGGAGTCGGTGATGGGGTCCGGCCTGGGGCTGCTGCGCACCGACTCCGGTCACGTCAAACCGCTGTCGGCCATGACCCCCGAGGCACGGGAACGCGCCCTGGAGAAGCGGCTGCTCATCGTCACCAAGGCGAACTCGCGGGCGACGGTCCACCGCAACGCCTACATGGACTACATCGGTTTCAAGACCTTTGACGCGGACGGGAACGTGATCGGGGAACGCCGGTTCCTCGGCCTGTTCACGTCGTCGGCGTACCTGTCGTCGGTGAAGGACCTCCCGGTCGTCAGCCGCAAGGTCTACGAGGTCATGGAGCGTTCCGGCCTGCCGCCGACCAGCCACTCGGGCAAGGATCTGATGACGATCCTGGAGACCTACCCGCGTGACGAGCTGTTCCAGATCCGCACCGACGACCTGTACCGCACGGCAATGGCGGTGCTGCGGCTCGCCGGCCGCCGCCGGCTGCGGCTGTTCACCCGCCGCGACACCTACGGCAGGTTCATCTCCTGCCTGGTCTACCTGCCCCGGGACCGGTTCAACACCGACAACCGGTTGAAGATCCAGAACATCCTGTTGGAGCGGCTGCACGGCGTCGGCGTCGACTTCGCCACGCACGTGTCCGACTCGGTGCTCGCGCGGATCCACCTCACGGTGCGCACCGACCCGGCCGACCCGCCGGGCGACATCGACACCGAGTCGATACAGCAGGAACTCATCGACGCCACCCGTTCCTGGGACGCCGACTTCGAGATGCTGTTGGACAGGAAGCTCGGCACCGAGCAGTCCAACGAACTGGTCGAACGGTACGGCCGCGCCTTCTCCAACACCTACAAGGACTGGCATTCGCCGTTCGAGGCCGCCAAGGACATCGCGAAGCTCGAACTGGTCGACGAGCCCGGTGAGCTGGCCCTGCACCTGTACCGCCGCCGCAAGAGCGACGACGACGTCCGGTTCAAGGTGTTCCGGTTCGGTGAGCCGATGATGCTGTCGGCGGTGCTGCCGGTGCTGCACTCGCTGGGCGTGCAGGTCGTCGACGAGCGGCCCTACGAGGTAAAACGCGACGACGGTTCGATCTTCCTGCACGACTTCGGCCTGCGACTGTCCGACCCCGACATCCACGTACCGCAGGTGCGGTCCATCGTGGAGAACGCGTTCTCCGCGTCGTGGCGGGGCGAGGCCGAGACCGACGAGTTCAACGAACTGGTCCTCAAGGCCGGCCTCACCTGGCGGCAGGTCGTCATCCTGCGCGCCTACAGCCGTTACCTGCGGCAGACCGGCAGCATCCACACGCCGTCGTTCATGGCGGTCACGCTGGGCGCCAACCCCACGCTGGCCGCGCAACTGGTGACCCTGTTCGAGACCAGGTTCGACCCGGAACTCCAGCTCACCTCGCAGGCCCGCAAGGACCAGGCCGAGGCGCTGATCGCGGAGTTCGAGGCCGGTCTCGAGGAGGTCCCCAGTCTCGACGCCGACAGGATCCTGCGGTCGTTCCTGGCGCTGATCCAGGCGACCCTGCGCACCTCGTACTTCCAGCGCGGCTCCAGCGGGCGCCCCAAGTCGTACATCGCGTTCAAGCTGGACCCGACGTCGATCCCGGACCTGCCCGCGCCGCGGCCCGCCTTCGAGATCTTCGTGTACTCGCCCCGGTTCGAGGGCGTCCACCTGCGGTTCGGCAAGGTCGCCCGCGGTGGCCTGCGGTGGTCCGACCGGCAGGAGGACTTCCGCACCGAGATCCTGGGACTCGTCAAGGCGCAGATGGTCAAGAACGCCGTCATCGTGCCAGTCGGCGCCAAGGGCGGCTTCGTCCTCAAGGACCCGCCGTCGGATCGCGAGTCGCTGCAGACCGAGGGCGTCGCCTGCTACCGGTCGTTCATCTCGGCACTTCTGGACGTCACCGACAACATCGACCCGTCCGGGAAGGTGGTGCCCCCGCCGGACGTCGTCCGGCACGACGGCGACGACACCTACCTGGTGGTCGCCGCCGACAAGGGCACCGCGACGTTCTCCGACCTGGCCAACGAGGTCGCCGCCAAGTACCACTTCTGGCTCGGTGACGCCTTCGCGTCCGGCGGCTCGGCCGGCTACGACCACAAGAAGATGGGCATCACCGCGCGCGGCGCCTGGGAGTCGGTCAAACGGCACTTCCGGCTGCTGGGAATCGACACCCAGACGCAGGACCACACCGCCGTCGGCATCGGCGACATGGCCGGCGACGTGTTCGGGAACGGCCTGTTGTGCTCCCCGCACACCCGCCTGATCGCGGCGTTCAACCACATGCACGTCTTCATCGACCCGGACCCCGACACCGCCGCGGCCTTCGAGGAGCGGCGGAGGCTGTTCGCGCTGCCCCGGTCCACCTGGGCCGACTACGACGCCGACCTCATCAGTGAGGGCGGCGGCGTGTGGCCGCGCTCGGCCAAGTCGATCCCGGTGTCGCCGCAGGTGCGTGAGGTGCTGGGCCTGGACGACGACGTCACCAGCATGCCCCCGAACGCCCTGATCCGGGCGATCCTCACCGCCGACGTCGACCTGTTGTGGAACGGCGGCATCGGCACCTACGTCAAGGGTGGTGGGGAGAGCCACGCCGAGGTCGGCGACAAGGCGAACGACGCGCTGCGCGTCAACGGCGCGGACCTGCGCTGCACGGTCGTCGGTGAGGGCGGGAACCTCGGCTTCACCCAGCGGGGCCGTATCGAGTTCGCCGACAAGGGCGGCAGCATCGCCACCGACTTCATCGACAACTCCGCCGGAGTGGACTGCTCCGACCACGAGGTCAACATCAAGGTACTGCTGTCGCGGGCGATCACCGCCGGTGAACTGCCCGCCGACGCGCGCGACGAACTGCTCGCCGACATGACCGACGAGGTCGCCGCGCTGGTGCTGCGCGACAACTACGACCAGAACCTCGCGCTGGCCAACGCCGACGCGCAGGCTCCCAAACTGCTGTCGGTCCACCGGCGGCTGATCGACCACCTGGCGACCACCGCCGGGCTCGACCGGGAACTGGAGGCGCTGCCGGGCGACAAGCAGCTCAACACCCGGATCGCGGCCGGGAACGGCCTCACCGAACCGGAACTGGCGGTCCTGCTGTCCTATGTGAAGCTGGGCCTGTCCGACCAGATCCTCGCCTCCGACCTCCCGGACGAGAGCTGGACCGGCGACATCCTCACCGGGTACTTCCCGACCCCGCTGCGGGAGCGGTTCGCCCGGCTGATGCCGGAGCACCCGTTGCGGCGGGAGATCGTCACGACCGCGATCGTCAACGAGGTCGTCAACCGCGGCGGGACGTCCTACGTGTTCCGGGTCGCGGAGGAGACCAGTTGCGACGCCGCGGACGTCCTGCGCGCCTACGTCATCGTGCGTGACGTGTTCGGGCTGGCCGACATCTGGGCCGAGATCGAGTCCCTCGACAACGAGGTGCCCGCGACCGGCCAGGTGGCGGCGATGCTGGTGGTCCGGCGGCTGCTCGACCGGGGCGCCCGCTGGCTGGTCCAGAACCGCAGCGTCCCGCTCGACGTGCCGGGCGAGATCGCCCGGATGCGGCCGGGCGTGTCCACACTGCTTCCCCGCATCGGTGAACTGCTGCGCGGCGGCGAACGCGACGGGATGCGCGTCTACTCCGCCCGCCTCGTCGAGAAGGGAGTCCCGGAGGGTCTCGCCGACCGGGTCGTCGGGCTGATGTACGGCTTCGGCCTGGTGGACGTCGTGGACATCGCCGACACCGTCGGCCAGGACCTGGAGACAGTCGCGGACGTCTACTACACCGTCACCGAACGGTTCCGCGGCGACGAGGTGCTGGACAAGATCTCGGCGCTGTCCCGCGAGGACCGGTGGCAGACCCTCGCCCGGATGGCGTTGCGGTACGACCTCTACGCCGCGATGGCGGCGTTGACGTCGCAGGTCATGCAGACCACCGACGCCGACGGGTCACCCGCCGAGCGGGTGGAGCAGTGGGAGCACGACAACGCCACCGCCCTCGGGCGGGTGAACGGCGCGATCGAGGAGTTCGCGACCTCCGACGCCGACCTGGCGGCCCTGTCGGTCCTGCTGCGGCAGGTCCGCACGCTCGCCCAGGCGTCCGCCGCCCGCAACTCGCGGGCCTGACCCGGTCACTTCCGCGAAGGCCGGCCCGTCACCGGGCCGGCCTTCGTCGTTCCGCCGTCCGGGCGCGCCGATCATGGTTCCGGTGTGGACCCGCGAAGCCGGGCGGGCACCTACGGTCGCGGTCGGCAGCATGCCGATGACCTGCCGTGACGGTCGCACAATTTGTACATATTCGCCGTCCTTCGGTCTTCCCCGGGACTCGAGTGGCGTGGTAGGAACACATTCCGGCCTCACCGGGCCGGACGCTCCACCCTCTGCCCCTCTGCCCCCATGGGAGCCGTGTCCATGTCTGAAAGCCCCCGGGTCTCCCGCCGCTCCGCGCTCCGTGGAGCGGTGGTGTTGGGTGTCGGTGCCGCCGCAGGTGGCGGCGCGGTCCTCACGCCGACCGCCGCCCAGGCCGCCGTGCCCCGCCCCACCATCGCCAGCACGTCCGACTGGGGTGCCCGCCGCCCGGGCAGCCTCACCCAGTTGTCGAACGACCCCGACAAGATCGTCATCCACCACACCGCCTCGGCGAACTCCAACGACTTCTCGCTCCAGCACGCCTACGACCTGGCCTACACGATCCAGGGTTGGCACATGAACGAGAACAACTGGTCCGACTCGGGTCAGCACTTCACCATCAGCCGTGGTGGTCACATCATGGAGGGCCGTCACACCAGCCTGCGGCACCTGCTCGACGGTGACGGCATGGTGCAGGGCGCCCACGCCCCGGGCGCCAACACCAGCGGCATCGGGATCGAGAACGAGGGCCTGTACACCTCGGTGCTGCCGACGACGCAGTTGTGGAACAGCATGGTGACGTTCTGCGCCTACATCTGCCAGCAGTACGGCATCCGGTCGTCGCAGATCTTCGGGCACCGCGACTTCTCCGCGACCGCCTGCCCCGGCAACGCCCTGTACGCCCGGCTTCCGCAGTTGCGCAGCGAGGTCCAGGCGAAGCTGGACGGCGGCGGCGGCGACCCGCCGGACTTCCAGGTCGTGGTGGACAACGGCGGTTCCGGATTCGGCGCCAGTGACAACTGGGGGACGTCCACGTACTCCAGTCAACGACACGGTGCCGACTACCGGTTCGCCGATCCGCAGACCGTCTCGGACGCCGCGTACTTCCGCGCCGACATCCCCGCGGCCGGGAACTACAAGATCGAGACCTGGTACCCGGCCAACGCCGGCTACAACAGCGCGACCCCGTACGTGATCTACGCCAGCGACGGCAACCGCACGGTCCACGTCGACCAGCGGTCGAACGGCGGCCGGTGGGTGTCGCTGGGCACCTTCCCGCTGGCCGCCGGGAACCGCAGTGTCGTGGCGGTCAGCCGGTGGACCGGTACCACCGGATACGTCATCGCCGACGCCGTACGGATCAGCTCGGCCTGATCTCCGAAGACCGAACCTCTCCTCCCCTCCACGTGGCCGCCGCCCCACCCGGGCGGCGGCCACGTCGCGTGTGGCGGGTCAGTCGCCCAGCAGCCGTTCCGCCGCGGCCTGCGCGTTGGCGCCGGCGGCACCGAAGGTCGCCAGGTACGCGGTCACGCCCTCGGGGCGCCACGCCGCGGGCCAGCCCATCTCCACGAGCACGACCGGGCTCGGGCCGGCCGCCAGGCCCGCCAGCAACGCCCGCGCGGCGGGTCGGCGGTGGGTGTCGCGGGAGACCACCACGATGGGGCGGCCCGCCGCCAGCGCCGACAGTTCCGCCGACTCGTCGGACTCGACGTCGGTGTGCCGCACGACCGCGTCGGGCAGCCGCTTGGTCAGCAGCGGTGTCACGCCCCACGGGAACTCGCCGACCGCGATGTTGGCGGGGGAGTCGATCTGGACGATGACGGCGTCGTCCAGGCGGGGGACGGTGCCCTCCAGGTGCAGTGCCCGGCGTGCCGCCTCCAGTCCCAGCGGCCGGTTCGCGGCGGCGGCGTGGTGTTCACGCTGCCAGGCGCGCAGCGCGTCGCCGCGCGCGACCGCCGATTCGAGCCGTTCCAGCGGCATGCGTCCCGAGACGACGGCGTCCGCGACGGCGTCGGCGGTGGCGTGGACGAGTTCGGTCATGGGGCCCGCCTTCTGCGACTCGCCGCCGGTGCAGATGAGGTCGCAGCCGGCCATGAGCGCGCGGACGATGGCCTCGGGCATCCCGGTCGCGCCACTGGCGCCCTGCATCTCCATGGCGTCGGTGACGATGACGCCGTCGAAGCCCATCTCCTCGCGCAGCAGGCCGGTCATCGCGGCGTGGGACAGCGTGCCGGGCGCGTCGCCGGTCAGCGCGGGGACCCGGATGTGGCCGCTCATGATCACCTGGATGCCCGCGTCGATCACGGCCTGGAACGGTACGAGTTCCCGCCGCCGCAGCACGTCCAGGGAGACGTCCACCGTGGGCACCGTCAGGTGTGAGTCGACGGAGGTGGCGCCGTGGCCGGGGAAGTGTTTAGCGCAGGCGGCCACCCCGGCCTGTTGCAGTCCCCGGACCGCCGCGACGGCGTGCCGGGCGACCGCCTCGGGGTCGCGCCCGAACGAGCGGGTGCCGATGACCGGGTTGTCGTCCTCCACGTTGACGTCCACGGCGGGCGCGAAGTTCAGGTTGACGCCCGCCTGGACGAGTTCGGAGCCGATCGAGCGGTGGATCGCGGTGGTGAGTTCGGGGTCGTCCACGGCGCCCAGTGCGGCGTTGCCCGGGTAGGGGCTGCCGGTGGCGGTGTGGAGGCGGGTGACGTCGCCGCCCTCCTCGTCGATCGCGATGACGGCGTCGGGGGATGCCTCTCGCAGTGACGCGTTGAGCCGGGCGAGTTGGTCCGCGTCCGCGATGTTGAAGGCGAAGAGGCAGTATCCGCCGAGGCCGGCCTCCAGCAACTCCAATGCCCAGGGCGGCGCGGTCGTGCCGGTGAAACCGGGGATGAGGGTGCGCAGGGCGAGGGCGTGGAGTTCGGAACGGTGTGTCATGGGGTTCCCATTCGCCGACGTTACTAGAAACAAAACTATCGATTATTCTAGGTCTTCACGCGGCGTGCGCGTCGTCGGCTTGCCGATCGGCCGGTAACCGAATCGGTGACCGGCCGCACCGGGCCGTCCCCACGGCGGAGTAGATTCGGGATACCGGTGTGTGGCAGGCGCCATTCGCGACGTGCCCGCGGGGTGGTCTCCTCCCGAGCGACACGCCCGACGACACGTGCCCACCGACGGCCCGTCCGCCGCCCGGTGACCCTTGCGGTCGGCCGGTACGGTACGACCGGCCGCCGCCACACCTCCAGCGATGAAAGGCGTCCCGATCGATGGCACAGCGACAGTCACCCGGCGTACCTCAACTGCTGCGGGTCCTCAACGACCGCGCCGCGCTGAACCTGCTGTTCACCGAAGGACCGCAGACCAGAGCGCAGATGGCCGCCGCGACCTCGTTGTCCAAGGTGACCGCCTCCCAGATGGTGGAGCGGCTCGAATCCCGTGGCCTCATCGAGGCCGTCGGCACCCGCCCCGGGAACCGGGGACCGAACGCGCAGGTCTACGCGGTCGTCGGCTCGTACGCGCACGTCGTCGGCGTCAACGTCGGCCCCGAGACCATAGTGGCCGCCTGCGCCGACCTCACCGGTGAGGTACGCGGCAGGGTCGAACTCGCCCTCACCGACGGCGACGAACCCGTGTCCGTCGTGCACCGCGCCGTCGCGGCGGCCGCCGCCGACGCCGGCACCACCCTCGACGGCGTCAACCGCGTCATGCTCGCGACCCCGGGCATCATCGACCCCGGTTCCGGCGACATCGGATTCGCCTGGGACCTGCCCTCCTGGCACCGCGGCCTCCACGAGGCCCTGGAGAAGGACCTCGGCACACCGGTCGTCATCGAGAACGACGTCAACCTCGCCGCGGTCGCCGAACACCGGGAAGGCGCCGCGCGCGGCGTCGACGACTTCGTCTACGTGTGGTTCAGCCGCGGACTGGGCGTCGGCGTCGTCCTGGGCGGGAAACTGCACCGCGGCGCCAACGGCGGCGCCGGCGAGATCGGCTACCTGCCCGTGCCGGGCGTGTCCCTTCCGGAGGAACCGGTCACCAGGCGCGCCAAGGGCTCCTTCCAACGGCTCGCCGGTGGTGAGGTCGTGGAGGAACTGGGACGGTCGCACGGGTTCTCCGGCGAGCCGCACGAGATCGTGGCCGCCGCCGTCGCCTCGCCCGACGGCGTCGCCTTCCTCGACGAGATCGCCGACCGGATGGCGCTCGGCGTGGCCTCGGTGTGCTCGGTGCTGGATCCGGCGCTGGTCGTCCTCGGCGGCGAGGTCGGATACGCGGGCGGCACCGCCCTGGCCGACCGGGTCGCCGCCGCCCTGCCCAGGATCGCCCCGCTGGAGCCGCGGGTGGTGGTCGGCACCGCCGCCGTCGAACCCGTCCTGAGGGGGGCCATGCGGGTCGCCCTCGACACGGTCCGGGACGAGATCTTCTCCGAGGAGTGACGGCCGACGCCGGAGTGTCGGCGACCGCGAAACCCCCGGCACGGGGACCGCCGTCCGTTCCGGGAGACGTCCGGCGAACAATCGGACCCATGACACCACCGACCATCACCGACGTCCACCGCGCCGCGAACGGCCTACGCGGCAGGCTCGCCCCGACTCCGTTGCTGTCGTACCCGGCACTCGACGAGATCACGGGTACACGTGTCCTGGTCAAGCACGAGAACCTGCAACCGACCGGGGCGTTCAAGGTCCGGGGCGGGCTCACGCTGCTGGCGGGCATGGACCCGGCGGAACGGGAACGCGGCGTCGTCGGATACTCCACCGGAAACCACGCCCAGTCGCTCGCGTACGCCGCCCGCGAGTTCGGCGTGCCCTGCCTGATCGTGATGCCGGAGGCGGCCAACCCCGTCAAGGCCCGGGCGGTGCGGCGGCTCGGCGCCGAACTGGTCACGCACGGCCCCGACTTCGAGGCCGCCACCGCTCACGCCCACGAACTGGCCCGTGACCGAGGCATGCGATTGGTGGGCGCCGCCGACGAGCCCGGAATCATCGCGGGTGTCGCGACCGCCTACCTGGAGATCCTCACCGCAGCGCCCGACCTGTCCGCGATCGTGGTCCCGGTGGGCAGCGGAACCGGTGCGGCGGCGGCCTGCCTGGTCGCGGCGGCGGTCAACCCGGCGTGCCGGATCGTCGCCGTACAGTCCGAGTCGTCGCCGGCCGGGTACGAGTCGTGGCGGTCGGGGACACCGGAACGCCGTCCCAACCGCACGGCGGTGGAGGGCCTGGCGACCGGCTCGGGGTTCGCGCTGCCGCAGTCGATGCTCCGCGACCGGCTCCACGACTTCCGGCTGGTCACCGACGACCGGATCGCGCGGGCGCAGTGGATGATGCTGAGCCGGGCGCGGACCGTCGCCGAGGGTGCGGGCGCCGCCGCGCTGGCCGCCGTTCTCGACGACCCGGAGGACTTCTCCGACGGCCCGATCGCGATCGTGTGCACCGGAGGGAACGCCGCGGAGGCCGAGCTGCGTCGTTGTGTCGCGCTCGCCTCGTCGACGGAACCGGGATTCCACTGAGTCCGTACGGCGTGGTGCCCGATTTCCGGCAATCCATAATGCTATGAGGGCCGGCTTGGCAGACTGTCCACCATGCGGGGATGGTGGATCACGATGTTGACGGCGGTCCTGGTGGCGGTGACGGTGGCGACGCCCGTCCACGCCGAGCCCGGTGGCCGCGGCGAGGACCACGGCGACGCGTTCCGGCCGCACGGGCGGGGGCCGGAGGCGGCGACGGCCGACTACGGGGGCGCGAAGTGGGTCGCGGCCCACAAGGGCAACTACACCAACGCGGACCGGCCCGAGAGCGACCCGATCGACAGGATCGTCGTCCACACGATGCAGGGGAGCTACGAGGGCACCAAGGCGTGGTTCCGCAATCCTCGGTCCCAGGTGACCACGCACTACATAATCCGGGCGGAGGACGGCGAGATCACCCAGATGGTCCACGAGTCCGACATCGCGTGGCACGCCGGGAACTGGGACTACAACGTGACCTCGATCGGCATCGAACACGAGGGCTACGTCGACGACCCGGAGAAGTGGTACACCGACGCCATGTACGAGTCCTCGGCGAAACTGGTCAGGACGATCGCCGTAAAGTACGGCATTCCGCTGGACCGCGAGCACGTCATCGGCCACAGCGAGGTGCCCGGAGCCGACCACACCGACCCCGGCGACGGCTGGGACTGGGACCGGTACATGCGGCTCCTGCGCTCCTCGGCCGCCGACGGGGAACCCATCACACTGGACGACGGCGACGAGTCGCGGGTCACCGCCGGTGACGGGTGGCGGCGCGGCACCGCCGACGGTGACCTCTCCGGCGGCCACACCGGCGCGTCACCGGTGACGTACTCCGATCCGTTGTGGTACCGGTTCGCGGTCCCCGCGACCGGCCGGTACCGGATCGAGGTGAGGCACCCGGCCTCGCCACGGTTCAACGACCGCACGCCCTACATCGTCAACACCGCCGGTGACGGCGACTGGCAGACCGTGTACCTGGACCAACGTTCCTCCGGTGGGGTGTGGCGCTCCATCGGGGAGTTCGCGCTGGCCGCCGGCGACCACCCGACGGTGGCGGTGTCGCGGTGGACCGGCGGCACCGGGACCGTCGTCGCGGACGGGGTCAGGCTCATCCCGCAGGACGGCTGACGCCGCCGCACCGCCCGGTCCGCCGGTCAGTGGTAGACCTTCAGCCCGACGACGCCGGCCACCACGAGCAGCAGGCAGACGATCCGCTGCCAGTTGACCGACTCGCCGAGCCAGACCATGCCGATCACGGCCGTGCCGACGGCGCCGATGCCGACCCACACGACGTAGCCGGTACCGACCGGGATGTCCTTGAGCGCCCAGCCGAGTCCGGCCATGCTCAACACCAGCGCGACACCGAACACGGCGGTCGGCCACGGTCTACTGAAGCCCTGTGAGCGTTCGAGGGCTATCGCCCAGGTCGTCTCCAGGAGGCCCGAGATGACGAGAATGATCCATGACATCTGGAAACTTTTAGCAAAGTCCACGGTCCCGAACCCGGCCAAACCGGATGAAGCGGACCGGTCAGATTCCTCACCACTTCCTGCGGGGCGGGCCGTATCGGCTGGGGCTCAACGGTTCCGGTCGTCCCGGGGGGTGCGGCGGCGGGTGTGGACGGCCTTCTCGGGGTCTATCTCGGATTCGCTCCACTGCGCGGCCATGGCCAACGTGGGGCCCCGGCTGTTCTCGATGTGCTGGGCGGCGAGCCGGGTGGCCTCCTCGACGTCGTGCGCGGCTATCGCCCGGTAGATGGTCTCGTGTTCGCGGCACTGCGCGACCGGGTCGAGTTCGACCGCCAGGTGGAACAGCCAGCGGAGCCGGGAGTCCAACGGCCGCATCAGCGTCTCCAGGAGACGGTTGCCGGACACGGCGACGAGTTCGTTGTGGAAGTCGGCGTTGTGTTCGGTGAGCCGGTGCGGGTCGTCGGTGTGTCGCCTGGCGACCGCCAGCAGCTCCCGGAGCCGGGCGAGGTCGTCCTCGGTGGCGCGTTCGGCGGCGAGCCGGGTCGCGAGGACCTCGACGCCGGTCCGCACGTCGAACAGGTCGCGGACGTCCCGGGGTGTGAAGGGGCTGACGATGGTGCCGCGTCCGGGGACGATCACGACCAGCCCCTCGGCCGACAGCAGTCGCAACGCCTCCCGGACCGGTATCCGGGACACGTCGAGTTCGGTGGCGAGGTCACGTTCGATGAGCCGGTGGCCCGGTGGCACCCGCACCTCGATGATGCGGCGTTTGAGTGTGCGATAGACCAGGTCACGAAGTGAATCGGGCTTGCGGTCGATCGTCATGCGGTATCCCTGCGCGTGGGCGGTTGCTGGAAGGAGCCGGGAGGCCGATAGTGGTATACCTTTAAATCGGCAAACCCCACCTCTGGAGAGGATACGTACCACGATGACCGACCTACTGCTTCGCGCAGCCCGGGTGTGGGGACACCCCGGCGCCACCGACCTGCGCATCCGCGCCGGTCACGTCGCCGAGATCGGCACCGGCCTGGCGCCCGCACCCGGCGACGCCGTCGAAGACCTGCCGGACGCGCTCCTGCTGCCGGGCCTCGTCGACTCACACGCGCACCTCGACAAGACGCTCATGGGCGGCCCCTGGGTCCCCCACGAGTCCGGACCCGGCCTCATCGGCAAGATCCGCAACGGGCAGGAACGCCGGAGCGAACTCGGCATCCCCGACCCCCGGTACATCGGCACCCTCGCCCGCCGGATGGTCGCCCTGGGCACCACCCACGTCCGCAGTCACGTCGACGTCGACCCGCTGCTGGGGATCGACGCCGTGCACGCCGTCCGCGAGGCGGTGGCCGGCCTCGGCGGCGCGCTCACCGCCGAACTGGTGGCGTTCCCCCAGGCGGGCCTGCTCACCGCCCCCGGAACCGAAGGACTGCTGGCGGACGCGCTGGAGGCGGGCGTCGAGATCATCGGCGGCATCGACCCCGCCGGGCTCGACAACGACCCGGTCCGGCACCTCGACGTCGTGTTCGGCCTGGCCGAACGCTTCGGCGTCGGCGTCGACATCCACCTGCACGACGGCGGCAGCCTCGGCGCCTGGCAGTTCGGCCTCATCATCGAACGGACCAGGGCACTGGGCCTGGCGGGCAAGGTCACCATCAGCCACGCGTTCGCACTCCACGACGCCGACGCCGCCACCCGGGTCCGGCTCATCGACGGCCTCGCCGAGGCGGGCGTCTCACTGACCTCGGTCGCCCCGGTGCGGGTACTGCCGCTGGCGGACCTGCGCGCCGCCGGAGTCCCCATGGGACTCGGCAACGACGGCATCCGGGACCTGTGGAGCCCGTTCGGCACCGGCGACATGCTGGAACGCGCCATGTTCTGCGCCAAGAACTCCGGCTACGCCACCGACCCGCTGATCGAGACCGCGCTGGACGCGGCGACCTCCGGCGGTGCCCGGGTCATGGGGATCACCGGATACGGCCTGTCGGTCGGCGCCGCCGCCGACGTCGTCGCGGTCCCCGCCCGGACCGCCGCCGAGGCCGTCGTCATGCGGCCGACCCGGACCCTGGTGGTCAAAGGCGGCGTCGTGGTGGCCAGGAACGGCGAATACCTGGAGGACCACCCGGCGGTGTGACCGGCACTCCTCGCCGCCGAGGCCGGGGGGACGTCGACACCGCCGAACGACGTCGACGTCTCCCCGGCCTCGCACACAGGGATCGTCCCGGGGCGCCGACGTCTCAGCCGTCCCGGAGAATGGAAACCGGCTCCCATTCTGCGGTACGCCGGGTCTAGGGTCGGCTGACCGGCCGCGCCCCGGCGGCCGCCTACGACACGGAGACCACCCTTGACCGACGACTACGTACACGGCCACGCCCCCGCCGTACTGCGCTCGCACCGCGGCCGCACCGTCGAGAACTCCGCCGCCTACCTGCGGCCCCGGCTCCGCCCGGGACTGTCGATCCTGGACATCGGCTGCGGACCGGGCACCATCACCGCCGACCTCGCCCGCATCGTCGCGCCCGGAGACGTGCTCGGCATCGACCCCGAACCCGGCGTCGTCGCCGAGGCCGCCGCGCACGCCGGGGACGTCGGCAACGCCGAGTTCCGCGTCGGCGACGTCTACCACCTCGACCTACCCGACGACTCCTTCGACGTCGTACACGCTCACCAGGTGCTCCAACACCTGCCCGACCCGGTGCGCGCACTGCGGGAGATGCGGCGGGTGTGCCGGCCCGGCGGCGTGGTCGCGGTACGCGACGCCGACTACCCCGCCATGTCCTGGTATCCGCTGCTGCCCGGCCTCGACACCTGGCTGCGGGTGTACCGGGCGGTCGCCGCCGACGCCCACGGCACCCCCGACGCAGGACGCCGACTGCTGTCCTGGGCGCGGGAGGCGGGCTTCGACGACATCACGCCCTCCGCGTCCGTCTGGTGCCACGCCACCCCGGAACGGCGCGCCGAATGGGGCGGCATGTGGGCCGACCGGATCGTCTCCTCCCGGGTCGGACACGCCGCCGTCGCCGCAGGGCACGCCACACCCGCCGACATCCGCGACATCTCCGACACCTGGCGGGCGTGGGCCGCCGACCCCGACGGCTGGTTCACCGTCCCCCACGGTGAACTCCTGTGCACCGCGTGACCGGGTGAACCGGCGGCCGCACCCCGGTCGCCGTGCGGTGTCCCGGACTGGACGCGACGGATAGCATGGGGCCGCGGCAGCCGGGCTGCCGTGGAGACACAGGAGATCACGATGCGGATCGCACGGCGACTTGCGGGCCTGGCGGTGGTGGTGGCGACGGCGTCGACGGCCGCCCTGGCCCCGGTCTCTCCGGCGCAGGCGCAACCCGGAGCCCACTACGTCTCGCTGGGCGACTCGTTCTCCTCCGGCAGCGGAGCCGCCGACTACCGCGACGGCGACTGCCTGCGCTCGGAGCACTCGTTCCCGGTGCTGCTCACCGAACTCAACGAGCTGGAACTGTCGTTCGCCGCCTGCGGAGGCGCCGACATCCACGACGTCAGGAACTCGCAACTGCCGATGCTGGACCCCTCGACCGACCGGGTCACCATCTCGGTCGGGGGCAATGACGCCGGCTGGGCCGACGTCATCGGCCACTGTGTACTGGCCGCCGACGACGCCTGCGCCGAACGCATCGACACCGCCGAGGACTACATCACCGGAGAACTCCACGCCGCCCTCACCGGCCTCTACCGGGACATCCGGACACGGGCACCCGAGGCGGCCGTCATGGCCGTCGGATACCCGCGACTGTTCGCCGAGGCCCCCTGCGAGTCCGCGCCCGGATTGACCGAACAGGAACAGCAGTGGCTCAACGACGCCGCCGACCTGCTGAACCGGGTGACACTGCGCGCCGCGACCGAGGCCGGGATCCGGTTCGCCGACCCGCGCACCGCCTTCACCGGCCACGCCGTGTGCGACGAGGACCCGTGGATGCACGGGCTCAGCAACGTCCCCGGCGACGCCTTCCACCCCAACCCCGCCGGCTACGCCGGATACGCGGAGTTCATCGACTGGATGTGGTAGCCGCCACCCGGCCGTAGCGCACGCCACACCCGGCGTCGGTGACGGTCGTCCACCGTCGCGCCGGGCCTAGGCTCACACGGTGACGCCCATGACGATCCGCGCCGCCCGAGAATCCGACCTGCAGGCCGTGGTCGACATGCTGGCCGACGATCCGCTCGGCGCCACCCGGGAGTCCCCCACCGAGCTCGACCGCTACCTCCCCGCCTTCCGCGCCATCGAGGCCGACCCGCACCAACACCTCGCGGTCGTCGAGATCGACGGCCGGGTCGCCGGATGCCTGCAACTGACCGTCATCCCGGGCCTGTCCCGCACCGGGATGACCCGCGGACTCATCGAGGCCGTCAGGGTCCACCGCGACCACCGTGGATCCGGCGTCGGCAGCCGGCTCGTGGAGTGGGCGCTCGACCGCGCCCGCCGGGAGGGCTGCGGCATCGTGCAGCTGACCACGGACCTCACCCGGCACGACGCCCACCGCTTCTACGAGCGGCTCGGCTTCGTCCGGTCGCACTACGGCATGAAACACCCCCTGTGACCCGAGCCGACGCTCGGTGACCGACAGAACCGAGGTCAACGCGATGCCCACCCGCCGGACGTTCCGGGGCGGCGCCGTACTCGCCGTACTGGCGACCGTCAACTTCATGGCGATCATCAACATCAGCATCGTCAACGTCGCACTCCCCGCCATGCAGACCGCCCTCGGCACCGACCTGGCGGGCCTGCAGTGGGTCATCAACGCGTTCGCCATCTGCCTGTCCGCCCTCACCCTCACCGGCGGCGCACTCGGCGACCGATACGGCCGCAAGCGGATCTTCCTGCTGGGCGTGGCGCTGTTCATCGCCGGATCCGTCGCCTGTGGACTCGCGGACGGCCTGGCCACCCTCATCGTCGGCCGCGTCGTGCAGGGCCTCGGCGCCGCCATGCTGATCCCCGGGTCACTGTCCATCCTGGCGCAGACGTTCACCGACCCCGCCGAACGCGCCCGCCGCATCGGAGTGTGGGCCGCCGTGTCCGCCGTGGGGCTCGCCGCCGGCCCCGTCATCGGCGGCGTCCTCATCGACGCCTACGGCTGGCCGGCGATCTTCTGGGTCGGCGTGCCCATCGGAGTCCTCGGGTTCGTCGGCGTCGTCCTCGTCGTCCCCGAGAGCTCCGACCCCGCACACACCTCACTGGACCCCGTCGGCCAACTGCTCGGCGTCGCCGCGCTCGCCGCCCTGTCGTACGGACTGATCCGGCTCGGCGAGACCGGCCTGTCCGACCCACTGACCTCCGGAACCCTCGCGGTGTCCATCCTGCTCCTGGTCGTGTTCGTGATCGTGGAGTGGCGGAGCCCGGCGCCGATGCTGCCGGTGCGGATGTTCGCCGACCGGCACTTCATGGTGATGAACGCCGCCTCCGCCGCCCTCGGGTTCGCGCCCTACGCCATCTACGCGTTCCTGTCGCTGTTCATGCAGCAGGTGCAGGACCTCAGCGCCACCGAGGCGGGACTGGCGTTCCTCCCGATGGCCGCCGCCACCGGCGTCGTCGCCCCCTACGCGGGCCGCCTCACCGGGCGGTACGGCCCGAAACCGGCCCTCATCGCCGGATACGCCATGTCCACCGTCGGCGTGTCGGCGCTGGTGTTCCTCGACGCCGACACGCCGTACTGGATCGCCGGCCCCATGTACCTGCTCATCGGCCTCGGAATCGGACTGTCGATGACGCCGACCACCACCGCCGCCGTCACCGCCGTGCCCCGGGAACGTTCCGGGATCGCCGCCGCGACCGTCAACACCACCCGGCAGACCGGAATGGCCCTGGGAGTGGCCATGCTCGGCGCGATCGTCGCCGCCGCCGACGACTTCCAGACGGGACTGCACGCCGCGGCCCTGGTGGCGGGCGTGGTGTCACTGCTGGCGCTGGTACTGATCCTGGCCACCGCCAGCCCACGACCCACCGGGTGAGGCGCCGAGCAGGCCGTCACGCAACCCGGCGGCCACCACGCTGACGGCACCCGACAGCACCGTGTCGCCCGCGACCGTCGACGGCACCACCGGGCACCCGAACGCGGTCTCGGCAAGCGCGTCCGACAACGCCGCGGCCAGTGCCGGGCCACCGGCCCGGCCGACCTCCCCGGCCAGCACGATGACCGCCGGGTCCACCACCGCCGCCACGGCGGTCAGCCCGGCGGTGAGCCGGTCGGCGAGCGCCGCGAGGAAGCCGGTGTCGCCCGCCTCGACCGCCCACCTCACCGCGGCCTCCGCCGACTCCGCGTCGCATCCGGCCTCCCTCGCCAGGGCCAGCACCGCCGGTCCACCCGCCAGATCCTGAAGGGTGCCGCCGTCGGCGCGGCCCGTCACCGGCAGATAGCCCAGTTCCCCGGCGGCGCCCTGATGGCCGTGCAGCAGGCCGCCGCCCAGGTCGATGCCCAGGCCGATGCCGCGTTCCCCCAGCCACAGCAGCGCGAAACCGCAGTCCCCGCCCGCGCCGTGGTGTCGTTCGGCGAGGGTCGCGAGGTTCACGTCGTTGTCGACGACCACGGCCGTGCCCAGCGCGGCGGCGGTCGCCGCCCGCAGGCCCGGCTCCCGGCATCCCGGTATGTCCACGTTGGTCACGACGTCGTGCCGGGCGTGATAGGAACCCGGTACCGCCACCTGCACCCGCGCCAGTCGTTCCACCGGCAGGGCCGCCGCGCCCAGCTCACCGCGGACCTGCTCGGCCAACCAGTCGGCCAGGCCGCTCTCCGGGAACCGGGGACGTGACTCGGAACGGTGGCGGATCTCGCCGGTCAGGTCCACGACCGCGACCCCCAGCGAATCGGGTTCGCGCAGTGACACGGCGACGCCGTACCGGGCGTCCGGGTCCACCGCGTACACGTCGGCGCGGGGTCCCGGCCCTCCGATCGTGCGGCCGACCGCGCGTACCAGTCCGGCCGCCTCCAGGCGGCGGATCACCTCCGAGGCGGTGGGTTTGGAGAAACCGGTCAACTCCACCAGTTCGGGTCGGGTGAGGGTGCCGCGCAGGAAGAAGCAGCCGAGCGCGGCCCGTTCGTTGATCTGGCGAAGCAGACGTGACGAGCCCGAGGGGCTCGTCACGTCCGGGGTGCGGGCGGTCATGCGGTGTGCCCTGGTTTCATGGGTGGGTCTCCGGTGTCGTCAGTCGCCGAGTCGCTGGTGGATCCACTGGCCCGCCGGCTTCAACGAACCGTAGTCGAACGGCCCGTTCGGGCAGGTGCCCGTCTGGAACACCGCGCCCGAGCGGAAGTCGTCGGAGAAGTTCCAGTTGGTCCAGCTGATGTTCTTGCGGTTCATCAGGTCCAGGTAGCGTCCGGCCATCGCGAAGTCGTTCGCGCCGTCGCCGGAGTAGTCCTGGGTGCCGAACTCGGTGACGAAGATCGGCAACACGTCCGACGCCCGGTCCAGGGTGTCCAGGTAGTACTCCCGGTGAGACGCGGCGTAGAAGTGGAAGGTGTACATGACGTTGTCGGCGTCCACCGGGTCGTCGATCACCTCGGTCTCGTCGGCGCCGTCGCTGACGCCCAGCGACGACCAGGCCCGGGTGCCCAGCAGGATCACCGAGTCGGGATCGTGCTGCCTGATCACCGGGATGATCTGTTCGTGGTAGCTCTTGATCCGGGGCCAGTCGACGCCGTTGGGCTCGTTGGCGACCTCGTACAGCACGTTCTCCTTGTCGGCGTGCTCCCGGGCCACTGCGGTGAAGAACGTCTTCGCGCGTGACAGGTTGTAGTGGGGGTCGCCGGGGCTCAGCATGTGCCAGTCGATGATCACGTACAGGCCGCGATCGGTGGCCTTCTCCACGACGGAGTTGACCAGGGCGGTGTATCCGGCCGGGTCGGTCTCGTAGCCGCCCTCCTGCACGTACATGGACACGCGCAGGACGTCGGCGTTCCAGTCGTACGCCAGGGCGTCCAGCGACTCGTCGGTGACGCAGTCGCCGTACCACTGGAGGCCGTGGGTGCTCATGCCGCGCAGTTGTACCGGTTGCCCGGATTCGTCGCACAGCGTCGTGCCGCACACCGAGACCTGTCCGTACGCCTGGACTGCGGTCTCGGTGGTTGCCGGGTCGGCGGAGCTGTCGGGGGCGGCCGTGCCGTGCGCCGCGCCGGAGGGGACGAGGAGGGCCGCGGCGACGGCGGTCGCCGCGGCGAATCGGATGCGGGAGCGTCTGGAGGGTCTCATTGCGGGCTCTCCCTTCTGGCCGGTGTGTGCCGGGCCAGACGGTTAGTCAGGTTGACTTACTTATTAAGCCATGGACATCCACTGCTGTCAATGGCCCTCGGTCTCCCGCCTCGGGGTGGCCGGACGTCGCCGGAGCCGGGCACCGGCCTCATGCGGCGGAGTGCCGTACCCGCCATCCCCTCTGGACGGACCGGCGGCAGCGTCCGGCTTCGTCCCCGGCCGCCGTGAACAGCGCGGTGAGCATGGGCACGGCGTGGCCGATCGCCTGCGGGGGAAGGGGACCGGTGGCGACCAGTGATGCCAGGCCGTGACCGATCATCCAGCTCTGCGTCGCCAGATCCCGGGCTTCCACGTCGTCGCGGAACCGGCCGTCCGCCTTGGCCCGTTCCACCTCCCGGACCAGGCGGAGCAGGGTCGCGTCCGCCTGGCCGGCGTCGGCCAGGTCGAACGTGGCGTCGAACATGACGCGGTAGAGGTCGGGACTCTCCCGCGCGTTCTCCAGATACGCGGCGCCGAGTGCGGCGAGGTCCCGGACCGGGTCGGAGGTGGGGCGGACCGCCGCCAGGCGGGCGGCCAGGCGGACGAAACCCTCCTGGCGCAGGGCGCGCCACAGGCCGTCCATGCCGCCGAAGTACGTGTACACGGCCATCGTCGACACGCCAGTGCCCTCGACCAGGCCGCGCAGCGTCACCGGCCGTCGCTCCCGGAGCATCCCGGCGGCACGTTCCAACAGCAGTGTGCGGACCGCCGGGTCCTTCGTCCTCGCCATGCCTCATATTACATAACACTGCTATGCTTCGCGGGCGAGGCCGTAACCCGCCACACCGAGGGAGAGACCACCATGACCGTCACACTCGTGAACCCCGAGGGCCTGCCGAAACCCGAGGTGTACCGGCAGATGTCGATCGCGACCGGCTCCCGGCTGGTGTTCCTCGCCGGACAGGTCGCCCGAGACGCCGACGGCCGGCCGGTGGGCGGGGGAGACCTCGCCGCCCAGGTCGAACAGTGCTACCTCAACATCGCCACCGCGCTGGCCGAGGCCGGCGGATCCTTCGACGACGTGGCGAAGTTGACCGTCTACATCGTCGACTGGCGGCCCGAGAAGATGCCGTTGCTGGGGGAGGGCGTCAGCCGGGCGGCGGTGAGACTGGGCATCGACCCGGTCAAACCGATCACCCTGCTCGGAGTGGCGGCACTCGGCGAACCCGACCTGCTCGTCGAGGTGGAGGCGACGGCCGTCCTGGACTAGGCTCCCGGCCGGGCTCCGGCGACCGTGACGGGCGTGAGAGTCGCGGCAGGGTGACGGTGGGGCCGTTCGTTTCGGCGCCGCGTGCCGCCGCCCGGAGCCGGCCGTGCCGACCGCTGAGGCTCGTGGCCGACCTCTTCACGGCGGTGTTCGTGTGGTGCGACGGGTGTCCGTCGCCTCGCGCGGCGACGGGCGCGCGACCGCCGAACCGGGCGACCTTAGAATCGCATCCCATGTCCGTCAATGTG
The DNA here is from genome assembly GCF_007994225.1 of Stackebrandtia albiflava. Lineage (GTDB taxonomy): Bacteria > Actinomycetota > Actinomycetes > Mycobacteriales > Micromonosporaceae > Stackebrandtia > Stackebrandtia albiflava. The sequence goes on from NZ_VLLL01000005.1 coordinate 188,908, forward strand.
GGAGTCGACCTTCGGGTCGAGGGTCTGGATTCCGTCGACCAGGCACACCGGGTCGCCGCCGCGGTCACCGAGTTCGCCGCGACCGAGCGGATCGATCGCCGGGAGTTCCCGGTCCGGACCGCCGTGGTCAGGCGCCGCCCGATCGTCCGGGCCAGGACACCGCATCCGCTGATCATCGGCGGCAACGGCGACTGGGACGAACGGTTCGAGGCGGGCGTCCGCGCCGCGATCACCGGTGTCGCACCCGATGCCGTGATCATGTTCGAGTACGACTATCCCGACTTCGACCTGTGACCGCCGACTAGGGCGACGTCCGGGACTCGTCGGCGCCGGTAGACCGCGACAGGCCGGGACTCGTCGGCGCAGCCGGACCGGCGGTGTACTCGGGGGTGGTTCCCCGAGCGGATCGCCGGTCGCGGGTCACGACGTCCCCATGGGGTTCGCCGGTCGCGGTGACCCGCGAGCCGGTACCCGCTCTTCCGCCCGCCTTCACGACGCTCCGTCCCCAGTGGATTTTCCACAACGCGTGCGTCGTCCACAACCGCCCGTGCGGACGCTTCCCCCGGCCGGACCTTCCGGCATAGGCTCGACGCCATGGGGAGGAGGAGTGGCGGCCCCCGAGGACGTTCGCGGCGGGATCACACCGTCATCAGCGACAGGCTCGGGTACGCGGCGAAGATCGGGCGCAACGGCTGGAAGAAGCTCGTGCCGCCGCTCGCGCAGTTCCCGGAGCCGCCAACGTGGATGCCCTGGGCGTTCCCGCCGGAGAGGTACGGCCCGCCGGTGTCACCCGGTTCGGCGCAGACGTTGGTGCGGGTGAGTCCGTAGAGGACGCCTCCGGGGTAGGAGACCGTCTGGTTGAGCGCCTGCACGATGCCGCAGTGCCAGCCGGTGGTGCTCCCGGCCCGGCACACCGACGCGCCGACCGGCGACTGCGCTCCCCCGGTCACGGGATGGTTCGGCGCCACGTACGGAAGCGCCGTCCAGCCGGCGGCGAGATCGACCCACAGCCACGCGGCGGACTTGATCTTCACCACGCCTATGACGGATCCGTCGGCGGCGTACACGGGGTCGTTGAGCTGGCCGCAACCGCCGTACGCGAGGAAGCCGTGTCCGTAGGTGGTGTGTTCCACGGAGAAGCCGGTGGTGCAGCGCCCGGCCGTCGCGGTGCGGAAGTGCTGCCCGCCCATGATCTCCATCGCCTGAGGCGCCGCCGGTGGTGCGGCGGCGGCGAGGGTGGGCGCGAACAGCGTGAGGGCGGCGAACAGTGCGATGAGGATTCCGGAGATGCGTCGGGGAGTCATGGTGTCCTCGGGTCTACGAAATGAAATAGATTGCTATCGATTAGTTTAGGACCGGTGACCGCTGCGGAAAACCTCTGAAACTTCAGCGTTCGAGGCGTCGGCGCCGTGCTCGCACCCCTGTGGACAGCGCGTCGCGATCGGGCCTCCCGGACCGTTTCCGTCCGGAATCTGTCGCACCGGCTCCATACACTGCGCCGCATGACGACAGTGGCGTTCATTGACGAGACGACCGCCGGTGCGCGAAGCGACGCCTGGCACCTGGAGATATTCGAGGAACGGCTGAGCCTGGGTGAGCTGCTTCGCCGGCGGGTCTTCCAGGAGGTCGCCGAATACAACGCGAAACAGCCGGAGGTCTTCACCGGCCTGGTGCGACCGACCGACGCCGAGGTCGCCATCAACGGATTCCGGATGCGCGAGCGCCGCCGCGTCGACCCGGAGAAGCAGTACGAGTTGGCGGTGGAGTCGTTCGGCCGCAACGGTTTCGTCGTACTGGTGGACGACCGGCAGATCGAGGAGCTGGACGCCGAGATCGAGATCCGGCAGGGCACCGAGATCACGTTCCTCAAACTGGTCCCACTGGTCGGTGGCTGATGTCCAAGACGGTCACACCCGAGCGGATCACCGCACTCGTCGAGGCGCGGGACGTCGAGGGCCTGTACGAGGCGTTCGCACAGCTCGCCGCACACCGGTCACTGTTCTGGCTCACCGGGGAGGCCCCGCACGTCGCGGCGCTCGACGCCCTGCCCGCCGACGAACGCAAGGCGCTCGGCGACCGCCTGCACGGCAGCACCAGGTACGGCCGGTCCCGCCCGTGGCTGGTGAAGGCGCGGCTGCGCAACCTGTGCGAACTGCTGCGGCTGCGTCACCGGGACCAGGGCGTCACCGACCGGCACCGAAAGCTCATGACGGAGGCGGCCGGTATGTGGGCGTGCTGGCCGGCGATACGGCTCCAGGACGCGCTGGAACGGTATCGCGCCGCAGGCGAACCCGTGGACCCACGTGTCGTCGCGACGGCGCGCCGGACGGCCTCGTCGGGCGACGAGAGTGACCAGTTCCGGCTTTTCATGGCTACTTGGAGGGAACCCGTGCTCAACCCCGGTGAGGTCTGGTCCGACGAGGTCATCGCGGATCTGAAGTCCCTGCCACCCGCGTGGACCGACCTGGTCTTCCACGCCGCCACCGTCAGCGGCTCCAAACCGACCCGCAAGTGGCTGACGGAGGCGGAACGCCTCGTCGCGGCGGTCGGCCCCGGCGAGGAGACGGTGGAGCGGATCGGTCGATGGCTGGCGTTGGTCGGCGCGGGCCGTAGTGAGGCGACGACGATAGACGCCCAGTACTACGTCGACCACATCGACTCCTACAACTCCGAGGTCGCCCGGGGTCTCGCGTGGACGCTGGGCCTCCTGCCGGGTACCGCGGAGTCGGCGCGCGTTCTGGGCGCGACGGTGGAGGCGATGCTGCGGAAGGTGCCCGGCGTCGGACCGTACTCCCCGAAGATCGCCAACGCGGCGGTGTACGCGCTGGCCGCCGCCGACGGCGAACACGCGCTGGCGCAACTGGCGCGGCTGGCGTCGACGGTCAAGTTCAAGGGCACCCTGAAGGTCATCGGCAACCAACTCGACGCCAAGGCCGAAGCCCTGGGCATCACCCGCGACGAGATCGAGGAGATGTCCGTCCCGGGCTACGGGATGACGGAGGTCGGTCGGCTCGACCGCGAGCTGGGCGACTGCCGCGCCATACTCACCGTCACCGACGCGCCCCGCCTCACCTGGGTGAACGCCGCCGGCAAGACGGTGAAGACCGCGCCCGCCGCCGTCCGCCGCGACCACGCCGAGTCCGTGAAGGAACTGAAGGGCCTCGTCAAGGACGTTTCCAAGATGCTCACCGCCCAGTCCGAACGACTCGACCGGCAGTTCCTCGCCTGCCGGACGTGGCGGGGCGAGACGTGGCGACGCCGGTACGCCGAGCATCCGCTGCTGGGCGTCCTCGCCCGGCGGCTCATCTGGCGGGCCGGCGACGTGGCCTTCGGCTTCGCCGAGGACGCCTGGCGCGACGTCGACGGTGAGCCGGTCGAGGTCGCCGACACCGACGAGGTGACGTTGTGGCACCCGATCGGGCGGGAGATCGACGAGATCATCGCCTGGCGCGACTTCCTGGAGCGGTACCGGGTCGTGCAGCCGTTCAAACAGGCGTACCGGGAGGTCTACCTGCTCACGGCCGCCGAGGAGAACACCCGTGTCTACTCCAACCGGTTCGCCGCGCACATCATCAGACAGCACCAGTTCCACGCCCTCACCGCGGCACGCGGCTGGCGGAACAAACTCCGGTTGATGGTCGACGACGAGTACCCGCCGGCCCACAAGGAGCTTCCACAGTGGGGACTGCGCGCCGAGTTCTGGGTGGAGGGCGTCGGCGACCAGTACGGCGTGGACAGCACCGAGACGGGGAGTTACCTGCGGCTGGCGACCGATCAGATCCGGTTCTACCGGATCGACGCGCCCGAGAATCTCGCCCACGCGGGCGGCGGGGGCTACGAGCAGTGGGTGTCGCAGGACCAGCGACCGGCGGAGCCGCTGCCGTTGGCGGAGGTACCGCCGCTGGTGCTCAGTGAGATCCTGCGGGACGTCGACCTGTTCGTGGGCGTCGCCAGTGTCGGCAACGATCCGACGTGGTCCGACGGCGGCCCCGACGGCCGGTTCCGGGAGTACTGGCAGTCGTACAGCTTCGGGGAGTTGACGGCGACCGCCGAGACCCGCAGGACACTGCTGGAGCGGCTGGTTCCCCGCCTGGCGATCCGGGATCGGGCACATGTGGAGGGGCGGTTCCTGGTGGTGCGTGGCGACATCCGCACCTACAAGATCCACCTCGGGTCGGGGAACATCCTGATGACGCCCAACGACCAGTACCTGTGCATCGTGCCGGGGCAGTTCGTCGCGGGCAGCGGCGCGCCGGACTTCCTGCCGTTCGAGGGTGACCGCCTGTTGTCGGTGATCCTGTCGAAGGCGCTGCTGCTGGCCAAGGACACCGCGATCACCGACCCGACCATCACCTCGCAGATCGGCGCCGCCCCGGTGGCGGTGTGACGCACGAGGCCCGTCCGGGCCGGACACCCGGACGAGCCTCGTCATGTCAGTGGGCGATCACACCCGAAGCCGGCTTCGGACCCGGTCCGCGTGGGACGCGGGTGCGAAGAACGGCCCCTACACCGGGCGGACGTTCTCCGCCTGGGGGCCCTTGTTGCCCTGGCCCACCTCGAACTCGACCGCCTGACCCTCACTGAGTTCCCTGAACCCCTGAGACTGGATCGCCGAGAAATGCACGAACACGTCCGGCTGGTTGCCGCCCTGTTCGATGAAGCCATAACCCTTTTCGGCGTTGAACCACTTCACTGTGCCGTTTGCCATCTGCTGGTTCCCTTTGTACGGATTTTCGATCCCGCTTCGCGATACCGACCGGCCCGAACGGGCCAACCGCAGCTTACGGGGTGAGATGGGCGGAATGGGCAGGATTCGTCACGGTCGATGTGCCGTGCGTCACGGATGCGCCGCGACACGCCGACGTCGCGACCGTTTCCGCCGGTCGGCCCGCCGCGGCGGCACCGCCGCCGGATTGTGGGCCGTGACACCGGCGGCTAGCCTCGCCACGTGAACAGATTGCGGTTGCGGGGATGCTGGGACGAGATCGTGGGCCTGTTGGTGGACGGGGCGCAGCACACGCCCGGCGACGCCGTCGAGCTGGGGGCGACCCTGGTGGAGAAGTCCACGTACACCCTGGACGGCTGGGCGCTCGCGGAGGACGCGCTGCGCCAGGCCGAGCAACTGGCCGAGGACGACCGGCAACTCGTCGGGGCGGTCCACTCCGAGCGCGCGTTGCTGTACTGGGCGATGACCCGCCACCGCGTCGAGGACCGGGGTGCCGACGCGCGGACGGCACTGGCCATGGCGGAGGAGTACCTGCCGCTCCACTCGCCGCGCCGCCGCACACTGACCTTCCGGCGGGGACTCGTCGTGGAGTACCTGGACGCCGATCCGGCCGGGGCGGTGCCGCACTACGAGGCGGCCCGCCAGGCCGCGCGGGACGGCCGGGACGAACTACTGGCGTCGCTGAGCTGGCGGCAGCTCGGTTCCTGCGCGCAGGCGGTGGACGACGTCGCCACCGCCGCCGAGGCGTACCGGGAGGCGCTGCGGGCGGCCACGTCGGCCGGGTACCTGGTCGGCCTGGCGCCGGCGCTGGCGGCGCTCGCGGAGGTCGCCGCACCGGAGGAGGCCGACCGGTTGCGCAGCGAGGCGGGCCGGCTCGTGTCCGCCTTCGACGGCCTGCCCGTCTGGCTGGCCCACCTCACCTGACCCCGCCCCCTCCCCGTTCCGCCTTGGGTGGTCTGAGGCCCGCCTTGGGTGGTCTGAAGCCCGCGAGAATTCGGACATCCGGGCTTATTCGAGGCATGTCGATCGGCCCCCGCCCACCCAAGGCGATGGTGTGGAGGCATGGGAACGGCCCGCGCCCCGGGGAAGGGGACACGGGCCGGGAAGTGCCACGGCGCGGTCGCGCACCGTCGGGTCAGCCCGCCAGGGCGGCCTCCGCGTCGAGGGTCACCGCGGCGGCGTGGACGACGGCGGCGATCCGCAGTGCGTCGTGCACGTTGTCACGGGACATGCCCGCACCCGTCAGCGTCTTCTCGTGCGACTCCAGGCAGGTGCCGCAACCGGTGACGGCCGAGACCGCGACCGACCACAGTTCGAAGTCGATCTTGTCGACGCCGGGGCGGCCGATGATCTGCATCCGCAGCCGGGCCGGAAGCGACTGGTAGGCGTCGTCGCCGATCAGGTGCTTGGCCCGGTAGTAGACGTTGTTCATCGCCATGATGGAGGCCGCGCCCTTGGCCGCCGTCATCGCCTCGTCCGACAGGTGCTTGGCGGCCTCGTCGACGATCTCGCGCAGCACGACCGGGTTGCGGGCGGCGAACGCGGTGGCGACGAGGGTGCCCCACAGCTGCTGTTCGGTGAGTGACGACGTCGTGGTCACCGAGCCGAGGTTCAGCTTGGTGTCCTTGGCGTACTCCGGCAGTGCCGACTTGATGTCCTCGATAGCCATCAGGCCGCCATCAGCTTCTTGGCGTCCAGGGTCTCGCCGTCCTTGTTCCAGTTGCACGGGCACAGCTCGTCGGTCTGGAGCGCGTCGAGCACCCGCAGCACCTCGGAGACGTTGCGGCCGACGGAACCGGCGGTCACCATGACGAACTGGATGACGTTGTCGGGGTCGACGATGAAGGTGGCGCGCTGGGCGACGCCGTCCTCACCGAGGACGCCGGCGGCGGCGGTCAGCTCACGCTTGACGTCGGACAACATCGGGAAGGGCAGTTCCTTCAGGTCCGGGTGGTCCTTGCGCCACGCGTAGTGCACGAACTCGTTGTCGACCGACCAGCCCAGGACCTGGGCGTCACGGTCGGCGAACTCGCCGTTGAGGCGGCCGAACTCGGCGATCTCGGTCGGGCACACGAAGGTGAAGTCCTTCGGCCACGCGAACAGGACGCGCCACTTGCCCTGGTGGGACTTGTGGTGGATGGTCTCGAAGGCGTTGTCCGGGTCGAGCGACACGCAGGCGGTGAGCTCGTACTCGGGGAAGTGGTCGCCAACGTTCAGCACGGATCGTCTCCTCGCGGATGTCTTGGGAACCGCCGGGCCAACAGCACCGGCTTATCTGGAATCGTTCAAGAATGTACCCGTCGAGTGCGTCATCGGCGCATCCGGTACGCGTGGGTGTGGGAAGGGTCTCGCCCCCTCCGTCCCGCCCCGCCTTCTGCGGCTTGGTTGGTCATAATGCGCGCTTGGTTGGCCGTACGACGGAAAGAAAGCGCTCTCTCGGGCGTGTCGCTCGTCGTATGACCAACCAAGCCGTACATGAGCGGCCGCCTGCGGTCTCGGGAGGAGGACCGCAGGCGGCCGACCGCGGGATCACCGGCCGCGCCCACCCGCGCCGGAGTTCCCGCCGCCCGGCCTGCCACCGGGCGTGGACCGACCGTGAGCGGAAACCACGGTCGGCCGGGTCTCGCGCGGGTCAGCCGTCACACAGCCTGATCGGCCGGGGACGCGATTCGTATACCTCCAGCGCCCGGGATTCAAACCGCCGCTTCCACTCCGGGAAGTTCGACACCCACGGCGCACCCCACGACGTGCGCGGAAAGCCGTCCACGCCCGCGATGGTGCACACCATTGCCCGCTGCTCACCGTCGAGCGCGTACACCCTGACCGTGTGCGGTGCCGCCGACGAGGTCACCACGTACTCCCGCGTCGGGTCGCTGAACCGGCCGTACTCGATCTCGCCCGGAACGCCGAGCCCGGTGTCGCCTGGAATGCCGGTCATGCCCGCCTCCCCACCACCACGCCGCACGGCCACTCGGTCCGGCACACCTGGCACGTCCGTCCATACACCACATCCGGAAAATGCGGCCGATACCCGTCCGGCTCCCCGCCGGGCTGGCGTGGAACGCCATTCGGTCCTACGCTGTTCATGCCATCCATCTCGACTCCAATCGTTGCTGGATGGTCCTCATCCGGGGTGGTCTCTCGTTGGTCGCGGTGACCATCCCGGATTTCGCGGCACCGCCGCTCGTGATTCCACGCTAAACGCCGCAGCCTCGAAGAAGGAAGCGATCCGCGTCCGTACAGTTCGGTCAGTACAAAAAGTACGGCCGATTCTGCACGTTGACAGCCGTGTTATCACTTAGCCATGACGTCACAACCCGGCTTCACACAGTGGTTGCTGGCCAGTGTGCTGGAACGGCTCCGACTCGACGCCGGGATGACGTGCGGGGACGCGGCCATGGCGATCGGAGTGGCTCGGCAGACCGTCTCGCGGTGGGAGGCGGGGTTGCACAGGATCCCCGCCAGCGCCGTGAAGAACCTCTGCGAGGTGTACGGAGCCACCACGGAGGAGACCAACGAGCTCTACAGCATGACGCTGCGCCCCAAGGATTCGATCGGCAACGTTTGGGAACGTGCGCGGCAGAACCGAACCTGGCGAGCGATCATCGTCGCCGAATCGTTGGCCAGGCACATCTACAACGTCGAACCGCTGTACGTTCCGGGATTGCTGCAGACTCCGGAGTATTGGTGGCACCTCAACATCACGTCACCTGACCCGAAAGCCGCGTCGGAGAACGGGTTCGCGTTCCGAAGAGAACGGCAACGAACGGTCTTCCAACGAAGCGAGCCGCCTTTGATGACCTTCCTGGTCGGTGAGCCCGCAATGCGGTACATGTTGTCCCTGGAAGGCGTGAGCGAGTCCCAGACGGCCAGGTTGCGGGCAGCGAACAGGTACGGGAACGTGGACATACGGGTGTTCAGTCATCCGGTGGAGAGCGCGTTCGCGGTGTTCGAGTCCGGCAGTCGCGTGCGTGGCACCTTCGTGTGCGTCGATCAGATCGACGGAACGAGATACACGGACAACAGGGAGGCGGTCGCGAGCCACATGCGAATGTACCGGCATCTGGTTGCAGATGCGGTTCCGCTTGACCAGTATCTAATACAGCGGCAATCGTGAGCGGAGGGAGTTTGCAATGAAGGCAAGTGCGTGGCGTAGGGCGAGCCGGAGTTCTGCCGGCGGTTACAACTGTGTAGAGGCTCGTCTGACCGGCCACGGCCCTGAACTCCGGGACAGCAAACTGGGTGACCGCTCGCCCGTTCTGCACATGACCCGCACGGACTTCGCCGCGTTCCTGCGGCTCGTCACCTGACCACCCGGCGGCCCGTCATGCTTCCATCGATCGATCCGCCGCCGGGGTATGAACCGCGCCTGGTCGAGATTCGGCAGATGCCCGGTTACGGCTGGCACATCCTCGGGCAGCGGTTGGGAGTTCCCGTCCTGATCACCGGCTTCGCGGGCAGTATGGCGGGGGACGACATACTCGGACGGAACATCTTCCTGGCAGCGTGGTGCTACCTGGCGGTGGTGATCCTCAGCGGACACTGGATCAGCTATCGGTTGTACCTGCGGCGGAGGGAGTCGTTTCCGGTCGTGTTGCGGGGTGGATCCCGGGTCCTCATCGGTGATGTCTTTCGTCTCCGGATCTGGCGGCCGCGGGCGTGGCGTGCGATGGCGGGGGAGTGATGGCCCCGGCCGGTGTGCTCGTGGCGGTGCGTTGTGCGCGGGGCTATGCCCGGTTCGTCGTCGCCAACCGGGCGTATGTGGCGGGGGTGGGGGTCTACTGCCTCTCCGGGGTGTGGCTGTCCCGCGGACCCGGCGCGATCGTGTTCTTCTGTCTGTTGTTCGCGGGGGCGTTGGCGTTGGCCGGGTTCGGTTACCGGTTCGCCTACCTGGTGGCCCGGGCGACGGGTACCACCTTCCCGAGCGCGCTGGGGTGGATGTCGCGACTCGTGCGCCGAGACGTCTTCCGCTTGACCCGGTGGCGGCCCGGGGACTGGTGTGAGTCGACCGGCTCCGACCGGTCCGCCTGAAGTCGGGGACATCGCCGTCGAGGCCACCGGAATGACGTCGAAGTCGGGTGACTTCGGCCGAGGAGGATCCGACGGGGACCGGATGGATCGGATCGCCCATCGCGCCGCCGCACCCGTGGCAGCGGGCGCGACGAGACCGGCGCCCTACCGGCCGGCGTGGTCCTGGACTGTCTCGATGACCTCGTCCGGGCCGCTGATCGCCTCCAGGGTCAGCCCCGACGTTCCCGGCGAGTCCAGCACGGCCAACAACAGTTCCGCGACGTCGTCGCGGGGGATCTCGCCGTGTCCGGTGGAGTCGGACAGTGTGATCCTCCCGGTGCCCGGTTCGTCGGTGAGCCGCCCCGGCCGGATGATGGTCCACCGCAACGACTCCCGCTGACGCAGGTCCCGGTCGGCGGCGCCCTTGGCGCGCAGGTAGGTGGCGAACACCGGGTCCATGTCGGGGCTCGGCTCGTCGTCCGCGCCCATCGCGGAGACCATCACGTACCGGTGGACTCCGGCGGCCACCGCCGCGTCGGCCAGCAGGATCGCGGCGTTCTTGTCCACGGTCTCCTTGCGCGCCCCGCCGCTGCCGGGTCCCGCCCCGGCGGCGAACACCACGGCGTCGGCGCCCCGCAGGTGCTCCACGACGCCGTCCACCGACGCCGTCTCCAGGTCGCACACGACGGCCTCCGCCCCGGCCGCCTGCAGGTCGGCGCGTTGCTGCGGGTTGCGGATCAGCCCGACCGCCTCGTCGCCCCGGCCGCTGAGCAGCCGTTCCAGCCGAAGCGCGATCTTGCCATGGCCTCCCGCGATCACGACACGCATGGGACGAGCCTATTCGGCCGCCGGAGACGCCGCACCCCTTTCCCCGATACCACCGTCGCCGCAGGGCCGGTCAGACGGAGCCATGGGCGCCCGGTGTCACTCGAAGAGGATGCTCAACGACTCGCGGTGGTGGATGCGGCGGATCGCCTCGGCGAACAGCGGCGCGACCGACACGGTCCGCACCAGCGGTGACCGTTCCACGGGGCTGTTCTCCACCGAGTCGGTGACGTAGAGGGCCTGGATCGCGGAGGCGTCGAGCCGTTGCATGGCCTTGCCGGTGAAGACGCCGTGGGTGACGGCCGCCCGGACCGAGCGCGCGCCCTTGTCCATGAGGCAGTCGGCGACCTCGGCGAGGGTGCCCATCGTGATGGTGAAGTCGTCGACGATGACGGCGTTGCGGCCTTCGACCTCACCGATGAGGTCCACGACGCGGGCGTTCTCGGTGTGGTCGACGCGTTCCTTGTCGGCGATGGCCAGTGGCGCGCCGAGTCGCTTGGCGTACTGCTTGGCCTTCTTCGCGAATCCGGCGTCGGGGGACACGATCACCAGGTCGTCCAGTTGCTCGGCGGCGATGGCGTCGGTGAGGACGGGGAGGGCGTAGAGGTCGTCGACGGGGACTCCGAAGAAACCCTGGATCTGTGGTGCGTGGAGGTCGAGGGTGACGACGCGGTCGGCTCCGGCGGCCTCGATCGACTGCGCGCACACGCGGGCGCGGATCGAGACGCGGGGTTCGTCCTTCTTGTCGCCCTTGGCGTAACTGAAGTAGGGGATCAGCACCGTCACCGACGCCGCGGACGCCCGTTTGAGGGCGTCGATCCAGAACAGCAGTTCCATGAAGTTGTCGTTGGCGGGGAAGACGGTGGACTGCACCAGGTACACGTGCCGACCGCGTACGTTCTGGCCGACCTTGACGAAGAGGTTGCCGTCGGAGAACTGCAACACCTCGCCCCGTCCTACCGGTACGTCGAGGATCTCGCAGATCTCCTGTGTCAACAGTGGATTCGCCGACCCACCGATGACCACCAATTCGTCGTCGCGCATCTGTTCTTCCTCAGCATCGCTCCGGCGGAAAACGGTCCGATCCTCTCATGCCGTCGCGCGGGTGACTTTCAGGTAGCTGACACTCGGACGGGTTGGTCACATCGACGTTAACGGGTGTCGTCGCAGCTCACGAGGGGTCACGTATCGGTGTCGTTCTGCGGCGGGACGGAGGCGCGTATCCCGTGGAGCAGTCGGCGGAGTCCCACGTCGAAGAAGTCGGCGAGCGGGTCGGAGTCGTGTGCGCGTGCGGTGTCGGCGAAGGAGCTGACCAGCGGGAACCGGTTCCTGTCCACCGCCGAATGGCCGAACCGGGGCGCGCGGCGGTGGATCTCCGGTTGGACGGCCCCCCGGACGTAGCTGCTGACGGCGAGGGCGTTCTTCATGGCGTCGGCGAGTGGCTGCCGTAGCCGTGCGAGCGCGGTGAGCTCCGCCTCCAGCCAGGCGGTCTCGTTGGGGCCGACGACACCGGGGGAGATGGCGGGATCGGTCAGCCAGGGGTGGGCGTGGAAGACGGTGCGCAGGGCGTGCGCCCAGCGGTGGAGCGCGGTGTACCAGTCGTCGCCGGTCTCGGTGTCCGGTGGCTCGCCGTAGGCGGTGTCGGCCATGAGCGCGACGAGTTCGTCCTTGCCCGGCACGTGGTGGTAGAGCGACATGACGCCGGACTCCAGTTCCTCGGCGAGGCGCTTCATGGACAGCGCCGCCAGTCCCTCCCGGTCGGCGATCCGCATCGCGGTGGTGACGATGCGGTCGAGGCTCAGTTTCGGGGGACGGCCGCGTGGTGCCGGTGCGCGGCGGCCCCACAGCAGGTCTTCCATGTCGTCCGGCACTGCCCCGCCCTCCGGTTCTCTCGTCTCGGGAGTCAGGTTACGGGTCGCGGGGCGGACCCGGCCGACGCCTTGTCGCCGGGCTCCGAGGTCCGGCCCGATTTTCGTATGTCGTACGTTTAATATCGTATGGCATACGAAAAGTGCCGATCCGATGGGAGACCTCATGACACGCGCAACGCTCACCCCTCAGGGTCCGCCGCCCGTCACGGTGGAGCCGCCGGCCCGGACGCCGTGGTGGCGGCGGCCGTGGATCGTTCCACTGTGGGCGTTGTGTGGCGCCTTCCTGCTCTGGCGGACCCCCGCCTGCCTCGGCTTCACCCCCGAGGCGTCGCTCGTGGTGCTCCGCTCCCACACCCACTACCTGCTGCTGTCGGCCCACGTGGTCATGGGGACCGTCACGATGGTGTGCTGTTGTCTCCAGGTGTGGCCGTGGCTGCGCACCACCCGCCCGGCGGTTCACCGGCTCACCGGCCGTATCTACGTGATCGTGGTGGTCCCGGCGGCACTGCTCGCCCTGGTCTCCAGCGTCTTGCAGGACGTACCGGTTCCCGGCAGGATCGGGAACGCGACCTTGGCGGTCCTGTGGCTGGTGACGACCCTCGCCGGGTACCGGGCGGCCCGGCGGCGTCGGTTCGCCGAACACCGCAGATGGATGCTGCGCAGTTTCGCGCTGTGCTTCTCCATCGTGGTCAACCGGTTGTGGACGGGTGTCCTCGTCGCGGCGTTGCAGCCCGCCCTGGAGGGCTACTACGGCGGTGACGCCCAGGCGCTCTTCGTCGACGCCGGTGTCGCGGGCATCTGGATCAGTTGGGTCGTCAACCTGCTGGTCGTCGAATGGTGGATCGAACGCGGTTCCCGGGTCCGCCGCGCCGTCGCCCGCTGAGTCGGTGGGCGGTCGTCAGGCGCGCGACCGTGCCGCCTCGATCCCGTCCAACAGGCGGTCGAGCCCGAACTCGACGTAGTGCCGCAGCTCGGCCGCCTCACCGAAGTCCGGCGCCAGCACCGTCGCGGTGACGACCGGGAAGCGTTCGCGGGCGTCGGCGTACTCCAGGTGGCTGAACTCCGGCACGTGGCCGGGGACCTCCGACTGCATGGCGCCGCGGATGTAACTGCTGACCGCCAACGCGGTGCTCATCGTCGCCCCGGCGCTCAGGCCCAACGGGGCCAGCGCGCGCAGCTGCGCCTCCAACCACGCCGTCTCCCTGGGACCCACCGGCCGGGTCTCACTGGAGGCGGCCACCGCCCACGGGTGGGCGTGATACATGGCGCGCAACGCCATGGCCAGGGTGCGGGTGTCGCGCCGCCAGTCGCCGGAGTCGGTCCGCGGCGGCTCCCCGAAGGCGTTGTCGAGCATGAGGGCCACGAGTTCGGCCTTGCCGGGGATGTGCCGGTACAGCGACATGACTCCGGAGCCGAGTTGTTCGGCGAGGCGTTTCATCGACAGGGCGGCGAGTCCCTCGGCGTCGGCGACGGCGGTCGCCTCCGCGACGATGCGCTCGGTGCTCAATGTGGCCGGACGGCCGCGTGTGGGCGGAGTCCGACGGCCCCACAACAGGTCACGGCCGTCGATGGTCGCCAATGGATGGCTCCTTCCGATGGGGCTGACGGTTCGGTCTGCAGGCTCGGAGGATATTGCACCGATTATGCGTATGCTATACGCTCTAATGCGTACGACATACCCTTAAGGTTGGAGTCCACATGAACCCGGCACCCACCGTCGCCGACCGGGATCCGGGACCGCCCGGCCTCGCGGCACGCGTTCCCTGGTGGAGACGTCCCTGGATCGTGCCGCTGTGGGCCGTCACCGCGATCTTCATCGTGTGGCGCGTCCCGGACTATCTCGGCTTCACCCCGGAGAAGTCCCTTGTGGCACTGCGGTCCCACGAGCACTACCTCGTGATGTCGGCACACGTCGCCCTCGGGACGGTCGCACTGGTCTGCTGCTGCCTCCAGATGTGGCCCTGGCTGCGCCGGAACCGCCCCCGGGCACACCGGATCTCCGGGCGGATCTACGTCGCCGCCGTCATCCCCGGCAGCCTGCTCGCGCTCGCCACCAGCGTGCAGTCGATGGTGCCCGTACCCGGACGCATCGGGAACGTCATGCTGTCGCTGCTGTGGCTCGGCACCACGCTGGTCGGATTCCGGATGGCCCGCCGCCGCCGGTTCGCCGAACACCGCCGCTGGATGATCCGCAGCTTCGCGCTGTGCTTCTCCATCGTGGTCAACCGGCTGTGGACGGCGCTGTGGTTCGCGGTACTCATGCCGTTCTACCCCGCCGTCGACGTCGCGTTCTGGATGGACGTGGCGGTCGCGAGCATCTGGAGCAGCCTGCTGGTCAACGTGCTGCTCGCAGAATGGTGGATCGAACGGACCTCACGTCCCCGGCGCCCCACCGGCCCCCGACGTGACACGCCGGTCCCATGATCCGGGAGGATCCGGCCGGATGCTGGAATGTGCTGGCATACTTCGGTCCGTGACCCTCTCGCTGATCATTAGCGACAGGCGCGCGGCACCGCCCGGCTGACGGGCACCGCCACGCGCCAGACCTCTCGTGTCCCACGAGGGGTCTTTTTCGTTGGTACGCCACCGATCCACTCGCAGGGAGAACCCAGTGACACCCGCCGAATTCCACGTCTACGACACCACGCTCCGCGACGGCGCGCAACGCGAGGGCATCAGCTACTCGGTGGCCGACAAGCTCGCCATCGCGCGGCTGCTCGACGAACTGGGCGTCGGATTCATCGAGGGCGGCTGGCCGGGAGCGCTGCCCAGCGACACCGAGTTCTTCGCGCGCGCCGCCGACGAACTACGGCTCAAGCACGCCACGCTCGTGGCCTTCGGCGCCACCCGCAAACCCGGGACGGTCGTCACCGAGGACCCACAGGTGGCGGCGCTGCTGGACTCCCGCGCCCCCGCGTGGTGTCTGGTCGCCAAGTCCGACGTCCGGCACGTGACCCGGGCGCTGCGCACCACGCCGCAGGAGAACCTGGCGATGATCGCCGACACCGTCGGCTACGGGGTGTCGCAGGGACGCAGGGTGTTCCTCGACTGTGAACACTTCTTCGACGGCTACGCCGCCGACCCCGACTACGCCGTCGCCGTCGTCGAGACCGGCTTCGCGGCCGGCGCCGACGTCGTGGTCCTGTGCGACACCAACGGCGGCATGCTGCCCAGCGGCGTCACCCGGGTCGTGACCGAACTGCGCGCCCGGCTCGGCGGCGACCCCAGGCTCGGCATCCACTGCCAGGACGACACCGCGTGTGCGGTCGCCAACACCGTCTCGGCGGTCGAGGCCGGCGTGATGCACATCCAGGGCACCGCCAACGGCTACGGCGAACGCCCCGGCAACGCCGACCTGTTCGCGTGCCTGGGAAACCTCGCCTGCAAGCTCGGCATGGACGTCCTGCCCGGCGACGGGCTGGCACACCTCACCAGGGTGTCCCACGCCGTCGCCGAGATCGCCAACCTCGCACCCGACGCCCACCAGGCGTACGTCGGGCACGCCGCGTTCGCCCACAAGGCGGGCCTGCACGCGAGCGCGATCAAGGTGGATCCGCAGTTGTACAACCACATCGACCCCGCGCGGGTCGGCAACGACATGCGGATCCTGGTGACCGAGATGGCCGGCCGGGCCAGCATCGAACTCAAGGCCCGCGAAATGGGCCTCGACCTGGCCGGCCATCCCGACGCCACCGGGCGCATCGTTACCCGGGTCAAGGAACTGGAGTCACGCGGCTGGTCCTTCGAGGCCGCCGACGCCTCCTTCGAACTGCTCGTCAAGGACGAACTCGCCACCGGCCTGCCCCGGCACTTCGCGCTGGACAGCTACCGGGTGATCGTGGAACACCTCGGCGACGGCACGGTCGTCAGCGAGGCCACCGTGAAGCTCCGTGTCGGGCGGCGCCGGATCATCGCCACCGCCGAGGGCAACGGCCCCGTCAACGCGCTGGACTCGGCGCTGCGGCAGGCGTTGTCGTCCCACTATCCGCAGTTGAGCGAGGTCTCGCTGGCCGACTACAAGGTCCGGATCCTGCCGGGCGGCACCGGGACCGACGCCGTCACACGGGTCCTCGTGGAGTCCACCGACGGCGCGCGGGAATGGACGACCGTCGGTGTCCACGACAACGTCGTGGAGGCCAGTTGGCACGCCCTCGCCGACGCGCTCGTCTACCGGCTGGAACGCCGGACGTGACCGTGGCGTTGGGTACCGGGCGGGCCGGTGGCGGATACGGTGGTGCGGTGACCGACTACGGATCCGCGCGGGTGCGCACCGCCGCGAAGCCATCCGGACAGGTGTACGCGCGCCGACGCCTGATCGCCGGACTCGTCGCCGGTGCGCTCGGACAGTTGCTCGTGGCGACCCTGCTCGGGTTCCTGCTGGCGGGCGGCCTCGCCTACGGCGTGCGGGTGATGGCCACACTGTTCTCGGGCATGATCGCGACACCGCTGCTGTTCACCGCCGGATTCGCGTTGATGTTCAAGAACGACTCGCGGTCGTTGGGCGGCGGCGTCGTGCTCGGGGCGTTTCTCGCGTCGCTGCTGCTGGTGGTCCTCTATCTGCTGTTGTGACCACCGCCGGTCCGCCGGGGACACCGGGAGGGACGACCTCGCGCGGGCCGTAAGCTACTGACGAGTCGTGGCGGCCGTCCGGCCGCCGTCACCAGACGAACCAGGGGAGCAACACTGTGCGGATCGCGCGAGTCGCCCACGCCCGGGGCATGTCGTTCGGTGTGCTGAACGGTGAGGGGGCCGGTGCCACGGTCTCCGAGATCGAAGGCCACCCGTTCGGCTCGATCACCACGACCGGGCAGCGGTGGGCGCTGGACGACGTCCGTCTCATGGCGCCGATCCTGCCCAGCAAGGTCGTCTGCGTGGGACGCAACTACGCCGCGCACGCCGCCGAACGCGGTGCCGAGGTGCCCTCCGAACCGCTGTTGTTCCTGAAGCCGTCGACCTCGGTGATCGGCCCCGGGGATCCGATCCGGATCCCGCCGCAGTCCCAGCAGGTGGAGCACGAGGCGGAACTGGCGGTCGTCATCGGTGTCACCGGCGCGCGCCGGGTCACCGACCGGGCACAGGCCGAGGCGGCGATCTTCGGATACACCTGCGCCAACGACGTGACCGCGCGGGACCTCCAGAACTCCGACAACCAGTGGACCCGCGCGAAGGGCTTCGACTCGTTCTGCCCGATCGGCCCCTGGATCGACACCGACCTCGACGTGTCCGACGTGGAGGTCCGCTGCGAGGTGAACGACTCGGTGCGGCAGCTCGGCCGCACCAAGGACATGGTGTTCTCGCCCGCGACACTCGTGTCCTATGTGTCACACATTATGACCCTGCTGCCCGGTGACGTCATCCTGACGGGCACACCGGAAGGCATCGAACCCGTCGTGCCGGGAGACACCGTGGAGGTCTCCGTGGAAGGCATCGGCACTCTGACCAACCCGGTGGTGTCCCTTGACTGAGGTCCGTACCCGTTTCTGCCCCTCACCGACCGGGACGCCGCACGTCGGCCTGGTCCGTACCTGCCTGTTCAGTTGGGCCTACGCCCGCCACCACGGCGGTAAGTTCGTGTTCCGCATCGAGGACACCGACGCCGCCCGCGACTCCGAGGAGTCCTACCGGCAGTTGGTGGAGGCGCTGTCCTGGCTCGGCATGGAGTGGGACGAGGGCCCCGAGGTCGGCGGCCCGCACGGCCCGTACCGGCAGAGCGAACGCCGCGGCGTGTACGCCGACGTGATCGCCCGGCTGGTCGACGGCGGTCACGTCTACGAGGCGTTCTCCACCGCCGAGGAGGTCGAGGCGAGGCACCGCGCCGCCGGGCGCGACCCCAAGCTCGGTTACGACAACTTCGACCGCGAGCTGACCGAACAGCAGAAGGCCGCCTACCGGGCGGAGGGCCGGGTCCCGGTGCTGCGGTTGCGGATGCCCGACTCCGAGATCGGCTTCGTGGACGGCGTCCGGGGCAAGATCACCTACCCGGCCGGTTCGGTGCCGGACTTCGTGATCGCCCGCGGCGACGGTTCGCCGCTCTATACCCTCACCAACCCGGTCGACGACGCGTTGATGCGCATCACCCACGTCATCCGGGGCGACGACCTGATGGCGTCGACGCCGCGCCAGATCGCGCTGTACTGGGCGCTGATGGAGATCGGCCTGGCGCACCGGGTGCCGGAGTTCGCGCACCCGCCGTTGATCGTGGACGAGCGCGGCAAGAAGATGTCCAAACGGGACCCGCGTTCGAACCTGCTGCTGTACCGGGAGAACGGTTATCTCCCGGAGGCGTTGCTCAACTACGTCGCCACGCTGGGCTGGGCGATCTCGGCCGACCGGGACGTGTTCAGCGTGTCGGAGTTCATCGAGGCGTTCGACCTGTCCGATGTGAACTCGAACCCGGCGCGGTTCGACGAGAAGAAGCTCGACGCGATCAACGCCGCCCACATCCGGCAGTTGCCGCCCGAGGTGCTCGCCAAGCGGCTGCTTCCGGTGTTGCAGCGGATGGGACTGCTCCCATCCGAGCCGAGCGAGGAGCAGTTGCGCATCCTGTCGCTGGCGACGCCCCTGGTGGCCGAGCGCACCGGCACCCTGGTGCAGGGCGCCGAGATGCTGCGATTCCTGTACGTGGGCGACGCCTTCACCATGGACGAGGCCAGCGCGGCCAAGACCCTCAAGGGTGACGCCGCCCAGGTGCTGGACGCCGCCGTCGAGGCCCTCTCGGAGATCCCCGAGTGGACGACCGAGGCGATCGAGGCGGCGTTGAAGGGCAGGCTCGTCGACGAGCTGGGAATCAAGCCGCGCAAGGCCTTCGCGCCGGTGCGGGTGGCGGTGTCCGGTAAGACGGTCTCGCCGCCGTTGTACGAGTCGATGGAACTGCTCGGACGGGATGTGAGCCTCGCGCGGTTGCGTGCGGCTCGGGCGGTCACCGTCTCCTTAGAGGCTGTCTTCGAACCTGCTGTTCTACTGCGCGACGACCGGTCGGCGCCTCGCGGCGTTGTCGAAGGTCCTGCGTACAACACCGGTACGTAGGACCTTCTCCGCCTTGCGAATGCACTCGACCGGACCGCCGCTGGCCACGAACGAGGTTCAAAGACAGCCTCTTAATCGTCACGGGGGTGGGCTCGGCATTCGACGCCGGGCCCACCCCCGTGTGTCTCCGGCCGGTGGCGGGCGCGCCGGTCAGCGGCGCCGGCCCTTTCGGGACTTGAGCCTGCGGATGAGTTCGCGTCGGGCGGCCATGGCGTCGTCCGCCGGGGGAGTGGTGTCCCCGGTGCCGCCACGCAGGTCCTGCCGGGAGAGGTGGCGGCGCTGTCCGCCGACGCCGAGCATTCCGGTTCCGATTCCCTTGGTCAAGGGTGTCTCCTTCTAACGAGTCCGTCGTTGCCTTCGTCGGTGCCGAGCCGCCTCGCGGGGTGGCTCGGCGGTCACCTGAGCCGCATGTCGTTCTCCTGTCGTGAGTCGAGACGTCTCGTCTCGCATGAACACGACGATAGCCGATACGAGACGAAACGTCTCGTCTCATTCGTGTGACGTCCGTCACCGTCGAGGCCGCGGCTCATGTGGGCGGGCCGGTGGCGTGCCCGGTGGCGGCGGACGAGACGGAACGTATCGTCTCAAGGCGCTACGATCGACGCATGACCACGAACTCCGCCGCCAGACCCGCCCGCCGTAGTGACCGTTCCCGGCAGGCGATCCTCACCGCGGCCCTGGAACTGCTCGACGAGGTCGGGTACCACAAGCTCACGATCGAGGCCATCGCCGCCCGCGCGGGTGCGGGAAAGCAGACGATCTACCGGTGGTGGCCGTCGAAGATCGCGGTCGTGACCGACGCCTTCCGCCACAGCCTGGGCGGTGAACCGGCGGTCGCGCCCCTCCCCGACACCGGTGACCTGCGGGCCGACATGCGCGAGGTGCTGCACGCGATCGTCGCCGAACTGCACGACCCCCGTTACGAGATGCCCGCGAGGGCCATGATCGCCGAATCGCAGCACGATCCGGAGCTGAACGCTCAGATCACCGAGCTGATGCTCCGGCCGGCGCTCGACGCCTCCGCCGCCCGGATCCGCGT
This sequence comes from Stackebrandtia albiflava, assembly GCF_007994225.1. Taxonomy (GTDB): domain Bacteria; phylum Actinomycetota; class Actinomycetes; order Mycobacteriales; family Micromonosporaceae; genus Stackebrandtia; species Stackebrandtia albiflava. The sequence goes on from NZ_VLLL01000005.1 coordinate 209,405, forward strand.
CGCGCAGCGGGCGGGACGGTTGCGCGACGACGTCGACGCCGAGACGGTGGCCGAACTGCTGTACGGGCCGCTGCACTACCGCTGGCTCAACCGCACCGGCACGCTTGACCGGGAGTACGCGGACACCGTCCTGTCCGCCGTCCTCGACGGACTCGCCGTCGGGGACTGACCGTCACTCGACCCGGCGACGCCACTGGAGGCCGGGGAGCACGATGCGACTCGACACCTCGCCGTCCCACTCGGCGGTCAGGCCGTGTTCCTCCAGTGCCGCGACCACCTGCCGGGCCACCGTCGCGGCCGTCTCCGGGTCGCCCGAGTACGCGCCGAAGCCCAGATGGAGGGGTTCGCCCTCGGCGACGTGCCCGGTGTCCTGCTGGTGGAAGAAGGTGTAGCCGTGGTCGGTCTCGGCCGCCTCCGAGCGGATCTCGGCCACTCCGCACGACATGCAGCACGCGAAGTTCTCTCGGGCGGTGACCCCCACGTCGGCCAGGGCGGTGAACGCGGCCGACAGCCGGTCGCAGTCGGTGAGCTCCGGCCACTTCTCCTGCTCGGAGAGCCGCTCCAGCCACAGGGGTTCGAGTAGTTCCTCCGCCTGCCAGGTGTCCAGGGAGCCGTCGGGTTCGGCCAGCTCCGCCAGGGCGGCGGCGATACCGTCATAGGACCAGTAGCCCTGGGCCAGCAGGTCACGGGCACGTTCCTCGGCCCGGGCCTTGACCTTCGGGTCGGGGGCGGCGATCCGTTGCGGGACGAAGCCGGTCGGCCGCCATTCGCGCGCCCGCCACGCCGGACGGTCCTCGGCCCATTCGCACAGCAGCCGGAGCAGGTCCTCGGGGTCGTCCACCTCCACGCCCATCTGCGGTCGGCCCGGTTGCAGCATCTCGACCTGGTTCACGCCGTCGCCCTCCCGGTAGGACTGGATGTAGTCGTTGGGGCGGAACGGGTGTGGTTTGACCACGATCCAGTTGTCCTCGGCGTCGCCCAACCGGAACACGAGTGTGGCCAGTTCACCGACCGTGGGGCGCCGCAGCTCGTCGCCCGCCTCGGCGTTGACCGACACCGGCAACACGCTGTGCGCGGCGAGGCCGAGCGGAGACACAATGGACTCGACATGGTCGGTCGTGGGTTCCTGATGAGAATCGGTCACCACCGCATTGTGCCAATCTCCACCGTGTCGTGACGGCACCACTACCCGACCGGCGCGTGCCTCGCGGTGGCCGACCATAGAGCATTGCGCTATAGTGCGACTTGCCATATCTAGTCGAGGAGGTGGACATGGCGGGCCGCAGAGCCGGGCCGGACCTGGTGGGCACGACCGTGTTGGCGGTCCTGAACCACGGCCCACGCCACACCTACGACCTGCACCGATTCCTCGTCGACACGCACAAGGACTACGTGACGGGACTGCCGCGCAGCCTCTACCACGCCGTGGACCGGCTCGTGGCCGACGGCCTCGTGATCCCGGTGGAGACCACCCGGGAGGGACGCCGCCCCGAACGAACCGTCCACCGCATCACCGCCCCGGGCAGGGAGGAACTGGCCGAGCGGCTGCGTCGCCTGCTCACCACGATCGGCCGCGACACCACCCCCTTCGTCGCCGCCGTCTCCCTCATGGGCGGACTGCCGGCCGGCGAGGCGGCCCGGGCGCTGCGAGAACGCGCGGCCGGCCTTCGGCAACGGGTCGACGCCGCCACACGGACCCTCGCCGAACTCACCCGGGCGGGGCTGCCGCGGCTGCCGCTACTGGAGATCGAATACGAACGCTCCCGCCACGCCGCCGAACTCGCCTGGGTCGAGTCGTTGGCGGACGAGATGACGGACGGGCGGATCGACTGGGGGATACCGCCTCCGGCACCGACCGGACCACCACCGGAGGACGCCGGGAGCCACGGAGAGGACGATCCACGATGAGACGCCGACTGAAGGCGGAGCTCACCGCCGTACTGGAGGTCCCGCCGGACCGGGCCGAGCAGACGATCCTCGACGTGACGCCCGGACCGCCGGGCAGCGGCCGGGTGTGGTTGCTGGGGGACTCGGTCGGCGAGGTCGAAGGCGGACCGGAACGGTTCACCGTCCGGCAGGACGGCTACCCGCTGACGGTCCATCTCGACCGTTCCCGCCGCACCATCGCCGTACAGGGCGGCTGGTGGTACCGGGCCGAGTACACGCTGGAACCCGAGAACGGCCACACCGCGCTCGTCCTGCGGGTGTACAACGTGGCCGGTGCCGGCTCGCGTTGGCTCGTGCCCCTGGCGAACCGGTTCTTCATCGGATTCCAGGAGCAGACCCGCGCGCGGTTCGCCGACACGGTACGCGACGTCGGTCAGCGGTTGGGCTGCCGCGCGTATCCGCGGTAGCCGTCCGGCCCCGGGGCCGCCGAGACCACGCCACGTTCCCGGCACGGTCACCTGGTGACGCGGTCACGGTTCCGAAGCGGGCGCGGTCAGCCGATCCGGTAACTGTGGCCGTCCACGTGGGCGACCAACTCCAGCTCGCCCCCGAGCGCACTGACGTACGCCCGCAGCACGTCCACACCGGTCCGTCCTATGTCACCGTGCTCGATCTCGTGGACGCGCGGCTGCGACACCCGCATCCCCTTGGCCACGCCCCGCTGCGTCAGGCCGTGCGTCTTGCGCAACTGCTGAAGCCGCCACAGCGTCACCGGCGCGCGGCACGGCCGCGGCTGCTCGGCCGGCTCGCTCGGGTAGAGCACGGTCGTCGCGCCGCCCGCGGTGTTCATATCGCCGTCGGTCATGGTCGTCATTCTGCCCCGCCGACCCGGCCGATCGGTGTTTCCCGGTCACGTGGCGTTGCGCGCCCGCGGCCTCCGGCGCCACCACCGGCGGTCCGCGAGCACCTGCCGGACCACGTTGCGGCCGGGTACCCCCGTGACACCGCCGCCGCCGTGCGTCGCCGACCCGGCCTGGTACAGGCCCGATATCGGGGTTCGCAGGTCGGCATAACCGGCGGCGGGCCGGGTGTGGAACATCTGGCCCGGTGTCAACTCGCCGTGGAAGATGTTCCCGCCGACCAGGTGGTAGTCGCGTTGCATCTCGTGCGGACCGATGACCTGCCTGTGCAGTATCGAGTCGGTGAAGCCGGGCGCGACGGCGTCCATCCGCGCGACGACCCGGTCGGCGTAGGCGTCCAGGGCCGCGTCGTCGGGCGCGTCCGCCCAGGTGTGCGGGACCCACTGCGTGAACATCGACACCACGTGGTGACCCTCCGGGGCCAGCGAGTCGTCGAACACGCTGGGGATGCAGACGTCCGCGAACGGCGACTCCGCGGCCCGGCCCGCGACCGCCTGCTGGTACGCCGTCTCGATGTCGTCCAGCGACTCGGCCAGCGCGATCGTGCCGCCGTGGACCTGCGGATCGAACTCCGGATGCGAGGCGAACACCGGCAACCGGTCGACCACGAGGTTGACCTTCACGGTGCCGCTGCGGGTCTTCCACCTGCGTATGTCGGTCAGGAAGTCGGTCGGCAACGCGGTCGGGTCCACCAGTCGCAGGAACGCGATGGACGGGTGCACGGTGGTGATGACGGTCGGCGCGCGCAGCTCGTCACCGCCGGTGAGGCTTACCCCGGTGACCACGCCGTCCCTGACGTTGATCGCGCCGACCTCGGCGAGCGTCCGGATCTGCGCGCCGAAACCGCGCGCGGCCCGGGCGAGCGCCTGCGTCACGCCGCCCATCCCGCCGCGCGGGAACCCCCACGCCCCGGCGGCGCCGTCCAGTTCCCCGACGTGGTGGTGCAGCATGACGTAACCGGTCCCGGCCGAGCGGGGACCCGCCCACGTCCCGATGCAACCCGACACCGACAGCAGCCCCCGCAACGCGTCGGACTCGAACCGGTCCTCCACGAGGTCGGCGATCGAGTCGGTCAACAGCCTCGTGATGTCGGCGGCGGCGCGGACGTCGACACCCCGCAGGTCCGCCAACAGCCGCGCCTGCCGGAGCAGGTCGGCGGGCCGCCGGGAACCCAACGGCGCGGGTATCCGCTCCAGCAGGGGACCGAGGATGCCACCCAGCCGCGACATGTGGGCGTCCCAGTCGTCGTAGCGTTCGGCGTCGCGGTGCGAGAACTTCGCGATCTGGTCGAAGCGGGCCACCCGGTCGGTGGGCAGGGCGAGATACCGGCCGTCGCGGCGGGGCGCGAAGTACGGTCCCTGCGGGTACACGTGGTAGCCGTGCGCGGTGAGCCCGAGGTCGGCGACCAGACGCGGCGGCAGCAGGCTCACGACGTACGACAGGCTCGTCACCGTGTACGCGGGACCGAACGGGTGCTCGCTGACGGCGGCGCCGCCGACCACCTCCCGCGCCTCGCAGACGCACACCTTCATGCCCGCCTTCGCCAGGTACGCCGCCGCGACGAGTCCGTTGTGTCCTCCGCCGACGACGATCACGTCGTAGTTGCCGTCCATCGCCACTCCGATCGATTCATGTCGATCAGTGCATTATGGGGGTCGGCGGGGGCGGCTGTGAACCCGTTCACCCCGGAAATCGATGGCGCGGCAGGTCGCGGCGTGATTGGCTCACCTGCGTGATCATCCATCGCCGTCCTCCCAAACCCAGCCCCGGCGACCACGTCGCGCTGGTGTCGCCCTCCTCCGGCCTACCCGGCATCCTGCCCCTGCCGTTCGAACTCGGCAGCCGGCGCATCGCCGAGGACTTCGGCCTCATCCCGGTGGAGTACCCCACCACCCGGCGGATGAACGCCGCGCCGGCCGACCGGGCCGCCGACCTGCACGCCGCCTTCTCCGACCCCCGGATCAAGGCCGTGATCTGCAGCATCGGCGGCGACGACCTGATCACCGTCCTGCCGCACCTGGACCCGGAGGTGTTCCGCGCCCACCCCAAGCCGTTCTTCGGGTACAGCGACTCCACCGTCATGCACGCCTACCTGTCCCGGCTCGGGATCGCCAGCTACTACGGCGGCGCCGTCATGACCGACTTCGGCCGCGGCGGCCGGATCCACCCCGAGGTGGAACGGAGCCTGCGGGCCGCGCTGTTCCAATCCGGTGAGTACGAACTGCTCCCCGAGACCGACATCGCCGAAGTGGACCGCGACTGGGCCGACCCGGCGTCCCTGGAGACCGAACCCGACACCACCCCCACCGGCGGATGGCGGTGGCACCACGCCGACCGCGTCGTCACCGGCACCGGCTGGGGCGGCTGCCTGGAGGTCGTCTCCTGGATGCTCATGGCCGACAAGGCCGTACCCGCCACCGCCGACCTGACCGGCGCGGTGCTGTTCTTCGAGACCACCGAGGAGCTGCCGCCCGCCGTCGAGGTGTACAGGATGCTCCGCAACATGGGCGAACGAGGCTGGCTTGCCGCCTGCGGTGCCCTCCTGATGGGCCGCCCGAAATGCTGGTCCTTCGACCACCTCAACGACGAGGCCGCGCGTGCCCGGTACCTGGCCGACCAGAACGCCGCCGTCATGCGCGCCATGACCGAGTACGCGCCGGAGACCCCGGTGGTGCTCAACGTCAACTTCGGACACACCGACCCGAACCTGGTGCTGCCGTACTCCGGCCCCATCCGGGTGGACGGGCCGGCCCGCCGACTGACCGTCACGTACTGACCGGCGTCACGGCACCAGCAGCACCTTCCCCATGGTCGCCCTGTCCTCCAGGGCCGCGTGCGCCCGGGCGGCGTCGGCCAGCGCGAAACCCTGCCACGCGGGGATGAGCGTGTCGTCGGCCGCCGCCGCCAGCGCCGCCTTCTGCAGTTCGGCGGGACTGCTGCGCGGTGTCGGCGGCGTCGGCCGCAGCGCCGAGTCGAAGGTGATCGCGCGCTGCGACAGTTCACCGTCCTCGGGGGCGAACGGTTCACCCGAGCTGAAGCCGTACACCAGGAACCTGCCACCGTGCGCGACCAGGTCGAACGCGTCCCGGCTCAACCGGCCCCCGACACCCTCCAGGACCAGCGTGACGCCCCGGTCGCCCAGCCAACCCCGGATCCGTTCGGTCCAGTCCGGCCGCGTGTAGTCCACCGCGAGGTCGGCGCCCATGCCCTCACACCGGCGGGTCTTCTCCGCGCCGCCGGCCGCCGCGATCACGGTCGCGCCCACGTTGCGCGCGTGCTGCAACAGCAGGCTTCCCACACCGCCCGCCGCCGCCAGCACCAGCACCACGTCCTCGGCGGTCATGACGGCGGCCTCGATGATGCCCATGGTGGTGCGGCCGGTGCCGATCATCGCCACCGCGGTCTCGTAGTCGAGGTTGTCGGCCACCTGGAAGATCCGCGAGGCGTCGACGACCGCGAGCTCGGCGTACCCGCCGCCGTCGTCGCCCAGGTGCGCGGCGACCCGCCTGCCCACCAGATCGGCCGGAACCCCCGGACCCACCGACTCGACCAGGCCCGCGACCTCCCGGCCCGGGATCGCGGGCAGCGGCGGCAGCGTGGCCGGTCCCATCCGCCCGCCGGCCCGCAGCACGGTGTCCACCAACTGCACCCCGGCCGCCTTCACCTGTACGCGCAGCCGGCCCTCGCCGGGGACCGGATCGGGAACCTCCTCGTATCGCAGGTTCTCCGGTGGGCCGAACTCGTGTAGCCGGATCGCGCGCATGTGACCTCCTCGCGGTGGGGCGGTGGGTGTGCCGGCGCCCGTGTGCCGTTCGGGTACCGGCCTACAGTCTGCGACCTGGACTTAAGTGCAAGTCAATCCGACGTGACGCGGCCCACGCGGCCGAACGCCCGGTACTGTGTCCTGCGTGACGGATGAGGTGCTGCACGGTGGCGTCAACCGGGTGGTGCGGGTGGCTCATACGGTCCACCGGCCGGTCGGGGACTGGTCGGAGACGGTGCACCGGCTGCTCAACCACGTCACCGGACTGGGCTTCACCGGCGCGCCCCGCGCCCACGGCATCGACCCGCTCGGGCACGAGGTGCTCGACTTCGTCGCCGGGGACACCCCCGACGAACGGGACGACGCGCTCATCCGCGACGACGCCAACCTCACCGCCGTCGCCGCGATGCTGCGCGCCTACCACGACGCCACCGCCGACTTCCCGATGCAACCGGCCGACCACTGGTACTTCCCGCCCCGGGAACCCGCCGAGGTGATCTGCCACGGCGACGTCGCACCGTACAACACCGTGTACCGCGACGGCCGGCCCGTGGCGTTCATCGACTTCGACACCGCCCACCCCGGACCGCGGGTGTGGGACGTCGCCTACGCGGCCTACCGGTTCGTGCCACTGAGCCAGGACGGCCCACCGGTGGACGAACAGGCACGGCGACTCCGGTTGTTCGCCGACGGATACGGACTGTCCCTACCGGACCGCGAACAGCTCGTGGACGTCGCCGTGGAACGCCTCCGGCACCTGATCGCCCACATGCGCGACCGGGCCGGCGCCGGACACCCCGCGTTCGCCTCCCACCTCGCCGACGGCCACGACCGCCTCTACGAGACCGACCGCGCCCACCTGCGGGCGCACCGCGACCACCTCACCGCCGCCCTTCGATGAACGGACCCCCATGACGACACCACCCGTGTACCGCCACACCGAGGCGGGCACGTCATGACCGAACCCGTGAAGGTCGATCCGCGCCGCAGTCGACTGCGCCGGATGATCAGCCTCGGCAATCGTCCCGTCCGGCTGCTCCTGAAGTCACCGCTGCACCGCCCGCTCAGCCGGCGGCTCATGCTGCTGCGGTACACCGGAACCAAGACCGGACGCCGCTACGAGATCCCGATCGGCTACCACCGGTGGGAAGGCGGCCGCCTCCTGGCCCTGTCGGCCGGAACCCGTTGGCCGCAACGGGTTCGGAACCTCACCGTCGAACTGCGGGTCGCCGGGGCGGAGCTTCCCGCCACCGTCGAGGTGGTGGAGGACCGGGACGGTGTCGCCGCGCTGCTCGACGCCTTCGTCGCCCGTCACGGTCCCGCCGCGGCGTCCCGGCTCCTGATCGGGTTGCCGCGTGACCGCCGCCCGACCCGGGACGAACTGCACGCCGCCGCACTCCGGGCCAGGCTGGTGCTGTTCACGCCGGTCGAGGACTGAGGCGCTCCGGACGGTGATCGCGCGCCAGCTCGGCGACCTTCACCGGCAGGTACCGTTCCGCCGCCAGCAGGCGCGGCAGCAGCGGACGGTCGGTCGTCAACGCCTTGAACATCGTGGTGATCGTGACGTCGTGGTCGGGACGGAACTCGACGGTGATCGGATCGCCGGGGCTCACGTGCCCGGGCTCGACCACCCGCAGATACGTGCCCGTCCTCGCCTCGACGGTGAAGTCCCGCAGCCAGCCCTTCACACCGATCCACCCCCGGAACGTCGCACACGGGATCCGGGGACACGACACCTCGAACACCGCCTCCCCGCCGACCCGCCAACGTTCCCCGACCAGTGCGCCGTTCCAGTCGACGCCCCGGGTGGTGAAGTTCTCCCCGAAGCCGCCCGGCCGGAGTTCCCGGTCGAGCCGGCCACTCCAGAACTCCAGGTCCTCGGCGGCATAGGCGTAGACCGCCTGGTCGTCGCCGCCGTGGTGGTCCACGTCGTACACCCGGTCACCCGCCAGGCCGACCGCACCGGTCCCCTTCGGGCCCGGCGCAGACGCCCACACCGGCCCCGCGACCGGCCGCTTGTCGATCCCGGTCGACTCCACCCTCGGGTCCCAGGGGTTCGGGCGGACCCGTCCGATGTTCAGCGACTCCAGTCTCATGCCGACACGGTAGGCCGCTCCTCCGGCGAACGCCAACCGTTATGGCTACCGTGGGAGGGCGGCACGACCACGACCCCCCGCCGTGCGCCCGAAAGCGAGGATGACGATGCCCTCCCACCCGCGTTCCCGCCTGCCCCTCGTCGTGACCGAGGGGGGCTGGTCCGGTGACGGAACGGCCCACCGGGCCGCCGCCGTCGTGATCGCGGTCCTCACACTCGCCAGCGCGGCGACGTGGACCGTGCTGCGGCTGGTCCGGGCCGGCGCCGGAGCCGGTGAGACCGTGGCGGTCGCCGCCGTCGTCCTGGGCTGCCTCGTCGCCGCCGTCCTGGCGTGGTCGGCCGGAAGGCGACGCGGATGGCTCACCGGGCAACGGCTCTGGGTATCGGGGGACGAACTGGTCGTGGAGATGCCGGGCACACCCGCCGTCAGGCACCGGTTGGACGGGCTGCGTTGCACGGTACGTCTGGAGGGCGGAGTCGCCCACCGCGACGGCAACGGCCTGGCCACGCCGTTCCGCACCCGGGGCACGCAGGCCGTCCCCAACCGGCGAGGACCCGTCCACAGTGCCATGTCGATCCGTCCCGGCGAGTACTTCGTGCCGTTCCACCCGGTGTTGCGGTTGCGCGGCGACGGCACCGATCCGATCACCGTGGAACTGTGCCACCTGGCCAGCCGCCGGATGCGCGACCGCGACCAACTGCTCACACTGGCGGAGCTGGTGGCACGCACCGCCGGACCGGACGCGACCCGCGCCGCCGGACGGCTCCGCACCCTGGCCGACTGGCAGCGGTTGCCCCATATCACCGACGCCGATCCCGACGCCGTCCCCGAGACACCCGCCGACCGGCCCGCCCACGAGCCGGTGATACCGACGCCGGTGCGCGCCGGCGTACCCGCCGCCGAGATCCACATCCCCGGCGCCCGGGACCACGCCCCCGACGCGGTACGCGAGTCCGCACCGCAGGAGGGACCGGGCCAGCCCGGGATCCCGGGCGGCGCCCAGGCCGGTGGCGCCGACGTGTCGCCGCACGCCGGACAGCCGGGCGGCTCGCAACCCGCCGCCGACCAGGAACCACCCCACCGCTCCGAATCCGACGAGCCGGGAAGGTCCGACCGGTCGAGCTGATCGCGGTCGCCGGGGAGCCCGGCGTTAGGCTCGCGCGGTGACCGATACCGACTGGGCGGCGTTGCGCCGTGACACCACGTTGCTGGCCGAACCCGGGGTCCTGGCGCTCGACAAGCCCGCCGGGGTGTCGGTGACCGGTGAACGCCACGGCACCGACCTGGTGCGGATGGCGGCCGACGCGGAGGAGCGGTTGTATCCGGTGCACCGCATCGACAAGGCGACGTCCGGGCTGGTGCTGCTGGCGACCGCGCTGGCCGCGCACGGCCCGTTGACCCGCCAGTTCCAGCGCCGCACCGTCGAGAAGTGGTACCTGGCGGTCACCCCGACACGCGGCCTGCCCGACTCGGGGGAGATCGACCTGCCGTTGGCGACCGGCCGCAAGAACCGGATCCGGGTCGCCGCGCCGCGCGAGGCGATCACCCGAAACGGCGACACCTGGCGGGTCGCGGCGGACGACGTATCGCCCGGCCGCAACTACCCGTCCCTCACCCGGTTCCGGAAGCTCTGGCAGAACCGGGAATCGACGTTGCTCGCGGTGTCGCCGGTCACCGGTCGACGCCACCAGATCCGCGTCCACCTCGCCTGGATCGGGCATCCCATCACCGGGGACCCGTTGTTCGGTGAGAGTGAGGCCACGCGGACGGCGCTGCACTCGTGGCGACTCTCCCTGGACGCGACCTGGCGGGACGGTTCACCCCGTGTCACCCTCGTCGCGCCGCCCGGCCCGGACTTCTGGCTCCCCGTACCGGGAATCGACGTCGACACCGTCCTGACTCGCGCCGAGGGCCTACTGGGCGCCTAGACGGGTAGAGCCGCGGGCCGCGCCTTTTCCAGGGGCGCAAGAGTGTCCCGTGGCGGTCCGCGTGGCGGGGCGCGACCGGTAGCGACACGAGACCGTCCGGAGTGGACGACTCGGTCATTCGGAGGGCGAGCCGATCCGGTGGTGCGATGCGGTGGAGGCGTGCGCAGGGGGACGCGACGCGGGTCGTCCGGTCAGGTAGTGAGCGCGGCCAGTTCCGCCCGCTGCCGTACGACGAAGTCCGCGTCCACGACCGCACCGTGCCCCGGAACCACCGGTCCGGTCGCCTCGGGGAGCAAGGCGTCCAGTGCCAACGGCCACCCCGCCAGGTCCGCGCCGTCGGTGTCCGGTGGCGCGCCCTCCTCGACAAGGTCGCCCGCGACCAACACCCCGGCGGCCGCCACCACCAGGTCGCCCCGGGTGTGCGCTGGGCCGAGGTGACGCACCGACGCGACCACACCTCCCAGGTCGATGTCCACTCGGGACGCCACGGGACGGTTCGGCACCAGGACCTCGGTATCGCGGACCTCCTCGGCGATGGCCAGATCACGGGCCAGGCACCACCGGTAGGCGTCGGCCCGGATCTCGGCGGCGTCGCGGGACAGCCGGGTGACGACGAACGGATGCGCCCAGAAGTCCGCCACCTCCAACAACCGCGCGATCGTCGCGTTCCCGAAGACGTGGTCGAAGTGGTCGTGGGTGTTCACCACCTGGACCGGAAGGCCCGTCACCTCCCGCACCGCCTCCGCGAGCCGGATCGCCTGTGAGGCGCAGGAGAGCGTGTCCACCAGGAGCGCGCACTCCCGGCCCACGACGAGTGTGGAGTTGACGTCGAGCACCGGGTGCCGCAGTACGTGGACATCCGAGGACACCGGCTGGAAGCGGATCATCACCGCAGCCTAGTGGCAGAGGGCGGTCGCGGCGGCCGTACCGAGTCGAGGGAGGCGAACACCTCACCGCTCATTAAGGTGTGCACATGTCCGGTGATGTGCTGCTGGTGGGTGCCAACCCGATCGTCCGATTGTTCGAGGCGGGGCGGGTGACCGTGCTGGCCTCGGTGTGGCGGGTCGACTGGTCGGTGCGTGGAAACGGTACGGCGCTCGTGTTGTGGCACGACGGTGCGGTGCGGTTGCTGGGCGACAACCCCGACCTGGCCCGATGGCTGTGCCGCGACTTCACCCGCCACTTCCCCGAGGCGGCCGGCCTGCCGTGGAACGAACCGGACGTCGAGAACACGCCGGTGGAGGTGTCGGTGAACCTCGCCGAGGGAGTGAGGGCGAAGGCGGGTGACGTGACCGTCGAAGCCCACGGGCCACTCGGACACCGCCGGTTCAGCACCGAGGACTTCCGGTTGGCGGGCAGGCCGCACGGACTCTCCCTGGTGTCGGCGCCGATGGCGGAGGCGGGTGTGACCGTCGCCGGCCGGGCGGTACCCGGAGCGGTGCGGCGCGAGGGCGACCGGAACCGTCCGGTGTCCTCCGCGTTCGCGACCGAGGCCGAGACCTGGTGGCTGCCGTGACACCACCCACCCCCTGATTCGCCTCGGGTGGTCCAGAGCCGGCCGCCGGCTCCGTGGTGAAAAACGGATGTTCGGGCCTGTTCGGGGCGCGTCGACGGGTCTGTGCCCACCCGAGGCGCGATGAGTTGCGCCACCGTGAGGGCCGGGCTGCGGCGGGTCCGGTGACGGATCGGTGACAATCGCCGGATGACTGAGATCGAGCGCCCCATGCCGGCCCTCAACACCGACGAACGCGCGACGCTGGAGGGGTGGCTGGACTTCCATCGGGCCACCCTGGCGATGAAGTGCCAGGGTGTGGACGACATCCAGGCCGCCACCGCGTCCACGCCGCCGTCCCTGTTCACCCTCACCGGTCTCGTGCAGCACATGGCCGAGGTGGAACGGAACTGGTTCCGGCGCATCCTGGCGGGGGAGGACGCGCCGCCCATCCACGATCCGCAGGCGGATCCCGAAGGACCCGACGGCGGCTTCGACGTGGCGCCGGGCGCGACCCTGGCCGAGGCGTTCACCACCTGGCGCACCGAGATCGAACACGCACGACGCAACTGCGCCGCACGGGAACTCACCGACACCGGAAGGTTCATGGGGCAGGAGGTCAACCTCCGGTGGATCTACGTCCACATGATCGAGGAGTACGCCCGGCACAACGGGCACGCCGACCTGATCCGGGAACGCATCGACGGGGTCACCGGCGTCTGACCGCCCTCCACGCGGCGCCGACCCGCCCGCCGGCTCCCGTGACCGGCTTTGGTGGTGGCTGTCCCGTCCGCCGGCTCCCGTGACGGCCTGGGGTGATCTGGGGCGGTGTGTAGGTGTCCCACCGGGTGCCGCCTGGACCAGACCTCGGCCCGGAGACGCCCGCACGGGAGGCGTCGGGGGCGGCTAGGCGCGAATCGCCGCCGCGATCCCCGCTGTCCGAGAGCGGGGAGTCGGTGTGCCACCTCACCTGCGCCGACGATTCCGGCCGGAGGTGAGGACCGCCACGGCGGAACCCGGGTGCGGGGCCTTGTCGGGCTCATGTACGCTTACTGAGGTTCCAAACGACAGGCTCCCGTCGTCTAGTGGCCTAGGACGTCGCCCTCTCAAGGCGGTAACGGCGGTTCGAATCCGCTCGGGAGTACCACGCAACACCCCAGCTAGACCGGCACATCGGTGCCGGTCTTCTTGGTTTTCGGGGTGCTGTGGTGGCACGGTGGTGGCACGGTGGTGGCACCGACCGAGGGTAGGACTCGCAGAACCCGACACCCGCATCAGTCCGGTGGAGAGGTCAAGCGGTGTAGACCTCGCGGTGGTCGTGGTCATCTCCTGGTTCCGTCGCCCGGCCCGAAGATTCCGGCGATCGCGGCGAACACCGAGGCGAACACCGAGAACGTCCGCTGACCGGTGCTCTGCCCGGCACTCGGGTCGACCCGTTGGGCGGCTTCGGCGAACTCCGGCACTGTCGACAACCCGTGCAGGGCAACCCGGTGCAGAACGCGATCGTGCTTCGGCTCGGGAGACACTCTCGCCGTGGCGGCGAGCAGCTCGCGGCCGGCCGGTGTCGTGGCATGTAGCCGACCCCCCGTGCGGTTGCGCGTCACCGCGGTCACCACCACGTAGAAGAGGAACAGGCCAACGATCACGCCGGTGACCTGAGCCTTTTCTCCAGCGGAACGCGCACCGACCGACGCTACACCCATGCTCCCCGCGACGCCCATGATCGCCACCGACATCAGGGCCGTATACACGCCGGTGACGCGGCGGCGGGTAAGGGTGACACGCTCGGCCACCTCATTGACCAGACCGGCGGAGATCAGCCGTCGCTGTGCGTCCGAGAAGTCGGTTCGCCGCCGCGCGGCGTGCACGATGTCGGGCAGATGCATACCCCGCCTGTCGCGAAGCCGGTCCAGCACCGCCCGCCGGGCGGACTGCGCCGAGCCCTCCTTCGCGGTGTCGGTGGGCTCGTCGACCAGACTGACCCAACCGCCCACCCTGACGTGCCCCTCCAGCCACAGCCGTGCCAATGCCACCTCGACCAACCGCCGGTCGCCTTCCGCGAGCATGCCCAGCTCCTCGTGCGACAGGTCGGGTGAGGCGAGGTCTGGTTCGGTGGCCGGGAAGTCTCTCACCGCCCTTCGGTGAGCTCGGCCGGTCAGGATCATCATCACGACGAACCAGGCCTGCGTCGCGGCCGAGAACACGACCGCCACCACTACATGAGGTGCCGTCCAGTCCATTATGGTTCCACCTTCGATCCGAGAGGCCGACGATCGCGCGGGACCCCTGGAAGCCAAGGGCGACACGGCGATCGAACAGTTTCATGCCGGATGTCGAGCATGCGATGAGCCGACCGGGACCGGTCCCGCCCGGCCAGGCCGGGCGGTGGGTCCCCGTGGTGTCGGGGCGGCGCACGGGGAAGTGCGTGTCCTGGGCCGGCCGAGGCCAAGACTGGGCTTTACGTACTGCTGGGCGACGGCCCTGAAGGTTCGGCCACCCTGTGACGGCGGTCGTGGTTTCTGTGCCACCGATCGCGGATGTGAGTCACCACGGTCGGCGAGAATCGCTCAGGCCGGCCCGAGGGTCGTGATGTTGTCCGCCAACCATTCGGCGTACGAACGGGGCCGACGTCCCAGAATCCGGGCGAGCGCGTCGACACCATCGCGCATCGAACGCAGATCCTCCGCGTTCGGCTCGCCGTCGGTCTCCGGGAGCCACGCCTCGATCTCCTCGTCGCTGATTCCGGCACTTCGATACCGCTGCGCGATCTGTTCGGTCGTCAACGCCTCGACGGGGATGGTCCGTCCCAGGGCCGCCCCGATCAACTCGACCTGACCGCGGAGGCTGATCGGTTCCCCATTGACCGTCAGGACCCGATTGACATGGTCGTCGGTGAGCAGCGCTTCGCGGGCGACCGTGGCGATATCGGCTTCGTCGGTCAGTGAGTACACGGAGTCCGGTGCGATTTCCCGGATCACCTCTCCGGCGCGAATGGCGGCCACCAGATCCGAGGCGGCACGGGCCCTGGCGAACACCGTGGACCGACTCACCGCGTCGTGATGGGTGGTGTCAGTGTGGCTTCGTGGCTTCGATACGTTCCACGGTGCCCGCCTTGAGTCGCCGCGATTCGATACCGGCGAATCCCGCAGCGACCACCACCGGGAGTTGGCGGCGGGTGTAGTGCTCGCCCGCCGTGCGGACGGTGAATCGCTCGACCAGCATCTGTCCCCACCGTATCGGCGGCCACGTGCTCGCGACGTGATCCAGCAGCAGCAGCCGGCCGCCCGGACGCAGCACCCGGTACATCTCCGCGACGGCTGCCGTGTTGTCGGGAATTCCGCACAGCGACAGCGTGCAGACCACCGTGTCGAAGCTCGCGTCCTCGAACGGCAGGGCCTGCGCGTCCGCGCGCCGCAGGACGGGCCGAATCCCGAGCGAGGCGGCACGTATCTCGGCCTGTCGCAGCATGGCGGGACTGAAGTCCACTCCGGTGACCCGGACGCCGGCCGGGTAGTGCGGCAGGTTCAGTCCGGTGCCGATCGCGACGTCCAGGACTTCGCCCACCGCCCGGGCCCCGACCCATTCCCGGCCTCCGGTGAACCATCGTCGCTCGAAGAACCGCATCGCGGCGTCGTAACGGGGGGCGAAACGATCCCATACCTCTCGATGACCGTCACTCTCGCTCATGGTGTCTCCTTACTCGTGTGGGGATCGGGGGCGTCACCAGGTGACGGGGATTCCGGTCAGGGAGCGGGTCAGTCTGTCGGTGTGGACGGTCAGTGTCTCGGCGGGCCGGGTGAGTCGCATCGTCGGGAATCGGGTGACCAGTGCCCGGATCGTCGATCGCATCTCGATGCGGGCCAGTGGCGCGCCGATGCAGTAGTGGCCGCCGTGTGAGAAACCCAGGTGGCGGGTCGGGGTGGCGC
Source organism: Stackebrandtia albiflava (assembly GCF_007994225.1). Lineage (GTDB taxonomy): Bacteria > Actinomycetota > Actinomycetes > Mycobacteriales > Micromonosporaceae > Stackebrandtia > Stackebrandtia albiflava. The sequence goes on from NZ_VLLL01000005.1 coordinate 225,417, forward strand.
GGTCGATGTCGAACCGTTCCGGCGCGGGAAAGGCGGCGGGGTCGTGGTTGGCGGCACTGATGTCCAGCAGGACCAGGTCACCGGCGGGGATGGGCGTTCCGGCGATGTCGATGTCGACGCGCGGGTAACGCAGCAGCCCGCCGGTACCGGAGCCGGGGAAGCGCAGGCACTCCTCGACCGCACCGACGACCTTCGCGGGGTCCTCGGCGACTTCCCGGCGTTGTACCTCGTTCGACAGTAGGAGCACCGTGGCGTAGCCGATCTGGGCGACGGTGGTCTCGTGGCCGGCGAAGAGCAGCATGGCGGCCAGCCCGGCGACGGTGTCGTCGTCGAGGCCGTCGATCGCGCACAGGCCGGACACGACGTCGTCGGCGGGCGCGGTCCGCTTCGCCTCGACGAGCCGCCGCATGTATCCGAACAGGTCGGCGAGTCCTCGTTCCGATGTGGCGGTGTCGGTGGTGGAGGCGGCCGCGTTGCTGTAGGACCGGAACTCCGCCCGGTCGGCGTACGGCACGCCCAGCAGCTCGCAGATCACCAGGATCGGCAACGGCAGCGCGACCGCCTCGTGGAGGTCGGCGGGGTTCGGCCCGGCGGACAGCGCGTCCATGAGGTCCGCCACCAGCGCGTCGACCCTCGGTTCCAGGGCACGCATGCGTTTCGCGGTGAAGAACGGTGCCAGGAGCCGCCGCATCCGTGCCCGGTCGGCGTGTTCGGTGTCGAAGTTCCCGGCCGGTCGTCCGCCGAACAACGCCGAGTCGCTGATCGTGGCGGCATTGCCGGGGTCGGGGTGTGACATGCCGAGCCGGTCGTCCGAGAGCAACGCCTTGACACGGTCGTAACCGGTGACCAGCCACGCCGTGTCGCCGGTGGCCGTCCTGACCCGGTGGACCGCGCCGGTGTTGTGAAGCCGCCGCAGTACCGGCGGCAGCAGCAGGGGGTGGGGTTGTGCGAACGGCAGGGTCGGTACGGCGGTGTCCGTCTGGCTCATGACCACTCCAAGTTTACTCTTGTGTGTATAACTATGAGTAAACATAGCTTTTGTATACTCACCTGTCAACAAGTGGTGTGGACAGGAGGAACGGTGCCCGAACCGACACCGGCACCGCGGCGACTGCCGCGCGCCGCACGCCGTGACCAGATCCTGGCCGCCGCCACCCGGGCGTTCGCCCGCACCGGATACACCGACACCGCCGTCGACGACATCACGGCGGAAGCCGGGATCAGCAAGGTGATCCTCTACCGGCACTTCGAATCCAAGGCCGACCTGTACCGCTCCGTCCTCGACCGCACCTGCACCCGGCTGGCCGAATCGGTCGGCAGCCGCGACCACGACGCCGGCTCGATACCGGCACTGGTCCGTGCCGCAGCCGCCGACCCCGACGGCTTCCGGCTGCTGTTCCGATACGCCGCCCGCGAACCCGAGTTCGCCCCGTACGCGCAGGACCTCGCCGGACAGTCCACTCAGATCGCACTACGTCAACTGGTCGACGAGATCCCCGATCCCGGATGGGCGGACTGGGCCGCCCGGATGGCACCCGTCATCGCCATCGAGGGCACCCTGGCCTGGCTCGACGCCGGAGAACCCGAGCCCGAGACCGCCGCCCGACGCATAGGACACACCGTCGCCGCCCTCATCGACGCCGCCAGACGGGCGTGAGAGGTCCGCCGTCGGCGTGACCCCGTGCACGGTGCGCCCGGGTCAGGCGAAGACGAGGGGGACGTCGTGGGCCACACAGAATCGGAGGACGGTGATCAGACGGTCGAGGTCTTCGAGGTGCGACCGGAGGACCGGGTCGTCGCCGACGGGTAGATCGCGGATCGCCTCCAGGCGCGGCAGCATGGCCGCGCACCGGTCGGGTGTGAGGTCCGGGCCGTCGTCGTCGGGATGGTCGAGCAACGGTCTCAGCGGCGTGGCGACCTCGGACCACGGACGGTCTCCGCCGAACCCCGCCATCCCGGTCAGTTCCAGTCCCTCGACCCGCGCCAGCCATTCCCGGAACATGTGGAAACCGTGGTAGGACCACGACACGTCCGGGTGGGTCACGTCGTAGCCGCCCGGGAAGAGCATCAGACCCATTCCCGCGCCTCCTCGGCGGCGAGCGGCGGGTGTGCGACCACGGCGCCCGCCTCAGGCCGACGGGAACGGGGTCGGCGCGGGAACGTGGGTCAGCAGCCGCCGCGTCGTCTCCAGCCCCCAGTCGTCGAGGTCGGCGATCCGGTCCGACGCCGAACGCAGGCCACCGAACCGCTCCACGACGTCCGCCCACTCCTCACGGCGTTCCACCGCCGGACGCGCGACGACGCAGTCGGAGTCGTTGACCCAGAACCGCCCGTGCTGCCAGGCGCGGCCGAGTGTGTTCATGACGGCGCCCTGCTGCGACGGGGTCGAGGGGTCGCCGTCGCGTGGCGCGTAACGGGTGGCGATGTCGGGTCCGATGCGCATCGCGTCGCACAGCCCGACACTGGGCAGGACGGGGGCGCCACACGCCAACAGGTAGGCGTCGTCGCCGACGACCCGCCGGATGTGCGCCATCCCGTCCCGGTAGGCGCCGATGCCGCCGATGGCACCGGCGTACAGGAAGTCCAGTTTGAAGTAGTCGAAACCCGCCTCGCGCAACATGGTGAACACGTCGGTCAGGTACCCCGACGCCGCGTACGGGTCGACGCCGCGTGTCTCGGCTCCCCAGTTGTGCCCGGCGGCACCCGGCAGCAGCCAGTCGGGGTGACGCCGCGCCAGCGCGCTGTCGGGCAGGGTGAGGAACGGCGCCAGCCAGATCCCGGCGCGGCGGCCGGTCGCGGCGATACGGGAAGCGATGCCGCGCAACGACTCGAACCGGTCCGAGACGGTCAGCCAGTCACCCACCTTCGACTGCCACCCGTCGTCGATCTGCACCACCTCGACCGGTAGGCCGGCTTCGTCGAGGGCGTCCAGGTTCTCGACGACATCGGCCTCCGTGACCCGGGTGAAGTAGTGGTACCAGGAACACCACACCGTAGGCGGGGTCCGGAACGGACCGGCACCCGCCGCGGCGGCGAACCGGTCGCCGAAGTCGGTGAGCGCGGTGGCGATGTCGGGGGCCGTGGTGACGGCGACGGGTTCCCCGGAGGCGACGACGAGCGTTCCGCCGTCGAGTCGCGCGGTGACGGAAGGGATCCGGTCGGGGGATTCGGCGGCGAAGCAGGTCGTGGTGCCCGCGCCGTCGTCCACGACGAGCAGCCCCTCGCCCTGGAACCCGTGTGGGGGCTGGGGTCTGCCGATCCGGTAGTGCTGCCGGGCGGAGAGGTCGCCGCTCGCCCGCCACGAGGTGGCGTCGGCCGGGTACGTCGTGGACGGGCTCCAACTCTGCCAGCCGTGCTCGTACACCCGGGCGTGCACGGGATCGACGTCGAGCCGGGCGATCTCATCCACCATCGCGACAGTCTCACACGAGACGGCCGACATGCACGCCCCCGGCAGAGGCGGGCGGTCGAGGGGGCGGGGGCACCCCTGACGAGGTGTCGATCGTGAACAATGTCGGCTTGGTTGGCCGTACGACGATCGACATGCCTCGAATAAGCCCTGATGTCTCGATTTTTCGCGAGCTTTCAACCAACCAAGCCGGGCTTTCAACCAACCAAGCCGCGCTTTCCACCGATCAGGCCGTCGATCGGCGGGGCCGGGTGTCTCGGTCACGCCGCTCCGGCCCGGTGTCCGCCGGGCCGTCAGGCGGGTGCGTCCCAGTCGGTGAGCTCGCCGCCGGGGGTGGACACGAATCGTTGACCGCGCGGGCCGGTCACGTTCCACGCCTCGTGGTCCGGATCGGGTGGGGCGGTGACGGTGGCTCCCGTCGTGGTGGTGATGGTGAGGCCGTCCGTCTCGTCCATCCGGCTGGCCTGGATGGTCTCCCCGGTGAGGTTGGCCAACGCCGACGCGGCGTCGGAGGCGTCACCGCTGGATCGGAGTGTGCCGCCGTCGAGCGCGGTGTAGGCGAAACCGGACTCGATCGTGATGATCCACCCGCCGTCGGTGTGGATGGTCAACTGGCCGCCCCCGGTGACGCGGGTGATCTGCTGGCCGGTCAGGTCGGTCATGTGGTTCCTCCCGGTGTCGGCCGCCTCGGCGGTGACGGGTGTCGGGCCGCGGTCGCGTCGGCGTGCGTGCGGAACGGGGCCGTAGCCGTGAGGGTAACGCCCCGTGGCGCCGCCGCGCCGGGTTTCCCGGTGTCCCCGGCACCCGCGCGGGCCACCGTGTCGGGCGCGCGGGCCGTCCGGTTCGCCTGCTCCCGCACACGCGGGAAATCGTCACACCCGCGGGTTAGATTCCGGCCGTGACCTCATCGAGTGAACGACCCGCTGTGCCCCGGATCGCCGACGAACGCACGGCCCTGACGTCCCGGTTGGACTGGCTGCGGGCCACCGCGGTGGCCAAGGTCGCCGGATTGACCGAGGAACAGGGCCGCACCGCGGTGTCGCCGTCCGACATGACGCCGATGGGGCTGCTGCACCACATGACCGCGACCGAACGCTGGTGGTTCAGCATCGACTTCGCCGCGTCCCGGGAGGTGCCGCCGCCGTGGCCGGAGGACGAGCAGCACGACGGTTTCACGTTCCCCGACACCGCGACGGTGCCGGAACTCGTCGCCGCCTACGAGGCCGAGTGCGAACGTTCCCGCGCGGTGGTCGCCGCCACCCCCGGTCTCGACGCGGTGTCCCAGAGCCCCACCGAGCCGCCGTTCGACCTGCGGTATCTGCTCGTCCACATGATCGATGAGACGTCCCGGCACTGTGGCCACCTCGACTACATGCGCGAGGCGCTGGACGGCGGGAGAGGCTACTGAGGCCGCGTGAGTTTAGGCGTGGTGGTCCGGCGGGTAGTGATTGGCGCGTGATGACGAAGCAGGAGGACACCACCGGTTGCCGCGTGCCCGCGAACGGAGGGTCGTGGCGGGAACCGGTGTGGTTTCGGGCGATGGTGCGGCGTGCGGTGACCGACGTCCTGCGTGGGACCGCCGCCGTCACGGCCGTCGCCGCCGGGGGCGCGCTGATCGCCGCCGGAAGCCCGGTGACGGGCGCGATCGTCACCGTCACGGCCGCCTGGTTCGCGGCGGGTCCGTTCCGGCGGGTCCGGCCGTACCTGCGACGCGGCACCGCCGCGCCGACCCGGGCACCGGTGGCCGCACTGCCGGTCGGTGAGGCCGCCACGAGGGAACCCGCTGGCCGTCCGACCGTGCCGGACACGCCGGCGGAACTGGTCGAACGGCCGGTGCCGGTCGTGGCGTCCGAGGACACCGTGCGGTGAGGCGGCCGCCGTCAGCTCGGCGTTTCCACCTCCATGCCGAGCCAGCGGGCCAGTGCCTCGATCTCGGCGCCTATCTCGGCCGTCATGCGCGGGGTGAACTCGACGTCGCGGTGTAGCGCGTGCACCCGCAGTACCCCGGCCCTACGGTCGGCGGTGGCGTCGAGTTTGCCGACCATTCGGTCGCCGTACAGGACGGGCAGCGCGTAGTAACCCCAGCGTCGCTTCGCCACCGGCTTGTACATCTCCAGCTGGTACTCGTAGCCGAAGAGTTCCTTGAGACGGCCGCGGTCGTGGACCAGCCGGTCGAAAGGCGACAACAGCGCCGCCCGGCCCGTGAACGGACCGTCGAGCAGTGACGGATCGACCCGCCATTCGCCCTTGGTGCCGGCGACCACGGCACGTTCACCGACCTCGGCGACGTGAGCGGGTTCGCCGGGCAGTACCGCGGTGGTGGCCCGGGCGATTCCGAGGTAGCGAAGCCGGCGGCGGTTCCTGGCGACCCTCGCCTCGTCCGGTGGCAGCGCGGGCACGTCGGGATACACCCGCGACGCCAGATCCCACAGCCGTTCCCGGCCCTTCCTGCCCGCGACGGCGACCTCGCCGGCGGAGGTCAGGAACTCCAACATCTGGGTGACGTTCTTGTTGTCGGTCCAGCCGGTCGACCGCCACGGCTCCACGCAGGTGTCGGGAAGCGCGCGCGACGGCGAGGGACCGTTCTCCGCCAGCCGCCGCAGGATGTCGCGACGGCAGGCGTCGTTGGCGACCACCCAGGCGTGTTGCCGCCGCCGCCAGTCGGCCTCGCCCGGCCAGGCGGCCATGTCTCCACGGTGGAGGACCATGTCCTCGGCGGGCCGCAGCATGGCGCGGTACTCCACGAGGGAGCGGTCGGCGATCGCCTCGACCAGGTGCTCGCGCGAGTACGCGTCACCGAGCCGGCTCCACGCGACCAGATCGGCGCTGGGGGCGACGGCGGCGACCGGGTCGAGTTGCAGGAAGGACAGGTGCCGTACGACGTCGAGTAGCCCGGTGGTGTGGCGTTCACCGTCGAGGAGTTGGGCGCGGACGGCGATGCGCCGGGCATCGGTGGGGGAGAGTTCGTGCATGGCCACTTCCGGGTAGACGGTACGGACCGGTCACCCTAGAGCCGCCGTACGACATCGGGCCGGAGCCCGCCGTCACTCCACCCGGACCGACGGGTCGAACGCGACGTAGCCGCCGAAGTCCCGACCCACCCGTTCGAGCGCGGTGGGCATGGGTTCGGGGTAGCTCCACGCCGCGTCGCCGTAGAGTCTGTCGCCGACCCGTATCGACCAGTACTGGCATTCGCCCTTCCACGGGCAGAAGTACGGAGTGGGACTCTTCTCGAACCGGTCGCCGTCCGTCGCGGACGGCGGGAAGTACGAGTTGCCCTCGATCTCGATCACGTCGGCGTCGTCCGCCTCGGCCACCACCGTGCCGTCGAGTATCGCTCTCATCACCGTTCTCCGTTCGTGGGGCCGTCTCCGGCGCGTGTCTCGGACGATTCTCTCCCCCCGGCGGCCGTGCCGTGGCGGTTTCACCGCCGGGCGGTAGGTTGTGGTTGTCGTACCAGGTGACATACGAGGTGAGGGTGCCGTGGAGTTCCGCATTCTCGGGCCGCTGGAGGTGGAGGACGAGTCCGGGGCCGTAGAGGTGAGGGGAAGGCACCATCCCGGGCTGTTGGCGATGCTGACCCTGGACGCCGGACGTGTCGTGCCGATGAGCCGCCTGGTGGACGCGTTGTGGGACGAGAATCCTCCGGCGACGGCCCGCCGGCAGGTGCAGAACGCCATGGCGTCGCTGCGTCGTATTCCGGGCCTGCCGGTGGCGGCCGTCGGCGACGGGTACCGGCTCGACACCGACCGGGTCGACGCGTTGCGGTTCGCGGAGGCGGTGCGGGAGGCGGAGGGCCGGCGGGCGCGGGGGAGACCCGCCGAGGCGCACGAGTCGCTGTGCCGGGGGTTGGACCTGTGGCGGGGACCGGCACTGGCGGGGGTGCCGGGTGACCTGATCGCCTCCGGGGCGGCCAGGCTGGAGGAACGGCGGCTGGACGCCCTGGAGACCCGCATGGAACTGGAACTGGAACTGGGGCGGCCGGGGAGGGTCGTCGGGGAGGCGCGCGAGCTGCTGGACGCTAACCCGTACCGGCAGCGACTGGTGGGCCTGCTGATGCGCGCGCTGCACCACGGTGGACGCAGTGACGAGGCGCTGCGTGAGTTCGCGCGGCTGCGGCGTCGCCTGGCCGACGACCTCGGGATCGACCCGGTGAGTCCACTGCGGGCGCTGCACCGTGACATCCTCCGCGACGACGTCGACACGGCTCGGCGCACACCCGTACCCGCCACCGCCTCCGGTGTCCCGGCCCAGCTTCCGCACCTGGGTGGCTTCACCGGGCGGGTCGACGCCCTGTGGGCACTGGACGCGCTGCGCGACGACGCATCGGCCGCCGGGCTGGTGACCGTCACGGGCACCGGCGGCGTCGGCAAGACCGCGCTGGCCGTCGAATGGGCGCGCCGTAACGCCGACCGTTTCCCCGACGGGCAACTGTTCGTCGACCTGCGCGGCTTCGACGAGGCCGAACCGTTGAGCGCGCACGACGCCCTCAACCGCTTCCTTCGGGCACTCGGGCACCCGGAGGGGATGATCCCGGCCGACCTCGACGAGGCGGCCGCGCTGTACCGTTCGCTGCTGCGCGGCCGGACGATGCTGGTCGTGCTGGACAACGCGAACTCCGTGAACCAGGTGCGGCCGTTGCTTCCCGGTGTCGGCGGCTCGTTCACGCTGGTGACTGGAAGGAACGACCTGACGGGTCTCGTGGCGCTCGACGGCGCCCGGGTCGTCGACCTGGACGTCCTGTCGCACGAGGAGTCCCTGGCGCTTCTGGCGGGCTTCACCGGCGCTCGACGTATCCGGGACGAGGCCGCCGCCGCCGACCGGATCGCCGCGCTGTGCGGGCGGTTGCCCTTGGCGCTGCGGATAGTCGGCGCCCTGCTGGCGTCCGATCCGTCACGGCGGTTGGCGGACATGGCGGAGGAACTGGCCGATGAGGACCGGCTCGACCGGCTCGCCGTCCCCGGTGACCCGCGCGCGGCGGTGTCCCACAGTATCGAGTCGTCCCATCGGCGCCTGGACGCCGACACGAAGCGGCTGTTCCTGTCGTTGGGGGTGGTTCCCGCCGTCGGCCTCACGACCGGGTTGGCGCGGGCGGTCGACGGCGGAGACGCCGCCACTGTGGACGCCGGCCTCGACAGGTTGGCGGCGTCCCGGTTGTTGGAACGGCACGGGGACCGGTGGCGGTTCCACGACCTGGTGCGTTGCTACGCGAGCCGCCGCGCCGTCGCGGAACTGGATCCCGGCGAGCTCGACGCCGCCCGACGCCGGATGCTCGCCTGGTACGGGGAACCCGGCGGTGACCACGTCCACGAGGACGTCCTCGCGGTGGCGTCCGCGCTGCCGGGGCATCCGTGGGTGTGGCGGGCGGTGTCGGCGTTGCACCGGTCGGTGCATCAGGGCAGGGATCCGGTCGCGATCCGGCGGGCCGCCGAGGACGCGCTCTCCGTGGCGCGCCGGGAGGGCGACGCCGCGGGCCTGTCCGTCATGCACAACCTCGTCGCCGGTACCCACTGGGCGGAGCGACGACTCGACCTGGCCGAGGCGGAGACCCGGTCGGCGGTGCGGTGGGCGAGGGAGTCCCGCGACGACGTCCTGTTGAGCCGGCATCTGGGCAACATGGCGGAGTTCGCCCGCCTCCGGGGGGACAACTCCGAGGCCGCCCGGATCACCGCCGAGTCGCTGACCCTGGCCGAACGCACCGGCAGTCCACACGCGATCGCGGCGCGGCTGCTGAGACTGGGCGAGATCCACACCGCCATGGGCGAGTACCCGCAGGCGGAGGAGACGTTGCTGCGGGCGGTGCGCCTCGCCTCCACGCCGGGCCACCTCCCCGCCTCGCAACTACTCGCGCTGGGCGACCTGTATCTGGACCTCGGCAGGTACACCGAGGCCGAGCGGTGCGCGGAACGCGTCCTGGCGGGGGCGAGTTCCCGGCGGATGCACGCGCTGATACTCCGCGGCCGGATCCGGCGTGCCACCGGCGATCCGGCGGCCGGTTACGCCGACCTCGTCGGGGTGTACCGGGCGCGCCGGGAGAACCGGTACGTCGGCACCGTGGCGCGGCTGCTCGTGCCGTTGGCGTACTGCCTCGACGACCTGGACGACTCCGAGACCGCGTTGCGGTACGCGCGGGAATGTCTCGACGCGTGCCCGGGAGGGTGGCCCGCTGCGCGACCTGGCGGCGGCGCACCTGTTGCTCGCCACCGTCCACAACGGCCGGTCGGAGTGGGACGTCGCCGCCGGGCACGCGGAGTCGGCAGCGGAGCTGTACACGCGGATGCGGGAACCGTTGCGGGCGGGCCGGTCGTTCGCGGCGTGGGCCGACGCGCTCGCCGGGCTGGGCGACACCCCGGCGGCGGAACGCGCGCGACGCCGTGCCGCCGAGGTGTCCGCCGGGCCGGGCGTGACGTCGCCCGGGTCGCCGTCCGGCCCGGCCGCGGCCGTGGCACCGGCGGGCTGAGGCGAAATCCGTGGCCGGACGCCGTCGCACGGCCCGGTTAGATTGGAGACGGAGTCGGGAGTTTTCGTGGAGTTTCGTATCCTTGGGCCGCTGGAGGTGAGGGACGCGTCCGGCGTCGTACCGATCCCGGGGCGTCACCACCCGAAACTGCTGGCCATGCTGTTGCTGGACGCCGATCACGTGGTGCCGTTGTACCGCCTGGTGGAGGCCCTGTGGGACCAGGATCCGCCGGTCACCGCCCGCCGGCAGGCGCAGAACGCGATGGCGACGTTGCGAAGGCTGCTTCCGGGCCGGATCGAGTCCGTCGGGGAGGGTTACCGCCTGACACTGGCCACCGATCGGCTCGACGCGTCGGTGTTCACCACCCACGTCCGCGCGGCACGGCGGTTCACGGCGGCGGGACGGCACGCCGAGGCACACGAGAGGTTGTCGGCGGCGCTGGATCTGTGGCGGGGACCCGCGCTCGCCGGTATGAGCGGCCGGTTGCCGGAGTCGGCGGCCGAACGTTGGAACGAGGAGCGGCTGGTCGCGCAGGAGGCGCGGATGGCGGCGGAACTCGCCATGGGACAGCCGGGCAGGGTCGTCGGTGAGGCGCGCCGTCTTCTGGAGGCGCATCCGTACCGGCAGGGCCTCGCCGTCATGTCCATGCGGGCGCTGCACCAGAGTGGACGTACCGAGGAGGCGCTGGCGGTGTACCGCGGGGTCCGGAGACGGTTCGCGGCGGACCTCGGCATCGAACCGGGGCGGCCGCTGCGCGACCTGCACCGCGAGATCCTGCGACAGGGGCCCGAACCCGCCCGCCCGCCGGTGCCCGTGACGGCCGCCCCCACCGTGCCCATCCCGGCGCAGCTTCCGCAGGGCGGCGGCTTCACCGGCCGCGCGGACGAGTTGGCGGCCCTGGACGTGTCGTCGGCCGACGGCACCGGCCCGGTGGTGATCTCCGGGCCGGGCGGTGTCGGCAAGTCCGCGTTGGCCGTGGAGTGGGCGAGCCGCCACCTGGACCGCTTCCCGGACGGACAGTTGTTCGTGGACCTGCGCGGATACGACGAGGCCGAACCGCTCACCGCGCAGGACGCGCTGGACCGGTTCCTCCGTGCCCTCGGCCACCCGCCCGACGCCATCCCCACCGACGTCCAGGAGGCCGCCGCCCTGTTCAGGTCCCGTGTCAGCGAACGACGGATGCTGGTGCTGCTGGACAACGCCGCCTCGGTCGACCAGGTGCGGCCGCTGCTGCCGGGCGGCAGGGGCTGCCGGGTTCTGGTGACGAGCCGGGACCGGTTGGCGGGCCTGGTGGCGCTCGACGACGCCCGCGCGGTGTCGGTGCCGGTCATGGAGACCCGGGACTCCGTGGACATGCTGCGCCGGGTAGTGGGAGACGAACGGGTGGCGGCCGAGCCCGCCGCCGCGGCCCGGTTGGCCGAGTTGTGCGGTCACCTGCCGTTGGCGCTGCGCATCGCGGCGGCGAACCTGGCGGGCAACCGGCACCGGCGGCTCGGCGACCTGGTGGCGGAACTGGAGAACTCCGACCGGTTGGCGGTCCTGGCGATCGAAGGCGATCTGCGGGCGGCCGTACGCGCCAACCTGGACCTCTCGCACCGCGCGCTGACACCCGACGCCCGGGACCTGTTCTGCCGGTTGGGGATCGTGCCCGGTGAGGACTTCTCCCACCCGCTCGTCGTGGCGGTCTCGGGGCGTTCCGAGCCGGAGGCCGGGCCGCTGGTGGCGCGGCTGCTGAGCGGGCACCTGCTGGAGGAGTACCGCCCCGGCCGTTACCGCATGCACGACCTGGTGCGCCTGTACGCCGCCGACCGGGCGGACCGCGAACTGCCGCCCGACCGTCGCGCCGCCGTCGTCGACGCGGTCATCGACTGGCATCACGAACGCGCCTACGACCCGGGGGCCGCCGAGGCGCACAACATGCTGCGCGCGGCCGAGACGCTCGGCGACCATCCCCGTCTGTGGCGGCTGGTGTTCGCCATGCGGCAGGTCCTCAACGAGGGCAGGTCGCTCGCGCGGGTCAGGAAGGCCACCGAGAACGGCCTGGCCAACGCGGAACGGGCGGGAGACCGCGTCGGCGTGTTCCGGATGACCTCTCAACTCGCCAACGTGATGCGCAAGGAGGGCGACCTGGAGTCGGCGTTGCGTTGGGGGAGCCGGGCGGTACTGCTGTCACGCGGTATCGGTCCCAGGGAGGAGGCGGCGGCCAAGGGGAACCTGGGCGTGTACCTCTCCGGGGCGGGGCGGGCCGCCGAGGCGGAGAAGCTGTTGACCGAGGCCGTCGACCTCGCCGCGGCCACCGGCAACGTGCGGTCGCAGCTCATCTTCGTGAACACGCTCCTTCAGGTGTGCACGATGGTCGGTGCGTTCGACAAGGCGTATGCCTATCTCGCCGACGCCGACGCGGCGGACCTCGCCGAGGGCGGCCACTTCCAGGCCCGCCTGCGGATCTACCGGGGGACCCTCCTCACCGCCCAGTTCCGCACCGATGAGGCGCTGGAGGTGCTGGCGGAGGCCCACGCCATGGCGAAGGCGGCCGGGGACGGTTACCTGCAGGGCTGGTGCCTGGCGATGCAGGCCGAGAGCCACCGCCGTGCCGGGCGGCTCGACGTCGCCAGGCGGCTCTACCGGGAGGAACTGCGGTCGGGACGTTCGGCGGAACGGACCACGGTGGAGTTCGAGAGCCTCTGCGACCTCGCCGAGGTGGAGGCCGCCATGGGCGACTACGAGCAGGCCGCCGCACTGATGTCCGAGGCGGCGGTGTCCGGTCCCGCGCCGTCGGAGTCCGGCAGGGCCCAGTGGGACCTGATCCGGGCGATGATCCACAACGGACACTCTCGGCACCGGCCCGCACTGGAGTCGGCCACCTCGGCGCTGCGGCGCTACCGCGCCATGCCGTGGCTCATCAGGCAGGCCGACGCACTCCGAGTGCTGGCCGAGGCGCACGACGGCCTGGGAGACCACGAGGCGGCAGTGCGCTGCCGGGCGGAGGCCGAAGCGCTTGAGACCACGCCGCGCGAGCCGGACTAGTGCGGCTCACGACGACGCCTCGGCCAGTACCCCCATTCCGCCGTTGGCGAGGTCGAGCAGCACGTTGGTGAGCACCTCCGGCTTCGGGGCGACGGCCAGATCGCTGTACCGGACACTCAGGACCGCCCAGCCGACCAGGTTTCCGTTGCGGAAGGTCATCGCGACGTCGAGGTCACCTTCCGACTGGTCCTCCTTGATACCGACCTGCGCCTCGTCTCCCAGCGCGATGGGTTCGGGGGGCTGGTAGCCGTCGAACTGCCAGATGCCCTCGTACAGTTCCTCCGCCGTCGCCTGGTCGGCTTCGGCGTACATGAACAGGTCGAACACCCCGACCGGGTTGCGATCGTCGTGTTCGACGGCGCTCTGCCGAAGCTGCCCGCTGCACGAGAAACTGCCGGTGCCGTCGTCGTTGGTGTCGGTCTCGGCCTTCGGGTTGCCGTCCAGCGGCATGACCTGCTCCACCGGTGACAGGTCGAGGAGGACACAGATCTCCCAACTGTCGGGCTTGTCGATGAAGAACGTGGTGCCCGCCGGCACCGCGGCCACCGCCGGATCGTAGGAGGCCGGCCACGGGTTGGCGGGCTCGCCGGGGCCGCTGCCGGGGCCGAGCAGGAAGTACCAGCCGCCGACACCGCCCAGGCACAGCACCGCCAGGACGCCCGCGATCAGCCCGATGACCAGTCCGGCGCTCGACTTCTTCGGCGGCGGCGGCGGCCGGAAGCCGGGAGCCCCGGGAGGCGGCGGGGGACCCGCTCCCATGGGCGGCGGCGGGTGGCCCGGGCCGGGGCCCATGGGCGGCGGTGGGCCGTGAGGTGCCGGGTGGGGCGGTTGACCGCCGGGGCCGTACTGCTGTCCACCCATCACGGGGGGAGCGCTTCCGGGGTCGTACCGGAAGGCGGGGTCACCCGGTTCGGGCGGCGGCGGGTACGGCGGATGTGGGTTCACGGGACACCTGTGCGTTGCGGCGGGTGGGACGCCGCCGAGGATAACGACCGCGATACCGGATCCGGCACGAGAACCCGTGGCCGATCCGTGCACCGATCGTGCCGCCGCCGGTGATCATGATGAGGCCGTGTCCGGCCTTTCGTTGAGGGACAGTTCACAGGACGGGACACGGTGCGCTCAGCCCGGCGGTGGCACCTGGAACGGCCGGTGGTGAGGTACGGGGCGCTGGGGTGGACGGGACTCGCCCGTCCACCGTCCACCCCAGCATGGCCCCGTCACGCGGGATGGTCCGGCCAGGTGAGTGCCATCCACCGGTAGTGGTCCTCGGCGACGGGTGTGAAGCCGTACCGGCGGTACAGCTCCTCGGCGTCGTCGGTTGCCAGCAGTACGCGGCGCAGGCCGAGGCTCTCGCAGTCCGCCACGACGCGGTCCAACAGGATCCTCGACACGCCCCTTCCCCGCACCGTCCGGTCCACGTACACGTCGGACAGCCACGCGAAGGTCACCGAGTCCGTCACCAGGCGGGCGAAGCCGACCTGTCGCCCATCGGGACCGAACACGCTGTAGCAGCGCGAGTTCCGGACCAGGGCGGTGACCCGTTCCCGGCTCCGCCCGATCGCCCAGTAGGTGTCGGTCGACAGCCGGTCGTGGAGCCAGTCCAGGTCCACGGCCGCGGCGCCGAGCCGCAACGTGAAATCGTTCTGTGACACGGTGTCCAGCCTATGGCGACGGCGGATGTTCCGGTACCGGCGGTTTCAGCCGGTGCGTTCGGACCGGCCGCGTTCGACGCAGAACTCGTTGCCCTCCGGGTCGTGCATGGTCACCCAACCGCGGCCGTCGGGCAGGCGGTGGTCCTCGTGCACGGTGCCGCCCAACCCCAGGATCCGTTCCACCTCGTCGTCGCGGACGCGTTCGGTCGGCATCCAGTCGAAGTGGACCCGGTTCTTCACGGTCTTCGACTCCGGTACCCGGATGAACAGCAGGGACGGCACCGGATCGGGCGCCTCCAGCAACACCTCGTCGTCGCCCGGTTCGTCGATGTCGGAGATCGGCCATCCGGTCACCGCACTCCAGAAGGTGGCCAGCCGGTGGGGATCGGCGCTGTCGATGGTGACGTGTCGAAGGATCATGCCGCCGAAGGTAACGTGGCCGCCCCCGGGTGTCACCCCGGTTACGGCGGCCACCAGCCACCACCGTGGCCCTCGTCACGAGTGTCCGCCGCGAACCGGATCGAGGCGGCGATGCAACCGATTCCGCGCCGGCGGCCGTAGAGAGCGTGACGAAGACAGGAGTCGCCCATGACCCCCGAGCTCGAAGCCGAGTTTCGCGATTACGTCGCCGCTCGCCGTGAGTCGCTGCACCGCATGGCGTATCTGCTGTGCGGTGACTGGCACCGTGCCGAGGACGCCGTACAGACGTCGCTCGTCAAGCTCTACGCGGCGTGGAACCGGACGCGCCGTGAGACCGCGGGCGCATACGTGCGCAGGATCATCACGAACACCTTGATAGACGACAGCCGCCGGGGCTGGTTCCGGCGGGAACGCGTCACGCTCGCACCTCCGGAGAGCCCGGTGGAGACCGGGCACGACGACCGGCTCACCGCCCTGTCGGCGCTGTCCGCCCTGCCGCCGAGGCAGCGGGCCGTGCTGGTCCTGCGGTTCTGGGAGGACCTGTCGGTCGTGGAGACCGCCCGGATCCTCCGCTGTTCCACCGGAAACGTCAAGAGCCAGACCGCGCGGGGGCTCGAGGCGCTGCGCCGTCGCTACACGAGTGAAAGCCTTACAGGAGCCGTCAGATGAAGCCAGAGGAAGTGAAGAGCGTCTTCCACGACGCACTCGACCAGGTGACGCCGGTCGCCCGTTCCACCACCGACGACATCGTCGTCCACGGCCGCCGGAAGGTCCGGTGGCGGCGTACGCTCACCGCCGGTGTCACCGCCGCCGTGGTCGGCATAGGCGTGGTCGGTGTCGCCGTGGCGATGCCGACGGCGCCACCACCCGCCCCGGCGGGGGAGGCCGCCTCGGAGAACGCCACGACCGGGGAGTGCGCACCGGTGTCGGGTGTGGCCCCGGGCGAGCCGGATCCGGTCGCGAAGATGTACCAGGACGCCCTGGTCGCCGAGGCAGCCGAGTACTCGTTCCTCCTGCCGGAGTACTTCCTCGGCGACCCCCGCCACGACATGCCGGCCGAGGGCTTCGTCTACGACCCGGCGGCGTGCGGGTACGTGCTCGACACGGTGGCGGGTTTCGAAGGCGGACACCAGACCGACATGCTGGCCGCCTTCGTGGCCGTCTACGACCCGGCCGAGGGGGACGTCGCCGACCGGATGGCCGGAATCGCCGGTTGCGGCGAGATCGACGGTGAGTGCGAATGGGCGCAGGACGCCCCCGAGGACCGGCCCCGTCTCCTCGTGGACGAGGTGAGGCGGATCCAGGTCGACGAGGACGAGGGCGAACCGCAGCCCATCGACTTCCGTGCGACGCTGACGGCGCTGGAGGATGGCACGATACTCCACATCGAGGTGTCACCGCAGTTCGGTGAGGGCTTCGAGATCGGTCTCGACCACACGCAGTTGACGGCCATGCTGGCCGCCATCCCGGTGGGGGAGGAGGCCCCCGAGCTGCCCGGGATTCCCGGCTCCGAGAACCCCGACGACGAGACCCGGCTGATCGAACTCTTCCTGTCCGCGACCGTGGCCGAGATCCCGGGCGCCGAGTTGTCGGACACCGACATCACCTTCGAGGACACCGGTGAGGACGGCATCCGCGTCGCCTCCACGACGCTCACCGTGGACGGTGGCGAGGTCGTCGAGATCGACCTGTGGTCGGCGCCCATCGACGCCCCCGGCGACGGCGGAGCCACCGAGGAGCCCGCCCGGCACTACGCCTTCTGTGACGCGGTGCCCGGCACGGAATGCGTCTTCACGGCGATCGACGACATGACCGCCGGTATCCACAAGACGGTCCCGGGTGACGCCACCGAACTGTCCGCGTGGCGGTTCCGCGTCGACACCGCCTACAACTACGGGGTGATCGTCAGGTACGCCGACGCGTCGGGTACCCCGCCGATCGACTTCGCGCAGCTCGACGCCATCGTCGACCAGTTGAAGTGAACACTGCGGCGGTCGCCGGACGACCGCCGACGCCGCCCGCCGGGTTAACGGTCGTCGCACCGGCCACCCGGCGGGCACGGTCGCGCCACCCCACTACAGTGCCGTGTCCCGCAGGACGAAGGTGGAGACGATGGGTCTGGGAGTGACGGTGGGCCAGGTGATCGACCGGTTGGCCGCGCTGGAGGTGGTGGACGCGCCGGAGGCCGTCTCCCGGTTGAGATACGGCACGCCGGACGACGACCTGGGGTACTTCGGGCATGACACGGCGACGGCCGTGGTGGAGTTGCTGACGGCGATCGGCGTGGCGGTATCCGTCCACTGTAGTGATCTGGAGGTCGGTTCCGCGTACGAGGGCCTGGCACGGGACGTCACCGCGTGCACCGGGGGCGCGGTCGCCGTCACCGACGTGGAACTCGACTACCGCGACGGCCGGGACGGCCTACTGCGCTTCCGCCGCAACGGTGAGCCGTGCGAGTGGGAGGTCGACCACGAGGATCTCGAGTACTGCGACCTGTCGACCATCACGGAGCGCTTCGGCGAGTTCGATCCGCCCGACGCGCGACGGTGGTCGCTGGTCACGAATCGCGAGATCCACGACCGGTACTTCATCCTGGCCGAGCCCGAGGCGCTGGCCGCCATCGCCCGGGAGTACGGGCTCGACCTGTTGGGCTACGACTGACTCCAGCCCCGGCCCCGAACGGAACCGGCCGGACGCCGCGAGGACGTCCGGCCGGGATGAGTCACCGTTCTAGTGGATCAGGACCGGGGCCTTGACCTTGTCGTCGGAGTCGCCCGCATCCGGTCCGGGCTGCTCCAGCTTCTTCTTACGCAGGAACAACGCCGGGATCAGCGTCGCCAGGATCAGCCCCCACGCCACCCAGTAGGTGGACGCGAACGCGCCGGCGGCGTCGGCGAGTCCGGCGGCGACCCCCTCGGGGCCGAGCTGTTCGGCGATCCGGGGGTCCATCCGCGAGGCGATCGCACCCTCCGCCAACGGCGATTCGGTCAGGCCGTTGGTGAGCAGCACCGACATGATCGCCACACCGATGGAACTGGCGATCTGCTGGGTGATGTTCAACAGGGTCGAGCCGCGCGCCACCTTCTGGTCGGTGAGGGTGCGCAGCGCGGCCGTCATCAGCGGCATCATGGTGGCGCCCATGCCCAGGCCCAGCACGAACAGGCAGGACAGCAGGAAACCGTACGAGGAGTCCACGTCGATCTGGGTGAGCGGGAACATGCCCGCCGCGATCAGCGCGAGACCGACCGGCACGATCCGGCCCACCGGGAACCGGTCGCTGAGGGCTCCGGCGATCGGCATGGTCAGCATCGCGCCCAGGCCCTGCGGCGCGACGAGCAGTCCGGCGGTCAGCGTGTCCTCGCCGCGGATCTGCTGGAAGTAGGTCGGTACCAGCAGCAGGCCGCCGAAGAACGCCGCTCCGAACAGCGTCATCGTGATGACCGACACGGCGAGGTCCCGGTTGGCGAACAGGCGCAGGTCCAGCAGCGGGTGCTTGGGACGGAACGAGTACAGGACGAACGCCACGATCAGTACCAGGCCGGTCACCATCGGCACCCACACGCGGGTCGCGGTCATGGTGCCCTCTTCGGGGATGGTCGAGACGCCGAACAGGAACAACGCCAGACCGGGGGACATCAGCAGCATCCCGATGAAGTCGAACGACTCGGAACGGCGCGGGGAGTCCTTGGGGAGCGCGAAGAACGCGTACACCAGCGCGATGATTCCGATCGGCAGGTTGATCAGGAAGATCCAGTGCCAGGTGACGACGTCGATGAGCCAGCCGCCCAGGATGGGGCCGAGGATCGGCCCGAGCAGCATCGGCACGCCCATGATGGCCATGAGCCGGCCCATCCGCTGCGGTCCGGCGGCCTTGGTCATGATGGTCATGCCCAGCGGCATCAGCATGCCGCCTCCGAGGCCCTGCACCACCCGGTAGGCGATGAGCATGTTGATGCTGTCGGCGGCGGCGCACAGCACCGAGCCGCCGGTGAACAGGACCAGCGCGATCAGGTACAGGCGTTTGGTGCCGAACCGGTCGGCGGCCCAGCCGGTCAACGGGATGACGGTGGCGAGCGACAACGTGTACGCGGTCACGGTCCAGGCGACGTGCGCGTAGGAGATCGGGTCGTCCGGTGAACCCAGTTCGCTCTGGAACGTGGGCAGTGCGACGTTGACGACGGTGATGTCGAGAATCGACATGATCGCGCCGAGGACGACGACACCGGCGACCTTCAGCACTGCTCCGTCTAGTTTCGTATCGGCAGCCGCGCTGCGGGGGCTGTCCGTCATTGAGACTCCTGTGGCGGTGATCCGCAGGGGTAGGGGCCTGCGGGGTTGTTGATGCCGAGTGGGCCGACCCCCCTGGGCCGTCACTTGGCCGACGCGCGATCCCCGTCACGCGCCCGCTCTCGACAGGTGCCGTGCGATGGTAACCCGTCTCCGGGAGTCTGATACACGGTTTATCCTCGCAGCTCACGCGCGTGGAAACGGCTGTGCCGCAACGGTTCTGGCCGAATCGGACGGTAGAGTGCCGGACATGATCTCGGCCACAGTGGGCGCCGCGTGGGCGCGGGCGGCACGCCGTCCGTGGTGAACGCCGTGCGCGCGGTGGCGTGGTCATGCCGGAGGCGCCGGTGAGCTTGCTCACCGCCGGACGCGGAACGGCCCGCGACCATCGGTCGCGGGCCGTTCCGGTGGTGTCAGCGCAGGACGGGGGTGGTCCCGCCCAGTGTCTTGCTCTTGACCCGCCGCATCGTGCTGAAGTACTGCTGGTTGGCGAGCCGGATGGCGATGTTCACCTCGGAGAGGAACTTCTGCGCCGTGAGGGTCTGCAACGCGCCGGGACGGATCCGCACCCGCCACCGTTTGAGGCCCCGGGTCGCGACCCGGACGTTCGCGCCGGAGAATCCCTCCACCGGGTTGTCGTTGATCTCCTGGTACATCCGCCGCATGTCGCCGTTCCAGTGCTCACCCATCGACCACGGCTGCCGCGCGAACCGGTCGACGACCTTTCGGCGTCCCTCCTCCAAGCCCTGGGAGGCGCGATCCAGCGCCGCCGAGACCTCCGAGGCCAGTGTCTCGGCGTCGCGGTAGTCGGCGAACGCCTCCGGGTCCGCGAACGAGACCGTAGGTTGGCCGCGCCCCCTGATGAGGACGCGGATCCGCCGGTCGGGCGAGACGGCGCGGATCGTCATCTCGTTGAGGTGTCTGCCCAGTTGTCCCATTACCTCTCCTGCTCACTCCGTTTCGGTCGCGGTGGCCCGCTCAGACGGTGTCGCCGTCGTCGAGGACGCACCAGCGCTCCACCACCGGGACGGCCTCCAGGGTGGTCTTGCCTCCGTTGCTCTCCGCCCACTCGGGGGTGGGCGGCATGTCGATCGTCGTCTCCTCGGAGCGGTACTCGATGCCCTCCTCGTCGGCGACCGCCGCGGGGAGCATGACGTCGATCGTGTAGGGCCGGAACTGCGCCAGCGTCTCCTGCGCGGGCAGTTCGTCGGTGATCTCCTCGCCGTCGAAGAAGAACCGGAAGTCGGCGGTCACGTTCACCGCGACCAGGTCGGTCTCGTTGCGCCACTGCGCGTCGAAGACGATGTAGCCGTCGACCTCCTCCCACACGGCACTGCCGACGTAGGCGTTGGTGGTGATCGGTTCGTCGACTCCGGGTGCCTCGGCCCATTCCGCGCACTCGGCGGGCAGCCCCGCCGTGTCGGAGGGCGACGCCGAGCCGGTGGGGTCGTCGCCGGGTGTGTCGCCGGAACACGCCGACAGCAGCAGCAGCAGACCGACGACGGCACCGGTCGCCAGATGCCTCGCGGTGAAGAGGTGCGTCCTGCGGTTCACGCGGTCCGCCTTTCCGATGGGTTTCCGATGGAGGGTGACGGGGGACCGCGTACGGTACCACCGTCCGATGTGGCGGTGCGTGACCCGGTCGGGACCGGGTCACGCACCCGCCGATCAGCCTTCCAGTTCGACGAGCTCCTGGTAGATCGGGTCGAGCTTGGCGCGGGCCTCGCCGTCGGTCTGCGCGTAGTCGATCGCCGTGGCCTTGAGGGCCTCGGCCGCCGCGGTGTAGTTCTGCTGCGAGGTGGTCATCATCTCCTCGTAGGCGGCGTGGACGTCCAGCCACGGTTGGAGGGCGGCGCCGTTGCTCTGGCTGGCGTAGCTGGTGCCGCCGCTGTAGGGCGGCGTCTCGTAGACCGTTCGCTGCGTGGCCGCCGTCATGTCGCCGTCGGCGTCCCGGGTCGCCTGCCGGCCGTAGATGCTCGCGACCTCGGGCAGGTGGACCGTCGACGCCTTGAACAGTTCGTTGAGGTCGGCGGCGAACGCGGCGCCGTTGTCGCCGTTGGGGGTGGAGACCCCCATGCCGTCCCGGCTGCCGGGGGAGAAGCTGCCGTCGCCGAGACCCTTCGGGGCGAAGAACGACTGGTACTCGGTCAACTGGACCGTGTCGCCGAACGACGTCTCCAGGGAGGCGCCGGTGTTGGACTTGCTCTCGTCGACGCGGGACCGGTAGGCGGTCAGGACCTCGGCGAGCACCTGTTCGGTGTTGAGCACGGTGTCGACGAACGCCTGGATCTGGTTGTACCAGTTCCAGTAGATGTCGGAGACCTTGTCGCCCTCGATCTTGATCGGGTTGTTCTTCTTCTCCTCGTGGGCGGGGCTCTGGACGATGTTGGCCGCCAGGGCGGTGCCACCGGCGACGATGGTGGCGATGGCGGCGATCGGCGCGGTCGCCGGGGTGAAGGTGGAGGCACCCGCGACCATGGTCGCCACGCCCGCGACGCGGTTGAGCAACAGCGGCCAGTTGGTCTCGCCGCCGCCCCCACCGCCGTCGTGGAACGGGTACATCTCGAAGATGTCCTCGGCGTCGTACATCCGCATCGAGGACTCGGAACGGACGTTGGTGTAGGCCGATTCCAGGATCTCCACCGACTGGTGCAGCACCTTGGCGGTCATCGCCTGCCCGAGCAGGATCGACGGCCGCCGCTCCAGGTACGCCCACTTGAAGATCTGTGCGCCCCGGCCCTGCCAACCCTCCAGGAACCGGTCGGCCGTGCGGGCGTCCTCCCAGTTGTCGTTGGTGTTGAGCCGGTTGTTCAGGTCCTCGGAGAACTGCTCGGAGTCCGAGGTGGACACGTCGATGCTCGACAGTTCGTCGACGTCGCCGTCGGTGATCTGGCCGACCGGGACCAGGTCGTCCACGGCGAACTCCATCCGCATCCGGGGCGAGATGAAGCCGTGCTGCTGGAACGACCAGGCCGACTCGTAGGGCTTCTTGATGCCCTCGAACCAGCTGCGGATCTCGTTCCACTTGGGACTCTTGCGCTTGATGAAGACGTAGGGCGTGTCGTACGCGGCGCCGGAGAACTGGATGACGAGTTGACCGTCGCCGGTCTCGTACGCCGTACCCCCCGCCATGCCCTCCTGGCTGTTCGCGCCGGACGCCTGTCCGCCGCGCATGAAGTACTCCTTGGCCTCGGCCGGTGAACCGGAGAAGCCGCCCCGTTCGACGACCCACTCCCACGGGTACATGTCGTCTTCGTACACGTGGTGGTCGGTGCCGCCGTCATAGATGTCGCCACCCATGTCGAACTGGATGAAACGGTCGGTCACCAGGTCGATGATGGTGTCCAGATAGCTCATGTTCGAGGCGTTGGCCTCGTCCTGTGTGGGGACGTCCTCGTCAGGGATCGCCATCGGTGGTCGCTCCTGCATACGTGGTAGGGATCGTGATGCCGATTGGTAACCTAGCCCACCGGTACCACTCGGCTCCATATCGTTTCCGACCGGTCCGACAACCCGGTTGACCTCAGCGAACGCCGCCGCCCGCGGTGATCCCCCGGACGATGTGTCGCTGTGCTATGAAGAAGAGCACAACGACGGGCACGGTGGTGACCACACCGGCCGTGACGACGAGCTCCCAGTGCCACTGACCGCCGAAACCGAACTGGTCGAGCATCGCCTTCAAACCCCTCGGCACCGTGAAGGTGTCGCTGTCCCGCAGGTAGATGAGCGGCCGCATCAGGTCGGTCCAGACGGCCTGGAACTCGAAGACGGCCGTCACGACCAGCGCCGGCTTCGACAGCGGCAGCGCGATCCGCCGGAACAGGGTCCACGCGCTCGCACCGTCGACCGTCGCCGCCTCGAACACCGAGCGCGGCAGGCCCCGGAAGAACTGCCGCAGCAGGAACACGTAGAAGGCGCTGCCGAACAGGTTCTGCGCCCACAGCGGGGTCAGCGTGCCCACCTGGTCGAGCTGGTTCCAGATCAGGAACACCGGGATCATGGTGACCGCGCCGGGAAGCATCATCGAGCCCAGCAGCAGCCAGAACAGCAGGTCGCGTCCCGGGAACTCGTAGTAGGCGAAGCCCCACGCGACCAGGGTGCTGGTCAGGGTCACGCACACCGTCGCCAGGACCGTGACGAAGGCGGTGTTGGCCAGCCACAACGCCAACGGCGCCTCCTGCCAGACCGACAGGTAGTTGTCGAAGGTGAAGGTCTCCGGCAGGATGCGGTTGTCGAAGACCTCGCCCCGGGGTTTGAAGGACGCGCTGATCAGCCAGACGAACGGATAGACGAACGCCAGCGAGATCGCGGTCAACGCGATGCCGACCAGCCATCGGGCGACCCGCCGCCGGGGCCTCGCCGGTCGCCGTTCTCCGGCTGACGCGGATGCGGTCATCGGTCCCCCTCGTAGTGGACGAGTCGCCGGCTCACCACGAGCTGTACGGCGGTGATCACCGCGACGACCAGGAACAGCAGCCACGCCATCGCCGAGGCGTAACCCATGTGGAAGAACTCGAAACCCTGCTGGAACAGGTAGATGACGTAGAACAGCGCGGCGTCGTTGCCGTACGTGGAGTTCCCCGCCCCGAAGTACGCCGTGTACGCCTCGGTGAAGGTCTGGAAGGCGCCGATGGTGTTGACGACCACCACGAAGAACAGCGCGGGGCTGATCATAGGGACGGTGATCCGGGTCGTGCGGTACCAGCCGCTCGCGCCGTCGATGACCGCCGCGTCGTACAGCTCCTCGGGGACGGCGCGCAGCGCCGCCAGCAGGATGAGGACCGACGACCCGACCGTCCACAGGCTCATGAGGATCAGCCCGGGTTTCACCCACGCGGAGTCCGTCGTCCAGTTGGGACCGTCGATGCCGAACCAGCCGAGGAACTCGTTCAACGCGCCCTGCTGCCCGTTGAGCAACAACAGGACCAGCACACCGACGGCCACCGGCGGTGTCATCTTCGGCAGCAGGAAGGCGGTGCGGAACCATCCCGCCCCCCGGCCCGCGCGGTTGAGCAGCAGCGCCAGGGCCAGCGACACCAGTACGTACAGCGGCACCTGGACGACCGTGTACACGAAGGTGTTCCACAGCGCCAGGCCGACCTTCGGGTCCTCGAACATCCGCACGTAGTTGTCGAAGCCGACGAAGTTCGGATCGTTGACGACGTCGTAGTCGGTCAGGGACAGGTAGCCGCTGTACAGGACGGGCCAGGCGGTGAACACCGCGAAGCCGAGCAGCCAGGGTGCGATGAACAGCCACGGGGCCAGACGCGGGCGCACCGATCGGCGGCGCGCCGCCCTCACCGCTGCGCCCATTGCGCCCACGCCGTGTCCAGCGCCTCCTGGGCGACGGTCTGCGCCTCCCGCAACGCCTCGGCGGGGGCCGCCTCGCCGTTGAGGACCCGGTTCACGGCGTCCTGCCAGGCGGCCTCGAACTCGGCGTCGGCGGGATTGGCGGGGAGGCTGAACGTGTGCGCGTTCGCGGTGTAGGTGGCCGTCACCGCCTCGGCCCACACCGAGTCCGTCGTCTCGTCGACGAACCGGTCACGGATCTGCGCGTCCGCCTCGACGTTGCACGTGAGCAGGCCCGTGAACGGTTTCCCCTCCTCGGCGCGGGCGTCCGCGCGGGCCTGGGCGGCCGCCAGCCAGGTGTCGGTCGCGGTCATGGTCTTGAGGAACCGGCACGCCGCCTGCGGGTTCGCGCTGCCCTCCGGAATCGCCCACGCCGAGCCGGAGGCGAACGCCAGCGGCTCTCCCCGGCGGTCGCGGAAGGTGTCGAAGGCCAGCGGCGCGTCGGGTGACACGTCGTTGAGGATGTTGACGTACCACTGCTCGAACGGCATCGCGCCCAGCGAGCCGGAGGCGAACTGGTTGCCGGAACCGAAGAAGTCGGCCGAGTCCCGCAGCGCCTTGACCGCCCCGAATCCGCCCTGTTCCTCGTAGATCGCCACGGCGAACTCCAGCGCCTCGATCACCGCCGGGTCGTCCAGGTGGGCGGTACGGCCGTCGGCCGACAGCAGGTCCGCTCCGTTCGCCTTCGCCCACAGTGGAAGGAACTCGGGAAGTTTCGAGTCGAAGCCGATGACCGACAACCCGTCGTCCTCGGTGTGGTGCAGTTCCCGGTTGGCGGCGGTCACCGCCTCCCAGTCCGAGCCGTTGACGTCCGCGACGTCCAGGCCGGCCTCCGCCAACAGGTCGGCGTTGGCCATGGTGATCTGCACCTGGTTGAACTCCGGCACCCCGTACACCGAATCGCCGAACGACACCTGGGCCACGGCCGGTTCCCGGAACAGTCCGATGTCGATCCCCTCGCCGTCGAGGCAGTCGTCCAGCGGCATGATCGCGCCACGGCTGGCGAACGTGCCGATCTGGTCGCGGTTGGCGTAGATCAGGTCCGGTGGTTCGCCCGTCGACACCGCCGACATGAACTGCTGCACGTCGAGTTCGCCCTCCACGAGGGATACGTCGACGTCGGGCATGGCCTCGCCGGCGGCGTCGAGCCTGGTCTGGCCGATCTCGTCCTGCGCGGCGAAACCCATCACGTTCAACGCGCCGGCGACCGGGGAGTCGGCGTCGAAGTGGACGTCGGCGCCGTCGCGGTCGGCGATGCCCTGCGCGCATCCGGCGGCCAGCGACACCGCCAACACGGCGGACGGGAGAAGGGTGCGTGTCATCGAGGTGTCCTCTCCATCGAAGTGCCCGAGGGCGACGCAGAGCGGCCGAGTGACAGCGGTCGGTTGCCATTCGGGCTGTGAAAGCTGTATACCCGGTAGTGCGGCACGACACAACCCGTCGCATCCCGTTCCGCCGCCGCCCGCCGGTCGACGGCGGATGCCGGGAGCGGTGACCTGTAAGGAGACCCGCATGTCGAACCAGACAGGACCCCTCGACGCCCGAGAACACGAACAACTCCGCGCCAGGCTGCGGCGGGACGCCGCCCGACTGCGCGACCACCTCGCCGGTGTGGCGATGAGCCGGCGGCTCCGGTCGTCCACACCGCACCCGGAACGCGCCGACACCGACGAGGACCTGCGCGCCGCCCGCAACGCACTCCGCGTCCGGCGGGCACTGGACGGCACGCTCGCCGCGCTGCGCCGGATGGCCGACGACGAGTACGGCCGTTGCGTCCACTGCGGAGAACCCATGGAGGCCCGCCGCCTGCGGGTGGAACCCACCGTGACCGCCTGCCCCGACTGCGAGAGGCCGGACCGGGACCCGGTTTGACCCGGGGCGCCCCGGGTAGAGGACCCGGGACCGACGGGACGGGCGGAGAGGGGCCGGAGTCGATGAAAGCGGTGACGTGGCAGGGACGTGAGGACATCCGGGTCACCGAGGTCGCCGATCCGCGACTGCAGGAACCCACCGACGCCGTCATCCGGGTCACCTCGACCGCCGTCTGCGGCTCGGACCTGCACCTGTACAGCGTGCTCGGCATGTACCTCACACCCGGTGACGTCCTCGGGCACGAGGCGATGGGGATCGTCACCGAGGTCGGGCCGGAGGTCGTGAACCTGCGGCCCGGCGACCGGGTCGTGATCCCGTTCAACATCTCCTGCGGCCACTGCTGGATGTGCGACCGGGGCCTGATGTCGCAGTGCGAGACCACCCAGGTCCGGGACCAGGGCACCGGCGGCGCACTGTTCGGCTACACCTCCCTGTACGGGGCGGTCCCCGGCGGACAGGCCGAGTACCTGCGCGTCCCGCACGCCGGGTTCGGCCCGATCAAGATCCCGCAGGAGGGACCCGACGAGGACTACCTGTTCCTGTCCGACGTCCTGCCCACCGCCTGGCAGGGCGTCCGTTACGCAGGTGTGGAACCCGGAACCAACTGCCTGGTCGTCGGCCTGGGGCCGGTGGGGCAGATGGCGGCGCGGATCGCCCGTCACCTGGGTGCGGACCCCGTGGTCGCCGTGGACTCGGTACCCGAACGACTCGCCATGGCGCGTCGCCACGGCGTGGACGTCATCGACTCCGGTGAGGTCGACGACGTCGCCGCCGCCGTCCGGGACCGCACCCACGGCCGGGGCGCCGACGCGGTCGTGGAGGCGGTCGGCATGGAGGCGCACGGCGCGCCCGTGCAGGAGTTCGCGCAGAAGGCCGCCGGGATCCTGCCCGACCGGCTCGCGAAGTCCACGATGGAGAAGATGGGCGTCGACCGGATGGCCGCGTTGACGCTGTGCTTCGACGCGGTCAGGCGTGGTGGGACCGTCTCCATCCTCGGCGTCTACGGCGGACAGGCCGACCCGTTCCCGATGATGACCCTGTTCGACAAGCAGGTGACCATTCGGATGGGGCAGGCGAACGTCAAGCGCTGGATCGACGACATCATGCCGGTGCTGACTTGCCCCGGTGACCCGCTCGGTGTCCGTGACCTCACGACACACCGGGAACCGCTGACCAACGCCCCCGAGGCGTACCGCATGTTCCAGCGCAAGACCGACGGTTGCGTCAAGGTGGTGCTCAAACCCGGCGGCTGAAACCGGACTCGCCCGAGACGACCGGTTTGAAAACGTCCCGGCCGGGAAGTCACCGGGGCATGACAGGCACCGACGCCCCGCTGAACATCCTGATGTGGCACGTACACGGCTCCTGGAGCACGTCGTTCGTCCAGTCGTCACACCGTTGCCTCATCCCGGTGCTACCGGAGGGCGCGCCCTGGGGACTGGGCCGGGCGGGACGGCCGTGGCCGGACACCGCCGTCGAGGTCACCCCGGCGGAACTGGCCGACACGCCCGTGGACCTGGTGATACTCCAACGCCCCGAAGAGCTCGCGCTCGCGGAGCGCTGGCTGGGCCGTCGTCCCGGCATCGACGTCCCGGCCGTCTACGTCGAACACAACACGCCGGTCACGCCCACCGGCAGCCGCCACCCCGTCGCCGACCGCCGCGACATCCCGATCGCGCACGTCACCCACTTCAACCGGATGATGTGGGACAACGGCGACGCCCCGTGCGTCGTGGTGCCGCACGGCATCGTCGACCCCGGGTACCGCTACACCGGTGAGATCGCCCGGGCGGTGGCGCTCATCAACGAGCCGGTGCGGCGAAACCGGGTCACCGGCACCGACCTGCTGCCGCTGTTCGGGCAGGTCGCGCCGGTGGACGTGTTCGGCATCCACGTGGAGCGACTGGCCGACGATCCCGCCTTCGCCGCCGCCGGGGTCAACCCGGTCGCCGACCTCGGCCACGCCGAACTGCACCCGCAGATGGCGGCGCGGCGCGTCTACCTGCACACCGCCCGCTGGACCTCGCTCGGGCTGTCCCTGTTGGAGGCGATGACGCTGGGAATGCCCGTCGTGGCGGTGGCGTCCACCGAGGCCCCCATGTCGGTGCCGCCCGAGGCGGGTGCCGTGTCGGCCGACGTCTCGGTCCTCCAGGACCGGCTCTACAAACTCATCGCCGACCCCGACGCGGCCGTGGAGGCGGGCCGACACGCCCGGGACCACGCCCTGCGGCACTTCGGCCTACAGCAGTTCCTCACCAACTGGGACAACGTCATCGCCAAGGCAGTCCGGTAACCGCTCAGGAGGCAACGCATGCGCATCGCCATGGTCTCGGAACACGCCAGCCCGCTCGCCGCCCTGGGCGGTGAGGACGCCGGCGGCCAGAACCTGCACGTCGCGGAGCTGGCCGCCGCCATGGGCCGTCGTGGCCACGAGGTCGTCGTGTACACCCGCCGTGACGGCCTGCGGCTTCCCACCCGGGTGGTGGCCGGTTGTGGCGTCCACGTCGTACACGTCCCCGCGGGGCCCGCCGCCCCGGTGCCCAAGGACGAGCTGCCGCCGTACATGCCGGAGTTCGCCGAACGCCTGCGGGCGATGTGGCTGGCGGAGCCACCCGACGTCGTCCACTCGCACTTCTGGATGTCCGGAACGGCGGCGCTGGCCGCCGTGGAGGGCACCGGGATCCCGGTCGTCCACACCTTCCACGCGCTCGGCACCGTGAAACGCCGCCATCAGGGCGACTCCGACACGAGCCCCGCCGGCCGCGTCGACGAGGAACGCCGCATCGGCGGGGCGGTGGACGAGATCGTCGCCACCTGCTCCGACGAGCTGACCGAACTGGCGGCCATGGATGTCCCGCCGGAACGGGTCAGGGTGATCCCGTGCGGTGTGGACGTCGACCTGTTCGGGCCGGACGGGCCGACCGCGCCACGGCGGTCACGGCACCGGGTGGTGACGGTCGGGAGACTGGTGCCCCGCAAGGGCTTCGCCGACGTCATCGCGGCGATGCCGCACCTGCCCGGCGCCGAACTCATCGTGGCGGGGGGCTCCGCCACCGGCGAGACCGACGCCGAGACCGCGCGACTGCGGCGGGTGGCCCGCGACCTCGGCGTCGCCGACCGGGTCACACTGCCCGGCCCGGTGGACCGCGCGGACATGCCCGCCCTGCTGCGCTCGGCCGACGTGGTGGTGTGCGCCCCCTGGTACGAGCCGTTCGGCATCGTGCCGTTGGAGGCCATGGCGTGCGGGCGGCCCGTCGTGGCGTCGGCCGTCGGCGGACTCCTCGACACCGTGAGTGACGGCGTCACCGGACTCCACGTCCCGCCGCGCGACCCCGAGGCGGTGGCCGCGGCCGTCGCGGAACTGCTGCACGATCCCGACCGCGCCGACAAGTACGGTGACGCCGCCCGCCGCCGCGCCGTGGAGGGCTACACCTGGGACGGCGTCGCCGAGCGGACGCTGGCCGTGTACGCCGACGTCCTGGCCGCCCGCACCGCGCGGCCCCGGCAGGCCGCACGCTGACCCGCACTGACCCGCGCACCCGGACGGGCCGGTCACCGCACGCCGACGCGGTGACCGGCCCGTCCGGTGTGTCCGGCACCGGCACCGGCCCCGGCACCCGGTCCGCCGCGCCCCGAGCCGTGGAAGCCCCTGACGCCGACGCCATCCCGGCCGTGCGACGTCGAGGTCACCCGACCTCGACGTGCCGGATGCGAGGGACTTCGCGGCGCGCCCTCAGCCGACGTAGCGCCGGGCGACCGAGGCGCGTTGCGACGCCTCCAGGGAACGCACCCGCCGCTCCACGTGCGGTCGCAGCACCCGGCGGCTCGCCAACACCCAGGGAAGCCCGGCGAGCGCCGCCGCGGTCGCGCGGGCGGTGTCGGCGTCGCGGGGCGCCGACCGCACCACCCGGGCGCTGTGCCGCACCGCGACACCCGCCGGACGGCGCAGCCAACTCGTCCACAGTGTGTTCCGGATGCCGAGCCTCCGCCGTTCGGTGCTGTCGCGGCGAGTCGACGGCAGGTGGTGGACGATGACGTCCTCCGCCCAGCACATCCACCACCCGGCGGCGGCCAGGTCCAGCGCCAGCAGTTCCTCCTCACCTCCGAACCACAGCCGCGCGTGGAACCCGCCCACCGCCCGGAACGCCGACACCCGGAACACCGTCAGGCCCGCCATGATGCCCATCAACGCCGGGCCGGGCAGCCAGTCCGGTCCCGGGACCGGTGAGTACCGCAGTTCCGGGGTGATCGGGTCCTCCGCCAGGCCGGGCGCCACCAGGCACCGCCCGGTGACGGTGGCCAGGCCGGGGTGGGTGTCGAGCAGTTTCACCGCCCGGTCGATGGCGCCCGCCTGCCAGTGGGTGTCGTCGTCGCAGAACACGACGTACGGCGTCGTCACCCGCGACACCGCCAGGTTCCGGCCCAGCGAGCCCAGGTTCCGGTTCGCCCGGATGAGCGTCACCTGCGGGAACCGGCTCGCCACGGCGTCGCCGGTGCCGTCGCGTGAGGCGTTGTCGACGACGATCACCGGGCAGGTGTCGGGCAGGTCCACGGTGTGCGCGAGTGTCGCCAGCAGCTCGTCCCGGCGGTCGCGGGTGATGACCACGATCGTGGCGCGCGGTTGTGGGATCACGACGTCCCCCGCAGCAGGCCGATCTGGTCCTCCACGTGTGCCGGAAGCCTGCGGCGGTGCCGCATCGCGGCCGGAAGCCGGGTCACCGCGCCCGCCAGCGCGGGCAGCATCGCCGGGCGCCGGAGTCCGTGGACGGTGAGTCGCAGCATCCCCGCCGCGGCGGTGCCCGGCGAGCGCCGCATGCACCCGATCAGGGCGTTGTTGCGGGCCTCCAGCCGGTGACGCCGGATCGGCGCCATCCGTCGCTGCGACGGGTGGTGACGTGCCACGATCTCGGGCACGTGGCACAACCGCCACCCCCGCGCGGCCAGATCCCAGGCCAGCAGTGTCTCCTCCGCACCGAAGTGCAGCAGGCGTGAGAAGCCGCCCGCGTCGCGGAACGCCTCGACCCTGACGATCGCCGAGCAGGCGAGGAATCCCAGCACCGCCGGCCCCGGGTCGTCGGGTTGCCGCCGCAACGGGCTGGCGGCCATCGCGGCGACCACCGGGTCCGGTTCGCCGCGCTCACCGACCAGGGTGGTGGCCGCGATGAGGCCGAGCCGGGGGTGCGCCTTGAACAGTTCGGCGGCCCGGTCCAGTGAGCCGGGGTCCCACCAGGAGTCGTCGTCGCTGAACGCCACGTACGGCGTGGTGGCGGCGGCGACGCCCGCGTTGCGGGCTTCGGCGACCTGGTTGCGGGGCATCCGGATGAGCCGTACCCCCGGGTCGGCGAGCCGCCGGACCCGGACGACGGTGTGGTCCTCGGAGTCGTTGTCCACCACGATCACCGGTGGACTCGGAGTGAGTGCCCGCAGCCGGGTGACGGTGTTGACGAGTTCGTCCGCGCGGTTCCGGGTGGCGATGACCACGGACACCGGCGGTGACGGTTCGGCGGTGGAGTCGAAGTGATCGGTCATGCCCCGGCGACTACCCCGCCGCGACACCGATATGCCCGAGCGGGCGCGGAAAACTATGA
Source organism: Stackebrandtia albiflava (assembly GCF_007994225.1). GTDB lineage: Bacteria > Actinomycetota > Actinomycetes > Mycobacteriales > Micromonosporaceae > Stackebrandtia > Stackebrandtia albiflava. The sequence goes on from NZ_VLLL01000005.1 coordinate 257,484, forward strand.
CGGTCGTAGTGTTTCACCGATCCGACCGTGGGTAGCGGAGCCGTGTAACGGCGCCCTCGCAGGAGGTTCGGATGCGGATTCTTGGTATCAACGCGGTGTTCCACGATCCCGCCGCGGCCTTGGTGGTGGACGGTGAGATCGTCGCCGCCGCCGAGGAGGAACGGTTCAGCCGGCGAAAACACGGCAAGTCGCCGGTCCCGTTCGCCGCGTGGGAACAGCCCGAGCAGGCCGCCGCGTGGTGTCTCCGGCAGGCGGGGATCACCGCCGCCGACCTCGACGCGGTCGGTTACTCCTACGACCCGGCGTTGGTGGATCACGACTCTCCCGGGCTCGATCCCGGGTGGGAACGGCTGCGCACCCGCTACGCCGAACGCGCCCCGCACTTCCTGCGCAGCGTCCTGCCGGGGCTGGACCCGGGCATCGTCCGGTTCGTGCGGCACCACGAGGCCCACGCCGCCTCGGCGGGCCTGGCCGCGCCCTTCGACGAGTGCGCCGTCATGGTGGCCGACGGCCGCGGTGAGAACGGGTCCTACCTGGCCGGTCAGTACCGCGACGGCAAACTGGAGCAGTTGGCCTTCGAGACGCTGCCGGACTCGCTGGGCCTGATGTACGAGGACCTCACGGCGCACCTGGGGTTCCGTAGGTCCAGCGACGAGTACAAGGTGATGGCGCTGGCCTCCTACGGCAAGCCGCGTTTCCTGCCGGAGCTGACCGAGGCGGTCCACCTGTCGGGCGAGGGCGGCTTCCGCACCCGCCCGATCGACTGGTCGCTGCTGGCACCCGCGCGGCGACCGGACGGCCGCATCACCGACGACCACGCCGACCTCGCCGCCAGCGTGCAGACCCGGCTGGAACAGGTGCTGCTGGAGTTGACGCACTGGCTGCACGGCGTCACCGGGTCACCGAACCTGACGCTGGCCGGGGGAGTGGCGCTCAACTGCGTCGCCAACACCCGGATCGCGTCGGAGGGACCGTTCGACCGGGTGTGGGTGCAGCCGGCCGCCGGTGACTCCGGTACCGCGCTGGGGGCGGCGCTGCACCTGGCCGCCGAACTGGGGGAGACCATCACCCCCATGGCCGGCGCCGACCTGGGAAGGTCGTGGAGCGACGACGAGATCGAACGCATCCTGCGCACCGCCCGGGTGCCCTACGAGCGGCCCGCCTCGCTGCCGGAGGCGGTGGCGGCGACACTGGCCGCCGACGGGGTCGTCGGCTGGTTCCAGGGCAGGGCCGAGTTCGGTCCCCGCGCCCTGGGGAACCGATCGCTGTTGGCGCATCCGGGCAAGGCCGACAACGTGGAACGCCTCAACGACGTCAAGGGCCGCGAGTCGTTCCGCCCGGTCGCGCCGATGGTGCTGGCCGACCGCGCGGCCGAGATCTTCACGCGCGGCCCGCTCCCGTCGCCGTACATGCTGTTCGTGCACGACATCCTTCCGCAGTGGCGCGACCGGATCCCCGCCGTCGCACACGTCGACGGCACCGCGCGGGTACAGACCGTCGACCCGGCGGCGCAGCCGCTCATGGCGGCCACGCTCGCCGAGTTCGAGTCCCGCACCGGTCTGCCGGTGCTGGTCAACACGAGTTTCAACACGGCCGGACGGCCCATGGTGGACAGTCCCGCCGACGCCCTGGAGTGCTTCGGGGCCGCGCCGATCGACATGCTCGCCATCGGCCCGTTCGTGGTGCGCCGCCCATGATCGAGTACACGGTGGTGATTCCGACGGTGGGCCGTCCCGGCCTGCCCGCTCTGCTGCACGCGGTCGCCGACGGCGGTGACCACGCCGCCCGCGAGATCGTCGTGGTCGACGACCGGCGCCGCGGCGACGACCTCGCCATGCCGGAGCTCAAGGTGCCGACCCGGCTGCTGCGCGGCGACGGCCGGGGGCCCGCGGCGGCGCGGAACCTCGGGTGGCGGCACGCGACCACGCCGTGGGTGGTGTTCCTCGACGACGACGTCGACATCGGACCCGACTGGCATCAACGGCTCTTCGAGGACCTCGCCGGACAGCCCGCCGAGGTGGGTGCCGTCACCGGCCGCATCCGGGTGCCGTTGCCGGAACGACGCCGCCCCACCGACGCCGAACGGGGCACCGCCGCACTGGAGTCGGCGCGGTGGATCACCGCCGACATCGCCTACCGGGTATCGGTCCTGGAGGCGGTGGGCGGCTTCGACGAACGGTTCCGCCGCGCGTTCCGGGAGGACGCCGACCTGGCGCTGCGGGTGTCGCGCGCGGGATACCGCGTCGAGGAGGGGCGGCGACTGACGTTCCACCCGCTCAAGCCCGAACGGGTCTTCGCCAGCGTCACCGCGCAGGCGGGCAACCACGCCAACGCGCTCATGCGCGCCAAGCACGGCCGCCGGTGGCGGCAGCGCATCGGTGAGGGCTCCGGGATGCTCGGACGGTACGTACTCACCACCGGACTCGGCCTCACCGCGCTGGTGGCGGCCCGACGGGCACCCCGGCTCGCGGTGGCGGCGGGGATCGGCTGGGCGGGACTGACCGCGCGGTTCGCCGCCGCCCGGATCAGGTCCGGCCCACGCGATCCCGCCGAGGTCGCCCGGATGGTCGTGTCCAGTGTGCTCATTCCGCCGGCGGCGGTGGGCGCCCGGTTGGCGGGGGAGCTGCGGTACCGCCGGCCCCGCCGGCCCGCCGCGATCCTGTTCGACCGGGACGACACGCTGATCGTGGACGTCCCCTACCTCTCCGACCCGACCGCGGTGACGCCGGTCGCGGGTGCCCGCGACCTGCTGGACCGGCTGCGCGCCGCCGGGATCAAGGTGGGCGTCGTGTCCAACCAGTCCGGTGTCGCCAAGGGCCTCATCAGCCGGGACCAGCTCGCCGCGGTGGAGGCCGCGGTGCGAGACGCGCTGGGGCCGTTCGACACCTGGCAGGTGTGCCCGCACGACGACGGCGACGGCTGCGACTGCCGCAAACCCGCGCCCGGCATGGTGCGGCGGGCCGCCGCCGACCTGGGGGTGGACCCGGCCGACTGCGTCGTCATCGGTGACACCGGTGCCGACGTCGCCGCCGCGGGCGCCGCCGGCGCGCGCGGAATCCTGGTGCCGACCGGCCGCACCCGGCCCGAGGAGGTGGAGTGGGCCGCCGAGTTCGCCCACGTCGCCTCCGACCTGCGGCACGCCGTCTCGATCGCCCTGGACGGTGGCGCGTGAACCGCAGGGTACTCGTGGTGCGCCTCGACAACATGGGCGACGTGCTGCTGGCCGGCCCGTGTGTGCGGGCCGTCGCCGCCGGTGCCGGATCCGTGGTGATGCTGGCGGGCCCGCACGGCGCCCGGGCGGCGGAACTGCTGCCCGGCGTGGACCGGGTGTACAGCTGGCGGGCGCCGTGGATCGACCTGGAGCCGCCTCGGGTGACCCGGCCGATGATCCTGGAACTGTCGGAACGGCTCCGCAGGCTGCGGTGTGACGCCGCGCTGATCCTGACGTCGTTCCACCAGTCGCCGCTGCCGACGGCGATGGTGCTGCGGATGGCGGGGATCCCGTGGATCGGCGCCGTCAGTGAGGACTACCCCGGTTCGCTGCTCGACCTGCGGCACCGGGTTCCCGACGACATTCCCGAACCGGAGCGGGCACTCGGCCTCGCCCGGGCCGCCGGATTCGACCTCCCCGAGGGAGACCACGGCGGCCTGAAGGTGCGGCGGCCGCTTCCGGACGTGACCCCGCTCGTCGGCGGGGAACCGTACACGGTGGTGCATCCGGGGGCGTCGGTACCGGCACGGCAGATGACCCCGGAGCGTTCGGCCCGGCTCGTCGCCGCGTTGACCGGGGCCGGTCACCGGATCGTGGTCACCGGTGCGCCCGGAGACGCCGTCCTCACCCGGCAGGTGGCGGGTGAACACGGTCTCGACCTCGGCGGTCGCACCGACCTGCCGCAGTTGGCGTCGGTACTGGCCGGCGCCCGCGCGGTGGTGGCGCCCAACACCGGACCGGCCCACCTGGCGGCCGCCGTCGGCACACCCGTGGTGAGCCTGTTCGCGCCCGTGGTGCCCGCCGAGCGGTGGGCGCCGTACCGGGTGCCGCACGTCCTGCTCGGCGACCGGACCGCGGCGTGCCGGGACAGTCGTGCCCGGCAGTGCCCCGTACCGGGGCATCCGTGCCTGGACGGCATCCCGGACGCGGAGGTGATCCGGGCCGTGGCGGAACTGACCTCCGCCGAGGACGCCGTCTCGAACCGAATGGAGTCAGTCGCATGACGAATCCGGATTCCACCGTGGAGGAACACTGGCGGGAGTTGTCCGCCACGATGACGCGCATGTTCGACTCGGCCGACACCGTGCGCCACTGGGGGCGCCACCTGGTGACCGTGTTGGGCGGCGGCGGCCGGCTGCTGGCCTGCGGCAACGGTGGAAGCGCCGCCGAGGCGCAGCACCTGACCGCCGAACTCGTCGGGCGGTTCAAGGACGACCGCGCGCCCTTCTCGGCGATCCCGTTGCACGCCGACACCTCCACGGTCACCGCCATCGTCAACGACTACGGCGACCAGGAGGTGTTCGCGCGGCAGGTGCAGGCCCACGGGCGGCCCGGTGACGTGCTCGTGGTCCTGTCCACCAGCGGACGGAGCCAGAACGCGGTCGCCGCCGCCAAGATCGGCCAGGAGTGCGGGTTGACGGTGTGGTCGCTGACCGGGCCGACGCCGAACCCGCTCGCGTCGGCCAGTCACGAGTACATCGCCGTGGAGACGACCAGCGTGCCGACCGTCCAGGAGGCACACCTGGCGATCATCCACGCGCTGTGCGCCGTCTTCGACGAGACCTTGAAGCAGGGATCATGAAGCCGCTCCTCATCATCGGTGACGCCCTCCTGGACGTGGACGTGGACGGCCCCTCGCACCGGTTGTCCCCGGAGGCGGCCGTTCCGGTGGTCGACGTCGCCGGACGACGCTGCCGCCCCGGCGGGGCCGGCCTCGCCGCCTGGCTCGCCGCCGGCTGCGGCCACGAGGTCGTGCTGTTGACGGCGTTGGGGAGCGACCCGGCGGGCCGGGAACTGCGCGCCCTGCTGTCGGACCGGGTCGAGATCCTGGACCTGGGCTGGCGCGGCACCACGATCACCAAGACGCGGGTCCACGCGGCGGGACTGCCGCAGGTACGACTCGACGAGGGGGCCGGCACGGTCAGCGCCGAGCCGCTGCCGCCGCGCACCGGCGACGTGGCGCGCGCCGCGGGCGCCGTCCTGGTCGCCGACTACGGGCACGGTGTCACGGCGCACCCGGAGGTGCGGGCGCTGGCCAGTGGTGCGGCGGACACCGTCCCGCTCGTGTGGGACCCGCATCCGCGTGGCACCGCGCCGGTTCCCGGGGCGACGGTCGTGTGCCCCAACCGGCGTGAGGCCGCGCACTTCCTGCCGGGCGAGGGCGACCCCGCCACTCGGGCGACCGGACTCCGCCGGTTGTGGAACGTCCGGGCCGTCGCCGTCACCGTGGGAGACGACGGCGCCTATCTCGCGCGCGACGACGCCGCCGCCGTCCACGTCCCGGTGCGCGGCCTGGTACCGCTGCGGCCCGACCTCGACACCTGCGGCGCCGGTGACCGCTTCGCGGTGGCCGCCGCCGGTGCCCTGCACAGTGGACGCGAGCTGGCCGACGCGGTGGCGCACGCGGTGGCCTCGGCGTCGGAGTTCGTCGCGGCCGGCGGCGCGGGAAGCGTCACCGTGTCGAGGACCGACATCCCCCTCCACCGGTTGACCGAGACCGCGGCGGACACCGACGGTCTCGCCCTCGCCGACCGGATCCGCCGGACCGGCGGCCGGCTCGTCGCCACCGGCGGCTGCTTCGACGTACTCCACCCCGGACACGTCGCCCTGCTCACCCGCGCGCGCGAGCTGGGCGACGCACTCGTGGTGTGCCTCAACTCGGACGAATCGGTGCGACAATTGAAGGGTCCCGACCGTCCGATCATCCCCGCCGAACACCGTGCGCGGCAACTGCAGGCGCTCAGACCGGTCGACGCGGTGACGATCTTCGCTCAACCGACCCCGGTGTCGGTCCTGGAGGCCATCCGGCCGGACGTCTGGGTCAAGGGCGGCGACTACGACGAGCGGACTCTGCCGGAGACCCCCGTGGTGCACCGGCACGGCGGACGGGTCGTCATCCTCCCGACCCTTGACGGCTACTCCACGACCGGTCTGCTCGGCCGCACCGCCGGCACCATCGAATACCAGGAGGAGTCCGTATGACGACAGGAAACGTCATCATCACCGGCGGCGCGTCGGGGCTCGGCGCGGCCACCGCCGACGCCGTCCACGAGGCCGGCGGCGTGCCGTTGGTCATCGACGTCAGGCAACCCGATTCCACCTACGAGTTCGTCAAGGCCGACCTGGCCGACGGCCGTGAGGCCGAACGTGCCGTGGAGGAGTTCGCGCGACGGCACGGCCGGATCGACGGCGTCTTCACCGCCGCCGGGATCGACGTGTGCGGTCGGCTGGAGGACGTGCCCGCGACCGACTGGGAACGGGTCGTCCAGGTGAACCTGCTGGGTACCGCCGCGGTCGTGCGCGCCGCGCTCCCCTACCTGATCGAGTCACACGGGACGGTAGTCACCTGCGCCTCCACACTGGGCATCAAGGCCGTCAGCGACGCCACCGCGTACTGCGCCGCCAAGTTCGGCGTCGTCGGGTTCACCCGGGCGCTGGCGGCGGAGACCGCGGGCAGTGTCGGTGTCACGCTGCTCATCCCCGGCGGGATGAGCACGGCGTTCTTCGACTCCCGGACCGAGCAGTACCGGCCACCGGCCGACGCGAAGCTCAACGACCCGGCGGCCGTGGCGCGCACGGTGCTGTTCGCGCTGGGGCAGCCGCCCGGCTGCGAGGTTCGTGAACTCGTGGTGTGTTCGTCGGAAGAGAGCTCCTGGCCGTGACCCGGCCGGTCCTGGTGTTGCGGGCACTGGGGGTCGGCGACCTGCTGACCGCCGTGCCCGCACTGCGTGCGCTACGGCGCGCCGCACCGGGCCGTCGCGTCCTGCTCGCCGCGCCGGAGGGGCTCGCGGAACTGGTCGCGATGATCGACGCCGTCGACGAACTGTGGCCCACCGCCGGGCTCGGCGCACTCCGCGCGCCCGCGCCCGTCCCGGAGCTGGCGGTGAACCTGCACGGCAGCGGCCCGCAGAGCATCGACGACCTGCGTGCGACCGGCGCGCCCGGGCTGTTGAGTCACCGGCATCCGGAACGTCCCGACGTGGACGGTCCGCCGTGGCGTGACGAGCTGCACGAGGTCGACCGGTGGTGCCGGCTGGTGGAGTACACCGGTGTCACCGCCGACCGGGGCGACCTGGGTCTTCCACCGGTCGCCCCGCACGCCGAGGCGGGTGCGATCGTCGTGCACCCGGGCGCGGCGTACCCCGCCCGGCGTTGGCCGGCGTCCCGGTTCCACCGGGTGGTGCGGGAACTGCACCGACGCGGGCACCGCGTCGTGGTGACGGGTGGCCCCTCCGAACGCGGGTTGGCGGCGGCGGTGGCGCGGGGCACCGGGCTCGGGGCCGGGCAGGTCCTGGCGGGCCGTACCGGACTGGCGGAGCTGGCGGCGGTGGTCGCTTCCGCTCGGTTGGTGATCTGCGGCGACACCGGGGTCGGGCATCTGGCGACGGCGTTCGGCACCCCGTCGGTGCTGTTGTTCGGCCCGACACCGCCGAAACGCTGGGGGCCGCCGCCGGAGCGGACCCGGCACCGGGTGATGTGGGCGGGTGACGTCGGCGACCCGCTCGGCGACCGGCCGGATCCGGGACTGCTGCTGCTCCACCCCGACCGGGTGCTGGCCGTGGTGGACGAGGTGTTGGCCTCGCCGGTGCCGCGCTGACGGGCCGGGCGCCCGGGCGGACGTCGAGCTTCAGTCGAAGCAGGAGCGCAGTCCGGCGAGGGTGCGGCGGATCAGGCGGGAGATGTGCATCTGGGAGACGCCCACCCGGCGGGCGATCTCGACCTGGCTCATGTTCTCGAAGTACCGCAGGTAGAGCACCCTGCGTTGCACCAGCGGCAGCTCCCGGAGCATCTTGCGCACGGTGAGCCTCGCCTCCACGGCGTCCAGGTCCCGGTCGTAGTCGCCGACCAGGTCGCCGAGTTCCCAGTCGCAGGAGGACTCCGACCGGGCCGCCTTGTTGATCGACCCGACGTTGTAGAGCTGGTCGGAGTGGCGGCCGAGCATGACCTCGGAACGCGACAACCCCACCTCGGCGGCGATGTCGTCGATGCTGGGAGTGTGCTTCAACCGTTGGGCGAGGGTCTCCTGGACGGCTCTGATCTGCAACCGCACCTCCTGGACCCGGCGCGGCACGCGCATCGCCCAGCCCTTGTCCCGGAAGTGGCGTTTCAGTTCGCCGTCGATCGTGGGTACCGCGAACGCGGCGAACGAGGTGCCCACGTCGGGGTCGTAGCGGTCGACGGCCTTGATGAGGCCGAGCCTGGCCACCTGTCGCAGGTCGTCGTTCGGTTCACCCGAACGGAAGTAGCGTGCCGCCAGCCGGTCGGCCAACGGCAGTCCCGCCTCGATCGCGGTCCGCCGCAACCGGGACCGCTGTCCGGGGTCCGTCGCGCGGCCCAGTGATCGCAGTGTGTCGTCGAGCGGAACCGATCGGCCGGACCGGTTACCGGCGCATGTCACCATGGAATCCCCCGTCAGTCCACGGTGGAACACCGTGTCTCGGTGGAGCCCGCTGCCCTGAGCCCCCGGCGGCACCCGTTCGGGCGACGCCACGGGGCAGCCTATCCACAGGCACGCCCGCTTCGGGCCGGTTTCGCCGGTTCCGGTGGGACGGTCCGGACCGTCCCACCGGTTACGCGTCGGCCTCCCGGACGGCTTCGGCGACCCGCTCCTTGATCGTCTCGGGCGGGTCGTCGCCCGTGTCGTCGGCGACACCGAGTCCCGCCGCCACCCGCGGTGCCAGGGCGGCCAGCTCGTCACTCCGGTACGCCTTCAACCGGGGGAACTCGTAGCGTTCCTCGTGGGCGGCGTGGCTCAGTACGGCGGTCCGCAGCGCCTTGAACGCCTGGGGGAACTCGTCGGACTCCGGGTCGACGTCGGCGAGCCGGCGCAGCAGCTCCTCGGCGCCCACCTCCTCCGCCACCCGGTCGGCCGCGACCTCGGCGGTGCCGTCCGACAACGACTCCGCGACCGGGTGGACGAGTTCCTCCTCCACCGTCTCGTGGACGGTCAACAGTCCCCGTAGTTCACGCCACGGTTCACCCCGGTCGGCGGGAGCCGCCTTGCTGATCCGGACGAACAGGTCGTCGATGCGGCCGTGCTGGTCGAGCAGCAGGTCCACGGAGTCCTCAGCCATGACGGTCTCCTCTCGCGCCGTGCGGGACGGATTCGGTGACGACGGTGGTGTCAGGCATGCGACGCGTCCGTCCGCAGGCTCTCGACCGGGTGCGGTCCCTCGGCCTCCACGCGGTACTCGTCTCCGAACACGCGCCGGTGTTCCTCGATGACGCGGTCGCTCGCCGGAGCCTCACCGGCCATCAGCCTCTCCTGCATCCGCTCGAAACGTTCGTGCGCCTCGGTGACGTACCCCGTCCCCAACGTCGTGAGGTCGATCTGGGTGGCCAACAGCTCCCGTAGCAGGGCCTTGTTGGGTTCGAACCGCACCGGTTCGGGCAGCGTCTCGGGAAGGATCGACGCCGGGTCCTTGTCCATCTGCTGCTTCATCAGCTCGCAGGCGGCCTGGAGTTGGGCCACCTCCATGTCCAGGTGCCGTTCCCAGATCGACTTGACGTGGGGATCGGTCTCCTGCTGCATGAAGGAGTAGTAGAGGTAGCACTCGTTGTACTCGTGGGTGACGAGCTGCTCCCACCAGGTCTCCGCCGGGTCCACCAGAGACTCGTAATGGGTGACGTGCTCCTCCTCGATCAGGGCGATCTCCTGGTAGAGCTGCCTGGCGATCGGCTCCATGTACTGGGGTCCGACGTTCATGTAGAAGTTCATGGTCTGCTGCTCGGCCGCCATGACGGTCAAGGCGTGGAGCCGCGAGATCGGTGCGGCGGACGACTTGTCGTAGGGCTCGCGCAGGTTGTCGACCGGGTCGCGGTGGTGTAGCGCGGTGGGGCGCCCGGGCATGACCTCCGTGAGGTCGTCCACCACCTTTCTCGCCTTCCGCCGCTCCACCATCTCGAACAGGTTCGCGTACCGGTACAGGTGGTCGAAGTCCTCCAGCACACCGAACTCGTACGCCTGCTTCAGGTACGGGTCGGGTTCCTGGCGGGACACCCACGCGGTGAGGTCCACGGCGACCTGCTCGTACGCGATGGTGGTCTCCAGCGGACTGGAGATCCCCGGCAGCAGCCAGTTCACGACCTTCTGCTGTTGGGCCTCCACGTAACGGATCCCGGCCAGTTTCGCCCGCACGTCCGGGTCGGTGCAGTGCCGGGCGAACTGGTGGCTGAAGAGGACGGCCTCGACCTCGATCCCGTTCATGGTGATGATGCGGCAGCGCGTGTAGGGGTCGGCGTCGATCGGGTCGATGGGGGCCACGTCGAGCTCCCGGAACGTGCGTACCTGCTTGTCGAGCGGTGTGCCCCTGTGGTCCAACGGGTTGAACATCCGGCCTCCATGGCGTCGCGGGTTTGCCGTGCTCGGCTACCCAGGGACGTGGCGCGCTAACGCGCGGCCGGGCGGTGATTTCGCGGGAGTGCCGGTGCCGGGGGTGCGGCGACGATGACGTGTCACGTGAGGTTCCTCCGGATCCGGGGAGACCTCAACCACCCCGTGGCCGGTCGCGGTGGATTCCGTCGCATCCGGCGGTCAAGATGACGTATGACCGACACACCGATCAGGCATGTGACCGTGGCCGACGGACACCGACTCGCGGTACGACGACGGGGCGACGGCGGCGTGCCGCTGCTGCTGGTTCACGGTTTTCCCTGCACCGGCCTGATCTGGTCCCACAACATCGGACCGCTGGCCGAGGCCGGATTCGACGTGGCGGCCCCGGACCTGCGCGGATACGGCGACTCCGACTTCGCGCCCGACGGCTTCTACGACTTCGCCGCCTTCAACCGGGACCTGATCGCGATGTGCGACGCGTTCGGGTGGGACCGCTTCGTGGTGGCCGGACACGACCTCGGCGCGATGATCGCCATCGACATGGCCAACCGGTACCCGGACCGGGTGGACCGCCTGGTGATCCTGGACGACTCCATGCCGGACCTGCCGGAGGAGTTCGCGGCGGCGGGCATCCCGTCCGGCACGCCCAAACCGGCGGTCTACGACTACCAGCGGCGGCAGGGCCGGCACGCCGACGAACTGGTCGCCGAACTGGCCACCCCTGCGCAACGGCGCCGCTACATCGCCGAGTTCTTCGGGCACCGGATGTGGTGCCCGCCCGACGCCTTCTCGGAGGCCGACCTGGAGGTGTTGACCGCCCCGTACGCGGACGCCGACCGGTTGCGGGCGTCGTTCGCCGACTACGAGGTCGTCATGGGCACCCGCCCGGTGTCGGCTCCGGAACTGGTCGACCGGCCGGTACGGCAACCCGCCCTGATGCTGATCGGCCCCGACCAGGTGACCGTGGGGGAGCCGTCGCACGTCGAACGACGGGCCGCGATCGCCTTCCCACGGCTGGTGGGACCGTTCTGGGTGCCCGGCTGCGGTCACTTCATGCCGTGGGAGAAACCCACGGTGGTCAACCGGGCGGTGGCCTCGTTCTGTGGCGACCTGTTGGGCCGCACCCCCTGATCGGGCCGTTCACGGCGACGTGGTCACCGGCCCGTCGGCGCACGGCCGACCGTATCCGGTTCGCTCTCGTCCTGTGGCACCCCCATGCCGCCGTTCACCGTCCCGGTCCCCGTTCCACGAAGACGACTCGCTACCGGGCGGCGCGGGCGCGCCGACGCGTCGATCCCGTGTGGACCGTTCCGGTGTCGTTCCGCACCACGGGCGGCCGTGTCTCGTCATTCCGCCCGGCGGGCGGGCCGTGGCGTTTCCTCCCCTTCGTTGTTCGGCCACCCGCCTCGGGCCCTGTGCATGCAGGCCGAGTGGCCGGAGGGCCGACTGCTTGACCCCACAAGGGACATGTACCCCGCCGTTGAACGGCGCAAACCCTCCCACGGTATGGCGGCAGTCGTCCGTCCGAGGTACCGCAACCGGCCCACCGGTGGCACGCCGGCGTCCACGGGCGCGGCCGGCCGGGACCGGGGTGTCGAGGGTGGCCGGTCGTTCGGTTGCGGTCCATCGGATGTCGTCGGCACCGCCCGCAATGGCAGAGTGGTGCTCCCCAGACGTGCCGCCGCGACGGGAAGGGTTGAGGATGACGGGTAACTGGCGTGGAGAGGACGCTCCCTCGACACCGGAGGTGATCCGGGCGCGAAGCCGGTCGGCACTCGACGCGTCGCGCGGTGGTGTGGCGGTGATCGTCGCCGTCGTGGTGGTCGCGGTCGTGCTGGTGGGTGCCCTGTTGTGGGTGACCTTCCAGGGCGACGACGCCACGATCGCCTCGGAGACCGACCCCGCCCCTTCGGAGGACGTCACCGAGTCCGCGCCACCGGCACCGCCCGGGGACGGCACCTACCAGATCCATCAGGCGGACGACGAGTGCCTGCGGATCTCCGGCAGCGGCGACGGGTACGAACGTCAGGTACTTGCCCGGGGTGCCTGTGACGGTGACGCGGCGTTGTTGACGCTGACCACCGGCACCGACGGGACCGTGACGATCGGCTTCGGGCTCCCCGACCTCGCCGGATCGTGCCTGCGGGTGGACGGTCCACAGGAGGGCGAGGAGGCGGGCATCGACTACTACGGCCCCGCCGAGTGCGATCCGGCCGATCCGCTTCAGCGGTTCACGCTGCTGCCCGCCGCCGACGGGACCGTGCGCCTGCAGTCGGTGGGCGAGCAGTGCATGGACGTGTACGAGGACTACGAGTTCACCGACGGAAAGGTCGTGGCCACCGCGAACTGTTCGGAGTCGGCGACCCAGCCGATGAGGTTCCGTCCGGTGTGACCCGCCGGTCCGGCCGATGACGCCTGACCGGTTCGGACGATGTCGCCTGACGCCTCGGCGTGGGATCGGGTGGGAGCGTCGGCCCGAGTGACCGACTCGGAGAGGACGCCCGTGTTTCGGAACGTCGTCCTCGATCGGGTTCACGTCAGTGGATCCGGCCCGCCAGCGGGTATCCTGGCCTCAGGGCTCGTCAGTGAACCCACCGTCCCACCGCGGCCGTCCCGGTCGGCGCGTAGGGACGCGGACTCACCGTCGCCGTGGGCGGGGATCGAGACGGGCCGAACTGAAGATGGACGAGCCCGGGGGGTGCCGATGTCCGAACTCGAACTGATCTCCACCGCCTTGGCCGCCGGAGCGGGCGCGATCGGATCCGGTCTGGTGGCGGGTGTCTCGGAGACGGCGTCGGCGGTGGTGGTCGACGCCTACCACCGGTTGAAGGCGTTGCTGGGTGGCGGCGTGGCGGACGAAGAACGGTCCGGTGAGATCCTGACCGCGGAGGAGACCGATCCCGGCGTCTGGGAGACAAGACTCCGGGCCGCCGGAGTCACAGTGGACGAAGAGGCGGTGGAGTTGGCGCGCCGGCTCCTGTCGCTGACCGGTCAGGCCGGGAAGTACCGGCTGGACCTCTCCGACGCCAAGGGCGTGCAGGTGGGGGACGGGAACACCCAGCACAACTCGTTCCACTGAACCGGCGGCCCCGCCGGGATCCGACCGGCCCGGGCACCGGAACCCCGGTGGCACAGCGGGAGTCGGCGGCGGATCGGCCGCCGGCCCGCCGTGGACGCCGACGAAGATCACAGGCGCGTCGCTGGCGGGTGACGGCTCCGGCCGGTCATGATGAGTGCGGGTGGTGTCGGCTGGGGAGTCCGATGCCACCCGTTCTCGAAGGAGTGACGTGAACCGGCCGTACGTACTGCTGTCGGCGGCGACGTCGTTGGACGGCTGCCTGGACGACACGACCGACCGGCGGCTCCTGTTGTCGAATCCCGCCGACTTCGCCGAGGTCGACGCCGAACGGGCGAGGGCCGACGCGGTACTCGTCGGCGCGGGCACGGTCCGGGCCGACGATCCACGACTGCTGGTCCGGTCGGCGGAGGCGCGGGCGCGGCGGCTGGCGGAGGGGCGGGCCGAGTCGCCTCTGAAGGTCACCGTGTCCCGGCGGGGCGACCTCGACCCCGACGCCGCCTTCTTCACCGCCGGCGACGTCGGGAAACTCGTCTACGTCACCGATCCCGAAGCCGCGGTGTCCGCCCGGGTGGCCGAGGCGGCGACCGTGGTGCGGGCCACCGGATGGCCGGGGGTCCTGTCCGACCTCGCGGCCAGGGGTGTCGCGCGCCTGATGGTGGAGGGCGGTGCCTCGGTGCACCGGCAACTGCTGGCGGCCGGGCTCGTCGACGAGTTGCGCCTCTCGGTGGCGCCGTTCCTCATCGGAGATCCCGAGGCGCCCCGGTTTCCCGGCACCGGCGACTTCCCGTACGGCCCGGACAGTCCGCTGCGGCTGGTGGAGTGCCGCGCACTGGGCGACATGGTGTCGTTGCGGTACATCGTGAACCGGACCGCCCTCAGCGGATAGACTGGACGGATCGTCACCTTGAGTGATCGGACGACTCCGACCTTCCGGTCGCCGCATGCGCCCGGTCGCCCTTCCCACCACTCGAACCGGCGGGGGTCATCATGGACCGGCCGAATGCCGTTCACGTCCACGGTGGTCAGTTCGGCAGCGGAAACCACCAGCACAACCACTACCACGTCGTCCGACCGGAACCCGACTGGCCGCTGCGGATCGGGGTCACCCCCGTGGTGGCGGACGGCTGGCAGTCCCGGGACACCGACGACCTGCTCGCCGCCGCCGAGGGCTGCGCCGTACTGACCGGCATGGGCGGGGTCGGCAAGACCCAGTCGGCGGCCCGCTACGCCGAACGGCGGTGGCGTGACGGGCTCGACCTGCTGGTGTGGGTCACCGACGCCGACCGCGACACCGTGTCGGCCGAGTACGCCCGGGCCTACGCCGCGGTGTCCGGCGAGAACGAACCCGACACCGCGGCCGCCGCCGCCCGGTTCCGCAACTGGCTCACCACCACGTCACGCCGTTGGCTGGTGGTACTGGACGACGTCGGCAGCCCGGCCGGCCTCAGTGGACTGTGGCCGCCCACGGCACCGGCCGGCATGACCGTGGTGACCACCCGGCGCACCGACGCCGCCTTCGGCGGCGGTGGCCGGCGGCTCCTGCCGGTGGGCATGTTCAGCGTCGCCGGAGCGCGGGCCTTCCTGGCGCGGCGGCTCGCGGCCGACCAGCTCACCGAGGCGGCCGAACTCGCCGAAGACCTCGGATACCTGCCGCTGGCGTTGTCGCACGTGTCCGCGTACCTGCGCGACCTGGACCTCGACTGCGCGGCGTACCGGGCCCGGTTCCACGACCACCGCCGCCGGCTCCCGGACCTGTTCCCCGACCGCGACTCGCTGCCCGACGACTACCCGACCACGGTCGCCGCCACCTGGTCGCTGTCGATAGAGGCGGCCGACCGGCTCCGCCCGGCCGGACTGGCCGGTGAACTCCTCGACCTGGCGTCGCTGCTGTACGAACACGGCATACCCGTCTCGGTCCTCACCTCGGCGCCGGTGCGGGCCGCGTGCGGCGGCGTCTCCGGCGCCGACGTCGTGGACGCCCTGCACAACCTGCGCCGCTTCCACCTCGCGGAGGTCGGCGACGCACGGGTCCGGCTGCACGCGCTGGTCGGCCGGGCGGTACGGGAACGGCTCGCCGGGGAACGACTCCACGCCCTGGCGCACCTGGCGGCGGACGCGCTCATGGCGGTGTGGCCCGACCTGTGCGTCACCGACCAGCACACCTTCGCGTGGCAGAACAACGCGGTGGCCCTCTACAGCGGTGTCGGCGACGTCCTACACCGTGCCCGCGACGGCACCGACGCACCGGCCGGGGTCCACCCGGTCGTGTTCCGGCTGGGGAGGCGGTTCGAGGCCGGCGGGTCCGACGTGGCGGTGGCGTTCTACCGCGACGTGGTGGCGCAGTGCCGGCGCGTCCAGGGCGCCGACCATCCCGACACCTGGCGCGCGCGACTGCGACTGGCGGCCGCGCACGAGAACGCGGGCGAACTGGACACCGCGCGCCGGGAACTCACCGGGCTCCTCACCCGGCAACGCGCCGTCCTCGGTGCCGACGCCGAGGCGACCCTGCGCACCAGGGGGGAGCTGGCCAGGGTGGCGGCCGGGTTGGGTGACGCGACGGCGGTCGCGGAGTTCGACGCGGTGTTGGCCGACGCGGAACGGGTGCTGGGTGCCGAGCACCTGTTGACACTGCTGATCCGGGGAAACCGTACCCACCTGTGGATCCGGCGTCGTGACTTCCGGCGGGCCGGTGAGGAGGCGGCGTCGTTGCCGGCCGACGTGGAACGGATACTGGGCCCCGACCACCTGCTCACCCTCGCCGTCAAGGAGAACGCGGCGTGGTTGAGCGGGGTCGGGAACCCGGACACCGCGATCCGGCTGCTCACCGACGTCCTGTCCGCCAGGAACCGGCTGCAGGGTCCCGATCACGTCGACGTGCTGACGCTGCGGGGCGGCCTGGTGTTCTGGCGCAGGGAGGCGGGTGACGTGTCCGGGGCGTTGGAGGACTCGATCCGGCTGGTCAACGACGACCTGCGGGTCCTCGGTGTACGGCACCCGGTCACGCTGGCGGCGTACGGGCTGACGATCCAGTTGATCGCCGACTCCGGCGACCACGCCCGCGCCGTCGAGCTGACCGCCGACTACCTGCCCGCCGTGACGCGCGTGCACGGTCCGGATTCGGCGGAGGTGTTCGCCGGGCGCGCCAAACTCGCGGAGTGGCGCGGCCTGGCCGGTGACACCGCAGCCGCGATATCGGAACTGACCGGGGTGCTGGCGGACCAGCGCAGGCTGCGCGGTGACGACGACCCGGCGACCCTGGCGATGCGCCTGGACCTGGCCGCCGCGCACTGGCGTGCGGGCGATCCGGCCTGTTCGCTGCGGGAGTACGAGTCGGTGTCGGCGGACGCCGAACGGACCCTGGGGCCCGACAACCAGATCACCGTCAACGCGCGCGTCGAGTACGGTTTCCGGCTCGCCTGGTCCGGCGACACCGAACGGGCCGTGGAACTGCTCGCCGAATCCGCCGCCGCCTACGACCGGTGGTACGGCGCGGGGAGTCCCACGGCCCGCGAGATCACACGGGAACTGTCCCGGTTGCGGAATCCGCTGGCGCGGTGACGGTCGAGACGACCCGTTTGGCGAGCCGGCCGGGACCGTGCGACGTCAGGGCCACCGGCACCCCCAGCGCCGCCGACACCTCGGCGGCCCGGTCACCGGAGAGGGGGTCGCGCAGCACCGGCCGCGCGGTGGACAGCCGCGCGGTGAGGCGCCGCTGCCGCTCGAGGTCGCGGTCGCCCGGCACCAGGTCGGTGAGGGTGCTCCCGTCCGGCATCCGGTAGGTGTCGCACATCCGGACCGGCGAGTCGGCGACGGTGTCGAGGTGGGTCACCGCGAGCGCGTCCACGCCACCGGTCACCGCGAGCGCGTAGCGGTGCGCGACCGCGTCGAAGTGTCCCGCCCGGAAGGCGCCCTGCCAGCGTCCGGTCGAGTTGTGCGGCTCAGGAAGTCGCGTCGACAGCTCCGGGTCCTCCGTCACCAGCGGGCCGGGGCCGTGCCGGGTGGTGTAGGCGCGCAACACCCCGAGCCGGAACGCCGTCGCGCCGCCGCCCGACTCCGCCAGGATCGCCGAGGCGTTGGCGGTGGTCGTGGTGGACCAGGTCGTGTACGGGTGGAAGCCGTGCCACTCGTCGAGCAGGACCCCCTGCGCGCCTTCGAACACCGCCGGTCCGTCCGCGAGCAGCCCGCTCACATGGGAACCGTCCACTATGCGCACGGTGGCGGCGAAGTCGGCCAGGACCGCCGCGACCCGGTCGACCTCGGGAACCGGTGTGGCCGGGTCGTGGGGGAGCCGCCCGGCCAATGCCGCCAGCTTCCGGCGCAGCCGGGCCGGGGCGCGGCAGTCACCGACGGTCGGCGCGTCCTGCGGGTACCGCAGCGCGTACCGGGCGGTCTCACCGATCCCCATCCCGCAGGACCCGTGGCGGTCCCGCCCCCGGGCGAGTTCCCGTGCCCGGTTGGCGGCCCGGTGCCAGGGCGTGGTGATGAGCGCGCGTTCGTCGACCGTGAGTCGCCGCCACGGATCCGCGACACCGCACGACGCCAGGTGGTCCGCCTCGGTGGCCAGCGCGAGCGGGTCGACCAGCATCCGGTCGGACAGGTGCGTGTGGACTCCCGGGACGAGGCTTCCCGCACCGAACTGCGCGAACGTGTGGTGGGTGCCGTCGGGCGTCACCACGTTGTGGGCGGCCTGGGCTCCGCCGTTGTACCGGATGACCGTCCGGTGGCCGCGCATCGCGCACAGCCAGTCCACGACGGTCCCCTTCCCGGCGTCGCCGAAACCCAGGTCCACCACGATGACGTGCGAGTCGCCGTTCACAGCCGGGTGTTCCCGCTCGGTGCCGACATGTCGCCTTCCAGTCCACCGGTGAGTTCGCCGTCGCCGGTGGAGACCCGGGCCGCCGCCAGCGGTGCCAGCGCCTTGCCGACCACGTCCGCCGAGTCGTAGCCGACGTCGGTGAGGTCGGCGAGGCCGGTGTCGAGGTCGATGGCCTGCTCGGCGAGTCCGATCGTCACCGCGATCGTCTCGCACGCGGCCGACAGGTCGTCGAGCAGGATCACGTTCTGTCCGAACAGGGACCGCCAGAACTCGATCAACTTCGGGTCACGGGCGTGGTAGGCGCCCTCCGGGATGATGTAGTACACCTCGAAGGCGCGTTGCAGCTCGCTGACGATCTGGGTCAGCGGGATGTCCTCGCGGACGTCGTCACCGATCACGTCCCGGATCTCGGCTGCCTTGACCTTGCCGTACGCCAGCTCGTCGCCGATGAGGAACAGGTAACCGCGGCGGCCCCGCTTCTCCAGGCAGTCCATCGAGGTGTGCCGGGCCATGAAGTACATCGCCAGTTCGTAGGACTCGGTCATCTGACCGCCGCCGCCGCCCTCCAGCAGGATGTTCCCGAGGTCGTCGTCCATGCGGTTGTCCGACTCGAACTGTCCGACCTGGAGCGGTGCCCGGTCGCAGGTGGCGTCGCCGACTCCGCCGAACATGATCTGCGGGTGTGCGACGTATCCCTTGCGCAGCAGCAGGCCGAACAGTCCGGGCAGTTTCTCCTGAAGGATCCGCGGCACGCTGCCCATCGATCCGGTCACGTCGAACAGGACCGAGATGGCCTGGGACGTCGGGTGTTCGTCGCTGTCGCGGCTCTCCCGGACGGTCACGCTTTTGGGGTTCAGGCTGTCGTGGACCTTCCAGTCGGCGCGGGGGACGTGCCGCATGTCGTCGGTGTAGGCGAAGGCACTCGCGCCGGTCTTGGCGCGGTAGCTCGCGGCGGCGGTGTAGACGTCGGTGGACCAGCGTCCGCTTCCCATGTCAGGTCTCCTGTCGTGTCATCGGGGGTCGGTGGGCAGGTGGAACGGCCGGAACCGGCGCGGCCCGTACAGCCGTGCCAGCAGGTCGTCGAACTCGGTGAGCAGCCGCCACGCGTCGTCGGGCCGGGCGGCCGGGGTGGTCTGGGTGCAGCCCCGCACGAAGTCGCGCATCGGGTCGGGCATCCGGTCTCCGATGAGCCGGGCCATCGTCCGGGTGGCGAGGTGGATGTCGGTGAAGGGGCCGGCGGGGCGGCGGCCAGGTACCTCCACCGGATACCAGTCGGTGTAGCGCGCGACCATCGCCGGTACGGCGGCACCGTCGAGCGCGGCGTAGCACCAGTCGACGATGATCACACCGTGCAGTTCGGGGTGGATCATCACGTGTTCGGGCAGTACCGCGCCGTGTACGACGCCCGCCCGGTGAGCGTGGCCGAGCCCCACGAGCAGGCGGCGCCACATCCAGGCGGCGTCGCGGGGATCGACGCCGCCTGGGTAGGCGGCGGCTACCTCGGTGAGGTCGTGGAAGCCGGTGAGGAGCGGAAGCAGGTTCCCGTGCCGTTCGGCGCCGTCGGTGTCGCGGTGACGGACCACTCCCCGCAGCCGGGGGACGTAGGCGGAGAACGCCGGGTCTCCCCGCTCGGCCAGCCGTTCCAGGGCCGCGGCCTCGCCGCGGATCAGGTCGTTGTCGGCCGGGTGCCTGGCGAGTTTGAGCACCGCGCCCCGGTCGCCGTCGTCGCGGCGCGTCCCGTAGAGGTTCGCCACGTCGCCGGTGGTGTGGGGGCGGCCGATCCGGTACCGGTCGCCGCCGGACCGGAACACCGGGCCGGTGTCGTCGCCCCGGTACCGCCGCCACAGTGACTCCAGCCGGGTGAAAGCCCGGTGGGCGTCGGCGGCGCGTGATTCGGGAGCACGGTCGGGGTGTACTCGTGCGGCGAGCCGCCGGTAGCGCCGTTCCGCCTCGGGGGTGGTCGCGCCGTGTCGTCCCGGTGCGCCGAACAACTGTTCCGGTCCGCTCGCGGTGTCGACGAGCGCGACCGCCTCCTGGAAGTCCCGGTCGGTCATGACTCCTCACCGGCCGGTCGCAGTAGGGCGGGGTGCAGTGACGTCGCGTCCCCCGCGCGGTAGAGCCGGGCGCGCCGGCCGCCCCGGCCGCCGCCCTGGGCGGTCAACCGGCCGGTGTCGACGACGAAACCGGGAACCGACAGGACCTTCCGGTGGAAGTTCGCCGCGTGCAGCGGAACGTTCCACAGTGCCTCGTACACCTCGCGGAGCCCTGCCATGGTGAACTCGGCGGGCAGGAACGCGGTCGCCAGCGCGGTGTACTCCAGTTTGGAGCGGGCGCGTTCCACGCCGTCGGCGAGGATCGCCGCGTGGTCGAAGGCCAGTGGGCGGGGTGTCGGTCCGCCCGTGCCGAAGCCCAGTTCCCGCAGCGGCACCCAGGCGGCCTCGGCCGCGTCGGTGCCGGGGCGGGGGTCGGGCAGGTCGGCGGCCAGCAGCAGGTAGGCGATCGACACCACGCGCATCCGGGGGTCGCGGGTGGGGGAGCCGTAGCCACCCAACTGTTCGATGTGGACGTCCGAGGGGAGCCGGGTCTCCTCGCCGAGTTCTCGCAGCGCGGCGGTGGCCAGGTCCTCGTCGGCGTGTACGAAACCGCCCGGCAGCGCCCACGCGCCCTGGAACGGTGGGACCCCGCGTCGGATCAGCAGTGCCACGGGGACGCCCTCGCGCATCGTCAGCGCCACGACGTCCACGGTCACCGCGACCGGCGGGAAGGCCGCCGGGTCGTACTCGGCGAGGAAGGTCTCCTCCGGGTCGGGCACCGCCGACACCTCCATTCTTCTCAGTTAGAGAAAATCTCGTTCTGAGAATAACTTAGCACCCGAATCGGCGCCCGGCAAGTACCGGGGTCGCTCAGTTCCGGATTCGCGCCGCCACCGGCGGCAACAGCAGGGCGACCGCGGCCGCCGCCCACAACGGGACCGCCACCACGGTCTGGGCCGCTCCCTGCGTGACCAGGGCCGCGACCGCACCGGCCGACACGGTCCCGGCGACGGCCGTCGCCACCGCCTCGCCGATCACCGCGGCACCCGCCGCGCCCACCGGGGTCACCCCGTCTTCGCGCGGTTCCACGATCTGGTTGATCGCGTCGAGATACGCCGTCCCCATCCCGACACCGGCGGCGGCCCAACCCGCCGCGTACCAACCGAGCCCCGAGGGCACCAGTCCGGCGGTCGCCGCCGCCGTCAGGGACAGGCCCGCGCACAACAACGCGGCCGACAGCCACGTCCTCGTCAGGAAGACCCGGCGACTCCGCGCGGGGAACCGGCCGGTCACCAGGCCCGCGACGGCCCAACCCAGGCTCCCCACGCCCAGCAGCACCCCGATCCGCCCGGCGTCGAACCGCAGCACGTCGTGCCCCACGATCGCCGTGATCGACTGCGCGCCGAAGTACACCGTGGACAACAGGAACAGCAGCGCCACCGCGCTCGGCCTGCCCCGGCGCAACCGTGCCGTCCCCGCCGGCAGCAGGCGTACCGCCGCCAGGCCGGTCACCAGGAGACCCGCCACCGCGCACCCTGCCGCCACCACTCCACCGGGTGCCGTCGCCATCGTGGACAGCAGCCCCACCCCGACCGCCAACAGCAGTCCGGAGTGGACGTCCCAGCGGCGGCGCGCGTCGGGCGGCTCGGCCGGCAGCCGTCTGGCCACACCCCACCGGGCCAGCAACAACAGCGGGAGGTAGAGGACCAGCGCCCAACGCCAGCCCAACGCCTCGGAGACCCACGCCGCGTACACCGGCCCCACGATCGACGTGACCAGCCACATCGCGGAGAAACCGGCCAGCACCAACTGACGCCACGCCCGGGGCAGTGCCGTCACCAGCGCACCCATCGACACGGTGGCCAGCGCACCGGCGGCCAGGCCCGTCACGAACCTGCCCCCGATGAACACCGCGACATGCGCGGCCACCGCCGATGTCACCGCCCCGGCCACCGTCACCGCGGTGAACCAGCCGAGCAGCCGCCCCGCCGGGAAACGCCCCAGCAGATACGTCCCCAACGGCATGGTCAGGAACATCGCCACCTGCGGCGCCGCCGTCACCACGCCGTACAGGCGTTGACCGTGCAACTCGGCGGCCATCAGGGGCGTCGTGACGGCCACGATCGCCGACTGGACACCCGCCAACGCCTCGACACCCAGCAACGCGAGGGCGAGCATCCCCGTCGCCGACCCGAACAGGGACCGCGGTGACGGGGGCGGAACGGTCATCGGCCCAGGCTAACGGGCCGGTACGACTCCGCCGCTCCCCTCGGCCGTGGAACCCGGAAACGGCGGTGACGCCGACACCCGCCGCGTAACGTGAGCCGAGAGCCCCCGGGGAGAAGCGGCGAGAACCCGACGAAAGGCACACCATGCGACTGGGCTACAAACTGGCGGCCGAGGCGTTCGGCCCGGCCGACCTCATCGACCAGGCGGTCCGCGCCGAACGGGCCGGCTTCGACTTCGCCGAGATGAGCGACCACTACCACCCCTGGCTGGACGTCCAGGGGCATTCCCCGTTCGCGTGGACGGTGTTGGGCGCCATCGCGGTCAAGACCGAACGGCTGGGGCTGGCGACCGGCGTCACCTGCCCGACCGTCCGCTACCACCCCGCGATCATCGCGCAGGCCGCCGCCACCCTCGGGCTGGTCAGCGGAGGCCGGTTCGTGCTCGGCCTGGGATCCGGGGAACGGCTCAACGAACACGTGGTGGGGCAGGGCTTCCCGGCCGTGGAGGAACGCCACGAGCTGTTCCGGGAGGCGCTGGAGATCATCCGGCTGTTGTGGCGCGGCGGCTACCGGTCCTATCGGGGCACACACCTGAAACTGGAGGACGCGCGCGTCTTCGACCTCCCCGAGACGCCGCCGCTGATCGCCGTCGCGGCGGGCGGCGCCCGCGCGGCCCGCATCGCCGGTGAACTCGGCGACGGACTGTTCACCACCGAGCCGCGCGCCGACCTCGTCGCGCACTATCGCGAGGCGGGCGGGAACGGCCCCAGGTACGCGGAGGTGGCCGTGGCCTGGGCGCCCGACGAGCAGACGGCGGTGCGGGCGGCCTGGGAGACCACCCGGTGGGCGGTCACGGGCTGGAAGGTCATGGCGGAACTGCCCAACCCGGTGAACTTCGAGGCCGCCGCGGCGACCGTCCGGGAGGACGACATCCGCGAGAAGCTGGCGTGCGGCCCCGACCCGCAGCGGTACATCGCGGCCGTGCAGGAGTACGTGGACGCCGGATACGACCACATCGTGCTCATGAACGCGGGGCCCGATCCGGCAGGGTTCATCGACTTCTTCCAGAGTGAACTGAACGGGCCGCTGCGCGAACTGACGCCGCGTTCCTGAGGCTGACCGCGCCCGCCGTCCCCTCGCGCAGCGGCACCACGCGAGGGGACGGCGGCGGTTCAGACCAGATCGCGGGGGATGGTGCGCCGCCAGTTCTGCGAGTGGATCCGGGGGTCGCCCCGGTCGGCGTCGAGTTCGTAGGCGTCCAACTGCGCGTTGACCATGAAGTCCTCGGGTGTGGAGGTCAACACGGTGCGGGTCACCACCTCGACGCGCCAGTCGTCGCGTTCGAAGCGGCGGATCGTGCGGGTCTCGCCCCGTACCGAGTTGACGTCGTTCCACCGGAAGCTGTACCACTCGTGGGTGGCGCGCCGCATCACGGTGTCGGTCTCGTCGATGCGGAAGCTGCCCTGGTCGTTGGCGACTTCGAGTGTGGAGACGTTGGTGGCGAGGTCACGGGTGACCCGCCAGTGGTGCCTTCCGGGTTCGAGGCGCGTCGTCTCCAGCTCGGGGGCGCCCTCGGGCTCGCCGAACGGCCGCAACCGGGCGTCGGACTCCTTGGGCGGCCGGATGGGCAGCGACAGTGTGCTGGCGCCGGCCGTGAACGTCAGTGTCGTCGCCTCGGGTGACGGCCAGGCCAGCGGCCAGTACGAGGTGGACACCGACAGCCGCAGCCGGTGTCCGGCCGGGATCGACTGGGCGATCGCGTTCATCTGCACGGTCACCGGGTACCGCCGCCCGGGTTCGAGCGGTTCGGGGTGTTCGCTGCCGTTCCGGTGCGTCAGGTTGAGCAGTCCGTAGGTGAAGCGGGTGGCCTCGCCGTTGGGTGCCACGTCGGAAAGCCGCACCGCGAGCATCGCGACCGGCTTGTCCGAGGCGACCTCGAACGACACCGCGGGCATCCCGAACAGCTCCATGGGTTCCCGGAGTGGCTCGGTCTCGTAGACCAGTGCGCCGCCGTCCTCCTCGCGCTGGTCGAACGGCAGGTCGGGGGTGGCCGCGTAGGACGCCCACTTGCCGGCGAACATCCCGACGCTCAACGGCGACTGCAACGTCACGTCGGTGCCGCCCGGTGCGTCGGAGGCCTCGGTCTGTTCGATCCCGTGCCGCCACAGCCGGTACACCCGGGTCTCGATGTCCGGTGAGGGCCATCGGTCCTCGGCGACCCAGCGACCCGGCCGGTCCTCATAGGACGGCTCGGGCGAGATGCTGTCCTGCATCCACGCCCGCAGCATCGGCTCGTCCATGATCCCGGTGTCCCGGCCCTTCAGCCAGTGGTCCCACCACCGGACCACCTCCTGGAGGAAACCGATCGCGGGACCGGGCACGCCGGTGTGCGGGTACTTGTGCCCCCACGGCCCTATCAGCCCCTTGCGGGGCACGTCCAGGTGACGCATCAACCGGAACACGGCGTTGGTGTAGCCGTCCGCCCAGCCGCCGACCGCCATCACGGGGATCCGGACGGCGGAGTAGTCCTCACACACCGACGCCGGCTTCCAGTAGTCGTCACGGCGTTGATGGCTCAACCAGGTCTCCAGCCACAGACCGCTGCCCTCCAGCCGTTCCCGCCACATCTCCCGCCAGCGGTCCCCGACGATCTCCGGATCCGGCGGCAGCGAGTTGAAGGCGAACATCACCGTCGCCTCCGACAGGTTGTCGGCGAGCAGGCAGCCGCCCATGTAGTGCATGTTGTCGACGTAGAGGTCGTCGGTGGCGGAGGCGCTGATGATCGCCTTGAGCGCGGGCGGCCGGCGGGCGGCCACCTGGAGGCTGTTGAACCCGCCCCACGAGATGCCCATCATCCCCACGTTGCCGTCGCACCACGGTTGCGCGGCCAGCCAGGCGATGACGTCCTCGGCGTCCTCGTGTTCCTGCGGCCGGTACTCGTCCACCAGGACGCCGTCGGAGTCGCCGCTGCCGCGCATGTCGACCCGCACGCTCGCGTACCCGTGCCCGGCGATGTACGGGTGGTTCACGGAGTCGCGGCCACGGGTGGCGTCGCGTTTCCGGTACGGGATGTACTCCAGGACCGCGGGCACCGGGGAGTCCTCGGCGTCCACCGGCAACCAGATGCGGGCGGCGAGGCGCGCCCCGTCGCGCATCGGGATGAACCGGTTCTCCACCACCCGGACCTCGTGCGGGAACTCCGTCACCGTCCTCATGCGGCCTCCCCCTCCTCGACCGGGGCGAATTCGAAGGGCAGCTCGGCCCGGATCCGGTCGTAACGTCTCACGAGCTGTTCCCGGTCGTCGGCTCCGATGTAGAGCTTGCCCAGGATGTAGCGGTAACTGTCCTGGTGGGGGAGGTCGGACAGCCGGTTGCCCTCGGCGACCTGCACGGTCACCGTGGTCTCGCCGTCCATGTCGCGGATGCGGCGGCGGTCGTCCTCGTCGGGGATCCGAGTGACCACCGCGTCCCGGTCGTGGAACACCATGCACTGCGAGGCGACCGCGAAGTCGCCCTTGCGGTGCGGCATGGACGGGTGCTCGCCCAGCGCGACGTCGATGGCGACCTCGTGGTTGGACACACCGTCCACCTTCGCGAACAGGTCGCTGTGGGACTGCGAGATGCGGGTGTTGACCTCGATGATCCACAGCTTGTCGGTCTTCTCGTCCCACATGTACTCGGCGTTGAAACAGCCGTTGTCGAAACCCACGTGGCGCAGGAACCGTTCGGTGGTGTCGATCATGCGTCGCTGCACCGATTCCGGCACGCTGTCCGCGGGGTAGTCGAGCCGGGCGAAACTGGTGCCGTCGGCGTCCTTGTGCATGTCGATCACGCCGTGCACCGCGAAGTCGCCGCGGAAGACGCTGCCCTCCGGCGCCACCTGGATGCCCGTGACGAACTGTTCGGCGAGACAGGTGTTGCCGTCGACGTCGCGCAGCTCCGCCGGAAGGTCGGCCATGGCCAGCACGTCGTTGAACG
Source organism: Stackebrandtia albiflava (assembly GCF_007994225.1). Lineage (GTDB taxonomy): Bacteria > Actinomycetota > Actinomycetes > Mycobacteriales > Micromonosporaceae > Stackebrandtia > Stackebrandtia albiflava. The sequence goes on from NZ_VLLL01000005.1 coordinate 284,165, forward strand.
CGTCGCCGACCTGCGTGATCTCATCACGGATCTCGCCGATCGCCGCCTCGAACTGCGCGGCGTCGTGGATCTCGAAGCCCAGGTTCGACGAGTGGGACTTCACCGGTTTCACCCAGAACGGGAAGTCCACGTCCAGTTTGGACAAGGCGTCGTCGTCGAACGGGTCGAAGGCGGCGAACCTCGGGACGCACTCGGGGATCACGGCGCGCTGTTCCAGCCGGCTCCAGTACTTGTGCTCGCATTTCAGCAGGCTCGCCAGCGACGGTGCCGGAACGCCGTGTTCGGCGGCCAGCAGCGGGCCCAGGATGCTGGCGGGGAAGTCCCAGTGGGCGATGATCGCGTCGACGGGACCGTCGAACCGCCGCAGTTCCTCCCGGCCGCGCTCCAGCAGGGCGGGGAAGTCGATCTCGGGGTCCCGCACCACCGACTCGTAGTCCAGCAGGTTGTGGAACGCGTACTCGGACGCGCGGCGCACCGTCTCCAGTTCGCCGCGCTGTACGTCCGTCATGCCCAGAACGAAGATGTTCTTCTTCATCACCCGGTCCTCTCCGGTCGGGGGTGCACCGTGCGACCGGCCGGTGTCGGGACGGCCGATCAGACCCCCTGGTTACCCGGCCCCTCGGCGCGTTAACCGGCGGCGCGACCCGCCCGGCGGCGGCTCCGGGCAGACCGGGCGGGGACCAAGCGGGACGGGGTGGGGACCAAGCACGGCCCGGCGGGGACCAAGTGCGGCGGGGTGGGGACCAAGTGCCACGGGGGCGCAGCCGGCTACCCGGCCGTGGGCGCGTCCCGTGTCACCGCGCGCAGCGCGCCGACCACCTCGGCGCCGGTCGGTGCGGAGTCCGGGTCCAGCAACGCCTGTACGACGAACCCGACGATCATGGCGTGCAGTGTGGCGCCGAGTCCGCGTGCGGTCTCCTCGTCGACCCGATCGGGTTCCACACCCAGGGCCATGGCGGCCAGTTCCCGCCGCCCGATCCCGACGTCGCGGGCGAGCCTGTCCCGGATGTCGGGCACGAACAACGCCTGCGCGTACGCCTGGATGCTGGCCACCTGGAGTGAGCGGTCGGCGCGGACGTCGGCGAACAGTGTGTCCAGCAGCCGTTCGAGCCTGGCGGCGGGGTCGGCCGCGCGGGCGGCGTGGACCGCGGCCTCGATGGTGTCACCCCACTCGCTGACCAGTTCGAGTGTGGCGAGGCTCATGAGGTTGTCCTTCGAGCCGAAGTGATAGCCGATCGAGGCGAGGTTCGCGCCGGAGACGGCCGCGACGTCGCGGGCCGTGGTGCGGCTGTATCCCTTCTCCACCAGGCACTTCTTGGCTCCTGCGAGCAGATCGTCACGCTGTCCCATGGCGGAAGCCTAGCGTATCCGTACGCACGTACGTTTGCGGTTTAATCTGTACGTACGTATGATCGCTCCATGACCCGTGTCGACGAAGGCGTACGCGCCACCGGTAAGACCTGGCTGGGGCTGGTCGTCCTGCTCCTGCCCGCGCTGCTGATCTCCATGGACCTGTCGGTGTTGTTCGTGGCGGGCCCCGCCATCACACAGGCGCTCCAACCCACCGCGACGCAGTGGCTGTGGATGATGGACGTCTACGGATTCGTGTTGGCGGGAATGCTCGTCACCATGGGATCGCTCGGTGACCGGATCGGTCGCCGCCGACTGCTCCTCATCGGTGCCGCCGTGTTCGGCGCGGCCTCCCTCCTGACGTCGCTGGCGACCGAACCCGCCACCCTCATCGCCGCCCGCGCGCTGCTCGGCCTCGGCGGTGCGACCCTCGCGCCGGCCACCTTCGCGTTGATCCGCGAGATGTTCCGGGACGACGCCCAGCGCCGCGTCGCGATAGGCGCGTGGACGATCGCGTTCAGCGGCGGGGCCGTCGCCGGCCCGATCGTCGGCGGTTTGTTGCTGGCCCACTTCTGGTGGGGGGCGGTCTTCCTCGTGAACGTTCCCGTCATGGTCCTGCTGCTCGTCGCCGCTCCGCTGACCGTCCCCGAGGCCCGCGCGACCGGCCGGGCCCGCTTCGACCTCGCGGGCGCGGCACTGTCACTCGCGGGAGTACTGGGTGTGGTGTACGGAATGAAACACCTCGCCACCGACGGTTTCGGGACGGTGGCCGTCGGAGCCCTGCTGGCCGGTGCCGCGGGGCTGACGGGCTTCGTCCTGCGGCAACGTCGCGCCGCCCATCCGCTCATCGACATGTCGCTATTCCGTGACCCGGCGTTCGGCGGCGCGGTGACCGCCAACGCGGTCGTGTCCTTCGCGACCGCCGGACTCGGCCTGCTCGCGTTCACGTTCATGCAGACCGTCCACGGCGCCACCCCGTTGGAGGCCGCGCTGTGGGCGCTGCCCACGTTCGCCGGGACGATACTGGGAGCGGTGGCCGCCGGAGCCGTCACCGACCGGCTCCCCGCCGCCGTGCCGGTTCCGGCGGGCATGGTGATCGCGGCGCTCGGCTTCGCCGCCATCGCCACCATCACGCCGGAGGCGCCGGTGTGGCGGCTCGTCGCCGGTTACACCCTGCTGGCGGTCGGCATCGGAGTCACCGGGACGGTCGCGAACTCGGTCGTCCTCACCTCCGCGCCCGCCGACCGCGCCGGTGCCGCGTCCGGAGTGTCGGAGACCAGCACCGAACTCGGGGCCGCGCTGGGGATCGCGGTACTCGGCACCGTCGCCACCGGCGTCTACACCGGACGGATGACCGGCCACGACGGAGCCGGCACGGTCGCCGAGGCCGTCGCCACCGCCGAGACACTGCCCGGCCGCGCCGCCGACACCCTCCGCGACGCGGCCTTCGCCGCCTACACCTCCGGCGTCACCACCGCCGCCGCCACGGGTGCCGTCCTGGTGGTGGCGCTGGCCGTCCTCGTCACCGTGCTGATGCGTCGGTCACGACGGTGACGGCCCGGCGCTCACTCGACCGTGGCCGACAGTGCCTCGGCCATGCCGCGCGCCGCCAACCGGTCGGCCCGCTCGTTCTCGGCGTGTCCCGAATGGCCCTTGACCCACAGCCACTCCACCCGGTGGCGGGCGATCGCCGCGTCCAACCGCTGCCACAGGTCGACGTTCTTGACCGGCTTGCGATCCGAGGTCATCCAGCCGTTGCGCTTCCAGCGCGGCACCCAGGACGTGATGCCGTTCTTGACGTAGGTGCTGTCGGTGTGCAACCGCACCACGCACGGCCTGGTCAGGCTCTCCAGCGCCTCCGCCGGTGCCGTCAACTCCATCCGGTTGTTCGTGGTGTCGTCGGCGGACCCGCCGCACATTTCCCGCTCGTGCGCGCCGTAACGCAGCAGCGCACCCCAGCCTCCCGGGCCGGGATTCCCGCTGCAGGCGCCGTCGGTGTAGATGTCAACGATCTGATCGGCCACCGCCGAACGATACGGCACCGGCCCCCGCGACGGGCTGACCGCCTCCGAACACCGACGGCAGCCCGACCGCCACGGCCAGCCGGATCGCGCCGCAGTCGCACACCCGGTGGCTGACGGCCACGCCGTCACGCGGCCGACGCACGGTGACCGTCACCGCCATCGTGTGACGGCAGCCCCCGGAACCGGCCGGGCAGTCGCCGGACGGCGGAGCCGGCACCGCCGCCAACCGGTGGTGCAGGAGCGGGAAGGCCAGCACGACGAGACTGGCGACGGCTACGGCGACGGTGATGTCGAGCATGATGCGATCCAAACCGGTGCGGGGGCGTGCCGGGCGAAGGCGATGCTACGACCGCGGCCCCGGCACTGTCACTCGCCGGTTCGGCCGTGAATCGTCCGGCCGAACACCCGATCGGGCGATCCCCGTCTCACGGGACCGCCGCCGGGCGGGGTGGTCACGGCCCTGCGGGTAGGGTCGCAGCCGTCTCACCGCCGAACGAGGGAGAAACGGTGCCGCGGCTGAAGCTGTCCGAAGAGGTGTCCACCGCGTTGTCGACGGGCGCGCCCGTGGTGGCGTTGGAGTCGACGATCATCTCGCACGGCCTCCCCAGGCCCCGCAACCACCGGGTGGCGGTGGAGTTCGAGTCGATCCTGCGGGAGCGCGGCGTCGTCCCGGCCACCATCGCGGTCCTCGACGGCGTGCCCCACGTGGGCCTCACCCCGGAACAACTGGCCCGGATCGCCGAGGACGAGTCGCTGCGTAAGTTCGGGTACCGCGACCTCCCGCTGGCGGTGGCGACCGGCGCCTCGGGCGCCACCACGGTCTCGGGCACCGCGCATCTGGCCGCGGCGGCGGGGATCGGGGTGTTCGCCACCGGCGGTCTGGGAGGAGTCCACCGGGGCTGGACCACCGAACAGGACGAGTCCGCCGACCTCAACCTGCTGAGCCGTACCCGGATCACCGTGGTCTGCGCCGGCGTCAAGTCCATCCTGGACGTACCCGCCACACTGCAGCGCCTGGAGACCCTGAACGTGTCGGTGGCCGGTTACCGCACCGACGAGTTCCCCGGCTTCTACCTCACCGGCTCCGGCCAACCGGTCGACTGGCGGCTCGACGACCCGGAGCGGGTCGCGGCGGTCATGCGCGCCCAGCGGGACACCGACGGCCCGGAGACCGCCCTCATCGTCGCCAACCCGGTGGACGCCGCGGCGCAGCTCGACCCCGCCCTGCACGACCGGGTGCTGGCCGACGGTCTCGCCGCCGCCGAGTCGGCCGGAATCGTCGGCCAGGCCGTGACGCCGTTCCTGCTGGGCTACCTCGTCGAGCACACCGACGGCGCCTCGCTGGAGGCCAACCTCGCGGCGGTACGCGGCAACGTCGCACTGGCCGCCGGAATCGCGACCGCGTTCGCGGCGGCCTGACGTGCTGCTGGTCGTCGGGGACGTCGTCACCGACATCGTCGCGGTACCCGACACGCCCCTGGCCGCCGCCACCGACACGGCCGCCCGCATCCGCCGCACCCCCGGTGGTTCCGGCGCCAACACCGCCGCGTGGGCGGGACACCGGGGCGCGGCCGTGACCCTCCTCGGGCGGTGTGGTGACGAGGACGCGCCCTGGCACACCGAACTGCTCACCCGCCACGGTGTCCGCCCGGTGCTGCGGACGGATCCCGTGTTGCCCACCGCGACCGTCATCGCCGTCATCTCGCCGGACGGCGAACGCGCGATGATCACCGATCGCGGTGCGGGCGCCGCCCTGGGACTGGCGGACTGGTCCGACGACCTTCTGACGGGCGTCCGGCGCGTCCACCTCTCCGGCTACCTGTTGTTCGCCGGTCCCGGCCGGGAACTGGCCGGGCACGTCATCGCGTCGGCCCGTTCCCGGAACGTACCGGTCAGCCTGGATCCCGCCAGCACCGGATTCATCGAGGCGTTCGGCACCGACCGGTTCCTGGCCGAGACCGCCGGCGTGGACCTGCTCATGCCCAACGCCGACGAGGCGCGGTTGCTGTCCGGGGAGTCCGACGCCGAGAAGGCCGCCATCGCGCTGTCCGCCCGGTACCGGCAGGTCGCCGTCACCCTGGGCAGGGCCGGTGCGGTCCTGGCCGAGGCCGGCCGGGTGGTCGCCCGGCAGGACGCCACGACGGTGACGGTCACCGACTCGGTCGGCGCCGGAGACGCGTTCGCGGGCGGTTACCTCGCCGCACTCGCCGCCGGAGCCGCGCCCGGTGAGGCGATGGCCGCGGGCTGTGAGGCGGCGGCCTCGGCGGTGACCCTGGTCGGCGGCCGGCCGCCCGCTCCCTGATCGTTCCCGGCCCCGTGCCGGCGTCGCCGGCACCGGTTCCCGAGGCGCACCGGGGGTTCCCCGGGAGTGGTCACCCGTCCGGCGGCGGCGGGCGGCATCATGGAGGCGACCCCCGCCCCACAAGGAGCCCTCCGTTGAACGCGTTCTACGCCGTCGTCGGAATGGGAATGATGGTCGCGGCGATCTTCTGGATCGCCTCTCCGCGTTCCCGCGCCCGGATCAGACGGCTCGCACTGATCGCCGGCCTCATCGCGTTGGCGTTGGCCATCGCGTACAACTACTCGCAACGGGACGAGGCCGGAGCGGCCTCGTACGGCTGGTCAGATCCATGGGCCGGGTAGCGGTTCCCCGGCGTACTCGCGGTACCACAGTCCCTTGTAGCTGCGCCACGGTTCGGGCACCAGGGACGTCGGCGCGAAGATCCGTTCCAGCATGGTGCGGGCCTGCAGGAAGAAGTCCAAGCGGTCGGCCGGTTCGGCGATGTGCTCGGCGGGGCCGCCGGGCACCGACTGCAGGATGTTCAGCGACGGCCACACGGTCGTGTACTGCGCCAACGGAAGCAGCCTGTCCCGCATCACGTCGAGTGGTTCGTGGCCGACCGTGTAGGTGAACGAGGTGTTGTGGCCCCGGCCCCGCGCGGCGGCCAGCACCGTCTCGGCGGGCTCGGAGCGGTCGGCGTCGAGGAAGAGCGTGAACGGCGCGACCGTCTCGGCGAGCCGGGTCATGGCGTCCTCGGTGCACACCACCGACGACAGCAGGCCGATCCGGGCCGACATGTCGAGGCCGGACATGGCGGTGCGGAGCGCGGCCAGGTCGGCCAGGGCGGCGGCCTCGTCCCGGTAGGCCGAGGAGGTCACCGTCACCTCGTCCAGGTCGGCGAGCGTCGAACCGGGGGGCAGTGAGATCGCGAGATCGGCGAGCACCCGGGAGTAGGCCGCCTCGCTGGCCTGTGGATCCCCTTCGGCGTCACCGAACGGGTGGATCGTGGCGGCTCGACCGCCCGCGCGCAGGTAGCCGCTGACGGCGGTGTCGCCACGCAGGTCCGTCACCTCCGCGACCGGTGTCCCGTCGACGCGCAGTTCACCCTCGGACACCGTGAACGGCGAGGACGCCACACCCGTGGGCAGGACCAGTTGGTAGACCTCGTCCTCGGGCGGGCGCACCCGCATGCGCACCTTCGCTCCGGTGTCGCCGTGACCGTGCAGCCCGTGGATGTTCAGGGCGATCAACAGGGTCTCGCCCCAACCGACCTGGTGCCGGTGCGCGAGGTGCCGCCACTGGTGCACGGTCTCCGACGTCGTCGATGACGGCCCATCGGTGGGATTCACCGCTTTCGCCTCCTCCGTAGAACCTGCTGATTGTGCAATGCGCCCGCACGCCGCCGGGCGGCGCGGTACCCGTGGCGTCCGGTGCGCCACAGCGCCAGGGTACTTCGCCCCGGTGACGCCGCCGTCGCCCTGTCGAGCCTCGATTCCGGACGGTGGCGACGACGGCACCTTCCGTCATTTCCGTCCGACCCCTATGGGGCCGTCTTCGATCCCGCTGTCCTGCCGCGAGTCGCCCGGAACACCGCTCGCCACGCACCGGGATCGAGGGCGGCCATTAAGCTGATCGTTCACGCCGGTGGGGGAAGGGAGACACGTGCGCATCCTGCTGCCGCCCTCGGAGGGCAAGACACCACCCGCCGCCGGGCCGCCCGTCGACCTCGCCGGGTTCGGAGTCCCGGTGCCCGGGCGGGACACCGTACTGGACGCACTGGTCTCGCTGTGTCGCGCCGAGCCCGAACGTGCCGTGTCGCTGCTCAAGCTGAGTAAGGGCCAGGCGGCGGAGGTCACCCGGGACGCCGCGCTTCCGACGGCTCCGGCGGCACCCGCCGGGCAGGTCTACTCCGGCGTGCTGTTCGACGCGTTCGGCCTGGCCGCGCTTCCGGAACCGGCGCGCACCGTCGCCGCCGAGTCGGTGTGGATCTTCTCCGGACTGTGGGGAGTGGTCCGTCCGGACGACCTGATTCCGGCCTATCGGTGCCCCGGGACGGCCACTCTGCCGGGACTGGGCGACGAACGGCCGATGTCGGTGACGCGGTTCTGGCGGGACCGGCTCGCCGCCGTCCTCGATCCCCTGGTGGCCGACGAACTCGTCGTGGACCTGCGCTCTTACACGTATGTGGCGATGTGGCGTCCCCGGCGGGCGGTGGCGATCAGGGTGCTGCACGAACGCGAGGTGGCGGGGGAGCGGGTCCGCACCGTCGTCAGCCACTTCAACAAGGCGACCAAGGGCCGGCTGGCGGCGCGGCTGGTCACCGAGGGCGTCGTGTGCCGGGACGTCGCCGAGTTGACGGTCGCCTTGAAGGACCTCGGATACCGCGTGGAGCGCCACCCCTCCGGCGCCCTCGACATCATCGTCGAAGAACTGTGATGGGCGTCACGCGAAAGCCGCTGGACTCTCCAGCGACTGGAAGGTCGAGGCTTCATCCGTGAACGACCGAAACGACCTGTACACGATCGGGGAACTGGCACGCCGGACCGGACTGAGCGTCCGGAACATCCGGTTCTGGTCCGACTCGGGCATAGTCCCGCCCACCGACCGCACCGCCACGGGCTACCGGCTCTACGACGCCGAGGCCGTGGCGCGGTTGGACCTGGTGCGGACACTGCGTGAGCTCGGGATGGACCTGGCCACCGTCCACTCGGTACTCGAACGCCAGACCACCGTCGCCGATGTGGCGGCGGCGCACGTGCGGGCCCTGGACGCCGAGATCCGGACGCTACGGGTGCGCCGGGCGGTACTGGCGTCGGTCGCTCATCGAGGAAGCACCACCGAGGAGATGAGACTGATGCACAAACTCGCGAAACTGTCGGCGGCGGAACGACAGCGGATGATCGACGAATTCGTCACCAAGGTCTTCGAGGGCACCGACCCCGAAGCCCCCGGAGCCGGGATCGCCCAGGCGATGCGACAGATGCCGTCGGAACTGCCCGACGACCCCAGCCCCGAACAGGTCGACGCCTGGGTCGAACTGGCCGAACTGGTCGGGGATCCGGACTTCCAGGCGAGCTGCCGCGCAATGGCGGTCGCCGGCTCCGAGAACCCCGAGCCGCCGCAGGACGTCGACCACGCCCGGCTCATGGAACTGGTGACACCCGACGTGGTCGAGAACGTCGCGCCCGGCTCCGACGCCGCGCGCCGGATCGTCGACGAGTTGGACACCACCGGGCTCGACGCGCAGCGGCGGCGGGAACTGGCCGACCGGCTCGCGACCTTCACCGACCGCCGTGTCGAACGCTACTGGCAGTTGCTCGCGGTGCTCAACGGCTGGCCGCAACGCGAGAACAGCAGCGTCGCGCCGTTCGAGTGGTTCATCGCCGCGTTGCGCGCGTACTGATGCGGCACCGGCCGCCGTGAGGCGGCCGGTGCCCGGCCGGGCGTCAACGTCCGGCGCGTTTGGCGCCCGCCTTGACTCCGGCGGCCCCGGCGATCGCCAGGATCACCACGCCCACCGCGACCCAGCGGCGACGCGGTGTCGGATCCGACTCGGTCTCGGCGTGCGCCACCGGTTCGGGGCTTCCGGGCATCGGTGCCGGTGGCGGCGGGTCCTCCGTGGAGGGTGACGGATCGTCACTGCGGTCCGGCGACGGACTGGGATCGGGCGGAGTCGTCCGCGGCGACGGCGGCGGTGTCGCCACGGGTGCCGCCGCCGGAGACGTCGACTCGCTCGGGGAAGGCGCGGGATCCGACGGCGGCGGGCTCGGTGGTGCCGACGGTGATTCGCTGGGCGGCGGAGTCGGTGTCGGCGGCGGGGGAGTCGGTGAGGCCGACACCGGTGGTTCCGATGGCGAGGGAGGCGGACTGTGACTCGGGTCGGGCGACGGGCTGTGGCTGGGACCGGGTGTCGGGCTCGACGGTCCGGCGCTGGGCGACGGTGACGCACTCGGTGACGGCGACGGCGTCTCGGAGGGGGAGACGGACGGAGACGGTGACGCCGACGGTGAGACCGACGGCGACGCGGAGGGTGAACTCGGCCCGGGGCTCGGCGAGGGTGATGGTGAAGGCGGTGGCGCCGGGCAGGCGGCCGCGTCGGCGGAGGTGACGGCGTCCCAGTCCCCGTACTCGACCGCCCGCGGAGCCGGGTCGTCGATGCCCATGCGGTAGACGCGGGCCCGGCCGTCGACTCCGTTGAGCACGGCGTGCAGTTCCCGGTCGCCGGTGAGGAAGACGGCCCCCGCGAGTGAGCGGCGCGGCAGTCCGGTGATCACGCGCCGGGTCACCTGACCGGTGCCGGGATCGAGTCTCACCAGCGAATGCGTACGAGTGTCCACACCGTACAGGTAACGGCCGTCCGAGTCGACGTCGCCGAGGTTGAGGGCGTCGGCGGGTTCGGCGAGCCACCGGCGTTCCACGATCCGGCCCGGTTCCGCGTCGATGTCCACGCCGACGATCTCGAAGTGCGTCAACACCGTCAACAGGCCATTGTGGACGGTGCCGGCGAAGGCCCCGGCGAGGCCCGGCATCGGCCGCTTCACCCCGTGCAGCGCACCGAGGTCGGTGTAACGACCGTCGGGGGTGATCGAGGCGAGCCGGGGGAAACCCGGACCGGGCCGGTCGTCCTCCGGTCTCGCCAGCCCGTACAGCAGTCCGCGATCGGTGTCGTACCCCACGGCGTTGACGCGGGCGGGGAGGTCCGCCACGTCGGTCAGCTCGCCGGATCCGGTGTCTATCACCGACATGCGGTGACCGTCGGAGTCGGAGGGCCGCCAGGTCAGGAACGCCCCGTCGCGGCACACCGCCGGCTCCGCGACGGCCGAACCGGCGACCACCACGGCCGTCGCGACGACCCCCACCGCCAGTGCGACACCGCAACTCGCCCGAAAGCCGATAAACCGCCTGAAAGCCATAATGCCCATAAACTACTGCACGTCCGATGGCCGTCGCGGAACGTACGCGCGGCGTCGGGCGTCCGCACACCACGGTGGTCCGCCCGGCAGGAACCCACCGTGAGCCCACACTCTCAAAAGGACCCGAATGAACCCGTTGATCCTCGGGCTGTTGATCGTCGTCGTCGTCGCCGCCGTCGCCGGGGGCACCGCCGTCCTGCAACAGCGGTTCTCACCACCGCAGAATCGCGAGGGCTACAACGAGGTCGCCGGCAGCGTCTTCGAGATCGTGAGTGTCCTGTACGCCATCGTCCTGGCGTTCGTCCTGATCGCGGTGTGGGAACAGATGCAGGACGCGCAGGCGATGACCTACGAGGAGTCCGGCGCCCTCGTCGACGTCTACTGGGCCGCGCAGGACCTTCCCGACGAGAACCGGCAGGCCGTCGAGGCACTGTGCCTCGAGTACGCGAACTGGGTCATCGAGGAGGAGTGGCCCGCGATGGCCACGCAACGGGACACCGGCCTCGACGGTTGGGAGATGATCGACGAGATGCGCGGCCAGTTCAACCAGGCGATCGACGTGACCGACCAGACCAGTCTCGGTCTCAGCCAGGACGCCGAGGAGACCATCGCCGTGTTGTCGCAGTCCCGCACCGACCGGCTCAACACGGCGCAGAGCGGCCTGTCCGCCGTCATGTGGCTCGTGCTGATCGCCGGAGCACTGCTGATGTTCGGCATCCTGCTGTTGTTCGGCGTGCCGGGGCGGCTGGCGCACGTCATCGTCGTGGTGATCGCGGCCGCGATGGTGGCGCTGCTGCTGTTCTCCGTCTACGAGTTGGAGTACCCGTTCGCGCGGGGCGTGGCCGTCGAGGCGGACGCCTTCCGGTTGGCGTTGGAACGGATGAGCCACGTGCGTTGACGTGCCGACCGCGTCCGGTAAACCCGGTTGCGGGGGTGGTCCACGGAGAGTCTATGATTGGTCGTCGCCGTCGGTGAGACGGCACGATGGTGGGTGTAGCTCAGCTGGTAGAGCACCTGGTTGTGGTCCAGGATGTCGCGGGTTCGAGTCCCGTCACTCACCCCAGCGTGAAGCCCCGGCCGGATGGACCATCCGGCCGGGGCTTCTTCGTCATCCGGGCCCGGTCTCGGCCCTGCGGTCGATGCCGAGCGTGGCGACGAGGTCTTCGTGGAGTTGGAACCAGACCCGGTGGCAGGAGTCGACGTGCGTCTTGTCGACCCAGTCGGTCTGCCCGGCTCCGGCCCTGCGCAACGCGGAGTCGAACCGGCCCGCGTATCCGTCGAACCGCGACAGCACCTCGGTGAGCCGGGCGTTCAGCGGTCGCAGCGCGGTGCCGAGCGCGGCGAGTTCCCGTAGGACGCCCGCGTCGCGGGCGGGGTCGGTGTGGTCGTTGACCGCGAGGCGGTCGTCGGCGGTCGGGGCGATCTGCCAGTCGGTGACGGCCTCGACGAGACGCGCGTTCAAGGGCAGGAAGTCGCGGTGGACGGCGGCGACGGCCCCGGCCGGGTCCGCGACGGCGCGTTCGGCGGCGAGCTGCCGTTCGTTCTCGGTCTTGCCGTCGTCGGTGAGCGACCAGCCGTCGAGGTCGGCGAACGCCACGTGCTGTACCCATCCCCGCCGTTCCGCGTCGGCGAGTGTGTGCGCCGTGTCCCGGTCGTCGGCTCCGGCGTGCCGGGCGATCGCGGGCGCGGCCGCGAAACCGAGCAGCCTGACGGCGTGCAGTATCCGCAGGTGGGGTGTCGAGTGGTGGGTCACGGCTGGGCGTTCCGTCGCGTGGTGAGCCGGGTGAAGTACTGCTGACACGCCTGCGGGGAACGGAATCCGGTGGCCTCGGCGATCTGCGCCCAGGTGAGGCCGGCGCCACGGGCCAGGAACAGTAGTCCCGCCTCGATGCCCTCGACCTCGGCGCGCGCGGCCGGCAGCAGCGCCATCGCGTCGAGCAGGTCCTCCGGTGAGAGGTCGGCCGACCGCCAGACGGCGAACCGTGTGAGGTCGACGTCGGTCGGCGGCGCCGGTGCGGGGCGCCACGGGCGTGGTGGGAGGTCTCCCGCGCCGAGGTCCACCAGTCGTCGGCGTGCCTCGGTCTCCCGCTCCACCTGTGCGTGGGCGGCGCCGTCGGTCCTGTCGAGGTCGTACTTGCGTGTCATGTCGGCCATTCTGCTAGCATCAACGTTCTGTTGTCAATGTTTTGTTGATAGGCGGATCGATGTTGACACCCCTCTCACAAACCACGCGCGCTCGTTGCGGCGGCAAGGCCGCCACCCTGGCGACCCTCATGAACGCGGACGTGCCGGTACCGGACGGATTCGTCGTCCCCTTCGACGCCCGTACCGACGCCGTCGCCGACCGCATCGCGGAATCGCTCGCCCGCCTCGGAGACCCGCCGGTCGCGGTACGCTCGTCCGCCCTCGACGAGGACACCGAGGGCGCCTCTGCGGCCGGACAGTACGAGAGCAGCCTCGGCGTCCGTGGCGTCCGCGCCGTCTGCGAGGCGATCGCGGCATGCCGGGAGTCGGCGCACACCGCGCGCGTCGCGCAGTACCGGAGGCACACCGGGGGCACCCCGGCGGCGTCCGGAATGGCGGTTCTCGTGCAACGTCTCGTCGACGCCGACGTGTCCGGCGTGATGTTCACACCCCGCGACCCGACCGACGTCACCCGGATCGAGGCGTCCTGGGGGCTCGGTGAGAGCGTCGTCCGAGGCGCGGTCGACCCCGACTCCTACGAGGTCGCCCCCGACGGCACCACGAGATTCCTGCTGGGCGGCAAGGCCGTCCGGATCGACGCGAACGGTTCCGGCGCCACGGCGACCCGCCCGGTCACGGCGGAACTGCGACACGCACGCGCGCTGCACGACGACGACCTCGCCCGGCTGGTGGCGCTCGGGCGGCGTGTCGCGGACGTCGTCGGTGCACCCCAGGACATCGAGTGGGCCGTCGTGGACGGCGAACAGTGGATCCTGCAGTCCCGCCCCGTCACCGCGCCCCTGCCCGCGTTGCCGGTGGACGCGCCGACCGGCTCCGCGACGACCCTGACCGGAGCGCCCGGCTCACGCGGAACCGTCACCGCCACCGCCCGCGTCGTGCGCGGCCGCGACGACTTCCCCGCCGTCAGCCCCGGGGACGTCGTCGTCTGTCCCTACACCGATCCCGCGTGGACTCCACTGTTCACCGTGGCGTCCGCAGTGGTCACCGAGACCGGCGGGGTCCTCTCACACGCCGCCATCGTCGCCCGCGAGTACGGCATCCCCGCCGTGCTCGGCGTCACCGGGGCGACCACCCGCATCCGCACCGACGACCGCGTCACCGTCGACGGCGCCGCCGGCACCGTCACCGTCCTCTGATCGAACCCGGGAAGGGAGAACGGGCACCCCGCTGCCCGGCACACTCATGGCGACCAGACACCTCTACATCGCCCGGCACGGCGACGCCGACGCGCTCGGCGTCCTCACCGACACCGGCCGCGCCCAGGCCCGACTGCTCGGGAGACGCCTCGCCCACCTGCCCGTCGACGCCGTGTGGCACTCGCCGCTCCCGCGCGCCCGGGACACCGCCCGGGAGCTCGACATCTTCCTCGGCGGCACCGCACCCGTCGCCGAGGCCGCCGAACTGATCGACCACATCCCCTACGTCCCCACGCCCGAGGAGACCCCGCCGTCGTGGATCCCGTTCTTCGACGGTTACCGGCCCGAGGAGGCCGCCGCGGGCGACGACATCGCGCGAAGCCTCACCGCGCGGTTCGCCACCCCGCCGGATAAGGAGGAGGACGTCCACGAGATCGTGATCACCCACGCGTACCCGATCGCCTGGCTGGTCCGCGACGCGCTCGACGCGCCACCGGTGCGCTGGCTCGGCCTCAGCAGCGCCAACACCGGGCTGACCGTCATCGAGTACCGCCCCGGCGGCCCGCCCGGCATCGCCATGTACAACGACATGAGCCACCTCCCGCCGGAACTGCGCTGGACGGGATTCCCCGGCACACCACGCCCCTGACCGGTCGGGTACCCCGTTCCGGCCGTCGCCGACATCGCGGCACCCGCCGCGTGGCGCGTCCCCCGACCGTCACACCCGGTCCCTAGGGTGGAGCGCATGAGTACACCCGAGGTGTTGCTGGAAGGCGTGGTGTTCGGGGAGTCGCCGCGGTGGCACGACGGCCGGTTGTGGTTCTCCGACTGGGGAGCCAACCGGGTGATCACACTGGACGGTAAGGGCGGCCACGAGGTGGTGGCGTCGGTCCCGTCGTTCCCGATGTGCATCGACTTCCTGCCGGACGGCCGACTGTTGATCGTGGACTCGGCACGGCGGCGGCTGCTCCGCCGGGAGGCGGACGGCACGCTCGTCCCGCACGCCGACCTGTCGGGGGTGTCCGACAAGCCCTGGAACGACATCGTCGTCGACGCGCACGGCAACGCCTACGTCAACACGATCGGGTTCGACTTCCCCGACGGGGAGTACGCCCCCGGCGCGATCGTCCTCGTCACGCCCGACGGCGAGGTGCGTACGGTGGCCGGCGACCTGGCGTTCCCCAACGGCATGGCCGTCACACCCGACGGAGCGACGCTGGTGGTCGCGGAGTCCTACGGCGAACGGCTCACCGGCTTCGACATCGCGCCCGACGGTGGGCTCTCCGGCCGGCGCGTGTGGGCCGACACCCCCGGCGACCACCCGGACGGGATCTGCCTCGACGCCGAGGGCGCGGTCTGGTACGCCGACGTCGGCAACGCGCACTGCGTCCGGGTGCGTGCCGGGGGAGAGGTACTGGAGACACTGGACTGGGACCGCGGTGCGTTCGCCTGCGCGCTAAGCCGGGGCGAGGACCCACACCTGTACGTCGTCGGACAGCACTTCGGCGGCACCGACTCCGTGCCGAGCGGGCAGGTCGTCGCGTTCCCGGTATCGGTCCCGGGCGCCGGAAGGCCCTGAGCCGTCACGTCGGCCGGTACGGACCGGCTCACAACGGCCGGTCGACCGTCCCCGGTGGCGGCTGCGCCTGGTGCGGCGCCGGCGGTGGGGCCTGGAAGGGTGGCGGTGGGCCGCCGGAACCGGTGAGCCGGTGCAACTCCGCCACCGCCCACTGGGCCGTGGCCGTCGCCTGGCGCGCGGCCTTCGCGCTGCGCCGGGCGTTCACCAGGGCGACGATCGCCAGTACCAGGGCCGCGATCGCGACGGCTCCGAGGCCGGTGACCCACAGCCACGTCAGATCGGCTGATGCGTCGTTCGCATTGGTCTCCATGAGTCCCACCTTCATCCCCGTCAGAGTAACGGCTCACGCCGCTGCGGAAAACCTGCAACCTCGCGCTTCTAGTCTTCCGTGACCCGGCCTGACCGGACCGGGTGTCACGGCAGGAAACCCGGAGCATGGACTACATCAAGGTCAATCCCGAAGGACTGGAACGGTTCGCCGGCGAACTGCGCGCGTTCGGCGACGACATCGGAGCGACCCTCGACGGGCATCGCACCGCCGCGTCACCCGACGTCTCCGGGGTGCGTTCGGCGATCGTCCTCGGGCTGGTCACCGGTGCCTGGATCGACCACTGCCGGACCGTGGCCGCCCAGTACGACGAACTGGCCGGGATCTTCCAGAACGCCGCCGCGGCCTTCCGGCAGTCCGAGTCCGCGAACGCCCGCACGTGGGACAACGTGTTCCGGCTCGGCCGGGGCGCACGGCGCGGAAGGTGAGACGGCGTGGACTACGCCCAGTTGATGAACCTCGACTTCGGACGGTTGCAGGCCGCCGCCGACGCGTTGAAGAAGGCACACACCGACGCCGAGAAGTTCGCCGAGACCGCACGTGGCAAGGCGTCGAGGGTCGGTGGCGGATGGACGGGGCACGGCACGGAGAAACCACGCCAGGCGTTGTCGGTGCAGGAACCCCAACTGCTGCAGGCGGCCGAGGCGTTCCGGCGGTTGTCCGCGCTGACGACCGACCTGCGGAGCGGGCTCAAGGGATACCGGGACCGGCTCGCCGACTACGTCGCGGACATGAACTCCCGTGGCATCGTCAGGATCGACGGCTCGGGCACGGTCACCGTGGTCGACCGTAAACGTCACGCCCGACCCGAGACACGCGCCGCGGGCCTCGACGCCCAGACGGTGCGCCGGGAGATCGACGCGGTCATCGACGAGGCCAACGACTTCGACACCGACATGTTCGGCAGGATCCGGGGCGTCGACGCGCCCGGTGCGGCGGCGAACTTCGCCGGCGGGAAACCGGCGTTCACCCCACCGGCCGGGGCGGACCCCACGACCGTCCGAGACTGGTGGAACTCCCTGTCGGAGACCGACAAGGTCGACCTCATCACGTCGCAGCCCGACCACATCGGAGGGCTGGACGGGATTCCGGTCGTCGACCGGGACCGCGCGAACCGGCTCGTCCTGGATCGCGAACACCGCGAGGCCACCGACCTGGTGCGTGGCCTGGAACTCGAACAGGCGAAGCCCGGCGCGGACGAGTCGGCCGTCGGCAAGCAGATCAAGGCGGCCGAGAAGAAGATCGCCGCGATGCGGAACCTGTACCTCCGGCTCAACCCCGAGGACGCACCGAGAGGCGAGCGGCCTGCCACCGGCCACGACCTGCCCACCTATCTCCTCAAACTCGACACCGAGGGCAGGGGCCGGGCGATCGTCGCGCTGGGGAACCCCGACAACTCCGACAACGTGTTCACATACGTGCCGGGAACGTTCGCCCGACTCGACAAGGTCCCCAACGAACTCGCCAAACTCGACCGTGCCTTGAACCACGCGATCAAGGCGGACGGAGACGAGCAGACCGCGGCGATCCTGTGGCTCGGCTACGACGCGCCACAGAACCTGGTTACCCAGTCACCGAAACCGGATTACGCGAACGCCGCCGCCGGCGACCTGTCGAGGTTCGCGAAGGGCCTGCGGCTCACCCACGACACCGGGGCCGACTTCCGCAGCACCTTCCTGGGGCACTCCTACGGCACCACCGTGGTCGGGTTCACCGCCCGGGACAAGGGACTCGACGCCGACGCCGCGATCTTCGTCGGGAGTCCGGGCGTCGGCGTGGACCACGCGTCGCAACTCAGGCTCTCCCCGGACGAGGTGTACGCGTCCCGTGACGGGTTCGACCCGATATACGTGGCGCGGAACCACTTCGGTGCCGATCCGACCTCGCCGAGGTTCGGCGGCCGGACATTCCTCAGTAAGGTGCCGGGCGTGACCCGTCCCGGCCGGGGCCACACCGGGTACTTCGACGCGAACAACCCGGCGTTGGAGAACATCGGCAAGATCGTCGTCGGGGACGACGACATCACCGGTGACCGCCCGAAGCCGGGGAACGGCCCGGCCACGACATCACCGGCGCCCGGGTGACGGACGAGCCGCCCACCGTGTGGAATGAACCCGACAGACGCACGCCCGACAGGAGACCGTGATGCCCTCCCCGATCAGCGACGAGACAGAGGCGTACCGACGTGCCGAGGCGCACATCGACGCCTTCCGCACCGCGATCGACGTGCGGGCGCGGTTGGAGCCCGGCCTCCGCAACGCGGTCGCCTACGAACCCGAGGACCTCGGTTACGTCGAGTTCGACGAGGACGACGAGGACGACCTGCCGGTCAACGTCGAGGTCGTCTACGACCTGGTTCCGTCCTCCGCCGAGGGGGTCGAGGACTTCGACCGCAACCGTGGGTACTTCACCCGGCTGGCCGCCCGGCTTCGCGAAGACGGTTGGATCATCATCGTCGAGGAACGGGAGCCGCGCGCCGTGCTGACCGCCAGGCACCCACAGGACGACTTCCTGGTCACTCTCGAGGAGGGCAGGACCGGGAACCTGTGGATAACGGCGTCCTCCCCGCCGGTGACCGCGACCGGGATCACACCGCCGGAACCGCTGCTGTCCTGAACGCGCCCCTTCTGGGTGGCCGCAGGCCCATCGACACGCCTGAAATGCGCCTGTTTATCCGGATTCTTCCCGGCCCCAGACCACCCAAGCCGGGCCCCAGGCCACCCAAGGCGGATAGGTGGGTGGTGGGTCGGCGGGTACCGTCGCCGGATCGGGCGAGAAAAGTTTCGGGTGGGCTGTCGGTATGGCGGGGACCCGTTCGTCGTCATGGTGTACGGCAGGTCGTCGTACCACCCACAGACGGGAGCGAGAACGTGAAGTACATGCTGCTGATCCACGCCGGCGCCATCGAGGCCGACGGCACCCCCGAGGGCTGCGACGTCCAGGACTGGATGGCCTTCGACAAGGCGGTCCGCGACGCGGGCATCCTGGTGTCGGGTGAGTCGCTGGCGGACCTGGTCACCGCCACCACCGTGCGGGTCGCCGCGGACGGGGAACGCACCGTCGTCGACGGCCCGTTCGCCGAATCGCGCGAGGTCCTGGGCGGCTTCTACGTCATCGACGTACCGGACCTGGACACCGCCCTGGACTGGGCGGCCCGCTGCCCGGGATCGCGTGGCGGTGGCGCGGTCGTCGTGCGCCCGGTGGCCGATTTCGGTGCCTGACGCGACATCGTCGCCGGACCCGGAACACCGGCTCATGGAGTCGGTGTTCCGGGAGGAGCGCGGCAGGCTGCTGGCATCCCTGGTCCGCCGGTTCGGTGACCTGGACCTGGCGGAGGAGGTCGCCTCGGAGGCCGTGGAGACGGCACTGGTCCGGTGGCCGATCGACGGTGTGCCGTCGCGACCCGGCGCGTGGTTGTTGACGACGGCGCGCCGGAAGGCGGTGGACCGGTTGCGGCGCGACCGGGTCTACGCCGCGAAGCTGGCGGTCCTGCAGTGGGAGGCCGACCGGGAACCGCCCCCGCCCGGCCCCGACCCCGGCGCCGACCTGCCCGACGAACGGCTGCAGTTGTTCTTCACCTGCGCCCACCCGGCCCTGCCCGCCGACGCGCGGGGAGCCCTTACACTGCGGTACCTCGCCGGTCTCACCACCGCCGAGGTGGCCAGGGCGTACCTGCAACCGGCGGCGACGGTGTCGCGGCGGCTGGTGCGGGCCAAGCAGAAGATCCGCGACGCCCGGATTCCGTTCCGCGTCCCCGGTCCTGACGAGTTGCCGGGGCGGCTACCCGGTGTCCTCCAGGTGATCTACTCGCTGTTCACCGAGGGCCACACCGCCAGTTCCGGTACCCACCTGCAACGTCGCGAACTGGCGGACGAGGCGGTCCGGCTCGCGCGGATCCTGCACCGGCTGCTTCCGGCGGAGCGTGAGGTCGCCGGTCTGCTCGGGTTGCTGTTGTCGGTGCACGCCAGGCGCGACGCCCGGACCGGCCCCGACGGTGAACTGCTGCTGCTCGACGAGCAGGACCGGACGCGTTGGGACGGGCCGATGTCGGAGGAGGGCGCCGCCCTGGTGCGTACGGCGCTGTCGGGTCCGCCCGGGCCGTACGGCGTGCAGGCCGCCATCGCGGCGCTCCACAACGAGGCACCCGACGTCCCGGGTACCGACTGGCCGCAGATCGTCGCGCTCTACGACGTCCTGGCGGCGCTCGACCCGTCACCGGTCATCGGGCTCAACCGGGCGGTGGCCGTGGCGATGCGCGACGCCCCACAGGCCGGCCTGGAACTGCTCGACGGGTTGCCCGGCCGCGACAGGTTGCGCGACTACCCACCGTACGCGGTGGCGCGGGCCGATCTGTTGCAGCGGTTGGGAAGGCTCACCGAGGCCGCGGCCGCGTACCGGCGGGCGTTGGAACTGGCGGGCACCGACCCGGAGCGGGCGTTGCTGCGGCGGCGACTGGCGTCCGTCATCGAGTCGGTGCGTGAGGGCGAGGGGTGACGATCCCTTCGGGTGGTGGGTGACGCACGGGCCGGGGCGAACCGCTCCGGCCCGTTTCGTCGCCGGTCCCGGTCGCTCGGGGTGAGGCGGGTCGGACGACCGCGGGTCCGGCGGTAGCGCATCCGGTGACCTGCGGACTTGCGCTGGAGTGCACTCCAGGACGTAGCGTCGCGGCGTCAACGAACAAGGAGGATGACCGTGGAGTACACGAATCTGGGCCGGACGGCGTTGCGGGTGTCGCGGTTGTGCCTGGGCACCATGAACTTCGGCCCGTTCACCGACGAGGCCGACAGTCACGCCATCATGGACGCCGCCCGGGACGCCGGGTTGAACTTCTTCGACACGGCCAACGTCTACGGCCGGCACCTCGGACCCGGCGCCACCGAACGGATCATCGGCGACTGGTTCGCCAAGGGCGACGGCAGGCGTGAGGACACCGTGCTGGCGACGAAGGTCTACGGGCCGGTCGGTGAGGGACCGAACGGTCGTGGGTTGTCGGCGCGGCACATCGTGGCGGAGTGTGAGGCGTCGTTGCGGCGGTTGCGGACGGATCGGATCGATCTGTACCAGATGCATCACGTGGACCGGTCGGCGCCGTGGGCCGAGGTGTGGCAGGCGATGGACATGTTGGTGGCGCAGGGCAAGGTGCTGTACGTGGGTTCCAGCAACTTCGCAGGCTGGCACATCGCCGCCGCCCAGGAGGCCGCCGACCGCCGCAACAGCCTCGGACTGGTCAGCGAACAGTGCATCTACAACCTGTTGGTCCGGCACGCCGAACTCGACGTGCTGCCGGCCGCCGAACACTACGGTCTGGGCGTCATCCCGTGGTCGCCGCTGCACAGCGGTGCCCTGGGTGGGGCGTTGCGGAAGCTCGCCGACGGTACGGCCGAGCGCAGCGCCGCCCCGCCCGCCGACGGTCTCGTCCGCGACCACCGGGAACGACTCACCGAGTGGGAGGCGTTCTGTGACGAACTGGGCCTGCCGCCCGCGCACGTGGCGATGGCGTGGTTGTTGTCCCGGCCGGCGGTGACGGCACCCATCGTGGGGCCGCGCACCATGACGCACCTGACCGACGCGTTCGCTTGTCTCGACATCACCCTGGACGAGGCGACCCTCGCCCGGCTGGACGAGATCTTCCCGCCGATCGGCAAGGGCGGACCGTCCCCGGAGGCGTGGGCGTGGTGATCGCCCGGCCGGTTGTGGAGTTTGTGTAATCGCGTCGCCGAGCATTAGCGAATGCGAATATCACGAATCGGGTGGCCGGGCCTGGTGGCGGGCTTCGCCCTCCTGGCCACCCTTCTCACACCCACCGCAGGTTTCGGCGGTGATGTGCGATCCGATACGCAACCCGCCGGAATGAACAACTTCACCGTGGCGGTCGGCCGGGTCGATCCCGGCGTCCGCACCAACTGGCAACGATTGGCGACCTACCGGTTCGGCACCGACGGCACCGTCACCGAACAACACTGGCACTGGACGCAGTCGCGGCGCGTGAAGCGCAGCTACACCGGTGTCCAGGCGAGCGACTGCCCGGCACGGGACTGCAACATCCAGACCGCCAACGGATTCCAGTCGAGCTCGGCTCCCAAGCAGTTGACGGGGCGGTACACCGTCACCGGAGACGTGCTGCGCGTCGAGTGGACCGGCGACCAGTGGGAGGAGTGGCGGGTGAGTCAGCCCATCGCGGGCAAGCTCGCCGAACTCACCTTCCTGCGCAGCAACTTCGGCGCCACCCACGGCTACGGTTTCGGTTCCCGGGCGAGCCTGTCCGACCGTGCCACGACGGCTGAGCTGGCGGCGATCGACCACACCGACCTGATCCACGAGTTCCGGTTCTGGAAGACCGACTCCAACGGCCGGCCGTACCTCGACTCCGGTGGCGGCTCGCCGTTCTGGATGACCGACTGGGAACGCTGCGGTGCGGGGCGTTGCCTCAGCGGCGAGAGCGCCACACCCACCGAGTACTACGTGGCGGCACCCAACAAGTCCACCGTGGACCGGCGGGACACCCTGTGGCACTGGCGCCGCGCCCTGGCCGACGGCCGCGGCGAGTACTGCTACACCGGGAACTCGCACGTCAAGCCGATGCTCCAGATCATCGACTCGGACGGGAACTTCCACGGCTGGGTCGGTGTGGAGGCGTCACTGAGCCAGACCAGCTCCGGAACGAACTCCGACGACGTGGGCGTGTTCAAGATCGCCCGGTACTGACGTCGGCACGCCGCCGCACCGCGACGGGTGCGGCGGCGTGCGATCATCGCGCCATGACCCACCGAGAAACGCGTCCGTACCCCCGATGACGGAAAAGCCCGGCGAACCCGGATCGCTGTACGACATCGCACTGAGGTGGCATCGGGCGAACCCCCGCGCACCGCTTCCCGACGACGCCGAGCCCGACGGCGGATGCGGTTTCGTGCGCCGTGGGAAGGGTTCCCCGCCGGGCGTGGCGGCGGCCGAAGCCCTCGACCGCCACTTCGCCGACCCGGCCGCGACCCCGGCGGATCTGGACCACGCCGTGCATCTGGCCGCCGACGCCCAGGTGCACGGCAACGCGCACGTCACCGCGGCGGCCGAACGCGCCGATCCCGGCCGCGCTCACGAGACCGGCCGGTGGCTGGTGCGGCACAGTGGACACCTCTGCGGCGTCAACACCGGGATCGTGCTGCTCGGCACGGCACGTGACCCGGCGGACATACCACTGATCAGAACGGTCGGGCTCTACTCCGACGGTTGCGCGGCCCTGGCGGTGGCCACGCTGAGCCGGATCCGGAACGGCCATGACGCGATTCTCTGGCTGGCGGAACGGTTGACCGGCTGGGGAAGGTCGTACGCGGTCGGGGCGCTGTGCCGTCGCGCGGGTACGTACCGGGACTGGCTGCTGCGGTCGGCCTGCCCCGACGTGTTGGACGGCTACTACGCGGGGGAGGTCGCCACGGCCGCCCACCTGCACGCGGCCGTCACGGCCCCGGTCGTCGACGACGAACTGTTGGACCACACCGGAATGCTGTTGCGAACCATGTCCGGCTGTCACGGCATGGGCATGACCCTGACCGGCTATCCGCCCGCCGCCGAGGTGCTGCGCCACTATCTCCGGCACGTCGCGGAGCGACCGCCGACGGTGGGCCGTTACGTGGTGCTGGCCGACCTGTGGCGGCGTGGCGCTTCCGGGCGCGCGGTGGACCTCGCCGTGATCGACCCGGCACTGCCCGGGATGGTCCGTGATGTGCTGGACCGTCCCGAGTGGTGGGAGACGTATCGGCAGGCCCGGGACGAGGGTGACACGCATGCGGAGTGGTTGGCGACGACCGGTTGGCGAGGCCCGTGAGCCGACCCGTCGCGGCATCCCGGTCTCGTATGATCGGACGCTCCGCAGCCCCGACGACGGGAGTCCCCGTGCAGTTCTTCCGGTTCGACCGCGCCGAAAGGGTCATCGACCGCTTCGACAGCGCCGGCGCCACCGCCACCCGTGTCGCCGGTGGCGACGGCCGGTTCCAACTCACCTGCCTGTCGATCGCCCCTGGCGGGACGATCGGGGAGCACTCGGCCCCGGTACGGCAACTCCTCCTCGTGGTCGCCGGTGACGGCTGGGTCGCCGGACCTGACGGGCGACGGGTCGCGATCGCGGCGGGTACCGGTGTCCAGTGGGAGCCGGGCGAGGACCACACCTCGGGCAGCGAGACGGGGATGACGATGTTGGCCCTGGAGGGACCGTCAGTCGAGACCCACCCCGCCGACCAGCCCCCCGGCGCACAGATCCGTTGCGCTAAGGGTGACGGCCAGTAGTCGTCAGCGTCGTCGGCGATGCCCTTCTCGTGAATGTCCCAGACGATCACGGCACCCCTGTTCGGGGTGAATACCGGGGTGACAAGCGGAAGCGGGTCGCGTTCCCGGTGCCCGGGTGGGGCCAATCCCAATCGCCCCACATGATCGGTGAGTTCTTGGTGTCGAGCTCGCTCGCCTTGATGAGGAGCTGCTCATGTAGATCCTCGTCAGTGGTGACGGGGAAGTATTCGATTCCGTTGTAGATTCGGGCCATTCGCGAGTCGTCTCTTATTCTTCGTCTTCGAACGCTTCTTCGACACATGGCTCAGCCCAGGCTGCATATGTAAAGACCATTCGAATATCGACTCCCCTCGCCACGGTCATCAACCAGCGGACGCCGGACTCTCGGTGTATACCTGACCGAATATTTCAAGCCTTCAATGTCAACCAGCGCGAGTCGATCATCTCCCGAACCAGCGTCGAACGTCTGCAACACCTGCAGACTCCACCCGGCACTCGACGCAGGTGACACCACACCTCCAGAGCTCTCTCCCGGTCATGAAGCCGTAGTGTCACGCCACCTACTGCGGCGAATATCTCAATCGGGTCACGGCGACTATCGACCTGCAGCACTGCTGAACCCCATAATTCCAGATTTTCAACCCAATGGGTTATCGGACTGCCACCAGTTCATTCTGCCTGCCGTCTTCCACAGGTACACAAAGACTGCCCGGTAGCAGTGGCAGAGCGATTCGTCGCTCCCAGGCATGTCCTACAAGAGGGTCGAATTCCTTCGATGACGACAGCGTACCCCCGACCCGCCGGGGACGATCGTGCATAGGGCTCGTCCGCTCCGATCTCGTCGGCGACACCTCTTGCACCGACAGAGTGCAAGAGCTCGACTGCCTCCTGCCCATCGGATCTGGCTTTTCGCATCGCCGCCACCACTTCATCGACCTGGCGGGTGACCTCCGGGATCGCCGCTTGAAACATCTTCGATGTTCGCCACGCGGACTCCCTTCGCATACTCACTCCTGGCTTCATGACACACGGTGGTCTTTGTGAGTGGGCCGCCCCGGGGGTCGGGAGGTTCACCGGGGCGGCCCGTGGTGTCACGTGGGGGATGTGACACCGGAACGCGACGGCCCCACCGCCGTCGCGCCGTCGGGAAGGTCTCGGAAGGCGACGAATCCCGCACCGCCACAGGTGTCGCAGTCGTCGCGGCGTCGTGGACGGCACTCCGGGCACGTGACGGTCGGTGTCGTCACCGGGGTCACGTCGTGACCTCGCGCGCGGCATCCCAGCGTTCGTACACGTCCACCGCGCCGTGCTCGATCTCGTGACGCCACTCCGGCGGATTGTTCACCCACGCCGCGCCCCAGCGCGGCTCCGGGAAGTGGCTCGGGCACGAGATGGTCAGGATCAACGCCCGGACGCCGCACCGCCGCCCCCACACCCGGATGGTGTGCGCGGCGGTCGGCGCGGAGGTCACCGTGATCACCTGCTGCGCGTACACCGACCAGAACGTCCCGAACACCGTCAGCCCCGCCCACGTGACCTCCGGTACCGGCGCCGTGCTCATTCCCACCACCGCCGTTGCTTCACGGTGCGGCACGGCCACTCGCCGCCACATTCCCGGCACCTCTCGCCGCGGATCAGATCGGGGAAGTGCGGCTTCGTGTCACCATGTGAAATCGGCTCACGGACACGACGCGCACCTACCGTGCCGTCACCGGTTATCCTGTCTCTGCCGTCCATGGAGTCCTCCAAGCAAAGTGGATGGTGTGGAGAGCCGGGCGCGATGCAGCCGCACCCGGCTCTCGTCGTGTGGGCCGATGAGGCAGCCCACATACCGACCGTAAGCGACATGGGACACCGCTGTGAAGTGGACTCGCTACGCGCGTTATGCTGTAAGCGTTTCATTACGCACTTTCTGCGGAGAGCCCATGTCTACTGAGGCCCCCACCATCGCGCGACTCGCACTCGGACAGATTCTCGTGAGCCTGCGGGAGTCTGCGGGGATGGACCACACCGACGTCGCCGAAGAACTAGATGTCCACCCGGATACTGTGCGGCGCTGGGAGATCGGACAGCACAGCGTCAAGCGCCATGCCGTCAAGACACTCGCGGACCTGTACGGCGCGAGTTCTACCCAGCTCAGCCGGATGTACACCCTCGCCAAGCAGGGCAAAGAGCGTGGTGCGGTCGAGCGGTACCCGGGCGGTGCGAGTCCCGAGTTCCGCATCTTCGCGGACTTCGAGCCCACCGCCACTGAGATCCTGTCGTACGAGCCGGAGTACATCCCGGGCCTGCTCCAGACCCCCGACTACCTGCGTGCGGTACACGCGGCGCAGCTACCGGAGCTGACACCGAAGCCGGAAGCCGTTCATGAGCTTCGCGCCGACCGGTACGACCGCATGTTCGGCCGGCGCGACATGCCGACAATGCGGTTCGCGATCGGTTTCGCGGCCATGCTGTACCTCCAGGAGCTAACCCCGGCCGCACTCGCCGGGCAAGTCACGCGACTGCGGGAGGCCGGTGCCCTCCCCACCGTCGAAGTCCGTGTCGTGACCGGGATGCACTCCGGCATGAATGGCGGGTTCACCTTGATGACCCCCAACAGCGGACTCCTCGGCGCCAACAGGTTTGCTTACATCGAGGCCCAGGACGTGTGCCGCTACACCGAAGCGGCAGACGACGTCGCGTTGTATGACAGGATTTTCGCCTCGGTGTGGGACCGAGCCGAACCATTGGAGGATTACCTGAAATGACAGCCGGAAAGTGGCGTAAGTCCACCCGCAGCCAGGGCAGCGGGAACAACTGCGTTGAGGTCCGCTTGAGTGGTTCCGTGGAAGTGCGGGACAGTAAGGCCCCCGCCGTGGGGAGTCTCGCGGTCGATCGTGCCGAGTTCGCCGCCCTGCTGCGTTCGGTGGGATAACAGCGGCTCAACCGCTACGCATCCAACAGCCGTCCCGGTTCCGACCGGGGCGGCGTTTCGTTATAGACCGGGAAAGTCCGCAGCCGACCGGTTCGTCATCCGGAACCGCGTGGCACTGCGGAGGTTTCGCCTCCACCGACGTAATGTCGAGCTAGGACGACATCTCGGCTACCCGTTGACCGGAGGTTAGTTCAATGGCGACTGCGAAGTGGCGGAAGTCGACCCGCAGCGGTAACAGCGGTGGCAACTGTGTCGAGGTCCGCTTGAATGGTCCCGTGGAAGTGCGGGACAGTAAGGCCCCCGCCCTCGGGAGCCTCGCGATCGAGCGCGCCGAGTTCGCCGCCCTGCTGCGCTCGGTTGGGTAGAAGCGGCTCAACCGCCGATGCCCGCGAACAACGGTCGCCTCGGTTCCCCGATCGGGGCGGCGTTCCGTTGTGCGACCGTGCCGTGGCCGTGGACCGCGCGGTCACGGGGCCGTGTACTGCTCGCGGGCGTCGAGTAGCTCGTCCCAGTGCTCCGCGGCCCACGCGCACGCCACCGCCAGCGGCTCCAGCATGGAACGGCCGAGCGGCGACAACGCGTACTCCACACCCCGCTTCGGGTCGGCGTGGACCGTGCGCACGACCAGGCCGTCGCGTTCCAACCTGCGGAGCGACTGCGTGAGGACCTTCGGGGTGACGCGGTGAAGCGGAACGCGCAGCTCGGAGAACCGGCGCGGACCGCCTTCCAGACAACGGAGGACCAGGGCCGCCCACTTGTCCCCGAACCGGAAGGGCAGCAGCGTGGACGGGCACAGTTCGTCGAACAGGTCCGGCGGCAGCGGTGGTCGCGTCATACGTGCTCCTGGTTCGCCCGAGCGGGTCTCGGTACCCGGAAGGTAACCGCCCCTGCGGATACGTTTCCCCGAACATCGAGCCAACAGGAGGTATTCCGATGGGTAGGTACGTGGTTTTCGGGGCCGGCGGTCGCGCCGGGCGGCAGGTCGTCGCCGAGGCCCGGAGGCGAGGGCACGAGGTCACCGCGGTGGTCCGCGATTCGTCCCGCTACGGCGGCGTGACGGACGACGGCGTGCGGGTGGCCGCCGGGGACGTCACCGACGCGGCGGACGTCACCGCACTCGCGTCCGGGCACGACGCCGCGATCAACACGGCGGCGCTGGTCTCCCCGGAGACGTTCTTCGTCAGTGCCGCGAGGTCTCTCGTCAAGGGCCTGCACCAGGCGGGGGTGGAACGGCTCGTCACGGTTGGGCTCAGCACGCTCCTGCCCGACCCCGAAGGCACCCGCCTGGTGGACACGCCCGACTTCCCCGCCGAGTACCGGTCGTTCTCGCTGGCGCACGCCGCCGGCCTCGACGTCCTCCGCGCCGAGGGTGGCTCGCTGGACTGGGTGTACATCAGTCCGGTCGGCGACTTCGACCACGACGGGGAGCGCACCGGCCGGTTCGAGATCCGCGAGCAGGTCGACATGGCGGCGCGTATCTCGTACCAGGACTTCGCGATCGTGCTGCTCGACGAGGCCGAGACCCCCACCCGGCACCGCGCCCACCTGGCCGTGACCTGACCGCCCGGCACCGTCCGTTACTGGCCCGCTTGGTCCCCGCCCGGTCGTGCTTGGTCCCCGCCCCGTTGATCGTTCGCGCCTGTTCTGTCCTCGTACAGCGCTTTCTGTCGTGATCTGCCGGGGACCAAGTGCGCGATACCGGGGACCAAGTGCAACGGCGGGGACCAAGCGCGCAACGGCGGGGACCAAGCGCGCAACGGCGGGGACCGGGCAGGGAAGCCGTGTGTGCTTCGTCTGGTGTGGAGGGCCGCTTTCACGCCGGACGCCGGGGCGCCCCGAGAAACCGAGCCGCCGCGAATCGAACACGTGTCGCAGTGGACTTCTCGGCACCCGTAAGCTCTGCCCATGGGCGTTCTCCGATACTCCATCAACACCACACTGGACGGCTGCTGCGACCACGAGGCCGTCGTCCCCGACGAGTCCCTGCACCGGCACTCGACCGAGACGATCGGGCGCGCGGACGCGCTCCTGTTCGGGCGTGTCATCTACGGGATGATGGAGGCGGCATGGCGCCTTCCCGAGTCCGGTGAACCGCCGGAGTGGATGGAGCCGTGGATGGTCCCGTTCGCGCGGACCATCGACGCCAAGCCGAAGTACGTCGTCTCCAACACCCTCGAAGGCGTCGACTGGAACGCGCGACTGGTGGAGGGCGATCTCGCCGAGGCCGTCCGCGCCCTCAAGTCCGAGTACGACAGCCTCTACACCGGCGGCGTGACCCTTCCGCGCGCCCTCGCCGAACTCGACCTGATCGACGAGTACGAGTTCGTCATCCACCCCCGCCTCGCGGGTCGCGGCCCCACCCCGTTCGCGGGCCTGACCGTCCCCGTCGATCTGGTCCCCACCACCCGGTTCGACCTCGACTGCGGCGCCGTGGTGAGCCGCTACGCACCGAAACGCTGACCCGCTCCGCCGCCCTCGACGACGACCGAGGCACCGGCCGGCGGCCCGCCCGTGCGGGATCCGGCCGGCACGGTTTGTGATGATCGGGCGATGCAGACCTTGCTGGAACCCGCCGACGTCGCGCTACTGCGGACGGCGCTGCTCACCGCCGACTACACCGCGACGGGCGTGACGGCCCGGCTCGGTCCCGCCGCCGAGGCCGCGATGGCACGTGGTGACCACCGCGCGGCGCTGGCCGCGACCGACGAGGACGATCCGCAGGCGGTGCTCATCCGACTGTTCTGCTGTGGACAGACGGAGTCCGAGGCGGCGGTCACGGCGGCCGTCCGCCCGCTGCCGCCGGAGACCGCGCTGGCCTCCGGCCTGCTGGTGCGGGAGCCCGACGGGCTGCGCGCCGGTCTTCACCTCGCCGTCCACGGCGACGGTTGGCTGCTCGCCGACCTGCCGGACTGGCTGGGCGGGACCGTGGCGGGGGAGCACGTCCTGGGCGCGGCGGGCGCCTCGCACTCCCTGACCGGTTACCTGCTGCGCCGCCCGGTGGGCACCGCCCTGGACCTCGGCACCGGCGGCGGAGTGCTCGCCCTGGAACTGTCCCGGCACGCGGAGACCGTCACCGCCACCGACATCTCCGCCCGCGCCCTCGGTTTCGCCGCCGTCAACGCCGCCCTCAACGGTGTGGAGTGGCGGCTGCGCGAAGGCGACATGATCGCACCCGTCGAGGGCGAACGGTTCGACCAGGTGGTGAGCAACCCGCCGTTCATCATCGGTCCGGCCCGCACCGACTACACCTACCGGGATTCCGGCCGCGACGGCGACGGTGTGTGCGCCGAACTGGCGCGGGCGGCGCCACGACTGCTGAACCCCGGCGGAACCCTGCAGTTCCTCGCGAACTGGCTGCACGTCGAGGGGACGCCGTGGCGGGACCGCGTCGCGGGCTGGTTCGCGGATTCCGGGTGTGACGTGTGGGCGATCCAACGGGACGCGGTGGATCCGCTCGACTACGTGCGCATCTGGCAGCGGGACTCCGGGGAGACCGATCCCGACCGCCTGGCGGCGTGGCTCGACTGGTTCGACGCGAACCGGGTCGAGGCGGTCGGGTTCGGTGTGGTCAACGCGCGCCTGCGGGAGTCCGGGACGCCGGTGGTGTCCTGTGAGGACATCCGGTCGCGTCCGGGAGGCGACCCGGCCGGACTGGTCGCCGGGTGGTTCGACCGGGCGGAGTGGTCGGGGGAGCGGGGTCTACCCGAACTGCTCGAAACCCGGCTGCGGGTCGCCGACGGGGTGATGCTGGAACAGGCCGCCACGGCGACGCCCGAGGGCTGGGAGGTGGAGCGGCAAATGTTGACCGACACCGCCGGATGGAACCGGCGGGAGGAGATCGACCCGCTGCTGGTGTCGTTCCTGGGCGGCTGCACCGGCACCGTTCCGATGCGTACCCAGATCGGCCTGCTCGCGCAGGCGCACGAGGCCCCCGAGGCGTTGCTCGCGGCGGGACTGACGCCGGTCGTGTCCGGACTGATCCAACGGGGTTTCCTGGAAGTGGTGTGAACCGGTGCGGCGCGGCGGTTCCACCGGACCGGCCGCGCCACACCGGTGACGTTCAGGACGGTGGATCCGCCGGGAACAACCGCCCGAGCCACTGCTGCCAGACCTCCGTCCACTCCGGACCGTCTCGCTCGTCGCCGTAGTGGTAGTGGAACGCGTTGACCATCCCCCACGCCTCCCCGCCGTGCCCACCGAACCGGTACATCGAGGTGTCGGTGCGGATTCCCAACGTCGTGTCGGGCGCGTAGACGTCCACCACGCCCCGGATCGGCTCGACGCCGTCGGGGGTCAGGTTCACCGATTCGCCCGTCGACAGCTCGCGGGATGTTCCCAATGCGGTGTGGAACCGGTCCCACACGGCCTTCCGGTCGAGTTCGGTGAAGGCCATGGCCAGCGCGTTGACCGCCGGCGCGGGCGCGAAGTACCTCAGATACGAGGTCAGGTTGTGGAAGAACAGGTCCCAACCGCGCGAGTGGTACTCGGTCTCCCAGTCCTCGCCCAGGATGCCCGACTGCACGAGCCGCAGTACCGTTCCGCCGCCGTCGCGCGACTCCACCAGGAACTCCAGGGTCTCGGTGGGGTTGCCCGCCTCGCCGCCGAAGACCACGCGGTGCGGTGGATCCCAGGCGCGCACCCGGCCCTCGGAGGTGTTGCCGGAGCCGAAGTCCGCAGTGGACCGCGTCTCGTCCTGTGGGTCCACGTGATGCGGAACGAACCAGGTCGACAGGCCGGAACCGGTGGACACGGCATGCCAGACCTCCTCGACCGTCGCGTCCAGTTCCAGCCGTTTCTCGAGACTGTGCGGCTCCGGTTCGGGTCGCGGTTCAGGCATCCCCGGTGACCTCCATCAGGCCGATCAGGTTGCCGCAGGTGTCGTCCAGCACGGCCTGCCTACCGCCCGGCACGTCCTGCGGTTCGCCCTGGAACTCGACACCGAGACCGCGCAGCCGCGCGTACTCGGCGTCGACGTCGTCCACGAAGAACAGCGTGTAGGGGATGCCGGCCTCGTGCAGCGTGCGCTGGTACACCCGGGCGGCCGGTTCACCGTTGATCTGTATACCCGGGTTGCCGTTGGGTTCCAGCAGCAGTTCCACCCCGTCGGTGTCCTCCGGTGAGGTGACGGTGAGCCAGCGGGCGCCACCGGCGGGCACGTCGTTCTTGACGACGAAACCGAGTTTCCCGGTGTAGAAGTCGTGTGCCTTGGCCTGGTCGTCGACCAGCACGTTGGTGATGAGAATACGCATGTCACTCCTCTTTGTCGTTGTCGTCACCGGACGGCGGCACCGGGTGCAGCGCCACGATGATCCGATGTGTCCGCCCACCGGGTGCGGTGTCGGTGTGGTACCGGCCGACCAGGGTCGTCACCGTCTCGGCGAGTTCCCTGGCGAACGCCGCCCGTTCGGCCGCGCTCGCGAACCGCACCTCACCGTCGATGGTGAAGGTGGCGAGTCTTCTGCGGGTCCGCGCCGCGCCGGTGATGAGCGACCCGACCTCGTGGACGAGTCGCGACGCCACCGCCAACAGCCACCGCGCGGACAGTCGGTCCGGTGACCGCTCGGGATCGGGGCTCATGCCGCCCATGACCTCCGGGGAGATCACGTACTCCCGCGCGGTGGCCCGCAGGAGACGTTCGGTGAAGTTGCCCGCGCGGCGTTCCTCGACCAGTTCGATCAGGCCGTGGGCCTCCAGCGCCCGCAGGTGGTAGTTGACCTTCTGGCGGGCGATGCCGAGCCGCCTGGCGAGCGCCGCGGCGGTCGCCGGTTCGGTCAGTTCCGCCAGCAGGGCGGCGCGTGCCGGGTCGAGCGAGGCCTCGGCGGCGGCCGGGTCGTTGATGACGGCGACTTCATCCATAAGCCCAGCATGGTCGCGAAAAATAAAATTGTCAAGGCAATGGTGACCCGGGTCACGCACCCGACCGGCATAGGCTGTACGACGACGGTTCATACGGTGAGAGGGCGGACATGTCGGCCACGCGCCTGATGGTGTTGGGCGTCGTGCGGATTCACGGCACGGCGCACGGCTACCTCGTGCAGAACGAGCTGCTGGCCTGGAACGCCCACGAATGGGCGAACATCAAGTGGGGATCGCTCTACCACGCCCTCAAGCAGATGACCAAGCAGGGACTCCTGACCGCCCAGGACGCCGGCGACGGCTCCTGGCGGGTCGACTACACCATCACGCCCGCCGGCGACGTGGAGTTCCTGCGGTTGCTGCGCAGCGCGCTCGCCCACCCGGAGCACCGGCCCGACGCGCTCGCCGCCGCACTCGGCTTCTTCACGGCGTTGCCACGCGCGGAGGTGATCGAACTGCTACGCAGCCGGGTGGCCGCCCTGGAGTCCGAAAGGGATGTCAAGGCGAAACAGTCACGGCAGGCGGCGGAACGGCCCTCCCAGGTGGGGCACATCAGTGAACTGTTCGGACTCTGGGTCCACGCCGCCGACAGCGGTATCGCCTGGACCAGGTCCCTCATCGACCGGCTGGAACGGGGCGACTGGACCATGGCCGACGACGACCCCCACGCCTTCGGCACCCCCGGTTCGGGGCGACGCGGCACCACCTGACGACGGCCGGTGCGGTAGAACCGTGACCATGGAATCGCATCCCCTGTCCGGTAAGACGGCGTTGATAACCGGAGTGTCACGCCGCGCGGGCATCGGATTCGCCATCGCCCGCAGGCTCATCGACGCCGGTGCCAGCGTCTTCGTCCAGCACCACGCCGCCCACGACGGTGAACAACCCTGGGGCGCCGACGATCTCGACGCGGTCCGCGCCGAACTCCGCGGCGGACTGCGGCCCGGCGCCCGATTCGGAGACGCGCACGCCGAACTCGCCGACCCCGCCGCGCCGGCCGCCCTCGTCTCGGCGGCGGCCGAACTGACCGGTGGACTCGACATCCTGGTATGCAACCACGCCAACAGCGGCGGCGACGGCTCCATCTTCGACATGACACCCGAACGGCTCGACGCCCACTGGCAGGTCAACACCCGATCGACCCTCCTGCTGACCCGGCACTTCGCCGAGCGGTACGCGCCACTCGGCGACGGGGCCGGCCCTGCGAGGCCGGGGGAGCGGGCCGAGACCGGTGGTCCTCTCGACGAACACCGCACCGGGCGCGTCGTCTGGCTCACCTCCGGTCAACAGGACGGTCCGATGCGTGGTGAGGTCGCCTACGCCACCGGCAAGGCCGCGCTGGCAGGGATCACCGCCACCGTCGCCGCCGAACTGCTGGAACGCGGCGTCATCCTCAACACCGTCAACCCCGGCCCGGTCAACACCGGATACCTGGATCCGGAGACGACCGACCGCGACCTGACCGAGGTCACGGAGCTGATCGCCCGGACCCCGTTCGGCCGGTTCGGCGCCCCCGACGACCCGGCGCGACTCAT
The DNA here is from genome assembly GCF_007994225.1 of Stackebrandtia albiflava. Lineage (GTDB taxonomy): Bacteria > Actinomycetota > Actinomycetes > Mycobacteriales > Micromonosporaceae > Stackebrandtia > Stackebrandtia albiflava. The sequence goes on from NZ_VLLL01000005.1 coordinate 318,566, forward strand.
CGCGTGGCTGGTCTCCGACGACGGCCGCTGGATCGTCGGCCAGGTCCTCAAGTCCGACGGCGGCTTCGACCTCTGGCGATGATCCTGCGTGGTCACACCCGGGTGGCGGTGGATTCGGTGCCGAACTGCCTGATCGTCATGGTGGTGGCCCGGCCCGACGAGTCGAGGTCGAACTCCAGTTCGGTGCGGACCGCGTCCACCGACACGTGACGTAGACCGTGGACGGTCAACGTCAGGGCCGCACCGTCCCCGACGGTGATGGTGGGTGCCTTGGCGTCGTCGCCGCCGTCGCGGGGCCAGTCGATCCGCACGTTCCGGCCGTCCGGCAGCCGCCAGTCCCCGCCGTACCGGTGACGCCAGTCGTCGAGGGTCCGGACTCCCCGCGAACGCGTCGTCTCCTCCGCGGTGTGGGGCCAACCGGTCTCGCGCATCGCGGTGTCCTTCACCCGCGTCAACATGTCGATCGAGGTGTCGTCGTTGTGCATGACCGCGACCGCGTACGGACCGGTGCGCGACGCGGTGACGAAGCAGGTGAATCCGTGGTTGTCGCCGCCGTGGCCGAACCGGGGCAGGACGGGGTCCGGCTCCAGGAACAGGCCCAGCCCCAATGGGGCGGCCTGCTCGGTGAGCATCTCGCGCGCCAGCGCGGTCGGCAACAGCTCCCCGTCCCCCTCGGCCGCGTCGCGGATCGCCGACACGAACCGGATCAGGTCCTCGGCGGTGCACCACATCCCGGCGGCGGCCTGTTCGGGATAACGGTGCCCCCCACCGGCCACCGGCCGGCCGTCGACGTGGGCGACCGCGGTGGAGTCCGAATCCGGATGGTATGTCGCGGTGAACATCCCGGCGGGCCGGAACACCAGTTCGTCGGCGAGATCGGCGAAGGGCGCGCCGGTGACGTCCTCCATGAGCTGTTGCACCACCGTGTAACCGCCACCGGAGTACTTGAACGTGAGGCCCGGGATGCCGGCGACCCTGACGGGCCCGGTGTTGGCCGGGTCGGCGCCGTCGAGGATCTGCGGGAGGGTGGGCAGCGGCAGACCGGGGGCGTAGCCGGGGAACCCGTGCACGGTCAGCCCGGCCGAGTGGCTGAGAAGCTGGCGGAGCGTGAACGGGACGTGGGTCTCGGACGGCGGACGCCAGGACCGCAGATACGTGGTGACGTCACGGTCCAGCGCTATGACGTCGTCGGCGACGAGCCGCAGCGCGGCGGCCGCGGCGACCGCCTTACTGATCGACGCGGCCTGGAACCTGGTGCCGGGACGGCCTCCGACGGTCGTGGAGGCGATTCCGGTGGAGTCCCGCACCGCCACGGACGCGACCGGAGGAGTGGTCCCCGGTTCGGCTTCCTCGTACAGTGCGGTCAGCTTCTTCAAGGGTGATGTCATATAGACATCATAGCGACGGCGGGCCGTTTGCGCACACCGCGCGGGATTTCGCAAGGCATCCACTAAAGTTTTGGTATTCAAGTTTGTGCAGTTGCCGTCGATGGACTAGCCTCGGATGGCACTCAAACTTGAATAGGAGGCTCGGAATGATCCACACCCGAGGTCTGGCACGGGACTTCCGCGCGAAGAAGGAAGTCGTCAAGGCGGTCAAGGGCATCGACATCGACGTGTCACCGGGGGAACTGGTCGCCTTCCTGGGGCCCAACGGCGCCGGCAAGTCCACCACGCTTCGGATGCTGACCACGTCGTTGCGGCCCACCCGCGGCACCGCCACGGTGGCCGGACACGACGTCCTGGCGGCACCGGTCGAGGTCCGCCGCGCGATCGGCTACATCGGACAGGGCAACGGCGTCAGCCACAACCACCGCATAGTCGACGAACTGGTCGACCACGGCCGGTTCTACGGCATGACCGGACGCGACGCCAGACGGCGTGCCGCCGAACTCCTGGAACTCCTGGGGCTGGCGGGCATGGCCAAACGCTCGATCGGCACCCTCTCCGGCGGACAGCGCCGCCGTGCCGACATCGCGCTGGGACTGATGCACCGCCCCGCGCTGCTCTTCCTGGACGAGCCCTCCACGGGACTCGATCCGCAGAACCGCGCCAACCTGGCCGAGGAGATCGTCCGGCTGCGGGCGGAACTGGGCATGACGATCTTCCTGACCACCCACTACCTGGAGGAGGCCGACCAACTCGCCGAACGGGTGCTGATCATCGACGACGGCGAGGTCATCGCCGCCGGAAGCCCCGCCGAACTCAAGGCGACCCTGGCGGGTGACCGCATCACCCTCGGGATGGCCGACGAGGTCGCCGCCAAGTCCGCCGCGGCGCTGCTGGAGGGCTCCGCGCGCGAGACCACCGTCAGCGGCGCGACCGTGATCCTGACCGTGGAGAACGGCGAGTCGGCACTGCCCCGCACCCTGCGCGCGCTCGACGCCGCCGACCTGCCCGCCGACACCGCGAAGCTGCGGATCCCCACCCTCGACGACGTGTTCCTGTCCCTCACCGGCCGCACCCTCCGTGACGCCGACGCCGCCTGAAAGGAAACCCGTGTCCTTCTTCTCCGACACCGCGAAGGTCTTCGTCCGCGAATCCCGTCCGATCTTCTACGACCCCTTCACCCCGGTGTTCTCACTGGCGCAACCACTCGTGTTCCTCGCGTTGCTGGGGCCGCTGGTGGCCGCGACCCCCGGGATCCCCGGCGAGTCGCCGTGGCAGTGGTTCGTGCCCGGGATCGTCGTGATGGTGTCGCTGTTCGGCACCTCCATGACCGGCTCCAACCTCCAGTACGAGATGACCACCGGATCGCACGAGCGCATCATGGTGGCGCCGCTCAACCGGGCGGCCATCATGACGGGCAAGGCGTTGAAGGAGATCGCCCCGCTGGTCGTCCAGGGCGCCATCATCGTGCTCGTGATGCTGCCGTTCGGTTTCCGGCTCTACCCGCTGGGCGCGCTACTGGGCCTGGCGATCCTCGCCGTCCTGGGGATCGGGCTCGGGGCGCTGTCGTACGCGCTGGCGCTGGCCTCGCAGGGCAAGGAGTGGCTGTTCTGGGGAGTGCAGCAGACACTGCTGTTCCCGCTGCTGATCCTGTCGGGCATGATGCTGCCGCTCGAACAGGGGCCGGCCTGGATGCGGGCCGTCTCGACGGTCAACCCGCTCACCTACATCGTCGAGGCCGAACGCACGCTGTTCGCCGGTGAATACGCCTGGGACGTCGTCGGACCCGGTGTCGTCGCCGCCGTCGCCACCGCCGCCGTCGGCCTGACGGTGGGCATTCTGACGATGCGCCGCCAGACCGTCTGACCCCGTGCGCGGCGCCCGTCCGCCGGGCGTCGCGCACGTATATCGATTTCGGCGTTCCGGCATCCGGGGCGTACGCTGTAGCCGTGTATACCGGTACCGCCATCTTCGACGTGCTTCTGCCGGGTGATTCACGCTCGCTGAAAGCCAAGCGTTCCTATGTCAGGCCGATCGTGGCCGCGCTACGCAGGCTGGAGGTCTCCGCCGCCGAGGTCGGCGGTGAGGACCTGCACGGGCGCAGCGAGGTCGGCGTCGCGGTGGTGTCCGGAGAACACTCGCACGTCCAGGAAGTGCTGGACGCCTGCGAAAAGCTGGTGGCGGGCCGCCCGGAGATTGAGCTGCTCAGTGTCCGCAGGCGGGTCTTCGGCCAGGAGGACTAGGAAGAGGTGGGTCACGATGACTGACGCGGCAAAGGCACGCAGAATGACCGGGCGGCTCAAGGAGCTGACGGCCACGGCCATTCGCCAGCACGTGAAGGACCCACGTCTGGGCATGGTCACCATCACCGACGCCCGGCTGACCCCGGACTTCCGGGAGGCGACGATCTTCTACACCGTGTTCGGTGACGACGACGCGCACAAGTCCGCCGCGGCCGCACTCGACAGCGCCAAGGGGCTGCTGCGTACCCGCGTCGGGCGCGCGCTCGGCCTGCGGCACTCGCCGTCGCTGACCTTCGTCGCCGACCGGTTGCCCGACCAGGCCAACCACATCGACGACCTGCTGGCGCGGGCCGCCGACGCCGACGCCCGGGTCCACCAGATCGCCGCGGGCGCGCGCTACGCGGGTGAGGCCAACCCGTACAAGACGACCGAGGACGACGAGGACCCCGACGTCCGCTGACCGAGGTCGAACGAGAGGCCGGACGGGCCGGGTGGGACGTACCACCCGGCCCGTCCGCGTGAGCCCGCGATCTCCCGAAGTCCCCGGACACGGTCGGACGACGCCCGGAGCCACCCGGATCCGGCGGGATGCCGGTTCCGGGACGACGACGGCCGAGAGTCCCGCGTAAGGGGCGTAACTGTTGTCGACCATTACGGTCTGTGGCAGGATGGCCCGGTGACCACCCCCGCCCCCGCGCACTCACCGGCCGGCCTGCGCCGTATCACCGCCCTCGCGATCCCCGCCCTGGTGGTACTGGCCGCCGAACCGCTCTACATCCTCGTCGACACCGCCGTCGTCGGGCACCTCGGCCGGATACCGCTGGCGGCCCTCGCCCTGGGCGGCGGTGTGATGTCGGTCGCCGGGTGGATCGGCGTCGTGCTCGCCTACGGGACCACCGGACGGGTCGCCCGCCGTTTCGGAGCGGGGCAACGCGCGGAGGCCGTCGCCGAGGGCGTCCAGGGCTCCTGGCTGGCGGTGCTCGGCGGAGCCGTCATGATCGCCGTCGTCCAGTTGTTCGCCGGGCCGCTCACCCGCGCCCTCGCCGGCGGTGGAGCCGAGGGCGCCGAGATCGCCGCGGCGGCCGAGAGCTGGTTGCGGATCGCGGTGTTCGGCGCCCCGTTCCTGCTGCTGGCGATGGCCGGGCAGGGCTGGATGCGGGGCGTGCAGGACACCAGGCGCCCCATGTACATCGTGCTGGCCGCCAGCATCGGTTCGGCGATACTGGCACCGATCCTGGTGTACCCCGTCGGTCTGGGCCTCATCGGCTCGGCGATCGCCAACGTCGTGGCCCAGGCGGTGTCGGGCACCCTCTTCATCCGCGCCCTGGCCGTCGAGGGCGTGTCACTCCGCCCGCGCTGGAACGTCGTGCGACGGCAACTCTCACTCAGCCGTGACCTGGTCATCCGGGGCGGCGCCTTCCAACTGTGCTTCATCTCCGCCGCCGCGGTCGCCGCCCGCTTCGGCGCCGCCGCGCTGGCCGCCCACCAGATCGGGTTGCAGTTGTGGTTCTTCGCCGCCCTGGCGTTGGACGCCGTCGCGATCGCCGCGCAGGCGTTGATCGGGGCGGAACTCGGCGGCGGCGACATCGCGCGCGCCAAGGACACCGCGCGCCGGATCGGCTGGATCGGCCTGGGATACGGCGTCTTCTTCGCCGTCCTGGTCGGTATCGGCGCCCCGTTCCTGCCCGGCCTGTTCTCACCCGATCCCGAGGTGGCTGATCAGGCGGCGGTGCTGTGGCCGTGGTTCATCGGGCTGCTGCCCGTCGCCGGGGTGGTGTTCGCGCTCGACGGCGTGTTCATCGGCGCCGGTGACGTGGCGTTCATGCGGAACATGACGGTGCTGGCCGCGCTGGTCGGCTTCCTGCCGCTGATCTGGTTGACCTACGCCTTCGACGCCGGACTGGGCGGCATCTGGGCCGGGCTCTCGGCCTTCATCGTCGTCCGGTTGCTGGCACTGTTGTGGCGGTTGCGATCGGGGACGTGGGCGATCGCCGGCGCCGAACGCTGAACCGGAGTCCGTCCACCGAGACCGGGAACACGCTCCGGCCGGGAAGCCGCCGACCCGCTCGGGACTTGTTCGGGATACACCCGAACCGTTCGAGAGTGGGAACCATGACAGACGTGAACCATCCGCCGCGCGGCGTCGCCGCACTCCACCCCGGACTCGCCGGTGGCGCCGCCGACCCGGTGCGCTACCTGGCGCGGACCGGCCATCCCGAACCGGCGCGCGCCGACACGGCCACGCTGCGGTCCCTGCAGGCCGCCCACATGTCGGCGATACCGTTCGAGAACCTGGCCATACCGCTGGGAGCCGGCGTCGACGTGGACCCCGCCGCGATCACCGCGAAACTGGTGGACCGCCGCCGGGGCGGTTACTGCTACGAGCACAACCTGCTGTTCGGCGGGGTCCTGGAACGGCTGGGCTACAAGGTGAGCCTGCTGGGCGCGCGGGTGCGGATGGGCAGTGAGAAGGTCCGGCCCGTCAGCCACGCCGCACTTCTGGTCGAAGTGGACGGTGAACCCCTGCTCACCGACGTCGGCTTCGGAGCGGACGGGCTGCGCGCCCCGATGCCGCTCCGGGACGGGGAGGTCGTCGAACAGGACGGTTGGCGATACCGGCTCGACCACGTCGACGGGGAATGGCTGCTGAGCTCGTGGCGACCGGAGGGTTGGCTCACCCTCTACGGCTTCTCCCACCGGCCTCAGTACCCGGTGGACTACGAGGTGTACAACCACTACACCGCGACCCACCCGTCCTCGGTGTTCGTGGGACGCCTGGTGGCACAACGTTCGACCCCCTCGACGCGGTACAGCCTGGTGAACACGACCTTCGCCACCGTGAACCCTCGGTTCGAGAGGAGCGAGGAACAGGTGGCGCCGGACCGGATTCCCGGCCTGCTGCGCGAGGTGTTCGGGATCGAGTTGGACGACGAGGAGTCGGCCGTCCTGGTCGGTGTGGCGGAACGGCTCGCCGCCGCCCGCCCGGAGGTGGTGGATCAGGCGTGAAACCGCCCGCCCGGTCAGCGACGGCCAGCCGGTTCCCGGCCCGTTCAGCCGGAGTCGGCCGCCGCCCGGATGGCGCGGGACACGGCGACGACCGCGGTCGCCCGCACGACGTCGACGTCGGCCTCGCGTCGCCCGGTGGCGGCGGCGATGAACGCGTCACCGTCGGCGGTGGTGTGGGGCGGCGAGATCGTCCGGGCGAGGCCGTCGTGGCTCCCCTGCGCGACCAGTAGGCAACCGGTCTTGTCGAGGCGGGCGTCGGTCACCACGATTCCGATGACGGTGTTGCCGAACTGGCGCCGTGGTGGGATCTCCAGTACGGCCGCCATGCCGTCGCCGTCGTGGTCTACGTCGCCGACCGCGTTCACCGCCACGATCGCCGTCACGGCGGCCGCGTCGGTGGCCACGGTGGCGATTCCGAGTCCGGCAGGCCGGGTGCCCTCGGGGCCGCGCAGTTTGCCGACGGTGGCGCCGGTGCCGGCGCCGATCCGGCCTGCCTGGAACGGTTCCCCGGTGGCGGCCAGGCACGCGGCGTACCCCTGCTCGGGACCCGGCCGGACCGAGGCGTCCCCGACGGTGAGGTCGAACAGGCCGAGGGCGGGCACGATGGGCACCGGTCCGGCGGGGGTGACGACTCCGCGGCCGCGCTCCTCGCAGTAGCGCATCACGCCGTCCGCCGAGGCGAGCCCGAACGCCGAGCCGCCGGTGAGGACGGCGGCGTCGACGTGGGCGACGGTGCGATGTGGAGCGAGCAGTGCCAGTTCCCGGGTGGCGGGCGCGCCACCGCGCACCTCGGCCGACGCGGTGGTTTCCTCCGGGAACAGGACGACCGTGCAGCCGGTGCGGGCCACCGGGTCCGTCCAATGGCCGACACGCACTCCGGGGAAGTGGGACATGCCGCCAGCTTAGAACCCGGCTCCGCCGTTCGCCGTTCGCCGTGGCGGGCCCGGGGCAACCCGTCTGGCCCACTCCGTCGAAGCCGGGCGACATCGATGTGGAGACGGCCGGACCGACGCCGCGGTCCGCCGGCTTCGTCGAATGTTTCCCAGATTCCGGGAAAACTTAGGCAACATTCGGGACCGGCGTTAGTGTGGTGGCGATGCGTTACGTATTCATCCTTCCCAGCCGCGGCGGGACCTGACCGACAGGCCGACTCCCCGCCGCGGTGTCGACCGTGTCGGTCCACCGTCTCGACGGTGCGGGGAGTCGATGACGAAACTCCGGTGATCCCGGTTCGGCTCTCCGCGATGACGACTTCGAAACTTCACGCGAGGAGTACCACCATGTCTCAGTACACCGCCACCACCGAAACGACCGCCCGCTCCGAGGATGAGGCCCGCGAGGAGGCGCGCCGGGCACTGCAGGAGTCGATGAACCGCCGGCAGTAGGCGTGTGTCCGTCTGTCCACCACGGACTTATGCATTGACGTCACTCGATCCGCATGGGATACTCCGTAGGCGCGGAAACGGAACCGCGCCAACGGGAATCGTTTACACGGAACGAGAGACACATGCGTACGATCACACGACTGTCCCATGCCGTCGGAGACCGCATCCTCAACCGGCTGGTGCCCGCCGCGACAGCGGGCGCCTGCTGCGACCTGTTCGGCAAGTGCAACTGGACCACCGACGGCTGCGGATGCAGTGGTGGATACCAGTACATGCGCGAGGTCTGTGTCACCTGCGACTGCAAACTGCGGTATTCGGCGTGCTACCGGACCAGCGCGTTCTGCTGACCGAGACCGACGGCCGCCACCGGAGAACCGGTGGCGGCCGTCGCCGTGTCAGCGGGGTGGCAGTGTGCCGGGCTTCAGGTTCGGCCGGGCGCTCAGCCGAGGCCGCTGGTCACCGTGACGTTCCACGAGTGCCAGCGCCTCCTCGATGCCGCGCCGCAACTGCGGATCCACCCCGGCGGCGTGGTCCTGCGGGGCGAAGTACACCTCGATGTCGGGGTCCACACCGTGGTTCTCCAACCCGTACCCGACGTCGTCGAGGTGCATCGCGACCTCCGGCTGGGTCACGAGGGTGTTGTCCGCGAGGAAGTGGCGCGGGTTGATGCCGACCGTTCCGCCCCAGGTGCGGGTGCCGATGAGCGGGCCCAGCCCCCGCGACCGGAAGTGATGGCTTCCCAGGTCGCCGTCGGATCCGGCGCTCTCGTTGATCAACGCGACCATCGCCGACGACTGTGATCCCTCCGGGTACCGGAACGGTTCGGAGTGGCGGCCGACCATGAACCCGGAACGCGGGCGGGCCAACCGGTCCAGCACCTGCGAGGAGATGTGGCCGCCGCCGTTGTATCGCAGGTCCACGACCAGTCCCGGCCTGGCCTCCTCCGTCAGGATGTTGCGGATGAACTCCGACCATCCCCCGGTCATCATGTCGGGGATGTGGATGTAGCCGAGCAGCCCGCCGCTCGCCTCGTGCACCAGCCGCCGGTTGGCCTCCACCCATTCCCGGTACCGCAACGCCCTCTCGTCGGTGAGCGCCTTGACCTTCACGCGGCGCGGCGAGTCGGAACCGGTCTGGACGGTGAGCCAGACCTCCCTGCCGCCCAGGTCGGCCAGTCGTTCACCCGGCGACGCCTGCGGACCCACCGGCAGGCCGTCGACGGCCAGCAGGGTGTCGCCCTCCCGCACGTCGACGCCGGGACGGTTCAACGGCGAGGTGCGTTGCGGCGCCCAGCGGTCGCCGGCGAGGATCCGCGCGAACCGGTACCCGCCGGTCTGCGGGTCCACGGCGTAGTCGACGCCGAGGAATCCCTGCCGGTACGCGGGTCCCCTGCGGTGGTCCCCGAACATCTCGTAGGCGTGGGAGTTGCCCAGTTCGCCCTGCATCTCCCACAACAGGTCCGAGAACTCCGCGCGGCTGCGGACCCGCGTCGCCAACGGCGCGTATCGCCGGTAGACGTCGTCCCAGTCGTTGCCGCCGAAGTCGTCGAGCCAGAAGTGTTCCCGTTCCAGCCGCCACGCCTCCGCGAAGAGCTGCGGCCATTCGAGGTCCGGTCGTACCGACACCCTCACACGGTCGAGGTCCACCAGACCCGACTTGCGGCCCGGTTCGTCGCCTTCGGCCTTGTCGCCGGCCTTGAGCACCCGGAGCCGGTCTCCGGAGCGGCAGAGCAGCGTGGACGTGTCGGAGGACAGCCACATGTCGCCGACGTCGTCGGCGAGCCGTTCGGTCTCGCCGGTGACCAGGTCGACGCTCTGGAGGGTCCCGTCCCCCTTGGTGCCGCGCGAGAAGATGGCGTCGGAGCCGAGCGGTTTGTCCGGGTGGGACAGTACGAGGGCCTTGCCCGCGATGCCCAGCACCCGGGTGTACCTGCCGGGCGGCAGGTCGAAGGGGACGACCCGGTGGGCCAGGTCGCGGGTGTCGATCCGGAAGTCCTCCGGGGACGTGTCGTCGGCCGGTTCCCCGAGGAACGGTGCGGGAACGTCGGCGCGGAGCGCGACCGCGTAGGGACGGGAACCCCACATCAGGGTCATGCCGAAGTCGATGTGTTGGTAACCGACCTCGAATTCGCGGTGGCCTATGAAATAGAGGTATCGCCCGCCCGGATCGAAGGACGGCTTCTCGTCGACGCGAACCCGTTCGGCGGCAAGGGTGATCTCACCGGTGACGAGTTCCAGTACGACGAGTTCGTTGTTCTCCTCGGAGACGCCCGAGTCGTTGCGGTCGATCGGCCGGGTGTAGGCGAGCCACCTCCCGTCGGGGGAGAAGGTCACGTCGGCGATGTCGCCGAACCGGCTGGAGTCCAGTTCGGACAGAACCGGGTCGTCGCCGGACAGGTCCAACAGCAGCAGTGCCCCGGAGTGGTCGACGACGGCGAGCGCGGCCTCGGTCGGGGACGGCGTCAGGGACACCGGCCGCCTGTCGCCCATCACCTCGATCACGCGGGGCGGCGCCGAACCGTCGTGGGACAGTTCCACCAGCACCTCCGACCGTTCCTCGTCGGATGCCGCCGCGACGAGCCGTCGCCCGCCGGCCAGCCAGGTGGGGAGCCGGTAGGCACGTGCGTCGGGATCGCCGTGCTGCCACACCGCGCCGTCGAACGGCGGGAACGTGAACAGCTTCGCGCGGGTCTCGATCGTCACCTGCGAACCGTCGGGTGTGAGGGTGGCGGTGTGCAGGTACTCCGCGGCGTCCACGTACCGGCGTGCGCGCTGCGTGTGGCTCGACGGGATACTGATGTCGAGGGCGCGGGACCCCTCGGCGGCGGGGTCGAGGACGTGGAGCGTACCGCCGCAGTGGTACACGAGCCGGGTGCCGTCTCCACCGAGTCCGCGCGCGTAGTGGTCGGTGTGGTCGGTGTGCCGCCGCAGGTCGGTGCCGTCGGGAAGGTACGAGTAGACGTTCCCCACACCCTCGTGGTCGGACAGGAAGTACACCCTGCCGTCGATGATCTGCGGGTTCTCCACGAAGCCGTGGGGGGAGGTCATCAGGCGGTATTCGCCGTTGCCCTCGGCGTCGATCCAGAGCTGTCCGGCGGTGCCGCCGCGGTAGCGCTTCTGGTAGGCGGCGCTACGGGTGGGGTGGCCACGGGAGATGACCGACAGTCCCGACGGGTCGGTCTGCCAGGAGAGTGCCCGGCCGAGCGGTAGGCGTTCCGGCAGTCCGCCTTCCGGCGTCACACGCCACAGGCTGAGGTCGCGGCCGTGGGGCGCCTCGGCGTTGGAGGCGTATCGCAGTGCGTCGTCGGATTCCCAGTCCACCCAACCGATCGCGGCCGCCTGGTGGGTGATCCTGACCGCGGGACCTCCGGCGAGTTCGCGGACGAAGAGGTCGGGTGCGCCGTCCTCCTCCGCCACGTACGCGATCCGGCGCCCGTCCGGGGATACGGCGGGATGCGCCACTGCGGCGAGCCCGTTGGTGATGCGGTGGGCCGTGCCGCCGTCGGCGGACACCTGCCACAGGTCGTCCTCCGCGACGAAGACGACGGTGTCGTGGTGGATGGTCGGGAATCTCGGGTACCCGTCGGTCATGTGGAAGTCTCCAAGCGAGTGTGAAACGGGTATTTCACATTAACACCGACTGCGGCGTGGATCACTCGCTCCGGCGGCCGGAGTGGAGGGACGGACCGGGTACGCGCAGTTGAGGGGATCGGAAGACCGTGAGACCTGTGAGCACGTTCACACGCGAGTGCCCGAACGGGAAATGATGACGCCCCGGCCGAAACGACCGGGGCGGTGATGCTGGGGTACCAGGACTCGAACCTAGACTAACTGGGCCAGAACCAGTCGGGCTGCCAATTACCCCATACCCCATGGGAAGCGCGGTGCGCCGGGTGTGAACTCTACCGGATCCCCGAGGAGGTCGGCAAAGGGGTATGGGGTGGCGGTCCGGGCGCCGGGGTCAGCGGCCGGAAAGCCGCTGGCCGGCGCGGATCACGGCCATCGCCAGCCGGTCGCCCGGTCGCCGCCCGAGTCGTTCTATCGGACCGGACACCGAGATGGCCGCCACCACCCTGCCGGTGCGATCCCGCACCGGTGCCGAGACGGACGCCACGCCGGCCTCGCGTTCGGCGACACTCTGCGCGTAACCGCGCCTGCGCACCTCGGTGAGCGCCTGCGCGGTGAAACGGCACCGCGGCAGCAACGGCAGCACCGCCTCCGGCGGTTCCCACGCCAACAACACCTGTGCGCCCGAGCCCGCCGACATGGGCAGCACCGACCCGACCGGCACGGTGTCCCGTAGGCCGCTGTTGCGTTCGGCGGCGGCGACGCAGATGCGTTCGTCCGCGCGGCGCCGGTAGAGCTGGGCGCTTTCGCCCGTCTGGTCGCGTAGCAACCGCAGCACGGGTTCGGCGGCGGCGAGCAGCACGTCGGGCGCGGCGTCCGCCAGTTCCGCCAGCCGGGGACCCGGCCGCCAGCGGTTCTCGTGGTCGCGGATCAGGAGCCGGTGTGTCTCAAGGGCCTGAGCGAGCCGGTGCGCCGTCGCGCGCGGGAGGCCGGAACGTTCCACCAGTTCCGCGAGGCTCGCGCCCTCCATGCAGGCGGTGAGGATCAACATGGCCTTGTCGAGCACGCCGACACCGCTGATACTGTTTCCCATGAACTGAAATGTACCTCCCACAATTCGGGAAGTCTAGGAAGGGTGAGCAGTGATGCCCACGACGACACCGGCGACCATGGCGGAGAAGGTGTGGCGCAGCCACACCGTGCGTATGCGTGACGGCGAACCGGATCTGCTCTACATCGACCTCCACCTCGTCCACGAGGTCACCAGCCCGCAGGCGTTCGACGGGTTGCGCAACGCCGGCCGCAAGGTACGGCGCCCCGACCTGACGATCGCCACGGAGGACCACAACACCCCCACCGACAACCTGCTCACCATCTCCGATCCGGTGTCGCGCACCCAGATCGAGGCCCTGCGCCGCAACTGCGAGGAGTTCGGGGTCAGACTGCACCCGTTGGGAGACGCCGAGCAGGGCGTCGTGCACGTGGTCGGTCCGCAACTGGGCCTGACACAGCCCGGGATGACGGTGGTGTGCGGTGACTCCCACACCAGCACCCACGGCGCGTTCGGGGCCCTGGCCTTCGGCATCGGCACCAGCGAGGTGGAACACGTCCTCGCCACACAGACCCTGCCGCAACAGCGACCGAAGACGATGGCCGTGACCGTGGACGGTGTGCTGCCGGAGGGCGTGTCGGCCAAGGACCTGATCCTGGCCGTCATCGCGGAGGCCGGCACCGGAGGTGGACGCGGCCACATCGTGGAGTACCGGGGATCCGCGATCCGGGCACTGTCGATGGAGGCGCGAATGACGGTGTGCAACATGTCGATCGAATGGGGCGCCAAGGCCGGGATGATCGCACCCGACGACACGACCTTCGCGTATCTCAAGGGCCGCCCGCACGCACCCGAGGGCGCCGAGTGGGACGAGGCGGTGGCGTACTGGCGGAGCCTGGCCACCGATCCGGGAGCCGAGTTCGACGCCGAGATCCGCATCGACGCCTCGACGCTCGCGCCCTTCGTCACCTGGGGCACCAACCCCGGCCAGGGCGTGCCGTTGTCGTCGGCCGTCCCCGATCCGGCGGGCTTCACCGATCCGGCGGCGCGGTCGGCGGCCGAACGCGCCCTGGAGTACATGGCGCTGAGTCCCGGTACGCCCATGCGGGACGTCTCCGTGGACGTCGTCTTCCTGGGTTCCTGCACCAACGGGCGCATCGAGGACCTGCGTGCCGCGGCGGAGGTCATGCGCGGCCGCCGGGTGTCGCCGGGCGTGCGGATGCTCGTGGTTCCCGGGTCCGCCCGGGTGCGCGCGGAAGCCGAATCCGAGGGCCTGCACGAGGTGTTCACACAGGCGGGCGCGGAATGGCGGTTCGCGGGCTGCTCGATGTGCCTGGGAATGAACCCGGACCAGCTGTCGCCGGGCGCCCGCGCGGCCTCGACGTCCAATCGCAACTTCGAGGGAAGGCAGGGCCGGGGCGGTCGCACCCATCTGGTGTCACCGCAGGTGGCCGCCGCGACGGCGGTGGTGGGGCGGCTCGCCGCACCCGCCGACCTCGCGGCCGCGGCCTGACCTCCGCCTCCGGCCGCCCACCCGGATGCCGGAGACCGGATCCCCGCCGGGCGCGGCGGATCCGCGCCTCGTGCTCGGCACGCCCCGACGGCGGCACGGGCCGGCGCGGGGGAGGGGTTCACGCGCCGCACACCGGATCTGCCACCGAAAGCCGTGGCGTGCGATCCGTCCCGACAGTTCACCACCGATCCAGGAGCAGACCGACATGGAGACCTTCACCGTTCACACCGGACGCGCCGCGCCGCTGCGTCGTTCCAACGTGGATACCGACCAGATCATCCCCGCCGTGTACCTCAAGCGGGTGACGCGTACCGGCTTCGCCGACGGCCTGTTCGCCGCCTGGCGTGACGACCCGGATTTCGTTCTCAATCGGAATGCACATGCGGATTCCACCATTCTGGTGGCCGGAACCGAATTCGGCACCGGGTCGTCGCGGGAACACGCTGTGTGGGCATTGCAGGATTACGGATTCCGTGCCGTGATCGCGCCGCGATTCGGCGACATCTTCCGTGGCAACGCGCTCAAGGGCGGGCTGCTGCCGGTCGAACTGGATCAGGCCGACGTCGAGTGGTTGTGGGACGCGCTGGACGCCGATCCCACCCTCGAAATCACCGTGGACCTGGTACGACGCCGAGTGAGTGCGGGTGAACGGGACTGGGGGTTCGCACTGGACGATCACAGTCGTTGGCGCCTCATGGAGGGCCTGGACGACATCGATCTGACCTTGCGCGATGAGTCGCAAATCACGGCATTCGAAACGGAGCGTCCGCAGTGGCTCCCGAGGACCCTTCAGGGGCGCTAAGCGGCACGGGTTTGTTGCCCTGACAGTGATCCTCAAGCGTGGCCGGCAAAAAAACTTTGCGACACAACGACTCTTTCTCTCTGATATGGTTGCGCGCGCGTTCAAATCGGCATAACGTGCGGTTTACGGTTCATCAGAACCATTAGATGTGTTGTCGGGAGGGAAAGTCTCGTGAATAAGGCCGAGTTCATCGATGCGCTCGTGGAGCATCTGGGTGACCGGAAGACTGCTCTGAAGGCGCTCGACGCGATGCTGGAGGAAATCCAGCGGGCGGTCTCCAAAGGGGAAAAGGTCTCCTTCGCCGGATTCGGTGTCTTCGAGAAGCGCCAGCGTGCGGCACGCATGGCGCGCAATCCGCGCACCGGTGAGGCCGTGCGGGTGAAGAAGACAGTGGTTCCCGCGTTCCGCCCTGGCCAGGGCTTCAAGGAACTGGTCACCGGAGAGAAGAAGCTGCCGAAGAAGACGGCGAAGAAGAGCACCGCGAAGAAGACCACGGCCAAGAAGACCGCTCCTGCGAAGAAGGCGACCACTCGCAAGGCGGCGACCACTCAGAAGGCCGTTCGGACCGCCTCGAAGTCCGCCTCCAAGGCGGTCACCAAGCGGGTCGGTGCGACGAAGAAGACCGCTGCGAAGAAGACGGCCAAGAAGACCACCCGTAAGCGTTAGTCCATAACGGTTACCCGGTCCAGCCCTCTTGCGGCGACAGCGAAGTGGTGAAATAAGGCGGGCGCTCTCAAATGTGAGAGCGCCCGCCTTAGCGGTTTCATGTTTTGTTTCCGTGTCGCGCGTGGGACCCGCATTACCTATCCGGTATTCGGATATCCGAGGGAGTCGATATCACCGCAGTGGCCGGAATGAATTCGTACGTAATCCGGTCAGCCGAATTCGCCGCCGACGGTGAAGAACAAAGCCACGCCCAGCCCCACGGCGATGACCGCCAGCACCCAGAACCGGGTCACGATGGTGACCTCACTCCAGCCGGCCATTTCGAAATGGTGATGCAGCGGCGTCATCCGGAACACCCGCACACCGGTCGTCTTGAACGAGATGTACTGGATGATGCGGGACATCGTGACCACCACGAACAGCCCACACATGATCGGCAACAGCAGCACGGTGTGCGTCGCCATCGCCATGCCGGCGATCAGCGTCCCCAACCCGAGTGCGCCGACGTCGCCCATGATGATCTGCGCGGGCGAGGTGTTCCACCACAGGAATCCGATGAGGGCTCCCGTGATCGCCCCGGCGACCAAGGCGATCTCCAGCGGGTCGTGCACCGCGTAGCAGCCGGGCGTGTCGGCGTCGGCACACCAGTGCCGGTACTGCCAGAACGCGATCAGCAGATACCCACTGGTCACCGCCGCCGCCGCGCCCCCGGCGAGGCCGTCGAGGCCGTCGGTCAGGTTCACCGCGTTGGACGTCGCCGCCACCATCAACACGAACAGCGCCACCGCACCGATCTTGCCGATGTGCGCCCACGGGAGATCCCTGGCGATCGACAGGTACTCGCTGCCCACCGTGTCACCGGCCTCGTTGGGCAGATACAGCGCGAGCGTTCCCAGCCCCACGCCCACCACGAGCTGACCGAGGATCTTGTACCGCCCGGCGAGACCGCCCGGCGTCTTCTTCCACACCTTCAACAGGTCGTCCAGGAGGCCGATCACGCCACCGCCGACCAACAGGCCCAACAGGATCAGGCCGGTGAGACTCGGACGGTGCTCGGTACCGCCCAGCAGGTACATCATCAGATGGACCAACCCGTACGCCAGCAGGGTCGCCAGGATGAAGATCAGCCCGCCCATGGTGGGTGTGCGCTGCTTGCCCTGGTTGCTCGCCAACCCGAGTTCGTTGCGAATCGGTTGACTGGCCTTCCGCAACACTCGGATGGCCAACGGTGAGATGAAGATGGCGATGACGAAGGCGGCGAACGCGCCTACGTATACCGAAGGCATATGGGGCTCCTAGACAGGCACCCACGCCACCACACGGCGAGACGGCGACGCGGCGGACGGAACACCGGCGGCGCCGGCGCACCGTTCGGACGGGCGCGGCCGCGCCCTCGTCGTTCCCCTTCGGCGAAGCGCCCGCGCCGGTGTCACCGGACGCCTGCCGGATCTCGGGCGGTTCCGCCTGGCTTCACGAGCCGGGAACGAATCGGGGACGAGGCCGCCCACGCGACCTGTTGAGGTGACGGGACGGCGTATTTGTACGGGTCGGCTGACCACCGTAGACGGCGCCGAACTCGCCGCGCCGCCGACCCGGCCGGTGATCGCACGTCCGGAACCACATCGGGACCGTGTGTGAAGAGGCTGTCTTCGATCCTGCTGTTCTGCTGCGCGTCGCCCGGTCGCACCACGTCCGCGGTATGCGACACGGCGACCGCCCGGCGGTGATGCGCCGGATCCGAGCCGCCGACCGCCTTCCGGGGGTCAGAGACGTTCGGCCGCGACCAGTTCCTTGTCCGCGAACGACAGTGCCCACACGCCGCCCGGCGGCGTGTGCACGTCCGCCAGCGGCACGTCGTCGGTGTCGGCCAGGATCGCCAAGGTGTCCGCGATGACCGGCGCCTGGCTACACACGACCGCGCCCCCGGCGAGCGCGAGTTCACGCAACCGGGTGGCCGCGCGCTCCGGGTGACGCGGATGCATCTCGGCGTCGAACACCGATTCACCCGTCACCGGCACACCCAGCGCGGTGGCCGTCGGGGTCACGCTGGCGACGCACCGCCTCGGCGACGCCGACACCACCCGCGGCGAGTCGAACAACGTCAACAGCTCCACCAGTTCCGCCGACCGGGCCACCCCGGCGGCCGTCAACGGTCGTGCCGCGTCCGCGCCGGGATACGACTCCGGCTCGGCCGCCGCGTGCCGCAGCAACAGGATCGTCGCGGTGACCGGGGGCGTGCCGGAGAACGCCGCCATCGCGGCGCGGTCCCGGGGCCTGGTCAACAGCCGCTCCGCCTCCGGAAGGGACAACCACCGCTGTTGGGACACCTCGTCACAGACCACGAACCCCGCGCGTGGATCGCGGGCACGCATCGACCAGAAGTCGACCGTCTTGGTGATGTCCCCGTCGGGATGCGACAACCGGTAGGTCGCGCGCGTCAGATAACGCTGCGGGACCGGTGACAGGCCGGTCTCCTCCGCGACCTCGCGGCACGCCCCGAGCAGCCGGTGTTCTCCGGCGGCGAGCTTCCCCTTGGGAAGCGACCAGTTCCCCGGACTGGGACGGTAGACCCCGACGACCTCGATACCCGAATCGCCGTTACGCCACAACACCCCACCGGCGGCATGAACCTGTTTCGGCTGGTTGTCCACACCGTCACGGTAGCCGTTGGCCCCCGGGATTGGCGATAGTCGAGGGGATCGAATCGGCGCGACGCATTGTCGGAATGTTGATAGACGAGACGGTTCCCGTGTCGTCCACCGACAAATTCAACCGCTGCCCGAGCCGCAGCAGTCGCAGACCGGACGCGTCGAAGGCGTCGGAGCCGAACCGGACCTCGGTTCCATTGTCGAGGAACACCGAGCCGGAGCGCTCCTGCGGATCGAACGTCGCCACGGTCCCCTGCATCCCGGCAGCATAACGTGGAACGCCCGGCGCGCGGGGGTGCGGCCGTCGCACCGGGTCACGCCGAAGCCGGTCCCGCCTCCTCGTGGCGGCCGGCCAGGGATCGGGTGCCGACCGCCGCCAGGGCCGCGGTCGTGTGCCGGCCCAGGCCGATCCGCGCGGCGTCGTCGAGGTCGGCAAGTTCGTCGACGTCGCGGCGCAGTCCCGGCCAGTCGCCGGTCAGTTCGGTCGCGCCCTCGCGATGCCGTGCGGCGGACGCGGTTCCGAACCGGGGCCTCGGCAACGACGCACCACCGGTCAACAGGACCGTTCCGGTTCCGGCGGTGTCGGCGACGAACGCGGCCGGGCGTCGCGCGGCCAGGTGGAGTGCGGCGGCGAGTTCGGTGCCGCGCAGTGCGGGCAGGTCACCGGTCAGGACCGCCACCGGGCCGTGGAAACGCGCGGCGGCGAACCGGATCGCGGCGTTCAGGCCGGGCAGCGGGCCGTCGGGGATCACCGACAGGCCGAGGTCCCGCCCCGCCCCGGCCACCCGGGGGTCGTCGGTCACCAGATGCACGGCGCCGGCCTCAGCCGCGGCGGTCGCGGTGTCCAGCGCGAAGGCCAGGGCGACCTCGGAACGGATCGCCGGGGGCAGCGCGAGCCGGCTCTTGGCGCGCGCCAGCGACTTGACGGGTATCAGGACCGTCCAGTCGGTCCGGTGGGCGCCGGGGGAACCGGAGACGGTCAGCGGATCGCCTTGCGCGACGTTCCGCCGCCGACCTTGTTCCGCAGCTTGCTGAAGCCCCACAGGGCCAGCCCGACGGCGGCGGCGCCGATCGCCAGGTAGAAGACCCAACCGAGCAGCCAGGACACCACGTTCAACACGACGATCCCGACCAGGACCAGGCCGATGATCGGCAACGCGATCCAGGCCAGCAACTTGAGGTTCACGGGGACTCCTTGATCGGCGGTGTGACGGTAGTGATGACTCCATGATGACATCATTCGCGGGTCGCCGCCATGGGGGACAACCCTGATTCGGTGCCAGTAGGGTGCTGTGAACAGTTGTGGAGGTGAAGGTGACCCCCGATCGAGGCCCGTCCGACGCCAAGTACTGGTTCCGCCGCCGCGGCGGAGACCGTACCGGCTTCTGGCTGCGCACCGCCGTGTGCGTCGTCAAGCCGACCATGCTGCTGATGAACCGCCGGGAGTGGAGCGGTATGCGCCACATCCCGTTGACCGGTGGCGCCATCCTGGCGTGCAACCACATCTCGCAGGCCGACCCCCTCTCCGTCGCGCACTACGTCTACAACTCGGGGCGCAATCCGCACTTCCTGGCCAAGGACGGCGTGTTCAAACTGCCCGTCTTCGGGCCGTGGATCAAGGCGACCGGCCAGATCCCCGTCTACCGGGGCGGGGCGGACGCCGTCAAGTCGCTGTACGCGGCGATCGAGGCGGTCCGCGACGGGCAGGTGGTGACGTTCTACCCCGAGGGCACGACCACGCGGGAGCCCGACCTGTGGCCCATGCGGGGCCGCACCGGCATCGCCCGCCTCGCGTTGGAGACCGGGGTGCCGGTGATACCCGTCACGGTGTGGGGACCGCACCACATCTACAACCCGGTCACCCGCCGGGTCCGGTTGCGCCCCCGTACGGCGGTCAACGTCACCGCCGGCGAACCGGTGGACCTGTCGCGGTGGCAGGGGATGGAACCGTCCGCCGCGGTGCTCAACGAGGTGACCGACGCGGTCATGACGCGGCTGCGCGACCAACTGGCCCGGATCCGCGGTGAGGTCCCACCGCCGCTGTACGACCCCAAGGCGACCGTTCGAGAGGATTCCTGACTTGACACACATGGCCGTTCTGGGAGCCGGATCCTGGGGCACCTGCTTCGCCAAGATCCTCGCGGACGCCGGTGCGCCGGTGCGGTTGCTGGCCCGCAGGGCCGAGGTGGTGCGCGCCGTCAACGAGTCCCACGAGAACCCCGACTACCTTCCCGGCCTCCGGCTGCCCGACACCGTCACCGCGACCCTCGACCCCGAGGAGGCGCTGGACGGTGCCGACCTGGTCGCGTTGTCGGTGCCGAGTCAGACGTTGCGGGAGAACCTGGCCGGCTGGCGTCCGCTGTTGACCCCCGACATGACGTTGATCAGCCTCATGAAGGGCATCGAACTCGGAACGACCAAACGGATGAGCGAGGTGATCCGCGAGGTCGGCGGCGTCCCGGCCGACCAGGTCGCGGTGGTGACCGGCCCCAACCTGGCGCCCGAGATCGCGCAGGAGCAGTTGACCGCGGCCGTCGTCGCCTGCACCGACGAGGAGCGCGCCCGGCGGGTCCAGCAGGCGGTGACCACCCGGTACTTCCGTCCCTACACCAACCCCGACGTCATCGGCTGCGAGCTGGGCGGTGCGGTCAAGAACGTCATCGGGCTGGCGTACGGCATGGCCGCCGGAATGGGCATGGGCGACAACACCAAGGCCACCCTGATCACCCGGGGCCTCGCCGAGACGCAGCGGCTGGGCGTCAAGCTGGGCGCCGACCCGCTCACCTTCGCGGGCCTGGCGGGCCTGGGGGACCTGGTCGCCACCTGCAACGCGGGACGCAACCGCACCTTCGGCGAACAGCTCGGCCGGGGACGCAGCATGGCGGAGGCGCAGGCGATCACCCGGCAGACCGTCGAGGGGGTCAAGAGCTGCCGGTCCATCCGGGATCTGGCCCGGGCCAACGACGTGGAGATGCCGATCACCGAACAGGTGGAGCGGGTCTGCCACGAGGGCGTACCGGTTCGCGAGGCCGTCGCGGTTTTGATGGCGCGGCAGACCAAGCCGGAATAGAGTGAGGGCCTGTCTTCGGGCCTCGGCCGTGGTGCGGTGGGAAACGGATTCGAGGACGCGCGCCTCCACCGATTCGCGGGTCCCGGGACACGACGACCGGCCGGAACGCGGCCGGTGTGGCCGCGCCGCCGACGGGCCCGGCCACCGCCTCCTCACGACGACCCGACTATCACTAGGGTGGCAGCGATGACCAAGAAGATCAGAGTGGCCGTGGTCCTGGGCGGACGCAGTGTGGAGCACGCCGTGTCGTGCGCGAGCGGCGACGGCGTGATGAACGCCCTCGACGCCGGGGAGTTCGAGGTCGTGCCGGTCGGCATCACCCAGGAGGGGCAGTGGGTCTCGGTGGATCCCGACGCCGCCAAGCTGGCCATCGGTGACGGCCAGCTTCCCCAGATCACGGCCGACTCCGGCCTTTCGGTCGCCGTCGCCCAGAACCCGGAGGCGCCCCGCCTCCTGGTCACCGACACCGCCGGCGGTACCTCGGTGCTGGCGGAGGTGGACGTGGTCTTTCCTGTCCTGCACGGCGCGTACGGCGAGGACGGCACCCTTCAGGGCCTGCTGGACATGGCGGGCCTGGCCTACGTCGGTTCGGGTGTGTTGTCGTCGGCGGTCGCGATGGACAAGGAGTTCACCAAGCGGCTGCTGGCCGCGGACGGTATCCCGGTCGGCGACTACGTCGTACTGCGGGCGGGCCGTGAACTGACGGCGGACGAACGTGACCGCCTCGGCCTGCCGGTCTTCGTGAAGCCGGCCAGGGCCGGATCGAGCCTCGGGATCACCCGGGTCACCGACTGGGCGGACCTGCCGGACGCCGTCGAGGCCGCCCGCCGGATCGACCCGAAGGTGCTCGTGGAGGCCGCGTTGACCGATGTCCGTGAACTCGAATGCGGCGTCCTGGCCGACGAGGACGGTGGCCCGCCGCAGACGACTCCGCCGTTCGAGGTGTTGGAGGCCGGCGCCGAGGGCTGGTTCGACTTCGACGCCAAGTACCTGGCGGGCGAGTCGCCCTACGACTTCGCGCCCGAGCTGCCCCCGGGGGTGGCCGAGCGGGCCCGGGAACTGGCGGTGCGGGTGTTCACGCTCCTCGACTGCTCGGACCTGGCCCGGGTGGACTTCTTCCTGCGCGAGGACGGCGAGTTGCTGGTGAACGAGATCAACACCATGCCGGGACTGACCCCCAAGTCGGCGGTGCCGCAGGCGTGGGCGGAGGCGGGCGTCGACTATCCCGCCCTGGTCGGGCGGTTGGTGCGGATGGCCGCCCGCCGTGGCCCCGGCCTCCGCTGACCAAACCTCGTACGCGGCTTGGTTGGCCGTACGACCGGATTCCGCGCCGGAAACCGGCGAGTAAGCGTTTTCCCGTCGTCGTATGACCAACCAAGCCGATCGGTCAGGCGTCGTCGTCCCGGTCGTCGTCGCCGTCGGCGAGGATCTGGTACAGGGCGCGCCGGGTGTCGTTCAGGACCTTCTTGGCGCGGGCGACCTGCGCCGGCGCCCCGGACTGGGCGACCTGCATGAGCGCGGCCGACGACTGGGCCGCCAACTCGAAGAGCTCCCACACCGAGTCGTCGACCTTCGGGATCATCGACTCCCACGGCGCGTTGACCTCGTCCGAGTGTTCGGCCACATGGGTGCGGCCGGCCTCGGTGAGCTCGTACACCGTCTTGCGGCCCTCGCCGACCGGCTGCACGAGTTCCTCGTCGGAGAGCTGTTGCAGCGCCGGATAGACCGCGCCCGGACTGGGGCGCCAGGCGCCCTGGCTACGTTCTCCGATCTCCTGGATGATCTGGTAGCCGTTGTGGGGGCCCTCGTTGAGCAGGGCCAGGATGGCGGCGCGCACGTCGCCGCGCCGGGCCTTGCGGCCCCGGCGGCCCCCGCCGGGCGGGAAGGGCGGCATGGGCGGAAGCGGCGGGACCGGTGGGATCTGCGCGCCCCACGGACCTCCGAAACCGAAGCCGCCGCCGCCCCAGCCGCCACGGTGACCACGGTGGCGGCGGCCCCGGCGCTCCTCACCGGAGTGGTGCATGCGGAACGGCGGGATCGCGCCGAACCGGGGGACGTCGAACGGCATCGGGCGGGGTCCCTGCCACGCGAACGAAGCGGAGTTCATATCTGATTCCTATCTCTGACGCATCGATGACTGTCATCGATGCGTCAAAGATATATCGCTAACGCGCCGACGGCAAGGCCAATACGGAAACAGCGTGAATCCGCCGGTCAGCCCGCCCTGCCGGGGCCGGTCACGGCGTCGCGAACGGGTGGGTCACCCACTGCAACCGGTGGGGACACCCTCCTCGGCAGCCGGAACCTTCGCCGCGACCGCCTTCGACAACGCCTGCACGGCCTGACCCGGGCTGTCCAGCCCGGCGGGCACGGTCACCTCGACCGGCTGGCGCCGGTCGACCGTGGTCCACACGCTGGCGTCCTTGGACTCGGCCACCGACCAACACGTCTCGCCCAACCGGTACACCTGGGCGTCGACGGCCACCTCGACCGGCTCCACGCCACAGACCATGGTCACCGCCGGGTCACCCCACGCCGCGCCCACCTCGGCGGCACCGTCACCACCGGTGACGGGACGCTGCGGTTGCTCCAAGACCTCGGCCGGCACCTCGGTCACCAGCGCCCGGCACACCTCGAACTCGTCCTCCGTCATGTCGGGGACGGTCAACTCGACCGGCTCGGTCATCACCGGCCCCGCATCGGGAACCGCGCCGTCCTCCGCCGCCGACCCGATCAGGCTGAACGCGCCGATCCCCGCCAACACGGTCACCGGCACCGCGACCAGGGTCGCGATCCTGGCGGCACGACGCCGCTCCGGGTCGGTCCCCGACGGCCGCGCCGTGGACTCGTCGTCTCGATTCTCGGCCACCGCAGCGAGCTCCTTAGAGGCTGTCTCCACACCTGCCGTGCGCCGCCGGTCGGCGCCCGGCGGCGTGGCGCGAAGCGGGCTGCGCACCACCCGGGTGCGCGCCACGCCTCGGCATCACGGACGCACTCGACCGGGCACCGCTCCCGACGGACGAGATCCGACGCGGTCCTACAGATGGACCACCGAACACGTCAACGTGCGGGTGATACCCGATACCTGCTGCACTTTACTGACCACCATCTTGCCCAGTTCGTCGACGGTGTGCGCCTCCGTGAGCACGACCACGTCGTACGGCCCGGTCACGGAGTCGACCCTCGCGACCCCGTCGATCTCCTTGATGGCCATGGCCACATCGCGGGCTTTCCCGACCTCGGTCTGGATGAGAATGTAAGCCTGCACCACGACGACGACTCCTCTGCTGTCGAACGGGTCGCGGTCCGTCGCACTGGCCCGACGCGGCCGACCCGGTTGCGCGTGCCCGGCCCGCGACGACGACGTCACCCACGGCACGAACCGGCACTCGAAGCCCGCCCTCGCCCCACCGTCCCGTGGCGCGTCTTCCCTTCGACGCTCCGCGAGGCGTCGAAGGCCGCCGCGCGCCACACCGGTACGCGAGGACTCCTCCGCCCGCGAACACACTCGACCGGAACACCACTGGCGACGGACGAGGTACGAAGACAGATCTCTAGTTCATCGCATTCCCGGGCCGGAAGCAACCCGTCACCCGGCAAAACCCGCGTCGTCGGCCGTGTGCTCGCGGCAATCCGGAGGCCATGGGCGAGACTAGCCGGGTGGAACGTGAAGAGAGCGCCCTGGCCCAGGCGGGCGAATTCGGGTTCATCGCCAGACTGACCGACCGGCTCGCGCAGGGCCCCGGAGTCCTGCTCGGGCCGGGCGACGACGCCGCGGTGATCACCGCCGGCGACCGCCGGGTCGTCGCCAGTACCGACATGCTCGTGGAGGGCCGCCACTTCCGCCGCGACTGGTCGAGCGGGCTCGACGTCGGGCACAAGGCCGCCGCCGCCAACCTCGCCGACATCGCGGCGATGGGTGGACGCGGCACCGCCCTGCTGGTGGGGATGTGCGTTCCCGACGACCTTCCGCTCGGCTGGGCGGAGGACCTGGCCGACGGACTGGCCGCCGAGGCCGCCAAGGTCGACGCCTCCGTGGTGGGGGGTGACACGGTGAGCGGACCCACCCTCACGATCTCGGTCACCGCGCTGGGGGAGTTGCAGGGCCGCGCCCCCGTCACCCGCGACCACGCCCGGCCCGGCGACGTCCTCGCCGTCGCCGGCCGGCTCGGCTGGGCCGCGGCGGGCACCACGATCCTGTCGCGCGGTTTCCGGTCACCGGGCGCACTGGTGTCGGCGCACCGCAGGCCGCAGGTGCCGTACCCCGCCGGGCCGGTCGCCGCGGTCCTGGGCGCCACCGCCATGATCGACGTCTCGGACGGCCTCCTGGCCGACCTCGGACACATCAGCGCGCGTTCCCAGGTGGCGGTGGACGTCGACCGCGCCGCGCTGGAGATACCCGACCAGATGCGCGACGCCGGGCACGCCCTGGGCGTCGACCCCTACCAGTGGGCGCTCGCCGGCGGGGAGGACCACGCGCTCGTCGCGACGTTCCCTCCGGGTACCGAACTGGGACCGGAATGGCGGGTCATCGGCAGGGTGGAGGCCGGCACCGGGGTCACCGTGGACGGGCTCGGATACGCCGGTCAACCCGGTTGGGACCACGGCCGTTCCTGACCCGGGCACGACGAAGCGCCGCCGGTGGGTGAACCACTCGGCGGCGCGGAAGTCGCACATCGCCACCCGGACGGGCCGGGTGCGAGTCCTCAGACGCGGGAGACCTTTCCGGCCTTCAGGCAGGAGGTGCACACCTTGACGCGCTTGAGGTTGTCACCGGAACCGGTGGAGGCGCGCACGCTCTGGAGGTTCGGGTTCCACCGACGGTTGGTCTTCTTCTTCGACCACGGAACGTTGTGGCCGAAACCTGGGCCCTTGCCGCAGACGTCGCACTTGCGGGACATGATGCTCGCACTCCTGAACTGATGAACTCTTGCGCCGCCACGCCCGGTCGGCGGACAACCGGGCAAGCTTAGCCGATGGCCTCGCACCTGCTGGAACTGGTACCGGCGGCGGGATGGATCCGAACGACGGTTGCCGGTCGTTGCGGACGCCCATACCCTCGAATCGCATGCCCCGACCCGACACCGACTCTGCGAGAGTAACCCCATGACGTACCCCCCACCCCCACCGGGCGGACCGACCGGCCCGGCGGGAGACCCGTATCAACAGCCTCCCGTCGACGCCACCGGTTGGCAACCGCCACCCGGCGCACCGATGTCGGGTGTCCCCTCGTCGGGGCAGCCGTTCCACACGCAGCAGTACCCGCAGCAACCCGCCCCCGGCGATCCGTACGCGTCGCCGCAGTACGACCAGTTCGGTCAGCCGGTCTCCGGCGCGCCCGGGCAACCGTGGCCGGGCGCGCCGGTGCCGCCACCCGCCCGTTCCGGGTCCAAGGGCTGGCTCTGGGGGGCGCTCGCGGGTGTCGTGGTGATCGCCCTCGTGGTGGCCGGTGTGCTCATCTTCACCTCCGACGACGAGACTCAGCCGCTCGCCGATCCCACCGGCACCCCGTCGGCGGAACCCTCCGAGGACGACTCGCAGACCGGCACCGACCCCGCCGACCTGCTGGTGGACCCCGACACCGGACTCGGCTACGCCAAGATGGGCGAACCGTGGGCGGATCCCGGCGCGCAGTTCGCGTTGGCCGGCTTCCGCAGCACCACCGGCGAGATGCTGACCGTCATCGACCAGCCCGACTACGGCTGGGTGGCCATCTTCATCGTCGGTGAACTGAACGTCAACGAGGTCGGCTTCACCGGACCGGACACACTGGAGTCGTCCGTCACCGAACTGGCCGCCATCACCGACGCCACCAACTACTCGGCGCCCCCGGACTGGACCGAACCGCTCGACGGATTCGCGCGCGACGCCGAACCGGTCGTCGAGGAGATCGAGATCGGCGGTTTCCAGGGCGTCGTCTCCACCTACCACCTGTCGTGGGACGACGACCGCCTCCCCGAGGAGACCGGGGAGACCGTCATCCTCGGTGTCATCGACCTCGGCGACGGACGCGCCGCCGGATTCTCCATCAGCCTTCCCGACTCGGTCCCCCAGGAGCAGGTGGACCAGGTCGAGGCGGCCCTCGAATCGCTTCAGTTCGCCTGACCCGTGTGGTGGTACCGGTTCCACCGTCGTGGAGGAACCGGTACCACCGGGCGACGTGACATGATGAGACACGTCGGCCGGCACCCGGCGCGGTCGCGGCGGTCCGACGGACGACCGGACGAGTCCGGACGGCGGAGCGACCGTGACATTCGGCGGTGGCGCACTCGAATCGTCCGCCCCACGCCGTACCCTGCTATGAGTACGTTCTCTCCTCGACCGTCTTCACGGCCGTGAGCTCTCATGTGAAAGTTGATCGATGACCTACCCCCCGCAGCAACCGGAAGACGGCTGGGCCACGCACGGTCAGCAGCCAGGGCAGCCGGACGGGCAGTACCAGGCCGATCCGCCCGGCGAGGCGCCGCACCCGCAGTACGGCGGGCAACAGCCCTACGCCCACCCGCAGGGGCAGGAGGGATACGGGGCCCAGCCCGGTTACGACCAGGCCCAGTACGGCCAGCAGCCGGGCCACCCGCAGCAGTACGGGCAGCAGCCGGGATACGACCAGGCCCAGTACGGCCAGCAGCCGGGCCACCAGCAGCAGTACGGGCAGCAGCCCGGTTACGACCAGGCCCAGTACGGGCAGCAGCCGGGATACGACCAGGGCCAGTACGGGCAGCAGCCCGGTCACCCGCAGCAGTACGGGCAGCAGCCCGGCTACCCACCACAACCGTACGGTCCCGGACAGCCGCAGCCCGGTCACGAGCAGTACCCGGCACCCGACTACGGACACGCCGATCCACATGAAGAACCCCCCACGGACCAGACCCAATCACTGCTGGACAACTCCGACCAGACACAGGTGATCGGCCGTCCCGTCCCTCAACAGCAGGCCCCCCAGGACGAGACCGCGCCACAATACGACCAGGAGCCGGTCCAGCCGTTCGCGCCCGCCCACGACCCCACGAACCCGGCCTCCGCGCAGCCCTACCAGGTCGGCCCCGCGCCGGGCCAGCCGTACCAGGCGCCGGTCTCGGTGCAGCCGGCTTCCGGACAGCCGTACCACGCTCCGGCCTCCGGACAGCCGTACCACGCGCCGGCCTCCGGGCAGCCCTACCAGGCTCCGGCCTCCGGGCAGCCGCAGTACGCACCGCCCGGCGTTCCCGAGTCCCCGTTCGCGGCGGCACCGACCCCCACGCACCTGCCCACCCCGGTCAGCGCCTCGCCCACCTCCGCGCAGCCGTGGGCCGGCGGGGTGGTCCCGCAGTTCACTCCCAAGCGGAGCAAGGGCGTGCCCGGCTGGATCTACGTGGTCGGGGCGATCGTGGTGGTCGCCGCGCTCGCCGTCGGCGCGGTGTTCTTCTTCGGTATGCCGGGCACCGGTACCAGTGCCGACGAAGGCGACCCGACCCCCTCGACGCAGGCGTCCGAGGAACCCGTGCCCGAGGGCGGCGGCGAACTCCTCACCGACTCCGAGACCGGTCTGGGATACCTCTCGCTGCCCACACCGTGGGCGCCGTTGGCCGACAACGCCGACTTCGCGGGTGTCCCCGGTCTCGCCGAGGTCACCGGCCAGTACTGCGTCACCGAGGAACCGAACGGTGACAACCGGGGCTGGACGGGCGTGGTCGCGGTCGGCGCGCTGGACACCGGCGCGGTCGAGTACACCGGCGCCGACGCGATGCGCAACACCGTCGTCGCGTTGGGCGAGACCGTGGACGCCGGATACTGGAAGGACCCGGCCGACCCCGACGCCGACCTCGCGGAACTGGCCCGCGCCGGTGACGCGACGTTCCAGTACCTGCGCATCGACGGCCGCCGCGCCATCATGATGACCTACCAGGTCACCTGGGCCGCCGACTCCACCCAGGAGACCGGCGCCACCGTCACCGTCGGCATCGTGGACCTCGGTGGCGGCGACGCCGCGGCGTTCTTCGCGCAGGTCCCCGGTTCCGTGGCCGAGGAACAGGGACCGGCGGTGGACGCCGCCCTGCTGACCCTGCAGTTCGGCTGACCCGGATCGCTTAGAAGGCCCGGTCCCGTCACGGGGGCCGGGCCTTCGCCGTGCCGGAACGACCGGACGGCAACCGGTTCCGTGTCACGTCGGTCCCAGTGGCTAAGCTGACCAACCGTGCGGGAGGTGGCTGCGGTGAGCGACGGCGACGGTCTGGCCCGGTTGGACGCCGAGGCGATCCGACGGTGGTACCGCGCGACCCTCGCCGCGTTCGAAAGACACCGCCGTGACATCGACCGGTTGAACGTCTTCCCGGTGCCCGACGGCGACACCGGCACCAACCTCGCCGCCACCATGACCGCCGCCTGCGAACGGCTCGACGCCGGTACCGACCCGGCGACCGTGGCCATCCACGCCGCGCAGGGCGCGCTCCTGGGCGCGCGCGGCAACTCCGGGGTCATCCTGGCGCAACTGCTGCGCGGCCTGGCCGACAGTTGGCGGACCGGACCACTCGACGCCGCCGCCCTGGCGAGCGGACTCCGTCACGCCGCGACCGCCGCCGCCGAGGCGGTGGCCGCCCCCGCGGAGGGGACCATCCTGACCGTGGCGCACGCTGCGGCGGCCACCGCCCACCACCACCGGGATGCGGCACTGCCCAGGGCCGCGACGGCGGTCGCCGACGCGGCCGTCGCCGCGGTGGCCGCGACCGTGGAGCAACTGCCCGCGCTGACCCGTGCTGGGGTCGTCGACGCCGGTGGGCTCGGCTTGGCGCTCATGCTCGACACCCTCGCCGAGACGGTGACCGGTGACCGTCGCGACGACGCCGAGGGCCTGTTGACACAGGGCCGCCGTGCCGGTCGGGCCGGGGGTGTCGTGGTGCCGCGGGAATCCGGTTCCTCCCGGTTCGGGTTCGAGGTGCAGTACCTGCTGGACACCGACCCCGACTCGATCGAACGGCTGCGCGCCGTACTGGTCGAACTCGGCGACTCGCTGGTCGTGGTGGGCGCGGCGGCGGTGGAGCCCGGGGCGACCCGCACCTGGAACGTCCACGTCCACGTCAACGACGTCGGGGCGGCGGTGGAGGCGGGAATCCGGTTGGGAACCCTTCACCGCCTGTCGGTCACCCGGTTCGCGGACGAGTCCCCGCCACCTCCGCCGGCGGCGCCCGCCGGTCGCGGCTGCGTCGTGGTCACCGACGGCCCCGGGCTGGTTCCGACGCTGTTGCGGGAGGGGGCGCGGCCGGTGATCGGCGCCGACGACGACATCGGGGCGGCGTTGCGGGCCACCGGCGCCGCCGACGTCGTGGTGCTGGCCGGCGCGGACCGGTTGCGGGCCGCCGAGACCGCGGCCGCGGCCGCCAGGTCGGACGGCTTCCGGGTGGCGGTCGTCCCGATCAGGTCGGCGGTTCAGGCGTTGGCCGCCCTGGCGGTGCGGGACGCCGGCCGGCGCTTCGACGACGACGTGATCGCCATGGCCGAGGCCGCCGCCTCCTGCCGGGCGGTGACCGTGACGGTCGCGGAGTCGGCGGCCCTGACCACCGTGGGACGTTGTGAACCCGGTGACCTCCTCGTCCTCGCCGACGACGAGGTGGTGCTGGTGGGGCGCGACCCCGTGGCGGTACTCACCGGCCTGGCCGACCGGCTGTGCGCGGCGGGTGCCGAGCTGTTGACGTTGGTGCGCGGCGCCGACCTGCCGCCGGACGCGGAGTCGGCCCTGACCCGGCACCTCGCCGGGAACTGGCCACTGGTGGAGTCCCAGTGGTTCGACGGAGGGCACTGCCGTGATCTACTGTGGATCGGAGCCGAATGAGAGCCACACTGGACGGAAAGCTGCGCGACGTCGTCGGTGCCCGGACCGCGACCGCGCTCCACGAACACCTCGGCATGACGACGGTGGGGGACCTGCTGCACCACTACCCCTTCCGGTACGCGCAGCGCGGCGACCGCGCCGACCTCAACGCACTCCAGATCGGTGAGCAGGCGACCGTCGTCGCCAAGGTCCGCGCCGTCACCACCAAGCCGATGCGCCACCGGCGCGGAAGCATGCTGGAGGCCGTCGTCTCCGACGACGACGGCAACACCCTCACGTTGACGTTCTTCAACCAGCCCTGGCAGGCCCGCCACCTCAAGGCGGGCAGATGGGGGCTCTTCGCCGGGAAGGTCACCGAGTTCCGGGGACGACGACAACTGAACAGCCCGGACTTCCGGATGCTGGGCGACTCCGACGACGAGGACGCGGGCGAACTCGTCGAGGAGTTCGCCGGCGCGCTCATCCCGGTGTACCGGGCCACCGGTAAGGTCCCCACCTGGACCATCGCCAAGTGCGTACGGACCGCACTCGACGTGCTCGCCGAGCCGCCGGACCCGCTGCCGGAGGCACTGCGGGACGCGCGGTCGCTGATGGGCTACGGTCGCGCACTGCACGCCATCCACCGCCCGGAGTCCACCGAGGTGCTGTACGCCGCCAAGAAGCGCCTCAAGTGGCAGGAGGCGTTCCTGCTCCAGACCACACTCGTGCAACGGAAGCAGCGGGCCGCCGCCAGCCCGGCGGTCCCACGGCCCGGCCGCCCCGACGGCCTGCTCGCGGCCTTCGACGCCGCCCTGCCGTTCACGCTGACCGAGGGACAGCGCCGGGTCGGCGACGAACTCGCGGCCGACCTGGCGCGTGCCCACCCCATGCACCGCCTGCTCCAGGGCGACGTCGGCAGTGGCAAGACCATGGTGTCGCTGCGCGCGATGCTCCAGGTCGTCGACTCCGGCGGCCAGGCCGCGATGCTGGCACCGACCGAGGTCCTGGCCGCCCAGCACCACAAGACGATCACGCGCCAGCTCGGTGACCTGGCCCGGGGTGGCGAACTCAGCGCACCCGACACCGCCACCCGGTTGACACTCCTCACCGGCTCCCTGGGCGCGGCGGCCCGTCGCGAGGCGGCGGCCGCGATCGCGGACGGCACGGCCGGAATCGTCATCGGCACACACGCGCTGCTCTACGAGGGCGTCGACTTCCACGACCTCGGCCTGGTGGTCGTCGACGAACAGCACCGATTCGGCGTCGAGCAGCGGGACGCGTTGCGGGCCAAGGCCGGCACACCCCCGCACGTCCTGGTCATGACCGCCACTCCGATCCCCCGGACGGTCGCCATGACGGTGTACGGGGACCTGGAGACCAGCCGCCTCACCGAACTCCCCGCCGGCCGCACCCCCATCACGACCCACGTCGTCCCCGGCGGCGACGGACGGTGGATCGCCCGCGCCTGGCAGCGGATGACCGAGGAGGTGCGCGCCGGACGCCAGGCGTACGTGGTGTGCCCGAGGATCGGCGACGACGAGGGCGCCGACGGTGACGCCGACCGCCGACCGCCGCTGGCGGTCGAGGACGTCGCCCCCGAACTGGCCGCCGGGCCGCTGGCGGGCCTGCGGGTGGAGATGCTGCACGGCAGGTTGGCGCCCGACGTCAAGGACCGGGTGATGTCCCGTTACGCCGCCGGAGAGATCGACGTCCTGGTCGCCACGACCGTGGTCGAGGTCGGTGTCGACGTCCCCAACGCGACGATGATGGTGATCCTCGACGCCGACCGGTTCGGGGTGTCGCAGTTGCACCAATTGCGCGGCCGGGTGGGTCGTGGCGGGCACCCCGGGCTGTGCCTGCTGGTCAGTGAGGCGGCCGCCGACAGCCCCTCCGGTGAACGCCTCGCCGCCGTCGCCTCCACCACCGACGGTTTCCGGCTCGCCGAACTCGACCTGGAGCAGCGCCGCGAGGGCGACGTCCTGGGTGAGGCGCAGTCCGGCGCACGTTCCCACGTGCGGCTGCTATCCCTGTTGCGTGACGCCGAACTCATCGGGCAGGCTCGGGAGGCGGCGGCCACGGTCATCGACGGGGACCCGGACCTGACCGGTCATCCGTTGCTGGCCGCCGCCGTCGCCGCGCTGGTCGACGACGAGCGCGCCGAGTACCTGGAGAAGAGCTGACGGCATGACGATCCTGCATTTCTGTACCGAGGCCGACTGGAACGCCGCCGCCCCGACCGGGTGGTATCGCCACGAGTCGCTGGCGAAGGAGGGGTTCATCCACTTCTCCGATCCGTACCAGGTGCACCTGCCCGCGGACTACATGATGCGCGGCCGCACCGACCTGGTGCTGCTGGAGGTCGATGAGAACGCGGTGGGCGCGGAGGTCCGCTACGAGCCCGCCGACCCCGCCGATCCGGACTCGATGCGGTTCCCCCACCTGTACGGGCCGCTGGAGACCTCCGCGGTGGTGGCGGTCCACCCGTTCCCTCCCGGCCCCGACGGCCGGTTCACACTGCCGCCGGAAGTCGCGCGGTGACCCGGATCATCGCGGGTGAGCACCGCGGTCGCCGGCTGGCCACCCCGGCCGGCGACCGCACCCGCCCCACCTCCGACCGGGTGCGGGAGGCGTTGTTCGGCGCGCTACAGGCCACCGGCGGCATCGAGGACGCCGCCGTACTCGACCTGTACGCCGGTTCCGGCGCGGTCGGGTTGGAGGCGGTCTCCCGTGGTGCCGCCCACGTCCTGATGGTCGAGGCGCACCCGGGCACCGCGCGGGTCATCCGGCGCAACATCGCGACCCTGTCCGCCGGCGACCGGGCGGAGGTGCTGGTCGCCGAACTGCCCCAGGCGGTGCGCCGGCCCGCACCCCGGCCCTTCGACCTGGTGTTCGCCGATCCGCCGTACGCGTTGCCGGACACCGGATTGGCGGAGGTGCTGGCGGCCCTGGCCGCCAACGGCTGGCTCGCCGAGGACGCCGACGTGATCGTGGAGAGGTCGAGCCGTTCCGGGGAACCGGCCTGGCCGCCGGACGTCACCGGAACGCGCAGCCGCCGTTACGGTGAATCGACGCTTTGGTACGGTCGCGCCTTGTGGACCTGACACAGCGCCCCGTGGCGGACCCCGCCGGCCCCCCGTCCGCTCGACGTGCCCTGTGCCCGGGCTCGTTCGACCCGGTGACGAACGGCCACCTCGACATCATCAACCGCGCCGCGAAGCTGTACGACGAGCTGTTCGTCGCGGTGTTCGTCAACCCCTCCAAGGCCGGACTGTTCAGTCTGGACGAACGGATGGAGATGCTGGCGGAGGTCACCGGTCACCTCCCGAACGTGTCGGTGACCTCGTTCCAGGGGTTGACGGTGGACTTCTGCCGCACACACGGCGTCGGCATCATCGTCAAGGGCGTGCGCGCGGTCTCCGACTTCGACTACGAACTCCAGATGGCGCAGATGAACTACGGACTCGAGGGCGTGGAGACGTTGTTCATGCCCACCAATCCGCTTTACTCGTTCCTGTCGTCGAGTCTCGTGAAGGACGTCGCCAAGTGGGGCGGCGACATCGACGGGCACGTCCCCGCGCCGGTCGCGGCCAGGTTGGTCGCCAGAATGGGTGGGGAATAGCGCAGAATGACGGGGTGGGATCAGACCCACGCGAATGGAATGGAGTATCGGGTGGGGCCATTGGATCGTATCGAGGACATCGTGGCGTACGTCGAGGCCGCGAAGGCCGTCCCGATGTCCCGGGGGTGCCGGATCGACCGCGGCGAGATGATCGCGATGCTGGAGGAGCTCCGCGCGGAACTCCCCGGTGAACTGCGTCGCGCCGACGCCATGCTCGCCGAACGGGACAAGATAATCGACGCCGGTCAGCGTGAGGCCGAGCGCATCATTGCCGAGGCCGAGACCGAGCACGCCCGGCTCGTCTCCGGCCACGAGGTAACCGTGTCCGCCGAGCACGAGGGCAACCGGATCGTCCAGGAGGCCAGGGCGGAGGCTCAGCGGCTGCGCGACGAGGTCGACGAGTACGTCGACACCACGCTGGCGAACTTCGAGCAGTTCCTACAGCGCGCACTGGCGGGCGTGGAACGAGGCCGCGACAAGATGCACGCGCTGCGTGAGATCGGCTCGTTCGCGCCCACGAGTGAGGAAGACGACAGGCCGCTGCCGAGCATCTGACCGGGTCCCGGGCCAGACTTGACCCTGGACGACGAGGGGTGCCCGCCTCAGGTAACCTCTATCGTCGGCCTGTACGGGCTGAGATTCGAAGTGATGACGATGCAGAAGACACCTCCTCCACTGGACCCGAAGGCACCGCTGGTCGCCGACGCGCGGACCATGTCGCGTGCCCCGGGCACGACCAAGGAGTGGTCGGCCGACGTCCCGCTCACCGAGAACCTCGGCCTGGACATGATCGCCATCCCGGCGGGTGAGGTGCTGTCACTGCGGCTGCGCCTGACCTCGGTCTCCGAGGGCATCCTCGTGACCGGTACGGTGAGCGCCCCGGTCCGCGGTGAATGCGGCCGGTGCCTGACGGCGATCGAGGACACGCTGGAAGTCGACGTGACGGAACTGTACGCCTTCGAGGGCAGTACCACCGCGGAGACGACCGACGAGGACGAGGTCATGCGGCTCCGAGACGACCTGATCGACCTGGAGCCGTTGGTGCGGGACGCACTGGTGTTCGCGATGCCGAACACACCGCTGTGCCGCCCCGACTGTCCCGGACTGTGCCCCGACTGCGGCACACCCTGGGACGAACTGCCCGACGACCACGGTCACGAGATCGTGGACCCGCGTTGGGCGCAACTGAAGAAACTGCTGTAGGAAGTCCAGGCCCTCGGGCCGGCGCCGGTGGACACCGGTGACCGGCAGGATGGCCCTCTAGCATTCGGAGTGAGAACGTGGCCGTCCCGAAGCGCCGCATGTCGCGGAGCAACACCCGTAGCCGCCGTGCCAACTGGAAGGCCGCGCCGGTGACCACCTCGGCGTGCCCGCAGTGCCGGTCGCCGAAGCTGCCCCACGCCGCCTGCGGCGTATGCGGCACCTACAAGGGCCGTCAGATCCTCGACGTCTGATCCCGGTCCGGCTCGTGGTGCGTGACGAAACCGGTTCACACGGTGATGTGAGCGTCGCCCACTTCGGCGCGGCGCTCGACGTGGTGCTCGACGCCGACCTGCTGAGGTTGGCGTTGACGCACCGTTCGTACGCGTACGAACGCGGTGGCCTTCCGACGAACGAGCGCCTGGAGTTCCTGGGGGACTCGGTGCTCGGGCTGGTCGTCACCTCGACGCTGTACCGCAAGTACCCGGACCTGCCGGAGGGGCAACTCGCCAGGCTGCGCGCCAGCGTGGTCAACATGCGGGCGCTCGCGGGGGTGGCACGGGCACTGGGACCGGGCGGTGTCGGACCGCACCTGCTGCTGGGCAAGGGCGAGGAGTCCTCCGGAGGCAGGGACAAGAACAGCATCCTCGCCGACTCGGTGGAGGCGCTGCTGGGCGCCATCTACCTCCAACACGGCATCGACGTCGCCTCCCGGGTCGTGCACCAGTTGTTCGACCCGCTGCTGGAGGTGGCCGCGCGTCGCGGCGCCGCCCTGGACTGGAAGACCAGTCTCCAGGAGTTGACCTCGGGAGCGGGGCTGGGCGTCCCCGACTACCGCATCTCCGAGACCGGTCCCGACCACGCCAAGCGGTTCACCGCGTGGGCGGTGGTGGGCGGCGAGGAGTTCGGTGAGGGGACCGGCGGCAGCAAGAAGGAGGCCGAGCAGATCGCGGCCGAGGCCGCCTGGCGCACCATCAGTAACCGGCTGGGGGCCGCGGATCCGCCGCGTTGACCCCGCCGTCACGTCTTTCACGGCCCGGGATCGTTCACCGATCCCGGGCCGTTCGGCCGTCCGGACCCGGGGGAGGACCGTCAACGCGGCGGCGTGGGGGGTGCCGGTGGTGACGGCGGACCGTCGGAGCCGGACGCCGGCGGAGTGGCGGGCGCCGGGGCGGCGGCCACCGGCTCCGGACGGGGTGCGGACGGAGCGACCCCGCCGGGACCCACCGGTGCTACGGCGGTGGGCGTGGCGGAAGCCGCGCGGCGGCGGCGCGCCCGGCGCAGCAGCCACCACCACAGCAGTCCCGTCGGTACGCCGAACGCCACCAGGAACGGGGTCAGCACCCCCAGCACGGTGACCAATCCGGTCAGGAACCCGAGGAAGCCGCTCCATCCGACCGCCAGGCCCTCCCAGAACCCGTCGGGGCCGGACTCGACCGGGGTCCTGGTGTCCGGCGGCGACACGGTCAAGGTGATCGTGGCGTACCCGACCTGTTCGGCCAGGTCCCGCTGCCGCGCCAGCAGGCTCGCCAGTTCGGTCTCGCGGGTGGTCAGCTCGTCCTCCAGCAACACGATCTGGTCGAGGTCCTGCGCGCCGTCGAGCAGTTCCCTGACACGCTCCACACTGGCCCGTTTGGTGGCGATCTGGCTTTCGAGGTCCACGACGGTACCGGTCGTGTCGACGGTGGCGACGTTGCGGGACAGTTCGGTTCCCAGTTCCGCCAACGAGGTCAGCACGGTCTCGAACCGGTCGGCCGGGACCTTGAGGACGAGGGACGCCCACACGTGGTGGGGGTCCAGGCCCCGTTCGTCCGCGGCGACGAAGCCGCCCGCGTCGGTCACGAGGTCCGTGGCGTCGTCCGCCAGCCCTGCGGGATCGTCGGACTCCACCGACAATCCGGCGGTGTAGACGATCTGGCGGTCGGCCGACACGTCCACGGGGGTGTCCGACGGTTCGGCGTCGGCCTCTGCGCCGGACACGTCGGCGGGTGCGGCGGCGCCGTCACCGCCTTCGTCTCCCGCGGAACCGCAGCCCGCCAACAGGACGGCGGCCAACACGACGGGTACGAGGGATCTCCGGAGGAGTCGCATGAGTAGGCCCTTCCACTCGGGTTGTCCGTCCATGGTGGCCGGGCCGGTGCGCGGTGCCGTCACGATGATGTGTCCGCACCATAACGGTATGAATCGTTATCGATATCTCAGTGCGTCAGTGCGTCAGTGCGTCAGGGCGTCATGTGGGCGGGTGGCTGGCAACGGGGGCAGTAGAACGACGAGCGGTTGGTGAACTTCTCACGCACCACGGCCGTTCCGCACCGGCGGCACGGCAGTCCCTCCCGCCCGTACACCTCCAGCGAACGATCGAAGTATCCCGATTCGCCGTTGACCTTGACGTACAGCGAGTCGAAGGACGTGCCGCCCTGCGCCAACGCCGCGTCGAACACGTCGCGCAGATGCCCGAGCATCGCCGTCACCTGATCCGCGGTCAGCGACTCGGTGGGCCGGCCACCGTGGACCATCGTGCGCCACAGCGTCTCGTCGGCGTAGATGTTCCCGACCCCGGAGATCAACGACTGGTCCAGCAGTGCCCGTTTCACCTCGCTGCGCCTGGTCCGCAGTGCCGCACTGAACGCGGCGGCGTCGAACAGCGGATCGTAGACGTCGCGGGCGATGTGGGCGATCTGCCCCGGCAACTCGGCACCGTCGACGCTGACCAGCATCTCACCGAAGGTGCGCTGGTCGACGAACCGCAGCTCGGTGTCGCCCTCGGTGAAACCGAGCCTCACCCGCAGGTGTGGCCCGTCCGGCGCGGCGGGCGGTTGGATCAACAGCTGCCCCGACATCCCCAGATGGCACAACAGGGCGTCGCCGGTGTCCAGCGGAAGCCACATGAACTTGCCGCGCCGCCGGGCACCGGTCACGATCGCACCCGTCAGGCGCTCGGCGAAGTCCACCGGGCCGGCCAGGTGCCGACGCACCGCCCGCGGGTGGCGCACCTCCACGGTGGCGATCTCGCGGCCGGTCACCCATTCGGCGACTCCCCGTCGCACGGTCTCCACCTCGGGCAGTTCTGGCATGTCATGACGTTACTCAATCGGCTCCCCGTCACCGGCGGGGACGTCCAGCCCCCGCGACAGCACGAACGCCGCCGCCGCCATCCGGGAGTGGACCTCCAGCTTCGCCAACACCTTCTGCACGTGGGACCGCACCGTGGCCGGTGTGATGCCCAGCCGCGCCGCCATCGCCCTGGTCGACATCCCCGCGACGATGCCCGCCAGGATGTCGCGCTCCCTCCCGGTCAACCGGTTCACCACCGCCTGCGCGTCCTCCGCCGTGTCGGGTGTCAACGACGCGCGCAGTAGCAGGGGATCCACGTACTGCTGCCCGGCGCGGATGCGGTCCACCGCGCGGACCAGCAGGTCCATTCCGGCGTTCCACCGTGCCACGCCGATCGCGCCCAGGGCCACCGCCTCCCGCAGCACCCGTCCGTCGGTGCGGTCGGTCAGCAACAGGAGCGGCGGGAGGGGGACCGGACGTGCGGCGGCGAGGCACGCGGCGTCCACCACGTCCATCACGTACAGGGTGTCCCGCCGTGGCCGGGCCGGCGGTTCGACGGTGACCGTGACGTCGTCGCCCCGGTCGCGCAGCACCGCGGCGAGGCGCGCCGCGAACACCTCGGCGGGATCGCACAGGACGACACGCATGCCACCACCCCCGGCATCACTGTGTTGTGGACGGTGCCATTCTCGCGATGTGCCAGCTCAGGCGCCACCTTCCAGTCGGATGTCCGACAGGGGGCGCCGGTCGGGCGGTGGTCACTCGCGGCCGAACACCTGTGTCCACACCAGACTGCCGTCGTCGTCGCGGGCGACTCCCATGCCGACCGCCTCGGCGTCGCAGTCGAGCAGGTTCGCCCGGTGCCCCGGCGAGTCCATCCAGCCCCGGATGACGTCGGCGGCCGTGGCGTAGCCCTTGGCGATGTTCTCGCTCATGGCGTGGTCGTAGCCCTCCTGCGAGGCCCGGTCGGTGAAGGTGCGCCCGTCCTGCGACGTGTGGTCGAAGTAGCCGTTCTCGGCCATGTCCCGGGAGTGCCCGACGGCCGCGTCCGTCAACTGTGGATTCTCCGTCACGGCGCCGCATCCGGCGGCCTCGCGTTCCAGGCTCGTCAACCGCACCGCCTCGTCCGCCAGTGAGGCGAGCGAACCGTCCTCCTCCGGCGGCGTCGACGTCCCGTCGACCGGATCGGACGACTCGGACGGTTCCGGTTCCGGGGACTCCGACTCGGCGGGCTGCGTCACCACGCCCGGCGCGGCCTCCGAAGTCGACTCGGTGGGAGGGCTCGGCGCCTCGGACGACTCCGACACCGTCTCGGTCGCCGGAGCCCGGCCGGGAAGCTCCGCCACCGCCAGGCCCGCGCCCGTCAGCACCGTCACCGGGAGCGCCACCAGTACCGCCCACCGCCACCGCGGAGTCCGCGCGCGATGGGAGCCGACCCGGCTCGGCCCGGGTCGGTCCGCTTCTCTCGATCGAGGACCATGCATGTCCTCGGGAGCATACCGATGTTCTCTTCATCACTCAACCTGCGACGGAAAACCGGTCGCACAGGGTAAAGTGGCCGATGAAGCCGCGATGAGGAGACGGGGGTCGCCGCCCGGAGTCAACTGCTCGTCTGGAAAGCTTGACGGCAGCAGTTGTGAGGCGCAGGATGAATGTGTCGCAGAGTCGGCACGACGACATCTGCCTCTCATATCGCCCGGGGCAACTGGCTCATCGAGGCGACACAATACAAATGACAGCATGTGACATGCGAAGCTGCGGGGCACGTCTCCAGCGTCGCCTCAGCTACGCGCTCGCAAGGAGAAACCATGGCGAAGGCCCTTTACGGCTACGTCGGGCACTCACCGGACCGCCGGATGCTCGACGAAGTCACCCGACTGCGTGCCAAGGTACAGAGCCTCGAGTTCGAGGTGACCAGGCTGCGTGCCGACAACGATCGGCTCGCCGCTGAGGTCGCCTCGGCGGAGGAGATGGCCCGGCTGTCCGAGCCGGCGCTGACCTAGCACCTCTCACGCACATACCGCGCGCCGGCCCCTTCGTCGGCGCGCATCGTCGTGTCTGGGCCGGTCACGCCTGTAACCGTGTGGGGCTGCGGTGGCCAACGGGTACGCTGCGTGGTGTTCGAGAACGTCCTGATCGTCCACGGGGAGCCCGCGTGTACTTGAAGAGCCTGACGTTGAAGGGTTTCAAGTCCTTCGCGTCCGCCACCACGCTCCGCTTCGAACCGGGTATCACGTGCGTGGTCGGTCCCAACGGCTCCGGCAAGTCCAACGTCGTCGACGCCATCGCCTGGGTCCTCGGCGAACAGGGCGCCAAGGCACTGCGCGGCGGCAAGATGGAGGACGTCATCTTCGCCGGCACCACCGGCCGGGCACCGCTGGGCCGCGCGGAGGTCACGCTCACCATCGACAACTCCGACGGCGCCCTGCCCATCGAGTACTCCGAGGTCTCGATCACCCGCCGGATGTTCCGCTCCGGCGAGGGCGAGTACGAGATCAACGGCGACCGGTGCCGGCTGCTGGACGTCCAGGAACTCCTCTCCGACTCCGGGATCGGCCGCGAGATGCACGTCCTGGTGGGCCAGGGCAAACTCGACTCCTACCTGCACGCCCGCCCCGAGGACCGCCGCGCCTTCATCGAGGAGGCCGCCGGGGTCCTCAAACACCGCAAACGCAAGGAGAAGGCCCTCCGCAAACTGGAGGCGATGGAGGCGAACCTCCACCGGGTCACCGACCTCACGGCCGAACTGCGCCGCCAGCTCAAACCGCTCGGCCGGCAGGCCGAACTGGCCCGCCGCGCCGCCGGAATCCAGGCGGACCTGCGCGACGCCAGGCTCCGGCTGCTCGCCGACGACCTCTTCCAGCTCCGCGGTACCCTCGCCCGGGAACTCGCCGACGAGAACTCCGCGCGCGCCCGTCGCGCCCGCATCGAGGAGACGCACGCCGAGACCACCGCGCAGCTCACCGCGCTGGAGTCCGAACTGGCCGCCGACGCGCCCGCACTGGCCCGCGCCCAGGAGACTTGGTACCGACTGTCGGCATTGCAGGAACGGCTGCGCTCCACCGGCCAGCTCGCCGCCGAACGGGTCCGGTACCTCAGTGAGGAGACCGGTGAGGAACGCGGCGGCCGTGACCCCGAGCAGCTGGAGGAGGAGGCCGTCCGGGTCCGCGAGCAGGAGGCCGAACTGCGGGAGGCGTTGGACGCCGACCAGGAGCGGCTGTCGGCGGCCGTCGAACAGCGCCAGGAGATCGAGCAGGCGCTGACGGACGCCGAACGGGAACTGGTCGCCGCCGTCAAGGCGGTCGCCGCGCGGCGCGAGGGGCTCGCCAAACTCACCGGCGAGGTGGGGGCGCTCCGCACCCGGGCGCAGGCGGGCGCCGACGAGATCGCGCGTGTCGCCACCTCGCTCACCCAGGCGAGGGAACGTGCCGAGACCGCCAAGGCGGAACTGGCGACCGCACGCGAGGACTCCGAGGTCGCCGAGGCGGGTGACGCCGACCTGGAGGAACGCGTCCAGTCCGCCAGGGAGTCGCTGGACGCCGCCACCGCGCGGGTGTCGGAGCTGGTCGCCGCCGAACGCGCCGCGCACGCCGACGCCACCCAGTGGAAGGCCCGCGAGGAGGCGTTGTCGCTCGGCCTGCGCCGCAAGGACGGGGCGGGCGCCCTGCTCGGCAAGGCCGACGAGGTCCCCGGCCTGCTGGGGAGCGTGGCGGCGCTGCTGACGGTGCAGATCGGGCACGAGGCGGCCATGGCGGCCGCCCTGGGACGCCTCGCCGACGCCGTGGTCGTCCGGGACGGCGACGGCGCGCAGGCGGCGCTGGAACTGCTCAAGACCGACGACGCCGGCCAGGCGAGCCTGCTGATCGCCGACACCACCGGTCCCGGTCCGCGGCCCGACGTCGCCCTGCCGGAGGGAGCCCGGTGGGCCGCCGACCTGGTGACCGCCCCGGGTGAACTGGCCGCCACGGTGGCGCGGGCGCTCACGGGCGTCGTCATCGTCGCCGACCTTCCGCAGGCCCGTGACCTGGCCGGACGGCACCCGGAACTGACCGCCGTCACCCGTGACGGTGACGTGTTCGGCGGCGGGTGGGCGGCCGGCGGCTCGAACGCCGCCCAGAGCTTCATCGAGGTGCAGGCCGCCGTCGACGAGGCCAGGGACCGTCGCGCCGAGTCCGAGGCCCGTGCCGAATCGGTGCAGGCGCAGCTCGACGGCGCACGCCAGGAGGAGGAGGCCCGGCGCGCCACGCTGAAGTCCGTCTCCGCGATGCGCAAGGACATAGAGGCCCGCCGCAACGCCGTCGCCCGGCGGCTCGCCCAGTTGGAGGCGCAGGCGGAGTCGGCCGAGGGCGAGGTCGCCCGGCTGGCCGCCGCGAAGGTGCGGGCCGAGGAGGCGCGCGACGCAGACCTCGCCGGCCTGGCCGAACTGGAGGAGCGGCTGCGGCTGGCCGAGGACGCCCCCGAGGACGACGAACCCTCCACCACCGAACGCGACCGGTTGTCGATCGGCCTGCAGCAGGCGCGCCAGAACGAGATGGAGACCCGGCTGTCGGTCCGTACCGCCGAGGAGCGGGTCGCGGCACTGTCGGGGCGCGCCGAGGCGCTCACCCGGCAGGCCGCCAACGAACGCCAGGCGCGGCAGCGGGCGGAGGTGCGCAAGGCGGCCCGGCAACGGGGCGCCGCCATCGCCGCGAAGGTCGCCGAAGGCGTCGAACTGGCCCTCGACCGGATCGCGCGTTCGCTGACCGCCGCCGCCTCGGAACGCGACGCCGCCCAACAGGCCAAGAACGCGCGGGAGGCGGCGCTCACCGACGTCCGGCAACGCGCCAGGGAGCAGGCGGCGGAGCTGGAACGGCTCACCAGCGCCGTCCACCGCGACGAGGTCGCCCGCGCCGAACAACGGCTGCGGATCGAACAGTTGGAGGGCCGCGCCGCCGAGGAGTTCGGCATCGACGTGGACACCCTCATCGCGGAGTACGGCCCCGACCAGCCGGTACCGCCGACCGCCGCCGACATCGCGAAGTCGGAGGAGGAGGGCCGCCCCGAACCACTGCCGGCGCCGTTCGAGCGCGCGGTGCAGGAGAAGCGCGCCGCACGCGGTGAACGGGAGCTGAAACTGCTCGGCAAGGTCAACCCGCTGGCGCTGGAGGAGTTCGCCGCGTTGGAGGAGCGGTACAAGTTCCTGGCCGAGCAGCTCGAAGACCTCAACCGCACGCGCAAGGACCTGCTCACCGTCGTCAAGGACGTGGACGACCGGATCCTGGCGGTGTTCACCGAGGCGTACCACG
Source organism: Stackebrandtia albiflava (assembly GCF_007994225.1). Classification (GTDB taxonomy): domain Bacteria; phylum Actinomycetota; class Actinomycetes; order Mycobacteriales; family Micromonosporaceae; genus Stackebrandtia; species Stackebrandtia albiflava. The sequence continues at coordinate 362,846 of NZ_VLLL01000005.1, forward strand.
ACACCGCCGCCGAGTTCGAGAAGGTGTTCTCCGTGGTCTTCCCCGGTGGGGAGGGCCGGCTCCTGCTCACCGAACCGGACAACATGCTCACCACCGGGATCGAGGTGGAGGCCCGGCCTCCGGGGAAGAAGGTCAAGCGGTTGTCCCTGCTGTCCGGCGGGGAGCGGTCGTTGACCGCCCTGGCGTTGCTGTGCGCGATCTTCCGGGCCCGGCCCAGCCCGTTCTACCTCATGGACGAGGTCGAGGCGGCGCTCGACGACGTGAACCTCGGCCGGTTGCTGACCCTGCTCCAGCAGTTGCGGGGCACGTCGCAGTTGTTGGTCATCACGCACCAGAAACGCACGATGGAGATCGCCGACGCCCTCTACGGCGTCACGATGCGCGGTGGCGTGACCCAGGTGATCAGCCAGAAGCTCGAACCCGTCGACGCCTGATCGCGGCCTCGCCGACCGGCGGCCCCCCTGCTTCGCAACGCCCCGCGGCGGGTGTTCCGGCGGGTGGCTCGACGGGGAGGTGCCAGTACAGTGGGGTGGCTCGACGCACCTACAGGAGGGTTTCGGAATGGAGAACTGGCAGCTCTGGCTGGTCATCGCCGCGGTGGTGCTGCTGGCCGCGGTCGCGGGAGTGCTGGTCGTGCGGTCCCGCCGCGCGGGTCGCGCGGTACCGCCGTCCCGGCAGCCGGAGGCGCCGGAGGCCCGGGAGGCGACCCCGATCGCGGAGGCGCCCACCCGGCCGGAGGCCGAGGCGCCCGCCCCGGTCGAGGCCGAAGCCGAGCCGGAGCCCACGCCCGCGATCGAGGTGCCGGAACCGACCGCGGGTCGCCTGGTGCGGTTGCGTGCCAAACTCTCCCGCTCCCAGAACGTGCTCGGGCGGGGCCTGTTGACCCTGCTGTCGCGCGACCACCTCGACGAGGACGCCTGGGAGGAGGTCGAGGAGCTCCTGATCTCGGCCGACGTCGGCCTGGAACCGACCGGCAGGATCGTCGAACGCCTCCGCGAGCGGACGAGGGTGCTGGGCACCCGCACGCCCGAGCAGTTGCGGGTCCTGTTGAGCGAGGAGCTGACCGAGGCGCTGTCGGTCGACGCGGAACGGTCCCTCAACGTGCGGCGCGACGGCGACCGCCCCTCCGTCGTGCTGGTCGTGGGCGTCAACGGTGCCGGTAAGACGACCACCTGCGGAAAGATCGCCCGGGTGCTCATCGCCGACGGCAACCGGGTCCTGCTGGGCGCGGCCGACACCTTCCGGGCCGCCGCCGCGGACCAGTTGGAGACCTGGGCGCAGCGGGTGGGTTCCGAGGTGGTGCGAGGACCCGAGGGCGCCGACCCGGCCAGCGTCGCCTTCGACTCGGTGAAGCGGGGTATCGAGGCGGGCGTCGACGCCGTCCTGGTGGACACCGCCGGACGCCTCCAGAACAAGGCCGGCCTGATGGACGAGCTCGGCAAGGTCAAGCGGGTCATCGAGAAGCACGGGCCGGTGGACGAGACCCTGCTGGTCTTGGACGCCACCACCGGTCAGAACGGTCTGGAGCAGGCCCGGGTGTTCACCGAGGTGTGCGACGTGACCGGGGTGGTGCTCACCAAACTGGACGGCACCGCCAAGGGCGGGATCGTGATCGCGGTTCAGCGCAGGTTGAACGTTCCGGTTAAGCTCATCGGACTGGGCGAGGGTCCCGACGACCTCGCGCCGTTCGACGTGACCCAGTTCGTCGACGCGCTGCTCGGTGACGGTGATGCGGCGTCTGGCGGTTCCAAGTCCAGGCAGCCGGTGGCTTAGGGCGCGGCCGGTAAGGCCGGGTCCGTGACGCGGGCACCCCTCGTGTCCGTCAAGTGAGCGTGGCGTTGAGTGGGATGCTCGGCAGGGTGGTACGGCGTGGGCACGCCGACGGTTGGCCACGCCCGGCCGTGGGTATCGAGGCGGCGTCAGACAGTTCACCAGCCGGACACACCCGACATGTTTCTAGACGCCTTGGCAGGTTCAAGTGGTGACGGATCAGGAGATCCCGCTGCACGGCGGGAACACCAGCACGGTCGTGCGGTTGGGCGACACGGTGCGCCGCAACACGGGTCCGTGGACTCCGGCGGTGCACGCCCTGCTGCGTCACCTCGACGCGGCGGGTTTCACGGGCGCGCCCAAGGCGCTGGGCGTCGACGAGCACGGCCGCGAGGTCCTGTCCTATCTGGAGGGTGAATGCGGCAAGTATCCGCTCGCCCCGCACTGGACGACCGACGAAGCGCTGAACACCGTGGCCACGATGCTGCGGATGTACCACGACTCGCAGTACGGATTCCGCACTCCGCCCGGCGCGGTGTGGCGCTCCTTCGGGCCGCCGCCGCCGGACACCGAGGTGGTGTGTCACCACGACGCGGCTCCCCACAACGTCATCTGGCGGCCGGACGGGACGCTCGCGCTCATCGACTTCGACCTGGCGTCACCGGGTGCCCGGATATACGACGTCGCCTACGCGGCCTGGACGTGGGTCCCGTTGTTCTCGGACCGGGACTCGTACACGCTCGGCTGGAAGCATCCCGACCGGCCTCGCAGGCTCAGGCTGTTCGCCGACGCCTACGGCCTGTCGCCGCGTGACCGGGCCAGGTTCATCCGGGTCATCCGCAAACGGATCGTCGACCACGTGGAGGGCATTCGGCGCATGGCGGGGCAGGGCGATCCCGCGTTCGTGCGCATCGTCCGCAAGGGACACCTGCGGCGGCCGTTGCGGGACCTGAAGATGCTCGACCACGAGCGGTACATCCTGGACCACGCGCTGCGGTAGGGTTCCGCGTCCGGTTCGGGCGCGGCCGTGGGCGCGTGGTGCGCGTGTCTTCCGATTCTGTACGCCTGCCCGGGCGGCACCGCCTGTATCCCGGAACGTTCCGCCATTGACTGAACGGCATTGCGACATGTAACTATGTCAATACGTGTGGCGAGGTCACCCCCGCCGCCGCCCGGGACCCGTCCCACCGGCCGGGTCCGCCGTTCATCCCCGAAGGAGCGAGCCGATGAGATCGAGATGCCGTGCCCTGGCCTTGATCGTCGCCACGGCCATGCTGTCGATGCTGCCCGGCATGGTCGACAGCCCGCCGGCGAACGCCGACCCCGGCGTGTTTGCCACCGAACCCGTCACCTGGAGGGTGACGACCTCACCCGTGCAGGTCACCGAACTACTCGACGCCGGTTTCGACGTCGCCGAATACCGCGACGGCGACGCCTTCGTGCTCGGGGACGCCGCCGTCGCGGAACGGTTGCGCGACCGCGGACTGCGACCCCGGTTCCACGACACCGTGTACAAGGAGGTGGCCGACGTGACCACCGCCGAGGACACCTTCTACGGCGGGTACCGCACCGCCGCCGCGCACCTGGCGCACCTCGACACCGTCGCCGCCGCGCACCCCGACCTGGCCACCGTGTACGACATCGGAGACTCCTGGCGCAAGACCGTCGGTCAGGGCGGCCACGACATAAAGGCGATCTGCATCACCGCCCGCCAGCCGGGCGACTGCCAACTGTCGCCGAGCTCCGCCAAGCCGCGCTTCTCGATCATCTCGCAGATCCACGCCCGTGAGATCGCCACCGGCGAGCTGACCTACCGGTGGATCGACCACCTCGTGAACGGATACGGCACCGACACCGAGATCACCGAACTCCTCGACACCACCGAGGTGTGGGTGGTACCGATCGCCAACCCCGACGGCGTCGACCTGGTCGCCGCCGGAGGCGACCGGCCGGTCCTCCACCGCAAGAACGCCAACACCAGCCACGGTTCCTGCTCCGGAACCGGAAGGGGCGTCGACCTCAACCGCAACCACACCTTCAAGTGGGGCGGTGCCTCCAGCAGTCCGTGCGCCGAGACCTACCAGGGACCCCGTGGCGCCTCCGAGCCCGAGGTCGTCGCCCTGGAGCAGTTCTTCGCCAAGATCCACCCCGACCAGCGCGGCCCGGCCGACACCGACCCCGCCCCCGCGGACACCCGGGACACGATGATCTCGTTGCACGCCTACGGCAACTACGTCATCCACCCGTGGGGTTGGACCGCCAACCAGATGGCGCCCAACGCCGCCGCCCTGCGGGCACTGGGCACCGACATGGCGCAGTACAACGGTTATCGCGTCGGTACGGCTCCCCAGACCGTCGGCTACACCGCGACGGGATCCACCGACGACTTCGTGTACGGCGCGTTCGGCGTCGCGGGCTACACCTTCGAGGTCGGTTCGTCGTGGGGCACCTGCGGGGGCTTCCTCCCCGCCTACTCGTGTGTGGACGGCACCTTCTGGCCCGCCAACCGGGACGCCTTCATGACCGCCGCGCAGGCCGCCGACTCGCCGTACTCCGACGGCGATCCCGGTCAGCCGGGCGACTGCGTGGGGGCCGCCACGACCTCGGTCCCGTTGGCCGACCGGGCGACGACCGAGTCGCCGGTCACGGTCGCCTGCGAACGCTCCGCGACCTCCGCCGCAGCGGTCACCGTGGACATCACCCACACCTACCGTGGTGACCTCCGCATCGACCTGGTGGCACCGGACGGATCGGTGTACCCGTTGAAGTCCTCCAGCGCGTGGGACGGCGCCGACGACGTCCGGGCCACCTATCCGGTGGACCTGTCGGCCGAAGCCGCCGGCGGCACCTGGACGTTGCGGGTCGCCGACGTGTACTCCGGCGACACCGGCACCCTGAACTCCTGGTCCGTGACGCTGTGACCCCGCGCCCCGGGCCGTGCGCGGCCCGGGGCGCGCCGGTCAGTGCGCCAGCGCCGAACGCACCCCCAGCGCGACCAGCAGGAGCCCACCGGCACGACGCACCCCACCGGTGAAACCGCGCAACCGGCGGGAACGCCCGGCCGACCTCACCGCCACCGCCCACAGCGTCAACCAGGGCGTCAACAGCAGGACGTGCAGGCCCGCCAGGAGGAACGCCGCCGCGGCGGCCGACTCGCCCGGTGCCAGGAACTGCACCGGCAGGGTCAGGTACACCATCGCCGCCTTCGGGTTGGCGACATTGCCGAACAGTGCCTGGAGGAACACGTTGCGGCGGGCGGGTGCGGTCGTGGCGGCCGGTCTCGGCGGGCGCGTGACCACGAGCCACAGTCCCAGGCCCACGAGGTAGACGGCGCCGACGACCCGCACCACCGCGAGTGCGGTCGCCGACGCCGCCACCAGCGCGGACAGCCCCAGGGCGGCGAGCCCGGCGTGGACGAACAGGCCGGTCGCGGTCCCGAGCATCACCGCCAGGACCTCTCGCCGTCCGGCGGTGGCGGCGTACTGGGCGACGAGTACGGCGCTGGTGCCGGGTGCGAGGACTATGGGGACCAGCGCGAGCGTCAGGCCCGCCACCAGGTGCCAGGACATGTGGACTCCCATCGGAGGTCTGCGCCGGAGTGTCGTCCGTGCGCGCGGGACCGGTCAGCCGACCTCGACGAACCGGACGTGGCTGGTGATCCGGGAGTCGGCGTGCCTGATGTGGAACGTCACGGCGGGGGGAGCCTCCCGGTCGATCGGCCCGCCGGCGTGGAAGTCGAGGTGGACGGTGGAGGTGACGCCGGGGGCGACCAGTACCGGCAGTCGGCCCAGCACGGTGAACGCGGGGGTGTGGGCGTGGCCGCAGAGCACCGCCGCCACCTGCGGATGCCGGTTGAGGACGGTGACGAGCGCGTCGCCGTTCCGTAGCCGCATCCCGTCGACGAAGCCGACTCCGAGCGGGACCGGCGGATGGTGGAAGCACACGTACGCGGGTGTCGTGGGCGCCGCCGAGAGCGTGGCGTCGAGCCACGCCAGCGTGGTCTCGTCGAGTTCACCGTCGTCCTCACCGGGGATGACGGAGTCGCACAGCAGGAAACGCACCCCGCCCGCCTCGTGCACCCGGTTGACGGGCGCGTCGCCCTCGTCCAGGCCGAGTAGTCCCCGCCGGTACGGGCCGCGCACGTCGTGGTTGCCGGGGCAGTGGAGTACGGGGGCGGGCATGTCGGCGAAGAGGCCGGCGGCCTGTGCGTACTCGGCGGCGAGTCCGTGTTCGGCGATGTCTCCGGTGACCAGTACCGCGTCCGAGCGCGGTGCCGCCCTGTTCAGATAGTCGACGACGGCTTCGGCGCGACGGAGGCTGCGCGGGTCGTGGATGTGCAGGTCGCTGATGTGCGCGGTCACGTGCATCGGTTCACCTAACGGTTAATGAGTGCGTTCGCGTGAGAACCTAGCAGGTGTCGACGTGCCCTAACGGCAGAGGGTCGATCAATCGTTAGGATGAGGGGATGACGGAGGACCTACTGGCGATGGCGCTCGCCGGCACCGTGCACGGCGACGGAGCCGGCGGGGTGACCGACGACCTCGTGGACCTCGCCGGTCTCGACCGGTGGCTGGCGCGGTGGTGCCCCGGACTGACGGCGGACGCGACGGCGCTGCACCGGGTGCGCAGGTCCCGCCGCGCGGTACGCCTGCTGCTGTCCGAGGCCACGGGTGCCCCCGCCACCCGGGTGGACGACGACGGCAGCCCCGTCGACTCGGCCTGGGCGCGGCAGGTGCTCAACGCCGACGCCGCGCGGGTCGCCCGCATCCACCGACTGGAGGTCGACGGCGACCGGCTGGTGCTGCGGGACGACTGGACCGCCGGCTCCGCGCTCGACAGGTTCGCCGCGGGACTCGCGGCCTCGGCGATGGGGCTGCTCACCGGTCCGGAACGTGACCGGATCCGGGCGTGTGCGGCACCTCGTTGTGTCCGGTACTTCCTGGCGTCGCACGGTCGGCAGGCGTTCTGCAAACCGGCGTGCAGCAATCGGGCGCGCGCGGCCCGGCACTACCGGCGTCACCGGTCCCCGTCACCAGATCGGCCTTAGCCTCCCGGCGGGGGCGACCCGGCCCAGCGAGTCCAGCAGAGTGCCGACGGCCTCGGCGCCGAGCGTCTGCCGCCATTGACCGACCAGCTCGGCGGCGGCCTGGTCGGCGGCACGTGTCGCGGCGACGCCCCGGGCGGTGAGTGTCACGATCTTCGCCCGCCCGTCCCTGGGATCGGGTTCCCGCCTGACGTAACCCTTGCGACTCAGCTCGTCGACCAACTGGCTGGCGGCCTGTTTCGTGACGCCCATGTGCGCCGCCAACTCGCTGATCCCCGCGTCTCCGGCGGCGATCCGGGCGAAGACGAACCCGTGCGCTGGGCGCAGGTCGTCGAATCCGGCGGCCCGGGTGCGCGCGTCGATGCCGTCCACCAGTCCACGTGCGGCCGCCAGCACCACCACGGCCAGCGCCAGGTTCTCGGTCTCCATATCGGCATTGTCCCATTGGTCAAGCTGCTTGACTTTTTGATACGGTCAAGTGGCTTGACCAATTCTCCTGAAGGGATCACACCATGCCGATAATCCCCGCCGACGCCGCACGGGTACACCACGCACACGGCGGTACCTGGACCTCCTACGTCTCACCCGGCCTGGGGAGCGACGACCTGTGCGCGTGGCGGATCACGCTCCCGGCCGGCGCCACCGGCGTCCCCCACCGGGTCAACCACGAGGAGGTGCTGCTGGTCCTCACCGGTGAACTCCGCTACGAGGAGGGCGGCGACGCCTCCACCGCCCGGCCCGGCGACGTCATCCGCATCCCCGCGGACACCCCCGTGAACCTGGCGAACCCCGGCGACACGCCCGCCACCGCCTGGGTCACCACCCGCAGCGGACTCGTCGGCACCTTCCCCGACGGCAGCCGGGTCACTCCGGAGTGGACCCGCTGAGACCGGTGGCCGCGCCCGGGTCCGGGCGCGGCCACCCGAGTCCGACCTCCGTTCACCGTTCCGTAACGGGAATAGACACCGACGTAACCCGTCGCGCCCACGGCCGAAACACCCCGGGTGCAGGCTGAGTCCACGGTGGGCGACGCCGCCTCACCGTACGAACCCCGGACGGTATGAGAACGAAGGAGGCGGCATGCCCATAGACTCCGGCAACACCGCGTGGGTCCTGGCGTCGGCGGCCATGGTCCTGCTCATGACCCCCGGCCTGGCACTGTTCTACGGTGGACTGACCCGGGCCAAGAGCGTCGTCAACATGATGATGAAGAGCTTGGCCGCGCTGGGAATCGTCAGCGTGTCCTGGGTGCTGGTCGGCTACAGTCTCGCCTTCACCGAGGGGAACCCGGTCGTCGGCGGACTGTCCGAGTTCGGACTGCGCGGTGTCGTCCACACCGTCAGCGACGCCGGGCTTCCCGACATCGCCTTCGCCGGTTTCCAACTCATGTTCGCCGTCATCACCGTGGCCCTGATCAGCGGCGCGGTCGCCGACCGGATGAGATTCCAGGCGTGGCTGGTCTTCACGGCCGTCTGGTCCGTCGTCGTGTACTTCCCCGTCGCGCACTGGGTGTGGGGTGGCGGCTTCATCGGTGCCGAAGGGCTGGGAGCGCTCGACTTCGCGGGCGGGACCGCCGTCCACGTCAACGCCGGAGCCGCCGCACTCGCCCTGGCGGTGGTGATCGGCAGGCGGATCGGCTGGCCCGGTGGCCAGACCTTCACACCCCACAACCTCCCGCTCGTCATGCTCGGCACCGGCCTGCTGTGGTTCGGCTGGTTCGGGTTCAACGCCGGTTCCCAACTGGCCGCCGACGGCGTCGCCGGGTTGGCCGTGCTGAACACGCAGGTCGCCACCGGGGCCGCCATCCTCGGCTGGCTGCTGGTGGAACGCCTGCGCGGCAACCGGCCGTCCGTCCTGGGAGCCTGTTCGGGCGCAGTCGCCGGCCTGGTGGCCGTCACCCCCGCGTGCGCCTACGTCGAACCCCTGGGCGCGGTGGCCCTCGGCCTGGTCGCCGGAGCGGTGTGCCCGCTCGCGGTCGCCCTGAAACACCGCCTCGGATACGACGACTCGCTCGACGTGGTCGGAATCCACCTCGTCGCAGGGGCACTCGGTTCGGTGCTCATCGGCCTGTTCGCCACTCCGGACCTCGCCGGACGCGCCGGACTGTTCTACGGCGGGGGCCTCGGCCTGCTCGGGGTGCAGGCGGCGGCCGTGGCGTTGGTCGGCGGGTTCTCGTTCGGCGTGGCGCTGGTGATCGGCCTGGCACTCCGGTACACCGTCGGGATCCGGGTGTCGCCCGAGGTCGAGCTGGCGGGAATCGACTCCGGCGAGCACGCGGAGTCCGCCTACGACCTGCCGCTCAACGGAACCGGGACGGACGTCGCCGGACGCGCCCGAGGTCCCGCGCTAGTCGACTGAGTCGACCCCGGCGGGGCGCCCACGACGCGGTGGGCGCCCCGTCTGCGTGTCCGGGGTGTGTGTCGGCTCACAACGAGACGCGGCGTCTTGTGTTCTCCGGATCCGCCGCTATGATGAGACGAGACGTTTCGTCTCGTATGAATCGAAGGAGCACACCTGACCACCACACCGCGAACCGCGACCACCGTCACCCCGGACCCGAGGAGGACCATGCGCACTCGATCGACACTCGCCGACACCCAGCTCGCCCTGGCCGAGGTCACCAGGCGCTACGGCGACCGACTCGTCCTCGACCGGGTGACCCTCGCCGTCACACCGGGGGAGAGGGTCGGCGTCATCGGCGACAACGGTTCGGGCAAGTCCACCCTGCTGCGCCTGATGGCGGGGATCGACACACCCGACAACGGCACCGTCACCGTCGCCGCCCCCGGGGGAGTGGGACACCTCGCGCAGACACTCGGCCTACCCGGCCACGCCACCGTGCGAGACGCCGTCGACCTGGCACTGGCCGACCTGCGCGCCCTGGAACGCCGGATGACCGACGCCGGACTGCGGCTGCGCCACGACGACTCGCCCGAGGCACTCGCGCACTACGCCGCGCTGGTCGCCGAGTTCGAGGCCCGCGACGGCTACCGTGCCGACCTCGAGGTGGACATCGCGCTGGCCGGTCTGGGACGGGAACCGTTCGCCCCCGACCGGCGACTGGACACACTCTCCGGCGGCGAACGCGCCCGGCTCGCCCTCGCCGCGACCCTGGCCGCCTCCCCCGAACTGCTGCTGCTCGACGAACCGACGAACGACCTCGACGACGCCGCCGTCGCGTGGCTGGAGAACCGGCTGCGCGACCACCGGGGCACCCTGGTGGCCGTCAGCCACGACCGCGCCTTCCTCGACGCGGTCACGACGGCGGTGCTGGAGGTCGACTCCGACCGGCGCACCGTGCGGCGCTTCGGCACCGGTTACGCCGGATACCTGCGGGCGAAGGAGGCGGAACGCCAGGCACGACTGCGCGAACACGCCCGATGGCGGGACGAGGTCTCCCGGCACACCGCGCTGCTGGACGCCAACGCCGGACGGCTCGCCGGAATCCCCCGCAAGGCGCCCGCCGCGTTCAGCGGAGCCGGCGCCTTTCGGGCCAGATCCCGCGCGCACGGCGCCATGGGCAGGATCCGCAACGCCGCCGAACGGCTGGAACGCCTCCACCGGGACCCGGTCCCGCCGCCGCCGGAACCGCTGCGGTTCACCGGGCGGGTCGCCGCCTCCGCGCCGGACGGCGCCGAGGTGGTGAGGGTGTCCGGCCTGCGGGTCGCCGGGCGGCTGTGGCTCGACGGGCTCGTCGTGAAGGCGGGTGAACGTCTCCTGGTCACCGGCGACAACGGCGCGGGCAAGTCCACCCTGATGGCGGTGCTGGCCGGGGAACTCGCCCCCGACTCCGGGACCGTGACGGTGACCGGCCGTACCGGGCTGCTCCGGCAGGACGACCCGGTCGTGGCGACCCACGCCACCCTGCTGGAGGCGTTCGCCGCCGGACGTCCCGGCCCCGCCGACGCACACACCGACACACTGCGGGGGCTCGGGCTGTTCCGGGAGCGGGAACTGACACGACGGGTGTGCGACCTGTCCGTCGGGCAGCGTCGCCGGCTCGAACTCGCCCGGCTGGTAAGTCGTCCCGCCGACCTGTTGCTGCTCGACGAACCGACCAACCACCTGTCACCGGTCCTGGTCGAACAACTCGAAGCCGCACTGGCCGACTTCACGGGCGCGGTGATCGTCGTGACCCACGACCGCCGGATGCGCCGGGGCCACCACGGCCCCCGGCTCCACCTGACGCCGACCGGCTGAGGGCGCGGGCGTCCGTCCGGGGGACCTTGATCCCCGCGAACGGGCGCCCGCCGGAACGTGCCGGTACCGCAGCGCAGTCGCCGAAGCCGAAGCCGGGTCGTTAAGCTCGTAGTGTCTGTGCTCCCGTCCGTGCTACCCACGGCGACGAGGCAAGCCGACGTGACCAGGTTTCCGCTGTACACAAGGATTATTCGTGTTTGACTCGTTGTCCGAGCGCCTCTCCGGCATCTTCGACTCGCTGCGCGGCAAGGGCCGTCTCAGCGACGCCGACATCGACGCCACCGCCCGGCAGATCCGGATGGCCCTGCTGGAAGCCGACGTCGCCTTGCCGGTGGTCAAGGCGTTCATCCACCGCGTCAAGGAACGCTGCCGCGGCGTCGAGGTCTCCAAGGCGCTCAACCCCGCCCAGCAGGTCGTCAAGATCGTCAACGAGGAACTCGTCGCCATCCTGGGCGGTGAGACGCGCCGGCTCGAATTCGCCAAGCAGCCGCCGACCGTGATCATGCTCGCCGGTCTGCAGGGCGCCGGTAAGACCACCCTCGCCGGGAAGCTCGCCAAATGGCTGCGCGACCAGAACCACCAGCCGCTGCTGGTCGCCGCCGACCTGCAACGCCCCAACGCGGTGCAGCAGCTCCAGGTCCTCGGCGAACGCGCCGGAGTCGAGGTCTACGCGCCCGAACCGGGCAGCGGAGTGGGCGACCCGGTGCAGGTCGCCCGGGAGTCCCTCGCGCACGCCACCCGCCACGCACGCGACATCGTGATCATCGACACCGCCGGTCGACTCGGCATCGACGAGGAGATGATGGCGCAGGCCCGCGCCATCCGCGACGCCACCGAACCCGACGAGACCCTGTTCGTCATCGACGCCATGATCGGTCAGGACGCCGTCGCGACCGCCGAGGCGTTCCGCGACGGAGTCGGGATCACCGGTGTCGTCCTGTCCAAGCTCGACGGCGACGCCCGCGGTGGTGCGGCCCTGTCGGTCCGGGAGGTCACCGGGCAGCCGATCATGTTCGCCAGCGTCGGCGAGAAACTGGAGGACTTCGACGTCTTCCACCCCGAACGCATGGCCTCCCGCATCCTCGGGATGGGCGACGTCCTCACCCTGATCGAACAGGCCGAGCAGGCGTTCGAGGACGACCAGAAGGAGAGGATGACCAAGAAGCTGCTCGGCGGCGACGGCTTCACCCTCGACGACTTCCTCGAACAGCTCATCGCGATACGCAAGATGGGGCCGATCGCGAACCTGATGGGCATGATGCCCGGCATGAACCAGATGAAGGACCAGATCGCCGAGATCGACGACAAGCATCTGGACAAGGTCACCGCCGTCATCCGCTCCATGACCCCGGACGAACGGAACGACCCCAAGATCATCAAGGGGTCCCGGCGCACCCGCATCGCCAACGGATCCGGCACCACCGTCAACGACGTCAACCAGATCCTGACCCGGTTCACCGAGGCGCAGAAGATGATGAAGCAGATGGGCGGCATGATGGGCCTGCCCGGTGGCCGCCGCAAGGCCACCAAGTCGCCGAACATCAAGCGCAAGAACAAGAAGGGCAAGGTCGTCACCCGCAAGGCCCGCGGCGGCGGCGGTGGACTGCCGGGCCTGCCCGGCGGCCTGGGCGGCCAGCTCCCCGGCCAGGCACCCGGCCAACCACCCGCAGGGTTCGACCCCTCCGCGTTGCAAGGCGGCGGCGCCTTCGACGTGCCCGACCTCGACTTCGGCCAGCTCGCCGGGAAGAAGCCGAAGAAACCCAAGAAGCGGAAGAAGTGACCGGCGCGGTGGGGTGTGGAGCCCCACCGCACCCCGGCCGCCGGTGACACCGTCGCGCGGCGGTGACTCGGCCGCTCTCCGGCCGGTGGCACGCCCCACCCCGACCAGGGGGCGGACCGGCCCACGGCACGAAGCATGACAAAACGGGCCTAACCGTGTCAATCGGTTATTCAGCGGGCGTTCAGCCTCCGCCGCCGGGTCGCGTGACTCCCGCCTCGGGGGCGTGCGGGTGCCCGCCGGACACGCCTTAGGCTGACCGCGTGAACCCGGCGCAGGCATTGCACGTCAGGGCCGTCTGGCTGCCCGACGACACCACCCGAGACATCTACATCCACGGCGACCGCCTGACCTTCACACCGATACCCGGCGCACAGACCGTCGCCACCGGCGGCTACGCGCTGCCCGGCCTGGTGGACGCCCACTGCCACATAGGCATCAAGCCCGGATCGATCCCCATCGAAGACCTCGACGAGGCCCGGGAGTTCGCCCGCATCGACCGGGACGCCGGAGTACTCGCCATCCGCGACGCCGGATCCCCGTACCCGTACCCGGAACTCGACGACGAACCCGACCTGCCGCGCCTGGTGAGGGCCGGCAGGCACCTCGCGCCGCCGCGGCGCTACCTGCGCGGCATCGCCGTCGAGTGCACCCCCGAGGAGCTGCCCGCCCGGGCCGCCGAACAGGCGGCACTCGGCAACGGCTGGGTCAAACTCGTGGCCGACTGGATCGACCGCGGCGAGGGCGACCTCGGACCCACCTACGACGCCGACGTGCTCGCCGCCGCGGTCCAGGCCGCCCACGCCGCCGGCGCCCGGGTCGCCGTACACACCTTCTCGGAGACCGCGGTGGCCGCCGTCGTCCGCGCCGGCGTGGACTCCGTCGAACACGGCACCGGCCTGTCCCGCGACCTCATCGACGAGATGGCGCGGCGCGGCACCGCCCTGGTGCCCACGATGATCAACATCGCCACCTTCGACGACATCGCCGCGCACGCCGATCCCAAGTTCCCGGTGTACGCCGCGCACATGCGCCGGTTGAAGCGGGAGTTCCCCGAGGTGGTCCGTGCCGCCCACGACGCCGGAGTCCCGATCTTCGTCGGCACCGACGCCGGCGGCGGCATCGACCACGGTCTCGCCGCCGAGGAGATGCTGCTGCTCCACGAACAGGCCGGGATGTCCGCCCACGAGGTGCTGGCGGCCGCGAGCTGGCGCGCCCGGGAGTGGCTCGGCTTCGGGGACCGGCTCGGTGACCTGGTGGTGTTCGACCGAGACCCCAGGCTGGACCTCCGCGCCGTACGTACGCCGTCCCGCATCGTCCTGCGCGGTGCGGTGATCCGGTGAACTCCGTCGGAAAGGGGACCACGACCGTGACCACGCGTGCGCGCGACCTCGGCATACTGGCCGTGCCCGGCACCACCGGCCCGCACGGCGCGATCACCGACGTGCCGGGCGTCCTCGTCGGCCACACCACGGTGCGACGGCCACCCGACGTCCACACCGGAGTCACCGCGATCGTGCCGCGCGGCATCGGACCCGCCTCACCGATCCCGGCGGGCATCTCGGTCGGAAACGGCTTCGGCAAACTGATCGGCGCCACCCAGGTCACCGAACTCGGCCGGCTGGAGTCACCGATCGTGCTCACCGCGACGCTGTCGGCCTTCCGCGCCGCCGACGCCCTGGTCAGTTGGCTCGTCCGCGAACCCGCCTTCGGCGACGTCACCACCTTCAACCCGGTGGTGGGGGAGTGCAACGACGGTTACCTCTCCGACATCCGCGCCCGACCGGTCACCGAGGAACACGTGCTCGCCGCGGTCGGCGGGGCGAACGACGGGCCGGTCGCCATGGGATCGGTGGGAGCCGGCACCGGCACCGGCGCACTCGGGTTCAAGGCCGGGATCGGTTCGGCGAGCAGGATCGTCGAGATCGAGGGCACCACCGTGACCCTGGGTGGACTCGTCCAGGCCAACTTCGGCGGCGTACTGCGGGTACTCGGCCGCCCGGTCCCGCCACCGCCGCATACCCCACGACCACCCGACACCGGCTCCTGCATGCTCGTACTGGCGACCGACGCGCCGCTGGAGTCCAGGCAGCTCAACCGGTTGGCGAACCGCGCGGTGTTCGGACTGGGCCGGGTCGGCGCCTCGTACAGCCACGGCAGCGGCGACTACGGCCTGGCGTTCTCGACCGGAACGGGCACGCCACCACCGGACTCCGCGCTCGATCCGCTGTTCGCAGCCGCCCTCGACGTGGTCGAGGAGATGGTGCTCGATTCGCTGCTGGCCGCCGCCACCACCGTCGGCCGCCTCGGCCGGACGCTTCCGGGACTGACCACCTCGCCCGACTGGCGCGGCCTCGTCGCCGACGTCGCCCGGTGACGCGGACCGAGCTGTCGGCCGACTCCCGGGGCGACCGGTGATTCGCCCATGACCAGTAGCATTGGCCGATGTGACCTACGATCCCTACGGTAATCAGCCGCCGCACGACCCGTACGGCAGTTCGCCGCCCCCACAGACCCCGCATTCCGGTGCTCCCGGTTACTACCAGGACCCGAAAGGCCAGTACGACCCGTACCAGGGGCAGTACACCGCGCCGCCGTACATGCAACAGCCCATGGGATACCAGGCGCCGCAGAACGGTCTCGGCATCGCCGCGATGGTGCTGGGAATCGTGTCCATCCCCGCGTTGTGCCTCTGCTACGCCGGCGTGCCCACGGCGATCCTCGCGATCATCTTCGGTGCGGTCGGCGTCTCCAAGGCGAGCAGGGGGGAGGCCACCAACAAGGGGATGGCGCTCGCCGGCATCATCCTCGGCTGCGCGACCTTCCTGGTCCTGATCCTGTGGGTCGTGTTGGTCCTGGTGTTCGGATACGCCGACTTCAACTACTACAACGAGTTCTGACCGGGGCGTCCGCCGCCCGCCGCGCCGGGCGGCGGCGCCGCGTGGAAACGGAGTGTCGGCCGGGCACGGTCGCGCACTATGATCTGCGGTTATGGCAAAAGTGCTCACACCTCGGAACGAGGATTTCCCCCGCTGGTACCAAGACGTCGTCGCCAAGGCCGAGCTGGCCGAGAACGGCCCGGTCAAAGGTCAGCAGGTGATCCGACCGACGGGGTTCGCACTGTGGGAGCGGATGGTCTCCGAAATGGACGACCGGATCAAGGACACCGGCACCGAGAACGCCTCCTTCCCGCTGCTCATCCCCCAGAGCTACATGCAACGCGAGGCCGAGCACGTGGAGGGCTTCGCGCCCGAGCTGTGGACGGTCACCCACGCCGGCGGCAAGCAGCTGGAGGAGCCCGTCGTGGTGCGGCCCACGTCGGAGACGGTCATCGGCGAGTACATGGCCAAGTGGGTGCAGTCGTACCGGGATCTGCCGCTGCTGCTCAACCAGTGGTGCAACGTGATGCGTTACGAACTGCGCACCCGGTTGTTCCTGCGCTCCTCGGAGTTCCTGTGGCAGGAGGGCCACACCGCCCACGCCACCTATGAGGACGCTCACGCCTTCACACTGCGCATCCTGCACGAGGTGTACGCCGACTTCATGGAGAACGTACTCGCGTTGCCGGTGTTGACCGGCCTCAAGACGGCCGCCGAACGGTTCGCGGGCGCGTTGAACACCTTCGCCTGCGAGGCGATGATGCGCGACGGCAAGGCGCTCCAGATGGGCACCTCGCACGAGCTCGGCCAGAACTTCGCCAAGGCGTTCGACATCCAGTACCTCGGCTCCGACGGCAAGCAGCACCACTGCTGGACGACGTCGTGGGGAACGTCCACCCGTATGGTGGGCGGCCTGATCATGGGGCACGGTGACGACTCGGGTCTGCGCGTGCCCCCCAGGCTGGCCCCCGTGCAGGCGTACGTGATGACCGTGAAGGCGGGCGACGGAGTCGGTGAGGCCGCCGCCGCGTTGCACGCCGGCCTGCGTGACGCCGGTGTCCGGTCCCGCCTCGACGACCGCACCGACGTGCCGTTCGGTCGCCGCGCGGTCGACGCCGAACTCAAGGGCTACCCCGTTCGTATCGAGGTCGGACCCCGTGACCTCGCCGAGGGCAAGGCCGTGCTGGTGCGCCGCGTCGACGGTTCCAAGACGCCGGTCGGGCTCGACTCGGTGACCGAGGCCGTGACGCAGGCGCTGGAAGCCGACCAGCAGGCCCTCTATGACGAGGCGCTGCGTTTCCGCTCCGACAACACCACCGACGTCGGCACCCTGGCCGAGGCCGTCGAGGCCGCCGGCACCGGGTTCGCCCGGCTGGCGTGGTCGGAGTGCGGCCTGGAGGGCGAGGCCAAGGCCGCCGAACAGGGCGTCACGGTCCGCTGCCTGCAACGGGCCGACGGCACCGTCCCCGACTCCGACCAGGAGCCGGACCTGGTGGCCGTCCTGGCGCGGGCCTACTGAGTCCCCCGTCTCGCACGTGCCCCCGCCGCACCGGTGCGGCGGGGGCACGTGCGTCATCGGCGGTTCCGCGCCGACACGGAGCGCCACGTCGATGCGCGGTACCGGGAGGCGTCGGTTAGCATGGGTGGCTGGTAAACGTCCTCGCGGTCCACGGCGCCCTCTCAACGACGTGGCGTGAGGCTGTCGTCCTCGGCATCGGCACCGTCATAACCCCACGTGGCGGTGTGGCGATGCGCCATGCAACACACTTACAGGAGCCGTAAAGACAGTGGCAGTTAAGATCCGACTTCTGCGGATGGGCAAGATCCGCCACCCGCAGTACCGCATCGTCGTCGCCGACTCCCGCACCAAGCGGGACGGCCGGGCGATCGAATTCGTGGGGCTGTACCACCCCAAGGAGGAGCCCTCGCGCATCGAGGTCAAGTCCGACCGGGTGCAGTACTGGCTGAGCGTCGGCGCGCAGCCGTCCGACCCGGTCAAGGCCATCCTCTCCAAGACCGGTGACTGGCAGAAGTTCAAGGGCCTGCCCGCCCCGGAGCCGTTGAAGGTCGCCGCGGCGAAGCCCGACAAGGGTGCGCTGTACGAGGCCGAGGCCAAGGCCGCCGGTGTCGACGCCGAGGAGAAGAAGGCCGAGACGCCGAAGAAGAAGACCGCCAAGAAGGCCGAGGCCAAGGTCGAGGCGACCGACGCCCCCGCCGAGGTCAAGGAGTCGGCCGAGAAGGAAGTCAAGGCCGACGAGGCCGCCGCCACCGCCGAGTCGCCCAAGGAGTCCTGACGTGCTGCGGCCCGCACTGGAACATCTCGTCAAAGGCATCGTGACCCACCCCGACGATGTGCGTGTCCGTATGCTGAACGAACGTCGCGGCAAGCGACTGGAAGTTCGGGTCCACCCGGAAGACCTCGGTACCGTGATCGGCCGTGGTGGCCGCACCGTCAAGGCGTTGCGCCAGGTGGTCGGTTCCATCGGCGGGCGCGGCATCCGCGTCGAGGTCCTCGACAACTGAGCTGCGGGACATCGGTATAGGAGCACTGGTCTCTTGCTGCTCGTCATCGGCCGGATAGTCCGGCCCCATGGGATTCGCGGCGACCTGATCTGCGAGGTCAGGACCGACGAACCCGAGGAGCGTTTCGTCGCCGGGTCGGTGGTGCACACCGACCCGGCTTCGGCCGGACCGCTCCGCATCGAATCCGTCCGCTGGTACCAGGGGCGACTCCTGCTGACCTTCGACGGCGTCGCCGACCGGGACACCGCCGAGGCGCTCCGGGGCGTCCTGTTGTGCGTCGACAGCGCCAACGTCCCCCCGCCGGAGGACCCGGAGGAGTTCCGCGACCACGACCTGGTCGGCCTGCGCGTCGAGACCGAGACCGGTGAGACCGTCGGCACCGTCGCGCGCATCGAACACGGGCCCGCCCACGACACCCTCGTCGTCGACCGGTCGGAAGCCAAGCCGGCGCTCATCCCGTTCATCCACGCGATGGTCCCGGTCGTCGACGTGCCCGGTGGCCGGATGGTCGTCACACTGCCCGAGGGGTTGCTGGACCTGTGACCGCCGGTCCCGTGCCCACCGATCCGCCGAGGCCCCGTATGCGCGTCGACGTGGTCACGGTGTTCCCGCAGTACCTCGCGCCGTTGGAGCTGTCGCTCATCGGCCGTGCCCGGCAACGGGGCATCCTGGACGTCGCCGTCCACGACCTGCGCGACTGGACGCACGACGTCCACCGCACCGTCGACGACAGCCCCGCCGGAGGCGGCGCCGGCATGATCATGCGTCCCGAACCGTGGGGGGAGGCGTTCGACGCGCTCGCCGACCCCGCGAACCCCCCGCGCCTACTGGTACCCAGCCCCGCCGGCGTGCCGTTCCGGCAGGCCATGGCGGTGGAGCTGGCCGCCGAACCACACCTCATGTTCGCGTGCGGCCGGTACGAGGGCATCGATCAACGTGTCATCGACCACGCCGCCGCGCACATGCCGGTCACCGAGGTCTCGCTCGGCGACTACGTGCTGTTCGGCGGGGAGGTGGCGGTACTCGTGATCCTGGAGGCCGTGACCAGGCTCATCCCCGGTGTCCTCGGCAACGCGCAGTCGTTGGACGACGAATCACACAACGCCGGACTGCTGGAGTCGCCCTCCTACACCAAACCCGCCGTCTGGCGAGGCCGCGAGGTGCCGGAGGTACTGTTGTCGGGCCACCACGCGCGTATCGAGCGGTGGCGGCGGGACCAGTCGCTGTTGCGGACCGCACGGCGGCGCCCGGAACTGCTGGCGGGCCTACCGCCGGACGCCTTGGACGCCGCGGACCGCGCCACCCTGGAGGGGGCCGGGTTCGCGGTACCGCCACCCGGTGTGGCAGAGTAGTGAGGTTGCCGCGCGCGGCACACCAGCTACCGTGTCCCGGATCCGCCGGTACACGGCCGGGGACGGACCGCGACGCGCGAAGACCACGAGACCATGAGTACGACTGTCGCGCATCAACGGGTGCGCGCCGCGAAGCTGCGAGGAATTAACCGCCATGAACACGCTGGACGCTTTGGACGCCGTTTCCGTACGGGCGGACATTCCCGATTTCCGGGCCGGTGACACCGTCAAGGTCAACGTGCGGGTTGTCGAGGGCAGCCGGTCGCGTATCCAGGTCTTCCAGGGCGTGGTCATCCGCCGCCAGGGCTCCGGCCTGCGTGAGACCTTCACGGTCCGCAAGATGAGCTCGGGCATCGGCATCGAGCGCACCTTCCCGCTCAACAGCCCGGTCATCGACCGCATCGAGGTCGCGACCCGCGGCGACGTCCGCCGGGCCAAGCTGTACTACCTGCGCAACCTGCGCGGCAAGGCCGCCAAGATCAAGGAACTGCGCGACTAGAGTCCCGCACCGGAACCACCGCCCCGTGCGGTGGAGGTGTGTGACACCGTGACCTCACGTCGAAGGCCGACCCGTCGTGGTCGGCCTTTCGTCGTGTCACCGACGTCGCCCGCCGCTGCTAGCCTGCCCGGATGCGCCTCAACTACGCCGCCTTCGGGACCGGTATCCCGGTGATCGCCGTCCACGGCTGGACCGCCGACCACCGGTTGATGACCGGTTGCCTGGAACCCCTGTTCACCGACCGGCCGGGCTACCACCGCGTCTACCCCGACCTGCCCGGTATGGGCGGCAGCCCGATCGGGGACGTCGCGTGCAGCGACGACATGCTCGACGCCGTCGACGAATTCGTCACCACCGAATTGGGCGACGACCCGTTCCTGTTGGTCGGTGACTCCTACGGCGGCTACATCGCCCGCGGCCTCGCCGCGCGGCGGGGCACCCAGGTGACCGGGTTGGCGCTGATCTGTCCCATCGGGTATCCCGAACGGTCACGTCGTACGCTGCCCGACCCCGACGTGCTGGTCAGGACGCCGGGCCTCCTCGACGGGCTCGACGACGGCGAGGCGGCCGAATACGCCGCGATCGCCGTGGTCCAGGACCCCGAGACACTGCGACGGTTCCAAGCCGAGGCGTGGCCGGGCATCCGGATCGCCGACATGGCGGCACTGGACCGGGTCTCGGCGCGTTACGCCTTGGCCGAGCCGCCGGAATCCGGCGAGCCGTTCACCCGCCCCGCGGTGGTGTTCGCCGGCCGGCAGGACGCCGTCACCGGCTACGACGACTTCTACCGCCTCCTCGACCACTACCCCAGGGCCACGTTCGCGGTGTTGGACCGCGCCGGCCACAACCTCCAGATCGAACAGCCCGTCCTGTTCAAGGCGCTCATGGCGGAATGGCTCGACCGGGTCGCCGAGTCCATGGAGTGAGCGGACGGTGACTTCCCCGCAGTACGCGCTGCCGTTAAGCTCAGCCCCCATGAACGCCCCCCGGCCCCGTGACGTCGCACCGCCCCGCAGGGGGGCGGCGGTCACGGTCAGCAGGCTGCGCCGCATCCGGTCGCATCGACGCAGGCACCTTCCGCTGCTGGTGGAGCTGCCGCTGCTGCTCCTGGTGGCGTTCTGCGCGGCGGTCCTGCTCCGCAGCTTCGTCGTCCAGTCGTTCGACATCCCCTCCGGTTCGATGGAGATGACGTTGCAGGTCGGTGACCGGGTGGTGGTGAACAAGCTGGTCTACGCGCTGCGTGAACCGCAACGCGGCGAGGTCGTGGTGTTCAAGGGGACCGACCGGTGGGCCTCGGAGGTGCGGATGCCCACCGACACGACCCTCCTGGAGGACGTCGGACGGGTACTGGGCGACCTGATCGGCATCGCGGCCCCCGACGAGAAGGACCTGATCAAACGGATCATCGGGATACCGGGGGACACCGTCTCCTGCTGCGACGACGCGGGGCGGGTGGTGGTCAACGGCGTGTCGCTGGACGAGTCGGAGTACCTGTACGACGACGCCGCCCTGGAGGCCGACCCGGCCGCCAACGACTGCCTGTCCCGCCGGTTCGGGCCGGTCCACGTGCCACCCGGTCACGTCTTCGTGATGGGGGACCACCGCGGAGACTCCAAGGACTCCCGCTGCCAGGGCTTCGTGCCCGTCGAGAACTTCATCGGCCGCGCGATAGCGGTGGTGTGGCCCGAGGACCACTGGCGCGCCCTGGAGATCCCGGCGGCGTTCGCGGCCGTTCCGCCCGGCGACGCCGACGGCGCCCCGGTCGACACGGCGGCCGGGACCCCGAACCCGGTGGTGCCGCTCATCCCGCCGCTGCTGCCGCTGCCGTCGCGCCGGCGACGTGGCCCTGAAACCAGGCGAATACGTAGAGACGTCGATGAGTCACGTTCCGTCGAAGTAGACTCCGGTGGTGATCGACGACGAACCCGCTTCGGCCGCCGACGACAACCACACCGGTCGCCCTGCCGAGGCCAGTGAAGACGAGAAGAAGAGGTCGTTCTGGAAGGAACTGCCCGTCCTGCTGGTCATCGCGATCGTGGTGGCGCTGGTGGTGCGGACCTTCGTCCTCCAGTCGTTCTGGATCCCGTCGGGGTCCATGGAGCACACCCTGGAACGCGGCGACCGGGTCCTGGTCAACAAGCTGGTCTACGAGTTCACCGATCCCGAACGCGGTGACGTCATCGTGTTCAAGGCGCCGATGGAGTGGCGGAGCAACCCCGAGGACGAGGACTTCATCAAACGGGTCATCGCCGTGGGCGGCGACACCGTGTCCTACAGCCGCGACGAGGGTCGCCTGTCGGTCAACGGCCGGGCACTCGACGAGTCGGCGTACCTGTACCACGACCCGGTCAGCGGTGCCGCCGACCTGCCCAGCAAGGACGGGTACGAGTTCACCGTGATCGTCCCCGAGGGCCGGCTGTGGGTGATGGGCGACCACCGCTCGGCGTCCGGAGACTCACGGGAGAACTACATCAGGTCCGGCCGGGACGTCTCCTCGGCGACCATCCCGGTCGACTCGGTCGTCGGTCACGCCTTCGTCGTGATGTGGCCGTTCGAGCGGTTCCACTGGTTGACCGTTCCCGAGACCTTCGACGCGGTCCCGGCGTCCCGGTCGGAGCGGTCGGCGTCTCGCGACTGACGCCTATGGGCCACCCGGTCGTGTGGTGAGGGCACGTAAGCTCAATGACTGTGATCGACGACGAAGCCAAGGCGGCCCGACCGGCCGACGAGACCGACACGACCGACGACGAGGGCAAGAAGAAGAAGGGTTCGTTCTGGAAGGAACTGCCCATCCTGCTGGTCATCGCCGTCGTCGTGGCGCTGGTGGTGAGGTCCTTCGTCGTGCAGTCGTTCTGGATCCCCTCCGGTTCCATGGAGAACACCCTGCAACTCGACGACTACGTCCTGGCCAACAAGCTGGAGTACACCTTCGGTGAGCCGGAACGCGGCGAGGTCGTGGTGTTCCAGGCGCCGATGGAGTGGCGCAGCGACCCGGCGGAGGAGGACTTCATCAAGCGGGTCATCGCCGTGGGCGGCGACACCGTGTCCTACAGCGCGGAGGACCGGGTCATCACCGTCAACGGGTACCCGCTCGACGAGACCGAGTACCTCTACACCGACCCGTACACCGGTGTTCAGCAGTCACCCAGCAAGGACGACGAGGAGTTCACCGTCACGGTCCCGGAGGGCCGGTTGTGGGTGATGGGGGACCACCGATGGGCGTCCGGCGACTCACGTGAACGGTACGTGCGTTCCGGTGGCGACGTCATGGCCGCGACCATCCCCGTCGAGAACGCCATCGGACGCGCCTTCGTACTCATCTGGCCGCTCGACCGGTGGGACTGGCTGGGCATCCCGGACACCTTCGACGGTGTCCCCGACCCCGCGTAGGCGACGCCCGTGGACGTGAAGGTGCATGAACGGCGGGCCGGCCGGGTGCTGCTTCTCGACCGGGACGGCCGCGTGCTGCTGTTCCGGGGCTGCGACCCGCGTCACCCGGACGACAAGTTCTGGTTCACCGCCGGAGGAGGCGTCGAACCCGGGGAGGACGACGCCCGGGCGGCCTGTCGGGAACTCGCCGAGGAGACCGGTATCCCGGTCGCGCCCGCCGACCTGACCGGGCCGGTCCACGAGACCACCGAGGAGTTCTGGTACGACGGCCGCCGGTACCGGCAACGTCAGGTGTTCTTCTTGCTGCGGCGGGACGCCCCGACGATAGACATGTCCGGGCTCCGGGCCGACGAGGTCGGGGTGATGGACCGGTTCGCGTGGTGGAGCGCCGAGGAGCTGCGCGCCACCAGGGAGGTGTACTACCCGGTGGAGTTGCCGGACGTACTGGACGGATTGCCATGCAGTCCCCACTGAACCCCAGGCGCGCCAGGATCCGGCGGGAGCCGGACATGTACACCCTGGAGGAGACGCTCCGCAGGCACGGTTTCGCCCACATCGCCGGTGCCGACGAGGCCGGGCGCGGTGCGTGCGCCGGACCGCTGGTCGTGGCGGCGGTGATCCTCCCCGAGGGCAGGCGGGGGCGGGTCCCCGGCCTGGCCGACTCCAAACTCCTCACCCCGCAGGCCAGGGAGGAGGTCTACGAGGAGGTCCTCGCGCGTGCGCTGGCGCACACCGTCGTGGTGATCCCGGCGACCGAGGTCGACGCCAAGGGACTGGGGGTGTGCAACCTCGCCGGTATGCGGCGGGCCTTCGCACGGCTGCGTCCCGCCGCGCAGTACGTGCTGACCGACGGGTTCCCCGTCCCCGGTGTGCCCGTCCCCGGCCTCGGCGTGTGGAAGGGCGACCGCGTCGCCGCGTGCGTGTCGGCGGCCGGTGTCCTGGCCAAGGTGACCAGGGACCGCATGATGACCGAGCTCCACCGCCGCTTCGACATGTACGGTTTCGACGAGCACAAGGGGTACTCGACCCCCGCCCACCAGGCGGCGCTGCTCGCCCACGGGCCGTGCCCGGAGCATCGTCGCAGCTACGCCAACGTCGCGGCGGTCTCCGGCGTGGCCCGAGCTGCCGAACCGGTGGCGACGGCGCATCATGGGTAACAATTGAGCAAGCGGAGGCGGAGGATGACTGTTGAGCGCTGAGGATCTCGAAAAGTACGAAACCGAGATGGAGTTGCAGCTCTACCGGGAGTACCGCGACATCGTGCGTCAGTTTTCCTACGTGGTGGAGACCGAGCGGCGCTTCTACCTGACCAACCACGTGGAGATGCACGTCCGCAACACCGACGGTGAGACCTTCTTCGAGGTCGAGATGTCCGACGCCTGGGTGTGGGACATGTACCGTCCGGCCAGGTTCGTGAAGAACGTCAAGGTCATGACGTTCAAGGACGTCAACATCGAGGAACTGGACAAGCCGGAGATCGAGCTGCCGACCGAGGGAGGGTTCGGTGCCTGAACCGAGGACGTCCCCGACGGTCGTGTCAGATCCGTTCGGGTAGCCGATAACGTCCCTCCTCACACCTGGCCAGGCCGGCGGCCACCAACGCCGGAAGGACGCGTTGCGCGGCGGCGGCCGAGACCCCGGCCTGCGCGGCTATCCGTTCGACCGTGGCCGGGGCCGACCGCGGCACCGAATCGAGGACGCGGGCGGCGACCTCACCGAGCCGGTCACGAGGGCGCTGCTCCCGCGCGGGAGCCGGAGCGAGCGCGGTGTCGCAGCCGCCCAGATCCTCCACGACGTCGGCGGCCCGGGTCACGATCCGCACCGGGTGATGGCCACGGGCGAGTTGGTGCACCCCGGCCGACGCCCGGGAGTTGACCGGCCCGGGGACCACCATCACCGGCCGGTCCAACTCGGCGGCCAGCCGCGCGGTGTGCCTGGCTCCACTGCGGAGTCCCGCCTCCACCACCACGGTGCCGCGCGGCATCGCCGCGATGACCCGGTTGCGGACCAGGAACCGGAATCGGCGTGGCGTCGCACCGGGCGGCCACTCGCTCACCAGCAGCCCGTTGCGGCGTATCCGGTCGAACAGCGGGAGCAGACGCGCCGGGTACTCGCGATCGACACCGCCCGCCAACACGCACACGGTTCCACCCCCGGCGGCGAGCGCCCCGGTGTGCGCGGCCGCGTCGATGCCGTAGGCACCGCCCGAGACGACCGTCCAGCCCTGCCGGGTCAGTCCGTAACCGAACTCGGTGGCGACGTGGCGGCCGTACTCGGTGCAGACCCGGGCGCCGACCACGGCCACCGAGCGGTCGGTCAGTTCCGCGAGGTGGCCCTCGCCCCGCACCCACAGGCACAGTGGTGGACGGGTGTGGGGGTCGGACTCGTCGTAGAGCCCCGCCAGGTCGGCGACCCGGGCGGGCCACTCGGGGTCCAGTGGTGTCACGGGCCTGGCTCCGCACGCCTCGGCCGCGGGTAGGACCGACCGCACCAGCTCGTCCGGATCCCGGTCGCCGAGGCGTTGTCGCGCGGCGGCGGCGAGTCCGGCGTCGGACGCGCCGGACACGAGCCGGTGCAGTGCGTCGGCGGGACCGAACCTGGCGACGTCGTCGCCCACCAGTGCGTTCCCCGGTTCGTACAACATGGACAGTGCGACGAGTGCGCGGTGTTCCGGTGTCATGGGATCCTCCAGGATCGTCGGTCGGTCGGTCGGATTGGGCGGTCGGTCGGGTCGGGTGGGCGGGTTCTCACGTACTCAGCGGGGCGGGTCGTGGCCCGTCCGTAGGGCGGCGGCCTCGGCGACGTCCTCCCCGGTGGGGTGGCCGTGGCCCGCCAGGTCGGCGATGCTCCACGCCAGGCGCAGGACGCGGTCGTAACCGCGGGCGGTCAGCAGCCCGGTCTCGGCCATCCGGTCGGCCGGTCGCGTCACGCGCGGCGGCAACCGGAACGGGGCCGCGCGGAGCCGGGGACCGGGAACCTCCCGGTTGCACCGCCACGTCTCACCGGTGGCGCGCCAACGTGCCGTCGCTGCCTCCCGTGCCGCCGCGACCCGGGCGGTCACGCTGCCGGAGTCGTTCCGGGACGGCTCGGCGGTGAGGATGGCGGAGACGGGGACCGGCCGCAGTTCCAACCGGATGTCGATCCTGTCCATCAACGGACCCGACAGCCTCCCCAGGTAGCGACGCCGCACCGCCGGGCCGCAACGGCAGTCGGCCGGTTCGGTGGCGGCACAGGGGCACGGATTGGCGGCCAACACCAACTGCACCCGCGCGGGGAAGCGTGCCGATCCCCCCGACCGGCACACCAGCACCTCGTCGGCCTCCAGGGGCTGACGCAGCGCGTCGAGCACCTCGCGGCGGAACTCGGGAGCCTCGTCGAGGAAGAGCACCCCGTGGTGGGCGAGCGACATCGCGCCGGGCCGCAGCCGGTGGCCGCCACCGCCGACCATCGCGGGCATCGTCGCGGTGTGGTGGGGCGCCGAGTACGGCGGACGGCGGATCAGGCCGCCCGACTCCGGCAGTAGACCCGCCACCGAGTGGACCGCCGTCACCTCCAGTGCCTGACCGGCGTCGAGCGGTGGCAGCAGCCCGGGGAGCCGTTCGGCGAGCATCGACTTTCCGGTGCCGGGCGGCCCCGCCATGAAGACGTGGTGCCCGCCGGCGGCGGCGATCTCCAGGGCCCGTTTCGGTGTCTCCTGTCCCACGACGTCGGCGAGGTCGGGGTGCCGTGGGGGAGCCGGTGGATCCGGTGCGTCACCCGGGGTGTGGAGGTCGGCGGTACCGCGCAGCCACGCGATGAGCTGGCGCAGGTCGTCCACGCCGTGTACCGACAATCCGGGCACCACGGCGGCCTCGGTCAGGTTGGCGGTGGGCACGACGGCGTATCGCAGGCCGTCGTGCCCGGCGGCCGTCAGGCACGGCAGCATGCCCGGCATGGGGCGGACGACGCCGTTGAGTCCGAGTTCGCCCAGCAGTACGTGCCCTTCGCAGCGTTGCAACGGTGCGACCCCGGTGGCGGCCAGGATCGCCGCGGCGATGGCCAGATCACCGCCCGGCCCCGACTTCGGCACCCCGGCGGGCAGCAGGTTGACCACGGTGTATCCGTCGGGCCACGGAACGCCGGAGTTCTCGAACGCGGCGCGTACCCGCACCCGGGCCTGTTCCTGTGTCTTGTCGGGGAGGCCGGTGACGACCAGTTGTGAGGGACCGTGGCCGATGTGCGCCTCGACGGTGACCACCTGGCCGGCCAGTCCCGTCAGGCAGACGGTGTGCGTGGTGCTGTACGGCATCACAGCACCGCCGGGCGGTGGTCGAGCAGTGCCCGAGTGCCGGTGATCGTCACGCAGATGACGTCGAACCGCCGCCCGGTCGCCCATCCCGGCCGCGGGTAGACCTGGGCGAGCCGTCGGATACGTGCCGCCTTCGCCGGTCCGACCGCCGACATGGGCGTTCCGAACCGTACCGACCTGCGGGTCTTGACCTCGCAGAAGACCAGGAGCCGACCGCTGCGGGCGACGATGTCGAGTTCGCCGCGCCGCGAACGCCAGTTCCGGCACAGGATCCGCATGCCGTCGCGGCGGAGGTGGGCGCACGCCAGATCCTCGCCGCGCCGCCCGAGGGACGACCGGTCACCGGGAGTCACGGTGCGGTCCTTCCGCGGGGCGGAGGCGTCCGGTCGACGGTGAACCGGTGACACCCGGCCGGGTGGGCGGGACAATGGGGTGATGTCGTCGCGTGAACTCCCACCGGAACCGGCCGACGCAGTGGAGCGGTTCGCGACCCACCTGCGAGACGAGGCGGGTCGTTCTCCGCACACCGTCCGCGCGTACCGCGCCGACGTGGTCTCGATGTTGACCTTCGCGGCGGAACGGGGCGTCGCCAGAGTGTCCGATTTGGACCTGTCGGTGTTGCGAGCCTGGTTGGCGGCCCGGCGTGCCGCCGGGAGTGCTCGTGCCACCCTGGCCCGTCAGGTGTCGGCGGCGCGGGTCTTCACCGACTGGGCGGTACGGCGCGGGCTCGCGGACACCGACGTGGGCGCGCGGCTCACCGGGCCGGCCGTCCGCCGCAACCCCCCGTCGGTGTTGCGGCCCGACCAGGCGGAGGCGTTGCTGGCGGTGGCCGCTGCCGACACCTCGCCGGTGGCCCTGCGGGACGCCGCGGTCTTGGAGACGTTGTACGCCACGGGCATCCGGGTGAGCGAACTCTGCGGGCTCGACGTCTCCGACGTGGACTTCGCACGGCGGCTCGTCCGGGTGTTGGGGAAGGGGGCCAGGGAACGGTCGGTCCCCTTCGGTGCGCCGGCGGAGCGGGCCATGCGCGTGTATCTGCAGACGGCCCGGGGTGAACTGTGCCGGTCCGCCACCGAATCCGCGATGTTCCTGGGTGTCCGTGGCGGCAGGCTGCATCCCAGCTCGGTCCGCCGGCTGCTGGATCGGCGGCAGACCGCCGCCGGAGGACCCGCGGTGACGCCCCACGATCTGCGGCACAGCGCGGCGACTCATCTTCTGGAAGGAGGCGCGGATCTGCGAAGTGTGCAAGAGTTGCTTGGGCACGCCTCGATCGACAGCACTCAGATCTACACCCATGTGACCGCCGAGCGGTTGCGAGGGGCGTTCGATCAGGCGCATCCGCGAGCCTGAGTGAGCCGGAGGAGGCACATGAACCTGCCACGACCGCCCCAGCCGATCCCCGGAGCACGATCGTTGTTCTCCCTCGATCCGCGGATGGCCCACCTGAACCACGGATCGCTGGGGGCGGTACCGTTCCCCGTCCAGCACGCGCAACGTCTCCTGATGGACGAGGCGGAACGGGATCCCCGTGCGTTCGCCGCGCAGGTGCCCACCCGGCTCCGGTTGGCGAGGGAGGCCGTGTGTCCGACGATCGGCGCCGACGCCGACCTGACCGCCTTCGTCACCAACACCACCACCGGTGTCGCCCTGGCCCTGCACTCGCTCGACCTGTCGAGCGGCGATGAGATCGTCACGACCGACCACGGTTACCCGTCGATCGACTTCAACGTGGCCGCCTACACGCGTTCGCGCGGTGTGGTGCACCGGGTGGCCCCGGTGCCGTTGGACGCTTCCGACGACGAGGTGGTCGACGCGGTCCTGGCGGCCGTCACCGCGCGCACCCGTCTGGTGATCCTCGACCACATCACGTCCGCCACCGCGCGGTTGTTCCCGGTGGCGCGGGTGTCGGCGACGCTGCGGGACCGCGGTGTTCCGCTGCTGGTGGACGCCGCCCACGTCCCGGGGCACATCCCGGCCGACGTGGCCGCGGTGGGCGCCGACTTCTGGATCGGAAACGTCCACAAGTGGGCGTTCGCGCCGCGCGGCACCGCGCTGTTCAGCGTCGCGCCGCACCGGCGGGAACGGATCCGGCCGCTGGTGGAGTCCTACGGGCAGGCGTCGGGTTTCCCGGAGTCGGTGGAGTTCCACGGCACCGACGGCTACACCGGTTGGATCGCCTCGCCCGCCGGGCCGGCGATCCTGTCGCAACTCGGCCTGGAACGGGTGTGGCGGCACAACTCCGAACTCGCCGCGTACGGGCAGGCGGTCATCGCCAAGGCGCTCAACACGGATCCCGCCGACCTCGGGCGGCCGAGTCCGTTGGCGATGCGGTTGATTCCGCTTCCCGAGGGCGTGGCGACGACGCAGGAGGCGGCACTGGCGCTGTGGCAGCGGATCCGTGACCGCCTGCGCACCGAGACGGCGGTGAACTGCTGGAACGGTCGTGGCGTGTTGCGCATCGCCGCTCACGTCCACAACGGTGCCGAACAGTACGAACGGCTCGCCGACGGCCTCCCCGGCCTGCTCGCCGAGTAGCGCCACGGTCGGCTGACCGGGCCGGGGCAGCAGCCGTATCCGTCCGTACCCCAGTAGCCACAGTGGATTGCGGTATCCGCCCGGCCCCCGCAGGCCCCAGTGTAGGCAGGCGTCGACCGGGCAACCGGGATGACCGGCCGCGAGTGAGCCGATCCGGGTGCCGGTCTCGACCGCCGTACCCGGGTCGGCCGGGTCGGTGACCGGCTCGTAGGTCGTGCGCAGGCCGGAGTCGTGGAGGACCGTGACGACCGTCCGGCCAGCGACCGGGCCGGCGAAGGTCACCCGGCCGGGTCCGGCGGCCAGGACGGGTCGGCCGGGTGCCGCCGCGAGATCCACGCCCCGGTGTCCCGGGCTCCACGGATGCCTGCCGGGTGCGTAGTCGCGCACGACCGTGGTCGGCCGCAGCGGCCAGTCGAACGCCGGTGCGCGCGGTTCGCCGGCCGGAACGGGCGCGGCGCCGGAGGCGAGCGATCCGGCGCCCAGCGCGAGGACGAGGGTGGCGGTGGCCAGGAGGCCGATCGATGTGGACATGAGAAGAATGCTGGTCGCCGCGCCCGTCCGTCGGCAAATCCGGCGCGGGCGGGCTGTGGACGACGCCCCTGTTGTGGAAAACCCACAGTGGACTCCTTGACGGCGGATGTGACTCCCGTCATAGTCGTCCCGGGTGCGTTCGGCCCGTGACGACACGGCCAGTCATACCCCCCGGTGACGCGGCTCTCCTCCCGCACCCCACCGGCGAACCCCACTCGTCACCGTGGCCCGCCTGCCGTACGGTGCCACAGTCGGGCGGGGCACCGGTACAGCACTTCCCCCATAAGGAGACCTCAAGTGGCGGAACGCCAGAACTACCCAGACAGCAGCGGCGGCCGTTGGGACGCACCACTGCCGAACCGTCGACCGGAACCGGCGGAACGCCCCGGTTTCGTCGACCGCACCGAGCCGATGGGCCGTCCGGACCGGCCCCAACCGGCCAACGACGTCTCGCTCGACGAGCTGATGGCCTCCCGGTCGCGGCGCACCCCCTTCCCCGAACAGGCGGCACCGGTCTCGGGCCCGCAGTGGCAGGGCGGGATGGAGCCCGACGCGCTCCACGGCGACCCCGAACTGGCCGCCGCGGCGGGCGTGGACGCCTACCGGCCGCAGTCGCCGGTCAGTGGACAACCCGTCTCCGGCGGCCATCCCGAACCCGCCGGTCAGCAGTACGGCGCGATGGACGAACCGACCCGGCTGCACAACCCCGTCACGCAGCAGGCCGCCCCGCCGCCCCACCCCGCGCCGCCGCCGGTCCCCGCCCAGGCGGGCGGCCAGAACCGGCGTGGCTACCCCGAACAGGTGGCCGAGGGCGTGTACCGGCGCAGCCGCCCCGGCCTGGGAGTCCTCCTCGCGGTCGTCGCGGTCGCCATGATCGCGCTCGTCGGCGGGATGCTGATCGCGACCGTCGGCGGTACCGGTCTCGCCAACCCCTCCGCGGTGGTGTCGGCGGCCCTGGCGTTCGCGGGCATCCCGCTGACGGCCTGGGGCCTCTACCCCCTGCTGGGCATGGGCTCCCAGGCGGGCCCGGACCACTACAGCGCACTGCTGCGGGCGCCCTACGTCCATCTGCTCACCGGGCTCGTGCTCCTGGTGGCGGCGGGCCTGGCGGCCTGATCCCACCGTCCCACCGGTGAGGGCGACGCCGACGAGACCACGGCGGCACACCGCGTACACTGGTGCACCGGCGGCCACCGACGGTGGCCGACTATCGCGTGCGCGTTTCACCGTCGCTCCCCGCGGGGCGTGAACGGTGCGGCGGCCTTCCCGGTCCGGATCCGTCCGGTATCTCACGGCCGTCGGCGAACGGGCACCAGGCGCGGGAGCGATTGCCCCGCGAACAACCAGGAGGCACACGTCACCGTGCGGCGACGTGTGCGTGAAGAAAGGAAACCAGGCAGTGCCTGTTGTCAGTATGCGTCAGCTGCTCGAGAGCGGCGTGCACTTCGGCCACCAGACCCGTCGCTGGAACCCGAAGATGAAGCGCTTCATCCTCACCGAGCGCAACGGCATCTACGTGATCGACCTGCGTCAGACCCTCGACTACATCGAGAAGGCGTACGACTACGTCAAGAACACCGTCGCCGAAGGCGGCTCGGTGATGTTCGTGGGCACCAAGAAGCAGGCCCAGGAGGCCATCGAGGAGCAG
This sequence comes from Stackebrandtia albiflava, assembly GCF_007994225.1. Lineage (GTDB taxonomy): Bacteria > Actinomycetota > Actinomycetes > Mycobacteriales > Micromonosporaceae > Stackebrandtia > Stackebrandtia albiflava. The sequence goes on from NZ_VLLL01000005.1 coordinate 395,282, forward strand.
GCCCGCCGTGTCGGGATGCCCTACGTGAACTACCGCTGGCTCGGCGGCATGCTCACCAACTTCCAGACCATCTTCAAGCGGCTGCAGCGGCTCAAGGAACTCGAGATCCTGGAGCAGTCCGGCAACCCGAAGGAGGGCCGGACCAAGAAGGAACTCCTGCAGCTCATGCGGGAGAAGGACAAGCTGGCCCGCACCCTGGGCGGCCTCCGCGACATGACGAAGCTCCCCAACGCCATCTGGGTGGTCGACACCAAGAAGGAGCACATCGCCGTCGACGAGGCGCGCAAGCTCGGCATCCCGGTCATCGCGGTGCTGGACACCAACTGCGACCCCGACGAGGTCGATTTCCCCGTCCCCGGTAACGACGACGCGATCCGGTCGGCCGCGCTGCTGACCCGTGTCATCGCGGACGCGGTCGCGGACGGCCTGATCGCCCGCGCCGGCTCCGCCAAGGGCGACGACGAGAAGCCCGGCACGGCGGGCGGTTCCTCCGAGGAGCCGCTGGCCGAGTGGGAGCGGGAGCTGCTGGAGAAGTCCGACTCCGCCCCCGCCCCGGCCGCCGAAGCCCCGGCCGCCGAGGCTCCGGCTTCGGAGTCCTGATCGTCGCCCCGGCACGCCGTACGGCGTGCCGGGCCCAATCGTCAACACCGTCGAGGAAAGAGGAAATGGCCACAATCACCGCCGCCGACATCAAGCGGCTCCGGGAGCTGACCGGTGCCGGAATGATGGACGTCAAGAAGGCCCTGACCGACGCCGACGGCGACTTCGATGCCGCCGTGGAGGCACTGCGCATCAAGGGCGCCAAGGACGTCGGCAAGCGCGCCGGTCGTACCGCCGCCAACGGTCTGGTCGCCCAGTCGGGCACCGCCCTGCTGGAACTCAACTGCGAGACCGACTTCGTCGCCAAGAACGGCGCCTTCATCGAGCTCGCCCAGTCGCTCGTCGAGCACGTCGCGGCCACCCGGCCCGCCGACGTCCCCGCGTTGCTGGCCAGTGAGCTGAACGGCAAGTCCGTCGCCGACCTGCTGGCGGAGGAGTCGGCCAAGATCGGCGAGAAGCTGGTGCTCAACCGGATCGCGGTGCTGGAGGGCGACGTCGCCGTCTACATGCACCGCAAGGCCGAGGACCTGCCGCCGCAGGTCGGCGTGATGGTCGCCTACAACGGTGATGCCGAGGCCGCCCGCGGCGTCGGCATGCAGATCGCCGCCATGCGACCGAAGTACCTGACCCGTGACGAGGTCCCCGCCGACGTCGTCGAGGCCGAGCGCCGTGTCGCCGAGCAGACCGCCCGCGAGGAGGGCAAGCCGGAGCAGGCGATCGAGAAGATCGTGACCGGCAAGGTCAACGCCTACTACAAGGACTTCGTGCTGCTGGAGCAGATGTCGGTGTCCGAGAACAAGAAGACCGTCACCCAGGTCCTGGAGGCCGCGGGCACGACCGTCACCGCGTTCGCCCGTTTCGAGGTCGGACAGGAGTAGTCCGCCGCGGACGCGGCCCGTCGGGCCCCGCTGATACGGTTCTTCGGGCCGTCGGCGGGGCGGCCGACCGGCGTCCGTGCGGAGTGCGGAGTGAACGAGGGGGTCATCGGATGGCGCGATCCACCGATGACCCCCTCGTTTCGCGCGTACCGAGCCAGACACAGAAGGGGTTGATGACCATGGCCGAGACCACACGGCACCGATACCGCAGAGTGGTTCTGAAACTGTCGGGCGAGGTGTTCGGCGGCGGCGCCGTCGGAGTGGACCCCGACGTGGTGGCGGGGATCGCGGGGCAGATCGCGCAGGCCGCCCGCACCGGGGTCCAGATCGCCGCCGTGGTCGGCGGGGGCAACTTCTTCCGGGGCGCGGAGTTGCAGCGTCGCGGCATGGAACGTACCCGCGCCGACTACATGGGCATGCTGGGCACGGTCATGAACTGCCTGGCGCTGCAGGACTTCCTGGAGAAGGAGGGAGTCGACACCCGCGTCCAGACCGCCATCACGATGGCGCAGGTCGCCGAGGCCTACATCCCGCGCCGGGCGATGCGCCACCTGGAGAAGGGCCGGGTGGTCATCTTCGGTGCGGGCGCCGGGATGCCGTACTTCTCCACCGACACCGTCTCCGCGCAGCGCGCGCTGGAGATCAAGGCCGACGCGGTCCTGATGAGCAAGAACGGCGTGGACGCCGTCTACACCGCCGACCCCCGGGTCGACCCCACCGCGCAGCGGCTGGAGACCGTGACGTTCGAGGAGGCGCTGTTGCGTCGCCTCCAGGTCGTCGACCAGGCCGCTTTCAGCCTCTGCCAGGAGAACCGGCTTCCCATGCTGGTGTTCGGCGCCGAGGGCGAGGACTCGATCCTGCGTGCCCTCAACGGCGACGAGATCGGCACCCTGATCACCTCGGCGGGTTAGGCCACCCGGCCACCGTATCGAGTGGTGCGCGAGCGGGCAGCCGTCACACTCACCACGCCCACATGACAACATGGCAGTCATCACCGACCGTTGACCGGCGTTCTCGCCGCCTTACCGCCAGAATGTGAGATGTGACCGTGATCGAGGAGACACTCTTCGAAGCCGAGGAAAAGATGGAGGGCTCGATCGAGCACGCCAAGGAGGAGTTCGCCGCGATCCGTACCGGACGCGCCTCCGCGGCGATGTTCTCCAAGATCCTCGTGGACTACTACGGTTCACCGACTCCGTTGCCCCAGTTGGCCTCCATCGGGGTGCCGGAGCCGCGCATGGTGATCATCAAACCGTATGACGCGTCGCAGGCCGACGCGTTGGAACGCGCCATCCGCGACTCCGACCTGGGCGTCAACCCCAACAACGAGGGCACCCAGCTGCGCCTGGTGCTTCCGCAGATGACCGAGGAACGCCGCCGCGAGATGATAAAGGTCGCCCGGCAGAAGGGTGAGGAGTCCAAGGTCGCGGTGCGCAACGTGCGCCGCAAGGCCAAGGAGGAGCTCGACCGGCTGGTCCGGGACGGCGAGGTGGGCGAGGACGAGGGACGTCGGGCGGAGAAGGAGCTGGACGAGCTGACCCAGCGCCACGTCAAGTCGATCGACGAACTCGTGTCGCACAAAGAAGCCGAACTCCTCGAAATCTGATGAACCGCCACGACACCCCGCCGGCCGGGTCCCCTCGCCGGCGTTTCGCCGCGCCCGGTGAAGCCGGGCCTCGCGGGCCGGAGGGCCACGAGGGCGACCACTACGACCCCGCACCGCCTCCCCCCGGTGAGCCGGCCGCAGACGGCACGGTCTCCGATCCGGCGGAGCCGCCCGCGACACGCCCGAGCCGGGCGGGCCGCAATCTACCGGTCGCCATCGGGGTCGGTCTGGGCCTGGGGGCGCTGGTACTGGCGTCCCTGTTGATCTATCGACAGGTCTTCCTCATCGTGGTGGTGCTCGCCGTCGCGGTGGGCATCTGGGAACTCGCCACGGCCATGCGCAAGGCCGACATCCGGGTCCCGGTGTGGCCCCTGGTGGGGTGTGGCGTCGGAATGCTGGCGCTCACCTGGTTCGCGGGGGCGCCGATGCTGGTCGTGGGACTCGGTGTCACGGTGGCGTTCCTGGTGGTGTGGCGGCTGGCGGACGGCGCCACCGGCTATCACGTCGACGTCCCCGCGGCGACGCTCGTGGCGACCTACATCCCGTTCCTGGGCGGCTTCGCGGTACTCATGGTGGTGCCCGACGACGGGCACCTGCGGATCATCGTGACCCTGGCGGTGGTGGTCCTGTCCGACACCGGTGGATATGTCGCCGGTGTCCTGTTCGGACGGCATCCGATGGCGCCCCGGATCAGCCCGAAGAAGTCCTGGGAGGGCATGGCCGGCTCGCTGGCGGCCTGCGCGATCGGAGGCGCCGTCCTGCTGTGGGTGACGTTCGACGTCGCGTGGTGGCAGGGGGCGCTGTTCGGTGTGACGCTTGCGGTGGCGGCGACCCTGGGCGACCTGACCGAGTCGCTGATGAAGCGCGACCTCGGTGTCAAGGACATGAGCAACCTCATTCCCGGACACGGCGGGCTCATGGACCGGTTGGACTCGATCCTGCTGGTGCTGCCCGTCGCCTATGCCTGGCTGGCATACCTGGCTCCGGTGTCGGCATGAGGTGGCCGCCGTTGCGAGTTTCGGCACCTATCGGGCGTCGGTCGGTGTGGCGGCGTGTAAGACTTGGCTGGACATGACGATGCCAGCCTTGAACCTCAATCCCGTCCGGGCCAACCGGAGTATGCCTCCGAAACACCTGGCCGACCTCAGCCTCGCCGAACGCCGTGAGGCCGTGGTCGCGTTGGGGCAACCCGCTTTCCGTGCGAACCAGCTCTCCCACCACTACTTCGCCAGACGGGTCACCGACGTCGCCGAGATGACGGATCTGCCGGCATCGGTCCGGGAGGGCCTGGCCGCCGAGCTGTTCCCCCGGTTGCTGACCACGGTGCGGGCGGCCGAATGCGACGACGGGGCGACCCGCAAGACGTTGTGGCGGCTCCATGACGGATCGCTGGTGGAGAGCGTTCTCATGGGGTACACCGACCGTGCGACGGTGTGCGTCTCCTCACAGGCCGGGTGTGGTATGGCGTGTCCCTTCTGCGCCACCGGGCAGGCCGGGTTGACACGTAACATGTCCACGGCCGAGATCGTTGAACAGATCGTCAGCGCCGCCCGGACGTCCGAGGCGGCGGGGTTGGGCCGGTTGTCCCACGTCGTGTTCATGGGCATGGGGGAACCACTGGCCAACTACTCGCGGGTGGTGGCGGCACTGCGGCGGGTGACCTCGCCGGCCCCGGAGGGGCTCGGTCTGTCGGCACGGCACATCACGGTGTCGACCGTCGGGCTGGTTCCGGCCATTCGGAGGTTGACGGAAGAAGATCTGTCGGTGACGCTGGCAGTGTCCCTGCACGCTCCCGACGACGAGCTCCGGGACGAACTGGTACCGATCAACAACCGATGGAAGGTCGCGGAAGTGCTTGACGCCGCATGGCAGTATGCGAAGCGCACCGGGCGACGGGTCTCCATCGAATACGCGATGATCCGCGACGTGAACGACCAACCATGGCGTGCCGATCTGCTCGGCCGGTTGTTGAGAGGAAAGCTTGCGCATGTCAATCTGATTCCCCTGAACCCGACTCCGGGTAGCCGTTGGGACGCCAGTCCGAAACCGGTGGAACGGGAGTTCGTGGCACGGCTGCGGGCGGCGGGTGTGCCGACCACGGTCCGTGACACCCGTGGCCGGGAGATAGACGGCGCATGCGGGCAGCTCGCGGCCTCGGAGCAGGTTGCGCAGCCGCAGGGCGGCACGGAACAATTGGCCCACGTACGACGGGGCGATTCACGGAAGGTGGCTTTGTAGTGGCCAATCATGGTGATCGGTTCAGACGACGGGCACTGAGTCGCGGGTACAAGGTCGACGAGGTCGACGCTTTCCTTGACAGGGTCGAGGCGACGTTGGCGGGCGAACCGATGGGTTCCCCGGTTCCGTCGCAAGAAGTCGACGACGTGGTGTTCCGAGTCCGGTTCGGTGGCTATGACGAATGGCAGGTCGACGTCTACCTGGACCGGGTCGCAAGGCAGTTGAGCGAGCTGGAGGAGCGGGGCGTCCTGGGCAGGGCTCCGTCGCCGGAGTTCGTCAACGGCCCGCAACGCCACGACGACATGCCGGGCCGGGGCGACGACATGCGCGACATGCCGCCGCGCGACCGTGACATGCCGCCGCCGCGCGAGCACGGCCCGCGTGACATGCCTCCGAGGGACATGCCTCCCAGGGACATGCCGCCGCCGCGCGAGCACGGTCCGCGTGACATGCCTCCGAGGGACATGCCGCCACGTGACATGCCGCCGCCCCGTGAACACGGTCCGCGCGACATGCGTGACGCGCCCATGGGCGCGCGGGAGATGTCGCCGCCCGGGCGGGAGCCGGGTCGCGACCGCCACGCCATGCACGCCGAGCCGTCCACGCCGCCCCCCACGAGCCGGCGTCCGGAACCGCCTCGGGGCCGCCCGGAACGCGGTGCGCCACCGGTCGTCGAGGACGACGGCGAGAGCTTCGCGCACCTGCGTGCCGACGACGGGGAGGGTTTCGGCCACCTGGCGCCGCGCATCGACGACGACGACCCGTTCGGTGGCCGGCCGACACGTCGGCACCACACCCCGCCGGCCGGTTTCGACCGGCGCGGCGAGGAGCGGCCACCGCCCGGTGCCGACCGTTTCGACGGACCACCGGCGGACCGTTTCGACGGCCCGCCGCCCGGTGCCGACCGCTTCGACGCGCCGCCGCCGGACCGCTTCGAACCTCCGACCGAGCGTTTCGAGGCGCCACCGCCGGAGCGTTTCGAGCCGGGACCCGACCGTCCCGCGGGTGGTCCGCCGCACGAGCGGTTCGCGCCGCCGCAGGAGCGTCGTTTCCCGCCCGAACCCGAACCGTTCGGCGCCAGGGACGGCGGCAGGCCCCCTGCCGCGGCACCGCCGCCGCCCGCGTGGGGTGCCGAGCCGGGCCCGGGTTTCGAACGTCCCACGCCGCCGCGCGGCTTCGACGACGACATGACCCGGCCGATCAGGCGACCGGTGGAGGAGCCGGAGGTCGACTCACAGTTGACCCAGCGGTTGCGCCGGGGTACCGACGACCGTTTCGCGCCGCCCGCCCAGCGCGGTGAGCCGGTCGGGCCGCCGCCCGGTGTGGACCCGACGCCGCCTCGTGGCGTGGACCCCGGTGCGACGATGCCGCACCCGGTGGTGCCGCAGCCCAGCCGCCCGGCGTCGCCTTACGGTGACCAGCCGCCGTACGGGGAGCAGCCCGGATACGGTGAGCCGCGCACGGTTCCGCCGGTGTCGGGACCGCCGGGTGAGCCCGCCGGCGCCAAGGTCGATTATGGACGCAGGAACCCGTATGAGGGCCGTGGTGTCTTCGACGGTCCCGGCCGTCACGGCCGCGAGGAGATGACGACCGAACTGCGGACCTCCGACTCCCCGTTCACGCCACAGGACCTCCAGCGGTTGGAGCAGTTGCGCGGCGCGTTCCAGCCCCGCCGCTTCGGCAGCGGGTACGACCCGGCCCAGGTGGATCGGATCTTCGACGCGATGTCCGCCAACATGACGGGACGTTCCCCGGTTCCGGTGAGCGACAAGGAGCTGGACACCAGCCAGTTCAGTCTCGTGCAGCGCGGTTACTTCGAGGCCGAGGTGGACGCGGCACTGCGCGAGGTGCGGGACATCTTCGCCAAGCGCGGCATGGTCCGCTGAGACGACGACACGAGTGAGGCCCCGGACGACCGTCCGGGGCCTCACTCGTCGTCTGGGACGGGACTACTCGCGGAGACCGTTGCGGACCATCACCCAGTCGGTGATGATCGCCAGGGCGATGACGATGGCGAAGCCGCCCAGCCACAGGTCTTCCACGCGCCCCTCGTGGTTGCCGTACAGGTAGGCCACCATGGTGATGATCGCCGCGATGCCCACGGTGTAGGCCAGTTTGCGGTTGGTGGGTTTGCGCTGGTCCGGTGACGTCACCGGTTCGTCGTGACCTGCCACTGTCCTTCGACCTTTCGCGTGGTGGATCCGTTGGGCTCGCGGTTAGTGTCCCATGGCCGTACCGTCGCGCCGTGGCGACCTGCGAGACCCGGTTCACACCGGAGCGACCCGGTCTCATCGGCCACTCGGGCGCAGCGCGACGCGGGACCCGGTTCACCAGGCGGGTAAGGTCGGGGCGCGGGGCAATTCCACGTTCTCACTAGAACCGAAGGGCGAGAATCGACGTGCGGATCACAGGTTGCGGACACGCGAGCATGCGTATCGAGACGGCGGCGGGGAGCATCCTGTGCGACCCGTGGGTCAACCCGGCCTACTTCGCCTCCTGGTTCCCGTTCCCCGACAACTCCGGACTGGACTGGAAGTCGCTGGGGGACTGCGACTACCTGTACGTGTCGCACCTGCACCGCGACCACTTCGACGAGATCAACCTGCGGGAGAACGTCTCCAAGGAGACGACGGTCCTGTTGCCGGAGTACCCCACGTCGGAGTTGGAGGACGAGCTGCGGGAACTGGGGTTCACGAAGTTCATCCACACGGTGTCCGGCGAGGTGACCGAACTGCCCGGCGGCGTGAAGGTCATGATCCAGGCCCTGACGTCGCCCACCGACGGCCCCATCGGCGACTCGTCGATCTGGGTGGAGGACGCCGACGGTGTCCGGCTGCTGAACCAGAACGATGCCCGGCCCACCGACCTGTCCGACTTCACCAGGCTGGGCCACATCCACGCGCACCTCCTGCAGTTCTCCGGGGCGATCTGGTATCCGATGGTGTACCAGCTTCCGGAGGCCGCGAAGCGTGCCTTCGGCAAGCAGAAACGGGACCGGCAGTTCGACCGGTCGCTGCGTTACATCGACGACGCCAAGGCGTCGCACGTGTTCCCGATCGCCGGCCCACCGTGCTTCCTCGACGAGTCACTGTGGCGGTTCAACGACATCTTCGGCGACGAGGGCAACATCTTCCCCGACCAGCAGGTCTACGCCGACTACCTGGCCGAGAACGGACACGACAACAGCGTGATCCTGTTGCCGGGCACGGTCACCGAGGTCACCCTGGACGGGTGCACTGTGACGCATCCGGTCGCCGACGTGCGTGAGTTCTTCGCGGACAAGGAGACCCACCTCCGGGAGTACGCGGCCCGGCAACGGCCCGTCATCGAGGCGGCGAAGCGCTCCTGGGAGCACCCGGAGATCGACGTGTTCACCGAGTTGAAGAAGCGGTTCGAGCCGTTGTTGGCGGAGGCGGAGTTCATCGCCGCGGGGATCAACGGCCCCGTCCGGTTCGACCTGACCGCGCCCGACTCCGACGAGGTCGTCGACAGCATCGTCTTCGACTTCACCGACCGCGAGATCCGTCGCTTCCGCGACGAGAAGTGCCGTTACCGCTTCACGACGGAGCGGCGGCACATCGAGCACCTCCTGCACATCGACGAGATCGACTGGGTCAACTCGCTGTTCCTGTCGTGCCGGTTCTCCGCCGCGCGCATCGGCCAGTACAACGAGTTCGTGTACACGTTCTTCAAGTGTCTGTCGGAGGAACGCCTCAACTACGCGGAGGGCTGGTACGCCGAACAGAAGCCCGACGAGGAGAACATCTCCCTGCAGGGTTGGACGGTGCAGCGGCGGTGCCCGCACCTCAAGGCGGACCTGTCCAGGTTCGGCAAGGTCGAGGACGGCGTGCTCACCTGCCAGATGCATGGCTGGAAGTGGAATCTGGACTCGGGCAAGTGCCTGACCAGTGTGGGGCATGACATCCGCGCGGCGAAGCAAGCGGATGCGTGAGGTCCTGTCGCGCGGCGAAGCAAGCGGATGCGTGAGGTCCTGTCGCGCGGCGAAGCAGGCGGATGCGTGAGGTCCTGCCGTCCCGTGAGGCAGGCGGATGCGTGAGGTCCTGTCGCGCGGCGAAGCAGGCGGATGCGTGAGGTCCTGTCGTGCCGCGAGGGACGACTGAACCGCTGAGCGTCCCGGGCGGTCAGTCCGCCCGGGACGCGGTGAACTCTGTCAGGTTCAGTCCGAGTTGCCCGGCCATGTCGTGCAACTCGGCGTCGAGCAGTGCCTCGGCCTCCTGCACGACGGGAAGTTGACCGAAGACCTCCATCGCCACCAGGCCGTAGAGCCGTATCCAGAACGAGTGGAAGGCGTAGCCGAACTCGATCGGCACGTCGGCGCCGATCGCCGTGGCGCACCGCTGGATCTCCTCGCGCAGTCCCGGGGTCATCGGGGGCGGTTGCGGTGTCCGCAGTGTGAATCCGCGTTCGGCGTCGGACTGGTGGAACACCTTGTGGAACATGTCGCCGAAGACCTGGCTGAACCGGCGCATCGACGCGTACGGTTCCTGTTCGGGATCGAGGTCGCGGCTGTGGCAGCCGGGCCCGGCGATGACGGCGCCCGGCACGAGGCTGGCGAACATGAGGGTGAACTCCGGCCGGTGCCGCACCGCCCACAGCCGGAAGCCGCGTGCCGCGGTGAGGAGCCTGCCGATCATGTCGGTCTCGGGGAGGGTGTCGCACCGGGCGACCATGAATCGGCGCAGTTCGTCGTACAGGTCGGCGCACAGCGCGGTGACGAGCGCGTCGAGACCGGGGAAGTAGCGGTACAGGGCGGGAGCGGACATGCCCATGGTGCGGGCGATGGCGCGCAGCGATATCGCCGCCGGTCCGGCCGTGGTGAGTTGGTCACGGGCCACCGCCTTGATCTGGGCGATCGTGTCGGCGCGTTGCTGATCGCGACGACTTGGTGGCGATGTGACGGATTCCACTGCGTTTTCCTGTCCGATATCGGGCATTCCGGTTGTCGAAGTTAACGCCGCTAGCGATAGTTAACGGTGTTCGCGCACGCGGACTGGTCTTCATCCTATAACCCCTCAAGGCGCGACCGGCCGATCCGGACGCACGCCACACGGTGCCGCCGCCCCGGCGGACGCACCCGGCGACCGCGGTACCCGACGGGCCACGGCGCGCGCCGTTAGGAGCTGATTCGAGTGTTCGCATGGTGGGGGCGGGCAGTCGCCCGCCTCAGGTGGGTGGTCCTGGCCGCCGCGGTGGCCGTGGTCGGCGTCGGCGCCACGTGGGGCAGCGGAGTCTTCGACTCGCTGGCCGACGGCGGCTTCTACAACCCCGAGAGTCCCAGCCACAAGGCCGAACAACGCATCGAGGAGGAGTTCGGCCGGCAGGCCGTGGACGTCGTCGCGCTGTACGAATCGGACGACATGGTCGTGACCGACCCCGCGTTCACCGAAGCCGTCACGGACGTCGCCGCCGCCATGGGTGACCGGCCCGAGGTCGAGTCGGTGCTCTCGTACTACGACACGCAGTCTCCCGGCTTCGTCTCCGAGGACGGACACGCCACGTACATCGCCGTGACCCTCACCGGCGACGACGACGCCGAACGGGCGGAACAGTACGAGGCCATCCGCGACCACCTCGACGCCGAAGGGCTCACCACCTCGATCGGCGGCCAGTCCGCGATCTTCGACGACGTCAACACGCAGACGCAGGAGGACATCGTCACCGCCGAGATGTTCTCACTGCCTGTCCTGCTGATCCTGATGGTCGTCATCTTCGGAAGCCTGGTCGCGGCGACGACGCCGCTCCTGGTGGGGGTGTTGGCCATCATGGGCGGTTTCATCATCACCAGGCTGCTCACCTACGTCACCGACGTGTCGGTGTTCGCCATCAACGTCATCACCATCATCGGGCTGGGCCTGGCGATCGACTACGCCCTGTTCGTGGTCAACCGGTTCCGGGAGGAACTCGCGGCGGGCCGCACCACACACGAGGCGATCGTGCGCACCATGACCACCGCGGGCCGGACCGTCATGGTCTCCGGACTCACCATCATCCTGTCACTGGCCGGGCTGCTGCTGTTCCCGCTGCCGTTCCTGCACGGGATCGCGTACGGCGGGATGGCGGCGGTGGCCGTGGCCATGCTCGGCTCCCTCACCATGCTCCCCGCGTTGTTGGCGGTACTCGGACACCGGGTGGACGCCGTCCGGATGCCCTGGCGCCGGAAGAGGGCCGCGACGGTACGCACCGACCACGGCTTCTGGTCCCGGTTCGGCGGCAGCGTCATGCGCCGGCCCGCCGTCTACATCTTCGGCGTCGTGGCGGTACTGGTCGCCCTCGCCACCCCGTTCCTCCACGCGAGCTTCGGCACCGTCGACGAGACGGTCCTGCCCGAGGGCACCGAGAGCCGCGTCGTCAGCGAACGGCTGGAGGCCGACTTCCCCGGCGGTGACCTCGGCACACTCGACGTCCTGGTGACCGGAACCGATCAGGCGGCCGTCTCCGAACTCGTCGCCACCATCGACGACCTCGACGACGTCGAGACGGTCACCCCGACCGAGGGCTCCGAGGACGCCGCCGTGCTCCGGGTCGCCTTCGACGCCGACCCGCAGAGCGACGCCGCCCGCGAACTGGCCGGCACGATCGACGACCTGGCGGTACCCGGCGGCGGCGAGATCGCCGTCACGGGCCTGCCCGCCCAACTCGACGACCAGTTCCGCGACATCGGCGAGCGGCTGCCGTGGCTGGCGCTGTACGTCTCCGTCGTGACGCTGCTCCTGCTGTTCCTGGCGTTCGGCTCCGTCCTGTTGCCGCTCAAGGCGATCCTCATGAACGTGGTGTCGATCGGCGCGTCCTTCGGCATCATCGTGTGGATATTCCAGGACGGTCACCTGTCCGAACTGCTCGGCTTCACGGCCACCGGGTACCTGGAACCCTCCAACCTGCTGTTGATGGTCGTGCTGTTGTTCGGTCTGTCCACCGACTACGAGGTGTTCCTGCTGTCACGTGTCCGAGAGGAGTGGGACCGCACGGGTGACAACACCACCGCCGTCCTCACCGGACTGCAACGCACCGGTGGCATCATCACCTCGGCCGCGCTGCTGCTCATCGTGGTGGTGGGGGCGTTCGCGGCCGGCGGCATCGTCTTCCTCAAGATGATCGGCGTCGGAATGGCGGTGGCGATCTTCATCGACGCGACCCTCGTGCGGATGTTGCTGGTGCCCGCGACCATGCGGGTACTGGGACGCGCCAACTGGTGGGCACCGGCGTTCCTCAACCGGTTCTACGCCCGCTACGGCGTCAAGGAGGGCGACGAGGCCGTAGCCGCCGAACGCGAACCCGAACTCGTCGGCGCCGACCGCTGACCCGTGCTCAACCGGTCTCGGCATCGGGGAAACCCCGGTGCCGAGACCATTCGGGAGCCAGGATCGACATCCACACCGAGTCGTACCGGCGGCCCTCCCAACACAGGGCGTCCCGTTCGACGCCCTCCGCGACGAAGCCGACCTTCTCGTAGGCGCGGCGCGCCCGCGGATTGAACGCGAAAACGGTGAGCCCGATCCGGTGCAGCCCGAGCCGCTCGAAGCCGTACCCCACGATCAGCCTGGTCGCCTCGGCACCCAGACCGCGCCCACGCCCGGCCTCACCCAGCAGGATCCGGAAGTTGCACCGGCCGTCCTCGGGAGACCAGTCGTTGAGGACGACCTCGCCGACGCACTCGCCGGTGGCGAGGTCCACGACCGCCAGGTCGAGCCGGTCGGTGGTCTGCGCGCGGGTCGCCACCCACTCCCGCGCCCGCGCGGCGGTGATCTCGCCGTGGGAACCGGTCAGCCGCGCGACCTCCGGTTCCGACGTCGCCCGCCACAGTCCTTCGAAGTGTTCCTCCGACATCGGTTCCAGGCGCACCAGCGCACCGGCCAGCGTCGGTTTCACGGAGAAGTCGGCCTCGGTCATGTCACCACCCTGACGGGCCGTCGTCTCGGGGGCAATCGGGAATCCGTGAGTCGAAACGGCCGACGCCGGGTAACCACATTCCGACCAAGGAGGCGATACGTATGCGCAGCCGATTCCGGGCCGCGGGACACGCGGTCCATCCGATGCTCATCGTGTTCCCACTCGGACTGCTCGCCACCGCGGTGATCTTCGACGTCCTCCGGCTCATCACCGGGAACGAGGCGTTCGCCGTGGTCGCGGCCTACACGATGGCCGCCGGGATCATCGGTGGTCTCGCCGCCGGTGTGACCGGCCTCGTCGACTGGCTCGCGATCCCCGCCGGGACACGCGCCAAACGTGTCGGTGCCGTCCACGGGGCCGGCAACCTGCTGGTGCTGGCGTTGTTCGCCGTGAGCTGGCTGCTGCGGCTCGGCGGCGACGACTGGGTGCCGGGCGCGTGGGCGATGATCCTGGGCTTCGCGGGTGCCGCGCTGGCCGGTGTGACCGCCTGGCTCGGCGGGGAACTGGTGGAACGACTCGGCGTGAGCGTGGACGACGGTGCGCGGCTCGACGCCCCGAGTTCACTCCGGGCCCCACACGCCTGACATCCGGGCCCCACGCGCCTGACCCTCCCGGGTCACGGCCTCGTCACACATCGACGTCCGTCGGTGGGGATAATGGCGCGATGACCCGCGAATACGTCCTGACGCTGTCCTGCCCCGACCGGGTCGGCGTGGTACACGCCGTGTCCGGTTTCCTGGCCGAACGGCAGGGCAACATCCTCGACAGCCAGCAGTTCAGGGACCCCGGCAGCGGCCGGTTCTTCATGCGGGTCCACTTCCGGGCGGACACACCACTGGACCGTCTGCGGGTGGAGTTCGCCGAACCGGCCGCCCGGGCGGCCATGGACTGGCAGTTGCACGACATGGCGGTCAAGCCGCGCGTGATGGTGCTGGCGTCCCGGCAGGGGCACTGCCTCAACGACCTGCTGTACCGGTTCCGCACCGGCGCGCTCCACGGCGACCTGGTCACGGTCGCCTCCAACCACGCCGACTGGGCCGGACTCACCGAGGCCGGCGGAGTGCCGTTCCGGCACCTGCCGGTGACGCCCGAAACCCGTCCCCAACAGGAACAACGACTGTTGGAACTGGTCACCGAACACCGCATCGACGTCGTGGTCCTGGCCAGGTACATGCAGATCCTCTCCGAGGGGTTCTGCGCCAAACTGCCCGGCCAGATCATCAACATCCACCACTCCTTCCTCCCCAGCTTCAAGGGCGCCAAGCCCTACCACCAGGCGTACGACCGGGGCGTGAAACTGATCGGCGCGACAGCCCACTACGTCACCGCCGACCTCGACGAGGGACCCATCATCGAACAGGAGACCGCGCGGGTCGACCACGCCATGACGCCCGAACGCCTCGCTGCGGCGGGCCGGGACCTGGAGTCGGTCGTGTTGGCACGCGGGCTCGCCTGGCATCTGGACCACCGGGTCCTGCTCAACGGCGACCGCACCGTGGTGTTCCGGTAGCCGTCATCGACCACACGACACCGGCGGGGGACAATACGACGGTGACCCAGCGCGAGATCGTGATACTCGGATCCACCGGTTCCATCGGTACCCAGGCAATCGACGTCATCACCCGGAACCCCGACCGGCTGAAGGTGGTGGGCATCGGCGCGGGCGGCGCCAATCCCGCGCTGTTGGCGGAGCAGGCGCTGGCGCTCGAGGTGGAGGTCGTCGCCGTGGCCCGCGCCGGTGCGGCACAGGACATCCAGTTGGCGTTCTACGCCGCAGCCGAACGACGCGGCTACACCCGGGGCGAGTTCCGGATTCCCAAGATCCTGGCCGGGCCGCAGGCGATGACCGAACTCGCGGGCTGGCGGGCAGACGTGGTGCTCAACGGCATGACGGGCTCCATCGGGCTGGAACCGACGCTCGCGGCGCTTCGCGCCGGTCGCACGCTCGCCCTGGCGAACAAGGAGTCGCTGGTGGCCGGTGGGCCGCTGGTGCGGGCGGTGGCCGCGCCCGGGCAGATCGTGCCCGTCGACAGCGAACACGCGGCGCTCGCCCACTGTCTGCGCGGTGGGCGCGCCGAGGAGGTGCGCCGCCTGATCGTCACCGCGACCGGCGGGCCGTTCCGGGGGCGCGGCCGCGCCGAACTGGCCGAGGTCACCGTCGCACAGGCCCTGCGCCACCCCACCTGGTCCATGGGACCGGTGGTGACGATCAACAGCGCCACGATGGTCAACAAGAGCCTGGAGGTCATCGAGGCCCACGAACTGTTCGGCACGCCCTACGACGACATCGTGGTCATGCTGCACCCGCAGTCCTACCTGCATTCGATGGTGGAGTTCCGGGACGGCTCGACCCTGGCGCAGGTGAGCCCACCGGACATGCGCCTGGCGATCGCCCAGGCCCTGACCTGGCCCGACCGGGTCCCCGACGTCGCGCCGCCGGTCGACTGGTCGAAGGCCCACACCTGGGAACTCCTGCCGATGGACGACGAGGCGTTCCCCGCGGTCGGCCTGGCCAGGGAGGCCGGGAAGGCCGGCCGTTGTCTGCCCGCGGTGTACAACGCCGCGAACGAGGAGTGCGTCGCCGCGTTCACCGAAGGGCGGTTGCCGTTCCTGGGCATCGTCGACACCCTGGCGGAGGTTCTGGCGGCTATGCCGGGCTTCGCCGAACCGGGTACCGTCGATGAGGTGCTCGCGGCCGAACGGTGGGCGCGAGAGGCGGCGCGCCAACGCATCGCCGAGGTGGGACGATGAGCCGGCTACGGCTTTGTGGAGAGCTAAGGGGTACGAAGGTTGGCTTACGTCGTCGGGGTGATCCTGTTCGCCCTCGGAATTCTGATCTCGGTGAGTCTGCACGAGGCGGGCCACATGGGCACCGCGAAGCTGTTCGGGATGCGGGTGACCAGGTTCTTCGTCGGGTTCGGTCCCACGCTGTGGTCGTTCCGCAAGGGCGAGACCGAATACGGCATCAAGGGCATCCCGCTGGGCGGTTTCGTCAAGATCACCGGGATGACCGAGCAGGAGGAGGCCGAGGAGCCCACCCCGCCGGACCAGCAGCACCGGGTCTTCTACCGCAAGCCGCTGTGGCAGCGCACCGTCGTGCTGTCGGCGGGTTCGGTGGTCCACTTCATCCTGGGGTTCCTGATCCTGTGGATCCTGGTGTCGTTCGTGTCGGCGACCAACCCCGCCTACGCGGAGGAGCTGACCCAGGGCACCCGGATCCAGGTGCTCGAATGCCTCGACCCGCAGGAGTGCACCGAGGAGGACGAGCCCTCCCCGTCGGTGGAGGCCGGACTGCGCACCGGTGACGTCCTGCTGGCCGTCAACGGCGTCGAGGTGGCGGGCCGGGAGTGCGTCATCGACGGCACCGACCAGCCGCCCACCGCCTGGGGCTGCGTGGTGAACGAGATCCGCGGCCTCCCCGCCGACCAGGCCGCCGACTTCCGCGTCGAGCGGGACGGCACGACCACCGACGTGGCCGTCACCCCCCGGAACGTGACCCTGACCGGTGAGGACGGCGAGGCGATCGAGGTCGCGCAGGTCGGCATCGGGCAGTACGTCGACCCGTCGATCTCACCCACCGTCACGTACGGGCCGATCGAGGGCGTCGGTGCCGCCGCCGACATGACCGGCGAGATGGCCGTGATGATGGGCGAGGCGATCCTCCGCATCCCCGAGAAGGTCCCGGCGCTGTGGGAGGCCATCTGGGGCGGGGAACGCGACGAGGAGACCCCGGTGAGCGTGGTCGGCGCGAGCCGGTTGGGCGGCGAGATGGTCGCCAACGACGCCTGGGTCATGTTCTTCATGCTGCTGGCGACACTGAACTACTTCGTGGGCGTGTTCAACCTGCTGCCCCTGCTGCCGATGGACGGCGGTCACATCGCGATCGCCTGGTTCGAGCGCGCCCGCTCCTGGCTGGCCCGGAAGCGCTCCAAGCCCGACCCGGGGCGGGTCGACTACGCCAAGCTGCTTCCGTTGACCTACACGGTCCTGGTGGTGATGGTCGGCTTCACGTTGCTCACCGTCACCGCGGACATCGTCAATCCAATCGTGATCTTCAAGTAAGTGGGGATGTATGACCTCCGTCAACCTCGGTATCCCGCAGGCGCCGCCGCCGGCGGTGGCCACCCGTAAACCGACCCGCACGCTCGACGTCGGCGGCGTCCTGGTGGGCGGTGGCGCCCCCGTCAGCGTCCAGTCGATGACGACGACGGTGACCGCCGACGTCAACGCGACCCTGCAGCAGATCGCCGAGCTGACCGCGGCGGGCTGCCAGATCGTCCGGGTCGCGGTGCCCAGTCAGGACGACGCCGAGGCCCTGCCGATCATCGCGAAGAAGTCGAAGATCCCGGTCATCGCGGACATCCACTTCCAGCCGAAGTACGTGTTCGCCGCCATCGACGCCGGTTGCGCGGCGGTGCGCGTCAACCCGGGCAACATCAAGAAGTTCGACGACAAGATCGCCGAGATCGCCAAGGCGGCCTCGCAGGCGGGCACTCCGATCCGCATCGGCGTCAACGCCGGTTCGCTCGACCCCCGGCTGCTCACCAAGTACGGCAAGCCGACGGCGGAGGCCCTGGTGGAGTCGGCGCTGTGGGAGTGCTCGCTGTTCGAGGAGCACGGCTTCCGGGACATCAAGATCTCGGTCAAGCACCACGACCCCGTCGTGATGATCCGGGCGTACCGGTTGCTGTCGCAGCAGTGCGACTACCCGCTGCACCTGGGCGTCACCGAGGCCGGCCCGGCGTTCCAGGGGACCGTGAAGTCGGCGGTCGCCTTCGGCGCCCTGCTGTCGGAGGGCATCGGCGACACCATCCGGGTGTCCCTGTCGGCGCCGCCGGTGGAGGAGGTCAAGGTCGGCACCGCCATCCTGGAGTCCCTGGGACTGCGGGAACGCGGCCTGGAGATCGTGTCGTGTCCCTCGTGTGGCCGCGCCCAGGTGGACGTGTACAAGCTGGCCGAGGAGGTCACGGCGGGCCTGGACGGCCTGCCGGTGCCGCTGCGGGTGGCCGTCATGGGTTGTGTCGTCAACGGCCCCGGCGAGGCGCGGGAGGCCGACCTCGGTGTCGCCTCCGGTAACGGGAAGGGCCAGATCTTCGTCAAGGGCGAGGTGATCAAGACCGTCCCCGAGTCCCAGATCGTGGAGACCCTGATCACCGAGGCACTGCGGATCGCGGAGGAGATGGGTGCCGAGCTGCCGGAGGAGCTGCGGGAGCTGAGCGGCCCCGTCGTCGAGGTGCACTGACCCCACAACGAGAACGGCCGGGGGACACCCCGGCCGTTTCGTCGTCTTCGGCCGGAAACCGTTGTGGCGCAAAGGCGTCAGGTTTTCGCCCCTAGCGTCGGCCAGCCGACAGCATTCGATGGCGGGGCGTGCTGTGATGAACACGCGACCGCCGGTCGCCGGCCGCGATGGTCACCTCGAGTTCACCGGCGTGCGACGCCGGCCCCGGCAGGGGCGGCAGCGCCGGTCGGCGGCGTCCGATTCGTAAGAATTGTGGCGCTATCGACCTGAACACGCACTATCGCAGGCCGTCATCGCAATAATGACTCCTGTACGGAGGGGTTAACGACCCGGCCGGCAGATGGTCACGGTCAATTCGAGGGGAGCCACCGAAAATGGGCAGGATCGTCCGGGAACTGGGCGAAGGGGTGACCAAGTACTACTGGTACCCCGGTCAGAAGTCGGACTGGATCAAGACGGCCATCGCGATCGGCGCGGGCGGTCTGACGTTCGCACTCGTGTACCTCATCACCGGCAACAGCCTCATCGCGGCGACGGTCAGCGCGTCCGTCACCACGGGTATCTGCGGCGCCTTCCTCGGGCGGCGTGATATCACCGCGCTGGAGGAGTTCCACGACCTGGCCGCGGAACGCCGCGCGGCGATGGTCGACAGTGGACGAGCCGCCTGGCGCGGCACCGTCCAGGGTTTCGTCTGCGCCGCCGCGGCCGTGTTCGTGCTGAACATGCCGCAGATCGGGTTTCTGGCGGACTGGGCGTTGCCGGTCGTGCCCGCCGTCATCGGTGCGCTCGCGCACACCGGTGGCATGGTGTACGAGCGGATGACGCGCGTCGGCAGGGGCACCACGGCGGACGCCGGTGTCTCCAAGGAGCTGGAACCGGCCGGTTGAGCCTCTCACCTCTTCCCCCGGTACCCGCGCACCGCGACGGCCGACCGCCGAACCGCGGACCCCGTAACACGGCGGACACACCCGTCCGCGAACGAGACCGCCCCACGTGGGCACACCGTCCGACCACACCAACGACCCCGTGCCGTAGAACTGAGGCACGGGGTCGGTGTGTTTACGAGCCGGCGCGAAGCGACTGCCGCGGGCCTGTGTTGGGCAGGCCGGGCGCTCGACCGTGATGGGTGTGTCGTGCACGGGAGCGCGCTCCACGCCGGCTCGGTATGGGGAGGTCTGGAGTTGTGGTGTGTCCTTCAGGATGCCGCGCGGGAACCCGGAGTGCAAGGGGATTCACCTCTCAATACGCTTGTGACGCATAACATCTTGATGTAGATCGATGCGTATTCCAGAATTACGCGATGGGAACCGTTTACCCGGAGATCACCGAACGGCTGGCCGAGTTCATCGAGGCACAACCGGTGTTCTTCGTCGGTACCGCCCCGGCGGAGTCCGACGGCCATGTCAACGTGTCTCCCAAGGGGATGTCCGGTACGTTCCGGATCCTCGCGCCCGATCGGGTGGCCTATCTGGACTGGGGCGGCAGCGGTATCGAGGGAACCGCCCACATGCGACAGAACGGCCGGGTCTGCGTCATGTTCTGCTCCTTCACCCGGCAGCCCAAGATCCTCCGGTTGCACGGCCTCGGGCGGCCGGTGTTCCCCGACCAACCCGAGTTCGCCCCGTTGCTGGCCCGGTTCGACGACCCCGTCACCCACGGCCTCCGCGCCATCGTCGACATCACGGTCACCCGGGTCTCCGACTCCTGCGGCTACGCCGTCCCGCTCATGGAGTACCAGGGCGACCGGACAATGCTGATCGACCTGAACGCCCGCCGGACCAGGGCCGAGATCGCCGAACGCCGCACCAGGACCAACGAGTACAGCGTCGACGGCCTCCCCGGACTCGCGGGCCACCTGCCCCGCCCCTGAACCCGCCGGGCCACCCGGGCGGCAGCGGTTCCGCCACGGCATCGGCCGCGTCCCACCCACCGATAAGCTGGCCACCATGACTGTTCGTGCCCCGCTACGTCCCGGAGTTCAGACCCCTCGACGGGAGGTGCCGGCCCACATCGTGCGGCCGGAGTACGTCGGACGTCCCCAGCCGAAACCGTTCACCGGTTCACACGTCAAGGACCCCGACACCATCGCGCGCATGCGCCGCGCCGGCCGACTGGCCGCCGACGCGTTGGTGGAGGCCGGCCGGCACGCCGCACCGGGCGTCACCACCGACGAGATCGACCGGGTGGTGCACGAGTACCTGTGCGACCACGGCGCCTACCCCTCCACACTCGGATACAAGGGCTTCTGGAAGTCCTGCTGCACCTCGCTCAACGAGGTCATCTGCCACGGGATACCCGACAGCACCGTGTTGGAGGACGGCGACATCCTCAACGTCGACATCACCGCCTACCTCGACGGCGTCCACGGCGACAACAACGCCACCTTCCTGGTGGGTGACGTCGACGAGGAGGCCCGGCTGCTGGTGGAACGCACCTACGCCGCCACCATGCGCGGCATAAAGGCGATCGCGCCCGGCCGGCAGATCAACGTCATCGGCCGAGTCATCGAGGCGTACGCCAAACGGTTCGGATACGGCGTCGTCCGTGACTTCACCGGCCACGGCATCGGCGAGTCGTTCCACTCCGGGCTGCACGTGCTGCACTACGACAATCCGGTGCACAAGGTCGAGATGGAGCCCGGGATGACCTTCACCGTGGAACCCATGATCAACCTCGGCACGTACGACCACGACATGTGGGACGACGGTTGGACCGCCGTCACCAAGGACCGCAGGTGGTCGGCGCAGTTCGAACACACCGTGCTGGTGACCGACGACGGCTACGAGATCCTCACCATGCCCACCGAGGGGCCGTCGGCCGGGACACCGGAGAAGTTCCGCTAGCACCGGCCACCACCTACGGGGTGCGTCCTCCGGTGCCGGGACGTTTCCCGAACCCGACACCGGAAAGCCGGGTGACCGTCACGGTCACCCGGCTCTCCCGCGTCCCGGGCCTGACCCACCCGGACGACTCGGCCGGGGACGGTGCGCGGCACCGCCCGGCCCCTCCGTCAGCCCGTCCGCCGCTCGCTCGGCAACCGCGAACGGGTCAACAACCCCGCCCCCACCATGGCGACCACCGGCACCGCGACCATCGCCACGGCGACGTTGAGCCACGGGATGTCCATCGGATACAGGTTCACCAGGGGGTAGGCCAGGGCGTAGCGGGTGTTCAGCGCCGCCATCGCGGCGATGCTGGCACCCACACCGGCGACGACACCGAGTGTCACGCCGATCATGGAGATCACCCCCGCCTGGAACAGGCTCAGCTTCCGGCGGGTCGCCGGCGACGCCCCGATCGCGGCCAGTGTGGTGAGGTCGCGGCGGGACTCGGCGGCCGCCAGCGCGGTGGCCACCGCCGTGGCCGCCAGCGCCAGGATGCCGGTGACGATCGCGACCAGCAGCGGCAATGTGGCCACCGACACCGGTTCGTCGTCGCCGCCGACGAACTCCGGGTACACCTGGACGAGATCGTCACCGGTGCCGTTCATCCAGTCGGTGTAACCGGCGGCGGCGATCGCCTGATCGAACCGGTTCTCCTCGGCGCGGGTCGTCGTGCGCTCCAACGTCCCGGCCAGGGTCGTCTCGCCCCTGTCCCGGAGTCCCAGCGCGGCCGCCGCCGCGTCGCTGAACAGGACGTGCTCGGTGCGGTGCGTGTCGGTCTTGCCTTCCGACAGGCCGAATCCGGGAACGGTGACGCTCTCGCGGACCTCGTGGTCGGTGCCGTCGGGCCCGACGTCCCGCACCTCCAGCGTCACGGTGCCGTCCACGACGAGGTCGGGGTCCTGCACGATCGCGCCGCCCTCGCGTATCACCCGCTGCGCCTCGGCGAGTGCGTCACCGGTGAGGCCGGTGAACGCCGCCACCGCCTCGGGTGAGATGCGGTACGACCCGTACATGGTGTTGCCGGAGGTCTCCTGCCGGGACGTGCAGTGCGGATTCCCGGCCGCCTCGGCCTGTTCGGTCTCGTCGAGGTCGTACCGGCCGTCGAACGGGCACGCTGTCTCGGCGGGTTGGACCGCGGCGGGCACGCACATCGCATCCGCGCCGGCGGCTTGGCATTCCAGGCCGTGTGCCTGGTGTACGGCGGTGACCGGTAGGTGCCCGGTCATGAAGCCGGTGACGTCCTCTATCGCCCGGTCGGTGGCCGCCACCGCCTCCTCCGTGGGGGGAACGCCGAGCTCGCCGATCCGGTACACGGTCACCAGTGGTGTTCCGGGGGGTGGTCCACCTCCGTCGTCGGCCGCGTAGCGGGCGCGATCCCCGACGTAGAACATCGTGGCGGCCAGTCCCATGGCGACCACCGCCATCACCGCCGAGATCGCCGGGGCCGCCGAGGCGCGGTTGCGACCGGCGTCCCGCAGCGCGATGCGGGGTGACACCGGCAGGAACCGTCCCAGGCGGCTGATCAGGCCGACCAGGGCGGGGGTGCACAGCACGAGTCCCAGTTCCAGGAACGCGACCCCGCCCAGCAGCAACGCCGACTGCGCGGCTAGGGTGCCCGCCACACCGGCGGCCAGACCCGCGGCCACCAACAGCAGGCCCAGCAGCAGCCAACGCCTGCGCGACCGTGTCGCCCCACGCCGTCCGGAGAACGCCGCCACCACGTCCTGGCGGGCCGTGGTGAACGCGGGCACGACGGCGGCCAGCAGACCGGTGACGACGCCGACGGCGGCCAGCGGGAGGATCAGCTCGGGGAAGACGCCGAAGCCGGTGGAGCGGCGACCCACCAACTGCTCGACGATCGGCAGGCTCAACCGTGCCGCCGCCACGCCCAACGCGATTCCGGCGAAGGTGGCCACGCCTCCCATGACGACGCCACCGGCCAGGACGACCCGCCGGATCTGGGCGGGCGTGGCGCCGTTGGCGCTCAGGAGCGCGAACTCCCGGGTGCGGCGCTTGGCGCCGATGGCGAACGCCGGTCCCGCCAGGAGCACGATCTCCAGGACGACCATGCCCACCGCGAAGGTGACCAGCATCAGCTCCTCGGCCGGAAGGGCGTCGGGGGTCCCGTACCGCTGTGTGAACGGCGACGGCGGCGGGTCGGCCACGACCTGCGCCGACAGGACCGACACACCGAGTCCGTTCAGTTCCCGGACCCGGTCCCAGCCGATGCCTTCGGGCGTGTCCACGTACCAGGCGACGTGTTCGCCCTCGAAGGTGTCCGGTGGCACGACCGCGAACTCCGCGTGGAGGTCGCCCGGTTCCTCCACGATCGCCGCGACGACCGGCTCCCGGCCGAGATCCGGCAGTTCGAGGGTGTCGCCCACCTCCACTTCGAGGAACTCCGCCGCCGCGACCGAGAGCGCGATCTCGTTCCCGGTGGGGACGTCCCCGTCGAGGACGGAGTACCGGCCGGTCATGGCCGGGTCGGACATGACGACTCCGTCGAGCCTCAACCGGTCGATGCCGTCCGGTGTGGTGACCGTGGTCCGTCCGGAGGTCACCTCGACCAGCCGGGCGCCCTCGGGCAGTACCGCCGTCAGTTCGGCGGTCGTGGCGGTCTCGGCGCGGTAGGCGTCCTCCGACACGGCCGCGTCGTCGACCGGTTGGGACCACTCGATGTTCAGCGGATCCTGGATGATCGGGACCCGGTAGTCCCATTGGACGATCGCGTCGGCGGAGCCGAGGATCCGTTCGGCGGTCTCCGTGTCGGAGGACTGGAGACTGTCGATGACGGCGGCACCGAAGCCGACCGTCAGCACGGGCAGCCCCAACAGTGCCAGCACGAGCGCCGAGCGGCCCTTGGTGCGCTGCGCGTCGCGGCGGGCGAGCCGCAGCGCCAGCCGGAGGGATGACAGGCTCACCGGCCCGCCTCCAGGAGGCTGTCGGCGTCGGGCAGCGGGGCCGAGGCGTCGACGATCGATCCGTCGCGTAGGAAGATGACCCGGTCGGCCCAACCGGCGTGGCGGGCGTCGTGGGTGACCAGGACGCCCGCCGCGCCGTTGTCGCACCGGGAGCGCAGCAGTTTCAGCACCGCCTCGCCGGTCTGGGAGTCGAGTGCGCCGGTGGGTTCGTCGGCGAGGATCAACCGGCGCCGCCCGACCACCGCCCGGGCGATGGCGACGCGTTGCTGTTGGCCGCCCGACATGTCGTCGGGGAACCGGTCGGCGAGGTCCTCGATGCCCACTTCGGACAGCGACTCCACGGCGGTCCCGCGTGCTTTGCGCACCGACATCCCGTCCAGTTCGAGTGGCAGCGCCACGTTCTCGGCGGCGGTGAGGCTGGGGATCAGGTTGAAGTCCTGGAACACGTAACCGATCGACCGCCGCCGCAGCCGCGCGAGGGCGCGCCGGGACAGCCCGCCCAGGACGACGCCCTCGACCTCGACGGTTCCCCGGGTGGGGGAGTCCAGGCCGCCGGCGAGGTTCAGGAGCGTGGACTTGCCGGATCCGGACGGCCCCATCACCGCGACCAGCTCGCCGGGCGGTACGGAGAAGTCGACGCCGCGCAACGCGTGCACGGTGGCGTCACCGGCGCCGTGGGTGCGGTGGACGCCGGTCAGTGAGATGACGGTCATGTGGTGGTGTTCTCCGTGGCGGGAAGCGGGGTGGACTCGGAGGGCGCGGTGTCGGCCGAGGGTGCCGGCGGGGGCGTCCCGGCGCGGCGGATCAGGCTCGCCTCGCAGTGGTCGAGCCAGCGGACCTCGGCCTCGGCGCGGAAGATCATCGAGTCGAGGATGAGCAGCCACGCGGTGTCGGCGGCCGGGCTCTGGTTCTTCAGCCGGGTGTACTCCTGGAGCGCGCGTATCGTCGCGATCCGTTGGGCCTGCACCACCGCGGAGATGTCCACTCCCGGCGTCGTCAGCGCCAGCGCGAGTTTGATCGCCAGCTCGTCGCGCGGCCGGTCGTTGCCCGAGACGGGGGTGGAGAACCACACCGAGAGGGCGGCGCGTCCGGCGTCGGTGATCGCGTAGGGGCGTTGTCCCTGTTGGTTCTCCGGCAGCGCGCGCACCAGGTGGTCGCGTTCCAGCCGCGTCAGGGTGGTGTAGACCTGCCCGATGTTCAGCGGCCAGGTGGAACCGGTGGACTCCTCGAACGCGCTCCGCAGCTGGTATCCGTAGGCGGGGCCGCGTTCCAGCAACGCGAGCAGGCCGTGTTTGACGCTCATCTCGGGAGGTCCTCCAGTGCATACCGGGTATTGGGGGATGTCGCAGACATCATGCCTACCAGGTAGGCATTCCGCAATAGTGCGGCCGTAACACTGGCCGAAGGGTTGATGGGGTACGGGCTGTCGGGTGGTGGCGGAGGGCCGACCGGCGGTGTGTCGCGCGGCTACGTCCGGCCCGGAAACGCCACAGTGGATGGAGTGACGCCCGTCATGCGCCGCCACCGCGCCGCCGAGATCGCCGTCGCCGCCAATGCCTCCACGGCGATCCGCCGCGCCTCCTCGGTGGAGTCGGGCAGGACCGAACGCCACGCGGCGGCACAACGTTCCTCCAGCCGCCCGATGAGGTCGCGCGCCGACGCCGCGTCCACCGGTTCCACCGGGAGCGTGTAGGCCGGCTGCGCCGCCGGGACCTCCTGTCCCCGCTCCGCGAGCCACGTCATGACGGCGTCGCGCCGGTCACGGTGGGCCTGTTCGGCCCGCACCGCCAGATCCCGTTCGGCCCCGGTCAGGTGGGGACCGGCGTCGCCGTACCCGAAGATCGCCTCGTACTCGCAGATCAGTCCGGGAGTCAGGTCGTCGGCCATCTAGAGCTCTCCCAACACGTCGACGTGGCTGGCACGGCAGGCGGCGATCTCCCCGAGCAGCACCACGTACTCGGGTAGCGCCGCGACACACGCCTCCAACGCCTGGTCGTAACCCGCCTGCTCCTGTTCGATGAGCGTGCCCACCACCGGATCGCCGACGACGGCGTCACCGGCGGGAGGGTCGGTGCCCACCAGCTTCGCGAGAGCCTCCGCGTGGGCGGCGTGGTCGTCGCGCAGCATCTCCAGAGTGGCCTCGTGCCCGGCCCCGGCGTCGATGGCCGCCTGCAGGCCGGCCATCTGGTCGGCGGCGGTCCGCAGGACGGGAAGGAGCGCGCCGGTGTTGTCGATGATCGGTGTGGAGTCGGTGCGGACCAGGCCGCAACCGCTCAAGGTGGCGATGCCCGCCCCCCACAGGACGGCACGTCGGGTATGACCGGACAATTGCGAGTGAGGCACCGATCAAGTCTGCCAGGCGCGGTTCGCCGTCGGCGGCACGCCCGCAGCGCGCCGCCCACCGGCACGGTCGGATACCCTCGGCCGTGACGAGCGAACGGCGAACTTGGGGGTGTCAACGGTGAGCGACTCGATCCGTGATCGGGTGAGGGCGGTGGTGGAGTCCACGCTGGCCGATGAGGGCTACGACCTGGAGGAGCTGAAGGTCTCCCAGGCCGGCCGCCGGACCCTGGTGCGGGTACTCGTCGGCCGGGACGGTCCCACCGACCTCGACGCCATCGCCGCGGTCTCGCGGTCGCTGTCCAAGGCGCTCGACGAGGCCGAGGAGACCGGCGGCCCGTTCGCGGCCGGCTCCTACACCCTGGAGGTGTCCTCACCCGGGGTCGATCGTCCGTTGAAGCTGCCCCGCCACTGGCGGCGTAACATCGGCAGGCTGGTGGAGGTGCCGGTGGGGGACGAGACCGTCACCGGACGCATCGAGGCCACCGACGAGACGACGGTGACGCTGCGCACGACGGACGGCGCGCGCACGGTAGCGTACGGTGAGCTCGGCGCGGGGCGCATTCAACTGGAATTCTCCCGCCCGGCGGGCGACGACGAAAAGGAGGGGTGAGCGATGCACATCGATCTGGTGGCACTGCGGTCACTGGAACGAGAGCGCGACATCCCGTTCCACACGATCATCAACGCGATAGAGAGCGCCCTGCTGACCGCCTACCGGCACACGCCGGGCGCGAATCCGGCCGCGCGGGTCGACATCAACCGGGACACCGGTGCGGCCACCGTGTACGCCCGGGAGTTCGACGCGGAGGGCAACCTGACCCGGGAGTGGGACGACACCCCGGCCGACTTCGGCCGGATCGCCGCCATGACCGCGAAACAGGTCATCATGCAGCGGCTCCGGGAGGCCACCGACGACGTCAACTTCGGCGAGTACGCCGGAATGGAGGGCGACATCGTCACCGGCGTCGTCCAGGCCGACCAGGCGCGGGCCGAGAAGGGCATCGTGGTGGTCGACCTCGGCAAGATCGAGGCGGTCCTCCCGCAGATCGAGCAGGTCCCCGGCGAGGACTACCCCCACGGCCGGCGGCTGCGCGCGTCGGTGGTGCAGGTGTCCCGTGGCGCCCGCGGTCCCCAGATCACCCTGTCCCGTACCCACCCCAACCTGGTGCGCAAGCTGTTCGCCATGGAGGTCCCCGAGATCGCGGACGGCTCGGTGGAGATCGCCGCCGTCGCCCGCGAGGCGGGACACCGCACCAAGATCGCCGTGCGTGCGACGGTGCCCGACCTCAACGCCAAGGGCGCGTGCATCGGCCCGATGGGTTCCCGGGTGCGCGCCGTGATGAGCGAACTCGACGGCGAGAAGATCGACATCATCGACTACTCCGACGACCCGGCCCGGTTCGTGGGCAACGCGTTGTCGCCCGCCAAGGTCATCCGGACCCAGATCATCGACCCCGACGACCGGGTGGCGCGAGTCACGGTGCCGGATTTCCAGCTCTCGCTCGCGATCGGCAGGGAGGGGCAGAACGCCAGGCTGGCGGCCCGGTTGACGGGCTGGCGTATCGACATCAAGTCCGACGCCGCGGCCGATTCCCCACCCGAATCCGAGGTGGGAGCGGGCGGCGTCGGCGCCTAGGGGTAGTATTTCCAGTGGTCCGTCGCGCAGATGTCATCCGCACGTGTGTGGGTTGCCGTTCTCGTGCGTCGGCCACCGAGTTGCTGCGTGTCGTCGCCGAGTTCGACGCCGACGCTACGGGGTATCGGTTGGTCCCTGACCCGCCGCGCAGACTGCCTGGCCGAGGCGCGCATCTCCACCCCGATGCGGCCTGTCTCACACAGGCCCTGAGAAGGCGCGCCTTCGGGCGGGCTCTGCGGCTGTCGGTGGCGGTGGACTCCACCGCGCTGGAACGTTATGTGACGAGCAGGCGGGACCCGGCCGCTCGGGAAATCGATGGCGCTCACAACGGTGAGCGCCCGCGAAAGCAAGGTAGGTAGACCGGACATGAGCACACGATGAAGTCGTCAGTTCAATGACCAGGCATCAAGTGCATACATGAGGTCGGCGGGCCGATGCCCGCACCGACCTCAAGATGAGGAGTGCAGTGGCAGGCAAGGCCCGCGTACACGAACTCGCCAAGGAGTTCGGTGTAACGAGCAAGATCGTGCTCGCCAAACTCACCGACATGGGTGAGTTCGTCAAGTCGGCGTCGAGCACGGTGGAAGCGCCGGTGGCGCGACGGTTGCGAGACGAGTTCGCAGCCGGATCCTCCGGTGCGACGAAGACGGAGAAGCCCGCCGAGACGGCGGCACCCGCGGCACCGGCCGCGGCGAAGCCCGGAGTGACCGCCAAGCCCGGTCCCCGGCCGAAGATGCCCGGGAAACCGGGACCCGCGAAGAAGCCGGACACCGCCAAGAAGGGCGGACCGGCGAAGCGTCGCCCGATCCCGGGACCGCCGGCTCCGGCGACCAAACCGGCCAGCGCCCACGACATCGAGATCGCCGCCACCCAGGCCAGGGCGGAGGCGTTGAAGAAGCAGCAGGAGGCGGCGGTCAAGGCCGCCGAGGAGGCGCGCCGCAGGCGTGCCGACGGCGACTCCGGCGGTGACACCGCCGAGCGTCGCAGCGCGCCCCGTCCGGGGCCGAAGCCCGGTCCCCGACCGGGCGGGAACAACCCGTTCGGTGTGACCGGCGGCGCCGCCAAGACCCGGCCCGGTGGAGCTCCGGCTCCCAAGCCCGGCCCGCGTCCCGGCCCGTCCTCGGACCGTGGCGGCGACCGTCCCGGTGGCCCCCGTCCCAGCCCGTCGAACATGCCTCCCCGTCCCAGCCCGTCGATGATGCCGTCGTCGCGCCCGGGACCGGGTGGCGGCCGTGGTGGACCCGGCGGTGGCCGTGGTCCCGGTGGTGGCGGCGGTGGTCGCGGTGGCGGCCGTGGCGGACCCGGTGGCGGCGGCGGTGGCGGCAACTACCGCGGTGGCGGCGGTTACCGTGGCGGCGGCGGTGGCGCCGGTGCTCCCGCCGGTGCCGGTGGTGGAACTGGTGCGCCCGGAGGATTCCGTGGCGGCGGCGGTCGCCCCGGTGGCGGTGCGCGCAGCCGCGGCGGTAACGCCGCAGGTGCGTTCGGCCGTCCCGGTGGACGCCCGGCGCGGGGACGCAAGTCCAAGCGGCAGCGCAGAGCGGAGTTCGACAACCTGTCGGCCCCGACCATGGGTTCGGGCGCGCCGCGCGGCCAGGGACAGACCGTCAAGCTGCCCCGTGGCGCGTCGCTGTCGGACTTCGCCGACAAGATCAACGCCAACCCGGGCTCGCTGGTCCAGGAGATGTTCAACCTCGGCGAGATGGTCACCGCGACCCAGTCCTGCTCCGACGACACCCTGCTGCTGCTGGGTGAACACCTCGGCTTCGACGTGCAGATCGTCAGCCCCGAGGAGGAGGACCGCGAGCTGCTCGCCAAGTTCGGCATCGACCTGGAGGACGAGGCCGAGCAGGGCGAGGCGATGCCGCGTCCGCCGGTGGTGACCGTCATGGGTCACGTCGACCACGGTAAGACCAAACTGCTGGACGCCATCCGGCGTACCAACAAGGTCGACACCGAGGCCGGCGGCATCACCCAGCACATCGGTGCCTACCAGGTCCACGTCGAACACGAGGGCGCCGACCGCGCGATCACGTTCATCGACACCCCCGGTCACGAGGCGTTCACCGCCATGCGTGCCCGTGGTGCGAACGTGACCGACATCGTGGTCCTCGTCGTCGCCGCCGACGACGGCGTGATGCCTCAGACCATCGAGGCCCTCAACCACGCCAAGGCGGCCGACGCGCCGGTCGTGGTCGCGGTCAACAAGATCGACAAGCCCGGTGCCAACCCGGCCAAGGTGCGTCAGCAATTGACCGAGTACGGCCTGGTCGCCGA
This sequence comes from Stackebrandtia albiflava, assembly GCF_007994225.1. Taxonomy (GTDB): domain Bacteria; phylum Actinomycetota; class Actinomycetes; order Mycobacteriales; family Micromonosporaceae; genus Stackebrandtia; species Stackebrandtia albiflava. The sequence continues at coordinate 425,813 of NZ_VLLL01000005.1, forward strand.
GGAGTACGGCGGCGAGACGATGTTCGTCGACGTGGCCGCCAAGCCCGGCACGAACATCGACCAGCTGCTGGAGGCGATCCTGCTGACGGCCGACGCGTCGCTGGAGCTGACGGCGCCGGTGGAGGGCCACGCACAGGGCATCGCGATCGAGGCGCACCTCGACAAGGGCCGCGGCCCCGTCGCGAGTGTCCTCGTCCAGAAGGGCACCCTGCGGGTCGGCGACTCGATCGTCGCCGGTGGCGCCCACGGTCGTGTCCGGGCGATGCTGGACGAGTTCGGCCAGCGCGTCAAGGAGGCGCCGCCGTCGCGTCCGGTGCAGGTGCAGGGTCTGACGGCGGTACCGGGAGCCGGTGACACGTTCCTGGCCGCCGACGACGACCGCACTGTGCGGCAGATCGCGGAGCAGCGGCAGGCACGCCGCCGCGCGGCGGTCCAGGCCGCCAGGGTCGGTCGTGCGACGCTGGAGACGCTCATGGAGCGGATCGCCGAGGGTGAGCGGGCGACGCTGTCGCTCATCATCAAGGGTGACGGCTCCGGTTCGGTGGAGGCCCTGGAAGAGGCCCTGGTCAAGCTGGACATCCCCGAAGAGGTGCAACTGCGCATCATCCACCGGGGCGTCGGCGCCATCACCGAGAACGACGTCAACCTGGCGAGTGCGTCCTCGGACTCGACAGCGACGATCATCGCCTTCAACGTCCGGGCCGAGGGCCGGGTCAAGGAGATGGCGGCGCGCGAGAACGTCGACATCCGCTACTACACGGTGATCTACCAGGCGATCGAGGAGATCGAGGCGGCCCTCAAGGGCATGCTGAAGCCGGAGTACGAGGAGGTCGAGCTGGGCACCGCGGAGATCCGCGAGGTCTACCGCTCCTCCAAGTTCGGCAACATCGCCGGTTCGATCGTGCGTACCGGCCTCATCAAGCGCAACGCCAAGGCACGCCTGGTGCGCGACGGTGCGGTCGTGGCCGACAACCTGGAGATCGCGTCGCTGCGACGCTTCAAGGACGACGCCACCGAGGTCCGCGAGGGCTTCGAGTGCGGTATCACCTTGAAGAACTACAACAACGTCGAAGTCGGCGACATGATCGAGACCTGGGAGATGCGGGAGAAGCCCCGCACCTGATCCACGGTCGATCTGAACGACACCGGGCCGGACGGACCACCGTCCGGCCCGGTGTCGTTCGTCCGCACCGGTGGCCGGCGGCGGCCGGTGTTGGGCTAGCCTCACGGGCACAGCCCACGCCGCCCCGTCCGGAAGGATCCCGATGGACCGCAATCCGCTGTTTCGTGCCACCGTCAAGGCGGTCGCGCTGGGGGACGCCGAGGAGGCGATCCGGTTGGAGGACCGGATCGAGCCCGCCGACCGCGAGGCGTACCACCTCTACGTGACGGCGGTGTTCGCGGCCCTGGTGCAGCACCACTTCGCGGAGGACAGTTCACACGCCGCGATCCTGAAGTTCGTGGGGAGGCTCCGCAAGGCCAACACCGAGGCCACCCCGCCGCTGCGGCCGCTGATGCTGGAGGGGCTGATCCGGGTCGTGTTCGGGGAGGAGCACTTCCTGGCGGAGATCCCACTGGCGGAGCAGCTGCGTAGTCAGTTCCTCGTCATCAACACGCTCGTGGTGGAGTCCGACGAACTGAGCGGACAGCTGGACGAGGTCCTCACCGCCGCCGAGGATCTGGCCGCGCACTGGGCGAAGGCCTGAGCGTCGCCGGGCGGGCGTCGGTCACTCGCCGGTCAGTTCGGCGGCTATCGCGCCGGCCTCGGTGACGTCGGGCCCCGGCAGCGGGACGAAGACGGTGCGGCGGTAGTACTCCAGCTCCCGGATGCTCTCCCGGATGTCGGCGAGCGCCCGGTGCGCCATACCCTTGGCGGGCTGTCCGAAGTAGACACGTGGGTACCAGCGCCTGGTCAACTCCTTGACCGACGACACGTCGATCATCCGGTAATGCAGGTGCGCGTTCAACATCGGCATGTCACGGGCGATGAAACCCCGGTCGGTGGCGATGGAGTTGCCACACAGCGGCGCGCTCCGGGGCTCCGGAACGTGCTTGCGGACGTGCTCCAGCACCGCCGCCTCCGCCTCGGCCACCGTGAGCGTCGCCCGCCTGACCTCCTCGGTCAGGCCCGACTTCGCGTGCATGTCCCGTACCACGGGGAGCATCCCGTCCAGCACCTCGTCCTCGGCGTGGATCACCAGGTCCAACCCCGAGTCGACCGGCCGCAGGTCGGCGTCCGTGACCAACACGGCGATCTCGATCAAGGCGTCCCGGTCCAGGTCCAGCCCGGTCATCTCGCAGTCGATCCACACCAAACGATCAGTCACGTCGTTCACCCTAGAACCCCACGGCCCGCCGGGCCGCCACCGGGTCACCGTGCCGTGCGGATTCACCCGGTGGCGCGTAACGTCTATGCGTGTCCACTCCATCTCCGCAACCGGCCAACCTGCTGACGGTCGTCAACGGCGTCCTGCCCTCGTTGACGGCGGCCGAGGCCCGGGTCGCCCAGGTCGTCCTGCGTGATCCCGGCGCCGTGGCCGAACTCACCATCACCGCACTCGCCGAGGCCGCCGACACCTCCGAGGCCACCGTGATCCGGTTCTGCCGGTCGCTCGGGTTGGACGGTCACCGGCAGCTGCGACTACGTGCCGCCCAGACCGCCGCCCGGGAGGAGACCGGCACCGACCGCCGGGTCGCCGGCGGCGACATCCCCGTCGGCGCCGACATGCGCCGCATCATCGAGACGGTCGCCTACGCCGACTCCCACGCCGTCCAGGACACCGTGCACTCCCTGGACGCCGACGTGTGCGCGCAGGTGGTCGAGCTGCTGTCCCGGGCCGGGCGGGTGGACGTCTACGGCGCGGGCGCGTCCGGGTTCGTCGCCGCCGACCTCGCGCAGAAGCTCCACCGCATCGGGCACACCGTGTTCAGTTGGGCCGACGTGCACGCCGGGCTCACCGGCGCGGCACTGCTCGGCACCGACGACGTCGCCGTGGGCATCTCCCACACCGGTAAGACCTCCGACACCGTGGACTTCCTCAGTTGTGCCCAACGGCGCGGCGCCCACACCGTCGCGCTCACCAACCATCCACGGTCACCGATCGCCGCGGTCGCCGACCACGTCCTGGTGACCGCGGCCCGGGAGACCACGTTCCGGTCCGGGGCCACCGCTAGCCGCATCGCCCAATTGACCGTCATCGACTGTCTGTTCGTCGGCGTCGCGGCGCGAGACGGACAGAAGGCCACTGAGGCGCTCGCCACAACCGCGGCCGCGGTCGCAGGTCGCAGGCGTACCTGACCCACCGTGATCGAGGCCCTATCGAGATCACCTCTCAACCTTCAGCCGCTATGGGGCGTGTATTCGTGTGTGGGAGGTCCGCAATGTCGCGACTGACCGGCATGCGTGATCGTGGTCTCAGCGCGGCCATGTTCACCGGGGCAAACCATCTCATTTCCGAACTTTCGGCGGTGCGGTCGTTGGCAACCGGCTGATATTGGTGACGTTGTGACGTCGGTCGCGGAATCAACGCACCGGATCGGCTGTTGTGACAGTCGTACCGCCCGGTGCGGTGGGGGACGAGAAGGCTGGAGGAGACCTTGAGCGTAGAAACGACGACTGCCATTCGGACCGATGAGGTGGCCGAGGAGCGCGACCTGGTCGGTGTGTACCTGCACGAGATCTCGAAGACCCCGCTCCTCGACGCGGCGGCCGAGGTGGATCTCGCGAAGGCCGTGGAGGCGGGCCTTTACGCGCAGCGTCTGATCGCGGAGGGGCGGATCCCGCAGGGGGCCTCCGGCGTGGAACTCGAACGACTGGTCCTCGACGGCCAGCGGGCCAAGGAACAGTTCATCAAGGCCAACCTCCGGCTCGTGGTGTCGATCGCCAGGCGTTACGTGCGAAGCGGCATGCCGATGCTGGACCTGATCCAGGAGGGGAACACCGGCCTGGTCCGGGCCGTGGAGAAGTTCGACTACCAGCGTGGCTTCAAGTTCTCGACCTACGCGACGTGGTGGATCCGCCAGGCGATCTCGCGGGCCATCGCGCAGCAGGAGCGCACCGTGCGACTGCCGGTGCACCTGGTGGAGGACGTGAACCGGATGCGCAACACCGCGCGCCAGTTGACCAGGGAGCTGGGAGCCGATCCCGAGCCCGAGCAGATCGCCAACGCCCTCGGCGTGACCGTGGAACGTGTCAACGAACTGATCCGCTGGTCCCAGGACACCGTCTCACTGGACACGCCGATCGGCGACGACGGCGACACCAACCTGGGGGACCTGGTCGCGGACTCCGACGAGCCGACGCCCGAGGACGTCGTGATCGCCGGCCTGGAACGCGAGCGCATCGACATGATGCTGGGCCACCTGGACGAACGGTCCGCCGGGATCGTGAAGGCCCGCTACGGGCTGGAGGACGGCCGGGAGCACTCCCTCACGGAGGTCGCCCACCGGTTCGCCCTGTCCCGTGAGCGGATCCGCCAACTGGAGATCCAGGCGCTCGCCCGGCTGAAGGAGCTGGCCAGCGACGGGGGATTCAACAACGAGAGCCGTGTCGGCGCGGTCGTGTGACGACCGCTCCGAGCCGCCGCCCCGGTCCGAAAGGACCGGGGCGGCGTCGTATGTGACGGCCCCATTACCACACGCGCCGTCCCGAGGCGGCGGATAAGCCCGGATCGACCGGAACACCCGATATGAGAACCTGTTCGCCATGCTGAGAGGTTTCAAGGACTTCCTGATGCGCGGCAACGTGGTCGAGCTGGCGGTCGCCGTGGTGATGGGTGCCGCGCTGACCGCGCTGGTCACCTCACTGACGACCGCCTTCATCGAGCCGCTGATCAAACTGGTCACCGGTGGGGCGCAGGTGGGCGGGGAGTTTACCGTCAACGGTGTCGTCTTCCCGTACTCGGTGTTCGTCAACGGCGTCATCACGTTCTTCCTGACCGCCGCGGCCGTGTACTTCGTGATCGTCCTGCCGATGAACAAGATCATGGAGCGGTTGAAGAAGAAGGAGGAGGAACCCACCCCCGCCGAGGCCGAGGAGATCGCCCTGCTCCGCCAGATCCTCACCGAACTGCGCACCCATCGCACCGGCCCGGCCGAATAGCGCCGGCCTCAGCCGAACAGTCCCCCCGGCGGGCGCGGCGAGGGAGTCGCGGTCGCGTCGGTGGTGGGGCGGGTTCCGGCCAGGAAGTCCCGCAGTTCGGCCCCGTGGAGCACCCGGTACGGGAAGTGCGCGCCGGCGGCGCGGCGAGCCAGGTCCGCGACCGGAAGCGGCCCGTTCCCACCGAACAGCAGGATGTTCCCGAAGCGGCGCCCGTGCCGCACCCCCGGTTCGATCATGACGCAGGAGTCGTCGAACACCTCCGCCACGGCCGCGGCCATGCCCTTGCAGAAGCGCAGGTCGCGGCCGTCGCAGATGTTCGCGGCGAAGTGACCGTGGGGGCGTAGGACCCGGGCCGCCTGGGTCAGGAACTCCACCGTCGTGACGTGCGCGGGCACCGACGGCCCGTCGAACACGTCGGCGATGACGAGGTCGTAGCAGTCGTCGGGCGCGGCGGTCAACTCCCGCCGGGCGTCGCCGAGCCGGATCTTCACCTTGACGCCCTTGTCCAGCGGCGCCTCCTGACGAACCAGCCGCACGATCTCGGCCGAGGACTCGACGGCCTGTTGATACGAGCGGGGCCGGGTCGCCGCGACGTACCGCGCCACGGCGAGACCTCCGGCGCCCAGGTGAAGGACCCGCAGCGGTGCGCGTGGTGGTGCGGCGGCGTCTATGAGGAACGACAGGTGCTGCGTGTACTCGTCGACGAGGCGGCTCGGGTCGTCGAGGTCTATCGTCGTCTGGCTGGTGCCTCCCACCGACAGGGTGACGCATCCCGGCATGCCGGGGGTGCCCGCGATTCCGATCTCCACACCCGCAAGTCTGCCGCACCGGCCGGGGAGGGCCGCGTCTCAGTCGTCCCGCTTCGTACGGCCGAACCGGCGCAGCGAGGTGTCCTCGTGGACGATGATGCGCAGCGCGTTGATGACGGCGGCACCGATGAAGGTGCCCACGATCGCGCCTTCGACGGCCTGGTCCTTGTCGCCGCGCGCGATCGCCCACTCGGCCTCGCGCCGTGCCAGCGGTTCGACGGTCTCGACGTAGAACGCCAGTAGCCGGTCGACGTCGTCGGCTCCCAGCCGGTACAGCGCGGCGACGGCCTGCGTCAGGGCGACCATCTTGTGGGAGTCGGCCGAGACGAGCCAGCCGCGTTCCTCCGTCAGCCGGGAGACCCTCTCGTGGGCCGCCTCGACGTCGGGGGAGTCGGCCGACTGGCGGTCGGGGAGGGCCGCGGCGATCGCGGTGCCCAGTGCCTGGTTGAGGTCCACGTCGTCCTTGTCGATGGCGGTGAGGACGTCTCCGACGGCGGCGATCGACAGGCCGCCGACGTCGAGGAGGGCGCGGATGAGCCGCAGGCGGCGGACGTGGGCCTCGGTGTAGTCGGCCTGGTTGACGGCGGTGCGTTCACCGGGGGGGAGCAGGCCCGACCGCAGGTAGTACTTGATGCTGGGAACCGGTACCCCGGACGTGCGGCTGAGCTCTGCGATGCGCAATGGTCCTCCTTCGATCACGACGTTCACCTGCCACTATAGCGGCAACGGATAGCCGTTCTATCTGATATGCCTCCGGGTGTTGCGTGAGTGGCGGGCGTGATGGATAGTAGAACTATGGATAACAGCAAGCGCAACTATCTATCTCTGTCCCGCCTACACCCTCCGCTGCTCTTCGTGGTGGCGCTGATGGGGTTGCTCGCGGTCGTCTCCCTCGCCGGAGTCCTGTTCGACGACCGGATCCTGTTCGGCGTGCCGATCTGGGAGAAGCCGCTGAAGTTCTCGCTCTCCTTCATGCTCTACGGCGGCGTGATCGCGGCCCTCATCCCGCTGATGACCCGCCACCGCCGGCTCGCCGGGGCGTTCGGCTGGGTCATCGCCGTGAGTTGGCTGGCGGAGATGGGGCTCATCACCATGCAGGTGGTGCGCGGGACCTCCAGCCACTTCAACGGCGCGACCGAATTCGACGGCATGGTGTTCACGTTGATGGGCGTCAGCATCGCGGTGCTGTGGTTCGCGAACCTCGGACTGGCGGTGCTGTCGTGGATCTACCGGTTCGGCGACCGGGCGGTCACCTGGTCGATCCGGGCGGGCGTCGTGGTGTCGATGGCGGGCGCCCTCGTCGGCGGCATGATGATCGGCCCCCGCGACAATCTCGCGGAGGACATGATCGGCGCGCACAGCGTCGGCGTGCCCGACGGGGGAGAGGTCATACCGTTCCTCGGCTGGAGCGCCACCGGCGGCGACCTCCGCATCGGTCACTTCGTCGGCCTGCACGCGCTGCAGGTCCTGCCGTTGCTGGCGCTGTGGCTGGGACACCGGGCGGCCCGGGGCTCGCGGTGGCTCGCCGACGAGCGGTCCCGCCTGCGGGTCGTCGGGGTCGCCACCTTGGCGTACGTCGGCCTCACGGTCCTGGTGATCTGGCAGGCGATGCGCGCCGAGCCCCTGTTGCGGCCCAGCGGCCTTGTGATCGCCGCCGCGCTCGGCCTCGTCGCGGCGACGGCGGCGGGGGTGTGGTGGGCGGTGAGGACGCCCCGGCGGTCAAGGGCGCTGGTGTCGGAGGGTGTGACGGAGTAGGGTAAGCAAACGCTTGCCAATCTCGGGAGGACCCGTGTACCGCTACGCCGCGATCCAACAGGCCACCGCCGAGGCCCCACCCGCCTCCGCCCCCTACACCCGCGACGACCTCCGCACGGCCTCCCGGGATCCCCGGCTGGCGCCCCTCGTCGACACGATCCGCGAGGCGGCGCGCCGGGCCGAACCCCTACCCGACCTGCCCTACCGCCTGTTCCGCACCTACCCCCACACCGGCGACCGCGCCCGCTACGAGAACCGGTACTTCGCCCGGCGGGGCGCACTCAACGCCGCCGCGATCACGGCGATGATCGACGGCGGCGCCGAGGACCTCGCCCACCTCCAGGACGTGGTGTGGGAGATCTGCAACGAGTTCAGTTGGGCGGTCCCCGCGCACCACCGCTTCAACACCACCCTCGATCTGGGCTACGACAGGTGCATCGACCTGTTCGCCTCCGAGACCGCCCACACGCTCGCCGAGATCATCGCGGTGCTCGGCGACGAGATGGACGACGCCGTCACCCGCCGGGTCCGCGACGAGGTGGAGCGGCGCGTACTGTCACCGTTCCTCGACGACCCCCGGCCACGATGGTGGGAGACCTCCCTCAACAACTGGGCGGCGGTGTGCGGCGGGGCCGTCGGGATGGCCGGTCTGGCACTGGAGAACGACCCGCTGCGGCTCGCCGCCCTCATCGAGCGGGTGCAGCGCACCATGGAGTACTTCCTGGCCGGCTTCGGCCCCGACGGCGGCTGTGTCGAGGGGATGGACTACTGGGTCTACGGATACGGCTACTTCACCTACTACGCCGAGGCGCTGCGCCACCGGACCGGGCTCGACCTGCTGGCCGACACCGGACACATCGCCCGGTTCCCCGCCGCCGTCGACTTCGGCGGCGGGAACTGCGTCAGCTTCTCCGACGGCTCCGACAACGTGGTGCCGCCCACCGGCCTGATGTCACGGCTCGCGGCCAGACTGTCGGCTCCGATGCCCCACATCACCCGATTGTCCGAGTTCGGTGACGACCACTGCCACCGATGGGGGCACCTGTCCCGGACGCTGCTGTGGACCGACCCCGGCGTCGTCGGGCGCCCGGCGCCGACCGGCACGGTGTGGCTGGCGGACCTGGCCTGGCTCATCGCGCGGGGAGCCGGCGACGGCACCCCCGTCGCGCTGGCGGCCAAGGGCGGCCACAACGACGAGCCGCACAACCACCTCGACCTGGGATCCTTCCTGCTCGCCGTGGACGGCGAACAGCTCCTCGCCGACCTGGGCGCCGGCGTGTACGACAAGGACTACTTCGGAGAGCGGCGATACGAGGCCCTGCACACCTCCGCCCGCGGCCACTCGGTACCGGTCATCGGGGGCGTCACCCAGCGGCCCGGTCCCGACTCGCGCGCCCGGATCCTCGAGCAGCGCACGGACGGCGACGCGGTGTCCCTGGCGCTCGACCTGTCCTCCGCGTACGACGGCGCGGGATTCCGGCGACGCTTCGACTGGGACGGCGGGGGAATACTCCGGTTGGCCGACGAGTTCGACGACCCCGGCGTGCCCCTGGTCGAGACGTTCATCAGCCGGCACCGGCCATCGACGGCCGAGGGCCGGGTCGAGTGGCACGGGGCACGCGGCGTCGCCCGGATGGAGTTCACCGGCGACTGGACGGCCACGGTCGAGGAGATCGCCACCCGCGACCACCACGCGCGGCCCGAGACCGTCTACCGCCTCGACCTGACGGGCCTGACCGCGCCACGGCACGAGTTCCACTTCACCGTCACCCCGTCGTGAGGCCCGGTCCCGCTCCGCACCCGGACGACGCGGTGTCGCGGGAAAACGACGTCGGTGTCCCGCGTCGTTTTCCCGCCGGTTCACACCCTCACACGGGTGGACTCTTGCATCGGTCAACGCAGAACCGAGCAGAGGAGCCGACATGTCCGACCGATTCGAGTCAAAAGTAGTCGTCATCACGGGAGGCACCAGCGGCATGGGACTGGCGGTCGCGCGCCGCATCGCCGCGGAGGCGGGCACCGTCGTCCTCGCCGGGCGTCGTGACGACGTCGGCGAGAAGGCCGCCGCGAGCATCCGCGAGACCGGCGGGGCCGCAGAGTTCGTCGCCACCGACGTCACCGACGAGCGGCAGGTGGAGGCGCTGGTGTCCACGACCGTCGCACGGTTCGGCGGGCTGCACGCCGCCTTCAACAACGCGGGTGGGATGACCGGCTTCGGTCCGGTCGCCGACCTCGCCACCGACGCCTGGCACCACGACGTCGCGGTGAATCTCCACAGTGTCTACTACGGCCTCAAGTACCAGATCCCCGCCATCGTCGCCTCGGGCGGCGGCGCGGTCGTCAACCACGCCTCCAACCTCGGCGTGGTCGGCATGGCGGGGGTCGCCGCGTACACCGCCGCCAAGCACGGCGTCGTCGGCCTGACCCGCAGCGTCGCACTGGAGACCGCGCAGGCGGGTGTGCGGGTCAACGCCATCGCCACGGGCGCGGTGGAGACGCCGTTGTTCGGTGCGACCACGGGCGCGACGCAGGAGGGCCGTGACTTCGTTCGCGACCTGTTGCCGATGGGCCGGATAGCCGAGCCGGAGGAGATCGCCGGCCTGGTCGCCTTCCTGCTCAGCGACGAGGCGTCGTTCATGACCGGTGCCGCCGTCGCGGTGGACGGTGGTCACACGGCGGGCTGACGCCCGGCCGCCGACGACGGCACGCCGTCCGGAGGTGGTCGGAGCGGCCGGGGTGTGGACACTCCGGCCGCTCCCCGATTCGCCGTGGTCACCGGGGACCGTGTCGTTCCATGGCCTCCACCGCCTCCTTGGCCTCCTTGAGGCCGACGCGGGTGATCTCCCGGTACACCTTGATCGCCTGAATCTTCCGGCCGGCCGCGACGAGCCGGAGGACCGGGTCCATCGTGGTGTCCCGGGTCTGCGGAATCGGTATCTCCAGATGCCGGTACAGGCCCTCCACGAGTTCTTCGAGCCTGCTCAGCCGGTGATGGACCTCGTATGCGTTCACGACAGCAGGGTAGTCGCGGGCCGCAATCGCCGTCACGGGGTCATGACGAAGGACGTCGATGTCTGCCATACTTTGCAAAACGTTTGGCATCGTATGCCCCGCCCGCAACGACGCGACCACCGCGCCCCCAGGAGGAACCACATGGTCGGTTATCAGCAGCTGCGAGAGACCGTGCCGGACCCGCTGGTCGACTTCGCCGACCAGGCACGCCGCCTCGCCACCGAGCTCGAACAGTTCGGCAGTGACATCGACGCCCAGAAGGGCATTCTCTCGACCGTGTGGGCCGGCATCGACGCGGTCGCCGCGATGACCAGCCTCGCGGAACACTCCGACGAGTACCGCCGTGTCTCCACCGCGTTCCGAGAAGTCGACGACATCGTCATCAACCTCGCCAACGGGGTCAAGGCGGCCAGGCAGGTCCTGGAGTCCGCCATCGCCATGGTCCCCTCCATCCCGGGATCCATCAGCGCGAACGGCACCATCACCATCAACTACGCCGCCCTGGGACCGAACCCGGCACCGGCCGCCGTGGCGGCGGCACAGCAACGGGCACAGGAGGTGCACGGACACCTCACCCAGGCGATCCGGATGGCCACCGAGTCCGACCAGGCGGCACAGTCCGCACTGGCCCGGCTGCTCGGCGGAGACACCACCGGCACACAGACCCTCTCCACCGAGACCGCGACCGGGGAACCGGCCGACACGACCACACCGGCCGACGGCGCGACCGAACCCGGCGACACCGCCCCCGACGACGCCACCGGCGGGCAGGACGACACCGGCACACCCGTGCCGCCGCCCACCGGCACGGTTCCCGGCACCGGCGGGGACGGCGCCACCGGCGACGGTTCCGGATCGGGCGGTTCGGGCTCCGGCGGATCCGGCTCGGGTTCCGGTTCCGGGCAGCAGGGGTCGGGCGACGGTTCCGGTGACAAGCCGAAGCCCTCGGGCGAACGCAGCGACCGCGAACTGTGGGGCGACATCCTCGACGGGCTCGGCCAGGCGATCTCCGGACAGGACGGTGTCGGCACCGGCGAACGCTCCGACATGCAGATCATCGGCGACATCATCGAAGCCGTCGGTGAGGCCCTCGCCGGAGACGAGGCCGGCGGGACACCACCGGACGCCACGATCCCGCCGCCGACCACCATCCCGGCGCCCGAACCCACCACCCCCGGCACCGGTGATCCGGCACCCGGCGGCGGACAGCCCGGTGGCGGTGACGGTGCTCCCGCGCCGGAACCGGGTACCGGTACCCCCGGCGGTGGCGACGGTGGTCAGGGTGGCCAACCCGGTGGCGGTGACGGTGCTCCCGCGCCGGAACCGGGTACCGGTACCCCCGGCGGCGGTGACGGTGGTCAGGGAGGACAACCCGGTGACGGCGGCTCCGGTGGCGACTCACCGGGCGGCGGTGACTCGGGAGGTGACGGCGACGGCGACGGTTCCGGAGAGCCGGCACCCGGTGACGGCGTGGTGCCGCCCGTCGGTGACCTGAGCCAGGCGCAGATGAACAACGCGGTCCGCATCATCGAGATCGGTGAACAGCTCGGCATCAGCGAGAAGGGGCAGGCGATCGCCCTGGCCACCGCGATGCAGGAGAGCAGTTTCCGCAACCTCGCGAACGACTCGGTCCCGGCGTCCCTGGGCATCCCGAACGAGGGTGTCGGCAGCGACCACGACTCCGTCGGGATGTTCCAACAGCGTCCCAGCCAGGGCTGGGGCACGGTGGAACAGTGCATGGACGTCGAGTACGCCACGACGAAGTTCTACACCGAACTGCTCAGGGTCGACGGCTGGGAGAACATGTCCATCGCCGAGGCGGCGCAGACGGTGCAGGTGTCGGCCCACCCGGACGCGTACGCGCGCTGGGAGGGACTGGCCTACGACATCCTGGAACAGGTGGACTGACCGGGCCGGGTGCGGCCGGGCTCCTCCGGCCGGCCGCACCCGCTCAGAGCTCCTGAATCGTCGCCGCCTGAGCGTTCCGAGTCGGACGGTTCGATGCTCAGGAGCTCTTAATCGCTGGCCGGTCCTCCCGCGGCTCCGTAGGGTGCGTCCCATGATCCAGTTGGAGGTCCTTCGCGCCGACCACTCGGCCCCGCTGTACGAGTTCGAGTCGCGCAACAGGGAGTACTTCGCGCGCACGGTGCCCGACCGCGGTGACGCCTTCTTCGCCGAGTTCGACCGCATGTTCGCGGACCGGCTGGCGGAGCAGGAGACCGGCACGATCCGGATGCACGTCGTCGTCGAGGACGGCGAGATCGTCGGCCGGGTGAACCTGGTGGACGTCGCCGACGGAACGGCGGAGCTGGGATACCGGATCGGTGAGTCGGCGTCGGGCCGAGGCGTGGCCACGGCGGCTGTCAAGAAGGTCGTGGAGGTCGCGGCGACCGAACTGGGCCTCTCCGAACTGCGCGCCGAGACCACGGTGGACAACCCGGCGTCGCAGGCGGTCCTCAAACGCGCCGGATTCACACCGGTCGGTGAGACCACCTTGGAGGGCCGCCCCGCGATCCGGTACGCACGGCCGCTGCGTCCGTAAGCCTGAGACGCGGTGCCGGTCCGAAGCCGCGCGGCGTCGTCACGGCGCGGCCACCGCTGGGGGTTGAACCGCGTCACCCGTAGGACCTCCGGGCCGGCGGAGATCGGACCGCAGGCCACCTCCAGGTCCGTGAGGGAGTTCCTCGACCCGCAGGGCGACCGGCTCCGTCGGGGGTCGGAAGCTCGCGTTCACCGACCATTCCAAGGTCGCCGACAGGTGAAACGTCTCCATGCCGCCGGTCATGCCCGGCACGCCCTCCCGACGGCGATCGCATCGCCGGTACTCCCACGGTGGTAGCCGGAAGTGACGCTCGCCGGGTGATGCGCCCGGCCCTCTCGACGAGGCACGATCGGTCGCACACCGACGAGAGGGGAACACAGGCGATGCTGTTCATCGAACTGCTCGTGCCACCTGGCAGGTACACGACGGAACAATGCGGCGAACTGGCGGCCGGCCTGACCGCCTCCCGCGTCCTCACCTCCGACGAGGAGACCGCCGCCGCGACCGACCCGGGCGTACTCGACCTCTACGAGTCGCTCACCGATGTCGTGGTCCGTGAACCGGTGGCGTGGACCGGCGCGGGCCGCCCGGTGAACGCCGACGGCCCGGCCCGGTTCCTTGTCACCCTCCACGTGGGCGCATGGGCCAAGGAGACCGCCGCGCACCTGATCGCATCGGTCACCCGCCGGATCACCGAGTTCGCGAGGGGACACGGCGACGCCGCACCACACGTCCGGGTACAGGTCCGCGGCGTCCCGGACGGGATGTACGGACTGGACGGAAGGGTCGTGACCTCCTCGGACTTCGGCGACATGATCGCCGAGGCCAAGACCCGTACCGATACCGAGGCACCCGAGGGGATGCTGGTGGACCCCACCTGCGGCGCCCTCGTCACGATCGAGGAGGCCGTGACGCTGGAACGCGACGGCGTCACCTACGGATTCTGCTGCCCGGGTTGCCGTGGCAGGTATGCCAGGCGGCTCGACAGGGCCGGTGACACCGGATGACCACGCCTCGCGCCGCCGACCCCGAGCAGTACACCGTCTGGAACGGTGAGGACGGCCGGATGTGGCGGGAACACCGCCACCGGCTCGACGCCATGGCCGAAGGGGCGAACGGGCCGCTGTTCGACGCCGCCGCCGTCGCGCCCGGCGAACACGTACTCGACGTCGGCTGCGGCACCGGTCAGACCACCCGGCTGGCGGCACGCCGCGCCGCACCGGGACACGTCTGCGGCGTCGACCTGTCGGGGCCGTTGCTGGCGCAGGCACGACAGGACGCCCGGGGAATCGACAACGTCGAATTCGTCCACGCCGACGCGCAACTCCACCCGTTTCCCAGGGGGCGGTTCGACGTCGTCATCAGCCGCGCGGGCGTCATGTTCTTCGCCGACCCGGTCGCCGCCTTCGGCAACATCCGGCACGCCATGCGAAGCGGCGGGCGCCTGGCGTTCGTGTGCCACCGGGACGCCCCCGGACCGGCCCGCGACCTGTTCGCGGCCGTCGCAGGGCACCTCCCGATGTGGGACCACACCACGGGACCGGCGGACCTGGTCGACTTCACCGATCCGGCTCGGATCCGCGGCGTGCTCACCGACGCCGGTTTCTCCGAGGTGGACACCTCCGCCGTGGAGTACCGCAGCGAGTGGGGGAGCGACGTCACCGAGACCGTGAGGTTCCTCTTCGACAACCAGCTCCGTGCCCTCGTCGCGGATGCCCCACCGGCGGCCGTCCGTGACGCCGAACTGGCGGCGGCGCGGGTGTTGACCGGTTGTCGCCGCGACGGACGGATCGAAGTCCCCGCCCCCGGGTGGCTGGTCACCGCGGTCAACCCGTGACCGGCTTCTCGTGGTTCTCCGCTCAGAGGCTGTCTTTGAACCTCGTTCGTGGCGAGCGGCGGTCCGGTCGAGTGGATCGCAAGGCGGAGGGCGCAATGCCTTAGAAGGTCCGTGCGTACCGGTGTTGTACGCAGGACCTTCGACAACGCCGCGAGGCGCCGACCGGTCGTCGCGCAGTAGAACAGCAGGTGTGAAGACAGCCTCTCAGAGCCGGACGGCCGCGTAGAGCGCCATGTCCCGGCGGCGGCCGTCGATCACCTGGTGACTCCGAAGCAGCCCCTCCCGGGCGTATCCGGCGCGTTCGGCGGTCCGGATGGACGCGACGTTCCACGGTTCGATGTACAGGGCTATCCGGAACAGCCCGGGAACGGTCCACCCGAAGGCGGTGAGCGCCGTCAGGGCGGCGGCCGCGTGACCCTTTCCCCGTGACGAGGGTGCGACGGAGTAACCGGCGGTGGCCCGTCCCTCCGGCAGCTCACGAAGCCACAGTCCACAATGACCCAGTGCGGCGTCGGTGGCGGCGTCGGCGATCGTGAAGGAGAAGCCCGCGCCGGAGGCGTGCCGCTCCTGTTGCCGGCGCACCCAGTCGAGGGCGTCCTCCCGGCCGGCGTCCGCCGGAAGTGAGCCGATCGTCGGCACGTACGGGTCGGTCGCCAGTTCCCGGGCCATCGCCGCGTCGTCCTCCCGCACCCGCCGGAGGACGACGCCGTCGTGCGACGGCGGTGTGGCCGGCCAGGCGGGCAGTGGAGCGCTCACGGTCGGGTACCTCCTGCTGTCTCCGGTGTGGGGGACCGGCGGATGCGCCGGTCCTCAGAACAACGTCGGTTGCGCGGGTGACGAGTCCTCTCCCGGCGCCGCGGTCGACAGACACAGTCGGCACGTGACGGGCGCCGCCGTCGGTTCGAGGCCGGAGAGTTCCCCGCCGTACACGCCGGAATGGCAACGCAACCCGGGCCAGTCGTGCCCGAGCACGCTGACCGGTTCGACCAGATGGACCCGCCCCGACCGGGAGCGGGCGTGCAGGCCGTCGAACGCCCGGGTGCGAGCGGTGGCGAGCGCGGCGAGATGGTCGCGCGTGGTCTGGTCCATGCACCCAGTGTGCCGGTGGGGGGTGACGGTCAACCGGCCGGTGGGAACCACGCCTCCTGGGTCTGCGGATCCCAGAGAACCAGCCCGAACTCCGCGGCGAGGTCCTTCATCACCGCGACCGCCTCGTCGCCCGCCACGGAATGGCGTAGCTGAACGACGACGTGATCGATCCCGGCGGCCAGCGGCGTCGACGCCCACGGGGAGTCGACGGGCCGGCCGGGGTGGTCTGGGAACCGGTGGCGCAGCCGTTCGTGGAACCCGACGATCCGCGCGTCGAGATCGCCCTCGGCGTGGACGCCCGCCGTGCACCGTGCGAACTTCGCACGGACCGTCGTGGCGTCGGCGGCGTCGTCCATCGCCAGAACCGCCAGATCGAAACTCATGTCCCTCCTCGTCTCGGAGTGGCCGGCGATCTTTCGCCACCGTCGTCCGGTAACCCGGCGGCGGGCATCGGAACGGGGGATCCGGGGTAGCGGGAGCGGCCGTTCGTTCTCGTATCAGACGGCGTACGGGCGCCGTCGATCGACGCTTCGTCTGGGGCCGTGGGGCCGCATGGCGCGCCCGGCAGGGATCGAACCTGCGACCTTGGGATTAGAAGTCCCCTGCTCTATCCGCTGAGCTACGAGCGCAAATCGCGGGCACACAGTTATGAGTGCCCATGAAAGACTATCGCCTGCCCGGGCGTGGCTGCGACCGGTTGACGGGTTCGTGGCGTCGCATACGGTCACCTCGGTGCCCGCGGGACGGACCGGTGTGAATGCGGGCGACGGTGATGCGGACGGCGGACACTCGGCCGCCGCCCGCACACGTCACAGACGCAGTATCGCGAGCAGGTCGTCCGGCTGGACGGTGTCGCGTGCTATGCGATTGACCGAGACGGTGCCGCACACACGGCATCGGAACTCGATCTGCAACCCTTTGCCGGGCTTGTCGCGTAGCCGGATCGGGTCCATGACCCCGCCGCAGTCGGCCGCCCGGTCTCCGGGTCGGTCGTCCACGTGCCGGGAGCACAGACAGAACGGGCAGTGATTCCGGTATCCGCCGTTGCTGACCGGACGTATCCGGGCACCACAGTGCAGGCAGTCGAAACCGGTGTTCTCGTCGCGTCGGCTCACCCGATGTCCTGGGAATCGAAGGAATGATTCGATTCGGGACATCCGGGGTTCGGTTAGCTCTCACCCGCCGGCGACGCCGGCGGGCCACCAGGCTCGTACAGGGCAGGGACCGATTCACCGCCTGAGCGATTACTTCCCGCTCCGGCTTCACGACGACGATCACCCGTCGCCGATCCGGACCACGACCGGCGTTGTGGATTTGTACCGGCCACTGTCACCCGGCTTTCCCAGGTGCCGCGGGTAGGTGTGGGTCCTGACTCACTGGCTGCGGCGTCCACCCCCGAGTCATCGGATGAGCGAGACACGTGTCACACGCATGCGACTCCTCTCCACGACCGGACGCCGCCACCAGGCGCGACTACAGGAAACCAACCCGATCCCCGTGTCGTCCATCCGATTTCGCGCGGCGGCGGCCGATAGACTCGTCGCACGGACCCACCGGCGAAGGCAGGCGGAGATGAGCGATCGTTTCGAATCCCTGATCGACAAGCAGATCCGGGAGGCCCAGGAACGCGGTGAATTCGACAACCTCCCCGGCGCCGGCAAGCCCCTGCCGGACCACAACGAGCTCCACGACGAGAACTGGTGGCTCAAGAGCCTCATCCGGCGGGAGGGCCTGAGCGGGCTACTGCCCGCCACCCTCGCGCTTAGGCGCGAGATCCAGGACGTCCCCGCCGAGGCCGCCAAGCTGTCGTCGGAGAGTGCCGTCAGGAGGCTCGTCGACTCGGTGAACGGGCGGGTGTCGCTGGCGCAGCGCGGCATGCTGGACGGGCCGCCGGTCCACGTCATCCCGCTGGACCCCGACCGGGTCGTCGCCGAGTGGCGCGACGCCCGATCGGGTTGAGCCGGTAACGACACCGCCGCCAGGCCGGACTCGACGTCGCTGACGATCGCGTCGAACTCCGGGTTCCGCGAGCCGCCCCCGATACCCGGTGTGGTGCGTCCCCGGCGCGTGAACCGGGTGACGCCCCGCGACAGGTCGTGTCCCACCGCGTGCGCGTTGACCTCGTACACGTACCGGGCGGTGCCGTTGTCGTCGGTGAACCGGCGTGAGAACAGTCTTCCGCGCAGGATCACCGGGTCACCCACCGAGAGCGAGTCGAAGACGTTGTCGGCGAGCGTCCGCCAGCACGAGACCTTCACGAACAGCTCGTCACCGTCGATCCACTTGTCGTGCTGCCTGTCGTATCGCCGCGACGTGGACGCGATGCGGAACTCCGTGAGCGTGCCCGAACCGGGCTCCCGGCGGGTGGGCTTGGTGGCGACGTTTCCGACCAGCGTGACCAGCGTGTCGTACATGATTCCTCCGAAACGGTCGAGTTCACCGGAGATGTCGTCCGGTGCTGCCGCTCAGATTCCCCGTAGGTGGGCACCCGGGGCAATCACGACGACGGTGGCCTGTGGATAACCCACGGTTTGTGGAAAACCCCGCGTGACAACCCGCCGCACGACGACCCGGAGAGCTCGGGGGCCGCCACTCCTCCTCCCCATGGCGTCGAGCCTATGGCCGAGACCGCACACTCCGCCACGCGAGCCGACCGGGCCTGTGGACGACCGACCGGTTGTGGACGACGCCCGGGCGTCGGCGTGACACCGGGAATTACAGTGACCGTGACCCGGCCGGACGAGACGATTCCCGGACACCCGTCTCGTCGTCGGCACCTCTTCCGCGAGTTCGTCGGCGTGGTACCGGCCGGGAGCGTTCCGGCGGAATCCCGCGCCGGCGTTCGCCACGCCGAGCGCGGAGGACCGGCCCGGCTCCACGGCACGGCGGCGATTCGAGGAGGACGTCACGAACCCGGTCCACCGGCCCGGAGACCACGGGCGCGAACACGGCGTGAGAGGGGAGGAACACCGTCCACGCGCGAGAACCGCGGATCTGGCGGACGGGGAGACGATACGGATCGGGGTGCCCGGGCCTCGGCGAACCGGTGCACAGGCACCCCGAACCACTTGCTGACCCACATATAGGAATAGTGGTTGCCGCCCGGAACTGTCAAGGCGCGGCATGACTGTTGTTACAGGGATGTTATGCGGATCGAATCCTTTAGGGAACTGTCAGAGGACATTATGGACCGACCGGCGCGGCTGGCCGGTGTACGGATGGTGGCGGTGGACGGCCCGGCCGGCTCGGGCAAGACGTCCTTCGCCGACCGGCTCGCGGCGGCCTTCGTCCGGGGCGTGGCGGTGGCGGTACTGCACGCCGACGACCTGTACGACGGGTGGCAGCACCCCACCGGCTTCGACGCCCGGCTGCGGGAGTGGATCGTGGAACCGTGGCGTACCGGCCGCCCCGCCGCCTACCGGGTCTACGACTGGCACGCCGGCGAGTTCGGGGCCGAGTGGGTGAGACTGCCGCGCCCGGACGTGCTCATCGTGGAGGGTGTGTCCACCGGTGGTCGGCGATGGCGGAACCTGTTGAGTCACCTGGTGTACGTGGAGGCCGAGTCACGGTTGCGACTGGAACGGGGCCTGGCCCGGGACGGCCGGGAACTGCTTCCGCACCTGCTGCGCTGGCGGGAGGACGAGTCGGAGTACTTCGCGGCCGACCGCACCGCCGCGCGCGCCGACCTGGTCGTCGACGGTGCTCCGGAGGTGGAGCACGACCGGGAGCGTGAGTTCGTCGTGGCCCGGGGCTGAACCGGAGGGTTCGGCCCCGGGCCACGACTGAGAGCTCCTGAATTGTCGCCGCCTGAGCGTTCCGAGCCGGACGGTTCAATGGTTCAGGAGCTCTGAACCTGTCAGGGACGCCACGCCGCGGCGACGTTGCGCAGCAGCAGCGCCTCGGCGTGGCACACCCGCGCGAACTCGCCCAGGTGCAGGCTCTCGTTGGGGCCGTGGGCCCGCGCGTCCGGGTCCTCGACACCGGTGACGAGGATGGCCGCCTGCGGGAACATCTCCTGGAAGGTGGCGATGAACGGGATGGAGCCGCCGACACCCATGTCCACGGGGGAGACACCGTCCCAGGCTTCGGTGAACGCCGCCCGCGCCGCGTCGAACATCGGCCCGGTCGCGTCGATCACGCAGGGGTTTCCACCCTGGTCGAGCGTCACGTCCAGTTGCGCGCCCCACGGCACCCGTGCCTCCAGGTGACGCTTCAGCGCCTCGAACGCGGCCTTGTCGTTGTCGCCCGGCGCGAGCCGGATGCTCAACTTCGCGCGGGCCGACGGCTGGAGGGCGTTCGCGGACTCGCGGGCGCCCGGCGCGTCGATGCCCAGCACCGTCGCGGTCGGCTTGCTCCAGATCCGCTCCACGAGCCGCCCGGTGCCGATGAACTCGACACCCTCCAACATCCCCGACTCGTCGCGCAACCGCTGCTCCGGCATGTCGAGCGGCGCCGCCTCACCCCGCACCAGACCCTCGACCACGACGTCGCCGTTCTCGTCGTGGAGCGTCGCCAGCAACCTGCACAGCGCCGTCAGCGCGTCCGGGACCGGCCCGCCGAACATCCCCGAGTGCACCGCCTGCCGCAGTGTCCGGACCTCCACGTAGGCGTTGACGAGACCACGCAGCGAGGTCGTCAGCCCCGGTGTCCCGACGTCCCAGTTGCCGGAGTCTGCGATCACGATGACGTCGGCGGCCAGCAGGTCCCGGTGCTCGGCGATCAGCACCTCCAGGGAGTCGGAACCGAACTCCTCCTCGCCCTCGACGAAGACCGTCACGCCCACCGGCAGGTCGTCACCGAACGCCCGCAACGCCGCCACGTGCGCCATGACACCGGCCTTGTCGTCGGCCGCGCCGCGACCGTACAACCGGCCGTCCCGCTCGACCGCCACGAATGGGTCCGGCTGCTCCCACGCGGCCGGGTCGCCGGCGGGCTGCACGTCGTGATGGGCGTACAGGAGCACCGTGGGCGCGCCGGGGGGTGCGGGCCTGCGGCCGATGACCGCCGGCTGGCCGGTCTTCCCGCTCGGCCCCACCGCGGTGACGATGCGCACATCCGGCATCCCGGCGCCGCGCAGCAACTCCGCGACGGCCTCCGCACTGGTGGCCACGTGACTGTGGTCGAAACCGTCGAAGGCGACGGAGGGGATGGTGACCAGGCGTTCCAGGTCGGCGCGGACACCCGGCATGACCGCCTCGACGGCGGCGCGAAGATCTGACATGCGCCTCATCGTAGTGTCCGGGCACGGTGGCGCCGAATCGGACGAACCGGCCGGGAAGGCGCCCTCACACGACCGTCGGCCGCCTCGCCGCTCCCCGACCGGAGCTCTAGACTGGCCGCCGTGGTGAGCCGTTACCGTTTCCTGTTCTCGCTGCGCTGGCTGGGCCTGTTCGCGTTGGCGGCGGTGCTCGTGGGCGCGTGCGTGTGGCTGGGGACCTGGCAGCACGACCGCTATGAGAGCCGCGCCACCACGAACGACCGGATCGCCGAGGCCGCCGACGCGGAACCGGCGCCGGTGGCGGAGCTGGCCGCCGCCGGGGAACCCCTCGACTCCTCGCACGAGTGGAGCATGGTCTCCGCCGAGGGCGTCTACGACCCCGAGGGCGAGGTCCTGATCCGCAACCGCAGTGTCGAGGGCCAGACCGGGTACGAGGTCGTCACGCCGCTGGTGTTGGCGGACGGCACCGCGGTCCTCGTCGACCGCGGTTGGGTGCCGCCGTCGGAGGAGGGCGCCACCGCGCTGCCCGACGTCCCCCCGCCCCCCGCCGGGACCGTCACGGTCACCGGCAGGCTGCGCGCCTCGGAGGGCACCGTCAGCGGCTTCACCCGGGTCGACGGCGTCATGCAGGCCCGCACCGTCAGCGTCGACCAGATCGCCGACGAGACCGGCCTGACCCTGCTGCCCGGGTACATCACCGAGACCGAGCCCCGCGACGGCCTCGTGGCGATCCCGGTGGTGGAGGAACGTTCCTGGCAGAACTTCGCCTACGCGTACCAGTGGTGGCTGTTCGGCGCGATGATCCCGGTCGGCCTGGTGCTGCTGGCCCGCCGAGACGCCCGAACCGTTGCCGCCCAGGGTTAACCTGATCCTTTCCCCGACACCCCGGTTCGTAGAGGAGCCGTCATGACCGACGTGCCGCGCCTTGTCGTATCCGCTCCCTCGTCCGGTCACGGCAAGACCGCCGTGGCCGCGGGCCTGTTGGCGGCACTGTCCGCGCGTGAACTGCGCGGCGCCGGTTTCAAGGCCGGACCCGACCACGTGGACGCCGGCTATCTCGGCATGGCGTGCGGCAGGGTCGGCCGCAACCTGGACGCCCGGTTGACCGGGCAACAGAAGATCGCGGGACTGTTCGCGCACGGCAGCCGGGGGGCCGACATCGCCGTCGTCGAGGGGAACCTCGGCCTGTTCGACAGCCCGTCCATGAACCGCCGCGCGCACAGCACCGCGCAGCTCGCGCAGTCGCTGCGCGCCCCCGTGGTGTTGGTGGTGGACGCCGCGTCGAGCGGCCAGTCGGTGGCGGCGCTGGTGGAGGGCTTCCGCAACCACGACGAACTGCTGTGGCTGGCGGGCGTCATCCTCACCAAGGTCGGTTCCGACCGGCACGAGCAGATCCTCCGCGAGGCGCTCGCCGAGTCCGACATAACGGTGTTGGGGGCGCTGCGCCGCCACGACCTTCCGGCGCTACCCGCCCGGCACCACGGCCTGGTCCCCGTCGTGGACCGCTCGATGGAGGCCCTGCGGGCCATCCGGCGGCTCGGTGAGGTCGTGCTGGAACGCGTGGACCTCGACCGGTTGCTGTCGGTGGCGCGTTCCGCGCCCCGCCTGTCCGGGCCCGCGTGGTCGCCGGAGGAGGTGCTCGCGGAGGCGGGGGTGGTGCCCCCGGCGGACCCGCCGCTGGTCGCGGTGGCAGGCGGGAGCTTCTTCACCTACTCGTACGCGGAGAACGTGGAGCTGCTGCAGGCCGCGGGGGCGCAGGTCGCGGTGGTCGACCCGTTGCGGGACGAGCTCCTGCCCGAGGGGGCTCGCGCGCTGGTCTTCGGGGGCGGGTTCCCCGAGTGGTACGTCGACGAACTGTCGAGCAACGTCGGCATGAGCCGGCAGGTGAGGGAACTCGCCGCCGGCAACGCACCCGTCGTCGCGGAGTCGTCGGGGTACATCTGGTTGGCCGAGGAGCTGGACGGCCGTCCGATGAGCGGGGCGCTCGCGGCGGCGGCCCGCACCGTCGACCAGGCCGTCCTGGGATACCGGGTCGCGACCGCGCACGCCGACAGTGTCCTTTGCCCGGCCGGGGTGCAGGTCATCGGCCACAAGAGCCACCGCACCCAGGTGTCGCCGCGCGCCGGCGACACACCGGCGTGGGAACTGCCCGACGGCCGGACCGAGGGGTACGTGCAGGGCAACGTGCACGCCTCCTACCTGAGCCTCCACTGGGCGCAACACCCCAGGATGGCGGCGCGGCTCGTCTCCCACATCGACTGACGCGGGCCACGATCCCGGCGGGTCAGAGGCCCGGCAGGAACCACGCGGCGAGCCACCACACGCCGAGCGCCACGACCGGCAGGCACACCACGATCCCGGCCACCGCCACCGGTTTGCCCCGCCGGTTCCCGACACAACCGAAGATCGCCAGGGCGAGCCCGGCCAGACCCATCGGCAGCGCGATGAGATGCCGGAAACCCGTCATGTCGAACGGGAGGAACGGCACACCGCACCCGAACAGGCCGACGGCCATCGCCACGATCCCCGGCCAGGCGCCGCCGGGGCGGCCGGTCGGTACGGTGCCGCCGGGGTGGAACGGGCCCGGAGCGGCCGGTGGATAACCCGGCGGTGGGGGACCGGTCGGCACGGTGCCGCCGGAGCGGAACGGTGCCGGAGCGGCCGGATACGGCGGCGGTGCCGCCTCCGGGACGGGTTCGGACGGTGGACCGAGGGACATGGCGACTTCCTCACGGGGGCGGCGGACGCGGATTGCCTACCCGCATCCTTACAGTCCGGTCCCCGCCCGGTGTGGTGAGGTGCCGCGCCCGGACACGACACCGGCCCGGCGGATGTCGGGCCGCCGGGCCGGTGTACGTGACGGTCAGTGCACGACCGAGCCCTTGGGCGGCGTGAACTTCTGTTCGGGTTGGCCCTTCAACGCGGCCCGCAACGTGACGGCCGCGGTGTCGATGGGTTTCTGTGAGTTGCCGTCGCCGACGGCGTTGAACGGGTTGTCCGGGTCGGCGATGAAGGACGCGACCGCCAGTTCGGGCGTGAAGCCGACGAACCAGGCCGCCCGGGTCGAGTCGGTGGTACCGGTCTTGCCGGCCACGGGACGGCCCACGTCGTTGTAGAAGCCGGGGGCGGTGGACCAGCTTCCGCAACCACCCTTGGCGGCCTTGTACCCGGTCACGCACCGGGCGGCGTCGGTCGCCGCGCGCGCCACCTGCGCGTCCACCTCACGGTGGCAGTCGGGGGCGGCTTCCGGAAGGTCCCTGCCCTGCTGGTCGACGGCCTTGAGGATCGGAGTCGGTTCGCAGTAGATCCCCTCGGCGGCGACCGTCGCGTACGCGCCGGCCATCTCCAGGGGAGTGGTGTCGGCGACGCCGAGTGTGAACGCGCCCCAACCGGCCGACCGTTCCGGGTCGGCGAAGTAGGCGTCGGTGGAGCTACGCCAGTGCAGGCCGAGCCGTTCGGCCATCTTGACGGCCTTGTCGGCTCCCACCCGCTGGATCAACTGCGCGAAGTAGGTGTTGACGGACTTCCCGAAGCCCGACCACATCGTCTGGGTGCCGGTCATGGCGCCGCTCGCGTTGGAGGGGCACCACACGCCGCCGCAGGAGGCGGGACCCGACGCCACCGGATACTGGGTCCGGACCCGGTGCGGGGAGTAGATCTTGGTGTCCAGCGGCATGCCCTCCTCCAGCGCGGCGAGCATCGTGAACATCTTGAACGTCGAACCCGCCTGGTAACCGGCCATGGAACCGCCGCCCAGCAACGCGTTCACCGTGTTGGGGTAGTTGCCCTTCATCCCCTTGCCCGCCGCGACCGGATGCGAGTGGGTGCCGTTGCCGGACTGGTCGATGTCGAAGTTGCGGTTCACCGCCATCGCCTTCACCCGTCCCGTCCCGGCCTCCACGGCGACCACGCCGTGCGCGAACCGGCTGTCCTTGGACTGGGTCTCCACCACCCGGTCGTACACCTTCTCCTGCACGTTGGGTTCCACCGAGGTGATGATGGTGTAGCCGCCGCGCCGCAGGTTGTTCTCCCGGTCGCGCGGCGTCTCCCCGAACTGGGGTTGGGCACGCCACCAGTGCCGGACGAAGTCGCAGAAGAAGCCGTACATCTTGGCCTGCTTCGACAGGTCCATGCAGGAGTTCGACGGCTGGGAGAGGTCCAGTTCGATCGGTTTGGCCTTGGTCTTCTCGGCCTGCTCGGTGGAGACGTACCCCAACCCGGCCATCCGGTCGATCACCCAGTTGCGCCGCTTGGTGGCCATGGTCTTGTCGGACGCGGCGGGGTCGTAGGCCGACGGCGCCTGGATCAGGCCCGCCAGCGTGGCCGCCTGCGTGAGCGTGAGGTCCTTGGGGGACTTGGAGAAGTACACGTAGCTCGCGGCGTAGATGCCGTACGCGCGGTGACCGAAGTACACCTGGTTGAGGTACCTCTCCAGGATCTCGTTCTTGGTCAACTGCTCTTCGGTGGCCATCGCCAACCGCATCTCACGCACCTTGCGCGAGGCGGTCTGCTCGGTCACGGCGAGCACCTCCTCGGAGGTCTCGGCGTTGAGGCGGAGCGCACCGCGCACGTACTGCATCGTCAGGGTCGAGGCGCCCTGTTCGACCTCGCCGCTGCGCCGGTTGGCGGCGGCGGCCCGCAGGATGCCCTTCATGTCCACGCCGTTGTGGCTGTAGAACCGGGCGTCCTCGGCGGCGATCACCGCCTTCTGCATGATCGGCGCCACCTCGTCGAGGGGGACGTTGCGCCGGAACTCGTCGAAGAACTGCGAGATCAGGGTCGTGCCGTCGGCCGCGTACACGTAACTGGTTTGCGGCGGGTCGCTCTCACCGAGCTTGACCGACAACCGGTCGATCGAGTCCAGGCCGGCCTTGGCCGACACACCCCCCAGCGCCACCACCGGGAAGACCAGCAGTGCGACCAACAGTCCCGCCAGGACACCCAGCTTCAGCACCGATCGCAGGCCGGTGGCCGCCCTGGTCGCCTTCTCCCGGGTCCCGTGCCGGAACAGGTTCGTCATCGCCGTCTCGCGCTCTTCGCCGTCGCCGCGCGCACCCCGCTTCCACCCCATGACTATCGACCGTAAGGCACCGGTTACCCGGTTGGGCGCGGACTTGCCCAAAAAGCCGGCCACCGGGCCGCCGGTCGCCCGTGGACGGACGGCCGGGACGTCACCGCGACCGGTGGCGGCCGGTGGGCCGTTCCGGTCACGGCGACACCAGCACGGCCGTCGGGAACCGCGACGGCGCCGTGTGCGGTCTCTCCGGCCACGCCTTAGGGTTGCTCCGGCGTCGCCGCCGACCGAGCCGGCGCCACCGTCACAGGAGGGCGCGATGTATCCACTCGGACTGCGGCTGACCGGCCGCCGGGTACTGATGGCGGGGGGCGGCCGTGTCGCGTTGCGGCGCGTGCCCCGGCTGCTCGAGGCCGGTGCCGACGTGCTGTTGGTGGCGCCGCACGCCCACACCTCCCTGCAGGCGCTCGCGGAGTCGGGCGCGTTGCGGTGGGAGCGGCGTGGTTTCACGCCCTCCGACCTGGCGGGAGCCTGGTTGGCGGTGGTCGCCACCGACGACCCCGAGGTGAACGAGGAGATCTCCTCCCTCGCCGAGGACGCCCGCATCTTCTGCGTCCGCGCCGACGACGCCGCCGCGGCGTCGGCCTGGACCCCGGCCGTGACCCGCCACGACCGGTTGACGGTGGCGGCGTTCGCCGACGGTGACCCCCGGCGGGCCGCCGCGCTGCGTGACGGGATCGCCGCGCGGTGGGAGGCGGGCGAGTTGACCGCGCCCCGGTTCCGGCGGAGTGGCCCGACCGGTGAGGTGACACTGGTCGGTGGTGGCCCCGGCGACCCCGACCTGATCACGGTGGCCGGTCGACGGGCGTTGCGCACCGCCGACGTCGTCATCGCCGACCGGCTCGCGCCGGGGGAGTTGCTGGAGGACCTGGCCGACGACGTGGAGGTCGTCGACGCCGCGAAGATCCCCTACGGACGCCAACTCGACCAGGCGGAGATCATCCGCGTCATGCTGGACCGGGCCGCCGCCGGTAAGCGGGTGGTCCGGCTCAAGGGCGGCGACGGGTTCGTCTTCGGGCGCGGCGGTGAGGAGATGGACGCCGCGGTGGCGGCGGGCATCCCCGTGCGGGTCGTCCCCGGGGTGTCGAGCGCGTTGGCGGCACCGGCGCTGGTGGGGGTCCCGGTGACCGAACGGGGGCTGGTCCACGAGTTCACGGTGGTGAGCGGTCATCTGGCCCCGGACGACCCCGGCAGCCTGGTCGACTGGGACCGGCTGGGCGCGGGTTCGGGGACGATCGTGCTGTTGATGGCGGTCCGTCGGCTGGGGGCGATCGCGGCCAGGCTGGTGGAGGCGGGGCGTGACCCGGGCACCCCCGTGGTGGCGGTGATGGACGCCGCCTCGGCGCGTCAGCGGGAGTGGCGTGGGACGCTCGCGGACCTGCCCGATCCCGGCGTGACGTCACCTGCGGTCGTGGTCGTCGGTGAGGTCGCCCGGCGGCGGACCCCGTCGCGGGACTTAGCGGCCGTCTCCCGGCCCTCGTGCGTGCCGACCGGGCGACGCGCAGCGGAACAGCAGGATCAAGGGCGGCCTCGTAGACGACGAAGGGCGCGGCGTTCACCGCCGCGCCCTTCGTCAGGTCGAAGGATCAGCCCTTCACACCGCCGGCCAACAGGCCGCGGACGAAGTACCGCTGCAGTGTCAGGAACACCGCGACGGGGATGATGATCGACACGAAAGCGCCCGCCGTGAGGCGCTGCCACTCACCGCCGCGACTTCCCGCCATGTCGGCGAGTCTCGCCGTGAGCGGACTGGTCTCCGAACCGGAGGCGAACACCAGAGCCACGAGCAGGTCGTTCCAGACCCACAGGAACTGGAAGATCGCCAGGGACGCGAGTGCGGGGGTGATCAGCGGGAGCACGATCTTGCGGAAGATCGCGCCGTGGCTGGCCCCGTCCACGCGGGCCGACTCGATGACCGAGCCCGGCAGCTCCGACATGAAGTTGTGCAGCAGGAACACCGACAACGGCAGGCCGAACGCGGTGTGCGCGAACCACACCTGCACGAACTTCCACTCGCCTTCGAGGTCCCACGCCGGCATGAGGGTGAACCCTCCGACGTCGACGCCCTGCGAGAAGAAGCTCAGCAACGGTACGAGCGCCATCTGCAGCGGCACCACCTGGAGCGCGAAGATGCCGACGAACAGCCAGTCGCGGCCCTTGAACTCCACCCAGGACAGCGCGTACGCGGCCAGGGCGGCGAACGCGATGGGGAACAGTACCGACGGGATGGTGATGACCAGCGAGTTGATGAACGCCTCGGCGAGCCGTCCGCTCGACCCGCTGCCGTACAGGACCTCGTTGTAGTTCTCGATGGTGAAGTTCGGCTGCGAGAAGAAGGTCCACCATCCGGTGGTCTTGATCTCCTCCTCGGGCCGGAACGACGACAGCAGCAGACCGAAGGTGGGCGTGGTCCACAACAGGGCGATGACGATGGCGGTCAGGCTCGCCCACGGCCGGGAGAACCGCTTCCTCGCCCGCTTTGCCAGCACTACTGGTTCCACTCTGTTACTCATCGGACCTCTTTGCGCTGCCGCAGGTTGCGGACTTGGTAGACCACGATCGGGATGACCAGGAGGAACAGCACCACCGCGAGCGCGGCGCCCCGGCCGGTCTGCTGACCGGGGAACGACTGGGCGTACATCTCGTACGCCAGGACGCTGGTGCCGTTACGGCCGCCGGTCATGGTCCGGACGATGTCGAACAGCTTCAGGGAGGCGATCGACATGGTCACGAGCACCACGATGATGGCCGGCCGGATGGAGGGCACGGTGACCTTCCAGAACATCTGCCAGGCGTTGACGCCGTCCAGGCGGGCCGCCTCGATGATCTCGGACGGGACGCCCTTGATCGCCGCCGACAGCACCACGGTCGCGAATCCGGCCTGGATCCACACCATGACCGCGATGAGGAACAGGTTGTTCCAGAACGGCATGGTGAGCCAGTGCTGGGTGGCGCCCTCGCCGAACAGCCACACCATGAACTGGTTGAGCAACCCGATCTGGTCGCCGATCTGCTTGTAGTCGTAGACGAACTTCCAGATGATGGCCGCGCCGACGAACGAGATCGCCATCGGGAGGAACACCAGGGTCTTGGCCAGCTTCTCCAGCCTGGTCTGGTCGATGATGACCGCGTAGACCAGGCCGACCGCGGTGGCGACCAACGGCACGAGGACCACCCACAGGGCGCTGTTGCGTACCACCCCGAGGATCTGGGGATCGGTGAAGATCCACACGTAGTTGTCGAGTCCGACGAAGCCCTCGCCACGGCTGTCGCCCAACGACAGAACGGTCGTGCGGATGGCAGGCACGACGAGGCCGATCGAGACGAGTACGAGCGTCGGGATCAGGAACACCAGACCGGCCGTGAGGCTCTTGGGCCGGTGCGGAACGATGTTGCCGACGTACAGGACACCGAGTACCACCAGCAGGAACGCCAGGACACCGACACCGAGTACGACGAACTTGGGGATCTGGTCGAGAAAGTCGAAAGTCATAGTCTCCTCCGGGAGACAGCGGTGGCCCCGGCGGTCGGGATGACGCCGGAACGACGCAGGCCCGGCATACCGGTGTGTATGCCGGGCCTGCGGCAGTCGCGGTGGTCGGGCGTCCCGGTCACCAGGCGTCGAGGCCGGTGGGGCCGGGCGCCGGAGCCGTCATACCGCTGTTCAGCTCTCCCAGGTCTCCTCGATCGCGTCGAGGGCGTCACCGGTCGATTTGCCGTTGATCCACTGGGTCATCTCGTCGAAGAACGAGTCGGAGCCGACGTGGCCGGGCATCAGGTCGGAGGCGTCGAACCGGAACTCGGCGCCCTCGTCGTGGAACAGCTCGACGGTCAGCTGCATCATCGGGTCGGCGGCG
This sequence comes from Stackebrandtia albiflava, assembly GCF_007994225.1. Lineage (GTDB taxonomy): Bacteria > Actinomycetota > Actinomycetes > Mycobacteriales > Micromonosporaceae > Stackebrandtia > Stackebrandtia albiflava. The sequence continues at coordinate 456,107 of NZ_VLLL01000005.1, forward strand.
TTGGCCGGGTCCGCGTCGGCGTGGGCGGAGGCCCAGGCGCCGGTCTTCATGCGGGCGTTGGCGAACAGGCCGCTGGCCAGGTACTGGCGGACCGCGTCGACCTCTTCGGCCTCACGGAACGCGGCGACGAACTCGCCGCCGCCCAGCAGCGGCTTGTCGTCGGCGGTGTTGCCGGGCAGGTAGAAGGCGAACACGTCGCCCTCGGGGCCCACCTCGGTGCCGTCGGGCCACTGGGCGCTGTAGAACGACGCCTGCCGGTGCAGGGCGCAGGTGCCGTCCAGGATGGGCAGGCCGCCCTCTTCGAACGAGACACCGGTCATGGAGCCGACGTCACCGTAGCCGCCGTTCATGTAGTCCTCGTTCTTGAGGATGCTGCCGGCCTTGTCGACCGCGTCGGCGACCTTGGAGTCGTTGAACGGCAGCTCGTGCGACACCCACTGGTCGTAGACGTCGCCGCCGTGCTCGCGCAGCATCATGTCCTCGACCCAGTCGGTGACGGGCCAGCCGGTGGCCTCACCGGAGTCGATGCCGGCGCACCACGGCTTGGCGCCCTCGGTGCCGGCCAGGTCTGCCGCGATGGTGTCGGACAGCTTGATGAGGTCGTCCCAGGTCTCGGGGACGGTGTAGCCGTTGTCCTTGAACAGCTTGGGCGAGTACCACACCAGGGACTTCAGGTTGGCGCTCATCGGCTGGGCGTAGAGGGTCCCGTCGAAGGTGCCGTACTGCAGCCAGTCCTCGCTCCACCCGGCGGCCGCGCGTTCGGCCAGGGCGTCGGAGGCCGGCACCATGTCGTCCTTGTACCGCGCCATCAGGCCCGGCTGCGGGAAGAAGGCGATGTCGGGTGCGTCACCGCCGGTGACGCGGACTTCGATCTGGGCCTCGAAGTCGTTGCTGCCCTCGTACTGGATCTGGATGCCGGTGCATTCCACAAACGGCGCCCACGCCTGTTCGAAGGCGTCGCCTTCGGCGTCCGTGATGGGGGTGTATATCGAGACCGCCGGCTTCTCCTCGGTGAAGTCGCCGAACTCCTCGTAGGTGGCGCAGTCTAGTTCCTCTTCAGACAGTCCACTGTCTTCCGACGGTGCGCCGCAGGCCGTCACGACCATGGCCGCGCACATACCTGCGCCGGTCAGCGCCGCGAAACGCCGTCTTCTTTGGATCGTCATTAATCCGGATCTCTCCTCGTCGGCACCGGCCATGGGGGTTCGGGGCGGCACGGTGCGGGGGTAGTCGTCCGGGCCGGGCACAGCGCACGGCGCGGACACTCTCGCAAGAGTGGTGCGCGCCATGCTAATTGTCAATACGCCGTTATCAAAAGGTTACGGCGGCGTATGCGTATCGATTTATTTTTATGTATCGGAAATGTTGCCGGGTGGTGCGTTGTGGAATGTGTGATATCCGGTGAATGAACACCGCCCCGGGCGTGATACCCGGGGCGGTGGCGTCGTCGGCGGTTACTCGGCGCCTTCGAGCAGCAGCGCGCACTTGATCAACCCGAGGTGCGAGTACGCCTGCGGGTGGTTGCCCAGGGCACGCTCCGCCAACGGGTCCCACTCCTCGGCGAGCAACCCGGTCGGACCCGCGCAGTCGAGGATCTGCTGGTACAGCTCCCGCGCGTCGGAGACCCGCCCGATCAGCAGATACGCCTGCGCCAGCCAGGCGGCACACAGGATGAAGCCGCCCTCGGTTCCGGGCAGGCCGTCGTCCTTCAGGTACCGGTACACCGTCGGGCCGCTGCGCAGGCCCGCCTCGATCGTGTTGACCGTCTTGACGAACCGCGGGTCGTCCGGCGGCAGCAGCCCGGAGATGCCGACCCACAGGCTCGCCGCGTCCAGGTCGGCGTCACCGTAGGCGGCGGTGTACGCGCCCACGTCCTCGTTCCAGCCCTTCTCGACGATGTCCGCCGCGATGGTGTCCCGCAGCCCGCGCCACGACGACTTCGCCGGCATGCCGTACTTCTCCGACAACCGGATCGCGTGGTCGATCGTGCTCCAGCACATCACCTTGGAGTACACGTGGTGGCGCGGCGCCTGCCGCTCCTCCCACACCCCGTGGTCGGCCTCGTGCCAACGGCGCTCCACCGCCTCGGCCATCGAGGTGATCACCCGGGTCTCGAAGTCGGTCAGGCCGCCGCGCCGATCGGCGACCGCCGCGACCAGGTCCGCGACCGGCCCGAACACGTCCAACTGCACCTGCCGGTTCGCGGCGTTCGACACGCGCACCGGCCGGGAGCCGGCGTAGCCGGGCAGCGAGTCGATGATCGCCTCGGGCCCTAGCGGCTGTCCGTCGATGGTGTACAACGGGGCGAGCCGCTCGGGGTGTCCACCGGTCCGTTCCACGACACCGGCCACCCACGAGAAGAAGTTCTCCGCCTCGTGAATCGAACCCAGGTCGACCAGCGCGCGCGCCGTCATGGAGGCGTCCCGCAGCCACGTGAACCGGTAGTCCCAGTTGCGGACGCCGCCCAGGTGCTCCGGAAGCGAGGTGGTCGCCGCCGCCAGGATCCCGCCGGTCGGTTCGTAGCACAGGCCCTTCAACGTCAGGGCGCTGCGCGCGACCATCTCGGTGTCGGCCGCGGGCAGTTGCAGGCTCGCCACCCACTCCCGGTACGGCTCCTCGGTCCGCCTGCGGCGTTCCGCCACGGAGGTCTCCACCACGCGGGTGTCGTCGGAGCCGCACAGCAGTTGCAGGACGACCGGCTCGGACTCCGTCAACCGGATCTCCGCCACCGCGACGTCCTGGTCACCCTCGGACGACACCTGCCACTCCACGCCGGGGGAGTGCAGCCGCATCGGCTCGTTGTCGCCCATGACCACCAGGCCGTCCTCCACCGGCTCCAGCCGGACCGGGGACTGCCCGAAGTCGGGACGCGGCGCGAACTCCACCCGGGCCGGAACCCGGCCGCTCAGCTCCCTGACCAGCACCGTGGTGTGGAGGTCGCCGGACCGGCGGGGCGCCGCGTCCAGCCAGTCGGTGACCGTCAGGCCCGCCCACTTCGTCTCGACCGTCATGGTGCCCTTGACGTACCGCTGCCCCTGCGGCAGGCCGCCCGCCACCGGGGCCACCGAGAAGTGACCGGCGGGCGTACCGCCCAGCAGCGACGCGAACAGCGATCCGGAATCCGGCCGGGGGTGGCACAGCCAGTTGATCCGGCCGTCCGGAGTCATCAGGGCGCAGTTGGCGCCGTCGGAGAGCATCGAGTGACGCTCGATCGGTTGGGCGTCCTCGCCGTGCAGCCAACTGCGTCGGATGTCCAGCAGGGTCGCCAGCAACTGGGCGACCTCCATGGTGTCCTTCACGCGGTACTGCGCGCGGCTGTCGCCGTCGCCGACGCGGACGGCGACGTCCGGGCCGTGCAGGTGGGCGAAGGCGTTCTCGTCGGTGACGTCGTCGCCGAGGAACAGCACCGCCGAGGCGCCGAGTTGCTGCCGAAGCGTGTCGAGCGCGTGCCCCTTGTGGGTGGTGACCACCGACAGGTCCAGCACCTCCTTGCCCTCGGTCACCTGGACGTCCTGCCAGGCCGCCGGACCGGTGCGGACCTCCTTCACCACCTCCGCGGCCACGTCGCGGTCGGCCTCGCGGGTGTGCAGGGCCGCACCGGCGGGCTTGAGCTCCAACCGGACCCCGTCGCGGCCGTCGGCGATCGCGGTGAGCGCCTCGATGAGCTTGTTGCGCAGCCCCACCTGTTCGGCCGACAACGCGTGCACGAAACCGATGTCGAACTCCGAACCGTGCGAGCCCACCAGGTGGACCTCCGACGGCAGCCGGGACAGCGCCGCGAGGTCACGCAACGCCCGGCCCGATATCACCGCCGTCTTGGTGTTCGGCAGACCGGCGAGGGCGCGCAGCGCCGTCACCGACTCCGGCCTGGGAGCCGCGGCGGACGGATCGGTCACGATCGGAGCCAGCGTGCCGTCGTAATCGCAGGCGATCAGCAGCTGGGGAGCCCGCGCCAACCTCGCCAACGCCGACTTCAACGCCGGGTCGAACGTGGGTGCGGGAGGAACGATGTGGCTCATAGACGAGTTCCCAGGAGGATGTCAGGCCGATGAACGGCGGTACAGTCAATCGGACGTTTCGCGCATATTGTCGGAATCGTACGCGGTCGCGGTCTCGGGCACCCCGAGGGCGGTGAGGAAACCGCGCGCCCAATGTTTCACATCATGTCCACGCAGATAACGTCGCATCGCCTTCATCCGGCGGCGCCGATCCTCGACGGGCGCGCGGATCGCCGTGAGCATTCCGGACTTCACCGCGTCGAGGTCGTGCGGGTTGACCAGGAACGCCTGCCTCAGGTCGGCCGCCGCCCCCGCGAACTCCGACAGGACGAGGGCGCCGTCGTTCTCCAACCGGGTCGCGACGTACTCCTTGGCGACCAGGTTCATGCCGTCGCGCAGCGGCGTCACCACCATGACGTCGGCGATGCGGTACAGCGCCGCCAGCTCCCGGCGGTTGTACGACTGGTGGAGGTAGTGGACCGCGGGGACGCCCACCCGGCCGTAGTCGCCGTTGATGCGGCCGACCTCGCGCTCCACGGTGCGGCGCAACGCCCGGTAGTGCTCGACCCGCTCCCGGGACGGTGTCGCCACCTGCACCATCACCACGTCCGGCACCGACAGTTCCCCGTCGGAGAGCAGCTCGCGGAACGCCTTGATGCGCTGTTCGATGCCCTTGGTGTAGTCGAGCCGGTCGACTCCGAGGATGACGTGCCGGGGTTCGCCCAGCTCACGGCGCAGTTCGGCGGCGCGGTCCTTCACGACGTCGGTACCGGCGACGGCCTCGGTCTCGGTGACGTCGATCGAGATCGGGAAGGACTCGGCCAGCACCTCCCGGCCGTCCTCGGCCACGACCCGGTGCCCGCGTGGCCGCAGGTCGAGGAGTTGCCGGGTGAGCCGGAGGAAGTTCTGGGCGGCTCCCGGGCTCTGGAACCCCACCACGTCCGCGCCGAGCAGTCCCCGCAGCACCTCGAGCCGGTTGGGGAGCTGCATGAAGAGTTCGGTGGGCGGGAACGGGATGTGCAGGAAGAACCCGATGCGCACGTCGGGCCGCAGCTTCCGCAACATCGCCGGCACCAGTTGCAGCTGGTAGTCCTGGACCCACACCAGTGCGTCCCGGCCGGCCTCCTCGGCGGCCCGCTCGGCGAACCGCCGGTTCACCCGCTCGTAGGAGCGCCACCAGTGCCGGTGGAACGCCGGTTGTTCGACCGCGTCGTGGTAGAGCGGCCACAGCGTCGCGTTGGAGAAGCCCTCGTAGTAGTCGCGCAGTTCCTCACCGGTCAACGACACCGGTGACAGGCGCATCCCGTCGAGCGTGAACGGCTCCGGTGCCGCGCCCTCGTCGCCGCTCCACCCCACCCAGGTGCCCGCCTCGGCGCGAAGCACCGGTTGCAACGCGGTGACCAGGCCACCGGGGCTGCGACGCCACCGGGTCTCCCCGTCGGGTGTCGTCAACCGGTCCACGGGCAGCCGGTTCGCGACTACCAGGAACGAACTCTCGGCGGATTCAGGCATCGTGATCCCTTCCAAGATCTAGAGCTCCTGAATCATCGAACTGTCCGGCTCGGAACGCTCAGGCGGCGACTGGCGGCGTTGTCGGGCCTCCTGCGTACAACACCGGTACGCAGGAGGCCCTCCGCCTTGCCATTCATCCACCTGATGCGTCCCTCCCTGATCAGACGTCGATAATCCAGGAGCTCTTAGGCGGTCCGGAGCAAGCCTACGGCTCGGAACCGTTCGCGTGACCCGTGCGCGACTTCCGGTCGTCGCGCCCGGGCCGGGAATTTCCGTCACCGTCGGACTGCTTTACCCCCGGCGGCGCGCGGGGCGTCGCCCGGACCGCGACACGCCGTGGGCGCTGCGATCTGCGGCATGGCCCGGTGACCCGATGCCGGGGCGGCGTCCGCGCTTGCGAAGATGTCAGCGGTCTGTGCAATTCGTTTCAACCGAGGGATGCTTGTGGCCCAGTTCATTTACACCATGGAAAGAGCGCGGCGCGCCCACGGGGACAAGGTGGTCCTCGACAATGTCACGCTGTACTTCCTGCCGGGTGCCAAGATCGGCGTGGTGGGGCCCAACGGCGCCGGTAAGTCCAGCCTGCTGAAGATCATGGCCGGGCAGGACCACGTCACCAACGGCGAGGCCAAGCTGATGCCCGGCTACACCGTCGGGATGCTCGCCCAGGAGCCGCCGCTGGACGAGTCGAAGACGGTCCTCGGGAACATCGAGGCCGCCGTCGGCGACACCAAGGCGAAACTCGCCCGGTTCAACGAGATCGCCGAGCAGATGGCCACCGACTACACCGACGAGCTGATGGCCGAGATGGGCCGGCTCCAGGAGGAACTCGACCACCTGGACGCCTGGGACCTCGACTCCAAGCTCGAACAGGCGATGGACGCGCTGCGCTGCCCGCCCGGCGACGAACCCGTCACGCACCTCTCCGGAGGTGAGCGCCGCCGCGTCGCGCTGTGCAAGCTGCTCCTCGAACAGCCCGACCTGCTGCTGCTGGACGAGCCCACCAACCACCTGGACGCCGAGAGCGTCCTGTGGCTGGAACAGCACCTGGCCGCCTACCCCGGCACCGTCGTCGCCATCACCCACGACCGGTACTTCCTCGACCACGTCGCCGAGTGGATCCTGGAGCTCGACCGCGGCCGGACCCACATCTACGAGGGCAACTACTCCACGTACCTGGAGAAGAAGGCCGAACGGATGGCCGTGGAGGGACGCAAGGACGCCAAGCTCCGCAAGCGGCTCCAGGGCGAGCTGGAATGGGTGCGCTCCAACGCCAAGGCCCGCCAGACGAAGTCGAAGGCGCGACTCGACCGGTACGAGGAGATGGCCAACGAGGCCGACAAGACCCGCAAGCTCGACTTCGAGGAGATCCAGATCCCGCCGGGACCCCGGTTGGGCAACACGGTCATCGAGGTCGACAACCTCGTGAAGGGCTTCGACGGCCGCACCCTCATCGACGGTCTGAGCTTCAGCCTGCCCCGCAACGGCATCGTCGGCATCATCGGGCCCAACGGCGTCGGCAAGACGACCCTGTTCAAGACGATCGTCGGCCTGGAGAAACCCGACTCCGGGACGGTCAAGGTCGGTGAGACGGTCCAGCTGTCCTACGTCGACCAGAGCCGTGAGGGACTCGACGGGTCCAAGACCCTGTGGGAGGTCGTCTCCGACGGCCTCGACTACCTCATGGTCGGCAAGGTCGAGATGCCCTCCCGTGCCTACGTCGCGGCGTTCGGCTTCAAGGGACCGGACCAGCAGAAGCCGACCAAGGTGCTGTCCGGCGGTGAACGCAACCGGCTCAACCTGGCGCTGACCCTCAAGCAGGGCGGCAACGTGCTGCTGCTGGACGAGCCCACCAACGACCTGGACGTCGAGACCCTGTCGTCGTTGGAGAACGCACTCCTGGAGTTCCCCGGCTGCGCCGTGGTCATCTCCCACGACCGGATGTTCCTCGACCGCGTCGCCACGCACATCCTGGCGTGGGAGGGCGACGAGGACGCGCCGCGGTGGTTCTGGTTCGAGGGCAACTTCGAGGCGTACGAGAAGAACAAGATCGAACGGCTCGGCCCCGAGGCCGCCAAACCGCACCGCGTCACCCACCGCAAGCTCACCCGCGACTGATCGCCCGGCCGGTGGCGCGACCGCGCCACCGGCCGTTCATCCGCTCCGGTGGCGCAGGCGCCACCGACAGTGCATTAGCTCCGGTGGCCGCGCCACCGGCAATGCTTCCGCTCCGGTGGCCGCGCCACCGGAGTCGTCCGACGAGGAGGATCCCGTGGCCAGATTCCCGTACGAATGCCCGCTGCGGTGGTCCGACATGGACGCCTTCGGGCACGTCAACAACGCGCGCTTCCTCACCCTGTACGAGGAGGCCCGAGTGGCGCTCATGTTCACCGCCGCCAAGGAGACCGGTATGGGCTCCTTCGAGGGCGGGGTCGTGATCGCCCGGCACGAGATCGACTACCTGCGCCCGGTCGACCACGGCGACGTGGTCAGGATCGAACTGTGGGTCGAGGAGATCCGGAACTCGTCGTTCACCATGGCGTACGAGATGTTCGCCGACGGTGTGGTCGCGAGCCGCGCCCGATCGGTGCTGGTCCCGTACGACCTGGCGGCCGGCCGGTCCCGCCGGGTCACCGACGCCGAACGCGCCTACCTGGCGACCTGGCAGGATTGAGGGATCCGCGTCATCGGACCGTCCGACAGTTCAGGAGCTCGACACCATGCTCAGCACCGCCGCACCCGGTGACCTTCGGACCTTCCTGGCGAGGCTGCGGCGGCTGGATCCCGCCGCCCTGGTGAGGATCCGGCCGGAACCGGACGGCGGCGTCAGGTTGTGGACGGTGCTGCCGTTCCACGTACTGGCGACCCGCGCCATGCCGGGCCGGACCCCCGGCGACGTCACCGTCCGCGCCGCCGACCTGTGGGACGGACTGACGAGCGACACCGTTCCCACCCGGTACGACGGCCAGTGGCGCGGCATGCTTCCCGACCCGGCGGCTCCCGTCATCGAGGAACTGACCGCCGCGGAGTGCCAGCGCATCGGCCGGCAGGCCGCCGAGAGTCTGGACCGGGCGCGGGACCGGGCGCGGCGGGAGGGCAGGGCCGTGGGGGAGCGACGGCTGCGAGACACCCTCCTCGACCACACCGCGTTCACCGTCGCCACCGGCTCCGAACGCCACACCGTCAGGCTGCGGCTCGTGATCGGATTGCTCCGCATGGGTTTCGCCCCGGAAGGACCGGTGGCCGTCCGCAGATCGGGCGACCGGATCGGCCTCGAAGGCGTGCACGGGGCCGTGTGGAACCCGTCCGCCGGGTTGCGGATGCTGACCTGAGCGACCGCCCCGACCGGTCCGTTTGTCACACCGGATCACCCACATTCGGGTCTACCTGCGAGTACACCTCCGCCGTAACGTCGTAACCGAAGACAACGGACGACACAGTGGAGGATTCGATGACCGCGACCGCGACGACCACCGGACTCACCGGGACGCCGCGCCGGCGTTGGCCGGTGTGGATACTCACGCTCACCGCCGCGACCGCCCTGCCCCTGCTGATCTGGGCGGTCACCGACCCGATCGCCGGTCACCCGCTCGTCGCCGAATCCGGCGGCACGGTGTTCCACGTCGACGCGGGCACCATCCCGATCGGTGCCGCCGTCACCACCGCCTGCGGCCTCGGTGTCGCAGCCGTCCTCAACCGCACCGCCCGGCCCGCCCGGAACTGGGTGATCACCGCGGCCACCGTGACCGTGCTGTCGCTGCCGAGCACCCTGGGTGGCACCACCGCGCTCACCGTCGCCGTCCTCATGCTCATGCACCTGGTGGTGGGGGCCGTGGCCCTCGTCGGTGGACTGCGACTGCTCGCACGGCTCGGGCGGCTATGAGCCTCGTACACCGCATCGAGGCCGGGGCTCGCCTACACCGACGTGTCCCGTCTCCACCGCCGCCGACCGTTCGGTGTCGCGATACCGTTCATCGCGGGACACGCGCAACACCGAGGTGAGGAAATGTCGATGTCCGACCCGTGCGCCGACCCGCGCCGAGGCGTGTTCACCCGCCGCATGCCGGCGTGGGGCGGATACGGACCCGGCTTCTGGGCGACCGTGATCTGGGCGCCGTTGGTGTCACTCGACCCGATTCTGGACGTTCCCGCCCACGTGCCCGCCTGGCCCGCCGCACTCGCCTGCCTGACCGTGCTCGCCGCCTTCACGACGGCCGTCGCCGCCGCGTACCGCACCTCCCGCAGCGGGACGGTCGTCGCCGCCCTGACCGTCCAGACGGTGGTGACGTTCCTCGCGGCGGGGCTGTACGGCGACCACTGGTACGCGCTGTTCACCCTGCTCGCCCTGGCGTACGGGGCCGTCGTCCCGCCGCGGCTCGCACCCCGGGCGCTGGCGGTGCTCGTCGTGTGCGCCGCCGCGCTCGTGCTGTTCGTGGCGGGCGACGCCGCCCGGTCGTGGACGACGGCCCTGGTCACCTTCCTCACCGGGTTCGGCACCTTCACCTTCCACCGGCTGCTCACCGTCATCGCGGAGCTCGACGCGACCCGGGACGAGCTCGCCCGCACGGCGGTGGACGAGGAACGGCTGCGCTTCGCGCGGGACCTGCACGACCTGCTCGGCCACACCCTGTCCGTCATCGTGGTCAAGGCCCAGGTGACGAGGCGACTGCTGCCGGAGAGGCCCGGCGCCGCCGCCGACCACGCCACCGACATCGAGGACATCGGACGACATGCCCTGGAAGAGGTGCGGGAGGCCGTCTCGGGATACCGCGAGGCCGACACCGGCCGGGAACTCGACCGTGCCCGCATCGCGTTGGACGCCGCCGGGATAACGCTTCGCGTGCACTCCCGCCCGCAGGCACTGCCGCCCGCCGTGGACGCCCTGTTCGGGTGGGTGGTGCGGGAGGGCGTCACGAACGTGATCCGCCACTCCGGAGCCCGGCACTGCGACATCGGCTTCCACACCGTCCGCGACGGTGCCCGCGTCACCGTCGACGACGACGGGCACGGCGGCGCGCCGGGTAGGGGCGCCGGCCTTCGCGGCCTGACCGAACGCACCGCCGAGACCGGTGGGAGACTGCACGTCGGCCGTTCCCGCCGGGGGTTCCACCTGTCCGTCGAGGTACCACTGCCCACCTGAGCCACGACACCACCGCAGGAGGCGCACCCGTGATCCGGATCCTGATCGCCGAGGACCAGGCGATGATGCGTGGAGCGTTGACGGTGCTGCTCAACCTGGAACCCGACATGGAGGTGGTGGCCGAGGTGTCCGACGGCGACGGCATCCTCGACGCCGTCGCCCGCACCACACCCGACGTGGCGCTCCTCGACATCGAACTGCCGGGCATGAGCGGACTGGAGGCGTGCCGTCGGATCGGACTGGAGCATCCCGACTGTCGTCGCGTGATCGTCACCACCTTCGGGCGGCCGGGATACCTACGGCGGGCGATGGAGGCCGGAGCCCGGGGCTTCCTCGTCAAGGACCGGCCGGTGGACGGACTGGCACGCGCGATCCGGGCCGTCGTGGCCGGTGAGACGGTCGTCGACCCCGACCTGGCGTCGGCGGCGTTGCGCGCCGGGGGCAGCCCCCTCACCGACCGGGAACGCGACGTCCTGGTGGCGGCCGAGGACGGCGCCACCGTCGCCGAGATCGCGGACCGTCTCCACCTGGCGCAGAACACCGTGCGCAACTACCTGTCGGCCGCAATCGGCAAGACCGCGACCCGCAACCGGTCGGCCGCTGCGCGGGTGGCCAGGGACCGCGGTTGGCTGTGACACGACGCCGCACCCCATCGGAGGGCGCCGGCGCGACGTCCGTCACCCCCACCGCCGGACCGCTAACGGATCGCCTTCCGGCACGCATCGACCGTTCAGTTCCACCCCTCCGCCGTTCGAACGAATTCGATGGACCGACCGGGGCGATATCCCTTCCGGGACCTGGTGTCCGACCGCTACCTCGGAGTAGTTTTCACGTCACGTGACCATCCGGCGCGACCCGCGGCACGGCCCGAATCGATGCCGCGGACGCAGCCGACAACGGGAGGGCAGCATCACATGGCTTGGTGGTGGAAACGGAACACGCGCACGACGGCGACTGGTGGGACAGAACAGCCGTCGGAGCTGGACGCACCCCGTCCGGCTCAGGCGCCGCCGATACCGGCACCCCGCCCCGCCGCGGACGCCCAGGATCCGGCCGACCCCGCCGATCGCTGGGACATCATCAAACAGGACCTCATCGAACTGGACCCCGACTTCTTCGGCGACCTCGACCAGCTCGCCGAGGAGGACCGGCTCAGCGGTGAATCCCGCGACCTGACCGACGAACGCCTCACCGAGTCGCTTCGCAGGTTGTCGATCCGGTACCTCGTGGACGAGAGCGGCGCACTGCTGGCGATGTGGGAACGCCACGTCATGCAGATCCGCCGGGAGGGGCCGCAGGGCGAGATCCTGGTACTGCGCGCCCGCGCGTACGCGACCCTGCCGGTGGAGTTCGAGCCGCGCGGCCTCTCGGCCGTCAACGAATGGAACCGCACCCGCCGCTTCCTGAAGGGGTACATCGGCGAGGCCACCGAGTCCGGTGGGCTGCCGCTGTACGGCGAGACGCAGATCCCGCTCCGCCCCGGTCTCACCGACGCCCTGTTGGACGAGTTCATCGACTGCGCCGCCGCCGTCTCCGGAGCGTACGTCGACTGGCTGCACGACGAAGGCGGAGTCCTGTGACCCGCCACGACGACCACATGTGATCCCCCCCGTCGGAACCGCCCCGGCCGCGCCCCTTGCTGCCGGGGCGGTTCCATGCCCGGGAACCGCGGACCCGGATCACGACGGGACCGCCGGGGTCCCGGATCCGGTGGCGGTCTCACCGCACGGTGACCGTCAGGGTGCCTCCACGGGTGGGGTCCGTTCGGAGTCCAGCCACTCGTCGAGGAAGTCGGTCAGGTCCTCGCCGGTGTGCGAGTCGACGAACGACACGAAGTCGTCCCGGGTCGCGGACCGGTTGTCGAACTCCTCGACCCAGGCGCGCAGTAGCGCGTCCACGGCGTCCGCACCGCCGATCTCGGCGCGGAGTGCGTACAGCATCAGCGCCGGGCAGACGTACGAGTTGGACGAGGCGAACGCCTGCGGGTCGGGCTCCCCCGGGGGGCCGTACGCCATGCGCAGGTACTCGTCGTCCTCGATCCACCCCTCGATCACCTCGGCCTCGGTCGTGTGGCCCTGGTCGACGTTCCACATCTGCTCGACGTAGGTCGCCGCCCCCTCGTTCAACCACAGGTGGGACCAGTCCTGCGGAGTCACCGCGTTGCCGAACCACTGGTGCGCGAGCTCGTGCACCACGACACCGGCGATGTAACCGTCGTCGACTCCGGGCCAGTTGACCATGTCACCGGAGAAGGTGATCATCTCCTGTGTCTCCATCGCGGACTCGCCACCCACCAGGACGACCCCCGCCGAGTCGAACGGATACGGTCCGTACCGTTCCGTCAGCCACTCGATCATCTCGGGCATGGCGTCGAGGATCGGTGCGAAACCGGCGTACTGCGGCGGGATCCAGACCGTGATGGGCAGCCCGTCCGGACCGGTCATCTCCGTCATCTCGTACCGGTCCACGGCGATGGTGGTGAGATAGCTGGCGACCGGCTCGTCGGACGTCCAATGGAAGGTGTTCCCCTCCCTGCCCGCGAAACTCCCGCTGGCCACACCGGCGAACCCCTCGGGAACGGTGAGCCGGATGTCGTACAGCGCCTCGTCCGAGGGGTGATCGTTCACGGGATACCAGGTCAACGCCCCGAAAGGCTCCTGGAACGACCACAGGGCGCCGGTCGCAGGGTCGGTGGAGGCGCCGATCCCCATCGACATGTCCCCACGTTCGGCGGGCGCCGGAACCGTCTCGGGAGAACCCGCGTACTCGACCACCACGGTCACCCGCCGGTCGGCCACCACGGGCGCGGCGATCGTCAGGTCGTACTGCTCCTGGGTGAAATCGGCGGGCTCACCGTCGACGGTCACCTGCGACACCCTCATTCCGGCGGCCAGGTCCACGGCGAGTTCGTCCCCGTCGGCCACCGGGCGCACGGTCAACGTCGCCTCACCCGTCAGCGTGAGCGTCTCGGGTTCGTACCCCAGGTCGAGGCCGTAGTGGAGCACGTCGATCGACGCGTTGCCGAACTCCGGATAGAACGGGTCGGTGACGGGCTCGCTGCGGCCCAGGTCCAGGTCCGCTGGAACCTCCTGCTCCGCCTCGGGGGACTCGCCCTCCACGAGTGGGGCGGAGGTCACGCCGCAACCGGAAGCCAGCAGCCCGACGGTCAACGCACCGGCGAGACCGCCGCGCAAACGAGGAGTCATGGGCGCTGATTGTAGTCACCCGTCGCCTTCCGGCCTCTCACACGCAAGCCGGCGAGAAGTGGCCGGCGGCCCCCGTCGGTGAACGCCCTCGACGCCGGCGGAACCGCTCACCGACCGGGTCGGTTGCGGACTGTTGACCAGGCGGTGCTGCCGGTTCCTGGTCGGTCTTGCGGACTGTTGACCAGGCGGTGCTGCCGGTTCCTGGTCGGTCTTGCGGACTGTTGACCAGGCGGTGCTGCCGGTTCCCGGTCAGTCCTCCGGACTGTTGACCAGGCGGTGCCTCCGGTTCCCGGTCAGTCCTCCGGACTATTGACCAGGCGGTGCCTCCGGTTCCCGGTCAGTCCTCCGGACTATTGACCAGGAACTGCGCCGCGCGGGCCAGGTACTCCCACAGGATGGCGTCCAGCTCCGGCGACAGGTTCAGGGAGTCCACGGCGGTGCGCATGTGGGTGAGCCAGGCGTCACGGGCGGCGGGGCCGATGCGGAAACCGGCGTGACGCATCCGAAGCCGGGGGTGCCCGCGCTGCTCGGAGTACGTGTGAGGGCCGCCCCAATACTGTTCGAGGAACATCCGCAGCCGTTCGGCGGCCGGTCCCAGATCCTCCTCCGGGTACATCGGCCGCAGCAGCGGATCCTGCGCGACGCCCTCGTAGAACACGTCGACCAGTTTCCGGAAGGTCTCGGAGCCGCCGACGGCCTCGTAGAAGTTGTCGGGCGGCGGGGCGGTGGTGCGCAACGGGATCCCCGCCGGCGGTGGGCCGGCGGTCGTGGTGTTCCCGGTGCCTTCTGCGGACATATTCATATGGTGCCAAGCTCCCCCGGCGGATCGGTACACAACGCGTCTGGAGTCACAACGACTATGTCGCCGGACCGGCGTCTCCGGACGCCACGGTCGGGCGATCGGGCGTGGTGGCCGGCTCCGTCTTCTCGCCCTGCGCCACCGCGTCGTCGAATTCCCGGCTCGAAGGCCAGCGCCACAACAGTAGTATCACCACCGCGGTACCGGCCAGCCCCCATACGCCCACGCTCTGGGAGACCCCGAGCGAGGACTGCGCCAGCGCGCCCGCCCCGATGATGCCGATACCCTGCACCAACGACATTCCGGTCTGCATGACGCTGAAGGCGCGGGCACGGTATCCGTCGGGGACGGTACGTACGAATATCGCGTTCAACGGCGCGAGTGACGCCGCAGTGAGATTGCACACCATCGCCATGAGGACGGCCCACGGCCACGCCGGTTCCAGCAGGGCGGGAACGAGACTCAGTGGCGCGAGCAACACCAGCGGCCGGATGAGGCGTTGCCGCACCGACGGCCGCACGAACCGCGTGAACACGATCGACGACACCATCGCGGCGGCGGGGGCGGCGGTCATGAGCAACGCCAGGACGATCGGTCCGCCGCCCAGTTCGTCCGCCCACGGGACCGCGGAGCCCTCCGGAACGATGGTGAACCCGAGGGTGGTGAACACGACGAGCGCGATGGTCCGCAGCACTCGGTTGCCGAACACCAGGGCGAACCCCTCGCCGGTCTCGCGGAGCAGGCCCTTCCGTTGGGTGGCGTCGCCCTCGGCCGCGCGGTGGCGGACGAAGGCCAACAACAGCAGCCCCGACACCGCGAACACCACCGCGTTGATGGACAGGGCGATCCGGGGATTCACGGCCGCGAGGATTCCGCCGACGAAGTAGCCGGTCAACTGCGCGGTCTGGTTCAAGGTGAGATATATGGACAACGCCAGGGTGAGGGCTTCACCGCTGACGAGCTTGGGCAACAGTGCCGACCGTGACGCCTGGTACGCCGGCTCCACCATCGCGGAGGTGAACATGAGGACCAACATCAACGGCAACGGCATACCGGGTATGGCCATGATCCCGATGAGGACCATGCGGATGAAGTCCGCGGTCACCATGACCGAGCGATACGGCAGCCGGTCGGCCAGTGCCGCGAGCAGTTGGGCCGGCCCCAGATACGGCGCGTAACTGATGGCGAAGGCCGCCATCGCCAGCAGTGGCGACTGGCTGGTGTTCCACACCAACGACGCCACCGCGACGCGCGCCAGCATGCTGCTGGCCTTGGACAACGCGTACGACCCGAAGAGTGCCCTGGTCTCTCGGCCGGCCAGCACTTCCCGGTACGTCGCCGGGCGTTCCTCCTGCGGCCGCGGGGGCTGCGGTTTCTCGGTCACCGCGGGGGCGTCCTTCCCGTGGAATACCGCACAGGTCGTCCGTGCGTCCCCATAGTGTGCCCGATCGTATGAGGTCGAGGCTAGACCGGATGGCTAAATCGTTGGTATCGCGTGACCTGATCGATAACCCACCGTGTCCGTCCGAGCCTGGTGTGGCGATTCAGGGCGGCGGCTGGGTCGTCTTGCGGACGTAGACCCGGCTGTCGGCGATCGCGTCGGCGATCCCCGCCTCCCGCAGGTGGTGGCTGATGCGTCGCCGCAGCTCCCGGCCGAGCGCCCATTGGCTTCCGGAGTCGGCCTTCACGACGACCCGGAACACGGTCGCCTCCACGTTGATGTCGACGACGCCCTGCACGTCGGGTGCCTCCAGCACCGCCTCTCCGAAAGCGGGGTCGTCGTCGAGGCCCTCGACCGCCTCCGAGATGACCCGCCCGGCGGCGTCGATGTCGACGTTGGACGCCAACGGGATGTCGAGGATGACGTTCGCCCAGCTCTGGCTCCGGTTCCCGACCCGGATGATCTCGCCGTTGCGGACGTACCACAGTGTGCCGTGCATGTCGCGGATCGTCGTGACCCGCAGGCCCACGACCTCGACGGTGCCGCTCGCCTCGCCCAGGTCCACCAGGTCGCCGACGCCGTACTGGTCCTCCATGATCATGAAGACGCCGGAGATGACGTCCTTGACGAGCGCCTGAGCCCCGAAGCCGATCGCGAGACCGACCACACCCGCACTGGCCAGCAGCGGCCCCAGGTTCACGTTGAACTCCGCCAGGATGAGCATGAACATGATCGCGTAGACCAGCCACGTCACCAGGCTCCGCAACACCGACCCGATCGTGCTCGCGCGTGCCCGGCGCCGGTCGCCCATCAACGCCAGGGCGTCGGTGTCGGCCATCAGGTTGGGGATCCGCTCCCGGAACGGCTTCAGGATCGCGGGGACCTTCCCGGGCTCGCGGGGCCGGGTCAACCGCTTGATCGCCCGGTTGACGAGCCCCCTCACCAGCAGGCACACCGCGACGATGATCAGGATGCGCATCGGCTTGACGAGCAGCCAGTCGCTGCTCTCGGCCAGCCACGCCTGGCCCGTCATGTCCCACAGCAGTTGGCAGGCGGTGCCCGCGTCCGTGGCGCACGCCGGTGGTGAAGATGTCAGAGCTTCCAGCACGCCGCCTTTCCTACCCCATCCCCGCCGGACGCCACACCCGGACCGCGTCGGCGGGACCCTCGACACCGCCGCCGGGATTCCGGTCGTTAAACGTACGTGCGATCCGGCCTGTGATAGGGGAGACTTGAGGAGGTTCGACGACGAGGAGGCGCGATGACCGCGACACTGTCACAGCCCGTCACCGGCGTTTCCCACAGCGCGCTGGTGCTCAATGCGACCTACGAACCGCTGTGTGTGGTTCCGGTGCGGCGAGCCGCCGTGCTGCTGCTGTCGGACAAGGCGGAGACCGTCACGATCGGGGACGGCTTCCTGCGCAGTGCCCGGCACACCATACCGGTCCCCTCCGTCGTCCGGCTGAACCGGTACGTCAAGGTCGCGCGGCGCCGCAACGTGAGCCTGACCCGTCGGGCGGTGTTCGCCCGCGACGGCTGGCGGTGCGTGTACTGCGAAGGCCCCGCGGAGACCATCGACCACGTGATGCCGCGTAGCCGCGGCGGCGCGCACATCTGGGAGAACGTGGTCGCCTCCTGCGCCCGGTGCAATCACAAGAAGAACGACCGCACACTCACCGAGCTGGGCTGGCGTCTCAAGGTGCCGCCGGCGGCACCGAAGAACCCACTGTGGTGCGTGCTGGGTCACCGCACCCCCGACCCCCGGTGGGCGGTCTGGTTAACTGCCGCCTGACAGGTCGTCGGGACGGTCCGTCACGGGCACACCGCGACGGACCGATTCACCCCTACACCGACCCATCCGCCGCCCGGCCCGCGACGAATACCGGATGAGTGTCGTCGTCGTTTGGGGTTGGAATGATTCGGGATGCCGCAGGGTCCTCACCACGCCGGAGACCGCGTGTGGTGACGGACTCCGTCCGCGCGGACGTGGACGACCATCTCAAGGAGGCGGCGCTGGGCGACGAGGCCGCGTTCGCGCGGTTGTACGACCTCGTCGCGCCGAGGGTCTACGGCCTGTCGCTGCGGGTGCTGCGTGACCCGGCGCAGGCCGAGGAGGTTTGCCAGGAGGTGTTCCTGGAGGTCTGGCGCAAGGCCGCCCGGTTCGACCCCGCCAGGGGATCGGCGACGACCTGGATCCTCACCCTGACCCACCGGCGGGCGGTCGATCGGGTCCGGTCGGCACAGTCGGCGGTCGACCGGGAGCGCCGCTCGGCCGCCGCCACCGGCGAGGTGGAGTACGACGAGGTGGCCGAGACCGTCACCGACCGGCTGGAGTACCGCCAGGTGCGGCGGTGCCTGGACCGGCTCACCGAGATACAGCGTCAGGCGATAACACTCGCCTTCTACGGTGGACACACCTACCGTCAGGTCGGTGACCTGCTCGGTGCGGCACTGCCGACCGTCAAGACCAGGATCCGGGACGGCCTGATCAGGCTGCGAGACTGCTTGGAGGTGGCCCGGTGACCACCGAGGTGCACACACTGATCGGGCCCTACGCGCTGCACGCGCTCGACGAGGAGGAGCGCGACCTGGTCGAGCGGCACATCGCGGAGTGCGAGTCCTGCGCCCTCGAACTGCGGGAGCTGCGCGCGACCGCCGCCCGACTGGCCGACTTCACGATCGTCGACCCGCCCCAACGACTGCGCACGCAGGTGCTCGGGGCGGTCCGCCGCACTCGGCAACTCGCCCCCGGCCCCGCCCGGCCGCCGGCGGGGCGGACCCGGGACGGCGCGTCCGTCCGCCGGTTCGCCGGCCGGCGGCGCGTCTTCGTCACCGCCGCCGCCATCGTGGTGATGGCCCTGGTCAGTAGCCTGGTCACCTTCGCGGTGATGCAGGGCCGCGTGGACCAACAGCGGGCGGAACAGGCCCGGCAGGAGCAGATGGAGGCGGTGTTGACCGCCTCCGACGCCGACTTCACCCGCCGCACCGCCGAGGGCGGCGGCACCGTGTCCATGGTGTCCTCCGAATCACTGGACCAGGCGGTCGTGATCCTGACCGACCTGGCCCCGATATCCGACGAGCAGTCGTACCAACTGTGGTTGGTCCACGGCGACCGCCAGGTCTCGGCGGGTGTGGTCCCCGCCGGGCACAACACCGCCATGCGGTTGGTCACCGGTATCTCCGGCGCCGACGTCCTGGGGGTCACGGCCGAACCGGCCGGCGGGTCCGAGACACCCACCCTTCCGATGGTCGCCGACCTGGCGATGCCCACCGACTGACGGGCTCCGCGCCGCCGGGCCGCGACCGCACACGTGTGCGGTCGCGGCCCGGCTCTCGGTCGATTCGTGGAGAACATCCCGAAAGATCCGTGATCCGACCCATCCGCCCGGCGGCCCGCCCCGAATACCGGGTGTGAGGGAACGATGGATCGCCGCGGCGGCCGGTATCGGTTGCGCGGCCGTCGCCGTCGCCACCGGGAGCCTGGTGGCACTGGCCACCGGCCGCGCCACGTCGCCGGTCGTGGCGGTGGGCGCCGCGGTCGTCGACGTGACACCCGAACCGGTGAAGGACTTCGCGATCCGGATGTTCGGGGAGGCCGACAAGGCGGCCCTGCTCATCGGTATCGGTGTCCTGCTGGTGTTGATCGCGGCGGGCATCGGTCTCCTCGCACAGCGTCGTCCGTGGCCGGGGTACATCGGGCTGGCGTCGTTCGGGCTGTTGGGCGCGGTGGCGGCCTGGGGCAGGCCGGGAGCGCAGTGGTGGTGGGCACTGCCCTCGCTCGTCGGTGCCCTGGCCGCGGCCGGCGCGTTGTGGTTTCTGCTCCGGCGTCCCCTCGACGCCGACCCGGAGGATTCCGTCCGGCTGCCGCCGGGGCGGCGGGTGGACCGGCGCGGTGTGTTGTTCGCGTTCGCCGCCGCCGGCGCAGCGGGGGTGGCCGGTGTCGGTCTGAGCGGGCGCGACGGCGTCTCCGAGGCCCGTGCGGCGATCCGGCTTCCGGCACCCGCGTCACCCGGACCGGCCGGCACCGGTCTCGACATTCCGGGCCTGACTCCGTACATCACGCCGAAGGCCGACTTCTACCGCGTCGACACCGCACTCGTGATTCCGCGACTGCATCCCGAGGACTACGTACTGGAGATCGGCGGACGGGTGGCGCGGCCGTTGCGGCTGTCCTACGCGGACCTGCTCGACCGGCCCCTGATCGAACGTGAGATCACGCTCTCCTGTGTGTCCAACCAGGTCGGCGGGGACCTGGCGGGCAACGCCGCCTGGCTCGGCGTTCCGCTGGCCGACCTGCTCGATGAGGCGCGCCCCGAGTCCGGCGCCGACCAGGTAGTGGGTCACTCCGCCGACGGTTGGACCTGCGGCACCCCCACGGCGGTCTGCCGCGACGGGCGTGACGCGATGCTCGCGGTCGGCATGAACGGTGAACCGCTGCCACTGGAACGCGGCTTCCCGGTCCGCATGATCGTGCCCGGCCTGTACGGCTACGTGTCGGCCACCAAATGGCTGGTGAGGTTGGAACTGTCCTCGTTCGACGACTTCGACCCGTACTGGGTCAGGCGGGACTGGGCGGCCGAGGCCCCCGTCAAGACGTTCTCGCGTATCGACACGCCGAAACCCCTGTCGACCGTCGGCGGCGGCGAGGCGACCGTGGCGGGAGTCGCCTGGGCGCAGCACAGGGGAATCGCCGAGGTGGAGGTCCGCGTCGACGAGGGCGCCTGGCAGACCGCCGAACTCGCACCCGTGGTCTCGGCCGACACCTGGCGGCAGTGGCGCTGGCGGTGGACCGGCATCACCCCCGGCCGCCACACCCTGCAGGTGCGCGCCACCGACAACACCGGGCAGACCCAACCCGAGGAGCGCGTGCCGCCGTTCCCCGACGGCGCCACCGGCCGGCACTCGGTGGTGATCACCGCGTCATAGACCACCGCCACTGGCGGTGACCGATGTAACGAAGGTTCAGAGAGGAAACACATCATGTTCAGCAACCGCAGGACCCGATTCGCCGCCGCGGCGGGAACCATCGGCCTCGCCCTGGTCCTGACCGCCTGTAGCGGTGGCGAGGACGACGCCACCGCCGAGGACTCGACCGACACCGGTGTGGAGGAGACCACCGCCGCCGAGGACGACGGCATGGACGCCGCGGCCCCGTTCGGCCCGGCGTGTGAATCGATCCCGAAGGACGGTGAGGGCAGCTTCGACGGCATGGCCGACGACCCGGTCGCGACCGCCGCGAGCAACAACCCGGCGCTGTCGACGCTGGTCGCGGCGGTGACCGCCGCGGAACTCGGTGACACGCTCAACTCGGCGGAGAACATCACGGTGTTCGCGCCGACCGACGACGCGTTCGACAAGATCCCGGAGGAGGACCTCAACGCGCTGTTGGAGGACAAGGACATGCTCACCCAGGTGTTGACGTACCACGTGGTGGGCCAGAGCCTGACTCCCGAGGCGCTGGGCACCGAAGGGCCGTTCACCACGTTGCAGGGTGAGCAGGTCGAGGTCTCCGGCTCCGGTGAGGACTTCACCGTCAACGGTGAGTCCAAGGTGGTGTGCGGCAACGTGCCGACCGCCAACGCGACCGTGTACATCGTCGACACCGTGCTGATGCCGCCGGCCGAGTAGGCCCACCGCTCCACGAGATGGATTCCGGGCCCCCGCCGCCGACACGCGGCGGGGGCCCGCTGCCGTGCGCGGAGTCAGCCGAGCTGTCCGATCACGGTCATCAACGCGAGGGTCGCCACGGCCACCCCCACCCAACGGGACACGACCGCCGCGCGCGGGCGCGGGCCCTCCCGAAGTACCCGGACCCCCAGCGGTAGCAGTGCCACCGTCAATCCGGCCAGGTACACGAGCGACCAGGGGGTCGTGCCCTTCAACACCCCGATCGGCATCCCCACCATGAGCGCCATGGCGACGGCCGGGACCGGGCCGAACACCCGGGTGCGCCAGGCGCCCAGCGCGAGCACGAGCCAACCGGCCATGCAGGCCACGTTGAACGTCGAGTACATCTGGAAGTCGGTGTAGGTCTGTTCCATCAGGCGGGTCGCCGTCTCGGCGCCCACCGCGTCGACCATCCGGAAGGCCATGTCGTCCATGCCGGTGTGGTAGGCGCGGGCGAACAGGCCCGCCGACGTCAGCAGCCATCCCCACAGCGCCCAACCGGGACTGCGCGCGGCGATCCGGACCGCCAGCAACGTCACCGCCGGGAACAGCAGCAGGTTCCCCATCGCGAACAGGGTGTAGGCGACGGTCATCCGCACGGGCTGTTCCGCGAACGCGGCGAGCTGCGCCGGGAAGAAGAAGTAGTGGTCCACTCGCAGCAACGCGCCCGCAGCCATCAGCAGGGGTCCGGCGATCAGGCACACCCCGGCGACCCGGCGCCCCGGGAACTCCGGGAGACCGTCCACCGGTAGGACGCGCCGGAGGCGGGCGCCGAATCGTGAGAGCGGCTCGGGATCGGTCGGTGTGGAGTGACGTGTCGATTCGATCATCACGCCGAGTCTGCCCAGGATGTCCGGCGGCCGCGTCGGAGCGAGGTCGTCACTTCGGCGTCAGACCCCGGTATGACCTCAATGAGCGGCTTGGTCGGCCGGAACGTGCGCGTGACGGGGCGCACGTTGGAAAACAAGTGCTTGCCCGACCGTTCCGGCCGTCCTATGACCACCCGAGCTGAAGACGTCGGGGTCAGGACCGTCTAGGAGGTAGCGGTATGAACCCGCTGGTCCGCCGGATGTAGTCGGCGTAACCCGGCCTGGTCCGTGACATGTGGGCGTCCATCAACGGTCTACCCGTCTTGGCCGCCAGGAAGTAGGTCATCACCAGCGGCGACAGCACGGTGGCCGCACCCGGGAGACCTCCGGCGGCGATCAGGAACAGCCCCCACCACACGCAGGCGTCACCGAAGTAGTTCGGGTGCCGGCTGTACCGCCACAGGCCCGAGTCGAGGACCCGGCCACGGTTCGCCGGATCGGAGCGGAACCGGGCGAGCTGGTGGTCCGACACCGCCTCGAAACCGAACCCGACCAGCCACACCGCCGCCCCGGCGTACAGCCATCCGTCGACGTCCGAGGCGTCGTACTGGGCGACCTGCACCGGCAGCGAGATGAACCAGATCAGCCCGGCTTGCAGCAGGTAGACCATCCGCAGCGCATACCAGGTCCGATCACCGGGTGCCTTGGCGAGCAGCCGCTCGTACCTGGGATCCTCGCCGTGGCCGCGACTGCGCCACCCGATGTGGACCGCCAACCTGATGCCCCACACCACCGTCGCCGCGGTGACCACCCAACGCCGCACCGGATCCCCATGACCCTCCGACAGGTACAGCCCGGTCACCGCGATCGCGGCGAAGCCCAGGCCCCAGGCCACGTCCACCACCCGATGCCGCTGCCGGGCGGTGCCCACCGCGAACGCGATCACGCCGACCGTCAACGCCACCGCCAGGCACACCGCGGCGTTGACCGCCAACGCCTGCCACACGGTATGGTTCACCGCGCGCCCACCGCCGTCCACTCCGGAGTCGACGGCATCCCACTCCGGCCGTCCGTGTCGGGACGGACCGCCAGAATCTGGTCCACGCCCATCCTGCCCTCCTCGAACGCCAACGCGCCCCCGATCAGGTACAGCCGCCACACCCGGGCCGTCGGTTCGCCCACCAGCGACACCGCCTCTCGCCAGCGCTCCTCCAGCGTCTCCAGCCAGCAGCGGACCGTCGTGACGTAGTGCTCCCGCAACGACTGCACCTCTCGGACCTCCAGACCGGGCCGCTCCAGCAGGTCCACCGTCTGCCCGACCGGTCGCATGTGCATGTCGGGGGCGATGTAGGACTCGATGAACGCGCCGCCGCCGGGCGCGTCGGCCCCGCGTGACATCTGCTGCACCAGCAACCTGCCGCCCGGTTCCAGAAGAGACCACAGACGCGCCGCGAACGCCGGATAACCGTTCCCGCCGACGTGCTCGCCCATCTCGATGGTCGAGATCGCCTCGTATCGGGCTCCCGCCAGGTCGCGGTAGTCCGACAACCGGAAGTCGATCCGATCGGACAGTCCCAGTTCCTCCGCGCGGGCCACCGCGAACTCGTACTGCTGCAGCGACAGCGTCACGGCCGTCACCTCCGCGCCGTGATGCTCGGCGGCGTGCATCGCCAGCGCGCCCCAGCCGCACCCGACGTCGAGCATCCGGGTGCCCCGGCGCAGCCCGAGCTTGCGGCACACCAACTCCAGCTTGTCGTACTGCGCCTCCGCCAGGCCGTACCCGCCTCCGCCGCCGGTCCAGTAACCGCAGGAGTACACCATGCGCGGATCCAGGATCAGTCGGTAGAAGTCGTTGGACAGGTCGTAGTGGAACCCGACGGCGGCCCGGTCGCGGTCCCGGCTGTGCAGACGCCCGGTCATCACCGCCTGCGGGTCCGGTGCGGGCGGCGGCGCACCGAGCACCCCGTACCGCAGGGCCAGTCGCAGTGCCGCCGCGACGTGCCGTGGCCGGACCCGGGGACGACCGCCGGAGTACCGGACCGCCCGCCACACCGCCGGGAACACCTCCGCCAGGTCGCCGACCACGTCGATCTCACCCAGGATGTACGCCTGTGCGGCGCCCAACTCGCCGGGCCGCCACAGTAGGCGCCGCAGCGCCGTCGGTGTGGTGATCCGCAGTGTCGGCAGACCGGAGTCGCCGGCCCGGCTGCCGTCCCACGCCTCGAACGCGACCGGCAGTTCGGTGCCCACCACGCGGGTGACCAGTGTGCGCAACCGTTCGGCGAGGTTCACGATCCCGTCCTCTCCATGACGAACTGGCAGACGTTCAGGTAGCCGCTGCGGAAACCGGCCTCGGAGTACGCGAGGTACAGCCGCCAGGTCCGCCGGAAGGTCTCGTCGAAACCGAGCCGATCCACTTGTGCGGCCCGGTCGTCGAAGCGTTCCCGCCACAGCCGCAACGTCTCGGCGTAGTCCGGTCCGAAGCGGAACGTGTCGGTGACCCGCAGCCCGGTGTGCCCGGCGGCGACCCGCCGCACCGCCTCCTCGGACGGGATCAACCCGCCCGGGAAGATGTACTTCTGGATCCAGGTGTGCGTGCGGCGGGTGGCCCGCATCCGCTGGTGCGGCATCGTGATCGCCTGCAGGCCGACCCGGCCTCCCTCGGCGAGCACCCGGTCCAGGACGCCGAAGTACTCCGGCCAGTAGTCGTGACCCACCGCCTCGATCATCTCGACGCTCGCCACGGCGTCGTACCGCCGTGCGTCCGGCAGTTCCCGGTAGTCGCGCAACCGTACCGTCACCCGGTCGGACAGGCCGGCGGCGGCGATCCGCTCGCGCGCCAGTCCGAGTTGTCGCCGGGACAGGGTGATGCTGTCGACGACGGCGCCGCGCGCCGCCGCCCGGATCGCCAGTTCGCCCCAGCCGGTGCCGATCTCCAACACCCGGCTGCCTGAGGCCACGTGCAGTGCGTCCAACAACCGGTCGATCTTGCGGTGCTGTGCCGCCGCGAGCCCGTCCCACGACGGCGGCTCACCGTCGAACCACGCCGAGGAGTACGTCATCGTGTCGTCCAGGAACTGCGCGAACAGTTCGTTCGACAGGTCGTAGTGGTGGGACACGTTCCGCAGTGACCCGTCCGGGGTGTTGCGTTCGGCGGCCGGCGACGCGGCGGCGTGGAACCGGCGCAACGAATGGAACGGGCGCGGCACCAGGGTCTCGGCGTTCGCGGCCAACCTGGTCAGCAACGCCACCAGGTCAGGGCTGTCCCACTCACCCGCCTGATAGGACTCGCCGAAACCGATGAGGCCGCCGACACCCAGCCTGCGTAGGAACGGCTCCGGCCGGTGCAGGATCAATCGCGGCCGGTCGTCGGCGCCCGGTGGGGCACCGGGACACACCACGTCCAACCGGTGCCGCGCGGCGACGCGGCGCAGCAGCGCCGCCGCGACCTTCGCACGCCACCGTGACGGCGGCACCCGGTGCAGGTCCGGCCACCGGGTCGGCCCGGCGAGGCGGTCGTCGACTGAGGTCACTGTGAACCCTCCTGAGGAGACGGGGGAGACGGACGTGGTGTCACGGGAAGGCCGCGCAGGTAGAGCCGGACGCCGTGGAACCGGATCGCAGCCGAGACCCGCCACGTCTCCAACGGGAACCGGACGGCCATCGTGAACAGTCGCCGGGGTGTCACCGCGAACCGGCGGCCGGTGACCGTCGCCGTCAACGCGGGCGCGCCGTCCCGTAGCAGTGTCACCGCCAGGCCGAGCCGTTCACCCGGCTCCGGCAGCAGCAAGCGGTACCGGCCCGACACCGTGAAGAACGGCGACACGTGGAACCGCTTGTCGGTGGTCGCGTGGCCACGCGCGTCGGGTCGCAACAGGTAGACGTGCCGATCGCCGTAGGTGTTGTGGACCTCGGCGATCACACAACGCAGCCGATCAGACTCGTCGTGGCACCAGTAAACGGTCAGCGGGTTGAAGACGTGCCCCCAGGCGCGGGCGTTCGCCAGCATCCACACCCGGCCGTCGCCGATGTCGATTCCGGCCGCTGCGCACCGGGCGACCGCGTTGTCGCGCAGCGACGCACCGGGGTCGCCCACGTGGTCGGAGGAGGGGAAACGCGCCAGCCGACGCAACGGCCACGGCAACCGTGGTGGCGCCGCGGTGTCTATCAACCACAGGTAGCCGCGATGCCGCAGCCGGTACGGCACCGGGCCGAACCTGGTGTGCCGCACCTCGGTGCGGTACAGGCCCGCCGTGGTCACCATGTGGCCCCCAGGCGTTCCGCCGCCGCCACACCGGACCGGCAGCCGTCCTCGTGGAATCCCCAGCCGTGGTACGCCCCCGCGAACGTCGTCACCGCGGTGTTCAGGCCGGGCAGCCGGCGCTGCGCCCGTACCGCCTCGGCCGTGTAGATCGGGTGCCGGTAGTCCATCCTGGCGAGCACGTGCGAACCGGGCACCGTCTCCGGTCCCAGGGTCACCACGAAATCGGAGGCGGCGCGAAGCCGGTGCAACCGGTTGAGGTGGTACGAGACCCGGACCGCGGAACCACCCGGGTCGCACGACACCTGGTGGTAGTTCCAGGAACCGCGCGCCCCGGTGAACCTGGGCAACCGGCTCGCGTCGGTGTGCAGCACCGTCGGATTGTGTGAATACCGGAACCGGGACAACACGTCCCGCTCGTCGGCGGTGGGGTCGGCCAGCATCGCCAGGGCCTGGTCTGCATGGCAGGCCAACACCACGGCGTCGAAGCGGGACTCGCCACCGTCCCCGTCGGTGATCACCGCCCCGTCCCCGACCCGGCGCACCGCCCGCACCGGCGTCAGGGTCCGCACGTCGGGCAACGCCTTGACGATCGCGTCCACATAGGTGCGAGACCCGCCCGTCACCGTGCGCCAGCGCGGCGAACCGCCGACGGACAGCATGCCGTGGTTCGAGAGGAACCGGAACAGGTACGTCGCCGGATAGCCCAATGCCTCGCCCGGCCCGCACGACCACACCGCCGACACCAGCGGCACCGCGAAATGCCGTACGAAGTACTCGTCGAATCCCCCGTCCCGCAGGAACTCCCCGACACTGCGCTCCTCATCACCGTCGCCTCGCGCCAGCGACCGCCGCGCCGACCGGTGAAACCGCGGCACCTGCCACAGCATCGACAGGAACCGCCGGGACGTCAGATTCCTCGGAGAGGCGAACAGGCCACGTGGCCCCCGGGCACCGCAGTACTCCAGCCCGCAACCGTCGCACCGCACCGACATGCTCATCTCGGTCGGCTGGGTGGCGACGCCGAGTTCATCGAACAACCGGCACAGCAGCGGGTAGTTCCGCCGGTTGTGGACCAGGAACCCGCTGTCGACCGCCAGTGCCCCGGTGGCGTCGGCGACGTCGTGGGTGTGGGCGTGACCACCGCAGCGGTCGGAGGCCTCGAAGACCGTGACCTCGGCCGACCGTCGCAACAGATACGCGGCCGTCAGCCCCGACACGCCCGCACCGACGACCGCGATCGCGCGTCCATGACCACCCATGCGAGATGAACCTCCTACCGGCCGGTGTGTGCTACCGGTATTCGGAGTCGTGCCCGAGTGGGATTGGAGAGGCGTACGACCAATCCGCGGCCACCGCCAGAACGAATCACGGACGTGGCCCGACCCGTCGCCGAGACCTTCGCACCCCGCATCGAGGTGGTGCCGTCACCACCGACCGACGCGCCACCGGCACTGGTGGCGATCCTTTTGCACGGTGGCACCCCGCGGAGCCACGCCACCGCCGCCCGGTGGCGGCTGACCTATCTGCGCGTCCGTTGGCTCGGCGGCGCACTCGGGCGGCTCGTCACCGCCGGTGACGTCGCCCTGTGGCGGCTCCGGTACCGCTACCGGGGCTGGAATCCACCCGCGCTGCCGGCGGTCGGTGACGCCCACTGGGCGGTCCGGGAGTCCGCCCGCCGCCATCCCGGTGCGCCGGTCGTGCTGATCGGACACTCCATGGGCGCCCGTGCGGCACTCCGCGCCGCCGGTATGCCGCAGGTGACGGCCGTCTGCGCCTTGGCGCCATGGCTTCCCGACGGTGAACCGGTGGCTGGCTTGCGCGGCCGACGGGTACTCGTCGCGCACGGTGACCGTGACCGGATGACCGACCCCCGCGGTTCCCGCCTTTACGCCCGCCGCGCCGCCGCGCGAGGCGTCGACATCCGGTACATGTCCGTCACCGGTGACGGACACGCCATGCTCCGCCGCCCCGGCGTCTGGCACCGGTTGGTGGCCGACTTCGTCGAGACGGAACGGGCGATCACGGGGTTACGCAGGCCGGCTCCCCGAGCCGAACCTCCGGCCCCATTGCGCCGTCAGGTCACCCGGCCCGGGTCCGCCGGGTATGCCACATGCGCCTCCGTCGAGACGATCTCGGCCATGCGGTCGATCGCGTCCCGCACCTCGGTGTATCCGTTGTACAGCGGTGCGAATCCCAGCCGGATCCGCTCCGGGGTGCGGTAGTCGGGGATCACACCCGCCTCCCGCATCGCCTGGCTGATCTGCCACGCCTGCGGATGCCGCACCGTCAGGTGCCCACCACGGCGGAGCGGGTCGGCGGGGGAGGCCAGCGTGAACCCCAGCGGTGTCAGCCGGGCCGCCACCAGGCGCGCGGCGTACTCCCCGAGTCGCATCGACTTCTCCCGGATCGCCGGCATCCCGGCCTCCGCGATGAGTTCGGTCGCCGCCAGTACCCCCGCCACTCCGACGACTCCGGGTGTTCCCACCGCGAACCGGCCCACGCCCGTCTGGGGCCGGTACCCGGCGTCCATGTCGAACTGGTCGGCCTGCGAGAACCAGCCCCAGATCGGTTGCCGCAGCCTGTCGTGCAGGTCCTCGCGGACGTACAGGAACGCCGGGGCGCCCGGTCCCGCGTTGACGTGTTTGTAGGTGCAGCCCACCGCCAGGTCCACGTCGCAGTCCCGCAGCGCCACGTCCACCGACCCGACCGAATGGCACAGGTCCCACAGCACCAGCGCCCCGGCGTCGTGGGCCACGTCGGTGATCTCCGTCATGTCCGCGAGCGCACCCGACCGGTAGGCCACATGCGACAGGCTCACCAGCGCGGTGTCACCTCCCACCGCTTCGGCCACCGCCTGCGGGTCCACGCCCGTGTCGATGTCGGTCTCCACCGTCCGCAGTTCGCCGCCGTACTGCTCGGCCACCCCCTGGAGCACGTACCGGTCGGTGGGGAAGTTGTCGTCGTCGGTGACGATGACCCGGCGGCCGGGCGGGGCCGCCGCCAGCGCCGCCGCCGCCAGTTTGTAGAGGTTGACGCTCGTGGAGTCCGACACCAGCACCTCGCCCGGCCGGGCGCCCAGGGCCGCCCCGGCGAGCCGGTCACCGGCACGTGCGGGCAGGTCGATCCAGTGGTCCCAGCCCTTGATGAGCGAGTGCGGCCACTGGCCGTCGATGATGTCGCGCATCGCCGCCTGCACCGACCGGGGCGGTCTGCCCAGCGAGTTCCCGTCCAGGTAGATCACGCCCGCGTTGTCGAGGCTGAACCGGGCGCGGAAGCCGGCGAGCGGATCGGCCGCGTCCCACACGGTCGGGTCCGCCTCGGCGTGGATGTCGTCGAACATGACCCCATGATGCCCGCCCCGGGACTCGCCGGTGGCCCGCGTCCCGTCCACGCGACCCGCCCGAGGGTGACGCCGACCTGTCGGCGCCCCGGGACGCGGCCTCGGATAACGTAACCCCGTTAACAGGCGCGCGGCATCCCGCCGTGGCGGCCGAGGCGGTTCGGTAGCCTGCATGTCTGCGACGGCACGGCCGGACCGGGCTCCTCGGTCCGCGACGGCGACGCCAGGCGGCTCATCGGCGACGACGCCGGGCCGGCCCGCCGCCGCCGGTGACGAACCCAATCGACCGATGAAGGCGGACATGACGGTTCTGGAAACGCTGCTGATATTCGTCGGCGCACCCCTCGCGGTTATCGCCGTGATTACCGGACTGGTGTACGGCACCAGTGGAGGCCGCAACAAGCGGTACCGCCCCGGCCGCGACTACGAGTTCGCCCCGGTGTGGTTCCTGGCCCGCCCCGGCGACGTGTCCATCGCGGGTGCCGCCGAGTACGTCGCGGCCTCCGAGGCCGGTGAAGGTCCCAAGGCACTGGAGAGCTCGGCGTCCGCACCGCGCGCCGGAGTAAAGGGAGGCGCAAGTGGCAACTGGTGAGGTCGCGGTCAAGCCCGCGGGTGTCCCCGAGGCCGTCGAGGGGGACGTCCTCGACGGACCGTTCAACGTACGTCAGCTCCTGCGCATCGACGAGGCGCTGACCGCCGCCGACCGCCGCACCGGCCTGACATTCAGCGTCTACGTCGGCCCGCTGCACGAACCCACCGCCGGTGCGGCCCGGGGCCTGCACGACCGGTTGCCGGTTCCCGCCGACAGCGTCCTGATCGCGGTGTCGCCCGAGCAGCGCAAGTTGGAGATCGTGACCGGCGAGAACGTCGCCAAGCGTATCCCCGACCGCAACGCGGCCCTGGCGGCGCTGTCGATGACGGCGGCGTTCGGTGGGGGCGACCTCACCCGTGGCATCGTCGACGGACTCCGCATGCTCGCCGACCAGGCGTCGTCCTAAACCTGCTTACCGATGTGGGCCGGATGGCTATAACATTGCCGCACACGCCGTGGCACCGGTCGCGGCACGGAATGGTGAGAGCGGGTGGCGAACGGCCTTCGGGCCATGCCTATGTCTGACGCATCGTCTTCCGCCGGGTCCGCCCGGCCACAAGCCAAGATCACAGTCGGCGATCCGCGGACGATGGTCAGCCTGCTCGGCTCGGCCGACGAGAACCTGCGGTTCATCGAACGCAGCGTCCGCGCCGACGTGCACGTGCGGGGCGACACGATCACCCTCACCGGTGCCCCCAAGGACATCGCCGAGGGTGAGCGGTTGTTCTACGAGCTGATCGCGCTCATCAACCGGGGTGAGGAGATCAGTGTGGACACCGTCCGGCGTACCGCGGGGATCCTCGCCTCCGGCGACGAGACCAGCGCCTCGGACATGCTCACCCAGAACATCGTCTCCCGTCGTGGCCGCGGTATCCGGCCCAAGACCATCGGCCAGAAGCGTTACGTCGACGCGATCGACAACCACACGATCGTCTTCGGTATCGGCCCCGCCGGTACCGGTAAGACGTACCTGGCCATGGCCAAGGCGGTCCAGGCGCTTCAGGCGAAGCAGATCAACCGGATCATCCTGACCCGTCCGGCCGTGGAGGCCGGTGAGCGGCTCGGTTACCTTCCGGGGACCCTGTTCGAGAAGATCGACCCCTATCTGCGACCGCTGTACGACGCGTTGCACGACATGATCGACCCGGACTCGATCCCCCGCCTCATCGAGTCGGGAACCATCGAAGTAGCTCCATTGGCCTATATGCGCGGCCGGACGCTGAACGACGCGTTCATCATCCTCGACGAGGCCCAGAACACCACCGCCGAGCAGATGAAGATGTTCCTGACCCGGCTCGGCTTCGGGTCGAAGGTCGTCGTCACCGGTGACGTCACACAGGTCGACCTGCCCGGCGGCGCGACCAGTGGCCTGCGCATCGTCCGGCAGATCCTGGAGGGCGTCGACGACCTGCACTTCGCCCAGCTCGGCAGCGGCGACGTCGTGCGGCACCAGCTGGTGGCCGACATCGTCGACGCCTACGCCAAGTGGGACGCCGGACAACGCGGTGAACAGGGCGACGGGGACCGGGGTGGCCGGAAACCGTCTCGGCGACGCTTACGAGGGGTATTCGACACACCGTGTCAATTGAGATATCGAACGAGTCCGGCGTCACGGTGGACACCGACGCGATCTGCGGTGTCGCCCGGCACGCGCTCGGCCGGCTCGGGGTCCACCCGATGGCCGACCTGTCGATTCTCGTCGTCGACGAGCCGTACATGACCGAACTGAACCGGCGGTGGATGGGTTCCGACGGTCCGACCGACGTCCTGTCGTTCCCCATGGACGAGTTGTCGGTGGGGCGGGGACCCTCCAACGACGAGGAGCCGGTGGGGGAGACCATGCTCGGCGACGTCGTGCTGTGCCCCACCGTGGCCGCCAGACAGGCGGAGACGGCGGGACACACCACCGCCGACGAGCTGGAGATGCTCACCGTGCACGGGGTGCTTCACATCCTCGGATACGACCACGCCGAACCCGACGAGGCCAAACAGATGTTCGGCCTTCAGAAGTCGCTTCTGGACACTTGGCGGGGAGAACGGACCACTTAGCGAGCCATGTCTTCTCAAGCCCTGCTCGGCATCGCCGCCGCCCTGGTGGTGTTCGCCGGGCTGGCCGCCATGACCGACGCCGCGATATCCCGGATCTCCCCGGCCCGTGCCGCCGAACTGGTCCGCGACGAGGCGCGCGGGGCGGCGTCCCTCCAGCACATCCTCACCGATCTCCCCAGGTACGTGAACCTGCTCATCCTGCTGCGGCTGGTGTGCGAGCTCACCGCGACCGTCCTGGTCGCGGTGACCACCTTCGGCGCCTGGGGCGCGGACTGGCCGGCGTCGCTCACCACGGCCGGGGTGATGACCCTGGTCAGCTTCGTCATCATCGGTGTCGGCCCGCGCACCGTGGGCCGGCAGCACGCCTACCCCGTGGCGCTGGCCAGTGCCGGGGTGGTGCGCTGGCTGGGCACCGCCCTGGCCCCGTTGACCAGGCTGCTGATCCTGGTCGGCAACGCCGTGACCCCCGGGAGGGGCTTCCGGGAGGGGCCGTTCGCCACCCAGACCGAACTGCGGGAACTGGTCGACATCGCCGAGCAGCGCGGCGAGGTGGAACACGGCGAACGCGAGATGATCCACTCGGTGTTCGCGCTCGGCGACACGACGGTGCGCGAGGTGATGGTCCCCCGCACCGAGATGGTGTGGATCGAGTCGGGCAAGGGCGCCGGGCAGGCGCTGACCCTGGCACTCCGTTCCGGGTTCTCCCGCATACCGGTGATCGGTGAGGACATCGACGACGTGCAGGGCGTGGTGTACCTCAAGGACCTGATACGCCGCACCCGCGGCGGCGACGACCCCCCGGTGGCGGACGTCATGCGCCACGCCGCGTTCGTCCCGGAGTCGAAACCGGTGGACGACC
Organism: Stackebrandtia albiflava; assembly: GCF_007994225.1. Taxonomy (GTDB): domain Bacteria; phylum Actinomycetota; class Actinomycetes; order Mycobacteriales; family Micromonosporaceae; genus Stackebrandtia; species Stackebrandtia albiflava. The sequence continues at coordinate 489,783 of NZ_VLLL01000005.1, forward strand.
TGCTGCGGGAGATGCAGGCCGCCCGCATCCACATCGCGATCGTGGTCGACGAGTACGGCGGTACGGCCGGACTGGTCACGATCGAGGACATCCTGGAGGAGATCGTCGGCGAGATCACCGACGAGTACGACGTGGAGCGGCCGCACGTGGAGGAACTGCCGGACGGTTCGGCGCGGGTCACCGCACGGCTGTCACTGGAGGACCTGGCGGAACTGTGCGACGTCGAGATCCCCGAGGGCGACGTGGAGACGGTGGCGGGCCTCATGGCGCAGACCCTCGGCAAGGTGCCGATCCCGGGCGCGCGGGCGGTCGTGCACGGTCTGGAGCTGACCGCCGAGGGCACCGCAGGCAGGCGCAACCGCATCGACACCGTCCTCGTGCGGCGACTGGAGCCGGCGGTGACGGTGGAGGAAACCGACAACGGAAGGGACGGCTGATGGAGCTGACGGCGGAGGACGAGAAGCTGGTGACCCTGGCCAGGTCCGCAGCCGCGCGGATCGGCGCCCCCCAGGGCGCGGCGGTACGCGACGACGACGGCCGCACCTACGCGGCGGCCTCGGTGCGGTTGCCGAGCCTGCGACTGACGGCGCTGCAGCTCGCGGTGGCGCAGGCCGTCGGCGCGGGCGCGGAGGCGTTGGAGGCGGCGGCGGTCGTCGCCGAGGACGGCGCCGACGAGGCGGGCCTGGCGGCGGTGCGGGACGTGACGGCCACCGCGCCGGTATACCAGGTGACGGGGGACGGGATTTCCCAGGTGAGCGGGTGACGGGTTCGACGGACGGGGACAATGGGCGTATGGATGAGACTTCAGCGCCCTACCGTGCCGGGTTCGCGTGCTTCGTGGGGCGGCCCAACGCCGGTAAGTCCACGCTGACGAACGCCATCATCGGCTCCAAGATCGCCATCACCTCGAACCGACCGCAGACGACGCGGCACGTGGTCCGGGGAATCCTCCACCGGCCCGATTCGCAGTTGATCCTGGTCGACACCCCCGGTTTCCACCGCCCCCGGACCCTCCTGGGTGAGCGGTTGAACGATCAGGTCCGCCAGACCTGGAGCGAGGTGGACGTCATCGGCCTGTGCATACCGGCCGACGAGAAGCTGGGACCGGGCGACCGGTTCATCTCCCGCGAGATCGCCGGGCTCAAGGCCAAGGTGGTCGCGGTGGTCACCAAGACCGACCTGGTGAACCGCGCGACCCTGGTGCGGCAGTTGACGGCGGTGAACGAGATGGGCGACTTCGCCGACATCGTTCCGGTCAGCGCGGTGGCGGGGGAGCAGTTGGACACCCTGGTCGAGGTGCTGTCCTCGCATCTTCCCGAATCCCCGCAGTTGTACCCGGACGACATGATCTCCGACGAACCGGAACGGGTGATGATCGCCGAACTGGTGCGTGAGGCGGCGCTCGAAGGCGTGCGTGAGGAGTTGCCGCACTCGATCGCGGTGCTCATCGAGGACATCCAGGACGAGGAGACCGAGGACGGCCCCCGCAAGAAGGTCTTCGCCGAGATCTATGTGGAGCGTTCCTCCCAGAAGGCCATCGTGATCGGCAAGGGCGGTGCGCGGCTGCGGGTGGTGGGTACGCGGGCGCGCAAGGAGATCGCCAAGCTGCTGGGTGCCCGGGTGTATCTCGACCTGCACGTGCGGGTGGCGAAGGACTGGCAGCGCAACCCGAAGTACCTGCAGCGCCTGGGTTTCTGACCGTCACCCCGCCGTGTCCCGGCGGGCGCGCGGGGACGGCGTGGCGGGGCTGAGGCATCCTTGCATGGTGCTGGGCATGGGAGATTCGCGACGAGGTGCCGACCGACCGATGGAGTCCGTAGTGGATGGTGACCCGTCGGGGCGGCCGATGGAACTGCCCGCTCTGGACGAGTTGCGGCGGGGCTCGTCGGCGTTGTCCGTACTGGACCGGGTGCTGTATCCGCCGTCGTCGGACGAGTCCGCCGGTGACGAACCCTCGGTGCTGCGACGGCAGATCACCGCGGTGTCGCTGCGGATCGTGGCCGACGCCACGCGGCTCGAACCGTCCATCCCGAGCGCCTGCATCGAGCCCCACGCGACGGGGGAGGACTACTGGCCGGACCGGTTCGCGGAACTGGCCGATCGGGTCGCCTGCGCCGTCGAGGAGGCGGCGCTCACGGCGAGGGTGTTGGCGCAGTGCGCCCGGGTCCCGGCGGGACTCGACCGGCTGGTGTCGGTCATGGCCGCGACGGCCACCGCCGAACTGATCATGATCGACGGCGTCGAGGCGGCCGTGCGGTCACACCTCGTGGAGGCCGCCGAGTGCGCGGACCTGGCGTGGTGTGCCGCGCACAGCCGGTTGACCGACTGTCCGACGTGGCGGCGGCGCCGCGTCGCCGACAGCGAACGCGCCATCCTGATCGCGTTGCGCCGCTACCTGATCCCCGAGCAGCCGGGCGGCCCCGATCCGTCGGTGACGGTGCCGGTCGAGGCCGCCGATCCGCCGGGCCGGCCGGTTAAGGAGGGACCGGCGGACCGGTTGGCGGTTCCGGCGCCCATGTTGGAGCTCGTGAGCCGACTGCTCCGCGACGGACGATGGCCGACCGATTCGCAGCGGCGCATCGCCGCCGAGACCCGGCACCGGTTGTCCGGTTACACCGATTGATCCGGCCCGGTCCGCCGGTCTGGTCAGGGCAGCGAGTCGAGGTAGGGGCGGTGGCTGTTCTGGAACTCCCAGCCGTAGTAGCGGTCCCAGTTGATGGACCAGGTCATCAGCCCTCGCAACGCCGGTGACGTGCCGCCCCGGAGTGTGTAACCGCCGCAGTTCGTCCCCTTGACGAGGCAGTCGAGGGCCTGATGCACCTGGGCGGGCGGGGTGTGGCCGTTTCCGGCGCTCACGGCGGCGGGGAGGCCGACCGCGATCTGGTCCTCGCGCAGGCCGGGGAAGGTGTGGCCGGTGTTGGCGACGGTGAAACCGGCCTTGACCATGTCGGCCATGGCGATGTGGAAGTCGGCTCCACCCATTGTGTGCCACCGGCCGTCCAGGCCCATGACGGGGCCGGAGTTGTAGTGCTGGACCTGAAGGACGTTCAGGGCGTCGCGCATGGCGTGTATGACCGGCAGGTACGCGCCGGTGCGGTTGTCGCCGGTTCCGGTGCCACCGTAGAACTGGTGGCCCACCTGGACGAAGAACGTCTCCGGTGCCATGGTGAGGACGAAGTCGTCGCCGTACCGGTTCTTCAGGGTGCGCAGCGCCGAGATGAGGTTCACGACGACCGGTGTCGTGGGGTTGCGGAAGTCGGTGTCGCCGGGGTTCAGGTACAGCGAGTGGCCCTCGAAGTCGATGTCGAGGCCGTCGAGTCCGTACCGGTCGATGATGGCGGAGACGGACTGGACGAACTTGTCGCGGGCGGCGGTGGTGGTGAGTTGGACCTGGCCGTTGGCGCCGCCGATGGAGATCAGCACCTTCTTGCCCTGTGCCTGTCGTGCGGCGATCGCGGCGGTGAACTCCGCCTCGGTCTCCACGCCGGGGCATTCGGACACCGGGCAGAGCTGGAACCGGATGTCTCCGGAGGTCGGCGTGGTGGGTTCCCCGAACGCGAGGTTGACGATGTCCCACTCGGCGGGCACCTCGGACATCGGCACGTAACCCGATCCGTTGGCGAAGCTGCTGTGCAGGTAGCCGATCAGCGCGTGGCGGGGGATGCCGGTGTCGGCGCAGCCGAGCGTGGTGGCGGTGACGGGGGCGGACCGGGCGGATTTCCCGGCGTCGTTGTACGCGGTGACCCGGTAGGTGTGGCTGGTGCAGGCGGCGAGTCCGGTGAGGGCGACGGACGTTCCGGGGACGGTCGCCACCAGGGTGTCGCCCTCGTGGACGCGGTACCCGGTGACCTCGCCCTGGACCGGGCTCCACCGCAGGGTCAGGCCGGAGTCGGTGACCTCGTGGACGGTCGGTGTTCCGGGGGCACGCGGGACCCCCGGTTCCTGTGGGCCGCCGTCGGGACCGTCGAGTACGACGTCGTCGGCGTGGTAGGTGCCCGCGCCGTACCAGCCGTGCAGGTAGACCTCCGCGCTCGTCTGGGTGGCGCCGGTGGTGAACGTGACGGTGAGCGCGGTGAAGGACTGGGGCGAGTTCGTCCACGTCGACGCGCCTCCGGTGACTCCGAGGTAGACCGGTGCGCCTCTCACCCATGCCGAGAGGGTGTAGGCGGTGCCGGGTTGTACCGGGACGGTCTGTCGGCAGCCGGCGTGGCTCGTGGCGGTCGCGGTGGCTGCCAGGGCGTGGCCGCCGTCGTGGACGGGCGTGGTGACGACGGTGCCGGCGGTGCCGCAGTCCCAGCCGGTCAGGTCGCCGGTCTCGAACCCGGGGTTGTCCAGTCGGTTGGCGGCGTGGGCGACTCCGGGTGTGAGGACGCCGGCGATCAGGGCGAGGGCCGCCATGGTGATGAGGAGGAGGGGCCGTTTCATGACTGCTCCGGTCGGATGCGGGCCGGGGTCGGTCGGCGGAGGCCGGCGACGTCGGGAGGGGCGTTCACCGAACGGTAAACAATCTAATCAGATATGTCAATCCCTGGAATTCCCGCCGGGCCGGTGGGCGATGCGGCGCGCGTCCTCGACCGCGTCACGTCTCCCGTCTTGTCCCATGGGGGTCAGCGCACGGACCACCTACTGGAGGGCACCGTGAAGGACCGGACCCGCGTCGTGGTCGTCGGAGCCGGATACACCGGGATGATGACGACCATCCGGCTCGCCCGCCGCACCCGAGCACGCGCCGGGGTACGCCGCCGTCACCTACCGGATTCCGAGAGCCGGTGGCGGCGGGCATCGGCTACGGGCCCAGGTCAACCCCGACAAGCTCACCGGTGTCCGGCCCCACTCTGACCCCCGCCCCCCGATGACTCCCTCGAGACCCGGCCACGATCCAGCGCCTTGCGGCGGCGTCGAAGTCGGAGATGTGCGGTGTCGGGTGTTCCGCGCCTGAACGGGACAGCGCGCACCGAATCAGGTCGATGTCCTCTTGGTCCTTCGTTCGATTCAAGTGACACTTGTAGTCCAGCACATGGTGCAGTTTGGCGAATCTATAGCCCTCTACTATGGTCGAATCGTCGATCATGTCGTCGATCCGTCGGGTATCCCACGCGGGTGAGGTCCAGCCATCGGAGACCTCGATGAAATCGCCCCAGAACCGCAAGATCTTATGGGTGCCGTGCGTCGATGCGAACTGGTCCCTCGGATCACCGAACCGCAGTTGTGCTTGGGTCCAGGCGGAACCGCGGGCGACCACATCGAGATCGTTGATGGTGGTCTTAAGCCCGTACAGCAACATCGGCGCGCTGCCGAAGATGACGAAATGGTCCCTGCACAGTCCGAGATCGTCGAAGATCTCCAGCAGCATCCGGAAGGTCATCGGGGTGTAGTGTCCGGCTCCGTCGGCGCCGGAGGCGTCGGGGGCTGTCCGCTGCGATAGGCCTTCAGGACCTGAGGGCGGTTCCTCGGGTCCGTGTCCTGAAGCGAATACCTCAGGCGTTCGGAGCGCGCCTTCTCGCGGGCCACAGTCGTCTCGTATTCGATGCGTGCCCGGATGATCGTGGCCCGATGCCGTAGCCAGGATCGTACGATCACGGCGGTGATCGGCCCGGCTATGGCGAGGAGCTGCAAATAGGGGGGTAGATTCCTTAACATCGCGGCCTCCCGTCAGTGTCACGCCGACGACCTCATCTCGAGCGCGGCGATGTTCTGGACCGCATCGAGATCTCTGATGATGAGCAGCCGCCGTCCCGTCTCGACGATCTGCCGGGCTTTGAACCGTTTCAGGCTCTGTGCGACGGATTCCCTCGACATTCCGGCAAGGCCGGCGATGTCGAGCTGGCCGATGTTCTGGAACCGCAGGCCGCCGGAGTCGTCGACCCCCATGCCGGACGCCTTCAGTTCCAGGAGTGCCTTGGCGATCCGTTGATCCGTGCTCAGTGCCGATTCGACACGTCTGTCGGTCAGTGCCGCGCGCTGCCTCTCGGCGTTCCGGTACAACGACAGGACGACGCGGGGGTTCTGGTCGAGGAATTCGAGCCACACCGACCCGGGGATGTACAGTGCCTCGACGTCCGTGACAGCGACGATGTCGGCCGTGCGCTTCGCCTCGGTGATCACGGCCATCTCGCCCACGACGCCCCGTGGTCCCGTCAGGCCGACGATCCGTGGAACCGCCCGCTCCGGGGTGGTCTGCGAAGGATCCGGTCGTACAGCCTTGACGAAACCCTGCCTGAGGTACAGGACGAAGTCGCTGTCGTCCCCTTGCCGGATGAGGACCGTGTTTGCGGGATACCCGATGAGGTGACTCACCTGTTCCAGGGCGACTTCGTCCTCGGGCCTCAGGATCGATCGGGCTGTGACATCTTTCACAGATGAAAGTGTATCAGTACACGTAGGAAAATGTAATGAGGCGAGCCGTAGGGGTCGCCATTACACAAAAGTATCCGGCCCCGCCCTGCTCCGGCCCCGTTCGGGTGGGGGATGGGCGGTGTCGGGGGAGGCGGGCAGAATGGGAGGGTGGCGGGTATGCAGCGGAGGTTCTTCAGAGACGACGCCCTGGTGCTGCGTACCTACAAACTCGGCGAGGCCGACCACATAGTGTCGTTGTTCGGGCGGCGGTCCGGGCGTATGCGGGCGGTCGCCAAGGGCGTCCGCCGCACCAGCTCCAAGTTCGGTGCCCGCCTGTCGCCGTTCGGGCACGTCGACCTCCAGCTCATCGAGGGACGCAACCTGCACACCGTCACCCAGGTGGTCGGGGTAGACCTTTACGGCAGGCGCATCGCCGAGGACTACCAGCGCTACACGGCCGCGTGCGCCATCAGCGAGACGGCCGAACGGCTCACCCCGGAGGACCACGAACCGTCGTTGCGGGTGTTCCAACTGACGCTGGGTGCGTTCCGCGCCCTGGCCGACGGCGCGTATCCGCCGCCGCTGGTACTGGACGCCTACCTGCTGCGGTCGATGCGGGTGTCGGGATGGGCCCCGGCGCTGACCGAGTGCGCGGTGTGCGGCCTGCCCGGGGAGCACCGGGCGTTCTCGGTCGCCGCCGGGGGCTGCGTGTGCCGGAACTGCCGTCCGGCCGGCTCCACCCACCCGTCACCGGAGGCGTTCTCCCTCATGCGCGCCTTGACCTCCGGCGACTGGCGGACCGCCACCGCCACCGCGCAGCAGGCCCGCAACGAGGCCAGCGGCCTGGTCGCCGCGCACCTCCAATGGCATCTGGAACGATCGGTGCGTTCGTTGTCCTACGTGCAGCGCACCGAACTCCGTCCGGTCGCGGCACCCGTCGCCGAAAGCGTGGAGAAGCGTTGAGCCGTTTCCGTCCCCCGTCCCCCCACCCGTCGGGCGCGCGTCCGCCCGCGATCCCCCGAGACCTGGTCCCCCGGCACGTCGCGCTGGTGATGGACGGTAACGGCCGGTGGGCCAAACAGCGTGGGAAACCGCGCACCTTCGGTCACGAGCAGGGTGAGTCCTCACTGTTCGACGTCATCGAGGGCGCGATAGAGCTCGGCGTCAAGACCGTCTCGGCGTACGCCTTCTCGACCGAGAACTGGCGCCGGTCGCCCGACGAGGTGCGTTGGCTCATGGGTTTCAACCGGGACGTCATCCACCGGCGGCGGGACGAACTGTCGGCCATGGGAGTGCGGATCAGATGGGCGGGCCGGCGGCCCAAACTGTGGCGCAGCGTGTTGAAGGAGCTGCTGGTCGCCGAGGAGATGTCGCGGAACAACGACGTGATCACCCTCCAGTTCTGTGTCAACTACGGCGGCCGGGCCGAGATCACCGACGCGGCGGCGGCCATCGCCCGTGACGCGGTGGCGGGGCGGATCAATCCCGACAAGTTGACCGAGAAGACCTTCGCGAAGTACCTGTACAACCCCGGACTGCCCGATGTGGACCTGTTCCTGAGGTGTTCGGGTGAGCAGCGCACCTCCAACTTCCTCGCCTGGCAGGCGACCTACGCGGAACTGGTGTTCATGGACGTGCTCTGGCCGGACTTCGACCGGCGTCACCTGTGGCGCGCCTGCGAGATGTACGCCTCCCGGGACCGGCGGTACGGTGGCGCGATCCCCAACCCCGTGGTGGAGACCGAGCCCACCGGTTGAGCCCCTTCCGGACACTCGGAGTCGCCTCGTCGGCACGGAGTGTTGACAGGGGGTTCTAACCTGCTCGGCGGGCGGCTGGGGAGCCGCCGTCGAGAGGGGGAAGACATGAACACACGTGGCATCGAGGGCCGTGTCCCGGGGAGCGGTGGAGCGACGCCGCGGCGTCGCGGCACGGCCGACGGTTGCGGAGGCGGATCCGGTCAACGCCGCAGGATCCGGGACGGGGACCGTCCCGGTGGCCGGGAGACCCGCCGTCCCGTGACGGGGCCGCCGGGTTCCCGGCGGCCGACGAACCGGTCGCCCCGCGCCGGCCGGACGCTCCGTGCCGCGGCGATCGGGGTCGCGGTGGCGCTGACGGCCACGACGGGACCCGCCTGGTCGGCCGGTACCGCGGACTCCGACGACGGCGCGGTGTGCGAGACGCGGCACGTCGAGGTCGACGAGGCGACCGCCGACGTGAGGACCGCGCCGGAACCCACCGCGCAGGTGCTGTTCACCGCCTCGCGGGGTGAACGGTTCCGGTGCGGCGCGGTGACCATGGGCGGAGCCCACTCGCTGTGCGGAGCCGACGGGTACGAGGTCTGGATGGTCATCACCGACTACGAGCGGTTCGATCTGTACCTTCCCACGTCGTGCCTGACGGACGTGTGGCCCGAGTAGCGGTGACGGACGGGCGCCCTGCCGGGCGCCCGTCTCACCACAGTGGCCGGTAGACGCCCAGGCCGATCGACGTCCACAGCACCACCGCGCAACCGGCGGCGACCCCGGCCAGCATCCAGCGGTCGGCGGCGTCGACGCGCACCCGGCGGACACCGGTGCGCGGGACACCGGAGTCGAACCCCCGGGCGTCCATCGCCGTCGCCAATCGGGTGCCCTTGCGGATCGCCGCCACCAGCAGGCCGAACGTCGTGGACGCGAACAACCGCGCACCGGTCACCGGGTTGCCACCGGAGTCCATTCCCCGTGCCCGCCGCGCCATGCGGATCATGTGCCACTCCTCGGCCAGCAACGGCATGAGCCGCAGGGCCGCCAGGGCGCCGATCGCGAACCGGTCCGAGACACGCAACTGCCGTACCAGTGAGTCCGCCAGCTCGGTGGGGTCGGTCGTGGCCATGATCAGCACCCCGGGCACCGCCACCGCCGCCACCCGCAGTCCCAGGGCGGCACCGGTCTCCAGCGAGGAGGCGGTCACCAGGACCGGCCCGAACTCCACGAGCGTGCGGCCGGTCTTGTCCGCCGCGAAGACCGCGCTCATCACCACCACCGCGGCCGCCGCCGGGACCAGGAACCGCAACCGGTGGGCGAACCGCCCAACCCTCACGCCGGTGAGGGGGAGCAGCGCGAGGACCGGCAGCAGGACCAGCGCGGGGGTCAACGGATCCAGTGAGGACAGCACGGTGAGGGACAGCAGTGTCGCCACGGCGAGTTTCACCACCGGGTTGCGGCGGGCGATGAACGCCCCGGGATCCGCGACGGGAGTCAGGCCGAGCACAGTTCCCCCTCCACCATGGACAACCGGCGGTCGGCGACCGCGGTGACGAAGTCGGTGTCGTGACTGACGACCAGGATGCCGGTGCCCGAGTCGCGCAGCCCGGCGATGAGGTCGGTCAGTTCCCGCCAGGTGCGGCGGTCCTGGCCGAACGTCGGCTCGTCGAACACCAGCACGGCCGGTGCGGTGGCGAGTGCGGTGGCGACCGACAGCCGCCGCGCCTCACCTCCGGACAGACTGAACGGGTTCGCCTCCGCCAGGTGTTCCAACCGGAGCCGTTCCAGTAGTTCGGTGGTGCGGGCGGCGATCCGGGCGGGCGGGTCGGCGTGACGTCGTGGGCGCAGGTTCAACTCGTCGCGGACCCGCGAGGTGACGAACTGGTGTTCCGGGTTCTGGAACACCGAACCGATCCGGGCCGCCAGTGGTGCGGCCCGCCACCGGTGCAGCGGACGGCGGTCTCCGGTGGAGTACACCGCGCCGGTGCCGGGTGTGGACAGCCCGCCCACCAGGCGCGCCAGGGTGCTCTTGCCGGAGCCGTTCGCGCCGGTGACGGCGACGAGTTCGGCGGCGTGGATCCGCAGATCGGTCGGTGCCAGTGCCGCCCGGTCGGCGTCGGGGTGACGCAGCCCGACCCGTTGCGCCGTCACGAGTGCGGGGCCGGTGCCGGGGCTTCGCCGGGGCCGGTCGACGGGGGTGCCCGGCACCCACACCCCTTGGGCGGCGAGCCGTTCGCCGTGCCGGTGCAGCACCTCGGCGGCGGGTCCGTCGGCCAGTACACCTCCGTCGGCGCCCAGCACCACCACCCGGTCGACGAGTGGAAGCGCCTCGGCGACCCGGTGTTCGACCAGGACCATCGTCGTGTCGGGATTCTCCGTCAGCACACCGGAGATCGCCTCCCGGACCAGCGCCGCGCCGGCGGGGTCGAGGTTGGCGGTCGGTTCGTCCAACAGGAGAAGGCGGGGGCCGGTGGCGATGGCCCCCGCCAGGACCAGGCGCTGCTGTTCCCCACCGGACAGCGCGTGTGTCGCGCGGTCGGCGGGATACGGGAAGCCCACGGTGTCCAGTGCGCGCCGGACCGCGGCCGGGATGCCCGCGGGGTCGGCTCCGCGGTTCTCCAGGCCGAAGGCCACGTCGTCACCCGCGCGCGCCATGACGAGTTGCGTCTGCGGATCCTGGAACACCACGCCGATCCGGTCGCGCGCGTCACGCGCGGCCCGGCCGTCGACGGTGACGTGGCCGGTCTGCTCCCCGGAGTCGTCGGGGAGCAGACCGGCCATCGCGGTCAACAGGGTGCTCTTGCCGGACCCGGAGGCGCCCAGCAGCAACACCCGTTCGCCGGAGTCGATGCGCAGGTCGACGCCGGACACGGCCGGACGCCGCCGGCCGGCGTGCCGCCAGCCGAAGCCGCGTAGTTCGACCTTCGCCACGACGACTCAGACGGCCATCCGGTCCCGGCCGGCGCCGAACCGGTCGAGGACACCGGTGTTCGCCAGCGCCGAGGTCAGCAGGTGGGAGCCGAGTCCCGCGATCAGCACACACGAGGCGGTGCCGATCAGTACGAACGGGAGTTGGAACGCGGTGAACGAGAGGGTGGGGTAGTAGACGACACAGTCCCAGATGGTGGCGGTGAGACCGGTGAGGAGGCCGCCGAACAGGGCGGTGACCAGGTTCCAGCGGCGGTAACCGCCGGCGAGGAACGCCACCTCCCCGGCGAGGCCCTGCGCGAGTCCCTGCCACACCGTCGCCAGGCCCCAGAAGGCGCCCAGCAGCGCGGAGATGGTCGCCGCGAGCCCTTCGGTGAAGACGGCCGCGCCGGGTTTGCGCAGGATCAGCGGCGCCAGGACCGCCGGCATCAGCCAAAGGCCGTAGACCAGCGCCTTCAGCGGGGGATAGAACGCCAGGGCGACCTCGATGCTCTCCCACACGAAGCCCCAGGCCCAGAAGACGACACCGAAGGCGACGGCCAGCACCGCCGCCACCACGATGTCCACCGTGCGCCACCGGTTTCCGGCGGATCTCGTCGTCATTGTCTGACCTCCCTGGTCGATGTGGGCACAGACAGGGAGAGTGAGGGTTTTCGACTTCCTACACCGGTACTAACCGGATCAGGTTCGAGGGTCTGCGATGTCGCACTCTCAGCCCGTGGGGGCTCCCCTGTCGCTTTGCGCCGACCTTAGCACCGTGGACGGCCCCGTAGGTGGCCACGGATCCGGTGATCTTGGTCAACCCGGGCACGGCTGCCTCCGCTTCCGGTGGGCATGGGAGTCCTTCGGATGCGACGTCGTTGCGGTCGTACCGGCGCGAAGCCGGTGAGGGCGACGGTAGGAGGGGCATCGGCGACGACCCATGCGTTGTTGACAATGATTGTCAATACCGGGCATGGTTGGTGGCATGACCACACCCCTGACCCGGCGGCTGGCCGGAATCACCGTGGCCGGTGTGACCGCCCTCGCCCTGGCCGCCTGCGGAGGAACCGACGAGGCCTCCGACGCCGACGTGACCGCCGTCGCCTCGTTCTACCCGCTCCAGTTCGTCACCGAGCGGATCGGCGGTGACCACGTGGCCGTGCAGAGCCTCACCGCCGCCGGCGCCGAACCCCACGACCTCACGCTCGCCCCGCAGCAGGTCGCCGACCTCATCGACGCCGACCTCGTGATCTACCTGGCCGGTTTCCAGCCCGCCGTGGACGAGGCGATCACCGAACACGCGCCCGACAAGGCGCTCGACGTCGCCACCGCCACCGAACTGATCGAGGGCCACTCGCACGAACACGGTGAGGAGGGTGAGCACGCCGAGGAGGGGCACGAGGGGCACCATCACGACGAGTCGGGCCTCGACCCGCACGTGTGGCTCGACCCGACCAAGCTGGCCGAGATCGCCGAGGCGGTCGCCGACCGGCTGGCGGAGACCGACCCGGCCAACGAGTCCCACTACCGCGCCGAGGCCGGCACACTCGTCGACGAGCTCACCGCGCTGGACCAGCGCTACCAGGACGGTCTCGCCGAATGCCGCAGTCGCGACATCGTCACCTCCCACGCCGCCTTCGGCTACCTCGCGGACCGATACGACCTGCACCAGGTGGCGGTCTCCGGGCTCACGCCCGACGCCGCGCCGACGTCCGAGGCATTCCGCCAGGTCACCGACTACGTCGAGGAGCACGGGGTCACCACCGTGTTCTACGAGACCCTGGTGTCGCCCGACGTGGCGGAGACCATCGCGGCCGAGACCGGTGCCGACACCGCCGTCCTGGACCCGATCGAGGGCCTGGCCGAGGGCAGCACCGAGGACTACTTCTCCATCATGGACGCCAACCTGGCGACCCTGGTCACCGCACTCGGATGTGAATCGTGATCGTCGACGTGAAGTCGGCGGTCGTCGGGTACGACGACCGGCCGGTGCTGCGCGGAGTCGACCTGTCCGTGGAACCGGGAGAGGCGGTAGCCCTGTTGGGCGCCAACGGTTCCGGAAAGTCCACTCTGGTGAGGGCGGCCCTGGGGCTGGTGCCGTTGTCGGCGGGCACCGCCGCCCTGTTCGGCGTCCCCGTCGCGCGGTTCCGGCAGTGGAGGCGCATCGGATACGTGCCGCAGCGCCTGGGAGCCGGAGGAGGCGTGCCCGCCACGGTCGCCGAGGTCGTCGCCGCGGGAAGACTCGCCCACCGGCGGATCCCGTGGCCCGCCGGTGCGAAGGACCGCCGGATCGTGGCGGAGGCCCTGGAGGCGGTCGGGCTCGCCGACCGCGCGGGCGATGCGGTCGGCACCCTCTCCGGCGGCCAGCAGCAGCGGGTGCTCATCGCGCGCGCACTCGCGACGCGACCGGACCTGCTCGTCATGGACGAACCGACGGCGGGCGTGGACGCGGCGAACCAGGAACTGTTCGCCACCCTGTTGGCGGACCGGCTCGCACACGGTTGCGGAGTCCTGCTCGTCGCCCACGAACTCGGCCCGGTGGCGTCACTGATCCACCGGTGCGTCGTACTGTCCCACGGGGAGGTCGCACGCGACGTCACCGCCGCGGAGGCGAGGGCCACCCGCGACCCGGCCGGTGACCACCCCCACGATCCGGCCCACCATCACGACATGTGGAGTGCCGCGTTATGGAGATCTTCACCTACGGCTTCATGCTCCAGGCCCTGGCCGGAGCGTTGATCGTCGGGGTCGCCGCACCCGCGGTCGGGGTCTTCCTGGTGCAGAAGCGGATGGCGCTCATCGGCGACGGCCTCGGCCACGTCGCGTTGACCGGCGTCGCCGTGGGGTTCCTCACCAACACGTCTCCCCTGTGGACGACACTGCTGGTGACCGCGCTGGGGGCCGTCGCCGTGGAGTGGATCCGCGGCAGGGGACGCGCCAGCGGCGACGTGGCCCTGGCACTGCTGTTCTACGGCGGCATCGCCGGCGGGGTCTTCGTGACCTCGCTGGCGTCGGGGAAGACGAACGCCAACCTGACCGAGTACCTGTTCGGCGACCTCATGTCGACCACGGTGCAGGACCTGTGGGTCATCGGCATCCTGGGCGCCGTCGTCGTCACCGCGATGCTGCTGCTGCGGCCCTGGCTGGCCGCGATCTGCCACGACGAGGAGCACGCCGTCGTGGCCGGACTACCGGTCCGTACCCTGAACCTGCTCCTGGCCGTCACGACCGCCGTCACCGTCTCGGTGGCGATGCGGGCCGTCGGGCTGCTGCTGATCAGCGCGCTGCTGGTGGTCCCCGTCGTGACCGCCCAACAGTTCACCAGGGGATTCGCCGTCACCATGTACGCGGCCATGGGCCTGGGCCTGCTGTCGTCGGGGGCCGGAGTCGTGACCGCCGGGCTGCTCGACGTCCCGCCGGGCGCCGCCGTGGTGCTGACGGCCGTGGGGATGTTCGTGGTGCTCGCCGTCGCGCGCGGGGTGCTGACGGCGGTGCGCCGCAGACACCACCGTTCACCGCTGGGGGCGGCCCGCGCGGGCTGACGTGGACACTCCGAGCCTCGCCGCCGGTTCCGTTTCGCCGGGGGGCGATACGGTTAGAGCGGGTCAGCCGAGCCCGGCCGTCCACCCGACGCCGGACCGGTGCCGACCCCGCCGTGGCCTTCCGGTGCCCGGCGGCGAGCTGGAGGAGACCGACATCAGGACGATGACCGACTACCAGGCGGCGGGCGAGCTGCTTCGGGCACTGGCGGCTCCCATGCGAATCGCCATCGTCACCGAGCTGGCCGGCGGCGCCAAGTGCGTCCACGAGATCGTGGAGGCGCTGGCCGCCCCCCAACCGTTGATATCCCAACACCTGCGGGTGCTGCGGGGTGCCGGTGTGGTGCGCGGCGAGCGTCGTGGCCGGGAGATCGCCTACACGCTGACCGACGACCACATCGCGCACATCGTGGCAGACGCCATTCATCACGCAGGGGAAGGGCATTCATGAACGACACCCCGACGATGACCAGGAGCACCCGGCAACGGACCGCCGTCATGGAGTTGCTCGCCGACGTGGACGAGTTCCGCAGCGCGCAGGAACTCCACACCATGCTGCGGGAACGCGGGACCAAGGTCGGGCTCACCACCGTGTACCGCACGCTCCAGGCCCTCGCCGACGCGCAGACCATCGACGTGATGCGGATGCCCTCCGGTGAGCACCTCTACCGCAGTTGTAGTTCGGGACACCACCACCACCTGGTGTGCCGCGACTGCGGCCGCACCGTCGAGGTCGACGGGCCGGCGGTGGAACGCTGGGCCGACGCCGTCGCGGCCGAGAACGGCTTCTCGGACGTGTCCCACACCCTGGAGATATTCGGCCGCTGCGCCGACTGCGCCGGCTGAGGCCGGGCACACCGCGCGGCGGCGGCTCACAGGAAGAGCTTGCCGACTCCCAGAACGGCCAGCGCCAACACCACGAGGACCCGGGCCAGTCGACTGGCCCGGGCGGTGTGGCGCGGCCACGTCGCGAACACCAGATACCCGGCCGCCCCGGCCAGGACGAGTGTCAGTACCGCTCCCGCCTTGCCCGGCGTCATCAGGATCGCCACGGTGATGACCAGGACCGACAGGAACACCGCCACCTTCGGCAGCCCCTCCAGCCACAGCAGCAGTCGTTGTGGGCCGTCGGGTGCCGGGGCGTCGGACGGCCCGATGTCGTCGGCGTGCCCCCGGGACGTACTGGAATCACTGGTCACGGCGGATAACTTCCCATCCGGTCATCGGGTCGGCGGCTGCCTACACAGTAACCGCTTCGGCCGGGAACGTCCTCCCGCGGGCGGCGGAGACGACGGCGCGACCGGTTCGGGAGCCCCCGGCTCACGCGTGGCGGGACGGCCCGCTCCGGTAGCGTCATGGCCATGTCGTCCACCGTCGAACCCACCGGTGTCATGGTGGTGAACCGCTTCATCGAACCCGACGCCGACGCGGCCGAGTTCCGGGAGTCGGCGCGGGCCGCCCTGGCGGCCCTGGCGGACCGGCCCGGATTCGTGCGGGGACGGTTCGCCGGCAGCCTCGACGAACCCGACTGCCTGACACTGGTGACCGAGTGGGAATCCGTCGGCGCGTACCGTCGTGCCCTCTCCGCATACGATGTCAAGATGTTCGCCACGCCGTTGCTGGCCCGGGCACGACCCGAGCCCTCCGCGTTCGAGGTGCTGTTGTCGGCCGAGGGCGGCGTCATCGCCGAACACGACTCCGATCGGGCGCCGGGAATCGGACACCGCGACGGTGAACCCGGCGATCCGGCGGCCCGATGAACCGGCCCGTCGAACCCGGCCCGTCGTCCTCGTCCCCCGGGACGCCCCCGGATCCGGTCCGGGAACCGGACACGCCGGAACCTGCTCCGGAGCCGCCGATCACCGCCACCTCACACGGTGGCGGCCCCGCGCTCGGACCGCCGCAGACGGCCACACCACCGGCGGACGGGCCCGCCCCGGCGGCGGGTCCGCCGTTCACACCGGAGTCGGCCCCGGTGACCGATCCGGCGCGGGTGCCCGACGCACCGGTGTCGGCGCCGCGTCACCTGGGCACCCGCGTGCCGTTCGCGGCGCCGCCGCGTGACCGCGACCGCAACCGCCTGACGTTGCTGATCGTCCTCGCCGCGGTGGCGGCCGTCCTGTTGTGCGGTGGCGGCATCGCGGGCGGCGTGGTGGCCTTGACGGCCGCGAACGAGGAGATCATGGACCGCACCCGGGAGACCGCCGCCCGGTTCATGGACGCGATCGTCGCCGGTGAGCTCGAGGACGCCTACTCGCAGACCTGCGAACAACTCCGGGACGACCTCACCGCCTCGGAGTTCGCCTCGGAGTGGCGGCCGATGGGCGTGTCGGCCTATGAACTGCGCCCGGCCACCGACGCCATGGACGGTTCCCTCCTGGTGCCGGTCGAGGCGCAGCGGCGTTCGGGCCCACCGGTCACAATCACGTTGACAATCGTCATGGGTCAGCAGAGCATGGAGATGGAGGTCTGCGGCTGGCGGAGTGACTGAGCTGGGACGACCGGTCGATATGACGGCTCCCCGCTGAGGTCATCCGGTGGCGCCAAGTAGGCTTGTCCATCGGTCGCGGCGATCCCCGGACGGGGATCGGCGGCCACGCACCGCCTGGTTCCGCCAGCGTGCTCACTGCCTGGCCTGTTCACCTGGCAGTCCCAAGACCGACCGCCAGCCGGATGGAAGATTCTCACCGTGTCAATCGACAGTATCGATGCTCTCGTCAGTCTCTGCAAACGCCGTGGTTTCGTGTTCCCCTCCAGTGAGATCTACGGTGGTAGTCGCTCTGCCTGGGATTACGGACCGCTCGGTGTGGAGCTGAAGGAGAACGTGCGCCGCCAGTGGTGGAAGACCATGGTGCAGCAGCGCGACGATGTGGTCGGGATCGACTCGGCGGTGGTGCTCAACCGCCAGGTGTGGGAGACGTCGGGCCACGTCCGGGAGTTCACCGACCCGTTGACCGAGTGCCAGTCGTGCCACAAGCGCTACCGCGCCGACCACCTCGTCGAGGCGTACGAGGCCAAGCACGGCCGGGAACCGGCCAACGGCCTCGCCGACCTGGTGTGCGCCAACTGCGGCACCCGTGGCGCGTTCTCGGAACCGAAGATGTTCAACGGTCTCATGAAGACCTACCTCGGCCCGGTCGACGACGAGGAGAACCTGCACTTCCTGCGGCCCGAGACCGCCCAGGGCATCTTCGTCAACTTCAAGAACGTGGAGACCAGCGCGCGCCGGAAGCCGCCGTTCGGCATCGCGCAGACCGGTAAGTCGTTCCGCAACGAGATCACACCGGGCAACTTCATATTCCGTACCCGCGAGTTCGAGCAGATGGAGATGGAGTTCTTCGTCGAACCCGGCTCGGACGAGGAGTGGCACGAGTACTGGATCAACGAGCGTTGGAACTGGTACCTCGACCTGGGCCTGTCCGAGAAGAACCTCCGCCGGTACGAGCACCCCAAGGACAAGTTGTCCCACTACGCCAAGCGCACCGTGGACATCGAGTACCGGTTCGGTTTCAGCGCCCGCGACTTCGAGGAGCTGGAGGGCATCGCCAACCGCACGGACTACGACCTGTCGGTGCACTCGGCCGGTTCCGGTGTGGACCTGTCCTACTTCGACCAGGCCAAGGGCGAGCGCTGGACCCCGTACGTGATCGAGCCGGCGGCGGGCCTGACCCGTTCCGTGCTGGCGTTTCTGGTCGAGGCGTACGACGTGGACGAGGCCCCCAACACCAAGGGCGGCGTCGACAAGCGGACGGTCCTGCGGTTCGACCCGCGCCTGGCGCCGGTGAAGGTCGCGGTGCTGCCGCTGTCGCGCAACGAGAAGCTGTCGCCGAAGGCGCGTGAGCTGGCGTCGGACCTGCGCAAGCGCTGGATGGTCGACTTCGACGACGCGGGTGCCATCGGGCGGCGTTACCGCCGGGCCGACGAGATCGGTACGCCGTTCTGCGTGACGGTGGACTTCGACACCCTGGACGACGACGCGGTGACCGTGCGGGACCGCGACTCGATGAAGCAGGAACGGGTCGGGCTGTCCCAGGTGGAGCGCTACCTGATCGAGCGGCTGCCGGGCTGCTGATCGGACACGAGTGAGGGGCCGTACCCGGATCGACGGGTACGGCCCCTCACGTCTCCGGTCGCGGTGCGCCGCGTCAAGCCGGACGGGCCGCTTCGGCGACCGGACGGGTGGTCCGTCTCGTGGTGGTCAGTCCACCGCGGAGATCACGATGCCGGGAGCGACCCATCCCTCGTACTCGGCGGGCAACGGCGCGGTGGTGCCGACACGGAGCCGGGTGCGGCTGACCGAGGTCCACAGCGCCGCGGGGCTGTCGGGTACCGACACCGTGTCCGGCACCGGGTCGGTGGACGGCGTGATGACGGCCTCGCCGGGCGGGGCGGCGGATTCCGCGGCGCGGGCCGCGAGGATGGCGGCGCCGAGGATCGCGGCCTCCACGGCCGCGTGGGCCTCGGTGGTGAGTACGGGCGGATGACTGTCGTGGCGACGGGTCTGTGGCATCTGTCGTGAGCTCCTTCCGCACAACCAACGCGCCGACCGGGGGTCGAGTTGCGGCCTTCCGGCGGTTTCACCCCAACGTACGTCCGGGCCGGCACCCGGTCATCCCGGTTTCGTGCCGCACGCCGACGATACCGCCGGGCGTGGTGTGGGACCCGCGGCTTCCCCGAATCGGGGACCGGCGTGTCGACGGTCCGCCACCGGGACGGAAGTGGCGGGGTCAGCCCGTCGCGCGGCGGTACACGATCTCGAAGTCGCGCCGCCACTCGCCGTCGGTGTCGAGCTCGTACCCGCCTTCGATCGTGTCACCGTCGTCGGAGAACCGGCCGGTGAAGCGCTGCGCGAAGCCGGGGACGTCTCGCCACAGCCGCCATTCGCGCCCGTCGAACGTCATCCGGTAGATCCGGTGCACGCCACGCGAGTCGGAGTAGCACTGGGTGTACTCGCCGGTGGTCTCGTCCGCCCCGATGATCAGGACGCCCTGCGGCCAGCCCTCGGCGTCCACTCGCGACTCCTGCCGCATGAAGGCACCGCCCTCGATCCAGGAGAAGTCGGTGTACGCCTCGGTGGCGGGCATGCCCGGGACCGAGAGGTTCCAGCGTCCGATGAACGGTTCGAGGCGGGTCAGCATCGGATGGGTCATGGCGAGTCCCCTCGTCGGCGTGTGACCGTCAGGGTAGCCGCCGGGTGGGACGTTCCGGGCGGGTCAGGGCTCGGGTACGACCATGAAGTCGATGACGTACCCGGTGAAGCGCTCGGTGTCGTCGAAGCAGGCGAAGACGGGGTAGACGCCGTCGCCCCAGCCGGATCCCACGGCGACCACGTTGGCGCCCTCGGTGCCGTCGACCACGGTCTCGACGATTCCGGGAACGGGGTCGGTGCGGCCCGGGCGGACGCCGAAGGTCTGTGAGGTACGGCGTTCGTCCCAGGTGGACAGTGCGTCCAGCGCCGTCACGTCCGACACCGCGACGCGTCCGGTGTCGACGGTGAGCCCGACGTACTCGGTGTCGCCCAGGTCGGCGAGGCTCTCCGGGGCGCCGGTGAGTTCCCACCGGGCGACGGGTGCGTCGTGGACGAGCAGTTGGAGGGCGGCGACCCTGCGGTCCATCTCGTCGCCGTTGCGGCGGCGGGACGCCACCCAGGCGATCAGCGGGTACTTGCCCGGTTCCAGTGGGGTCGGAAGCCGGCGTGAGGCTCCGCCCAACGGGTCGGCGACGGCGACGTGTCCGGTGGGGACGACCGCGTCCGGCAGGTCCCGTCGCTCGATCACGTACTCGACCGTCCCGGGTGCCATACGGTACGTGCTGCCGGGTGTCAGCAGTCGTGGGATGTTGGGATGGTAAGGCATCGAGGCAGTTTAGGGGTACGGCGAGACGGTGCCGAACGCCGGATCCCCTTGACTCACAACGTGGGTACGACCATGAAGTCGATGACGTAGCCGGTGAAGCGCTCGGTGTCGTCGAAGCAGGCGAAGACGGGGTAGACGCCGTCGCCCCAGCCGGATCCGACGATGACGACGTTGGCGCCGGTGTCGTGGTCGGTGACGGCGGAGGCCGAGCCCGGCACCCCGGGCACCTCCGGTGCCTCCGGCATGAACACGTCCTCCACGTCCTCCTCGTCCCAGCCGTGGAGCGCGCGCAGCGCGACCACGTCGGACAGTGCGGCGCAGCCGGCGTCGACGGGGAAGCCGGTGAACTCCGACTCGCCGAGCGAGGCGGTCCGCGCGGCGTCGCCGTCGAGTCTCCAGTGGTGGATCGGGGCGTCGTGGACCCGCATCTGGAGGGCGGTCACCCGGTGGCCGTACTCCACGCCGTCGCGGACCGTCGAGGCGACCCACGCCACCAGCGGGTACCGGCCGGGCGGCACCCGGAACTCCAGCGGCTCGGCGTCTCCGCAGCTCACGAGCGGGTCACAGGCCGCCACACGTCCCGACGGCAGCACCGCGTCGGGCAGCGCGTGTGGCCGCACGACGTAGTGGTACCCGGCGTCGGGGTCGGGGTGCTCGGATCCGGGGATGAGGAGCCCGGCCAGATCGGGGTGATACGGCATCGGATCAGTGTAGGGAAGCGACGCCGCGACCGCCGGTACGACGGAACCACGGTATATCGCACCCGAGGTGTCTGTGCCGGGGAGAAGACCCGGTGCCGACGGACCCGCGACGGGTCGCGGTGCCCCGGTCGGGCGCGCATCACGTGCCCGGGCCGTTCTCCGTCCCACGCCGCTGTGTCATCGTTGACGGCGTGACCACGACGCTGATGCTGGGGAGATACCCCGTCGATCCGCCGGTGGTGCTGGCTCCCATGGCCGGCATCACGAACGTCGCGTACCGGCGGCTGTGCGCGGAGCAGGGCGCCGGCGTCTACACCTGCGAGATGGTGATGACCCGGGCGTTGATCGAACGCAACCCCAAGACGACCCGGATGATCGCGTTCGGGGAGACCGAGCGGCCCCGCAGCCTCCAGCTCTACGGCGTCGACCCGGTGACGGTGCGCAAGGCCGTCGAGATGATCGTCGCGGAGGACCTGGCCGACCACGTCGACATGAACTTCGGTTGCAGCGTGCCCAAGGTCACCCGCAAGGGCGGCGGGTCCGCGTTGCCCTACAAGCGGCGCCTGTTCGGCCAGATCGTGTCGGCCGCCGTGGAGGCCGCCGCCCCCTCGGGGATCCCCGTGACGGTCAAGATGCGCAAGGGCATCGACGACGACCACCTCACCTTCGTGGAGGCGGGCCTGAGGGCACAGGACGCCGGCGCGACCTGGGTCGCCCTGCACGCGCGCACCGCCGCGCAGCGGTACTCGGGTGCCGCCGACTGGGAGTCGATCGCCGCCCTGAAACAGGCACTCGACATCCCCGTCCTCGGCAACGGCGACATCTGGGAGGCATCCGACGCGCTCCGCATGGTCGACGAGACCGGTTGTGACGGGGTGGTGGTCGGTCGTGGCTGTCTGGGGAGGCCGTGGCTGTTCCGCGACCTGGAGTCGGCGTTCACGGCCCGCCGCGACGGCGGTTCGGGGGAGGTGCGGCCGGTGTTGCCGACGCTGCGGGAGGTCGCGGCGATGATGGCCCGGCACGCCGCCCTGTTGGTCGACTGGTACGCCGGGGCCGGCGCCCCGGTCCCGGAGGGGCGGACCCTCCGGCCCGAACGGCGCCGCAACATCTCGGCGGAGGAGCACGGTTGCGCGGACTTCCGCAAACACGTGGCGTGGTACCTCAAGGGTTTCAGTGTCGGCGGGGAGCAGCGCCGGGCGTTGGCGATGGTGTCCTCACTGGCCGAACTGGAGGACGGGTTGGCACGGCTCGACCTCGACCAGCGGTTCCCGACCGGCATCCTCGGTCAACCGCGCGGCCGCACCAACACGCCCGCCAAGGTCCACCTGCCGGACGGGTGGCTGGCCGACCCCGACGACGACACGGTCCCCGCCGCCGCCGAGGTCGAACACTCCGGGGGTTAGCGACCGTCTTCGGTCCTCGCGGGATCGAAGACGGCCGCTCAGCGCGAGTCGCCGCCGGTGGCCGCCTGGGTGAGCAGTGTCGTGAACCGGGTGATCCAGTGGGCCACGGTGTCGGCGTCGAACACGTCGGTGGAGTACTCCAGCCAGCCGCGGAGTCCCGACGGCCCGGTCGTCATGAAGCAGTAGAAGTCCATCCTGGCGGCGCCCTGTGGGGCGTCGGAGGCGGATTCGATGTCGAGACCGGGTACTTCGGGGGTGGCCTCGAACCCGTCCAGCAGCGTGAACAGGGCGTGCGGGAAGTCGGGGCGGGGCCGGGCGTCCGGCGGTAGTTCGGACAGCAGCACGCTCAGCGGCAACCCCTGGTGGTCCATGGCCTCGAAGACGCGGTGGCCCACCTGGTCGACGAGGTCGGCGAAGTCGTCGGCCTCGGCCAGCCGCACGCGGATGGGGACCCGTTCCGACAGCATCCCGACCACGTCGGCGTGACGTGGATCGGACCGGTTGGCGTAGGACACCGGCAGCACCACCTCCGACTGCCCGGTGAACTCGGCGAGCATGACCGCGTAGGCCGTCAGCATGACGATGTAGAGGGTGGTCTGGTGGTGGCGTGCGGTGGCGCGCAGCCCGGCCAGGACCTCGGCGGGGACGCCGAACTCGTGGATGGCGCCCTCGCCGGAGAGTCGTTCCGGTCGGGGCCGGTCGTACGCGAACTCCGGGCGCAGCGGTGCGCCGTCGAGTTCGGTGCGCCAGTAGTCGGCGATCTCCGCGAGGTGTCCGTCGGCTATCGCGCGGCGGCGGTCGCGGGCGTAGTCGGCCAGGTCGGTGGTCACGTCGGGGAGTTCCGGGGTTCCTCCGTCCCGGAACGCCCGGTAGGCGTGCATGAGTTCGGCCTGCAGCCGCGCCATCGCCGTTCCGTCCACTATGGCGTGGTGTAGGCGCCACAGCAGGACGTGCCGCTCGGGTTCCAGCCGCCACAGCCGCAATGACCACAGTGGAGCCTCGGTGAGGGGCAGGTCGCGTTCCACGGCGGCCCGGCACAGCCGTTCGAGCTCGGTGGTGCGGTCGGGTTCGGGCAGTACGGTCAGGTCGGTGAACTCGGGCGCGGCGTCCCACGGTTCCAGGACCTCGATGACGGGGTCGTCGGGGTCGTCGGGCAGGGCGGTGAAGCGGGTGCGCAGCGCGGCGTGCCGGGCGTGCCACCAGCCGACGGCCTCGGTGAACGCGGCGACGTCGAAGGGCCCGGTGATGTGCCAGCGTTGCGCGAGCGTGTACACCACGGGGTTCCTGTTCCGGCGGGCCTTGCGCCACACCTCCGCCTGGACGTGGGAGGACGGTGCGCGGTGGGCCACCCGCCCCTGCGGGTCGGTGTCACGCAGCCACGCCAGCAGCGCGGCCTTGTCGTCGCGGAGCGCGGCGAGACGGTCGTCGGTGAAGTCGGACTCCGGTGCGTCGTAACGGAGCAGGTCGCCGTCGGCGTGGACCTGGACGTCGTCCAGTGACAGCCGCCGGATCGGGTGGACGGCGTTCACACCGACCCCCTGACCCGGCCGGTGCCCGCGGTGGTCTCGGGGCGCGGTGCGGCGTCGCCGAGCCGCGCGGCCATGGCGGCCACCGTGGGGGCGCGGAAGAAGTCCAGCAGGGGGTACGGGTCCCCGGTGGTGTGCCGGATCTTCGCGACGAGCCGGGCCGCCGCCAGGGAGTCACCGCCCAGGTCGAAGAACGACGTCTCCGGGTCTATGTGCGCGATGTCGAGTTCGGCGCGCCACAACGTGATGACCTCCGTTTCGCGGCCGGTGGGTTCCCGGCGCGGTGCCAGTTCGGGGGCCGCCGCCTCCGGTAGCCGTGTCCGGTCCAGTTTGCCGTTGGGATTGAGGGGCAGGCGGGGTAGGAACGCGAACCTGCGGGGGATCATGTGGTCCGGGAGGCGCCGCCGCAGTCGTTCGATGAGGGTGCGGGGTTCCACGGGGTCGGCGGTGGCGACGTGTGCGACGAGTTCCGGTGGGTCGCCTTCGCCGAGGACGGCGGCGTCGTCGATGCCGGGCAGGGCGCGCAGTGCGGCGGCGACCTCGCCGGGTTCGACCCGATAGCCGCGGATCTGCACCTGGTCGTCGTTGCGGCCCAGGAACTCCAGTTCGCCCCGGTGGTTCCAGCGTGCCAGGTCGCCGGTGCGGTAAAGGAGTTCACCGGCGGTGGTGGTGGTGAACCGCTCGGCGGTGAGTTCGGGCCGGTTGAGGTATCCGGAGGTGACCCCGGTGCCGCCGATGTACAGCTCGCCGGTGACGCCGGGCGACACCTGTTCGCCGTCCTCGTCGAGGAGGCGGACGCGGTATCCGGGCAGTGGACGGCCGATCGGTATCACCTCGGCGCCCGGCGGAACGGTGGCGTGGGTGGCGAGGATGGTGGCCTCGGCGGGGCCGTAGCCGTTGACGAGCGCGAACGGCGCGGTGGGCCGGGGGGCGACCCGCAGTGCCGAGCCCGCCGTGGTGATGACGCGGGTCGGCAGCCGGTCGGATTCTGGGAGTGACACCACTCCCTCGGCCAGGACGGTGGGAAGCCACACGACCTCGATGCGTTGTTCGGTGAGCCACCGTGTCATGGCGACGGGGTCGTGCCGGGCCTCCTCGGTGGGGACGACGAGTGTCGCCCCGGCCGTCAGCGCCGACCAGATCTCCATGATGCTCAGGTCGAATCCGAGCGATCCGGTCGTGGTGGTGCGGGTGCCGGTGGTCAGGCCGGTGCGTCCGATGTACCACTGGCAGACGTTGTCGACCGCGTGGTGTGCGATCGGTACGGGTTTGGGGCGGCCGGTGGATCCGGACGTGAAGAGCAGGAACGCGGTGTCGGAGGCCAGCCCCGGTACGGGGGTGGGTTCGGGTGCGTCGGTGGGGTGTGTCGGGCGGCCGAACTCGTCGAGCCGCCAGGTGGCCACGCCGTCGGGGGCGGGGGTGTCGGCGTCGGTGAGGAGGACGGTGGCGCCGCCGTCGAGGAGCATGACGCGCATGCGTTCGGCGGGTTGGGAGTGGTCGATCGGCAGGCACACGCCGCCGCGGCGGAACACCGCGAGTTGGGCGACCAGGAGCGCCGGTCCGCGTGGCAGCCGCATCGCCACGACGGGTTGTTCACCGAGTGGCGCGAGTCGTTCGGCGAGCGCGTCGGCGAGGACGTCGAGGTCGTGGTAGCTGAGGGCCGTCTCGGCGGTCTCCATGGCCAGCAGGTCGGGTTGTTCGGTGGCGTGCCGGGCGACGTGGCGCCACGGGGGTGGCCCGTCGGGGGCGGCGGGTGGCCCGGTCTGCCAGCCGTCGAGTACGGCGCGGTCGGGTTCGGGTAGGGCGGTGACGGCGCGCAGTGGCGCCTCGGGCCGGTCGAGGGCGTGCCGCAGGACGGACTCGAACTGGCGGATGAACCGGTGGACGGTGGTCTCGTCGAACAGGCGGGTGTTGTACTCGGCGTGGACGCGGACGCCGTCGGGGAGGTTGCCCAGGTAGAGGGTGAGGTCGTAGATCGCGCGGTCGGGGACGGCGTCCAGGACGGTCGCCTCGACGCCGGGCAGGTTCAGGTCGAACACCTCCTCGTTCTCGAACACGACCAGCACCTGGAAGAGGGGGGTGCGGCTGGTGTCGCGGGGCGGCCGGACGGTGTCGAGGATGCGTTCGAAGGGGACGCCGCCGTGCTGGTAGGCGTCCATGGTGGTGTCCCGCACGCGTTCCAGCAGGTCGGTGAAGTTCTCGTCGGGGTCGCTGGTGATCCGTAGTGGGACGGTGTTGAGCATGGCGCCGATGAGTCGTTCGGTCTCTCCCGGCCGGTCGGCGAGGGCGGCGCCGATGACGGCCTCCCGCTGTCCGGTGATGCGGGACAGGGCGGCGGCGAACCCGGTGAGCAGTGTCATGAACATGGTGGACCGGTGCCGGCGTGAGAACTCGCGGGCCTGTTCGCTGAGGTCCTTGGGGAGGTAGCCGACGACCGACGCGCCGGTCGGTGCGAGCACGGCGGGCCTGGGCCGGTCGGTGGGCAGGGCCAGTACCGGCAGGTCGCCGGCGAGCGTGCGCGCCCAGTAGGCCAGGTCGGTGGTGTGGTCGGCGTCGAGGCGTTGCCTTCTGGCGTGGGTGAAGTAGTCGACGGGGAGTTCGGGCAGACGCGGGTCTTCGCCGGCGATGTGTGCCCGGTACAGCTCCGACACCTCCGCGGCGAGGATGTAGCCGGACACGGTGTCGATGACGGCGTGGTGTGCGTTGAGGAACAGCACGTGGTGGTCGGGTGCGAATCGCAGCAGCCGGGGCCGGAACAGCGGGCCCTGGGCGACGTCGAAGCGGTGGGCGCTCTCGGCGGCCATGGTGCGGGCGACGACGTCGGTCTCGGATTCACCGGTGTGGTCGATGACGGGCATGCGGATGGCCGAGCCGTCACCGGCGACCTGTACGGGGCTGCCGTCCCGCAACCGGATGGTGCTGCGGAGGGTGACGTGGCGTCGGGCGAGTGACCGCAGCGCGTCCTCCAGCGCGGCGGCGTCGAGTTCGCCGCGCAGCCTGACGGCGCGGACCTCGTTGTAGGTGCTCTCTTCGGGGAAGAGCTGTTCGGCGAGCCAGAACCGTTCCTGCGCGTAGGTGAGCGGCGCGGAATCCGGCTCCGGTGGGGCCGCCGGTGCCGGGGGAAGTGGCGTGGCCTCGGAACGCGGTGCCGGTGCCGTCGCCGTCGTGGCGGGGGCGGTGCGGGCGTTCCGGAATCGCCTGCGCAGCCGGTCGAGGTGCGGCAGTCCGGCCACGGCGTCGGCCGGGTCGAGTCCGAAGTCGAGGAAGGCGGCGATCTCGTCGACTCCGGCGTCGATCAGTTGGTCGACGATGTGGGAGCAGCCGTCGACGGTGCCGATGAGCGCCCGGGATTCGCAGTACCGCTGGAACGCCTGCTCCAGCAGGAACTCCATGTCTTCCTCGGGTGTGGTGGCGACGTCGATGGACATGCCGAGGCTGTTGACGGCCTGGCCGAGCAGTCCCAGCGACGAACGCATGTACCGCGTGAACGGTCCCAGTGCCTGTCGCCGGACGGTCGCCTCGTCGTCGCCGAGGTAGGTGTGCAGCAGTACGACGACGCGGCCCCCGGCGGGGTCGAGTCCGGCGTCGGCGCGGGCCTGCCGGTACGACCGGACGCGTTCGGCGAGCTGCGGGATGGACTGGGTCATGAGGTTGGTGACGATGCCGATGCCGGCTTCGGCGGCGAGCCGGTAGGAGTCGGGGTTGCCGACGACGGCGGCGTACAGCGG
The DNA here is from genome assembly GCF_007994225.1 of Stackebrandtia albiflava. Taxonomy (GTDB): domain Bacteria; phylum Actinomycetota; class Actinomycetes; order Mycobacteriales; family Micromonosporaceae; genus Stackebrandtia; species Stackebrandtia albiflava. Next base: position 517,523 of record NZ_VLLL01000005.1, read on the forward strand.
CGGCATCTGCTGGATCGGGCGCGGGTACAGCCGGATGTCGATGTCGTCGCCGCTGCCGGAGGTCGCGGTGATCGCCTCGCCCCGCCACAGGCGGCGCAGGTCGTCGAGCTGTTCGTACATCGAGTCGCGGTGCCGGCCGTAGCGTTCGGGGAAGAGCGCGAAGTCGTTGGCGTGCCAGCCGCTGGCTACGCAGATGCCGGCGCGGCCCCCGGAGAGGTTGTCCACGACGGACCACTCCTCGGCGACGCGGACGGTCTGGTGGAGCGGCAGCACGACGGATCCGGCGTGGAGCCGGATCCGTGAGGTCTCGCGGGCCAGTGCGGCGGCCAGGACCGAGGGGTTGGGGAACAGGCCGCCGAAGGAGTGGAAGTGTCGTTCGGGCAGCCAGGCGGCGTGGAAGCCGTGGCGGTCGGCGAAGCGGGTGGCGTCGACGATGAACCGGTACTTCTCGTCGGCGGCCTCGTCGCGCGGGTAGTCGCCGAAGAAGTACACGCTGAAGTCGGGTCCGGTGTGTTCGCCGTCCTCGATGTACTCGTCGCCGTCGCCGTCGCCGTCGCCGTCGCCGTCGGTGTCGCGGCCGGTGGGTGTCGCCGGCGGCGTGGGGGACGGTTCGTCGAGTCCGCCCGCGACGAGGTCGGCGATGCGGCCGAGCAGCCGCACCTGGGCGGCGGCCACGGCGGGGTCGGTGCCCGGCCGTTCGGTGTCGCGCGCGACGAGTTCGGCTATCCCGGCGAGCAACCGGGTGGGCGTGGTGGTGGGCAGCCCGGTGGCGGCAGGCACGGCCGGAGGCGGCGGCGGGGGAACGTCGGCCGGTGCGGCCGGTGGTGCGGGTGGCGTTGTCGGCGGCGCGGTCACGGGTGCGGCGGGCGCGGTGGTCGTGGTCGGCGCGGTGGGCGCCGCTTCGGGAGAGGTGGTACCGGTGGCGCGGTCGGCCACCAGGCGGGCCAGTCGGGCGGGGGTGTCGGCGTCGGAGAACAGCTCCCGCATCGACACCCGCACCCCCGTCTCGCGTTCGAGGTGACGGGTGAGGCTCACCAGCAGGAGTGAGTCGGCGCCCAGATCGAGGAAGCCGGTGTCGCCGGTGATCTCCTCGGCCGGACGGCCCAGTTGCTCGGCGACCACGGCGACGACTCGCCGTTCTAGCTGCGCGCGGTGCGTGTCATCGGACAAGGCGGCTCCTTCGTCGAAACGGGACGGTCACGGTGAGGTGGTGTCGTGGTCGATCCAGTGCCGCACCCGATGGAACGGGTGGGTGGGCAGCGGGACTCGGCGGCCTCCGGCGGCGAGGCGGCGCCAGTCCACCGGTACGCCGGCGCAGTGCAGCCGTCCGGCGGCGGCGGTCATCGCGCCGGGATCGCCGGCGGCGAGCCATTCCGCGGAGGGCAGGTTGCGACGGCCGATGCCGGTCAGCACCGGCTCGGGGCCGATCTCCACGAAACGGTGGGCGTCGTCGGTGCCGGCGGTGTCGAGCACCAGGTCCCATCGGGCGGTCCGGCGCGTCTGCGACACCAGGTCCGCCACGTCGGGTGTGGTGCCCGGTGGCAGCAGCCGACCGTCCACACAGGTGATCAGCGGGATCCGGGTGGGGGAGAAGGTCTCGCCGCGCAACCCGGCGGCGAAGTCGTCGAGCATCCCGTCCAGCAGCCGGGAGTGGAACGCCCGCCGCACCGGCAACCGGGTGGTGGGTACGTCGCGGCGGGACAGCAGCCCCGCCGCGGCGTCGATACCGGCCTCGTCTCCGGCGATCACGAACTCCCTGGCGCCGTTGACGACCGCGAGGTCGAGTTCGTCGACGACGGCGAGGACCGCGTCGACGGTCCGGCGGTCGGCGCGTACCGCGAGCATGCCGCCCTCGGGGGTGCGCCGGGCGGTCAACGCACCCCGCAGCGCCGTCACCCTGACTCCGGTCTCGGCGTCCATGGCGCCCGCCGCGTGCCAGGCGGCGTACTCGCCAACGCTGTGCCCGGCGACGATGCCCGGCGCCACTCCCAGGGCACGCCACGCCGCGAGGGTGGCAGCCTGGAACGTGAACATCGCGGGCTGGACCAGTGCGGTCGTCACCGGACGGTCGTCGGGGGTCAGCAGTGCCGCCGTCAGATCCGGGTCCGGACAGGCCGTGACGCACCGGTCCACGATGTCGGCGAAGTCGCGGGAGTGGTCGTAGAGGGAGCGGGCGAACCCGTTGCGCAGCGCGCCCTGTCCACTGAAGACGAATGCCGGCGGGCCCGGTCGTCCGGCGGAGTCGGTCGCGGTGGCGCGGGTGAGTGCGGCGGCCAGTTCGGCGGCGGTGTCGGCGAACACGGCGATCCGGTGCCTGCGGTGAGGTCGTCCCAGTGCCGTGGTGGTGAACACGTCGGACACGTCGGGGGCGTCGGGTTCCCGCAGTCGCGCGGCGAGTCCGTCGGCGAGCTCCCGCAGTGCCTCGGGCGTGTGACCGGTCAGGATCGCCCCGCCCGGAGCCCGGCGCGGGTGTGCGACGGGGGCGGGCGCCTCCTGTACGACGACGTGCGCGTTGGTGCCTCCCACTCCGAGGGCCTGGACCGCGGCGGTGCGCGGGTGCGGACCGGCGGGCCAGTCGGCGGCGTCGGTGCCGACGTGGAACGGTCCCGGCGCGATCGCCGGGTTGAGCCGCCGGAAGTGGATCTGCGGCGGGATCGTGCGGTGCCGCAACATGAGTATCACCTTGATCAGCCCGGCCATGCCCGCGCAGGCGTCGAGGTGCCCGATGTTGGCCTTGACCGAGCCGAGCCGGACCCGGTAGGGGGTGCCACCGGAACGGCGGGAGTCGTACGCCTCGGTGAGGGCACGCACCTCGACCGGGTCGCCGAGCCGGGTGCCGGTTCCGTGCGCCTCCACGTAGCCGACCTGTTCGGCGGTGACGCCCGCCGCGTCCATGGCGGCGGTGATCGCCGCGACCTGGCCGGACACGCTCGGTGCGGTGAAGCCGACCTTGTCGCCGCCGTCGTTGTTGACCGCGGTGCCCGCGACCACGGCGTGGACGGTGTCGCCGTCGGCGACGGCCCGGTCGAGGCGTTTCAACACCACGACCGCGACGCCGTTTCCGCCGACCGTGCCGTCGGCGTCGGCGTCGAAGCTGCGGCAGCGGCCGGTGGGGGACATCATGGTGCCCTCGACGCAGGTGTACCCGGTGGTCGCGGGTATGTGCAGGGACGCGGCCCCCGCCAACGCGACGTCGGTGTCACCGGCCTGCAGGGCGCGGACGGCCTGGTGCACCGCCACGAGCCCGGTGGAGCAGGCGGTCTGCACGGTGACGGCCGGACCGGTCAGTCCCAGCCGGTACGCGACCCGGGTGGCCAGGAAGTCGGGCCGGTTGCCGATGGCGATCTGCATGGCGGCGACCGGATCGGTGCTCAGACGGGCCAGATTGGACGACAGGTAGTCGTGTCCGGCGTACAGGTTCATGCCGCATCCGGCGTACAGTCCGACGCGTTCGCCGGCTCCGGCGCGACCGGCGTCCTCCAGGGCCTGTTGGCACACTTCGAGGAAGATCCGTTGCTGCGGGTCGGTGAGGGCGGCCTCGGCGGCGGGGACGCCGAACAGGTCGGCGTCGAACTCGGCGACGGCCTCGGGTGAACCCTCACCGAGGGTGCCGCTCACCGGGACGTAGTCGGGGTTCCGGTACACGTGCGTGGGTATCCCGGCGGCCGCCAGTGTCTCGTCGTCGAACCGCCGAATACTGTCCACACCGGACAGGATGTTGGTCCAGTACCGGTCGAGGTCGTCGGCGCCGGGGAACCGGGCCGCCATACCGATCACGGCTATCCGGTCGTCGGTCGTCACGTCCGGAGCGGTGACGGTCACGGCGTCACCGGCGCGGCCGGTGCCGGTCAGTTCCGCGACCAGGCCGTCGAGGTCGCCGTGCCGAAGCAGCGTCGTGGTGTCGACGTCGTGGCCGGTCCTGGCGGTGAGCGCCTCGGCCAGCGCGGGAAGCCGGACCGAGTCCACTCCCTGTTCGTACAGCGGCCGGTCCAGGTCGAGGTCGTGACCGTAGACGTCGCGGCAGGCGGCCAGCACGTGTGCCCGCACCCGCCGGTGGTCCCCGGTGGGGTTCCCGGCCGGGTCGGCGGCGGGTTCCTCGGCCGGGGCCGCGGCGCTGTCACCGGCGAGGTCCGCTGGGGCCGCGTCGACGGTGTCGAGGACGGCCGCACGGGAAGCCGACGCGGCGGGATCGTGGCCGAGCGACGGCGCCGGTGCGGCGGCCTCCTCGTCGGCCGGTGCCTCGGTCCCGATCACGGCGGCCTGCGAGGCACTCGGCGCGGGGTCCCCGGCCGGTGCCACCGGGGTGGGAACGTCGTCGGAGGGTGCCGCGTGCGTCGTCGTCACCTCGGCCGTGTCGGGGGCCGGAGCGGCCGCCTCGTCGAGTGGTGACCGTGCCCGCCGCAACGAAGCCCGGACGGCGACCGCGAATCCCGGTGTGTCCTCGGTGTCCGCCGGAGTGGACGATTCGGGTTCTACCTCGGTTCGCGCCGCCTCGGCGGGCGCGGAGGTGGCGTCCTCGGTGGTCGCCACCGGCGCGGGGGCCTCGTCGGTGGTGGCCGGCGCGTTCTCGGGGACTCGTGGCGTCGGCGGCCCGGGCGGCATCTCCTCCACCATGGACGGAGTCGTATCGGCGGCCGGAGCGACGGAATCGGCCGTGGCGGTGACCTCGGTCGCCGCGGGAGCCGTGGTGTCCGGTGCCGCGTGGGGCCGCGGCTCGATGGCCGGAGACGGTGCCGCCTCGGCGGTCGCGGCGGGTTCGGGGACCGTGGGCGTGACCGGTGCCTGCTGTGCCGGTCGTGATGGTGCCGGGGTGGCCGTGGTCGCGGTCTCCGCCGGGGTGGCCGCGTCGGGTGTCGGCGGCGTCTCCGGTTCCATGGCGTCGGGGGATGCCGGGGCCGGGTCGCCGGTCCGCCGTGGGATGTGTGCCCACGACGGGTTCGCCGCCGTCCATTCGTCGTGCGGTGGCGGTGCGGCGGCGGCCGGCGCCGGTGTCTGTGGGGGTGTCGGCGCGGGTTCCGGCGCGGGCTTCCGGGTCCGCCAGGTCACCGGCGCGGCCGGCTCCGCCGCTGGAGCGGCCGCCGGCGGCGTGCGGGGTGCCGCCGGTGGCCGTGGCGGATTCGGGTCGGCCGGCGGCCTTGCGCCCCCGGGGGCCAGGTCCGTCAACCGCCGCCGGATGACGGCGCGCTGGATCTTGCCGCTTCCGGTCACGGGGAACTCGTGTTCCGGCACGGCGATGACGATCGCGGCGGTCAGTCCGAGGCGCTGTGCCACCCGGGCGCGGGCCGCGTCGATGAGTGCGGTCGGTTCGGCGGCGGCGCCGGGTTCGACGGGGACGAACACCACCGTCAGGGTCTCGGTGCCTCGTGCCGCGTCCGGGACTCCGACCGCCGCGACCCGGTCGGCGCGGATTCCCGGGACCTCGGCCACGACGGATTCGATCCGGTGACAGTCGTGGTTGTCGCCGTTGAGGATGATGACGTCCTTCTGCCTGCCGGTGATGGTGAGCCGCCCGTCCAACAGCATCGCCATGTCGCCGGTGCGCAGCCAGCCGTCCGAGGTGAACGCCTCCCGGTCGGCCTGCGGGTCGCCGGCGTGTCCGCACGTGACCCTGCCCGAGCGCACCTGCAGGGCGCCGATCTCGCCCTCGGGGAGCGTGCCGCCGTCGGGACCGGTGACCCGGAACTCCGCCCCGGGTGAGGGTTCACCGACGCCGACCAGCCTGCGGTCACCCACCAGGACGGTCGCGTGTGGATGGTCGTAGCGGCCGAAGGCGATGGCGGTGGTGGTCTCGGTCATCCCCCAGCACGGCCGGAACACGCCGGGCGTCAGGCCGGTCGGGGCGACGTCGGCGAGGAACGTGTCCATGACCTCGGGCAGGATCTGCTCACCGCCGCTGACGAGCGTCTTCACCGCCGACAGGTCCACGTCGGGCAGGCCGCGGCGGGCGATCGCGTCACTCACCAGCCGGTACCCGAAGTTGGGTGACCAGGTGTGGTGCGCCCCCAGCGCTGCGGTGTCGGTGAGCCACCGCAGCGGGTCGGCCAGGATGCGACCGGTCGGGGAGTGCCAGTTCGTGGCCGCCAGGTAGACCGGTGCCACGTGGTACAGCAGCAGTGCGCCACTGTGGTCGAGCGGGAGCCAGTTGAAGCAACCGTCCCCGACGGCCATGCCGAGCTGGCGACGGGCACCCGCTCCCAGTTCGCGGAGCCCCCGGTCGGTCAGGCCGATCACCTTGGGACGTCCGGTGCTGCCCGACGACATCAGGTACATGACGGGCTCGCCGGGACGTTCGGTGGCCGTGGTGGTGTCGGCGGCGTGGTCGCTGAGTTCGGCCAGCGGAAGCAATACCGCGTCGGTGAGTCTTCCGGCCGGGGAGTTCGCCACGTCGTCGACCAGGATCGGGGGACGCTCCAACGCCTCCCAGGCGTGACGCAGCCGTTCGACGTGGGGCTCCCACCGTTCCGGCGTCTCCGGGACGGTGGCCACCAGTGGACGGATCCCGCCCAGCAGGCAGCCCCACATGGCGATCAGGTGCTCGTGGACGCCGTCGACCTGAAGGATCACGGTGTCGCCCGGATCGAGTCCGGCGGCCCGCAGGCCCGACAACAGGCGGCGTGCCCGGTATAGGAACACCGGATAAGGCAGCAGTGTGGACCGTCCCTGTGACGACACCGCGCCGACTCCGGCCTCCGGTGCCACCCGCGCGGCGCGGACCAGTGCCGCCGCGATGCCGGGCGGGTCGTCGGGTTCCCACTGCAGCGGCTCGCCGGTGACGATGTATCCGGTCATGTCGAAATCTCGGCTTTCTCGGTTTCGCGGCGTCGCCGGGGGAGCCGGGTCAGCCTCGCCAGCAGGAACAGTCCCACGCAGATCGCCATGCCGTGCATGACGGTCACCAACAGCCAGGGCGGCAGCCACCCGAGCAGGGCCGCGGCCACGAGCATGCCGCCGCCGAGTCCGGTGGTCTCGGCCACCGAGACGAGCCCGAACAGTTTCGCCCGCCGGTCGTCGGAGACGGTCTGGAGCCGGCTGAGGAACGCCGTCTCGGTGTAGCCGTCGGCGACTCCCGTCAGCAGCGCGACCGGGATCAGCAGCCAGGAGTCGATACCGCTGAACACGGTGATGAACCCGGCCGACATCAGCACCGCCGACACCGCGAAGCCCAGTTCGCCCGGTTCCCCGCCCCGCCGGTTCACCCAGCGCACCAGGACCTGTTGGGCGAGGATGTTGCCGACCGCCCAGCACACCCAGAACCCGCTGAGGAACAGCGCGGGTTCGGACGGGTGGGTCTGGGCGGCGTGGACCGGCAGACCCACGACGTGCGACGCCGACCCGAATCCCTCGGCGACGCGCACCGCGATCATCATTCCCAGGACCGGGACGGCGGCCGACACCGCCAGTGAGCCGAGGGACGTCCTGCCCGCCGGAGTGGCCGGACTCGCGTCGCCGCCGGGCCCGGGACCGGTGAGGATCGGAAGCCGGGCGAGGTTGACCGCCGACACCAGGCAGCACACCGCACTCACACCGAACACCGCCCGGAAGTCACCCCAGGCCACGATGACACCGGCGGCGCCCATACCGGCCACCGTGGACATCGACCGGGCGGTGACGAGCATCGCGTTGCCCCGTACGCGGTCCTGCTTGCCGACGAGGTCGGGCATTCCGGCGCGCAGGCACACGTTGTAGAGCGTCGACGCGACGCCGAAGGCGGCACCGGCCGTGTACAGGGCGACCACGGCCACCGGGCCGGGGGCCAGGGCCAGTCCCACCAGTGCCGCCGCGAGCACGAGGTCCATGGTGATCATGACCCGCTTGGGGCGGAACCGGGCGAGGAGGCGGTCGGAGACGAATCCGGCGGAGAAACCGGCGGCCAGGCGCACCGCCAGGACCAGGCCGGTGTGCAGCGGACTGCCGGTGACGACGTACGCGTACAGGCCCATCGCGACGATGTTGAGGTACGCGCCGAACGCCCACACGGAGTAACCGGCGAGCAGCCACCGGAAACGGGACACTAGCGCGCGCCCGTGGGCGGGGTCGAGGGTCGCGGGGCGACCAGGTGATTGGGGGTCCGGCCGGTGCGGTGCGGCGTCAAGGGCATCGGTCATCCACCATCGTGATCACGGAGGTTTTCTTCATTATTCACATCACACCCCGTACAGCCTCGGCACACCGTTGCGGCACAACGGGCAGGAAGATCAATCTATCGAAATCCACACCTTCAACGATGTGACGGCGGGCACGTCGGGGGTGGCGCGTACCATTCAGCGCCCCGATGCGAAAGGCGGCGAAGTGGTCATCAGAGTGGGCGTGGTGGGGGTGGGGAACTGCGCGTCCTCCCTCGTGCAGGGGGTCGAGTACTACCGGAAGGACCCCGGCGCGGCGGGCCTGGCGGCACCCGAGTGCGACGGCCATCTGGTGTCCGATGTGGAGTTCTCGGCGGCGTTCGACGTCGACGAGGGGAAGATCGGCCGCGACCTGTCCGAGGCCATCTACGTGGCGCCCAACAACTCGCACCGGTTCGCCGACGTTCCGCACCTGTCGGTTCCCGTCGACGAGGGCGTCCTCGCCGACGGTGTGGCCGACTCGGTCGCAGGGCGGTTCACCGCGCGGGGCACCGCCACCGTCTCCCGGATCGCGGACCGGTTGACGGCCACCGGCACCCGGATACTGGTGAACCTCCTGCCGGTGGGAGCGCAGCGCGCCACCGAGACCTACGCGGAGGCGGCGCTGCTGGCCGGCTGCGGGTTCGTCAACTGCATGCCCGCCACGCTGGCGCGTGACCCGGGCTGGGCCACGCGGTTCGCCGACGCCGGGGTGCCGCTCGTCGGTGACGACCTCAGCAGCGGATTCGGGGCCACGGTGGTGCACCGCGCCGTGCTGGACGCCCTGGCGGCCGGCGGAGTGCGGCTACGGCAGACGTTCCAGCTCAACCACGGCGGCAACATGGACTTCCTCACCATGCAGGACCCCGAACGGCTACGCACCAAACAGGACTCGAAGTCCTCCGGCATGCATCGCGGCGGGTCGGCCGCCGCCACCCACGTCGGCGCGCAGTACGTGCCGTTCCTCGCCGACACCAAGGTGGCCTACATCCGGGTAGACGCGGTCGGCTTCGGAGGCACTCCCGTGGAGGTCGAACTGAAGATGAGCGTCGAGGACTCTCCGAGCGCGGCGGGCAACGTGCTGGACGCGATCCGGCGTACCGCCGCCGCGATGGACCGCCGGGAGTCCGGAGTGCTGGCCGAGGTGTCGGCCGCGTTCATGAAGGCCCCGGGCGGCCGGTTCTGAGCGGGCGGTTTGTGCCGATTTTATAGATTCGCATCTTTCGTCACCCGTCCCCGTCGTGGCACAGTGACGGCGAGTGGCCGCGAGCCGCTCGCCGATCCCACGCGACAGGAGACACCATGTCCCCACGGTGGCGGCGCCCCGGGCGCCTGACAGCAATCACGATCGCCCTGGCGGCCACCGTCGCCGCCGGGCAACCCGCCACGGCCGAGGAGGTGCGGCCCCAGGACGCGGTGGAGGGCGCGTACACCGTCTTCAACCGGCCCGGCCCCGACGGCACCCCCGACTACGCGGTCGAGGAGCACTTCATAGACCTCGTCGAGGCGACCCCCGCCGGGGCGCAGATCCACGGCGCGATGTTCAGCTGGACCAGGGTCGGGGTCGCCGAGGCGTTGGCCGATGCACAGGCCCGCGGCGTCGAGGTCAGCCTCGCCGTCGACAAGGAGGGGTCGGGCGGGACCACCAACACCGATCCGGGCAACCAGGCGATCGCCACGTTGAAGGCCGCCGGGTTCACCCGTCTCACCTTCTGCGAGGGCGACGGTGACTCCTCGCGCCAACAGACCGGCTGCATCGCCGACCGCGACTACTCCATCAACCACCAGAAACTGTTCTCGTTCTCCCAGACCGGTGACCTCACCGACGTCGTGTGGGTGTCGTCGCAGAACTGGACCAACAGCCAGAACAACCAGTACAACAACGCCGTGGTGATACACGGCGACGCCGAACTCCACGACTTCTTCGTCCGGCACTTCGACAACATGCTCGACCAGCGCAAGGACAACGACTACTTCAACTCCCCGGACGGCTACTACCGCACCGAGGACAAGAGCGTCACCGTGTACTTCTCGCCGCGCGCCGACTCCACCGGCGGCAACGGCACCGAGGCCCGGACCGACACCGTCGCACTGATACTGGGCTACATCAAGACACAGCAGGGATCCTGCACACTGGACGTCGCGCACGCCAGCTTCACCGACGCCCGCATCGCCGTCGCCGACCAGCTCGTACGCATCGCCCGGCTCGGCTGCGACATCCGAGTCGTATACGGCAGCATGGGATCACGCGTGTTCGCCAAGCTCGACGCCCAGTCCGGCATCAGCCTCAAGCGCTACCACGACGAGTCCCCCGGCAACGTGGCGACCGTGAGCGTGCACTCGAAGTACATCGCCTTCTCCGGCACCTACAACGGAAAGCCCGGCCGCGACATCGTGTTCACCGGCTCGCACAACCTGACCGGGCCGGCGCTGCGCAACCACGACGAGATCCTGGTGAAGGTGGAGATACCGCAGGCCACCGACGGCTACGCACAGAACTTCGAGACCCTGTGGACCAACGCGGTGTGCAGCCACCCGAGCTCGGGTAGCTGCCCGTGACACGCCTCCGCCGGCCGGTGACCGTGGCGCTGACGGTGATGCTCGCCGGCTTCCTGGTGGCCCCGGCGACCGCCGCCACGACGGACTCCTCCGGCTGCACCCACACCGGCCGTTACACCGTCTGCACCACCGATCCGCGCGTCCACGCCGACGGCAAGGACCTGACGATCGTCGAAGAGATCCAGCGTCGGATCGACGCCACCGACGAGGGCGCCGCGATCCGTGTCGCGATGTACGAGTGGGACCTCGACCGGGTGTCACGCGACCTGGTCGACGCGAAGGCACGCGGCGTGGACGTGCGGGTCGTCATCGGCACCAACGACGACCGTCCCGACCGCAACGACGAGAACATCGCCATACTGCGCTCCGGCGGCATCCCGGTCACACAGTGTGCGGACGCCTGCCTGCCCAACGGCGACGGTGTGCGCGCCGGTGCGATGCACAACAAGTTCTTCCTGATCTCCGACGCCTCCGGCGACACCGTGGTGCAGACCTCGTCGAACCTGACGGTCGGCCAGGTCATGAAGCACCAGAATTTGTTGGCCACCACCGGAGACGCCGGCCTGTACGACTACTACCTCGGTTACTGGAACCGGTTGAGCGCGCGAAGTTGGACCTACGGCGGCGTGACCTGGCAGGACGCCGACCGGTCCCGCAAGGGCGATCACGACCTGTCGAAGGCGTACCTGTTCCCGATGACCTCCGGTGATCCCGTCGTGGCGGTCCTCGACAACGTCACCGCCTGCCGCACCGAGAACGAGGACGACCGGATATGGGTGGCGCATTCGCTGTTCGAACGCGCCGACGTCCGCGCGCGACTGGTCGAACTGGACACCATGGGATGCGACGTCAAGGTGGTGGTCGGCAACACCGACGACGAGGCATGGCTACAGCAGCCGTTGCCCGGCGGCCGACTGGATTCGGGCAAGGTCCGCGCACTTCCCGGTCAGCACAACAAGTTCATCGTCGTCGACGCCCACTACGCCGGAGAGTGGCGGAAGGTGGTGTTCACCGGTTCCCACAACGCCACCGGTAACTCGCTACGCAACGCCGACGACGTCATGCTGCGGGTCATCGAGTCCTCGGTCGTGAACGTCTACATCCACTACTTCCGGGACCTGTACCTGTGACCGGGTGTCGCCGCGGTGCGCGACGCCCGGTCCGGAGCCGGTGACAACCCGGCCGGGACGCGGAAGGGGATCGGTCCACTTCTCAGGGGCCTCGTGCCGGGACGGTGACCGGGCGCGGGCCGGCCGGTCGCGCGGGGGTTCCGGCTCAGAACTCCTCGTGGACGTCGGGGTCGCCGCCCTGCCGCCCGGTCTCCAGCGCCGACAGCTCCACGACCTCGTCCTCGTCGAGCACGAAGTCCCACACGTCGAGGTTGAGGCGCTGCCGGTGCGGGTCGCGGGACTTGGGGATCGGCACCACGCCCAGCTGGACCTCCCAGCGCAACACGACCTGGGCGGGTGTGACCGAGTGCCGGTCGGCGACGCGGACGATCGTGGGGTCGTCGAGGACGTCGCCGCGTCCCAACGGGCTCCACGCCTGCGTCACGATGTCCATGGAGCGGTGCACCTCCCGCATCTCCGCCTGGTTGAACCGCGGATGGAGTTCGACCTGGTTGACGACCGGGACGGTGCCGGTCTCCTCGACGAGCCGGCGCAGGTGCTTCGCGCCGAAGTTCGACACCCCCACCGAACGGACGAGACCGTCGTCGCGCAGCCTCGACATGGCACGGAACGAGTCGACGTACTTGTAGAGGCGGGGCAGCGGCCAGTGGATCAGGTACAGGTCCACGTAGTCGGTGCCGAGCCGGTTGCGGGCCGCCTCGAACGAGGCCAGCGTCTCGTCGTAACCGTGATCGGCTCCGGGCAGTTTTGTGACGACGAACAGTTCCCCGCGTGGAACACCGCTGTCCCGGATCGCCTGGCCGACCCCCGGCTCGTTGCCGTACCGGGTCGCGGTGTCGATGAGCCGGTAACCGGACGCGATGGCGGACATCACCGCCGTGTGGGCCTCGTCGTTGGCCATGGGGTAGGTGCCCAGCCCCAGGGCGGGCATGCTGTGACCGTCGTTGAGTGGAATGGCCGGTGTCACCTTCGTCCCCCCCGTTCGCCGCTGTCCCGACTCACCGTATGCCGGTGGCCCCGCCTCGGGTGCCCGTTCCCGATACCCGCCTCGGGTGGCCTGGAGTCGACCGCGAACGGACGAACAGGCGGTTTACGGGCACGTCCGCGGGCCTGTGACCACCCGAGTCGGACGGAAGGAGGAGGGGGAGAATACCGGGATGTCACGACGCCGCGCCCGGAACCGGGCCGAACCCGCCTGCCCCTGCGGTACGCCGCGCCCGTACCCGGGTTGCTGTGGCCGGTTCCACGCCGGTGAGCAGACGCCGGCGACTCCGGAGGAGCTGATGCGGTCGCGCTATTCGGCGTTCGTGGTGCGCGACGCCGGGTATCTGCGGCGCACCTGGGACGAGTCGACGTGTCCGGCCGTCATCGACCTGTCCGACGACGTCGACTGGCTCGGTCTCGACATCGTCGACGCCCCGGCCCCCGGCCCGTTCCACAACACGGCGACCGTGGCGTTCGTCGCGCGCTACCGGCGTGCCGGTGCGCGTTCCGCCATGGCCGAGACGAGCCTGTTCCGCCGGACGGCCGGGGGCTGGCGCTACGTCCGTCCGGTGGTCACCACCGACTGAACACTGTCACGCCGCGCGGAGCACGTCGTCGGTCACGTCCTTCGACAGCGCGGCGCGTACGCAGCCGGCGACCAGTTCCGGCAGTTGCGCCGGTGCGACGTATCCGGCCAACCGGCCGGGAGTCTTCGGAAGACCCAACCGGTTCGCGCCCTGGGCGGTCTTGCCGTCGACGTAGGGCGCCAGTTCGCTCCAGACCCCCTGCACCTCACGGCAGAAGATCGCCGCGCCGGTCGGGCCGATGCCGGGCACCTCCTCCAGCAGCGCCGTCACACCCTCACGGCCGCCCGCCTCGTCGCGCAGCCGTCGCAGGTCTCCGTGCCAGCGGTCGAGGACCAGTGTGGCGCCGTCGCCCAGCATGGTGGCGGTGCGTTCGTCGTAGCGGCGGTAGTGGCCCCTGCCGAGGGCGTCGACGCGCTGACGCCACGTCGCGTCACGCATCGCCTGCGGGGTACGGTATCCCGCCTTGAACAGTTCACGCGCGGCGTCCACGGCCGTGGACGCGCGGATGCGCGCGGACAACAATGTGGACAGTACTAGTAGCTGGTACAGCGGCATCGGGGTGTCCTTCAAACGGATCCCCGCCTCTTGGGCGTACGTCTCGCCGTGCCGGTCGAGCAGTGTGCGTACGACCTGTCGCCTGTTCGCCATGTGATCCTCCCTGGACCTCTCGGTCTTCCCGACTGCTGTGCGGCCACACCGGGGATCCTGTCGAGCCTATCGGTCCCGGTGCCGAGACCCGGTATTTCGGCCGCTCATCGGCGTGGTCGGAAAACTCCACCTCCCCGATTCGTTCTGGAGCCCGTTGACAGCGGGATCCCGAAGCCAATAGCCTTATTTGCAATCATTAATCCAACGCCGGAAGCGGCGGGATTCCGCCGCCACGGCCGGATCGGGTCCGTGGACCCGGTGAGGAGTTCCCCATGAGACGAATCCGGGCCGCGACGGCGGCGGCCGCGATGGCCTTGGCCGGCATGGTGGTCGTCGGTCCCGCACAGGCCGAGGAGACGACCACCGCCGCACCGGCCGCCGTGCCGACCGCCGACGCGCTGCGCGACGCCGTCGCCGGTTGCGACCGCGAACTCACCTCCGGCCGTTACGCCGAGAACGCGGGCGGCAGTGCCACCATCCCGGTGTGCGCCACCGGTAGCGCGGTGCACTGGAAGGCCGACTTCGACGTCGACTGCGACGGGCAGCGCACCGCCGAGTGCAACGAGAACACCGACCCCTGGTTCCAACCGCAGACGGCCTTCAGGCAGTCGGACGGGAAGTACCTAAACTCCGCCACGCTGCCGCACGTCGTGGTGCCGATGGCGAGTTCCCGTTGGGACTACCGCAGTGCCGGGATCACCGGCGGTACCGTCGCCGCGGTCGTATACCAGGACACCGTCGTGTACGCGGTCGTCGGTGACGTCGGACCGGCCGGCGCCATCGGTGAGGGCTCGTACGCCCTGGCCGAGGCACTGGGCATCAACCCCGACCCGCACTACGGCGGCATCTCCGGCAAGGTGGTCGACTTCATCCTGTTCCCGGGAGTCACCGCCTCGCCGATCGAAGACCACGACGACGCCGTCTCCGAAGGCGGGCAGGCGGCCACCGCGTTCCTTAACGGATGCGGCCGGTACGGCTTCTCGTCCTACCCGGCACTGGAGACCGGCGACTCGGGGGCGGAGGTGTCCGCCGCCCAATGCCTGCTGGACGATCTCGGGTTCCCGGTGGACGGCGGCCCGACCGGCGAGTTCGACGCCGCGACCGCCGCGGCGGTGACAGGGTTCCAGGCCGACCGCGACCTGCCCCAGAACGGCCGGATCGACTCGCACACCTGGACGGCGATGCTGTCGCACGGCACGACTCCGCTGTTGCGGGAGGGATCCACCGGTGCGGCGGTCGTGCGGTTGCAGCGGGCGTTGACCGCGGCGCTCGGTGAACCGTTGGGCCAGGACGGCATTTTCGGGCCGCTCACCGAACAGGCCGTCATCGACTACCAGAACTCCGCGGGTCTGGACGACGACGGCATCGTGGGACCGCTGACCTGGGCGGCACTGCAACGCGGCGACTGACACCGGGTTCGATCGTCTCGACGCGGGCGTCCCCGGACTCCGGTGGGCGCCCGCGTCACGGGGCCGTGCCGGACGACGACCACGACGCCGGTGGCCCTCCCCGGTCGTCGGCGAAACCCGGTCCCCGCAGGCCGGTGTTCTGGCAGTATCGGCGTGTGGCGACACGCAGCGCGGGAATCCTGTTGTACCGGCGCCGCGACGACGTGGAAGTCCTCATCGGACACATGGGCGGACCGTGGTGGACCCGGCGCGACCACCGTGCCTGGTCGATCCCCAAGGGGGAGTACACGGCGGGCGAGGAGCCGTTGGCGGCCGCCCGGCGTGAGTTCCAGGAGGAACTGGGCGTTCCGGTCCCCGCCGGGCCGGTCACCCCGCTGGGTGAGATCCGGCAGTCCGGCGGCAAACACGTCACGGTGTGGGCGATCGACGGTGAGATCGACGAGAAGGCGGTCCGGTTCGGGGAGTTCGAGATGGAATGGCCACCCGGTTCCGGTACGACCCGTCGCTTCCCCGAGCTGGACAGGATCGCCTGGACCGATCTGCCGACCGCCGCCGAGCGACTGGTGGCGGCACAGGCCGCGTTCCTGGACCGGCTGCGGGCCGCCCTGGCCGCGGCTGGCGACCGTTCTCAGTGACATTGCCAGAGGAACAACCCCTGGGTGAGGTCCTTGCGAACGAAGCCGTATCCCATCCCGGCGTCACCGAAGTTGATCTCGTAGCCGGGCAGGTAGGAGGTGAGCTGGAACAGGAAGAGCCAGTCGTCGCCCGGAGACTCGTCGTGCTGGATCCACCACGGTGACCCGCCGATCCGGTCCGCCAGGTCACGTTCGCCGGTCACCGACTCCACCGCCACGTCGGCGCCGATCGTGGGGCCGGTGGCCGACTCCACGACCGTCAGGAACGGCGGGATCTCGGTGTGGCCGCCCTGCAGCAGCAGCGCGTTCTCCCCGGCGTCGGGTTCCCAGGTGTCGTCGGCGTCGGTGGACATGAACAGATAGGCCATCCGCAGGTCCGGCGTGGGGAGCCGGAACTGTCCGAGGAACTCCATCGGTTCGTCCTCACCCGCCGACACCGGCCAGGACGGGGTGTCGAGCCAGCACGGTTGCCCGCCGAGTTTGGTGACCGGCTCGGTGATCGGACCGGGTGCGGCCGACAGCCGCAGTCCCGTCTCGGGAATGGATTCCAATGTCGTCATCGCGGCACCGTACCCGGCGGGTGCCACGTTCCCCGCCCACGCCGGACGGCGGGCGCCCCAAGCCGGTCACGGTCCGGTCTCACGCGCAGGGGTCGGCTCCGGGGATCCCCGGTCGTTCGAGACCGCGCGAATCCAGAACATCCTCCAACAGGGTGGGCAGCGCGGGCATGAGCGCGTCCGCGCACGCGTCGAGCAGCCGGTTGTAGGTCGCCGCGTCCTCGGGTGCGGTTCCCGAGAACCACACGTGGACGGCGTAACCGTCGGCGTGCGCACGGGCGATGAAACCCGGGGTGGCCACCGGGATGAGACCGCTCAACGTCACCGGGATCTGTAGCGCGACGGTGCCCTCGATCGGGCGAGCACCGGTGAAGAGGTAGGCCGCGACACCGGCGGACCCGGGCGCGACCGGCACCTGTGGCGCCAGTTCGTGGAACTCGGCCACCGCCAGGTCGTTGAAGGACGAGACGATGACGTCGGTGCGTCCGACCTCGTTGAGGAAGGCGGCCAGCAGCCGCGCGTGGTGTAGGTACGAACCGACGTCCAGCGTGCCGGTGCCCTTGATCTCGACGTTGATCGGCGTGTCGGGGAAACGCGCGAACACCTCCGACAGCAGTGGGATTCCGAAGTCGTCGGGCGAGTATCCGGCGGGTGGTTCCCGGTCACCGGTGCGCACTCCGCGAAGTGGATAGGAGTCCGGTGGCAGGCCCGGCTCGGCTCCGGTGCCCGGCACGAAGTGGTGGGCGGCGTCGAGTGACGACGCCTCGGCGGCGGTGAGGTCCGATATCCGGCCGGTGCCGTCGGTGGTGGCGTCCACCGTGGCATCGTGGAGCACCACCAACCTGTCGTCGGCGGTGGCGTGGACGTCCAGTTCGATCATGTCGGCACCGAGCGCGGCCGCCCGCGTGAAGGCGTACATGGTGTTCTGTGGCGCCTCCCGTTCGCCTCCGGAGTGGGCCATGTTCATGATCCGCATGTCGAGCCAGGGATTGTCGATCGGCGCGGCGACCGCCGGCACGGGCGTGGCGACGGTGGCGACCATCGCGGCCAGGGCGGCGGCGATGAGGAATCGGTGTGGCACAGGATCTCCGATCGGGTGGGCGGACGTTGACGTGGACCGGCCGTCGTCAGCCGTATGGATCGAAGTCGATGCCGGGCGGCATCGCCTCGGCGAGGTTGTGGCCGAAGGCGGCGTCGGAGATCCCCAGCGAGGCGGATCCGAAGTCGGCCGCGGTCAGGATGTCGCGGACGCCGGTGGGGAAGTGGTTCCAGCCCACCAGGTCCGGGAAGCGCCAGGTGCCGTGGTGGTTCTCCGGCGTCTCGGTGGCGCTCGCGAGCCGGAAGCAGTGCGTGGACGGGCCGTCCTTGTGGTAGACGATCCTGGGATGGGTGCCCTGCCAGGTGACGGCCGTGCGGGGGTGGACCGTGTAGTCGCCGTGGGCGGAGGTCGCGACGTACTGCGCGATCCCGTCGCGCACCCACACCACCACGTGTTCGATGTCGTGCCGGTGCCCGAACGGGTCCCAGCCCGGGATCACCTGGTCCTTCTCGAAGTACAGGTCGTAGAGGTGCGCGCACCAGCCGCTGTCGTCGCATCTACTGCGGACGTAGGAGTTCGTGTTGTCCAGATCGGACCGGTCGCGGCAGCCGCCGTCGAGTGCACCGGACGGGTTCAGCCCCGGGTTGAGGGTCCCGTCGGGTCCTACGGCCGGCGTGGGGTAGCAGCCGTCGGTGTCGTAGTCGAAGGCCGGTTGCCATCTGGCCTGTTCGGCGTCGGACGCGGCGGGCAGCGCGGGCGGTGGTGCGGCGTGGGCGGGGGCCGCGGTGACGGCCAGGAGCGTGCCCGCGATCACGACCACGGTCGCCCATGCCCGCGCGCGGTGATGGATGGAGCGGGAACGGGGGCGGTGCGGCGCCACTGTTCGCATGGGGGGCCTTTCGCGTGGCGGCGTGGAGTCGTCACAGTATGGCGGTCGGCGCTCACCGAATGCAATAGCGGCATGCATATATGTGGATCCCAGAGCCGTCTCGGGTCCTCGTCCGCCGCACAACGGAACAGCGGGATCGAAGGCGGCCTCTGAACTGTCCGGTCGGTCCGGTACACGAATCGGGCCGCCCACCGCGTCTTCGACAGTGAACACCGACCGTGGAGCGAGATGGACGACTTCGACGAATACGTGCGCACCGCCGGGGCCGCCCTGCTGCGGTTCGCCTTCCTGCTGTGCGGTGACGCCCACCGGGCGGAGGACCTGGTGCAGGAGGCACTCGCCCGCTGCCACCGCCGATGGCGCGCCATCGAACGGCGGGCCGGAGTGGACACCTACGTCCGCAAGGCGATCCTGCGGCAGTACCTCTCCTGGTACCGCCTCCGGTCCGCCACCGAACGGGTCGTGGACCGATTCGACGACCGGGGCGGCGGTGAGGACACCGCGCAACGCGTCGTCGACCGGGACGCCATGGTGCGACTGCTGGCCGACCTACCGCGACGACAGCGCGCCGTCCTGGTCCTGCGGTACTACGAGGACGTGCCGGACGACCGGATAGCCGAACTGCTCGGTTGCGCGCCCGCGACCGTCCGGGTGCACGCCCGGCGCGGACTCGACGGACTCCGCCGCAACCCCGAGATGTCGAACGGTTTCCCGACCACCGAGGTACGGACATGAACAACGAGGACCTGGACGTCGCCCTGCGCGAGGCGCTGCACCGGCAGGCCGGATACGCCCCCGTCCCCCACGGCCTGGCCGAGACCGTCCGGTACCGCAGCCGGCGACGGGCGATACGCGACCGGATAGCCGTCGCCTGCCTGGCGGCCGTGCTGGTGTGCGGCGCCGCCGTGGGTGTGGGGGTCACGATGCGGCCGGAACCGTCCGTCGCCGCCGCGTTCGGCAGTGACGAGGTCGCGGTGTGCGTCGCGCTCACCGACGGCCGGGTCACCACCGTGACGCTCACCGAACGCCGCGACGGGGATACCGTCGACACCGAACAGTCGGACTCCACCGACGGCACGGTCGCACTGCGGCACACGGCGCGCGGCGGCGAGTTCCCCGTCACGGTCGAGGTCGTGCCACTTCGGACGGTGGAGACCGCCTGGGAACGCGGGGAACCGACCACGGTCGGCACCCGGACCGCCCGGCTCACGACCACCGACTCGGGCGCGCTGCTCCTCATGACCGACCTCGACATCGCCGGGCTCGTCATCGTCGTCGAGACCGGTGAACCGGCACCCACCGAGGCCCGACTCCTGGCGTGGGTCGAGTCCTTCTCCGTCCACACCGACCCGGCCGCCTGCGCCTGACCCACGAGGAGACACCGTGAACGCATACGACCGACGACGATTCCTGCGACGGGCCGCTCTCGCGGTGGCCGCCGGTGGCATGGCGGCGGCCGGGGGCGCGTTGGGGTACCGCGCCTTCGCCGCGGCCGGGCGGGACACCGGTGACGCCGTGGCGATGCTGCTGGCCGAGCGGGTGCCCCGTGGCGCGGCGGTGACGGTCCTGGCGGCGGACGCCGACGGTCCGGTCTACTCGGCCGGTTTCGGAGAGTCGGACCGGGCGGCGGGCACCCCCGCCGGTACCGCGACCGTCTACGACATCGGATCCGTCACCAAACAGTTCACCGCCGCCGCGATCATGCGGCTCGTCGCCTCGGGTGAGATCGACACCGGTGAACCGGTGCGGCGCCTGCTGCCCGGGCTTCCGGAGGACAAGGGCGCCATCACCGTCCACCAACTGCTCACCCACACCTCCGGCCTGGTGGACTCCCTGGGGGACGACTACGCGCCCCTCACCCGGGACGGCCTGATCGCCGAGGTGGCGGCCTCGGCGCCGCTCGCGCCGCCGGGGGAGCGGTACGCGTACTCCAACGTCGGGTACGGCCTTCTGGCGGCGATCGTCGAGACGGCCACTTCGATGTCCTATGAGGAGTATCTGTCCGCCGAGTTGTTCACGCCGGCCGGGATGCGGCACACGGGATACCTGCTACCGGAGTGGGACCGGCGGAGTGTCGCGGTGGAGTACGCGCCGGACGGTTCCCCGCTGGGCCGCCCCGACGAACGCGGCTGGGACACCGACGGGCCGTACTGGAACCTGCGCGGCAACGGCGGCCTGTTGAGCACCGCCGAGGACATGCTGCGCTGGCACCACGCCCTCGACGGAGGTGAACTCCTGCCCCCCGAAGCGGTGCGCCCGCTGTTCACTCCCCACGTGGCGGAGGACGACTCCGGCACCTCGCACTACGGATACGGCTGGGTGGTCGCCGACGTCGACGGCGTCACGGTCGCCTGGCACAACGGTGGGAACGGTTCCTCATACGCCGAGGTGCTGCGGGTGCCCGGTGGCCCGTTCGTGTTCTGGGCGACGAACACCGCCGTCCGGTCGGGTGAGTGGAACATGGAGGAGGCGGACCTGGCGAACGGGATCGGAGAGTTGTTGCTGAAAGGGTGATCCGTGGCGGCGTGTGCGCCGGCGGGGTGCGGCGCACACGCCGGGTCAGGCCAACGGCCCCAGCAGGCGCGTCGTGTCGAATCCGCCCTTCTGAAGGATCAGGGGGGCATGACGGCGACGTCGTACTTCGGAACGTGTCCGTCGGCGGAGACCAGCGTCAGCTTCTCGCATTGAGCCTGTGCTATCAGCAGGCGGTCGAAGGGATCCCGGTGTATCGCGGGAAGACGATCTGCGGTGATCGTATGACGATGACGCACCAGCAGTCATGAAAGTCCGCGTCAGCGATGATCTCAGCGAGGTCGGGCGGTGCGTCGAGCCTTCCCATCGATTGCGTGATCGTGATCTCCCAGAGGCTCGCTGGGCTCACATAGACCTCCAGTTCGTTCTGCAGGAGATCCCGGACGCCGGGGGAGAGCCGGGGGCACCGCCTAACCACCAGATCAGGACGTGAGTGTCCAGGAGAAGCCGCATTCACTCAGCCCGAAGTCTCGTGCGATCACGTTGTTCGTGGCGGGGGCGTCCCAATCGTCCGCCATGTTGACCCGACCCCGGAGCGAGCCGTATCCGCGTCGGTTGGCACGTGGTGGAAGCGGCACCACTTTCGCGAACGGCCGACCGGCGCGGCTGATGGTGATCTCCTCGCCGTGTTCGACCCGTTCCACGATCTTCGAGAAATGGGTCTTGGCCTCGTGGATGTTGTACTGAGCAGAGGATGACGCCGACATGTCGCTCCCCCAGACTAGTTGGCTTAGTCCACCCTACTCGCTCATATCCGCCGCACGGTGTGCATCCGTCGGCGTCCGACGGACCCACGGCGTGTGCGCCGGCCGGGTGCGGCGCACACGCCGGGTCAGGCCAACGGCCCCAGCAGGCGCGTCGTGTCGAATTCGCCCTCGATCCCGTCGAGGACGCTGAGCAGCTTGCTCTCCTCGTAACGGAAGTGCGTCTCCATCACCGCCTCGATCCCGTCGAGGTGGCGGTGGGCCTCCTCGGGGGTGATACCGGCCGCCACGGCCTTCTCCAGTCCTCCGATCAGGTGGTCGATCATGTTGTGGTCCTGGGTCAAAGCGGCGATCACGGGCCTGAGGTCGGGGCGTGCCCGGACGATCAGCGGGAACAGTTCCCGGTCCTCGCTGCGGTGGTGGCCGGTGAGCGCGCTGCAGAACCCGCGGCAGTACAACAGCAGGTCTCGTGACGCGTCCTCGAACTCGTCGCCCTCGTCGAGCGCCGTACGCGCCAATGCCAGCGCCCGGCGGAGTCTGCGATGGACCTCGCGCAGTTCCGCGCCCAGGGCGGTCAACCGGTCATCGGTCACCGCGCACCACCTCCGAGACGCCGTCGGGCGGGTACGTGCGCATGGACGCCGGGACCGGACGGCCGGATACCCGGGATCCGCGGCCCTTGTGAGGAATGTGGAATGTGGTCGATGTGAGTGGAGATGGCCGAGGCCACCTTTCGGTTCGGCGCCTCCATGCCTGACGCGGTCCGCCACCGGCACGCGACGCTGACGGCGATTTTAAGTGCATCCGGCCGCGTGAGTCGATATGAGCCGGCTCATACGCCGTGGCGTATCCGCGCTTCGCCGACGCTCACCGTGCGCCTCTGGACGCGGTGTCCGACGGGTGGGTGGACGAGGGGCCACCGAGCCCGGCCAGCAGCGCGCGCACGGTCCCTCCGACGGTGTCGAGGTCGACGGCGTCGGGATCCACCCGCCACTGGGCGTGGATCCCGATGACGGTGCCCACGAGCAGTACGGCCAGGGCGTCCGGGTCGGCTCCGTGGGGGAGTGTCCGGTCGGGGATGTGCGCCCGCACCTGCCGTCGAAGCGCGTCGTGCAACCGGGCGAAGTGGCGCCGCACGGGCGACCCGACCTCCACCGCCTCCGCCAGCAGCGTGATGAACAGCCGGGTGGCGGGCAGTCGCACGAACTCGGTCAGCCGGTCCAGGGGGTCGCCGCCGGTGGCCGCGCCGGGTGCGGTGACCTCGGTCAGCAACGCGTCGACCCGGCCGTCGACCACCGCCTCCAGCAGCCCGAGTTTGTTGCCGAAGTGCCACGGTATGGAGCCCCGGCTGATCCCCGCGCGCTCGGCGACGTCCACGATGCTGGTCTGCCGGTAACCCTTCTGCGCGAACAGTTCCGCCGCGGCCGAGATGAGCAGGCGGCGACTCTCCTGAGTCCTCTCGGTGCGAAGCGTGGCCATGCCGAAGTCTAGCGCGATGTGCTGGTCGACATGCCGACGGTCGTCCGGTACTTTCTATGTCGGCTGACATAGAAATGGAGGGCCAGTTGTCATTCACGAGACCGGGCACGACGGGGCGGGACGCCCGCGCCGTCACGGCCACACGATGGGCGGGATGGCTCTGCATGGCCGTCGCCGCCGGGCACACCGCGCTGGTGACGGCGATGACCTGGCCGCACTGGCCGGGTTGGCTCTCCGGAGAACTGTGGTGGGCCGTCGGCTCCGGAGAGCACCTCGACTCCGCGCTGGCCTTCTGGAGCGTTCCGGGCGGCTTCGTGGTTCCACTGGTCCTGGTCGGCCTCACGGCGTTGCGATCGGCCCGGGACGGGCGGACCCTGCCCGGCCACGTCGGGGTGATCATGCTGGTGTGGGCCGCCTTCGGCTCCTACGTCGCCTTCCCCACGGGGTTCCCGCTGTTGTTCGCGCCCGCCGTCCTCATCCTGTTCGCCGCCCGGCAGGACCGAGCAGTCGCCGCAACCCCCGAACCGGTCGTCCACCACGACGGCTGAACCACTCTCATGGCCGGGGCGTCGGGCCGCCGGACGGGACCCGGCCCCGCGCGGAACCGATCGCGCGAGGCCGGCGTGACGGCGTCAGCCCTGGACGTCGTTGTAGAGGTTCTGGGCCTCGGCACCGAAGTGGGCGAGCATGAAGATGTCGGGACTTAATCGGTTGCCTTTGGATGACCGGTTCCGGCATGGTCGATCCAAACGGTTCGGGTTTCGTCGTCGATGATGTACCAGATCCGGCCCCCTGCGGTCACCTCATACTGCCAACGCTCGCACGGGCGGCCCTTCCAGGTGGTCCGGCCCAGATCACCTTTGAGCGGGTGCTGACGTGCCGGATCTGTGCGTGAACGTGGACTCTCCCGTATGGCGTCATGTGCACGCCGAAGGTTTCCGGGCGATTGGCGTGCGAGTTCCTCCCAGCCGACCACTGCGGTGGTCTTGGCGTATTTGACGTCGAACTCGTGGCCGACGGGTGGCGGTGCGACACGATCCCCCCTCTTCGGACTCACGAGTCCGCCTCCGGAATCGCCACGGGCCCCAAGTCGCCTTCCGGCTCGGAGGTGATGAGGGCGAGCAGCTGTGGATCGGCGTAGACCTCGGCCGAGTGGCGCCACTGTTCGAGCAGAATCGCCAGCGGCGCGAGATTACGCAGTGACGCCGAACCCTGTGCGACCACGATGATCTCGCTGAGCATTTCTTCAAGGTCGGAATCCGGCAGGAATGCGGCCCAGGGCAGTGCTTCGGGAAGTGCCGCCCTGATGGCGCTCCTCGCGCCGGTTCGGGCGATGCTCGCCAGCAGTCGTGCGGTGAAATCGATGACCGCGCCATCGCGATCGAGTTGGTCGGCGTTGGTCAGGGCCAGATCGTCTGCGCCGCGACGACGTAGGCGGATGGCGCGTACTGCGTCCAACCGAGCGGCCGTTGCGGCCGGATGGTGCAGGAACTCGCTGAACGGCAGCTCCTCATATGCTGCTTCCATGACTTCCACACTACCGTGGAAGTCATGAGGGCCGCAAGCGATGAGCCTGGTGACGGCTCATAGTGTGGCCGGTTTGCTTGCGGCGGTGCGAAGGTCCCCCATTGTCAGGTGTTCGGCCGCCTCACGCCGTTCCTCTTCGACGTCGCGTACCTGAATGAACACCATGAATCATGGTCTGGCGATGCGCATCGCATGCTGGACGACACCATTCATTCTGAGAAGGCCGATGTCGGGCAGGTGATCGGCCCTGTCCACCTGCAGGGCGGACAGGGCCGAAGCTCGATGTACCGGCAGATCAGGCGGCTGAAACCTCGTTGTAGAGGTTCTGGGCCTCGGCACCGAAGTAGGGGCCGAACATGTACCCGGGCAGGAACACGTAGCCGAAGCTGTTCACGGACGCCTGCTGGCCGGTGCCGGTGGCCTCGTCGAAGTTGACGAACCACGGCCCGCCGCTGGAGCCGCCGGTCATGTCGCAGGACATGCCGTGGTCGTCGGTGAGCAGGAAGTCCCGGATCGTGCTGCCGGAGCAGTAGATGAACTTCTCACCGTCGTAGGGGTCGGCGGCCGGGAAGCCGAAGGTGTACATCGACAGGTTGTACGGCTGGTTGAAGGCGACGCCCTGCCCGCCGACGACGTCGGTGAGGTTCTGGCCGTTGAGCGGGTTCACCACGGCCGCGCCGACGTCGTAGTTCATGTCCTCGCTTGCGACCCACTGAGGGGTGGCGGCGGTGGACGCGGCGGTCCAGGTGCCGTAGGGACGCTGTCCGTCGTGGTATCCCGGGACGAACACCCAGTTCGTGTGCCAGGAGCCCTGGTATTTCACGCAGTGGCCGGCGGTCAGGACCGTGTTGCCGTTGTCGCTGGTGACGGCGTTGCCGGAGCAGGAGGCGTTGCGGCCGTCCATGGTGAAGAAGACCCGTCCGGCGGTGGTGACCACGTCACCGCCACCGGTCCACTCGCCTCCGGTGTTGGGGATCGCCGTGGTGTCCACAGGGGAGTCCGTGGCCTCGACGACCTCGGGCGCGCCCTTGGCGACGTCCGCCGACACCTCGGAGGGTTCGACGGTGAGCAGGTCGAGCGGGGTGGCCTCCCGCATGCGTTCCGGTGTCCAGTAGGCGGCCACGTCGGCCTGTTCCTGGACGGTCACGGCGGCGGCCCGGATCGTGTCCGGGGTGCCGGGATCGGCCAGTGCGGCGCCGGGGACCGCACCGACCAGGGCGACGCCGAGTGCCGACAGGAGGGTTGCTCGCAGTGTTCGCATTCGGTTTCTCTCTTTCCATTCGGCGCACTTGGGGGCACACCGGTAGATATTGAGATATGACGATGAATGAGTCTAGAGAATCCGTGACGATCGCGCTACCCGTAGTGGCGTGAGGTTTCCCGGGTGCTCCCGAACCGGTGGTGCCGAATCGGTGTATCGTGACGCCGCGCGGTCGGCCGGAGCCGGACCGCTGGACGGGAGGCGGCATGACCGGGTCAGACGACATCACCGAGCGCAACCGGCGTCAGCAGACCGAACTGTACGGTGAGCCTCTGGGAGTACTCCTGACCAGACTCGCCAAGCAGCTCGACCTCAACCAGGCCCGAATCGCCAAGATCCTCGGCCTGTCGGCGCCCATGTTGTCCCAGTTGATGAGCGGACAGCGCATCAAGATCGGCAATCCCGCCGCCGTGCAACGCCTACAGGCGATGATCGGACTCGCCACCGAGGTCGCCGAGTACCGGGTCGGCCCCGAGCAGATCGCCGCCCGGCTGGCCGAGATCGGCACCCAGTCTGGTTCGCTGACCCCGCCCACCGGGCACGGCCTCCCGCCCGGCCCCGTCATGGTCCGGTCCGTCCAGTCGTTGCTGCGCGCCGTCGCCGGGGCACCCGAGATCCTCTCCGCCGCAGACCTTCTGGAGGAACGGCACCCGGAGCTGGCGACGTTCCTGCGCGTCTACGGGGCCGGCCGCACGACCGACGCCGTCGCCCACTACACCGCCCACCAGCACCTGCTGTGAGCCCCGCTCCGGCAGCCACCGCCGTCGGCCTAACCTTGCCGGGTGAACATCGCCGAATGGGAAGACCGGATCGACGACCTCTGGCGACGGGCCGGTGAACTGACCCCCGAGCGGCTCCTGTCGGAGATCGCCGCGCTGACCGCCGAATGCCCCCACGCCGACGGCACCGCGGATTTCGAGCGGGCCGGTGCACACGACCACCTCGACGACCCCGACACGGCGATACCGCTGTACCGGGCGGCGTTGCGGGACGGCCTGACCGGCGACCGCCACCGTTTCGCGGTGATCCAACTGGCCTCGTCACTGCGCAACGTGGGGAGTGCGGCCGAGGGCGTGGACCTGCTGACCGCCGAGCTCGACCGGCGAAGCGACGAGTACGACGACGCGGTGCGCGCCTTCCTCTCGTTGGCGCTCATCGACCTGGGCAGGGGACGCGAGGCCGTCGCCACCGCGCTGACCGCGCTGCGGCCCCACCTGCCCGCCTACGGCCGCGCGCTCGGCGAGTACATCGCACTGCTGGACGGGGAACCGGAGACCGCCGACTGACCCGGTCGGGCACAATCCGGGGGATGGAACTGTTCGCCGGGCGCTATCTGCTGGTCGATCCGATCGGCGAGGGCGGCATGGGATCGGTGTGGCGTGCCTGGGACGCCCGCCGGCGCCGTTACGTCGCGGCCAAACTGCTGCACCCCTCCGACGCCGGAACCCTGCTGCGGTTCGTGCGGGAACAGGGCCTGCGGATCGTCCATCCCCACGTGGTGGCACCCGACGGCTGGGCGGGTGACGACGCCCTGGTACTGCTCACCATGGACCTGGTCGGCGGTGGCACACTCCACCAGCTCATCGGTGACCACGGTGCGCTTCCGGTCTCGTACGCGGCCGTGCTCGTCGACCAACTGTTGAGCGCGCTCGCTGAGGTCCACGCCCACGGCGTCGTGCACCGCGACGTCAAACCCGCCAACCTGCTGCTGGAGCCGACGGGCCGGGGCGCGCCGGTGCTCCGGTTGTCGGACTTCGGAATCTCGCAGGTCCTCGGGCAGCCCCGGCTCACCGAACTGGCGGCGGTCATGGGCACCTACGGATACCTGTCGCCCGAGGCGATGGCGGGCGAGGATCCGCACCCCTCACACGACCTCTACGCCGCGGCGGTGGTCGCCCACCAGATCCTCACCGGTGAGGCGCCGCCCCCGGAGGGTGTCGTGATGGACGACGCCCCACCGCCGGACGTGCCGGGACCGGTCTGGGACCTCCTCGGACGGATGCTGTCGGCCGACCCCGCGCAGCGCCCCGCCGACGCCGCCACGGCACGCGACGGGTGGCGGGCAGCTGTCGCCGGTGTGCCGCCGCCCGAACCGGACGCCGACGACCCGGTCGAGGTGTTCGATCAACTCGGTCCACTGCCGACCGGATTCGGCCCCGCCGGACCACTCCCCGCTCCGGTCGCCGACCGGCGGCGGCGCGCCGCCGGGATCGCCGCACTGGTCGTCGGGGCGTTGGGCGCCGTCGTCGCGGTGACCTCGGCGGTGCTTTTGGTGGTGTGACGCGCCTTCGGAGGTCAGATGTCGTCACGCCGGAGCAGCCGCATACCCGTCACGCCGCCCGCGACGGCCAGGGCCGCGCCACCGACCAGACCGGCCCATAGCAGGGACCGGTCGAACCCGGCCTTCGCCGGTGGTGAACCGTCCGACGCGGGCCACACCGCCAACTGTTCGGCGGGCGTGCCGGTCTCCGTCTCCCGGTACCGCGGCGCACCGGACTGTTCACCCAGGACCTCCACCTCCAGGACCACCGTGACCGCCAGTCCCGGCGCGGCGGTGTCGGGCTCCCACCGGACACCCACGTGGTGGTGCCCGGCGAGCGACGCCGCCGCCACCTCCGGGGTCGCGGACTCCCGGTTGAGGTACCGGACCGGCGCGGTGAAGCCGCCGAAGGCGGCGGTCTCGCCGTCGTAGTGTCCCTCGGAGGCGGCGTCCGGGGAGCTCACGAGTGACCCCACCGGGTTGCGTACCGTGGTCGACACCCAGCCGCCGGTCCCGAGCAGTTCACGATCGGCCTCGGACAGATCCGGCATGGTGAGGCGATAGGCGAGCCGGCGTCCCCACTCCACCGGGACCCGCCAGTACAACTCGTCACCGGGACGCAGCACGTCGGAGTAGACGCCGGTGCCGATCACCGGGGCCGCCTCCAGCGACTCCGCGCCGACCGAGGCGACGGGCGTCCCCCCGGTCCGTGGTGACGCCTCCGCCACCGAGTCGACCGGAGCGGGCAGGCCGGACCGGTTCGGCACGGCCGGCTCCAGTACCAGTGTCAGGTCCAAGGGTGCGGCCGTCGTCCGGCGGGACAGGCCGTCGTCGTGCACCTCGACGACGTATCGTCCCGCCGCCCCGCACTCACCGCGTGGCGCGTCGGCGCTCCACGCGACGGAGACGGCCGCGGTCGCCGGAAGCGCGCCACCACCCGGGGTCTCGCGTCTGTCGGTGTGGCGGGCGCACGCGGTCGCCGACTCGTTGCGCACCACCACGCCCACACCGTTGCTCGCCGACGCGCCGTGTGGCGCGCGCAGCCCGACCGAGGCCGCCACGTGGGCCGTCGCCCCTTCGGGGAGCGTGAACGCGTAGTGCAGCCCCGTTTCGTCCGCGGGCAACACGTCGACGTACCGCCCGGGAGGCAGCGTCGGCGGGTCGAGGCCGTCGACGGAACCCGACACCGGAAGGCGGCCGGTGTCCCAGCGGGACCACGCCTGCCCGACGGCACGGTGCAGTACCGCCCCCAGCGACTCGGCGTCGGGCGCGTCGTGGAACCTGCCGCCGCCGGCGGCGGCCAGCCGCATCAGCGTCGCGCGGTCGGAGGCGTCGGCGCGGAACGCCACCACGTCGACCCGGACGCCCGGTGAGGCGGCCGCGACGGCGGCCGCCGTGTCCACCGGGTCCCCTCCACAGTCGTCACCGCCGCCGGTCAGCAGCAGCACCGTGGTGGATCCGGTCGCCGCCTCGGCGGCGAGGCGGAGCGTGTCCGAGACCGGCCGGCCGCCGCCCACCGCGACGGCGTCGAGCTCACCGGCGCCGGGTTCCACCGGCGACATGGGACGCACCACGTCGCCGGTATCGCAACCGGTCCCCGAACCCATGGCGCGCAACGCCAGCTCGGCCGACCGGGGAGCGTCCTCCACCGCGCCGGCGACCGCGGTGGTGACCGCGTCCCACGCCGACCCGGTGGCTCCCGCCGTCTCGGTCATGGCCGCGGAGTTGTCCACGGCGACGACCACTCGGCCGGGTACCTCGGACTCCGCGCGGGCCGTGCCGGACACGCCGGCCACGCAGGCCGCCGCGGCGACCACGGCCAGGGCAGTGCCCGCCGTCCGGCGCCACGCCGAAGGGATCACGTGCGGCTCCCGCCTCTGATGGGGTGTGACTGATCGAGTCCATCATGACGAGTCGCCCGCGTGTCGTGCGCCGTGCCCGGGCCGCCATTCGGTGAACCGTCGCCCTGCGCTGCGCGGCGGTGCGCGCAAATCCGGATTCACGCGCGCCGCTGCGCGAATCATGGTGGGCTAGACGACATATGGCTTCTGTTCAGGGCGGGTAACGGATAAGAGTTGTCCGGTTATCCCAGGTCGCGGGAAGCGGTGCTCTTGGACGGCCACAGCAGAGTCGCTGACGGCGGGCCGGCCCACGAATCCCACCGGTGCCCCCGCGCCTGTGCATCTCAGACGATTGGAGGTCCGACGTTGACCACTTTCGTATACGACTTCACCCACGGTGACAAGGACCAGAAGGACCTGCTGGGCGGCAAGGGCGCCAACCTGGCCGAGATGACCCGGCTCGGCCTCCCGGTGCCACCGGGATTCACCATCACCACCGAAGCCTGCCGCGCCTACCTGACCGACGGTGAACTGCCGGGGGCCGTCTTCGGTCAGGTCGACGAACGGTTGGCCGAGTTGGAGACGGCGATGGGGCGTGAACTCGGCGACGAGGCCGACCCCCTCCTGGTGTCGGTGCGGTCGGGGGCCAAGTTCTCCATGCCCGGCATGATGGACACCGTCCTCAACGTCGGTCTCACCGACGCCACGGTCGCGGGACTGGCCGCCCAGGCCGGCGACGAGCGGTTCGCCTGGGACTCCTACCGGCGACTGATCCAGATGTTCGGCAAGACCGTCATGGACGTCCCCGGCGACGTGTTCGAACAGGCCATCGACGCGGCGATGCGGGACGCGGGCGTGGCCGAGGAGGTCGACCTGGACGCCGCCGCGCTGCGAGACCTGGTGGACCGGTTCAAGTCCCTGGTACGCGACGCCACCGGCGAGGAGTTCCCACAGGACCCGCGTCGTCAACTGTGGGCCGCCATCGAGGCGGTGTTCCGGTCCTGGAACTCCGAACGCGCCCGCCTGTACCGGCGCACCGAACGCATCCCCGACGACCTGGGCACCGCCGTGAACGTCGTCGGCATGGTCTTCGGGAACCTGGGACCCGACTCCGGGACCGGGGTCGCCTTCACCCGTGACCCCGCGACCGGGGTGCGCGGCGCCTACGGCGACTACCTGCCCAACGCCCAGGGCGAGGACGTGGTCGCGGGCATCCGCAACACCGTCCCGTTGACGACCCTGGCCGAACTGGACTCCGAGGCCTACCACGCCCTCCTGCACAGCATGGACGTCCTGGAACGCCACTACCGGGACCTGTGCGACATCGAGTTCACCATCGAACGCGGCAGACTGTGGCTGCTGCAGACCCGCGTCGGGAAACGCACCGCCGCCGCGGCGTTCATCATCGCCTCGGCACTGGTCGAGGAGGGGGTGATCGACCTCGACGAGGCACTGTGCCGGGTGTCGGGCGAACAGCTCTCCCGGCTGATGTTCCCCGCGTTCGACACCGCCGACGCCCCGGAGCCGGTCGTGACCGGGATCCCGGCGGCACCCGGGGCCGCCGTGGGCGCCGCGGTCTTCGACTCGGCGCGGGCGGCGGCGCTGGCCGCCGAGGGCACCAGGGTGGTCCTGGTCCGCAGGGAGACCAATCCGGACGACCTGCCCGGAATGATCGCCGCCGAGGGGATCCTGACGTCACGGGGCGGCAAGACCTCGCACGCCGCCGTCGTCGCCCGGGGCATGGGGACCACCTGCGTGTGCGGCGCCGACTCCCTCACCGTGGGCACCGACCGGTTCACGACCGCCGACGGCACCGTGGTGAAGGAGGGCGACATCGTGTCGGTGGACGGCGACTCCGGAGCCGTGTACCTGGGGGAGGTCGCCGTCAAGCCGTCCCCGGTGGTCTCGTACTTCGAGTCGGGGGAGGTGCCGCTCGGCGACCCCCTGGTGTCGGCCGTCGACCGCCTGATGAGGCACGCCGACGAGGCCGCGGGCCTCGCGGTGCGCGCCAACGCCGACACCGGCGAGGACGCCGCACGCGCGCGTCGTTTCGGGGCCATCGGCATCGGCCTGTGCCGCACCGAGCACATGTTCCTCGGCGAACGCCGGAAGCTGGTGGAGCGGCTGGTCCTGTCGGAATCCGACGCGGACCGTGACGCGGTCCTCGACGAACTGCTGACGATGCAGCGCGACGACTTCGCCCGGATCCTGTCGGCGATGGACGGCCTGCCAGTCACCATCCGGCTGCTCGACCCGCCGCTCCACGAGTTCCTGCCGTCGCTGACGGACCTGGAGGTCGCCGACGCGACGGGTGACGCCGACCCGGCGCTGCTGGCGGCGGTGCGGCGCATGCACGAACAGAACCCGATGCTGGGCCTGCGCGGTGTCCGGTTGGGACTGGTCATCCCCGGCCTGTACGAGATGCAGGTCAGGGCCATCGCCATGGCCGCCAGGCAGTTGCGGGCCGACGGCGGCGACCCCCGGCCGGAGATCATGATCCCCCTGGTGGCCGACGCCGCGGAGCTGGCCCTGGTGCGGGCCGCGACCGAGGCGGTGCTCGCCGAGGTGGGCGAGTCGGCCCCGGTCGGCACCATGATCGAGGTGCCGCGTGCGGCCGTCACCGCCTCGGAGATCGCCGCGCACGCCGACTTCTTCTCGTTCGGGACCAACGACCTGACCCAGATGGGCTGGGGCTTCTCGCGGGACGACGTCGAGGGCGCGTTCTTCTCCCGGTATCTCGACCTCGGTGTCTTCCCCGTGTCACCGTTCGCGGTGCTCGACACCGCCGGCGTCGGGCGGCTGATCGACATCGCGGTGTCCGAGGGCCGGGCCGCGCGATCCGGCCTCCATCTGGGCGTGTGCGGCGAACACGGCGGCGACCCCGACTCGGTGCGCTTCTTCCACCGCGTCGGACTGGACTATGTGTCCTGTTCGCCGTTCCGGGTTCCGGTGGCGCGCTTGGCCACCGGACAGGCGGCGGTGGCGGAATCCTCGTCGGACAGCCGATAGTTGACCCGGCCCGGAATTTCCGGTACTGATGAGTTCCCACCCGACGCGGTCGCGGGGTGGACGCCCCCCGACGTGAGGAGTCCGATGTGGCTAGTCGCTGGCACGCTACGGTGATCGACGCGCGGGACCCCAAACGACTGGCCCGTTGGTGGGCCGAGGTGCTCGGATTCCGGGTGTCCTACGAGGACACCCATGTGACCGCGATCGCCGGCGACCGGGAACCGGGGCTGTCGTTCGTCTCGGCGTCCGGTGACAAGAAGGCGAGGAACCGCATCCACCTCGACATCGACCCCGACGACCAGAACGCCGAGGTCGAACGGCTGGTGGACATGGGCGCCCGCCGTGTCGACGACGGACGGCACCGCACCTCCTGGATAGTGCTGGCCGACCCGGAGGGCAACGAGTTCTGCGTCCTGGGTCGCCGCGACGCCGACTGACGGCCGTGGCCCCGGCGAGTCCGACTCACCGGGGCCACGTCACGACTGGAACGCTCACACGTTGTCGGCCGTCACCGAGACCATGAACGGGGAGCCCTCGGGCTCGTAGACTCCGCCGTACTCGAAGGCGTTGTCGGGCAGGTCGACGTCGTCACCGGCGGCCAACCGGCCGTCCCCGTGGCGGAACACGTGCAGGCCGCCCGCGAAGTCGGCGATCGCCACCACCCGCACCGTGCTGCCCGCGTCGGCGTTCCCCAACACCGCGTCCTGCGCGCAGATCGGGTCGGCCACCCGCGCGTCCCGCAGGGTCTGCACCACTCCCGGGTCCTCGATGTCGGCGCGCAGCCACGACACCGAACGGTCGGTACGCGAGGTCACGACGAGCCGGTCACCGCCGGGACTCCACGACAGGCAGCTCGCGGCCCCCGGCAGCTCCACCGTCGCCGCCTGCGAGACGGCCGACGGATCGGTCACCTCGAACGTCGCGACCGTCCCGTCGCCGAGCGCCACGTAGGCGGTGGTTCCCCACGCCGCCACCGCGGTCGGCGGAGCCGTCATCTCCGAGGTCCCCACACTGGCGGGGGAGAGGTCCGGCGCGACCTCGAACACCTGCGGCCACGCCTCGGCCTTGGCGCCCGGCGACGCGTACCCGGCCGGATCACCCTCGAAGTAGACCGCGGCGAACCCGGACAGCAACGGCGTCAGATCGACCCACTCCACCTGCTGCTCGGCCCGCGAGGACACGATCGCGAAGCCCGTCGTCGCCACGTCCTCGGCGTAAGCCGCGCGGCCGTCCGGATCCGACAGGTCGGCGGTCGTGCGGTCCGGCGCCCCACCCGGATGATCGGTGGCGACCGCCACCGACGTAGGCGCCTTCATCGCGGTCAGCTCCACGAACCCCAGCAGCTTCGCGAACCCGAAGTGTCCCGGATTCGGCAGCCCGGGGTAGGTCGCGGGCCAGCTCGACCCGTAGGTCCCCGGCGTGTCCGCCAACGCGACGACCGCGATCCGGCCGCGGACCTCCGCCACGTCCCAGACCGTGATCAGGGCGAACTCGTTGCCGGGCGTGACGGCGACCGCGGTGGGGACCTGACCCTCCGGAAGGATCACGCACGTGCCGCCCTGCGCACCGGACACACCGGTCGTCGCGACCGCGCCGGAGGCGAACACGGTCACCGCGTGGGCCGCCGGGCCGGCGCCCTGTGACCGGGCCATCGCCACGGGCCTGCCGAGTTCGTGGCCGTCGAGGCATTCACCGGTCGTCCGCTCGGTCAGTTCCAGTTCCGGACGATCGGTCGAGTACCGGCCACCCGGGCGGGGTGCGTACCCCAGCGTGGTGTCGGTCGTCTCGGCGACGGTGACGTGATCGACGCCCGGCCCGTCGGCGGCGACGTACCCCAACTGGCCCTGCAGGTTCTGCGGCCGCAACGGGGACGACCCGTCACCGACCTGGTAGAGCCGGTCGATGCCGTCCCCCAGGTCCAGTTCCCGCGTCTCGGGCTGGTCCGCCGATGGCGCCTCGGTGTTGCCGGTGGCGGCGGGGCCGTAGCGCCACTCGATCCAGGCGTCACCGCCCGCGGACTCCGCCAGATCGGCGTACTTGAGCGGGTCGACCTCGCCGTCGGAGGTCAGCAGCGGGTCCGTCGGACCGGAGTCGTTCTCGGTCTGCGACGGCGCCGACTCGTCGTCGGGGACGAAACTGCCCCCGGCCATGATGACGATGACCACGATGAGACCGATCGCGATCGCCCCGCCGATGCCGTAGATCGTCATGCGGACGCCCCGGCCGTGGGTCAACGGGGCCGCCGGAGCCGGCTCCGGGGTGGGTTCGGGCTCGGGTGCGGCCGCCTCGGGCGCCGGTTCGGTGGGGCGCCGGGGCACGTAACCACTGAACGGCGGATCGTCGACCGGGTCCCGGAACCGGGGCGCCGGTGGGTCGGACGGCCGGTCGTAGGACGGATAGTGCGGGGCCGCGGCGGGTTCGGGATACCCGTGCGGGTCCGGCGCCTGCGGGGGGTACTCCTGCGGAGTGCGTGGCGACGGCAGGCCCCCGGTACGGCCGGAGTCCGTTGTGGAGGTGCCGTGGGAGGGAATGTCGCGGTAGGGCGTCTGAGGTCGCGCGGTGGGCTCGTTGTGCCATGGCGGTGGCGGCCACTGCGGCGGATACTCGTCGTGCTCGGGCGTGTGGTCCGGCATGGTTCGGCAGCCTAGCCGATGCCGGATCGCCGGTGCCAGGGGCGATTTGCCCTGGGAACAGGCCGATTGTGGTATGCCGTCGCACTCATCGGCGGAGCCGCCCCGGAGCCCCCCGACCCGGCGGGGGATGATGGACGCGACGGTGTCTTTCGGAGGTGACAGGTGGCCGGGCGAATCCGCAGTGAGGATGTCGCGTTGGTGCGGGAACGGGTGTCGGTCGCGGATGTGATCGGCGAACACGTCACGCTCAAATCGGCCGGTGGCGGGAACCTCAAGGGCCTGTGCCCGTTCCACGACGAACGCACCCCCAGCTTCAACGTGACCCCGTCACGTGGTTTCTGGCACTGCTTCGGGTGCGGTGCGGGCGGTGACGCGATCTCCTTCCTCACCCAGCTCGAACACCTCAGCTTCGCCGAGGCCGTCGAACGGCTCGCCTCCAAGGCCGGGATCACCCTGCACTACGAGACCGCCGACGGCCACGCGGCCAGGTCGGCGGGTAAACCCGGCCAGCGGCAACGGCTGCTCGCCGCCCACGCGGAGGCCGCCCGGTTCTACGCCGAACAGCTCACCTCCCCCGACGCCCAGCCCGCGCGCCGGTTCCTCGCCGAACGGGGCTTCGACCAGCAGGCCGCCCAGGACTACGGGTGCGGGTTCGCCCCCGACGCGTGGGACGCCCTGACCCGGCACCTGCGGACGAAGGGCTTCACCAACGACGAGCTGACCGTCGGAGGACTGGCCAAACCCGCCAGGTCCGGGTCGCTCATCGACCGGTTCCGCCGCCGCCTGGTGTGGCCGATCCACGACATCGGCGGCGACGTCATCGGCTTCGGCGCCCGGAAGCTCTTCGACGACGACAACGGCCCGAAGTACCTCAACACCCCGGAGACGCCGCTCTACAAGAAGTCGCAGGTGCTGTACGGCATCCACCGCGCCAAACGCGAGATCGCCAAGCAGAGCCAGGTGGTGATCGTCGAGGGCTACACCGACGTGATGGCCTGCCAGCTCGCCGGTGAGACCACCGCCGTGGCCACCTGCGGCACCGCCTTCGGCCCGGAGCACATCACCGTGCTGCGGCGGTTGCTCATGGACACCGACGAGTTCGCCGGGAAGATCGTCTTCACCTTCGACGGCGACGAGGCCGGTCAACGCGCCGCACTGAAGGCGTTCTCCGACGAACAGCGCTTCATGGCGCAGACCTTCATCGCCGTGTCGCCCGGCGGCATGGACCCCTGCGAGCTGCGGATGGCCTCCGGCGACGCCGCCGTCCGCGACCTCATCGCCGGACGGGAACACCTCGTCGACTTCGCGATCCGCAGCATCCTCGCCAAACACGACCTCGACAGCGTCGAGGGCAGGGTCGCCGCCCTGCGGGCCGCCGCACCGTTGGTCGCCAAGATCAAGGACCGGTCGCTGCGTCCCGGCTACACCCAGCGGCTCGCCGGGCGGCTCGGCGAGGACGTCGACATGGTCCGCAAGTGGGTGCAGGCCGCCGGGCGCGGTGAGGCGCCTCCGGCGAACCCGGCCGCCCCCGCCCGGGTTCCGGGGCCGCAGCGGACGGCCGAACGCGAGGCGTTGAAGCTGGCGATCCAACTTCCCGACCTGGCGGGCCCCTACTTCGACGCCGTCGAGGCCGAGTACTACCAGGACCCCGTCCACGTCGCCGTCCGCGACGCCGTCACCAAGGCGGGCGGCGCGTCGGCGGCCCCCGGCGGCCCCAACTGGATCGCCGCGGTCACCGGCGCCTGCGACGACCTGGCCGCCGCGGCCCTGGTCGCGGAACTGGCGGTGGAACCGCCCAGGGTCACCGGGGAACCGGACGCCTTCTACGTCAACACCACGATGGCCACGGTTCAGCGTCCCACGGTGGAGCGCCAGGTCCACGGCCTGAAGTCCCGGCTGCAACGCATCAACCCGCAGACCGACGGCGAGGAGTACATGCGGATCTTCGGGGAACTGGTCACCCTGGAGCAGCGGCTCCGCGGGTTGAGGGAACAGGTCTCGCGGGGCGTGTGACCCGGCGCATAACCTGTTGCGCTTGTCGTACCCGGCGACTACCTTCCCGGTGTGTCCGACGACAGTCCACTCATCTCCGCCCGGAACCTGGTCAAACGCTACGGTGACGCCACCGCCGTCGCCGGCGTCGACCTCACGGTCTCCCGTGGTGAGGCGTTCGGTTTCCTGGGACCGAACGGTGCCGGCAAGTCCACCACGATGCGCATGATCGGCTGTGTCTCCGAGCCGACCTCCGGGGAACTGAAGGTCCTCGGCATGGACACCGTGACCGAGGGGGACCGGATCCGTGCGCGACTGGGCGTCGTGCCGCAGGAGGACACCCTCGACACCGAGTTGACAGTGTTCGAGAACCTCGTCATCTACGCGCGGTACTTCGGCATCAAGTACGGGGTCGCCAGGGAACGCGCCCGCGAGCTGCTGGAGTTCGTGCGGCTGTCCGACCGTGCCGACAAACTCGTCGAGTCGCTGTCGGGCGGTATGAAACGCCGCCTGACGATCGCGCGGGCACTGGTCAACGAACCCGACGTGATCATGCTGGACGAGCCCACCACCGGCCTGGACCCGCAGGCCCGGCACCTGGTGTGGGAACGGCTCTTCCAGTTGAAGCAGCGCGGCATCACCATCATCCTGACCACGCACTACATGGACGAGGCCGAACAGCTGTGCGACCGGCTGGTGATCATGGACGGCGGCAGGATTGCCTCGGAGGGCTCGCCACGCCAACTCATCGACCGTCACGTCACCCGTGAGGTCGTCGAGTTGCGGTTCAACGGCAGCCACACCGACGAGCTGGCCGAGATCGCCGGCAAGCTCGACGGCATCGCGGGACAACTGGAACCGCTGCCCGACCGCATCCTGCTGTACGCCGACAACGCCGAGGTCGCGGTCGCCGAGGTCCACGCCCGCGGACTGACCCCGTCCAGTGTGTTGGAACGGCGGGCCACCCTCGAAGACGTCTTCCTGCGGCTCACCGGCCGCACCCTGATCGAATAGGCGGCGGTATGACCAACGCGTTCCACGCGTTCGAACACTGGATGCTCCAGTACCGCAGGGTCTGGCACGGCACGGTGTTCTCCGGCTTCGTGATGCCGGTCCTGTTCATGCTGGGGATCGGGCTGGGAGTCGGCGCGTACATCGACGACACCGCCGCCATCGGCGGCGTCAGCTACGCCGCGTTCATCGCACCCGGCCTGCTCGCCTCCACCGCCATGCAGATCACCGTCGGTGAGATGACCTGGCCGGTGTTCGGGGCACTGCGGTGGGGCGCGCAGTACAAGGCGATGCAGGCGTCGCCGCTGCGCCCGGTCGACATGCTCAACGGGCACCTGCTGTACGGCCTGCTGCGCGGCCTGATCTCGGCGGTGGTGTTCCTGATCGTCATGGCGTTCTTCGGCGTCGTGTCGTCCGGTTGGGCGCCTCTGGCGGTCGTCCCGGCGATGCTCACCGCGTTCAGCCTCATCGGGTTCATGTACGCCTACGCCGTCAGTATCGACTCCGAGATGGGCCTGTCGATCGTGCAGCGGTTCGTGATCGTGCCGATCACCCTGTTCTCGGGTGTCTTCTTCCCGCTGAGCCAGTTGCCGCAGTACCTCCAGCCGGTCGCGTGGCTGTCGCCGCTGTGGCACGGTGCGGAACTGTCCCGCTGGGCGGTCTCGGGAACCGCGACGCCGTGGTTCTGGCCGCTGCACGCGGTCTACCTGATCGTGCTGGGCGTGGCCGGATGGTGGCTGGCCTCGCGGCGCCTGGCGAAGCGGCTGACGATCTGATGCCCACCCGCAGCGTTCCACCGACCCGAAGCGACCGAGAGGCCGACCGATGACCGTGCTGACCGTTCAGTGGCTGCGGTTGCGCAGCCTGCGACCAGGGCGGCTGGTCGAGCGGAACTTCTTCGTGCACCGCCGCGCCTGGCTGCTGATGGCGACCGGCCTGCTCGAACCGCTGTTCTACCTGCTCGGCCTGGGCATCGGAGTGGGCACCCTGGTGGGTGACATCGAGGTCGCCGGCCGGACCTTCGACTACGCGACCTACGTCGCCCCCGCGATGCTCGCCAACGCCGCCATGATCGCGGCGATATCCGAGAGCACCTTCAACGTCTTCGGCAAGCTGAAGTTCGCCAAGCTCTACGACGGCATCACCGCGACCCCGATGCGGCCGATGGACATCGCCCTCGGTGAGGGGGCGTGGGCCGTCCTGCGGGGTGTGGTGTACGTGATCGCGTTCATCGTCGTGATGGCGGCGTTCGGGATGGTGGACTCGGCGTGGGCGGTCCTGGCCCTGCCCGCGGCGGTCCTGTTGAGTTGTTCCTTCGTCGGGATCGGCCTGACCCTGACGACGTTCTTCAAGAACTGGACCGACTTCGACTGGGTGATGGCGATCGTGTTCGTGATGTTCTTCTTCTCGGGGACCTTCGCGCCGATCGAGACCTACCCGACCCTGCTGCAGTGGCTGGTCTACCTGTCGCCGCTCTACCACGGCATCGAGTTGACCCGTGGCGTCATGCTCGGCATGTTCGACTGGATGATGATCGCCAACGTCGCGTACCTGCTGGCGATCACCGTCGCCGGGATCGCCGTCGCGTCCAGGCGGATGGGTCGGCTGCTCTACAAGTAGCCGCCCGGTAGGTTGTGCCCATGCGGAACACTTGGCGGCGTGCGGTCGCGACCACGATGGCGGTCGCCGCGCTGATCGTGGCGGTGCCCGCGCCGGTCACCGCCGCGGCCACCACCGTCCGGGTGCTGTTGTACACCGGCACCCAGTGGCCACACCCCGCGACCGAGGAGGCGATCAGCTTCATCGAGATGACCGGTCGGCGGCACGGGTTCGAGGTCACGACCACGGGCGCGGCCTCGGAGTTCACGGTGCCCCGCCTGGCCGGTTACGACGTCGTGATGTGGCTGCACAACCAGGGCGACACCCTGAACGCGGAGCAGCGCGGGGCCTTCGAGGACTGGTACCGCGCCGGTGGCGGTTTCGTGGGCGTGCACGCGGCGGCCTACGCCGAACCGGACTGGGCGTATTTCGACGAACTGCTGGGCGCCCGGCCCAGAGCGGGGGAACGGGACGAACCCTCGGCCAAGACCATCACGGTGAACGTGGAGCACCAGTCGACCCGCGACATGCCCGCGGAGTGGACCGAGCAGGAGGACCAGTGGTACCGCTTCGACCGTGATCCGGCGGAGAACACCGGTACCGAGATCCTGGCGACGGTCGCCGCCGAGACCGGCGACGCCCGTCGTCCGGTCGCCTGGTGCCGTGACTTCGACGGCGGCCGGACCTGGTACACGGCGCTGGGGCACCGGGTGAAGTCCTTCGAGGACGGCGACTACATGCGGATGCTGCGCGGCGGGGTGTGGTGGGCGGCGGGCCTGGACGCCGAACCCCTGGTCCAAGACCGCGACGCCGCCCCGGCGTGGCCGTATCCGTTGTCGTTCCTGGTGTGGATAGCGGCCGTCGCCGTGGGCGGCTCGTTGGCGGTGATGCGTCTCAACCGCCGTGAGGCGTCTGCCGGTGCCGCCTGAGCGGCCGGCGGTGGTACGTGTCAGGTGCGTCCGGTGCCCCGCGTGGCGGCCGTCGTGGGCGACGCCGAGGCCGCGGACGTGCCCGACGTGCTGGACTTACCCGAGGTGGCGGACTTACCCGAGGCGGCGGACGTACCCGACTTCGACGGGGAGTTGACGCCGGCCTTCTCCCAGTACTGCGGGTTGGGGTCGAGACCGCCCTTGTCGTGGGTGTCGTCGCCGAACAGCTTGTGCCCCAGGTTGCTCTGCATCAGCCGGTCCTTCGAGGCGTCGGCGATGTGTTCGGCCTGTTCCTTGAGGGTGGCCGTGGTGTTGTGCACGGTCGGGTTCTCCCTGATCCGCCGGACCACGTCCATGATCTGCTCGTAACGCTCGCGCCCCGCCTTGGCGCCGAGAACGTAACCCGCGGCCAGCCCCGCCGCGAACATCAATTTGCGCATCTCTTCACGCCTCCTGTATCAGTGTCTGCCCGCTCATTCTGCCGGGCACGACCTCCGTTTACCCGATGGCGCGCGAAACGCACCA
Organism: Stackebrandtia albiflava; assembly: GCF_007994225.1. Lineage (GTDB taxonomy): Bacteria > Actinomycetota > Actinomycetes > Mycobacteriales > Micromonosporaceae > Stackebrandtia > Stackebrandtia albiflava. The sequence continues at coordinate 559,364 of NZ_VLLL01000005.1, forward strand.
TGCCGGTTCGCGTGTTTCCCGAAACCCCGTTGCGACCCACCCTAGGGGTTGCTGTACTCTTAGCCAGTCCGAACGGGCGGGAACTTCCTTCCCCAATAGCTCAATTGGCAGAGCAGCCGGCTGTTAACCGGCAGGTTCTTGGTTCGAGTCCAAGTTGGGGAGCTCTTTCACTCTCACATTCCGTTCCTCTGTCGCGGAATCGCTTTTTCACCCACACCGATCGTCGGCGGGATTCCGATTCGACGGTGTCTCCGTCGCACCGACCGTCCGGTCGGAGCCCTCGTACCACGCCTCACCTCGGCGATACGCGCGTCGACCGGGCAGCCGCGGCGTGCACCGCCCGGACGTCGGGTCCGGTCATGCCGGACTCGGCGGTCACGCCGTGCGATGCCGGTCGGGTCGGTGTCCCCGGGCCGCGGCGGCGGGACTCACTGGGGCAGTTGGTCGTACGGTTCGATCAGCAGATCGACGACGTCCCGCACCGTCGCGTCGTCGTAGCGGCCGTCGGACGCCAGGTCCATGAGGCGGTGCGCGACGGCCCGCTTCGCGGCGCAGTCCGACAGGACGAAGGCGGACATCGGATAGGCGTCCGGATCGGCGCCCATGATGGCCCGCACCCGGTGCTCCACCGCGTCGGCGGCCTCCACCAGGCGTCGGCAGTCTGCTTCGTTCACGATCGCCTCCCAGCCGTGTGGTCGCCACACTAGAGCCCCGGGCGGGCATCCCGGCCCCGCCACGCCGCACCCGTGGTGAAGGGCCGACGGGATCCGCGGGCCGGAAGGACGGGCGCGTTAGGCTCCCGGAGTGGCCGGACCGGTGTTGTCGATCGAACTCGCCGAGACGATGCCGGATCGGGACGTCGACCGGCTCCGCGCGGTACTGCGGGGTCGCGCGCATCGTTTCGCCGAACGGCGGCTCGGGGACTTCGCGCTGGTGTTGCTGCCCGCCGATTCGGGCGTCGACGGCACGGGCGACATGGACGAGGGCCGTCCGTTCGACGTCCACCTCATGGGTGCCGGCATCGGCGACGAGGAGCTGTTCCACGCCGAGCACGACGTCGGGCTCGACTGGGTCACGCACATCGGCTTCGTCCCGGTCAACGCCGTCAACGTGAGCGCCGCGTGCAACAGCCGGGTCGACCACGTCCTCAACGCGCTGTTGACGGCGGCGATCATGGACGTGATCGGTGGTGTGGCGTACGCCGAACTCCTCGACGCACAGGTACCGATCGTCGCAGGTCTGCCGGAGGCCCCCGTCGTGGTCACCGAGTCGGATTCGGCGGTGGCCCTGGGCGGTGCCGGGTTCCTCCGGGCCTGGGCGGCGCACCCGGGTTTCCGGCTCCTGAAGTGAGACCGCCGTCCTCAGACCGGGTCCATCGACCAGGTGAAGACGGTGAAGCCGATGAAGCTGGCCACGGCGAAGACCAGCCTGCCGCCGACGGTCTCGGCGGCGACCGCGGTGGGGGTGGAGTAGAAGCCCAGTTCCCCGATCGGGTGTGACGCCAGGACGTCGCCGGTCTCGGTGTCCCAGACGTAGACCAGTTCGCCGTCGTCCGCCGACACCGCGACGGTGCGGTCGTCCCAGGTGGCCGCGTCCAGGGCGGTCAGGAAGGTGGAGTGCGCGGTGAACTCCAGGACCGTGTCGGGACCGTCCCACACCTGCACGGGCGCTCCCGGAACGGCGGTGACGATGCGCCCCTCGGGGGTGGCCGCGGCCGAGACCTCCCAGGCGGCCTCGGGCACGTCACCCGCCGGACGGGCCGTCTCGATCAGGTCTCCGGTCGCCACGTCGCGTACCTCCACGACCGTCCGGTCCGGTTCATCGCCGTCGATCCCGGCGAGTGCCACGGTGGCTCCGTCGCCGGCGGTCGAGACGTGGAGGGAACCGGTGTCCACCGGTGCGGTCCACCGTGCGACGAGTTCTCCGTCGGAGATCCGCCAGACCAGCACCTCCGTGTACCGTTCGTCGTCGAAACCGTAGCTGGAGGCGCCGACCACGACGGGCTCGCCGTCCGCCTCACCCGTGTCGATCATGGACACCGTCCCCATGTCCGGCACCTGGATGTCACGGATCTCGGTGCCGTCGAGTGGATCCCACACCAGGATCTCGGTGCCCCAGCCGATCGACACCATCACCGGGGCTCCGTCGATCACGGCGGACTCGATGTCGGTGATGCTGTCGTGAGTCTGGTCGTGTCCGTCGAAGTCGCTGACGGGGTTGCCGGTCGCGGCGTCCCACACCCGGATCGGGTCGGTGTGCGCGCCCGAGGCCACGACGGGACGGCCTTCCAGTTCGATGATCTCCAGTGCCTCGATGGACCAGTCGTGCCGCACGTAGGTGGTGTCGGGACTTCCCGGCGGGGGTTCGGGGGACTCCGACGCGGTTCCGCCCGGCGGCGTCGTGACGGAGTCGCCGGACGCTTCGGGTTCGTCCTCACCGACGAACCAGCCGGGGGCGAACACGACCAGGACGGTGAGGACGACGACGGCCACGACGACCGCCGCCAGCCGTGCGTGGCCGGCGCGGTCCGCTGTGGACTCATCGTCGGGTGAGGGGGCGTCGTGCGTGACGGAGGTGGTGGCGGCCTCCTCGTCGGCCGGTGCGCCGTCGTACGTCGCGGACGCCGCCGACCGGTCCGTGACCACGGAGGACACCGGCGGCCCCGAGACGGGTGTGGGCGGCACCGACGTGGTCTCCACCGGCGGTGCGCCGGTCACCTCCAGCGTCCCGTACGCGACCACCTGATCGATCTGATCGACCACCACGGGCGCGGATCCCAAGGCACGGTGAAGCATCGTCGCCACCAGCGGCATCCGGCTGGAACCACCCACCAGGAACACCCCGGCGACCGTCTCGGACGGTTGCCCGCCCCCCTCCACCAGCGCCCGGACCACCTCGACCGCACGCGCCAGCATCGGGCGCGTCAAGTCCTCCAACTCGTCCCTGGTCAGGTGTACGTCCACTTCGAACAGCGGCAGGTGCAGGTCGGTGGTCGTCTGGCGCGACAGCCGTTCCTTCGCGGCCCTGACGTCCGCCATGAACGTGTGCCACATCCGGCGCTCGCCGGGCGTCTCGGGGCGCAGCAGCCGCCGCCACAGTTCGGGCCGGTCGTGGCGTCGGCGGAGCATGTCGACGACGGCGGCGTCCACGTCGACGCCGCCGAGGTCGTCCAGGCCGTCCACCGCCAGCACCTCGAACCCGTCGTCGGTGCGGCGCACCACGCTCGCGTCGAAGGTGCCGCCGCCGAAGTCGTACACCACGACACGGGCTCCGGCCGGGACGTCGCGTTCGAGGTGCCGGGTGAAGTAGGTGGCGGCGGCGACCGGTTCTGGTACCAGCGACGGTTCCGGCAATCCTGCGGCGAGCGTCGCCTCACGGAGCACGTCGCGACGGGCGGGTCCCCACGCGGCCGGGTGGGACAGCGTCACGGCGGCCGGAGGACCGCCGAGCACTTGAACGCATTCGAGCCGTACTCGGTCCAGCACCGCCGCGAACAGCTCCACGACCGGCACGTCGCGTTCCCCGAGGAGCACACTGCCGTCGTCCACGCGGCGTTTCGGATGGGGTTCCAGTGCCGCCGGGTTCCGCCGGGCGGCGTCGACCGCGTCCCGCCCCGTCGACAGCGTGCCGTCGTCGCCGGCGTACACGGCCGAGGGCAGCAACGGCGAGGAGTCGAAGAGCAGGGTCTCGACGCGGCCGTCCACTCGCCGCAACACCGCCACGGTGTGGGACGTTCCGAAGTCGACGCCGAGATGGGAGCGGGGGGCACTGTCCACCGGCCGATCCTAACGACGCGCGTCGACACGACCCCGGGAGCGTCGTGGCCGCCCCTCGTGCGGGCGGCCACGACGGTTCAGCGCTCCGGTGGGCGCCTGATGACGGTGTAGAGGCTGGTCCAGCTCAGGTCTCCGTATCCGGCGGCCCTGGCCCAGTCGTAGTGGGCCTTCACGGCACCGGGCAGCCCCGTGTCGATTCCGGCGTCCCGGCTGGCGGCGAGGACGTGATCGGCCGAGGCACCCATCATGGTGACGTTCGCGCCGTCGTCGGTGTGCACGCCGGAGACGATGGCCCGTGCGGCCGGGTCCAGGAAGGCACCGGCGAGCGCGAGCGTCTCCGCCGCGTACGGCGCCAACTCGGTCGCCTCGACTCCGGCCGAGTCCAGCAGCGCCGCCGCGTGGGCGAAGCCGTTCAACATCGTCAGGAAGACGTCCAGTTCGGCCTGGTACCACAGTTGGGCGACCCCGTGGTCCTCGCCGCGGTAGTCGGGCCGGCCGATGACGGCGAGCGTGTCGTGGTGCGCGTCCAGCAGTCGGCGGGGGCCGCTGTAGTGGACGCGGGCGGCCTCGGTGCCGACCATCGGCGCGGGCACCATGACACCCCCGACCAGTAGGTCGGCGCCACGGTCGGCGAGCCATCGGGCGGCCTCCCGTGTCCGGGCGGGGGAGTCGGAACTCAGATTGACGACGGTCCGGCCGGCGAGCGCGTCTCCCACGGTGTCCAGGACGGAGTACATGGCGTCGTAGTCGGTGAGGCTGAGGATGACCAGCTCCGCCGACGTGACCGCCTCGGCCGGGGAGGCGGCCCGCACCGCGCCCCGGCCGACCAGCGCGTCCGCGCGGGACGGTGTGCGGTTCCATACGGTCACCCGGTGTCCACGGGACAGGAGGGCGCCGACCATCGCGCGTCCCATCGGGCCGAGGCCGATGAACGCGACGGGTTCGGGTGTGTTCACGTGTGTCTCCTTCTCAGTTCGTCGAGTGGTTCGACCCTGTATCTCGGTGCTGACGGATCGCTGCCGGTCCGCTGAGGGTGGGTACCGTTTCGGCATGCGGTTCGGGGTGCTGGGTCCACTGGCGGTGTGGCGGGAGACGGGTGAGATCGTCGCCGTGCCCGAACGCAAGGTGCGGATGCTGTTGGCGGCGTTGCTGACCGCGCCGGGCACGGTCGTGGCCGCCGACCGGTTGATCGACTGGCTGTGGGAGGACGCCCCGCCGCGCAGGGCGGAGAACTCGCTGCAGGGCAAGGTCTCCCAACTACGCAGGGCGCTGGGAGACGCCGCGTGGGTGGAGTACCGGCCGCCGGGCTACCTGCTGCGCGCCCCCGCCGCGTCGGTGGACGCGCACGAGTTCACCGAGGGACTGCGCCGGTTGCCCGTGGCGGCCGACGCCAGGGCCGCGCGCCTGTCGGAGCTGTGCGCGTTGTGGCGTGGCGAGCCGTACGCCGACTTCCCCGACGCGCGCTTCAACCGGGGGATCACCGTCGCGTTGCGTGAGGCGTGGGCGACCGCCCGGGAGCTGCTGGCGGAGGCCCGCCTGGACCTCGGAGAGGCCGAACGGTCGATCCCCGGGCTCCGCGAACTGGCCGAGGCGCATCCCCGCCGGGAACGGGTGCAGGCGTTGTTGATGCGGGCACTGCACCACGCGGGCAGGACCGCCGACGCCTTGGAGGGCTTCGCCCGTTTCCGGGAACGCCTGGCGGAGGAACTGGGAACCGACCCCGGTCCCGAACTGGCCGAGCTGCACCGGGCGATCCTCCGTGGCGAGACGGTGGGACCGCGCCGGCCCGCGGCGTCCCGGGGCGGCGTTCCGGCGCCGGTGGACGCACTGATCGGCCGGGAGGACGCGGCGGCCGAGGTGGGCCGGCTGCTCACCGCGCACCGGCTGGTCACACTGACCGGCCCCGGGGGCGTCGGCAAGACGCGGCTGGCGGCGGCGGTGGCACGTGCGGTCGAAGCACGTCACCTTGACGGCGTCCGGCTGGTGGAGTTGGCGCCGTTGCCGCCCGGTGCGGACGAGGACGGGGTGGCGGAGGCGGTCCTGGCGGCTCTGGGCGTGGGGGAACACGTGCCGGGGGGACCGTTCCCGGACGGTGCGCCACCGGTCCGGCGACTGCTGGGCGCCGTCGCGGACCGGTCCCAACTGCTGGTGTGGGACAACTGCGAGCACGTGGTGGAGCCGGTCGCCCGCCTGGCGGCCCGGCTGCTGGCGGCGGCTCCCGAGGTGAGGGTCCTCGCCACGAGCCGGGAGCCGTTGGCGGTCTCCGGGGAGGCGGTCTGGCCGGTGCCGCCGTTGCGTCTGCCCGGCGCGGCGGAGCCGGTGGCGGAGTCGAGCGCGGTGGCGTTGTTCACGGCGAGGGTGCGGGCGGCCATGCCCGGGTTCCACCTCACCGACGAGGACGCGCCGGTGGTGGCGGAGATCTGTCGTCGTCTCGACGGTCTCCCGCTGGCGTTGGAACTGGCGGCGCCCCGCGTGAGGGTGCTCGGGGTGCGCAAACTGCTGGAGCGGTTGTCGGACCGGTTCGAGGTCCTGACCGGCGGTTACCGGGACGCGCCGGAGCGGCAGCGGACCCTGCGGGCACTGATCGACTGGAGTCATTCGCTCCTGACACCGGTGGAACGCACCGTCTTCCGCCGCTTGTCGGCGCATGTGGACGGTTGCACGCTGGAGGCCGCCGAGACGGTGTGCGCGGGCGGCGGAGTGTCCCCCGGGGACGTCCTTCCCACCCTGTCGCGGCTCGTCGACCGTTCGATGGTCGTGGTGTCCCACCAGGGGGCCGAGCCGCGTTACCGGATGCTGGAGTCGATCGCCGCCTACGCGCAGGACAGGCTGGCGGCGGCGGGGGAGGTCGAGGCGTGCCGGGCCGCCCGCACGGCGCACCTCACCCGGCTGGCGGAACGGGCGCGGCTGCACGGTACCGGCCAGTGCGAGTGGCTGTCCGTCCTGGACGCGGAGGCCGCCGACATCCGGGACACCCTGGAGACGGCGGCACCGGCGGACACCCTACGGCTCGCCGACGCCCTGCGGTGGTACTGGTTCCTGCGTGGCCGGTACACGGAGGCCGAGCGGGTTCTGGCGGCGCTGTCCCGGGACGCCGATCCGGCGGACCCGGTGGCGGCCCGCGCGGCGGCGTGGTCCTGGGGTTTCCGGCGGCTACGGGACGGTTCCGGAGACGACACCGGAGAGCCGTGGCGGGACCCGGCGGTGGCCGAGGACGGGCGCACGCTGTGGTTTCTGGCGTTCGTGGCCCATTCGCTCGTGGACTACCGGACCTCGGCCGAGCTGCTGGCGAGGGCCGAACCGCTGCTGCGTCGCGCCGGTGACGAGTGGGGTGTCGCCGCGGTGGCCGGCGTGCGGGCCGTCCACCTGTTCGGCGCGGGCCGGTTGCCGGAGGCCGAACGTGAGGCAGGTGACGCCATGGCCGTCTTCGCCCGCGCCGGCGACGGTTGGGGGACGCTGCAGGCGACCTACCCGTTGGCGGCGATCGCGGAGGTGCGGGGCGACTACGCCGAGGCGGTGCGGCTGAACCGGACGGGTGTGGAGATCGCCGGGGAGCTGTCACTGCACCGCGACCACGTCGACCGGCTGTGCGGGCTGGCGCGGATGGCGCTGTTGGCGGGCGACCTCCCGGAGTCGATGCGTCTGCACCGGGAGACCGCGCGGCTCGCCGAACGGTTCGGGTACCGCAACGGGGTGGTGTCGGCGGAGATCGGCCTGGGCCTGACTCATCGCCGGGCCGGTGAGTTCCCGGAGGCGGAGCGCTACCTCCATCGGGTTCTGGGCTGGGGCAGGGACGCCGACTTCCCGCCGATCACCACCTTGATGCTCGCCGAACTCGGGTTCGTCGCCGAGCTCCGCGGTGACGCGGACACCGCGCTCCGACGGCATGCGGAGGGATTGGCGGAGGCGGAGCGGTCGGGCGACCGGCGGGCGACCGCGCTCGCCCTGGAGGGGACGGCCGGTGCCCGGCTGTGCGGCGGCGACGCCCGTGCCGCGGCCGTCCTGTTGGGAACGGCGTCGGCGTTGCGCGAGTCGGTCGGCGCGGTGTTGCCCGAGGCGGAACGCGGCGACGTGGACCGCATCTCACGCGGCGCCCGTGAATCGCTGGGGGAGGCCGGTTTCGCGGCGGCGTTCGCCGAGGGTCGTGCGCACGCCCCCGACGACCTCGGTCTCACCGTCCCCGTCCCCTGACCGACCGGTCCACGGTGTATCCCGGCCGCAGGGCCGGATTGACGCTCCCACGGGGCTGACTCGTTCAACCGTGTGCACGGGGGCGCCGTGCCCATTGTTTGAGCGTGTGCTTAAATCGACGCATAAGAATTTGAGCGACTGCTCAAGGAGGTCCGATGATCTATGTGGAGACGCTGGTGCGGGCGTCCATGGAAGACCTCTGGGACGCGACACAGTCCCCACGGCTGCATCAGAGCTGGGACGTCCGCTTCACGCGGATCACCTACCTACCGAGGCGGCCCGGTGAGCCGCAGCGCTTCAGGTATGAGGTGCGTCCACTGCCCCTCATGGTCATCGGTGGTGTGGGGGTCACGACAGCGGAACGTCACCACGGAGACGGCACCCGAACCTCGGCACTACGTTTCGCCTCCGGCCACCCGTTGTCGCCGATCCGCTCCGGTTCCGGCTACTGGCGTTACGTTCCGTGCGACGGGGGTATCCGGTTCCTCACCGGCTACCGCTACGACGGCTGGGCGTGGTCCCGTCCTCTCATGGGATGGGCGACCGCGTGGTCGTTCGATCGCCTACGACTGTGGTTGGAGACGGGGAGGAGCCCTCGGCGACTCCTGGTGAGTGCGATCACGGAGGTCGTCGCCCGAACGGCGGTCTCGGCGGCCGTCGCATGGTGGCTGCCGACCTGGTGTGCCCTCCTCGTGACCGCCGCCCTGGTGCTGATTCCACCGTTGCGAGGAACCCCTGCCGCCCGACGGTGCCGTCGCAGACCTCCCGACTCAGTCGCACGACGTCCCCCTGAAATCCTCGATGATCTGGAGGAGACATGACCTCGATGTTTCAACGCGTCATGGGCGCGGACTTCCACCGGCTCCATCCGGAGTTGAGACGCCGATTCGGAATCGGGCTGCAGAACCGGCGGGCGTGCGTGGGCACCGGCACCATGAGCCGGATCTGGCATGCGCCCGGCTTCACGCGGCCGTTCCTCTGGCTGGGCTCACGGCGTCACATCCTGGTGCCCGCGACAGGCGTGAACGTCCCCTTCGAGATCGAGAACTACCCCTACCGTGATTCGTTCGGCAGGGAGGCCGTCAGTTTCGTGCGCACCTTCGCGTTGCCACAGGGCGAGCGTCGTTTCGACGCGACGATGGTCCGTCACCCGGACCGCGACGTCATCCTCGACTACCTCGGTACACACCAGCATCTGGCCGTCGACCTGCGGTTCACGGCAGAGGACACGGGATCACTGCGTATAACCTCGGAAACGCAGGTGTTCCTGGAGGGGCCGGTGCGGCTCCCCGTTCCCCGGATCATCACCGGAACGGCGACCGTGCGCGAGTCCTTCGACGACGAGGCCCTCGTGTTCCGGGTACAGGTCGAAGTCGTCAACCGCTGGTTCGGGCCGTTGTTCGGATATGAGGGTTCCTTCACGGCGCGCTACGTCGATGTCGACGCGGAGGGGGTGCCCGATACGGTGAAGCCCCACCGTGAGGAGGCCCGCTGTTGACCGATACCCGCACCAGGTTGGTGGAAGGAACCCTGGAGGCATTGCGCACTCAGGGCATCGCCGGTGTCTCCGCCCGCGGCATTGCCAAGATCGCGGGGGTCAACCAGGCACTGGTCTTCTACCACTTCGGCAGTCTCCACGAACTGCTTGCGACCGCGTGCCGCCACAGTGCCGAACAGCGTGTGGCGCACTATCGGGCTCGATTCCGGAAGGTCGAATCGCTGCCGGAGCTTCTGGCGTTGGGGCGGGAGATACACGCCGGGGAACGAGCGGCCGGCAACGTGGCGGTGTTGGCCCAGTTGTTGGCGGGCAGCCAGAACGACTCGGCGTTGGCCGCTCCCACCGCATCGGGTCTGACGCTGTGGACGGTGGAGATCGCCCAAGTGCTGGAACGCGTACTCGGGGATTCCCCGTTCACGGCGATCATGCCGGTCAAGGATCTCGCGCACGTGATCGCGGCGGCGTTCGTCGGGTTGGAGCTGTTCGAGGGGGTCGATCCCGAATCGACCGGTTCGGCCATGGATTCGTTGGCCCGGCTGGGCGAGTTGTTCGTCATGCTCGACGGGCCGCTGGCACGCACCGCACTGAGGCGGAAGGTGAGGAGGCTGGCCTGAGCCGGAACCGGTCGGTGTCGGCTCGAATTCGGGTGCGGCGACCTGCCGGGTTTGCTGGCGCAAATGGCCACGGGGTTGTGCGAATGGGCGGCTGTTCCTACCATGCATCTACCGGGTCGGGTTGCTCCGAGCTGCTTGGGAACCCCGCGGTACGCGACGAGAGATCGGCATCCGCTCCGTAGATGGGCCGTGACAGGTAGGGTCACGGCCCATCGCCCTGTCCCGGGCCCGACATCGCGCCACGGCCCGACTCCACACCGCCTGCGCCCCACGCGGCTCCGGGCCGCCACAATCCACATAGGTGCGAGTTCGTCGGTGAAGACCGTCGGCGCGCGACAGGCCGGGCCTCGGTCGTCGCGGTGGCCCGGGTGGCCAGGGCGCAGCGCACCGCCCTCGCCGCGGGCCGTCGAACGGTTCCGGAACACGGCGGGAAGGCCCGGTTCCGGCGGCGCCACAACCGGATAACGTTTACATTTGCGGAATCATCGATATGGTGTCTTTATGGACGACTGTTTCCGTCCGATCGGCCGTGCATCGCGTCCGAATGTTGATGATTCCGCCTGTCACGTTCAGTAGCGTGAATCCGGGTCCGGCACACCCTCCAGTCAGCATCCATGGAGAGAGAATGTCCCGCATTCGACGGGCGGCTGCCGTGGCGACGGCCGCCGCCATCACCCTTTCCGCATGTGGCACCAACCCGGAGGAGGACGCCCTGACGCAGGCGGTGTCGGAGTACGTCGTCGCCTACACCTCGGGCGACGTGCTCTCGGCGTACGCCATGCTGTCCGACCGATGCAAGGAACAGATCTCGGTGGAGACCTTCGAAGTGCTGGTCAAGGGAGCCGCCGACCAGTACGGCACCCGCGAGGTCCTGGAGATCACCGTGGACAGCATCCGGAGTGACCGCGGAAAGGTCACCTACGACGTGGGTGTCACGGCCCTGTCGAAGTCCGAACAGAACTGGCTTCGTGTCGGCGACACGTGGCGGTGGGACGCCTGCTGACACCGACACCGATCCGACCGGCCTCTCCGCCGGAGAACGCGCCGACGGAGGGGCCGGGGTGTCACACCGGGGCGGCACGATACCGGCATGCCGATCTCCGTGGAGAGCCGTCGCCGGCGCGTCGCCGGCATCATGCGTGACCATCCCGGTGCCGAGATCCTGGACGTCACCTCGAAGGGCCCCGATCCCTGGGTGCGTCTGAGTCCGTTCTACCCGCACGGCGGGATACCGGTACCCATGTCGCCGGGCGTGACGGGCGCCTCCGTGGAGGGCGTGTGGCAGGCGTTGAAGGTCTTCGCGAACGCCGACGTCGATCTCGCCACGCTCGCGGTCACCGGGATGAAGGGGCTCAAACGCACGGTCCGCCGATACGGTCCGGTCCTGGGGCACCGCGCGGGAGTGGCCGGCACCGAACTGCTCGACTACCGCCGGGCCCGGCGCGACATATACCTGCCGGCCTACCGGTGGATGCTGGAGCACCGGGCGCGTGCCGAGGTCGCGCGGCTCGCCGCCCTCGCCGCGCGGCGGCCCGTGGTCCTGTTGGACTACAACACCAACGGCGACGTCGACGACCTGTCGCGGCCGCTGTCGCACGCCGCCTTGATCGCCCGTCACGTCGACGGCGCGTGGCCGGCGTGACCTCCGGTCAGGGGGTGGCGGCGGCCGCGTCGGTGAGCCACTGCTGGTTCGCGTCCTCGGTGCAGTCCTGCCCCTGCGGGCTGGCCTCTCCGATCGCGAGACAGTAGTTGCTGTTGTTGACGCTCTGAATCCGCCACACGTCGGTTCCCGCGCGGGTCTCGACCCAGGTGAGTCTCCACGCCGTGTCGAGTCCGCAGTCGCCCGCCGAGACGTCTTCGTCGCCGTAACGCCAGTTGAGGCAGACGCCGTCCTCGGATTCCAGGGCGATCTGGTAGACGCCCTCGGTGGTGCCGGGCAGGAACTCGAACCGGTCACCCGACTCGCAGTCGGTGAGTACGGAGCTCCGGAACATCAGGAAGTACTCGACGCCGATGCACTGGCCACTGTGGGCGTTCTCGATCGTCGAGGTCGACGGATCGTCGGGGCCGGTGGGGCTGGGGGACGGTGACGGCGAACTCGGCGACGGGCTCGGTCCCGCGTCGTCCGTCGGCCCGGTGTCCCCTCGGCCACCCAGCCACACGACCGTGACGGTCGCCGCGACCAACAGCACCACGCCGAGTGTGGCGGCCACCGCCAGCATGGTCCGGCGGCGCAGCAGTTCCGCGACCGACCGTTCCGGTTCCGGTTCGGGCTCGGCGTACTCGATGACACTGGTCGGAGGCGGTGGCACGTGGCCGTGCCCGACCGACATGACGCGGGTCGACCGGTGCGGCGCGGCTTCGGCGGCCCGGCAGGCGGCGGCGAACTCCGCGGCGTCACCGAAGCGCTCACCCGGCTGCTTGGCCAGGGCGCGCGACACCACGCCCGCGACCGCCGGGGGCACGCCCTCGGGCAGCGGCGGTGGCGGCGAACCGAGTTGGGCGGCCATGACCGAGGCCGCCGATTCGCCGTGGAAGGGCGGCACCGCGGTCAGGCACTCGTAACCGACGACACCGAGCGAGTAGACGTCGGAGGCGGGGGTGAGCGGCTCGTTGCGCAACTGTTCGGGCGAGGCGTACTCGACGGTGCCCACGACCGTGCCGGCACTGGTCAACGCCGCGTGGCCCCTGGTGCGCGCGATGCCGAAGTCGATCACCGTGACCCTGCCCGCCGCGTCGACCAAGATGTTGGCCGGTTTCAGGTCGCGGTGGATGATCCCGGCGCCGTGAGCGGCGTGCAGGGCGGTCGCCGCCTGGGCCATGACGGACATGACCGCCTCGGGGGCCATCGGTCCCGACGCCGCCAGCACCTCGGCCAGGGTCCGCCCGTCGATCAGTTCCATCACCAGGTACGACAGTGGCGCCCCGTCCTCGCCGCGCTCCTCGCACACGTCGTACAGGTCGATCAGGCCCGGGGCGTTGAGCGCGGCCAGCGTCCGCGCCTCCTGCAGGAAACGCCGCCGGAACGCCGGGTCGGAGGCCAGCGCCGCGTGCAGCACCTTGATGGCCACCGACCGGTGCAGGACGAGGTCGTCGGCCCGCCACACCTCGCCCATGCCTCCCGCGGCTATCCGCGCGGTGAGCCGGTAGCGGTCCTTGAGCACCTGACCGTTTCGCATCGTCGCCTTCCTCGAACCCGGAATCACGATTATGCAGGGTGGTGGCGACGTCGCCACGGCACATGCCGGACGTCACCGCCGGGGCCGTGACCGGTGTCTCTCCGCCCGCGGAGGATGCGGCCCGGGCCGCGGCGGCGGGCGGGCCGGTGTGGTGGCGGGGCGAGGCCCGGGCGGTCTCCCGTCGGGTCGCCACCGGAGAACGATCGTCCACAACGGATGGCGGGACACCCGTTCGTGGTTCCGGCGGTAAACGGCCTCGCGATTCCGTGCGCACCGGCGTTAAGCTGGAATCGGTACCGCCGCAACGGGGACGGCGCACCGTCTCATCACAGCCCTCCGTCATGGACGGTGATCCCCGCCAGGCGGTTCCGGCCCGCCCCCGGGCGGGCGGCTCCGATCGCGACGAGACGAGGAGTTTCGCGATGAAGCGTGAACCGGTACTCATCATCATGTCCGTCCTGGCGGCGCTCCAGGTGTTCGTGGGAGGCGCGGCCTTCTCCGAGCTGGTGAGCGTGCGCGTCGCCGGCCTGCTGGCGCTGTCGGTGGCGGCGTTGCAGGTCGGGATGCAGTTCTACGTGCGGGGCCGGGTCGCGCCCGTTCCCGCGCCGGAGCCCGTGGAGGCGGTCGCACCCGCGCCCGCGCCCGAGACGCCCTGACCGCGTCGGCCGCCCGCGTCGCGACCAGGCTGCGGGCGCCGCAATCCCGGCTGACGTCCCACCGGATGCCGTACGGTGTTCGTCGTGCTGCATCTGCGGGTAGTGTCGCCGGCCGACCGCACCGAGGCGGTGTGCCGCGCACTGGACGAATACGACGGCGTCACGAACGTCGTCGTGCTCACCGGCGCGGCACGCAGGCCCGTGGGCGACGTCGTCCTGTGTGACGTCAACCGGGAGACCGCCAACCAGGTGCTCGACGTGTTCGATTCGCTCGGCGTGAGCGTGCGGGGCTCGGTCACCGCCGAGCGGATCGACCTGAGCCTGTCCCGCAACACCGCGTTCTCGGCGTCGTCCGACGACAGCGAGGCGGTGGTGTGGCAGGAGTTCCGGCAACGCGTGGTCGAACTCAGCCGGCTCAACTGGTCGTTCCTCGCGTTCCTCGTCATCGCCGTGCTCATCGCCGCGATCGGCATCATGCAGGACTCGTCGATCCTGATCGTCGGCGCGATGGTGCTCGGTCCCGAGTTCGGTCCCATCGCGGCGTTGTGCCTGGCGGTGATGCGCGGCAGGATCGGCGGCGCATGGACCGCCCTGCGTACCCTCCTCGTCGGCTATCTCACGGCGATGCTGGTGACCTTGGTGGCCACCTGGTTGCTGAGCCTGCCCGGCTGGGTGGACTCGGAGTGGCTCGACGTGTCCGGCCGCGCCACCGAGTTCATCCTCAAACCCGACCGGTGGTCGTTCACCGTCGCGCTGCTGGCCGGTGTCGCCGGGGTCCTGTCGCTGACCTCCGACAAGTCCAGTGCGCTGGTCGGCGTGTTCATCTCGGTGACGACGGTTCCGGCGGCCGCCTACGCCGCCCTGGCCGCGGCGTTGTCCCATTGGGACGAGGTGGGGCCGTCGATGCTGCAACTCGGGCTCAACCTGACCGGGATGTGCGTGTCCGGTCTCATCACCCTGTTCGTGCTGCGTGCCGTGTGGGGGCACGCGGGACTGGGCAGCCGCATCGGCCGGGCCCACTCCCGTGGAATGGGGACGTGAGGCCGGTTCAGTCGAGGACGGCCAGCGCGTCGATCTCCACCAGCATCTCCTCACGCGGCAGGCCGGTGAAGACCGTCGTGCGGCACGGCAGCACACCGTCGCCGACCCGCGCGCCGACGAACTCGCCGTAGGCGTCGTTCATGGCGGCGAAGTCGTCGCGGGTCGTGAGGTACACGCGCAACATGACGACGTCGGCGAACCCCGCGCCGCCCGCCGCCAGGATGGCCTCCACGTTCTGCAGGGTCCGGATCGTCTGCGCGCCGACGTCACCGGGGTGCAGGTACTCGTTGCTGACCGGATCGACCGGTCCCTGGCCCGACACCTGGAGGACGGGGCCCTTGCGGACGCCCTGTGAGAAGGTGTGCGCGGGAGCGGGGGCGTCGGTGGTCGAGATCGCGATCTTGTCAGCCATATCGGTAACATACCTTGCTGAATTCCGGCCCGTCCCCGTCCGCGTCACGTGCGTGAATCGGTTCGGGCCGCGTCCCCACACCGGAGGAACCATGCTCGCAGACGCCGTCGACCGCATCTACGACGAACGGTCGGGTTGGTGGCACAAGGCGGTGCCGGATTCGGGATCCGCCTCGACCATCCGGGAGTGGCTGGCGGGCCGGCCCACCCTGGACTCGCTCGCGACACCCGTGATGACCCTCGACGAGTCGGCGCTGGCGCACAACGTCGCCGCCATGGCCGACTGGTGCCGCGACGCCGGGCTGGGCCACATGCCGCACGGCAAGACGACGATGGCGCCTCAGTTGTGGCTGCGCCAGTTGTCGGCCGGGGCCGAGGGGATCACGCTGGCCAACGCCCCGCAGTTGCGGGTCGCCCGCGCGTTCGGCGTCCCGAGGGTGTTGCTGGCCAACGAACTGGTGCACCCGGTCCATCTGGCCTGGCTCGCCGACTGGCTCACCGAGGGCGGTGACGTCACGTGCCTGGTCGACTCCCACGAGGGTGTCGCGCGCGCGGACGAGGCGATGCGCGAACGCGGAGTGCGGCTTCCGGTGTGCGTGGAGCTGGGAGCCCCCGGCGCACGCGGTGGCGTCCGTGACGTCGAGACGGCGTTGGAACTCGCCGAGGCCGTCCGGCGGGCGCCGGGACTGCGGTTGGCGGGCGTGGGCGGGTACGAGGGCAGCCTCGCCCACGACGACGCCCCCGAGTCGATCGCGGCCGTGGACCGGTTCCTCGGCGACCTGGCACGGCTCCACCGGGCGATCGACTGGCCCGACGTGCCCGTGGTCACCGCAGGCGGCAGCGAGTACTTCGACCAGGTCGCCGCCGCGCTGGCGCCGTTGGCGGAGGAGGGCGCCCACGTGGTGCTGCGCGCCGGGTCCTACATCACCCACGACGACGGCTTGTACGCCGGCATGACCCCCGCCGCCCGGTCCCGATCGGGCCCCGATCTGCGGGCGGCGCTGCGGGTGTACGGCACGGTCGTCTCGATGCCGGAGCCCGGCCTGGCCCTGTTGGACGTCGGACGGCGGGACGTCTCCTTCGACGCGGGGATGCCGATCGCCCTCGACCACCCGGACGCGGCCGTGGTCGACCTCAACGACCAGCACGCGCACCTGCGTGGCGACGTCGCCGCCCTGAGCGTCGGCGACGTCGTTCGGCTCGGGATCTCGCATCCCTGCACCGCGTTCGACAAGTGGAGCCTCATCCCGGTCGTCGACGCCGGAGGCGCCGTGGTCGACGTGGTCCGCACCTACTTCTGACCGCTCAACCCCGCAGGACGCCCAGTTCCTGCTCCAGGGCCGCCAGTCCGTCACCCGCCCGGTAGAACTCCTCCGGTGACGAGTCGGGAAGCGGTCCGAAGCCGGGTTCGGCCTCGGGCGGGGTGGCGGCGGCGATGTGGCGGCGCACGCCCTCCAACAGCGTGTCGCGGTCGCCGCCGCGCAGGTTCACCAACAGGAACGGGTCGTCGTCGAAGCACACCGCGAAACCGTGTTGCACCGCGATGACGTGCAGGCAGATGCGGCCACGGTCCCGACACGGGCACTCGGCGGTCAACTCGCCGGGCGCCGGGAACAGCGTCGCGCCCACGGTCGCGGCGAGTTGCCGGTCCACGTCGGACGGCAGCCGGTCCTCCCGCAGCTCGGCGAGGTTGCGCCACTGCCGCCCCAGCGCCTCGGTGACGTCGTCCCAGCGCGAAGCCGTGAACACCGGCAGCCGCACCGTGACCCCGAAGGTGCGGGGCGGCTGGTCGACCCAGGCGGACAGTTCACCGGGGGCCACGTGCAGCATGTCCACGTCGCCGGCGGTCACGAGGCTGCGGGCCTTGGGTAGCCGGGAGTCGGGATAGCGAAGCCCCAGTTGTTCCAATGTGCGCAGCCAGCTCTTCCCCCACCAGGAGCGCCCGAACTTGGCCACCCCCCGGCCGACGTGCCGTTCGGTCATTCCGCCACCTCCGCTTCGGACAGTAGGACCAGCTTGCGCAACTCCGCGTCGTCGAGGCGGGTGATCCAGTCCTCGCCGGTACCGGTTATCGCCTCGGCGATCGACCGCTTGCGTTCCAACAGGTCGGCGATGCGTTCCTCCAGGGTGCCGCCCGTGACGAGCTTGTAGACGTCGACGGGTTTGTCCTGGCCGATGCGGTGGGCGCGGTCGGTCGCCTGGTCCTCCACGGCCGGGTTCCACCAGCGGTCGTAGTGCAGGACGTGCGAGGCCGCGGTCAGGTTGAGACCGGTGCCGCCGGCCTTGAGGCTGACGATCAGGATGGGCGGGGGATCGTCTCCGTTCTGGAACCGGGCCACCATCACGTCCCGGTCGGGCTGTCTCACTCCACCGTGGAGGAACGGGACCTCCGGCAGCGCCAGCCGTTCGGCCAGGTGTCTCGCCAGCAGTTCGCCCATGACGCGGTACTGGGTGAACACCAACGACTGCGCGCCCTCCGACACCGCCTCGGCCAGCATCTCGGTGGCACGGTCCAACTTGCCGGAGCGTCCCCGGAGCGGACCGTCCTGTTTGAGGTGTTGTGCCGGGTGGTTGCAGATCTGCTTGAGCTCGGTGAGCAGCTTCAGGATCCTGCCGTGCCGCTCGATCCCGGCGCCGAAGCCGGTGTCCCAGGCGCGTGACACCGCCGTCCGGTACAGGCTCGCCTGCTCGGAGGTCAGGCTGCACGCCACGATCGACTCCTGTTTCGCGGGGAGGTCGGTGGCGACGTCGGCCTTGAGGCGGCGCAACAGGTACGGTGCGACCAGCTCCCGCAGCCGCCCGGCGGCGCCGGTGTCGCCGCGCTGTTCGACGGGCTCCGCGAACCGCTTGGCGAACGCCTTGGTGGTGCCCAGCAGCCCGGGGTTGGTGTAATCCATGATGGACCACAGTTCGGTGAGCCGGTTCTCCACCGGTGTACCGGTCAGCGCCAACCTGACGGCCGCCGGTATGCGCCGGGCCGCCTTCGCCGTCTGCGACGTGTGGTTCTTGATCTGTTGGGCCTCGTCCATCACCGCGACGTCCCAGTCCTGGTCGGCGAGCATGGTGATGTCACGCAGCAGCAGGCTGTAACTGGTGACGACCACGGAACCGGCGGGGAAGGCGCCGCCGGTGGCGCGGTCGGTTCCGTGGTGCCGCACGACCGGCAGGCCCGGCGCGAATCGGTGCAGCTCGCGTGCCCAGTTGCCCACCACGGACGTCGGGCACACCACCAGGTGCGGCCGGTCGCCCGGGCGCCCGGCGAGCAGCGCGATCGTCTGGAGGGTCTTGCCCAGGCCCATGTCGTCGGCCAGCACCCCGCCGGTACGCGCGGCGGCGATGGCGCGGAGCCAGCCGACGCCCTCCAGTTGGTAGGGCCGGAGCGTCGCCGACACCCTCACCTCGGCGGGCGCGGCGGCCGGGACCTCCCGCAGCCGGTCGGGCCGGCCATGCGGCCGGGCGAAGGTGCGGTGTGTGTCCCGCAGGAAGGTCCGCAGCAGTGGGCCGGGGCGCCACACGGTCTCGCCGTCCCGGCTGATCGGATTGGCCGCCGGCGGCAACAGTTCGGCGAGCCGGTCGAGTTGTGACCCGTCACGATGTCCCATCGCGATGAGTCCGGCGGTGCGCCACGCGCGCAGCGAGTCACTGCTCTGCCTTCCGACGGCGAGCGAGGTCAACGCGGGAAGCCCCTGGTCCAGTGGCACCAGCCGGACCGGCAGGTGTGTCACGGTGAGCCGGTCGTCCTCGGGAACGACGCACCGGAGGCGGCCGGGCGCGCCCTCGGGCAGGCCGCGCCTGCGTGCCGCCTCGGCGGGATCGGGCGGTCCCCACCAGACGAGCACACCGGGCTCGGAGGGGTCCGGATCGGGGCAAAAGGTGACCTGCAACGCGGTGGGCCGCAATTCAATACCTTTCGATAGCCGGACGGGGCGCGAAAGATTAACGTACCCGCTCACCTGTATGCAAATTATGGAACTTACCTTTATGAATGGTCGGTGAATCCGCTGTGATTTGAATAACCATTGATACTCATGTCTACTGTTGAGGGAAAGTCCATGAGCAGTTCCATGTCACGCCGCTCCGTCCTGACCGCCGGTCTGGCGGCGACATCCACTGTGTTTGCCGCCGGGACCGCCGTGGCACGGGAGGAAGAGGCAGCATTGAACGGTCGGCGTACCGACGAGGGAATCGAATTCCACGCGTGGTCGGGTCGAGGTGACTGGCAGCGGGGCGAACGCGCCGGGGTGGAGGTGGTGTCCCGGCCGCGGAGCGGCATCCGCATCGACGAGCCGGTGGAGACGATCGACTACACCGATCCGCACACCGGCACCACCCAGTCGTGGGAGATCGCCACCTGGACCTCGCCCGAGCACCGCGGCCGCGTGGCGGCCGGTGAACTGATCCCGTCCTGGAACGCCGCCACCCCGGCGGGCACGTTCGTGCAGATCGACCTGCGCGCGCGTTACCAGGACGACACGCACAGCCCCTGGTTCGTCATGGGACGTTGGGCCTCCGGCGACGGCGACATGATCCGCACCTCGGTGAACCGGCAGGGCGACCCCCGGTCCACCATCTACACCGACACGTTCTCCGTCGACGACCCCGCGACCACCCGCGTCGTCGGTTACCGCCTGCGCGTGGTGCTGCACCGGCTCGCGGGCACCGACGTGACCCCGACGGTGTGGCGGGTCGGCGCGATGGCCTCGCACGTCCCCGACCGCTTCGAGGTCCCCGCGACCGTGCCCGGCGTGGCCACGGGCGTGGAGTTGGAGGTCCCCCGGTACTCCCAGAGCGTCCACTCGGGTCAGTACCCCGAGTACGGTGGCGGGGGACAGGCGTGGTGCAGCCCGACCTCCTCGCAGATGGTGCTGGAGTTCTTCGGCCGGACCGTCGCCCCCGAGGACCTGGCCTGGGTGAACCCCGACTACGACGACCCGCAGATATGCCACGCCGCCCGGTACACCTTCGACGCCGCCTACGACGGCTGCGGCAACTGGCCGTTCAACGCCGCCTACGCGGCGACGTTCCACGACATGGACGCGGTCATCACCAGGATGGGCAGCCTCGCCGACGTGGAGGCGCTGATCGCCGCCGGTTTCCCCGTGATCACCTCGCAGTCGTTCCTGGAGGAGGAACTGCCCGGGGCGGGGTACGGTACGGCCGGTCACCTCATGGTCGTCATCGGTTTCACCGAGGACGGCGACGTCATCGCCAACGACCCGGCCTCACCGAGCAACGAGGCGGTGCGCCGGGTGTACGACCGACGCGCCTTCGAGAACATCTTCCTGCGCACCAGGCGCAAGGCCGCCGACGGCAGCATCGCGGGCGGATCGGGCGGCGTCTGCTACCTGTTCAAGCCCCGTGACCGCGAGTGGCCGCGCCACCTGCGGATCGGTTGCTGACGCCGCCGGACGACCGGTGACCACCGTCCCGGTCCTCCGGCCGCGACGCCGACCCCCCGACGGCCGTGGGGAACACCACGAGTAGCATGTGGATCCCTGTTCCCCCGGCCGCCGGCCGCCGACCCCGCCTCGACACTCACCACCGGCACGGCCGAGGTCGTGGGCCACCATGATGACTGAATCCCAAGGAAGCCGCGCGTTCCAGGTCGATCTACGCGGCCTGGTCGACCTGCTGTCGCACCACCTCTACTCCAGTCCCCGCGTGTACATCCGGGAACTGCTCCAGAACGGCGTGGACGCCGTCACCGCCCGGCGTGCCATCGACGCCGACGCGCCCGGCACCGTGCTCATCACGGCCGTCTCGGACGGCATCCGGATCGACGACTCCGGCATCGGGCTGACCGAGGCCGAGGTCCACGACCTGTTGGCGACGATCGGGCGCAGTTCCAAACGCGACGGACTCGCCGCCGCCCGGCAGGACTTCCTGGGGCGGTTCGGCATCGGGCTGCTCGCGTGCTTCATGGTCGCCGCCGAGATACGGGTCGTGTCGCGGTCGGCCCGCACCCCCGACGCCGCGACCGTCGAGTGGCGGGCCTCGGACGACGGCTCCTACACCGTCACCGGGGCGCGGACTCCCCGCGCCGAACCGGGTACCACCGTGTTCCTCAAGGCGCGACCGGACGCCGCGGAGTGGCTGGCCGCCGACCGGGTCCGGGAGCTCGCCGCCGACTTCGGGTCGCTCCTGCCGTTCGACGTCGGTTTCGCCGTGGAGGGCGCGGAACCCGAGCCGATCACCGACCGGCCTCCGGTATGGGAGCGGCCCCATCCCAGCCCGACGGCCCGCCGGATCGCGCTCAACGCGTACTGCGAGCGGACGCTGGGCTTCACACCCCTGGACGTGGTGGACCTGACCGTCCCGGTGGCGGGGGTGCGCGGCGTCGGTTTCATCCACCCGCACGCGACGTCACCGGCGCAGCGGACCCGCAACCGGGTGTACCTCAAGGGGATGCTGCTGACCGACCGCGCGGAGGACCTGCTGCCCGACTGGGCGTTCTTCATGGCGTGCGTCGTCGACACCGACTCGCTGCGCCCCACCGCGTCCCGGGAGAACCTCTACGACGACGAGATGCTGGCGACCGTGCGGGACGCCCTGGGCGGGCGGGTCCGCTCCTGGCTGACGTCGTTGGCGGCGGGTGACCCGGCCCGGCTGGTGGAGTTCCTCGGCGTCCACCACCTCGGCGTCAAGGCGCTCGCCCGGCACGACGACGCGCTGCTGTCGCTGCTGCTGCCGTGGCTGCCGTTCGAGACCAGCGAGGGCGGCGTCGGCCTCGCCGAGTTCGCCCGCAGGCACCCCACGCTGTACGTCACCCGGACCGTCGAGGAGTTCCGCCAGGTCGCGCCGATCGCGGCGGCCCAAGGCATCGGAGTGGTGAACGGCGGCTACACCTACGACGGTGACCTGGTGGCGGCCCTGCCCAGGGTGATGCCGGGGGTGACCGTGTCGGCGCTGGACCCCGACGTGGTGACGGCGAGCCTGGACCTGGTGGACCCCGACGTCGAGCTCGCCATGTCGGGATTCCTGACCATCGCCCGGGCACGGCTCGACGCCGCCGGGGTCGACGTCGCGTTGCGGGCGTTCCACCCCGTCGGGCTGCCGGCGCTGTTCCTGGACGACCGCGCCGCCCGGTTCGAGCGGGACCGGGCCGAGGCGGCGTCCGACGCCGACGACCTGTGGAGCGGAATCCTCGGGGCGCTGCAGCAGAGCGGTCCGCGCGCCAGACTGGTCCTCAACCACCGCAACCCGCTCGTCTCCCGGATCGCCGGCCTCGGCAACCCGGACCTGATCGGGACCGCCGTCGAGTCGTTGTACGGACAGGCGCTGTTGATGGCGCAACGGCCGTTGCGCCAGGCCGACCTCGCACTGTTGAACCGTTCCTTCCTGGGACTCCTGGAGTGGGTCACCGGTGACCACCGAGAGGCCGGCCAATGACACCACCCACAGTGGAGACCATCCGTCGCGCGATGGCCGACAACCGCGGCATGCCCAACGGCGAGGCGCGGAACGCGCACGCCGAGTCCATCGTGGATCAGGCGGACGCCCTGGGAGACCAGCCGACCGTCACCGAGGCGCTCATCACCCTCATCGAGGCGTACGAGTACAGCGCCGAGAGCCACAAGCTGCTGGTGCCGTTCGCGCGACTGCTGCGCCGGTACGACACCGCCCCGGAGCACTACGACGACGAGGACGTCAGCGGACTGTTCTGGTACTTCAAATGGGCGACCGGCGGCATGCTCGACAATCCCGACGTGCCCCTCGCCGCCGTCGAACACTGGCTGGCCGAGATGCGGCGCCGATACACGCAGGCCGGGTACGGCATGCACGCCGTCCTCAAGGAGGAGTGGTGGATCGCCGACCACGTGGGCGACACCGCACGCGCGGGCCGCGCGTTCACCGAATGGCGAAGCACCGAACGCGACCGGATGAGCGACTGCCTGGCGTGTGACCACAACGCCGTGGGCGAACACCTCTCCCACCGGAGCGACGCCGAGGCCCTGGAGGCGTGGCGTCCGGTGCTGGAGGGCGACCTGCGCTGCGCCGAGGAACCGCACCGCATCCTCGCCGACTCGCTGCTGCCGCTGACCCGGCTCGGCCGGGTCGAGGAGGCCCGGGCCAACCACCTCCGGGGATACCGCATGGTCCGCGGCGACGACAGCCTGGCGACGTCGGTGGCGATGCACATCGAGTTCTGCGCGCTCACCGGCAACGAGGCCCGCGCCCTGGAGATCCTGGCCGAACACCGCCGCCACATCGACGGCATCCGGAACGCCGGATCCCGTCGCCGGTTCCTGGAGGGCGTCGCCGTGCTGCTCGGCCGCCTGACCGACTCCGGCCGGGGCGACGTGGCGGTCCCCGGTCCCGGCGACGAGGACTGGACCGCCGCGCGCCTGCGCGACGTCGTCCTGGCCGACCTGGAGGAGCTGTGGCGGCGCTTCGACGCCCGCAACGGCAGCGACTCGGTGTCGGGGGCGGGCCGGGCGCGCCTGGCGGTCCCACCGTTCGCGGAGCCCCTGCCGCTCGGCGTCACCACCGCGACGCCCGCCACCATGCCGGTCACCGCCGCGGCGCCGCCGGTGACGGCCGAACCGCCCGCCCGCGCGGAGGACCTGCCCGCGTTGATCGCCGAGGCGACCGCCCTCACCGAGGCCGAGTCACCCGACGCGCGAGACGCCTGGCTGCGGATCGACCGGCTCGCCACCGGCGCCGGCGTCCCCCTGGAACCGCTCGCCGAGGCCGCCGCCATCTCGGCGCGCGGCCGCGACCTCGTTCTCACCGACCTGGACACCGCCCTGGCGCTGTGGCGCCGGGCGGCCGAGCTGTACACCGACAACGGACGACCGGACATGGCGACGATCCGGGAGACGTGGATCCTGACGGCCCAGGCGTTGCATGACGAGCCCGTCCTGGCCGATGTGGACGAACTGTTGCGGTCGGTGCGGCGGTCGCACGAGACGGGAACCACTCCCGGCCGAGTCCTCGCCATCGTGTTGGTCAGCCGCGCACTCCTGGAGGTCACCGCCGCGACACACGACTCCTCACCGGAACGGCTGACGGAGACCCTGCACCGGCTCGCGGAGTGGCAGGCCGAGCTGCCGGGCGGGGAGGACGACCGTCCGTCGATTCGCCGGCACCTGGAACTGATGTTCATGCGCGCCCAGGTCCTGCACCTGCTGGGTGACGCCGAGGAACTGCACCGGACCGGCCTCGCGGCGTGGGAACTGGCGGTGCGCATCGAGGACGGCTCCGAACAGGTGCGCGCGGCGGCCCTCATCGTCGGCCGGGTGTTCGCGGAGTCCGGTGCCGAGGAGGCGATCCGGATCGCGAGCACGGCCCTGGCCGCCGACACCCGGCACGAACACCCCCACCAGGTCGCCGAACTGCACCTCGCGTCGGCCCAGATCAGGATGAGCCTGGCCGAGTGGGATCCGGCTCTCTCGCACGCCCGTGACGCCGGTGACCGGTACGAACGGGTCGGCAACGACGCGGCGGCGGCGTTCTCCCGTCACCTCGTCGGCGTGGCCTACCTGGAGAAGGACCGGCCCGCCGAGGCCGCGACGGTGTTGGAGTCGGTACTGCCCGAACTGGACGCCTCCGAACCGGAGGCGGCGTTCAACGCCCGCAACGCCCTGTGCCGGGCGCTGCTGGAGCTCGAGGAACCGCAGGCCGCCGCGGAGGTCGCCGCCGTCGCGGCCGCGGCCTGCAAGGACGACCCGGAACCCTCCCGGTACGCGCACTTCGCGTCGATGGCGGCCGAGGCACTGCTGGCCGCGGGCGAGACCGAGGCCGCGGCGGCGGCCGCCGGGGAGGCCGCTCGGGCGTGGCGACAGGCGGGGCACCTGCCGAACGTGGCGAAGCTGGGGCGGTTGCACGCCGGTGCCGCCACCGACGAGGCCACGGCCTCCCGGGAACTGCTCGCCGTCGTCGAGGAGTTGACGACGGCCCTGGTCGATCCCGAGCAGCCGTCGGAGAACCTGACGATCCTGCACCGGGAGCGGGGCCTGACCTATCGGGAGGCCGCGCACGTCCTGTGGCGGCGTCTCGACGAGGACGAGTCGACCGACCTCGACGGGCGTGGTGAGGTACTGCGGCGCAGCCGTGAGGCGTACCGGGACTTCGAGGCCGCCGGCGACGTCGTGACGTTGCGATGGCTCGACGCCGACCTGGTGTGGCAGCTCGCCGAGGCGGGCGACGCGGCGGGGGCGGCGGCACACGCGGCGTCGGCACTCGACAGGTGGGGCACCGAATCCGGCGTCGAGGACGTGCGGGCGCGGTTGGAGTTCGCCCGCGACGCGGTGGCCGGGACCGGTGCCGACGCCTGAGGAACGGCCTCCGTCGCGACGGGCGGCCGTGCCGGGTGTGGCCGTCACGGCCGGTAGCGGTACCCCATGCCCGGTTCGGTGAGCAGGTGGACCGGGCGGGACGGGTTGTCCTCCAGTTTGCGGCGCAACTGGGCGAGGTACTGCCGGAGGTAGTTCGTCTCCCGGTCGTACCGGGGACCCCACACCTGGTGCAGCAGTTGACGTTGGCTCACCAGCCGGCCCGGATTCCGCAGCAGGATCTCCAGAAGCTGCCACTCGGTCTTGGTCAACCGCACCTGTTCACCGGCCCGGGTGACGGTCCGGGCCGCCAGGTCCACGACGCTCGATCCGATCCGGAACACCGACTCGGCGTCCCCGCCGTGGCCGCGCCGGGCCGCCACCCGCACCCGGGCGAGCAGTTCGGCGATGTCGAACGGCTTCGTGATGTAGTCGTCGGCGCCCGAGTCCAGCGCCCGGACCTTCTGCGCGCTGTCGGCGCGGCCCGACAGCACCAGGATCGGCACGGTGGTCCAGCCCCGCAGCCCCGACACCACGTCCACGCCGTCCACGTCGGGCAGTCCCAGGTCGAGGATCACCACGTCCGGGGGTTGCGCGCTGGCGGCACGGATGCCCGACGCGCCGTCGGCGGCGACGGCCACGTGGTAGCCGTGTGCCGCGAGGTTGATGCGCATCGCGCGCAGGATCTGCGGATCGTCGTCAATCACCAGGATCCTGGTCAACTCGTCTCCTCCCGTTCGGCCTGCGGCAGGCTCAACACCATGGTGAGACCGCCGCCGGGCGTCGCCTCCGGTGACAGGGTGCCGCCCATGGCCTCCGCCAGTCCCCGCGACAGCGCCAGGCCGAGGCCCACGCCGACCGAGTTGTCGCGGTCGCCCAACCGTTGGAACGGGGTGAACATGGTCTCGTGCGCGTCGTCGGGGACACCCGGTCCGTGATCCACGACGCGCAACTCCACCCTGCCCAGGTGAGCGCTCGCCGTCACCGACACCGGTTCGCCGGGACTGTACCGCAGTGCGTTGCCGATGAGGTTGACCAGAATCCGCTCCAGCAGGCCGGGGTCGGCCGACACCTCGGGCAGGTCGTCGGTGATGGCGACCTCCACGTGGCGCGCCGCCTCACCGAGCTCGTCGAGCGCCGGTGGCACCGCGTCCTCCAGGCCGATCGGCACGGCCGTGACGCCCAACGCGCCGGCCTGGAGCCGGCTCATGTCGAGCAGGTTGGCGACCAGCCTCGCGAGCCGGTCGAGTGACTCGTCGGCGGTGGCCAGCAATTCGGCACGTTGCGCGGGACTGAACCGGTCGGAGGCCCCCCGAAGCCCCGCCACCGACGCCTTCGCCGACGCCAACGGCGTGCGGAGGTCGTGGGACACGGCCGCCAGCAGGGCGGTGCGCATCCGGTCCGCCTCGGTCAGCGGCCTGATCGCCGCCGCCTGGTCGGCGAGCCGTCGCTGTTTCAGGGCCGCGGCGGCCTGCAGGGCGAACGCCTCGACGATCCGTCGGTCCGCGGCCTCCAGCGCCCGCCCGGTGAGTGCCAACGCCAGGTCCTCCCCGATCGGGATGTCGGTGTGGGCGGCGCCGGGCGTCGAGGCCGGCGGACCGATCGCGGCGACGACCTGCCAGCACCGGGAGTCGTTGCGGCTGTCGGGGCCGTCGTGTCCCGGGCGTCGTTCCAGGAGCGTCACCGACGTCAACCGGAACGTGTCGGTGAGCTGTTGCAGCAGTGCGGGAAGCGGGTCGTCGCCCCGCAGCACGCTGCCGGCCAGGTTGGCGAGGATCTGCGCCTCCGTGGTCGCGCGCGCGGCCTGCCGGGCACGGTCGGCCGAGATGTGGACGACGGTCGCCCCCGCTATGGCGACGACGATGAACACCAGCAGGGCGAGCAACTGCTCCTGTTGGGAGACCGCCAGGTGGTGGCGCGGCTCGGTGAAGAAGAAGTTGACCATCGCGAAGCCGCCGACCGCCGCCGCGACGGCGGGCCAGATCCCGCCGGTGAGCGCGATCGCCATGACGGCGGCGAGGACGGTGAGCATGACGCTGGTCAGTGAGAGGTCGTCGCGCCACGGCACCAGGCTCAGGATCAGGGCCGGGAGGGCGGTCACCGTGAGGACGAAACCGGCGATGCGCCGGTGGCGGCTCAGCGCGCCCCGGCCGCCGGTGCCCCGCCGGCCCACCGCGACCTTCTCGTGCGGCACCAGGTGGACGTCGATGCTGCCGGACCTGGCCGACACCGTGACGCCGACACCGGGGGAGAGCGAACGGGCGAGCCGCCCGCGCCGTGACGCGCCCAGGACGAGCTGGGTGGCGTTGACGCCGCGCGCGAAGTCGAGCAACGCCTCCGGCACGTCGTCGCCGATGACCTGGTGGTAGGTGCCGCCGACGCTCTC
This sequence comes from Stackebrandtia albiflava, assembly GCF_007994225.1. Lineage (GTDB taxonomy): Bacteria > Actinomycetota > Actinomycetes > Mycobacteriales > Micromonosporaceae > Stackebrandtia > Stackebrandtia albiflava. Next base: position 587,390 of record NZ_VLLL01000005.1, read on the forward strand.
CGTCAGTGCCCGCTGCCGGGCGAGGTTGTGGGTGTCGCCTCCGGTGGCCGACAGGCCGTCGCCGCCGGCGATGTGCACGACCTGCAGGTCGGCTCCGCCGCTGCGGGCGGCGATGCGGGTGGCCCGCCGGATGAGGGTGTCGCCCTCGGCGCCGCCCGACAACGCGACGACGACGCGTTCCCGCGCCGCCCAGGTGGCGTCGATGTCGCGATCGCGGCGGTACTTGGTGAGCTGGGCCTCCACCTTGTCCGCCAGCCACAACAGCGCCAGTTCCCGCAGCGCCGTGAGGTTCCCGACCCGGAAGTAGTTGGCCAGCGCGGCGTCGACCTTCTCGGGCGGGTAGACGTTGCCGTGGACCATCCGCCGACGCAGTGCCTCGGGGGTCATGTCGGTCAGTTCGACCTGGTCGGCGCGCCGCACCACCTCGTCGGGCAGGGTCTCGGCCTGTGTCACGCCGGTGATGTCGGCGACCACGTCGTTGAGGGATTCGAGGTGCTGGATGTTGACGGTCGAGATGACGTCTATCCCGGCCTCGAGGACGTCCTCGACGTCCTGCCAGCGTTTCCCGTTGCGGGAACCGGGCGGGTTCGTGTGGGCGAGTTCGTCGATCACCGCGACCGAGGGGCGGCGGTGGATCAGCGCGTCGACGTCGAACTCCTCGAACCGCCTGCCCCGGTACTCCGCGGTGCGGCGGGGCATCACCTCCAGCCCGACGAGCCGCGCCTCGGTCGCGGGACGCCGGTGGGTCTCGACGAAACCCACCACCACGTCGGTACCGCGCGCGGCCCGGCGGTGCGCCTCGGCCAGCGCGGCGTAGGTCTTGCCGACGCCGGGGGCGGCTCCCAGGTAGATTCGCAGCTTTCCGCGTGCCATGCTCCCAAGGATGCGCCGCCGCCCGGCGTCTCCGCCGGGTTCGGCGGTCATCGGCCCGCCGATGTGACCGGGTGGTCACGATCCAGTGCCAGGTTCAACGTGACGACGTTGACGCCCGGATCCCCCAGTACCCACAGGGACCGGCCGGTGGTGTGGGCGTCGATCAGCGCGTTCACCACCCCCTCGGGGACGCCGCGTTCGGCCGCGACCCGGGGGGCCTGGAGCCGGGCGTACTCGACGCTGATGTGCGGGTCGAGACCGGAGGCGGAGGCGGCGACCGCGTCGGCCGGCACCACCGGATCGGCGGGTGCGTCCCCCGCCACCGGCACCGGCACCGCGCCGGAGTGGTCTTCGCCGTAGACGGCGCACTCGACGGTGACGCCCCGGTACTCCGTGATGAACGGCTCGGTGACCGTGTCGCAGGACTCGTTGAGGCTGACGACCCGCGTCACGGTGCCGCGGACGCCTTCGGAGTGGTACACGCCCAGCACCGCGCCGACGGCGGAGCCGCCGCTCTCGGCGCAGTAGGGTCGGGAACCGTCGACGTTCTCCAGCCGCCCCACCTCGAAACTGCGAGAGCACACCCGGGTGAGCAGGCTCATCGAGGCGTTCTCGTCGCCCTCCCAGCCGAGCTCCGGGTCGGGCAGCGTGTCGACGACGTGCTCGGGGCCGAGGTTCGACGCCGCGGTCGCGGTGGGGTCGTAGGGTGCCCCGGTGTCGTCGGCCGCCATGGACGGCCGGGACTGGAAGTACGTCACGATCGGCTCGCCCGCCGCGTCGGTGAACGACTGTCCGATCAGTTCCGAACCGACGACCTCGCCGTCGGCGTCGGTGATCAACGAGCCGGCCGCGTTGTCACGCAGCCCGGGGAGTTGGGCGACGAGCGTGACGCCGAGCGGGTAGGCGACGCCGAGCACGACGGTCATGGCCAGCAGCGCGCGCAGCGCCGCCAGGTGTGAGGAGAACGCGCCACGTTTCATGAGGTGATCCCGGGGATGAGAGAGACGAGCAGGTCGATGGCCTTGATGCCGAGGAACGGCGCGACGACACCGCCCAGGCCGTACACGAACAGGTTGCGGCGCAGCATCGAGACCGCGGTGGCGGGCCGATACCGCACACCGCGCAGCGCCAACGGGACCAACGCGATGATGATCAACGCGTTGAAGACGACCGCCGATATGATCGCCGACTCCGGGCTCGACAGCCGCATGATGTTGAGCGCGTCCAGGCCGGGGTGGACCACGGCGAAGATCGCGGGGATGATCGCGAAGTACTTCGCGATGTCGTTGGCGATGGAGAACGTGGTCAGCGCGCCCCGGGTCATCAGGAGCTGCTTGCCGATCGCGACTATCTCGATGAGTTTGGTCGGGTCGGAGTCGAGGTCCACCATGTTCCCGGCCTCCTTGGCGGCCGAGGTCCCGGTGTTCATCGCCAGGCCCACGTCGGCCTGCGCCAGGGCCGGCGCGTCGTTGGTGCCGTCTCCGGTCATGGCGACGAGCCTTCCCCGGCGCTGCTCGGCGCGGATCAGCTCCAGCTTGTCCTCCGGGGTGGCTTCGGCGATGAAGTCGTCCACGCCCGCCTCGGCGGCGATGGCCGCCGCGGTGCGGGGGTTGTCGCCGGTCACCATGACGGTGCGGATCCCCATGGCGCGCAGGGTGTCGAACCGCTCGGTCATGCCGTCCTTGACGACGTCCTTCAGGTGTACGACGCCCAGTACCCTCGCCGGTTCGTCGCCGGTGCAGACCGCGACGAGCAACGGCGTGCCGCCCTCGTCGCTGATCCGGCCCACCAGTTCCGGTACCCGCGGATCGACGTCGCCGCCTCCGGCCGCCGTCCACGCCGTCATCGCGGCGGCCGCGCCCTTCCTGACGCCGGTCGTGACGCCGTCGGGGGAGACCACGTCGACACCGCTCATCCGCGACTGCGCCGTGAACGGCACCGGCGTGACACCCGACGACTCCGGTGGCACCACACCGTACGCCTCGCGCGCGAAGTCCACGATGGAGCGCCCCTCCGGGGTCTCGTCGGCCAGGCTCGCCGACAGCGCCGCCTCCGCCAGTTCCCGGCCGGCCACGCCCGGCAGCGGCAGGAACGCCGAGGCGCGGCGGTTGCCGTGGGTGACGGTGCCGGTCTTGTCGAGCAGCAGCGTGTCGACATCCCCGGCGGCCTCCACGGCGCGGCCGGACATCGCCAGTACGTTGCGCTGCACCAACCGGTCCATGCCGGCGATGCCGATCGCCGACAACAGCGCCCCGATCGTGGTGGGGATCAGGCACACCAGTAGCGACACCAGTACGATCCCGGTGACTCCGCCGGCGTCCAGCACCCCGTTGTCGAGGGCGGGTGACGCCGCCTTGGCGTAGATCGCGGCCGGTTGGATCGTCACCACCGCGAGGAGGAAGACGATCGTCATCGCGGCCAGCAGGATGTTCAGGGCGATCTCGTTGGGGGTGCGCTGCCGTGAGGCGCCCTCTACCAGGGCGATCATCCGGTCCATGAAGCCCTTCCCCGACTCGGCGGTCACCTCGACGACCACCCAGTCCGACAACACGCGGGTTCCGCCGGTCACGGCGCTGCGGTCACCGCCGGACTCCCGGATAACCGGCGCGGACTCGCCGGTGATGGCCGACTCGTCGACGCTGGCGATACCGATCACGACGTCGCCGTCGGCGGGGATGACCTGTCCCGCCTCGACCAGGACGAGGTCGCCGTTCCGCAGTGCGGTGGCGGGCACCTCCTCGACGGGTGCGCCGTCCGGCCCGGTGAACCCGGCCGCGTCCGTGGTGAGCCGGTGCGCCGTGGTCTCGGTGCGGGTCCTGCGGAGGCCGGCCGCCTGCGCCTTGCCACGTCCCTCCGCGATGGCCTCGGCGAGGGCGGCGAAACCCACCGTCAGCCACAGCCAGACGGTGATCACCCACGCGAAGACCGAGGGATCGGCCACCGCCAGTACGGTCGTGAACGCCGCGCCGAGTTCCACGATGAACATGACGGGATTCCGCCACAGCGACAACGGATTGAGTTTGCGGAACGCCGAGGGGGCCGCGTCACGCCACTGCCGCGGGTCGAGGACGCCGGATGCGGCGACCGTGGTGGATGGAGACATCGATACTCCCTAGAGGGCCTCGGCCAGTGGGCCGAGCGCCAGGACGGGCAGGAAGGTCAGGGCGACGAGGACGATCGTCACGGCGCCGACCATTCCCACGAAGAGGGGTGTGGTGGTGGGGAAGGTGCCGGAGGTCGCCGGGACGGAACGTGCCGTGGCGAGCGACCCGGCCAGGGCCAGTACCAGGATCATCGGCAGGAACCTGCCCAGCAGCATGCAGATCCCCAGCACCGTGTTGAGCCACGGGGTGTCGGCGCCCAGCCCCGCGAAGGCCGAACCGTTGTTGTTGCTCGCGGAGGTGAACGCGTACAGCAGTTCCGACCAGCCGTGCGGGCCGGACTCCTGGATGGCCGCGTGGTTACCGGGGACGGCGATCGTCGTCGCCAGGGCGAGCAGCAGGATCGCCGGGGTCGTCAGGAAGTACAGCGACGCGAGTTTGATCTGCCGGGCGCCGATCTTCTTCCCGAGGTACTCGGGGGTGCGGCCGACCATGAGACCGGCCACGAACACCGTGATCACGGCCAGCACCAGCATGCCGTACAGCCCGGACCCGACCCCGCCGGGAGCGACCTCTCCGACGGCCATGTTGAGGATCAGCATCCCGCCACCGCCCGCGGAGTACGAGTCGTGGAAGGAGTTGACCGATCCGGTGGAGGTCAGTGTGGTCGCGGCGGCGAAGACCGCCGAGTCGCCCACTCCGAACCGGACGTCGCGGCCCTCCATCGAGGAGCCGAGCGCGGTGGGGACCGTTCCCGGACCGGCGAGTTCCAGCAGGACGACGGCGGTGGTGCTCAGCAGCGCCAGGCCCGCCATCACCGCCAGGATCGCGCGGCCCTGTGCGGGGTTGCCGACCATCCGTCCGAAGACCCGCGGCATCGAGAACGGGATCATCAGGATGAGCAGGACCTGGACCAGGTTCGTCCAGTTCGTCGGGTTCTCGAAGGGATGCGCGGAGTTGACGTTGTGGTAGCCGCCGCCGTTGGTGCCGAGGTTCTTGATCGCCTCCTGGCTGGCGACGGCTCCGCCGGTGATCTGCTGCGGGTCTCCCGTGACGCCGGCGGCGGTCACGGTGTCGGTGAGGTTCTGTACGGCGCCACCGGCGATCAGGACGATCGCGCCGATCACGCTCAACGGCAGCAGGACCCACAGGGTCACCCGGGTCACGTCGACCCAGAAGTTGCCGAGCCGGTCGGTGGTGCGGCGTGCGAAGCCCCGTACCAGCACCAGGGCGACCGCGATTCCCACCGCGGCCGACAGGAAGTTCTGCACCGCCAGTCCGGCGGTCTGGACCAGGTGTCCCATCGTGGACTCACCGGAGTAGGACTGCCAGTTGGTGTTGGTGACGAAACTGACGGCGGTGTTCCACGCCACCGCGGGGTCGACGGCGTCGAAGCCCTTGTCGCCGGGGAGGAGGTGTTGGAGGCGTTGCAGACCGAACAGCGCGACGACTCCGACCGCCGAGAAGGCCAGGACGCTGCGGGCGTATCCGGCCCAGGTCTGTTCGGTGTCGGGCCGCACTCCGATGAGCCGGTACAGGCCGCGTTCCACCGCGAGGTGTCGCTCGCGGGTGGTGACGCGGTGGATGTGGTCGCCCAGTGGGCGGCAGGCCAGGACGAGTGCCGCGATGAGGATCGCGACGAATCCGAGGGTGGGGAGTCCGGCGGCCATCAGAACCGCTCCGGCCGGATCAGGGCCGCCACGAGCAGCACCACCAGACCGGCGGCGATGACGCCGCCGACGACGTTGACGACGGTCACAGCTTCTCCACCGCCTTGACCGCGGCGGCCAGGACCGCGAACAGCGCGACGGTCAAGGCGAGATGGGCGATGTCGGGCATGTGTTCTCCTCGTGGGTGTCGGTCCGCCGCGATCCGGCGGCTCACGGCGAGTCAATTCCGGGGAGCGGGGACCGACAAGCTTCCTGACGGGGCGGGTACGGGGGCGTGGGCCGTCTTGACGGCTTGTTGACGGCGAGGTGTCTGCACCGACTGCAAAGAGATGTTTGCAAAAATCTGTTTGCGGTATTAGGCTCGATCACGTGAAATCGGTGAGACGGGTCGCCGACCCGCAGACGCTCAAGGCCCTCGCCCACCCGCTGCGGGTCAGGCTCCTCGGCTCACTGCGCACCGACGGGCCGCAGACCGCGAGCGAGCTCGGGCGCCGGTTCGACGAGAGTTCCGGCAGCACCAGCTACCACCTGAGGGTGCTCGCCGCACACGACTTCATCGAGGAGGACCCGGAGCAGCCCAACGCACGCGACCGCCGCTGGCGGGCACGCCACGACTACACCGCGTGGCGTAACCGGGACTTCGACGACGACCCGGTCGGTTCGGAGGCCGCCCGGTTCATGCGGCGGCGGCAGTTGGACAACGTGGTCGCCGCGACCGAACGGTTCGAGTCCGAACGGGCCGAGTGGGGCCCCGACTGGGACGACGCCTCGGGCCACTCCGACTACGCGGTCAGGCTGCGCCCGGAGGCCGCCGCGGAGTTGCGCCGGAGGTTCAAGGAGCTCGTCGACTCGTACGCCGACGACACCGCGACCTCCGAGGACGCCGAGATCGTCCGGATCTACCTGGCGGCCTTCCCGGTCCGCGACACCCGTTACTGACCACATCGCCTCCACCGCCCGGGCCCGACGATCCGGTGCCCACGCCGGCGGCCGCGAAGAACAGGACTCCTCATGCCCGTCGCCGACCCCGCCGCGCTCTCACGCCGGTTCGTCCTCGTCACGGCGTTGACCTGGCTGCCGCTGGGCATCGGAATGGCCCCGATGATGTTGCTGATGACGTTCCGGGGCATCGACCTGGCCACCATCGGACTGATCATGGTGCTGCAGAGCGTCGTGGTGACGGTCCTCGAACTCCCCACCGGTGGACTGGCCGACGTCATCGGGCGGCGCGGGGTGTTGATCGCCTCGGCGATCCTCGGGCTCGCGGGTTTCTGTTGGCTGGCCGTGGCCACCCGGCCGTGGGAGTTCGTCGCGGTCGTCGTGCTCCGGGGCGCCTCCCGGGCGCTGTCCTCGGGTCCCGCCGAAGCCTGGTACGTCGACGCGGTCCAGGCCGCCGACCGGGACGGCGACATCCGGCGCGGCCTGGCCCACGGGCAGACGGCGATGGGGCTGAGCCTGGGCTGCGGAACCCTGCTGGGCGGCGCCGTCCCGCTCGTCGTCCCCGCCGACGCCGCCGTGCCACCGCTCGCGGCACCGATGCTGCTGTCGGCGGTGTGCTACCTCGCGCTGCTGGCCGCGGTGTGGCGCGGTATGGCCGAGGCACCGCGAGACACCGCACCGCCCCGGCCGGCGGCGCTGCTTCGGGACGTCCCCCGCACGATCGCGGCGGGACTGCGGCTCGGGTTCCGGAGTTCCGCACTGGCCCGGCTGCTCATGACCTTCGCGGTCCTCGGTTTCGCACTCAACGCGGTCGAGATCCTGACCCCGGTCCGGCTCGCGGAGTTGACGGGCGACGGTGCCGAGGCGGCCGCGGTGTACGGCGTCATCACCGCGATCGGATTCGCCGCCTCGGCGGCCGGCGCGATGTCGAGCCCGGCCGTCACCCGGCTCTTCGGCGACCCGCACCGGACGGCCGTGGTGGGAACGGCGGCCGGTGGCGCGGGGATGGCGCTGCTCTTCCTCACCGAGTGGGTCGTCGGGATGCCGGGAGTCGGGTTGATCGCCGGGTGTTACCTGGTGTTCTTCCTGGCGGGTGGAATGCGTGGCCCGGTCCAGTCGGAGCTGATCCACCGTGAGGTGACCGCGTCGGAACGGGCCACCGTGGTGTCCATCCAGTCGTTGCTGTTGCAGGGCGGTGGCGCGGTCAGTTCACTGCTGCTGCCGTGGTTGGTGACGATGTGGTCCATCCCGGGGGCGCTGCTGTTGTCGGGCGTGGCGCTGTCGTGCTCGGCGGTCCTGTTCGCCGCCCCGCGTCACCGGGCGCGGCGAGAGGCCGAACGGTCGGCGGCGTCGGCGATGTGACGTGTGTCGACGCGAGCCGCTCCGCCGCCCAAACCGATTTGTGCGCGGTCTAGATTGCCCTCGTGCTGAGGTTGCTCGTCGCGTTGTCCGCGGGTCTGTTGGTCGGGTCGGTCGGTTACGGGTCTCTCACCGGAGACCCGGGTGTGAGCTGGTTGTGGGGAGTGTCCCTGACACTGGTGATCCTCTCGGGCAGCCTGGTGGTGGTGGGGAGGAGCCTTCGCGGCACCGCGGTCCCGGGATCCGCCGAGCTTGCCGAACTGTTGCGCCGCAACGGTGGCGCCCCCGCCCGCGTCGACCGGATCACCCGGACGGGCCTGACGGTGAACGACCGGCCGATGTGCGAGCTCTCGGTGACGGTCGCCCCGCCCGGCGAGGACGCCTACCGCACCACCACCAGACTCCTCCTCGATCCGGTGGAACTGCCCGCGTTCCAGCCGGGCGCGGTCGTTGCGGTGGCGCGCCGGTCGCGGGAGCGTCCCGAGGTGTGGGTGGTCCGTGAACCCGACGCCGGAGCGGCGGCCGTGATGGACGGCGCCGACCGCATTCCACCCGCCGCCCGGGTGCCGGAACGGCCCGCCGACTACACCTCGGTCCCCGGGCCGGGTGCTCGGCGTCCGTTGATCCCGCTCGGGCGACGGGGACGGCCGTGGCGGATCGCGGCGTACGCGGTGGTGTTCCTCTCCGGACTGGCGATGGTCGTGGGACCTCACGCGGCCGAGGCGGGCCGCGCGGTGGCCGCCCTCGGCGCGGACGTCGACTACGACGACTTCGTGTACGGCGACCGCCAGGGTGAGGCGGTGGAGGCGTTGGCGGCGGCGGCCGGCGGCGACCTGTTCGTGGAACTGCACTTCTTCGACGACGGCATGGTGTTCGCGACCGCCCCGACCGCGCCCGGCGCGACGACGGTCGACGACTTCATGTACCGGTACGGCGACGCGGAACGGGAGGGGCCGTCGACGATCCAGCCCGAGGACCTCGGGTCGGTGCTGTTCGACGCATCCGATGTGGACTTCTCCGGTGTCCCCGACCTCGCGGCAGAGACCCGGCGCCTCACGGGGATCACGTCGCCGGCCTCGACGTCGGTACACGTGTCCCGGGAGACCCCCGACCCGGAGACCGGCGAGCCCGGCCCCGTGCTGGTCTCGGTCTCGGTCGACGACGCCTACCACGACGGCTCGGTCACGTTCACCGTCGCCGGTGACGTGAGGACGATGGGGGGCGGCGTTCCCGGCTCGGAGGCCGCGGAGTACGCCGACTGACCATGCTCAGTCCGTCGACGTCGCCTCCGGTCGCGGGGTGTCCCCGGTCTCCCGGTGCGCGGTGCCGGCCAGGCGTTCGACGGTGGCCAGGACCTTCTCGTGCCAGGCGATCTCGGTGTGGACGCGCATGGTGGCGTGCTCGACGATGAGGTCGTCGGTGGGGCTCTGGTCCGGCCAGCGCCGGTCCCGTTCGTGGTCGAAACGGGAGGCGTGCGCCCGGAGTGCGGCTATCCGGTCCAACAGGTAGCCGCGCAGCAGTTCGGGTGGCAGGTCTCCGCTGACGGCCAGCGCCAGGTCGAAGGGATCGGGCCGGATCCCCACGTCGCTCAACGCCTCGTCCCGCAGCGCCTTCAACTCCCGGTCGCCCTCGGGGGTGATCTCGTAGACGGTCCTCGCGGGAAGCGCGCCGTCGCGTTCGGTGCGCAGCGGCCGGATGAGTCCCTCGGCCTCCAACCGGTGCAGCGCGCCGTACAGCGAACCCGGTTTCACCTGCGACCACAGTTCGGCCCGGTCCAGTCTGGCGTCGCGGCGGAGCTGGTGGCCGTGCATGGGTCCGCGTTTGGAGAGGGCGCCGAGGATGAACAACCGGGTGGGATTCATACACCAGTTTTACCCGACTACTCGCTTTTGAGTACTCTCGTGGCGTGAGTATCAAACCCATTCTCATCGCCGGCGACCCCCGCCTGGCCACGCCCGCGGTGCCCGTGACCGAGTTCGACGCCGATCTCGCGCAGTTCGTCGAGGATCTGTTCGAGACCAACACGGCCGCCAACGGCGCCGGGCTGGCCGCCAACCAGGTCGGCGACCCGCGCGCGGTGTTCGTGTACGACCTGACCGATGACAACGGGACTCACCGCGGCTACGTCGTCAACCCGCAGATCGAGTTGAAGGAGCCGCCCTCACGCGAGATGCCGGACCCCGACGACGACATCGAGGGGTGTCTTTCGGTGCCGGGGGAGAACTTCCCGACGCGGCGAGCCGACTGGGCCCGGGTGACCGGTGTGGACGTGGAGGGCCGACCGGTCACCGTCACCGGCACGGGATATCTGGCCCGCTGTTTCCAGCACGAGGTCGACCACCTGTCGGGCCTGCTCTACCTCGACAGGCTCGTGGGACGGTACGAGCGCGCCGCCCGCAAGATGATCAAACGCCGCCGGTGGACGGAACCGGGCAACAGTTGGCTCCCCGGCCGGGACGCCGATCCGTTCGGCTGGTGACCGACCGACCGACCGGAGCTCTAAGTCGGTGATCCCGAACCGGCGGGCGTGCAGCGCCCGGACCGGCGCCGTCAGTTCCTCCGCCGGACCCCGGGTGTGGAGCAGCGGGGCCACCGCGGTCACCGGAAGCGGGTTCACCGGTCCGGCCGCCACACCCCAGTTCCGCAGCCACTCGGTGAGTTGTGCGGCGGACACCGCGTAGACGACCGGTCCCAACCCCACCCAGGCGTGGGCGGCGCTGCACATCGGACAGTGTTCGCCCGAGGTGTACACGGTGGACGCCCGGCGCTCCGGCTCGGACATGTGCGCGGCGGCCCAGCGTGCGATCGAGAACTCCGGGTGGCGGGTGGCGTCACCGGCGCCGACCCGGTTGCGGTCCTCGAACCGGACGGTTCCCGCCGCGTCGACCAGGAGCGAGCCGAACGGCTCGTCTCCGGCCTCCAGGGCCTCCCGCGCCAGCGCCACACATCGCCGTAGGTGTCGCAGGTCGGTGTCGGTCAACTCGGATCCACTCGGTTTTCGCACGACCGTGAGCCTAGAGGGCCTCCGAGGCGATCGGGCCGGCATCAGGCGGCACGCACCGGCGTGGCGGTGTTCTCGCGCCCGCTGTACCGGCCGAGCGCGGGAACCCGGACCGCCAGTGCCGCGAGGGCCACCACCAGCAGCACCCCCGCCGTGACCGTGGTGGCCACGACACCGACCGACTCCGCGATCGCACCGAGGACGACGGTGCTCAACGGCATCACGCCGATCGCGAGTTCCTGGAGGCCCAACGCGCGGCCGTGGACGGCCGGCTCGGTGGTCATCAACAGCAGCGTCGTCTGCAGGACCCCGAACGCGGCACTGAACAGTCCGATGAGCCCGGCCAGCAGGAACGACAGCGGCACGTTCTGCGACAGGGCGAACAGCGACCAGGTGGCCCCCCACGCGGCGGTCCCGCCGATGAACAGCGCACCCTTGAACCGGAAGTCACCCAGGCCCGCGATGACGAGTGACCCGACGAGCCCGCCCAGGCCGCAACAGGTCAACAGCGCACCGAGCCCCGCCGCGTCGAGCCGGAGCGACTCCTCCGCGAACACCGGCATGAACGACTGGAACACCGGCCAGATCAGGGTGTTGGCGGCGAGCGTGACCGCCAGGACCGCCACCGCGAGCCGATTGCGGCCGATACTGCGGAAACCGTCGATCACCATGCGGTGCGCCGCCTTGGGTGGGGCGGCCGGACGTTCCCGCCGGCCCTGTCCACGCAACGGGAGCAACAGCAGGAACGACACCACGTACCAGCCGGTGGAGATCCACAGCGCCGCCGGAGCGCCGAGCGCGGAGATCATGGCGCCGCCGAACGCCGGCCCGACGATCTGGGTCATGTTGATGGCCATCGAGTTGAGGGCGTTGGCGTTGCTGAGCCGTTCCCGGCCCACCAGGTCCAGGACCAGTGACGCACGCGCGGGTTGCGACGGGGACTGCGCCATTCCGATCGCCAGCCCGGCGATCAGCAGTGCCCAGTACGGCAGCATGTCCAGTGTGGCCAGAGTGGCTGCGGCCCCCAGGGCGGCGGCCGCCCAGCCGCAGGTGGTCAACAGCAGGTTCACCCGGTCGTACCGGTCGGCGAGTGCGCCGGTGAGGGGCCCCAGCAGCATCGGCGCCAGGCGCACCGAGGTGAACGCCGCGACCAGGAACTCCGAACGGGTCGTCTCGTACACGAGCCACCCGAAGACGAGGGTCTGTGTCCAGGCGCCGCCGAAGAAGAACAGGTTCGAGAACCACAGCCTGCGGAACGGCCGGTTGCCCCGCAGGGAGGCGAACACGTCGGTCGCCCCGGGGCGGCGGGTGGCGGGGTGGGGGGACTCGTCGGCGTGCCGCACCGGTGTCTCGGCTCCTTCGGCGGGTGGTGACGGAGCCCGGGGGAGGCCCCGGCGGCCGAAGTGAGGCGGCCGCCCGCGGAATGGTATACCAATAACTCGGCGCCGCCGCCGCGCCGATCCCCGGCGGTGACACCGCCGACCATCCGCCTCTCAGACCGTGGGAGGGTCCTCGGGCGCGACCGGCCAACGGCGGAGCTTGTCGGGATTGCGCACCGCCCAGATGTGCCGGATCCGGTCCCCCACGACGTCGAACGCGAACACCGTCACGGTGACCCCTCGGAAACGCATCGCCAGCCCCGGACCGCCGTTGACCGGGCACTCGCGTACCTCCACGCCCGCGGGCATCGCCGCGGCGATGGCGGCATAGTGCCGGGCGACGGCCTCCGCCCCCCGGATCGGAGAAGCCGCGGCGGGGGTGACACCGCCTCCGTCCGCCACCGCCTCGGCATCGGGGTCGAGGACTCCGAGGAGGGCGTCGAGGTCTTGAGACCGCCACGCCCTCCTGAACGCCCGCACCGTCTCCGACTGCCGGGCGGGCGGCGTCGGTGGCCGCTCGCGTGCGCGAGCCCGCCGCCGGGCCGACGACGCCAACTGGCGGCACGCCGCCGGAGTCCGTCCCACGATGCCGGCGACCTCCGGAAAGGTGTACCCGTAGACGTCGTGGAGGATCAACGAGACCCGTTCCGCCGGGGTCATCGATTCGAGCGTGACGAGGAACGCCATCGTCACGGACTCGTCCAGGGTCACCCGGTCGGCCGGATCGGCGGCGTCGCCGATCCGTTCCCCGGTGGCGCCCAGCCCCGCGGCGTCCGGCAGGGGCTCGGGGATCCACTCACCGACGTACCGCTCCCTGCGCACCCGCGCCGAACCGAGCTGATCGAGGCAGATGCGGCCCGCCACGGTGGTCAGCCAGGCACCGGGCGACCGGATCCCGTCGCGCCGGTGCGACGGCATGGCGTACCAGCGGGTGAAGGTCTCCTGAACGGCGTCCTCGGCCTCGGCGAGTGAACCCAGCAACCGGTAGGCCAGGTTCATCAGGTGCCGCCGCTCGCCCATGACGGTGTCCGGATCGGCGTCGCGGCCCGGCACGCTCCGGGCGTCTCCCTCGGTCATCGTGTCGTCGTCCTCCTCATCGGTTCACCTTCTACGACGAAACACCCCACGGAACCGTCAGGTGACGCACGCCGCCTGACAGTCCGGGCCGCCGTCTCGTCGTACGGGTGTCCCTCGAAGCGTCGTGATCCCGACGACGACCAACCGACGAGAGGAGGACGTGATGGACATCGTGATCTGGTCGGTCACCGCCGTACTCGCCCTGGGGTTCCTCGCCTCCGGCACCGTGAAGCTCGTCAGCTCCCCGCAACGGCTCGTCGCCGCCGGCTATCGGTGGGCGGCGGACTTCCCACCGGCGTCGATCAAGTGCATCGGCCTGGCGGAGACCGCGGGCGCCGTCGGGCTCGTCCTGCCCGCCGTGATCGACATCCGGCACCTCGGCGCGGTCGCGGCGGCGGGACTGGCGGTGTTGATGGCCGGCGCGGTCGTCACCCACCTCCGACGCGGCGAGCGGGCACAGGCCGCGGTGCCCGCCGTACTCGCCGTCCTCACCGCAGTGGTCGCGGCGCTCCGCTTCGGGCCGTTCCCGCAGTGACCGGCGACGGCGACCGGGTACCGGCGCCCGCGAAGTCCTATCCACCATGATCAAAGGAGAATCCCATGTCGACAGAGAACGGGGCCGCCAGACGCGCCCTCTACCGCCTGTTCCAGGAGGCCGGCAGCAGCGGCGACCTCGACTCCATCGAGCGGGCCGTGGACGAGGCGTTCACGCCGGACGCGGTGTTCCACACCCCGGTGCCGACGGACGTGCCCGCATCGGTGGCGGTGAAACGGGTCTGGCAGATGCTGTTGCGCGCCTTCCCCGACATCCGCGTCGAGGTCCAGGACGTGATCGGTGAGGGAGACAGGATGGTCTTCCGGAACACGGTCACCGCGACCCACCGTGGCGAGTACCGGGGCATCGCGCCCACCGGCAGGTCGGTCGAGTACGAGGAGATCTTCATCGTCCGGCTGGCCGGTGACCGGATCGCGGAGATCTGGGGAGTCGTCGACGTCTACTCCCAACTCCGGCAACTCGGCGCGATCCCCTCACCGTGACGACGACTCCCGCCGCATCGGGGATCCCGGTGCGGCGGGAGCCGCCGCGCTCCGAACCGGCCCCGCGGCGTTGAGTACGACCGGAGAACCCCGCGAGCCCCCGGGAGGGGGCGAACATGGAGGGGGCGTCCGCCCTCGCGGCCGGCGTCGAGACGGCTGCTTGGACGGAGGGTGAATCATGACGCGAGACCACCGGAACGGCGCGGTCGTGCTGCGGGAGTTCGTCGAGACCGACGTGGCGGGCATCGCCCGCGTCATCGGGGACCCGCGAGTGACCCGGTGGCTCTCGTTCGACGCGAGACCACCGGAGGCGGCCCACGCCCTGGTGGTGGGCGCGATCGAGGCCGCGGCACGGGACGGCGACTCACGGGTCGAGCACTACTTCGCAGTCGATGTGCCGGAACGGGGAACCGACCCGGTCGGCTTCGTGCGGTTGGGACTGTCGGGGGTGCGGGCCGCGAAACTGGGGTACGCGATCGCGGCGAGCTGCCAGGGCCGGGGCTACGCCACCGAAGCGGTGAGGCAGGCGCTCGGCTTCGCCTTCGGCGCCTTGGGGCTCCATCGGGTCAGTGTCGCGATCGGGCCCGACAACCTCGCCTCCATGCGGGTCGCGGCCAAGGCCGGTTTCGTTCCCGAGGGACGCATCCGGGACCACGTCTTCACCAACGGCGCGTGGCGGGACTCCATCCTCTACGGACTGCTGCGGCCCGACTGGGAGGCGGTGTCGCGCACCGAACCGTCGTCGGCGCCCGAGCCCGGCCCCCCGAGCTGGAACGCCGATCCGGGTATTCCGTAGCGGCGGCGTGCCCGGCGGGGGTGGTCACGATCGGTTCGCCGCCGGTTTCGGCCACCGCCGGTGGCGGTGGTCGATGACGTAGTCATGGGTGTGCCGGTGGCCGTGGGCGGTGGGGTGGGCGTCGGCGAGATGTGGGTCGTCGGCCGACAGGTCGACGTGGGTGTGGGCGAGTGCCGGGGGGTCTTCGGCGGGTTGCAGGACCGCGGCGGTGATCGCGGCGGCGGCGGCGATGCCGGTTGCGGTCGCCGCCGCGATCGTCGAGGACGTGGCGGCAAGCCACCCCACGACCGGGTACGTGATCAGCCAGCAGGCGTGGGACAGTGAGAACTGTGCGGCGAAGGCGGCGGGCAGGTCCGCCGGTGCCGCCGACCGCCGGACGAGTCGGCCCGCCGAGGTGAGGACGACGGCGGTGAACGCGCCCAGCAGAGTCCACAGTGCCGCCAGTGTCGGCCGCGACCACGCGCCGAACGCCAGGCCCACGGTCAGCACGAGCAGTGTCGCCGCGAGACCGAACGCAGCCCCGGGAAGGAGTCGCCGGTCGGTCCGGTTCTCGGGAATCCGAGGCAGGAGCAACGCGACGACCATGGACCCTGCGCCGTAGGCGCCCAAGGTGACGGCGACGTCGGTGTCGTCGCCCCGCAGGTGGTCGCGGACGAGTCCCACGGTGTCGACGACGACCACGGCACCGGCGGCGGCCACCGCCATGTGCCACGCGAGTAGGGCGCGCAGTCGCGGCGTCGCCAGGTACAACCGGAGGCCGTACGTGGTCCTGGCGAATACGCCGCCGGGCCGCTCCACCACCTCCGGCCTGGGGATCACGACCGAGGCGACCAGGAGTGCCGAGGCGACGAATCCGATGCCGGTGCCGGTGAACAATCGGCCGTAGGGGACCAGCGCCAGCAGGCCCGCGGCCAGGACGGGGCTGACGAGGCTTTCCAGGTCGTATGCCAGCCGTGACAGGGACAGCGCCCTGGTGTAGTCGTCCCGGTGCGGGAGGATCTGCGGGACGGTCGCCTGGAACGCGGGTGTGAACGTGGCGGAGGCCGCCTGCAGCACGAAGACCAACACATACACCTGCCACACCTGTTCCACCAGCGGCAATGCCGACACCACCCCCGCCCGGGCCAGATCCATGGCCACCAGGAGGGCGCGCCGGGGAACGCGGTCGGCCAGTGCGGTCACGACCGGCGCGATCACCACGTAGGCGACCATCTTGATGGCCAACGCGGTACCCAGTACCGCCGACGCGTCACCGGCGGCGAGATCGTAGGCCAGTAGGCCGAGCGCCACGGTCGCCAGGCCGGTACCCAGTAGCGCGATCACCTGAGCCGTGAACAGGCGGCGGTAGGCGCGATTACGCAACACATCCCACATCGGGGCGGCATTCCCTCACGGACACGGGGATCGAGGACCCGCTTACCGTACCTTACGTGTGCGCAATTGCGCACACATCGAGTATGGATGTTCGTACGCGAACGGACCGGGCGTCGATCAGGCGTGCCAGGACTCACCCGTCACCTGGTGATCGGCGTGGTTGAGCGCCTCGACCACGAGTCGGCGCAGATGCCCGTCCCGCAACGAGTACACCGCCCGCCGACCGTCCTTTCGCGAGCGGACCAGGCCCGCCAACCGCAACTTCGCCAGATGCTGACTCACCGCCGGACGCGCCGCACCACTGGCCTCGGTCAACTCGGAGACGTCGGCCTCGCCACCCGCCAGCAGCCACAACACGTGCAACCGGGTCTGATCGGCCAGCAACGCGAACACCCCCGCCGCCACCGCCAACTGCTCGCCACCCGGTGGCGGATGCGGCGCGTCGGCAGATGCCACACGTTCGCGATCAGACATGGCTCCATCGTAGGCGGCTCCCCACCTCACCCGGGACGAGGCGGACGCGGGGCGGGAGGGGACGAAGGTGTTCACCTCGTCGGTGACCGGGATACCGGGGCGGTCCCGGTACGTCGGGTACGGTCGGCGGCATGCGTTATCAAGCACTGGGAAACTCGGGTCTGCAGGTGTCGGTCGTCGGTCTGGGCTGCAACAACTTCGGAGGCCGCCTGGACCTCGACGCGACCACGCGGGTCGTGGACGCGGCCATCGAGGAGGGCATCACGCTGTTCGACACCGCCGACATCTACGGCGGCAGTGAATCGGAGGTGTTGCTGGGCAAGGCCTTGAAGGGCCGCCGCGACCAGGTCGTGCTGGCGACCAAGTTCGGCCACCACAGCTACGACATGGGATACGGACCGGCAGCCGGCGCCAAGGGCGGCCGCGCCTACATCCGCCGCGCCGTGGAGGCATCGCTCCGCCGGCTCGACACCGACCACATCGACCTCTACCAGATCCACACGCCCGACCCGGAGACTCCGATCGCGGAGACCCTGGCGGCACTGCACGAGCTGGTACTGGAGGGCAAGGTCCGCTACATCGGGCACTCCAACTTCACCGGTTGGCAGATCGCGCAGGCCGACCACGTGGCCGCCGAACTCGGTGCCACACCGTTCATCTCGGCGCAGAACCACTGGTCACTGCTGGAACGCGACGCCGAGACCGAAGTGGTCCCCGCCTCGCTGGAGTACGGACTCGGTGTGCTGCCGTACTTCCCGTTGGCCAACGGCCTGTTGACCGGCAAGGTGCGGCGCGGCGCCGAACCACCGGAGGGGTCGCGACTGGCCACCCGCGAGGGTTACATCACCGAGGACAAGCTCGATCGGGTCGAGTCCCTGATCGCGTGGGCCGAGAAGAACGGCGTCTCGATCCTCGACGTGGCCATCGGGGGTCTGGCCGCCCAGCCCGGTTGCGGATCGGTGATCGCCGGAGCCACCAAGCCGGAGCAGGTCAAGGCCAACGCCGCCGCCGGCGACTGGATCCCCACCGACGACCAGCTCGACGAGATCGACGAGATCATGCCGGTCCGTCGCTGACCGCCCGTGGCGCACCGCCTCTCCGGCGGTGCGCCGACGCGCGCAACCCCCAATAGAGCAACAGTGCGGGAACGGGGAGCACGACGAGCGAACCCCACAGTCTCGGCCACGGCGCGACGGTGTCCGCGTCGGTGGGATCACCGGCGGTGAAGTGGACGGTGAGAACGCCGCCGACCGGCGTGTCGGAGTCACGGAGCCATACGGCATGCCGGTCACCGGCGTGATCGAACTCGGCCCGCACCTCCCGCACCTCGCGTTCCACGGCCGTCATGGTGGCCGGCAGCGTCACGAGCCGTTCGGCGGTCACCGTCGCGGTGGCGGAGGCGGGGTCGAGAACCCGCGTGACGGCCGCGAACAGCATCGGCGCCATCGTCCACGACAACACGACGGCACCGGCCAGGAACAGCCCGGCGACGCCGAACCACGCCCTGCCGGGGTACGGGTCGGAGCGGCGGCCGGACGTCCGGCCACGCCGGGACGGAACGGATTCCGGCTCACGGGGCATGGCCCAGTGTATGACGGCGTGTCACCGTCGGGAAAGCCTTGACGTCGAGGTCCGGTTCAGTTCTCGGCCGTCGTGTTCTCCACGGCCTCGGGTACGGCGGCGGCGAGCGTCCACCCTCCTAGGGCCAGGACCACCAGGACCTCCGTGAGGGTCAGCAGCCGTTCGGCGAGACCCAGGGGCACGATCCGCCACCACGCGAGGTCGGTGGCGACGCTGATGAACACCGCACCGACGATCGGGACGAACCACAGCATGCTCACCAGTGCGAGCCCCCCGGTGCGTCGCGCCCACGTCCGCCACCGGTCGTCCCCGCGCCACGGCCGTGCCAGCAGCACCCCCGCGACGGGCAGGGCGATGAACGCCGTCAGGCTCGACAGTTGATGGATGTAACCCGAAGTGGACGGACCCTGTGACCAGTCGTGCTTCTCGAACACCACCACGAGTACCAGGCCGGCGCTCCACAGGCCCAGGGCCAGCAGGCCGCCGGACATCCGGTGCGCGAGACGCTGCCTGACCATGGCGGTCCCGACCGCCAGCGAACCGAAGGCGAGCGCCAGGACGGCGAGATGGAACGGCCAGGCGAGCGGTCCCTGCGCGTACTCGCTGATGGTGCGGGTGACGGGACTACGCGGCCAGTTCCACGTCCACGCGTCCAGTGCCGCGATGACCAGGACCGACGCCACGACAGACCACAGACCGACCAGTGCGAGCATGCGCGTCGTGCGGACCGAGCGGTCCAGACCGGGGCTTTCGGCGATCGAAGTGGACAGTGGAGCCTCCTGTCGACACAGAGGGGACGCAACGAATCTAGCCAACCGGGGACGCGCCCGCCCATTCGGCGGATGAGACCCCGGCCACCCTGCGCCGTGCCGGATCACTGTGACGACCGGTCGGGCCGAGTCGTCGGGCGGACTCCAACCACCCCGGACCCGGCCCCGGCGTACCGGGGTGGTGGGGATCGGCATCCGAGCCACGACCGCCACCCGGGGCTCCGGTCAACCGGCGGCCCGCACCGGATCGGGTTCGCGCGTCGCGACGGCCCGCTGCGCGGTGAACACACCGGCCACCACCAGCAACCCGCCGAACATCTGCCAACCGGTCAACCGCTCGCCCAACAGGATCCACGCCGCGACGGCGGCGACCACCACCTCGGTGTACGCCATCCCACCGGCGACCGCCGCCGACAACATCCGCAACGCCGGGAGCCCGCACGCGTAGGCCGACGCGGTACTGACCACGAGTGCGGCCAGTACGACCCAGCCGGGCGGTGACCAACCGGCCATCGCGACACCACCGTCCAGCAACGACCAGTCGGTCCGCCACGGCTGCGCGAACGGGGCGAGGGCCAGAATCCCCACTCCGAAACCGGCGGCCAACAGCACCGGCGTCCCGACCTGCGCGGTCAGCCGTTCCCCGGCGAGGAAGTACCCGGCCTGGCACGCCGCCGCGGCGGCACCCGCCAACAGCCCCAGGGTGTCGAGCCGGAGACCCGCCCAGACCTCCACGACGAACGCCAGACCGGCCAGGCTCAGCAGCGCCCCGGCGACGGCGGTGTGCGGCAACCGGACACGCCGGATCCACCGGATCCACGCCACGACCAGGATCGGACCCGTGAACTCCAGCAGCAACGCGACACCGACCGGAAGCCTCGCCACCGCCAGGAAGTAGAACAACTGCACTCCCGCGATCGCCGTGAGACCGAAACCGATCAGCGGGAACAGCGGCGGCCTGCGCCGTTCCGCGATCATGCGGCGGGCGGCCGGGATCGCGGCGACCATGAGGATCAGCCCGGTGCCGGTCACCCGCAGCCAGGTGACCTCCACGGCGGACATCCCGGCCGCGATGAGGGACTTCGCGAACGGGCCGCAGACTCCGAAGAACAGTGACGCCGCCAGGATGAGTACCACCCCGGTCGATGCCGATCGGCGCATTGACGGCTCCTGACGTACGCGCGGGAAGGGGACGAGTCGGTGCGGGTCACTCCGCCACGGCGACGGTGATGATCTGCGGGCTCGTCGGGGTGAGCGGCGAACGGTCGAAGTCGCCGTACTGTTCGGTGATGATCAGGCCCGCGTCGGACAGCAGCCCGGCGAGTTCTCCGGTCTCCACGAAGCGCAACCGTCCCTCGACGGTGCGCGGCTCCTCCCAACCCGTCCGGTGGAACGTGGTGGCCAGCGACAGGACGCCGTCGACGGGCTCACCGGCGTCGTGGGAGATCGTCACCTCGTCACCGTCGGGCGTCGTCACCGTCACGGCGTTGCGCGGCGTCCACGACCGCCACGCCATAGTGGCGGGATTGAGCGTGTCGAAGACGAAGCGGCCCCCGGTGCGCAACGCCGCGCGGATCGCCCGGAGGGACGCGGTGAGCTCGGCCTCCTCGATCAACTCCTGGAAGACGTGATTGCTCATGATCGCCAGATCGAACTCCGACCGCCACCCGATCGAGGCGGTGTCCGAGACGTGCCATTCGACGTCGTCGCGTACCCGGGCGCGACGCAACATCGCCTCGGCGGGGTCGAAACCGCACAGGCGTCCCCCGTGGCCCGCCGCCCGGGCACGTCGCAGGACGGCTCCGGTGCCGCACCCCGCGTCCAGGACCCGGTCCGCGGACATCACGGTGGACAGGAAGAACTCGTCGCTCACGCCCCACGGGTTGAGCGGTTCGTACATCTCGGCCAGCCATGCGAAGTCGTACCCGGTCTCGGTCACCCCGAGAGTCTCGCGGACACCTCGACCCCGCCGCCACCCCGTCCGGGCGTCGGCTACGTCACAGGTCGACGGCGGCCTCACACGAACGGGGGACCGGTCATCTCGTACTCGAACAACACCGCGGCGGTGATCGACAGCGCGACCGCCACGATCGTGAGACCGGCCCTGCCGGCCGGCCGCCACCACCGTCGGCACCAGGCGGCCACGGCGAAGCCCGCCACGGCCACCGCGAAGGCACCGACCAGCGTCGCGATCACCATCAACACCTTCACCGAGAACGCCCCGGTGACCATCGCCTCGGAGGCCGCCGCCGGGTCGGCCGTCAGCGACGCGAACCCGTACAGCAACAAGCCGACCAGTACACCGGCCGCCGTCGCCGACAGTCTCGCCAGCCGGGCCCCGATGGGATGGCGTTCCCCGCGCCGCCGGGCGATCAACGCGGCCACCGGGAACCACAGTGCCGCGACCACGCCCGTCAGACCGGCTCCCAGCAGCAGCCACAGATGCAGGGCGGGCGACCGCCACCATCCCACCCGCTGGTACACCTGGCTCTGGTCCAGTGAGCCGGTCAGCACGCCGTCGGGTCCGAACGCGATCGTGGCGGTGCCGTCGACCTCCTGAAACAGGTCGGGTCCGATGGGACGCCACCGCTGGGTGGTGGCGTCGGCCCTGCTCGACAGGGTGATACCCGAGGTGATCAGACCGCCGTCGCCGGTCGCGACGACCGACACCGGTGGGGAGCCGAGGAACTGCGCGCGCAGCACACTGTCACCGGGAAGCCGGGTGGAGAGGTAGTCGCCGGCGAGGTGGCCGGAGTCCGTGTCCCGTACCGTCTCGGCCTCCCCGGTGTCGGGGGCGGGGATCGCCGAGGCCACCGCGGCGGCGAGGCCCCGGATGTCGAAGTCGCCGTTCCCGTCGCCGTTCACCACGACGAACACGCCCAGTTCCACCTCCGGGAACAGGGTGACGGCGGAATGGAACCCCGGGACGTCACCCGACTTGAACAGGCTGCGGTGGCCCGCCGTGGTGCCCTCCTCGTACATGAACGTCAATCCCGGCGCGTCGGGGTGGGTGCGGAACTGTCCTGTCGTCATGCCCGTGGTGGCGGTGTCTCCCAGGACGGGCACGTCGGAGAGCTGGTCGATCATGAACCGCCCCATGTCGGTCGCGGTGGTGAGTTGGCCGGGGCCGGTCGGAGCCCACGGGTGGGCGAGTGCCGGTACCACGGTCTGGCCGCCCGCGCCGTCCGGACGGTGGCCGGTGGCGGTGGTGGCGGCGAGGCCCGGCGGGGCGGGTTGCGCGGCCGAGGTGTGCGACATCCCCAGCGGGGTGAAGACCTCGCGTTCCACCAGTGCCGGGTAGTCGAGTCCGGCGGCCTCGGCGGCGATGTGTCCGGCCAGCGCGACGCCGTAGTTGTCGTATGCGATCACCTCCCCGGGCGGGTTCACCCGGTCGGGCTGCCAGGCCGCCAGGGATTCCGCGAGATCCGGCAACCGGGCCGGGTCCGGGTCGGCGGATCCGAACAGGCCGTAGTCGGGGTCGAAGCCGCCGGTGTGGGTGAGCAGGTGTCTCAGGGTGACCGGCCTGCCGGAATGGGTGTCGTGGATGTGGAACGACGTCAGGTAGTCGTTCACGTCGCGGTCCAGGTCGAGCGCACCCGCCTCCACCAGCCGCAGTACCGCCGCGGTGGTGAACAGTTTGGCCGTGGAGCCCGCGAAGAAGGCCGTCCGGGCCGGATCGACGGCCTCGCCCTCGACGGTGGCGTCGCCGTACCCGGCCGACACGACCTCCTCGCCGCCGTGGACCACCGACACGGCCGCGCCCGGTATGTCGGCGTCCGCCAACGCCTCGGTCACCCAGTCGGTCACCGTTCGCGGTGACACGGTGGGTTCGGAGTCGGGCGCCGGTTCTGCGGCGGCCGGTACCGCGATCAGGCCCAGGGGCGGTCGCGAACAGGATCACGACACATGACGCGATTCGGCGGTACACGGTGGACTCCTCGATGGACGACCCGGGTGGACACCGCCGGATCGGCGGACGCACCCGGAGGGGACGTGCTGTCAGTGTCCCCCCCGACCGAGGCGCTCCACAGTAGGCGAGACCCCCCGATCCGAGGGGGGTTTCCCCTACCGTTTCGGCCGGTGCCGCCCGGAGGCGCCCAGCCGCAGCGTCAACGTCGCCAGGCCCGCCACGACCAGTGCGACACCGGCCCACGAGACCGGGCCGAGCCGTTCGCCGACCACCAGCACACCGAGCACGGTCGCCACCACGGTCTCGCACACGCTCAACGTGGTTCCGGCGCTGGCCCCGACCCGCCGGATCCCGGCGCCGAACAACAGGTACGCCAGGAACATCGGCACGACGGCCAGGTAGCCGACCACCAGCCACCCCGCCCGGGACGTCAGGAGGTCACCCGAGGTCACCGCCAGTACCGGGAGCAGCAGTACCGCACCCAGCCCGAACATCGCGCCCATCACGGACCGGGACGGCCGCCCCGGTCGCATGAGGCGGGTCGCCAGATACGTGTAGCCGGCATAGGAGGCGGCGGCCACCAGTGCGAGCAGCACCCCCGGCAGGACCCGGCCGGTCGCCGCGGGGGTCTCGGCTCCCGCCCCGACCAACAGCCCGCAGCCGAGGACGGTCGCGGCGGTGGCGACGACCCAGCGCCCGGACAGGCGGGTGCCGTCACCCAGCCACTCGAACAGTGCCGCGAACACCGGAGAGGCGCCGATGCTCACCACCGTGCCGATCGCGACACCGGCCATCGACATCGACGTGTAGAACGTCAGGGGGTACACGGCCACACAGACGGCTCCCGCCACGGCGAGCCGCAGATGGCGGCGGGAGGCGGTGAGGACGCGCAGGCTGGGCCGCGCGCAGGTCAGAAACAGCAACAGGCCGCCGAGACCCATGGTGGCGGCCCCGATCGCCAGAGGTGAGGTGCCCGGCGGGGCGAAGGTGGCGCTGGTACCGGTGGTTCCCCACAGCAGGCCGGCCGCCAGGACCAGGGCGGCGCCCGATCCGGTGCGGCGGGTGGAGTGGTGGGAGCGCGAGAGCGAGACGTCTGTGGACATGTGATGTGAGCCCTGTCGTGGGAAGACGGATCGGGGCGGAACGCCCCACGGCCGGCGGATGGGCGCGCGGGGCCGGCGACCGGTCGGTGTCCCCGCGAGTGGCCGGGGTGGACCGGTCGCGGCCCGTTCCGGGCGCCCTATTCGGCCGGCGGGCCGAGATCCGTGTTCCAGTGGTACATCGGGGCCACCCTATCCCAGCGGGCGCGGCGTCCCCGTCGGCGTGGTGATCGACACCGCACCGCGATCGCCGTCGACGGTGACGAGCTGTCCGTCGCGGAGCGTCCGCGTGGCACCGGCGGCGCCGAGCACCGCCGGGATGCCGTACTCGCGGGCGACGATGGCGGCGTGCGACATGGCGGCGCCGGTGTCCACCACGACCGCCGCCGCCCGGGCGAACAGCGGTGTCCACGCGGGATTCGTGTACGGGGCCACCAGGATCTCGCCGGGACGCAGCCTGTCGAACCCGTCGGGACCGGTGACGACCCTGACCGGGCCGGTCGCCGTGCCCGCCGACGCGCCGACACCGGAGACCGCCGCGTCGGCGGACCGCCGTCTCGTCGGGAGACGGCGGTCGAACAGCGGGGTGTCGGCGAGTCGTTCCCGCAGCGCGGTGCGGCGGGCGACGAGCTCGCGGACCGCGGCCGGTTCCGGCATGCCGCCGGAGGCGTCGTGCAGTTCCTCCATCCGCAGGTGGAACACCTGGGCCGGTGAGTCGAGCGCGCCGGCGGCCGTCAGCCGGTCGCCGTACTCGCGAAGGACCCGCCGCATCACGGGCATCGCCATCGTGGCGTAGTAGTGGGTGTCCTCTCGGAAACGTACGAAGTCCCCGGCCCGTCGTGCCTGCCGCTCCAACAGCCGCCGGAACGGACGCCATCGCGCCAGCGGATGCCCGAAGACCGCGCGTCGTGCCTCGGCGGTCCCCGATCCGTTCGCCGTCACCGCGTCGCCGGCGGCCATCCCCTTGAGGATGGCCAGGACGATGCCGGGATCGTCGCGCCAGGTGGGTTGGCTGATGAACAGCAGCAGCGACTCGCGGTGCCCGTACCGCCGCAGGAAGTCGGCGAGTCGGTCGCGTAGACGGCGCCCGGCGTCGGATCGGTCCAGCAGATCCGGTATCCGGTCGACGGGTTCCCGCCGGAACAGTTCGGACAGCGCGGGATCGGTGCGGATCAGGTGGGCGAGCTCCTCCAGGGCGCGGTTGGTCTCGGAGGTCTTCGTCTCGACACCCGAGATCAGGGCGATGCCCTGGCGTCGTAGGCCCAGCGGTGTCAACGTCAGGAGGAATCGCGCGGCGGCGAGGAGCCCGCGGGGCAGGAACCGGCCGCGCAACCGCATGATCTCGTTGAACAGCGGCAGAGCCGCCCGCATCCGGTCGGCCAACGCCGCGTAGTCCACCGTGGTCAGATCGAGGGCGAGTTCCGACTCGACCGTCGCGAGGAACCGCAGCAGTGCGGGGTCGTCCCGCAGTCCCTCCGGTGGATACTCCTCGCCACGTGCGGCGTTGCGCAGCAACCGGAACGGCGTCGACGGGGAGAGAGCGGGTGCGGGCGGGTCGATCGACACGGCGACGCCGTCGCGTTCGTGCAGGAGGTCGCGCAGCGGTGGGAATCGGATTCCGGCGCTGGCCGCGAACGCCGCGACGCCTTCGAGGTTCACGGCGATCCACGCGGTGACGTCCATGGGATACGGACGGATCGGCAGGAGTTCACCGAACACGGTGAGCCCGACGCGGCGGCGCGGGCCGATCCGGCGCGGCGGGGCGGGCAGCGCGGTGATCGGACGGGCCTGGACGAGTTGGAACCGGTCGCCCACCAGCGTCCACTCGACGTCCTGGGGCGCCCCGAAGTGCTCCTGCACCCGCCGGCCCAGCGCGGTGAGCCGCCTGATCCGGCGCCGGGAGAGTACCGGGGTGCCGTCGTGGTCACCGGCGACCTCCTCGGTACCGCCTCCGGCACGGGGACGCACCACGACCTCCCGCCGACCGGGCACCGACGACCGCAGGCGACCGGTCCTGCCGGTCACGACGTAGTGGTCGGGTGTGACCGCCCCCGACACGACGGCCTCTCCGAGGCCGGGGCTGGCGTCGATGACGGTGTGGCCGCGCTCGCCGGTGACCGGATCGGCGGTGAACATGACCCCGGCGGCGTCGGCGGGCACCATCCGTTGGACCACCACGGCGATCGCCAGTCCGGTCGGGTCCACGTCGCGTTCGCGCCGGTACTCGGTGACCCGGTCGGACCACAGCGAGGCCCAGCAGGCGAGGACGGCCTCCATCAACGCCTCCTCACCGACGACGTTGAGGAAGCTGTCGTGCTGTCCGGCGAAGGCGGCCCCGGCCAGGTCTTCGGCGGTACCGGAGGACCGCACCGCGACGGGTCCGCCGCCGAGCGCCGCGTACGCCGCCAGGATGTCGTCCCTGACGTCGGCGGACGGTCGCGCGGCGGCGACGGCGGCGCGGAGTGCCGCCGGGTCCGCGAAGCCGGTCACGGTGATCCCGTTGTGGTGCAGGGTTTCGCGGTAGGCGGTGGTGGTCACCACGAAACCGGGCGGCACCGGTACGCCGGCGGCCAGGAGTTCACCCAGGTTCGCGGCCTTGCCGCCGGTGAGCGGCGCGGTGTCGGCGCGTGCCTCGGTCAGGGGGAGGGTGTGCGGGGCGGTGGCGAAAGGCGGCATGACCGGCTCCTGCGACATATCTCATCGGATGTTGAATTCCACGATACCCCCGTGCGGCCGGCGCGGCTGGACCGGTCGACTCCCGTTGGCGGAGGCCGTCTCTCGTGTGCGGTCACCACGGTTCCGATGGCGACGCGGGTCGCGTACCCGCCGTCATCCGACAGCACCGCGACGCGCGCGGTGCCATGATGATTCCGAGGACGGCCGAGCGGTCTTCCCGGCCGTGAGGCCGGCCGACGGAACAGGAGGAACGGTATGCGCGTGAGGCTCGCGTACGGCGAGACCGGCCTGCCGGTCGATCTCCCCGCAGGCCGTACCACCGTCGTGGAACCCGGATACCTGCCGCGCGTCGCCGACCCGGCGGAGACACTGCGGAACGCGCTGCGTGAACCGGTCGCCGGGCCGCCGCTGCGGGAGCTGGTCTCACCGGGACAGACCGTCGCCGTCTCGATGTGCGACGGCACCCGGCCGCAGCCGCGTCACCTGATGATCCCGGCCATCCTGGACGAGCTCGACGGCGTCGTCGACGTGGACGACGTGACGATCCTGGTGGCGACGGGCACCCACCGGGCGAACACGCCCGAGGAGATCGCCGACATGCTCGGCCCCGGACTGGCCGCCGCCGTCCGGGTGGTCAATCACGACGCCCGCGACGCCGACTCCCTGGTATGGCGGGGGGAACACGGCAACCGGGTACCCGTCTGGCTGAACCGGCACTGGGTGGAGGCCGACGTCCGGATCACCACCGGTTTCGTCGAACCGCACTTCTTCGCCGGATTCTCGGGCGGACCGAAACTGGTGGCACCGGGCCTGGCGGGCCTGGAGACCGTGTTGACCCTCCACGATGCCGCCCGCATCGGTCACCCGTCGGCGACCTGGGGGATATGCGAGGGCAACCCCGTCCACGACGACATCCGCGCCGTCACGGCGGCCGTGGGTGACGTGGCGTTCGGATTGGACGTCCTCCTCAACCGGGACAAGGAGATCGTCGCCGCGTTCGGAGGCAGCATCTTCCAGATGCACGCCGAGGCCAGGCGCGCCGCACGGGAACTCGCCATGCGCCCGGTTCCGGAACCCTTCGACGTCGTGGTGACCACGAACTCCGGGTTCCCACTGGACCAGAACCTCTACCAGTGCAGCAAGGGCCTGTCCGCCGCGGCCACGGTCGTCAAGCCGGGCGGCACGATCGTCTGCGCCGCCGAGTGCCGCGACGGTTTCCCCGACCACGGCGACTTCCGGCGGGTGTTGACCTCCGCCCCCTCACCACGCGCCCTGCTGGCCGACATCGAGAGCCGCCCCACCACCCTTCCCGACCAGTGGCAGGTGCAGGTGCAGGCCAAGATCCAGTCGAAGGCACGGGTCATCATGCACACCGGCCACCTGACGCCCGCGGAACTGGCGGAGGCGCATCTGGAGTACACCGCCGACATCGCCACCACCGTCGCCGACCTGTTGCTGCACGCCGGACCCGACGCCCGGGTGTGTGTGCTCCCGG
The DNA here is from genome assembly GCF_007994225.1 of Stackebrandtia albiflava. Lineage (GTDB taxonomy): Bacteria > Actinomycetota > Actinomycetes > Mycobacteriales > Micromonosporaceae > Stackebrandtia > Stackebrandtia albiflava. The sequence continues at coordinate 616,003 of NZ_VLLL01000005.1, forward strand.
AGGGACCGCAGACGATCCCGTACCTGGCGTGAACCGGGCGCCCGCCGGCACCCGCGCTGGCGCGCCGGTTCCACCGGCACCGGTCAGGGCAGGTCGTCGAGGCCGGCACGCCGCCGCAGCGCCGGGATGTCGGTGACCACGATGCGACGGCCCTCGGTGCGCAACCAGCCTCGGAGGGCGAACGTGCCGATGGCCTGGTTGACGCTCTGCCGTGAACCTCCCGCCAGCTCCGCCAGCTGGGTCTGGTTGAGCTCGATGGTCACCATGGGGGCGCTGGTGTGGCCGGTCAACCGGACCAGCGCCTTGGCCACCCTCGCCGGAAGGTCGAGGAACACGTGGTCCGAGTTCTGTTCGGTGAGCCGGCGCACGATCCCACCCATCGTGCGCATCACCGCGTCGAGCATGCTGGGGCTGGCGTGGACCATCTCCAGGAACGTCGTGCGTGCCACGGCGACCGCCATCGTGTCCTCCAGCGCCTCGGCCGAGGCCGACCGTGCCGCACCGTCCAGCAGGGACACCTCACCGAGGACGTCGGGCGCGCGCACCACGTGCAGCATCGCCCGCTCCCCGGTGGGCGCGGTGCGGAACACCGCCACGGCACCGGTGCGGACCATGATCAGCGACTCTCCCGGGTCCCCCTCCACGAAGAGCAGTTGTCCTCGCCGGTATTGCCGTGGGATCGCCGCGGCGGCGATTCGCTTTCGGGCATCGACATCCAGGCCGGTGAACATGGTGACACCGGCCAGTAGATCGTCAGACGCACGAGCGTCCACGTTCCACCCCCTAACCCCCTCAAGGGACCGCTTTGCGTGGGTACCTGTAGATCATGGCTGGCTTTCGCGGCGATGTACACCCCTGCAATCGGATGTGCGACAGTGCTTCGACCGTTGAGCGGTCATCCTGAAGCCGGCGGCGATGCCTCCCCAAGCCGAGATTCGATCCAGTTTATATCCTGATGTCCGTTTTGCCTTCTTCGGTGCATCCCCTCGGCCGCCGACAGGGGTGCATTGCCAGCATGGCGTACCGTCACATCCCGGCGTGGCCGACCCGTGGCGTGTCATCCCCAAGACGAACCATTCGAGCGATTCGGTTCTCAACTGAAAGGTCAATCGCGTTGGTGTACCGATATTTCTACGACTGTGAGTTCATCGAGGACGGCGTCACCATCGACCTGGTGTCGATCGGGGTGGTGGACGAGCGGGGGCGGGAGTTCTACGCGGTGTCCACCGAGTTCGACGAGTCCAAGGCGATCCCGTGGGTGCGGCAGAACGTCCTCGCCAAACTGCCCACCATCAGCGACCGGTCGTGGCGGTCGCGGCGGGACATCCGCGACGAGCTGTACGAGTTCCTGGTGGAACCGATCCGGGGTGTCACCGGAGGCGGCATCGAGCTGTGGGCCTGGTACGCCGCCTACGATCACGTGGCGCTCGCACAGCTGTGGGGGCCCATGCCGGCGTTGCCGCGCGCGATCCCGCGCATGACGAAGGACCTGCGCCAGTTGTGGGACGACCTCGGACGTCCCGAACTGCCCAAGGCGCCCGAGGACCAGCACTCCGCGCTCGCCGACGCCCGGCACAACCTGGCGAGATGGCACGCCATGGCGTCGACGCGCACCTCCGACGGCACGGGGGGCCGGGTATAAGCTGCCTCACGACAGGCAGAGACAACGGGGTCTTGTGCCATCGACTGGTACAGATATATGGAGTGTGCACATGCGCATTGGCGTACTCACCGGTGGCGGGGACTGCCCCGGTCTCAACGCCGTCATCCGTGCGGTGGTCCGCAAGGGAGTGGCCGAGTACGGCCACGAGTTCATCGGATTCCGGGACGGCTGGCGCGGGCCGCTCGAAGGCAAGACGATGCCGTTGGGCATCCCCGAGGTACGGGGGATCCTGCCCCGGGGCGGCACGATCCTGCGGTCCTCCCGGACCAACCCGTTCAAGGTCGACGGCGGTGTCGAGAAGGTCAAGGCCAACCTGGCCGACCTGGGTGTGGACGCGCTCGTCGCCATCGGCGGTGAGGACACCCTCGGCGTGGCGAAGAAGCTGACCGACCTCGACGTCCCGGTCGTGGGCGTGCCCAAGACGATCGACAACGACCTGGGCGCCACCGACTACACCTTCGGGTTCGACACCGCGGTCAACATCGCGACCGAGGCCATCGACCGGCTGCACACCACCGCCGAGAGCCACCACCGGTGTGTCGTGGTGGAGGTCATGGGCCGCCACGCGGGTTGGATCGCGCTGCACTCCGGCCTCGCCGGCGGCGCCAACGTCATCCTGGTCCCCGAACGCCGGTTCTCGGTCTCCGAGGTCGTCGGCTGGGTGGAGTCCCGGTTCCGCACCGACTACTCGCCGATCGTCGTCGTCGCGGAGGGCGCCCAGCCCGCCGAGGGCGAGATGGTCACGCAGAACGCCGAACTCGACGCCTTCGGGCACGTCCGGCTCGGCGGTATCGGGCAGTGGCTGTCCGACCAGATCGAGAAGGCGACCGGCAAGGAGTCCCGCGCCGTCGTACTCGGGCACGTCCAGCGCGGCGGGACGCCCACCGCGTTCGACCGGGTACTGGCGACCCGCTTCGGCCTTCACGCCATCGACGCCGTGCACGAGGGCGACTACGGGAAGATGGTCGCGCTGCGCGGTACCGACATCGTCCGCGTGCCGCTGGCGGAGGCCACCGCGGAACTGAAGACGGTGCCGGATCACCGCCTCGACGAGGCGTCGGTGTTCTTCGGGTGATCACACCGTTACACGTCGTCACTGCGGCACGCATGGTTCGTTTAACCGTGCGTGCCGTTGTCATCTGTCATGCCGGTCGTGATGCCCGACCTGGCCAACTTCAGTCTGCACAAGATCGTCTACGACGTCGACTTCGACGACGTCGCGGTGCCTGGCCTGTGCGGGGCCTTCTACCGGTGCCCGGACGGTGACCGCATCCTGTCCGTCGGCATCTACATGGCCGACGGCGTGGAGTCGTTCCGTGCGTGGGGATACGTGGATGAGCCCCACTGCGCCTACCACGCGGTGGTGTCCGCCGACGGTTCGTGGGACGGGCCGTACGCCGGTTGCCCGGAGGTGGAGGTGCTCACCGAGGCGGGGCGGGTGACCGGAGTGGCACTCACGACCCGCAGGCACGAGTACATCGTGCCGGTGTCGAGGACGCGCCACCGCCTCGGGCGCGCCCTCACCTCGGTGTGAGCCTCAGCGGACGGCCGGCCGCCCGGCGGTGTGGGCGGCCCTGCCGGCGCGCCGCACGTACCAGATGGACGTCACCGTGGACGTGACGCCGACCAACAGTGCCACCGCGTGCAGCACCGGATCCGCGATCGGGACGAAGGCGAAGACCGCCGCCGGTATCTGGACGACACCGATCAACGCCAGGAGTGCGCCGCGCCGCCCGGGACCCCACAGGTACGCCGTCCACAGGGGAGACGTCACCATGACCAGGGTCAGCACGTCCAGAGCGGTGTGCAGCCACGGATCGGCGACCCGGTCGTGAGCGTAGGCGTATGCGGGAGTGGACGCGGCGACCGCCGTGACGACGGCGCCGAGGATGACGATGAGTCTGCGCATGCCGGACCTCCTCGGTGCAGAGACGTCTCCGACGCTAGTGAGCCCCGCGGAACGACACTGTCGGGTAACCGGCACTTCGCGGGAATGGCACGAATGAGTGCGTCGCGTGGCCGGGGCGGAAAGTCGGATGACAACCGCGCCCGAAGGCGGTGGAATGGACCCCACCGGTCTCGCCGGTGACACCGCACCGCCGCCGCGCGGTCCGACATCTGGAGGAACATGGCCGACACCGATACCGACATCCTCGTCCGAGGCGAGCGACCGGAGGACGTCGCGGGAATACGCGCGGTCAACCTGGCCGCCTTCCCGACCGCACACGAGGCCGACCTGGTGGACGCCCTGCGTGCCGACCCTGCCTGGATCCCGGAGTTCTCCAGGGTCGCCGTACGCTCCGGCGAGGTCGTCGCCTTCGCGGTGTTGACCAGGTGCCTGATCGGCACCGTGCCGGCCCTCGCGCTCGGGCCGGTGGCCGTGCTGCCCCGCCTACAGCGAAGCGGCCTGGGGGGAGTGGTGACCAGGTCGGCGCTCGACGCCGCCCGTGTGGCCGGCGAGTCGACGGTGGTCGTGCTCGGGCACCCGGAGTACTACCCCCGGTTCGGTTTCGAGATCGCCTCCCGTCACGGGGTGTCGGTGCCGTTCGAGGCACCGGAGGAGGCGGTCATGGTCGCGTCCCTCGACGACGGGACACCACCACGCGGCGAAGTCCGTTACGCCCCGCCGTTCGGAGTGTGAGACGTCGGGGTGCGCCTCGGCGCACCCCGACGTCCGCCTCAGCCTCCGGCTGCCTGCACCGTGTGACGCATCAACAGCATCGTGGTCACCGGTCCCACCCCGCCGGGCACCGGTGTGAGGGCCGACGCGACGTCCGCGGCCGACTCGGCGTCCACGTCGCCGACCAGGCCGCCGTCGTCGGTGGGATTGGTGCCCACGTCGACGACCACGGCGCCGGGTTTGACGAAGTCACCGGTCACCATCCGCGCCCTGCCGACGGCCGCGACGAGGACGTCGGCGCGCGCGCAGACCGCCGCCAGGTCCTCGGTGCGCGAGTGGCACACCGTCACCGTGGCGTTCTCGGCGAGCAGCAGCAAGGCCGCGGGCTTGCCCACCACGGTCGACCGTCCGATGACGACGGCGTGGCGGCCCGTCAGCGGCGTCTCCTCGCGACGCAGGATCTCCAGCACGGCGGCCGCCGTCGCCGGAGCGAAGGTCGGCAGTCCGGCGGCGAGCCTTCCGAGGCCGGCGGGGTTGGCACCGTCCACGTCCTTGTCCACTGCGATGTGCGAGCCGACGTCGGCCAGGGTCAGGCCGTCCGGAAGCGGCGTCTGGCATATGACGCCGTGCACCGAGTCGTCGGCCGACAACGTGTCGAGCAGCGCGGTCAGGCTCTCGGCCGTCGGGTCGGTGAGCCGTTCGGTGCGGCACCTCACGCCCACCTTGGCGGCGGTGCGCTCGATCGACCTGACGTACCAGGCGGTCGCCTCGTCGTCGGTGGGGACGACCACCGCCAACGTCGGTGTGACGCCGTCCGCCGTCAGCTTCGCCGCGGCGGCGGTGACCTCGGCCGCGATGGTCTTGGCGATCGCGCGCCCGTCAATGTTTCGCATTACCGGCATGTTAGTCGCGTGGGATCGGTCTCAGACCGGCCACTCACGACCGCGACGGCGTGTCGCGCGACCGTCCGCGGGTTGCCGAGTCAGGAGCCCCGGATCCGGGTGGCGACGTGTTCGGAGATCGCACCCGCGGTGAGCAGCGCGTCCTGGTACCGGGCGATGCCGGCGGCCAGTTCGGCCCGGTGACCCTCGTCGGTGATCGCCGCCCGGTTGACTTCGACGTTGAGGATCGCCGACCGCAGTGCCGCACCCGCGGAGTCCACCGCCACGGCGACGTCGGACAGCACGTTGACGTTGGCGCCGTCGAGGATGCGTCCCGCCAGTGCGATGACGTCGGCGGCGGTCGCGGCGATGCGCATGGGGACGTCGGCGGCGCCGTGCAGGGCGTCCTGGACGGCGGCCTTCCGGGCGGCCTTCTCCTCGTCGGTCGTCTTGGGCAGCCCGTAGGCGGCCATGACTGCGTCGAAGGCGGTGGCGTCCTCGGCGGCCAGGCCGACCAGCCGGGTGCGCAGCTCCTCGGCCCGGGAACGCACGTCGACCATGGTCAACTCGTGTTCGGCGTACTTCGGTTTACCGATGGTCAGGTTGCACACCATCGACACCAGTGCGGCGCCTATCGCGGCGTTGACGGCGGCGGCGGCACCGCCACCCGGTGTGGAGGACTTCGACGCGAGCGCGGTGAGCCAGTCTTCGACGGTCTGATCGTTCATGCACGTTCCTCCCCAGGAGTGGACGATGACGACGATATCGGTTGACGCGCGGGCGGCCGCCGCAGCATGCCGTGTGGGCACTCTCACCCGTCCTGCCAGGTGAGACGGCCGTGGTGGCGGTGAGGCGGGACGGGGACACACCGTAAGCTTGCTGGTGTGAATCAGGAATGGCATCAACTGCGCAATCCGGGCCTGATACCCGGAGGTCACGATCCGGCCGCCGCACAGCAGCGCGCCGAGCAGCTTGGGCTGGACCGATGGCGGGAGTTTCCCCGCGACCAGATGCCGCCGTGGCCGGACTATTCCGAGGTCGAGCAGGTCTGTGAGGTCCTCGACACCGTTCCGCCCATCGTGGCCCCCTACGAGGTCGACGCGTTGCGTTCCCAGCTCGCCGAGGTGTGCGCCGGCCGGGCGTTCCTGTTGCAGGGCGGCGACTGCGCCGAGACCTTCGCCGACAACACCGAATCGCACCTGGTCGCCAACGCCCGGACCCTTCTCCAGATGGCGGTGGTCCTGACCTACGGCGCGAGCATGCCGGTGGTGAAGGTCGGCCGGGTCGCCGGGCAGTACACCAAGCCGCGCTCGGCGGACGTCGACGCGCTCGGCCTGCCGGTGTACCGCGGAGACATGATCAACTCCTTGGAGGCGACGCCCGAGGCACGGGTCGCCGACCCGCAGCGGATGATCCGCGCCTACGCCAACGCGGCGGCGGCCATGAACATGCTCCGCGCCTACCTGTCGGGGGGTATCGCCGACCTGCGCGCCGTGCACGAGTGGAATCGCAACTTCGTCCGGCAGTCCCCGGCGGGGGAGCGTTACGAGGCGATCGGCCGGGAGATCGACCGTGCGCTGGCGTTCATGTCGGCCTGCGGTGTCGACGACGACGCGCTGCACTCGGTGACGGTGTACGCCAGCCACGAGGCGTTGGCCCTGGAGTACGACCGTGCGTTGACCCGGGTGAGCGACGACCGCGCGTACGGCCTGTCCGGACACTTCCTGTGGGTCGGTGAACGCACGCGCAGGCTCGACGGCGCGCACATCGACTACATCTCCCGCATCGACAACCCGATCGGGGTGAAGCTGGGCGCCACCACGTCGCCGGACTGGGCGTTGGAGGCGTGCGAGAAGCTCAACCCGGACAACATCCCGGGACGGCTGACGCTGATCACCCGGCTGGGCAACCAGCGGATCCGTGACGCGTTGCCGCCGATCGTGGAGAAGGTGCACGCGGCCGGCCGCGAGGTGGTCTGGCAGTGCGATCCCATGCACGGCAACACCCACGAGTCCTCCAACGGCTACAAGACCCGGCATTTCGACCGGGTCGTGGACGAGGTACTGGGCTTCTTCGAGGTGCACCGGGCGATCGGCACCCACCCCGGCGGCATCCACATCGAACTGACCGGTGAGGACGTCACGGAGTGTCTCGGCGGCGCCCAGGCGTTGGAGGACGAGCACCTGTCGCAACGGTACGAGACCGCCTGCGATCCCCGCCTGAACACGCAGCAGTCGCTGGAACTGGCGTTCCTGGTGGCGGAGATGCTGCGCCACTGACGGCATGCCGACGAACCCCGCCCGGGCCGCCGGGCGGGGTTCGTCGCGTCAAGGCCACTTGACGTCAAGGTGGCTTGACGTTATCGTCGGCGGATGACGACACCCGAGGAACTCGACACCCGGCACACCCTGCTCACGGCGGTCGCCCGCTTCGAGGAACTGCGCACCCGTGACTCCCTGGCGCCCAGGCCCGACGAGACCGCGTCGCCCGGCGACCCCGAACCGCTGACGGCTTCGGAGGCGCTGGACCTGTTGGCCCTCGGGGAGACGATCGCCCGCAAGGCCGGGTACGGGCGACAACTGTCGGTGCGTACCGCCCGGGCCGCGGGCGCGTCCTGGTCCGAGATCGGCGCGGCGCTGGGCACCAGCAAGCAGGCCGCCTGGGAGTCGCACTCCCGCTGGCTCGACGAACAGGCCGCCGCCTACCGGCGCGACGGCGATCCGCGTGAGTCCCCGGCCGATCCGGGGCCGGACGCCGCACCGCGGTGAGCCGGTCCGGTCAGGCGGTCTCCAGCCACCCGTCGTAGGCGGAGGCCAGATCCGCCAGCCACTCCCGCTCGTCCTCGGCGCGGGGATCGTGGAGCGGGACGAGCCACTGCGCGTCCTCCGCGTCGTCCTCGCCCGCGAGCGACTCCCGGACCACGCGGATCCGGTCGTCCGGGCCGTACCGGTCGCTCACGGCCCGGGCGACCGACTCCGCCGAGGCGCGTTCGGGGAACACCAGGAGATAACCCTCGTCCGTCATCCACTGATTGTGGCAAGTCCGGCTGACCGAAACCGCCGCCGGGAGCAATTGATATGTATCGATTCCATCGTTAGGATCGCGAAAGCGCCTCCTGAAAGGAATCCGCCATGTCCACCGTCACCCGCGCATTCGACCGAATCCTGGACCGGCTCGCCCCGCGACGCGCCGCCTCCGCGAGCAACACCGACAAGTGCTACTGCCAGTGCAGCGACGCGTGCTTCTTCTGCTGCCCGTGGGGCGCGGGCTACCAGTGCAACGTCGCCATGGGTGATCAGTGCATGTGACGCACCACCCGGACTCGGGCGTCCCTCACCGGGCGTCCTAGTCTCACCCCATGCTGGTTGATCTGCGATCCGACACCGTCACCCGCCCCACCGCCGCCATGCGAGAGGCGATGTTCGACGCCGAGCTGGGCGACGACGTGTACGGCGAGGACCCCACGGTCAACGCCCTGGAGGCCGAGGTCGCCGCACTCCTCGGCCACGAGGCCGGTGTGTTCACACCGAGCGGATCCATGGCCAACCAGATCGGCCTGCAACTCCTCGTGCCGCCGGGCGGTGAACTGCTCGTCGACTCCGAGTCCCACATCCTCGCCCACGAGGGCGGCGCGGCGGCGGCCATCGGCGGCATCTCCACCCAGAGCTGGCCCTCCACCGCCGGCAGGCTCGACGTCGACGTGGTCGGCCGTCACGTACGCGAGTCCGTCGCCTACCACACCGTCGCGACCCGGGCGATCGCCGTGGAGAACACCCACAACCGAGGCGGCGGCACCGTCCTGGCGATCGAGGAACTGCGGCGGCTGCGGCGGCTCGCGGACGAGAGGGGACTCCTCCTCCACCTCGACGGTGCCCGGTTGTGGAACGCGCACGTCGCCTCCGGGGTTCCACTGGCCGAGTACGGCCGCCTCTTCGACACCGTGTCGCTCTGCTTCTCCAAGGGCCTGGGCGCGCCGGTCGGCTCCATCCTCGTCTCCAGTGCCGAGAACGTCGCGCGGGCACGGGCGCTGCGTAAGCGGATGGGCGGCGGGATGCGCCAGATCGGCTTCCTCGCCGCCGCGGCCCGCCACGCCGTCCACCACCACGTGGACCGGCTCGCCGCCGACCACGCCCGCGCCCGGCGGCTGGCCGAGGCGCTCGCGCACCGGGGTCTCACCGACCCCGGCCGCGTCGAGACCAACATCGTCCTGTTGCGGCACCCCGGACTGGCCGCGCTCGCCGCCGACGCCGCCGAACAGGGCGTCCTCATCTCGGTGTTGAGCAGTGACGGGGGCCGGCTGCTCACCCACCTCGACGTGGACGACGACGGCGTCGACCACGCGATCAAGGTCCTCGGCGAACTGGCGTGACCCGACCGGTCAGTTCGCGTCCTGCCGCTGGAACCGGACCGCCGCCACGGCCGTGACGACCGCCGTCACCACGATGAGAACCAGGCCGCCCAGCCAGCCCGGCGTCGTCTCCACGACGGTGTAGTCGGGTCGCATCGTGTCGAGTCCGTCGTTGATCCACGCCACCAGGTAGGTGGACAGGATCAGATCGTCGATGGAGGCCCCGATCACCAGTGACATCAACTGGCCGCCGTACTCGACCAGGATCAGGTAGGCGATGACGACGGCGATCCCGGTGACCGTGCGCCGCCCGATCATCGCGAACGCCACCCCCAGGACCGTCGCCAACACCACGACGAGGAACAGCCGCCCGGCCAGGTCGAATGTGGCCGCCCACCAGGTGGGCGTCAGGTCGCCGACGAGCCCCCTGGTGGCCGAGATCGCCCACAGTGCTCCGAGGTGCACCAGCGTGTAGCCCCACGTCACCACCGACACCATCGACACGGCGGCGCCCGTCTTCGCCGCGAAGACCTTCCCACGGCGCGGCTGCCACAGCAGGAGGTTCGTCATCCCACCCGAGGTCCACTCCGCGCCGATGAAGGACCCGGCCGTGAGCAGGCCGCAGAACGCGAAGACCACGAACAGGAAGGACAACTGGTCTGCGGCGTCCTCGGAGAAGACGACCACACCCGGCAGGAACTGGGAGGCGTCGATCTCGTACCCCGACGTCAGATGTCCGCAGTCCCGGGCGGGATCGGACGACTGCACCGCGCACTCGTCGTACTCCCCGGCCAGCTCCTCACGGCTCTCCCGTGCCTGCGTCTCCGCGGTCGACACCTCTTCGGCCGTGGGGGAGTGGGAACTCATGGTCAGGCCGCTGAGCGACAGCAGCATGAACCCGATCGCGACGAGGACGAGGACCTGGTTGCTGCGGCGGCTCGCGAACCGCCGCAGTTCCACGACGAAGAGTTTCACGATTCGGCTCCCTCGCTCACCGTGACGGTGAGTTCTCGTTCGTCCGGGGTGGACCGTGCCGCCGGGGGCAACAGTGAATGGTCTATCTGCGGGTACCTGCCGTCCACCGGGGCGGTCCCGGTGAGGCGTAGGAACACCGTCTCGAGGTCCGCGGCCTGCCGTGTCAGGCCGGAGAGGTGGATCCCTTTGTCCGACAGCAGTCGCGTGACGGCGGCCGGGGACTCCGCACCCGACACCTCGACCCGCTCGGCCCGTCCCGAGATCGCCAGTCCCGCCCTCCGCAACACCTCGGCGGCACGGGCGCCCTCGGCGGCGTCGGCGAGTGTCACCGTGACCGAGTCGGAGGTGTGGGCCGCCACGATGTCGGCCACCCGCCCGTGTGTCACACGGCGGCCCCGCGACACGATGGTCATCGTGTCGCAGAGCTGCTCCACCTCCGACAGGAGGTGTGAGGACACCAGCAGCGTCATCCCGTCGGCGGCCAGGCCGCGCATCATCTCCCGCATCTCGCGGATCCCCGCCGGGTCCATCCCGTTGGTGGGTTCGTCGAGGATGAGCAGGTCGGGGTCCTTGAGCAGCGCCGAGGCGACCGCGAGTCGCTGACGCATCCCCAGCGAGTAGCCCTTGACCGGCTCGTCGGCCCGGTCGCGCAGGCCGACCGCGGTCAACACCTCCTCCACCCGCACGTCCGGGAGGCCGATGGTGCCCGCCAGGAGCGACAGCGTCAGCCGGGCGGTGAAACTGCCGAAGAACCGGGGGCTCTCCACGACCGCGCCGATCCGGTCGCTCAGTTCCGGCAGGCATTGCGGAACCGGCCGCCCGAAGACGCGCATCCGGCCGTGGTCGGCGGCGGCGAGCCCCAACAGGATGCGCAGGGTGGTGGTCTTGCCCGAACCGTTGGGGCCGAGGAAGCCGTGGATCTGTCCTCGGTGCACCACCATGTCGAGTCCGTCGAGCGCGGTGGTGCCGGGGCGGCGGATCGACCGGTACCTCTTGCGCAGGCCGGTGATCTCGATGACGGGGGAGGGTGGCGTCGTATCGACGTGTGTAACGGACATCACCTCATTGACGCGGTACGGGGGTGGCTCGGTTGCGCCGGAGCCCCCGCGAACGGCCCGCCGTCCCCGGCTCTTCGGAGGATTGCCGCGAAACGGACCCGCCGGATACCTTAGGTGAGCCTTCGTAAGGCAAGGCTTACCTAGGAGGGTTGGTGTACGTCTGCATCTGCAACCGTGTCCCCGAGAGCGAGGTCCACGAGTGCATCCGCGCCGGCGCCCGCACGGAGGAGGCGGTCGGCGACGCGTGTGAGGCGGGAACCGGTTGCGGCACCTGCCTGGACCGCATCGCCGACATGCTCGAGGCCCACTACGGTTCTCCCGCGCTCTCGCAGGGTTGACGGTCCTGACGTTAGCCAAGCCTGCCCTATATTAGGGTTTCCTGGCGCGATGTCCCTTTTCCGGGTTTTGTAGCGTTCCGCCACACACCGGAGAAGGGAAACGTCATGCGAGGCGACGAACGCGTCATCGAGTTCCTGAACGAGCAGCTCACCGCCGAGCTGACCGCCATCAACCAGTACTTCCTGCACGCCAAGATGCAGGAGAACTGGGGTTACACCAAGCTCGCCGCCCACACGCGCGCCGAGTCGATCGACGAGATGCGGCACGCCGAGGTGCTGACCGACCGCATCCTGTTCCTCGAAGACCTCCCGAACTACCAGCGGCTGTTCCACCTCCGCATCGGCCAGACCGTACCGGAACAGTTCTCCTGCGACATGGAGATCGAGAAGGAGGCCGTCGACCGGTTGCGTCGCGGCATCGAGCACATGCGCTCGGTCGGGGACGTGACGTCCGCGAAGATCTTCGAGGCGATCCTCGCCGACGAAGAAGGCCACATCGACTACCTGGAGACCCAGCTCGACCTCATCGAGAAGCTCGGCGAACCGCTGTACCTGCAGTCGCTCATCGCCCAGCCGTCCGACTGAGCGGTCTCACCGCGCGACGATCGTCACACGGGCACCCCGGGGCAGGGACCTCCCGGCTTCGGGGTCCTGCCGCACGACCCGCCCGTCCGCGTCACCCCGCACCACCACCTCGAAACCCGCCTCGGTCAGCGTCTCGAGCGCCGATGCGACCGATTCCCCGACCACGTCGGGGACCGGCACCGGCGCCGGTCCCCGGCTCACGGTCAACCGCACGCCGGTATCCAGGGCCACGCCCGTCCCCGGCGGCGGGGACTGACCCAGCACACGGCCCGCCGGAACGGTCGGCGAGTACCGTCGCTCCACCTCGGGCCGGAGCCCCTCACCACGGACCGCGCGCAGGGCGTCGGCCTCGTCGGTACCGGTGACGTCCGGGACCCGGGCGGGAACCGGCCCGCGACTCACCGTCAGGCCCACGACCGTGCCGGGATGCACCACCCGGCCGCCCGGTGGATCGCTGTCGATCACCTCTCCCTCGGCGTGACCGTCGTGCCACCGCCGTTCCACCACCTCCGCGGCCAGCTGCAGATCCGCCAGCAGACGTTCGGCCTCGGCCAGTGACAACCCGCGCAGACCGGGGACCTCGTGCCGCTCCGGCCCCCGGGACACCGTCACGGTGATGACCCCGTCCCTGGGCATCCGTTCGCCCGGATCCGGGTCCTGGGCCAACACGCGCGACTCGGGGACCGACTGGCTGAACCGCGGAGCGGTGAACTCCACCGCCATCCCGTACGCGGCCGCGATCCCCTCCACCTCGGCGGCGTCCCGGTTCAGCAGCGACGGCGCCTGCGTGTACCGGCCGTCGGCGAGCCACCAGCCGCCCGCCCCCACCAGTGCCAGCAGCACCGCCACCATCACGAACTGCCCGAACAGGCCCCGACCGGCCGTGTCACCGCTCCGCCACGAGGCACGCCGCTGCCTCGGCGGTCTCACGACGCGCGTGGGAGGCGACACCCGCCGTGCCGCCCCGACCGGGCGGCCGCGGACGCCGCGCAGCGCCCGGCCGAACGACAGGGCGTCCGGCGGACGCGCGGCGGGGTCACGGCGGGTACACCGCAGGATCAGCGCATCGAGGTCGGCGGGCAACCCGGGTCGCAGCGAACCCGCCGCCGGCACGACCCGTTCCACGTGCATGGCGGCGACCGCGTCGGGATCGGGACCGTCGAACGGCACCCGGCCGGTCACCATCTCGAACAACACGACACCGGCGGAGTACACGTCCGCGCGGGCGGTGACTCGGCCCCCCGTCAGCAGCTCCGGCGGCACGTACGCGACGGTGGCCAGCAACGGTCCCTCACCCGTCGCGTCGGATCCCGCCTGGACGGCGTGCGCGAGCCCGAAGTCGGCGACCTTCACGGTCAGCTCGTCGCCGTCGCCGGTGATGAGGATGTTCTCCGGTTTCACGTCCCGGTGGACGAGGCCGCAACGGTGCGCCGCCGCCAGCCCCGCGAGCACCTGGTCGGTGATGCGCAGCGCCTCCGCCACCGGCAGCCTGCGCCTGGCGTTCAACACGTCGCGCAGCGTCCTGCCCGCGACGTACTCCATGACCACATAGGGCAGACCGTCGTGGCATCCCTGATCGAAGACGGCGACGACGTTGGGATGCGACAACCGGGCGACGGTCTTCGCCTCCCGGGCGAACCCCGCCGCGAACCTCGGATCGCCGGCGTGCCGGTCGTCGATGATCTTCAAGGCGACCCGGCGTTCCAGCCGCTCGTCCTCGGCCAGGAACACCCGGGCCATCCCGCCGACCGCGATCGGCTCCAGTACGCGGTAACGGTCGTCGACGAGCCGCCCGATCAACGGGCCGGCCGGTCCGACCTCGATGTCGACCGGTTCGTCCCCCACGAACTCGGATTCTACGAGCGGTGACGCCGCAAACCCGCCAATCCGGACGATCCGGCAGGTCCGGCCCCGGTGCTCAGCTCCGCAACGGCCGGCGCGCCGTCAGGATCCCCACCCGGTTGGTGAAGCGGAAGACGCCGGTGCGTGCGACCTCGGACCGCACCCGCGCCGTGAACTCCGCCATCGCCGCGTCGAAACCGGCGTCGGACAGGCCGGACAGCGCGCGGGTCGATTCCTGATACGCCACCACCGGCCGCCAGTCCGGCACCACCGTCTCACCCGGGAAGTCGTGCCGCGTCACCGACTCGAAGTGATCGGCGGCCAGTACCGCCATGCCCGACAGGTCCAGCGGGGACTCCCTCCGCCACTCTCCGCCGGTGGCGTGGACGCAGTCCCGCCACAACCCCTCCACCTCGGCCCGGTCTCCGCCGTCCTGGGCGACGATCACCACGAGACCGTCGTCGGTCAGGACCCTCGCCAGCTCCGCCACGGCGAGTCGCGGCCGGGGCACGTGGTAGAGCATGTGGACGGCCAGACACCCGGCCACCACACCGTCCGCCACGGGCAACGCCTCGGCGTCGGCGACGACCGCCGGGGGACCGGTGTGACCGGCCATGCCGTGCGAGAGGTCGAGGCCGATCACCGTGCGGTCCGGATGACGATCGCGGAGCGCACGAGTGTGCACCCCCGACCCGCTGCCGACGTCGAGCAGCGTGCCGGGAGGCGCCGTCGCCAGACGTGCGGCCACCTCGCCGACGAGATCCAGTGGTGGCCTGCGGAACCGGTACACGGCCCGGCGTGTCTCCAGATTGGAGGGATCGGGGTAGGCCCGTTCCCGCAGTGGCCTCCTGGCCGTGAACGGGGACGTCATCGCGACAGCCTAGCGGGGGCGCGTCACGGGGTGCCCGACGACGGATCGGTCGGAGAACCCGAACCGCCCGGCGAAGGAGACGCCGACGGAGACTGCGACGGCGAGCCCGACGGCGTCTCGCTGGGGCTCGTCGCACTCGGATCCGGTTCGGGCGACTCGCTCGGGGTCTCCTCCGGCAGCGGAGGCACGGGCGACTCCGTCGCGGGTGCCGAGGAGGACGCCGATTCGGAGGCGGACGGGCTTTCCGACCCGGAGTCGCGGGTCTTCCCGCGTCCGTCGGGGGCCGCGCCGTGTTGTTCGGCCAGCCCGGCCGGGTCGAGCGGATCACCGTCCGCGTCGGCCGCCTGTCCACCCGGCGCCGTCGGACCACTCCACAGCCCCGACGTCGACCAGGCGGCGGTCGCCATCACGACGACCGCGACCACGACGATCAGATAGAGCCTGGCGCGCCGGGAACGGCGGAGATCGTACGCCAGCGAGCGTGCGAGGCCGGCGATCTCACGATCAAGTCTCATGATTCCCCTCAACGCGGCGGGCGCGCTCTCCCCGGGCACCCCACCGCCATCATCGACAGTGCGACGACCGGGCGGGCACGGGACGGCCCACGCCGTCACCACCGACACCCGTAGTCGTCGCGCGGTTACCGGTTCAACGACATGGGCGCCCGTTGGGTCACTGCCGATCGCCGCGCCATCGGCGAACCGATCGCCCGGGTCACCGGGGCTCGTCCGATCGGGCTACCCCGGAAGACGGAAAACGGCCCGGTTCCCGCGAAACCGGTGACACTCGTGCCGGCCTCGCCTAAGGGGCCGTCTTCGGGCCTCGTTCGTCGCGAGCGGTGTTCCGGTCGAGTGGGTTCGCGAGGCGGAGGGGCCATCGCTCTTGAAGGTCCGTGCGTACCGGTGTGGTACGTACCGCTTCGCAGCGGCACCGCCTCCGGCAACGCCGCGAGACGTCGGCCGGGCGACGGGCAGCAGAACAGCGGGACCGAAGACGGCCTTCGAGGTCACGGACTCCCGCGCGTCACGTGGCGCGGGTTCACAACGACCGGCGGACGGCGGCCTCCGCGAGTTCGGCCAGGACCACTGCCGCCTCGTCTTCGATCAGGTCCTTGCCGGACCGCAGTGCGGCGGCCGACTGCTCGGCCAACCGGTCGATGCGCTGCTCGGTGACCGCCAACGCGCCGGTCTCGGTGATCAGCGACCGTAGCGCCTCGATACCGCCGTCGGTGAGTTCGGCGTCGCCGAGGGATCCGTCGAGCAGCGCCCGGCCGGCCCGGTTGGCCGCCTGGTAGGCGTGCGCGACCAGGAAGGTGTGTTTGCCCTCCCGCAGGTCGTCACCGGCGGGCTTGCCGGTCTGAGCCGGGTCGCCGAACACGCCCAGCACGTCGTCGCGCAACTGGAACGCCTCGCCCAGTGGCAGGCCGTAGGCGGAGTACGTCCTGCGCACACGCGGGTCGTCACCGGCGAGGGCGGCTCCCATCAACAGGGGCCGTTCCACCGTGTACTTGGCGGACTTGTACCTGGCGACCTTCTGCGCGCGGTCGATCGTGTTGTCGCGCTGCGCCTGGGTGAGTACGTCCAGATACTGGCCGGCGCTGACCTCGGTGCGCATGGCGTCGAAGTCGTTCCGGGCGGCCGCAAGAGCGGGCCACGGCATGCCCGCTCCGGTGAACATCTCGTCCGACCAGGTCATGCAGAGATCACCCAACAGGATCGCCGCGCACATCCCGAAACCGTCACCGTCGCCGGACCACCCCGCCGACGCGTGTGCCGACGCGAAACGACGGTGCACCGACGGTCCACCCCGCCGGGTGTCGGAATCGTCCATCAGGTCGTCGTGCATGAGTGCCGACGCCTGAAGCAGTTCCAGTGACGCCACGCACGCCACCACCTCGTCCCCGTCCGTGCCGCCCGCGCCCCGGTAGCCCCAGTAGGCGAAGGCGGGCCGGATGCGCTTGCCGCCACCCAGCACGAACGCCTCGGCGGTGTCCGCGACCGCGGTCAACTCGCCGTCGATCCCGGTCAACCGGTCACGTTGGCGTCGTAGGAATCGAGTGAGGGCGTCTTCCACACGGGCACCCAGGTCCGCGTGATCGATCGGGGATCGCACACGCCGAAGGTACGCGGTCGGCCGCTCGTCCCACCTGCTGGGTTCGGGCAACGTGAGCGGGTCGACGGCGGACACGTCCGGATAGGCTGAGGACTGTGACCCTTGGTACCGAATCGACGATGCCCGGCGGAGCGCCGGCCATCATAGAGCTGCTGCGCACCGGTGAACCGGTGTTCTCCTTCGAGTTCTTCCCGCCCAAGAGCGCCAAGGCCGAGCAGGTGCTCTGGACCGCGATCCGGGAACTGGAGTCGTTGCAGCCCTCGTTCGTGTCGGTGACCTACGGTGCCGGCGGGTCCAACCGCAGCATGACGGTCGAGACCACGGACCGGATCGCCACCGAGACGACCCTGTTGCCGATGGCGCACTGTACCGCCGTGGACCACTCGGTGTCGGAACTGCGCAATCTGATCGGTCACTTCGCCTCCGGTGGCGTCCGTAACATCCTCGCGCTGCGCGGCGATCCTCCCGGGGACCCGCAGGCCGACTGGGTCGCCCACCCCGACGGCGTGAACCACGCCTACGAGCTGGTGGAGTTGATCAAGTCATCCGGCGACTTCTGCGTCGGCGTCGCGGCGTTCCCGGAGAAGCATCCCCGCAGCCCCGACTGGGAGACCTGCACTCGTCACTTCATCGACAAGTGCCGCGCCGGGGCCGATTTCGCCATCACGCAGTTCTTCTTCGACTGGCGGGACTGGGTGAGGCTGCGGGACGCCACCGCCGCCGCGGGCCTCGACACGCCCGTGATCCCGGGCGTCATGCCGGTCACCAGCGTCAAGCAGATCGAGACATTCGCGAAACTGTCGGGCGCGGTCTTCCCCGCCGCCCTGGCGGAACGGTTGCACGCGGTGGCCGACGATCCGGTGGCCATCCGCGCCATCGGCGTGGAGGTGGCCACCACCTTGAGTGAGAAACTGCTGGCCGAGGGCGCACCCGGCATCCACTTCATCACGCTGAACAAGTCCACCGCCACCCGCGAGGTGTGGCGGAATCTGCGCGTACCTGCGAGAATGTCCGGTTGACCGGCCCGCCTGCTCAGGCGGCCCGGCCAACCGGTTCCGGTTCGCTCCGGTCGAACGGTGGGGCGTGGCAGCGCCCCACCGTCAACACCGGTCAGTCGTCGTCACCGTCGTCGTCGTTGTCGTCACCGTGGTCGTCATCGTCATCGTCATCGTCGTCGTCATCCCGGTCGTCGTCGTCATCGGTGCCGTAGTCGTCGTTGACGCTGATGACGGAACCGTCGAGCGCGTTGATCTCGACGTACTTCCAGGTGCCGTCCTCGGCCGCGACCTCGACCTCCCAGACCGGGGCGTTGTCGTCGCCGTCCAGTTCCATGTCGACGACCACACCCGGCACCTTGGCCAACGCCGTCTGGGCGGCCTGGTCCACGGTCACGGTCGCGGCCGAAGCCGTGGCCGCGTCGTCCCGGCCGTCGTCGTCGGCGTCGTCGTCACGTTCGTGGCTTCGCACCTCACCGGTGACGGCGTCGACGGTGATCTCGTGTTCGGTGTCGGGGCCGACCAGGTCGACCTCCCACTCCGGCGAGTCGTCGTCCAGCTCCACCGAGATCACCACGGCGTCGGGGGCCTCGGCGAGAGCCGTCTGCGCCGCGGTGGTCGCCGAGACCTCGGTGGCCGTCGCGGTGGTGCCGTCGTCGTCACCACCGTCGTCGTCACGGTCGTCACCGTCGTCGTCGAGCCGGGTGTCGGTGTCCGAGGTCTCGGCGGAGTCGTCACCGGAGAACGAGGCGGTGGCGACCGCCGCGCTGCCCAGGAGCAGGGCACCGGCGGTTCCCGCGATGATCCAGGTCCGCCGACTGGTGAGGAGGGACTTCTTCATGGGTTCGTCCTTTCGATTCGGGCTGACGGATTCACCATGCCGCACCGTTCCTGAACCCAGCCTTAAGTCACCTGAAGTCGGCTTCAGGTTGCTCGGACGAGGGTGTGTCAGTCTGGTTGACATGCGGTTGCTGATCGTGGAGGACGAGAAACGCCTGGCCAAGGTCGTGGCATCCGGTCTCACCGCCGAGGGGTACGCGGTCGACGTCGCCCACGACGGCGAGGAGGGCCTCGCCATGGCGCGTGCGGGTACGTACAGCGTGATCATCCTCGACATCATGCTGCCCAGGATGAACGGCTACCAGGTGTGCGAGGCGCTGCGCAAGGAGGGCGACGAGACGCCGGTCCTGATGCTCACGGCGATGGACGGCGAGTACGACGAGGCGGAGGGGCTCGACATCGGGGCCGACGACTACCTGACCAAGCCGTTCTCGTTCCTGGTGCTTCAGGCGAGGATCCGCGCGCTGCTGCGCCGTCGCGGTGGCGGCATGGCGCCTCCGGTGTGGCGGTTCGGCGACCTGACCGTGGATCCCGGCACCCGCCGCTGTTCCCGTGGCGGAGTCGACATCCCGGTCACCGCCAAGGAGTTCGCGGTGCTCGCGTTCCTCGCGAGCCGGGCCGGAGAGGTGGTCTCCAAGACCGAGATCCTGGAGAACGTGTGGGATTTCGCCTACGACGGAGACGTCAACATCGTCGAGGTGTACATCAGCAACCTGCGCCGCAAGCTCGACGCGCCGTTCCGGCGATCGGCGATCACCACGCTGCGCGGTGCGGGCTACCGGTTGGCGGCCGACGGTGGCTGACCGGGGCGGGTGGCGGATCGGTTCCGTCAGGGCGCGCACCACCATGGCCGCCACCTTCGTGGTGGCGCTGGCGCTGGTCGCGGTGGGTGCGTTCGTGGTCTCGTTGCTACGCGACAACCTCTTCCACCGTGAGGAGCTCACCGCCGAGATGAACGCCCGCAGCGTCGCCGGGCAGTTGGCGGCCGGCACGTCGACGGCTGTCCTGGAACTGCCGGTCGACGACCCGGAGGAGTTGATCCAGGTGGTCGCCGCGGACGGTGAGGTGCTCTCGGCCAGTCCGTCACTGGCCGGGCGGCCGTCGCTGCTGCCGCCGCCGGAGGACGTGGAACCGTCCCCGTCCCCCTCTCCGTCGGACACCCCGTCCACCGATGACGACGACGATGACGATGATGACGACGACGACTTCGACGACGACACCCCGCCGCCGCCCGTCGACCAGGGCAAGGTCGGCGGCGGAGTGGCGTTCGAGACCGTGACCGTCGAGGGTCTGGCGGACGAGTACCTGGTGGCGACACTCACGGCGACCAGTCCGTCGGGGGAGCGGATGGTCGTGTACTCCGCCGCCTCGCTGGCCGCGCAGCAGGAGACCGTCGACGGGGTGGTCACCTCGATGTGGCTCGGCCTGCCCGCCGTCCTGCTGGTGGTGGCCATGGTCACCTGGCTGGTCACCGGAAGGGCACTCAGGCCCGTCGCGGCGATCCGCGCCGAACTCGCCGAGATCACCGCCGGGGACCTGTCCCGGCGGGTCCCGGTGCCGTCGGCCCGCGACGAGATCCACGATCTGGCGGTCACCACGAACGCCACGCTGGCGGCGCTGGACGCCGCGGTGTCGCAGCAGCGCCGTTTCATCGCCGACGCCTCACACGAGCTGCGTAGTCCGTTGGCTATCCTGCGGGCGCAGTTGGAGGTGGCGGCGTCACATCCGGAGCTGTTGGACCTGCCCGCCACCCTGGGCGACGTGGTGCGGTTGCAGAGTCTCGCCACCGACCTGCTGCTGTTGGCGCGGCTCGACGCCGGCGAGAAGCCGCTCGGCGGGACGATCGACCTGTCGGATCTGGTCCGGGAGGAGATCGCCCGGCGCGCGGCGACGGACAGGTTGCCGGTCCGGCTGGACGTCGCCGACGACGTGACGGTTCCCGGGGTCCGCAACCACGTGGTCCGGCTGTTGGCGAACCTGGTGGACAACGCCCAGCACCACTCCGCCACCGCCGTGTGGGTGGGTCTGGCCGGGGAGCGCGGGTACGCCGTGCTCCGCGTCGCCGACGACGGTCCCGGTATCCCCGACTCCGACCGGGACCGGGTGTTCGACAGGTTCGTGCGGCTCGACGAGTCCCGTAGCCGTGACGAGGGCGGCGCCGGTCTCGGATTGGCGATCGTGAAGGACGTGGTGGCCGGACACCACGGCCGGATCACGCTGGGGCGGGCGCCGCAGGGCGGTGCCGAGTTCACCGTCCGGCTCCCCACGACCCCGCCCGACACCGACCCCTCACGCCCCTCGGGTTGAGCGCCCGGGGCTTGTCGGCGGTATCGCGGTGTCCGCCCTGTGACGGACACCGTGTCGACGCCTCGACGGAAAGCCCACTGTGGTGCGCCATGGACTGTCCACATCGGTCTGTCGTGTGTTGCGGAATGGTCCGCCGCTTCGTGCCGTGGGCGCCGGGAGCGGCCACCGATGGTGGACGAGGCTGGATTCACGGCGGCGGTTTTGGTAAGCATGTGTGGTGAGTGGACAATCCTCCGGTACCCGTACACCCGGCCGGTCGCGGAGCCGGTCGCCGGTGACTCCGACGTCGGTGACCGTGGTCGGCCTGGTCGCCGGTGTGATCACGCCGTTCATCGCGCAGGCCGGCGGCCTCTGGCTCGTCCCGGCCGCGGTGTCGGTCGCCGTCGTCGTCGCCTGCGATCGGTGGTATCCCTCGGTCGCCCGGCGCTTCGGGGATCCCACCCGCCGTGTGCTGGTGTTCGTCCCGTTGTCGGCGAGACTGGTGGAGGTGGCGTGGCTGTACGGCTTCCATCGTCTGGGGGTGCCCACCGGTGTCCTCATCGGAGCCGGCGCGGTGACGATTCTGCACGAGTACCTTCGCGCCAGGGGGCAGATCGCGGGACTCCGGGAGGTCGCGCTCTCGACGCTGGGGGAGCGGTCCTCCCGCCTCTGGTCCGCGCTGGCCGGGTACGGCGTGGCGGCGGTGGTGTCGGTGACCGGTACCGCCATCGCCCCGGGGATGGTGACCGGTGTGGCCACCATCGCCGCGATCGCCTGGCTGCTGCTGGGCGTGCTCGGGTTGGTGCAGTTGATGATCGTCGTGTCGGCGGCGCTGCGGGGCCGGTGACGGGGTTCAGGTGTCTTGCACCCCGGTGTTCTGGCACGCCGTCAGCAGTCACCTGCCGTCCTCTTCGGACATGACGTACAGGGGGCTGTTCGGAGCGCCCAGTTCCGCGCCCTCCGCGTCGTAGTACTGGGCGATCACCTTCACCGCGGCCACGTCCGGCCGGATGAACCGGACGTCCTCGACGCGGTAGCTGACGGTGGTGTCGCCCATCGCTCCGGGGAGTACCCGCCGGGTGAACTCGGCGATGGCGTCGCGGCCGTACAGCCGCCTGCCGTGGGCGGTGGTCCATACCGCGTCCTCGCGGAACAGGCGGATGAACTCCTCGGGGGATTCGTTGCGCTGGCTGCGTTCCACGGCCGCGACCACCTCGGTGACGGCCTTGACGCGTTCGGTCTCGTCATGCATGGAAGTAAACTACACCGATTAGTTTCCTCGGTGCCTCCGTCGCGTCGTGGCGTTGCTCTCAGTTCGGGCGACGACACGCCGTGCCGGGTTCGAACGGCGTCGTGACCTGGGAATTCGTCGATCATTCGAACAAATATCCGAGATCCACTTGCGGACCGCCGGGCGGCGGGGTTTACTATCGAGGTGTTCGAACGGACGTTCGTAAGATCATTTGTTCGAACACCCGTGACGAGCCGTCGTCCGTCTTCCCACCGACCCCGGACGGGCGACGGCTTCGATCGGAAACCATCACATCGCCGCAGAGGGGAAGAAATGTTGGCGACCATGACCGCGGAGGCGGCTCCGCCGCTACGCCAGAGATCCTCCGAGGAGGAACTGCCGGCCATCCCGGCGCAGAGCATGCCCAACCGCTCACCGTTGGAACTGCTCATCATGGCCAGACAGGGTCTGGCCGAAGCCGCCGAGGAGGCTCGCGACGGCCAGCGTTACGCGGCCGCCCATCTCGCGGCGCTGCGCGCCGCCGCCGCGGTCCTGGCGATCCGGGCGCGCCCGGTCACCGGGCAGCGAAACCAGGTGACCAACGTGTGGGGCCTGCTGGTACGGGTGGCCCCGGAACTGCGGGAGTGGGCGGAGTTCTTCGCCGTCACCGCCCGGAAGCGCACCGTCGCTCAATCCGGTGTGCCCCAGGTGGTCACCGCCCGCGAGGCGGACGACCTGCTCAGAGACGCAGACCATTTCGTGACCGTGGTGACCGAGCTGATCGGCCTGCGATGACGACCCACCGGCGGTGATCGGGCCTCCTGCCCCCTTCTCCGCCACACACCACCACGACGGCCGACGCGACGGCGCCGGTGACACCGGGTGACCTGCCGACACCCGGTGAGGCAACCGCCGGCCCGTTCGCGCCCTCGCGGTGGACGACGGCGGGAGGCGCGGTACCTGCCATTGAACCGCCCTCCCGCCGTACCGCACGGGTTCACGGGAGAAGAACCGTCGTCCGGTGACACCGCTCGATCCTGGAACCACGACGTCGAACGGGTACCGGGCCGGTGTACGGAACGCGCCCGGCCGGCACGACCGGCCACCCGGGCCGTCCGTCCCCCGTTTCGATGAAGGGGACAGGTGAGAAGCCCGGATGGCCGGCTCGTCAGTGCTGCGGTCGCCCGTGGCGGCCATGTTGCGGCCCGCCAGCGAACTCGCGGGGCCGCCGGGGCTTCCCGTCCACCGGGATCTGGCGGATCTCCTGCCGTGGCCTCGGCTGCGGCCCGGAACCATCATCGGCGTGACCAGCCGGGCACCGGCCGGATTGACCTCGGTCGTCTTGGCGTTGCTGACCGAGGCGTCACAGGCCGGTGCCTGGTGCGCCCTGGTGGGAGCCCGCGAGGTGTCGCCGCACGCCGCCGCGCACGTCGGTGTCGCCCTGTCCCGTCTGGCCCTCGTCCCCGATCCCGGAGATCGTGACGACCAGGTCACCGGAGCGCTGTTGGAGGGCCTGGACGTGGTGGCCGTGCGCACCGGTAGACCGGTGAGTCGCAGGACCGCGGCGCGGTTGGCGGGCAAGGCACGTAACCGCGGTGGGGTGCTCGTCCCGTTCGGGCCGGCGGCGACGGACTGGCCCGACGCCGACGCCCGGCTCGACGTGATCGGGGCGAGATGGTACGGCCTCGACACGGGAAGAGGACTGTTGCGCCACTGTCGACTGACGGTGGCCGCGACCGTCCACGGCAGACGGAGAGAGGCCACGGTGTGGCCGTACGGCCGCCCGGCGGCGGCCGAGCGGACGGCCCCGGTGATCTCACTGTTCAACCGACGCGACGTCAAGGGAGGAGACCCGGGTGCGGGTCATGGTCGTACGGTGTCCCGACTGGGATGAGACCGAACCGTTCGAACCGGTGGTGGTCGCCGTGGAGGCGCACGCCGCCGGGGTGGAGATCCTTCGACCCGGCCTGCTGGCCTTCGCGGCCGGAGGCCCGGCGGCCTATCACGGCGGTGAGCAGGCGGTGGCGGAGCGGGTGATCGACGAGGTCGCGGAGTCGTGCGGCGTCGAATGCGGGGTCGGTGTGGCCGACAGTCTGTTCGCCGCCTACCTGGCCGCCCATCGCGGCACCGTGGTGCCCGAGGGCGGCACCTCCGACTATCTCCGCGACCTGGACGTGTCGGCTCTGGGGCGTCCGGAACTCACCTCGGTGTTGCGCAGGCTCGGAATCCACACGTTGGGGGCCTTCGCCGCGTTGCCCGCCGCCTCGGTGGCCGACAGGTTCGGCGCGGACGCCGCATTCGCCCGGCGACTGGCGGCCGGGGAGGACCCCCGGCCACCGGTACCCCGTACGGCACCACCGGACCTCACCGTGACGGTCGACTGCGATCCGCCACTGGAGAGGGTGGACGTGGCCGCCTTCACCGCCCGTGCCCTGGCAGTGCAGTCGCACCGGTTGCTGGCCGCCCACGGCCTGGCCTGTTCCCGCCTCCTCGTGTCCGCCACGACCGGTGGTGGCGCGGAGGTCTCCCGGGTGTGGCGGCACGACGGGGCGCTCACCGCCGACGGTGTCGCGGACCGGGTGAGGTGGCAGTTGGACGGCTGGCTCACCGGCGGGTTGACCGACGGCACCGGGATCGTCCGGTTGAGCCTGGCACCGGACGGCCTGTTGCCGCAGGGTGAGGCCCAGCCGGGGTTGTGGGGCGGGGACGGTTCGGCGGAGGCGCGTGCCGCCCGGGCACTGGTACGGGTACAGGGACTGCTGGGAGCCGAAGGGGTGGTGACCGCGGTTCCCGACGGTGGACGGGCCGCCGCCGAACGGTTCACCCTGGTGCCGTGGGGTGAGCCGCGCGAACCCGGCGCCCGGCACGGTCGTCCCTGGCCCGGCGCGCTTCCGGGGCCGGGACCGACACTGTGGAGCGAACCGCCCGCCCCGGTGTCGGTGCGGGACGCGGCCGGTGATCCGGTCGAGGTCACCGGCCGGTATCTGGTGTCCGCGCCTCCCGCGACCGTGCAATGGGGACGGAACCCTCCGGTGGGGGTGGCCGAGTGGGCCGGCCCCTGGCCGGTGTCGGAACGGTGGTGGCGGGACGACGCGCGCCGTTACGCCCGGATCCAGGTCCGGCTGGTCGACGACCGCGCCGTGCTGTTGTTCGTCGAGAACGGCCGCTGGTACCTGGAGGGCAGCTATGACTGAGTACGCCGAACTGCACTGCCACTCGCACTTCAGTTTCGCAGACGGGGCGGACTCGCCGCGCCGCCTGGTTGCCGAGGCCGCCCGGCTGGGGCTCTCCGGGCTGGCGATCACCGACCACGACGGCTACTACGGTGTCGCGCAGTTCGCGGAGGCGGCGGGTGAGGTCGGCATGCCGACGGTGTTCGGTGCCGAGTTGAACCTGAATCTCGCGGCCGAACGCACCGGGACACCCGATCCGGGCGGTGACCATCTCGTGGTGTTGGCCCGCAATCCGGTCGGGTACCGCCGGTTGTCGCGGGCGATGACGCAGGCTCAGCTCAACGGGCGTAAGGGGAAGCCGGTCTACCAGTTGGAGCGGCTGGCCGAGTTGGCCGGTGGGCACTGGCTGGTGTTGACCGGTTGCCGGCACGGCCTGGTCCCCGCGGCCCTGGAGTCGGGTGGCGTGGACGCCGCCGCCGCCGAGCTGGAGCGGCTGCTCGACCTGTTCGGGCGGCGGAACCTGGCGGTCGAACTCATCCACCACGACGTGCCCGGAGACGACGACCGCATCGACGCGTTGGCGGAGCTGGCACGCCGCTACCGGGTTCCCACCGTCGCCACCAACAACGTGCATTACGCGACTCCGGCGCGGCAGCGGTTGGCACACGTGTTGTCGGCCACCCGGGCGCGCCGGACCCTGGACGAGTTGGACGGCTGGCTGCCCGCCGCGGCCACGGCCCATCTGCGAAGTCCCGAGGAGATGGCGGCGCGGTTCGCCCCGTACCCGGACGCGGTCGCCAGGGCGGCCGAGTTCGCGGCGGAGTGCGCCTTCGACCTGGCGTTGCTCACCCCGCAGCTTCCGGCCTTCCGGGTGCCACCGATCCACGACGAGTTCTCCTACCTGGCGCATCGCACGCTGGAGGGGGCGCTCGACAGGTACGGGCCACCCGGTGAGGAGAGGGTGCCGGGTGCGTACGCGCAGCTGGACAGGGAGCTGCGCGTGATCGACGAGATGGGGTTCGCCGGCTACTTCCTCATCGTGGCCGACATAGTGGACTTCTGCCGCAAGCGGGGGATCATGTGCCAGGGGCGGGGGTCGGCGGCGAACTCGGCGGTCTGCTACGCACTGGGTATCACCAATGTGGACGCAGTGGGGTACGGGCTGCTGTTCGAACGGTTCCTGTCACCGGACCGGGACGGCCCGCCCGACATCGACCTCGACATCGAGTCGGGGCGCCGGGAGGAGGCGATCCAGCACGTCTACGACCGGTACGGCAGGCTCAACGCCGCCCAGGTCGCCAACGTCGTCTCCTACCGGCCGAGGTCGGCGGTGCGCGACGTCGCCAAGGCCCTCGGGTACCCGCACGGTCAGGCGCAGGTGTGGAGCAGGCAGCTCGACCGGTGGGGGAGCGCCCGCGACTCCGAGGTCACCGAGATCCCCGCACAGGTGGTGGAACTGGCCGACGAACTGCTCACGACGCCACGTCATCTGGGACTGCACCCCGGCGGCATGGTGATCTGCGACCGGCCGGTGGCGGAGGTGTGCCCGGTGGAGTGGGCGCGGGCGAGGGGTCGCAGCGTGTTGCAGTGGGACAAGGACGACTGTGCCGCGGCGGGGCTCGTCAAGTTCGACCTGCTGGGGCTGGGGATGCTGTCGGCGTTGCAGTACGCGCTTCGGATGATCGCCGAGCACCACGGCGTGTCGGTGGACATCGCCAAACTGCCGCCCGAGGACACCGACGTCTACGACATGTTGTGCGCGGCGGACACGGTCGGGGTGTTCCAGGTGGAGTCCCGCGCCCAGATGGGAACCCTTCCCCGGTTGCGTCCCCGGGAGTTCTACGACCTCGTGGTGGAGGTGGCGCTGATCCGGCCCGGTCCCATCCAGGGCGGTTCGGTGCACCCGTATCTGCGTCGGCGGGAGGAGAAGCGCAGACACGGTTCGGAGTCGTGGAAACGGAAGGTGCACCCGTTGCTGTACCGCGCCCTGGGGAAGACCTACGGCGTTCCGTTGTTCCAGGAGCAGTTGATGCAGATGGCGATCGACGCCGCGGGCTTCGACGCCGCCGGGGCGGACCAGCTGAGGCGCGCGATGGGGTCGAAACGCTCCGCCGAGCGGATGGAACGGCTCAAGGACCGGCTGTACCGGGGGATGGCGGAACGGGGCATCACCGGTGCGGCGGCCGACGAGGTCTATCAGCAGTTGGCGGGGTTCGCCGACTTCGGGTTCCCCGAAAGCCACGCCATGAGTTTCGCCTACATCGTCTACGCCAGCGCGTGGCTGAAGTGCCACTATCCGGCGGCCTTCACCGCCTCCCTGCTCAACGCGCAGCCGATGGGTTTCTACTCGGTGAACACCCTGGTGGCCGACGCCCGCCGGCACGGCGTCGTGGTCCGTCGGCCCGACGTCAACCGGAGCGAGGTGGCGGCCACTCTGGAGCCCTGTGCGGAGGCTCCGGTGCATCCGGTCCTGGCCACGGCCGAGATCAGGTTGGGGCTGTCGCAGGTACGTGGGCTCAACACCGCGACGGCCGAACGCATCGTCGCGGGACGGCCCTACACCGACATGGCCGATCTGGCGCGACGGGCGGGGCTGACCTCCGCCCACTTGGAGGCGTTGGCCACCGCGGACGCCTTCGCCGGGTTCGGACTGGATCGCCGGGCCGCGTTGTGGCAGGCGGGCGTGGCCGCCCGGGAGCGGCCGGACATGTTGCGGGGCACGGCGATCGGCGGTGAGGCGCCGACGCTGCCGGGGATGAGCCGGGTGGAGTTGGCGGGCGCCGACCACTGGGCGATCCGGTTGTCGCCGGACTCGCATCCGGTGGAGTTCGCCAGGGAGTCGTTGCGCGCCGTCGGTGTCGTGTCGATCGAGTCGCTGTGGGAGCGGGAACACGGCACCCGGCTGTGGGTGGCCGGGTTGGTGACGCATCGGCAACGACCGTCCACCGCGCGCGGGGTCACCTTCCTGAACCTGGAGGACGAGACCGGGATGTTGAACGTCATATGTTCGGAGGGACTGTGGCGGCGATACCGGCGGCTGGCGCGGACGGCGACGGCGCTACGGGTGCGCGGCCGGTTGGAGGGGGTGCCGGGGGTGATCAACCTGGTGGCGGAGCGGTTGGAGCCGTTGGATCTCCAGATCAGGCCCACCGCGTCGCGCGATTTCCGTTGAGCGCCGGCCGGAAGGGTCGTGTGGACCGGCCGTGACCCGCCCGGCCGAGGCGGCCGGTCGAAGTGGTCAGTCGGCATCCGGCGTGTCCCGTTGACATCCGGCTCCGGTCATAATGAAATCGAGATGCATTTTCATTAAGCCCGTGCCGGGTCGGTCCGGTGCGGGTGACGACCGTGGAGGAGACAGTCTTGAAGATCGCGTTCGTCGGCAAGGGCGGGAGTGGGAAGACGACCATGGCGTCGTTGTTCGCGCGGCGTGCCGTCGACACCGGCCATCGGGTGCTCGCCATCGACGCCGACATCAACCAGCACCTGGCCGCCGCCCTCGGCGTTCCGGAGTCGGTCGCGATCGGCCTGCCGCTGTTGGGCGACCGGCTGCCCGAGATCAAGGAGTACCTGCGGGGCGACAATCCCCGCATCTCCTCGCCGGAGGCCATGGTCAAGACCACCCCGCCCGGCCGGGGTTCCCGTCTGCTGAGCCTGGCGGAGGACGATCCGCTGCTGTCCCGGGTGACGACCGAGGTGGCCGGGCTGCGGTTGGCCGTGACGGGCGGTTTCGCCGAGGGCGATCTGGGAGTCGCCTGCTATCACTCCAAAGTGGGTGCCGTGGAGCTGATTCTCAACCACCTGGTGGACGACGCGGGGGAGTACGTCGTCGTGGACATGGTCGCCGGCGCGGAGGCGTTCGCGTCCGGCCTGTTCACGCGCTTCGACCGGACCTTCCTGGTGTGTGAGCCCACCATGCGCAGCGTGGGGGTGTACCGGCAGTACGCCGGATACGCCGCCGACTACGACGTGGCGATCTCGGTGATCGGCAACAAGGTGGACGACGCGGAGGACGTCGAGTTCCTGCGGGAGCACGTCGGCGCGGCGTTGTTCGGCTGGTGTGGCCGTTCCGGTTACGTCAAGGCCGCCGAGCGCGGCGAGCCGGGACCGGTCACGGCGCTCGAACCGGAGAACCTGGCGTTGATCGACCAGGCGCGTGAGCTGGTCGACAACGGTCGCAGGGACTGGGACAAGTTCACCCGGCAGGCGAGACTCTTCCACCGGCGCAACGCCGAGGCGTGGGGCAACGACCGCGCGGGCACGGACCTGGCCGACCAGATCGATTCCGACTTCGTCATGGGGCCGCGGTCCGTCGTGGTCTCGTGACGGCGTGGGGTCGGGCCGGGGCCGCCGTCCTCGGGTCGATGTCCACGAGAAGTGACGCACCCGTTCCGGGTTGTGTCCGATTGGCGACAGAGCCCGATCGGCCGATTGGGGAGTATCGCCATATCTTCCATCGAAAAGGAGAAATATCCATGTCTCTCGATGTTTCCGCCGATCTGTTGGAGAAGGCCGAACGCGGCGAGGTCGACGACGCCGAGTTCGTCGACTGTGTACGCACCTCGCTCCCGTTCGCGTGGAGCCTGATCAGCCGGGTAGTGGGCGACCTGAAGGCCGGGGACGCCGACTTCGCCGACAACGTCACGCCGCCACCGGACGAGACCGCTCGCGGCCAACTGCTGCGCGCCCTCGCCTCCGACGCCATCCGTGGGGGCCTGGAACGCCACTTCGGCGTCAAACTCGCCTTCCAGAACTGCCACCGGGTCGCGGCCTTCCGCCTCGGCGCCGTCGACGGTGACCGCTACCGTCGCTTCATCTCTCCCGTCGGACAACTGCGCAACCAGTCGCCCGAACTGCGCGACTGCTGAACCACCGGTGGCGGCCCGGAACCCGGGCCGCCACCCGGACGACGGAGGCACCCGTGCACTGCGACCTCTTCCTGGTGGGCGACGCCGTCCACACCCCCGCCGCCGGTGTTCCGGCGGCGATACTCGAATACTCCACACTCGCCGAGAAATGCGGTTTCGGCGGTGTGTGGCTCGCCGAACACCACTTCATCCGATACGGCGGCGCACCCTCCGCCACGGTCATGGCCTCGGCCGTACTGTCCGCCACCGAGCGTCTGAGGGTCGGGACCGCCGCGTGCGTGCTGTCCCACCGGCATCCGGTGGCGCTGGGGGAGGAGGCGGTCATGTTGGACGGCCTCTCCGGCGGCCGGTTCCGGCTCGGCGTCGCCCGTGGCGGCGACTGGGTGGAGCTGGAGGTCTTCGGCGCGGGGCGGGATCGGTACGCACACGGGTTCCCCGAATCCCTCGACCTGCTGCTCGAATGGCTCTCCGGCGCCACGGAGGTCGGCGCGTCGGGCCGGTTCTTCCGCTTCCGGCCGGTACGGGTGCCCGCCGCCCCCGCGAACGGGCTCGGCGTGTGGGTCGCGGCGACCTCGCCGGCGAGCGTCGACCCGGCGGCGAGGCGGGGACTACCCCTGCTGTTGGGGGTGCACGCCACCGACGAGGAGAAGGCGGCCCTCGTCCGCCGTTGGCGGCGGGTCGCCGAACAGCACGGACACGACCCCACCACCGCCGACCACACCGCCGTGTACCTGGCGTACCCGGCCGACAGCGACCGCGTGGCCCGGCGGCGGCTGCGGGAGCCGATGACCGAATGGCTCACGACCGGAGTCGGCGACTACCGCAGGCTGGACGGTTCCAGGGTCACCACCGCGCAGGACGAGTACGTCGACCGGCTCATCGCCACCCACCCGGTGGGAACGGTGGAGACGGCTGCGGCACGGCTCGCCGAGGCGAGGGAGGTCACCGGCATCGACCGGGTCATGTTGATGGTCGAGGGAGCGGGTTCCACCGCGGAGGTGGCCGAGAACATCGCCCGGATCGGTGCGGAACTGCTTCCTATCGTGAGCCCACCGCCCAGTTGACCGCCTCCTCGACGGTCCGGTGGCGGAACCGGAAGCCGGCGTCGTTCAACACCGCGGGATCGATCTTCCCGCCGCGGAGCAGTTCGACGGCCGCCTCCCCGATGACCAGCTTCAAGGCGAAGGGCGGGACGGTCCACGGGGCGGGCCGGCGCATCGCGTCCGCCATGGCCCGGGTCAGATCCGCGTTGGTGGCCGGAGTCGGGCCGACCAGGTTCGCCGGACCGGTCACCTCCGAGTCGATGAGGAACTGCACGGCCTGGATCCAGTCGAGCAGCGATATCCACGGGAAGTACTGCCGCCCGGAGCCGAACCGGCCGCCGAGTCCGTAGCGGAACACCGGGACCAGCCGCTTGATCATCTCCGAATCCGCCGACAGCACGTGCCCGGTGCGCAGCGTGATCACCCGGGCTCCCGCCTTTGCCGCCGGGGTGGTGGCGGCCTCCCACTCACGGCAGTTCCGTCCCAGGTAGTCGTCGGCGGCCGGGTCGGTCTCGTCGGCGAGCCGGTCTCGGGTGTCGCCGTACCAGCCGACCGCCGACGCGTTGACCAGCAACGGGACGCCCGTCTCGGCGACCCCCTCGGCCAGCGCCCGGGTCGGGACGACCCGGCTTCGGGTGATCAACTCCTTGTAGGCGGGATTCCAGCGCCGGTCGGCGATGCCCGCGCCACCCAGGTTGACGACGGCGTCGGCGCCGCGCAGCAGCGGCGCCGTGGACTCACCGCCGTACGGATCCCATTCCCGGTCGTCGGGTGAATCGCTCGGTCGGCGTACCAGTTGGACGACGTGATGTCCTCGGTTGCGCAGCCTACGGATCAGGTGACGGCCGAGCAGACCCGAGCCGCCCGCGATGACGATCTTCATGGTCGTCGATTGTCCCAGTCGTGTTCCATGTCCGCTCGCGACGGACGGCGCACAGTCTATATGTAGACTGGGTATATATAGCGAGCCTTGATATGGAGGATTCATGCCGACGACTCCGACCCGTCGTGCCGTGCTCAAGGCGGCGGGGCTGTTGTCGGCCACCGCCGCCCTGTCCGGCACGGTGGCCGCCTGTGGTACTCCCGTCGACACCGCCGGCCGGGTGGACTTCACCCGACCGCTTCCGATTCCGCCCCTCATGGACGCCGAGACCGACGGAGCCGGCCGGAAGGTGTTCAGGATCACCGCGCAGGCCGGTAGCGCCGAACTCCTTCCCGGCACCCGGACGGACACGTTCGGATACAACGGCGACGTCCTCGGGCCGACGCTTCGCGCTCGCCGTGGTGACGAGGTCTCGGTCGTGGTGACGAATCGACTGGACGTGCCGACCAGTGTGCACTGGCACGGCATGCACCTTCCCGCCGTCGCGGACGGAGGTCCGCACCAGCCGATCGCCCCCGGCGCCGAATGGCGACCGAACTGGTATGTCGACCAACCCGCCGCCACACTCTGGTACCACCCACATCCGCACGGCGAGACCGAGAGGCAGGTCTACCGCGGCCTGGCCGGGATGTTCATCCTGGACGACGACGAGGCCGACCGGTTGCCACTGCCCCGGGACTACGGCGTCGACGACATCCCGCTCGTGGTGCAGGACAAGCGCTTCGACGACTCCGGAGCCCTCGACGAATCGGGGAGGGCCGAGGCCGGTCTCCTCGGTGACACCGTGCTCGTCAACGGCGTTTCGGGGCCGTATCTCGATGTGTCGACCCGGCTGGTCCGGTTGCGTCTCCTGAACGGTTCCACCGCGCGCACTTACCTGTTCGGGTTCACCGACGGTCGCCGGTTCGCCGTCGTGGGCAGTGACGGAGGACTGTTCGCCGCCCCACACCACACCGACCGGATCATGTTGTCGCCGGCCGAACGCGCCGAACTGGTCGTAGAGATGACACCCGGTGAACGGGTCGTCATGCGTTCCTTCCCTCCGGATCCGGACGGGGAGCGGTTCGGCGATTCGGGCGGAGAACAGGACACTCTCGACATCGTCGAACTCCGTGCCGCCGACGCGCTCGACGAGTCCCCGGAACTGCCCGACAGGCTGGTCGACGTTCCGGCCCCGGATCCGGCGGTGGCCGTGACGACCCGGCTGTTCGAGTTGCAGGGCAAGCGGATCAACGGACAGCGGATGGACATGGGACGGATCGACGAAGTCGTTCTCGTCGACTCCGTGGAGATCTGGGAGATACACAACGACCACGGCCAATACCACAACTTCCACGTGCACGACGTGCAGTTCCGAGTTCTCGACGTCGACGGCGAGCCACCGCCGCCGGAACTCGCCGGTTGGAAGGACACCGTGTTCATGCCCCGGCACGGCCGGAAACGGCTCCTCCTGCGATTCGCGGACTATGCCGATCCGGCCATGCCGTACATGTACCACTGTCATCTGTTGCGTCACGAGGACGAGGGGATGATGGGACAGTTCGTGGTCGTCGCGCCCGGCCAGGAGCCCGAGCTCTCCGGGCACGGTGACCACGACTGACACGCGCCGCGACCGGCGAAGCGTGCTACGCCGGTCGCGGCATCAGGCAGGGACTCGGTCGTTACAACGGCGGGTACGCGTTGGCCAGCAGCTCGGCGAACTGCGCCGGGAACCAGTCACCCGACAGGGGTGCGTCGGGCAGCGCGCCGGACATGTTGAACCCGTTGCGGGCGTTGCCCGGGTACGTCGGGTCGCACATCCGGTCGAAGCCCTTGCCGTCGGGGTTGGGGATCTCCTCGCTGGAGCCGTCCGACTCGCCCGGCGGCTTCGCCCAGATGTAGGCGTCGATGCCGGGTTCGGGCGCGGTCTGCGGGCGTTCACCGAGACCGGCACCCGACTGGTTGCACCAGTTGCCGAGGTGGATCCGCTGGTCGTAGCGACCGCCGTCGACGTAGGCGTTGACGTCGGTCATCGGTCCCGGTCCGGTCGGACGTGCGTCACCGCCCCAGCCGTTGCGGGAGGTGTCGATGAGCATGCCGACGTCCGGGTTGAACCCGGCCGAGACGGCCTCCAGACGGAACGCCTGCGCGAAGCTCAACTCGTCCACGTAGCGGTTCCAGTCGATCCAGTCCGACTGACGGACGGTGGTGCCGTTCACCGTGTCGCCGATCGCGAAGTGGTCCTCCTTCAACGCACCGTAGTTGGCGGTGTTGGCGATGAACCCGTGTACGTCGTCGACGGTGCTGCCGGCCGAGGTGGCGGCCTGGTGGAACAGGTCGGCGGACGGTCCGAAGTTGTCGTCCCAGCCGATCCAGCCGTGGTGACCGGCGTCGATGTAGTTGTACACGTTGGGGACGGCGCCGAGCTGTGCCAGCGCGTAGCCGACGCCCTCGACGTAGTTCCCGTTGGCCTTCATGACGTCGCACTCGGGTGTGGCGGTCGGGCGTGGGGTGACGTTGGTGATCAGGTTGGGCAGTGAGTCGATCTCGATGACCGTGACGATCCGCAGGTCCGCGTAGGCCGGGTCCGAGAGGATGTCGGCGATCGGGTCGATGTACTCGTGCTTGTACCGGTCGATCTCGTGCGGTTCCAGCTCACCGTTGGACGCCAGCGCCGCGCAGTCGCGACCGGGCAGGTTGTAGATCACGACCTGGAACACCAGTTCGCCGCCGGCGGCCTGCGCCACCGCAGTGTCGAGGTGCGCGGCCAGTCCGCGGGCGGTCGAGGTGCCCTCGATCGCGGCGATCCGGTCCATCCACACCGCCGTGGGCTGGTCGGCGATGGCGTCGCCTCCCGGTTCGGCGGCGGCCTTGGCGGACCAGTCGGGGTTGACGTACACGTCGGCGCCGACGTACGGGTTGTCCACCCGGTCGCCCGGCGGGTCTCCGCCGCCGTCTCCGACCGTCACAGAGACCGGCGTCGACGTGGTCGTGTCACCGGAGTCGTCGTGGGCGACGGCGGTGAGGCGGTGGCCGCCGTCGCCGGGGGCGGCCCATTGGAGGGAATAGGGCGAGGTGGTGTCGGAGCCCAGCAGGGTGTCCCCGGCGTAGAAGTCCACAGAGGTCACGGATCCGT
The DNA here is from genome assembly GCF_007994225.1 of Stackebrandtia albiflava. Classification (GTDB taxonomy): domain Bacteria; phylum Actinomycetota; class Actinomycetes; order Mycobacteriales; family Micromonosporaceae; genus Stackebrandtia; species Stackebrandtia albiflava. Next base: position 651,727 of record NZ_VLLL01000005.1, read on the forward strand.
CCGGATCCGAGGCGTCGGCGGCCAGCGCGATCGGTTGCCCGGCGGCGAAGTTCGCGCCGTTGGAGGGTTGGGTCAGCGACACGGTCGGGGGCAGGTTGCCGCCCCCGGAGTCGTTGCAGGTGACGCCGTTGAGCGTGAAGTCGGTGGGCGGGTCGTTGGTGCCGGAGTAGGTGCCGTTGAACCCGATGGTGGTCGATTGGCCGGTGCCGAGCGAGCCGTTGTAACCGAGGTCGCCGGCGGTGACCCGGTCGCCCTGTTGGTTCCAGTCGGCGCTCCAGCCGTTGGTGACACGCTGGTCGCCGGGGAAGCCGAAGCTCAGCTCCCAGCCGGACAGCGCCGCGTCGTTGTTGGTGATGGTGATTCCCGCCGTGAAGCCGCCGCCCCAGTCGTTCACCTGGTAGTCGACCGTGCAGCCGGTGGCCGCGTGGGCGGGGGTGCCGACGAGGAGGACCGCGGCGCCGACCGCCGCTCCTACGGCGGCACGCGCGATGGCCTTCACAGGCCGTCTCTTTCGCATGGGTAACTCGTTTCCTCGACCCGATCCCACTGGTGGATCGGGTGCCGGGCATTTTGGGAGCGCTCCCATGGCATTGATGATTACCGATGTGTTACCGGGTTGTCAAGGCGTGGTGGCAATCCGTGTTCGGACGGCCCGTTCTCCGCCGTGCCGGCCGTGAGATCCCGGACGGGACCGTGGCACACACGAAAAGGGGCGCCCACTCCCGGGAGTGGGCGCCCCTTTCAGGCTCTGAGGACTACAGGCCCAACTGGCCTTCGAAGTCGGCCGCCTCCAGCCGTTCCTTGACCGCCGTCAGATAACGCGCCGCGTCGGCGCCGTCGATCAGCCGGTGGTCGTAGGACAGCGCGAGGTACACCATGGACCGCGGCGCGATGACCTCACCGAGATCCGGGTCGTTCACCACGACTGCGCGCTTGACCACGGCACCCGTACCCAGCATCGCCGACTGCGGGGCGTTGACGATCGGGGTGTCGAACAGCGCGCCACGCGAACCCGTGTTGGTCAACGTGAACGTCCCGCCCGCGATGTCGTCCGGGACGAGCTTGTTGTCCCGGGTGCGCTGCGCGAGCTCGGCGATCCGCTTCGCGAGGCCGCCCAGGTTCAGGTCGCCCGCGTTGTGGATCACCGGGGCGATCAGGCCCTTGTCGGTGTCCACGGCCAGGCCGAGGTTCTCCGACGCCGGGTAGGTGATCGTGCCGGCCTCCATGTCGATGGACGCGTTGATCTGGGGGTAGCGCTGCAACGCCTCCACGGCGGCCATCGCGAAGAACGGCAGGAACGACAGCTTCACGCCGTGCCGCTCCAGGAACGCGTCCTTCTTGGCGGCACGCAGTTGCGCCACCTTCGTGACGTCCACCTCGACGACCGTGGTCAACTGCGCCTGGCTGTGCAGGGCGTTGAACGTGTTGTTGGCGATGGCACGACGCAACCGGGAGATCTTCTCGGTCCGGCCCCGCAGCGGACTGGGCGCCGACGGCTGGGAGGGCGCCGCGGACGGCTTGGCGGCGGGTGCGGCCGGCGCCGACTTCGACGCCGCCTTCTCCGCCGCGTCGAGGACGTCCTGCTTACGGATCCGTCCACCGACACCGGTTCCGGTCAGCGTCGAGAGGTCGACGTTCTTCTCGTTGGCCAGCTTGCGCACCAACGGGGTCACGTAGACGCTCGATCCGGACTGCGCGGCACCGGTGTCCGTGGCCGGTGCGGTCGCGGGGGGTTCGGCCTTCTCGGGCCGGTCGGCCTTCTGCTCGGCCTGCCGTTGCTGCACGGCCTCGGTCCGGGCCGGCTCCGCCTGCGGCTCGGGCTTCGGTTCCGGCTTGGGTTCCGGCTTCGGCTCGGCCTTGGGTTCGGGCTTCGACTCCGGCTTCGGGGCGGCCTGCGCTCCGCTCTCACCCACCACGGCCAACGCGGCGCCCACCTCGGCGGTCTCGTCCTCGGCGACCTTGATCTCCAGAAGCGTTCCCGCCACCGGAGAGGGGATCTCGGTGTCGACCTTGTCGGTGGAGACCTCGACCAGCGGCTCGTCGACCTCGACGGTGTCGCCCACCGACTTGAGCCAGCGGGTGATGGTGCCCTCCGTCACGGACTCGCCGAGCGCCGGCATCGGAACCTCGGTACCGGAGGCGTCACCGGAGGACCGGGACTCCTGCTGCTCGGCCTTCGGAGCCGGTTCCGGCTCGCTCTCCGGCTCCGGTTCCGGCTCGTCCCGGGACTCTTCCGCCGCGGCCGCACCGCCGGAGTCGCCGCCGGACGCCCCCGACTCGCCTTCCTCGCTGATCACCGCGAGCTCGCCGCCGACGTCGACGGTGTCGTCCTCTGCCGCGACGATCCGGGTCAGCACACCGGCCGCGGGGGACGGGATCTCGGTGTCGACCTTGTCGGTCGAGACCTCCAGGAGCGGCTCGTCGACCTCGACTCGCTCACCTTCCTGCTTCAACCATCGGGTGATGGTTCCCTCTGTGACGCTTTCGCCGAGGGCGGGCATGGTTACCGATACCGGCATGTCTTGACTGCTCCTGTGGTGAGTTAGGCGTGTGCGTGCAGCGGCTTGCCCGCGAGAGCCAGGTGTGCCTCTCCGAGCGCCTCGTTCTGAGTCGGGTGCATGTGAATCAACTGCGCGACGTCCGAGGGGAACGCCTCCCAGTTGTAGATGAGCTGGCCCTCGCCGATCTGCTCACCCATCCGGCTGCCGACCATGTGAACGCCGACCACCGGTCCATCCTTCACCGACACCAGCTTGACGAAGCCCTGGGTCTTGAGGATGTTGCTCTTGCCGTTGCCGGCGAGGTTGTAGTTGTACGTCTTGATCGCGTCGTCGCCGTACTTCTCGCGCGCCTTGTCCTCGTTGAGGCCGACGGAGGCGACCTCCGGCTCGGTGTAGGTGACACGCGGGATGCCCGCCTCGTCGATCGGGGTCGGGTTGAGACCCGCGATGTGCTCGGCGACGAAGATGCCGTGGCCGAAGCCGCGGTGCGCGAGCTGCACACCGGGCACGATGTCACCCACCGCGTACACGTTCGGCAGGTTGGTCTGCAGGTACTCGTCGGTCAGGACGAAGCCCCTGTCCATCTTCACGCCCTGCTCCTCGTAGCCCATCCCGGAGGTGCTGGGGCCACGGCCGACCGCCACCAGGAGGAGGTCCGCCTCCAGCGTGTCACCCCCGGCGATGGTCAGCGACACACCCGTGTCGGTGGCCTTGACCGACTCGAACGGCTTGCCGGTCTTGAACTTGATGCCCCGCTTGCGGAACGCGCGCTCCAGCATCTTGGACGAGTCGGCGTCCTCGGCGGCCAGCAGCCGCGGCAGCGCCTCGACGATGGTGACGTCCACACCGAGCGACTTCCAGGCGCTGGCGAACTCCGCGCCGATGACACCGCCGCCGAGGACGATCGCGCTCTCCGGGAGGGCGTCGAGCTTCAGGGCGTGTTCGGAGGTGACGATCCGCTTGCCGTCGACGTCGATGCCCGGCAGCGACTTGGCGTAGGAACCGGTGGCCAGCACGATGTTGCGGCCGGTGACCTGCTTGCCGTCGACGTCGATGGTGTTGGGGCCCACCAGCTTGCCGGTGCCCTCGATGACCGTGATCGCCTTGTTGGCGTTGATCATCCCGGACAGGCCCTTGTACAGCTTCGCGACGACGCCGTCCTTGTAGCTGTTGACACCGGCCATGTCGATGCCGGTCAGTTCGGCCTTGACACCGAACTGCGCGCTCTCCCGGGCGGAGTCGGCGACCTCACCGGCGTGCAGCAACGCCTTGGTGGGAATGCAGCCGGTGTGCAGGCAGGTGCCCCCCAGCTTGTCCTTCTCGATGAGGGCCACGGTCAGATCCAACTGGGCCGCGCGCAGGGCGCAGGCGTAACCGGCGCTGCCGCTGCCCAGGATCACGACGTCGTAGCCCGTGTTCGGGTCGCTCACGAAAACTCCCATGTCATTCTTGTCGACAGTCAAGGGTCATCCTCGCACTTGCCGGGCCCGGATTGTGGCCAGACCCTTAGCTTGCGTGCGCCCCACCATTCAACCTCGCCGCCAACGCGCCCGCACGGCGCCCGTGCTGTGCCCCCGAACACATCGACGCATATGGTTACGGTCGTAGAATCGCAGTAGGGATCACATGTGAACGGAGGCGTCAGTTGTCCTGGTTTCGCCGCAAGAGGCGCGCCTCCACTGCCAAGAACCGATTCGACACCACCCACCTGGAGGAGTTCCACGCCACTCGCCACGGCGTGGAAGCCTATGTGGAGCCCGCCACCACGGTGACGGAGACTACGGTGATGCTCATCGCCCACGACGGCGAATGGACCCGCCGACGGGTCGACGGCGTGGCCGCCGCGTTCCGGTTGGGCTCGCGCCTGGGCATACCCGTCTACGAGGTGGCCAAGGTCGGCTACCCGCAGCGCATGCGCGACTACAACGCCCGGCGCAAACTCATGGAGAGGCGCGACCGCGACCTCCCGGCATGACACCCAGGCTCCTCGGGCCTCGCGTCTAAGCGGTTGAGAGTGTGCCGGTCCGGCACACCCGCCCCTTGGAGGTGGTTGGATGTCGCAGGCGCTTGAAGCGCGAACCCGCGACGGAGTACCCATGACGTCACAGGCCCGAACGGCGACGGCGGGCCGCCGCGCCGAGTTCTCGGCGTTCGTGTCGGCGCACAGCCCGTCACTGCTGCGCGCCGCCTTCCTGCTCACCGGTGACCAGCATCTCGCCGAGGACCTGGTGCAGGACGCCCTGGCCCGCACCTACCGTGCCTGGAACCGGTTGGACAGGGCCGGCAACGCCGCCGCGTACACCCGCAAGGTCATGTACCACCTACAGGTGAGTTGGTGGCGGCGGCGCAAGGTCGCCGAGACCCTCACCGACGCGGTGCCGCACCGGGCCGCGCGCGGCCGGGACGTGGCGTTGGAAGTCACCATGCACCACGCGCTGCTGAAGTTGACGCCCGCGCAGCGCGCCGCGATCGTTCTGCGGTTCTTCGAGGACCGCACCGAAGTCGAGACCGCCCGGATCCTGGGCTGTTCGCAATCGACCGTCAAGACCCGGACCCGGCGCGGCCTGGAGAAGCTGCGCGGTCTCGCTCCCGAACTGGAGGGGATGTTGTCATGACCGATGAGTTCCGTGAACTGCTGCACCGGCGCGCCGACGGCGTGAAGTCGGCCCCGCTCGCCGAACCGGCGATGACCGCCGGTCGCCGCCTCGGATACGTCCGCGACTCGGTGGCCGGTGTCGCCGCGGTGGCGGTCGCGGCCGGACTGGTCGGCGGATACCTCGTCCTCGATCCCGCCACCGGGGGTGCTCCCACCGCCGAGGACGGGGCGGTGTTGCCCGCCGTGCCGACCGACGCGGTCGCCGGGGAGATCGGCCGGTGGACCGCGCTCCCCGAGACCCTGGTCTACGGCAACAACGGCCTGGGCTCCGACCAGGCGGCCAGCCTGGTGACCGGTGACACCTACGAGACGCTGCCGTTGCCGTACTTCACCGACGACGACGGCGGCGACGTCGAGCACACACCGTGGTTCGTCTCGCCCAACGGAATGAACGTGGCCTCGGCCACCGAGGAGGGGCTGTCGATCGGGAGGCTCGACGCCGAGGCCGACACCCTGGTGCACGAGAGCGCGACCCTGTGCGGCCTGATCAACTGGTCGCCCGACTCCTCGCGCGTGGTGGTCTCCGACTGCGCAGGTGACACCGTCGACCTCATCCTGGTGGACGCGGTGTCCGGCGCGGTCAACCGACTCGCCACCGACCTGCCGGTGGAGGGCGAGGACTCCGACTGGGTCACCGCGATCTGGAACGCCGACGGCAGCCGCCTGATCTGGGGCAACACGCCACTCGGCTTCACCATCGCCGACGCCGACGGCAGCGACCCCGAGCCCTTCGACGCCGGTGTCCTCCCGAACGCGGCGGAGATCCTGGACCAACACACCATCGACACCAAGCTGTTGCCCGGTGAGGCCGAGAACCCGCGCACCCGGATCACCGCGGTCTCCGCCGACGGGAACCTGGTCTGCCACGACGTCACCTACGGCGATCCCACCGGTTACCACGCGATGGACCGGGTCAGCGGCCACATCGAGCCGGGCTGCAACTACCTGCTCGACGTGTCGACCGGTCAGCGGATCGAGTTCCCGGAGGTCGACGGCGAGGGCTACACCAAGATCGTCGGATTGAGCGCCTTCGGCGAGGTGATCACCCGCACCCTGACCGACCCGGCCGATTCCGGACCCGGATACGGCACCGTCTACCGGACCGACCTGTGGAACGCCGAGGGCGAGAAGATCGACTCCCTCGTCGAGCCGCAGTACTACGAGGACGGTGGCAAGGGACGGGTCATGCTGAACGTCCTGTGGGGATACACGAGCTGATCCATCACGACCGGGCGGGGCATCCGAAGGGGTGCCCCGCCCTCGTCGTGTCCGGACATCGTCCGTTCGGCCCACGTGCACCAGGTGCGGTCGGCACGTCTTCCCCGGTGACGATCACACGGCTACCGTGGGAGGTGCCCTTGAGAACGCAGGCCGTCGAGCCTCGCGCCCAGAGACCATCCGTACCAGACGATCCCGTGGACGAGTTCCGGCAGTTCGTCGCCGGTCACGCCGCCGCACTGCTGCGGTCGGCGTACCTGCTGACGGGCGACAGGCAGCTCGCCGAGGACCTGGTACAGGACGCGCTGGCGCGGACCCACATGGCGTGGCACAGGCTCAAGGACGTCGGCAACGCGTCCGCCTACGCCCGGAAGGTCATGTACCACCTACAGGTGAGCTGGTGGCGGCGGCGCAGAGTCGCCGAGACACTCACCGACACCGCACCGGTCATCGCCGCACCCGGTCGGGACACCGCCCTCGAACTCTCGGTGCGGGCGGCGTTGCTGAAGTTGACCGCGGGTCAACGGGCGGTGATCGTGTTGCGGTTCTTCGAGGACCTGACGGAGGCCGAGACGGCGAAGGCCCTCGGCGTATCGAAGTCCACAGTGCATTTCAAGAGCGAGGCGGCGTTCCGGCGGCTCGCCAGACTGGTTCCGGAACTGGAAGGAGAACGGGGATGAATCGACGACTCTCCCAGGTCCTGCGCGACGGCACCGTGGACCTGACGGTTCCGGACTTCGCCGACGTCGTCATCGCCCGCAGCGGCCGAATGCGCCGATCCCGGCGGCTGTCGGCGGTCGCGGCGGCCACCGCCCTGGTGGTGGGCGTCGTCGGCGCCACCTTCACCGTCAGGGCGTTGACCGATCCGGGTGATCCCGGTGGGACCCTCGCGGGACAGTTCCAGTACACCACCGAACCCACCGGCGCGGTCGCGAGCGAACTCACGGAGTGGACGGCACTGCCCGACCGGCTGGTGTACGCCAACTACGACACCAATCCGCCCGCGACGGCCACCGTGGTGACCCCCGACGCGGTGGAATCGGTCGTACTGCCGTACCCGGCCACCGGGCCCGGTGACCTGTACTGGAAGGCGTCACCCAACGGCCGTAACCTGGCCGCGGTCACGCCCGAGGGCCTGCACGTCGGTGCCCTCGACGAGACCGCCGATCCACTGGTCTATCCGGCGACGACGCTGTGCACGCCGTTCACCTGGTCGCCGGATTCGGCGAAACTGGTCATCGGTGACTGCGCCGACGAGTCGATCTCGCTCGTCGTGGTCGATGCGATCAGCGGGTCGGTCACCGTGATCGACACCGCGATGCCGTCGGTGCCGCCCGATTCGAGCCACCAGGTCTCAGCACTGTGGACGGCCGACGCCGGGAACATGGTGTGGGGCAACACGGCGCAGGGGTACGTCATCGCCGACGCAGACGGCACCGATCCCCGGCCCTTCGACGCCGGCGGGCTGCCCACCGACCCCGCCGAGATCTACCCGGCCGAACTGTTGGAGGTCCGCGACGCCGACGGTCCACCCAGGAGCGTCATCTCGGCGATCTCCGCCGACGGGTCCCGGGTGTGCCACGAGGTGTGGTTCGGCGACGACCCGATGATGCCCGAGCCGTTGCCGCCGATGGGTGAGGAGGCCGGCTGTAACTATCTGCTGGACGTCCCCACCGGCCGGGCCGTCGATCTGGGTGACGCGTGGTACACGGCGGTCATCGGAATCAGTGCGCACGGCCAGATCCTCACCCGGAGTGTGGTGGGCAAGACCGACGAGGCGAAGCTGGTGGAACTGCGGGACGCGAACGGCCGGGTGATCGACGGCTTCGCCGAGACCGTCGTCCCGGGCGGCGACGGTCAGGCCAAGGGGAGTCAGAACATGTTGATGACCCTGTACGGCCACACGGACTGACCGAACCGGTGGGGTCACTCACGGGTGGCCCCACCGCGCGTCAGTCGGTCTGTACCGTCTCGTCGCCGGTGGACGACGGCGACCAGTCCGGGGAACGGCCCAGCATGGCGAGTATCCGGGGGAGGGGGGCGGCGTCGTCCGGCTGCGGGACGCCCGGCCGGAACGCGGCGTTCGGTTGCAGCCGACCGGGACCGTCCGGCACCGCCCGGGCCACCTTCAGCACCGCGGCGGTGAGGTCGTCGTCGAACTCCACCGGGACGCCGATCGACACCGCGACGTCCCAGCCGTGAACCATGGTGTCGAGCAGGTGGAAGCCGACCGCCTGCTGTGGCGGAAACGGTCGTTCCCGCGAGAACTCGGCGAGCCACCAGCCGCGCGTGGCGGCGTCGGGTTGGGCGAACGCCTGCAACAGGTCGGCGGACACCGCGCGGTGGTCACCGGCGGGGTCCTGGCCGACCGGCCAGTCGGCCCACACGTCCAAGGTCGGCCCGGTGCCCCGCGCCGCCGCAGCGAAACCACGGTTCTGTCCGATCATGTGGGCGAGTAGCTGGCGCAGATCCCAACCGGCACAAGGTGTCGGAACATCCAAGAGGTCTGCCGTCACCTTGTCGACAATGGAGTCGGTCACTTCGGTGGTGCGGCGATGGAATTCAAGTAGGTCGATCACCGGCTCATGGTACCGGCGGTCGTGGGCGGCGGCGGTGCCCCGAGACGGTCATCGACCGCGACCGGCCACGCCGCCGCCCACGCGCGCCTCCGACCTCAGACGGCGGGTTTGCGGCCGATGTGGACGCTCTCGGCGGCGAGGTAGAACAGGTCCTCCCGGTGCCCGAGCCACACCTCGTCGTCGGGGTCCAGCAGCCTCCGCCACACCGCCAGGTCGGCCGGTTCGATGAACTCCTCCGACCACTCCACCTGTTTGGCCAGGCCCCGAAGCACGTGGTCGAGGTCGGCGCCCTCCAGGGGCGCGGGCTTGTCGAACAGTACGTTGCGGGTGTGGATGTCGACGAGCCCGGCGTTGCGCAGCCCGATCGGCCAGCCGTACGGCATCGGTGAGGCGTCGGCCATCCGGCGCCGGTAGTTCTCGTGCTTGGCGGCGGCGAGTCGGTGCTGGATCCCCGGTTCGCCCACCCCCAGATAGGCGGGCAGGTTCGCGACCGTAGTGCCGCCCTCCGCGACGGCCAGGACGCCGTCCTCCGCCAGGACCGCGGCCAACGTCCGCAACGCGGCCTGTTCGTCGTCGGCGTGGTGCAGCGCGCCACGCGCCCAGATCAGGTCCGGTGCGCCCCCGGCCTGTTCACGGATCCGCGTCGCGTCGTCCTCGAACGAGGCGACCGCGAACGTGATCGCGGGATGCTCCTGCGCGGCCCGCGCGAAGACCTCGGCGTGGGCGTCGACACCGGCGATCCGGGTGGTCAGGTCCCGGCGCGTGGCCTCGGTGTGCAACGCCACCGCCATCCCCGCGCCGCCGCAACCGAAGTCGACGGCCAGCCGATCGCCGTCGCGCAGCAGTTCCCGGGCCATCAACCGGTAGAAGTCGGCGTCGCCGTGCGCACCGGAGGCCAGGTGAGCGGCCTCCGCGGCCCAGTCGAATCCCTCGTCGGACATGTCCATCCCTTCATTCACGACGGCGGCCCGCGACCGTGAGTACGGTCGCGGGCCGTTCCACGATCGGATCAACCGCTCTTGCGGTTGGTGAATTCCTTGTGACCGGCGATCTTGACGTCCTTGGGAGTGAAACCGGAACGGTCCACGCCGTGCTGCACGCCCTTGACCTTGTTCTTGCCCTTGTTGCGCTTGGCGGCGCGGCGCTCCGCCCGGTTCATGGGCTCCGGTTGTTCCTCCGTCGCGTCGGTGTCCGACTGCGGGGGTTCGTGGTCCTCGGTGAGGTCGTGGGTGTCGTTCATGGTGGTTCTCCTCGAAACTGAGCGGGCGCGTGACCGTCACCGGATACGCCCGGGAGGTTGACAACGGCGTGAATCGGTCGGAACGTCCACCACGGGGGAGACGGTCCGTCCTGCGCTCAGATCATCCACATGCTGCGAACCCTAGCAGCCGCCCGCGCGACCGGCACCTCGGATACGCGCTTCGGCGGCCCGATCGCCGGCACCGCGAACGACATGCGGGCCGCCGACCTGCGAAGACGCCCACGGCCGTGTGACGCGCGGCTCAGCCCGCCAGCGCCCGTTCCGCCGACTCCGCGGCCTCCGGAGTGAACATGACCAACCGGGCCACCGCGACCTCGGTGACCGCCGCGCGCAACTCCGCGACCGCCTGGGCGACCGCGTCGTCGACCGGCCAGCCGTAGATGCCCGCCGAGATCAGCGGGAACGCCACGGACCGGGCACCCAACTCGTCCGCGACCGCCAGGCTCCGCCGATAGCAGGACCGCAGCAGCTCCGAGCGGTCCTCGGTGGGGGAGTACACCGGGCCGACCGTGTGGACGACCCACTTCGCGGGCAGCCTGCCCGCCGTCGTGGCGACCGCGTCTCCGGTCGCCAGCCCACCGCCCAGGTGCCCGGCCCGCAGCCTGCGGCATTCGGCCAGGATCTCCGGACCGCCGGCACGGTGGATCGCACCGTCCACACCGCCACCGCCCAACAGGGACGAGTTGGCCGCGTTGACGACGGCGTCGACGTGTTCCCGAGTGATGTCGCCTCGGACGCTCTCGATTCGCACGCGGTCACCCTCTCACACCGCGCCGTCCGGCTCCCCCGGCGCGGCGTCCCGCCACTCGCGGGCGAGCAGCCCGTAGACCTCGGAGTCCCGCCAGCCGTCCCGCAGCCGCATCGTCTCCCGCAGCAGGCCCTCCCGGCGCATCCCCAACCGCCGCAGTACCGCCGCCGAGGCGGTGTTCCGGGGATCGCAGGTTCCGTAGACACGGTGCAGCCGCAGCGCGTCGAACCCGACGCGCAGCAGTTCACGACCGATCCCGGTCCCCAGGCCGACGCCCCAGTGGTCCGGATGCACCAGGTACTGGATTTCGCCCTGACGGTGTACCCGGTCCCGGATCCGCAGCTCACCGGAACCGATCACCTCACCGTGCCACTCGGCGACGTAGACCCGGCGGACCGGCGGCTCGGCGAGCCAGGCGGTGGCGGCCACGGTGGTGAACCGTCGCGAGTCCTCCTCGGTGTTGGGGCCCCACGCCTGGTACCGGCACACTTCGGGGCGGCTGCCCCACGAGTGGACCGCACGCCAGTCTTCGATCCCCATCGGACGCAGCCGCAACGCGGTGTTCGCCATCGTGTGAGTATGCGCCCGGGCGTCACGCCAGGCGCAACCCCCGGGGCGTCACGCGGAAACCGGCGTCCGTCAGGGGCTCCACGACCTCGGACTCGTGAACCGGCGCACCGTCGACCTGTTCGACGGAGAGCTTCGGCAGCCGCAGGTCCTCGGCGGCCCGGGCGAGTGCCCGCCCCGCCTGCCGGTGGACGGCCGGGTCGTCGGTGAACAACAGCAGCGACCGTCCGCCGCGTTCCACGAACCACGCGAGTTCCCCGTCGCACAACACCACGAGCGCACCGGCCTTGCGGCCCGGACGGTGCCCGGTGGCGCCGGACGGCCACGGTCGTCCGGCACCGAAGGGGTTGGCCGGGTCGGTCGCCGCCAGCACGACCGCGCCCTGTGCCTCGGTGGCGCGCAACGCGTCGACCGCGGCGGTCTCGGCGAACTGGGCCGCGCCCGCGCCCGACACGAAGTATCCCCGGCGGACACCGCCGCGCGCCTCCAGCGCCGACAGCACCGGGTACAGCCCCGCGAACCCGGCGGACCGTCCCGCCGGGGCACCGCCGACCACCACGCCGTGCCGGTCCAACAGGGCCGAGGTGGTGGCGAGCGCGCGTTCGGTCGGGTCGGTCTCCACCTGCGGCAGCCGGTACCAGCGGCCCGAGGCGGCGGGCGGGGCCGGGGCGGCGAGGCGGCGGGCCGCGCGGAGCCGACCGGTCCGGCCCCGTCCCGCCGCGGAGCCCGGCGAACCCGCCGGCCGGGAACCACCGGCCAGTCGCGACCGCAACGGTCCGAGTGTGTCGTTGGAGATCCAACCGCCCCACAGCAGGTCCCACAGCACCACGAGCAGTCCGGAGTCGTCGGTGACGTCGGCCAGCTCCTCGGCCAGTCCGCGGAAGAACCGTGCCTCACCCAGTGCGGAGAGGACCGTGCGGTGGAGGTCGGTGGGTGCCGCCGACTCGTCCGGAACCGGGAGCAGCAGGGCGGCGGCGTCGGCGTACGCGAGGTGTACCCAGCCGTCGTTGCCGGGCAGCGCACCGCCACCCGTCCACACCAGGTCGCCCGATCCGGTGAGTTCATCGAGCCACGCCGGTGCGTAACCGGAGACGCGCGACGGCAGCATCAGGCTCTCCAGGGCCGACGCGGGCAGGGCCACCCCCTGGAGCCGTTCGACGGCCTCGGCGACCGCGTCCACGCCGGTGGACTTCCCGCCGATCCCCTGCCACCTCGACAGGAAGGCGGTGTACCGGGCGGCGGACACCGGCGCGATCTCGGCGCGCAGCGCCGCCAAGGTCTTGCGGCGCAACAACCTGAGGACCTCGACGCCGCACCATTGCAGCGGTGCGGTGGGCGTGTCGTCGCCGGTGAACCGGCCGTGCGTCACCACGGCGTCGGCGTCGAGCCGGTGCAGTGCCGCGGTCACCTGGGACTCGGGTAGGCCGAAACGGCCGGCGGCGTCCGACGCCGCGAACGGTCCCCGGCACCGGGCGTACCGGGCGAGGAGGTCGTCCAACGGGCGCCGCAGGCTCACCAGCAGGGCGTCGGGTACCCGGTCGTCCACCTCCACGCCTAGTGCCTGACGGTATCGGCCGGCGTCCTCCACCGCGATCCACCGCGCCTCTCCGGCGATCCGCACCGCGACCGCGCGACCGGTCTCGGCGAGGGTCTCGACGTCGGCGGCCGCGATGCCCCGTGAGGTGAACTCGCCGGTCGAGAGGTCGCCCAGGACCCGGAGCAGTTCGGCGGCGTCCTCCGGGCCGGAGAGTTCCCGGCCGTCACGCCACTGGAGCCAGCGTTCCGCCTCGGCGACGACCGCGGGGTCTAGTGCCCGGTGCTCCTCGCCGAGAAGGCTGTCCAACAGCCCGGAGTTGAGCGCCGCGACCCGGCGTTCGGCCAGTGGCTGGTCGTCGCCGTACAGGTTCGCGGCGACGTAGGACGACAACATGCTCTGCGCGAACGGGGACGGCTTCTCGGTCACCGTCTCGACGCCGCGCACCCGCCCGTCGGCGAGGCCCGCCATCAGTCCGGTGAGCTCGGGGATGTCGAAGTACTCCTCCAGGCACTCGCGTGCCGCCTCGGCGGTGATGGGGAAGTCGTCGAACTCCCGCGCGACCGCGAAGAGCTGCCCGGCCCGCTGCCGTTGCTGCCACAACGGTTGGCGGCGTTGCACCGCGCGGCGGGGGAGCAGCAGCGCCCGGGCGGCGCACTCCCGGAACCGGGCCGCGAACAGCGCCGAGGTGGGGAGTTCGTCGGTGACGATGCGGCGGACGTCGTCGGGCGCGAAGCCCAGCAGGGAGAGCCCCGGCGGGTCGGGCATGTCGGGCAGCCGCGCCATGATGCCGTCGTCCAGAGCCAACACGTGCGGGTCGATGCCGTAGGCGTCGCGCAGCCGCGCGGCGATCGCCAACGCCCACGGACGGTTCACCCGCGCCCCCAGTACACAGTGGATGACGAGGCGCCAGTCCCCGAGCTCGTCGCGGAACCGTTCCAGCACCACCGTGCGGTCGTCGACGACCTCCCCGGCATGGGCGCGCTGCGCCGCCACGTAACCGGTCACGTTGTCCACGGCCGCCGGATTCAGCCCGGCGCCCTCGGCCCACGACCGGTCCATCTCCCGGATACGCCGGCCGATCGCCCGCCCCAACTCGGCGGGCCTGCCGAGGTCCTCGCCCTTCCAGAACGGCATCCGCGCCGCCTGCCCCGGAGCGGGCGACACCAGCACCCTGTCCGGTGTGATCTCCTCGATGCGCCACGACGTCGCACCCAGCGTGAACACGTCCCCGACCCGGGACTCGTACACCATCTCCTCTTCGAGCTCACCCACCCGTGAACCCCGGCCGCCCGACGACAGGAACACGCCGTACATGCCCCGATCCGGAATCGTCCCCGCGTTCTGCACCGCCACCCGCTGCGCCCCCGGCCGCGCGGTCAGCCTGCCCGCCACCCTGTCCCACACCAGCTTCGGCCGCAGGCCCGAGAACCCCGTCGAGGGATACCGGCCGGACAACATGTCGAGGACCGCGTGGAACGCGGTGTCGGTGAGCCCGGCGAACGGCGCCGCGCGGCGCACGCACTCCGCGAGCCTCTCCACCGGCCAGTCGTCCATCGACACCATCGCCACGATCTGCTGCGCCAGCACGTCCACCGGGTTGCGGGGCGGTCGCATCGTCTCCAGGTCGGCGGTCACGATCCGGTCGGCCGTCACCGCGGCCGCCAGCAGGTCGCTGCGGTGCGTCGGCAGCACCACGCCGCGCGACACCGCGCCGACCTGGTGACCGGCACGTCCCACCCGTTGCATCCCCGCCGCGACGCTCGGCGGAGCACCCACCTGGACCACCAGGTCCACCGCGCCCATGTCGATACCCAGTTCGAGACTGGACGTCGCCACCACCGCCGCCAGTTCCCCGTTCTTCAACGCCGACTCGACCTCCAGGCGCTCCTCCCGGGACATCGAGCCGTGATGGGCGCGGGCCACCACGGTGGGCGCCCCCGCCGCCTGCGCGGACTGGGCCATCATCGCCGCCGGCGCCGCCCGTGACGGCAGTGGCGCACCGACCGCCAGTTCGTTGATCCGCGCGCACAACCGTTCCGTCAACAGCCGCGAATTGGCGAAGACGATCGTCGAACGGTGTCCGCGGATGAGTTCCAGGAGCCGGCGGCCGATCGACGGCCACACCGAGGGCTGGCCCTGTTCGTCCACGTCGTCGAGGTTCGCGAGGTCGGCGACGGTCACCTCCACCGCCAGCTCGACGGTCTTGTCGGAGGGAGGTCGCACGACGGTGACCGGACGCGAACCGCCCAGGAATCGCGCCGTGGCCTCGACCGGTCGCACCGTCGCCGACAGGCCGATCCGCTGGGCGGGTGCCGGCAGCAACGCGTCCAACCGTTCCAGGCTCAACGCCAGGTGGGCGCCGCGTTTGGTCGCCGACACCGCGTGCACCTCGTCGACGATGACCGTCTCGACTCCCCGCAACGCGTCGCGCGCCGCCGACGTCAGCAGCAGGTACAGCGACTCCGGAGTGGTGATCAGGATGTCCGACGGGGACCTCGCGAACGCCCGGCGCTGCTGCGCGGGCGTGTCCCCGGTCCGCATCGCCACCGTCACGTCGGGGGTCGCGACCCCCCGGCGCCGCGCCGTCTCCGCGATGCCCTCCAGCGGGCGGCGCAGATTGCGTTCCACGTCATAGGCGAGCGCCTTGAGCGGGCTGATGTACAACACCCGGCAGCGTTCCCCGGGATCCGCCGGCCGAGACCGGTGCGACAGGCCGTCGAGCGACCACAGGAACGCCGCGAGGGTCTTGCCGGAACCGGTGGGCGCCACGACGAGGGTGTCCTCACCCGAGGCGATCGCCTCCCAGGCCGCCGCCTGCGCGGGGGTGACGGCGTCGAAGGTCTCGTGGAACCACTCCCGGGTGGCCGAGGTGAACCGGTCGAGCGGATCGCTGGTCATGGCCTCGATACTGCCCGCCGACTACGACACACCGGCACCGCTTCGCCCAACCCGCTCCCGCAGGCGGCGCAGCCGCGGCCGTTTCCGGCCGCCGAGCTCCTGCCGGGCCATCACCGCGAGCCAGGGATCGTCCCAGTTGGGGTTCTTGCCGCTGGTGTGCCAGTGCACCACGGTGTCCTCCCCGTCGAACTCCAACGTCGCCATGGAGTTGCTGAACCACGGGCCACGGCTCATCCGCCACCCGAACCGGCTCTTGCGGACCCCCGCCGTGAGCGCCAGGGCCCGGCCGAGGAGGCCCGCGACGACGGTCTGCGCCACGGCGTTGGCGACCCTCATCACCATGTTCAGCGGATTGCGGATGGGGGAGCACACCACCTGGTAGACCGAGCCCCGGGAGCGGCGGATGCGCGCGTGGGCCAGATACGAGTAGTGGACGTCGCCCGACAGGAACACGATGTTGGCCGGCGGCGTGCCGTGTTCACCCCGGATGATCGCCGTCACCAGGGCCGCCATGTCGTCGAAGCTGCGGCGGAACGCGCTCCAGTGCTCCAGGTCGATGGTCTGGCGCAGCCACTCGGCGAAACGTGCCGCGCGTCGCCCCCACACCCCGTCGCTGAGCGCCTCGTTCCAGCTCTCCACGTAGTGGACGCCGCTGGGAAGCAGTACCGGCAACGAGGAGCCGACGAACAGGTGGGAGAACTCGCCCCGGGTGGCGTCGACGAACCACTCCCACTCGGCGTCGTCGATCATGCGGCGGTCACCGGGCGTCAGGGTCCGGGCGCACCGGGAGTCCAGCATGATCAGCCTGGAGTCGCCGAAGTCCCGTAGGTAACTCCACCGGTACCCGGACGGGTCCTGATCGCACTCCCACGCGAACCGGTCCAGTTCGTCACCGTGGTCCCCGGTGGGGCCGAGCAACCGCATCATCGGGTCGGCGGCGCGCTCGGCGGGCGAGAGGTTGCCGGCGTGCTGGTACACCCAGTACGCGCCGATCCCGGCCGTCACCCGGCGCCGCCACCAGGACTCGGTGCGCATCTCGTCCTGCCACGTCTGCGAGGTGTTCCAGTCGTCGCGCAGGTCGTGGTCGTCGAAGATCATCATCACCGGCACCGTGGACATGAGCCACCGCACCTCCGGGTCACTCCACGCCACCCGGTACAGCTCGGCGTACTCCTCGAAGTCGAGGACCTCGTGACCGGGCGGTTCGGTGACGTCACGCCGTTCCCGGATGAACCGGCGGACCGCCTCGGGGGGCTCGTCTGCGTAGACCTGGTCGCCCAGCAGGGCGAGGGAGTCCGGCCACGGCGCCGCCTCCGGCCGCCGCATCTGCAGCGCGTAGGCACGCAGCATGTCCACGCCGTGGGTGAGGACGTACGCCGGTTCGTGCGGAACGCTGGTGCGGCAGGATCCGAACAGCAGCCGCCGGGTGCCCGGACCGTCGTGCAGGGTGCGGATCACACTGGGCGGCACCGAGGCGCCTTCGACCGGCCAGACGGTCCGGCCGTCGAGATCGACGCCGTAGACGGTCGTCGAACCGGGCGACAGGCCGGTGACGTCGACGAGGGCGTAGTGGTGCCCGTGCACCGTGAACGTGTCGGCCTCGTGCCCCGACACGGTCACCCGGCACGGCCGGTCGGTCTCCACCCAGATCGTCGCCGAGGTCTGGTCGACGTGACGAAGCACCGGGCCCAACACCAGTTCCGCCATGGGGGTTCCCTCCGGTCCGGCGCGAAGTGCCGGACCAGGATAGCGGGGTCTCCCGCCGGCCGGGTCGCGCGGCGGCAGGCGCTTGCCGACCTGCGGTAGCATCCACTCCCGCTCCCGGGAGGCCCCTTGCCCACCACCATGCGAGGACTCCTCGCCGATCGCCCATACCGTTGGTACGCCTTCGTTCTCGTGCTCACCGGTATGTCCGGATCCGCCGGGATGCCACTGATGTCACTGTTCCTCATCCAGGAGCTCGGTGCCTCACTGGAGGAGGCGGCCATGACCACTGTGGCCGGACTGCTGGGCGTGGCCGTCAACCTCGTCATCGGCCGCCGATCCGACCGGTGGCGCAGCCGCATACCCGTCATGTGCGCCTCGGCGGCCGTCATGGCCACCGGATGGGCGCTGGTCGGCTTCACCGACGTGTTCTGGCTCGCCCTACTGGTGTACGCCGCCCTCCTGTCGGCCCCCTACGGGGTCCTCAACGCCCAGATATTCGCCGGTCTCGCCGACGTCATGGCCGCGCGCGACGAACCCAGGCCGTCCACGGTGAACTCCACGCTTCGCGGCGGCTACTCCTTCGGTTTCATGATCGGCCCAGTGTTGAGCACCGCCCTGGCCTCGGTCGCGGGAATCCGCGCCGCCTTCGCGGTCGCGGCGGTCGCGTACGCGGGCGTCGCGATACTGGCACTGTTCCTCGACTCGACCAGGCCCGCCGCCACGACGGCCGGTCCCCGGTCCCGCGGCGGCGGCAACCTGCCGCTCACGCTCTTCGCAGTGGGCACCTGCCTGGTCATCGTGGGGGACATGTTGCGCGGTGTCTACCTGCCGGTGTACGTCGTGGAGGAACTGCACCACAGCACGTTCGTGTTCGGTGTCCTCATCGCGGCGGTGGCGGGCGCGGAGGTCGTGGTGTTCCCACTCGTGGGCATGGCCGCCGACCGGTTCGGGATCCGGCGGATCATCGCCGTCGCCCTGGCCGTGGGGGTGTGCGGATACGCCGTCCTCGCGACCAGCACGCAGTTGTGGCAGGTGGTGGTGTTCCACGTCTTCCAGGTGTTCCTGTTCGCGGCGACCATCGCACTCGGGCTGAGTTACGCGCAACGACTGGTACCGGGACGCCCCGGCACCGCCTCGGCCGCCTTCTTCAGCGCGCAGACCGCCGCCAAACCGGTGAGCGGACTCCTCGGCGCCGTCGCCGTCGCGGGCCTGGGACTGCCCGGCCTGTTCTGGTTGCCCGCAGTCCTGTGCGCGCTCTGCCTGGCGGCGTTCACCGCGGCCTCGCTGCGCGCCCGGAGCCGACCGGTGCCGCAACCGGGTTGAGCAGTCAGACCCCGGTGGACAACCGTGCCGCGAAACCGATCATGACGGCGCCCACCGCGCCGGTGCCGAGTGACGCCAGGGCCTTGCGCCGCCGGAACGCCGTCGCCAGCGCGTTCCCGCTGAAGATCAACGCGGTGAGGTAACCGAAGCTGCACACCTGGACGATGACGCCCAGCAGCGCGAAACTCACCGCCGGATACGGGTACGACGGGTCCACGAACTGCACGAAGAACGCCACGAAGAACAGGATCGCCTTGGGGTTGAGCAGGCTGGCGACCAGTGCCCGCCGGAACGGCCGTTCACCGGTCGTCACCGGGGCCGTGTCCTCCACGACGACCTCGGTGTGGCGGTCCCGCCAGGTGCGCACCCCGTCGCGCAGCAGCATGACGCCCAGATAGCCGAGGTACGCCACGCCCGCCCACCGGATGACGTCGAACAACACCGGCGACGCCTGAAGGAGCGAGGCGACTCCGGCGGCCGAGGCGATCATCAGGATGGTGTCGCCGAGGAACACGCCGCCGGCGGCGCGGTATCCGTCCCGGACACCACGACGGGCCGACACCGACAACACGTACAGCGAATTCGGCCCCGGCAACAGGATGACCAGCACCGTGGCGATGACGTACGCCCACAGGTCGGTGACTCCCAACACGCGAAACTCCTCACGAGACGAGCGACGAGACCGAGTGTGGCTCGTGATCCGGTGGACGGCCACCGACCGCCCGGAATGTGGACGGACGGTCAGCGCATCAGGTACGAAGGCGCCGGTTCGGTGCAGAACTCGTCGGGAACCGGGCGGCCCGCCACCACCGGCAGCGGCAGTTCACCCGCCCAGTACGGCAGCCCGGTGTCGGCGGGGTCCTCGTTCGGTCCGCCGGTACGCACCTTCACCGACACCTCCGTCAACGGCAGCGCCAAGACGGCCGTCTGTGCCAGCTCCTTGGCGGTGGGCGGGCGGCTGTCGCCCGAACGGCCCGGCGCGAGGGCGTCGACGAGCCCCGCCAACGCCCGCAGCCGTTCCTCCGGGTCGGTGACCGGTTCGGCGCGCCCGTGTGCCATGACGCAGCGGTAGTTGACCGAGTGGTGGAACCAGGAGCGACTGAACACGATCCCGTCGTGGATGGTGACCGTCACGCACACGTCGATGCCGTCGCGACCGGACAGGAACGCCCGGCTTCCCGTGGAACCGTGGATGTAGAGGGTGTCGTCGATGCGGCAGTACGCCGTCGGCAGGACTCGCGGACCGTCGTCGAACTGATAGCCGACGTGGCAGATCAGCGCGGCGTCCAGGATCGAGTAGGCGAGTTCGCGGTCGTAACGCAGTTTCTCGGGCGAACGCAGCGACGTCGTGCGGGCGGTGGGGGTGAAGGCCATGGGACATCCCGGTACTCGTTCCGAACATTGTGCTAGTACAATCCTGTGACTGTGGCAGAACATTATCAGATCACCGGTGCGGGCGCCGCCGACATAACCGCCAGCGTCGAGGCCGGCGTCCGGGACGGCCACCTGCTGCCCGGCGCCGCCCTCCCACCCGTGCGACGGCTCGCCGCCGAACTGGGCGTCGCCACCGCCACCGTCGCCAACGCCTACCGCACGCTGCGGCAACGCGGTGTCATCGAGACCGCCGGACGGCACGGCACCCGGGTCCGGCACCGCTCCGCGCTGCTCCACCGCGGCCCCCAACCACTGCCCGCCGGAACACTCGACCTCTCCAACGGCGAACCCGATCCGTCCCTCCTGCCCGACCTCACCGCCGCACTCGCCGCCGTGCACCCCGCACCCGGCGGTTACGCCGACGCCGGCCCGTGTCCCGGACTGCTCGACATCGCGCGCGACCGCCTCGCCCGCGACGGTGTGACCGGAGCCCTCACCGTCACCGGTGGCGCACTCGACGGGATCGACCGGGTACTGTCCGCCCACCTGCGACCCGGCGACGCCGTCGGGATCGAGGACCCGTGCTGGGCCAACCTCCGCGACCTCGTCGCCGCGCTCGGCATGCACCCGTACCCGATGCCCGTCGACCGCGAGGGACCCACCGCCGAGGGGCTCGCCGACGCACTACGCGGCGGCGCCCGCGCGGTGATCCTCACCAGCCGAGCCCACAACCCCACCGGCGCCGACATCTCCGCCGCACGGGCACTCCGGCTGCGGGCGCTGCTCGAACGACACCCCGACACCCTCGTCATCGAGGACGACCACTGGGCGGAACTCTCCACCCGGCCACTCCACCCCGTGGCCGACGCCGCCACGCACTGGCTGTTCCTGCGTTCGGTGTCGAAGCCGTACGGCCCGGACCTGCGACTGGCCGTCGCCTGCGGAGACCACGACACCGTCACCCGGTTGGAGGGGCGGATGCGGCTCGGCTCCGGCTGGGTCTCCACGGTCCTGCAACAGGTGGTGGCCGCCCTGATGAACGACCCCGCCGCCGCCCGGACCATCCGGAACGCCTCGCGCACCTACCGCGACCGCAGGCAGGCGCTCATCGCCGCCCTGGCCGCCCGGGGCGTGCCCGCGATCGGCGACAGCGGCCTGAACGTCTGGATCCCGGTCACCGACGAAACCACCACCGTCACCGCCCTCCGCGATCGCGGTTACGCTGTCGCCGCCGGAGCCGCCCACCGACTACAGTCGCCACCCGGCGTCCGCGTGACCGTCACGAACCTGCCCGACCACCGGCTCGGCGACCTCGCCGACGCGATCGCCGCCGGACTCCGACCCCACCGCAGCCGCGCATAGGAAACCCAGTGACCCCCACATACCCACCCCCCGACGTCGCCCGCATCCAGACCCGCACGTTGACCCTGCTGTTCGTCACCCAGATCCTCGGCGGCGTCGGTGTCGCCGTCGGCATCGCCGTCGGTGCGCTACTCCTCGAAGACCTCACCGGCACCTCCGCACTCGCCGGACTCGGCCAGAGCAGCGCCGTCATCGGAGGCGCACTGTTGGCGATCCCGATCGTCCGGGTCACCGGCGCACGCGGCCGCCGCCACGGACTCGTCCTCGCCTACGCCAGCGGCGTCGTCGGCGCACTCCTGGTCGCGGGCGCCCTCTACCTGCGCTCGGCGCCGCTGGCGTTCGTCGGCATGTTCCTGCTCGGCGGCGGTACCGCGGCCAACCTCCAGGCCCGGTACGCCGCCGCCGACCTCGCCGCACCCGCCCGCCGCGCCCGGCAACTCTCGATCGTCGTATGGGCCACCACTATCGGCGCCGTCACCGGCCCCAGCCTCGCCCCCCTGGCCGACGACACGCTGCGCGAGCAGTTGAGCGGTCCCCGGTACGCCGGCCCCTTCCTCGCCAGCGCCGTCGGCTTCGCACTGGCAGCCGTACTGCTGTGGACCTTCCTGCGGCCGGACCCGCTCCGGATCGCCAGGAGCCTGACCGACACCGGGGAGGCCGCCCCCAGGGCCAGCGTCGGACAGGGCTGGCGTGAGTTCAGGCGCAACCGCACCGCCCGGCTCGGCGTGCTCGCCGTCGCGCTGGGACACCTCGTCATGGTCGCGGTCATGGCGATGACCCCGATCCACATCAAGCACGGGATGACCGACCCCGACCAGGTCACCACCGTCGTGGGCGTCGTCCTCAGCCTCCACATCGCCGGGATGTACGCCCTGTCCCCGGTGGCGGGGCTGCTGGCGGACCGGTGGGGACAGCGGCCGGTCATCCTGCTGGGCATCGCGCTGCTGGTCGCCGCCTGCGCCACCGCGGGCACCGCGGGGCACGACCACACCCGCCTGGCCGTGGGTCTGGTCCTGTTGGGACTCGGCTGGTCGTGCACGATGGTCGCGGGTTCGGCGATGTTGACCGGCGCCGTCCCGACCGATCGGCGTCCGGGCCTGCAGGGGCTCTCCGACCTGACGATGGGTATCGCGGGTGCGTTGGCGGGCGCCCTGTCGGGGTTCGTCGTCGAACTGGCGGGGTATCCGTGGCTGGCACTCCTGGCGGCGATCACCGTGCTACCGGTCACCGTCCTGGTCTGGAGAGCCCGGGACACCGGAAAGGGAGGTACATCATGAGGCTCACCGACTTCTGGGAGAACATGCGCGAGACCTTCGGCGAGGAGTACGCCTCCAGCGTCGCGCAGGACCAGGTGCTCCCCGAACTCGACGGGCGCAGCGTCAACGAGGCGTTGCGCGACACCGACGCCAAGGAGGTCTGGATGGCCGTGTGCCGTGCATACGGCGACCGCGTCCCGGCGAGGATCCGGCGATGACCGGGCCGTCACCTGGCCGCGATTAGAACGTTAGTTCGGGTAGGGTGATGTTCGATCGCCGGCCCGGTGACGTCACCCGGGGCATGTCGCACCCGCGGTCTAACGTGACCGGCATGGCTAAGACACCCAGCAAGAAGACCACCACCACGGGAGGGGCGGGCATGGCCGCACCAGACAAAGCCAAGGCGCTGGATCTCGCGCTGGCGCAGATCGACAAGCAGTTCGGCAAGGGCGCCGTGATGCGCCTGGGCGAACGGCCCAAGTCCGACGTGCGGGCCATCCCGACCGGTTCCATCGCCCTGGACGTGGCACTCGGCATCGGCGGCCTGCCCCGGGGCCGCATCATCGAGATCTACGGCCCGGAGTCGAGCGGTAAGACGACCCTTGCGCTGCACGCCATCGCGAACGCGCAGGCCGACGGCGGCATCGTGGCCATCGTGGACGCCGAGCACGCGTTGGACCCGGAGTACGCCAAGGCGCTCGGCGTGGACACCGACGCCCTGCTCGTGTCGCAGCCCGACACCGGTGAGCAGGCGCTCGAGATCACCGACATGTTGATCCGCTCCGGCGCGGTCGACCTGATCGTCATCGACTCGGTGGCCGCGCTGGTGCCGCGCGCCGAGATCGAGGGCGAGATGGGTGACAGCCACGTGGGTCTCCAGGCCCGCCTGATGAGCCAGGCGCTGCGGAAGATCACCGGTGGCCTCAACAACTCCGGCACCACCGCGATCTTCATCAACCAGCTCCGCGAGAAGGTCGGCGTCATGTTCGGCAGTCCCGAGACCACCTCGGGTGGGCGGGCGTTGAAGTTCTACGCGTCGGTCCGGTTGGACATCCGCCGGATCGAGACCATGAAGGACGCCGGCGAGGCGGTCGGTAACCGCACGCGCGTCAAGGTCGTCAAGAACAAGGTCAGCAGCCCCTTCCGGCAGGCGGAGTTCGACATCCTGTACGGGCAGGGCATCAGCCGTGAGGGCTCGCTCATCGACGTGGGCGTGGAGCAGGGCATCGTCCGCAAGTCGGGCGCCTGGTACACCTACGAGGGCGACCAGCTCGGTCAGGGCAAGGAGAAGGTCAGGGCGTTCCTGAAGGAGAACCCCGACCTGGCCAACGAGATCGAGAAGAAGATCAAGGAGAAGCTCGGCGTCGGCAGCCAGGCGCAGGACGCGTCCACCGTCGAGGTCGAAGAGCCGCCGGTCGACTTCTGATCCGCCGGATGGACGAGACACGTGATCCCGCCGAGCAGGCCAGGCAGATCTGCCTGCGCCTGCTGGCGGTGCGGCCCCGCACTTACATCGAACTCGCCGACGCGTTGGCGAAACGGGGTGTCTCCGACGACGTGATCGGTGACGTGCTCGATCGTTACCGGGACGTCGGCATGGTCGACGACGCGGCGTTCGCCCGGGCGTGGGTGTCGAGCAGGCACCGCAGCCGGAAGCTGTCGCGGCGCGCACTGTCGAACGAGCTGCGCCGCAAAGGCGTCGACACCGAACTGGTCGACGAGGCGTTGGAGCAGCTCGACGAGGACGACGAACGGGCCGCCGCCCGTGAACTGGCGGCGCGGCGCCTGCGGGGCATGGGCGCGGTGCCGCCGGAGGCGGTGTTCCGCCGCCTGGTGGGGATGCTGGCCCGCAAGGGTTACCCGGCGGGCGTTGCGGTGGGGGTGGTCAAGGAGGTGATGGCCGAACGTGATTCGGCCATGGCCGAGCTGGCCGAGCAGATCGATCCGGACGCGATGATCGAGGACGGCACCGTCTGAGGCGCGGCGGGTGTCGGATCCCGACATCGTGTCCGTCCAGCGGTGTTCCCGGGCCGGAGAACGGCGGTGCGGCGTCCGCGACGGCTTCCCATACGACCTCCCGACTGTTAATGTCATGCCTACAGTAAAGCGGTGGGTGCGATGGCCACCCGATCGCCGTTTTTCCCGGGCCGGAGGTGAGGATGCATGTCCCACGACCACACCGCACCACCGACCGCGTCGGTCGCCGTGGACACGGTGATCCTGACCGTGCCCGCCGACGAACTCGTCGTACTCCTAGTCCGCCGGGCCAACCCGCCGTACCAGGGGGAGTGGGCACTGCCCGGCGGATTCCTGGAGGCCGACGAGGACCTCGACGACGCGGCGGCACGTGAACTGCGGGAGGAGACCGGGCTGCGCCCCGGGGAGGTGCATCTGGAGCAGTTCCGCGGCTACGGCGCGCCCGGCCGGGATCCGCGCGGCAGGGTCGTGAGCATCGCCTACCTCGCCCTGGTGCCCAGTCCACCCACGGCCACCGCCGGAGGCGACGCCGCCGACGTGGGCTGGCTACCGGTGGCCGAGGTCCTGGCGGGCGGCACCGGCACCGCCTTCGACCACCGGACGATCGTCGAGGACGCGGTCGAACACGCCAGGCGCATGTTGGAACACACCACCGTCGCGGCGGCGTTCTGCCCGCCGGAGTTCACGATCTCCCAGTTGCGGCGGGTGTACGAGATCGTGTGGGGCGAGACCCTCGATCCCGGCAACTTCCACCGGAAGGTCACCCGCATCCCCGACTTCCTGGTCGCGACCGGGGAGTCGACGACCCGTGACGGCGGCCGACCGGCGGCGCTGTTCCGCCGGGGCACGGCCACCCGGCTGCAACCGCCGCTGTACCGTGCCGTCGACCGGTCGGCCTCCGCCCGTGGTCAGCGCCGGTCCACCGGCAGGTAGTCACGCGAGGTGGCGCCGGTGTAGATCTGGCGCGGGCGCCCGATCTTCGTGGCCGGGTCGGCGATCATCTCCCGCCACTGGGCGATCCAGCCGGGCAGCCGTCCCAATGCGAACAGCACGGTGAACATGGGGGTCGGGAAGCCCATCGCCTTGTAGATGAGGCCGGTGTAGAAGTCGACGTTGGGGTACAACCTGCGCTCGATGAAGTAGTCGTCGGCCAGCGCGATCTCCTCCAGTTGCATCGCCAGGTCGAGCAGTGGATCGGGCCGCTCCATCCGGTCGATGACCCGGCGGGCGGCCTCCTTGACCAGGGCGGCGCGGGGGTCGTAGTTCTTGTAGACCCGGTGTCCGAAGCCCATGAGCCGCACCCCGTCGGCCTTGTCCTTCACCCGCCGCACGAAAGCGGGGATGTCGCCGCCGTCGGCCCGGATGCCGGACAACATGCGCAGCACCGCGCTGTTGGCACCACCGTGGAGCGGTCCGAACAGGGCGTTGACCCCGGCGGACACGGAGGCGAACAGGTTGGCGTGGCTGGAACCGACCATCCGCACCGTCGACGTCGAGCAGTTCTGCTCGTGGTCGGCGTGCAGTATGAACAGCAGATCGAGGACCCTGGCGATCTCGGGGTCGACCTCGTACGGCGTGGTGGGCATGCCGAACGTCATCCGGAGGAAGTTCTCGACGTAGTCGAGGGAGTTGTCGGGGTACATCGGCGGCATGCCGATCGACTTCTTGTACGCGTACGCGGCGATCGTGGGCACCTTGGCGAGCAGCCTGACGGTGGACGCCTCGACGTGGTCGTCGTCGAACGGGTCGAGGCTGTCCTGGTAGAAGGTGGACAGTGCGCTGACACCGGAGGACAACACCGCCATCGGGTGCGCGTCGCGGGGGAAGCCGTCGAAGAAGCGGCGCATCTCCTCGTGGACGAGTGTGTGGATGCGCAACCGCCCCGAGAACTCCGACAGTTGCCGGGCGGTCGGCAGCTCGCCGTAGATGAGCAGGTACGACACCTCGATGAAGGTGGACTTCTCGGCGAGTTGTTCGATCGGGTACCCGCGATAGCGCAGGATGCCGGCGTCGCCGTCGATGTAGGTGATGGCGGATTCGCACGCCGCGGTGTTGACGAAGCCGACGTCGAGTGTGACGTGTCCGGTCTTGCCGAGCAGGCCGCTGACGTCGTAGCCGCCGGGTCCCTCCGTCGCCTCCCGTACGGGCAGGTCGAGTCGGGTGTCGCCGTGTGCGAGCCTGGCGTGGTCTGCCATGGTCTGTTCTCCCGAGGTAGCCGTTGGTGGGCCGCCGGTGTGGCCGCGTGTGGATTGTGCACTTTAGCGGCCGGCTGCCCGCCTGTTTCGGCGATGGTAGTGGCCGGGGGCCGGGGATTGCGCCGTTTGCCCTCGTGTCCGGCGGTCACCGTGGCCGGTTCGGCCCCGGGGACGGGTCGAGGAACACGTAGTCGATGGACGGGATGCGTTCCCGCAACCGGTTCTCGGCGGCGTCGGAGGCCGCCTCGATGGCGGCGCCCGTCGCGGTGTCGGTGAAGTCGACCTTCGCCGCGACGAATATGGAGTCCGGTCCCAGGTGGAGGATGTAGAGCTCGTCCACTGCGCGAACCGTGTCGGTGGCGAGCAGTTCGTCGCGCACCATGCTCTGGAGCCGGGGAGGCACCGCCTGGCCTATCAGCAGCGAGGTGTTGGCGGCGGCCAGGACGATCGCGACGGCGATCAGCAGCAGCCCGATCAGCACCGACGCGACGCCGTCGTAACGGGCGTCGCCGGTGATCTCGGTGAGCGCCAGGCCGGCCGCGGCGAGGACCAGGCCGATCAGGGCGGCGGTGTCCTCCAGGACCACCGCCTTGACGGTCGTGTCCGGGGTGTGCCGCAGGTAGGTGACCATGTCGGTGCGCCACCGCCGCGCCGAGCGCCGGGACTGCCGCACCGCCCGGATCAGGGAGATCGCCTCCAGGACGAAGGACACGCCCAGCACCAGATAGGACACCAGGTAGTCGCCGGGGGCCTCGGCGCCGAGGATCTCCCCGACGCCGTGGGTGATGGAGAAGCCGCCTCCGATGACGAAGGTGAAGGTCGCCGCCAGGAACGCCCAGAAGTACGCCTCGCGGCCGTACCCGAGGGGATGGCGGGAGTCGGGTCGGCGGGCGCCCCGCCGCAACGCGACGAACAGGAACACCTCGGTCGCGGTGTCGGCCACCGAGTGGGCCGACTCCGACAGCATCGCGGCCGAGCCGCTGAACACCCCGGCGACGGCCTTGGCCACGGCTATCGACAGGTTCATGGCACCCGCCAGCAGGACCGTGCCGACGCTCTCCTGTGTGCCGCCGTCCGGTCGCGCCGTCGTGTCGTCGCCCACCGGATCCCCCTCCCGTGCCGGTGTGTGCAGATTAGAGCCTGCCGGGCCGGCCCGGATGGCGTCCGGGAGGAATGGGTAACCGGCCGTTCCCGGGGATTCCCGGGGATCCCCGGTGTGGCGCACCGATGAGGTGAGAGGGTAGGCCGATGGAGTTGGACGACGAGTTGGGTTTCGGCGGCACCGAGCGTGTCTTCACCCTGGAGGAGGCCCGGGACCTGATGCCGGAGGTCCTGGAGCGGGCCGGGCTCATCGTGCGGATGCGGGCCGACCTGGCCGAACTCGCCTTGGCGATCAACACGGAGGACGACTCCCACGCCGGTGGCATCGCCGAGGCGAAGGCGTTGGAGGCGCACCTGAACGAGGCGATCTCGTGGTTCGCCTCCCACGGCATCGAGGTCAAGGGGATCGCGCCGCTGCTGATCGACTTCCCGTCCCGGTGGGAGGGCATGGACGTGCGACTGTGCTGGGTGGAGGGTGAGACCGACCTGGCGTGGTACCACCGCAGTGAACTGGGTTTCGCGGGGCGGCGGCCGTTGCGGGCGGGTGAGTCCTCCGGTTAGGCCGCCGTGACTTGGCGGGTGGCGGGCAGGGCGCGCAGCGTGCGAAGCGGTGAGGCCACGATCCACAGGGCGGACACCGTGACACCGGCCGCGACGATCCACAGCGTGACGCGCACGTCGGTGAGGGTCGCCACGACTCCGCCCAGAAGGCTGCCGATCGGCATCACACCCCAGATCATGAAGTTCATCGTGGCGCCGACCCGGCCGTGGAGCCCGGGCGGGCACATCAACTGCCGCGTGGTCACCGACAGGATGTGGTTGGTGACGATGGCCGCGCACAGCAGCAGGTTCCCGGTGATCCACCACGCGGTCTCCCAGCCGGGGCGGGTCAGCGGGGTCATCGCGAAACCCACCGCGTAGCAGGCGGCGGCCGCGCACAGGACCCGTGCCCCGCCGAACCGGGCGGCGAGACGGTGCGTGAGCGGCCCGGCGACGAGCGCTCCCAGTAGTCCCGACATGCCGACGAGCCCGACGGCGGCCGGTCCCAGGCCGATCCACTCGACGAGGAACACGACCGTCACCGCCGCGTGCATGGACTGGAACAGCATGGTGCAGGCGGAGTATCCGGCCAACGCCCGCAGCACCGGCTGGGAGGCGACGAACCGCAGCCCCTCGACGACGTCGCGGCCCAGGTGACGGCGTTCCACCGTGGGCGGCTGTTCGCGGTGACGGATCCGGCGCAGCCACACGGCCGACCAGAGGTAACCGGCCGCGTCGATCGCGAGGGCCACCGGTGCCGTGAGGGCCTGGATGAGCAGCCCGCCGGCCCCGTTGGCCAGAACGGCGGCGACCGAGGTGTTGGTGGCCAGTTTCGCGTTGGCCGAGACGAGGTCGCCGTCGGCGACGAGGCGGGGGAGGTAGGTGGTCGCCGCGACGGTGAAGAAGACGGTGGCGATCCCGGTGACGAAGGCGACGACGTACAACTGGGTCATCGTCAGGACTCCGAGGAACGCCGCCGCCGGAATGGAGGCGACCAGCGCGAACCGGGCGATGTCGGTGCCGATCATGACGGGGCGGCAGCGCATCCGGTCGATCCACGCCCCGGCGAGCAGGCCGAGCAGAAGGGACCCGAGGGTCTCCAGCGTGTGGAGCAGCGCGACCTCGAAGGCGGTGGCGTCGAGGTGGAGGAGCGCGAGCATCGGCAGTGCGAGCATGCCGATCCGGGTCCCCACGGCGCTGAGCGCGTCGGCGAGCCACAGGCGACGGAAGTCGGCGTGGCGGCGCAGCAGGCCACGGGGCTGAGAGGTCATCGGCGCACCTTCACGGGAGGGACGGCGGTCGAGACTACTCCGCCCCGCCGCTCGTAGTTGAGTCGGGTCGACTCAACCCGGCGCAGATCCGATCCGGCCGTGACCCGATACCCTTCCGCTGTGGACTACACCTACACGCCGGTCGGTGTCACCCGCTCCGACCGGCCCGCCCCGGGACTGCGCCGGCTGAGTCACCGCGCGCGGCTCCGCGGCGACTTCGAGGCCGCCGCCGAGGTGGTCATGACCTGGGAGATGCACCGGCGGGCGGGGTTGCGCCCCCGCGCGGACGCACCCCGCGCCGAGCCCGGCGTGTCGGTGGTCTGCCGGCTGGGGCCGCTGCGGGCGCCGTGCCGGGTGGTGTGGACCGTCACCGAACCCGACCGGATCGGCTTCGGCTACGGCACCCTGCCGGGACACCCCGAGGCCGGCGAGGAGAGCTTCACGGTGTCTCGCGACCCCGACGGCACCGTCTGGTTCACCGTCATCGCCTACAGCCGCCCCGCGCGCTGGTTCACCAGACTCGCCGGACCGGTGGTACCCCTGGCCCAACGCCTGGCCATGTACGCGTACGCCCGGGCCGTCGAGACCGGGGCACGGGCCGCCACCGCCTGACACCTCGGGCCAACTCGCCTGCACCGGCGGCGAGGGTCGGGGCTAGGCTGGATCCGCTATGCCTACCACCACCACACCCACCCGGTCCGGTTCGCGCACATACCGCGTGACCACGTACGGCTGCCAGATGAACGTCCACGACTCCGAGCGGATCGGTGGACTCCTGGAGGACGCCGGCTACGTCGCCGCCGCCGAGGACACCCAGCCGGACGTCGTCGTGTTCAACACCTGCGCCGTCCGGGAGAACGCGGACAACCGCCTGTACGGAAACCTCGGCCACCTGCGGCCGGTCAAGGACGCCAACCCGGGCATGCAGATCGCCGTCGGCGGTTGCCTCGCCCAGAAGGACCGGGGCGACATCGTGTCCCGTGCGCCGTGGGTGGACGTGGTGTTCGGCACGCACAACATCGGGTCGCTGCCGGTCCTGCTGGAACGCGCCCGGCACAACGCGCGCGCCGAGGTGGAGATCCTGGAGTCCCTGGAGGTCTTCCCCTCCACGCTGCCGACCAGGCGCGAGTCCACCTACGCGGGTTGGGTGTCGATCTCGGTGGGCTGCAACAACACCTGCACGTTCTGCATCGTCCCCAGCCTGCGCGGCAAGGAGAAGGACCGCCGCCCCGGCGAGATCCTGGCCGAGGTGCGCGCGCTGGTGGATCAGGGCGTCAGCGAGGTCACGCTACTGGGGCAGAACGTCAACTCCTACGGCGTCGAGTTCGGCGACCGGCTCGCCTTCGGCAAGTTGCTGCGCGCCTGCGGCGACATCGAGGGACTGGAACGGGTCCGGTTCACCAGCCCCCACCCGAAGGACTTCACCGACGACGTCATCGCCGCCATGGCGGAGACCCCCAACGTCTGCCATCAGCTCCACATGCCGTTGCAGTCCGGTTCCGACCGGGTCCTCAAGGCGATGCGGCGCTCCTACCGCCAGGACCGGTACCTCGGGATCATCGACAAGGTCCGCGCGGCGATGCCCGACGCCGCCATCACCACCGACATCATCGTGGGGTTCCCCGGTGAGACCGAGGAGGACTTCCAGGCCACCCTGGACGTGGTACGGCGCGCCCGGTTCTCCTCCGCGTTCACGTTCCAGTACTCCATCCGCCCCGGCACGCCCGCCGCCACGATGCCCGACCAGGTTCCCAAGGCCGTCGTCAAGGACCGGTACGAGAGGCTCATCGCGGTGCAGGAGGAGATCTCCTGGGCCGAGAACCGGCGACTGATCGGCCGTGAGGTCGAGGTCCTGGTGTCGGTCGGAGAGGGCCGCAAGGACTCCGCCACCGGCCGCATGTCGGGTCGGGCGCGCGACGGCCGGCTGGTCCACTTCGACGCCTCCGGCATGTCGGTGCGTCCCGGTGACGTGGTCACCACCGTGATAACACAGGCCGCGCCCCACCACCTCATCGCCGACGACCTGCCCACCGATCACCGATTCACGGCCGCCGGCGACGCGTGGGAGGCCGGGAACCGGCCGAAGCTGCCCGGCGTGTCTCTCGGGATGCCGGGCGTGGGCCTGCCGGTGGGGCCGCCGCCCACCGACGACGGCGGCGCCTGCTGCGGCGGTCACTGACCGGCGGCGCGCGGCGGCCGGAGGTGGGGGCTGAGCCCCTTGAACTCGGCCAGCAGTACCGTCCGGTCGTCCTCGCTGCTGGGGGACTCGGCCATCAACTGGTCGCACAGCTCACCGGCCGGGCGCCTGGTGCGCATCAACCGCACCAGGTGCTCCACGCCCTCGTCGAACTTGGTGGAACGGCTCTCCACCAGGCCGTCGGTGTACAACAGCAACCGGGTTCCCGGGGGAGTCGCCATCGCCGTCGACTGGTACTCGGCGCCCGGCAGGGCGCCCAGCAGCGGACCGCCCGCGATCTCCTTCGCCTGCGGCGGCTGGTCAGGTAGTGAGAGGACCGGCGGGGGATGGCCCGCGCTCGCCATCGCGCACCAGTGCTCGACCGGGTCGTACAACACGTACACGCAGGTCGCGGTGACGTCACCGCTGAAGTCCATCGCCAGGTCGTTGAGTCTCGTCAGCAGCATCGCCGGATCCAGGCCGATGGAGGCGAGACTGCGCACCGCCGTGCGGTAGTGGCCCATGGCGGCGGCGGAGTGGATGCCGTGGCCGGCGACGTCGCCCACCACCATCGCGATCCGTCTACCCGGAAGCACCACGGTGTCGAACCAGTCGCCGGCGGCCCGCAGGTTGGCCCGGTTCGGCTGGTACCGATAGGTCAGGCGTGCCTCGGCCAGGTCGGGGAGACGCTGCGGCAGCAGACTCAGTTGCAGGGTCAGCGCGGCCTGCTTCTCGTCGCGGTACAGCCGGGAGTTGTCGATGCTGAGCGCGGTCCGGTTGGCGATCTCCTGGACGAGCAGGAGGTCGTCGTCGTCGTACGGCCCCCTGCCGACCAGCCGGATGCAGGTCAACACCCCGAGAGTGACGTCCCGGGCGCGCAACGGTGCGACGATGACGGACGCCAGCCCCGCGGCGTCGGCGGCGTCGCGGCGTTCGCCGGTGAGCGCCATCGACTCCGAGAGCAGCGGATCGTTGGACAGTTGTGGCTGGTTCGAGTTCAGCACCTGGGCGAAGGCGTTGGTCTCGGCGGCCCGGCGCGGGCTGGCGACGCGGAGGATCTTCTCGGTGTGGGTCGAGGTCTCCCGCGCCGCACCGCCGATCCGCGACACCAGGGTCTCCTCGTCGATGAAGTCGTCGGGTTCCTCGCCGGAGATGACGGTGTGGACCACGTCGACCATCACGATGTCGGCGTAGTCGGTGACCAGCAGCTCGGCGAGGTCCTGGGCGGTCTCGCGGAAGTCCAGCGTGTTGCCGACCTTCGCGCCGACCGCGCTCAGCAACGCCAGCCGGTCCCGGTTGCGCCCGTCGTCCAGCGTGGGGTGTTGACTCTCGGTCACGTCCATGACGACACCGCACAGCCCGAACGGCCGCCCGGGCGTGTCGGTCAACCGGTACCAGGAGACCGCCCACACGGTCGAGGCGTCCGGGGCGGTGGAGGGGTGACCGGGGATGTGGAGGTCCTGCACCGGTTCGCCCGTCTCCATGACGGCACGCAGCAGCGCCCGGTAGGTCGCCATGTCGGGTGACTCGATCACCTCTTCGATCGGCCGGCCGAGATGGTCGATGACCGGGCGCCGGTTGATCCTCGCCAGCGCCTCGTTGAGCGCGACGAACCGGAGCTGGTTGTCGAGGATCGCGAAGCCGAACGTCGCCTGTCGGAAGAACGCGTTCAGCAGCCCCAGGCCCATCTCGGTCTCGCGGCTCTCGGCCACGTCGATGCCCAGCACCAGGGTGGCCGGCGGCCCGCTCGGTTGCGGGATCGGATGCCGGTACGTGATGACGGCGCGGGTACTGCCGTCGGCCCGCCGGATCTGGTGCACCTCGGGATGGCCGGTCGGCTTGCCGATCGGGTAGTCCTTGCCGTCCGCGGCGGCGGTGCTCAGGATTACCTGGATGTCGCGCCCGACGACGTCACTGCGGCGAAAGCCGGTCAGCTCCTCGGCCGCGGAGCCGAAGTAGCTGATCCGGCGGTCGGCGTCGACGACGATCGTGGCGATCGTCAGGTCCCCGGAGAACATCGCGCCGAATGACTGGCTCATCCGATGTCCTCACCGTCCCACGGCAGGCTGCGTACCCCCATCCGTGCATGATATGCGGCATACGCCCGTTTCGTCGCGCCTTGTCGCCCCGCCGACGGGCCGCGTGGGTCAGTCGAGCAGCTTCTCCCTCAACCGCTCCACGTCGTGGAAGCCGATGGCGTAGGCGTACTCCTCGATCCCGCCGAACAGGGTGTCGATGTTCTCCAGCAGTCCGAGCATGGCCTCGGCCTCGGGCAGGATGCCCCACTGGTCGTGCTCGTCGGCGCCCTCGGACAACCGCCACTCGCGGTACCTGCCCATGCCCTGGGCGGTCAGCGCGTAATCGGCGGCGATGTCGGCCTCCGGCACGCCGAGCAGCGCCAGGGTCACACCCGCCACGATGCCGGTGCGGTCCTTGCCCGCCATGCAGTGGAACACCAGCGGCGTCGCGCCGCACATCAGTTCGAGGGTGCCCCGGACGGCTTCCGCGCCGCATTCGGCCATGGCGGTGTAACGCTGCACCAGGAACGGCACGGGGGAGGGTTCCCGTGTCACGTCGCGCCGGAACCTTTCCCACGGGATGTGGCTGAGTTCCAGGTGGACGACGTCCACACCCCGGTCGGGGGCGAACCCGCCGGTGTTGGCGATCTCGCTGCCGCGGCGCAGGTCGACCACGGTCTTGAGCCCGACCTTGTCGACGAGCAGGTCGACGTCCTCCGGGCAGGCGTTGCCGAACTGATCGGAGCGGTACACGAGTCCGTTACGGACGGTGCGGCCGTCGCGGGTACGCAGGCCACCGAGGTCGCGGAAGTTGAACACGGTGCGCATGGCGATGAAGCGCGGGTCTCCGTCGGGGTGGGGCGCGAGGGCGGGGCGAGTGGTCTCTTCGCTGCTCATGAGTCCTACCAGGGTGAGTCGGGGCGGTGGAGGACGATCCAGCCGCGCGCGACCCCGGCACGGGCCGCCGCGAACCGGCGGCGTCGTGTGACTACGACCCTAACCGGCCGTACCGGCGAAGCCCACCCCCGGCACGCGAACGGCCCGGAGGCGTGATGACCTCCGGGCCGTGCACGTGTCGGTCAGGTCACTGGGCCTTCTCGGCCAGCTGCAGTACCTGGCGCTTGCTGTTCAGCGCGTCCTCGGCCTTGCGGATCCGCTTGGCGTCGCCGTCGTTCTTGGCGCGCTCCAGACGCTCCTCCGCCTCGGCGACCTGCTCCCGCATCTGCATCAGCAACGGGTTCTCCGCGATCGGCGTGCGCCGCCACGCCACGTCCAGGGCGGCACGGATCTTGTCGTCGACGGCACGCAGGCGGCGCATCAGGCCACCGGCGGCGTCACGGGGCACGTGGCCGATCTCCTCCCACTGCGCCTGGATCTCCCGGTACGCCTGCTGGGCGGCACGCGGGTCGGCGTCCACGTCGATCGCCTCGGCCGTGGCCAACAGCTCCCGCTTCTTCGTGAGGTTCTCCTTCTGCTCGGCGTCACGCGCCGAGAACACCTCACTGCGTGCCGAGAAGAACCGGTCCTGTGCCGCGCGGAACCGCTTCCACAGTTTCTGCTCGGCGTCGGGTGCGACGCGCCCGGCGTCCTTCCACTCCGACATCAGGCGCTTGAGCCGGTCGGCGGTCTCCGCCCAGTCGGTGGAGCCGGCCAGCTTCTCGGCCTCGGCGATCAGCTCCTCCTTGCGGACCGCGATCACCTTGCGTTCGGAGTCGAGGGAGGCGAAGTGGGCGCCGCGGCGGCGGGTGAACGCGTCGCGGGCGGCGGCGAACCGACGCCACAGCGCCTGGTCGGTCTTCCGGTCCGCGCCGTGGACGGTCTTCCACTCGTCGGCGATGGCCTTCAACCGGTCCCCGGCGGCCTTCCACTGCGTGGAGTTCTCGGCCAGCGTCTCCGCCTCGGCGGCGAGGGCCTCCTTGCGGGCGACGGCGTCGGCGCGGGCGGCGGACTTGGCCTCCTTGGCCTCGTCGGCCTTGACGGCGGCGCGTTCGGCCAGTTCCTCCAGTCGCGCGGCGAGACCGTCGAGATCACCGATCGCGTGGGCGTCGGTGAGTGACGCCTGGAGCTTCTTGATCGTCGCCGCGGTGTGCTGCGGGTCGGCGTTGCCGGCGTTCAGGCGCGCGGCGACCAGGTCGACCTCGGTGACGAGATCGTCGAACCGGCGCGCGAAGTGGGCCAAGCCTTCCTCTGGTGACCCCGCCTGCCACGAACCGATAACCCGTTCGCCGGCCGCCGTCTTGACGAAGACGGTACCGTCGGAGTCGATTCGGCCGAACCGTGTCACTTCCTGGTTCTCACCGCTCATGGCGTTCCCTATTCCCTAGCCGGATCTGTCGTGTCGCCGGGCCTGTGGCCCGACCAGTTGCCTGTCCTGGTTTCCCTACCGGTACCTTACGGTGATCAGCGGGGGGCCGCCAACCGCACATCCACCCTAACCTCGCGGAAGCGCTGGTCACGGCGGTGCCCGCCGGGTGGGCCGCGATCAAACCGTGACCATATGGAGACGTGTGACCGGTGTGGTGTGGGCGGTTCACCACCGGAGGTCGCCAGACGGTCACCGTGACCGGCAGCACCGAGCGCCGTGAGGCGGCCGTTTCCCGAGGAGGAGCGCGACATGGGCCGTACCGACAACGCCGAAAGCCTACCTGGGCCGGTCGTGGTCATCGCCGGGCCCACGGCCGCCGGGAAGTCGGACCTGTCGCTGTCGGTGGCCGAGGCGGTGGACGGCGAGGTCGTCAACGCCGACTCGATGCAGCTCTATCGCGGTATGGACATCGGAACGGCGAAGCTCCCCCCGGAGCAGCGGCGCGGCGTGCCCCACCATCTGCTCGACGTCTGGCCCGTGACGTACACCGCCACGGCGGCCGAGTACCAGCGGTTGGCGCGGGAACGGATCGACGCCCTGCTGTCGTCGGGACGGACACCGGTCCTGGTCGGCGGGTCGGGACTGTACGTCCAGGCCGCGGTGGACGACCTGGACTTCCCCGGAACCGACCCCGAACTGCGGGCGGCCCTGGAGGCCGAGCTGGCGGAGCTGGGCCCGGCCCGGCTGCACGAGCGGTTGCGGGCCGTCGACCCGGCCGCGGCGGCGGCGATCCTCCCCGGCAACGGTCGCCGGATCGTGCGGGCGTTGGAGGTGGTGGGGTTGCGGGGCTCGTTCACCGCGACACTGCCGAACCCGCGGCCCCTCTACCGGGTGTGTCACATCGCGGTCGACCGGGATCCCGCCGAACTCGACCGTCGTATCGCCGACCGGGTCGAGTCGATGTGGCGCGACGGGCTGGTCGCGGAGGTGGAGAGCCTGACGGCCGAGGGCCTGCGGGACGGCCTGACGGCCTCACGGGCGCTGGGTTACCGGCAGATCCTCGACCACCTCGACGGGCGGCTGACCGAGGACGAGGCCAAGGAGCGCACCGTGATCGGGACCCGCCGGTTCGTCCGGCGGCAACGTTCCTGGTTCGGTCGCGACGACCGTTATCGGTGGCTGGACGCGGCGGCGCCCGATCTGGTGGGACGCGCACTCCGCGTCGTGGCGCAGTCCCTGGAAGCCTGACCAGCCCCACCTCCGCGCCTTGGGTGGCCGTGGGCCGATCGATATGCCTCGATTCGCGCCCGATGTCCGGTTCTCGCCGGCCTCAGACCACCCAAGGCGGGCCTCAGACCACCCAAGGCGTCGCGAGGGGAGAGCGAGGCCGTGGCCGGGGGGCCGCCGTGGCACCGATGGGCACACGGCGGCCGTGTCACGGGGTACGGGTCACGCGCGGGGGTTCGGGCTCTTCGTCAGGGCGGGATCCCGCTGGACGACCGGTTCCAACGCCTCGTCGATCGCGGCCAGGACGTCGGCGTCGAGGGTGACGCCGGCGGCCTGCACGTTGTCGGCGACCTGCTCGGGTCGGGTGGCGCCGATGATCGCCGCCGACACGTTCGAGTTCTGCAACACCCACGCCACCGCGAGCTGCGCCATGGTCAGGCCGGCCTGCTCGGCGATCGGCTTGAGCAGTTGCACCCGCTCCAGCAGCTCACGGTTCTCCAGGAACTTGTTGATGAAGGCGCTGGACTTCTCGTCCGCCCCACGGCTGCCCTGCGGGGCCGCCTGGCCGGGCAGGTACTTGCCGGTGAGCACACCCTGCGCGATGGGGGACCACACGATCTGGCCGATGCCCAGCTCCTCGGAGGTCGGCACCACCTCGGCCTCGATGATGCGCCACAGCATCGAGTACTGCGGTTGGCTGGAGACCAACTGGATGTTCAGGTCGCGGGCCAGCGCGTGCGCCTCCCGGATCTGGGCGGCGTTCCACTCCGACACGCCGATGTAGTGGGCCTTGCCGGAACGCACCACGTCGGCGAACGCCTGCATGGTCTCGTCGAGCGGGGTCTCGTAGTCGAAGCGGTGCGCCTGGTAGAGGTCGACATAGTCGGTCTGGAGGCGGCGCAGCGAGTCGTCGATGGACGCCATGATGTGTTTCCGCGACAGCCCCCGGTCGTTGCGGCCGTCGCCCATCGGCCAGTACACCTTGGTGAAGATCTCAAGACCGTCGCGCCGCTCACCCTTGAGCGCCCGCCCGAGGACCTCCTCGGCGGCGCCGCGCGCGTAGACGTCGGCGGTGTCGAAGGTGGTGATTCCCGCGTCGAGGGCCGCGCGCACGCACGCGCGGGCGGCGTCCTCCTCGACCTGGGAGCCGTGGGTGATCCAGTTGCCGTAGACGATTTCACTGATGACGAGGCCCGAACGGCCCAAGTGTCGAAATTCCACGAGGCCGAACCTATCGCGGTGGCCGGGGTGGTGTCAGCGGCCTATGACCTACGTCCCACCCCCGATTCGGACTACAGTGGACCTTCGTCCGCCTCGATGCGGGTGTCCAGGCGCCGCAGCACCTCGTCGCGGTCGAACCTCGGGGGAATCAGCTCCTCGCCGGAGTGGTCGCGGGCGCCCCAGGTGGCCGCACCGTTGTCCACGGCGTACCCGGCCGGGTGGACGACGATGTCGCGGTAATGCGGGGGAAGGATGAGTTTGCCGCCCCGGTTCACCAGTCCCTTGGCACCCCGCCTGTCGACCACGGCCACGCCGTCGACGAAACCGACCACCGCGCGGCCGTCCGGAAGCGGGGTGCTGAGCCCGTCGTACAGGAACGGCACCGTGAGTTGTCCCTCGGTGTCGATCGCCCCCCAGGCGCGTTCCCGGACCGCCGCGATGCCGCCCCGGAAGTCCCCGGCCTCGGTGAACGTCGGTGGAATCGCCGGACGCCGCTCGTGGTCGAGGAATCCCCACTTCCCGCTGCGCGGGTCCTGGAAGCGCCGGGGCGCCGGATACCGGGCGCGTTCGGCCCAGCCGCGCGGCTGCGGACCGAAACCCTCGGCGGCCAGCCGGTAGACCAACTCCAACGCGGGCGCCATGTGGTCGGTCGTCGCGGGGTCGCTGGTGTGCTCCATCGCCCGTTCCAGGTGCAGCAGCGCCTCGGTGAGCCGGCGTTGGGCGATACAGGACAGTGCGGCACCGACCCTGACGCGCCCGATCAGCCTGCGCGGCAACTCACCGGCCTCCGCGAGCGCGAACAACCGGTCGGCCTCGACGTAGTCGCCGCGCATGCGCAGGCTGTTGGCGAGCCGGGCGCGCGCCGGGGACAGCAGTAGATCGGTCCCGGCGGTGTCGGCGTGCCGCAGCGAGGTCGCGGCGTCCGTCTCGGCGGCGGAGAGGTCCTTCAGCATCCGGTGGGCGACCGAGCGCACGCCCAGCAGCCGGGAGCGATCGGCGTCGCCGACCGCCGTGGCCAGGCGGGTGGTGGCCTCATCACGCACCGCCGCCACGAATCCCGGATCGTTGACCTGTTCGGACAACGTCTGCACGTCGATCGGCCCCAGGGCGCGAGGCAGCGCCGCACGAAGGTCAGCCGCGACATCCACCATGCCGACACTTTGCCATGGCCGTTCACCCCATGTGTGGCGTGTCTGGCCATTAACCGCTTGCCCGGTGGCGTGCGCTACCGTAGTGTTCCCCCTTCGCGCTCTGGACGTACGAGCCGGGACCCGAGACGCAGTGGCGCTCGACCCCGTCCCACCGCCGGTACGGACTCGCATCCATCTGCCCCCACCGGTCAGGGAGTCCCATGCGGCTGTTCCTCTCGTTGGCGCGCGCCGGTTTCCAGCGATACGCCACCTACCGACAGGCGACCCTCGCCGCCTGTGTCACCAACTCCGTCTTCGGCTGTCTGCGCGTGTACGTCCTACTCGCCACCGCCGCGGCCGTCGGCGGAACCGCCGGCGGGTACTCCGAAGCGCAGTTGTCCACGT
Source organism: Stackebrandtia albiflava (assembly GCF_007994225.1). Classification (GTDB taxonomy): domain Bacteria; phylum Actinomycetota; class Actinomycetes; order Mycobacteriales; family Micromonosporaceae; genus Stackebrandtia; species Stackebrandtia albiflava. The sequence goes on from NZ_VLLL01000005.1 coordinate 692,280, forward strand.
ACGTGTGGCTGGGGCAGGGCCTGTTGGGCGTGGTGCTGCTGTGGGGCTGGACCGAACTGGCGGACCGGGTCCGCACCGGACAGGTCGGCGCCGACCTGCTGCGACCGGTCAATCCGGTGTGGACCTATCTGGCCACCGACCTCGGCCGGGCCGGGTACGCGATGTGCACCCGGCTGGTGGTGCCGGTGGCGTTCGGCGCACTGCTCTTCCCGTTCCACTGGCCCCGGCTCCCGGTCACCTACCCGTTGCTGGCGTTGAGCATCCTGCTCGCGGTGCTGGTGTGCTTCTGCCTGCGCTACCTGGTGAACCTGACCGCGTTCTGGCTGCTCGACGTCAGGGGCGTGGTGATGGTCTGGGTGGTCCTCTCCGGTGTCGGCTCCGGCCTGTACTTCCCGCTGGAGTTCCTGCCGGACACGTTGCGGGACGTGCTGTACTACGCCACGCCCCTGCCGTCGATCATGCAGTTCCCGGCCGACGTCGCCGTGGAGTACGACGGTGTCGGCGGCCAACTGGGCCGGCTGGCGACCCAGGCGGCGTGGTGCGGGGCCTGTCTGGCAGCCGTCCTGTTCGTACAGTCCCGCGCGACCCGGAAGCTGGTGATCCAGGGTGGCTTACCGCAATCCGCTGACCCCGTACCTGCGGCTGACGGCCGCCCAGGTACGCAGTCAGGCCCAGTACCGGTTCAGTTTCGTGCTCGACCTGTTCGGACAGACGGCGGTCACCGTCCTGGACTTCCTGACCATCCTGGTGCTGTTCCGGATCACGCCGGTCCTCGGCGGATTCGAGCTGCACGAGGTCCTCGTGATGTCCGGGATCGCCATCACCGGTTTCAGCATCGCCGACCTCGCGGTGGGCAATGTGGAGCAGCTCGCCCACTACGTGCGCACCGGCCTGCTCGACGCCATGCTGATCCGGCCCCGCCGCGTCCTGCCCCAACTGCTCGCGGTCGACTTCCAGTTGCGCCGGATCGGCCGGGTCGTGTTCGCGGCGGTGGTCCTCGCCGTGGCCGCCGCGGCCTCCGGAGTCGAGTGGACCTGGTGGCGGTGGCTGCTGGTGGTGACGGCTCCGCTCGCGGGGGCGGTGTTCTTCTCCGCCGTCTTCGTCATCACCGCCACGACGATGTTCTGGTGGGTGGACAGCCGTGAGTTCTCGGCGTCCTTCACCTACGGCGGCAGGGACTTCACCTCATACCCGCTGACCGTCTTCGGCGGCGGGTTCCGGCGGCTGTTCGGCTACGCGCTCGGCTTCGGCTTCGTCGCCTACCACCCGACGCTGGCCCTGTTGGGGCGCGCCGACCCGCTCGGTGCCCCCGGATGGCTCGGCTGGTCGGGACCGGTCGTCGCGTCGATCGCGGCGCTGGCCGCCGGAGCCCTGTGGCGCACCGGACTCAGACACTACAAGGGGACAGGATCATGAACGCCGTCATCACCACCCGGGAACTGCGCAAGGAATTCACGGTCCGGGTCAAGACCGGCCGGTTCAGCCGCGCCAGGCGGACCGTCACCGCCGTCGACGGCGTGGACCTGACGATCGAGGCCGGCGAGATGGTCGGCTACATAGGACCCAACGGGGCCGGGAAGTCCACCACGTTGAAGATGCTGACCGGCATCCTCAACCCCACCTCGGGCCACGTCCGGGTGTGCGGGCTGGAGCCGGTGCCGCAACGGTTGAGACTCACCCGCAACCTGGGCGTGGTGTTCGGGCAGCGTTCCGCGCTGTGGTGGGACCTGCCGTTGCGCGAGTCGTTCCGGCTGCTGCGGCACGTGTTCGACGTGCCGCGGGCCGACCACGCCGCACGCCTGGCACAGTGCCGCGACCTGCTGGACCTCGACGGGTTCCTCGACACCCCGGTCCGGCAGTTGTCGCTCGGGCAGCGCATGCGCGGTGAACTGACCGCGGCGCTCCTGCACGGTCCCCGGGTGCTGTTCCTCGACGAACCCACCATCGGCCTCGACGTCGTCAGCAAACAGGCGGTCCGCGGGTTCCTGTCCGACCTCGGCGCGGCCGGCGACACCACCCTGGTCCTGACCACCCACGACCTGGCCGACATCGAACGCCTCTGTCCCCGGCTCATCGTCATCGACCACGGTCACGTGGTACACGACGGCAGCGTCGAACGACTGCACCACCGGTACGGGTCGCACCGTCAGGTGGTGATCGACCTGGAGGCGGACTGGGATCCCGGCCACGCCCCCGAGGGTGTCACCGCGAAGGTGGACCCCGACGACGCCAGGCGGGTGCGTTTCCACCTGACACCCGGCGGGCCGTCGGCGGGGGAGCTGGTCGCCCGGCTGGCCCTGCGGGCACCGCTGCGGGACATGTCGATCGTCGAGCCCGACATCGAGGACGTCGTGGCCCGGCTGTACCAGGCCGCCCCCGCCGACTCCGCCGGTTGACCGCCGCCCACGGTGTACTACCTTTCGTAGAACCCCGGTGTGTGAAGGACGGACCATGATCGACTGGCTGACCGCCGCCATCCAGATCCTCGCGTTGCTGGCCGCGGCCTGGTACCTCGTGGAGACGTTGCGGAAACGCCCCGTCCTGCGCCGGCACATGATCGGCATGGCCGTCCTGGAGGCCGTGGTGGTGGTGCAACTGGTCGTGTCGATCGTGTTGCTGCTGGGACAGAGCGGATCCGCCGACACGGTGATGTTCATCGGATACCTCGCCACCACCGTGCTCGTGCTGCCCGTCGCGGCGATCTGGGGGAGTGTCGACCGGTCGCACTGGGGCACCGCCGTGGTCTGCGGCGCCTGCCTCACCGTCGCGGCGGTCCTCATGCGGATGGACCAGATCTGGAGGATGATCGTTGCCTGATCCCGGCTCCGCAACGCCCGCTCCCGGAGGCACCCGGCGCCGGGAGGGCCCCGGAAGGCTGTTGATCGCCGGGTACACCTTGTTCGCGGTGGCGGCGGGCTCCCGCGCGGCCTGGCAGCTCGCGACCGACTTCGACGCCGCGCCACTGGCGTACACCCTGTCGGCGGTCGCGGCGGCCGTCTACCTGGTGGCGGCGGTGGGGTTCGCCAGGGACGGCCGTACCTCGCACCGGGTCGCCGTCGTCTGCTGCGCCGTCGAGTTGGCGGGAGTGCTGTCGGTCGGCCTGTTCAGCCTGTTCCGGCCCGATCTGTTCCCCGAGGCGACCGTGTGGTCCCGGTTCGGGTCCGGCTACTTCTTCGTGCCGTCGGTGCTTCCGGTGTTGGGTCTGTGGTGGCTATTCCGGGGGCACCGTACGGCGCGGGGTCCCGCGTGACGTGCCCACGGGACCCCGGCCGGCTCAGTCGGTGGCGTACCGGTCGATCTCGGCGAGTTCGGCGTCGGTGAACTCCAGGTTGCCCAGGGCGGCGAGGTTGTCCTCCAACTGCCGGACGCTGCTGGCGCCGATGATGACGCTGGTCATGCGGCGGTCCCGTAGCGCCCACGCCAGTGCCAGTTGCGCCAGGGACTGCCCGCGGCCCTCGGCGATCCTGCCGAGTCCCCGCACCTTCGTCATGGTCTCCTCGGACAGGTCGGACTCCTTCAGGAACGCGCTGGTGCGGATCCGGGAATCCTCCGGGATCCCCTGGAGGTACCGGTCGGTCAGCAGGCCCTGCGCCAGCGGGCTGTAGGCGATGCAACCGGCACCCGCGGTCTCCAGCGTGTCGAGCAACCGGTCGCGTTCCAGCCAGCGGTTCAGCATCGAGTACGACGGTTGGTCGATCAGCAGGGGGGTACCGAGGTTCCGCAGGATCTCGGCGGCCTGCGCGGCCTGCTGGGCGTTGTAGTTGGAGATCCCGGCGTACAGCGCCTTCCCCGACCGCACTATCGCGTCCAGGGCGCCCATCGTCTCCTCCAACGGCGTGTCGGGGTCGGGCCGGTGGTGGTAGAAGACGTCCACGTAGTCGACGCCGAGCCGCCTGAGGGACTGGTCCAGTGAGGCCACCAGGTACTTGCGGGAGCCCAGGTCGCCGTACGGACCCGGCCACATGCCCCAGCCCGCCTTGGAGGAGATGACCAGCTCGTCGCGGTACGCCTTCAGGTCGGTCGCCAGAATCCGGCCGAAATTGGTCTCGGCGGACCCGGGCGGCGGGCCGTAGTTGTTGGCGAGGTCGAAGTGCGTGACACCCAGGTCGAAGGCGCGCGTGACGATCGCCCGCTGCGTCTCCGCCGGACGGGCGTCACCGAAGTTGTGCCACAGTCCCAGTGAGATCGCGGGCAGCATCAGGCCACTGCGGCCGGTGCGGCGGTAGAGCATCGAGTCGTAGCGTCGTTCGGCGGCGTGATACGTCATGGCCGTCACCATATGCGACCGGCCGACTCGACAGGTCCCGCCGGGGGATCAGCGGAAGTGCTTCCCCAGGTCGGCGGTGGGCGTCTTGTAGTCGATGCCCGGACGGGGACGCGGCATCCGCAGCCGCCGGAACATCATCGAGCGGCTGATCGCGTACCAGTACAGGCCCGGCTTGCGCTGCGTCGTCTTCGGGAACCGTTCCCACACCATCCGCTTGACCTTGCGGGACAACAGGATGCTGTCCACCACGAACGCCAGCAGCACCACGACCCACGCCACCAGCGCGTACTGCTGGACCTGCAGGGGAAGACCGGAACTGCTGAGGAACATGATGACGATGGCGATCAGGAAGAAGTACTGCCCGACGCTGCGCCTGGCGTCCACCAGGTCGCGCACCAGGAGCCGCTCGGGTCCCTTGTCGCGGGGCATGTGGTACTTGTCGTACATCGGGTCGCCCCGGTCCTGGCCCTGCGTGACCCGCTCCCGTTCCTCCCGGCGACGGGCCGCCTGTTCCCGGCGGGCCGCCTTGTCCGGCTTCGGCCCGCGGTTGGCCTTCGCCTGCTCGCGGGCCTCCTTGTGGGTCATCGGGGGGTTCTTCGGAGGACGTGCCCGCTTCACCGCCTGCCGTTTGGGCGTGGCACCGGACTTGGTGCGGTCCCTGGGCGTGGCCTCCGTCTCCGTCGATTCGGGTTCGGTGGTGGTGTCGCTCACGGTGTGGTTCTCCGATTCGGTGTCCCGGTCGCGGGGTTGGCGGTTGAACATGGCGGGCACGGACAGCAAGACTACCCGGTCGGACGCCGGGGCACCGCAGGTGAGCGCGGCACCCCCGGAGTCGTCGTACCGGTCACGGCCGCTCGACGCTGGCGCCCAGGGCCGCCAGTTTCGCGTCGAAGTCCTCGTACCCGCGCGTGATGTACCGGTCGACGCCGAACACCCGGGACGTGCCCTCCGCCGACAACGCCGCGATCAGGTGGCTGAAACCGGCCCGCAGGTCGGGGATCTGCAGGTCGGCGGCGTGGAGCTGGCTCGGACCGGCGATCACCGCCGAGTGCAGGAAGTTGCGCCGGCCCCACCTGCACGGCGTGCCGCCCAGGCACTCCCGGTAGAGCTGGATGTTGGCGCCCATCTGCCGCAGTTCGGCGGTGTATCCGAACCGGCGCTCGTACACCGTCTCGTGGACGATCGACAGGCCGTGCGCCTGGGTGAGGGCGACGACCAGTGGCTGCTGCCAGTCGGTCATCAGGCCCGGGTGCACGTCGGTCTCCAGCGCGACCGGTGACAACTCGCCACCGGGGTGCCAGAAACGGATGCCGCCGTCGGGGCCGTCGTCGATGTCGAACGCGCCGCCGATGCTGCGGTACACGTTCAGGAACGTCATCATGTCGGCCTGCTGCGCGCCGCGCACGAAGACCTCGCCGTGGGTGGCCAGCGCCGCCGCCGCCCAACTGCCGGTCTCGATGCGGTCGGGGACCGGACGGTGCCGGTACCCGTGCAACCGGTCGACGCCCTCGATCTCGATGACCCGGTCGGTGTGGACCTTGATGATGGCGCCCATCTTCTGCAGCACGCAGATCAGGTCGATGATCTCCGGCTCGACGGCGGCGTTCCGCAGCTCGGTGACGCCCTCGGCCAGTACCGCCGTCAGCAGGATCTGCTCGGTGGACCCCACCGAGGGGTACTCGAGGGTGTACTTGATGCCCTGGAGTCGTTGCGGCGCCGACAGGTGCATCCCGTCGGGCTGCTTGTCGATGACGGCGCCGAACTCGCGCAGCGCGTTCAGGTGGAAGTCGATGGGACGGCCACCGATGTTGCAGCCGCCCAGGTTCGGGATGTACGCGCGGCCCAGCCTGTGAAGCAGCGGCCCGCACAGCAGGATCGGGATGCGGCTGGAACCGGCGTGGACGTTGATCTCGTCGACACCGGCGATCACCACGTTGGTCGGGTCCATTCGAAGCGTCTGGTCGCCGCTCATGGTCGTGCGCACACCGTGCAGTTCCAGCAGGCCGCGCACGATGTCCACGTCGCTGATGGCCGGGACGTCGTGGAGCGTCGAGGGGGTGTCACCCAGGACGGCGGCGACCATGGCCTTGGAGACCAGGTTCTTCGCGCCGCGGACCCGGATCTCTCCTTTGAGGGGGGTACCGCCGTGCACCACGAGAACGTCGTTGCTCAACGGGAAGCCTCCAATAATCACGGGTGGATTGCGATCGAATGAACTGTGCCGGTTGGCGAGCATATCGGTTGAGCCCGAATGCGTGCCGACAGCTTCGGGCCCACGGCCCGACTCGATCACAACACCAGCTAGTGGTCGGTGGATCGGCCCCTGTCGCATGAAGGGCGTATGTCACCGTCCCACGGCCGGACCCGCGGCGAGGCGGTTTCCCTCAAAACCGCCCGCCTCACGGGTCTCCGCCGGCCGCGCCGCCGGTCAGGGCAGTGCGAGCATCCGGTCCAGGGCCACCTTCGCGTGGTGCGCGGTGTCGGCGTCGACCGTGATGCGGTGGGGGACACGGCCGGCGACCAGCTCCTCCAGCGACCACACCAGATGGGGCAGGTCGATCCGGTTCATGGTCGAGCAGTAGCAGATCGTCTTGTCCAGGAACATGACCTGCTTGTCGGGGTGGGCGCCGGCGAGCCTGCGCACCAGGTTCAACTCGGTGCCGATCGCCCACGCCGAACCGGCGGGCGCCGCGTCGAGGGCCTTGATGATGTACTCGGTGGAACCGACCATGTCGGCCGCGGCGACGACCTCGTGCCGGCATTCGGGGTGTACCAGCACGTTGACGCCGGGAACCCGGTCACGGACCTCCCGGACGCTGTCCAGCGTGAAGCGGCCGTGGACCGAGCAGTGGCCACGCCACAGGATCATCTTCGCGTCGCGCAGTTCTTCGGGGGTGAGACCGCCGCCGGGCTTGTGCGGGTTGTAGGTGACGCAGTCGGACAGGTCGAAGCCCAGGTCGCGTACGGCGGTGTTGCGGCCGAGGTGCTGGTCGGGCAGGAAGAGCACCTTCCGGCCCCGCGCGAACGCCCACCGCAACGCCCGTTCGGCGTTGGAGGAGGTGCACACCAGCCCGTCGTGCTCGCCCACGAACGCCTTGATGTCGGCGCTGGAGTTCATGTAGGTGATGGGGACGACGTCCTCGGCGAGGCCGAGGTCGGTGAGCAGGTCCCAGCACTCGTCGACCTGCCGGCGGGCCGCCATGTCGGCCATGGAGCAGCCGGCGGCGAGGTCGGGCAGAATGACGGCCTGGTCGTCGCCGGTGAGGATGTCTGCGGACTCCGCCATGAAGTGGACACCGCAGAAGACGATGAACTCCGCCTCAGGCCGAGCGGCGGCCTGCTGCGCCAGCTTGAACGAGTCACCGGTGACGTCGGCGAACTGGATGACCTCGTCACGCTGGTAGTGGTGGCCGAGGACGAACAACCGGTCGCCGAGCGCCTCCTTGGCGGCACGTGCCCGCGCGACCAGGCCGGGGTCCGAGGCGGCGGGCAGCTCTCCCGGGCAGTCCACGCCCTTCTCCGACGAGGCGTCGCTTCCCTGACCGAGCAGCAGCAGGGCGGTGGCGGTCGGCGCGGGCTCGATGAAGGTGCTCATGGCAGCTCTCCAGGCAACTGAGAATTATCGTCGGTTTGACGCATTTACACTGGGATTCTCTCACAGTTCACCCCGGCGACCACGACCGTCGGGTGTGACGCTCGCCGCCGCCGCCCGCGTCCGCCGCCGGATGGCTAGTGTCGTCGGGTGCGCATCCTGATCTGTCCCGACAAGTTCGCCGGTACCCTGACCGCGCCCGACGTCGCCGCCGCCGTGGCCGACGGATGGCGCAGCGTCTCCGACGACGACCACCTGGACACGCTGCCGCTGGCCGACGGAGGCCCCGGGATGCTCGACGCACTGGAGGCCGCCCTGGGCGGGCGCCGGGTCGACGTCCCCGTCACCGACCCGCTCGGGCGGGCGATCACCGCGCAGTCGCTGTACGTCGGCGACACCGCCTACATCGAGAGTGCCCAGGCGTGCGGGCTGCATCTACTCGAACCCGCCGAACGCGACCCACTGCGCGCGGGATCGTTCGGGCTCGGCATGCTCATCGCCTACGCCGTCGAGGCCGGGATGCGCCGGATCGTGGTGGGACTGGGCGGTTCCGCGACCAACGACGCCGGAGCCGGCATGCTCGTACCGCTGGGATACACCGCGCTCGACGAACGGGGGGTCCCACTGCCTCCGGGCGGTGCGGCACTGGTCCACTGCGCGCGGCTGGAGGGTGGCCCGAGACTGCGCGGCGTAGAGCTGGTCGCCGCGACCGACGTCGACAACCCGTTGTGCGGCATCACGGGCGCCTCGGCGGTGTTCGGCCCGCAGAAGGGCGCCGACGACGACGCGGTGCAGGTGCTCGACCACGCGTTGTCCCGGTTCGGCGCGGTACTCGAACGCGACGTGGCGGGCGGGACGCCGGTGGCCTCCACACCCGGCGCGGGAGCCGCCGGCGGGCTGGGCGCGGCGCTGTTCGCGCTCGGCGCCCGCCGGGAGGCCGGTACGGAACTGGTGAGCCGCACCGTCGGCCTGGGCGAGGCGATGGACGAGTGCGACCTGGTCGTCACCGGCGAGGGCTCGTTCGACCACCAGTCGCTCCGCGGCAAACTCGTGTCCGGGGTCGCCGCGCAGGCACAGGAACGCGGCCTGCCCTGCGTGGTCGTCGCGGGACGGGTCACCGTCGGACGACGCGAGATGCTGGCGATGGGCGTCACACGAGGACTTTCGCTCGTCGAGCACTTCGGCAACACCGAGGACGCCATGTCGCGTCCCGCCGAGGGACTCCGTGCCCTTGGAGCGCGCCTGGCCCGTCAGTGGCGCCGAAGCTGAAGTGGGCCATCACACAACCGGGCCGCCCGCGACCACACCGACGACGCGGGAATGGCGGCGCGACGACGGGCGTTCGCTACCGTGGAAGCCGACAGACGTTCTCTCCTAGGAGTCACCGTGACCGAAACGCAGACCGAGACCACCAATCCGACCGGGGTCACGCTCACCGACGTCGCCGCCGAGAAGGTGAAGGCGCTGCTGGAGCAGGAGGGCCGCGACGACCTGCGGCTGCGGGTGGCGGTGCAGCCCGGCGGGTGCTCCGGCCTCCGCTACCAGTTGTTCTTCGACGAGCGCTCCCTCGACGGTGACGTCGTCCAGGGCTACGACGGCTTCGAGGTCGTCGTCGACCGGATGAGCGTGCCGTACCTGACCGGCGCCAGCATCGACTTCGCCGACCGCATCGACGCCCAGGGGTTCACCATCGACAACCCCAACGCCAGCGGCTCGTGCGCCTGCGGCGACTCCTTCCACTAGAGCGTGCGCCGGGAGTCCGCGTACCGTACCCACGTGCGCGGCGCCCGGCGACGCGGTGGGGATCGTGGCCCCCGGACGGGGGCGGTGTCGCGTCACGACCGGCACCACGTCGCTCCGCCGCCGACCCGATACACGGTCGCCCGTGCCATCGAAAGCAACCGATAGCCCGGCCGGTACGCTGGCCGGGCTATTTCCCTGTCGTCTCCCGCTAGGAAACCCTCGATGAAGATCGCCGTCACCGGTTCGATCGCCACCGACCACCTCATGCACTTCCCCGGCAAGTTCGCCGACCAACTGATCGCCGACAAGCTGGACAAGGTGTCACTGTCGTTCCTGGTGGACGACCTGGTACTGCGGCGCGGCGGCATCGCCGCCAACATCTGCTACGGCATGGGCCGCCTGGGGCTGCGGCCGATCCTCGTGGGGGCCGTCGGCAAGGACTTCTTCGACGACTACCAGGGCTGGCTCGCCGGCCACGGCGTCGACACCGAGTCGGTACACGTGAGCGACACCGCGCACACCGCCCGCTTCGTCTGCACCACAGACGAGGAGCTGTGCCAGATCGCCTCGTTCTACGCCGGCGCGATGGCCGAGGCCCGCGACATCGACCTCCGGCCGATCCACGAGCGCGTCGGCGGGCTGGACCTGGTGCTGGTGGGCGCCAACGACCCCGCCGCGATGCTCCGGCACAGTGAGCAGTGCCGCGAACTGGGCATCCCGTTCGCCGCCGACCCGTCGCAGCAGTTGGCGCGCCTGGACGGCGAGGGCGCCCGCCGACTCATCGGGGGCGCCAAGTTCCTGATGACCAACGAGTACGAGAAGGAACTGCTGGAGTCGAAGACCGGCCTCACCGAGGCCGAGATCCTCGACCAGGTGCAGGTCCGGGTGACGACGCTCGGCAAGGACGGCGTCGAGATCGTCGGTCGCGGTCTCGACCGCATCCACGTGCCCGTGGCGCGCGAGATCCACGCCTACGACCCGACCGGTGTCGGTGACGGCTTCCGTGCCGGGTTCTTCGCCGGACTGTCCTGGGGCCTGTCGGCACGTCGCGCCGCCGAGGTCGGTTCGATGGTCGCCACACTGGTGCTGGAGACCGTCGGCACCCAGGAGTACTCCATCGACCCGGCCTCGTTCGTCCGCAGGCTCGGCGAGTCCTACGGCCCCGCCTGTGAGGCGGAGGTCTCCTCGCACCTGCTGCTCAGCTAGAGCCCTCGTCGGTACCGGGCGACCGGCCGGGCGGTGACGCCCCGGCGGGTCGCCCGTTCACGTAGGAGCCGGGTGCGGTCACAGGTCGGCGACGTCTCCGGCGTCGCGCAGTTCCGCCACGACCCGCGGCAGTACCCGCGTGAAACGTTCGACGTCCGCCTCGGTGATCCCCCGGTGCAGCGACACCCGGATGTTGCCGTGCGACAGCACGCCCATCGCCTCCAGTACGTGCGACGGCCGCAGTGTCGCCGCGGTACACGAGGAACCTGCCGACACCTCGAATCCCGCCCTGTCCAGTGCCGACAGCAGCGGCTCGCCGTCCTCGAACGGATAGGACAGTGTCACGATGCGGGCGAGCCGGTCGTCGGGGTCGCCGACGACCTCCAGATAGGGGATGTCCGCCGCGCGTCGCCGGACGAGGTCGGTCAACCGTCGCAACCTCGCGTCCTCGGCCGCCGCCTCCGCGGCCACCGCCCGCAGTGACGCGGCCGCGGCCACCACCGCCGGAAGATGGAGACCGCCGGGCGACGCCGGTTCCCCGGTCCCGGACGGCCACGGACTGCGCCAGCGGGTCCCCTTGCGTACCACCAGGATGCCGACACCGGACGGGCCGCCCCACTTCCGTGCCGAACCGGTCAGCATCGACCATCCCGACGGTACCGGTTCGTGCCCGAGTGTCTGTGCCGCGTCCACCAGGAGCGGCACGTCACCGGCCAGCTCCGCCAGTCGGGTCACCGGTTGGCGGGTGCCCACCTCGTGATTCGCGCTCTGCACCGCCGCCAGGGCGACGCCGGGCCGGGCGACCGCCGCCGCGAACCGGTCCTCGTCCACCCGGCCGTACCGGTTCACGCCGACACCGACGGTCTCGCCGCCGCCCGACCGGTGCCATTCGGCGGCGTGCAGCACCGCCGAGTGCTCGACATCACTATGGACGAACGTCTCACCCCGGCGCCGGTTCGCGGCCAACCCGCCCAGCACCGCGGCGTGCAGGGCCTGCGAACCGTTCGGGGTGAACGAGACCTCGTCCGGCCGCGCACCCAGCGTCTCCGCGACGCTCTGACGTGCGGCGTCGAGCAGTTGCCGGGCGCGACGGCCCTGCCCGTAGAGCTTCCCGGGATCGGCCCACCCGTCGGCCGTGGCCACGTCGAGTGCCTGCACCGCGACGGGGTGCAGCGGCGTCGCGCCGGCCGAATCAAGATATACAGAGGTCATAACCGCTATTCAACGACACGTCGTAGAATTCGACACCCCCTGACCTCACCGGAGGGGACCCGGCAAGTAGGCTCACTGCGTCTCGCCCGTGCGGGACGGTGGGCACTGCCCACACTGTACGGCAAGGTCAAACGCCAAGAAAGGCTTGAGCAGGTGGTCGAAAGTCCGTCGTCCGCGGCCTCACGTAGGCCACGCCGCCTCACCGGTCTGGCCGCGCTGGTGCTGCTGACGGTGCCGGCGCTCGCGGGCTGCACCGTGCAGGACGCGTTCGCATTCGGTTGGCCACAGACGCTGCCGACTCCGCAGTCCGAAGAGATGTTCAACCTGTGGATCGGTTCGGCGATCGCGGCGCTCGCCGTCGGCGTGTTCGTCTGGGGTCTCATCTTCTGGTGCATCATCCGCTACCGCAAGCGCAGCGACGAGCTGCCGGCGCAGACGCGGTACAACCTGCCGATGGAGATGCTGTTCACCGTCACGCCGTTCATCGTGATCTCGGTGCTGTTCTACTACACCGCGGTGATCCAGAACAACGTCACCAAGCTGACCGAGGACCCCGACCACACGGTCACCGTGACCGCGTTCAAGTGGAACTGGGAGTTCACCTACAACGACACCGACCCCGACGGTGACGGCCCCGCCGAGCCCGTGTCGGCCTCGGTGGGAACGAGTGACTACATCCCGGTCCTGGTGCTCCCGACCGGCGAGACCATCCGGATCAAGGAGGAGAGCGCCGACGTCATCCACTCGTTCTGGGTGCCGGACCTGCTCTTCAAGCGTGACGTGATGCCCGGCTTCACCAACGAGTTCGAGATCACGATCGAGGAGGAGGGCGCCTACGTCGGCCGTTGTGCCGAGCTGTGCGGCGCGTACCACTCGATGATGAACTTCGAGTTGCGGGCGGTGTCCTCCGAGGACTACCAGGCGTACCTGGGGCACCTCCAGGAGGGCATGAGCACCCCCGAGGCGTTGGAGGCCATCGGCCAGGACCCGTACGCCACCACCACGAAGCCGTTCGACACCAAGCCCAACTCGGGCGAGGCGAGCTAGGGGGCGCCGACATGAGGACCGAATCCAAGCTCTTCGCTCTGATCACCTTGAGCCTCTACCTGTTCGCCGCCGTGTACGGCTGGTGGACCTGGTACGAGAGCCCGATCGGCGCCATCGAGGTCATCGGTTTCACCGCGCTCATCCTGTCGGGCACGCTGTGCGCGATGTGCTGGGGCTTCTTCGCCTTCGTCGCGCGACGGCTCGACCTGCGTCCGGAGGACCGGCCCGACGGCGAGATCGCCGACGCCGCCGGAGAGGTCGGGTTCTTCTCGCCCGGAAGCTACTGGCCGTTCGGTGTCGCCCTGTCGGCGACGATCGCGGGTGTGGGTGTCGTCTTCTGGATGTGGTGGCTGATCGCCGTGGGCATGCTCGCCGTGTTGATCACGACGTGCGGCCTGCTCTTCGAGTACTACACGGGAAGCCGCCGACTCGGCCCACAGTAGACATGTTCGACACGAGAGGGTACCGGTGTGAACGACACCGGTACCCTTCGTCGTACGAGGTTCGCACGGTTCGCGAACGAACCGACTCCTTCTCCCATCCTGTCGTAGGAGACTTCATGTCCTATCCGCCGCCGGGCTCCCCGACCCCCGACCCGGCTTCGCAACCCGGCCACGAACAGCAGCCGGGGTACCACACCCCGGCCCCCCAACCCGGATACCCCGCCCAGGGTGACACCGGATACGCGGCCCAGCAGCCGGGTTACGGCCAGCAGCCCGGCTACGGCCAACAACCCGGATACGAACAGCAGCCCGGATACCCGCCGCCGGGAGCCCCGCACTCCGGCCCGCCCACCTCACCCGGATACGCTCCGCAGCCCGGGTACGGGCCGCCCGTACCCGCCCCGTCGGGCACGAACAAGACCGGCATGCTCATCGGTGTCGGCGTGGCCGGCCTGGTCGGCATCGTGCTGATCGTCGTCCTCATCCTGGCGCTCACCGGTGGCGGCTCACCCACCGCGACCGCTAACGGCTTCCTGGACGCGATGTCCGAAGGCGACCTGGAGTCGATGCGGGAACTGGCGTGCGCCGACATCGTCGACGAGTTCGACGGCGGCGCCGAGGAGACGGCGTTCCTCACCGCGCTGTTCGCGACGGCCGAGTGGGAGATCACCGGCGAGGCCGTCGTCGGCAACGAGGCCACCGTCACCGTCGTCATGACGCTCACCGATCCCGACACCGGGGAGGTCGAGACGGACACCGAGCAGATGAACCTCGTACTGGAGAACGACGAGTGGAAGGTCTGCGAGTACTGATCGCGGTCGCCCGCCGGCCCTCCCCACGCAGGGGGCGGGCCGGCGGCGTCTCGACGGATTTACCCGAATGACTTAATCGTCGCTTAACACCCGTTGCGTCACAATTCGGGCATGACCCGTTTCATGTTGCTGCCCGGACTCCACCGCACCAGGATCGACTCCGCCACCATCCAGTTGGGAGTCGACCCGGAGACCGCCCTACTCCTGGAGAGCCCACGCCCGCAGGTCTCCGAACTGCTGGACCGCTTGGAGACCGCGATGACCGAGAAGCAGTACTACGGTGCCGCGCGGAGTCTCGGGCTCGACGACGTCGACGCCGGCGGCCTACTCCGGCTGCTGCGGCACGGCAGGCTGCTCATCGATCCCGCCGCCTTCCGCAGCCGGGACGCCGCCGCCGACCGCCGTGCCCAGCATCACTCCGAGACCGCGGCACTCTCGTTGCGCCGCACCGACTGCCCCGCCGAGTTGATGAGCCGCCGGGAACGGCGCCGGATCTGGGTGTCGGGGGAGACCGACATGGTCACCGAGTTCACCGAACTGCTGTACCGGTCCGGTGTGGGTGCGGTGGCCGCCCCGGGCAGGCGCGGTGGGCCGCCCGACCTGGCGGTGCTGCTGGATCCTCGGCAGCCCGCCGACCTCGTCGCGCGATCCCACGCGCGGCGCGACCTGCCGTATCTGATGGTGACCACCATGGACGGCGCAGTGAACGTCGGTCCACTGGTCATACCCGGCCGGACCGCCTGCGCGGCCTGCGTGGAACACCACATCACCGACGTGGTGCCCAACTGGCGCCGGAACGGCGCGGCACCCGCACCCCTGGAGGCGGCACTTCGCGGCCTCGCCGTCGCCACCGCGGCGTGCCAGGCACTCCAGTACCTGGACGGCGTGACCGGCCAGATCGAGTCGGCGACGATCCAGTTGCGCGCGCCCTTCGGGCTGCGACACCGGGAGTGGACACCGCATCCGGCCTGTGGCTGTGCGCCGGCGATCGCGGACCGCGCCGACCGGGTGCGTTACGTGCCGGCGAGCTGACCGCGGACCACGGGTTTCCGTCCACGAGGGGGGAACCCGTGGTTCAGTCCTCGAAGCCGATGGCGAAGATCTCCTCCACGTCGTGCTTCGAGTAGGCGCGGAACGCGATGTGGGTCTCGGTGTCGGAGACGCCCGGCACCTTGCTGATCGCACCGGCGACGACGTCGGCGATGTCGTCGAACTCACGGACCCGCACCATCGCGATCAGATCCACGTTGCCGGCGGTGGAGTAGACCTCGCTGACACCGGGCAGGTCCGCGATGGCCTGGGCCACTTCGGGAATCGAGTCGGTGGCGCAGTCGATTAGCACGATCGCGGTGATCATGTCGCTCCTTGGCACGGCGGTGGGTCGGACGGACCCACCCTAACGCCGCCGGCTCAGTCGATGCGCGCCGTCTCCGGATAGTCGGCATACGGCCCCAACCCGTAGTGCGCGAGCAGGCGGGAGGCCGCGACCGTCACCGGCGGCATGCCGTCCACCGGCCACCAGCGCGCGTCCAGCACCTCGGCGCCGTCCACGGCCAGCTCGACGGTCTCCGGGTCGATCCTGGCCGTGAAGACCGTGTCGACCCACCTGCCGTAGGTGTGGACGACCGCGTTGGGGGCCGCCGGTTCCACGTCCTCGGGGGTGAGCGCGATACCGGTCTCCTCATGGAGTTCCCGCACCGCGCCGTCCACCGGCCGCTCACCGCGTTCCAGAAGACCGGCCGGGAGACCCCAGCCGTGTCCGGGTGGCTGGCGGAGCATCAGGAGCCGGGAACCGTCCAGGTCGTACACGAGCATGACGGCGCCCACAGTGTAGGTGGGTGTGGCGATTCGCACGATCCGGCGCCGCCACGAGCGGGGCAGCAGGTAGAAGACCCGGTATGCGGTGGCCCGCAACAGGGAGGACGGTCTACGGACAGCGGAGCGCACTTCGCCCATCTTCACCCTTCCCGGCAGCGACCGCGTTCGCGGCACCGCCAGCCTAGAGCAGTCGCCCGAAAGCGTTGTCCGGCACCGTCGGCGGGCGGACGGCGCCGCAGGTCAGCCGTTCGCGACGCCGACCCAACGGGTGAGCGTGTCGGCGGCCGCCCGCGAGTCGACGGCGTCGGCGGCCCGATCGAGGCCGCGCCGCATCGCCCCGGGAAGGTCCTCGGTGATGTCGGCCTCCAGGCCCTCGAACGCGGCGAATCCGGCGGCGGCGTTCAACAGGACGGCGTCACGTACCGGCCCCGGCTTGCCCGCGAGTAGGTCACGTGCCACCTCGGCGTTGTACCCGGCGTCGTCGCCGCGCAGCGCCGACAGCGGCGACCTCGCGATCCCCAGGTCGACCGCGTCGATCACCGTCTCGACGACCCGGCCGCCGTTGACGAGCCACACCCGCGTCGCCGCGCCGGTGGTCAACTCGTCCAGGCCGTCCTCACCCCTCACGACCAGGGCGCTTACCCCGCGGTCGGCCAGCACCCGCGCCATGACCGGCGCCATCGCGACGTCGGCGCACCCGATGGCACCGGCGCGGGGTTGAGCCGGATTACTCAACGGCCCCAGGAAGTTGAACGCGGTCGGCACGCCCAGTTCACGCCGCGGTCCCGAGGCGTGCCGCATGCCGGGGTGGAACCGCCCGGCGAAGCAGAACCCGATACCGGCGTCGGTGACGCACCGCGCCACCTTCTCCGGGCCCAGGTTGAGCGGAACACCGAGTGCCTCCAGCAGATCCGCCGACCCGCACCGCGACGACGCGGCCCGGTTGCCGTGCTTGACCACCGGGACGCCACCGCCGGCGACCACCAGGGACGCCATCGTGGAGATGTTCACGGTGTGCGATCTGTCACCGCCGGTGCCGACGATGTCGGCGCAGTCCATCGGCAGGTCGAGGCGCTCGGTGTTGCCGAGCATCGCCGCGACCAGGCCGGTCATCTCGTCGGCGGTCTCACCCTTGGCCCTCAGCAGTACGGCGAACGCCGCCAGTTGCGCGGGTGTCGCCTCGCCGGCCATGATCTCGTTCATCGCCCAGTCGGCCTGTGCGGCCGCCAGCGGGCGCCGCTCCAGCAGAGTGGACAGGATGGTCGACCATTGCGAAGTCACTGCCTCGTGCCTTTCTCGCGGGCGGGACGGGTCGGCCGAGCCGGGCGGATCAGCCGACGACGGGCGTCTGCGACCGGCGGCGCAGCAGTTCCAGAACCTTGCCGGCGGTGCGGATCGGGTCGAGGGGGTAGGTGAGGCTCGCGTCGGCGCGCGACCAGGCGGCGAGCCAGTTGTCGGCGGCCCGGCGCAGCACCAGGCACGACATCGGCGGGTCGTCCAGTTCGTCCCGGAGCTGGCGCGCGATCGCCATGCCTCCGGCGGGCTGCGCCTCGCCGTCGAGCAGGATCAGGTCGATCTCGAACGTGTCGATGAGCCGGACGGCCTCGTCGTACCTTCCGGCCTCCAGGTACTCGACGGTGACGTCGGAGGCGGGACGCTCACCGATCGCCGTCCGCATCGCGTGGCGCACCTTCAGGTTGTCGCTGTACAGGAGAACGGTGTAGCTGCTGCTCATTGACGATGGCCTTCGGTCGGGCGTGTTAACGGTCAGGCACCGAGCCTACCGCCAGCCGGATCCCGCCCGCGCCGCCGCCCGACCGGCGGCGTCACGTGACCGCCCGATCACCGGATACGCGCCTCGGCGCCCTCACCTGCGGCGGGACCCGCGCGGTCCCGGCGACACGCGGAGGGATCGCCCCCCGCCACAAGCCGTAGAAGATCAGCGGCAATAATGGCCGCGTGACTGCGGCAGAAGCCACCATTGATCCCAGGCGAATCCACTCCTTGACCCGGCCGAACATGGTCAGCGTCGGAACGATCGTCTGGCTGTCCAGCGAACTGATGTTCTTCGCTGCGTTGTTCGCGATGTACTTCTCCATCCGGGCGGCGGCGCCCGAGCAGTGGGCGGAGCACACCCAACACCTGAACATCCCCTACGCGGCGACGTTCACCCTGATCCTGGTGGCGTCCTCGGTCACCTGCCAGATGGGCGTGTTCGCCGCCGAGCGCGGCGACGTGTACGGGGTCAGGCGTTGGTTCTTCGTCACCTTCATCATGGGGTTGGTCTTCGTTCTCGGCCAGGCCAACGAGTACCTCACCCTGGTCCACGAGGGCATCAAGATCAACGCCGACGGCTACGGGTCGATGTTCTATCTCACCACCGGGTTCCACGGCCTCCACGTGACCGGCGGTCTGATCGCCTTCGTCATCTACCTGATCCGAACGACCATGGGGCGGTTCACTCCGGCGCAGGCGACCTCGGCCATCGTGGTGTCGTACTACTGGCACTTCGTCGACGTCGTCTGGATCGCCCTGTTCTTCATGATCTACTTCCTGAAGTGAACCGGCTCACCGCCGAGCCACCCACAGTGGAACCAACCAACTACATGAGACGCCGGTGCCGCCCGCATCGGAAGACAACAGCAAAGGTGAGGCAATAACCGTGGCTGTAGCAACCAGACGCCGATCCGGCTGGCGCAGACGGCTCGGGGCTTTCGCTCGCTTCGTCGCCGCGCTCGCCCTGGTCGGCGGGGTGTACACGGCGTTCGCTCCAGGCGTGTACGCCGAGGAGACCGACGAGTCCTTCCAGGCCCTGGTCGAACAGGGTGAGGAGCTGTTCAACAACAGTTGCATCAGCTGCCACGGCGTCAACGCCGAAGGCGTGGACGGCCGCGGTCCGAGCCTGATCGGCGTCGGCAGCGCCTCGGTCGAGTTCCAGGTGAACTCCGGCCGCATGCCGATGGCGGCGCAGACCGCACAGGCCGAGCGCAAACCGCCGATGTTCACCCCCGAAGAGGCCACTGCGATCGCCGCCTACATCCAGTCCCTGGGTGGCGGCCCGCAGACCCCCGACAACATCGACGCGATGGTCGCCGACGTGCTCGCCGACCCCACCGGGCTGGCCGAGGGCGGTGACCTGTTCCGGGTCAACTGTTCGAGCTGCCACGGGTTCTCCACCGGCGGTGGCGCGCTGTCGTCCGGAGGGTTCGCCCCCTCGCTGGCCGGGGTGCCGACCGAGCAGCTCTACCAGGCGATGCTGACCGGGCCGCAGAACATGCCGGTCTTCGCCGACAACCAGCTGACGCCTGAACAGAAGGCACAGGTCATCGCGTACATCGAGTACCTCAACACCGATCAGGACCCGGGCGGTTGGGGCCTGGGACGGTTCGGTCCCTCCACCGAGGGCATCGCCATCTTCCTGGTCGGCATCACCACGCTCGCCGTGGCGACACTGTGGATTGCGGGGAAGTCGTAACTCATGAGTGCTGCACACCACGACTCAAGCGCCGCCGAACCGGTCGACGTGACCGACGGCAAGCTGACCAAGTTCGACATCGTGAAGGAGGGGCTGCGGCGGGACGGCATCGAGATCCTGCACTACGAGCCCGCCTTCCCGGTTCCGGGCACCAAGGCGGAGAAGCGCATCGAGCGCTTCATCGCCCTGTGCTTCACGGTCGCCGGTCTGGGTGCTCTCGGGTTCGTCGCGGTATTCGCGTTCTGGCCGTGGGAGTACGAGTTCGCCGAGCTGGGGACCGCCGAGAGCTGGTCGAAGTGGTACACCCCGATGCTCGGCCTGACGCTGGGCCTGGCGTTGGCCGGCCTCGGCATCGGCATCCTCACCTGGTCCAAGAAGCTGCTCCCGGTGGAGGAGCTGGTCCAGGAGCGTCACGACGGCGGCTCCGCCCAGGAGGACCGGATCATCACCGGCGCCACCCTGAGCAACGTCGTCGACGAGACCGGCATCAAGCGCCGTCCGCTGTTGAAGCGGGCGCTGCTGTTCGGTGCCGCCCCGCTGGGGCTGGCCGCCATCGCGCCGCTGGGCACGTTGATCACCCCGCCCGGGGACGATCTGGTCACCACGGGCTTCAGCCCGGCCAAGAACCACGGTGAGCCGGTGCGGCTGATGCTGAAGGACGGCACCCTGGTGCGTCCCGACATGGTCTCGGTGGGCGGTCAGATCACCGTCTTCCCGGCGATCCCCGGTGGCGCGACCAACGAGTACGCGGACTCTCCGACGCTGCTGATCCACCTGCGCCAGGAGGACGCCGACAAGGCGCGCGCCAACGCGTACGACATGTACAAGGGCGCGATGTGGGGCAACTACATCGCCTACTCCAAGATCTGCACGCACATCGGCTGCCCCGCCAGCCTGTATGAGCAGCAGACCAACCGGCTGCTGTGCCCGTGCCACCAGTCGCAGTTCCTGATCACCGACAACGCCAAGCCGGTGTTCGGGCCCGCGACGCGACACCTGCCGCAGTTGCCGCTCGCGGTCAACGAAGACGGTGTCTTCTACGCCGTGTCCGACTTCCTGGTGCCTATCGGCCCCGCATTCTGGGAGCGTGGCTAACCATGAAACGTCGTAAGTTCGACGCGAAGCAGATGCCGGCGAAGATCGGCAACGAACTGGACGACCGGTTCAAGCTGGCCTCGCCGGTGCGGGGACTGCTGACCAAGGTCTTCCCCGACCACTGGTCGTTCCTGCTGGGCGAGATCGCGTTGTTCTCGTTCATCGTCCTGTTGCTCACCGGTACGTTCCTGGCGCTGTTCTTCGAACCGTCGATGGTCCACGTCGTCTACGACGGCAGCTACACGCCGTTGCGCGGCATCGGGATGTCCAAGGCGTACGAGTCGACGCTGCACATCTCGTTCGACGTGCGCGGCGGCCTGGTCATCCGGCAGATGCACCACTGGGCGGCGCTGCTGTTCGTGGCGTCGATCCTGGTCCACATGGGCCGGGTGTTCTTCTCCGGCGCGTTCCGCAAGCCCCGCGAGGCCAACTGGGTCATCGGGTTCATCCTGTTCATCCTGGCGTTCTTCGAGGGCCTGATGGGCTACTCGATCCCCGACGACGGCCTGTCGGGCACGGGCCTGCGGATCGTGCACGGCATCACCGAGTCCATCCCGCTGATCGGGAGCTGGGCCGCGCACGCGCTGTTCGGCGGGGAGTACCCGGGCGAGGTCATCGTCACCAGGTTCTACATCCTCCACGTGCTGCTCATCCCGGGCATCATGCTGGCGTTGATCGCCGTGCACGTGGGACTGGTGTTCGCCCAGAAGCACTCCCAGTGGCCGGGGCCGGGCCGGACCGAGCACAACGTGGTCGGCTACCGGATGTTCCCCAACTACGTGTCCAAGCAGGGCGGCTTCTTCATGCTCGTCTTCGCGGTGATCGCGTTGATGGGCGGCCTGTTCCAGATCAACCCGATCTGGTTGTTCGGTCCGTACGAGGCGTCGGTGGTGTCCTCCGGCAGCCAGCCCGACTTCTACGTCATGTTCCTCGACGGCCTGGTCCGGTTGTTCCCGAGTTGGGAGCTGTCCGGGTTCGGGTTCACGCTTCCGGCGGTGTTCTGGCCGGCCGTGGTGGGCATGGGCGTGGCGTTCACGGTGCCGCTGCTCTACCCGTTCATCGAGCGCCGGTTCACGAAGGACAAGGCACACCACAACCTGCTGGAGCGTCCGAGGGACAACCCGACGCGTACCGCGGTGGGCGCCATGGTCACCAGCATCTGGCTGATCACGACCATCACCGGCGCCAACGACATCGTCGCCGACAAGTTCAACATCAGCCTGAACGCGATGACGTGGGGCGGCCGGATCGGGATCGTGGTCATTCCGGTGATCACCTTCTTCATCACGCGACGGATCTGCCTGGGCCTGCAGCAGCACGACCGTGAGGTGCTGGCGCACGGCATCGAGACCGGCATCATGCGGCGGGACGCCAACGGCCGGTTCTACGAGGTGCACCAGCCGCTGACCTCGGAGGTCGACGAGCACGGGCACCCGAAGGTCCTGGAGTACAACGGCTGGACCGTGCCGAAGAAGATGAACCGGGTGGGCGCGTTGCTGCCCGCCGTCAAGGGCTTCTTCAAGCCGGTGGAGCTGCCGTCGGAGACCCCGCGCCGCGAGGTCGAGGGCGACGACCGGTCACGTGAGGAGATCGAGGCCGGAAGGCGCTGACGAGGGCGCACACGTGAGTGGCCCCCAGTCCCGACAGGGACCGGGGGCCACGTCGTGTCCGGGGCTCAGGTGGTGAGCGCGTCGGGCGTGGGTTCCCGGTCGACCGAGGCGATCAGCTTCTCGGCGATCTCGTCGGCGTCGAACTTCTCGTCGTCGACGGCGAGGTACAGGGCGTCCAGGTCCGGGTAGCCGAGGTCGCGGGCTAGCCGCAGTAGCGGGTCGGTGGAGGCCAGGCCTCGGTCGCGCCGGCGAAGCGCCGCGTCGACGGCGTGCCGGCCCGCGCCGATCCGGTCGGCGAGCAGCTGACGCCGTTCGGACTGCCGGGCGGAGTCCGTCGCGTGTGGTCCACGGTGGCCGGCGAACCACTGGGAGATGAGCAGTTGCGCGTGGGGGGTCTTCGCGCTGAGCAGCCACTCCCTGGACGGTCCGGGGTAGCCGGTGCTCGAGTGCGAGATGATCGTCTCCACCAGGTCGCCCTCCGCGAGCGGTACCGACAGGGGCGCGAGTCGTCCGTTGACGTAGGCGCCGATCAGCCTGTCGCCCTCGGACGGCCCGTTGCAGTAGGCCAGGTCCACCGGTGTGGCACCGATCGGCAGGATGTGCTGGTTGCCGCCGGTCGTGAACACGAGGATCTGTTCGTCGGCGAGGTCGCATCGCAGCGAGTCGAGGAACTTCTCGGGGTCGATCGCGTCGCGCTGCCAGTCGAGGAGGCGCCGCAGCCACTTGAGTTCCTGGAGGGACTGCCCCGTGCGGGAGGTCTCCCGGGACAGGTGCGCGGCGATGCCCAGTTCGGCGGTCTGGTTCATGTCGTGGGTGCGGATCATGACGTCCATGGGCTCGTCGCCGGGACCGATCACCGAGGTGTGGAGCGACTGGTACAGGTTGAACTTGGGTGTGGCGATGAAGTCCTTGAACCGGCCGGGGAGCGGCTGCCAGAGCCGGTGTACGGCGCCCATGGTGGCGTAGCAGTCGGTGAGGGGCCCCTCGACGACCAGGACCAGGCGTGGTGGGTCCTGGGGGCCGCGGCGGGGACGCAACGCCATCTCCCGGAACACCGAGTAGTGGTGGCGGGGCCGGTCGAGGATCTCGGCGGTGATGCGCATCTGGCGCAGTTCGGCGCGCAGCCGCTGGGTCGCCACCGAGACCTTGGCCGTCCGTTCGGGGTTGTGGTTGAGGTAGGCGTCGATCTCCTCGTACGTGTCCGGATCGATCGTCTTGAGGACGATGTCCTCCAGCTCCCGCTTGATGACGTACAGGCCGAGCCGGTCGGCAAGCGGTATCAGCACGTCGCGGGTCGCCTCGGCGATGCGGATCTGCGAGGGACGGGACTTCGCCCCCAGGGTGCGCATGTTGTGCACCCGGTCGGCGAGTTTGATGACCAGGACCCGGATGTCGCGGCCGGCGGTGACGATGAGTTTGCGGAAGGTCTCGGCCTCGGCGGCGTCCCCGAAGTACAGTTTGTCGAGCTTGGTCACACCGTCGACGAGCAACGCCACCTCGTTGCCGAAGTCGTCGCGGAGTCGTTGCAGCGTGTAGGAGGTGTCCTCGACGGTGTCGTGGAGCAGCGCGGCGGCGATGGTGGTGGTGTCGAGGCCGAAGTCCGCGAGGATCCCCGCGACGGCGATCGGGTGGGTGATGTAGGGCTCACCGCTCTTGCGGTTCTGTCCCCGGTGCATCTGTTCGGCGATGCGGAACGCCTTGCGCAGCAGGGGGATGGACGGTGTCGGGTGCTTGGCGCGATGTGTCGTCTCCAGGGCGGCGACGCTGGCGGTCACTCCCCAGGGGTCGTCCGCCGGTGAGGACCGGTGGAGAATCGTTCGCAGCATGGTGACACCTCCGGCCAGGATGCTGGCAAATGTTAGCCCCGATCTTAGGGACGCGCGCGTCCGGGTGGTACGGGACACACGGGATTCCACGCTCACTTTCCGGTGAAAACCGTTGACCCGCCAGTGATCTGTCGTCAATCCGACTGGGTACGGCGGTGACGGCGGCCGGTTCGCGGAGACCCCGGCGGTTTCAGTGAATCATCCACATTCGGCTATGTGTGGCGGCGGGTGGGATCGTGACCCCGGCCGCCCCGTTGATGCGGCATGGCCGCGTCCAGCCGATCGAGCAACTCACGGTAGGCCCCGGCGGCCCGGCGCGGTTGCGCCCAACCGGAGTCCGTGCGCACCAGGCGGACGCCGGTCCCCTCCAGCCAGGTGAGGATGAGTTCGGTCTCGGCGATGCGGGAACCGGCGAGGTTCCCGTCGGACGGCGGTATCGTCGCCGCCGAACGCAATAGGGACTCCACAGTGGGCATGGGGTTGATCCGTGGTGGACTCTTCGCCGCCGCCGCGAGCTGACCGTGCCGGACCACCGCGATCTCCCACCCGCCCCCGGCGGCCGGCCCCGCCGCCACCAGCTCGGGGATCCGGATCAACGACTGGGTGCGTTGGGTACGGATCGCCGCCCGCAGGAACGCCGCCAACCGCCCCCTCACCACCGCCGCCTCCTCGAACCGCTCCCGCCCCGACAGGTCACCGATCCGGTGCAACAACGGCGCCACCACCGGATCCGGGTCACCCGCCACCGTCGCCGAGAACCGCTCCGCGATCCGCGAGTAGTCGGACACAGAGATCCGCAACAGGCACGGCGCCGGACACCCCAGCTCCGCCAACGCGCACGACGACCCCGCCCGGCGCGGCGACAACCGCGTCTTGCACTGCCTGATCGGCAACGCGTCGTGGACCGCCTCCATCACCTGCGCCGCCGCCTTCGCCGACGTGAACGGCCCAAGCCATGTACTGCCGGCCTCCGGCGGTTTCCGCACCAGCGACAACCGGGGGTACGCCTCGTCGGTGAGCCGCAACCACGCCAGGCGCTCCGGGTACTTCGACCTGCGGTTGAACGGCGGCTTCGCGGTCGCGATCATGCGGAGCTCCCGGACCTGCGCCTCCAGGCGGTGCGCGCACTCGATCGGCTCGATGCGCTCCGCCAACCGCAGCATGTCGCGCATCTGCTTGCGGGTCTCCCCGCCGGAGAAGTAGCTGCGGACCCGACCGGCGATGTCCACCGACGTGCCGATGTACAGCGGACGGTCCTGCGCGTCCCGGAACACGTAGACGCCCGGAACCCTCGGCAGGCCCTTCGCGAGGTGTCGTTTGCGGCGTTGCTCGGCGGCCGGGATGGCCCGCTGGAAGTCCGCCAGGTCCGTGTCGGTCAACACGTAGTGGGCGCCCAACCGTTCCAGCAGTGCGTGCAGCACGTCCACCGTGGCCCTGGCGTCGTCGAGCGCCCGGTGGGTCGGGGAGATCTTCGCCCCGAAGAACCTCGCCAGGGTGCCCAACCGCTTGTTGGGGACCTCACTGCGGTCCACGAGCCGCCTCGCCAACACCACCGTGTCCACCACCTGCGGGCGGGGCCACGGATAGCCCGCCGCGTCGCACGCGGCCCGCAGGAAACCCACGTCGAACGGCGCGTTGTGCGCCACCCACACCGTCCCCTGCGCGAACTCCAGGAAACCCGGCAGCACCGCCGTCACGGGCGGGGCCTCCGCCACCATCGCGTCGGTGATGCCGGTCAGCTGCGTGATACGCGCGTCGATCGGCTCGCCGGGGTTGACCAGGGTGTGGAACTCGCCCAGCACCTCGCCGCCGCGTACCTTCACGGCCCCGATCTCGGTGATCGCCGCGGCATCGGCCGCGACGCCCGTCGTCTCCAGATCCACCACCATGAAGGTGATCTCGGACAGCGGTGTACCCAGATCGTCGAAACTGGGCTGGACGTAACGTCCGGCGGTGGGACTGGACACGACGGGCAGTCTAGGAGCCGGGTGGGACAGCACCGTTCGAAACGGCGTCCGTCAACCAGTCGCCCAGCCGCCCCACCAGCGCCGGCGTCATCGCGGATTCGGCGTGCCCCATGCCCGGTTCGATCCACAGCTCCTTGGGCTCGGCGGCGGCGGCGTAGAGGGCGTGGGCGTGCCGCAGGGGGAAGAACCGGTCCTCGGTGCCGTGGACGACCAGCAACGGCGCCGGTGAGATCTTCCCGGCGAGCTCCCACGGAGGCGCCGGAACCGTCCGCCAACCCGCCGCGCTGATCCGGGTCCGCAACGCCAGTCGTGACACCGCCCTGCCCAGGCGGCGCTCCACCGCGAGATGCAGCAGCCGCATCCTCGGCGTACCCCGGTAGTACCAGTGGGCGGGGCCGCTGACGGCCGCTACCGCCGCCACACCCCCGAACAGGCCCGCGTGCCGCACCGCCACCGCGGCCCCCATCGAGAAGCCGACCACCGCGATCCGGCGGTGTCCCCGCTCCCGCAGGAACTCCACCGCCGCCTGGACGTCGTGCACCTCAAGGTCGCCCACAGTGGACACGCCGGTGGATCCGCCGTGGCCCCGGAAGTCGATCGCCAGCAACGCCGCCCGGCCGTGCAGGATCCCGGCGATCGCGCGCGCCCGCGGATTACGCCACGAACCGGAGAAGCCGTGACCCACCACGAACGCGGTGTCCGAGTCCTTCGGCAGATACCGTGCCGAGATCCGTACCCCGTCGCCGGTGCGCAGGAACAGTGTGGACTCGGTGGACGGCCTGGACATGGCAACAGATTAGACGTCCCCGCCACCGATCCGGTGGCGGGGACGTCACGACGGGGACGGTGAACCGGTCAGGCCGCCCGGTCCTCCACCAGCGCCACCAGGGTCCGCACACCGAAACCGGTGGCGCCCTTGACGATGTACCCGTACGGCTCGCCACCGTGGTCGGCGGGACCCGCGATGTCGATGTGCGCCCACGGCATGTCGTCGTCGACGAAGTGGTCGAGGAAGATGCCGCCCTGCAGCATGTGCCCGGACCGCTCCATGTTCGCCGAACCCTGCAGCACGTCGGCGATCCGCGACTTCATCGTCTTGCGGACCTCCTCCGGGAACGGCATCGGCCACGCGGCCTCACCGGTGGACTCGCCGACCCGCTTGACCCGGGCGCACTCCTCCTCGGAGCCCATCACACCGGCGATGCGCTTGCCCAGGGCCATCACCTGGCCACCGGTCAACGTCGCGATGTCGTAGATCGCGTCGGGCTCGTCCTCGGCGGCGCGGGTCAACGCGTCGCACAACACCATGCGACCCTCCGCGTCGGTGTTGATGACCTCGATGGTCTTGCCGCCGTAGGCCGTCACCACGTCACCGGGCCGGTACGCCGTCCCCGACGGCATGTTCTCCGCCATCGGCAGGTACGCGGTCACGTCCACGGACGGCTTGAGCGCCGCGACCGCCAGCATGGCACCGGCCACCGCCGCCGCACCGGCCATGTCGCCCTTCATGTCCCACATGCCCTGCGCGGGCTTGATGGAGATGCCGCCGGTGTCGAAGGTGATGCCCTTGCCGACCAGCGCCACGTGACCCGACGCGCCCTCGGCCCGGTAGGTCAACCGGACCAGCCGCGGCGGCCGCGACGAGCCGTTCCCGACGGCGAGGATCCCACCGTAGCCACCGGCTGCCAGCGCCTCCTCGTCCAGCACCTCGACGCCCAGCCCGGCCGCCTGGGCCGCCTCGGCGACCTGCTCGGCGAAGACCTTCGGCGGCAGCAGGTTCCCCGGAGTGTTGGCCCAGTCGCGTGCCGCCCGCACCCCGTCGGTCAACGCCGTCACCCGCGACACGTCGCAGTCGGCGCCCAGCAGGGTCACGGCCGCCACCGGATCCTTCAGCCCGGTCCGGTCGGTGCGGTAGTCGGCGAACTGGTACGCGCCCAGCAGGGCGCCGGTGGCGAGGGCCTCAGCGTCCCCGGACACCGCGAAGACGATCGAGTCCTTCCCGGCGGCGGACCTCGCCGCGGCGCCGGCGGCCCGCCGCAACGTCTCCGCGGACGGCCCGTCGTCGGACCGCTCGCCCAGACCGACGGCGGTGATCAGGGTCGCGGCGACCCGGCCCATCGACGGGACGGTCGTCAGCCCGCCCTCCTCACCGGTGGCTCCCAGAGCCTCCAGTGTCGGCAACAGTTCACCGAATGCGGACTCCACCGCCTCGGCGCCGGGGGCCAGGACCGGTCCGTCCTCGCCCTTGTGGAGACCGATCAGCAGGACGTCGGCCGCCACGGAGGCGGCGTCGTCGGTTGACAAGGCGAGCGTTGGCACGCGAACTCCCAGGGTGTTAGCGGTTCCGCGCACCGTGGGCGCGGCCGTCTCATCGACTCCGCTCGCCACTGCGCGGTAAGGACCAGCCGATC
Source organism: Stackebrandtia albiflava (assembly GCF_007994225.1). Lineage (GTDB taxonomy): Bacteria > Actinomycetota > Actinomycetes > Mycobacteriales > Micromonosporaceae > Stackebrandtia > Stackebrandtia albiflava. The sequence goes on from NZ_VLLL01000005.1 coordinate 720,804, forward strand.
GTACGCTCATATCCGGGAGGCGGTAGGTTGCGGATCATGACAGAGACGTCGCAACCGATCCAGTCACCGCTTCGTGACCGTCATGACGCACTCGGCGCCAAGTTCGCCGAGTTCGGCGGATGGCTGATGCCGCTCGAATACGGCGGCGGGGGAGTGGTCGCCGAACACACCGCGGTGCGGGAGGCGGTGGGCCTGTTCGACGTCTCCCACCTCGGCAAGATCGACGTCTCCGGCCCCGGCGCCGCCGACTTCGTCAACGACCGGCTCAGCAACGACCTGCGCCGCATCGCACCCGGCAAGGCCCAGTACACGTTGTGCTGCGACGACTCCGGCGGCGTGGTGGACGACCTCATCGCGTACCTGTACGGCCCCGACCGGGTGTTCCTGGTTCCCAACGCCGCCAACAACGCCGAAGTCGCCGCCCGGCTGGCTGCCGAGGCCCCCGCGGACGTCGCCGTCACCGACGAACACCGCGACCACGCCGTCCTGGCGTTGCAGGGACCGCACTCCGCGCGGGTACTGGCGGACCTCGGCGTCCCCGCCGACCACGAGTACATGTCCTTCGTCACCGCAGAATGCGCCGGAACCTCTATCGTGGCCTGCCGCACCGGATACACCGGCGAACACGGTTACGAACTCCTGGTGCCCGCCGATGCCGCCGGAGCCGTCTGGGACGCCCTGATGACCGCCGGAGCGCCGCACGGCATCCGCCCGGCCGGCCTGGGAGCCCGGGACACCCTCCGCACCGAGATGGGGTACCCGCTGCACGGCCACGAACTCTCCATGGAGATCACACCGGTACAGGCCCGCGCCGGCTGGGCCGTCGGTTGGAGGAAACCCCACTTCTGGGGAAGGGACGCCCTGACCGAGGAGAAGGCCACCGGGCCTCGCCGCCGCTTGTGGGGCCTGGAGGCCACCGGACGCGGCATCCCCCGCGCCGACATGACCGTCCGCTCCGGCGACACGGTCGTCGGGACCACCACCTCCGGCACCTTCTCACCCACCAGGAAGATCGGGATAGCGCTGGCGCTGATCGACACCGCCGCGGGTGTGGACGAGGGCACCGAACTCTCCGTCGACGTACGCGGCCGGGCACTGCCGGTTAAGGTCGTCAAGCCGCCGTTCGTGACACCGTCGGTGAAGTGACGCGCGATCAATCCGCCAGGTCGGCGGGGTCGAACCGGATCGGGAACGGCTCCGCCGCATCGAACACCCGACCAGGAGCCGCCACGACGGTGTCACCGTACCCGTCCGGTTTCGGCCCGCTGTGCGCCAGCAAGTCCCCGTCCTGAGTTATCTGCCAGTACGAGGGGATACCCGCCGCAGCGTACAACCGCTTCTTCACCTCGTCGTCGAACACCTTCGTGGACTTCGAGGCGATCTCCACGACCAGCGCCACGGAACCGGCTGCCTGCCACAGGCCGGGACGCGCCCCATCCGGACGTAGCACCACGATGTCGGGCACGAGGTTCGCGCCGGGCACCCGGACACCGAGCTCGGTGCGCACCTTCCAGCCCTTGAACGCGGCATCGTGTAGAAGAAGGCTCAGGTTGAAGCTGATGCTCTGATGATGGTAAGACGCTGGGGGAGTCATGATCAGGCTTCCGTCGACGATCTCGTAGCGGTGCCCGTCCTCCGGCAACGTCGCCAGATCGTCTTCCGTCCACACTGCCGGGAACGTGAAATCCGGTTCCGCCGCCATGACCACACCCTTCACACGAGAACTGTAGCCTTTAGAATGTCATGAATACGTTGCGGTGCGTCACATTCGCGGCCGGAACCGGTTCAGCCCGTCTCGGTGGACTCCTCGGCCGGGTACGGCAACTCGGAGGCCAACCGCAATGCGTCCTGAAGCAGCGGCAACGCGTGCATCACCGCGCACCCCTCGCCCACGTCCAACCCGGGACCGATCGGCTCGGCCATCCCCACCTGACCGGCGACCTTCTTCACCACCGGATGCGGGATCCGGTCCGGCGCGTAACACCACTTCGGGGCACCCAGTGAGAAGTCCCGCGCCGCAAGCGCCGCCGCGGCGGTCACCGGCCCGTCGAACAACACCGGAGTCCGCCGCAGACCGGCCGCGACGATCACACCCGCCAGCGTCGCCAACACCCCGCCGCCGAACTCCGTCAACGTGGTCCGGGCGTTACGGGCCGGACCCGACACCCGCGCGAACGCGTCACGGGCCGCCGCGACCCGCCGCATCCAGATGTTGTCGTCGATGACACCGCCCGGCAGTTGCAGCCGCGGCGACAGGTCCACCACCGGCGTGCGCGTCAGATGCGCGGTCACCGCGACCGCGGCGGCGACGGTACCCGGGCCCGAACCCGCCAACACCAACAGATCCGCGCCCGCGTCGATGCACGCGTCCGCGGCCTGGCCGCCCACGGTCAACGCCTCCGCGTACTGCTCCTCGGTCAACACCGGACCGGACTCCGCCGCGGGCGTCACCGCCGCCTCCACCCGCCGGATCGGCACCCCGGCGCGCTCCGCCAACCGGGCCGCCAACTCCGCCGGGTCACCCAACTCGGTCTCGTAGCCCTCGTCGCCCGCGGCGAAACCACCCTCGGTGCCACCCGACACCCAGATCGCCTCGACGTGGCCGAACGGCACCGGCCTGTCGGTGCCCTGCACCCGGCCGGCCCACGACACGGCGTTACCCAGGATCCCCAGGCCGGTACCCGGCAGCAACGCCGACGCCAACCGGTTACCGGAACGCGTCGCGTAGGCGGCGTCGGGGAACGGCACCTTCACCTTCTCGAACGGGGCGGGGCTGTCATCGCTCACGACAACAGAGGTTAATCCTCGCACCGTGACCCGCCACCGCCGACCTCCCGCAACCACGCCGCGATGACGGGTCACGCCACAAGACGCCGAACCGCCGGGCATGATTGTCGGGTGACGGACTTCGCCAAAGGCCACGGCACCGGCAACGACTTCGTGATCGTCGCCGACGTCGACGGAGAACACCCACTCGACCGCGCCGCCATCGCGCGGCTGTGCGACCGACGCACCGGCGTCGGCGGCGACGGGCTGCTCCGGGTCGTGCACGCCGCCAAACACCCCGACGGCGTCTCTCACGCCGGCCACGCCGACTGGTTCATGGACTACTACAACGCCGACGGCTCCATCGCCGAGATGTGCGGCAACGGCGTACGCGTGTTCGTGCGCTACCTGCGCGAACACCGCCTCGCAACCGGTGACGTCATCCCGGTCGCCACCCGCGCCGGAATCCGCCGCGTCGACGTCGACGGCGACCTCCTCCGCGTCGACATGGGGCCCGCCCGCCTCCTCGGCGAATCCACCGCCGACGTCACCGGACACCGCCTCACCGGCCGTCACGTCTCCATGGGCAACCCGCACCTGGTCTGCCGGGTCACCGACCCCGCCGCCTACGACCTCACCCGGCCGCCCACCGTGCCCGCCGACGAATTCCCCGACGGCGTCAACGTCGAACTGTTCACCGGCGACCGCGACCACATCACCATGCGCGTCCACGAACGCGGAGTGGGAGAGACCATGTCCTGCGGCACCGGCGCCTGCGCCGCCGCCGTGGTGGCCCTCGACGGCCCCGGAACCTGCGACGTAGACGTACCCGGCGGCCGGCTCACCGTCACCGCCACCGACGACACCGTCACCCTCACCGGCCCCGCCGTCCTCACCTTCCACGGCACGACGAAGCCCTGACCGCGCGTTACGGCCTCACGAACCGCCGTTGGTCTGCGGCGGCCGCAACGCGTCCTTGACCGCCTGCGCCACCGCGGGCGCCACATGCGGGTCGAACACGCTCGGCACGATGAACGACGGGTTCGCCTTGTCCCGGCCCACCACGCCCGCGATCGCCTCCGCCGCCGCCAGCGCCGCCTCGTCACTCCAACCGGTCGCCTGCGCGTCCAACATCCCCCGGAACACCCCCGGAAACGCCAACACGTTGTTGATCTGGTTGGGCTGATCCGACCGGCCCGTCGCCACGATCGCCGCGTGCTCGGCGGCCTCCCGCGGATCGATCTCCGGATCCGGATTCGCCAACGCGAACACGATCGGATCCGTCGCCATCGTCGCCACGTCCGCACCGGACAGGACGTTCGGCGCACTCACCCCGATGAAGACGTCCGACCCGGCGACCGCCTTGGCGAGCGTCCCCGAGAAGTTGTCCCGGTTCGTGCACTCCACCAACCGTTGCCACGCCGGCGACAGGCCCGCCATACCGCGATGCAACGCCCCCGGACGATCACACGCGATGATGTCACCCACCCCCGCCTTCAACAGCAGGTTCATGATCGCCGTGCCCGCCGCGCCCGCACCCGACACCGTGATCCGCACGTCCTCGATCCGCTTACCCACCACGTGCAGCGCGTTCGTCAACGCCGCCAACACCACGATCGCGGTACCGTGCTGGTCGTCGTGGAACACCGGGATGTCCAACCGCTCCCGCAACCGCGCCTCGATCTCGAAACAGCGCGGCGCCGCGATGTCCTCCAGATTGATGCCCCCGTACACCGGCGCGATCGCGGTCACGATCTCCACGATCTGGTCGGTGTCCTGGGTGTCCAGGCACACCGGCCACGCGTCCACACCCGCGAACTTCTTGAACAGCGCCGCCTTGCCCTCCATCACCGGAAGCGCCGCCGCCGGCCCCAGGTTCCCCAGCCCCAACACCGCCGAACCGTCCGTCACCACCGCCACCGTGTTCCGCTTGATCGTCAGGCGCCGCGCGTCGTCCGGATTGTCGGCGATCGCCTGACACACCCGCGCCACCCCCGGCGTGTACGCCATCGACAACTCGTCACGGTTACGCAACGACACCTTCGGCGTCACCTCGATCTTCCCGCCCAGGTGCAGCAGGAACGTCCGGTCCGACACCTTCCGCACCGTCACACCCGGCAACGCCTCCAACGCACCGGTCACCCGCTCGGCGTGCGCCGTGTCCGACGTGTCACACGTCAGGTCCACCACCACCCGGCGGTGATCCGACGACACCACGTCGAGCGCCGTCACGATCGCCCCCGCCTCACCCACGGCGGTCGTCAACCTGCCGATCGCACTGGCGTCGGCGATCAACGCCACCCGCACCGTGATCGAGAACCCCGCACTGGGCAACTTCGCGATGGACATCAACGACACTCCTCACCACATCGTGACCACGAACCCACACGCCGAGCCCGACGGCCACGGCCATAACAGGGCTCACATGATCCCACCCCAGGATTCCACCACCGCCCCAGCCACCGCCACACCACCGGCCCCGCCATATGGACGTGCGAAATCGCCGCGCACGTGTCACGCTTGTACACGATGCAGCAGTATGTACCCACCGACACCGGCCACGACGGCGACCAACTCGAACTCGCCGAACGCCACGCGCTCCGCCGCGTCGCCGGCCTCTCCACCGAGCTCACCGACGTCACCGAGGTCGAATACCGGCAACTCCGGCTCGAACGCGTCGTCCTCGTCGGCGTCTGGAGCGGCGGCACCCTCACCGAAGCCGAGAACTCCCTGGCCGAACTCGCCGCCCTGGCCGAGACCGCCGGATCCCAGGTCCTCGACGGCCTCATCCAGCGACGCAGCCAACCCGACCCCGCCACCTTCGTCGGGCGCGGAAAGGTCACCGAACTCACCGACGCCGTCGCCGCCAGCGGAGCCGACACCGTCATCTGCGACGGAGAGCTGTCACCCAGCCAGCTCCGCAACCTCGAACAGGAGATCGGCGTCAAGGTCATCGACCGCACCGCCCTCATCCTCGACATCTTCGCCCAACACGCCAAGAGCCGAGAAGGCAAGGCACAGGTCGAACTCGCACAACTCGAATACCTCGTCCCACGACTCCGAGGCTGGGGCGAGACCCTGTCCCGGCAGGCCGGTGGCCGCGCCGGCGGGCAAGGCGGCGGCGTCGGCCTACGCGGCCCCGGTGAGACCAAACTCGAAACCGACCGCCGGCGCATCCGCACCCGCATCGCCCGGCTCCGCCGCGACATCGCCGGCATGCGCGCCGCCCGCGACACCAAACGCTCCACCCGGCAACGCCACGGCGTCCCCTCCGTCACCATCGCCGGATACACCAACGCCGGAAAGTCCAGCCTGCTCAACCGACTCACCGGCGCCGGAGTCCTCGTCGAGAACGCCCTCTTCGCCACCCTCGACCCCACCACCCGCCGCGCCCGCACCACCGACGGACGCGAGTACACCCTCTCCGACACCGTCGGATTCGTCTCCCACCTGCCCCACCAACTCGTCGACGCCTTCCGCTCCACCCTCGAAGAGGTCGCCGACGCCGACCTGATCGTCCACGTCATCGACGGAAGCCACCCCGACCCCGGCGCCCAGGTCCGCGCCGTCCGGGAGGTCCTCACCGACATCGGCGCCGATACCCTCCCCGAGATCCTCGTCGTCAACAAGATCGACGCCGCCGACCCCGACGCCCTCATCGTCCTCCGCAACGAACTACCCGACGCACGGTTCGTCTCGGCCCACACCGGCGAAGGCATCGACAAACTCCGGCAGGTCATCGAACAGGAACTACCCCGCCCCGCGGTCTCCCTACGCGTCCGCATCCCCTACGTCCGGGGCGACCTCGTCTCCCGGATACGCCACCGCGGCGAGGTCACCTCCACCGAACACGCCCCAGACGGCACCCTCATGGACGTCCGGGTCGACGCGGCACTCGCCGCCGAACTCGCACCGTTCACCATCGACCAACCGTGACCACACCGCCATGCACCGTCACCGGAGACGGTTGCCGTGCGCGCCTTGACGGCCAATGCGAGACTTGCCCGGTGCAGCATGGAGGAATAACCGGCGTCACACTTCGGGCCGCGACCGCCGCCACCCTGACCGGCATCATCATGGCCTCGGTCATACCCGGGCAGTCGGCCGCCGAGGAACCCGCCGCAGGCGAGAAGATCTGCGACGTCGCAGAGCAGGGGCTCGGAGAACTATCCGGCCTGGCAGCGGTCGGCGACGGCTACTACGCGGTCGGCGACGGTACCGTCGACTCCGAACAGACCGACGTGTACCAGCTCGACGCCGAATGCAACGTCACCGGTGTCGTCACCGCGTTCCTCAATCCGGCCGACCCCGAAGACCTCGCGGTCGACGCCGACGGCATGATCTGGGTCGCCGACATCGGCGACAACACCGGCAGCCGCTCCACCGCCGCCATCCACCTCTTCGACACCGGCGGCAACGGCACCACCTACCGGTTCACCTACCCCGACGGCCCCCACGACGCCGAGGCGATGCTGCTGCCGCCCGACGGCGTACCCATCTTCGTCAGCAAGGGCCTCGGCGAATCGACCTTCTACCGCGCCACCGCACCCCTGGACCCCAACAACCCCGACGGCGGCCAACTGGAGAACATCGGCTCCTGGTCCATCGACGCCACCGAAACCCCCGGCGGACCCTCCGAGCTCGACGGCGTACCCCTGGGCGCCGCACCCTCCATGCTCGTCACCGGCGGCGCCGTCTCGCCCGAAGGCGACCGCGTCGTCCTCCGCACCTACACCGACGCCTACGAATGGCCCGTCAGCGACGGCGACGTCGCCGCCGCCCTCACCGGCGACACCGAACCCGTCGTGACCCCGCTCCCCGACGAACCGCAGGGTGAGGCCATCACCTTCGACGGCGACGGCGGCTACGTCACCGCCTCCGAGGGCACCACCGCCGCCGACGGCACCTTCACGGCCGCCCAGATGTGGCGGTACCAGCCCGCGACCCCCGGAGACGCCGGCGACGACGCCGCGCAGGACGAGGCCGCCGAGGAGGCACCCGACAAGAGCTTCATCAGCTCCGTCATAGACACCCTCGGTGTCGACGGCATCCTCTGGGTCATCGCCGGAGTCGGCGTCGTCGGTGCCGCGATGTTCGGCTACGGCCTCTACGTCATCATCCGCGCCCGCAAACGACGCAAGGCCGGCGCCACCGAAGACCCGCCCACCGGCGGAACCGGCAGGCCCGGATACGCCGACGAAGGACCCTACGACAGAGGCGGCCCCGACGACCGCGGCTACCGCGACGACCGCGGCCACCACCCGTCCCACGACGACGACCCCCGATACGACGACCGCGGCTACCACGACCCCCGATACGACGACCGGGGTCACCGTGACGACCCCGATCCGCGATACGACGACCGCGACCTGCCCTACCACGACGACCGGCGAGGCGGCCCACCGCCGCACCCCCGCGACGCACCACCCCACCACCCCGGCCGCAACGCCGACGACGGCCTCTCCGGCGGAAGACTCTTCGAACCCGTCCGCCGACACGACGACGAGTTCCGCGACTGGCCACACCGCCGCCCCGACGCCGACGGCGACCCCTACGGCGGACCCGGCGACTACCCGCCGGACGACGGCAGAGGCACCGTCTACGGCGGCCGGTGACTCAGATCCGGCGCATGACCGCGACCACACGACCCAGGATCTCGGCGTTCTCCGCCGGGATCGGGTCGTACAACGGATTCGCCGGAAGCAACTCGACCTTGTCGTCCCGCCGCTTGAACGTCTTCACCGTCGCCTCGTCACCGATCATGGCCGCCACGATCTCCCCACTGTGCGCCTCCGGCTGCTGCCGGACAACCACCCAGTCACCGTCGGTGATGGCGGCCTCGATCATCGAATCGCCCTTGACCTTCAACAGGAACAGGTTCCCCTCACCCACGAACTCCGCGGGCAACGGCAACATCTCCTCCACGCGCTCCTCGGCGAGGATCGGCACACCCGCCGCGATCTCACCGAGCACCGGCACGTAACGCGGCGGCTTGCGGAGCGAATCGGGCTCCGGGGCCGACAACTGGCGCACGTCCATGGCCCGCGGACGCCTCGCGTCCTTACGAAGAAAACCCTTACGCTGCAACTGGTTCAACTGATACGCCACACTGGACGCCGAAGCGAGACCCACCACCGCCGCGATCTCACGGACGCTGGGGGCGTATCCTCGCTCGGCGACCGATTCACGGATGCAAGCCAGGATCTTGCGCTGTCGTTCCGAGAGGGCGGCTTCAGAGGCGTCGGATTCGTCGTTGACGGTGTGGGGGACCTGGGACTGGGCCCGCGTGGTGGCCACGTTTCCTCCTTGTGCCGACGTGCCGTCGGGGTTTGGTAACCGGGTGTTGCCGCCGCAAATGACCATAGACCATTTTCCGACCCTTCGGTGAAACAATAGTTCGATTGTCGGATTCCCGGCACGCGGGTCCGCCCGTCCGAAGGCACCGGAAGGCCGTAGAATTCGCTCGTGTGTTCGTAGTCGCCGTCACGGTGACCGCGGGTCAACGACGGGTTCCCCGGCGTGATGAGATGACGGGAACACCATCGGACACACCCCGGCACTTGCGGCACGCCGTCAACCGGCATATGGTTCACTTACACAAGATCTAGGGGTTAAGCTAGACCGGTACAACTAGAAATTGTGTTTCTTTCGACTACGTAACGTCTCGAAACCCGATCCCGGGACGACAGTCGCCACCAAGGAGATGATCGGCCGTGCGCTGCCCATACTGCAAGCACCCCGACTCGCGTGTCGTCGACTCACGCGAAGCCGAGGACGGCCTGCTCATCCGGCGCCGCCGATCCTGCCAGGAATGCGGGAAACGCTTCACCACCGTCGAGGAGTCCGTCCTCGCCGTCGTGAAACGCAGCGGCGTCACCGAACCGTTCAGCCGCGCCAAGGTCGCCGCAGGCGTCCGCAAGGCATGCCAGGGACGGCCCGTCGACGACGACGCGCTCGCCATCCTCGCCAAACAGGTCGAGGACGAGATACGCGCCCGCGGCATCGCCGAGATCCCCAGCAACGAGGTGGGACTGGCGATACTCGGGCCACTCCGGGAACTCGACGAGGTCGCCTACCTACGATTCGCCAGCGTCTACCGCTCCTTCGAATCGTTGGAGGACTTCGCCGCCGAGATCGCCGCACTGCGCGCGAACGGCACCGCGGACGCGGCCCACGCGGCCGCGACCACCTGAGACGCCACCACACACGGGAGCGACGGGGAGACACGGCCTCGCCGTGCCCACACGACATCGGTAACACCGCCACCACACACGGCGCGGCCCACCGCGCCCGGACACAGGGAGTGAAATGAGCGAGTCAGTCGAGACCGCCGTCGGCGGCAAGTCCGCCAAGCGGTCCAAGAACGGCTCCGCACCGGCAAGGAAGGGCCTGGTCGTGGAACGCGTCTGGACCACCGAGGGCACCCACCCGTACGACGAGGTGACCTGGGAACGCCGCGACGTCGTCATGACCAACTGGCGCGACGGCTCGATCAACTTCGAACAACGTGGCGTGGAGTTCCCCGGTTTCTGGAGCGTCAACGCCACCAACATCGTCACCTCGAAGTACTTCCGGGGCGCGGTCGGCACCGACAACCGGGAGTGGAGCCTCAAGCAGCTCATCGACCGCGTCGTCAAGACCTACCGCAAGGCGGGCGAGGAGCACGGCTACTTCGCCACCGGCAAGGACGCCCGGGTCTTCGAGGAGGAGCTGACCTGGCTGCTGCTGCACCAGTACTTCAGCTTCAACTCCCCGGTCTGGTTCAACGTCGGCACCCCGTCCCCGCAGCAGGTCAGCGCGTGTTTCATCCTGTCGGTCGACGACTCGATGGACTCCATCCTGGACTGGTACAAGGAGGAGGGCCTGATCTTCAAGGGCGGCTCCGGCTCCGGCGTCAACCTGTCCAAGATCCGCTCCTCCAAGGAACTGCTGTCCTCCGGCGGCAACGCCTCCGGACCGGTCTCCTTCATGCGTGGCGCCGACGCCTCCGCCGGCACCATCAAGTCCGGTGGCGCGACCCGCCGGGCCGCCAAGATGGTCGTGCTTGACGTCGACCACCCCGACATCGAGGAGTTCATCGAGACCAAGGCCCGCGAAGAGGACAAGATCCGGGCGCTCCGTGACGCCGGGTTCGACATGGACCTCGGCGGCAAGGACATCGTCTCGGTCCAGTACCAGAACGCCAACAACTCCGTGCGGGTCTCCGACGAGTTCATGACGGCCCTGGAGAACGGCACCGACTTCCCGCTGCGCGCCCGCCTGGACGGCAGCGAGATCGAACGGGTCGACGCCAAGCGACTGTTCCGCAAGATGGCCGAGGCCGCCTGGGAGTGCGCCGACCCCGGCATCCAGTACGACGACACCATCAACGACTGGCACACCAACCCGGAGACGGGGAGGATCACCGCCAGCAACCCGTGCTTCCCCGCCGACCAGCGCGTCGTCACCGACAAGGGCCTCATCAGGATCGGCGACCTGGTCGCCCGGGCCGCCGCCGGTGAGAAGTTCGCCGTCTACACCAACGACGTCACCGCCGAGAACGATCCGCAACCGCGCGTGCTGGCCACCGATCCCACCCGCTACATGGTGACCGGGACCAACCCGATCATCAGGCTGGAGTTCTCCGACGGCTCGGAGCTGCGCTGCACCCCGAACCACCGGCTGTGGACGTCCAACCGCGGATGGGTCCACGCCAAGGACCTCACCGACACCGACCGGGTCGTGCGGTCGTACGAGTACGCGCCCCGCACCTTCGCCGACTGGAGCCTCCCCGCGAACGCGGTGGCCGCTGCCGAGGTGGCCGCCACGGGCAAGGCCCAGGCGCTCGACCTCCCCGAGAAGTGGACCTCCGAGCTGGCCCACTACCTCGGCTGGCTGGTCGGCGACGGCAGCCTCACCGACGTGCGGGCCGTCACCGTCTACGGCGGCGAGGATGAGCAGCGGGAACTGCTGCCGAGGCATCAGGACCTGCTGACCAGACTGACCGGCCACACCGCCAAACCGAGCGTGCAGGCCAACGGCACCCTCCAGCTCCGCGCCGGGCAGCGTGCGCTGCGCGACTTCCTCGCCGCCCTCGGCGTGTCGAGCGGCCGGGCCGCCGACAAGGTCGTTCCGGAGGCGATCTTCGAGGCGCCCGAACCGATCGTGGTCGACTTCCTCCAGGGCCTGTTCGACGCGGACGGCTGTGCGGTGGAACTCGCCAACGGCACCCGCTACGTGGGGTTGGCCAGCCGGTCGAAGAAGCTGCTGCGGGGTGTGCAGGAACTGCTGGCGTCGCTGGGGATCGCGGGCCGGATCTACGAAACCGGTACCAAGGCCGACTCGTTCCGGCACGTCCGCAAGGACGGCACCGAGGTGACCTACTCGTCCGACGGCCCGATGTACGACCTGCGTGTCTCCGGGCGTGGCATGCGCGAGTTCGGCGCCCTGATCGACTTCTCCCTGCCGGCCAAGCAGCGCAAGCTCACCGGGATGCTCGACTTCCGGGACGTCTACCGCAAGGACGAGACGGTCACCGTGACGCGCATGCGTGAGGACGGGTTCGAGACCACCTACAACCTCACCGAGCCGCGCAACCACTCGTACATCGTGTCCGGTGTCGTGGTGGCGAACTGCTCCGAGTACCTGTCGCTGGACAACTCGTCGTGCAACCTGGCGTCGCTGAACCTGTTGAAGTTCCTGAACGAGGACGGTTCCTTCGACACCGAGAAGTTCGTCAAGGCGGTGGAGTTCGTCATCACCGCCATGGAGATCTCGATCTCGTTCGCGGACTTCCCCACCGAGAAGATCGGTGAGACCACCCGCGACTACCGGCAGCTCGGCATCGGATACGCCAACCTGGGCGCGCTGCTCATGGCGAGCGGCATGGCCTACGACTCCGAGGACGGCAGGGCGCTCGCCGCGGCGATCACCGCCGTCATGACCGGCGTGTCGTACCGGCGTTCCGCCGAGATCGCCGGTGTGGTCGGCCCGTACGCCGGTTACGCCCGCAACGCCGAGGCACACCAGCGCGTGATGCGCAAGCACGCCGCCGCGGTGGACCAGGTGCAGACCGGCAGCCCGATGGCGCGTGGCATCCTGGCGGTGGCGGCCCGGGAATGGAAGTCCGGCAACGGGATCGGCGAGGTCAACGGTTGGCGCAACGCGCAGGCCAGTGTGCTCGCCCCGACCGGGACCATTTCGTTCATGATGGACAGTGACACCACCGGTATCGAGCCGGACCTGGCGTTGGTGAAGTTCAAGAAGCTGGTCGGTGGCGGTTCGATGCAGATCGTCAACCAGACCGTGCCGCGGGCGCTGCGGACCCTGGGATACCAGGAGGAGCAGGTCGAGGCGATCGTGGAGTACATCGGCGAGCACGGTCACGTGGTGGACGCGCCCGGTCTCAAGCACGAGCACTATTCGGTGTTCGACTGCGCGATGGGTGAACGATCGATCGCGGCGATGGGGCACGTGAAGATGATGGCGGCGGTGCAGCCGTTCATCTCCGGTGCGATCTCCAAGACCGTGAACGTGCCGGAGACGGCGACCGTGGAGGACTTCGAGCACATCTACTTCGAGGGCTGGAAGCTGGGCCTGAAGGCGCTGGCGGTCTACCGGGACAACTGCAAGGTCGGTCAGCCGCTGTCGGCGGCGAAGAAGCCGGAGGTGAAGGCGGAGACGGCGGTCGAGGCGAAGCCGGTCGAGACGACGGTGGAGTACCGGCCGGTGCGCAAGCGGCTGCCGAAGAAGCGTCCGAGCCAGACGGTGTCGTTCTCGGTGGGTGGCGCGGAGGGTTACCTGACCGCGTCCAGTTACCCGGACAACGGCCTGGGCGAGGTGTTCTTCAAGATGTCGAAGCAGGGTTCGACCCTCGCCGGGATCATGGACGCCTTCTCGGTGGCGATCTCGATCGCGTTGCAGTACGGGGTGCCGCTGGAGAAGTACGTCGAGAAGTTCACCAACATGCGGTTCGAGCCGGCCGGTATGACCGACGACCCGGACATCCGGATGGCGGCCTCGGTGGTGGACTACCTGTTCCGGCGTCTGGCGTTGGACTACCTGCCGTTCCAGACGCGGGCGGACCTGGGCATCCTGACGGCCGCCGAGCGGGCCGCGGAGGTGCGCGGTGAGGATCCGGCGTCGGTGCACTCGGACGAGGACGACGTGGACTTCGCGGCGATGGCCTCCTCGGCGCCGATCGAGAAGGTCGTGGAGAAGCTGGTGGAGCAGTCGCCTCGTGCGGATGTGGGTTCCTCGACGGAGTTGCTGGAGCGGGTGCAGGGCAAGGCCGCCGACGCGCCGTTGTGCATGACCTGCGGAACGAAGATGCGCCCGGCGGGTAGCTGCTACGTCTGCGAGGGTTGCGGCTCGACCAGCGGTTGCAGCTGACGGCGGGGCCGCGTGCGATGTGACGCGCGGACGCGGCTCTCCGGTGCGGCGCGAAGGGGATCGGTTCACCGAACCGGTCCCCTTCGTCATGTCGCGGGGAGGGTGTCGAGGTGGTCCCGTCGCCGGTGTGGGTTCGGTGTGGACGTCCCCGCCGGTCGCGGGTGTGCCGGTGGCGGGGCAGGGAACCGCCCCGTCCACCGGCGGGTCAGCCTCGGGCGGCGGCCTCCAGGGCGGCGATGTCGATCCTGGTCATGGTCATCAGGGCGGCGAACACCCGGTCGGCGACGGCGGGGTCGGCTCCGGTGACGAGGTCGTAGTAGGCGGTGGGCACGATCTGCCAGGAGACGCCCCAGCGGTCGGTGAGCCAGCCGCAGGGTTGTTCGCTGCCGCCGTCGGCGGTCAGGGCGTTCCACAGCCGGTCGACCTCGGCCTGGTCGGCGCAGTTGACCTGGAGCGACATGGCGGGTGTGAACCTGAACTCGGGGCCGCCGTTGATGGCGACGAACTGTTGTCCGGCCAGTGTGAAGGTGACGGTCATGACGCTGCCGGTCTCGCCGGGTGCCGATTCGGGTGTCAGTTCCCGGTCGGTGATGCGGCCGTCGTCGAACAGTGAGGTGTAGTAGGCGGCGGCGGTCTCGGCGTCGCCGTCGTACCAGAGGTTGGTGACGATTTTCTGCATGGCTCTCCTTCGCGGACTGTGACTTCGGGGTCACGGTAGCGAACGGTGGCCGGTGTGGGTGGTGTTCGCGAGGCGCGTGGCGCGTGGCGCCGGGTTGTCGGCCTCGGCGGGTAGGGTGCCCGGCATGTCGTTGCGCATTGCGAACATCACTTTCGACACGCCGGATCCGCAGGGGTTGTCAGGTTGGTGGGTGGCCGCTCTGGAGGGGGAGGTGACCCGGGATCTGGGCGATTTCGTCTTCGTGCGGGCGGGCGGGTTGAGTCTGGGCTTCCAGCGCGGGGAGCGGGGTGGCGCCGGTCCGGTGCACGTGGATCTGGTCGCGGACGACCGGGAGGCCGAGGTGGCGCGCCTGGTGTCGTCGGGGCGTCGTTGCTGCGGGAGCACGTGTTGCCGAACGGTTTCGCCTGGACGGTGTTGGCGGATCCGGAGGGCAACCGGTTCTGCGTGTCGTCGGGGCATTGAGTTCAGGCGGCGCGCAGCGTCAGTCTCGTCCAGGCGCCGATGTGGACGGTGTCGTTCTCGGTCAGCGGGACCGGGGTGTTGGCTGGTACTGGATCGGCGGCGCCGTTGACGTAGGTGCCGTTGGCGGATCCGAGGTCGACGATCGCGGGTGTGTCGCCGGTGGCGACGATGACGGCGTGGGCGTGTGAGATGCCGGGGTCCTCGGGTGCGCCGGAGAGGTCCACGTCGGGTTCGATGCCGCGGCTTCGGCTGCGGCGGCCGATGAAGTTGTGTTCCTTCGTGAGGTCGAACTGGCGGTCGGGGTACAGGGCGGGGAAGGTGATGCCGCCGCTGTCGGGGCCGTTTCCCGCGATGACGCGCCGGAAGTAGTCGTTGTCGGCGGTGGCGTGGAGGGTCCAGCGGCGTGGTGTGACGGGTTCGGTGGGGGGTTTGGCGTGGTGTGCGGTCTCGGCGGTGGGGGTGTCGTCGTCGGGGGGCGCGGTGGTGTCGGGTGGGGTGTCGCCGGTGTCGGCGAAGTCGGGGTGGTGGGGGTTGGGTTCGCCGCAGGCTTCGCAGAACCGGCTGTGGGGTTGGGTGGTGTCGCAGTCGGAGGTGCGGCAGGTCCAGGTCGGTGGTGGCGGTGGTGGTGTGGGTGGTGGCGCGGGGCTGTCGCCGGTGGTGATTCGGGCGCCGCACTCCTCGCAGTAGTCGAGGCCGGGTGGGGCGGGGTGGTCGTTGGGGCAGCGGTTCACCGGTCGCCTCCGGGGTCTTCGGTTCGTCGGTCGCGTCGCACGGTCACGGTCTTGACGGATGCGACGTCGGCCATCTCCAGGTCGACGCTGCGGGCGTGGGAGTTGATGCGTGCGGTGCCGGTGTCGGGGTCGACGTGGACGAGTCGGCCGAGGAGTTTGGCGGTGTGTTCGTTGCCGGCCTGGTCGGCGAGTCGTAGTGCTTCGCCGAGGTGCAGGGTGGCGGTGTCGGTGTCGCCGGCTTTGGCGGCGGCGACGCCCTCCTGGATCCTGTCGGCGAGTTCGGCCTGTCCGGTGTAGTGGGCGACCTTGGGGTTGAGCCGGGTGGAGAGCATGGTGTCTCCGGTCCACCGTGCGGTGATCATGTCGCGGGCGAGTTCGGTGGTTCCGGCGAGGACGCTGATCCGGGCGGCGAGGCGGTCGTCGTGGGGGCGGATCGGTGGGACGGCGACCTGGATGTGGAATTCGCGGGTCTCGGTTCCCCAGGCGCCGGTGGGGTAGTCGCCGGTCTTGGCGTCGTGTTCGCGTCGCCGGTCGGTGAGGTCGACGATGCTGGGGTTCATCTGTTTGATGAAGCGGATCTCGTTGCGGGCGGGGGTGAAGATCCGGAGGGTGAGGTCGCCGATGGTCTTGCGCATGGCGGCTTGGGTGATGCGCGCGAATCCGGCCTTCCAGTCGGATTCCTCGGGGAGTCCGGAGGCTTCGCCGAGCATGCGGTCGGCGATGAGGCGGATCTCGCTGCCGTGCCAGTCCTTTCCGATTCCGCAGGCGTCGCACACGAAGGTGCCCTGGCAGGCGTCGAGGGTCTCGGTGAGGGTGTCGAGGGATTCGTGTTGGTTGAAGCCGTCGGTGAGGAGTAGGGCGTGTTTGACCTCGGTGGGGGCGTCGGCGAGTAGCCGGTGGGCGGTGCGCAGCCAGGTGCCCATGGCGGTGCCGCCTCCGGCGGTGAGCCGGTTGACGGCGCGGGAGGCCTCCGCGCGGGTCTGTGGTCCGGCGACGGCGGTGGTGTACGTGGCGGGGTATGCCATGGTGCCGAGGGTGGCGCCCGCGACGACGGCGAAGCGGACTCCGTCGGGCAGGGATTCGATGACGGCGCGGGTGGCGCGTTTGGCCTCGGCGATTCGGGAGCCCGTCATGGAGCCGGAGCAGTCGATCATGATCACCTGTGCGAGCCCGCCGGCGGTGGTGCCGGTGGGCTCGGGGTCGGTGTGGCAGGTGACCGTGACGACGGCGTCCACGACGGTGTCGCCTTCGGCGAGGTATTCGTTGTGGTCGACGTCGATGCTGAATCCGGTGGGCGGTGTCAAGCCGGTGTCTCCTGGGTCGGGGCGGTTGCCGGTTCGGGTGGGAACTGGGCGACGATGACGCTGATGTTGTCGCGGCCGCCTTGTTCTCTGGCCCATTCGGTGAGTTCGGCGGCGGCTTTGACCGGTGGCGCGGTGCCGATGAGGGTGGCGAGCCGGTCGTCGGTGTCGAAGTAGCCGGAGAGGCCGTCGCTGCAGACGACGAGGGTGCCGGGGCCGGTGGGGGCGATGGCCCGCATGTTGGGTTCCAGTGGTGGCGCGTCGGCGCCGAGCCAGGCCAGGAGGGCGGCGGCGTAGGGGGAGTGGTAGCGCTCGTCGTCGGCGGGGACGTTCATGGCGGCGAGTCGGCCGATGGTGGAGTCGTCGACGGTGAGGCAGGTGGCGTGGCCGTCTTGGATCCAGTATGCGCGGCTGTCGCCGACCCAGGTGAGTTGGATGTGGTCGGTGTCGACGACGGCGGATACGAAGGTGCAGCTGGGAGGGTTGTCGGGGTGCGCGGTGCCGGCCTGGGCGGCGGCGTGTGCGGCGGCGGTGACGCCTCGGTGGGCGGCGTTGCCGGTGTCGTGGCCGTTGGTGAGTGCGTCGAGGGTTTCGGCGATGCCGGCTTCGGCGGCGGCGAGTGCGGCGAGTTCACCGAAGGTGGAGGAGGAGACGCCGTCGCAGACGACGGCGACGGTGGTGCCGTGGTGGCGTCCGATGGCGAGGGCGTCCTGGTTGTAGTGGTGGCGTTTGCCGTAGTCGGTGGCGGCGCCGATGGTGGCCATGTCGAGTTCGACGCGGTCGCTGGTGCGGGTCTGTCGGGCGCCGCATTGCCGGCAGTAGCCGTGGGGGTCGAATTCGGGGTGGCCGCAGTCGGTGCAGGGGGTGGGGGGTGCGGCGGAGGACAGCCAGTGGCCGCGGTGGGACGGTGGCGTGTGGAGGTCGGCGCCGCAGGCCTCGCAGATCCGGTGGCTGGGGTCGGCGGCCTCGGCGCAGACGGGGCAGTGCAGTGGTGCCGTGGGGTTCGTCATGTCACCGTCCAGGGTCGGATGTCGTTGGCGTGGTCGATGAATCTGATCCGGTCGGCGCGGGCGGGGCTGGTGCGGGCCAGTTCCCGGTAGGTGTGTTCCAGTCCGAGTCGCAGGGATCGTTCGTCGAGTGCACTGGATAGTACGGGTGGGCCGGTCTGTGGCCCGGTGGCGGTGACGGTGTGCAGGCAGGCGAGCAGGATGCGTGCGGCGAAGGCGTGGTGGCGGTCGGTGGGCAGGTCGAGTCGTTCGATGCGGGTGGCGGCGTCGCGTAGTGGTCCGATGCCCTGGACTGTCTGTGGGGGTAGGCGTAGCGCGACGGCGGCGAGTTGCGCGGTGGTGTAGTGGTTGGAGGTGGGTGGTACGGAGTCGAGCACGGTGACGGCGGCTTGGGCGTGGCCGTTGGCGGCGAGGAGGCGGGCCTGGCCGAAGGCGGCGCTGATGTAGCGGCGGTCGGTCTGCCAGATCCTGGAGTAGATGCCCAGGGCGGCGGTGACGTCGCCGTCGAGTTCGCAGGCGGCGGCGAGGCCGAGGGTGGGTGCGATCTCGCCGGGTAGGTGGCTGTAGAGGGCGTCGAAGGCCCTGCGGGCTTCGCGGGGTTGTTGTGACAGTAGGGCGGTGACGCCGCGCCACCAGGTGATGCGCCAGTCGGCGGCGCCTTCGGGGGTGGCGGCGTACTGGTCGAGGTTGATGGCGGCGGCTTTGAGGTTGCCGTAGGCGAGGTTGGTGCGGACGCGGCGTAGCCGGACCTCGGGGGATTCGGCGGGGGCGTTCTTGAGTTCGTGGAGGATTTCGAGCGGGTCGGTGGCGGCGAGGGTGGCGAGGTATCCGGCGGAGGGGTCGTCGCCGTCGGCGAGGGGGATGGGCAGTGCGTGTGCGACGTCGTGGCCGGAGACGGGTGTGAAGGCGCCGGTCTTGTTGTCGGGTACGGCGAAGCTGCGTTGCTCGGGGGTGAACAGTGCGGAGGTGGTGCCCTGTGGGTGGCCGGATTCGACGGAGAGGACCTCCTGCCGGACCCCGATGAGTTGTTCGCGCATCTCCTCGGCGGTCGCGAAGCGTTGCGCGGGGTCGGGGTGGGTGGCGCGCAGCAGGAAGCGGTGGAAGGAGTCGAAGCGGGCGAGGAGGGGTTCGTTCCGGGGGCTGGGCAGGTGGTTGCGGAATTCGGTGCTGAAGCCGTGGAACTCGAACGCGAGGACGGCCATGGACCGGGCGACGGTGTATAGGTCGGATCCGATGGAGGGGCCGTGGTTGATGATCTCGTCGTCGCTGACGGCGTATCCGGGTGTGCCGAACACGGCGGATTCGTTGTCGTCGAGGCGGCGGACGGCTCCCAGGTCGATGAGTTTGAGCCAGGATTCGACGTGGATGACGTTGTCGGGTTTGAAGTCGCAGTACAGGAGTCCCTGTTGGTGGAGGTATCCGAGGGCGGGCAGGATCTCCTGTGCGTAGGTGAGGACCTGTGACAGTGGCAGTGGGGCGGGTTGTCCGGCCTCGTCGGTGGAGGTGCGGCGCAGGTCTCGGAGTGACCGGCCGGGCACGTACTCCATGACGATGTAGTTGAGTGGTTCGTTCGTCCGGGGGTCGGGGTGGCGGACGAAGTCGTAGATCTGGACGATGTTGGGGTGGTCGAGTGCGGCCAGGAAGCGTCGTTCCGCGATGGCCGAGTCGATGGCGTCGGGGTCGCTGGTGTCGATGAGTCCTTTGAGGACGACCCATTTCTCGGCGACGTCGTCGCCGACGTTGCGGTCACGGGCGAGGTAGATCCAGCCGAGGCCGCCGTGCGCCATCGCACCGAGGATCTCGTAGCGCTGCGCGACGGTGTCGCCCGGTTGCAGGCTCGGTACGAACGAGAAGCGGTTGCGGCAGTGGGGGCAGAAGCCCTGCAGCCGGCCGGGCTGCCCCTGCGGGCCGCGCCGGCCGACGGGTTTGCCGCACTTGCCGCAGTGGCGTTTGTTCTCCGGGACCTGCGGGTCGCGGAGAACCGCCTCGGAGGGGTTGCGGATGGGGACCGGCGGGAGGTCCTTCATGCCGCCGCCGAGCCGGGTCCGGGTGGTACCGGTGAACGGCTGGGTACCGGTGGCGCGAGTGGGGCGTGACACCGGGGCGCTCACCGGACCGGTGGGAGAGCTGACGGGGGTGGCCGACACCGGGGCGGCCGACACCGGGACCGAGACGTTGGCGGGGGGCGCCGAGAAGCTGGCGACCGGGCCGGTGCCGGGGCGGCGGCTCCCGCACTCCTCGCAGTACCCGTCGCCACCGTAGGCGCCGGAGCAGCCCGGTTGGGCGCAGTTCTGGTTCATCGGGTGCCCTCCTTGGCGGCGGTGGCCGTGACGGCCTGCTGGAACCGGTTGAGCGCGCGGGTCGCCGCCGGCAGGTCGCAGGGCGTGCTCTGCAGCAGTGCGCGGGCCTGCTGCATCGCCTCCGCGACGGGTTCGGTCTCGATGACTCCGATCCGCGCGCCCTTGCGGGCGTAGGCGGCGAATCGGCCGCGGAGTTCGGCGCGGCGGTCGAGCAGCGCCCGGGCGGCGACTTCGCGCGCCCTGCTGCGCGCGTGCGCCTCGGAGATCTCGGTCTCGATCCGGTGGAGCCGTGGTCTGAGTTCGTGCCAGCGGTGTTCCGCGGCGAGTCGTTCGGTGTCCGGTACGCGGCCGGCCAGTTCCGCCGCGACGGGCCGCAGCCGGCGGGGTGCGGGGTTGCCGATCTTGGCCACCGCGAGTGTGCAGGTCTCGAGGGCGCGTCGTTCCGCTTCGGTGAGCGCGTCGACGGCGTCGCGGATGTGCCGGAGCCGGTCGGGGAGGGTGGTGCGGAGTTCGTCCAGTTCGGACAGCGTGGCGGTGACACGGGCGAGTCGTTCGGCGAGCGGGTCGAGCTCGGGATGGGGGGCGAGCGGGTCCTCGAGTGCCGCGTCCAGGGCGGGCCGCAGCGAGGACCGCAGCGCGGCCAGGTCCGGGTCGTTCGTCAGGTCGTACCGGCCGGCCCGCTCCTCGACGGCGGCCATGTCGGAGGTGAGCCGGTCGATCCGGTCGGCCACCCGTCCGCAGCGCAGGTCGATCCGGTCGCATTCGGGTACGAGTTCCCGGACGGCGTCTTCGAGTTCGGTGGCCAGGTCGGCGGGCGGAAGGTCGCGGGTCCCGGCGGCGGCCTCCACCCGGACCGGGTCGTCCAGGAGGGCGGCGACGGGTTCGGGGTCGGTCTCCTGGGGATCGGCGGTGACGGTGTTCCACGTCGTGTCGCAGTGGCGCCGGAGCGCGTCGAAGCCGATCCACGCCGAGTCCACGCGTCGCCGGACACCGGCCAGCGTCTCGGCGGTGTGGCCGGTCACCGGTCGCCGGTCCGCCCATCGAAGGCCGGGGTGGTCGTTGAGCGCGTACAGATCGACGGCGATACGCTCGCACCGCCGCACGAGTTCGCGGGCTCGCTCGTGGGGACCGGTCATGGGTCAGTCCCGGTACTGCGGGTCGGGTGGGGTGGCCTCGCCCAGAATGGGACCGAGGGTTCCGGCGTAGATCTCCTCCCAGGTGCCGTCGTCGCGGATGCGGTCGAGGGTGGCGTTGACGAACGCGACCAGTCCGGTGTGTTCGAGGTTCGCGGCGACGCCGTACGGCTCCTCGGAGATGCGTTCACCGATCACCTTGGTGTTCGGGTCCTGGGCGGCCATGCCCGCCAGGATGACGTCGTCGGTGGACATCCCGGCGACGTATCCCTGCTGGACGAGGATCATGCAGTCCGACCAGTCGCGCACCGAGACCGGTATCGCCCCCAGTTCCTGCTCGATGCGCAGCAGGGACGTGCTGCCCTCGGCGGAGCACACCTTCTGCCCCGCCAGGTCCGCCGGGTCGTCGGAGGCGGTGACGGGGACCAGGACCTTCTGCCCGGCACGGTAGTACTCGGTGGAGAACGCGACGTTCTTCCACCGGGCGCAGTTGATCGTCATGGTGCGGACCACCAGGTCGACGTCCTCGTCCTCCAGCGCCGGTTCGCGTTCGGCGGAACTCATCGCCTTGAACTGGATGGCGTCGCGGTCGCCGAACAGGTCGAAGGCGATCTCCCGCGCGATGCGGATGTCGAAGCCGTCCATCTCACCGGTCAGCGGATCGCGGTAGCCGAGCAGGTAGGACGTCTGGTCGACGCCGACGATGAGCCGGCCCCGGGCGAGGATGTGCTGGATCTCGGGACTGTCGGTGTCGTCGCTGGGACGGAAGCTCGCCAGCGGGTCACAGGAGTCGTCGACGGTCGTGGCCTCGGGGATCTCGGCCGGGTCGGTGACGCCCTGAGGCAGGAAGTCGATGTCGGGCGGTTCCACGGTGTGGCGCGGGTCCGCAGCGGCGCAGCCGGCCAGCACCGCGACCACCACGGTGGTGATCGCCAGGCGGATCGTCCGGGTGACGGTGGTGGTTTTCATCGATACTCCGAGATCCGTCGCTGCATTCCGATGGAGACGGCGATCATGGCCGCGGCCGTCAGCACCGTGAACCCGACACCGGTCAGGTCCAGGGCGGAGGCGGCGGCGTCGGTCTCCGTGGTGAACTTCTCGGCGGCCAGTTCATTGGCCGCGGTCAACGCGGTGTCGAGGGCGTCGAAGGCGATCCGGGCGGCGCCGTCGTCGGTGTCGACGGCGGACGCGACCGCGCCGGCGTAGTCGCCGCCGTCGTCGAGTTCACGCAACGCGACGTGGGCGGTGTTCCAGTCCCGGGCGGCGTCGACGGCGTCGCCGATGTAGGCGTTCAACTGTGGATCGTCGAAGCGTCGCAACGCCTCGTTGAGGACCCCGGACTCACCGTCCTCACCGATCAGTTCGGTCATGATGGTGCGGAACTCGGCCTCGTAGTCGGTGTTGGCGCCCTGCGCGATGAGGGTCAGCGCCTCGTTGCTGCGGGCCTGCTGCACGTCGATGTGGGCGTTCGACAACGCCTCCAGGGGTTGGGTTCCCGCCGTGTGCCCCGCGTTGATGTGACCGGCGGCGACGTTCCACGACACGAGCAGCCAACCGGTGAGCACCAGGACGGCGAGGGTGGCGGCGGCCGCGCCGGGGTTGACGAGCCGCTTGGTGGTGCGGCTGAGGTCGAACTGTCCACGGCCGAGCGCGAGCAGCGCGAGAAGGCACGCGGGGACGGCCAGCCACGGGAAACCCGCGGCACTTCCCTTGGCGTCGCCCAGGTCGGCCATGGCGTGGGTCTGCAACCGGTCGATCTTGGGCAGCATGTCCTCCTGGACCAGCGCGGAGGCGCTGCGCAGGTAGGCGAGCCCGAGCGGGAGGCCCTGCCGGTGGTAGGCGCGGGCGGTCTCGATGAGACCGGTGTAGGTGGGCAGGCCGGCCGACAGTTCGGCCACGATGGTGGCCTGCTCCAGGGTGGTCGACTCGTCCGCCAGCGTGGTGATGGCGGTGCTGGCGCGGCTGATGCCGGTCTCGTAGTCGTCGGCGAGTTCGGTACTGGCGAACTGTCCCGGCAGGAACGCCGAGGTGGCCGCCGAGTCCGCGTCGGACAGCGCCCGGTACATCTCGAACGCGGCGATCGCCATCCTTCCCCGCTGGCCGGACGCCTCGTCGATGACGGTGGCGCGGTCGAGCGAGTCGAAGAACGCGGTGACTCCGGCGGTGACGACGAGTACCAGGACCACGGCGAGTGTCGCGGTGAGCCGGACCGGGGTGCTGCGGGTGGAACGGCGCGGTCGTGGTGCCTTCGCGGGAGGTTCGGGGCGCTGCTGTGGGATTGCGGGTGTCGTGGAAGGCGGGTGGGTCGCCGGGGCGGCGCTCGTGGGCACGGCTGTCACCTGCCACCTCCATATCGTCGATTCCGAATGCCATGGTAACCCCGCTGGTCAATGGGGAAGGTTGCCCCGATTGGGCCGATATGGCGGCTTCGTGGGCGATCCGGTTCGCCCCGAAGTGGATCGGGTCGCGGCGGCTTGCGGGAGGCGTCCACGCTCATCCGGCTACGGCGGGGGTGTAACCGGGCGACGTCCACATGAGAGTCCGGTGTGGATGGTCCCAGCCGTCGGGCGGCGACGCCGGTTCGGACCAGTCGGCGGGCGGACGGTTACCGGTGTATGCGTCGCCGAACGGCCGGGAGTCCTTCCGGTGGCGGCGCAGCACCCACCCGGCGGTGCCGAACCTGCCGTGTCTGATCAGGATGGTGGTACCGGGTGGCCACGGTGAGTGCATGAGACGGATCGTACCGGCGGCGCAGTAGCATCGGTGGGCCGAAGCCGCGCGGATCGGGGGACTCATGGACGACGAACGTTGGCTGGGACTGGCCGTGGAGCTGGCCGGTCGCTGTCCGCCCTCGGCGACGGCGTTCAGCGTCGGCGCGGTGGTCGTCGCCGACGACCGGGTGGTCTCGCAGGGCTACTCGCGGCGTGACACCCCGGCCGACCACGCCGAGGAGGTCGCGTTGCGGGACGTGCCCGCGCCACCGCCGGGCGCGACCGTGTACAGCTCGATGGAACCGTGCGGGCAGCGGGCGTCACGCCCCCGAACCTGTACCGATCTGATCCTGGCGGCGGGTGTGTCCAGAGTGGTGTACGCCTTGGCCGAACCGGAGTTGTTCGTGGTGCCCCGCGGCGCGGCGCGGCTCCGGGAGGCGGGCGTGGAGGTGGTGTGGCTGCCGGAGTTCGCCGAGGCCGCCGCCGCCGTCAACGCGCATCTGCGGGGCTGAGCGCCGCCGCACCACGGCGAGGCGGACAATGGCGACCATGGCGATGGTGACGGTGGCGCAACTGGTGGATTCGGTGGCGGCGAAGCGGGTCCTGTTGGACGTGAGGTGGAGTCTCGCCGAGGGCGCGGACGTGGACGCCTACCGGGCGGGCCACCTGGTGGGCGCGGTGTTCCTCGACCTGGACTCCGACGTCTGTGGGCCGCACTCCCCGGACGGCTCCGGTGGCAGGCATCCACTTCCGGACCCGGCGGCGCTGCAGGGGGTACTGCGCCGCGCCGGTGTCGACGACGACACCGCGGTCGTGGTCTACGACGACGGGTCGTACATGTCGGCGGCCCGTACCTGGTGGACGCTGCGGTGGGCGGGTCTGGCGAACGTCCAGGTGTTGACGGGCGGGTACCCGGCGGCGGTGGCGGCCGGTGTCCCCACGACGACCGAGGTGCCGGCGCCCGAGCCGGGCGACGTCACCGTGCGTCCCGGCGCGTTGCCGGTGTTGGACGCGGGTGAGGCGGCCGACCTGGCCCGCCGGGGCGGACTGTACGACGTGCGCGCGGCCGAGCGGTACCGGGGAGAGGTGGAACCCATCGACCCGGTGGCGGGCCACGTGCCCGGGGCTCACAGCCTTCCGGCGGACCGCATCATGGCGGACCGCGGCCGTGGCTTCCGGCCACCGGCGGAGTTGGCCGAGGTGTTCGACGGCATCGACACGGCCGAGGCCGGGTTGTACTGCGGTTCCGGTGTCACGGCGGCCCGTACCGCCTTGGCGATGACGTCCGTCGGGTTGCCGACACCGGCGGTGTACATCGGCTCCTGGAGCGACTGGACCAGCGACCTGCACCGGCCGGTGGCCACGGGCGACGAGTAACACCCCGCGCCCCACCCCGACCGGGGGCAAACCACCCCGACGGGACGAAGTGTCGCAAAACGGGTGGAACGGTGTCAACGGGCTATTCAGGCCGGCTTCAGGTTCGGCGGTGTGGGAGGACCACGTCTGCGGCGACGCGACGCCCGGCACGACGGGTGGCACCCGGTGAGGCACCAACGCGGAACGGCCGCGTGGGACGACTGCGGCTTGCCGGGCCATCGACACGTGATCGGCCGCGCCCGGTAGGTTGTGCGGCGTAACCGATCCGGAGGAACGAGGACTATGCGTGGTGTCAGTTGGGCCGGCCTCGTGGTGGCCGGTGGAACCGCCGCGGCCATGCTGTTGAGCGGTTGTACTCCGCCGGACGACCAGGCGGACGCCGCGCCGCCCGACCCCGACGGGTCGGCGGTGCAGGAGGAGTCCGCGCCGGTCGGTGAGGCCGCCGACGCCGGCGGCATCTGCGCGTACCTCGACTTCGCGTCGCTGTCGCAGGCGACGGGTGAGACGTTCAGCGTCGCGGTGGCCGGCGGCGAGGGCGAGGTGACCAGTTGCGTGGTGCAGACCACCGCCGGGTCGTTCCCCGACGTCACGCTCACCAAGGCAAAGACCGCCACCGACGCCGACACCTACCGTGCCGAGATCCCGCCCGAGGACAGCCAGGACGTGGATGAGTTGGGCAAGGCCGCCTACAGCGTCGTGCGCGAGGCGGTGCCCGGAGGCGGACCGGTCGTGGAGATCGGGTGGCTGACGGACGGGCACATGTACAGCCTGCGGTACACGACCGCGCTCGACACCGAGGCCGAGGCGGCGGAGGCGACCGTGGCGGCGCTGGTGGAGGTCGTGCGCCAGGTGGACGAGCTGGCGGCGGCGGCCGAGGAGGAGTGAGATCGCGCCGGGCGCCCTGGCGGGTCACCCGGCGCGGCTCTCAGAGGCTGTCTTTGAACCTTGTTCGTGGCGAGCGGAAGCGGTCCGGTCGAGTGGATCGCAAGGCGGAGGAGGCAATGCTTTAGAAGGTCCGTGCGTACCGGTGTGGTACGCAGGAGCCTTCGACAACGCCGCGAGGCGCCGACCGGGCGACGCGCAGCGGGACAGCGGGACCGAAGACGGCCTCTTACGCAGCCGGTATGACGAACACCCGGCTCGCGTCCTGCAACGACAGCTTCGTGCTGTGGGAGTCGTGCGTCAGCATGACCTGATCGCCCTGGTGTTCGACCGTGACGACGGCTCCGGGGTTGACGCCGGCCTGGTGCAGCTCGTGGAGCACGTTGGCGTCGGTCTGGACGCTCTCGCACAACCGGGTGACCCGCACCGTGGCGGGCAGCCCGTCGGTCGCCAGGTGGCGTTCGGAGGGGTCGGGGGTGCCCGCGGCGGCGGTGGCGCCCAGCGCCTCCAGGCCGGGGATCGGGTTGCCGTAGGGCGAGTGGGTGGGCTGCTTCAGTAGGGCGAACACCTTCTGTTCGACGGCGTCGCTCATGACGTGTTCCCACCGGCACGCCTCGTCGTGGGCGTCCTCGTACGACATGCCGATCACGTCGACCAGCAGCAGCTCCGCCAACCGGTGCTTGCGCATGACGCTGACGGCGCGCGCGCGGCCGTCGGCGGTCAGTTCCAGATGGCGGTCGCCCAGGACGTTGAGCAGCCCGTCACGTTGCATGCGCGCGACGGTCTGGCTGACGGTGGGGCCGCTCTGGCTGAGCCGTTCGGCGATCCGGGCACGCAGCGGTGCGACGCCCTCCTCTTCGAGTTCGAGGATGGTCCGCAGGTACATCTCGGTGGTGTCCACAAGATCGGTTGTCACGCCTGGAGTCCTTTGCGCTCAATGCTGTCGATGGAGTGAACATCGGCGCCGACGGAAAGATTCCGGACGGTGTCGTGGCTCTCGGTCGGCCTCTCCGATGTTACCTGCCAGGTGTGACGCTTCCGACGGCCCGCACCGCCGGCCGCGTCGTCGGGGCCGGGCGGGGGGCGTGGGCGTTTCGCGCTAGGGGTGGGTCAGCAGGCGTATTCGGCGAGCCGGTCGGCCTCGGCGAGGTGGCGGAGCTTGTGCAGGGTGAGCTTCTCGATCTGGCGGACGCGTTCGCGGGAGAGCCCGAACGCCTTGCCGACCTCCTCCAGGGTGCGCTGGCGGCCGTCGTCGATGCCGAAACGGAGCCGCAGGACGCCCTGCTCACGGGCCGACAGCGACGTCAGGACGTCGTTGACCTCGCGGCGCAGCATCACGTAGGAGGTGGTCTCGCCCGGCTGCTCGTCCTCGGGGCAGCGGAGGATGTCGGAGAGCGGGGTGTTGCGGTCGTCGCCGACCGGCTGGTCCAGGCTGACGGGTTCGGTGTCGTACGACATGAGTTCCAGAACTCGGAACGGTTCGACGCCCAGTTCGGCGGCGATCTCGTCGTGGCGGGGTTCGCGTCCGAGGCTGACCATCAGTTCACGCCGGACCCGGGTCATCTTGTTGATCTGCTCGACCGTGTGGGCGGGGATGCGGATGGTGCGTGCCTGGTCGGCCATGGCGCGGGTGATGGCCTGGCGGATCCACCAGGTGGCGTAGGTGGAGAACTTGAAGCCCTTGGTGTAGTCGAACTTCTCGACCGCGCGGATCAGACCCAGGTTCCCCTCCTGGATCAGGTCGAGCAGCGAGACGCCACGGCCCGTGTACCGTTTGGCGATGCTGACCACGAGGCGCAGGTTCGCCTTCAGGAGCTGGTCCTTGGCGCGGCGACCCTCCCTGCCGACGATCTCGAGGTCGCGGCGGAGCCGTTCGTCGTGAACCGGTCGGGTGGGGTCGGTGAGCCGCACCTCGGCGAACAGTCCCGCTTCGATCGCCTTCGCCAGGTTCACCTCTTCGGCCGCGGTGATGAGTCGGTGCTTGCCGATCCCGTTGAGGTACGCCCGGATGGGATCTGCCGTCACGCCGCCCTCGTGCCGGGCGGCGTCGGTGTTGTTGTCGATCAGCGTGGTCGCCACGTTTCTCGCCTTCCAGGGAGTGGTTCACGGCTTCGCGCCCCGTGCGCGTCGCCGTCTCCAGCATGGCCGGTGGGGTGTTAAGCGCCGGTGAAGTGGCGTGGGAGGTGGCACAAACCCGGGAGACAATTTGTCCGAATCCGGCGGTATATCAGCAATTGACCACAGTTCTACGCGCGGTAGAATTCTCGGTGCGGACCGGTCGGGCGTCGCCCGGACGGGATCCGCCGGGCGCCTCGCGCTCCGGAACACCGCAACGACGACGATCATAAGGAGCGACCACAACGTGGCCCGGCTTGGAGAACTCGAACACGCCATCATGGACGTACTGTGGGCGTCGGATTCGTCGATGACGGCACGTGACGTGAGAGATGCGCTGTCGGATCGCGACCTGGCCGCGACCACCATCCTCACCGTGCTGTCACGACTGGAGAACAAGGGGCTGGTGACGCGGGACCGCAGCGCCCGCGCACACCGCTACCGTCCCACCGACGCCCGTGACGTCCACGTGGCAAGCTTGATGCGGCAGGCGCTCGACAGCGCCTCCAACACCGACGCGGCGTTGGCCCGGTTCGCCGACGCCGTGACCCCCGAGGAGGCGGCGGCACTGGCCGGCGCGCTCGACGAGGCGATGCGTAGGCGCCGCGCGGAAGGTGGCTGACACAGGTGCACCTGCACACCCTGACCATCCTGCTGGTGACGTCCGCCGTCGCATTCGCCCTGTTGGGGCCGGTACCGGCGATGCTGGAACGCGCGCGGTGGCCCAGTAGGGAGCCCCGCGCCGCGCTGATCCTGTGGCAGGCGATCGGGCTCGCCGGAGGGGTGGCGGTACTCGCCGCGGCGATGAGCCTCGCCCTCGCGCCACTGCACCCGTCACCGCTGATCGCGGCGGGTGCGTTCGCCGGCAACCTGTTCGCCGGTGACCCGACGGGAGGTCTGGGGGTCGCGCACTTCGTGCTCTTCCTGTTCGCCCTGGCGATGTCGGCGCGGCTGGCCGGGGTGCTGCCCATGACGATCTGGCGCACCTGGCAGGCCCGGCACCGCCACCGCGACCTGGTGGGTCTGGTGTCACGGCCGTGGCCCGCGTCTCGGCCCGGCCACGGACACGTCCTCGACCACCCGGTCGCGGCCGTCTACTGCCTGCCCGGCCGTGCGGTACGCGGTGCCCCGCGCGTGGTGTTCACGACCGGTGCCCTCGCCCAACTCGACGACACCGAACTCTCCGCCGTCCTGGCGCACGAGCACGCCCACCTGACCGAACGGCACGACCTGGTGGCGATGCCGTTCCTCGCATGGGTGACGGCGTTCCCGTGGTTCCCGGGTGTCCGGCGGGCCCGGGTGAGCGTGGCGATGCTGCTGGAGCTGGTGGCCGACGACCGGGCCGCCACCACCGCAGACCCCGCCGCCCTGGCCTCCGCGCTCGCCCGGATCGGCGGGTCGGCCGGTGCGGCCACCCCCGACGGGGCCCTGGCGATCACGGGTGCCGGTGTGTTGTTGAGGGTCCGGCGACTGCTGGATCCGCCGCCGCGGTCGCCGCGCTGGCGGGCGACCGCGTACCTGATGGCCGCCACCCTGGTGATGCTGCCCCCGTCGGTGATGCTCCCGGTGTGGTGACCGGTTCGGTGAATCCGGCCGTCCGGTGCCGGTCCGGGCCTAAGGTGGGCTGATGGTGATCGACGATCCTTTCGACGCGCTCGACACGGAGACGGCCCGGCTGGAACGGTTCTTCACCGGGCTCGACGACGCCGGGTGGTCGGAACCGAGCAGGTGTCCCGGATGGGACCGTCGCGCGATACTGGCCCACCTGGTCGGCATCGAGGACTACGTCCGCGCCGGGCTCGACGACCGGGTCGCCGAGTTCGCCCGCGAGTCCGGCACGCCGATGCCGTACCAGGACTTCAACGAGTTCAAGGTCGCGCAGGTCATCGACGTGCCCACGCCCGACCTGTTGAACCGGTGGCGGGAGGCGACCGCGCGCAACCACGCCGAGCTGCGGCGGCGGGGAGCGGACTCCCGCATCGACACCCACGCCGGTTCCTACCCGCTGGGCCGTCAGACCTGGTACTTCGCCACCGAATCGGCCATCCACGCCGACGACGTCGACGCCCCCGTCCCCGACGAGGAGGAGCAGGAGCGGCGCGAGTGGCGGGCGCGGTTCGCGGTGGACGCGTTGCGGGAGGCCGACCGCGGGGTGTCGGTGGAGAGGCTTGGCGACCGCTTCGAGGTGGCTGCGGTCGGGGAGACCGCCGAACTGTCGGACGTCGACCTGATCGAGGCGGCGTCGGGACGGTTGGCCGAGGGCATGCTTCCCGAACGGCTCCGCCAGAACCTCGTCGTCTTCGCCTGACCGGCGTCAGCGCACCCGGGGGACGGGGGCCGACCAGTTCCGGTGGAACGACAGCACCCGCAGGCCGAACACCAGGACGGCCGCGCTCAGCGACGGCCACAGCGGGGACAGGTGCAGCAGTTGGACCCCCACGGTGATGACGATCGCCCCGGAGAGGGAGGCGACCGCGTATATCTCGCGTTGCAGCACGACGGGGATCTCGTTGGTGAGGACGTCGCGGACCACGCCGCCGCCGATCGCGGTGATCATGCCGATGGTGCACGCGCCCACGGCGGGGAACCCGGCCTCCAGGCCGGCGGTGGTGCCCACCGCCGTGAACAGGGCGAGTCCGGCGGCGTCCAGCACGAGCATGGTCCGCCGCAACTTGAACACCTGCGCGTGGACCCAGAAGATCACCGCGGACGTCACCGCGGCGACCGTCGGGTAACGCCAGTCGGTGAACACCAGCGGGGGACCGGCGTTGATCGCCACGTCCCGCAGCACGCCGCCGCCGAGCGCGGTGACGCCGCCGACGACTATCACACCGAACAGGTCGAGCCGCTTGGCGACCGCGGCGGCGGCACCGGAGGCGGCGAACACGATGGTGCCGGCCAGGCCCAGCACCAGGAGCAGCAGATCCTCCCCCATGTCGGTGAGGGTCAGTCCTCGCCCTTCATGGTCTCGTAGATCTCCTTGCAGGTGGGGCACAGCGGGAAGCGCTCCGGGTCGCGCGTGGGAACCCACAGCTTCCCGCACAGCGCCCGGATCGGCACGCCGGAGACCATGGAGTCCATCAGCTTGTCCTTGGGGACGTAGTGCGCGAACTTCTCCTCGTCACCCTCGTCGTAGCGGTAGTCCGATTCGGTGCGCTCCTGGAGGATCGTGCCGCCGTCACCCTGAAAGGTCTCAGTCATCGTTTGTCAGCCCTGTCGTCGTCTGGCCTACGGTCCCAGTTTGTCACGATCCCGGCGGGATCATGAGTCCACGTCGATGACACGTGGTGGTTTTCGCGATTCCAGCGCCGGATCGGCGGTCTCGGCTGGTCTGTGGTGCCGCCGGAACAGTCGGCGGTCCCGCTTGGCGGGACGGTCGTTGGCGATGAGTACGGCCATCCACGGAAGCAGGACCATGCCGACGGCGCACACCAACAGCCACAACCACAGCATCGGCACCTCCGACATCACCAGTACCGTCGCCACGACCAGTAGGAGGGCGCGGATGCCCATCATCACGATGTAACGGACCTGCCGGGACCGCAACTGCGCGGCGGGGCTCGGCTGTGCGTCGGTGATCAACGCGGGCTTTTCCTGCGAATGAGCCATGCCTCAAGCCTGTCACCTCCGCGACCGGATCGGTAGGCAGGGCGGCGTCGCCACCGAACGACGCCAGGGCACCATGAACGTCATGCGAGCGGTGGTGCAGACGGTGAGCCGGGCGACGGTGACGGTCGACGACGAGGTGGTGGGAGGGATCGAGGACGGTCTGTTGGTGCTGGTGGGGGTGACGCACGACGACACGGTCGACGACTCGCGGGCGATGGCGCGGAAGATCTGGGAGTTGCGGATCCTCGACGGTGACCGGTCGGCCTCCGACGTGGGGGCGCCGATACTGGTGGTGAGCCAGTTCACGCTGTACGGGGACACCCGGAAGGGGCGGCGTCCCAGTTGGGGTGCGGCCGCGCCCGGGCCGGTCGCCGAGCCGCTGGTCGACGAAGTCGTCGCCGCGCTGCGGTCCTCGGGCGCCGAGGTCCAGACGGGACGGTTCGGTGCCATGATGCTGGTCTCCAGTGTCAACGTCGGACCGAGGACCATCCTGCTGGAGCGGTAAAATCTCGGAGGCCGTCTTCGCGCCTCGTCCACGGCGGGCGGCGATCCGGTCGAGCGCATTCGCAAGGCGGAGGAAGACGCGGCGTACCGGTGTGGTGCGCACCGGTCTTCCACGGCACCGCCTTCGACGCCGCCGCGAGGCCCCGACCGGGCGACGCGCGGTCGGAGGCGGCAGGTGTGGAGACGACCTCCGAGGACCGGCGCGGCGCGGTCGTCCTCGGAGGCGCCGTCGTCGACGGCGATGCGCGTTCGTTGCGGCGCAGGGATTTCGAAGAAGGGACAGGTGGGTAGGGTCATGCCGTTGGTCGATCGGAGTTCACTGCCGGAGCTTCGGGAGTGGCAGCGCAGGGCCATGGTCGCCTACCACCGTTCCCAGAGCGAGGACTTCCTCGCGGTGGCGACGCCGGGAGCCGGGAAGACGACCTTCGCGTTGCGCATCGCGATGGACCTGTTGTCGGCGGGAACGGTCACCCAGGTGACGGTGGTGGCCCCCACCGAACACCTGAAGGTGCAGTGGGCGCAGGCGGCGGCCCGGGTCGGCATCATGCTGGATCCCCGTTTCCGTAACGCCGACGTACACACCGCCGGCGACTTCGACGGCGCCGTCGTGACCTACGCGCAGGTCGGCGCGGACCCGGCGGTCCACCGGCGCCGGACCCTGACGCGCCCGACACTGGTCATCCTGGACGAGATCCACCACGCCGGTGACGCCCGTTCCTGGGGTGAGGGCGTGCAGAAGGCGTTCGCGCCGGCGACCCGGCGGCTCGCCCTGACCGGTACCCCCTTCCGTTCCGACGACAATCCGATCCCGTTCGTCGGCTACGAGGTGGCCCCGGACGGCTCGATGCAGTCGCGACCGGATTCGGTGTACGGGTACGCGCACGCCCTCGCCGACGGGGTCGTGCGACCGGTGTTGTTCCTGGCGTACTCCGGGCAGGCGCGGTGGCGGAACAGCGCGGGAGACGAACTGGCGGTCCGGCTCGGCGAACCGCTCACCAAGGACCTCACCTCGCAGGCGTGGCGCACCGCACTGGACCCGGCGGGGGACTGGATCCCGCAGGTGCTCCGGGCGGCCGACGCCCGCCTGACCGCCCTCCGCGACGCCGGAATGCCGGACGCCGGGGGACTGGTGATCGCCTCGGACCAGCAGTCCGCGCGCGCCTACGCCGGGATCCTCGCCAGGGTGACCGGCCGGTCGCCGGTGGTGGTGCTGTCCGACGACGCCGGGTCCTCAGACCGGATCGCCCGGTTCAACGACTCCGACGACAGGTGGATGATCGCGGTCAGGATGGTCAGTGAGGGGGTGGACATCCCCCGGTTGGCGGTGGGCGTCTACGCGACCAACGCCCACACACCCCTGTTCTTCGCGCAGGCGATCGGCAGGTTCGTCCGGTCGCGCCGCCGTGGCGAGACGGCCTCGGTGTTCCTTCCCAGTGTCGCGCCGCTTCTGGAACTGGCGGCCGAACTGGAACGCGACCGTGACCACGTGATCCGGCCGCCGGGGGACCCCGACCCGGAGGACCTGCTCGCCGAGGCACAGCGCCGCCGGGACGAGCCCGGTGCCGATCTCGGGCTGCGGCGCGAGACGCTCGCGGCCACCGCCGAACTGGATCAGGTCATCTTCGACGGCGCCTCGTTCGGTACCCCGATCCAGGCCGGTTCCCCGGAGGAGGAGGAGTTCCTCGGGCTGCCCGGTCTCCTGACCCCCGAACAGGTGTCGATGTTGTTGTCCAAGCGGCAGGCCGCTCAGGTCGCGGAACGCGCGGGTCAGGGCGGCGGGCCGGCGGCGGCCGGTTCGGGACTACAGTCGGCGGCGCCCACCAGTGCGGCCGAACGCCGGGTGAGGTTGCGTCGTCAGCTCAACGCGCTCGTCGCGGCGCGGCATCACGCGACCGACGTGCCTCACGGCAAGATCCACGCGGAACTGCGTCGGATCTGCGGCGGCCCGCCCAGCGCTCAGGCCACATTGGAGCAGTTGGAGCAGCGCATCGAGGCCATCCAACGGATGTGAACCCGTTCGACACCACCCGAACGGGTGACGGGCGGGTATGACCCGAACGGGTGAGACGGCGCCCGGGGCGACGCCGACTCCGCACGGACGACGGGCACCCGACCACTCGGTCGGGTGCCCGTGACGTATGTGTGGGCTAGTTCTTCGATGCCAACAGTTCGCTGCCCCGCCAGTCGAACTCGCTGTCCGCGGTGAAGTCCACCGTGATCTTCACGAGGTTCTCGGCGTACTTGTTGGCGTGGTGTCCGCAGAACACCAGGTCGTCGCCACCGGCGAGAGTGATCCGCAGCTTCGCGGCAGCGCTACACCGATCGCAGCGCTCACCGGCGACGGGACGAGTCTCCGTCTCGGGTGGGGGCGTCAGGGTGGGTGTCATGGCCTCTCCTTCGGCTGTGATCGGTTGTCGTCACAGTTGACACTATTACTGCTGTTACCCCAATCCTGGGGTTCTTGTTCGGTCTCATCCTGCAACGCGTAGTCAACGCGATAGCTTCCCGATGGGACACGGGCCGCGACAGGGCTCACATTCCGTGACCTCACGACGGTCCGCCGTAGCCAGATCACGGTATCCGACGCATCCGGGCTTCGGCAACTCGGCTGGTCCGAATCGATACGAGTCATGTGGGATCCTCCCCGTTCACGCGATATGTTCCACCGCGATCGTCGCCCGGTCGGCTCACATCGTTATGTCACCGTAGCCCTAGGGTGTGACCATTCAGACATGACGACCGCGATGCAGAGGATCACGCGCCCACTCCCGGAGAAGCCGACGGGGGTACCGAAGTGGCGCACCGTACTCGCCTGGGTCGTCGGAGGCGTCGCGGCGGTGGCCGCGGTGGTCTTCGGCCTGGGGAGCTGGAACCCGTGGAACAACGTCCTGCTGATGGGTTGGTTCGCCAACCCGTTCCTGGGCGTCATGGTCGTGTCGGTGTCGGCGTATGTGGCGGTGTGGCTCGGATCGCCGGTCCGCAACGAGGCACGGCAGCGCAAACGGATCGGCGTGCGTGTCGCCATCATCGTGGTGGCCTTCGCCGGCTTCGGCGGGTACGGAGTCTGGGGCATCTTCGCCTACGACTACGAGGGGGAGGAGGTCGTCCGTTCCCCCGACGGGGAACGCGCCGTCGCCGTCGTCACCCGTACGTGGGCGCCGGATCCGCGTTTCCACGTGTACGAGGGTGTCGGATGGCGGACGGCGGACGTGGCCGAGATCGGGCCGGTGTGCGGCTCGGGCGACGACGTCGTGTTCCTCGACGACCACACGATCGAGATATCGAACAACTACGGAGAATTCCGCATCCCCCTGGATCCGGACACGGGCGCGCCGCTGGACCGACTGGTCAGGTGCGACCGGCTGGAGTCGGAGGGGTTCGGGCCCTGAGGCCCCGGGAACGACGAGGGGCGGTATCCCGGCCGGGATACCGCCCCTCGTGACGTGTGCGTCAGTCCAGATAGTCCCGCAGCACCTGTGAACGTGACGGGTGGCGCAGCTTCGACATCGTCTTGGACTCGATCTGCCGGATGCGTTCACGTGTGACGCCGTACACCTGGCCGATCTCGTCCAGGGTGCGCGGTTGGCCGTCGGTGAGCCCGAACCGCAGCCGCACCACACCGGCCTCCCGCTCCGACAGGGTCTGCAACACCTGCTGCAGCTGTCCCTGGAGCAGTGAGAAGGACACCGCGTCCACCGCGACGACCGCCTCGGAGTCCTCGATGAAGTCGCCGAGCTGGCTGTCTCCCTCGTCGCCGATGGTCTGGTCGAGCGAGATCGGCTCACGGGCGTACTGCTGGATCTCCAGGACCTTCTCCGGGGAGATGTCCATCTCCCGCGCGAGCTCCTCCGGAGCCGGCTCCCGCCCGAGGTCCTGCAGCAGCTCACGCTGGATGCGGCCGAGCTTGTTGATGACCTCGACCATGTGCACCGGGATGCGGATGGTGCGTGCCTGGTCGGCCATGGCGCGGGTGATGGCCTGGCGGATCCACCAGGTGGCGTAGGTGGAGAACTTGAAGCCCTTGGTGTAGTCGAACTTCTCGACCGCGCGGATCAGACCCAGGTTCCCCTCCTGGATCAGGTCCAGGAACGCCATGCCGCGACCGGTGTAGCGCTTGGCCAACGACACCACCAGGCGCAGGTTGGCGGCGAGCAGGTGGTTCTTGGCGCGCTCACCGTCGCGGGTGACCCATTCCAGGTCCCTGCGGGTCTGGAGGGCGATCTCCTCGCCCGCCTCCTTGATCTGCCGGAGTCGCTCGACCGCGTAGAGGCCCGCCTCGATGCGCTTGGCGAGTTCGACCTCCTGGGCGGCGTTCAGGAGCGGCACCTTGCCGATCTGCTTGAGGTAGGCGCGCACCGAGTCGGCCGAGGCCGTCATCTCGGCGTCCTTGCGGGCCTGCTTCAGCGCCTCGGAGTCCTCGTCGTCCCAGTCGAAGTCCGAGCCCTCCTCAGGTTCGTCCTTCTTCGACTTCGCGGACTTCTTGGTCGTCTTCTTGGCGGCCTTCTTCGCCTTCTTGGGCTTGGACTCCGCGTCCGCCAGCTCCGCCTCGGCGTCGGCGGCCAGCGCCTCCAACAGCTCGTCGTCGGACATGGCGAGCTCGTCGGCGTCGGGACCGTCGGCCGGTTCCGTCTTGGTGGTCGCCTTCTTGGCGGCGGTCTTCTTCGCCGGCGCCTTCTTGGCGGCGGCCTTCTTGGCGGTGGCCTTCTTCGCCGCCGCCTTCTTGACCGGCTTGTCGGCGGTGTCCGCCGCCTCCACCGTCTCGGTCGCCTCGGGAGCGTCCGCGGCGGCCGGTTGCCGCGGAGCGGTCTTCCGGGTCGTCGCCTTCTTGGTGGCCTTCTTGGCGGTGGTCTTGGCCGTCGTCGCCTTGGAGGCGGGCGTCGCCGACCGGGCCGCCGCCACGGTGCGCCGCATGCTGGCCGAACCGTCGACGATCACCGTCACCTCGGCTTCGGCGAGCGCGCGCAGAATCTTCTTACCCTGAGCGGGCGCGACGGCGGCGTTCTCCAGGAATCCTGCCACGTCGGCCGACGTGAGTTGTCCACCGCGGTCGCTGGCCAACTGGAGAAGAGACTCTGTCAGTGAACGGACGTCTGTACCGTTGGGGCTCGCGTCTGTCACGAACTACCTTCCGAGGCGTTGGGCGGGCGAGATCAAACCTGGCGCGGAGCGTGGCGGTGTGATCTGATGTTGGCTTGTGGTCCGCCTGTCGGTGTGTCGGTCAGACGGACAGGCGTGAATTGTAACGCTGCGTTTCACCGAACAACCACCGTGAGCGCCGCATTGCACGGGAAGAGTTGTCCGGCGTCGCCGATTCGGCGTGTCGCCACGCCTACCCCGGTCATTCTTTCATGGGGCAGGTACCCTCCGGCGCCTCCGGCCACCCGATCACCGACAGGGCGTTCCGCGCGTCGCTCTTGGTGTTGAGCTGCTGGAAACCCGGCCCGAGGATGACCTCGACGTAGTCCTCCTCGTATTCGAGGGAGAAGAACCGCGCGGAGTCGGCGAAGTACGACCGCAGCAGGTGGGCGTCGGCGACCGTGTCGGGACCGAAGTGGATCTCGACCTGGGCCTCCAGCTCCTCCTTGTCGGAGTTG
This sequence comes from Stackebrandtia albiflava, assembly GCF_007994225.1. Classification (GTDB taxonomy): domain Bacteria; phylum Actinomycetota; class Actinomycetes; order Mycobacteriales; family Micromonosporaceae; genus Stackebrandtia; species Stackebrandtia albiflava. Next base: position 759,345 of record NZ_VLLL01000005.1, read on the forward strand.
CCGGTCTCGATGACCTCGAAGCCGTAGTCGGTCAGTTGTGCCGACGCCTGGTCGGCGAGTCCGGCGTTGTCGGTGGCGTTGAGCACCCGGACCGCGACGTCCTCCTCCTCGGCCAGTTTCAGGCTGACCGGCACCGAACCCGGTGGACAGTCGTCGCCCTGGGCGGTCTGCGTGTCGTTGGCGATCGCGAACCAGGATGTGGCGATCGCGACCACCGCGAGGACGCCGACGACGATGATCGCGCGAACCTGCGTGATGCGCACACTAGCCTCCCCGACTCCAACGTTGCTGGTGAGGTTATCGTGCCACGTCCTCCCCGGGTGGCGCGGGAGAGTTGCCCACAAGCGGGAACACTCCGGGCCGGCCTGGCGTTTCACCCGCGCCAGAATCGACGGCTCACGATGCGTCGAAACTCGGCGACTGCCGGTACGATTCCTTCGGTTTTCGGTGTCGGCTCGCTCACAACGGGAACATCTGTCGGGTACCGGACGTACAGAGGTTTCACGGGCGGGGTAAGGTACCGCGCTCGCGGGGAGGTGTCCGTTTGGGGCGGTTGCCGCTCTCGGCGCTGATGCCGAAGCCGTGGCCGACCGGTCACGGTCGACAGCGACGTCCGCGAACCAACCGGTGTTGTGCCCGGTCGCGGATCTGGCCATACCAATGACAGTGGGAGTGAGGCATTCCTATGGCTACAGACTATGACGCACCACGACGTGACACCGACGAAGGCGGTGACGACAGCCTGGAGGAGTTGAAGGCCCGTCGTGCCGACGCCCAGTCGGGAAGCGTGGACGTGGACGAGGTTGAGGTCGCGGAGAACTTTGAACTTCCGGGGGCCGACCTGGCCGACGAGGAGTTGACGGTAAAGGTCCTGCCGATGCAGACCGACGAGTTCCGCTGCTCCAGTTGCTTCCTTGTCCACCACCGCAGCCAGCTGGCCGTGGAGAAGAAGGGCAAGTTGATCTGCCGCGACTGCGCGGCGTGAGGTGACGCCTGTTCATCGGGGCGGTACCGCGGGGTGCGGTGCCGCCCCGACGCCGCCCAACGCCTCCGCCAGCCGCCGCGGGTCGCGGCTGGAGACTATCCAGTACGGGGTGGGGTCGTCCGGGTCGTTGAGCGTCACCTTCACCGCGGACTTGATCCACGGCCGTTGGATCACGAACGCGAGGGGATGCAGCTGCGCCGACAGGGCGTCGCGCAGCGCCGTGCCGGTCAACGGTTCGGCGGACTCGACGTACTCCATCGGCAGGACCGCGTCGTCGACCAGCAGTTCACGGTCGCGCACCGCGACCCGGATACGGCCCAGCCACGCCATCGCGACCGCCGCCCCCGGCACCAGCACCACGAACGGAAGCCACGTCACCAGTCCGGGGACCCCCAGGCCGATCTCGAAGGCCAGTCCCGCGGCGACCGCGAGCGCCACCGGCCAACTCCACCAGGGGACGGTCAGTCGCTCGTTGAAGGCGGTAGGTTCCTCAGACGCCATACCGCCGAGACTACCGGCAGGTACCGTCACGGTGCGGTCAGGCCGGGGACCGGTACGTTCGCGACCGCCCGGCGGCACCGTCGCACCAGGGGCGCGACCGCGATGAACCGACCCGCCACCGTGACCGGCCGCGGCGCCCGCGCACCCGCCCCGCCGGGGGGATCGCGGCGCCGCACGGGCGCGACGGCCCGGTGCGGCGTCACGGTGTCGAACGCCCCCGGTACGGTCGATGCCGGTCACCGGGCCGAGATCGAAGTGAACCTGATCAATCCTGATCCGGTGGTTGCTGCGACCATCAATCGAGGCGACCACATCGCACAATTGGTGTTGCAGCGGGTGAGCACGCCCGTTTTGGAGAGGCCGACGCGCCGACCGGATCGGAGCGGGGCCTCGGTGGACACGGGTCCATCGGGGCGTCCCGCGCCGTCGCCGGCGCCGCCGGCCGCAGATGGTCCTGGGACAGATGGAGAATGACCGTGTTTGGACGTCGACGCCGACGTGGTGACAAGACCGAGATCGACGCGGACGTCACCGGGGACTCCGGCGAGACCGGCGCCGACGCCGCCGACGTCACGCGGGGGCCGTACGACAGTGCGGACGCCCCCGACGACGAGGTGCGCAGGCTCGACCTCGGCAGTATGAGGGTTCCCACCCCGCCCGGTGTCGAAGCGCGGATGCAGACCGACGACAAGGGCAACGTCCGCCAGGTGACCCTGATCCACGGGGAGAGTGCCGTGCAGATCGGCGTGTTCGCCGCGCCGCGCACCGAGGAGATCTGGGACGAGGTCCGCGAGGAGATCGCCGGATCCGTCGCCAAGCAGGGTGGCAGGACCGAGGAGATCGACGGCGACTACGGCGTCGAGTTGCTGGTGCGGTCGTCGGGGCAGCAGGGCGACACCGCCGCCAGGTTCGTCGGGATCGACGGTCCGCGCTGGTTCGTGCGTGCCGTCTTCCAGGGGCGTATGGCGACCGACCCGACCGCCTCTGACCTGCTCGACGACTGTGTGCGCGGCGTCGTGGTCGAGCGCGGCAACCAGGCGATGCCGGTGTTGGAGGGACTGCCGTTGAAGTTGCCGGCCGGCATGGCAGAGCAGGCGAAGGCCAAGCTGGCCGCCAACCGGGCGACCGCGTCGACGACCGCGACCGGCACCGGTGGCATCAACGGCGCGGCCCCCGAGAAGCGGCCGTCACCGCGCCCCAAGAAGCGGTGACGGCTTCGTTACCATCGGAAGGGTGGGTGCCACCGTCATGCGTGACCGGCCCCGCGGTCTGGCGGCTTTCCTGCGGAAGTTGACCGCGAGCGAGGCGGAGCTGTACGCCGAACAGGTGCGGGGTGAGTGCGCATCGCTCGGCTGCCAACCGCTGGACCGGCTGCGGCGCGGCGACCTCGTGACGGTGGCGGGCCGTATCAGTACCGTCGTGTTCACGCCGGTGGCGAGTATGCCGGTGCTGGAGGCCGAACTGTTCGACGGCACCGGCACGGTGACGTTGTCCTGGCTCGGCCGCCGCCGCATCGTGGGGATCGAACCGGGCCGTCGGCTCACCGCCACCGGGCGTATCGCGGTACCGGAGGGGGACCGTAAGGTGATCTACAACCCGGACTACACGCTCATCGGCGACACGTCCGAGTGAGTCCGCGAGACGGAAGAGGTGGATGATGGCCGAGCAGCCCGGCGTCTCCGAGCGAGGCCACGACACCGACGACACCGACACCGGTCGCGTCGTCTCCAAGGAGGTCACCGAGGACGACCTGCCGCCGATGACCGAACAGATCTCGGCGCAGCTCGGCGGTATCCGCGGCCTCATCGAGTCCGGCGTGCCGGTCGGCGTGTTCGTGCTCGTCAACGTCATCTGGTCGGACCGGCTGCGGTGGGCGATCGGGGCGGCCGTGGTGTGCGCGGTGGCGATCGCCGTGGTGCGCGCCCTTCGCAAACAGTCGATCCGGCACGCGATCAACGGCCTCTTCGGCATCGCGCTGGGTGCCTGGCTCGCCTGGGACAGCGGGGACGCGAACCAGTTCTACCTTCCGGGCATCCTCTACGGCCTCGCGTACGGCGGCGGCATGCTGCTGTCGGTCCTGCTGCGGCACCCCTTCATCGGTTGGGGCTGGTCGATCATCGCGGGCGGCGGGCGCGCCGAGTGGCGGGACGACCGGCGGCTGGTGAAGCTGTTCTCCTGGTTGACGGTGCTGTGGGGTGTGGTGTTCCTGACCAAGAACCTGGTCCGGTTGTGGTTGTACCTCGACGGCGGCATGGCCGATCTGCTCGGCGTGGTCACCATCGCCTTCGGCTACCCGGTGACGGGCGCGCTGTTGCTGGTCAGTTTCTGGGCCGTCCGGCGGCGCCGTCCGGCGCTGCTGCTGCGCACCGGCGACTGAGGCCGGTCACCTCCCCTTCCCCAGCAGCACCTGCCGCATCGGCTCCTCCGCCTCCTCGGCGCACACGAAGACCAGTTCGTCTCCCGCCTCCAGCGTGTCGTCCGGGCTCGGCGGGATCACGCGCCTCCCCCGCAGGATCGCCACGAGCGCGGTGTCGGGTGGGAAGTCGACCTGCCGGACCGTGCTACCCACGTGCGGCGCGTGCGGCGGCAGGGTGATCTCGACGAGGTTCGCCTGACTCTGCCGGAACGACATGAGCCGCACCAGGTCGCCGACGCTGACGGCCTCCTCCACGAGCGCGGCCAGCAGGCGGGGTTTACTGACCGACACGTCCACGCCCCACTGGTCGGTGAACAGCCATTCGTTCTCCGCCCGGTTGACCCGCGCCACGACCCGGGGTACCGCGAACTCGGTCTTGGCGAGCAGCGACATCACCAGGTTCACCTTGTCGTCGCCGGTGGCCGCCACCGCCACGTCGCAGCTGTGCAGCATCGCCTGCTGCAGGCTGGCGAGTTCGCAGGCGTCGGCCAGCAGCCATTCGGCGTCCGGCACCCGGTTGGGTTTGAACATCGCGGGTGACCGCTCGATCAACAGCACCTGGTGGCCGTTGCCGACCAGTTCGCCCGCGATCGACCTGCCCACGTTCCCCGCGCCCGCTATCGCCACCCTCATCGGTCGGCCTGCCCTTCGGGCGCGGAGCCGGCGACGGCCCGCACCGTGTCGACGATGTCGTCGGTGACCAGCATGAACAGTTGGTCACCGTCCTGGAGGACGGTGGAGTCGGTCGGCAGCGTGCCGTAACCGAAGCGCATCAGGTACGCGACCCGGGTGCCCACCGCCGCCTCCAACCGGCTGAGGCGGCTGCCGATCCACTCCTGATGCGGTCGCACCTCCACGAGCGACACCGACGCGGTGGGGTCACGCCACAGCGGGGTCTGTTCGGCCGGTAGTAGGTGCCGCATGAAGCGGTCGGCGGTCCACCGCACCGTGGCGACGGTGGGGATGCCCAACCGTTCGTAGACGCTGGCGCGTTGTGAGTCGTAGATCCGCGCCACGACCGTCCCGACGTGGTAGACCTCCCGGGCCACCCGGGCGGCGATGATGTTGGAGTTGTCGCCCGAGGACACCGCGGCGAAGGCGTCGGCCCGGTTGATGCCGGACTCGGTCAGTACGGCGCGGTCGTAGCCGACACCGGTGACCGACTGGCCGTCGAAGTCGGGTCCCAGGCGGCGGAACGCCTCCGGGTTCTGGTCGATGACGGCCACCGAGTGGTCGAGCGCGGCGAGGTTCTGGGCGAGGGCCGCACCCACTCGGCCGCATCCCATGATCACCACATGCACTGCTGTTCCTCACCGTGTCGTCGTGTCCGGCCGACCCGCACGCCGACCGGGTTCCGGTGGCTCGTGTGGTACCGCGTGGCCGGTGAGTAGCTAGGCTACCGGACGTGGTGCGTCCATCGTCCGTGGTCAAGAGACTCCTACTGGGTCGTCCATTCCGGTCCGACCGGTTGTCGGAGACCCTGTTGCCCAAGCGTGTCGCGCTGCCGGTGTTCGCCTCCGACGCGATGTCCTCGGTGGCCTACGCACCCGAACAGATCTTCCTGACCCTGTCGGTCGCCGGTGCCGGTGCCTACCTGTTCAGCGGTTGGATCGGGTTGGCGGTGTGCGCGGTCATGATCGCGGTGGTCGCCTCGTACCGGCAGAACGTCAAGGCGTACCCCGGCGGTGGCGGCGACTACCAGGTCGCGACCGTCAACCACGGCCCACGGGTGGGACTGGTCGTGGCGGCGGCGCTCATGGTCGACTACGTGCTGACCGTCGCCGTGTCGATCTCGGCGGCGGCGGCGAACATCGGCTCGGCCGTGCCGTTCGTCGCCGAGCACAAGTCGCTGTTCGCCGTGGCCGCGATCGCGTTGCTCGCGGCGATGAACCTGCGGGGCGTCCGCGAGTCGGGAAGGGCCTTCGCGGTACCGACCTACGCGTTCGTCGTCGGGGTGTTCGGGCTCATCGGCTGGGGCTTGTTCCGGACGGTGGTGATGGGCGAGGAGGTCCGTGCCGAGAGCGCCGACTTCGACCTGATCACCGAGCAACCGGACCTGGCGGGGGCCGGCCTGGTGTTCCTGATGCTGCGCACCTTCGCCTCCGGCTGTGCCGCGCTTACCGGGGTGGAGGCCATCGCCAACGGTGTGCCGTCGTTCCGGAAACCCAAGGGACGCAACGCCGCGACGACCCTGTTGCTGATGGGCGCGCTCGCGGTGGCGATGTTCCTCGGGTTGATCGTCCTGGCGCGGCTGACCGAGGTGAAGATCGCCGAACACCCGGCGTCCGGCCTGGCGGGCACCCCTGACGGATACGTGCAGAAGACGATGCTCGCGCAGATGGCGCACGCGGTGTTCGACGGATTCTCACCGGGGTTCGCGTACGTCACCGCCGTGACCGGTCTGATCCTGGTGCTGGCGGCCAACACCGCGTTCAACGGCTTCCCGGTGCTGGGCTCGATCCTCGCGTTGGACCGCTACCTGCCGCGGCAGTTGCACACCCGTGGGGACCGATTGGTGTACTCCAACGGGATCATCCTGCTCGCCCTGTTCGCCATCGTGTTGGTGATCGGATTCGGCGCCAACGAGACCCGGCTGATCCAGTTGTACATAGTGGGCGTGTTCGTCTCGTTCGTGCTCTCCCAGAGCGGCATGATCCGGCATTGGAACCGGGTGCTGCGGACCGAGCGGGACACGGCGGGTCGGCGGCGCATCCGCCGGTCGCAGCTCATCAACGGGTTCGGCCTGGTGACGACCGCGACGGTGCTGGTGATCGTGGTGGTCACCAAGTTCACCCACGGCGCGTGGATATCCATAGTCGCGATGGGGGCCATCTACGTGGCGATGCGCGCCGTCCGGCGGCACTACGACTCGGTGGCGGACGAACTGCGCCCGCGTGACTCGCGTCCGCCGCTGCCGGCGCGCAACCACGTCGTCGTACTGGTGAGCCGGCTCCACCAGCCCGTGATCCGTGCCCTGATGTTCGCCAAGGCCACCCGCCCGGACACGTTGACCGCGTTGACCGTCAACGTCGACGACGCGGAGACCCGCGCGTTGCAGGCCGAGTGGGAGCGGCTGAAGATATCCGTACCGTTGACGGTGGTGGACTCGCCCTACCGCGAGATCACCGGTCCCATCGTCGACCACGTGAAGTCGATGCGGCGGGACGCCCCCCGCGACCTGGTGACGGTGTTCATCCCGGAGTACGTGGTGGGGCACTGGTGGGAGAACCTGTTGCACAATCAGAGCGCGTTGCGGATCCGCAGCCGGCTCCGGTACGAGCGGGGTGTCATGTTGACCAGTGTGCCGTGGCAGCTGGAGTCGAGTGCGAGCCGGGATCTGGACCGGCTCGACGACCGATTGGCGGGTAGATGATCGTTGAGGTGGGGCCGGTCGCGCACGGCGGGCACTGTGTGGCACGCGCCGACGGCCGGGTGATCTTCGTGCGGCACGCCCTGCCCGGGGAACGGGTGCGCGTCCACGTGACCGAACGACGGAAGGGGTACTGGCGCGCCGACGCCGTCGAGGTGATCGAGGCGTCGCCGGATCGGGTGAAGCCGCCGTGCCCCTACGCCGGGGTGTGCGGTGGATGCGACCTCCAGCACGTGTCGGCGGAGGGGCAGACGTCCTGGAAGACCGACGTCCTGCGTGAGCAGTTGACCCGACTGGGCGGACTGTCGGGGGACGAGGCCGCGGCGCACCGGGTGGAGGCGCTGCCCGGCGGGTTGTTGGGGTGGCGCACCCGGATGCAGTACGCGGTCGACGCCGCTGGTCGTCCGGGGCTGCGGGAACACCGGTCTCGGACCGTCGTACCGATCGACAGGTGCCTGATAGCCGACGAGCGGATCCAGGAGACCGACGTGTTGGCGCGGCGGTGGCGGGGTTCCGGCGTGGTCGGGGTCGCCATCGGTGACGAGGACGGACCGGCGGTGTACACGCAGCGCGACCGCCGGGGCGCCGCGCGCCCGGTGAGCGGACCGGCCCGGGTGCGGCAGCTCGTCGCCGGGCACTGGTTCTCACCGACTCCGGAGGCGTTCTGGCAGGTACACGTCCTGGCCGCCGACGTCTTCCTGGCCACGGCCATCGATCTGGTGCGCCCCAAGGACGGCGAGACCTGCTGGGACCTGTACGCCGGTGCCGGGCTGTTCGCCGCCGGTCTCGCCGACGCGGTGGGGCCGGCGGGCCGGGTGTTCGCCGTGGAGTCGGACCCGCGCGGTGACACCGCCGCCAACCTCGCGGACCTGCCGCAGGTGACGGTGGTTCCCGGTCAGGTGGAGGACGCGGTGGCCGAGCTGTCCGCTCCCGACGTGGTCGTGTTGGACCCGCCGCGAAGTGGCGCGGGCGCGGCGGTGGTCGACGTGGTGGCCCGGGCGGCTCCGCGTGCGATCGCCTATGTGGCATGCGATCCGGCCGCGCTGGCACGCGACCTGCGTACCTTCGCCGCCGCCGGATACCGGCTGACCGGTCTGCGGGCGTACGACGCCTTCCCGATGACTCAGCACTTCGAGACCATCGCGTTGCTGGAGCCGGAAGGCCGCGGCACGGACTGAGACACCGGCACCATCCATGATGGAGTCGTGTGGTGGCCGCCGTGCCGCGACCCGGTCAGGCCGTGACCACGTCGGCGGCCTGGTGCATCCCGGCGAGGATGCGCGCCCGCCGGGCCGGTGTGGTGAAACCGGCGCGGACGGCGTCGGCGGTCACCTCGGTCAGCTCGGCGTCGGACAGCCCGAGGGCGGCGGCCAGCCGGTACTCCCCGTCGATCGTGGAACCGAACTGCACCGGGTTGTCGGTGCCCAGGGCCACCGGTACCCCCGCCGCCGTCAGGCGGGGCAGCGGATGCGAGGCGAGGTCCGGGACCGCGCCCAGGACGACGTTGGCGGACAGGCACACCTCCACCGTGATACGGCGTTGCGCCAGGAGCCGCAGCAGGCCGGGGTCGTCGACGGCGTGCACCGCGTGACCGATCCGGGTGACGCCGTCGATCTCGGCGACGGCGGCGATGTTGGCGGCCGAGAACTCTCCCGCGTGGACGGTCACCCCGAGTCCGGCGGCCGTCGCGTCCGCCGCGACCTGCCGGGCGGTGCGCCAGTCGGCCTCGGTGGTGTACGGCACCTGTAGCAGGTCGATCCCCGCCAGGCCCGCGGCGGCGGCCTCCGCGCAGGCGTTCGTCATCCGGAACAGCCTCGCGGTGTCGTGCCACAGCGGGACCCCGACGACCGGTTCGGCGTGGAAGTGCGGGTGCACGCCGCGCACCCGGGATTCGGCCAGCCGGAACAGTTTCATGAACCCGGGGCGCGCCAGGGTGTCGTGGTCGAAGCGCAGTTCGGTGTAGTGCGAGCCCGCCGCCGCCGACTCTTCGAGGGTGTCGGTGATCCGTTCGAGGAAGGCGACCTCGGTGTCGGCGTGCGCCGGTGCCGGTGTCGCCTGTGAGATGCGTTGCAGCCGTGCGATTCCGGACGGGTGCTCGGCGACGAGACGGCGTCGCCAGCCGTGCCAGTCGTATGCGGGCCGGGCGTGCCATCGGGCCAGCACCCGGTCAAGCCGGGGTGACCACTCCTGATGCAGATGGAGATCGGCTTTAGGCAGCATTGCCGGATCCTCTCACCGGTCCGGCGCCGACGGACAGACCGGCGCACGGCGCGTCCGGGCCGGTTTTGCCCGATATCCGACAGATGCCCGGCGTGCCACTTATGTGCGCCGGGGACTCGGGTGGCGCAACGGATAGACTCGCCTGTCATGAAGCCCGAACACGCGACTGGGAACACCGACCTGATCGGCACGATCGGGCGGCTGTCGGATTTCAAGCGACTACCCGTGGAGGCGCTGCCCGACCTGGCGGCCGAGATCCGGACGTTCCTGGTCGACCAGGTGTCCCGCACCGGCGGCCACATCGGGCCGAACCTCGGTGTCGTCGAGTTGACCATGGCGATCCACCGGGTCTTCGACTCGCCGCGTGACCGGGTCGTGTTCGACACCGGCCACCAGTCATACGTACACAAGATCCTGACCGGCCGCGCGGACGGCTTCGGCCTGCTGCGCAAACGGGGCGGCCTCACCGGCTACCCGTCGCAGGCCGAGAGCGAACACGACCTCGTCGAGAACTCGCACGCCTCCACGGCGTTGTCCTACGCCGACGGGATCGCTAAGGCGCACGTGTTGCGCGGGGAGAACCGGCACGTGGTGGCGGTGGTCGGTGACGGGGCGCTGACCGGCGGCATGTGCTGGGAGGCGCTGAACAACATCGCCGCACGCAAGGACCTCCCGCTGGTCATCGTCGTGAACGACAACGGGCGTTCCTACGCCCCCACCATCGGCGGCCTCGCCAGCCACCTGTCGACGTTGCGGCTCGACCCGTCGTACGAGCGTCTCCTGGACACCGTGAAGGACACCCTCGGCCGGACGCCGCTGGTCGGTGGGCCGCTCTTCGAGGCGATGCACGCGGTGAAGAAGGGGATCAAGGACGCGATCGCGCCGCAGGTCCTGTTCGAGGACCTCGGCCTCAAGTACGTCGGCCCGGTCGACGGCCACGATCTCGACGCCCTGCTCGGCGCACTGGAGTCCGCGAAGAACTTCGGTGGTCCCGTCATCGTCCACGCGATCACCCGCAAGGGCAACGGATACCAGCCCGCCGAGGAGGACCTGGACGACTGCCTGCACTCGCCGTCGTCGGCGTTCGACCCCGAGACGGGCAAGCCGCTCGCCAAGAGCGCCCAGAAGTGGACCTCGGTGTTCTCCGAGGAACTGGTGGCGGTTGCCGACGAGCGCGACGACGTGGTCGGCATCACCGCCGCGATGGCGATCCCGACCGGCATAGACAAGCTCGCCGACCGGCACCCCGACCGGGTGTTCGACGTGGGTATCGCCGAACAGCACGCCGTGACCAGTGCGGCGGGTCTCGCCATGGGCGGAATGCACCCGGTGGTCGCGGTATACGCGACCTTCCTCAACCGCGCCTTCGACCAGGTCCTGTTGGACGTGGCGATGCACCGGCTCGGCGTCACCTTCGTGCTCGACCGTGCCGGCATCACCGGCCCGGACGGGCCCAGTCACTACGGCATCTGGGACATGTCGGTGTTCCGTGCGGTCCCGGGCATCCGGATCGCGGCGCCGCGCGACGCCGCGACGCTTCGTGAGGAGTTCCGGGAGGCCGTGGCGGTCGAGGACGGGCCGACCATCGTGAGGTTCCCGACCGGGGCGGTCGGTCCGGACGTCCCCGCCCTGGAACGGGTCGGAGGCGTCGACGTGCTCGCCACGGGCGAGACGAAGGACATCCTGCTGGTCACGTGCGGGGCCTTCGCCGCGAACGCCCTGGAGGCGGCGGCCCGCATCGCCGAACACGGTTTCGGCGTGACGGTGGTGGACCCGCGTTGGGTCGCCCCGGTGCCGGCGGCGCTGCTGCCGATGGCCGAGGAGCACCGGCTGGTCGTGACCCTGGAGGACGGCGTGCGGACCGGCGGGTTCGGCGACGCGCTTGCCAAGGAACTGCGCGACGCCGGGGTGGACACGCCGCTTCGAGACCTCGGTGTGGCCCCCGGCTGGCACCCGCACGGCAGCCGTGCGGAGTTGCTGGCGGATCTGGAACTGACCGGCCAGGACGTCGCCAGGCGGGTGACCGAGGCGGCTCTGAAGCTGACCGACTCGCCCGCGGAGCTTCGCGTCTGACCCGCCGCACACATGACGGCGGCCCCGTGAACCGATCGGTTCACGGGGCCGCCGTATGCCGGGGGAGTGCCGGGTTACTTGGTCGCGTCGATGATGTCCCAGGCCAGGTCTTCCCACTTGGCGTAGGCGTCGGGGAAGGCCGAGCCCTGCACGGTCTGGGCGGCGACGGTCAGGTCCATGCCGCTCCAGCCGTCCACGCGCTTGAGGGCGTTGTAGAACGAGGTCGTGGAGTGCTCGACGTCCATGCACTCGGCGATGGTGCCCCAGCCGGAGCTGGGCCGCTGCTGGAACAGGCCGACCGAGTCGTGGTCGAAGCCGGTGCCCTGGTGGTCCTCGTCGAGCGAGGCCGGCATGCCGGTGTTCGCCAGGACCAGGAGCTGGCTCTCCTGCATCGCGGTCGCCAGGGCGACGGCCTGGCCCTTCTCGGAGATGCCCATCTCCTCGCCGATCTCGACGATCTCGACGGCGTTGGCCATCTGGTCCTCGCTGAGGCCGCCGACCGGTTCGGGAGCCGTCTCGGCCTCCGGTTCGGTCTCGGGTTCGGCCGGTACGGGTTCGTCGGCGGGAGCCGGGGCGTCGCCCTCCTCGGGCGCGGTCCGGTCGTCGGAACGTCCGGCCTGGTCCTCGACGGAACGCTCGGCCGGGGCTCCGGCCGTGGCGGCCACCGAGCCGTTGTTCGACTCGACGGGCGAGCCCATCAGGCCCAGGGAGATGACGGCCACGACGCCGATGGCGGCGGCGGCGCGCCACAGCAGGCCCGCGTCGGAGTCGGCGACCGCGACGCGCCAGGCCGACTTGCCGTCGCCGTCGAGTCGCGCGACGGCCCAGTCCGGCAGGTGACGACGGACGGTGGCGACGCCACGTCCGGTCGCCTGGCCGAGGGCACTGTTCCTGACGGTGGTCAGGGCGTGGTCACCACGGGCGGACAGCTGCCGGACGATCCGGCTGTTGGCCGCGGTGGTGGCGTGTCCCCGCACGGCCGACGCGGTACGTCCACCGAACCGGATGGTCCGCACGGCGGGCGTGGTCTTGAGGATGCGGTGGACGAGGGAGATGATCCGGGGCGCCGTGGTCCGGTATGCGGACTCGATCCGGCGTCCCACCCGTCCGGCGGTCTGCCGGAGGAAGCTGATGACGGTGGCGAGCAGGGCGCTGGCACGCACGGTGCGGTAGAGACGGTGGGTAACGGTGGCCAGGTCGCTGTTGCGCAGCCAGGCCGGTACACGGGTGGGCACTCCTCGGGGGGTGCCGGGTTTACGGGTTTCTGGCATTCGGCCACCTTAAGCGGCGAACGCGCAGGTGAACAGCCCTGTCGAGCCCGGTGGGCATTGATGTGAATAAATCTGATAGCCAATCGGCGACCGCGTCCGGAATGCCCCATAAGCCGGTTTCGTGTCATGGCGTGGTCGTTCGTCGCCGTCCGCCCTCGTATGCCCTCGTCCGGCTGGATTGTCGCTCTCATCTGAACGGATGAGTTACACGCCGGTAACTCCGTGATGTGATTCGCGTCTCACATCGCCGGAATCGGCGTGACCGCCGCCACGAAACGGTACGAGCCGGTGTCGCCGAGGCCCGGTCACAGGTCGTAATCTGAACCGGTCACCGCCTCGGATCCGCGAGGTCCGGCCACGCCGGTCCGGTGCCGGCGCGGGCCTTCGGCCGCCACGGGACGTCGCGCGGCCGACGAGCAGGTCGCGCCGGACGTGCCGAACCCCGGTCACACCGAGTCCACCACACGAGACCCAGCCTGGGAGTTGCCGATGAGGGTCCTGGTCATCGAGGACGAACACCAGCTCGCCGACGCGATCGCCCGCGGCCTGCGCCGACACGGACTGGCGGTGGACGTCTGCTACGACGGGGTGTCCGGTCACCGCGAGGCGACAACGACGAGGTACGACGTCGTCGTACTCGACCGCGACCTGCCCGGCATGCACGGTGACCAGGTGTGCGCCGACCTGACGCGACGTGGCCTGCTGACCAGGGTCATCATGCTGACCGCCAGCAGCACCATCGCCGACCGGGTCCGGGGGCTCAGCATCGGCGCCGACGACTACCTCGCCAAGCCCTTCGCCTTCGACGAGTTGGTGGCCAGGGTCAAGGCCCTCGGCCGCCGCGCCACACCGGCGGCCCCGCCCGTCCTGCGGATGGCGGACGTCGAGCTCGACTCCACCACCCACACCGCGAGCCGGGCCGGGCAACGCCTCGACCTCACACACAAGGAGTTCGGGGTGCTGGAGGAGCTGCTGAAGGCCGACGGTGCGCTGGTCTCCACCGAGGAACTGCTCGACCGGGTGTGGGACGCCAACACCGACCCGTTCACCACGACCGTGCGGGTCACCATCCGCACACTGCGCCGCAAACTGGGTGACCCGCCCCTCATCCACAACGTCCCCAAGGCCGGGTACCGCATCGACCCCGACAGGGCGGTCGCGGAGTGAACTGGATCCGGGAGGCGCGGCCCAGCCTGCGGCTGCGCCTGGCGCTGTGGTCGGCGGCCTCGGCGGGCGCGGCCGGTGCCGTCGTGTGGCTGTGGGGGCCTCCCCGCGACGCGGTGTGGGCCGGGGTGGTGCTCGCGATCCTGGTGGCGGGGTCGGCCGTCGGCGGATACCTGCTCGCCGCCCGGGCGCTGCGCCCGTTGCGGGAGATCACCGCGACCGCCCAACGGTTGTCGACGAAGAACCTGGACGAACGCATCCGCCTGGTGGGGTCGGGCGGCGAACTGCGTGAGCTGGCCGACACCTTCAACGCGATGCTCGACCGGATCTTCGCCTCCTTCCAGGCGCAGCGCAGGTTCGTCGCCAACGCCAGCCACGAACTCCGGACCCCTCTGACGGTGATGCGCACCGAGATAGAGGTGGCGCTGTCGAACCCGGAGGACGACGTCGCCGAACTGCGCCACATGGCGGAGGTGGTGCGCGACGGCTGTGCGCGTGCCAACGACCTGATCGAGTCCCTGCTGTGGCTGGCCCGCGCCGAGGCCGAGGGGGCAAGGCTCAACTCACCGGTGCGCACCGACCTGGCCGACTGCGTGTCGGTGTCGGTGACGGCCGCGACCATGCTCGCCGACGAACTCGGCCTGTCGCTCGCCAGCGCGCTGGCGCCCGCCCCGGTGGTGGGGGAGCCGAGCCTGTTGGAGCGGGTCGCGGGCAACCTCATCGAGAACGCGATCCGCTACAACGTGCCCGGTGGCCGGGTGTGGGTGTTGACCGGAGGCGACGACGAGGTCTCCTGGCTCGTGGTCGGCAACACCGGGAAGTCGCTCACCGCCGAGTCGGTGCCGAACCTGTTCGAACCGTTCAACCGGGGAGACACCGCGCGGGTCGGCAGACGCGGTGCGGGCCTGGGCCTGTCGATCGTGCGGGCGGCGTGTGACGCGCACCGGGGGACGGTGCGGGCGACGCCGGTGCCCGACGGCGGCGGGCTGGAGGTGCGCGTGGAGATACCCACCCCGCCCGCCGCCGATCACGCCACCGCGATGCGACCCGCGAACCGTTGATTCTCGACGGTTCCGCCCGTGGCCGGGGTGACGTGGGACTCGAAGAACGCCGCCAGCGCGGCGCTGTCCCGCGAGCTGCGCGAGTCGGCGGCCAACAGCACCCGCCACTCGTCCGGTGGGACGACCGGAGTCCCGGGGCGCAGCTCCCGCCACGCGTCGGTGAGTCGCACCGGAGCGCCGACGAGGTTCCAGACCCCGGTGGACCCCTCCGCCGCGAGGGCGGCGATCGACCGCCCCACCACGTCGGCCGGCAACCACGGTTCGGAGACCGGAAGGTCCGGTAGGCAACCCACGCGGTCGGCGGCGGCCAGTACACGGCTCACCAGGTCGTTCGGGTTGTGACGCCCGGTCGTCTCGGCGGCGACCACCCTGCCCAACCGGTAGACCGCGACCGGTACACCGTCGGCGGCGGCGAGCCTGGCCATCTCCTCGGCCGCCCACTTGGTGCGTTGGTACCCGTCGCGGATCCCCGCGTGAAGTGGAACGAAGTCCTCCGGCAGTACCGTCCCGGCTCCGACGGCCACGGTCGACACGTGATGGAAGCGGCCACCGCCGTCCCGCACCGCCTCCAGCAGTTCGCGGGTGGCCAGCACGTTGAGACGCCGGAGCGTGGCGTACCCGCGAGTGAGGCTGACACCGGCGGCGCAGTGCACGACGTCGGCGCCCGCCAGCCGCCGCCGTTGCGTCCCGGTCCAGCCGAGGCCCTCCGCCGCGAGGTCGGTGTCCAGGGTCTCGACCAGGTCGGTGTCGGGTGACGGCAGGCCGAGCCGGTCGGCGGTCTCGCGCAGCCGCGTCATCCCGCCCCTGCCGAGGCAGACGATCCGGTCCCAGCCCCTGCCCGGCAGTTCCGCCAGCACGTGGGCGCCGACGAATCCGGTCGCTCCGGTGACCAGGAGACGCCGGTCGGAGTCGGTGGGGCCCGCCGCGGGCGCCGATCGCCACCCCGCCACGTCGGCCGCGGCCAGGGCGGCGTCGTCGCCGGGTGCCGCCCGGCCGGCCAGGTGGGCGCGTAGTCCGGAGGCGGTGGGGGCGGTGAACAACGCCGCCGCGGTGACGTCGCGCTCCAGTGCCGTGGAGAGGCGGGTGGCGGCGGCGACGGCGGTCAACGAGGTTCCCCCGGCGGCGAAGAAGTCGTCCTCGGCGGTCACCGCGTGCCCCAACACCTCCCGGAACACCGCCAGTATCCGGCGTTCCACGGGGTCGGCGGGTGCGATCGGCGCCTCGGGGGCGGGTGCCGGGGTGTCGTCGGCGAGCCGCCGGTGATCGATCTTCCCGGTGGAGGTGCGCGGCAACCGATCGAGGACCACTATCCGGCCCGGCACCATCACCTCGGGAAGCGCGTCGGCGAGTTCCCGGCGCAACTCGGTGCCGGGACGGTCGGCGACGGCGTAACCGGCCAACCGGGTCCGGCCGGCGTCGGTGACGGCCACGACCGCCGCCTCGGTCACACCGGCGAGCCTGGCCAGGGCGGCGGTCACCTCCTCCGGGTGCACCCGGTGCCCGGAGATCTTCACCTGGTTGTCGCGCCTGCCCTGGTAACGCAGCAGGCCGTCCGCGTCGCGCGTGACCACGTCCCCGGTGCGGTACCAGCGGGTGCCGTCGACCGTGACGAACCGGTCGTCGCCGGGCTCGGCGCGGGTGAGCGTGGGGCCGGCGATCAGCAACTCGTCGTGTGGCCCGAGTGCGGCGGACAGGCCGGGAAGCGGCCGACCGAGGTGGACGGGCGTGTCGGCGGTCAGCACGCCTGCCAGGCACACGACGGTGGTCTCGGTGGGGCCGTAGGTGTTCCACAGCCGCATCCCCGGCGGCGCGACCCGGTGCCATTCGGAGACGCGGGCCGGTTGGGCGGCCTCGCCGCCGATGATGACGGTGTGGATCCGTTCCGGCAGTGTCGTGAGGCCGTCCCGCAACGCCACGACGAGTTCGTGCCAGTAGGCGGTCGGCAGGTCGAGCACGGTGATGCGGCGGTCGGCGACGAAGTCGACGAACTCCGGGATCGAGCGGGTGGCGGAGTCGTCGCGCACCACCACGGTCGCCCCCACCGCCAGGGCCGGGAACACCTCCTCCACGTGTGCGTCGAAGTGGAGGGGCGCGAACTGTAGGACCCGGTCGCCGGGCGAGAGGCCGTACGTCTCCACCGCCGCCGACACGAAGTGGTCGAGCGCGCCACGCGACACCGGAACGCCCTTGGGTTCACCGGTGGAACCGGAGGTGTGGATGACGTACGCGGTGTCGGCGGGGGCGGTGTCGGGTGGCACCGGAGGTGGGGCGTCCTCGTCGGTGACGGGCGCGGCGACCGTCAGCCGGGGTGCCGCCGACGCCAGGATGCGCGCGGTACGTGCGCCTCCGGCGGGGTCCACCGGTAGGTAGCCCGCGCCCAGCGACAGGACGCCCAGGATCGTGGCGACGGCCTCGGCCCCCCGTGGTAGGCGCAGTCCGACCAGGTCACCCGCCCCGACGCCCCGCCGGGCGAGCGACGCGGCGACCCGGTCGGCGTGACGGGCGAGCGCGGCGTAGGTCCACACGGTGTCGGCGGCCTCCACGGCGGGGGCGTCCGGGGTGGTGACGGCGTGGTCCCGGTAGGCGTCGTGGCGTCGTGTCACCCGTGGTGGGGCGGTGGGCGGCAGCGGTTCCCACCGTCCCGCGCGTGTCCGGGTCAGGGCGTCGGCGATCAGGTCGGTGATCTCGTCGAGCTCCGAGGCGTCGTACACCTCGGGGTTCGCCTCGACGGTCACGGCCTCGGGGCCGCGCGCGGTGACGGCGACGTCGTCGACCGGTCCGGCGGAGACGTGGTGCACGGTGACGGCGCAGCCGGGCAGCACCGGTGGTTCGGCGAACGGGATGACGTTGACGACGGGACCGAACAGGCGGCGGTTGCCCAACGACAGGTCACGTCGCAGGTTCTCGTACCGGTACCGCTGGTGTGGCCGGGACGCCCGTAGGTCGTCGGCGACTGCGGCGACGACGTCGTCGAGTGACGCCCCGGGCCCGACCGTCACCGGTACCGGTGCGATGTTCATCGCCATGGCGGGGACGTCGGCGGCGGCGGTGCCGAGCCGGTCGGCCACCGGCATACCCACCACCACCGTCTCCTCTCCGGTGTGACGGTGCAGTGCCACGGCCACACCCGCCAGCAGCCGGTGTGGCCAACGCGGACCCGCCTCGCGGAGCGCGGCGGCCGGCAGTTCCCGTCGCCGCCGAAGCGGCGGCCCGGAGGGCATGGCGACCCGTGGCGAGAACGATCGGGCCGTCACACCGGTGAGCCGCCGCCGCCAGTAGTCCCGGTGGCCCGCATAGTCGTCCGAGTCGCGGTGGGCGACGTCGGCCGCGACCAGTGTGGCGAGCCTGCCGAACCGGTCGCCGTCGCGGAGCCGGCCGCGGTACCGGCGTGACACCTGCCGGTACAGCAGGGAGTAGCCGTAACCGTCGAGGACCGCGTGGTGCGCGCGCGTCGCCCACCACACCCGGTCGTGCGAGTGGTAGAGCGTCACGTCGAACAGGGGCCCGGCTGCCGGATCGGCCGTCGGGATCGCGGCCGTGACGAGTGCGCGGATCTCCGGCCAGGACGCAGACTCCGGGACCCGGACCACGGTGGGCGACCAACCGCCGGGCTCGGGGACCCGTTGCCGTGGCCCCTCGTCGGTGTCGACGAAGGTGACGCGCAGCGCCTCGGCGTCGCGCACGGTGTGGGTCACGGCGGCGAGCAGCCGGTCGAGGTCGACGTCTCCCCGGATCTCGCAGACCTCGGACGTCCAGTAGACGCGACCGGCGGGGTCCAGGGCCTGGCCGCGGAGGATGCCCTCGGCGGCGGCGTGTACCGGAAGGGTGATCATGACACCCCCAGCAGCCCGGCGGCGCTGTGGCGGCGGTGTCGTACCGCGGCGGCGAGTCCGGCGAGCACGGGCGCGGTCTGTTCCAGGCTGAGACAGGCGTCGGTGACGCTCAGGCCCGGCCGGGGGGTGGACGAGTGGGGTTGGTTCCCCTCGTGGAGGAAGGACTCCAGCATCACCCCGGCGATCCCGGCCTGTCCGTCCGCGACCTGGGCGGCGACCGATTCGGCCGCCTCGGGTTGCCGCCGGTGGTCTTTTCGGCTGTTGCCGTGTGAGCAGTCCACGACGAGACGCGGGGTGGGGCGCCGGTCGGCCAGGGCCCGCAACGCGTCGGCGACCGAGTCGGGATCGTGGTTGGTGGAGCGGTCGCCACCGCGCAGGATCAGGTGGCAGTGGGGATTTCCCTCCGACACCCACCACTGTGGTCTGCCGGAGGCGGCGAGGCCGAACACCGGTTGTGGTGTCGCGGCGGCGTCGATCGCGTCGATGGCGGGTTGCACGGCGCCGTCGGTGCGGTTCTTGAATCCGACGGGCAGCCCGAGCCCGGACGCGAGCCGCCGGTGTGACGGGCTCTCCACGGTGCGCGCGCCGATGGCGGCCCAGGCGACGAGGTCCGCGACGTACCCGGTCAGCAGCGGCTCGACGAACTCGGTGGCGACCGGGACGCCGGCGTCCACGACCGCGCACATCAGTTCGCGGGCGGCGGCGATACCGTCGGTCACGTGGTGACTTCCGTCCATGTGCGGGTCGAGCAGCATCCCCGGCCAGCCCAGCCGGGTCCGCGGCTTCTCCGGGTAGACGCGGGCGACTACGTACAGGTCGTCGGCGTGCCGCCTCGCCAGAGCCGCCAGGCCCGCGACGTACTCCATGGTGGACTGATGATCGTGGACGGAGCAGGGCCCCGCCACGACCAGGAGACGGTCGTCGGCGCCGGTGAGGACGTCCACGACGACGCGCCGCTGGCCGGCGACCCGTGCCGAGCGTTCCGGGGCCGTCGCGGGCGGCGGCGGGAGTGGTGCACGATTCATGCCGACACCAACCGCGAGTGGAAGCCGATGATGGTGGGGTCGGCGGCGAGGTCGGCGAAACCGACGTCGTGGCCCGCGGCGCGCCACGTCTCGATCAGGCCCATGACCCGCACGGAGTCCAGTCCCGCGTCGATGAGGTTCTCGTCGTCGTCGGCGGGTTCGTCGAGCAGGGCGAGCACCTGGCGCCGTACCTCCGCCAGCGTCGGTCCTGAGGACAGGCCGTCCACTGTGGTGACGACTGCGCAGGTGGCGGCGAGGTGACGCATGGCGGCGGCGTGGTCGTCGGCGGAGAAGTCGCCGACGGCGTCGGCGACCACGAACGGCTTGACGTCGGCGGAGAACGCGTCGAGCGCCGTCGCGGTGACGCCGATGTGCGCGTAGACGCCGCAGATCACGAGTTGGTCCAGGCCACGCGAGGCGAGCCACCCGCGCAGGTCGGTGCCGAAGAAGGCGCTGTACCGGTGCTTGGTCAGGACCTCGTCGCCCTCCCTTGGTGCCAGGGCGGAGACGATCTCCTCGTCCGACTGGAGGCCCGGCCCCCATCGGTCGGTCAGCAGGCCGCGCCGTTCCGCCGACTGGCGCGGCGGTTGCGCGGTGTACACCGTGGGCAGTCCCAGGGCGCGCAGCCGGGCGACGTTGTCCACCAGGCGCGGGAAGCCGTCGGCGTAGAAGCCGAGGAAGTAACGTTGCATGTCGTGGATCAGCAGCGCCGCCCGGTTGGGGTCGAACGCCCAGGTGAGCCGGTTGTCGGGCATCGTGGTGGGCAGCGGGTGGCCGGTGAGGCGGGGGATGCTCATCGCGACAGGTCCTCCTTGAGTCGCTTCTTGTCGATCTTTCCGACGGCGGTGCGGGGCAGGTGCGGGACGAAGCGCACCAGGTCCGGGATCTTGTACGCGGCGACGCCGAGTTCCCGGAGGTGGCGGCGGATCTGCTTTCCGGTGGGGTCCCGGTCGGGGGCGGCGACGCATACCGCGCAACTGCGTTCGCCCAGGACGGGGTCGGGTACCGCGATGACGGCGGCGTCGTGGATGTCGGGGTGGCCGCGCAGCAGTTCCTCGACCTCCGGCGCGGCGATCTTCTCGCCGCCCCGGTTGATCTGGTCCTTCGCGCGTCCGGTCACCACCAGGTCGCCGGTCTCGGTGCGCCGCACCAGGTCCCCGGTGCGGTAGTAGCCGTCCGGGGTGAACGCGACCGGGTTGTGCGCGGCGGCCCGGAAGTAGCCCCGCACCGTGTACGGGCCGCGGGCCAACAGGTGTCCGCTGTGGCCGTCGGGGACGTCGCGGTCCCGGTCGTCCACGATCCGGATCTCGTCGTACGGCGAGGCCGGGCGGCCCTGGGTGTGGTGTGCCACGGCGTCCGGGGCGTCGAGCCGCGTGTAGCAGACCAGGCCCTCGGCCATTCCGAACACCTGCTGCACCCGGCAGCCGAGGACCGGCGCGACCTGCGCGGCGTGTGCGGCGTCGAGTCGGGCGCCACCCACCTGCAGGACCCGAAGCGATCCGGGGCGGCGCCCTCGTGTCCGCGCGGCGGTGAGCCACGCCTGCGCGAGGGCCGGTACGACGGCGGTCATCGTGACGCCCGCGTCGTCCATCAGGTCGAAGCAGGTGTCGGGGCTGGGATCGGGGGCCATGACGACGGTGCCGCCGACCGACAACACCCCCAGGATCCCCGGGGACGACAACGGGAAGTTGTGCGCGGCGGGCAACGCGCAGAGGTAGACCGTCCGGTCGTCGATCTCGCAGACCTCGGCGGCCACCCGCACGCTGTACAGGTAGTCGTCGTGGGTGCGGGGGATGAGCTTGGGCACCCCCGTGGAGCCGCCCGACAACTGCAGCAACGCGAGGTCGCCGCCACCGGGAGGCGGTGGAAGAGCGTCCACCGGCCCGGAGGACGCGGCGGCCTCGGCGACGGTCGTGACGAGGCGGACCTCGCGCGCGGTGGACGCGGCGATCCGCCGGTGGTCGTCCTCCCCAGGGTGCAGGTATGCGGCGGCGCCGGTGTGGTCGAGGAAGTACCCGATCTCGCGTTCGCGATGTGCGGGCAGGGCGCATACCGGGATCACGCCCAGCCGGAACGCGGCGAACAACAGGACCACGTAGTCGGCGTCGTTGCGGGCCTGCACGACGGCGATGTCACCGGGGCGCAGGCCGCGCGCGGCCAGGCCGGCGGCGACCCGTTCGGACCGGCGGGCCAGTGCGGCGTACCCGACCGGACCGCGTGCGTCGACGACGGCGGTGTGTTCGCCGTACCTGCGCGCGAGTTCGCTCAGCACGGTCGCGAAGCCGATACCACGCCAGATCCCGGATTCCCGGTACCGGCGGGCGTCCGCCTCAGGCCACGGCGTGAATTCGCCGGTCACGGCCGACCTCCTCACCGTCGAGCCGGGCGCCCAGGGCGCTGAGCATGGTCGCCAACTTGGCGTCGGTCTCGGCCAGTTCCGCCTCGGGCGTGGATCCGGCGACGACACCCGCGCCGGCGAACAGTCGCGCGCCGCCGGGGGCCAGTTCGGCGCAGCGGATGGTGACCGCCCATTCGCCGTCGCCGGTGGAGTCGCACCATCCGACCATTCCGGCGTAGAAGTCGCGGTCGAACCCCTCCAGCCGCCGGATGGTCTCCTGGGCGGTACCGGTGGGGGTGCCGCACACGGCGGGAGTGGGATGCAGTGCCGCCGCCAGTGAGAGTGCGGACGGGCGGGGTTCGGCCAGGACACCGGTGATGCGGGTGCCCAGGTGCATCATGTGCGAGGTCGTGACGATCTCGGGACGCGGAGGCGCGGAGAGGTCGCGGCAGAACGGCGCCAACGCCTTGGCGATGTCGGCGACGACCAGGGCGTGCTCGCGCCGGTCCTTGTCGGAGTCGAGCAGTTCGGCGGCGCGCCGGCGGTCGATCGCGGGATCGCCGGCGCGCGGCCGTGATCCGGCGAGCGGATGTGCCACGACGGTGTCGCCGTCGCGGGAGACGAGGAGTTCGGGGCTGCCTCCGACCAGTACCCGGTGCCCCGGCAGCGCGCAGCCGAACACGAACCCGCCGGCCTGCCGCAACCGCCGTAGCAGGCGCGGTATCCGGACCGGTTCCGGCAGTGGTATCCGCACACTCCGCGCGAGGACCACCTTGGACAGGTCACTGTGGCCTATGCGGTCCAACGCCTCGGCGACCGCCCGCCGGTACTCCTCGGGCGGGGGTTCGTGTCGTGGCGTCACCGGTCGGGAGGGCGCGTCACCGGTCTCCGGTGGCAGTGCCGGACCCCAACGGTGGTCCTCCGGCACGACCAGGTGGGCGGGTCGGTGGTCGTCGAACGGTATGGCCCCGACCAGGATCTGATCGGCGCCCAGCGCGGCCAGTACGGTCTCGGCGCGCCTCGGCGCCAGACCGCCCCTGCCGGGCAGCACCACGGCACTGCCGCGGGTCAGCAGCGATCTGGCCGAGGTGCCGAAGAAGAAGCCGGATTCGGGATCGTAATCGTCCACAAGATGCATGTGCACACTCCAATGTGTGGGGTCGCGGGGTCACCGCAGGGAGGCGCCGCCGTCGACGCGGATCTCCTGCAGCGTCACCTGGGACGCGGCTTCGGAGGCGAGGAACGCGACGACGGCGGCGACGTCCTCGGGGGATGCCACCGTGCCGAGCGGGATGCCCAACCGGAACCGGCCGGGATCACCGGCGGCGACGACGGTGTGGTCGAGTTCCCCGGTGTTCCACAGTGACCGCAGCATGGGCGTGTCGGTGGAACCGGGGGCGACCACGTTGCAGCGGACGCCGTGGGGCGCCGTCTCCAGCCCGATGCAGCGGGTGAGGTGGGTGGCGGCGGCCTTGCTGGCCGCATAGCCCCCCATGCCGTCTCGCGGCACGCCGGCGGCGTTGGAGGAGACGGTGACGATGCTTCCGGTGCCCCGGGTGATCATCCGCCGCGCGAGGGGGCGCGTCATGTTGAGTACGCCCGTGGCGTTGACGGAGAGCATCGCCTGCCAGTCGTCGTCCTCGGCGTCGAGGAGCCGGCCCGGTCGCAGTACGCCCGCGGCGTTGACGAGGACGTGCACCGGGCCGACGTCGCGTTCGACGCCGTCGACGAGTCGTTCGACGGCGTGACGGTCGGTGACGTCGGTGACCGTCTCATCGGGACTGTCGGCTCCGGTGGGTGCCACGTCCACTCCGATGACCCGCATTCCGTTGTCGCGCAGTAGTCGTGCCGTGGCGGCACCGATCCCGGAACGTGAACCGGTGACGATGGCGATACGCTGGGCGAGGCCGGGTAGCCGCATCGGCGGCCTCCTTCTCGTAGGCAAGGTAAGCCTAACCTAACATCCGCGGAATCCGTTGTGTCGACGGATATCCACTCAGCGCGATATGTACATGTCATACAGTGAACGACCTGCGGCTACGGCCGTCGGGGCTCCTCGACACCGGCCGCCCCGCCTGTCCGCCGTCCGCCTTGTGGCGACCCCGTAGGCTCACCCCGTGCACCCCGATCCCGACGGGCCGCCGCCCTGCCCGGAACCGCTGCCCGGTTGTCGCGTCCCGGTCGTCGACTGGAACCGGCGGACCAGCCTCTTCGCCGCCGCCCTGCCCGGCTACGTCCAGTGCCGCCCGCGCCGTGAGTCCGAATCGGACGAGGAGTGAGACCGGCCGGGCGGCAGCTCGCGCAGTGCCGCGACGATCACCGGGACGTGGCCGCCGTCGACGTCCCGGCTCGCCGTCAGCAACGTCACCGGCCCGCGTGACGCCCGCTCCCCGATCCACCGCAGCGCGTCGGTGTGCGCCTCGTCGTGCAACTCGGCCTCGTACCGGCGCACGAACTCGTCGTGCCGCTCGGGACGGTGATGGAACCACCGGCGCAACTCCGTGGAGGGCGCGACGTCCTTCAACCACTCGTCCAGGGCGGCGTCGGCCCTGCTCAGTCCCCGGGGCCACAACCGGTCGACCAGCACCCGCAGACCGTCGTGCGTCTCCGGCGGTTCGTAGACCCTGCGCAGCCCGATTCCCGTGGTGTCCATGGCTCCTCCCGGCGATCAGCCTAGGACTCCGCGCCCGGTAACGTCAGAGCTTCGGCCGGGACCGCACGCGGCCGTGGGACCGGTGGTGTGAGGCGACACCGGTGATGCGGCGGTGGTGCGACGACGCGATGGAGGTGTGGTGCGGTTCGCGATACTGGGTGATCTCGCCGTGGAGAACGACACCGGCCCGGTCGTCCTGGCCGCCGCGAAACAACGCCGGTTGCTCGCCGCACTGTTGAGCCGACCGGGCCGCCCCGTTCCCGCCGACACGCTCATCGACCAGCTCTGGAGCGGTGAGACCCCACCCGGTGCACCCGACAAGGCGCTGCGGTGGCACGTACTGCGCCTACGCGCGGCCCTCGGCGACAAGGACGTGATCCGTTGGCACGCCGACGGATACCGGTTGACGGCCGCCGAGGAGGACGTGGACGCCGCCCGCTTCCTCCGGGGCGTCCGCGAGGGTGCGGCACTGGCCGACACCGATCCGGCGAGCGCGCACCGACTGCTGAGCGCCGCACTCGCCGAGTGGCGTGGACCGGCGTTCCACGACCTGGCCGACGGCATCGTCCAACCCGAGGCGGAACGGCTGGAGGAACTGCGACTGGTCGCCGTCGAGCAGCGTTGCGGAATAGACCTGCGGCTCGGTCGGCACGCCCACCTGATCCCGGAACTGACCGGTCTGGTGGCCGAACACCCGTTCCGCGAGGCGTTCCGCCACCACCTGATGCTCGCGCTCTACCGTTCCGGGCGACAGGCCGACGCCCTCCAGCTCTACCGCGACGGAAGGACCCGGCTGGCCGAGGAACTCGGCCTCGACCCGGGGCCGAGGCTGCGGGAACTGGAACGCCGCATCCTCGCCGCCGACCCGGAACTGGACCCGCCGGCGGTGTCGGCCGGTGTCGCGGGTCCGCCGCAGCGCGTCCCCTCGGAACTGCCCGCCGACCTCACCGGATTCGTCGGCCGCGACGCCGAACTGGCCGAGGCGGAACGCCTCGCCGACGCAGGCGACGGCGTGGTGACCGTGGTGGTCGACGGCATGGCGGGCGTGGGCAAGTCCACCTTCTGCGTCCGGTTGGCCCACCGTCTCGCCGAACGGTATCCCGACGGCCGGATCTTCCTGAACCTGCACGGTTTCGGGGACGTGCCCTCGCTGTCGGCGCACGCGGCGCTGGGGCGGGTACTGCGGTCCTTCGGCGTCCCCGACGACCGGATCCCCGAGGACGTGGACCACCGGGCGGCGCTCTTCAGGACCACCGTCGCCGACCGCAGGGTCATGCTCGTCCTCGACAACGTCGCCGACGAGGAGCACGTCCGGCCGCTCGTGCCCGGTGCCGGACGGCATCTCGTACTGGTGAGCAGCCGCCGCCGGTTGCCGGGCCTCGACGGTGCCGTCGCGGTGAGCCTGCGACCGTTCGACGCCGACCGCGCCGTGGAGATGTTCCGCCGTGTCTCCGGAGTCGAGGGACGCACCGAGGCCGAACGGCTGGCGATGGTCGACATAGTCCGGTTGTGCGGCGAACTACCACTGGCCGTGCGGATCGCGGCGGGAAGGTTCCGCGCCAGGCCGAACTGGACGCTGGCGGGCTTGCGGGAGCGGCTGACTGACGAGGGGACCCGCCTGGCGCAGCTCGAACTGGGCTCCCGCAGCGTCGAGTCCGCCCTGATGGTCTCCCACCGGGACCTCGACGCCGACCGGCGACGACTGTTGACACTCCTGGGCGGTTACCCCGGCGGAGACTTCGACGCCTACGCCGCGGCGGCGCTGTGGGGCAGTTCCGTGTCGTACACCGAACTGCAACTCGAACGCCTGGTGGAGGTGAACCTGCTGTCGGAGCCCTCACCCGGCCGGTTCCAGTTCCACGACCTGGTGCGCGCCTTCGCCACCCAACGACTGGCCGAACTGCCCGAGGACGTCCGGTCGGCCGCGATGGAACGCCTGGCGGAGTACTACCGGCTCGTCTCCAGAATGGCGCTGGAAACCCTGATGCCGCACATGTTCGAGGTCTCCGAGCCCTCGACCGACGCCTTTCGGCCCGAGACTCCGGACCTGACCGAGGCGCCCGCCGAACGTGCGTGGTTCGACGCCGATCATCACAACTTCCTGCCGGTACTCCACTCGGTCCGGCGTGCCGGTCTGCTGCGGGACACCTGGAAGATGGGCAGGCTCTTCACCTCGGTGATGAACTACCACTCGGACTTCGCGCAGATGACCGAGATCAGCCGTCTCGGACTGGCGGCCGCCCGGGAACTGCGGGACGGCGAGGCCGAGGCGGAGCTACTGCGGATGCTCGGCAACAGCCTGGCCAACACCAACCAGTACACGGCGGCCACCGACGCCTATCGGGAGGCGGTCCGGCTGTGCCGTGAGCACGGAGACCGCGCCGGAGAGGCGTTGAACCACAACAACATCGGAATCGTGTTCGCGGAACTCGGTGAGGAGGAGGACGCGCGAGCGGCCTTTCGCCTGGCGGTCGAGATGAGCGCGGGTGCCGGACCGACCAGGGGTCTGTACGGACTCTGCCTGTCGAACTTGCTGGCCCTCACCGTGCGCGGCGAACGGTTCGAGACCGCCAGGAAACTGCTCGCGGAAGCCCGGGAACTGTTCCGGGAGTTGGACAACCCCTACATCATGCACCGGCTAGACAACGCCGAGGGGCTACTGCTGACCCTCGAAGGGGGCGACGAGGCGTCGTTGCGGTTGCACGAGACGGCACGACGGTTCTTCGAGGGGATCGGTGAGACCGCCGAAATCGCCAACTCGGAGGGTTTCCTGGCGGTGGCGTACGACAGGTTGGGAAGACCCGACGAGGCCATGCGGCATCATCGGCGGGCGTTGCGGATCGCCGCGCCGCTCGGCCACCGCAGCAAGCTGGCGGGCCTCGCATACGAGGCCGGGAAGACGGCTGTGCGGATGGGTGAGTACGCGATCGCGGCACAGTGGTTCGGGGAGGCCGAAGCCATGACCCTTCCCACCGGCAACGCCGGCATCCGACGGGCGGTACGGGAGGAGACGGCGAAGCTCAAGGCGATGACCGGACGAAACTTAGCGCCCCGTGACCGGTCACGGCTCAACTCGAGGCGGCAGTGGGGCCGCCGGTCTCCTGACCGGCTCGCGGTACCACCACGGGGGCGCCGTCACCGGGGGCGGCCAGTACGTCGGCCTCGACGTCGTAGAGCGCTGCGACCAGTTCGGTGGTCACGGTCTCCCGTGGCGCACCCGTGGCGACGACCCGGCCGTCCCGCATCGCCACCAGGGTGTCGCTGTAGCGGGCGGCGGCCGCCAGGTCGTGCAGCACCATGACGACGGTGCGTCCCTCGGCGGCGACCTGCCGGATCAGCCGCAGCACCTCGACGGCGTGGCCGAGGTCCAGTGCGCTGGTGGGCTCGTCGAGCAGTATCACCGGCGTGTCCTGGGCCAGTGCCATCGCCAGCCAGCACCGCTGCCGCTGCCCGCCGGACAGTGTCTCCAGTCGACGGTCGGCGAGCGCGGTGACGCCGGTGGCGGACATGGCCGCCTCGGCGGCGCGCGCGTCCGCCACCGACCACTGCCGGAACAGCCCCTGGTGTGGGTGTCGTCCGTGGGCGACCAGGCCCGAGACTGTCATGGCCTCGGGGACGATCGGGTGTTGCGGCAGCAGTGCGATGCGGTGCGCGGCCTCGCGGGGCCGCAACCGCCAGACGTCGGCACCACCGGCCGTCACCGTCCCGGAGTCGGGCCGGTGCAGTCTGGCGAGGGTCCGCAGCAGGGTCGACTTGCCGCACCCGTTGGGGCCCACGACGGAGGTGACGGTGCCGGACGGGACGGTCAGGGTGACGTCGTCGACGGCGGTCACCCCCGGGTGGGAGGCGGTGATGCGGTCGATGTGCAGCTCCACGCGGTGCTCCAGTCGGTGAGAGGTGGATTTTCGAGGGGGTCAGCCCCGGCGGCTGAGCAGGACCCACAGCAGGAAGGGGCCGCCGAGGATTCCGGTGATCACGCCGGCCGGGATCTCGACCGTGCCGAACGCCCGGCCGAGTGTGTCGGCCACGGTGACCAGCACGCCGCCGAGCAGGCCGGAGACGATCACCGGTACGGGGGATTCACGGGCGAGCCGTTGGGCGAGGACCGGGGCGATCATCGCGACGAAGGCGATCGGTCCCCCCACCCCGACGGCGAGCCCGGCGAGTAGGACGGCGATTCCCAAGGCCCCCAGCCGGATCCGGGTGGGCACCGCACCGAGGCCGGCGGCGGTGTCGTCGCCGAAACGCAGCAGCCGCAGCGTGCGGGCCGCGAGTAGCGCGGGTGGCAGTAGCACCGCGAGCCCGATTCCCACCGGTAGCGCCACGTCGTAGTCGCGACCGTTGAGGTAGCCGAGCGTCCAGCTGAAGAGTCCACGGGCGGCGTCGATGTCCTGTCGTGCCAGGGTGAGCTCGGTGACGGCGTCGATGGCGACCGACAGTCCGATGCCCACGACGAGTACCCGGTAACCGGTGTCGCCGAGCCCACCGGCGACGGCCACCACGAGGGCCGCCGCCGCCATGGCGCCCACCGGACCGGCCCACCAGGCCCCGACGGCACCCGCCGTCCCGCCGACGACGCTGAGGAGTACCGCCACGGTCGCGCCGTCGTTGACACCGACGAGATCCGGTGTGGCGAGCCGGTTGCGGGCCAGTGTCTGGATGAGACAGCCCGCGATCCCCAGTGCGGCGCCCGCGACCAGGCCGGCGACGAACCGGGGCACTCGCAGCACGTGGACGATGCGTCCGGCCACCGGCTCGCCGCCGCCCCACAACGCCTGCACGGCGGTGAATCCGGTCGTCTCGCCGTTGCCGACCGCGACGGACAGGGCGCAGGCGGCGGCCACGGCACCGAGCAGGCCGATGCCGACCGCCAACGGCCGGGGGCGCAGCAGCACACTGAACCGGCGGTACCGGATGACGACGGTTCCGGGGTGGGGTCTCATGCGGCGCCTCCGGGAACCCGCAGGGTCAACAGTCGGCGGGTCCGGACGATGACGACCAGTGCCGGCCCGCCGATGACGGCCAGGAGCACGCTCACGGGTGCCTCGTAGGGCCGGATGACCAGGCGCGCGGCGACGTCGGCCGCGAGCATGATGGTCGCGCCCGCCACGGCGGACAGCAGGAGTCGGCCGCCGAGTCCGCCGCCGGTGAACGCCCTGGCGACGTAGGGTGCCAGCAGTCCGAGGAAGCCGATGGGGCCGCACAGGGCGACGGCGGCTCCGGTGAGCAGCGTGACGGCGACCGCGGTCACGACCCGTGTCGTGCCGGGGCGGTGCCCGAGTCCGGCGGCGACGTCGTCGCCCAGCGAGAGGGCGCCCAACGGCCGCACGAGAAGTGCGGCGACCCCGACCCCGATCAGCAGGGCCGGTAGCACCCAGCCGAGTTGTTCCAGGGTGACGCCCGACAGTGAGCCGAGAACCCAGAACCGGTACCGGTCGTAGGTGGCGGCGTCGCTAAGCAGCAGGTAGGACGACAGGCCGCGGAAGGTGGCGGTGAGGGCGACACCCGCCAGTACCAGGCGCAGCGGGGACATCCGGGCGCCGCCGCCCGCGATGAGGAGCACCAGGCCGCTGGCGGCGAACGCGCCGCACAGTGCGAACGCCAGGACGGCGGGGGCGGCCTCTGTGGACAGGAGGGTGATGCCGGCGACCACCGCGAGCGCGGCGCCGGCGTTGACGCCCAGCAGGCCGGTCTCCGCGAGGGGGTTGCGGGTCACCGACTGGAGTAGGCAACCCGCGAGTCCCAGTGCGATCCCGGTGCACAGTGCCACGGCGGTGCGCGGGAACCGCAGGGAGGTCATGACCATCGCGAGGTGGGGATCGGCGCGCCGCAGGGGATCGCCGACAAGGTAGTCGAACGCGGCGGACACCGGGATGTCGCCGCCGCCGTACAACATGGACACCAGGCACAGGGCGACGGTGGCCGCCGCCATGGCGAACGCGCCGGTGAGCGGGCGGATCCGTCGGCCGGAGGACCCGGCGATACGGGGTTGCATTAGGTTAGGCTAACCTAATGTCATTTGTGACCCGGTGGCAGCTCCGCCGGGCGAGACCGAAGCCCTTCTGGAGAGACCCATGCGCGTGACCTCGATGCTGCGGCTGGCCGCGGCGGCCGCCGCGGCGGCACTGGCGGTGTCCGGCTGCGGAGGCGGTGACGAGCCGGCCGAGGCGTCGGACACATCGGACGCCACCCGGACGGTCGTCGACGCCACCGGCACGGAAGTGACGGTGCCGCAACAACCTCAACGCATTGTAGCGTTGTCGGAGCAGGATCTCGATTCGCTGCTGGCCCTCGACATCACACCGGTCGGCACCGTGAACGGTCGCGGTCAGACCACCCCGCCGGCCTACCTCGGCGACCGCACCGACGGCATCGAGGTCGTCGGCGACATCGGAAAGCCCGCCACGGACCGGATCCTGGAGTTGGAGCCCGACCTGGTCCTGTTCGGCGCCGTGATCGACGAGCAGCAGCTCGAGCAGATGCGGGAGTTGATCCCCGCGACGGTCGTGACCTACAAGGTCGAGGACGACTGGAAGACCGCGTTCCGCAACATCGCCGACGCGGTGAACGCCGGTGACGCCGCCGAACAGTGGCTCACCGACTACGAGACGAGCGTCGGCGACGCCGCCGAGGCGTTGGGGGACAACGCGGGCGCGACCGCCAACATCGTCCGGTGGAACCCCGACGGCCCCGGCGTCATGCTCAAGGACTCCTTCGCCAGCCTCGTGATCCAGGACGTCGGCCTCGTCCGTCCCGAGGGGACCGAGCCGGGCTTCGCGCACACCGATCCGTTGAGCCTGGAGAACCTGCCCGAGCTCGACGCCGACTGGCTGTTCGTCGGAACGCTGGTCCCCGGCAGTGAGGAGGCGTTGTCCGAGGCGAAGGGGACGCCCGCGTTCGCCGCGCTGGAGGCCGTGAAGTCGGACCACTTCGTCGAGGTGGACGGCACACTGTGGACTTCCCGTGGCGGCCCGCTCGCCGCGCTCATCGTCGTCGAAGACGTCGTCACCCACCTGGGAGCGTGAGCCGTGCCGACCTCCACCGCCGCCGTCGCCACCGATCGCGGTGGCCGCTACATCAAGCAGCTCTGTTCGCACTTCAGCAAGAAGGCGGAGTCGGTCTACGACGAGTCGTCCGGGCACACCGTGTTCGAGTTCGGTGAGGCGCGGATGACCGCGACCGACACCGAACTGCGCCTGGAGGTCTCGGCGGCCGACGAGCCACTGCTCGGCCGGGTCGAGTACGTCGTCGCCGACCACCTCGAACGGTTCGCCGCGCGGGACGGCCTCACCGTCGAGTGGCGGCGCGACACGTAGCCGTCACCCTCTGGAGGCGCGGATTCGGATCGCCCGCCTCGACGCCGGTGGGGCGGCACGCCGCCCGTGTCGCCCCACCGGCACTCACCTGCCCTCGGCCGACAGCAGCGACGCCAGGTCGTCGAGCCAGTCGTCGACGGCCGACTCGTCGTAGCCACGCCACTGTTCGCGGAACTGCACCTCGTCGACCTGCTTGGCCGCCATGCCGTTCCCGTACCGTGCCGCCACGAGGTCGGTGAAGTCGTCCACCTCGGTGATGCGGTAACCGCGTCCCAACCGCACCCTGCGGAACCGTCTGCCGCGCAGTTCCCAGCACCGGCGCAGCAGGGCGATGCGGGAGTAGGGATCGAGATCCTGCGAGGGTTGTGGCGGCGGCTGGCGCGGACTCGGCGGTTGACCGCGCAACTGCGTGATCGCGTCCCCGAGCAGCATGTCCACTTCGGCCATGTCGTATCCGTCGCGCACCACGTCGAACGCGCTGCTACCGACCACCGCGGCCGTCACGGCGTGGGGGATCCTCCCCGACAGGGTCTGTTCGATCCGCCAGACGAGCTCCCTCACCTGCTGGGGTTGGTAGCCACGCCTACTGGTTCCGATCGAGTCGAGTCGGCCCGACCATGTCATGTGGACTCCCGTGGCAGTCACTGGGTGCCGCCCGGGGGACGGGCCGCATCGGACGCGGACGCCCCTCTCCCCGGCCCGGAAGCCGCCCCGTCGTGAGGAGTGCCGGTCGTCCGGGGGTCCGCAGCGCGAAGAGGCGTCCTCTGACACCATGGTGGCACAGTCGGTGACGGAAGTGGCGGGCTGTGACGGGAAGCCGACGCGAATGGACGGTCGGCTTCCGGCCGGCGTCACGGGGTGTAGACGACGTCCTGGTACTCGGGATGCTTGTCGAA
Organism: Stackebrandtia albiflava; assembly: GCF_007994225.1. Lineage (GTDB taxonomy): Bacteria > Actinomycetota > Actinomycetes > Mycobacteriales > Micromonosporaceae > Stackebrandtia > Stackebrandtia albiflava. Next base: position 792,467 of record NZ_VLLL01000005.1, read on the forward strand.
CCAGGACTTCACATACGGGCACAGCGGATACGCCCGGCCACCGGAGGCGCGCAGCTCGTCCGCGGCGGCCCTCACCAATGCGCCCGCCACGCCCATGCCCCGGAAGTCGCCACCGACCTCGGTGTGCGGGAACACCGTGTACTCGTCGTGCCGGTCGTACTCGGTGAAACCGGCCAGCCTGCCGTCGACGTGTGCCTCGTAGCGTTGCCGGTCGGGGTTGTCTGTGATCTCCACGGTCATGCCACGAGCCTACGACGCCTCGGCGCGCGGCCGCCGCGTTGCCGATTCCGCCGCCCGCAGGCGTGTCGCTCCACTAGTCTGACCACGACATCCGCCCTACACCGAAGGCGACCACGATGATTCAGCGCTCCATCGAGATAGATCCCGAGAAATGTGCGAAGGTGGCGCGGCTGCTGGGTACCAGTGGTGACCGCGACACCATCGACACGGCCTTCGACCGGTTGCTCCGGCGCGAGCCGACCGGCGTCGACCGGGTGTTCATCGAGAAGGTGACCGCGGGCCGGTACGCCGATGTGCTGGACGAGTCCGTCACCACCCGCGCGTGGTGGTGACGGACCCGGGGATCAGCACCAACCGCTGACGGGACCGCTCGCGCCGGTCATCAGATAGGCGTCGGAGATCCAGGTGCCGTCGCTGAGCCGGTTCCACATCGCGGTGGTGCCCCAGCGCCCGGTGTGGGTGGTCCCGTTCTGGGAGCACGAGACCGTCACCGTGGCACCCTCCGCGACCGAGCCGACCACTCCGTAGCCGGTGCCGGGACCGGAACGTTTGTTGAGGCTGCCGCCGCCGTTGGCGTCGACGATGCCCTGGTCGGCCCACAGCGGGCCGTAGTTGTACATGCCGCCGCCGGTCCAGGCGCGGGTCGAGCCGTGCAGGGCCGAACCCGAGTAGGCCGAACCACCGTTCATGATGACCCACTTGCCGATGATGGCGGCGTGGATCGAGTCGTACACGTTGTTGTACCGCAGGCCGAAGTGCACGTGCCGCCCGGTGGCCGAGCCGCCGCAGGTGACGTCGGTGCCGGTGTAGCCGAGGAAGGCGCCCTCCCCGACCCAGCCGCCGTTGGTGTTGATGTTGCTCCACAGGTGGTAGTAGTCGGTGGCGAATCCGTTGGCGTGGACGACCCGGATCCAGCCGGTGCACATCGTGTATGCGTTCCCGGCGCGCGTGGCACGCACGGCCTGGTCACCGCCGGCGAAGTCGAGCGACGACCACGCCCCGCTGCTGCCCCACGGGTGGGGTCCGCCGGTCATGGTCCACGTCTGGCCGGTGGCCCACGGCAGGCGCATCTGGGTGCGTGGGTTGGCGGCGTCGACGGTGACCTGATCCGGCCCCAGCGAGGTGCGCTCGCTGTCGGACAGCACCGGGGCCTCGGCCGACAGCGACCTGAACGCCGGTTCGCCGTCGAGTTCGACCTGCCAGGCGTCGTCGGTGAGCCTGGCGAGGAAGAGGCGGCCCTCCGGAAGGTCCTCACCGCCTCGTGGTGTCGTGACGACCACGGTGCCGAACGCCCAGTCGTCGGTCTTGTCGGTGACCTCGACCTTGACGCCGGTGTCCAGGCTGTTCAGGTCCGGGCGCGTCGACGCCGTCGCGGCGGTCATCCGTTCGGCGACCGCCTGCTCCAGATCGACGGGCTCGGCGTGTGCGGGAGTGGCGAATAGGGGAGCCATGAGTGCGCCGGCGACGGCCAGTGTCGCCAGCCGGGCGTGGAATCGGGCCATGGTGGGCCTTTCGAGGAGAACGGGCATCGGAGATCTTCCGGCGTGACGAGCACATCGCAGGAAAATCACGACACGGTATCGATGTTCTCCTATGAAATTTCCATAGTCGGCCTGCTCACGGCGGGGGCCGTGAGGGTTCCGGCCGGAACGGGCGGCCCGTTACCAGCCGGTAAGCGATTTCCGTTGCGCCGGGCCTCAGGCGGCGGGTTCCGGCTCCGCGACGGGTTCCGGCGGCCGGGACGCCGCCGCGAAGGAACTGCGGGGCCCCGCCAGGCACGCGTCCATCCGGCCCGCCTGGCCGTGGGTGAACATGACGGTGCAGGCGTCGTCGCTGTAGTCCATGAAGTTGACGAACAGGTCGCCGTGGGGCGCGTTGTCGCAGCTGACCTTGGGGAACCGCGGCACACCCGAACTGGGGCCGGCCTGGTTCGGCGTGTCCGTCACGAAGTCCGACCCCGCGCAGCCCTCACCGTCGTCACCCCAGATGTGCCGCAGGTTCAGCCAGTGGCCGACCTCGTGCACGGTGGTGCGCCCTCCGTCGAAGGGCGCCGTGGCGGTACCGGTGGTGCCGAACGCGCGGTACGACACGACGACGCCGTCGGTCTCGGCCGGTCCGCCGGGGAACTGCGCGTAACCCAGCAGGCCGTCGGTCAGCCGGCAGACCCAGACGTTGAGGTAGCGGTCCGCGGGCCAGGCGTCGGCTCCGCCGGTGGCGGTGGACTTCACCGCGTCGTCGGGGCCGAAACCGGTGTGATCGGTGCGGACTCGGACCACCCCGGTCGTCGCGGCACCTTGTGGATCGGTCTCGGCGAGCCTGAACCGCACCCGCGCCTCGGCGACCAGTGGACGGAACGGCTCCGGGACGGTGTCCACATCGGCGTTGGCCCGGTTGAAGTCGTCGTTCAGCACCTGCAGTTGGCTGAGTATCTGTGCGTCGGAGACGTTCTCCTCGTCGGCGTTCCACACGACGTGCACGACGACGGGGATGGTCACCGCCTCTCGGCGGCGGGCGCGTTCGATGCGGCGCCGGCGTTCCGCATCTTCTTCGATACGCCGGCGGCGGAGCGCGTACTCGGGTGTGGTGCGGAGAAGCCGGTGGTGCACCGGCATGGTGGCGCACCAGCGGACGGTGTCGGATTCATCGGTCATGTCGGGCTCCCGTACGCCCAGGCGGTCGCAACCGCGGATCGTTCAATGTGACCGATCGTACCCGGCGGAGAGTGACAGGGGCGCCACGTGACAACCGGTCCACACGATCGGGTGGGTACACATAGGATGAACGGGCGGAATCGCCCGCGCGACACGGGAACCGCGCACGTCCCCATTCCGCATCGGAGGAGGCGAGGGGTCCGGCGCGCCGCGTGACGCGCGCCGGACCCCTCGCCCGTCCGTCGGGCTATCCGGCGAAGCGGCGGCCCGTGACCTTCTCCGCGACCCCGGTGCGGTCGAGGTACGGCGTGATGCCACCCAGGTGGAACGGCCAACCGGCACCCAGGATCATGCACAGGTCGATGTCCTCGCGCCCTGCGACGACGCCCTCGTCGAGCATCCGCCGCACCTCGTCGGCCAACGCGGTCAACGCGCGGTCGCGGATCTGCTCGGGCGTCGAGGGGGAGTCCCCGAACCGCATGATCTGCGGGACGTCCGGATCCACCGACGGCTTGCCGGAGGCGTCCCACACGTACACACTGGACTTGCCGGCCTCCACGAGCCGGTCGAGGTTCTCCGAGACGCCGTAACGGTCGGGGAACGCCTGGTGCAGGGTGCCGGCGACGTGTCGCGCGACCGCGGGACCGACGAGTTGGAGCAGCATGAACGGGGTCATCGGCAGACCCAGCTCGTCGACGGCGTGGTCGGCCGTCTCGATGTCGGTGCCCTCGTCGACACACGCGAAGATCTCACCCAGGAACCGGGTGAGCAGCCGGTTCACCACGAACGCCGGGGCGTCGGCGACCAGCACGCCGTTCTTCTTGAGCGTCTTGCAGACCGCGAACGCGGTCGCGACGGTGGCGTCGTCGGTCTGCTTGGCGCGCACGACCTCCAGCAGCGGCAGCACCGCCACCGGGTTGAAGAAGTGGAAGCCGACCACGCGCTGTGGGTGCGTGAGGTCCTCGGCCATGGCCGACACCGACAGCGAGGAGGTGTTGGTGGCCAGCACGCAGTCCTCGGAGACGATGCCCTCCAGTTCGGCGAAGATCCGCTTCTTGAGGTCGAGTTCCTCGAAGACCGCCTCGATGACGAAGTCCGCGTCGGCGAACACCGACTTGTCGACGGACCCGGATACCAGTGCCTTGTACCGGGCCGCCTTGTCGGCGCTGATCCTGCCCTTGCCGAGCTGCTTGTCGATCTCGCCGTGGACGTACGCGACGCCCCTCTCGACCCGTTCGGCGTCGAGGTCGGTCATCACCACGGGCACCTCCAGCCGGCGGACGAACAGCCACGCCAACTGGGACGCCATCAGGCCCGCGCCCACGACGCCGACCTTCCCGACGGTGCGGGCGAGCGACTTGTCTGGGACCCCGACGGGCCGCTTGGCGCGCTTCTGCACCAGGTCGAACGCGTACAGGCTCGCCTTGAGTTCCGGTGAGGTCAACAGGGTCGCCAGCGCGTCGTCCTCCAGGGCGGTGCCCTCCTCGAAGGACACCGTCTTGGCCTTGGCCATCAGGTCGAGCGCGATGTAGGGCGCCGGTGCGGCGCCGCGCAGCTTCATGTCGGCCACCGCCTTGCCACGGGCCAGCGCCGCGTCCCACGCCTCGCCCCGGTCGATCTCGGGGCGTTCGACGGTGATCTCGCCGTCGGCGACCTTCGCCGCCCAGGCGAGCGACTCCTCCAGGAAGTCGGCCGGTTCGAGCAGTACGTCGCTGATGCCCAGGCCCTGCGCCTCGGCGGGACGCAGCATCTTGTTCTGGTTCAAGGCGTTCTCGATGATCACCTTGACCGCCTTGTCGGCGCCGATCAGGTTGGGGAGCAACTGGGTGCCGCCCCAGGTCGGTGCCAGGCCGATGAAGCACTCCGGCAGGGCGATCGCCCCGGCCGACTGCGACAGCGTGCGGTAGTGGCAGTGCAGCGCCAGTTCCAGGCCGCCGCCCATGACCGCGCCGTTGACGAAGGCGAAGGTCGGGATGTCGGAGTCCTTCAGGCGGGCGAACACGTCGTGCCCGAACCGGGCGATGGCGTGGGCGTCCTCGCGGGTCTCGATCAGCGGCATGCCGGTGATGTCGGCGCCCACCAGGAAGATGAACGGCTTGCCGGTCACCGCGATGAACCGGACCTTCGGCGTGCGCGCGAACACCTCGTCCAGGGCGGCGTCGAGCGAGGCCAGACCGCCCGGGCCGAACGAGGACGGCTTCTTGTGGTCGTGGCCGTTGTCGAGCGTGATGAGCGCGGCCTCCCCGGACATGCCGGGGACCTTGACGTAACGCACCAGCGACCTGGTGACGACCTCGTTGGGGAATTCCTTCAGAGCGGTCACGTGATCAGCCTTCCTCGCCGGACCAAGCCGGGTTCTCCCAGATGACGGTTCCGCCCATGCCGATTCCGATGCACATGGCGGTCAATCCATAACGGACGTGCGGGTTGGCCGCGAAGTGCCGGGCCAGTTGTGTCATGAGCCGGACCCCGGACGAGGCCAGCGGGTGTCCCACGGCGATGGCGCCGCCCCACGGGTTGACCCGGGGATCGTCGTCGTCGATGCCGAAGTGGTCGAGGAACGCCAACACCTGTACGGCGAACGCCTCGTTCAGTTCGAACAGGCCGATGTCCTCGATGGACAGACCGGCCTTGCGCAGCGCCTTCTCGGTGGACGGGATCGGGCCGACGCCCATGACCTCCGGTTCCACGCCGGCGAAGCCGAACGACACCATCCGCATCGCGACCGGCAGTCCCAGTTCGCGGGCGACGTCCTCGGCCGCCACCAGGCATGCCGTGGCGCCGTCGTTGAGACCGGCCGAGTTGCCGGCGGTGACCCGGCCGTGCGGGCGGAACGGGGTGCGCAGCCCGGCGAGTTTCTCCATCGAGGTCTCGCGCGGCGGCTCGTCCTGGGTCGCCAGGCCCCAGCCCGACTCGGTGGAGCGGGTGTTCATGGACACCAGGTCGAGCGCGATCTGGTCGACGTGCTTGGCGTAGCGCTGCTGGCTGGTCAGGGCGAACGCGTCGGCGCGCTCCTTGCTGATGCCGGGGAACCGGTCGTGCAGGTTCTCGGCCGTGGAGCCCATCACCAGTGCCGACGGATCGACGAGCTTCTCGGTGAGGATGCGCGGGTTGGGGTCCACGCCCTCGCCCATCGGGTGGCGGCCCATGTGTTCGACACCTCCGGCGACGGCGACGTCGTACGCGCCGAAGCCGATGCCCGCGGCCACGGAGGTGACCGCGGTCATGGCGCCCGCGCACATGCGGTCGATGGAGAAGCCGGGGACTGTCTTGGGCAGTCCCGCGAGCAGCGCGGCGGTACGGCCCAGGGTCAGGCCCTGGTCGCCGATCTGGGTGGTCGCGGCGATGGCGACCTCCTCGATCCGCTCCGGCGGCAGCGAGGGGTTTCGGCGCAACAGTTGTCGAATACAACGGATGACGAGGTCATCGGCACGGGTCTCGGCATACATGCCTCCGGCCTTACCGAACGGCGTGCGCACGCCGTCGACGAACACGACCTCGCGAACGGTGCGGCTACTGTGTGTCATGGTTCGCTCGTTTCGCTCACTCACGCGGACCACCTCGCTACGCTGACGGTCACGGCGGGGGTCGGTGTTGCCTGCCGGCCGCGTCGCCGTGATCCATCCGTCGGGTGGACGGTCACCGCGAATGTTACTCGCAAGTAACCCCGTTTCGCCCTCCCCCCACCGTCCGACTCGGCGTGGTGGGGCGAAATGCGCGCGCGGCCGGGAGTCACGACGGGAGGAAACGGACATTCGGTGCGATTCGGCGCCCATCGATCCATTCCGGCAGACCCGGCCGGGCGGCCCGAACGTGGCGCGCGTCAGTCGGCGAGCGCCTCGGTGAGCGCGGTGGCCGCGAGCGACACCTGCCACTGCCGCGCACCGGCCGCCGCCATCGCCTCACGCACCCGGTCCACCGACAGCTCCGCCGGAGGCTGCCAGGCGAGCCCACGCACGATGGCGGGCGCGATCAGGTTCTCCGCCGGCATCAGGTGTTCCTCCGCCAACTCCAGGACCGCGTGACGGGCGCGTTTGAGTCGCGCCGCGGCCTCCGGGTCCCGTGACGCCCACCGGTGGGTGGCCGGCGGGCCGTCGTGCAGCGGGGTGACCGAGGGCAACTCCCCGGAGGCGGCGTCACGGGCGCGGGCGAGCGCCGCCAACCACCGCTTCATGTTGGCCCGGCCGTGCCTGCGCTGGAACCCCGGGATCGCGAGCAGCCCCGCCGCGTCGGACGGATCCGCGATGGCGGCGTCCGAGATGGCCGGATCGGGAACGATCTTCGACGGCGCCTTGTCCAACGAGCGGGCGAGCTCGTCGCGGGCGAGCCACAGTTCCCGCACCCTGGCCAGCGCGCGGGCGCCCCGCACGCGGTGGATGCCGGAGGTGCGTCGCCACGGCTCCTTGCGCGGTTCGGCCGGGCGACTGGCGGTCAACGCCTCGAACTCCTCGGCCGCCCAGTCGCGCTTGCCCTGCGCGCGCAGCTCGGCGTCCAGTCTGTCCCGCAGGTCGATCAGCAGTTCCACGTCCAGCGCGGCGTACTTCAGCCAGTCCGCCGGCAGCGGTCGGGTGCTCCAGTCGGCCGCCGAGTGGTGCTTCTCCAGGCGGTACCCGAGCAGCCGCTCGGTCAGGGCCGCCAGTCCCACCCGTTCCATGCCGCAGAGGCGCGCCGCGAGCTCCGTGTCGAACAGGGAGGAGGGGCGCATCCCGACCTCGGCCAGGCACGCCAGGTCCTGGCTCGCGGCGTGCAGGATCCACTCGGTGCCGGAGAGGACCCGGCCCACCCCGGTGAGGTCGTCGAATCGGGTCGGGTCGATCATGAAGGTGCCGGAACCGTTGCGGCGCAATTGGATAAGGTATGCCCGGGGTAGGTAGCGGAAACCGGACGCCCGCTCGGCGTCGACGGCGACCGGCCCGGAGCCTGCGGTGAGGGCATCCAGCACCGCCTCCAGCGCCGTGTCGTCGGCCACCACCTCCGGGACGCCGTCGCGAGGCTCGGTCAGCAGTACCGGGTCGGCGGCTTCGGCTTCGGTGTGATCTTCGGACACCTCCTAACCGTACGGGGGTACGGCGTGTCATGGGCAATGGCCCACCGGTATACCGGTGCAGGTCACCCTTAAGGGTGGACTTTTCGGATTCCGCGGCCGAATCGGGACTGGCGATCACTGATTAGAGTGCTTTACCAACGGTCGCGTCGTGCCGCTCCCCGGTGGCGTGTGACCCCCGCTTCCTCCGTCGTGAGCCCGCGCCGGTGACAATCCCTTGTGGAGGGCAGAGATGTACAACTACGGCCCTGGACAGCCGACTCCGGGACAGAATCCCGAACCCACCCCGAACAACCCGTACGGTGGTGACGCCGCTCCCCAGAATCCGTACGGTCCACCGCCCGCTCCCGCGGGGGGACAGCCGTCGCCGTACGCCTCCGAGCCCGGGGCCGGGGTGCCCTACCCGACCACGCCGGAACCCGCCCCGGCGTACGAACAGCCGGTCTCCGGCCAGCCGGCATCGCCCGCGCCGGGACAGCCGTACATCCCGCAGCAGCCGGGCTACCAGCCCGGTGCGACGACCGCCATGCCCGCGGCCCCCGTCACCGGGCCGGGCGTGGGGCCGTCGCCGCTCGGTGGTCCTCCCACCTCCTTCGCGCCGCTGCCGCCGGCCGGGGCCGCGCCGAAGAAGAGCCCCGCGGTGCCGATACTCGCCGTGGTCAGTGCGCTCCTGCTCATCGCCGCGGGCGTCTTCGGCTTCCTCTGGTTCGACAAGAGTTCGGAGGCCGACGACCTCGCCGCCGAACTGTCCTCCACCCGCAGCGACCTCCAGGGCCAGGTCGACGACCTGACCACCGAGGTCGACGACCTGGAGGACCAGCTCGCCATCGCCGAGGGCGACGCCGAGGACGCGGAGGGACTCCAGGAGTGCCTCGACACCCTGGGCGCCTACTTCGACGCGGTCGACGCCGACGCCTCCGAGAGTGAGCTGGACGACCTGTGGCTCGACTTCACCCTGGCGTGCACGCCTTACCTGTAAGACCGTTCCGTTCCGTTCCGTGCCCGGTGGCCGGGCCGCCTCCGGCCGCCGGGCACGGTTCGTGTCGGATTCCCGCCGGTCACCCGGCGGACCGCGGTTAGATTTGCCGCCATGACCGATATCCACGAACTCGCCACCCGATTCCACCGACTGCACGACGGCCCGCACGCGTTGCGCCTGGCGAACTGCTGGGACGCCGGAAGCGCCGCGGTGATCGCCCGTGCCGGTGCCGACGCCGTCGCCACCACGAGCGCGGGCGTGGCGTGGAGCCTCGGAGTCGCCGACGGCGACCGGCTCGACCGGGCCGCCGCCGTCGACGCGGTCGCCCGGATCACCCGGAGCGTGTCCGTGCCGGTCACCGCCGACATCGAGTCGGGCTACGGCGAGACCCCCGACGACGTCGCCGAGACCGTACGGCTGTTCCTCACCGCCGGAGTGGTCGGCGTGAACATCGAGGACGCCCACGAGGGCGGTCTACGCGACGTCACCGCGCAGGCGGAGCGGATAGCCGCCGCCCGGCAGGCCGCCGCCGACGCCGGCGTGGACCTGTTCGTCAACGCCCGCATCGACAACTTCCTCGGCGGCATCGGAGAACCCGAGGGCCGCACCGCCGTCGCCCTCGAACGCGCCGCACGGTACCTGGCGGCCGGTGCCTCCGGGATCTTCGTGCCGGGCGTGGCCGATCTCGCCGTCGTCCGAGAACTCGCCGACGGCATCGACGCCCCCCTGAACGTCATGGCCGGCGGGGGCGCACCGCCCGTGCCGGAACTGGAGACCGCCGGGGCGCGACGGGTCAGCGTCGGCCCGGGCATCACCCTGGCGGCGTACGCGCTGGCGGGCCGTGCGGCGACGGAGCTGTTCGAGACCGGCGGGTACACGTCGCTGACGGACGGGCTCGGCTTCGCCGAGGTCAACGCGATGTGGAGCCGCTGACGTCGGTCAGGCCGCCGCCCGGATGTAGAACTCGTCGGGCGGCAGGCCGGCCGCCGCGGCCAGCAGCAGGCACCAGCCCTGCAGGTGCGGCGTGAGATCGGTGCCCACCGGGGACCACGACGCCCGGATGTCCAATGTGGCTTCCGTGGCGTCCCGGGGGAACTCGTCCGGATCCCGCAGGGCCCCGAACCGCGTCTCGGTGGTGCACGTGACGGTGCCGCCGATGGCGGCGTGATCGGCCGCCGCGTCGGTGAGCCCGTCCACGAGCCACGCCCACGCCACCGTCGACAACACCGGATCGGTGTACATGTCCTCGTCCACCGCCACCGACAGGTGGGTGACCAGTCGCAGGGTCCCCTCCCACGCGGGATGGCCCGCGGGGTCGTGCAACAGGACCAGCCGGCCCGACGTGCCCGGTGAATCCGAGGCACCCACCTCCGCGCTCACCGCGAACGCGTAGGGCGCTATGCCGCGCGGGGCCGAGATCTCGGTGATGGATATCCGCCGGTCCGGACGCCAGGCGCGCAGCGACGCCACCGCGTCGCGGAAGATGCCCGGTGCCTGGTCGCCGAGTGCGGTCGCCGCTGCCACCGTGCCACCATAAGGCCCCGTCGCAACGGTTCGACGCAGGGCACGCCGGTGCCCGGCGCCCACTGCGCAATGTCGACGGTTTCCGCTCGTCCGCCCGACGCGGGCGATGGCGTGTCGTTGCTAGCCTGACCCCATGCCAGGCCAGCCCAGTCTCGGTGTCGACTTCGGTACATCGCACACGGTCGCGGTCACCGTCACACGATCCGGGCCGAACCCCCTGCTGTTCGACGGCTCACCGCTGCTTCCCTCGGCCGTGTACGCCGACCGGGCGGGCGCCCTGCTGGTGGGAACCGACGCCCTGCACGCCGCCGGGCGGGACCCGGCAAGGTGCGAACCGCATCCCAAACGCCGTGTCGACGACGGTTCGGTCCTGCTGGGGGAGCAGGAGGTGACGGTGACGGCGCTGTTCACCGCGGTCCTGCGCAGGGTCTCCGACGAGTACCGCCGGGTCACCGGCGGAGGCGGGGAGGTCGTCCTCACCCATCCCGCGACCTGGGGGGAGACCCGCCGCAGCCTGTTGACGGCGGCGGCCGAGGACGCCGGTCTGGGTGAGGTCCGGCTGCTGCCCGAACCGGTCGCGGCGGCCGCATACTTCGCGACCCGGCCCGGCGACCCGCTTCCGGTCGGGCACCGGCTGATGGTGGTCGACGTCGGCGGCGGCACGGTGGACGTCAGCGTCGTGCGCCGGGTCGACACCGGTTTCGAGGTGCTGGCGGTCGGCGGCCGGGACGACATCGGCGGCACCGACCTCGACGCCCTGGTGGCGGAGTGGCTACGCGGGCATCCGGCGGCGTCGGGCGACTGGAGCTGGCTGGACTCCGACACCGCGGCGGCGCGGCGCAGTCGCCGCCAGTGGTACGAGGAGGCGCGCAACGCCAAGGTGAGACTCTCGCGCCACAGCAGCACCGAGCTGTTCCTGCCCACGTTGGAGCGGGAGGTCCTGTTGACCCGCGCCGAACTGGAGCGACTGGCGCACCCCACGGTCACCGCCATCGCGGATCTCGCCGAGACGGTGGCCGCCTCGGCCGGGACCGGCGACGAGCCGGTGGTGTACCTGGTCGGCGGCGGCAGCCGGATGCCGCTGGTCGGCACCCTGCTGCACCGGCGGTTCGGCATCGCGCCGGTGACACTGGAGCAACCCGAACTCGTGGTGGCACAGGGCGCGGCGACCGCACCCCGGGTCCGTGGAACCGGAGCCGACGAGATCGCCACCGCGTCGGTGATGGCGCACGCGCCCGTCGCCGCACCGACACCTACCGAGGTGATCCGGGGCGAAGACGGCGCCGAGGTCCCACCGGCCCCGGACCGACCGCCCGCGACGGAACCCGCGCCGGAGCCCGCCGAGGAACCCACACTGGCCGCGCCCGCGGAGCCGGTCGCCGCCGAGCCGCTTCCCGACGACACGACGCCGACCCCCGACCGGCCCCGCCGGATACCCGGGCCGTTGCGGGTGGTGGCCCTGGTGGTCGCCGTCCTCGTCGTGGCGACGATCGTGGCGTCGAGGACCGGTTGGTTCGGCCTCGGAGACGAGGCCCAGGGCGGTCACGACACCCTCGAGGCCGACCCGGTGCTGGAGGGCCCCGCCGTGTTCACCGGGCACGAGGGCACGGTGATCGACCTCGACACCGTGGCGGTCGATGGACGGCCCACCCTGGTGACCGCCGGAGAGGACGGCGGCGTGTGTCTGTGGGACGTCGCGACCGGTGATTCGCTCGACCGCATCGACGCGCACGACTCATCCGTCACCGCGCTGGCGGTCGGCACCACGGCCGACGACGTGCCCATCGCCGTCACCGGCGACGGCGACGGCGTCGTGCGGGTCTGGGACCTGACCGAGCGGGAGCAGATCTTCGAGTACACCGGACACGCCTCCGGCATCCGGGCGTTGGCGCTGATGCGGGCCGGTACCTCCACCTTCGTGGTGTCCGGCGACGAGAGTTTCCAGGGGCTGCGGGGTTGGCGGTTGGACACCGGCGAACAGGTGCTGCCGTTCACCGACGCCCCCGACATGTCGATCGAACTGGAGTCGGTGATCATCGGGGACAAGTCGGCCGTGGTCGCGGCCGATTCCGGCGTCAACCTCGTCTGGAGCCAGAACTTCATCGGCGACTCGGTGCCACGCGAACTGCGGGTCTCCGGTCACCTCGCGACGGCCCTGGCGGCCGGTGAGATCGACGGCGGCCCGGTGGTCGCCGTGTCGATGGGCGCCGGTGAACCGGTCTCACTGTGGAACCTGACCACCGGCGAACGACTCGGCGAGTACGGCGAAGCCGACTCGCGCACCGCGGCGTTGGCGATCGTCGAGTGGAACGGCCGTGCCCTGCTGGCGGTGGGCGGCGCCGGCGGGATCGTCCGCGTCTTCGACGTGGACACCGGTGACGTGGTCGACGAGTTCGACGTCCAACCCGACGGCGAGACCGACGAGATACCGGCGATCGCGTTCACCGCCGTGGGCGACGACCTCGCCGTGTGCAGCGCCACCCTCGACCGGATCGACGTCCGTCCGGTCACGACCTGACCGGACGGACGTGCGTTCCGCGCGGCCGGGATCAGCGTTCCGCGCACAACCGCAGGTGCGTCACCGTGCCGGAGTGGATGACCCGCTCCATGGTGAACTCCAGCGGATAGTTCGCCAGCCCGTCGAACAGCCGCACTCCGCCGCCGAGCACGACGGGTGACATGTGGATCTGCAGCTCGTCCAGCAGGCCGGTGGACAGGCCCTGACGGAGGACGTCGGGGCCGCCCGTACACAACACGTCCATGCCGTTCGCAGCGGACTTCGCCTGTGCCACGGCCGATTCGAAGCCCTCGGTGACGAAGGCGAAGACGGTCCCGTTCCGTCTGGTGAGGACCGGGCGCGGCCGGTGCGTCACCACGAAGACGGGGCCCCGGAACGGCGGATCCTCGCCCCAACGCTCCTCACCGAGGTCGAAGGTGTTCCGGCCGAGCAGATACGCGCCCGCCTGGTGGAACTCCTCGGCGACCACGTCGGAGTCGATGTTGGGGCTGCCGCCCTCCAGGTTCTGCCGTTCCCGCCAGGCGACCAGGTCGTACATCCAGCGGTGCAACCGCTCGTGGACGCCGGAGCCGTCCTCACCGGGCTCCGGTCCGACGAATCCGTCCAGTGACATCGACACCGATCCGGTCACAATGGTCAAGGCGTGACACCTCCGTCCGTCCATCGCCCCGCGTGGTCCCACGCGGGGCGGTCGACGCGTCCGCGGTTCGTCCCGCCGACGCCGAGACCCTGAATGGTAGTCGGGTGACGGTGACGACACTCACCGCGCGACATCCGGCGCGCTCCACGTCGGCCGGTCGCGGGGTGCCACGTGCAGGGCGGGACCGGCGACGCTGTGACCGAGGGCGGAGAACCGGGTCGCGGTGGCCTGTCGCGCCGGGCGTCGTGTGATGATTCCGATGATGGCTACCAACGGTGTGTTGAACGAGTCGGTGTTCCTGCGAGCCTGCCGAGGGGAGGACACCACGCACACCCCGGTGTGGTTCATGCGGCAGGCGGGCCGGTCGTTGCCGGAGTACCGCAAGGTCCGTGAGGGCATCCCCATGTTGGAGGCGTGCCGGACCCCGGACCTGGTCTGTGAGATCACCCTGCAACCGGTGCGGCGCCACCACGTGGACGCCGCCGTGTTCTTCTCCGACATCGTCGTCCCGCTCGCCGCGGTCGGCGTCGACGTCGACATCGTCCCCGGGACCGGCCCCGTCGTGGCCGAGCCGATCCGCACGATGGACCAGGTGGAGCGCCTGCGGGACCTCACCCCCGAGGACGTCCCGTACATCACCGAGGCCGTCGGCCTGCTGCGCCGGGAACTGGGCGGGACACCGCTCATCGGTTTCGCCGGCGCGCCGTTCACCCTCGCCAGCTACCTGGTGGAGGGCGGGCCGTCCCGGACCCACGTCCAGACCAAGGCGCTCATGTACGGCGCGCCCGAGGTGTGGCACGCGCTGTGTGAGCGACTGGCCGCCATCACCTCGACGTTCCTGTCGGTGCAGATCGAGGCGGGCGCTTCGGCCGTCCAGCTCTTCGACTCCTGGGCCGGGGCGTTGTCGCTCGCCGACTACGAGTCCTTCGTGGCACCGCACTCGCGCCGGGTGCTCGCGTCGGTGGCCGACCGCGGCGTCCCCCGCATCCACTTCGGAGTCAGCACCGGTCACCTGCTCACCGCGATGGCCGACGCCGGCGCCGACGTGGTCGGGGTCGACTGGCGCACCCCCCTCGACACCGCCGCCGGACTCGTCGGCGGCAGGCCGTTGCAGGGCAACCTGGACCCGTGCACGCTCATGGCACCCGACGAGGTGCTGGAACGCGAGGTGCGCAGGGTGCTCGCCGAGGGCGCCGCGGCCCCCGGCCACGTGTTCAACCTGGGCCACGGCGTGCTTCCCGAGACCGACCCCGACGCCTTGACCCGCACGGTGGAGCACGTCCACCGGCACAGCGCGCGGTGACGTGATGACCGGTCGGCACGTGCTCGTCGTCGGCGGCGGCATCACCGGACTCGCCGCCGCACTGCGGCTGCGGGACCGCTACGGCGACGCCGTGAAGGTGACCGTGGTGGAGCAGGCGCGACGACTCGGCGGAAAGATCCTCACCGGTGAGATCGCCGGGCTGCCCGTCGAGACCGGCGCGGAGACGTTCCTGGTACGGCGGCCCGAGGTCGTCGCCCTCGCACAGCGGGTCGGACTCGCCGACCTGATCCGTCACCCCGCGCCGGTCCGGGCCGGTCTGTACGTCGCCGGTGAACTGGTGGACATGCCGGCCCGCACCGTCATGGGCGTCCCCGCCGACGCCGAGTCCGTCGCCGGGGTCGTCCCCGCCGACGACGTCGCCTCGATCAGAGACGAGGCCACCTCGGAGGAACCCCTGTTGGGCGAGGACGAGGACGTCTCGGTGGGGGAGTTGGCGCGCCGCCGGCTCGGGGACCGGCTGACCGACCGGCTCGTGGATCCGCTGCTGGGCGGCGTGTACGCCGGACGCGCCGACGACCTGTCGCTCGCCACGACGGTGCCCGGGCTCGCCGCGGCGGCCCGCCGCCACACGAGTCTCACCCGCGCCGCCGCCGCGACGCTGGCGGCGACCCCGGCGGCCTCCGGCCCGGTGTTCGGCACCGTGGAGGGTGGCCTTTCCCGGCTCGTGCGGGCGGTCGCCGACGCCTCCGGCGCCGACATCCGGCTC
The DNA here is from genome assembly GCF_007994225.1 of Stackebrandtia albiflava. Lineage (GTDB taxonomy): Bacteria > Actinomycetota > Actinomycetes > Mycobacteriales > Micromonosporaceae > Stackebrandtia > Stackebrandtia albiflava. The sequence continues at coordinate 808,093 of NZ_VLLL01000005.1, forward strand.
GGCGCGCCGGTGCGGGTCCTGACCCGTACTCCCGAGGGGTGGCGCGCCGAGATCGGTGCCACCCGGGACCCGAGCCACCTCGACGCCGACGCGGTGATCCTCGCCGTTCCGGCGAGCCCGGCGGCCCGGCTGCTCGCACCGCTGCACACCGGGGTCGCCGCCACCGTGGGCGAACTGGACTACGCCTCGCTCGCGCTGGTGACCCTGGTGCTGCCCGCAGTGGACCTGCCGGACCGTTCCGGTTTCCTGGTGCCCGCGTCCGAGGGGATGACGATCAAGGCGGGCACGTTCTTCGGCCGGAAGTGGCCGCACCTGGCGGCGGAGAAGATCACCGTGGTGCGGATGTCCATCGGCCGCTACGGTGACACCGCGCCGTTGCGGCGCGACGACAACGCGCTCATCGACACGGCCCACGCGGAGCTGTCGGCGGTGTTGCGGCGCAGTCTCCCCCTTCCCGTCGAGGCGGTCGTGCAGCGGTGGGGTGGCGCGTTGCCGCAGTACCGGCCCGGCCATCTCGACCGGGTGGGTTCGGCGCGCGCGTCGCTTGCGGGACACCCGATCGAGCTGGCCGGTGCCGGCTTCGACGGTGTCGGCATCCCGGCGTGCGTGGCCTCCGGGCAGGACGCCGCCGACCGGCTCGGCGACAAGTGGTTCGGCATCCCGGCACCGGTGTGACCCGTCTCCACGGCGCGGGGGGCGACGGTCACGGCGTGACGCCGGTGAGGCAGTATTCCGGCATGTCAACCGGTGCAAATCCCAATGCCGCACGGATCAGGGAACTCAACGACACCATTCGATACACCATGTGGTCGGTGTTCAAGGCCACCACTCCGCTCCCGGGCCTGCGGGACGATCTGGCCTCCGATGTGGAGGCCCTGTACGAACAGCTCGCGGAACGCGACGTGACGGTGCGCGGCACCTACGACGTCGCCGGCCTGCGCGCCGACGCCGACCTCCTGATCTGGTGGCACGCCGCCTCCAGCGACGACCTGCAGGCCGCCTACGGCCAGTTCCGGCGGACCTCGCTGGGACGGCACCTGGAGCCGGTGTGGTCACAGATGGCGTTGCACCGTCCGGCGGAGTTCAACAAGAGCCACATCCCGGCGTTCCTCGCCGACGAGGAGCCCCGCGAGTACCTGTGCGTGTACCCGTTCGTGCGTTCGTACGAGTGGTACCTGCTGCCCGACGCCGAACGCCGCGAGATGCTGGCCGAGCACGGCAAGATGGCCAGGGACTACCCCGACGTCCGCGCCAACACGGTCGCCTCGTTCGCGCTCGGGGACTACGAGTGGATGTTGGCGTTCGAGGCCGACGAACTGCACCGGATCCTCGACCTGATGCGGGAACTGCGCGGTTCGCGCGCCCGTCGTCACGTCCGTGAGGAGACCCCGTTCTACACCGGACGCCGCCGCGAGGTCGCCGACATCGTCAACAGCCTGCCGTAACCGGGTGTGGGACCGTGGGCGGTCACGGACGATCGCCCACGGTCCGCCACTTCGTCTCGCCCGCAGGTGAAGCACCGTGTCACCACGGTGTCCGCGCCGCGTCCCGGACGGTGTTCCGCGTGTCGTCACCCGGTTCGGTGGTCCGGTATGGGGTAATACGTGGCGATGAGTCACACACCTACCCCACCGGTCACGCTCGCCCCGGAGGAACCCCCTCCCACCGAACTCAAACGGGCGATCGGCCCCGGGCTACTGCTGTTGTTCATCGTCGGCGACATCCTCGGTACCGGAATCTACGCGTTGACCGGTCAGGTCGCGGCGAAGGTCGGTGGCGCACTGTGGATCCCGTTCGCCGCGGCCTTCGTCGCCGCGTTCCTCACCGCGTTCAGCTACCTGGAGTTGGTCGGGAAGTACCCCCGGGCCGCCGGGGCCGCCCTGTACACCCAGAAGGCCTTCGGCATCCACTTCCTGACCTTCATGGTGGCCTTCACGGTCATGTCCTCCGGGATGACGTCGGCGGGTTCGGCGGCGCGGGCGGCCGCGTCGGACTACCTGCCGCAGGTGTTCCAATGGCTGCCCGACACCGAGACCGCCGTCGTGATCGTGGCGGCGATGATGTTGCTGGTGTTCGCCGTGGTGAACCTGCGCGGCGTATCGGAGTCGGTGTGGGTGAACGTGGTGTTCACACTGATCGAGTTGACCGGTCTGGCGATCATCATCGTGGTGTCGGTGCTGGCGGTGATGTCGGGCGAGGGCGACGCCTCCCGGGTCATGGACATCGATCCGGCCCCCGACCAGTCGGCGTTCTTCGCCGTGGTGGCGGGCACCTCGCTGGCCTTCTTCGCCATGGTGGGTTTCGAGGACAGCGTCAACATGGCGGAGGAGACCACCAACCCCCGGATCTTCCCCCGCGCGATGCTGGCGGGGATGGGCATCGCCGCGTTGATCTACGTCGCGGTCGCGGTCTTCTCGTCCTGGTTGGTGCCGATCGACGTCCTCGTCGGGGACGACCCGGAGCAGCCGGGCGCGGGGGCGTTGCTGCGTGTCCTGGAGACCGGGGCGCCGGGCTTCCCACTGTGGCTGTTCTCCGTCATCGGGGTGTTCGCGGTGTCGAACTCCGCGCTCATCAACATGCTCATGGCCAGCCGCCTGGTGTACGGGATGGCGAACGAACGCGTCATCCCCAAGGTGTTCGGGAAGGTCGCGCAGCGGCGCCGCACCCCGTGGGTGGCGATCGTGTTCACCTCCGCCATCGCCATCTGCCTCACGACCTACGCCGACGTCGGGTTGCTGGGCGGTACCACCTCGCTGCTGCTGTTGGCGGTATTCGCCGTCGTCAACGTCGCGGTGCTGGTACTGCGTCGTAAACCGGTGGCGCACAAGCACTTCAAAGCGCCCACGGTGGTCCCGGTGCTGGGCGCCCTGATCAGTGCCTTCCTGGTGGGACCCTGGTCGGGCCGTGATCCCGAGCAGTACCGGATCGCCGGAGTGCTGCTGGCCGTCGGCGTGGTGCTGTGGGCGATCACCTACTTCGCGCACCACCGGCCGCAACGCGGCCGCGAGGTCGCCACCGACTGAGCGCGTGGAGAACCGGGTGGCGGATTCACCCGCACCGGCCTTATCCTCGCGGCATGACGGCCCCGCGAGCCGAATGGTGCATCGTCGCCACCCTGCTGCCGTACCCCTATGACGGCGACAAGCAGGGGTTCCGTAGTCACGGCATCTTCCCTGCGGGGTCACGTCTGCACGTGATCGGTGGTTTCGCCGGCATGGGCCACGAGACGGTGACCGTGGTGGGGTTCTCACACGGTCGGCGCCGGCCGGTGTCCGCGTTCCTGCCCGGGCGTTACCTGGGAGGCTGGCGGGCCCGGCTGGTATACCGGCCGGCGATCCTGCGGCGGATCCATCAGGCCGAGGAGTTCGACTCCACGACGGCTCACCGTTGGCGGCACCTGATGCCCGGGGATCACCTGGGACGCATTGACGCCACCGACCCCGAGTACGGCGACGTGCTCGCCTCGGTCGCCGCCTGGTTCCAGCGCCGGTTCCACGGTGACGAGGAGGAGTGAACCGGTCAGGGGCGTAGCATCGGAGTGTGGGGAATGCCGTCTTCCAAGTATTCCGGCCCGTCCGGAAGGAAGCCGTAACGGCTGTAGAACCCCAGGGCGTAACTCTGCGCCTCCAGCCGCACCGGTGCCGGACCCGTCAGCCGCACCGCCTCACGCATGAGCCGGTCCGCGAGACCCTCGCCCCGCGCGTCGGACGCCGAGCACACCCGGCCGATGCGGTAACCGCCCTCCCGGTCCGACAACAGCCGCAGATAGGCGGCGACACCACCGTCCCGGGCGATCCACAGGTGACGGGTCTCGGGATCGGTGTCCCGGCCGTCCAACTCCTGGTACGGACACTCCTGCTCCACCACGAACACCGCGACCCTCAGCCGCAGCAACGTGTACAGCGTCGCCGCGTCGAGTTCCGCGAAGCGCCGGACCACCACCGCATCCATCCCGTCATCTCAGCACACCGCGGTGGCGCCGTCGCGCGGAAGTCATCGAAGGGCCGCACCGCGCGGGAGGGACACCGGTCATGCCGATGTCGATGAGCCGCAGGTCGCTACTGGAACTGGGCGCGGTCACCGCCGCCGGGGCCGTGGTGCCGTCCCCGGCGCGAAGCGGTGAGGACGAGGCGCCCGCGTCCGATCCCGAGGAGGCGGCCGACCGGATCCGTGCGGTGTTCACCCGGTACAGCGAGGCGGCGGGCGGCTGGTGGCGGGCGAGGATCAGCGTCAACCGGCGGGACGGTTCTGCGGTGGACGCCATCGACCGGGAGTCGGGGCGGGAACTGGAGGCGTGGAGCACCAACAAGGTGCCGGTGGCGATCGCGGTGATGCGCAAGGTCGACGACGGGGAGTTCGACGTCGACCGGCTGCTGGACGTCACCGCGCGGGCCGCCTCACACGACGGGGACGGGATATTCGTGTACGACGACGCCTACCCCAGCCACGTCACCGTCGGGCACGTGCTCGCGAACATGTTGACCGTCTCCGACGACACCGCGGTGCGGTTGTGCGCGGAGCTGGTGACCGCCGACGAGGTCGACGGGTTGATGTCGGCGCACGGTTTTACACACACCCGTGTGCAGGAGACGGCCGGCGGCGGGTTCCTGCTGGGCCGGACCACGCCCGGTGAGCAGCACGACCTGTGGCGGGCGCTGATGGCGGGGGAGTTGCTGTCGGCGGAGTCCACCGGGCGGATCGTCCGGTTGGCGCGGTCGCCCGAGGCGTTCACCGACGGCATCCGGTTGCGGATGCCCACACCGCAGCGGCTCCGCGTCGCGACCAAGGCGGGGTGGTTCGACGCGGCGACGGACGAGCGGTGCGAGGCCGGGGTCATCGCCGACTCGGAGGGGGCCGCGGTGATGACCTACAGCCTGTACGCGGGTGACCAGGGCGCGGCCGGTGACTTCGGCGCGACTCATCCGGCCAACGCCGCGCGCGCCGCGATGGGGCACCGGTTCGCGCGCATCGTGAGCCGCCTGCCGGGTTCCGGGATGCGCATCGCGCCGTGAGGCTTCTCCGGCTCGGCGGCCTCAGCCGGACGCGGACTCGGTGGGACGCAACCGCAGGCTGATCGAGTTGATGCAGTACCGCTGGTCTGGCATGTCCTTCGGGGCCAGGCCCTCACCGGTGAACAGGTGTCCCAGGTGGGATCCACAGTTGGCGCAACGTACCTCGGTGCGCCGCATCCCCAGGGAGTCGTCCTCGTGGAGGGTGACCGCCGCCTTCTCGGTGTCGGCGAACGACGGCCAGCCGCAACCGGAGTGGTACTTGGTGTCGCTGGTGAAGAGTTCGGCTCCGCAGGCGCGGCAACAGTAGACGCCGGTCGTCTCCGTGTCGGTGTACTCGCCGGTGAACGCCGGTTCCGTGCCGCCCTCCCGCAGGACCCGGTACTCGGCCTCGGTGAGCTTCTCACGCCATGGATCGGTAGTCACGGCTCCACGGTAGCGCGTCCCGGCGGGGCGGCGTCCCGTCACGCGCGAGTCTGATCGGGACGGCGGATGTGCCGATCCGGGCCATTGTGGCGCCTGTCACCTGCGGTCGTGGCAGGATCAGCACGTGCGACGACTGCGGTAGGCCGGAACCCGGAGGTGACGATGCCCGGCGCGCTCCCGATCCGGTTCCGGCCGACTCCCGGCCAGGCGGTGTCGAGGGCGGCCCGGGTGGGCCTGATCGCCGCGTCGGCCGCCGCGGCCGTGATGGCGCCCTTCGCTCTCACCCACCGGTTCTCCTGGTCGGCGGCGTGGCCGGTCGTGGTGGCGGTGGGTGCCGCCGGGGCGGTGTTCGCGGCGACGCACGCGGTCCGGGGCGGAATCGTGTTGGACGAGACCGGTGTCCGGCCGACCGGCGCGAGGTCGTGGCGGATGCGGGCGGAGTGGCACCTGGTCACCGAGATCCGCGCCGAGCGGCGGGGATGCCGGACGGTACCGGTGGTGTACCTGGCGTCGGGACGTACCTGGCGCCTGCCGGCCCCGTACGACGCCGGGCTGCTGGAACGGGACACCCGTTTCGATCAGAAGCTGTGCGTCATCCGCAACCTGTGGGTGACGCATCGGAGCCGACGACCTCCGCCGGACCACCGGGGCGAGACCTACTCCCGTACCGCCGCAGACGCCTGAACCGGCACCACGGGATGCCGTATGCCCGGGTGGGAGGCGGGCAGGTTGCGGCGCAGCACCCACCAGCTCGCCGCCAGGCACGCGGCGATGAGCGGCCAGGTCAACGCGACCCGCGCGACCGTCAGCGCCGCGGTGAAACCCCACAGCCACAGCGGAAGGAACACCGCCACCCGCAACAGGTACTGGCAGACCCACACCCAGCTCGCCCGGCCGTACGCCCGCGACAGGTCGGGGTCGCGGCGCCAACGGGTGCGTTGGCCGAGTACACCGCCGACGACCACACCCAGCAGGGGCCAACGGATCACGATGCTGATGGCCCAGGCGAGCGCGCTGGCGGCGTTGCTGAGCAGTTGCAGGAGGAAGAAGTCCTCGGCGCGGCCGGTGTACAAGGCGATCATGCCCGCCACACAGACTCCGGCGAGGCCGACGAGCACCGAGCGGGGTTTCCCGCCCCGGCCGAGGCGCCATCCGGCGACCACGAGGCCCGCGACCACGGCGACCAGCACACCGACGACGACCGACTGACCCGCGAGCCACCAACCGAGTCCGAATGCCACCGGCGGGATGGTCGCGTCCACCGCGCCGCGCCTGCCGCCCAGCAGCGCGGCGAGTGATTCCTGCGGCCGGTCGTCGGGCTTGGTCACGGCGGCGGTCCTCTATCCAGTCGGTGGGGCGACGTCTGGGCGACTCGTGGGGGTGACGTCGAGGCGGCACTTCGTTAGGTAAGCCTAACGCGGGTCACCGCGTGTGCCCCCGTACACCGGCGACGAGGTCGGCCGGGTCTCACTTCCGCGCGGTGCCTCACACCGGGTGGGCCGCGTGGTCACGAGCCGGTATCCCGCCCGGACCGGCCCGGAGGTGCGGCGGCGGCCCGGTTCCGGTGGTGTGACCGGCCCGATGCGGTGTGACGTAGGCGATGCCGTGTGGCGTCGGAGGCCACTGAGGCGGCGACGGGCGGTGACGCGACTTGTCGGCTACTGCTACCTTGCCGAAGCGGAAACCGATGGCCCGCCTTTCGCCCGCCGGGCCGGGATGGCAGTATGCGCTAGATGCTGGGTACTAAGAGGTTGACGGAGCAGCAGCTCACCGACCTGCTGCGTCGACTCCAGCGTGTCAATTTCGGCCGGTGGGGACAGGCCGACATCACCGCTGCGATCGGCGCGTTGGGCTGGCAGTTGCAGCACGGCGAGATCGACGTCGGCATGTGGCGGGCCGAGACCGGTTACGACACCGGAGCCGCCATCATCGACCGGGTGCCACCGACCCCGGGCGTGGAGTTCGTGGGGGACTTCTACGCCGTGGAGTTGATGGTGTTGCGTTCCGCGGTACGGGGCGACGCCGGGGAGAACCACCGGACCATCGTGTTCCGCGAGGTGCTGCGCACCATGTTGCGCGAGTTCGGTCAGCCCGACGTCCGGGGCGGCGACGGCGGTCCCTGGGCACGGTGGCGGGACCCGGTGCTCACCGTCGAGTTGCATCTGCGCCGCTTCCACGGCGGTGTCAGCCTGCGGCTGTTGGCGACCGAGGCGCTGGAACGCATCGAGGCGCACAGTATCCAGCGCGGTGACGTCTCGGGGTGGACGGCCTACTCCAAGCGGCCCGAGTTGCCGTTGGAGCCCGCGGTCACCGATCTGGGCGAGTTCACCGCGAGGCTGTCGGGTGTCCTGATGGACCTGGCGGGGGACGTGCCCGTGGTCGACACCGAGGGGACCGTCATCCTGCGCACCAGCGACTGGTCCGCCAGGTTCGTACTGGCGGCCGTCGACGGTTCGGTCCGGGTGGAGGCGTCGCCGGCGGTCAAGGGCGCCCACCGCGACGGCCTGAACTACCTCGCCGGACTCGGTTACCGCAAGCCGTCCGAACGGATGCCCACCTGGTCCCGCCAGTTCGAGGACGGCGGGCGCGACTCCACCTCCAACGCCGCGCGCATGATGGTGGACGCGTTGCGCGCCTTCGGGATCGACGACCTCTACGACATCGTCTACGACGCCTTCACCGCCGACGGCGAACGCATGTACCTTCCGGTGCTGGGCATCGCCAGCGCCGACTCGATGAACTGAGTCGGAGGCGGGGCACCCGCGCGCGGGCGGTCACGGGTGCCCGCCGTCCTTCAATACCGGGTGCCCATGGCGATGCGGACCTCGGCGAGCGTCGCGTCGGCGATCTCGTTCGCCCGGGCGTTGCCCCGTTCCAGGATGCGCGTCACGATCCCCCGGTCAGTCTCGAACTCCCGCCGGCGCCGCCGCATCGGCGCGAAGAAGTCGTTGACCGCCTCCGTGGTCAGTCGTTTCAGCGCCGAGGCGCCACCGTCCCCGATGGACTCCGCCACCGCCTCCGGTGCCTCCCCTCGGCACAACGCCGCCAGCAGCACCAGATTGGACACCTCGGGGCGGTTCGGCGGGTCGTAGGTGATGCGGCGCTGTGAATCCGTGACCGCCGAACGGATCAACGCGGTGGTCTCGTCGGCGGTCGCCGACAACGGGATCGAGTTGCCGCGGCTCTTGCCCATCTTGCCGCGCCCGTCCAGGCCCTTCAGGCGCGGCGCGTGCGACAGCAGCGCCTCCGGGGCGGTGAAGATCGGCGCGTACCGGTCGTTGAACCGGCGGGCGATGTCGCGGGTCAGTTCCAGGTGCGGAAGCTGGTCGTCGCCCACCGGGACCAGATCGGCGTGACAGAACAGGATGTCGGCGGCCTGGTGGACCGGATACGTCAGCATGAGCCCGCTGACCGTCTCCCGGCCGCCCGCCTGGATCTCCTCCTTGACGGTGGGGTTCCGCGACAGTTCGCCTGTGGACACGAGGCTGAGGAACGGCAGCATGAGCTGGTTCAGGGCCGGGACGGCGCTGTGCGCGAACACGGTGGAACGGTCCGGATCCAGTCCGGTGGCGAGGTAGTCCAGTACGACGTCGGTGACGACCTCGTCGATGCCGGCGGTGATGTCCCGGTCGGTGATCACCTGGTAGTCGGCCACCAGGACGAACACGTCCACGCCCTGGTTCTGCAACCGGACCCGGTTCTGCAGGCTGCCGAAGTAGTGGCCCACGTGCAGCCGCCCGGTGGGGCGGTCGCCGGTGAGGACCCGGTGGTCGGTCGGTGAGGCGAGCACGTCGGCGGGCAGCCGCAGTGTCGTGGCCTCGTAGGTCTCGGTGGTGGTCATGTCGGTCTCCGTGGTGTCGCGGGCCGTGCGGCCACGGGACGGGAGCCGACCGGGCCGTACGAGACGGCCCTGGTGGGTGACATGCGTCAGTCGGCCGTCGCTAGGACGGCCACCAGTTCAGCTGGGTATGACGACGCACGCACCGAATGTATCACCGCGCGTCGCGTCCGGTGTGGGACGCGGAGTGGCCGCACCGCTCTCGGGAGGAGGAGCGGTGCGGCCGGAGCCCGGCCCCGGGCGGAACGGAGCCGGACGGAACAGGGCCGGACGGTCCACGGTGCCGCCCCTGATGCGGCTTGGTTGGTCAAACGTCCGATGTGGGAGGTCGTGGTGGTGGGTCGCGGTGACGGTTCAGCCGTCGCAGGTTCGCGCCGATCGCCACCGCGCGTACACGGCCAGCGCACCCGTCTCGATCTCGCGACGCCACTCCGGCGGGTTGTCCACCCAGCCCGCGCCCCACCGGGCCTCGGCAAGGCCGTCGGGGCAGGAGATGGTCACGAGCAGGGTGCGCCGCGCCCGCCAGACGCCCCACACCCGCAGCGTGTCCCGCGCCGTGGGGGCCGAGGTCACGGTCAGCACCTGTTGTGCGGTCTCTGCCCACCAGGTGCCGTAGACGGTGAGCCCCGCCCACGCCACGTCGGTGGCGGGGACCGCCTCCCGTGGCGGATTCATCGTGGCCGCCGGGAGTGCACGACCGCGCAGGGCCAGTCGGTCCGGCAGATCTGGCAGCGTTCTCCCCGAACGACGTCCGGGAGGTGCGGCCGGTGATCGACGCCCCCGGAGGCCGCCGCCACCGCCGTGGGCTGGACCGCGATCCGTTCGGCGTCTATGCTGTCGATGCCATCCATGGAGTCCTCCATACGCTTTGTGGACGGTTGTGCGGAGCCGGGCGCGCCTCAATCGCGCCCGGCTCCTTTCGTGAGGCCCCATCGCCCAACGGCGCAACCCCACAACGTCACCGTAGGTACGGATGCCCCGTTTTGGGAAGACGCCACGCACTATCCGTTATGTACGGTCCTTGACGGAAACATCCGCGCCGTACCCTGCGTGACGGACACGTATGTGAGCTGCCACACTGTAGCCATGACTACCGGTAGTCCTACGATTGCGCGGCGCGTCTTGGGGACCAGTCTGCGTAATCATCGTGAATCCCGTCGTATCACCAGAACGACCGCCGGCGCGGCGATCGGTTATGCGCACCAGACGATCCAGCGCATCGAAGAGGGCACTCAGGCAACGCGCGAGCATCAGGTGCGTGGGCTTTGTCAGCTCTACGGCGTCCCTGAAGACGAGATAGCGGAGCTGTGTCGTTATGCCAAGGAGGGCGCCAAGCGTGGCTGGTGGGAATCCTATAAGGAGGGAATGCCGCCGGAGTTCCGTGCCTTCGCGGAGACGGAGGCCGAGATCGCGGCGATGCACACGGTCGAACTGGAGCACGTTCCGGGCATCATTCAGACGGATGGATATCTGCGTGCAGCCCAAACCGCTGCGCTTCCCTTTCCGGAAGAGAAGCTGCGGGCCGTCCGGCGACTACGTCAACTCCGGCAGGAACGACTGTTCCGGCGCGATCCGCTCCCCGAGCTTCACATCGTGCTGGGGCAGTCGGCGCTGCTGTACCTCCGTCGGTTGGGTGACGTCGGTGATGAACAGCTGCGCCGTATCCGCGATGTCGCCGCTCTACCGACCGCTGACGTCCGTGTCGCCGTGGAGCTTCACCCGGCCATGGCCTGCTCGTTCACCATTCTCACGCCAGGGCCACCGCTGCCGGGTGCGCCCTTCGTGTTCATCGATGCGGTACACGGTGGTCGTTACGAAGAGGGTAGGGACGTAGTGTCTCTCTACGAGCGGACGTTCGCCGCTGCTCATGAAATGGCCATACCGGTAGAGGAGTACATACATGGCTGGTAAATGGCGCAAGCCCAGCCGGTCGACCGCGACCGGTGGTAACTGTGTCGAGGTGCGGTTGTCCGGTCCGGTGGAGGTCCGTGACAGCAAGGCCCCCGCCCTCGGCAGTCTCGCCGTGGATCGTGGCGAGTTCGCCGCCCTGTTGCGTTCGGTGGGATGAGTCTCCGGCTCGGTGGTCTGCGGCCCCGTGCCGCCGGCCACTCGGGCCGGATTCCCGTGCCGGTCGGGTTGCCGACATCCCCGTTGTTCGTCTGGGCCGGGGCGCATAGCGTGAGTTCCGTCAGCCCACGACGGGTGACGGAGTCGCGAGGGGATCGTCATGACACCTGGAAGATGGCGCAAGTCCACTCGTAGCAACGCGAGTGGCGGCGACTGTGTCGAGGTGCGGTTGTCCGGTCCGGTGGAGGTCCGTGACAGCAAGGCCCCCGCCCTCGGTGGTCTCGCCGTGGATCGTGGCGAGTTCGCCGCCCTGTTGCGTTCGGTGGACCGTTCCGGGTAGCACTGAACCGCCGGTGGTCTCCGGACCGGCGGTGAAGGCACCGGTCCGGAGTGGTCGGTCACTCGTGGCGGGTGCGTGGCGTCCTGCCCGCCCACCACACCGCCGCCGCGCCGGCCGCGATCAGGGCCGCGGCGATGGTCCACCAGGGCGGTCCGGTCGAGGTGTCTGCCGCGTCGGCCGATCCGGTGACGCCGGGATGGTGCGCGTGTCCGGTGAGGGCGGCCACCGCTTGAGCGGTGTACGCGTGGGCGGTCGTGGCGTCCACATCGGCCCCGACGCCGGTGACCTCACCGTTGCCGCCGTCGAAGACCACGTCGGCGCAACTGTAGAAGTTCTCCTGTGAGTCGGAGCGCACCCAGTGCGTGTAGATCAGGTGCCGGCCGGACTTGTCGTCGGGTAGGTCGACGTCCCAGTAGTAGTAGTGTGAGCCGCCGGGGCCGCCCGACTGGGGTGGATCGGTGACGCTCCAGAACGGCTCCAGGTCGTCCCAGCCCAGCGGTTGCAGCGGGTCGTAGCCGTCCTTGGTGATGTACATGTGAAAGGCGCCGGGATGTGCGGCCCAGTTGCTGTGCTGGACCTGGATGGTGTCGCTGGCAGTCAGGTGGGTCAGCGGCCAGTCGTCGCGGGGTGCGTCGTAGGCGCTGAAGTCGAAGGGACCGTTGTTGCCGCCGCTGCACAGTTCCCCGTCGGGGATGTAGCCGACGGTGCGTCCGCCGCCGAACGAGTCGAGTACGGCGAACCAGTTGTAGAGCGGTGTGGTGCCGGTGGTGTCCACCGCGTCGGCGCAGGCGGGGTTGTCGGGGATGATCTGGCCGGTGTCGGTGAGGCCGTCCACCCAGCACAGGTAGGTACGGCTGCCGGGCATCATGGTGACGCCGTGCGCATCGGCCGTGCCGGGTGCGGCCACCAGGGTCAATCCCAGGACGAGGGCCGCGGTGGCCGATGCGGCGAGGGGTCGCCGGATACGGGGATGGGAGATGTCTCGGTGCATCGGAACTCCAGTACGAGAGGAATGGGAGCGCTCCCAAAACCACGGTAACAATCGATTAACGTCTATGTCAAGCGGTCCGTGGTCGTGCCGTGACGCCCGCCGTGCGGGGCCGCCCGCCGGTTCGCCGCCCGGACCCGGCACAATCCCGGTGTGCGGCGATGGTTCGGGCAACGCGGATACGGCCTGCGGTTCGGTTGGGGCGCCGAGGGGGCGGCGGAACTCGCCGACCCCGCCGGTGCCCTCGTGGTCGTCGACGTCCTGTCGTTCACGACCTCGGTCAGCGTCGTCGTGGAACGCGGTGGCGCGGTCCTGCCGTTCAGGTGGCGCGACGCCCGTGCCGCCGCCCACGCCTCCCGGCACGATGCCGCGCTCGCGGTGGGGCGCCGCGAGGTGGACGCCTCCCATCCGTGGTCGCTGTCCCCGGCGGCGCTGCGCGAGGCGCCCGCCATTCCGCGCCTGGTGCTGCCCTCGCCTAACGGATCCACCATCGCGGCGACCGCCGGAGGCGGCACGGTCTACGCCGGTTGCCTCCGCAACGCCGCCACGGTCGCCGAACGGCTGCGGACGAAGGGTTTCGGGACACCGGAACGCCCGGTCGCCGTCGTGGCCGCCGGTGAACTCCGTTCCGGTGGCGCGTTGCGGCCCTGCCTGGAGGATCAACTCGGCGCGGCGGCCGTGCTGTCGGGACTGATCGCGGCGGGACTGCCGGCCTCACCGGAGGCGGAGACCGCCGCCGTGCGGTGGCGGCCGGACCGGGCCGCCGATCTGGTGCGGCGCAGCGGAAGCGGTGTCGAACTCATCGAACAGGGCTACGGCGGGGACGTCGAGATCGCCGTGGAGGTCGACGCGTCCCGGACCGTGCCGGTGTTGACGGCGGAGGGCTTCGTCGCCGACCGGTGAAAGCGGTCCGGATCAGCCGACGGGGCGACTCGTGCGCAGGTTCCGCAACAGCAGCCGGGGATCGCCGAGTTTGGCGCGCAGCATCCGTTCCAGGCCCGCTATCGGCGTGAGGTTCTGCGGGGCGCGAGGGTCCTTGTGCGCCGAGGACGCCAATCGGGGCAGCATGAGGGCCGAGGCGTCCGCGAGACCGATCACGGTGTCCACGGGCAGCTCCGCCGCGGCCTCCAACCGGGCGACACCGGCCCAGGAACCGTCACCGCCACCCGGAAGCCGGATGTACCAGGTGTAGCGCTGCCAGCTCGTCTTGAGCAGGAATACCGGGGTGCGTTCCCCCGGCTTGAGCCGGTCGACGACCTTGGCGGGTTCGTCCGTCAGGTAACGGCGCTGGTGCGACTTTATGAAACCGACCGCGCGGCGCAGGTGTTCCCGCCGCCGCAACGCGCCGTCGAGCACCAGCAGGTCCGCGTCGGCGGGCTCGGCCTCCGCCGCCACCGCCACCTCCAGGGACGTCAACCGTTCCTGAACCGCGTTGACGAGGTCGCCCGGTTCGGCGCCGGTCACCCGTCGCGCCTGATACGCCGCCACCGGCCCCGCCGACAGTTCCGCGTCCGCCACCGAACTGAACAGCCCCCGTTCCACCCGGCTGGTCACCATGGAGGCGTTGGGGGAGTGGGACGCCAGGTCGCACACCACGACCCCGGCCGCGTAGGAGGCGCACAGCCCCGGTACCGGAGGCTGCCCCGGAACGTCGATGTCCACGCGCGCGTCGAGACGGCGGACACCGTCCACCAACAACACCCTCGGCGGCGGAGCCGACGCGTCGGGACGCAACGGCATCCAGTCGACCGAGGGGACCTCCACGTCCAGTTCGGGGCCGGTCAACCCCCGGGCGTCGCTCAGCCGCTCCCCGCTATCGGCGTACCCGGGATCCCACGCGCTGACACTGATCCGCATCTACACATCCACTCTGGTCACATGAGAGCCCGACGCGTTCTTGCCCACCTCGAAGCGCACCGGGATCCGTTCGGCCAGCCCGGCGACATGCGTCACCACGCCGACCATCCGGCCGCCGGAGGTGGCCAGACTCTCCAGATTGGCCGCCACCTGGTCCAGTGTGGCCGCGTCCAATGTACCGAAGCCCTCGTCGAGCAGGATCGCCTCCAGGCACGCGCCCTCGGAGGACATGCCCGCCAACTGGTCCGACATGGCCAGTGCGAGCGACAGCGCCGCAGCGAAGGTCTCGCCGCCGGAGAGCGTCTTGACCGGACGGGTCAGGTCCGCGTCGTGGTGGTCCACCACATAGAACTCGGTCTCCTCCGAGATGAGCTCGTACTGTCCACCGGTCAACTGGTGGAGGATGCGGGACGCACCGGCCACCAGGTCCTCCACGGCCTCGCTCAGCAGCCAGTTCACGAAGTTCTTCGTCCCGAGGTGGCGGTGCAGTTGCCGCGCCACCTCGGCCTGCTGTGCCTGTGCCGCCCGCTGCTCCGACAGCGAGATGTACTGTCTGCGCTGCGCCGTCAGGGTGTCCAGGTCGTGCCGGGCCCGGTGGAGGGCGGCCGTCACGACGTCGGTGAAGTCCTCGGCGCCACCGCTCGGCGGCGGCGTCACGCCCGCCTCGGTCAGCCGGGCCACGAGTTCGTTACGGACGACCCGGGTCTGGGCGTCGAGTTCGTCGCGGGCCTTCAGTTCGTCGGCGCGCCGGCGGCGCCGGACGTCGAGTTGCGCGGTCGCCCACTCGGTGAGCTGGTCCCATCCCGCGCGCAGGTCGCTGCGGTCGGTCGCCGGTGGGCCGAGTCGCGCGACCCGGTCGCGGTGGTGATCGAACCGCTGCCACTCGGCGGTCTGCCGGTCGAGGACCGACCGGTGGGCGCGTTCGGCGCGCCTGGCGTCCTCGCGGGCGATCCGGACGGCGGCGGCAGCGGCGGTCAGTTCCTCGCTCCGCCGGCGCGCCGCGTCCCGTGCGTCCCGCAACTCCTCCTCGGGAGGTGCGGTCGCCAGCCGTTCCCGGAGCTGTCGTTGCTGGTCCAGGCGCTCGTCGAGTCTTCCCCGGTACTGCGCGGCCGTCTGCTGCGCCTTGACGAGCTCCGCACGGGCGGCCCGCAACGACTCCCGGGCGGCCTCCTCCTCGGCCGCGGCATCGGCGAGCGCGTCGTGGCCGGGGTGCGGGGAGGCGGCCGTGACCGGGTTCCCGCACACCGGGCAGTCGTCTCCCTCGTGGAGCTGACGACGGAGGGTGGCGGCGAGGTCGGCGTCCCGGGCCGCCTGGTGGGCCGCCTCGGCCTGCGCCAGGTGCACCTCCGCCGACGCCACGGCGGCCTCCGCCTGCGCGAGGCGGTGTTCGGCCTCCTCGGTCAACGGCGTCCCCTTGGCGATCGACCCGGCCAGCTCCGCGGCGGCGGCGTAGTCGCCAAGTGTCTGCTCGATACGGGCGACGTCGGTGTCGGCGGCGGCGTGCCGCAACCGTTCCTCGGCCTCCTCCCGCAACGTGACCTCGGCGCGCGCCGTCTCGATGTCGGCGGCCGTGGCGGCGAGTTCATCCGCAATGGAATCCACATCGGACGGCCTGCGGATGTACGTGAGCAGCGAGTGCTCCTCGTCGACGACCTTGAGCACCGACTCGGTCTCCGAGGCCCGGCGCGCCAGTTCCTCCAGCCGGGGCAGCGCGTCCCGCACCTCCTTGTCCAAAGCGGACAGGACGGTGATCCGCTCCGAGGCGGCGGTCAGGTCCTCGTCGGTGACGGGGGTGAGCCGGGACAACTGCGAGTCCATGTGGGACAGCACCGCCTCGGCCGCGCGGTGTTCCTCACCCGCCGCGACCTGGATGTCGCGGTAGACGGAGTGGCCCAGCAGGTTCTCCAGGATCTTCCGGCGTTCGGCGGCGCTGGCGTGCAGGAAGTCCGCGAAGGCGCCCTGCGGCAGTAGCACGCACTTGGTGAACTGCTCGAACGGCAGCCCGACGATGCGCTCCACCTGCTCCGTCAACGCCTTGGCCGAACCCGCCAACGACGTCCCCATGAGGCCGCTGACGTCACCGATCCCGCCGGGCCGCACGTCGGCCGGCAGCCGCTCCAACGCGGCGCTGGAGGTCGTCACACGGCCCTTGCCGCCACGCTTGACGACGCGGGTGGCGACGTAGACCCGATCGGCGGCGGCGAACACCAACTGGACCTTGCCCGAGGTCGCCGAGGGCGCGAGCGCGTACTCGATGCCCTGACCCCACCTGGGCACCCTGCCGTACAGGGCGAAGCAGATCGCGTCCATCACCGTGGACTTGCCCGCCCCGGTGGGGCCCACCAGCGCGAAGAAGTCCGCGTCGGTGAAGTCGACGACGGTGTGCCGCGAGAAGGTGCCGAAGCCCTCCATCTCCAGGCGCAGCGGACGCATCAGGCCACCTCCTCCTCGGCCGACGCCACAGTGGAAACCCGATCGTACAGGTGATCGAACAACCGTGTGACGGCGTCGTCGGCGACACCGCGTTCCTCCAGGTAGTCGCCGAACAACTGCCGTGGCGTCCGCCCGATCCGGGAGGTACGCCGCTCACCGGAGCGCGTCTCCACCATGCCCGGGTCGATCTGGATGGCCAGGGCCCTGGGGAACAACTCCTGCACCTCCTCGCGCAGGCCCGCCCGGGACTTCTCCTTTATGTACACCCGAAGCCACGCGTTCGGTGGGGGATCGGCCTCCCGCAGCTCGGCCAGCGTTCCGCGTAGGGTGCGCAACGGCACCGCCTCGGTCAACGGCACGTGCCTGACCTGCGCGGGCGTCGACGCCGTCACGTCCACGATCAACACGCCCGGCGTGTAACTCTCCTCGCCGAAGTCCACCGCGATCGGCCCTCCACTGTAGTGGATCGGGCATCCCCCGGTCACCTTCTGCCGCCGGTGCAGGTGACCCAGCGCCACGTAGTGCGTGGTCGGCGGGAAGATCGTCGCCGGGACCGCGTAGTCGGCGACCGTGTGCGCCTCGCGCTCACCGCCACCCACCTTCCCGCCCACGACGGTCAGGTGCCCGGTCACCAGGTTGACCGAGTCCGGCGTGAACGACGCCGACAACGCCGCGACGAGTCGCCGCAGATGGTCGGTGTACGACTGCCCGGTCTCGGCGGCGGTCAGGGAGAACAACTCGGTCGCCCGCACCGCGTAACGCTGCGACACGAACGGCAGCGCCGCGCACCGCCACGTCTCGCCCTCGGCCGTGCGACCGGTGACGAGGTGGTCGGTGGCGGTGCCGATGGTTCCCCGCAGCGTGATGCCCGCCGCGTCCGCCCATCCGCGCAACGCGTCGATCGCCGCGCCGTGATCGTGGTTGCCTGCGACCGCGACCACGTCGGCGCCGGTCTCCCGGAGCGCCGAGAGCGTCCGCACCAGGAGCTTCTGCGCGGCGGCCGACGGCGCGGCCGTCTCGAACAGGTCACCGGCGACCACGATCAGGTCAGGCCTCTCCCGCCGGGTGATCTCCACCAACTCGCGGAAGACCTCGTACTGCTCGGGCATGCGGGACTGGCCCTTGAGGGTCGCTCCGATGTGCCAGTCGGAGGTGTGCAGAATTCGCAATTGCCGCTCCTTGGAGTGTCGGAGGCCGTCTTTGAACCTACTGTTCTGCTGCGCGTCGCCCGGTCGGCGCCTCGCGGCGTTGTCGAAGGCTCCTGCGTAGACGGCCTCTCGGGAGAACCGGCCGGACCATAACGGCCGGGTGCGACCCTCGTCGACCATATGCGCGAAGCCCGCCCGGCCGTGGCCGCCCCGCCGCCGTCCCCGCCACGATCAGAACGGGATGTCGTCCTCGTCGTCGCCCGCCAACGCGAACGGGTCGACCGTCTGCGTCACCGAGCGCAGCGCGGACGCCGGCGCGGCCCCCGCCTCGGCGGGCCTGGTCGCCCACGCCGGGAACGGGAAGTTGACCACCAGCGGCACCGGCAGTTCCGGCTGCGCGACGAACATGGTGCCCGGCTTGGCCATCAGCGCCCGCTGCCGCTGCCCCGTGGCGAGGAACCCGTACTCGGGGCGGTTCGCCTCGGCGGGGTCGAGCCGTCCCACGACCCGGATGGCGCTGTTGGCCGCGATGCGGCGCTCCACCTCGCTGGCGGTCTGCTGGGCGCCGATGAGGATGACCCCCAGGGACCGGCCGCGTTCGGCGATGTCCAGCAGGATCTCCTTGATGGGGCTCGTGCCGTCGCGTGGCGCGTACTTGTTCAGCTCGTCCAGCACCACGAACTGGAGCGGCCGCGCCGTGCCGGCCTTCTCCTTGCGCTCGAACTCGCCGCGCAGCGTCACACCGACCACGAACCGCTGCGCGCGGTCGGGCAGGTTGTGCAGGTCCACGACCGTCACCTGGGCGTCGTGGTCGGTGCCGACACCGTGTGCCCGGCGCGGCGGCAGGTCGCCACGCACCAGCCTTCCGATGTCCCTCGTGGAGGAGATCAGACGGCGGATGAACGCGTTGATGGTGCCGAGCCCGACGGCCGTGCCCGCCCAGGTGCCCCGGGTCGTGTCGTCCGACAGCCTGTCGCACAACAGATCCACCAACGCGCCGTACGAGGACACCAACTGTCCGTCGATGACGGCCCCGCCGTCGTCCTTGGGCTGCGCCTCCCGGTGCAGCTTCGCGGCCACCTGGTGGACGACCATCGTGTACTGCTGCCGTTCGTCGTCCGCGTCGGCGAACACGAACGGCAGCAGGCGTTCCGAGCAGAACTGCGCCACCGTCCAGTAGAACGACTCCACGCCCGTGGAACGGCACGCCACGTCGGGCACGCCGTTGCGGTCGCCCTGCCGGGGCGGCGCCATCACCGTCACCGAACCGAACGCCTTGGCGGGCAACCCGAGCCGCGCGTACGAGTCCCTCAGCGTGTCGTCGAGCCGGGTGTTGTCGTGGTCGAGCAGCAGCAGGTCCTCACCCTTGACGTTGAAGATGAGCGCCTTGGTGTTCACCGCCTCGGGGCCGATCGCCTGCGAGTGCAGCAGGGAGTACAGCAGCCACGTCGCGAAACTGGTCTTGGTCGCGACCCCGGAGATGCCCGAGATCGACACGTGCGCGCCACGGGTGCCGTCGAGGAAGTCGGCGTTGAGGAAGACCGGTTCGCCGTCGCGGGAGAAGCCCAGCGGGATCTGCCGCGTCATCTGGTCGAAGTACAGTGCCGAGTCCCTGGCCGCGCCCGAGGCCCGCATGACGGCGTCACCGGGGCGGGGTGGGACGAACACCTCCGGATCGACCCGGGTGACGGTGATCTCGGCCGCCTCCTGGACCTGCGCGGGAAGGTGACCCTCCGAGATCGCGAAGACGTCCGAGTCGAACTGCGCACCCTCGTGCCGCGACCGCACGGCGGTGACGACCCCCGAGACCGTCACGGGCTCCCGCCCGGCGACCTCCCGCCTGGTCACCACGACATCGTCCAACTGGAGGTAGGAATCGGGTGCGATCGCCACCCAGAACGTCAACGGGGTCGCGTCCTCGGTGCCCAGGACCCGCCCCACCACATCTTCGGCTTCGGCCATGCGGACCATCATCGCAGGCGGGTGTAACGCAGCAGCAGGTTCCCGTTGGCGTGCAGCGCGTGGGCCAGGGCCATCGGCCGCAGCGGCGACGGAGGACCGGCCGTGATGCGGTCGGCACCGGCTCCCGCCAGGAACGGCGACAACGTCAGGCACAGTTCGTCCACCAGGTCGGCGGCGGTCAACTCGCCGAGGATGTGCGGCCCGCCCTCGCACAACTGCTGCCGCAGACCGCGTTCCCGGAGCACCCGCAGTGCCTCGCCGAAGTCCACCGTCTCCTCGCCGGCCACGACGAGGTCGGCGACCTCCGCCAACCGGTCGGTGTGGCTCCGCGGCGCCGCCGCGCACGTGATCACCAACGGCCGGACCGGGGCGTTGCGGAACAGCGGCGCCGACACGTCGAGGTCACCGCTGCGGGTCACCACCGCCATGACCGGGTGGTCGGGCAGACCGTGCTCCCGCCGCCACTCCACCCGTTCCGGTGTCATGCGAAGCGCCTGGTAGCCGTCGGTGCGGACCGTGCCCGCGCCGGTGATCAACACATCGCACCTCATCCGGAGGAACCGGAAGACCCGCATGTCGTCCTCGCCCGACAACGCGTGCGAGTCGCCGTCCACCTCCACGGCGCCGTCGGTGCTGGACACGAAGTTGACCCGCAACCACGACTCCGCCTCCGCCGGAGGGGCGTACCGGGCGATGAGTTCCGCGTCGGTGAGTTCGGTCGTCTCGGTGGGGAATATCGACTCCATGACGGCTATTGTGCAGGCGCGGCGAGGGCGGGGTGTTCACCGGCGACGGTTCCGCGGTTCGCGGCGCCCGCCCGGCCCACGAGACGGGACGGCGCGCCGCCGGCAATCCTCAGTGGACTCGTGCTTCCGGTCGAGGTGAGCACCGTCATAACCACCGGTTCGGGGCTTGACGCCCACCGGCGGGGCTGCGATCCTTCACCCGCTACACCACGAACTGTGGGGGAAGTCCGGTCCGAGTCCGGCGCTGACCCGCAACGGTAGGCGTGTTCCACACACGCGAGCCCGAATACCCGCAGTCCGGATTCGCCCCATTCGATCCCGTCGCGGTCTGCGGGATGGCAGCGCGGGAGGTGCGGCCGTGACGACGCGCCGTCGCCGCGACCGGGCGTCTGCTCGCCAACCAGCGGCCCGGCCTGCCCGAAAGGCCACCATGTCCCTCCACACCGGATTCCGGCGGTTCGCCGTCGCCCTCGCGGTCGGTGCCCTCGCCGCCACCGCGTTCCCCGCCACGGCCGCCGCCGACCCGGCGGCCGACGGTGCCGCCGGAGCCGCCGCCTGGCTCGCCGGCCGGGCCGCCGCCGACGGGGGCTTCGGCGATCCCGGCACGACGGCCGACGCGGTCTTCGGCCTCGTCGCCGCCGACGCCGGAGCCGGCCACACCGCCGCCGCCCTCGACTTCCTGTCCGACCCCGCCGTGCTCGCGCCCTACATCGGCACCGCCGAGACCGGTTACCGTGCACCGCAGACCGCCAAGATCATGCTCGCCGTGCAGGCGGGCGGCGGCGACGTCAACGACTTCGGTGGCGTCGATCTGGAGGCGGCACTGCGCGGCCTGGAGGGACCGGACGGCCGATTCCCCGGGGTACTGGCCCAACAGTTCGCCGTGCTGGTGCTCGCCCGTGACGACCAGGGCGTCTCCGGGGCGGCAGTGTCGGCGCTGGTGTCGATGCAGTGCGACGACGGCGGTTACAACTGGAGCACCACCGGAGGCGGCTGCACCGGCGACGTCGACTTCACCGCGTACGCCTCGGCCGGTCTGCTGGCCGCCGGTGAGACGACCGCCTCCGCCGACGCCCTCGACTGGCTGGAGTCGGTGCAGGGCGACACCGGCGGCTTCTCGGCCGGTTTCCCGGGCGCGCCCGAGAACGCCAACTCCACCGGACTGGCCGCCGGTGTGCTGGCCGACGGAGGCCGGGACGACGCCGCCGCGAAGGCCGTGGCGTTCGTGCTGGGCCTCCAGCAGGGTTGCGACGCGCCCGAGGCCGACCGCGGCGCGATCAACTACGACTCCGGCGACTTCAACCCGGGCCCGGCCGTCATGGCCACCGCGCAGGCGCTCACCGGCATCACCGGGGAGGGCCTGGTCGGGCTGGACCACTCCGACGACACCGACGCGCTGCCGGGTCTCGACTGCGACGGTCCTTCGGAACCCGGTGAGTCCCCGGCACCGGAGGAACCCGGCACGTCACCCTCCGCCCGGCCGGACGAGTCGGTGTTGCCGGTGACGGGCGGTTCGTGGGGGCTTCCGCTGATGCTCGGCGCCGCCCTCGTGGTCGTCGGTGTCGTCCTGGCGGCCCTCACCCGGCGCACCGGTCGGGGCGAGCGCTAGGACGGCCCCCAGAGGCCCACGGCGGCCGTACCGGTGGCCGCGACCGGCACGGCCGCCTCCCGCCGCGACTGCGGCGTCGCGGCGGGAGGCGGCGGCGGATAATCGTCGGCATGACGGTCGGCTCGGTACTGCGGTTCACCGCGATCACGGCGGGCGTGATCGTCCTGCTCGTCGGTCTGTTGTGGATGTTCCAGCGGGAACTGGTGTACCTGCCCGACTCCGGCTCGCCGCCGCCGGTTCCCGGAGTCGAGGAGGTCGTCCTGCGCACCGACGACGGCCTGTCGTTGACCGCGTGGTTCGCCGCCCCGACCGCGCACGACCGCGACCAGGCCGTGCTGGTGGCGCCCGGGAACGGCGGCAACCGCGCCGGCCGCGTGCCACTGCTGACCGGCCTGACCTCGGCGGGGTTCACCGTGCTGCTGTTGGAGTACCGGGGATACGGCGGTAACCCCGGTTCCCCCGACGAGACCGGTCTGCGGCACGACGCGGTCGCGGCGTACCGCCATCTCGTCGACACCGCCGGATTCGACCCGGAGCGCCTGTTCTACCTGGGGGAGAGCCTGGGGGCGGGGGTGGTCAGTGGTCTCGCCGTCGACCGTCCGCCCGCCGGGATGCTGCTGCGGTCACCGTTCACCGACCTGGCCGCCGCCGGCCAGGAGGCGTACCCGGTGCTGCCGGTCCGCCTGCTGCTGTGGGACCGCTTCCCCGTGGAGTCCGATGTGGTCGCCGCGGGCGTGCCGTTGGCGGTGGTGCTGGGAACCGGCGACGGGATCATCCCGCCCGAGCTGAGCCGCCGGGTGGCGCGGGCGGCGTCCGACGCCGGTATCCCGGTGGCCGTCACCGAGATCGACGGCGCCGACCACAACGACCCGGCGCTCGCCTCCGGCCCCGAACTGATCGACGCCATGGTCCGGCTGGCCGACTCGGTCACCCGTTAACGCCGCCAGATCCCGGACCTGACCTGCCAGCCGGTCCCGTCCTGGAAGCCGTCCGCCAGCACCCGGAGCAGCGTGGAACTCCGGGGCAGCCGGGCGGGATCATACGGCCCCACGTGATTGAACGCGAACAGCAGCACGTCCTTCTCCCCGTTCTCGGTGGCCTTGGGACCCGGAGGCATCAGTTCGAAACGGTTCTGGAAGACCGTGATGTTCGACCCCGGTGCCAGACGTTTCCCCAACCGTGGATCCAGCAGCCACGACGTGCACGTGTAGACCGGCCGCCCGGTGAAGCGGTCGCCGAACATGACGGGGAAGAACTCCTCGGCGGTGTCCACCGCGAGTCGGCACGCCTGCGGTGAGAAGGGGCCGCCCTCGCCGGGGATGTGGATCCCCAGGGTCATCTCGCCCTCGTCGTGGCCGTTGAACGGGTGGCCGGGACCGAGTGGTTCGAGGCAGAACTCCAGCCTTCCCAGTCGGTAGATGGCGCCGCGGAAGTGGAGCGTGAACCAGAACGCCACCTCCAGCCCCGGTTCGCCGTACCGGGCGCGGTTGAGTCGCAGCTTCTCCCCGATGTTGCCGAACGTGGCCCAACTCACCTGCGGCGGTACGCCCCGCGCCTGGTGGTATTCGAGCGTGTGGCGCATGACCGACAGCAGTGCCCACAGGTACACGAACCGGCCCGGTGCGCCCAGTTCCCGCGACAACTTCGGCCACATGAGCATGCCGGTGCCTCCCATGTCGGCGCGCAACTGCCGGTGGCAGCGTTCCAGCACCCACCACAGCTCGGGGTCGCGTTCGGGATCGGGACGCGCCTGCGCCACGGCGGCGGCGTCCTCCGGGTCGGCGGTGAGGTGGTCGACGAGGAGCCGTTCGGTGTCGGCGGCGCTGGGCAGCGCGACACCGCCGTCCGGTGCCCCGATGTCCTCCCAGGTCTGGTACCAGTGTTTGTCCGCTTCGGCGAGGCCGAGCCGGTCTTCCAGCCGGGTTGGATTCATGGCTGGCAATCTACTAGGTTCACTCATCGTGCCGGCCCGCGCGACGGGCGGCCGGAACACGATCCACACCACGTCCCGGGGACCTCGACGCGACGTAGAATTCGGCGCGCCCTACCCTGTCGGCGTGGGCCGGTTTCTTACCCCTGGTTGGCTGCTGAGACATGTGCTGGCCGTCGTGGTGACGGTCGGCTGCCTCGGCATGGGCTACTGGCAGTGGACCCGGGCCACCGAGGGCAGCTCGATCAGTTGGGGTTACGCCTTCGAATGGCCGCTGTTCGCGGTGTTCGCGATCGCGTTGTGGATCCGGGAGGTTCGCACCGAACTGGCCCGGGGACGCGGTGAGTCGGTGGAGTCGACCGAACCGCCGCTGGTCTCGCCGTTCGACCGCGACGAACCGGTGGAGCCGGCGGCGTCGGAGACCGGCGACGACGCGACCGACGCCTACAACCGCTATCTGGCGTGGCTGGCCGCCGACCCGAACCGCCGCCCCGGCGAATACCCCGGTTAGGAGCTCGTCTTGGACGTCAACCCCGAACTCAGGTCCGCACTGCGGCGGTACCAGGTCATCGCGTGGATCGTGGGCGTGCTGCTCATCGTCCTGGTCTTCGTGGCGGTGCCGTTGCGCTACATCGGCGGCGAACCCGGGCTGTCGGCGATCGTGTCGCCGATCCACGGATTCGGATACATGGTGTACCTGGTCCTGGCCTTCGACCTTGCGCGCCGCGCCGGATGGGCGTTGTGGCCGAGGATGGTGTGCCTGCTGCTGGCGGGCACGATCCCGGTGGTGTCGTTCGTCGCCGAGCGCTGGGTCAGGCGGACACTCGCCGCCGAGGCGGCCCGCTCCACCGAGATGACGACGGCCGAACCCGTACGGTGAGCACGGTCACACCGAACTGACCAGGCCGTGGGGGCGTCCGTTCCACCACATGGCGTCGATGATCACCGCCGAGCCCGAGCCGACGAAACTGACGACCAGCCGCCCGGACGCGGGCTGTTCGGTGGCGGCGGTGAACCCGGTCGCGGGACTCGCCGACACCAGGGTCGCGCGGTCCGGCTCCAGTCGCACCACGGCGGTGCCTCCGGCGGTCTGGAAGCTGCACTCGTAGGTGTCGACGTCGACGAGCATCCAGCCGCCGTGGTCCTCCGGCGGGGTCGTGCTCGCCGGGTCGTCGTCCGGCGGGGGTGTCGGTGCCGAGATGGTGTCCGTCTCCGACCGTTCGCCGGTGTCGTCGCCCGGGTCGTCGGCGCCCTGGGCGTCCGCCTCCGGTGACGGCTGGTCGTCCGACTCGGTCAGGACCGTGTCGGCCTCGGAGCGGGCCGAGTCGGCCGTGAACACCGCCGTCATGCCCCACCACGAGCCGGTGGCGCCCACCGCGGTCACCGCTACCCAACCGACCAGGGCGGCGGCGCGCCTGAAGAGTACCGATCGGTGTGCCATGATCGCCATCTTGTCAGAACCCGCGGACCGACGGTAGAGTGCCGCAGTGGCGAGGGTGCTCCTTATCGAAGACGACGCGAACGTGCGCGCCGCACTCGCGCGGGCGCTCGGTAAGGCCGGTCATCACGTCACGGTGGAAGGCAACGCGCTCAACGGTTTGCGGCAGGCCAACGCGCTCCGTCCCGACGTGGTCATCCTGGATCTCGGTCTGCCCGATATGGACGGTGTGGACGTGCTCCGCATGCTGCGGGGCGTATCGAACGTGCCGGTCATCATCGCCAGCGCCCGCCGCGCCGAGTCCGACATCATCCAGCTCCTGAACGCCGGCGCCGACGACTACGTCGCCAAGCCGTTCTCGGCGGCACACCTCCAGGCGCGCATCAGCGCGGTACTGCGGCGCAGGGAGGCGCCGCAGCCGGTGGAGACGGTGATCACGGTGGGGCCGTTGAGCATCGACCCGGCCCGCCATATCGCCACACTGGACGACACCGAACTGGAACTCACCCGTCGCGAGTTCTCTTTGCTCACATACCTGGCGCGCCACGCCGGACGAGTCGTGTCCAAACAGGAACTCGTGGAGCAGGTGTGGCAGCAGCCCTACATCGGCGCGGAGGCCACGGTCGACGTACACGTGTCCTGGTTGCGCCGCAAACTGGGCGAGACCGCCGCACGACCCCGCCTGCTTCGCACGGTCCGCGGTGTCGGGATCATGCTGTCGGACGGGCAGTGAGCCGATGACGCGACGTCTCCCGGCCCGGCGCGGCACCGGGCGGTGGCCCGGCCGATGAGGTGGGCACTGGCGAAGGTCGCCATCGCCACCACGTCGATGGTGGCGTTGGCGTTCTGCATCCCGCTCGCCCTGGTCAGCCGCCAGGTCGCCGAGGAGCGGGCGATGGCCGAGGCGCGTGAATCCGCCGCCGCCATGGTGACGGTGCTGGCGGCCACCGACGACCCCGTCGCCCTGCGTCGCGCGGTCGCCGCCGACCACGCCGGAGCGGCCGACCGGTTGGCGGTCCACCTGCCCGGACACGGGGTGATCGGGGCCAGCCACGTCGACCTCGCGCAGGTGCGCCGGGTCTCCGCGGCCGCCGAGACCGCGACCGTCCCGGGCGAGGGAGGCGTGGTGTACCTGCGAGCGGTGCTGCTGCCCGGTGAACAGGTCGCCGTGGTGGAGGTGTACATCCCCGACGAGCGGTTGACCCACGGTGTGGCGACCGCGTGGTGGACGCTGTCGATCGTGGCGGTCCTGCTCGTCGCGATCTCGGTCGGGATGGCCGACCGGCTCGCCGCGAAGGTCGTCAGGGCCGCGACCTCACTGGCCGCCGCCGCCACCCGGCTCGGAGCCGGCGACCTCACGGTGCGGGTCCGGCCCGCCGGCCCCGACGAGCTCGTGGAGGCGGGGGAGGCGTTCAACAGCATGGCCGACCGGGTGGTGAGCGTGGTGGACGCGGAACGGGAACTCGTCGCCGACCTGTCCCACCGGCTCCGCACCCCGCTCACCGCCCTGCGCCTCGACGGCGAGGCACTGCCCGACACCCCGGACGGCCGCCGGATCCGGGCGAGCGTGGACGCGCTGGAGGCCGAGGTGGACGCGGTCATCGCCGGTGCACGTCGTTCGGTGGCCGACCGGGGACCCGCACACGCACAGGTCGCCGAGATCCTCGCGGAGCGGATCGCCCTGTGGGGCATGCTCGCCGAGGACTACGGCAGGCGTTTCGAGGTCGAGGGACTGGACGCACCGGTGTGGGTGCGCCTGTCGCGGGACGACGTCACGTCCTGCCTCGACGCCCTCATCGGCAACGTCTTCGCGCACACCCCGCAGGACGCGCCGTTCGCGGTGCGGCTGGACCCGGTGGCGGGCCGGTTGGCGGTCGAAGACGGCGGTCCCGGTATCGACGACCCGATCTCCGCCCTCACCAGGGGCAAGAGCGGTGCCGGTTCATCAGGGTTGGGGCTGGACATCGTCGCCCGGATGGCGAAGTCGACCGGCGGCCGGTTGCACATCGGCGTCAGCGAGCTGGGCGGGGCCCGCATCGTGTGGTCGTTCGGTGACGCCGTCATCGACGTCGCCGGTTGAGGCGGACCCCGCCGAACGCCGCGCGATCGCCTTCAGATACCCCGCCTGCAGCCGTTCCCTGACGGTGGGGCCGCCGGGTTCGGGGGCCGGGGCGCCGAGGTGTTCGTGCCGCAGCTCCGCCATGAACCGCGTGAGCAGCTCCGGTCCGCCCTCGGTGAGCAGCCTCGCCCGGATCGACAGCGCGTCGCTTACGGGAAGCCACCGAGAACCCCACGCTCCCAACGCCTCCATTACCGGCAGCAGTGCGATGGCCGGCTCGGTGAGGCTGTACACGGCCTTCTGCCGGTGTCCCGGGTCGGGCGACCGGGTCAACATGCCGAGTCCGACGAGTCGCTTCAGCCGTGCCGACAGGATGTTGGAGGCGATGCCCTCCTCGGAGTTGAGCAGCAGCTCACGGAAGTGCCGCCTGCCGCCGAAGATCATGTCGCGCAGGATGAGCAGGGTCCATCTGTCGCCGAAGACCTCCAGTGAGAGGTTGATCGGGCATTCCGAGCGGTGGTTGTCGGGCATCGTCCTACTCCGGGCTACTGGTTGCATTCCGAGATCAGTCTACTAGGCTGGGGCCGATGGCGGAACACCACCAGTGGGCCTCCGGAGCCACACACACGATGGGAGACACCGATGGGAAGACTCGTCTACTCGACGATCGGATCACTCGACGGGTACGCCGCCGACCCCGACGGCGACTTCACCTGGGCCGAACCCACCGAGGAGGTACTGGAGTTCCTCAACGAGACGGAACGCCCCGTCGGCACCTACCTGTACGGGCGCCGCATGTACGACATGATGGCCTACTGGGAGAACGCGCAGGACGAACCCGGCCTCTCGCCCGCGAGTCGTGAGTACACCCGGATCTGGCAGGCCGCCGACAAGATCGTGTACTCCACGACCCTCGACCGGGTCACCACCGGCGCGACCCGCATCGAACGGCACTTCGACCCCGACCTGATCCGGCGTCTCAAGGCCGAATCCCCCCGCGACATCGGCATCGGCGGACCCACGATCGCCGCCGAGGCGATCACGGCGGGACTCGTCGACGAGTACCAGCTCTACGTCATCCCGATGCTGGTGGGCGGTGGGCTGCAGATACTGCCGCCCGGAATCCGGATCTCACTGGACCTCCTGGAGGAGCGGCGGTTCAGCGGCGGCACCGTGTTCCTGCGCTACCGGGTCGCCTCCTGACACGACGGCGGCCCCGCGGATTCCGTTCCGCGGGGCCGCCGTCGAGCCGTTTCAGTCGTCGTCGGTCTGAGTGGTGTCCGGGGGCTCCAGGTAGCTGCCCTCCAGGAACTCCTCCCAGCTCAGGTCGTAGGCGGTGAAGCCGTCACCGTAGGGCAACTCCACGCCCGTGCCGGTCACGATCACCGGGTCGCCGACGCGGGTGAAGTTGAAGATCCACTCCGAGTCGGCGGGGGAGGCGTTCACGCAGCCGTGCGAGACGTTCCGCACGCCCTGATCGCCCACCGACCACGGCGCCGAGTGGATGAACTGCCCACTCCAGGTCAACCGCTGCGCCCACTGGATGTCGGTGATGTAGCAGTCCTCACCGTCCTCCTCGCCGTTGCAGCCGGGTTCGTTCGTGGTGTCGAACACCGTCTCGGCGAGCTTCTCCATCACGATCATCGTGCCGGAGTAGGAGGGACTGCTGTCCTTGCCCAGGCTGATCGGCATGGTCTTGACGACCTCGCCGTTCTCCATGGCCACCATCTGCTTGGTCTCGTTGCTGACCTCCACCGACCGCGCGGTGCCGCTGATGTGTACCGTCTGCGTGATGTCGGCCTCGCCGTACACCCCGCCGCCCAACGGCATCCCGCCGATGGCGGCGCGCACCTCGATCACCGTGCCGGGCTGCCAGTACTCCTGAGGCCGGTATTCGAGGTGGTTGCCGCTGAACCAGTGCCACGCGCCCGGCTGCGGCGGGTCGCTCTTCACGAACAGCCGCCGTTCGACGTTGGCGCGTTCCTCCTCGGGAACCGAGAACTCACGCGGGAAGTCGAGCATGATCGGCGTCGCCTGGCCGTACTCGTATTCCGAACCGTTCCAGATCGAGGCGAACATCTGGTTCCCCGGACTCGCCATGGTCGTGAACGTCGTCTCGGTGGTCACCGGGATCTCGTCGGCGTCCACGGCGGTCACCGCGGCGGTGTAGGTGGTCTCGTACTCCAGGGGTGACGAGGGAACCCAACTCGTGCCGTCCGGACGCAGCTCACCCTCCACGGGTTCGCCACCCTCCGGTTGCAGAACCACCTCGGTGACCTCGCCGGCCTCGACCTCCACACCGATCTCGGTGCTGACCGGGGCCTCCTCGGTCCCGGTCTCGGGCGAGACCGTGAGCTGCGCGGCCGACTCGGGCGGGGGCTCCTCGCCCTTACCGTCCACGAGCTTGGCGTCGGCGCCGCACGCGGCCAGCCCACCGGCGACGAGCACTCCCGCGCCGAACGCCATCAAGGCACGACGAAACTTCCGGCTTCCCATGGGTAGCAACGGTACACACCACGGACACCCCAAACCGCCCCGCTGTACCCGTGCAGGCGGGGGACATGTCCGAAGTCACCGCATTTACACCGGTATATCCGCCGTCTCGGCGGGCGGGCCGACCGGTTCGGTGGAGGGGGCCTCGGCCGAACCGGCGTGACGGTAATCGCATCGACAGATGCACGTGGTTCGTGTGGTCGCTCGACGGGTCTCCACCGCCGCCGTTGTACGCGATCCACCCCTGCGCCGGGTCCCAGTACTGGTTGTACCAGATGACGTACATGACCCCCAGCGCACTGGCGTTCTCCACGAACCACGCCGCGAGGTTGTCGCCGTACTCCTTGTCCGCGCCCACCGCCACGCCGCCGAACCCCTGAGACGGCTGCACCGAGAAGTCACACGCCCGCCCCAACGGGTGTTCGCCGAACGTCCCGCCCCGGTAACAGGAGACGAAACGCTGGAAACCACTGATCTGCGCCTGCTGCAGCGCGTGCAGTGTGCGCGGGGTCAGGCAACCCGATGCCGGGGTCGGGTCGTCGACCGAGCAGCTCTCATAGGGCAGGGACCCGTCGGTGTTGCGAGGTGCCGGATCCGCGGCACGGAAGTCACCGGGGGAGGGACCGGTGGTGGCGTTACCGCCGTTGGCGGCGATGGCCGACGCGGCGGCGTCCCGGGCGTCACGCAGATCGTCCAACGCCTTCTCGGCCGCGGCGATCTCGTCCTCCAGGCTCTGCTTCTCGGCCTCCAGGTCCTCCTTCGACTCCCTGAGCTCACGCAGCTTGATGCCGCTCTGGTCACCGAGATAACTCACCGTCGTCAGACCGTCGATCGCCACGTCCGGCGAACCGGTCGACAGGATCGCCGTCGCGGACGACAGCGACCGCGTGGTGTACAGGACCTCCGCGAAGTCGTTGACCTCGGCGGTCAACGTCTCGATCTCGGCCTCGCTCTCGGTGATCGTCTCCTTGATCTCCTCCTGGCGGGTCTCCGACGCCGCCAGGGCCTCCTCGGCAGCCAGGTACTCCTCGATGGCCGCCGACAGGTCACCGCCCAGGTCCGACTCACCCTCCGCGGGATCGGCGACCGCCGGAGACGACAACAGCAGCACGATCGAGGCGACGGCCGCGATCAGGAAACGAACCGGGAGACGGGACGGGACGGCCGCCGACGGCACGGGGGAGACGGCGGGGCACCGCGTGCCCACGCGACGACGCCGATCGATACGACCGGCACCGTGATGCCTGTCAGGGGTCACGTACACGTCCTTCTTCGTCGACCGCTTACCGGGTTAGCTGTCGGGTTCGGGCCGAAGCCGCCCTACCGCGCGGCGGACGGGAGGCCGCGCCGCGTACGGATTCACCCCTGCCCCGCCTCGGGCGGAGCGGTGGTTCCCCGGCTCGCCCGTCACCGGGCGACTCAGCGGTGGCCGCCCCCGCCACACGGTGTGGGGCGCTGGTGGTGACGACCAGCGCCAGACTAGATCCCGCCGGCGGACCCGATCGACGCGGGTCCGCCACCGCCTTACTCGTTCAACGCCGCGACCACCTCCTTGACCCCGGCGTCGTCGTCGATGGACGTGAATATCTCAAGGGCCGCCTCCAGGGACGACACCGCGGCGGTCTCGTCACCACACGCCCGGTGCAGTGAACCGAACCGCTGCCGCACGTGAGCCTCACGGTGCCGGTCCTGGGAGTCGACCGCCAGCCGCAACGCCTGCTCCAACTCGCTGCGCGCCCCGGTCAGGTTGTCCAGTGACAGGAAGGTCCCCGCCAACGCCCACCGGGCGTAACCCTCGCCGAACGGGTCGCCGATCCCCTGCAACTGCTCGGCGGCGTCCCTGAACAGCGACGCGGCCTCGGCGTTGTCCCCGGTGAACCTGGCGACCGCACCGAGACCACACACCGCCAACGCCGCCTCGCGGTCGTTGCCCAACGCCCGGGCCAGCACCCTCGCGACGTCGAAACACTCGTGAGCGCCCGGGAAGTCGTCGGTGTAGATGTGCCACTGCCCCAGGCCGCGGAGCATCGTCGCCTCACCCTCGGTGTCGCCGCACTTGCGGGCCGCGACCAACGCGATCCGCGCGCAGCGCCGCCAGTCGTCCAGGCGGATCTTGAAGTCCAGATACGGCACCAGGGCCGCCGACAACCGCCACGCCGACGACGCCAGACCGGCCGTCGCGGCCTGACGGACCAGCGCCATGATGTCCTCGCAGTTGTCGGCCAGCCACGTCAACGGATCCGGTGGTGCCGGAACCCTGGGCGAGGCCAGACCGGTCGTCGTCATCGCGAACGGGCTCGCAGGCAGCTTCGCCACCGCCGCCTCCACGACCGCCTGCCGCTCGGTGCAGGTCCGCCGCAGTTCGGCCGTGCGCACGTCGGTGTGCCTCGCCCGCGCGGTGGGCGCTCCCAGCAGCCGCCGGTGCACCTGCTGCGACTCCTCGCTGGGCTCGATGCCCAGTTCGTCCGCCAGCGTGGCGCGCAGCCTGCCGTAGGTGTCGATGGCCTCGGCGCGCTGACCGGCACTCGACTGCGCGGTCATGAGTTGACGCCACAGACTCTCCCGCAGCGGATGCTCGGCGATGAGGCCGCGGAGTTCGCCGATGGCGTCGGCGTGCTGTCCGTTATGGACGTAGAGAACGGCGCGTTCCTCAAGCGCGTCGAGCCGGGTGTCAATGAGCTTCTGGATATATGGAATCCACGGCGGCGGACCCTTGATATCCGCCAGAGGTTCACCACGCCAGAGTTTCAGGGCGCGGTCGTACACGGCGATCGCCTCGGCGACGTGTCCCTGGCTCGCGTCGTGCCGGGCTTGCGCGAGCAGATCGGTGAACACCTGGACGTCGAGTTCGCCGGGCTTGACGTGCAGGACGTATCCGCTGCGCAACCGGTTGAGCCGGCCGTGCAGGGCGCGCCGCAGCACGGTGACGTAGGAATACAGGTTGGCGCTGGCGGACTTGGGAGGCTGAGCACCCCAGACGACGTCCATGAACCTGTCGAGCGGCAGTTGTTCGCCCGGGGTCAAGAGGAATGTCGCCAACATCCGTCGTGGTTTCAAACCGCCGAGCGGTGCGTCGTGGCCGTTGACTCGTGCGGTGAGTGCTCCTAAAAGGCCGAATTCGAACTCAGGCATTGTGGGTTCCTCTTCCGGTGTCAATCGGGATGCCGGTGTTGTAGAGCATTTATATACACCCGCGGACAGGTCCTTGGGAACCCCTGAAAACCAGAAACGTCACGGAATCGTCCATGGACGCCGACCCGAGCCCATTGACAACGTTCTATCCGGTTGTGGATCGGTGACGCCCCCGGCGGGTGAAACCGGCGGATGCCGGTTCCCGCCCGGCCCGGCGCGATATCGTCGCCGGGTGCTTGGTTTCCCACGTCCCGCGCAGGTCAGCCCGACATCACTGGCCGACCTGGCCGCGTCACTGTCGGTGTCCGTCGAATCCGATGTCCGGGTGACCGGCGTCTCGCTGGCGTCCGCCCGGGTCCTCCCCGGCGACCTCTACGCCGCGCTGCCGGGCAGCCGCAGCCACGGCGCGCAGTACCTGCCCGAGGCCGTCTCACGCGGCGCCGTCGCCGTCCTGACCGACGAGGTGGGAGCCAAGACCGCCGCCGAGCACGGCCTGCCGTGCCTGGTGGTCCACTCGCCGCGCGCCGCCGTCGGCCCCGTGGCCGCGCAGGTCTACGGAGACCCCACCGCCCACCTGCGGATCATCGGCATCACCGGCACCAACGGCAAGACCTCCACGGCGTACCTGGTGGAGTCCGGGCTGCGCGCCGCCGGACGACGCACCGGGCTGATCGGCACCGTCGAGACCCGCGTCGGGGACGAGACCATAGTCTCCGAACGCACCACACCCGAGGCCCCCGAACTCCAGGCGCTGTTCGCCTACGCGCGGGAACAGGGCGTCACCGACATCGTTATGGAGGTGTCCAGTCACGCGCTGGCCCTGCACCGGGCCGACGGCATCCGGTTCGACGCGGGCGGCTTCACCATGTTCGGGCTGGACCACCTCGACTTCCACCCCGACGTCGAGGACTACTTCGCCGCCAAGGCCATGCTCTTCGACGGCCGCAGCGACACCGAGATCATCAACCTCGACGAACCCGCCACCGAACGACTCATCGGACCCGACACCGTCACCTACTCCGTGGGCGAGTCCACCGCCGACTGGTGGGCCTCCGACATCACCGGCGAGGGCTTCGACCAGTCCTTCACCGTCCACTCCCCCCACGGCGGCACCCACGCCGGATCGGTGCGACTGCCCGGCCGCCACAACGTCGCCAACGCGTTGCTGGCCTACGCCGCCCTCGACGCCGTCGGCGTCGACGCCGCCACCGCCGTCGCCGGTGTCGCCGCCTGCCCCGGCATCCCGGGCCGGATGGAACTGGTGTCGGGCGACGGACCGGTCCGCGGCGTCGTCGACTACGCCCACAAACCCGACGCGATCACCGCGGTCCTCCAGGCGTTGCGACCCATCACACCCGGCAGGATCATCGCCGTACTGGGGGCCGGCGGCGACCGCGACACCGGTAAACGGCCCATCATGGGCGCGGCGGCGGCCAACCTGGCGGACCTGGTCATCGTCACCGACGACAACCCGCGCAGCGAGGACCCCGCCGCCATCCGGGCCGGCGTGCTGGCGGGCGTACGCGACACCCCGTACCTGGACGTGGCGGGCCGCGCCGAAGCGGTGGACGAGGCGGTCGGCCTCGCCCGGCCGGGCGATACGATCGCGCTGCTCGGCAAAGGCCACGAATCGGGCCAGGAGTTGGCCGACCGTACGGTGCCCTTCGACGACAGGCGGATCCTGGCCGAGGCGTTGCGGGCCGCGGCCGGGGCCTGAACCGCACCGACCGCCGAAAGCCGAGCGCCCGTCGAGCGCACCGGACCGTGAGGAGCCATCAGTGATAGTCATGACCCTGGCCGAGATCGCCGAGGCGGTCGGCGGGCGACTGACCGGGCCGGCGGACCCCGGCACACGCGTCACCGGGCCGGTCGAACACGACTCCCGCAAGGCCGCACCCGGCGGCCTGTTCGTGGCGTTCACCGGCGAGAACGCCGACGGGCACGACTACGCGCCGCAGGCGTTCGAGGCCGGAGCCGTCGCCGTGCTCGGTTCACGTGAGGTCGACGGTCCCGCCGTCGTCGTGCCCGACGTGCTCACCGCGCTGGGACGCCTCGCCCGTGAGGTCGTCGACCGCAGCCCCGACCTCACCGTCGTCGGCGTCACGGGATCCTCGGGCAAGACGTCCACCAAGGACATGCTCGCCCAACTGTGTGAACGCCTCGGACCGACCGTCGCCCCCGAGGGCAACCTCAACAACGAGCTCGGCCTGCCGTACACCGTCTGCCGGGTGGACGCCGACACCCGCTACCTCGTGCTGGAGATGGGCGCCCGCGGCATCGGGCACATCGCGTACCTGTGCGACATCGCGCCGGTCGACGTCGCCGTGGTCCTCAACGTCGGCACCGCGCACATCGGCGAGTTCGGATCCGCCGACGCCATCGCCGTCGCCAAGTCGGAACTGGCCGCGGCCGTACCCGCCGGCGGCACCGTCGTCCTCAACGGCGACGACGCCCGGGTCGCGGCGATGGCCTCGGTCAGTCGCGGCGACGTCGTCACGTACTCCACCTCCGACCCGGACGCGCCCGTCCACGCGAGCGACCCGGAGTCGCAGGAGGGCCGGTTCTCGTTCACCCTCCACACCCCGAGCGGCGACGCCCCGGTCCGGCTCGCCGTCCACGGTGCCCACCAGATGTCCAACGCCCTGGCCGTCGCCGCCGTCGGCGACCGGCTCGGCATGGCACCGGGCGACATCGCCGCCGCCCTGGGCGAGGTCCGCGCCCGCTCCGGCCGCCGCATGGACGTCTTCACCAGGGAGTCCGACGGCATCACCGTCATCGACGACAGCTACAACGCCAACCCGGCCTCCATGGCGGCGGCACTGGCGGGCCTGACCGAGGTCGGCCGCGGCCGGCGCAAGGTCGCGGTCCTCGGCTACATGGCCGAACTCGGCGACTCCGAGACCGCCGCCCACGAGGAGGTCGGCAGGCTGGCCGCCGAGGCGGGTGCCGAACTCGTCATCGTCGTGGAGGCCGTCGCGGAGCGCATCGCCGCAGGTGCCGCGGCATGCGGCGTCGCCACCGAGGTCGCCGCCGACCAGGACGAGGCCATCGCCCTCCTCGACGAACTGTCACGTCCGGGTGACACGGTGCTCATCAAGGCGTCTCGATACCGCACCTGGCGGGTCGCCGACTATCTTCGTAGCACCCATACCCTGACGAAGGAGGCCCACGCATGAGGGCGGTCATCGTCGCCGCATTCGTGGCATTCACGATCTCCCTGTTCTTCACCCCCTTGGCGGTCAAGGGCTTCCGCAGGTTGAAAGCCGGTCAGCCGATCCGCACCGACGGACCGCAGACCCACCTCACCAAGCAGGGCACCCCCACCATGGGCGGTGTCGTGTTCATCCTGGCGACGGTGCTGGCCTATCTGGCCGGACACGCCGTCCTCATCGCACTCCCCGAGGGCTACAACCGGCCACAGGGCTTCACCGCGACCGGCATCGTCCTGATCGGCCTGTTCGTGTGCATGGGGCTCGTCGGCTTCATCGACGACTTCCTCAAGATCCGCCGCAAGAACTCCGGGGGCCTGAACAAACGGGCCAAACTGTTCGGACAGATCATCGTGGCGGCCGGATTCGGCTACATGGCCCTCAACTACGAGGGCTCGGTCGGGATGACCGTCGCCAGCGACCACCTGTCGTTCGTCCGCGACATCGACTGGGCGCAACTGTCCAAGGTGGGCGCGGTCATCATGTTCGTCTTCGTCGTCATCGCCACCTCCAACGGCGTCAACCTCACCGACGGCCTCGACGGCCTGGCCACCGGCGCGTCCATCATGGCGCTGGCCGCCTACATCATGATCGCTTTCTGGCAGTACCGGCACTGGTGCTACAGCCCCAACCCGCCGTCCGACCTGTACTGCTACGAGATCCGGGACCCGTTGGAGATCGCACTCATCGCCGGGGCCGCCGCCGGAGCGTGCTTCGGCTTCCTGTGGTGGAACACCTCCCCGGCGCAGATCTTCATGGGCGACACCGGCGCGCTCGGCCTCGGCGGCCTCATCGGCGGCCTCGCCCTCTCCACCAAGACGATCATGCTCCTGCCGATCATCGGCGCGTTGTTCGTCATCATCACGTTCTCGGTCATCATCCAGGTAATCTCGTACAAGACCACCAAACGCCGAGTCTTCCGGATGGCGCCCTTGCAGCACCACTTCGAACTCGCGGGCTGGAGCGAGGTCAACATCGTCGTCCGTTTCTGGATCGTCGCGGGCATCGGTGTCGCCATCGGCATCGGCCTGTTCTACGCCGACTTCCTCCAGGTGGCCGGATAGTGACCCGATACCTGGTGGCGGGCGCCCGGGTCGCGGGCGCGGCGGCGGCGCGGGCACTGGCCGCGCGCGGCCACGACGTGGTCGTCTACGACCGCGACCCGTCCGACACCCTCACCGGGCTCGCCGACCTCGTCGAGGCCGTCCACACCGGCGACACCCTCCCCGAAGCGGTGATCGCGCAGGCCGACGAGGTCGTCGTCTCACCCGGATTCGCCCCCCACCACTGGCTGCCCACCACCGCGGCGGCCCTCGGGAAACCCGTCTACAGCGAACCCGAACTGGCGTGGCGGCTCCGGCCCGCCGACGCCGCGCCCTGGCTGGCCGTCACCGGCACCAACGGCAAGACCACCACCGTCACCATGCTGGCCGCCGTTCTGAAGGCGGCCGGCGTCCACACCGACGCGCTCGGCAACATCGGCACCCCGCTCGTGGACGCCGTCACCGCCGACTACGACGCCCTCGTCGTGGAACTGTCGAGCCAACAACTGGAGTGGGCCGACCGGCTCGCCCCCGAATACGGCGTACTGCTCAACCTCGACGCCGACCACCTCAGTTACCACGGCGGCATGGCCGAGTACGTCAGGGCCAAGACCCGCATCTGGCGCGGCGGCGTCGCCGTCGGCAACCTGGACGACCCGGTGGTCGCGGGCCTGCTGGCCGCCGCACCCGGCGAACACGTCGGATTCACCCTCGGCCCCCCGCCCCGCGGCGGCTTCGGCGTCATCGACGAGACCCTCGTCGACCACACCGGTGACGAACCGGTCCCGCTGGTACCGGCCAAGGCGATCCGCCCGGCCGGCCGGCACCACGTCGCCAACGCGCTGGCCGCCGCCGCGGTCGCCCGCAGGTTCGGCGTACCGGTGGAGGCGGTGGCCGCCGGGCTCGCCGCCTACCAGCCGCAACCCCACCGCAACGTGCTCGTCGGGACCGTCGCCGGAGTCCGCTACATCGACGACAGCAAGGGGACCAACCCGCACGCCACCGCCGCCGCCGTGGACTCGTACCGGCGCATCATCTGGATCGCCGGCGGTCAGCTCAAGGGCGTCGACGTCGACCCGCTGGTCGCCCGGGCCGCCGACCGGCTGCGCGGCGCCGTGCTGCTGGGCACCGACCGCGCGGTCATCGCCGCCTCCCTGGCGCGACACGCGCCCGGCGTCCCGGTCATCCGGGTCGACCGCGACGATCATGAAGCCATGACCGAGGTGGTTGCCGCCGCGGCCGGACTGGCCGAACCCGGCGACGTCGTGCTGTTGTCACCGGCCGCCGCGTCCTACGACATGTTCACCGGATACGAGGACCGGGGGCGGCGATTCGCCGACGCCGTCGCGGCCCTGGCGGCGGCACAATCGCGATGACCACGCTGACCCGACGGCCGCGGACCGGGTTCGCCACGCTGCGGGGCCTGCTGGACCGCCCGCTGGCCTCCTACTTCCTGCTGCTGGCCTCGGCGGGTCTGCTACTGCTCATCGGGCTGGTCATGGTCTTCTCCGCGACCATGGTCAAGGCGTACGAAGAGGACGGCAACGCCTTCTCCGACATCATGCGGCAGAGCCTGTGGGCGCTGATCGGGCTGGTGACGTTCTGGTTGGCGCAGCGGATGCCGGTGCGGTTGTACCGGCGCGCGGGCCGGCCCCTCATGATCGTCGCCGGATTCTTCCTGGTCGTCGTCGCGATCATGCCGGCCGGTGACGAGTCCGGCGGCCTGGGAACCGACAGCGGCCACTGGATCACCATCGGCCAGTTCCAGTTCCAGCCGTCCGAGATCATGAAGTTCGCGTTCCTGCTCTACGTGTCGGCGGTCCTGACCCGTGCGGGCCCCAAGATCGGGCTGTGGCGGGAACTGGCCGTCCCGCTGTTCCCGGTCGCGGCCGTGGTGTTCCTACTGGTCGGCTACACCGACCTGGGCACCATGCTGTGCCTGGTGGCGATGTTCTTCGGGCTGCTGTGGACCGCCGGAGTCCGGCTGCGGGTCTTCGGCGCGATGGCGGGGATGGCGTTGGCCGGTGTGCTGGTGCTGATCCTGGTCGCCAGTTACCGGCTCGAACGGCTGGTGTCGTTCTCCAACCCCGAGCAGTACGCCGACGGTTGGGGATACCAGGCCGTGCAGGGCTACTACGCGATCGCCACCGGCGGCTGGTTCGGCGTCGGGCTGGGGGAGAGCCGCCAGAAGTGGGAATGGCTCCCCAACGGACACAACGACTTCATCTTCGCGTTGATCGCCGAGGAACTGGGCGTGGTCGGCTGTGTCGTGATCCTGGTGCTGTTCATGGTGCTGTCCTACTCCGGATTCCGCATCGCCAACCGGGTGGACGACCCGTTCCGGAGGCTGGCGGCGGCCGGACTCACCACCTGGATCTCGGTACAGGCCATGATCAACATCGGAGGCGTGGTGGGCCTGATCCCCATCACCGGGCTCCCGCTACCGTTGATCTCCGACGGCGGCACCGCACTGGTCGTCGTCCTCGGCGCCATCGGCATGCTCGCCTCGTTCGCGCGTGCCGAACCCGACGCCGCCAGGGCGCTGCGTGCCCGCAACCCGGGACGCTGGACACGACTGCTGTGGGCGCCCGTACCACCCCGTCCCCGCACCACCGGGCGATCCGGGAAGACCCGAGCGACAAGGAGTGACGAGACTTGAGTCAGCTGCGATCGGTAGTGCTCGCCGGCGGCGGCACGGGTGGCCACATCTACCCGCTGCTGGCGTTCGCCGACTGCCTGAGGCGACACGATCCCGGCATCCGGATCACCTGCCTGGGAACCGACAAGGGCCTGGAGAACGACCTCATCCCGCCGGCCGGATACGACCTGCGGATCGTCCCGGCCCACCAGCTACCCCGCAAGGTCAACCTGGACCTGGTCAAGACCGGGCCGCGCATGATGCGCGCCACCAAGGTCACCAAGGCGATCTGCGACGAGGTCGAGGCCGACATCGTGATCGGCTTCGGCGGATACGTCGCGGTGCCCGCCTACCTGGCGGCGTGGCGGCGCAAGACCCCCATGATCATCTTCGAGTTCAACGACCCGCCGGGCGTCGCCAACCGGCTCGGAATGCGCTTCGACCACCAGCTCGCCCTGGGCTTCCCACACCTGCCGCAGACCGTTCCCGCGCTCAAGCACGGCACCGTCACCGGCGTCCCGCTGCGCACCTCGATCTCCCGCCTCGACCGCGCCGCACTCCGCGCCCAGGCCAGAGCCCACTTCGGACTCGACCCCCACCGGCCGACCCTGCTGGTGTTCAGCGGCTCCCAGGGTGCCAACTCCATCAACCAGGCCGTCGCCGGCGCCGGCAAGGCCATCACCGCCGCCGGCGGCCAGGTCCTGCACGTCATCGGCGCCCGCCGCGACGAACCCGTGGAGATCCCCGCCGACCTCAGCGGCCCCTACGTGACCCTGCCGTTCCTGCGCGAGATGGAACTCGGCTACGCCGCCGCCGACATGGTGCTGTGCCGCGGCGGCGCCATGACCTGCGCCGAGGTCGCCGCCGTCGGCCTGCCCGCGGTGTACGTCCCGCTGCCGTGGGGCAACCGCGAGCAGTACAAGATGGCCGGACCCGTCGTCGCCGCGGGCGGTGGACTCTTCTGCGACGACGCCGACATCTCCCCGCAATGGCTGGAACGCGAACTCGTCCCGTTGCTCACCGACCCCCACCGGCTCCAGCACATGGGTGCGTCGGCGGCGGCGTTCGGGCGGCGCGACGGTGACGAGGCACTACGGGAACTGACACTGAGGACGGTGGCCGGGGCATGACACTGACATCGCCCATCGACGAGGGAGTGACCGCCGAAGACCTCGGCCACGTCCTGTTCGTCGGCGTCGGGGGAGTGGGCATGAGCGGGCTCGCCCGGCTGTACGCCACGCGCGGCCTCCGCGTCTCCGGAAGCGAACTGCACGACTGGCCGTCACTGGTGGAACTGGCGAAACTGGGCGTCACCGTCCACCGGGAGCACCTCCCCGCCAACCTGGACGGCGTCGACACGCTCGTGCGGTCGACGGCGACCCCCGAGGACCACGTCGAGCTGGTCGAGGCGCGCCGCCGCGGCATCCGCGTCTACCACCGCTCCGAGGCGTTGGCCGCCGCGATGACCGGCAAGAACTCGATCGTCGTCGCCGGCACCCACGGCAAGACCACGACCACCGCGATGATCACCGAACTGCTCACCGATCGCGGACTCGCGCCGTCCTTCGTCAACGGCGGAGAGTCACCCGACGGCCGCAGCGGCCAGCACGGGCACGGTGACCACTTCGTCATCGAGGCCGACGAGAGCGACCGCTCGTTCCTGCGTTACCGGCCCGACGTCGCCGTACTCACCAACATCGACGCCGACCATCTCAACAACTACGAGTCCATGGACGGCCTCAAGGACGGCTTCGCCGAGTTCCTGATGGGCGTCACGCCCGACGGGCTCGTCATCGTGTGCGCCGACGACCCGGCCGCCGCCGAGGTCGGCGCTCGCCTGGCGGGCGAGGGACGCCGCGTCCTCACCTACGGCACGGTTCCCGGAGCCGACCTGCGGATCAGCGCGCCGGCCTCGTCCAACGACGGCGTCACGTACCGCGCCGAGTTCGAGGGCCGCGACCTGGGGGAGTTCCGGCTTCCCGTCCCCGGCGCCCACCTCGGTCTCAACAGTGCCGCCGCCGTCCTCGTCGGCCTACACCTGGGCCTCGACCCCGACGACGTCCGCAAGGGACTGTCCGGCTTCGCCGGGGTCCGGCGGCGCTTTGAACTGACCGGCACGGTCGCGGGGGTGAGGGTCTACGACGAGTACGCCTACCACCCGACCGCGATGAACGCGGCCCTGACCACCCTCAAGGGACTGACCGGCGAGACCGGGCGGCTGGTCGTGGTGTTCCAGCCCTACCGGGTCTACCGCACCCGCGACTTCCGGACCGAGATCGCCCGGGCTCTGTCGATCGCCGACCTCGCGGTCGTCATGGAGGTGTTCGGCCCCGGTGAGGAACTGCCGCCTGGCGACGGCGGCGAGGCACTGTGGCTCGCGGTACCCCTGCCCGCCGACCACAAGTGGTTCGTCTCCGACTGGGCGCAGGTCGCGCCACTGGTCGCCGACATCACCCGGCCGGGTGACGTCGTGGTCACCATGGGGGCACCACCGATCGCGCTCATGCCGGCCGAGATCCGGGCCGCACTGGCGGAGTGACGCATGGCCCGGCCCGGAACCAGGAAGTCCAGGACGAGGAGCCCCCGGACGTGGCGGCTCCTCACCGCGCGGGTGCGCGGCGGCCGACGCTGGCTGGTGTTCACCGTGCTGGGCGTGGTGGTGCTGGCCGGATTCGTCACCTGGCTCGGTTACGGCTCCCCGGCGTTCGGGGTGGAACGCGTCGAGGTGCGCGGGGCGACCTTCACCGACCCCGACAAGGTCCGGGAGGCCGCGGCGGTCCCGCGCGGCACCTCGCTGCTGGCCGTCGACGCCGACGGGATCGCCGCGAGGGTCGCCGAACTCGCCGAGGTCGCCCGGGTCGAGGTCGGTAGGGACTGGCCGCACACCGTCGTCGTGGAGATCACCGAACGGACACCCCGGTTGGCGGTGCCGACCGGGGACGGTTACGCCCTGGTGGACGCCGCAGGGGTCGTGTTCCGGACCGTC
The DNA here is from genome assembly GCF_007994225.1 of Stackebrandtia albiflava. Lineage (GTDB taxonomy): Bacteria > Actinomycetota > Actinomycetes > Mycobacteriales > Micromonosporaceae > Stackebrandtia > Stackebrandtia albiflava. The sequence goes on from NZ_VLLL01000005.1 coordinate 851,444, forward strand.
GAGGATGCCCCCTCGGGCACCGTGGTGGCCACATTGGATGATCCAGGCCGTGCCGACCCCGCCACGGTGGCGGTCCTGACCGTACTGTCGGCGCTCACTCCGGAGCTGGAATCGCTGCTGGTCAAGGTGTCGGCCCCCGCCGCCACCAGGATCACCCTGCTGCTCGAGGACGAGCGCACGGTATTTTGGGGTGACGCCTCCGATTCGGACCGCAAGGCTCAGGTGGCCACCGCGCTGCTGTCCCGGCCGGAACGACATTTCGACGTCAGCGCACCAGACGTTCCCACGGTGAGCTAAGTTGAGTTGCGTGTACCTGAGAATGCGGGACGGTTGATCATCCAGATCGGCGACACGCCGGAACACATCCGTGGCCGGGCCGGGCACAGGTCATACGTTGCGGACAACAATATATTTATAGATCGCGCAGGGTCGGCTAGGTCGCGATCGGACATGAGGACACCAGACCCCTCCTGCCGTCGGGCCAGCAGAGGAAGGACAGGGGAGATATGACACCACCGCACAACTACCTGGCAGTCATCAAGGTCGTTGGTGTCGGCGGCGGCGGTGTCAACGCCGTCAACCGAATGATCGAGGCCGGACTCAAGGGCGTGGAGTTCATCGCGATCAACACCGACGCGCAGGCCCTGTTGATGAGCGACGCCGACGTCAAACTGGACGTCGGCCGTGAACTCACCCGTGGTCTGGGCGCCGGCGCCAACCCCGAGGTCGGCGCCAAGGCCGCCGAGGACCACCGCGACGAGATCGAGGAGGTTCTCAAGGGCGCCGACATGGTCTTCGTCACCTGTGGAGAGGGCGGCGGCACCGGCACCGGCGGGGCGCCCGTGATCGCCAACATCGCCCGCAAGCTCGGCGCGTTGACGATCGGTGTGGTGACCCGGCCGTTCACCTTCGAGGGGAAGCGCCGCCAGACCCAGGCGGTGGAGGGCATCGAGGAGCTGCGCAACGAGTGCGACACCCTCATCGTCATCCCCAACGACAGGCTGCTCCAGACCGGTGACCGGGGTATCACCATGATGGACGCCTTCCGGCTCGCCGACCAGGTGTTGTTGTCCGGTGTCCAGGGCATCACAGACCTCATCACCACACCCGGCCTGATCAACCTCGACTTCGCCGACGTCAAGAGCGTCATGAGCGGTGCCGGTTCGGCGCTGATGGGCATCGGCAGTGCCCGTGGGGAGAACCGCGCGGTCGAGGCCGCGAAGGCCGCCATCGCCTCGCCCCTGCTGGAACAGAGCATGGAGGGTGCCCGTGGCGTCCTGCTGTCGATCGCCGGCGGCTCCGACCTGGGCCTCTTCGAGATCAACGACGCCGCCGAACTCGTCAGCGACTGCGCCCACGCCGACGCCAACATCATCTTCGGCGCGGTCATCGACGACGCGCTCGGCGACGAGGCCCGCGTGACCGTCATCGCCGCCGGATTCGACGCCGAGGACAGCTCCTTCGAGATCCCCGAGCCGATCCGGCTGTCCGCGCCGGAACCACCGGCCGATCCGAGCCCGGTGGGGGGCGAGCCGACGCCGATGTCCCGGCCCGGCGCCAACCCGCCGCCGCCCCGCAAGGTGCTGTTCGACGACGTCGACGTCCCGGACTTCCTCAAGAACGGATCCTGATCCGCGAGTGATGACGCCGACCGACCAGCCGAGACGCCGTGACGAGATCGCGGCGTCGTTGCGGCTGGCCCGTGAGGAGATCGCCGCCGCCTGCGCCGCGGCCGGGCGGGTCCCCTCGGACGTCACGCTCGTCGCGGTCACCAAGAACTTCCCGGCCGAGGACGCCGCCCACCTGGCGGCCCTGGGCGTTTCCGACCTCGGTGAGAACCGGGACCAGGAGGCGTCGGAGAAGGCCCGGGAGCTCGCCGACCTCGGTGTGCCGGTGAGATGGCACTTCGTGGGCCGGTTGCAGCGCAACAAGGCGCGGTCGGTAGCGGAGTACGCGCACCTCGTGCAGTCGGTCGACCGGGCGGCGTTGGTGTCCGCGCTCGACGACGCCTGCCGTCGCCGCGACCGCCGCCTGGACGTGCTCGTGCAGATCAGTCTCGACGGCGATCCCTCCCGGGGCGGCGTCGTACCGGCCGAACGCGACGCCCTGGTGGAGTCGGTGCTCGCCGCCGAGAACCTGTCACTGCGCGGCGTCATGGCGGTGGCCCCCGTCGAGTGGCAACCCATCAAGGCATTTGAGAGTCTTGCCGACCACGCCGACCAGGTGAGACGCCTCGCACCACAAGCGACGGAGATGTCGGCGGGCATGACGGGGGACTTCGCGGAGGCGATCTCCTGTGGTGCCACAATGATCCGTTTGGGCAGCAAATTGCTCGGAGCCCGTCGGAATGTCGGGTACCCTGTGCGCTAGATCGAAGAAGAACATCGCTGTAGTTTTGGGCGACACCAGGCCGGGAGGGAGCAGAGTCGATGGGCGCGATGCGCAAGGCGGGCGTCTGGCTCGGCTTGATCGAAGACGAAGAGGACCGTCAATACGACGACTTTGACGACTCCGACGAGTTCGACGATCGTGCCGAGCGCAGTAGTCAATCACGAGTGCGCCGACTGGAGCGCACCGACCGTTCCGGTGGTGATCGCGCCACCGTGCGTCAGCTTTCCCGTCAGCCTGCCTCGGTCACGCCGTTGACCCGGGACAGTCTGGCTCTGGCGCCCGAGCCGGCCACCAGGGAGCGGCCGATGCTGGTCAGCGACAGTCCCGAGTACCGGATCACCACGGTGCACCCCACGACCTACAACGAGGCGCGGACGGTCGGTGAGGCGTACCGCGACGGCACCCCGGTCATCATGAATCTGTCCGAACTGGACGAGTCCGACGCCAAGCGGCTGGTCGACTTCGCGGCTGGTCTGGTGTTCGGGACGCGTGGTAGTTTCGATCGGGTCACCAATAGGGTGTTCCTCCTGTCACCTGCGCACATCCAGGTGACCGCCGAGGACAAGGCGAAGATCGCCGAAGGCGGGTTCTTCAACCAGAGTTAGTGAGGTAGCGGGTAGCCGTGACGGCGTTGTGGCAGATTGTCTACCTGGCCCTGTACGTTTTCTACCTGTTGATGCTGGCTCGGCTGGTGGCGGGCATGGTGATGCGGTTCGCCCGCCGCTGGCACCCCGGTCGTGCCGCCTCCATCACGTTGGAGGTCGTCTTTTCGGCCACAGATCCCCCCCTGAAAGGCTTGCGTCGCCTCATGCCTCCACTACGGCTTGGTAACGTGGCGCTGGACCTCGCCTTCGTGGTGCTGTTGATATTTGTCATAGTGCTCAAGACCTATGTGGTGGCGCCTTTGATGTACCTTCCCTAGGTCTGTGGAGACCATCCACGGCAGGCGATACGAAAGCGGTCACTCCCGGCCGCGGACCGAAGTGTAGGAGTTTTCGATGCCGCTGACCCCGGCCGACATTCACAGCATCTCGTTCAAGAAGGCCCCGATCGGCAACCGTGGCTACAACGAGGATGAAGTCGACAACTTTCTCGATGAGGTGGAGCGAGAGCTGGAGCGTCTCATCGAATTCAACAACAAGCTACGTGCGCAGAACGAGCAACTGCTGTCAGGCGCCCCCGCAGGAGTGGGCGAGCACGCCGAGCTGCTCGGAGAGCTCGAACGTCTCCAGCGTGAGAAGAACGTCGCGGAGCAGGCCGCCATGGCGGCCGAGGCCGAACTCGAGGAGTTCCGCCGCAACGGCGCCGGCGCGCAGGGCGGATCCGAAGGTGGCGAGCAGCAGGCGCTGCGGCTCCTGATGGTCGCGCAGCGGACCGCCGACGAGGCGCTGGACAGCGCCCGCAGCGAGGCCGACACGGTACTGACCGAGGCGCGCACCCAGGCCGAGGAGATGGTGAGCCAGGCGCGCGCGCAGGCCGACACCCTGGAGCGTGAGGCCAAGAAGCAGCACCAGGAGGTCATGGGCAAGCTGGAGGCGAAGCGCTCCGCGCTGCACAAGCACATCGAGGAGCTCAAGACCTTCGAGCGTCAGTACCGCACCCGCCTGAAGGCATACCTGGAGAGCCAGTTGCGCGACCTCACCGGTCGCGGCGAGGGAGTCATCGAGGGCGACGCCGAGGTCCACCCGGAGATCCGCGGCGGTGCCGGAAACCCCATGCTGGCGGGGGCACCGGCCGACGTGATGCGCTGATAGGGCGCAGTAACCCAATCGCCGCTGGGACGTTGTGTTAGGTGTAAGGTTCCGCGTGATCTCGCGTGAGCGCCGTCACGAGGGTGCCGTAGGGTGTGTGTCTCCGCCGAGGCGCCGCACCGCCAACATCGTCTATGTGGGGGTTGATGCACATCATGATCGTCGGTAGTTTACTGCTCTTGGTTGCCGGAGCCGGATTCCTGATCGTCGGGCTCGCCAACGGCAATGACTCATTCCTGATCGGGACGATCGTGGCCAGCCTGGTCGCGGCGGTCTGCTTGTACGTGGGTTCCCGCAACAAGCCTGACAGGTCTGCGAGCGGTCGACACGATCGTGAGGAATTCTCCCCGGACGAGACCAACGAACGGTTGCGTACGGGTGGACGACGCCGGAACCGTTACGACACCGGCGAGTTCCCGGCCGTCGACGGCCGTGGTGAGGGCTCGAAGACGTCTCGTGACGAGTTCATCGACATCGACGTCGACACGAGCCTGGTCCCGGCCGACGAACCGGCCGAGGTGCCGATGTCGAGTGTGGAGGCCGCCGCGCTGATGCGGATGGACGCCGAGGTGATGGTCGTCGACGGTCGCCCGCGTTTCCACCTCGGCGGCTGTGTCCACCTGATCGGGCGCGACGCCGAGCCCCTCCCGGCCTACGAGGCCGTCGAACTCGGGTTCAGCGCCTGCTCGCTGTGCCGCCCCGCGCAGTCACTGCTGCGGGAACCGACCCACCGGTTAGCGCGGCCCGAAGCTGCTGTCGGCGGACATGTCCCCCCGGATGTGTCCGCCGAGCAGCCACCGCGCCACACACGCCGCCGGTCCGGATCGGTACCGGACTCCGACGACCGCCCGGACGCTTTCTGATCCGCGCGTCCCGACATCCCCACCACCGACTCCCGCCGGGGTGCCATCCGCCGCGCGTCCCCTGTCGCGTCCTGGATGTTCCGCCGTCTCGGGCTCCCGTGTCGCCTTGCCGAGGGGGCCTCCAACCTCCGCCCCATACTTCGAGCCTAGACCGGTTTGCCTGAATGGCACCTTAAGTCACCTTAAGCCGGCTTAAGGCGGTTCAAGGTCCGGCTTCGCATTCGGCCGGTCGCATCCGGGAGCGGAGGTCACCAACCGCGCGGGACCGGTCTGCGGGCCGCCGCGGTACCCGTGTCCCTGGTCCGGTACACGATGTACGGCCTGAACAGGTAGCCGACCGGAGCGCTGAAGGCGTGGACCAGCCGGGTGAACGGGAACAGAGCGAACAACGCCAGACCGGTCAGGACGTGCACCTTGAACGAGGTCGCCGCCGCCGACATCGCCTCGACGTCCGGTCGCAGGACCCAGATACTTCGGAACCACACCGACACGGTCTGACGGTAGTCGGTCTGCGGCCGGCCGGTCAGTTCACCGATGCCCGACAGCAGCGTGGTGGCCAGACCCGCCAGGATGGCCGTGACCAGCACCAGGTACATGAGCTTGTCGTTGCGGGTGGTCGCCGAGAACACCGGTCCCACGGTGCGTCGCCGCCATATGAGCAGCGAGATCCCGGCGAGCGTGCACACGCCGGCCACCAACCCGAGTCCGAGGGCGACGACGTGATACGCGGTGTCGGACAGCCCGGCCGCCCGGGTCCAGCTCTCCGGGATGAGCAGCCCGATCACGTGACCGACGATCACCACCAGGATCCCGAAGTGGAACACCGGGCTCGCGATGCGCAGCAGCCTCGACTCGTACAACTGCGAGGACCGTGTCGTCCAGCCGAACCGGTCGTAGCGGTACCGCCAGACCGTCCCCCCTATGAAGACGGCCAGGACCACGTACGGCAACACGCCCCACAGCAGCCAGGACCCCTCACTCACCGCGCACCCCCTCGCGCCGTGGTCGGCATCCCCAACGGCACGGCGCCCCCGTAACCCGACAGCCCGACCGATTCGCGAGCGGGACCCTCCCCGGCCAGCCGACGCACCCGCTCCGCCAGTGTCGCGTCCCCGGCCGGCAGGGTGCCCCGGACCGCGTCGACGACGACCAGGTACCGGGATCCGGCCTCCCGCAACGCCTCTCGCAGCAGCTCCAGCCCGGGACGCAACTCCACCAGCAACCGCACACCCCGGTCCGGGTCCCGCGCGGCGAACTCGCAGAGCACCGCCAGGTGATCGGGCAACTCGTCCACGGGCGGAACCCAACCCGCCTCCCGGATCACTCCCTTGACCGCCGCCAGTGCCCCACCCCTGCGGCGGGTGTCGCCGTCGGAGTAGTAGGTCAGGTGCAGGCTGCGTCGCCGCCGCAGGTCGAAGGTCTCCACGTACTCGGCGGCCGCCGCCGACGGGTCGGCCGCCGCCAGCTCCTCGGTGAACCGGATCAGATCGGTCCGGACCCGGCTGCGCGGCTGTTCGGCCAGCGCCGCCGCGACCAACGGCAACCGGTCGCGGGCGGCCCGGTCCGGATAGGCGAGCAGCATCCCGGCGGCGTGCCGGATCACCCCGGCGTCGGCGCTCACGACCGCTCCTTCGGCGAATCGTCGCCCCGGTCGGGGAACAGGCCCCGAGGGCGGCCGTTGCCGTCCCAGTTCAGCAGGTTGACCCTCCCCGAGAGGTCGCCGCGCCGGTCGCTGCTCTGCCGCACCCGCAGGGCGTGGAAGTTCTCCACCGTGGCCGGTGTCGTGCGCCCCGACGCCTCGCCGAGGCCCGCGGAGTGGTTCACCGGCGACATGCCGGGACCGCCGTCGTAGTCGAGACTGCAGCCGATCTCCTCGATGACACCCCGGTCGGCGTCGTCGACGCCGTACGCGGTGGGGATGACGTAACGCTCGTCGTACTTGGCGATCGCCAGCAGCCGGTACATCCGCTGGATCTCCTCCGCGTCGAAGCCCACCGACTCGGCGATCCCGGGATCGGGCGGTTCGCCCAGGTTGACCGCCCGCATGTGTGAACGCATCGCGGCCAGCCGGCGCAGCGCCGCCGTGACCGGCTCCGGGTCGCCCGCGGTGAACAGTTCGGCCAGGTACTCCACCGGGATGCGGAGTGTGTCGATCGCCCCGAACAGGTTGCCCACGTCCTCCCCGTCGTGCCCGGTCTCGCCGAGGGCGTCCACCACGGGCGACAACGGCGGTATGTACCAGACCATCGGCATGGTCCGGTACTCCGGATGCAGCGGCAACGCGACCCGGAACCGGCTTATCAGCTGATGCACCGGTGACCGGACCGCCGCCTCGATCCAGTGCGGCGGGATGCCGTCACGGGCCGCCGCCCGTCTCACCTCCGGGTCCGCCGGATCCAGCAGCACGTCCAGCTGCGACTCGTACAGGTCGCGCGGGTCGGGCACCGCGGCGGCGGCACCGACCCGGTCGACGTCGTAGAGGACGACGCCCAGGTACCGCAGTCGCCCGACGCAGGTCTCCGAGCACACGGTCGGCATGCCCACCTCGACGCGGGGATAGCACAACGTGCACTTCTCGGCCTTGCCGGTCTTGTGGTTGAAGTACACCTTCTTGTACGGGCACCCGGTCACGCACATCCGCCAGCCCCGGCAGCGGTCCTGGTCGACCAGCACGATGCCGTCCTCCGCGCGCTTGTACATCGCGCCGCTGGGGCAGCTCGCCACGCACGACGGGTTCAGGCAGTGTTCGCAGATGCGGGGCAGGTAGAACATGAACGTCCGCTCGAAGTCGAGCTTGATCCGGTCGCCGAGCCGCTGCACCACCGGGTCGGACGCGGTCAGGTCCGGGCCGCCGCCGAGGTCGTCGTCCCAGTTGGCGCTCCACGTGATCGACGTCGGCCGTCCCGTGATGAGCGACCTGGGCTCGGCCACCGGCATGTCGTCGCCCAGTGGTGCCGTCATCAGGTTCTCGTAGTCGTACGTCCACGGCTCGTAGTAGTCCTGAAGCGACGGCAGCCGCGGGTTGGCGAAGATGGTGGCGAGTTTCCGCAACCGCCCGCCGGAGCGCAGCCGCAGCCGCCCGCCCCGGGTGCGCCGCCAACCGCCCTGCCAGGTCTCCTGGTCCTCGTAGCGTCGCGGGTAGCCCTGCCCGGGGCGCGTCTCGACGTTGTTGAACCAGACGTACTCGACGCCGGTGCGGTTGGTCCACGCCTGTTTGCAGGTGACCGAGCAGGTGTGGCATCCGATGCACTTGTCGAGGTTCATCACCATGGCGACCTGGGCCATCACCCGCCCGACGGGGCGTCGCTGCTCTGCCATCTCAGTACCTCACTCCGGTGCGGCGCTTGCGGACCACGGTGACCTCGTCGCGCTGGTTGCCGGTCGGCCCGATGTAGTTGAACGCGTAGGACTGTTGCGCGTAGCCGCCGATCAGGTGGGTCGGTTTCACGAGCAGGCGGGTCAGCGAGTTGTGGATGCCGCCGCGCCTGCCGGTGGTGTCGGTCTTCGGCACGTCGATGACCCGCTCCTGGGCGTGGTACATGTACACCGTCCCGGTGGGCATCCGGTGCGACACGACCAGCCGGGCGGCGACCACGCCGTTGCGGTTGACGGCCTCCACCCAGTCGTTGTCCACCGCGCCGATGATCCGCGCGTCCTGTGGACTCATCCACAGTGTCGGGCCGCCCCGGGACAGGGTCAGCATCATCAGGTTGTCCTGGTACTCGGAGTGGATCGACCACTTGGAGTGCGGGGTGAGGTACCGCACCGTCACCGACCTCTCCCCGGTGGGGCCGAGTTCGGGCTCACCGAACAGCGCCGTGATGTTCAGCGGCGGCCGGTACACCGGCAGCGACTCGCCGAACAGTCTCATCCAGTCGTGGTCCAGGTAGAAGTGCTGGCGGCCGGTCAGCGTGTGCCACGGCTTGTCGTGTTCCACGTTGATCGTGAACGGCGAGTACCGCCGCTGCGGCGACTCCTTCCCGGACCACTCCGGGCTCGGACCGACCGGTGTGGGCCGGGCCTGGGTGTCGGAGAACACGACCCGCCGCTCGGCGGCGGCTCCGATGAGCTCGGAGAAGTCGGTTCCCGTCCGTTCGGCGAGCCGCCGGAACCCCTGCGCGGCGAGTCTGCCGTTGCTGGTGCCCGACAGGGCGAGGATGACCTCGCACGCCTTGACGTCGGTGTCGATGAGGGGACGACCCCGGGCGACACCGGTCTCGGCGGTCCCGTTGCGCGCGGCGAGCCAGCGGATCTCCTCGTCGGGTGTGAACTTCACGCCCTTCACGGGCAGGCCCGCCTCCTCGGTCAACGGTCCCAGGGCGGTCAGCTTCGCCGCGATCTCGCGGTAGTCCCGTTCCACCACCACCAACGCGGGCATCGTCCTGCCGGGCACGGGCGTGTCGCCGGTGGCCCGCCAGTCCGGGGCGGTCCCGCCCGGTTGGGCGAGTTCACCGGGTGTGTCGTGCTGGGCGGGGACGGCCACGATGTCGGTGACGGTGCCGAGGTGGTCGACGGCGAGTCGGCTGAACACCTCCGCGAGCCCCTTGAACGCCTCGAAGTCGGTGCGGGCCTGCCACGGCGGGTCGATGGCCGGGTTGAACGCGTGGACGAACGGGTGCATGTCGGTGGTGGAGAGGTCGTGCTTCTCGTACCAGGTGGCCGCGGGCAACACGATGTCCGACAACAGAGTCGTGCTGGTCATCCGGAAGTCGATCGACAGCAGCAGATCGAGCTTCCCGGTCGGCGCCTCGTCCCGCCACCGGACCGTCTTGGGGCGGTGCGCCGGGCCGGCCTCCGCCCCCTGCACGGCGTGATCGGTGCCCAACAGGTGCTTCAGGAAGTACTCGTCGCCCTTGGCGGAGGAACCCAGCAGATTCGCGCGCCACACCGTCAGGACCCGGGGCCAGTTGTGCGGGTCGTCGGGGTCGTCGGTGGCGAACCGGAGCCGTCCGTCCCGCAGTTCGGTCGCGACGTGCTCCTCGACGCCGCGTCCGGCGTGGCGGGCCTCGGCGGCCAGTTCCAGCGGATTACGGTCGAACGTGGGATACGACGGCATCCAGCCCATCCGGGCCGACGCCGCCACCAGGTCGGCGGTATGGCGACCGGACATGGCGTCGGGGTGGACCGGTGACGCCAGCGCCGAAGCGTCGTAGGTGTCGTACCGCCACTGGTCGGTGTGCAGGTACCAGTACGAGGTGCCCGCCATGAACCTGGGCGGCCGGCTCCAGTCCATTCCGGACGCGTACGCCGCCCATCCCGCCTGGGTGCGGCACTTCTCCTGCCCCACGTAGTGGGCCCAGCCGCCGCCGTTGACGCCCTGGCACCCGGTCAACAGCAGCAGGGTCAGGAACGCGCGGTACATCGTGTCGCCGTGGAACCAGTGGTTGGTGCCGGCCCCCAGCACGATCATGGCGCGGCCACCGGAGGCCGCGGCGGTGTCGGCGAACTCGCGGGCGATCCGGGTGGCCCGGCGGGCGGGGACGCCGGTGTGGGCCTCCTGCCACGCGGGCGTGTACGGCTGCTCCGCGTCGTCGTAGCCGCGCGGCCACACGCCGGGCAGTCCCGGTCGCGCCACCCCGTACTGCGCGAGCAGCAGGTCGAACACGGTGGTGACCAGTTCCCCGCCCACCCGGGCCGCCGGTACACCCCGCGACAGGACGCCGCCGTCGACGTCGAACCGGGGAAGCGTCACCTCCACCGATTCCGCGTCCACACCGGCCATGCTGAGGCGGGGCGTGATGTCGCCGAGCCGCAGGTTCCACCGGCCGGCGCCGGAGTCGGACCACCTGTCACCGATGGTGCCCAGTGGCGCCACCGGTCGGCCGGTGGCGTCGTCCATGACCGTCGGCCGCCACACGTCCTCCGGGGCGGCCTCACCGGTCGACACGTCGGCGGCGGTGAGGAACTTCCCCGGGACTAGCGTGTCGCCGTGTTCGGTGAGCCGCACCAGGAACGGCAGGTCGGTGTACCGGCGGACGTAGTCGGCGAACGCGGGGCGGACCCGTTCGACGAAGTTCTCCTTGAGGATCACGTGCCCCATCGCCATGGCCAGCGCGCCGTCGGTGCCGGGGTGCGGCGCGAGCCAGTCGTCGGCGAACTTGGTGGCGTCGCTGTAGTCCGGTGACACCACGACGACCTTCTGTCCCCGGTAACGCGCCTCGGTCATCCAGTGGGCGTCGGGGGTGCGGGTGACCGGGACGTTGGAGCCCCACAGGACGAGGTACGCCGCGTCCCACCAGTCACCCGACTCGGGGACGTCGGTCTGGTCGCCGAACACCTGCGGCGACGCCATCGGCAGGTCGGCGTACCAGTCGTAGAACGACAGCATGGAGCCGCCGATGAGGTTGACGAACCGGGCACCGACGCCGTGTGACACCTGGGACATGGCGGGGATCGGGGAGAAGCCGGCGATCCGGTCGGGGCCGTGGCGGCGGATGGTGTGGACGTGGGCGGCGGCGGCCATCTCCAGGGCCTCGTCCCATTCGACGCGGACCAGTCCGCCCTTGCCGCGCGCCGACTGGTACCGCCGCCGTTGCTCGGGGTCCTCGGTGACCCTGGCCCACGCCGTGACGGGGTCGCCGGTGCGCCGCTTGGCCTCCCGGTACATGTCCACGAGCACGCCGCGCGCGTACGGGTACCGGATCCGGTTGGGGGAGTACGTGTACCAGGAGAAGGCGGCCCCGCGTGGGCAGCCACGGGGTTCGTATTCGGGACGGTCGGGTCCCACCGAGGGGTAGTCGGTGGCCTGTGTCTCCCAGGTGATGACGCCGTCCTTGACGTACACCTGCCACGAGCAGGAGCCCGTGCAGTTGACGCCGTGCGTGGAACGGACCACCTTGTCGTGGCTCCACCGGTCGCGGTAGAACACGTCGCCCTGCCGGCCCCCGTGCTTGACGACCGCGCGGGCGTCGGGTGTCGCCTCGGCCCTGGTCAGATGGACGGCGGTACGCAACAGCGCGCGCGTCGCCTCGCCCCCCATGGGTTCGGACGTCACCGGTGCCCTCCGTCTCCGCCGACGGGGGTACGCCCACCGCACGGCCGCCGGCGACCCGTCCGCCGCCGCCCCGAGCCCCCGCCCACATCGGCCGCCTGGTTCGCACCGTAGTACACGGCGCAGGTCGTCAGGGGTGAATCGTGGACAGTCGCCGGGCCGCCCGGTTTGACGGTTCCGGGCCGCCGGGGCGGCGCCCGGTTCTACTGTGAACCCACGTGACGGCCTTACCGGGGAGGACGGGTGGCTCAGGAGGAGCGGGTGACGCCGGTGCCCGGCGCCGGGCGGAACCTGGCACTGGCGACCGGCGCGTTCGCGTTGACCTTCTGGGTGTGGAACCTGATCGGACCGTTGTCGAAGACCTACACCGAACGCCTCGACCTGTCACCGGCGCAGACGTCGCTGCTGGTGGCGTTCCCCGTGCTGGTCGGCGCCCTGGGACGCATCCCCGTCGGTGTGCTGACCGACCGGTGGGGCGGCCGGGTCATGTTCACGGCGGTCTGCTGGATCAGCATCGTCCCCACCCTCCTGGTCGGCCTGTGGCACGACTCGTTCGCGGCCCTGCTGGCGTGGGGCTTCCTCCTCGGGGTCGCCGGGACGTCGTTCGCCGTCGGCATCCCCTTCGTCAACGCCTGGTACCCGCCGCGGCGACGTGGTTTCGCCACCGGCATGTTCGGCGCCGGAATGGGAGGGACCGCGCTGTCGGCGTTCATCACGCCGCGCCTCGCCGAGTGGTGGGGAGTGGGCAGCACGCACCTGGTGCTGGCCGGCGCGCTGCTGGTGGCGGGCGCGGTCATGTGGCTGTTCAGCCGTGACGCGCCGGACTGGCGGCCCGGCACCGAACCGGCCCTGCCCCGGATCCGCGGGGCACTGCGGCTGGCGACGACCTGGCAGATGTCGCTGCTGTACGCGATCGCGTTCGGTGGCTTCGTCGCGTTCTCGACCTATCTGCCGACGCTGCTGACGACCGCCTACGACTTCGCGCAGACCGACGCGGGGATACGCACCGCGGGTTTCTCGCTGGCGGCGGTGGTGGCGCGTCCGGTGGGCGGGATGCTGTCGGACCGGTTCGGGCCGACGGCGGTGTGCCTGGTGTCGTTCTTCGGTACGGCCGTCATGGCCGTGGTACTGGCGTTCCGGCCGCCACCGGAACTGCCCGCCGGTGCCGCGTTCGTCCTGACGGCGGTCGCGCTGGGACTGGGGACCGGTGGCGTGTTCGCCCTGGTGGCGAAGCTGGTCGCGCCCGCCCGCGTCGGCACGGTCACCGGCGTGGTGGGCGCCGCCGGAGGGCTGGGCGGCTACTTCCCGCCGCTGGTGATGGGCGTGGTGTACCAGGCGACCGGCGCCTACACGATCGGTTTCGTCCTGCTGGCCGTCACCGCCGCGGCGGTGGGTCTGTTCACGGCCGCGAAGTTCCGTCACCCCGCGCGCGAGCACGGCGGAGGGTGACAACACGTTGGCGGCAAGTGATTGCTTGTGTGACTGATGTGGCGTACCATGGGCGCTTAACGCGCGGCGGCCTGCCGCGCGAGCCCTGTATTCGGGGCTGTTTCCACGAACGTGCCGGGGGGCGGTCATGTCCGAGCTGTGCTGTCGCACACGTCGAGAGCGTGACCGGACGCGGCCGGAGCACTCCGGCCCCGACCCCCGCCCGGGGGTGCCGTTGGCCCCCGGCGATGCCTTGTCCACGCCGACCCCTCCTGAGAGCGCGCGATGACATCTACGAAGAAGACGGCCACGAAGAAGTCCACCGCCAAGAGCGCCGCAGCCGGCAAGAAGAAGGAACCGGCCGTGCCGGCGGCGGCGACCGCGACGGCCACCGCCGAGAAGCCCGCCGCGGTACGGTCCGACGCCGAGATCGGCGAGATCCGCGAGGCGCTCGACGAGCGCCTGCGCGAACTGCGTGAGGAGTACGAGGGCGCGATCGTCGGCATCAGCGAGGCGCAGCGGGAGCGGCTGGCCGACTCCGCCGGCGACGATCAGGTCGACTCCGGTTCCAAGACGGTGGAGCGTGAGCAGGAGATCAGCCTGGCGAACAGTGTCCGGGAGCGGATGATCCAGGTGGAACGTGCCCTGGAACGCCTCGACGACGGTGACTACGGCATCTGCGAGAAGTGCGGCACCGCCATCCCCGCCGCCCGGCTCGCGGCTTTCCCATCGGCTACGCTTTGCGTCAATTGCAAGCAACTGGAGGAGCGACGCTGAGCACCCGGGACGACACCGCCGACTCCGCCGGCGTGAAGGAGGCCCCCGACACCCCTCGTCGGACCCTGCGATTCGTGTGGGTCTACGTGGCGGTGGCGGTCGTCTCCCTGGCCGCCGACATCGTGAGCAAGGTCGTGGTCGTGGCGCAGATGTCGCCCGGCGACTCGGTCACGGTGATCCCCGGAACGTTGTACTTCCTGCTGACCCGTAACAGCGGGGCGGCGTTCAACCTCGCCGACGACTACACGCCCGTGCTCACCTGCCTGGCGACGGCCGTGGTGATCGGCCTGAGCTGGTACGCGTTCCGCAACCTGGGTTCCCGCCCGTGGGCGATCGGCCTCGGCATGATCGCCGGCGGCGCCGCCGGCAACCTCGTCGACCGGTTGTTCCGGGAGCCGGGTTTCATGCACGGTCACGTCGTCGACTTCGTCAGCGTGTTCGACCCGTACGGACAGGGTTTCCCGGTGTTCAACGTCGCCGACTCCAGCCTGGTCCTGGGCGTGGGCCTGGTAATCCTGCTGGAGTTGACCGGCCGCCGGATCGACGGTCAACGGGTCACCGGTGGCTCGCGGAGCGATTCGTGAGCCGGGAGCTGCGTGAACTGCCGGTCCCCGACGGCCTCGAGGGGGTACGGCTCGACCAGGTGATCTCACGGATGTTCGGCCTGTCGCGCAACGTCGCGGCGGAACTGATCGGCGCCGGTGAGGTCACCGTGGACGGCGAGCAGTGCCCCAAGTCGACGCGGGCCAGCGCCGGGGCGTGGCTGTCGGTGCTGCTCCCCGAGCCGCCGACCGCCGCCGGGCCCCCGACACCCGAACCGGTGGACGGCCTGCTGATCATCTACGCCGACGACGACATCGCCGTGGTGGACAAGCCCGTCGGTGTCGCGGCACACCCCAGTCCGGGGTGGACCGGCCCCACCGTCATCGCCGGCCTGGCGGCGGCGGGACACCGGGTGAGCGTGCACGGCCCGGCCGAGCGGCAGGGCGTCGTCCACCGGCTCGACGTCGGCACCAGCGGACTCATGGTGGTCGCCAAGAGCGAACGCGCCTACTCCGCCCTGAAACACGCCTTCAAGTACCGGGAGGTCGAGAAGCGGTACCGGGCGGTCGTACAGGGCCACCCCGACCCGTTGCGGGGCACCATAGACGCCCCGATCGACCGGCATCCCGCCTACGACTACAAGTGGGCGGTCCGTTCGGGCGGCCGACCGAGCATCACGCACTACGACACCCTGGAGGCGTTCCCGGCGGCGAGCCTGGTCGACATCCACCTGGAGACCGGGCGCACCCACCAGATCCGGGTCCACTTCTCGGCGCTGCGTCACCCCTGCGCGGGAGACCTCACCTACGGCGCCGACCCGACGTTGGCGGAGAAACTCGGGTTGACCCGGCAGTGGCTCCACGCGTACCAACTGGGGTTCACCCATCCGGGCAGCGGTGAACAGGTCGAGTTCCAGAGCGAGTACCCCGCCGATCTGGCGCACGCGCTGAGCGTGCTGCGTGGTGAGGACTGAACCCCGCGACACCTGCTGCGGGGCGGAATCGGCGCGCGTCGGGTACCCTCGGGGCCAGCAAGGCCAGGTGTGGGACGTTGTCGGCGACGTCACGACACGGTGCCGCGCGCCGTTCGCCCGGGCCCCGGGGTGAGCGCATGCACGAGTCCATCCGAGAGAGGATTCGGTGCCGCCAGCGACCTGTCGCAAGTCCGGTTCGTTCCGTAGCCTGTAGGACACAGACAACCGTGCGCGGACGGCTCCGCGCTGTCACCCCAGGGAGGTGAGCGTGGGTTCCATCGACGGCTGGTCCGCCAGGCAGCCCGAGCCGGTGCCTCGATGGCGTGCCCTGCTCGGCCGCAATCGTCAACGTGAGGATTCCGCCGCCGTACTCGAACCGTCGCCACCCCACTACCCCGCCGCCCCACCGCCGCAACGCCAGCCCGCGGCGTGGCCCGCCAACGACCCCGACCAGGACCTCGACCGACATCCGGCGCTACCGAAACTGCGCCGCGACCTCGGCAGGGCGCGCGTGGTGGCGTTCGTCAACCCCAAGGGCGGCGTCCACAAGACCACCGCCACGGTACTGACCGCAGCGGCACTGGGCAGCGCCCGCGGCAGCGGCGTCATCGCCTGGGACGACAACGAACTGCGCGGCACCCTGGGGCTGCGGGCCGGGACGGCCCGGCACGCCCGCACGATCCGTCACCTCGTCGCCGACCTCGCCGAGGTCGAGGCCGCCGGGGTGCAACTGTCGGAACGCGCCGACGACTACCTGCGGCACTCCTCGGACGGCTCCTTCGACGTCCTGGCCGGTGACGAGGACCCGAAGCTCGCCCGGCAGCTCGACCCGCAGACCGTCCTCAGGGTCCTCGACATCCTGACCCGTACCCACGACATCATCTGCATCGACACCGGCAACAACGTGGAGAGCCCGAACTGGCGCACCATCGTGTCCTCCGCCGACCAACTGGTGGTCACCTCGGTGCCCCGGGAGGACGCCGCGTTCACCGCCGACTGGATGCTGGACCTGCTGGAGGCCGACGGGTACAACGAACTGGTCGCCAACGCCGTGACCCTGTTGTCGTGCCCGACGCCCCGGCCCGGCCCGCTGTTGGACGACCTGGTGACCCACTTCCGGTCCCGCACCCGGGATGTGGCGGTCGTGCCGTACGACCCGGCGCTGGAACCGGGATCGGCGATCAAGTACTCCGAGTTGCGCACCTCCACCCGTTACGCCTGGCTCACCGCCGCCGGGGTCATCATCGACGGATTCACCCGCTGATCGGCGTCGCCACCACGGCCGTGTGGCCGGGGGCGGCACCGTCATGGAATGATCTGTTGCTGTGAGCCGATCCCCGAATCCGCCCGGGATTCCCGAACCCGCCGAGGGCACCACCACCGCGGAGGCCGGAGCCGCCGGAGCGCACCACCCGGCCGCGCCGCCGGTGCGGGAACCCCGCAGTCGTGGACGGGACGCCCTGGCCGCGCTCGGAGTGCTGGCGCTGCTGGCGTTCCTGGGCCTGCCGTTGGGTGTGATCTGGGTGACGGCGACCCCCCGGGTCGAACTCGTCCGGGTCCCCGGCGGCTGGGGCCTGACCCAGGAGAACCCGGAACAGTACATGGCCGCAGACGGCGTGTTCGCGCTGATCGGCCTGGCCGCCGGTGTGATCGCCGGCGTCATGGTGTGGGTGCTGTTGCCCAGACGGCGTGGCCCGTGGGTGTTGACCGGACTGGTCCTGGGGTCGATCGCCTGCCAGCTCGTCGCCTGGTGGTTCGGCCGGATGGGACGCGACGGCTACCTGGCCTCGATGGAACAGGCGCAGGTCGGCTGGCACTACTGGCGCTGGCCGGAACTGAAGATGGTGGACTTCAACCCGGCGGCCGCCGTCGAGAGTCTCGCCGACGGCCGGATCACCGAGGGCATGGGGCATCTGGCGCTGGGCGTGCTGGCGACCATGGCGTTCACCGCCGCGTTCGTGTACACGGTGTGCGCGGGTTGGTCCCGGTTCGCCGACCTGCGGGCGGACGGACCCGGCTCCGACGTGGCATATCACACCGAAACGCTCCCAGGATCCGAAACTCCACCGCAGGTGTCGAAACCGGCCGACTACCCTCGATCAGGTGCTGAAACGCATTGATCTCCGAGGGTCCGGTGACGTCGCGCGCGGTCTGCTGCCGCGCGCCCGGTTCGACGTGGCGGCCGCGATGGCCGAGATCCAGCCGCTGCTCGACGAGATCGCCCATCACGGGGCCGCGCCGATCCGCGCCGTCACCGCCGAACGCGACGGTGTGACCCTGGGGGACCTGCGGGTTCCCGAGTCGGCGTCGACCGCCGCCGTGCGTGCGCTGGACCCGGCGTTGCGGGAGGCGGTGGAGCAGTCGATCACCCGGGTGCGCGCCGCCCACGCCCCGCAGCGCCGCCCCGACCTGGTGACCGAGGTGGTGCCGGGTGGCACGGTCACCGAACGGTTCGTACCGGTGGACCGGGTCGGACTGTACGTGCCGGGAGGGTTGGCGGCGCTGGCGTCGAGCGTCGTCATGAACGTCGTTCCCGCGCAGCTGGCGGGTGTGCCGCAGATCGCGGTGTCCTCGCCGCCGCAACGCGACACCGGCCTCCCCGACGCGACGATCCTCGCGGTGTGCCGGATCCTCGGTGTCGAGGAGGTCTACGCGGTGGGAGGCCCCGCCGCGATCGGCATGTTCGCCTACGGCACCGACGAGTGCCGCCCCGTCGACATGATCACGGGGCCGGGGAACATCTACGTGACCGCCGCCAAGCGGGCGGTGCGGGGGATCGTCGGGATCGACGCCGAGGCGGGCACCACCGAGATCGCCGTCCTGGCCGACGACACCGCCGATCCGGTGCACGTGGCCGCGGACCTGATCAGTCAGGCCGAACACGACCCCGAGGCCGCCAGTGTCCTGGTGACGCCCTCGGAGGGACTGGCCGACGCCGTGGACGCCGAGGTGAAGCGACAGGTCGACCGGACCCGTCACTCCCAGCGGGTGACGATCGCGTTGTCGGGGCCGCAGTCGGGTGTCGTCCTCGTCGACGACGTGGAGCACGGACTGGCGGTCGTCGACGCCTACGCCGCCGAGCACCTGGAGATCCAGACGCGGGACGCCCGTGAACTGGCCATGCGGGTGCGCAACGCCGGAGCGGTGTTCGTCGGCCCTTACTCGCCGGTGTCGCTGGGCGACTACTGCGCCGGTTCCAACCACATCCTCCCGACCGCCGGGTGCGCCCGGCACTCCTCAGGCCTTTCCACGGCGACGTTCCTGCGGTCGATCCAGGTCGTGGAGTACACGCGTGAGGCGCTCGCGGCGGCCGCTCCGCACGTGGTCACGCTCGCCGAGGCGGAGAACCTCCCCGCGCACGGCGCCGCCGTGACCGCGAGGACGGCGGGCGCATGAGTGACGTCCGGGACCTGCTGCGACCGGATCTGCGCGGCCGGTCGCCGTACGGCGCCCCGCAACTGGACGTCGCGGTGCGGCTCAACACGAACGAGAACTCGTACCCGCCGCCGCCCGAGGTCGCCGCGGCGATCGGTGCGGCGGTGACCGAGGCCGCGACCGGGCTCAACCGCTACCCCGACCGCGACGCCGTCGCGCTGCGTGAGGACCTGGCCCGGTACCTGGGGCACGGGTTGACGACCGCGCAGGTGTGGGCCGCCAACGGCTCCAACGAGATCCTGCAGCAGTTGCTGCAGGCGTTCGGCGGACCGGGGCGTACCGCGCTGGGGTTCACGCCGTCCTACTCGATGCACCCGCTCCTGGCGTCGGCCACCGGGACCGGTTGGCGAGACGGCGGCCGGGAGGCGGGGTTCGCGCTCGGCGCCGGGCACGCGGTCACGCAGGTGCGGCACCACCGTCCGGACGTGGTGTTCCTGTGCTCGCCCAACAACCCGACCGGGACCGCCCTGGACCCCGAGGTGGTCGAGGCGGTGCTGGCGGAGTCCCACGGACTCGTGGTCGTCGACGAGGCGTACGCCGAGTTCGCCAGGCCGGGCACACCGTCGGCGTTGCGGCTGCTGCCGGGCAATCCGCGCCTGGTGGTGACCCGGACCATGAGCAAGGCGTTCGGCCTGGCGGGCGCCCGGTTGGGCTACCTGGCCGCCGACCCGGAGGTCGTCGAGGCCGTCCAGTTGGTGCGGCTGCCGTATCACCTGTCGGCGCTCACCCAGGCCGCCGCCCGTGCCGCGCTGGCGCACACCGACGTGCTGCTGTCCGACGTCGCCGCCGTCATGCGGCAGCGCGACCGGTTGGTGGACGAACTGTCCGCCCTGGGCCTGGAGGTGGCGCCCAGCGACGCCAATTTCGTCCTCTTCGGCGGAATGGCCGATTCCCGGGCGGTGTGGCGGTCGTTGGTAGACCGGGGGGTGTTGATCCGCGACGTCGGTATCCCCGGGTGGCTGCGGGTCACCGCGGGCACGCCCGGTGAGATCGACGTGTTCCTGTCCGCTCTGTCCGAGGCGCTGAAGGAGTATCCGCCGTCATGAGCCGCACCGCAGTCGTCGACCGCACCACCGGTGAGACGAAGGTCCACGTCGCACTCGACCTCGACGGGCCCACCGGCGTCGTGGAGGTGTCCACCGGGGTCGGCTTCTTCGACCACATGCTGCACCAGCTCGGGAAGCACGGTGGGCTCGACCTGACCGTGCGGACCGAGGGCGACCTCCACATCGACGCGCACCACACCATGGAGGACACCGCGATCGCGCTGGGAGCGGCGTACGCGCAGGCCCTCGGCGACAAGGCGGGGGTCCGCCGGTTCGCCGACGCCTCCGTGCCGCTCGACGAGGTACTGGCGCGGGCCGTGGTCGACCTGTCGGGTCGGCCGTACATGGTCCACGACGAACCCGCCGACCTCGCGCCGATGATCGGCCCCGCGTACCCGACGAGCATGACCCGGCATATCTTCGAGTCCTTCGCACACCACGCCCGCATCACGTTGCACGTGGCGGTGCTGCGCGCCGCCAACCCCGGTCAGCGGCCCGACGCCCACCACGTCGTGGAGGCCCAGTTCAAGGCGCTGGCGCGGGCACTGCGCGACGCCGTCGCCCTCGACGGCCGCGGCGGTGTGCCCTCGACGAAGGGTGTCCTGTAGTGGAAAGCGTCTGGCCGATCGTGTTGATGGGTGCCGCGGGTCTTCTCGTCGGCGGTACGTACTCGATGTTCCGGCAGGAACGCAGGGCCGCCGCCGTGGTCTGCGGCGTCCTGGCCCTGGTCGCCCTGGCCGGAGCGGTGCTGTGGTGGTGGCCGCAGGGGGCGGCGTGAGTCGTCCCGACGTCGTCGTCTTCGACTACGGCTCCGGCAACCTGCGTTCGGCGCAGCGGGCGCTGGAACGGGCCGGCGCGGACGTCACCGTGACCGACGACGTGGCGGCGGCGGCACGCGCCACCGGACTCGTCGTCCCCGGTGTGGGCGCGTTCGCCGCCTGCATGGCGGGACTGGCGGCGGCCGGCGGCCACACGCTGGTCACCGACCGGGTCGCCCGAGGCGCGCCCGTACTGGGTATCTGCGTCGGGGCGCAGGTCATGTTCGACGCCGGTGACGAGCACGGTGTCGTGACCGGGGGTCTGGGCCTGTTGCCGGGGACCGTGACCCGGTTGTCGGCCGAACGTGTTCCCCACATGGGATGGAACACGCTCGACCACGACGGGCTGTGGCTGCTCGACGGCGTCGCGCCCGAGGAGCGGTTCTACTTCGTACACTCCTACGCCGCCCGGCCGCCGATCGCCGGTGCCGAGGTCGCGACCTGTGACTACGGCGGCCCCTTCGTGGCCGTGGCGTGCCGTGGACCGTTGTCCGCCACCCAGTTCCACCCGGAGAAGTCCGGCCGGGCAGGGTTGGCGTTGTTGTCGAACTGGGTGAGGAGCCTGTGATGCCGGTATTGACGCTGTTGCCCGCGGTGGACGTGACCGAGGGCAAGGCCGTGCAACTGGTACAGGGGGTGGCCGGCAGCGAACGGCATTACGGCGACCCGGCGGCCGCGGCGCGGGAGTGGCAGCGCCAGGGCGCCGAGTGGATCCACCTGGTGGACCTGGACGCCGCGTTCGGCCGGGGGGAGAACTCCGCGCTGCTCGCCCGGGTCACCGCCGAACTCGACGTGAAGGTCGAACTGTCCGGTGGCATCCGTGACGACGCGTCGCTGCGGCGCGCGCTGGACGCCGGTGCCGACCGGGTCAACATCGGCACGGCCGCGCTCGAGGACCCCGAATGGTGCGACCGGATCGTCGGTGAGTACGGCGACCGGGTCGCGGTGGGGCTGGACGTGCGCGACGGCAGGCTCGCGGCGCGCGGCTGGACCCGGGAGGGCGGCGAACTGTTCGAGGTCCTGGAGCGGCTGGAGAAGGCCGGTTGCGCCAGGTACGTCGTCACCGACGTGCGAAGCGACGGGATGCTGACCGGCCCGAATCTGGAGCTGCTGCGCAGCGTGTGCGAGCGGACCGGTAAACCGGTCATCGCCAGCGGCGGCGTGTCCACTCTGGATGACCTGCGGGCGTTGCGGGAGCTCGCGCCGCTGGGCGTGGAGGGCGTCATCGCCGGTACCGCCCTGTACGAGGGCCGGTTCACCGTCACCGAGGCGCTGGAGGTCCTGGCGTGACCGACGTGACCGGCCCGGCCGACGTGGCCCCGGACGACGCCCACCGCATCGTGCGGGTCGGTTCGGGTGGCCCGTGGGAGGACCTGTACGGGTACGCGCGGGCGGTCGCGGCGGGGCCGTGGGTCGTTACGTCGGGCTGCACCGCCACCGTCGACGGCCGGGTTCTGCACGTGGGCGACCCGGCGGAACAGGCGAAGGAGGCGTTCCGGATCGCGCTCGACGGCCTGGTGCAGGCCGGGGGCTCGCTGTCGGACGTCATCCGTACCCGGATGTACGTGATCGACCCTGGTCACGCCGACGCGGTCGGCCGTGCCCACGGGGAACTGTTCGGCCTGGTGCGTCCCGCCGCGACCCTGGTCGTGGTGGCCCGGTTGCTGCACCCCGACCAACTCGTGGAGGTGGAACTGGAGGCGTACCTGCCTCCGGGCCGTCGCCCCTGACCCGGCTCCCGCCCGCCCGCACCGCCGACCCGATCACGTCGGCTTGGTTGGTCATAATGCGCGCTTGGTTGGTCATACGACGGCGAAAAATCGGACATTAGGGTTTAGAGCTCCTGAATCATTGAACTGTCTGGCTCGGAACGCTCAGGCGGCGACTGGCGGCGTTGTCGGGTCTTCCGCGTACAACACCGGTACGCAGAAGACCCTCCGCCTTGCCATTCATCCACCTGAGGCGCCCCTCCCTGCTCAGACGCCAATAATCCAGGAGCTCTTATTCGAGGCATGTCGATCGTCGTACGGCCAACCAAGCCGGCGGATGGGGGAGGCGGGCGGCTGACACAATGTCGGTCACCGGTTCGTCTCGTCCCGCAACGGAGTCGCAGTGCTGGCCTACCTCACCGCCGCAGGGCTGTCCGCGTCGGCGGGCCTCAACGCCTACATCCCGTTGCTGGTGGTGGGTCTGCTGAGCCGGTTCACCGACTCGGTGTCGCTGCCGGCCGGGTTCGACTGGCTCGCGAGCTGGTGGGCGCTGTCGGTCATGACGGTCCTGCTGGTCGTCGAGTTCGTGGTGGACAAGGTCCCGGTGCTGGACCACGTCAACGACGTCATACAGACGGTGATCCGGCCGGCGTCCGGTGGCGCGGTGGCCGCCGCCACCACGGCCGCTGGTGAGTGGGACGCCGCCGCCAACGCCGCGATGGAGTCGCAGCATCCCGCGCTGGCCGCTGCGGGCGGTACGGCGATCGCGCTCGCCGTCCACGGGCTGAAGGCGCTGCTGCGGCCGATGCTGAACGCGGGAAGCGGGGGAGTCGCCGCCCCGGTCGCGAGCACCGCCGAGGACGCCGGATCGGTCGGCATGAGCCTGCTGTCGGTGTTCGCCCCGGTCCTGGCCGGGGTCGCGTTGTTGATACTCGTCCTGGTGGGCTGGCGGCTGTGGCTCGCCCGGCGGCGGTGGCGCAGGCGCCGCGCGGAACGCAGGTCCGCCAAGGCGGCGAGGCGGGACGCGCCCGACGCGACCCTGCCCGGCTGAGGGCGCGGGTCCCAGGACCCGGAATCGGAGCCGGTGCGGGACCGCCCGCCGGTTACGCTCGGCGGCATGGCTTTGGCGGTACGTGTCATCCCCTGTCTCGACGTCGACGGTGGCCGGGTTGTCAAGGGAGTCCGGTTCCAGGACCTCCGAGACGCCGGGGACCCGGTGGAACTGGCGGCGGCCTATGACGCCGCGGGTGCGGACGAACTCACCTTCCTCGACGTGACCGCCTCCGTGGACGACCGCGACACGGTGTTCGACGTGGTGGCCCGCACCGCCGAGTCGGTGTTCATCCCGTTGACGGTGGGGGGCGGGGTCCGCACCGTGGACGACGTGGACCGCCTGTTGCGGGCCGGCGCGGACAAGGTCGGGGTGAACACCGGGGCGATCGCGCGCCCCGAGCTCATCGGTGAGGTGGCGCGGCGGTTCGGTTCGCAGGTGTTGGTGTTGTCGCTGGACGTGGCGGCGGACGACTCGGTGCCCAGCGGCTACACCGTCACCACACACGGGGGCCGTACCCGTACCGGGCTGGACGCGGTGACGTGGGCGGTCCAGGCCGAGGACCTGGGCGCGGGGGAGTTGCTGCTGAACTCGATCGACGCCGACGGCACGAAGGAGGGCTTCGACCTGCCGCTCATCGCCGCGATACGGGAGGTCGTGTCGATACCGGTGATCGCCTCCGGCGGGGCGGGCGCGGTGGGTGACTTTCCGCCCGCGGTCGCCGCGGGCGCGGACGCGGTGCTGGCCGCCAGCGTCTTCCACTTCGGGCAGATGTCGATCGGCGACGTCAAGGCGGGCCTGGCCGAGGCGGGCCACGTGGTGCGCTGAACCGGCTTCCCGGGCCTTCAGTGTCGGCGCCCGGGGACGTGCACCTAAGGCGTGACGGCGACGTCTCGCCGCACCGGGCGCGGACCACCGCGGAACCGCTTCATTTATAGTCACTTGCTATTGCGACCGTGTTGCAATAACAGGCCGACGCGAGATGGAGTGGATCGTTGAAGGACGTCGCGACCCGGGTCGTCCCGGACGATCCGCTCGGTACCCGGTCGCAACGTCGCCGGAGCCTGGGCTGGATCACCGGTCTGACGGCCGGTCTCATCGCCACCGTCTGCCTGACCATCGGCATCGGCCCGGTGTGGATCCCGCCCGACGTCGTGCTCGGCATCGTCGGTGACCGGCTGCTCGACCTGCCGCCGGACCCGGACCGGGCACGTTCCGACGTGTCGATCGTGCTCAACGTGCGGATACCGAGGGTCCTGCTGGGTGTCGCGGTCGGTGCGGGCCTCGCGATGTGCGGCGCGGTGTTGCAGGCCATGGTGCGCAACATGCTCGCCGACCCCTACATCCTCGGCATATCCGGCGGGGCCTCCGTCGGCGCCGCCGGTGCCATCCTGTTCGGACTGGGCGCCGGGATCGGACTCAACGCGCTGCCGGTGAGCGCGTTCCTCGGCGCGCTCGGCGCGGCACTGCTGGTGTTCTTCATCGCCCGCGCCGGCGGCCAGATCACCTCGCTGCGACTGCTGCTGTCCGGCGTCGCGGTCGGATACGCCCTGTCGGCGGTGACCAGTTTCATCATCTTCGCCTCCGACTCGGCGGAGGGCTCCCGCTCGGTCATGTTCTGGCTGTTGGGTTCGCTGAGCCTCGCCCGGTGGGACCCGCTGCTGCTCGTCGTGCTGGTCGTCGTCGGCCTGGCACTGCTGTGCTTCATCCTGTGGGGGCGGCGGCTGGACGCCATCGCGATCGGCGACGAGACCGCCCTCACCCTCGGCGTGTCCCCGACCCGCACCCGCGTCGTCCTCCTGGTGTTCGTGTCGCTGGCGACCGGCGCGGTCGTCGCCGCCGCGGGGGCGATCGGGTTCGTCGGACTGGTGATACCGCACATCGCGCGCCGCCTGGTCGGCTCGCCGCACACCAGGGTCATCCCGGTCGCCGCGTTGATCGGCGCGGTCTTCCTCGTATGGGCGGACGCCGCGGCGCGCACGGTGATGCAGCCCCGGGAACTGCCCATCGGGATCATCACCGCGATGGTGGGCGCGCCGTTCCTGCTCTTCCTGGTGCGGCGGATGTACGCCCGCCGTGTCTGACCGTCCCCCTACCCGAAGGATCCCCATGCGTCACAGAACAGTCACGCTCCTGGCGGTACCCGTGCTGGCCGTGTCCCTGGCCGGGTGCGGCGGCACCGACGCCGGTGCGGCCGACGCCGCGGCCGGATACCCGGTCACCGTCGAGAACTGCGGTACGGAGGTGGTGTTCCCGCAGGCCCCCGAACGGGTGGTGCTGCTGGAGAGCGCGCCGGTCACGATCCTCGACGGGCTCGGCGTCCTCGACCGGGTGGTCTCCCGTGCCGGTTCGTTCGCCCCGGAGTACTACTCCGACGACCTGAACGCCCGGATCTCCGAGATCCCGGCACTGTCCGAGGACATCGACGCCGCCGGGCACCTCATGCTGTCCCAGGAGGTCGTGATGGCGGAGGAACCCGACCTGGTACTGGGACTGCCGGACGGCATGACCCGGGAGGGTCTGGCCGACGCCGGGGCCAACGTGCTCATCCAGGACGTCTACTGCACCGAGGACGTCGCGCCGACCACCTTCGACACCCTCTACTCCCAGATCGAGACCTACGGCCGGATCTTCGACCGTCAGGGGCAGTCGGCCGACCTCGTCGACTCGCTGCGCGACCGGGTCGCGGCGGTCACCGAGGCCACCGCCGACGCGCCGGAACGCACCGCCGCGGTCCTCTACCCCACGGTGGGCGGCGGTCCACTGTACACATACGGTACGGCCTCGATGGCACAGCCGCAGTTGGAGGCGGCCGGTTTCACCAACGTCTTCGCCGACTCGTCCCAGCGCGTCTTCGAGGTCAGCGTCGAGGAACTCATCGACCGCGATCCCGACGTGCTGATCCTGCTGGGTCAGGGCGACCTGTCCGGGCTGGCCGGGGAGATCACGGCCCTGCCCGGCGCGGACTCGTTGCGCGCGCTGGCCGACGACCAGGTGCTCGTCCAGTCGTTCAACTTCACCGAACCGCCCAGCCCGCTGGCAGTCGACGGACTGGAGCGGATCGTGGAGCGGTTCGGCACGGGAGGTTAGTCCATGCTGGAGGCACGCGCCATCCACCACGCGTACGGCGCGACACCCGTGCTGCGCGGCGTCGACGTCCACGCCTCCGGAGGGGAGGTCGTCGGACTCATCGGCCCCAACGGCAGTGGAAAGACCACCCTTTTGCGCACCCTCTACGGTTCACTGACGCCGCAGCGGGGAACGGTCACGCTCGACGGTGTCCCGTTGGCGCGCCTGACCCGGCCGGAACTGGCCCGACGACTGGCGGTGGTGGTGCAGGAGAGCACCACCGAGCTGCCGCTCAGCGTCGCCGACACGGTGCTGTTGGGGCGCATCCCCCACCAGGGGACGTTCCAGCGACGGACCGCCACCGACCTGGCGGTGGCCGCCGACGCCCTGGACCGGGTGGGCGCCGCCCATCTGGCCGGGCGCGATTTCGGCGGCCTGTCCGGAGGCGAACGGCAGCGCGTCCTCATCGCCAGGGCGCTGGCGCAACAGGCCGACCACCTCCTCATGGACGAGCCCACCAACCACCTCGACATCCATTTCCAACACGAGGTGCTGCACCTGGTGCGGGAACTGGGCGTGACGACGATCGTCGTGCTGCACGACCTCAACCTCGCCGCGCGCTACTGCGACCGCGTGGTGCTGCTGGACGACGGTATGGCCCGCGCGCACGGGGCACCCGAGGAGGTGCTCGACTCCGGCGGACTGGAGGAGGTGTACCGCATCGCCATCCAGGCGGTCACTGCTGACGACGGGCGGATGCAACTGCTGTTCCGTCACATGGACCGAACCGGGGCGACCGATGCGCCCACCACCGCGAAAGGACGACTATGACATCCGCGACCGGCTCCGAGGCCGCCCAGGCCGGGATCACCGCCTACTGGGACAAGTACGCCGACGCCTACGACGCCCACCAGCGCGCCCGGCAGCGCGAACCCGAGGTGCTGGCGGCCTGGACGAAGGTGTGGTCGGCGGTGCTGCCGCCCGCCCCCGCCACCGTGCTCGACGTCGGGACCGGCAGTGGGAACGTGGCACTGCTGTTGGCCGGTCTCGGCCACCGCGTCACCGGGCTGGACCTGTCGGAGGGGATGCTGGAGGAGGCCCGGCGTAAGGCCGCCGGGGCGCCCGACGCGCCGGAGTTCGTCGTCGGGGACGCCGTGCGCCC
The DNA here is from genome assembly GCF_007994225.1 of Stackebrandtia albiflava. Classification (GTDB taxonomy): domain Bacteria; phylum Actinomycetota; class Actinomycetes; order Mycobacteriales; family Micromonosporaceae; genus Stackebrandtia; species Stackebrandtia albiflava. Next base: position 879,451 of record NZ_VLLL01000005.1, read on the forward strand.
CGACTTCCCGGAGGCGTCCTTCGACGTCGTCACCGCCCGGTACGTGCTGTGGACGGTGCGGGACACCGACCTCGCGCTCGACAACTGGCGGAGGCTGTTGCGGCCGGGCGGGCTGCTGGCCGCGGTGGACTCCACCTGGTATCCGGGAGGAGTGGCCGCCTCCTGCGAGGACGCCGCCACCGACCGGGAACGCGACTTCCGGGCCGCGTACACCGACGAGGTGCTGCCCCGGTTGCCGCTGGCCGAATCCGGCGACATCGGACAGACGGCCGAACGGCTGAGCCGGGCGGGATTCCGGGACGTCACCGTGACGGAGCTGCCCGAGCTGCTGGAACTCGACCGCCGCCACGGGGTGGCTCCGGGACACCGGCCCCAGATGCAGTACCGCATCACCGGGCGGGTGTGATCGCAGGCCCGCGGTGGGCGCCTCGTGCCGGTTCGCCGGGGGCGTGCCGGCGGGATGCCGCCGCCGGTCGGCACGGATCGTGGGATGAGATATCGTCAACCCATGGTTGACGATTGGGATGTCGAGAGCGACGGCATGCTGGCCCTGCCCTCCGGCCGGGTCATCCGCGGCCGTGGCCTCCGTTCACCGCTGCCGGAGGGCAGGCGGCCGACGTTCGGGCTGTACCTGCTGGGGCGGGAACCCGCACCGATGGAGTGGGAACGCCGCTGGATCAGGTGGCCGGACTTTCGGCTGCCCTCCGATCGTGAGGCGGCGGCCGAGGCGTTCCACGAGGCGTGGCGGCGCAGCGAGACCGAACGGGTCGAGGTGGCCTGCCACGGTGGGCGCGGGCGCACCGGGACCGCGCTCGCCTGCATCGCCGTCATCGACGGGGTCCCGCCTGGCGAGGCGGTCGCCTACGTCCGCGAGCACTACCGGCCAGGTGCCGTCGAGACCCCCTGGCAGGCGCGCTACGTGCGTCGGTTCCGGCCGGTGAGTACCCGGCCGTGAGCCGGGCGGGCGGACCGTTCCCCCGGCGGCCTTCGGCGCGGCGGTCCCGCGACTCGTGGATCGGCGTCGGGCGTTCCGCCCCGGAACGCACCGGTGGCCCGTCACCCCGAGGTGACGGGCCACCGGTGCGACACAGACAGGATCAGGCCAGCGTGCCGGCCTGTCCCATGTCGGGAGCCGGGTTCACCGGTCTGGTCCCCTTGGGCACCTTGCGCGCCGTCTTGCGCTCCACCACTGTCACCAGCTTGGACAGGCTGGCGGCCAGGACGAAGTACACGAACGCGGCGATCAGGAGCACCTGCAGGAACGAGTTGGCGTAGTCGCGGCCGATGATCTGCGCCTCGTGCAGCAGGTCCGGATAGGTGATCGCGTATCCCAGCGCGGTGTCCTTCAACAGGATCACCAACTGCGCCAGCACCGCCGGGAGCATGTTGCGGATCGCCTGCGGCATGACGATCAGCCGCATGGTCTGACCGTGCCGGAGACCGATGGCGTGACCGGCCATGGCCTGACCCGGCGGCAGCGCGTTGATGCCGCTGCGCAGGATCTCGGCGAGGACCGCGCCGTTGTAGACCGCCAGGCCGAACACCAGGTAGATGAGCCGTCGCCCGTCCTGGTCGATGCCCATGCCATTGGCGAAACCGAGCGCGCCGTCGATGGTGAACGGGATCCAGATCAGCAGCAGCAGCGGCATCGCCCGGAAGAACTGCACGTACACCGACGCGAGGAACCGGATCACCTTGAACCGGGAGACCCGGCCCATTCCGACGATGACGCCCAGCACCAGCGCGCCGACGCTCCCCAGCGCGAACGCCTGGAGTGTGCTCAGCAGCGCCGGGATCCAGGCGTTCTCGATGATGAGGACGTCCAACGGGTTGACCCACCGGGACTGCTCGAAGAACGCCTGCTCGTACAGGGCGTAACCCGCCCAGCCGAGGACACCGAGCAACACCACCCCGCTGACGAGTGAGGCGGTGTGCGCCCGCTTGCGGCCACGGGGGCCGAGGGCGTCGAACAGGACGGTGCTGTGTGGCTTATTGCTCATGGTTAAACCGCCTCACCGCGCGAACTCGGCGCGCCGTTCGGCCCGCCGGATGAAGTAACTGATGGGCAGGTTCACGATCAGGTAGCACAGGGCGACCCCGATGATGACGGTCCACAGGTTGTAGTGGACGTCGGTGTCGTTGATCAGCCGCTGCGCCATCGCGGAGGTCTCGGTGACACCGATGGCGAGCACCAGCGAACTGTTCTTCACCAGCGCCGTCAACAACGAACCCAACGGCGGGATCACGGTGCGGAACGCCTGCGGGAGGATGACGTTGCGGAGCGACTGGCCGAAGGTCAACCCGATCGACCGGGCGGCCTCGGCCTGGCCCAGGTTGATCGAGTTGATGCCCGAGCGGAGGGTCTCGCCCACGAACGCCGCGGTGTAGGTGGACAGGCCGATGATCGCCCACTGCCAGTTGGGCAGGGCGATGCCGATCTTCGGCAGGCCGAAGTACATGATGAACAGCACCGCCAGCAGCGGGATGTTCTTGAACAGTCCGGTGTAGGCGGTGGCGAACCACCGGGCCGGCGGGGCCGGACTCACGTGCATGGTGGCCAGCACGCCGCCGATCACCAGGGCGAAGAAGAAGCTGACCGCGGTGACCCAGACCGTCACCCACAGCCCGCTGCCCAGGGCGGCGGCTATCTGCGCCAGATTGTCGAACACGAGGACTCCTCGGGAGCTAAAGCAGTGGTGCCCACCGGCTATCGATGGGCACCACTGAAGGAGTGGGTTACTTGGCCTCGTAGTTGTCGATCGCGGGCGGCTCGGGCATCTCCATGCCGGCCGCGCCGAAGGTCAGGTCGAACGCCTTGGCCCAGTCGCCGTTGTCGAACGCCTCCTGGATCATGTCGTTGACGAACTGACGGGACTCGGTCTCGCCGAACTTCATCGCGATGCCGTAGGGCTCGTCACTGAACAGGTTGGTCTCCGGCAGGACCTTGAAGACCTCCGGCTTGGCGTCGACGAAGCCGTAGAGGATGGTGCTGTCGGTGCTCACCGCGTCGTGGGTGCCGTTCTCCAGGGACTCGGCGCACGCGGCGTAGTCCTTCAGCGTGTTGATCTCCGCCTCGGGGTTGGCCTCTTCGAGGTTGCCGATCGAACCGGAACCCTCGGCGATGCAGACGTTCTTGCCCGCCAGGTCCTCGACACTGTTGATGTCGGTGTTGTCGGCGGCGACCATGATGTTCTGGCCGGTGTAGAAGTACGGGCCGGCGAAGTCGAAGGACTCCAACCGCTCCGGGTACATCGAGTAGCTGGCGATGACCACGTCGACGGTGCCGTCGTTGATGTAGGTCTCGCGGTTCTCGGAGGTGGTCTCGACGAACTCCAGGTTCGCGTTCTCGCCCTCCTCGATGACCTCACCGAAGATGCGCATGGTGAGCAGGCGCGCCATCTCGGCGTCCATGCCCTCGATCTTGCCCGTCGCGGTGTCCTTCTGGCCGATCAGCGGCTGGTCGAACTTGGAGCCGACCACCAGCTTGCCCTTCTCACGGATGTCCGCGATGAGGCCGGTCTCGGGGAACTCGGTCGCCTGCGTCATGGCGTACTCGCCGACTTCCTCCTGACGCTGCTCCTCGGCCTCCTGGTCCTCGCTGGCCTGACCTGAACAGGCCGAGACGGCCAGAGCCGCGATCGCGGTGCCGACAAGCGCGGCCTTGCGAATGCTTCGCATGTTGTGCCTGGTTCCTTTCGGTTAACGGTGCTACGCCGGACGGCGCGACTAGTGTGACAACACTTTGGACAGGAAGTCCTGTGCGCGTGCGGTCTGTGGATTGTCGAAGAAGTCGGCCGGAGGGGCCACCTCGACGATCTGGCCGTCCGCCATGAACACGACCTTGTCGGCCGCGCGGCGCGCGAAACCCATCTCGTGGGTCACCACGACCATCGTCATGCCCTCCCGGGCGAGGTCCTGCATGACGTCGAGGACCTCGTTGATCATCTCCGGGTCGAGCGCGGAGGTCGGTTCGTCGAACATCATGAGCTTGGGGTCCATCGCCAGCCCCCGGGCGATGGCGACGCGCTGCTGCTGCCCGCCGGAGAGCTGCGCCGGGTAGGAGTCCGCCTTGTCCGACAGGCCCACCCGGTCGAGCAGCGCGCGGGCGCGCTCCTCCGCCTTGGCCTTCGTCATGCGCCGGACCTTGATCGGTCCCAGCGTGATGTTCTGCAGCACGTTGAGGTGCGCGAACAGGTTGAAGTGCTGGAACACCATGCCCACGTTCGAGCGCAACTCCGCCAGGGCGCGGCCCTCGGCGGGAAGCGGCCTGCCGTCCACCTTCACGTCACCGGAGTCGATCGTCTCCAGGCGGTTGATGGTGCGGCACAACGTCGACTTGCCGGAGCCGGACGGCCCGATCAGCACGATGACTTCTCCGGGCATGACCGTCAGGTCGATGTCCTGAAGCACGTGAAGGTCACCGAAGTACTTGTTGACCTTGGACAACTGGACGAGCGGTGTCTGCGTCGTCGTAGCGTTTTCCATTCGTGTCCCTGCGAGTAGACCCGGAGGCGGCGGGTGCGGAATCTGACGGTTACGGGCGGGTAGTGCGTGGCGCCATATTAGTGCCCCAGCTCACGAGGTGCCACCGGGGCGACCTCGCGTTCCGGCACCGAATGTCCGGTTATACCAGCCACTTCGCTCCCCGAGAAATCGAGGATCGAGAATATGGGCAGGAATGGTGACCTGCGGGCTTCCGTGACGCGGCGGCGACACCTCCGTCGCCGACCGGTGCCGTACGGTGGTGGCCCACCGGCGGTGGTAAGGGGTATCGCGCCGTATAAGACCAGGCTAGGCGGCATACGGCGACGACGGGGCGCGGTGCCCGTCGGCGCAGGGTCACAATCCGGCATCTAGTTCGTCACGAATCCACCGACTCGCCGTCGTATCGGGCGAATCGGTCGGGTAACGGCGCATATCGCGTATTACCGTCCTGTCCGGAATGTCGGTCGGCGCGGCCTCACAGCCCGAGCCGGGCCGAACGCAACCGCTCCGCCGCCGGCCCCGACAACTCGACCCGGCTGCGTTCCCCTCGTCCGAAGCAGAACAACAGCAGCTCGCCCGGTTCCCCGGTGACGACCGCGTCGACGCCGTTCCTGCCGAACGTCCGCCTGCCGAAGCCGGGCGCGGCCAGGGTGACCGTCAGTCCCGTCCGCCGCAGCAGCAGGCGGGCCACCCCCAGGCGGCCCCAGAGGTCCTTCGCCGCCGCGCGTGGCAGCTCCCGTGGCCGCCAGCCGGGCGCGGCGCGCCGCACGTCCTCGTGATGGACGAAGAACTCGACGGTGTCGGCGAACGGCTCGACCACCGGATTGGAGACCGGGCTCCACCACGGCGGCCTCCGCAACATGCCGACCAGCTCCTCGAACGGGCGCGCCCGGTACCGGCGCCGGATCGCCTCGGCGCGGTCGGCGAAGGCGGGCAGCACGATCCCCAGCGCCGAGTCGGGACGCCTCTCCCGCACGACCAGGTGGGCCGCCAGGTCACCGGTGTCCCACCCCTCGCACAACGTGGGCGCCTCCGGCCCGAGTCGGGCGAGCAGGTCCGCCAACGCCGTACGTTCCCGCCGGGCCAGGTTCGTCATGTCGTCATTGTGACAGCGGGCGCGGGAATGTCGCAGGCGCGTCATACATTGAACCGGTCACGAGTCCGTCGTCGGCCGCCGCTCCACCGGCCCCCGGCGACCGGAATGAGACCGCCGCCGACGCAGCGTGTGATGCCCGTCGCGTCGCCGCGCGGAGGTGGTACGGATGAGCTGGCAACAGAGCGGCGGCGTCGAACGGTAAGGACCGATAGCCGGTTGCGGTGCGGACATTCGCGAGTCAGTATGGCGTGGCGGTGTCTGGGTGCCGCCTTGGACAGCGGGAGGAAATGCGTGGACGGCGACATGCCCGACAAAGGCGTCATCACACGGGGCCTGCGGGTGTTGGCGATGGCCGTGCGCCGCCAACCCCGGATCTTCACCGTGGCCGCGTTCGGCGCGGTGTTCCACTCGCTCCTCATGCTCACGGGCGCCTTCGTCAACGCCTGGATCGTCGACTCGCTCGTGGTGCCGTCGTTCCGGTCCGGCAGCGTCGACACCGGAGTGCTGGCGCTCGTCGTGGTCGTCCTGCTGTCGCTGAGCCTCTTCAAGATCACCGGTATCTTCATCCGGCGGCTCGGCGCCGGATCGATGCAGTTCCGGCTGCAGGCGATCCACCGCCGCGAGGTGACGCGCCGATACCTGAGCCTCCCGGTCGCGTGGCACCAGAAGCACCAGACCGGTTCGCTGCTGTCCAATGCCAACGCCGACGTGGAGGCCAGCTTCGTCCCCATCGCCCCGCTGCCGTTCGCGGTCGGCACCCTCGTCATGCTCGCCACCGCCGTCGCCGCCCTGTTCTGGACGGACTGGGTGCTGGCGATGGTCGGGCTGGTCGTCTTCCCGATCCTGTTCGGGTTCAACGTCGCGTACGCCCGGCGGATGTCCCCACGCATGACCCGCGCCCAGCAGCTCCGCGCCGACGTGTCGGCCGTCGGTCACGAGAGCTTCGACGGCGCCCTGGTCGTCAAGACCATGGGAAGGGAGGCCGAGGAGACCGTCCGGTTCAACAAGACCGCCGACCAGCTCCGGGACTCGCTGATCTCGGTCGGCCGCCTCCGTGGCCTGTTCGACCCGATCATGTCGTCGCTGCCGGAACTGGGCACGCTGCTGGTACTGGTCCTGGGCGCGTGGCGGCTGTCGACCAACGCGGTGACCCTGGAGGAGATCGTCCGGGTCACCATGCTGTTCTCCGTGCTGGCGTTCCCGATCCGCGCCATCACGTGGGTGCTGGCGGACCTGCCCCGCAGCGTCGTCGGGTGGGAACGCGTCCACGGTGTCCTGTCCGCCACCGGAGACATGGTCTACGGCGACGACCGGCTCCCCGAATCCACCGCCCCCGCCGCCCTGTCGTTCCGGGGCGTCGGCTTCTCCTACCTCCCCGACAACCCGGTCCTGAAGGACGTCACCTTCGACGTGCCGCCGGGGAAGACCGTGGCGCTCGTCGGCCCCACCGGTTCCGGCAAGTCGACCATCGCCTCGTTGGCGACCCGGCTCGTCGACCCCGACACCGGCGTCGTCGCGCTCGACGGCACCGACGTGCGCACCCTCGACCACGCCGCGCTCGCCGACACCACCGCACTGGTGCCCCAGCTCGCCTTCGTCTTCGACGACACGATCCGCAACAACATCAGCCTAGAACGCGACCTCGGCGGCGGCGACGCCACCGTGTGGCAGGCGTTGCGCACCGCGCAGGCCGACGGCTTCGTCGCGCACCTGGAGAACGGCCTCGACACCCAGGTCGGGGAACGCGGCGCCTCGCTGTCCGGCGGGCAACGTCAGCGGCTCACCCTCGCCCGGGCCCTCGCCGGATCACCCCGGCTGCTGATCATGGACGACGCCACCAGCGCGGTGGACCCGAAGGTGGAGGCGGCGATCCTCGCCGCCCTCAAGAACAGCACCCGCCCGGCCTCGGTCCTGGTCGTCGCCTACCGGCGCGCCACCATCGCCCTGGCCGACGAGGTGGTCTACGTGGAGAACGGCAGGGTCGTCGCCCACGGCGGCCACGAGCAACTGCTGGCGACCGTCCCCGGTTACGCCAACCTCGTCACGGCCTACGAACGTGCCGAGGCCGAACGGGCCGCCGAAGGCGAGTTCGACAGCGACGAGTGGGACACCACCGAATCCGACCGGGAGGTATCGGCGTGACCGCCGTCGACACGGCCATCGAGGACAGGGTCTCCCCGTGGCAGACCCTCAAACGTGGCCTCGCGCTGTCGCCCGAGCTGCGCACCGGCCTGGCCGGGACGCTGCTGCTGGCGATCGTCTCCACGGTCGGACGCGGCGTCGTGCCCGTCGCCATCCAACAGGGCATCGACGACGGCCTACTGACCCCGGGCGGCCCCGACGTCGGTTACGTCGCCGCGATCGCCTCCGTCGGCGCGGTCATCCTCGTCATCACCGTCATCTCCGGCTACTACATGAACGTGCGGCTGTTCACCGTCTCCGAGACGGCGCTCGCCGCGCTGCGCACCCGGACCTTCCGCCACATCCACGACCTGTCGATGCTGCACCAGCAGGGCGAACGGCGCGGCGTCCTCACCGCCCGCGTCACCACCGACGTCGACCAGATCAGCCAGTTCCTCCAGTTCGGCGGCATCATCCTCATCGTCTCCAGTGGACAGGTGTTGATGGCGACGATCGTCATGGCCGTCTACTCGTGGCAGCTCGCGCTCGTGGTCTGGTTGGTGTCACTGCCGCTGGTGTTCGTCGTGCGGTATCTGCAACGGCGACTCGCCGAGGCCTACGTCCTGGTCCGTGAACGGGTAGGCGTCATGCTCGGCGCGATCTCCGAGTCCGTCGTCGGCGCGTCCGTCATCCGGGCGTACGGCGTCCAGGACCGCACCGCCGAACGGGTGGACGAATCGGTCGAGAACTACCGCGTCGCCCAGTTCCGGGCGCTGCGGCGCAGCGTCGTCAGCGGCAGCGTCGGCGAGGTCTTCAACGGCTTCGCCCTGTCCGCGGTGATCGTCGCCGGCGTCTACCTCGGCGTGGGCGGCCAGCTCACCGTCGGCCAGCTCACCGCGTTCCTGTTCCTGGTCACGCTCTTCGTGCAACCGATCATGATCGGCACCGAGATCCTCAACGAGGCGCAGAACGCCATCTCGGGCTGGCGCCGGGTCCTGGACATCCTCGAGACCGAACCCGACGTCGCCGACCCCGGCGACGACGGCACGGGCCTGCCGGCCGGGCCGGTGGACGTCCGGTTCGCCGACGTCGCCTTCTCGTACCCCGGCGGCCCCCGGGTGCTCGACGACATCGACGTCGCCATCGCCGCGCAGTCGAAGGTCGCCGTCGTGGGGGAGACCGGCAGCGGCAAGACCACCTTCGCCAAGCTCCTGACCCGCCTGATGGACCCCGAGTCCGGTGAGGTGCGGCTGTCGGGCGTGCCGCTGACCCGGGTGTCCTTCGAGTCGCTGCGGCGCCGCGTCGTGATGGTGCCCCAGGAGGGCTTCCTGTTCGACTCCACGATCGCGGGGAACGTCCGGTTCGCCAACCCGGAGATCACCCACGCCGAGATGTACGTGGCCTTCTCCGAACTCGGCCTCGCCGACTGGATCGACGGTCTGCCGCAGGGCCTCGACACCCCGGTCGGGGAACGCGGTGAGGCGCTCAGTGTCGGAGAACGGCAACTGGTCGCCCTCGCCAGGGCGTACGTCGCCGACCCGGACCTGCTGGTCCTGGACGAGGCCACGTCGGCGGTCGACCCGGCCACCGAGCTGCGGCTCTCCAGCGCCCTCGACGCCGTCACCCGCGGCCGCACCACGGTGGTCATCGCGCACCGCCTGTCCACGGCCGAGAACTCCGACGAGGTCCTGGTGTTCGACGCCGGTCGCATCGTGCAACGCGGGCCGCACTCCACACTGGTCACCCAGGAGGGGTCGATCTACGCCGGTCTCCACGCGTCCTGGGTGGAGCAGACCCGGTCGGTCTGACCGGCATCGAGAAGGACGTCATGACGCGCATCTCGCTCACCACGCTGCGACTGCCCGCCACCCCCGTCGGCGATCCGTCACCGCTGCCGCCGTTGCCGGGAACCACCGACCCGAACGCGTCGGTACCCGTCGAAGGCGTCCCCGACGAGGTCGCCCGCAACATGCGGCACGGCAGACCGGCGTCCGTCCTTCCGTACACCACACAGGACGGATACGACCGGCGGCTCCGCGACACCGTGCTGCCGGTCGCCGTCATCGACAACGGCGTCCTACGCGCCACCGTCGTCCCCGCCCTCGGCGGCCGACTCTGGTCCCTGGTGCACCTGCCGACCGGCCGGGAACTGCTGTACCGCAACCCCGTCCTGCGTCCGGCGAACCTCGCGCTGCGCGACGCGTGGTTCTCCGGCGGCGTCGAATGGAACATCGGCACGACCGGACACACGCCGCTGACATGTGCCCCGATGCACGCCGCCGAGGTCGACGGCCCCGACGGCCCGATCCTGCGACTGTGGGAGTACGAACGGCTCCGCGAGGTGCCGTACCAGGTCGATCTGAGCCTGCCGCCCGGATCGGACCGCCTCTACGTGGGTGTCCGCATCGTCAACCCGCACACCGAGACCGTGCCGATGTACTGGTGGTCGAACATCGCGGTACCGCAGCGTCCCGGTGGCCGCGTCATCGCACCCGCCGACGACGCCTACCTGTTCTCCTACGGCCGGCGGCTGCACGTGGTACCGGCACCCGTGCACGACGGCGCCGACTACAGCGACCCCGCGGGCGCCCCGCACGCCGCCGACTACTTCTTCCGGATCACGGCCGGCGACCGGCCCTGGATCGCCGCGGTCGACGCCGCCGGAGACGGACTGGTCCAGGCGTCCACCGCGCGACTCACCGGCCGCAAACTGTTCGTCTGGGGCGGCAATCCCGGCGGCCGGCGGTGGCAACGGTGGCTCACGGAGGGCGGCGGCGACTACCTGGAGATCCAGGCCGGCCTGGCCGCCACCCAGCTCGAACACCTGCCGATGCCCCCGGGTGCCCACTGGTCGTGGGTGGAGGCGTACGGCCCCGTTGCCCTGCCGCCTCACGCCGCGCACGGCGACTGGGCCACCGCGCGCACGGCGGTGGAGACCGCACTGGACGCCTCGGTACCGGCGGCGGAGTTGACGGCGCGGCACGAGACCTGGCCGTGGGACGCGCCTCCCGCGCGGACCCTCACCACCGGTTCGGGATGGGGGGCGTTGGAGCGGCACCGACGCCGGGTCGAGGGCGAGCCCGAGACGACCCTGCCCGGCATCCCGTTCCCCGACACCACCGACGCCGAGACCGCGCCGTGGCGGACACTGCTCGACACCGGACGTCTGCCCGCCTGGGACCCCACCCGGCCACCGGTCTCGTACGCGACGTCGCCCGCGTGGCGGCGGCGACTGGAGGCCGCCGACCTCGACGGCGACTGGCACGGTCTCTACCAGCTCGGTCTCGCCCGGGCCGCCGCCGGTGAGACCGCCGGTGCGAAGGCCGCCTGGCACCACAGCCTCTCCGTCGCCGAGACCGCCTGGGCACACCGCGCGCTCGGGCACCTGGCGCTCCGCACCGGGCGTGCCGTGGCGGACCCCGACGCGCGCCGCGAGGCCGTCGCGACGGCGGTGCAGCACTACGAACGGGCGGTGGCCGCCGCGCCGGACGTGTGGCAGTTGACCGTCGAGGCGTGCGACGCCCTCTTCGCGGCCGGGCGGGACGCGAACGTACTGCGGCTCACCGAGGCGGCCGGTCCGGTCACACACGGCCAGGTGACCATGCGGCGCCTCAAGGCGCTCATCCGGACCGGGCGCCTGGACGAGGCCCGGTCCGTCTTCGACGGCGGATTCGAGGTGCCCAACCTCCGGGAGGGTGAGGAGACACTGGACTCGCTGTGGTTCGCGCTGGCGGAGCGCCGCGTCGCCGGGGACGGTGAGGTGACCGACGAGGTCCGTGCCGAGGCCCGCCGCCGTCACCCGCTGCCGGAACGCTACGACTTCCGGATGGGCGTCACCTGATCCGGCGCCTCCGACCGGCGCCATATGTCGGCCGCCGTAACCCGGTGGGCGTCGCCTCGGCGTCCAGCAGTTCCCGGATCATCCGTGCCATGGCGTGGACACGGCTCGACGCGCAACGACGTGACAACTCCTCCGCCGCGGTGAGCTGTTGCGTCGCGGCCTCGGTCATCCCGGCGAGCCGCAACGCCCGCGCCAGCCGCAGCCTCGTCAGCGCCCGGTCCCGGACGTGCTTGGCCGACAACGCCTCCAAAGCCGTCGCCAACGCCGGAACCGCCTCCGTCGCGTGATGGACGACCCGCCTGCCCGCCAACGCCAGATCGAGGTGGACCTTCCCGGTGACGGTGTGCCACAGGTAGTCGTTGCCGTGACTGGCGGGCGGCGAGAGCAGCGACCCCGGTACCTCGGCGAACCGTTTGCCCGCCACCTCCAACTGCTCCATGGCGGCGTCCTCGTTCCCGGCGCGGGCGTGAGTGCGCGCCTCCCCGAGCGCCGCCCAGGTCAGGCCGGTGACCGTGATGTCGGGGCTGATGCGTTTCACCGACCCGGCCAGGGCGACGGCCCCGGCGTGGTCACCGGTGGCGGCGTGCACGATCGACTGACGCGCCAGCAGTTCCGCTGCCAGGTCCGGGTCCTCCCCGGCCATTGCCCAGCGTTGCCCGCAGTCGTGCCAGAACAGTGCGCCGTTGGCGTCCCGGTTGTCGCTGCGGATCCACCCCGCCAGCCGCGCGAACCGGGCCGCCAGCGTCAACAACGCCCGCCGCACCGGGAACGGCGCCCCGATCTGCATCCGGATGATGTCCTGGGCCTGCTGTTCCACGGAGGCGCGGATCTGTTGCCCGCCCATGGTGGAGTCGATGTCTATGTACGCCTCCAGCAGCCGGGTCAACGTCACCGTCGTGTGCGTGTTGGCGTAGGCCGGGGGCCCGTCGTCGTCGGAGACGGGCGGCGGCGCCGTCCACAGTACCGGCATCGGAACGGCCGGCCGCGGCTCGACCGGCACCACCGGCTCCTCCTGAAGCAGCGAGGTCAGCTCGCCCCCGGTCTCCAGCAGACTGTCGCACCGCGACGCGATGTCGAGCGTGGGTTGACGGCGGGCGCTCTCCAACTTGGAGATGTAGGACCCGTCGACGTCCAGGTCACGGGCGAGCTGCGCCTGGGTGCGGCGGCGTGCGCGGCGCCAGTGCTTGAGTCTGGCACCGAACCGTGCCGCCGCCGCATCGCGATGCGCGGCACCGGGCGGCTGAGTTGACGGCATGGGGCGGGCTTTCGTCCAGTGGGGCGGGGGTGAGCGCAATCATAGTAGGCGACCCACGGAGACGCCCCGGAATTCACCGCCGCCGGGTCAGCCGTTCGTACAGAAGATCCACCCGGACAATGGGGTGGTGGCCGATCACCTCACCGATCCCGACGACCCCCGGCTGGACGACTACCGGGCGTTGACCGACCTGGCGCTTCGTACCCGGTTCGAGCCGCCGAACGGATTGTTCATCGCCGAGGGCGAACTGGTGGTCCGGCGTGCCCTGCGCGCCGGTTACCGGATGCGGTCCCTGCTGGTGGACGCCAAACGGATCGACCAGCTCGCGGACCTGGCACCGCCCGGCGCTCCCTCCTACGCCGCCTCGCCGGCGGTGTTGGAGGCGGTCACCGGCTTCCACGTGCACCGGGGCGTCCTGGCGTCGTTCCACCGCACCCCGCCGACGGCGCCGGAGGAGGTGCTGGCGCAGTCGCGGCGGCTGTTGATCCTGGAGGACGTCAACAACCACACGAACATCGGTGCGATCTTCCGTTCCGCGGCGGCCCTGGGCATCGACGGCGTCCTGTTGTCGCCGACGTGCGCGGACCCGTTGTACCGCCGCAGTATCAGGGTGAGCATGGGGGAGGTGTTCGCACTGCCGTACGCCCGGTTGTCGCCGTGGCCGTCGGCGCTGGACACGGTGCGGCGGGCCGGTTTCACGGTTCTGGCCCTGACCCCGGACCCGGACGCGACGCCGATCCAGCGACTCACCGATGCGCAACGGGAACGGCCGGCCCTGCTGTTCGGGGCCGAGGGGGCGGGTTTGACCGGGGAGGTGTTGGACACCGCCGACGTGGCGGTGCGGATTCCGATGCACCGGGGTGTGGACTCGCTGAACGTGGCGGCCGCGGCCGCGGTGGCGTGCTTCGCGTTGACCGGGTGACGGCACGCGGTTCTCGCGTCCACCACTCGGTAGTGACGGACCCGGTCGTGACGGCCGTCCGGTGCGGCCCGGCGCGGCGACGTCAGCCGCCGAACAGTTCCCGGTGCAGTGCGGCGAGCCGGTCGGTGTCGCCGGGCAGCATCCGGTGTGCGGCGAGCCAGGCGGCACCGGCGGCACCGTCGTGGGCGACCCGGATCGGGGTGTCGGGGAAGCGTTCGGTGAGGCGTTCCCGCACGCCGCGTGACACCGGGGTGTCCCCTCCGGCGAGGCTGCCCGCCAACACGACCGGGCGTCCGTCGGCGGTGTGTACCTTGTCGACCGACGTCACGAGGTGTTCCACGGCCCGGTCGACCAGATCGACCGCGACCGGGTCGCCGACCTCCGCGGCCTGTGTCACCAGTGGCGCGAACCGGGACAGCCGCACCGGTTCGGTGGACATGACGGACTGGATCACCTGGTTGACGGTGGGCGCGGTCCCGGGCACGACCGCCTCCACGACCGCCTCGACGAGCCGCCCGCCCGGTCCGATGCCGTCGAGGTGGCGCAGTGTCGCCGACACCGCCTGCCGACCGAGCCAGAAGCCGGAACCGAGGTCGCCCAGCAGCCAGCCGTAGCCGTCGGAGCGACGGCCCGCCAGGTCCCGGTCGTCGATGGCGGTGGCGATCGCGCCGGTTCCGGCGATCAGGACGGTGCCGGAGGGTTCGGGGGTGCCCGCGGTGAAGGCGACGACGGCGTCGGCGACGAGCCGCACGGGGCAGTGGAGTCCGGCCTGCCGCCACACCTGGTCGAACAGCGGGTCACCCGCGTCGTCGCGCAATGTGGTCACTCCGGCGATGCCCATGACGACCGCCCCGACCCGTTCGGGCGCGACCGAGACGAGCACCTGCGCGACGGCGTCGGCGACGTTGCGGACGGCCGCCTCCCGGCCGTGCGAGACGGGATTGCCGCCGCCCGCCGTGCCGACGGCCAGCCGCCGCCCGGACAGGTCCACCGCGGCGACCCTGGTGGAGGTTCCCCCCACGTCGAGCCCGAGTACACAGTCGGTTCCGGCGGTGTTCATGCGGCGATCCTAGAGCCGCGCCGTCGGAGGTCGCGCCGGCCCCGTCGCGTCCCACCACGCGGTATCGCCGGTCACGCACCGGCGGGGTGTGGATACCGACTGTCGGGTAAGGGATCTTTCCGGTCACGGAATGTTGCAAGTCTGAAAAGATTGCCCACCAGATCTTGACGATTCGGCTGCCAGGTAAGAGTTTTGCTCAGAACGCCCGCGGCGTTCGATCCCCCGCAACGATGCGAACAAGAGGGCTGGGCCTGACCATGACGCACCCGTCGACTCCCGCCGATGTGGCCTCGACCACGTCGTCGGCCGGTGTGCTGGGCCGGATCGCCCAGCTCGACGGTTCGTTGTCGGAGGCGCTGACCCGGGTCGCCGCCCAGGTGTTGGCCGATCCGGGTGCCGCGGCGCGGTCCACGATCGTGG
The DNA here is from genome assembly GCF_007994225.1 of Stackebrandtia albiflava. Classification (GTDB taxonomy): domain Bacteria; phylum Actinomycetota; class Actinomycetes; order Mycobacteriales; family Micromonosporaceae; genus Stackebrandtia; species Stackebrandtia albiflava. Next base: position 894,651 of record NZ_VLLL01000005.1, read on the forward strand.
AGCTCGCGGAGCGGAGCGGTACCTCACCGGCCTCGATCACCCGGTTCTGCCGCACCCTGGGTTTCGACGGTTACGCGGCCCTTCGGGTGGCGATCGCGACCGAGACGGGCAGGGCCGAGGCGCAGCACGGGATGGGTTGGCACACCGACATCGGCCGTCCGATCCGGCCCGACGACCCGCTGGACCGGGTGCTGGGGCACGTTCTCAACGCGGAGTTGGCCGCGTTGCAGGACACCGCGCAGCAGTTGGACGTCTCGGTGGTGGCCAGGGCCGCGCGGGCGATCACCGACGCCCGCCGGGTCGATCTCTACGGGGTCGGTGGGTCGGCGCTGGTGGTGGGGGACCTCCACATGAGCCTGCACCGGATCGGTGTTCCGGCGTGGGTGTGGAACGAGGTCCACGGTGCCCTGGCCAGTGCCGCCCTGTTGGGTGAGGGTGACGTCGCGGTGGGTTTCTCGCATTCCGGCGCGACCGTGGAGACGGTGGAGATGCTGGCGGAGGCCGGCAGTTGTGGTGCGTTGACGATCGCCGTCACGAGTTTCCCGGGTTCCCACATCGCGGAGGTCGCCGACATCGTGTTGACCTCGGCGACACGTGCCAACACCTCGCAGGCCGACGTCATGGCCGCCAGGCATTCGCAGATGCTCGTCGCGGAGCTGCTGTACCTGGCGGTGGCGCAGCGGTCGTTCCCGCGCACGGTGAGTTCGTTCCAGACGACCGCGCAGGCGGTGGCGGGTCACCGTCGTGCCGGTCCCGGTGCCACGCCGCCAGGGGCGTTTGCCGATGTGTGAGCGGCAAGGATACTGTGTGGCGACCGTCAAACCAACAAGAGGCACCAGAAAGGGACAGAAGCACACATGAACGTTTCGGCTGAAGGCTACGCCGCCGCACTGCGTGGTGTGCTCGACCAGGTCGTCGCCACCCAGATGGAGGCCGTCGGCCGCGCCGCCGACCTCGTCGTCGAGTCGCTCGCGGCCGGGGGAATCCTGCAGGCCTTCGGAACCGGGCACTCCGAGGCACTCACCATGGAGCTGGCGGGGCGGGCCGGCGGACTGGTGCCCACCAACCGGATAGCGCTGCGCGACCTCGTGTTGCGCGGTGGCGAACCGGTCGACCTGTTGACGAGCGACAAACTGGAGCGCGATCCGCAGATCGCGCGCCGCCTGTTCGCGCTCGCCGACGCCCACCCGAGTGACGTCTTCGTGATCGCATCCCAGTCCGGCATCAACGGATCGATCGTGGAGTTCGCCGCGGCGGTGAAGGAGGCCGGCCACCGGCTGATCGCCTTCACCTCGCGGCAGCAGTCCGAGCAGACGCCGTCGCGTCACCCCTCCGGCAGGCGGCTGCTCGACTACGCCGACGTGGTGCTGGACAACTGCGCGCCCTACGGCGACTCCCTGCTCCCACTCCCGGCGGGCGGCTCCTTCGGTGCCGCCTCCTCGATCAGCGCCGCCCTCCTGGCGCAGATGGTCGTCGCGGAAGTCGTGCGACGGCAGCTAGACGCCGGAGAGACACCACCGGTGTACCTCTCCGCGAACGTCCCCGGCGGGGACGAACACAACCACGCACTCGAGTCGCGCTACGCCGGACGCATCCGGCGCGGCGCGTGACCAGGTCCTTGTCAAAGGAGACTCAACCACATGTCAAACCCTGAACCCAGCGACCTCACCCGTCGCCGCCTCCTCCAGGGAACGGCGCTGGGTGCCGTCGCCGTCCCCGCCGCGGGGCTGCTGTCCGCATGCGCCACCAGCGGCAGCGAAGACAGCGGCGACGACGTCACCAACTCCGGTGATGCCGAGAACCCCTTCGGCGTCGACGGAACCCTCCCGCTGGACGTCGTGATCTTCGACGGCGGCTTCGGTGACAAGTACGCCACCGAGGGCCACCAGGTCATGTACAAGGAGAAGTTCCCCGAGGCGGAGATCGTCCACTCCACCGAGAAGGACATCGCCGCCACCCAGCAGCCGCGTTTCGCGGACGGCGAGCCGCCAGACGTCCTGGACGACTCCGGCGCCGGCAAGATCCCGATCGACTCGCTGGTCAACGACGGTCTGCTCGCCGAGCTGACGCCCCTGCTGGAGGCACCGTCCTACGACGACCCCAACGTCACCGTCCAGGACACCCTGGTCGACGGCGTGCTCAAGCCGGGCATCTACAACGGCAAGGTCTACGCCCTGAACTACGCCATGGGCGGCTGGGCGATCTGGTACGACGGCAAGCTGTTCGAGGACCAGGGCTGGACCGCTCCCACCACCTGGGACGAGATGATGGCGCTGTGCGCCGAGATCAAGGACGCCGGCATCGCGCCGTGGACCTACGCCGGGCAGCACCCCTACTACCTGTGGGACTCGCTGTACACGCTGGCGAGCCGTCACGGCGGCCGTGAGGTCTCCGTGGCGATCGACAACCTGGAGCCCAACGCCTGGAAGCACGAGTCGATCAAGCTCGCCGCCGAGGCGCTGTACTCCCTGCAGGACAAGGGATACGTCCTGAAGGGCACGCCGGGCATCAACCACATCGACTCGCAGACCAAGTTCAACAACCGCGAGGCTGCCTTCCTGCCGTGCGGAAGCTGGCTGGCCAACGAGCAGATCGACGTCGCCCCCGCCGACTTCGTCTACCAGGCCATCGGCATCCCGCCGCTGGAGGGCTCGGTGCAGCCGGAGCTGGTCTGGTCCTCCGGTGAGGAGCCGTTCGTGGTTCCCGCCCAGGCCAAGAACAAGCCGGGTGCCTACGAGTACCTGCGGATGATGCTGTCCAAGGAGGGGTCGAAGATCTTCGCCGAGAAGGCGCAGTCCCCGACCATCCTCAAGGACCAGGAGATCACCAACCCGCCGGCCGCCGCGCTGGCGTCGCTGGTGACGACCGCGGAGAACGCCTACCGTCCGCAGCTGGCCGACTGGTACGTCGACTTCAAGGAGCAGGCGGAGCCGGTGCTGGGCCAGATGATGGCCGGCGAGGTGACGCCCGACGAGTTCATCGACGTGGCGCAGAAGGCCGCCGACGCGGTCGCCGAGAGCGACGTCGAGAAGTTCACTCAGGAGTACTAGGAATCCGCCCGGGGCCTCCCGAAACGGGAGGCCCCGGGCCCACCTCGGAGCAAGAAGGTACGCGTTTCGATGAAGCACGGCAAGGGTTGGTTCGTCGCCTCATTTCTGGCACTGCCGGTGGGTCTGTACGTATGGCTGGTGATCCTGCCGTTCGCGCAGGCGTTCCAGATCTCCCTCACCGACTGGAGTGGATACTCCCCGTCGTTCGACTACATCGGCTTCGACAACTTCGTGGAGATGTGGAGCGACCCGAAGGGTTGGGTGATTCCAGGTTTCACCCACACCGGGATCATCCTGTTGGTGCTGCCGGTGATCGTCATCGTGATGTCGCTGTTCTTCGCTTTCATGCTCAATGTGGGTGGGCGTAGCCGCGGCGGCATCGGTGGGGTGCGCGGCGCGGGGTTCTACAAGATCGTCTACTTCTTCCCGCAGGTGTTGGCCACCGCCATCATCGCCATGGTCTGGTCGCAGATCTACAAGCCACCGGCCACCGGTGGCCTGATCACGTCCGCGCTGGAGGCGTTGGGGCTGCCGTATCCCGAATACGGCTTCATGGGTGACACCAGCTGGGTGCTGACCGGCATCATCGCCGTCATGGTGTGGAGCAGCGTCGGCTTCTACCTGGTCTACTTCTCCTCGGCGATGGCCGCGATACCGCAGGACATCTACGAGGCGGCCCGCATCGACGGCGCGAGTCGGGTCAAGACCTTCTTCACGATCACGCTCCCGCTGCTGTGGGAGTCGGTGCAGACGGCCTGGGTGTACCTGGGCATCATCGCGCTGGACGGTTTCGTGCTGGTCTTCATGATGACGCCGAGCCAGGGCGGGCCCAACCACGCCAGTGAGGTCATCGGCGGTGTCATTTACAAGTTCGCCTTCGGGGGCGGTCGAGACGCGGGTATGGCTTCGGCGATCGGCGTCGTACTGTTCGGCGTCGTGCTCATCCTGACCGTGGTGTCACTCCGGTTCACCCGCCGCGAACGCATCGAGTACTAGGAGGATTCATGTCGATGGCTCCGATGCCCGCGGTGACCGAGGAACCGGTGACCCGGGAAGAGAAACCCAGGGCCGCCAAGTCCGCCGGTGATGAGGGCGGCAAGGTACTCAACGCCTTCTCCCACGGCTTCCTCGTGCTGTGGGCGGCGATGGTGATCCTGCCGGTGGTGTGGATCATCGTCAACTCCTTCCGCCCCTCCGGTGAGATCAAGTCCGACCCGTTCGGCCTGCCGAGTGAGCTGAAGTGGTCGAACTTCTCCGGTGCGTGGGTGGAGGCCAACCTCGGCCAGTACTTCGTGAACACCGTCGTCGTGCTTCTCATGTCGGTGACGGGCACCATGCTGCTGGGCGCGATGGCCGCCTACGTGTTGGCGCGTTACACCTTCTTCGGCAACCGGGCGATCTTCCTCGGGTTCGTCGCGGGCATGATGTTCCCGGTGTTCCTGGCGCTGTTCCCGCTGTACAAGACGATGGACAACGTCGGACTCAAGGACACCCACTTCGGGTTGGCGCTGGTGTATATCGCGTACTCGATGCCGTTCACGGTGTTCTTCCTGACGGCGTTCTTCCGCTCGTTGCCGACCGGTGTCGCCGAGGCCGCCATGATCGACGGAGCCGGACACTACCGGCTGTTCTTCCGGGTCATGTTGCCGATGGCCAAGCCCGGCCTGATCTCCATCACCATCTTCAACGTGATCGGGCAGTGGAACCAGTTCATCCTCCCGTTGGTGCTGATGGGCCGGAATCCGGACGGCCAGGTGCTGTCGGTGGGTCTGTCGGAGCTGGTCTCGGAGGCCGGCAAACAGGTCGACACCGGTGTGTTGTTCGCGGGTATGGCGCTGGCGATGCTGCCGGTGCTGATCGCGTACATCCTGTTCCAGCGTCAGATCCAGGCGGGTATGACCGCGGGGGCGTTGAAGTAACGTCCTCGTCCCGAAACAGGCACCTGTCCCGTACCCGCCGGTACCGGGGTAGGTGCCTTTTCGCTCGGCGGCCGCGTATATCAAGATAGATCCACCCCCAACGCCGATGGAGCATTCTCGCCATGACTTACACCCCTTCCGCCGCCATGCGGCGGATGCGCCGCAGGACCCTGATGAAGGCCGGCGCGCTCGCCGGCCTGGGTGCGGGTGCCTCGACGTTCCTCGCCGCCTGTGGGGGCGCCGAGGCCGCCGAGGAGAACCGGTACCTGCGTGGTCCGGTGGAGTTGGACTACGGGAACCCGGACAACCCGTTCGGAGTGAACGGCGACGTTCCGCTGGACGTGACGATCTTCAAGGGCGGCTACTCCGACGAGTACGCGACCAAGGGCCACCAGGTGATCTACGGGAACAAGTACCCGTACGCGGAGATCATCCACGTCGGCACCGAGCAGATCAGCGAGGTCGTGAAGCCGCGGTTCCGCAGCTACAACCCGCCGGACGTGCTGATGAACGCCGGCGGCGAACGCATGGAGATGGACCAGCTCGTCAACGACGGCCAGTTGACCGACCTGCGGGTGCTGCTCGACGCCCCCAGCATCGACGACCCGGCGAAGACGGTCGCCGAGACGCTGCGTGACGGCGTCGTGGAGGCGGGCCGGTTGGGCACCGGCGACGAGGTGTGGGGACTGCCGTACGACTTCGCCGGATACGGTCTGTGGTACTCGCAGCGGCTCTTCGACGAGTACGGATGGCAGGTGCCGCAGACCTGGTTCGAGTTCATGACCGTGTGCGAGCAGATCAAGGCCGACGGCGTCGCGCCCTTCACCTACCAGGGCAGGTTCCCGTACTACATGATGGACCCGATCGTGACCCTGGCGGTCAAGCACGGCGGTCGTGGCGTCATGGAGGGCTTCGACGAGGACTGGGGTCCCGACGCCTGGGACCACGACTCGGTCCGGCTGGCCGCCGAGGCGTGGGAGGAGTTCATCGGCAAGGGATTCCTGCTGGAGGGCACCGTATCCATGTCCCACCTGGAGGCGCAGGACGCCTGGATCGCCGGGGACGCCGCCTTCCTGCCGTGCGGTAGCTGGCTGGAGAACGAGGAGAAGAACGACCTCCCGGGCGACTACCAGATGAAGTTCCTGCCGATCCCGCCGCTGGACGGCAGCGCGGAGCCGGAACTGGTGCAGGGCACCCCGGGTGAGCACTTCGTGGTGCCCCGGTACGCCAACAACCCGGCCGGCGGCCTGGAGTACCTGCGGATCATGCTCTCCGAGGCCGGTACGACCGCCTGGGTCAACAACACCTCGTCCCTGAACGTGGTGTCCGGTGCCACCGTCGAGACCGACCGCTCCGGGGTCCAGTCGTTGGCGCCGTTCCTGGCCGACGACGCGAACCTCTACCAGAACACCATCGAGGTCGAACACGGCACCTTCGTCCAGGAGGTGCTGTTCCCACAGATCACCGCGTTGATGCGGGGTGACGCGAGCGCGAGCGACTTCATCCGCGCGGTGAAGGCCCAGTTGTGACGGTGACCGTCGTACCACGTCCGCACGGACACGGTACGACGGTCACACTCTCCGACCGGTTCAGGCGTCGAGCCGCGCGGTCACCTCGGCGAGGGTGACGGTGGTGAACTCCGACTCGCACGGCGGTCCCTCGGTGTAGTGCATGGCCCCGGAGTCCAGGTCGATCGCGGCGGCGAACGCGGTGTGGGTGCGCAGGTGCGCGGGCCGTTCCGGGTCGGGATGACGGCACAGGCCGAGGATTCCGCCCTCGTGGTCGCGAAGTGAGGTCGTCACGCGGGCAAGGTCCACCGGCCCCTCGGCGTTCAACAGGGCGTCCAGGCGGTCGTGACGGTGGTAGGTGGTGATCGGGCGGCTGCGCCAGGTCTCGGTGACACCCAGGACGTCCGGATCGAGGAAGTGGTTGGCGTGGACCAGGACCCGGTCGTCCACCGCGGGGATGCGACGCGCCCCCACCGGTGACGACTCCACGTCGACGATCCCCTGGTCGCGACTGCCGATGAGGAAGTTCGCCGAACAGGACGGCGCGTCCACCGCGGCGTGGCCGAGGGCCTCGGCGAGGCGGCGCGACCCCAGGATGCGCGAGGTGCGCAGGTGGAACGGCATGCCGCCGCGCTTCCAGTCGTCGGCGTCGCATCCGAGACCGTTGACGCACAGGCCGACGCCCGCCGAGTTCAACCCGATCTTGCACCCGGCGATCCCGGCCTCGGTGTAGGCGAGCGTGACCAGGTCGCCGTCCCGCCAGGCCAGCAGTCCTCCCTGCACGTCGGGGAACCAGTCCCAGTTCTGGCCGATCCACAGCCGTCCGTCCGCGGAGCGGTCCCTGGGGATGCCGAAACCGGTGCAGTCGTCGGCGTCGGCGAGGGTGCCGGCGTGGCTCCACGCGCTGTACAGCAGCTCGAACCTGGCGTTCAGCATGACGATCTCGGACATCGACCGCCCACTGCCTTCGGCTATGCCGGCCATCGTCTCGACGTAGTCGCCGTCCAGCCGGGTGAAGACCTCACGGTAGAAGTCGACGCGCTCGGCGACCTCGGAGTCGGTGAGTCCGGCGTCGTCGCGCAGCCGGCCCGAGTACAGGGCGACGTTCGCCGCGACACGGTCGGCGAGCGCGGCCCCGTGGAGGCGGCCGCGGTCGAACGGGGATCCGGAGAGCAGTACGAGGGGTAGTTCAGCCATGCGGCCAGCCTGCCATGCCGGGCCGGGAGAGGCCAGGGGGTTAGGCCACCGGCGGGGCGCCGGGCGGCGCCGGCCGGGATCCCGACGGTCCACTCCGGACCGGCGGTGTGTGCGTCCCCTCGCCGTGGACCCGGGAAAGTAGGCTGGGCCCCGATAGTGGGTCGCGCAACCGTTCGGAGGCCGTCGTGCTGAGGGAATACGTCGATGGCCTGCCCGGCGGGCGGCGTGACCGGGTGCGTGCGGTGTTCGGGGCGCTGAGGTGGGCGTCGGCCGCCGTGGCGGTGACGGTGCTGGCGTTCGTCGTCGCCGACCCGGACGGCTTCGGCGTCGTGTACGGCGCGGACGGGCCGATGGACTGGCGCCTGGTGGTGGTCGTGGCGGGGGTTCTGGCCGCGGTCGGATGCCACGCCCTCACGGTGCCGCCGGAGCCCCGGCCGCCGATGCCGCCGCTCGTCGCGACACCGAGGCTCGCCGAGGTCACCGGGCGGAAGACCGTCTCGTTCGCCGAAGGCGACTGCGAGCTGGTGGCGGTGCGGGTCACGCACCCGGACGGGCCCAGGTCGGCACTGCTGGCCGACCTCCTCACCGGCGAGTCGATCGCTGGTTTCCCCGTGGGTTCACGGTGGAACGTGTACTGCTTCGAGGCCGACAACGGCAGGGTGGTCCTCACCGAGGCACATCATGACGTCGTGAGATGCGGGTACCACCTTCACGGCGTGCGGACACCCACCTACTGCGAGGCGTTCCAGGGCCGCGCGAGGCCGGGCTCGTACCTGCTGCCCGCCGACCTCGACGGTGCGACGGCGGACGTGATCCCGGTCGTGACCCACCCGTTCCGCGCCAGGCGGGGTGTGGCCACCACCGGCGCCGAGTAGCCGCCCACGGGGGTCCGGTGCCGGACTCCGCCGGGTCACCTGGCGAGGGCGCGCATGACCTCGTCGAAGTTGGCGGTCCACCACTTGACCAGGGCGGTCTGACCGGGGAGCAGGTGGTCACACGCCTGGTTGCGGCGCAGGTAGTGCCATTCGATGACCCAGTTGTCGGCGAGCCTCTCCCACCACAACCGGTGCAGTGCGATCGCTATCTCCTGCGTGCCCAGGTCGAGGATCTCCCGGTACCCGGCGACGAACTCCGCGGCCCGCACCAGGTCGACGCCGCGTTCGTCGCCGTAGGTGAAGAAGAACGCGGCGGCCCGCACCAACTCCTTGCTGTAGGGGCCGATGCGCATCCGGTCCCAGTCGAGCACCGCCTGGACCCGGTCGTTGGTGTCGAGCAGGATGTTGTGGGGGTGCAGGTCGCCGTGCAGGTAACCGGCCATCATGACCGGGATGTCCGGGGGACGACGGTGGGCGAGCTTGGCGAGCATCCCGCGTTTCATCCGCAGGGTCCGTTCGGCGACCGCGTCGAAGGCGCCACCGCCGTGCCGCGACTCCACGAGGTCCAGGAGCCGGTCGACCCGCCGCAGCGCGCTGTCCACCGGGATCGACGGCTGGTGATACGGCTGCTGCGGGGTCTGCACCGCCGAACGCAACGTCAGGTGGATGCTCCCCAGCACCCGGCCCAGGTCACGGCAGCGGGGCAGCGGCAGGGCCAGGCCGGAACGGTGACGACCGTTGAGCCACGGGAAGACGCCGAACTCCTGACCGTCGAGCAGCAGCGTGTCGGTGTAGCGGCTGCTGGTGACGGGGAGGACCACCGGGACCCGGTTGGCGGCCAGGGCGCGCAGCACCGAGAACTGGAACGCCAGCTGTGGTCCGCGCACGTCCAGGAACAACTTCAGCATGAACTCCCCGGCGTCGGCCTCGACGCGCCAACTGCGGTTCATCAACCCGGTCGGCACCCGCTTGACCGAGTGGATCTCACCCAGCGGCCAGTGCGGAAGCACCACGGCCGGTGGGGGTAGTTGCGTCGTCGCCACGTGAACCAACCTAAAGCCTGTCCCATCGGGCGGCAACACGGCCACGACACGTCGCCCGACGGTGCGGCGGTCGGGTCGGCGTACGCCCGGGGCCGGAGCCGGACGACGCCTGCGAGGTGCCGTCGCCGCTGTTCAGCCGCACGAACAGCCTGCCTCGACGTGGCCGCGACGGTGCGTCCGGTCCCGGCTGTTGGCACGAAACCGGGAGACAGCGCGCCCCCGCGCCACACTAGGGTGCGACACCATGAGTTACGAGACCCCTCCCCACCTGTCCGGCAGGCCGCATCGGCAACAGATCGACATCTCCGCCGGTACCGCGTTCAAGGCCGGCTTCTTCGCCTACTTCGGTTTCATGTGCGCCGCGCTCATCGTCGGCGTGGTCGTCGGAGGAGTCATGCTCCTGTTGGGCGCCAGCCTGTTCGCGGGATTCAGCTCGTTCTGAGCGTCGTTCCACTGACGTGACCCACCGCGGGGCACGGCGGCTTCCGCCCGTCCGGTGTCCCGGGGAGGCCACCGCGTTGGAGGCCGCCACGCCCGCGGGTCGTGTACGTGCCGTGCGGGGACGACACGGTCGCGGGCCTCGACGCGCACCCGCCACCCGCACGCGGCGATCCGGTTCCCCGCCGTGGGGGCCGTACGCGCCGCGCGGGTTCGCGGTTTCGGGTTCGTGGCGGTGCCCGATGAACCATGATGCGAGGGAGGCGACTTCCGAGAGGGGACATCATGGCGCGCTGCGACGTGTGCGGCAACGACTACCGGTTGTCGTTCGAGATCCGGACGACCTCGGGCGACACCCACACCTTCGACTCCTTCGAGTGCGCGATACACCGGCTCGCGCCGGTGTGCGAGCACTGCGGTTGCAAGATCGTCGGCCACGGCGTCGAGGTCTCCGGCAGGTTCTACTGCTGCGCGCACTGTGCGCGCCGCGCCGAACCCGACGGCGCCGAGATCAAGGACGCCGCCGGTACCCCGCCGTCCTGAGTCGGGCCTGTCGGCGCGGTGATTCTGGCCGGTCGGTCGTTGGCAGCGCACGGCGACTTCTCCACAATCGGTGACCACCCGATTGAGAGAATGGTGAACATCGATGGATTCGGTGCTGACGACCGTGATGCTGCCGGTGGCGTTGGGCGTGGTCATGCTCGGCCTCGGCCTGGGCCTCACCGTGGCGGACTTCCGCCGCGTCCTGATCTACCCCAAGGCGGTCCTGGTGGCGTTGGCCTGCCAGATCGTCGTCCTGCCCCTGGTGTGCTTCGGCATCGTCCTGGCGTTCGACCTGCCCACCCCGCTGGCGGTCGGCATGATGCTGTTGGCGGCGTCCCCCGGCGGCACCACCGCCAACCTGTACAGCCACCTGTTCGGTGGCAACGTCGCGCTCAACATCTCGCTGACGGCGGTCAACTCGGTGCTCGCGGTGGTGACGCTTCCGCTGGTGGTGAACCTGTCGCTGGGTTACTTCACGGGTGGCGGCGAGCAGGTGGGCCTGCAGTTCGACAAGGTGCTGCAGGTGTTCGCGATCGTACTGCTGCCGGTGCTGGGCGGCATGCTCGTGCGGCGGTACCGGCCCGGTTTCGCCGATCGGATGGACCGGCCGGTGCGGGCCTTGTCGGTGGTGGTCCTGGTCGCCGTCATCGCCGGTGCCGTGATCAGCGACATCGACCACGTCGCCGAATACTTCCTCGCCGTGGGCCTGGCGGCGTTGGCGTTCAACGTGTGCAGCCTCGCCGTGGGGTACCTGGTTCCCCGGCTGTTCCGCGTCGCACCCGCCGAGGCCGGGGCCGCCGCCTTCGAGATCGGCGTCCACAACGCGACACTGGCGATCGCCGTCGCGTTGAGCCCGTCGCTGCTCAACGACGCCGAGATGGCGGTGCCCGCCGCGGTGTACGGGTTGCTGATGTTCTTCACCGCCGCGGCGTTCGGACTCCTGCTGCGGCGGGTTCGCTCCAGAGAGGCCGGTGAACCGGAGCGGACCGTGACCGAACCGGCGTGACGACCGTGGGGGACACCGGAAGGCGTCCCCCACGGTCCGCGCCTACTGCAGGCACTCGGCGCCGAGCAGGACCTTCAGGTCGGCGTGCAACGCCGTCGAAGGGGTCACCCGCAGGTCGTCACCGACCTGCAGCAGCACCGACTCCGGCCCGTTCGTCAACCGCACCCGCACCTGCGCGTCACCCGGATGCGCCGAGAGGACCTGTTTGAGCTGGTCGACCAGGTCGGCGTTCACCCGGGCCAGCTGCACCGCCAGCGACACCGGGGCCGGTGCGCCCTTGGTGAAGCTGGAGATGTCGAGCAGTTTCATGTCGGCGGCGATGAGCTGCGGACTGCCCTCCTTCTTGTCGAGCTTGCCCTTGATGCAGCAGACCAGGTCGGGGGCCAGTTGGTCGCCGAAGGCCTCGAACGTCTGCGGGAAGAAGCACACCTCGATCGCGCCTGCCAGGTCCTCCAGTGTGGCCTTGCCCCACAGCTTGCCCTTCTTGGTGACCCGTTTCTCCACGGCGGTGAGGATCCCCGCCACCTGTACCTGTGCCTGGTCGGCGATGTCGTCGCCGACCAGCGCCGCCACCGGCCGGTCGGCGTGGGACGCCAGCAGCCGCTCGTATCCGTCCAACGGGTGCGACGACACGTACAGGCCCAGCATGTCGCGCTCGAACGCGAGGAGTTCCCGGCTGTCCCACTCCTCGGTGGGCACGGTCAGGTCCACGCCGAGCGTGGAGGCCGAGTCGGCCTCCAGGAGACCGCCGAACAGGTCGTACTGCCCCTTGGCCTCCTCCTTCTTCACGGTCATGACCGCGTCGACCGCCTGTTCGTGGATGGCGGCCAGGCCCTTGCGGGCGTGGCCGAGACCGTCGAACGCGCCCGCCTTGATCAACGACTCGATGGAACGCTTGTTGCACGCCACCGCGTCCACCTTCGACAGGAAGTCCTGGAAGTCGGTGTACTTGCCCTTCTCGCGGCGGCGTTCCACGATCGACGACACGACGTTGCCACCGACGTTGCGGATCGCGCCGAGTCCGAACCGGATGTCCTCACCGACCGCCGAGAACGACCCCAGCGAGTCGTTGACGTCCGGGGACAACACCCGGATGCCCAGCTTGCGGCACTCGGCCAGATAGACGGCCATCTTGTCCTTGGAGTCGCCCACCGAGGTGAGCAGCCCGGCCATGTACTCCGGGGTGAAGTTCGCCTTTAGGTAGGCCGTCCAGTACGCGATCATGCCGTACGCGACGGCGTGGGACTTGTTGAACGCGTAACCGGCGAACGGCAGGATGGTGTCCCACAGCGTCTTGATGGCGTCCGCGGAGAACTCCTGCGCCTGCATACCGGCTTCGAACAGCGCGAACTGCTCCTCCAGGACCTCCTTCTTCTTCTTACCCATCGCCTTGCGCAGCACGTCGGCCTGGCCAGGGGTGAATCCGGCGACCTTCTGCGCGATCTTCATGATCTGCTCCTGGTAGACGATCAGGCCGTAGGTCTCGGCCAGGATCTCCTTGAGCGGTTCGGCCAGCTGCGGATGGATCGGCGTGATCTCCTGGCGGCCGTTCTTGCGGTCGGCGTAGTCGTTGTGGGCGTTCATGCCCATCGGACCGGGCCGGTACAGGGCGAGGACGGCGGCGATGTCGTTGAAGTCGGTGGGCTGCATTCGGCGCAGCAGTTCCCGCATCGCCGTGCCGTCCAACTGGAAGACGCCCAGGGTGTCGCCCCGGCTGAGCAGTTCGTACGCCTTGGGATCGTCGGTCGACAGGTTGTCGAGATCGACGTCGATGTTCCGGTTCGCCTTGATGAGGTCGATGGCGTCGCCGATGACGGTGAGGTTCCGCAACCCCAGGAAGTCCATCTTCAGCAGGCCGATGTCCTCACAGGACGGATAGTCGAAGCCGGTGATGACGGCGCCGTCCTGCGGTCGCGCCCAGATCGGGATGACCTCCTTGATCGGCTGGGAGGACAGGATCACCGCGCACGCGTGGACGCCAGGCTGCCGGATCAGTCCCTCCAGGCCGCGGGCGGTCTCGAAGATCTTCTTGGACGCCGCGTCGTTCTCCAGCAGGGTCCGGACCTCCACCGCCTCGGTGTAGCGCTCGTGAGTCGGATCGACGATCCCGCTGAGTGGGATGTCCTTGCCCAGCACCGGCGGCGGCATGGCCTTGGAGATCTTGTCGGCGATGGAGAAACCCTCACTGCCGTGCAGGATCCGCGCGGCATCCTTCAACGCCGCCTTCGCCTTGATGGTCCCGAAGGTCACGACCTGGGCCACCTTGTCGGAACCGTACTTGTCGGCGACGTAGGTGATCATCTCGCCACGGCGGCGGTCGTCGAAGTCGAGGTCGATGTCGGGCATCGACACGCGCTCGGGGTTGAGGAACCGTTCGAACAGCAGCCCGTGCTCCATCGGGTCGGCGGAGGTGATGCCGACGGCGTACGACACCAGCGAACCGACCGCGCTGCCCCGGCCCGGGCCGACCCGGATACCGATCGACCGGGCGTGGTTGCAGATGTCGGCGGTGACGAGGAAGTACCCGGGGAAGCCCTGTCCGGAGATGACGCTCAACTCGTAGTCGGCGCGTTCCCGGTATCCCGGAGGCAGTCCCTGGGGAAACAGCCGCGCCAGGCCGGCCTCCACCTCGTGCTTGAGCCAGCTCTCCGCCGTGTGACCCTCGGGGACGTCGAAGCGCGGCATCCGGTCCTGGTGGGCGAACGCCTCGTCGTAGCCCTCGATCATCTCGGCGACCAGCAGGGTGTTGCGGCAGCCCTCCTGCCACAACTCGTCGGGACGCAGCTCCCGCATCTCGTCGGCCGACCGGAGGTAGTAGCCCTCGCCCTCGAACTTGAACCGGTTCGGGTCGTCGAGCGTCTTCCCGGACTGGACGCACAGCAGGGCCGCGTGGGCGTCGCGCTGGTCCGCGGTCACGTAGTGGGAGTCGTTGGTCACCAGCGCCGGCAGGTTCAGCTCCTTGGCGACCCGCGCCAGGTCCTCCCTGACCCGCTTCTCCACGGAGTTGTCGTGCTCCATCAACTCCAGGAAGTAGTTCTCGGCACCGAAGATGTCGCGGTAGTCGGCGGCGGCCTTCAACGCCTCGTCGAACTGGCCGAGCCGCAACCGGGTCTGCACCTCACCGCCGGGGCAGCCGGTCGTGGCGATGATCCCCTCGGCGTGCTCGGCGATCAGAGTGCGGTCCATCCGGGGCTTGTAGTAGTAGCCCTCGATGCTGGCCATGCTCGACAGCGTGAACAGGTTGCGCAGACCGGTGGCGTTCCTGGCCAGCATCGTCATGTGGGTGTAGGCGCCGTTACCGGACAGGTCGTCCTCACGCTGATGCGGCTGCCCCCACGACACCGGCTTCTTGTGGAACCGGTCGTGCGGCGCCAGGTACGCCTCGATACCGATGATCGGCTTGACGCTCGACTTCTTGGCCTGCTGGTAGAAGCTGTACGCGCCGTACATGTTGCCGTGGTCGGTCATGGCGATCGCCGGCTGCTCCAGCCGTTCCGCCTCCGCGAACAACGGCTTGAGCTGGGCGGCACCGTCCAGCATCGAGTACTCGGTGTGAACGTGCAGGTGGACGAAACTGTCGGACAACGCGAACCCCTCACCATACGGACTGCCACGAGAGCGCACCGGCTCCTGACCGACCCCGGCCGGGCGCAGGGAACCAATCTAGTCCTCCCCCTGAGACGCCGGAACCCCCACCGGGTGAGGGGCGGTGGGGGTGTCGCGGGCCGGGAGGCGGCACGGAGCCGGCGGCGGACTCCCGCCGCGCCGCCGGCCGCGAGGGTCAGATCATGTAGCAGGCGCCGCAGGTGGTCCGGCAGTTGCGCTCGGTGCAGCACTGCTGCTCCCAGCCCACGCGGCACGGCCGGATGATGCAGTACGGACTGCACTGCACGCCGGCCGCTTCGGCGGACCGTTGCGGGACGAGCCGGTTCAGCATCCGGTCGCCGACCTTCTTGAGAATCGTCATGGGAACCACTCCTTGTCGTATGACTCGGGGCGGTCCATGCGGGCCGCCCCGAGCGGTGTGAAGGGTGCCGCCATCGTCGCCGAGGCCGGTTGCAGAAAGTCCGCATCCGTGTGCGGACACCGTGTTCTCGCGCCCCCCGGACGCCGTGGACGGTGCGAGCGCGGGCACGGTGACGGCCGGGCCGCCCGGGGAGGCGGGCGGCCCGGCCGGTCGATCGGTGTCAGACGACGTAACAGGTGCCGCAGCTGACCCGGCAGTAGCAGTCCAGGCAGCAGCGCTGCTCCTTGCCGGTGCCGCACTGGCGGTACCAGCACTGCCACGCCTCGGTGCAGCAGGCACCGGCCTCGCCGTTGGGAACCAGCCAGTCGAGCATGCGATCGCCGACCGCGCGAAATACGGACATGAGTGGCCTTTCGTTGGTCGCGAGGACGGGAGGCCTCTCGCATCTGAGGGACGCGTACCTCCTCGACCGCCGCCGGCGGGAGGCGGCGTCGCCCTGACCGCCGCGTCCCCCGGTGAGCGGGGGGCGGTGCCGGCCTCGTCCCCGCGTGAGGATCGGACCTCCACACGATAGAAGCCTTTCGATGCAGCGGAGTTGCAGAAAGTCGGCAGCCGATCCCTCGCGCAGGGTGACGACGCCGGTCGGCGGCAGCGCCCTCCCGCGACGCCTCGACGCGGGGCATACTGGGCCGTCCGGTGACCGACCACTACCCACAGGATGCGCCGATGCATGACGACCGCCAACTCATCGAGGGCCGGGTCTCCCGGATATTGCGGGAGAGGATCCGGCCGGCCGTCCACGGCACGGCGGTGCCGCTTGAGGTGCGTGTCTGGCACGCGCCCGGCGAACCGGTGCCGCCCGGTGAGGCCGTCGCACAGGAGTACACGCCCGCGTCCGTGGGGGACGCGTGGGGGCCGCCGTGGGGGACCAGTTGGTTCGAGTTCACCGGCACCGTTCCCGCCGAGTGGAGTGACCGCACCGTGGAGGCGGTCGTGGACCTCGGTTTCACCGGTGACGGACCCGGTTTCACCGCCGAGGGCCTGGTGTACCGGCCGGACGGTACGGCGGTGAAGGGCCTGCATCCCCGCAACCACTGGGTCGCTATCGACGACCGGGTCCGTGACGGCGACCGCGTCCGGTTCTTCGTCGAGGCCGCCGCCAACCCGGTGATCGCCGGACCCGTCACACCTCTGGGCGACAAGGCCACCGCCGGGGACGCACCGCTCTACCGGTTGGCCCGCGCCGATCTCGCCGTGTTCGACACCCCGGTCTGGGAACTGCTGCAGGACGTCGAGGTACTGGACGAACTGATGCGGGAACTGCCGCTGGACCAGCCACGCCGCTGGGAGATCCTGCGCCGGTTGGGCGAGGCGATGGACGTCCTCGACCTCACCGACGTCTCGGGCAGCGCCGCGCGGGTGCGTGAGGTGCTGGCCCCCGCGCTGGCCGCCCCGGCGGCGGCCTCGGCGCACCGGCTCTCCGCGATCGGGCACGCCCACATCGACTCGGCGTGGCTGTGGCCGTTGCGGGAGACGGTGCGCAAGGTCGCCCGTACCGCCTCGAACGTGGTGAACCTGATGGACGACCACCCCGAGTTCAAGTTCGCCATGTCGCAGGCGCAGCAGTTGGCGTGGATCCAGGAGCACCGGCCGGACGTGTTCGCGCGGGTGAAGGAGAAGATCGCCGACGGCCGGTTCATCCCGGTCGGCGGCATGTGGGTCGAGTCCGACACCAACATGCCCGGTTCCGAGGCCATGGCCCGGCAGTTCGTCCACGGCAAACGGTACTTCCTGGAGCAGTTCGGCATCGAGACCCGGGAGGTCTGGCTGCCGGACTCCTTCGGATACTCGGCGGCGCTGCCCCAACTGGTGGCGCTGTCGGGCTCGACGTGGTTCCTCACCCAGAAGATCTCCTGGTCGGCCACCAACCCGTTCCCGCACCACACCTTCTGGTGGGAGGGCATCGACGGCACCAGGGTGTTCACGCACTTCCCGCCGATCGACACCTACAACGCCGAGTTCACCGGCAGGCAGCTCGCCCACGCCGTGGCCAACTTCCGGGACAAGGGCGCGGCGACCCGTTCACTGGTGCCGTTCGGGCACGGCGACGGCGGTGGCGGCCCGACCAGGGAGATGCTGGCCAGGGCCGCGCGGCTGCGGAACCTGGAGGGTTCGCCCAGGGTCGAGATCGAGGCACCGGAGGAGTTCTTCGCCGCCGCGCACCAGGAGAACCCCGAAGCGCCCGTGTGGGTGGGGGAGCTGTACCTGGAACTGCACCGGGGCACCTACACCTCGCAGGCGCGCACCAAGCAGGGCAACCGGCGCAGTGAGCACCTGCTGCGGGAGGCCGAGCTGTGGGCGGCGACGGCCGCCGTCCACACCGGATACGAGTACCCGTACGACGCACTCGACCGGCTGTGGAAGACCGTCCTTCTCCACCAGTTCCACGACATCCTTCCCGGGTCGTCGATCGCGTGGGTGCATCAGGAGGCCGCCCGCACCTACGCGGCGGTCGCCGAGGAGCTGACCGGCATCGTGGAGTCGGCGCAGCGGGCGCTCGCCGGTGAGGGCGACCGGACCCTGGTGTTCAACGCCGCACCCCACGCCCGTTCCGGCATCGCCGCGGGTGCCGCCGGGGAACGGGTGCCCGCCGGGGAACCGGTGGTCGTCACCGACGACGCGGAGGGCGCCTGGACCATCGACAACGGACTCGTCCGGGTGGTCGTGGACGCGCGCGGGCTGGTGGTCTCGGTCGTGGACCTGCGTGACGGCCGTGAGGCGGTGCCACCGGGCGAGGTCGTCAACCTGTTGCAGATCCACCCCGACCTGCCGAACTACTGGGACGCCTGGGACGTGGACTCGTTCTACCGCAACCGGGTGACCGACCTGGTCGACGTGGAGGCGATCGGCCTCGACTACGTCAGCCACGACAAGGTGACCCTGGGCGTGGAACGGCGTTTCGGCGCCTCGACGGTGACGCAGACGATCACCCTGTCGGCCGGTTCGGACCGGGTCGACTTCACCACCGAGGTGGACTGGCACGAGACCGAGACGATCCTCAAGGCGGCGTTCCCGTTGGACGTCCGCGCAGAGACCAGCGCCTCGGAGATCCAGTTCGGCCACCTGCACCGGCCCACGCACACCAACACCAGTTGGGAGGCCGCCAAGTTCGAGATCTGCGCGCACCGCTTCGTCCACGTCGCGGAGCCGGGATGGGGCGCGGCCGTCGTCAACGACTCCAACTACGGCCACGACGTGACCCGGACGGTCCGCGCCGACGGCGGCACCACCACGACGGTCCGGTTGTCGCTGCTCCGCGCTCCCCGCTTCCCGGATCCGGTGGCGGACCAGGGAGTCCACCGGTTCGGGTACGGCCTGGTGCCGGGGGCCGACATCCCCGCGGCGGTACGCCACGGCCACTGGATCAACCTGCCCGAACGGAGACTGCGCGGGGCCGGGCCGGTGGCTCCACTGGTGACGGTCGACGACGCGCGGGTCGTGGCGTCGGCGGTGAAGCTCTCCGACGACGGAGCGGGCGACGTGGTGGTGCGGCTGTACGAGGCCGCCGGAGGCCGTGCCGAGACGGCGGTGCGCCTCGGGGTTCCGGTGGCGTCGGCACACGTGACCGATCTGCTGGAACGTCCCGTGGAGGACGGTGAGCTGGAGGTCACCGACGACGCGGTCACGTTGCGGCTGCGGCCCTTCCAGATCACGACCGTCCGGTTCCGGCGCGCCTGACCTCTTCGGACGATCGCGGGTCTCCCGTCTCCGCAACGAGACCGGAGACCCGCGTACGTCTTCCGGTTCCCCGGCGATCGGTTGACACGGCATAGGGGGGTGACTATCGTCACTCCAGCGACACCGCCAGGCGGACGCCCTCCACGTACAACCGCCGGTCCGACGGTGCGCCCGAACCGTGAGGAACCGCCATGCGAGGATCGATCCGCCCCGGTGCCAGCTCGCGCCGCGCCAG
Source organism: Stackebrandtia albiflava (assembly GCF_007994225.1). Classification (GTDB taxonomy): domain Bacteria; phylum Actinomycetota; class Actinomycetes; order Mycobacteriales; family Micromonosporaceae; genus Stackebrandtia; species Stackebrandtia albiflava. The sequence goes on from NZ_VLLL01000005.1 coordinate 914,170, forward strand.
AACCTTCACACTCGTCACCGGCCTGTCGATGGTGTCGGTGCTCGCCGCCGGATGCCTGGGCGGCGGCGGTGAGGAGTCGGCAGGCGACCCCGACCGGAACGCCGACGCCACCGAGTTCACCCTGACCATCACCAGCAACGCGATCAAGGGCGGCAAGAACTCCGAGGGCGCCACCTGGATCGAGGACTACGTCATCCCCGAGTTCGAACGCATCCAGGCCGAGAAGGGCGTCACCGCGAACGTCGAGTTCGCGCCGGTGGGGGTCGACGACGCCGACTACAAGAGCAGCCTCGGCCTCGACCTGGAGACCGGCAAGGGCGCCGACATCATCGACATCGACGGGATCTGGGTCGGTGAGTTCGCCGAGTCCGGGTTCATCGCACCGCTGGACGACGTGGTGGGCGTCGAGGCGGTGTCCGCATGGGACGGTTGGGGTCAGATCCAGGAGTCGGTGCAGCAGAACGCCTCCTACAACGGTGAACGCTACGGCGTCCCCACCGGCACCGACGGCCGGGTGATCTTCTACAACAAGGACGTCTTCGAGGCCGCCGGACTGCCCACCGACTGGCAGCCCACGAGCTGGCAGGAGATCCTGGAGGCCGCCGAGACGATCAAGGCCGAGTCGCCCGACGTGATCCCGTTGCAGCTCAACGCGGGCACCGCCATGGGCGAGGCCACCACCATGCAGGGCTTCCTCCCGCTGCTGGCCGGCGCGGGAGCCGAGATCCATGCCGACGACAAGTGGCAGGGCGACACCGAGGCGGTACGGCAGGTACTGGAGGTGTACGAGACGGTGTACGGCACCGGACTGGGCGACCCGACGCTGCAACAGGAGGCCAAGGGACGAGACCGCTCCTTCCAGCTGTTCGCCGAGGGCGAGGTCGGCATGCTGCTGGAGAGCGACTACTTCTGGCGCTCGGTCGTCAACCCCGACCAGGGCGTCGCCCCGATGGAGAACCGGGACGAGGTGGTCGGGTACGCCAAGATCCCCGCCGTGACACCGGGAGCCGGTGTCGGAGGACAGGACTTCGTGTCCATGTCCGGTGGCTCGGCGCGGGTCATCAACCCGAACACCGAGTACCCGCAGCAGGCGTGGGAACTGCTCCAGTTCATGAACTCGGCGGAGGCGACGAAGGAACAGGTCGCCGGTTCGCCCCGCATCACCCACCGCGACGACGTCAACGCCGAGGTCCTGAGCGGTGACCCCATGCTGACGTTCATCGCCGAGGAGGTGGTGCCGTTGACGCTGTTCCGGCCCGGCCGCCTCGAATACGTCGACGTGTCCATCGCCGTCCAGGAGGCCACCTACGCGGTCGTGGAGGGCGCCACCGCCGCCGAGGCGGCGCAGCAGTACCAGGCGGCACTGGAGGACGTGGTGGATGCCGGTGCCATCGCGACGGGATGACGCGCCGGCCACGGCGGTGACCGGACACGCCGACCCCGGTGAGGCGGCGTTCTCCGCCGGAGCGCCCCGCGCGGTCGACTCCGTCGGGCTCGGCAGGGCGCGGGCACTGCTGTTCGTCGCCCCCGCCCTGCTCCTCATCGGCGTGTTCCTGCTGTTCCCCGCGTTGTGGACGCTGTACATCGGGGCGACCAACTTCGAGCGCACCGGCCCCAACCACGTGAACCCGCAGGTCACGTGGTTCGACAACTACGTCGACGTGCTCACCGACCCGTCGTTCTACAACTCACTGTGGTTGACGCTGCTGTTCGTGCTGTTCTCGGCGGTCATCGGGCAGAACGGTCTGGGTTTCTGGCTGGCGTGGTCCACCCGTCGCCTCCACCGCCGGGTCCGGCGGGTCGTGGAGTCACTGGTCCTGTTGGCGTGGATCCTGCCGTCCTCGGTGGTGGCGTTCCTGTGGATCGCCATGCTCGACCAGCGCGGCGGCACCCTCGACGCCCTGCTGGGCAACCCGGGCACCGCCTGGCTGGTGGAGTACCCGATGGTGGCGATCATCGTGTTCAACACCTGGCGGGGCACGGCGTTCTCGATGATGCTGTACAGCGCGGCGCTGTCGTCGGTGCCGCCGTCGCAACTGGAGACCGCCAGGCTCGCCGGGGCGACCGGCGGGCAGACGTTGCGGGACGTCGTCTTCCCCCACATCCGGGGGCACGTCCTCACCAACACCCTGCTGATCACACTGTGGACGTTCAACGACTTCGGGCCGTTCCTCATCACCGGCGGCGGGCCCGGTGACGACACCGAGATAGCGGCCGTCTACCTGTACAACACCGCCATCCGGGACGGCGACCTCGGCTACAGCGGCGCCATCTCGCTGCTGATCCTGGTCGCCAACGTGGTGTTGGCCCTGGCGTACCTGCGGATGCTGCGGAGGCGGGATTCCTCATGAGCCCGAAGCGTTCCACGGCCGCCGCCGACATCGGGGAGGCCGCCGCCCGCAAGACCGCCGTGGCGTTGGCCCGCCGGGTCGGCTTCTACGCCGTCACCTGCCTGATCTCGGTGTTCTTCGCCCTGCCACTGCTGTGGCTGGTGACGGCCCCGTTCGACGCCAGCCCGGCATACGCCATCGAGTTCCCCGAACCGACGTTGCGCAACTTCGAGACCATCCTGTCCAATCCGTACGCGTTGCCGTCACTGCTGAACTCGCTGATCCTGGCGGTCGGGACGGCCCTGTTCGTGGTGACCGGCGCGGCGTTGGCGGCCTACGCGCTGTCGCGGGTGCGGATACCCGGCCGGGACGCACTGCTGTACGTCCTGCTGCTGTTGTCGAGTGTGGTCACCGGTACCGCGGCGATGGTGCCGCTGTTCCTCATGGTCTCGGAGGTCGGCGGCGCGATCCACCCGGTGCTGGGTGTCGACTCGCACTTCTCGGTGACCCTGGTGATGACCGGCGGCCTGCTGCCGGCGGCGATCTTCATGCTCAAGGACTTCGTCGACTCGATCCCGCCGTCGTACGAGGAGTCGGCGCGGGTGTTCGGCGCCTCCCCGTTCCGGGTGCTGAAGGACGTCGTGGTCCCGTTGATCACGCCCGGTCTGGCCACGATCGCGGTGTGGAGCATCGTCAACGTGTGGGGCAACTTCCTCGTGCCGTTCATCCTGCTGCGCGACGCCGACAAACAGCCCGCCGCGGTGCTCATCCGGACGCTGTACACCGAGGCGGGGCAGCCGAATCTGGCCCTGCTGGCGACGTTCTCGCTGTTGTACTCGCTGCCGGTGGTGGCCATGTACCTGTTCGTCTCCAAGAAGTACGGCTTCCGCTTCCACGGAGGGATCAAGAGCTGATGACCCGGATCCGGCTTACCGGCCTGACCAAGGTGTTCGACGGCGGTGTGACGGCACTCGACCGGCTCGACCTGACGGTCGAGCCCGGCGAGTTCTTCGCGCTGCTCGGCCCGTCCGGTTGCGGCAAGACGACGTTGCTGCGCACCATGGCGGGACTGGAACAGGCGACCTCCGGGACGATCCGGTTCGCCGAGCGCGACGTCACCCGGGTGGCGCCCGGTGACCGTGACGTCGCCATGGTCTTCCAGGACTACGCCCTGTTCCCGCACATGACCGTGGTCGACAACATCTCGTATCCGTTGAAGGTGAAGGGCCGGGCGAAACCCGAGCGGACCGCGCGGGCCGAGGAGGTCGGGCGCCAACTGGGTCTGGAGGCGTTGACGGCCCGCAGGCCCTCGGCACTGTCGGGCGGCCAACAGCAACGGGTGGCGCTGGCGCGTGCCGTGGCGTGCCGCCCGGCGCTGTTCCTGTTCGACGAACCCCTGTCCAACCTGGACGCGCGACTGCGGTTGGAGGCGCGGGGCTTCCTGAAGCGGTTGCAGCGGGAACTGGGCGTCACCACCGTCTTCGTCACACACGACCAGGCCGAGGCGCTCGCCCTGGCCGACCGGATCGCCGTCATGGAGTCCGGGCGCGTCCGGCAGCTCGGTACGCCCCGGGAGGTGTTCGCGCGTCCCGCCGACACCTTCGTCGCCAACTTCATCGGTTCCACGCCGATGAACCTGGTTCCCGCCGAGGTCGAGGGCGACCGGCTGCGGGTGGCCGGGGGCGTGTTCGCCGCGCCGCAGGGCGTGGTCGCCGGATCCGCGAAGGTCACCGCCGGGATCCGGCCGGAGTACCTCCGCCTCCACGATGCGGAGCCCACCGACGCGCCGGACGCCCCCACCGGCACTGTGTCCATCCTGGAGAACCTGGGCGCCACCACCCTGGTGACCGTCGACTGCGGCGGTGAGTCCCTATCGGCCGTGGTCCCGGAGGACGCCGAACCGGCGCCCGGATCGCGGGTGTGGTTGACGCCGCAACCCGGCCGTCTCCTGGTGTACGACAACGACTCCGGCGAACTGCTGCCCCGCCGGGACCCGGCCGGATGATCGTCCATACCGGAGAGTGGACTCCGGCCGACCGTGTCGCCTCGCCCTACCGGTACCTTCCGGCGCACGTACCCGACGGGGCGGCGGGGATCCGGGTTCGGCTCGCCTATCCCGCCGACGCGGGCGTCCTCGACCTCGGATGTATCGGACCGGACGGTTTCCGAGGCTGGTCGGGTGGCGCGCGCGACGAGTTCGTCATCACCGCCGGCCACGCGACACCGGGGTACCTGCCGGGACGACCGGAGCCGGGGGAGTGGCACGTGGTGCTCGGCCTGTACCGGGTTCCCGCCCGGTTGCCGTACGAGGTCACCGTCACCGTCCTGTCGGAGGCGCCGGAACCACCGCCGGTGACGGCGCCGCCGGTACCGGACCGCCCGCCGCGCCGGAACCCGCCCGCTCCGCCCGGTCGTAGATGGCTGGCGGGCGACCTCCACTGCCACAGCCACCACTCGGACGGCACGGGGAGTGTCCCGGAGCTGGCCGCCGCCGCCGTCTCGGCGGGCCTGGACTTCCTGGCCGTCACCGATCACAACACCGTCAGCCACCACCGGGAGCTGGACGCGGTCTCCCGTCGCTACGGCGTGCACCTGATCCCGGGGCAGGAGATCACCACCGATCGGGGCCACGCCAACGCCTTCGGCGACATCGGGTGGATCGACTTCCGGGCGTCCGCCGCCGAGTGGTTCGCCGAGGTGGCGAGACGTGGCGGTGTCGTGTCGGTGAACCACCCGATCGCGACCGACTGCGCCTGGCAGTTCCCGCTGGACGCGCCGCCGCCGGCGGCGGAGATCTGGCACAGCACGTGGCACGACACGACCTGGCGCGGCCCGTTGGCGTGGTGGCTGGCCGCCGGTCCCGCGGTGGTACCCGTGGGCGGCTCCGACTACCACTCGCCGGACGGCGCGGCCCCGTTGGGAAGGCCCGTCACCTGGCTGTGCGTACCCGACTCGGCACCGGTCACGACCGAGGCGCTGTTGGACGCCTTGCGGACCGGGGCGGTGGCGGTCGGGGCCGACCGCACCGGACCGGCGATCCTGCCGGGCGACGCGACGGTGAACGTGGCGACGGAGACGCCGGTGGTGCTGGCCGACTTCACCGGGCGGCGCCGAATCGTCCCCGCCGGCACGGTGAGCCTGCCGGCCGAACCGGGGGCGCACTGGATCGAGGACTTCAAGGGGGCCGTCGTCGCACTGTGCCGCGTCGGTTGATCAGTCGTGCGTGCCGGTGGACGGCGCGACGACGAACGCCTCTATGGTCGCCAGGTCGGCGGGCCGCAGTCCGGCCCGGCTGCGCGGCCGGATGGGCAGTACCTCTCCCTGCTCGTGCAAGGCGTCGCGGTCGGCGTCATCGATGGGCACCTCGGTGTCGTCGGTCCAGACCACGCGGTGGCCGGCGCTCAGGTTCTCCCAGACGGCGGCCCACTTCCACATGTCCGCGTGACCGGTCGGCCGCCGTGTGAACGCCCGCGCGAGCCTGGGGAGCCGCCACAGGTCCTCCAGCAGGTGGGCGTCGGGGCACCAGGTGCTGCACCAGACCACGTCCACGGCACCGGACGTGGCCAGGTCGCGGATCCGGTCGACCAGGCGCACCGACCACCGCAGCGGATAGGTGACCCCGGCGGCGGCCACGTCGGCGGTCGCGATCCGGCCGGGCCAGGCGGGACGGGGCGCGTTGATCACACCGTCCACATCGAGCAGCCATACGGTTCTTCGTCTCAAGGGGCACCTCGGAGGAGTCGGATGAGGTCCACCCGGCTCGGTGGCGTCGGGTGAGGACGGCGCACGGGACGGCCGTCCCCGGCGCGGTGGCGGCGGGGGCGGGGGCGGGGTGGAGGGGGAGGTGATGGACATCCTACCGGGGGAGTCGTGGTCCCGCGTCGCGGTGACACGGCGGAGGCCCTCGGCCGTTCACCGGAGGGGAGGCCCGAGTCGACCGTCGGACGAGTGCGAGACGGGCCGCGTGGCGGCACGCGGCCGGTCTGATCGGGGACTACCGGGTGCGCCGCGTGTCCCCGGCGGGTCGACTCAGGGGACGCCGAGCAGTCGGAGCAGGGCGGTCGCCGCGGCGGCGGCGACGACCACGACGACGAACGGCGCCCGCCGCCACGCCAGGAGACCGCCCACTCCCACACCGGCCGGGAGTGCCCAGCCGGCGAACTCCCCGCCGTCCATCACCGCGGCCGTGGCGACCAGGCCCGCCAACAGCACGGTCGCGGCGCGGCGGATCACCGTCTGCACCCGGTCCGACAGGGTGATCCGGTCGCGCAGCAGCGGTCCGGCGAAGCGGAATGCGAAGGTACCCAGGGCCAGCGCGACGATCGCGGTGACGGTCATGCCCTTCCTCCGGTGTCGGCGGGGGTCGCCCGGTCCGGGCCGGTGGCGTGGTCGCGTCGGGGCCATCCGGCGGCGAGTCCGAGCAGCGCCAGCAGGACGTTGACGCCGCCGGGCACGAACGGTGTCGTGACGACGGCGATGACCGCGCCGACCAGTGCCGCCCGCAAGGTGGCGTGTTCCCGCAGTGCCGGCAGCAACAGGGCCAGCAGTGCGGCGGGGAAGGCGGCGTCGAGGCCGAGGGCGTCGGTGTCGCTGACGATCCGGCCCGCGAACGCGCCCGCCACGGTGCCGAGGTTCCAGGTGACGAACATGCCGATGCCGCAGGCCCAGTAGGCGGCCCGGGCCGACCGGGGGTCGTGTGCGCGGCCGAGCGCGAACGCGGCCGATTCGTCTATGAGCAGGTGGCTTCCCACGATCCGCCGCCATGGCCCGGTGCCGAGGACGTCGCCGATCGCGAGCCCGAACGGCAGGTGACGGGCGTTGAGGATCAGGCCGCCGACCACCGCCGCCACCGGGCCGCCGCCGGCGGCGATCACGCCGACGGCGAGGAACTGCGAGGCGCCGGCGAACACCAGGACCGACATCAGGCACGGGACCCACCACGCCATGCCGGTGGACACCGCGATGGCGCCGAAGGACGCGCCGATGAACGCGGCACCGGTCGCCAGCGGGGCGACGTCACGCATGACGGCCGGGTCGAGTGTTCGATGTACCAAACGCACGTATCATGTATAGAACGCCACACCGGCGTTTGTCCAATCGAACGAACCGACTGTCAGGGCGAACACATGGTCAATCCCGCCAAACCGCCGCTGGACGTGATCGCCGCCTCACTCCGCCGGGAACGCGCCCGGCTCGGGCTGTCGCTCAGCGAGGTCGCCAAACGCGCGGGAATCGCCAAGTCGACCCTCTCGCAACTGGAGTCCGGCACCGGCAACCCCAACGTAGAGACGCTGTGGGCACTGGGCGTGGCACTGGACGTCCCCTTCGCCGCGCTGGTCGAACCGCCGGTCCCGGCCGTCAAGGTGATCCGCATGGGCGAGGGACCGGGCGTCGCCGCCGAACGCGCCGACTACATCGCCACCCTGCTGGCCGGGTCGCCCGGCCACACCCGGCGCGACCTCTACCTGATCACCGCCGAGCCCGGGGAGCCGCGCTACTCCGACCCGCACATGCCCGGAGTCGTCGAGCACGTCGTGCTCGCCAGCGGGCTCGCCAGGATCGGCCCCGCCGAGGATCCGGTCGAGCTGTCACCCGGCGACTACGTCAGCTACCCCGGCGACGCGCCGCACATCTTCGACGCGCGAGAGGCGGGCACCATGGCGGTACTCGTATCCGAACACCGCTGACCCTCGGCGCGACGACGGCCGCCCCGGTCCGCGGTGGACCGGGGCGGCCGTGGAACTCCGCCGGGATCAGGGCAGCGGCACGAGCCTGGTGAAGTCGGCGGTGGCGATGTCGCCCGGCCGGACCGTCACGACGGCGAGCGGCTTGCCCACCACACCGTCGGGCAGGTCGATCCGCACGAAGTAGACCCCGGGCGTGACGTTGGCGAACCCGAACCAGCCCGCGCCGTCGGCGGTCTGCCGGCGGTCGTCACCGTGGCCGAGGATCGGATCGAGGGTCATCGTCACCTGGTCGAGCGCCGTGCCGTCCCGCAACGCGACGGTGCCGGTGACGTGCCCGGTGGTCGGCGCGGTCTTCCAGGTCATCTCCGGCACTGCGACGTCCTGCGCGAACGGGGCGTCCGGTCCCTCGGTGAGGGCGGCGATCAACGCGGCGCGTTCGGAGTCCTTGGTGGCGGGGTCGGAGACGGCCGTCATGCTGGCGTTGGCGTAGGAGTAACCGGACCAGCCCGCCATGGTGTTGCCCGCCGCCGAGGGCGTCAGCGTGTCGTGCACCTGGGCGACGCTGTCGGGTATCCCGTTCAGGTACAGCGCGGGACCGTTGACGGTGTGCCGGTCACCCTGCCAGTCGGCCAGGACCTCGTTCCACTCGTCGAACATCCGTGCCTGGTCCGGGTTCCACTCCCGCTTGTAGTTCATCGCCACGACGGTGTCCATGATCCCCTCGTCGAGCCAGCCCTTCCAGTCCTGCAGGACCTCCGCGTAGGTGCGGGTGTTCTCCCAGCCGCCGACCGTCTGCGGGCCGAAGCCGTAGGTGATGGCGTCGTGCGACAACCGCAGCAGCGGGTCCACGTCGTACATCGTCAGGTAGATCTTGCGCACGAGGTTGGTGATCTGGTCGCGACGCCAGTCGTTCCACGCCGGATCGTCGGCGGCGGGCACCTCGCTGGTGCCGGTCAACGCCTGGTAGCGGGCCACCGCGACGTCGTTGTAGCCCCAGTCGCTGTGGGTGAAGGTGGAGCTTCCGTCGGGGTAGCGGATGTAGTCCAGGTTGATGCCGTCGACGTCGTACTCGGTGACGATGCTGCGGATGCCCGCCACGATGTACTCGACGGCGGCGGGGTGACCCGGGTCGATGTAGGTGTTGTTGCCGACCTTCTCGGTCCCGTCGGTCTTCTTGTTGAGCCACCGGTCGGCACCGGTGGCGCCGGGACCGTGCTGGTTGTACACGTGGTCGGGGGAACGGGGCGGGGTGGCCGAGTTCCACAGGGTGTTGACGTTGACCCAGGCGTGCACCTCGATGCCGGCGGCGTGGGCCTGCGCGATGACCTCGTCCAGTGGATCGTAGGGCGCGGGGTCGATCGCGGCGTCGGTGCGGGGGTACAGGGCGCGGTTGCAGAAGCAGTCGTAGCGGCGGGCCACCTGCACGATCAGGGCGTTGGCGTTGAGCGCGGTGGCGTCGGCGACCAACTCGGTGACCTGTGCGGGGGTGTAGATGCCCTCGTTGAAGCCGTCCACCCACATGCTGCGCCAATGTTCGGCGGGGGCGTCCTCGGCGGCGGCGGGCGTGGCGGTCAGCAGGGTGGCGAGTAGGCCGCACAGGGCTAGCAGTGCGGCCGGGAACCGTCGTTTCATCATCGTCCTCCGGTGGGCGGTTCGGAGTGGGCGCGGTCGCGGCCCGGGGTGATCGATACCGACAGAGCTTAGGACCACGTCCATAATTTAGAAGAAATCACATATATAAAAACACCATGGTGACGCTCCGGGGTCGTCCCGGCTCGCGCCATTATGTCCGAAACGCTCCTCGCGGACCGCGCCGACACCTAGCATCGGCACAGGGTCGGTGAGGACGGGGGAGCGGCATGGCTCAGCGGGACTACAGCACCAACAGCGTCGGCAACCCGACGGCCAGTGAGGAGCACTCTCTCACGGTCGGACCGGACGGCCCCATACTGCTGCACGACCACTACCTGATCGAGAAGATGGCCCAGTTCAACCGCGAACGGGTTCCCGAACGGCAACCACACGCCAAGGGCGGCGGCGCGTTCGGCCACTTCGAGGTCACCCACGACGTCAGCGCCTTCACCAAGGCCCGGGTGTTCCAACCCGGACAACGCACCGAGGTCCTGGCGCGCTTCTCCACCGTCGCCGGGGAACGCGGTAGCCCCGACACCTGGCGCGACCCGCGCGGCTTCGCCCTGAAGTTCTACACCGAACACGGCAACTACGACATGGTCGGCAACAACACGCCGGTCTTCTTCGTCCGCGACCCCATGAAGTTCCAGGACTTCATCCGCTCCCAGAAACGCCGCGCCGACAACGACTTCCGCGACCACGACATGCAGTGGGACTTCTGGACCCTGTCGCCCGAATCCGCGCACCAGGTCACCTGGCTCATGGGCGACCGGGGTATCCCCAAGACGTGGCGGCACATGGACGGCTACTCCAGCCACACCTACCTGTGGATGAACGACGCCGGCGAACGCTTCTGGGTCAAGTACCACTTCAAGACCGACCAGGGCAACGACTTCCTCACCCAGGAGGAGGGCGACCGCATCGCCGGCATCGACGGCGACTACCACCGGCGGGACCTGTTCGACGCCATCGGCCGCGGCGAATACCCCACCTGGACGCTCCACATGCAGATCATGCCGTTCGTCGAGGCCGCCGGATACCGGTTCAACCCGTTCGACCTCACCAAGGTGTGGCCGCACGGCGACTACCCGCTGATCCCCGTCGGCAGGCTCACCCTCGACCGCAACCCGACGGACTTCCACACCGAGATCGAACAGGCCGCGTTCGAACCCAGCAACCTCGTGCCCGGGATCGGCCCCAGCCCCGACAAGATGCTGCTGGGCCGGATGTTCTCCTACCCCGACGCACACCGCTACCGCATCGGCGCCAACTACAACGAACTCCCCGTCAACCGGCCGCGCGCCGCCGAGGTGCGGGCCTACAACAAGGACGGACACATGCGGCACCACAACCCCGGCGACCCGGTGTACGTGCCCAACTCCAAGGGCGGGCCGCAGTCCGACACCGACCGGTTCGGCGAACCCGCCGGCTGGCACACCGACGGCGAGATGATGCACGCCGCCTACACGCTCCGCCCGGACGACGACGACTGGGGACAGGCCGGGACCCTGGTGCGCGACGTCCTCGACGACGCTTCCCGGGAACGCCTGGTGAACAACATCGTCGGGCACCTGCTCAAGAACGTGACCGAACCCGTGCTGACACGCGCATTCGAATACTGGCGGAACGTCGACGCGGCCCTGGGGGAGCGGGTCGAGAACGGAGTCCGCGGCGCGTGACCCGGGCCGGTGCCGCGAGCCGCGAACCGGTGGCGTCGTGCATGCTTGAATGACCTTCCACGACCGGAACACCGCCGAGGAACGGCCCCGAGCCCGGGACGTCGGCCGTCACCCGGTCACGACGGACATCGGGCGGCGAGGAGCGACGTGACCGAACGACACCCTGTCAGACTTCCGGTCTGCGACACCGACACCGCACCGGCCGACCTGCTCGCCGACGTCGAGGGCTGGGTCACCTCCGCGCCGCTGCGTGACCTGGTACACCGATTCGGCGGACGCCTCCCGGCGGGCACCCTCGACGACGTCCTCACGTACCTCCTGGACTTCTCCGCCGTGCACTGGGACTTCCGGGGCGGCAGGGAACGCGCCGACGCCCGCCGCGCCGTCTTCGACGCCGAGACCGACGCGGCGATCCTCGACGCCGTCCACCGGCTGGGGCTGCGCGGCCCCACCTCCCCACGCCTCGACCGCTACGACCACGTCCTCGTGCTCGGCGGCCTCATCAGGGCCTGCCTGGCCCGCACCTGGTACGCCGCCGAACTACTGCGGACCGGGATCACCGCGCCGGAGGTCACCGCGGTGGGCGGCTTCCGCGTCATGGCCGAGACCGAACGGCGCCTCGCCGACGCACTCGACGCCCCCGGATGCCACTACGAGACCGACTGCCTCGTCGCGGGGCTGCGGCAGGCGTTCGGCGCGGACACCGGCTCCGACGTGCGTGCCGGCGGCGACCCCGCCGAAGACCCGAACCGGGCGTGGAGCGTCGTCACGTTCCGGCCGCCCGGCGCGCCCGTCCTGCGCGCCGTCGCCGCGCCGTCGAGCGAACCGGAACTGCGCAGGGCGCACACCGGGGACTCCATCAGGTACTGGGCCGACGACGTCGTGGGCCTGCCACGGGGCGCGGCCGTCCTCGTCGTGACCTCACCGACCTTCGTCCCCTTCCAGCACTGCGACGCGATCCGCCACATCGGACTGCCCTACGGCTGCCGCGTCGAGACCGTGGGACTGCGCACCGAGAGCCTGCCGCCCCGGTTGCGGGTGGAACCGCCCGACCCGGACCGCTACCTGCAGGAGGTGCGCTCCACAATCTGGTCGATGCGGCGCCTCGCCACCGCCGCCGCGACGTCCACCACAGCCTCCTGAGCCCCGCCACCACCGGCCGCCCCGGGGATCACGCTCTCCGGCGACCGGCAGCCGGGACGCTTCGTCACTGTTACGGTCGGCGGAGGGAGGCGACCATGACCGAACACATCGACCCGAGTGTGCCGCCCAGCGGCACCGGCTGCCGGGAATGCCTCGCGGGAGAGGGCCCGGGATGGTGGGTGCACCTGCGCCGCTGTGCCGAATGCGGGCACATCGGCTGCTGCGACTCCTCACCCGGGCAGCACTCCACCGGGCACTGGAAGGCGACCGGCCACCGGTACATCACCAGTTTCGAGCCCGGCGAGGAGTGGTTCTACGACTTCCAGACCGGCGACACCGTCACGGGCCCGCAGCTGGCCGCGCCGACCTCGCATCCGGCCGACCAACCCGCGCCCGGACCGGCGGGCAGGGTGCCCTCCGACTGGCGGGACCACATCCACACCTGACACTCAGGTCTCGGAGAGCCGCAGCCGCCAGTCGTTCGACGTCAACGTCGAGCCGGGCGGGTACTCGAACTCCACCGGACCCAGCAACGTGAACCCGGCCTTGCGGCACACCGCGTTCGACGCGACGTGCTCCACGGCCGGGAAGGCGTGCAACCACTCGCGGACCGCGACCGGCCGAAGCTCCGCGAGCATCTCGGTGACCGCGACGGTCGCCAGCCCCCGGCCCTGGAACTCCGGCAGTATCGCCCAACCGGTCTCGTAGACCGTGCCGTCACGCCAGACCTTCTCCCAGTAACCCACGGACCCCACCGGCATGCCCGTGGTGTTCTCCACCCGGAACATCACGCCGCTGCGGCGGTCGGTCATGGAGAGGTACCGGCGATGCCGCGACAACAGTTTGGCGTGCGACTCCGGACCACCGAGGAAACCGGTCATCTCCGGGGAGTTCGCGGCGATCAGTATCGGCAGGTCCGATTCCGACCAGGGGCGTAGTCGCAGCGTGTCGGCGGTCATGACCGCCATGGTGCCACGGGCGTCCGACAGCCGGTGCGGTTCACCGCATCAGGCAGAACTCGTTTCCCTCCGGGTCGGCCAGCACGGTCCACTCCGGCAGCTCCGCGAGCACCCCCGCCCCGAGCGCGGTCAACCGGTCGAGTTCGGCGACCGGGTCGGCGGCGACCAGATCGAGGTGGAGCCGGTTCTTGCCCCGCCTCGGCTCGGGCACCGCCTGGAACCACAACCGCGGGCCGCCGCCGTCGGTGCGTTCCACCAGTACCGTCGGATCGCCCTCGGGGGAGCCGATCCCCAGCGACCGCAACCGGGCCAGCTCGGCCTCGTCGTAGGGAGCGACCCGGTGATCGTCCAGGGCCGCCGCCCAGAAGCGCGCGAGCGAGGCGGGATGGACCGAGTCGACCACGACGTCACGCAGTTGCGCCATCCCTCGACGGTACCGTCAGCAGCGGTGGCGGCTGTGGGTCATGTAGGGGCCGCGCTCTCCCCAGTCGACGGTGTAGCCGTAACAGTCGGTCCACTCGCCGCCGACCGCCTGGGTCTTGGCCGAATCGGAGTACCACGTGGTCTGGCAGTCGTAACCGAGTGGACAGGCGTTGGCGGCGGCGGGTGTGGCGGTGGTGCCGATCACGACGGCCGCGGCGGTCACGCCGGCCACCGCGAGAACCTGGATCCGCCTCAGGACGGGGGATGTGGACATCTGTGACTCCTAGGGGAGTGGGGCGCCACCAGTATGACCGGTAGCGGGGCCGGCACGCAACCATGCGTCACCGGCGGATCCACCTCCGATGAGGAATTCGTGTCCATAAGAACCTGGCGCGCCCCGGTTAGGCTCCGCATGACTCACGCCCCGAGTCATGCCCACTGGAAAGGAACCTCATGAACCGGCACGAGAACACCGGCGGCATCGGCCGCCGACGGCTGCTGATCGGACTGGGAGCCGGACTCGCGGCGACGGCACTGCCCGGTGTCGCCACCGCGGAACCGACCCTGCTCGCGGGTGCCTGGAGCAACCCCGCGTACGGCACCATCACCTCCGGATTCCGGACGCCCAGCCGACCCACCCACAGCGGCACCGACGTCGCCAACTCGCAGGGAACGGCGATCTGGGCCGCCAACGGCGGCACCGTCGTGGGGGTGCGCACCAACTCCTACCCCGGCGACACCCGGCCCGGACTGCTGCCCGGCAGGACCGGAAACGCGGTGCTCATCGAACACCACAACGGATACCGCACCTACTACGGGCACCTGTACAGCGCGTCCGTGGTCCGCGGGCAGGTCGTGACGGCCGGCCAGACCATCGCCAAGATGGGCACCACCGGCAACTCCACCGGACCGCACCTGCACTTCGAGGTGCTGGCCAACGGCTCCCCGATCAACCCGTACACCTTCCTGGCCAACCGGGGGATCACCCTGGGCCGGACCCGGCCCGCCGGCGGCGGAGGCGGCTGGCCCTCCGTCGAGAACGGGGAACGCAGCGAGGTCGCCCGAGTCGTCCAACACCTGCTGACCGCGCACGGCCACTCCGCGGTCGCCGACGGATACTTCGGATCGGCGTCGGTCGCGGCGGCCAAGGCGTTCCAACGCGCCGAGGGACTGGTCGCCGACGGCGTCATCGGCCCGGTCAGCTGGCCGCACCTGATCATCGACGTGAAGCAGGGTTCGCGTGGCTCGTCGGCCAAGGCCGCGCAGGTCGCGTTGAACCGGCACGGCGCCGGCCTCGTCGTCGACGGTGACTTCGGTTCCGTCAGCGTCCGGGCGGCCCGGAACTTCCAGTCCGCCAAGGGCCTCGTGGTCGACGGCTACGTCGGCCCCCTCACCTGGCGCACCCTGGTCTGAGCCGGCGGTGACGGCTGGGCGGTGGCCGCCCAGCCGTCACCGAACAGCGTCGGTTGCACCGCCGTCCCCGACCACGCCCGTGCGTCACGTGCGAGGCACCGGGGACAGTCGACCGGGGAGTCCGTGGGTTCCATCGTCGCCAGTTCGCCGCCCGGCTCGGCGGAGTGGCACGCGGCCGTGGGGATGCGGATCCCGGCCCGCCATACGACCACACCGACCGTGTGCACCACGCCACCACGGCGGGCGTTGCGACCGTCGAAGCGCGCGACGCGCGCGGCGGCGAACGACCGCCACTGCCGCAGCAGACCGTCGTCCATGTTCCACAGTCTGCCGCAGACCGCCGCCGGGTCACGGTAACGCCACCACGCGACCGGCGCGGTTGGCCCGGCGGCCCACCGGGTAACCCCTCCACGAAGGAGGAACCCATGACACCGACACAGATCTTGGCAATCGCGCTCATCGCGGTCGTCGTGGTGGCGATCCTGGCCGGTGGCTGGTATCTGGTCCGCAGCCACCGGCTGCGCCGCAGGTTCGGCCCCGAGTACGACCGAGTGGTCGCCGAAAGCCCCGGCAGACTCGCCGCCGAGCGGGAACTGCGCGAGCGGGAACGGCGGCACGCCGGGCTCCACCTGCGTGACCTCACCCCCGCCGAGCGGGAACGCTACGAACAGGAGTGGCGCGAACTCCAGGCGCGGTTCGTCGACGAACCGGCCCGGGCCGTCGTCGAGGCGGACGCGCTGGCCACCCGACTCATCGCCGAACGCGGCTACCCCATCGAGAACCGGGACGCCGGTCTCGCCGTGCTGTCGGTGGACCACGCCCGCGCCGTCTCCGGGTACCGGGACGCGCACGCGGTCTCCGGTAAGGCGGAACGGGGAGAGGCGGACACCGAGGAACTGCGGATGGCGGTCGTCCGCTACCGCGCGCTCGTCGCCGACCTGCTCGGCCGCCGGAAGGGCGGTGTCGTCCATGCGTGACACGAGAGAAGGCGACGACACGGTCGTCCACGGCGTCACACCCCCGTCCGACGACCACCGCCACCGGGACGAACCGCACGAACGCCCTGAAGGCTCCGTCGTCGACACACCGCTCGACGTCGACGACCTCCGGCATCACCCCGAACCGGACGACGACGACTCCCCGGCGACCGGATACACCGACGCCGTCGTCCGGTCCGACCCCGAAACGGCCGACCCCGAGGAGGTCGCGAACCGATGGCGCGACATCCAGCTCACCTTCGTCGACCGTCCGCAACAGGCGGCCGAGATGGCCCGTGAACTGGTGGACGAGGCGGTACGGTCCCGCATCGCCGCGATCACGACCCGGCAGGCCGAACTGGACGGGTGGAGCCTCACCACCGCCGACACCGAACTGATGCGTCAGGCGGTCCAGCGCTACCGGGACTTCTTCCACCGGATGCTGACCCACTGAACGCACGACCGTGCCCCGGGCCCAGGC
Organism: Stackebrandtia albiflava; assembly: GCF_007994225.1. Lineage (GTDB taxonomy): Bacteria > Actinomycetota > Actinomycetes > Mycobacteriales > Micromonosporaceae > Stackebrandtia > Stackebrandtia albiflava. Next base: position 930,894 of record NZ_VLLL01000005.1, read on the forward strand.
CCGGGGCACGGTCGTGCGCGGGGCCGATTGCGGTGAATTTCGCCAAACCGGAATCCGATTCCGGCGTAGCCGGTTGCATGGGGGCATGAAAGCGATGACACTTTCCGAATACGGGGCGGCACTGCGGTTGACCGAGGTCCCCGACCCCAAGGTGGGACCGAGCGAGGTACGGATCCGCGTCAAGGCGGCGGGAGTGAACCCGGTCGACTGGAAGCTGGCCTCGGGTGGGCTGGATCCGGTGATGGAGGTCGGTTTCCCGCTGATCTCGGGTTGGGACGTCGCGGGGATCGTCAGCGACGTCGGCGCGGACGTACCCGAGTTCGACGTCGGCGACGAGGTCTTCGGGTACATCCGCAAGGACTGGGCCCAGTTCGGCGCGTACGCCGAGCTGGTGACCGCCAACGTGCGGATGCTGGCGCGTAAACCGGCGGCGCTGGACTGGAGGCAGGCGGCGGGACTGCCGTTGGCCGGCCTGACCGCGCACCGTTCACTGCGGCTGGCGCGGGTGTCCGAAGGGGACACCGTTCTCATCCACGCCGCCGCCGGTGGAGTCGGGTCACTCGGCACCCAGATCGCGGTCGCCGCCGGTGCCAAGGTGATCGGCACCGCCAGTCCCGCCAACCACGAGTTCCTCGCCGACCTCGGCGCCACACCGGTGGAGTACGGCGACGGCCTGGTCGAACGGGTGCGGGGACTCGCCCCCGGCGGGATCGACGCGGTCCTCGACTTCGTGGGCGGCGGTGTGGCCGCCGACTCCGTCGGGCTGCTCTCCGACCCGTCGAGGCTGGTGTCCATCGCCGACCCGCAGGCGGCCGAACTCGGTGGCCACTGGGCGTGGGTGCGCCCCGACGCCGACGGCCTGACCGAACTCGCGGCATTGGCGGAGTCGGGGGACCTGACCGTGCACGTCGCCGAGTCCTATCCGCTCGCCGAGGCGGGTAAGGCGTGGGAGGCCAGCCGGACGGGCCACACCAGGGGCAAGATCGTCCTCACCGTCGATTGAGGCGTGTGCCCGGTCCCGCTCCGCGCGGGGCCGGGCGACCGGTCGGGAGACCGCTTGCCGTCGTGCGCGCCGACATGGGTAACATCCTGCATTTCGTACCCCCCAACGGAAGCGAGCACGGCGCCCCATGTATCCGCACTGGATGATCGCTGACCTCGAGTTCCCCGCCGGTGGACTGACCGTGCAGTTGGCGGAAGCCCGTGCGATGCTGCCGGACGGCCTCCTGGAGGAGTCCGGTTGGGCCGACGAGCTCGCCCAGTGCATGGAGTCCGAGTACCGCCACCTCACCATGGACGCCCTGCAGATGATCGGCGTCCACGCCGAGGCCGAGGGACGCGACTCCGAACTGCCCGCCGAATACTGGCTGAGGATCGCGCAGGCCGCCCATCAGATGGACTTCCCGGCCTTCGTCCCGTACTGCCTGGGCAAGGCCCGCCGGCTCCCCCGCCAGGACCCCGCCGACGTCATGGCCGCCTACGCCACGATGCCGCGGGTGATCGACGTCGACGACGCCCTGAGGAAGCCCTGTGCGGTGGCGGCCGAGACGATCCGCCGAGACGACCCGGCGGCGGAGGAGTGGCTGGAGACGCCCGACTTGACGGCACTGGCCCGTCACCTGCGGGACGGGGCGTTCGACCGGATGGGGCGGGAACTCAGTGAGTCCTTCTCCGGGGTCTTCGACGACCTGTTCGCCGCCGTCTGCGACCCCGACTTCCCGGCCGACCGCTCCGGTCACGGGTGGGCCGTCATCGGCGCCAACCCGTTCCGGGTCGTGTTCTCCGACGGGCTGCTGCCCGTGTCGGAGGCCGAGGTGTGGTGGCGGGCGCGAGACTGAGGCTCCGATGTGGTCTCGGCGCCCGCGTGTGTGGGGGGGCCGCCACTCCTCCTCCCCATGGCGTCGAGCCTATGGGTGCCGGTGCGGTCGGGGCAAGGCGCGCCGGACGCGCCTGTGGACAACCGGGGTGTTGTGGACGACGGGGATCGTGGGCGAGGTGGAGCCACGCAGCCGTTCGGGTGGTTCGGCCTCCTCGTCCGGAAGGCCGGCCTGGTCGGCGCGCCCGGTGGCGGCGGCCGGGCGCGCGGTGATGCGGTGATTCAGCCGCACTGTACGGTGTGGAACGCCAGGTAGGACGTCTGGCGGCCGAAACGGTCGGAGGTGCCGTCGCAGAACAGTGTCATGCCGCCGGCGACGGTGTCCCGGTCGGCGTCGGTGTACCAGGTGTAGGTGCACTGGTAGTCGTAACGGCACGCCGGGATCGCGGCGGCGGGTGTGGCGGCGGCGATGGCGACGGTCGTGGTGCACGCGGCGACGGCGGCGGTGGCGATGAGGCGTCGGGCTAGGGTGGGCATGACGGGCTCCGTTCGAAGTGGTGCCGACGACGGACGACACCGCAAAACGTTTGGCGGATTCAGTATCGCGCCGGACGCGACGATGCGCAATGCCTTCTCCACCCGAACGCCGCCCGGCCGGGTTGTGACCCGGAGCATGAGTTAGGTTGACCTAACCTCTACCCTGCGTCCGGAAGCCGATCACGTGCGAGACGACTCCACCACCGCGCGCCGCCCCGTGGCCGCCCTGCTCACCGGCATGATCTGGCGCCGCCGCGGCCGCCTGGCGGTCAGTTGGCTGTTGATGTCCCTGCACCAGGCGTGCGAGGCGGCGGTGCCCGTCGCCATCGGCGTCACGATCGACGTCGCCGTCGCGACCGGAGACTGGACGGCCCTCGCCTGGTGTGCCGCCGGAATCATCGTGCTGTTCACCGTCCTGGCGCTGGCGTGGCGCTTCGGTTCCCAGCAGGGCGTCATCGCGCAGCAACGGGAACTCCACGACCTGCGGGTCGCCGTCGCGCGGCGCGCGCTGGACCCGCGTGGCACCGACAGTTCGCTGAGCACCGGCGAGACCCTCACCGTCGCCACCTCCGACGCCGAGAAGTCGTCGCTGATCCTGCGGGCGGTGTCGATGGGGATCGCCGCGGTCGCGGGCATCGTGGTCTCGGCGGTGACGCTGTTGCTCATCGACGTGCCGCTGGGCCTGGGAGTCCTGCTCGGCGTCCCACTGCTGCTGGGCGCGCTGCAACTCATCGCGCCGCGGTTGAGTCGCCGCAGTGGTGCCGCGCAGGCCGCCACCGCCACCGCCACCGGCCTGGCCACCGACTTCGTCACGGGGTTGCGCACTCTGCGGGGCATCGGCGCCACCGGTCGTGCGGCCGAACGCTACCGGCGCGCCAGCGACGACGCGTTGCAGGTGTCGCTGCGGGCGGCCTCGGTGACCGGCGTGTACCAGGCCGTGACCACCGTGCTCGGTGGACTGTTCCTCGCCGCGGTCGCCGGAGTCGCCGGTTGGTTCGCGCTCAGCGGACGACTGACGGTCGGTGAACTCATCACCGTCGTCGGCCTCGCCCAGTTCATCGCCGAGCCCATGCGTACCCTCGGCTACTGTGGACAGATCGCGGCAGTCGCGCGCGGTTCCGCCAAGCGGGTCGCCGAACTGCTGGGCACGGCACCGCTGACCCGCGACGCGGGAGAACGGTCCCGGCAGGACACCACTCCCCGGCTCACCCTCACGGGCATCGGATACCGGGGCCTCACCGAGGTGGACGTGACCGTCGCACCCGGTGAGTCCGTCGGCGTCGTCTGCCACGACCCCGCCGACGCCGACGCCCTGCTGGCGATACTGAGCCGCCGCGTACCCGAATCCGACTACCTGGGCACCGTGACGTGCGACGACGTACCGGCCGCCGAGATCCGGCTCGCCGAGTACCGGCGCGTGGTCCACGTGGAACCGCACGACACCACGCTGTTCGAGGGCGACATCTCCGAGAACCTGACCGCCGGGATGCCCGCCTCGGCACGCGCCGGAATCGAAGCGGCCGTCGCCGCCGCCGCCGCGACGGACGTCGTCGCCTCCCACCCCGACGGCATGAACCGTCACATCAGCGACCGGGGCCGGAGCCTGTCGGGTGGGCAACGGCAACGGCTCGGCCTGGCCCGGGCCCTGGCGGCCGATCCACCGATCCTCGTTTTGCACGATCCGACCACCGCCGTCGACGCCGCGACCGAGGAACTGGCCGCCCAAGGACTGGCGGCCTTCCGGTCGGCGCCCGACCGTTCCACCCTGCTCGTAACGAGTTCCCCGGCGTTGCTGGGCAAGACCGATCGCGTGATCGTGCTGGAGTCGGGACGGGTCACCCGTACCGGCAGCCACACCGACCTGCTCGACTCCGACCCGGCCTACCGTAAGGCGGTCCTGCGATGAGCCTCGCCACCGAATCGGTGACCGACTCCTCCGTCACTCGTCAACTCCTGCCGGTGGCCGGCCCCGGCGAGACGTGGCGGCTGCTGTGGGGGGAGCTGAGGAGCCACCGGGCCGCGCTGGTCGCCACGCTCGTCGTGTCGGTGCTCGCCGCCTCGGCCGCCCTCGTCGCCCCGTGGATGCTGGGCGTCCTCGTCGACGAGGTCGACCGCGCCGGCACCGGCGCCGACGTCTGGACCGTCGTCGGCGTCCTGGTGGTGTCGGCCGTCGCCGCCGCCGTGCTCACCGGGTGGAGCGCGGTCCTGTTGGCGCGACTGGGTAACACCGTGCTGGCGAGACTGCGGGAGCGGGTCCTGGAGAAGACGCTGCGACTGCCCACCGCCACCGCGGAACGGGTCGGAAGCGGCGACCTGTTGTCCCGCGTCGGCGACGACGTGTCGGTGGTGTCGGAGGCCGTCATCACCACCGGACCTCAGGTGGTGTCGTCACTGTTGACGGTGGTCCTCACCGGTGCCGGCCTGTTCGCGCTCGACTGGCGGCTCGGTGTCGCCGGGTTGCTGGCGGTGCCCGGTTACGCCCTGTCCCTGCGTTGGTACCTGCCGAAGGCGGCGCCGTTCTACGCGCGGGAACGCGAGGCGATGGCGGAACGCTCCCACGTCCTCGTCGGGTCGCTGCACGGCGTCGAGACGGTGCGCAGTTACCGGTGGGAGAGCACGCACGAGGAGCTCATCGCGCGGCGTTCGGCGGCGGCCATGGACCTGACGGTCGGGGTGTTCAAGTTCTTCACCCGGTTCGCCTCCCGCAACAACCGGGCGGAGTGCATCGGCCTGCTCGCGGTGCTGGTGGTCGGTTTCCTGCTCGTGGACGCCGACGCCGTCACCGTGGGGGCCGTGACCGCGGCCGCCCTGTACTTCCACCGGCTGTTCAACCCGTTGGGCGCGTTGGTGACCGTGTTCGACGACATCCAGTCGGCGGGTGCCAGCCTGGCCCGGCTCGCCGGTGTGGCGTCGCTTCCCGACCCCGTCGAGCCCGCCGACCCGCCCGCGCCCGCCGACACCGGACTGACCCTGACCGGGGTCGCGCACCGCTACGACGGCGGCCCCGAGGTGCTGTCGGACGTGTCGTTGTCGGTGGCGCCGGGTGAGCACGTGGCCCTGGTGGGCACCAGCGGCGCGGGCAAGACGACGCTGGCCGGGGTGGCGGCGGGCGTCATCGAACCGGTCGCCGGGAGCGTCCGGCTGGGCGGCGTGGAACTGTCCACCCTGGGGGACGCGGTGGTGCGGGGCCGGATCACGTTGTTGAGCCAGGAGGTCCACGTCTTCACCGGCAGCCTCGCCGACGACCTGCGGTTGGCGGCGCCCGACGCCGACGACGCGCGCCTGACCGCCGCGCTCGCCACCGTCTCTGCGGACGGCTGGGTGCGTGCGCTGCCCGACGGCCTGGACACGAAGGTCGGTGAACACGCCCACCCGTTGACCGCCGCCCAGTCGCAACAGCTCGCGCTCGCCAGGGTGGTGCTCGCCGATCCCGACGTGGTCATCCTGGACGAGGCGACCGCCGAGGCGGGCAGCGCGGGCGCGCGGCGGCTGGAGGAGGCGGCGGCCGCCGCCACCGAGGGACGCACCACGATCATCGTGGCGCACCGGCTCACCCAGGCACAACAGGCCGACCGTGTCGTCGTGATGGAACACGGCCGGATCGTGGAACAGGGCTCGCACACCGCACTGCTGGCGGCGGGCGGCCGGTACCGGCAACTGTGGGACAGCTGGACCGGCCTGACCGACGCCGGCGCAACGGGAGGGCGGTAGTCCGCGTTCCCTCCCGCCCGCCCGGCGGCGTGACCGGTCATGACCGTCAGGCGGAGACACCGGAGGGTTCCGGCGTGGGCGCCACCGGCAGCCTTCGCATGGTGCGAAGCGGTGACAGCAGGGTGGGTACGAACGACAGGCTCGCCAACGCCGCGGTGATGAGGAGGGTCTGAGGCGCCCCCAGCCAGCCTCCCAGCACTCCGCCGAGGACGCCGCCCAACGGCAGGGTGCTCCAGTTCAACACCCGCATGGTGGCGTTGACCCTGCCCAGCAGGTGGTCGGCCGTCATCAGTTGCCGAGCGCTGGTCTGAGCGACGTTGACGACCACCATGGCCGCCGACGACAACGAGAGGGCGACCGCCGCCGGCCACACTCCCCAGTCCGGGGCCAGCAGCGGCAGTCCCAGGTAGAGCGGGGTCCCGACGAGCCGCAGGATCCACAGGCACCTCCCCTCGCCGAGCAGCCCCATGACCCGGCGCGACCAGAACGCGCCGACCAGGCCACCCACGCCGCACACGCTGAGGAACATCCCGATACCGCCGGCCGAGAGGTCGGCGACCCGGGCGAGATAGACCAGCATCATCGCGCTGTAGGCGGCGATCCACAGGTTGGCCCAGCCGGCGCTGGCGGCCATCGCGCGTAGGATCGGATGCCGCGCCACGTAACGCAGCCCCTCGGCGATGTCGGCGCGCAGCGTGGCCGGCGCGGCGGCCCGTTCGGGGAGGCGATCGAGTCCGTCGAGTCGGCGCAGGAACAGGGCCGACGCCCCCAGCGCGACGGTGCTGATCAACACCGACACCGGTGCGCTCAACCAGCCGATCAGCTGGCCGCCCACGGCCGGGCCCACCAGGCGGGACGACTCGCCGACGCCCCCGATCTTGGAGTTCGCCTCTACCAGGTTGTCCCGGCCCACCAGCCTGGGCAGGCAGGTCTGTGAGGCCATGTCGAAGAAGACGGTGCACACGCCGACCGCGAGCACCACCAGGTAGAGCTGCCACATCGACAGCGCGTCGAACCACCAGGCCACCGGCAGTGTCGCCAGCAGGGCCGCCCGCGCCAGATCGCACACGACGAGGACCCGACGCAGCCGCATCCGGTCGATCAACGCGCCGGCCGGCAGGCCGACGAGCAGGAAGGCCGCGGTCGACAACGCGGAGACGACCCCGACCTCGAACTCGCTCGCCGCCAACGACTCGAGGGCGATCAAGGGCATCGCCAGCTGCAGTACCTGTGTACCGCCCGCACTGACCACGTAGGAGGTGAAGAGGTTGCGGTAGTTGCCGTCCCGGAGCAGCCCGAGGGAGAACTTCGACATGGCGTCCAGCCTAGGAGTGCCGCCGAGACGCGGACAGTGGCACAAAGTGCCGCCGGGCGGCCGGGGGCACAACTGTCCAGTTACCGCCACGGCCCGGGCTCGGCAGCATGGTGCCACCGGGCGTGTCCGGTGGATCACCCGCCGGGCACGCCACCGCCCGAACCCCTCCGCGCCGCGCGAAGGCAGCGGTCGAGAAAGCGACAGGTATGAGCCACATCCAGCCTTCGACGCCGGAAGGGCCGGCGCCGCACGCGATCCTCAGCAGCATCCCGTCCGACTCCCACACCTGGAACCTGCTGTTCATGCAGTTGCTCCTGAGTGAACAGAACTGGTCGGTCACCAACCTCGGTCCCTGTGTTCCCGTGGAGGTCCTGCGGGACGAGGCCGTCGCCCGGCAGCCCCGTCTCATCGTGATCAGCACCGTCAACGGACACGGTTGCCAGGACGGCGTCCGGCTGGCACGCACCCTGCGTGCCGTTCCGGCACTGGCCACGGTACCGATGGTGCTGGGCGGCAAGCTCGACGTCGACGGTTCCAAGGCCGCCACGATGACGGGCGAGCTGCGTGACGCCGGATTCGACGAGGTGTTCGTGGGCGGCTCGGCGGTGACCGACTTCCTGGGCTACCTGCGCCGCATGGCACCCGCGACCGCCACAGAGCGGACGTGACGGGCGATGACGATTCGTCCGAACGCCCGCACCGGCCGGTTCCACGACTTCATGGTCGCGGCCCGACGCGACCGGAGACTCGTCGTGCAGCCGAGGATGGGATTCGACCATCCCGCCGTCATGCGTTCCGGCCTGATCGCGACCCGTGGCGCCCGAGCCACCACCGTCGGCACCCTCACGTTGGACAGTTTCACCCGGGTCGGTGACTTCGCCGCGGTGGACCGGGCACTGGACGCCGGTACCCGCCTCAACGGCTACCCGATCGTGAACTACGGCCCGGCCTTCACCCGGGCGATGCTCGACGGCGTCCTGGGGGCCGACTTCCCGATCCAGGTGCGACACGGGTCGTCGCTTCCCGGCCGGATCTTCGAGGCGTTGATCGCCTCGGGCATCGACGCCAGTGAGGGTGGCCCGGTCTCGTACTGCCTGCCGTACGGCCGTACTCCGCTCCGGCGGACCGTGGCCGCGTGGCGTGCGGCGGGCCGAGGCTTCGCCGCACTCCGCGAGCAGGGCGTCGAACCGCACATCGAGACGTTCGGCGGTTGCATGCTCGGGCAGCTCTGTCCGCCCGCCATGCTCGTCGCCATCAGCGTCCTGGAGGGCCTGTTCTTCGCTCGGCTCGGTATCGCCAGCGTGTCACTCAGCTACGCCCAGCAGACGCACCCGGGGCAGGACGCCGAGGCGATCGCCGCACTGGGTTCGTTGGCCGCCGAACTGTTGCCCGGTGTGGAGTGGCACATCGTCCTGTACACGTACATGGGCATGTACCCCGAGACCCGGCACGGCGCACTGGGACTGGTCGCCGACGCCGCCCGGCTCGCCGCAGGCACCGGCTGCTCGCGACTGATCGTGAAGACGGCCGCCGAGGCCGACCGGATACCCACCATCGCGGAGAACGTCGAGGCACTGGAGGTGGCCGCCCGCGCCGCCGAAGGGGCTCCGCCGATCCCGTCCGGTACCGACACCGGAATCCTCGACCAGGCGCGACGCCTGGTCGATGCGGTCCTCGGCCTGTCGGGGGACGTAGGTGCCGCGCTCATCGAGGCGTTCGCCAAGGGCTACCTGGACATCCCGTACTGCCTGCACCCCGACAACGCCGGCGACACCGCCAGTCTCATCACCGGGGACGGGCGGCTCGAGTGGTCGCGAACCGGCGCCCTGCCCATTCCCCGCCCCGGTCCGGCCCGGCGCGACCGACTCACCTCTCGGGGACTTCTCGACGCACTGTCCCACGTCAAACGTCGTTACGACGCGCGAATCCCACCCCAGCCCAAGGAGATCCCATGACGATGCAATCCGTACTGTCCCGTGTGGATACGGAGACGCACCCGCTGCCCACTCCCCGTGATCACATCACCTCCGAACGCACCCGGTCGATGATCCGCATCCAGCAGGCGCTGTTGGCCGGAGCCCGCGAGGCACTGGCCCGTGAGGGGGCCGTCGAGCTGCTGCACCCGGTCATAGGGCCGGTCACGGACCCCGGTTCACGTGGTGCCAAACAGGTCGACGTCGACTACTACGGCAACCGTTACAAGCTCATGACGAGCTCCATCCTGTACAAGCAGACCTCCCTGCTGGCCTTCGACCGGATCTTCCTCATCGCTCCCAACGTCCGGCTGGAACCGATCGAGACCAGCTCGACCCGGCGCCACCTCACCGAGTTCCACCAGATCGACGTCGAACTCGCCGGCGCCACCCGGGACGACGCCATGGCGGTCGCCGAACGGCTGGTGCGCCATGCCGTCGCCACGGTCGTCGACCGGCACTCCGGTCTGCTGGAGAGCCTCGGGCGAGACCCGGAGGTGCTGTCGGCCTTCGCGGCGCGACCGTTCGGGCGCGTCACACACGCCGAGGTGGTGACGGAGCTTCATCGGATCGGCCACTCGCAGTCCACCGGCACCGAGATCGAATGGGACGCCGAGGAACTGATCTCCAGCACCGCGAACGGCCCCTTCTTCGTCACCGACTATCCGAAGGGGTCGCGCGGGTTCTACGACCGGGAGAACCCCGAGGAGGCGTCCCGGCTGCTCAACTTCGACCTGATCGCCCCCGAGGGCTGCGGTGAACTGTGCAGCGGCAGCGAACGCGAGTACGAGTACGCCAAGATCGTCACCCGGATGCGGGAGACCGGTGAGAACCCCGCCAAGTACGCCTGGTATCTGGACGTGATCAGGCAGGGTATACCCGCCAGCGCCGGATTCGGCATCGGGCTGGAGCGGCTGACCCGCTGGGTCGCGGGTCTGGACTCGGTGTGGGAGGCCAACGCCTACCCCAAACTGCCCGGTGTGGTGTCGCCGTGAACACGTTGCACGCCCCCGGATTCCCCGAGGCGGAGGTCCGCGACCGGGCCGCACGCGGTGCCGCCGCGGTCTTCCCGCCGACGAACCGGTACGGCACCGCCGTATTCGGTGAGGACCCCGACGACCGTTACGGCGGCGACGCTTTGGACGCGATGCGGCTCGTGCCGCCGGTGTTCATGCCCCACCGGTTGGCCCGGCTGATCGAACTCGGCCGTGAGCCGCTGTTCTCCGACGTGAGCCTGGAGTGCCGGTTCGGCGGGATGCGTTCGCCCGTTCCGGTATACGTGTCGGCGCTGGGGTCCACCCGGGTCGCCGCCGACGGCGTCGACCTCGCCCGGCAGGCCGGGCGGATCGGGCTGCCGATGGTGATCGGCGAGAACGTCGCGCCGATGAACGGCTTCCGGCCCGAGCGCGACGCGCAGCACAAGACGCTGTCGGCGCGCATCCAGGCGTACACCGAGGAGCTTCCCGACGGGGTGGGCGGCGTATGCGTCCAGCAGAGCACCGAGGACGCTGACACCGAGGTGTGGAACTTCCTCTACAGCGACCCGGTCGTCGAGCCGTTGCTGTCATCCGGGAGGCTGGCCTTCGAACTGAAGACCGGCCAGGGCGCCAAGCCCGGTCTCGGGGGACTCACCCTGGTCGACGACGCCACCGCGGAACGCCTGGGGGGCCGGTTCGCCGTGGAGTCCCTGGGGGAGGACGGTCCCCTGTTGCGCTGTGCGAGCCCCGGGACGTTCACCGAGGAGATTTTGCGGCAACAGGTCCACCTGATCCGCAACAACTATCCGCGGGCCCACTGCTGGGTCAAACTGCCGCCGGCGCGGGACGTCGCCGAGGCCGCCGAAGTCGCCTGGCGCGCGGGTGCCGCCGCAGTCACCGTCGACGGCGCCGAAGGCGGCACGGGTTGGGCGCCTTCGGGGTTCCTCCGGCACGTGGGCCTGCCGTTGGCGCAGGTCCTCCGGCGGATCGGCACACCCGCGGGCGATCTGCTCGCCAGCGGACGCGTGTGGGAGGGAACCCGGACGGCCAAGCTCCTGGCGTCGGGGGCCGCCGCGGCCGGGCTCGGTAGGGCCGCCCTCCTCGCGGTGTCCGAAGACCCGGAGGCCGGGTTGTGCCGCCTCATCGACGCCCTGGCACTGGAACTGCGGATGCTCACCAGCGCCGTGGGCCACTACGACGTCACCCGACTGTCATCCGACGACCTGTGGTCACCCCACGACTGACCGGTCGCCCTCGAACCGCCTTCTTCCGACGAGGAGCCACACCATGAACCACGACATCTCCACCGCGTCCGGTGCGGCCACCCACGGTCGACGGCGGATGTCCGACACCCACACCCCCGGGCCGGCGTCGCACCACCACCACGACGGCGGCGCCGGCCCGGACCTCACCGCCTCGACCGTTCACCGGCTGGTGGAGGAACGCGCCCGTGCCGTGCCCGACGCGATCGCCGTCGTCCACGGCGACCTGACGCTCACCTATCGGCAACTGGACGCCCGCGCCGACGGGCTCGCCCGCCGGTTGCGCGACACCGGTGTCGGGCGCGGCACCCGTGTCGCGGTGTGCCTGGACCACCGCCCTCACACGGTGGTGGCGTTGCTGGCCGTCCTGAAGGCCGGTGGTGCGTTCGTTCCGCTCGATCCGGCGTATCCGGCGGCGCGCAAGGAGTTCGTGCTGGCCGACACCGCGGCACCGGTGGTGGTGTCCAGTGACGACCTCGCGGACCGGATACCCGCCGGTGACGCCGTCCTGATCTCCGTCGACGACGCGACCGAAGCCGGCTCCGCGCCGCTGCCGGAGGTCTCCGCCGACGATCCCGCCTACGTCATCTACACCTCCGGGTCCACCGGTGAGCCGAAGGGCGTCGTGTTGCGCCACGGGGGCGCCGTCAACTACCTCCGCTGGTGTGCCGACGCGTACCCCGCGCATCCGGGGGTCACCGGCACGTTCCTGTACTCGGCACTCACCTTCGACCTCACGATCACCGCCCTCTTCCTTCCGTTGGTGCAGGGGTCGTCCATCACGATCCCCGTGGTGCCTCCCGGCGGCAACCCCTTCCAGTCCACCGTCGAGGCACTTGTGGAGGGTGCCGCGGCGTCCTTCTTGAAGGCCACCCCGTCCCACCTGGAACTGCTGGTGGCGCAGGCGGAACAGGCGGGCCGACGACTGCGCGTCCACACCCATGTGGTCGGCGGTGAGGAACTGACCGGTGCCCTCACGGCCCGGCTGCTGGCCGTCTCCGATGTGCCGACGACGGTGGTCAACGAGTACGGGCCGACCGAGGCGACCGTCGGATGCGCGAATCACCGGATCGACGCCGACACGCGGTTCGAGCCCGGCGGACTACCCATCGGTACGCCGATCGCGAACACCGAGATGTACGTCGTGGATGCCGACGACCGCCTCGTTCCGGACGGCACCCCGGGCGAACTCCTGATCGGAGGCGTCGGCGTGGCCGCCGGATACCTCAACCGGCCGGAGTTGACCGCCGAGCGGTTCGTGGACAACCCCTTCGGTCCCGGACGGCTCTACCGCAGTGGTGACCTGGCCATACGACGCCCCGACGGCCTGTTCGGATTCCTGGGCCGCATCGACGACCAGATCAAGCTTCGCGGGCACCGCATCGAACCCGGCGAGATCGAGGCGGCGTTGCTGACCCACCCGGCGGTCACGTCCGCGACCGTGACGGTACGAGAGGACGTTCCGGGAGACCGCCGGTTGACGGCGTACCTGGTCGCACCCGCCGGTTTCGACACCTCCGGTCTTCGTGCCGCGCTCGCGGCGACGTTGCCCTCCCACATGCTTCCCGCCGCCTTCGTGGTGGTCGACGCGATACCCCTCAACGCCAACGGCAAGGTCGACCGCGACGCCCTGCCGGCCCCCACGGCGGACGCCGGTGCCACGACGCCCGGGACCGTCTCGGACGACCCGATCGAGGCCGGCATCGCCGAGATCTGGCGCCAGGTGCTGGGGGTCGCCGAGGTCGGCGTCCACGACGACTTCTTCGAACTGGGAGGCCACTCCCTGCTTGCAACCCGTGTCGTGTCCCGGATCCGGGACGAGTTCGGCGTGGAGGTGCCGATCGGGGCGTTGTTCACCTCGCCCACGGTGGCCCGCCTCGCCGGACTGGTGTCGGCCGCCGGTGACTCGGAAGGGGGCCGGATCCCCACCGTGCCGCGTGACGGCGGACTGCCCTTGTCGTTCGCGCAACAGCGACTGTGGTTCCTGGACCAGCTCGAACCCGGTGGCCGCGAATACCTGATCCCGTTCGCGTTCCGGGTCTCCGGTGACTTCGACGTGGCCGCCATGGAGTCCGCCGTGTCGGCGTTGACGGCGAGGCATGAGGTACTGCGCACCCGTTACGTCGCTGGTGACGACGGCGACCCCCTCCAGGTGGTCGATCCGGCCACGCAGGTGACGGCCGCTCACATCGACGCGCCGGACGCCGCGGCCGACACCGACACCGACCGGCGGCACATCACAGAGCTTCTGGCCGGGCAGCCGCCGTTCGACCTCGCCGCCGATCGCCTGTTGCGGCTGACGGTGCTCCGCTACTCCGACACCGAGCACCTGGTGCTGATCGTCATGCACCACATCGTCTCGGACGGCTGGTCGGCGGGCATCCTGGCCGCCGAGCTGGGCGAGTTGTACCGCGCCGCTGTCACCGGCACCGCCCCCCACCTTCCCGTCCTTCCCGTCCAGTACGGCGACTACGCGGTATGGCAGCGTGCGCGGTTGACCGACGACGTGGTCGGGCGGCAGCTCGAATACTGGACCGAGCGGCTGGCCGGCCTGGAACCACTCGAACTGCCCACAGACCGCTCTCGGCCCCCGGTCCGTTCCGGCCGCGGCGGTGCCGTGCGCGTCACCCTGCCGCCGGAGGTGGTGGCGGGACTTCGTCGTACGGGCGCGCGGCGGGGTGCGTCGTTGTTCATGACGGGCCTGGCGGTGTTCCAGCTGTTGATGTCGCGGTACACCCGGCAGACCGACATCGCCGTGGGAACCCCCATCGCCGGACGCAACCACACCGACGTGGAGAACCTGATCGGATTCTTCGTCAACACCCTCGTCATGCGCACCGACCTGTCGGACGACCCCACCGTCGGACAGCTCATCGACCGGGTCAGGGAGCACGCACTGGCGGCGTACCGCCATCAGGACGTGCCGTTCGAACAGGTCGTGGCCGCGTTGGCGCCCGAACGCGACCGCTCCCGCAATCCGCTGGCGCAGGTGGTGTTCGCGTTCCAGAACACCGAGCAACCCACACTGCGGCGGATCCCGGGGGCCACCGTGTCGCCGTCACCGGTGGGCAACGAGCACACCAAGTTCGACCTGACCGTGTTCGCGACCGAACGGGACGGCGGCCTGGAGGTGGAGTTCGTCTACGCCGCCGACCTCTTCGACGAGTCCACGGTGGAACGCATGGCGGGGCACTTCGCGCGGCTCGCCGCCGGCGTCGCGCACGGCGACGAGACGCCGACCGCCGAGTTGGACATGACGTCGCCGTCCGAACGCCGACGGCTGCTGGCGTGGAGCGGCACGCACACCGACTTCCCCGCCGACGCCGTCGTGGACGAACTCGTGGCGAGGCGGGCGGCGACCCGGCCGGACGCGGTTGCCCTCGTCGACGGCGACGTCACGTGGACGTACCGGGACCTCGACACGCGCGCCAACCGTCTGGCGCACCTGTTGAGGCGGGCGGGATGCGGGCATGAGACCCCGGTCGGCGTGCAACTGCCCCCGGGCGGCGACCTGGTCGTCACCGTGCTCGCGATCCTGAAGGCCGGCGGGGCCTATGTCCCATTGGACATGGGGTACCCGCCCGCCCGGCTGGAATTCATGATTCGCGACACCGGCGCGCCACTCGTCGTCACCGGGACCGCCGCCCCGGTGAGCGGCCTGTCGGACATCCCGGCGCGGTTGTTGTCGTGGGAGGCCGTCGAGGCGGAACTCGCGGCTCAACCCGAGACACCTCCTGACCGTGTCACCACGGCGGAGAGCCTGGCCTACGTCATCTACACCTCCGGTTCCACCGGTACCCCCAAGGGCGTCCAGGTCACACACCGCAACATCAACCGCCTCACACACGGTGACTACGCGCCGCTGGCACCCGGCGACACGGTCGCGCAGATCTCCAACACCGCGTTCGACGCGTTCACCTGGGAGTGTTGGGCGACCCTCACCCACGGCGCGACCCTGGCGATCCTGCCGAGGGAGACCGTGCTCAGCGCCGCCGCCCTGGCGACGGAACTGCGACGCCGACGCGTCACCGCCCTGTTCATGACCGCGGCCCTCTTCCACCAACACCTGCTGGAGCGGCCGGACCTGTTCGACGGAGTGCGTACCGTCATGTTCGGCGGTGAGACCGTCGAGCGGTCGGTCGTCGACCGGCTGGTCGCGCGGGAGCATGGTCCCGGCGCGGTCGTCAACGGATACGGCCCCACCGAGACGACGACGTTCGCCCTGACCCACACCGTGGTGCCGGGCCGGCACGCCGACGCCAGGACGATCCCGATCGGACGGCCGATCGCCGACACGGACGTGTACATCGTGGACGCCACGGGACGCCCGGTCCCGGTGGGTGTCCCCGGTGAGTTGTGGATCGGCGGTGCCGGGGTCGCGCGCGGCTACCACGGCAGGCCGGAGTTGACCGCCGAGCGGTTCGTCGACTCTCCGTTCGGTAGGGGGCGGGTGTACCGCACCGGTGATCTCGTCAAATGGCTCCCGGACGGTCACGTCGAGTTCCTCGGCCGTATCGACGGGCAGGTGAAACTTCGCGGGCACCGCATCGAACCCGGTGAGATCGAGGCTGCGATCCTGAGAGACCGTGGGGTGTCGGCCTGCACCGTCGTGGTCAGGGAGGACACTCCGGGGGACAGGCGACTGGTGGCCTATCTGGTGTCGGACGAGGGCGTCGACACGGCGGTCCTGCGTGACGCCCTCAGAGCCCGGATCCCGGAGTACATGGTGCCGGGTGCCTTCGTCACGGTCCCGGCGATCCCGTTGACACCCAACGGGAAGGTCGACCGTCGCGCACTGCCGGCACCTCCCGCCCGGCACGAGGCCGCCGACGGGTTCGTGGCCCCGCGCACTCCCACCGAGGAGGCCGTCGCGGCGGCGTGGCGCGACGTACTACACGTGACCGACGTCGGCGTACACGACGACTTCTTCGCCTCGGGTGGTCATTCGCTGTCGGCCACCCGGCTGGTGTCGCGGTTGAACCGCGACCTGGCGGCGGGCATGACCGTGGCGGAGGTGTTCGCCGCGCCGACGGTGGCCGGACTCGCCGCCGCCGTAGACGGCCGCGCCGGCATGAACGAGAGGACGAACGGCGGCATCCCGGTGTCGCCACGTCACGACGCCATGCCGTTGTCGTTCGCGCAGCAGCGGTTGTGGTTCCTCGACCAGTTGGAGCCCGACGACGCGGAGTACCTGGTCCCGTTCGGGATGCGGGTGTCGGGCGTCCTCGACGTCGCCGCCCTGGAGAAGGCCGTGACGGCGCTGGTGGCGCGGCATGAGGTGTTGCGTACCCGCTTCGCCGCCGACGCCAACGGAGACCCGGTCCAGGTGATCGACCCGCCCACCCCGGTGACGGCGGTGCGGGTTACGGCGCGCGACGCGGACCACGCACTGGACATCCTGACCGACCACTCCCACCGGCCGTTCGACCTGTCGGCGGATCCGATGTTGCGTCTCACGGTGGTCCAGTCGTCGGAAACCGAGTACCTGGTGCTGATCGTCATGCACCACATCGCCGCCGACGGCTGGTCGGCGGGCGTCCTGGCCACCGAACTGGGACGGCTCTACGCCGCCGGCACGACGGGCGCCCGCCCGGACCTTCCGACGCTTCCGGTGCAGTACGCGGACTTCGCGGCCTGGCAACGTGACCACCTCACCGGTGACCTGCTCGACCGGCAACTGTCCTACTGGACCGAGCGGCTCAGGGGCCTGGAACCACTCGAACTGCCCACCGACCGGCCACGCCCGGTGGTGCGCTCGGGAAACGGCGATGCCGTCTCCTTCCGGCTTCCGCATTCCACCGTCGAAGGACTGCGGCGGTTGACGGCGACACACGGCACGTCGTTGTTCATGACCACCCTCGCCGCGTTCCAGTTGTTGTTGGCGCGGTATACCCGGCAGACCGACATCGCCGTGGGCACCCCCATGGCCGGACGCAATCACGCCGACGTCGAGGAACTCGTCGGGTTCTTCGTCAACACCCTCGTCATGCGCACCGACCTGTCAGACCGCCTCACCGTCGCCGGGTTGCTCGAACAGGTCAGGCGACACGCCCTCGACGCCCACACCCACCAGGACCTTCCCTTCGAGCGACTCGTCGACGAACTCGCGCCGCGCCGCGATCCCTCCCGCAACCCGCTGGTACAGGTCCTGTTCGCATTGCAGAACGTGGCCGACCTGGAGAACTGGTCACTTCCGGGGCTCGACGTGGAGGCGATACCGACACTCAACCACCGCACCCGGTTCGACCTGACCATGACCATGGCGGAACAGGACGACGGAACCGTCGTGGGTGACCTGGTGTACGCGACCGACCTGTTCGACCGGTCCACGGTGGAGCGTATGGCGGGCCACTACGTGAACCTGGTCGCGTCGATGGTGCGGGACGTGGACGCGCACGTCGACGACCTGGACATGCTGTCGAAGACGGAGCGGCGGCTCGTCCGGACGGTGTGGAACGACACGGGCCTCGCGATCCCCGAGGATGCCACCGTGGACGGTCTCGTGACCGCGCGGGCGGCCGCCGCCCCCGCCGCCGTCGCCGTCGTCGACGGGGACCGCCGGGTCACGTACGGCGAGCTCGAGACGCGGGCCAACCGGCTCGCGCACCTCCTGCGGGATCACGGGGCCGGCCCGGAGACCTTGGTGGGGGTGTGCCTCGACCGGAGCGCCGACATGGTCGTCTCGCTGCTGGCCATCCTGAAGGCGGGGGCCGCGTACCTGCCGTTGGACCGCGACTATCCGGCCGCCCGGATCGAGTTCATGGTCGCGGACACGGCCGCGCCGCTCGTCATCACCGACACCGCACTGGCGTCCCGGCTTCCCGACACGGCCGCGCGGTTGCTCCTACTGGACACCCTGGGAGACGAGCTGGCGGAACACCCCGAGACGCCACCGGACACAATGTCCACGACAGACGGACTGGCCTATGTCATCTACACGTCCGGTTCCACCGGGACGCCGAAGGGCGTCCAGGTCACGCATCGCAACATCAATCGCCTCGTCCACAACCGGTACGCCGACGTCACGGCGTCCGACGTGGTCGCCCAGGTGTCGAACTGCTCCTTCGACGCCTACACCTTCGAGTGCTGGGGCGCGTTGGTGAACGGGGCCACCATGGCGGTCATCGGCAAGGACACCACTTTGCACGCGCCGGCGCTGCGCGGCGCCCTGGAACGGCACGGCGTGTCCACCATGTTCCTGACGTCGGCGCTGTTCCACCAGCACCTGCTGGAGGATCCGGCGATCTTCTCGGGGTTGAAGACGGTCCTGTACGGCGGCGAGGCCATCGACCGTTCCACCGCGGACCGCCTGGTCTCCGGTGACGACGGCCCGTCCGTCCTCATGCACGTCTACGGTCCGACCGAGACCACCACCTTCGCCACCGCGCACCGGGTGACCCGTGACCGGCACACCGCGACGCCGACCCTGCCGATCGGTGCGCCGATAGCCAACACGACCGCCCACGTCGTCGACGCGGCGTTCCGGCCGGTCGGTATCGGTGTCCCCGGTGAGTTGTTGATCGGCGGCCCCGGCGTGGCGCGCGGATACCACGGCAGGCCCGAGCTGACCGCGGAGAAGTTCGTCGACGACCCGTTCGGCGACGGCAGGGTGTACCGCACCGGTGACCTCGTGAAGTGGCTTCCCGACGGACAGATCGAGTTCCTCGGACGCATCGACAAACAGGTCAAACTGCGTGGGTTCCGCATCGAACTGGGCGAGGTCGAGACGGCGATCCTGACCGACCCGACGGTCGACACCTGCACCGTCGTTCTGCGCGAGGACACCCCCGGCGACAAGCGGCTGGTGGCCTACCTGGTATCCGACCGCGACGTGGACACCGCCGCGCTCCGCGTCGCCCTGAAGGACCGGCTGCCCGAATACATGATCCCCTCGGCACTGGTGACGCTGCCCGCCCTGCCGCTCAACGCCAACGGGAAGATCGACACGGCCGCGCTCCCGGCGGCCGACCCCGACCGCCCCGACCCCTCCGTGGCGTACGTCGAGCCGGACGGCCCCACCGAGAACACGGTCGCCGCGATCTGGCGGGAGGTGCTTCGCGCCGACCGGATCGGCGCCCACGACGACTTCTTCGCCCTGGGCGGGCATTCGTTGTCGGCCACCCGGGTCACCTCCCGGTTGCGGACCGGGCACGGCGTCGACCTGCCCGTCAGGACGCTGTTCACGTCGCCGACGTTGCGGGAGTTCGCCGCCGCCGTGGACGCCGCCGACAGCGTGGTGGCCGCGCGGATACGCCGCACCGGGCGCGACACACCGCCACCGGCGTCCTTCGCGCAGCAGCGGTTGTGGTTCCTGGACCAGCTCGGCGCCGGAGGTGGCGACTGGCTGGTGCCGTTCGCCATGCGGGTGACCGGGCCGCTGGACGTCGGCGCGTTGGAGGCCGCCGTCACGGAACTGGTCACCCGGCACGAGATACTGCGGACGAGGTTCGTCGCCGACGACCGTGGTGAACCGGTCCAGATCATCGATCCGCCCGCCCAGGTCGTCGCGGAGACGACCGACGTGTCCGGCCTTCCCGCCGACGTGGCCGCCGAAGCGGCCCGGCGCGCCGTCGACGAGTGCGCGGCACGTCCGTTCGACCTGGCCGCCGACCGGCTGTTGCGCCTGGCGGTGGCCCGGGTGACCCGCGACGAGCACCTGGTGCTGATCGTCATGCACCACATCGTGTCGGACGGCTGGTCGGCCGGGATCCTGGCCGACGAACTCGACCGGTGCTACGCGGCGGCCCTGGACGGCCGCCCGGTGTCCCTGCCGCCGTTGCGGGTCCAGTACGCGGATTTCGCCGCCTGGCAACGTCGACGGCGAGACGGAGACGACGCCGCCCGCCGGGAGGAGTACTGGACACGGCGGTTGGCCGACCTGGAACCCCTCGAACTCCCCACCGACCGGGCGAGGCCCGCCGAACGCAGTGGCCGCGGCGACGCGGTGACGTTCTCGCTGCCCGCCACCACGGTCGCCGGCCTGCGGAGAATGGCGGGTGAATACCGGGCTTCCCTGTTCATGACGGCCTTGGCGGCGTTCCAACTCCTGTTGTCCCACTACAGTGGGCAGACCGACGTGGCGGTGGGGACGCCCATCGCCGGACGCAACCACGCGGACGTGGAACGCTTGGTCGGGATCTTCATCAACACTTTGGTCATGCGCGGCGACCTCGCCGGCGACCCGACGGTGGGTGAACTGGTCACGGCCACCCGGGACGCGGCGCTGGACGCATACGCACATCAGGACATGCCGTTCGAGCGCCTGGTCGACCGGCTGGCGCCCGACCGCGACCTGTCGCGAAACCCGTTGGTCCAGGTGCTGTTCGCGGTGCAGAACGTGGCGAACCTGGAGAACTGGCGGCTGCGGGGGACCACCGTCACCGCGCTGCCTCCGACCGTCACCACCGCCAAACTCGACATGTCGGTCTTCCTTACCGAGCGTGACGACGGCTCCGCCTCGGGCACGATCGTGTACGCCACCGACCTGTTCGACAGGTCCACCGTGGAGTCGTTCGCGACCCGGTACCGGGCCCTGGCCGCGTCGCTGGCAGAGGCCGGTCCCGAAACCCCGGTCAGCCGCCTGGCCCTGACCGAAGACTCCGAACGGCCGCTCGTGCCCGCCGACGCTGGCACCGGGGCCGACCATCCCGGCACCCACACGCTGCACCGGTTGGTGGAGGAGACCGCCGTGGTACACCCCGACCGGATCGCGGTGCGTTGTGGTGGGGTGTCACTGACGTATGCCGAACTCGACCGGGACGCGAACCGCCTCGCCCACCTGCTCCGCGAACGGGGCGCCCGCCCCGGGCGCCTGGTCGGGGTGTGCCTGGAACGCGGAGTCGAGGTGATCACGGCGATCCTCGGCGTGTTGAAGTCCGGCGCCGCGTACCTGCCGTTGGACCCCGACTACCCCGACGCCCGCCTGGCGTTCATGGTGTCGGACGCGTCGCCGTCGTTGTTGGTGACCACGTCCGGCATCGTGGAACGGTTCGCCGGAGTGGTGCCCACCGTGACCCTGGACGGTGACGCGGCGGAGATCGCGACACGGCCCGCCACGGCTCTCGACACCGCTGTCGGGCCCCACGACCTGGCGTACGTCGTCTACACCTCCGGTTCCACGGGGACCCCGAAGGGCGTCCTGATCGAGCACCTGGGCGTCGTAAACCACATCGCACACCTGCGGGACCACGTCCTCTCGGACCGGCGCCCCGAAGTGGTACTCCAGGCCGTCTCGCCGGCTTACGACGCCTCGGTCCGGGAGATCTTCTACCCGTTGAGTGTCGGCGCGACCGTGCAGGTCGTCCCGACCGGGATGGCCGACGTCGCGGAGTACGTGGCGGCGTTGGACCGATACGGGGTGCGGGTCGTCGTCAGCTGTGTGCCGAGCGTCCTCGGTGAGATCCTGCGCACCGCGCAGGGCGCGGGTGTCGGACTCGCCCTGGAGACGGTGCTCCTCAGTGGTGAGAGTCCCACGGTCCTGACCGGTCGTGCCGACGCCGTGCGGGCGGCCGTCACCGAGGTCGTCAACCAGTACGGTCCCACGGAGACGACCCTGACCACCGTGTACCGGCGAGACCATCACATCGAGGACGGGAACCGGATCGGACGGCCGCTGGCGAACACCTCGGCGTACGTCGTCGACCGCTTCGGGAACCCGCTGCCCGCCGGAGTCCCCGGTGAACTGTTGATCGGTGGTGCCGGAGTGGCACGCGGTTATCTCAACCGGCCGGAACTCACCGCGGAGAGATTCGTCCCCAACCCGTTCGGGCCCGGAAGGCTGTACCGGACCGGTGATCGGGCCCGGTGGCTGCCGGACGGGGAGCTGGAGTTCCTCGGCCGTTTCGACGACCAGGTGAAGCTGCGCGGCAAGCGCGTCGAACCGGGCGAGATCGAGACGGTCATGCACGACCACCCGGCCGTGGCGAGGTCCGTCGTGGTCGTCCGCGAGGACACCCCCGGTGACCAGCGGCTCGTCGCCTACGTCGTGCCGGCACCGGGTGGCGACCTGACCGGACTCCGCGGTTTCCTGTCGGGCCGATTGCCGGAGTACCTGGTTCCGAACGTCTTCGTGGAGTTGGCCGAGTTGCCGACCACGGTGAGCCGCAAGGTGGACAGGGCCGCGTTGCCGGCTCCCGCGTACCGGCCGACCGACGGCGGTCGGCGCACGCCGCCGAGTTCACCCGCCGAGCGCATGATCGCCGGTATCTGGCGGCAGGTGCTCGAGGTGGACGACGTCGGGGTCCACGACGACTTCTTCGCCCTGGGAGGGCATTCGTTGTCGGCGACTCGCGTGGTGTCCCGGCTGCGGCAGGACCTGGGCGTGGCCGTACCGGTCCGGACGTTGTTCGCCGCCCCGACCGTCGCCGAACTGGCGAAGGCCGTCGCCGAGCTGTTGCTGGCCCAGGTGAGTGAGAGGTTCGCCCGACACTGACCACGAACGAACCCACGTTACCGCCGCCGAGCGCGCCAGTGCTCGGTGGCGGTCGCGTTCCGCCATGGAACGGCGCGCCCGTGACGCCCCGGCGGTGGCGCGGCCCGACGGGTTCGCGGTCACCGCGGCCATGACCCGCCACCCGACCCCTCGGCGATCTGCGGGTCTCCCGTCGGTCGCCGTGGGCGCAGTCGATCAGCCATAGTGGATGCGAGTCGGACTCCACCGCCGGTGTCATCACCGGCGCAGCGCCGGGCCGGTCGATCGGCCGCCGGCCAACGGATGGTGGCCGTCGCCTGAGGAGTCGTCGGCATGGAACGCCTGCCGACTCCACGCGGCGGTTCCGGAACCTGTTACGCGGACTCACGGCCCTGCGGCGTGACGATGACGCCACCGCCGTCCGTCGCCTCGCAGCCACCGCGCGGGGACGCGGTGCGACGCGCCTCCCCACGTTCGATGGACACCGGAGGACCCGCCTCGCCGTCCACGACCGGTATGGGGAGCCATCGGCCGCCACCGTCCGGCGGCACCGGCCGGGTCGGCGCCACCCGCTCGTCGCCGCCGGGGCCGATCGGCGCACTGTGGACGGCCGTTGTGAGCGCTCGCACATCCGGGGCCGGGCACGACGACGGGGACCGGCGATCGGCCGGTCCCCGAGGAGATGTGGTCAGGCGGGGACGGGTTGTCGCCGCAACGCGGTGACGACCCGCGCCACCGACTCCGGATCGGTCACCATCCCCATGTGCCCGGCGGGCACGTCGAGCAGGTCCAGGCCGCCGGGACAGTGCGCCCGCCAGTGGGCCACGTACCCGTCGTGATCGCCGCCGCCGGAGGTCGGGACGACGGTGGGATCGCGATAGTCCCCGCCGACGACGAGCGTGGTGCGTGCCCGCGAGACCGCCGCCGAATACGTCTCCAGCGAACGTAGTTCGGCGGCCAGCACCCCGAACGGCAGGAACTCGTCGAGGTTCATCGCGGCCGGGTCGATCTCGGCGGCCACGGCCAGTTCCCGGAGCCGCCGCTCGATGTCCGCCCGTTCCGGTCCCCGTGCCCGTCGCCCACGACGCCACAACGCGTCCGCGGCCTCCCGGTTCCGGGCGTGGCCGGCGAAACGATCCCGCTCGGAGGGACCGGTCACGGCCGGTTCCAGGATCACGACCGTGGCCACGTCGTCGGGGCGGCGAGCCGCCATCTCGTGAACCACCACGCCTCCGGTGGACCAGCCCAGCAGGTGATAGGGGCCCTCGGGCTGTACCGCCTCGACCTCACGCCAGTACCGCCCGGCCATCGCCTCGATGCCGGTGATCGGGTCCTCGGTGCCGTCCAGGCCGGCGGCCTGGATCCCGTAGACGCGGTGTGTGTCGGCCAGTTCCCGGGCCAGCGTCCGGTACGGGTGCACCCCTCCGCCGCCCGGGTGGACGCAGAACAGTATCGGCCGCTGGTCGCCGGAGTGCTCCGCCGACAGCGGTATCGCCAGTCCGGTGGGCGTCTGGCCGGCCCCGTCCAGCACGCGTGCCAGATCGGCCAGTACGGGATGCCGCATGACCGACTGCACGGTGGCGGGGAGGCCGCTCGCCTTCAGGCGCCCCGCCGTCGTGATGGCGGTGATGGAGTGGCCGCCGAGCGCGAAGAAGTCGTCTTCGGCGCCGACTCGGTCGACACCGAGCACGTCCGCCCACACCCGCGCCACGGTCCGTTCAGTATCGGTGCGGGGCGGACGGTGCACCGGACCCGGGCCGGTGCGGCGTCCGCTGGGCGCCGGCAGCGCCGCACGGTCGACCTTCCCGTTGGTGGTCAACGGAAGCACGTCGACGACGACGAAGTCAGACGGGATCATGTGACCGGGCAGCCGCTCGGCGAGCCGCCCCCGGATCACGCCGGTGTCGGTGTCGCCGACCAGATACGCGACGATCCGCTTGTCACCGGGGACGTCTTCGCGCAGCATCGTGACGGCCGACGTCACACCAGGCTGGTCACGCAGGGCGGCGTCGATCTCGCCGAGTTCGATGCGGTATCCCCGCAGCTTCACCTGGTCGTCCATGCGGCCGATGAACTCGATGCGGCCACCGGGGAGCCACCGCACGAGGTCACCGGTGTGGTAGACCCGGCCGGGGCCGAACGGATTCGGTGTGAAGCGTTCCCGGTTCAGTGCCGGGCGCCGGTGGTAACCGCGGGCGACGCAGACACCACCGAGCAGGGCCTCACCCGGCACTCCCACCGGTACGGGCCGGCCGGTCGGATCCACCACGTACACGGAGGTGTTGTCGACGGCGCGGCCGCAGTCGACGGCGTGTCGGTTCAGGGACGTGTCGGCGGTGGTGGCGCTCATGACGTTGGCGACCGAGCCCTCGGTGGCACCGTATTCGTTGGTGATGGTCACGTCGACGTCGCTGACGGCGATGATCCGGCGCGCGAGCGCCGACGTCAGCTCCTCGCCGCCGGCCACGATCGAGTGGATGCGCAGCCGTCGTCCCGTCTGTTCCGCCGCGGTCGTCAACAACTCCAGATGCGACGGCGTCGCCTTCAGGAAACTGGTGTCCGCGCCGTCGAGAAGTGCGTCCACCGTGGAGTCGAAGACGCCGTGGTGCCCGTCGTCGACGACCGGCACGACGATGGGAAGTCCCTGGATCAGGGGGAGGAAGAGTGCCGTGATGGTCAGGTCGAAGGTGATCGACGAGTACAGGAAGGTGCCGACGTCGCCCCGGGCCGGGTACGCGGTGTCGCACCAGTGTAGGTAGTTGACGACGCCGTGGTGTTCGAGCATGACGCCTTTGGGCCGTCCCGTGGAACCCGACGTGTAGATCACGTACGCCAGGTCGTGGGGCGAGGCGACGTCGCGGGGCGCGATATCGGGTTCTCCGGCGAGGATACCCGGCCAGTCGACGTCCAGCCGGATCTGCTCCGCCGCGGTGGCGGGAAGACGTTCGGCCACGTCCGTGGTGGTGATCAGCAGGGGTGCCTCGGTGTCGTCGAGCATGAACTCCAGCCGCGACGCCGGATACGCCGGATCCAACGGTACGAACGCGGCACCCGACTTCAACACCGCGAGCAGGCTGACGACCGCGTCGAGGCCGTGGTCCAGGCACACTCCGATCAGGACGCCGGGCCGGGCGCCCGACGTTCGGAGCCGGTGGGCGAGCCGGTCGGCCCGGTCGTCGAGCTCCCGGAAGGTCAGCGAGGCGTTCCCGTGGCGGACGGCGACGGCGTCGGGTACGGCCCGGGCACGTTCCTCTATCAGCCGGTGGATCGTCTTGTCGCCGGGGAAGTCCGCCACCGCCGTGTTCCAGTCGTGCAGGACCCGCCGCCGCTCGGCCGCGTCCAGCATCGACACGTCGCCGATCCGGTCGCCGTCGTCGGTGCCGACGATCGCCGCCAGCAGGTTGCGGAGGTGGCCCGCGATGCCCTCCACGGTAGACCGGTGGAACCGGCTGCGGTCGTAGACGAGCTTGCCGGCCAGCCGGCGACCCGACCAGGCGACGACCGTCAACGGGTACCCGGTGCGTTCCTCACAGTGGACGAGCCTGCGGCGCAGGCCGTCGGGAGGGCCGGACTCCTCGCCCGACTCGGGGTAGTTCTCGAACACCAGGATGGATTCGAACAACGGTTCGCCTCTCGGTATCCCGCTCCACCGGTGGACGTCGACCAGGGCACTGTACTCGTACTGGCGCAGCTCCGCCTGTTGTCGCTGGATCTCCCGCAACCAGTCCGCCACCGGTGCGTCCTCGGCGACGTCGACCCTGACCGGGAGCGTGTTGATGAACAGGCCGACCATCGACTCGATGTCGGGAAGTGCCGGAGTCCGACCGGAGACGGTCGATCCGAAGATGACACTCGGTTGCCGGGTGTACCGGCTGGTCAACAGTGCCCACGCGCCCTGTACCAGGGTGTTGACCGTGATCCGGTGGGCCTTGGCGAACGCGCGCGCCCGTTCCGACACCACGTCGTCGCAGTCGAAGCGCACGACGTCGACGCCGGTCTGCCCGGTGTCGTCGCCGCCAGGGGTGGTGGCGGCACCGATCCCGTCGAGGTGCCTGCGCCAGAAGTCGCGGGCGTCGTCCCGTGACTGCGCCTCCAACCACTCGGCGTACCGCACGAAGGGCGCCGCCGGAGGCTCCGCCGGCGACTCGCCGGCCAGTTCGGCCCGGTAGAACCGGAACAGGTCGGCCAGCACCTGTTGGACGCTCCAGCCGTCCAACAGGAGGTGGTGGAAGGACCACAGGACGATCCGTCGCTCCTCGGCCGTGCGGATCACGGTGACCCGCAGCAGCGGTGCCGCCGTCAGGTCGAACCCGCGGTTCCAGTCCGCCTCGATCAGCGCGTCGAGCCGGTCGCGTTGTTCCGCGTCGGTCAGGTCACGCCAGTCGTGGCGGGCGAAGGGGAGCCGGGCACGACGCTGCACCACCTGCACGGGCCGGGAGACCCCCTCCCACACGAACGCGGTGCGCAGCACGGTGTGGCGGTCGATCACACGCTGCCAGGCGGTGCGGAAGTGCTCCTCGTGGAGGGGGCCGGTGAACTCCTCGACCATCTGCACGGTGTAGGGCCGTATGTCGTCGGTGTCCTCAAGTGAATGGAACAACATCCCGGTCTGTAGTGGCGTGAGCCGGTAGATGTCCTCGATGTTGGGTGCGCTCACTGTGAAAACCTCTCTAGGATCGCGGCCAGATCGTCGTCGTCGATCCGGGCGAGGGGGAAGTCCTGGGGGGTCGGGGCGATGCCGGCGGTGATCTCGGTGGCCCCGGCGATCACGTCGCGCAGGACCGCCAGCATCCGGTCGGCGAGCCGCCTGATCGTCGACTCGTCGTGCAGTTCGGCCGAGTACGCGAAGTCGACGCCGAACCGGCCGTCCCGGATGTCGGAGTTGACCTCCAGGACGTGCCCGCGACGGCCCAACGGGCTCATCGCGCCGCCGCGTGACTCACCCGGGTCGGCGTAACGGCCCATCCCCGGCACGTGGGGGGCGAACTGTCCCAGGTAGTTGAAGATGATCTGTGGTTCCGGAACCGCCGCGAGGGCCTCCCGGGTGCTCTCGTCACCGAGATGGCGCAGCAGGCCGTACCCGATTCCGTGGTTGGGGATCTCGGCGAGCCGGTCGCCGATCGAGATGAGGGTCTCCGGAAGGTCGGCAGCCGGGTCGGTGCGCAACTCGACCGGGAACATGCTCGTGAACCAGCCCACCGTCCGCGACAGGTCCACGTCCGCGAACAGGTCCTCCCGGCCGTGCCCCTCCAGACTGACCGACAGGGCGTCGTCGCCGGTCCATTCCCGGACCGTCACGGCCAGCGCCGTCAACAACGCGTCGTTGATCTGGGAACCGAACGCCCGGGGCACATCGCGCAGCAGCGCGTCGGTCTCCGAAGGCGTCAGGTTCGCAGTGACCACGCGCCGCGACTGCAGGGTGTTCTCGCCGTCCCGGTCGCGGGGCAGCCGACCGGACGCCCGGGGCCGCGCCCAGTAGCCGAGTTCCTCGACGGCCTTGGGAGAGGTCGCGAGTTCGCGCAGCCGTAGACTCCACTCCCGGAACGAGGTGGTCTTGACCGGGAACACCGGCCGGACGCCGCGGGCCGACTGAGAGTAGGCGAACCCCAGATCCTCCAGCAGGATTCGCCAGGAGACGCCGTCGACGACCAGATGATGGACCGTCAGCAGGAGACGTTGTCCGCGTGCCCCCACGTCCACCAGGACCGCCCGCACGAGCGGACCGTCGAGGAGCCGGAGGCCGCGCTGGGCCCCGGCGAACTCCTCGGTGATGGCGGCCGTAGTCGCCGCCACGTCGAGACCGGAGAGGTCTCGGTGGATCACCACCGCGTCCCCCACGTCGTCCGCGTGGAACTGGCGCACCCCGTCCCGCCCCGACTGGAACCGCATCCGCAGCACGTCATGGTGGTCGGCGACGCTCCGCAGCGCCCGTTCCAGGACGTCCGGTTCGAGTCCGTCGGTCTCCAGGAGTACGGACTGGTTGAAGTGGTGGGGTTCGGCGCGGTCGGTGTCGAAGAACCAGTGCTGCACCGGTGTCAGCGGCACGTCCCCGGTGACCCTGCCCTGTTCGGCGCGGATGGTACCGGCCGGCAGTGCGTTCGCGGCGAGGGCGGCCACAGTCTGGTGTTGGAACACCATGCGAGGCGTCAGGTGCAGTCCGTACCGCTTCGCCCGTGCGATGACCTGGATGCTCAGGATCGAGTCGCCACCCAGTTCGAAGAAGTTGTCGTGGACCCCGACCCGTTCGACCCGCAGCAGTTCACCCCAGATCTGCGCGATGGCGATCTCCGCGGGGGTGGTGGGGGGTTCGTGGTCGTCACCCGGGCGTTCGAGTGCACCCTTCGGTGCGGGAAGCGCCTTCGTGTCGACCTTCCCGTTGGGTGTCAACGGGAGTGAGTCGAGCCGCACCAGCGCGGTCGGGACCATGTACTCGGGCAGCCGTCGCGTCAGCGCGGCGTGCAGGGTCGTGGTGTCGGGGGCGTCGGTGCCGGTGACGTAACCGACCAGGCGCTTCTCGCCGGGGGAGTCCTGCCGGACGACCACGGCCGCCGCCGTGACGCCGGGCCGGTCCCGCAGCGCCGCCTCGATCTCACCGAGTTCGATGCGATATCCGCGCAGCTTCACCTGGTCGTCGATGCGGCCCACGAATTCGAGGTGGCCGTCCGGCAGCCACACGGCCAGGTCACCGGTGCGGTACACGCGTCCGGGGCCGAACGGATCCGGCGTGAAGCGCCGCGAGGTGAGGTCGGGCCGGCGGTGGTATCCCCGGGCCACGCAGACTCCGCCCAGCAGGGCCTCACCGGGCACGCCCGGCGGCACCGGCCGGTCGTACTCGTCGACGATGTAGACCTTCGTGTTCTGGATCGCCCGTCCGCAGTGGACGGCCTTGCGGTCGAGCGGCGTCCGGATCGTGGTGGCGCTCATGACGTTGGCGACCGAGCCCTCGGTGGCACCGTATTCGTTGGTGATGGTCACGTCGACGTCGCTGACGGCGATGATCCGGCGCGCGAGCGCCGACGTCAGCTCCTCGCCGCCGGCCACGATCGAGTGGATGCGCAGCCGTCGTCCCGTCTGTTCCGCCGCGGTCGTCAACAACTCCAGATGCGACGGCGTCGCCTTCAGGAAACTGGTGTCCGCGCCGTCGAGAAGTGCGTCCACCGTGGAGTCGAAGACGCCGTGGTGCCCGTCGTCGACGACCGGCACGACGATGGGAAGTCCCTGGATCAGGGGGAGGAAGAGTGCCGTGATGGTCAGGTCGAAGGTGATCGACGAGTACAGGAAGGTGCCGACGTCGCCCCGGGCCGGGTACGCGGTGTCGCACCAGTGTAGGTAGTTGACGACGCCGTGGTGTTCGAGCATGACGCCTTTGGGCCGTCCCGTGGAACCCGACGTGTAGATCACGTACGCCAGGTCGGCGGGACCGGCCGTCGCGGGCGGGTCGTCGGTGGAGACCTCCCGCAGGCGCGGCCACTCGGTGTCCAGCGTGATGACGTCCGCGCCCGTGGCGGGCAGCCCGCGCGCGATGTCACAGGTCGTGATGACGACGGGAGCCTCGGTGTCGGCCAGCATGAACTCCAGTCGCGCCATTGGGTACGAGGGGTCCAACGGGACGAAGGCGGCTCCGGCCTTCAAGACCGCCAGCAGGCTGATCACCGCGTCGGGGCTGTGTTCCAGGCACACCGCGACCAAATCACCCGGTCCGGCGCCCCCCTCGCGCAGCCGGTGGGCGAGTTGGTTGGCGCGCGCGTTCAGTTCCCGGTAGGTCCACTCCTCGTCTCCGTACCGGACGGCGACGGCGTCGGGTACGGCCCGGGCACGTTCCTCTATCAGCCGGTGGATCGTCTTGTCGGCGGGGAAGTCGGCCTCGGCGCGGTTCCACTCCGACACCACCGCGGCCCGTTCGTCGGCGTCGATCATGGTCAGCCGCCCGACACGTCGGTGTGCGGGGGCGGAGCCGAGCGCGGCGGCGAGATTGCCCAGGTGCCGCGCCATCCGCTCCACGGTGGACCGGTCGAACAGGTCGGTGGCATACGCGAACTGACCGGTGAGCCGGTCGCCGTCGTCCGACATGGTGAGTGTCAGATCGAACTTGGTCTTCCCACTGTGGGGCGAGAACGGTTCGACGTCGCAACCGGGCAGCCGCCAACCGGTTCCCGATCCGCCGTTGTGTAGTACGAACATGGTTTGGAAGAGGGGGTTGCGGGAGAGGTCGCGGTCGGGGGTGAGTTGTTCGACGAGTTTTTCGAAGGGGAGGTCCTGGTGGGTGTAGGCGTCGAGTGAGTGGTCTCGGATTCGGGTGACGAGTTGTTCGACGGTGGGGTCGTCCGACAGGTCGGTGCGCATGACGAGGGTGTTGACGAAGAATCCGACGAGGTTTTCTATGTCGGTGTGGTTGCGTCCGGCGATGGGGGTTCCCACGGCGATGTCGGTCTGTCGGGTGTACCGCGACAGGAGGACCTGGAACGCGGCGAGTCCCGTCATGAACAACGACGCGCCGTGGCGTGCCGCGAGTCGTCGAAGACCCGTCACCGTCTCCGGCGGCAGCACCGTGTCGACCCTGCAGCCGTCTCCGGTGCGGGTCGCGGGGCGGGGCCGGTCGGTGGGCAGTTCGAGTGGTTCCAGGCCGGCCAGTCGCTCGGTCCAGTAGGACAGTTGCCGGTCCAGGAGGTCACCGGTGAGGTGATCGCGCTGCCAGGCGGCGAAGTCGGCGTACTGCACCGGCAGGGCCGGCAAGCCGGCCTCGTCACCCGACGACACGGCGCGATACGCCGCCTCCAGTTCGGTGGCGAGGACTCCCACCGACCAGCCGTCGGACACGATGTGGTGCATCACCAGCAGGACCAGGTGTTCACCGTCCGACACTCGCACGACGGACAGGCGGAGCGGTGGTTCACCGGCCAGATCGAACCCGGTCCGCGCCCGGTCGGCGATGACCTGCTCGGCCCGCCGTCGGCCGTCCGGCTCCGCCGACAGGTCGGTGAACTCCGCGGTGACCCTGGCCGGCGGATCGATCACCTGTGCCGGCCTGCCGTGCTCGTCGGCGACGAACCGGGTGCGCAGCACCTCGTGCCGCGCCACGATCGTCGACACGGCCGCCTCCAGCGCCGCGACGTCCAGGTCCCCCGACACCCGCATGGCGAACGGCACCAGGTACTCCGCGCCGCCCGGATACAGCTGGTCGAGGAACCACAACCGCTGCTGCGCGAACGACAACGGCAGACCGTCGCCGCGGTCGGCGGTGGGGATGGCCGAGGTCGTGGCGGACCCGGCGGCGTCCAGCACGGCGGCGAGGGACGCCACGGTCGGATTCCCGAACAGGTCTCGAACGGTGACCTCGGTCCCCAGTGTCCGGCGCAACCGGGACACCGCCTGTGTCGCGAGGAGCGAGTGGCCCCCCAGTGTGAAGAAGTCGTCGTACGCACCGATCTCGTCGCGGCGCAACACCTCCGACCACACGCGGGCGACGAGCGCCTGGGTCGGCGTGGCCGGTGGCACGTGGCGGTCCGCGTCGCCGTCACGGCCGGCCTCCGGGGCCGGCAACCGGCCGCGATCGATCTTCCCATTGGGGGTCAACGGGATCGACTCGATCCGGACGAAGGCGGCCGGGATCATGTAGTCCGGTAGGGAATTCCGCAACCGTGCGCGCACCGTCGTGGTGTCCGGTGGGGCGTCGGTGACCAGGTAGGCGACCAGCCGCTTGTCGCCGGGATCGTCCTCGCGGACGACCACCGTGGCGGCCGAGATCGCGGGATCGGCGAGGAGCGCGGTCTCGATCTCGCCCGGTTCGATCCGGTGGCCACGCAGTTTGACCTGTTGGTCCATCCTGCCGAGGAACTCGATCTCGCCGTCGGGCAGTCGTTTCACGAGGTCGCCGGTGCGATAGAGGACACCCGGCCCGAACGGGTTGTCGACGAACCGCTCGGCGGTCAGCTCCGGCCGGCCACGGTAACCACGGGCGACCCCCGGCCCGCCGATGAGCAGTTCGCCGGCCACGCCGGTCCCGGTCGGCCGCATCCGCGAATCCACCACGTAGGCCGTCGTGTTCCGGATGGGGCTGCCGATGGGTTGCGTCGCGGTCGTCTCGTGGCGTCCCGGCGTGACCCGGTACGCCGTGGCGAAGGTGGTGGTCTCGGTCGGTCCGTACACGTGGACGACGGTGGGGGCCGAGCCGCCGCGCGCGGCCAGTCGGTCCGCGGTGCCGCGGTCCACGGCCTCGCCGCCGTACAGGACGGTGTTCAGGCCGTCGAACACGCCCGGGTCGTCCGACAGGTGTTGGTGGAACAGCGCGGCCGTCAGGAACATCGCGGTCACGCCGTGCCCGCGCAGTGCCGCCTTGAGCGCCGGGGTGTCCACCACGGTGTCCTTGTCTATGACGGCGATGGTCGCACCGTGGACCAGCGCCGCCCAGCACTCCCACGTGAAGGCGTCGAACGCGCCGTTGGACGCCTGCGCGACCACGTCACCGGGACCGATCTCGGCGTAGTCGTTGTGTACCAGGCGGTTGACCGCGCGATGCGGGATCTGCACACCCTTGGGTGTTCCGGTTGACCCGGAGGTGTACACGATGTACGCCAGGGTGTCCGGGGCCGCGACCGCCGGAGGCGGCGTGGCTGGACCGTCGTCCGTGGGTAGGGCGTCGAGGACGACCGGGGTCGCGGTCGTGGCGGGTAGGGCGTCGACCAGGCCGCTGGTGGTCACCACCACGGGAGCTCCGGAGTCGTCGAGCATGTGCGCGAGCCGGTCGGGGGGATAGTCCAGGTCGAGCGGCACGTAAGCGCCGCCGGTCTTGAGGACGGCCAGCACGGTGGTGATGAAGTCGGCCCCACGTGGCAGATGGACCCCCACCGGAACCTCATGGCCGGCGCCCGCCTGTACCAGGTGGTGGGCGAGTCGGTCGGCGGACTCGTCGAGGGCGGCGTAAGTCAGCGAGGTGTCGCCGTCCACCACGGCCACGGCGTCCGGCTGTTCGGTGGCCCGCTGTTTGACCAGCCGGTCGATCGAGAGGTGTTCGGGATGCGCGAACACGGTGTCGTTCCAGGTGTCCAGGAGCAGTTCCCGCTCGTCGGCCGAGCACATGTCCAGTGCGTCCGTCCTCGTCGACGGACTGGAACCGAACGCGCGGGCCAGGTTGCGGAAGTGCTCGGCCATACGGGCGATCGTGGCGGCCTCGAAGAGGTCGGTCGCGTACGCGAAGTGACCGGTGAGCCCGTCCCCGTCCTCCACCAGGGTCAGGGTGAGGTCGAACTTCGTGGTTCCGGTGGAGACCGGAATGGGCGTCAGTTCGCAGCCGGTGAGCCGCCATGTCTCGTTCCCGGTGCCGCCGACGTCGCCGCCGCCGGTGGCGGCGCTCTGTAGTACGAACATGGTTTGGAAGAGGGGGTTGCGGGAGAGGTCGCGGTCGGGGGTGAGTTGTTCGACGAGTTTTTCGAAGGGGAGGTCCTGGTGGGTGTAGGCGTCGAGTGAGTGGTCTCGGATTCGGGTGACGAGTTGTTCGACGGTGGGGTCGTCGGTCAGGTCGGTGCGCATGACGAGGGTGTTGACGAAGAATCCGACGAGGTTTTCTATGTCGGTGTGGTTGCGTCCGGCGATGGGGGTTCCCACGGCGATGTCGGTCTGTCGGGTGTACCGCGACAGGAGGACCTGGAACACCGCCAGGCAGGCCATGAAGAGCGAACCACCCTGCGCGGCGGCGACGGCTCGCAGGCCCGCGGTCACCTCCGGCGACAGCGCGAACGAGACCCCGCCGCCGTCTCCGGTGCGGGTCGCGGGGCGGGGCCGGTCGGTGGGCAGTTCGAGTGGTTCCAGGCCGGCCAGTCGCTCGGTCCAGTAGGACAGTTGTGAGTCCAGTGCCGCCCCGGACAGCCGTTCGCGCTGCCAGACCGCGAAATCGGCGTACTGCACGCCCACGTCGGGCAGCGCAGGGTCCTCACCGGTCGTCGCGGCGGTGTAGCAGCGGTCGAGTTCGCCCGCCAGGATCCCCGCCGACCAGCCGTCGGCCGCGATGTGGTGCAGGACGACGAGCAGTACGTGGCGACCGGGGGACTGACGCAGGACCGTGACACGCAGCGGATGCTCTGCGGCCAGGTCGAAGGGGCGACCGACCTCGGCCGCGACGACGGCGCGAAGCGACTCGGGGTCGGTCGGCGCGTCCAGCCGGCTCAGTGTGAACGGACGGGCGGGGTCGGCCACCTGGATCGGCCGGCCCTCCTCGTCGGCGATGAATCGGGTGCGCAACACCTCGTGCCGCGCCACGAGCATCGTCACCGCCGTCTCCAGCGCCGCCACGTCCAGGTGGCCCGTGACCTGGAACCCGAACGGGATCACGTACTCGGTGGCGTCGGGTTCCAGCTGGTCTAGGAACCACAACCTCTGCTGCGCGAACGACAACGGCGCACGACCGTCGCGGGACACGACCGGGATGCGGTGGGGAAGGTTCCCGTCCCGCATCCGGGCGAGTAGACGGGACTCTATGGACTGTTTCATGACTTGACCCTCACTACCGGGATGGGACGGGACGGGACGACGTTGCCGGAGGACACGCCGGTTCAGATCGCGCCGGCCTCCTCGAACCGTCGCAGCAGTTCCACTCTGAGGTCGGCTATCGTGGGAGACAGGAAGACGTTGCGGAGGCCGACCCGGACCCCGGTCAGCATCTCCAGCTGGTTGACCATCTGCGTCGCGAGCAGCGAATGCCCCCCGAGCTCGAAGAAGTCGTCGTGTACCCCGACGGCCTCCACGCCGAGCACGTCCGACCAGACGCCGGCCAGGATCTCCTCCATCTCGTTGCGAGGAGCGACGTACCGGGAGTCGTCCCGGTCGTTGCCCGGTGAGGGGACCGGGAGCGCGGCACGGTCGATCTTCCCGTTGGCGTTCACCGGTACCTCGTCGAGCGCCACGAAGGCGGCCGGCACCATGTAGTCGGGCAACCGACGTTTGAGGAAGGTCCGCAGCGTCGCCGGTTCCGGTGCGTCGTCGCAGACGACGTACGCCACCAACCGCCGGTCGCCGGGTACGTCCTCCCTGAGAACCACGACGGCGGAGGACACCTGTGGGTGCGCCGTCAGCGCGGCCTCGATCTCACCGAGTTCGATGCGGAGACCTCGCAACTTGACCTGCCCGTCGAGCCTTCCGATGAAGTCGAGCCGTCCGTCGGGCAGCCACCGCACCACGTCACCGGTGCGGTACACCCGCCCCGGCCCGAACGGGTCGTCGACGAACCGCTCCGCCGTCAACTCCGGACGGTTGAGGTAGCCGCGCGCCAGACCGACTCCGCCGATCCACAACTCGCCCGGCACTCCCACCGGCACGGGGTTGTGGTGCCGGTCCACCACGTAGACCCGGGTGTTCTCGATCGGCCGGCCGATCGGCACGGCACCGGACACCGGGCCGTGCAGGATGTTCGCCGTCGAGGTGACGGTGGCCTCGGTGGGACCGTAGCTGTTGGCCAACGGGACCGACGTCGCACGGAACCAGCGGTCGACGGCGGTCGGCGAGACCGCCTCGCCGCCGACGATCATCAGCCGGAACCGCTCTCCGAGACCGCCCTGCCGCGCCTCGATGTGGGGCAGCATCGCCTCCCACACCATGGGCGTGATCTCGGTGAGCGTCACGTCGTGCTCGCGGATGAGTTCGACCAGGCCGAGCGGTGACCAGTCGTCACCGCGCAGCACCAGTCTCGCCCCGGTCGCCAGCGTCGCGAAGGTGTGCTCCACCGACACGTCGAACACGACCGAGGCCGTCAACAGCACCACGTCGTCCTCGGTGAGTCCGTTGTGGCGCCCGTGGAGGAGACTCACGACTCCGCCGTGTTCCAGGAGTACCCCCTTCGGGGTGCCGGTGGAGCCGGAGGTGTAGATGACGTACGCCAGGTTCTCCGGCGTGGCCGTGGCGGGCGGGTCTTCGACGCGCCCGGAGGGCGGCTCCGAGTCGTCGTCGAGGACGAGGAGGCGTGCCGCCGTCTCCGGCAGGCGGTCGCGCAGCCCGGTGCAGGTGACCAGGACCGGCGCGGCCGTGTCGGTGAGCATGAACTCCAGTCGCGCGGTGGGGGAGTCGGGGTCCAAGGGCAGGTAGGCGGCACCGGACTTGAGGATGCCGAGCATCGCCACGATCATGTCCAGGCCACGTGGCAGGCACAGTCCCACGATCGTGTCCGGCCCGGCTCCCAGATCCCGCAGCCGGTGGGCGAGCCGGTTGGCGGACTCGTTCAGCCGCCCGTACGTCAACGACTCGTCGCCCGCGACAACCGCGATCCGGTCGGGATGGCGGGCCACCCGTTCCTCCACCAGCCGGTGGATCGTCTTGTCGGTGGGACGGTCGTGAGCGGTGTCGTTCCACTCCACCAACAGTGTGTGGCGCTCGGCGTCGGTCATGAGCGGCAGCCGGCTCACCGGGGTGTCCGGATCACAGGTCGCGATCGCGGAGGCCAGGGTCGTGAAGTGCCGGGCCATCCGTTCGGCGGTCGATCTGTCGAACAGTTCCGTCGCGTAGTCGAGGTGACCCTCGATCACGTCGCCCCTCTCCACCATGGTGAGGTTGAGATCGAACTTGATGGTCCCGGTACCGAGCGGAAGTCGCTCCACCTCGCAACCCCGCAGGCGCCAGGCGGTGCCCGATTCCTGGGCGGTCTGGAGCACGAACATCGTCTGGAACAGGGGGTTGCGGGACAGGTCGCGGTCGGGGGCCAGTTCTTCGACCAGCCGGTCGAACGGCAGGTCCTGATGGGTGTACGCGTCCAGCGCGTGCCGCCGGACCTGGTCCAACACCTCGGCCAGCGTCGGGTCGCCGGCGAAGTCGGTGCGCATCACCAGCGTGTTGACGAAGAACCCGATCAGATCCTCGATGTCGGCGTGGTGTCGCCCGGCGATGGGCGTTCCCACGGCGATGTCCGTCTGCGGTGTGTAACGCGACAACAGGATCTGGAAGGCCGCCAGTCCGGTCATGAACAACGACGTACGGTGTGAGGCCGTCAGGGTCCGGAGTCCGTTGACGGTCTCGGCGGGCAGGGTGAACCTCACCGAGTCCCCGGCGCCGTCGCGGACCTCGGGCCGTGGCCGGTCACACGGCAACTCCAGGGGCTCCAGGCCGCCGAGCCGCTCCCGCCAGTAGGCCAGTTGTTCACCGAGCGCGTCGCCGGTCAGGCGGTCGCGTTGCCAGGCGGCGAAGTCGGCGTACTGCACCGGCAGCGGCGGGAGCGTCGCCTCGGTGTCGTCCAGGGCGGCGGCGTACAGCCGTTCCAGTTCGCGGGCCATGACACCGGACGACCAGCCGTCGGACGCGATGTGATGCACCGATATCAGGACCAGTGTGTCCTCATCGGACGAACGGACGACGGTGAGTCGCAGGGGTGTCTCGTTCGCCAGGTCGAAGGGGCGGCGGACATGCGCTGCCAACAGTTCCCGTGCCGCCTCCGGATCGTCCCCGGGTGCCTCGACCAGGTGCGCCGCCACGCGAGTCGGTGGATCGACGATCTGCCGGGCGAGCCCGTCGGGGCCGGCCGTGAACCGGGTGCGCAGTACCTCGTGGCGGGCCACCAGGTTGGACACCGCGGTCTCCAGCGCGGCGACGTCCAGGGGACCGGTGACTCGGAACCCCATCGGTACGAGATATTCGGGACTGCCGGGGTCGAGCTGGTCGAGGAACCACAGGCGTTGCTGTGCGAACGACAACGGCAGTTCGCCGTCGCGGGGAACCACCGGAACGGTTCCCCGCGTGCTGAAGGCGGCACCCCGGACGGTCTCGGCGAAACCCGCGAGGGTGGGCGTGGTGAACACCGCTCCCACGGGGATCTCGATGCCGAGATCGCGGCGAAGCCGCGACACCATCCGGGTGGCGGAGAGCGAGTGGCCGCCCAACCGGAAGAAGTCGTCGTGCACGCCGACACGTGTGGTTCCCAGCAGCTCCGACCAGATCGCGGCCACGGAGTCCTCCACCGCGTCACGTGGCGCCACGTACTCGGCGTCGGCGTGGTCGCGTTCTCCGGTGGGGGCCGGAAGGGCCTTGCGGTCGATCTTCCCGTTGCCGGTGTACGGCAGTTCGTCCAGCACGGTGAAGACCGTGGGGATCATGTAGTCGGGGAGCCGTTCCGCCAACTCCGTTCGCATGCGGGAGGGGGCGATGCGCCGATCGGCGGCGGGTACCAGGTAGGCGACCAGCCTCCGGTCACCCGGTGAGTCCTCCCGCACCACGACCGCGCAGCCGGCGACGTCGTCGTGGGCGAGCAGCGCCGCCTCCACCTCGCCGAGTTCGATCCGGTACCCGCGGAGCTTGACCTGATGATCGATTCGCCCCAACGCCTCCAGCCGGCCGTCGGGCAGCCACTTCACCAGGTCGCCGGTGCGGTACACCCGACCGGGGCCGAACGGGTCGGGGACGAACCGCTCGGCGGTGAGTTCGGGGCGGTTGAGGTAGCCGCGCGCCAGTACGTCACCGCCGATGAGCAGTTCTCCCGGAACACCGACCGGCACTGGCCGGTCCGCCTCGTCCACCACGTACATCCGTGCGTTCGTGATGGGAAGCCCGATGGGGATGCTGCCGGGCCCGACGACGGGCGGTACGACGTGCTGCGCGGTGACGGCCACGGTCGTCTCGGTGGGGCCGTACTCGTTGACGATGGTCGCGTGCGGGCCGAGCAGGGGTGCGACCTCGCGGGCCAGCCGCCGGTCGAACAGCTCACCACCGACCACGACGGTGCCGACGTCCAACGATGTCCCGGTCGCCTCGAAGGTCTCGCGAAGGATCTCCAGGTGGGAGGGTGTCACCTTGAGTGTGCTGAAGCGATGCCCATCGGCGAACAGTCGGCGCACCTCCTGCGGATCCCAGGGCTCCATGTGGGGCAGTGCCTCCACCGGCTGGCCCTGCAGTAGCGGAAGGAAGAGGTTCGGCACCTCGAAGTCGAACGCGATCGAGGAGTGCATGACCGCACCCCGCGCGTCGGGCAGCCGCGGGAAGGCGGTGTCGGCCCAGGTGAGGAAGTTGACGACACTGCGATGTTCCAGCTGGACACCCTTGGGGCGGCCGGTGGAGCCGGAGGTGTAGATGACGTAGGCCAGACTGTCGAGAGTGGCGCATGGCGCCGGATCGGTGTCGGGCTCACGGCGTAGCCGCGCCTGGTCGGCGTCGATGAGGAGACGATGCGCAGGGCCCTCCGGCAGCAGCGGAGCCAGGGCGGTGTCGGTGATGACGACGGGGGCGGCGCTGTCGGTGAGCATGAAGCCGGTGCGCTCGGAGGGTGAACCCGGGTCGACCGGGATGTAGCCGGCTCCCGCCTTCAATACGGCCAGGACGGCCGTGATGAGGTCGAACCCACGCTTCAGGAAGATCGCCACCATGGAGTCCGGTGCGACTCCCATACCGCGCAGCAGATGGGCGAGGCGGTTGGCACGCCGGTTCAGCTCCGCGAACGTCAGGGTCTCGTCGCCGTGGACGACGGCGGGAGCGTTGGGATGCCTCGCCACGCTCTCCTCGAACAGGTGATGCACCGGTGCCTGCGGGATGGGCGCCCGCGGCCCGTTCCAGGCGTGCACGAGCTGGTTGAACTCGGCGGGCGCGAGCATGGCCAGCTCACCTACACGGGTGTCGTCACCGGCGTGCCCCAGAGCGGCGGCGAGGTTCCCGAGGTGTCCGGCCATTCGTTCCACGGTGGACCGGTCGAACAGGTCGGTCGCGTAGACGAGGCTGACCTCCACCGCCCCGTCGGGCCGCTCCATGAGGTACACCGAGATGTCGAACCGGGCGGCCCCCCGGTCGATGTCCAGCGTCTCCACGGTGAGGTCCGCCAGACTCCTCCTGTCGACGTCCTTGATGTTCTGCAGCGCGAACATCGTCTGGAACACCGGGTTCCGGGAGGGATCCCGGTCGGGGGCGAGTTCTTCGACGAGTCGTTCGAAGGGGAGATCCTGGTGACCGTAGGCGTCGAGTGAGTGGTCCCGGATGCGGCCGATGAGCTGTCCGACGGTGGGGTCGTCCGACAGGTCGGTGCGCATGACGAGGGTGTTGACGAAGAATCCGACGAGGTTTTCTATGTCGGTGTGGTTGCGTCCGGCGATGGGGGTTCCCACGGCGA
>NZ_VLLL01000005.1:972080-1163131 GCF_007994225.1 Stackebrandtia albiflava
CGGCCAGTCGCTCGGTCCAGTAGGACAGTTGTGAGTCCAGTGCCGCCCCGGACAGCCGTTCGCGCTGCCAGACCGCGAAATCGGCGTACTGCACGGGGAGTTCGGGCAACGTGGCGGGCTGACCGGTGGACCGCGCGCGGTACAGGGCGTTGATCTCGTCGGCCAGCACTCCGAGGGACCAGCCGTCGGCCACGATGTGATGCAGGACCACCACCAGCCGGTGCTCGTCCTCGCCGGTCTTCAACAGCCACCCGCGTGCCAGCGGCCCACGTGCGAGGTCCATCGGCTGCGACACGAGTCGTCCGACCACCGAGTCGACCGGCTCGGTGTCGCCGATGAGGTCCATACGGGTCAACGGGAAGGACGAACGCTCCTCGATGCACTGCATCGGGTCGTCGTCGACCATTTGGAACACGGTGCGCAGCGGCTCGTGCCGGGTGAGCAGGTCGTCCAGCGCGCCGCCGAGCGCGTCGACGTCCAGTGGTCCGATGATGCGGAGCCCGAAGGGGACCAGGTACGCGGCGCTGTCGGGTTCGAGCTGTCCCAGGATCCACAATCGCTGTTGCGCGAACGACAACGGGACCGGTTCCCCGCGCGGAACGCGGGGGATGCGGATGTCGTCGGCGACAGGGGTCCATGCGGCCGGTTCGTCGTCCCCGGCATCGAAAAGCCGGGCCAGGCCGGCCAGGCTGGCCCGGCCCAGCCAGTCGGAGAGCGTTGCGAGGGTGGGGTTCTCCCGCAGGTCCGACGCCGACACCGGAACGGCGAACTCGGCCGTCAGGAGTTCGGCGGCGCGGGTGGCGGCGTCGACGTCTCCGCCGAGTACGAAGAAGTCGTCGTCGGGAGCCGTGGCGCTTCGGGGCAGCAGCGGATTCCATATCGCGGCGATGGACTGCTCCGCCGGCGAGAGGCCGGTCGAAGGTGCCGGGTTCGACGGCATGGATTGCGACGGTGTCACGGGATCAACCCCCAGGGGCGAGGAGAGTGTGGCTCTCGGTCGTCGGGCGACCCCAATCTCGCAGTTTCGGTGGCTCGCGGTAACTGGTTAGTCTCACCGCCGCCTTCCGGTGTCATTTCTGACCAGTGCGGGACGCGGGCCGTGGCGTGGTGTCGTCCGGTGCCGCGTTCCGGCGGTGCATCCGGTGTTCGTACGACCGCGAACAGTGAAAGAAATTCATAACTGTCTGAATGGCGGAGCGTCACCGGTCGTGTGCGGCTGTTAATCTGACGCCTGCCAGGCGGTCCGGCTGGCCCGGCCGGGCTGCGAGACTTCTATGAGGTTTACCCCGAAATGCTCAATTCCCTTGGTATCGATCCCGAGATCCAACAGGTCTATCTGGCCATGGTGGACGAACCGGAGGCGGGTGTCCCGGAACTCGCCACGTCGTTGGGGAGGGACGAGGGCTGGGTCCGGACGGCCATGAACCGGCTCGCCGAACTGTCTCTCGTCGCCGGCTCCGACGGCGCGCCGATGATCGCCATCGACCCCGAGATCGCTCTGGCGGCCCTGCTGGCCCGCCAACAGGCCGAACTGGCCCAACGACAACGCGACGTGGAGGAGAGCCGGCTGGGCATCGCCCAACTGCTCGCCAGTCACGGCGGGCGTAAGATCGGCAGTGATCCCGAGGTCGAGCGGTTGCTCGGCAGTGGCGTCGTCCGCGCCCGGATAGCGGCGCTGGCCGCCGAGGGGCAGGAGGAGACCCTCTCGTTCAGTCCCACCGGTCGGCTGAGTACCACCGCGATCGAGGCGGCCCGCCCCGCGACCCAGGACGCCGCCCGGCGAGGCGTGCGACTGCGGTCGATCTATCTGGACAGTGTGCGCAACGACGACGTCACGATGGCCTACCTGCGTTGGCAGATGGAACTCGGTGCCGAGATCCGCACGCTCCCGTCGCTGCCGGTCCGTCTGCTGGTGATCGACCAGACCCGGGCGCTCATCCCGATCAGTAACGCGCACTGTGGAGCCGGTGCGCTCGTGCTCAGTGGCGAGGTGATCGTCAAGGCACTCGCCGCGCTGTTCGCCGGCCACTGGAAGGAGGCGAAGCCGTTGGGCGACAGGCGTCCGAGGAAGGAGGGTGTCCTGAGCCTCCAGGAGAAGCACATCCTCCGGCTCTGGGCACACGGTCACACCGACGCCTCGGCGGCCCGCCGTATGGAGGTCTCCATCCGGACGGTGCGTCGGCTCTCCGACAACCTGAGCGAGCGGCTCGGAACGCACAGCCGGTTCCAGCTGGGAGCCCTGGCGATCGCGAACGGGTACATCGACCCCGACGACCTGGCCTGACCCCGGGTCGGCCGACGCGGGATCACATCAGCAGGACCACGGACCGCACCGACCACCGGTCGATGGTCTGGATGCTCGCCAGCGAACGTCGGACGAGCTGGTCGGCGGCCGCCCGGACCGCCACCGGATCCTGGACCAGCGAATAGATGCAGATGTACCACGTCGTCGTGGTGCGGGTGGCGTGTATGTGCTCCAACCGGTCACCCGTGGAGGCGCTCACCCGGAACGTCTCCTCGAGGTCGGTGGATCTGATGCCCTCGTGAGGGCTGAATTCGACTATCGCCACAACGAGGCGCATGGTTCCCACTTGTCCGAATGCAGCCCCCGGGAGCCGCGATCGATGTCCGACCGACTGCTGTGCTCCGGGTTCGGCGACCTCTCGTCGTGCCGTGTGGGCCGGACTGTCGGCGGTACGGCCCGATGCCCGCCACCGGCGGTTCCGGATCCGTCCTCTCCGGCCGTTCCCCGTATCCGTGGAACCGGGATCCCGGTCCCCGACCGTGGGACCGCTCAG
Organism: Stackebrandtia albiflava; assembly: GCF_007994225.1. Taxonomy (GTDB): domain Bacteria; phylum Actinomycetota; class Actinomycetes; order Mycobacteriales; family Micromonosporaceae; genus Stackebrandtia; species Stackebrandtia albiflava. Next base: position 974,879 of record NZ_VLLL01000005.1, read on the forward strand.
TCACACCAGTCGTAGCTGGTCGCGCAGTCGGCGAGGACGGCCGGGTCGTCCTGAGCGGTCGAGATCCCGGTGACCAGGACGAGAGCGGCCACCGCAAGAGCCGAGACGAGAAGAGCGCGCATCGGGATTTCCTTGTCTGTCGAGTGATTCGTGGTGTCACCGACCACGTTCCTCCGTGGTGGAGCCGGCCGACAGTGGTCACAACTCCGGGCGGTCGAGCAGGCAGAAGTACCCAGTGTCACGCGCAGAGCAGGTGAGTCAAGGTCGACCTGTGCGGCCCACCACGGGACACCGTCGCCCGCCGCCACGGCCACCGTTGTGACGGAAGGGAGCGAAGTGACCACCACAGTGATCGAACCGGTCGCCGGAGGCGACGCCGTCGGCGTCGACGCGGTCGTGGTCCACTGGTGCCGGGTCGCGGAGTTCCGGCCGTCGATTCCGCCGGTCTACACCGACACCGAACGCACCAGGGCCGCCGGACTGCGCCGCCCGGAGGACCGAGCGGGCTACCTCGCCGCCCACGCACTCGTCCGGTACGCCGCCGCCCGCCTCCTGGGAGCCGACCCCCTGAGTCTCATCCTGCGGCAACACTGCCCCGAATGCGGATCGCCCCGCCACGGAAAGCCCCGTATGGAGGGGGTACCGATTGAGGTCAGTCTGAGCCACACCCGGGGCTTCGCGGCCGCGGCCGCGGGTTTCCGGCCCGTCGGTGTGGACATCGAGAGCGGTGACGCGGAGATCCCCGACGTCGCGTTGGCTCCCGGAGAGGCCTCCCTGTCACGGATGGGCCGCGTCCACCGGTGGGTGCTCAAGGAGTCGCTGGTGAAGGTCGGGGCGGCGACGCTCGACGACTTCCCCGGGCTGGTACTACCTCCGCCGGATCCGTACGGCAACGGCCGGTGGCACGGTTGGGAGCTTCACAGCCGCTCCCTGCCCGGTGACGTCGCGGTGCTCGGAATCGCATTCGCGGCGGCGCCCGGCGGACGAGAGATGCCGTGGATCGCCGAATGGGGCGTCGATCCCGCGACGGTCACGCCGACCGGAACATGAGCACGCGCAACCGGGCGGCCTCGGCATGTTGCGCCTCGGCCGATGTGGACTCGCCCATCCCGGACAGTGCCTCGGCCAGGCATTCGTGGGTCTCGGCCTGTCCCGGCCGGTGGCCGGTCCGCAGATGGTTCCGCAGTGCCTCGCGGCCGACCGCGACGGCGGCCTCCCACTCGCCTCGCGCGGCGTGGCTCCGCGCCACCCGAGTCAGTGCGCGACCCTCGGCCACCCCGACGCCCTCCTCGCGGGCGAGCCGGAGTGCCCGTTCGGCGTGGGACAGTGCGTCGTCGGGTGCGCCCAGTGCGAGCATCACGTCCGCCGTCGCCAGCAGCGCGGGGATCTCGACGTCGGTCGCCGGGATGGCACGCGCGGCGGCGACCGCCTCACGGGCCGGGTCCTCGGCGAACGCCGGTGTGCCGAGCCGGCACACCGCCAGGGTGGCCAGCGCCGCGGCCTGTTGCCGCCGGTCACCGGACTCGGCGGCCAGGCGTCGGCCCAGTTCGGCGGTCGCCACCGCCTCGGCCGTCCTGCCGTACGCGGCGTGGATGAGGGCGAGTTCGTCCAGGACGTGCGACTCGTGGACCACTGCCCCGACCGTCCGGCACAACCGGATCGCCGCCTCGGCGTACCCCTGTGCCCGTGGGTAATCGCCGAGTTCCCGGTTGACGGCGGCGAGGTTGGCCGAGGCGATTATCTGGTGTTCATCTCCGCTCGTCCGCGCGAGGGCGTACGACTCCTCCAGGTACGCGAGCGCCTGGCGGAGCCGCCCCGACCGGTGGCACACCAGTGCCAGCACCGTCAACGTGCCGTCGATCTGCGCCGGGTCGACCTGCCGGTACAGGGACAGGGCGGTCTCGCAGGCGGCGATGGCGCGTGCGGAGTCGCCTCGCAGCATGTGACCGGTGCCCAACTGCGTCTGGATCTGGGCCTCCCAGTGCGGCGAACCGGCTTTGACGGCGTACTGGAGCGCCTCGTCCAGCCGGGTCAGGTTGCGTTCGTGCCTGCCGGTGATGGCGTCACACGCGGCGAGGTTGAAGAGCATCGCCGCCCGTGGTAGCGGTAGGTCGGCGGCGTCGGCCGCCGCGAGGCCCGCGACCGACACGTCGTGCAGTGTGTCGGAGTCGCCCTTGACGTACAGCGTCAACCGCATGGCGTCGGCGATCAGCCAGGCGGTGGGGCCACCCGACTCGGCCACGACCGTCGCTAGTGCCCGCTGCTCACGGTGCAGCCAGTCGCGGCCGTGCCGGGAGTCGTCGAAGGTCTCGGGGGTGACGTCGGCGGGTGGCGGCGGAGCGGGCAGCGGTGTCCACCTGCGCGACGCGACGCCGCGCGCCGCCCGCGCCGAGTACAGGTACCAGGCGCGCATCCGGTCGAGGGCGGCCCGCTGCACCTCCGGCGGGTTGTCGCGTTCCCGGCGTTGCCCGCTGTACAACCGGATCAGGTCGTGCATCCCGTACCGGTCCGGCCCCGTCGCCGTCACCAGGTGCGAGGTGGCCAGGTCCTCCAACAGCCGCGCGGTCACTCGGCGCTCACCCCCGACCAGCGCGGTGGCCGCGCCCACCCCGAAATGGCCCTCGGGCAGCAGGCTCAGCATCCGCAGCAGGCGCCGGTGCGGTGCGGAGAGGTCACGGTAGGACGCCTCCACCGCCGGCGCGACCGCCGAGTCCCCGGCGCTCAGCTCGGTCAGGCGGTGCGCGGGATCGGCGAGCCGGTCACGCAGATCCGAGAACGTCCAGTAGGGATTGACCTTGAGCCGTCCCGCCGCCAGTCGCAGCGCCAAAGGCAGCCGCCCGCACATCTCGGCGACCTCGGCCGCGGTGGCGGCGTCTTCCGCGTTGCGGACGTCCCGACCGCCCTGCCCGGTCAACAGGTCGCGCGCCTCCGACTCCGAAAGGACGTCGAGCCCGATCGGGTGGACGCCCTCCAGGCCGGGGAGCCGGTTGCGGCTGGTCACGACGACCATGCTGCCGCCCGCGCCCGGCAGCAACGGCCGCACCTGTGACTCCTCTGCGGCGTTGTCGAGCAGCAGCAGTATCCGCCGGGTCGTCAGGACGCTGCGCAGCAGTGCGGCGCGGTCCTCGGTGTTCTCCGGCAGCTCGGCCGCCGCCACCCCCAGCGCGGTCAACATGCGGCGCAGCGCCTCCGGCGGGGCGACTCTTCCGCAGGCGTGGCCATACCCGTGCAGGTCCAGGAACAACTGTCCATCAGGGAATCGGGGTGCCAGCCGGTGCGCGGCGTGTACCGCCAGACCGGTCTTGCCCATGCCCGGCATCCCGTGCAGTAGCACCGGACCGGTCGGTGGTTCCGCCGCGGCGAGGGCGACGATCTCCGCCAGTTCCGGTTCCCTGCCGACGAACGTCGCCGGCGGGGTGGGGAGCTGCGCGGGGACGTGGTGTTCCGGCGCGGGCGCGGTGGCGGCCGTGGCGGCCGTGGCGGAGTGATGCAGCGACGGATCCTGCCGCACCATCCGCCGGTGCAGTCGCCGCAACCGGTCGGTGGGTTCGTTGCCCAGTTCCTCGCTCAGTCTCTCCCGAAGCGCCGTGTACCGGGCAAGCGCCTCACCGGGACGGTCGCAGCGGTACAGCGCCACCATCAGGTGCGCGATCAGCGGTTCCGACAGTGGGTGCGCGGCCGCGACCTCGCTCAGTTCCGACACCACCTCGGCGTGACGGCCCCGTTTGAGTTCCACCCGGTACATGGTGGCCAACAGGTCCCGGTACTCGCTCGACAGCGCCGTCCGCATCCCCTCCGCCCAGGACCCCGGTACGCCGCTGAGCGGGTCGCCGCGCCACAGCGCGGCGGCGCGGCGCCACAGCGCGACGCCGTCCGCGGTGTCCCCCGCGGTCACGGCCGCCTTCCCTTGTGCCGCGAGGTGCCGCATCGCGAACAGGTCCACCGACTCGCGGGGAAGCGCGAGTCGGTAGCAACCGGCGTCCGCGCGTGACAACGTCGCGCGTTCCTCGTCGCGCAACAGGTTCCGCAACTGGGCGATGTGGCCGTGGATGACGCCCCGGCCCGTCGGCGGCGGGAACCCGTCCCACACCCGGTCCATCAGGCTCTGCGCGGACACCGGCTGGCCGTCGGCGAGTGCGAGGGCGCTGAGGACACAGGCCCGCTTGGGCGTTCCGGGCGACCGCCAGCCCCGGCCGTCGAACACCTCGACGCTTCCCAGCAGCCTCACCAGCAATGCGGCGTCCTCCGATCTGACGGGCGCGATGGCCGGGTCGCCCCGCCCTCGAATGGATCTTGACAGATTCTGACAGATTTCCGGCAGAACGCGGCTATACCTTCTGCCGGTCGATTGGCGACGCCCCTCAATGAAGGAGTGATCGGTATGTTCACGCTTGCCACCCGGCTCGGAGACGCCATGCTGGCGAAGCTGGCTCCGCGCACCGAGGCTTCGGCCGGATGCCCCACCGAGTCGTGGTACGACTACCGCTGCACCGGTGCCCGCCTGTACCGCCGCCGCTGCACCACGTCCTCCAACTGCACCACCTCCTGTGGAATCTGGAGCTACATCAGCCAGTGCCCGTAACCGGTCACGCGACCGCCCGGGTCGGACGGACCTACCGACCGGCCGACCCGCAGCCCCCGATCCGTTCCCTCCGGTCGGGGGCTGCGTCGTGTCCGGCTCTCTCACTCCATACGTGCCGTGCCCCGGTGACGGTTGCCCCGGCGGATCCACCGGAATCGCCCGGCACGTGACCGCCACACCGGAAGGGCCGCGGCGGAAGCGGGGGACACGGGGGAGACATGACGAGGATCGCACCCGCCGCGCACCGGAGGCCGTCCACACGCTGCTCCGAAGTGGACGCCGGGTCGCGCGCCTCCGGCCCCGCCCAGGGCGTTCACGAGGTGCCACCGCTTTCCGGTCGACCCCGAGCCGCCGCCGCGCACCGTGGAAGACGCTTGCCCGGATGTTGTCGATCCACCCGACGTGGAGCACAATGGCCGCCGGCGCCGATCGGGTATCCGACCGGACGACTCCCACCCCACCGGAGAACCGCATGACCAACCCCTTCGACGACACCGCGCGTCCGTTCCTCGTGCTCGTCAACGACGAGGGCCAGCATTCGCTGTGGCCGGAGGACATCGAGGTCCCCGCGGGTTGGCGGGTCAGCCACCGGGGAGACCGAGGCGAATGCCTCGCCTTCGTGGAACGGCACTGGACCGACATGCGGCCGGCCGGTCTCGTCGCCGAGATGGACGCGAGCGACCGGTGACGCCGACCGCCCCCTTGCCCGCAGGCAGGACGCTTCCGGAGTTGTTCGCCGACCAGGTGGCGGCGACACCCGACGCGGTCGCCCTCGTCTGCGGTGACGACCGGCTCGACTACGCCGGACTCGACCGCCGCTCGCGTCTCCTGGCGGCCCGGTTGGCGGCGACCGGAGTCGGTCCGGAGGACGTCGTCGCGGTGGGTCTCCCCAAGTCGCCCATGATGGTGGAGACGATCCTCGCGGTGGCCGCCACCGGTGCGGCCTTCCTTCCGCTCGATGTCGGCCATCCACCGGATCGGCTCGCCTACCTGCTCACCGACTCGGGCGCCCGGCTGCTGGTGAGCGACACCGTCCACACCGGCCGGTTCCCGGAGGCGGTGCCCCGGCTCCTCGTCGACGAGGACGACGCGCCACCGTCGGCGGACTTCGTTCCCGTGCGGCCCCGGCCCGCGAACCCGGCCTACGTCATCTACACCTCGGGCTCCACCGGCCGTCCCAAGGGAGTCGTCGTCAGCCATGCCGGGATCCCCTGGCTGATCCACGACCAGCGGGCGCGGCTCGGGCTGACCGGATCGAGCCGACTGCTGCAGTTCGCGTCACCCAGTTTCGACGCCTCGGTGTGGGACCTGTTCATGGCGTTGCTGTCGGGGGCCGCCCTGGTGCTGCCGCCACCCGGCCGGCCGGTCGTGGAGACGCTCGCCGATACCGTCGCCGCCCAGGGGGTCACGCACTGTCTACTACCGCCGGCGGTCCTCGCGGTGATGTCCCCCGAAGACCTGCCGGGGCTGGAGACGGTCATCTCCGGCGGTGAGGCGCTGCCGGCGGAGGTGTCCGGCCGGTGGGCGGGACAACGCCGCCTGCTCAACGCGTACGGCCCGACCGAGTCGACGATCTGCGCCACCGTGACCGCCCCCTTGGGGGCGCGGGAGGCACCGCATCTCGGCGAACCGGTTCCCGGCACCACCGCCCATGTGCTCGACGACGCCCTGCGGCCGGTGGCGGCTGGGGAGACCGGCGAACTGTACCTGTCGGGCCCCGGCCTGGCCCGCGGTTACCTGGGGCGGCCCGGTCTCACGGCGGAACGGTTCGTCGCGTGCCCGTTCGGTCCCGCCGGGGAGCGGATGTACCGGACCGGTGACCTCGTGCGGCGGACGGCGGACGGGCGTCTGGAGTTCGTCGGCCGGTCGGATCACCAGGTGAAGATCCGGGGGTTCCGGATCGAGCCGGGTGAGATCGAGGCGGAGCTGGCCCGCCGGCCGGGGGTCGCAGGTGCCGTCGTGGTGCCGCGACCCGACCGGCACGGCCAGGCACGACTCATCGGGTACGTGGTGCCCTTCGGTGACACGACGCTCGACACGGCACAGCTGACCGCCGCGCTGGGGCGGTCGCTCCCGGCGCACATGGTTCCCTCGGCGATCGTGGTCCTGGACGCGTGGCCGTTGACGTCCAGCGGCAAGATCGACCGTGATGCGTTGCCGGAACCGGTGTTCCGGGCCGGTGTGGGCGGCGCGCCCCGCACCCGGACCGAGCGGGTCGTCCGGGATCTCTTCGCCGAGCTCCTGGACGTGTCTCATATGGATGTCAACGACGACTTCTTCGCGTTGGGCGGGCATTCGCTGCTCGCTACCCGCCTCGCAGGCAGGATCCGAGCGGAACTCGGGGCGCCGGCGACGGTGACGGACGTCTTCGAGTCGCCCACTCCGAGGCGGCTCGCGGCCACACTCGACGTCGACATCGCACGTGACGACCTGGCGGTGCTGCGCCACCGCGAACGCCCGACACCGGAGGCCGAACCCTCGGCGGCGCAACGACGGATGTGGTTCCAGCACGACCTGGCACCCGACGGTGTCGCCTACCACCAGCCGATCCGGCTCGACCTGACCGGCCACGTCGATCACGGGGCGCTACGCGCGGCGGTCCACGACCTGGTGATGCGGCACTCCGCCCTGCGTACCGTCTTCGTGGGCGGTGCCGACGACCTGCGGCAACGGGTGTCGGACGACATCGACACGGTCTGGGACCGGCGGACGGTGGCGGCCACGGACCTCGACGCCGAGGTCGACCGGGCCGTTCGGCGGCCGTTCCGGCTCGCCGAGGAGGCGCCGTTCCGCGCCCACCTGTTCACGGTCGCGCCCGAGCGGCACGTGTTGCTGTTGCTGCTGCACCACATCGCCGCCGACGGTTGGTCCCTGACGCCGCTGGCCGACGACCTCGCGTGCGCGTACGAGGCACGGCGGGGCGGCGAACCACCCCGATGGGACCCGCTGCCCGTCGACCAGCTCGACTACGCCGACTGGCACCGGGAACGACTCGGTGACCGCGACGACCCGGCCTCCCTCGATGCCCGCCAGGCGGACTACTGGCGGAATCGGTTGTCCGGCGTCCCCGACGAACTCGCCCTGCCCTACGACCGGCCACGATCGGCGACCTCGACAAGAGGAGCCCGGCACTCCTTCCGGATCGGCGACGAACTCCACCGCGCATTGACCGCGCTGGCCCGGCGGCACGACGCGACCCTGTTCATGGTGCTGCACGCCGGCCTGGTCGCCCTGCTGCACCGGATGGGCGCGGGTACCGACATCCCCGTGGGTACGCCCGTCGCCGGACGGCTCGACCCCGCCATGGACGGCCTGGTCGGATTCTTCGTCAACACACTCGTGCTGCGCACCGGGACGGCACCGGGCCAGTCGTTCTCGGCACTGCTGCGGCGGGTACGCGAAGACGACCTCGGGGCGTACGCCCACCAGGACCTGCCGTTCGATCGGCTGGTGGAGGAACTCGACCCGGCGCGGGCGGTGAACCGGCACCCGCTGTTCCAGGTCATGCTCGCGCTGCAGAACAACACCACGGCACGGTTCCGGTTGGCCGGTACCCGGTGCACGGTCGCCGCACCGTATCCGGGGACCGCCAAGTTCGACCTGTTCCTCGACGTCACCGAGGACTCCGTGGGCGGGCTCGACGTCGTGGCCGAGTACGCCGCCGGACTGTTCGACGCCGGGACCGTGGCGCGGCTGTGCGACGGATACACCCGCCTGCTGCGGCAGGTCGCGGCCGACGACACGGTCCGGATCGGTGACATCGAACTGTTGACGCCCGCCGACCGGGCCGAGCTGCTCGTGGCCCGCAACGCCACGGCCGCACCCGAGGCGCCCCACGACGTCGCGGCCGTGATCGCGGCGCGCGCCGTGGTCCACGCCGACGTCCCCGCCGTCATGGACGACGACGCCTCACCGACGTACGCCGAACTCGACGCCGCCGCCGACCACCTCGCGCATCACCTGATCGCGCGGGGGATCGGTCCCGAGACGATCGTGGCGGTCGCGCTTCCCCGTTCCTCCCGGCTGGTCACCGCGTTCCTGGCGGTCCTGAAGACCGGTGCCGCCTACCTGCCGATCGACGTGACCCTCCCGCCGGAACGCGTCGTGCGGCTACTGACCGACGCGACACCATCCCTGGTCCTCACCGAGTCGGAGGCCGTCGGCGCCGGGTGGCCCGTTCTGCGCCTCGACCGGTTCGCCCCGACCGGTCGCGCCACACCGGTCACCGACGACCGGCGCACCGTCCCGCTGCGCCCGGATCACCCCGCGTACGTCGTCTACACCTCCGGCTCGACCGGTAGGCCCAAGGCCGTCGTCATGCCGTACCGGGGATTCGCGAACCTGTTGCGGTGGCACGTCCGCACCCTTTCCTCCCGGCCGGGGACCCGCATCGCCCAGTTCACCGCGGTCGGCTTCGACGTCTCGGTGCAGGAGATCGGCGCCGCCCTCCTGAGCTCCGCGACCCTGTGCGTGATGCCGGAGGACGTCCGCAGGGACGCCGACGCGATGGTGTCGTGGCTCTCAGGGATGCGGATCGCGGAACTGTACGCCCCGACCCTGGTGATCGAGGCGGTCGCGGTGGCCGCCGAGGAGTCCGGGCACACCCTGCCGGATCTGGTCGACATCGCGCAGGCCGGCGAGGCCCTGCGGTTGACACCGTCGATACGGCGTCTGTCGGCCGTGTCACCGCGCCGCCTCCACAACCACTACGGCCCCGCCGAGACCCACCTCGTCACCGCCGCGACGGTGGGCCGGGACGCGCCCGACCGCCCCGGCATCGGCCGGCCGGTCGACAACACCCGCGTCTACGTACTGGACGACGTCCTGCGTCCGGTGCCACCCGGAGTCGTCGGGGAGCTCTACCTCGCCGGTGCCGGGGTCGCCCGCGGATACCTGAACCGTCCGGCGGTCACCGCGTCCCGGTTCGTCGCGTGCCCCTTCGGAGAACCGGGCGAACGCATGTACCGCACCGGAGACCTGGTGCGGTGGAACGGCTCCGGCGAACTGGAGTTCGTGGGGCGCGCCGACCACCAGGTCAAGATCCGTGGATTCCGCATCGAACCCGGCGAGATCGAGGCCGCGTTGCTGCGGTGTCCCGGAGTCGCCCGGGCGGTCGTGGTCGCCAGACCCGACGCTCACGGCCGCAGCCGGTTGGTGGGATACCTCGTCGGCACCGACATCGACACCGGCGCCGTGCGTTCCGGCCTGGCCGCCGAGCTACCCGACTACATGGTGCCCGCCGTGTTCACCGTGTTGGACCGCCTCCCGTTGACGCCCAACGGGAAACTGGACCGCGCCGCCCTTCCCGAGCCGGAACCCGCCGCCTTCTCCCGACCGCCCCGCACCGAGACGGAGCACCTCCTGGCGGGCCTGTACGCGCAGGTCCTGGGACTGGAGACGATCGGAGTCGATGACGACTTCTTCGCCTCGGGCGGGCACTCTCTCCTCGCGACCCGGCTCGCGGCACGGATCCGCGCCGTGTGTCACGCCGATGTGGGGGTGCGTGAGGTGTTCGCCGCCCCCACCGTCGCGGGCATGGCCGTGCTCGTCGAACGGGCCGGGTCGGCGGCCGCCCTGCCACCGCTGCGCCGGGCGGAGCGGCCCGCGCGGCTGTCACCGTCACCCGCGCAACGCCGGCTGTGGTTCCTGGACCGCCTCGACGGCCCCGGCCCCACCTACAACCTTCCGGTGGGAATGCGGTTGCGCGGGCCCCTCGACGTCGACGCCCTGATCCTGGCCCTGGCCGACGTGACCGGGCGGCACGGCACGCTGCGGACCCGGTTCCCCGACCGCGACGGCGAACCCGAGCAGGTCGTGGACCCCCACGGCACCCCCCGTGTCGTGGTGGCCGACGCGACGGCCGACGCGTTGCCGGAGTTGCTGGCCGAGGCGGCGTCCCACGGTTTCGACCTCGCGGCCGAATGGCCGGTGCGTACGTGGGTGTGGCGGTTGGGCGCGGACGACCACGCCCTGTTGCTGCTGGTCCACCACATCGCCGCCGACGGCCTGTCCCTGCCGATCCTGACCCGCGACCTGGCCGTGGCCTACCACGCCAGGCGCGCCGGAACGGCACCACGATGGACGGCACCGGCCGTCGACTACGTCGACTACACGCTGTGGCAACGGGAGTCGCTGTCCGAGGACGATCCCGACGGGCCGGCGGCCCGCCAGACCGCATACTGGCGTCGCCGTCTCGACGGGGCCCCGGCGGAGATCCGGCTGCCGTACGACGCACCGCGCTCCTCCGGTACCGGAGCGGTCGGCGCCCGGGCGACGTTCACCCTGGACGCCGCCGGCCATCGCGCCCTGCGGGAGCTCGCGGCACGGCACCACAGCACGCTCTTCATGGTGCTGCAGGCGGGGATGGCGGTCCTGCTGCGCCGATTCGGTGCGGGGGACGACGTAGTCCTGGGCACACCGACCGCCGGCCGCCCCGACGAGGCACTGGAGGAGGTGGTCGGGTTCTTCGTCAACAGCCTGGTGCTGCGGATCGACCTGTCCGGCGAACCCGGATTCGCCGAACTGCTGAACCGGGTCACCCGCCACACCCTGGCCGGATTCGCCAACCAGGACGTGCCGTTCGAGCGGATCGTCGAAGCGTTGGATCCACCCCGGGTACTCGGGCGACACCCGTTGTTCCAGGTGCTCCTGGCGTTGGCGACACCACCGCCGATCCTGGACGTCGATGGCGTCACCGCGACCCCGGTGGATCCCGCCACCGGCACGTCCCGGATGGACCTGTCGTGGAACGTGGTGGAACGTCTCGGCCCGGCGGGCGAACCGGCCGGATTGGACGTCACCGTCGAATACGCGACCGCCCTGTTCACCCCGGCCACGGTCGCGCGGCTGGCGAACGGCTTCCTGCGGGTGTTGACGCAGGCGGCGGTCGCTCCCGGCACGGCGATCGACGATCTGGACCCGTTGACCGATGAGGACCGCCGACTGGTGACGTCGCAGTGGAACCGGGCCGCGCTTCCGCCGCGGGTACGTGCCGGGTTCGACGGCCCGGCCGACCACGTGCGGGCATATGTGCTGGACTCCCGGCGGCGCCCGGTTCCGCCCGGAGCTCCCGGCGACCTCTATCTCGCCGGCGTCCGGGCTCCGCACCGGTTCGCAGGGGAGGCGGTGGAGTGCCCGTTCGGTGATGTGCCGGAACCGATGTACCGGACCGGCGACGTCGTCCGGTGGACCGGTGAGGGCCGTCTGGAGTGGATCGACGCCGAGGCGGCACCCGAGGCCGCCCCACCGCCGCCGGCCACCGGTCGCGCTCCGCGCGGAGGCACCGAACGCCGGGTCGCCGCGTTGTTCTCCGAACTGTTGGGTGTCCCGGACGTCGCGGCGGACGACGACTTCTTCGCCCTCGGTGGGCATTCGCTGCTGGCGGTGAGGCTGGCGGCCCGATCCGGTGACGCGCTGGGCGTGGAACTGCCGTTGCGCGACGTGTTCGCGTTGCGTACGGTGGCGGCGATCGCCGGACGGCTCGACCACGGGGCCGCCACCCCGGCGGCACTGGCGGATCGGATGCGCGCCGACGCGATCCCACCCGCCGACGTGCGGGTGCCGGCGGCGCGTACCGCGGAGCGCCACGGGGAACCCCGGCGGATTCTGCTGACCGGCGCCACGGGGTTCCTCGGTGCCTTCCTGCTCGCGGAGCTCCTGTCGTCCGACGCCAAGGCCGAGGTGGCGTGCCCGGTGCGGGCGCCGGACGAGGCGGTGGCGGGCGGGCGGCTCGTCGAGTCGCTCCGTCGACTCCGGCTGTGGGACGACTCGTTCACCGACCGGATCGTCGCGTTTCCCGCCGACCTGGCCTCCCCCGGACTCGGGGTGCCGGGGTCACGCCGACGGGAACTCGCCGGGTGGGCCGACGCGATCGTCCACAACGGTGCACGGGTGCACCTGGCGGACCCGTACGAGACGATGCGTGGGCCGAACGTGGCCGGGACCGTTGAGATGCTGCGACTGGCCGCGGCCGAAGCCGTCCCGTTCCACCACGTCTCGACCGGGAGTGTCGTGGTGCCCGCCGAGGGCGCCCGCGTCCCGGTGGACGAGGACGGGGTCCTGCGCCCCGATCGGTTGCCCGCCAGCGGCTACGTGCAGAGCAAGTGGGTCGCCGAACGTCTGGTCGCGGAGGCCGGGAACCGGGGACTGCCCGTCGCCGTATACCGGCCGGGCCGGGTCAGCGGTGACACCGTGACCGGCGCCGGAAGCGACACGGACGCGTTCTGGCAGGTCCTTCGCGCCTGCGCGGAGCTGGGTGCGGCGCCGTCCGGCGAGGTCACGGGGGCGGCGTACCTGACCCCGGTGGACTATGTCGCGAAGGCGATCGCTCACCTGATCCGGCGACGACCCGCCGACGGCACCGCGTACCACCTCACCGGTAGTACACCCGTCGGCATGTCGTTCGTGGTGGACCGGTTGCGCGCCATGGGATATGCGATCGACATGGTGCCCGCCGACGAGTGGAACCGCCGGCTCGCCGACGCGGCACGGACCGCCGCCTCGGGCAGCGCCCTGCCGGGTGCGGCGGCGCTCGCCGTCGCCGGTGACGCTCCGGAACCGGTGTTCGACGACCGTCACACCCGCGGCGCGCTCGCCGATTCGGGCATCGTCTGCCCGGTGGTGGACGCGACGGTGGTGGACCGGTACCTGCGGTTCATGCGCGACTGCGGGTCCCTGGTACCGCCGCCGGCGTGATCCGGGCCGTGACGGCGGTCGCGTCGTGATCGTCGAAGCGGCGCCGAACAGTCCTGATTCCGAGGGCGGGCAGTGTGGCGTCCGACGGCCGCGCCCCGGACGACGACGGCCACAAGAGACGGCGACCGTCCTGACTCACCGATCATGTCCGTTGTGGATCAATTGTCGATCGCGCGGTTAGGTTCCTCGCGTACTGATCGTTCTCGCGCAAGGAGACTCACATGTCCCTGACCAGACTCGCCGACCGGTTGCTCGACGGCCTCCTCACCCGGGGGCGCGCCGCCGCCGGATGTGACCTGAACTCGTACCAGTGCATCGGAGGCAACCTGTACCGGTTCGACACCTGTGGCCGCACCCTGATGTGCAGCAACTGCTGCTGACCCACCGGTGAACCGCGGCGGGCCGGCCGCACCCCGCCGCGGTTCACCGACTCCGGTGAGACGCGCCGCGGTCATCAGTCCCCGGGTTCCGGAGTCCGTTCGCCGCGACGGATCTCCTCGACGCGCGCGTTCATGGCCGCCTCGTCCTCGGCGGCGATCACGCCGCCGGCGCGTGCGACCCGACTCCTGTGGTGGACGACGACGAAGAACACCAGTCCTATCGGGATCGCGTACAACAGTTGCGACAGTATCCAGAACCACCTGGTCGGCGCGGCGGTGAAACCGTTGCCGTAACCGGAGAACTCGTCGCCGTCGTCCACGAACAGGTCACCGCTCAACCGTTCCCGGTGCTCCGTGCCGTCGGCCAGTGTCCAACTGCCCGTGCAGTGCCCACCGCGGGATCCGGTGACGCACTCCACGTCCTCGACGCGCACCGGTTCGGTCGTCGCGAGCAGGACCGTCCCCTCCACCGCGAACCAGACGGGCGCGCCGATGCAGCCGGCGAACAGCGCGACGAGCCCGACGGCGACGGCGACACGGGACCAGGGTTTGCGAGCCATGGCGCGATGGTACGACCGCAAGGCCATTCGTCCCGGCGCGGACCAGGCTCCGTGTACTCCACTTCGAGACGCCGCGGATCGCGGATTCCCCGCGATTCCGCCTAACGGCCTCCCCGAATTCACCGGCAATTGGGCGAGCCATTCCTTATTTCGATAGGCATCGATTTGATATGAGGCGAATCCGATATCCTAGCGCTGCCACGCAACCCCGCCGCCGCATGACGACACACTCGTTCTGAGAATGACCGACGAGGGCCGTTCGCGGTGGTCGGGTGTATTCCCGGTGGGCGGGACCGAGGGGTTTTTCTCACGTCGCATTCCGAGTGACGACGGGTTCACGGAGTCTTTTCACCGGTCGGAGTGCCGGTGGATTCCCCAGGTTATCCGACCGGAATAAAGGGAATTGTGGCGCGTGAATCCGATTCGGAAACACCCTTGGCGGTTCCGGATGCGTAAAAGACGGAATTCTCTCGACGATTGCGTCCATTGAGGTGGGAATTGCCACGCGGCGGTCAAAAAGGATCATCTGGGCGCGCCGGCGTCGTTTCTCAGGGCGCGTCTCCGGCGTATTCTGCCGAATCGTCCCGATGTGATGGTTAGCCGAAAGTTAGCCGGATGAACATTCGATAACGGAAGCCGGGGGCGGCTGGACACCGCCGGAGACCGTCCGTACGATTCGATTCGACTTCCCGATGCCGACGAGCAACAGGGAGACGCGGTATGTCAGCCGCGTCTTCGTTCGCGCGCCGGTACGGTCGCCCGGATCTCACCGTGCCCCTGATTACGGTCTGCTGGTCTTCGACTCGCCCAAGTCGGAACGTGGCTGTTACAACCATCTCGTTGTTCCCGGCTCCACGCCGTCCATTGAGGCTGCCCTGCGACTGCCAGAAGGCGGACCTGACCACCTCTCGACCCTGGAGGAGTGCCCGATGGACGTATCCACAGCGAGTGTGACGGGCGAGCAGGAGACCCGACGACTGCGCCTGCGGCATGACCTGGTCTTCGCGGAGCTTCCCACCGGCACTCTCGTCCGTCACTCCGACGGCGGCTTCGTCCTGCGCGGCAAGGCGATCTACAAGTGGCTGACGACACTCGCGCCGTTCCTGGACGGCACCAAGACCCGTGACGACCTCCTCGCCGGCCTCGACGAGGGACGCGCGGCGATGGTCGGCCGCCTGGTCGACGCGCTCGTCGACAAGGCGGCCCTGAGCACCGTCACCGGCCCGATGGTCGACGACGGCCACGATCTCGCCGAGTTCCGTCAGCAGATCGCCTACATCGAGCACTACGGCGAGAACGGCGTCGAACGGTTCACCGCCTTCCGGGAGGCCGCGGTCAAGGTGGTCGGCGAGGACGCCGTCGCCGACGCGATCAGGCACGGACTCCTCATCAACGGCCTGAAGCGGGTCGTCGGCGCCGAGGAGGACCTTCCCGGCGACGGCGGCGGGATCCTGGTGGTCACCGCCGTCGAGGGCGGGGTGGACCGGCTCGTGGCGACGCTGCGCGACAACACCGGGACGGTTCTGCCCGTCGTCCGGGTGGGGGAGAAGGTCGTGATCGGCCCGCTCACCGGGCCCGGGCGCGTCGGCGACTGGACCACGGCGATGATCCGGCTGTCCCACAACGACGAGAACGGTGACGCGGCACGGTTGTGGCAGGCCGCCGCGGCCCCCGGCCACACCCCGGCCCCGCCGGCGATGAGGCCGGTGCACGCGTCGCTCGTCGGCCTGATGGCCGCCTACGACGTCTTCCGCGACATCACGAAGGCCCCCGGCGCCGAGACCGACGGCGCCGTGGTCGTCGTCGACCTGGCCACCGGCGACGCGGTACGCGAGGAGGTGCTGCCGGATCCGCGGCTCGTCGAAGGACGGTCCACGGTGCCGCCGGAGGGCTTCGCCGCCGACGTCGACGCCGACGCGGTCGCCGAGGAGAGGCCGATCGTCGGCGACGACGACCACGAGCACGACGACCTGCAGCGTTTCCTGCGCCTGGTGGGTGCCCACGTGGGAATCGTGACGGGCTTCGACGACGAGGAGATCGACCAGAACCCCGTCAAGATCGCCCGCTCCGTCGTCCACCCCGGTGTGGCCGATTCGCTTCCGGCGCTCGGGTTCGCCCTGGAGGCGCCGGGCGACGCGCGCCGCCGGGCCACCGAGAACGCGATCCTGGAGCACGTCGTCGCCCTCGGCCCACTGCCCGCCACCGAGTCGGAGGCCGCGCGTCGCATCGACGCCGACCGGCTCGTCCTGGCCACCGGACTCGGTGACGCCGGGTCGGGCGGCTGGACCGCCGGCCGTTCCCTCGACGGTGAGATCGTCGAGGTGCCGACCGCCGCCGTGTACGCGCGCGGCGCGGCCAACGGGCCCGGAGCATTCGAACGAAGCAGCGCCGGAGAGGGCGTGGGGCAGGACCTCACCACCGCGGTCCGTGCCGGAATCCGATCGGCCCTCGCCTACGAGGGTGTCGCGGCCCTGGCCCGCGGGGAGAAGATCGTCGAGGTCGACACGTCCGAGATGGACGAGACCGTCGGGTATCTCGTCCGGTCGGCGGCACTGCTGGGCCTCGACTTCGCGGTACACGTCCTTCCCGCCGCCGCACCGGCCGTCGCCGTGTTCGCGGTCAGGCGCGGGACCGGCGACTACGCCGTGGGTACCGGTGCCGACGTGTCGGCGGCGACGACCGACGCGCTGCTGCCGCTGATCGGTCGCACCCTGACGACTGGCCGTCCCGGCCTGGACCGGCTCCTGGTCCCCGGCGTCGATCCACGGGCCGCCCGGGTCAGCGCGGGAGACGGTCCCCTCCCTCCCGCGGAGCCGCCGCTGGCGTCGGCGCTGCGTTCCGAAGGCCGCGAGGCGGTGGTGGTCGAGACGACCCCCGCCGACGTCCTCGCCACGGGTGCGGTCAGGACCGTTCGGGTCCTCCTCACCCGTCCCCGGTAACACGCGCATCGAGAGGAGGAAACCGATGGAGTCGTCGCTCAAGAACGATCTGTCCGCTCTGGAGACGGAGACGTTCGAGATCCAGGACACGACCGAACTGGCCCTGGACCAGCCCGCATGGTCGAGCTGCTCGACGTCGAGCTGCTGTGGCTGTTCGAGCTGCAGCTGCAGCAGCACGAGCTGCAGCAGCACCAGTTCGACCTCGACCACCAGCTGCAGCGGTTAGTCGAGCCCCGGACTTCCGCCCGGTCGCCGGCCCGCCGGAGCGGAGAGCACCACCCCCCCCGGGCCGACCCCTTCACCCATCGAGAGGAGGAAAACCAATGTCGCCACTCAACGACCAGATCGCCGTGCTGGAGGCCGAGACCTTCGAGGTCGTCGACTTCACCCCGGCCGAGGACCTCGCCGCTTCCACCAGCACCAGCTGCGCGTGCAGCACGACGTCCACGTGCTCGTGCTCGACCTCTTCGTGCTGCTCCACCACCAGCTCCAGCTGCAGCTCGACGTCGTCGTGCGCATGATCCACTTCGGATCGGATCGACGACCGAGGATGTGAGAGGAGGAACCATGAACTCACTCATCAAGGACATCGCCGAGCTCGAGGCGCAGACCTTCGAGATCGTCGATGTCGCGGAGCTGTCGCAGGACGAGGCACTGACGTGGTCGAGCTGCTCGACGTCGTCGTGCTGCGGAACCACCAGCACCAGCTGCGGCTCGACGTCGTCGTGCGCCTGATCCACCCGGTATCGGATCGACGACCGAGGATGTGAGAGGAGGAAGCATGAACCCACTCATCAAGGACATCGCCGAGCTCGAGGCGCAGACCTTCGAGATCGACGATGTCGCGCAGTTGTCGCAGGACGAGGCCGTGACGTGGTCGAGCTGCTCGACGTCGAGCTGCTGTGGCTGCTCCAGCTCCAGTTGCGGCAGCTGCTGCGGCTGCTCGTCCAGCTGCGGCTCGACATCCGGATGACGCCCGCGGTCTCGGACCGAACGAGCACATGAGAGGAGGAAGCATGAACCCACTCATCAAGGACATCGCCGAGCTCGAGGCGCAGACCTTCGAGATCGACGATGTCGCACAGCTCTCGCAGGACGAGGCCGTGACGTGGTCGAGCTGCTCGACGTCGAGCTGCTGCGGCTGCTCCAGCTCCAGCTGCGGCAGCTGCTGCGGCTGCTCGTGCAGCTGCGGCTCGACGAGCAAGTAGCACCGGACGGACATTCAGCGATTCTGGAGAGAACATGACGACGGCGGCCACGGTCGATGCCGTGCAAACGGTTCAGGAACACCTGGACAAGGCGCTTGGGTACGAGGGCGGCTCCCGCCCCATCGTGTACGAGCTCGGAGAGCGGGACCTGCTGGGCATCTACGGCCCGGTCGATCCCGCGCCCTTCCGCTCCCCGGGCGTGACAACCGTTCACCTGCACGGACGCGACGCCTATGTACTGCCGGCGGCCGAATCTGAACGGCCCCCGTGCTCCCTGTGCTTCCACCGCAGGTGGCAGGCTCTCAGACAGGAGGAGGAACGCGACGCCCTCGAACTCACGGGCGTGTCGTGTTCGCTGTCCTCCGCACCGTGGATCACTCCGATCACCCTCGCGGCACTCCAGACCCTGGTCGAGAGTGCCCGGCAGGATCGCCCCGAACACCTCCCGGGAGCGGGAAGCGTACGGCGGTTGAGGCTCGACAACCTCGCCACCCGTACCTTCCCGCTCCTGACGGAACCCGACTGCCCCAACTGCGGCGTCGCACCGGAGGGTGGCCCCGCCCGGGCCGTCGTCCCGATGCGGCCCCAGCCCAAGCCGGACGCCGACACGTTCCGGGTCCGTCACGTCCGCGACTACCCGATCGACATCGAGGCGTTCGCGAACCCGGTGTGCGGCGCCCTGGGCACCCAGGCGCCCGCCGCCTTCGACAACCCCACCACGATGCCCGTCACCGGCTACAGCTTCGTACGCGGCGCCGCCCACCTCTACGAGTTCTTCTGGAGCGGGCACGCCGACAACGTCGCCGACTCCCGCCTGCTGGCCGTCCTGGAGGGACTGGAGCGGTACGCCGGACTGCTGTCCCGCGGCCTGCCGAAACCACTGTGGTCGGCGCTCGACGACCTCGACGCCCCGGCGCTCGACCCGCGTGCCTGCACCCTCTACCCCAAGGCGTTCTACGACTTCAACGCGCCGTACTTCACGGAGTTCACCCCGTCCCTGGAGATCCCCTGGGTGTGGGGACGGAACCTGACCACCGACGAGTCGGTGCTGGTGCCGCAACGTCTGGTCCACTACCTGGACCAGACCGGCCCGGCCTTCGTCGACGAGTGCTCCAACGGCTGCGCCACCGGAAGCTGCCCCGAGGAGGCGGTGTTCCACGGCGTCATGGAACTCATCGAACGCGATTCGTTCCTGCTCACCTGGTTCGCCAAGCACGAGGCCGTCGAGATCGACCCCCGAAGCAGCGGGGCACTCGACATCGACCTCATGGTCGAACGCATGGCCCTGGAGGGCTTCGAGGTCCGCATGTTCGACACCAGGGTCGACCTGCCGGTTCCGGTCGTCACCGCCGTGGCGGTGCGCACCGACGGCAAGCCCGGCAAGCTGTGCTTCGCCGCCGGCTCGTCGATGGACCCGGTGCAGGCGATGCGCGCCGCCCTGTGCGAGATCGCCTCCTACGTGCCCAGTTTCGAGCGCCGGATGTCCACCGGCGGCGACGAGGCACGGGCCATGGAGGCCGAGTTCGGTCTGGTCCGTGAACTCAAGCACCACGCGCTGCTGCACGGCCTCGACTCGATGGCCGTCCACTCGGACTTCCTGCTCGCGAACCGGCGCGCCCTTCCGATGGAGGAGGTCTACCGCGAGTGGGAGGCCACCCGTCCCCGCAACCGGGATCTCACCGAGGACCTGCGGTGGATCATCGACCGGCTCGGGCAGAACGGCTTCGCGCTCTACGCGGTCGACCAGACCTCTCCCGAGCAACGGGACCTGGGCCTGTCCACCTATGCCACGGTCGTGCCGGGTCTGCTGCCCATCGACTTCGGCTGGCACAAGCAGCGGGCCTTCCACATGGAACGGACCCTCACCGCGCACCGCCGTGCCGGGCTGCGCGACCGGGACCTCACCCCCGCGGAACTGAACCCCGTCCCGCACCCGTTCCCGTGAGCCGGCCGACGGCACACCGCAACCAGCCCCCGGAGGGAGAACAGTGACAGCCACCGAGACGGTGCGCCGGTACGTCGAGGACGTGATCCATCGGGCCCGAGTCCCGATGCCGCCGTACGACTACACGGTCAACTGGAATGACCAGCCCCGACGGCACAAGGTGTATCCGGGGGCGGCGTCGTTCACGCTCCCGGTCGGCCCGCCGGTGACGGACGCGCTCGCGACGGCACTCGACCGTACACCCTGGACGGACGGCGACGGCCCACTGGACCCGGCGCGCCTGGGCCGTGCCCTCAACGACACCTACGGACTGCTCGCCCGGCGGTTGCGGGTGACGGGCAACGACGACGCGGTGAACAAGCCCCGCAGCGCGGTGTCCACCTACTCCCGGGGAACCGCCAACGGCGGCGGCCTGTACCCGCTGGAGATGTACTGGGTGAGCGGCGCCTCCGCCGACCAGACCCCCGGTGTGTACCACTGGGACACCGCGTCCGGGGCGCTGCAACGCCTCATCGCCGGCAACGTGTCCGACCGCGTGCGGGCCGCCCTGCCCGAACCCGCCCCGCAGACCGACCAGTTCCTCCTGGTGTCCGTGAAGTTCTGGAAGAACTCGTTCAAGTACAACAGCTTCTGCCACCACGTCGTGACGATGGACCTGGGAGCGACCCTCGCCTCCCTCGAACTCCTGGGAGTCACCGACGGCGGGGCCGCCGCCGTGCCGCACCTGTGGTTCGACAGCGCGGAACTCGACGCGCTCCTGGGCATCGAGTCGCTGGACGAGACGACACTGGCGGTGCTCCCGCTCCCGCCGGGACCGCGCGGACTCACGGTTCCGGAACGGTCCGGCGACGCGGCCGTCACCCTCACCGAGGCGGAGCGGTCCAGGGTGACGCACCGGTTCGACCAGGTGACCGCGGTCGTCGAGGCCACCCTGGTACCGCAGGCCCTTCCGGACGTCGAGGTCGTCTCCCGAGTGGCCGCCCCGGCGTCGCCCGAGCCGGTGCCGCTGCCGGAGGTGTCCCTCGACGCCGTGGAAGGCGGCGTGAGCGCGATCCTGGCGCGGCGGCGTTCCTCGTTCGGGACCTTCTCGTCGAAGACGCCGCTGTCGGCGGAGGAACTGGCGACGCTGCTGCGGGTGACCGCCCGCGGATGCCGGCTGCGCACCGACGCGGGCCGCGCCGACTTCGCCCGGCTGGCGGTGTTCGTCAACCACGTCGCCGGAATCGCGCCGGGCGCGTACCTGTACGACGAGGAACGCTCCGGCCTGGTCCTCGTCGACGGTGAGGCCCCCGGCGAACTCCTCCAGACCATGTACTTCCTCGACAACTACAACGTCGAGCAGGCGGCGGCGGTGATCTCGGTGCTCGTGCCCGTCGAGTCCGTGCTCGACGCCGTCGGCGACCGCGGAGTCCGGCTCCTCAACGCGGTCGTCGGCTCCGCCACCCAGAGCTGCTACGTCGCCGCCAGTGCCCTCGACGTGGCGTGCGGAGCGGCACTCGGCTTCGACAACGTCTCCTACGCCGAGCGGCTACGTCTGTCCGGATCGGACGAATGGCCGATGATCATGCTCATGGTCGGCCGCGACCGCGATGACCAGGCCGACTTCGCCTACCCCCTGTCGGCACGATCCCCCAAGGAGTCGACGTGACCAACACCGACCTGCCCGACCTCCCCGCGACGACGCGCGAGACCGCGCTCTCGGCGCCTCCCCACTTCATGCTGCGGGTGTCCCCGCTGCCGTGGGAGAGACTCTCGGGCCTGCACTTCAGCAGGACGGTCGCCTGGGCCGACGCGGTCTTGGGCCTGGAGGACCGGTTGCGCGAATATGCCGTCCCCCTGTCGGACGCGATCGAGCCGTTCGTCGGCGGCGAGACCGACGACGCGCACCGGCGCGCCCTCATCAACCTGCGCCGCGACGTGTTCAACCTGCGCACGCCACGCGACCCCGACCAGACTCGCGCGACCATCGGCAGGCTGCCCGCCGAACTGGCCGCGACACTCCTCGAATGGCTGGAGATCAGCGTCGCCCACCGGCGGCGGCGGCGCGAGGGTGCCGACGTCTTCGGCGAGGAACTGATCGAGCGTCGCCGCGCCCTGCAACGGCTCGCGTCGCTTCCGGTGCTGCGCAAGGGCATCATGCTCGCGTCGCCGTCGCTCGACGAGATGCTTCCGCGTTACATGACCGCGGACCCGTCCAGTCTCTCCAAACGCGCCCGCCGCATCGAGCGGTCGGTCAGCGAGTACGTCTACCGGACCGTCGCCAAGACCAGCCCGTTCAGCACCCTCACCGCTGTGGCGTTGGGAGGCTTCTCCGACGACGCGGACGGACTCCTCTCCATCGACGCAGACGCGCTGGGTGAGAACCGCCTGGTCAGCCACACCCGGCTCAACCTGGCGATCCTCGCGCGCGTCGGTGAGGCGATCATCGCCGACGACGACCTCCTCGACGACCTGCCGATCGCGATCTCCAGCGGATGGACCACCGACCGCAAGCGGGTCCGCTACATGCGGCGCCAGCGCCGCGTCGGCGACGCGTCGGCGGCGATGACCCTCGACACCTTCGACGAGAACGTCTTCTTCCTCGCCCACAGCGACATAGTGGACGACCTGTTCCGGCTGCTCCCGGCGGGGGCGACCCGGAAGTTCTCCGAGGTCCGCCGCCTGCTCCACGAGAAGAGCCCGCACGACCGGGCGGTGGACGACGTGCGCCGCTACCTGCGGCACCTGGTGAGACTGAACCTGGTGACCGTCCCCATGCTGGTCGTGAACATCCACGCCTCCGACCCGATCCGGGACTTCGGCGACCGGGTGGCCCGGCTCGACCGTCCGTGGGCGAAGACCCTGACGGAGGACCTGCACCGGCTCAACGACCTCGTCGCCGGGTTCATCGGCTGCGGCGTGGACGAACGTCGGCTCATCCTGCGGGACCTGCACTCCGAGGTCAAGGAGATGCTGTCGCGCCTGGGCGTGGAGTCGCCGGAGAGCCCGAGGACCGTGCTGTACGAGGACACCACGCTCCCCGCCGGCGCGGTCGCCGCGAACACCGGGTCCTGGCGCGACGGCGCCGCCGCCGACCTGCGGCAGGTGGCGCGGATCCTGCCGCTCTTCGACGCGATGTCCTCGCACCGCCTGATGGCGCGCGGGTTCTTCCACGCCCGCTTCGGCCGCGGCGGCCGGTGCGACGACCTGGTGAAGTTCACCCACGAGTTCCACCTGGACGTGTACGACCAGTACCTGCGGTACTCCTTCAACCACAAGTCGTTCATCGACAACGAGTACCAGGACCAGGAGAACTGGTTCAAGATGCCCGAGGTCACCGCGTTGGACGACGCGCGGCGCACCCTCATCTCCGAGATGCGGCGGCGCTACGCCGCACACGGCGACGACGCGCACGAACTCGTCCTCGACCAGGACTTCATCGACACCGTCGCGGCGAAGCTGCCGCCCATGGACGACGACCTCGACCCGCGGGCGTACTTCGTGCAGGTCGGCGACGTCGACGGTGACCGGCGGGTCGTGGTCAACCGCACGTACACGGGCCTGTCGCTGCTGTTCTCCCGGTTCCAGCACTGCTTCCCCGCCTCCGACGGGGTGGACCTGGCCGGTGCGCTGCGCGACCACCTGCGGGAGATCACGCCCGAGGGCGCGGTCCTGGCCGAGGTCACCGGCGGGTACGACACCTCCAACCTCAACCTGCACGCCGAGGTCACGCCGTACGAGATCGTGTGTCCCGGCGAGATCTCCTTCCGCGACCCGCAGGACCAGATCCCGGTCGAGGACCTGTACGTGGTGGGCGACGAGGAGACCGGTCGGCTCACCCTGCGCTCCAAGCGGCTCGGCAAGGAGGTCATCCCCGTCTACCTGGGCTTCCTGATGCCGATGGCGCTGCCGGAGATGCAACGCCTGCTGTTGACCTTCTCCCGCACCCGCATCGCCAGCCTCGACCTGTGGTCGGGCACCGACCAGCCGTTGGGGGACGCCGAGATCGGCGGCCACCCGCGTGTCCGGTTCGGAGACCTGATCCTGGTGCGCCGGGTGTGGAAGACCGACCCGTCGAACCTGCCCGAGGGGATGGTCGGTGCCGAGGGCGCCGAGCGTGTCCTCGGCTGGCACCGCTGGGCCAGGACGCACAAGCTGCCACGGTACGTGTTCGTCACGCCGGACGCGGTCGATCCCGACGAGGACGACGAGGCGGACGGCGCGGTGCGGTTCGGCAAACCGCAGTTCGTGGACTTCGAGGACTACTTCTCGTTGGGGCTGCTCGACAACCTCGCCGAGTCGGCGAACCGGCGCCTGGTGTTCACGGAGATGCTGCCGGACTCCGAGGGACTGGTCGCCAAGGGACCGAACGGCGAACGGTACGTCACCGAACTCACGATCGAGATCAACGAAGCGGGAATGACGAAATGACCACTGACTCGCCCACCCAGGCCGAGAACGCCACGTTCGCGGTCACCCCCGTCGCCGTCGACGCGGAGATCCCGGTCCCGGAGGACCCGGACGCTCCCGGCGAGTGGCTGGCGGTGCACGTCTTCTACTCCAGCAACAACCACCCACTCCTGGTCGACGGGATCGCGCCCGTCATCGAGGAACTCCGCGAGGAGGGCCTCATCCGCCGCTGGTTCTTCATCCGTTACTGGATGGAGGGACCGCACCTGCGCGTCCGGCTCCTGCCCAGGCGCGCCGGAGACGCCGAGACGATCGCCAAGCGGCTCTTCAAGTCGCTCGACGAGTTCCTCGCCGACCGTCCCGCCCTGTACGAGATGGACGAGTCGGAGATGGGCGGGCTGTTCAAGGAGATGTTCCTCGGCGAGTACTCCGAGGAGCAGTGGAACCAGCTGTACGGCGCGGACGGCAACATGCCGATGCGGCCCAACAACTCCTACGCGGTGATGCGGTACGAACCGGAGGTCGCCCGATACGGCGGCCCCCACGGCATCGAGATCGCCGAGCGCCACTTCGAGAAGTCGAGCGACATGGTGCTGCGCCTGGTGGAGATGACCAACGTGCACGTGCGATCGGTCCTGTTCGGACTGGCCGCGCAGCTGATGACCGTGATGCTGGCGGCGTTCCAGCAGGACAGGGCGGCGTCGGCGGCCTTCCTGTCCACCTACCGGACCTACTGGGAACGCTCCGGCGACGGCGACTCCTCGCCGCGCCACTCCGCCTACAACGACGCCTACCAGACCATGTCGAGCGAACTGCACGACCATCTGGGCGCCGTCTACGAGACCGCCTCACGGCACGACGTCGAGTCGTTGAGCGGATTCCTGCGGGAGTGGGCCGAGCACTGCGTCGAACTGCGCACCGAACTGGTCGATCTCGCCGGGCAGGGCAAGCTCGAGTTCCCGATCGGCATGGACTCCCAGGCCGGCCCCGTCGACGCCGACACGGCCCTGTTCGCGCTGCTCAGCGGCTACATCCACATGACCAACAACCGGCTCGGCGTCAGCATCATCGACGAGTGCTACCTGTCCTACCTCCTGGAGCTGACGCTCACCGGAGGCGAACCGGTCGACCTGGAGGCCAACATCGGCGCGATGTTCGGCGGAACGGGTGCCGATAGATGAGTGACACGAGCACGGTCCCGCAGATGCGGACGGCACGGCCCCGGGTGGACCCGGCCGTCCGCATCGGCCCCGGCCTGTGGGACGGTGACCGGCGGCTCTACACCCTGCACGACCCGCGCACCGGTTGGTACTTCCGCATCGGCGAGCACGAACACTTCCTGACGTCCCGTATGGACGGTGAGCGGACCGTCGAGGAGATCGAGGACGAGTTCATCGCGCACTTCCGCAAGCGCCTGACCCCGGCGCTGTGGCAGTCGATGTTCACGCTGCTGGGTCAACGCGGACTGCTCGTCGGCTCCGACGACCCGGTCCTCATGGCGCGGCTGCGCGACGCCAGGGACAGCCAGTCGGAGCGGTCCCGGACCTGGCTGCACGCGCGGCTGCCGCTGGTACGCCCCGAACGGCTCCTGGACCGGCTGGCCGCCGTGGTCCGGCCGCTCGACCGGCCGGTCTCCTGGGCGCTGGTCTGGCTCGCGGCGGCGGCCGCGATCTGTTACACGGCACTGCTGTGGAACGACGTGTGGCCGCAGGCCCGGACACTGTGGACCGAGCCGGCGGCCATGATCGTCTTCGTGGTGATCGCCTGGACCTCGCTGTTCCTGCACGAACTCGGACACGGTGTCGTCGCCAAGCTCTACGGAGCGCGCGACATCGAGATCGGTTTCATGTGGCGGCTTCCGGTCATCGCGGCGTACTGCAAAGTGGACGACAGCCTCCTCTTCCACGACCGCATGCGCCGGGTACGGGTCGCGTTCGCGGGAGTGACGGTGTCGGTGGCCGTCAGCGCGCCCTTCGCGCCGCTGCACTGGATCACCGCGGGGGAGGGGATGTGGGGAACGGTGTCGGCGGCGATGCTGACCTTCGGCATGTTCTCCGGCCTGATGAACCTTCTTCCGGTGTTCAGGCTCGACGGCTACTATGTCCTCAGCCACCTGCTGGACGTGTCGGCGCTCGACGAGTCGGCCCGCCGCGAACTGGTGAGGCTCGTGCGGCGAGGCGGGGCACCGGCCGTGCCCGGGCCGAAACGCCGGGTCTACCTCGCGTACGGCATCGGTGCCTACCTGTTCCTGACCGCACTCGTCGCGGCGATGGCCGCCTTCGCCTACTTCGGCATCACCCCGTACGTGGGGGCGGGCGCCGCGGTCGCCCTGATCGCGACCGCGATCCTGCTCGCCTTCGTCCTCGGCGTGATCATGACCCGACGCTCTCGCCGGAAGATGTCCGCCCTTCCCGGGACCCAAGCCCCCGACCACTCGAAATGGGGACAGACATGACCCAAGGAACCGACGGGCCGGTGATCGAGACCAGCGGCCTGACGAAACGATTCGGCGGCAAGTCCGCCGTGGACGACGTGACGCTCGACGTCCGGCGCGGCGAGGTCTACGGGTTCGTGGGCCTCAACGGCGCCGGCAAGACGACGTTCATGCGCATGCTGGTCGGACTGGCCAGGCCCACCGCGGGCTCCCTCAAGGTGCTCGGCCACTCCCGCCTCACCAACCCGGTGCTGCGGCGCGTCGGCACCACGATCGAGCGGCCGGCCTTCTACCCGGGAATGACCGGCAGGCAGAACCTCTCGCTACTGGCGCGGTACTCCGGCATGGGTGACGCCGACATCGACGCCGCCCTGAAGACGGTGGACCTGGCCGATCGCGCGGGGGACAGGTTCCGCACCTACTCCCTCGGCATGAAGCAGCGCCTCGCCCTGGCCTCGGCACTCATGGGCGAACCCGAACTGCTGATCCTCGACGAACCCGCGAACGGCCTGGACCCCTCGGGCATGGCCGCGATGCGGGAACTCATCCGGGAACAGGCCGCACGCGGTTGCACCGTCATGCTCTCCAGCCACCTCCTGGGGGAGATAGCGCAGGTGTGCGACCGCGTCGGCGTGCTCCACCACGGACGACTCATCGCGGTCGGGACCACCGCCGAGATCGAGGCGCAGTACGGTGCCCGGCCCGCGCTCCTGGTGACGTGCGACGACACCGGGAAGGCGGCCTCGGTCGCCCGCGACCTGGACGGCGTGCAGGACGTGAGCGAACAGGACGGCGGCATCCTCGTGTACGCGCCCGAGGACGCCGCGGGCGCACTCAACTCGGCCCTCGTCGCGGCCGGGATCACGGTACGGGGCATCAGACCCAACGAACGCAGCCTCGAAGACGTGTTCCTAGAGATGACCAGCGACACCGCGAACGAAGGGCGGGCATGATGGGCCGGGCGTTGAGCGCCGAACTGTACGGGATACGCCACCGTGGCTCGTTCACCGTGGTCTCCGTCGTATGGCTGCTGCAGATAGTCCTGTTCGCGTATCTCGCGAACTACATCGTCTCGTTGACCGTCGCCGAACTCCCCGCCGACCAGATCCAGGCCATGAAGGACGGCCTGGCCCCCTCGGCGGTGGCCGCGGCGGTCGTCGGATCGCTGCCCATGTACGGCGGTCCGGTGATGATCATCCTCGGCGCGCTGATCGGCGCGGGCGACGAACGTTCCGGAATGCTGCGCACCGTGCTCAGCAGGTTCCCGGAACGCGGCAGGCTGGTGGCCGCCAAACTCGTGGCGTTGACGGCGCTGATCCTGGTGCTCATGGCCGTCACCTTCGTCGTGGCGTTCCTGTGCGGCCTGGCGGTCTCGCTCATCGAGGGCACGCAGTGGTCCTTCCCGTCCTTGGCCGACACCGCGGCGGGACTGGGCGCGGCGTGGCTCATCGGCGTGGCCTGGGCCGTGCTCGGCTTCGGCATCGCGGTCCTGACGCGTTCCCTGGCGGGGACGATCGCGATCGGCCTGTTGTGGGCACTGGTGTTGGAGCAGGCACTCCACGGCCTGGCGGGTGTCGCCACGGTGCTGGAGTCGGTGCGCCCCGCCCTTCTCAGCGGCGCTTCGGCGATCCTCGCCGAGTCCGTCGGTTCGGCTGGGGCGATGCCGGCCGGTACCCCCGACGCGGGCGTTCCGGTCGCCATAGTGGTTCTGTCGGTATGGATAGCGGTGAGCGCGGTCGCGTCCGCGAT
The DNA here is from genome assembly GCF_007994225.1 of Stackebrandtia albiflava. Lineage (GTDB taxonomy): Bacteria > Actinomycetota > Actinomycetes > Mycobacteriales > Micromonosporaceae > Stackebrandtia > Stackebrandtia albiflava. The sequence goes on from NZ_VLLL01000005.1 coordinate 1,003,759, forward strand.
CGTGTTCCGCCGCAGAGATGTGGCATGAGGAGGACGAGATGGTCGACGGTGCGGCGTCCAGGGGACGCGGCAGGTTCTTGAACGTGGCCGTGTGGGTCACGGTGGCCGGAGTGTTGTGCGCGGTGGCCGCCGCGGTCTCCACGACGGTGGGAGGCATGGAGGGGGTGGTGCGCGCCGTCGGCTTCACGGCCATGGTGTGCGCCGTCGTCTCGGGCGCCGGTGCGGTGATGCACTCGCTGAACGGGGCGAAGGCCCTGTACGCGACGGCGGCCGTCGCGACGTTCATCGCGGGTTCCACGTTCTTCGGAATGAGTTTCTCCGCCTGACCTCGCGGCTACTCCGGTGGCGGAGCGTTCCCGGCACCGCCACCGGACCGTGCCGCCGTCCGGCTGCACCTCGCGCGGCTTCCGGCTGCCCGACGGCCGATCCGCGGCCGGCGCGCGGCGGTCGCGGGCCGATTGGACAGCCCACGTGGTTGTTCGTATCATTCGATCTGATCTCTGCGCCGGTCTCCGGCGGTACGCGGCAGGTCAGCCGCGGCCATCGGATGTACGGCGTTGTCACGCCCGGATCTCACCGAGCTGTTCCGCCCGTCCACAGTGCCCAATCTCGTCGCGCGTCGGCCGACCGTCGCGTGGGCGGGCGCTCCCGAGACCACCCGCGACGCCTCGCGTCGGCGGGCCGAGGAGACGGGGCGCGGGCGGAGCCCCCGCCGTTCACACCCACAGTGGACGGCCGCACCCGTACGACCGTACGGTCCGACAGCCCGCATCGGTGATGCGGGGCCGGACCGAGAGAAACCAGTCCAGGAGGACAGACATGTCGCACCTCATCGACCAGATCGCCGTCTTGGAGGCGGAGACCTTCGAGGTCGTCGACCTCATCCCCAACGACGACCTGCAGGCGGCGTCCACCAGCACCACCAGCAGTGCGTGCAGCACCACCTCCACCTGCTCGTGCTCGACCTCGTCCTGCTGCGGCACCACGAGCTGCAGCTGCGCCTCGACCTCGTCCTGCGCATAGCCGGAGCCGTCGGGAGGCGGCGTCGCGACGGCTGAGCTGGCTCCTCGACCGTCGTGGCCACAGTGGTCGGTCGGGTTCCCCGGAACGGGCGGTCCGCCGTCCCGGGGAACCCGGCTCACACTCCGAAGTGTATCGACGCCTTCCGATATCGTCTCGGATTGGCTATCCTGCGGAGAACTCGGCGCGACGGGTACCGGTACACGCTCCACGACGCCGGAGTCGTTCCGCGACCGATCGACCCGATCCCCGGTGGCGGGCGATTCCGCTCGGCCGGTCACCGTCCACGTCGGTGGCCACACTCGGAGTTCCCTGGATTGGTGCGCGATGAACTACGCGGAGCTGCTCCACCTCGACACCGGCAACCTCTCCCGCACCGCCGAAGCCGTCGGGCTCGTGGGCGGCAGGCTGGGGGACCAGGCGAGCGAGCTGTGGGGAACGGCGAACATCCCGACGACCTCGTGGGACGGTGACGACGCCGAAGCCGCGACCGGCCGGATCCGGGACCGCGTTCCGCCGCTGGAGGACACCAGCCAGGCCATGCTCTACGCGCAGGTCGCGTTGCTCGACCTGGTCGAGAAGCTCATCGCGGCCAAGGCGCATCTGGAGCGGGCGCGAAGCGCGATCGCGGGCACACCGCTCACCATCACGCCCGAGGGCGTCGTTCAGGTCCCGCCCGGGCTATCACAGGCGGACGACGAACGGTACCGCCGACTCGCCGACGACGTCGCCACCATGATCCGCGAGGCCCTGACCGCCGCGAACACCGCCGACGCCGAGGCGATCGCGGCCCTACAGGGCGTCGGCGCACCCGGTGCCGCACCACCGATGTCGGCCCCGGCCACGATGCCCGGTGAGGGTTGGAGCCCGCAGCAGTTCAAGGACTGGTGGGACGGACTCAGCGAGCCCGAACGCCAGTACATGCTCGAGAACCATCCGGATGTCATCGGCAACGCCGACGGCATCCCGTCGATGTACCGGGACCTGGCGAACCGTGAACTGCTGGGTGACGCCATAGACCGGACCCGGTCGGAGATCGACGCGCTGAAGGACGAACGCGCCGACCTGCCCGGTGGACCCGGCAGCGAGGGCGACCGACGCCGGCTCGACGGGGAGATCGCGGCCCTCGAAGGGCGCCTGGGCGGACTGGAGACCATTCAGGACAGACTCAACGCGCCCGGCACCGCCGAGTACGACGACCGGGCCTACCTACTGCAGATCGACCCGTCCGGTGACGGGAAGGCGGTCGTCGCGGTCGGCAACCCCGACACCGCCGACAACGTCTTCACCTCCGTGCCCGGCACCGGCGCGAGTGTGCCCACCATCGGAGGCGACCTCGGGCGGGTCGACCGTATGGTCTTCGACGCCAACCAGCGGGACCCCGAGGCGTCCACCGCCGGAATCCTGTGGCTGGGATACGACGCGCCCGACGCGATCAACAACGCCGCCTCCACCTCGTACGCCGACGGCGCCGCACCTGCCCTGCGGGAGTTCCAACAGGGACTGGAGGTGGTGCAGGGCGGGCCGGACGCCGCCAACAACACCCTGTTCGGTCACTCGTACGGCACCACCGTCATCGGTCACACCGCCACGAGCGGTGGTGTCGCGGCGGATCAGATGATCTTCGTCGGCAGTCCCGGAGTGGGCGCCGACCACGCCTCCGACATGGGAATCGGCGCGGAGAACGTGTACGCCACGACGGCGCCCAACGACATCATCCACGTGGTACCGGACGCGAGCTGGGCGCACAACACCGCGCCGGTCAAGGAGGAGTTCGGGGCGCAGGTGTTCGACACGCCCCGCTACGACGGCAGCCGGATCGCCGCGCACAGCGGCTACTGGGACGACGGCAATCCGGCGCGGACGCACTTCGCGTCCATCATCACCGGCAACGGCACCGAGGTGCCCCGCGGCGAGTACCACGAGCGCTGGTACGAATGGCGCCCCTGGAACTGACCCCGACCCGGGGCATGGCGGAGTGTGCCGGGTTCACCCGTGGAATCTCGATACCGGTGGATCGGGCGCTGCCGCGTCTGTCCGATTCGCGCCGGATTGGTTATCCTGCATAGCACCGAGAGACCGCCGGTGGACCGGGCCGCCTATGCGGGCCGGCCCGCGACCGCCGCCGGTGTGCTCCCGAACGGGTGTCATCACCGGACGCCCACACCCCAGCCTGTCCGACTCAGGCCGTGATGGATGGTGCCGCATGAACTATCTGGAGTTGTTGAACCTCGACACCGGCAACCTCACCCGAAGCGCCGAGGCCGCCGGGTTGATCGGAAAACGGCTGGGGGACCAGGCGAGCGAACTGTCCGGCATGGCGGACGTCCCGCCCGCCGTCTGGGACGGTGACGACGCCACGGCCGCCGTCGACACACTGCGGGAGCGCGTGCCGCCGCTGGAGGACGTCAGCCAGGCGATGCTGTACGCCCGGGTCGTGTTGATCGACCTCGCCGAACAACTGCAGATCGCCAAGGACGCCCTGATCGCGGCCAAGTCCGAGGCGGAACGCACCCCACCGCTGTCGGTCGACGCGCAGACGGGGATGGTCGTCATCCCTCCCGGTCTTCCGAAGGAACAGGAGGACGCCCTCCGGCCGTTCGCGTCGCGGGTCTCCGCCCAGATCACCATGGCCGTCATCAACGCCAACAACGCCGATTTCCATGCGACACAGGCGCTGGAGGGAATGTCCAGGCCAGGAGCGCAACTCCCGATGTCGGAACCGGCGAGCATGCCCGGTAAGGACTGGACACCGCAGCAGATCACCGACTGGTGGAACGGGCTGACCGAGGAGGAGCGGCGGCACCTGTTGGAGAACGAGGCGCCGTTCGTCGCCGACACCGACGGAATACCCACCGTGTTCCGGGACCTCGCGAACCGTGAGCTGCTGGGCGACCAGATCGATCAGACCCGGACCGAGATCGCGGGGTTGAAGGAGGACAAGGGCGACCTCCTGGGTGGTCCCGGAAGCCAAGGTGATCGTCGTGCCCTCGACGACCAGATCAATGCCGCCGAGGACAAGCTGGCCGCGCTGGAAGGGCTGCAGAACCGTATCAACGAGAACGGCGCCGCCATCTACAACGACGACGGGACGTACGAACGCTCTTACCTGATGGATTTCAACCCGGAGGGCGACGGCCAGGCCGTCGTCGCGGTCGGAAACCCCGACACCGCCGACAACGTCGTCACCATGGTCCCCGGTATGGGTTCGGAACTGTCCGGCGTCCCGGGCGACCTCGGCCGGGTGGAACGGATGGTCGCCGCAGCCAACACATTGGACCCGACTCAAGAGACGGCCGGCATTCTGTGGCAGGGCTACGACGCGCCCGACGGCGTTCACAACGCCTTCTCGTCTTCCTACGCCGAGAACGGGGCGCCCGCGCTCGGGCGGTTCATGTCCGGACTGGAGGCGGTGCAGGGTGGTCCGGACGCCGCCAGGAACACCCTGCTCGGTCACTCGTACGGCTCCACCGTGGTCGGCCACGCGGCCACCGCCGAGGGGGGCGTGGCTACCGACCAGATGGTGTTCGCCGGCAGCCCCGGCGTGGCCGCCGACCACGCCTCCGAACTGGGGGTCGGCGCGGATAACGTGTATGCGACCTCGGCGACGAACGACATCATCAACGCGGTGCCGGATTACCCGTGGACACACAACGCGTCGCCGGTGGATCAGGAGTTCGGGGCCCATGTGTTCGACACGCCGCATGACGGCGGCCCTATCTCGCCGTTCGCGGCGCATTCCGGATACTGGGACAACGAAACGACCCTGCACAGCTTCGCGAAGATCATCACGGGCAACGGCGAACACGTCCCCGAGGTCGTGCATGCACCGAACAACAGCCCCGGTCTTCCCTGGTTCCTCGACCCGTATAACTAGCCTTCGGCGCCGGCCACCTCCCATCGCACAGCAGTAGGTGCCCACCCGTCCACGTACTCCGATGCGGTAGGCGCGACCACGGCACCGTGCCCACCCGAGCGGATCGGCGCACGGGCATCGCGGTTCCGCGGCGGTGAGGTTTCCCGGCTCGGCGGTCCCGGTATAGCCTGAGCCGAGTCGTACTCGTGGGCCTCCCGGTCCGGTCGGTAGGAGGAAGTGTTGTCCGCGATCGAACAGCTCGACGAGCTTCAGGGGTACGTCAGGGCCGAGGAGAAGCTGCAACCGGCGTTGGTGCTGCTGAGCGCCGACTTCGACGTGATGCCGGGCCTTCGTAACTCGGTGCCCTACGACGACGAGAACGGCAGACCGACCGACTTCGCCAACGTCGAGATCAACTACCTGTTGAAGCACCGGCCGCCGTTGGCGGGTGTCCCGGCCGAGGAACTGCTCGCCGCGAACTCGGCGTTCTTCACGCGGGTCGAGGAGCTGTGGGACGAGTTGGGCCATCGCACCATCACCCGGACCGTGGAACAGCCGTTCCGGGTGCTCCGGGCGCAGGACCCGCGTGACGGTTTCATCATCGCGCTCAAACAGGGCAAGATCGGGAACCTGTGGATGACGGCGTCCTCCGCGCCCGTGCTGCGCACCGGCGCCACCCCACCACCCCCGGTGTGGACCTGAGCCGTCACAGTTTCCCCGACACCGATCGGATCCGGTGACCACCCAACCGGTGGCCAAACTCGGTGACGAAATCCGGGCGCAGCGACGGCCAGTTCCAGAACGTCAGGCCCAGGGCGGCGAAGGCCCACGGCGTGCCGCTCCACCGCCAGTCGTTGAGCCGGGAGGCCAGACCGCAACCCAGGCAGTCCAGCCGGGAGCCACCGCCGCCGAGCCAGTCGGTCAAGACCTCGGAGAACCGAGCCGCCTGAGCCGACTCGTCTCCACGGGCGTCTCGCCACTCGCCGACCCGGTGACATCCGGGACACACGAGGCGGCTGTCCTCATCGACGGTCGTGAACACCTTCCGGCCGATGTGGATGGACACTCCGTTGGTCCGCGATCCCCACGGCAACAGGTCGGGTTCTTCGACGACCGCGGAACCGCCGGGGCCGGGTGGATGGCCGAGATCGGCACCGAGAACGCAGTCGGTGCGTTCGGCGGAGATCACGGTCACCGACACCAGCCAGGCCGTGATCGACTCCGCCAACGGTCCCGCCTCGTCCACTTCGGCGTCGAGGTCGGTGATGCTCTGGAACCAGTCACCCATCGGGGGTTTCCGTCGTCGCGGATGGTTCAGCGGGGGAAGCAGCCGGCCTGGTTCTCGTCGTTGGTGCCGTGGTTGGTGCCGCAGTTGCGGATGGCCTCACCGTCGGCGGCGATCTCCGTCGACAGGGTGATGGCGAACTCCGTCCACACCGTCGCCAGCTTCGCGAACTCGCCGGGTGTGCGGAGGCCGGGTGTGGTCGCGTCGAGCCCCGCCAGGTTGCTGCGGACCTCGTTGCCGATCGACTCGCCCAACGTGGTCACCTCGTCTCCCTTGGCGGTGACGTCGGTCGGCGAGATGAAGAAACTCACGGCGTCTGTCCTTTCCGGCCGGCGGGTAACCTCGTCCGTTCAGACTAACCGGAACGGCACGGCGTGGGAAGGCTCACGGCACCTGGGTACGCGCGCGCTCGGGGTCCAGTGCCGGCCCGGTGGGGATCAACGCGACGAACGTGGCGGGCACCGGCAGCGGCGTCACGTCCCGGTAGCCCAGCAGTGTGGCGGCGTCGCCGGCGAGGGCGTACTTCACTCCCAGATCGGTGATGAGGTAGAGCGTCCCGTCCACGGCGCCGGGTGTCGCCTGTGACCGGATCAGTGCGCCGCCGCCACCGGGGACCCAGACGTGCTCGGCGGTGTCCACGACGTCCAGGCCGTCTCGCGGGGCGAAGCTCGCGGGAGAACCGATCTCGGCGGGCGCCTCCGGGTACCACGAGACGGTGATCTCCTCGTCCTCGAAGACCGTGCACACCGCCGCGCCGTCGGGAGCGGTGACCTGGCGGGGAACGTCCTGCGGGAAGCCCTCCGGTTCCACCGTCGTCGTCCCGACCTCGTCGACCTCGGTGGCCGTCAGCGACGTCGGGGTCACCGGCTCGCCGTCGCTCAGCAGCGCCTTCGACGTCGCGCCGATCGGCGCGAGACCGTCGACGGTTAGCACGTAGTCCCGTCCGCCGGCGGTGAACAGGTCCCCGTACTCGGCGTCGTGGTCGGACAGCGCGTCGGCGGAGTCCCCACGGTCGTCGATGTCGGGGGCTTCCAGGGCGGGCCCCATCACGACGGCGTCGAGGAAGATCGAATCGACCCGGGTCACCGCGTCGGGGTCGATTCCCAGCGCCAGCAGTGTCGCGTCGTCCGACACCTCGTGTTTGCGGTCGGCCAGGACGAGGAACCGCTCGTCCGCCTCGTCGGCGACGACCAGACCGCCGTCCCCGAGGGATTCGCCGGTCGCGGGTGCGTCGAGCAGGACGTGGCTGGTCTGCCGCATCGGATTGTCCGGCTCGGGTGCCGTGCACACCTGCCACGGCAGGCTCACCAGGGCGTCGGGCGGCGGCAGCGACTCCGGACCACCCCGGATGCCGATCTCCCAGCCACGGGGTTCTCCCGCCAGGTCGGCCGGGCTCACCATGTGCACCGGCACGTCGGGGCTGTCGAACATGAGCTTCGCGGAGGCCAGATTGGTCACCGGGAACAGGGTGGCGTCGATGTACACGTAGACCGCGCCGCTCTCGTCGTCGATGACGATGGAACCCTCCTGCTTCCACAACTGGTTCCCCGCCGGGAAGATCAGACCCACCACCCAGAACCCGACGAAGATCAACACCGCCAGCGCCAGCCCGCCCAGGACCGACATGGTGGTGCGCCGCAACGGCAGTTCCAGGTTGTCGGGCCTGCCGGAGGTCATCGCCGAGACGATCCGGCGGGTGACGAAGTGGTACGCCTGGAACTGCTCGCGTCTGGTGCGCATACGGGCCTGCCCCTGCCTGGCTGTCCGACACGGCGGTGGGAGGAGTAGACCGCCGACCGACAGCACCATACCCGCGCCGGGCGAGAACGGGAAGCCGTGTGCCGCAACAGGCGGAGCCCGCAGATCGCGGGGATTTCCTCATTGGTCGGCAACTGATATCGTGATGCCACTTCCACACATTCAGCACTCTCGGATCCCGGCCGCCCGGACCTGGGATCGGGTGCGTCGCGGTCGCGGAGGTCGGATGGCAGTGGTGGGACTTCCCGTTCACCGGGACCGGCCCGGTGTCGGCGACGTCGGCCTGGGACGGCTCGTCGCCGTGGAGTTCGCCGCCGCCGGCGCACTGCTGTCCTGGCATCTGCCGGACCCGTACCCGTACGTGCTCACCGGGGTGGGGGTGCTGGTGGCCGCCGTGATCCTGCTGTCCGGTTTCCGGGGCATCGGCCGGCGTGTGGCGCTCCGGTTGCGTACCGCCCGGTTCCGCAGGGGCGCACAGGAGATAGACGTCGCCGGGAACGTCCTGGCGGGACTGGCGCCCGGACTGGACATGCGGGACGTCACCGAACGCGGCACCCGGTACGGCGTCGCCTTCGACGGTGCGGGTTGGTTCACGGTCGTCGCCCTCGACCACTCCGACGCCACCGCCCCGGTCGGGCTCGAATCGGGCATGTTGCGGGCACTGTCGTCGGCTCTGCTGGGTGCCGACCGCGGCCCCGCCACGATCCAGGTCGTGACCCACATGGTTCCCGCCCCCAGTGCCGAGGTCGACGCCGACGCCGCCTGCGCCCGGTCCTACGCCGAACTGCTGGGCGACGACCCGGTCGTGTCGCACCACATGACGTGGCTGGCGGTGAGGCTGGACGGCCGGGACGCCGCGTCGGTCGCGGCCGCGCGCGGCGGCGGCTCCGAAGGTGCCAGGCGTGCCGTGGTGGCGTCGACCCGGCGACTGACCCGGTACCTCACCGACAACGGAGTGGACCACCGCGTGTTGCCCTCCGACAGCCTCCGGTTGGCGTTGGCGCACTCGGTGTCGGGGGAGACGGTGTCGGCGGCACTGCACCGGCGGGCCTTCGAGGAACGCCGGGCCTGGCGGGTCGGGGCACTCGCGCACGTCGTCTTCGGTGTGGAGGGCCGGATCACCGACGTCGACCGGCTCCGTCGCCTGTGGATGTCGATGGCGATGTTGTCCACATCGTTCTCCGCCGTCTCGGTGGTGTTCCGGCCGCTTCGGAACCACGGACCGGCCGCCTCCGGGGTACGGCTCCAGACGATGCTGCGGGTGGCGTACGACGCCGGTTTGAACGAGTCGCCCGCCGACGAGCTGGTCCGTGCCGCCGCCGAGTGCGGCGTACACGTGTGGCGTCACGACGGTGAGCACGCCGCAGCCACCTACGCCTCGGCGCCCACCGGTGGGGGAAGCCGAGCCCGCAACCGATTATCCCGCACAGACAACGGATGGAGAGCCCACATGGCACCGATGGCCGAATCCCATGTGACCCCCGACGACCTCGCCGGGCACGGCAACCACATCACCAGTACCGGAGACGAGATAGCCGCGACCGTGACGTCGGCGCGCGAACTCGGTATCGAGATCCCGGGACTGGCGACCTCGGCGGCGTTCGCCTGGTTCCGTGACCGGATGGCCGACCGGGTCGCCGGGCCGCAACGCCGGATCAGCGACGCGGGTGTCTCCGTCGTCAACTCCGACCACAGCCACCTGGCGAACGACGGCGACAACGGTCGGCCGTTCGATCGCGCCTTCGAGTAGAAAAGGCGGGCACCCCACGTGTTGTACTCCGACCTCAAGAACATGAACGTCGGCCTGATATTCGAGGCCGCCGCCGGATCGACCTCCACACAGGAGGGACTCGTCAACGCGGGTGCCAGGGTCCGGTCGCAGGCGGCGGGCCTCTCCGGCGTCTGGGAGGGCGACGACTCCCTTGCCGCGTCGACGGCGTTGGAGACCGACAGCCTGCCCGTGACCTCCGCCGGCGACTCCTTCGGCACCGCCGCGCAGATCCTCAGCCGACTGGGAGAGCAGTTGGCGGTGGAGCAGGCGGTCCTGTTGTCGGCGATCGCCCGTGCCACCGCCATTCCCGGCATGGTCGACGAGGCCGGGATCGTCATTCCGTTGATCCCGCCGTTGACCCTGCCGCCGGTCGCCGCCGCCATGCAGGCCGCCGCCACGGCGTTGACCATGGAGATCGCCGGAATCGTCGCGCGCGCCAACGGACACGACCAGGCCGCCGCCGCCGCACTGGCCGTCGAGTCGGTCGCCCCGGACGACCCGCCGCCCGGTGAGGAGGGCTCCGAGCAGTTCAAGTTCCCGCAAATTCCGCCGATGCCGGACCTGTCGCAGGGTCTCGGTTCGGGAGGCTCCTACGGCGGCCCGGACCTGCCGGGCCTGGGTGAGGACTTCGGCGGCGAGTACGACCCGTCCCAGCCCGGTGGCGGCCTCGCCGGTGCCGGGGGATCCTTCGGTGGCCTGGGAGCTGCCGGATCCGGAATGGGACCGGCGGGCGCCGGGTGGGGTGCCGGTTCGATGACCGCCGCCGGCGGCGCGTCGATTCCGGGCGCCGCCGCGGGCGCCGCCGGAATGGCGGCACGCCCCATGGGCATGGGGATGATGCCGATGGGCGCCGGGATGGCACGCGACGACCAGGCCGGTGACGGTTCCCGCACCTGGCTGACCGAGGACGACGACCCGTTCGGTTCCGACGAGGCCGCGCCGCCGGTGTTCCGGGGCACCGCCTGACCGACTCGGCCGGGGTGCCGCCGCGTCACGGCACCCCGGAACGGACCGGACACCGCTCGCCACGAACGAGGATCGAAGGCGGCCTCTGAGCGTGCGTTCGCGAGGCGGCGGAGGAGACGCTCTGGAAGATCCGTGCGTACCGTGTGGCGCGCCCCGCCTCTCAGCCGACGACGCCGCGAGGCGCCGACCGGGTGACGCGCAGCGGAACGGCAGGTTCGGAGACGGCCGCTAAGATCGTCCGGATCCACCAGTACAGGTCCCACACCCACAACGTCAACGGGATGACCGCCACCGCCAGGACGATGTGGAGGACGTCCCCGATCCGGCCCCACAACGGCGGGATCCGGCGTCCCGCCACACCCAACGCGTGGATGAACAGGACGACCGCCCCGGCGGCCAGCGCGCCCGCCACGATGAACAGCCGCTGCGTGGGCGGCAGGGCCGCGGCGCCGACCGCCGCCAGGGTCGCGGGACCGGCGAAGCCCACGACGAGGACCGGCACCCGCATCCGCACCGTGTGGAAGTCGCGGGACTTGACGAGCATCAGCATCGACACGACCGCCGCCAACACCGTCGCCGGTACCGTCGGGGTCGCGGCCAGGACCATCACCGCGACGGTCATGACCGCCGCGCAACCGGCGAGCAGCCCGGCGAGGTAGGCGTCGGAGAAGTCGCTGCGCGCCAGCAGCCGGTCGCCCTCGTCGTCGGCGAAGTCGATCTCGCCGCGAAGCTCCTCGGGATTGGTCGGCACGTCCGGCAGCGGCAGCTTCGCCAACCGGTACGAGAGCATCGGCAACGCGGGGATCGCCAGCAGCGCCACACCGGTGATCACGGCGGCCGACGCGGCCGCCGGCACGTCGAACCACAGGCACAGGGCCGCGCCGAGCGCCAGGCCGATCCCGGCGGTCAGGGAGGCCAGGAACGGCGGCGTCGGCCGGTTCACCGTCAACGTCGCGATCACCGAGAAGACGATCGCCGCGCAGCCGCCCGCCAACCACTGCGCGGCACCGTACTCGGTGAGGAATCTGCCTTCGGCGACGACCAGGGTGCCGCCGAGGAAACCGGCGAGGACGCCCAGCGAACCGGTCAACACCGCCGGCCCCGACATGCCGAACGCGCGTTCCAGCGCCCACGCCCCGGCCAGGCCCACCAGCCCGCACACGACGACCACTGCGGTCGTTCCCGGGCCGGGCACGCCGGCGGCCGTCACCAGCGCCGCCACGATCGCCAGGGATCCGGCGACGAGGCCGACGCGGCGGGTGTCGGTGGAACGCCACGCCCCGGCCCGGTCGACGGCCGCCGTGGCGACCGCGTCGACGACGTCGTCGAACACGGCCGCGGGGGCGGTGTCGGGGGCGGGCCGGAAGTACAGTTCCTCTCCGTCGGCGATGCCGAGCTGCGCGCACGACAGGTCGGGGTCCATCGGTGGTTCGCCGAGCCTGGCCAGGGTCCAGCCGCCGACCTCCACGCCCTCCTCGACGAAGCCCTCACCGTCGGGGGACGCGGCCGACTGCGCCAGCAGTTCGGCCTGCAACTCCACCAGCGGTATGTGCGCGGGAAGCGCCACGTCCATCCTGGTGTGCGGCGAGACGATGGTGACCCGGCAGAGCGGGTTGACGACGAAGGTCATGAAGTGCTGGCTCCCGGCGGAGAGGTCGGTGCGGCGACACCGAGGGTCGAGGACGGAGGATGCGGCGTCCCCTGTGGTCGGTCGGCGGTCTCTCAGAGGCTGTCTCCGCACCCGCTGTTCTGCCGCGCGGCGCCCGGTCGGCGCCTCGCGACGTCGTCGAAGGCCGTGCTACTGAGAAGCGGTGCGTACCACACCGGTACGCACGGACCTTCCCGGAGCATCGCCTTCTCCGCCTTGCGAAGGCACTCGACCGGATCGCCGCTCGCGACGAACGAGGCCCGAAGACAGCCTCTAATATGGCAACCGATCGATGGGAGCGCAACATGGGCACCGTGCACTTCCGGCGCCGGCCAAGGAAGTGGGGACCGGCGCTGCCCGCCGGGGAACTCGAACTGAAGGCACCCCCGGAGCTGCCGCAGCCAGCGCAGCGCAGCATGACGCAGGTCCTCCAGATGCTCCCGATGTTCCTGCTGTTCGGCGCCATGGCGCTGATGTACACCACCCGGCGCGGGTTCGGCGGTCCCATGCTGGTGATCGGTGGGCTCTTCGTGGTGGCGATGCTGGCGATGGTCGCGACGTCGTTCCTGGGCGGGGGTCGGGGCGGTGACCGGCACCAGATGACCAACGACCGCCGCGACTACATGCGTTACCTGACCCAGGCGCGACGCAGGGTCCGTCGCGCGGCCGTCCAGCAGCGCGCCGCCATGCTGTGGAGCCATCCGCGTCCGGGCGCGTTGTGGAACATCGCCGCCTCACCCCGGCTGTGGGAGCGGCGTATCACCGACGAGGACTTCTGTGAGGTCCGGGTGGCGGTGGGCAGGCAGCGCCTCGCGGTCTCCCTCAAGACCGAGGAGACCAAACCGGTCGAGGACCTGGAACCCATGAGCGCCATGGCGTTGCGGCGCTTCGTCAAGGCACAGTCGACGGTGCGGAACCTGCCGATGGCGATCCAGTTGCGCGGTTTCCGGCGGGTCCGTGTCCACGGTGACGACGCGGCGGCCCGGGCGTCGGTGCGGGCGATGCTGGCGCAGTTGGTCACCTTCCACGCCCCCGAGGACCTGTGCCTGGCAGTGGTGGCCGACCCCGGTCGACGCAAGGACTGGGAGTGGGTGAAGTGGCTGCCCCACAACCAGCACGAGGACGCCATGGACGCCGCCGGGCCGCGACGTCTCATCGCCGGTTCGCTCACGGAGCTGGAGACGTTGCTCGACGACACGTTGGCGGGGCGCAGCCGGGGAACCGCCCAGGTGTCGCCGGTGCACGAGGGCCGGCACGTCGTCCTCATCCAGGACGGCGGCGAGATCGACCCGGCGGGCCGGCTGACCGGGCCGGGCCTGTCGGGCACCACCGTCATAGAGTTCGGTTCCCGTTTCCCCCGCAGGATGCCCGAGTGGCTGGTCGGTATGGAGGTGACCGCCGACTCGGTGACGATGACGTACGGCGAGGGACGCACTCCGATGGGGACACCCGACAGGATGAGCCTCAACGCCGCCGAGGCGCTGGCCCGGCAGATCTCCCGGTTCCGGTTGGCCACCGCGACCGCCACCGCCGAGCCGCTGGCGGTCTCGATGGACCTCCCCGACCTGTTGGGTGTGCGCGACATCGGCGGCTGGGAGCCGCGACGCACCTGGCGCCCGCACCAGCCCGCCGCGGAACGCCTGGTCATTCCGCTGGGCCTGGATCCGAACGGCGGCAAGGTGACCCTGGACTTCAAGGAGGCGGCGCAGGGCGGGATGGGGCCGCACGGCCTCATCATCGGCGCCACCGGTTCGGGCAAGTCCGAACTGTTGCGCACCATCGTGTCGGCGTTGGCGATCACGCACTCCTCGGAGGAGTTGAACTTCGTCCTGGTGGACTTCAAGGGCGGCGCCACCTTCGCCACACTGGACCGGCTCCCGCACACCAGCGCCGTCATCACCAACCTGGAGGACGAACTGGCGTTGGTGGACCGGATGGCGGACGCCATCAACGGTGAGATCGTGCGGCGGCAGGAGTTGCTGAGGGACGCCGGGAACTACGTCTCGCAACGCGACTACGAGCGGGAACGCCGCGCCGGGGCGGCCCTGGCACCGTTGCCGAGCCTGCTGGTGATCTGTGACGAGTTCTCCGAACTGCTCACGGCCCGGCCGGAGTTCATCAACCTCTTCGTCCAGATCGGACGGGTCGGTCGCTCGCTGGGCGTTCACCTGCTGTTGGCCTCGCAACGCCTGGAGGAGGGCAGGCTCCGGGGACTGGACACCCACCTGTCGTACCGGATCGGTCTGCGCACGTTCTCCGCGATCGAGTCGCGGACGGTGTTGGGGGTCCCCGACGCCTACGAACTGCCGCAGGCACCCGGGCACGGCTACCTCAAGATCGACCAGGACACCATGTTGCGGTTCCGGGCCGCCTACGTGTCCGGGCCCTACCGCCGGGTCCGGCGGCAGCGCGGCACGCCCGGGACCGGTTCGGCACCGGACCGGGTGGTCTCCTTCGACTCCACGCACCGGCCGCTGGAGGTCGAGGCCCCGGTCCCGGTCCCGGCCGGACCGGACCAGGAGGAGCCACAGTCGAGTGAGACGCTGATGGCGGTGCTCGTCGACCGGGTCGAGGGCAAGGGACCGCCCGCCCACCGGGTCTGGCTTCCCCCACTGGGGCCGGCCCCCTCCCTCGACGGGTTGTTCCCTCGCCTGGAGGTCACGCCGGAACGGGGCCTGCACGCCCCCGACTGGCCCGGCGGGACACTCCGGTTCCCGATCGGGCACGTCGACCGGCCCTTCGAACAGCGACGCGACCTGCTCACCATCGACCTGTCGGGCTCCGGCGGTCACTTCGCGGTCGTCGGCGGCCCCCAGTCCGGTAAGAGCACGGTGTTGCGGGCCGTCGCCGGGTCGATCGCCCTCACCCACACACCGGCCGAGTTCCAGATCTACGGGATCGACCTGGGCGGCGGGGCGCTGCGGGCGTTGCGGAACCTGCCGCACGTGGGCGGGACCGGGTCCCGGCAGCAGCCCGAGGTCGTGCGGCGGATCCTCGCCCAGGTGCTCGCGCTCATCGACGAACGCGAGGCGACGTTCGCCGAGGAGGGCATCGACACCATGGCGACGTACCGGCAGGCGCGCGCCGAGGGGCGGGTCGAGGACCCCTACGGTGACGTCCTGGTCGTCATCGACGGCTGGCCGGTGTTCAAGGAGGAGTTCACCGCGCAGATGGACCAGGTCTTCGCCATCGCGCAACGCGGGCTCGCCTACGGCGTGCATCTGGCCGTCGGCGCGAACCGCTGGACCGACATGCGTCCGCCGCTTCGCGACCTGTTCGGTACCCGGGTCGAACTGCGCCTGGGCGACGCCATCGACTCCGAGATCGACCGCAAGGCCGCCAAGAACGTCCCGGACCGCTCACCGGGCAGGGGACTGGTCGAAGGCGGCCACGCGGTCCTCACCGCCCTGCCTCGGATCGACGGACGGAACACCGTCGACGACCTCATCGCCGGGATGGACGGCTTCGTCACGCGCGCCGAGGAGTCCTGGACCGCCACGCCGGCGCCCGCCGTCAAGTTGCTGCCCCGGAGGTTGCCGTTCGCGGACGTCCCCGCCTACGAGCCGGGCCGGGAGGTCCACTTCGGGATCGACGAGGCGCGGCTGGCGCCGGTCGGGATCGACTTCTCGGTCAACCCGCACTTCGTGATCCTCGGCGACTCGGAGTCCGGCAAGACGAACCTGCTGCGGGTGCTCATCGGGCAGCTGTGCCGTTCCGAGGCGGAGAAACCGCCGAAGTTCGTCGTCGTGGACTACCGCCGGACCCTACTGGGGGAGGTGGAACCCGCCGACCGGCTGGTGTCCTACTCCGCCGACTCGGCGACCGCGGCCACCTCGGTCGCGGAGTTCGCCGCGGCGCTGCGTCAACGGCTGCCGGGTCCCGACATCACCCCCGAGCGGTTGTACTCCCGCGACTGGTGGACCGGTTCGGACGTGTACTTCGTCGTCGACGACTACGATCTCGTCGCCGCGCAGAAACCCAACCCGGTGCACGCGCTCATACCGCTCCTGCCGCAGGCACGCGACATCGGACTGCACCTGATCGTGGCCCGCCGGATGGGCGGGGCGTCACGCGGACTGCTCGAACCGGCGCTGCAGGCGTTGCGGGAGTTGCAGACACCGACGCTGATGCTGTCCGGGTCACCGGACGAGGGGCCGCTGTTCGGTAGGCTGCGTCCCTCGATCCAGCCGCCCGGACGCGGTACGCTCATCCGCCGGGAGGGCGCCGGATTGATCCACACCGCCCTGCGGCCCTCGAAGTTCACCCGGGATGCGGCGTGATCCACAAGACGTCCACAATCGCCGCCGCTCCCGCCGCCCGTGACGTTCTCATCGTGGCGGGCATCCTCTAATGTCAAGTGATGACAGGCGAATCGGCCGATTAGTGCGATTCGTCGTTCCACACGGAAAGGCTGCACATGGACTTTCTCAACGTAGACACCGGCAGTGTCGCGACAGGTTCCACGCAGATCACCGAGACCGCCACCGTCGCACGCGCCCTCATCGCCAAACTGGACGGTTACCTGGGCGACACCAGGTGGATGGGCCAGGCGGCCGAGGCCTGCCAGGGCTCGATCGCCGCCTACCAGGACTTCTCGCTCAAGCTCAACCAGGTGCTCGACAACCTGGGTGTCGACGTCGGCACGGCCGGAGTCGAACACGACGAGAACGACACCGTCCAGAGCGCCGGGTTCAACCAGGCGTCCGCCGCGATCGCCTGAAACCGGGTCACCGCAGACAAAGGAGAGGAGCCGGTCATGCCCGCGGGCATCATCGCCGCCAACTTTTCACAGCTCGCCGATCTGGAGGCGAACGTCATCCAGACCGGTACCGAGCTGATCCAGGTCGTGGAACAGCTCATGGTCCAGCTCCAGGGAATGGAGTGGGAGGCCGCCGACAGGACCGCGTACCAGGAGTTGCAGGAGACCTGGAACTCCGAGGACTTCAGCCTGCAGGAGATCCTGCAGCAGATCGGCCGTCAGGTGGGGATCGCCAGCGAGGGCACCCAGTCGACGATCATGCGTAACGCCGCCCAGTTCGGCTGACCGGGCACGTCGGCGGGTGAGCCCGTCTCACCCGCCCGCAATCGCCTTCCGGCGCCGGATCCGGGTGACGACACCCCGTCCGGCGCCGATCGCCGTCACCGACGCCAGTGTGCCGACCAGCATCCCGGTAGCGACCCGGCTCGGCCACGCCTGTGTGTCCGCCCGCAGTCGCAGTACCGGCGGTCGCGCTTCGTCCTCCAGGGCGAGTTCGTGACCGAGGTCGGTGGTGACGGCACGGTACGGGTCCACCATCCCGAAACCCACCTGCGGGTTCCACGCGCCGGCCGGATGTTCGGCGGTGGCGATCATCCGCGCCGTCAACTGTGCCGCCGTCGCGTCGGGGAAGCGGGCGCGCAGCAGCGCCGCCGTTCCCGACACGAACGCGGTCGCGAAACTCGTACCGGTGGCGGCCTCGCCGCCGGTGTATCCGTCACCCTCGGGGCCCGGCCCCACGATCTCGACCCCGGGTGCCGCCAGATCCAGGTAGTCGCCGCTGTTGGACGTCTCCGTGGGCCGCCCCTCCGGGTCGACGGCCGTCACCGCCAGCAGCGCGTCCTCGTCGTACGCCGCCGGGTACTGCGGCCGGTTGTCGCCGTCCTCGCCGCCCCGGTTGCCCGCCGCCGCGACCAACACGACGTCGTTGTCGGCCGCGTACGCGACCGCGTTCTCCAGGACCTTCGCATGGCTGACCTGAATGGACAGGTTGATGACGTCGGCGCCCGCGTCCACCGCCTGCCGGATCGCGGTGGCCAGTCGCGCCGGGATCTCCTCGCCGTTGACCGGACGGAGGTCGGGCATGACCCGGATCGACAGGATGTCGGCCTCCGGGGCCATCCCGGTGAACGGCGAGTCCGACGCCGTCCGGCCCGCGATGATCCCCGCGATGGACGTACCGTGACCGACGAGGTCGCAACCGGCCGACAGGTCGTCGTCGACCAGGTTCTCACCCACGGAAACCTTGCCCGCCAACACCTCGTGGGAGTCGGAGACACCGGAGTCGATGACGGCCACCGTGACGCCCTCACCGGTGGTGAACGGCCAGACCCGCTCGGGCGCGAGTCGCCGCTGACCCCACGGCACGTGGTCCAGTTCCGACTCCCGGGTCAGTGGTTCGCAGTCGGCGGCGGACGCGGGGGCGGCCACGGCGAGCGCGGCGGTCGTGCCGAGGAGCGTCGCCAGCAGCAGCGAGCGGAGTCCACGCATGCCGGATAGACTAACGGGACGAGCACGTTATGGCCATAACGTGCTCGTCCGCCGCCTGGATCGACCGTCGAGGATTCCGAGCCGTCCCAATGAATCGTGATCCGCAGTCCCCTGGGGACGGTGAAGGGGTGGTGTCGCCCTTCCCGTCACTGTTGGAGTCACGGCGGCTACGCGAACCGGACGACGTCACCGAGGCACCGGCGCCGGAGGCACAACCGCCGCCGACCGGGACGCCGAAGCCCAGGCGGGGCAGGGTCTCCCGGTTCCTGTCACGTGGGAGCCGCCGGTCCGGCGACGACGGCACCGTTTTGGACGTGCCGTCCGCCGAGGCGGCGGAACGCCCGGAACTGCGTCCGGTGGCCCGGGCGAGGCTGACCGGCCGCCCGGTCACCCCCACATCGGCGGTCGATCACCCCGACGTGTTCGTCGCCGCCGATCCGGCGCCGTCGGTGGCGGAGATCCTGGCGACCGCGTCGGTGTCCGGCGCGCGAGGTGGGTTGCCGGCCGGCGCGGAGCCGGCACCGGCCACCGTGGCGGTTCCCGACGAGGTGGAGCCGGCTTCCGGCCCGGCACCCGCCGCGACCGACCGCCGGTATCCGCCCGCGATCGGCAGGGCGGCCGTCCCGGTCACTCGGGCGATCGGCAGGGCCGCCGTGCCCACCACGGTCCCCGCCGGGGACGGCGTGGAGGAGAGCGAGCCGGGCACCGGCGACGAGTCCGTTACACCGGACGGTGCCGTGTCGCCCGACACCGAGGACACGACGGTCATCGCCGTCACCACGCCGCCCGCGTCTGCGGGGCCGGTGAGCCCGGCCGATCGTAGGCCACTTCGGACCTTCACCGCCGCCGTGCCGCTGCCGACCCGGGAGACGACCGCACCGGTGGCCGCCACGGCCGACGCGCAGCCGCCGCCGGTGGGGGAGACATCCGCCGGCGGGGCCGAGACTCTGTCTATTCAGGACTTCTCGCCGGAATCTCCCGCCCCCGAGGTGGTGGATCCCAGGCCGGCCGGAGCCGCATCTCCCGGTGACACCGCACCGGACTCGGCGACTCCGGACGGCGGCACCGCGCCACACGGCGGCGGGGCGGACGGGCGGCCGCGCGTCACCGTGACGTCGTCGGACGATTCCGGCTCGATTCTTCCGCCTGCGACGGAGCCGGACGTTCCGGAACCGGCCGCGCCCGGCCGGCGGCGTGACGGCCGCCCGTTGGCGCGCTTCACCGCCACCCGGCCGCCACGCCCCGAGAAGACGCGAACGGAGACGGTGAACGGGGGCCACTCCGAGGACGTCACCGGTGTCGGTGACGCCCCGCCGATCCGGGGCGCTGAAACCGTCACGCCAGGATCGTGAAGACCGCCGCCGCCATCGCCGGGACGGCGAGCGACACGAACGCGACGACGGCGCAACCGCCGCCGGAACCACTCGGGCGGGTGAAGCCCCTTCTGCCCGGTGCGCCGGTAGTGTTCCACCCGCTTCATCGCGCTGTCGTGGCACTGCCGGCAGATTCCGCCGTCGGACACCTCCATCGGCCTGATCCCGCAGGCACCGCACTTCGGCGGTGGAGGCGGGACGTATGGAACGTATGGTCCGTCTCCCATGTCTCACACCTCGCATCTCGACCGGCGGCGGACACACCCCGACGGCGCGTCTCTCCACGGTACCGAAGCCCACGCCGAGGTGATGTGTCCCAGAAGCGTTGCCGGGCAGGGGGAGTGACGACCGGACGGCCGCCCCTGATCAGAACTCCGTCCGTCCCGGACCGTGGCTTGCCCTGCGGCGATACCGTGAACGCATGGCCCGTACCCCCGCCGATCGGCGCCGCACCGTCCTGCTCGCCGGTGCCGCCGTGCAGACCGTCGTCCTGTTCACGGGCGTGTACCTGCTGGCCGCCACCGACAACGGAGTCGCCGGGGCCGTGGCGGTGGGATCGTGGTCCGCGCTCGGATTGCTCGGAGCCTGTCTGTACCTGGCCCGCCCGCTCGTGGCGGCGGAACTGGATCCCGGTGCCGAGGCCGCACGGGACGCGGACCAGGCGGTCCTGGTGCGCGTCTGCGGACTGGTCCCACTGGCGCAGGTACCCGTGGTCGGCGGCATGGTCTGGATCCTCACCGCGGTGACGGGTTTCGACGTCGGGTACTTCCTGGTCGCCGAGGGCGTCGGCGGCGCCGTCGGTTCGTTCCTGCTGCTGTTCCTGGTCGCCTACCTGTGTGAACTGCTGGGGGTTCTCGTCCTGTTGCTCATCGGGTTTCCGCTGATGCTCCTGGCCGGGGCGTTGAATCGGATCCGCAAGGGCGACAGGACCTCGTTCCGTGCCGCGTTGATCGGTCTGATCGTGTCGGCGGTGCTGCCGATGAGCGTCGCGGCGGTCCTCGCGGTGGACGGGCCGTCCGGTCGCGGTGGGGGACTGGGGCGGCTGCTGGTGGTGCTGGGTGTGGAGTCCGAGCGGTACGAGGTCGTCAGTGACGGTTGGCTGTGGACCGCCCGCGCCCTCACCCTGCTGTTCGTCGTCGTCGTCCTGCTCGTCGTCGCCGCCGAGAAGACGAGCAGACGCGCGACGAGGCGGCGATCCCCCAGGTGAACCGTTCTCCGTCCGATCGATGCCGGCCGGGAGGCCGGGCGACCACATTCCTTGTCGCTCGGTCTCGGTGAGATCGGGTACGGCTTCGCCCGATCACACGGCCGGTGACGGCTTATCCGGCGGGGTACTCGGCGCGCGTCACGGAACCGGCTGCGCCGTGCCGTCGGCGGCGGACGGTGCGTCGTCCGCCTGGAGGAACGGAGACAGCGCCTCGACGATCGTGTCGATCCGCGCCCAGAAGCCGGGGGAGTCGAGCGGCCAGAATCCGCCGGGACGCACCAGGAACAGTCGGGCGCCGACGATCTCGACCTGGATCGTTCCGCCCAGCGCGGACGCGTGCTCCAAGATCCGTGATTCCTCGATCAGCCGTGTGAGCGGGCGGTGGTCGGGCTTCCGGCACCGGACGCGGTACCCGCCGGGGCCGTCGACCGGCGTCAGGGCGCGCAGCGCACGCGGCCCGGTCTCGGCGTTCCGCGCCGCGAAGTAGTGCGGAAGTGTGTCCCGGAGCCGGAACACGGCGTATCCGGACTCGGCCCAGTACGACTCCGCACCGTCCCAGTCGCGTTCCTCCCGGTAGTCGGCGACCTGGAACCCGCCGGGCGAGGTGAGCCGATCGAGATGGCGGCGCGTCGGCGAGGCGGAGTCGAACAGATCCGCCGCCGGCTGCTCCACCACAGCCGGTGTCGGTTCGTAGGTGAGCCCGTTCGCGGCGGCGAACCCGGTGAGCCGGAATCGTCGGCGTGCCTTCGGCCCCCAGTGGTCGAGGCGCCGCACCTTGAGCGAGATCAGTGCCATCACGAGGATGGTCCCGACCCACAGGAGGGACATCGACACACTCAGAAGCGTGACCCCCTCCGTCAACAGCAGCCCGGTGGGAACGGCGGGCGCGCCGACGACGAGCACGACCGCCAGGAGGGCGAATCGATACCGTTCCATGCGTCGTACGGCGAGGTCGGTCCCGTGCCGGCCGTTCATCGCGGCCCGCGTGAACTCCTCCCAGTCCGGCCCGTTCGGGCGCACCGTCAAGGCCGTGGTGTCGAGACGTCTAGTCGTCATCTGCGAACCGCCATCTCGTTCCGTCGAGGAACGGCGAACCCGGCCCGGTCCTCACCGGCCCGGACTCGCCGCCGAGCCGCACACCGTCGAGATTGAAGCCATACCGCACGACCTCGTCAATCTCCCGACTCATCCGATCACCGTACTGCGGCCGCGCACCCCCCGCTCCGCCCCACGGTGCCGGCTTGGTTGGTCATACGACCATCGACGTGCCTCGAATAGGCCCTGATGTCCGAATTTTCGCCGTCGTATGCCCAACCAAGCCGGCATTTCAACCAACCAAGCCGATCGGGTGGCCGGTCGCCGGATACGGGGGATACCGGCGACCGGCCCGGGTGCCCCGGGACGGGGCGGCTATCCGGCGCGACGTGCCTTGGCCGGCACCGGGATCACGTGCCAGCTCGCGGTGGCGTCGCAGTACCCGATGCGCGGTGGGGGACCGGTGTGGAGCAGTCGCCAGCCCTCCCGGATGCGCATGGCGTCACCTCGGGTCTCGACGTGCGCGTCGTGGATCGTGCAGACCCGGCCGCCGATGTCGTCGAATCGGATGGGTGGTCTCGTCATCGGTCCGTCTCCGGTTCGGTCAGGATGTAGCCCTGGAACGGGACACAGCCGGTGCCCTCGCAGTGCGGGCACGGTCGCGGCTCTTCGGTGCCCGGATCGTCGGCCGTCGCCCGGACTCCGGTGACCGTGCGGGCGGCATCGCAGTCGGGGCAACGGGTGTAGGCGGTCACGACGCGGCCTCCCGTCGCGCGGACGCGGCGCGGTACACCGCGACCGCGGCGGCCTCGACCCGGGTGTACCAGTCGGCGGGCTGCCCGAGCCACGCCGCGCCCCATGACGCGGCGGCGGAGTCGCCCACGACACTGACCGTGCAGGCGAGGATCCGGTGATCCCCCTGGACCGAGTACAACCGGACGGTGTGCGGTGCCGCGCTCGGTGCCACGGCGAACGTGTCGCCACAGTGGATGAAGCGTCCGAGTTCCGTGTTCACGCCCACCACCGCCGGGTCCTCACGGCCTCGCAGGGCCACACGGTGCGACACAACCGGCAGGACTCACCCCGGATCGAATCCGGCAGGTGAGTGCGGGTGTCCCCTGTGGTCAACGGTTCCCACCGCGCGCGCCGCTGGTGCCCCACGACTTCGCCACGTATCCTGTCACTGCCATCCATGATTGCCTCCAAGCTGAGTGGATGGTCTGTGAGCCGGGCGCGCCTCTACCGCGCCCGGCTCTCTTCTTGTGTGGCGCCGATCTGCCGGCCCCACTCACTGACCGTCAGTGGCCCATGTCACCATTGGAAGTAGAAACGAGACGGCCTTTAGGGACCGTCCTTCCCGAACCGCTCTTCACGGACGGCGCCAATGACTCGATCTCAGCCCACACTTGCGCGTCGCGCCCTCGGACGAGGGCTCCGCCGACTTCGCGAGGCCAGCCGGATGACCGTTCCGGAAGCAGCCGCTGCAATCGGCTACAGCCGACAGACCATCGCCCGCATCGAGGCGGGCTCACAGCCATCCCGTACTCAGCAGATCAAGGCGCTGTGCGAAACCTACGGCGCTCCCGTCGAGCAACAGTCCTACCTCACCGCGCTCGCCGTGAAATCGAACGAGCGAGGATGGTGGGAAGCCAACAAGGCAGGCGTCATCCCTGAATTCCGACTCTATGCCGAGGCGGAGCAAGAAGCCGTCGAGATGCTGATCTACGAACCCGAATTCGTCCCGGGTATCGCCCAAGCCGACAGCTACATACGCGCGCTCTTGGCGGCAGACCCACCGCGAACACCAGAGATCGGCGACGCCATCCGGGCATTCCGGTTGCAGCGTCAAGAGCTGCTGTACGCACGGAGCCCGCTGCCGCGCATCACCATGCTGCTCGGGGCCGGCACGTGGGCGTACCTGCGCCACGCTCCGTCGGCCGTCCAGGTGGAACAGGCGAAACGTTTGATGGAGGTCACCAGCCTGCCAGGGATCGAGGTGCTACTGACTACCCAGCCGCACCCGGCGATGGGGTCGGGGTTCACGGTTCTCACACCACCCGACGACGACGGCCCCGCATTCGCGTACATGGACGCGATCGACGGGTGCCGGTACGTCGAGGACCCCGACGTAGTGTCTCATTATCGTCGGGCATTCAGCCGTGCCCGCGAAGTCGCATCACCAATCGAGGAGCACCTATGACCGGAAAGTGGCGCAAAGCGCGCCGCAGCAGCGCCCAGGGGAACAACTGCGTTGAGGCCCGCCTGAACGGCGAAACGCCCGAGGTCCGGGATTCCAAGATGGGGGACCGTTCCCCGATCTTGGAAATGTCTCGTCATGACTTCGCCGCCCTGCTGCGTTCGGTGGGATAGCAGCGGAACGGCACCCGATGAATCTTCGGCAGCCGCCTCGGCCGACCCGGCGGGGGCGGCGCTGTCATGAGCAGGCGGCACCTCCCGGACGACCCGCCGATCGTTCGGTGGGCTGGTGGCGCACCGGCACGCGATGGATCCTCGGCGGCCGCGTCGGCCTCGACGTGGCGGGTAGCGGCGTCAGGGCCGGTGCGGGACCACGCACATCTCCCAACTGCTGTTGCGTCCGACGTTCTCGTTGATCCGTTGTCCGTCGGGCTGCCCGTCGCAGGTGCCGAGGTCGGAGTCGTCCCGTTCGCCTTCGGCGTCCCCTACGACCTTCCAGACGGCGGCCGGGTCGTCGCACTCGACGATCGGATACCCGGTGAGCCCCTCCTCGAGGCCGGTGAGACAGTCCCCGGCCACGGGACGGCCCTGCCAGGCGACGACCATCATGACACCACCGAGAACCATGAGTACCGCCCAGATGGCGAATCCGATGCGGCGGGAACGGCTCAACCCCCGGAACCTCTCGAGCATTCCGTTCACCTTCGACGAGGACCCGTCGTGCGGCCCGCTTGGCCGGGCGGCACGGTGGTCGGGGGACTGGGACACGGGAGACCTTCCTTCGGGCGCGATGCCATGCCGCACAGGGCCGGGGCGGGGGCCACTGGAACGAACCATAGTGCCGAACGGGTCCGGCGGACAGGACCGGGATGGTTCGGTGCCCGAAATGCCCCGAAGCCGGCGCGGTGCGAGCCGGTCGATCCCGTGTCCGTCGCACGTCACCTGCCGCCATCCTCTCCCCGACACCGGTTGAGAACATGTCGTGATCTGGTCGGTCGACGGACTCAGCGCGAGCCGGCTTCCCGACGCGTCGTTCCGTTGGACACCTGTTAGGACATCCCGACACCTCTGCGGCGCAGAGGATTCAGCAACCTTAGGGGCCTTCACCGGTGTCGAACTACGGGTTCCCGTTGATATCCATTGAGTATGGACGTACAGCCTCACTACATGCACCACGCCCATTCAGCCCACTCATGCCTCGGCACCCCGCGATGAGCCGACAGGGCGGGATTCGGTTCCGGTACCTGCGTCGGGACATGGTCCAGAACAAGGGCGTCAACCTCACGCTCCTACTGATGCTCGTACTCAGCGCCTTTCTGATGGCCACCGGTTCGATGGTCATGGAGCGTCTGGTCGGCGCGGTGGACCAGCTGTTCGATGTCGCCAAGCCGCCCCACTTCCTTCAGATGCACAAGGGGGAGTACGACGAAGCGGCGCTGGAGCGGTTCGCCGCCGCCCATCCCGAGATCGACTCGTGGCTCATCGAGGAGATGCTCGGCTTCGACGGCGCCTCCCTCGCCTGGGAGCGTCCGTCCACCGGGGAGTCGGGGGATCTGTCGAGCCGCCTGATCGACAACCTGTTCGTGACACAGAACGAGGAGTTCGATTTCCTCATAGACGAGACCGGAGCCATTCCCGAGCCCGCCGTCGGCGAGGTGTACCTTCCGGTGGGCTATCAGCAGTCCTTCGATCTTCAGGCCGGGGACGAACTGCGGATCCGCACCGAGTCGGGGATCCGGGTACTGCGGATCGAGGGCTTCGTGAGGGACGCGCAGATGGCGTCGCTCTTGTCATCGACTCGTTTCCTCGTGTCCACCGCCGACTTCGAAGCCCTCGCCGCGGCCGGAGGTGGTACGCCGGAGATCATCGTCGAGTACCGACTGGACGACCCCGGCACGGGAGCGGATTTCCAGCGGGTGTACGAGGCCGACGCCGCGGTGCCGAAGAACGGCCAGGGCGTCACCTACGAGCAGATCCGCCTGATCAACGCCTTCAGCGACGGCCTGGTGGCGCTGGCACTGGTCTTCGTGAGCATGCTCGTGATGGTGATCGCGCTGCTCAACGTGCGTTTCGTGATCCGGGGAATGCTCACCGACGAGGTCCGCGAGATAGGGGCCATGAAGGCCATCGGCCTGCCGGACCGCATGATCAGTGGACTCTACCTGTTGAAGTACCGGGCGATGACGTTGTCGGCCTGCCTCGTGGGTGGCGCGGCGGCCGTCGTCGCCACGCACCTGTTGACCGGAGGCATTGAGGACAACTACGCCGAGGCGGAGATCGGCCCGGCGACGTTCCTGGTGCCGACGCTCGCGCTCTCGCTGGTGTACCTGTTCGTGGTGGGGATCTGCCGGCGAGTCCTCGGTCGGGTGCGCCGGATCGAGGTCGTCAACGCCCTGGTCCACGGCAGCACCCTGGACGAGCGGCAGACCGCGCGGCGGGCCAGACGTCAGGCCCGGCGGGTCCGCCGCGGCCGCCTCGACGGGTACCGCGGCGGAAACCTGAATCGCCGATTGGCGATGCTGGAGCTGCGGTCCGAGGCCCGGAGCTGGTTGCTGATCCCGCTGGTCTTCTGTCTCGCATCGATACTGATGACCCTGCCCATGAACCTCTACACCACCTTCGACAGTTCTCGATTCGGGACGTACCTGGGGGTCCCGGACAGCGAGCTGCGGGTCGACCTGCAGTTCTCCGATGGCCTCGACGCACTTCGCGGGGACGTGCTCACGGCGATGGGGAACGACGACCGGCTGACCGGGGTCGAGTCCTACGCCAATCTCACGTACCGGATCGAAGGCGACGAGGGTTGGGAGACGTTCCGGGTGGAGGTCGGCGACTACACTCAGAGCACGATCGAATACATTCGGGGTGGACGCCCCGGTGCCGGGCAGATCGCCGTCTCCGCGTTGAACGCCGAGAGGTACCGGTTGAGTCCCGGTGACGTCCTGGCGATGAGACTCGGTGACGACGAGGTCGTTTCGGTCGAGGTGAGCGGCGTCTACCAGGACCTGACCGGTGGCGGATACACCGCCAAGATGCATGGCGAGGTCACGGCGGACGCCGCGGCCTACGTCGTCTTCGCCGACATCGTCGGCGGGGGCACCCCCGCCGCCATCGCATCCGAATACGGCGGTCGGTTCCCGAATGCCACCGTGCTCCCGACGAGGGAGTACATGAAGCAGACGTTGTCCTATGCCGTCGACTCCTTCCGTGGTGCCGCGCTCCTGGCCCTGGTGTCCGGGGTCGCCGTAGCGGCGCTCATCACGAGTATGTTCCTGAAACTGCGGCTCGCGAGTGACCGGCGCAGGATGGGCATGCTGTCGGCCATCGGGTTCTCGGCCCGCGAGCTTCGCAATCAGGTACAGGGCAACGCACTGGTCGCCATCGCCACAGGTGTCGTGGCGGGGGCGGTGCTCTCGGCCACCGTGGGGGAGTCCATGGTCGGTTCGCTGATCGCGATGGCGGGCCTGGGGATCACCGACCTCTCGTTCATTCCGAACCCGCTGTTGGTCTATGTGGCCTACCCGCTGCTGTTGATCGCCACGGGATACCTCAGCACGGTGTTTCTCACCGCCGGACTCCGCGGCGCGGACAAGAGCGGTTGGCTCACTTCATGAAGACGGGATTCGTAATGCCACAGCATGACCACGCCCCCCTGGCGTGCCGGAACCTCACCAAGACGTATCACTCCACCGACCCCGCGACCGAGGTCCTGCGCGGTGTCGACCTGACGGTCGGGCGGGGTGAGTTCCTCGCCGTGATGGGTTCATCCGGCTCCGGCAAGTCGACCCTGCTCTACAACATGAGCGGGATGGACCGGCCGACGAGCGGTACGGTGCACTTGGAAGGCAGGGAACTCACCACACTGAAGGACGCGGAGCTGAGCCGGGTCCGGTTGACCAGGATGGGGTTCATCTTCCAGCAGGCGTACTTCTTGAACAACCTGAACCTGCAGGACAACATCCTGCTTCCGGCGCTGAAGGCGGCACCCGGTGACTCGGAGGCCGTCGTCTCGCGGGTCGACTCCCTCATGGACCGGTTCGGGATCGACCACGTGCGGCGACACGGCGTCACGCAGGTCTCGGGGGGCCAGCTTCAGCGGGCTTCGATCTGCCGGGCCCTCGCGACCGAACCGGCGGTCCTGTTCGCCGACGAGCCGACCGGGGCGTTGAACAGCAGCATGACCACCGAGGTCATGGACGCGCTGACGGACGCCCACAGCGGAGGAACGACGCTGGTGATGGTCACACACGACCCGGTGTGCGCCGCCCGGGCCGACCGGGTCGTGTACCTCCGGGACGGTCGGATCACCGATTCCCGGGAACTGGGGCGCTGGCGTGCCGACGACGGGCGGCGAGAGGACGAGTTGTTCGCCTGGCTGAGCGGTAACGGATTCTGAGCCCGGCTGCGAGGCGTCGCGGTGCGGATGGACATGCGGCTCCTTTCGCGGTCGGTGACCATGAAAGGAGCCGCTTGCATCACCGAACAGGACCTGATCGTCTCGATGCCGGCCGACCCGAAAGGTGAAGCCCATGTGCCACCATGTTCACCCGGAACCGACAGTCACGGCCCCGCGCTATGCGGCGTATGCGAAAGCTTCGGCGATCAGGTGATTCGCGCCGACCGGCGAAAGACCGGTCACCTGATCGTGAGCACACAATGCCGCCGGATCCGCAGGTGTACGGTCGGCGAAGAAGGTACAGGCCCCGAACCATGCCATCTTGAACGCGTTGCCACCATCACCTCTGGCGGTACCGGGTTCGGGGATTTCGCCGGTGTCCAGATAGGCCAGCACTCGGTCACCGTGATGTGCGTACGCGGCGAGCAGCCGGTCGAAGGCATGTGGTTCGAGCGTGTCGCCTTGGGCCAGAATGGTTCGGGCGCCGTGGATCCAGGCGCCGAGCCCCATCGACACATGGCCGAGGTCTCGGGTGCGTTCGGCGTTCACCCCGTCGGGGAAGCGGGCCGGGTCGATCGGGGACAGATCGTTGGTTATCTGGGTGACGCCCCAGGTCCCGCCCCAGTGGTTCCGGGTGAGGCCCACCGAGGGCTTGCCGTTGGCGTCCAGTAGCGGCCGGACCCGGGTGCCGTCGTATCGGGAGTGGTAGATCGACTGCGCGATGCGCGTGTTGAAGTACGCCTTCGCGTCATTCCACAGATCGGTGTCCTGGACATAGGATGCGATCGCCAGCCGGGAGTCGGCGAAACTGGCGTGCCAGTTGCCGCCGTTGGACCAATCCAGGAGCGGATAGCACTCCTGGACCAGGAACCGTGTGAAGTCGGTGTCCTGGTAGTCGACCATGGCGGCGGCCTGAGCGAGGTTGGTGCACGACCAACCGGCCACGAGGCGGTATTGCTGGGCTGCGTCCGCCTGCCACGAGATCACGTTGCCTATGTCGTTGAGCCGTGTGACGACTTTGTCCCGACGGGCGGTATCACCGTCGGCGGCCCAGAGCATCGCCTGGACCTTGAGGTATCCCGATTCGTCTCTGAACAGATCACGTTCGGTGCTGCTGATCTCGGCACCGTAGGAGGCATACGACCGGTTCACGTTGCCGGCCCACGAACCGGCGAGCCGGGTGTACTCGTGAGATGTGGACGACCAGGCGTCGATCTCGGCCGGGGTGAACACCGGGTGGCCGAAGCTGAGTTGGGCTGCGGTGTCGGTCTCGAGTGAGACGGTCGATGCTTCGGCGAAGGGTGTGCTCGCCAGGAGCAGACCGGCGATGGCACTGAGGACACCGCCGGCGGCCAGGAGCCTTCGTTTTCTCCCGGCGATGCGGACCCGGGACGGGGACTGGCCGGTTTCGGTGCCTGGCCGGTGACTGTTCATGGGTGACATCTTTCGGCTGGGTGGAAACGGGATCCTCAACCTACCGGGAATCACCTGTTCGAGTCCGCCCCACGCATACCGACCGATGCCCGGTGACGCCTGACTCAGCCCGCCCATTCCCGCGCAGGAGGGCGTGGCGCACCGGTTCCGCTGCCGCGCAGCGTGGCTTTGATTTCATGCCTTGAGCACACCTGGGCATCGGTGAGATTTCGAGCCGCGCTGTCGGCGATTGAGCGCTTCTCGACGGTGATGGCCTTGAAACCGATCCCCAGTGCGGACGTTGCGAGGCGGCTCGGTGAGAACATTCGCGAATTCGAACCGGACGCAGAGGTGAACAAGGAGATCCGTGCGGCATTGAAAGACGAGGCGCAGCGCCGACGATTCGTGGTCTTGAACAATGGCGTGACGATCGTGGCGCGGTCGGTGAAGGAGTGGCCCGAGGACCCGGTGGTGATGCGGGACGTGCTGGGCTTGTGATGTTGCCGGCCGTACGAGACGGCCGGTGGTGATGTACACCCGCCGGCCGAGGGTCGGCTTCGATTGTGCGGTGGGGCGGCGACGGCGTTCCCGCGACCGGATGTCACCACCGTCCGGCGATCAGGTGCCGTCGTACTCGTGCCGGAATGCATGAAAAAGCCCCGAACCGTTATCCCGGTTCGGGGCTTCAGTGGTGCGCGAGGGGGGACTTGAACCCCCACGCCCGTTAATAGGGCACTAGCACCTCAAGCTAGCGCGTCTGCCATTCCGCCACTCGCGCATTGTGGTGGACGCCTTCCCTCTCGGGAGGCGCGGCATCACTGTACACCAGCCGCCGCACCCGCCGCCAAGCACTATCCGCCGCACCGACCTGTACCGGATGACGCCGCGGTGAACAGGGATGACACCCCGGCCCGGGGCCGATTAGGCTGACCTCCGAACCCCGATTCTCCGGAGGCCGACATGTTGACGTTGTTCGCGATGAGCCTGCCGGGGCTCGTCGTGCTGCTGTTCCTTCTCGCGTTGGTGGATCAGCTCGCGGTGCGCGCGGGCAGGACCCGGTGGATCCCGTGGCGGGGGAGTGAACGCACCGGTCAGGTCTCGTCCACGGGTTTCGCGCAGCTCCACGTCGCCTTCGAACCCAGCAAGGCCACGACCTGGAACAGCGCCACTCGCAGTCGCTGCTGCGCGAGGAGGACGGTGAGGGCGAACCGGGTGGCGACCACGTCGATCTGACGACCGGGTTCGCCCGGATCACCCGCCGCTAGCGGCGGCGGCCGGTTCCGCCTCGTCGGCCTGTTCCGGCCTGGCCCGTCCGATCCGCAGCGTGGCGAGTGTGGTGATCAGGGCGACGGCCGCGATCGCCGCCGACACGATCCCCAGCCACACCGGGTCGTTCTCGCGCAGGATGACACCGCCGACCGCGCCACCGGTCGCGATGCCCAACTGCAATACCGAGACGTTGAGGCCCAGCACCAGGGCGGCCGAGTCGGGTGCCCGCCGCACCAGTCGGTGTTGCTGCGGCAGACCCGTCAGCCAGCCGACCATGCCCCACACGGTCGCCCACACCATGGTCACGACCAGGCTGACCGTGACCAGCGGCGTCGCCGCGAGCGTCAGTACCAGCAGCACCAGGCCGATCAGCAGTATCCGGACCGGCCGGTACCGGTCGGTGAGGAAGCCCGACACCACGTTGCCAAGGATCGAGCCGACGCCGTATGCGACCAGGACCGCCGTCAACGACGCGGCCTCGCCGCCGGTGACGTCGGCCAACGCGGGTCCGATGTAGGTGTACAGCACGTAGCCGCTGGTGAGGATCCCCAGCGTGACCGCCAGGATCGCCAGCACTCCGGGGTCCCGCAACGGCTGGAGCCGGTCGCGCAGTCGTGCCGCCGGCAGGTCGATGCGTGGCAGCCCGAACGCGATGCCGACGCCGGCGACCAGTCCGAGCGCGGCTACCGCCCACATCGTGATCCGCCAGTCGGTGCCGCCGATCAACGTGCCCAACGGCACGCCCAGCGTCGTGGCGACCGTGGAGCCGCCCGTCACCAAGGCCAGGGCGCGGCCGTGCCGCTCGGGTGGCGCGATCGCGGTGGCGCTGGCCATCGCGATGGATGCGATGAGCGCGGCACCCAGCGCGCTGAGGACCCGTCCCAGCATGACGACGCCGAAGGTGGTGCCCACCGCCGCGAGCACGTTCCCCACCACGAAGCTCGCCAACCCCATGAGGAGCACCTTCCGGCGGTCCAGATGCGCGGTGGTCGCGCCCAGCACCGGTGCGGCGACCGCGTAGGTGAGGGCGAACACGGTGACGAGTTGACCCGCGCTGGGGATGGTGACGTTCAGCGAGTCCGCTATCGCGGGCAGCAGTCCCGCGATGACGAGGCTGTCGGTGGTGACGGCGAAGGTGGCCACGGCCAACGGGAGCAGCTTGCGATACACGGGGGCTCCGTATCGGTGGTGCGGGTGTTCAGGGGACCCTATGCGGATGTGATGGAAAGCGCAATCCCCGTGTTCGCGGCGGGAATATCGGCCAGGGGTGGGTCGCTGTGAGTCACACCATGTGACGGCGGGTAGGAATATGGGCGGGGCCTTCCGCCTTCTATACCCGTGGGAGGTATGGCTCCCGTGTTGACGCTCCGACCCGAAAGGCGGAAGATCCGATGGCGACCATCGACCTGACCAGCGAGACCTTCGACAAGACGATCAGTTCCGACGGCATCGTCCTGGTGGACTACTGGGCGGACTGGTGTGGGCCGTGCAAGCGGTTCGCCCCCGTCTTCGAAGCCGCCAGCGAGAAGCACGACGACATCGTGTTCGGCAAGGTGGACACCGAGGCGCAGCCGGGGATCGCGCAGGCGGCGAACATCCGGTCGATTCCGACGCTGATGGCGTTCCGGGACGGCATCCTGGTGTTCGCGCAGCCCGGGGCGCTGCCCGGGTCGGCTCTCGACGAGGTGATCGGCAAGGTCCGCGCCCTCGACATGGACGAGGTCCGGCGCAAGGTCGCGGAGGAATCGGGCAACTGACCTCACGCCGTCCGTGGGGGCGGGCCGGGCCTTGACGACCGGATGGCAAGATCGGGTCCGTTGTGCGACGCCGTGCGGGCGTCGGGCCCGCTTACCACCTGAGAAGGACGGATCAATGGACGTCGAGCGGACGGCTCTGCCGGGAATCGGCCTGCGCTACGAGTTCCAGACCCAGCGGGGACGCCGGATGGGTGTGGTGACACACCGGTCCGGCCGCCGCGAAGTCGTCATCTACGACCCCGACGATCCCGACTCGACGACGGAGTGTGTGGTCCTGTCGGGTGAGGAGGCCAACGTCCTGGCCGAGCTGCTGGGCGGTGCCCGCATCGTGGAACGGCTCGCCGAACTCGAACGGCAGGCGGTCGGGCTGGTCAGCCGTCAGGTGCGCATCCACAGCGGCTCCCCGTACGACGGGCGGGCACTGGCCGACACCCAGGCGCGCACCCGCACCGGCGCCTCCATCGTCGCCGTGGTCCGCCACGGCGAGGTAATCGCCAGTCCTCGCCCCGACTTCCGTTTCGAAGCCGGGGACGTGGTCGTGGTGATCGGTACCGAAGACGGCACCAGCGCCGTCGAAACACTGCTGGCCAACGGCTAGGGGCGCGCGGTGGAACATACAGCGCTGGTACTCCTCGAACTGGGCGCGGTGATCCTCGGCCTCGGCATCCTCTCGGCCGTCGCGGGCCGGTTCGGCATCTCGCCCATCCCGCTCTACCTGCTCGCGGGCCTGGGCTTCGGTATCGGCGGACTCGCGCCCCTCGAGGCCGCCGAGGGCTTCATCGACATCGGTGCCGACATCGGTGTGGTGTTGCTGCTGTTCACCCTCGGGCTGGAATACACCGCCGCGGAACTCTTCGGCACCCTGCGGAAGGGCGCCCCGATCGGTCTGCTCGACATCGTCCTCAACGCGTCTCCGGGTGTCGCCGTGGGTCTGCTGCTGGGCTGGGGGCCGGTGGCGGCGCTGGTGCTCGGCGGCGTGACGCTGGTCACCTCCTCGGGTGTCACCGCGAAGGTCCTCAACGACCTGGGTTGGCTCGGTAACCGTGAGACCCCCACGGTGCTGTCGATCCTGGTCATGGAAGACCTCGTCATGGCCTTCTACCTGCCGATCGTGACGACCCTGCTGGCCGGTCTGGCGCTCGCCCAGGCGAGTATCGGCCTGGCGGTGGCGGCGGCGGCGGTCACGGTGGCGCTGATCATCGCCGCGAAGTTCGGCGGGATCGTGGAGAAGTTCCTGGCCAGCCCGAGTAACGAGGTGCTGGTCCTGAAGGTGCTCGGCCTGATCCTGCTGGTGGCGGGCCTCGCCGAGCGCGTGCACGTGTCCATGGCGGTCGGCGCTTTCCTGGTCGGCATCACCCTGTCCGGCGAACTCGCGCACAGCGCGCGCGAGATCCTCGACCCGCTCAAGGACGTGTTCGCCGCCATCTTCTTCGTCTACTTCGGACTTCAGACGAATCCGGCGGACCTGCCACCGGTGCTGGCGATCGCCGCCGCGCTCGCCGTGGTGGGCATCGGCACGAAGCTCGTGACGGGCCTGGTCGCGGCCAAACGCGCGGGAGTCGGGAAGATAGGCGCCTGGCGTGCCGGCGTCCTACTGATACCCAGAGGCGAGTTCAGCATCGTGATCGCGGGCCTTGCCGTCGCCGTACCGGGGATGGCCAGCCAGTTGGGGCCGTTGGTCGCCGCGTACGTGCTGATCCTCGTCGTGGTCGGTCCGTTGGCCGCACGGGTCGTGGAACCGGTCGCCAAGTGGTTCATCAAACGCCGCCGGAGACCTCCCGCGGTGGCCCCCGCGGGCTGACCCCGATCGACGAGGACCCGGTCGCGACCGCGCGGCCGGGTCCTCGCGTTCCACCACGACGGTGCGCTGTGGACGGCGCGGAACGGCTCGGCACGCGCCGGCCTGTTCTATGATCGCCGGATGCGCCTGATCCTCGGAAGTCACGTCACCGTCGGCGTCGCCGACCCCATGGCCGGATGGATCCACCAGGAGATCGAGATGGTGAATCCGTCCTATGTGGCGGTCTCCTCGGATCGGCGGCACCTGTACGCCGTGAGCGAGGACCTGGCCGGACCGGGCAGGGTCCACGCCTTCACCGCCGACGAGTCCGGGACCTGGCGCCCTGCCGGTGCGATCCGGTCCTCCGGCGGTGACCAGCCGTGCCACGCCTCGGTGCACCCGTCCGGGCGGTTCCTCCTCGTCGCCAACTACGGCAGCGGAACCGTGGCGGTGCTTCCGATCGCCGACGACGGGTCACTGGAGGACCCGGTGTGCGTCGTGCAGCACGAGGGCGGCGGACCCGACCTGCCCCGGCAGGACGGCCCGCACGCCCACCAGGCCGTCACCGACCCGACCGGCCGGTGGATACTGTGCTGCGACCTGGGAACCGACCAGGTCGTGGTGTACCGGCTCGACGAGGAGACCGGCCGGCTCCACCGTCACTCGGCCGCGGACTTCCGGCCAGGACAGGGAGTGCGCCACCTGGCGTTCTCGCCGCGCGGCGACCGGGCGTTCGTCACCGCCGAACTCAGCTCCGAGCTCGTCCGCTGCGACTGGGACGCCGACGCCGGCGTCCTGACCCCCGGCGAGTCCGTCAACACCCTGTCCATGGACGGGAAACCGGTGGAACGCAACTA
This sequence comes from Stackebrandtia albiflava, assembly GCF_007994225.1. GTDB lineage: Bacteria > Actinomycetota > Actinomycetes > Mycobacteriales > Micromonosporaceae > Stackebrandtia > Stackebrandtia albiflava. The sequence continues at coordinate 1,039,593 of NZ_VLLL01000005.1, forward strand.
CCCCGGTGCCGTGGTCGTCTCCGTGGACGGAAGCCGCGCGTACGTCACCAACCGGGGACACGACTCCATCGCGGTCATCGACACCGAACTGTGCGAACTCATCGGCACCCGCGACTGTGAGGGCGAGTGGCCCCGCGACGCGGCACTGTCGCCCGACGGACGGACCCTGTTCGTGGCCAACGAGAACAGCGGCACGTTGACCTGGTTCGACGTCTCCGACCGCACCCCCGAACACGTCACCGACGCCCGGCTCGACTTCCCCGGCGTCACGAGCGTGCTTCCACTGGCGGACTGAACCGGCGTGAGCGGCTAGTCCACCTGGACCGTCACCGAGTGCAGGCCGGTCGCGCCGTCCGGTGCCGGTGGAGCGATCTCCTCGGTCTGTGTCTCCCCGGAGTTGTCGGTGGCCCGCACCGTCAACCGGTGCCGTCCCGGCGTGGCACGCCACCGCCACACCCACTGCCGCCACGTGTCGGTCGACGCCACCGCCGACAGCTCGGCGGGCCGCCAGTCGCCGTCGTCGACCCGGACCTCCACCGCCCCGATGCCACGGTGCTGCGCCCACGCGACCCCTGCCACCGCGACCTCACCGGCCGTGGCGGTCCCACGGGGCGTGTCGATCCGTGACTGCGTCTTGATCGGCGCGGTCGCCGACCAGCCCCGTGGAATCCAGTAGGCGTCGTAGTCGTCGAACGACGTCAACTCCAGTTCGGTGAGCCACTTCGTCGCCGACACGTACCCGTACAGGCCCGGCACCACCATCCGCACCGGGAAACCGTGGACCGCCGGCAACGGTTCACCGTTCATGCCGACCGCCAGCATCGCGTCCCGGCCGTCGCGGCAGACCGACGTGGGAGCCCCCGCCGTGAAACCGTCGATCGACCGCCCCACCAACTGGTCGGCGCCGGGGTCCGGGCGCACCTCCGCCAGCAGGTCGGCCAGCCGCACCCCCAGCCACCGGGCGTTGCCGATCAAGCCGCCACCGACCTCGTTGGACACACAGCACAGCGTGATGTCGCGTTCGATCAGCGGCAGGTCGAGCAGCTCCCGGTACGTCAACTCGAGCGGAGCCGCGACCCGGCCGTGGATCCGCAGCCGGTATTCCGCCGGGTCCACGGCCGGAACCGTCAACGCGGTGTCGATCCGGTAGAAGTCCCGGATCGGTGTCCGCCACGGAGTCACCCCCGGAACGTCGAGCCGATGCCCGGCGGGCAGCTCCAGCGCCGGATCCGCCGGAGGCGGCAGGACCACCGCCGCCCGCGCCGCCTCGACGACCGCCCGTTGCGACCACCACCGGGACACGAAACCCGTGACGGCGGCCCCGGCCGCCAACGCCACCGCCGTCGTCAGGAACCGCCGCCGCCCCACCCCGTCCGGCGGCTCGGCCGCCACGACGACCGCCCACCGCGACAGCCACCACAACACCGCGCCGCCCGCCACACCTCCCACGACCGCCGGCACCACCGACACCGCCGAGGCGTCGGCGCGCGACACCGCCGCCGCGGCACCCGCCACCGCCAGGGCCGCGACCGCCGCGACACCCCACCACGGCCGCGTCGCCGCCAACCGCCCGATCCCGAACGACAGCGCCGCCAGCAGGACGACGATGCCCAGTTGCAACACCGGTTTGTCGGCGGTGCCGAACCAGTCGATCGCCAACCGCTTGAGCGGTTCCGGGACCCACGCGATCACGACGTCCCCGATCGCCGCCAACGGCGCGGCCCGAGGCGCGACGACCGCCGCCGCCAGCTCGCCCACCCCCACGGACACGAACGCGGCGACCACCCCCGACCAGCCCGCCCGGACGCCCCCGCCCGGCCGTCGCCGGGCCGGATCCTCGGATTCATGGGTCATGCCACCATCATGCGGCCGCCACACCCGCGGCGGCATCGGGTGATCGTCCGGCGCGCCGGAACCGCCCCCACACCGCGGTGTGTCGAGGATGGACGGTGTGGCCGGGATTCGGGCGACACGGGCCGCCAAGGGGACCGGGACGCGGCCAACGGCCCGATGATCACGCCGGTGTCGGCCCTGGTAGGAATGGCACATGAGTGCCGAATCCGCCAACGCCCCCGTGACCACGGCCGCCGACGAGGTCGTCGAACTGTGCCGCGACCTGATCCGCATCGACACCACCAACACCGGCGACACCCGGACCGCCGCGGGTGAGCGTGCCGCGGCCGAGTACGTCGCCGCCAAACTGGCGGAGGTCGGCCTGGAGCCGCGCATCTACGAGAGCACCAGAGGCCGCGCCAGCGTCGTCGCCCGGTACGAGGGCGCCGACCCCTCCCGCCCGGCGCTGCTGCTGCACGGGCACCTCGACGTGGTACCCGCCGACGCCGACGAATGGAGCGTCCACCCGTTCTCCGGCGAGATCAAGGACGGGTACGTGTGGGGTCGCGGCGCCGTCGACATGAAGGACTTCGACGCGATGCTCCTGGCCGTGGTGAGGCAGTGGAAGCGGGAGGGCCGGGTGCCGCCCCGCGACCTCGTGCTGATGTTCCTCGCCGACGAGGAGGCCGCCGGTAAGTACGGCGCCCACTTCCTGGTCGACGAGCACCCCGAGGAGTTCGAGGGCGTCACCGAGGCCGTCGGTGAGGTCGGCGGCTTCTCCGTGACCGTCAACAACGACCTGCGGCTCTACATGATCGAGACGGCGGAGAAGGGCCTGGAGTGGTTGCGGCTCACCGTGACCGACCGTCCCGGGCACGGCTCCATGATCCACGACGACAACGCCGTCACCCGGCTGAGCGAAGCGGTGGCCCGGGTCGGGCGCCACCGGTTCCCCGTGGAGCTGACCCCGACCGTCCGGGCGTTCCTCTCCGAGGTGTCGGAGGTGCTGCAGGTCGAGATCGACCACGACAACCCCGAGACGGTCATCGCCAAGCTGGGGCCGATCGCCCGCATCATCGGCGCCACGATCCGCCACACCGCCAACCCGACCGGTCTCACCGCCGGATACAAGGAGAACGTGATCCCCGGAAAGGCGGAGGCGGTCATCGACTGCCGGCCGCTGCCCGGCCGCTCCGAGGAGCTGCTGGCGCGGCTGCGGGAGATCGTCGGCGACGGTGTCCACATCGACCAGATCCACTCACAGCCGGGCCTGGAGACCACCTTCGACGGACCGCTGGTGGACGCGATGTCCGAATCACTGCGCCACCACGATCCGGCGGCACGTCCGGTACCGTACATGCTGTCCGGTGGCACCGACGCCAAGGCGTTCTCACGGCTCGGCATCCGCTGCTTTGGATTCGCGCCGCTGCAGTTGCCCGCCGACCTGGACTTCTCGGCGTTGTTCCACGGCATCGACGAGCGGGTCCCGGTGGAGGGCCTGGAGTTCGGGACGCGGGTTCTGGACCGGTTCCTGTCCAACAGCTAGTGGGGGCGGCCCTATGACCGATGAACTGACCGACGCGCTCGAAGTCATGATCGCGGCGGCGAGGCGGCACCTGGAGGAGGTGCGCGCCGCCGAGGGGCGTGTGGACGACGAATCGGTGTGGCGGGCCTACGTGGCGTTCAACAACTCCGCGTACGAGTACGACGAACTGCTGCGCACCACCTTCGACGAGGTGACCCCCTTCGACCTGGAACCGCTGCGGACCGACGACCTCGACACCGACTCCGACGGTGAGCCCTCGGTCGAGGAGGCCGTGGAACCGGACCCCGAACCGGCGGTCATCTCGGTGCGGCAACGCCGCGACTACCTCGTACCCAGTTCGGCGGCGCTGCTGCGCGCCGCCGAACTGGCGCGCGAACAGGTACCCGACCCCGACGGCGACGACCAGCCCATCCAGGGGATCGGGGACGCGGTGCTGGAGCTGCTGCACGCCGGCGACGGCACACTGCACAGCCTGGAGGTTCCGGAACTGACGCCCCTCGACGGGATCGTCGTCGTCAACGACGTCTCGGAGGGGCTGGACGTGGCCGCCACCGACGACGGCCACGAGGACCTGGCATTCGAGGTGTCCCCCGCCGACGCCATGATCGGCCGCCTCGACGAGCGCTCGTTCCACAGTGGTGTGGAGGCGGGCGTGACGGTCCGCGCCGACGACTGAACGGCTACTAGTAGGACAGACCGGGCAACAGCCGCTTGCCCGGTTTCCGGCGCAACGTCACCTTCCGGGTCCCGTCGGCGAACCGCAGCACCCGCGCCAGCTCCCACCCGCCGTACTCGGCGGCCACCGACAACTGCGCCTGCGCCGACAGCGTGTCGAGGTCCGACGGGAGCCTCAGAGGCGTGTACTCGTACCCGTCCGCCGCGCTCGAATCAACGTCCATGCGGTCATCTTGCCCGCCTGTCACGGATTTGGCCACCCGCAATGACCGATTCCATCGGATTGGTCACGATTCGGCCCGGCGGGCGCGACACCCGTCACACCAGGGCCGCGATCCGCTCCTGCCGCAACTGCTGGGCCCAACGGTCGTCCAACGGCGGCAACTCCTCGGGCGCCCGGCCCACCGCCCACGCCAACAGGAGGTCCGCCAGCGCCGGGTTGCGTGCCAACGCCGGGCCGTGCAGGTACGTGCCGACGACCTTGCCGCGGAACGCGCCCTCGGTCGACCCGTCGTTGCCGATGCCGTGACTGACGTTGGCCAACGCCGCCGTCTCCGGCCCCAGGTGGGTACGCCCACCGTGGTTCTCGAACCCGGTCAGGGTGGGAAGACCCAACGCCGGGTTCACCGGCCCCGCCAGTTCGCCGACCGCGCGGCTCGGGCCGCGATCCGACCGCATGTCCAGCAGGCCGAGCCCGGCGCACTCGCGGTCACTGGCGATGAAGGAGGTCCCCAGGATCTGGTAACCCGCGCACACCGCGAACACGACCCTGCCCGCGTCGGCCGCCTCGGCGACCGCGCCGTCGGCGATCAGCTTCTCGGCCGCCAGCGACTGCGGGCCGTCCTCACCGCCGCCGATCAGGTAGATGTCGGCCTGCCGGGGAAGCGCCTGGTCGGACCTGACCATGACCGACTCGGTCAGGATGCCCCGCGACTCCGCCCGGTGGGACAGGATCAGCAGGTTCCCACGGTCGCCGTAGGTGGACAGCAGGTCCGGGTACACCCACACCAGCCGCAGCATGCTAGTTGACACGGTCGAACTCCGCTCGGATGTCTTGGAACGCGGTGTAGTTGGCGATGACCTCGAGGTCGCCCGGCGGCACCGCCTGGATGGCGGCGGCGATGTCCTCCACCACCTCGAAACGGACCCCGTTGACCTCCAGCCGCACCGCCAGGTCCATCCGGCGGTCACCGATGGCCAACACCTGACGGCCCTGGACGGGGGAGAAGTCCACGTCGTAGATCCACGACGTGTCGAAACCGTCGACCTCGCGAGCGTTGAGCGCCAGCACCACCGGGCACCGGGGCTCCAGCATGTCGAACGCCTCCAGCCAACCGGCCGGGTTCTTCGACAACAGCAGCCGGACCCGGCGGCCGTCGCGCCGCACCACCGCGTACCGGCCCGCGACGGACTTGACCTCGCTCAACCGGGGCGCGGCCGCCTCGGGCGGAACACCGAACGCCGACGCCACCGCCAGCGCCGTCACCGCGTTGGCGCGGTTGACCTGACCCGGAAGCCGCAGATCCAGTGGGATGCGCCGCCCGTCCGGCGTGACCGCCGAATCACCCTCCACGGCCCAGTGGGGGCTCGGCCGGCTCAGGCCGCACGCGGTGCAACGCCAGAACTCCCCGTACCTGTCGAGGTGCTTGCCGCACTGCGGGCACACCCAGGAGTCCTCCTGCCAGCGTTGCCCGCCGGCGACCCACGTCACCCGGCTGCTCGCCCCCGCCGCCCAGGTCACCCACGGATCGTCCGCGTTGGCGATCAACGGCACGTCGGGAGCCGCCGACAGGGCGGTACGCCACTTCGCGGCCAGGCCCGACACCTCCATCGCGCGGTCCAGCTGGTCCCGCGACAGGTTGAGCAGCGCGATCACCTGCGGTGTCGCCTCGTTCAACAGCCGGGGAAGGTAGTGCTCGTCCACCTCCAGCACGCAGTTGACCGCGTCACGCGCCTTCGCCAACGCCGTCGTGTGCCCGGTCGGCATGTTGGCGCCGAAGGAGTTCGTCGCGACCGGCCCGGCGGCCTCCAACGCGGCCGCGGTGAACCGGGTCGTCGTGGTCTTGCCGTTGGTGCCCGAGATCAACGCCACCTGCCGACCGGCCGCCAGCATCGACAGGAGCCGGGGCTCGATCGTCAAGCCCACACGACCCCCGATGACCGATCCGTCGCCGCGTCCGCTGACCCTGGACAGCGTCGCGGCGGTGCGCAACATGGCGGTGGCGAACTTCGCCCGCGCCGACAGGTTGGTCACGTAGTCCTCGCAATCATCGAGCCGGGGCCGTCGAGAAAGTCTGACATACGCCGCCGACGGGCCGGGTCCGCGGCGGCTCGCCGACACCAGGTCCACACGCCCGCGCCCTGACGCCACCGTGGCGGATTTCGCTCCACTTCCCGCCACCCGCCCTGACCAGCCGATCTGACCCTGCGTACCGGTCACTCTCACCGAAATGCCCTATAGCCGTGGAGGGAAGTGGAGTAAGGTGGAGCGCGTTGGTGGGGCCGACGGTCCCACCGCCGCACCTTTCACCCGTCAGCGGGCAGGCCAGGGGGAGGGACACCGGTGTTTCTCGGTACCCACACTCCCCGGCTTGATGACAAGGGACGGCTGATCCTTCCGGCGAAATTTCGGGATGAACTGGCAGGTGGGCTGGTGATCACCAAGGGGCAGGAGCGTTGCCTTTACGTCTTCCCCATGCCGGAGTTCAGCCGCATCGCGGACGAACTGCAACGGGCGCCGATGACGAACAAGGCCGCGCGCGCCTACAACCGGGTGTTCTTCGCCAGCGCACATGACGAGACACCGGACAAACAGGGGAGGGTCACCATCCCCGCGCACCTCCGGGAGTACGCCGGACTGGACCGTGAGCTGGTCGTCATCGGCGCCAGCACCAGGGTCGAGGTGTGGGACGCCGACAGTTGGCAGTCCTACCTGGAGGAGAGCGAGGAGGCCTTCGCCGACATAGAGGAGGGACAACTGCCGGCCGGCCTCTGAGGCCGTGAGCAGGCGAGGCGGCGATCCGAATCACCTGGTCTCCACCCGCCCGCGACGCACCTGACACCACTTCCCCAGTGTCAGGCGCAGCCGCAGGCGGATGGGGTCCAAGTGGTTCGGAGTCGACAGATGAGGGGTCGGACGTCATGACGCAGTACGGTGCGCCGCACGAGGCTCACATCCCGGTCTTCCTCGACCGGGTGTGTGAGCTGTTGGCGCCCGCGCTGGCCCGTCCCGGCGCCGTCGCCGTGGACGCCACCCTCGGCGCCGGCGGCCACACCGAGGCGCTGCTGTCCTCGCACCCCGCGCTCACCGTCCTCGGTGTCGACCGGGACCGTGACGCCCTGGCCCTGGCCGGCGGCCGGCTCGCCCGGTTCGGGGAACGCTTCGTGCCGGTCCACGCCGTGTACGACCGGATTCCCGACGTGCTGGCCGAACGAGACATCCCCGGAGTCGACGGAGTCCTGTTCGACCTCGGTGTCTCCTCGATGCAACTCGACGTCGCCGGGCGCGGCTTCGCCTACGCGCAGGACGCGCCGCTGGACATGCGGATGGACCAGTCGACCGGGCCCACCGCCGAGGACGTCGTCAACGGCTACGACGAACGGGAACTGTCCCGGATCCTGCGCCTGTACGGCGAGGAACGGTTCGCGCCCCGCATCGCCAAGGCCATCGTCAAGCGGCGCAAGGAGTCGGCCATCCGGTCCAGTCGCGAGCTCGTCGAACTGGTTCGGGAAGCCGTCCCCGCCGCGGCGAGACGACGCGGCGGCAACCCCGCCAAGCGCACGTTCCAGGCGCTGCGCATCGAGGTCAACGCCGAACTCGACGTGCTGCGCCGCGCGGTCCCCGCCGCACTCGACGCGCTGCTTCCCGGCGGCCGCATCGTAGTCCTGTCCTATCACTCCCTTGAGGACCGGATCGTGAAGCGGGAACTGGCGGCACGGACGACGTCCTCGGCGCCGCCCGGTTTGCCGATCGACCTGCCGGGTACCGAACCCACCATGCGATTGATCTCCAAGGGCGCGCTACCGCCGTCCGAGGACGAGATCGCCGCCAACCCCCGGGCCGCCTCCGCGAAGTTGCGGGCGGCCGAAGCACTGCCCACCGATACGGAAAGCCCCGATACGCCATACCACGACCGCCGACGTTCTCTTGGGGAGGATGACACATGACCGACGCGAACCGGCGCCGCCGAGGCGCCCGCTCCCCGCACATCGACACCGACGAGATCATCCGCAGCGCGCGGCGCCGAGCCCGCGCCGCCGACTCGCGTAAGCGCGCCCTGCTGGGCGACACGTCGCAACCGGTGTCGGACGGCCAGTTGGCGTTGCAGCCCGTCATGGAACCCGAACCGGCGGTCGCGCCCGCGCCCGCGCCGCCCCGGCGGCAGACCGCCCCGGTCCGGCGGCCGCGGAAGGCGGTGGCGCCACCCGAACCGGTGGCCGTGGCGCGCGCACCCTTCGTCGTGTCCATCCTGGGCCTGATCGCGGCGGGCATCGTCGGCCTGCTCGTGTTGACCACCGCCATCAACGAGAACGCGTTCATCCTGCAGGACCTGCGCGACGAACAGGCGGCACTGGACGCCTCGGAGCAACAGCTGACCGACGAACTGGCGGACCTGTCGGCGCCCGGTAACCTCGCCGCCGCCGCCGAACGGCTCGGCCTGGTGCCCGCCGAGGAGGTCACCTACCTGCGGCTGCCCGACGGCAAGGAACTCGCGATGCCGACCCCGGGCGGTAACTGACGGTGGCACGAGACGACTCCGGCGAACGCCGCGACCCGCGCCGCGCCGATTCCGACCGTGGAATCGGAGCGGCGCGGCGCTACACCCCGCGTGGACAGTCGATGCGCGACGCCGCCGACGACCGGCGCCGCCGCGCCGCGACCTCCCGCCGCAGCGAACGCGACGCCTTCCGGCCCGCGCTGCGACTGGTGGAGGGCGGTGCCGCCAAACAGTCCCAGTCCCGGACCGCCGCGGCACGGGAGAGGGCGCGTCGCAAGGTGGCCACGGCCACCCCGGCGGCACGTATCCCGGCGGCCCGCAACACACGCAGCCGGCAGGCCCCCCGCGGACCGGCGGCCCGCGGCAACCCGACCCGGCGCCGCGTCATCAAACGCCGCCTCCCCCGGATCGGCGACCCGCACCGGCGGCTCCGCTTCGCGACCGTCGCGATGCTGCTCATCTTCGTCGTCACCGGCGGCAGGCTCATCCAACTCCAGGTGACCGACGCCGCCGCCTACGCCGCCGACGCCCTGGACCAGCGGCTCGTCGAGGAGGTCATCCCCGGCTCACGTGGCGCGATCCTCGACCGCGACGGCCGGCTCCTCGCGTTCAGCGCCGAGGCCCGCTACGTCTTCGCCGACCCGACGAAGGTCGAGAAACACGAGGAGACCGCCGAACTGCTGACGCCGCTGCTGGGAATCCCGGCGTCGGAACTGGTCGACCGGATGATGCCGCGCACCCGCAGCGACGGCACCGACTCGGAGTTCGAGTACCTGGCCAGAGGCGTGGACATCTCGGTGGGCGACGCCATCCAGGAACTGAACCTGCCCGGGATCCACGTCGCCTACGACGAACGGCGAGAGGTCCCCGGACACGACCTGGCGGCCAACATCATCGGCTTCGTCGGTACCGACGGCGAGGGACTGTACGGCCTGGAGGCCCGATGCGAGGGCATCCTCAAGGGAGTCGACGGGGAACGCCGGTACGAGAAGAGCGCCAGCGGCCAACGCATCCCCGGAGGCTACTACCGTGAGGAACCCGCCCAACCCGGTGACGACCTCCAGTTGACCATCGACTCCGACCTGCAGTACGAGGTGCAGCGCATCCTGGCCGACACCGTCGCCGCCAAGGACGCCGAGTTCGGCGCGGCGGTGGTCATGGACTCCGCGACCGGTGAGATCGTCGCCCTGGCCAGCGCACCCACCTACGACGCCGCCGACCCCGGCGACTACGAACCCGAGGACCGGATCGACTGGGCGACGGCCGCGGTGGTCGATCCCGGTTCCAGCCACAAGGCACTCGTCGTGGGAGCCGCGCTGGAGGAGGGCGTCATCGACGCCGACACACAACTGACCGTCGCGCCCTACACCCACAAGGGCGACGTCCGCTTCGAGGACAGCCACTACCACGTGGAACGTCCGATGAGCATCGGCGGCATCCTGGCGCACTCGTCCAACGTGGGCACCATCATGCTCGCCGACGAGCTGGGCGCCCAGACCCTGTACGACTACCAGCTCAAGTTCGGCCTGGGATCGCCCACCGCGATCGGGATGCCCGCCGAGGCCGCCGGACTGGTGCAGCCGCCCGAGAACTGGAGCGGCAGCAGCTACGGCTCCATCCCGATCGGCCACGGCGTCGCCGTCACCCCACTGCAGATGGCCGCCGGATACTCCGCCATCGCCAACGACGGCGTCTACATCCAACCGACCCTCATCAAGGGCACCGTGGACGCCGAAGGCGACCTGTCGCCCTACCAGACGCCGCAGACCCACCGGCTGTTCTCCACCGAGACCGCGAAGGACCTGCAGTACCTGCTGCAGGGGCCCGTCGCGGTACCCGACGGCACGGGAACCGCCGCCAGGCTCGACGACTACCTCGTGGCGGGGAAGACCGGTACCGGCCTGTTGACCAAGGACAACGAGTACGCGCCCGGCGAGGTCGCCAACTTCGTCGGTTTCGCGCCCGCCGACGAACCGCGCTACACCGTCGCGGTGTTCGCCTACACCCCCGGCGGCGGTGGCGGCGCCGTCACCGGTGAGGCGTTCGGCGACATCATGAAGTTCACGCTGGAGCACTTCCGGGTCCCGCCGTCGTCGGAGGCCCCGGCCGACATCACCGTCTTCCCGTGACCCGACGTCTCGCCCGGCACCGCGCGGTGCCGGGCGGAACGTCGTACGTCAGGCGGGTGTGGCCACCGGCCGGGACTCACGCCCGGCGGGGGCGGCGCGCAGTAGCAGGCCGGCGATGAGCCAGGCTACGGCGACGAACCCGCCGCCCAGCCAGAACGCCGCCCGGTAACCGCCCGCCAGTGCCGCCGCCTCGGCGACCCCCTCGGCCCGAAGCGCCTCGGTGCGCGCACCGACCAGTGTCGACAGTACGGCCAGCCCGACCGCCCCGCCCACCTGCTGCGTCGTGTTGAACAGGCCCGAGGTGACGCCGCTGTCCTCGGCGGCGACATCCGACATGGCCAGCGACATCAGCGACGGCATGGTGATCCCGAATCCGAACGCCATGACCACCATCGCCGGACCGACCGAGACCTCGTAGCCGAGGCCGGGGGAGACCTGAGCCAGCATCACGAAACCGGCGGCCAGGATCGGCAGGCCGGTCAACGTCGTCCGGCGTGCCCCGAACCGGTGCATCAGCCTCGGCGCCACCGTCATGGACACGACCGCGATCACGGCCGGAGCCGGCAGGAACGCCAGCCCCGCGATCAGCGGGGAGAAACCCAACACCTGTTGCAGGTGCAGCACCGTGAAGAACATGAAGCCGAACAGCGCGCCCACCATCAACGCCTGCACCAGGTTCGCGCCCACCACGTTGCGCGACCGCAGCACCCGCGTCGGAACCAGCGGAGTCGTCGCGAACCGTTGCCGCAACGCGAACCCGGTCAGCAACACCACCGACACCGCGCCGCCGCCGAGGGTGACCGCCGAGCCCCAGCCCTGCGACTCGGCGTTGATCAGTGCGTACACCCCGAGGACGACACCGGCGGTCACCAGCACGGCACCGACGACGTCGGCGCCGGCGCGCACTCCGACACCACGATCGACCGGAAGCAGCCGCCACGCCATCACCCCGACGACCACGCCGATCGGGACGTTGATGAAGAAGATCCAGTGCCAACTCAACGCGTCGGTGAGGACGCCGCCCACCACGGTACCGAGCGCGCCTCCGCCGGCGGAGGCGAAACCGAACACCCCGATCGCCCTGGCCCGATGCCGGGGTTCCGGCAGCGACGTCACCACCATCCCGAGCAGCCCGGCCGAGGTCACCGCCCCACCGACGCCCTGCACGAACCGGGCGAGCAACAGACCGGTCTGGTCGTCCGCCGACCCCGCCCACAGCGACGCCGCGCTGAACAGCGCCAATCCGGCCAGGAACACGTACTTGCGGCTGATCAGATCCCCCAACCGGCCAGCCAGCAGCAGCAGGCCCCCGAACGGAATCACATAGGCGTTGACCGTCCACACCAGATTCCCCGGCGACAGCCCCAGATCGTCCCGGATGGCCGGAAGCGCCACGTTCACGATGTTCTGATCCAACACGATCATCACCTGGGCCGCACTCAGCACCAGGACGGCGAGCCACCGGCGGCGTAGATCAGCGGCGGCGGAGAAGTACGACATGACGGTCCCCTCACTCAACGGGGCACGATTTGTGCCCGAGGACATCCTGTGTTCCAATCGGTGAAGGCGGAAGAAGGCACTTTCGTGTTCCAGGGGGCACATCCGTGTACCTCTCCAGGCCCGCCGGGCATCACCGGCCGATGAGATCCGCACCACTGTGACCCGCGTCTTCGATAGGAGCGACCGCATGGCCACCCCGCACTCACCCCTGCAGTCCGAGGCATGCCCCATCGTCCAGGTCATCGACCGCGTCGCCGGGAAATGGGCCGTCTCGATCCTGATCGCCGCCACCAAGGCACCCGTCCGCTACACCGAGCTCGAACGGAACATCCCCGGCATCAGCCGCCGAATGCTCACCCTCACCCTGCGGAACCTGGAACGCGACGGCCTACTCGTCAGGACCGTCTACCCCACCGTTCCCCCCAAGGTCGAGTACACCGCCACCGACAGCGCCCGCGAGCTGTACCGGCACCTCGTCGGCCTCACCGAGTGGGCCGAACGCCACCAACCGGACATCATCCAGGCGCGCATCGCGTACGACAGGGAACACGCCACGGCGGCCTGAACCGCCCACACGGCCGCCCTCACGGGCATCCGATCGCCGTCGCGGGGCCCATAACGTGGACCCATGAGCCTGCTGGCGACAGAGCACGCGGCCACCGAACCCCCACGGCGCCGACCCGCCGCCGCCCCACCGGAACCGGGACTCCACCGACTGCAACGCAACGCGGGCAACTCGGCGGTCGCCGGACTCATGGTGCAACGTGACCTCGCCGCCTACACCCGCGAACACCTCGACGTCACCGCCACCATGCCGCAGGCGCCGCCGATCCTCCACACCACCACCGCCGACGCACCCGCCATCGAGGCCGCCCTACGCGCCCTCATCACCTCCGGGGACATCGGCCACCGCACCGTCCGTCACCTCCGGCACTTCTGGTCGAACGGCGCCACCCACGCCCAGATCACCGCCGCCCTTCGCACCGCCCGATTCGCCCGCGCCGACGAGATGGCCACCCACCTGTTGGACGGACACCGCGTCACCCTCTACTCCGACCGGCAACTCAGCTACATCCCCGGCATCATCTGGGACACCACCATCAGCGACACCCACGACAACCTCGACGTCCAGACCCGGCGCGGCCTCACCCAGACCGAACGCGCCGCCGCCACGAGCGTCTACGGCGGCAGCCTCGCCTACGACGACATCGTCCTGGAGGACGCCCCCATCATGGGCATCGGCGGATACGCCCGCACCACCCCGTGGCAGATCAACTTCCCGACCGGAACCCTCTCCGGCGGAGGTCCCGGTCTGCGTTGGCTGATCCACGAACTCGGCCACTCCTGGCAGTACGCGCGCGGCGTCTCACTCGCCACCACCCTGTACCACGCCGTCCGGGGCGTCTACGACTACGGCGGAGAACCCGCCCTTATCCGCAACACCGCCGCCGGCAACGGACTGTCCGCCTTCAACACCGAACAACAGGCCGACATCGCCGCCGACGCCTACGACGTCCTCAGCTCCGGGGGCGCCGCGGCCGCCTACCAGCCCTACCTCACCGAGTTCCGGTCCGGCACCTACCGTTGACCGGCACCGCACCGACCGTTCGCCGTGCGGCGGACACCTGCGTACGACCGGGCAGCAGGCGAACCAGGGCCGCCCCACGACGGATGTCCACAAGCGATTCACCGCGGGTGTGCGGACCACCACGAGCGTCCGGCCCGGCATCGGATCCCGGATCCACGCGGCGGTGCCGACCCACGGGCGAACGACACACGCGCGGCCCGCCCGGGGCGTGCCGCCCGGCCGGACGGCACACCCGCACGAGCGTCAGGCCAACCCGGCGCGGCGCAACGCCTCCGCCATCGCCCCCTGCGGCTCCGGACGACGCTGCTGACGCCCCGGCTTACCGCCGCGCTGGTTCCCGTCACCCTTGCGGCGACGGTCGCCGCCTCGGCCGCCCCGGTCGCGGTCACCCTCGGCCGGCTTCTCCACCTTGTCGTCCAAGCGCATCGTCAACGAGATCCGGTTACGCGCCTCGTCGACCTCCAGCACCCGCACCTTCACGATGTCACCGGGTTTGGCGACCTCACGCGGATCCGACACGAACCGGTTCGACATCGCGGAGATGTGCACCAGACCGTCCTGGTGGACCCCGATGTCCACGAACGCGCCGAACGCCGCCACATTGGTGACGGTGCCCTCCAGGACCATCCCCACCGTCAGGTCCGAGGGCTTCTCGACGCCCTCGGCGAACTCCGCGGTCTTGAACCCCGGGCGCGGGTCCCGTCCCGGCTTCTCCAACTCCGCGAGGATGTCCGTCACGGTGGGCAGCCCGAACGTGTCGTCGACGAAATCCGTCGGCCGCAACCGGGTGAGCACCCGCGAGTTGCCGATCAGCCCCGACACGTCGCCACCGGCGGTCTCCGCCATGCGCCGCACCACCGGGTACGCCTCCGGGTGGACACTTGACGCGTCCAGGGGGTCGTCACCGCCACGGATCCGCAGGAAGCCCGCGCACTGCTCGAACGCCTTCGGCCCCAGCCGCGGCACGTCCTTCAACGCCTGCCTCGACCGGAACGCCCCCACCGAGTCCCGGTGGGCGACGATGTTGTCCGCGAGGCTCTGACTGATGCCCGACACCCGGGCCAGCAGCGGAGCCGAAGCGGTGTTCAGGTCCACGCCGACACCGTTGACGCAGTCCTCCACGACCGCGTCCAGGCTGCGGGACAGCTTCGCCTCCGCCACGTCGTGCTGGTACTGGCCCACCCCGATCGACTTCGGGTCGATCTTCACCAACTCCGCGAGCGGGTCCTGCAGCCGCCGCGCGATCGACACCGCGCCACGCAACGACACGTCCAGATCCGGCAGTTCCCGCGACGCGTACGCCGACGCCGAGTACACCGAGGCCCCCGCCTCCGACACCGTCACCTTGATCGGCTTCTTCCCCTCGACCAGCCGCACCAGCTCACCGGCCAGCCTGTCCGTCTCCCGGGACGCGGTGCCGTTGCCGATCGCGACGAGCTCCACGCCGTGCCGGACGACCAGTGCCCCCAACGTCGCCAGGGCCTCGTCCCACCGCCCCTGCGGCTTGTGCGGGTAGACGGTGGCCGTGTCCACGACCTTCCCGGTGGCGTCGACCACCGCGACCTTGACGCCGGTGCGGTAGCCCGGGTCCAGGCCCATGGTGACGCGGGTGCCGGCGGGAGCCGCCAACAGCAGATCCCGCAGGTTCGACGCGAACACCTCGACCGCAGCCTCCTCGGCCGCCTGCCACAACCGCACCCGCGTGTCGACCGACAGGCCCACCGAGATCCGGGTACGCCACGCCCACCGCACCGAGTCCAACAGCCAACGGTCGCCCGGCCGGCCCTGATCCGACACGCCGAACCGCGCCGCGATGGCCCGTTCGTACTGGTCCGGACCGGCCTCCGGAGCGTCGGAGTCGGACGTCTCCAGCGAGAGCTGAAGCACCTCCTCCTTCTCACCACGGAACAACGCCAGTACGCGGTGGCTGGGAAGACTCGTGAACGGCTCCGCGAAGTCGAAGTAGTCGGAGAACTTGGCGCCCTCGGTCTCCTTGCCCTCCCGGACCTTCGCCGTCACCCGGCCCGACGACCACATCCGCTCGCGCAACTCCGCCAGCAGGTCGGCGTCCTCCGCGAACCGCTCGGTGAGGATCGCGCGGGCACCGGCCAGGGCCGCCGAGATGTCCGGCACGTCCTTGTCGGGCGAGATGTAGTCCGCCGCCATCTGCTGCGGAATCAAGTCGGGGTCGGCGAGCAACCGGGTCGCCAGCGGCTCCAGGCCGGCCTCCCTGGCGATCTGCGCCTTGGTGCGCCGCTTCGGCTTGTACGGCAGGTAGAGGTCCTCGAGCCGCGCCTTGGTGTCGGCGGCCAGGATCTGCGCCTTCAGCTCCCCGGTGAGTTTGCCCTGCTCGTCGATCGACTGGAGGATCGCGTCCCGTCGCTCGGTCATCTCACGCAGGTAGCGGAGCCGTTCGTCGAGAGTGCGGAGCTGAGCGTCGTCGAGAGTGCCGGTCGCCTCCTTGCGGTACCGCGCGATGAACGGCACCGTGGCGCCGCCGTCGAGCAGGTCGACCGCCGCCCGCACCTGGCGTTCGGCGACCCCCAGTTCCGAGGCGATCCGTTGGTGAATCTCGGTGCTCACAGTTTCCCCTCCACAGGCGATCGATCTGATGCACGATTGTGCCCTCCCCACCGGAGGAGTCGGGCACCACCCACGCCGAACCGGGCCGACCGGTGCGACACGGTCCCCGTCTCGCACCGGTGCCGCGCACACCCGGCAACGACGCGCCCTAGAACAGCGTGGGAGGGGCCGACCCCTCCAGTTCCAGCAGCCGCCGCTTCGTCTCCACCATGCGGCCCCCACTGCCGGCGAAGCCCCCGATACCGCCGTCCGCGGCGACGACCCGGTGACACGGCACCACCACGGGTACGGGATTGCCCGCCATGATCCCGCCCACGGCCCGGGCGCCGTCCGGGCGACCCGCCAGCGCGGCGAGCCCGCCGTAACTGACGGTCTCGCCGTAACCTACCGCCTCGAACAGGCGGCGGCGGACCGTGAGCGGCCACCCGTCACTGAGCGACCAGTCGACCGGCGTGTCGAACCGGGTGCGCGCGCCCGCGAAGAACTCCGTCAGCTCCCGGCACACCGAGGCCAGATGCGCGGCGGCGTCCGGCGAGGCGGGGCCGGGTGGCACGTCGGCGTCGGGCAGCGGGCCGAACGAGACCCGGCGCACACCGGCGGGTGAACAGACGACTCCGACCGGGCCGATGGGGGAGTTGACGGTGGTGCTGGCGAGTCCTGGCATCCCGCCATTGTCGCCGCCGGGTGTGACGCCTGAACAGCGCCTCCGACCCGCCCGACACGAAAAGGGCACCCCCCCGTTTGGCACTCGTGGAGGGAGTGAGCTAAAGTTCTCTCCGTTGCCGAAGCGGGAAGCAAAACCGCAGAAGCACACGAAATGCGGACGTAGCGCAGCTGGTAGCGCGTCACCTTGCCAAGGTGAAGGTCGCGGGTTCGAACCCCGTCGTCCGCTCGGAGGCCGAGCCGTACGGCACAGGCCCGCGGTGGAGTGGCCGAGAGGCGAGGCAGCGGCCTGCAAAGCCGCGTACACGGGTTCAAATCCCGTCTCCACCTCGGAGATTTCCCGGACGATTAGCTCAGCGGGAGAGCGCTTCCCTGACACGGAAGAGGTCACTGGTTCAATCCCAGTATCGTCCACCAGCAAAAACCCCTGACGGCCAAGCCGCCAGGGGTTTCGGGCCTAATTGAGGGCCTATCGATTCAAAGAGTGCCTAGTCTTCGGTCGTGAACGCCGTGTCCAGAGTTCCGCGCCCTCGGTGATGATGCGGCGGCTGGACGTTGACCTGGTACTGCTGCTGGGCCTGTAGCTCGGCACCAACTCGCCGCCCGCATCGAGCTGGTGCGGGCAGCGCCGTGTCTCACGATATTTATGGCCGCGAGACAGCCTGTCCCACGAGATGCCTCACGGGTTGACGGACGGCCGCGCCGATGTCTCAGGAGAACGTCTCAATGTCTCACTGGGTGTCTTACGTGAGACATTGAGACGAGAGGGCTGCCAAGTTCGACCCGTGGCGGCTGTAAATTCGGCGCTTGGCAGTGGTGAGGCATCGGGTGATGCTGGCGTCGGTGGCCGGGTAAGGAACCTGCCGCAGACATTTGAGTTTGCGGCCGTCGAGTCGCCGTTCACGGCTCCGGTGTCGGCCGACGCCGCCCACGGCGCGCACTGAGTCAAGCCGATCCTGCCCGTCGAAGTCGCCTACGGATCGCTGCAACCGGTCGGTCGACATCCGCGGCTGGTG
This sequence comes from Stackebrandtia albiflava, assembly GCF_007994225.1. GTDB lineage: Bacteria > Actinomycetota > Actinomycetes > Mycobacteriales > Micromonosporaceae > Stackebrandtia > Stackebrandtia albiflava. Next base: position 1,057,844 of record NZ_VLLL01000005.1, read on the forward strand.
GGGGTGAGGATCGGCCTTCTCCCGTGGGCTACTCCTGGCCGTCACGACGTCTGTACGGCGGGATGTGGTGTCCTGGGGATCTGCCGCCTGGACGGCGTCGGTCGGGCGGTGTCAGTAGGCGACAAAGCCGAAGACGTCGGCGACGTTGACAGCGATGGGTGGCTCAGCATGGTGATGGCATTGACACGCCATGGTGGCGTGCGGCTTGCACGGCGATGTCGACCAGGATGCTGTTGCGGTAATGGTTGTCCTTGGGGAGTGATCGGGCCAGGTGTTCGGCGCGGTCACGATCGATCGGTATCCATGCTTGGGCGAGGTCCGCGCGGAGGCGGTCGCGGTATCTTCCACTTTTCGACTGAATGAGGCGCTCGGCTTGGGTGAGGACACAGGTGGCGGTTGCCGGGTCGATGCGGGCCGCCGCCGCTCCGATGGCGATGAGCGGTTCCGGCAGCCAGCGATCCTGCAACTCGCTCGCCATCTGTGTGGCTTCCCTGAGAAGGCGACCTGCCGCCTTGGGGGTGTTTTCGGCGTATCCGGATGCGACTGAGGCGAGTGCGCAAATGACCTTGGCTTCACTCGCGTATCCCGTGATGGCGCGAGCCCAACGTTCCGCGCGTTCGGGATTGCTGGGAGCCCAACCCTTGGCCAGCGCCAGTTTAGGGGCAGATATCTCGTCGGAGAGACGTGTGGCGAGTCGTTCGGCGGCCGCCAGGTCCACCTTCGCGAAGCGCTCGACCAGGTCTGCCATGGCGAACTCCCAGTCGTCGAGGCGTCCGTGAGTCGAATGTGCGGTCCGCTCGGCAGCCTGGACGTCGATGTCGAGGAGGTCCTCAGTCAGGTCAATGGCCGACTCGGCATGTTCGTCGGGGATCAGCCGGTAGAGCTGTGCAGCGCGTACCGGATGAGCGGCGGCCAGTTCGTCGACGAGGGATCGCATGACCCACCGGTTGAACGGTTCGCCGTGAAGCGGGTTGGCGAGAAGGTACTCGGCTCGCCCGGGATCGGTGACCGCCCAGGTCTCGACGAGCTGTTGAAACCCCCGCTGTTGTTGGTGTTCCTGCATGAGCGGGAATCGCCGCTCGGCTTCGGCTGACAGGAGTCTGGCCTGTTCGGGGTTCTCCGTCACCCGGGCGAGCAAGGTCAACGCGTGAACATGATCTCCGGGATCCGTCATGTTCTGGCAGAGTGCTTCGGCGTGTGGCAGGTCGACCACGCTGACCCAGCTCACCATGGATGTTAGGTCGTAACCGTCCTTTTCGATGTCTGCTGCGCTCTGCGCCAGCGCGATGGCAGACGGGAGGACGCGTGCCGCCCGGGCCGGGTCGGTGGCGGCAAGCGGACGGATCGCCGCGCATAGTGCGCGGTATCCGCCGTGCTCATTCCGTTCACGAGTTGCCAGGAGGCGGCGTTCGTGCGTCTCATCGGCGGCAGCGCTCCAGACGGCGGCATTCCTCAGCCGATCGATCGCGGTCTCTCTGGTGGGGTCCGGGGTCGAATGAAGCACATGATCGCATTCCTCGAAAAGGTTTGCCGCGGTCTCCGGGGACCTCGGTGCGATGACCAGAGCCGCTTTGAACAAGGCGCCGGCCCGGGCAGGGTGGTCCCCGGGGATGGCGTCGAGCGCGTCGGTCATCGCCTCCGCGTCATCGGCCAAGGCCACGAAGACGTGATTGATCAGCTCTTCACGATTCAAGGTCCGGACCCGCTCGACGGCACCTTTTGGATCAGACCGAGCCAGCAGCTTCATCGCAGCCGACATTGCGTCGGTCAAGTAGCCCCTTTCCTCCTCCAGGGCCAGCTCGTCCCGCAGGACCGAATCCACAATCCGAGCGGACTGAACCGGCAGGGCGACGCGCGCTCGTACGGGTCGCGGTACTGCCTGTGTTGAGGTGCCCGAGGGAACCGGTCGAGGACGCGGCTGGGGTCTTGGAGTGCGGTGGTGGGTGGCGGCGTGGTCGACGGGAATGGCTCCGTAGGCGACGACGGTCTCGGGTTGTTCGATGACCGTGGGAGCGATACCGGTGGCTCGATGCAGAAGCGTCCCGACCAGAGGCATTCGGGATGCCCCGCCCACAAGGAACAGTCCGGCGATGTCGCAGGAATCCGCACCGCTCGCACGAATCAGAGCCTGCGTGAGTCGCACGGTCTTGTCGATGAGCGGTCGGGCGAGCACCTCGAGTTCGTCGCGGGTGAGGTGCGCTTCCTTCTCGACCAGTGGAATCAGCAGACTGACCTGGTTGTCGCGGGAGAGGCGTTCCTTGGCGGAGCGGACGTCGTCGAGGAAGTGCCGACGCTGCCGACGTTCATCGGGTGTCTGAGGAGCCAGCAAGCGGGACCACTGTGTGCTTTCGCGGTGAGGCAGACCCAGATGCGTCATGAGGGCGTGGTCGACGTCCACACCACCGACATCCGCCGCGCCGTCGGCGGCCAGGACATCGAAACCCGAGGCGATCCGCTGCACCACCGAGATGTCGAAGGTTCCACCACCGAGGTCGTAGACCACGATGGCCGAACCGACCGCCATGTCGGTTGCCTGCCGCTCAGCGAAGTAGCCGGCTGCGGCCACCGGTTCGGGCACCAACCGCGACACCGCCGTCCCCGCCGCGTCGGCCGCGTCGACGAGGACCTGACGCCGGACCGGCCCCCATGTGGCCGGATGAGTCAGCGTTACCGGAGGCAGAGAGCCTGTCACCCGAACGCACTCGTCTCGCACTCGCTCCAAGATCGCCGTGAACATCGCCTGCACACTGATCTCGGCATCGCCCAACAACACGGAACCGTCATCGATGCGGCGCTTGGGATGCGGCTCGAAACGCTCCGGCGCCAACCGCGCCGAATGCACCGCGTCCCGCCCAACGGACAGTGTTCCGTCAGGCCGGGCGTACACCGCCGACACCAGCAACGGCGATCCATCGAACAGCAACGGGCTCACCGCGCCGTTCCGCCCCCGCAATACCGCCACCGTGTGAGAGGTACCCAAATCCACGCTCAAACCCGCTGGCAAGGACATGAAACCAATCTACCGCCCACACCAACAAGGCAGCACCACCGATCCACCCCGGCGGAAGGGTTGGGCACGTTCAATATCGAAGAGGGACCGGCCATGGCTGATGCCCTCGGACCTGGTGTTGTCCTGCATTGGAGGAACACCGGGTTCGGCACAGCTCCACGGGCCGCTGGGACTCACGTGATTGTGTCTGGCCGGTTGAGCTCCTCGGCCGTCGTATCCGGCTTGTGCAGGGCGCCCATGCCCTCCATAAGTGGTGTGGCAGTGGATCTTGCAGGCCCGCACCAGGCCGGGTGGGATTTGGGAAGATGTGTACGGCGGTGCCGTCTGGACGCCGGCTTGCCGGCTTCAGCCGGGCGTTTTGGTTGCTTGTGGCCGAAGAATCGGAGGGGGGAAGGGCTCATTCCTCATTACTCCTGTGCTTTCAGACGCAAGCCTCTCCAATGCTTCCTTCGTGGCTTCCTGCATTTCGGCGACCGATTCGGAGTAGGCGGCCCTGTGGCGGGTTTCGTAGTGGCGGCCCATCCGCACCTTGACCGCAGGGGTGGCGCCATGCACCACAAGGGCCATCTGCTCGTCGGTGGACGGGGTGCGGATGTCCTGCGCGGCGATTGTTTCCGGTCCTGGAGTTGTGTGCTCATGCCAGTGCTGCCTCGGGAGTGTTGGGGTGTGGTGAGGTGCTCGCGGTAGGTGCCGGCCGGGTCGGCGAACTTGCTCAGTTCCTCACCGGTCCGCCCGCCCAGCGCCTGCTGGTCGCCGAGCGAGGCGGCCTTCGCAACGTGTTCCGTGGCCTCGTCGAACTGGTCAAGACGACCGAGTGCCGCGCCGAGCGCGAAGTGGGCCTCCGCGTGTTCGGGTCGCATCGCGAGGCACTCGCGCAGCGGACCGACTGCGTTTTGCGAATCGCCCATATTGAACAGGGAGGCTCCCAAGAGGAACTGCGCGTTCGGCACGTCGGTGCCATATCCCGGACCCTGATTCGGGCATCGCGCCAGGCCAAACCGCGACGTTTGTCTCTGACGCGCAGGACGAGCCGTTCGCGCCGCTGGACCGCAGCGCTTTACCGGGCGCTCTAGCCGACTCGGCGTAGGTCTCGCACCGCCGGTCGGGGCTGGTATCCGGCGGAGCGGTATGTGGTGACGGCCGCGGTGTTGGAGGCCTCGGCGCATACGGTGGCGCTGGACGCACCCATGTCACGCAGGGCCGCCGCGGCGGCGACCGCGATCGCCTTGCCGTAGCCGCGTCCCCGGTGGTCACGGTGCACGCCGAGGGGTTCGAGCAGTCCGGGCCTGCCGGGGCCGGCCGACCAGACGGTTGTGGCCGCGACCGCGTCGCCGCGGTCGTTGAACCCGAGGAGACATCGGGCATCGGCGTACGGTGTGCCCGCGGCCATCGCATGCCAGCGCCGCGCGTCGAACTTCGATCCCTCGAACGCACTGCGGTGAACCGTGACTCTGTCGTCGACGAGTTCGGAGCCGACCACCTCGATCCGCAGGCCGCCATCGGACACGGGTTCGCTCAGGTCACGAATCATCGGGATCCACGGATCGTCCGGCTCCCAGCCGCCCTCTTGCAGGACCTCACGGAATCGGCCCTGCCAGAGTGCTTCGACATGGGCCTTACCCGCCGACAGAACGCCCCGATCGGGCCGCGTGACATCGTCGACCATCTGCAGGGCGAGCTCCTCGTCGTCATGTGCTTCCGGGAGGATGGCCAGCCGCACCAGTTCGGGACCGTCGATCAGGCCGACACCGACGAGCCGTCCCTCGCGTCGCCACGTCCGCAACGCCGCGGCGGTCCGTTCCGGGCCGAACTGCCAGTAGTACCCGACGTCACCCGGGTGCAGTTGCATCGGGGCGCCTTCACGCCGCCACTCCGCCAACGCACGCACGACTTCGTCCAGGTCGCCGACACCGGGGGTACTCAACAAGACGGTCATGCCGTGATCGAACCCGATCATCCCCGACCCGTCCAATGATTAAGTATCCGGAACGCCGTCGCTCGCGGTCGAGCTTGAATGGTCCTGTGCGCTCCGGCAGCGTGACCGCCGGGAAGCGGCAACCCGAGGCCGGCACGGCAGGCCGTTGTGGCACCGGGCGCGCGCCACCTCCATCCGGCGGCGGTCAGCGAAGGGTGTTCAGTTCATCGAGGGCACGGTGGCCGCGCGAGACCACACCGGAAACGACATCGTGGCGCTCGTGACGGATGAAGAACTCGAGTTGGTGGAGGATCTGTGTCGCCGTGAGCACCGCGGCCCCCTTCCCGCCGACCAGGTCGAGGATTTTCGTCCACAGTCGGCCTCGGGCGCCGTCCAGCGCCGGATCCTGGAAGGTGTGCCACAAGAGGGTGGTGAGGTCGGTCGCCCGCGTGCCGCTACCCGCGTACCCGATGTCCACTACCGCCACCACCGCTCCGTCACGTACCAGGACGTTGCCCGGGTTGACATCGGCATGGACCATGTCGGGTGCCTCGGGTGGTGGTGGGGCGTCGGCACATGCGCGCCGGAGGCGTTCGACCAGCGCCGACACCGCGGAGGAGTACCCGGGCAGCCCGGCTATGGCGCGCCGCAGCGACGATTGCTCGGGCGTCTCGACGACATCCGGTCCGGCGACGGTCGCGTCCCGGCCCATGGCGACCCGCCAGGCGTACGACCAGTGGTCGTAGGGCTCGGAGACCTGGCCGGCCTGGAGTTCGATGATCTGCATGAGCTGCCCGATGAGGGACGGGGAGAGCTCTGACGCCGAAGCTGCGTCGACGAACTCCATCAGGTGCCATACATGCGTAGCGGTGGCTCCCACTCCGAGCCAGGCCGGGGTGGGATAGCCGCGCCGGCGCATGTGCTCGACCACTCGCCGGGCGCGCGATGTCTCGTCCAGGTGGCCGGGGTGTGCCCGGGGCACCGTCTTGAGCACCGCGTGTACCGTTCCGGCCAACACGACGCGCATGGCGCCCACGTGGAGGCCCCCGGGTAGGCGACCGACGAGGGTGACCTCGGCCCCGACCACGCCCGCCACGTCCTCCAGAACCTCGGCCGGCGGCCCTTCGGGACGGGAGAACCGGTTCATCGGCTCGGAAGGCCGGTGGCCGCGACCGCATCGCTTCGCGTCATGAACGCTCGCCGATCCTGACGGATGAGTTCGGTTCGTTCCGGGCAGAGCTGTATGGACAGACGTGCGTCGTCATCGACGCCACCGCCGGTAATCCGTGAGACATCCACGTACGCCACCTAACCAGATGCGAGGCCGACAGGCACTCGGATTCGATGGTGGCTTGTCGGCAACCGACGCGGTAGACGACTCGCTCTGCGGCAGTCGAGCCGGGAAGCGACCAACCGTCTTCGGAACGGGTCAGGTACCGATGAGCCCGAAGGTAATCCTCCTATCCGGTCACCGATCCGCGATTCACCGCTCGCACCGGTAACATCGGCGGTGCGAATCCACTCAGGAGGCACTGTGAAATCGGGAGATCGGCTCGCCCGCGCCAAGAGCCTGTACTGGGACGCCGTGTACGGAGGCGAACCGGGCCCTTTGGCCGAGGCCGACCGGCTCCTCGACGGTGTCGAAGCGGATCTGGCGCTCGCCCGTGGCAGGATCGTCCACACGCGCTTCCTGCGACACGGAATCGAAGACCCCCGGGAAGGGGAGTTGTTCTCGCGGGCGCTTGAGTTGTACCGCGGGATGGGGGAGGTGCGGGGCGAGGCCGAGGCCCTGTTCTGGCTGGGTACCTGGCGGCAGTTGATCGAAGGAGACCTGCCGGGCGCCGAGGCGGATTTCGCGCGGGCCCTTGAGCTGGCTTCCGAAGTCGATGACGCCGGGATCATGGCCGAGGCCACGCGGCACTTGGGAATCGTGGCTCACCGTGAGGGACGGCTCGAGGAGGCGCGGCAGCACTTGGAAGAGTCCAACCGGCTGCGTCGCCTGCACGGGCCGCCGGCCGGGGTCGCGGCGAATCTGGTCGGGCTGATCTACATCGCCGCCGCCCAGGACCGTCGCGACGACGCGCTCGATCTTGTGGCCCAGGCACGGGAGATCTGCGCCGAGCATTCGGCCGCGGCCATCGCAACGCAGGTCGAGGAGGCCGCGTCGATCCTGTAGTCCGCCTGCTCCCTTGATGCACCTGGCCGAAGACGGCACCACTGTGCTGCTTTGCGACGCACCGGATCCGAACACGACGGGCACGACGTCCATGCGTACCTCGTCGACCAGGCCCGCGGCGAGCACCTGGCCACCGACGTCGCCAGAAGCCGGCCAGATGCGGGCAACCGGTCGGTGGCCCGTTCGGGAGCAAGACGGTGACCATCGGGCGAAGCGGTTCTCGGGTGCGGGTGTGGATGTGCTCGTCACCGGGAATGCGGACGGTGAGTCGATTCTTCCGTCCTGGACACTGTAAGCGGAGTGTCGTGCTGTGTGTGACCATGCAGTACCATTTCCGTTTCCACGGGAAGGGGAAGGACATACCCCTGATGATCCGCAGGATTACCAGGTTCACACGTCGCTTCGCTGAGCACGATGGCGCTCAGGAATGTCTTGGCCGCCACCGCCGTGGCAGTTGACAATCACGTCACGCCCGAGACCGTGCCGGGTGCATGGAGCGGGGCGAATGAGGTCATCCCGGCGAACCGGTGTCCGGAGCCGTGACCGAACCGGCCCGCCGATACCCGCCGTTCAGCGCTCTGATCGCCAACGACGCCGCCCTGCCACTCATCATCGACCGCAAGCCAGTCGAATGACCACATACACCAGACAGGAACGACACATGACCCGCATCGCCATCCGCCGCGGCACCGCCGCCGGAACCATGGTCGCCTGCCTCGTCCTCGCCGCGACCGTCATCACCGCCGGCACCGTCCTGTCGCCACCGGCGGCCGCCGTCGTGCCCAGCCTCTACGACCAGGCCATGGAGCAGGGACCACCCGCAGAACCCCTGCCCGGCCACGACACCGCCACGACCCGCTGGTACCCCGGATTCGACTCCACCAACCTGTGTACCTACATCGACTCCACCCGCATCGAGGAGTTCACCGGCGAACGCACCAGCGCCGACCACATGGTGTTCCAACCCACCGACCCATACCGCGCCGGAGTCCACATCGGCTCAGGATGCCGAATCCTGTTCGCCGGCGAATCCGACATCCACGGCGACCCCGTTTCCGCCTGGTACTCCCTCGACGTCGGCGCCACCGTCTCGACCCCGATCCCCAACATCTACCTCTACGGCGCCAACTTCGAGGCACGACGCAGCCTCGACATCGACGCCTGCGAGATCCACAGCGGGTGTGAGTACCAGGACCTCGACAACGTTCCCGGCGCCAACGACGCATACAGCGCCACCTTCGTCTCTCTGCGCCCGCACACCGATAACGAACTGTCCTACCTGTATGTCGTGTGGGCGGGCAACCTCATGATGACCGTGCGCCTCACCGGCGGAATCGCCACCGACGTCGACGGCACCGAATACACACCCCACGTCCACGCGATCGCCGAAGACCTCCTGGACCGCCTCTACGACCAACGTCCCCTCGTCGAGGAGTAACCTCCGCCGGTTCCTCACCTGTGTCCCGTCGTCGGGTCTGAGGTCCGGCATCTCGATGAGGTAATGGAGTCGACTTTGCTCGGTGGACGGTGTAGTCGGTTTCTGGCGGGCATGGCGCATCATGGCGTTAGGATTCACGACCTCGACGATCCACGACTACGCCCGGAACCAGAGCATGCGCTCTTCGTCGCGGCCAGATGGCACCTGACACGGTTGATTCGCATGTCTTGGCGCCGACCGACCGATCTGTCGAGACTGGACTGGACTTTGCGGTGGGATGACGGCAGCGAACGTGTATACATTCTCGGCACCCCGCCCGCCCTCGACTCCGGGCCACCACCACCGGGTAGACCGATCTATCAGCGTTGGGCTGAACGCCTTGAGCTGACCGCCATGCCCAGCACCGACACCACTGAACGCGTACTGCGAGGCCACGCACGAATCAGGCGGCGACCGGCGATCTGGGTCCAGATCACCGTCCCCCTCGTCCCCGGCGAAGCTTGACACCCGATGTGAGTGCCGGCTCTCGAGGATGTCCGCCCACTCGGACGTGGTCAGCTCTGTTGGTCCCACGATCAAAAGCTTCCGTTGCCGATGGGAGGCTTCCCGGATGATCTGCTCGAAATAGTGCCAGTGGGCTCGGTGGCTACAGTGCGGCACTTGTTCGCGTTGTATGACGCACCGCGAAGACCAGGTGGCCGATCCATGAGTTGACGCGCTCGACTCTGCCGACCGACCGCGTCGAGAATCCTTCTCGCAGATCGCGTAGCCGATGGTTGATCGATCATGGCCGGCATCGTGAAGTCTGCATCCGATTCAATGAAGGCGTCCGCGCCTCCGGGCCACGAGTCCTCCCAGTACGCAGGTTCGGGAGAGCACCCACCAGAAGGTGGTGTCGATCGTTTCACGATCACTCGGAGGCGAGTCGCAGTGTCCCTTCGCCCTTGCCCTCGATCGCGGTAAGCGGGCCGCGCGATCGGTGGCAACGTGTTTCGTGACCTCCCACACGTGTCCGCTGGGTCAGCGGCGTACCTGGAAGCGCAGGTGGAGTACGCGGTCGCCCTGGATCACCACGTCGGGGTCCTCCAGAAGGTGTTGCGCGTCGACCGACCCGAAGTAGCGCTTACCGGATCCGAACACGACGGGCACGACGTCCATGCGTACCTCGTCGACCAGGCCCGCGGCGAGCACCTGGCCACCGACGTCGCCGGCGGCGACCTCGACGATGCGGTCACCCGCGAGCTCCTGGGCCCTTGCCACCGCCGCCTCGACGCCGTCTACGAAGTGGAACGGCGCCTCGGGGTCCCAGTCCTCGGGCGGCGGCCGGTGCGTCACGACGACCACGTGCGCGATCCCGCCGGGAGGCTCACCTCCCCAGCCGTCCGTCATGTCGAAGACGTGCCGTCCGGCGATCGTCACCCCGATCCGGTCCCAGTAGGGCCGGGTGTAGTCATAGGACGTCTGCGAGACCTTGATCTCGCCGCTCTCGTCCAACGGGACGTCACCGCCGGTCAACCACTCGAACAGCGGTCCGGGCCGGTCGTTCTCGTCCGCGACGAAACCGTCCACCGACACCGAGCCGTACATGACCACCTCGCCCACGGACCCTCCCTCGTCTTGGTGTGCCCCTCAACCTAGTACCTGCTCGGCCATGGGTCTTGTAAGAAAACAATCGGCCGGCAGTGGCCAACCGTCCAGTATGTGGCCGGGATGTTCGCGTAGGAACCGCTGCCGCACTTCGAGGTACCGGGTCGGTGTGAGCCCGGTGAACGCCCGGAACTCGTGGCCGAAGTGTGCCTGATCGAAGTAGCCCGCGTTGCCAGCGAGTTCGGCCCAGTCGACCGGTCGCGCGGGGTCGATCGAGAACACGGTGGCGGCGAAGCGGTAGGTGCGGGCCAACCGCTTCGGAGTGACACCGATGAGTTCCTTGAACCGCTGTGCCAGGTGGGTGCTGCTGACACCAGCGGAAGTCCTCAGGTCGCCGATCGCGACCGCCCCGCCGGTCGCGGCGATGACGCGGCTCGTGTGCCGGACCAGTCCCAGGCCGGCCGTGTCGCGCAGCCGTCGCCGCAGTTCCCCTTCCAGAAGCGTCAGCATCTCCGGCGGTCGATTCGCGACGGCCAACCGGTCTCGGAGTTCGGCGGTGGCGGCCCGGCCCCAGACCTGTTCCAGGGTCACCGGCCGGTCGCGCAGTTCCGCCGCGGGCATCGACAGGAACGGCGCTGGTCCCCACGGCGTGAAGTGCACGCCGACCGAGCGGGTCGGGTGTGGGTAGTGGAACTCGAACGCGCGGGTGGGTGTGGTGATGACGCACCCGTCGGCGTATTCGGCGGCCTCGGCGTCGGTGCCGGCGCGGATGCGGAACGGCGCTCCCAGGTTGACGATGAGTAGCGCCGACGGCATCGGCGGCAACGTCAGCCGGGCGTAGGGCGGCGCGCCTTCCAGGTAGTAGAGGTCGTCGATCAGCCCGTCCAGCGGAGGTCGCGGCACTCTCGACACGTACTCCACGGGTTCAGTATCACCGAGTGCCCGCCCCGGGCACATCCGCCCTGCGAAGCACCGGAACCGCCCGTGATGGTGTGGCGCGTGCCCGTCGGTGACGGGCACGCGCGTGTGAGGTCAGTCGTCGTGGCCCTCCGAGTGGGCGACCCGGTCCTCGCCCAGGAGCCGGCGGAGTGTGTTCTTCAGGTCGGCCTGCTGTCTGAACAGGTCGTGCTCGGGAGGGACACCGGGTGTCTCCTGCGGGCTCTTGAAGTACAGCGACAGCCAGTCCTGTACCCCCGTCAGTCCCGCCCGTTGGGCGAGGTCGGTGAACAGCACCAGGTCGAGTACCAGGGGGGCGGCCAGGATCGAGTCCCGGCACAGGAAGTTGACCTTCATCTGCATGGGATAGCCGAGCCATCCGAACATGTCGATGTTGTCCCAGCCCTCCTTGTCGTCACCGCGAGGCGGGTAGTAGTTGATGCGTACCTTGTGGTGGAAGTCGCCGTAGAGTTCGGGGTGGAGGTCGGGTTCCAGGATGTGTTCGAGTACCCCGAGTTTCGTCTTCTCCTTGGTGCGGAAGCTGTCGGGGTCGTCGAGGACCTCACCGTCGCGGTTACCGAGGATGTTGGTCGAGTACCACCCTGACAGCCCCAGCATGCGGGCCTTCAACATCGGTGCCAGCGCGGTCTTCACCAGCGTCTGTCCCGTCTTGAAGTCCTTGCCGCCGACGGGTACTCCCGCCGTCTCGGCCAGCTCGGTCATCGCCGGAACGTCGACGGTGAGGCTGGGCGCCCCGTTGATGAACGCCACTCCCTCCTTCATCGCCGCGTATGCGTAGAGCATCGAGGGTGGGACGCTCGCATCGTCGGCGTCGAGCGCCGCTTCGAACGCCCGCAGGCTCTGGTGAGCCGGGCCGGGTTCGGTGAAGACCTCGGTGGAGGCGCACAGGATCACCACCATCCGGTCGCAGGAGTGCGCCGCCTTGAAGTCGCGGATGTCGCGACGCAGGGCCTCGGCGAGGTCGCGCCTGCGGGTCTCGGGCTTGACGTTGGTGCCCTTGATCCGCCGCACGTATTCCGGGTCGAAGGCGGCCGGCATGGGTGCGACCGCTTCGAGTGCCGCCGCGATCGGCTCCACATGGGTGTACCGGTCGAGCACGCCGCACTTGACGGCGGCTTCGTAGGCGGTGTCGGGGATCGGGTCCCAGGCGCCGAACACCAGCCGGTCGAGGTCGGCCAGTGGCACGGCGTCGCGGATGAGGGGCGCGCGGTCGCCGAGGCGGATGGTGCCCATCTGGGCGAGCGATCCGACGGGTTCGGCGAGACCTCGGCGGATCAGCTCGACGCCGGCGATGACGGTCGACGCCACGGCTCCGAGCCCCACGAAGAGGACACCCAACCGGCCGTCGGCCGGTGCGATGTGGTGCGGTGATGTGTCCACGAACTCTTACCTCCAGGAAGATGCCGCACCGGCGCGCGCGGGCGCCGGTGCCGGCGAGAGTGAATGAAGCCTTACTTTCCGTGATGTCGATGGCCGCGTTGATCGGCTGAGCCCGCTCGTGTGAACCGGCCCGCGGTACAGGTGTGCCCCTTGGCGGGCGTCTCTCTGCGGTCCGGGGTTGTCCGCGCGCCGTCCCGGCCTCGAAGTGCGTCTCAGAGCATGGAGCGGACCTCGCCACCGAGTGCGGCGAGTCGTTGCAGGGTGTAGGCGGCGGCGTCGAAGGCGGTGCAGCCGTGGTAGAGCCGTCCGTTGTCGTCGAACAGCCGACCGATGAACTCGTTCTCTCCGACCTCGGCCGGGCTCCAGCGGTCCCACAGCACGCGTCGCACCGCTTGTACCGGGTCGGTAGCCGGATCCTGGAATACGATCTCGCAGCCCTGGTCGCGCAGGGCACCGATCAGGTAAGCGGCCGCCTCGGTCTGCATGCCGTCGGCGAGTCGCCCGTCCTCGTACCTGACGCCCGGGAAGTCGATCGGCGCCGAGGCGAGGTCGTCGGGGCGCAGGAACCGGAAGATGAACGTGCGGCGGACCGTCTCCTGCACGTGCTGGGCGAGCATCGTGCGGCGGCCCTGCCCGGGGCGGCGGCTCTCCCAGACCCGCAGTTCCTCCGCCCTCTCCGGGTCCCAGCCCGCCGTGCCGCCGACGGTGACGTCGGGTTCGGGGAAGTCCCCGTAGCGCAGCCGCCACATGCTGACCGTCTTCGGTTCGACGTTGAACAGCACCGCGATGTCGGCCACGCCGAGCATCTCCTTCACCATGTGGCGCCCCATCTCCCGGGTTTGTAGATTGTGATCTACAAGGTAGTGGGGCGGAACGAGTTTGTCAACCAACGTCTACAAACCGGTGGGTGAGGCCGCGTCACCGGCCGTTCGGGCGTGGCACGTCGAATCGAATCGTTACGGATCACGCCGCTGCGACGTTCCGTCCGGGAAGGATCACCGCCTGATCCGCCCTGGCCGTCACCGTGGTCGGTCTGGGATGTGAGGTCGGCTCTCAGCCCGGGCGGCGCGCGAAGAGGAACGCCTGTGGAACCTCCTCGTCGGGGCCGCACAGCCATTGGGCCTCGATCTCGAACCCCGCGTCACGCAAACCGGCGGCCACCTTCTCGGGCCGGCGGTGGTGAACGTGGACCGCCATCGGGCGACCTCCGTAACCCCGCGTCTTCAGCCGTGTGGTGTCACCGACGTGGAAACCGAGCTGCAACGGTCCGCCCGGACGCAGCACTCGGTGGAAGTGCGCGAACACCGTCGGCAACTCGTGGTCTGGGATGTGGATCAAGGACAACCAGGCGATCACGCCCGCCATTGACGTGTCACCCAGGCGCAGATCGGTCATCGAACCCACCTCGAACCGCAGGCCGGGGTGGTCACAGGTCGATGCCGAACGCGTCTACACCGAGACCGGACAGGTGGGCGGTCACGTGTCCGGGTCCGCAGCCGACGTCCGCGACCGGACCGCCGCCGGTGGTCCGCACCCGATCGGCGAACACCGCGAGTGCGGCCTGGAGGTGGGGATCACCGGCGACGGCATCACGCAGCCGGTCGGAATAGCCGTCGGCGACGGAGTCGTAGGAGGTCCGGGTGTCGGCCGGCCAGTCGTCCGTCGTCACGCGCGACACGATACCCGGTGGTCATCGGTAGTCGTATCCGTCGCGGGACCGCCTGATACGTCCTATGAGGAGTCACGGGCGCCCGGCGACGCCGGAACCATCGGGTGACGCGGCGCCCGATCCGGGCCCGGTGGCCGGACGGGCGCCGCGCCTCAGAAGCCGAAGGAGTTGTGCGGTTCGGGGTCGGTCCGGAACATCCGGGACAGCGCGTCGACCGCGCCATCGGTGTGCGGCGTGACGTGACCCGCGTATGCCAGGTGATGCGCCGACATGCCACCGAAGTAGAGGGAGCCCAGTGCCGCCGGCGTGATGGTCATATCCGGTGTCGCGTCGGTCGGTACACAGGTGGCGGCCGTATCGTCGGTCGTCCTCAGCTGCCACGTCCCGTTGTTCGCGGGGCACATCCGGTCGCCGTCGATCGTGAACTTGAGCTCTCCGGGCGTCGAGTACGACCGTTGCGTCAGGGCGCGGGGAACGTCGAGCAGCCTGGCCCAGAGGTTGTCGGTCTGGCGGGTGACTCGCATCGCCCTCGGGTTGGTGAGCATCCACCGCAGCGGCTCGTCGCGCGGGCGGGCCGCCGCCACGACGGTCTTGGTGAGGTCGAAGTCGATCAGCAGCTCCCACAGCGCCCGGTAGGCCACCGGGTTCGTCGCCTCCAGGGCCTCCACCACGAGTGTTCCGGCGTGCGCGGCGGTCGGCGACCACGGCAGCCGGAAGTTCGCGACACCGTCCACATGGCCGTGACGGTCGCGGTGGAGGAGGTAGCGCATCGGCCCGTTCGTGCCGTCCGGTTCGTCGGACAACCCGTCCCAGCGCCCCGGCTGCGGACGCAGTTCCCCGACACGATTCCGGCGCACCTCCGCATGCACCGGCGGCCACGCCTCCTTCGCCCGGGCGGCGTCAACCAGTTCCAACGACCCGGGATCGGGCTCGGCCGGACGGAGCACGGCTTCATGACGGGCCAGTTCCCACCGGGTGCGGTGTGTCGCCGGCGAGAATCCGAAACGTCCGTAGATGCTCCCCTCACTGGCGCTGAGCATCGCCAACGGTTCGCCGCGCTCCAGGGCCGCGTCGAACATCGCCTGCATCATCCTGCGCAGGTAGCCGCGCCGGCGGTGCGTCGCGACGACCCCGGTCGCGGTCACGCCCCCCATCCGCACCGTTCCGCCGCCGGGAACCGTCACCTCGAACGAGATCATCGCCGATCCACCGACACAGACGCCGTCGACGAACGCCCCGATCGGGTGGAACGCGGTGTCCCGGAGGTCGGCCGTGGCCCACGTCTCAAGCTGTTCCGCGCTCGCGGGAGACCGCTGCGGCGGCCAGGGCTCCGGGCCGCCGTGCCACGCCGCGTCGGCGGGCTCCCAGCTCGGGTACCCGTTCGCGTAAGGCAGCACCCGGTAGTACGCGGTCATCTCGTCGGAGCGCGGGGGGCGGAACTCGGTCACCATGAGGACATTGCACCCATCGCCGCCGCATCCGGCAACCCGATATCGGTCGATCACGGATGTGGTCGCGCCCCGGCGTCCGGGTCAGTCGCGTCCGCAGCGCGCGTCGATGACCGACTGCGCGTCGCCCGGCAACGTCGACGGGTCTTCGAGGAAGCGCGCGGACTGACAGACCCGTACCAGGCCGTCCCACAGCTGCCGGTACAGGAGGAGGTCCGCCTGCAGCTGTTCCGCCTGCCGGGGCGTGAGCGGGAACCTGTAGTTGCCGTCCCAGTGGCCCTGCCCGACGTCGAGATCGAGCAGGTACGCCGTGCCCCGCCTGATGATCCCGGGTGCCCAGTTCCACTCGGGCCCCTGCGGCCGGAAGACCGGCTCGTCGTCGTCGGGAAGCCGGAGTGAAACGGCCCGGTCTCCGTTCACGCCCTCGACGAGCGCCGGAGCGAGCGTCATCCACACCACCGTGTCGTCCCGGACGCCCAGGTGGGTGGCGACGTAGCCGTTCGCCGGAGGCGCGGCGGGGAAGTCCCACGCCAGGGTCCGTGCCACGTCGGGGTCGTAGCGGGCGGCCGTGTACTCGATCGGGCGGACCTCGTAACCGCCGCCGAGCGCCGCGATCACCTTCCGCACCTCGACGGCGTCGACCGGTTTCCCGAGTGCCTCCGCGAAGGTCTCGTACGGGACCGCCGTGAGTGTCGCCACCTGCTTTCGCCCGGGCTTCTTCATGGCCATGCGGACACGGTAGCCGCTGCACTCCACCGCAGCCGTGCCGTCGGCCGTCTGCCGTCCTACACGACGGCGGGTGGAGCGAAACCGGTACGCACGACGCGCCCATGCGACGAGGCGGCCACGACGCCGATCCGTTCCACCTGCGGGCCGGTTTGGATACCAGGCCCCGACGATCACCGGCGACACGGCCACGCCGGGCACGAGCCCACCACGTCTGAACGTGTCATAGGCTGCGATGGTGATCCGCCGACGGCCCCACTCGCGGTGTCCATGCCGCCCCGGCTTCACCGGAAACCGGTGAGCCCCATGCTGGAGATCGGCGTGACCCTGTCCGGTGCGGATGACGCGGCCGCGTCGATGCGGGAAGCAGTGGACGAGTCGTTCAGGGTGTTCCCGCTCGAAGTGAGACCCGAGTCCGGCGTGGCCGGATTCTTCGCGGCGGTGCGTCGCGGTCTTCCCTTGGATCCCCCGCTGCACTCCGACCGCGGTTGGGACGCACTGGCGGATTCGCTGTGGGAGGGGCTGCATTCGATCGATTCCGGCAGGGTCTTGATCCACTGGCGGAAAGCCACGGGCTTCCGAGACACCTGCCCCGAGGTCTTCGACATGTGTCTGGAAGTGCTCGGGAATACAGCGGCGTCCCTCGCCGATCGCCGAGCCACCGGAGGAAGGACCACGCACGTGACGGTGTTGATCGAGGTCTCATCGCTGTCTGCGAAATGACGCCGCCGCCCCTCCTGGAGAAGGGCCGTAGGCCGTGGACGACGGTGTCAGTCGCCGTCCATTCCCGGGGGATAGTCGTTCTCATCGCCGCCGCCGGTGTGCTTCTTACCGGATCGGGATATCGCGATGAGTGCGATCACCGCGATCACGAGGAGACAGCACCATTCACCAGCGGCGAAGGGGTCGCCGTCCATTCTCACCTCCGAGCCGCCCACCGGGCCGGGTGTCGGGTGGCGTCGATCCGTTGCGGCTGCGTGGATCCCGACGGGTGAGCGGGGTTGTACCGTGGGTTACATCCTACCGGGGAATCGCCCGTGGCTGAAGTACCCGTTTCCACGTACTGCCGACACCGGCACGGGAGATGTCGGTGGGCTCCTGAGAGGATCGGCTCGTGAGTTTTTCACTGAGCCCCTACCTGGTCGACCTCAGAAAGGCCCGTGGCGCCATCGGGTCCGAGGACGAGAAGTTGCGCCGTATGATCGGCGGGAAGTTCAAGGCCGCGATGGCCCACGCCGACGACTGGTTCGCCGACCAGATCGCCGGTGGCGCGCCGACGCGCTACGACGCGTTGCGTGCGGTCGTCGACGGCGGTCCCTTCGACGACGCATACGGCTTCCAGTACGGATACGCCTTCGAGATGATCTGCGGTTTCTTCGGCAGGTCGCTGAACAACAACGCGTTCTCGCCGTTCCGCAGCGGTTGGTTGGCACGGGTCGACGAGGGACTCGCCGCGTTGGGCGTCACCGCGGTCGAGGTCTCGGAGTTCTCCTATGGGTCTCCGCCGGCACCACTGCCGAGGCCCGCCGAGTTCGTGCCCGCCTACGGGGAGTGGAGTCCGAAGCAGTGTCGCACCGCGCTGGCCCAGTGGAACGCCGCCACCGCCGAGGCGCGTGAGGCACTCGACCCGGAGGTGCTGGAGGCCGTCGAGTCCTGTGTGGCCTGGATGCGTGAATCCGTCGCCAACGGCCGTCACGTGGTGGCCTTCCACTTCTGACGAGCCGAGCGCGCCCGGTCGGTCGTGACCGGACCGCGTCGGGGGGGCGTCACGTCGCGTGACGTGACGCCCCCCGAGAGACCCCATGGCTCACCTGGTGGGTTCGCGGTTGTAGAGCCGCTTGGCCCACAGGTAACCGCCCAGGCCGATCGCGGCGCACCAGCCGACCGTCAGGATCAAGCCGTCTCCCATCGGGGTTCCCATCAGCAGGCCGCGCAGGGTCTCGATGAACGGGGTGAACGGCTGGTACTCGGCGAACCACCGCAGCCCGGTGGGCATCGAGTCGGTGGGTACGAAGCCGCTGCCCGTCATCGGCAGGATCATCAGGGGCGTCAGCATGTTGCTCGCGGTGGCGACGCTCTTGGCGACCATGGCGAGCGCGACGGACAACCAGGTGAGCGCGAGGACGATCATCGCCAGAACCCCGATGGCGCCGAGCCACTCACCGAGGGCCGCGGTCGGTCGGAAGCCCACCAGCAACGCGACGCCGACGACGGCGGCGATGCTCAGCATGGTCTGGATCAGGCTTCCCAGCACGTGACCGGTGAGCACCGAGACGCGGGCGATCGCCATGGTGCGGAACCTGGCGACGATGCCCTCGGTCATGTCGATGGACACCGAGATGGCCGTGCCCTGGGCCGCGGTCGCCACGGTCATCAGGACGACGCCGGGAACCACGTAGTCCACGTAGGACATGCCGCCGGCGGTCCCGACGCCGTCCCCCAGGGCGCCGCCGAGCACGTAGACGAACAGCAGCAGGATCGCCACCGGAACGCCGGCCGCCGTGAGGATCAGAGTCGGATAGCGCAGCATGTGCCGCAACCGGCGGCGCAACATCGTCGCCGAATCGGCGAACGCGATGGAGACGGTACTGGAGACGTTGCTCATCGAATGGGCTCCTGACGTGCGGTCGGGTCGCCCGTCAGGACGAAGAAGACGTCGTCGAGGTCGGGGGTGTGTATCCGGAGTTCGTCCACTGTGAGTGCGGCGTGGTCGAGCCGGTCGAGTAGTCGCCGCAACGACCCGACGTCACCCCGGCCGGGGACCTTCAGGGTCAGCGCCGATTCGTCGCGGGAGATCACGTCCAGGATCCGGGCCGCGGCGTCGTACTCGTCCGGGTCGGCGAACCGGAGCGTGACGTGTCCGTCGCCGACCTGTCGCTTGAGCTCCTCCGGTGGTCCTTCCGCGACCAGCCGCCCCCGGTGCAGGACCGCGACCCGGTCGGCGAGTCGGTCGGCCTCCTCCAGGTACTGGGTCGTCAGGAACATGGTGACGCCCTCGTCGGTGACGAGTCGGCGGATGACGTCCCACATGGTCCGTCTGCTGCGGGGATCGAGTCCGGTGGTGGGCTCGTCCAGGAAGACGACCCGGGGTTTACCCACCAGGGTCATGGCGAGGTCCAGGCGCCGGCGCATCCCGCCGGAGTACGTCACCGCGGGCATGCCGGCGGCGTCGGTCAGTTCGAATCGCTCCAGCAGGTCCACGGCACACCGCCACCGTTCCCGGCGCGGGAGACGGTTCAGGTCGGCCATCAACATCAGGTTCTCCTCGCCGGTGAGGAAGCCGTCCACCGCGGCGAACTGCCCGGTGACACCGATCGCGGCCCGCACCGCGTCGGGTTCCCGGTCCACGTCGTGGCCGCAGATCCGCATCTGTCCGCTGTCGGCGCGGATCAGCGTCGACAGGAGTTGGACCATGGTCGTCTTTCCCGCGCCGTTCGGTCCGAGCAACGCGAAGACCGTCCCCGAGGGGACGTCGAGATCGACGCCGTCGAGGACGACGTGGTCGCCGTACGACTTGTGTACCGCGGTCGCCGCGACGGCGGGTGAATGGAGGTGGGTGGTCATCGGTTGTGCTCCGTGTGGTGGGATCCGGTAGGGCTTTGATCGTTTGCCATTTCGTGAAAATTACGTTGCATACACGAATCCGGCAATACCGTCGCCGGAATACGACGGAGTATTCGCAGGTCAGGACTCTGTAATCGTTGCACAATGGGTGTCGACTAATGCAATGTTCGCGTTGCATTAACCTGGAGACGACGACGAGATGGAGGTTTTGATGCCCGGTGACAGACTCACCCTTCAGGACCGACGGAGGATCGCGACGGGGCTGCGCGACGGATTGACCTTCGCCGCGATCGGCCGCCGCATCGCACGGCCGACCTCCACCGTCACCCGCGAGGTGACGCGCAACGGCGGGCCGCGCGGCTACGACTCCGAGCAGGCTCACAGGACGAGCGTGCGACCGGCGCGCCGGCGTGGGACCACCGCGACGGAGTCGGCGTCGAACGACGCCGCCGCCGACGGGCGCCGTACGGAGTCGATGGACGAGGTGGTCGCGCAGACCACGGAACTGATGATCCAGGCCGGACTTCCGCACATGATGGCCAGAGTTCTCACGGCGCTGTTCATCAGTGACAGCGGCAGTCTCACCTCCGCGGAGCTCGTGCGCCGGCTGCGGGTGAGCCCCGCCTCCGTCTCCAAGGCCGTGGGCTACCTGGAGGGTCAGGCGCTCATCACGCGGGTGCGTGACCCGCACAGTCGCGCCGAACGTTACGTCGTCGACGACGATGTGGCGTTCCGGTCGATTCTGGCCAGTGCCCGCGTGCAGGCCCGGATCGCCGAGGTGTGCCGGGCCGGAGCGCGGCGACTCGGTCCCGGCACGCCCGCCGGCGCGCGGCTGGAGAACATGAGCCGTTTCCTCTTCCACGTGATAGACGACCTCGTCCGCTCCGTCGAGCATTGGCGCCGCGTCTACTCCGTATCCTCCGCCGAGGCGGGAGACGACGCCACCACCGGGACACCCGAACCCGTCGGCGGTTCCTGAACCCACGCCGGACGCCGCTGCGCGTCGCCCTTGTCTGGTGTCGGTGGTGGTGTCAGTGTCGGCTCAGGGCGGTGAAAGGACGGGCCTCGATAGTTGCGGACATGACGCACAACAACAACACCACCGCCATCCGGTTCTCCGACACCGAGAAGAACACCATCCGCATCGCCGCATACGGCGCCGTCACCCTCATGGCCGCCGCCACCACCGCGAACGGATCACCCCACAAGACCGCCACCCGCGGCAGCATCGCCCTGGCCTCGACCACCGGCCCCATCGGACACATCCTCGCCGTCTACCCCAAGGGCAAAGACCTCGGAGGCAAGTCCGTCGCCGCCATCGCCGACCGGGTACTACCGGCCCTCACCGAATCCATCACCCTGCTGCACGCCAAAGACCCCACCTCGCCGACAACCTCCGCACCGCCATCACCACCGCCCTGGCCACCGCCACCGGCGACCAACCGGCCACCCCCACCACCACCGACATGATCGACCAGATCACCACCGCACTCAACACCTGACCCAACACCACCGCCGTGCCACGGACCCCGGAAACCCGACCGTGGCACGACGGCATACCGGCACCGGTCCAGCGCGGGTCACGGGCCGACGAGACACGGGGCGTCCCCATCGGACGGGCGACGTCGTCGATGCTCCGAGAACCGGTGTGGGTTCACGACTCCGCGCGTCGGCGCGCCCGTTCCTCCGCGGCGTCGAGGGCGGGTTCCAGGGTGGCGAGAGCGGAGCGGAGCAGTTCCGGCAGCGAACCGGTCGGTACGACGAACCCGGTCGCGGCGAGGGACGCGGCCGACGGCCGGAGCCACTGCTGGAGTGCGACACGGACCGCGGCGGCCACGCTCGCCGCCAGCACACGGACGGCGGTGCCGGTGTCGCCGAGACGTTCGCCGATCGCGGTGGCGAGGGGGTCTTCGATCGCCGTGGCGGTGTCGAGAAAGGTCTCTCGCAGTGCGGGGCTGGTGGTGATCAACAGCAGCGCGTCCTCGTTCCGCGGCCGGGTGTACTGCTCCACCACCGCGTCGGCCAGTACCTCGGCGAGGCGAAGGCCCTCGGGTGCGGCGGCCAACGTCGCCGCGAGGCGCGACTCGCGTTCGGCGGTGACGGCGGCGACGAT
Organism: Stackebrandtia albiflava; assembly: GCF_007994225.1. Lineage (GTDB taxonomy): Bacteria > Actinomycetota > Actinomycetes > Mycobacteriales > Micromonosporaceae > Stackebrandtia > Stackebrandtia albiflava. The sequence goes on from NZ_VLLL01000005.1 coordinate 1,079,827, forward strand.
CGCCTGTTCTCGGCTGGAGAAGTAGTTGTTGTATGTCCTCGGTGACACCCCGGCCGCCTCGGCGATGTCGTTGACTCGGACGTTGTCGGCGCCGTGTCGGAGTGCCAGCCGCAGTGCCGCCTCTCGCAGGGCCACCCGGGTAGCCTGCTTCTTCTGTTCCCGCAGTCCGGGGCTCCTGGTCGTCACCTTCCCATTATGGGCGCTTCGATACGCGCACGCAAACTTGCGTGCACGCAAATTCTGGTGCTACGCTTCCGTCCCTCCGACGAGAGGTGAGACGCATGCGCGCCAAGGGCATCTGCTACGACACCGGGTTCGTTCGCGACGGCGGCGACTCCCGCGAACACTTCGACCCCGACCTGGTGAAACGGGAGCTGACCGTCATCCGCGACGACCTCCACTGCACCGCCGTCCACATCACCGGCGGTGACCCGGACCGCCTGGAGGTCGCCGCCCGCCACGCCGCCGACCTGGGACTGGAGGTCTGGTTCTCGCCCTACCCCCTGGAACTGACACCCGATGAGATCCTCGCAATGTTCGCCGACTGCGCCGAGCGGGCCGAGAGACTACGGACGCGGGGAACGGAGGTCGTGTTCGTCACCGGCGTCGAGCTGAGTGTCATGAACCGCGGCTTCCTCGAAGGCGACAGTACGAGCGAACGCGTCGCGCTGCTGCTGAGCGACCCGGAACGTCGGCCCGAGAGGCTCGCCGCGGTCGGCGCCCGCCTCAACGCCTTCCTCCGGGAGGCCGTGGCGGTGGTCCGCGCGCGCTTCCACGGGAAGGTCACCTACGCCGCCATCCAGTTCGAGGGCGTCGACTGGGACCCGTTCGACTTCACGACCTACGAACTCATCCGATCCGCCGAGGTCGCCGACCGGTTCCGTGACGCCGTGCGAAGCCTTGTCGCCCAACCGAAACCGGTCGCGATCACCGGCTTCGGCACCGCCACCTGGCGCGGTGCGGGCGACGTCGCCCCTCGGAGCATGGAGATCCTGGAGAACGACGCCTCCGGCGCGCCACTCCGGCTGACCGGCGAGTACGCACGCGACGAGGAGGGCCAGGCGACGTACCTGAGAGAACTGCTCGAAATCTTCGACGACGAGGGCGTCGACAGCGCGTTCGTGTTCCTCTTCGCGCTCTACAACCTGCCCCACCGCCCGGACGGCGATCCCCGCGACGACCTAGACCTCGCCAGCCTCGGTGTCGTCAAGGTCCTCGAAGGCCGTCGCGGTGACACCTATCCGGACATGCCCTGGGAACCCAAGGCCGCCTTCGCCGCGATCGCCGACCACTACCGCGACTGAACCGGTCCGGCGTCGGTGTCCCCGCTCCGGACGGTCCCCGGCCGCTGAGCAGCGATAACGTGGATTCCGTGGCCTGAGGCCCCGGATACCGTGCTTTCCATGGTGGAACCCGCCCAACTCCGGGAGAACTCCCTTCCCGGACCGGCTCAACGCTCGTAGGCTTTGCGCCGTGATGGATACAGCCGAACAGTACTTCCGGGCCAAGCTCGCCTTCCACACCGACGTCACCGACGTCCACACCGCGATGGAGTCCGGTGAACCGGGCTTCGTCCTGGTCGACTCGCGAGGCGTCGACTCGTGGCGGGCGGGGCGGATCCCCGGAGCGGTGCACCTGCCCACCGACGACATCGCCGCCCACGCCGAACGGCTGCTTCCCGCCGGGACCCCCGTCGTCGTCTACTGCTGGGGACCCGGCTGCAACGGCGCCACCCGCGCCGCCGTGGAGTTCGCGCGGCTGGGCCGTCCGGTGCGGGAGATGCTGGGCGGCTTCGAATACTGGGTGCGGGAGGGGTTCGCGGTGGAGACCGACACCGGGCTCACCCGCCGGCCGGCCGACCCCCTGACGGCACCTCCGGGTATGACCTGCGCCTGCTGACCGCCGTCGTCGTGTGGCCGCGTCCGAGGTGCCGGACGCGGCCATTACCGTTGCGGGACACCGGAGGCCGCGTCGCACTCCACCGATCCGCTGTGGAGTCGGTGATCACCTCGCCCACGCCGCCCGGTAGCGGCTCGGGGAGACGTGCAGGTGCTTGGCGAACGCGGCACGCAGCCCGGCGGCGGTACCGAACCCGCATTCCGCGGCGATCGAGTCGACGGTCAGCGACGTCGCCTCCAGCAGCTCCTGGGCACGCCGGAGACGTTCGCGGGTGAGCCACTCCCCCGGGGTGCGACCGAACTCGGCGACGAACCGCCGGGCGAGTTGCCGCTCGCTCAGGTGGGCGCGGGCCGCCAGGTCGCGCAGTCGTATCGGCCGGGCGAGGTTGCGGTGGACCCATTCGGTGACGTGGTGCAGTGAGGACACCGAGGCCGGCGCGACCGGGCTGACCATGTACTGCGCCTGGTCACCGCCCCGGTGCGGCGGGGTGACCAGGCGACGCGCCAACGCGTTGGCGACGGCGGTGCCGTGATCACGGCGGACCAGTTCCAGGCACAGATCGATTCCGGCCGCGGTGCCGGCGGAGGTGAACACGCCGTCGTCCTCGGTGTAGATGACGCGGGCGTCCAGCAGGACCCTCGGGTATCGACGCGCCAACTCCTCGGCGTGCATCCAGTGTGTCGTCGCGCGGCGCCCGTCCAGCAGGCCCGCCTCGGCGAGCAGGAACGCACCCGAACAGATCGACGCGATCCTGGCACCGCGACGATGTGCCTCCCGCACCGCCGCGACCACCTCCGGCGGTTGACGGTCGTGAACACCGGTACAGGCCGGAACGATGACCGTGTCCGCTGTGGACAGTTCCGCGAGGTCGCGGACCTCTCCGGCCACGAATCCGCCGGCCACCGTGGTGCCGGGCTCGGCCGCGCACATCACGAACTCGTACCAGTCGGCGGCCAGATCCGGCCGGGCCACGCCGAAGACCTCGCACGGCACCGCCAGTTCGAAGATCGGCGCGCCCGGCGTGATCACCATCGCGACGCGATGCGTGTCTGTTTCCTTGCGCATGACGGCAATGATGACACTCGCCGAGACGCCGCCGATGGCGTGAGATCGACGGGTGACCGACACTCGACACCACGATCCCGCCACGCGGACACAGACCATCGGACTCGCGCAGGGCGTCGCCCTGTACGTGTGTGCGCTCCTGGGCGCCGGTGTCCTCGTCCTACCGGGCCAGGCCGCCTCCCTCGCCGGCCCGGCCTCCCTGGTGGCGTGGGCGTTCAGCGCGCTACTCGGGGTGCCGCTGGCGTACACCTTCGCCCGGCTGGCCTCGAACCATCCCGACGCCGGAGGTGTCGCCACATTCACCACCCGCGCCTTCGGCGGAACGGCCGGCGGAGTGACCGGGTGGTGGTACTTCATCGCCGGTTCGGTGGGGCAGACCGTCGTGCCGTTGACCGCGGGCTACTACGTGACGACGGCGTTCGGCGTGAGCCAGGACTGGGCGCCCGGAATCGCCGCGGCTCTGCTCGCACTCGCCACCGCGGCGAACCTGGCCGGAGTCCGGATGGGCGCGGCCGTACGCATCGGGCTGGCCGTCGGTGTCGCGGCGATCCTCGCCACCGTGATCGTCGTGGCCCTGCCACAGGTGCGACTGTCGGAACTGACTCCGGTGGCACCGCACGGTTTCTCCGGGATCGGGCGGGCCGTCATCGTGCTGTTCTTCGCCTTCGCCGGCTGGGAGGCCGTCGCGCACCTGTCCGGGGAGTTCCGCGACGTGAAACGCACCCTGCCACGGGCGACGGCGCTGACCATCGTCATCGTCGGCATCCTCTACCTCGGGGTGGCGTTCGCCGTCGTCGCCACCGGTGTCTACGGAACCCGTGAACTGGACAGGGTCTCACTGGGCGTGATCCTGGAACGTGGCATCGGTGTCTCGGCGGTCTGGGCGGTCGCCGTCGCGGCGGTCGTCATCTGCCTCGGCACCACCAACGCCTTCATCGCCTCGGTGTCGCGGCTGGGTTTCGCGTTGGGCCGCGACGGATGGGCTCCCCGGTTCCTCACCCACCTCGACCGGCGCCACTCCCCCGGCCGCGCGATCGTCGGCGTGGCCGCCGTCGGGGCCGCCGGACTCCTCGGCGCGGCGCTGTTCGGTTGGGGTACCGAGGACATCGTCTTCCTGCCGTCGGTCCTGGTGTTGGCGACCTACCTGTTCGGTGCGGCGGCGGCCGTGCGACTGTTCGGGGGCCGTGACCGGGTGATCGCCGCCGTCACGGTGGTCCTGCTGCTGGTCACGGTCCCGTTCGCGGGTTGGCACGTCCTCATCCCGGTCTCGGTGGCCGTCGCCGTGGTGTGCCTGAAGGGTTTCGGCCACCGCCGGGGACGGGCATGACACCGCTCGCATTCGGACTGAGACGGGTTCTCGTGTGGCAGCGGTGTCGGGCGGGCGGACCGGCGCATCGCCGGGCTACGTGACACGGGCCACGGTGGATGAGACGGCCCGTGTCTGTCCGGAGTGGAAGCGCGGCCGGAACCGAGGCGGGCCGGCGAACACGGTAGGGCTAAGGTGCTCTGCCATGGACGCCACCGATCTGGACCGCCGGGCGAGAACCGAGGCCGGTTGCATCCCACCGTCCCTGGTCGCACGGCTGCTGGAACGCGGCCACCTGGACCGGGTGGAGTTCCACGCCGTCCGTGGCGAATGGTTCTGCGCGCGTGAGTGGGTGCGGCTGCTGGGCGCCCGGGATCGGTGGGAGGAGGCGTCGGCGGTGCTCGCGCCCTACGTCGCCACCGGCTGGTGGCCCGCCGCCAGGGCGCAGGCGGAGGTCCTTGAGGCCATGGGGCAGGTGGAGGAGGCGATCGCGCTGGCCCGGCCCTACGCAGAGTCCGTCTTCCGCGCCCTGGAGTTCTTCGCCCGCCTGCTCGCCCGGCACGGTCGCGCCGACGAGGCCGTCACCGAGCTGATCACCGGAATCGACGACTGGTTCCTCGCCACCGCACTGGTCGAGGTCGCCGACGGCACCGGCCGGGACGAGGAGGTCGCCGCGCTCCTCGCCGACCGGATTCGACCGGGGCACCGCTGCGTGGAGCCGTGGTGCTGCCGTGGACTCGATTCCGATACCGCGCTCGAACTGCTCGCGGTGATCCGGGAACGTCAGCGCCGCGTCGACGAGGCGATCGCGCTACTACGGCGCCGACAACTCACGTCCGTCGACAATCGCGACCGGCTCACCGACCTGTTGGCGAGACACGACCGGATCGAGGAACTTCGCGCGTACGCGGCGGAGGACTCCTACGTGCATGCCACGCGGCGCCTCGCCGCACTGCTGGAGGAACGCGGCGACGTGGAGGGCGCGATCGCGTCGTACCGGCGGCCGGGCGCCTCGGCGGCCGACGAACCGCACGGTGCGGTCGAACTGGCGGAACTGCTGTTGGCCAGGCACGGCCGGGACGACGAGGCCATCGAGGTGATGTGCGCGGTCGTGGACGCCCCCGGCGGCGTGCAGGACTGGCTCGTCGACATACTGTGCACCCGGTACGCCGAGTCCGGTCGCGCTCGGGACGGCATCGCCCATCTCGACCGGCTGGCGGCGCGGTACGAGTGTGAGCAGGATTGGGATCTCCTGAGGAACCGGCTACCGCTCATGGCCGCCTCGGGGATGCTCGACGAGGCCGTCACCCTGGCGCGGCCCCACTCGGAGTCCGACCCGTACGCGGCACAACTCGTCGCCGATCTGCTCGCCGCGGCCGGCCGGGTGGCGGATGCCGTGGCCGTTCTCGAACCACACGGCATCAGCGCCGGCCACGCCCTGGCGGGGTACCTCGTCGATCTCGGCCGGGTCGATGACGCCGTGGCACTGTTTCAACAGCGCGACACCGCACCCGCCGAGTTGCTGTGGAGGGGGACGTTGCGGCCCGAGCCGTTCTGACCTCGGCCATCCCCGATTGGGCGGCGGCGCCCGAAGAAGGGAGCACACTCCGCCGATCATCCATAGGGGATCGCCGGGTGGACGTGTCCTCAAGCCCGGAGCGGCCCGAAGACGAGGCGATGTGGTGCGAGTGGCGGCGGACCGATATGCGCAGGCTCAACCGTTCAGCCACAGTAGACAACCGTTTCGCCACCGACGTCACGGCGTGAACCTCGCCGTCACGTACTTCTCGACCGTCACCCCGGAAACGACCGGTGTCACGGGGAGGCAGGCGCGTCCGGTCGCGGTGTCGGCCGGGTTCAGTACCCGTCCGGCGAATCGTCCAGGTCGTCCTCCAGGTCCGCGATTGCGTCGGCCAGATCGAGGACGTCGTTGGGGTTGGCGGTCGGCTGCGCCGCCTTCAGCTCCTCCAGGGTGGCCCTCGCCATCCACCGTTCCATCTTGTAACGCCGCCGCTCCTCCCGGAGCTCGGCCTCCGAGGGGACGTACTCGGCGTCGGGGTCGTCTCCGGCCGCGGCGGCGACGTCGTCGGCCGACGCCAGCAACCGGGCCGCCAGGTCCCGCAGGACCGCCACGGCGGCGGCCTCGTCCTCACCGCCGGACGACGCGCCGCGGACCTCCAGGTCGTCCCACATGGCCTCGAAGTGGTCGGCGAGCACTTGGCGCGCCCACACCTGCGCCGCCCGCTGATCCAGCGTGCAACGACGCAACAGCGCCTCGTCGTACTCCGCCACCGCGTCGCCCAGTCGCTCCGCATCGGGTACGGCGCGCGAATCGGCGGGTTCGGTCGTGAGTGTGGTCGGGTCGGATGATCCCATCAGGGCTCCCAGCGTCGGAGGTCTCGGAATCACGCGCAGGCCGCGTGTCGCGACCCGTGGCGGAATCCTCGTTGAGGTGAATGGCGAAAGGTGGGAGGCCGTCATGGTCGCTCCGCCACGTAAGCGAACTGCCCACACTAACAGGCCGTCAACCCGTCGGCCGGTCGAAACGGCCGCCCACACCCGGCCGAACGCCACCCGCCATGTCACACCGTCACCGGAACCCCGACGAACCCCCCGAGCGGCCACACCGTGCCGGACCTCCGAACCGGCACCGCGGGGACGTGAGCCCCGGCCGCCGCCGGGGATGGGCGGCCGACGCGGCGGGTTCCACGTCGACCGCCTGAGAGGCCGAGAACGGCACCCGTTCTCACCCGGTCCCTTCGGACCCTCTCACCAGCACCGCCGCCACCGCTCCGGCGGCCAGGACCAGCAGGACCGCACCGATCCCGGCGTAGGTGCCCAGACCGTGCCCGACGGCTCCGTGCACGGCGTCCAGCAGCGCCGGAGCGTCCCGGTCGAGGGCGTCTGCGGCGGTCACTCCCTCATGGACACTGGATCGCGCGGCGGCGGTCACCGGCTCGGGGAGGTCCGCGGGCATGGTGTCCGCCAACGCCTCCCGGTACGCCACGACGCCGACCGCGCCGCCGACGGCGATGCCCGCGGCGGTACCCAGTTCGCCGCCGACCTCCTGGGCGGCGGCGGCCGAACCGGTCTTGTCGGCCGGCGCGTGGGAGATGATGAGGTCACTCATGAGTCCCACCGCGGCGCCCTGCCCCAACCCGATGACCGATATCGCCGCCACCAGTAGCCACAACGCGACTCCGTCACCCGACAACACGGCGAAGCCCGCCGCGCCCACCGCCGCGACCGCCAGGCCGGCGACCATCACGATCGCGGGCCGGATCCGGGCGCTCACCGGCGGGGCGACCATGGCGCCCAGGATGTTGAGGCCGATGTAGGGCAGGGTCCACAGTCCGGCCTCCAGCGGGGACAGGGCCGCCACCCACTGGAGGTACTGGGTGAACAGGTAGAAGATGCCCGCGACACCGATTCCGGTGACCAGTAGTGTCCCCAGCGCCACGGCCATCCGGCGGTCGGTGAGCAGCGCGAGGTCGAACAGCGGATGGCTGAGTCGTCGCTGCCGTCGCGCGAAGAACACCAGGACGACCAGTCCGGCGGCGACGACCGCCACGTACGGCCACACGTCGCCGTCGCCGGCCTCCTGGCCGGCGGTCAGTTCCTGCAGGCCGTACACGACCGCGAGCATCCCGGTCACCGACAGCGCCACGCTGGCGAGGTCGATGCGGGCGGAATCGCCTTCCCGTCGTTCCGGGAGCAGCTTCGGTCCGGCGATGACCAACGCGACCATGGGTGGCACGTTGATGAGGAAGACCGACCCCCACCAGAAGACCTCCAGCAGGGCACCACCGAGGAGCGGCCCGACGGCGCCGCCGACGGAGAAGGTGCTGAAGAGGATCGCGATGGCGAACCGGCGCTGCGTGTCGTCGCGGAACATGCTTCGCAGCAGGGAGAACAGCGAGGGCATCAGGGTGGCCCCCGCGACTCCCAGTGCGGCGCGGGCGATGATGAGCATCGTGGCGCTGGTGGAGAACGCGGCTACGACCGACAGCACCGCGAAGGCGACGGAGCCGATCATCATGAGCCGGCGCGGTCCGAAGCGGTCGCCCAACCGTCCCATGGTGACCAGGAATCCGGCGATCAGGAAGCCGTAGACGTGCACGATCCAGAGGGATTCGCTGGCGGTCGGTTGGAGGTCGAGGCTGAGCCTCGGCATCGCGAAGAAGAGCACCGTCAGGTCGATGGACAGCACGAGCATGGGCAGTACCAGCAGTGCCAGGCCGGCCCATTCGCGTCGCGTCGCCCTGGCGGGTGCCGCCGCGCCGTGGGCTTCGGTGTTCATCCGGCCGTCTCCTTCCGGGCGGCGCGCAGGGCGCGAGCCCACCAGGTCAGCTCGTCGTAGAACTCGGTCGCCGCCGCGTGTGCCCCGGCGTCGCGCGGTGTCCCGGATTCGTCGAAGCACTCCCGGCAGTCGGGGAAGCTCAGCACCGATCGGATGGTCATGGTGCCCAGTTCCACGAAGACGGTGCGCAGTTGCTCGACCGCCTCGATTCCGCCGGTCCGCCCGCCGTAGCAGACGAAGCCCACGGGTGTGGCGTTCCACTCGCCGTGGATCCAGTCGATCGCGTTCTTCAGTGAGGCCGGGTATCCGCGGTTGTAGACGGGCGTGACGATCACGACCGCGTCGGCCCACTCGATGCGTCGTGCCAGTGCGGTCACGGCCTCGGGGAGGGGCGTGTCGGGGTCGTCGCCCGGGAACACGGTCGGCAGCGGGGTGTCGGCGAGGTCGACGACGTCGAGCACGACGTCGTGCCGGTCGCGGGCGCGGGCGGCGGCCCAGCCGGCCGGGACGGTCCCGAACCGGTCGACGCGGGTGCTGCCGATGATCAGTGCCACCTTCACCGGTTCGGTGGGTGGCGTGGATTCGGTGCCCGGGCTCGCCGGGGCGTCGGGTTGTCGCGTGGACGGCGCCATACGGTTCTCCCAATAACGTTTCGATACGACACGTAACGCTAACATGGGCGCGCACCGCCCGTCGAGCCCGTCACACGGCGCCGTGCGACCACCGCGCTAACCTGAGGCGATGTCTGACCGCACCGGCACGCGATCGGGAGGCCGGCCCCGCGACCCGCAGCTCGACACCGCGATACTCGAGGCCACCCTTCACCTGCTGGACGAGGCCGGCTACACCGAGCTGACCCTGGAGGAGGTCGCGCGCCGCGCCGGGACGTCACGTCCGGCCATCTACCGCCGATGGGCCGGCCGCGCACCACTGGTCCTGTCGGCGATCGCGACCCGCCTGGACGTACCGTCCCCACCCGACACCGGGTGCACGTTGTGCGACCTGGCCGAGAGTTTCAACATCTTCCTGGCCGCCTACCGCACCATCCGGCCCGACGCGTTGAACGCGTTGTACTCCGAGTGCGTCCGCTCCCCCGAACTCCAGGAACGGTATCGCCGGACGGTCGTCGAACCGTCCCGCACGGCGGTGCGACGGACCCTCGAACACGCCACCGCCCGCGGCGACCTTCGTGAGGACGCCGACCGCGAACAACTCCTCGACTTCGTGGCCTCACTGGTGCACTACCGCGTCCTGTTCGGACGGCACCTCAGCGACGACGACGCCGAACGGGCGATAGAGACCCTGCTCCGAGGCGCCGCCGTGGATTACGGGGCACTACTCGAACACAGTGAGGCACTGGAGAACGGGCACCTCGACGACGACGGAACCCACCACGTCCACATAGGTGGCTGAAGGGTCGCGCCGGGCGTCACACCAGCAGCCGGATCGTCGGCGCCGCGGCGTCCGTCCCGATCCCCGTCCGGCAACCGCCGCAGGTCACCGGGTGAGGGCGGCGGGTGTTGGTCTGGACCGACCCCTTCACCGTGACACCCGCGTGGTGGCAGTGGCAGCCGTAGTGGAGGCGCACCCAGCCGCTCAGCGGTGACCCGTCCTCACCTCGTCCGGTGTCACGGAACGACGCCCACCACAGGTCGACGACGGCGCGCAGGGCCAGGCGGTCGGCACCGGTCGTCACGTCGAACGCGGAAACGCGCGCCGGGGCGGGGTGTCCGCCGTCCTCGCCGCCGCTGCAGAGTGCCCGGTCGGCTCCCGGCTTCAGCACCGTCGTCCGGCGGACCCGTTCGCAGACGAAACAGTCCACACTCAACTCGATCGTCGGTTCCCAGAACAACCGGTCCCGGTGGGAGTCCTCCAGCCCCGACAACTCCGCACGGATCTCAAGAGCGCGCAACATCGACCGATCGTCGCACACGCGCCGCCGTGCGCGTCACCTCGCGCGCGGCGGCCACGGAGGTCACCGACCGGTGACCCGGTCCGGGACCCGCGTGATCTCCGGCAGCCGCTCCGTCCCGGTCACACCGAGCCTCGCGAAGATCTCGGCGGCCCGGCCCCGGTATCCGGCGGCGACGTCGTACTCCCCCAGCCCCGCATGGGCGGACGCCAGCACCGCGAGGGCGCGGCCACGCCGCAGCGGCCCCGACATGCGCCGGAACGCCCGCTCCGCGGCACGGGCGTGCCGGATCGCCGCCGGGTGCTCGCGGCGGGCGTCGCGGACGATCGCCGACACCAGTTCGGCGTGCGCGTCGTGGAAGACGGACGTGGTCCGGCCCGCGCCGCGCAGGAACTCCGTCGCGTGGTGCAGCGCGAGGTCGAGTTCACCGGTGAGCAGGTGGTAGGCGGCGAGCAGTTCCCGGCGCCCGGACTGCTGCGGGTGCGCGTCGTAGCGTTCGTCGAGGACCGTCTTCAGGTCGGCGTGCGCCGCCTCCGCCCGCCCCATGGCCAGCGACAACCGGACCCGTATCTGTAGCGACATGTAGCGGCGCGGCGCGTCCGGATCCCGTAGCGCCCGGTCCACCCACCGCAGGCCCTCCCGGTACCGGCCCCTGTCCAGGCACAGGACCGCCAACTGGTTCACGACGTCCTCGGTGACCCGGTCGTCGGTCGTCGCCTCCAACGCCCGCGTCAGGTACTCCTCCGCCTCGTCGTAGTCGCCGAGCGCGACGCAGACCGAACCCAGCGGCGCCAGCCGCGCCGCGATGTCGGCCGGGTCGCCGTGACGCTCGCACAGCCGCAGTGCCTCCAGCAGGTACGTCTTGGAGTCGGCCTGGTCGCCGGTCAGCTGGGTGAACACGCCCATCGTCGCCAGTTGCCGGGCCGTCAGGACCGGATCGCCGCTGGACCGGGCGGCCCGCAACGCCAGTTCACCGGCGGCCGTGGCCTCGTCCATCCGCTGCGACACCCAGTACGTACCGGCGACCAGGTTGTGCATCACCGCCTGGCCGTGGAGATCCGACGCGGTCTCCGCCGCGGCCAGGCCGAGGCGCGCGAGTGCCCGGATCCGGCGCGGGTCGCGTCCCTCGTGGACGTTCGCGGCGAGTGGCCGGGCCGCCCGCCACACCCCCGGATGCGCGGCGAACGCGGTGACGGTGGCGGCGCGGTCGTCGTACTCGGTGATGTCCTCGCAGTCGTGCCACCAGTCGAGCAACCTGGTCACCGCGGCCTCCGACTCCCGGCGGGACAGCAGTGTCTCCCCCTCCCGCCGCGCGTAAAGGCGGACCAGGTCGTGGAACCGCAGCCGGCCGTCGCGGGGCCGTTCCAGCAGGTGGGCGGCCGTCAGGAGCCCGATGTGACGCCGGGCGTCGGCCTCCGGCAGGCCGGTCACGGCCACCGCGAGCGAGTCCGGGAAGTCCTCGGTGGGCACCGTCGCGAGCAGGTGGAGGCAGCGGCGGGTCGCGGGTTCCAGGGTCCGTACCGACAGCCGGATGCCGTCGGCGACCGTGGCCCTGGGGTCGCCCGGGATCGCCAGGCGGTCGAGCCGGTCGCCGTCCTCCAGCTCGGCGGCGATCTCGGCGAGTCGGTGCCGGGGCCGGGTGGTGATGGTGGCGCCCACGATCCGGATCGCCAGCGGCAGTCCGCCGCACAGTGCGACGATCCGGTCGGCCGCGGCGGGTTCCCGGTCGACGCGGTCGGCGCCGACGAGTTCCGTCAGGAGTCGCCGGGACTCGCCGGGACTCCACACGTCCACGCCGAGCGGCCTCGCGCCGTCCAACGCGACCAGACCGGTGAGCCGGTCGCGGCTGGTGACCAGCGCGAGACTCCCCGGTCCCGCCGGCAGCAGCGGCCGGACCTGCGCGACCGTGCGCGCGTTGTCCAGTACGACCAGCACCCGCCGGCCGTGCAGGGTCGAGCGGAACAGGGCGCTCGCCTCGTCGAGTTCGGCGGGCACGGCGTCCGCGGGATGGCCGAGGGCGCGCAGGAACCGGTGCAGCACCTCGGACGGGGTCAGCGGTTCGGCGTCGTCGTAGCCGCGCAGGTCCACGAACAACTGCCCGTCGGGGAACCGGTCGGCGCGCCGGTGCGCCCACCGCAGTGCCAGCGCGGTCTTCCCGACACCGCCGGTGCCGGAGATCACGGTGACGACGGTCCCCGTCGCCGTGTCGTCCGCCAGTGCGTCCAGTGTGGCCAGTTCCTCGGCCCGGCCGGTGAAGTCGGCGGTGTTGGGCAACTGGGCCGGGATCGGTACCGACGACGTGGCGGGTGCCCGCGGCCCCGGCGGTGAGGCGTCGTCGCGGAGGATGGCGCGATGCACGTCCCGTATCGCCCTTCCCGGGTCGATGCCCAGGTCGTCGGCGAGCCGGCGTCTGAGGGAACCGTACAGCGCCAGGGCCTCCGAGGTGCGGCCGCTGCGGTGGAGGGCGAGCATCAGTAGGCCGCACAGCCGTTGCCGGTTCGGTTGGGCGTCGAGGAGTTCCCGCGCCTCACCGATCACGCGGCCGGGCTGGCCGAGGGCCAGCTCCGTCTCCATGCGGTTCTCGTGGGCCTCCAGTCGTCGTTCGTCCCAGCGGGCGGCGGCGGAGGCCAGCAGCCTGCCGGGCAGGCCGGCCAGCGCGGGACCGCGCCACAGGTCCAGGGCGCGGCACAGGAGTGCGTGTGCGAGCGCGTGGTCGTCTCGCGACGCGGCCTCGGCGGCCTCGCGCACCCATCGGACGAAGGTCGTCGCGTCGAGCCGGTCGGTAGTGAGCCGGTAACCGTCGCCCACGGTCTCGATGCCGGAGGTGACCACCCGTCGCAGCGACGCCATGGCGTTCTGCACCTGCCGTCGCGCCGTCGCCGGTGGGTGGTCGTCCCAGAGGGTGTCGACGAGCCGGTGCAGCGGCACCACCTTCCCGGCCTCCAGCAGCAGCGCCGCGAGGAGCCTGGGCTGGTGCCGTCCCGGGATCCGGACCGGCCCGGAGTCGTCGCTCACCTCCAGTGGACCCAGAATCCGGAAATCCACGGCGCCCTCCATCCCGGTCCGACCGCATCGTGTGACGAACCTACCGCCTGCGTGGGTCGGGGTCGACGGGTGCGGTGCCGCCGGGCGGGGGCGCCCCGCCCGGCGGTGCGGGCGGCCTACTCGCGTGTCACCGCCCCCGGTAGCGCCGTGTGGCGACGGGACGTCGTGCGGGGCCGGTCGCCCCGCTCACGCGGGGTCGCGGCCGGTTCCGGTGCGGGCCACCAGGACGAGCCCCACCACGAGCAGCACGAGGTGGGCCGCCATGCGCAGCCCGGCCGGCATGTCGACGTGGTTGAGCAGGAACCAGCTCCGCGAGTCGGTGAACAGGTTGTTGATGAGACCACCGGCCCCCTGGACGACCAGTAGGAGCCCGGCCGTTCCGATCATCGTGCGCATGACGCCACCTTTCCGATACGTTCGTATTGATCTGATGTGTGAAGGCTACCCGGAATCCGGGCTAGGATCAAATCGGTACGGATGTATCGACGAAGGAGACCGATGACGCAGCCGCGACCCGCGACCCGGGGACCGGGCGCCACCCACGACCGGCAGCGGCACCACATCCTGGAAGCGGTCTTCGACATCGTCGACGACCGGGGAACCGGCGACGTCACCATCCGCAACGTGGCGAAGGCGGCCGGCATCTCTCCCGGCCGGGTACAGCACTACTTCGGCACCAAGGACGCCCTGCTCTCGGAGGCGTTCGCCGCGATCAACGACGCGGGGGAACGCAACGTAGGTCGGCGCCTGGCCGAGGTGCGACCCGACGACCGCGAGGCGATCGTCACCGCGATCCTGACCGAACTCGTCCCCGACGACGACACCCACCGGCGACTCCTCCGCGTCGCCCAGGCGTTCGAGGTCTACGCACTCACCCGGCCACCACTCGCGCGGCGGCTCACCGAGACATACGGCCGGCTCGTCGACCTCGTGGCCGGACTGCTGCCCGCCGACTCCTCGTCCACCGCACGGGAACTGGTCGCCCTCGCCAACGGGCTGGGATGGTTGACCGTCGTCGGCGCCGACGACGCCGAGACCGCCAGGCGGACCGTCGCCGCCCGCGTGCGCCGGGTGTTCACCGGATCCTAGCGGCCGCGCGCACATCGGCCGCCTGCCCAGATGGTCGACAGTGGAGCGACGCCGTGGTGCCGGATCCTTCCGCGACCACTCGCACCGTTACCGGCCGCCGTCACACGGGGACGCCACTCGCTCCGATCGAGGCGACCGGGGCGGAATCCCCGTCCGCCCGGTGGCCGCTCGCCACACGCCCTAGTCGAACCCAAGCCACTCGCCCGCTCGTCCGCCGGCCCGAATGACCTCCGGTGCCGTGGCGCCGTCGAGGTGGGGCGCGGTGTCAGGGTTCAGACTGCGTCGCCGGGATCGCCGAACCAGGTGGTGAGCGCGCCCCTCAGCGCCGGAACGGCCCGCTCCGCCGGTTCACCGACGGGTGCCGCCCAGGCGACGTAGGAGTCCGGACGGATCAGTACCGCGTCGGCGACACGTTCCCCGGTGCGGGCGGTGACGACGTCGACCCGGTCCCGCCAGGCCGAGGCGGCCTCGCGGAGGTCGCCACGGTCGGCGAGGTCGACCAGTACCGGTCGCGCGGCACGCATCGACGCCGCGACCCGGCTTCGGCCCTCTCCGGTCGGCAGGACGCGGTCGGACACGAAGGTCCCGGCACACTCGTGTCGATCGGCATCCGGGACGGGGTACCGGACGTCGGCGCCGGCGAGCAACGCACCCACCCGCCGCGACGCCGGTTCGTCCTGAAGCAACTCCTGGAACAGTTCCCGCAGTGCGTCCGCCGCCGCGTCGCGTCCGCGTCGCAGCGCCACCTGGGCCCGGGTGTGGAGCAGCGTGCGCGCGTTGGCGAGCCGGCGTTCGTCGTCGTAGGTGTCGAGGAGCCCGGCCGGTGCGTGGCCGTGTATCTCGGCGGCCAACCGCCAGGCGAGGCCGACCGCGTCGAGCATTCCGGCGTTGATCGCGACACCGGTGGCGGGGAACAGGTGCGCCGCGTCGCCGGCCAGCACGACGCGCCCGGCGCGGTAGCGGTCGGCGTGCCGGGCGTGGAAGGTGAACCGCGACAACCGGGTCGCCTCGCCCAGTGGCAGGTCGACGCCGAGCACCCGCCGGACGCTGTCCCGGACCTCGGTCACCGTCATGGCCGTGTCGTCGTCGTACTCGGTGGTCTCGTCCTCGGTGGTGAAGAGGGAGACGATCCGGGAGTCGTCGGCGGGTCCGAGCCCGAACAGGCCGGTCTCGGTCTGTGTGAAACCCGCCCGGATCACGTCGGCGCCGGGCACCTCGATGCCGCCGTCGTCCCTGATGACGACCGTCTCGGGCAGCGCGACCTGCGCGAGGCGGTTCACCTCCTGGTAGGTCACTCCGGGGAAGGCGACGCCCGCCTGTTCGCGGACCCGGGAACGGGCACCGTCGCAGCCGGCGAGGTACCGGGCGACCAGTCGGCGGTCACCGTCGGGACCGCGCACGTCCACCGTCACGGAGGTGTCGTCCTGCCGCACCGCGATCACCTCGTGGCCGCGGCGGACCTCCACGCCGAGTTCGCCGGCGCGTTCCTCCAAGAGGCGTTCGAGCCGCGCCTGGGGCAGCGGCAGGGCGTGCATCGGTGTGTCGTCCCACCGGCTGAGGTCCACGTGGACACCGCCGAACGGGAACCGGGGGGCCGGGATCGGGCCGGTGCAGGCGGCTTCGCACCGGTCGAGGAGTCCCCGGTGGTCGAGCAGTTCGAGGATCCGTCCGCCGAGGCCGCCGGCCTTGGCGACCTCCCGGCGTCGCGGGTACTTCTCCAGCACCAACGGCCGGACTCCGGCCAAGGCCAGTTCCCCCGCCAGCATCAGGCCGACCGGCCCGGCCCCCACGACGATCACGTCCACGTCCATGTCTCTTCCTCCTCATGAAACGGCACGTGCCGTGCCGCTGGAGTAGCGTGCCCCATGCGCCGTGCCGCTGTCAAGTACGGCACGTGCCGTGCCGATAGGATCACTACATGACCAGCACCTCCCGCCGTGGACACGACCGCACCGAGGCCATCATGCGGACCATGTTGGAACTCGGTCGGGAGACCGGCTACGCCAGGCTCAGCATCGAAGCGGTCGCCAGACGCGCGGGCGTCGGCAAACACACCGTCTACCGGCGGTGGACGTCCAAGGGCGCCCTCCTACTCGACTCCCTGTTGTCCCTTCACCGGCACGACCTCGACTACCCCGACACCGGCGACGTCCGCGCCGACCTGCGCGCGCAGATCCACCGGGTCGCCGACCTCATGACCGCACCGCCCTTCGGCCCACTGTTCCGCGCACTCGTCGCCGAGGCGCAACACGACCCCGACGTCGCCACCGCACTCCACGCACAGTTCACCCGGCCGCAGGAGGAGAGGACCGTCGCCCGGTTGAACACGGCCCGCGACCGGGGCGAACTGTCACCCGACTTCGATCTGGACCTGGCGATGGCGATCCTGTCCGGACCGCTCTACTTCCGTTTCCTGATCACGAGGGAACCGTTGACCCACGAGTACGTCGACCAGGTCCTCGACGCACTCTTCGCCGGAATGGGACCACGTTGAGACCTGCGGCACCACGCCACGACCGACCGCGCACCGAATCGGCGGCCGGAGCACACCCCGCCCCGCGTGGCAAAATCGGCCGAGTGCGCATCGGGATACTCGGACCGTTCCAGGTTCGGACTGACGACGGCGGCACCGCCGACATACCGGGTGCCAGGCTGCGCGCACTGCTGACCGCCCTCGCGCTCCGGCCGGGTCACGTCGTGCCCAAGTCGACGCTGGTCGACTGGATCTGGGGCGCCAGCCCACCCTCCGACGCCGCCAACGCCCTGCAACGCCTGGTGTCCCGGCTGCGTAAGGCCCTGCCCGACGGCACCGTCGAGGGGCACCCGGACGGCTACCGCCTGGCGGTGGAACCCGACGACGTCGACGCCGTCCGGTTCGAACACCTCCTCTCCCAGGCCCGCGACGCGGAGAACCCGGTGCGGGCGGACCTGCTGCGGCAGGCCCTCGCGCTGTGGCGCGGCGACGCCCTCCAGGACGTGGGACCGCCCGACGACGCCGCCCGCGACGCGGTCACCACCCGGCTGGAACGACTGCGCCTCACCGCGCTGGAAGACCGGTTCGACGCCGAGATCGGTCTCGGCCGCGGCGCCGACACGGTGACCGAACTGACCGACCTGGTGGCCGCCCACCCGGTGCGGGAACGACTCGCCGCCGCCCTGATGCGCGCCCTCGCCGCGGCCGGCCGCGACAACGAGGCGCTCGCCGTGTACCAACGCACCAGGGAGGCGCTTGCCGACGCGCTCGGCGCCGACCCGTCGCCGGAACTCGCCGCCCTGCACGTCGCCCTGCTGCGAGGTGAGGCGGGTCCCCGGACGGAGCCGTCCAGGACCAACCTCCGCGCCGAGCTGACCAGCTACATCGGCAAGGAGGCGGACGTCGCCGCCGTCGCCGCGCTCGTCACCGCCCATCGGCTCACCACCCTGACCGGGCCGGGCGGCTCGGGGAAGACGAGGCTGGCCGCCGAGACGGCACGCACCCTCACGGACGACAGACCCGGCGGGATCCGGCTGGTGGAACTGGCCGCGATCGGCGCGGACGGCGACGTGACACAGGCGACACTGGCCGCGCTCGGGCTGCGGGACACACTGCTGGGCCAGACCTCCCCGACCGAACCGGTCGACCGGCTCGTCGCCGCGATCCGCGACCGTGAGCTACTCCTGATCCTCGACAACTGCGAGCACGTGATCGAGGCGGCCGCGGCACTCGCCCACCGACTCCTCGGGGACTGCCGGGGCCTGCGAATCCTGGCGACGAGCCGCGAACCGCTGGGTATCACCGGTGAGGCACTGTGGCCGGTCGCGCCCCTGGCCCTGCCCGGACCCGACGCCTCCGCCACCGAGATCGCCGCGGCGCCCGCCATCCGGCTGCTGTGGGACCGGGCGAGCGCGGTACGCCACGGCTTCACCGCCGACCCCGGCACGCTCGCCACCATGGCGCGGATCTGCCAGGCGCTCGACGGGATGCCGCTGGCGATCGAGCTCGCGGCGGCCAGGCTGCGCACCATGTCCGTGGGCCAACTCGCCACCCGACTCGACGACCGGTTCCGGCTGCTCACCGGCGGCAGCCGCACCGCCCTGCCCCGGCACAGGACGCTGCGGGCGATGGTCGACTGGAGCTGGGAACTGCTGTCGGACGCCGAACGGACCGTTCTGCGCCGTCTGTCGGTGTTCGCCGGCGGCGCGAGCCTGGAAGCCGCCGAACAGGTCTGCTCCGGAGACTCCGTCGCCCCCGAGCAGGTGCTGGAACTGCTCACCTCGCTGACCGAGAAGTCGCTGCTCGTGACCACCGGCGACGACGCGCCACGCCACCGGATGCTCGGCACGATCAAGGAGTACGCCGCGCAGCGCCTGGCCGAGGCCGGGGAGACCGAGACGATCCGCCGCGCGCACCTCGACTACTACACCGTGCTCACCGAGACCGCCGACCCGCACCTGCGTGGCGCCGAGCAGTTGACCTGGCTCGCCGTGCTCGCCGCCGAACACGACGACATCTCCGCGGCGATGCGCGGTGCACTGGCGGCGGGCGAGGCGCAACCGGCGATGCGGCTGGCGGCGGGCGCCGGGTGGTACTGGTGGTTCAGCGGCCACAAGACCGAGGGCGTCGAGCTGATCAACGCCGCCGCCGCCATGCCGGGCGAGGTGACCGACGAGACCCGGGCACTGGTGTACGGGCTGGTCGGGATGTTCGCCAGCTCGGGGCGCGCCGACGCGCGCGACGCGGCCGAGTGGATCCACCAGACGTACACGCTGCGGGAGCGCAGCCGGCGGCCGCATCCGTTGTTGGCCCTGGTCGTGCCGTTGGAACGGATCCTGCGGCGGCCCGGCGATTTCGTCACCGCGTGGGAACCGCTGCTGGACAACGAGGACCCGTGGATACGGGCACTCGCCCGGCTCCACATGGGTAAGTCACATGTGGTGCTGGGGGACGCCGGACACGAGGCCGACACGCACCTGCGGGCCGCACTCACCGAGTTCCGCGCGATCGGCGACCGCTTCGGCATCTCCTTCGCACTGACCGAACTCGCCGACCGGATCGCGGTGCGCGGCCGGTTCACGGAGGCCGGTGAGTGCTACGAACAGGCGATCGCGGTGGTGACCGAGGTCGGTTCGGTCGAGGACGTCATCCGGATGCGGGCCAGGCAGGCGCAACTCCACCGGTTGGCGGGCGACCCGGAGGCCGCCGCGGCCGCCATGGCCGAGGCCGAACGACAGGCCGCACAGGTGACCTGGCTCGAATCCCTCGTGGAACTGGCCTTCGCGAAGGCGGACCTGGCGCGCTGGGACGGCGACGCGGAGGAGGCGCGCAGGCAGCTCACCGCGGCGATGACGATGCTCGGCGACCAGGCGCGGCAGCCCGGGATCCAGGTGGTCAACCACCACCTGCTGGGCTGCCTCGCCGACGACCTGGACGAGGCCCGGCGACACCACGCGGCCGCCTACCGGGCCGCCGCCGAGACCGGTTACGCGCCGACGCTCGCGCACGTGGTCGTCGGGATCGCCGACCTCGCCCTACGCCGCGACGACCCGGCACAGGCCGTCAGGTTGCTCACCGCCGCCACCGTCCTGCACGGGCTGCGGGACCGTTCCGACCCCGACGTGGATCGCGTCGAGGCGGCGGCACGACACCGCCTCGACGACACGGAGTTCGCCGAGGCGGTGCGGGAGGGCGGGACGACCCCGCCGGATGAACTGGTGGCCGTCACGCTCGCTTCTTGAACGTCGCGCTCGCCCACAGGTAACCGATCAGTGCGATGCCGACGCACCACGCGACGGCGGCGACCACGTCACCGGTCTGAGGCGCGCCGTTCAACAGGCCGCGCAGGCTCTCGATGATCGGCGTGAACGGCTGGTACCGCGCGAACTCACGGAGCCCGGCACCCATCATCTCCGCCGGGACCAGCGCGCTGCTGAAGAACGGCAGCATGACCATCGGTACGGCGGCCATCCCGGCGTTCTCCGGCGACTTGGCCGCCATCCCCAGCGCGATCGTGATCCAGCTCGCGGCCAGGCCGAGCAGCAGGATCATTCCCGCGACGCCGAGCCAGTCGAGCAGACCGGCCGCCGGGGCGAAGCCCATGGCCAGTGCCACCCCGACGAGGGCGGCGTTGGCGACCAGGTTCGTCGCCACACCGGTGATGACGTGTCCGTTGAGGACGGCGTCCCGGGAGACGTCCATGACCTTGAACCGGTTGATGATCCCCTTGGTCATGTCGGAGTTCACGGCCGTCGCGGTGGCGCCGAGTCCATAACAGACGGCCATGATCATCAGACCCGGTGTCGCGTAGTCGACGTAGTCGACGCCGACACTGAACGCGTCGCCGAACATGTACACGAACATGACCAGCAACAGGATCGGCATGAGGATCGAGTTGAACAGCGACATCGGGTTACGTGCGATGTGGGTGAGGTTGCGGCGCAACATGACTGTCGAGTGGTTCATTTCGCGGGCTCCGTGGTGTGGCCGGTCAGGGCGAGGAAGACGTCGTCGAGGTCGGGGGTGTGGACGGAGAACTCCTCGGCGGCGAGCGAGTTCCCGTCGAGCCTGTCCAGCAGGGCGCGCAGCGACCTCGTCCCGGTGTCGCCCGGGATCCGCAGCGCCAGCGCCTCGTCGTCCCGGGTGGATCCGGGGAACAGGACCGCGGCGGCGGTGAGGTCGGCGGAGGAGGCGAACCGCAGCCGCACGTGCGTTCCGGGGATGCGGCGTTTCAACTCGTCCGGTGTGCCCTGTGCGACGATCCGGCCCTGGTCGAGCACCGCGATCCGGTCCGCGAGCTGGTCGGCCTCCTCCAGGTACTGCGTGGTGAGGAAGATCGTCACGCCGTCGGCCACCAGGTCACGGATGATCGTCCACATGGTACGCCGGCTGCGCGGGTCCAGACCCGTGGTCGGCTCGTCGAGGAAGATGACGCGGGGCTCCCCGACCAGGGTCATCGCCAGGTCGAGCTTCCGCCGCATCCCACCGGAGTAGGTCGAGACGGGCTTGCCCGCCGCCTCCGTGAGGTCGAACCGTTCCAACAGGTCGTCGATGATCCGTCGGCCGCGGCCGGTCTTCGGGCCGAGGTCCACCATGAGTCGCAGGTTCTCCCGGCCGGTCAACAGCTCGTCCACCGCCGCGAACTGCCCGGTGACACCGATCGCCGCCCGTACCGACCTGGCATCGGTCCGGGCGTCGTGCCCGGCCACACGGACGGTGCCGCCGTCCGCCGTCACCAGCGTGCTCAGCACGTTCACCGTCGTCGTCTTGCCGGCGCCGTTGGGGCCCAGGAGGGAGAAGATCGTGCCGGCTCGGACGTCCAGGTCGATGCCGTCGAGCACCACCTTGTCCTTGTACGCCTTGCGCAGTCCGGAGACCGCTATCGCTGAAGTCGTCATGCGGGCAACTGTCGCCCCCGCCGCTGACACCAGGCTGACGCCACCCTGACACGGCGGCTGACACGCCCGGAGCCCGGCGACGGCGGCCCGTTCCGGGTGGCGACTCAGGCGCCGAACCCGCCGGATTCGTCCGGATGCCGCCGCCCGGCGCCGAGACGACGGCGGCCCGGTAGCGGCCCCACCGCCGGGCTTCGTGGTTCCTCGGGGTGTGGGGCTTCAGGGCTTCGTGGTGAGGAGGATGAAGAGTACGCCCAGGAGTCCGATGAACATGGCGACCACACCCGCGATCACCGCGTTCCTCCCCTCCCGGCGCTTGCGCACGGGGACGGTGGGTTCGGGGAGCGGAGGATGGCCGATCCGGATCCAGCCCTTGCGTTCCAGCTCGTAGAACTTGTGCCACAGTTCGGCCCCGTCGTCGATGTCGAGTGTCACGACGGCGGCGTCGTGGCCGGTCTTGTACATCTCCCACCGCCAGTCGCCGTCCGGAAGCCGCGAGATGACGTTCCGGATGCCGGACTCGTGAGTCCACATACCGGTGAGGTCGGGGAATCGGGCGTCGGGGGTCTCCATGACGGCACCGTAACGACCCGGCACCACCCGCCCGCACCCCACCACCCCGCCCCGCCTCTTTCCGCCTCCCCCTTCCGCTTGGTCCCCGCCCCGTCGCGCTTGGTCCCCGCCCCGTCGCGCTTGGTCCCCGCCGTTGCGGATCCGTACGCCTGAAATGCGGCATACGTACCGTTATGTCTGGCAATGGCGGGGACCAAGCGCACAACGGCGGGGACCAAGCGGTTCAAGGGGGAGGGAGGGGAGGGGTCAGGCGCGCCACTGCTCCGCCGGCGGCCGGCCGGGGAGGGGGCGACCGATGAGCGCCAACGGGATGAAGAACGACACCTGCCCGATCGCCATGGCCAGCGTCGCGATCCCCTTGTCGTCGTAGTGCCGGGCCGCCTCCGCGTACAGCGCGTCGGTCACCCGCTCGCCGGGGACGCCCGGGATCAGGACCGCCTCCACGAGCGCCAACGCGACCCGTTCGGCGTCGGTGAAGTACGGGGCGTCCCGCCAGGACGCCACGGCGGTGATGCGTTCCTCGGTCTCGCCGGCCTGCCGCAGGTTCCCGGTGTGCAGGACCGTCAGGTAGGTGTTGCCGACGATCTGTCCGGCCCGCAGTTGCACGAGGCCGATCGTCGTACGCGGGACGGCGCCGTTGCCGACGGCCTTGAACAGTGCGGCACCGACCTCGTTCAGTTCGGGGACGAGCGCGCCCGGGTTCGGCAGGCGGGACTCGGCGTCGTCTCGGCGGATCGTCGCGGTGGTGTTCACGTGTGGTGTTCCCTTCTCGTCGTTCGGTTTCGTTTCTCTGACGACCGGGAGTGGGGCGAGGTGACCGGGACGCCGGTGACCCGCCCCACTCCCGGTCTCACGGATTCGCGTCCCGCCGCGGCAGGAGCACCGCCGCGGCGAGGACCGCGACCAGGTAGAAGCCGCCCGCTCCGAGCATCCCGGCGGCGTAGCCCTCGGTGAGGGCGGTGGCCGGCGCGGTCCCCGGCGGTTGCGCGGCGGTGGTGGACACCGCGATCCCGGCGAGCACGGCCAGGCCGAGCGCGCCTCCGACCTGTTGACTCGTGTTGATCAGTCCTGATGCGACACCCGAGTCCCTGGGTTCCACGCCCCGCACACCGCCGATCGTCGCGGCCACGAAACCGATGCCCAGACCGACACCCGCGACCAGCTGGGCCGGCAACAACACCAGCAGCGGGTTCTGGCCCGGGGTGAGTAGGCTGAACCAGCCCATACAGGCGGCGGCGGTCGCCATCCCGATCACCATGACGTTCCGGGTGGAGGTACGGGACTGCAGCCGCGGTCCGAGCACACCCGAACCGATGCCGATCCCGATCGCGAACGGCAGGTAGGCCAGGCCCGTCACGATGGGGGTGAACCGTTCGACGGACTGCATGTAGAGGGTCAGGAAGTAGAACGTCGCGAGCTGGCCGGCCCCCATGAGCAGCATGAGCAGATTCGCGCCGGATCTGGCCCGGTCCCACAGGACCCGCGCCGGCAGCATCGGACTACGCGACGCGCGCTGGATCGCCCAGAACGCACCGGACAGCACGACGGCCGCCGCACCGAATCCCATTACCGTTCCGTCGCCGAGACCGTGGGAGCCGGCCCGGTTGACGGCGTAGACCAGCGAGCCGAGGGCGAGGGTCACCGTGATCGCACCGGGAAGGTCGATTCCGCCGCGTTCCCGCGTCCCCGGTGAGAGGAAACCGGTACCGGCCAGGATCGCAAGGGCGATGGGGATGTTGACGAACATGATCCACTGCCAGCCGAACCACTCGGTGAGCGCGCCGCCCAGCAGCAGGCCGACCACTGAGCCCAGGCCGCCCATGGCTCCGTAGACGCCCAGCGCCCGGTTCCGCCGCGGCCCGGCGGGGAACGTGTCGGCGAGCAGCGACAGTGCCGCGGGCGCGACGATCGCCGCACCGACACCCTGCAGAACCCTCGCGGCGATGAGGACTCCGCCGTCGGTCGCCAGGCCGCCCAGCAGCGACGCCGCCGAGAACACCACCAGACCGACGCGGAACAGCCTGCGGCGGCCGAACAGGTCGCCCGCCCGGCCACCCGCCAACAGCAGTCCCCCGAACGCGAGCGCGTAGGCGGTGAGGACCCAGCCCAGGTCCGCGTCGGCCATGCCGAGACCGCGTCCGATGACGGGTAGCCCCACGGTGACGATCGTGCCGTCCATCACCATGAGGAGCTGCGCGGCGGCGATGACCGTCAGGGCCACACCGGGCGAACGCACGACGTCCTTCTCCGTCTGTGTATACAAGGGATACTCCTATCGGGACGTGACGGCGTCGTGGACGGCGGCGGCGAGCCGGTCGTGTTCGGGATACGACCAGCCGAATCCGAAACTGCGGCGGGTGTATCCGAAGGCGATGCCGCTGCGGGGGTCGGCGAAGGACTCCGATCCGGCGGAGCCGTCGTGTCCGAACGCCTTCGCGGACAGGAACGGGTAGCGCAGTCCCTTGGCCTGGAACCCGAGGGCGTAGGCGCCGTCCGGCCCGCGCACCAGATCGCCACCCACGCAGTGCAACTGCGAGAACTCGGCGACGGTCTCGGCTGACAGCAACGGCGGCGCACCGTCCACTCCCCACACCGCCGCCGCGTAGAGCCGCGCGAGCCCCCGCGCGCTTCCGACTCCACCGGCCGACGCCTGACCGTGCGCGCGTACCGATCGGGCGTTGGCGAAGGCGACCTGGTCCAGGGGCGGAGTCCCGTCGAGTCCGTAGCCGATCCCGGTGATGCTGTACGGCCCCGGCACGTTCCGCCAGAACGCGGCCTCCTGCTCCGGGGTCGCCGTCCACCGGCGGACGGGAAGGAAACGGGGCTCCTCCGATTCCGGCAACCCGAGGTGGAGGTCGAGGTCGTACGGGATGCGGACCCGTTCCTCATACACCTGTTGAAGGGTCTGCCCGGTGATGCGCCGGACCACTTCGGACAGCATCGCGAAGGTGACGAATCCGCCGTAGCCGTATCCGGTGCCGTGCCGCCAGAACGGGCGCTGTGGTGCCAGCCGCCGCGCGATCCCGGCGTCGTCCACCAGTTCCTCGGCGGTGAAGCCGTCGTCCACACCGATGAGACCGGAACGGTGGGTGAGCACGTCCCGCACCGTGATCGCGGACTTGCCGGCCGCCGCGAACTCCGGCCAGTGTGCGGCCACCGGCACGTCCAGGTCCAGGACGCCCTCCTGCGCCAGCAGCGCCGCCACCACGGTCGCGGCGCCCTTCGTGGACGAGTAGACGGCGGTGAGCGTGGTCCCGGTGGCCTCCGGACCCGCCCACAGGTCCACGACCGGGCGGCCGCGCAGGTACACCGCGAGCTGGGAGTCGACCGGCGCCTCATGCGCGGCGACGACCTCGGCGTACACGTCCCGGACTCCCGCGAAGCCGTCCTCGACGGTGCCGCGTACTTCTCTGTCGTTCATGATCGAGACCTTTCGTGGAGATGGTGACGTCATGACGGCCCGACGACCGGACAGGTGACCCGAAGCGGTGACGGTCACCTTCCGGGGACCCGGTTCGTCAGTGCTGCGGAACAGTCGAGATGAAGGGGACGTGCAGATGACACCGCAGGACTTCCTGGCCGCACGGTTCGAGGACCACCGTGGCCACTTGAGGGCCGTCGCGTACCGGATGCTGGGCTCGCTGACCGAGGCCGACGACGCCGTCCAGGAGGCGTGGCTGCGGCTCGCGCGCAGCGGTGCCGACGGGATCGACAACCTCGGGGGCTGGCTGACCACCGTCGTCGGCCGGGTGTGCCTGGACATGCTCCGCAGCCGGCGGCGACGAGGTGAGGAACCGTGGGACGACCGCCTGCCCGACCCGGTCGTCGCCCGGGAGGACGGCGGCGACCCGGAGCAGCAGGCGCTGCTCGCCGACTCGGTGGGGATGGCGCTGCTCGTGGTGCTGGAGTCGTTGAGTCCCGCCGAACGGCTCGCGTTCGTGCTGCACGACATGTTCGGTCTGCCGTTCGAGCAGATCGCCCCGATCGTCGACAGGTCACCCGCGACCGCGAAGAAGCTCGCCAGCCGGGCGCGCATCCGGGTGCGCGGCGAGGCGCCGACCCCGGATCCGGACCCGGCCGGTCAACGCCGGGTGGTGGACGCGTTCCTCGCGGCGGCACGCGGCGGCGACTTCGACGCGTTGCTGGCGGTGCTCGACCCCGAGGTGGTGTTGCGGGCCGACGGCGGTGTGCTCACCGGCGGTGTCCGGGTGGTTCAGGGCGCGGCGGCGGTCGCCGGGCGGCTGGACACCTTCCACCGGATGGCGACGGCGGCCGACACCCGTCCGGTGCTGGTCAACGGGGTCGCGGGCCTGGTGAACCGGGTCGACGGCGCGGTCTTCTCGGTCATGAGTTTCACCGTCGCGGACGGGAGAATCGCCGCCATCGACATCCTCTCCGACCCGGAAAGGCTCGCCCGGCTGAGCCTGTGACGGAACCGGCACCGGAACCCAGACTGGCGCCGGAATCGGCACCCGGCCCATCTCCCGAAACCGACCACCACCCCTACCCGCCCTCCCCTCTTATTCCGCTTGGTCCCCGCCAGGTCCTGCTTGGTCCCCGCTGCGAGAGACACACACGCGCGAAATGCGTGTTAGATACCTATATGTCTGGCAATGCCGGGGACCAAGCGCCACGGGGCGGGGACCGAGCGCACACCGGCGGGGACCGAGCGGTTCCGGGGGAAGATCGTCGAGAGAAGAGAGAGCGAAGGCCGAAGACCTCGGTTCAGGCCCGGCCGGACGGCGAACGGCGTTCCCGTGGCACGTTGTGTGGCAGCGGCGTGTCCGTGAACCGGTTCGCGGCCTCACGCAGTCGCTCCACGACGACACCGCCGGGGTAGCGACTGAAGAGTGCGTGATCGCCACGGTGGTAACAATCCCAGTAACTGACGGCCCGCGCCGCCACGGACGCGAAGAACTCCCGGTCTTCGGCGAGGAACCGGCCGTACGTCTCGGATCGGTCGCGCCACCATTCTGTTGTGGACACCACCGTCGCGATCATCCGGACGATCTCGATGACGTACTCCCCCACCGGACGGATCACGAACGGCGCCGCCCAGGGATGTTCGCAGTCGAGGATCCGCGCGAGACTGCGCTGCCGTACTCGACCGTCGTGATGCCGGGTGTACCAGCAGTCCAATATCGCGCGTTGGACGGATGAGAGCGACCGATACGCGGCTCGGTCCACTTCGTCGGGATACCAACGGTAGGGGAAACGCAGCTCCTCGCCCACCATCCGGAAGGTGACCACTCCGGCCGACATCCGGTACGGGTGCCACGCCGGCAGCACGGCCGCCACCGACGCGGCATCATCACGCAGTGCCGCGGGGAAGGCGGCCGTGACATCGGTCGTCGTGTTCGGGTAGTCGGTCACGGCAACACATTAGAGCCGCCGGGGACCGAGCGCACACCGGCGGGGACCGAGCGGTTCGGGAGCGGGTGGGAGGGTGCGGGAGCGCAGCGGTGCGCGGGGAGGGGGAAGGCGGTGGGCTGTTAGCGTGCGGCGGTGGAACTCTTCACGCGCTCCTGGGCGGCGTTGCGGGCGGCCGTCGCCGAACTGGACGACGAGGACTTCGCCCGGCCGTCCGGCTGCACCGGCTGGCTGGTGCGTGACCTGGTGTGCCACCTGGTGATCGACGCGCAGGACGTCCTGATAACCCTGGTGACCCCCAGCCAGGCGGCGACGACCCACGACGCGGCGGGGTACTGGAAGATCACCGGGACGCCGCCCACCGGCGACGATCCACTCGACGCACTGACCGTCCGGCTCGCCGCCGCGTACCGGGACCCGGCGCTGCTGAGGTTCCACCTCGACGACGTCGGTTCCGCCGCCGGGCGGGCGGCGGAGCTCGCCGACCCGGGGCTCCGCGTCGCCACCCAGGACATGGTGCTCACCGCGGGCGACTACCTGTCGGCCTACGTTCTGGAGTGGACACTCCATCACCTGGACCTGATCTCGCACCTGCCGGACTCGCAGCCCCCGGCCGCCGACGCGCTCGCCCATTCCCGACGGTTGCTGGAGTCAGCCACGGGCGTGACCTTCCCGGCGTCGTTGTCCGACTCGGACGTGTTGACGGTGGGTACCGGCCGGCGCGTACCGACCGGTGCGGAACGGGCCGCGCTCGGCGACCTCGCCGGCCGGCTGCCGTTCGTGGTCGGCTGACCGCCGGCGCCGCCCTCCGGCACACCGCATCCTCCGTCCATAGACGACGGAGCGCTCAGCCGTGCTCGCGCAACGGCGCGGGCAACCTCCCCGGTTCCGCGCGCGTCGTCCTGCGCCACAACAGGAGCAGGCACGCGATCACACCGAGTGCCACCGTCGCCAGCCCGGAGGCCCCGAGCGTCGCCCGGGGACCCCACGCCGCCGTCAGCGGTCCACCGAGCGCGGTACCGATGGGCGAGGCGGTGAGCAGGGCGGCGCTGCGGGCGGCCAGCATCGCCGCCAGGTGTCGCGGCGGCGACTTCTCCTGCATGAGGGTCACCGACAACGCGATGAACGGCCCGTACACGAGACCGCCCAGCGTGAACGCGGCGACGGTGACGAGCGTGGACGCGCCGAGCCCGAACGGCCACAGTGCCAGGCCCCAGAGGATGACGATGGCGACCGTCACCGGCCACAACGGCAGCCTCCGCAACGCGCCGACGGCCAGGCCGCCCAGTACCGCGCCGATCCCGAACAGCATCCAGTACGCGCCCAGCAGGGTCCCGGGCGCGTGGAGGTCCTCGGTCACGTGCAGCGGCAACGCGACCTCGACCGGCCCGTACAACAGGTTGAAGAACCACGTGAGCGCCAACAGGCCGAGCAGTTCGGGATGCGACCGCAGCAACGCGAAGCCACCGCGGGCGCCGGATCCGTCGACGGGCGCGGCGGCGCTCGGCGCCTCCGGCAGACGCAGCCGGACCACGACCACGGCCAGGAAGACGTAGGTCAGGGCGTCCAGGCCCAACACCAGCGCCGGGTCGATCCAGGTCACGAGCACCCCGGCGAGGGCGGGACCGGCGATCGTCGCAGCGAAGTTCAGGGTGGTGACGAGTGTGTTGGCGGCCAACCGGTCCTGCTCCGGAAGCAGCTCGGCCAGGAGGGTGTACTTTCCGGCGCTGCCCCAGGCGTGCAGCAGCGACGAGACCGCCAACAACGCCACGTACAACGGCAGGCTGAGCAGGCCGGTCAGCCAGGCGATCGGGACGAGGCCGAGAACCACGCCGCGCAGGACGTTGTCGGCCAACAGCAGCCGCCGGGCGGGCAGCCGTCGCAGTCGCCTACCGAACACCAGGGCACCCACCACGCCGGGAAGGGTGTAGGCGGCGACCGCGCCGCCTACCCAGAGCCCGGCCGTGTCCTCGGGCGCGAGGGAGATCGCGAGCCATGCGACGGCGACGAAGCTGATCCCGTCGCCGAGGTAGGAGACGCCGAAGCCGGTCAGCAGCCGCCGGAACACCCGGTTCCGCAGTACGGGACGGTATGCGGCGGGGACGAGACGTCGGAACATCGGGCTCCTCGTTCACGGGACGGGCACCGCCCGGGGCCGCACGGTGGGCGGTGCCCCCCGTGCGGCCCCGGGCCGGGGTTCAGGGACGGTTGATGCGGATCTGGTTGCCGGCCGGGTCGCGGAAGGCGCAGTCGCGCACCCCGTAAGGCTGGTCGGTGGGTTCCTGCACCACCTCGGCGCCCGCCGCCGCGACCCGTTCGAAGACGGAGTCGAGGTCCTGAGCCGACAGCACGAGGGTCGCGAAGGTCCCCTTGGCCATCATCTCCCGGATGACGCCGCGTTCGGCCTCGGTGACGCCCGGGTCGGCCTGCGGCGGATAGAGGACGACGGAGGTCTCCGGCTGGCCGGGCGGCCCGACGGTCAACCACCTCATGTCGCCGAAGGCGACGTCGTTGCGCACCTCGAAGCCGAGGACGTCACGGTAGAACGCCAGGGCGGCCTCTCCGTCGTCGTGTGGAAGGAACGAGTGGTGGATCTTCATCTCCATGCCCCCCACCGTATTGACGGGGACGGGGCGGGGGCTTCTCGATTCCTGACCGGTTCGTGCGGGGAGGGCCGGTGACCGTGACGGCGCGGGTACGGACGTCCGGGTGTCCTGTGGACAATACGGCGCGGCCGTCGTGACCAGCGGCGACGTGGGCGTCACCGCCGCCTCGGGTTGCAATGTGCCCGGTCACGATCGGTCCGGCGACGGGCGGGCGGCGACCCGTGTGACGCCATACTGGCGCGATGGCGCTGGAGGCTCTGGGACTGGACACGGCGCAGACCGCCGTGTACCGGGTCGTGGTGGAGCGCCGGGCGATGGCGGCGGCGGAGGCACTGGCGACGACCGGTCTGCCGGAGTCCCGGTTCACCGCGGCGGTCGACGGGCTGGTGGCGATCGGACTGCTGCACACCGACCCGTCGCGGCCGGGTCTGTTGATCGCGTCCCCACCGGACCTGACCGGTGTGACCCTGCTGTTGGAACGGAGCCGGGAACTGCATCGCGCCCGGGTCGCGTTGACCGAGTTGGCGGCGCGGTACCGGGACGCGCCGAACTACGCCGATCCGCTGGTGGAGGTGCTTCCGGGGCTGGAGGTGAGTCGTCGGCTGTCGGAGATCCAGAGTCAGGCGGAGCAGGAGGTCCTGATCGTGGACGCCCCGCCGTATCTGACGGTGGACGACTCGAACCCGGTCCAGATCGTCCAGATGCGGGCCGGGGTGACGTACCGGACGATCTACGACCGGTTGGCGTTGGCGGCGACGGGCGGGCTGGAACGCATCGCGAGGTTCGTCGACGCCGGGGAGCAGGCGAGGGTCATGGACCACACGCCCGCCAAGATGATGATCGTCGACCGCCGTTGGGCGATGCTGCCGCAGCAACGGCACATCGTGCTCAGTGAGTGCGGCAGCGTGCTGGTTCATCGTTCGCCGCTGCTGGACTCGCTGCTGGCACTGTTCGACGTGTTGTGGATGTCGGCGCTTCCCATGGCGGAGACCGGATCGGATCACATCCTTTCGGCGGAGGACAACCGCCTACTCGTCCTGCTGTTGACCGGTTTCACCGACGAGGCGATCTGCCGGCAGCTCGGCGTCGCCAAGCGCACGGTGGCGCGCCGGGTGAAGCAGCTCATGGCGCGGGCGGGAGCCGAGACCCGCATGCAGTTGGGCTTCCAGGCGGCCCGCCTGGGGTGGATCACCGCGCCGTGATCGCGGCGGCACCGCCGGCGTTCACCGTGGTGACATCTTCATGCCACTGGCAACGAGTTGCCAGTCGAATGTATTGAAGATCCTTCACGTCTCCTGAACGATCGAGCGGCAACCACCCCTCTAGGAGTCATGATGTCCCCTGTCCGACTACGGCGGAGGTTCGGCCTGTGCGCCGTCGCCGCCGTGATCACCGTGGCGGTGCTGCCCGTGCCCGCCACCGCCGATCCCGGGCCAGACCCGTCCGCCACCGACCCGGGCGACGTCGCCTGGCCGGCGAGCCTGCCCGACACCGCCGACGTCACCCTGGTGACCGGAGACCGGGTCGAGGTCCGCACCAACGCCGACGGCCGCACCGCCGTCACCGTCACCCCCGTGAACGGCTCCGGTGTCTTCCACACCAGGACCGACCCGGACGGCGAACTCTACGTCTACCCCGCCGACGTCGGCCGCCACGTCGCCGACGGCCTGCTCGACCCCGAACTGTTCAACGTGACCGGGCTGGTCCGGGACGGATACGACGACGCCGGGACCGACTCGGTGCCGGTCATCGTGGACTACCGGGGTGAACCGTCCGTGAAGACGCTGACGGCCCGCACCGCCGAACTGCCGGGTACCGAACCGGCGGCACCGCTGACGAGCCTCGGCGCGTCGGCGACCCGGGTGGAGAAGGACGACGCCGCCGACTTCTACGAGACGCTGACCGACGACTCCCGCGTCGAACGGGTCTGGCTGGACCGGAAGATCCGGATTCGACTCGACGACAGCGTGCCGCTGATCGGGGCGCCCGTCGCCTGGGAGAGCGGCCTGGACGGCACCGGCGTCACCGTCGCCGTCCTGGACACCGGTTACGACGTGAACCATCCCGACCTCGCCGACGCCGTCGTGGGAGCGAAGAGCTTCATCGAGGGTGAGACCGTTCAGGACGGCAACGGCCACGGCACCCACGTCGCCGGGACGGTCGCCGGATCCGGCGCCGCCTCGGACGGAACCCACACCGGCGTCGCCCCCGGGGCGGACCTGCTCATCGGGAAGGTCCTCGACGACACCGGCAGCGGCCTGCTCTCCGGTGCCGTCGTCGGTGCCGAGTGGGCGATCGCCCAGGGTGCCGACGTCATCAGCATGAGCCTGGGCGCCAAGACGGCGCACGCGTCCGACCCGATCAGCGAGGCCGTGGACGCCCTCTCCGAGGAGACCGGCGTGCTGTTCGTCATCGCGGCCGGCAACGAGGGCCAGAACATCCTCGGCAGTCCGGGCGTCGCCTCCCGCGCGCTCACCGTCGGAGCCACCGACGACCACGACGTCGTGGCGGACTTCTCCAGCCGCGGCCCACGCGCCGACGGCGTCCTCAAACCGGAGATCTCCGCACCGGGCGTCGGAATCGTCGCGCCGCGCGCCGCCGGAACGGCCATGGGCACCCCGGTGGACGAGTACTACACCAGCGCGAACGGTACGTCGATGGCCACGCCGCACGTGGCGGGCGCGGCGGCGATCCTGGCGCAGCAGCACCCCGAGTGGCGTGCCGGGGAACTCAAGGACGCCCTGGTGTCCACGTCCCGCACCCTGTGGGACCAGAGCCTCCACGACGTCGGATCGGGCCGGCTGGACGTCGCGGCGGCGGTGACCGCACAGGTCCACGCCACCGGTGTCGCCGAGTTCGGCACCGTCACCGTCGACGACGGCACGCGGGAGGAGACCGTCACCTACACCAACTCCGGTGACACGGACGTGACGCTCGACCTGTCGCTCGACATGGGCCGGGACCTCGAAGTGCTGCCGGGCGCCGTCTCGGTGTCGGCGGAGTCCGTCACGGTCCCCGCCGGTGGCACCGCCGAGGTGGTCGTCGGTCTCGACGCCACGTTGGACGAGTACGGCGTCTACGGCGGCAACCTCGTCGCGACCGGTGGCGACTCGGTGATCTCCACGGCGATCCACTACGTGAAGGAGGTGCCGCGTCAGGCCGTCACGGTCGAGGTCCTCAACCGGCGGGGTGAGGCCCCCACGGAGGCCGAGATCATCCTGTTCGAACTGACCGGCAAGGCCCGGGTGGCCGCGCAGGCGCAGCTGTTCGACGGCTCGGCGCACACGTTCCAGGTACCGGCGGGCGACTACGCGGTCGCCGTGAGGATCGTCCAGAAGGACCAGATCTTCGGGTTCGGCCAGGACACCGACTACTACTTCGAACCGGAGGTGCCCGTCACCGGGGACCTCACCCTCACCGCGGACGCCCGCGAGGCGGTCGACATCTCGGCGCGTGTCGAGGGTGAACGCCGGCGACTCCAGGGCGAGAGCATCGTGGTGCTCGGGCACCGTGAACGCGAGGACGGCGTCGGCGTGACCTTCGGGCACATCGCCTCCACCGCCGGCAGCGACGCGGTGTACGGCGCCATCCCGTCCCGGACGACGGCGGTGCACGGCACCTTCTCGTTCAGCGCCGACATCGGCCTGGCCACCCCCACCTACACCGGGGAACTACGGGTGGGCCGGGAACGCAGCACCCTCCCGCTGGTCACCGACCAACTGATGGACCGGTTCGACGGGAAGCGGCAGTACATCGCGATGCCGGTGGGCGCCGGTGAGGACGCCGACTACGAGGGCACGGACGTGACGGGTGCCCTGGTGGTGATCACGGCCGGTTTCGACATGGCCAAGGTGGACCGGGCGGCGGCCAACGGCGCGTCGGCGGTGATGTTCGCCCGTGACGACGACGCGGCGCCCCTGGACCTGCTGTACCTGGGCGCGGCGAAGATCCCGGTGCTGGGCGCCCCCTACGGCACCTCGGCCGCGCTGCGTGAGGCCGCCGCCACGGGGAGACCCTTCGGTGTCACCGTGGAGGGCCACCTCGACGAGTCGGTCGGCTACCTCGTCCCGTTGGACGTCTCCGGTGCCGTCCCCTCGGACCTGACCGTGGAGGTGGACAGGCGGGACTTCGCCGAACTGGAGAACGACGTCCGCGCGTCCGGCGACTCGCAGGTCACCGTCGAGGCC
The DNA here is from genome assembly GCF_007994225.1 of Stackebrandtia albiflava. Classification (GTDB taxonomy): domain Bacteria; phylum Actinomycetota; class Actinomycetes; order Mycobacteriales; family Micromonosporaceae; genus Stackebrandtia; species Stackebrandtia albiflava. Next base: position 1,114,547 of record NZ_VLLL01000005.1, read on the forward strand.
CTGCACACCTGGCGGGACGGACAGACCGACTCGTACCAGGTGACGACCTTCGGGTACGCCCCCTCGGAACGCTCCGAACACCTCTACGCCGCCGGGATGACCTACCAGCAGTACCTCGGGACGACGCTCTCGGCGGGGCCGAGCCTCTACGACGTGCCACGCGGATACCGTGCCGGGCACGAGTACGAGTCGGACTGGTTCCACGGGCCGCTGGTGCCGGGCGGTGATCCCGCGTCGGCGTGCGCGTTCTGCCGCACCGACGACACGATCGGCTTCGACGTCGTCCCGGTTACCGACGGCGACACCGGCCACTTCGGATCCGCGCCCACCTCGGTCACGTATCACCGGGACGGCGTGCAGGTGCCCGGAGTGGAGTCGCTCGCCGTCCCGGGAACCGCCGAGTACCGGGTGGACGCCGTGACGGTGCCCTACACCTCACCGGCGGCGCCGTTGTGGACGCGGATCGACACCTCCTGGACCTTCGTCTCCGGCGCCCCCGGGACCGGCACGATCGACGGTTGCGGAGAGGTGTTCGAAGACCCGGCGGGTTGCGCGGCCCTGCCGGTGATCCTCACCGGTTTCGACATGGACCTCGACGCGCACAACTCGGCACGGGCCGACAAGCGGTTCCGGTTCGACCTGCTGACCGACCGCGCGGCCGGTTTCACCGGTGACCCCGACGTCGCCGGCGTCTCCGTCGAGGTGTCCTATGACGACGGTGAGACCTGGGTCGGAGCCGACAAGGTGAAGCACGACCGCCGGGGCGGCGAGCACGCCGTCACGGTGGCCCACCCGGACGTCTCCGCCACGAACGGATTCGTGTCGCTGCGGATCGCCGTCTGGGACGACGCGGGCAACCGCACCGAACAGACCGTCATCCGGGCGTACGCGCTGCGCTGACGTTCCATCGCTCCACCGTTCCACCGCGCCGACCGGGATACCGTCCCGGTCGGCGCGGTCGTGCCGGGCGACGCGGGGAGGCCGAAGTCATGCCCCGGCGCGCTCAGGGCCGGGAGGTCCGCGCGCCGGTGATCAGGTGCCGGCTCAGCCGGAATCCGGGATGACGCCCGGCCGTGATCGTCTCCCGGACCGTCCACACCAGTCTCGGGCTGCTCCAGGACTGCGACGGCTTGTTCAACGCGAACCCGCCTCCGAGTGTCACGGCCGCGTGCGCCGCCAGGCCGGTGGCGTCTCGCCACACCAGCACCACCCCGGGCTCGGCGTCCCGGCCGGGACCGGCGACCGGAACGGTCCGCGCGGCGATCCACCGCTCGAACGGGTCCTGGAACATCCACACCGACTCCGCGCCGGGGACGCCGGCGGCCGCCATCACGGTGCCGAAGCAGTTCGGGCCGGATCCGGCCGCGAAGGTCCCGGCGAGCCGGGCCGCCTCCGGCAGCACGGGTGCGGCGGGCACCCACACGGCGGGCGGCACCTCGCGGTGGCGGCTAGCCGCGACCCCGGACTCCACGTACGCCCGGACCGGTCCGTTCCCCACCCGGCCCAGCAGTGACGGCCACCAGGGGAACCGCGCGCCGGAGGCGGGAATCCCGTCGGGCAGGTCGCGTCGCCGCCCGAAGGAGGCGCGGTCGTCCAGCAACACCCGCCGGGCACGGGGGTCGACGCGGTAGTACGACGGCTCGTCGAGCCAGATCCATTCACCGCCGTACATATGGAACGTGTCGCGCACCTCCGCCGATGCCACCGACCGGTGCCCGGGCGGCAACGCCGAGGCGAGTTCCTCCGACAGACCACCGACCCGGAACGGCTGCACCGGGGGCGCGAACCATCGGGACCAGGCGGCGAGAAGGTCGTCGGAGACGGCGATACCCAGCACGTGCGGCATCCGGTGACGGTAACCGACTGCCCGATTCCGCGCCGGTGACCGGGGTGGCGCCGGAGGCCGGCGCCACGGTCCGGTCAGCCTGCCACGCGGGTGAAGGCCGTCATCGTGCCGGCCCAGCCGCCGGCGGAGTCGAAGACCTCGTACATGGCGTCCGCCCGGTCGCCGAAGCGTTCGAGGTGGCGGTGGGCAAGTGTCACCAGGCAGCCGCCGTCCGGTTCGGGGGTGAAGTGCAACTCGACGAGGGTCTCGAAGTCGGGGTCGTACCGCCATTCGGCGGTGATCTGCCAGGTCAGGACGAGCCGGTGCGGCGGCGCCCACTCGACCACCCGGCCCCAGCGGCACTCCACGCCGTCCTCGCCGCGTTCGTACCAGCGCCCGCCGACGTGGGGTTCCACGACGACGGCGGCCTGGGGGCTGTCGCCGATCGAGTGGTCCCGGGGCCAGAAGTCCGCCATCCGTTCGGTGAAGAGCGCGAAGGCCTTCGCCGGTTCGCACGGCACACGGACGCTACGGCGCACGGTCATCTCGGTGGTCTCGGTCATGAGGGGTTCCCTTCTGTCGGGTGCGGGCCGGGTTCGTCCCGGCCGGCTGATGCGGCGTGGGTCTCCTCGGCGAGGTCCGCGAAGCGGTGCAACACGATTCCCCAGAAGCCGTCGAGGTAGTCGCGCAGTGCCCGCAGCCCGGCCGGATCGACGCGGTAGATGCGGCGGGTCCCGGCGACGTGCTCGCTGACGAGCCGGGCGTCCTTGAGGACGCGGAGGTGCTGGGACACCGCGGGGCGCGATATCGGCATCCGGGCGGCGAGCACCCCGACCGGCGACTCCTGCTCCGCGAGGTGTTCGAGGATGAGACGCCTGCTCGCGTCGCCCAGGGCGTCCAGTACCACGTCGGCCGTCACCATAACGGTAAGTCTACACGAACGGTAAGTCTGGACGAACCATCGGGGCGGGCCCGAGATTCCTCGAAACCCTCCCGACCTGCGGTTTCGCCCACTCGAACGGGGGCCGCAGCCGCCACGGCGGTTGTGATCGGGCGCCCATCCGCCTACACTGGCGGGCGAGGGGAGTACTTTCTCGGGCCTACTCGGTCAGTACGGCACCCATGTGTGACCCCGGGAGGCCGCCCGAGATCTCTCGGGTGAAGGAGACCTCGAACCGAGTTCGAGGAGTCTTCATGTCTTATTCCACCGCCCAGGCGGCGGAGACCACGTCCATCGCGTCACCGCTGCTGTGGGGCGTCAGCATCGCGGCCCTGCTCGCGCTGATCGCTCTCGACTTCGTGGTGACCCACAAGCCGCACCGGGTGTCCACCCGCGAGGCGATCGGGTGGAGCGTCTTCTACCTGGCGTTGCCGATGTTGTTCACGCTGTGGCTGTGGACGGCGTACGGCGGCGGCGTGGGCCTCGACTTCCTGACCGGTTTCGTGGTCGAGAAGTCCCTGTCGGTCGACAACCTGTTCGTCTTCATGCTGCTGCTCAGCGGGTTCGCCGTACCACTGGAACTGCGTCAGCGGGTCCTGCTGTTCGGCATCGTCGGCGCCATAGCCCTGCGCGGCGTCTTCATCGCCGCGGGCGCGGCCGTCCTGGAGGCCGGCACCTGGGCCTTCCTCCTCTTCGGGGTGATCCTGCTGGTCTCGGCGGCCAAGATGCTGCACGGCGCGATCACCGGCGGCGATCAGCAGAAGGACGTGCATCAGTTCCGTTCGGTGCGGATGTTGCGCCGCCTGACCCCGGTCACCGACGACTACCGGGGGTCCCGGCTCACGGTCCTGGAGAACGGGCGGCGGGCGTTGACGCCGCTGGCGGTGGTGGTGGTGGCCGTGTTCGCCGCCGACATCGTCTTCGCGGTGGACTCCGTACCGGCCGTCTACGGCATCACCGCCGACCCGTACCTGGTCCTGATGACCAACGCGTTCGCCCTGCTGGGCCTGCGCGCCCTGTACTTCGTCCTGGAGACCACGCTGGCGAAGCTGCGCCACCTCAACCACGGTCTGTCGATCATCCTGGCGTTCATCGGCGTGAAGCTGGTGCTGCACTGGGCGCACGGTTTCTGGCCGCAGGTCCCGGAGATCCCGACGCCCGTCTCGCTCGGCGTGATCGTGGCCGTGTTGGGCGTGGTCACCGCGACGAGCCTGACCTCCCGGCGCCGGGAGACGACACGAGTGGGGAGCCGATGATGATCATCGCGATTCTGGAAGTGGTGGCATGGGTGATCGTGGTGGTGTCACTCGCGATCTCCTGCCTGGTACTGATGAACTGCCGACCGCCACGGGGACGCCCCAGGTGAGGTGGCCGGTCAGGACCCCCGCCGGTCGCGCAGTGCCGGGAAGTCGTCCCGGTACCGCGCGACCGTGGCGGGGTCCACCTCCTCCGTCAGGACGGTCTCGGTCTCGGCGGCCTTGACGAGGACTCGGCCCGCCGGGTCGACGATCTGGCTGTCGCCGGCGTAGTCGAGGCCGGAGGGTTCGGCGCCGACCCGGTTGACGCCGACCACGTACGCCTGGTTCTCGATGGCCCTCGCGGCGAGCAGGGTGTTCCAGTGGTTCCGGCGCGCCCTCGGCCAGTTGGCGATGACGACGTAGCAGTCGGTGTGGTCGGCCAGCCGCCAGAACCAGTCGGCGAACCGCAGGTCGTAGCAGATGAAGAGGCTGACCGAGAGACCGTCGACGTCGACGGTGAGGGTCTCCGCGCCCGGCGAGTAGTGCCGGTCCTCCCCCGCGTGACTGAACGGGTGGAGCTTCTCGTAGCGGTGGACGCCGCCGTCGGGGGCGACGACCAGGCCGGTGTTGGTGGGAAGGGCCGCGCCCGGCGCGCGTTGCGGCACGGAGGCGATCAGCCACACGTCCAGCCGCCGCGCCAGGTCCACGAGGAAGCGTTCGCTGTCGCCGCCGGGCGGCTCGGCGATCCGGTCGGCGGTGGCTATCGCGAAGCCGGTGGAGTACATCTCCGCCAGCACGACGACTCGGGCGCCGGAGGCCGCGGCCTCGGCGATCACGGGTTCCAGCCGCCGCCGGTTCTCCTCCGGTCGCTCCCAGAGGATGTCGTGCTGCACTGCGGCGATCTTCACGTGGCGACCCTTCGTTGCGTCGGTGGCCGTGGCCGGCGTGACGAGGATATCCGCGTCGCACCGGCCGATGCCGAAGACGGCCTCAGAGGCCGTCTTCGGTCCTCGGTCGTCGCGAACGGTGTTCCTGTCGAGTGCATTCGCAAGGCGGAGGAGTCCCCGCGTACCGGTGTTGTACGCGGAGACTCCGACAACGCCGCGAGGTGCCGACCGGGCGAAGCGCAGCAGAACAGCAGGATCGAAGACGGCCTCTAGTGCCGCCCGCGCAGCATGACGACGAGCATCAACGGCAGCATGGCCAGGTGGCCGAGCAGGTCCAGGGTGCCCGCGGAGATGAGACCGAGCCACAGCGCCGGGAACAGCGGTACGGCGGGCGCGAACATGGCGGCGGACATCTCCAGGCCGGCGCGCCACGAGTGGCCCCGCAGTCGCATCCACAGGACCATGCCCACGGACATGTCGAGGGCCGCTTTGAGGAAGGCCACCTCGGTGAGGTCGAGGAAGGCGGGCCTGCCGCCGGCGAGGGCGGCCAGCGCGTCGGTGGCGGCGCCCAGCAGGAACATCCCGGCGACCATGGCCAGGATCATCTCCAGGTAGTGGCCGAGGAAGCGGAGGTCGCGGTACCACGGCCGGGCGGCGTGGGACTCGGTGGTGGAGGGTTCGGTGCCGGTCATCGTGGACTCCTCGCTGCGCTCCCACACCGACGCGCGGGTCGCGTCGTACGGGGTGGGGGTATCTGATGGAGTCCACTCTGCCGACGGCCGGCCGGAATCGTCAGTGCCGTCACAGCCCCCACTTCCGTGAGGACGTCATCGTTCGGCATGACGTCCGTCATGCGGGCGCGGCCGCCGTGTCACCACGGCGGCCGCCGCACCGATGCCGGATCAGGCGCTCTTGATCGCGGAGACGTCGAATTCCAGGGTGATCTTCTCGGAGACCAGCACCCCGCCGGTCTCCAGCGCGGCGTTGAAGTTCACGCCGAAGTCACTGCGGTTGAGGGACGCCTTGCCCTCGAAGCCGACGCGCTGGTTGCCGTACGGGTCCTGGGAGGCACCGATGTACTCGAAGGCGATGGTGATCGGCTTGGTGACGCCCTTGATCGTCAGGTCACCCGTCATCTTGTAGTCGGTCTCGTCGATCTGCTCGACGCCGGTGGACTTGAAGGTGATGGTCGGGTAGGTGGGGGCGTCGAAGAAGTCGTTGTTGCGCAGGTGCGCGTCACGCTGTTCGTTGCGCGTGTCGACGCTGGCCACCTGGATCGTCACCTCGGCGGTGGAGTTGGCGGGGTTGTCGAAGTCGAGGCGGCCGGTCCCCTCGAACTCGGTGAATCCACCGCGGACCTTGGTCACCATGGCGTGGCGGGCGGTGAAGCCGAGCCGGCTGTGGGACGGGTCGAGCGTGTAGACGCCGGTCAGAGCGGGGTCGAGGATGGTCGAGGTCATGTGAGGTCACTCCCGTGGGATCGCGATACTTGCTGATGCGTCAGCAAATATAGCAAATAATGCTGACGTGTCAACAACCCGGTAGGATCGACACATGACCGAACCCCGCTGGCTCGACGACCGGGAGCAGTGCGCGTGGCGCGCCTATCAACACATGCAACGGGACCTGGCCGCGGCCCTCGAACGACAACTGACCCGGGACTCCGCCCTCTCCGGGGCCGACTACGAGCTGCTGGTCGTGCTGTCGGAGACCGAGGGGCACCGACTGCGCGCCAGGGAACTCCGCAACGCCGTCCGCTGGGACCGCAGCCGCCTCGCGCACCAGGTCCGCCGGATGGAGAACCGTGGACTGCTCCGCCGGACCGAATGCGAGACCGACGCGCGCGGCACCATGGTCGAGTTGACCGACGCCGGGCGGGCCGCCATCGAGGCCGCCGCCCCCGGACACGTCGAGACCGTCCGCCGGTACTTCGTCGACCTGCTCGACGCCGAGGAGACGGCGACGCTGCGCGCGGTGGCCGAGCGGGTCGTACGACGCATCCACGCCGATGACGAGGAATGCTGACCCCTCCCCCGTTCGGCGCGATCACACCGGCCCCCGCAGTCACTCCGCCTCACGTGTTCGGTCGGTAGGTCAACCCAAGGGCCACGCCCGGCTGGCCGAAGAGAGTGCGCGATTCGCCCTTCCGGCGACTGTTCACTTCCGCCACGGAGGCTTACAGTGGACTACAACCCGGTACCTCCCCCGGGACGACCAGCCGCAACCGGTCGGAGGCGATCACCCGCGACGCCTCGACAGCCGTAACACATAGACTTCATCACCAGGTTCGTCCGTGAGCCGGGCATCTCCCGGACGGACCGCCCTCACCGGCACGGTCCTCCAACAGCGGGCCGGTGGGACATGGCCTGGGATGGAAGGGCTCGAGACCTTTCGTCCCAGGCCCTTTACGTGCCCGGGTGGCGGGCCGTACAGTCACCCCTCATGCGCATCCTGATCCTCGGCGGCACCTCCTTCGTCGGCCGCGCCATCGGTGAGGCCGCCCTCCGCCACGGCGCCCACCTCACCCTCTTCACCCGGGGCCGCACCGGAACCGACCTGTTCCCCGAGGCGACCCGCCTGACCGGCGACCGCGACACCGACGACTACCGGTCGCTGCGCGAGGGCGAGTGGGACGCTGTCGTGGACGTGAGCGGCTACGTGCCGCGCCACGTCGCGGGCGCCGTCGAGGCACTGGGCGACCGGGTCGGACGCCACGTCTTCATCTCCAGCCACGCCGTCTACCGCCGGGAGGGCGTCGAGGGTGAGTCCGACGAGTCCACGCCGCTGCGCCCCGAACGCCGCGACACCGAGGAACTGACCGAGGACACCTACGGCCCGCTCAAGGTCGCGTGCGAGTCCGACCTGCGGGCCGCCTACGGCGACCGGTCGAGCGTCGTCCGTTGCGGCCGGGTCGCGGGCCCGCACGACAACCAGGACGCGTTCACGTACTGGGTGCGCCGCGCCTCGCTGGGCGGCCGGGTCGCACTGCCGGGTGTCCCGGAGCAACCGGTCCAGGTAGTCGACTCCCGAGACGTCGCCGAACTGGTGCTGCGGCTGATAGAGACCGGCCGGGGAGGCGCGTTCAACGCCAGCGGACCGGCCGAACCGACCACCCTCGGTGGCCTGATCCACACCTGCGCCGAGGCGGCCGGCACCGAGGTGGAGGTCGTACCGGTGCCCGTCGAGGCGGCGCCGTTCCTGTTCCCGCTGGTGCGCCGGGAGTCGATGTGGTCGACGCAACGCCGCAGCAGCGCCAGGGCCCGCGCCGCCGGGATGCCCGCGACACCGCTGGCGGTGACGGCGGCCGACGTCCTGGCGTGGGACCGCGAACGCGGCCTTCCACCGCTGGCACACGGTTTCACCGCCGAACAGGAGGCCGCGCTGCTGGCCGCCCACGCCTGACGCGCCGACCGGGCCGGGTCCGTCCGAGGGACGCGTTAACCGCCTGGTCGGCGCCTCCGTCCTCCGGGATGTGCCCGGACGCGCCCGCCACTGGGCGCGGGTGATCTCGTACCAGACCTCACCGTGTTCGGTGCCGGGCAGCGGGTCGTCGAACTCCTCGTGGAAGGTGCGGACGTACCGCAGCCCGCACTTCTCCATCACCCGCCGGGACGCCCGGTTGACCGACATGGTCTGCGCGGTGACCCGGTCGGCCGCCAGGTCCGTGAACGCCAGATCCACCAGCGCCGTCCCGCCCTCGGTCGCCAACCCACCGCCCCAGGCGTCGCGGCGCAACCGGTAACCCAGGCTCGGTGACGCGAGGTCGTCCCCGTCGGGACGCAGCCCGAACCAGCCGACGAACCGGCCGGTGTGGTCCTCGACCACGAGACGGCCGTGCCCCGGCCGGCGACGGTGCTCCGCGATCAGCTCCTCGATCTCGGCGGCGACCGCCTCCCGGGACGGCGGACGCCGATCCAGGTACCGCATGACTCCGGGATCGGCGTTCAAGGCGACGCACCGGTCCACGTCGTCGCGGGTGATGGGCCGAAGCGTCAGCCGGGCGGTACACAGTCGGAGATCGTCCACGCCGGGAGGCTATCGGCGCCCCGACCGGGCCGCCACCGCGTTTCACCACGGCGCGGCGTCGGCACGACCGTCGCAAAGGGAAACCCCAGGCCGGTTCCGGCCTGGGGTTCCGTCGTGGAGCGGATGACGGGAATCGAACCCGCGTAATCAGTTTGGAAGACTGAGGCTCTACCATTGAGCTACATCCGCCTTGCCGTCGCGAGACGGCGGTATACAGATTAACCGGCCCGTCACGGCCGCCGCCACCGGGTATGTCACTCCGCCGCACTCTTGAGCTCCGTCATGGTGAACAGCGCGGTCAGGTCCACCCCCTCGGCGGCCAACGCGGCCTGGCCACCGGCCTGTCGGTCGATGACGCACAATGCCCGCGCCACCGTCGCGCCCTCGTCTCGCAACTGTCCCGCCGAGGCCGCCACCTGGCCTCCCGACGTCACGACGTCCTCGACTATCAGCAGCCGCCGCCCCGCGACGTCACCGCCCTCGGCCAGTCGCCGGGTGCCGTAGGTCTTGGCGGTCTTGCGGACGAACACCGCCGGGATCCCCGTCACCCGCGACAGCGCGACCGCGATCGGCACACCGCCCAGTTCCAGTCCGGCGAGAGCGTCGACCCCGTCGCCCACCAGCGGCGCCAGCGCCTCGGCGATGTCGTGGAGGAGCACCGGGTCGGACTCGAACCGGTACTTGTCGAAGTACTCGGCGGCCACCGCGCCCGAGCGCAGTGTGAACTCACCGGTCAGGTGTGCGGTGCGGAAGATACGGGCGGCCAGCGATGCGGACATGACCGTTGAGGTTAGCCGGTCGGGGGCCGGATACGCCGCCGGGCGACCCGCCGTCGTGGCGGGTCGCCCGGGGATGGTGCGCGTCGGGACCGGGTCACGCCTTCAGCGGCGGGTTGTCCGGGTTGAAGAGGTCGCGCTCGGCCAGCCAGTTGTACAGCGGCACGTCCTTGGGGTAGTGGCCCCACTGGTGGTCGCCGTCGCCGTTCCCGAACGCGCCCAGCAGCTGCTTCTGGACGTCGTCGAGGTCGTTCCACCACGGCTGGTTCGGCAGGTCGGCGACCTCGTCGCGGATGTGGATCCAGCGCGGCAGGTAGCCGAGGAAGACCACCTTGCGCGTGAAGTCGGAGTAGTTGTTCGACCGGGCGTGCCAGATGCGGCGGTCGAAGAAGATCGCGTCACCGGGTTCGGCGGTGACCTCGATGGCGCCCTCGGGGTCGGGCCACTCCATGTTGCGGTTCGGCGGCCCCTGGATCCAGTTGGTCAGGTGGCTGCCCGGGACGACCTTGAGGTTGCCGCGGCCGGGTTCGGACACGTCCGACAGCCAGTAGGCCACCTTCACCGAGACGCGGGGGCGCGGGTCGGTCTCCAGTTCGCGGTTCTGGCGTCCGCCGTCCTGGTGCCATTCGAAGCGCGGCGGCTTCTGGACCCGGATCGGGGGGTGGACGTCGAAATGCGAGTGGTAAATGTGGATGTTCCATCCGATCATTTCCCAGACGAACGGAAACGTCTTCGGGTGGTTGATCAGACCCGCCAATTCGTGGCAGTTGGTGACAGCGCTGAGCTTGTGCAGCGAGCCGTCGATTCCGAGGTTTCCGGCCGCCTTCTCACGGTCGTACGCCCGGTCGATCGCGGCGCTGTAGTGCGCCACCTCATCGGGGTTCAGAACGCCTTTGAGCATGATGTACCCGTCGCGCTCGAAAGCCTCGCGCTGTTCGGGAGTCATCCTCACATCTTGTGTCAGCGTACTCACGCTTTGTGCCTTCCGGGAGGGGATGTCCGGTGAATAGACCGCGGAAATGCGATTCTACGTTGCCTCGTGAAGCCACCGGTTCTCGGTGATTCATACCACGTCACGGCGTGTCGCCGAAACGGTCACAACAGGTTCTTCAACCAATTGATCGCATTGGCGATGAATGCGACATTGCTGAGGAAACCGATACCGGTGACGACCAGGAATACACCGGCCGCCAAATGCGACAGACGGGCCGTTCTACGGTTTCGTTTGAACAATCGCACCAACACGAGAGTGCCGACGAGACGCGCCATCGCGAACACCGCCCCCGCCACGACGAGCACGAGGACGAAGTACAGCACCAGCGGCAACATGTTGTCCCGTTGGTTGGCGAACGCCCACACACCCCAGCAGATGAACGCGAACACCGCGCCGACGATGGAGAACTCACCGCCGCCGGACAGGGCCGCCAGCTTGCCGTCGGGGCCGCGCCACGGCCTGCGCGGCTCGGCGGGCCGCTGTGGGGCCGGCTCGTGCACGGTGGTGGCCGGTTCGGCGCGCGGCCGGGTCGGCACCGCCACGCCACGCCCGTACCGGTTCCCGGGTGGGGCGGCGGGCGAGACCGAGGCGGTCGCCATGATCGTCGCGGTGCGGGGGGTGGCGTCGGCCGAGGCGGCGCCGCCCAGTCGCATCGTCTGCGGAAGTCGACCGGTCGCCGCGAGCAGATCCGGTGCGGTGGCGGGTTCGCGGTGGTCGGGGGCCGGCGGCCGCCGGGTCGCCGCGCTGGGTGCGCCGCCCCAGTCCACGCCGATGTCGGGGGTGTCGGCGGCACGCATCAGCGTCGCCAGCTCTCCGATCCAGTGGTCCAGGTGCGAGGTCGGCGGCCGGTCCCGCGGGTCGTCGGACAACGGGGCGAGCAGGTGGTCGCGCAGCCGGGGGTTGGCCTCCACGACCGGATGCCGCCGCAACGCGGACACGCTCGGGGAGTCGCCGGTGGCGGACTCGATGCGCGGCTGCGTCCCGGTCACCAGGTAGAACGCGACGGCGCCGAAGCCGTGGACGTCGTAGGACGGCCCCACCCGTCCGGCGCGGGCCTCCGGCCCGGCCGCCTCGGGTGTGTAGGAGATGGTCGTCATGTGCGTCGGCTGCGAGTAACGGGCACCGGTGAAGTCGATGACCCGGGCCTCACCCGACGGCATGACGATCACATTGGACGGTTTGATGTCCATGTGGAGGGCCGGGTGGATGTCGGGCGAGTTCGGGCGGTGCATGGCGTCCAGCACCCCCGCGATCGTCCGCAGCACCGAGATCGCCTGCACCCGCGGGTGCGAGGGGTTCCGCAGCAGTTGCTTGAGGTCGCTGCCCGGCAGGTACTCCAACACCTGGTACGGGACCAGGTTGGTGGCGGCGGGGGCGTCCGGCCGGTGCGGCGGCGGCCCGTAGAACGCGTCGATGCGGCGGCAGATCCCCGTGACGCCCCGGCTGTCCAGGTCCATGTGGACGGCGTCGCCCTTGTCCCACGAACGGTACTGGGCCTCCAGCGGCCGCTGCCGGTCCGGCCGGAACACCTTCAGGCTGACCGGCGCCGAGGAGATGCCCCCCGACTGCCGGACCGCCTTGTACACGTCCGCCTGACCGCCCGAACCCAGCCGCGACAGCAGCCGGAAACTCTTGCTCGACTCCGGGAGCGGATCGGCCGGACCGCACACGAGGTCCAGGGTTTCCGCCATGCTGCCTCCCACTGCGCCGATCGTCCGGACATCAAGACTAGCCCCGGCGGGCCAACACGAACCGGGACGAACCGGCGCGGACCGTCCGACCCGCCCATACCTCCCGGACGCCCGGGACCGGCACGGCGGGTGACCGGCGCACCGGTGGTCAGTCGTTCAGCGGCGGCAACTCCCCGGTCCGCTCGTATTCGGTGAGTTGCCCGATGCGCCGCGCGTGACGCTTCTCGCCCGAGAACGGCACGGCGAGAAACTCCGTCACGATCGCTACGGCCTCCGCCTCGGAGTGCATCCGCGCGCCGACACCGATCAGGTTGGCGTCGTTGTGCTCCCGCGCCAGCCGGGCGGTCTCGGGGCTCCACGCCAACGCCGCCCGGGCGCCGGGCACCTTGTTGGCGGCGATCTGCTCGCCGTTGCCGGAGCCGCCCATCACGACGCCGAGACTGCCGGGATCGGCGACCACCGCGGCGGCGGTCGCCAGGCAGTACGGCGGGTAGTCGTCTTGGGCGTCGAACGCGTGCGGACCGATGTCTACGACGTCGTGCCCCTGCGACGCCAGGTGGCGCGCCAACGCTCCCTTGAGCTCGTATCCGGCGTGATCACTGCCGAGGTAGACCCGCATGCCGGACATCATCGCAGGTCCGCGAGGACCAGGCCCGCCCGGGCTTTGGGTGTGAACCAGGTGCTCTTGCGGGGCAGCTTGAGCCGTTCGAGGTTCACAAAGATGAAGTCCTCCACCGACACCGGTGCGATGAGGACGGCCGCGACCGCCCCACCGGAGTCGACCTGTTCCGCCAGCCAGCCCGGCGGATAGTCGCCTCCGACGTAGGTGATGCGGGGGTCGCCGGCGTCCATCGCCAGCACCTCCCGGAACACCACGGCCTCGACACGGGCGTGATCGAGCCGGTCCACGACGGTGCCGGTCCCCTCGGGAAGCCGCACCGCGTAGGTGGTGCCCTCGGTGTACAGGTGGACGACTCCCGGCTCGGCGGGGGTGTCCAGCGGCCCGGACACGGTGGTCACCGTGGCACCGCGGCGGGTCAACGCGTCGGCCAGCTCGCCACCGGTGATCGGCATCCGGTTCAGCAACCGGTGGTACGGCTGGATAGTCACGGACTCGGGGGTGGTCACGACCGCCAGGAAACGCGGCAGCCCGCCGACCTGCGCCGCCAGCGAACGGTGGTTGCCGTCGGCGACGATCAGCTCGCCACCGCCCGCCAACTCGCACAACCGGTCCTGCTGCGGCCCGGCCGGGACCGGCCAGATCTCGTGGCGGCGGCCCTGCGGGTCGACGTCGGTCACGGCGGGCGGTCCCGCGCACGCCTCGGTCAGCGCCGCCTGCAGTTCCTCCACCTTGGCGTTCTGCACCAGCAGCACCGGCGACAACAGGTGGCCGAGCCGTTCGTTGAGGGCGGCGCGCTGCCGCACCTTCTCGATGAACACGTCCTCGTTGCGGATGACGCGCCCGGGCTCCTCCGCGGAGGTGGAGATCTCGTCGGTGTCGACCATGCAGAACAGCCCGTACGCGGTGTGTCCGTCGTCACCGCTGATGCGGTACGCGACCACCACCTGTGACGCGGGGGCGAACCGGCCCGTCTCCTGGAGCGCGGAGAGCCGCTCGACGGCGGCGGGCAGCGCCGCGGTGAAGTCGAGGCCGGCGGCGCGGGCCTCCGGTGTGCGGTCGGGCATCTCCACGGCCAGCATGGACGTGGGATTGGCCTCGATGATGCGCGTGATCTTCGACTCGTCGGCGAACTCGTCGTAGTTCTGCGCGCCGGTGCCTCCGGTGGACAACCAGGCCTGTTCTATCGGGTGTGCTGCGGTCACCGCTAGAGAGTAACCAAGTCCGATACCCGGCCGGGCAACCCCGCGTCTGACCACCCGACATGCCACACTCGGCAGACAGCCAAACACGATTACCCAAGGGAGCTGCACCGTGGCGGACACCCATATCCTCACCCAGACCGACGCGGCAGAACGTGCCCGCCTGCTTCACGTCGACTCCTACGACGTCGCGTTGGATCTCACCGCCGGTGACAAGACCTTCATCTCCCGCTCGCTGGTCAGGTTCAACTGCACCGAACCGGGTGCCGACAGCTTCATCGAGATCGCCGCCGAGAACATCCGGTCGGCCACACTCAACGGCGTCGCCCTGGACACCGGCACCTACACCCGACAGACCGGGATCGCCCTGCCCGGCCTGGCCGCCGAGAACGAACTGGAGGTGGTGGCCGAGTGCCGCTACTCGTCCAGCGGCCAGGGCCTGCACCGGATGACCGACCGGGCCGACGGGGAGAGCTACCTGTACAGCCAGTTCGAGGTCTCCGACGCCCAGCAGATGTACGCGTGCTTCGACCAGCCCGACCTGAAGGCGCACTTCACGCTCACCGTCACGATGCCCGAGCACTGGCGCGCCATCTCGAACATGCCCGCCGACTCCGAGTCCGTGGAGGACGGCGCGAAGACCGTGGTGTTCCAGAAGGCACCGCGCATGAGCACCTACATCACGGCCCTGTGCGCCGGCCCGTACCACGAGGTCACCACCGAGCACGACGGCATCACGCTGGGGCTCTACTGTCGTCAGTCGATGAAGCAGTACCTGGAACCGGATCCGGTGTTCGAGATCACCCGCCAGGGTTTCGACCACTTCCACGAGGCATTCGGTGTGCGGTACCCGCTTCCCAAGTACGACCAGGTGTTCGCGCCCGAGTACAACATGGGCGCGATGGAGAACTTCGGCTGCGTCACGATCGCGGAGTCGTCGTACCTGTTCCGTTCCCAGGTCACCGACTTCGAACGCGAACAGCTCGCCAACGTGATCCTGCACGAGATGGCCCACATGTGGTTCGGTGACCTGGTGACCATGCGGTGGTGGGACGACCTGTGGCTCAACGAGTCCTTCGCCGAGTGGGCGTCGCACTGGGCCAATGTGGAGGCCACCCGTTACTCCGGCGCGTGGACGACGTTCCTGTCGCTGCGCAAGAACTGGGGTTACCGGCAGGACCAGTTGCCGACCACGCACCCGGTCTACACCGCGATGCCCGACGTCGAAGCGGTGGCCACGAACTTCGACGGCATCACCTACGCCAAGGGCGCCAGCATCCTCAAGCAGTTGGTGGCCTATGTGGGCATCGAACCGTTCAAGCAGGGCCTGTCGGACTACTTCCAGAAGCACCAGTGGGGCAACGCGACCTTCGACGACCTGTTGGGCGCGCTGGAGGCCGCCTCGGGCCGCGAACTGCGCGAGTTCGCCGACACCTGGCTGGCGACCGCCGGCGTCAGCACGCTCCGGCCGGAACTGACAGTGGACGACGACGGCGTGTACACCGGCTTCGCGGTACTGCAGGAGGTCTCGCCGGACTACCCGACGCTGCGCACCCACCGCATCGGAGTCGGCCTGTACAACCTGGTCGACGGACGACTGGTCCGCACCGACCGGGTGGAGATCGACGTCACCGGGGAACGCACCGAGGTGCCCGAACTGGTCGGCAGGACCCGTCCCGACGTGCTGCTGCTCAACGACGACGACCTCACGTACTGCAAACTGCGGCTCGACCCGGAGTCGATGGCGAACGTCGTCACCCACATCACCGCGTTCACCGACTCGCTGCCCCGGGCGCTGTGCTGGACCGCCGCGTGGGACATGCTGCGCGACGGTGAACTCGCCGCCCGCGACTACCTGCGGATGGCCTTCGCCGGCCTGCCCGGCGAGACCGACATCAACCTGGTCGCCACCGCGCAACGCCAGTTGCCGACCGCGCTGAGCTACGCCGACCCGGCGGTGACCGCCGAACTGCGGGAGGAACTGGCCCGGACCGCCAGGCGGATCATGTCGGACGCCACCCCCGGCGGCGACCTGCAGCGCTCGTGGGCGCGCACCTTCGCCGGTGCGGCCCGGTCGGACGAGGACCTCGCGACACTGCGCGGCTGGCTGGAGGGCACCGGCGTCCCCGAGGGCCTCGCGATCGACACCGACATGCGGTGGGGCCTGGTCGTCGGGCTGGTCGCGTTGGGAGCGCTGCCGGAGTCGGCCGTAGACGCCGAACTGGCGCGGGACGACACCGCCGACGGTGAGCGCCTGTCGCTGATCGCCCGTGCCGCCGTGCCGACCGCGCAGGCGAAGGCGGAGGCGTGGCAGCGCATCACCGAGGAGGACGACCTCCCCAACTACGCGCGGCGGTCGCTCCTGACCGGCTTCTACCACCCCGACCAGCTGGAACTGTTGCGGCCCTATGTCGGCCGGTTCCTGGAGGCGGTCCCCCGGGTGTGGGAACGGCTGGCGACCGAGCAGGCCATCGAGTTCATCAGCCTGGGATACCCGCGTGTCGTGATCGACTCGTCCACTCTGGAGGCGACCGACGCCTGGCTCGGCGATCCGGCTCACACCGGTGCGATGCGGCGAGGCGTCCTGGAGGGCCGCGACGACATCGCGCGCGCCCTGCGCGCCCGTGCCCGGGACGCCCAGGCGGGCTGACCGGCCGGAACACGGCGGCGGGGCCGGGCGACACGCCCGGCCCCGCCGTTCCGTTCACCCCGGTCACGGCCGGGCCGGCAACCGCCGGTGCCCCCACAGCGCCGACAGCGGAAGCGCCAGGATGCCGTCTCCGAACGACACGCTCTGTGAACCCAGGTGCAACAGGATTCCCGCCCGGAACCGCTCCCCCAGGCGGTCCCGCAACCAGCGCAGACCAGCGGCACCGGCGGCGGTCGGCGACGCGGTCGCCTTCACCTCGATGCCGACCACCCCTCCGTCGGGCGCCTCCAGGATGAAGTCGATCTCTCTGCCGTCGGCGGCACGAAGGTGCGACAAGGTGATCCGCGCCCGGGTGTTGGCGATCGCCTTGACGAGTTCGGTGGCCACGAAGGTCTCCAGCAGCGGGCCGAGCAGCGGGTCACCCGGGGTCGCGATCCGGTCGCGTTCGGCACCCATCAGGTGCGCGGCCAGGCCCGAATCCGAGGGGTACAACTTGGGACTCTTCGTCAGCCTGACACTCAGCCGGTTCGACCACGCCGGGACCCGCAGCGTCAGATACACCATGTCCAGATAAGACAGATAGTTCCGGGTGGTCTCCCGGCTGGTGTCGATGCCACGGGCGAGGTTGGCCGTCATACTGATCCCACCCGAGTGCGCGGCTATCAACGCGAGCAGACGCGGCAGCGCCTCGGCGTGCGCCACCGATGCGAAGTCCCGGATGTCGCGGTTGATGACCGTGGTCAGGTAACCGTCGTACCAGGCGCCGCGCGCGACATCCGACCTCAGCGAGAGCGGCTCGGGGAAACCGCCGGCCAGGACGACGTCCAGGTATTCGTCGCGCCGCCAATCCGATTCCCGGGCGAACGCCGCGGCGTCGGAGAACATCGCCGCCGGGAATCCGCCGGCGTCACCGGTCCGCTCGGCCATACTGAACGGCCACAGGTCCACGAAGACCGCTCGCCCGGCCAGCGACTCGGACAGGTGGGGAACGGTGAGGAAGCGGCTGGAGCCCGACAGGATGAAGCGGCCCGGCCGGGTGTCTTCATCGACGACGATCTTTATGGCCCGCACCAAGGCGTCTCCACCACGCTGCACCTCGTCGATCAACCGCGGCGAAGCGCCGTAACGCGCGAATGTCAACGGGTCGTCCCTGGCGGCCTGCCGGTTGGTCTCGTCATCGAGGCTTCGATAAGCGGTACCGTCGCGGCCTTGGAACTGCCGCAACAAGGTGGTCTTGCCGGACTGCCGGGGACCTCCGATGATCACGACCCGCAGTTCGGTGGTCAATTCCGTGACCAGCGGCTGCACCGCGCGCGTTATCAAGCTCATCGAGGTCCTCATGTGCCGTCGTTCCGTCAGCGACGGGTCCATGCTAGCCGCTGAGCCTGAAATGTGGCAGGTGACTTTCCGGAAATCCGACAGGTCGGTTGCCGGAAATCCGGCAGGTGACTTGCCGGATTTCCGAAAGGTGAGGTGTCGGAATCCGCATGGCCACGTCACATTCCGGCGCGAACCGCCGTCGAGGCGCGTGACGGAGACGGTGCGGCGTACCGGCGCGGCACGCACCGGCCCCGTCGGGCGGCGCAGTGGAGCAGTAGGTTCGGGGACGGCCCGTAGGGGTGTCGCGCGACGGAGGAGGGTGAATGCGGTATCTGGCGTTGCTCAGAGGCGTCAACGTGGGTGGGCACAACAAGCTGCCGATGGCGGAACTGCGTGCGCTGTGCGGTGAGCTGGGCTGGCGGAACGTCGGCACCTATATCCAGTCCGGCAACGTGGTGTTCGACGCGGACGGGTCCACCGCACGGGTCCGGGACGACCTGGCGTCCGGAATCGCCGAACGCTTCGGGTTCCGGCCCGCCGTCGTACTGCGCGACGTCGCGGGACTCGACGCCGCGATGGCCGCCAACCCGTTCACCGACCGGGATCTCGATCCGGCGAAGCTCACGGTCACCTTCCTGGCGGAGCCGGTGCCCGAGTCGGTGCGGGCCGCCGTGACCGTACCCCCGGGGCTTCCGGAGCAGGCCGCCGCGACCCGCACCGAACTGTACGTCTACTACCCCGACGGCATGGGCCGGTCGAAACTCGACCGCTCGCCGTTCTGGAAACCGCTGGCGGGAACGGTGACCACCACCCGCAACTGGCGCACCGTCCTGAAACTGCGCGACATGCTGGCGGCGGTGGACTGAACCGCCACCGGGCTCGCGGAGCCGGCCTTGGCGGCATCCGACGCGGTGCGGAGACGGCAACGCGGCGCCGCTAGGCTGCCGCCATGCCGTTGAGCGACACCGACATCAGCACCGCGCTCACCGACGACGCCCATCTGGGGGCGCCGTACCCGGGCCGCTGGAACGTCCCGCCGTATCCCGACGTGGACCTCGCGGGCGGCACCGGTGCGGTGGTCGCCGACGATCCCGGTATCAGCGTGCTGGCAGTCGACCGGGCCGACGGCCGCCTCCTGCTCGTCACCGACGACGGCGTCCACCCCGTCAACGGCTCACTGTCCGCGTTCGTCGCCTGCGCCCGCGAGTACCTGGAGGCCCGGGACGCCGTCACCGAGATCGAGGACGAGGGCGACGCGGAGTGGGACGAGGACGGTGAGGAGGACGCCGTCGCACAGATCGGCCTGGATCTCCACCGCAGATTCGAGGCCATCGACCCGGTGGCGGTCGCGGACGAGAACGACTTCTGGGCGGTGGCCGCCGAGGAGCTCGGCTACGGCATGTGACCGCCGCGCGGACGTCTTACGCCCAGGCCGCCAGGACCTCGTCCGGCCCCCACACCAGATCGCTACTCCTGCGGCTCGGTGAGCATCGGGCCGAGCGGCCGGCCGGCCAGGATGTGGAGGTGTGCGTGCATGACCTCCTGGCCCGAGTCGGGGCCGGTGTTGAACAGCAGCCGGTAACCGGCGTCGGCGAACTCCTGGGCGACGGCGATCTCGCCCGCCTCCCGAAGCAGTTCACCGGCCAGCCGCGGGTCGTCCCGCGCCATGTCGAAGGCGGTGTCGTAGTGCCGCTTGGGGATGACCAGGATGTGCTGCGGAGCCTTGGGATCGATGTCCCTGAACGCCAGGACCTCCTCGGCGTCGGCCACGACGGTGGCCGGAACGTCTCCGGCGACGATCTTGCAGAACAGACAGTCGGTCATCCCCACATGTTACGTACCCGCCACGAGACGTCCCGGAAACGCCCGCCGCCCCGGAACGCGCCGGATCCGAGGCGGTGTGGGCGCCGGGTCAGCCGTGTCCGTTGAACGCGTCCCGCATCCGGGAGAAGAAGCCGTTGCCCTTGGAGGTCTCCACGATGTCCTCGCCGCGCATCTCGGCCAGCTCGTGCAACAGCCGCTCCTGTTCCGCGTCGAGTTTGGTGGGTGTGCGGATGTCCAGGTGCACGTAGAGGTCGCCCCGCACGTCGCCACCGCGCAACACCGGCACCCCGGCGCCCCGGATCCGCAGCGTGGAGCCCGGTTGCGTACCGGCGTGCACGTCGATCTGCTCTTCGCCGTCCAACGTCGTGACCGTGAGCCGGGTGCCCAGCGCGGCCGCCGTCATCGGCAGCTTCAGCTTGCAGTGCAGGTCGTCGCCCTCCCGCGTGAAGACGTCGTGCGGTTTCTCCCGGATCTCCACGTATAGGTCGCCGGGCGGCCCGGCACCGGGGCCCACCTCGCCCTGACCGGCCAAGCGGATGCGCATCCCGTTCTCGACGCCCGGCGGGATCTTCACCGTCATCTTGCGCCGGGTGGGGACCCTGCCCTCGCCGCCACACTTGGC
Organism: Stackebrandtia albiflava; assembly: GCF_007994225.1. GTDB lineage: Bacteria > Actinomycetota > Actinomycetes > Mycobacteriales > Micromonosporaceae > Stackebrandtia > Stackebrandtia albiflava. Next base: position 1,135,161 of record NZ_VLLL01000005.1, read on the forward strand.
GCACGGGCGAGTGATCACGGTACCGAAACCGCTGCACGTCGGGCAGGGACGCGCCGTGACCACCTGACCGAGGATCGTCCGCTGCACGCTCTGCACCTCACCGGCGCCCGCGCAGGTGTCACAGGTGACCGGCTGCGAACCGTCGGCGGTGCCCACGCCCTCGCAGCTGCTGCACACCACGGCCGTGTCGACCGTGATCGGGGTCTCCATCCCGAACGCGGCCTCCTTGAGTTCCAGGTCCAGTCGCAGCACCGCGTCGGATCCGGGCCGCTTCCGCGAACGCGGCCCCCTGGCCGCTCCGCCCATGCCGCCGCCGAAGAAGGCGTCCATGATGTCCTGGAACCCCATGAACGGCCCGGCGGCACCCGCCCCGCCACCGCCGCCACCGGCGGCCAACGGGTCACCGCCGAGGTCGACGATCTGCCGCTTCTGCGGGTCCGACAACACCTCGAACGCGGCGTTGATCTCCTTGAACTTCTCCTGCGCCTCCGGGGCCGGATTGACGTCGGGGTGGAACTCCCGCGCCAGTTTGCGGTACGCCCGTTTGAGGTCGTCCGGCGTGGCGTCGCGCGCGACGCCGAGAATCGCGTAATAGTCCTTGGCCACGTGTGCTCTCGATGTCATTCGAAGGATTGGGAAGTTCCACGGCGGTCAGTTCTGCGCCAGGATCTCGCTGACGTACCTCGCCACCGTACGCACCGCCGCGATGGTACCGGGGTAGTCCATTCTGGTCGGGCCGACGACGCCGAGACCGCCGACGACGGATCCAGCCGGACCATACCCGGTGCTGACCACCGAGGTACCGTCCAAGCCGACGATGTCGTTCTCCTCACCGATGGTGATGCGCAGTGTGGCTCCGGAGTCGATCTCGCCGAGCAGTTTCAGCAGTACGACCTCCTCCTCCAGCGCCTCCAGGATGGGACGCAGCGAACCGGAGAAGTCGAGGGCGTGCCGGGTCAGGTTGGCGGTACCCGCGAGCGCGATGCGTTCCTCACCGCGTTCCACCAACGTCTCCAACAGCACCGTGGACAGCGTAGTCATCGCGGGCCGCAACTGCGGCGACGACTCGTCCACCAGCGCCTGGATCTCCATCGGCGTCTCGGTGAGCCGCACCCCCACGAGCTTGTCGTTGACCAGCGACCGAAGTGTCAGCACGTCCTCGTCGGAGACGTCGGCCGGGAAGTCCACGATCCGCTGTTCGACCCGGCCGGTGTCGGTGATCATCACCAGCATCAACCGGCCCGGCGCGAGCCTGACCAGTTCGAGGTGCCTGACGCTGGAACGCGACAGGCTCGGGTACTGGACCACGGCGACCTGCCTGGTCAGTTGCGCCAACAGCCGCACCGTGCGGTGGACGACGTCGTTGAGGTCCACGGCCTCGTCGAGGAAGCGGTGGACGGCGCGCCGTTCGGCGGCCGTCAACGGCTTGATCTTGCTGAGCCGGTCCACGAACAACCGGTACCCCTTGTTGGTGGGTACCCGGCCCGCGCTGGTGTGCGGCTGCCGGATGTACCCCTCCTCCTCGAGGAAGGCCATGTCGTTGCGGATGGTCGCCGAGGACACGCCGAGGGCGTGCCGGCTCACGAGCGACTTCGATCCGACCGGCTCCTGGGTGAGGACGTAGTCCTCGACAATGGCACGCAGCACGTCGAGCCGACGATCACCCATCGACATCGCGTAGACCACCTCCAGGGGCTCGGCGGGTTCTGGCACTCAAAGCTGTCGAGTGCCAAGCCTACCCGGTCAGCGCGCGGCGACTCCGGGGCGCGGTGCCACCTGTGAGGGATGCGCACGGGAAGTAGCGTGAAGGATGTGACCTATCCGCACCACCACTACGACTCCTCGCCGCCCGACCCGGGGTCGTACGGTCAGTACCAGGGATACCCCGACGGCGGCTACATCCCGCCCGGGTACCCGCCGCCGGGCCACCCGCCGTACGGTGCCTACCAGCAACCCGGCTACGGCGGTATCACGCCGCAGGAGCTCAGCGACGCCGCCACCGCGAACTACCTCGGCCTGGCCTGCCTGCTCAGCCCCGCCTTCGGCTGGATCGGCGCACTCGTCTACCGCAACAACGCCGGCGAGCGCTCGCAGTTCGTGCGTTCCAGCGCCACCAACGCGTTGAACTTCCACCTGTCGATCCTGGTCTACCTCGTCGCCGGCTTCATCGGAATGTGCGCGGTCTCGGTGATCCTCGGCGTGCTGACCCCCGACGGGGTCGGTTTCCTGGTGTGGTTCCTGGTGGTCCCGCTGGTGCTGGGACTGCTGATATGGCAGATCGTCGCGAGCTGCGTCGGCGCGGCACACGCCAACCGCGGCGAGGTGTTCCGGTATCCGGGTGCAATCCGGATGGTGAAGAACTGACGGGGTCCATCCGGATGGTCAAGAACTGACGGGTGCGATCCGGATGGTGAAGAACCGGCCGGTCGGCTCAGTCCTGTGGCACGAGCAGGCCGCCGGAGGGGTCGACGGTGACGCCCGCCGGGCCGAAGTCGGCGGCCAACTCGTTGAAGTCGGCGAAGGCGCCGCCGGAGGGGTCGGACACCGGGTAGCCTCCGTCGACCATGTGGGTCGCCGTAACCGATCCGGTGACGAACTCGCCGTCGGCGGTCGTCGTGACCTTCAATACGGCGCCCCGCCCGAGGGCGCCCTCCGAGGCGAGGACACCGTAACCGGCGAAGTTGCCCAGGCTGTGCGCGATGATCCTGCCCTTGTAGAACTCGATGCCGCGCAGCACGTGGGGACCGTGCCCGATCACCAGGTCCGCACCCGCGTCCACGGCGGTGTGCCCCACCTGGAGGGAGTCGCCGCGCGACTCCCCGTAGAACTCCTCGGGCGCGCCCGTGACGTGTCGCGCGTCGGTGCCCTCCGCGCCGATGTGCATGCTGAGGACCACGACGTCGGCGCGGGCGTCGGCCGCCGACACCAAGGCCGACACCGCCTGGAGGTCCAGCAGGTTCGTGTAGAAGTCGTACGCGGCGACTCCCACGACCGCGACGGTGACGCCGTCGTCGGTCTCCAACTCGGTGATCTCGCCCTTCATGCCCGAGAGCGGGATCCCGACCGCCGCCAACGCGTCCCTGGTGTCGGTCACCCCCGCGGGGCCGGCATCGTAGCCGTGGTTGTTGGCGATGTTGAGGACGTCGAATCCGGCGTCGGCGAGGATCGGCGCGTACTCCGGCGGCATCCGGATGTACTCGCACGCGGTGTCGTCGACGCACTTGGAGAAGTCGCTGCGGGTCGACAGCGGGCCCTCCAGGTTGCCGAACACGACGTCGCCGGTGAGTTCGTCCGCGACGCCGTCGAAGAAGCCCTCGCCGCCACCGGGCGGCAGCGCGTGGGGGTGGTCGCCCATGATCGTGTCACCGACCGCCGCGAGGTCCACGGTCGTCGCGACCGGGTCGTCCGGGTCGGTGTCGGCGACCGGTGAGGGGCCGGCCCCCGGAGACAGCGTCGCCGTGGCGGGGCCGGGCGCGACCAGCGCCATGGCCGAGACGATCACGGCGAGCGTCGCGACGACGACGCCGGCGATCATGACGGCCGGGTGGCGGAGGACGTCGGGCAGAGAGGAGTAGAGGGGACGGTTCATGCGGGCCTCACGCGGGGGGGTGTCGCAGGGGCGGGGGCCGCGGTCAGTCCAGGAGGTCCCGCACCACCGCGTCGGCCAGCAACCGACCGCGCAGAGTCAGCCGGAGTAGGCCGCTGGACAGGGCGCCGGTGTCCAGAAGGCCGTCGGCGGCCAACCGCGTGGCGGCGGCCGGGCCACGGCCCTGTAGCGACGTTACCGGCATTCCGTCGGCCAGTCGCGACCTCAACAGCAGATCTTCCACATATCGTTGGTCCGCCGTGAGGATCTCGCGACCTTGCGCCGGGGACAGCCCCTGTGCCAGTCGCTCACCGTAACGCGACGGATGCTTGACGTTCCACCAGCGCACGCCTGCGATGTGACTATGCGCACCCGGGCCGAAACCCCACCAGTCGCCGCCGGTCCAGTACAGCAGGTTGTGGCGGCACCGTGCCGCGTCGTCGCGCGCCCAGTTCGACACCTCGTACCAGGTCAGGCCCGCCGCCGACAGGACCTCCTCCGCCATCAGGTAGCGGTCGGCGGCGACGTCGTCGCTGGGCCGGGGCAGGTCACCGCGCCGGACCTTCGCCGCGAGGGCCGTGCCGTCCTCCACGATGAGGGAGTACGCCGACACGTGATCCACGCCGGTGCCGACGGCGGCGTGGAGGCTCGCGGCGAAGTCCTCGGGCCGTTCGCCGGGGGTCCCGTAGATGAGGTCGAGGTTGACGTGGTCGAATCCGGCGTCCCGTGCCTCGGCCACCGCTTCCAACGCCCTACCCGGGGTGTGGCGGCGGTCGAGGGTCGCCAGGACGCCCGGCGCCGTGGACTGCATCCCCAGTGACACCCGGTTGAACCCGCCGGCGCGCAGCCGGCGCAGATAGTCCGGATCGACCGACTCGGGGTTGGCCTCGGTGGTGATCTCGGCGTCGGGGGCGAGTCCGAACGCGGCGTCGATCTCGGCGACGACGCCCGACAACGCCTCCGGCGTCAACAGGGTGGGCGTACCTCCGCCGAAGAACACCGTCGACACCTTCGGGACGGCGCCGCCCACGACACGCCGGGCCAGGGCGATCTCCCGGCCGACCAGGGCCGCGTAGTCGTCGCGGGTGACACCGCCGCCCAGCTCGGCGGCCGTGTAGGTGTTGAAGTCGCAGTACCCGCAGCGGGACGCGCAGAACGGAACGTGCACATAGACACCGAAACCGCGCTCTCCGGCCCCGGCCAGTGCCGACTCGGGCAACCGGCCGTCGTCGGGAGCGGGTTCACCGTCTGGCAAAGCGGAAGGCACGGGTATTACGGTACGTCCCATGCAAGAGGACAACCCAGACGAGTTGGTCACATACACCGTGGACCGGGGTGTGGCCACCGTGACGCTGAACAGCGACGCCAACCGCAACGCCCTGTCCACACCGTTGATGCGGCAGCTCCTGGACCGGTTCTCCGCCGCCGCGGAGGACCCGCTGGTGAGGGTCGTGGTGTTGAGCCACGCGGGGCGGGTGTTCTGCTCCGGCGCCGACCTGAAGGAGACCGCCGCCGCCCGGGAGGCCGGTGAGGTCCCGGCGGCGCTGCTGACCGACGTGCTCGCCGCGATGTGGGAGTTCGACAAACCGGTCGTGGCGCGGGTCGCGGGACCGGCCCGGGCGGGCGGCCTGGGGCTGATCGCGGCCGCCGACATCGCGGTGTGCGCGGCGGAGGCCACGTTCGCGTTCACCGAGGTGCGCATCGGGGTCGTCCCGGCCGTGATCTCGGCGACGGTGCTTCCGAGGTTGCGTCCGCGTGACGCCGCGGAGTTCTACCTGACCGGGGCGGTGTTCGACGGCCGCCGGGCCGAGTCGATCGGCCTGGTGACCCGCGCGGTCCCCGCCGTGGACGTCGACATCGCCGTCGCCGGTTACGCCGAGGACCTGGTCCGGGGTGCTCCCGGTGCGCTCGCGGGCGCGAAACGCCTACTGCGCGCCGGACGGGACGACATCCGCACGGAACTGTCGGGGCTGGCGAAGCTGTCCGCGGAGTACTTCCTGTCCGAGGAGGGCCGGGAGGGTGTCGCGGCGTATGCCGAGAAGCGGGATCCCGCCTGGCTGCCGTGACGTGACCTGTCGCGTCCGCCGGGCCGCCGAACTGCGACGACGCCGAGGCGTCCACAGTCGGTGACCCTGCGTGCCCGAGGGGTTCGCCGCCGGTGCGTACTATCGAAGTCGGTCTGCGGCAACCAATCGAGAGGACGGCGTATGCGGGTTCGCCACGTACTTGTCACCGCCGGGGTGCTCGCCACTACGGCGGCCCTGACGGCCGGCTGTGGTGACTTCTCGGATTTCGGCTCGTACCAGAGGGACTGCACGATCACCGTCGGTGAACAGTCGGTCAACCTCGACGAGGAACAGGCCGCGAACGCGGCGACGGTCACCGCGGTCGGTCTGCGCCGGGGCATCTCCGACCGGGGCCTGGTCGTGGCGTTGGCGACGGCCTGGCAGGAGTCCAAACTGCACAACATCGACTACGGCGACCGGGATTCGCTGGGGCTGTTCCAGCAGCGGCCGAGTCAGGGGTGGGGTACCGAGGAGCAGATCATGGATCCCCGGTACGCGGCCGAGGTGTTCTACGACCACCTGGAACGGGTGCCCGGCTGGGAGGACATGCGGGTGACCGACGCGGCGCAGGCGGTGCAGCGCAGCGCCTACCCGGAGGAGTACGAGCAGTGGGCCGACGACTCGCAGATCATGGTGTCGGCCTACACCGGCAGCGCCGACGGGGCGTTGAGCTGCCGGGCCGTCGAGGACGGTGAGACCCGGTCGGCGACCGTGGCGGCGTTGTCGCAGTCGCTTCGCCACGACTGGGGTGAGGACACCATCTACACCGAGGACGGCGCGAAGCTGTCGGTGCCGGTCAACACCCCGCAGGACGGCTGGCGGTACGCGGCCTGGCTGGTCGCGCACTCCCACGGCCACGGCGTGACCACCGTGGAGTACGACGGCACGACGTGGCGGGCGGAGGCCGGGAAGTGGGCGGCGTCCGAATCGGAGTCGAAGGATCCGCACCGGGTGATCGCCACGGTGACCGGCTGATCAGTCCCTGGGGAACAACCGCTCCCAACGGGACAGTGCCGCCGTGAACTCCGGCAGGCGGTGCAGCCGTTCGGCGGCGGTCTCGCCCACGGCGGGATCGTGGCCGGGGGCGGGGTCGGTGTCGGCGGTCAACCGATCCGTGAGACGGCCCAGCATGAGGCCCATCCGGCGGGCGAGGAGACCCGGTCCGGGTGGCAGGGCCGGTCCGCCGGCGGCACGGTACGCCCTCACCGTGCGGACGATCCGTTCCGGGTCGGGCCTTCCGCCGGCCATCGCGAAGTTCAACGCCCCGTGCGCCAGGACGAGCGGCGCGCTGTCGGGGCCGGACTGGTCCCAGTCCACCAGGAGCGGCCCCTCGGCGGTGACGACGACGTTCCACGGTTCCACGTCGGGGTGGCTGACCGCGTAGGGGCCGAACCGGGCGAACGCGGCCTCCACGTCGTCCATGACCCCCCACAGCAACGGAAGCCGCTCGGCCAGCGGACCCGCCCACGGCCGCCCGGCACGACGGCCCCGCTCCAGCCACACGGTCCACCTGTCGCGGTCGGCCGTGCCGTACCACAGCGGTGCCGGTGTGGCGGTCTCCACCGGCCGGATCCGGTGCACGGCGGCCAGAACACCACCCAACCATCCACTCAGGTCGGGTGCCGGACCGGTCGCCGCCTCCACCCACTCGTGAACGGTGACCGGTCCGAGGTCACCGACCGGCGCGGCCGTCACCATCGCGGTGTCGAACGGGAGTACCGGTGCGGGCATGGGGATCCCGGCGCGGTGGGCCGCCAACTCGAACCGCATGCCGTCGGCGGTCCGGTCGTCCCGGTGGCCCAGCCGTTTGACGAAGTACGTGCCCTCGTCGGTGGTGAGCCGCCACGTCGGAAAACCCGGCCTGCCGCCGGTGGCCCGGACCTCGATCACCGACCGCCCGACCGGGAACCGTTCCACGATCTCCGCCAGCGCCACCACCGTCATTCCGGCAGCCTACCGGCGACCCGACTCACGGTGCGGCGGCGAGGATCCGGGCGAAGGACGCGCCGGGCCGGGTCAGCGGCCGCTGCGCAGCAGGCCCCGGAACCCGAACACCAGCAGGATCGCGCCACCGACCAGTCCCACGCCGGTCGCCAGTGTGGCCCAACCGTTCTCGGGGACGTCGGCGCGCGTCCAACTGTCGGAGAACCGTCCGGCGTTGACCATCGGGAAGCTGCCGCCCACGTCGTCCGGGGTGAAGTGGGAACCGCCCATCACCTGGTCGTAGCGGTCACCGGACTCGGTCTCGATGGTGACGTCGCACCGCCACCAGTAGCCCACGCCGGACAGTCCGAGCGGGCCGACCTCCTCGCAGTGTTCGACCATGGCGGTGGCGTGCGCGCGGTCCGACAGGTCCGCGCCCTGCATGCCGCCACGGAAGTTCATCGCCGTCCATCCGCCGACCGCCAGCACCACCCCGGCCAGGATGGGTAGCAGAACCGGTGTCTTGTCCGCGCCACCTGCCGCCATGGCAGCCGATGGTAGCCAATCCGGGTCACCGGCGGTCGCCGGGCGGGCTCGGCGGTTCGCCGGTCGGCAGGCCCATGCCCACGATGGACACCGCGTCGGTGCCCGTCAGCCGCAGGATCGGCATGGCCTTGTCGACCGACTCCCCTGCGCCCCGGCCGGGGCGTCGCACCGAGGTGACCGCGGAGGGCTCAGTGGAACTCGATGCGGGTCTCCGACTCGGGCGCGGCGAACCGGGCCAGCTCCTCGAGGCGGGCCACGAGTTCGTCGGTGCCGCCACTCGTCAACTCCGCGAACGGTTCGACCCACAGCCGGGTGAGGTCACGGCTCCGGTCGGCCCGCCACGCCCCGGCCACCCGGCCGTCCACGAGGTACGTGCCGCGGATGACCGCGTTGGGACCGAACGCCCGTTTCTCCTCCGCCTTGCCCATGACGCGGCTCTTGTCGGCGTGGCTGAGCAGCAGGTTGTCGAACGGCCCCACCAGCGTCACCGGTACCGGCGTGTCCGGGTCGGGCAGCGCGGTGCCCGCCACGTCGAAGAGTTCGCGGCCGTCGGGGTCGCGGTACACCGTCAACCGGTCTCCCAGCCGGGTGAACAGTTCCCGGGTGCGGGTCAGGGAGGACCATCTCTGGAAGTCCGCCACGCTCGCCGGGCCGAAGGCCGCCAGGTACCGCAGCAGCAGTTCGGTCGCGGGTGGCTCGGACTCCTCGGGACGGTCCAACCACTGCGCCGCCCACGCGTACCGCAGGCCACCGCCCTCGCCCCACACGCCGCGCGGCGGCACCTGCACCAGCGGGATGAGACACCGCAGCCCGTACGCCAGCGAGTTCCCCTCGTAACCGGGGAACCGGGCGGCGAGCCGCTCGGCGATCTCGTCGTTGTGCAGCGGGCCGTCCGCCAACAGGTCTCGCCCGGCCTGCGCGAGTTCCCCGGGGTCCACTCCGACGATCTTGCGACCGTTCTGGCTGCCGTTGAACAGTGTCCGGGTCAGGAACGGCTGGATGAGCGCCCGCAGCGGCATGCAGTCCTCGGCCCCGATGAGGTGGATGGTGCCGCGCATCAGCACCACCCGCACCACCGACCGGTCGCGCAGCGCCGAGGTCAGTTCCGCCTGCCGGAACCCCTCGATCCTGGTCCACAACTGGTAGTAGGGCGGGTCGCCGAGTTGGGCCTGCAATCCGAGTAGGCGCGCGGTCATCCGTTGCGGCGTGGTGCGGGTCCTGCGCAGCAGTCCCTGCCGGTCGAGCAGCGCCCGGTTCAGGGCGCGGCGGCTCAGCGTCGTCTGCATGTTCACATCCTCGGGTATCGGGGTCGGGGTGGGGACGGCGGTGGGGCGGTGACCGGTGTCGGTCACCGCCCCTGCCGTCACGCGGTGGGCTGCCGCCGGGGGAGGGTGAATCCGGCCGCGAACCCGGCCAACAGGATCACCACGGTCGCGCCCAGACTCAGCATCGTCGCCGCCATGAGGCCGTCCGCGTCGCCGGTGAAGGTGCCGAAGAAGACGCTGCCCAGCACCGCCACTCCGAACGAGGCACCCAACTGCTGGACCGCCGACAGGGTTCCCGCCGCCGAACCGATCTCGGTCACCGACACCGCCTGCATCACCGAGTCGAAGTATCTGCCCATGAACAGCGCCGACCCGACACCGGCCAGCACGAGGCCGGGAGTCAACTGGTACCAGGCCAGTCCGGTGCCGGCGGTACCGACGGTCACCATGAGCACGACGATCCCGGCGGCGTTGATCAGGGCTCCGGCCAGCAGCGTCGCGCGGCCGTACCTGGCGAGCCGGTCGAGGAACGCCATCGTCCCTCCCATCGCCACGGCGAACGGGATCATCGCGGCGGCGGCCGCGATCGGGCTGAACGCGAGGCCGACCTGGAGGTGGAGGGTCATGACGAATCCCAGCCCGGCCATGGCGGCCATCAGGAGGACACCGAGGACGAGGCCGCCGTTGAACGCGCGTTTACGGAACAGGCTCGGCACGACCAGGACGTCACCGCCGCGACGCGACTTGCGGACCTGGTGGACGGCGAATCCGGCGAACAGCGCGAGCGAGACGGCCATCATCAGGAACGACCACAGTGGCCAGCCGGCCTCCCTGCCCTGCACCAGCGGGTAGATCAGGGTCACGCCGGCGGTGGAGGCCAGCAGCGCACCGGTCAGGTCGAGGCGTCCTCCCGTGGTGCCCCGGTCGCGGGGCAGCAATCGGGCGGCCAGCAGCACGATGGCGACGCCGATGGGCAGGTTGATCAGGAAGATGGACCGCCACCCGGTTCCGAAGGCGTCCAGGTCGATGAGCCATCCGGCCAGGCTCGGTCCCCCGATCGCGGCCACACCCATGATCGGGCCGGCCAGGCCGAACGCCTTCTGCGTCTCGTGCGGCGGGAACATCGCCTTGATGAGCGCGAACACCTGCGGCACCATCGCGGCACCGCACAGGCCCTGCAGGACCCGCGCGGCCACGGCGGTGTCCGCCGACTGGCTCACCGCGACCAGCAGGGAGGCGGCGGTGAAACCGGCCGCGCCCCACAGGAACATCCGGCGGCGGCCCAGGATGTCGCCGAGCCGGGCGCCCAGCAGGAGACCGCCGACCATCGCCAGGGTGTAGGCCGCGGTGAGCCACTGGATGACGGCCGCGCCGCCGCCGAGTTCGGCCTGCATGGTGGGTCCGGCGACACCGGTGACACTGGAGTCGAGTAGTTCCATGGCGCTTCCTGCCATGACGACGCCGAGGGCGGCCCATCGCCACCGGTAGGGGGCGGGCGTGTGTCGTCCCGCCGTGTCGTCGCGGGTGAGGGGTTCGGCGGGGGCTTCGAGGATCGCCACTGTGTCTCCTGTCGGTGTGGTCTGTCGTGCCTCACTGGCACACCGGAGACGCTACGGACGATTGCGGACGGTTCCGGTCCTCGATGTCACCCCCGGGTTCGCGGATTTCGCGCCCCCGGCATGACCTGCGCCGCCGTCTTCGGCGAACCGGCATGAGGACCGTCACACCACCGCGGCCACCGCGATCCGCCCGCCCGGCCGGATCGCGGACGGCGGGTGTCCTCGATGCCTGGCATGCTCGGAGGCATGCTTCCCACCTCCGCGCGACTCCTCAAACTGCTGTCCCTGCTGCAGGCACACCGGGAATGGTCGGGCGGTGACCTGGCCACCCGCCTGGAGGTGGACGTGCGCACCGTCCGCCGCGACGTCGCCAAGCTCCGGGCGCTGGGCTACCCGGTTCACGCGGCGCCCGGCGTGGCGGGCGGCTACCAACTGGGTGCCGGCGCGAAGATGCCGCCGCTGCTGCTCGACGACGAGGAGGCCGTGGCGGTCGCACTCGGGTTGCGCACCGCCGCCGGCGGCTCCATCACCGGCATCGAGGAGAGCTCGGTACGGGCGTTGGCCAAACTGGAACAGGTGTTGCCGTCACGGTTGCGGCGCCGGGTGAACACCCTTCAGGCCGTGACGATGTCCACCGCGCGCAGCGACACGCCGGTCGACGCGACGCACCTGACCGTGATCGCCACCGCCGCCCGTGACCGGCAGCGCCTGCGGTTCGAGTACCGGTCCCACGACGGCACCGCCAGTGTCCGTAACGTCGAACCGCACCGTCTCGTCCACACCGGATACCGGTGGTACCTGATGGCCTGGGACGTCGACCGGCAGGACTGGCGCAACTTCCGGGTCGACCGGATGATCCCCCGCACCCAGACCGGTCCCGGCTTCGACGCCCGGGACGTACCGGAGTTCGACATCGGGGACTTCGACGCCTGGCGCAACGCACGGTTCCAGGCCCGCATCGCCCTGGCGGCCCCGGCGCAGGAGATCGCGGCCCGGGTGCCGCAACGATGGGGCGCGGTGGAGGCGGTCGACGACCGCGGTTGCGTCCTGCACACCGGCGCCGACCGGCTGGAGGACCTGTTGACGTGGCTCCTCTACCTGGACGTGGACTTCGTGATCCACGAACCGGCCGAGTTGCGTGACCACGTGTCCGCCGTCCGCGACCGGATGGACCGGGCGGTGCGGCACTGACCGGCTCAACCCGGTGGGTCCGCCGACCGGGCCAGCAGTTTGCGCGCCTCGGCGACGTCCTCTGCGTTGACCAGTTCCGGTTGCTCCAGCAGCACCTCCAGGTGCGTCCTGGCCTCGGCGGGGTCGCCGTGTTCCAGCAGGAACGCCCCCAATCGCAGGTGCGCGTGGCCCCGGAGCCTGCGGTTGTGGTCGTTCTCCAGCAGTCGCAGGCCCTGACGCAGGTGCCGGTTGGCCAGCACCGGCCGCCCCAGGGCCTGATGCGCCTCACCCAAGGCCAACTCCACATAGGAACGGCAGACGTCGGCGCTGATCCCCGACAACAGGACGTTGGCCTTGCGCAGCGGCTCCAGGGCCTCCGCCGCACGACCCGTCTTCAGACGGAGGTAGCCCAGATTCCGGTGGAGGGTCGCCTCCAGCCTCGGCAACCGCCGGTTGTTCGGCAACATCGCGATCGCCCGGTGGAGCGTGTGCGAGGCGTCGGCGTACCGGCCGTGCTCCAGCTCCAGTTCCGCCAGGATCGAATGGCTCCACAGCCCGTCCCGTGCCCGGCCGAGCAACTGCGTCAACGAGATGGCCTTACGGAAGTGGGTGCGTGAGGCCACGAAGTTGCCCGCCAGGTAGTGCGCCAGGCCCAGGCCGTGGTTGACGCGCCACTGCCCCTCGCGGTCACCGATGCGCTGCGCCATCGCCAGGACCGCGCCCAGCGACCGCACCCAGTCGGGGCGGCTGCCCCGACTCACCCACCAGTTCGTCATCCCCACGGTCAACTGCCAGCAGTGCGGCAGCCCCCGACGTTCGGCGTACCTTCCACATTCGACCAGATTCGCCGACTCCTCGTGCAGCCAGCCCATGGCCGCCGGTTTGGTGGCGAACAACCGCGACCGCTCCACCGGTCGCCGGATCGGCGGGAACTCCGGGCTGAGCGTCTGATACGCGGCGTCCACACGGGACACGTACCAGTCCAGCAGCCGCCGCGCCGCCGCCTCCCGCGACTCCACCGGATCCTCCACATCGGCGCGTTCGATCGCGAACATGCGCAACAGCACGTGGAACCGGTACACACCGGTGTCGGTGACCTCCAGCAGATGCGCCGTCGCCAACCGTTCCAACGCCGCGTCGGCCTGCGGCTCGGGCCAATCGGCCAGCCGGGCCGCGGTGTGGACGTTCACGGTCTCCACCGGTGCCACCGCGAGGATCCGCCACAACGAACGCAACCGCTCCGGCAACGCCCGGTAGGAGGCGTCGAACGCCGACCGGATCCCCGGGTCACCCGGCAGCCGCAACCGGTCCAACCGGTCCGGGCCCGCCAACTCCGTGGCCAACACCGTCGTCGTCAACCGCCGGTCTCGGCGCAGCCGTTCGCCCACCAGCCGAAGCGCCACCGGCAGGCCGCTGCACAACCCCGCCACCCGCCGCAACGTCGCCTCGTCGCCCAGCCTGCCCCCGTCGACGAAGGTCCGCAGCAGCGACACCGACTCCCACGGTTCGAACGGCCCCAACGGGACCGAGAGCGCGTCGGTGCGGCCGGCGAGCCCCGGCAGCTCGGCGCGCGAGGTGATCAACACCAGGCACCCCGGCGTGCCCGGCAGCAACGGCAACACCTGCTCGGCGTCGGCCGCGTCGTCCAGCAGGATCAGCAACCGCCTGCCCGCCACCGTGCTGCGGAACCTTCCGGCCAGTTCGTCGGTGTCCTGCGGCTGCAGCCCCGGGGCGACCCCGAGACTGCGCATCAACTGTGACAACGCGGCGAACGGTTGCAACGCCGGGGAGGGACCGTGGGCCCGCAGGTTCACGTACAACGCGCCGTCGGGGAACCGGTCGGCCACCGAATGCGCGAACCGCACCGCCAGCGTGGTCTTGCCGCAGCCGGCGATGCCGTGCACCACCGCGACGGTCCCGCCCGCGTCCTCGACGTGCTTGGTCAGTTCACGCAGCACCGGCTGCCTGCCGGTGAAGCTCGCCAGATCGCCCGGCAGCTCCGCCGGAGCGGGCATCGCGGGCAACGCCACCGGCGCGGCGGTACGGACCTCGCCGCCGGTGTCGTCGCCCCGCAGCAGTTCCCGGTGCAACCGGTTCAACCGCTCCCCCGGGTCCAGCCCCAACTCCTCGTTCAACCGGCCGCGGAACGCCTGGTAGACGTCCAGCGCCTCGATGCGGCGGCCACAGGCCCGCAGCGCCCGGATCAGCAACTCGGTCGGACGTTCCCGCAACGGGAACCCCGACGTCAGCGACGTCAGCTCGGCGATCGCCTCACGGTGCCGTCCCAGTTCCAGTTGCGCGGCGAGGCACTCCTCCGTCGCCACGACCCGCTGTTCGTCCAGATAGGCCGCCCGATGCACCAGCTCGGCGTGGCACACGTCGGCCAGGGCGTTCCCCCGCCACAACGCCAGCGCACTCCGCCACAGGTCGACGGCCTCACCGGGCCGGTCCGGCATCGACCGCCGGGCCCGCGCCACGAGGTCCTCGAAGACGATGACGTCCACCGTGTCCTCGGGTGCCGTCAGCAACCGGTATCCCGACGCCTCGGTCAGCAACCCGGTACCACTGCCCTGCAACGCCTTCCGCAGCAGCGACACGCAGTGCTGCACCTGCCGGACGGCCGTGATGGGCGGCTGCTCCCACAACGCGTCCGCGATCCGGCTCACCGGGACGGTCCTTCCCGCGTCGAGCAGTAAAACCGCCAGCAACGCGCGCACCCGTTTGCCGGGCAACGACACCGGCGCTCCCGAGGCTTCGGAGACCTCCACATTGCCAAGGACGCGAAAATCCATTGTGCTACCTCAGTTCGTCACGTGCGGCGTGGGATCACCGCGACGCCGAGGTGGGACACGACATCGCGGCCGGGGACTCCGGATGGTGACGCTCGGGGGCGGCGACGTCACGGCTTCTCCTTTCTACCGGGCGGCAACCGTTTTGCACGTCGGTCGATCGGACCGGTCTTCGGCAACCGTCCAGCCATTCCGATCACTGAATGCGATCGGCACGAGACAGCGGCGAGGACCGATCGAGGACGACGCCGCCGACACTTGTGACACGCCGCGTCACCTCTCTCCACCCCGACGCGGCGACACAGGAACGTTCCAGCCGAGGAGAAGCCGTGAAGAAGATCCAGGTCCGCAAGACCGAGACCGTCCGCCTCACCAGCGCCGCCCAGCCGCTCTACGTCGGCGGCTGCGGCAGCGTGCCTCTCAAGTAGGCCGTAGGCGATCACGCGTCATCCGACACCGGCGAGGAGGTGACCCGTCATGAAGAAGATCCAGGTCCGCAAGACCGAGACCGTGCGCCTCACCAGCGCCGCCCAACCGCTGTACGCCGGCGGCTGCGGCAGCGTGCCTCTCAAGTAGGCCGTAGGCGATCACGCGTCATCCGACACCGGCGAGGAGGTGACCCGTCATGAAGAAGATCCAGGTCCGCAAGACCGAGACCGTGCGCCTCACCAGCGCCGCGCAACCGCTGTACGCCGGCGGCTGCGGCGGCGGCGGCAGTGTGCCCGTCCTGGCCTGACCGGCCGCCTGACGTCCGACACCCCCGAGGAGGTGACCCGTCATGAAGAAGATCCAGGTCCGCAAGACCGAGAGCGTCCGCCTCACCAGCGCCGCCCAACCGCTGTACGCCGGCGGCTGCGGCAGCGTGCCTCTCAAGTAGGCCGTAGGCGATCACGCGTCATCCGACACCGGCGAGGAGGTGACCCGTCATGAAGAAGATCCAGGTCCGCAAGACCGAGACCGTGCGCCTCACCAGCGCCGCCCAACCGCTGTACGCCGGCGGCTGCGACACGGTGCCCGTCCTGAAGTAGACGGCGCCCGGCCGGTCGCCGGGTGGTGAGACCACACCACCCGGCGACCGCCCGGCGGCGACTGTTCACGTCGCCCGCGACGACACGCACGGCGGGCCGGGCACGGTGCACACCGCGACGCCCGACACGTCGACACCTCGTCCAGACGAGGGTACCGGAACGCGCGCGACACCGTCCACAACAGAACTACGGAGGTGAATCCGATGAAGAAGATCATGGTGCGCCGCACCGAGACCGTGCGCCTCACCAGCGCCGCGCAACCGCTGTACGCCGGCGGCTGCGGCGGTGGGGGCCCCGTCTCGCCACCCGCGATGCAGCTCTGACGACCGCCCCGCCCGACGGCGGAACGGTGACACCACCCGGCGGCTCCACGCGCCGCCGGGTGGCACCGCCCGCCCATCCGCCACACCGTGGGAGACCGCCATGACCACCGCCGACCCGGCCGTCCTCGACCGGCCGGTCACCCTCCACCACCTCACCTTCCTCGACGAGGGCGACGAGGTCACCGTCGGCCGCCCCGACAACGACACCTACATCCACCTCCCCGCCGACGGTGCCGCCCTGATCCGTCGCCTCGCCGCCGGCGACACCCCCCACCAGGCGGCCGACTGGTACCACCGCGAATACGGCGACACCGTCGACATGGCCGACTTCCTGGCGACCCTGGCCGAACTCGACTTCATCGCCGCCGACGCCGCCACCGCCGCCCCGCCACCCGCCGTGCGGTGGCGACGCCTGGGCGCCGTGGTGTTCTCCCGCTGGGCGATGGCCGGTTACGCCGTCCTCGTCGCCGCCATGTGCGTCGTCTGGGTCGTCCGCCCCGAGTTCGTGCCGCAGTACGCCCACGCCTTCTACACGCCCTCGCTGGTCGTGGTCATGCTGACCCTGTTCGTGGGACAGTTCCCGTTCCTGCTGCTGCACGAGGCCGCGCACGCCCTCGCCGGACGCCGCATCGGCCTGAACTCCCGGCTGCGGATCAGCCGCCGCCTCTACTTCATCGTCTTCGAGACCTCCATGGACGGACTGGTGTCCGTCCCACGCCGGTCACGCTACCTGCCGATCCTGGCCGGAGTGCTCGCCGACGCCGTGGCCACCGCGGTGCTGGTGCTGACCGCCGCGGCCGTGGGCGGCGTCGTCGCCGGCGCCTGCCTGGCGATCGCACTGACCAATCTGCTGCGGATGCTGTGGCAGTGCTACTTCTTCCTGCGCACCGACCTGTACTACCTCGTCGTCACCGTGCTGGGCTGCACCAACCTGCACACCGCCTCCCGTGATCTCCTCAAGCGGCGCGTCCTGCGGTTGCTGCGGCGGCCGGTGCCCGACGCCGTCCCCGTCGGTGAGGCCGACCGCCGGGCGGCCCGCTGGTACTCGTGGCTGCTGCCGCTCGGATACGTGGCCCTGCTGTTCAGCCTCGGCTACGTCGTGATCCCCAGCCTCGTCCACGTCGTGGTCGAGGTCGTCGACCGGATACGGGAACAGGCGCCCCTGGCGGTCGTCGTCGACAGCCTCGTCGTCGCGCTACTCGTCTTCGGCCAGTTCGTCATCGCGGGAGTCCTGGCGCTGCGGCAACGCCGCCGGACCCGCACCGCGGCGGCCCACACCTAGCCGCAAGCCCCCGGGGCGCCGCCCACCGCGCTCACACACCGGATCCAGAGAAAGCAGGCGACCATGACCGGAACCACCCACCTGTGGCTGCGACTCCCCCGCCGGGAGGACCTCCCCGCCGCCCTCGACGGCCTGGACCTCCCGCGACCGCTGACCGCGGCCCCGCTGAGCGCGCACCGCAGGCTTCGCGGCCCGTACACCTTCGGCGGTGAGCTGGCCCGCGAACTCACCCCGGGACTGCTGGCCACCGCGCCGGACCTGGTCCGGCTGCACGAGGTCACCCTCCTCACCCTGGCCCCCGAACTGCGCGACCACGTCGAGGCCACGAAGGAGACCCTGACCTCCCTCGCCGTCCCCGCCGAACGCACCCGTTTCTACTCGCGGCTGCGGACACTGCGGCTCGCACACGGCATGACCGCGCTACTGCGCGACCGCCCCCAGGACGGGCCGGTCAGCCTCGTCGTCCGCGACGCCCACCA
Source organism: Stackebrandtia albiflava (assembly GCF_007994225.1). Classification (GTDB taxonomy): domain Bacteria; phylum Actinomycetota; class Actinomycetes; order Mycobacteriales; family Micromonosporaceae; genus Stackebrandtia; species Stackebrandtia albiflava. The sequence goes on from NZ_VLLL01000005.1 coordinate 1,153,177, forward strand.
CGCGGACCCCACCGACGCCGAGCTCCTCGCGGTCTTGCTACGCCGGCTCGACCCGGAGCGCGTCCGGCTCGTGGTCTGCACCGGCCTCGACGAACTCGGCGAACCCGTCACGCCGATGCCCGAGACGCTGCCCGAGGCACTGCACCGCCACGCCCACCGCGTCGACGCCATCGAATCCACACTGGACGAGGACGTCGACCCCGCCGCCTACGTCCACCGCGACGGGGTCGCCGACGATCCCCGGCTCGTCGAGGCGTACCTGGCCGCCGACCCCGCCGACCGCGCCCGGTGGCACGACGCACGCGCCGAACACCTCGAGACGGCCGGATTCGCCTGGCGACTCGGCGCCATCCCCTACCACCGCGAACACGGCGGCGACCCCGTCACCCACGCCGTCCCCGCGCTGCGGCTGGCACTGGACCACTGCATCGACGCCGGCTTCTACGACGCCACCGTCGATCTGGGCGAACGCGGCCGCCGGTACGTCGACGCCGACGGCGACGTCGAACAGTGGTGGGCGTTCACCACGAAGATGACCACCTCGCTCGCGGCGTTGGCGCGCGCCGAGGACGCCGAGCGCCTGTACGACGAGGCCCGCGCCGCCAGCACCTCCCCCGCCATACACCAACAGGCCGCCTACGCCACGGCGATGCTCTACACCCGGCACCACGAGACCGACGTCCGTGACGACCGGCTCGCCAAGGCGTGGATCAACCAGGCCATCGCGTTCGCCGCACTCGACCCCGACCCGCCGTCGCGGGCGTTCCACTCGGCGTTCTACCGCAACGGCCTCGCGCTCATCGAACTCCACCTCGGCGACCCCCAGCAGGCGCTCGACCTGGTCGAGGACGGCCTGCGGCGACTCGACACCGGTCTCGACGCCGACCGGCACCGCCTGCACCGTTCGGTGCTGCGGTACAACCGGGCGCAGGTGCTGGCGGGCCTGGGCAGGGTCGCCGAGGCCCTCACCGACTACGACACCGTCATCGCGCTGGACCCCAACTATCCCGAGTACCACTTCGACCGGGCGGCGCTGCTGCGGCGCCTCGGCAGGGACGACGACGCCCTGGCCGACTACGACGAGGCGATCCGGTTGTCCCCGCCGTTCCCGGAGGCGTACTTCAACCGGGCCGTGACCCGCGCCGGAACCGGGGACACCGCGGGCGCGCTCGCCGACCTGGCCGAGACCATCGCGCTCGACCCCGCCAACGTCGACGCATACGTCAACCGGGCCGAACTGCTCCTGGAGGCCGGTGACACCGGCGGAGCCGCCGCCGACGTCGCCGAAGGACTGCGGCGCGATCCCGAACGCCCCGAACTGCACGTGCTGGCCGGGCACCTCGCCGACGACGGCGCCGCCGCGCTGCGCTCTTACGACGAGGCGTTGCGGGTGTCGCCCGGGCACGTCGCGGCGCTCACCGGGCGCGCCGAGATCCACTACCGGGACGGCAGACTCGTCGACGCGCTCGCGGATCTGGACACCGCCGTGATGCTCGACCCCGACAACCCCGAGGCCCGGTTCAACCGCGCCGTGGTGGCGATGGACCTGGGCCGCACCGGTTTCGCGCTGGAGGATCTGGAACACGCCGACCGGGTCGCCCCGGGTGACGCCGACGTGTCCGAGCGGCTGCGACGCTGCCGGGAACTCGTCGCACAGGGGGTCACGTCATGACGCTCCTGGAGCCGGCGGGGGTAACCGCCCCCGCCGGCGCGGATCCGTCCCGGGCGCTGCGACGGGTGCTCGGCCACTTCGCGACCGGCGTCACCGTCGTCACGACCACCGACGCCTCCGGCGCGCCCGTGGGCCTGACCGTCAACTCGTTCACCTCGGTGTCACTGCGCCCGCCGATGGTGCTGTGGTGTCTACAACGGACCTCACGCAGCCGCGCCGCATTCCAGCGCAGCGGACACTACGCGGTCAACGTACTGGCGGAAGACCAACGGGACCTCGCGGGGCGGTTCGCCGGCGAACGGAGGCATGGCGCGGGCGAACGGAGACATGGCGCCGGCGAACCGGGGCACGGTGCGGACGGCGAACCGGACCGCTTCGCCGGAGTGGGTTGGCAGTTGGGTGTGGCGGGACAACCGATCCTCGACGGCGTCAGCGCCTGGCTGGTGTGCCGGTTGCAGGGCACCGGGATACCCGCCGGCGACCACATCGTCCTGTTCGGACGGGTGCTGGCGCACCGGGCGGGACAGGCGCCACCGCTGGTGTTCGCGCACGGCCGCTACCGTCACCTCGACCCGCGGACCGGGTGACATACCGTGTCCGCATGACCGACGCCTTCACTCTGCCGGAACCGTACTCGCGTCTGTCGGTGAACCTCGCCGCCACCGGCGCACTCGTCACGGACCCCGACGGCCGGGTCCTGATGGTCAAGCCCCACCACAATCCGCATTGGACGTTCCTCGGCGGGATGCTCGACACCGGTGAGACCCCCCGCGCCGGTTGCGGACGCGAGATCAAGGAGGAGATCGGCCTGGACCTGCCGGTCGGGCGGTTGCTGCTCGCCGACTGGGCGCCGCCGGAGGGGCGGCGGCCGCTGCCACTGGTGTACTTCCTGTTCGACTGCGGCACACTGCCGGGACTCGACGACGTCATCCTGCAGGAGGACGAACTGTCCGACATCGCGTTCCTGCCGCCCTCGGAGGCCGCGGCGCGACTGGCGCCCCACGTCGCCGCGCGGCTCCCCGCCGCCCTGGCCGCCCGCGACCATCACCGGACGGTGTGGCTGCCCGACGCCCCGACCCCGACGACCTGAGAGACCCGTACCGCCGCTAAGGTTCCACGATCTCGGCGTCGACGACGTCCGGACCGGGGTCCGGGGCCGGGGCCGGCCGCCGGTCCATGGCGATGTAGGCGCTGCGGATCCGGTTCGGATCGGGCGTGGTCGTCAACTCCAGGGACTCGCCGTTGACGGCGGTCGCGGTGACCGTGGGCCGCGCGTCGACGGGCCGGGTACGCAGGAACGTCGCCACCGCCATCGCCAGGGTCGCCAGTTGCGGCGGGCTGGACACGGTGGCGGTCAACGACTCCCCGGTGAACCGGACACCCAGCTCGGCGGCCGACGGGATCCGCGCGATCCACGCGGACACGTCGGCCGCGACCGCCGCGCCGCCGGAGACCTCGACCGTGACATCGACCATGACCGTCCTCCTCACACGTCACCACCATCCTGCCCCACGCCCTGACGCGGCATCACGGCCGTGACCCCGTCCGCCTTGTTCCGCTGGAACTGCGCCAACGCGAACCCGAAGTCCCGCATCCACGCGGGCGTGTCGTGCCGGTGCCAGGCGACCCCCAGGGCGAACCCCAGCCGCCGTCCCTCCCGGTCGTGGAGCCGGCGGGCGCGCAGGTCGAACCCCCGCATGTCGACGGTGTCGCCGAACACCGCCACACCCAGTCCGGCCTCCGCCAACGCCGCCAGGGTCTGTCCCACGTTGGAACGGTAGACGATGCGCGGGAACAACCCACTGGCCTCGCACTCCTGCATGAACACCCGTCCGGCGAGGAAACCGGTGCCGTTGACCACCAACGGGAACCGCACCAACTCGTCGACGGTGATGGTCTCGGCCCCGGTGTCGAGCGGGTGACCGGAAGGGAAGTACGCCGTCACCGTCAAGTGGGCCAACGGGATCGCCTCCAGTTCCTCGCCCACCGGCAACGGCACGATCGCCAGGTCGCACTCACCGTCGGCCAGCCGCTCCCGCAACTTCAGGGCGCCGTCCTCGATGACCTCTATCCCGACCTCGGGATGTGCCGGGATCCACTCGGCCAGGAACGGCGCCAGGTAGGAACCGGCGGCGGTGGCCGCCGCGCCGAGCCTGATGCGGGCCCGCCGCCCACCGGCGATGTCGCCGCGCATCGTCGCCAGCAGCGAACCGATGCGGTGCGCGTGATCGACCAGTGCCGCCCCGGCGGGGGTCAACCGCGCGCCGCGGGGGCCGCGTTCGACCAGTCCGGCGCCCAGTTCACGTTCGAGTCGCGCGATGGTCCGTGAGATCGCCGGCTGGGACGTGTACATGCGTTGCGCCGCGGCGCGGAAGCTCCCGGTGGACGCCACCGACAGGAACGTCTGCAGATCACGGAAAGTCAGATCACCTGATGCGCTAAACGTATCACTCACAGGGTTAGTTGTAACACACGCGTTATCTTTACCTCGTAGCGTCGCTCTCACCAGGCCAAACGCGGCCGACACGAGTACTCAGAGGAGCGTGATCATGACCATGGACACGGTGATCACGGGGGCGCGCGTCGTCACCCCCGGCGGAATCGTCAACGCCGACGTAGGCATCGCCACCGGCCGCATCGCCTCGATGGCGCTCCCCGGAACGCTCACCGACGCCACCGAGACCATCGACGCCGCCGGGCTGACCCTCGTCCCCGGCTTCATCGACGTGCACTCCCACCACCGCGAACCCGGGTTCACCCACAAGGAGGACATCGCGTCGGCCACCGCCGCCTGCGCGGCCGGCGGCGTCACCACGACGTTCGCCATGCCGAACGTCTACCCGCCGCCCAACACCGTCGACGTCCTCGACGACATGTTCCGGCTCTACGAACGCTCCGCCGTCGTCAACTGGAACGTCAACCCCGCCGGGACGATCCTCGAAGAGATCCCGAAACTCGCGCGACGGGGAATCGCCGCGTTCAAGGTGTTCATGGTCGTCGACACCGGCCGCGACTACCCCCACATGCCCGGCATCGGCGTCCACGACCACGGCAGACTGCTCGCGATCATGGAGGCGTGCGCCGCCGCGGGCGTCCCCCTCATGGTCCACCCCCACGACCAGGCCCTCATGGACCACATCGAACAGGGCTTCTGGGACCGCGGCGAACGCGACGCCCTCGCCTACGCCAAGGCCTACGCCGCCCACGACGGACTCATCTGGGACTCCGCGATCGGCACACTGCTGCGGATGCAGGCCGCCACCGGTGTCCACCTGCACCTCCTCCACGTCCAGACCGCCGGCTCGATCGACATGATCCGCCGGGCCAAGGCACGCGGCCAACACGTCACCGCCGAGATCAACCCGTGGGCGCTGTTCCTGGGACACAAGTGGGAGAACATCGAACGCCTCGGCTCCTACGCCCTGTCCTACTGGGTGCCCGAACAGCACACCCCGCACCTGTGGGAGGGACTGCGCGACGGCACCGTCGACGTCATCTCCACCGACCACGCCCCCCACACCCGTGAGGAGAAGGAGGTCGGCTGGGAGGACGGCTGGAAGGCACACACCGGCACCCCCTCCACCCAGTTCTACGCGCGCATGATGTTCGACGCCGCCCACCGGGGTGAACTGAGGCTCGAACGCGTCGTCGAACTGTGCGCGACCGCCCCCGCCCGCCGTTTCCACCTCGACGGCAAGGGCGAGATCGCGATCGGCGCCGACGCCGACCTCGTCCTGGTCGACACCGAACGCACCACCACCATCACCGACGACGAGGTACTCAGCAAGATCGGCTACACCCCCTACGCCGGGCAGACCTACACCGGACTCCCGGTGCGGACACTGGTCGCGGGAAAGACCGTCTTCCACGACGGAGTCGTCACCGGCGCCCCCGGCGGCGGAACCCAGAGCCGCCGCCGGAGCACCACATGAGCCCCCCCACTCGCCGGGTGAGCCCGCTGTCATGGCTGGGCGGCGCCACCCGAGGCGCGTCGGTGACCCGCCTGCTGCTGTCACTCACCCTGTTCCTGGTGGTGTGGCAGGTGTCGGCGACGTACCTGATCGACAACCGGCTGCTCCTGGTGCCCGCGACCGAGGTCGCCGGCGCCCTCTACGACGAGATCGCCTCCGGCGAGTTCGCGCGCCACCTGGGCACCACCCTGCTCGAACTGGTGATCGCGTTCCCGCTGGCGGTCGTCGGCGGCTTCGTCATCGGGGCCGTCCTGGCCGGAAGCAAACCCGTCCGCCAGACCCTCGACCCGATACTGACCGCCCTGTACTCCCTGCCGATCGTGGCGCTGGCGCCGCTGTTCACCGCCGGCCTGGGATTCGGAGTCGCCAGCAAGGTCGCCGTGGTGATCCTCATGGCGATCTTCCCCGTCATCACCAACACCGACGCCGGGCTCCGCAGCGCCGAACCGGCCCTCATCGAGACCGCCCGGTCCTACGGCGCCGGGCGCCTCCAGGTGCTGCGCACCGTGACCCTGCCGCACTCGGTGCCGTTCATCATCAGCGGCATCCGGGTCGCGTTCGCCCGCGCCCTGGTCGGCGTCATCGTCGCGGAGTTCTTCGGCGCGGTCGCCGGGTTCGGCTTCGCGATCGCCGCGGCCGCCCAGTCGTACCAGACGGCCCGGCTGCTCGGCTACGTCGTCGTGCTCGGCGTCGTCGGCCTGGTCGCCTCGATCGGCCTGACGGCCCTGGAACGGCGAATCGCCCCCTGGAAGGAGGACTGACGATGGATTTCACCCGACCGGGAGGCATCGTCGTCGACGGTGTCGGACTGACGTTCCACCCGCCGCGCCGAGACTCCGTGGTGGCGTTGGAGAACGTCGACCTCACCGTCTCACCCGGTGAGTTCGTCTGCGTCGTGGGCGCGTCCGGCTCCGGCAAGTCGACCCTGTTGCGGCTACTGGACGGACTCATCACACCGACGACCGGCACCATCACCGCCGGCGGTGAACCGGTGACCGGACCGAGCCCCGACCGCGCGATGGTCTTCCAGAGCGACAACCTGATGCCGTGGTCGACGGTCGTCGACAACGTCGCCTACGGGCTCGTCCTGGGCGGCATGAAACGCGCCCGGGCACGGCAGATCGCCACCACCCAACTGGAACGCGTCGGACTGGCCGACGCGGCACGGCTGTACCCCAGGCAACTGTCCGGCGGGATGCGGCAGCGCGTCAACATCGCGCGGGCGCTCGCGGTCGACCCCCAGGTACTCCTGCTGGACGAACCCTTCGCCGCCCTCGACGCCCAGACCCGGGAGATCATGTCCGCCGAACTGCTGCGGATCTGGTCGGCCGACCGCAAGACGGTCGTCTTCATCACCCACCAGATCGACGAGGCGGTCTTCCTCGCCGACCGGGTGGTCGTCCTGTCGGCGCGACCGGGAACGGTCCGCGAGATCGTGCCCGTCGACTTCGCCCGGCCGCGCGACCTCTCGCTGAAACGCACACCGGAGTTCGGTCGCGTCGTCGACCACATCTGGTCCCTGATCGAGGACGAGGTCCGCGGCAGCCTCGGACTCCACTGAACCCCCAACCGATCCAGACCCGAAGGAGGGTGTCATGACGACACGCCGAAAACTTCTGGCGACCGCCGGGCTGGCGCTCGCGGTCACCCTGCCACTGGCCGCCTGCGGCGGTGGCGACGACGCCGGCACCGACACGGTGCAGGTCGCCGTCCTCGGCCCCGGCTCCCTGCAGTGGCTTCACGCCATCGCCAAGGACCAGGGCTTCTACGACGACCACGGCGTCACGGTCGAGGACATCCAGGTCCAGAACTCCGGCTCCCTGGTGCAGGCGGTGGCCTCCGGATCCGCCGACGCCGGAATCGCGCTGGGCGACAACGTCATCAAGGCCGTCGACGAGGGCGCCGACATCAAGATCACCGGCGCGTTGATCCAGAAGCCGGCCCTGCGGCTGTACGGGGCGCCCGGTGTCGAGGACATCGCCGACCTGGCCGGCGCCCAGGTCACCGCCGGAGCCACCGAGGGCGGCACCTACGAACTCATGCTGTACATGCTGCAGGAGGCCGGCGTCGACACCGCCGGCCTGACCCCGGTCGCCATCGCCAACTCCAGCGACCGGGTCGTGGCCATGCAGAACGACCAGGTGCAGGGCGCCCTGCTGATCCCGCCGTTCGACACCCTCGCCGAGGAGTCGGGCGCCAACCTGCTGGGTTGGCACGACGACTACTGGCTGGAGACGCCCGCGATCGTCAACGGGCCGTGGGCGAAGGAGAACCCCGAGGCCGCCGCCGGTTTCACCAGGGGACTCGCCGACGCGGCGCGGTTCTTCGCCGACCCCGCCAACCAGGCCGAATCGGTGCGGGTGCTGCAGGAGTACGCCGACGTGGACGAGACCGCCGCCCAGGCGGCCTACGACTTCATCTCCGAGAACGACATCTTCTCCCCGGACCTGTCGATCGCCGAGGAGGGACTGACCAACATCGCCGAGATCGGCGCCGCGGTGTCCGGCAAGGACATCAGCGGCTTCGACCCCGCCGACTACATCGACGACGGCTACCTGGAGTGAACCCGACCGAAGTCGGCCCCTTAACGACGGCAACGGGGTTCACCCGACGGCGTGAATGGAGTCGAGGTCGCACGGCGCGGCCTTGACTCCATTCTTTTATGTCGATACGTTGAAGTCCGTCGTCGGTGAGCCGCCCGTCACCCACGGCCCCACTCCGACCGCCCGAGGCGCCCCGACCGCTCCACCCGCCACGGAAGCGGCGACGCGGCACCCCCGCCGAAGGACACCGCCGTGACCCGACGAACCATTATCCACAGGGGACTCTCACTCGCCACGCTGGTCGTGGCCTGCCTCGCGGCCTCCCTGCTGTCCGCGACGCCGGCCGACGCGGCCGGTCCCCGGCCCGACTTCCGGTCACCGTGGCCGTGCGGAGAACAACGCCAGTACTACCACCACTCGTCGGAGGTCCTCAACGCGCTCGACTTCAGCCTGCCCGGCGGCGCCGACTTCAACACCCCCGTCCTGGCCCCCGCCGCGGGCACCGTGGAGGTCGTCCACGGTCACGCCGGATACGGCAACTACGTCCGCATCCACCACACCGGCGGTTGGGCCAGCATGATGGCGCACCTGCACACCACCAGTGTCGCCGACGGGCAGTACGTCCAGGTGGGGCAGGAGATCGGCCGGGTGGGCAGCACCGGCAACTCCACCGGCCCCCACCTGCACCTCGAACAGGAGGCCGACGGGACCAACCACCCGATCATCCTCGACGGCGTCGCGTTGCGCTACAGCGGCGCCGTCTCACACCACACCAGCCGGAACTGCGGCGGCTCCGGCGTCAGCGGTCAGGCGTTCGTGTTCGGTGGTTCTCAGCGTTTCGCCGGGGTGGATGTTTCGGGGTCGTTGACGAATTTCTCGTGGTCGCCCGGGACGGGTGTGGTGCGTTCCGATTGGGGTGGTGGCGCGGTAACCGGTGTTCCGGTGGGTTATGTCCATGACGGGTTGCAGCACGTGTTCGCGCGTGGCACCGACGACACCCTGCGCCACTGGTACCAGTCCGGGACCCACCCCCCGGGCCTGGACTCGTGGAACACCACCGGCCTGGTCAAGTCCGACCCGGCCGGGTTCGCCTACGGCACCCAACAACACGTGTTCTTCCGCAACCCACACAACAAACTCGAACACCGCTACTACGACACCACCACCGGACAGGTCCACGGCGGCGTCTGGAGCGACCACACCTTCACCGGTAACCCCTACGCCTTCGTCCACCGCGACCAACAACACGTCTTCGCCCGCACCGCCGAAGGCGCCCTCCTCCACTGGTACTGGTGGCCCGGCATCGCACCGGCCGTCGACGACTGGGGAATCACCACCGGCATCGCCTCCGACATCACCGGATTCTCCTACCACGGCACCCAACACCACATCTTCTACCGCGACACCGACGGCCACCTCCAACACCGCTACTACGACGACGCCTCCGGCACCCTCAACGGAGGCACCTGGCCCGGCGGCACCTTCGAAGGCGACCCCCACGCCCTCGTCCACCGCGACCAACAACACGTCTTCGCCCGCAACACCCAAGGCGACCTCGTCCACTGGTACTGGTGGCCCGGCATCAACCCCGCCGTCGACGACTGGGGAGCACAAAACACCGTCACCGGCGACCCCGTCGGCCTGTCCACACCCGGCCAACACCACGTCTTCTACCGCACCACCAACGGCACCCTCGCCCACCACTGGATCGACGACGGCCACCACACCCCACACCACGACAACTGGGGCGGAAACATCACACCCTGAAC
>NZ_VLLL01000005.1:1163141-2076129 GCF_007994225.1 Stackebrandtia albiflava
CCGTATCCTCCGCCGAGGCGGGAGACGACGCCACCACCGGGACACCCGAACCCGTCGGCGGTTCCTGAACCCACGCCGGACGCCGCTGCGCGTCGCCCTTGTCTGGTGTCGGTGGTGGTGTCAGTGTCGGCTCAGGGCGGTGAAAGGACGGGCCTCGATAGTTGCGGACATGACGCACAACAACAACACCACCGCCATCCGGTTCTCCGACACCGAGAAGAACACCATCCGCATCGCCGCATACGGCGCCGTCACCCTCATGGCCGCCGCCACCACCGCGAACGGGTCACCCCACAAGACCGCCACCCGCGGCAGCATCGCCCTGGCCTCGACCACCGGCCCCATCGGACACGTCCTCGCCGCCCACCCCAAGGGCAAAGACCTCGCCGGTAAATCCGTCGCCGCCATCGCCGACCGGGTACTACCGGCCCTCACCGAATCCATCACCCTGCTGCACGCCAAAGACCCCCACCTCGCCGACAACCTCCGCACCGCCATCACCACCGCCCTGGCCACCGCACAAGGCGACCAACCGGCCACCCCCACCACCACCGACATGATCGACCAGATCACCACCGCACTCGACGCCTGACCCAACACCACCGTCGTGCCACGGACCCCGGGAAACCCGACCGTGGCACGACGGCGTTCACGACCGGTTCGACCTCGTAGTGTCAGAGTGGTGTCCGCAAGGGTCGGCCGGAGAGTCGTCCGGCGCCGAGGAGAGGGGACGACAGTGCTGAGGGGAACCGTGTGCAGGATGGACGGTTGGAGCGGTTACGCGGTGGAGGACTGGCGTGGCTACGTGGTCCTGCTGTCGGCGTCGCTGTACAACGAGGCGCCGACCGGCAACGTGTTGGTCGCACCGATCAGCCGCACGTCCGGAGGCGTCTACAGCGTGGAGCTGGGCGCGGACGACCCGGTCGAGGGCCACATCCGGCTGACCGACGTCTTCTCCGCTCCGCTGTCCGAGCTGACCGATCCGCTGGCACCGTTGTGTTCGGTGACCCAGGAGCTGACCGACATGGAACTGCGCCTGCTGCTGGACCTGTAGTCGCCCACCGGCAGCGTCGGGTTCCCCGGGAACCGCGGTCGTGGCGCCGGGCCGTCAACCGGAGCCGTTGAGGCGGCGTACCAGCTCGGGTGCGTGAGTGGTGCGCAACCGAAGCCGGACCGTCCCCTCCGATCCGGGGCGGAGTACGTCGAGCGCGCAGGAGAACTCCACACGATCCGCCCCTGCCAGGCGGACGTCGATGCGGCGACGGACCGGGTCCCGGTGCGTGACGTCGATCCGCGTGCTCCCGTTGACGAAGATCACCAGGCGCCGCGAGGTGACGGCGACGGCTCCCGTGGCGCCCTGAAGCGTGACGCGGTGCCGGACCCCCGGTGCCCGCCGGACGTGGACGCGTAGCGATCCGTCGAGTCCCTCGGCCACGAGGGCGTCGCCCTCGGTGGACAACCGGGCGCGTTCCGCCTCGTGGAAGAGCCCCGGGCCGTACATGGAGCGCCACAACGGATTCATGTGTCGAGTCTACGGTGGATAACCCGCCCGCGGCGGACGTCACGACCTGGAACCCGGTCGACAGTGGGGGATTTTCGCCGCGCCGGGCGTCCACCGGAGTCGGCACGTCATCCGGTTCCGGCTGGGCACGGTCGCCCGGCGGAGACCGGCGGGGCGGCCCGATCGGCCACCCCGCCTCACACGTTCCGGCCCGGAACACACCCGTGGCCGGGTATCCGTCAGCCTACGGCGGTGCCCTCGAGTTCGACCATCAGGCCGGGAACCGCCAGACGCGTCACCTCCAGCATGGTGGTGGGCGGCGCCACCCCGGCGGCGGCCAACCGGCCCGCCAACCTGCCGTAGTGCGGAAAGAGGCCATCGACGTCGGTGGTGTAGACGTTGAGCCGCACGAGGTTCGACAGGGACATGCCCGCCTCGTCGAGTACGGCCTCCAGATTGGCGACGGCCAGCGCCAACTGTGCGGCCATGTCACCGGGGTGTTGCGGTTCGCCGTCGGCGTTCATCGCGGTCTGTCCGGAGCAGTACAGGGTGCGGGAGTGCCCGGCGACGATTTCGCCCTGGTGGAATCCCATCTTCTCCGACCAGTTCCACGGGTTGACCGCCGTACGTTCGATTGTCACTTCGTCTCCATTCGGTTCTATCGGGGTCGCGTGAGTCCATCGATCGGTGGCCACCGGTGTCGACGTCGCGTGGTCACCCTCCCAGCCATTCATGACACCTCCTGTCACGTATTGGGTAGGGTTTTCGAATGCGTGCCGACCGGTTGGTCTCCCTGGTGCTGCTGCTCCGGCAACGCGGCCGGTTGTCGGCGACGACGCTCGCCCGTGAGCTGGAGGTGTCCACCCGTACCGTGCTGCGTGACATCGACGCGCTGTCGGCGGCCGGTGTCCCGGTGTACGCCGAACGCGGCCGGCACGGCGGCTTCTCACTGCTTCCCGGATTCCGCACCGAGCTCACCGGCTTGAACCACGACGAGGCGCTGGCCCTGCTCGTCGCCGGATCACGACGCGGCGCCCAGGCGTTCGGGCTGGGTTCGGCGCTCGCCTCGGCCATGCTCAAGGTGATCGACGCGTTGCCCGAGAGCCACCGGGACGCCGCTGCGGGACTGTCGGAACGGCTGCTCATCGACCCGGAGACCGACCTGCTCTCCCGCCGGGCGCCCGCCGATGAGGTGCCCGACGCCGTGGTGGCGGAGATCCGGCGCGCGGTGCTGGCCGGGCGCCGACTGCGTATCCGCTACGCGGCGGTGGACCGGCCCGCGAAATGGCGCACTGTGGACCCGATCGGCCTGGTCACGGTGCGCGACCGGGGTTACCTGCTGGCGACCAGATCAGGGGCCGACCGTACCTACCGACTGTCGCGAGTGTCCGCGGCGCAGACACTTCCCGAGGCCGCGCGGCGACCCGACCGGGTCGACCTCGACCGGACCTGGCGGGAACGCAGCACCCGATTCCGCACCGGCGGTGATCAGATCGCGGCGCTGGTGCGGATGGACCCGCTGCGACGGCGGGAGTTGGTGGACACCGCGTTGGCGGTCCTCGACGAGGAGACCGACGCGGACGGTCGGTTGCGGCTGGAGGTCACCTTCCAGGACGCCAGGCATGCCGAATGGGCGTTGTGGCAGCTGGCCACCGATGCGGAGGCGCTCGCACCGCAATGGCTGCGGGATTCCCTCCGGGACCGTGCCGTCACGATCGCGACGCGCTACGGCGCGGCCGTTTCGGTTGACGGGTGACCTCGGACCGTTCGGCACTGCGTGAACGAGGGTGCCGAGAACCTGCCGGAGCGCGGTGAGACGGATCTAGCCGGCCTGCCAGCCCTCGGCCTCGCACGCCGCCGTGAACGCGTCGGTGCCCGCCTCCCAGCCGTCCGACTTGATCATGCCCTCCAGTTCCCCGCCGGCGGTCGCGATCGACTCCACACTGCTCGACTTCGCGTTGTCCACCACCTCGGTCAGTACCAGCTCACGCTCCGACTCGGGGGCGCCCTCGTCCAGGAAGCCGGCGAGATCGTCGCACGCCGACTGGCCGTACCGGTCGAGTTCGCCCGACGGCTGCTCTCCGGAGCACGCCGACAGGGCCAGAACGGACAGGGCCATGACAACCACATAACGCATACCTGTAAGACGCACTCGGGGGACCTGATGGTTGCCTCCGTCCACAGACATCTATCCGAAAAGGTGTCCCGGATCGCCGGAGGAGGGCGGGCCTCGTCGGGATCCCCGTGGGCATCGGTCCACAAGCGAGGATCGCCGGTATGGGGCACCGCGGACGGGACGGCGCCGGCCCGATGCGGTTACGCGCCGGGCCCTGCGGTGCACGTCACGATGACACCGGCGGCCGTCACAGTTATCGTTTTCGGAGCGTCGCGTGCCGGTGGCGGACGGATCGTCAGGCATGGAGGCGCCGTACTGAAAGGGTGGCAACCGCCATCTCCATCACACGACCGAACATCTCAGATCGCATCACCGTATATCCGGCCGACGACCGCTTCGCCGGTCCCAGGCCGTCGATCCTCGTCCTTCCCGGTGGCGCGTACCGGGAACACCCGCCACACGAGGGCGAGGGTTACGCGCGTTGGCTCGCCGGGATCGGGCTGCACGCCTTCGTACTGCACTACCGGCTGTTGCCGGAACGGCTGCCCGCGCCCCTTGAGGACACCCGGGCCGGTCTCGCGTACATCCGCGACGGCGACCACGGCCTCGACACCGGTCCCGTCGGCGTCATCGGGTCGAGCGCCGGCGGGCATCTGGCCGGGCTCGTCATGACCGGCACCGTCCTCTCGACGGAGAACGGCGTCGTGGATCCGCCACGGCCGGACTTCGCGATCCTCGCCTACGCCCTGGCCGACCTGGACCTCCTGCCGCCGGTGGCGGTCGAGGGGCTGCTCGGCGACCTCGTCTCCCTCAAGGACGAGCTGTCACCCGCCCGGCACGTGGACGCGTCGGTGTGCCCGACGTTCGTGTGGGCGACCGCCCAGGACCCGCCGGGTCTGCCCAACGCCCTGGAGTGGGCGCGTGCTCTGGCCGAGGCCGGGGCGCCGGTCGAACTGCACGTCTATCCGCGCGGTGGGCACGGAATCGGCCTGGCGGACGGTGTCGAATACGGCGGTCGAGGGCACAAGGTCATCGCTCACGAGCCTCACACCGCGACCTGGACCGCCGCGTGCGAGGCGTGGTTGCGGGCGGAGGGGTTCCTGGCGGCGGAACCCGTCACCTAGACGTCCGGGTCCCGGCCCCTTCCACGGGGACGGGATCCGGACGACATCGGTCGGTCACCGTCACAGCGGCGCGATACGTGACCGGTGACGTCGTTCCCGTACATAAAGCCCGGTGCCGCGTGCCGGGGACTGCCGGAGTGGCGAACGGCCGTGTGATCCTAGGATCGGTGGCATGACCCACGCGCAGCACTCGCCCGACGACCTCCCCGGAGCGGTGCCCCCGCCGATGCCGCCGCTTCCGGGTGACGGCACGTCCCCCCCACCGGCGAGCGACATGCCCGGCCATGCCGCACCGCAGAACCCGTACGGTGCACCGCAACAACCCGGTGCCGGGATGCCGCCGCAGTCCTACGGCACCCCTCCGCCGCCCGGCGGGATGCCGCCGCCGCAGTACCCGGCCCCCGGGCAGCCCGGCGTGCCACCACCACCCACCGGGTGGAATGGACCGCCCCCGCAGCAGCCGGGGAAGGGCACGCCCGTCGGCCTCATCATCGGCATCGTCGCCCTGGTGGTCGTGCTGTTGGGTGGTGGTGTGGTGGGAGCCGTATACCTGTTCGACCAGTCCTCCGACTCCGATACGAGCGGTGACGACACCCCCACCGGAACCAGTGACGTGACCGCGGTGGAGCAGGGGTTGACCGAGGGCACCGGCGACGTCGAGGTCGTCGTCTACCTGGACTTCATGTGCACCCACTGTGCGGACTTCCACGAGGCCCACGCCCAGCGCCTGACCGAGGAGGCGGGACGGAACTCGATCATCGTGATATACCGCCCGGTGGCGCTGCTCGACAGCTGGTCCGCCGGTGGTGACTACTCCACCCGTGCGGCCGCCGCGTCGGCCTGCGCCGCCGAGGAGGACGGGTTCACGGAGTACGCCGCGGCACTGTTGGCGGACGTGCCGGCCGAGGGAACCGCCGGCCTCGACGACGCGGCCCTGGCGGCCCTCGGAGAGCAGACCGGGTTGGGTTCCGGATTCACCGACTGTGTCATGGCCGGTACCTATCGGGTCTGGGCACAGGACGTCACGGCGAGCGCCACGGAGGCGGGCGTGGCGGGGATCCCCCACGTGACCATCGACGGTGTGGTCGTCGACATGGCCGTCCAGGAATTCGGTACCGCACTCGACGCGGCACTCGCATAGGGAGCGCCGACCACCGCACGGTGCGCGTCCACCGTCGTGGACGCGCACCGTGCGCCGTCATGTGGTGGCCAGTGCCTCGGTGGGGGACAGGCGGGCCGCGCGGATCGCCGGATACAGGCCGGCGATCACGCCGATCAGGACCGTCGCGACCGCGCTGCCGACCGTGGCCCACGGCGGCACCGCCACCGGCCAGTCCTGCAGGGTGGCGTAGGCCGCCGTCACCGCGGTGCCCAGTAGCACCCCGCCGACGCCGCCCAACAGTGACAGCAGCACCGACTCGGCGGAGAACTGCAGCCGGATCTGGCCCCGAGTCGCCCCGAGTGAACGCCGCAGTCCCACCTCGGAGCGGCGTTCCAGCACCGAGATGACCATCGTGTTGGCGACGCCGACACCCCCCACCAGGAGTGCGACGCCACCCAGGCCCAGAAGCAGCGCGGTGAACGCCTCGTCGGTGGCCTGCCTGGCGGCCAACGCGTCGGACGGCCGGGACACCAGGACCGCACCCGGCTCCTGCGGGTTGGCGGTCGCCGGGAGTAGTTCCCGGACCTCTGTGACGTCCTCGTCGGACGACCGGGTGTACACGACGGTGGGATGCCCGTCGAAGCCCAGATGGCGTTGCGCGGCCTGCCAGCCGACCAACGCCGCCGTGTCCAGTTCGGGCGCCAACGGTGCGGGCCGCAGGATCCCCACGACCGTGAACCACTCGCCGCCGATCAGGACGCTGACCTCGTGCCGCGCGTGGGCGATGCCGAGGCGTTCGGCCGCACGCGCACCCAGTACGACCGCCGGATACTCCGCCAGCGCCGCGTTGAGCCAGGTACCCTCCGCCAGGCCGGCTCCGACGGTGGCGGCCACGCCCAGTTCCGCCGCGTAGACGGACATTCCGCCGGACTGCTCCTCGGGGATGAGATCGGTGCGGTACACCTTGGCGTCGGGGAGCCTGCCGATCGCGGCAGCCCGGTCGACGCCCGGGATCCGGTCGATCATCGACACCGATTCGACCGGTAGCGGGATCTCCTCGCCGTCGATGCCGGTGCCGGCGGTGACGGTCAGCAGGCCGGTGCCGAGTGCCGCGAGCTGCCGATCCAGTTGGAGCCTTCCCGAGGCGGAGATCCCCACGACGGCGATCATCGCGGCGATCCCGATCGCGATGCCCAACGCCGACAGGAACGCCCGCAGCGGGCGGGTCCGCAGCCCGGCCGAACCGACCCGGAACACGTCTGCCGGCCGCAACCGGTGGTGAGAGGGTGGCGGTGCCATCACACCACCCGCCCGTCTCGCACGGCGACCCTGCGGGGCAGTCCCGCCGCCAGGTCCCGGTCGTGCGTGATGATCAGGACGGTGGTGCCGCCGGAGTGCAGTTCCCTCAACAGCGCCATCACGCCGTCCCCCGACGCGGAGTCGAGATTGCCGGTAGGTTCGTCGGCCAGGAGCAGCCCCGGCGATCCGGCGACGGCGCGGGCGATGGCGACGCGTTGCCGTTCGCCGCCCGACAGTTCGGTCGGCATGTGGTCCAGCCGGTGGCCGAGTCCGACCCGTTCCAGCCACTCGGCGGCGAGGTCGCGCCGCCTCCGAAGCGGGAGGCCCCGGTACAGCAGGCCGTCGGCGACGTTGTCGAGTACCGGTGTCCCCGACGCCAGGTGGAACTGCTGGAACACGAACCCGATCCGGTGGGCCCGCAGCGCCGACAATCTCCGGTCGGACAGCACACCGACGTCGTGACCGTCGATGCGTACGGTCCCCCTCGACGGCCGGTCGAGCGTGCCGATCAGGTTGAGCATGGTCGACTTGCCGGAACCGGACGGTCCCACGATGGCCAGCAGTTCGCCGGGTTGGACGGTGAGATCGACGTCGCGGAGTGCCGTGACGTCGCCGGGGTAGGTCTTGCCGACCCCTTCGAGTTCCACGATGGTCACGACGGCATCCCCACCGTCATCCCCGGAGCCAGTCCCTCACCGGTCACCTCGACACGGCCGTCCGCGAACAGGCCGAGTTCCACCGGCAACAACCGGGTCCGTCCGTCCGTGACGACTTCCACGGCGTATCCACCCTCCGCCGACGCCAGTAGCGCCGCCACCGGAACCGTCAACACGTCCTCCCGCCGCGACACCGCGAAACCCACCGACAGGACCGCCTCGTCCAGTCCGGTCAGTGCCTCCTCGTCCACCGCGACGGTCACCCTCAGCACCGTGCGGTCCTGTTCGGAGTCGTCCTCGGCGGTGTCCACCACCGATTCGGCGTCGACCACCTTACCGGCTATCGTGGTGCCGTCGGGCAGTGTCACCTCCACCGCGGTTCCGGTCTCGGCGACGTCCCGGTCGGAGGTGTCGAGGTCGACCTCCACGACCCGGTCGGTGGCGGTGTAACCGAACAGCGCGGTACCCGTCGTCAGCAGGTCACCGACGGCGGCCTGATGTGCGCCGACACGGACCGCCCCTTCGGCGTAGACGATCCGGCCGGGATCGACGGTGCCCGTCCGCCGCCATCCGAGGTCGCGCTGCCACGCCGTCACCGCCGCGGCGGTCGCCCAGTCGAAGGTGTCGTCGACGGTGAACCACTCGTACCCCAATGCGGCCAGATTCTCCTCGAACTGTGCGACGTCGTCGCCCTCGACACCGGGTTCGAGCGTGCGATACGCCGGAAGCGAACCGTGGAGCAGGACCACCGGGGCGTCGTCGACGCTGTACATGGCCTCGCCTCGGTCGACCACGTCACCGACGTCGGGCAGGCCGGTCAGCGTGCCGTCGATGCGGGCCGTGGCGGTGGTGGTCTCGCCGAATCCGAGCCGGCCCGACTCGGTGCGGGTCTCCACCAACGTCTGCCGGGTCACCTCGGCGGTCTCGGCGGGCGGATCGGCGGCGGTGCCATCGGCGGTGTTCCCGGGTGAGGGCGTCAGGTCGACACCGGTGGCCGCGGCGGCGGCGCCGCCCAGTGCGACGACCACGGTGGCGGCCACCGCCACCTTCCTGCGCCGTCGTCCCGGGGATCTGCGGCGGCTCATTCGCCGGCCCCCGGACCGCCGTCGCCCGGCGTACCGGGCATGAGGTCCCGGCACACCTCCTCGGCGGCCATGATGGTCGGGTCGTCCGGCGGGAACTCGTCACCGTCCAACGCGAACCCGCCGTTCTCGTCCGGGTCGGGGAAGTCGGGCACCCCGTTCTCGCGCATGCACCGGGCGTACTCGTGCAGCGCCTCCAACACCTCCGGGTCGATCTTCGGCGGCTCGCCGCCGTGAGGCAGGAACTCCTTACAGGCCTCCTCCGCCGCGCGCAGTGTCTCGTCGTCCACGCCGTCGGGCAGCGAGATGTCCGCACCGCCCTCCTCGTCGAACGTCGGGTCGGGCATGTCCACGCCGTGTTCCCTCATGCATTCTGCGAACGCCAGCGCCATCTCGTCGGCGTTGTCGGGAGTGTCGGCGAGTTCACCGGTGGAGCCCTCACTCGGTTCGGGTTCACCGCCGCAGGCCGTCAGCGCGGCCAGTAGCAGGAATCCGGTCGCCATCGCGATCCTCGTTCTCACGGTTGCACCTCTCGTCAGCGGCCGGCGGATCCCGGCCGTGTGCGCACAGTCCACCCGTCGACGTGTTGCGTGGACGTAACCGAGAACGGTGACGCCGACGCAACATCGGGCCGGGCAGGATGAGGTGATGCGGATTCTGGTGGTCGAGGACGAGCGGCTGTTGGCGGACGCGGTCGCCGATTGGTTGCGCGCCGACGCGCACGCGGTCGACGTGGTGGACGACGGGGCAGCGGCGCTGGAGAGACTGGGGGTCAACGACTACGACGTCGTGGTTCTGGACCGCGACCTCCCCGGGGTCCACGGGGACCGGGTGTGCGCCGAGATCAACGCCGACGTGATGGGGCCCCGGGTCCTGATGCTGACGGCGGCGGCGGGTGTCGAGGACCGGGTGAGCGGTCTGAGCCTGGGCGCCGACGACTACCTCCCCAAGCCGTTCGCGTTCGCGGAGTTGTCGGCGCGGGTCACCGCGTTGGGTCGCCGTTCCCGCCCGGCGGTGCCGCCGGTGCTGGAGCGGTCCGGGATCCGGCTCGACCCGTACCGGCGGGAGGTGTATCGCGACGGCCGGTACGTCCCGTTGTCCCGCAAGGAGTTCGGGGTGTTGACCGAACTGTTGCGCGCCGACGGTGCGCCCGTGTCCGCTGAACACCTGATGGAGAAGGTGTGGGACGAACACGCCGACCCGTTCAGCCAGGCGGTGCGAATGGCGATCCTGAAACTACGTCGCAAACTCGGCGCACCGGACCTCATCGTGACCGACAACGGAGTGGGGTACCGGATCCGGTGAACGCGAGGCTGACGATCCGTGCCAGGCTCACCCTCGTCTACGGCGGGCTGCTCCTGGTGGCCGGCGTCGCCGTGCTGGGCATCACCTACGCGCTGGTGTCACGGCGTGATCCTGAGCCGTCGCTGAACTCCGTCGACTCGCCGGTCACCGGGGTGACCGGTCCCAAGCACGTCGACGAGAGCATCGAGGACACCTGGCGGGGCGCCATGGACGCGCTCATGACCCAGGGCGCGATCGCGGTGCTGCTGGTGAGCGCGGTCGCCGTGGCCGCCGGATGGGTGGTCGCCGGCAGGTTGCTGCGTCCGCTTCACCGGATCACCGAGACCGCCCGCCGGATAGCCGACGCCCCAGCCGCCGACCGCGGTCTGCACGAACGCATCGGTGCCGTCGGCCCGGCCGACGAGATCAAGGAGCTGGCCGACACCTTCGATCTCATGCTCGCCAGGCTCGATCAGTCGTTCGACGGGCAGCGCAGGTTCATCGGCAACGCCTCACACGAACTGCGGACCCCGCTGGCGGTCAACCGGGCGTTGTTGGAGCTGGCGCTCCGGCGGGAACCGGACTCCTCGTCGGCGGCGCGGTTGGCCGAGACCCTCCTGGAGGTCAACGGCAGGCACGAGCGCCTGATCCAGGGACTGCTGTTGTTGGTCCGGTCGGACCGGGAGGTCACAGAGCCGTCTTATGTGGACCTGGCAGACATCGTCGACCACGTCGTGGCGACCGTCTCCCCGAACGGCCCGCCGATCGACTGCCGGGTGGCGGAGGCCGCAACGACCGGTGACCCGGTGTTGCTGGAACACCTGGTGCGCAACCTCGTCGAGAACGCCGCCCGGTACAACCGGCCGGTGGACGGCTGGGTGACCGTCACGGGAGGCACCGACGCGGACGGACGCGCGGTGTTGACCGTGGAGAACCCCGGTCCGGTGGTGGCCCCGTCGGAGGTGGCCACACTGTTCGAACCGTTCCGTCGTCTGGACCGGAGCGACTCGTCCAACGCCGGACTCGGACTGTCCATCGTGCAGGCGATCGCACGGGCACATCGGGGCACCGTCACCGCCGAGGCCCGCACCGACGGGGGCGGCATGGTATTCACCGTGGTCCTACCCCCGCCGCCGCCCGAGTGACGGCGGCGCGGCCCGTCCGGGCGGCCCGGTTCCGATCGGGGATCGGCGGACGGTGCGGGACGGTGAGTGGATCGCCTGCGGCGCCGGGTGTGCCGGGTACACGAGAGGTCAGGCGCCGGGTACATCGCCGTGCAGGACGGCCGGGTGCCGGACGGCCGCCGCCGACACCTCTCGCATGCCCAGCCGCGCGTAGTACGGCAGGAGTCGCCGGTCGCACGACAGGTCCACCGAGTAGAGGTCGTCGCAGTGGGCGAGGATCCGTCGCATCAACTCCGTGCCGATCCCCCTGCCCTGCCAGTCCGGCAACACCTCCAGCCAGGGGATGAACGCGGTGAGCACCCCGTCGCTGATCATGTTGACGAAACCGACCACCCGCGCGGCCCCGGTGTCCACCGCCAGTACCGCGCGGTGGCTGCCCCGCAGCACCGCCAGGTGTTGCGCCGGCGACGGTGCGCTCGGCCAGCCGACGAAGAAGCCGGTCAACGCGCCCTCGTCGAGGGTCATGACGTCCTCGGTGTACTCGATCAACGGTTCCCCCTCGGGTCGGGTGGCGGCTCGCCACCGCGGGTTCGCCCGCAACGGGTGAGGGGGCCGCCCGATCGTACGGGAGCGAAGCGGTGTGAACGCGACGCCGCCGACCGAGATGCCGCCACGGTCGGCGAGGTAGGTTTCCCGAGGCGGCGACCGACGGCGCCCGCCTCCGGAAGGGAACACCGTGGACCCGATTCTCTCGCAGGACCGCGCGGAGTTCACCGCGCTGCTGGCGGCGACACTGCGGCACGCCACCGAGTACGTGGAGGGACTGGACACCGCGCCGGCGGTGGCGCCGGTTACGACGCCGGAACCCGAGCCGTTGCCCGAGCGGGGGTACGGCCTGGCCGGTGCGCTCGACGCCTTCGCGCGACGGTGGGCACCGGGTTTCTCGGCCAGTGCCGGTCCGCGTTACCTCGGGTTCGTCACGGGTGGTGCGACTCCGGCGGCCGTCGCCGGAGACTGGTTGACGAGCGTGTGCGACCAGAACGCCGCAGGTGACGGCCGGTCGTCGGCGAATGCGTTGGAGCGCCACACGACCGCCTGGCTCGCCGAGCTGCTCGGACTGGATCCGGCGTTCTCGGGCAGTTTCGTCACCGGGGCGACGATGTCCAACATGGTCGGACTGGCCATCGCCCGGGAATGGCTTGGTGAACGCATGGGGGTTTCGGTGGCCGAGGCGGGCGTCGCGGCCCTCGGCGCCGTGACGGTGTTGTCGGGCACACCACATTCGAGCGTCTACAAGGCACTGTCGATGTTGGGTCTCGGTCGTGACTCGCTGCGGGTCGTGCCGACCCTCCGGGATCGGGAGGCCGTGGACCCCACCGCGTTGCGCGCCGAACTGGAATCCCTCGGCGGACGCCCCGCCGTCGTCGTCGCCAACGCCGGAACCGTCAACACGGCGGACTTCGACGACCTCACCGCCGTCGCCGCGCTTCGCCGTGAGTACCCGTTCTGGCTGCACGTCGACGCGGCCTTCGGAGGGTTCGCGGCCGTCTCACCCACCTACGCGCATCTGGTGAACGGCCTCGACCAGGCGGACTCCGTCTGCGTGGACCTCCACAAGTGGTTGAACGTGCCCTACGACTCGGCCGTCCAGTTCACCCGCCGTCGCGACCTACAGACCAGGGTCTTCCAGAACCACGCCGCCTACCTCGGCGATCCGGGCGACTCGCCCGACTTCCTGCACCTCACGCCGGAGAACTCCCGACGGCTTCGTGCACTGGCCGCGTGGTTCACCCTCACCGCGTACGGCCGACAGGGACACCGGGAGATCGTCGAACGCAACATCTCGGCGGCCCACCGGTTGGGCGAACTGCTCACCGCGTCACCCCGGATGCGCCTGTTGGCGCCGGTCGGACTCCACACCGTGTGCTTCACGCTCGCCGAGAACCCGACCGAGGCGAGGATCGCCGCCGTGTTGCGGTCGGTGGCCGAATCGGCGGAGACCTTCCTGACACCGACGCATCATCTGGAGATTCCGGCGATACGTGGTGCCTTCAGCAATTGGCGCACCACCACGGCCGATGTCGACCGGATCGCCGCAGCCGTGCGACAGGCCGTCGACGACCTGTCCTGACCGGGTCACCGGCACGCGCGGTACCACCCGATGGGTGTTCCGTTCACCGTCACCGGCGAGACCACCAGGTCGACGGCGTCGCGGCGGTGAAGCCCAGCGATTCGTACAACGGCCGTCCCAACCGGGAGGCGGTCAGGGTGACGGGCACCCGGGCGAGGTGAGCGAGCGAACCGAGCATGACCGCCCGGCCGACGCCACGTGAGCGGAAGGCCGGTGGGGTACCCACCCAGTAGTGACTCCCGTAGCCCTCGTGGACCACGGTGACGCACGCACCCGCGACCTCGCCGTCGATGCGGGCGACGAACACGTCGACCCCTGGCTGCGTGATGAGCGACGGCGGGAACATCTCCCCGGGCCGGTGGGGCTCGAACCTGGCCAGTTCGAAGCCGGCGATGACGGCCTGCTCGGCCGCGTACAGGTCCGCGGAGTCGCGGACCCGGGTGACGTCCATCGTGGGCGCGGCGGCGGGACCGGCGGGACGCAGCATGACGGGCATCTGCCAGTGCCGCATTCCGAGGTGACTCAGGTCCGTCG
The DNA here is from genome assembly GCF_007994225.1 of Stackebrandtia albiflava. Classification (GTDB taxonomy): domain Bacteria; phylum Actinomycetota; class Actinomycetes; order Mycobacteriales; family Micromonosporaceae; genus Stackebrandtia; species Stackebrandtia albiflava. The sequence continues at coordinate 1,177,095 of NZ_VLLL01000005.1, forward strand.
CGCTGAACGGGTCCTCGGCGTCCACCGGCCCGGACGCGCGGTGGGCGAGTGCGGTGATCTCGGCGACGGTGTCGGCGTCGAGGCCGGGTTCCTGGATGAGGACGCGGAGCCCGGCCCGTGCGTCCCCGGCGACGGCGAGGTAACCCGGGCGGCGGATCACCTCGTGGCCACGTGCGATACCGGTCGCGGCCCAGAAGGCGGCCGAGTTCCCGGCCTGGCGCCTGGGCGCGTCGTGGAGGGCGGGGGCCGCGTCCGCGTCGGAGATCTCGATCGTCATGGGCGGGCCTCTCAGCGCTCAGGGGGTGGGTCTACGGGGGTGGTCGGTGAACCGGTGTCGATGTCGGCTGTCACTGCCGGTTGACAGGATGCCGCCTTCCACCGTCCCGTGTCACCTCGGTGAGGTGCCGTGTGACACGCGTCGCGACCGTGACCGCGTGCCCGCCTGGTCCCCGTCACGTCCTCTCAATCACGCATGAGCCATGACAAGACGGACACGTGTGAGCAGCCATGCGGCACCGGGCGGTCTGGGCAGGCGGGGAGGGCGCGGCCCGGTGCGGACGCGCCCTCGGTCGTCCACAGGAGACGCCTCGTTCAGTCGGCGCGGTGTCCTCGACGGGACCGGACGAGCGCGAACGCGCCGACCGCCAGTGCCGCCACGCTCAACACGGCGGCCAGGTACGCCCCACCCCGGCCGTTGCCGGTGCCGATGCCGGCGTCGGATGTCACCATCACGACGGTCGCGAGGGCGATCCCGATCGTCCCGGCGGTCACCGCCACGGCAGCGCCTCGTACCCCGGAGGCCACCCCGACCCGTGACCGGGGGCGCGTGACCGCCAGGACTCCCACCACGATCCCGGCCAGTCCCGAGGCCGCGGCCACGAACGCCCCGATCCTTCCGGCGCTCATCGTGAGCAGACCGGCCGCCGCCAACAGTTCCGTGGACTCCATCTCGTTCTCCTCCTCGCAGCCGCGACGCCCGACGCGCCGCAGTCCGATCATGTCGCCGCAGGAGGCCCCGGACCTCCTGCCACGGAACGGGAAACGGCCTGCCACGCCTGCCGTGGAGCCGTGCCGCCTTCGCGGTACACCCTGCGGGCACTACCGCGAGCGCGGTAGTGCCCGCTCATCCGCAGGCGCGATTCGCCGGCGTCCGTACGTGGCTAAGGTGCGCCCATGGACAGGAGACGATGGGCGATGTCCCCGGGCGTCACCGACTGGGTGGTCACCGGCGGTGTGACGGTGGTGCTGCTCGTCGTGGGCGTGTCCACCGGTCATTCCGCCGTCGGTGCGGGCCTGCCGGGGTACGCCCTGCTGGCCCTCAGCGGCCTGGTACTGGTACTGCGCCGACGGGCGCCCGTGATGGTCCTCGCAGTGACGGGTGCCTGTGCTGTCGGCTACCAGGCGGTGGGGTTCGACGTCCCGGCGGTCGCGTTCCTGTTCGCGGTGTACGCGGTGGTCCGCGCGGGTCATCGGGTCGTCGCGGTGATCGGGTCCGTGGTGGTGCTGGCCGCCCTGCCGCTCGCGATACTGGCGTCCCCCGACGACTGGGCGGTGGGGGAGGCGTTCGCCCACGCCCGGCGCGCGTTGGAGATCGCGTGGCTGGTGGCGGCCGGGGCCGCCGGTGAGGCGCTGCGGCAGGCCGAGCGGCGGGCCGAGGAGGCGGAACGTACCCGGGAGGAGGTCGCGCGCCGCCGCGCCGACGAGGAGCGCCTGCACATCGCCCGGGAGTTGCACGACTCGCTCATCCACCAGATATCGATCATCAAGGTGCAGGCCGAGGCCGTGGTGCACGTCGCCCGGCGACGGGGCGAACCGGTACCGGCGGCGGTGCTCGCCATCCAGAAGGCCGGGCGGGAGGCGAACCGGGAGTTGCGCGCCACATTGGAGGCGTTGCGGGACGACGGGACCTCGCCGCCCCGGGGGCTCGGCGACGTCCCGGAGCTCGTCGCGGATGCCAGGGGTACCGGTCTCGCCGTGGAGTTGACGACCACCGGAATCCGATGCGAGGTTCCGGCGGCCGTCGACCGCACCGCGTACCGCATCGTGCAGGAGTCGCTGACCAACGTGAACCGGCATGCCGGGGCGTCCGGCGCGTCCGTGCGGATCGACTACCGGACCGACGCCCTGGTGGTTCGTGTCGAGGACGACGGGCGGGCCACCCCGGACGTCGTGGTGACGCCGGGGGCGGGACTGCTGGGAATGCGAGAGCGGATCACCGCCCTGGGCGGCAGTCTGCGGGCCGGGCCACGTGACGGCGGCGGCTTCTCGGTCAGGGCCGAACTCCCGGTGCGTCACGGATGATCCGGGTCCTGCTGGTGGACGACCAGCCGTTGTTGCGCAGTGGTTTCCGTGCCCTGTTGGACATCGAGACCGACATCGAGGTGGTGGCGGAGGGCGCCGACGGTGAGGAGGGCGTCGCCCTGGCGAGGCGACTCCTGCCAGACGTCGCGCTCATCGACATCAGGATGCCCGTCGTCGACGGGATCGAGGCCACCCGGCGCATCGCCGCGGATCGCGCCCTGTCGGGCGTCCACGTCGTCATCCTCACCAACTACGGTTTCGACGAGTACGTCTTCCACGCGTTGCGCGCCGGGGCGGCCGGGTTCCTCGTCAAGGACATCCTGCCGGAGGACCTGGTGCACGCGGTGCGGGTGGCGGCGCGCGGGGACGCGCTGCTGGCGCCGTCGATCACCCGGAAACTGATCGGCAGGTACGTCAGCCGCCCGCCACTGGTACCGGCGGGTACGGCGCTGGGGACGCTCACCAACCGGGAGCGGGAGGCGGTCACCCTCGTCGCGCACGGTTTGTCGAACGACGAGGTCGCCGGGGCCATGGCGATAAGCCCGATGACCGCCAAGACCCATGTCAACCGGGCGATGTCCAAACTGCACGCCCGCGACCGGGCGCAACTGGTCGTCATCGCCTACGAGTCGGGTCTGGTGACCGCGCCGGAGGCGTGATCGTACTTCGCATGGAGGCGGTATCGGCCCGGTCGCCGGTGGACGCGTATGGATAACATCGACCCTTCCATGAGGGCCGATGTGTGGAGTGGATCGTGCGTTCCCCGTTGAGTAGAACCGTGCTGGTCGGACTCGTGACCGCCACGGCGTTCCTCTTGACGGGGTGCGGCGGCACTGACCAGGGGACGCCCGAGGCGACCACGGACGCCTGGCTCGCGGCGATGGCCGAAGGCGATCACGAGGCGGCCTGCCTGCTCGTCGTAGAGGACGACACGACTCCGGCGTCACCTGGTACGGCCTTCTTCGCCGAGTGCACGGCGGCCTTCATGGCGTTGACCGCCGGTCGCGACTCCGCGGATTTCGAGTCCATGGTGGACATGGAACCCGTCGTCGACCACCACGACGAGGATTCCGCCCGGTTGGAGTTCAACGACGGCGAGGACGTGGTGCAGCTGCGCCTGATCGGGGACCGGTGGTACATCTCGGCGGTCTCGTGACGGTTCTGGGCGTCGGTCGCGTTCCCGCCGTCTCACGGCTGTGCATCCGCAACGCCCCACCACACGATGAGGGCACGGTGTGCGTGAAACCCTCGCGATATCCGCCTTCATGCGATGCGGGTGCCGGGGCCGGCCGCTAGGACCACGGCACGAACGCTCCCCGCCGTGGCCCGACCCGGGGTTTCGCGCCGGTTTCTGCGACCATGGCGTCGGCGGTCCGTGCGAGCTCCGCCAGCCGCTCGCGTGGCAGAAGCCGCATCGCCCAGAGGAGGTCACCGACCTGTGTGGGGGGTTCGCGGTACCTCCATTCCGATGACCGCGGAGAGGCCGGTCGGTGGGACGTCGAGGACTGCGGAGAAGTCACCGAGGACGTCGGGTGTGACCTCCTTCAGCCCCCGGGCGATGAGTCCGTAGGTCGATGGCGACCAGATTCGTCCGGTGACCGCGCCGATCGTCTTCGGAATGACGGACCAGCTCTGGCCACGGTTGCGCAGTAGGCGCATGAGGATGGCACCGGGACCGTCCTCGTAGTGTTCGTGTCGGTAGGGAACCCTGGGAGGCGGTCGTCTGCCCGGCGCGGTCCGCACGCTTTCCCGCAACGTGTCTCGGTGCCGCTCCGGCAGTACGGCGGCCTGGCCGAGGATGTAGTGGACATCCCAGGAGACGGCGTCCTCGCCCGGTGCCAGGTCCTCCGGAAGGGCGTCACCTGCGACGGCGAACATGTCCGCCGCGTGCCAGCCCAGCGTCGGCGCCAACCCCCGTAGCAGTGCCGGTGCCGGTATAGCTCCGGCGAGGACCCCGTCCAGTTCGCGTGTCGTCACCTCGGCGCGGCACGCGGCCGCCGCCGCCTCCAGACCCTCACGGTCCAGGAGGCGGCCCAGGCGGGTCGAGAAGGTCTCCGTCATCCGGCGATCCTACGGAGCAGGGCTCCGGACGAGAAGTGTGGCGCCAGAACGGATTCCCGCCCGCACACGCGGATCGGCCGAGGCGGGAGTCGTGAGGGGGGTGCGGTGGTGGTCTCGCGGTGCCCTCCGGCGGTGTCGCGACGGATGTGTGCGGTGCGGGGCGGCGGCCAGCAAGCAATCTATTGACATTCGATAGGTAATTGGCGATACTCGATAAATGTTGACTACCAATCGCGCGGTCGCCGCTCTCCGGGTGTTCTTGGTGCTGCTGTTCGGCATCCTCGTCGTGTTCCAGACCCTCTCCATGCCGGGCCAGTTCGCCCACATGGCCGAGCAGAATCCCGACGCCGCACACCTGCGGTGGCCGCTCACCGCTCTGGCGGTGTACTGGATCCTGTGTGTACAGGTGGTGGTCGTCGCCACCTGGAAGCTGCTGACCCTCGTGAAGAAGGACCGCATCTTCACCGAGTCGTCCCTGAAATGGGTCAACGCCATCGTGTGGGCGATAGCCGCCGCCTGGCTCGTCCTGCTCGGCGTGTTCCTCTACGTCGGTTTCCGTGCCGACGACCCCGGCATGCCGCTTCTGCTGTTCCTGCTGCTGGTGGGCGTGACCGTGCTGGGCCTGCTGATGATCGTGATGCGCGCACTGCTGCGTCAGGCCACCACACTGCGCACCGACATGGAGGCGGTGATCTGATGCCCATCGTCGTGCGCATCGACGTCGAACTGGCCAAACGCAAGATGAGCGTCGGCGAGTTCGCCGAACGGGTGGGCCTCACCCCCGCCAACGTCGCCGTGTTGAAGAACGGCCGCGCCAAGGCCGTCCGGTTCAGCACCCTGGAGGCGATGTGCCGCGTCCTCGACTGCCAACCCGGTGACCTACTCGAATGGGTGGACGAATGACCCCCACGACCGACCCGTTCCGGCTCGGAAGGAGCACATCGTGAGACACCTACCGGCGGTCCTGGTGGCCGCGCCACTGACCGCGCTCGGCGCCCTGGCCGTGATGTACGGGGAGGCGGACGATTCCCCCGGCCTCCAACTGATCGGAGTCCTGCTCGCCGCCGCCGCGGTGGTGATCGTGGTGCGGTCGGTCAGGTCCGCGCGGTGACCCGTTCGGCGGCGGATTCGGGCATGGAAAAACCCGCGAGGTGAAGGAGACCGAGATCTCCTTCGTCGCGCTGGACTAGATCGCGACACTCGCGGGTCCGGTGGTCGCGTGGTATTCGCTCGCCGTCGAGAAGCCCTATGGGCCGCTCCGCCGTCGGCGGTAACCGCGCCGGTCCGTTGTCATGGAACGGTGCGCGACGACTAACGCGCAACCACCTCACGAGTCCTGAAAGACTTCACTCTCGGACCACCTCCTTTCACGTGTGCCACGAAGGTACGCCGAGAACGGCGGAACCGCCAGTGATTTACGCGACCGATCCGGCGGAGCCGGTCGGAGCGGCCTACCACGCTCAGTCGCGCCGCCTCGTGGCGAGCCGCCGTATCCCGTAGACGGCCGCGCCCGAGGCGACCACGATCGCGCCGGTGACGACCGAGGAGGGCGGCAACGCCACCGCCAGCAGCAGGCAGCCGAGGAGCCCGATCACCGGAATCGGACGGAACGGGCCGCCCTCGTGTCGTGGCAGCGTCCAGGCGGAGGCGTTGGCCACGGCGTAGTACACCAGCACGCCGAAGGACGAGAAACCGATGGCGGCGCGCAGATCCGCGGTCGCCGCCAACACCGCGACGACCACCCCGACCGCCAGGGCGGCGCGGTGCGGCACCGCGTGACGCGGGTGGACGGCCGCGAGCACACCCGGCAGGTGCCGGTCGCGGGCCATGGCGAGGACCGTCCGCGACACACCCAGGATCAACGCGAGCAGCGAACCCAGCGCCGCCGCGACGGCCGCGACCCGCACCACGGGCACCAGCCAATCCGCGCCGGCGGCCTCGGCCGCGACGGCGAGCGGGGCGTCGGTCTCGCCGAGCCGTTCGGGCCCCAGGACCGCCAGCACCGCCACGGTGACCGCACCGTAGACGACCAGGGTGACGCCGAGGGCCAGCCCGATCGCCCGTGGGATCGTGCGGCGCGGATCGCGTACCTCCTCGCCCAGTGTCGCGATCCTCGCGTAACCGGCGAACGCGAAGAACAGCAGACCCGCCGCCTCCGGTACGCCCCCCAGCCATCCGGTCCCGGTCGCGCCCCACGACCATTCACCGGGCGGCGGCGCGGCCGACAGCGCGGCGGCCACCAGTGCCGCCAGTGTCGTCAGGACGACCGCCACGACGGCCCTGGTCAGCCACGCGGACCGCTGCACGCCCGCGTAGTCGACGCCGGTCAGGACGACCACCGCGATCACCGCCACGACGTGCGCGTGTTCGGGCCACGCGTACGCGCCGACCGTGAGCGCCATCGCCGCGCAGGACGCGGACTTGCCGACCACGAAGGCCCACCCGGCCAGGTGTCCCCAGAACTCGCCGAGCCGTTCCCTCCCGTAGACGTAGGTGCCGCCGGACTCCGGATAGTGTGCGGCGAGCCGTGCGGAGGAGGTGGCGTTGCAGTACGCGACCACGGCCGCGACGACCAGGCCGGCGACGAGCCCGCCGCCCGCCGCGCGCGCGGCGGGCGCCATCGCGGTGAACACACCCGCCCCGATCATCGCCCCGAGTCCGATCACGACGGCGTCGAAGAGCCCGAGGTCGCGTCGAAGTCGTCCCGGGGCGCCGCCGGCGGCTGGCGAATTCATGGCGGCTCCTCGACCGGGTCACGACGTCACTGCCGATAGACGATAGATCGACCGGCCACGACGGACGGAGGCGACGTGTCGCATCGACCCGCGAGGCCGGTCGGGAGCCCGCGTCCACCTTGCGGAGGCGACGGTGGAACCGCTACCCGGACCGGCCCGGGCGGGGCGGCGTCTCGTCCGGTCGCGCACCGAAGAACGCGACCAGCGCCTCGCTCAACGCCGTGGGCGCCTCCTCGGCCATGTGGTGTCCACATTCGAGCCCGCCGCCCCGTACGTCGTCGGCCCAGGTCCGCCAGACCTCCACCGGGTCGCCGTACAGTTCCTCCAGGTCGTCCCACCTCGACCACATCACCAGCACCGGGAGGCGCAGTCGCGCTCCGGCGTGCCGGTCGGCCTCCTCGTGCGACTGGTCGACGGTCAAACCCGCGCGATAGTCCTCCAACATGGCGCGGACCACCTGCGGATTCCGGGTGGCACGCCGGAACTCGTCGTGGTTCTCCCGGCCCATCCGCTCCGGGTCACCGCGGTACCACGCGTCGGGGTCGGCGTTGATCACCCGCTCGGGGACACCGGGCTGGGCGAAGAAGAACCAGTGCCACCAACGGGTCGCGAACTCCGCGGTGATGCGGCGCAAGTGCTCGCTGACGGGCAGGCAGTCGAGCATCGCGGCGCGGACCACCGCCTCGGGATGGTCCATGGCCAGCCGGAACGCGACCGCACCACCACGGTCGTGCCCGGCCAGGGCGAAACGTTCGTGAGCCAGACGCCGCATGACGGTCACCATGTCCGAGGCCACCGCGCGTTTGGAGTATCCGGCGTGGTCGGCGGTGAACGCCGGCCCCCGGGACCGGCCGTACCCGCGAAGGTCCGGGCACACCACCGTGAACCCCGCGGCCACCAGCGCCGGCGCGACCCGGTGCCAGGTCGACGAGGTGCGTGGGTGGCCGTGCAGTAGCAGCACGGCGGGACCGGTACCGCCGTGACGGACGAAGACGCGTGCCTCGCCGGTGTCGATCACTTCCTCGGTGAAACCGGTGAACATGTGGGCGCTCCCTTCCCGGAGTACCGGGGGCGGATACCCCGGGTGGCGCGCCCTCAACCGCGTCGCGCGGGACCCGGGGCGACGCCGGAGTCCGGCCGGTGATGCAGTGGCCCCATGAGCTATGTCTTCGACGTCGCCGGTGAGACGGTGTGGAGTCCGGCGTCCAGAGTCGGGGCGCTGTTCGTGGCGTTGAGCGGTGTGTTCGCGGAATACGCCGGGACACCCGCCGGTCTGCACGCCGAGGCGCGAGACTGGTACGAGATCGAACCGGACGTGTTCGCCCGCCATGTCGCCGCGCTTCTGGACGGTCCGGGCCGGAACCACCCCGTCTACGGACTGCTCGCGGAGGGTTACCTGGTCACCTGCGTGGCCCTGGCGACGCGCGCCGGGGTGGCCGTGACACCGACCCCGGCCTTCCCGGACATACTCGCGGCGGCCGAGGAGTGTCAGCGGCGGATGCCGCGTTGACACGGCTCGCCGGGCGTCGACGGAGCCGCCCGTTCTGTCAACATGGAGTGCGATGAGCGATCAACGGAAGGCGCTTCGGGTCTGGCAACGCGTCGCACCCCGGTACGACCGGTCGATGCGTTTCCTGGAGAGGTGGCAGTTCGCGGGTGGACGGGAGTGGGTGTGTTCCCGTGCCACGGGAGAGGTGCTGGAGGTCGCGGTCGGCACCGGCCTGAACCTGCCGCACTACCCGGCCGGGATCCGGTTGACCGGCGTGGACTTCAGCCCGGCGATGCTGGAGCGTGCCGAGGCGCGTGCCGCCGCCCTGGGGCTGGAGGTGGAGTTGCGTCAGGCCGACGCACAGCGGCTCCCCTTCGAGGACCGCCGTTTCGACACCGTCGTGTGCACCCTGTCGTTGTGCGGGATCCCGGACCGGGCGGCGGCGATCGGGGAGATGCGGCGTGTGCTGCGTCCCGGTGGGAGACTGCTGCTGTTGGACCACATAGGAAGCTCCTGGCCGCCCGTGTGGCTGGTGCAGCGGCTCTTGGAGGCCGTCACCGTCCGCGCCGCGGGCGAGTACCAGACCCGCCGCCAGTTGGGGGCGGTGCGCGACGCGGGTTTCGCCGTCCAGGAGCGGGAACGCCTCAAGGCGGGCACCGTCGAACGGATCGCCGCGGTCAAACCGGTGGACCCGGACGCGCCGGCGGCGTGAGCGGACCGCCCCGTGCGGACCACCGTGGTGCGGATGTCCCGGCCCCGCCCGGTGTCTCCGGGCGGGGCCGGTCACGACGACGCCGTCATTCGGTGCGCAGTGCCACGGCGGTGCGGGTGCGTGCCGCCCATCCGGCCGGCAGCAGGGCACCCAGTACGGCGATGACCAGGCCGCCGAAGCCGAGCAGCACCAGCTCGCCGGTTCCGTAGACGTCGAGTACGGAGTCGGGCAGCCGGTAGCCCGCGCTCACCCCCATGTCGGACACGATCGTCCGCTGTAGATACACGCCGAGCGGCAGCCCGATCAGCCCGCCCACGACGCCGGTGACCGTCACCGACGCGATGACCATCGTGACCGTCTGCCGGGGAAGCATCCCCAAGGCCTTGTGGATTCCGAGGTCGTGGATCCGGTCCCGCGTCTCCAGCACGACCGTGTTGAGCACCCCGAGGGCCACCACGGCCACCAACAGCAGGGTGAGGAGCGCCGTCAGCGCGTTGATGACCAGGACGAAGTCCGCGGCCTCCTGCTCGGCCGGCGACGCGTGGGCGTTCAGGTCCGACAACGCCGGGTTCAGGGCGGACGAGTAGTCGGCCGGATCGGTGCCGGCGGCGACGGTGATCCGGTACTCCATCACCGGTGCCGGCCCCTCCGGTGTCGCCAGGGTCGCCGCGTCGGTGAGGAGTTGCATCCCTCGGCTCTCGGTGTTGAACACCTCGCCGACGATCCGGACGGTGACGGCGGTCCCCTGATGGTCGAGGACCAGGCTGTCGCCGACCGCCTTACCGGTCGCGGTGAGGAACGGGGTGGCGGCGACGATCTCGCCCGGGCCGGAGATCCAGTCGCCGGACACCATCCGGTATCCGTGAGTGGAGTCGTTCTCGGTGAACCCGAGGACCTCGACCGATTCGGTCAGACCCGCCACGGACATCTCCGACCGTGCGACACCGGTGTGGCTCACGGTGCCCGGCTGGGCGGTGATCGCCGCCGTCACCGCCGTGTCGTCCAAGCCGGTCGGGCGGCCGTCCTCCATCGGCGGCGGGCCCATCCGTGCCACGGTCACGTCGGCGAGGCCCACGCCGGCCTGTATCTGGCCGAGCGAACCGCTCAGCCCGACCGCGAAGGTCACGGCGGCGGCACCGAACGCCACGGCCGCCACCACCGAGGCCGCCCGGCCGGGCCTGGCGAACGGCTGCGCCAGGCCGAGCGTGACCGGTCGCGGCAACGGCAGCCGCGACGCCGCCCCGGCCAGGAGGCGTCCCCGTCCACCTCGGCGGGTCCTTCCCATGGCGAGCGCGTCCACGGCACGCATCCGTCCCGCCCGGGAGGCGGCGATCAGCGCGGTGACGGCGACGACGACGAGGGAACCCGCGACCGCGAGTGCGTCGATCCACCACACCACCCCGGAATCGGACGTGCCGTACAACCGGTTCGTCTCGGCCAGCACGGGAACGGTCAACAGGTTCCCCGCGACCGTCCCCAGAGCCGCGCCCACCGCCGCGGGGATGACCGCCTGCGCCACGTGCGCCCACACGACCTGGGCCGGTGTGAACCCGAGCGCCTTCAACACCCCGATGCGCCTGGTGGACGACCCGACCGCGCCGGTGACGACGGTGGCGACGATGAGCACCGCCAACGTCACCCCGAGGACGCCGAACGCGATGAGGAACGGCACGAGCAGGCTCGCCTCCGCCGATGCGGCCTCTCGGGTGGTGAGCCAGGAGACGCTTCCCGAGACGGCGTCGCGCGGCAGCGCCGAGGTGACCGCGGCGAGTCCACTCTCCATGTCGGCGGTGGTGTCGGCGGAACCGAACCGGTAGAGCATCTGGTAGGCGTCCACCCGTCCGGACGGGGAGAGCGACGTGATCTGGTCGGGCCACACCCAGGCGCCCGCCGTGCCGCTGACCGATTCGGCCAGTCCCACCACGGTCAGCGTCGGGCCGTCCGGTAGGTCGGGGAACCGCACGGTCTCACCCAGCGGTGATCCCGTTCCCCGGTCGGCGTGGAACCCGGTCAGCACTATCTCACCGGGGCCGGTGACCCACCTGCCCTCGGAGAGGGTGACGGCGTCGACGTCCACACCGGGGTCGGCACGCCCCACGACGGTCAGCATCGACATGCGGTTGACCCGGCCGATCGTCGGCGCCGCGACGGTCGACGGGAACGGCCCGGCCGACGCGGTGACGCCCGAGGCACCGGCGGTCGCCGTCAACTCGGCCTCGGTCACCTCCGCGGCGTCGTACTGGACGGTCAGGTGCGCACCGCTCTGCTGGGCGAACGCCCGATCGAAGGGGGCGTCGGACGCGACCACGAGTGTCGTCCCGAGGACCACCGAGGCCGTCGCGATCAGCACGACCAGTCCGATGACCACGGTCTGGACCCGGCGTCGTCCCACACCGGACCCGACGACCCTCCCGACCGCGCTCATCGGACCGGCTCCGCGGCCGTGTCGGAGTCGATCCTGCCGTCGCGCAACCGGACGGTGCGGGTGGCGCAGGATTCGGCGAGGGCGTCGTCGTGAGTGACGAGCACTATCGTCTGGCCCTCGTCGTGAAGCTCGTTGAGCAGCTTCCGCACGTCCTCGCCCGAGGCGGTGTCCAACGCCCCGGTGGGTTCGTCGGCGAGCAGCAGGGCGGGCCGGTTCATCAGCGCCCTGGCCACGGCGACGCGCTGCCGTTCCCCGCCGGACAACCGGCCGGGGTGGGCACGGGCGTGCCGTGAGACGCCCAGGGCGTCCAGCAGTTCGGCCGCGCGGTGGCGCGCCGCCGTCCGGCTCATACCGCTCAGCCGGGCGGGCAGCATGACGTTGTCGGTGACGTCGAGGTCTTCGAGCAGGTGGAAGAACTGGAACACCATGCCGATCCGCGCCCGCCGGTACCGGGCGGCTCCGGCCTCCGACAGTGTGTCCACCCGCACCCCGTCCACGGTGACGGTGCCGCCGCTGGGCCGGTCGAGACCCGCCATCAGGTTGAGCATCGTGGACTTGCCGCTGCCGGACGGCCCGAGCACCGCCACGGACTCGCCGGCGGTGATGTCCAGGGACACCTCGTCGAGGGCGGGCGGGCCGCCGTCGTATCTGCGGCTGACACCGCGCAACTCGATCACCGGGGTGTTCATCGTGTCTCCTTCGTCCGTCGAGTCGGTCGGTGCGACGTTATGGCCGGTGCGGCCGGTCGCGCGTCGGCGGACGGAGGCATTTCCGGTACCGTGACCGGCGCGATCGCGACGGCCGGTAGTCCCCGCGGCGTAGTCCGGTGGTGTACCGGATGGGGCGTTCGGGCGGATGCCGGCGGCCCCGCCGTCCACGAGAATGAACGGGTGCGCAAGGTGTTCGCGGGACGGGATCCCGTCGCGGAGCTGGTCGGGTCGCTGCGGCCGTCCGGTCCGCCCCCGAGACCGACGGTGAGAGGCCGGCTGTTCGACGTCTCGGTGGCCGTGGTCCTGTGGCTGCTGGCGGTTCTGGCGGCGGAGGAGGACGACGCGCCGCAGCGGGTCGAGGGCGCCGACGCGCCTTCCGAGGTCCACACCGGTCGCCCGGAGCCGTTCCTTCCGATCGAGGAGGGGCCGACGGGCTGGCCTCTCCTCATGGTGGCGGTCGTCGCGCCCTTGGTGTTGCGGCGGCGACTTCCACTGGCGATGCTGTGGACGGTCATGGCGGTGGCGCCGTTCGTCGCCGACTACGACGCCGTCCTGCGGTTGTCGTTCTACTGCTGCGTCGTCACGGCGTACAGCGCGGCCGTGTACAGTCCACACCGGATCCCCGCGTTGCTGAGCCTCCCCCTGGCGGCGTTCCTCTACACCCGGACCGGGGAGTCGGCGGTGCCGACCATCCCCGACGACACCGTGCCGTTCCTGATCCTGGTGCCGATCGCGGTCGCGGCGGACGGCCTCCGTCGCTGGCGGAGACGCGCCGACACCCACCGGGAACGCCTCACGGCGATGGAACGTGACCGGGAGGCCGCGTTGCGGGCGGCGGCCGAGCAGGAGCGGGCCCGCATCGCCAGGGAGTTGCACGACGTGGTCACCCACAGCGTCAGCGTCATGGTGATCCAGGCCGGCGCGGCACGCAAGGTCATGGACACCACCCCGGACCGCGCGCGAGAGGCGTTGCTGGCGGTCGAGGCCGGCGGCAGGGCCGCCATGTCGGAGTTGCGGCACGTGATGGGGCTGCTGACGGCCGTCCCCGGCGAGGACGACTCCCGCGAGTTGTCGCCGCAACCCGACCTGAACCGGCTCACCGGCCTGGCCGCCCGGGTGCGGGAGGCCGGTACCCCGGTCGAACTGCTGGTCACCGGGGAACGACGCAGGCTTCCGCCGGGAGTGGAGCTGGCCGGATACCGCGTGGTGCAGGAGGCGTTGACCAACACCGTGAAACACGCCGCCGGCGCGGAGGCGCGGGTCGTGGTCGACTACGGTGCCGACCGTCTCCGGTTGGAGGTCACGGATTCCGGCGGCGACACCGCGACCGACGTCAAGCGGGGCGACGGGCGTGGGCTGCTCGGCCTGTCGGAGCGGCTGGGCGTCTATGGTGGCACCCTGGCCGCCGGCCCGCGTCCCCTGGGCGGTTACCGGGTCGAGGCCGTGATCCCCTTGGAGGTGCCGTGACCGGCAGCCGCGACGCGGGGCCGCCCCCGGCGGACGACCCTGTCGGCGGGACCCCGATGCGGGTGGTCGTCGCCGACGACCAGGCCCTGGTCCGGACCGGGTTCCGGATGATCCTTGCCGCCGACGGCATCGAGGTGGTGGGGGAGGCCTCCGACGGGGTCGAGGCGGTCGCCTCGGTGCGGCGCAGCCGGCCGGACGTGGTGTTGATGGACATCCGGATGCCCGAGATGGACGGCCTGGAGGCGGCCCGGCGCATCCTCGCCGACGGCGGCCCCACCAGGGTCGTCATGTTGACCACGTTCGACCTGGACCACTACGTGTACGCGGCACTGTCGGCCGGGGCGAGCGGATTCCTGTTGAAGGACGTGTCACCGGAACACCTGATCGCGGCGGTGCGCATGATCCGGGCGGGTGACGCGTTGTTGGCGCCATCCATCACGCGACGGCTGGTGGAGCGGTTCGTGGGTCGGGCGGCGGACGGCGCCCCGCTCCACCGTGACCTGGCCGCCCTCACACCACGGGAACGCGAGGTGCTTCGCCTGCTGGCCACCGGACTGAGCAACGCCGAACTCGCCGCGCACCTGCACCTGTCGGAGGCGACGGTGAAGACCCACGTGGCGCGGATCCTCGCCAAGTTGGGGTTGCGGGACCGGGTGCAGGCGGTCATCGCCGCCTACGAGACCGGGCTCGTGGCACCGGCCGCACGCCGGGACGGATGACCGTCACGGCGACCGCACCCGGCCTGTGGTTCCGCGACTTCCTGCTCAAGCGCGCGGCGGTGCGACGGATGCCGGTGTCGAGTACCGGCGCCCCGGCCACCGACGCGGGACTGCCGGTGTACGAGGACGCGACACGGTCGTGACCGCCGCCTCGGGTCGTCCGCGCGGTCCGCCCACCGAGCCGCGGCCGCGTGACCGGAACCGCCACGGTGAGACCCACGACGGTCGGACCGGGACGGGGAAACGGCTGGTAGGTTCGGGCGGTAACCGTTGTCATCCCCCTCTTTGGAGCGAACGGCATGTCACCCTCGGAGACCGTCGTCCACATCATCACCGAAGTGCTGCGCGTCGATGAGGTCGACACCACCGCCGACTTCTACGACCTGGGCGGTAGCTCGCTCCAGGCGATGCGGATCTGCCTCAGGATCACTCAGGAGCTCGGGGTGGAGGTGAGCCCCGAGGCGTTGCTCGACTGCGACGACATCGACGCGTTCATCGCGGGGCTCCCCGCTGCGGTGGCGTCCACCGATGCCGTCTGACGACTGGAACACCGCGCTCATCCACGAGGCGTTCTCCCACCGCGCGGCGCGGGATCCGGAGGCGGTCGCGGTGCGGCACGGCGCCGAACGGTTCACGTACCGTCGCCTGGAGTCCACAGCGGACCATTACGCCGCCCGGTTGGCGGGCCTCGGCGCGGGACGCGGCCGGGTCGTTCCGGTGTTGTTGGAGAAGTCGCCCACCCTCGTCGCGGCCCTGTTGGCGGTGTTGAAGACCGGAGCCGCGTACGCGGCACTGGATCCGCGCTGGCCGCGCGCCCGCGTCGCCGGGATACTCGACCAGATCCGGGCGCCGTTCGTGATCGCCGAGGATACCCCCGACCACCCGGTGCCGGCCTGGAACCCGTTCCACGAGACCGTTCCCGCCGTCGTCGATCCGGCACCCCGGGTCGGGGTCACCCCCGGCGAGGCGGCGTCGGTGTTCTTCACCTCGGGCTCCGGCGGCGTCCCCAAGGGTGTGATCTCCCCACATCGCGGCACCACCAGGCTCTTCCCCGGCGACTTCGCCGACTTCGGTCCCGGTCGGGTGATGGCCCAGACCTCGCCGGTGGCGTGGGACGGCTTCTCGTTGGAGGTGTGGGGGATGCTGACCACGGGTGGACGCTGCGTGATCCCCGAGGGCACCTACTTCATGCCCGACCGGCTGCGCCGCATGGTGACCGAGGACGGCCTGGACACGCTGTTCCTGACGACCTCGTTGTTCAACCTGTTCGTCGCGGAGGACCCGGAGTGCTTCACGGGGCTCAGGCAGGTCCTCACCGGCGGTGAGCGCGCCTCGGCGACCGCGTTCGCGGCGTTCCTGCGGACACATCCGGGCGTCGCGTTGATCCACTGCTACGGCCCGGCGGAGGCGACCGTGTTCACCACCACCCACCGGGTGACCGCGTCGGATCCGGCGCATCCGCTCGGCGTCCCCCTCGGGACGGCCGTACCGGAGACCGCCGTGCACCTCCTCGACGGCGAGATCTGCGTCTCCGGCAGCGGGCTGGGGATCGGCTACCTGGCAGACCCGGAGTTGACCGCCCGACGGTTCGGCACCGTGACGATCGCCGGTGAACCGGTGCGGATCTACCGGACGGGGGATCTGGGGGTGCGCGACCACTCCGGCACCCTCCACTTCCGGGGCCGAGTGGACCGTCAGGTCAAGATCGCCGGTCACCGCATCGAACCGGGAGACGTCGAGGACGCCGCGGCGAGGGTCCCCGGAGTGGAGGCGTGCGCGGTGCTGCCCGAAAGCGACGACACCGGGCGGCACACCGGGCTGGTGCTGTGCTGCGTCATCGACGGATCGACCACCCCGGCGGCCGTGCGACGGTCGCTGGCCGATGTGCTTCCCCGGTACCTCGTCCCCGACCGGGTGCTGCCGGTGGCGGCGATCCCGCTCAACCCCAACGGAAAAGTAGATCACGTGGCGCTGGCGCACATCGTCGCCGCCACGGGGAGGTGACGTGACCGAACACCCCATGTCGGCCGAGCAGGAGTCGATCTGGCTAAACGACCAGTTCGACGGGACGGCGTCGCGTTACGTCGAATCCTGGAACCACCGATTCGACGGCAGATTGGACGCCGACGCCGTGGCGGCCGCCCTCGACGGGATCGTGGCCCGGCACGAGTCACTGCGCAGCACCTTGACGTTGCGGGACGGGCGGCCGGTGCAGCGGGTGATGCCGCCCATGCCGGTGCCGCTGCGGGTCCGCGAGGTGACGGTGGACGGCGTCGACGCCGCGATGACCGAGGCCGTGAGCACGGCCGTCCCGTTGGACGAGGCGCCACTGCTGCGGGCCACGATGCTGCACGTCGACGACGGGCAGACGGTCCTGCTGGTGACGATCCACCACGCGGTGGTGGACGGTTGGTGCTTCCGGCTCCTCGACGAGGAGTTCGGCGAACGGTACCGCGCTCACCTGGAGGGGCGGGATCCCGGGATCCCGCCGCTGCCGGTGACGTTCGGCGAGTACGCCCGCCGGCAACGCGCCACCCCGCCCAGGCCCGAGGACGTCGACTACTGGCGGGAACGCATGGCGGGCGCACCGGCGGAATCCGCCGTGCCCGGCGACCGGCCCCGGCCGGTCGTGTTGAGCCACCACGGCGGTCGGGTCACGTTCCGGGTGCCGCCCAAACGGGTCGAGGCCGTGCGGCGGTTGTGCCGATCCGTGAAGGTGACTCCCTTCGTGGTGTACGCGGCGGTACTGAGCGTGCTGGTGGCCCGGTCCTCCGGTCAGGACGACGTGGTGATCGGCACGCCGGTCTCCCGGCGGGACGAACCCGACCTGCAGGACGTGATCGCCTGCCTCACCGACGTCATGCCGGTGCGGCAGCGGATGGCCGACGGGGACCGGTTCCGCGACGTCCTGGCGCGCACCAAGGCGGCGATGCGGGAGGCCATGCGGCACAAGGCGGTCCCCGGCATCACGTTGGTCCGCATGCAGGACGCGCCCCGGTCGCGGTCGATGTTCCCGATGTTCCAGGTGGTGTTGACGGTCGACGACGCCGACTCTCCCGGCCCGGGGCTGCCGGGACTCACCGCCGAACGGGTCCAGGTACACGGCGGAACGGCCAAGTTCGACCTGTTCTTCAACCTCGTTCCCGCCGGTGACGGGATGACGGGACTCCTGGAGTACTCCACCGACCTGTACGACCCGGCGACCGCCCGACGGATCGCCGACCGTTTCATCCACTTGCTGGAAGTGGCGGTCGCCTCGCCGGACGCGCCGGTGCGAAGCCTCGCGATCCTCCCGGAGTCGGAGTCGGTGACACTCGACGCGTGGGGCCGCGGCGACCCGGCGGGAACGGCGGCCCCGCTGCCGGAGACGGTGCGTGCGGTGGCGCGACGGCGGCCGGAGGCGGTCGCGGTCCGCCACGGTGACGTGGCGGTGACGTACCGGGAGTTCGACGCGGCGGTACGGCAGGTGGCGGCGGCGCTGCACGCCGGGGGCTTCACGGGGCGCCGGATCGGAGTCCACCTGGGACGTTCCGTCGACGCCGTGGTGGCCGTGGCGGGGGTGATGGCCGCCGGAGCGTGCGTGGTCCCGCTGGACCCCGGGTACCCCGCCGACCGGATCCGGTTCATGTCCCGCGACGCGGACCTGGCGTTGACCATCTCGGAGGACGTACCGGCCGACCGGCCGTCCGGGGACGCGCCGGTGTGGACGATGAAGGAACTGGCGGACGCGGTGGGGGACGAGCCGCCCGCGGTCGCCCCGGAGGACCCGGCGTACCTGGTGTACACCTCGGGTTCGACCGGTGTCCCCAAGGGGGTGCCGGTGTCCCACCGGCTGTTGTCGAACGTCGCGGACTGGCAGGGCCGGGTCTCGTCCCCCGAGGGTTCCGGCGTCACCGCGCAGTTCGCCCCGTTGAGTTTCGACGTCGCCTTCCAGGAGACGTACGCGACGTGGGCGGCCGGCGGGACCCTGGTCCTGGTCGACGAGTCGTCTCGCCGGGACCCGCGCCGGCTGTTCGCGCTGCTGAACCGGCACCGGGTGGCGAGACTGTTCCTGCCCTACGTGGCCCTGCAGCACATCGCGGAGTACGCGGCGGTGCACCGGTTGGAGTGCCCGACGTTGCGTGAGGTGGTGTGCGCGGGCGAACAGCTCTTCGTCACCCCGGCGATCCGCCGGTTCTTCGTCGCGCATCCGGAGGCGACGCTGGAGAACCAGTACGGTCCGTCGGAGACGCACGTCGTCACCCGGCACCGGTTGACCGGGTCCCCTCTCCGGTGGCCCGACCGGCCGCCGATCGGACGGCCCGTCCCGGGGGCACGGGTCCGGATCCTCGCCGAGGACCTGTCGCCGGTCCCGATCGGGACGACGGGCGAGTTGTGCCTCTCCGTGCCGGGCATGGCGGCGGGATACCTGCGATCCACGGCCGAGTCGGCCGGGCGGTTCTTCACCGACGGAGAGGGGAACCGCTGGTACCGCAGTGGCGACTTCGGACGGTACGGACCGGACGGCTTGATCGAGTTCGCCGGGCGGCGCGACCGGCAGGTGAAGATCCGCGGACACCGCGTCGAACCGGGGGAGGTGGAGTCGGCGGTGCGGGCACAGCCGGGCGTGTCGGAGGCCGCGGTGGTGGTCGAGGCGGGCACCGAACCGTCGGACGGCAGGCTCGTCGCGTACTTCGTGCCCGACGGTACGGCCGGCCCCGACGGCCGCGCGTTGCGCGCGAGACTGCGGGACGTCCTTCCCGGCTACCTGGTGCCGGCGCTGTGCGTGCCCATCGACGCCATGCCGTTGACCCCCAGTGGCAAGGTGGACCGCGCCGCCCTCCCGGGGACCCGCACCGTCCCGTCGTCGTCTCCCGCCGACCGGGCGGAGCCCCGCTGGACGGCGACGAGGTCGGCCGTCGCGGCGATGTGGACGGAACTGTTGGGCGGTTCGGACTACGGGCTCGACGACGACTTCTTCACGGTGGGCGGCGACTCGTTGTCGGCGGTGCGGCTCCTGGTGCGTCTCCGGGAGGCGTACGGCGTCCAGATCGGACTCGACGCGGTGTTCGCGTCGCCGACCGTCGCCCGGCTCGCCGACTTGGTGGACGGCCTCGGCGGCACCGCCGCGCACGACCCGGTGCCGGTGCCGGTGCTGGACCGGCGGGTCGTGCCGGCCGCCGACGTCCGGCACGGCACCGGGTGTGAGTCGGTGCTGCTGACCGGCGCCACCGGTTTCCTCGGCGCCTACCTGCTGCGCGACCTGCTGCGAAGCACCGACGCCGTCGTCCACTGCCTGGTCAGGGCCGCCGACGGGACGGAGGGAGTCGGCCGGTTGCGCGCCAACCTGTCCCGGTACGGGCTGTGGGACGACGCGACGGCCGATCGGGTCCGGGTCGTCACCGGCGACCTCGCCTCCCCGGCGTTCGGGCTGCCCGACGAGGAATGGCACCGGCTGACCGACGGCGTGGACCTGGTCGTCCACTCCGGAGCGGCGGTGAATCTGGTGCACTCCGATTCCCGGCTTCGCGCCGCGAACGTCTCGGGTACCGCCGAGGTGTTGCGGCTCGCCGCCGAGCGGCGCACGGTACCGGTGCATCACGTGTCGACCGTCGGGGTCTACGGGCACCGGTCGGGGAACGTGACCGACGGCGACCCGATCGCCGACGGCGGTGGACTGCGCAACGGATACGCGCGGACCAAGTGGGCCGCCGAACGACTAGTCTCGCAGGCGCGTTCCCGTGGCCTGCCGGTCTCGGTGTACCGGCCGACCCGCATCAGTGGGGACACCCTCGGTGGCGCCGGTCCGACCGGCGACTACCTGTGGTTGCTGCTGAAGGGCTGCCTACAGGTGGGAGCCGTCCCCGAGGGGCTGGGCGGCCGGTTCGACCTCGTGCCGGTGGACCACGTCAGCGGCGCGATCGTGTCCCTGGCGACCGGAACCGTTCCCGCCGGCCGGGACTGGCTGCTCTCGGGCCGGCGAACCGTCTGGTTCGACGAGATCGTCGACCTGACCCGCGAACTGGGCCACCGCCCCCGGACCGTCCCGCCGTCGCGATGGCGCCGCATGGTGGAGGCCGATCCGCGGAACGCGGCGTACCCGCTGCTCGGTGTCATCAGCGAAGGTGGCGGCGACGGGCCGCTGTTCGAGTCCGACGCCACCGCCCGGGCACTCTCGGGGACCGGGATCCCGGATCCCGTCGTCGGCACCGAACTGCTCAGGCGGTACCTCCGGACCTACACCGCCGACGGGTTCCTGCCCGCCGCGCCGTGACCTCCGGTCACGGGGATCGGCCGGCCACCGATAGGGTGCGGTGGGAGGCGAGATGGAACTGGGTGACTACATCGCGGCGGTGCCGGACTTTCCGGTACCGGGGGTGGCCTTCAAGGACATCACCCCGCTGCTGGCCGAGCCCGAGGCGTTCCGGCGGTCGGTGGACGGACTGCTCGAGCTGTGCCGTGACTGGCCGGTGGACCGCATCGCCGCGTTCGACGCCCGCGGTTTCCTGTGGGGCGCGCCGATGGCGTACCTGCGCGGTGTGCCGCTGGTGCCCGTCCGTAAGACCGGCAGGCTGCCACGTGCCACGGTCGGGGAGTCCTACCAGGGCGAATACGCGCCCGAGACGGTGGAGATACACGACGACGCGGTGACGGCGGGTGACTCGGTGCTGCTGGTCGACGACGTCATCGCGACCGGGGGCGCGATGCGCGCCGGTGTCCGGTTGGTCGAGCGGTTGGGCGGCACGGTGGTGGGCTGTGTGTCGGTGGTCCGGTTGACCGGGCTCGGGGCGGCGGAACAGTTGTCCGGGTACCGGGTCGCCTCGCTACGCGAGTATCGAGCGCCGCGCGGGTGACCCGCTGCGCCGCACGCACCGTCGCCGCCGTGATGTGCGAGTACGGCGCCTGCTGCCGGGGTGTCGGTGTCGTCCGGCGACGACCGGTCGAGGTGGTCGCGGGGTCGCCTTGGGTGGCCGTGAGCCCATCGACATGCCTCGAATAAGCCTGTATGACCGGATTTTTCCGGGCCTCAGACCACCCAAGCCGGGCCTCAGACCACCCAAGGCCGGGTACCGTCCCCGTCACGCCGGATCGGCGGGCGTCGGAGGCGGATGCACCGGCCCGGGCACCAGCCTGCCGGACTCCAGTGCGGTCTCGTCGAGGTCCACCAGCGTCGACGTGCCGTCGGCGTCGATCAACCGCCAGTACGGATTCACCGCCTCCTCGTGTGGAATCAGCGCGGAGGTGCCGACCTTGCGGCACAGGGTCGCGGCGACGGTCAGCTCGTCCCGCCCGCCGTTGCGTTGCGCGAATTCGTCACCGGCGCTGAGTACGCAGCCGAAGTGCGGGTCGTCCGCCGCCGGCCCGGTGATCAGCACCAGCGGCGGCGCTCCTCCCGCACGTGGCAGTGACGCGGACTCGACCACGACCTCGGTCGCCGCCACGCCGAACTCGTCCGCCAACGCCGCGACCAGCTCCCCGGGCCGGGTCGGGCTGGCGAAGTGGATCTCGTAGTCCATGGCAGGCTCCTAACGCCGGAAGTCCGGATGGCGGCGGAAGACCCGTAGCGCGGCGTCCCAGTCGGATCCCGTGATACCGGGCTCGAAGTCGGCGCGTCGCTCCGCCTCCGCCAGATCGCCGCGGTGCCGGATCATGATGAGCAGCGCCTTGTACTCCGGACGGCTCATCGGTTGGAGGCCCGGCCCATCCACGGGGAACGTCCGCCCGCCGTCCTTGGTGCCGTATCGGCGGCCGTTCACGGTGTGCGTGCGGCTCTGCGCGTCCCATTCGGACTCCCCGTCGCGGATCCGTGCCATGTCGGAATCGACGTCGACACCCGGAAGTATGACCGTATTGTGCCGTTTGGGCGCGTCCTTGGGTTGGATCTTCGCCAGCGTGTGGCGGCGGTGGGGCCGCCGCACGTCACGCGGGACCGCCGTCGCGGCCCTAATGGGCGGCACCACCGTGACGGTCGGTGGAACGGCGGTTAATCCCTGCGCCGATATCGCGATGCTGCGGGCCTCTGCGGCGGCCGCGGCGACGAGTGCCAGCCCGTTCACCGCGTCGGCGAGCCGGGAGTTGGCGGTGTCGATGGTCTTGACGGCCCCGAAGGCCGTGATGCCGTGCAACGTCTCGGAGGTCGAGTCGCCGGTCCGTCTGGCGGCGGCCAGTGAGAACCGGGTCGCCTCCACGGCCTTGAGCGCGTTGTCGATCGTGGCGACGTAGTCTTCGATACTGGTCATGTGGATCGGCCCCTCGTGCGGCGTGCGACCCCACCGTCATCCACTATAGGCCGCCCGGCCGTCGTTCGCACGCCGCCGAGTCGCGGGCCCGATGCCGGGAGTCACCGCGGGGTTCCCTGTGACGGCGGGATGTGGTGCCGGTATGGACCGGGCTGGCACGCTGTGCGGCCGTCACGAGAAAAGGAGACGTCATGCGGATGACCCGTGCCCTCGCCCTGTTGGGCGACGCGATGCTGGACCGCCTGGTACCCAAGACGACCGCCGCCGCGGCCTGTGTGTCCTGTGGGAACCCCGGCCCCTGCGGCGGAGCCGTGCGGGAGTCGGCCTGCTTCGGCGGCCGCTACCACGAACGTTGCTGCCTCTACGGCGGTGCGTGCGGCTCGTACAGTTGCGGTGCCTGGAAGTACTGCGGGGGTCTTTGCTGACATCCGCTCCACGGCGGCCGTCCGATGACGCCGACGGCCGCCGTCTCGTCTATCGTGGCCGGAGGTACCCGACCGTCGACGTGATGGGGATTCCCGATGGCCAGCATTGAAGACTTCGTGGCGGCGATCGACGCGGCGATCAGCGCCGTGAACGACGCCAAGAGCAGTATGGAGGCCGCCAAGAGCACCGGCGAGGAGACCGTCACCACCTTGCAGGGCGCCTCGGCGTACGGCCGTGCCGACATCATCGGCTCCGCGATCGGGAAACTCGACGAGGTGTTGGGGCAACTGGTCGCCGCCAACACCACCGCCGAGGAGACCAAGAACATCGCACTGTCCGCTCAGGAGTGAGCTGCGTCGTCTCGCCCGGGGTGCGACGGTCGCGGCCGGTCCCGGGCGGCACACCGGTGCTCCGGTGGAGCCACCTTCCGGTGGCGCGGTGACCTCACCGGTGCGGCATACCCCGTCGCCCGTCAGCCGAGTCGGCTGATCCGGCGCTCCGCGGCGGGAGCGCCGGTCGACGCCGAGTCGCCGTGCCACACCCTGACCCGCCATTCACGTCCGTCGGCGAGCGTCTCCATGAGCGCCAGGTCGTCGCACAGCTCCGCCGGCTCCCGGGTGTCGGAGACCGGTTCGTCGGCGACGACCGTCTCCCAGGTGTCCGTCTCGCGTGCCTGGCGCTCGATCCTGACCGTGTAGGTCGTCAACCGCCCCACCCCCTTCGTCGTGGTGTTACCCCGGTGCGGGTTGTGGAAACCGGTCAGGCCAGGCGCGCGCGCATCCGGGTGAGGGTGCGGTTGAGCATCCGGGACACGTGCATCTGGGACACCCCGATCCGCGCGGCGATCTGTGACTGGCTCATGTTGTGGAAGAAGCGCAGGTACAGCACGCAGCGCTGCTTGTACGGGAGGTCGGCCAGCATCCGGCGGACCGTCACCCTGCCGTCGGCGGCTTCCAGCGCGTCGTCGAGGGCCGGGACGAGGTCCCCGACCTCCACTTCGGTGGTCCCGTCCTGGGAGACCGGCTTGTTGGTGGACCGCAGCTGGTAGAGCTGGTCGGCGTGCATCGCCGTGTGGACCTCCGGTATGGGCAGCTCCACCTCCTCGGCGATGTCGTCGGCCGTGGGGGTGCGGTGAAGTCGTTGGGCGAGTTCGGGTTGGACGGCCTGGACGCGCAGTCGTGCCTCCTGGACGCGCCGGGGGACCCTGATCGCCCAGCCCTTGTCCCGGAAGTGCCGCTTCAGTTCGCCGTGGATGGTGGGTATCGCGTAGGCGGCGAAGGGACGTCCCATCGAGGGGTCGAATCCGTCCACGGCCTTCACCAGGCCGAGCCGGGCGACCTGGCGCAGGTCGTCGAGCGGTTCGCCGGAGTTCTCGTAGCGTCTCGCCAACCGGTCGGCCATCGGGATGCCGGCCTCGATGGCGTCGTTCCTGGCGGTTTCGCGTTCGTCGGGTCCGGCGTCGTCCGGTAGGTCGAGCAGCCGTTCCAGGTGTGCGGTGGTGTCCCTGATCGGGGGTGCGGAGGTCATCGTGACTCCCAAGGGGTTGTCGTCTCTCTGCCCTGCCGTGGCCCGCTTCATGAGCCGGTCGCCGCCCGGCGGAGTGCCCGACGACTCCGGGAGTCATACCGCGTGTCCCGGGCTTCTAAACATGCACGTGGGGTTAACGAGACGTACGGGTCGGTCTCGTCGGGACGTCCGAGCCGGTGGAGCATGCGCTCGGCGGCCGACAGGAGGGAGCCCGGTGCCACCGGATCGGTGCCGGAGCCCGGATGGAGGCGGGTGGCGCGGATGCCGGCGAGCCGGGACGACACCGTCGCCGTGTCCTCGGGGCCGGGAACGGTGTCGGGGTAGTCGTCGAGCAGGTCGGCGATCTCGTCGAGCAGGTCGGCGAAGTCGGCGGCGAAGTCGTCGGGGACGCCAGGGCGCCCGGAACGGAACAGGAGGTCGAGGGTCTCCACGATCGGCAACGTCTGATTCGAGACGGCGGCGAGCACGTCGAGTTCCGCCTGCCGGGATCCCGGTTCCGGTTCGGTGCGGTGTTCCGAGAGCCGCCAGCGCGGATTGAACCGGACGCTCTCCCGCTCGTGTGCGGCGGTGTCCTCCGCCCGGCGGAGGGAGTCCACCAGTTCACGTCTGTCGCGCCGCCACCGCGCGACGTCGGCGGTGTCGGGGTCGCGCAGTCCGGCGGCGACTCCGCGCAGGAGGCCGGTCAGGTTCTCGGCGGCCCGCGCGGTGAGGCGCCGAGTGCCCCTGACCGAGAGCGGGGGGAACACGAACACGTTGACGGCGGCGCCGATGCTCACGCCCACCAGGCTCTCCACCACTCGGAAGAACAGGTAGCCCGGGTCGTCGGCCGTGCCCGAGGTGATCATGAGCAGTGCGACCGCGCCCACCCATATGCCGCTGTCACCCAGGCGCCACCAGGTGCCCACCAGCATGCCGACGAACACGGCCAGGAAGAGCTGGAACACCGGGGAGGGGACGGTCGTCGCCACCGGATACGCGAGCAGCACGCCCATCGTCACGGCGGTGAGCTGCTGGAACAGGCTCACCAGTGAGCGGTAGACCGTGGTGGCGATGACGAACACGGCGGCGTAGGGCGCGATGAACGACTGCGGGGCGTGGATGTGCTCGGCGACGATCCAGGCGATGAGCGCCGCGACGGCCATCTTGGCCGCCTGCACGACGGTCTCCCGGTCGGGTCCGCGGTCGCGCAGTCCGTGCCACGCGCGGACCACCGGGGCGAAGCGGGACGGGGTGCGCATGGACTCCTCCACCGGACGTGGTCACCGTCGGTGGATACCCGTGGCCTCCTTGTTCACACATCCGGCGGCGCGCGTCACGTCTCGGGCTCGACGAGGGTCGCCTCGATGGGATAGAGTTAATAAACCGACCGTCGGTTTATTAACTGGGAGGTGTCATGCCGCGTCCCTTCGACGAGGCGGCCCACGCCCGGCGCCGCGACGGCTTCCTCGACGCCGCACAGCACCTGCTGCAGACCGTGGGCTTCGACGCCATGTCCGTACAGGACGTGCTGGCGCGGACCGGGGCCTCCAAGGGCGCCTTCTACCACTACTTCGATTCCAAGAGCGACCTGCTGGACGCCGTCCTCGACCGGATGTTCGAGGAGATGCTGGCCTCCGCCGCGCCCGCGATCCGGGACTCGGAACTCTCGGCGCTGGAGCGCCTCAACCGGTTCTTCGCCGGACAGGGCGCCTGGAAGACGGCCCGCCGCCCGCTCGTCCTGGCCGCCGCCCGCGCCTGGTACGGCGACGCCAACGCGGTGGCGCGCGTCAGGATGCGCAGGCGCAGCGCCGAGGAGTTCGCGAGACTGCTCACCGACGTGGTCCGGCTCGGCGTGGCGGAGGGCGTCTTCGACGTCGACGACCCGCGGGTAGCCGCACGGATGGTCTACGCGCTGCTCCAGGACTTCCACGACGGCCTCATCGACTGGTTCACCACTGACAGGCGCGCCACCCCCGAACAGGTCGCCGAGGTGATCGACGCCGTCGCCGGATACCAGACCGGGATGGAGCGCGTGCTCGCCGCTCCGCGCGGCGCGATCCACCTCGTCGACGCCGACACCATGCGCGACTGGCTCACCTGAACGACCACCACCCTCCCGAGGAGTTGAACTCCATGTCCTCGATCCCACTGCACCTTCCATTCGACTCGCCGGACGCGACCCTGGAGAACGCCGGCGGCAAGGGCGCCGCGCTCGCCGAACTCGCCCGCGCCGGACTGCCGGTACCGGGCGGATTCCACCTCACGACCGGCGCGTACCGCAGGTTCGTCACCGAGACCGGCGCCGCCGACCGGATAGCCGCCGTCCTGGCCTCGACGGACCCCGCCGACCCGGAGGCGACTCGACACGCGGGAGCCGCCATCCGCCCGTTGTTCGGCGACACCGCCGCGCTACCGGCCGACGTCCGCTCCGCGATCGCCGCGGGCCTGGCGGGACTGCCGCCCCGGGCGGCCGTCGCGGTCAGGTCCTCCGCCACCGCCGAGGACCTGCCCGACGCCTCCTTCGCGGGACAGATGGAGTCCCATCTGAACGTCCGCGGCGCCGAAGCGGTGGAGGCCGCCGTGCTCGGCTGCTGGGCGTCACTGTGGACGGACCGGGCGATCGCCTACCGGGCACGCCGTTCGCGGCCCGGCACCGACGACGTCGCCTCGGCCGTCGTGATCCAGCTCATGGCCGACGCCACCGCGAGCGGAGTCGCCTTCACCGCCGACCCCGTCACCGGCCGCCGGGACCGCACCGTCGTCAATGCCACGTGGGGGCTCGGTGAATCGCTCGTGGGCGGCGCGGTGACCCCGGACCAGTACGTATTGGACGGAGCCACCGGAGCCGTGGTCTCCCGCACGATCGGGGACAAGGCGGTCGAGACGGTGCGCACCCGCACCGGCACCGAGGAACGCCCGATCTCCGATCGCCGCCGCCGTGCCGTGGTCCTCGACGACACCGCGCTCAGCGAACTCCATCGGTTGACGACCCGTGTCGCGCGACTCCACGACCGCCCCGTGGACGTGGAGTGGACTCGGCACGATGGTGGGTTCCAGATCGTGCAGGCCCGGCCGATCACCAACCTTCCGGAACCACCTCCCGCGCGGGAGGAGTGGAACGACAGCCTCCTCGGCGACCACCTGTGGACGTCGGCCAACCTGGGCGAGGCGATACCGAGCGTCATGACCCCCATGACCTGGTCGTTCGTCCAGATATTCATGAGCGAGGCGATGTCGCTGTCGCACGTCGGACCGTACCGGCTCAGCGGCAACATCGGAGGCAGGTTCTACCTGAACCTGTCGGTCTCCAACGCGGTCGCCGACGCACTCGGCCTGAGCGGCATGGTCCGCACCGGTTCCGTTCAGGCGTTCGGGCGGTTCCCCGGCGGGGTCACCGCCCCGCCGTTGCCGCTGTCGCGATGGCGGATACTGCGGCTGGCCATGCCGTCGATGACCCGGTTCGTACGTGGCGTCGCCCGGTACCAACGGAACTTCGACGCCATGGTCGCCGCCTTCCCCGACCGCTGCCGCACCACTCACGCCCGCATCGCCGCCACCGACCGACCGGGGGAGCTGCGCGGCCTGTGGGACGACGAGATCCGGCCGCTGCTGGTCGACGGCGCGAAGCTGTTGGCCGCCGGCAGCCGGCTCAAGGGCGCCGCCCAGTTCCGGGTGCGCGCCTGGCTGTCCCGGCTCGTCGACGAGGCCGACACACATGCCCTGACGACCGGCGTCCACACCGACACCGACGGGCTGGCCAGCCTGGGACCGCTGTTGGGGCTTCGGCAACTGGTCGACGGGGTGATCGACAGGGAGACCTTCGACCGCACCTGGGGACACCGCTGCCCCGACGAGTTCGAGGTCTCCGTGCCGCGACCGGCCGAGGACCCGGCCTGGGTGGACCGTGCCCTGGCGGGAATGCGGGACGCGCCACCGGTGACGGAACTGCTGAACCGGCAGGCGACCGCGCGGGAGGAGGCGATGCGCCGGTTCGCGGCCCGGCATCCCCGCAAGGTCGCGACACTGCGGCGCCGGTTGGCCGCGGCGGCCGTGAGCGCCCGGGGAAGGGAGACCGGCAGGTCGGAGGTGATCCGGGCGTTCTGGGTGCTGCGACGCTTCGTGCTGCGCGCCGCCGAACTCACCGGTGCCGGTGACCGGGTCTTCCACCTGCGGCTGTCCGAACTGCTGGCACTGCTGGAGGGCGACGAATCCGTCCTCGACCGGGTTCCGGCCCGTGAGGCCGCCTACCGGCACTACCGCGCGCTACCGGTGTACCCGACCTTCATCAGGGGCGCGTTCGACCCCGACTCGTGGGCGGCCGATCCCGGCCGGCGGGCCGACCTTGCCGACGCCACCGGTGAGGCCGTCGTCTCCGACGGCGAGATCACCGGCGCGGCCGGTTCACCGGGCAAGGCGGAGGGTGTCGCCCGCATCGTCGAATCGGTGGACGACGCCGGGCGCGTCGCGGTGGGGGAGATCCTGGTGACCAAGGTGACCAACATCGGCTGGACACCGGTGTTCCCGCGCGTGGCGGCCGTCGTCACCGACGTCGGAGCGGCACTGTCACACGCCGCGATCGTGGCACGGGAACTCGGCATCCCGGCGGTCGTCGGCTGCGGAGACGCGACCACCCGGCTGCGCGACGGCGACCGGATCAGGGTGGACGGCGACCAGGGCACCGTGGTGGTACTCGGCGAGCCCGGCGCTCCGGACCCTTCGTGACCGCGCCGCCGGGCCGTGTCGCGTCCCGGCGGCGCGCGATGATCCCGGTCACCGTCCACCCCGCGACCGGCCGATTCACCTACACCGGTCGCGGGACCGGGTTGCCGATCCGGCCGGTGACCGCGCAGGATGATTCGGTGCGCCGATTCCACCCCGTACCGACCGGGCCGCGGACCACCCACCGACCCACCGGTCGACGTGGTGCCGGTGGCGTGACATGCCCGCACCACGGCACGTGCCGGCGAGTGGGAGGTTGACTCGGATGCGTGTGCTGCTCATCGACAACCACGACTCCTACACCTACAACCTCTACCAGTTGCTCGCGACCGAACTCGGCTGCACGCCGGTCGTCATGACCCACGACGACCCGCGACTCCTCACCGACTCGGTGGCGGCGTTCGACGTGGTCGTGGTGTCGCCGGGACCCGGCCGGCCGCAACGTCCCTCGGACCTGGGACACGTGCGCCACGTCCTCGACGCGCATCCGGGCCTGCCGACACTCGGTGTGTGCCTGGGGCACCAGGCGCTCGCCCACCTCGCCGGTGCCCGGGTGGTGACCACCCGCCCACGCCACGGACACCCCGCCCGGGTGTACCACGACGGCACCGGACTGTTCCGCGGCGTTCCGGACGGATTCACCGCGATCCGCTACCACTCGCTACACGTCGCCAGGCCGCTGCCCGAACCGCTGCGGGAGATCGCGGTCGCCGACGACGACACGGTCATGGCCGTGCGGCACCTCGGACTACCC
This sequence comes from Stackebrandtia albiflava, assembly GCF_007994225.1. Classification (GTDB taxonomy): domain Bacteria; phylum Actinomycetota; class Actinomycetes; order Mycobacteriales; family Micromonosporaceae; genus Stackebrandtia; species Stackebrandtia albiflava. Next base: position 1,207,338 of record NZ_VLLL01000005.1, read on the forward strand.
CGGTGGGGCGTGCAGTTCCATCCCGAGTCGGTCGCCACCGAGCACGGCGCGCGGCTCGTCCGCAACTTCGCCGACCTCGCCGCGCCGGGTCGCCGACCCGCCACCATTCCGGCGCCCCGCAGCGGTTCCGCACCCCGTCGGGAACGGGCGGCCGGGCGGGAACCAGTGCTCGCCGTCGCCACGCTGGACCGTGCGGTGTCCACGCCGGAGCTGTTCCGGCGTCGGTTCGGCGACTCCAGTCACGCGTTCTGGCTCGACAGCAGCCTCGCCGAACCGGGCCGGGCGCGGTTCTCCTTCCTGGGCGACACGGGAGGCCCGCTGGGGCAGGTGCTGCGGTACCGCGTCGGAAGCGGTGCCGTCCAGGTCACCGACGCCGCCGGCACCCGTGACGAACCGGGGGACGTCTTCCAGGCGATCCGGCGTCGCCTGGAACGGTTCCGGCACACCGGTTCCCACCTGCCCTTCGACCTGACCACCGGCATGGTCGGTTACTTCGGTTACGAGCTCAAGGCCGACTGCGGCGGCGACACGGCCCACGCCGCCTCCACTCCGGACGCGATGTGGCTCCTGGCCGACCGGCTCGTCGCCGTCGACCACCAGGAGGACCGCACCTATGTGGTCGCACTGTCTACACCGGACCCGGACGCCCGCCGGATCGCGACCGACTGGACCACCCGCACCGCCGCCGCGCTCACCGAACTGCCCGATCCCGCCCCGTCCGCGCCACCGCCGGTGTCCGCCGCCGGAGACCGTGCGCCGGTTCTGGCCCGAGAGGAGGCCGGTTACCTGGCCGACGTCGAGTCCTGCCTCGCGGAACTGCGCGCCGGCGAGAGCTACGAGATCTGCCTGACCAACCGGGTCACCCTGGACCCGGTCGCCGACCCGCTCGACTACCACCTGGCGCTCCGGCGCCGGAATCCGGCACCGTACGCGGCCTACCTGCGGCTGGGGGAGTTCGCGGTGATGAGTTCGTCCCCCGAGCGGTTCATCCGGGTCCACACCGACGGGACGGTGGAGAGCCGTCCCATCAAGGGGACCGTCGCACGCCATCCCGACCCCGTCCTCGACGAGGCGGGCCGCGCCTCACTGACCGCCTCGGCCAAGACGCGCGCGGAGAACCTGATGATCGTGGACCTGCTGCGTAACGACCTGGGACGGGTGTGCGATCCGGGTTCGGTGACCGTGCCGGAGTTCCTGGTCACCGAGACCTACGCGACGGTCCACCAGCTGGTGTCCACGGTGCGCGGTCGGCTGCCCGGGCACGTCAGCCCGGTGGACTGCGTGCGGGCGTGCTTCCCGGGCGGCTCCATGACGGGCGCCCCGAAGCTGCGGACCATGCGGATCATCGACCGCCTGGAGGGCCGGGCCAGAGGCGTCTACTCCGGCGCGCTCGGCTACTTCGGTTTCGGCGGTGGCGCGGACCTGAGCATCGTCATCCGTACCGCGGTCTGGGAAGGTTCCGAATTGACCGTCGGCACCGGCGGCGCCGTCGTCCTCGACTCCGATCCTGCGGAGGAGTTCGCCGAGACGATGGTGAAGGCGGCGGCACTCGTGGCCGCCAGAGAGGACCTGCGGACGGCGGTCACACCCGAGACCGCGACGTCGACACACTGACACCGGACCGGAACCCGCGCCGTCATCCCGGCCATCGCGACCCGGCCGCGGGCCGGCTATTTCACCCGGCCTCGGGCTGGCTATTGCACCCCGGCCGCGGGCCGGCTATTGCATTTCGCCCGCCGAGTACATAACGTTACGGAATGGACACCTGTTCACCGTTCGCGCAGGTGAACGGGGGACCTTCACCGTGCCGGGTTCCCCGTTGCGCCGGCGGGCCGGGTACCGGCGGCCTCCATCCGCCCGGACCCGACCCACACCCGGTCACCTGATCAGTCCGGTACGGAAGGCGATCGCCACCGCGTGGGCGCGATCGTGCGCGCCGAGTTTGCGGTAGAGCATCCTGGCGCGGGTCTTGACGGTGTCCTCGGAAATCGACAGTTCCGCCCCGATCTGGAGGTTCGTCATTCCCAGGCTCATCCGCTCACACACGTCGAGTTCCGCCTGGCTCAGCCGGAAGCACAGCGGCTTCGGCCTGGGGCGCCGCGGCACGGGCGGCGTGACGCGGATCCCGACGGCCGCCAGCGCCTCCAGAAGCAGGCCGGTGGTGTGGTTGAGCTGCCCGACGCGCCGGTCGCGGGCGGCCTCCCGGCAGATCCACGCCGCCGAGTCGCCCACGACCCGCCACGCGGTCGTGGGTGAGGACAGGTCCGGCTTGGCGACGACCACCCCGGGGACGGCCGATTCGCGGCGTTGTCGGATCACTGTGGTCATGATGGGCTCCTGTCTGTCATGCCGCGAACCGCGGCGATCGACCGCGTCCGACGCCTCACCCCGGCGCCGGAAACGGAACCACCCGACGCCTCCGGTCGGGTGCGGTGAATCGAACCTCTCCGGCGGGCACCGACGGAACTCCCCGTCCGTCGCGTGTCACCGGTGCGAGACGGCGAGCGACACCCACCCGGGAACCGGTGTCGCCTCCACCGACCCGGATCACGGTCGGTGTGCCCGCCGTATCCATTCCAGCAGGCCGGATACGGGCGGGCCAGAACAGTTTTGTGACATCCATGTGACACATCGGGTGCCACGGGCGCGACGGGATGCATCATGAGTCAGGCAGGGAGGTAGTCATGGCCGCCGATCCGAACGCCGGTCTGGCACGACGGCGAAAGGCCATGGGGCTCACCCAGGAGGCTTTGGCCGAGCTGTTGTCGGTCGACCGGGTGTCGGTGTCACGTTGGGAGCGTGGCGTCACCGAACCGCAACCGTATCTGCGCGCCGATCTCGCGTCCGCGCTCCGGTTGACACCCGCCGAACTGGAGTCCCTGCTGGTGGCCGCGAAACCGTTGCCGCCCCCCGAGAGGCGACGGCACCCGGCCGTCGGCCCACATGACGAAGGTGACCATATGCTCAGGCGCGACATCCTGCGACTGGCCGCGGTGACCGCCGCGGCCATCGCCACCCCGAGATCCGCCCCGGTACACGACGTCCGGGATCTGGACGCGCAACACGCCGTCGGCGAACACCTGTGGCGGGCCTACGGCCGCACCCACTCCAAGGCCGCCATGTACCCGGTGGTCGGCGACCACCTCGACGCGGTACGCGAGGGACTGAGGCTTCCACAGTCGACGGAGTCCTTCCGTGCCCGGTGCCGCCTCGCGGCGGGGGCGTTCCAACTCGCCGGAGAGATCCTGTTCGACTCCTCGGCGCACGCCGACGCGATCTCCTGCTACACCCTGGCGGCCGACGCCGCCAGGCAGGCCGGGGACGACGACCTGTGGGCGTGCGCGATGCTGCGGCACGCCCTGGTCCACCTGGTCGCCGGGCGTCCTCACGAGGCGGAGGAGCTGGCCGCCGCCGCGGTGGCGGTCGCGCGGCGGGGTGACCCCGGCCTGACCACCGGTTACTGGGCGGCGGCGGTGCGTGCCGAGGCGCTGGCGGGGATGGGTGAGAAGGACGCCTGCCTGCGGGAGCTCGACCGGGCGGAGGAGGTCGATCGCCGGAACGTCACCGGCAACGGTGGATGGTTGCGGTTCGACGGCGCCCGGATCCCGGAACAGCGCGGCGCCTGCCTGATGGCGCTCGGTGACCACGCCGGCGCGTCCGACGCGCTGGAGGCGGCGGCGGCCGTGGCGGTGACACCGCGGCGCAGTGCGGCGGTACACACGGACCTTGCGGTCCTGGCGGTGCGTGCGGGTGACCTCGACAGGTTGGCCGGTCACGTGGAGACGGTGGTGGAGCTGGAGCGGCACAACGACTCCGGGTACATCAGGCACAAGTTGCGGTCGCTGCGCCAGCGCATCGGCGAGCCGGGCGGGAACCGCCGGTTGGCCTGGATAGTGGAGCGCCTGGACGAGGTCGCCTGGAACCCGGGGCCGGCGGTGTGACCCGGCGGCCCCGGGGTCGTCTCCGGTGACTCGCGGCGACTCTCCTGAGGGGCCTCGGGAGGGAAGCGTTGTGTAGAGTCACCATGACGATCGGACGAGTCACCGTCGTCGGCTCCGCGCGGTGGCGTGCCGGGGCGTCCGCGATCGGCACCGGACCGCTCCCGGGCCGCCGGTGACGGGCGGCGGCGCCCGAGGCCGTGGTCACCGAAACGTGACGGCAATGCCGTTATGGACGGTGTGACCGCGGCGCGACGTGGGACTCGCGCGGCAATTATCCCGGGTACACGATTCGCGATCCGGTGTCAATGGTTTGCGGCTCCGAGAATTCGACAGAGAATTCATATATGCGAGCCCGTAACTAAAATCCGTCTCATTCGTATGCACATTGCACGCTGTCGTATCTGGTCAGCTATACGGTTTACCGGATATGGTGGTATGCGCTCGTGGGACGATTCTTCCGACGATGAAGGCCGTGACGATCCGGCATTTCCACCGGTGGCCGCGACCCGACTCACCAGTACACAGCCGGCCGATTGTGATGCACCACATGCCGCCAATGCGAACAAGCAGGTCAGCGCGCGGGGCCTCCAGCCGCGAACACCGGGATTCGTGGCTGGTTATGCTGTCCCCCAACAAAGTCCGCCACGGCTCCCGGTCGTGGCGGATCGTGATGATACCGTTTCCTGGCAGACACGGCTCGTAGGATCAGCTCACTCACTCGCATTCTCGTCCGCTGTGGAATCACCCATCCTTAAAGGAGGACCAGCCCTTCCATGTCCGATACGATACGGAATGCACCGACAGGTTTGCAGTTCCTGCTCGATGGACTGATCTCGCAAGTCGCCGGAGTTCAATGTGCGCTTCTGGTGTCGGCCGATGGACTGAAGAAGGACATCAGCAGCGGCCTCGACAACGACCGGGCCGACCAGCTCGCCGCCGTGGCGTCCGGTCTGTTCTCGCTGGCGCGCAACACCGGCGGTGGCGGAGTCCGTCAGGTGGTCGCCGAACTCGACGACCACATCGTATTCGTCTCCAGTGGCGGGAGTCAGACCCGCCTCGTGGTGGTCGCCGGCAACGACACCGACGTGAGCGTGCTGGCATTCGAAATGGCTCAACTCATCAAGGGCGTGGCGCATCACACCGCCACCCCGGCTCGATCGGACGTGGTCGCCTAACCATGACTCAGCAATGGTCGCGGCCGGCGGAGCAGCCGGCCGGTCACAACGTGCCCCAACCCCATCCCGCGGCCACCGCCGGGTCCGGTACGAACGGAGTCGTGTGGACTCCGGTCGCCGTCACCCTGGTGGCGGGTGCGGCGATGACCGTCCACCTGTTGGCCAACGTGGACTCCCCGCTGTTGATGCCGGTCGGTGTCGCGATCACCGTGGCGGGGCTGGCGGGTGTCGCGATATCGGCCGTACTCGCCCGTCGTAAGTTGGCCGCCGTCCTCGAGGCCGGTGAGCGTGAGGCGAACCGACTCGGCCAGCAGGCCGGGATGTATCTCGACGACATCCAGTACGCGGCCGGAGAGATCGCCGCCGGCCGGCCGGCCAGCGCGAACCCGCTTCCCGCCCCCGCCGGTGGCGACGGCGGCCCGGTGAGTGCCCTCGCTCAGCGGCTCTACTACCAGCACCAGCAGACCCGGCAGGCGTTGCAGTCGTTGACCGCGCCGCCGTCTCCGCCGCCTCGCGTGGTGGAGCCGGAGGCCGTCGAGCCGGTCCCGTCGATCGAGCCGCTGTCCAGGGACCCGCAGGACGACGGCTGGCTCAAACAGCTCGCCGGACGGATGCAGTCCTCGGCCCACCGGATCATCCGGAGCCTGGACGACCTCGAAAGCGGTGTGGAGGACCCGGACGTCCTCAAGGGACTGTTCGCGGTCGACCACCTCGCGACGATCTCGCGGCGGTACGCCGACAGCCTCGCCGTCCTCGGCGGCGCCAAGTCACGCCGCCGCTGGAGCCAGCCGGTCAACCTCGCCGAGATCATCCGCTCGGCGATGTCGGAGACACCCAAGTACTCGATGGTGGGTCTCACCCGTCCCATCAAGGGCATGTTGCACGGGCATGTCGCCGCCGACGTCATCCACCTGCTCGCCGAGCTCATCGACAACGCCACCAAGTTCTCACCACCGGACAAGCGCGTGATGGTGCGGGTCTCGGACGTGTCGGCGGGCGTCGCGATCGAGATCGAGGACGCCGGTCTCGGCATGAACGCGGAGGACCAGCACCGCATCAACCAGATGCTGGAGACCCCCGACGAGGTCGACCGGGTGGCGCTGCTCAACGACGGCCGGATCGGGCTCGTCGTCGTGGCGATCCTCGCCCACCGTCACCGCGTGGCGGTGCAGCTCCGCCGGAGCGTGTACGGCGGTACCCAGGCGACGGTGGTACTCCCCGCCACCCTGCTGGCCACCGTCGGCACCGGCGCCATCGAACCGGTGACCGCGCAGATTCCGGTGTCGGCCGCCCCGGCCTCGCCCGCGGCTCCCGCACCCCGGCCCGCGGCGTCCGGATCGGCGAGGGTCCGGCAGGTCCCCACCACCGGGGAGGGCACCGCCACCGCGGAGCACCTGATCGTTCCGGTGGCGCGGCAACCGTTCGCGGAGGAACCGTCACGTCCGCCGCAGCCTGTGCAGTCCGCGCCTTCTCCGGTGTCGAAGCCCGCGCTGCCACAGCGTCAACGGCAGGCGAACCTGGCCCCCGAGTTGCGCGGCGACGCCGAACCGCGGGTGTCCCAGATCGCTGACTCATCCCTCATGAGTGCCTTCCAGTCGGGTTTCCGGCAGGGCTCCGTCGCTCCCACCCCGGGTGAATCCGATGCCGATCGGCCCGACGGCCGATCCTGACACTCCGGTGAGGAGGCGGTCGCCTGATGCCGCGACTCGAAGAAGAGCAGTGGTACGACGACGATGCCGGACGCCTGGTGAGGCCGTTCCTGGTCACCCGGGGCCGTACCGCGCCCACCGTGGAACTGGACCTGCTGTCGTTGGTGCAGTCCACCGGTGCCGTCGAACCCACGAAGCTGGACCTCGACCACGCCCACGCGTTGCAGTTGTGCACGATGAAGATCTCGGTGGCGGAGGTCGCCGGTCTCATGCGGCTGCCCGCCACCGTGACCAAGGTCCTGCTCGCCGACCTGATCGACGCAGGTGCGCTCCTCGCGCACGAACCCCTTCCCGCCGCCGATCCAGAAGATCTCAAGATGCTAGAGGCACTATTGCATGGCCTACAACAACGATTCTGATTCCCGCTCCGCCCCGGTGGGGATCAAGCTGCTCATCGCCGGCGGCTTCGGGGTGGGTAAGACCACCTTCGTCGGCGCGGTCAGCGAGATCACGCCGGTCACCACCGAGGAGACCCTGACCGTCGCCAGCATCGGCACCGACGATCTGCGCGACATCAAGGACAAGACGACCACCACGGTGGCGATGGACTTCGGGCGGCTGACACTGGACGACTCGTACGTGCTGTACCTGTTCGGGATGCCGGGCCAGGAGCGATTCTGGTCGATGTGGAACGAGATGTCCGACGGCGCGCTGGCCGCGGTCGTGCTCACCGACACCCGTCGGCTGGGCGACTGCTTCTCGGCGATCGACTTCTTCGAGCACCGCCGGATCCCGTTCATCGTCGCGCTGAACAGCTTCGACGACGCCCCGGTGTACGAGATCGCCGAAGTCCGTGCCGCCCTCGACCTGCCGTCCCACGTGCCGGTGGTGCACTGCGACGCGCGTGAATCGCGCTCGTCGGCCCAGGTGTTGGTTTCACTGGTGCGTTACCTGCTGACCTCGGCCACTCACATGTCCCGTTCGACGACTTCGCTTGGAGCCGGTCAATGACCTATGAGGATGAACGCCTGTTGATGACGCCCACCGATCACGAGATGGGGGCGCGGATGGAACGGTTCCGCCAACTCGGTATCGGGGACCGTCCGGACGTGGTGTTCGACGACTTCGCCCACCGGTTGGCCCAGATCACCGGTGCGCCCTACGCGATGGTGAACTTCATCGGTGAGGAGCAGTACTTCGCCGGGCTGCACGCCCCCGAACCGCAGGCGGCGGCGATGTCGCAGGACGGCGTCGTGGCCGGACCGGGACGGGTCATGGCCAAGGACCACGGCTACTGCCCGCACGTGGTGAAGCGGCGTAAGGCGTTGCCGCTGGAGGACGTCTGCGCGTACCCCCGGTTCGCGGGTAACCCGGTCATGGACGAGCTCGGGATCCGGGCGTATCTCGGTGCGCCCCTGATCGACCACACCGGAACGGTCCTGGGAACGGTGTGCGTCGTCGACACCGAACCACACGACTGGGGCAGGGAGGGGCTGCAGCGGATCAAGGCGATAGCGGCCGACGTGGTCGCCGAGATCAACCGCCGCGACGGCGTGCGCTGACCGTTCGGGGCGCCGGTCTCGGTGGAGTCCGGCGCCCCGGCGGTTCAGCCGGCGAACGCCAGATTGTGCGCGGCGTGGCGTTCGCTCCACTGGGTGGGTTTGTTGGTGCCGAGGCGGTTTTCGGCGAGGCGGAGGCGTTGGATGTCGCTGGTGCCCGCGGGGGCGAAGATGTGGTGGGCGTCGCGTAGGTAGCGTTCGATGCGGTGGTGTTGGGTGGACAGGCCTGCGGCGGCGTGGATTTCCATGGCGTTGCGTGCGGAGTCGAGGCAGGTTTCGACGCCGACGAGTTTGGCGTTCATGAGTTCGGGGTCGCAGGCGCGTCCTTGGTCGAGTGCGTGGACGGCGTGGTAGGCCAGGATCGTGGCGGTCATGAGGCGGGATTCCATGTCGCCGAGTTTCAACTTGATGTTGTCGAGGGCGTGGAGTGGTTTCCCGTAGAGGTGCCGGTTGTGGGTGTAGTGGGCGGTGTCTTCGACCAGGGCGCGGTGGATGCCGAGGGCTACGGCGGTGAGGTTGGGGCGGCCGTAGGTGATGGAGGAGGAGTAGGCCACGGCGAGTCCGTCGCCTTCGTCGCCCAGGCGGTTGGCGGCGGGGATGCGGGCGTTGTCGAAGACGAGTTCACCGAAGGAGAATCCGTGTAGGCCCAGGGTGTCCTGTTGGGGGGCCAGTGAGAATCCGGGGGTGTGGGATTCGACGAGGAACGCCGTCAGGCCCTTGGAACCGGGGCCGGTGCGGGCGATGACGCCGTGGAGGTCACCGACGTGGGAGTTGCCGACGAACACCTTGCGGCCGTTGAGGACGTAGTCGTCGCCGACACGGGTGGCGGTGGTCTCCATGCCCAGGACGTGGCCACCGGACTGTGGTTCGGTGACGGCGATGGTGGGCAGGCAGTCGCCCGAGGCGATCGCCGGCAGCCAGGTCTTGCGTTGCTCGTCGTCGCCGTAGTGGATGATCTTGGCGACCCCCAGCTGCGACGCCTGCACCATCGCACCCATCGCGCCCGACACACGCGACAGTTCCTCGATGATGATGGTCTTGGCCACGTGCCCGGCACCCATACCGCCGTACTCGGCGTCGATCGTGGCACCGATCCAACCCTGCCGCGCGATCAACCGCGACAACTCACCATGAACCCGCCGCGACGCCTCCATCTCCGCCACCCGAGGCCACACCTCAGACAACGCAAACTCACGAACCCGAGCACGCAGGCGAGTGTGTGCCTCGGACATTGCATAGCCGTGCATGATGTAACTCCTTGCGAGGGGTGGGGTGTCGACACGTGGGGGTGCCGGCGCATGTGCGAGTCGGGTGGGACGACTGCACGTGCATTTCCCATTCGCAGGGATCAGCTTCACTCGCGGGGCAGAGTATCAATCCGGTGACGCCGTGACAAGGTGCCAGATCACCGCGGGCGGCATGATCATGCCGTGAAGTGCGCAATCAGTGGATAAGTCGGAATGGCGCGTTTGGTCACGGTCCGTCTCGGCGCCCGTCAGGGCCGCCGCCAGTCGTCCGTCGTCGTGGCGTGTGCGCCCTGCGGCCCCATCAGGAGCATCCCGCCGTCCACCGGGATGGAGGCGCCGGTGATGTAGGACGCCGCCGGCGTCGCGAGGAACGCCACGAGTGCCGCGACCTCGGCGGCGTGGCCTGGGCGGCCGAGGGGGATACCCGGGCGCGGTGACTCGGTCGGGTCCTCGTCGGTCTGGCCCGTCATCGGCGTGGCGATCTCGCCGGGTGCCACCGCGTTGACGGTGATGCCGTGCGGTGCCAGTTCGACCGCCAGCACCTTGGTCAGACCACCCAGCCCCGCCTTCGCGGCGGCGTACGGGGCGTAACCCACCTTGGGGGCGTGCTCGTGGACGCTGGTGACGTTCACGATGCGGCCCCCGTTGCCGTGCGAGACCATCCGGCGTGCGGCGCGCTGTGCGCAGAGGAAGGCGCCGTTGAGGTCGACGTCCATGACCCGGCACCACGTCTCGTAGTCCATGTCCACCGCCGCGACGCCGCTACCGGTTCCCGCGCAGTTGACCAGGACGTCCACCCCGCCTAGTTCGTCGGCGAGCTCGTCGATCACGTCGGCCGCCTCCGGCAGGCCGGTCAGGTCGAGGCGGCGCACCACGGCGGAGACGCCGCGTTCCCGCACGAGGTCGGCGGTGGCCTCGGCGCCCTCCCGGTCCGAGTGGTAAGTGACGCCGACGTCGAGGCCGCCCCCGGCGAAGGCCACCGCGATGGCCCGGCCGATCCCGGAGTCGGATCCGGTCACGATCGCGTGCCGGGGGGCGACGGTGTCCTGGGGGAGTGGTGCGGGCGTGGTCATGCCGGTCTCCTTTCCGCTTCCGGCGCCGGAGTCGTCCGCGGCCACCGGTGTGGTCGCCGCCCGGGGCGGCCCGGAAGTGGCGCGGGCCGGTTGGTGCCCGGATCGGCTGGACGGCCTCACGTTACCGACGCGCGGGGGCCGCCACGCCGATTCGCCCGATCCGGTCGGCCGCCGAAGTTCCGGTTTGGCCTCCGCCGTCTTCCGGGTAGCCGGTTCGGGAACAGACACATACGGCGAACCGCACGGAGGTATGCGATGAACCGGGTATACGAGAAGTCGGTCGAGGTTGACGTACCTGTCAGCACCGCCTACAACCAGTGGACGCAGTTCGAGTCGTTCCCGTACTTCATGACCGGTGTCGAGGCGGTCACCCAGATCAACGACACCCGCACGCACTGGACCACCGAGATCGCGGGCGTGACGCGGGAGTTCGACGCGGAGATCGACGAGCAGCTTCCGGACCGGAAGGTCTCGTGGCACGCCGTCGACGGTCCGGACCACACCGGTGAGGTGACCTTCGAGCCGTTGGACGCATGGCGCACCCGCGTGAACCTGCGGATGGCCTTCGCGCCGGAGGGGGTCACGGAGAAGGCGGGGGCGGCGACCGGCCTCGTCGGTGGCCGGATCGAGGGTGATCTCGACCGGTTCAAGGACTTCATCGAATCACGGGGTGCCGAGACCGGGGCGTGGCGCGGCCGCGTCGAACCGGGTGGCATGACCCCGCCGATCTGATGACACGGGCGTCGTGGCCGGACACCGTCTCACCGGTGTCCGGCCACGACGTCGTCGTTCGCCACATCGCCCGGATGCTCCGCCCTCGTGTCGGTAGGCTCGGTGGGGCCCGTGGAGCGGCCGAGGGAGGCGGTGTGGCATGTCGACGGCGGCGGATCCCACGGTGATCCTGTTGCACGCCATGGGTTCCAGCCGTCGCATGTGGCGTGCGGAACGTGCGGCGCTCGCGGATCGGTTCCATGTGGTCACCCCCGACCTGCCCGGACACGGCGGCCGCACCGAGTCCTTCACCCTGGAGGCGGCGGTGGCCGAGGTGTGCCATCTCGTCGGGGCGGCCACCCGCCCGGTGGTGCTGGCGGGTTCGTCTCTGGGGGCGACGGTCGCGTTGCGGGCCGCCGTGACCGTTCCGGAACGGGTGGCCGGGCTGCTTCTGTCCGGCGCGATGGTGTCGGTACCGCGGTTGACGTTGTCCCTGCAGCGGGCGGTGACCCGCGTCCTGCCGCTGGAGTGGACGGCCAAGGCGTCGGTGAACATGATCGCCCCCGCCGAGGAGACGGACGGGTTCGCGTTGCTGGCCGACATCCGGTCCGCCGGGAAGCGGGTCCAGACGGCGGTTCTGCGGGAGCTGGCGGCGGCGGACCTCGACGCGGGGGTGGAACGGGTCTCCGCCCACACCGTCGTGGTGTGCGGGGAACGGGATCGGCTCAATCTCCGTTCGGCGCGGTTGCTCGCCGAACGGATACCGGACGCGCGTCTGGTGGTGCTGGCGGGCGAGTCCCATCTGTGGCACATGTCCCGGCCCGGTGGGTTCGCCGAGCTGGTGCGCCGGGTCGCGACGGCCTCCCGGAGTAGTGGGGCGTAGTCCCGGCCGGCCCCGCCGGTCCGGATGGCCGGGTGACGGGGCGCGACGGGGAACGCGCCGGAAATCGCGTGACAGCGGAAAGGTCATGAGGTGGAATCGGGGCGGACCCTGCACTGAACGGACTTCCAATGTATATCGAACCCGAGGCATTCGCCGCCGGGCGCGCCGGCGCCCCCGGAGCGGCACCGATCACCGAGTCGCCCCACGGCCGACATGAGCTGGCCCGCCGGTGGCGTGCCGGGGAGCGGTTCCGTTTCGTCCACTTCTGGGGGGCCGCTTCCGGCGCGGACCACGAGGTGGGCCGACGCTGCCTGAGCCAGTGGTCGCCCGCGGAGTTCACCACCGAGGGCCACCGGTTCCCCACCGCCGAGCACTACATGATGTGGCGTAAGGCGGTGGTCTTCGGCGACCACGCCACCGCCGACCGCGTGCTCTCCGCGTCACACCCCGGCGAGGCCAAACGGCTCGGCCGCCAGGTCTCCGGGTTCGACCCGCGCGAGTGGGAACGGGTCCGCGAGTCGGTGGTGTTCGCCGGCAACCACGCGAAGTTCACCGCGCACCCGCGGATGCGCGCCTACCTCGCCGCCACCCGCGCCCGGGTGCTGGTCGAGGCGAGCCCGGTGGACACCGTGTGGGGGATCGGCCTGAGCGCGGACGACCCCGCCGCCGCCGATCCGACCCGATGGCGCGGTGACAACCTGCTCGGCTTCGTGCTCATGCGGGTGCGCGCCGCACTCGCGGCGGAGTGAGGACGCCGGTCAGTCGGCGTCGAGGTGTCGTCTGATGTGGACCTCGATGCCGTCCAGGATGCGTTGGAGCCCGAAGTCGAGGAGACCGTGGTCGATGACGTATTCCAGCTCGTCGCCCGGACCGGCGATCATCTCGGGGTCGACGGCGGGGAAGAGGCCGTCCTCGACCAGGCGGTGGAGCGCCGGTAGCCGCTCGGCGGTCGCGAAGCGCTCGAATCCTCGTTGGAACAGCAGTTCCTCCTGCATCGTGTCCGTGCCGCGGCGCCGCTGCTCGCGCAGGTTGCCGCCGCCCATGGCGACTTCGTTGCGCGCGTAGCCGTTGAGGAGCATGAGGCAGCTCAGCTTCTCGATGGGCGGTAGTGGGACGTCGGTGAGCAGGGAGGCGCCCCAGTCGGTCCACTCCAGGCTGCGTGGCATGAGTGGTCCGCTGGAGATGGACGAGGCGATCTCGATGCTCCACGGATGCCGGCCGAGTTCGAGGAGGATCTGGCGGGTCCACACGGTCAGGCCGTCACGCCACTGCATGCCCTCGGTGAGGTGGCGTGGCGCGGGGCCGAGGGCGGCGTCCTGCATGTGTCGCAGCAGTTCGTCCTTGTTGGCGACGTGCCGGTACAGCGACATGGTCGTGTAGCCGAGTGCCTTGGCGACCCGGCCCATCGACACCGCCGCCAGGCCCTCCCGGTCGGCCAGTTCCACGGCGGTGGCCGTGATGGCCTCCAGTGAGAGTTCGGCGCGGGGGCCTCGGCTGCCGCCGGGGAGTTCACCCCAGGCGGCCAGCACCTCACGGGGGAGTTCCGTCGGGACGTCGTCGGTGCTCATCGCTCTCCTCTCGTCGCGGTTGCACGAGTGGAGAAACTGTGTGTATATTACACACACAGTTTTTCCACACATGTCGTGATCACTCATCATGCCAATCGGGAGCGCCATGACCCTCACCCCGATCGTCGAAGTCGTCGGTCTCCGCAAGTCCTATCGAGGTCTGCGGGTGCTCGACGGCGTCGACCTCTCCATCGAAGCCGGCCGGATTCTCGCCCTGCTCGGGCCGAACGGCAGCGGGAAGACCACCACCGTCGGCATCCTCAGCACACTTCGCAGGCCCGACGCCGGACGTGTCCGGGTAGCCGGGTTCGACGTCGTCGCGCAACCCGACGGCGTCAGGTCCGTCATCAGCCTCACCGGGCAGTTCACCGCCGTGGACGAGTTGCTGACCGGACGCGAGAACCTGCGGATGATGGCGCGGCTGCACCGGCTGCCCGGCCGCGAGATCGCCTCGCGGGTCGCGGACTCGCTGTCCCGCTTCGGATTGACCGAGGCCGCGGACCGGCGCGCGGGCTCCTACTCGGGCGGCATGCGCCGCAGGCTCGATCTGGCGATCGGGGTGTTGTCGAAGCCGCGCGTGCTGTTCCTCGACGAACCGACGACCGGCCTGGACCCCCACAGCCGCCGAGAGGTCTGGCGGGCGGTGACGGAGCTGGCGGCACAGGGCGTGGCGGTGCTGTTGACGACCCAGTACCTGGAGGAGGCCGATCAGTTGGCCGACCGGGTCGCGGTCCTGAACGACGGCCGGATCATCGCCGAGGGCACGCCCGCCGAACTCAAGCGGCTCGTCGGCGCCGATCTCGTCGAGGTGCGCTACGCCGACGGCACCCTTCGCCGCGTTCCCACCGACGGCACCATACCGGGCCTCCAGGCCATCCTCGCCGACCTCGCCGCGCAGGACGCGCGGGTGACGTCGGTCGCGGTACGTCCACCCAGTATGGACGACGTGTTCCTGCAGTTGACCGGTCGGCCCACCGCTGCCGCCGCACGAGAGGAGGTCGCGGCATGACGACCGCGTACGTGAGACGACGCCCGGTGTCGGATTCGATGGTGATGGTGGGCCGCAGTGTCCGGCACGCGTGGCGCAACGGGGATTCGCTGGTCCTCGGCGTCGTGTTGCCCGTGATGATCCTGGTCCTCTTCACCGTGGTGTTCGGCGGGGCGCTCGACACCGGCGGTGTCGACTACGTCGACTACGTGGTGCCGGGGATCATCCTGCTGTGCAGCGGTTACGGCGCCTCGACCACCGCGATCAGTGTCACGAAGGACATGACGGAGGGCATCGTGGACAGGTTCCGCACCATGACGGTGACGGGTTCGGCGGTCCTGTTCGGTCACGTCGCCGCCAGTCTGCTGCGGAACCTGGTGTCCACGGCGCTGGTCGTGGTGACGGCCGTGGTGCTCGGGTTCCGGCCGGCGGCGGGTCCGGTGGAGTGGCTCGCGGTGGCGGGCGTGGTCGTGCTGTTCGTGCTCGCGATGTCGTGGTTGGCGGCCATGGTCGGACTGCTCACCAAGACGGTGGACGCGGCGGCGTCCATGAGCTTCTTCATGCTGTTCCTGCCGTACGCCTCAAGCGCGTTCGTGCCGATCGAGACGATGCCGGGTTGGTTGCAGCCCGTCGCGCGGCACCAGCCGGTGACTCCGGTCATCGAGGCGATGCGGGGTTGGCTGTCGGGCGGTGACGTCGGTGGCGACGGTTGGGTGGCGGTCGCCTGGTGCGTCGGCATCCTGGTGGCCGCCGTGGTCGGTTCCGCGTTGCTGTGGCGGCGTTCCACTCGGGACTGATCGGAGTCGTGGTCCGGCGGTGGGACGCCCCGCGTCGGCGGGCTCGACCTTCCCCGGCCGTGCCGACGGGGTACCGGCGGCTCAGTCGCCGGCCGGCCGGTAGTAGGAGTCGACCGCGGGTTGTCCGGTGTGGTTCGGGCCCGCGTCGGCGTCGGCGCCCAGGTAGGTGAGCCGCCAGTCGATGTCGCGCGGTCCCGTGCACGACAGTCGCCGTGCCCGGGGATGGTACTGCACGTCGTGGTCGCGCAGCGCCCGGTGGAACCGCCGTGTGAGCGGACCTCCGGTCGCGGAACGCAGGGCCGTGGCGGCGAGGTGGGCGACGAACCGGCCGTCGGGAGCCAGCGTCGCGACCGCCCGCGTCACCGCGAGCAGTTTGTCGCCGACGTAGTGGAGGCCGTGAACGCAGGTGATGAGGTCGTACCGAGCGCCGGGCGGCGTCGGCCAGGTGGTGACCGAGGCGGTGTGGAGGTCGGCCGCCGCGCGGGCCGCCGGGTCGAAGTGGTCGACCAGGTCGACGCCGGTCAACGTCACCCGGTCCGCCAGGCCGTACCGGGTGAGTGCGCGACGGGCCTCCGTCAGTGCGTTCCCGGAACCACAGCACAGGTCCAGCCAGTGGGCGGTCCCGTGTCGCCGTACCGCCTCGACGAGCGTCGCGACCACGTCGAGGCCGAGTTCGCGCCGATACCCGTCGAGGCCCCGCAACCGGTTCATGTCGCAGTTCGCGACCACCGCCGACGCCTCGAGCGTCCGGTCGTCGACGAGTCGGTCCTTCGCGGGCATGTGTGTCCTTCGCTTCCCGGGGTACTCCGTCGAGAGTAGTCGCCGGTTACCGCTCCGGCCGGATGCGGACGGCCGGGGGAAAGCGCACGATTGGCGGCGTCGACGGTTCGGCGTGGAAGGGAGAATAAGGTGATAGTGGTGGACATCGCAGTCCCGGCGGGACGGTACGGGCCCGAGCGACTCGACCGCATCGGGCGTGAGGTGGCGGCGCGGTTGTTGACGGAGTCCGACGCGGTGGCGCCCACCGTGGCCTCCTTCCGGGAGTGGACCCGGGTACTGGTCTCGGAGGTGCCCGGTTGGTTCGCCGGTGAGGGGGAGGAGCCGTTCGGTTTCACGGTCACGGTGACCGTGCCGGGCCTGTGGCGGAAGGAGGTGACGGGGCACTTCATCGCGCGCGTCACCGAGGGCTTGGCGGCGGCGGTCCCGGAGTCGGCGGACCGGATTCGGCGGGAGCCGGCGGCGTGGGTGCAGGTGGTCGGTGTCCCCGAGGGCGGGTTGGGCGTGTACGGCCGGTCGGTGGGTTCGGCCGAGCTCGCGGAGCTGATGTCGGCGGGTTTCCGTGACGCGGCCGACCGCGACGGCCTGGTCGGCCGGCCGCCCGAGGGCATGTCCGTCGACCCGACATGCGGTGCGATCGTCCCCGAGGACTCGGTTCTCACCGCCGTGTACGGCGGGGTCCGTTTCGGATACTGCTGTACGGACTGTCGTGACGCGCACGCGGTACGGATGTCAACGGCGGGCGCGATGCCGGAATCCGTCGAGGACGTGTCGCTTCAACAGGTGACCGAATCCGGCCCGGTCGAGCTGGATCCCGAACTGCTCCGGCGTCACCCGTAGTCGCGCGGCGGCGTCGGAAAGCCGCCAGCCGCAGTCGCCCAGCACCGTGAGCAACCGACCCCGGCGGATCTGCGTCTGCGACAGCCGGAACGTCTTCAGGTAGGCGACCTGTCCGGTGTCGTAGTCGACGATCTCCTCACCGATGTGGCATTCGGCGGTCTGCGTGAACGTGGGGGTGAATCGGCGCAACACGAAGTCGCCGGCCGCGCGGATCTCCCGGACGTGACGGTCGGCGAACAGGTCGGCGGTCATGACGTCGTCGTGGAACCGCCGCCAGGACTCGGTGTGCGCGGCGGCCTGCCGCCGGATGTCGGCGAGGTCGCGGATGGCGGACTCGTCGAAGCGCACCTCCATGTCGGAGACGGCGTCGCCGTGCCCGGCGTACCGCGCGATGAGTTCTCCGTAGGTCTCGTCGAGCAGCGCCGGGTAGAGGGCCCGGAAGTCGTCGGGGTGCGGTGTCGCGAAGACCGACGCGAGTGCGTCGCCGATGTACACGGCGACGCCGCACTGGCCGTCGTGGATCTCGAACCGGCGCATCGCCTCGTCGAGTCCGTCTATGCCCGATCCGTGGTGCCAGGTCTCCGTTCGGGGCGCGGTTCCGCTGTGGAGTGCGTGTTGTGACCACTCCTGCCAGGCGACCGGCGGCCCGCCGAACTGCAACAGCAGGAATCCCTCCATCGCCACGTGCATGGGCAGGAAACGGAACCGCACGTCGTCGAGTCGTTTGTGCATCCGGTGGTGGAGGCGGATCCTCCTTTCGGGGTCGCGGCTGCCGGGGACGCTCAGTCGGGTGCCGTACGCGGCCTCCACGAACTCCTCGCCGGTGTCGACGATCATGGCGTGGGGGACGAACGAGTGGTAGAGGTTACCGCCGGAGCAGACCCCGGCCCAGGGTTCGGCGAGTTCGCGATGGTACAGCCGGATCTGGGGAACGGGTTTCTCCCGCAGCAGCGGGACCATGCGGACGGTGCCCCAGGTCTGGCCGGGCGCGGCCGTCAGGTCGTGTGGTCCGGGGCGGCGGTAACGCGGCCGATCGGTCGTCATGTCCCCTCCCGAGGAGTCGCGCCACTCGCAGGTCCAGGTGCGCGTGGAGTTCCGCCATGCCGCGCCGTCCCTCCGCGAAACCGGCGAGTTCGACCAGCGCGGGTATGTCGGCGGCGTCGCGGATACCGATGGTGGGGACGCCGTCGGCGAGCCGCCGCACGTCGTACCGGCGTGGGTCGTAGCCGGGGTTGAGGTGTACCACCGCGGTCTGTCGTGCCACGTCGATGCGCCGTCGCCATGCCCCCAGGACGGCCTTCGCCAGTCCGGGCGGTGAGTTGTCCCAGCCGTCGGAGACGATGATCAGGTGGTCGGGGCGCAGTTCCAGTGCGTCGATGACGCGTCCACCGATGCCGCTGGCGCCTCGGGGCGTGACCAGCAGTGGGTCGCGTGACCTCGACAGCCACAGTCCCCGGTAGTCCTCCGCCCACGCCGCCAGGATGTGGTGGGCGGCCAGCGCGACCGCCAACGGACGGTTCCGGCGTTGCGGCGACCCGAGGCTGGAGTAGCTGTCGTCCAGTACCGCCACGACGGTACCGGGCAGTCGACGGCCCGCGACGATCCGCGCGGCGGCGGTCCGCAGTGCCGAGGACAGTTCCGCGCGGCGGTCGCGGCGTTGCGCCGTCGTCAGTGACAACACGTATGCGCAGATCCGTTGGAGCGGGGCCTGGGAGAGGTCGGCGTTGGACAGGCCGTGCCGCGTGCGGGTGTCGCGCAGTCGCAGCCGCTCCAGGCCGGTGAGCCGGTCCTCGATACCGGCGAGGAACCGGTCGCGTGGGATGCCGTGCCTGGCGGCGAACCCCTCGGCGACGGTGAACGGCAGCCGGTAGATCGCCCGCTGGTCGTAGTGGGCGCGCCACCAGTCGTTCAGCAGCGGATCGGTGAAGGGGCGCCGGTGGTCACCGAACAGGAACCGGGCGAGCTCCTCGGGCAACGACAGGTGCGCGTGCCGGACCGCCACCTTCAGGCCCGTCCGGTACTTGACGGCGTCGAGTGCCAGGGGGCGACCGGCGAGCCAGTCGCGGATGACGGCGCGGGTGCGGCGGTTGTTGACCCGGGATCCCCGCAACCGGCGGAACAGCCGGTACACCCGCGGTGGGGTCATCCGTCGCAGCGCGGCCATGATCAGGGCGGTCTCGTCGGGGTGCGCCTCGCCGTCGGGCCGGGTCGCGAGCAGGCCCGCGATCATGAGCCCGGCGTTGTGGTCGTTGACGTCCAGGGCGAGGGAGGCCGCGTAGAGGCGACGGTAGTTGACCCGCATGTACTCGTGCAGGAAGTCTAGTGACAGGGCCCGGGTGGCGGCGTCGTCGTGGAAGTCGCGTGCGCCCGTCGCCGTGACGGCGGCGTTGGCGAACATCAGGATGTCGTCACACGCCACCAGGTCGCCGAGGGTGTCGGTCATGGTGTGTGCTCACGTTCGGTGGTGGTCGGGGGCCGGCCGGGGAATGGGGGCACGAGCAGCGAAGGTGCTGTTTCAAGACAGGTTCCGGGAGTCGTACCGAAGTCCCGCGGCCGGCTCCGGGGACGATACGGCACGCGGTCAAGTACCGCCACACCGAAACTATCGTCCACAGTGGTTTCTTTCGGTGCGGGGTCGCCGAAAAGCCCGCGACGGCGCCACCGGCCTGCGGATACGCTGTCGGCTTCGTCACCTCACAATGGAAGAGGCACAGTGGAGCACTCGCCTGTCGCAGACCTCGCACACGACGTCGAGACCGCCGCGCTCGCGGCGATACGGGGCGTCGCCCCCGACGTGGAGCGTCCGGCGGTCCCGGTGCGACGAGGCGAACGTGCCGACTTCCAGATAGACGCCGCGTTCGGTCTGGCGTCGGCGTTGTCGGCGCCACCGCGGGTGATCGCCGAGCGGATCGTGGCGGCCTTGCCGCTCCCGCTTCGGGACGGCGCGGACGTGTCGGGGCCGGGTTTCGTGAACGTGCGGGTGCCTGCGGAGTCGCTGTGGCGGCGGGTCGACCGGTTCCTGGCCGTGGACTCCGTGGTGGCACCGGACCGGGTGCCGGGGACCGTCACCGTCGTGGACTACGCCGGCCCCAACGTCGCCAAACGGCTGCACGTGGGCCACCTGCGCGCGACCCTGCTGGGTGACGCGTTGGCCCGGCTGCTGGCCGACCGCGGTGACGTGGTGATCCGCCAGAACCACCTGGGGGACTGGGGAACCCAGTTCGGGATGCTCGTGCAGTACCACGCCGAGCACCCGGAGTCGGCCCCGTTGCCGCCGGGGCCGGGCGCGCTCGACGCCCTGGAGGACCGGTACCGGCGGGCGCGAGCGGCGTTCGACGCCGACCCGGGATTCGCCGAGCGGTGCCGCGGCCGCGTCGTGGCGTTGCAGTCGGGCGACCGCGAGAGCCTGGAGGTGTGGCGCCGGATCGTGTCGGTGTCGGTGGCCGGTTTCCAGGCGGAGTTCCACCGGCTCGGCGTGGACCTGACCCCGGAGGACGTGGCGGGGGAGTCCGGTTACAACGCCGTACTTCCGGGCCTGGTCGACGAACTCGTGGACGCCGGTGTGGCGGTGGAGTCCCGGGGCGCGTGGTGCGTGTTCGACGACGACTTCACCGATCCCGAGGGCACGCCGGTGCCGCTGATCGTCCGCAAACGCGACGGCGGTTTCGGTTACGCCGCGACCGATCTCGCGGCGTTGCGACACCGGGTGGCGGTGCTGGGGGCACACCGGCTGCTGTACGTGGTGGACCAGCGGCAGTCGCGGCACTTCGCGCAGGTGTTCGCCGCGGCGCGCCGCGCGGGTTGGCTGCCCGACGACGTCGAGGCGGTGCACATCCCGTTCGGGACGGTGTTCGACCACGCGGGCAGGCCTTTCAAGACCCGGTCGGGCGACACCGTGCCGTTGCACGACCTGTTGGACACCGCGGTGGCGCGCGCCCGGCAGGTGCTCGCGGAGCGTCCCGCCCCGCCCGAGGGTGACCTGGACGCGGTCGCCGAGGCGGTGGGCGTCTCGGCGGTCAAGTACGCCGACCTCGCCACGTCCCGGACCAGGGACTACCGGTTCGACGTCGACCGCATGGTGTCGTTCCAGGGCGACACCGGCGTGTACATCCAGTACGCCTACGCCCGCATCGCGGCACTGTCACGGCGCGCCGGCGGGGTTCCGGCGGCCGACTGCGACCCCCGGGGGCCGGTGGCCGACGCCGAACGGGCGTTGATCCTGCACCTGGACGGCTACCGCGCCGTCCTGGCCGAGAGCGCGCGACGGTACGAGCCGCACAGGTTGTGCGGGTACCTGTACGGGCTGGCCCGGTCGTTCACCACCTTCTACGAGGAGTGTCCGGTGACGACGGCCGAACCCGTCGTGCGGAACCGGCGGTTGCGGCTGGTGGAGGCGACCCGCCGGGTGTTGTCGCACGGTATGCGCATCATCGGCCTCACCCGGCTGGAACGCATGTGACGCCGGACGGCGGTATCGGATATCGGACACAACAGTGTCGGGATGGATACCGAGCCGCCGCCACCACCGTCCTAACGTGATACCGGACCGAAGGGCGGTGCCGGTGGGCGACGCCGCGGGACGACGTCAGGCACGGCGGGGCGAGGGCGTCCGGACACACCGGATTCCGGCCGCCGATTCCGGAGTGGTGGCCATGGATTACCAGATCAACTTCGACAGTCGCACCTCGGCGGCCGCGCTGGCCGAGGTACTCGCCACCCGGTACCGGGTCGAGCCGTCGCGGATCTACATCGGCGGATCGGCCGGGCTCGGTGACTACGGGGGGCCGGCGCCGACGGTGTTGTTGTCGCCGGCCCCGGCGCCGGACCCCCGGTTCGGTTGCCTGTTGCGGGCCGGTCCCGCGTTGTCGAGGCACATCGGCGGGTTGAGCGGTGTCGGGTTGGCCGAGGAGCTGTGCCGGGAGTTGGGAACCCACGCGCTTGTCGCCGGAGGCGCCACCGGGTGGACCCTCGTCACCTCCGACGGGCGCACCTGTGAGGCGGTCATCGACGACGACCTGTTCGCCGAGGAGGGGTTCGTCCTGGTGGCGGTGTTGAGTCCGATGCCGAGGCTGCCCGAGGTGCCGGTGCGGTCGTCCCACTGGCGGACCGGCCGGTTCGCGCGGTGAGCGTCAGCCGCCGCGGGTGTGCATCTCCAGGTGCGGGTCGCGTCGCAGGCTCTCCACGCCGATGAACACCCGCCGCCCGTCGGTGCGCAACCGGTCCACCGCGCCCTGGTCGTCTCGCCGCCGCCACACCGTGGCCAGGAGGGACGCCAGGTCGTCCGCGGTGGCGCCGTCGCGCAGCGGCCCGCGCAGGTCGGTGCCGGTGTGGGCGTAGAGGCAGCGCAGCCACATGCCGTCGGCGGTCAGGCGGCTGCGGTCGCAGGCGCCGCAGAAGGGTTGGGTCGTGGACGAGATGACGCCGAACACCGTCCCATCGGGGAGCCTGAACCGGTCGGCCGGTGCCGAGTCGGGGCCGCCCTCCGGGACGATCGGTCCGTAGTGGGCGGACAGGTCCGAGAGGATGTTCCGCCGGGAGTACACCTGGTCGGGGGTCCACGCGGTGGCGCCGCCGACGTCCATGTACTCGATGAACCTGACCTCGGCGGAGCGGTCGCGGCCGAACTCGATCATGTCGACCAGTTCGTCCGAGTTGAACCCGTTCATGACCACGGTGTCGAGTTTCAACGTCCCGAACTCGGCGGCGGCGGCGTCGACGCCGGTGAGGACGGCGAGGTGGGATCCGCGGCGGGACAGTCGCCGGAACCGTGCCGGGCGGAGCGTGTCGAGGCTGACGGTGACGCGGTGCAACCCGGCCGCCCGCAGTGCGGCGGCGTGCCCGGTCAACAGGACGCCGTTGGTGGTCATCGCCAGGTCGTCGACGCCGGGCAGCGCGGCCAGCCCCGACACCAGTTCGGTGAGCCCGGGGCGCAGCAGCGGCTCACCGCCGGTCAGCCTGACCCGGTCGACACCCACCCGCGTGAACGCGTCGGTGAGGCGGGTCAGTTCGTCGAAGGTGAGGATGTCGGCCTTGGGGAGCCAGGCGTACTCCTCCTCGGGCATGCAGTACCGGCAGCGCAGGTTGCACCGGTCGGTGACGGAGATCCGCAGGGACCGCATGGGGCGTCCGCGTGTGTCCCGTGGGGCCGGGACGGCGGGCTCGGTCATGGGTGCTCCTGTACGACGGCGGCGGTCGGCCCCGGAATGACCGTTTCGCCGGACTGGACCGAGATCGAGGCTAACAGAGGGCACCGACGTTCCCGTCCGGCCGCGGCGGGGTCTCAGGGCCAGGTCAGGTCGATCCCGTGGTCGCGGGCGAGCCATTCCTCCAGCCGGTAGCCGTGGCGGGCGATGCCGTCGGCGGCGTCGAAAGCCACGGACAGCGCCCACTCGGCGGTCTCCTGGTCGACGAGTCCCGCGGCGACGGCCTGCAGGAACTCGTCCTGGTCGATCACCTCGGCCCGTCGACCGGTGTACACCCGGATGTCGAGGTAGTAGTCCGTCATCTCGTACCGGTCGCCCACGACGCGGGTGCGCGCGATGTCGATGTAGTAGTCCTCCAGTCCGACCACCCCCGGGCGCGCGATCCAGGAGATGACCCGCAGTCCCAGTCCCGGCAGCAGCCAGGCACGCTGTCCGACCGCGCGCGACGCCGGTCGCCGGAAGGTCCGGCGGCCGTACATGCCGAACGGGGTGACCCGGTACGTCTCCAGGTCACGCCGGTCACCGTCGCGGTTGAGGATGGTCCCGGTGTCGGCATGCCACACCTCGCGGTGTGGCGGGTGGATGCGTGGTCGGCTGGTCAACTGCATACTGCTCTTCGAGTCCTTTCGGCCGGGCGGGCCGTCGGTGGGACCGCACGGCGTGGTCGGGGGTGATGCGGCGTCCCGTCCCGCCGGGTGCGGTGTGCGTCGTCCCGGGGGGCCGCGGCGGCCGGGAGGGCATACGGGGTGGCGTGCCGGCCTGGACTCGATGGTAGCGACACCGGTGCGCCGGGTCGCGGTTCCGTGTAGACGGACCGGTGACACGTCTGTGAAGTCCGGGCGAACGGTCAGGCCGTCTCCGGGAAGGTGTGGGTCACCCGGATGGTGCCGACGATGTGCCGGTTGAACTCGGGAAGCTCCTCGGCGGGGACCCAGAGTTCCAGTATGTCGCGGCCGCCGGCCTGCTGAACCGGGTAGCGGGACACGAAGTCGGTGTCGACGTCGAACTCGGTGACGAATCCGGCGCCGGAGTGAGGGACGTTCCAGTCGCGGGCGATCTTGATCGCGTAGTCGACGTTGAGAACCGGGTAGAAGATCGGCTGTTCGGGGAGCCGGGGTGGCCACTCCCGCCATCCGGAGGCGGCGACGAGGTCGAGTTCGGCCGGTCCGGTGGGACGCCACAGGGTGGTGGTGCCGGGCATGGTTCTCCGTTCGGTGGTGCCGCGAAAAGGAGGTGACGGCGGGGGCTTTCGGCTTCCACAATGGTGCCATGACATTCCGACGCCGGATTCGCGCGGTGTTCGACACCGAGACGGTGCGCGTCTACCAGGCGTACGCACCCGAGATCGCCCGACCCGCCACCGCCGCGGGCCGATTCGTGCCGCCGTTCTCCCGGACGCGCATGACGTGGATAAAACCGTCGTTCCTGTGGATGGCGTACCGGTGCGGTTGGGCCACCAAACCCGGCCAGGAACGTGTGTTGGCGGTCGACGTCTCACGCGGCGGCTTCGAATGGGCGTTGCGGCATTCCGCGCTCAGCCACTTCGACCGCGCCGGCTACCCGGACGCGCCGTCGTGGCGGGCGGCGGTGAAGGCCAACCCGGTGCGCGTCCAGTGGGATCCGGAACGCGACGTGCGGTTGCGTCCGTTGCCGCACCGGGCCATCCAGATCGGTATCGGCGGAGCGGCCGTCGCCCGTTACGTCGACGAGTGGACGGTCCGGATCACCGACGTCACCGACCTGATGACCGAGGTGGGACGGTTGGCCTCGATCGGTGCCGTGGACGAGGCGGTGAGGCTGGCGCCGGCGGAGCGCCCGTACCCGTTGCCGGAGGACATGCCGGCCCACGTGCTGCCCGCCGGCTGACCGCGCTCACCGGCGTGACCGGCGAGCGCGAGGGCATGATTTTGCTCAACCGAGCAACACGCGTGTTATGGTTTGCTCATGCGAGCAAGAAACAGCTCAACTGAGCGGAGCGTCACCGAGCTCGCCCGGCGGGCGCAGATCGTCGCGGCGGCGATCGAGGTCATCGCCGAGGAGGGCTACACCAAGGCGTCCTTCGGCCGGATCGCGGCGCGGGCGGGCCTGAGCAGCACCGGCCTGATCTCCTACCACTTCGCGGGCAAGCAGGACCTCATGGACGCGGTCTGCGAGGCGATCCTGCGTGAGTTCGCCGATTTCGTGCGGGAACGACCCGACGACGGCACACCCGCGGGGCAACTGCGGACGTTCCTGATCGCCAACGCCGACTACATGGCGGCGCACCGAGGGCAGATGGTGACGCTGCTGCGGATCCGGCGGGCGCAGGTGCGGCCCGACGCGGTGAACGCCCGGGGCCGCACCGACCGGCGCGACCTGGCGGCCCTGCTCGCGGAGGGCAGGCGCACCGGTGACTTCGGCGAATTCACGCCCGACCTCATGGCGGGCTTCATCCTGTCGCTTCGTGACGGGCTCATCGAACGGCTCGCCGAGGAACCCGGGTTCGACGTGGAGGCGGCGGCCTCGGAACTCGTCGCCGCGGTGGCGGCGATGACCGACAACGGAGGGAAGACATGAGACGTGGGAGGACGACCGCCCTGGTCGTGACGGCGGTAGTGGCACTGCTGGCGGCGGGGACGGCGCTGGCCGAGAGACCGGAGGAGAACCGGATGGCGCGCAGTACGGTGCACACCGACGCCGGGGTGCTGCGGGGCACGGTGGCCGACGACCACCGCAGCTTCGAGGGCATCCCCTATGCGGCGGCCCCGAAGGGGGAACTGCGCTGGCGGCCGCCGCAGCCGGTGAAGCCGTGGCGCGGGGTACGTGACGCCACCTCACCCGGCAGCCCGTGCCCGCAGACCGGGACACCGTACGGCGGTGAGGAGGTGCTGGAGGAGGACTGCCTGTACCTGAACGTGACCACTCCGGTGAGCGGCCCGAGGGACAAGCCGGTCGTGGTGTGGATCCACGGCAACGGGACCATCGGGTCCGGTGACGTCTTCGACGCGCGGCGCCTCGCCACACGGGGCGACGTGGTGGTGGTGACGATCAACTACCGCATGGGGGTGTTCGGGGCGTTCGGCCACCCGGAGCTGCCCGAGTCGGGCGTCCTGGGGTTGCGGGACCAGCGCGCCGCGTTGCAGTGGGTGCAGCGCAACGCCGAGGCGTTCGGGGGTGACCCGTCCAACGTCACGTTGTTCGGGGTCTCGTTCGGTGCTACGGCGATCTCCGGTCACATGATGTCGCCGGAGTCGCACGGCCTGTTCCACCGGGCCATCCTGCACAGTGGATTCACCGTGATGGACGCCCCCTCGGGGGCGATCTACCCGTTCCTGGAGGAACTGCCGCGCTACGGCTGGACGACCGACGCCCAGGTGAGGGAGACCGGCGCGGCCGTGGCGGCCGAGCTGGGCTGTGGCGAGGCGTCCGACGTGATGGCGTGCCTGCGGGCGAAGCCGGTGAAGGAGCTCCTCGCGTACCCGTCCGTCATGAACATCTTCCAGTCGTACGCGCTCGGTTCGGCCGAACTGCCGGGCGACCCGGCGACCGCCTTGGCGGCGGGGGAGTTCGCCCGGGTGCCGGTGCTCGCGGGCAGCACACTGGACGAACACCGCACCATGGTGGCCATCCGGGTCCTGTCCGGTTACCCCATAGAGGACGCCACGCAGTACACCGCGGCGTTGCGGCAGGCGTTCGGGGAGGACGCCGAGGCGGTGGAACGGGAGTACCCGTTCGCCGACTACCGCAACGGCAACGAGGCGTTCGCGCAGGTCATGACCGACCGGATGTGGGCGAGGGCGACGCTGCGGCAGCACACCGCGCTCGCCGGGCACACCGAGGTGTACGCGTACGAGTTCGCCGACCGGAATCCGCCGCAGGAGTTCCCGTTCCCGCCGGAGGTGGAGCCGGGCGCCTACCACAACGCCGACATCAGTTACCTGTTCAGGGACCCGGAGTTCGAGGCCGAGTTGAGCCCGGCGCAACTGCGGCTGTCGGACACGATGATCGACTACTGGACGGCGTTCGCCCGCAACGGTGACCCCCGCACTCCCGGGGCACCCGAGTGGGAGCGGTTCGACACCACCGGAACGGTACTGGGACTGGCGCCCGGCGATGGTGGCATCGCCCCGGTCGACTTCGCGGCGGAGCACCGGTTGGAGTTCTGGGAGCGGATGCCGTGACACCTACGGGGCCGGGGTGCGGTGGGCAGGGCTCACCGCACCCCGGCCCCGGTGAGCCGACAGGACGACGGCCACGACGCAGGCGATCACGCCGAGCAGGCTCGCGATTCCGAATTCTCCTCGTACCGCGTAGGAGGAGACCGACGTGAGCAGGACTCCGGCCGCCAGGGAGAGGCCGGCGATCAACCAGGGCGTCGCCACGCGCGAGGGCAACGCCGCCACCACGGCGAGCACCGCGCACAGGAGGAGATCGGGTATCAGGAAGAGGTTGTCCGCGTGCCAGGAGTCGTGGAGGAACAGGAAGACGAAGGTGGCCGTCGACACGACGGCGGCGGTGATGCGTGACCAGGTCTGGGCGGACACGACGCACTCCCCATTATAGTCAGTAATACTGATGATCAGTCTAGTTGATCTACTGCGGGGCGGCGCGCACCCCGCGGGGCGCCGACGGCCGTAGGATCGGCGGGTGGCGACCTCCTCTATCGACCCCTTGGCGGGGATGACCGGATTCCTGTTGGTGAAGGTGGGGATCGCCGCATCGGCGGCCATCGAGGAGACCCTGCGCCCACTCGGACTGCGGGGAAGGGAGTTCCGGCTGCTGAGTTTCCTGGCCGCGGAGCCGCACTCACAGCGGGAACTGTGCGCGCTGACCGGACTGGACCGTACGACGATGGTCTCGGTGGTCGACGGACTCGAATCCACCGGACTGGTCGTGCGTGAACGCAGCACGACCGACCGCCGGGTACACCTGGTCACCATGACCGACGCGGGCCACGAGACCCGTCGGGAGGCGCTCCGGCGATTGCGGCTGGCGCAGGAGGAGTTCCTCGCCCCGCTGTCGGAGACCGAACGGGACCGTCTCCACCACGCCGCCGAGCGGCTCTACACGGTGCACTCCGACGGATGCGCCGCCGAGTGACCCGGCCGGCGACGCCACGCACCGGCCGGGGACGACACGTCGTCAGTCCGCGGCGAACCCGGCGATCAGGCCGGTGATCTCGTCCGGGCGCTCCAGGCTCGGCAGGTGCCCCGCCCAGTCGAGCTCCCGGTACTCCGCCCCCGGGATCACCTCGGGGATCCCCGCGGCGGCGGCCCTGAGGTCCGGCAGGTCGAACCGTCCACCGATCGCCAGCGTGCGGGCGGTGATGCGGGACGGATCGCCGGGTACCTCTCTCCCGGAGACCTCCGGTGCGGCGAGCTGCACCTCGAACGCGTGCCGTTGCATCTCGATCACCGCCACGCGGGCCGCTTCCCCGGCCTCGGGACCCAGCCAGGTGTCGGCGTTCAGCACGGCCGCCTCCTGGACCCGCCCCTCGGCGAGCAGGTTCTCCTCGGCCGTTTCGAACGCGGCCATCTCTGCGGACTGTTCGCCCCACTCCAGCGGTGCGGGACACAGCAACAGGAGCCGCTCCACCCGTTCGGGCCAGGCCCCGGCGACCTGCTGCGCGACCCGGCCGCCGAACGAGGAGCCGACCAGCGTCACCCGGTCGAGGTCGAGATGGTCGAGCAGTGAACGCACGTCCTCGGCGTCGGCGTAGTCCTCGGCGGGGACCGGCGTGTCGCCGTGGCCGCGGAAGTCCGGGCACACGACACGGTGACCCGCCGCCGACAACCGGGTCACCTGCGCGTCCCACATCCGCCGATCGCAGACCGAGGAGTGGAGCAGGACGATGGGAGGGCCGTCTCCGGCCACGTCATGAAAGAGAATCATCGCGGCGAATGTAGCCGGGGCCGGGCGGCCTGTCACCCGAATTCGCCCGGAGGATGCCATACGCCATCGGTCCCGACGGCAACCGGCTGTGGACGACCCGATCTCAGGCTCCGGCGGGGCCGCCGGTCGTGCTGTGCCACGGCGGACCGGGGTTGTGGGACTACCTCGATCCGCTGGTGACCCTGTTGCCCGCCGACCGGCAGCTGATCCGGTTCGACCAACGCAACTGTGGACGCTCGGCGGGACCGGCCGACTACCGGCTCGGCACCGCCCTCGACGACCTGGAGACGGTACGACGGCACTGGGACGTGGAACGGTGGATCGTGGTCGGGCACTCCTACGGCGCCTCGCTCGCCCTGGCCTACGCGTGGCGGCATCCCGAGCGGGTCGCCGGGCTCGGATACCTCAGTGGGACCGGGCCGGGCACCGACTGGCGGCCCCGGTACCGGGCCGAACGCGCCCGCCGGCTCGGGCCGGAACGGGAACGACGGCTCCGCCGGTTGCAGGCGGTGGAGACGCGAACCCCGGCTGAGGAGCGGGAACTGCGGACCCTCGCCTGGTTCACCGACCACGCCGAACCCGAGACGGGAGAACGCTGGGCGGCCGAGGACGCCGCCGCACCGTGGCCCGTCAACGAGGCGGCGAACCGGGAACTCGGTGCCGCCGTCGAGTGGCGGGCGGCGGACGCCCTCAAGCACACCGCCCGGTCGAGGGTTCCGGCGCTCTTCGTCCACGGTGACGCCGACCCGCGCCCCTGGGAGGGCGCCCGCCGGCTCGCCGGGGCGCTGCCCGGTGCCGTGTGGCGGCTCCTACCCGGCACCGGACACCACCCGTGGCGCGAGTCGCCACGTGAACTGGCGGTCGCGCTGACGGAACTCCTCGGCCGGGTCTAGCCCGTGACGGTGCGGGGACCGGCGGCGAACTGTTCGACCATGTGCTCGCAGAAGACCGGCAGGTCGTCGGGCTTGCGGCTGGTCACCAGCCCGGCCTCGACCACGACCTCGCTGTCCTCCCACTCCGCGCCCGCATTGCGCAGGTCGGTCTGAAGACTGGGCCACGAGGTCATGCGGCGACCACGGACGACGTCGGCCTCGATGAGCGTCCACGGGGCGTGGCAGATCGCCGCCACCGGTTTGCCCACCGTGAAGAACTCGGCGACGAACCGCACCGCCTCCCCGTTGGTGCGAAGGAAGTCGGGATTGGCCACTCCCCCCGGAAGTACCAGGGCGTCGTAGTCGGTCGAGGTTACGTCGGTGACCACCTTGTCGACGGGGAAGCGGTCGGCGCGGTCGAGATGGTGGAACGCCTGGACCTCGCCCTGTTCGGTGGATACCAGTTCGGGGCGGCCGCCCGCCTTCTCCACCGCCTTCCACGGTTCGGTCAACTCCACCTGTTCGGTGCCCTCAGGAGCCACCAGGAACGCGACTCGCAGGCCATCCAGTGATTCGGCCATGGATATCTCTCCCTCTCCCCATTCGTCGTTCGATCGTCACTCCAGCCGTTACCCGGCGCCCGCGCCCTTCAAAACGCACGGCGGGGCGTCTGCGCAGGTGACGGCCGCGGCGTGCCGTGACGGGGGTGGGGGAGGTGCGACGCCGACGACCCGGAGCGGTCGACGACCGGTGAACGGTGCCGCAGTCGTCGGAGGTCATCCGACGACCGCTCTGGTCAGCCGTCCAGCGAGCCGCCGGTCATCGCGGCCGCCAACCGCATGTGGCCGGTGGCCTCCTCGGGGCGGCTCAGCCGCTGGAGGGTCCGGCCCAGCATGAGGTGCGCGTAGGGCTCGGCCGGGTTCTGGTCGAGGACGTGCCGAAGCTGCTCCTCGGCGCGGCCGAGCTGGGCGGAGTGGTAGTACGCCCGGGCCAGGAGCAGTCGCGCGGCGAGGTGCGTCGGGGCGGCCTCGACGACCTCGACCAGCCACTTGGCGGCCGTGATGTAGTCACCGGCTTCGAAGAACTGCACTCCTCGCTGGTACCGCATCGCCATGTCCACGGCTGACCCCCTTCCGGCTCGTCGTTCGGTCGCTGTGGAAACGACGGCGCCGTCCGGTTCATTCCCGGAAGCCGGCCCGTCGGACTCAGCCTACGACCGCGCGGGGACGTCGTGCCACCGGAATCGTCGGCGAGGTCCAGTGGGCGGCGCGTGGCAGCAGCGCGATCAACAGGATCGTCGCGAGGACGAACCCGTTGTCGGTCAGCAGTCGCACCGCACCGTCACCCCAGCGTCCCAGCCCGGGGAGCGCGGGCCACCAGATGGGCGAGATCGCGAACCACAGCCACAGTGCCGCCGTCACGATCCGGCGGTTGACCGGCCGGTCCAGCATGCGGCGCTGTCGCAGCGGTGGCGGCGACACGAACGCCCAGCGGGTCAACACCGCCATCGCGGGGATGACCCACACGAGCTGGTGGGACCAGCTGATCGGGCTCACCAGTACCCCCGTGAGTCCCACCGTCGCGATCGCCGCGGCCTCGTCGCCGTGGAAGTAGGTGTCGCGCGCGTGCGCGAGCCCCCAGACGGCGGCGAACAGCGCGAAACCCAGCCAGGTGACGGCGGGAGCGGAGTCGCTCTCGTACAGCCGCGCGATCAGGCCCGAGAGCGCCTGATTCCCGAACGAGCTGAAGTGGCCGGTGCGGTCCGGTTCGAACAGCACGTGGGACAGGTACTCACCCATCGTCTGCGGCATGGCGAGGAACGCCGCGACCCAGGTCGTGACCACGGTCGCGATCGCGGTGAGCCCGGCGCGCCATCGACGGGTCGCCAGCAGGTACACGCCGAACAACCCGAAACCGAACTGCACGGCGGTCGCCAGTCCGATTCCGATTCCCGCCGCCGGGTGGCCGCGACGGGCCAGCGCCAGGTCGGCGAGTACCAGGGCGAGCAGTACCAGACTGAGCTGCCCCAGGCCGAGTGTCTGACGCACCGGCTCCAACGCCAGTGCGGCCACGGCGGCCGCCGCGTACCACCACCGGCCGGGCCGTCCCGCCTCCACGGCGATGCGCCGGAACGTGTGGCGCACGCAGTACAACAACGCGGTGAGGCTGAGACCGGTGCTGATCGCCACGGCCACCGGCACCGGCCAGATCAGGACGGGCGTCAGCGCGACGGCGGCCAGAGGCGGCAGGTTGAAGCCCTGCCCGGGCGCGTGCTGTGCGTACAGTGGACCGCCGGACCACCAGTCGACGATGGCGGCGTGGTACTGCCGCAGGTCGCCGAAGTCGTACCAGAACCTGGCCACCATGACCGCGAGCAACCAACCGATCGCCAGTCCCGTCGTCATCCCGAGGTGTCGTGGGCGCACGGCGGCCGGAGCGGACATCGATTCTCCTTTGAGGCTGTCGTCGAACCTGCTGTTCTACTGCGCGACGACCGGTCGGCGCCTCGCGGCATTGTCGGGTACCCCGCGTACAACACCGGTACGCGAAGTCTCCTCCGCCTTGCGAATGCACTCGACCGGACCGCCGCTCGCCACGAACGAGGTTCGAAGACGGCCTCTGAGCGGCCCGAGACCCCCGGCGCCTGGAACGGTTGCGGCAGGCCGGATCCTAACAGACCGGTGACCGTCCCCTTCGGTGGTCCGGTGCCCGGGTGCGCTTCCGCTGAAAGGACTCCGTTCAGTTTCTCCGGGTTCATCACCGCGTTGACCTCCGTTATCCGGCCGTCCTCCACTTCGAGCGACACCGCGGCCACCGGCCGGTCCCCGTGTCGCATCACCAGTCCCGGCATCGCGTTCACGTCCATGACGGACGTCGTGATCGCCTCGGAGTTCACACCGGACCAGACCGGTTCGGACATCACGGCCAGAATGAACCGCGACACCTTGTCCGCACCGTGGATCCCGCGCAACGCCGCACGCACCCGGCCACCCCCGTCGGTGCGCAGGACGACGTCCGGCGCCAGGACGTCCAAGAGCGCGGCGAGGTCACCGCCCCGGGCGGCGGAGTGGAAGCGTTCGGCCGCCGCCCGGTGTGCCGCCCGGTCGGCCGCGAAGCGGGGACGGCGCGCGTGGACGTGGGAACGCGCCCGGTGCGACAGTTGCCGGACCGACTCGGGCGTCCGGTGCAGGGCGGCGGCGATCTCCCGGTACGAGAAACCGAACGCCTCCCGCAACACGAACACCGCCCGCTCGTCCGGTGTCAGCGTCTCCAGCACGATCATCATGGCCATCGATATGGAGTCCGCGGCTTCGGCGGCGGCGTCGGCCGGATCGGTCAACACCGGCTCCGGCAGCCACGGTCCCGGGTAGCTCTCCCGGCGGGCCTTCACGGCGCGCAACCGGTTGAGCGCGGCGTTGGCGACCAGTCGGACCAGGTAGGCGCGTGGTTCCCGCACGGTCTCGGGATCGACCCCGGACCAGCGGATCCAGCCGTCCTGGACGGCGTCCTCAGCGTCACCGACACTGCCGAGGATCCGATAGGCCACCGACACCAGTAGCCGCCGGTGCTGCTGGAACGTCTCGTCCGCCGGGCGCATCACCGCTCCGACGGGGGAGAGGCCGGCAGCGCGCAGGCGGCGTCGAAGCCCTGCGAGGTGATGCCCAAGGCGTGGTTGGTGCGTGCCCGCATGTTCTCCACGGCGATCAACGTGGTCAGTTCGACCAGCTGCGCGTCGGTGAACACCCGCCGCAGCCCGGCGACCATCTCGTCGGTGACTGTCACGGGCGTGTCCGTCATCGCCTCGGCGTAGGCCAGGACGAGACGCTCGGTGTCGTCGAAGTGGTCGCTGTCGCGCCAGCGGGGAACCGCGGCGATCTTCTCCGGCGGCACCCCCTTGCCCCGCGCGGACCAGGAGCCGAAGTCGACGCACCAGTCGCAGCCCAACCGCACGGCGGTGGCCATGACCGCCAGCAGCTGGATCGACGGGGTCAGGCGTCGCCAGCGTCCGACGCCCAGTTCGAAGAACGAACCGGTGATGAGGACACCGCGGTGGTGTCCGGCCGCGCGTACCGGGTCCAGGTGGCCGCCGAAACGGCGCCGGACCGCCCATTCGATCGTCCGGGCCAGCGGGCCGCGCGGTGAGTCCAGGGGTATTCGTGCCATGACCGCCTCCTCGTTCGCGTCGTGGTCGGTGATGGGACCCGTCGGACTGCCCGAAACGTGACATCCGGTGGCCCGGACCACTCGGCGGGTCGGCCGGAACGGCGGCGGGGTGGGGGTCAGGCGTCGCGGATGAGGCAGGTGATCCGGCCGGTGCAGATCCGCCGGTCCCCGTCGTCGGTGACGGCGATCTCGTAACTGGCGGTGCTGCGTCCCAGGTGCAGCGGCGTGGCGACCCCCGTGATCAGGCCGGATCGGGCGCCGCGGTGGTGAGTGACGTTGAGGTCCACGCCCACGGCGATGCGGCGGGGGCCGCCGTGCAGCATCGCCCCGATGGAGCCCAGCGTCTCGGCCAGCACCGCGGAGGCGCCGCCGTGCAACAGACCGTACGGCTGGGTGTTGCCCTCCACCGGCATGGTCCCCACCACGCGTTCTGGTTCGGCGCGCAGGATCTCGATCCCCATCCTGGTGCCGAGCCGTCCGGCGGAGAACAGCGCGACCAGGTCGATCCCGACGCCGGCGAACTCCTCGACGATGCGGGCGGGGAAGACCTCGTGGGCCGACTTCTCGGTCATGACACTCCTGCATGTCGCGGTGGCGGTGGGCAGTCATTCCTACCAGCCGCCGGCAGTGGCGAGCAAGCCAACCGGCCGGTAACCGGACTGACCTGGTACTTTGGCTTCTGGGCATGCTACTCGCGAGGTGTATACACCGCGTGTATAGTCGTCGCATGGCTATCGGACAGACATTCCTGGGACTGCTGGAGGCGAAACCCCGCCACGGCTACGACCTCAAACGCGCCTACGACGAACGCTTCGGCGCCGACCGGCCGCTGCACTACGGGCAGGTGTACGCCACGTTGTCGCGGCTGCTGAAGAACGGCCTCGTGGAGGTCGACGGAGTCGAACCCGGCGAAGGCCCCGAACGGAAGCGGTACGCCATCACCGAGGCGGGCATCACCGACGTCGCCGGCTGGCTCGCCACGCCGGAGAAACCCGAGCCCTACCTCCAGAACACCCTCTACGCCAAGGTCGTGCTGGCGCTGCTGACCGGCCGGTCGGCCGCCGAGGTCCTCGACACCCAGCGCGCCGAGCACCTGCGGTTCATGCGCGACCTCACCCACCGCAAGACCCACGGCGACCTCGCCGACCAACTCATCTGCGACTTCGCACTGTTCCACCTGGAGGCGGACCTGCGATGGCTGGAACTGACCGCCGCACGTCTCGACCAGCTCCGCGCGGAGGTGACCCCGTGACCACCCCGCTGCTGACCGCGACCGCGCTGCACAAGCGCTACGGCGAGACCGACGCACTCGCCGGCGCCGACCTGACCGTGACCGCCGGGGAGGTCCTGGCCATCATGGGACCGTCCGGTTCGGGCAAGTCGACACTGCTCCACTGCATCGCCGGAATCGTCACACCCGACTCCGGCAGGATCGAATACGACGGGGTGGACATGACCGCCATGTCGGACTCCCGGCGCAGCGCCCTGCGCCGTACCGAGTTCGGCTTCGTCTTCCAGTTCGGCCAACTGGTTCCCGAACTGACCTGCCTGGAGAACGTGGCGTTGCCGCTGCGGATGAATGGCGTCGCCCGCAAGGCCGCCGAACAGCGGGCCGCCGACTGGCTCGCGAAACTGGAGGTCTCCGACGTCGCCCGCAAGCGCCCCGGACAGGTGTCCGGCGGCCAGGGACAACGGGTCGCCGTGGCCAGGGCACTGGTGGCCGAACCACGGCTGCTGTTCGCCGACGAACCCACCGGCGCACTCGACTCCCTCAACGGCGAGGCGGTGATGCGTCACCTCACCAGCGCCGCCGCCGAACTGGGCACCGCCGTCGTCCTGGTCACCCACGAGGCGAGGGTCGCGGCGTACTCGCATCGCGAGATCGTGGTGCGGGACGGCCGCACCCGCACGGTCGTGGCGGCCGCGTCGTGACCCGCGGGAACCCCACCGGGATGCGCAGGTGGGCCATCGACTTCGCGACCGGGCTGCGGCTGGCGTCGGCCGGTGGCGCCGGCGGCCTCGTCCGGACCACCCTGACCGCCGTCGCCGTGGGCCTCGCGGTCGGCCTGCTGCTGGTCGCGGCGTCACTGCCGCACATCTTCGTGGAACGCGAGGCGCGCGCGCAGGCCGTGGACGTCCCGTTCCCCACCGAGGGGCTGGAGGCGGGGCCGCACACGGTCCTGGTCCAGCAACGTGACACCCGGTTCGGTGAGATCACCATCATCGGGCACCTGGTGAAGGCCGAGGGCGACACGCCCGCCGTGCCCGCCGGGCTGGAGAGGTTGCCCGGCCCCGGCGAACTCATGGTGTCCCCGGCCCTGGCGGAACTGCTGGAGACGTCGGAGGGCTCACTGCTGGCGCCACGCCTCGACGGCGAACCGGACGGGCTCATATCCCAGGACGGCCTGGTCGGACCGGGAGACTACCGCTACTACCTCGGCTCGGACGCACTCGACCTCGAGAACTCCCACCGGGTCGCGCAGTTCGGGGTCGAAGAACCCGGCGAGCCGTTCCCCATGATGCTCGTCCTGTTGGCGCTCATCTCGTTCACCGTCCTACTGCTGCCGGTGGCGATGTTCATGGGTGTCGCGGCACGGTTCGGAGGCGACAGCCGTGACCGGCGGCTGGCAGCCCTGCGACTGCTCGGGACCGACAGGGCCATGACCCGGCGCGTCGCGGCGGGGGAGGCGCTGCTGGGCGCGTTCGCCGGCCTCGTCGCCGGGACGGTGTTCTTCCTCATCGGACGCCGGTTCGTCGAGGGGATCGTCCTCTGGGACGTCAGTGTCTTCGTGTCCGACGTGGTCCCCGATCCGGTGCTCACCCTGCTGATCGTCGTCGCCGTGCCCGTCATCACCGTCGGTGTGAGTTGGCTGGCCATGCGCCGCCTGATCATCGAACCACTCGGTGTGTTCCGGCAGGCCGCCGTCGGCCGACGCCGACTGTGGTGGCGGTTGCTGCTGCCGGTGGCGGGACTCGCCTCCCTGGTCCTGTTCGCCCGCGACGGCGCCTTCACCGGGGGAAACCTCGAACAGGTCGGGGTGGCGGCCGGAGTGATGCTGGTCCTGATCGGTGCCGCCACGCTGCTGCCCTGGGTACTGGACGCGGTCGTACACCGGATCGAGGGCGGACCGGTGCCGTGGCAGTTGGCGATCCGGCGGCTCCAACTGGGGGGTGACGCCGCCGCGCGAGCGGTCAGCGGCATCGCGGTGGCCGCCGCGGGCGCGGTGGCGCTCCAGATGCTCTTCTTCGGGGTGCAGGGCCAGTACGTCACCGACACCGGCGTCACCGACGGCCACTCGGAGGCGGTGCTGCAGTCATACACCGCGGACGTCGACCCGGACGCGGTCGTGCGCGCCGTCGACGAGATCGACGGGGCCGAGACCTCCCACCGGTTCTGGAGCCTGGTGGCGTACTGGGATATCGAGGGTGAGGAGTGGCCGACCGCCTTCCCCGCCATGGTGGGGGAGTGCGCGGACCTGGCGGCCCTCGCGGACGTCACCGGCTGCGCCGACGGCGACGCCTTCTTCACCGATCCCGGCGGATACCCGGCCCCACCGGAGTCGACGACCCTCACCTGGGGCGATCCCGCCCTGTCCGAAGGCCTGGAGTGGACGGTGCCCGCAGATCTGCGACAGGTCGAGGCGCGGTACGACCCGATCAACGGGCAGTTCGGTGGGCTGCTGCTCACACCCGGCGCCGTGGAGCCGGAGGCACTGGCCACGGGCTACGCGCAGCTGCAGGTCCTGGTGTCCGACGATCGGCCCCTGGCGATCGAACACATCCGCAACCTCGTGGAGCCGACCGGGTCCTGGCAACCGGTCACGGTCATCGGCAACGAGGTCAGCGAGCCGAAGTTCGACGGGATCCGGCGGGGCCTGCTCATCGGCGTCACCGGTGTGATGACGCTCGTCGGCTTCAGCCTGCTCATCGGGATGCTGGAGCAGCTGCAGGAACGGCGCAGGCTGTTGTCGGTGCTGTCGGCGTTCGGCACCCGTCGGCGGGTACTGGGCTGGTCGGTGCTGTGGCAGGTGGCGTTGCCGGTGGCGTTCGGACTGGTGCTGTCGTTGGCGACGGGCACTGTCGTCGGCGGTGCGCTGTTGACCATGGTGGACCTCCCGTTCGCGGTCGACTGGTGGAACCTGGCCATGGTGGCCGGCATCGGGGCCGGGGTGGTCCTGCTGGTGACCGTGATCAGCCTCCCGGTGCTGTGGCGGCTGATGCGCGCAGACGGAATCCGCACCGAGTGAGACGGGCCGCCGGGCGTGACCTCTCCGGTCGCGCCCGGCGGCGCGTCCGGGGCGGCGTCGGCGGCCTCGGATCAGTCCGATGTGGGGGACTCGGTCAGCCCGGCGCAGTCACGCAGCCGGGCGATCTCACCGGAGATCCGTTCCGCCTGCGCGCCGACTGCGGGGATCGGCTGGCCGGTGGTGCGGTCGATGTGCGCCGGTACAACCTCCGCGCCCACCAGTCGGCCGTCCTCGAGCGTCAGGGACGCCACCCCGGTGTCGTTCGAGTCGGCGTCGTTCCACCACCAGAGAAAGTTACCGAGACCGTATGCCACGTAGGTGTTCCCGAGGTAACCGTCGCCCTGCAGGCGGTGGGCGTGGGTGCCGATGATCGCGTCGGCGCCGGCGTCGGCCAGGCGGTGTGCCCAGTCCCGCTGCTCGGCGTTCGGACAGGACTCGCCCTCGGTGCCCCAGTGGGGCAGCACGACCACGACGTCGGCGGCCTCGCCGGCGGCCCGCACCGCCGCCGTCACCAGATCGCCGTGCGCCACGTGCGCCACTCCGGAGCGGTCCGGTGTGGCCATCCAGGTGTCCCACAGCTCCCACACCTGCGAGAACGCCAGGTAGGCCACCCGCGTCCCGTCGAGCGTGACGAAGTGCGCCGACAGCGCGGCGGTCCGGTCCGGCCCGGCGCCCACGACCGGTATCCCGGCGGACGCCGCCGCCTCCAGGGTGTCCGCGAGTCCGGTGCGACCGTAGTCGAGGGCGTGGTTGTTGCCGAGACTCACCAGGTCGATGCCGGCGGCGCGGATCGCCTGGAACGCCGCCGGAGGCGCCCGGAACAGCCACTCCTTGGGCTCGGCCGTGCCACGTTCGGTCACCGGCGTCTCCAGGTTCACCACCGCGTGGTCGGCGGCGGTGAACAGCTCCGCCACCGGTCCGAACGCGGTGTCCGGCTCGGCGAGCAGGTCCAGGGTGCGTTCGGCGAAGTGGACGTCGCCGGCCACGGCGAGCGTGGCGATCCCGTCCGGTGCGGGCTGCTCGGGAGCGGTCTCCGTCTGGGAGGGGGCGTCGGCCGGGGCGTCATCGGAGGGGCCCGCCGGATCACCGCCACACCCGGCGAGCAGTGTGAGAATGACCCCCACGACGGCGAACCGTGACCTCGATGACATGGCGATTCCCATACTGTGTCCGACGGCGCCGTGCGGTGTCTGAGACGATACGCCGCCCCCGGTGCCGGTGGGGCCGGTGAGGCACGGCGACACGTGCCCCGCGACCGGTTCCGGTGATCTTCTACGGTTTGTGGCGGTTGACACCATGGACAGGCATTGTGGGAACCGGTCGGGATACGCGACAGTAACCTAGGAAACTTGACTCGAAAGCGACGAGGAGGTCGCAATGACCACTTTGGTGGATGTGCCCCGTGGACTTGCCGGGGTTGTGGTCACCGATACCGAGATCGGTGACGTCCGCGGTGATGAGGGCTTCTACCACTACCGCCAGTATTCGGCGGTGGAGTTGGCCGAGAAGTGCGGCTTCGAAGACGTCTGGCACCTGATGTTCCACGGCACGCTGCCCACGCCCGCCGAACGTGACGCGTTCGTCGCCCGAGTGCGCCCCCTGCGCCATCTGAGCCCGCAGTTGTCGGCGTTGTTGCCGTCGTTGGCGGGCGCGAAGCCGCTGGACGGCCTGCGGACCGCGTTGTCCTTCGCGGCGGCGGATCGCGGCATGCGGCCCCTGCTCGACACCGACGAGGCCGAGCGTGCGGACGACGTGCTGTTCGCGTGCGCGATCGTGCCGACCATCCTGACCGCGCTGTACCGGTTGCGTTCGGGGCAGGAGCCGGTGGCCCCGCGAGACGACCTGGGTTACGCGGCGAACTACCTGTACATGCTGACCGGTGCGGAGCCGACGCCCCGGCACGCCGCGGCGATCGAGAAGTACCTGATCTCGACGGTCGACCACGGTTTCAACAACTCGACCTTCACCGCGCGCGTCATCGCCTCCACCGGCGCCGACGTCGGCGCGTGCCTGGTCGGCGCGATCGGTTCCCTGTCGGGCCCGTTGCACGGCGGCGCCCCGAGCCGGGCGTTGGCGGCCCTGGAGGAGATCGGCACGCCCGACAAGATCGACTCCTGGGTGCGTGGGCGCGTCGAGGGCGGTGAGCGGATCATGGGATTCGGCCACGCGGTCTACCGCACCGACGACCCGCGCTCGCTCATGCTGCGCGACGTCGCGACCGAGCTGGGCGGTGACCTCGTCGATTTCGCCAAGCAGGTGGAGCGCAAGGTCGTGGACATCCTGGCCGAGTTGAAGCCGGGCCGCAAGTTGTACACCAACGTGGAGTTCTACGCCGGTGTCGTGATGGAGCAGTGCGGCGTGCCGCGCGACATGTTCACCCCGACCTTTGCGGCCAGCCGCATGGTCGGATGGAGCGCCAACGTGCTGGAGCAGGCCCGCGACTCCAAGATCATCCGCCCGCGTGCCCGCTACACCGGCCCGGAGGCGCCGCAGCCCGTCGTCCTCCCCGAGTGACACCGTGGGGGCGGCGCCCGGCCGCCCCCGTCCGCTTCCCGCCCACCCCTTCTGCCGCATCGGGTGGCGCGCCGACGTGCCTCGAACACGCTCTTCCGTCCGTTTTCCGCCGGACCTCCCACCACCCAAGGCGGGTTGTCGGTGGCGGCTGAACGGGGGTTAGGGTCGGCCTATGCGTGATCTTCAGTTGACGGGCGACGGCTTCAGCATCGAAGACGTCGCCGACGTGGCTCACCGTCGAGCCCGCGTGTCCCTGGCCGCCGGGCTCGCCGAACGGATGGCTCCCGCCCGTGGTGTCGTCACCGAGGCGGTCCGGCGGAAGGACGTCGTCTACGGGGTCACGACGGGCTTCGGCGCCCTCGCCGACACCACCATCGGCGCCGACGACCTGGCCAGGCTCCAGGTCGGCATCCTGCGCAGCCACGCCGCCGCCACCGGTGACCCGCTGCCACCCGAGGTGGTGCGGGCGCTCCTGCTGCTGCGGGCACGGACGTTGTCCGCCGGGTACTCCGGGGTCCGCATCGACCTGCCGGCCATGTTGCTGTCGCTGCTGGAACACGACCTGCTGCCCGTGATCCCGTCGAAGGGGTCGGTGGGGGCGTCGGGAGACCTGGCGCAGCTCGCCCACCTGGCCCTTCCGCTCATCGGTGAGGGGCGGTTGCGTGCGCCCGGAGACGGTCCGCAGGGCCGCCCCGCCGCCGAGGTCCTCGCCGAGTACGGCCTCACCCCCCTGGAGCTGGAGCCGAAGGAGGGGTTGTCGCTCATCAACGGGACCGAGCCCATGCAGGCCGTCCTCGCGTTGGCGATCGTGGCCGCCGAGGAGTTGTGCCGGGTCGCGGACATCGCGTGCGCGGTGAGCGTGGAGGCGTTGTTCGGCACCGACCGGGCCTACGACGCCCGGGTCCAGGTGATCCGGCCGCACCCCGGCCAGCTCGACTCGGCGTCGAACCTCCGGGAGCTGCTGGCGGGAAGCCCGTTGCTGGCGAGCCACCGGTTCTCCGACCACGCGGTGCAGGACTCCTACGCGCTGCGCTGCGCGCCTCAGGTGCACGGTTCGGCGCGGGACCTGATCGCGCACTGCCGCCGCGTGCTGAGCGTCGAGCTGTCCTCCATCGTGGACAACCCGGTCGTGGTGCGCGACGAGACCGGTGACGGCTTCGAGGTCATGAGTACCGGGAACTTCCACGGGCAGCCGATCGCGTTCGCCGCCGACGCGCTGGCCATGGCGGTGGCGGAGCTGGCCAGCATCGCCGAGCGCCGCGTCTACCGGATGCTGGACCCGGCCACCTCCCGGGGCCTTCCGCCGTTCCTGGCGCCCGACGCGGGAACCAACTCCGGTTTCATGCTGGCGCAGTACACCGCGGCGAGCCTGGTCAGCGAGAACAAGGTGTTGTGCCATCCGGCCAGTGTGGACACGATTCCGACGTCCGGCAACCAGGAGGACCACGTGTCGATGGGATGGCACGCGGTACGCAAGGCGCACGAGGTCATCGACAACACCCGGGCGGTGTTGGCGATCGAGTTGCTGTGTGGTGCGCAGGGCCTCGACCTTCGGTCGGACGTC
This sequence comes from Stackebrandtia albiflava, assembly GCF_007994225.1. GTDB lineage: Bacteria > Actinomycetota > Actinomycetes > Mycobacteriales > Micromonosporaceae > Stackebrandtia > Stackebrandtia albiflava. Next base: position 1,249,981 of record NZ_VLLL01000005.1, read on the forward strand.
GCCGCGCCCGGGGAGGCGACCGGCGCGGTACGTGACCGGATCAGGTCGGAGGTTCCTTCGATGATGGTGGACCGGGAACTGGCCCCGCAGATCGAGGCGGTGAAGGGGATGCTGCCGGAACTGGTGGCGGTGTCGGGGGTCGCGCGGTTATCCCCGGATCGGCGTGGGCGTGCCCGGTCGTCCGGACACGCCCGGCCCCGGTCAGCGTTCGGCGAGGAGTCTGGCCACCGCCGAGTCGACGTTGAGGGTCTCGGGCTCCTTCCCCTTGGGTACGAGTGCGTAGCTGCGTCTGAGGAAGCGCGACACCAGGCTGCGAGAGATCTCGAACAGCGCGTTGCCGTCGGGAGACGACAGCGCCAGCGCGATCGCGTCGCCGCGGGGTGTGGACCACGGCCACACCCGCACGTCGCCGATACCGGCCGGTTCGACGAGTCCGGTCGCGAGCAGTTCGCGGGCGAACGACCAGCTCACCTGCTCGGCGTCGATGTTGCTCGGGTGGAACACGACGTGGACGGCGTACGGGTCGCCCTGGTCGTAACGCATGCTGGCTCGCACGTTGATGGTGGTGAAGTCTGGCGCGACGAAACGCATCGTGGTTTCTACTTCCACCGTCGCCGGACGTGTAGTCGCCATGGTGTGCCCCCCCTGGCCATCAGGGCGAGCCCCCCGGGACTCGCCATAGTCATATCTGAGGTTTACCACCTCGAAAGCGGGTTTACCTGCCGATCCACGACAGTGGTGACTGCGCGTTTCGGTGATATCACCGCAGATCATCCCAAACGGGTGCTGTCGGGAATCCGTCTTTTCGGAAGCCCGGGTTCGCGTGTGGGGAGGGCGTTCTTCTGGTAGGCGTCACAGCCGGATGCGGCGGACCTCGATCAGCAGTCGCTCGGCGGCGGCCCGGTCGGGGCGTGCCGGCAGCCGGGTGGCCGACCGCGCCGCCTCGGCGGCGGCGGCCAGCTCGTCACGCCATCGCTGCACGGTGGCCCAGGGCACCTCGCCGTGCCGGACGGCGAGCAGCTTGTCGCGGTACGCGGCCACGTTCACCAGCGGTTCCCCGGTGGCGAGGAAGTGCCGGGCGCTGATGAGCAGGCGCAGCATGTGCATGGTCTGTTTCCAGTCGCGTGCCGTCATGGCGGTGCTGAGCCGGTCGACCTGTGAGTTGGCGTAGCCGAGGAAGGTGCGGTACACCTCGCGTGACACGAGTCTCCCCCGGAGCGCGCGCAGCTCCTCGCCGATCGTGTCGCAGTGTTCGACGATCGGTGACCACAGGCACTCCAGTACCGTGGGGTTGGCGGCGAGCGCCAGTCCGAGGAAGCGTTCGAGTTCCCAGGAGAACCGTTCCGGATCCGGTCCGTCCACATGGGTGGGCGGTTTGTCGAAACCCCACCAGCTGCTCGTCGGGGCCGCGTACACCCCCCGCCGGTCGAAGTCGCTGTCGGAGTCGGCCAGTCCGTACGCGCGTGAGCCGACGACCACCGACAGGACCGTGTGGTCGGTGACGAGCTGGTGCGGCGGGATCACATCGACGAGACTACGCCCGGTCCGCGGTGGATGGTGATGCCGGATCCGATGTGGCCGTGAGGTTATGGGGCTTTCACGACGGTTGTGGGGGAATGACCGTCATGGTGCGGGCGGAGTGGGCAGGTCCAATGCGGTCTGTATCTCGGCGACGATCTGCTGGGGGGTGGTGGCGACGTCGACGGTGACGACGGGTTCGTCGGGGCCGGGTTCCTCCAGGTCGGCGATCTGTCCCTCCAGCATGTGCGCCTTCATGTAGTGGCCGTGCCGCTGTGCGAGCCGGGTGGCGATCACCTGCCGACTGCCGTGCAGGTACACCAGCCGCACCTGCGGCCGGCCGGCGCGCAACCGCTCACGGTACTTGCGTTTGAGACCCGAACACGCCAGGACGAGTGAGACGTCCTCGGAGTGCCGGGCGTCGAGCCAGTCGCCGATGGCGTCGAGCCAGGGGTCGCGGTCCTCGTCGGTGAGCGGGTGTCCGTGGCTGAGCTTGGCGATGTTCTCGGGGGAGTGGAAGTCGTCGGCGTCGCCGAAGCGCCACCCCATCCGGGCGGCGAGCAGCTTGCCGATGGTGGTCTTGCCGCTGCCGGAGACGCCGGTGACGATCACTGCCATGTCATCCACGGCTTCACCGTAATCGATCGGCGGGCGGGCGAGGAGCGGGGCGAGCACTCACACGGAACAAGAGCCACTTGCATATGTCGATTCCATGTGGTTCGCTGACTGCAAATAATCCTTACTTTTGGTGTCATCCGGCACCGATGCCAAAGGAGGAGACATGCTCCGCCACGCCCTGGCCGTGCTGGCCGCCGCGACCGTACTCACGCCCGTCGCCGCCGTCGCCGAACCCGCCCCCACGGCCTCCGACATCACCTACGCCCCCTACATCGACATCACCATGTCCGAACCCCGCCTGACCGAGGTCGCCGCCGCGACCGGCGTCACCCACTTCACGCTCGCATTCGTCCTGGGCTCCCACTCCGGTTGCGACCCGAAGTGGGGCGGCACCATCGACCTGGACGATCCACGGATCATCGGGGAGATCGACGCGCTCCGTGCCATGGGCGGTGACGTGGTCATCGCGTCCGGTGGCGCGCTCGGCCCGTACCTGGAACACGTGTGCGGCAGCGCCGACGCCCTGTACGAGGCGTACAGCGCCGTCCTGGACGCCACCGGCGCCCGGCATCTCGACATCGACGTCGAGGCGCCCATCCCGCACGCGATGGTCAACACCGCCCTCAAGCGGCTGGTCGACGAACGCGGCACCTCCGTCGGCTACACCATGCGCGTACAGGGCCAGGACTACGGCATGGACCCGTACTCGGTGCAGGTCCTCCAGGACGCCGCCGCGAAGGGACTCGAACCCCTGGTCAACCCCATGCTGATGAACTTCGGCTACTCCGGCGACTGGGGAGCGGCCATGATCGACGCCGCCGAGGCGACCCGTGGACAACTCGGCGCCATCTGGCCCGGCAAGTCCACCGCCGAACTCAACGCCATGCTCGGTGTCACACCCATGATCGGCCGCAACGACACCGGCATGACCACCACACAGGCCCACGCGCGCGCCCTGCTGAACTGGGCACAGGCCAACCGGATCGGCTTCATCGGATTCTGGTCGGTGGGACGCGACAACGGCGACTGCCCCGGGGGCGGGGTCAGCCCGGTGTGCAGTGGCATCGCGCAGTCCGAGTACGAGTTCACGAAGATCTTCGCCCCGTTCGGCTGACGCCTGTCGAAGGACGTCGCCCGGTTCCGACGTCTCGGTGGAGGCGGCCACCCCCGGCCGCCTCCACGATCGAGGAGGAACCGTGAGATTCGCGCTGTTGGCGTACGCCGAGGCCGCGCCGGAACTGACCGACCGGATCCGTGACCGGCTCACCGCCTCCGGGGAACTGGTACATCTCGTCGAGCTGGCCGACGGTGGCCACACCCGCACGTTGAGCACCGGCGCGGCGGGCGTTCTCGCCCGCGACGGGGAACTCGACGAACCCGGACGACGCCTGGTAGCTTTCGGCATTGTGGACTGTGAATCCTACGACCGGGCCACCCACCTGGCGGCGCGGCTCGTCAGTGGGCTGCCCGGCGCCGTGGCGGTCAGGCCGGTCATGACGACCACCGGCAGCCTGGACGTGTGATGGAATCCGCCTCGGACGCCGTCGTCGAGCGGCTCCTCCGCGAACACACCCCGCACGTGCTCGGTGCGTTGACCCGCCGGTTCGGCCACTTCGGCACCGCCGAGGACGCCGTCCAGGAGGCACTGCTGGCCGCCTCCCGGCAGTGGCCGTCCGAGGGGATCCCCGACTCGCCGCGCGGCTGGCTCATCACCGTCGCCTCCCGTCGGATGACCGACCTGCTGCGTAGCGAGCAGGCGCGCCGGCGCAGGGAGGACACCGTCGCCGCCCAGGTGTTGCCCGAGGAGTTCCTGTCGCCGGGAGCCGATGCGCCGGCCGGCGGCGACGACACGCTGATCCTGCTGTACATGTGCTGCCACCCGGCGCTCACCGTGGACGCCCAGGTCGCGCTGACGCTGCGCGCGGTGGGTGGCCTCACCACCGGCGAGGTCGCCAGGGCGTTCCTGGTGCCCGAATCCACGATGGGACAACGGATCAGCCGCGCCAAGCAACGGATCAGGAGATCGGGGCAGCCGTTCCGGATGCCGCCCGAGGCCGACCGCCCGGCACGGCTGGCCGCCGTACTCCACGTCCTGTACCTGGTGTTCAACGAGGGCCACACCGCCACCAGCGGCGACGCGCTCACCCGGACCGACCTGTCCGGGGAGGCGATCCGGCTGACCCGGATGCTGCGCGGGCTGCTCCCGGGCGACGGCGAGGTGACCGGGCTGCTGGCACTCATGCTGCTGACCGACGCGCGCCGCGGGGCGCGGGTGGACGCCCGAGGCGACCTCGTCCCACTCGGCGAACAGGACAGGACACTCTGGAACAGGGGACTGATCGACGAGGGGACCGGCCTCGTGACCGAGGCGTTCGCCGCCGGACCACCGGGACCCTACTCGCTGCAGGCCGCCGTGGCGGCGTTGCACGACGAGGCCGACTCGGCCGAGACCACCGACTGGGAACAGATCGCGGCACTCTACGGGGTCCTCGAAGGATTGCAGGACAACCCGATGGTCACCCTCAACCGGGCGATCGCCGTGGCGATGGCGCACGGGCCCGCGGCGGGCCTGGCCCTGCTCGCGCCACTGGCCGACGACCCCCGGATGGCCCGGGGCCACCGCCTCCACGCGGTACGCGCCCACCTGTGGGAGATGGCAGGGGACACCGACGCGGCAGTCGAGTCGTACCGGTCGGCGGCCCGGATGACCACCAGCATCCCGGAACGCCGATACCTCGACCGGAAGGCCGACATCCTCGCCGGTCGCGCGCGATGACGTGTCGCCTCCGGCGATTCGCGCGGTCCGCGTGCCGGCGTGTCGCGGGGCCTCGCCCGCCGGTGACGCCTCACTCCGGTGTGGCGACACCGAAACCGGCCCCTGCGGGGTCGGTCAGGAACGCGATCCGGCCGATGCCGGGCACCTGCGCGGGCCCGTAGTCGAGGGACGCGCCGAGCCGTTCGGCGGCCGCCGCCACGGCGTCCACGTCGCCCACCAGGAAGTCGTGGACCCAGCGGATCGGGACGTCGTACGGCACCGCCTCACCCAGCACGTGCAGCTTCCCGAAGGACTCACCGGACTTGGCCGCGGTCAGCAGCAGGTCTGCGGACCGGGCGCGCAACGGTTCGCTGCGCCAGTCGAACACCGCCCGGTAGAAGTCGAGCTGCCCCGGGTCCCGGCTCAACAACGTGAAGTGGCTGGGTGCCCCGTCGGAGTGCCAACAGCGGGCACCGCCGTGCTCACCCGCGCGCGTCACCCCGAAACGCGCACCCGCCGGGTCGCGGAACAACGCCATGACCGGCATTCCGGGCGCGTGGTCCGGCCCGAACTCGGTCGCGCCGCCGGCGGCCGTCACCGCGACGATCGTGGCGCCCACGTCGGCGACCTTGAAGAACGGCAGCCACTCGGGTACGTTTCCGGCCAGTCGCGAGGTGATGCCGCCGAACTCGTCCCCGTCGACACTGATCGCCCGGTAGTGCCCGGTGCGGTCGGTGACCGGTTCGGTCCGCCAGCCGAAGAGATCCGTGTAGAACGCGGCGGCGGCGTCGGTGTCGTTGGCGTACAACTCCACCCAGCACGGTTCACCGTCGTAGAAGCGGGGCATCAGCCGGCCTTTCGCCGTGGCCGTTCGTCGCCCTTGGTCCCCGACTTGGCGGACTTCTTCGCCGCCTTCTTCGCGGTCTTCTTCGTCGACTTCCTCGCGGTCTTCTTCTTCGTGCGGCCGGTGGACTCGTCCTCGTCGGGTTCGCCCCTGGTGGCCTTGGCGCGTTTCACACTCGCCTGCAGGGCCGACATCAGGTCGATCACCTCGGCCTTGGGCGCCGCCTCGGGGACCTCCAGGGACTCGTCGCCCTCGATCTTGGCGTCGATGAGCCGGTTCAGGGCCTCCCGGTAGTCGTCGTGGTACTGCGAGTCGTCGAACTCCTCGGAGGTCATCTGGTCGATCAGCGACTTGGCCATGTCGAGCTCGCGATCGGACACCTCGATGTCCTGTTCCAGCGCCTCGAACTTCGGCTGCCGGACCTCGTCGGGCCACATCATCGTGTTCAACACCAGCACGTCCTGATAGCGCCGCAGCGTCGCCAACTGCTCGCGTTGCCGCAGGGCCACCTTGACCACGGCCACGACGCCGGAGTCGGTCAGGGCGTCACGCAGCAGCACGTAGGGCTTGGCGGCGGCGCTGGGCTCCAGGTAGTACGACTTGGCGTAGCGCACCGAGTCGATCGCCTCCTCGGGCACGAACTCCAGGACCTCGATGACGTGGGTCGTCGGCAGTGGCAGCTTCTCGAAGTCCTCCGGCTCCAGGATGATCGTCTCGCCGTTCTTCAGGGAGTAGCCCTTGGCGATGTCGCCGTACTCGACCTCCTGACCGTCGAGTTCGCAGACCCGCCGGTACCGGACCCTGCCGCCGTCGGTGCGGTGCACCTGGTGGAACCGCACGTCCTTGTCCTCGGTCGCGGAATACGCCTTCACCGCGATCGAGACGAGTCCGAACGACACAGCGCCGTTCCAGATGGCGCGCATATCGAAATGGTGCACCGACACGGCCTCCGAAGTGCGAGAAGTCGTGATCTCGGGGTGGCGTCACGCCTGGATTCGTAGCATCTGCCCGTGCCCGTCGACAGCTTCGCGCCCATGCTCGCGGTCTCCGGTGAGTTGCCGGTGGGACCGGCGTGGGCCTATGAGTACAAGTGGGACGGCATCCGGGCCGTCGGCCGCTCCGCGTCCGGACGGTGGCGGTTGGCCAGCCGTACCGGGCGCGAGATCACCACGGCGTTCCCGGAACTGGACGGGTTGGCCCGGGAGGTGCCCGACGCGGTCCTCGACGGAGAGCTGATCAGCCTCGACGACGCCGGACGGGTCTCCTTCGGCCGGATCATCGAGCGCATGCACACCGGTGACCCGGCCCAGGTCGCCCGCCTGGTCACGGCGGTCCCCGCCACCTACATCGTGTTCGACCTACTGTGGCTCGACGGGAACGACCTGCGGGGCCTGCCCTACACGGCCCGGCGCGAACTCCTGGAGGACCTGGAACTGTCCGGTCCGGCCTGGCAGACGCCCGGCTATCTGACCGACGGCCCGACCGCCCTCGATGCGGCCATGGACAACGCGTTGGAGGGAGTGGTCGCCAAACGCCGGGACTCGCCGTACCGGCCGGGCGTCAGGAGCCGCGACTGGATCAAGGTGAAACCCGTGAAGACGGTCGACCTGGTGGTGGGCGGCTGGCGGCGGCGGAAACGGGAACTGGGCGCCCTGCTGGTGGGAGAGCAGCGCGCGGACGGGCGGCTGCGGTTCCGGGGACGCGTCGGTGGCGGTATCGGAGTCGCCGACGAGACCCGGCTGCTGGCCGCGCTGCGGCCGCTGGTGGCCGACGACCCGCCGTTCGCCACCGGACTGTCCTCCGAGGACCGGCGAGGGGCGACATGGGTGCGGCCCGACGTCGTCGTGGAGCTCGACTACGGCACGGTCACCGACGACGGCAGGCTCCGCTTCCCTAGGTTCCGGCGGATGCGGCCCGACAAGACCCCGGAGCAGACCCGGAACGCCTTCACCGCCTGACCCCCCGCTCCGCCCATCCGATTCGGCGCTCTGACCCCTTGGTCCCCGCCCGGTCGCTCCCCGGCCCCCTTGGTCCCCGCCCGGTTGGCGAACCGGCCACTATGGCGCCCGTTTTGCGCTCTATTCGACTGTTTGTCCGAATCCTGCGGGGACCAAGCGCGATCCGGCGGGGACCAAGCGGTTCAGGGGGGTGGGGCGCCGTGGAGTGCCGCCTCCGCCAGTTCCCGGCACCGCGCCAGCGTGTGACCGGCCAGCGCCGCCCGCACCGGTGCCAGCGCGGCCGCCGACATCGACAGGCTCGTGACGCCGAGGCCGACCAGCACGGGAGCCAGCCGGGGGTCGGCCGCCGCCTCACCGCACACGCCCACCGGCTTCCCGGCGGCGGTACCGGCCCGGGCACACATCGCGATCAGTTCCAGCAGCGCCGGCTGCCACGGATCGAGCAGGTCGGCCAGTTCACCCGCCATCCGGTCGGCGGCGAAGGTGTACTGGCTGAGGTCGTTGGTGCCGATGCTGAGGAAGTCCACGACCTCCAGCAGCCGGGCGGCCTGCAAGGCGGCGGCGGGAACCTCCACCATCACCCCGACCTCGGTGACACCCGCGGCGCGGGCCGCCTCGGCGAACTCGACGGCCTCCGCCACGGTCGACACCATGGGCGCCATGACCTTCACACGGGCGGAGGCCGTGTGTGCCGCCGCCGCCACGGCGTGGAGCTGGTCGGTGAGCAGTTGCGGCGCCCGGCGTGCGGTCCGCAGCCCCCGCACCCCCAGCGCCGGGTTCGGTTCTCCCGGCTGCGTCAGGAACGGCAGCGGCTTGTCGGCCCCGGCGTCCAGGGTCCTCACCACCACGGGCATGTCGGGCCAGGCCGCGAACACCTCGCCGTAACCGGACACCTGTTCGTCGAACGACGGGGCCGTGGCCCGATCGAGGAACATCAGCTCGGTGCGGAACAGGCCGACCCCCTCGGCGTCGCCGGTGGCGTCGCCGGCCGCACCGATGTTGGCCAGCAGCGCCACCCGGTGGCCGCAGGCGGTCCGGCCCGGTCCGGTGACCGTCGAGAGCGCTGCGCGGCGCGTGACCTCGGCCTCCCGGGCCGACGCCACCGCCTCGGCCGTCACGTCGACCTCCACCGCGCCGTTCCCACCGTCCACGGTGATCCGGGTGCCGTCGGCCACGCCCGTCACGCCCGCGCAACGCACCACGGCCGGAATGCCCGCCGCCCGCGCGAGGATCGCGGTGTGACTGGTGGGGCCGCCCTGCTCGGTCACCAGCGCCAGCACCCTCGCCGGATCGAGTCCGGCGGTGTCGGCGGGCGACAGGTCGACCGCGGCCAGCACGAACGGCTCCCCGGGGTCCGGAACGCCCGGCGGTGGCACGCCCAGGCACGCGGCCACGGCGCGCGCCCGCAGGTCGTCCAGGTCGGCGACCCGTTCGGCCAGCACACCACCGGCGGCCGCGAACGCGGCCCGATGCCCCTCGAAGACCTCGTCGATGGCGTGTGGCGCGTCGGTTCCCGCCTCCACCCGTGCCGCGACGTCGGACGACAGCATCGGGTCGGCGGCCATCATCGCCTGCGCCCGCAGCACGTCACCCGCGGCGCCGTCGGCGGCCTCCGCGCGGCGGGTCAGGTCGTCGGCGACCAGGGTCAGGGCCGCCGTCGCCCGTTTCCGCTCGGCGGCCACGTCGGAGACCGGTGCGGCGGCGGGAAGCGTCACCGGATCCGGCATCCGGTAGACCGGGCCACCCGCCAGGCCGGGGCTCACACCGATTCCGGTGAGTCGGTCAGGCATCGGTGGTCTCGGCTTCCAGGTCACCGGCGACGAGCGCGGCCAGGTCGTCCACCACCGCCTCGGCCTCCGGCCCGTCGGCGGCGATCGTGACCTCGGTCCCCCGGCGTGCTCCCAACGCCAGCACCGCGAGCATGCTGCGCGCGGGGACGGCGGGTTTGTCGGCGGTGCGGATGGTGACCTCCACCGGTGCGGCGGCGGCAGCGGCCACGAACAGGGCCGCCGGGCGGGCGTGGAGTCCGCCGGGGGATCCGACCTGGACTGTCCTTTCGATCATGTCTGCTCCTGATCACTTCGGGGGACGGTCGTCACGGTTCGATCGTGACCTTGATCGCCTCGCCCCTCGCGACGACGTCGAACGCCTCCAGGGCGCGGTCGAGGGGGAGACGGTGCGTGATGAGGTCCGCGACCGGCACCTCGCCGGAGGCGATGAGCCGGAGCGCGGCGGCGTTGTGGGCGGGGCTGGAACCGTTGGCGCCCACGATGGTCAGTTCCCGGTAGTGCACGAGGTTGGAGTCGCAGGTGATCGTCGGGTCGTCCTTGGGGAGTCCGCCGAAGAAGCTGATCCGGCCGCTTCGCGCGGCGATGCGGAGTGCCTGTTCCTGCGCGGTGCCGGAGGCCGCGGCGGTGATCACCACGTCGGCGCCGCGGCCCTCGGTCAGTTCGGCCACGGCGGTCACGATGTCGGTCTCGGCCCCGCAGATCGCCGCGTCGGGTTTGACGAGGTCGGCGGCGAGGTCGAGGCGGTGACGGCTGAGGTCGACCAGGAACACGCGGGCGGCGCCGCGGGCGCGGGCGAGCCGGACGTGGAGGCAACCGATCGGACCGGCGCCCATCACCACGACGTCGTCGCCCTCACCGACACCCGCCAACTCCTGTCCGTTGAGGACACAGGCGAGTGGTTCGGCCACGGACGCCTCGGCCGCCGACAGACCCTCGGGGATCCGGTTCAGGCCGTCGACGGCCAGCACCTTGGCGGGGACGACCATGTACTCGGCGAATCCGCCGTCGTAGTGGTAGCCCATCGACTCCTGGTTCGGGCAGACCGTCATGCGGCCGCGCCGGCATTCCGCGCAGTCGCCGCAGGGGATGGCGGCGATCACCTGCACCATGTCTCCCACACCGAAGCCGGTGACCTGTTCGCCGACCTCGACGACCTCACCGGCGATCTCGTGTCCCATGACGCGGGGCGGGACGATGTGGTGGTGGCCGAACCGGGAGATCTTCACGTCGGTGCCGCAGGTGGAACACGCGGCGACGCGGATCTTGACGTCCCCCGGACCGGGCACCGGTTCCGGTGCGGCCTCGATCCGGATGTCACCGGGGGAGTGGAATCGCACGACCTTCATGTGGTGGTCTCCTTTCCGACCGGCTCCAGTAGCCGGATCACGTCGTCGGGGTCCTCGGCGTCACGTAGCGCCCGGGCGGCCTCGGGGTCGAGCAGGATCGCCGCCAGCGCGGACAGCAGGGCCACGTGGCCGTCGCCGCGCGCGGCGATCGGCACGCAGACCCGGACCGGTTGCCCGTCCCAGTCGACGCCGTCCGGGAACCTGACCACGGCGATCGCGTCGCCGTGGACGTCCTCCTTGGACGCCAGGGTGCCGTGGGGTATGGCCACACCCTCGCCGACGTAGGTGGAGATCGACCGTTCACGTTCCAGCATCGCGGCCGTGTAGGCCGGTGAGACGGCACCGACGTCGGCCAGCACCTCTCCGCAGATCCGGATCGCCGAGTCCCGGTCCGGGGCCGTCTCGTGCAGCCGGATCGCGTGCCGGCGCAACACCGCGGGGTCAGCCATCGATCGCACCGCCGCCCTTGACCGCGGCGATCAGGCGGTTGACGGCCGGGTCGCCGATGAACACCTGCACCGGGATGATGGTCTTGCCGGGGGCGCTCTTCCTCGCCCGGTCGGCCAGACCCTGGTGGCACACCACGACGTCGGCGTCGGCCGGGATCGAGTTGACCGGCGTGTGAGCGACGGTGACGTCCTGTTTGGCCAGTTGGCGCCGGAGCTGGCTCGCCAGCATCACGCTGCTGCCCATGCCCGCGTCGCACGCCACGATGATCTTCTTGACGTCGTTGCCCTGGATTGACATGTCGTCCTCCTCGTCGAGGTCAGGAACGCGCGGGTGCGGCACCCGCGTCGTCGGTGTGGTCGGTCGCCTGTGCCGACTCGGCCTCGGCGGCGGCGGCTTCGGCCGCCTCCTCGCGCCGGGCGACCCGGCCGAATCCCATCAGGGCCGCCGCCACCAGGAACGATGCCGCGGTGGCCAGCACGATGCCCAGCAGGGTTCCCCACCAGCCGCCGGGGGTCATGACCGGAAGGTAGGCGAAGATGCTGCCGGGGGACGGTGCGGCGACCAGGCCGGCGCCGGTGATCAGGAAGGTGCCCACCCCGGTGGCGCCACCGGCGATGACGGCCAGGATCAGCCGGGGCTTCATCAGCACGTAGGGGAAGTAGATCTCGTGGATTCCGCCCAGGAAGTGGATGATCCCGGCGGCGGGGACGCTGGGGCGCAGCCGGCGGGGACCGAACATCCAGAAGGCGATCAGCAGTCCCAGCCCGGGGCCGGGGTTGCTCTCGATCATGAACATGATCGACTGCCCGGTCTCGGCGGCCTGCGCGGTACCGATCGGGGTGAACACGCCGTGGTTGATGGCGTTGTTGAGGAACAGCACCTTGGCCGGTTCCACGACCACCGACACCAGCGGCAGCAGGCCGTGCTCGATCATCCAGTTGGCGCCCGCTTCGGCGGCCGAGGCGATGGCCTGCATGACCGGGCCGATGCCCCAGTTGCCGAGCAGTGCCACACCCGCGCCGATGACGCCCGCCGACATGTTGTCGACCAGCATCTCGAAGCCGGGACGGACCCGGTCCTGGACGAGGCCGTCGAACAGGCGCAGCACGTACGCGGCCAGCGGGCCGATGAGCATGGCGCCCAGGAACATGGGCATGTCGGCGCCCACGACGATGCCCATGGTGGCGACGGCACCGACCACGGCGCCGCGCTGACCGTGGACCAGGCGGCCGCCGGTGTATCCGATGAGGACGGGCAGCAGGACCTTCACCATCGGGTCGACGAGGGCGCCGAACTCCTCGTTGGGGAGCCAGCCGGTGGGAATGAACAGCGCGGTGATCAGGCCCCAGGCGATGAACGCGCCGATGTTGGGCATGACCATGCCCGCGAGGTGGCCGCCGATGCGTTGCACGGTGGCCTTGAATCCGGTGCCTTGTACGGGTGGGGTGTATTCGCTCGACATGGGAGTGTCTTCCTCGGGGGTGCGGCGGAGGGCCGCGAGGGCTAACTTCTGACTCGGTCGGGGGTGTGGGGCGCCGCGCTGCCGATGGGCGTCACCCGGACGCCGTCGCGGTGCAGGTCGGCCGGAGTGGGCATCCGGCTGCCGGGCAGTCCGGCGGCGGCCGAACCCCAGGCGAGGGCCTCGGTGAGGGCCTCGGGTCCGGCGGCGCCCGCGGCGAGGAATCCCGCCAGCATCGCGTCACCGGCGCCCACTGTGGAACGCGCCGGAACGGGGGGAGGGGTGCCGAACCAGGCGCCGTCGGGAGCGGCGAGGACCGCTCCCCGGGAGCCCAGGCTGGCCAGGACGGTGCCGGCGCCCAGGGTACGCAGCCGTTGCGCTGCGGCGAGTACGTCGTCGGCGGTGGACAGCGGACCGCCCACCGCCTCGGACAGTTCGTGCCGGTTGGGTTTGAGCAGGGCCGCGCCGGCTTCGGCGGCGGCCAGCAGGGGTGGTCCGCTGGTGTCGACCGCGAGTGGAACACCGGTGGCGGTCAGCCGTGCGCACAGCCGCCCGAAGTCGGCGGTGGTCATGCCCGGCGCCATCCGGCCGCAGAGCACCAGCCACCGGGCGTCCCGGCCGGCCGACAGCGCGTGGTCGATGAGGGCGTCGAGTTCGGTGGCCGACAACTCGGGTCCGGACTCGTTGATCTTGGTGACCACGCCGTCCGCCTCCACGAGGGTGACGTTCGACCTGGTCCTCCCGCCGATCGGTACGGCACGGAGGTCCACTCCCTCCTCGGCGAGCAGTCGGACGAGTTGGTCGCCCTCGGCTCCGCCGCTGGGGATGATCGCCCGGGAGGCGATGCCGTTGCCGATCAGGGCCCGGGAGACGTTGACGCCCTTGCCGCCGGGATCCAGGTGGGTGCCGGTGGCGCGGATGACCCGGCCGCGGTGCAGCGTCTCGATGTCCATGGCCCGGTCGAGACTGGGGTTGAGCGTGACGGTGACGATCATGCCTGCACCAGCCTCACGCCGGAGGCGTCGAGTTCGGCGCCCAGCTCCGGATCGAGATCGGTGTCGGTGATCAGGACGTCCAGGTCGGACAGTCGTCCGAACCGTGCCATGTGGTCGGTCCCGATCTTGGTGTGGTCGGTCAGCAGCACCACCCGGCGCGCCGCGGCGATCATCGCCCGCTTGACGGCAGCCTCGGCCTGGTCGGGGGTGGTGAGGCCGCGCTCGGCGGTGCAGCCGTTGGTGCCCATGAACGCCACGTCGACGTACAGGTCTTCGAGGGGGCGCAGCGCCCAGTCGTCCACGGTGGCCAGTGTCTTGCCCCGGACCCTCCCGCCCAGCAGAAGGACGGTGAGGTTGCCACGGGGACCCAGCAGGGTCGCCAGGGCGGGGGAGTTGACGATGACGGTCAGTTCGCGGTCGGCCGGCAGCAGTTGCGCCAGTCGCGCGGTCGTGGTGCCGGCGTCGAGGATGATCGCCCCCGCCTCGGGTACCTCGGCGAGGGCCGCCTTGGCGATGCGCTCCTTCTCGGCGGTCAGCACCGTGTCACGGGTGGCGACCGCGCGTTCGAAGCCGATGCGTTCGATCGGTATCGCTCCGCCGTGGACGCGCCGCAGTACCCCGGCGCGTTCCAGCACGGTGAGATCCCGGCGCACGGTCTCGGCGGTGACACCCAGCTCCTCGGCCAGCGTCATGACATCGACGCGGCCGTCGGTGCGTGCCCGTCGCAGGATCTCCTGCTGCCGTTCCTCCGCGTACATGAGTTGGTTTCACCGCCGTTTCCATTTGGTTTCGTGTGAGATTACGCCCGGTTCGATCCGGTGTCAACATCTGAATATCGGCTTTCCTCGGTTTTCGCGGGCGTACTCCCGCAGGAGTGCCCACCGTCGCCCGGTTCTGTGTTCGTGTGGGTTTCACCGGTCGGGCGTGGAACGCCTCGCCGCAGGCGAGGTCGTCAGGGAGACGTGAACCGGGCCGGGACCGCCGACGGCGGTCCCGGCCCGGACCGGTCGGCTCCGATGCCGGGTGCTACGAGTCGCCACCGGTGTCGTGGATGGCGCCGTCCCAGTTGTCCGGCGGGTCGTCGCCGACGTAGCTGCCCCGGCCGCCGCCACCGCCGTCTTGACCGTCCTCTTCGGAGAACTGGACCAGTCCCTTGGTGTAGTCGCCCGGATCGGTGATGATCTTGGGCGGCATGAGCAGCAGCGGTGTGGCCTCCTCCATGTTCAGGCTGACCACGTCGGAGACCTCTCCCTGGGTCTTCTTCAGGGCCTCCAGCAGATGGCCCTCCTCCTCGGCGAGCCGTTCACCGATCTTGTTGAGCGCCTCCCGGACGTTGTCCATGACCTCTTCGACGGTGTCGCCGCCGAGCGGGACGGTGGGGCCCTCCTTGACGAAGGGGCCGCCGAGCACCGAACCGGCGATGATCGAGGCGTTGAAGAGCTGCGCGCTGAGCGCCGCCTGCGCCGCGCCGAGGACCGGCCCCATCAGAGTTCCCGCCGCGATCAGCACCGCGAGGAGGATCTTGAGATCGGAACCCTTGCAGTCGGTGATCGCGTCGATGGCCTCCTGGCCCTTCTCCGCGATGTCCAATGCGTCCTGACGGCCCGACTCGTAGATGGACTTCATCATCTGCATGTGGAGTCGCAGGTAGGACGCCAGTTTGCCGTGGTTGGCGGCGATGACCGGGAACGGCCCGAGGAAGTTCTCCCGCAGGCTGATTGCCAGCGCGCCCTCCCACTGGGCGAGGTAGTTGGCGGAGACCTCGATCATCCCGAGGTCGGGGTTGCCGAAGGAGTCGTCCTCCTCGCCGAACGCCGCCTCCACCGACTTCATCTTCTCGATTATGGGATCGAAGTCGCGCGGGAAGGGCTTCAGGTACTTCCGGAAGGCGTCGACTATCCATTCGGCCTGTTCCTCGATGTACTCGTCGGAGGGCCCCGGGCCGCGGCCGGTCCACTGGGTCATCGAGGCGGAGGGCCGGTTGTCGTCGCGTTCGTCCTTGGCCTTCTCGATGGCCTTGCGACGGAGTTCGTGCGCCGCGTCCAGGATCGCCTCGTCGGTGATGTTGTCGACCATGATGACCTCCTAGTGATCTTCGGGAACGTCCGGGTCCGAGGGCGGGCCGGGCCGTTCGTCGCCGGTCAGATTGTCGTCCGGGTCGTGCAGGTTCGGGTCGCTCAGGATGTCGATGAGTTCCTGTCCGGCCGAGGTGATCTGGGCGGAGGTCTCACCGTCGGTGAAGGCGAACTCGCTCACGGCGAAGGTCAGGCCGACACTCGCGCTCTTCAACATCACCGCGTTGTAGGACAGTGCTATCTCCAGTGAGAGGCAGATCCTGGCCCACTCCGAATGACAACGCCCGAACTTGTCCTCGTCGGCCGACGAACACTCGTGCACCACGTTGGACTGGTCCGCGAAGACCTTCTCCACCGTGGGCAGCGTGATGTTGGCGACCCGCCACAGTGAGTACAGGTCTCCGCCGGTGACGTCTCTGGTGACTGCCATGTCGTATTCCTTCCCGTCGGCCTCATGCCGACCGGTGTGTGCCGGCGAAACCCGGCCCGTAGTGTTTGGCGCGGAGGCGCCGCATGTTGTCCGCGTGATCGCGCATCAGGGTGTGGAAGGCGCCGACGCACTCGGCGGCGAACTCCTCCTCCGGGACACGGGCGACAGTGCCGTCACGTACCACGACGTGCCAGTTGCGCATCCCGACGTTCTCGACGTAGACGACGTTTCCCGGCGACATGCCCGAGGCCTTGGTCTCGGCCTGCTCCTCGCGGAACCGGCGGCGGTTGGCGTTCCAGCTCTCCCGGTCCTCCTCGACCGGATGCCCGACCACTGCGGCGACCGCCTCGTCGTACTGTCGCTGGTAGTCGACCCACATCAGAGTGGCCAGCCGGGCGAGCTGGTACTCCAGGGTGCGTTCCTGGTAGTGCCGGTAGGCGTCGCCGGAGAAGTACAGGGTCAGTTCGTCTCGATGCCGCAGCGTCGCGCGGATCCGGCCGTCCGGTGAACGCACGTCCACCACCATCGAACTCAGGCGGTCGGCCATGATGCCCATGAAAACCTCGGGATCGTCGTCACGGATTGGGACAGGTGGTGGCGGGACCACGTCGTCCCGCCACCTCGGCGGTCAACGCCCGCCGTGGTCACCGGGACCGCGGCGGCCGATGACCGGCCGTACCGCGTTCCCGTCGTCGAACCACTCGATGTCGGACTCGTTCGCCGGCTCCGGCGCCGTCTGGGCCGTGTCCGCCGCGGCGAACACCTCCTGACCGGCCTTGCCGCCGATCGGGACGCCGTCGGCGTCACGCCTGCGCCGCCGCCACGAGCCGCGTCCGATCGCCCGCTCGGCGACCGCCTCGCCCCGCCACGACCGTCGTCGGGTGCGTTGGCCGGGCATCCGCTCCGACGGTGCCGGAGTCGGAGAGGCGGTGGGTCGCATGGTCACCTCGCCGGGCATCGGCCTGCCGACGACCGGACGCGCGGGTGGGGTGGGCAGCCATTGGCCGGTCGGGGTCATGAACTTCGGCGTGATGGAGATCCGGGTCGCCCGCATCACGAAGCGCGGCCCGCCCGGTTGGGTTCCCGACCGGTTGCCCGTGCCGCGGCGGTTCCCGCCACGGGCACTCCACGGTCCGATGACCGGTGGGCGAACCGGGATCCCGCCCGGGCCGGTGGTGCCGGCGGGCACCGGCCGGGCGACCCCGGGCGGTGCGGTCTGCCCGGTGTTGACCGGTGGCGCCGGGACTCCGATGGGGCGGAATCCGCCGGGAACGTGTCCACCGGTGCCCGGACCGGGCAGTGGCGGACGTACCGCCGTCGTCGGCCAGACCCCCGGACGCGGTGGCGGAGGCTGGGTGGCGGGCGGCGCGCTCGGAGGCGGCGCGACGGGGCCGGGGCGACCGCCGATGACCGGGGGAAGCGGTTGACCGGGCCGGGGTATCGGGGCGGGCGTCGATGGCGGTGGGGTGCCCGGCCGTTGGCCGATGACCGGCGGCAGCGTGCGGCCGGGCGGTGGAACGGCGGGTGACGGCACCGGTGCGGGCGGACGGTTGCCGATCACCGGTGGCAGGACGCCGCGCGGTGGTGGCGGGGCGGTCGGGGCGCCCGGTCCGGGGAGGTTCGGTCGTGCCCCGATGACCGGAGGCACGGTGGTCGGTGGCGGCGGCGCCAGGGGCGTGCCCTGGACGGGTGGTGGTGCCGGGGCCGGCCCGGGCACGGTGGTCTGCGGGACACCACCCTGCAGGTGCGGTCCGGAGTCGGTGCCCGGCGGCGCGGCGGTGACCGGGGGAGTCGCGCCGTCGTGGCCGGGTTCGAGGATGGGTGTGGTGGGGGCGGGTGCTCCGTAGCTGCGGGTCCAGTCGCCGGTGGGCTCGTCGGGGGCGTCCTGCCTGAGTCCGGGGTAGAAGTCCGGTTGTGGCAGGCCGTCGGCCGTCTCCAGGTACCCGGTGACGGCGTCCTGGAGGATCCGTCTCGCCTCCTGGGTGTCGGCCTCGGGGGCGGGGCCGCCCTTGGCCTTGACGTGAAGCCCGTCGATGGATATGAGGGTGGTCGTCACCCGGGACGAGAAGTCGTCCATCGCGGCGGCGTTGGCCTCGAACACCTCCGGGGCCGACTCCGTCGCCGCGAACAGCCGCAACAGTTCGGTGCGCATCATCCCGGAGGACTCGCCCGTCCACACCGCCGACTCGACGTCCTCGGGTGCCTGCGGGTCCAGGGCGGAGTCGCCGAACAGTGTGGTCATGACGCCCCGCATCAGGTCCACGGAGTCCTGCAGCCGGCCGCCCATCTCCCGCAACACCCGGGCGTGCTCGGCCATGTCGCCGGCGTACTCGGCGTCGGTGCGGCTCAGATGTAGAAGGGCGTCGATGTCGAGGTGATCGAACTCGGTGGTCATGTCTGCTCCATTCCGAACCAGTCGACCGCGTCGGGGGTCCGGCCGTTCACCACGAGGACGACGCAGTGCAGGTCCTCGACGAGGGAGTTCAGTTCGTCGGCGGTGAGCCGGTCGTCGTCCTCCAGCGCCGCGGCCATCTTCGCCATGACGGTGCCGAGCGCGCGGAGGCCGTCCTCCACCGCCCGATAACCGTCCCCACAGGACTTGAGCCGGTCGGCGACGAGCTCGCCCGCGCGGCTTCCGGAGTGTTGGTAGGGGGCGGCGCCGAGGGTCACCTTGATGTCGTTCCGGGACTTGATGACCGGGCGCTCACCGGCGCCGATCGCCAGTCGGCTCAGTAGTGCGGGTCGGTCGGCCTTGAGCCGGGCCGCCGCGTCGGACAACCGGGCGGCGTATCGGCGTACCTCTGCCACGTCGACCTTCATGTGTTCCGCCATCGTCTCGCTGTGCTCCTTGCCTGCGAGGTGCGTTCCACGTCCGGGATGTCGCGGGTCGCGGACTGCGATGTGGACTTCGTTGCCCGACTGTTTCCGAATCTGCCCGAACGTGTCTGTTATTGCCAGTATTTAACATGATCGATGCCGAAATGGCAACCCCGCCGACACCGCCGGTTCCGGACCGCCGCCTCGCCGGGCGTGCCGAGGCGCCGGACGGCATGAGGAACGCCCGCCGTCCGGTGGACGACGGGCGTGTCGGATGTGGACGCTCACGACGGGCGTGGTCGGCCCGTGCGGCGACGGTTCACGGGTGGGTCAGAGGTACTGTCCGAAGGCCGGTTCGGCGACCCGCGCGATGTCGGGTGAGGTCCCGTTACGGGTGGCGTACAACTCCGCCAGCGTCATCTCACCGTGGACCGGATGGTCCGGACCCAGCCAGCGGGACGCCTCCACCGACGACAGCGGACCCACCTCGATCTGCGCCAGGCAACGCCCGGGCCGCACCACCGCCGGGTGGAGCTGGTCCAACCGTTCGTTGGTCGTGATGGCGACCAGCACGTCGCGGCCCTGGCCGAGCAGGCCGTCCGTCAGGTTGAGCAGGCGCGACAACGCCTGACCGCTCGACTGCTTCGCCTGCGCGCGGATGAGTTCGTCGCAGTCCTCCAGGACCAGCAACCGCCACCGGCGGCGCGGCTCGTCCTCGTCGGTGACCTGCGGCCCGTCGTTGCCCATGACGACCTCCATGAGGTATGCCGGGCTGTTGAAGAACGCCTCCGGGTCCAGGACGCAGTCCATGTTGGCCCAGGTGCGCCAGCAGCGCGCCAGACTGCGCAGCGCCGTCGTCTTACCGGTGCCGGGAGGGCCGTGCAGCAACACCAGCCGGCCGGAGACCTCGTCCCCGCTGAACCGCATCAGCCGGTCGAGTGACCGCACCGCCTCACCGGAGTAGTTCTGCTTGATCTCGTCCCACGCGGGCGTGGCGATCGTCCGTTCCCTGCGGTAAGGCCCGTGACCGCCCTGGTACCAGAACCCGATGTCGACGGCGTTCTCGTCCTTGGTCTCGGGCTGTTCGGCCCCGTCGGTCGCCTCGGCGAGGACCCTACCCGCCAGTTCCTCGCTGACGGCGGTCACCGCGACGAAGCCGGAACCGTTGGTCCACCGGACCGAACGGGACGTCCAGTCGGGCCCGCACGCGAGCACCGCGACGGTGCCGTTGTCGTCGGCCGAACGCAGGATCGTCGCCTCCGGAGGAACCAGCGTGGCGTCCTTCGCGACCCGGTTGATCCGTTTGGTGACCGCCCACGGCTGGCTGCCGTCGACGAACGCCGCCAACGCCAGCACGTCGACGACGTCGGCGGGCGTGTTGGCGTCGTTGAGGCTGGAGATCACCGGCAGACGCGTCAGTGGGTCGACGGCCGTGCCGGTCGGTGGAGTCACCTGGTCGGGGGCCGTTCTGCGGGTCTGCTCGATCAAAGTCATCTACTCCAGGATGGCGACGGGGGCACGCAACTGTACAGCGGTTTTCCGGCCGGACCGGTCGGTGAGACCGCCGGGCCGACGCGCGGTCCATCTTAGGAGACGGCGACCACGCCGGGGCGTCCCCGCGACGGGCGCGTCAGGCCGGAAGGTGCCACGGGCCGGGCTGGAACCGTTCGACCGTGACCTCCCGCCACACGTCACCGGTGACGTAGGGCTCCTCCGCCAGCCACGCGTCGAGGGCGGCGCGATCGGGCAGGTCGAGCAGCAGCATCGAGCCGGTCATGCGGCCGTCGTCGTCGACGAGCGCCCCGCCATGTACGAGTACCCCCTCTTCGGCTAGCCGGGACCCGGCGGCCAGGTGCGCCTGCCGGGCGGCGGCCCTGCGGTCGGGGGCCTCGGGGTCGGTGCCGTCGCGGCCGATCACCAGGAACCTCATCACTCGCCTCTCGTCGTGGCGGACCGTGTCGCGGTCAGGATAGGCGGCTCCCGAGTCGCGCCGTCAGTCGCGCCACCGCGGGGGTGCGGCGTGCCGCCGGACGTCCGGACCCGCTCCGGGTCGCGACTCGCGGCCCGGGCCGGTCACCGGCATCTCGCGTCGTTCCCGGTGCCGTGCCAGGACGACGACGGTGACGGCGAGGCCGCCCCACATGACGAGGATCGATATCACCAGCATGGTGACTCCGCCGATGGACATCTCACCCCTCCCTCCGGTAGTCGATGAAGGCCGTCTCCCGCTCCCGCCACGGGACCAGTGACACCAGCACCCCGAGGGCGAGCGCGGTGCCGGCGACGCCCCAGCCCAGGGCCGCGACGAAGCCGGCCGGGTAGCCGCCGTACGGCTCGGTCAGTTCGGTGATGACGGATTCGACGCTGAGCCACCCCAGTACGACCGGTGTGACGACCGCCAGCAGGATCGTCCACGCCCTGCCGACCCGCAACGCCGAGGTCAGGTTGGCGTGATCGCGCAGTGTGGACAGCCGCCGCAGCAGCCACGCCACCACCACGATGGACGCCAGCGAGGCGGCGGCGACCCCGTACTGGTTGATGAAGTGGTCCATCACGTCGAGGTAGTACAGCCCCTGATCGGTCGGGAACAACAGGACCGACACGGTGGCGATGACGCCGCCGACCGTCAGCACCGCCGGGACGCGGCGCATGTCGGTGCGGTCCTGGACGGCCGCGACGACCACCTGCACGATGCTGATCAGTGAGGTGAGGCCCGCCAACACCAGCGAGACGAAGAAGGCCGCCCCGAACAGGTGCGCGCCCGCGGGCAGTGTGGAGATGATCTTGGGAAACGCCACGAACGTCAGGCCGATGCCCTGGTCCGCCGCGTATCGCACCGGTACTCCGGAGCTGACCGCGATGAACCCCAACGCGGCGAAGACGCCGATGCCCGCCAGGATCTCGAACGCGCTGTTGCTGAACGCCGCGACGAGCGCCGACCCCGTCATGTCGGCGCGGCGGCGCAGGTACGACGCGTAGGTGATCATGATCCCGAATCCCACCGACAGTGAGAAGAACACCTGGACGTAGGCCGCCAGCCACACGTCGGCGCGCAGGATGGCACTCCAGTCCGGCCGGAACAGCGCCTCCAGGCCGGTCCAGGCGCCCTCCAGGAACAGGGCGCGCACCACCAGGATGCTGAACAGCACGATCAGTGTGGGGACGAAGATCTTGTTGGCGGCCTCGATGCCCCGGCGGACACCGAGGGCCAGGATGGCGAGGGTGATCACCCACACCCCGATCAGCGGCCACATCACCCCGGTGTTGGTCTCCGAGATTCCTCCGGGGGTCTCGGCGACGTTCAGGAACTCGTCGAACAGGAAGGTCTCGGGGTCGCCGCCCCACTGCAGGCTGATGGAGAAGCCGAGGTAGCGCACGGCCCAGGCGATGATGACGGCGTAGTAGATCGCGATGACGAAGCAGACGGCGACCTGCCACCAGCCGATCGGTGTGGCGGCGCGGTGCAGTGACCGGAACGCGGCGGGTGCGGAGCCGCGGCTTCGGTGGCCGAGCGAGAACTCCATGATGAGCAGCGGGATTCCGGCGGTGAGCAGGGCCACCAGGTACGGGATGAGGAAGGCGCCGCCGCCGTGGGCGTACGCCTCGTAGGGGAAACGCCAGATGTCTCCTAGGCCGATCATGGAGCCCACGGCGGCCAGGATGAAGCCGGCCCGGGTTCCCCAGTGCTCTCTGGGTTGCGACAACTTCCCACCTCAAGTCCATTGCGGACGCCCGCTGCCGTGTCGGTCGTACACGGGGCGTCTCGGGTGACCTCCCGCGTGTGATCTGCGACGCTAGCCGGGTTATGGGGAAGTTGTAAACACTCTTGAATCGGAATTGTTAAGTATAGAAGTTTGGCCATGCGCAGATGCCGGAACGGGGGCGCCGCCGGTCGGTTCGGTGACCGGTCAACCGCCGAGTGGCCGGATCGGTTCAACGTTTCCGGCGTACTCCCGGTACGTACCGAGAACCCCGGCGTCCTTCCGGGACGCGCCGCCCGGGTGGGCGGGGTTCATCGTGCTCCGTGCGCCGGCGTGCCACTCTTGGGCGGAGGTGCCGAGCCGCGGCACCGCCGACTAGGAGGACATGTTGAGGGCCATCGTCATCGACACACCCGGCGGGCCGGACGCCATGCGCGTACGACAGGTCTCGCCGAGACGACCGGGGCCGGGCGAGGTCCTGGTGGACGTCTCCGCGTGCGGCGTCAACTTCATCGACGTCTACCACCGCACCGGACGGTACCCCGTGGACACTCCGTTCACCCCGGGTCTGGAGGGCGCCGGGACCGTCGCCGAGGTCGGTGAGGACGTCACCGACCTGGCGGTGGGGGACCTGGTGGCCTGGTTCCAGGTGATGGGCAGCTACGCCGACCAGGTGGTGGCCCCCGCCGACGCCCTGATCCGGGTTCCGCAGGGCGTGACCGCCCGGTTGGCCGCCGCGGTCCTACTCCAGGGTGTCACCGCCCACTACCTGAGCCATTCCACCCACGAGGTCCGGCCCGGCGACCGGGTTCTCATCCACGCCGCGGCGGGCGGCGTCGGCCTCCTGTTGACCCAGCTGGTGAAGCATCGCGGGGGCTGGGTCGCCGCCACGGTGTCCACTCCCGAGAAGGCGGAACTGGCGCGCGACGCGGGAGCCGACGAGGTGCTGGAGTACGCGGGCTTTGCCGAACGGGTACGCGACCTGACCGACGGCCGGGGTGTCGACGTGGTGTACGACGGTGTGGGTGCCGACACCTACGAGGGCAGCTTGGCGGCGTTGTCCCGCCGTGGTCTGCTGGCGCTGTTCGGGCAGTCGAGTGGGCCGGTGCCGCCGATCGACCCGCAGGTCCTGGCCCGGCACGGTTCGCTGTTCCTGACCCGTCCGACCAGCGGTGACTACGTCGCCACCACCGAGGAGTTCCGTTCCCGCAGCGGCGAACTGTTCGCGCTGGTGGCGGACGGGACGTTGTCGGTGCGGATCGGCGCGGAGTACGAACTGCCGGACGCGGCTCGGGCGCACCGGGACCTGGAGGAACGCCGGACGACCGGCAAGCTGCTCTTGCTGCCCTGAGCCGGTGTGGCACGACTGAATGAATACTTGAAACGCACACCTTGTGCGTCGTGGGAGTCCGTCCTTGTGGATAGGTTGTGGCCGTGCAGCTTCCTCACGGCCCCGGCGGGTCCGCCGGTCCGGCACCACGGCGGCGTTCCGGGACCGCCCGGCGGCACGGCGCACCGACACCCCGCCTGGCGATTCCGGACCACCATGCCGCCCGCCCGCCGTCGGCCGAGGACCCGAACAATTCGAGCTGAGTGTGCGCGCGGGCCTGTGGCTCCGGATCGACCTGGTGCGACGTCCGGGCCGGCGCAGTCAGGAGCACGGCGATGTCGTACAACGAGGAGCACTGGACCAGGCTGATGGACTGGGACCACACCGGATGGTGCCGGTTCCTCCCCTGGGAGGGCGCACTGCTGTGGCGGATGTTCTGTGAGGCCACCGCGAACGACGTGACCGGTGACCTCGACACCCTGGTGGACTGGTACTCCGAGGTCGATCCGGTGGCGTTCGGTCCGGAGTTCTTCTCCGGTCTGGACGCGCGCATCGAACACCGCCGCAGTTGGTCGGACCGCCGTCGGTTGGCGCGGTTGTTCGACAAGGCGACGCTGGTGTACCCGCAGACCGCCCGGCAGACGGCCTGGGCGGGGAGGGACCTCGGGCTGTACCGCTTCGACCCCGATCCGCCGCGGTGGCGCGTGCCGATGGCGTTGCCGCTGCCGACCGAGGTGCTTCCGATGACGCCGAGGCAGCGGCAGGTGGAGGACGCCCGGCGGCAGCACCTGTTGTGGTCCGAACCGGCCGCGGTGATCGTGGAGGTGCTGCGGGACGTCGGATGCCCGGAGCGGGTGCGTACGAGCGTCGACGAGTTGGCCGATCTGATCTGCGAGCCGCCCGAGACGGTGAGGCACAGCCTGGCGTTCCTGAACGACACGCGGTTCGGCGGGCACCTGGGGCGACCCATGATGCGGGTGATGACCTCCTTTCCGCAGGGCGCCGACCGCACCGCCGATCCCGAGCGGCTGGAGGGGCCGGAGGAGTTCCAGCTCGTCCCGAACTGGCAAGCGCTTGCTGCTACCTATGGCACCGTCTGGGAACTCACCCACCCCGGAGAGGACTGGCTCGACCGGGCGTGACCTGCCGGTTTCGGACGTCCCGGGGCGGGGTAAACCGCTGTCGGAGGTGAGTAACTGATGTCGGAGAAACAGGACAAACTGATCGGCAAGGCCAAGGAGATGGCGGGCAAGCTCACCGGCAACGAGAAGCTTGAGGCCGAGGGCAAGACCCAGAACGCCAAGGGGACCGTCAAGGACAAGGCCGACGAGGTCAAGCGCAGCGTGGAGGGGACCGTCAAGGGACTGCGCGACGACAAGCGCGACAACCCGATGGACCGCTGACCGGTCGATCACCACAGCGCGACGGCCCGCCCGGCCCAGACGCCGGGCGGGCCGTCATCGTGCTCAGACGACGTCGAAGTTCGCCATCATCGCCATGTCCTCGTGTTCCAGGTTGTGGCAGTGCATCATGTACCGGCCGCGATGTCCGGTGAACCGCACCGCCACCTCGACGAACTCGTAGGGCCGCAGGTCTACGGTGTCCTTCCACCCGGCGTCCTCCGGCACGGGCGGTTTGCCGTTACGGGTCAGCACCCGGAAGTGCGCCAGGTGCAGGTGGACCGGGTGATGGAAGTCCGAGGTGAAGGTCCACCTCTCCACGGTGTTCAGTTCCGGGGATGCCAACGAGTCCGCCGGATCGAACGGCCGCCCGTTGATGGTCCACATCTGTCCGTGGGAGTGGTTCGTCAACGCGAACGCGAATTCCCGCTCCGCGACCGAGTCCTCGGCGCTGATCTCGACGGGGTCGGCGAGCCGGTCGGGGACCGTGTAACCGGTTCCGCCGCCGCGATCGACGTCGAAGCGAAGCAGCTCGGCCATCTCCCCGGTCCCGAGCAGGTTCCGCAGCACCACCCGGTCGCCCACCCGGTGGCCGCCGAAGTCGACCAGCACGTCGAACCGCTCGCCGGGGGACATGGTGAGGGTCTTCAGGCGTTGCGGCCGTGCCAGTAGACCCTGATCGCTGCCGATCTGCACGAAGTCGCCGCCGTCGTCGCGTTCGAGCCGGTAGCGCCGGGCGTTGGAGGCGTTCACCAGTCTCAGCCGGTAGGTCCCGGTGTCCACCGACACGACCGGCCACGGGGTGCCGTTCACCAGTGCGACGTCGCCCTCCACACCCTGGTGGAAGTCCCCGGTCACGCCCGGTTCGGCCAACAGGGAGTCGTCGACGGCCGGGTACTTGAAGTCCCCGTCGGCGTCGAACGCACGGTCGCAGATCATCATCGGGAGCTCACGCTCACCCGAGGGCAGCCCGAGCCGGTCCTCCTCCTCGTCCCGGATCAGGAACATCCCCGCCAGGCCCCGCCACACCTGCGGCGCGGTGAAGTCCATCCGGTGGTCGTGGTACCACAGGCCCGCTGCGGGCTGGTCCAGCGGATACTCGTACTCGCGGCCTCCGTCGTGGAGCCGCCACTGATCGGCGGCCACGGCCATGTGGGAGTGCGCGCCGGGTGTGAAGGCGTCCGCGTGAGCCGTCGCCACGATCAGGTCGGTGGGGTAACCGTCGGACTCCGCCGGGGTAACGCCACCGTGCAGGTGGGTCGAGGTGGGGGCGGGCAGTTCGTTGCGGACCTCCACCGCGATCGGTTCGCCCCGGCGCACGTCGAACGTCGGGCCGGGGAAGACCCCGTCGTACCCCCACACCCTCGTCCGGGTGCCGGGGACGATCTCCAGCTCGGCCTCCCGCTGGGCCATCAGGTAACGGCCGGGAGCCACCGGCGTGGCGACCGGGGGGATCCGCAACGGCGTCGTGAACCGTTCAGGGAGTGGGAGGTCGCTGCGCAACAGGCGTCCGGCCTGTTCGGGGGTGATGAGGTTGCAGCCCGCCAGCGCCCCGCCGCCCGCGACCGCCGCCACTCCCAGCGCGCCCATCGTCAGCACGCGACGGCGGCTCCACCGGTGTCCCGTCGTCATCGGCCGGCCTCCGCTCGCCGTGCGGCGGGCGACACCGACCACCGTGCGAACGCGACGGCGGCGGCGGCGACCACGAACGCCAGCGGGAAGTGCAGTTCGAGGATCCGGAACGCGCCCAGGACGGCCTGCGCGGCGACGAGCAGGAAGAGGATCCCGGCGCGCAGCACGAGTCGGCCGGAACCGCGTCCGGGCCGCCAGTACAGGACCGCGGCGACGACGAGCGACAACGACGCCAGCGCCATGAACACGGCGACCAGTGCGTGTACAAGGAGCATGGCGACGTCACCCGTGACGAACAGGCCCGCGACGATCGGCTGGACGATCGCCGAGGCCGCCAACGGGAAGGCGAGAACGCGCAGCGTCCAGGTGATCCATCCGGGTATCGTCGGCGGGTCGCCGACCGTCTCCGGCACCGGTGTGGTGGTGGTGCTCATCAATCCTCCGAATCTCCGACGGCTCGCTGAATCCTTCCCGCGCGAGGCCGGGCCGGCGTCGGTCCGCAGAAGACATTTCGCGGTACCTCCCGGGGAGTGGGTGACCACCGGTCGGAACCCGGGTCGTACTCCCCCGGAAGTAGGCACCGCTCGTCCACCGGGATGGTGTGACACGGTCACGGGTGCCGTAGTTTGGCCGGATGCGACGTGGTCATGAGGCGGTGAACGCCCGTTGGGATCCGCTGGTGGCGCTGGTGGTCACGGTCGTCTCGGTGGTCGGCGCCGGGGCCGCGCAGGAGAGCGAGGTCGTCGTCCGGATTCCCGCGTTGCGGGCGGCCGGACTCGTACTCCTGGTCGCCGCCTGCCTCTCACTCGTGGTCCGGCGGCGGTATCCGACCGTCGTGGCCGTGTTGGGGGCGTCGTGCGCGGGCACCTACTTCTTCCTGGTGAACGACAACATCGCGGCGTCGATCCCGGCCGCGCTCGGCCTGTACACGCTGGCGAGCCAGGGGTACCGGGCACGTGCCGTCCTGCTTACGGTGGCGTGCACGGTCTTGGCGGTCCTGACCGCCGTACTGCTCGACGACTCCCCGGTGGACTCCCTGCAACGGACCGCCGGACGCACCGGCTGGATGGTGGCGGTGATGGTCGCGGGGGAGGTCACGCGGCACAACTGGCAGAACCTGCGGCGGGCGCGGGCGCGGGCGCGGGACGCCGAGCACGCCCGGGAGCAGACGGCCCGCCGCAGGGCCGCCGAGG
Organism: Stackebrandtia albiflava; assembly: GCF_007994225.1. Classification (GTDB taxonomy): domain Bacteria; phylum Actinomycetota; class Actinomycetes; order Mycobacteriales; family Micromonosporaceae; genus Stackebrandtia; species Stackebrandtia albiflava. The sequence continues at coordinate 1,278,292 of NZ_VLLL01000005.1, forward strand.
AACGGCTGCGCATCGCCCGGGAGCTGCACGACTCCCTGACGCACTCCATATCGGTCATCAACGTGCAGTCGTCCGTCGCCCTGCACATGCTGCCCGACCGGCCGGAGGCGGCGGAGGTCGCCGTGCGGCACGTCAAGGACGCCAGCCAGGACGCGATGCGGGAACTCCGTGCCACCCTCCAGACGTTGCGGATCAGCGAGACCGACGCGAACCCCACCCTTCCGGCGCTCCCCAGACTGTTGGACGGGGTGTCGGCGGTGGGGATCGACGTCGCGCTGGTGGACGAGTCCGGTGACCGACTGCCATCCGAAGTGGACACCACGGCCTACCGGATCGTGCAGGAGGCGTTGACGAACGTGGTGCGCCACTCCGGCGCCGCCCGGACGTGGGTGACCCTGCGGCGCGAGGCCGGGGACCTGGCGATCACCGTCGTCGACGACGGACTCGGCACGGACGGTGTCGTGGTGGCCGGCTACGGGATCGACGGGATGCGCGAACGCGTGGCGGCATTGGGCGGTCGGTTGTCGTTCGGGAACCGGCCGGGTGGCGGTTTCGGCGTGGAGGCGTGGTTGCCGGTGGCGGGTGTGGAGGCGGCGGCGTGATCCGGGTGCTGTTGGCGGACGATCAGGCGCTGATCCGGGCCGGCTTCCGGGTGCTGCTGGAGGCCGAGAGTGACGTCGTGGTCGTCGCCGAGGCGAGCGACGGGGAGCAGGCGGCCGACCTGGCGCGGCGGTATCGACCGGACGTGGCGCTGGTGGACGTGCAGATGCCCGGCCACGACGGGATCCACGCGACCCGCCGGATCTGCGCCGACCCGGAGACGGCGGGGGTCAAGGTGGTGATCCTGACGAACTTCGCGCTGAAGGAGTATCTGTTCGACGCGCTGCACGCCGGGGCGAGCGGCTTCCTGGTGAAGGACTCCGAGCCCGAGGACCTCATCCGGGCGGTGCGCCTGATCGCCGGTGGCGAGGCGTTGTTGGCGCCGTCGATGACCCGGCAGTTGATCGCCGAGTACGTGGCCTCGCCGAGGCGGGCGGCGACGGTTCCCGAACTGGACGTGTTGACGCCCCGTGAGAGGGAGGTGCTGACACTGGTGGGCGGTGGTCTGTCCAACCGGGAGATCGCCGAGGCGCTGTACATCAGCCACACGACCGCCAAGACGCACGTCAGCCGGATAATGGTCAAACTGGCGGCCCGGGACCGGGCGCGGCTGGTGGTGATCGCCTACGAGGCCGGCCTCGTCGTGGCGAGGGGCCGGTGAAGATCGAGACGTGTAGATATCGCGTTCTTGACGGGATGTTAACAGAACTACTATCGTGCAGCCATGAGATGGCTGATCGGATGCGCCGCCGCGGTCGTGCTCGTCGGTGCGGTCACGGCGTGCGGTGGCGAGGCGACTCCGCCGGTGGCGGACGAGGACGAGCATCACCACCACGGCGACGGCACCGTCGCGGAGGGCTCGGGCGAGTTCGACATCGGCCTCGGCGGGCCGGTGTCGCTGTCGGGTGACTTCGACGCGATCTCCTACGAGGTCACCTATGCGGTCACCGGTGTGACCGTGGTGGAGACCGACGACGCCGGTGAACCCGCGGCCGAGAATGACGTGCTCCTGGTGGCCGAAGTGGAGATCACGGGATTCCGGGGCGACCACGAGGCCGGACCCGGCAACACCGACTTCGTCTTCAGTCTGCTCGACGCCGAAGGCCGGGAGTATCCGCGCTCGGACCAGGTGGTGGCACCCGAGCTGGTGGGCACCGTCGAGGCCGACCAGACCCTGACCGGCAGGGTGGTGTTCGACGTACCCGAGTCCGCCGCGGAGTCGGGCAGCGTCCGCCTCGCGGCCGAGGCCAACGGGAGCGACCTCCTCATCGACTGGGAGTACTGACCTGCTCGCGGGTTTGTTCTGCCCCTGTACAAAATAGGGGCGGCCGGGTACCGTCTCTGGCCATGGCAGCCACCGAACTCACCCTGGTGCCGCGCCCCCGCCGGATGGAGACCACCGGACAGGCAGGCTGCGGCATCGACACCCCCGTCCAGCGAGCGCACGACGCGAGCCTGCCCGCGCAGGGCTTCGACCTCACCGTCACCGAAGACACCGTGTCACTCCGATACGCCGACGACGCCGGCGCCCGGTACGGCCTGGCCCTGCTGGACCAGATCCGGGGACAGTCCCACGGACAGCTGCCCGCCGTCCACGTCTCCGACTGGCCGGACTTCGCCGTCCGGGGCTTCATGCTCGACATCAGCAGGGGACGGGTGCCCACGAGGGACACCCTCGACCGGCTACTCGACCTGCTCGACCTGGTCAGGATCAACCAACTCCAGCTCTACACCGAACACACCTTCGCCTACCCCGGCCACGAGATCGTGTGGCGGGACGCCTCACCGATGACCCCCGAGGACATCGCGTGGCTCGGCGACCGCTGCGACGCGCTCGGCATCGAACTCGTCGCGAACCAGAACACCTTCGGGCACATGGAGAACTGGCTCCGCCACCCGGCGTACCGGCACCGCGCCGAGATCCCCGACGGCTTCGAACTGTTCGGCCAGCACCGCCCCGCCACGACACTCGCGCCGACCCAGGACAACGCGGACTTCGCGATCGGCCTCATCGACCAGCTCATGCCCCACTTCCGCAGCAGGCGGGTCAACATCGGATGCGACGAGACCTGGGAACTGGGGAGGGGCGCCAGCGCCGCCGAGGCGGCCTCCGTCGGTAAGGGAAGGGTCTACGCCGACCACCTGCTGCGATTGCTGAACCCACTGCTCGCCAAGGGCTACGACGTCCAGTTCTGGGGCGACATCATCGCCCACCATCCCGAACTGGTCCCCGAGCTCCCCACCGGCGCCACCGCCGTCGCCTGGACGTACGAGGCACCCAAGCCACCGGTCGACTGGCCGGCCCCCGTGGTGGCCGCGTTCCGTGAGGCGGGGGTGGACCCCGAGACGTTGAGCGCCGGATTCGGGCACACCGCCTCGGCGTTCACCGACGCCGGCTACCCGTTCTGGGTGGCACCCGGCACCTCCACCTGGCGTTCCTTCCTCGGGCGCATCGACAACGCCGTCGGGAACCTGATCGACGCGGCCGAGGTCGGCATGGCCCACGGAGCGGGCGGATACCTCGTCACCGACTGGGGCGACCTGGGGCACATGCAGCCGCCGTCGGTGTCCTACCCGCCCATCGTGTTCGGTGCCGCCGTCGCCTGGTCGCTGGAGGCCAACCGCGACCTCGACCTGACCGCGGTGGTCGACCGGTACGTGTTCGAGGACGCCACCGGCAGGCTCGGCGCCGCCATGGACGGGCTCGCCCGCGTCTGGGACCGCACCGGCCTCATCACGTTCAACGCCAGTCCACTGTTCGTCGCGGTCACCCAGGCACGCAGCACCGTGGCCGGCGCGGCCGACGTCGACCGGATCACCGAGGTCGTGGCCGACATCGACCGGGCCGTCGCCGAGATCGCCGCGTCCTCACCGGACAGTCGCGACGCCGACACCGTTAAGGCCGAGCTGACCGCGGCCGCGCGACTCGCTAGGCACGGCGGATACCGACTGCTCAGCGAGGCCGGCGGCAAGGCCCCCGACGGCGAGGCGCTGGCCGCCGACCTCGACGAGGCCATCGGCCTGCACAAGGAGGCGTGGGCACTGCGCAGCCGCCCCGGCGGCATCGAACGCGGCCTGGCCGAACTCGAACGCACCGCCGCCACCTACCGGTGACCCCTACCGGGCCGGTGCACCGCACCGGCCCGGTTCACCCCGCCGCCACCGCCGTCTGTGGGATCCTCACACCGGGGGAGTGATGAGCGGGACGACCTACTGGCACGGTGACTCCGAGGGGCTGCGCAGGATCACACCGGAGGACGCGGCGGCCGAGGCGGGGGCGGAGCCGGCCGACGACGGGTTCCTCTGGATCGACACGGCGGACCCGGAACCCGCCGAACTCCACCGGCTCGCCGAGACCGTGCGGCTGCACCCCTCGGCGCTCAGAGACGCCGCCACCGTCAACCGCCGCTCCCGGTACGACTCCTATGGCGGGATCCGCACCATCGTCCTGAAGACACTGTGGTCGAGGCACGGCGACGACGGACTCGGCCACGGCACCGTCACGATCGTCGTCTCATCCACGGTGCTCCTCACCGTCAGGCACGGCGACCACGACCCGCTGCCGGACACACGGGAATTCCTGGACGCGCACCCCCGGCTGCTGTCCCACGGCGCGGCGGCGGCGGGTTTCGCCGTCCTCGACCGGATGCTGTCGCGGTACAGGGAACTGTGCGACGACGTGGACGAACGGGTGACCGAGGTGGAACGCCGCGTCTTCTCCGGCGGCAGGGTCGACGCGGTGGGCGACATCTACGCCGTGCAACGCCGGGTCGTGGAGCTGCGGGAGGCGGTGACGCCCCTGCTGGCGCTCGCGGAGGACCTGCTGGAGGACGACGACGCCCGGCCCGGCCGGGCGACCGGGTTCCTGCGCGGGGTCGGCCACCACATCCGCCGGGTGGACGCGTCGGTGACGTCGAGCGAGATGGTGCTCGACAACATCCTCAACGCACACCTCGGCCAGATAAGCATGTGGCAGAACGAGGACATGCGCAGGATCTCCGCGTGGGGCGCGATCATCACCGTGCCCACCCTCATCGCCGGCGTCTACGGGATGAACTTCCGGCACATGCCGGAACTGCGCTGGTGGATCGGCTACCCGTTGATCCTGGCGGTGATGGCGGTGGTGTGCCTCCTGCTGTACCGGGGCTTCCGTCGCAACGGCTGGCTGTGACCGGTGCCGTCAGGACGCGGCCGCGTCGCCGCCCTCGCCGCCCTCCACCGTGACGACGAGCCCGTCCTCTCCGGAGTCGACGCGGACGGTGTCCCCCGGTCCCGCGTCGCCGCCCAGTACCAGTTGCGACACCCGGTTCTCCAACTCGCGCTGCACCGTGCGCCGGAGTGGCCTGGCACCGTACTCCGGCTGGTGACCGGTCGCCGCCAGCCGGTCGAGGGCGGCGTCGGTGACCTCCAACCCGATCTCCTGGGCGGCCAGCCGCCGCCGGGTCCGGTCGACGAACAACGCGGTGATCTCCCGCAACTGGGTTCGGTCGAGTCCCGAGAAGACGATGATCTCGTCGATCCGGTTGAGGAACTCCGGCCGGAAACGCTCACCCAACAGGCCCAGCAGCGTGTCGTGCAGTTCCGACACCGGCCGCCCGGCGCTCTGCGCCGCCAGGATGCGATCGGCCCCGACGTTGCTGGTCATGATGACGATGGTGTTGCTGAAGTCGACGGTGCGGCCCTGCGCGTCGGTGACCCGGCCGTCGTCCAGCAGCTGCAGCAACGTGTGGAACACGTCCGGATGCGCCTTCTCGACCTCGTCGAACAACAGGACCCGGTACGGCCGCCGCCGCACCGCCTCGGTGAGTTGACCGGCCTCCTCGTAGCCGACGTACCCGGGAGGCGCGCCGACCAGCCGGGAGACGGTGTGCTTCTCCTGGAACTCGCTCATGTCGAACCGGACCATGCTCGCCTCGTCGCCGAACAACGCCTCGGCGAGCGCCCTGGCCAGCTCGGTCTTGCCGACCCCGGTCGGCCCCAGGAACATGAAGGAACCGTCGGGCCGCTTCGGGTCACCCAGGCCCGCGCGTGCCCGCCGGACGGCCTCGGCCACCGCCGTGACCGCCTCGTCCTGGCCCACCACCCGCTCGTGAAGGTGCGTCTCCAGCGACAACAGCCGTTCCCGTTCGGCCTTCGTCAACTGGGACACCGGTACACCGGTGCGGCGCGAGACCACCTCGGCGATGTCGTTGACGTCCACCTCGGGGACCGGCCCGCCGTCACTGCGGGCCTCGGAGAGCCGTGCCTCGGCGGCGTCGATGTCGGCCTTGATCTCGGAGGCGCGCGCGTAGTCCTCGGTGTCGACGGCGGCGTCCTTGTCGTTGCGCAGCCGGGTGATCCGGTCCTCCAGCTGCCGCGTGTCGGGTGCCGGGGTGCGGGCGAGCAGCCGTACCCGGGCGCCCGCCTGGTCGATCAGGTCTATCGCCTTGTCCGGCAGGAAGCGGTTGGTGATGTACCGGGCGGACAGTCCGGCGGCGGCGTCCAACGCCGCGTCGGTGAACCGGACCTGGTGATGCGCCTCGTAGTGGTCGCGCAGGCCGCGAAGGATCTCGACGGTCTCGTCGACGCTCGGCTCGGGGATCAGCACCGGCTGGAACCGGCGCTCCAGTGCCGAGTCCTTCTCGATGTGCTTGCGGTACTCGTCGAGGGTGGTGGCGCCCACCACGTGGAGTTCGCCCCTGGCCAGCGCCGGCTTCAACATGTTGGAGGCGTCCATCGCGCCGTCGCCACCGCCGCCGGCACCCACGACGGTGTGCATCTCGTCGATGAACAGGACCAGGCCGCCCTCCGCCGCGGCGCCCTCCTCGATGACCTTCTTGAGCCGTTCCTCGAACTCGCCGCGGTACTTGCTGCCCGCGACCATCCCGGCGAGGTCGAGGGCGACGACCCGCCTACCCGCCAGCACGTCGGGCACGTCGTTGTTGACGATGCGTTGCGCCAGGCCCTCCACGATCGCCGTCTTGCCGACGCCGGGTTCCCCGATCAGGACGGGGTTGTTCTTGGTGCGGCGCGACAGGATCTCGATGGTGTCCTGGATCTCCTCCTCGCGTCCCACCACCGGGTCGAGGGCGCCCGCCTCGGCCTCGGCGGTCAGATCCCTGCCGTACTCGTCGATGGTGGGGGTCCGGCCGCGGCCTTCCCCGCCGCCGCGCGGTGGACGGGTGGGGGACGTGCCGTCCCCGCCGCTCACCAGCGCCCGCAGCGCGCGTCCGGCGGCCGTCTCGGGGTTGGCGGCCAGGCCGAGCAGGATGTGGTCGGGTCCGATGTAGGACACGCCGGCCTCCCGCGCCTGGGTGTGCGCGTCACGCAGGGCGCGTTTCGCGGCCGGCGTCAGTGGCGGTACCCGGTCGGTGGCCTGTCCCCGTTCCGCCAGGGCGTCCATCTCCTCGGCGAGCGCGTCGGGGTCGGCGCCGCTCTCCGACAGCATCCGCCGGGCCGGGTCCTGCCGGGCCGCAGCCCACAGGATCTGGTTCACGTCGACGTCCACGCCCTGTTCCCGGGCGTGCCGCACGGCGGCGGCCAGCAGCGAACGCGACTGGTCCGACAACACCCGGTCGAGGTCGATCCGCTGCACCGGCCGGGCGGCGAACGGGTCACCCCCGAAGAAGCGGTTGATCAGGTCGTCGAACGCGCCGGTGCCGGCGTACGAATCCATGGACGTGCCCTCCCCCTCGTCACTGTCGTCGCCGCGGCCCGCGGGCCGCGCTCACGCCTCGGGATCAGCCGAACGCCGTCGCACCGAGGCCGCCCTCCCGCCGCGAGACACCCCGCATACGCAGTCCCAGGACGATGCTGAGCACCCCCCACACGATCGCGAACACCCCGATCGTCACGACCAGGGCGACCGCTCCGGCGGCCGGTTGGAACAGCAGGACCACGCCCAGACCGATGGAGGCGACACCGGTCAGGCCCAACAGCCACTCGTTGTCGATCTCCCTGCGCAGCCGCCACGCCGCGACCAGGTACATGACACCGGTCAGCACCGCCCAGAACGCGATGACCCACAACAGCACCAGCGCCGTCACACCCGGCCAGACGAACGCGATCAGTCCGGCCAGGACGCCGACGAGCCCCATGGCCACGAGCACCCACCGTTCTCCACCGCGCCCCGAGAACCCCATCACGATCGCCATGACGCCGTCGACGATCGCGTACGCGCCGAACAGGACGACCAGCGCCAACAACGTGATCTGCGGCCACAACAGGGCCAGCGCCCCGAATATCACCCCGATGACGCCCCGGAACACGACGAGCCCCCAGGTGCGTCCGAGAAGTTCCCGCATCGCCGCCGCCTCTCCCCGCCGGATGGACCACTGTCAATCGCATCCTCACCCGGCGCGGGGCGTTTCGTGGCCGATTCGCGGTATTCCGGCCCGTGCACGCCGAGGGGCGGACCGGGGATACCGGTCCGCCCCTCGGCGTGTCGTCGGCGGTCAGGCGGCCAGGCGTGCCACCCGCCGCGACGAGAAGGCGTACACGACCGCGGCCAGGACCGTGACACCCAGCATCACCACCGCCATGCTGTCGAGCGTGACGGTGCCGCTGCCGGTCATGGTCGCCAGCGAGGACAACCCGCCGCCCAACGCGAACTGCAGGGTGCCCATGAGGGCGGAGGCGGTGCCCGCCACCTGCGGGGACTGGCTGGCCAGTGACATGGTCGAGGCGTTGGGGAAGACGAACCCGACGCTGAACATCATCACGAAGAACACCACGGTGATCGAGACCAGGCCGGCCCCACCCGCCACGTCCAGGAGCGCGAGCGCGGCGACGGCCGTGAGCGTCCCCACCAGGCCGTAGACCAGCCGCCGGTGCATCTCGACCTTCCCGATGAGGAAGGCGTTGAGCTGCGTCCCGGCCAACAGGCCGACCGTGTTGATGCCGAACATCAGCGCGAACTGCTGCGGTGTCGCGCCGAACTCGTTCTGCGACACGAACGAGAAGTTCGCGATGTAGGTGAACATCGCGCCGAACGCCATCGACAGGGTCAGGGTCGGGCCGATGAAGCGGACGTCCCGGAGCAGGCCCTTGACCGTGCTCCACAGGGTGGCGGGCCGCAGCGGAACGCGCTGCTCCCTCGGCAGCGACTCGGGCAGGAAGAAGTAGACCAGCACCAGGCTGATCACCGACACCGCGGTCAACACCGCGAAGCCGAGCTGCCAGGGGCCGAACTCCAGGAGCTGCGCTCCCAGCACCGGCCCGAGCATCGGGGCGAGCATCGTCACCAGCATCAGGCGCGAGAAGAACCTCGCGACGTCGTCGCCCTCGAAGTGGTCGCGGGCGATCGCCCGGGAGATGACGGCACCGGCGGCGCCGGCGAGACCCTGAACGAACCGCAGCGCGATGAACGCCTCCGCCGAGGGCACGAACATGCACAGCAACGACGTGATCGTGAATATGACGGTGCCGATGAGCAGCGGCCTACGGCGGCCCCAGGCGTCGCTCATCGGGCCGACGACGAGCTGGCCCAGCGCCATGCCGATCATGGCCGAGGTCAGGGTGAGTGCGATCTGGTTCTCGGTGGCGTTGAGGTCGTCGGCGATGACCGGGAACGCCGGCAGGTAGAGGTCGGTCGCCAGTGGCCCGGTGGCGGCGAGGGTGCCGAGCACCAGGACGAGCGCCACGATCGAGCGACGCGGTTTCGGCGCGGTCGTGGTCGTCGTGGTCTCGGCGGGCGCGGTTGCGGTAGACAACAGAAGTCCTAAGCGGGGTCGCGTGCGTGTGTTACCGGAGGAGTTCGGGGAACGGGGATCGTTGAAGACCGGTGAGTGGGTGTCCACCGGCACCGTTCGCAATGCGCGGCGATGGGCCTCGCGATTCCGGTGTGCGGGATGCGGCCCGGAGGAGGGGCGGCATTCGGGTGATCCTGTCCCCAGGAGGCCGCGCTCACACCGGTACGTACGTCGTGAAAGCGGTCTCCAGGAAGTCCGTAACAGACGATACGTCTCCTCGGCGGTTATGCACAGGCATTTGAGAGTGAGGCAACACCGGCGACTTTGCGGCGGCGACCGGTCACCCACCATCGGTGCCGGAGTACCCGGTGTCACCCGTCTCACCGAATGACCGGCCCTCCCACGACACCGGACGCGACCCACGTCCACAGCGGACCGGAATATCCCGTTGTCGCCCTTGACCGTCCCCACTACAGTTCGGCTGCGAACCGAGGAGAACGCCGATGACAAGACTGAACCAGCTGATCGCCGTCGAGAAGACCGTCAAGGGCAAGGCGCAGCAGAAGATCGCCGAGGTCGGCCGCGACCTGGCCAAGGCCGGCCTGCTGTCGGGCATATCGCGCACCTACCAGCCCAAGGACGAGGACGGGGAGCAACTGCCGCCGGAATCGACGCGGGTGCAGGTCCGCGCCGACGTCGTTCTCAAGGAGGTCGCCGACGGTCTCACCCGGCTGTTCGACGTGACGGCCTCCAAGGACCTCACCAACTGCACCGCCCGCGCCGACGTGGTCGTGGACGGCCAGCCCCTGCTGCGGGACGTTCCGGTCACCACACTCCTGTTCCTCGAGAAGCAGTTGGCCGAGATGCAGGCGTTCCTGCGGCGGCTGCCGGTGCTCGACGCCGCGGAGGTGTGGGGCTACAACGACGCCGCCGACTGCTGGTCGACCGAACCGGTCCGCACCATCCGGACCAGGAAGGTGCCCCGCAACCACGTGAAGGCCGAGGCCACCGAGCACCACCCGGCCCAGGTCGAGGTCTACCACGAGGACGTCCCGGTCGGATACTGGACGTCGGTCAAGTTCTCCGGAGCCATGCAGGCCAAGCGGCTCGGTGACCTGCTCGACCGCGTCGACACACTGCAGCACGCCGTGAAGTTCGCGCGCGAGGAGGCAAACGCCACCGAGGTCGTGGACAGCCGCATCGGCGACAAGGTTTTCGGTTACCTGTTCCGGTAACCTGGAGACTTCCCCCGAGCGGGGGAAGAAGTGCAGGAGCACAAGCTGAAACTGAAGTCGAAACTGATTCGCGGTCAAGACGCGGGTTCGAATCCCGTCACCGGTACGTGCCGGTGTAGCCCAATGGTGAGGCAGCCGCGTGAGACTCAGACTATCGCTCCAGACTCAGCATTCGCCATCACGCACCGGCCGACGACGGACGGACGACGGGACTTGAGGTTGCAGGTTCGACTCCTGCCCGCCGCGCCACATGCGGCGGTAGCTTCAATGGGAGAGCGCAAGGCTTGAAACGGATCCGTCCGCGACGGGCCGGCAGCGGCGATCACGGTGGCATCTCCGGGGCTCGGGGGAAGGCAATCCTCCGAGCCTCCCTCATGCCCGGTCCGCCGTGAGGCTCCACCGTGGAACATTCACCGGGCGGGCCACGGGCGGCCGTCGCCGGGTCGCTTCACGGTCGCGCAGGGTCCCGGCGGGGCGCCGCCGGACGGGCCGCGGTGCCGTGCGCCTCACGCCCACGACACCGCGGCGACCGGACTAGTGGAGCCGCAGCTTGTACTCCGCCACCAGCGGAAGGTGGTCGGAGGCCAGCGGGTCGTCGGTCACGACCTCGGCCGACACCGGTGTCAGGTCGGCCGAATGCCAGACGTAGTCGATCCTGACCTTCGGGTCGATCGTGTTGTAGGTGTGGCCGGGGCCGTCGCCGACGGCGGTCCACACGTCGTCGACCACCGAGTCGATCGTGCTGATCTCGGGGGTGCCGGTCTCGGCGTTGAAGTCGCCGGTGACGACGGTCCGCCGCGGCCGGTTACCCAGGATCTCCGCGATCGCGGTCGCCTGTGCCTCACGTTCGAGGTTGTTGTTGTGCTGGAGGTGGGTCGTCGCCACGTGCACCGGCATCCCGGCGGGCGTGGCCACGGTGACCTCCAGGAAACCCCGCTGTTCGCCGTTCTCGAACTTCGGCAGCAGGGTGTTGTGCCTCCTGATGATCGGCCACTTCGACAGCACCAGCGTTCCGTACTCACGACCGGGATCACCCGGCCGCTCGGCGGGCAACTGGACGTTGGGCGCGTACGCCTTCCACATCCGCAGCCGGCGCGCGAACCACTGCGGTTGGTCGACGAAGTCACTGCGGGACCAGAAGCGGTCCACCTCCTGGAGCCCGATGACGTCGACGTCCATCGACTCGATGACGGTGGCGATCCGCTCCAGGTCCACCACGTTGTCGGGGCTGGCGGCGTGATGGATGTTGAACGTGGCGAAACGGAGCCGGTTGTGCCTGTTCGTGGCGACCTCCTCGGCCGACGCCGCGCCCGGCGCGGCGAGGGAGGCGCCCACGGCACCGATTCCCAGACCGGTCAGCAGGGCTCTACGGGACACTGCGAGAGGTTTGTTCCGGGCGGACAATGGGGGCCTCCATTGTGGTGCCCAAGCCGTCGCGGCTTGGTGGGCGATACGGGACGAAGCCATCTTGGCGCATCCGGGCGCGCTTTGCACGCACGTCGCGCCGCACAGCCACATTGGAGTGTCGCCGCGCCCGGAACCGCCGCACCGCCATCGTGCCCGGCCGAGGTGACGACCGGGTGTCCGTCCGGTGGCCGTCGACCCACCCGGCGGCGACGTCAGGCTGCGGGCATCCGGCCGGAACACAGCACGTGGACGTCCCGGTACCCCAGTCTCCGGTACAACCGGTGCGTGGCCTCCTCACCGGCGTAGGACCCCAACGCCACCATGGGATGCCCCCGTTCCAGCAACCGCCGGGTGACCCACGAGGTCAATGCCGACGCCAGGCCACGCCGCCTCGCGTCGGGATGCACCGCCACCGAACCCAGCATGGGGCCGATGCCCTGACCGGTGTTGGCGTTCCCACAGGCGACGATCCGACCCGAGGCGTCCCGCGCCCCGAACCACTCCATACCCGGGCGTTCCCCGTCCGGCCGGCTGGAGGCCGTCGGGAACGCCACCTCCAGTAGCGCGTCCACCTCCGCATGGTCCACCGGATCGATCCACTCGCACGCGGCCTCGGCCGGTGTCTCCGGTGGCGCCGAACGGGTGTAGAACCAGTGCCACGCGCCCTCCACGGCGGGCCTACCCGGTTCGGGCAGTTCCTCCAGCACCGGGCGCGGGATCGTGAACCGCTGCACCGGTACCTCGGCGGCGACCCGCGCGAACAGCCCCGCGACCGCCCGGGGCTCACCGTCTCCCATGAGGACGGTCCGGTCGTGGTGGCCGCGATACCACACCACCGCGCCCTCCTCGGCGAAGCCGACCGAGTCCTCGGAGGCGAAGCAGCGGACCAACGGGAGGTCGGCGGCGGCGAGCAGCGCGCCACGCCCGCTCAACCGGGTGGGAAGGCTCATCGCCTCCGCTCCACATCGCCGTCGCCACCCGTCGGACTCACGGCCGGGGGGACCGGCCCGCGCATCACCCAATCCACGGCTGAATCGTGACACCGCCGCCTCGGCATCCGCAATGTAATGCGGAGCACGCCTATGGCGTGGGTGCCGAGCACGCCTCCGGCGCGACGCCGAGCACGTCTCCGGTGTGGGTACCCAGCACGGTGCCGAGCACGTCGGCGGCGTCTGGCGACGTGTTACGGCGGCGCGGGGCCGGGTCCCCGACCACGGTCGTGTCCCCGGACGGCCGTCCCCGATGCCGTCGCGCGACGAGTGTCCGGACGGACCTGTCGGTCCCCACGACTAGAGTGATCGAACGGACGTTCGCGGCGGAAGGGAACGGAACATGCGGATTCTGGGCGTCGATCCCGGCCTGACCCGTTGCGGCGTCGGCGTCGTGGAGGGACTGCCCGGCAGGCCGTGCCGGCTCGTGGCCGTCGGCGTGATCCGCACCCCTCCCGAGGACGACATACCGGACCGGCTGCTGGCGGTGGAGGCCGGAATCACCGAATACCTCGACCGGTACCGGCCCGAGGCCGTCGCCGTGGAACGGGTCTTCAGCCAGCACAACGTCGCCAGCGTCATCGGCACCGCCCAGGCCGCCGCCGTGGCGATCCTCGGCGCCGCGCGGCGGGGCATCCCCGTGCACACCTACACGCCCAGCGAGGCCAAGGCCGCGGTCACCGGTTCCGGTACCGCCGACAAGAGACAGATGACCACCATGGTCACCCGGCTGCTGCGACTCGCGGAACCGCCCAAACCCGCCGACGCCGCCGACGCCCTGGCGCTGGCGATCTGCCACGTGTGGCGCGGTGGCACCAAGGCGCGACTGCTGGCGGCCGGGCGACGGACGACGAAGGGAGTCAGGACGTGATCGCCAGCCTCACCGGCACGATCACCTCGGTGACCGGCGACAGCACGGTCATGACGGTCGGAGGGGTCGGCTACCTCCTGCGGGCCACACCGGGGACACTCGCCAACCTGCGGGTGGGAGCCGAGACGACCCTGCACACCACCCTGATCGTCCGTGAGGAGTCCCTGACCCTGTACGGATTCGCCACCGTCGCCGAACGCGACCTGTTCGAACTGCTGCAGACCGCGAGCGGCGTCGGGCCCCGGCTGGCGCAGGCGGCGTTGGCCGTGCACAGCCCCGCCGCCGTCCGGCACGCCATCGCCTCCGCCGACACCGCGACACTGACCCGCATACCCGGTGTCGGGAAGAAGGGCGCCGACCGTCTCGTGCTGGAACTCAAGGACAAGATCGGGGCGGCCCCCGCCACCGACGAACCGTCGGGCGGCGGTGACCGGCCGCCCGCGTGGCGTGAGCAGGTCTCCCAGGGCCTCCAGGCGTTGGGCTGGTCCGCCAAGGACGCCGCCACGGCCGTCACCAAGCTCGACGCCGGTTCCGAGGTCGACGCCACCGACGTGCCGGGCCTGCTCAAACAGGCGATCCGGCTGCTGGGGCGGACCCGATGACCGAGTTCGGCGACCTCTACGAACCCGACCTCGTGTCCGCGCAGGCGCTTCCCGCCGAATCCGGCGCGGAGTCGGGAGTGCGTCCGGCCAAACTGGACGAACTCATCGGCCAGTCCCGGGTCCGCGAACAGCTGGAACTGCTGTTGTCCGGCGCGCGGGCGCGAGGCGGCGCCCCCGACCACATCCTGCTGTCGGGACCGCCGGGACTGGGCAAGACCACCATGGCGATGATCGTCGCCGCCGAACTGGGCGTGTCGCTGCGGCAGACCTCCGGTCCCGCCATCGAACGGTCCGGCGACCTCGCCGCGGTGTTGACGTCGCTGGGGCCCGGGGAGGTGCTGTTCATCGACGAGATCCACCGGATGGCCCGGCCCGCGGAGGAACTGCTCTACACCGCCATGGAGGACTACCGGGTCGACGTCATGGTCGGCAAGGGCCCGGGGGCCACCGCCATCCCGCTCGACCTGGAGCCGTTCACACTGGTGGGCGCCACCACCCGGTCCGGGCTGCTCACCGGCCCGCTGCGCGACCGGTTCGGTTTCGTGGGCCAGCTCGACTTCTACGACCGGCCCGAACTGGAGGCGATCGTGCGACGCACCGCCTCGATCCTCCAGGTCGACATCACCGAGGACGGCGCGGTCGAGATCGCCGGGCGCTCCCGTGGCACACCCCGCATCGCCAACCGGCTGCTCCGGCGGGTCCGGGACTTCGCGCAGGTGCGTGCCGACGGTGTCATCACCCGCCCGGTCGCCCACGAGGCGCTCGCGCTCTACGACGTGGACCACATCGGGCTCGACCGGCTCGACCGTGCCGTACTCACCGCCCTCATCGACCTCTTCTCCGGTGGGCCGGTCGGGCTCACCACGCTGGCGGTCGCGGTGGGGGAGCAGCCCGACACCGTGGAGGAGGTGTGCGAGCCGTTCCTGGTCCGGGCGGGGTTGCTGGCCCGGACGCCCCGTGGCCGGGTCGCCACGGTGCACGGTTGGCGGCACCTCGGCCGGACCCCGCCCCAGTCGGGTGCCGGGGTGGCTCCGGCACCGCTGTTCGGCGCGCGGGAGTCCGACGAAGACTGAGGTCGCCAAGGGTTGTGGCGGCGTTCACGTACCCAGATCGGCAGGCTAGACTCCGCAGACGTCCCAGAATCCGTATCTCAGGAAAGGCCCTGCGCGTGGGTAACGAAGGCTCAAGCGGCTTGCTTATGCCGGCGATCATCATCGTGATGATCTTGGCGATGTACTTCCTCATGATCCGTCCGCAGAACAAGCGCCGCCGCGAGATGATGGAGAAGCAGCGTCAGGCCGGCCCCGGCCAGACTGTCGTCACCATCGGCGGATTGCACGCCACGATCATCGACAGCGACGACACCACGGTGACCCTGGAGGTCAGCCCGGGTGTCATGTGCGTCTACGAACGGGGTGCCATCGCCCGGGTCCTGGACGACGACGGCGTGGACGAGGACACCACGACCGATTCCGAGCCGGAGGACGGTATGCCCGCGACCGACGCCAAGGCCGACGAGCCGGCCGCCGAGGACTCGAAGGCCGGCAACCGGCCGCCCGGCGACGGAACCCAGAACTGAGGCATTCCGGCGCGCCGACCCACGCGCCGCCCGATACGGCTGCCGGACCACCCCCAACCCGATTCCCGGCACCCGAAGTGAGGAGAGAACACGGCTGTGGCTCGTAGACGAAAAGGGCTGGCCCGCAAACAGCTGCGGGTAGCGCCCTACTTCATCGCGCTGCTGGCGCTCACCGGCCTGCTATGGCTGTCGGCGTTCGCAGGCGTCGGGTTCAAGAGTTTCCCGATGCCCAAGCTCGGCCTCGACCTGCAGGGCGGCATGAGCATGGTCCTGTCCGCCGAACTGCCCGACGGCGGCACCCCCGACGCCGAGAGCATGGAACAGGCCCGGCAGATCATCGAGGACCGGGTCAACGGCACCGGTGTCGCCGAGCCCGAGATCTACGTCGAGGGCACCAACAACATCGTGGTCAACGTGGCCGGTGACCAGACCGACGCCGACCAACTGCGCGAGGTCGGTGCCCCGGCCGAGTTGCGGTTCCGCCAGGTGCTCCAGGGTCCGTTGCCCGACTACACCCTTCAGGACCCGGCCGACTTCGAGGACGAGCCCAACGACGGTGCCGAGGACGGCGAGTCCGGCGACGAGTCGGGCGATGCGTCCGAATCGCCCTCGGCGGACGGCTCCGAATCCCCGTCGGCCGACGGCTCGGAGACCCCGTCGGCGGACTCCTCCGAGTCCCCCTCCGGTGAGGCGTCGGTGAGCCCGTCCGGAGACGCCTCCGAGTCCCCCTCGGGCGAGCCCTCCGAATCGCCGAGCGAACCGGCCGCCGAGGACCCGGCCGAGACCAACCCGGACATCGAGCAGCGCCGCGAGGAGGTCCGCGCCAAGATCGGCGAGGACGTCTGGGCGATGGCCGAGAGCCTGGTCGCGTCCGGCACACCGGTGCCCACCGACCAGCTCGCCGTGTACATGCAGGCCTTGGCGCCGTTCGGTGAACTGTTGGGCGAAGAGGTCGCCGTCCTCTCCCCGGAGATGCAGTTCTTCATCCCCACGATCGGCTGCGGCCAGCTCACCGGGCGGCCCGCCGGCTCCATCTCACCGATGGACCAGCAGGTCGTCGCCTGTGACCGCGCCACCCCGGAGGAGGTCGCGGCGGCCGAGGAGAGCGGACAGTCTCCCTACGGCAAGTACCTGCTCGCGCCCTCGACCGTGGAGGGACGTGACGTCTCCACCGCGGCCATGCAGCAGGACCAGCAGTCTCCCGGCGCCTGGGCCGTCGGCCTGACCTTCACCAACGATGGCCAGGACCGCTGGATGACGCTCGCCAACGAGGCCGTCAACACCCAGGTCGCGGTCGTGCTGGACAACGTCGTGGTCACCGCCCCGACCATCCAGCCCGGAGCCGCCAACGGCGGCACCGTCGAGATCACCGGTGGATTCACCTCCGACCAGGCCAGGCTGCTCGCCGAACAGCTCAACTACGGTTCGCTGCCGCTGGCCTTCGACGTCGAGACCATCGACACGGTCTCGGCGACGCTCGGCCTCGACCAGATGGAGGCCGGTCTGCTGGCCGGTGGCATCGGCGTCGCCCTGGTCATCCTGTACTGCCTGGCCTACTACCGGTTCCTCGGCGTCATCGTGATCCTCAGCCTCATCGTCTCCGGTGCGCTGCTGTACCCGGCGATCGCCATGCTCGGCGAGCAGATCGGCTTCACGCTCACCCTGGCCGGCATCGCCGGTTTCATCGTCGCGATCGGTATCACCGCCGACTCCTTCGTGGTGTTCTTCGAACGACTGAAGGACGAGATGAAGGAGGGCAGATCGCCGCGCAGCGCGGTTCCACGCGCGTGGGTCAGGGCCAGGCGCACCATCATGTCCGCCAACGCCGTGTCGATCCTCGCGGCCATCGTGCTGTACTTCCTGGCGATCGGCGCCGTGAAGGGCTTCGCCTTCACGCTGGGCCTGTCGACCGTCATGGACATCGCGGTGGTCTTCCTGTTCACGCACCCCGTGGTCTCGTGGCTCTCGCGACGTGGCCGCATCCTGTCGTCCTCGCGGCTGTCGGGTCTCTACAGCGGTACCGCGATCCGAGTACAGCCGTCCCGCCGCGCCGTGACCCGCCCGAAGGAGTCCTGAGCCGTGAACCCCTTCTCCAAGGTCGTACGCGTATGGCGCACGCTCTACCACGGTGACAACAACTACAACTTCATGGGCTACCGCCCATGGTGGTACGGGCTGTCCGCGGCGTTGGCGCTCGTCTCGATCGTCGGGATCGCCGTCGTCGGCTTCAACCTCGGCATCGAGTTCTCCGGCGGCAGCCAGTTCACGGCTCCCGCCACGCAGAGCGACGCCACCCTCGACGACGTCCGCGGCGCCGTCGAATCCACCGGTGTGGAAGTCGCCTCCGCGCAGGAGTTCAGCGGCGGTGAGCGCTACCTGATCCGCACCGAACTGGTCGGCGAGGACGAGTCCCTGGAGATCCGGGACGTCATCGGCTCCGAGCTCGGGATCACCGCCGACGACGTCGACGTCACCGAGGTCAGTTCCTCGTGGGGCAGCAGCGTGAGCCGTCAGGCGATCATCGCGCTGTGCGTCTTCCTGGTGCTGGTGTCGATCTACCTGTGGTGGCGTTACGAACGCAAGATGGCGGGCGCCGCGATCGCGGGTCTGATCCACAACCTGGTGTTCACCGCCGGTGTGTACGCGCTGGTCGGATTCGAGGTCACGCCGGGAACCGTGATCGGGATGCTCACCATCCTCGGTTACTCCCTCTACGACACCGTCGTCGTGTTCGACAAGGTCGACGAGAACACCCGCGGCACACTCGCGCAGTCCCGTTACACCTATCAGGACGGCGCGAACCTCGCCATCAACCAGACCCTGATGCGGTCGGTCAACACCTCGATCATCGGTCTGTTGCCGGTGGCGGGCCTGTTGTTCGTCGGTGCGGGCCTGCTCGGCGTCGGAACCCTGATGGACCTGGCGCTGGTGCTGTTCGTCGGTATGTTGACCGGTTCGTTCTCGTCGCTGTTCCTGTCGACGCCGCTCCTGGTGGACTTCAAGCTCATCGAGCCCGCCTACAAGACCCACACCCGCAAGGTCCTGGCCAAGCGGAGTGCGGGCGGCGACGCCGCCAAGGACGCCGAGGAGATCCGCGAGGAGATCACGGCCGACGTGGAGTCGGAGGTGGACTCCGACCTCGACTCCGACGGCGAGCCGGAGGAGTCCGAGGAGTACGACGTCACGGCGGAGGCCGAACCTGAGGGCGACCGCCGCGCGTTGGCGGGTACGGCCCCCCGGCCGGGTGCCCGGGGAAGCCGCAGGCCGCCCAAGCGCCGGCGGCGCTGACCGGCCTCACGCACACGAACGGGGCGGATCAGACATCGTCTGATCCGCCCCGCGTGTTGCTGTCACCGCTCGTGGGGCGACACGTCACCGCACCGCCTCACGGGCCAGGCGATCAACGGCGGCCGGGGTCCTTCGCCCGTCCTGCCGTCCGGTTGGCCTGGTCCTGGTAGGACCGGTTTCCGGTCTCCGCGGTGCCGGCCGCGCCACCCCGGGCCTGGCTGCGCGCCTGCGTGGCCTTGCCCTTGGCTTCCGCCTTCTTTCCCTTGGCGCGGCTCTCGGCCTCGGTGCGCTTGCCCCGGGCCGCGTCGCCGGCCTTGCCCCTGGCGCGATCGGTGGTTTCGTCGAACCTGTCTGAGATCCCCATTGCTGCCCCTCGTGTAGGAATGGCTGCATTTCGCATCTACACGTTAGGACGGCCGGAACGATTCCGGGGGAAGTCCGCTAAGTTACCGGGAAGTCACTCGTCGTCGCCGGAGGTGATCCGATAGGCGTCGTACACACCCTCCACCTTGCGCACCACGCGCAACACGTGATCCAGGTGTTTGGGGTCCGCCATCTCGAAGGTGAAGCGGGACAGGGCCACCCGGTCCCGCGTCGTGGTGACCGTCGCCGACAGGATGCCGATTCGTTCCTCCGACAGGGCCTGTGTCACGTCGGCGAGTAGCCGGTGCCGGTCGAGCGCCTCCACCTGCATCACCATCAGGAACGCAGAATCGGACGCGGGCCGCCACGAGACCTCCACGAGGCGTTCCGGTTCGTCCTCGGCCCGCATCAGGTTCGGGCAGTCGCTCCGGTGCACGCTGATGACGTTGTACCGGGTGACGAAACCGATGATGTCCTGATGCGGCACCGGGTTACAGCACCCCGCGAGCTTGACCGCGGCGTCGCTGTTGCCCATCCCCGCCACCACGACCGCGGCGTCCTGGACGTGCCGGTGCTGCTTGCTGCGGTCGGGGGAGGTGACCTCCGCGATGTCCTCCACGGCGCCCTCGGTGCCGCCGTAGCCGGTGACCAGCCGTTGCACGATGTGCTGCGCGGACACCTGGTTCTCGCCCACGGCCGCGTACAACGCCGACACGTCGGTGAGGTGGAGTTCCCGGGCGATGGCGTTGAGGGCGCTGGTGGTCAGCAGCCGCTGCAACGGCAGGCCCTGCTTGCGCATCGCCTTGGTGATCAGGTTCTTGCCGTTGTCGATGGACTCTTCCCGGCGCTCCTTGTTGAAGTGCTGCCGGATCTTGGTGCGGGCGCGGGGGCTCTTGACGAACGACAACCAGTCCTGGCTGGGATTGGGGGCCTCGTTGTTGGACGTGAAGATCTCCACGACGTCGCCGTTCGACAACGGTTCGTGGAGCGCCACCAGTTTCTCGTTCACCTTGGCGCCGATGCAGCGGTGACCGATGTCGGTGTGCACCGCGTAGGCGAAGTCGACCGGGGTCGAACCGGCGGGCAACGCGATGACGTCGCCCTTGGGTGTGAAGACGTACGCCTCGGAGCTGGCGAGGTCGAACCGCAGCGCGTCCAGGAACTCGCTGGGGTCGGCGGCCTCCCGCTGCCAGTCGAGCAGTTGCCGCAGCCACGCCATCTCGTCGATGTGCGCGGGCGGGCCCGCGATCGTGGCGCCCTTGGTCTCCTTGTACTTCCAGTGCGCCGCGATGCCGTACTCGGCCGTGCGGTGCATCGCCCAGGTGCGGATCTGCATCTCGACGGGTTTGCCGGTCGGGCCGATCACCGTCGTGTGCAACGACTGGTACATGTTGAACTTCGGCATCGCGATGAAGTCCTTGAACCGGCCGGGGACCGGCTGCCAGTTCGCGTGGATGACGCCCAGGGCGGCGTAGCAGTCGCGCTCGCTGTCGACGAGGATGCGTATCCCGACCAGGTCGTAGATGTCGGAGAAGTCCCGGCCGCGCACGATCATCTTCTGATAGATCGAGTACAGGTGTTTCGGCCTGCCGGACACGGTCGCCTTGATGCGCGCGTCCCGCAGGTCGGTGTTGACCCGGTCGGTGACCTGCGCCAGCAGCATCTCCCGCTGCGGCGTGTGCTCGGCGACGAGCCTGCCGATCTCGGCGTACCGCTTGCGGTACAACGTCGCGAACGCCAGGTCCTCCAGCTCCCACTTGATGGTGTTCATGCCCAGCCGATGGGCCAGTGGCGCCAGGATCTCCAGTGTCTCGCGGGCCTTCTGCTCCTGCTTGGCCTGCGGGAGGAAGGTCAGCGTCCGCATGTTGTGCAGCCGGTCGGCGAGCTTGATGACCAGTACGCGCGGGTCCTTGGCCATCGCCACGACCATCTTGCGGATCGTCTCGGCCTTGGCGGCGTCGCCCAGCTTGACCTTGTCGAGCTTGGTGACGCCGTCGACGAGCAGCGCCACCTCGCCGTCGAAGTCGCGCTGCACGTCCTCGATCGTGTAGTCGGTGTCCTCGACGGTGTCGTGCAGCAGCGCGGCCACCAGGGTGGTGGTGTCCATACCCAGCTCGGCCAGGATCGAGGCCACCGCCAGCGGGTGGGTGATGTAGGGGTCGCCCGACTTGCGGAACTGGCCCTCGTGCAGCCGCTCGGCGGTGTCGTACGCCCGTTGCAGGAGCCGCACGTCGGTACGGGGGTGCGACGCCCGGTGCGTCGCCACCAGCGGTTCCAGCACCTCGGGGAGCTGTGGTGACTGCCAGGGCGTGTTGAATCTGGCGAGTCTCGCGCGGACCCGGCGGCCGGTGGGCGCGCCGGAGAGGCCGGAGCGGTTGCCGTTGCCGTTGGACTGCGCGCGTTCGGCCGCCGGCGGCGTACCACCGGCGGCCGAGCCGCGCCTACTGTCCTTGTCTCCGGGAGAGACCACTGTCTCACCAGCCACTCTGGGCTCCTCACCACCACGGTTACGCATCAGGGAGCCGGTTCGGGATCCCAGTGCCCATCGTAGTGCGCCCGTCGCGCGACCGGCGACAGGCGGGCGTCAGCCCATCGGCATCTGCTGCTGGGAGGCCGGCACCTCGGCCCCGGCCTGCGCGATCTCCCGCACGATGTCGAGGCCCTCGGTCAGTTCACCGAAGACCGTGTAGTCGGCGGGCAGGTAGGTGTCCTCGTACACGATGAAGAACTGGCTGCCGTTGGTGTCGGGCCCGGAGTTGGCCATCGCGATGGTCCCGGCCATGTAGTTGGGCTCGGGCTTCTTGCCCTCGGCGATCTCCTCCTCGGTCAGGTCCTCGGCGGTGTCGTGGGGCAGGTTCTCGTTGGCGAAGCTGTAGCCCGGGCCGCCGGAGCCGGTGGCGGTGGGGTCGCCGCACTGGAGGACGAAGATGCCCTCGGTGGTGAGCCGGTGGCATTCGCTGCCGTCGAAGTAGCCCTGACCGGCCAGCGCGGTGAAGCTCGCCGCGGTACAGGGGGCGTTCTCGGTGTCGATCTCCACGGTGAGGTCGCCGTGGTTGGTCTGGATCGTCATGGTCTGCGTGCCGCTGGCGGGCTGCGCGCCGTCGGCGGGTGCCTCCGCGTCCTGGAGGTTCGGGTTCGCGGCCCGCTCCTCGTCACTGGCGGGCACGTACGCGCACTCGGCGGTGCCGTCGTCGGCCGAGGCCGGGTCCGACATCGTCAACGCGGTGATGTCGACCTGTTCGACGGGCTGGCCGTCACCGGCGGGGACCATCTCCTCCTCGGTGGGGCCGTCGTCCCCGGTGGCGGTGGTGTCGGTGGTGTTCGCGGTGCTGATCACCTTGTACAGCAGGAAACCGATCCCGCCCACCAGGACCAGGGCCAGCACCGAGGCCAACGTCACCTGGATGCGACGGGTACGGCGGGCCGCGGCGGCCTTCTCGGCCATGCGGGCTTCGAGTTTGGCGCGGGCCGCTTCCCGTTGCTGTCGAACTGAGGATGGCACCGGATGCTCCGATCGTGGTGTGTGGTGGAGGTGGAAGGCAGGTGAGATGGTGAGCCGTCAGGACTCGTCGGTGTCCCCGCTGGGAGTCTCCGACGGGTCCTCGCTGCTCTCGGCGTCGCCGTCGCTCGACGGTTCCTCCGACGGCTCGTCGGAGGGCGCCGGGGTCGGTTCCTCTTCGGCGGGCGTGGTGGTCTCCGCCGTGGGATTGTCGTCGGGCTCCGCGGAGTCGAACGCGCCCAACAACCACGCCAACCCGAATCCGGCCAGGATCAGCACGAGCACGCTCGCTCCGGCGATCAACTGCCGGCGACGTCGCGCCGATGCGGCGCGCCTGCTGAGCTGGCGCTCGTACTTGGCCCGGGCGAGTTGCCGCTGGCGGGCCTTGCCCTTGCTGGAGGACACGGGTACTACCTCTTCTCTCGGCGGACGCGGACGCCGGTGACTGCCTCGTTCAGATGAATGGCGAATCCTGCCGGTGACGGGGCACCGGCCACGGACCCCGCGGTGGCGCGGCGTCGGACCGGACGGCGGGCGCGTGCGGTGACGCCGCACACGTGCTGGACGCCGCGCGCGTGCCGTGATGGGTCGGAAACCGGTTCGCCACGGGCGTTCCATTGCCGGACTGTCTCCGTGCGGTTCTGGACGGGGAGTCTATAACGTCAAGCCCGGATGCGTATACGTCCGTGTCGTCGGTACGCTTACCGGATGTGGGCCGAAAAGGCCGTATAAACCCACCGAAAAGGGACGAATCCGTGCTGATCCGCAGTCTCGTCGCCGAGGCGTTCGCCACAAATTGTTATGTGGTTGCGCCCGAAGCGGGCGCGGAGTGCGTGGTCGTCGACCCGGGCATCGGCGTGGTGCCGGGCCTCGACGAGGTCCTGGCCGAGCACCGGCTCAAACCGGTGGCGGTGTTGATGACCCACGGCCACCTCGACCACACCTTCTCGGTGACACCGGTGTGCGGAGCGCGTGACATCCCCGCCTACATCCACGCGGGTGACCGGGAGTTGTTGGCCGACCCGATGAAGGGCCTGTCCCCGCAGCTGGGCGCGATCTTCGGTGGACGACTCACCTGGACCGAACCGGACGACGTGGCGATCCTGCCCGACGGAGGCGACCTGCGGCTGGCGGGCCTGGAGTTCACCGTCGACCACGCCCCCGGCCACACGCCGGGCTCGGTGCTGTTCCGGTTGCCCGGGGACGACGACGCGGCGGCCTACTGCCTGTCGGGTGACGTGCTGTTCGCGGGTTCGATAGGTCGCACCGACCTGCCCGGCGGCAGCACCGAGGCGATGATGACGAGCCTGCGCGACAAGATCCTGCCCCTGGCGGACGAGACCGAGGTACTGCCGGGGCACGGCGGCGCCACCACGATCGGGCGGGAACGCCGCACGAACCCGTTCCTGCGTCAGGTGAACGAGAGCGGCCATATGCGGGCACCGACCCGCGGGATGTGAGCCGCGCGGTCGGTGCCGCGCCGAGCCGTCCGTCTTCCGTTCACCACGCCAGGAGTTTCAAGTAATGAGCCGTATCGCGCCGCTGTCCGGATTTCCCGAACTGCTGCCGGGACAGCGCATCGTCGAACAGCGGGTCCTCGACCGGCTGGCCCACACCTTCGAGCTCTACGGGTTCTCGTCGATCCAGACCCGTGCCGTCGAACCGATGGAACAACTGCTTCGCAAGGGCGAGACCTCCAAGGAGGTGTACGTCCTGCGGCGCCTGCAGGCCGACGAGTCCGACTCCGGTGACTCCGGCCTCGGGCTGCACTTCGACCTGACCGTGCCGTTGGCGCGGTACGTCCTGGAGAACGCCGGCAGGCTCCAGTTCCCGTTCCGCCGGTACCAGATCCAGCCGTGTTGGCGCGGGGAACGGCCGCAGGAGGGCCGTTTCCGGGAGTTCTGGCAGGCGGACGTCGACGTGGTCGACCGCGACGACCTCTCGGGCCACTACGAGGTGGAGTTGCCGCTGCTGATCGGGGACGCGCTGAGGTCGCTGCCGATCCCCCGGATGCGGATGCACGTCAACAACCGGAAACTCTCACAGGGCTTCTACCGGGGCCTGGGGATCGCCGACCCCATGGCGGCCATCCGTGCAGTGGACAAGCTCGACAAGATCGGTCCCCGCGGGGTGGCCGACCTGCTCGCCGAGACCACCGGAGCCGACGACGCACAGGTGGCGGCCTGTCTCGCCCTGGCGGAGATCCACAGTGAGGACGAATCCTTCGTCGACCGGGTCAGGGCCCTCGGCGTCTCGGACCCGTTGCTGGACGAGGGACTGTCGGAACTCGGCGCCGTCGTCACCGCCGCCGCCGAGGACGCGCCGGGCCTCGTCGTGGCGGACCTGCGGATCGCGCGGGGCCTGGACTACTACACCGGAACCGTCTACGAGACCTACATGGACGGTTACGCGAACCTGGGTTCGGTCTGCTCGGGCGGGCGTTACGACGACCTCGCCAGCGAGGGAAGGAACCGGTTCCCGGGTGTGGGACTGTCGATCGGTGTGTCCCGCATCCTCGTTCCGCTGTTGAACGAGGGGCGGCTCGCTCCGACCCGGGAGGTGCCGACGTGTGTCCTGGTCGCGCTGCCGAACGAGGAACGCCGGCGCGACTGCGACCGGATCGCCCGGGCGTTGCGGTCGCGGGGGATCGCCGCCGAGGTCGCGCCCGCCGCGCAGAAGTACGGCAAGCAGATCCGGTTCGCCGAGCGGCGTGGGATCCCGTTCGTCTGGTTCCCGGGTGACGCCGAAGGCGGTGACGAGGTGCGGGACATCCGCTCGGGGGAGCAGTCGGCCGCCGACGGCGCGAAGTGGAGTCCGCCGGACGCCGACCTGCGGCCGCGGATCGCATGAGACGACCGGGGGCGGGCGGGGTCTTCCGCCCACCCCCGGGTCCGGTCACACCGGTGTGAAGTCGAACCGTTGGCCGGGGAGGTCGGCGTCGCAAGCCATGATCGCCATCGCCGTTCCGACGGCGGGTGTGGACTCCAGCGCGTCCAGGCACATGTCGTCGGTGCCGTTGACCGCCACCCCGAAACCGCCCTGCGGGTGCGGCACGAGTGTGAAGTCGGCGAAGGTGGCGTCGGCGCAGTCGTAGGGGGCGAACAGGTACCCGATCTCGTCGGCGGGGGCGTCCACCGACAGGCAGGCCGTCCAGTCCTCCTCGGTGAAGTCCATGAGCATTCGGTGTCCCCCGGAGGCGGCCGGTTCCAGGGTCACCGGCGGCGCCGCCTCCGCGCAACCGGCGAGCACCACGACGGTGCGTTCCTCGTTGCCGGGCTCGGGACCGGCCGACATGCACAGATCGGTGTCGGCGACCCGGATCCGGTAATCGCCGGGGCCGGGAGGGGGAGTGTCGGAGGTGGTGTCGGCCGGTGCCTCGGACTCCTCCGGTGAGGGGGACACGGTGGAACCGGCGGACGGTTCGGCGGGACCGTCACCGGTCATCAGCACGGCCGCGACGATGCTGCCCGCCAACAGCACGACCGCCGCGCAGATCAACGTGACGATGAATCTGGTCCGCTTGCGGCGTGTGCGTCGCGCCGCAAGCGGTTCGTAGGATACCGGGGGATACGCGGGTGTTCGGTGGGGAGTGGACATGTCGTCACCTGTCGTGTGAGAATGCCGGGCTTCACCGCGCGGGTCGCGGGGTGCGAACACGCTACATCGTGACAAAGTGCATAAGACGTCCATACCCGTCTCGGTGCGGCCACCGGTTTCGGGGCCGTCGCGTTCCGAAGGCGG
This sequence comes from Stackebrandtia albiflava, assembly GCF_007994225.1. Taxonomy (GTDB): domain Bacteria; phylum Actinomycetota; class Actinomycetes; order Mycobacteriales; family Micromonosporaceae; genus Stackebrandtia; species Stackebrandtia albiflava. Next base: position 1,305,135 of record NZ_VLLL01000005.1, read on the forward strand.
GCAGCGTGTCCGGCCGTGGGAGCGATCCCCATCGGGTCAAAACGATCGAGCGCGACATCTAGCGCAAATCGATCAATGACGATACGGTACTTCGCACCTGAGCATCGCTCAACGTCCATGGAGGACAACAATGCCTGATTCGAAAGGAACGGGACGAGAGCCGGACGACCACGTGGACAGCCTCGCCGTCCAGCAGAGCCCCGAGTTCGCCGCCCTGCGCAAGGCCCTGCGACGGTTCGTCTTCCCCGCCACCGTGGCGTTCCTGGCCTGGTACGCACTGTACGTTCTACTGTCGACTTACGCCCGTGGCTTCATGGCCTTGCAGGTCACCGGGCACATCAACGTCGCGCTGATCTTCGGGGTGCTGCAGTTCGTCAGCACCTTCGGCCTCGCCTGGGCGTACGCCCGATACGCCGCCAGGCACCTCGACCCCAAGGCCGACGCGATCAAGGCCCGGATCGACGGTGACGAGGAGACGACGTCATGAACCTGATCGCACAGGGTGTCGACGACACCTCCCGCACCTGGACCCTGTCGCTGTTCGTCGTCCTGGTGATCGCCACACTGGCGATCACGGCGTGGGCGGGGATGAAGTCCCGCAGCGCCAACGACTTCTACGCCGGTGGCCGTTCGTTCTCCGGTTTCCAGAACGGCATGGCCCTCGGCGGCGACTACATGTCGGCGGCCTCGTTTCTGGGGATCGCCGGGATCATCGCGCTGTCCGGTTACGACGGATTCCTCTACTCGATCGGCTTCCTGGTCGCCTGGCTGGTGGCCCTGTTGCTCGTGGCCGAGCTGCTGCGCAACTCCGGGAAGTACACGATGGCCGACGTCCTGGCCTTCCGGATGCGGCAACGACCGGTGCGCACCGCGGCGTCGGTCTCCACCGTCACGGTGTCCATCTTCTACCTGCTGGCGCAGATGGTGGGCGCCGGTTCGCTGGTGGCCCTGCTACTCGGCATCGGGGAGAACGACACCTTCCTGGGCATGACCGCCGCGACCGCCGAGGCGCTCACCATCGTCGTGGTGGGTGTGCTGATGATCGTGTACGTCGTCATCGGCGGCATGAAGGGCACCACCTACGTACAGATCATCAAGGCGGTGCTCCTGCTGTTGGGCACCGCCCTGATGACGGTCCTCGTCATGTGGGCGTTCAAGTTCGACCTGTCCGGCCTGTTGGGTACCGCGGCGGCCGAGTCCGGTCAGGGTGAGGCGTTCCTGAACTCCGGCCTCAAGTACGGCACCGAGGTCTCCGGAGACCTGTGGCAGACCACCGTCAACAAGCTCGACCTGTTGTCGCTGGGCCTGGCGCTGGTGCTGGGGACCGCCGGCCTGCCGCACATCCTGATCAGGTTCTACACCGTTCCCACCGCCAAGGCCGCCCGTAAGAGCGTGCTGTGGGCGATCGGGATCATCGGGGTGTTCTACCTGATGACCCTCGCGTTGGGATTCGGCGCGGCGGCCCTGGTGGGCGGTGACGCCATCAAGGCGCAGGACCCCGCGGGCAACGTGGCGGCGCCGCTGCTGGCCCAGGAGCTGGGCGAACGATTCTTCGGCGGTGACACCGGAGGCGCGGTGCTGCTGGCGTTGATCGCCGCCGTCGCGTTCGCCACGATCCTGGCGGTCGTGGCCGGACTGACGCTGGCGAGTTCGTCCTCGCTGGCGCACGACCTGTACGCCAACGTGTTCCGGCACGGCAAACCGCAGGACGAGCGGCAGGAGGTGCGGGTGGCGCGGTTCGCGGCGCTCGGTATCGGTGCGGTCGCGATCCTGTTGGCCATCTTCGCCCAGAACCTGAACGTGGCCTTCCTGGTGGCGTTGGCGTTCGCGGTGGCGGCGTCGGGCAACCTCCCCGCGATCCTGTACAGCCTGTTCTGGAAGCGGTTCACCACGTCCGGTGCGGTGTGGGCGATCTACGGCGGCCTGGGCACGGCGGTGCTGCTGGTGGTGTTCTCGCCGGTGCTGTCGGGTGCGGAGAACTCGATGTTCCCCGAGGCGGACTTCGCGTTCTTCCCGCTGAGCAATCCCGGACTGGTGTCGATCCCCGTCGGCTTCCTGTGCGGTTGGCTGGGGACGGTCCTGTCGAGGGAGCGGCCCGACGCCGGCAAGTACGCCGAGCTGGAGGTCCGGTCGCTGACCGGGATCGGGGCCCACTGAGGCAGGGGTGTGGCGGTCGGCGCACCGGCCGCCACACCCCGGTGCCGACCGGGCTCCCGGAAACTGTCAAGTATGTAAAGAGAACCATAAATATTTGATTAGGATCTTTACAGATTCGTTGCGGCACTTCGATACTGGGCGTCATCGACCCTTGTGAAAGGCACGCCCATGACCGGTACCGCATCCCCGACCCGGATACCCGACCACGCCCCGGCCGCCTACCCGGCGCAGGCCCCGCCCGCGCTCGGAACGGCCGCGCGATACACGTTGGCGATCGCGCGCATCGCCGTCGGTTGGGTGTTCCTGTGGGCCTTCCTCGACAAGACCTTCGGTCTCGGACTCCCGACGCCCGCGGGTTCCGGCTGGCTCGACGGCGGCAGTCCCACCTCCGGTTACCTCGCCGGCCAGGCCGCCAAGCCCGGTGGACTCGCCCAGCTCTTCGCCGGACTCAGCGGGCAGACGTGGGTGGACTGGCTGTTCATGATCGGCATGGGCGGCGTCGGTGCCGCCCTGGTGCTCGGCGTCGGAATGCGGCTCGCCGCCGTCGGCGCCGTGTGCGTCATGGTTCCACTGTGGCTGTCGTCGTGGCCGCTGGCCGCGAACCCCTTCATGGACCAGCATCTGGTGTACCTGTTGGCCGCCGTCGCCCTGGCCGCCACCGACGCCGGTGACACCGCCGGACTCGGCCGTCCGTGGTCCCGCACCCGGCTGGTCCGCGCGCTCCCCGTCCTGCGCTGAACGACCCCGGAAACGATTCGGCCCGTGAACCCGAACGGGTTCACGGGCCGGACATGTCCGAGGCGGTGCCTCAGACCGGTCGAGTCGTCACGCGAGCGACTTGACGCAGAAGATCCACTTCAGCTCACCGGGGTACTCGGTGAGGTTCGAGTAGTAGAAGTCGAATTCCTGGCCACACACCGAGATGGCCTCGTTCATCTCCTGCTCCGAGTCGTTCATGGTGCCCGACAGCCCGGACTGGCTGGCCGTGACCTCCTCGTACGCCTCGGCCGAACCGCAGTCCACGATGGTCAGCGGGTACTCCGAGGTGCTGACGTCGGCCAGGCACTGCCCGGTCTCCGCCGGCGAACCCCACTTGGGGGTGTCCACGTTGATCGGGTCGAGGCAGATCAACCAGTCGAGGCTGCCGCTGCGGGCGTCCTCCTGGTAGAGGTACTCCGCCGCGTCGGTACCGGCGCAGGTCGCCTCGGCCACCGCGACCTCGTCGCTGCCGGACGGGCTGTCCTCGCGGGCGACGATGTTGAAGTACGCCTCGGGGTCGGCGCAGTCGACGGTCTTGACGTCCTCGGCGCTCAGCGCCTGGGTGGTGCAGTCACCGACGTCGGCGACCGAGGTGTCACCGGTCATGACGCTGATGATCCAGCCGCCCGCACCGAGCACCACGACCACGACCACCGCGATGACGATGCGCAGCGCGATGTTCTTGCCGACGTTCTTGGCGGCACCGCCGAAACCCCCACCGGGCGGGGGAGTGCCGGGGCCGCCGGCTGCCGGGAAACCGCTGGGCGTCTGCCCCGGGTGACCCTGTTGTTGTCCGTACCCGGGCTGCTGCGGCGGCGGAGTCTGCTGTCCGTAGCCAGGCTGCTGAGGCGGCTGCTGCCCAGGGTAGCCACCCTGGTAGGGCGGTGGCTGAGTCATGTCTGTCTCTCCGAAGGGTTGTGATTTCCGACCGCGCCGATTGGGGGATAGGTGCGCGGACTTGGTGACAATAGCGGCCGGGTGCCACAATTTTTCGCCGCGTCCCGCCTGGTCACACCCGGTCACCGGCGACTTCCGCACCGTTGCGCGCGCCGCCCCTTACCGGCCCTCGCGCGCCCGATCGCCCCGTTTCGCCGGAGCCGGTCGCTTCCGCGCCGTTCGGCCGGTTCGGGCGGCCGCGGTCCCCTCCGTCCGCGACCGGCCCGCTACCAGATCACGGGACGGGACTGGAAGGCCGCCATCACGTCGAATACACTGACACGACTACGGGCCGACGTCGTCCCTGTTCCGAAACACGACCCCGGTGCAAGACGCCCACGTCACCGGCGGATCACATCCGACGACGAATGGAGGCCCGAGCGTGCGTCTCTCCCTACCCGCGCACCGCCGTCACGAGACGGACACGTCCAGCACCGCCCCGGCGGCGGCCATGCCCGGCGGCCTCTACGACCCCGCCCACGAGCACGACGCGTGCGGCGTCGCCTTCCTCGTGGACGTGCCCGGTCGTCGCAGCCACCGGATCATCGCCGACGGGCTGGCGGCACTGGTGCGCATGGACCACCGGGGAGCCCGAGGCGCCGACCCCGACACCGGAGACGGTGCCGGCATCATGATCCAGATCCCCGACGCGTTCCTGAGGGACGTCGTCGACTTCCCGCTGCCGGCGGCCGGGCACTACGCGACCGGACTGGTCTTCGCCCCCCACGGCGCCGAGGAGACGGTCCGCCGCACCGTCGAGAAGTACGCCCTGGCCGAGGGCGCCACCGTGCCCGGTTGGCGGGACGTCCCGGCCGACCCCACCTGCCTCGGTGCCACCGCCCGCGCCGCCATGCCCCGGATCCTCCAGGTCTTCCTCACCGGAGAGTCCGGCCAGTCGGGGTTGGAGCTGGACCGGCTGGCGTTCGCCGTCCGTAAACAGGCCGAACGGGAACTGAGGGAACGCGACGTCGCCGCAGCCCTGATCACCCTGTCGTCCCGCACCATGGTGTACAAGGGGATGCTCACCCCCGAACAGGTCGGACGCTTCTACACCGACCTCACCGATCCCCGGGTGACCTCCGCCCTCGCGCTGGTGCACAGCCGGTTCTCCACCAACACGTTCCCCTCCTGGCCGCTCGCGCACCCGTACCGGATGGTCGCCCACAACGGTGAGATCAACACGATCCGGGGCAACCGCAACTGGATGACCGCCAGGCAGGCCCAACTCGCCACCGCGGCGCTGCCCGGCCGCATCAAGCGGCTGTACCCCGTCTGCACGCCCGGCGCCAGCGACTCCATGAACTTCGACGAGGTCGTGGAACTGCTCCACCTCGGTGGCCGCAGCCTCCCGCACGCCATGCTCATGATGATTCCCGAGGCGTGGGAGTCCAACCCGACCATGGATCCCAAGCGGCGCGAGTTCTACCGCTTCCACGCCAGCATGATGGAACCCTGGGACGGGCCGGCCTGCGTCGCCTTCACCGACGGCACCCGCATCGGCGCGGTCCTGGACCGCAACGGCCTGCGCCCCGCCCGGTGGTGGCGCACCCACGACGACCTCGTCATCCTCGCCAGCGAGGCCGGCGTCGTCGACATCGACCCCGCCGACGTCGCGCAGAAGGGCCGCCTGAAGCCCGGCCGGATGTTCCTGGTCGATACCGACGCGCGGCGGATCGTCGGCGACGACGAGATCAAGGACGAACTCGCCGCCGAACACCCCTACGGCGACTGGACCCACGCGGGGCTGGTGCACCTGGACTCGCTGCCCGACCGCGACCACATCGTGTACACCCACGAGTCGGTGCGGCGGCGGCAACTGACCTTCGGCTACACCGAGGAGGAGTTGCGGCTGCTGCTGGCGCCGATGGCCACCACCGGCGCCGAACCCGTGGTGTCGATGGGCAGCGACACCCCCATCGCGGGCATGTCGAAACGCCCGAAGCTGCTGTACGACTACTTCACGCAGCTCTTCGCGCAGGTCACGAACCCGCCGCTGGACGCCATCCGGGAGGAGTTGGTCACCTCGCTGGGGTTGACCATCGGACCGGAGCACAACCTGCTGGAGGCGTCGGCGGCGTCGTGTCGGCAGATCGAGCTGCCCTACCCGGTGCTCGACAACGACGAACTCGCCAAGATCCTGTCCATCGACGCCGACGGCGACATGCCGGGGTTCAAGGCCGTTCGGGTGTCGGGCCTGTACAAGGCCCGTCACGGCGCCGACGGGATCAAGTCGAGGCTGGTCGAGATCTGCCGGCACGTCTCCGAGGCGATCGAGGACGGTGTCCGCATCCTGGTGCTGTCCGACCGCGACTCCACCGCCGACCTGGCGCCGATTCCCGCGCTGTTGTTGACCGCGGCCGTGCACCAGCACCTCATCCGGGAGCAGACCCGCACCCAGATCGCGCTCGTCGTCGAGACCGGCGAATGCCGCACCGTTCACCACGCCGCGGTGCTGCTGGGATACGGCGCCGCCGCCATCAACCCGTACCTGGCGTTCGAGTCGATCGAACACATGGTGTGGGACGGCGCGATCTCGCTGGACCCGCGTGTGGCGGTCCGCAACTACGTCAACGCCCTGTGCAAGGGCATCCTGAAGATCATGTCGAAGATGGGCATCTCGACGGTCTCGTCCTACTGCGGTGCCCAGGTCTTCGAGGCGGTCGGCCTCAACGAGCGGTTCGTGCGCCGGTACTTCACCGGCACCGACTCCCGTATCGGCGGTGCGGGGCTGGCCGAGATCGCCGACGAGGTCGCCCGTCGTCATCGCTCCGCGTACCGGCGGCCCACGACCGAGCCACGCCTGCTCGACGTCGGAGGCGACTACCAGTGGCGCCGCGAGGGCGAGGTCCACCTGTTCAACCCCGAGACGGTGTTCCTTCTGCAGCACGCGACCCGCAGCGGCCAGTACGACGTGTTCAAGAAGTACACCCGGACCGTCGACGCGCTCACCGCCGACGCCGGGGCACTGCGCGGACTCCTGGAGTTCCACAGCGACCGCAGGCCCCTGCCGCTGGAGGAGGTCGAGCCCGTCGAGTCGATCCTCACGCGGTTCTCCACCGGCGCGATGTCCTACGGGGCGCTGTCGGCCGAGTCCCACGAGACCCTGGCCGTGGCGATGAACCGCCTGGGCGGGAAGTCGAACAGCGGCGAGGGCGGTGAGGACCTGGACCGGCTCGACGACCCGTTGCGGCGCAGCGCCGTCAAACAGGTCGCCTCCGGCCGGTTCGGCGTCACCAGCCGTTACCTCGTCAGCGCCGACGACATCCAGATCAAGATGGCGCAGGGCGCCAAACCCGGTGAAGGCGGGCAACTGCCCGGCAACAAGGTGTACCCGTGGATCGCCCGGACCCGGCACGCCACGCCCGGGGTCGGCCTGATCTCGCCGCCGCCGCACCACGACATCTACTCGATCGAGGACCTGGCGCAGCTCATCCACGACCTCAAACACGCCAACGACACCGCCCGGATCCACGTCAAGCTCGTCTCCGAGGTCGGGGTGGGCACCGTCGCGGCGGGCGTCGCCAAGGCCCACGCCGACGTCATCCTCATCTCCGGGCACGACGGCGGCACCGGCGCGGCGCCGGCCAACTCGATCAAACACGCCGGGGCACCGTGGGAGATCGGCCTGGCCGAGGCGCAGCAGACACTGCTGCGCAACGGCCTGCGTGACCGGGTCACGGTGCAGGTCGACGGCGCGATGAAGACCGGGCGGGACGTCGTCGTGGCGGCGCTGCTGGGTGCCGAGGAGTTCGGGTTCGCCACCGCCCCGCTGATCGTGTCCGGTTGCGTCATGATGCGGGTGTGCCACCTCGACACCTGCCCGGTCGGCGTCGCCACACAGAACCCCGAGCTGCGCCGGCGGTTCACCGGCAGGCCGGAGTTCGTGGAGAACTTCTTCCGGTACATCGCCGAGGAGGTGAGGGAACTGCTCGCCGAACTCGGTTTCCGCAGCCTCGACGAGGCGATCGGTCGCGTCGAGGTGCTCACCGAACGCGACACGCCGGCACCCGGCAAGGCCGGCCGCCTCGACCTGTCGCCGCTGCTGTCACTGGCGGGGATACCTTCCGGCGCGGCCCGCCGCCGCACCCGCGACCAGCAGCACGGCATCGAGTCCACCCTCGGGTACCGGCTCCGCCGTGACGCCGCCGAGGCCGTCCGCGCCGGGGCACCCGTCAGCCTCGACTACGCCGTCGCCAACACCGACCGGTCCCTGGGCACGCTGCTGGGCGCCGACGTCACCCGGGCGCACCCGGAGGGCCTGCCCGACGACACCGTCACCGTGAACCTGCGCGGTACCGCCGGGCAGTCGCTCGGGGCGTTCCTGCCCGCCGGTGTCACCATCAGGCTGCACGGCGACGCCAACGACTACGTCGGCAAGGGCCTGTCCGGTGGCAGGCTCGTGGTCCGGCCCGACAGCTCGGCACGCTTCGCCGCCGAGGACAACATCATCGCCGGGAACACCGTCCTGTACGGGGCGACGTCCGGCGAACTGTACTGCCGGGGCCAGACGGGCGAACGGTTCGGGGTGCGCAACTCCGGTGCCGTCGCCGTCGTCGAGGGCGTCGGCGACCACGGCTGCGAGTACATGACCGGCGGCACCGTGGTCGTCCTGGGCTCCACCGGCCGCAACTTCGCCGCCGGGATGTCGGGTGGTGTGGCCTACGTGCACCGGCTCGACCCGGTCAAGGTCAACACCGAGATGGTCGACCTCGACCCGATGGGTGCCAGCGACATCGCCGTCGTGCACAAGCTCCTGACCGCGCACCACCGAGAGACCGGTTCCGTCGTCGCCGCACGCCTGCTGGCCGACTGGCCCCGGTCCGCGGGTGGATTCACCAAGGTGATCCCCGGCGAGTACAAGCGTGTCCTCGCCGAGCTGGAACACCGGGAAGCCGAACGCAAGGAGGCCGACAATGCCTGACTCGACCGGATTCCTCCGGCATCGCCGCGGGTTGCCGCCGCGCCGGCCGGTGCCGCTGCGGCTGATGGACTGGCGTGAGGTCTACGAGGCCGGCGAGGAGGGCGCGCTGCGCGACCAGGCGTCACGTTGCATGGACTGCGGTATCCCGTTCTGCCACGAGGGATGTCCACTGGGGAACAAGATCCCCGAGTGGAACGACCTGGTCCGTACCGGGCGGTGGGAGGAGGCGTTGCGCCAGTTGCACGCCACCAACAACTTCCCCGAGTTCACCGGCCGACTGTGCCCCGCCCCCTGTGAGGCGTCCTGCGTCCTGGGCATCGGCACCGGCGCGCCCGGCTACGGAGACGACGTCGGCGCCGTCACGATCAAACAGATCGAGGTGGAGATCATCGACCGGGCGTTCGCCGACGGGACCGTCGCCCCGGTGGCACCGCCGCCGGCCACCGGCCGCAGCGTCGCCGTCGTCGGTTCCGGGCCGGCGGGCCTGGCCGCCGCCCAGCAGTTGGCGCGCGCCGGGCACGCCGTCACCGTGTACGAGCGCGACGACGCCCCCGGCGGCCTGCTCAGGTACGGCATCCCCGACTTCAAACTGGAGAAGCACCACATCGACCGCCGGCTCGACCAGTTGCGGGACGAGGGGGTCCAGTTCGTCACCGACTGCGAGATCGGCGTCGACGTGTCCATGACCCACCTGCGCCGCCGCCACGACGCCGTGTTGCTGGCGGTGGGCGCGTTGGAGGCACGCGACACCGACACACCCGGCAGGTCGCTCGGGGGAGTCCACCTGGCGATGTCCCACCTCGTCGACTCCAACCGGGTCGTCGCCGGGCGGGCACCGTTCCCCACCATCGACGCCGCCGGTAAACACGTCGTGATCATCGGCGGTGGCGACACCGCCGCAGACTGCCTCGGTGTCGCGCACCGGCAGGGCGCCGCGTCCGTCACCCAGCTCGACCTCTACCCGGAGCCGCCGCGCCTGCGCGACGAGGCCCGGGACCCGTGGCCGGTGTGGCCCACCCTGCTGCGCGACTACCCCGCCCACGAGGAGGGCGGTGAACGCGTGTTCGCGGTGGCCGCCGCCGAGTTCGTCGGTGACGACGCCGGTCGGGTCAAGGCGATGCGCATCGCCGAGGTGACCGTCGACAAGTCGGGTGGCCGCCGTGTCGTGAACGAGGTGCCCGGTACCGCCCGGGAGATTCCCGCCGACCTCGTGCTGCTCGCCATCGGCTTCGCCGGGACCGAACGACAGCCGCTTCTGGAACAGGCCGGCCTTCAGCGCCGCGCCGGGGTGCTCGACTGTGGACCGGACTGGCAGACCGACGCCGACGGCGTCTTCGTCGCCGGTGACGCCCACCGCGGCGCCTCGCTCATCGTCTGGGCGATCGCCGAGGGGCGTGCCGCGGCGGCCGCGATCCACCGTCGGCTCGGCGGTGAGGACGACCTCGCCTCCCCGGTGACCTCCGACGAGGTGCCGCTGCGCACATGACCGGCTGCGGACGGCCCCGCCGTGTGAGGATGACGGACATGGTGAAACTGACCCGCGTCGAGGACGCGGCGGCATACGGCGGCGGCCTGCTCACCGGCGAACGGGTGAGACTACGACCGTTGCACGCCGACGACCTCGACGTGTTCGAGCGGTGGTGGGAGGATCCGGCGTGGATGGTGCTGCAACAGGTGATGGTGCGGCCGGCCCCCGTCGGTCGCGCCCGTGAGCTGTTCACGCGCTGGAGCGCCAACACCACCCCCGGCTCGGTCGGTTTCAGTGTGACCGACGCCGACGGCGTCCTCGTCGGGCACGTCACCCTCTACGGGGCGGAGCTGCCCGAGCGGGCGGCGACGCTGGCCGTCGTCGTCGCGCCGGACCGGGTCGGCGAGGGACTGGGCCCGGACGCGGTCAGGGTGATGCTGCGGTACGGGTTCCGGGAGATGGGCCTGAACCGGATCGAACTGACCGTCTGGGAGTTCAACACCCGGGCGGTGCGGGCGTACGCGAAGTGCGGTTTCGTCATGGAGGGCCGTCGCCGCCAGGCCGTCCACCACGACGGCCGGTTCCACGACCAGATCATCATGTCGGTGCTGGCGTCCGAGTGGGAGGCCGCCCGGGGTGGCTGAGGGCGGTACGGCTCACCGTGACCGGCCGGGTCGCCGGCTCCGTCGAGGCGCTACGGTTGCCGGGTGTCGCAACAACCCGGTGAACCCGAATCCCCAGAGCCCGGCGGCCCCCGTGACGGGCACCGGCAGGCCGGCGAACGGGACCTGAGGGAGGCCCGGGAGACCCTCGACCGGGTACGCCGCGAGATGCCGTTCCGGCGGTCCCTGTGGGGATTCCGCCTCTACTACACCGCGATGTTCTCCAGCCTGGGGACCATCCTGGTGGGCTGCTTCGACGGACTGGAGTCGGCGCTGGTGGTGGTGCCGGTAGCCCTGCCGTTCGCGCTGGCCGGGTACCTCTACGGCTACTTCCAGAACCGGGACGAGTACCGCAGGTTCCTGGAAGCGGCCACCCCCGACGTGTGGCACGCCCGCCGGGACCGGAAGAACCAGTGGCAGGCCGCCGTCCTGCGGGACTCCTTCATGGGCCGCCTACAGTGAACGGTGAATACACCGGATTTTTAGCGGTCGTTAACCTCCCCGCCCGTGTGACCAGCCGAAATCGTCGGGGACTAGGCTCGAACACGTGACCCGTCGAGCCAAGATCGTTTGCACCATAGGACCCGCCACCGCCACCCGGGAACGCATCCGGGGTCTGGCCGAAGCCGGCATGGACGTCGCCCGGCTGAACTTCAGTCACGGCAGCCACGCGGACCACGAGGCGGTGTACCACCTGGTACGCGCCGCGGCCGAGGAGACCGGCCGGGCCATCGGCATCCTCGCCGACCTGCAGGGACCGAAGATCCGGCTCGGCAAGTTCCAGAACGGCAGCGCCGAATGGCGTACCGGCGACCACATCACCATCACCGGCGACGAGGACGTCGTCGGCATGGCCGACCGTGTCGGGGTCACCTACACGAAACTTCCGGCCGAGGTCAACACCGGAGACCGGCTCCTCGTCGACGACGGGAAGCTCTCCCTGGAGGTGCTGGACGTCGAAGGCGACGACATCCGTTGCCTGGTGGTGGAGGGCGGCCCGGTCTCCGACCACAAGGGCCTGTCACTGCCCAACGTGGCCATCAGCGTCCCCGCCCTGTCCGAGAAGGACACCGAGGACCTGCGGTTCGCGCTGTCGCTCGGCGTCGACCTGGTCGCGTTGTCGTTCGTGCGCACCCCCGAGGACATCAAGCCCGTCCACGCCATCATGGCCGAGCTGGACGCCCGGCGGCCGGTGCTCGCCAAGATCGAGAAACCCGAGGCCGTCGACCGCCTCGAGTCGATCGTGCTCGCCTTCGACGGCATCATGGTCGCCCGCGGCGACCTGGGTGTGGAGCTTCCGCTGGAGCAGGTGCCGTTGGTGCAGAAGCGCTGCGTGCAACTGTGCCGGGAGAACGCCAAGCCGGTCATCGTGGCCACCCAGATGCTCGACTCGATGATCAACAACGCCCGCCCCACCCGCGCCGAGACCTCCGACGTCGCCAACGCCGTGCTCGACGGCGCCGACGCGGTGATGCTGTCGGGCGAGACCAGCGTCGGCAAGTACCCCGTCGGTACGGTCAGGACCATGGCCCGCATCGTCGCCACCACCGAAGGCGGCCACTTCACGCCACCGCGCCTGGCGCACGACCCCAAGACCCAGGGTGGCGCGATCACCGCGGCGGCCTCCCGGGTCGCGAGCGCCGTCGACGCCAAGGCGCTGGTGGCGTTCAGCCAGACCGGCGACACCGTGCGGCGGTTGTCGCGGCTGCACTGTCCGCTGCCGCTGCTGGCGTTCACCCCGGAGGAGAAGACCCGCGGCCAGTTGGCGCTGTCGTGGGGCGTCGACGCGCACCTGGTGCCGTTCGTTCACCACACCGACGAGATGTTCCAGCAGGTGGACGAGGCGATGATCCGGCTCGGTGCCGCCGAGGCAGGTGACCTGGTCGTCATCGTCGCCGGTTCCCCGCCGGGCACCCCCGGCTCCACCAACACCCTGCGAGTCCACCGGGTCGGATCGGTGGACCGGTAGTGGAGGACATCCTCACCGGACAGGCGGCGGTCGACGAACTCCTCCGGGTCCTCGACCTGGAGCAGATCGACGTCAACCTGTTCCGGGGTGTCGGTCCACGGGTGTCGCCGCAGCGCGTGTTCGGGGGACAGGTCGCCGGGCAGGCGCTGGTCGCCGCCGGCCGCACGGTGGACCCCGACAGGTCCGTCCATTCGCTACACGGGTACTTCGTGCGTCCCGGTGACTCGACCAAACCCATCGTCTACCAGGTGGAACGCATCCGTGACGGCCGATCGTTCTCGGTGCGGCGCACCCAGGCGTTCCAGGGCGGACAGCAGATCTTCTTCATGTCGGCCTCGTTCCACATAGGCGAGGAGGGTCTGGAGCACAACGCCCCGGCGCCGAGTGACGTGCCGCCGCCCGAGGAGGTCCCGACCCTTCCCGAACGGCTGGCGGCCCACCCGGATCGGCTCGGCATCTGGTCGAGGACGGCGCGACCCATCGACGTGCGCTACATCGGGGAGTCCGGGTTCGCGGCCTCCGGTGAACGGCCTCCCTCGTCGCAACAGCGGGTGTGGATGCGCGCCGCCGGTGACCTGCCCGACGATCCGCTGCTGCACGTGTGCGTCCTGACCTACGCCAGTGACCTGACCCTGCTGGACACCGTCCTCAACCAACACGGCCAGGTGTGGGGACCGGGCGGCTATCTGGGCACCAGCCTCGACCACGCGTTGTGGTTCCATCGCCCGTTCCGCGCCGACGAATGGTTCCTCTACGACTCCGAGTCGCCGTCGGCGGCGCGGGGCCGGGGACTCGCCACCGGCCAGTTCTTCACCGCCGACGGCGTCCACATCGCCTCGGCCGTCCAGGAGGGACTGCTGCGCCGCACCCCGCAGGTCCCGCCGGGCGTGCCTTAGAGCTCTCAGTCGCCACGACGCCTCGGGGGCGCCGGCCGAAGCCGACGCCCCCGAGACCGCGCGGTGATCAGTGGCCTTCCACCAGCCCTCCGGACGTGTCGCCCGCGGGCATCGAACCGTCCACCATGCCCGGTGCGGTGTCGGTGTACCCGTCCGAGGGGAGCGAACCGTCGACCATGCCGGGTGAGTCGTCCACGTAGCCCTCGGCCATCGGGTCGACCGACACCAGGCCGGTGCCGGCGGAACCGGTGTCGTCGTACAGGACGACGTGGTCGTACTCGTCCTGCGGCGCCGGTTCCGAGTACGTGTACGGCGAGTCGTCGTAGGTCTGGTACTCGGTGTACGGCCCCGAGTCGACCGGGGGCTCCGACTCGTACTGCGGCTCGGTGGGGTAGTACTCCGGCTGCGGCTCGTACACGGGTTCACTGGGCTGCGGCGACGGTTGCGAGGTCTCCGGCTCGGGCGTCCACGACTGCGCGGGCGTTGTCGAGGTGCCCGTGTCGTCGCCCCCGGACGGGGCGTCGGAGCCGGCCGCCGGCGTGTCCCCGCCGGCGGGCGCGTCCTCATCGGACTCCGCGGCCTCGTCGCCGGTGGATTCGCCCGGTGAGTCGGCGTCGGTGGGCGACTCCGGTTCCACGGTCGTGCCGCCGCCCGTCCACGGGTCGATCGCGCCGTCCTCGGTGACGACGATCGTGGTCTCGGCGGGGAGGTCGGTAGCCGTGGACGTCACCACACCACCGACGCCGACCGCGGCCAGCACCACCACCGACAGCGCGGCCACCGTCACCTTCACCCGCTGCACCACCAGTTTCAACTGCGCGGCCCGGCTGCGAAGCGCCGCCGGAATGCGCGCCAGCCGCTCGGTGGCCTCGCTCCAGCGGTCCGACAGGTCGGTGAAGAACGCCGCGATGGGTGCCGCGATCGGCCACGTCGACGGCCGGGTCAACCTGATCGCTCCACCGGGCGCGGTTGGCACCACCGTCGCCCGTGGCGCCCGGAACACCGCCAGCGGCGACCGGTCCACGGCGGTGCGGGGCCTGGCCGCCGCCACGATGGCGCGGACCGACCGGTACACGGCGGGTTCGGCGACCGCGCGCGGCCGGTCGTAGACCACCGGCACCGGCGCGGACCTGAACACCCCGGCGCGGGCGGCCCTGGCCCGCGGCGCCTGCGACAGATCGGCGAACGGTGACACCGCCGACGCCGTCTCCGGCCCGGTCACCTCATCGATGGTGCGCATAACTTCCAGTCCCTCCGCGAAACGACGCAGTAAGCCGCGGCGACCGCTGTCGTCGCCGCCGCGACCACGTCACGTTACGATTCGCCGGTTGCACAAAGGTTGCAGCAGGAACCGGGACGACCGACCACATCGGCCCGGATCGGAGATGACAGCCCGGAGGCGGCGCATTAGGGTGGTGACGTGACAAAGCCTTCGGAGGGCGTCCGCATCGGCCTACTCGGCGAAGTCGTCCTGTATGGACAACGGGGCCACGTCAGTGCCGGAACCCCCAAACAAGCCTGCGTGTTGGCCGTGCTCGCCATGCAACCCCACCGTGCCGTCA
Source organism: Stackebrandtia albiflava (assembly GCF_007994225.1). Lineage (GTDB taxonomy): Bacteria > Actinomycetota > Actinomycetes > Mycobacteriales > Micromonosporaceae > Stackebrandtia > Stackebrandtia albiflava. Next base: position 1,320,465 of record NZ_VLLL01000005.1, read on the forward strand.
CCGCCGACGCTTTAATGGACCGGCTGTGGGGCGACAACCCGCCCGACACCGCCCGTAAGACCCTCGCGGGCTACGTCGCCCGGTTGCGGGGACTGCTGAAAGACTGCGACCTCAGCATCACCTGCCGCGCCTCCTCGTACACCCTGTGGGCCCGGCCCGAACACATCGACCTCCATCTGATGCGGGAACTGACCGGCCGCGCCAGGCAGGAGGAGCCCCACGCCGCCGCCGCCAGCCGCCGTGCCGCCGCCTCCCTGTGGCGCGGAACCCCGTTGACGGGAGTGCGCGGTCGTTGGGCGGAACTGGCCCGCACCAGCCTGGAGCGCGAACACGTCGGAATCTGGAGCGAACTGTTCGCCGCCGAGCTCGCCGCCGGGAACCACCAGCGCATCCTGCCCGAACTCGCCGAATGGGTCGCCCGCGAACCGGTCCACGAGACCCTCACCGCGCACCACATGCTCGCCCTGCACCGAAGTGGACGTACCACCGAGGCGTTGGCCGCGTACCGGTCGATCAGGGCCGCGCTGCGCGACGAACACGGCAGCGAACCGGGTCGCGCCCTCACCGAGCTCCACCGGCGGATCCTCCAGGACGACCCCCAGTTGCGTCCCGAGGCGGCCACCGAACCCGTCGCCGCGTCGCGCTCCGCCCGCACGCCCCGGCAACTGCCGGCCGCGCCCCACGCCTTCACCGGCCGTCACGCGGAACTGACCCGGCTCGACGACCTCATCGCCCCCGACGGGACACTCCCGGTCATCGCGATAGTCGGGGCCGGCGGCACCGGAAAGACCGCGCTGGCGCTCGCCTGGGCGCACAGGGTCATCGACCGGTTCCCCGACGGGCAGCTCTTCATCGACCTGCAGGGCCGGTCGATCACCGAACCGGTGCGCGCCGAGGACGCCCTGGAGATGCTGCTGAGGTCGCTCGGGGTCGCGATCGCCGACATCCCGGAACGCCCCGCCGACAAGGCCGCACTGTACCGCTCGCTGCTGGCGGGACGCCGCGTGCTCATCGTCTGCGACAACGTCGCCGACTCCGCCCAGTTGCGCCCGCTGTTGCCCGGCGGCGACAGCAGCCTCGTCGTCGCCACCAGCCGCACGCGACTGACCGGGATCGCCGCGGGTCACGACCTGCGTAGCCTCACCCTCGACGCCCTCTCCCACGCCGACGCCGTCGCGTTGCTGGACCGGCTCCTCACCGAACCCGACACCCGCCCCTACCACTCCCGGTTGGCGTTGCTGTGCGGCGGCCTCCCCCTGGCGTTGCGACTGGCGGCCGGCCGGCTCGACCCCGATCTGACCGCCGAGGAACTGACCGACCTGTTGACCGGACCCGAACGGCTGGCCGCCCTGACCGCCGACGACGACCCGGCACTGGGACTGCGCGCCAGTTTCGACCGCTCGATGCAGGCACTCCCGGAGGCCGCGGCGAGGCTGTTCCGCGCCATGGGCGGCTTCCCCGTCAGCCCCGCCGAACCCGAACCACTCGCGGCCGTGACCGGGACGACCGTCGCCGACACGCTGACCCGGCTGAGGACGCTGGCCTCGGCGCACCTGGTCCACCGCGTCGACAAGACCCAGTGGGGGATGCACGACCTCCTGCGGGAGTACGCCGCCGCCCGGCACCGTGAACTCGACGGACCGGGCGACCGCACCCCCGCGTACAACTGGTACGTGGACGCCGCCCTGGCGGCCCGGGAACTGGTCTTCGGGGTACCACCGCACATACGGCTGTCACCCCCGTCGGAGGTCCCCACACCGGAGCTGGCCGACCGGCAGGCAGCACTCGACTGGGTCGACCAGCGGCTGGACACCCTGTTGGCGATCGCGCGACACGCGGTCGCCGACCAGGCCTGGTGCCAGGTCGCCGACCTGGTGTCCGGCCTGTGGCGTCACCTGTTCTTCAGGCAACGCGTCGAACGCATGCGGGGCCTGTTGACCGACGGCGTCCTGGCCGCCACCCGGTTGGGAGACGATGGGCGGCTCGTGGAGTTCCTGCGGTTGGCCGCGCACGCGGAGTCCGACGCCGGAGAGCGGACCGCCGCCGCGGAACGGCTCACCGAGTCCGTCGCCATCGCCGAACGCATCGGACACGGGTTGGGCGCCGCCCTGGGCCGCCTCGCCATGGGACAGGTCCAGCTCCAGCTCGGCGACAACGACTCCGCCTACCGGAACGCGCAGGAGGCACACCACGCCGCCGTCGCGCTGGAGGTGTGGCACATCGCGGCCGACGCCCTGGACGACATGGGGCACGCCGCCGCCGTCCGCGGCGACCACCTGCTGGCCAAGGAGCACATCACGGCCGCCCTGCGGCTGCTGGCCGAACACGGCGAACAGGGCAACCGAGACCCGATCACCACCCACCTGGGCCGGGTCCAGGTGCGTCTGGGTGAACTGGACGCCGCCGAGGAGTCGTTGCAGTCGTCGCTGCGGGTCGCGGTGTCGACCGACGACCGTATCGCCGAGGCGTTCAACCGCAGCATCATCGGCTGCCTGCGCACCGCCCAGGGACGACACCAGGAGGCGGTGGAGGAACACCATCGCGCACTCCTGCTGGGACTCAACAGCGGCGGCACCGGCCTCCACACCGAACTGCTCAACAACGCGGGGGAGGGGTACACCGCCGCCGGGCGGCCGCAACGCGCCCGCGACCACCACGCCGAGGCACTACACATCGCCGAACAGGCCGATGACCCGTACGAGACCATGCGGGCGTGCCGGGGCCTGGCGGACGCGTGTACGGCGCTGGGCGAGTCCGACGCGGCGGCCGAACACCGTGCCCGCGCCGACCGTCTGGCACTGCGACTCGGAATCGTGCCCCGCTCCCACGAACCGCCGGCCCGGGAGCCGCAGTCGGTCGGTTGACGGCCGTCCCGCCGGGGTCGTTCCCGACGGCGGGACGGTCACCGCGACGCCGACCAGCCGGGTCGCCTCTCCAGGCGCGAACCCACCCCTCCACGGGGTCGATCCCGGCGGGCCTGGGCGACAATCGACGCATGCGACTGTCCGCCCGTGTTGACTACGCCCTGCGTGCCTGCCTCGCCCTCACCGAGGCGGGTGACGTCTGGACCTCGGCCGAACGCGTGGCCACCGCCCAGCAGATCCCCGCCAAGTTCTGCGAGTCGATCCTGCTGCAACTGCGGCGCGGCGGGATCGTGGAGTCCAGGCGCGGCCCCGACGGTGGGCATCGCCTCGCGCGCGCCGCGGAGGAGATCTCGCTCGCCGAGGTGATCCGGGTCGTGGACGGTCCACTCGTGGGCGTGCGGGGGCAACGACCCGAGCACGTCGACTACTCCGGCGCGGCCCGTACCCTCCAGGACGTCTGGATCGCTCTGCGCGCGAGCGAGCGGCGGATCCTGGAGTCGGTCACGCTGCGAGACGTCGCCGCCGCCGACCTGCCCGAGAGCGTCGCCGAGCTGGCCGCCGACCCGGCGGCGTGGCGTTGACGTCCCGGTAGACCGGGCGGAACGAGGGTCCTCGTTCCATGTCCTCCGTGTGCATCCGAGACACACCGGCCCACTTAGTTGACAAATCCTACTGTTTTAGTCAAGCTAATGGGAATTCAATCGCCTCAGGGAGCACACCATGCCCACCCTCATCATCATCGCCGCAGCCGGACTCCTCGCCCAACTCATCGACGGCGGGCTGGGCATGGGCTACGGCGTCATATCCACATCCCTACTCCTGGCCACCGGACTCGCCCCCGCCGCCGCATCCGCCACCGTCCACCTCGCCGAGATCGGCACCACCCTCGTATCCGGCATCTCACACTGGCGCTTCGGCAACATCGACTGGGGCGTCACCCTCCGCATCGCCGTCCCCGGCGCGATCGGCGCCTTCCTCGGCGCCACCGCTCTGGCCAACCTCCCCGCCGCCAACGCCGCACCATGGACCGCCGGCATCCTCATCCTCCTCGGCATCTACCTGCTGACCAGATTCGCCCGGCCCCGCGCCGTCCCCACCTCCGGCCGCCGCCCCCTACGCACCCGCCACCTCGCCCCCCTCGGACTCGTCGGAGGTGCCGTGGACGCCACCGGAGGCGGCGGCTGGGGCCCCATCGCCACCACCACGCTCCTCGCCGGCGGCAGACTGCACCCACGCAAGACCATCGGCTCGGTCAGCGCCGCCGAATTCGCCGTCTCCGTCGCCGCGAGCATCGGATTCCTCATCGCACTCACCGACTCCGGCATCCTGTGGCCCGCCGTGGCCGCCCTCCTCATCGGAGGCGCCGTCGCCGCACCCCTCGCCGCCTGGCTGGTCCGCCGCCTCCCCACCCACATCCTCGGAACCGCCGTCGGCGGCGTCATCATCGCCACCAACGCCCGGACCGTCCTCAACGCACTCGACGCCGCCACCACGGTCCACGCCGTCACCTACACCGCCGTCGCCGCCGCCTGGGCCACGACCCTCGTCCTCACCCTCCGCAACCACGCCGCGAAACGACTCCAGACCGCCACCGCGGCATGAAAAGCCCGAAAACACCGCACCACCCCGGCGACGCCGATACCGTCGACGACATGAACAAGCGACGCATCCTCTCGGCCACCGCCGCCGCCCTCCTCGCCGTCACCCTCACCGCCTGCGGCGGTGGCGACGACGGAGACGACAACCAGGAAGACCAGCAGAACGAACAGCAGGAAGACAACGACGACGACTGACCACACCGGACCCGGCGGCACCCGCCGGGTCCGAACCCCGCCCACACCACCGGTTCGGCGATAGACTCCCAGCCACCGCACTCGGCCCCCACCACCGTCGAGGAGCCACATGAACCGGCCGTTCGCCTCCAGTCGAGACCTCACACCCAAGACCCAGACCCTCGAAACCATCGGCGACGGAGTCTGGGCACTCACCGCGGAAGGCGACCCCAACGTCGGCGCCGTCGAAGGCGAGGACTTCCTCGTGTGCATCGAGGCGACCGCCACACCCCACACCGCCAGTCAATGGCTGCGGCGACTCCGCAGGCACACCGACAAACCCGTCCGACACCTCGTGCTGACCCACTACCACGCCGTACGAACCCTCGGCGCCTCCGCGTTCGACGCCACCGAGATCATCGCCCACGAGAACACCCACGCGCTCATCCGGGAACGCGGCCGCCAGGACTGGGAATCCGAACACGCCCGCATGCCACGACTCTTCGACCACCCCGAGACGATCCCCGGCCTCACCCACCCGACCGTCACGTTCACCGACCGCCTCACCATCCCCCTGGGCGGCGACCGCGGCGACCTCGTCCTCGCCCACTGCGGCCCCGGCCACACCGAGGGCGACATCGTCGCGTGGATACCCCGGCAACGGATCCTCTTCGCCGGCGACCTCGTCGAATCCCGCGCCGCCCTCTACACCGGAGACGCCTTCCACCACCCGTGGTCCACCACCACACTGGACCGCATCGCCGCCTTCGAGGCCGACACGCTCGTCGGCGGCCGCGGCGCCACCGTCACCGGACACGCCGACGTGAACGCCGCCATCGGCCAGACCCGCCGATTCCTCACCACCATGATCGAGCGGACCCGCGCCGTCCACGACGCCGACGGCACCCTGGAAGCCGCCTACGCGGCGGTCCACGACGCACTCGCCCCCGAGTACGGCCGGTGGCCGATCTTCCAGCACTGCCTGCCCTTCAACGTCTCCCGCCTCTGGGACGAACTCGACGGCATCACCCGCCCACGCATCTGGACCACCGAACGCGACCGGCAGATCTGGGAAAGACTCCAGGACTGACATGACCGCGACCGTCATCGTCATCGGCGCCGGCCCGGTCGGACAGACCAGCGCCCTGCTGCTGGCCCGATGGGGCCTCGACGTGACACTCCTCGACGCCGCCCCCGGCCGCACGGCTACCGGATCACGCTCGATCTGCCAACAACGCGACGTCCTCGACATCTGGAGCCACATCGGAGCCCGCGCGGCCACCACCGAAGGGCTCACCTGGACCACCGCCAAGACCTACCACCGGGGCCGACCGATCCACAGCGCCACCTTCCCCGCCACCACCGGCACACCCCCCTTCGTCAACCTCTCCCAGTCCCGCACCGAGACGATCCTCGACGGACTCATCGCCGCTCAACCCCGCATTACCGTCCACTGGGACCACCCCGTCACCGACGTCGCCGAGACCGGCCACACCGTCACCGTCACCACACCCCACGGCACCCACCACGGCGACTACGCCGTCCTGGCCACCGGCGCACACGGCAGAACACTCCGCGAACGACTCGGCATCGACTTCCCCGGCACCAGCTACGACGACGTGTTCCTCATCACCGACGTCGCCGCCGACCTCGACCACCCCGACGAACGGCACTTCCACTTCGACCCGCCCGGAAGCCCCGCCCGGCAGACCCTCATCCACCCCTGCCCCGGCGGCACATACCGGATCGACTGGCAACTCGACCCGCGACACCGCACCGTCTCACCACCGGACCTGCGGCGACTCGTGCGCGCCGCCACCGGAACCGACCGGTTCCGCATACTGTGGAGCACCACCTACCGGTTCCACTCCCGCGTGGCCACCCGCATGGCCACCGGTCGAGTGCTCCTGGCAGGCGACGCCGCGCACCTCTACGCCCCCTTCGGGGCACGCGGCCTCAACTCCGGCATCCCGGACGCGGAGAACCTGGCCTGGAAGATCGCCGCCCACGCACACGGCTGGGCCCACCCGGACATCCTCGACAGTTACCACCGGGAACGGCACGCCGCCGCGCGGGAGAACCAGGAGGTCGTCGACACCACGATGCGATTCCTCACCCCGCACACCGACGCGCAGCGTCACCACCGCGAGCAGGTGCTGCGGGCCGCCCACACCGACCCCGACGCCGCCCGGCACATCGACTCCGGCCGCTTCGCCGAACCGTACTGGTACCCGGAGTCGCCACTTCACACCGCCGCACCGCACCGGCCGCCCGGTGACCGGCCGCCCAAGGGCGGGACCGCCACCACCGCGCCCGGCGCCATCCTGCCCGACCCGCCGGAGGGCACACCCTCCCTACGGCCCAGAGTCCGCGGAAGGTTCACCCTCATCACCCGCGACCACGCCGACACCACCTGGTTCCACCGCACCACCGACGCACCCACCGCCCACATCGCACTCTGCGACGTGGACCCCACCGGCCACGCCGCCGACCACCTCGGCATCCGGCCGGGCGAGGCATGGCTCACCCGGCCCGACGCCCACCTCGCCGCCACCATCGACACGGCCGGCCCCGCCGACGTCGCCCGAGCCGTCAGGACCGCGCTCGCTCATCCGGACTGACCCGCGCCGGAGGCCGTCGCGTCGCACCAGGTCCGCTCAAGAGGAGGGTCGCAACCGCGACAGGTACGCGTCGACGGCCTCCACCGCCTGGGCCACCTCCTGGCCGACGACACGTTGCGGGAGATCACCGTCCCGACCCACCTACTACTGGGCGGCCGGTCCCGGCTCTACGACTCGCACGCCCTGGCCGCGCGGGCCGACCGGCTGCTACCCGACCTGACCACCTACGTCGAACCCGACGGCGGTCACGGTTTCGGATACGACGACCCCGAGTCGCTTGCGACACGGGTGCTCACCTTCATCGACCACCACGACCCCCGCCCCTGACATCGCGGCCTCACTTCTTCGGGCCGATGAACTCGTCCAACAGCGCTACCGCTTCCCGTGTCGCCACCGAGATGGAATTGCGTCGATTGAACCGCCAGGCGGCCCCGACTCGATCCAACGTTTCACCGCACAACCGGAGGATGTCGGAGGACTCGTTGGCGAAGAAGTACCGGGGATACTCGTACACCTTCTCACCACGGGTGACTCGATTCACGGAGCGGCAACCGTCGGCATGTATCAGTCCACGCAGGAATGGCCTGGGATGCGTCGCGACCAACTCCTCCTGCCAGTCGGCCAGCACGATCCTGCGGGTGTGCTTCATGCCGGGGCCGTGCTGTGGGAACAGACACGTCCAATGGCGGTGATACGCACAGACGGCTGTGCAACCGCGCTTGGGCGCCAGGTGGACGCTGCGTCCCAGCGTTCGCAGTATCGCGGAACGACACTCATCGATGATCCCGACGTGGGATGAAGTGCAGTAGATGCGCAGCACGGTGTTCCTGTCGGTCACGACGATGTGTCCGTCGCCGAGATACTGCCCGAGCAGGTAGCAGTATGTCGCGGCGTCCGCCGGGATCGTGGGTGTCGACAGGCACCGAGGGCATTCCGGCATGGTGTGATGCGACAGAGGTGCGAGCAGGCCGGCCGCCCTATCCAGATGCAACCAGTATCCGACCGTGCCGTAGGGCACGCCCATCTGCTTCGCGATCTCGCGGTTCGTGAATCCGTCACTGGACAACCGGCGGCATTGGACACGCTGGGCAGAATGGGACGCCATTCCGTCACCATCCGTCACGGGTATGACGATTCCGGTGGAGGTGGGTGCTGTCGGTGCCCTGGGTGGGATTCGAACCCACACTGTATGGTGTTTGAGACCATTGTCTACTGCCAGTTGGACTACCAGGGCTTATTCAATTTGGTCGATGCGGTCCGCCGCATCGCTCGCCTGCCGCCTCACCGTCACGGATGGCCGTGACCGCCGGTCGGAGCACGGTCATCATAGCGAGCCGCCGGGAGCGTCGATCGCCAGCCTCCGCCGTTTCAGGATACGGATCGGCCGCCGCGCCGCCACCGGATATCCCCGGCCGTGGCGGCGTCCGCACCACCACCGGTTCGGTGGTCCGTGCCCTCACCCGCCACCGGCTGACCGGTTACGCTTTCATTTCGCGTGTGCACGGTCGTCGGGCACACGACCTCCCGACATGTGAGAAAGGTGCCACGGTGATGACGGGCAACGCCGAGACCGCGCGCCGCCGGGTGTTGATCGCCGAGGACGAGGGGCTGATCCGCCTCGACCTCGCCGAGATGCTGACCGAGGAGGGCTACGAGGTCGTCGCCGAGGCCGGCGACGGTGAGACCGCCGTGCGGCTGGCCGAGGAGAAGCGCCCGGACCTGGTGATCTGCGACATCCAGATGCCGATCATGGACGGCCTGCAGGCGGCCGAGAAGATCGTCGCCGCGCGGATCGCCCCCGTGGTCATCCTCACCGCGTTCAGCCAGCGGGATCTCATCGCCCGCGCCCAGAGCGCCGGCGCGATGGCGTACCTCGTCAAGCCGTTCCAGAAGAGTGACCTGGTCCCGGCGATCGAGCTGTCCCTCGCCCGGTTCGCCGAGATGGTGGCGTTGGAGCGGGAGGTCGAGAGCCTCTCGGAACGGTTGGAGATCCGTAAGCTCGTCGACCGTGCCAAGGGTCTACTCATGACGAGGTACGGCATGTCGGAGCCGGACGCCTTCCGGTGGATCCAGCGTGCCGCGATGGACCACCGGTTGTCGATGCGTGACGTGGCTGTCCGCATCATCGAGGAGTCGCAGCCCGCGGACGCCTCGGGGGAGCCCGCCGGCTGACCGGACGGCCGGCGCCCCACCCCGTGTGATGCGGGTCGCCTCAATGCCGCGACTTGGTAACAGCTTGGCAACGGTGGTCTTGGGGCTGCCGTCGCCTGGGTATGATCCCGGACACGTTTGCACTCGAACCTGTCCGTTCGTACCCCTACAGGAGCCCCGTTGCGAAGATTCGCGGTATCGCTGTGTGCCTTGGTGGGCGCACTGTTCGCCTTGTTGAGTCTGGGGGCCACGGCCGCCTGGGCGGAGGGCGAGCAGGGTTTCAAAGGCGTGTTGGAGAACAAGGACGCCGGCGACGAGCCCGTGCCCGGTGTGACGTTGCGTGTCTTCGACGCCGAGGACAACGAGGTCGTCACCGCCGAGTCGGCGGACGACGGCAGTTGGGAGGCGCTGGTCCCCGAGGCCGGCGACTACCGGGTGGAGTTGGACGCCTCGACGCTTCCGGACGGCCTGGTGGTGCGTACGGGTCGTACCTCCACGGACCTGCTGCGAGTGGACGAGGGCCAGGTGCGCAACGCGTTGTTCCCGCTGGGCACGAGCGTGACGACGCCGGGCGGGGACGCCCCCGAGGGTGAGGAGACGGCCGAGGAGTCGACCACACCGGAGGAGGAGTGTGTCGTCGACGAGGAGACCGGTGAGGAGATCTGCGGGGGTGGCAGCGGCTGGCTGGGCCAGTGGGGCAACGTCATCTACAACGGTCTGCACTTCGGGTTGATCATCGGCCTGGCGGCGGTGGGCCTGTCGCTGATCTTCGGGACCATGGGCCTGACGAACTTCGCGCACGGCGAGCTGGTGACCTTCGGCGGCGCGGCGACCTACATCATCAACGTGAGTGTCGGGTTGCCGGTGTTGGTGGCGATTCCGGCGGCGGTGCTGTTGGGCGGCCTGTTCGGTTGGGCGCAGGACAGGTACTTCTGGGGCTGGCTGCGAAAGCGCGGCACCGGCCTGGTGACGATGATGATCATCTCGATCGGTGTGGCGCTGGCGCTGCGTTACCTGATCAACTTCATCATGGGGCCGAACACCGAGCGGTACACCGACTACGTGCGGCAGGCATCGATCGACCTCGGGTTGTTCCAGGCGACGCCGAAGAAACTCATCGTGGACGCGGTGGCCATCACCGCGGTGGTGATCGTCGGCCTGGTGCTCATGTACACCCGCGTCGGTAAGGCCATCCGGGCGGTGGCGGACAACCCGTCGCTGGCGGCGGCCTCGGGCATCAACGTCGACCGGGTGATCCGGTGGGTGTGGATGGCGGGTGCGGCCCTGGCGGCGTTGGCGGGCGCCTCGTTGGCGTTGGACCGCGGTGTCAAGTTCGACATGGGCATGCAGTTGTTGTTGTTGATCTTCGCCGCGGTCGTCCTGGGTGGTCTGGGCACGGCGTTCGGCGCGATCGTGGGCGCCCTGATCATCGGCGTCTTCACACAGGTGTCGACCGTGTGGATGGAGCCGCAGTTGAAGTACGTCGGTGCGCTCGTGGTGCTGATCGTGGTCCTGCTGTTCAGGCCACAGGGCATTCTCGGTCGTCGTGAGCGGATCGGATAAGGGTGGAGTAGCGCGATGGACTTTCTTCAGATCCTCTCCAGTGCGTTGCAACAGGCCCTCGGGCCGACGATGTTGGCCTACGCGATCTGCGCGATCGGTTTGAACATCCACTTCGGGTACGCGGGCCTGTTGAACTTCGGTCAGGCCGGTTTCGCGGCGGTCGCCGCGTACGGTCTGGCGATCTCGGTGGCCTACCTGGGCCTGTCGTTCTGGTTGAGTCTCCTGATCGGTCTCGCGGGCGCCGTCGTGCTGGCGTTGCTTCTGGGTGTGCCGACACTGCGGTTGCGCGCCGACTATCTGGCGATCGTGACGATCGCGGCGGCGGAGATCATCCGAAGGCTGGGACGTTCCACGACCTTCAGCGACTACACCGGTGGTTCGGACGGGACGCGCCCGATCGGCAGCTTCAACGACAGCTTCGTGGCGTTGAATCCGTTCCCGCAGGGTTGGTCGCTCGACCTGGGGATCATCCGTTTCACGCGGGCGGACGCCTGGGTGATGCTGGTGGGCTGGGCGCTGGTGGCGTTCTGCCTGCTGGTGATGTTCCTGGCGATGCGCAGCCCGTGGGGCCGGGTCCTCAAGGGCATCCGGGAGGACGAGGAGGCGGTGCGCAGCCTGGGCAAGAACGTGTTCTCGTACAAGATGCAGGCGCTGGTGTTGGGTGGCCTGTTCGGTGCCCTGGGCGGCTTCGTCTTCGCGCTGGCGAGGGACAACGTCCAACCCGACACGTTCTCCACGGAGTTGACGTTCTACTGCTACGTCATGTTGATCCTGGGTGGCGCGGCGCGGCTGTTCGGGCCGCTGCTGGGCGCGATGCTGTTCTGGTTCCTCTACAACTTCCTGGTGGGGACCCTCAACGATCTGGCCGGTTTGCAGGTGTTGCCGACCTGGCTGCTGACCACGACGAAGTCGGGTCCGCTGGTGTACGTCCTGATGGGCTTGGGCATGGTGCTGTTGCTCATCTATCGGCCGCAGGGAATCCTGGGTGACAAGAGGGAGTTGAGTCTGGATGTCCGGTGAGGAATCCACCGCCTCGGGGGCCGTCGCGGGTACCGCCGCGGGCCCGTTGGCGGGAGTGGCCGCGCAGCCCGGTGTGCCGAAGCCGGATGCGATTCTGGTGGCAGACGGCGTGACGCGGTCCTTCGGTGGCCTGCGCGCGGTGGACGTGGCGCACCTGGAGGTGCAGCGGGGCGCGATCACGGCGTTGATCGGCCCCAACGGTGCCGGCAAGACGACGTTGTTCAACCTGCTGACCGGTTTCGACCGGCCCGACTCGGGCGAGTGGTCGTTCGACGGCCGGTCGTTGGCGGGTCGCCGGGCGCACCAGGTGGCGCGTAGCGGCATGGTGCGGACGTTCCAGCTCACGAAGGCGTTGTCCCGGATGACGGTCCTGGACAACATGCGACTGGGCGCGATGGGCCAGGCCGGCGAGAGCTTCTGGCGCGGCCTGATTCCGCCGCTGTGGGCGGGCCAGGAGAAGGAGAACACGGCGCGTGCCATGGACCTGCTGCGGCGGTTCAAACTGGACGCGAAGTGCCACGAGTACGCCGGAAGCCTGTCGGGTGGCCAGCGGAAACTCCTGGAGATGGCACGTGCGTTGATGGCGCAGCCGACGATGGTGATGCTCGACGAGCCGATGGCGGGTGTGAACCCGGCGTTGACGCAGTCGCTGCTCGGCCATGTCAAGGAGTTGCGTGAGGAGGGCATGACCGTCCTCTTCGTGGAGCACGACATGGACATGGTCCACGACATCAGTGACTGGGTCGTGGTGATGGGGCAGGGCCGGGTGATCGCCGAGGGCACCCCGGACTCGGTCATGGCCGACCCCGAGGTGATCGACGCCTACCTGGGAAAGCACCACGACGACGTGGCGACGGATTCGAGTGAGGGTGATTCCTGATGAGCCGGGATGAGTCGGTTCCCGACAAGGGACTGTCGCAGGCGGACCTGGAGGACGACACCGCCGGGGTCGAGGTGGTGGACCGGTCGGCGCACGTCGCGGGTTCGCAGGGCGCGTTGCTGGTGGCGGACGAGTTGTTCGCGGGCTACTCGACGGACGTGGACATCCTGCACGGCGCCGACCTGTACGCGGCCGAGGGCGAGTTGGTGGGCATCATCGGCCCCAACGGCGCCGGGAAGTCGACGTTGCTCAAGTCGCTGTTCGGGATGGTGCGGGTGCGCAGGGGCCGGGTGACGCTGGCCGGTGAGGAGATCACCAACTTCAAGGCGCACGCGCTGGTGCCGCGTGGCGTGGGCTTCGTTCCCCAGACGAACAACGTGTTCGCGCAACTGACCATCGAGGAGAACCTGGAGATGGGCACGTTCCTGCGGCCCAAGCGGTTCGCCGAGCGGTTCGGTTTCGTGACGGAGTTGTTCCCGACGCTGGCCGACCGCCGTAAGCAGCGGGCGGGCTCGCTGTCGGGCGGTGAGCGGCAGATGGTGGCGATGGCGCGTGCGTTGATGATGGAGCCGTCGGTCCTGCTGCTGGACGAGCCGTCGGCGGGCCTGTCGCCGATGATGCAGGACGAGGTCTTCGCGCAGACCAAACGGATCAACTCCGCCGGCGTGACGGTGGTGATGGTGGAGCAGAACGCCCGCCGGTGTCTTCAGATCTGCGACCGCGGCTACGTGTTGGATCAGGGCCGCAACGCGTACTCGGCGTCGGGTACCGACCTGGTGAACGACCCGAAGGTCATCGAGTTGTACCTGGGGACGTTGGCGCGGGTGCGCTGAGTCCTACACACTTAGAGGCTGTCTTCAAACCTACTGTTCTACTGCGCGACGACCGGTCGGCGCCTCGCGGCGTTGTCGAAGGCCCTGCGTACAACACCGGTACGCAGGGCCTTCTCCGCCTTGCGAATGCACTCGACCGGACCGCCGCTCGCCACGAACGAGGTTCAAGGACAGCCTCTTTAAGGGACCCGGGCCGACATCGGCCCGGGTCCCTCCGTATGTGTGACCGGCCCGGCCGGGGCACGCGTCCGGTGCGAAGACGGAGGCCCGGCCACCGCGGGTGCGGTGGCCGGGCCTCGACGGTCGGTGTCGCGGGTCAGTCCAGGGAGCCGGTCTCGAAGCCCAGCAGGCTGAACTCGTTGGTGGCGTCGTACTGGTAGACGCCGATGCTGCCGACGGCGATGTCGCCTTCCTCGGTCCACTCGATGGGGCCGGAGCGGCCGTCGTAGTCGATGTCCTTACCCTCGTCGAGGAGCGCCTTGCAGGAGGCGAAGTCCTCGCACTTCTCGCCCTCCTTGGTGACACCCACCAGTTCGGCCTTAATGGCGTTGGGGTGGTCGCTACCGGCGGCCTCGGCGGCCAGGGCGGCGATGATGGTGGCGTCGTAGGACTCGGGGCCGTAGGTGAAGTCGTTCAGCTCCGGGTCGACCGACAGCAGCGCCTCCTGGAAGTCCTCACCGGACTCCACGCCGGGCTTGGTGCCCTTGACGCCGTCCAGCAGCCCTTCGGGAAGCTGGTCGCCGTAGTTGGACAGGTTGCCGTCCACCATGTACCACGGGACGTCCTCGGGGCTCATGCCGCCCTCGGCGAGCTGCGGCGCGAGGGTGGTGAACTCCTCGAAGGTGATCAGGACCAGGGCGTCGGCGCCGGATGCCTTGGCGGCGGCGACCTCGGCGCTGAACTCGGCGGCCTGCGGGTCGTAGACCTCCTTGAGGACGACCTCGCCTCCGGCGCCCACGATGTTCTTCTCGACCTCGTCTGCCAGGCCGGTTCCGTAGGAGTCCTGCAGCGCCAGGATCGCGACGGAGCTGTAGCCGTCCTCGATGATGGTGTCTGCGAGGACTCGTCCCTGGATGATGTCCGAGGGGGCGGTCCGGTAGTAGTACTCGGCGTCGGGGTCGGTGGTGAAGTCGGGGGAGGTGTTGGCGGGGGAGATCTGGATGATCTGCGCGTCGTTGAGCTTCGCCATGAAGTTGAACGACACGCTGGAGGAGGCCGCGCCGATGACGACGTCGGCGCCTTCGCTGATCAGGGCGTCGGCGGACTGGCTGGCGATGTCGGTGGAGGTGTCGCCGGAGTCCTTGTGGCTGACGACGACGTCCTTGCCCAGGACGCCTCCGGCCTCGTTGATCTCCTTGACGGCCAGGTCGACGCCCGCGAACTCGGGCGGGCCGAGGAAGGCGAGGGTGCCGGTCTGGGGGAGGATCGTTCCGACCGTGAGGGTGCCGTCGCCTTCGGGGGTGTCACCACCGCTGGTCTCATCTCCGCCGCCACCGCAGGCGGTGAGGGCGAGGGTGGCGACGCCTGCTATCGCGATACCGCGCAGCGCGTAGCGTGAGCGAAACATTATGTGTTGTCTCCTTGGTCTGGCGTGAGCAAGCTGACGCCGGAGTCCGGCTGTGATGTGCATGACAACTTAGTACGAATGTGGTTACCGCACCAGGCCGCCGACCTTTTCGGAGCCATAGAGTTATGCACTTGTGATGATGTCCGCACCGGTGCCGGACGGGATGTCGGGGGTGGCCGTTAGAGTCTGGTGGCGTGACGCAGACTCGACCCCGCCTGTTGTTGATCGACGGGCATTCGATGGCCTACCGGGCGTTCTTCGCGCTGCCGGCGGAGAACTTCTCGACCACGACCGGGCAGACCACGAATGCCGTCTACGGCTTCACCTCGATGTTGATCAACGTGTTGCGGGACGAACGGCCGACGCACGTGGCGGTCGCGTTCGACGTGTCGCGTCAGTCGTTCCGGACCGAGCAGTACCCGGAGTACAAGGACGGCCGGGCCGCGACGCCGGACGAGTTCCGCAGTCAGATCCCGTTGGTGCAGCAGGTGCTCGGCGCCATGAACGTCACGTGGCTGACGCTGGAGGGGTATGAGGCCGACGACATCCTGGCGACCCTGGCGCATCAGGCGACCGAGGCGGGTTTCGACACGCTGATCTGCTCCGGTGACCGTGACGCCCTGCAGTTGGTGGACGACGACGTGACGGTCCTGTACCCCGTCAAGGGCGTCTCGGAGTTGTCCCGGATGACGCCGGAGAAGGTGCAGGAGAAGTATGGTGTGCCGCCGCACCGCTACCGGGACCTCGCGGCGCTGGTGGGGGAGAAGAGCGACAACCTCCCCGGGGTCCCCGGCGTCGGACCGAAGACGGCGGCCAAGTGGATCACCACCTACGACGGCCTGGACGGCGTGATCGCCGCCGCCGACCAGATCAAGGGCAAGGCGGGCGAGAACCTGCGTGCCCACCTGTCCGACGTCCTTCGCAACGCCCGGCTCAACAAACTGGTGTGCGACCTCGTGCTGCCCAAGTCGGCGGGGGAGCTGCTGTGGGAGGGATGGGACGCCGAGGCGACCGCGGAACTGTTCGACGTGCTGGAGTTCGCGACCCTGCAGGACCGGTTGCGTTCCCAACTGTCCGAGCGGCAGGTCGGCGAGTTCACGGCGGTGGCGGAACTGCCCGAGGTGGTGGCGACGTTCCGGCGGTTGGAGACCGGTGAGCTGGCCGGCTGGCTGGAGTCGCGTGACCCGTCGGAGCCGGTGGGGATCGCGGTGGCCGGCGAGTTCGCCAAGGGCTCCGGCCACATCACCGGCCTGGCGTTGTCGGACGGTGAGGAGGAGGTCTGGTGTGACCCGGCCGCCTTCGATCCGGGGGACGAGTCGGCGTGGCTGGCGTGGTTGGCCGACCCTGGGCGGCGTAAGGCGGTCCATGACGCCAAGGGCCTGTTGTGGGCCTGTGCGGGTCGTTCGTGGCGGGTCGCGGGCATCGAGATGGACACGGCGTTGGCGGCGTATCTGATCCGGCCCGACCTGCGGTCTTACGCCCTTGAGATCCTCGTGGAGCGGTACCTGGGGCGTGAGCTGACGGCGGCTTCGACCACGGCGGACCAGCCGGCGTTGGAGGGCATCGACGCGGCCGGCGAGGACGAGGCGGCGCTCGGGCGCCGGGCGGGCGCGGTGAGGGACCTGGCGGGCGTGCTCGCGGGCGAGCTGGCGAGCCACGACGTGGCGGGGCTGCTGGCCGACATGGAGTTGCCGGTGTTGTACGTGCTGGCGGACATGGAGACCACCGGGATCGGCGCCGACACGACGCACCTGTCGAGCCTGGAGGCGGAGTTCGCCGGTCGGGCGAAGGAGGCGGTGGCCGCCGCGCACGCGGCGGTGGATCAGCAGTTCAACCTCCGGTCGCCCAAGCAGTTGCAGGAGATCCTGTTCGAGAAGCTGGGGATGCCGAAGACCAAGCGCACCAAGACCGGGTACACCACGGACGCGGAGGCGTTGGCGGGGTTGTTCGCCAAGACCGGGCACCCGGTGTTGGAGGCGATCCTGCGGCACCGGGACGTCGAGAAGTTGAAGCAGACCGTCGACGGCCTGCTGGCGGCGGTGGCCGACGACGGCCGCATCCACACGACGTTCCACCAGACGGTGGCGGCCACCGGGCGCCTGTCGTCGTCGGACCCGAACCTCCAGAACATCCCGGTGCGGACCGGGGCGGGGCGGGAGATCCGGCGCGGCTTCGTGGTCACCGAGGGGTTCGACGCGTTGATGACCTGCGACTACTCGCAGATCGAGATGCGGATCATGGCGCACCTGTCGGCGGACGAGGGCCTGATCTCGGCGTTCCACTCGGGTGAGGACCTGCACACCACGGTGGCGTCGCGGGTGTTCTCGGTGGCGCCGGAGGCGGTCGACGCCGAGCAGCGCCGCAAGATCAAGGCCATGTCGTACGGCTTGGCGTACGGCCTGTCGGCGTACGGCCTGTCGCAGCAGTTGACGATCACGCCCGAGGAGGCGCGTGGTCTGATGGACGAGTACTTCGACCGGTTCGGCGGGGTGCGGGACTATCTGCGGTCGGTCGTGGACGAGGCGCGTCGCAAGGGCTACACCGAGACGATGTTCGGGCGGCGGCGCTACCTGCCGGACCTGTCGAGCGACAACCGGCAGCGCCGTGAGATGGCGGAGCGGGCGGCGTTGAACGCGCCCATCCAGGGCAGTGCCGCCGACATCATGAAGGTGGCCATGCTGCGGGTCGCCGCCGGGTTGCGGGAGGCGGGCCTGACGTCGCGGATCCTGCTCCAGGTGCACGACGAACTGGTGTTGGAGGTGGCTCCGGGCGAGCGTGACCGGGTGGAGGCGCTGGTGCGCGACAGGATGTCCCACGCGGCGGAACTGGCGGTGCCGCTTGAGGTGTCGGTGGGGTTCGGCCGGGACTGGGACACCGCCGCGCACTGACCGCCGGAGTCAATCGGCAGGTGGTGCGCCGGATCATGTCGCGGTCGCATCGGGTGCGACTGTGTGTGGTAGGTCGAGACACGGTAGGCTTGTGGTTGCGATCGTGGGAGCCGGTGGCCTCGGCATGGAGCAGGTCTACACCACCTGGCGATTCAGGTGAACGGCCCCGCACTCAGGCACGAGAGACCACCAGTTACCGGAGCACCAACCCACATGACGAGCAGCATCGAGGCCACCTCGAGCACCGCCGCCGAGAGCGGCAGCAAGGTCGCAGTCGACGATCTTGGCAGTGAGGAAGCCCTCCTCGCCGCGATCGACGAGACCATCAAGTACTTCAACGACGGTGACATCGTTGAGGGCACCGTAGTCAAGGTCGACCGGGATGAGGTCCTGCTCGACATCGGCTACAAGACCGAGGGTGTCATCCCCTCACGTGAACTGTCCATCAAGCACGACGTGGATCCGGCCGAGGTCGTCTCCACCGGCGATCACGTCGAGGCCCTGGTCCTTCAGAAGGAGGACAAGGAAGGCCGTCTGATCCTGTCGAAGAAGCGCGCTCAGTACGAGCGCGCCTGGGGCACGATCGAGAAGGTCAAGGAAGAGGACGGCGTCGTGCGCGGCTCCGTCATCGAGGTGGTCAAGGGTGGTCTGATCCTCGACATCGGCCTGCGTGGGTTCCTGCCCGCCTCGCTGGTGGAGATGCGCCGGGTCCGGGACCTCCAGCCCTATGTCGGCCGGGAACTGGAAGCCAAGATCATCGAGCTGGACAAGAACCGCAACAACGTGGTCCTGTCCCGCCGGTCGTGGCTGGAGCAGACCCAGTCGGAGGTCCGCACCGAGTTCCTCAACAAGCTCGCCAAGGGCCAGGTCCGCAAGGGCGTCGTGTCGTCGATCGTCAACTTCGGCGCCTTCGTCGACCTCGGCGGTGTCGACGGTCTGGTGCACGTGTCGGAGCTCTCCTGGAAGCACATCGACCACCCCGGCGAGGTCGTGGAGGTCGGCAAGGAGGTCGAGGTCGAGGTTCTCGACGTCGACATGGAGCGCGAGCGCGTGTCGCTGTCGCTCAAGGCGACTCAGGAAGACCCGTGGCGTCAGTTCGCCCGGACTCACGCCATCGGTCAGATCGTGCCCGGCAAGGTCACGAAGCTGGTGCCGTTCGGCGCGTTCGTGCGGGTCGAGGACGGCATCGAGGGCCTGGTGCACATCTCGGAGCTGGCCGAGCGCCACGTCGAGGTGCCCGAGCAGGTCGTGGAGGTCGGCAGCGACGTCATGGTCAAGGTCATCGACATCGACCTGGACCGTCGCCGTATCTCCCTGTCGCTGAAGCAGGCCAACGAGGCGTACGTGGAGAACGAAGAGGCGTTCGACCCGACGCTCTACGGCATGGCCGCCCAGTACGACGACCAGGGCAACTACATCTACCCGGAGGGCTTCGACTCCGAGACCGGGGAGTGGCTGGAAGGCTACGACGCGGCTCGCGAGGAGTGGGAGCGGCAGTACGCCGACGCCCGCGCCCGCTGGGAGGAGCACGGCCGTCAGATCGCCGAGCGTGTCATCGGGGAGCCCCCGGCGGACGCCGGCGAGGGTGCTCCGGAGCGCAAGGCACCGGGTGAGAAGAAGAAGCAGCCTCAGCAGGCGCAGGCCGACCAGGGTCCCTCGGGCACCCTGGCGACCGACGAGGCGCTGGCGGCTCTCCGGGACAAGCTCGCCAAGGGCTGACCCCCGTTCCGCGTTGTCTGAAAGCGGCCGTCCCGTCTGGGGCGGCCGCTTTTCCGTGCCGCGTGAGGGCCCCACGGCCGCGCGGCGTACCGTTGCGGAATGTCGGAGCTTGTGTACCCACCGGTCATCGGATTGGCGTTGGCGTCGTTCAAGGCGCTGGACATGCGTATCTCGGTCACGGGCGCCGAGCACATTCCCACCGAGGGCGGGGCGATCCTGGCCAGCAACCACGTGAGTTACCTGGACTTCATCTTCTGCGGACTGGCGGCACGGCCGTCGCGGCGGCTGGTGCGGTTCATGGCCAAGAAGCAGATCTTCGACCACGCGATCGGCGGACCGCTGATGCGGGGCATGCACCACATCCCGGTGGATCGGGACGCGGGGATGGGGTCGTTCCGGGCCGCGTTGGGGGCGCTGAAGGCGGGCGAGGTGGTGGGGATGTTCCCCGAGGCCACGATCAGCCGGTCGTTCACGGTCAAACCCATCAAGAGCGGCGCGGTCCGTCTCGCGCAGGCGGCGGGTGTCCCGTTGATCCCGGTGGCGCTCTGGGGCACGCAGCGCCTGTGGACGAAGGGGCGGCCGCGGCGTCTGTGGCAGCGGCGGCTGCCGGTGTCGATCCGGGTGGGGAAGCCGACGTTCCCGGGTCGGCGGGACGATCAGGCGGCGCTGACGGTCCGGTTGCGGGAGGACATGCAGCGGCTTCTGGACGAGGCGCAGCGCGAGTACCCGGATTCGCCGGCGTCGCAGTCGGAAGCGTGGTGGCAGCCGGCGCACCTGGGGGGCACCGCTCCGGAGCCGCCGGCCGAGCCCGCCGCGGACGACTCGGACTGACGCGACCCGCCGCCCGCCCGGTTAGCTACGGTCCCGTAGGTTACGGTATCGTAGGTAGCCGGGCCGATGAGCGTGCGCAGTCCGAACAGGGAGCGATCGCCTCGGCAGACACGACGCGCCGGAGGCGGACATGCGGGAACCCATAGACACGATGGCCCTGTTGCGGGAGCTGGAACCGGTGGTGGAGGTGAACCTCAACCGGCACCTGGCGACCGCCAAGGAGTGGTTCCCCCACGAGTTCGTCCCCTGGAGCCTCGGCCGTGACTTCGACGGTCCGCTGGAGGGCGTCGAGTGGAGCCCCGACCAGTCGGCGATCCCGGACGTCGCGAGGACGTCCCTCATCGTCAACCTCCTCACCGAGGACAACCTCCCCAGCTACCACCACGAGATCGCGACGTTGTTCGGCAGGGACGGCGCGTGGGGCACCTGGGTGCACCGCTGGACCGCCGAGGAGGGCCGGCACGGGATCGCGATCCGCGACTACCTGCTGACCACCCGCGCCGTGGACCCGGTGGCGTTGGAACGGGCGCGCATGGTGCACATGTCCACCGGATACGACAGCAGCAACGACGGCGTCATCGAGTCGCTCGCGTACGTGTCGTTCCAGGAGCTGGCGACCCGGGTGTCGCATCGCAACACCGGCCGGATCAGCGGTGATCCGGTGTGCGACCAGCTGCTGGCGAAGGTCGCCGCCGACGAGAACCTGCACATGCTGTTCTACCGCAACCTGCTCGCGGCCGCCTTCGAGCTGGCACCGGATGTCACGATGCGCGCGATCTGCCGCGTCGCCACGACCTTCCAGATGCCCGGCAACGGCATCGAGAACTTCAACCGCAAGTCGGTGCAGATCGCGATGGCGGGGATCTACGACTTGCGCATCCACCACGACGAGGTGCTGATACCGGTGCTTCGACAGGTGAAGGCGATGGAACGCACCGGACTGTCGGGCGACGGTGAGGCGGCCCGCGAGGAGCTGGCGGTGTTCCTCGACGACCTCGACCGCAAGGCGGCCCGGTTCGTCGAACGTCGTGACGCCGCCCGCGACAAGCTCACCGCGAGGGCCGCCGCCTGACCGGCCGGTATCGCCGGTGACAGAATCTACGTCGTGTTGAGCGTGGGATTGACGGGCGGTATCGGGTCGGGCAAGAGCACGGTGGCCGACCGGTTGGTGAGTCACGGTGCGACCCTCGTCGACTCCGACCGGCTCGCCAGAGAGGTCGTCGCGGGGGGCACCGAGGGGTTGGCGGCCGTCGTCGACACCTTCGGTGACGCCGTGCTGGACGACCGGGGCGAGCTCGACCGGGCGGCACTGGCCGCGCTGGTGTTCGGCGACGACGGGGCACGGCGACGGCTGGAGGGAATCGTCCATCCGCTGGTGCGCCGCCGCGCCGCCGCGCTGGCCGCCGAGGCCGGGGACGAGGCGATCGTCGTCAACGACATACCCCTGCTCACCGAGATCGGTACCGCGCCGACGTTCGACCTCGTCGTCGTCGTCGAGACGCCCGAACGACAGCGCCTCGACCGGCTCGCGGCCCGGGGCATGGACCGCGACGCCGCCACCGCCCGCATGGCCGCGCAGGCGGGAGACGACCGGAGGCGGGCGATCGCCGACGTGCTCATCGACAACTCCGGTGACCTGGCGCAGGTGCATCGGGCGGTGGACGCCCTGTGGCACGACCGCCTGGTCCCGTTCGCCGACAACAAACGCAACCGGACGCCGGCGCGACGTCCCGGACCGGCGTCGATAGTGGACTACGACCCGCGATGGCCGGACCGGTTCCGCCGGTTGGCCGATCGGCTGCGATACGTCCTGGGCGACGCGGCGGTCGCCATCGATCACATCGGGTCCACGTCGGTCCCGGGACTTCCCGCGAAGGACGTCATCGACGTCCAGATAGCGGTGTCCGACCTGGACGTCGCCGACGGTTTCGCCGACCGGCTCGGCGACGCCGGCTTCCCGGCCGTGGAGTCCCGGCACGACAACCCCAAGGCGTTCGCGCCCGAGCCCGGCGAATGGCACAAGCGGTTCCACGCCGGTACCGACCCGGGCAACCTGTGCCATCTGCACGTCCGCCGCCACGGTGCCGCCAACTGGTACGTCGCCCTGGCGATCCGCGACCGGCTGCGCGCCGACCCCGCCGTCGCCGCCGACTACGCGGCCCTCAAACGACGGCTCGCCGGCGACACCGACACCACCTCGGATTACGCGCGCCGCAAGGAACCGTGGTTCGAGCGGATGTGGGACGGGGTGGAGCGCTGGGTCGCCGACACCGGTTGGCGTCCCGGCGACGGCCTCACGGCTTGACGGCCTCGATGAGGAACCGCGACGAGTGCGCCACGAAGCACCCGTCGGCCTCGATCTGCCGGTGCAGCGCCTCCAGCTCGGGGGCGAACCGTTCGACACTGAACCCGGGGACGATCCAGACGACCTTACGGAGGAAGTAGACGACCGCCCCGATGTCGAAGAACTCCATGCGCAACCGTTCGGACCGCAGATCGACCACCCGCAGGCCGGCCGCCCGCGCGGCCTCCCTCGCCGCGTCCGGGTGCCTGGCGTTGCGTACCTCCTCCGGCTGCGGTCCCAGGAAGTACTCCGACAGTTCGAAGACGCTGGCCGGCCCGACCTCCTGTGAGAAGTACCGGCCGCCGGGCGTCAGGATCCGGGCGATCTCCGGCCACCTCGCCTGGACCGGGTGCCTGCTCACCACCAGGTCGAATCGGGCGGAGGTCAACGGCAGCCGGTCGGCCTCGGCGGCGACCACGTGAACGCCGCGCGGCCCCAGCCGGGCCTGCGCCAACGTGAGATTGGGCCGCCACGACTCCGTAGCCACGACGCGCCGGGGTAGTCGTTCGGCCTCGGCGAGGACCTCGCCACCGCCGGTGTCGATGTCGGCGGCGGTGTCCGCCAGGGCCATGCGCGCCGCCATGGCGCGGGCGTAACCCCAGGACGGGCGGCGCTCGGTGGCGCGGCCGGCCAGCCATCCGAAGTCCCAGCCGTCGACGGGGACGGTGGCGGCCTCCTCGATCAGGTCGGCGAATCGGCGGGACATGCCACGATCCTGGCACCCGTCCGGCCCCGGCGCCAGCCGATTCCGGACGCGCGTGGCGCGGTACCTCGGCAGGCGGGCGCGACGTCGCGTCCGGACCGGTCAGCTCGACAGGGCGGTGACGATGCCGTACGGAATCGTCACCGGCGCGACCTCCTTCGACGTCAGGTCGAGGTGGGCCATGCCCAGGCCGGTCGTACGCAGTTCGATCCGGTGCAGCAGGCCGTCGTCCCGGCCGACCCAGTACCGGTACGGGGCGGCCCCGGGTTCGGTCTCGGGGTCGCCGGCGAGGGGGAACTCGTACACGTCCACGGTCGTTCCGCCACGGGTGTCCTCACGCAGCCACCGTGCGGAGTCGGGGACCTCCTCGACCGGTCCGTTCTGGGCGCTGCCCATGACCAGCAGCTTGTACATGAGGGTGTCGAGATCGCCCGCCTCACCGGACTCGATCCGGTCGTCCCAGCGTTGCGCCGTCCATCCCTCCGTGGGCGGCGGCGACGGCGGGAGACCGTTCACCGGCTGCCGTAGGGTCGCCGCGCCGGTCGGGAGCACGAACAGGAGGCCGTCGTTCTCCTCGCCGGGCGCGTCGACGGCCAGGTACA
The DNA here is from genome assembly GCF_007994225.1 of Stackebrandtia albiflava. Taxonomy (GTDB): domain Bacteria; phylum Actinomycetota; class Actinomycetes; order Mycobacteriales; family Micromonosporaceae; genus Stackebrandtia; species Stackebrandtia albiflava. The sequence continues at coordinate 1,344,823 of NZ_VLLL01000005.1, forward strand.
CCAGTGACGCGCGCCAGTCCAGGTAGCCCTCGGCGCGGATGACCCGGTCGTCCGACACCGGCAGCTCGAGTGAGACCTCGGCCGTCCTGCCGCTGTTGGCCGCCCGCAGCCCCGCCAGCCTCGCCACCTCCTCGTCGGTGAGTTCCCGGGGGTCGCCGGTGGCGCCGCCCAGCACGTCCACCGGGGTGATCTCCGGCGTGTCCGACCGGGCGAGCAGGAAGTCGACCGTGGCGAGCCCGTGACCGCCCGGGTCGATCTGGACCCGGCGCAGTCTGGACTCCCGATCGACCCAGAACACCGCCTCCGGGACGGCCGCGGTCTCGGAGGCGGCGTCGGCGTCGCCGGTGGGGACGTCCGGTTGTAGCAGGAACGGTGCCCGCACCACGTCCACCGTGGCGCCGTCCACGGCGGCCTCGCGCAGCCACACGCCCTTCTCGCGCAGGTACCCGGAGTCGGCGGGTTGCGGGGAACCCAGTGCCATCAACGCGGACAGCACGATGTCGGTCGCGGCCTGGGCGGGCGGCACCGAGGCGGGGTCCTCGGCGGCGGCCATGCGACGCACCGTCCAGCCCCGGTCGGGAACCTCCCCGGACTCGGGATCGGCGTCGCCGGTGTGGCTGGCGATGAGCCCGGGGACCGCCTGGACCAGCGTCGCGTCGGATCCCTCGATGTCGGCGCCGGCGTGGACGAGGTGGCGGCGCCAGTCGATGTGCCCCTCCAGGCCCCCGCCGCCGAGCGAGTCGGGCAGCGCGAGCCGCATCGCGACGGGGCCGGCCTCCTGATTCGTCGTGCGGACTTCCGCGAGACGGGTGGCCTCGGCCTCGGTGAGTCGCCGGGCCTGTTCGACCGGGTCTCGCAGACAGCTCGTGGCGGCCCATCCCACCGCGCCGATCATGCCGGCGCAGACCAGCCAGACCACGGCCCGGTGCAGTGTGTCACGTCGTGTGCTCGTTGTACCCACACAAGTGCAACGAGTGAACTCCGGTGAGGTGATTGGCGCGTGACACGGGTCGGTCCCGGCCCGGTGTCGGTGGTGGCGCGTAGGTTGGTGTGGTGACAACCGACATCCCACGGCAGGACGGCACCTTCACCGTCGTCAGCGATTTCCAGCCCTCCGGCGACCAGCCCGGCGCCATCACGGAACTGGCGAGGCGGATCGACGCGGGGGAACGCGACGTGGTGCTGCTGGGCGCCACCGGAACCGGTAAGAGCGCGACCGCCGCGTGGCTGGTGGAGCGGTTGCAGCGCCCGGCGCTGGTCATGGCGCACAACAAGACGCTGGCCGCGCAGTTGGCCAAGGAGTTCCGTGAGCTGCTGCCGAACAACGCGGTGGAGTACTTCGTCTCGTACTACGACTACTACCAGCCGGAGGCGTACGTCCCGCAGACCGACACCTACATCGAGAAGGACTCCTCGATCAACGACGAGGTGGAACGGTTGCGGCACTCGGCGACGTTCTCGTTGCTGACCCGGCGAGACGTCGTGGTGGTGGCGACGGTGTCGGCGATCTACGGCCTCGCGACACCGGCGGAGTACCTGCTGGGCGCCACCGAGATCAAGGTGGGCCAGGAGTACGACCGCAACCAGTTGCTACGCCGCCTGGTGGACGTCCAGTACACCCGTAACGACCTGGCTTTCACCCGGGGGACGTTCCGGGTGCGGGGTGACACGATCGAGATCATCCCCGCCTACGAGGAGCTGGCGATCCGGATCGAGATGTTCGGCGACGAGATCGAGCGGCTGTACTACCTCCACCCGCTGACGGGGGACGTGGTCCGAGAGACCGACCGGGTCGTGATCTTCCCCGGCAGCCACTACGCGACCGGTTCGGAACGCATGGAACGGGCGGTGGGCGACATCGAGGCGGAGCTGGCCGAGCGGCTCGCCGAACTGGAACGGCAGGGCAAACTCCTCGAGGCGCAACGCCTGCGGATGCGGACCACCTATGACCTGGAGATGATGCGCCAGATCGGTAGCTGCTCGGGTATCGAGAACTACTCGCGTCACATCGACGGCCGGGAGCCCGGTTCGGCGCCGCACTGCCTGCTCGACTACTTCCCCGAGGACTTCATCACGATCATCGACGAGTCGCACGTGACGGTGTCGCAGATCGGCGGTATGTACGAGGGTGACGCGTCACGGAAACGGACGCTGGTCGACCACGGTTTCCGGTTGCCGAGTGCGATGGACAACCGGCCGTTGCGGTTCGACGAGTTCCGGGACCGGGTCGGGCAGACGGTGTACATGTCGGCGACGCCGGGCAAGTGGGAGATGGAGCAGGCGAAGGGCCAGTACGCCGAACAGGTGATCCGGCCCACCGGTCTGGTCGACCCGCAGGTGGTGGTGCGTCCGACGAAGGGCCAGATCGACGACCTGATGCACGAGATTCGGGTCCGCGCCGACCGCGACGAGCGGATCCTGGTGACGACCCTCACCAAGAAGATGGCGGAGGACCTGACCGACTACTTCCTCGACAACGACATCCGGGTGCGGTACCTGCACTCCGAGGTGGACACGCTCCGCCGGGTGGAACTGCTCCGGGAACTGCGTTCGGGCGACTTCGACGTGCTCGTGGGCATCAACCTGCTACGGGAGGGCCTGGACCTGCCGGAGGTGTCGCTGGTGGCGATCCTGGACGCCGACAAGGAGGGCTTCCTGCGCTCGGGTACGTCCCTCATCCAGACGATCGGCCGTGCCGCCCGCAACGTGTCGGGCGAGGTCATCATGTACGCCGACAAGATCACCGACTCGATGCGCAACGCCATCGACGAGACCGACCGCCGCCGCGCGAAGCAGATCGCCCACAACGAGAAGCACGGCATCGACCCGCAACCGTTGCGGAAACGCATCGGAGACATCCTCGACGACATCTACGCCGAGGCGGAGGACTCCCAGACCCTCATCGGCGGTTCGGGCAGGCAGCAGAGTCGCGGCAAGGCACCGGTCCCGCAGGTGCGCAGCCGGACCGGGGCGATCGTCGCCACGGGCGAGGGGGCGCCGCGCGAGGAGCTGGCGGCCATGATCACCCAGTTGAACGAGCAGATGTTGACCGCCGCTCGTGAACTGCAGTTCGAGGTGGCCGCCCGGTACCGCGACGAGATCGCCGAACTCAAGCGTGAGCTGCGGCAGTTCGACGAGGCGGGGGCGAAGTAGTCCCGCTCACGGCCGGTGCCGGAGCAGGTCCCGGGTCAGCTCGAGGTGGCCGAGGTGCTGGTACAGCTCCTCCAGGATGTGGACCAGCGCCTCCTCCTGAGTGAACTCCGTCTCCCGCCCCTGCGGACGCCAGTCCGGCCGGGGCGGATGGCGCAGCGGTTCACCCGGTAGCAACGCCGCGAGGTCGGAGCGCAACCGGGCCACGGCGGTGTGGGCGCGCACCGCCAGCGCCGCCGGGGAACCGGCGGCGCTGAACTCGGCGTCGCGGTCGCGGGTGACCGCGCGTCCGGCGATGCCCCGGCCCGCCCAGAACGAGACGACGCCCAGGCAGTGCGTCAGTATCTGGTACGGACTGTTGGCGCCGGGCAGGTCGGGGCGGGTGTTGGCGAGTTCGTCACCCAGGCCGGTGACGATGTCGATCATCTGTTCCAGCGCATGTCCGGCGAATCGGAAGAGCTGGTCGGTGGTGACGATGCGGGGACTTCCGGTGTCGGTGGACATCATGTGCCTTTCGTGACCGAGGACACGACCACGTGCGGGTCCGGGGGCCTCACCGGAGGGCCGGGCTGCGGTGGCCGGAAGACGGAATTACCCATCCACGAGCCAAAGCCCGTCATCGGGAGGATGATCGAATTGTGATCTTCGGACCGTCCCCGGTGGCGTTCCGAGAGAGGTAAGGCAGAATGGGCGGGTACGACAGGAGGGGAGTATCCCCGAGCGTCAAGGTCGTCAACACGGAATGGCGGTGTCTCCGCCGGTCCCGGCCTTGTCGGTCGTCCCAGCACGGCACGGTGCCAGCGAGACGGCGCGCCTGGTGTTGGCGGCGGGAGAGACCTCCGGTATCACCATCGCAGTGTTAACCGGAAGGTTTCGAAGAACGTGGATGTATCTGTAGCTGTCTGGGTCGTCACCCTGGTGGCTGTCGTGGCTTTGCTGGCCGTCGACCTCATCATCGTGGGACGACGCCCACACGAGCCCTCGACGAAGGAGTCGTCGCTGTGGGTGGTGTTCTACGTCTCCCTGGCCGTCCTGTTCGGCGCGGGTGTGTGGCTCACCTCGGGCGGCGAGTTCGCCGGTCAGTTCTACGCCGGATGGATCACCGAATACAGCCTCTCGGTGGACAACCTGTTCGTATTCCTGGTCATCATGAGCAGTTTCGCGGTGCCACGCATCTACCAGCAGAAGGTGCTGATGATCGGCATCATCACCGCCCTGGTGCTGCGCGGTGTCTTCATCGCCATCGGTGCCGCGCTGATCGAGCGGTTCGTCTGGGTGTTCTTCATCTTCGGCGCCTTCCTCATCTACACCGCCTTCACCATGCTGCGCACCGGCCTGGACGAGGACGAGCACAAGGAGAACCGGGTCATCAAGTGGAGCCGCCGGGTCCTTCCCGTGACCGACGGCTACGTCGGGGCGAAGATCATCACGAAGATCGACGGTCGCCGGATGGCCACCCCCATGCTGATCGTGATGATCGCCATCGGTACCACCGACCTGATGTTCGCGGTCGACTCCATCCCGGCGATCTTCGGCCTGACGCAGGAGGGCTACCTGGTCTTCACCGCCAACGTCTTCGCCCTGATGGGGCTGCGCCAGCTCTACTTCCTGCTGGGTGGCCTGGTGAACCGGCTGGTGTACCTGTCCTACGGCCTGGGGGCGGTGCTGGCCTTCATCGGGGTGAAGCTGGTGCTGCACGCCCTGCACGACAACAACCTGCCGTTCATCAACGGCGGTGAGCCCGTGCCGGGCATCCCCGACATCTCCACCCTCACCTCGCTGGTCGTCATCGTGTCGATCCTGGTGATCGCCACGGTCGCCAGCCTCATCAAGTCCTCCTCCGACCGGCGCAAAGGCATCCTGCCGGATTCCCCGGCGGCCGAGGCCGCCAAGGCACCCGACCCCTACACGGCCGGCGCGCAGGGCGACGTGAAGGACGACCGCGACCTCAAGGACACCCGCGACGCGCGGTCGTCCCGCAGGCGCTGACACACGACGACGGCGGCCGGACGAGTCATCCGGCCGCCGTCATCTTGGTCAGGTTCAGTCGGCGAACACGCGGTGGGCGCCGACGAAGGTCTCCGCCCGTTCCTCCGTGAACTCCTCGGCCACGACCTTGCCGTAGTTCCCGGCGGCGTGGATCATGGCGGGTTTCCCGGACGGGCCGGGCTCGGTCGCGACACCGATGTGGTGGATGCGCTTGCCGCGGCGCGCGAAGAAGTACAGGTCGCCGGGACGCGCGTCCTCCGGTGCGATCGCGGTGGTGGCGTCCGCCTGGTCGTGGGCGTCACGCGGCAACTGGATGCCCAGCATCCGGTACGCCAGGTACACCAGCCCCGAGCAGTCGACGCCGTAGGCGGTGAGCCCACCCCACACGTACGGGGTGTCCAGCAACTGCCCGGCGACGTTCACCGCGTCCAGTCGGCCCGCCGCGGACCCGACCGGCTCGTTCGGCGCCTCGGTGATGTCGCGGACGCGGACCCAACCCGGCGGCTGCGGGCCGGGCAGCACGACCCGGCTCCAGCCCCGGTAGGACTCCTCGTCGATGACCGTGAGGCGGGTACCCAGGGTCACGCCGGGGATCAGCACCTCGCCGTCGGGCTCGTCACGGACCGCGGTGGCGGTCGCCGACACCAGGTGCGGGCGACCAGGCCGTACGGGCGCGGTGGTCGTGAGCTGGCGCGTCGGGATCCAACCGGGGTAACCACGCGCGTCCTCACTGGACGGCTGACCGGGCACGATCACCTTCGCCCAACCGTCCTCGATCTCCTCCACGTGCACCTCGTCACCGAGGAGCACCTGGCTGAGGGTGCGGTCCACCAGGCCGTCGACCCGTTGTTCGCGTGTCATGCCACTGACCCAGTCGCGGATGGCCGAGTGGGTTCCGAGCGCCAGGCGGTCTGACGTCTCGGCGGCCTTGGGGGAAGTCCACAATGTCGCCGCGGCGACCGCCACGCGTGCATCGTGTCCGATTTCGACTGTCACGTGTTCCCCTCCCGGGGTTCGATACCAAGGGTGTTGTCGGTGGTCGCAGGAACCTTAAACAATCTCATGACCCGGTTGCCCCCTCGGCACGCCGAACGGAATCGGTTTGCGGCGAAAAAGTTACCCGGCCAAGACCCGGGCCGGTGTCGAGGTGTAGGGAACCGTCGGCGTACCGCAGGCCCGGCGGGGTCTGCGACAGCCACCACGCGGCGTCGAGGTCGGCGGTGACGTCCACGCCGTGGGCCGCCGCCAGCGAGGCGATCGCCGCCACACCGACCGGTCCCTCCATCATGGAACCGACCGTGGTGCTCAGGCCGTGCGCCCGCGCCAGCTCCAACTGGGTCCCGGCGGCGCGGATGCCACCGCACTTGGCGAGCTTGACGTTGACGGCGTCGGCGGCGCGCGCCTCGATCACCGCCGACAGGTCGCGAACGCCGTGCACCGACTCGTCGGCGAGGATCACGGTGTCCACCGAGGCCGTCACGTGGGCCATCCCCGCCAGGTCGTGGGCGACAACCGGTTGTTCCACCAGCTCGATGCCGAGACCGGCACGTTCCATACCCGATATGATCCGCACCGCCTCCTTCGCGGTCCAGCCCTGGTTGGCGTCGACGCGGACCGACACCGCGTCGCCCACCGCCTCCCGGACGGCGCTCAACCGGGCGAGGTCACCCGCCGGGTCGAGTCCCACCTTCACCTTCAGGGCGGTGAACCCCTCGGCGACCCGCGCCGCGGCCGCCCGGGCCATGTCCGCCGCCTCGCCCGCCGCCAGGGTGACCACCGTCGGGACGCGTGTCGCGGTGCCGCCGAGTGCGGCGGCCAGCGGCCTGTCCAGCCTGCGCGCCCACAGATCGTGCAGGGCGACGTCCACGGCGGCCTTGGCGGCACTGTTGCCGATCACCGCCGCGTCGACGGCGTCCAGCGCGTGGTGCAGGTCCATCGGGTCCCGGCCCAGGAGCACGTCGCGCAGCGGGCCGGTCACGCACGCGTGGGCGCCCGCCAACGACTGTCCGGTGATGCGCCAGGTCTGCGGGGCCTCACCGTGGCCGCTGACGCCCTCGGAGTCGGTGATCGTGACCAGGACGGTCTCCACGGCGGAGGTGCGGCGAAGCGCGGTGACGAACTCTGTGTGAAGTGGGGCGGTCACCACCTGGGCGGTGACTTCACTGATCGACATGTCCGTACCCTACGACATCCCCGACGGTGCCCCTCCCGGCGAACGGGCGCCCGATGACCCGCGATCGCCGCGTACCGAACCCGCCGGAAAGTCCGGATGCCGCCGCCGGGTGCGTTATCGTGCGGGAATGCCGTCCGATATGGGCGAACCCGCCCGGTGTCGGGGCGTCGCCGCGTGATCGGTCCGCCGCCTCCGGTCGCCGTGCCGCCGCGCGGCGCGGCGGGTGCCGTCCGTCGTCGCCGACCGGTTCACCCATCGACGTAGGAGGACGAATGGCGCGCAAGACGGTCAGCGAGACCATCGTGACCGGTCTGCTCCACAACGGGGTCTCCCAGGTGTTCGGCGTGGTCGGTGACGCGCTCAACAGTGTCACCGACGCCATCCGTCGTACCGAGGGCATCGAGTGGATCGGCACCCGGCACGAGGAGGCCGCGGCGTTCGCCGCCAGCGCGCAGGCCCAGCTGACCGGGAACCTGGCGGCGTGCGCCGGAACGGTCGGCCCCGGCGCCGTACACCTGCTCAACGGCCTCTACGACGCCGCGAAGAGCCACGCGCCGGTGCTCGCCCTGACCGGGCAGGTCCCGCTCGCCGAGATGGGCTCCGACTACTTCCAGGAGGTCGACAACGACCAGGTGTTCCGCGACGTCGCGGTGTACAACCGGACCATCACCAGCCCCGCCCAGGTGCCGCACGTGGTGGATTCGGCCATCGCGGCGGCGGTGTCGCAGCGTGGCGTCGCGGTACTGAGCCTGCCCGGTGACGTAGGGCCGCAGGAGATCGACGGGGACCAGACGGTGCGGGTCTTCAAGGACCAGGCGGCGCTCCGCCCGGCGGAGGACGCCGTGCACCGGGCCGCCGAGGCGATCAACCGCGCCGAGCGGGTCACCGTGCTGGCCGGTATCGGCGCGGCACCGGCGCGCGACGAGACGCTGCTGGTCGCGGAGCGGCTCGCGGCGCCGATGGTGGTGACCCTCAAGGGCAAGGAGGCGTTCGACTGGGACAACCCGTTCCAGGTCGGGCAGAGCGGCCTGATCGGCAACCCGGCCGCCGCCGCCGCGATGCGCGACTGCGACCTGTTGTTGATGCTGGGAACCGACTTCCCCTACCGGGACTGGTATCCCGAGTCCACGACGGTGGTGCAGATCGATCGGCGCGCCGGACACATCGGCAGGAGGGTGCCGGTGTCGGTCGCCGTGGTGGGCGACACGCTCAGTTCACTCCAGGCGTTGTTGCCGAAACTGCGCGCCAAGACCGACCGGGCGCACTTCGACAAGGCGCAGCGCCGGTACGACCGGTGGCGCGGCAGGCAGGCGGCGCTCGCCGACCCCGATCACGACACCGGCGCGATCGGGAAGGCCCGATCGATCGTCGACAACCCCGGGGAGCGGATCCGGCCCGAGGCGGTGGCCGCCTACGTCAACGACATCGCCGACGACGACGCGGTCTTCACCGCAGACACCGGCATGTCGACGGTGTGGCTCTCCCGGTTCGTGCACCTGCGCAAGGGGCAGCGGTTGATCGGGTCGTTCAACCTGGGTTCGATGGCGAACGCCATGCCGCAGGCGATAGGGGTGCAGTCGCGGTTCCGGGACCGTCAGGTCATCGCCTTCTGTGGTGACGGCGGCCTCACCATGCTGTTGGGTGACCTCCTGACACTCGTGAGGTACCGGCTGCCGGTGAAACTGGTCGTGTTCGACAACCACCGGCTGGGCATGGTGAAGCTGGAGCAGGAGGAGGCGGGCCTGCCGGAGTTCGGCACGGTCCTCGACAACCCGGACCTGGCGGCGGTGGGCAGGGCCTGTGGACTGGCCGGGGTCCGTATCACCGAGCCGGGGGAGTTGGGGCGCAGACTGGCCGAGGCGCTGAGCATGCCGGGGCCGGTACTGGTCGACGTGCTGACGAACCCGCAGGAGGTCTCGGTGCCGCCGAGCCCGACACCCGGGCAGGCGTGGGGTTTCGCCATCGCCAAGCTCAAGGAGACACTGCGGAGCCGGGACGACGAGGACTGAGCCGCCGGAACGTCCCGGTCAGGCGGGTGCGGTCCGCCGCCGCCAGTCCTCTCGCGCCTCGGTCAACCGCGCGACCACGTCGGGTCGGTCCGAGGCGAGATCACGCAGTTCGCCGGGGTCGTCGCCGAGGTGGTGCAGGGAGAGCCCCGCACCGAGGTCGGTGTGTTCGTGACGCAGCATCTCGGTCACCTGGGGCGCCTGCGGATCGGCGTAGCGCAGCTTCCACTCACCGACGCGGGTGGCGTACTGGAATCCGCAGTCCCAGTGGAGTTCGGTGTGCCCGGTGGTCGTGTCACCGCGCAACAGGGGAAGTTGGTTCATCCCGTGCCCGTCGCCGGGGTCGTCGCCGGCGGCCGCCAACAACGTCGGGTACAGGTCGAGCGCGCTGACGACGCCGTCGACCTCCCGTCCGCCGGAGACGCCGCCTCCCTCCCAGCGCATCAGCCACGGGGTGCGTATGCCGCCCTCGAAAAGGGTGTACTTCGACCCGCGCAGCGGTGTGTTGTCCCCGTAGTTGCAGTGTGATCCGCCGTTGTCGGTCAGGTACACCACGACGGTGTCGCGATTCCGGTTCCGGTTGTCCACGGTGTCCAGGATCCGGCCGATCTCGGCGTCCATCAGTTCGAGTTGCGCCAGGTAGTACTCCCTGCCGTGCGGGAGGTTCGGCGCGATCGCGTCGTCGTACCAGTCGAGGTAGGGCCGCCGTCGCGGATCCCAGTCGGATCGCTCGGGGAGCCCGCGTGCCGCCAACTCCTCCGGCGGCAGTTGCCAGCAGAAGTTGTGCACCGCGTTGAACGCGACCATCAGGAAGAACGGCGCGTCCCCGGCGGAGCCGCGGGTGATGAAGTCGCGGGCGCGTTCGCCGATCTCCCAGGTGAGGAAGGTGTCGGTCTCGTACTCGTCGTCGCCTTCGAGAAGGGGTTGCACCCCGGTCCGCCAACCGGCCTCGCCGCGGGCGCGGTACTCCTCGCGGGAGTGCCGCAGGTAGTGCAGCCGCCCCTGTGAGCGGCCCGCGAGTCCGTACATCGACTCGTGGAACCCGTGGTGTGGCGGACAGCCCCGGTCTCCGACGTTCTCGGGTCCGTAGTGCACCTTCCCGAAGTACCCGGTGTGGTACCCGAGGGCGGCGAACCGCTCGGCGAGGGTCGTGGTGTCGTCGGGCAGGTGGGAGTCGTCGAACCACGTCGTGCCGAAGGACAGCGGATGTCTCCCGGTCATGATGGCGGCCCGGGAGGGGCTGCATATCGGGGCGGCGGTGTACGCGTGACGTGCCGAGACGCCTTCGGCGGCGAGCCGGTCGAGGTGCGGTGTGCCGACCTCGGGGTGGATGCCGAGGGCGGACCGGTCGGCGTATCCGTGGTCGTCGGAGAGGATCACGACGACGTCCGGTGGTGCGGTCATGTGGCGCCTCCTCAAACAAGCCGGCGGAAGCCACGGTATCGCACAGGATACGACATGAACACACACGACCCGGGGGTCAGGCCCGGGCCGTGTGCGCGTGTGTCGGTTTCTCGGATCGCCGGCTATTCCACGATCACCTGCGGCAGTGCGAGTGCGAGCGCCGCCAACTCCTCGAAGTCGAGCTCGGGTTCGACGTCGGTGATGTCCACGACGTCGCCGTGTTCACCTCCGAACACGTTGGGTGTGATCGAGCTCTGGACGACGACCGCGTTTCCGTTCGGCAACGTCACGATCACCGCGTTCATCTTGTTGGAGACGAAGCCGTCCTGGGTGATGAGAGTGGACGAAAGCTGCTGGATGTGTTCGCCGTTGGGACCGGTGGCCTCGGAGCAGTCGTAATCGACGGTCCAGTTACGTTCGGCCTGGCCCTTCGCGGTGACGTCCTCACAGCCGGCGAGAAGGTGCGGGGGAACGGGTGTGCCCGAAACGGACTCCGGGTAGCTCATGGGCGTGGCGTCGTAGCTGCCCTTCGGATGCACGGTCAGGTCCATGTGGTGGAGCGGAGATCCCTCGCCGCCGAACGTGAGCCACAGGGTGCCGTAGGTGCCGACGGCGGGGTTGAGTCCGTACATCGGCACGACGTAACCCGTGCTGGACTCCCGGTCGCTGTAGCTGTATCCGTACGGGTAGTCGTTCTCCAGCTTGAGCAGGTACAGCTCGTTCTCGGAGCGGCTCATGGCCGGGAAGTCCTCGGGCTCGAGTAGTTCGTCGTACCCGGTCTCGATGTCGATGACCCCCATGTCCGAATACTCGGTGGTCATGTGGTCCCAGAAGGCCTCGGTGAGCTCGGCGGTCGCGGCGGTCTCCTCGTCGTCGCCCGAGTCCCACATGTACTTCCGGTCCGGGTCGAGTTCGGGGAACGGGAACTCGGGTTGCGTTGTGGTCGTCTCCTCGCCGTCCTCGGCGGCCGGCAGGGTCACCGGGGTCTCGGTGCCGTCTGCGGGCGCGCCACCGAGGGCTCCCGGCAGGACCAGTGCCACCGCGGTGACGGCGGCGACGCCGACCGCCCCGGCTCCGGCGGCCCCCCAACGGCGCCGGCTCAGCGCGCGGGAACCCCGCTTCTCCAGGCCGTCGAGGTCGAGATTCTTGGCGGGCGGCTCGTCGTCCACCGCCCGCTGGAACAGGTTCTTGATGTCGTCGTTCACTTGTTCGCCCCTTGTGGAGTATCGGAGATCGATTCGATGACCATGCCTCGCAACGTCTGCAGGCCACGGGCCGTCTGGCTCTTCACGGTGTTGACGGAGCACCGCATCACCCGCGCCGTCTCCTCGACCGACAGGTCCTCCCAGTAGCGGAGGATCAGGGTCGCCCGGCGCTTGGCGGGCAACGCGGCGAGCGCCTGCATGACCGCCATGCGCTGGGTGCCGTCGTCGGACACCACCGGGCGATCCGGCATCGTGTCGGTCGGTCGCTCCCGGCGGAACCAGCCCCGCCGGCGCTCGTCGATCAACGCGTTCACGATGATGCGCCGGGTGTACGAGTCCAGTGAGGACTTGGCGGCGCGGTTCCACGCCCCGTACAGCCGCACGAAGGCGGTCTGGACGAGGTCTTCGGCGCGATGCCAGTCCCCGCAGTTCAGGTACGCGAAGCGGCGCATCCGCTCTTGTCTGGAGACCACGTATTCTCGGAACTCCGTCGTCTGGTCGGGTCGCATCTGCTCTCCTCGATGTCACCTACATCCGTAGCTACGCACCGGGTGCCGGTTGACGGGTGGTCCGCGGGGAAGAAAAAACCGGCCGCGCCGCACGATGCGGCCGGCCGGGTGCAGTGGGAGGGGTCAGGCGGCGGTGACGGGGGAGCCGAGCCGGTGCCGCAGCCGCCACACCACGGCGCTGAGGTCGGCGAAGGTGCGGCAGACCGGGTCACTGCCGTCCTCTGAGGTGGCCAGTGGGGTCGTGGCGCACGCCACCAGCACGTACGGGGGAGCGTCGTCGGGGTAGACCAGGGTCGCGCCGTGCCTGACGCCGTCGATCCAGCCGTTCTTGGACGCCGTGCGGGTCCCCGGCGGCAGGCCCGCCACCAGGTCGTCGGTGAACTCCTGGTCGGCCAGTACGGCGAGCATCTCGTCACAGGACGCGCGGTCGGCCATCCGGCCCAGGTGGATGGCCGAGAGCTGCCCGGCGAGGTCCGCCGCGGTGATCTCGTTGTCGACCCCGGCGTCCCGGGCCGCCATGTCCTCGATGCCGCGGCGGGTGATGCTGTCGGTGGCGCCGGCGACCCGGAACGCCTCCTGCGCGGCGGCGTAACCGACCTGCTCCAGCACCAGGTTCGTCGCCAGGTTCGACGAACGCACGATCATCCGGCGGATCAGCCAGCGCAGCGACGCGGTCCCGCCGACCAGGCGCCACACCTGCTGGTCGCTGTCGTAGGAACGGCTCATGCCGAACACGCCGCCCACGGCGGACGTGAACTGTTCGTGTACCGGGATCTCGGTGTCCAGATCGAGCCTGCCCGCGTCGGCCAGGCGGTAAGCCGCCGCCATCACGCCGACCTTCATGGTGCTCGCCGGATAGTGCGTCACGTCGGGCGACCGGGTGTAGGCGGCGGCCTCGCCCGGCCTGCCACACCACACCGACACCGTTCCCCCCAGCGCCGCCAGCCGGCTTTCAAACGTTGTCAATTCCTCCATGGCGCCAGAGGCTACCGGCCGCCGTCGACCCACGCCATCGACAAAATGGCCGAGCCACCGCGCCGGGTGACCGGCCCGTCACGACCGGGTCGGAGCGGTCCGGTCCGTCAGCCGCCCGGCCCGGTCCAGCATGAGACGCCGTTCCCGCATGTTCTCCGTCAGGGTCGCGGCGGCCCGGAAGGCGTCGTAGGCCTCGGCCGAACGGCCCAGCCGTTCGAGCAGGTCGCCCCGAACCGCGGGCAGCAGGTGGTAGGTGTTCATCAGCCCGGTGGCCGCCAGTGCGTCGGCGATGGCCAGGCCGGCCTCCGGTCCGTGGGCCATGCCGACCGCCACCGCCCGGTTCAGTTCTACGACCGGGGACGGCACCGCGGTCACCAACCGGTCGTAGAGTTCGGCGATCTGCCGCCAGTCGGTGTCCTCGGCGGTCACCGCGCGGGCGTGGCAGGCCGCGATGGCGGCCTGGAGCGTGTACGGACCGGGATCGTCGGTCAGGCCCCGGGCGCGGGACAGCGACTCCAGGCCACGGCGGATCAGCAGCCGGTTCCACCGGGTACGGTCCTGGTCGGCGAGGAGCACCGGCTCACCCGAGGCGTCCACCCGGGCGGCCATGCGGGACGCCTGGATCTCCAACAGGGCGACCAGACCGTGGACCTCGGAGTGTTGCGGTGCCAGACCGGCCAGGATACGTCCGAGCCGGAGCGCGTCACCGCACAACCGGGGCCGGATCAGATTCTCGCCCGCGGTGGCGGAGTAGCCCTCGTTGAAGATCAGGTACACGACCTCCAGCACCGACGCGAGCCGCGCGGGGATCTCCTCGGCACCGGGGACCTCGAAGGGCACTTGCGCCTTGGCCAGCGTCTTCTTGGCCCGCACGATCCGCTGCGCCAGCGTCGCCTCGGGAATAACGAACGCCCTGGCGATCTCGGGTGTGCTGAGTCCACCCACCACCCGCAGCGTCAACGCCACCTTCGCCGGGGTGGACAGCACCGGATGGCAGGCCGTGAAGATCAGGCTCAGCATGTCGTCGCCGATGTCGTCGGTGACCGAGTCGAAGTCGGTGTCGGTGGGCAGCCGCGCCTGCGCCCGACCGATCTCGGCGGTCTTGTCGGCCAACCGCTCGTTACGCCGGAACAGGTCTATCGCGCGGTTCTTCGCGGTGGCCATGAGCCACGCCCCGGGCTTGTCCGGCAGACCCGTCTCCGGCCACTTCTCCAACGCCGCGACCAACGCGTCCTGGGCCAGCTCCTCGGCCAGTCCGACGTCGCGGACGACCCGCGCCAGGGAGGCGATCAGCTTCGCCGACTCGATGCGCCACACCGCCTCGATCTGCGGTCGGATGTCGATGCCGTTCACCCTCACAATGTAGTGGGACTCCCCGCGTCACGGAAACCGGAGGCAGCGGGCCCGATCCGAGTACCACGCCGCGTCGCCCGCCCGAAACGGCCGAAGCCGCCGTGCCGCGACCGATCCGCCACTAGGTTGACGGTGGACAGGAGGAGGAGATGTGGACGCGGTGAAGGCGATCGAACGGGATCACCGGGTGTTGGAGTCGCTGTACAACGAGCTGGGCGCCGGGAAACCCCGGCAGCGGGAACTGATCGCCGAGATCGAGGCGCGCCTGCAGGCCCACAGCCGCGCAGAGGAGGCGGAGGTGTACCCCGCGCTGGCGGAGGCGGACCCCTCGGAACGCGGCGAGGTGCACCACGGCGTCGAGGAACACCGCGAGGCGGAGGAGAAGCTGCGCCGCGCGGAACAGGCGATCGGTTCCGACGGCTACGACGACGCCGTCGGCGAGTTCGTCTCCGCGATCAGCCATCACGTCGAGGAGGAGGAGTCGGACATCCTTCCCGCGCTCAAGGAGGCGGTCTCGGCCGCGCGACTGCGGGAGCTGGGCGAGGCCTTCACCCGGCGACGCGAGTCGGAGCTGTCGGCGGCCGGAATCGAGGACACCGGCTCCCGTGGAGACGACCGCAAGGGCGGAGACGAGGACGTGACCCGGCAGGACCTGTACCGGCGGGCGCAGAAGGAGGACGTCCACGGGCGTTCCGACATGACGAAGGACGAACTGCGCCGCGCCCTGGACGACTGACCGAGCCCGGAGGCGTGACCGGTGGCCCCCGCCCACGGTGGGGGCCACCGGCGTGACGGTGTGGCCCGCCCGCCCGCCGGCCGGGCGCGGCGGTCACCAAGGGGAGCCGGTGGCGTGCGCGGACCGGCCACCGATTGCGCCCGGCCGGTAGAGTCGCGGCACAACCCCCGGCCCCGGAGTTCTCGCAATGTCGGTTCCGCACCCGTCCCCCACGGCCGCCGCGACACTGTGGCGACTGTCGATCGTGTTCAGCGCGCTGTACGGGCCGTACCGGCTGATCTTCTCCACCGGCGAGTTCAATCCCGACGCCCTGTACGAGCTGAGCCAGCTCGCGGGCGTCGTCGTCGGGGTGTGCTACCTGGGATTGGCGCTCTTCCCGCTGTTCGCCGGAGGACGCCGCGACGAACCGGCGTCGGCGTGGCTGCGGGGCGCCCTCGCGCTGCTGATGCTGTTGGTGTCGTTGACGTCGATACTGATCCTCAACGGCGGGCGGCTCAGCCACGGTGCCTTCTTCTTCGAACACCTCGTCGCGCCCGTCATGGTGGTGCTCGACTTCGTCTTCGTGGGCCGCAACCAGTTCCGGACACGTTGGTGGCACCCGCTCACCTGGCTGCTGCCGCCGCTGGCGTACTTCGTGTTCCTACTGGCGACGGGGGTACAGGCGTACGGCTGGCTGTTCTCGCCGCACAACCCGTACTTCGCCGGCGTGGTCGCCGGATTCGTCGTCGGCCTGACCGCCGTCGGATACGCGCTGTTCGGGATCGTCAGGCTACGGGCGACGTTGTCGGCCCGGCCGGCGGCCTGACCGTCAGATCCAGCCCTGTTCCCACGCCGCGTGAGCGGCGGCGTGCCGGGTGGACACGCCGAGCTTCGCCATGATCGTCGACAGGTAGTTGCGGACCGTTCCCGGTGCCAGGTGGACGGCCGACGCGATCTCACTGATCGGTCGCCCGGTGCGGGCGGCCCGCAGGATCTCGAGCTCCCGCGCGGTCAACGGGCAGTCGTTCTCGGTCAACGCCGACGCCGCGATCTCCGGATCCACGTACCGCCTGCCGTCGTGTACGTCACGGATGATCCCGGCCAACCGCTCCGCCGGAGTGGTCTTGGGCACGAACGCGCTCACCCCCACCGACAGGGCTCGCCGGAGGATCCCCGGCCTGGCGTGACGGGTCACCAGGATCACGGGCGGTCCCCCGGCGGCGAGTATCCGTTCCGCGGCGACCAGCCCGTCGGCCGGCGGCATCTCCAGGTCGAGTACGGCGATGTCGGGCCGGTGCGAGGCGACGGCCTTCACCGCGGCGTCACCGTCGCCGACCTCCGCCACCACCGTCAGGTCCGGTTCCAGGTTCAGCAGCGACACGAGCGCACCACGCAACATGGCCTCGTCGTCGGCCACCACGATCCCTATCACGACGTACCACCCGTTCCCGCGGCGGCGGGCAGCCGTCCGCGAATCGTGAACCACCCGGAGGCGTGCTCCCAGTCGAGCGCGCCGGAGGCGGCGGTGAACCTGTCACGCAGGCCGGTCAGCCCGGTCCCCGCCGCCGCCACGGGCGCCTCGTCGGCGCCGTCGTTGCGGATGGTGATCACCATCGCCGAGGGCTCGGCCTCCAGAGTCAGTTCGCACCTGCGTGGCGACGCGTGCCGCAGCACGTTGGTGGTCGCCTCTCTGACCAACAGTCCCATGTCGCGTTCCACCGACTCGTGCCAACCGGTGTCGCCCGGCGGCAACCGCACGGCGGTGTCGATCCCCGCCGAGGACAGGACCCGCGAGGCGTTGCCGATCTCGGTGCGAAGCGAGACACGGCGGTACCCGGCGACCACCGCGCGGGTGTCCCGCAGCGCGTCGTGCGCCAACTGCTGCACCTCACGCATCAACGCCACCGCCTCGTCGGCGCAGTCCGGCCGCAACCTGGCGGCCAGCTCGCTCTTGAGGGCGATCACCTGCAGGTGGTGGCCCTGGATGTCGTGCAGTTCGGCGGCGAAGCGAAGCCGTTCCCGGGCCACCGCCAGTTCACCGGTGACCCGCCGGGCCAGTTCCAGTTGACGCGCCACGTCGTACTGCCACCAGCTCATCCAGAGTCCGGTCGCGATGGAGAACACCCCCAGGCCGGCCACCGTGACGGTCGAGGCGGGAAGGCCGCGCCACCACGACAGGCCGGCGGCGACACCGATCGCCAGGATCGTCACCGCCGCCAGACCCACCGGCCGCCGTCCCGCCGGAAGCCTCAACAGGACGGCCGTGGCCAGTACCGCGCCGTGAGTCAACAGGCCGAAACCGGCGGCCCCGGACGGATCGGCGGTGACCGCCAGCACCGCCAGCGCCCCGGCCGCCGCCGTGAGCATCCCGATCTCGCGCCGGTCCACCGGGGGCGGCTCCTCGGTGCCGGTCACCCGCAGGAACGACCACGTCGGACCCACCGCCGCCACGGCGAGGACCACGGCCGTGACACCCGCCCGGACCGCCGGTTCGCCGTCACGCACCATCGCCCACACGGTGAACCCGAACATCACCGCCGGAGACGGCACCAGGGTCCACCACACGCACTGCCGTAGGCGGGCCAGGTCGCGTACGCCCGGCGGATCGGTTCGGTGGGTCATGCGTCAAGTATGCGGGCCGCGGCCCGCCCGCGCGAATCCGCGATACGGCGCTGACCTGGCCTCATGACATCCGTCATCTCGATCGGTGACACCGCCACGGCCGGCGGTGCCGCTTCGGCACTACGCGTCCGGGGCGGCGGCGGCCACGGTGGAGGCATGACCACCAGAACCGAATCGGCCGGGCGCGACGCCCGGCACCCCACGGGCGTCGTCGGTGACGGCCCGGCCATCGAGGCGACCGGCCTGCGTTGCTGCTACGGGGACCACGTGGCCGTCGACGGAGTGGACCTGGCGATCGCGCCGGGCGAGCTGTTCGCGCTGCTCGGCACCAACGGCGCCGGCAAGACCACGACCGTGGAGACACTGGAGGGACACCGGACCCCCGACGAGGGCCGGGTGCGCGTGCTCGGCCGCGACCCGGCGCGCCACCGCCGTGCTCTCGCCGGTGAGGTCGCACAGGTCCTCCAGGAGTCCGGGTTCGCCGGTGACCTGACCGTGGCCGAGACCCTGAGGTTGTGGCTGCGGCTGCATCCACGTCGACAGTCCTATTCAGACCCGCTCACCGAGGTGGACCTGCGTCATCGGAGCGACGTACGGGTCGCGCGGCTGTCGGGCGGGGAACGGCGCAGGCTCGATCTCGCACTGGCGCTGGCCACCGGACCCCGGATCCTGTTCCTCGACGAGCCGACCACCGGCATGGACCCGGCGTCCCGGGAACGGACCTGGCGGCTGCTCCGCCGGCTGGCCGACGACGGGTGCACCATCCTGTTGACGACCCACTACCTGGAGGAGGCCGAGGAACTGGCCGACCGCCTCGCCGTCATGCACCGTGGCCGCATCGCGGTGACCGGGACGGTGGCGGAGGTGGCCGCGACCCGGCGCGCCCGAATCCACTGTGTCCCGAGCTCCGGTGCCGGGCGCGACCTTCCCCCGTTGGCCGGCGACACGACGTGGGACGGACCGGCGTTGACGGTACGCACCCGTCACCTGCAGGCCGACCTCCACCGGCTGCTCGACTGGGCCGACCGCACACACGTCACATTGAACCGGCTGAACGCCGCCGAGGCGTCACTGCGCGAGGTCTTCGCCGCGGTGCAGGCCGACCGGGGCGAAATCGAGGAGACATCATGACCGACACCGACACCCGATTCCGCCGGACGCCGGGATGGCTGGTCGTCGCCGGAAACGAACTCCGGCTGATCATGCGCAACAAGACGGTCGCCGTGACCGCGACCCTCGTCCCGCTGGCGATGATCGTGGTGATGAGCCTGGGCGACGGCGACGGATCCCCCGGCATGGCCGCCATGCACCTGGTGATGCTGTTGGGGTTCTCCGTCTACGCGACCACCACCATGGCCCTGGCGCACCGCCGGGCCGCCATGTTCCTCAAGCGGTTGCGCGCCTCCCCGGTGCCCTCGATGGGCATCGTCGCCGGACTGGCCTGCGGCCCGGTACTGCTGTTCTTCGCCCAGTCGGGCCTGTTGGCGGCGGGGCACGCGGTCGCGGGGGACATGCCGCCCCGCGACCCGGCGGTACTGGCGGCGGCGGTGGTGACCGGAGCCGTCACCTGTGCCGCCCTGGCGTTCCTGACCGCCTCGTTCACGAACACGCCGGAGGCCGCGCAACTGACGACCATGCCGGGCTTCATGGTCCTCATCGGCGGGATGCTGTGGGTGTTGAACACCCCCGCCGACGAGGTGACCGCCGTGCAGTTGGCGATCCCCGGTGGCGCGGTGACCCAGTTGGCCCGCGCCGGCTTCACCACGCCCGGTGAGATCGCGGCGGTGCCCGGAGTGTGGTCTCCGGTACTGGCCGCCGTCGTCGTCTCGACCGTCTGCTGCCTACTGGCCGCCCGCCTGTTCCGGTGGGAACCCAGATCCTGAACCCGAAGGAGCCCACGGTGTTCCGTTCCCCACTGGTCGAGGCGCTGTTCGGCGTCCGGCTCGCGGACAAGACCTCCACCGAACTGATCGCAGGGGTCGTCGGTGTCGCCGTGGTGACACCGGTCGCCGTCACGGCGTTCGACGGACCGGCGAGGGTGTTCCTCCCGCTGGCGGCCGTCGGCTACTGGCTGACACGGGCGGCACTGGTCGCCCGCCGCAACCGGGCGGGACGTCCGTCCCACTGAACTCCCTGATGGTCGTCGACCGAGACCCGGTCCTCCGCCCGCGTCACGGGCGGAGGACCTGCGATCGCGTCGAGCGCCGCAGCGAGACGCTCACGCACCGCGACCTGTGCCGCGATCCGTTCGTCCAGCGCGGCCAACCTTCGACGGGCCACCTCGATCCCGTTCGAGGAAGGTGGTGCCGAGGCCACGTCTCCGTCGAGGCACGGCAGGAACGACGCCACGTCCGCCAACGTCAGACCCGCCGCGAGCAGATACCGGATGTTCGCCACCCGGTTCACGGTCGCGGCGGGGTAGTCGCGATAGCCGTTCGCCGAGCGCGTCGACTCGATGAGTCCGGCCGCCTCGTAGTGCCGCAGCGATCGCGGCGTCGCACCGGACGCGGCCGCCACCTCCCCGATACGCATGTTCCCTCCTCGTGGTTGCGGTACTCAGGCGACCAGCGCACCGCCGTCGACCGACAGGACCGTACCGGTGACGAATCCCGCCGCCGGCGACGCCAGGAACCGGATGGCGGCGGCGATCTCCTCCGGCCGCCCGACCCTACCCAACGGGGTGTGCTGCCGCTGCCACTCCCGTACCGTCGCCAGTTGTTCCGCGCTGAGGCCCCGATGTTCACCGATGGGCGTGTCGACGGCCCCCGGTGCCACGGTGACGACGCGAACCCCCTCGGGAGCCAACGCAACCGCCCAGCTCCGGCCGAGGGCCTCGACGGCCGCCTTGGTGGCGGCGTAGAACGCCTCGGACTCCGGCCACGCCCGTCCATCGACGGCGGTCGACACGTTAACGACGACCCCACGTGACCGGCGCAACTCCGGCAACGCCGCCTGCACGAGCAGCGCGGGCGCGATCAGGTTGGTGGCGATCATCGGGGCCAACACCGACGAGGTGATCGCGCCCAACGGTGCCGTCACCACCACCCCGGCGTTGTTCACCAACACGTCCAGCCGGCCGTGCCGTCGCACCACCTCCGAGACGATCTCCTCGGCGGCACCCTCACGGGTGATGTCCGCAGTCAGCGGCGTGATCCGGTCGTCGCTTCCGGCCGTCTCCGCCAACCGCGCGAGGCGGCGGCCGACCGCGATCACTCTGGCGCCGTCCTCGGCGAACGCGCGCGCGGTGGACCGGCCGATGCCGGTTCCCGCGCCCGTCACGAGCACGACGGGTGAGGAGGTGGTTGCTTCGTCTTCAATCGTCATGACCCGATCGTCCGACCTTCACACCGGTGTCAGGGTCAAGTCGACGTGCCGAGGGTCACTCCCCGGCCGGCTCGCCGCCCACGCCGGTCAACGCGCGCCCAGCCGCCGGGAACGCTCCCGCTGCTTGGCCTCCAGCACGACCTTGCGGATACGGACCGCCACCGGTGTGACCTCGACGCACTCGTCCTCGCGGCAGAACTCCAACGCCTGTTCCAGCGAGAGCCTGCGCGGCGGGATCAGTCGCTCCAACTCCTCACCGGTCGACGACCGGACGTTGGTGAGCTTCTTCTCCTTGCAGATGTTGACGTCCATGTCGTCGGCGCGGGAGTTCTCGCCGACGATCATTCCCTCGTAGACCTCTGTGGTGGGCTCGACGAAGAGCGTGCCGCGTTCCTGGAGGTTGAACATCGCGTAACTCGACGCCACACCGGACCGGTCGGCCACCAGCGAACCCGACTGCCGGGTGCGGATGTCGCCGAACCAGGGCTCATAGGACTCGAACACGTGGTGGGCGATGCCGGTTCCGCGGGTGTCGGTCAGGAACTCCGTCCGGAAGCCGATCAGGCCACGGGCCGGGATCAGCCACTCCATCCGGATCCAGCCGGTGCCGTGGTTGATCATCTGCTCCATCCGGCCCTTGCGGGTGGCGAGGAGTTGGGTGATGGCCCCCAGGTACTCCTCCGGGGCGTCGATGGTGAGCCGTTCCACCGGTTCGCAACGCCTGCCGTCGACCTCCCGGGTGACGACCTGCGGCTTGCCGACGGTGAGCTCATAGTTCTCCCGGCGCATCTGCTCGACCAGGATCGCCAGCGCGAGCTCACCTCGACCCTGTACCTCCCAGGCGTCCGGCCGCTCGGTGTCCAGGACCCGCAGCGACACGTTGCCGACCAGCTCCTTGTCGAGCCGGTCCTTCACCATCCTCGCGGTGACCTTGGCGCCCTTGACCTTCCCGGTCAACGGGGAGGTGTTGGTGCCGATGGTCATCGAGATGGCCGGCTCGTCGACGGTGATCAGCGGCAGCGGGACCGGGTTCTCGGCGTCGGCGAGGGTCTCGCCGATCATGATCTCCGGGATGCCCGCCACGGCGATGATGTCGCCGGGCCCGGCCTTCTCCGCAGACTTGCGTTCCAACGCCTCGGTCATCAACAGTTCCGAGATCCGGACGTTGCCGATGCTCCCGTCGGTGCGGCACCAGGCCACCGTCTGACCCTTGCGGATCTCGCCCTGCCGCACGCGGCACAGCGCGAGCCGCCCCAGGAACGGCGACGCGTCGAGGTTCGTGACGTGTGCCTGCAGCGGCGCGCCCTCCTCGTACTCGGGCGCGGGAATCGTCGACAACAACGTCTCGAACAGCGGCATGAGGTCACGGCTGTCGGAGGGGACCTCGCCGTTGGCGGGCTCGGTCAGCGAGGCGATCCCGTCCCGCGCGCACGCGTAGACGATCGGGAAGTCGATCTGGCTCTCGTCGGCGTCGAGGTCGAGGAACAGTTCGTAGGTCTCGTCCACGACCTCCTTGATCCGCGCGTCCGGCCGGTCGACCTTGTTGATGACCAGGACGATCGGCATCCGCGCCGCCAGCGCCTTCCGCAGCACGAAACGGGTCTGCGGCAGCGGCCCCTCCGAGGCGTCCACCAGCAGTACCACGCCGTCGACCATGGTGAGGCCGCGTTCCACCTCGCCGCCGAAGTCGGCGTGACCGGGCGTGTCGATGATGTTGATGGTGATGTCCTGGCCCTGCGGCGTACGGTGCTGCACCGCCGTGTTCTTGGCCAGGATCGTGATGCCCTTCTCCCGTTCCAGGTCCATGGAGTCCATGACCCGGTCGTCGACGGCCGCTCCCTCCCGGAATGCGCCGGCTTGGCGGAGCATGGCGTCGACCAGCGTGGTCTTACCGTGGTCGACGTGAGCGATGATCGCGACATTGCGCAGGTCAGTGCGTTGGGCCATGACTTCCATTGTCGGTTACGGCCATCGCAGGTCCGGCGGCGACCCCGGGTGACGCAGCGCACTCCGGCGCGTGTGCGCCTCCCGGTGCCGCTGACCAGCCCCGCGCCCGGTCGCGGGACGGTGCGGGAAAGTCGGGCTCCCGGGTGTCGGCGCGCGTGTCATATTCTTCGTTGCATGGCGGCGACCGGATCGATACGACTGGCTGTCGACTTCGGCACGTCCAACACCGTCGCCGTGATGTCGGTTCCGGGCCGCCCCGCGCTGCCCCTGCTGTTCGACGGCTCACCGATACTGCCCTCGGCGATCTTCGCCGGCCCCGACCGGCTGCTGACCGGCCGGGACGCCGAACGCGCCGCCATGTCCGACCCCGCCGCGTTCGAACCGCACCCCAAGCGGTGTGTCGCCGACGGACACCTGCAACTCGGCAGGATCGAGGTCGCGGTGCCCACCGCGATCGCCGCGGTCCTGTCCCGGGTCTGGCAGGAGGCGTGGCGAGTGGCGGGCGCGGCACCGGCGGAGCTGGTCCTGACGCACCCGGCGGGCTGGGCGGGGGAGCGGTTGCGGGTCCTGGCGCAGGCGGCGGCCCTCGCCGGCATGCCGGTTCCCAGGTTCACCCCCGAACCGGTCGCGGCGGCCACCCACTTCGCCGTGCACCTCGGCCACCGGATCCCGGCGGGCGGCCACATCGTCGTCTACGACCTGGGCGGCGGCACCTTCGACATCAGTGTGGTGAGGCAGTCGCCCGCGGGAGTGGAGGTCGTCGCCACCGGCGGCCTGACCGACGTCGGCGGCGTCGACATCGACCACGCGATCATCAGGCACCTGGAGGCCACGTACCCCGACGCCGACGCCTGGCCGCGCCTCCACGCGCCGCAGACCCCGATGGAACGCCGCCACCGTCGTGGACTGTGGAGCGACGTCCGTGACGCGAAGGAGATCCTCAGCCGGGAGAGCAGCACTTCGCTGTACCTCCCGCTGCTGGACCGCGACGCCCTGCTGACCCGGAACGAACTGGAGACGCTGGCCAGGCCGCTGCTCGACCAGACCGTGGAACTCACCGTCGGGGTGCTCGCCGGAGCCGGAATCGAGATGGCGCAGGTGTCCGGGCTGTTCCTGGTCGGCGGTGCCAGCCGGATGCCGTTGTCCTCGACGTTGCTGATGCGGCAGACCGGTACCGCGCCGACCGTGCTCGAACAACCCGAACTCGTGGTGGCCGGTGGCGCCATGGACGCGCCGCACCGTGTACTGCCCGCCCCGGATCGCCGGGAGCCGCTGCCGAACCTGGCGGTGCCGGTGTCGGCCCCGCCGGGCCCGGGGACACCGGATCCGGTATCGGTACTGCGGATCCCGGCACCGGCGCAGCCGCAGGTGCCGCCGCCCCCGGCTCGCACCGATCCCGTGCATCCCGTGTCGCCCGCCGCTCCGGTTCCGATGCCGGTTCCCGCTCCGGAGGTCCTGCCGGTCTCGACCTCGCCGGACGGGGCCGCGCCGGTGGCGGAACGGGTGTACCGAGGTATCGCGAAGGTGCCCGACACGCTGCGCCGGAGTCACCCCGTCGTGGGCGCACACGCCTCACCACCGACCCGGACCGAACCGCCGCCGCCGCCCGCCGAGGCACCGGAGCCACCGAGGCCCCGTCCGGCCGAACCGCCGCCACGTACCCCGGCCCCCTCGACCACGGCGCCCGCCCCCACCGACCACACCGGACACGGCGCGGTCCTGCCGGGCCCCGTCACGGTGGCCGCGTTCGGGCCGGGCGACGTCCTGGCCGGGGTCGCCCGCAGCGGCGTGCTCGTGACCGGAACGGCACCGGGATCGCCGCGGGTGACACTCGCCCGTCACGACGTCGAACCCGCCGTCCTGGCGTGGCATCCCACCGCACCCCGGCTGGCCACCTCGGACGGCAACCTGGTGAAACTGTGGTGGGCCGGCCGCGCGGACGCCGGATTCGGGGACGCGGTGCTCCGGCACACCCTCAACTTCCCCGGCGAGGTCCGGTTCGTGGGGTGGATGGACGACGCCGTGGTGGTGGCAGGTACCCGCACCATCTGGCTGTGGCGGCCTGACCGTTCCGACGAACCGGTCAGGCGGTGGAACGCGCCCGGCCCGGCCGTCGCCGAACTGCGCGCGCTGGCCGCCGTCGGCGACCGGTTCGCGACCGGCGACTCACTGGGCTGGATCCGGTTGTGGGACGTCACCGCGACCGAACCGGTGATGGACCTGCACGAGGAGTCGCTCGCGGTCCGCGCGCTCGCCTGGTCCACCGACGGAGGGCGGCTGTTGGCCGGCGACGCCGCCGGGGGCCTCCGCACGTGGCGGCTGTCCGACGGGGCGTCCTCGGCCGGGGTGCGTGGTCACGAGGCCGCCGTGCGGGCGGTGGCCTGGTCGACGGACGGGGCGTTGGTGGCCTCGGCCGGCCTGGACCGCGTCGTGCGGGTGGCCGCGGCGGACACGCTGAGCTTCCGGGCGCAGGCCCGCTGGGACGCCCGGGTCGTGGCCCTGCGCTTCGTCGCGGACGACGGGCTCGTCGTCGCCCTGGAGGACGGTGCGGTCCACACCGTGGCGGTGTGACCCGTTCCGGCTCACACCAGTCGAAGCCGGTAGTGCTGTCGGCTGCCTCCCTCGGGACCCGTGGGAGCCGCCTCGCCCGGCGTGAAACCGAGCCGTTCGTAGAACACCCGCGCGCCGCCGTCGCGGGCGGCGGGGTGGTCGGCGCCGAAGGTGACCACGTCCACCGTGGCCGGACGTGTCGTGACGCGATCCAGCAGCGCCGACACCAGGAGTCTCCCGATCCCGCCGCCGCGCGCGGTCTGCGAGACCACCAACCAGCCGATGTGGAAGGTGTCGCCCGTCCCCTCGGCGAGCATCGCACCGTGTGGCCGGTCGGGCGACGGGCCCCGCACCACGAAGGCGTCGCCGGCGGTGATCGCCGACTTCACGGCCGTATGGAAACCGGGCACCTCGACCATCGGCCCGAACCAGTGCTCGACCTCGCCGGCGAGGGCCAGGAAACCGGGGAAGTCGGTGTGGTCGGCGACATCCACCCTCACGGCCGCAAGCCCAACCGCTCCGCAACCCCGTCGGCCATCTGCCGCAACCGTGCGAGCTGCCGCTCCACCTGGTGGCCCTGGCCGCCCTCGTGCTCGTTCCACGGCCACACGTCGATCTCCTTGTCGCCGGCCCAGTGGTGGTAACCCGCGAACACCGTGGACGGCGGGCAGGTGGTGTCCCGCAACGCCACCGAGTACAGGGCGGCGGTACGGGCACGGGCGGCGAAGTGCATTCCGTCGAAGTAGGACAGTGTGCGCATCACCGGTTCCTCCAGATCCCGTCGCGCGGCCAGGAGACGCACGATCTCCGGATACGGACCGGTGGAGGCGATGTCGAGGGCGCGCCGGAAGTGGGTCAGGAACGGGACGTCGATGAACGCGGCGAGCAGGTCGTCACGGAGACCCGCCACCGCCTGCGCGATGCCGCCGCCCTGGCTGCCGCCGCACACCACGATCCGGCCCGGTGGGACGCCCTGCCGTGTGGTGGCGACGTCGACGGCGCGTACCGCGTCGACGAAGAGGCGGCGGTAGTAATAGGTCTCCGGTGACAGGATCCCCTTCGTCATCATGCCGGGGGCCTGCGGGTCGTCGGTGCCGTGCGGGTCGCCGGTGGCGCCGGGGCTGCTCGTGCTGGATCCCCCCTGCCCCCTGCTGTCCATCACCAGGGTGGCCCAGCCGGCGGTCGGCCACACCAGGTGTTGATGGGGGAGGCCGCGGCCGCCGTGGTAACCGATGTAGGTGACGACGCAGCCGAGCGGCGTGGTGTGGCGGGGCGCGATGTACCACGCGTGGACCGGATCGCCGTTCCAGCCGGCGAAACGGACGTCCTCCACCGTGACACCCGTCAACGGGGTGTCCACCGGGTGGGCGCGCACGTCCAGCGGGACGGCGGCGGCGGTGTCCAGAGTGCCCCGCCAGAAGTCGTCGAAGTCGGCGGGCTCGTCGCGGTCGGGGCGGTAGGCGCGCAGTTCCGTGAGGGGTAGGTCGAACAGAGGCATGCCGGTGTTTCTACCACCGGCCCGGCATCGCCGTGTCGCCGCGCCGGGCCGAACCGGTCAGGGCGGCGGGTTCGCGGTGCGGGTGTCGCGGGCGCGCCGGGAGCCGCGCGGGTGCTCGCCGTGCAGGTCCCGCCCGGTGGTGCGCACGAGCGTCTCGTCGGGGCTGCCGCAAGCCGAGCACGTGTAGTCGTGGCTTCCGGTGTCGGTGTAGTGGTCGTCGTATTGGTGACGCCGATGGCCGCGCAGGTCCTCGAAGTACCCGGTGGAGTCGGCGTACCCGTCCGGTCCCACGGTGGAACGTCCGGGGCCGTAACCGGGCGACGGTCGTCTCCTCCGTGGACTCCGGAGCGGGGAGCCCGGCCTCTTCGAGTGCCCCCAGTACCGCGTCCACGGTCGGGCGGCCCCGGCTGCCGTCACGGGTCAACGCCAGGACGTCACGCCCGGTCCGTTCCCCGGCTATCGGGCGCACCACCACCGGATGCCAGTCGGCCGACCGCGCCGACGCCGGTATCAGCGCCACCCCCTGCCCCGCCGAGACCAGCGCGCCGATCACGAGGTGGTCGCTGGACCGGTGCCGGACGTCCGGAGTGAAGCCGTGACGGCGGCACAGCGACGGAACCAGTCGCCCGAACTGGCCGTCCGGTTCGCCGGTGATCCACGGTTCGGCCGCCAGGTCCGCCAACCTGACCGCCGCCACCTCCGCGAGCCGATGCCCCTTCGGCAACACCACCCGCAACGGATCGTGGCCCAACCGCCGGGACCGGACTCCCGGCGGAATCCGCAACGGCGTCGCCCGATACGACGGCACCACCGCGACGTCTGCGTCGCCGGCGGACACCGCGCGCACCGCCGCCTCGGTGTCGCGGGTGTGGCACTCGACGCGAAGCCCCGGATGCCGTTCCCGCAACACGGTGAGAACCCCGGGCATGACGTTGATCGCGATCGTCTGGACCGCCGTGACCGTCAGGGTGCCGGTCAACTCGCCACGCCACCGCTCCAGCACACCCTCACCGCGTTCCAGCTCCGTCAGCACCCGGGCGGCGTGGTCGGCCAGTGCGACACCCGCCTCGGTGAGCCGGATGCCGCGCCCCACCCGCTCGGTCAACGGCACGCCCGTGCGCCGTTCGAGTGAGGCGAGCCGGTGACTCGCCGCCGACCGGCTCATCCGCAGCGCCTCGGCCGCGGCGGTCAGGGTGCCGCGCATTCTCAACTGATGCAGTAGTTGCAGGCCGGTCATCGACAACACAGGTGAACGATATCGAACGGTCACCGGTGCAGAGTTGCGCTTGTCGCGCGGTTCATGCGCTGTTTGACTGGGCACACCCCCACCGCGAGGAGAGACCTAATGAGCAGTGCCCTGCCGTACGACTCCGGCGAGATCCTGACCGACACCGGCGACCACGTCCGCAAACTGACCGAGGCGTGGCGGCACATCGCGCGACGGCACGCCGCCGGCGAGGCGCTGTACAACGTGAGCGGGCTCGAACGCGGCCTCCCGATGCCCGGTGACCTCGACGACTGGGTCCTCGACGACGAGTGGAGCGGTGCGCTGTTCGGCGAACGGCTGCGTGAACTGGGCCTGGCCCATCTGGGGGGCGAATCCGGCCGAGACGACGTCATGGTCGCCAACCGGCTCACCGCCGCACTGTTCGCGGCACTCCAGGTGACCGTGGTCCCGGGTGCGACCGTGATCGGGGTCTCGCCGTCCTACAGCCACCCGGCGGTGGTGCGCGGAGTGCGCGACGCCGGTGGCGTCCTGGTCGAGACCGTCGGCGCCGAAGCCTGCGCGCGGGCGCTCGCCGCCCACCCGGAAGTCGGCGTGGTGGTGGTGACCCGGTTGGCGGTCACCTACGACGCGCTTCCCGAGGCCGACCTGCACCGCATCGTCGCCGACGCCCACGCGGCGGGGGCGGTCGTCGTGGTGGACGACGCCGGAGGGGCCAGGGTCGGGCCGGCGGTACTGGGACAGCCCCGCACACTGGAGTTCGGTGCCGACCTGGGCGCGACCGGCCTCGACAAGTACGGCGTCGCCGGTCCCCGTGTCGGTCTGCTGGGCGGCCGGGCCGACCTGGTGGCGAAGGCGAGGGCACGGGCCGTGGAACTGGGCTCCGAGTGCAGGCCGGTGCTCTACCCGTCGGTGGTGCGTTGCCTCGACGAGTACCGGCCCGAGCGGGTGCGCGAGCTGATCGCCTCCACACGCCTGGTCGGTGACGCGCTGCGGCGGCGGCTCGGCGACTGGGTCGAGGAGACGCCGTTCATCACGCGACTGCCCGGCGCGGGGATCCTGGCGGAGATCCGCCGCCGCGCGGCGGGCGTCCCCGTCGACCTGGCCCCCATCGAGGCCACCGCCGCGGTGGCGATGTCGTTGTTGGCGTCCGAGGGACTGCTGACCGTCCACTTCGCGGGCCTGCCGCCGGGGACCGACGCGCTGCTGATCAAGTTCATTCCGCCGGAGACGCTGGCGGAACTCGGTGGTGCCGAACGGTTCGCCGAGGCGATCGACGACGCGCTCGACGCGGTGGCCGCGATGGCGTCCGAGTCCGGCGCGTACCGTGCGCTGCTGCACGGAGCGGCCTGAGTCCCCGCGACGGTTGGACGAGGGGGCCGCCGCGACACCGGCGCCTACTCGTGGGGCCCGCCGCCGTCCGGTTCGGTTCCGGATGGCGGCGGGCCCGCGACGCCGGGCGCCGTACCCGAGATCGAGTCGGAGCGGGAGACGTGTCCTTGGCCGCTGGACGACCGGCCGGAGCCGGACGGGATTCGAACCCGCGAATCACTCATTGCGATTAGAAGTAGCCCACTCCTGCGCACCGGGTACGGCTGTGGTGACGATACACCGCCGGTGCCAACGGGCGGTCGGTCTGATGTGGAACAATCGGGGCCGATCGCCCGCCACACCCGCACGACGGGTCTCCGGCGGATGGACGTGGTGGTTCCGCCGGTATCACGGGCGGCACGGCCCGGGCCGGATGCGGCCTCGGCCGTGAGCCCGGTCCCCGGGGTCGGCCGTCACCAGCCGCGGGCGCGCCACTCGGCCAGATGGGGCCGTTCGGCGCCCAGCGTCGTGTCGTCACCGTGCCCAGGATGCACCACCGTGTCGTCGCCGAACCGCGCGAACAGCTTCGCCTCCACGTCACCGATCAGGGTGTCGAAGTCACCGGGACCCCACGTCTTTCCGACGCCCCCTGGGAACAGGCTGTCACCGGTGAACAGCCGGTCCGGTCCGGCGGGGTCGGCCAGGTGCAGCGCGACACCGCCGGGCGTGTGACCTCTCAGGTGGATGACCGACAACGTCAACCGGCCGCACCGCACGACGTCGCCGTCGGAGACCGTCCGGGTGACCACCGGGATCTCGTCGGCGTCGTCGGGGTGCGCCAGCGACTCCGCCGACGTGGCGGCCACCACCCGCGGCAGGGCACGGATGTGATCCCAATGACGATGCGTGGTGACGACCGCCGTGAGTCCGGCCTCCCCCGTCACGGCGAGGATGCGTTCCGGCTCCGCCGCCGCGTCCACCAGGACCTGAGTGCCCGTGACGGCACAGCCGAGCAGGTAGACGTTGTTGTCCATGGTGCTGACGGAGAACTTGGTGAGCCGCCCGTCGGTCAGTGGGAACACCAGTGGCGGGCCACCGGGTTCGACATGTCCGCTGTTCACGGTTCCAGGGTGTCAAACGCCGGGTCAGGTGCGAAAAGCGGCTTGCGGTCGGACTCGGCGCGTCCTAGCCTCTAAGGCGTCGTCGTCGTGTCGACCGTGGTGATGAAGCCGGAGAGAGGAGGTGGCGGGTATGCCCCAGCGGACCCGAGTACAGGGTCGATGTTCCCATGGCTGTTCCACTGGCGTACTCGCGACAGCCGCCGCCGTTCCGGTGACCGCCGCCCGCCACTGAGTGGCCGGCCCGGTACTGCGAAAACCTAGAAAAGGTGCTTCGTTGACCATGTCATTGGCGTCCCTCGGATGGGACGCGCAGTTCGCCGCCTCATACGCGCGCTTCGACCGCCGGGGCAACCGGCCCGGTCGCATCGCGCGCGTCGACCGCGGCGTGTGCACGGTTCTCACCGAGACCGGCACCACCCGGGCGAGTCTGGCGGGCCGGATGCTCGGCATCATCGCCCGTGACCCGCTCGCCATGCCCAGCGTCGGCGACTGGACCGCCGTCCGCAGGTGGGACGACGACCGGTTCACCGTGGAGGCGGTG
The DNA here is from genome assembly GCF_007994225.1 of Stackebrandtia albiflava. Taxonomy (GTDB): domain Bacteria; phylum Actinomycetota; class Actinomycetes; order Mycobacteriales; family Micromonosporaceae; genus Stackebrandtia; species Stackebrandtia albiflava. The sequence continues at coordinate 1,376,441 of NZ_VLLL01000005.1, forward strand.
CTGCCCCGGCGGTCGGCCATCGTGCGTTCCACCGCCGGTAAGGCCGCCGAAGGCCAGGCCGTCGCCGCCAACGCCGACACCGTGGCCGTCGTGGAATCCCTCGACCCGGATCCGGACGCCGGCCGTATCGAGCGGTTGATGGCGCTGGCCCACGAGTCCGGGGCCGAGCCGATCCTGGTGCTCACCAAGGCCGACGCCGTCGCCGATCCCGACCTGTTGGCCGCCGACCTGGCGACCGCCGTCCCGGAGGGGACCGCGGTGATACCCGTCAGCGCCGTCACCGGCCGCGGGATCGCGCGAGTGCGCGACTACATCGCCGTCGGCCGCACCCTGGCACTGATCGGCGCCTCCGGAGCGGGTAAGTCCACACTGGTCAACACCCTGGCCGGAGCGGAGGTCATGGCCACCCGGCGGCTGCGCGCCGACGGCAGGGGCCGTCACACCACCAGCTATCGCGCCCTCATCCCGATCCCCGGCGGCGGTGTCGTCCTGGACACCCCCGGGCTGCGGGCGGTCGGCCTATTCGACCGGCGCCCCGGCGACGCCGCCAGCCCCGCCGACGGCCTCGCCCTGGCGTTCGGAGACCTGGAGGAACTGGCCGCGGCCTGCCGGTTCGGTGACTGCCGCCACGACACCGAGCCCGGATGCGCGGTGGCGGAGGCCGTCGCGAACGGACTGGTGACCACGCGCAGGCTCGACAACTGGCGAAAACTGCAACGGGAGCAGGCGTTCGAACGGCAGCGCGTCGAGGTGCGGGGCAGGGACGGGCGCCGTAGGGGCCGCCGACCGAAACGGAACCTCCACCCGTGGGAACGTTAGGGGCACGCCCGGCGCCGTCGCGGGCGGCACTCGGGGCTCCGGCGGACCGCCCGATCCGGGCTGCGAGACTCTGAACCGCCCCGTGCGGTCCGGCCGTGGGCCGTCAACCGCCCGGAGAGGCAATGATCGACACCTCCGCCGCGACAGTCGTCGCGCTCGGACTCATCACCGTGATCGCCGCGCCGTCCCGGTTGCGACGTCACGTCGCCACACGCAGGATCGGTGACCGCACGGCCGTCGGGTTCGTCGTCCTCACCGTCGCCGTGGTGACGGCGGGCCTGGTGTCGGTGACCGCGCCCACGGTGGCGGTCCGGTGGGGCGCGACCGTGGTGGCGCTGACGGCGGCGGTCGGCCTGTTGGCATACGAACGCAACCGGTCGAGCCGCCGGGTGCTGCGGCACCTGTGCCTGGTCGTGTCAGCCCTGGCCGTGACCGTGATGGTGTCCGGAATCACCGCCGCGGCCACCGGGGGCACCGCGCCGGCCGCCGCCTGGGCGCTCACCGCCGTGGCGTTCGCGGTCCCCGTGGTGGTGCCGGTGGCCGGCGCGACCCGGTGGCTTCCCGGCGTCGCCGCCGGCCCGTGGGCGGTCGCGGTGCCGGTGAGTCTCGCGGGGGCCTCGGCCGCCGGGAGTCACGACCTCACCCGGGACGTGACGGCGGCGGTCCTGGGAACGGCGGCGGTGGTGGCGGTGTGGCGGGCGCGTGACCTGCGCGACCTGCTCGGTTGGTACACGGCCGGCCAGTTCGCCGTGGTACAGGCGTTGTCGGGCGGCCCGGAGGGCGGCGCAACCGGGATTACGGTGCTGTCGGCGGTCGCCTTGGGCGGGGCCGGACTGTGGCTGGCGGCCGGTGACGTCGTGTCCGTCGTCGGGTCGAGCCGGTTCGGGATCGCCGACGGCTGGTGGCGTCGACAGCCGCGTCACGCGCGTGCGGTGGTCGTGACGGGGCTGGCCGCCACCGTCCCACCGGTGTTCGTCGCCGTGTCCGGTGTGAGCAGCGTCGCGGTCGTCGTGATCGCGCCGGTGATCGCGGCGGCGGTACTGTTGGGGGCGGCCGTGTGGCGCGGCCTCGCGCGTATCCTCGACGGCGATCCCGCCGGTAACCGGTACGTGATCCCGGCCGCGTCGGAGACCCGGCTCACCACAGCGCCGTTGTACGCGGCGGCCATCGCGGCGGTCGTGGTCCCCGCCCTCACCTGGCCCGCCTGACCGCGGCGCGGTCACGGCCGCGTGGACCGGAGGGCGGTGAGTAGGCTTTCGAACGGCCGTCGGCGACGGCGATGTCATACCTGGGGGATAGGTTCCGCACGTGAGTAGTCCGCGTTCAGCACAGTCGAGCAAGCCCGGGAGTCGGCCCGGTGACCACATCAGCATCCGCGGCGCGCGGGAACACAATCTTCGGAACGTCAGCCTCGACCTGCCCCGGGACGCCCTGATCGCCTTCACCGGCCTGTCGGGGTCGGGAAAGTCGAGCCTGGCGTTCGACACGATCTTTGCGGAGGGGCAGCGGCGGTACGTCGAGTCGCTGTCGGCGTACGCGCGGCAGTTCCTCGGTCAGATGGACAAGCCCGACGTCGACTTCATCGAGGGCCTGTCTCCGGCGGTGTCGATCGACCAGAAGTCGACCTCCAAGAACCCGCGCTCCACCGTCGGCACGATCACCGAGATCTACGATTATCTGCGGCTACTGTTCGCCCGGATAGGCAACCCGCACTGCCCGATCTGTGGGGAACCGGTCTCCCGGCAGAGTCCACAGCAGATCGTCGACCAGGTGCTGGCGATGCCGGAGGGCACCCGGTTCCAGGTACTCGCGCCGGTGGTGCGCGACCGCAAGGGCGAATACGAGTCGCTGTTCGCGGACCTCCAGACCAAGGGGTACGCCCGCGCGCGGGTCGACGGCACCGTTCACCAGTTGACCGACGTGCCGAAGCTCAAGAAGCAGGAGAAGCACTCGATCGAGGTCGTAGTCGACCGGCTGGTCGTGAAGCCGTCGGCGAAGCAGCGGTTGACCGACTCGGTGGAGTCGGCACTCGGGTTGGCCGCCGGGATCGTGCTGTTGGACTTCGTCGACCTGGCCGAGGACGACCCGGTGCGGGAGCGCCGTTTCTCCGAACACCTCGCCTGCCCCAACAACCACCCGTTGGCGCTCGACGACCTCGAGCCGCGTTCGTTCTCGTTCAACACCCCGTACGGCGCGTGCCCGGAGTGCACGGGACTGGGCGTCCGCAAGGAGGTCGACCCGGAGCTGGTCATCCGCGACGGCGAGAAGACGTTGCGCAACGGTGCGCTCGCGCCGTGGTCGAGCGTCGGAATGGGCGACTACTTCCTCTACCAACTCGTGGCGCTGGGGGAGGTCCTGGGCTTCGACGTCGACACCGCGTGGGACGACCTGCCGTCGCGGGCGCAGAAGGCGATCCTGCACGGCCACGACGCGAAACTGTTGGTGAAGTACCGCAACCGGCACGGCCGCGACCGCTCGTACACCACCTCCTTCGAGGGGGTGGTGCCGTGGGTGGAGCGCCGGCACGCCGACACCGACTCGGAGTGGACCAGGGACAAGTACGAGGGCTTCATGCGTGAGGTCCCGTGCAACAGCTGCCACGGCACCCGGTTGAAGCCGGAGGTGCTCGCCGTGACGGTGTCCGGCCACAACATCGCCGAGGTCTGCGGGTTGTCGGTGGCCGGTTGCGCGGAACTGCTGGCGAAGCTGGAACTGACCGAGTCCCAGGCGATGATCGCCGAGCGCGTCGTCAAGGAGATCAACGCCAGGCTCCGCTTCCTGCTCGACGTCGGTCTCGACTACCTGTCGTTGGACCGCGCCTCGGCCAGCCTCTCCGGCGGTGAGGCGCAACGGATCCGGTTGGCGACGCAGATCGGCGCCGGCCTGGTCGGCGTCCTCTACGTCCTGGACGAGCCGTCGATCGGCCTGCACCAGCGGGACAACCACCGGCTCATCGAGACCCTGGTCCGGTTGCGCGACATGGGCAACACCCTGATCGTGGTCGAACACGACGAGGACACCGTCCGCACCGCCGACTGGGTGGTGGACATCGGCCCGGGTGCCGGCGAGCACGGCGGCCGGATCGTCCACTCCGGAACCGTGGACGAGCTGTTGGCCAACGAGGACTCCATCACCGGCGACTACCTGTCCGGCCGACGTGGCATCCCGGTCCCGGAGCGGCGCCGCAAGCCGCAGCCCGGTCGCAGCCTCAAGGTCAAGGGCGCGCGCGAGCACAACCTGCGCAATGTGGACGCGACCTTCCCGTTGGGCTGCCTGGTGTCGGTGACGGGGGTCTCGGGGTCCGGTAAGTCCACTCTGGTCAATGACATCCTCTACAAGGTGCTGTCCAGCCAGATCAACCGGTCCAAGGCGGTCCCCGGACGGCATCGCCGCGTCGAGGGCCTCGACGAGGTCGACAAGGTCGTCGGTGTGGACCAGTCACCGATCGGGCGCACACCGCGGTCGAACCCGGCGACGTACACCGGCGTCTTCGACAAGATCCGCAAGCTGTTCGCCGAGACGGCGGAGGCCAAGGTACGCGGTTACACGCAGGGCCGGTTCTCGTTCAACGTCAAGGGCGGCCGGTGCGAGGCCTGCTCGGGCGACGGGACTCTGAAGATCGAGATGAACTTCCTGCCCGACGTCTACGTGCCCTGCGAGGTGTGCCACGGCGCCCGGTACAACCGGGAGACGCTGGAGGTCCACTACAAGGGCAAGACCATCGCCGAGGTGTTGGACATGCCGATCGAGGAGGCCGCCGAGTTCTTCAAGGCGATCTCGTCGATCCACCGGCACCTGAAGACCCTCGTCGACGTCGGACTGGGTTACGTGCGCCTGGGCCAACCGGCGCCGACACTGTCCGGTGGCGAGGCGCAGCGAGTCAAACTGGCCGCCGAACTCCAGAAGCGGTCCACGGGACGGACCGTGTACGTGCTCGACGAACCCACCACCGGTCTCCACTTCGAGGACATCCGCAAGCTGCTCGGTGTCCTGTCCGGACTGGTGGACAAGGGCAACACCGTCATCGTCATCGAACACAACCTGGACGTCATAAAGAACTCCGACTGGCTGATCGACATGGGGCCGGAGGGCGGCGACAAGGGCGGCACGGTCGTGGTCGCGGGCACCCCCGAGACCGTCGCGGCCGACCCGGTCAGCCACACCGGGCGGTTCCTGCGGGACCTGCTTCCCACCGGCTGAGTGATCCGGGGCGGTCGACCGGCCGCCCCGGACACGCCTCGACCGGCGTCACCCCGCGGGGTCGTCGTGGATCCCGGTGTCGGCCGACGTCAACCGGAAACCGGTGAACCGTACCTGGAGACCCGCCCGCAACGGTGAACAGCAGAACGGCCCCGCCGCGGCGGGCGCGGTCGGATCCAACGGCGCCAACCGGACCATCCGCCACGACTCCCCGGCACGTCGCGCCCGCACGGTGACGGCGTCACTGCGCCTCGACACCCGGACCGTGATGCGATGTCCCCGCCACTCCGGTACCGGCGCCATGGACCAGTCCGACATGCCGCGCGTCACCACCGCCCCCAGATGCGGTGCGTCGTCGGTGTACTCGATGCCCGCCTTCAACCAGGTGAACTCGTCGGTGTAGACCATCGCGCCGGCCTGGTCGTACAGTTCCGAGAAGTCGGCGTCGAAGTCGACCTCCACGGCGGTGCCCTCCGGTAGCGGAGTGAGCAGCGCGTGGCCGTTGTGGTGTGTGAAGCCGTAACCGGTGACGCGCCAGAAGTCCGTGCGGTCGTCGGTCGTGATAAGCAGGTCGCCGCCGTCGACGTGCGAGCGCAACGGGGGATTGAGCCACCTCGCCTGAGACCAGTCGATGCGGTCCGGTGTGTCCACGCCAACCTCGCTTCACCACTCGGAGAACGGCCGTATCCTATGCGCCGCCGTCGGACCCGGTGTGTGCGAGGTGGACGGAATCCCTGCCGGCCCGGCGACACCGTGGTGCGCGCGTCCCGCCACTCGGCCCGGCCGGCCGTATCCGGGGTGGTGGAATACGGCGCCCGACCTGAAATCGCCTGGCGCGTGACGGCGTTCCGCGCTATATGTCTGATATGTACCTGTTCTGGTGTGCCGTGGTTCCCGTCCTCGCGCTTCCGGCGGCCCGGCGCCTGGTCGCCGGGTTCACGGGAGACCGGCCGACGGCCGTCGGACTCGGATGCGGCGCGGCCGCGGCCACCGTCACCGCCGCCTCGGTGCCGCCGGCGACGGCATCGGTGCTCCTGGTGCTGTGCCCGGTGTTGATGGCGCTCCCGGTGATCGACGCCCGGATCCATCGGCTTCCCGACCGGTTGGTGCTTCCGGCGTTCCCGGTGGTCGGGGCGTGGCTGATCGCGACCGTGATCGTCACCGGGACACCGGATGCCGCGACCCGGGCGGCGGCCGCGGCCGCCGCCGCGATGGCCGTCCTCGCGGTTCCCTGCGCCGCCGGCGGAATGGGCTTCGGCGACGTCAAGCTCGGCGGCCTGCTGGGGCTGATCACCGGATGGATCGGTGTGGACACCGCGATCGCGGCCGGACTCGCGGCACTGCTCGCCGGTGCCGGTCACGGACTGGTGGTCGCGGTTCGCCACGGTGTGACCGCGCGCCTGCCGTTCGGTCCGGCGCTGCTGGCCGGGACCGCAATCGGAGTCGTGGTCACGCGGGGCTGACGACGACGGCGGTTCCGTACGCGCACACCTCGGTGCCCGACTCACCCGCCTCGGTGACGTCGTATCGCATCGCCACCACCGCGTTCGCACCCCGGGCCTGGGCCTGTTCCAGCAGCCGGTCCATGGCCTGGTTCCGGCTCTCCACCAGGGTCTTGGTGAGGCCGCGCAGTTCTCCGCCGAACATCGACTTCAGGCCCGCGCCGATCTGGCTGCCCAGGTGGCGCGACCGCACGGTGAGACCGAACACCTCGCCGATGACCCGGTCGATGCGGTATCCGGGTACCTCGTTACTGGTGACGACGAGGATCCCGGCCCCCGGATCTATGCCGCCGCCGTACTCCTCGATACCCACACCGCCCCCAACCGCCGACCCATCACGTCTGTCGAGAGCATAGCGGTAGCCCCACCTCGGGCGCGGCCCGCGAGGGTGGCGTGTCCAACGGCTGGGAGCGGCCCGACCGGGTCGGTGACGTCCTCACCGCCCGTGACAGACTTGCCGACGTGCTGCGCTGGATGACCGCTGGAGAATCACACGGCCCGGCGTTGGTGGCGATCCTGGACGGGCTTCCCGCCGGGATCGGGATCACCAGCTCCGAGGTCGTCACCGAACTCGCCCGTCGCCGTCTCGGATACGGCCGGGGCGCCCGGATGAAGTTCGAACAGGACGTCGTGGAGTTCATCGGAGGGGTGAGGCACGGCCGCACCCTCGGTTCACCGGTGGCCGTCCGGGTCGGCAACTCCGAGTGGCCCAAGTGGGAACAGGTGATGGCCGCCGACCCGGTGGATCCGGAGTCGCTGGCGGGACTCGCCCGCAACGCGCCGCTCACCCGCCCTCGTCCCGGACACGCGGACCTGGCGGGCATGCAGAAGTACCACCACGCCGACGCCCGGCCGATCCTGGAGCGCGCCTCGGCGCGCGAGACCGCCGCACGGGTCGCGGTCGGGGCGGTCGCCAAGGCGTTCCTGAGTCAGGCACTGGGCGTCGAGATCGTCTCGCACGTGGTGGAACTGGGTTCCGTCGCCGCCGAACCCGGACTGCTCCCCGGCCCGGGCGACCGCGAGAAGGTGGACGCCGACCCGTTGCGGTGCATGGACCCGGCGGCCTCCGCGCGCATGGTCGCCGAGGTCGACGCGGCGAAGAAGGACGCCGACACCCTCGGCGGCATAGTGGAGGTGCTGGCGTACGGCGTTCCCCCCGGCCTGGGATCCCACGTGCAGTGGGACCGCAAACTCGACGCCCGGCTGGCGATGGCGTTGACCTCGATCCAGGCGATCAAGGGCGTCGAGATCGGTGACGCGTTCACGCAGGCCCGCTCCCGGGGATCGCGGGCGCACGACGAGATCACCGCGACACCGCAGGGCGTGCGTCGCACCACCGACCGCGCCGGCGGCCTGGAGGGCGGCATCACCACCGGTGAGCCGCTGCGGGTGCGTGCCGCGATGAAGCCGATCTCCTCGCTCACCCGTCCATTGAGTACGGTGGATGTGGTGACCGGCGAACCGGCCGAGGCCATCAACCAACGCTCCGACGTGTGCGCGGTACCCGCCGCCGCGGTGGTCGCCGAGTCGATGACGGCCTTCGTCCTGGCGGAGGCCGCGCTGGAGAAGTTCGGCGGCGACTCCGTCGGTGAGACCGCACGAAACCTGGCCGCCTACCTCGAGAACCTGGTGATCCGATGAGTCCCCGCGTGGTGCTGGTCGGCCCGCCCGGCAGCGGTAAGTCCACTGTGGGCGCGTTGTTGGCGCGTCGCTGGGACGTCGGCTTCCGCGACACCGACGCCGACATCGCCGCCGCCGCGGGTATGACGATCCCCGACATCTTCCTCACACACGGCGAGGACCACTTCAGGGCGCTGGAACGCGACGCGGTCGCCACCGCGCTCGCCACACACGACGGTGTGCTGGCACTGGGCGGCGGCGCCGTCATGGCCGACGCCACCCGGGCGCTGTTGGCCGACCACACCGTGGTCTTCCTGTCGGTCGAACTGACCGCCGCGGTGGGAAGGGTCGGGCTCGGCGCGGGCCGGCCGCTGCTGGCCGTGAACCCACGCGCCACCATGAAGGCGCTGCTCGAACAGCGCCGGCCGTTGTACCGCGAGATCGCCGACTTCGAGATCGCCACGGACGGGACGACCCCCGAGCAGGTCGCCGACGAGATCGCCCGGTGGACGGGCGAGCCCGCCGTCATCCGGGTCGGCGGCGAGTCCGACGGATACGACGTCGTCATCGGCCCCGACGCCACCATCGCCCTCACCGACCACCTCGCCGGGGCCACCCGCGCCGCCGTCCTGTACTCGGCCCCGCTGGAGGCGCACGCCGCCCGCGTCGCCGCGTACATCGGTGAACACGTCACCGTGCTCCCCGTGGAGGTCCCCGACGCCGAATCCGGCAAGACCGTGGACGTGGCGGCCCGGTGCTGGGACCGGCTCGCCGAGGCCGGGTTCACCCGCTCCGACGTCGTGATCGGCGTCGGCGGCGGCGCCGTCACCGACCTGGCGGGCTTCGTCGCGGCGTGCTGGCTCCGCGGCGTCCCGGTCATCCAGCTCCCCACCTCCACACTCGCCATGGTGGACGCGGCCGTGGGCGGCAAGACCGGCGTGAACGTCTCGGCGGGGAAGAACCTCGTCGGCGCGTTCCACCCACCCCGGGCCGTACTGTGCGACCTCGGCACCCTCGCCACCCTGCCGGAACCCGACAGGGTGGCCGGGCTGGCCGAGATCGTCAAATGCGGCCTCATCGCCGACCCGGTCATCCTCGACATCGTCGAGGCCGACCCCAAGGCGGCGATCGACCCGACGTCACCGCAGACCGCCGAGCTCGTTCGGCGGGCCGTCGCGGTCAAGGCCGAGGTCGTCACGGGGGACCTGCGTGAGACCGGTCGCCGCGCGATACTCAACTACGGGCACACCTTCGGGCACGCCGTGGAGAAGGTCGAGCACTTCGGTCGCCGTCACGGCGAGGCCGTGGCGATCGGGATGGTCTACGCCGCCGTGCTCGGCCGCCTCACCGGCCGGGCCGATCTCGTCGACCGGACGCGGGCGATCCTCACCGCGGTGGGCCTGCCCACGGGATACCCCGGCGGCCGCTGGGAGGAACTGGACGCGGCGATGCGACTCGACAAGAAGAACGTGGGCGACACCCGGCGCTTCGTGCTCCTCGACGACGTGGCCGCACCGGTGGTCGTCGACGACGTGACACCGGACCTGATGCTCGCCGCCTACCGGGAGGTGTCGACGTGAACGTGACGGTCCTCAACGGCCCCAACCTGAACCGGTTGGGTACCCGCGAACCACACATCTACGGTGCCGCCACCTACCGAGACCTGGAGACCCTGGTCGCCGACACCGCCGCACGGCTCGGCCTCACCGTGGAGATGCGCCAGACCAACGCGGAGTCGGAACTCCTCGGCTGGCTGCACGACGCGGCCGACACCGGCACCGACGTGGTGTTGAACGCCGCCGCCTGGACCCACACGTCGGTGGCGGTCGGTGACGCCTGCGCCATGCTGACCGGCCGGTTGATCGAGGTGCACATCTCCAACGTGCACCGGCGTGAACCGTTCCGGCACCACTCCTACGTGTCGGCGCACGCCGACGGGGTCATCGTCGGATGCGGGCCGGACGGTTACCGCCTCGCCCTGGAACACCTGGCAGCGACCGCCCCGGGCTGAACCCGGTCAACCGGCGGTCTCCGGCGGCAGTTCGTCCTCCAGGTGGTGCGGGCCGGTGGTGGTCCAGCCCGCCACGGCGTAGACGACGGCCGTCACCAGCAACAGCGCGAACGGCAGGGTCCAACTGCCGGTCGCCTCGAAGAGGACGCCGACCAGGAGCGGGCCCACACCCGCCATCAGGTAACCGCCGCTCTGCGCGAACGCCGACAGCGCGGCCGTGCCCGTGGGGGTGCGGGTACGCAGCGCGAACAGCGTCAACATGAGTGGGAAGGTCCCCATCGCGACGGCGGTCAGCACCAGGCCCACCCAGGTGACCACCGCGTTGCCTCCCCACCACATGGCCGGCAGGCCCAGGAGGTAACCGGACACCAGGAACAGCATCATCCCCCGCTGGGTCGGCCGCCTCGCGGCCAGCACCGGGATCACCAGTGAGATCGGGATGCTGATGCCCGTGAACACCGCGAGCATGACGCCGGCCTCCGCCGAGGAGTAGCCGTGGTCGCGCATGATCTCCGGTAGCCAACCGAACATCACGTACGCGATCAAGGACTGGCAGCCGAACGCCACCAGCATCATCCACGCGAGCCGGCTGCGCCCGATGCCGCGCACCCGGGCGGGCGCGGCGGGCACCGCGGTGTGCGACGGTGGCGCGGGCGGACGGCGCAGCAGCAGCCACGGCACCATCGCGACCAGGGCCGGAACCACCCACACACCCAGCGCGAGCTGCCAGTCGCCGCCGCTGGCCTGTTCCACCGGTACGGTAACCGCCGCCGCCAGCATCGCCCCGACCGCGAGCGACGTCGAGTAGGCGGTGGTGAGCGGGCCGATCCGGTCGGGGAAGTACCGCTTCACGATCGTGGGGATCGCGACGTTGCCGACCGCGCCTCCGGCCAGCGCCGCCGCACTGGCGAGCAGGAAGACCGGCACCGACGTGACACTCGACCGGACGACCAGTCCGAGGACCATCGCGCCCAACGCGGTCAACAGGACGATCCGGTCGCCGAAGCGCCGTACCAGGGCGGGCGTGACACCGCCCAACGCGGCGAAGCAGATGACGGGCAGGGTGGTGAGGACCCCGGCCATGGCGGCACTGGTGGACAACCCGGCCTGGATCTCGGCGAGCAGCGGCCCGATACTGGTGACCGCCGTACGCAGATTCAGCGCCGCGAGCAGGAGGCCCGTGACGACGAGCCACAGTGCGGGTGGGAGGGTGTCGCGCCGCCGAGCGCGGACCTGGGTGGATACCGCCGACATGAAGACCTTCGCGAGACTAGCGGGTGGGGTGGGAGGGCACCGTCCAGCGGTGGCAGCCACGACAGGCCAATGTAACCCCGGTCCGGTCCGGTCGATTCCGGGTATGGCCGAGGTGTGGGAGACCTAACCCCCGTGCGTGGGGGGCGGCGCCTGGCGCACGGTGGCCCGGCGTCGGCCGTTACACTTGTTCGTCGCCCGCCCACCTCCACAGTCCGGCACTTCACGGTCCGGGTGGCGATCCCGCCGCCTCCGGCGGCCCGGCACGGTACTGACCGACCCACACGTGAGAGAGATCCCAACACACATGGCAACCACGAACGACCTGAAGAACGGCATGGTGCTCAGCCTCGACGGCGTGCTGTGGACCGTGGTGAAGTTCCAGCACGTCAAGCCCGGTAAGGGCGGTGCGTTCGTGCGCACGACCTTGAAGAACGTGCTGTCGGGCAAGGTCGTAGACAAGACGTTCAACGCGGGCACCAAGGTGGAGACCGCCACCGTCGACAAGCGCACCATGCAGTACCTGTACGCCACCGACGACGACTTCATCTTCATGGACATGGACACCTACGACCAGATCGGCGTACCCGCCGCGACCGTCGGCGACGCCAAGAACTTCCTGCTCCCCGAGGCGGAGGTCACCGTCGGGATCCACGAGGGCACCCCGCTGTACATCGAGCTGCCCGCCTCCGTGGAACTGGAGGTGACCCACACCGAACCCGGCCTCCAGGGCGACCGCTCCAGCGGCGGCACGAAGCCGGCCACCGTGGAGACCGGAGCCAACGTGCAGGTGCCCCTGTTCATCACCAACGGTGAGAAGATCAAGGTGGACACCCGCGACGGCAAGTACATGAGCCGCGCGTAACCGTGTCGGAGAAATCCCTGGCGGCGTTCCCCGCCCGCCGCAAGGCACGCAAGCGCGCGGTGGACGTCCTCTACGAGGCGGAGCAGCGTGACAGGCCGATCCGCGAGATCCTGGAGGCCAGGCGGCTGCTCGCCATGCGTGACCCGCAGATGCCCGGCATCCCCGAGTACACGATGACCCTGGTCGAGGGCGTCGCGGCCGACCTCGACGCGATCGACGACGCCGTGAGCGCCTGCCTGGAGGGCTGGGAACTCGACCGCATCGCCGCCGTAGACCGAAACATCCTGCGGGTCGCGACGTACGAACTCCGCCACGGCGACGAGGCGGTGGACGACGCGGTCGTGATCAGCGAGGCGGTGAAGATCGCCGACGTGCTGTGCGGCGACGACTCGCCCGGCTTCATCAACGCGGTCCTGCAGAGCGTGGCCCGGCTCGACGGACGCCGGCGGGCGTCGTGACCGCGGACGGTCTCGGGTTCCATCACGTGACGCTCACCGTCTCCGACCTCGACCGTTCGATCGACTGGTACGGGCGCGTGCTGGGCCTGGCACCGGTGCGACGCGGGAGGCAGGACGGCATGGAGAAGGCGGTGTTGCGCGGCGACGGCGAGCTCCTGCTCGTCCTGGTGACCCACGGTGACCGCGCCGAGGCCGGACCGTTCAGCGAGTTCCGCAGCGGACTCGACCACCTGTCGTTCGCCGTCTCCGACGGGGAGGCGTTGCGGCGCTGGGCGGGACGCCTCGACGACGCCGGCGTGGCGAGGTCGGAGGTCGTGGCCGGTTCCACCGGTGAGCTGATCGCCTTCCGGGATCCCGACGGGATCGCCCTGGAGTTCTACACGCGCTGAACACACGAACCGCCCCGCCGGGTATGCGCCCGGCGGGGCGGTGTCACGTCACGGGGGTGTGCTGGGCCGAGGGGCCGTCGCGTACGCCGCGTCACGGGGTGTGTCGGCGGCTACCCGGCTCCGGGCGGGGACGGAGGTCCGACCGGTGGGGTGACGGGTAGCCGGATCGATCCGCGCGAGCGCGCGTTACTCCGCGTTCTCCTTCAACTCGGCGAAGAACTTCGCCGGGTCGGAGATCAGGACGCCGAGTTCGCTGAGCTTCTCAAGCAGCTGGGACGGGGTGGTGTCGTAGATGATCGCCAGAGCGGCCAGGTCGTCCGCCCGGATCGAGAGGATCCGGCCGTTGTAGTCGCCCCGGCGCTGCTGGATACCACGCGCGTACCGTGCGACGTGGGTCAGCTCGGGAGAGCTGTGGTCGTACAGGGCGGCGAGATCAAGGGTGAGCTTGCTGCCCGGCTCCACCGGAAGCGGCGCGCCGTCGGGGAGCAGTTCCGCGACCGGGACGCGGTAGAACACCGCGAGCTCGGCCAGTCGAGCCACCGTGATGGCACGGTCGCCACGCTCGTAAGAACCGATGACGACGGCCTTCCACTTGCCGCCCGACTTGTCCTCCACACCCTGCAGGGAGAGACCCTGCTGGATACGGATGTCCCGCAGACGGTTACCGAGGAATTTCGCGTACTCGGGTGACGAAGCCATTCGATGTACTCCAGGTGATGGGGGATAGGACGTAACCGTTTTCTGGCTACGCAGCGTGACTCTAGGCGATGCCAAAACCCGGTGCAAGTGGGGGTGGGCACAATTCTCACTATGCGTGACGGGATTTCACCCCCAAAAAGGGCGATAGCGTGCGAAAACCCCCTTACTCTGGGTTGATCTGGCTCATTGGCGCCAACCGGTCCGGGGTAGCATTCTGCGCGACCATTCTTTAACGGACCGTCCAGTGAGGCGGAGAAGGAGGTCAAGGTGGCAGAGCCTGCCCATGACCAGGCCGGAGACACCCGGCCGGCCCGACAGATACTGTCCGATTCGGACATCTCCCGGGTGATCGACCGTATCGCCCACCAGATCCTCGAGAAGACGCGCGGCGCGGCCGAGACGGTGCTGCTGGGAATCCCCACGCGCGGCGTCCCCCTGGCGAGCCGGCTCGCCGAACGGATCGCCGCCTTCGAGGGCGCGACGATCCCACACGGCGCGCTCGACGTCACCCTCTACCGCGACGACCTGCGGATCCGGGGCGCGCGGGCACTCGGCCCCACCGACGTCCCCGCCGACGGCGTCGACGGACGCCGGGTCATCCTGGTCGACGACGTCCTCTACTCCGGCCGCACCGTCCGGGCTGCGTTGAACGCCCTCTACGACCTCGGCCGTCCCTCCCAGGTCCAACTGGCCGTCCTGGTCGACCGGGGGCACCGGCAGTTGCCGATCCGCGCCGACTACGTGGGCAAGAACATACCCACCGCCGCCAGCGAGAACGTCTCCGTTCACCTCAAGGAGCACGACGGGACCGACGAGGTGCTGTTGTCGGGAGGTGCGGCGTGAACCGTCACCTGCTGTCGGCGGCCGACCTCGACCGCGACACCGCCACACTGATCCTCGACACCGCCCGGGGAATGGCCGCAGCGATGACCGGCCGCGAGGTGCGCAAGCTGCCCACCCTGCGCGGCCGGACCGTCGTCAACCTCTTCTACGAGGACTCCACCCGTACCCGCGTCTCCTTCGAGGCCGCCGCCAAGCGGTTGTCCGCCGACGTGGTCACGTTCTCCGCCAAGGGTTCCAGTGTCAGCAAGGGCGAGAGCCTGAAGGACACCGCGCTCACCCTCCAGGCGATGGGGGCCGACGCCGTCGTGGTGCGCCACTCCGCCTCCGGCGCTCCGCACCGGTTGACCGAGTGGCTCGACGGAAGCGTCGTCAACGCCGGAGACGGCACGCACGAGCACCCCACCCAGGCACTCCTGGACGCCTACACCATCCGGGAACGCATGGGACGGCTGGAGGGACTGCGGGTGGCGATCGTCGGCGACGTCCTGCACAGCCGGGTCGCCCGCTCCAACGTCCACCTGCTCACGACCTTCGGCGCCGACGTCACCCTGGTGGCGCCGCCGACGCTGCTGCCGGTCGGAGTCACCGACTGGCCCGTCGACGTCTCCTACGACCTCGACGGCGTACTGCCCAAGGTGGACGTCGTCATGATGCTGCGGGTGCAGCGGGAGCGCATGAACGACTCCTTCTTCCCGTCGGCACGTGAGTACAGCCGCCGGTACGGTCTCGACACCGCGAGGATGGCGCGACTGCCCGGCGAGGCGATCGTGATGCACCCCGGTCCGATGATCCGGGGGATGGAGATCGCCGCCGAGGTCGCCGACTCCGCCCGTTCGGTGATCGTCGACCAGGTGGCCAACGGAGTGCTGGTGCGGATGGCCGTGCTCTATCTGCTGTTGTCGGGTGAGAAGGGAAGCATGGCATGACCGGTTGGCTGATCAAGGGTGCGTCGATCCTCGGACGGGAACGGGCCGACGTGCTCGTGGAGTCCGGACGCATCACCGGGATGGGTGCCGATCTGGCGGCCGGCGACGCCACCGTGGTGGACGCCGACGGACAGATCCTGTTGCCCGGCCTCGTGGACCTCCACACCCACCTGCGCGAACCCGGCAGGGAGGACGCCGAGACCGTCGCCTCCGGCAGCCGGGCCGCCGCGTTGGGCGGTTTCACCGCCGTGTGCGCCATGGCCAACACCGATCCGGTGGCCGACACCGCCGGAGTCGTGGAGCAGGTGTGGAGCCTCGGCCGGGACGCCGGCCTCGTGGACGTGCAGCCGATCGGCGCCGTGACCGTCGGCCTGGCGGGAAGTCAACTGGCGGAACTGGGCGCCATGGCGGCCTCGGCGGCGAAGGTCAGGATCTTCTCCGACGACGGTCACTGCGTGTCGGATCCCCGGCTGATGCGGCGCGCACTGGAATACGTCAAGGCGTTCGACGGGGTCATCGCCCAGCACGCCGAGGAGCCGAGCCTCACCGCGGGCGCCCAGATGCACGAGGGCGCGGTATCTGCGAGGCTGGGCCTGGCCGGGTGGCCTGCGGTGGCGGAGGAGGCGATCATCGCCCGTGACGCGCTGCTCGCCGGGCACGTCGGTTCCCGCCTGCACGTGTGTCACGTCTCCACCGCCGGAAGCGTGGAGATCCTGCGCTGGGCCAAGTCGAAGGGCTGGCGCGTCACCGCGGAGGTGTGCCCCCACCACCTGCTGCTCACCGACGAGCTCGCCGGATCCTACGACCCGGTGTACAAGGTGAATCCGCCGCTGCGCACCGCCGACGACGTCGCCGCGCTCCGGCAGGGCCTGGCCGAGGGCATCATCGACGTGGTCGCCACCGACCACGCCCCGCACACCCTGGAGGACAAGGAGTGCGAGTGGTCGGCGGCCAGGCCGGGCATGCTCGGCCTCCAGACCGCGCTGCCGATCGTCATCCACACCATGGTCGAACCGGGTGCCCTGGACTGGGACGGTGTCGCCGAGCGGATGAGCCGCACCCCGGCCCGGATCGCGGGGCTCACCGAGCACGGGCGTGATCCCGCCGTGGGCGGACCCGCGAACCTGACCCTGGTCGATCCGGCGGCGCGATGGACGGTCGTGCCCTCCGAGCTGGCCGGCCCGAGCCGCAACACCCCCTACTCCGGTATGACCCTGCCGGGCGTCGTCACCGCGACGTTCCTGCACGGCCGCCCCACGGTGCTGGGTGGCAAGTTGACGGAGTCCGCCTCATGACCCACGGACGTCCCCACTCCGCCGAAACCGACAAGGAGCCGACATGACAAGGCGAGCCGCCGCCATCCTCGTACTGGAGGACGGCCGGGTGTTCCACGGTGAGGCGTACGGCGCCGTGGGCGAGACCTTCGGTGAGGCCGTGTTCTCCACCGGCATGACCGGTTACCAGGAGACGCTGACCGACCCGTCGTACCACCGTCAGGTCGTCACCATGACCGCGCCGCACATCGGCAACACGGGTGTCAACGCCGAGGACGACGAGTCCGGCCGCATCTGGGTGGCGGGCTTCGTGATCCGCCAGGCGGCGAGGATCTCGTCGAACTGGCGGGCCACGGCGGACCTGGAGGACGAGTTGTCCACGCAGGGCGTCGTCGGCATCTGCGAGGTGGACACCCGCGCCCTGACCCGCCACCTGCGGGAGCGCGGTGCCATGCGGGTGGGCATCTCCAGTCGCGACACCGACCCCGACCGCCTGCTGGCCAAGGTCCTGGAGTCGCCCGGCATGACGGGCGCGGACCTGGTCGGCGAGGTGACCACGTCGCGGCCGTACACGGTGGCGGCGGAGGGCGAACGACGCTTCACCGTGGCGGCACTGGATCTGGGCATCAAACGCAACACCCCGCGCCGGATGGCGCGGCGGGGGGTCGAGACCCACGTCCTCCCGGCGCACTCGACGGTGGAGGAGATCCTGGCGTCCTCGCCTGACGCGGTGTTCCTGTCGAACGGACCCGGTGACCCCGCCACCGCCTCCCACCAGGTGGCGGTGACCCGCGAACTGCTGCGCCGCCGCGTCCCGGTGTTCGGCATCTGCTTCGGCAACCAGGTGCTCGGCCAGGCACTCGGCCTCGGCACGTACAAGCTCAAGTACGGGCACCGCGGCATCAACCAGCCGGTCGCAGACCTGTCCACCGGGAAGGTCGAGGTGACCGCGCACAATCACGGGTTCGCGCTCGGCTTGCCGAGTGCGAACGGAAAGCACGGTGCGTTGGGCCTGCCCGACGCGAACGGGAAGCGTGGTGCGCTCGGCTTGCCGGGCGCGAACGGAAAGCATGGCGCGTTGGGCCTGCCCGACGCGAACGCCGAGCAGGGCGCGGCCGCCGACGGGATGGAGCCGATGTCGCGGCCCGACCCCGTGTCCCTGGAGTTCGACACCGACTTCGGACGGGCGAGGGTCAGCCACATCTGCCTCAACGACAACGTGGTCGAGGGCGTGGAGTGCCTGGAGGTACCCGCGTTCTCCGTGCAGTACCACCCCGAGGCCGCGGCCGGTCCCCACGACGCGGACTACCTCTTCGACCGACTGGTGGACCTGATCGAGGGGAGCCGGCGTGTCTCGGTCTGACCGTTCCACAGTGACATCCCATCGGGTGGGGGCCGTCGGGGTCCCGTCGCATCAGAGCAGGAAAGCGGGAGCCAGTGCCTAAACGCGAAGACATCAAGCACGTCCTGGTGATCGGGTCCGGCCCGATCGTCATCGGCCAGGCGTGCGAGTTCGACTACTCCGGAACGCAGGCGTGCCGGGTGCTGAAGGCGGAGGGGCTCCGAGTCAGCCTCGTCAACTCCAATCCTGCGACCATCATGACCGACCCGGAGTACGCCGACGCGACCTATGTGGAGCCCATCACCCCCGAGTTCGTCGAGCAGGTGATCGCGGCCGAACGTCCCGACGCGATCCTTGCGACGCTGGGCGGCCAGACCGCACTGAACACGGCCATGGCGTTGCACGAGGCGGGAGTGCTGGAGAAGTACGGTGTCGAGCTGATCGGCGCCGACGTGGACGCCATCCAGCGCGGCGAGGACCGCCAGATGTTCAAGGAGGTCGTCAAGCGCGCCGGGGGTGACGTCCCCCGCAGCGCGGTGTGCCACTCGATGGCGGAGGTCCACGACACGGTCGCCGAACTCGGCCTGCCCGTGGTGGTGCGTCCGAGCTTCACGATGGGCGGCCTCGGATCCGGAATGGCCCACACCACCGAGGAACTGGAACGCATCGCCGGTAGCGGACTGGCGGAGAGCCCCACCACCGAGGTCCTCATCGAGGAGAGCGTCCTCGGGTGGAAGGAGTACGAGCTCGAACTGATGCGCGACCACCGTGACAACGTCGTGGTCGTGTGCACGATCGAGAACGTCGACCCGATGGGCGTGCACACCGGCGACTCGGTGACGGTCGCGCCCGCCATGACGTTGACCGACCGGGAGTTCCAACGGCTGCGGGACCTGGGCATCGCGGTGCTGCGGGAGGTCGGGGTCGACACCGGCGGCTGCAACATCCAGTTCGCCGTCGATCCGGAGACCGGCCGGATCGTCGTCATCGAGATGAACCCACGCGTGTCGCGGTCGAGTGCGCTGGCCTCCAAGGCCACCGGTTTCCCGATCGCCAAGATCGCGGCGCGGTTGGCCATCGGGTACACACTGGACGAGATCGCGAACGACATCACCCGGGCCACACCGGCGGCGTTCGAGCCGACCCTGGACTACGTGGTCGTCAAGATCCCACGGTTCGCGTTCGAGAAGTTCCCGGGTGCCGACGCGACCCTCACCACGACCATGAAGTCGGTCGGTGAGGCGATGGCGCTGGGACGCACCTTCGGTGAGGCGTTGCAGAAGGCGATGCGGTCCACCGAGACCGGTATGCCGGGCCTGTGGACCAAGCCCGATCCGGAGGGTGTCACGCTCGCCGCGACCCTGGAGTCGCTCGCGGAGGGGCACGACGGCCGGCTCTACACGGCCGAACGGGCGCTGCGGCTGGGCGCGACGGTGGCGGAGGTCGCCGAGGCGTCGAAGTTCGACCCCTGGTTCGTGGACCAGCTCGCCGCCCTGGTGCAGCTGCGTGACGAGGTGGAGTCGGCGGCGGTCCTGGACCTCCCGTTGCTGCGGCGCGCCAAGCGCGCCGGTTTCTCCGACCGGCAGCTCGCGGCGTTGCGTCCGGAGTTCGCCGGCGAGGACGGCGTCCGGCGGCTCCGGCACCGGTTGGGGCTGCGTCCGGTCTACAAGACCGTGGACACCTGCGCGGCCGAGTTCGAGGCGCACACGCCGTACCACTACTCCTCCTACGAGGAGGAGACGGAGGTGGCTCCCAGCGACCGGCCGAAGGTCATGATCCTCGGTTCGGGGCCCAACCGGATCGGCCAGGGCATCGAGTTCGACTACTCGTGCGTGCACGCGGTCAGCGCGCTCCGCGAGGCCGGATTCGAGACCATCATGGTCAACTGCAACCCCGAGACCGTCTCCACCGACTACGACACCGCCGACCGGTTGTACTTCGAGCCGTTGACGTTGGAAGACGTCCTGGAGGTGCACCACGCCGAGC
The DNA here is from genome assembly GCF_007994225.1 of Stackebrandtia albiflava. Classification (GTDB taxonomy): domain Bacteria; phylum Actinomycetota; class Actinomycetes; order Mycobacteriales; family Micromonosporaceae; genus Stackebrandtia; species Stackebrandtia albiflava. Next base: position 1,396,626 of record NZ_VLLL01000005.1, read on the forward strand.
ACGACAGCGGGGTGGCCGCGGGCGGCCCGGGTGTGGTCGGCGTCGTGGTCCAGCTGGGCGGCCAGACCCCGCTGGGCCTGGCGCGCAAGCTGACCGAGGCCGGTCTGCCGGTCGTCGGGACTCCCGCGGACAGCATCCACCTGGCCGAGGACCGCGGCGCGTTCAGCAAGATCCTCGCCAAGGCGGGACTGCCGGCTCCCAAGCACGGCACGGCGAGCACCTACGCCGAGGCCAGGGCGATCGCCGCCGAGATCGGTTACCCGGTCCTGGTCCGGCCCTCGTACGTGCTGGGCGGCCGCGGGATGGAGATCGTCTACGACGACACCAACCTGCAGTCCTACATCACCCGGGCGACCGACATCAGCCCCGAGCATCCGGTCCTGGTCGACCGCTTCCTCGACGACGCCATCGAGATCGACGTCGACGCGCTGTGCGACGGCGGTGAGGTCTACATAGGCGGTGTGATGGAGCACATCGAGGAGGCAGGTATCCACAGTGGTGACTCCTCCTGCGCGCTGCCGCCGATCACGCTCGGTTCCGGCACCCTCGACCAGATCCGGCGGCACACCGAGGCGTTGGCGTTCGGCATCGGGGTGCGCGGCCTGTTGAACGTCCAGTACGCGCTCAAGGACGACGTGCTGTACGTGCTCGAGGCGAATCCGCGTGCCAGCCGTACCGTGCCGTTCGTGTCCAAGGCGACCGGTGTGTCGCTGGCGAAGGCCGCCACCCGCATCATGCTCGGGGCCACCATCGCCACCCTCCGTGAGGAGGGGCTGCTGCGCGCGACCGGTGACGGCGGTGTCATGCCCGCCGACGCGCCGGTGTCGGTCAAGGAGGCGGTCCTGCCGTTCAAGCGGTTCCGGACCGTGGAGGGCCGGGGCATCGACGCCCTCCTGGGGCCGGAGATGAAGTCGACGGGCGAGGTGATGGGCATCGACACCGCGTTCGGACACGCCTTCGCCAAGGCGCAGGCGGCGACGTACGGCGGGGTGCCGACCACCGGGAAGGTGTTCGTGTCGGTGGCCGACCGTGACAAGCGCGCCGTCGTGTTCCCGGTCAAGCGGCTCGTCGATCTGGGCTTCACCGTCTACGCCACCAGGGGCACCGGTGAGGTGCTGCGGCGGCACGGCATCGAGTTCACCGCGGTGCGTCGTCACACCGATCCCGACGGTGACTTGACATTGCGGGACACCGTGGAGCTGATCAGCTCGGGCGAGCTGGCGTTGGTGATCAACACCCCCGCCGGTTCGACCGGGGTCCGTACCGACGGATACGAGATCCGCAGCGCCGCCGTCGTGGTGGACACCCCGTGCATCACCACGATCCAGGGGGCCGCCGCCGCCGTCATGGGCATCGAGGCCATGATCCGAGGTGACTTGACGGTGCGCCCGCTACAGGCGCTGCACGCGGCTCTCAGCGAGGAATAGGAATGCTTTACAGACGGATGGTCCGCCCGGTCCTGTACCGGGTGGGACGAGGTGACCCCGAGGTGGCGCACGAGCGCACCCTGGGGTGGCTCGGTTCGATCAGCGGCAAACCGTGGCTGCTGGACGCGCTCAGCCGGTTGAACGTGGTCAGGGACCCGTGCCGGGTGTTCGGCATCGACTTTCCCAACGCCGTCGGCCTCGCCGCGGGTATGGACAAGAACGGTGTCGCGCTGCACGCGTGGCCGGCCCTGGGGTTCGGGTTCATGGAGATCGGCACCGTGACCTGGCGTGCCCAACCGGGTAATCCCCGGCCGCGCCTGTACCGGCTCCCCGACAGCAACGCCCTGATCAACCGGATGGGGTTCAACAACGACGGTGCCCAGGCGCTGGCCCGCCGGCTCGCCTCGGGGCCCCGTCCGAAGGTGCCCGTGGGCATCAGTCTGGGCAAGTCGAAGGCGACCCCGCTCGACCGCGCCGTCGACGACTACGTGGCGTCGTTCGTCGAGTTGTACCGGTTCGCCGACTACTTCGCGGTGAACGTCTCGTCGCCCAACACGCCGGGGCTGCGCAACCTCCAGGACGCCGACGAGCTGGCGACGATCCTGCGCGCCCTGTACGAGGAGGGCGTCCACCTGGCCGGTGGTGGCCGCCCCAAGCCGATCCTGGTCAAGATCGCCCCCGACCTGACCGAGACCGCGATCGGTCAGGCCCTGGAGGTCTGCCTGTCCCACGGGGTCTCGGGTGTCATCGCCGCCAACACGACCCTCGGGCGCGACGGTGTGGCGGCCTCCGACCTGGAACGCGCCGCCCAGCCGGGCGGCCTGTCCGGGGGGCCGCTGCGGGAGATCACCCGCTCCATCGTGTCCTTCGTGTACCGGGAGACGTCCGGTCGCCTTCCGGTGATCGGTGTCGGCGGCATCACCGCGCCCGACCACGCGGCCGCCCTCATCGACGCCGGGGCCAGTCTCGTCCAGCTCTACACCGGTCTGGTCTACTCTGGACCGAGGTTGGTGAAGGGGGCGGCCAGGGCCGCCCGACGCAGCTCCCACCAGACACGATCCCCCCGTCCCCGTCCGCAAGGAGGAGGCCACCATGGCTGACCTGACATTCGGCGCCCGCACCGCGCGGGCACTGGCCAAGCGTGGGCCGCTGTGCGTGGGCATCGACCCGCACGCGCAGCTCCTGCGCGCCTGGGGCCTGGACGACGACATCGCCGGCGCGGAACGCTTCTGTCTGACCATGGTGGAGGCGATCGCCGGCGAGGTCGCGTTCATCAAGCCGCAGTCGGCCTTCTTCGAGCGGTTCGGTTCGGCGGGGATCGCCCTGCTGGAACGGGTCGTGACCGAGTCGCGTCAGGCGGGCGCCCTGGTGCTGCTCGACGTCAAGCGCGGTGACATCGGTTCGACCATGCGCGCCTACGCGCAGGCGTATCTGGATCCGGCCTCGCCGCTGGCCGTCGACGCCGTCACCGCGAGCCCCTATCTGGGTGTCGGGTCGCTCGAACCGCTGTTCGACATGGCGCAGGCACACGACCGGGGCGTCTTCGTCCTGGCGTTGACGTCCAATGCGGAGGGTGCCCAGGTCCAGAAGGCCCGCCGCAAGGACGGCCGCACGGTGGGGCAGGCGGTGATCGACGAGATCGGTGGCTTGAACGCCGATGCGGAACCGATGGGTTCGCTCGGCGTCGTCATCGGCGCGACGATCACCGGCTGTCGTGAGGAGAGCGAGTTGGCGGGACGGCAGAAGACGTACGGAATCACCCATACCGCGCAGACCACCGGTGAGACCGCTCACGAGCTGTCCCGCCTCAACGGCCCCATCCTGGTGCCGGGCATGGGGGCGCAGGGTGGGCAGCCGAGCGATCTGCGGCGGGTGCTGGGCGCCGCGGCGGGAGCCGCGATCCCTTCGTACTCAAGGGAAATCGCTCGTCAAGGGCCTGCTTTGCCTGGTCTGAGGCAGGCTGCGGCGACCGCCATGGAGGCGTGCCGGAAGGCCATCGGGCGATAGCCTGGGAAGATACCTCACCACCAAGGTGGCGACCCCAAGTTGCGACGCCTTTGGACGTGTGGTTACGTTTCCCGCGCTGGGTTGTTAATCCAGCTTGTGGGAGGGACCGGTCCGGCCGGGCCCTCTACATAGTCCTTAATAGACAATCACCTCACCCTAGGAGACCCCGTGGCGCTCCCGCAACTCACGCCTGAGCAGCGCGCTGCCGCCTTGGAAAAGGCCGCCGCCGCCCGTAAGGCCCGCGCTGAGCTCAAAGAGAAGCTCAAGACCGGTGAGCTGTCGCTGGCCGACGTCCTCGCCTCCGCTTCGGAAGACGACATCTCCGGCAAGATGAAGGTCACCGCCGTGCTGAAGGCCCTCCCGGGCATCGGTGACAAGCGGACCGTGCAGATCATGGAGAAGCTGAAGATCGCCGAGACCCGCCGTCTGCGCGGACTGGGAGAGCACCAGCGGCAGGCTCTTCTTGCCGAGTTCGCCGACAACGACGCATAGTCGTCCGGTAGAACAAACACGTGAGCTTTGACGAACACCGCCCAACGGCGGCCCGCCTGACGGTTCTCTCCGGGCCGTCCGGTGTCGGCAAAGGCAGCGTGAAGGCGCTCATTCGGGAACGGTACCCGTGGGTATGGTTCTCGGTGAGCGCCACCACGCGTTCGCCACGGCCTGACGAGATCCCCGGTTTCCATTACTACTACTACGAGCGAGCCCACTTCGAGAAGCTCGCGGCCGACGGTCAGTTCCTGGAATGGGCGCAGTACGCCAACAACCTGTACGGCACCCCGCGAGGCCCCGTGGAGGAGCGGCTCGCGGCCGGTATGCCGGCGATCATGGAGGCCGATCTGCAAGGGGCCAGGCAGGTCCGCAAGGCCATGCCCGAGGCGCAACTGGTCTTCCTGGCGCCGCCGAGCTGGGACGAACTGGTCAGGCGGCTCAAGGGACGCGGCACCGAGGACGCCGAGACCATCAGGCGCCGTCTCGCGTTGGCGCGCGAGGAACTCGCCGCCGAGGCCGAGTTCGACCACACGATCGTCAACGTGTCCGTCGAGCAGGCCACCGAGGAGCTGGTAGGCTTGCTCGGTTCGCCGGCGGAGCCGTCCGCGGCCTGTCCGGCGTCGAACCGTTTAATCTCCGAATCTGTGTTAGAGGGCTGAAAGCGCGTGTCTGGAACCGTCGCCGACCCCATCGGCATCACGAAGCCGCCGATCGACGATCTGCTGGAGAAGTCCCAATCGAAGTACCAGCTCGTCATCTACGGCGCCAAGCGTGCCCGTCAGATCAACGCCTACTACAGCCAGCTCGGTGAGGGCCTGCTGGAGTACGTCGGGCCCCTGGTCGAGACGACCCCCCAGGAGAAGGCACTGTCGATCGCGCTGCGCGAGATCGACCAGGGTCTCCTGGTGACCGAGCCACTGGAGCCCGGTTCGGAAGACTGAACCGCGAACCGGCCGGAACCCGACGATGAACACCGTCACGTCTCGTCCCGAGATCGTCCTGGGCGTGTCCGGGGGTATCGCCGCCTACAAGGCGTGCGAACTGCTGCGGCTGTTCACCGAGTCGGGGCACGGCGTCACCGTGGTCCCCACCGCGGCGGCGCTCCGGTTCGTGGGCGAGGCCACCTGGGCGGCGTTGTCGGGCCGTCCGGTCGCGACCGAGGTCTTCGACGCCGTCCACGAGGTGCCCCACGTCCGGCTCGGGCGTCAGGCCGACCTCGTGGTCGTCGCCCCGGCGACGGCCGACCTGTTGGCCCGCGCGGCGACCGGCCGCGCCGACGACCTGCTCACCAACATCCTGCTGACCACGCGCGGGCCGGTGCTGTTCGCACCCGCGATGCACACCGAGATGTGGGAGAACCCGGCGACCGCCGACAACGTCGCCGTGCTGCGCCGCAGGGGCCACATCGTGCTCGAACCGGCGGTGGGCCGGCTCACCGGAGCCGACACCGGCAAGGGCAGGCTGCCCGACCCGGCCCGGATATTCGAGGTCGCCGTGCGCCTGCTGCGTCGCGGGCCGCGCGCGCCCGACCTCACCGGACGTCACGTCGTGGTGACCGCCGGAGGTACCCGTGAGCCGCTGGATCCGGTCCGTTTCATCGGAAACCGTTCCTCCGGTAAACAGGGGCACGCCCTGGCACGTGCGGCCTCGGCACGGGGCGCCCGGGTGACCCTGGTCTCCGCCAACGTCGCGTTGCCCCCACCGGCCGGCGTCGACCTGGTGACGGTCGGCACCACCGCGCAGCTCCACGAGGCCGTCCTCGCCGCGTCCGAGACCGCCGACGTGGTGGTCATGGCGGCGGCCCCGGCCGACTTCCGTCCCGCGAGCTACCGCACCGAGAAGATCAAGAAGACCACCGACACCACCGGTATGACCCTGGAACTGGTGCCGAACGCCGACATCGCCGCCGATCTGGGTTCCCGCAAGAAGCCGGGCCGACTGCTGGTGGCCTTCGCGGCCGAGACCGGGAACGGGCTCGCCAACGCGCGCCGCAAACTCACCGCCAAGAACGCCGACCTCGTCGTCCTGAACGAGGTGGGGGAGGACAAGGCGTTCGGCACCGACGACAACGCCGTCACCCTCGTCCGCGCCGACGGCACTACCGAGGCCGTCCCGTTGGCGGACAAGGACCAGATCGCCGACCGCATCCTCGACGAGGTGGTGTCGCTGCTCACCTGAGCAGTGTCTCGGTCGGTGCGCGGAACCCGACCGGCCCGGGCGCCACGACGAGCCCCCGCGCGGTGGTGGCTAGACTCGACTCGTTGTCCGTCGTATTCGTCAATCTAGGAGCACCGTGGCACGTCGCCTTTTCACCTCGGAGTCTGTGACTGAGGGACACCCAGACAAGATCGCCGACCAGATCAGTGACGGCGTGCTCGATGCGCTGCTCGACCAGGACCCGGCGAGCCGGGTCGCGGTGGAGACCTTGATCACCACCGGCCAGGTCCACGTCGCCGGTGAGGTGACGACCTCCGCCTACGCCGACATCCCCTCGATCGTGCGCGAGACGATCCTCGGCATCGGCTACGACTCCTCCAAGAAGGGGTTCGACGGCGCCTCCTGCGGTGTGAGCGTGTCGATCGGCGCCCAGTCGCCCGACATCGCCCAGGGCGTCGACAAGGCGTTGGAGATGCGCACCGACGCCGGCGACCGTGACGAACTGGACCTGCAGGGCGCCGGTGACCAGGGCATGATGTTCGGTTTCGCCTGCCGCGAGACCCCCGAACTCATGCCGCTTCCCATCGCGCTGGCCCACCGCATGGCGAGGCGGCTGTCGCAGGTCCGCAAGGACGGCACCGTCCCCTACCTGCGTCCGGACGGCAAGACCCAGGTGACCGTCGAGTACGACGGCCTCACACCGGTCAAGCTGCACACCGTCGTGGTCTCCAGCCAGCACGCCCCCGACATCTCGCTGGAGTCCCTGATGACCCCCGACGTCGCCGAGCACGTCGTGGCGGCCGAGCTCGCGGGCCTGGACATCGACACGAGTGACTACCGGCTCCTGGTCAACCCGACCGGCCGTTTCGAGATCGGCGGCCCCATGGGCGACGCCGGCCTCACCGGCCGCAAGATCATCGTCGACACCTACGGCGGGTACGCCCGTCACGGCGGCGGCGCCTTCTCCGGCAAGGACCCGTCCAAGGTGGACCGTTCCGCGGCCTACGCCATGCGTTGGGTGGCCAAGAACGTGGTCGCCGCCGGGCTGGCCGAGCGCTGCGAGACCCAGGTCGCCTACGCCATCGGCAAGGCGCACCCGGTGAGCGTCCGCGTGGAGACCTTCGGCACCGAGACCGTCGCCGTCGAGAAGATCGAGGAGGCGATCGGGAAGGTGTTCGACCTGCGCCCCGCCGCGATCATCCGCGATCTGCGGCTGCTGCGCCCGATCTACCGCCAGACCGCCGCCTACGGGCACTTCGGCCGGGAACTGCCGGACCTGACGTGGGAGCAGACCGACCGCGTCGACGCGCTCAAGTCCGTCGTCGTCTGAACCGATCCGTCCGCGAACGCCGCACCGTACGCCGGTGCGGCGTTCGCGCGTTTTCCGGTTGCGGCGGCCGAAGGGCTCGGGCACACTCACCAGATGCCAGCCCCCGACGGTTTCGAATACATGCATCGCAAGAACGGCACGGTGATCATCACCCACCACGGCCGGGTCGCCGGAACCCTGCGCGGCGGCCGGGCCGCCGAGTTCCTGGCCGAGGTCGAGGACTCCGATCCCCAGGAGGTCATGGCGCGGTGGACGGGGAACTACAAGCGGGGAAACGAACGGATGGCCCGCAACCACCCCCGGCACCGAGACCGCGGTTGACGACTGCGGACGGGATCACATCCGTGGGGCTTGACCTCGCCCCAGGGGCACGCCGCACCCTTGAGGGGTGACCGACGACGACCTCCTGCTTCCGGGCGAGTTCGGGCGGCTGACCTGGCTGTCTCCTAAGGCGCTGCGGCTGTACGCCGCACGCGGGCTGCTGCCTCCGCGCCGGATCGACCCGGCCACCGGCTACCGCCGTTACGGGCGGGACCAGATCCCACGTGCCCGGCGTATCGCGATGCTGCGCCGGATGGAGGTACCCCTGGACCGGCTGGAGCCGCTGCTCGACCTGCCCCCGGAGCGGCTGCCGGGCCGGCTGCGGGAACTGCTCCACGACCGGGCCGCCAGGCTCAGGAGACACGCCGAGGTGGTGGAGGACCTCGCCCGGGGCGTCGAGTCGCTGGAGGACCTGACCGCCCGGGTCGCCCTGCGCGACGTCCCCGGCCGAAAACTGCTCGCCCGTGAGATCCGGGTGCGGGTGTCCGCGCTCGACGAGGCCGTCACCACGACGGAACGGGCGCTCCGGCGACACCTCGAACAGGTCGGAGCCGGTGACGACGCACCGCTCCTGGTGTTCTTCCACGGCCTGGTCACCGAGGACGGTGACGGTCCGGTCGAGATCGCGATCCCCTTCACCGGCGTCCTCGAACCCGTGGACGACCTGCGGATCCGCTGGGCGGCACCGCATCGGGAGGCATTCATCGCCGTGACCGGCGAGGAGCGGGCCTACCCGCACGTCATGAGCGCCTACGACGCGGTCGCCTGCTGGGTCACCGGCCGGCCGGGCCTGGCGCTCACCGGAAGTCCATTGGAGACCTACACCGACGGGGGCGCGTCGATGGACGTCGCGTTCCCCGTCGTCGAAACCGAAGGGTGAAGAATGTCCACTCCGGCGTACATCGGATCGGGGCCGTACTGCTATGCGAACTCCGCCGCGATGATGCTCGACGATCCGGCCGTGCCGCCGGGACTGATCGAGGTGCTCACCGGCTCCCCGTTCGGTGCCCAGGCCATCGGCCCCGACCTGTTCTTCTTCGACCCGCCCGGTTGGGATCCCGGCATCGGCCTGGCGGCGGCGACCGCCTCACTGGGTTGGGAGTGCGACACGGCGGCGGCTCCCGACGCCGGGGCGGCCGAGGCGGTCCTGCGGCGGGCCACCCACGAAGACCCGCTGTTGGTCGGACCGGTGGAGATGGGCCTGCTCGGATACCACCCGGACATGACCGGTCCCATCGGGGCGGACCACTTCCTCGTCGCGTACGCAGTGGAGGGTGACACGGTGAGGTTGCACGACCCGCACGGCTTCCCCCACGCGGCAATCCCGCTGGAACGGTTGCTGGCGGCCTGGCGGGCCGAGCACGTCGGATACGGCGAGCCCTACACCTGGCGCGGCGGGTTCCGCAGGGTCGCCCGGGTCGATCCGGTCTCGGCGGTGCGCCGGTCGCTTCCGGCGGCCCGCGCCTGGTCGACCGGACAGAACGGAGCCGACGCACCGACGAGCCGCGCCGCCGTGGAACGGCTGGCGGAGCGCTGCGAGACGGGCCTTCCACCGGCCCTGACGGGAACGCTCGGACACTTCGCCGTCCGGGTCGGGGCGCGGCGACTCACCGACGCCGCATACTGGCTGGGCGAGATCGGTCTCGCCGAGGTCGCCGCCGTGCTGTCGGGTCAGGCGGCCCTGCTCGGTGCCTTCCAATGGGACGTGGTCGCCGGCGACCACGCCGCCGGCGCGGCCAGGCTCCGCCGCCTGGCACCCGGATACGATCGGCTCGCCGAACTGCTCTCCACGTTCTCCGACCCCACCTGATCGCGGCTTGGTGGGTCACACGACGGTCAAAATCGGACATTCGGGCTTATTCGAGGCATGTCGATGGTCGTCCGGCCGATCAAGCCGAAACGGGGGCATGGCGGATGGCGCGTTCGGGCGGCGACCGGGCAGTATCGACACATGCGGACCTTGCTGAACCTCATCTGGCTCGTCCTGTCCGGATTCTGGCTCGCGCTGGGTTACGTCGTGGCGGGGGTGATCTGCTGTGTCCTGATAGTCACCATCCCGTTCGGCATCGCCTCGTTCCGGATCGCCGGCTATGCACTGTGGCCGTTCGGGCGGACCGTCGTCCACGATCCCCGAAGCGGCGTGATGTCGGTGATCGGCAACGTGATCTGGCTGGTGGTGGCCGGTTGGTGGCTGGCTCTCGGTCACCTCGGCAGCGGGATCCTGCTGTGCCTCACGGTCATCGGGATCCCGCTGGGAGTCGCCAACTTCAAGATGATCCGGGTGTCGCTGGTCCCGTTGGGCGCGCGGATCGTCGAATCGGATCGGTCGATCTGACCGCGTCGCACGCTAACGTGGGCCGATGGACGAGGCCCTGTTGACCGACGCGATCGCGCTCACCCCGGCACACGGCCGGGCGATCCTGGCCGTCGCGGGCCCGCCCGGCGCGGGGAAGTCCACACTGGCGGTCCGGCTCGTCGACGCGGTGAACGCGCGCCTGGGCGACGCCGTCGCCGCCTACGTGCCGCTCGACGGCTTCCACCTGTCGAACCGCCAACTCGACCGCGCCGGGACCGCCGACCGCAAGGGCGCCCGGTTCACATTCGACGTGTGGGGTTACCTCGCGTTGCTGCGAAGACTGCTCTCCGACACGACCCACCCGGTCTACGTCCCCGACTACGACCGCCGCCTGCACGAACCGATCGCGGCCCGGCACGTCGTGGAGCCGCGGGTCCGGCTGGTGGTGACCGAGGGGAACTACCTGGCGAGCACCGAGCAGGGCTGGCGGGAGGTCGCGGACCTGGCGGCCGAACTGTGGTACGTGGAGACCCCGCGGCCACTGCGTGAGGCGCGGCTGCTGCGTCGACAGCGTGACGGCGGCCGGGACGCCGCCGCGGCCCGCGCCTGGGTCGACTCCAACGACCTCGTGAACGCCGAAGAGGTGGAGGCGCAGGCGAGTCGTTGTGATCGCGTGGTGACCATCGTGCCCGGCGACGCCTGACGGGTGGGGCGCCCGGTACGGCCGTGCCGGAAGGGGTCGTGGTGCGCGGGAAACGCCGCACTGAGCAGCGGTTTCATGGTAATTTGCCACTGCGAGGATCGGCGTGGGCTGACGGACACGGGGGTCTGCGACATGCGGGTGAAGCGGATTCTGGCCACGGCGGCGGTGACCGCCGCGATCGGGGCCACGGTGGCGGCGCCCTCCGCCGCGACACCGGCCACCGAGGTCTCGGTGTCGCCGCAGACGGTCGAAGCCGGGCACAACATCACGGTCTCGGGTGGTTGCGGCAACGGGGCGACCACGGCCGACATCTGGTACGGCACGCCCGGTGGCGGCCCCCTGGTGGTGCTGAACGACGTGGCGGGGACCGCCGAACGCATCACCGGCACCCTGCTGGTCACCGGCGACACGCCGCCCGGGGTGTACCTGGCGGCCGTCCAGTGCGCCGGCGGTGCCCCGGAGACCACACACTTCAACGTCGCCTCCGGCGGCACCAAGGCCGGTGACGGTTCACTGGCCGAGGGCAGCGACACGATCCTGTTCATCGGTGGCGGCATGTTGCTGGCCGCCGCGATCGCCGCCACGTTCTACTACCGGCGAAACGACAGTGCCGGGACGGCGTGACCCGGGAAGACGCGCCCGCCCGGCCGGTCCGGCGCGGGTGGTGGTGTACGCGCTGTTGACGGCGCTCGCCGCCGGTGGTGTCGGCCTGTTCCTGGGCGGCATCTCGCCGTGGACGTTGTCCGCGTCGCAACCGGCGCCGGCCGCCGCACCGGAGGAACCTCCACCGGTGCCGTCGCTGCCGCCCGGCGCCGAGCCGCCGCATGTCCTTCCCCGTGCCGAGCCGGTGCGGATCGAGATCGACTCGGCCGGGGTGTCCGCGCCGGTGGCGGAGGTGGGCCTGGCCGAGGACGGCACGATCGAGGTGCCGGCGCTGTCGGTGGCCGACACGGCGGGGTGGTTCTCGCTGGGGCCGAGCCCCGGGGAGGTGGGGCCGGCCGCGATCGTCGGTCACGTCGACAGCCGGTTCACCGGAGCGGCGGTGTTCTATCGCATCGGTGAACTGGTGGCCGGTGACGAGATCCGGGTGGAGCGGGCGGACGGCACCGTGGCCGTGTTCCAGGTCGACCTGGTGCGTTCCTATCCGAAGGCGGACTTCCCCTACGGCGCGGTGTTCACGGGCACCGGTTACCCGGCGTTGCGGTTGATCACCTGTGGTGGACGATTCGACGAGGCCGATCGTTCCTACACGCACAACGTGGTGGTGTACGCGACCCTGGTGTCGGTCTCAGGCTGAGGCGGCCGGGGCGTGTCCGGTGAACCGGACGATCTCGGCCCAGCCCGGCCGGTATCCGTGGCGGCAGTCGATCCGCAGGGACGGGATGCCGAGCGCGGGCGGTTCCCACCGGGCGTCGGTGACGTCGACGTGGCGGGCCGCGTCGTGGTGGACGGGATGCCGCCGTCCGTGCCGGGCCCGGTGGCGTCGACCGGCGGTCTCGGTGTCCACCTCGCAGTGCAGGGATACCGCGTGGACGCCGGTAGTCAGGGGGCGGAGGTCGTTCTCGGACACTCCGGCGTGGAATGCGCTTTCCAGAATGAGTGGTACCCCGGCGGCCGACAGCCGGGCCGCCATACCGTACAGCACGGTGACGGCGGCTCTGCCGAGTTCGCGGCTCCGCTCCAGGCCGTCGGCCGGCAGGACCGCCGCGAGGTCCTCCTTGACGTCGTCCTTCGACAGCAACGGCAGGCCGAGCTCACCGGCCAGTCGCCGCGCGAGTGTGGTCTTTCCCGCGCCGGGCGCTCCGGAGACCAGGATCAGCGACGCGGCCGTCACACCACGATCCGGCGTACCGCGTCCAGTCCGACGATCTCGCCCGGCCCGGTGTGCGGCAGCAGGTACGTCCGGCATCCGAGTTCCTTGGCCCCCGCGTCGGCCAGCGTGTCGCCGACCATCAGGCAGTCCTCGGGGTCGACCTTCAGCCGCACGCACGCCTCCCGGAAGATCGCGGGCTCGGGCTTGCACCATCCCACCTCATAGGACAGTACCCAGTGGTCCACCAGGTGGTCGAAGCCGAGGTGCTTGGCGACCGGGCGGATGTCGAAGCCGATGTTGCTGACCACCGCCACCGGAACACCGGCGTCGCGCAGCGACTCCAGCAAGGGCAGGGTGTCGGCGTAGACGACCCAGCCGTCGGGTGCGCACAACCGGTCGTACACGGCCTCCGCGAAACCCTCGAACGCCCCCGACGTCTGCGACGCCAGGCCGATGAACGCCTCACGGTGATCGATCTCGGTGAGGTCGCGATCGGCCCACGCGGTGGCGAAGAACGGCAACACCTTCGGCGGTAGCCCGGAACCGGGCCACCCCAACGCGCCGAGGGCGTCGGCGATGAGGGTGCCGTGGTATGGCGGGAGTTCGACCTCGCAACGGGCGGCGGCCAACTCCACCGACCGCGTGAGCGGCTCCAGCTGGGCGAGTGTGCCGTGGAAGTCGAGCATGACCGCCCGTATCGGCCGAACGGGTGAAGGACTGCTGGTGTCATCACTGTCGTCGGGTCGCACGGAAGGGACAATACGTCTGCGGAATGTGGGCCGGTACACCGGCCCCGCCGCGCGGCGCCTGCTTACCGGTGTGATGCGCCGATTAGGCTTTGAGGATGACCACTCCCGCCGACCGGTATGCCGCCGCCAAGCGGCGGGCCGCCTACCCCCGGATCGCCGAGTTCGTCGGCACCTACCCCTTCGGGCTCGACGACTTCCAACAGCGGGCGTGCGAGGCGCTGGAGGACGGTTCCGGAGTCCTCGTGTGCGCCCCGACCGGCGCGGGCAAGACCGTCGTCGGGGAGTTCGCGGTGCACCTGGCGCTCTCCGGCGGCCGCAAGTGCTTCTACACCACCCCGATCAAGGCGCTGTCGAACCAGAAGTACAACGACCTGCGCCGCATCCACGGCGACGAGAACGTCGGCCTGCTGACCGGCGACACGGTTGTCAACGGCGAGGCACCCGTGGTGGTCATGACCACCGAGGTGCTGCGCAACATGCTCTACGCCGGTTCGAGCACGTTGAAGGGCCTGGGCTACGTCGTCATGGACGAGGTCCACTACCTGGCCGACCGGTTCCGCGGAGCGGTGTGGGAGGAGGTCATCATCCACCTTCCCGCCTCGGTGAGCCTGGTGTCGTTGTCGGCGACGGTCTCCAACGCCGAGGAGTTCGCCGACTGGCTGGTGTCGCTGCGGGGGCACACCGAGGTCGTGGTGTCGGAACACCGCCCGGTGCCGCTGTGGCAGCACATGCTGGTGGGACGCCGCATGTTCGACCTGTTCGCCGACAGCCGCGCCGCGGCGGGCCACGAGGCCCACCCACAACTGCTGCGCTACATCCGTGAACAGGAGCGCCGCCTGGGCTACGACCGCCGCGGCCGCCCACGTCGTGCCCGGCCGACGCATCGCAGCGACGTGGTCGCCAAACTCGACGACGAGGGCCTGCTCCCGGCGATCGTGTTCATCTTCAGCCGCGCCGGTTGCGACGCGGCGGTCGGCCAGTGCCTCGCCGAGGGCATCCGGTTGACCGACCCCGGAGAGTCCGCCGAGATCACGGCGCTCGTGGAGGAGCGGATCGGGCACATCACCGCCGCGGACCTCAACGCGCTGGGCTACTACCCGTGGCTGGAGGGGCTGCAACGCGGCATCGCCGCACACCACGCCGGCCTGTTGCCGGTGTTCAAGGAGATCGTGGAGGAGCTGTTCCTGCGGGGGCTCGTCAAGGTCGTGTTCGCGACCGAGACGCTGGCGCTGGGTATCAACATGCCCGCCCGGTCGGTGGTCCTGGAACGGCTCGTCAAGTACAACGGCGAGGAACACGTCGATCTGACCCCGGGGGAGTACACACAACTCACAGGCCGGGCGGGCCGGCGGGGCATCGACGTCGAGGGACACGCCGTCACCGTCTGGACCCCGGACGTGGACCCGCGTCACGTCGCGGGCCTGGCGTCCACCCGCACGTATCCCCTCAACTCCAGCTTCACGCCGTCCTACAACATGGCCGTGAACCTGATCGGCAGCGTCGGCAGCAGCCGGTCCCGGGAGCTGCTGGCGTCCAGCTTCGCCCAGTTCCAGACCGACCGCAAGGTCGTCGGGCTCGCCGAACAGGCCCGGGCCGCCAAACGCGCCGTCGAGGAGTTCGACTCCGCCATCCGGTGCGAACGCGGCGACTTCGAGGAGTACTTCGCGCTGCGGATGGCGGTCACCGACCGCGAGAAGCGCGCCTCCCGGCAGCGCAAGGCCGAAGCCCGCACCGAGGCGCAGACCGCGTTGACGCGGCTGCGGGTCGGAGACGTCATCAGGATCCCGGCGGGTAGGCGGGCCGGCCTGGCGGTCGTCCTGGACCCGGGCGTCGATCGTGGTGGCCGGGCCGGTGAGGTGCGTCCGCTGGTGTTGACCGAGGCCAGGTGGGCGGGCCGCCTGTCGGGCTCGGCGTTCCCGACCGAGGTCGAGGCGTTGACCCGCATCAAGGTCCCCAAACACTTCAACCACCGCAATCCCGCCGCCCGGCGGGACCTGGCCGCCCAGTTGCGCGCCTCGACGATCATGCTCGACGGTGACGGAGGGCGCCGCCGCCGGTCGGCGGCCCGGGTCGATCCCGAACTGGAGCGCCTGCGGGAGCAGATGCGGGCGCACCCGTGCCACGACTGCCCGGACGCCTCGGAGCACGCGCGGGAGGCCGCGCGCAAGCACCGGCTCCTGGTCGACTACCGCCGCCTGCAGGAGAAGGTGAACAAGCGGTCGGGTTCGCTGGCACGCACCTTCGACCGGGTGTGCGACATGCTGTCGCACTACGGGTACATCGAGGGCGACAGGGTGTCCCCCTCGGGCGGAGTGCTGTCGCGCATCTGGTCGGAGGCCGATCTGCTGGTCGCCGAATGCGTGCGGTCCGGCGACTGGGACGAGCTCACCGCCGTCGAGCTCGCGGCGGTGGTCAGCACCGTCCTGTACGAGTCGCGCCGGGACGGCGACATGTCACCCACCCTCCCGCAGGGCGGCGTCACCACCGCCGTGGCGGCCACCTTGCGCCGGTACGACGCCATCGCCCGGGAGGAACGCACCCGGGGGCTGGCGTTGACGCGGGAGCCCGACCTGGGTTTCGTCTGGCCGGTGTTCCGTTGGGCCCGTGGCGAACCGCTCGCCAAGGTGCTGGCCGCCGGTGACGGACCGGACGGATTCATGCCCGCGGGCGACTTCGTGAGATGGACCCGGCAGACCATCGACCTGCTGGGACAGATCGCCGAGGCCGCGGGTGCCGAATCACCGCTGTCCGGTACCGCACGCGAGGCGGCGGACGCCCTCAAGCGGGGCGTGGTGGCGGCGAGCTGACCGGCGCCGGGCCCGCCGGTATGGTTCGGGTGATGAAGATTACGAAGTTCACCCACGCGTGCGTCCGCTTCGAGTGGCGGGACCGGGCGCTGGTGGTGGATCCGGGCATCTGGTCCGAACCCGCCGCCCTGGTCGGCGCAGATGCGGTCCTGGTCACCCACGAGCACGCCGATCACATCGACGTTATGCGACTGGCCGGGACCGGCGTCCCGGTGTTCGCCCCCGAGGGCGCCAGGATCGGCCCGCCGGAACTCCTCGAACGGTTGAACCTGGTCCGGGTGTCCAGCGGTGAGACCTTCGAGGCCGCCGGTTTCGAGGTCACCGCCACCGGAGGCAAGCACGCGCTCATCTACGGCGGGCTCCCCGAGTGCGCCAACCTCGGTTACATCGTCGACGGACGGGTCTACCACCCCGGCGACTCGGTGCACCGGCCGGAGACGCCGGTGGAGGTGCTGTGCGTCCCGATGCAGGGCTCGTGGCTCAAGACCGACGAGGCGATCGACTTCGTCAAGGCGGTGCGCCCGGCCCAGGCGTTCGGGATCCACGACGGCCAGTTGAACGCGTACGGGCTGGCGGCCGTCAACGGCTGGCTGGCCGAGGAGACCGACAGCGGTTACCGCTACCTGGGCCCACGCGAGTCGATGGTCGTCGACCACCTGTGACCCCGCCGGAGCGGCACGGCGGCGCCGCCGCCCGGACTTCGCTTGCTTCGATGTGGACGAAGCGCTAGATTCCTTTGCGGCGAATGGTTATCGCGCACGGTGGTGAGATCCGCGGTTCCTCCGGCGATGTATCCGCCTGCCGCCCACCCGATCGGGCGGCAGGCGCGTCAGTGACCGTCCACACCCTACTGGTCCCTTCATGCGATGATGGTGATGATCGAGATGCAACCGAAGTCGCACATGTGGTCGGCCTTGTCCGTTCTGACGGTGTTCGCGCTCGCCGGTTGTGGCGGTGTCGCGGAGAAACCCGTGTCCGCATCGGCGGAAGACCCTGCGGCGGTGCTCCGCGAATCCGGCTATACCGAGCAGGCCGAGATGCTGGCGGACGGCGAGGTGACGGTCGCGGAGATCGAGAAGGCCGGTGCACTGATGCAGCAGTGCTTTGTGGACGCCGGCCACGAGTTGACGCTCGAGGGCTGGAACCCCGTCGACGGGGTGACCTATCTGTACCTGGCCGAACCGGCCGGAGGCGAGGCCACCGACGACTTCCACGCCGCCTATGACGACTGCACCCGGCGGTACCTCCAGACGCTGGCCGACCACTACCGTGCCACCGTGGACGCCGTGATCGTGCCGGAGCTGATGGCCGAGGTCCGGCAGTGCCTGGAGTCCGAGGGCTTCACCTACACCGGTGAACCGGTGAACCAGTACGACCTGGTCGACTCGACCCTGGTGGAGGGCGGCGAGGCGCCGAGCCGGAAGCAGGTCGACGACTGCGTCATCTCGGAGGCGACCGCCATGTACCCCGACATCGTGACGATATCGATCTCATGGTGAACTCCCGAATCGGGTGGGCCGTGGTGCCGTTGCTCGCGCTGTCGGCCGGGTGCGGCACCACGGAACCCGTCGGCGCCGAAGAGCTGCGATCGGAGTGGAACGCCGCCTTCGACACCAACCTGGCGCTGCAGGACGACCTGATCAGGCTCTACCGGGACTGCATGGAAGGCAAGGGCTTCACCGAGCACCCCGATCTCGGCATGGGGACCTTCAACGAGACGGTGAACCCGTTCGAGGCGATGGACCGCCATCTCACCGTGAGTATGCCGAGCCGGGAGTACGCCGAGGAACACGGAGATGAGCGCGTCTCAAACCGAGTTTCGCGAACATTCCCATGCATTGAACGGTGAACCCGTGACCGTCGCCGAAGACGGATCGGTGGCGGGCCTCAGTCATAAGGAGTACGGCGAGTACCACGAAGCCCTTCACGGCTACAACCCTCACCTGGTCGTCGACGAGAGCGACATCCCGAACCAGCAGGCGGTGACCGTGGGCGACCGCACTGTCCTCTACTCCACGGCGGGCTGTCGGTTCGAAGTCCAAGACCGGGTGTTCGACGGCGAGGTGGAGTCCTACCACGAGCACACTTACCTGTCGGTGCGCGGTATCCAGCAGGGCGTGATGACCGCCCTGGAGGTCCAGTCGGAGGTCATCGCCGCCTATGACGACTGGGCGGTCTGCATGTCCGAGGCCAGTTATCCGGGATTGCTGGACGTGGGCCGGTTCCGGCAGGTGATCGTCGACGAGGTGTGGAACCCGATCGCCGACCGGGATCCGCAGCCGGGTACCCCGCTGTTCGAGGAGGCCAAGGCCGAGGAGGTCGCCATGGCGATGGTCCACATAGGCTGCGACGAGCAGGTCGGCCTGCGGCAGACCCACCTCGACACGGTCGACCGTTTGACGGCCGAATACCTGGTGTCGCACGAGACCGAGCTGTTCGCCTGGTACGAGATGCTGTCCACGGCGCGAGAGCGTGCCGGAGAACTGTTGGGCCGGTAGACCGGACCGGTGTGGAGCGAACGCCCACACCGGTCCGTGTCCGCATGACGCGGGTCAGGTGCTGGCGGCGCGGGAGAGTGCCGCCGCCGCGTTCGCCTCGGCGAGGACCTCCTCGGGGGAGTGCTGCTGGCGCCACCACGCCTTCCCGGCCTCGGGAAGCGTGTCGATCGGGTCGTAGTACGGGTATTCGCGGATCAGGGCGTCCGGGTCGTCCCGCTCGATCGAGGTGCGGTAGTTCTTCGTCCAGTAGGAGATGCCGCGTTCGGCGTCGTACCGGGCGAGCTGGTGGACCCAGCGCTTCCCCACGAACGGCACGTCGCAGATGATGCGCGGCGTGGCGTAGCCGGGCAGGTAACCCATGATCGCGGTCTGCAGCGCCTGGGCCTCGGCGACCGAGGTCCGCCAGTGTTCGGAGTTGGGGATCATGTCGCACATGTAGAAGTAGTACGGCAGGATCCCGGCCTCGCCCTGGAGACCGAAACACAGGTCCAGCAGGTCCTCCGGGGTGGCGTTGACGCCACGCATCAGCACGCCCTGGTTGCGGACGTCGCGCACCCCGGCGTCGAGCATCGCGCGGGCGGCGGCGGCCACGGCCGGCGTCAGCGACTGCACGTGGTTGACGTGGGTGTGGATGGCCAGGTTGACGCCGCGTTCCCGTGCCGTGGCGGCGATGCGGCCCATGCCCTCGACCACGTCGGTCTGCAGCCAGTGCTGTGGAAGGCCCATCAACGCCTTGGTGGCGAGCCGGATGTCGCGGATGCTCTCGATGTCGAGCAGCCGCGACAGGAAGTTCTCCAGGTTCTTCCACGGCACGTTGGCCACGTCGCCACCGGAGACCACCACGTCACGCACACCGGGGTGGCTCTGCAGGTAGTCGATCATGTTGTCGTAGCGGGCGGTGGGCTTCAGCTTGAGCTTCAGCTTGTCGATGGTGGGCGTGGAGTTGCCGACCAGGTCCATCCGGGTGCAGTGCCCGCAGTACTGCGGGCAGGTCGACAGCAGCTCGGCGAGCACCTTGGTGGGGTAGCGGTGGGTGAGGCCCTCGGCGACCCACATGTCGTGTTCGTGCAGCGAGTCGCGGGTGGCGAACGGGTGGGACGGCCAGTCGGTGCGACGGTCGGACAGCACCGGGAGCATGTAGCGGCGGATCGGGTCGGCGTAGTACGCGTCGGTCCAGGAGCCGGGCGCGGTGTCGGTGACCGTCGGGGCCATCGTGTTGATCATCTGCGGCGGCACCAGCATCGACATGGTGGCGCGCTGTTCGCCGTCGGCCTCCAGGTCGGCGTAGAACCGGTCGTCGAGCCGGTCGCCCATCACCTTGCGCAGCTGGCCGATGTTCTTCACGCAGTTCACCCGTTGCCACTGCGCGCTGGCCCAGTCGGCCTCGCTGACGTCGGCCCACCCGGGGAACCGGCGCCAGTCCGGTTCGACGAGCTCGGTACGCGAGTACTCGTACGGTTGCCCGGTCTGCGGAGAAGCCATCACGTCACCTTCGCTAGATTTCACTGCCTGAGCCGAACAATAGCGGAAGACTTCCATATGTCAAGCTACCTTGCAGGAAGATTTTCGGCTATTGTGACGCCAACCGTAGTCAACCCAACTGGAGGCGACCATGCCGCGTCCGACCCGTTCACCCATCGGCCTGCACCGGGTCCTGGCCCCGGAGGGGGCGTTGCCGCAGGCAGCCCACCGCCTGGACGCCACACCGTCGGTACAGGAGGGCGAGGTGCTGATCCGGGTCGAACGGCTCAACCTCGACGCAGCCTCCTACCGACAGCTACATACCGCCCATAACGGTGACGGAGACACGATCCGGACCGCGGTGGCGGAGATCATCGCCGAACGCGGCAAGATGCACAATCCGGTCACCGGATCCGGCGGCATGCTCATCGGCACCGTCGAGGCCGTCGACGCCGCCTCTCCACTGGGCCTGTCGGCCGGCGACCGGATCGCGACCCTGGTGTCACTCACCCTCACACCGCTTCGGATCGACGACGGGCTCGCCCGCTGGGACGGACTCTCCGAACAGATCCCGTGCGACGGCCACGCCGTCCTGTTCTCCCGCTCCATAGCCGCCAGACTGCCCGAGGATCTGCCCGACGAACTGGCTTTGGCGGTATTCGACGTGTGCGGCGCCCCGGCGCTGACCTCCCGGATCGTCAACCGCCACCGTGAACTCACCGGCACCGCGCCCACCGTCGCGGTCCTGGGGGCGGCGGGCAAGAGCGGCAGCCTGTCGCTGGCGGCGTCCCGCGACGGCGGCGCGCTCACCACGCTCGCCGTGGTACGCGACGCCGGAGAGGCCGCGCTGCTCGACAAGGCGGCGCTCGCCGACGAGATCACCGTCGCCGACGCCACCGACCCCGTCGCCGTGTCCGACGCGGTCCACCGGGCGCTCGGTACCGGAGCCGACATCACGGTCGTCTGCGTCGACGTCCCCGGATGCGAACACGGCGCCATCCTGGCCACCGCGCCCGGCGGCACCGTCGTGTTCTTCTCCATGGCGACCTCGTTCCCGGCCGCCGCCCTCGGCGCCGAGGGCCTGGCCGCCGACGTCGAGATGATCGTCGGCAACGGCTACACACCCGGCCACGCCGACTACGCGCTCAACCTGCTGCGCACCGACCCGGCGATCCGGACGATGTTCGAAGCCAGGTTGGCGGCAGACTGACAGTCATGACGACGAAGACCACCCTCTACCGCAACGGGCACGTCCTCAGCCCCGCATACCCGACCGCCACGGCGATCGCGATCGCCGGCGACACCGTCAGCTGGCTCGGCGACACCGCCGACGCCCCCGCCGCCGACGAGGTCGTGGACCTGGAAGGCAGCCTGGTTACCCCCGCGTTCGTCGACTCGCACGCGCACGTCACCAGCACCGGCAGCTCACTGTCCGGCCTCCACCTCGGGCGCGTACGGTCCGCCACCGAACTGCTCGACACCGTCGCCGCGGCCGCCGCCGGGCTCCCCGACACCGCGATCGTGCTCGGCCAGGGCTGGGACGAGACCGAATGGGAGGACCCGACCCTGCCGACCGCCGCGCAGCTCGACCGCGCCGTGGGAGGCCGCCGCGCCTACCTCAACCGCACCTGCGGCCACACCGGGATCGCCTCCCCGGCGATGCTGGCCGAACTGCCCGACCTGGCGGGCCTCGCCGGATACGACGCCGGCGGCGTACTGACCCTCCACGCGCACCGCACCGCCCGCACCGCCGCCTCCGCCGCGATCCCCGACGTGCAGCGGCGGCAGTGGCAACACGCCGCCCTGAAACACGCCGCCTCGCTGGGTCTCGCCGCGATCGTCGAATGCGGTATGCCCTCGCCCGGTTCCTCCGCCGGCGAGGCCGACTTCACGAGCCTGTTGGCGCTCGCGGCGTCGGAGGAACTGCCGCAGGTGTACGGCCTGTGGGGTGAACTCAGCGCCGCGGCCAAGGCCCGCGACCTCGGTGCCCACGGCTGCGCCGGCGACCTCTCCGTGGACGGCTCGATCGGTGCGCACACCGCCGCCCTCCGCGACCCCTACTCCGACGCCGACACCGGCGGCCACGCCTACCTGTCGGCCGAGGACGTCGAACAGCACATCATCAACTGCGCCGGGCACGGCATGCAGGGCGGCTTCCACGCCATCGGCGACCAGGCGATCCAGAACGTGATCACCGGCGTCGCCGCAGCGGCCCAGACCGTCGGCATCGACACCGTCCGGGCCGGCCGCCACCGCGTCGAGCACGCCGAGATGCTCGACAAGTCGCTCATCGCGGGATTCGTGGCGTTCGGGCTGTACGCCAGCGTGCAACCCTCCTTCGACGCACGATGGGGCGGTGCCGACGCCATGTACGCCACCCGGCTGGGTGCCGAACGCGCGTTGGCGTCGAATCCGTTCGGGTCGCTGGCCGGGGTCGGTGTGCCCCTGGCCCTGGGCTCCGACGCCCCCGTCACGCCGCTCGACCCGTGGGGCGGCGTCGCCGCCGCCGTCAACCACCACAACCCGGTCCAGCGGCTCTCACCGACCGCCGCGTTCGCGGCACACACCCGGGGAGGATGGCGCGCGCTCGGCATCGACGACACCGGCGTGCTCGCCCCCGGCTGCCCGGCCACCCTGGCCGTCTGGGACCGGCGTGAGCCCGGACTGCCCGACCTGACACCGCACGCCGAACTGCCACGCTGCCGCCGCACCCTGTCGGCGGGCGTCGTCATCTTCAACGAGGAGGAGGACCGGTCATGACCGCCCCGGCACTGTTGCCGCTCGACACCGACCTGATCGCCAAGGCCAGGCGGCTGGCCCGCCGGGCCGGACAGCCGGTGGTGGACATCGCCCGCAGCCACACGACGGTGGCCGTGGAGCGGGCCATGCTGCGACTGGCCGGCCTGTCGGGCGCCGACCCCGACGGCATCCCGTGGGTCAACCGGTTGCTGGACGCCGTGCGCGCCGACGTCGGCATCGGACACGGCGCCGCCCTGCCGGTGTTCCACGCGATGCTGTCGGAGGGCCATCCCGATCTGACGCTGCTGGCGCACAAGGCCGCCGCGGGTGCCGTGAAGTTCACCGTCCCCACCGGTGACGCGGCGGTCGCCGCGCGCCGGGCGGCCCGCGCCGCGGTCGCCGGGGGCGTCGAACTGATCGACCGCCGCCGCACCGAACGCGACGCACTGGTGGCCGAGATCGGCGACCCGCCGCAGCGGCCCTGGATCTACCTCATCGTGGCCACCGGCGACATCTACGAGGACATCCCGCAGGCGCAGGCGGCCGCCCGCGCCGGTGCCGACGTCATCGCGGTCATCCGCTCCACGGGACAGTCCCTACTGGACTACGTGCCCGAGGGCGCCACCCGGGAGGGCTTCGCCGGCACCTATGCCACCGGTGAGAACTTCCGGCTCATGCGGGCGGCACTGGACGAGACGTCCCGGGAGCTGGGCCGCTACATCCGGCTGACCAACTACGCGTCCGGGCTGTGCATGCCCGAGATCGCCGCGCTCGCCGGGATGCGCCGTCTCGACATGATGCTCAACGACAGCATGTACGGCATCCTGTTCCGCGACATCAACCCGATCCGCACCTTCGTCGACCAGCGGTTGTCCCGGCAGATCCACGCCCGCGCCGGAATCATCATCAACACCGGCGAGGACAACTACCTCACCACCGCGGACGCCGTCGAGGCCGCCCACACCGTGACGGTCTCGCAGCTCCTCAACGAGTTCTTCGCCCACGAGGCGGGACTCACCGACGACCTGCTGGGACTGGGGCACGCGTTCGAGATCAACCCCGACCTGAAGGACTCCTTCCGGATGGAGTTGGCCCACGCGCTGCTGGCCAGGCAGTTGTTCCCCGACGCGCCGCTGAAGTGGATGCCGCCGACCCGGCACATGACCGGTGACGTCTTCAAGGGCAACCTGCTGGACGGGTTCTTCAACCTGGCGGGCGCGATGACCGGCCAGGGCATCCTGCTCGTCGGGATGATGACCGAGGCGGTCGTGACGCCCTGGCTGTCCGACCGCGACATCGCGTTGCAGAACGTGCGCTACGTCCTCAACGCGTGCGGCGGCCTGGTCGAGGACTTCCACCCGCCGGCGGACGGCTTCATCGCCAACCGCGCCCGGCAGGTTCTCGGGGAGGCGGTCGACCTGCTGGAGAAGATCGTCGACGACGGACTGTTGAACGCCATCGCCGACGGCACCTTCGGCATCATGAAGCGGCCCGCCGACGCCGGCCGTGGCCTCGACGGGGTGGAACCGCACGCCGAGGACTACTACAACCCGGCGACCGACCTGCTGGAGTCCGGACCGGAGACCACCGGCTGACCCGGGCGGGCCGTTCCACGGTCCGCCCGACGTGACCAGAGAGAAGCGACATGAGCAACGTCATCCGACCGTACGGGGACACCACCGGCGACGGCATGGTCCAGTTGTCGTTCACGCTGCCGGTACCGCACGACAAGCGGGCCGAGGGCGCGGCGGCACAACTCGCCGGGAAGATGGGACTCGACCCGGCGATGGTGGTACACGCCGCCCAGATCGGCACCTCCCACACCTTCTTCGTGGTGTACGGGAAGGCCAACCACCTGGTCAACCTCGACGACGTCAACGTGGTGGAACGCGACTACCCGCTGCTGACCGCCAAGGAGGTCAACGGCATCGTCAAGGAACGGCTCGGCCGCAAACTCGTCGTCGTGGGCGCCTGCATCGGCACGGACGCCCACACCGTCGGCATCGACGCGATCCTCAACATCAAGGGGTTCGCGGGTGAGAAGGGCCTGGAGTACTACCGGGAGCTGCGGGTGCTCAACCTGGGCGCGCAGGTGGCCGTGCCCGACCTCGTCAACCGCGCCATCGCCGAACAGGCCGACGCGGTCCTGGTCAGCCAGGTCGTCACCCAGCGCGACGCCCACCTCCACAACACCAGGGAGATGTCGGCGGCGTTCCGGGAGGCGTTGCCGCCGCAGCGGCGGCCGCTGCTCATCATCGGCGGGCCACGCTTCGACGAGACCATGGCCGGCGAACTCGGCGTGGACCGGATCTTCAGCCGCGGCACGACCCCCGCCGACGTCGCCTCCTACATCACCCACGCATTGATCACGAGCAAGGAGATGGTGGCATGACCGCCGCACACGAGGGACTGACGGTCACGCACCGCCGGTACGTCTCCTACGACCACGCCCACTACGCGGGCAACCTGGTCGACGGCGCGTACTCGCTGGGCCTGTTCGGAGACGTCGCCACCGAACTGTGCATCGTGGCCGACGGCGACGAGGGCCTGTTCGCCTCCTACTCCGACGTCCAGTTCAGGGCGCCGGTGCGTGCCGGGGACGTCGTCGAGGCGACCGCGGTGATCACCCGGGTCGGCTCCCGCAGCCGCACCGTCGACTTCACGCTGTCGGTGGTGTGCCGTGGCCGCCCGGACAAGGGCGAGTCGGCCGCCGAGGCGCTGACCGAACCGATCGTGGCCACCACCGCCACCGGCACCGTCGTGGTACCGGCGGCGACGTGACGACCGCCCTGTTGTGCGCCGACGTCGGCTCGACGTACACCAAGGCCGCCGCCGTCGATCCGGCCGACGGCCGGCTGCTGGCGACGGCGACACACCGGACCACGATCGAGTCCGACGTGCTGGCCGGGTTGCACGCCGTGGTGGCGGCGGTGCGCGAGCGTCTGCCGCGTGGCGTGGCCGCCGGTGAGTTGCGGGTGTGCTCGTCGGCCGGCGGCGGCCTCCGGCTGGCCGTGATCGGCAACGAACCACTGGTCACCGCCACCGCCGCGCACCGCGCCGGACTGTCGGCGGGGGCGAAGGTGGTGCACGTGGCCGCCGGGCGGCTGGGGCCGGCCGAGTACACCCGGCTGGCCGACTCCCGTCCCGACATCCTGCTGCTGGCGGGCGGGACCGACGGTGGAGACGAGTCGGTACTGCGCGACCACACGGTCGGCCTGGCCGCCGCGGTGGCGCGTGACACCCGCCTGCGGGTCCCGGTGGTCTTCGCGGGTAACGCCGTGGTCGCCGAGGAGGTGACGGCGCTCCTGACCGGCGCCGGCGTCCCGGTCACCGTGGTGGACAACGTCCTGCCGGTCATCGGGACGCTCCGTCCCGCACCGGCACGCCTGGCGCTGCGGGAGGCGTTCCTGCGGCACGTCATCGCGGGCAAACGGTTGTCCGCCTCGGGCGACTTCCCCGCGATGGTCCGCGCCGCCACTCCCGACGCCGTGTTGGCGGGTGTGGAACTGCTCGCCGACGGCGCGGGGGACGGCCCCGGGATGGGTGACCTGGTCGTGGTGGACGTCGGCGGCGCCACCACCGACGTGTACTCGGTCCTGACCCCGGACGCCGAACTCACCGGACCGCGCCGCGAGGTGGCCGGTACCGCGTGGCGGTCCCGGACCGTCGAGGGCGACCTGGGGATGCGCCACACCGCCGAAGGCGTCGTGGAGGCCGCCACCGAGGAGGGCCTCCTGGAACTCGACGAGGCGGCGGGCCTGGCGGAGGCGGCGCGGCGGCGTGCCGCCGCGCCGGGCTGGCTGCCCGACGGCCCCGAGGAGGCCGCCCGCGACCTGCGGCTCACCGAACTGGCGATGATCGTCGCGTTGCGCCGTCATGCGCGTGGCGAACGTCTCGGCGGCCCCGACGCCCCGCTGCGGGGTGGTAAGGATCTCAGGGAGGTCCGTGTCGTCATCGGATCGGGAGGTGTGCTACGTCACCATCCCGACGCGATGCGCGCACTCCGGGCCGCGACGGCCTCCGACACCGCCGGAGGCTATCCACTTCCGACAAACCCAAAGACGGTCATCGATGTCCCTTATGTCCTGGCGGCGGCCGGTCTGCTGGCCGGTGACCACCCTCGAATCGGCCTGGAGCTGCTTCGCGGCAGCCTCCTGAACACCTGATCGGACCCCCGCCCAGAAATGGCACGGCCAATTTCGCGGACCCGGTTGACAACCATAGGGGGGCAGGGCTTACCGTTTCTACGTCCGAGACGACGGGTCTTTACCGGGTTCGTCGTCTTATGTCGGGGGCGACTCGACTCGCTTTGCTCCTTCGCTGACTGGACCAATCGATCATGACGCGGCCGCATCGTGATCGGCGGCCAGGTCCAGCGCGCGGGGGTCGGCGGAGCGGTGCGAGACGGTCGCCGTGTGGCATCGCCGCGAAGGACGCGCTCCACCAGTAGACAACAGCCTGTTGCCGGCATCCGGCCGGTACCGGGTTGGTCCGAAGGCGGAACGGGGATCTCATGGCGTTGCCGGCCGTACAGGGACTGGGAGAAACCGAGCGAGGGGCGTGGCGATTGCTACGCCCCTTTGCCGTGCCGGAACCCGGCCGCCACCTCGCGGAACCGCCACTCGCCGCCGTTGACGCCGGACCGGTCGCCGTCGCCCGTGACGCGGCAGGGAAGATGGTCGTGCCACCGGACATGCGTCATGATCGGTGAGAGCCCCCGCCGTCCCCGTGTGAGGGGCGACCAGGCACCCCGCAGACCCGGACCCCTGCCGAGGAGCAACGAAGTGGCCACCGCCGTCGACACGCCGCCCCAGCCGTCTCCTCCGGCGCGACCACGCCCCCGGCGGCTCCCCGCACCCTCGGACGGTCCACGCCTGCCGCTGCCGTTGGCGATCGTGGCCGCCGCACTGGCCGGGCCGGTGCTCCTGCTGGCGTTCCCGCCCTACGACCTGTGGTGGCTCGCCCCGATCGGTGTCGCCATGGCCGGAGTCGCCTGGCACCGCCGCCGCATCCGCGCCGGCCTCGGACTGGGCATGCTGACTGGGCTCACCTTCTTCTTCCCGCTGCTGAGCTGGACGTCCACCCAGGTCGGCGAGGTGCCGTGGATCGCGCTGTCGATCCTGGAGGCGCTCTACCTGGCACTGCTGGGCGGCGCCGCGGCCTTCACCAGCCGGCTGGCCGACCGGTACCGCCTCTGGTGGCCGGTGCTCGTGGGCCTGCTGTGGGTGGGTCAGGAGGCGCTACGGAGCCGCACCCCGTTCGGAGGCTTCCCCTGGGGCCGCCTGGCCTTCAGCCAGGCCGACTCGCCGCTGGCGCAGTTCGCGTGGCTGGGCGGGGCGCCGATGGTGACCTTCCTGACCGCCGTCGCCGGCGGCTGCCTCATGCTGCTGCTGTGGCACCGCCCCCGCCGGGGAGTGTCCGTTCGGGCGACGGCGATACTCGCGGCCGTCGTCGTCGCGGTGGCCGTGATCGTGGCCGGCCTGCTATGGGCGGCCGAGTTCGCCGAGTCGCGAGGCGTGGCCATCCCGTTCCCGGAGTGGCGCCTGGCACCGTTGCCGACCCTCATGGCGATCCTCGCCGCCGGCGGTCTCGCGGTGGCGCTCCGGCGGGCCGCCTCACGCCGGGCGGGTGCGGCGCTGGCCGCGGCCGGCGTCATCGTCGTGGCGGGCCTGGCGCTTCCGGTGGGCATGACCGCCCCCGCCGGCGACACGATCACCGTCGCCGTCGTGCAGGGCAGCGTCCCCCGCCTCGGGCTCGACTTCAACGCGCAGCGCAGGGCGGTGCTGGACCGGCACGTGCAGGCGACGGTCGATCTCGCCGCGGCCGTGGCCGACGGCCGGGAGAAGCAGCCCGACATCGTGGTGTGGCCGGAGAACTCCTCCGACATCGACCCCATGGCCAACGAGGACGCCGCCGCCCAGATCCAGCGGGCCGCCGACGCGATCGGGGTGCCGATCGTCCTGGGGACGCTGCAACGCGACGCCGACGGCAACCGCAACATCTCCGTCGTGTGGAGCCCCGAGACCGGCCCCGGATTCGTCTACGTCAAACAGCACCCCGTGCCGTTCGCCGAGTACATCCCGATGAAACCGGTGGTGCGCACCGTCGCGGGCTGGATCGACGAACGGATGGTCGACGGCATCGACCGCGTCAACGGATTCGAATCGGGCACCGAACCGGGTGTCATCCCGGTGGGGGACTGGACGTTGTCGGGCATCATCTGCTTCGAGGTCGCCTACGACGACCTGGTGCGGGAATCGGTGACCGAGGGCGCCCAGATCCTGGCGGTGCAGACGAACAACGCCACGTTCGACAACGCCGAGGCCAACCAGCAGATGGCGATGGTGCGGCTCCGTTCCATCGAACACGGCCGGGCGGGCCTGATGGCGTCCACCGTGGGCGTGTCCGGGTTCACCGACGCCCACGGCGGGGTGTACGACCTCACGACCTTCGACACTCAGGCCGTTATAGTGACGGACCTTAGACTGGGGGAGGGCACCACTCCGGCGACGACGCTGGGACCGCTGCCGGAACTGCTGGCCTGTGCCGCGGCCCTCGCGGCCGTCGTGGCCGCGGGAGTGGTGAGGCGTCGCGACCGTGTCGCCTCACGCGACGACTCCGCACCGACGACCGGTTGACCGCAGCGAAAGCGAGAGACGTGATCGACGACCCGACCACCGCGACCACCGACGGATACCCCGGGGTCGGCCGCGTACTGGTGATCATTCCCACCTACAACGAGGCCGACAACGTCGAGGCCATCGTCAAACGGGTCCGAGACTCGGTGCCGCAGGTACACGTGCTGATCGTCGACGACGCCAGCCCGGACGGCACCGGTGAACTCGCCGACCGCCTCGCCGCCGCCGACGACCGCGTCCACGTCCTCCACCGCGAGGGCAAGGGCGGTCTCGCCGGAGCCTACCTCGCCGGGTTCGGATGGGCACGCGACCACGGCTACGACGCCGCCTGCGAGATGGACGCGGACGGGTCCCACGCCCCCGAGCAACTGAGCCGGCTACTGGACGCCCTGGGTGATGCCGACATGGTCATCGGTTCCCGGTACGTCCCGGGCGGCCTCGTGGTCAACTGGCCCGTGCACCGGCTGTTCCTGTCCCGCGGCGCCAACCTGTACACCAGGCTCGCGCTGGGCATCCCCGTGAAGGACTCCACCGCCGGATACCGGGCCTACCGCATGGCGGTGCTCGACGAGATCACGCCGAACTGGCGTCCCCCGCAGGGGTACTGTTTCCAGATCGACCTCGCCTGGCGCGCGGTGGCCGCCGGACTGGACGTCCGGGAGGTCCCCATCACCTTCGCGCAGCGGGAGCGCGGCGAGTCGAAGATGAACGGCGCCATCGTTCAGGAGGCGCTGTTGAGGGTCACCGCCTGGGGGGTGCGCGACCGTCTCCGGCGGACCGCCTCCTGGCTGACCGGAAGGAGCGACCGGACATCGTGACCGTTCCACAGCCGCAGGTGGGTTACCGCACCCGGGTGACCCTCGCGGTATACCTGGCGGCCGAACTCGCCGCCTTCGTCGGCGTCGCCCTGTGGATCGGCTTCGGATGGTCGGTGTTCGCGATGATCGTGACGGGGCTGCTCGGCGGCGTGCTGCTGCGCTTCACCGGTGTGAAGGCGATGCGGGAGTACCGGCAGGCGATCCTCGACGGCGACCCGCCCGGACCGGCCGTGGTCTCCGGCGCCCTCAGCGTCGCCGGCTCCGTGATGCTCATGCTGCCCGGGTTCGTGTCCGACCTCGCCGGGCTGCTGTGCGTGCTGCCGGGGACCCGTTCGCTGCTGCGGCCGGTGGTGGCACGGTTCCTGGAACGCCGGATGGACTCCCCCTCCATGAACCGTTTCTTCGGGCCGAGGGTCGTCCGACCGCAGTGGGGCGGGGGAGACACCGTCGCCGACGACGGTGAGGTCATCGAGGGCGAGGTGGTGGACGCCCCGCCTCCCCGCCGCGACGACCCGGAGGACCCGGACCACCGGAGGATCCTCCCCTGACCCGGACACGCGAGAGCCCGCCCGGTGGAACCGGACGGGCTCTCGATCGTTCAGGCGGACGTCGAGGGATCACTCCCCTCGACGGGCACGCATCTCGGTCAACCGCTCGTTGAGGATCTCCTCCAGCTCGTCCATGCTGCGCCGCTCCAGCAGCATGTCCCAGTGGGTACGCGGCGGCTTGACCTTCTTGGTGGACGGCTCGCCGCCGTCGACCAGCTTCGCGACCGTGCCGTCCAGGCGGCACTCCCACGTCGACGGGACCTCG
Organism: Stackebrandtia albiflava; assembly: GCF_007994225.1. Lineage (GTDB taxonomy): Bacteria > Actinomycetota > Actinomycetes > Mycobacteriales > Micromonosporaceae > Stackebrandtia > Stackebrandtia albiflava. The sequence goes on from NZ_VLLL01000005.1 coordinate 1,427,695, forward strand.
GCGTCCACCGCGAAGGGCACCTCGAAACGGTGTCCACGGGCACAGACGAAATCCCGAGTCTGACGTGGAGCCAGCTCGGTGTTGCGGTCGGATTCGTAGCTGATCGCGCCAAGTCGGCTGCCACGCAGCATCCGTTCGCTCATCTTCGGTGGCCTTCCCCTCTAAAACGCCTGGTCTTCGGTCTTGCGGTGGCTGCCGTCAGCCTTCCCGGTCGTGTGCGGACACCGGGTGACGCAACGGTCGGACAGTGTAACGACCCAGGCAGCCGAATTGTTTCCGGTACGGCGGTCTGTAAGCCACGTCCCGCCGCCGCTGCCGGGATCACCAGGCCGGGTACCCCGATGTGTCTCGCACCACAACGGCACCGGAGGTGCCGCCGGCCTCACCACGCACGGAGGCCGACACCCGCCACGTGACTCAATTGTCGAGCACTTCCGCGCTCGCTGCCAGTCGATTGCGAGAACGATTCAGCTTCAATCGGTGATCCGGACGTGTCGGTCACCACACCTGGCGGCTCAACCGGAGCCGCCTGCGCGGATACCGTCGCTGGACCCGCTTGAGGTGACCGGTCAACTCCCGCTCCGTCCAGTAGCGAAGCGGTGTCACCGTGGGGCCACGCCGGGCGGGTGCGGCCGGTGGAGCCGGTTCGGGGTCCGGGACCTTCGTGGGAAGGAGCCCACCGGCCGGTTCCGCCGACGCCGTCACGTCGCCCCCGGTGGGGCCGCCCGTCTCCCACGCCGGGTCTCGGGGAATGTCCGTCACGCCAGTTCTCCAGAGCGGTAGTGCTTGCGGCACAACACCTGATAATGCAGTTCCGCGTCGTCGGTGTCACCCACCAGGATGCGTTCACCCTCCCTGACGAGCTGTCCTCCCGCGACCCGGCCGTTGAGTACCCCCGCGGCCCCGCACCAGCACAGCACCTCCACCTGAAGCCGCAACACCTCGTCGGCCAGCTCGAAGAGCCGCGCGCTGGCGGGGAACATGCTCGACGTGAAGTCGGTGGCGAGACCGAACGCGTACACGTCGACGCCGTGCTCGTCGACCAGATCGGCCATCTGCTCGACGTGCGCCACGGTGAAGAACTGCGCCTCGTCGCAGATGACGTAGTCGATCCGGGTGCCGTCGTCCACCAGATCCACCAGGCCCTGGTGGTCGCCGACCTCCACCGCCTGCTTGGTGAGCCCGATGCGGGTCGTGACCGACGAACGCCCCGACCGGTCGTTGCGGGTCAGGAGCAGCCCGTTCCGGCCCTGGCGGGCGTGATTGTAGTGAATCTGCAGAGCCAAGGTGGATTTGCCGCAATCCATGGGACCGTAGTAGAACTTCAATCGGGCGCCGGAACGGACGGGAGTGGGGGTCACGACGTGCCAGCTTAGAACGCGCCCGGTGCGGTGCGACCGCCAGGGAGGCGATAGACGGGCACAGAACGTGAATCCGAACCGGACGACCGGGTCGATTCAGGTCGTTCCCTGATGCCACAACGACTTTGACGCCTTTCCGGTCCCCCGGCGACCTCGCGTCGGGCAGAATGAGCCGATGAGAGCGATCGCGTGGACACAGTGGGTGAGGATCGCCGGCGCGGTGTTCCTGGGGGCCGCCGTGCTACCCGGAGTCGCCCGGGACGCCGCGGCTCACGAGGATTCCGACCCGAAGGACTTCCTGGGCGGTGAGGACTTCGCGGTGCAGGCGGGTACCGCGTTCTACGCGTGGACCGGTGAGGGCGAGACACTCGACGCGACCTTCACCCCCGCCGACATGACCGAACGACCGAAGCAGGGCGCCGTCGTCGCCGTCACCGACCCCGCCGGGAAGGTACGGGGCGAGTGCGTCCTCAAGCCCGGACAGGACGACAAGGTCTGCCGTATCGCCAACCAGTCGGCGAAGAAACCCGGCGTGTGGCGCGTCGACTACCGGCCGCTGGGCGAGGGCACCGCCGTGGCCGCCAACTGGGACGTGCGGGTCACCGCCGGTGGGGACGTCCGCAAGGGCCGGGTGTGGACCGAGGCGTACCACGTGTACCAGCAGTCCGGGAAGGACGGCGACATATCGCTGTACTACCTGTCGCAGACCGGGTTCCAGTACAAGGCCACCTTCCGCGGCTACAACGGGCTGTGGTCGGGCTTCCAGGCCAGCGCCGCCGGCCTCACCGAGCTCGACAGTTGCGTGCCGATCGACCACAGCCCCGGCGGGATGAAGGGCGACTTCGACTCCGATCTGAGCCGGTGCGGACCCTACAAGGTGTTCTTCCAGCGGCCCGCCGACGAGCTGCCGGAGTCCGCCGCGGTCGCCGGCGGGGACGAGACCTGGTTGCTGACCCCGGTGCGAGAACCCTCGCTGGGCGAGGTGTCGTTCACCCCCGCCGGACCCCACGAGGTGCCCGGCGACTTCGTCGTGCGGGTCACCGACCACATCGGGACCGTGCGGCTGGACCTCGACCTCAACGCCGACGGCGACGTCGAGGACGAGGTGGACCGCCGCATTCTGTGGGGCATCACGTCGGTCGGTGAGAACGACGTAGCCATCCCCTGGGACGGACTCGACGGCAACGGCAAAGCCGTCCGAAACGGCCGGGACCTCCGGGTGACCGCCGTCATCGACCGCATCGCACCCATCTACTTCGTCAACTCCGACGTGGAGGGGCGCTCCGGCGGCATCGAGGTCTGGTACCTGAACGGTCCGGGCGAGGGCGGCCAGAGGGTCTACTGGAACGACTCGCCCGAACCCGGTGCCGAGAACCAGGCCGACCAGTCGGGCGACGTCGAGTCACTGGGCGGCGCCCGGAACTGGACGTTCGACTCCGACTGGGGCGACGGTCGCCCCATCCAGGACTGGTCCTACGTCGAGGCCGACGTCCGCACCGAGCCGGCGACGGTGGTGCTGCCGCCGCGACCGCCGACCCAGGCGGAACTGGACGCACGGGCCGCCGCCGCGATCTCCTTCTGGCAGACACCGTTCGGGACGGTCACCTGGATCGCGGTGGTGACCTCGGTGGTCGGCCTCGGACTGCTCCTGCTGATTTCCAGGCGGGACCGGCGACGCGACATCGACGGTGAGCAGCAGCCGGGCCGTAAACTCGCCGGACTGTCGTGACGTCGTGGGGCGGGCCGGGACGGCCCACCCCACGACCGCGTCACACCCGGGCCGGCGGCCGGTTCCCCACGGCGATGATGGCGCGTCGCATCGGCACCATGAGCAGCAGGACGAAACCGGCGGCGAAGAAGACGATCAGCGAGATGATCGCGATCCGGTAGCTCTCGGTCAGGTCGTAGGCGAGCCCGAACAGCAGCGGTCCCAGCCAGCTGGTGCCCTTGTCGGAGATCTCGTACAGGCCGAAGTACTCGCCCTCCTTGCCGCGGGGTATCAACTGGCTGAACAGCGACCGGCTGAGCGCCTGGGAGCCGCCCAGCACCAGACCGATACCGGCGCCCAGGGCCAGGAACAGCGGGAAGTTGTTGGCGGGCATGAGATAGGCGACCACCAGGATCGCCACCCACGCGACCAGGCTGCCCAGTACGGTGCGCTTGGCGCCGTACCGCTTGGCGAGCCACCCCAGCAGCAACGCGCCGCCGAACGCCAGGATCTGCACCATCAGGATCACCGGCATGAGTTCGGTCAGTTCGAAGCCCAGTTCCTCGGCCCCGTACAGGCCCGCCAGTGAGATGACGGTCTGGATGCCGTCGTTGTAGATCAGGAACGCCACCAGGAACAGCAGTGTCAACGGGAACGCCCGGAGACCCTTCAGGGTGCGCCAGAACTGCCGGAAGCCGTCGGTGAGCGCCGAGCCCTCCGCGACACCTTCCAGGGGGCTGCGGTTCTTCAACCACAACATCGTGAACGTGGTGAACGCCGCCCACCACACGCCGGCCGACACCAGTGACCAACGGGCGATCTCGGCCTGGTTCTCGGTACCGCCCATCAGCAGGGCGATCAGGTTGAACAGGAACAGGAGTCCGCCGCCGAGGTAACCCATCGCCCAACCCCGGCTCGACACCTTGTCGCGTTCCTTCTCGGTGGCGATCTGGGGGAGGAAGGAGTTGTACACCACGACGCTGGCGCCGAGACTGACGTTGGCGACCAGGAACAGCCAGGCCCCGAGTTCGTACCGGTCCCCGGTGACGAACATCAGGCCGCAGGTGGCCGCGGCACCGACGTATGCGAAACCGGCGAGCAGTTCCTTCTTGGACCGGGTGCGGTCGGCGATGGCGCCCGCGATGGGCAGGACGAGCACCTGGAGGATGACCGACAGGGCGGTCGCGTAGGGCCACAACGAGCCGGCCTTGACGAGGAGGAGACCTCCGAGCAGTGACACACGGCCGTCGGCGTCGGCGCCGGCCTCGGCTATCCCGGTGAGGTAGGGGCCGAGGAAGGCGGTGACCACGGTGGTGGAGAACGCCGAGTTGGCCCAGTCGTACATGTACCAGCCGGCGCGTTCGCGTTTGCTGCTGACCGGAGTCGGGGGTGGGGGCGTGGTGACCAAGTGATCGCAGCCTTCATGTCTCAGGCGGGCCAGATGCCGCGGGAGCGATAGACGTCAGCAAGTATGTCGATTCTGTCGGTCATGATGCCGTCGACTCCCAGATCCAACAACGCCCTCATCATGCCCGGGTCGTCCACCGTCCAGACGTGCACCTGCAGACCCAGCCGGTGGGCGTGATCGACGAGACGCCGGTCCACCACCGTCAAACCCCTGTACCGCAACGGCACCTGTACCGCCGCCGCCCGGTGCACGTACCCCGCCAGGCCGGTGCCCGGCAGCCGGGACGCCAGCCACAACCGCGCCACCTCCCGGCGTCCCATCCCGGTCGCCAGCCGGGGACTGGAGTCCGCGCGGACCCGTGCCAACCTCGCGTCGTCGAAGGACGACACCAGCACACGGTCCACGGCCGCCGCCCGCTCCACCACCCGCAACGTGGGCGCCACCGACGCGCCGGACTTGACGTCGAGGTTGAACCGCACCCCCGGCCACGCCGCCACCACCTCGTCCAGCCGGGGGATGAGCGGCTCCCCCCGGTGCCGGATCGCACCGAGCTCCCGCCAGGTCAGCGACTCCACCGTGCGGGGGTCGCCGGTCAGGCGGGACAGGTCGGCGTCGTGGAACAGGACCGCCACACCGTCGGCGCTGGCGTGCACGTCGGTCTCCAGATACCGGAACCCCGCCGCGACCGCCCGGCCGAACGCCGCCGCGGTGTTCTCGTCACCCTCGGCGGCGCCGCCCCGGTGCGCGAAACCTATCGGCCCGTCGTTGCGCAGGAACCGATATGGACTGCTCGGCCGATTGCACGACACCGTGCCGGAGGGGAACATGTCCACGAGTATCCATCGTGGCAGCCGTAGCACCGCGCCAGACCACGCGCCGGAACGGGACCGCAGGCACCGCAGTGGATCCCGACGCAGCCCGGAGAGCGCACCCGACGCGGTACCGGCGGGGTGGAACCCGGCCACTAAGGTGAGGACCCGGAGAAGGAGACTGGCATTCATGCGTGTGCTTGGCATTGACTTTGGAACCTCAAACACGGTGGCGATCCTGCGGATGGCCGATGGCCGGGTCAAGCCGTTGCTTTTCGACGGTTCCCCGATGCTGCCATCGGCCGTGTACCTGTCCGCCGACGGACGGATGCTGATCGGCCGCGACGCCGAACGCAACGCCCGGATGGACCCGGCGCGCTTCGAACCCAACCCCAAACGCCGGATCGACGACGGGACGATCTTCCTCGGCGACCAGGAGATCCCGGTCCCGCGGGTGTTCGCCTACGTCCTGGAGCAGGTGGTCGGTGAGGCGCGGCGACAGTTGGGCGGACCGCCGGAGGCGGTGCGGATGACCCACCCGGCGCGCTGGGGTGAACGCCGCCGGAACCTCCTCATCGAGGCGGCCCGGCTCGCCGGCCTGCCGAAGCCGCAGCTCATCCCGGAACCGGTCGGCGCGGCCTCCTACTTCACGAGCGTCCTGGGCACCGCCGTTCCCGTCGGCCGGGCCCTGGCGATCTACGACCTCGGCGGCGGCACCTTCGACGCCACCGTCGTCCGCCGCACCCAGGCGGGATTCGAGGTGCTCAGTGAGGAGGGCCTGCCCGACGTCGGTGGTCTCGACTTCGACCACGGCATCGTGGAGCACCTGGGCAAGACCTACGGCGTCTCGCACGCCGCCACCTGGTCCCGCCTGATGAACCCCACCGACGACAAGGACCGCCGCTACCGGCGGATGCTCTACGAGGACGTCCGCGGCGCCAAGGAGATGCTGTCGCGTACCGCTTCCGCGGACATCCACCTCCCGGCGCTGGACGTCGACGCCCACCTGACCCGCGAGGAGTTCGAGGAGGTCGCCCGCCCGCACCTCGAACGCACCATCGAGTGCATGGAACGGGCGATCCGAGGGGCACGCCAGTCGCCCAAGGACCTGGTTGGCATCTTCCTGGTCGGCGGTTCGAGCCGGATCCCGATGGCGGCGAACCTGATCCACAAGGGCCTGGGCGTCGCACCCCGCACCTTCGAACAGCCCGAGACGGTCGTCGTCGAGGGCGCCCTGTCGATCGGCGGGCCGCCGGGCTCCGCCCCCGGACGGCCGGTCTCCGGGATGCCGCAGCGTCCCCCGGTGCGGCCACCGATGGCACAACCCCACCGCCCGCCGGTCTCCGGAGGCCCCGCGCCGCGTCCGCCGGCGATGCAGCAACCCCAGATCAACCCCCGCCCACCGGTCGCCCCCCAGATGCAGCCGCCGCGCCCGCCCATCCAGGCGGCCCCCCGGCCGATGGTGTCGGCACCACGCCCGGCGCCGGTGGTCCAGCAGAAGAAGTGGACCCAGGAACCGGCCGTCGTGCTGACGATGGTCGTCGCCGGCGTCCTGGTCGTCGGCTTCATCATCCTGCTCATCGCGGCCCTGATGTGAGCGTCGGGGGCGGCCGGTGACCACCGGCCGCCCCCGACGACGCCGCGCGACCGGCGGCGTCCGGTTCGACCCGCGTCGTGCTCCCTTGTGCCTGTTCGATGACATACCGGCCGGTTAGGCTTCCGGTGTGGCATCTAAACCCGGCTCCCTGCCCTACCGTCCCGCCCCCGGAACCATCCCGGAGCAACCCGGCGTCTACCGGTTCCGTGACGCCGATCGCAGGGTCATCTACGTCGGCAAGGCCAAGAACCTGCGTGCCCGGCTCAACTCCTACTTCGCCGACCCGCAGGGCCTGCATCCCCGCACCCACAAGATGGTGCACACCGCCACGTCCGTGGACTGGGTCGTGGTGGACACCGAGGTCGCCGCGCTACAGCTGGAGTACTCCTGGATCAAGGAGTTCGACCCGCGCTTCAACGTCATGTACCGCGACGACAAGAGTTACCCGTACCTGGCGGTCACGGTCGGGGAGGAGTACCCCAGGCTCCAGGTCATGCGCGGCGACAAACGCAAGGGGGTCCGCTACTTCGGCCCGTTCTCGCACGCCTGGGCCATCCGCGAGACCCTCGACCTCCTGCTGCGGGTCTTCCCGGCCCGCACCTGCGGGAAGGCCGAGTTCAACCGCGCCGCCCGGATCGGGCGCCCGTGCCTGCTCGGCGACATCGGCAAGTGCACGGCGCCCTGCGTGGGCCGGGTCGACGCCGACGAACACCGCCGCATCGTCGACGAGTTCTGCGACTTCATGGCGGGCCGCACCGACCGGTTCGTGAAGCGGCTGGAGTCGGAGATGACGCAGGCCGCCGAGGTCCAGGACTTCGAACGCGCCGCGCGTCGGCGTGACGACCTGGCCGCACTGCGCCGGGCACTGGAGAAGCAGGTGGTGGTGCTGTCCGACGACACCGACGCCGACGTGGTGGCGTTCGCCGACGACGGCCTCCAGGCCGCCGTGGCGGTGTTCCACGTCCGGGGCGGCCGGATACGCGGTGAGCGCGGCTGGATCGTCGACCGTCCCGAGGGCGTCTCCGACGGCGACCTGATCCACGACCTGTGCACCCAGTTCTACGGCGGCCAGGCGGGACAGGACGTGCCCCGTGAGGTGTTGGTGCCCGCGCTGCCCGACGACGCCGAGGCGCTGTCGGACTGGCTCACCCAGCGCCGGGGCGGCACGGTCCGGTTGCGGATTCCCAAACGCGGCGACAAGCGCGCCCTCGCCGAGACCGTCCGGCGCAACGCCGAGCAGGCACTCGCCCGGCACAAGCTCCGCCGGGCCGGTGACCTGACCGCGCGGGGCAAGGCGCTGGAGGAGCTCGCCGACGCGCTGGAACTGCCGACGCCCCCGCTGCGCATCGAGTGCTTCGACGTGTCCCAGATGCAGGGCAGTGACGTGGTCGCCAGCATGGTCGTGTTCGAGGACGGCCTGCCGCGCAAGTCCGAGTACCGCCGGTTCGTGGTGAGGGGCGAACGCACCGACGACCTCTCGGCGATGCGGGAGGTCCTGACCCGCAGGCTCAGCCGGCTGAAGGACGACCCCGACCCCCTCGACGAGGAGGGGAAGGCGAAACGGTTCGCCTACCCGCCGCAGTTGATCGTCGTCGACGGCGGCGCCCCGCAGGTGGCGGTGGCCGACGCGGTACTGGCCGAGCAGGGCGTCGACACGGTCAACCTGTGCGGCCTGGCCAAGCGGCTGGAGGAGGTGTGGCTACCCGGTGAGGAGTATCCGGTGATCCTCCCCCGCACCTCGGAGGCGCTCTACCTGTTGCAGCGGGTGCGTGACGAGGCGCACCGGTTCGCGATATCCCTGCACCGCAGTCGCCGGGGGAAGAAGGTCACCGCGTCGGCGTTGGACGACATCCCCGGACTCGGCCCCACCCGGCGCAGGGCGCTGCTGAAGCACTTCGGGTCGGTCAAGCGCCTCCGCGAGGCCGACGTGGCCGAGATCACCGCCGTCCCCGGTATCGGAGCCCAACTGGCCGGGGTCATCGCGGCCAGTCTGGCCGAACGGTCCGGCTGACGCCCACCGGGTGCTGAGGCGGTCCGCCTTCCCGGCCGTGCATACTCGACGGATGCCTGAGCGTACCGTCCAATCCAGTCCGCCTCGAAGCCGTGCCGACCTGGACCTGGTCATCGTCACCGGGGCCTCCGGCGGGGGCCGCAGCACCGTGGCGAAGGCCCTGGAGAACGTCGGGTACTACGTGGTGGACAACCTGCCGGAGGCCCTCATGGTCACGATGGCGGAGTTGGTGTTCGAGTCCGGTGACGCCACCCGGCGGACCGCGATGGTGCTGGACGTGCGGTCCCACGCCTTCACCGTCGACCTGGTCGGCGCGGTCGACGACCTCAGGGAACGGGGTTTCAAACCACGTGTCGTGTTCGTCGACGCGGAGGACGACATCCTGGTCCGTCGTTTCGAGAAGGTGCGGCGCGCGCATCCCCTCCAGGGTTCGGGCAGGATCCTGGACGGCATCGCCGCCGAACGGGAGCTCCTGGCGGCCGCCCGGGAGACCGCCGACGCCCTGATCGACACCAGTCACCTCAACGAGAACCAGCTCCGGGCCCGCGTCGAGGAGCTGTTCTCGCCCGCCGACGCGCGCAGGCTGCGGATCACGACCCTGTCGTTCGGCTTCAAGTACGGCATCCCGCTCGACGCCGACTTCGTGGTAGACGTGCGGTTCCTGCCCAACCCGTACTGGATCCCAGAACTGCGCGACCACACCGGCACCGAGGGCGCCGTGAGTGACTACGTGCTGCGGCAGCCGGGAGCCGAGGACTTCATCGCCGGATACGCCGACCTGATCGCCGCCACCGCCGCGGGCTTCGAACGCGAGGGCAAGCGATACGTCACGGTCGCGGTCGGCTGCACCGGCGGCAAGCACCGCAGTGTCGCCATCGCGGAGGCCCTGTCGGTTGTGCTGCGCGAGAAGGGGCTGTCGGCGTACCCGCACCACCGCGACATGGGGCTTGAGTGACCAGGCGGGTCGTGGCGTTCGGTGGCGGCAAGGGCCTGGCCGCCTCCCTGCGCGCACTCCGGACCCTCGACGCGGAGGTCACCGCGGTCGTCACGGTCGCCGACGACGGCGGTTCGTCGGGGAGGCTGCGCGCGACACGCCCCCTCGTGCCGCCCGGTGACCTGCGCAAGGCGCTGATCGCCCTGTCCGACGGCGACCGGGAGCTGCGGGCGGTGTTCGGGCACCGCTTCGCCGGTGAGGACGAGATCGCCGGACACGCGGTCGGCAACCTCATGCTCGTGGCGCTCATGGAACGGTTCGCCGACCCGGTCGCCGCGCTCGACGCCGCCGCGGCGATGCTCGGCGCCCACGGACGGGTACTGCCGATGGCGACCGAACCGCTCGACATCGAGGCCGACGTGGAACTGGGCGGCGAGACCGTGGTGGTGCGGGGCCAGCACCACGTCGCGGTCAGCACCGGAACGGTGCGCCACGTGCGGTTGGCGCCGGCCGAGCCGAGGGCGTGCGCCGAGGCGGTGGAGGCGGTGTCACGCGCCGACTGGCTGGTGTTCGGACCCGGGTCCTGGTACACCAGTGTCATCCCGCACCTGCTGGTGCCGGAGTTGAGGCGCGCGATCGAGGCCAGCCCGGCCCGCCGCATCGTGGTGCTCAACCTCTCCAAGGAGAACGAGACCGCGGGACTGTCGCTGGCGGGTCACCTCGGGGCGCTCGCCGAGTACGCGCCCGGGCTCACGATCGACGTCGTATTGGCCGACACTCAGGCCACCGGTGAGCCGGATCCGGTGCTCCGTGCGGCACAATCATTGGGGGCACGGTTGCTGCTTGCGGGGGTGGCGGAACCGGATCTTCCGGACCGGCACGACCCTGCCGCACTGGCCGCCGCCCTGACAACGGTGATCGAGCAGGACGAGGTGGGGTAGACGTATGGCGATGACGGCCGCGGTCAAGGACGAGCTGAGCCGTATCGAGGTGACCAGACCCTGTTGCCGCCGCGCCGAGATGAGCGCGTTGTTCCGGTTCGCGGGTGGACTGCACCTGGTGGGCGGAGTCCTCGTCGTCGAGGCGGAACTCGACGCCGGCAGTGTCGCGCGCAGGCTCCGTACCGCCATCAACGAGGCGTACGGCTACGGCAGTGAGATGCAGGTGCTGACCGCAGGGGGGCTGCGGCGACACACGCACTACGTGCTGCGCGTGATCAGCGACGGTGAGGCATTGGCCCGCCAGACCGGGTTGCTCGACGCCCGGGGCCGGCCGGTGCGCGGTCTGCCCACCCACGTGGTGGCGGGGAACCTGTGCTGCGCCGAGGCGGCCTGGCGGGGCGCGTTCCTGGCGCACGGCTCGCTCACCGAACCCGGTAGGTCCAGTTCCCTGGAGATCACCTGCCCGGGGCCGGAGTCGGCGTTGGCGCTGGTGGGGGCGGCGCGGCGACTCGGCATCACCGCCAAGGCCCGCGACGCGCGCGGCGTGGACCGGGTCGTCATCCGCGACGGTGACGCAATCGGGGAGATGCTCACCAGGCTGGGCGCGCACGCCGGGGTGCTGGCCTGGGAGGAACGCCGGGTCCGCCGCGAGGTGCGGGCGACGGCCAACCGCCTGGCCAACTTCGACGACGCGAACCTGCGGCGTTCTGCCCGCGCGGCGGTGGCCGCGGCCGCGAAGGTGACCCGGGCCTTGGAGCTGTTGGGCGACGAGGTGCCCGGCCACCTGGCCGAGGCGGGCAGGTTGCGGCTCGCCAACCGCCAGGCGTCCCTGGAGGAGCTGGGCGCCATGGCGGATCCGCCGCTGACCAAGGACGCCATCGCCGGCCGGATCCGGCGGCTCATCAATCTCGCCAACAAGCAGGCGGCGGCCATGGGGGTGGCGCCGGTGGAGGCCGCCGTGACGGAGGACATGCTGGTCAGCTGACCGTCCACCGGGCGGTCGCGTCATCGCCGCAGGTCACCGCCATCGGTTCCGGCATTCCGGTCGGCGGGCGCTCAGGCACGGGGTATAGGGTCTGGGGTGCTCGGCGACGAAGCCGGCAGCGGCGTCTGGGCCGCTTCCGCGGATGTCGAGCATCGGGCATCCTCTCGGAACGCGCGGTCGCCGGGAAAACTGAGAAATCTTCATTCTCGAACAAGGAGATGGATCGCGTGACCATCCGAGTAGGAATCAACGGCTTCGGCCGGATCGGCCGGAACTTCTTCCGCGCCGTGCTGGCGTCGGGCGCCGATGTGGAACTGGTGGCTTTCAACGACCTGGGGGACACCGCCACCACCGCCCACCTGCTGAAGTACGACAGCATCCTGGGCCGGCTGCCTTACGAGGTCAAGGCGTCCGACGGTGAGATCACCGTCGGCGGCAAGTCCATCAAGGCGTTCGCCGAGCGTGACCCGGGCAAGCTCCCGTGGGGCGACGTCGGTGCCGACATCGTCGTGGAGTCCACCGGCTTCTTCACCGACGCCAATAAGGCCAAGGCGCACATCGACGGTGGCGCCAAGAAGGTCGTCATCTCGGCCCCGGCCAAGAACGAGGACGTGACGATCGTCATGGGTGTCAACCACGACGCCTACGACGCCTCCGCGCACACCGTCATCTCCAACGCGTCGTGCACCACCAACTGTCTGGCCCCGATGGCGAAGGTGCTTCACGAGTCGGTGGGCATCGAGCGTGGCCTCATGACGACGATCCACGCCTACACGCAGGACCAGAACCTCCAGGACGGACCGCACTCCGACCTGCGCCGGGCGCGTGCCGCCGCGGTCAACGTCGTCCCGACCTCGACCGGTGCGGCCAAGGCCATCGGCCTGGTGATGCCGGAACTCAAGGGCAAGCTCGACGGCTTCGCCATGCGGGTGCCGATCCCCACCGGCTCGGCCACCGACCTCACCTTCACCGCCTCCCGCGAGACCACCGTGGAGGAGGTCAACGCGGCCATCAAGGCGGCCGCCGAGGGCGCCCTCAGCGGCATCCTGACCTACACCGAGGACCCGATCGTGTCGGCGGACATCGTCACCGACCCCGCGTCGTGCATCTTCGACGCCGGTCTCACCAAGGTCATCGGCGACCAGGTCAAGGTGGTCGGCTGGTACGACAACGAGTGGGGTTACTCCAACCGCCTCATCGACGTCGTCAAGCTGGTGGGCAGCGAGTAGTGAAGACGCTTGACGCACTCCTGTCGGAGGGTGTCGCGGGTCGGCGCGTCCTGGTGCGCGCCGACCTCAACGTCCCGCTGGACGGCACCCGCATCACTGACGACGGCCGTATCCGCGCGGTGCTGCCTACGCTGACGGCGCTTCGCGGTGCGGGCGCCGCGCTGGTCGTGTGCGCGCACCTGGGGCGACCCGGCGGCCGACCCGCCGCCGAGTACTCCCTCGCGCCGGTCGCCGCCCGCCTGTCCGAACTGCTGGAACACCCGGTGAGGTTCGCCGGGGACACCGTGGGACCCGAGGCCGAGGCGGCGGTGGCAGCCCTGACCGACGGTGAGGTCCTCCTCCTGGAGAACCTGCGGTTCAACCCCGGTGAGACCAGCAAGGACGACGACGAGCGCGGCCGGTTCGCCGACTCGCTCGCCGCCTTCGCCGACGTGTACGTCGACGACGCGTTCGGTGCCGTGCACCGCAGGCACGCCAGCGTCTACGACGTGGCGGCCCGGTTGCCGCACTACGCGGGACTGCTGGTCGCCGCCGAGGTGGACGTGCTGCGGCGCCTCACCGAGGAACCGGAACGGCCCTACACCGTGGTGCTGGGCGGCGCGAAGGTCTCCGACAAGCTCGCGGTCATCGCCAACCTGCTCGACAAGGTGGACCGGCTGCTCATCGGCGGCGGCATGATGTTCACCTTCCTGGCGGCGCAGGGCCACCGGACCGGTACGTCGCTGTTGGAGGCCGACCAGGTCGAACAGTGCCGCCGGTTCCTCGCCGAGGCGGCCGAGCGGGGCGTGAAGCTCGTCCTGCCGGTCGACACCGTGGTCGCCGACCGCTTCGCGGCGGACGCCGAACCGCAGGTCGTCGACGTCTCCGCCATCCCGGACGACCGCATGGGCCTGGACATCGGGCCGAAGTCGGCGCAGGCGTTCGCCGACGAGCTCGCCGACGCGCGCACCGTCTTCTGGAACGGCCCGATGGGCGTGTTCGAGTTCCCGTCGTTCGCCGAGGGCACGAGGATCGTCGGGCGGGCACTCGTGGAGTCCTCCGCGTTCAGCGTCGTCGGAGGCGGCGACTCCGCGGCCGCCGTACGCGCGCTGCGCATACCCGAGGACGGCTTCAGCCACATCTCGACCGGTGGCGGCGCGAGCCTGGAGTACCTGGAGGGCAAGACCCTGCCCGGTCTGGCGGCGCTGGCCGACTGACCGCCGGGGCGCGGCATCCGAGGCGCGCCCCCGATCGACCACGTAGGACCATAGGAGAGTTGGCAAGTCATGAGCGCCCCCACGCGCCGCCCGCTGATCGCGGGCAACTGGAAGATGAACCTCAACCACCTGGAGGCCATCGCCCTGGTGCAGAAGTTGGCCTTCAGCCTCGACGAGAAGCAGTTGTCGGACGTGGAGGTGGTCGTACTACCGCCTTATGTGGACATCCGCAGTGTGCAGACGCTCATCACCGGCGACAACCTGCTGCTGGGTTACGGCGCGCAGGACCTGTCGACACACCCGTCCGGCGCCTACACCGGCGAGGTCTCCGGTGCCATGCTGGCGAAGCTCGGATGCGGGTACGTCGTCGTCGGCCACTCGGAGCGGCGGCAGTACCACGCCGAGGACGACGAGCTGGTCGCCGGAAAGGTCCGCGCGGCGCTGGCCAACGGCATCACGCCGATCCTGTGCGTCGGTGAGGGACTGGACGTGCGGGAGGCCGGCGGGCAGGTGGCCCACACCGTCGCCCAGATGCTCGCGGGCCTGGATCGCCTGGACGCCAAGCAGGTCGGCGAGGTCGTCATCGCCTACGAACCGGTGTGGGCGATCGGCACCGGAAGGACCGCCACGCCCGCCGACGCCCAGGAGGTAATCGGGGCGCTGCGCGCCGAACTGGCCTCCCGCTTCGGGGAGGTGGCCCAGACGGTGCGGCTGCTCTACGGCGGTTCGGTGAAGGCGTCCAACGTCGCCGCGATCATGGCCGAGGCCGACATCGACGGAGCCCTGGTCGGTGGCGCGAGCATCGACGCCGAGGAGTTCGCCCGGCTGTGCCGGTTCCCGGAGCACACCACCGGCGGCTGACCACGCGAGGCCGCCGGACGATCCGTACGGGTCGGCCCGGCGGCTTCGATCGGGGTCGCCCGTTCGGTTCCCGGAATCCGGACGCCCGGCCGGAATCGGCGGCGGATCCGACTCCGGAGAGTGTGTCGCGCCACACCGGCCGGACGCGGAGACCCGTGACCGTTCCGGTTCGCGGGATGCTCCGGGGCGTCACGGGACCGGCCGGGAGCGCCGGATACCTCCCCGGAACTGCGGTTTCACACCGTACCGGTGCCCGGAGCCGAATCGGATACGAATGGTGATGCCGTGTACGCCGTTCCGTTATCTTCACCGGGGTGCCGCCCCCGTGCCTTCAGAAGCACTTAGAGTGTGTCATCACCAGTGGTGGGCGCTTTGCTGACCGTCCTGATTGACCCCCTTCAGGAGTGTTTCGATGCGAGGTATCTCGACGCGCCGCCGTCGCGGCCGTACGACGCGGGCGGCGGCCGCCGCCCTGCTGGTGGTGACGCTCTCCACCGCCTGCACGTCCGAGGAACCCGCGCCGTCCGGCGTCGGGGACGAACCCGGTGTCGGCGGTACGGTGAAGATCCTGACCCAGGTGGGTGGGTTCGAGTCACTCGACCCGCAACGCATCTACGTCACCGACGTGATGAACGTGTCCAAACTGATCACCCGGACGTTGACGAGTTTCAAGGCGGCCCCCGGGGCGGAGGGCGCGGAACTCGTCGGTGATCTCGCCACCGACACCGGCCGCCCCAACCGGGACAACTCGGTGTGGGAGTTCACCCTGCGTGAGGGCGTGAAGTGGGAGACCGGAGAGACGGTCACCTGTCAGGACGTCCGTTACGGCGTACTGCGGAACTTCGACGTCCGCAACGAGGACGCCCAGATCACCGGTGGTCCACCGTGGCCGGTCGCCTGGCTCGACGCGCCGGAGGACTACGCGGGTCCCCGCACCGACGGTGACGTGGACATCCCCGGCGTCACCTGCGTCGACGAGCGCACCATCCGGTTCAAACTGAAGCAACCCACCGCCAACTTCCCCTCCGCGGTGGCGATGACGGCGTTCTCCCCGGTGCCCGCCTCGGCCGACACCTGGGGCGACTACCGGCCGGTGGCGACCGGGCCCTACAAGCTGACCGAGTACCGGGAGGCCGTCGAGGGCGAGCCGGGGATCGCGGTCTTCGAACGCAACGACCAGTGGGACGCCGAGACCGACCCGGTGCGCGAGGCGAAACCGGACCGGGTCGAGTTCGCGCTCGGTATCGACCGTGAGTACGCGGCGCAGCAGATAATCGCGGAGAACCCCGACTACGCCAACGCGGTCATGTACGAGAACGTCCCGGCCAACTACGTGCAACAGGTCGTCAACGACGCGCAACTCATGTCGCAGACGGTGAACGGGCAGACCAGCGCCATCAGCTATCTGGCGCTCAACACCGAGACGATCACGCAGCCGGAATGCCGCCAGGCGTTGGTGTACGGCTTCAACAAGCGCAAGTACCAGGACGTCCACGGCGGTGAGATCTTCGGCGACTACGCCTACACGATGATCCCGCCGGACGATCCCGGCCACAAGGACTTCGACGTGTACGGCTTGAAGAACTCGCCCGAGGGGGATCTGACCAAGGCGCAGGAGCTGCTGGACGGCGCCGACTGCCCCACCACGCTGACCCTGGACGCCGCCGACACCCCCACCGGCAACCGTACCGCCCAGACCATAGTGGACACGTACAGTCGCCTCGGGATCACCGTGCGGCTCAACATGATCTCGCCGAACAACTTCTTCGACGAGCTGAACTTCGCGGAGAACCAGCACGACATGGTGCTGGCCGGCTGGGTACCCGACTGGCCCGGCGGCTCCGGGACGCTGCCCGCCCTGTTCCACGGCGACCTCCTCATCGAGGGCGCCAACTCCAACTACGCGCGGCTGGACGACCCCGACATCAACGCCATGATCGACGCCGCCTCGGCGGAGGCCGACCTCACCGAGTCGTACCGGATGTGGGGCGAGGTCGACCAGGCGATCCAGGAACTCGCCGTCAACATCCCCATCGCCTACATCAAGGTCATCTCCCTGTGCGGCGCGAACGTCAGAGGCGGATTCCTGAACGCGCAGTGGGGTTCGGTCGACATCTCCTCCCTGGGAGTGGCGGCGGACACGGAGTGACCGGCCGTGGCGCGCGTTGCGGTATGCTCGCCACCGAATCGACAACCGTTAGCAGGCGAAACCGTGGCGACGTCAACGGTTAGCCATTGAGAGGACCTCGGAAACCGTTATGTTGCAGGTGATCACCTATGTACTGGTCGGGGCCCTGGTTCTGACCAGCGCCGCGCTGATTCTGTTGGTTCTGTTGCACCGCGGCAAGGGTGGCGGCCTGTCCAGCATGTTCGGCGGCGGCGTGACGTCGAACCTGTCGGGATCGTCGGTGGCCGAGAAGAACCTCGACCGGATCACCGTCGTCGTCGGCGTGATCTGGCTGGCCTCGATCATCGGCTTCGGCGTCGTGCTGCGGACCCTCACCGCCGTGTGACGGCACACTGCTTGACCGGAACCCCGGCACCGTCCCGACGGCGCCGGGGTTCCGGCCGTTCCACCCCCCCTGAAGCCTCCGGCCGTTCCCGGCCCCAACTGCGCCGACACCCACCCGGCCGAAATAAACCCGGCATCGGCACTGGCGGATGCGTGTTCCACGTCATAGACTCAACGTCGGTCGGACATCCGACGATCGGTCAATGGTGGATCCCCCGTCCATCGGATCGACAGCCCCACACAGCGCCCCCCTGTGAAGGAGCAACTCAGTAATGGTCAGTGGAAACGCCATACGAGGCACCCGGGTCGGCGGCAGGCCGGCGAGCATGCCGGAACGCGGCGAACCCGCCCCCCGCCAGTTCGTGGACTATTGGTGCGCCAACGGCCATCAGACCCGTCCCTCGTTCGCCATCCGCGCCGAGATCCCCACCACGTGGGAATGCCGGCGCTGTGGTCTGCCCGCCGGAACGGACCCGGAGTCCCCACCGGAACGTCCCACCTCGCGGCCCTACAAGACCCACCTGGCCTATGTGATGGAGCGCCGCTCGGCCGCCGAAGGCGAGGCCCTGCTCGCCGAGGCCCTGGCCAACCTGCGGGCCTCCCGAGAGGCCGCCGCCTGAACCGAACGGGGCGGGACACCATCCGGTGTCCCGCCCCGTCTCAATCCGTGGGTCACCGGCGCAGACTGCGGAACCGGCTCGGAAGCGCCGCCGCGGCCGCCCGGTCGAGCAGCCAACGGGTGTGGCCCGTACCGGCCACACCGGCCGCCGGCGCCTGCCTGGGGCCGGCACCGGACAACGCGAGCGCGACCGCGTCGGCCTTGGCGCCACCCGAGGCGACGAGCCACACCTCCTCGGCGTTGTTGATCGCGTCGAACGTGAGGGTGACCCGCACCGGCGGCGGTTTCGGGGCGCCGCGCACCGCCACCACGCTGCGCTCCTCGTACACGGCGGGTTGCCCGGGGAAGACCGACGCCACGTGCGCGTCCTCACCCACGCCGAGCATCACCACGTCGAACCGCGGGACCGGGTCACCGGAATGCCCGGCGGAGTCGGCCAGGGCCGCGGCGTAGCGCGCCGCACCGGCCTCGGGATCGTCACCGTCCTCACCGTCGGACGCGGGCATCGGATGCACGCGGGCCGGATCGACCGGAAGGTGGTCGAGCAACGCCTCCCGCGCCTGCGTCTCGTTGCGGTCCGGGTCACCCGAGGGCAGGAACCGCTCGTCCCCCCACCAGAACTCCACCGCCGACCAGTCGATGGCGTGCCGCATCGGGCTGTCCCGCAGCGCCCGGTGGATACGGGCCGCGACGCGGCCCCCGGTGAGGGCGACACACGCCAGTCCACGGGCCGCCTGGGCGTCGGCGATCCGGATCGCCAGGCGCGCCGCCACCGACTCCACCAGCACGTCGGGGTCCGGATGCACCACCACGCTGGAGGTCACGACGCGGCCTCCTTCTCCGACCCGCCGCACAGCGCGGGATCGGCCGTGCAGCTCGCCAACGCCGCCGCGTACGGCTGGTCCGGGTCCAGATGCCGCAGCTCCTCGGCCAGCAACTCACCGAGTGTGCGGCCGTTGAGGATCTGGGAACGATCCGGGAAGCCGGTCCGCCGCAACTGGGTGTGCCCCTCGTCGCTACGGCTGATGGCGATGTCGTCGCCGTTGGCGAGGGTGATCGCCACCGCCTTGATCGCGGGCAGGTGCTCGCTGTTGCGGTGGACCGGGGTGTCGTCGATGACCGGGGTGACCCCCAGCCGCACCGTCAACCAGCCCGCCAGCAGTACCGCGCTCGGGTCCGAGGCGTCGGCGGTGATCCGCACCGACGCGGCGGGGGCCGACGCGGTGTCGAACGCGCTGGCGATCAGGGACCGCCAGTACGTGATCCTGGTCCAGCACAGGTCGGTGTCGCCCGGGGAGTAGTCGTCCGCCCGCGAACGCAGCGCCTCCAGGGCGTCCTGCGAACGGGCGCTGTAACTGATGCGGCGCTCCGCGAACGCGCCGAGCGGGTCCTCGGCCGTGCGCTGCGGCGGCGGCACGAACCAGCAGGTCACCACGGGCACGTCCGGGGCCAACAGCGGCATGACCACCGACTCGGCGTGGTGCGCCAACGGCCCGTAGACCCGCATCACGACGGCCTCGCACGGACCCAGCCGGCCGCCCACCACGATCTCGGCGTCCAGTCGCGGCTGACCCTGATGGTCGTCACGCCGCACCACGATGAGCAGTCGGCACGGATGCTGTTGTGCCGCCAGGGTCAGGGCGGCCTCGGCCTCCCGTTCCCCCTTCTCGTCGACGATGACGACCAGGTTCAGGGCGAGGCCACTCGTCCCACCGGACGAATGGCGTTCCGACGCCAACGCCGACACGACCTCGGTGGCGGTGGTGTCCCACAGGGCGATCACAGTCGTCTCCTCGTCGTCATGCCCGCCGCCAGGCGCGGCCGTCGGCGGACAGCATCTCGTCGGCGGCCTGCGGACCCCAGGACCCGGCCGCGTACGGCTCCGGCTTGCGGTCCGCCCAGAAACGTTCGAGCGGGTCCACGACCGCCCAACTGGCCTCGACCTCCGCCGCGTCGGGGAACAGGGTCTTGTCGCCCAGCAGCACGTCACGGATCAGGCGTTCGTACGCCTCCGGCGAGGACTCGGTGAACGCCTCGCCGTAGTGGAAGTCCATCGAGATGTCACGCAGTTCCATGCCGGTGCCCGGGACCTTCGAACCGAACTTGACGGTCACGCCCTCGTCCGGCTGGACACGGATCACCAACTGGTTCTGCCCCAGGGTCTCGATGTCGTAGTCGTGGAACGGAAGATGCGGCGCCCGTTTGAACACCACCGCGATCTCCGTCACCCGCCGCGGCAGCCGTTTACCGGTGCGCAGGTAGAACGGGACACCCGCCCACCGGCGGTTCTGCACGCCCAGGCGCACCGCCACGTACGTCTCGGTGGTGGAGTCGGCGGGGATGTTCTCCTCCGCCAGATAGCCGCGCACCTCGCTGCCGGCCACCCACCCGGCGGTGTACTGGCCGCGCACCGCACCGGTCGTCAGGTCCTCCGGAAGCGTGATCGCCCGCAGCACCTTCAGTTTCTCGGTGCGGATCTCCTCGGCGCCGAAACTCACCGGCTCCTCCATCGCCGTCAACGCCAGCAGTTGCAGCAGGTGGTTCTGCAGGACGTCACGCGCGGCACCGGCGGTGTCGTAGAAACCGGCACGCGAGCCGATGCCCACGTCCTCGGCCATCGTTATCTGGACCGAGTCCACGTAGTGCGAGTTCCAGACCGGCTCGAACAGCGCGTTGGCGAAGCGCAGCGCGAGGATGTTCTGCACCGTCTCCTTGCCGAGGTAGTGGTCGATGCGGAACACGTCCTCGGCGGTGAACACGTCGTCGACGAGGTCGTCCAGCTCGCGGGCGGACTGGAGGTCGTTGCCGAACGGTTTCTCCACCACGACGCGCCGCCACCCGCCCGACACGCTGTTGTCGGCGGCGCCGGTACGGCCGAGCTGCCGCAGGACCACCGGGAAGGCCGCGGGCGGGATCGAGAAGTAGAACGCGGCGTTGCCGTTGATGGCGTGCGACGCCCGCAACTCGTCCAGGGTGTGGGTCAGGGTGTCGAAGGCCTCGTCGTCGTCGAAGGAGCCCGGCACGAACTTGAAACTGCCCGCGAGACGCTGCCAGACGTCCTCCCGCCACGGGGTACGACAGTGCGCCTTGGCGGCGTCGCGGGCGAGCTGCTCGAACTCACCGTGCTCCCAGTCCCGCCGGGCGAAGCCCAGGATGACGAAGGCCGCGGGAAGCATCCCCCGGTTCGCCAGGTCGTACACCGCCGGGACGAGCTTCTTACGCGCCAGGTCACCGGTCACACCGAATATGACCAGGGCACAGGGTTCCGGAATACGGGGCAGCCTGCGGTCCTGCGGGTCACGCAGCGGGTTGCCGCCCACCATCGAATCGGTCACGATCGGCTGATCTCCTCGGCGGCGGCCGCCAGTCGTCGGATTCCGTCGCCGCGGTCGCTCAACCGCAGCCACAGCAGTGGGCGCCCGCGATCCCGAAGCGCCTGCCGGTCTCCCGCGGCCTGCGCCTCCTGAAGCCGCGCGAAGTCGTAGGGACGCCCGGGAACCTCCAGCGGAGACCCCGGGTCGGCGGTGATCTGGAGGAAGACGCCCGTCGGGCGGCCCCCCTTGTGGAACTGACCGGTGGAGTGCAGGAACCTCGGTCCCCACCCGAACGTCACGGGGGCGTCGACGACCCGCGCGAGGAGCCGCCGCAGGCCGGCGGCCTCGGCGTCGCCCTCGCGGTCCAGGTACGCCATGACGGCCAGGTACCCCTCCGGGCCGACCTGCCCGGCCAGGTCCCGTAGCGCGGCCGTCAGGTCGCCGGCGTCGGTGCCGAAGCCCTCCACCGTGCCGTCACGGAACGCCGGTTCCTCCGCCGGGACACCCGATTCGAGGATGCGCTTGGTGTTGTCCTTGCTCTCGGCGACGTTGGGCTGGTCGAACGGGTCGATTCCCAACAGCCGCCCGGCGAACGCGGTGGCCGCCTCCCAGCACAGGAACTGCGCGCCCAGTGGCCCGTTGACCGCCACGTCCGGTGCCTCGGGGCGGGAACCACCGGGGAACCCCGGCGGCTTGGCACCGCCCACCAGCACCGAGAGCACGCCGTCGGCGCGCGCACCGGGCGCGTCGGGCGACTCGACGACCACCGGGAGGACTCCCGTGCCGCCCTTGCCGGTGGACTCGGCCAGCAGTTGCTCCACCCAGTCGCCCAGGCCGACGATGCCACTGCCGTCGTCGGCGATGCTGAACGTGGGACGCGACGCCAGCAGCGCCCCCAACAGCAGGGCCGGGTTCTCGGGCGGATCGGCGGCCAGAGTGGCGGCGAACGTCTCCGCGTCGTCGAGCAGTTCGGCGACGTCGACAC
Source organism: Stackebrandtia albiflava (assembly GCF_007994225.1). Taxonomy (GTDB): domain Bacteria; phylum Actinomycetota; class Actinomycetes; order Mycobacteriales; family Micromonosporaceae; genus Stackebrandtia; species Stackebrandtia albiflava. Next base: position 1,450,165 of record NZ_VLLL01000005.1, read on the forward strand.
CCGCCAACGCGGCCGGTACCAGTCCGAACGCGGTGAGGGCGGAATAGCGGCCACCCACGTCCGGGTCGGCCAGGAACACGTGTGCGCCCATCGCGGTGGCCAGCTGCTCCAGAGGCGAGGCGGGATCGGTCACCACGACGAAGTGCCCGCCCACGTCGGCGATACCCGCGTCGGTGAACGCCTGCACCCACACCCGGCGCAGCGACTCGGTCTCCACGGTGCCGCCCGACTTACTGGACACCACCACGACGGTACGTTCCAGCGGCGCGGCGGCCAGGGCGTCGCGGATCTGACCCGGATCGGTGGTGTCGAGGACCGTCAACGGCCGGTCGAGGGTCCGGCAGATCACCTCCGGCGCCAGCGACGATCCGCCCATGCCCGCCAGCACCACCCGGTCGACGCCCGAACCGGCCAGGGCGTCGCGCACCCGGGCGAGTTCGGGGAGCAGCCGGCGGCTGCGGGTGAACGTGTCCACCCATCCCAGCCGGATCGCCGCCTCGGCCTCCGCCTCCGGGCCCCACAGGGTGGCGTCGGCGGCGGCGAGCCGGCGCGGCACGTCGTCGCCGACGAGTCGCCGCACCGCGTCGTCCACATCGACGCCGGTGGTGACGGAGAGTCCGCCCGCGGCGTCCATTCGAGTCTCGGCCATGTCAGCTCCGTGCCTGCTCGGCCAGGGCCTCGCTGACGCCGTCGAGGAGCTCGTCCCAGCTCTTGGCGAACTTCTCGACCCCCTCGCGTTCCAGGGTCTCGATGACGTCCCGGTAGTCGACGCCCAGCGCCGCGAGCGAGTCCATCACGGCGGCGGCCTCGGTGTAGTTGCCCGAGACGGTGTCGCCGGAGACCTCACCGTGGTCGGCGAACGCGTCCAGTGTCGCCTGCGGCATCGTGTTCACCGATCCGGGGACGACCAGGTCCTCCACGTACATGGTGTCCTTGTAGTCCGGGTTCTTCGACGACGTCGAGGCCCACAGCGGACGCTGCGGCAGCGCCCCGGCGCCCGCCAGGGCGTGCCAGCGGGGCGAGTCGAACGCCTCGGTGTACGCCTTGTGCGCCAGCCGGGCGTTGGCCACCGCGGCCTTGCCCTTGGCGGCGGTGGCGGCCTCGCCACCGATGGCGTCGAGCCGCTTGTCGATCTCGGTGTCCACCCGGGACACGAAGAACGACGCCACCGACGCCATCGTCGACAGGTCGTGGCCCGCCTTGTGCGCGCGTTCCATGCCCTCGAAGAAGGCGTCCATCACCTGCTTGTAGCGGTCGAGCCCGAAGATGAGCGTGACGTTGACGCTGATGCCCTCCGCCAGGACCGCGCTGATGGCGGGAAGCCCTGCGGTGGTCGCCGGGATCTTGATGAACAGGTTCGGGCGGTCGACCGCCCACCACAGTGCCTTGGCCTCGGCGACGGTGCGTTCGGTGTCGTGCGCCAGACGGGGGTCCACCTCGATCGACACCCGGCCGTCGACGCCCCCGGAGGAGTCGTAGACGGTGCGCAGGACGTCGCAGGCCCACCGCACGTCGTACGTGGTGACGGCCCTGGCGGCCTCGTCCACCGACACGCCCCGCAGCCGCAGTTCCTGCAACTGGGTCTGGTAGTCGTCGCCCGCGAAGATCGCGTTGGCGAAGATTGTCGGGTTGCTCGTGACGCCCACGACGTGCCGGTCGTCCCGCAGTTCCGCGAGGTTCCCCGACGACAGTCGTTGACGGGAGATGTCGTCCAGCCACACGGCCACACCGGCGGCCGACAGGTCTCCCAGACGATCCTTCGACATTGAAAGCTCCTTAGTGTTGACGTCCCGGGCTCACGCCACGTTGGCCAGCGACTGCCGTGCCGCCGTCACCACGTGGTCGACGGTGAACCCGAACTCGGCGAACAGCCTCTCGTAGGGCGCGCTGGCCCCGAAGTGCTCCAGGCTCACCGCGACACCGGCGTCACCGATGAGGTCGCGCCACGGCATCGCGATGCCGGCCTCCACGCTGACCCGTGCCTTCACCGTCGGCAGCAGCACGCTGTCACGGTAGGCGGCGTCCTGCGCGTCGAACCACTCCCGACACGGCATCGACACGACCCGGGTGGCGACGCCCTCGGACTCCAGGCGTTCCCGCGCCTCCAGCGCCAGCGCGACCTCGCTGCCGGTGGCGATCAGGATGACCTGCGGTTCGGCGGCGTCGGCGTCGGCCAGGATGTAGCCGCCCTTGAGGACACCCTCGGCCGAACCCAGCTTCGAACGGTCCAGCGTGGGAACGTTCTGCCTGGTCAACGCCAGCCCGGTGGGACGGTCGTTGTGCTCCAGCGCCGCCCGCCACGCCCACACCGTCTCGTTGGCGTCGGCGGGACGCACCACGTCGAGGCCTGGGATGGCCCGCAGGGCCGCCAGGTGCTCCACCGGTTGGTGGGTGGGGCCGTCCTCGCCCAGACCGATCGAGTCGTGCGTCCACACGAACACCACGGGGGCGTGCATGAGCGCCGCCAGCCGGACGGCGGGCCGCATGTAGTCGCTGAACACCAGGAAGGTGCCGCCGTACGGGCGGGTGCCGCCGTGAAGGGCGATCCCGTTGCAGATCGCCGCCATGGCGTGTTCCCTGATTCCGAAGTGGAGAGTCCTGCCGTAGGGGTTGCCGGGGAACTTCTTGCTGGCGCGTTCGGTGGGGAGGAAGGACGGCTCGCCCTCCATGGTGGTGTTGTTGCTGCCGGCGAGGTCGGCGGAACCGCCCCACAGCTCCGGCAGCGTCCCGGCCAGGGCCGTCAACACCTTCCCCGACGCCGCGCGGGTCGCCACGCCCTTCTCGTCGGCCTCGAAGTGGGGCAGGGCGTCGGTCCACCCGGCCGGGAGTTCCCGGCGGGAGATCCGGTGGTGCAGTTCCCTGCGCTCCGGGTTCGCCTCGGCCCAGGCGTCGAACTCCGACTGCCACGCCTGCCGGGCGGCCTTGCCGCGTGCCCGCACCTCACGGGCGTGGGCCAGCACCTCGGCGGGCACGTCGAACGCGCCGTCGGCGTCGTAGCCGAGGATCTGCCGGGTCGCGGCGGCCTCGTCGGCGCCCAGCTTGGAACCGTGGATGCCGCCGGTGTTCTGCTTGGTGGGCGCGGGCCAGCCGATGATCGTCCGCAACGCGATGAACGACGGCTTGTCGGTGACCGCCTTGGCCGCCTCCAACGCCTCGAACAGTTCCGCGACGTTCTCGTGGTAGTCGCCGTCACCGCGCCAGTCCACCGTCTGGGTGTGCCACCCGTACGCGTCGTACCGGGCGGCGACGTCCTCGGCCAGCGCCACCCGGGTGTCGTCCTCGATCGAGATCTCGTTCTGGTCGTAGATCATCACGAGGTTGCCCAGCTCCTGGACACCGGCGAGCGCACTGGCCTCGTGGCTGATGCCCTCCTGGATGTCCCCGTCGGAGCAGATCACGTAGACGTGGTGGTCGAACGGCGACTTGCCCGGAGCGGCGTCCGGGTCGAACAGGCCGCGTTCCCGGCGGGCGGCCATGGCCATGCCGACGGCGTTGGCGATGCCCTGGCCCAGCGGACCCGTCGTGGTCTCCACGCCCACCGTGTGGCCGTGCTCGGGGTGGCCGGGGGTCTTGGACCCCCACTGGCGGAGGGACTTCAGATCGTCCAGCTCCAGGCCGTACCCCGACAGGTAGAGCTGAATGTACAACGTCAGGCTGGAGTGGCCGGCCGACAGTACGAACCGGTCGCGGCCCGCCCAGTCCGGATCGGACGGGTCGTGACGCATCACGCGCTGGAACAGCAGGTACGCGGCCGGCGCGAGACTCATGGCGGTCCCCGGGTGCCCGTTGCCCGCCTTCTCCACCGCGTCGATCGCGAGGACCCGCACGGCGTCCACCGCCCGCTGATCTAGTTCGGACCAATCAAATGCCGCAGTAGACACCGGTACGCCTCCTCAAGGCAACGACAACAGACACGCAAGACGATACCCACCGGGATCGCCCGACCGGCGCACCGTGACCGGAAGTTCGCGATCGGCGGACGCCCCACCACCGGACACACCCGTCCCGACCAGCCCCGTACGGCGCCGCCCGGTCGGACACGTGATGCAGCCCATGAGGACCTCCTACCCCGAAAGGGTGATGCGGTCACGGTGAGCCGGGCCACCCGCCCGGCCCCGGGCACCCGCCGCGCCGGCGCCCGGCCACCCCGGCCGCAGGCCAGGCGGTGTACCGGTGATGCGACGCGGCCGACGATCCCCAACCCCGCCAGCACACCTGAACCAGGTGCTAATACGCTCTTCCACGATGCGTAGAAATTTGATGTCCGCGAGCGACGTCGCCCCCCGGGCGGCCGACACCGCGCCGCGAACGCTGATCATCACCACCGGGTCGGGCGGACAGCCGCCGACGCCACCGGGGCGGCCCCCCGTGGGCGCGGTCGTCAAGGCGTACATCGCGTTGACCAAGCCCCGGATCGTGGAGCTGCTGCTCATCACCGCGGTCCCGGCGATGTTCCTGGCCGCCCGGCTGCACCGCGACGGACTGCCCGACCTGCTGACCGTCCTGATCGTGGTGGTCGGCGGTGCCATGGCGGCCGGTGCCGCGAACGCGCTCAACTGCTACATCGACCGCGACATCGACCAGCTCATGCGGCGGACGTCGCGACGCCCGATCCCGCAGCACGCGATCCCGCCGGTCAACGCGCTGGTGTTCGGGCTGATCCTGGGCGTCGTGTCGGTCGCCCTCATCTGGGCGACCACCAACATGTTGGCCGCGTTGCTGACGCTCGGCGCGATCGCCTACTACGACGTCGTCTACACGATGTGGCTCAAGCGCACCACCGCGGCCAACACCGTGTGGGGCGGGGTGTGCGGTGCCGCGCCGGTGCTGATCGGGTGGGCGGCCGTCACCGGCGGTCTGTCCTGGGAGGCGTGGCTGCTCTTCGCGGTCGTCTTCTTCTGGCAGCCGCCGCACTTCTACGCACTGGCGATCAAGTACAAGGACGACTACGCGGCGGCCGGGATCCCGATGCTGCCGGTGGTGGCGTCACTGCGGCGGGTCGGCCTGGAGTCGGTGGTGTACGCCTGGCTGACCCTCGCCACCTCGCTGGCGTTGTGGCCGTTGGCGACGACCCCGCTCTACGGCGCCGTCGCCCTGGTCACCGGCGGGATGTTCTGCGTGGAGGCCCACCGCATGCACGGCCGGGCCCGCCGGGGCGAACCCGTCAAGCCGATGCGGTTGTTCCACTGGTCGACCTCCTACCTCACCCTGCTGTTCGTCGCCGTCGCCGTGGACTCGTTCCTGCTGTGACGGTGGCCGACCGCCGTATCCCCCACGGCCGAGGTCTCGAAGACCACCCTTTGAAGGCCACCCCCTTGAAGGACGTGTGTGTGAATGCCGACCGTCGCGATCGTCACCTGTGACGCCCTGCCCGAGCTCGACCCCGACGAGGCGCGCCTGTTGCCGGCCCTGCGGGAGTCGGGAGTGGAGGCGGTTCCGGCGGTGTGGAGCGACCCGCGGGTGGACTGGTCGGAGTTCGACCTGTCGGTGATCCGTTGCCCCTGGGACTACCCCGAACGCCGCGACGAGTTCCTCGCCTGGTCGAGACGCGTACCCCGGCTCGCCAACCCGGCGCCGGTCCTGGAGTGGAACACCGACAAGCGGTACCTCGTCGACCTCGCGGCGGCGGGCGTGCCGGTGGTGCCGACGACCCGGCTGCCACCCGGGGGCGGGATCGCACTGCCGTCGGTCGGCGAGTGGGTACTCAAACCCGCCGTCGGTGCGGGCAGCCGTAACGCCGGCCGCTACGTGATGGACGACCCCGAGCAGAACCGCCAGGCACACGAACACGTCCACCGACTGCACCGCGGTGGCGCGACGGTGCTCGCGCAGCCGTACCAACCGGACGTCGACGTCAACGGCGAGAAGGCCCTGATGTTCCTGGGCGGGACCTACTCGCACGCCATCCGCAAGGGCGCGATGCTGGACGGCCCCTACCGTGGCATGGAGTCGCTGTACAAGTCGGAACGGATCACCGCCACCACGGCCACCGACGCCGAGCGGGACCTCGCCGCACGCGCGCTGGCCGCCGTCCCCACCGACGGCGTACCGCTGCTTTACGGCCGGGTCGACCTGGTGGAGTCGGCCGTGGGAACCGTCGTGCTGGAGGTCGAGGTGGCGGAGCCGTCGCTGTTCCTCGGCTGGGATCCGCCCGCCGCCCACCGCGTGGCGGCGGCGATCACGGCACGGCTGGCCGGCTGATCACACCACCCTGGCCGACCACAGCAGACTGGTCACCAGGACGCCCAGCCCGTTCGTGGCCCAGTGGAGGCCCGCCGCCGCGATCACGCTCCCGGAGCGGCGGCGCAGTTCACACAGCAGCCATCCGGCCAGCCCGGTGAAGGCGACCACTCCGGCGATCAACACGATCCGTGCCCCCGGCCCCGAACCCAGGACCACGGTCACCAGTCGGTTCGCGCCCAGTGCCGCGGCCGGGAGGATGTGCCACAGGCCGAACAGCACCGACGAGATCGACACGGCGAGCCAGCCGTTGCGGTGGCGACCGAGTAGTCCCAACAGGACACCCCGGAAGACGACCTCCTCCAACAGGATGGTGCCCAACGGTATGAACACCAGTGCCGTCAGCAGGGCCGCGCCCGCCGGAAGCTGGTAACGCCCGTCCAGGAACGCCTGGCGGGTCACCGGCACGGCCACCGCGACCAGGTAGACCACGGCCACGGCCGCCACCGCCACCAGGGCGTACTTCAGGCCGCGCCACCAGGTGCGGCGTGATAGGCCCAGATCGTGCCAGGTGAGACCGCTGCGCCGCGCCAGCAGGATCAGTCCGAGCGCGACCACCGGTTCGACGACCGTGCCGGTGTGACCCGGGCCGAGCCGGTTGGCGACGCTGACGGCGGCCAACGCGGCCACCACCACGGCCAGGACCGTCAGGACGCGACGGTTGTGGGTCACGCGCCGCCACACCGACACCGCCGAGCGCCATGAGAGCGACCACGGGCCGTGTGACGTGCGGGAACCGGTCGAAAAGGTGTCGGGGGAGAGCGCCACGCCGCCGAAGGGTACGCGATGAACCTGGCGATAACCTGCAGGGTCGTCGTCAGGGCGTGGCGGCGGCCTCGGGCTCGGCCTCGGTCGCCACCCGGCGCTCCTGCGCGGGCACCTCCGGGGCACCCGTCCGCTCCCGGCAGGTGAGGAGCACGTGCAGCGCGGCGAGCCACAGCAGTGCCGCCCCCAGCATGTGCGCGCCGACCAGGATCACCGGCAATCCGGTGAAGAACTGCACGAAACCGATGACGCTCTGACCGATCTCGACGGCGGTCAGCACCCACAGCGCGGTCCGGACCCGTCGAGGTGCCCGGAGCGCCGCGGCGGCCAGGACCGCGCCCACCGTCAGGCCGATCAGCAGGAACACCGAGTCGGCGTGCAACTGGGCGAGCAGCGCCGAGTCCAGGGGGATGCGGGGCGACGCGGGATCACCGGCGTGGGGGCCGCTGCCGGTCACCAGCACACCCACGACGATCGTCACCAGGGCGGCGGCGACCACGAACGCCGCCAGCAGCCGGAACGGGCCGGGGACCACCGGGCGGGCCTCGCCGTCGGGTTCACCGGCGCGCACATACCCGGTGTAGGCGGCCGCGAGCACGGCGATGGTCACGAGGAAGTGGCAGCTCACGACCCACGGATTCAGGCCGGTCTCCACGGTGATCATGCCGATGAGGGCCTGGGCGGGCACGCCGACGGCCACCAGCAGGGCGGGCCGGATCAGTGAGGCCCGGCGCGGTCGCCGCAGAATGGTCGCCAGCAAGGTCGCGGCGGCGACGACGCCGACCACGACCCCGAACAGCCGGTTGCCCCACTCGATGTAGCCGTGAATGCCCATCGCGGGCGTGACGTGGAAGGCCCCCGGCTGGCAGTTCGGCCAGCTCGGGCAACCCAGGCCCGAACCGGTGAGGCGGACGGCCCCTCCGGTTACCACGATCATGACGTTGACGACGACGTTGAGCAGACTCAGCCGCCGCACCCACATTGGTGACACGTGTTCACGATACGGGCGTGTCCTGGCTCACTGACCCCCGGTTGGCGGCCCGAAGCGAAATAAGCAACACTTGGGTTGTGGAAAACGAGGCGACCCGGCAGCCCTCCGGCTGCGGAACCCCTGACGGGCAGACCCGTCAGCGGGTCGCCGAACTGCTGCTCGAAAACGGCCGGGCCACCGCCCGGCAGCTCGCCGCCGCACTGGGGATCAGCCAGGTCGCGGTGCGCAGGCACCTCGACGCCATGGCCGCCGACGGACTCGTGGAACACCGCGAGCCGCAGGCCGCCGCGGGCAGGGGGAGGGGCCGCCCGGCCCGCACGTACCGGCTCACCGAGGCCGCCCGTGAGACCTTCGGGCACCACTACGACGACATGGCCACCCAGGCGCTGCGGTGGATACACCGCCACGGCGGACCCGCCGCGGTGAGCGCGTTCGCCGCCGAGCAGGTGGCGCCGCTCGAGGAGCGGTGCCGCACCGCGATGGACGGCGCCGACGACCACCCGGTCGCCCGCGCCTCCGCGCTCGCGCGCGCACTGTCGGCCGAAGGATACGTGGCCACCGCCAAGGCGCTCGCCAACGGCGGGCAGTTGTGCCAGCACCACTGCCCGGTGGCGCACGTCGCCGCCGAGTTCCCGCAGCTGTGCGAGGCCGAGACCCAGGTGATCGGCCGGCTGGTCGGTCACCACGTGCAACGACTGGCCACGATCGCCAACGGGGACGGCGTCTGCACCACCTACATCCCGGGTGCCTCCGCAGCCGGGCTACAGTCCACAACCGCACACATCGAATCGCCGCAGGTGAGGAACCCATGACTGACACCACCAACGACGCCCGCCTGAGCCAGGAGGAGACGCTGGCCTCGCTGGCGAAGTACGAGTACGGCTGGGCCGACACGGACGTGGCCGGCGCCTCGGCGCAGCGTGGCCTCTCCGAGGCGGTGGTACGGGACATCTCCGCCAAGAAGGACGAGCCGCAGTGGATGCTCGACCTGCGGCTGAAGGGGCTCAAGCTGTTCGGCCGCAAGCCCATGCCGACGTGGGGCGCGGACCTGTCGGGCATCGACTTCGACAACATCAAGTACTTCGTGCGTTCCACCGAGAAGCAGGCCGCCTCGTGGGAGGACCTCCCCGAGGACATCAAGAACACCTACGACAGGCTGGGCATCCCCGAGGCGGAGAAGCAGCGGCTGGTCGCGGGGGTGGCCGCGCAGTACGAGTCCGAGGTCGTCTACCACAAGATCCGGGAGGACCTGGAGGAGAAGGGCGTCCTGTTCCTCGACACCGACACCGCCCTCAAGGAGCACCCGGAGATCTTCAAGGAGTACTTCGGCACCGTCATCCCGGTGGGCGACAACAAGTTCGCCGCGCTCAACACCGCGGTGTGGAGCGGCGGGTCGTTCATCTACGTCCCCAAGGGCGTCCACGTGGACATCCCGCTGCAGGCGTACTTCCGGATCAACACCGAGAACATGGGCCAGTTCGAACGCACCCTCATCATCGTCGACGAGGGCGCCTACGTCCACTACGTGGAGGGCTGCACCGCCCCGATCTACTCCTCCGACAGCCTGCACTCGGCCGTGGTGGAGATCATCGTCAAGAAGGGCGGCCGGTGCCGTTACACGACGATCCAGAACTGGTCGAACAACGTCTACAACCTGGTCACCAAGCGGGCCGTCGCGGAGGCCGGCGCCACCATGGAGTGGGTCGACGGCAACCTGGGGTCCAAGGTCACCATGAAGTACCCGGCCGTCGTGATGACCGGGGAGCACGCCAAGGGCGAGGTGCTGAGCGTCGCCATGGCCGGTGAGGGCCAGCACCAGGACGCCGGCGCCAAGATGACCCACGCCGCGCCACACACCTCGTCGTCGATCATCTCCAAGTCGATCGCCCGGGGCGGCGGCCGCACCTCGTACCGGGGGCTCGTGCAGGTCAACGACGGCTCGCACCACTCCAAGAGCACCGTCAAGTGCGACGCGCTCCTGGTGGACAACATCTCCCGCTCCGACACCTACCCGTACGTGGACGTCCGCGAGGACGACGTGCAGATGGGCCACGAGGCCACCGTGTCGAAGGTCAGCGACGACCAGTTGTTCTACCTGATGAGCCGCGGCCTCACCGAGGACGAGGCCATGGCGATGATCGTGCGGGGCTTCATCGAGCCCATCGCCAAGGAGCTTCCGATGGAGTACGCACTGGAGCTCAACCGCCTGATCGAACTGCAGATGGAAGGGGCGGTCGGCTGACCCGGCGGGTCACCGCCACCCAGCAGACCGCGTTGTCCGACCGTTACGACGAAAGAGTGAAGTCAGTTGTCCGTGACCGAGCAAGTCGCACCTGAAGCGCAGCGCCCGAACGTGGCCGGTGCGGTGGAGACCACCGACGAGGTGGCCAGCCATCTGCACCCGGCCGGGTCGTTCGACGTAGACGACCATCCGATGCCGAACGGCCGGGAGGAGATCTGGCGGTTCACGCCACTGCGCCGACTGGCGGGTGCTCTGGACCGGCAGCCCACCGGCGCCGGCGCCGTCGACTACCGGGTGGAGGCGCCCGGCGAGGTCGCCGTCGCCTCGCTCGCGCCGGGACAGGCCCCCCGAGGCACCGTCCTGGTGCCCAGTGACCGCGCCGCGGCGATCGCCTCGGCCGAGACCGCCGACGCGCTGCACGTGAAGGTGCCCGCCGAGGTGGTCGTGGCCGACCCCGTGGCGGTGACGGTGCAGGCCGGGGGCGGTCGCTCCAACGGGCACGTGGTCCTGGACGTCGGTCCCTTCGCCAAGGTGACCCTCCTGCTGGACCACCGGGGGACCGGTGTCCACACCGCCAACCTCGAAGTCGTGGTCGGCGACGGCGCGGAGGTCACCGTGGTCAGCGTGCAGGACTGGGACCGCGACGCGGTGCACCTGGGCCAGCACGAGGCCCTGGTCGGGCGTGACGCGTCGTACCGGCACATCGTGGTGTCGCTGGGCGGCGACGTGGTCCGGTTGAACTCCAACGTCCGCTACGCGGGCACCGGCGGCGGCGCCGACCTGTACGGCCTGTACTTCGCCGACGCGGGGCAGCACCTCGAACACCGGTTGTTCGTCGACCACAACGCGCCGCACACCCGTTCACACGTGGACTACAAGGGGGCGCTGCAGGGCCGTGACGCCCGCACGGTCTGGGTCGGCGACGTGCTGATCCGCAAGATCGCCGAGCAGATCGAGACCTACGAGATCAACCGGAACCTGGTGCTCACCGACGGCGCGCAGGCGGACTCGGTCCCCAACCTGGAGATCGAGACCGGCGAGATCGTCAGCGCCGGACACGCCAGCGCCACCGGACGCTTCGACGACGAGCAGCTGTTCTACCTGCAGTCACGGGGCATCACGGAGGAGGACGCCCGCCGCCTGGTGGTGCGGGGCTTCTTCGCGGGTCTGCTGGAACGCATCGGCATCGAGACGGTGCGGGACCGGCTGACCGAGGCCATCGAGCGGCGGCTCGCCGAGGTCGGGGTGTGACCGTGGAGACCGCCAACGACACCTTCCACCGGATCTGCCCGGTCGCCGACCTCCCCGAGGAGGCCGCCGTCCGCGCCGAGGTCGACGGGATCCCCATCGCCCTCGTGCGTACCGGTGACGAGGTGTTCGCCGTCTACGACGAGTGCTCCCACGCGGCGGTGGCGCTGTCGGAGGGGGACGTCGAGGGCTGCACGCTGGAGTGCTGGCTGCACGGTTCCCGGTTCGACCTTCGCACCGGGCGGCCGACCGGCCTGCCGGCGACGGTCCCGGTGAAGGTGTACCCCGTCGAGATCCGCGACGGCGACGTCTATCTGAGCCTCACCCCCAAGAACTAACGAGATATCGGGAGAATTTTTCACAATGAGCACGCTTTCCATTCGCGACCTTCAGGTGTCGGTGAACGTCGGCGAGGGTGAGGACAAGCAGATCCTGCACGGGGTCGACCTGACCATCAACTCCGGCGAGACCCACGCCATCATGGGCCCCAACGGCTCCGGCAAGTCGACGCTGGCGTACTCGATCGCCGGTCACCCGAAGTACACCATCACCGGCGGCTCGGTCACCCTCGACGGTGAGGACGTCCTGGAGATGAGCGTCGACGAGCGCGCCCGGGCGGGCCTGTTCCTGGCGATGCAGTACCCGGTGGAGGTGCCGGGCGTGTCGGTGTCGAACTTCCTGCGCACCGCCAAGACCGCCATCGACGGCGAGGCGCCCAAGCTCCGCACCTGGATGAAGGACCTCAAGACCGCGATGTCCGACCTCCAGATGGACCCGGAGTTCGCGCAGCGCAACGTCAACGAGGGTTTCTCCGGTGGTGAGAAGAAGCGCCACGAGATCATGCAGCTCGAACTGCTCAAGCCCAAGATGGCGATCCTCGACGAGACCGACTCCGGTCTCGACATCGACGCGCTGCGCGTCGTCAGCGAGGGCGTCAACCGGGCGAAGACCGAGACCGGCGCCGGGGTCCTGCTCATCACCCACTACACCCGGATCCTGCGCTACATCAAGCCCGACTTCGTCCACGTCTTCGTCGCCGGCCGGATCGTCGAGGAGGGCGGACCGGAACTGTCCGAGCGGCTGGAGGTCGAGGGCTACGAGCGTTACGCCGCCGGAGCCGGTGCCGCCAAGATCGGAGACTGACATGACCGTGACCCCGGCGTCGGGCCGCCCGGCGGACGTGCCGGAGTTGGACTCCGCCGCGATCCGGGCGGACTTCCCGATCCTGTCGCGGCGGGTCAACGGTCGGCCGCTGGTGTACCTCGACTCGGGCAACACCTCGCAGAAGCCCCGTCAGGTCATCGACGCGATGGCGGAGTTCGCCGCCACCCACAACGCCAACATCGCCCGTGCCGTGCACACGCTCGGCACCGAGGCCACGGAGGCGTTCGAGGGCGCGCGCGGCAAGGTCGCGGCGTTCGTCAACGCCCCCTCGGTGGACGAGGTGGTGTTCACCAAGAACTCCACCGAGGCGATCAACCTGGTGTCGTACGCGATGCTGGCGGCGTCGCTGGGGCGCGGCGGTGACCCGAGGTTCGCGCTCGGTCCCGGTGACGAGGTCGTCATCACCGAGATGGAGCACCACTCCAACATCGTGCCGTGGCAACTGTTGTGCGAACGTACCGGCGCGACCCTGAAGTGGTTCGGCATCACCGACACCGGGCGGCTCGATCTGGACGCCACCGAGGAGTTGATCACCGAACGCACCAAGATCGTGTCGTTCGTGCACATGTCGAACATCCTCGGCACGATCAACCCGACCGCGCGGATAGTCCGGCGTGCCCGCGAGGTGGGCGCCCTGGTACTGCTCGACGCCTCCCAGTCGGTGCCGCACCTGCCGGTGGACGTGTCGGCCCTCGACGTCGACTTCATGGCGTTCACCGGACACAAGATGTGCGGACCCACCGGCATCGGGGTCCTGTGGGGGCGCGGCGAACTGCTTTCGGTCATGCCGCCGTTCCTCTCGGGCGGATCCATGATCGGGACCGTGACCATGGAGGGGTCCACCTACGCGGCGCCTCCGGCCCGGTTCGAGGCGGGGACCCCGCCGATCACCGAGGCCGTCGGACTCGGTGTGGCCGTGGACTACCTCTCCGCCCTGGACATGCGCGCCGTCCAGTGGCACGAGAAGGAACTGGCCGGGTACGCGCTCGCGGCACTCGAGACGGTCCCCGGCCTGACGATCCTGGGGCCCCGGGTCCCGATCGGGCGGGGCGGCACCATCTCCTTCGACATGGAGGGCATCCACCCGCACGACGTCGGGCAGGTCCTCGACTCGGAGGGCGTGCAGGTGCGGGTCGGGCACCACTGCGCCAAACCGGTGTGCGCCCGTTTCGGGGTCCCGGCGGCCACCCGCGCCTCCTTCTACGTCTACACCACCACCGACGAGATCGACGCGCTGGTCGCAGGGCTGGAGAAGACACGGAAGGTGTTCGGCTGATGCTCGACGAGTTGTATCAGGAAGTGATCCTCGACCACTACCGCGACCCGCACGGGCGGGGACTGCGTGAGCCCTTCGAGGCGGAGGCGCATCACGTCAACCCCACCTGCGGCGACGAGATCACGTTGCGGGTCCACATGGACGGCGACCGGGTCGCCGACGTGTCCTACGACAACGTGGGCTGTTCCATCTCGCAGGCGTCCGCCAGCGTGATGTACGACCTGGTCCACGACAAACCGCTGGCTGACGCGATGTCGACGCTGGAGAGCTTCTCCGAGTTGATGACCAGCCGCGGCGGAATCGAACCGGACGAGGACGTGTTGGAGGACGCGGTGGCATTCGCCGGCGTGTCCAAGTTCCCCGCCCGGGTGAAGTGCGCACTGCTGTCGTGGATGGCGTTCAAGGACGCCGCGGTCCGTGCCAGCGGATCCCAGCAGATCGGAGAGGGCAGATGACCGAAGGCGATACCGACACCGTGGCCGAGACCCCGGCCGAACCGGTGAAGAAGGCCGCCGTGGACGACGTCACCGAGGCGATGAAGGACGTCGTCGACCCGGAACTGGGTATCAACGTCGTCGATCTCGGCCTGGTGTACGGCGTCCACGTCGACGACGACAACGTCGCCACGCTCGACATGACGCTCACCTCGGCGGCGTGCCCGCTGACCGACGTCATCGAGGACCAGACCCGGTCGGCCCTGACGACCGGCCCCGGCGGCGGCCTGTGCAGCGACATCCGGATCAACTGGGTGTGGATCCCGCCGTGGGGACCCGACAAGATCACCGAGGAGGGCCGCGAACAACTGCGCGCCCTCGGCTTCAACGTATAGCGCTGGACCACTGACGGCCGGCACCGCGTATCGCGGTGCCGGCCGCGCCGTGTCCGGGGTGGGATATCGTCGGCGACCCGGACCACCACGGTGGCGGCCCCAGGAGGAGATCATGTCGGTGAACCGTCCGGCGGCCGGTGGCGGCCGCGAGATCCTGGTGGCGCCGGAACGGATCGGTAGGTGGATCGACGGTTTCGATCGCCGCCACGGTGTGACGTCCCTCGCCCCGACGGAACGGGGCGTGGTCGCCACCGCCGCCGACGGGGCGGTCGCCGACTGCGAGTTGCCGTTGGCCGCGCGGCTGCCGGTCAGGCCGCCGGAGCCCGGGCGGGACGGCTGGGGCGGCCTGTTGGAGTTCTTCGCGGATGCCGCCTGCCGGGACCGCCGGGTCGGCGGTGTCGTCGCGCGGCGTGGCGGTTTCGCGATCGGGGTGTTCGACGGGGCGCGTCTGGTGTCGTCGAAGGTCGATTCGACCTATGTGCAGGGCCGTACGGCGGCCGGCGGCTGGTCCCAGCAACGGTACGCCCGCCGCCGCGCCAACCAGGCGGACAAGGCGGTCTCGGCGGCGGCGGGTGTGGCCGCCCGCATCCTCACCCCGGTGTTGGACGAGTTGTACGCGGTCGTCACCGCCGGGGACCGTGAACTGGTGACCGCGATCCTGGCGGACCCACGCCTGTCGGGCGTGCGCGAGCGGGTGATCCCGCCGCACTTCGGAGACGTCGCCGAGCCCCGGCTGGCCACCCTGAAGGAGTTGCCGGGGTGGTTCCGGATGGTGCGGGTCCACCTGACGGAGCCGACGCCGCAGTCGTGACGGCCCCACACTCGTGGCACCGCCGGCGTGTCGGGCGCCTCCGGGGTGACCCGCGTCGCGCCCCGGGGCCGGTGGACACGTCACAGGCGGCCCCGCCGATTCTCATCTGCGGGGCCGCCTGATCCGGGGAGGGATGGAATTGTGGTTCGTGCCCGACGGCGGTGTCCCGTGTGGGGACCGCGGTGCCGGGGATCCGTCAGAGCTTGACGCCCTGGTCCTTCAGGAACTCGATGGGGTCCACCGCGTCGCCGTTGGCCATGTGCACCTCGAAGTGCAGGTGCGGCCCGGTGACGTCACCGGTGGAACCGGCCAGTCCGATGGGGTCGCCGGCCTTCACCTCGTCGCCGGCCGACACCAGCAGTTGCGAGTGGTGGCCGTAGACGGTGGTGATGCCGTCCTCGTGTTCGATGATCACGCTGATGCCGTATCCACCGTTGGATCCGGCTTGCACCACCACACCGTCGGCGGCGGCGAAGTTCTTCTCACCGGGTGCGGCGGCGAAGTCCGCTCCGTAGTGCATCTCGCCGGCCCGCCACGCGCGCGGTCCGAAGACGTCGCTGATCGGCGCCTTGGACGGGGTGACCCAGTCCGGTGCCGGTGCGGCCGGTTCGGCCTCCTTGGTGGCGGTGGTCTCTTCCTCGGTGGTCTCGGTGGTCGCGTCGTCGGACGCCTCGGCCTCCGTGCGGTCGTCGCTGCGGCCGGCCTGGGTCTGCTCCTCACGTGCTTCGGCCGTGGCGACGGCCACCGTGTCGGTGGCGTTGCCGCCGGTCGCGTCGGCCGCGGCCAGACCGGTGCCGATGAGGGTCGCCGCGGCGATGGCCGCGAAGACCGTCCGCGACACCGTCGACTGGCGGAGCCTGGCGAAGTGGCTTGTGGCGGTGGTCGATTGCTGCGGGGTCTTCTCGGAGGGTGTTCGCATAACGCAGCGAACCTACAAGGAGGTGAACCGGACATCAGGGCACTGACCAGCAGTAACACGCATTCCGCGGTCGTCTGGTAACGCGAATGTGTCTCCATTGACGAGCGTGGAATCCTCCCTGCGCCCGCCGCGATCCTCCGCAGGTATGAGGCCGTGTGACTGGTGTGACTGCCGATATCCGGTGGTCGGCTTCGGCGCGCGGGGGATAGACTGGGCGTATGCATCGCTGCGAAGACTGAGCGAATCGGCCGCTGACCTTCACCACGTGGCACCGGGATGACCGGTCATCACCCCACGTCCGGGTCGGCGGCTCGCTGCTGTCCGCGAGTCTTCATTCCCATCGAAAGCGAGCCATCTTCCATGATCTCCGTGACCGGCCTCGAACTGCGCGCCGGCGCTCGAATCCTGCTGTCGGACATCGACCTGCGGGTGCAGCCCGGTGACCGTATCGGCCTGGTGGGCCGTAACGGCGCGGGCAAGACGACCACGCTGAAGAGCATGGCGGGGGAGAACCTGCCGTATGCCGGAAAGATCGAGCGCCGCGGCCCGTTCGGGTACCTGCCGCAGGACCCGCGCACCGGCGACCTCGACACGACCGCCCGGGACCGGGTGCTGTCGGCGCGTGGCCTGGACACCCTGCTGGCCGACATGACCAAGTTGCAGACCCGGCTGGCCGAGACCGCCGACGACGCCGACCGCGACCGGCTCGTCGACAGGTACGGCCGCCTGGAGGACCGGTTCGCCGCCATGGGCGGCTACGCCGCCGAGTCGGAGGCCGCCCGCATCTGCGCCAACCTCGGCCTGGCCGACCGGATCCTCTCCCAGACGCTCGGCACCCTGTCGGGTGGGCAGCGCCGCCGGGTGGAGCTGGCGCGGATCCTGTTCTCCGACACCGCCGAGGGCAACAGCACCCTGCTGCTCGACGAGCCCACCAACCACCTCGACGCCGACTCGATCACCTGGCTGCGCAACTACCTGTCGGCGCACAAGGGCGGTCTCATCGTCATCAGCCACGACGCCGACCTGCTCGACGCCGTGGTCAACAAGGTGTGGTACCTCGACGCCAACCGCGGCACCGTCGACCAGTACAACCTCGGTTGGAGTGCCTACCTCAAGCAGCGGGAGGCCGACGAGCACCGTCGCCGCCGGGAACGGGCCAACGCCGAGCGCAAGGCCGCGCAGTTGTCCACGCAGGCGGAGAAGATGCGCGCCAAGGCCACCAAGGCCGTGGCGGCGCAGAACATGCTGCGGCGGGCCGAACGCCTGGTCGCCGACCTGGAGGACGTGCGGGCCGCCGACCGTGTCGCGAAGGTGCGGCTCCCGCAGCCGGCGCCCTGCGGGAAGACGCCGTTGACCGCCAAGGGCCTGTCGAAGTCGTACGGCTCGCTGGAGATCTTCGTCGACGTCGACGTCGCCGTGGACAAGGGCTCCCGGGTGGTGATCCTGGGTCTCAACGGCGCGGGCAAGACGACCCTGTTGCGTATGCTCGCCGGCCTCATCACCCCCGACACCGGCGACGTCGTCGCCGGGCACGGCCTGCGCATCGGGTATTACGCCCAGGAACACGAGACGCTGGACGTGGACCGGACGGTGCTGGAGCTGATGCGCACCGCCGCCTCGCAGGCCGGCGGAGACCACAACGACACCGAACTGCGCAAGATCCTCGGCGCGTTCCTGTTCAGCGGTGACGACGTCGACAAGCCCGCCGGGGTGCTGTCGGGTGGCGAGAAGACCCGCCTGGCGCTGGCCACCCTGGTGTGTTCGGGCGCGAACGTCCTCCTCCTGGACGAACCGACCAACAACCTGGATCCGGCGAGCCGGGAGCAGGTCCTCGACGCGATCTCGCGGTTCCCCGGGGCGATCGTGCTGGTGACGCACGACCCGGGCGCCGTGCAGGCGCTCCGCCCGGAGCGGGCGATCCTGCTGCCCGACGGCGACGAGGACATCTGGAGCGACGAACTGCT
The DNA here is from genome assembly GCF_007994225.1 of Stackebrandtia albiflava. Classification (GTDB taxonomy): domain Bacteria; phylum Actinomycetota; class Actinomycetes; order Mycobacteriales; family Micromonosporaceae; genus Stackebrandtia; species Stackebrandtia albiflava. Next base: position 1,468,614 of record NZ_VLLL01000005.1, read on the forward strand.
GGAACTGGTCGAGCTGGCCTGAGCCGGTTCAGTGCCGCCGCAGTTCCGCCAGGAGCGCGCGATGGTCCGAGCCTCGGCCCGGCAGCACCCGGGTCGAGGCCACCCGCAACGGACCTGAGACGTAGATCCGGTCGATGCGGCGCAGCGGCCACCTCGCCGGGAACGTCGCCCCGGACGGACGACCCCACAGCAGGCTCCACCGGGCGGGGGAGAACCGGCGCGACCGCCGCACGTCGTGCATGGCCTTCTCCAACACCGACAGTTCTCCCCGGCGGGAGCCGGTGTTGAAGTCACCGGTGACCACCGCCGGGCCGGACGTCTCCGCCACCAGGCCGGCGATCAGCTCCAGCTGTTGGCGGCGGACGTCCGCCAACGCCGGTTCCACCGTCAGATGGGTGGTGAAGACCGCCACCTCGCCCAGCGGGGTCGCGGCCACCGCCGACACCGCGCAGCGCGGCTCCACGCCCTCGGGAGTCGGCAGGGCGTGGACCCGGGTGTCGGTCAGCGCGCCGCGGGACAGGATCGCGTTGCCGTACCGTCCGCCGCGGCGCGTTATCGAGGCCCCGAAGTGCGCATGCATCGCCAACCCGTCGGCCAGCCACGCCACCTGGTCGCGATGCGCCGAGCGGGGCCCGAAGTTGCGGTCGACCTCCTGCAGGCACACCACGTCCGCGTCGCTGTCGGCGATGAGGCGCCCGATGCGGTCCAGGCTGGGACGCTCGGCGGCGTCGGCGCCGTGGTGGATGTTGTAGGTCAGGACACGCAGTCGGGCCATCGCCCGAGGCTAACGGGGTTCGGCCGGTCGTGTGGCGGGGTCGCGGCGCGCGGCCGGCCACCGGCGGCCGATGAGGCGCCACCCCGGGGCCGCGGCGCCGTACCGGAACCTGCCGCGAACGTCGCGCCTCACCACGGGGGCACCAGGACCGCCTGGATCACCAGGCCGGTCGCCGCGGTGGCCGCCGCGGGCATCCACGGGAACGGCAGCGGCGGCCCGCCGGGCCTGGCGGGTGCCGTGGCGGCGATCATCAGCCACGGGAACAGCGGCAGCCACGTCTGCTCGACACCGCCCCGCGCGGTCCCCATCACCACGGAGAACACCACTGCCGCCGCGCTGCCCACCAGGAACGGCCAGGCGGGCGTGTTGCGCATCTTGCGGGCACTGGAGACGATTGGCGGACCACAGACCAGGATCAGCACCAGCAGGCTCAACGGGATCCACCACAGCACCGACCGGTTGAACTCGATGCGTTCCAGGAAGCCGTGGTAGGCGACCGTGAGGCCGGTCGCCCAGTCGAATCCCGCGAGCTGCACGAGCCCGAGCGGGATGAGCGCCCCGAGCCCGGTGGCGAGGTTGTGCCAGGGACGGCGCCTGGCGAAGTACAGGCACACGATGGACAGGCCGAACCAGGCCGCCAGGTAGGCGAACATGGTCGCCGACGCCAGCAGCAGTCCACTCGCCACCGCCCAGATGGTGGCGCTCCAGCCGTGCCGCCTCCGGTGGCTGGCGTGCGCGGCGGCGGCCAGGGCCGCGGCGGCCAGGACGGCGGTGACGGCGTCGGGGCCGACGGTCAGCCAGATCGCCCACGGCGCCAGGATCAGCAACGGGGCCAGCCGCCGGGCGGCGACCGGGCCGCACGTACTGCGTGCCGCCAGGAGGGTCAGCGGTACGACCGTGGCGGCCATCGCCGCCCACAGTGCGCCCAGTGCCGCGTCCGGTAGCGGAAGCGACGTCACCGCCCACAGTGACAGCACCGAGCCCGGCGGCCTGCCGGTCATGCCCGTCGACAGCGGATTCGCCGGGTCGCTGACGGCGGCCAGTAGGTCGGCGGGTGAGCCGATTCCCGTCAACTGAGGACGGTAGCCGTCCTGGTCGGTGAGATACCTGGTCAGGCCCTCGGTGCCGGGCATGACGGCGAGGGCGAGTTGCCACGCCAGCGAGGCCAGGTAGGACAGCCACAGGACGCGACGCCACGACAGTCGGGCGGCGAAGCGCCGACGTGCCACCGCGAGCACCGCGACGGCCACGGCGGGCGCCGCCAGCGCGGTCGGGTTGGCCTCCACCAGGTGGTAGACACCGAGGAACGGCGCGGCGTCGGTGCCCAGGGCCGCGCCGCCGGCGACACCGGTCGCCGCCATCGCCAGGCCCACGGCCACGATGGCCAACCAGACGGCCAGGTCCCGTCGTTCCATGCCGCGCGGGTCCTGCGTGGTCACCGGAGTTCCGCTATCGTTTGCCGCCACGGGAAACCACGCTATCGGGTTTCCGACAGATCCTTGCCGTCGGCTTACCGAACGGCTAAGACTTGGGCCTGGCGCAAGATCATTCGTCACCCTATCGAACGATTCGGCACACCACCCATACGCCCTGAGTGTAGAGGGAAACAAATGGCATACAACGAGTTGAGCGACCCCGATGCGAAGGGTCGCCGGATCACCGGCGAAGAACGCCTGGCGTTGGTCACACAGCTGGTAACCGGGTACGGCGAGGGGCAGAGCATCCGGGCCCTCGCCGCGTCGGTGGACCGCTCCTACGGATTCGTGCACCGGGTGCTGTGCGAATCCGGCGTGAAGCTGCGGAAGCGAGGGGGTCGCCGCACCAGGGCAGCCGCCTGATCCGCGCCGCTCACACACCGCCGTGCCCCCGGCAGACGCCGAGGTCACACCGCGTCCGGCCGTGCCACACACCAGGGGCATGGCCGGCGGTGTCTTCACCGCCCGGCACGGCTTCGCGGCATGGTGGACTGCCGATACGATGCGCATCGATGACGGCGGGCCCGGACCCCGGGCGGACAGGACGATGGTGACGGACGTGACCGATTCCCGTGACGACTCCGGCGACGTGCGATTGGACGTGGAGGGTCCGGTCGCGAGGGTGACCTTGTGCCGCCCCGACCAGCGGAACGCCCAGACTCCCGCGATGTGGCGGCGACTGCGGGACATCGGGCGGGAACTCACCGGCGACATCCGCTGTGTGATCGTGGCGGGCGCCGGCGCGGCGTTCTCCGCCGGACTCGACCTGTCGGTGCTGTCGGGGGGACTGCCCGCCGAACTGGCGGCCATGACCGACGAGGACGCCGAGGCGCGGCTGTGGTCCTTCCAGGAGGCGTTCGACTGGCTGCGGCGACCCGACCTGGTGTCGATCGCGGCGGTACAGGGTTACGCGATCGGGGCGGGCCTGCAACTGGCGCTCGCCTGCGACCTGCGGGTACTGGCGACCGACGCCAGGCTGCGGGTCGGCGAACCCGGCCTGGGGCTGGTCCCCGACCTCGGCGGCACCAAGCGCCTGGTCGCGCAGATCGGGTACGCCCGCGCGATGGAACTGTGCCTGACCAGCCGGACCGTCACCGCGCAGGAGGCCGTCCCGATGGGCCTGGCGACCGTCGCCGTCGCCCCCGATGAACTCGATCACACCGTGGAGGATCTGGTCCTGGCGGTACTGTCGGTGCCCAGGGACGCGGCGGTGGAGACGAAGTCGCTACTCCTGCAGGCGAGCGTCAACGACGACTCCGAACAGCTCGCCGCCGAGCGGGCGGCGCAGCTGCGGCTGTTGCGGGCGAGAGCGGGCGCGGGGGAATAATCCGGCGACCGTGCCGCTTGACGGACTCTGCCATCGGGAGATCTCAGTGAGGTGATGCGGCGTGGTGCACATGGGCGGTCCCGGTTTCCGCGCGATGCGGTCCATGACACGTGACCGCACCCTGGCGCAGACCAAGCTCACCAAGGGGATGTTCCGGCGGATCGTGCGGTTCGCCGCGCCGTACCGCCGCGACATATCGGTCTTCCTGGTCACCGTGGTGCTGTCGGCGGCGATCGGGGTGGCCACGCCGGTACTGGCCGGCGACGTCGTCAACGAGATCACCGGCGACGGCGACCGTGGCGTCGTGGTCCGCATAGCCGTACTCATCGGCGGGCTCGCCGTCGTGGAGGCGTTGTTGTCACTGGCGAACCGGTGGTACTCCGCCAAGGTCGGCGAGGGCATGATCTACCGGTTGCGCCGCGAGGTGTTCGGGCACGTCCAGTCCATGCCGTTGGCGTTCTTCAGCCGCACCCAGACCGGGGCGCTGGTGTCCCGGTTGAACAACGACGTCCTGGGCGCGCAGCGGGCCTTCACCTCGACGTTGTCGGGGCTGGTGTCGAACGCGATCGCCGTGGTGCTGACCCTGGCGGTGATGCTCTCCCAGTCCTGGCAGATCACCCTGTTGTCGCTGGTCCTGGTGCCGGTGTTCCTGATTCCGGCCCGGATGGTCGGTCGCCGCCTCGCCACCCTCACCAACGAGAGCTTCGAGCTCAACGCCAGCATGAACGCCCAGATGACGGAACGCTTCGGCGTCGGCGGCGCCCTGCTGGTCAAGCTCTTCGGGCGGCCGCAACTGGAGGTCGACGAGTTCGCCCGCCGCGCCGACCGGGTACGGTCCATCGGCGTCACCACCGCCATGTACGCCAGGACCTTCATCGTCGCGTTGACGATGGTGGCGGGACTGGCGCAGGCGGTCACGTACGGGCTCGGCGGATGGTTCGCCCTGTCGGGGACGTTGACGGCGGGCACCGTCGTCACGCTCGCCCTGTTGTTGACGAGGCTCTACGGGCCGTTGACGGCGTTGTCGAACGTGCGCGTGGACGTGATGAGCGCCCTGGTCAGTTTCCAGCGGGTGTTCGAGGTGCTCGACCTGGAACCGCTCATCACCGACGCGCCGGACGCGCGTCCCGTCCCACCGGGGCCCGTCGAGGTCGAGTTCGACGACGTGGTGTTCCGTTACCCGACGGCCTCCCAGGTCTCGCTCGCCTCCCTGGAGGACGTGGCACGACTGGAGTCCGCGGAGGCGGGGACCGTCCTGGACGGCGTGTCGTTCACCGTGAGGCCGGGCACCGTGGTGGCCCTGGTCGGTCACTCCGGCGCCGGCAAGACCACCACGTCGATGCTGGTGCCGCGCGTCTACGACGTGGCCTCCGGTGCCGTCCGGATCAACGGACAGGACGTGCGCGACACCACCGCCCAGTCCCTCAAGGACACCGTGGGCGTGGTGACCCAGGACTCCCACATGTTCCACGACACGATCCGCGCGAACCTCGCGTACGGGCGGCTCGACGCCGACGACGAGGCGATGTGGGACGCCCTGGAACGCGCCCAGATCGCGCCGGTCATCAGGCGGCTCCCCGACGGCCTGGACACCGTCGTGGGGGAGCGCGGCTACCGGTTCTCCGGCGGCGAGAAGCAACGCCTCGCCATCGCGCGCCTGTTGCTGAAGTCGCCGGGAATGGTCATCCTGGACGAGGCGACCGCCCACCTGGACTCCGAATCGGAGGCGGCCCTGCAGGTGGCCCTGTCCGAGGCGCTCGCCGGGCGGACCGCACTGGTCATCGCCCACCGGTTGTCGACCGTGCGGGACGCCGACGAGATCGTGGTCCTACACGAGGGGCGCGTCGCCGAACGGGGAAGCCACGAGGAACTGGTGGCACGCGGCGGCATCTACTCGGAGCTGTACCGCACCCAGTTCACCCGCGACACCGCCACTCCCGGCGATCGGTGACGACGATGCGGCCGCCTCGTCACGTGGTCCCACGGTGACCGGTTCCGCGAGGTCGGCGGCCACCGGTTCGCGCGAACCGGTGGCCGCCGAACGAGAGCGAGCCGATGTGGCGCGAACCTCGACACCCGGCGCCTTCGACGACGTGCGGCGCAGGGGCCGGTGTGGATCAGAGCCGCACCAGCATCTTCCCGACGTTCTCACCGCGCATCATGCCGAGGAAGGCGGCCGGGGCGTTGTCCAGGCCCTCGACCACCGTGCGAGACGTGCGCAGTGTGCCCTCGGCGAGCATGGACGCGGCCTTCTCGATCCATTCGTCGAACAGGTGGAAGTACGAGGGCACCAGCATGCCCCGCAACGTGGCGTTCTTGGCCGCCAGGGAGAACAGGTTCGTCGGCCCCGGCACCGGCTCGGTGGCGTTGTATCCGCTGATCGCGCCCACCATCCCGATGCGTCCCCACGGGCGCAGTGCGTCGATGGCGGCCGTCAGGTGATCGCCGCCGACGTTGTCCACATAGACGTCTATTCCGTCGGGAGCCGCGGTCCTCAACTGTTCGGCGAGCGAACCGGCGCGGTAGTCGAGTGCCGCGTCGAAGCCGAAGTCCGCGGTGAGCGCCGCGGTCTTGACCGGGCCGCCGGCGGAGCCGATCACCTTCGAGGCACCCAGAACGCGGGCGAGCTGCCCCGCCACGCTGCCGACCGCTCCCGCCGCGGCGGAGACGAACACGACGTCGTCCTCCTTGACCGGGGCCACTTCGGTCAGCGTGGCGTACGCGGTGAGGCCGGTGGTGCCCAGGGCACCCAGATAGTCCTCCTGTGCCGCCAGGTCGGTGTCGATGACCGTGGCGGCCGACACGTCGAGCACCGCGTGTTCACGCCAGCCCAGACCGTGCGTCACCACCGTCCCCTCCGGCACGGATCCGGCTCGGGAGGCGACCACCTCGCCGACGGCGGCGCCGTCCAGGGCCGCGCCGAGTACGAACGCGGGCATGTAGTCGTCGCCCTCGTCCATGCGCCTGCGCATGTAGGGGTCTACGGACATCCAGGTGTTGCGGACGAGTATCTGGCCGTCAGCCGGTTCGGGCATCGCGGATTCGACGAGTGAGAAGTCGGCGAGTGTGGGTTCGCCGTCGGGTCGGGATTTCAGGTGGATCTCACGGTTGGCCGTCATGGGGGTTTCCTCTCGGTCGGACCGGTAGTGGGTCTCGCCTGTTCGGGTGGGTGTGATGTCGAAGTCGGACAAGCGTCGCCGCCGGCGGCAGGCGCGACACCGTCTCGGTGGCGCGCGACAGGGCGGAAGGTGTGGCGTCGCCGTTCACGCCGCCGTCCTGTCGTAGTGCGCGGCGATCTCGTCGCTGGTGGTGACCCACACCCCTTCGTGTCCGGTGATGTAGGCCAACGCCTCGTCCAGATGGCGGTTTCGGAACGCCTGTCCGATGACGAACGGGTGGAGGGCAAGGGCCATGACACGACCACCGTCGGCGGCGTCGGTGTACAACTGGTCGAACTGGTCCTTGAGCATCCGAGTGAACTGCGGACCGGTGTGGCTCTTCATGGTGAACACGCCGATGTCGTTCAACTCCACCGAGTACGGAACGCTCAGCAGACCGGGGACGTTCAACCGGAACGGCTGGTCGTCGGCGGTCCAGTCGAGCAGGTAGGACACACCCAGATCGGCCAGCAGTGACGGTGTCTGGAAGGTGTGGTTCAGTGCCGGACCCATCCATCCCCTGGGCCGGTGGCCGGTGGCCGTCTCGATGGTCTCGACGATTTCTGTCAGGTATTCCCGCTCGGCTTCGGCCGGTACCTCCGCCGGGAGCTGGGAGTTGGTCTTCCCGTGTGCCAGCCAGGCCCAGTCGCGGGCCTTGCCGGCTTCGATGATCTGCGGATACTCCTCGCACACCTCGGAGTTGAGCAGCACGCTGGCACGGACACCGTGCCGGTCGAGGGTCTCCATGACCCGCCAGAATCCGACTCTGGCGCCGTAGTCGCGCCAGCCGTGGTTGAGCGGGTCGGGTACCAGGGAGGAGGTGCCCTCGTTGATGCTCGTGGACGGTTTGCCGATGTGGAAGTGCTCGACGTTCAGTCCGACGTAGAACGCGACCCTCGCGCCGCCGGGCCATTCGATGGGCTCACGGCCGACGATGGGGCTGTAGTCGTACAACTCGTTCCTCATTATCAGGGCTCCGTTCTCTGCGGGGTGATGCCGAGGGCCGCCACGACATGAGCGACCATGCCGGTGATGCCGACGGCTCTGGTGGTGACGATGCCTGGGCACGAGTTCCGTGTGACGGTGATGACGGATCGCCGGATCCGGAGCCGGGCCTGGCGGCGGTCCGGACGGGGACGTGTGCCACCACCGGTGGTGATCTCGCCCGGCGCCGCATGCGTTCACGTTCTGAAAGGTATTGGCCTGTCAGCGCCGTGAGGAGGGCCGCAGACGACACTCACCGGACCGGACGCGCCGATTCCGTTCGGGCGAGTCAGTGGCCGGCTCGAACGGCGACGGGCGACTGCCCGTGCCAGCGATGGACGGCCCGGCGCAGCGCTCGGGTGTCGCTGTATCCCACCTGGGCGGCGATCGCGTCGACCGGCAGCGACGTCGTGGTGAGCAGCCGTTCGACCCGCTCGGCACGGATGCGTTCGAGTTCGGCGCTCCAACTGGTGTTCTCGTCGCTCAGCCGCCGCTGCAGCGTGCGCGTGCTGAGGTTGAGGCGCCGTGCCACCCGCGTGAGCATCGGCGCGCCGACGGCGAACTCCCTGTCGATCTCCGCGTGCAGCCGGTCCAGCCAGCCTCGCACGGGCTTGGCGCCGGCCAACTTCAGTCGCATGTGGTCTCGCATTATCGCCGCCAGCGCCGGATCCGCGTGCGGCAGTGGGCGGTCGGCGTCGGCGGTCGACAACGTCATGGAAGGCCGCGGCGCGTCGAACTCGATGTCACGGGTACCGAACGCGGCCGCCAGATATCGGTGCCGGGAACCCGCCGCCCCGGGCAGTGCCACCCCGGCAGGACGCAGTGCACGGTGCGCGACAGAGCGGGCCTGGGTCAGCAGCAGACTGATCGCGAACTCACCCACGACGGGCAGCGCCTCGTGCGGGCCGTGGAAACTGACGGTCAGTCCGTCCGGGGAGCGCCGCGACTCGATCGAGTCGCGCGGGTCCGACACGGAGATGAAGTATCGGTCCGTTTCGATGAACGCCTGGGCCAACGTGTCCGCGGAGTCCATCAGGTAGTCCCAGGCACCGAGCCGTCCCGGCTGCCACAGTTCCATGGGACGGGTGCCGTTGCCGACATCCCGCAGCGCCACCGACAGTTCCTCCCACACCCGCACCATCGACCGGGTGGGGATCCGGACCGCATCGTCGCCCAACAGCGAGATGCCGTCGATGCCCACGAGCCTTCGTCTCGCGAGCCCGCACAGTTCCCCTGCCTCGACGAGCAGCCGCGTCAGATGCGGGGGCACGGTGTCTCTGAGATGGTCGGAATGCATGTGTCCATGGTGTCGTGTCGTCCGTGTACCCGCCATCGACCACCCGATCGAGTGGGGCGCGTCGCCGAACGGGGAAGCCACGAGGAACTGGTGGTACGCGGCGGCATCTACTCGGAGCTGTACCGCACCCAGTTCACCCGCGACACCAGCACCCCCGGCTGACTCCACGGGGAACCGGACGCCCCGAAACGCGGCGCGTCCCGGGGCGGGTCGCGCGTTCAGCCCACGGCCCTTCTCACGAGTTCGCCGATCGCGGTCCGGGTGGCCTCGCTCATGTCCGTGACCGCGAAGGAGGTCGGCCACAGGCCGCCGTCGTCGAGCCGGGCCTCGGTGGTGAAGCCCAACGTCGCGTACCGCTCCTTGTCGACGTCACCGCCGCGGAAGAAACACAGGACCTTGCCGTCGCGCGCGTACGCGGGCTGGCCGTACCAGGTCTTGGGCGCCAGCTCAGGGGCCTCGGTCGTGACGATCTCGTGGACCCGGGACGCCAACGCGGCGTCGGCCGGTGTCATCGCGGCGATCTCCGACAGCACGGCCGCCTCGTCCGCTGCGGCCTTCTTGGCGCCCCGGCCGCCGCCGGCCTCGGCCTTCAACTCCTTCGCGCGCGCCTTCATCGCGGCGCGTTCCTGTTCGGAGAAACCGGCCGCCGCCGCGTTCGGGTTCCGCTGTGCCATGTCATACCGCCCTTCGCACTCGGCCGTCCCGTCCACCCGGGACGACCCCTGCCGTCACGGCCGCGGGGCTTCTCGATTCCTGATCGGATGCCGCCGTGACGGGACGAACGCGACGCCCCACCGCGACGGCCCGGGGGCTCACGCGCCGGCGTGAGCCCCCGGGAGAGGGGTTGTGGGACGCGGCCCGGATTCACCACCGTGACAACGCGCGCCGGCGCAGGATCAACAACGCGACCGAACCCACCGCCACCAGCAGCACGGCCGAGACGACGAGCGTGGTCAGGGAGTTCCCGGTCACGGGAAGGTCGCCGTCGCCGCCGGTACCGAACAGTGCGGTCGCGTCGCCGAGGTCGGCGAACACCGTCTCGCCGGTGGCGTCGTCCACGAAGTCGTTGTCGGTGACCACGTAGACCCGGCCGTTCCCGGCGACCGCGAGCCCTTCGAGCTTGTCGGGCGTCCAACCGGCGCCGCGCCGCAGCACCGGCAGGACGTCCACGGCCTCCTGCGCGTCAACCCGTGGTGCCTGGTCGGCGGTGCCGGTACGGACCTCCGACAGGTCGATCACGTGGATGCGCTTGACCGTCGCGTCGGGGCCGCCGGCGCCGTCGCGTTCGATCACGGCGACGGTGTCGGGTCCGGTCGCGGTGATCTCGCTGAGTCCGGTCGCGGCGTCACCGGTGGCGGACTCCAGCGCGTAGCCCGCCCACGACCAGGCGCCGGTCGACACCTCGTAGCGGCCCAGCAGGGCGTCCTCTCCACCGGACAACGGTGACTGGAGGGCCACCCACACGACCTCGTCGTCACCGGAGCCGAAGGCGGTGACGCCCTCCAGGCCACGCCCGGTGACGTCGGCGGCCACGTCCTCGGGCAGTGGGATCTCCTCGACCACCTCCGCCTCGGCGTTCAACCTGACCAGCAGGTTCGGGACCCCGTCCTCCGGCGACCCCTCGGAGGCCAACCAGAAACCGCCATCGGGGCGGGCGAACACGCCCTCGGCGTCGTATCCGACCGGTGAACCGTCCCTGGTCACCTCGGTGGCGCCGGTGATCCGGGCGGGGGAGGTGCTGACGTCCACGTCGAGCAGCCGGGTGTGCGCGAAGGCGGAGTCGGTGACCGCGTACAGCGCATCGGGGTCGGTGGGGGAGGCGCTGAGCCCCGACAGGGCGCCCCAGCCGAGCGGTACCCCGTCCACGGTGTCGGACACGATCGACGGGAACACCGGGGTGCCGGTGTCCATCCGGTAGATCTGGACCGTCGATCGGATACCGGACTCCGCCTCGTCGAGTTCGTTGGCGACGACCAGTAGGTCCCGTTCGGGAACCGTCACCAGGCCCTCGGGTTCGTTCCCGGTGGGCAGCAGTTGCCGGAACCGGGGCGAGGCCGGGTCGGTCACGTCGTAGACGGCGATGAAGTTGCCGCGCTCGGAGGCGACGAACAGGTGCGGGACGCCGTGGAAGGTGCCGACGGTCAGTCCCTCCGGTTCGGTCCCGGCGGAGTCGGATCGCTTGTCGGGGTACAGGCCGTGGCTGATCCCCAGGTACTCGAATCCGTTCCCGGAGTCGTGGACGACCTCGCCCCGGGTGTCGAACACCGTCCAGCCGCGGGTTCCGCCGCGCCAGTCGCCCTCGTTGGCGGTGGCGATGAACTCGGTGCCGATCCACGCCACCGAATCGGGTTCCCGGACTGCGTCGACGGTTCCGGTGAGCTCGATCCGCCCGTCGTCGGCGACGTCCACTCCGGACACCCGCGTGGAGCCGGCGGAGAAGTCGCCGACGACGGTGGCGGTCGCCAGGTCGACCAGCGCGATGTGGTTGTTCTCCTGGAGTGTGACCACGGCCACGCCGTCCGCGTTGACGGACACGTACTCCGGTTCGGGGTCGTCGGGGGCGACCTCCGCCAGGCCGGTCAGGTCCACGTCGGTGACGGTCAGGTCGTGGAGGTCCACCACCGCCAGTCGGCCGGCGGGCGCCTGGGGGAGGGCCCCGTCGGCGACGTCCTCGTCGCGTTCGTTCTCGATCGCGATCGCCGCCCAACGGTGTGACGGGTCCACGGCTATGGAGTCGGGCTGGCCGCCCAGGGCGACCGTGGCTACCGGTTCGCGGGTCGCGGCGTCGAACACCGCGAGTTCACCGTCGGGGTGCGCGTGGGCGGTCCCGGTGTTGACGGCGGCGAGGATCCGCCCGCCCGCCACCGCCACCGAGGTCGGTTCACCGTCCAGGGTGAATCGACCGGCGGGCTGTGGGGCGGCCGGGTCGGTGATGTCCACGAAACCGAGCGCGCCGGCGGGACTGTCGGTGTAGACCACGGTCTCGCCGTCCTCGGTCACCGCCGCGATCTCGGCGGCGGTGACCTCGTCGGGTGAACCGTTGAGGTACACCGGGAAGGTGGCGAGCCGGTGGAAGCCGGCGTCGTCCGGGGTCTCGGCGTGGGCGGGTGCGGCGAGGGGTGTCATGAGGCTGAGCGCGGCCAGCCCGGTCAGACCGGCGGACACGCTGCGGGGGAATCGGTGCACAGCAGGATGTGTAGTGCCCGCGGGTGTCGGGTGGGTGAACGGTGGCCGATGGCGGCGGGTACGTCCGGCGACCGGCGGAGCGGGCCGTTTCACCGCGGGTGCGGGCCGCGTGGCCGGAACGTCGGGGCTGCAACGGTTCCGCCGCCCGCCGGAGGATGCGGCCCCCTCCGCGCCGTGACCGGTGCCACCCGGAGGGCGGCCCCGGCCGGGACGTGACGGATAAGGCGATCAGGTGCAGGTCTCCGAACTCGTGCCACAGCAGGCCGTGCGCTATCGCCTCGCGGTAGGCGTGGCGCAGGTGCACCGCGTCGGCGACGGCCGACAACATCGCCAGGTGTGTCGAGCGCGGCTCGTGCAGCCCGGTCACGATGCCGTCCACCACGTGGACGCCGCGTTCCGGGGTGACCACCAGTGAGGTGGTCCCCTCGGCGGCGCCGAACGTGCCGGAGGCGGCGGCCGATTCGAGGGCGCGGACCACGGTGGTGCCCACCGCGATGACCCTGCCGCCGGCGGACTTGGCGGCCCGGACCGCGGCGGCGGTGTGCGGGGTCACCTGGAACCACTCGGGGTAGGGCGGTTCGTCGGCCTCCGGGGAGGCCACTCCGGTGTGGAGTGTCACCGGTGCGATGCCGATCCCCCTGCTGACCAGTGCGGTGACCATGTCGGCGGTGAACGGGCGGGCGGCCGAGGGCATCTCGGCGCTGCCGTCCACTGTGCCGAACACGGTCTGGTACGCGCTCAACGGCCAGTCGCGTCCGACGTAGTCGTAACGGATCGGCTTACCGTGTTTCATTAGGTATATCGGCACCGAGGTGTCGAGCTCCGCGAACCACAACCGCCGCGAGTACCGCTCCGCCAGGCGTAGGGTCACCCCGCCCGGCAACGGCAGGTGCTCCCCGGCGCGCACGTCCGCATGCGGGACGTGACCGCGCCCCACCCGCCGGCGCGGCTCCACCAGCCAACGGCCGTCCTCCTGCCGGGTGGAGAAGTGCACCACCATCCGGTCGAGCCAGACGGCGGCGGGCAGTGTCGTGGAGTTGTTGACCACCAACAGGTCGCCGGGCCGAAGTGCCTCCGGCAGGTCCCGGAAGTGGCGGGTGTCGGTGTCGCCGGTCCGCCGGTCGGTGACCAGGAGCCTCACGTCGTCGCGCCCGGTACCTCGCACCTCGGGTGGTTCGGCCGCGTGGCGCGCGGCGTCCAACGCGAACTCGAACGCCGCCGGAAGGGTGGTCACGACGCGTCCTCGAAGAGCCGGGACGCCGGGAAGCGGGCACCGGCGGGGCGGGCGTCGACGAGCCGCACGATGGCCTCGGCGGCCCGCTGCGGCGGCGGGGCGGCCTCGGCCTCGGCCCCGACGGCCTCCGCCAGCATCCGGGTGCGCATCTCACCCGGGTCCACCCACCACACCGCCACGTCGGGTTCCTCGGCGGAGAGGACGTGCGACAACTGGTCCAGGGCGGCCTTGCTCGCGCCGTAGCCGCCCCATCCCGGGTACCCGCCAGTCGCGGCGTCGGACGAGATGTTGACGACCGCGCCGCCTCGGCGCCGCAGCGCGGGCAGTAGGAGCTGCGTCAACGCCAGTGGTGCCGTCACGTTGGTCTCGAACAGGCGTGACAGTCGGTCGAGTGGATAGTCGGCGAGAGCCGGTAGCGGTGTCGCCCCCAGATCGCTGGCGTTGTTGACCAGCAGGTCGACCCCGCCGAGCCCTTCGAGGTGCGCGGCGAGCCGGGCGCGGTGGGACGGGTCGGTGACGTCGCCGGCGAGCGCGTCGGCGCCGACCCGCGCGGCGACCTCCTTCAGCGCGTCCTCACCGCGCGCGGTGAGGACGGTGTGCCAGCCACGGCCGGCCAGTGCGACCGCCAGGGCCTCACCGAGTCCCCGGGAGGCACCGGTGACGAGGGCGATTCGGGATTCGTTGTGAGTCATGGCATCGACGGTAGGTTCCGCGTGGGCCGCCGCCATCGGGCCGACGTCCGGGACCAGCCGGGGATCCTCGTCCTAGGACCTCGGTCGCATGTCGGTGGTGGACGCTAAGGTCCCGGCATGACCGACACCTCCCAAAACAAGGGTTTCACGCACGTCAAGATGGTGACGGGCGGGCACGGCAGCTCGATCATCCTCAGCGCCGGTGGCCCCGCGGACGCCCACCTGGCCGGCGTGTTCGCCGAGTTCGGCCTGGAGGGCAGCGGCTACGACTGGCAGAGCGCCGTGGCCGGCAGGCTCGCCCTGGACGGCACCGGTGTGCCCGACGGCGTCGCCTTCGACTCCGAGGCCGGCATGTTCTGCGCCTACGGCTCCGACACCTCGGGCCTGTTGCGGATCGGTGCCGTGGTGGAGGGGAGGCTCGCCGACGCGGAGAGCCTCCGGGCGGCACTGACCGAGGTGCGGGAGAAGGACCTGTGGGCTGACTGACCCCTCCGTCCGGGGCCGCCGGGGATGTGCCGTTCCAGCAAGTCGAGCGGCCCCAACGGCACGGTGTCCCACGGGAACCGCCTGACCGTCCGGGACAGCAACACGCCGAGCAGGATGCCGCCGACGCTGTCGGTGGCCCAGTGGTAGCCCAGATACGTCTGTCCCGCCGTCAGCAGGACGCTCGGCGTGACCGCGAGCGCCCATCGCCACGCCACGCCGAGCCGCGGCAACAGCCACACCGCGAGACCGAACCAGGTGGCGGTGGCGATGGAGTGCCCGGACGGGAAGGCGTCGAATCCCTGCCCGGCGAAGAACGCCGCGCCCTCCGGCCCGGTGTCGGTGTCGGGACAGCGCGGCGGGCAGTCCGGCCAGTGCGGGAACACCCGGTCGGAGAGTCGTTGCAGCTCCTTGGTCCCGGCCATCAGCAACCAGGTCGCTCCCACCGGCAGCAGTGGCCGGATGCTGCGATGGTGACGGGCACAGCACAGCGCGAGATAGGTGCAGACGATCGCCTGCAACGTGGGCAGGCCCAGGAACTTGAAGACCGCGGCGATCTCCAACGCCCACCCGGGCTGGTCGGCCTCCACGTGGTCGCGGATCACGACGTCGAGCACGACCAGCGGTGAGGGCCACCACAGTAGGGCGGTGATCGCGAGCAGGGCCGTGACCATGACGACGTCCGGCCACCAGCGGCGTGGCCCGTCGGCGAACAGGGGATTCCGGGGACGGTGTGGTGACATACGTCCTTCCGCGGTTCGAAGGGCTCGTCTCTCAAACGCCGCGTCGGGGCGCGGGGGTTGCCCGCGCCGGGGAGGGTCGGTGTGCGACGGCCGGTAGATTCGGGGTCGCGCGGCTTACACGTGCTCCGGCCGGGAATGCGCGGGTGGCCGCGGATGTTGCTTCAGGACGCTGTTGTTGTTTTCGTGTGATGTCGGAAGGCGATTGACGTGTCGGAACCCCGAGAGTTGTATGAGATCGTGTCGGACGTCCCCTCGGGTGCGGTGCTGCTGACGGACTTCCGCGGCTTCATGGACGCCGGTTCGGCGGCCGAGGGGGTCAGCGCCTACCTGTTGGAGACCTTCGAGCACGAACTGGTCGCCAGGTTCGACGTGGACGGGTTGGTCGACTACCGGTCACGCCGGCCGTCGATGACGTTCGCGGCCGACCACTGGGAGGACTACGACGCGCCCCGGCTGGAGATCCACCTGTTGCACGACGAGCTGGGCACACCGTTCCTGTTGCTGTCCGGCAGCGAACCCGACGTGCAGTGGGAGCGGTTCGTCGCGGCCGTGCGCGGGCTGATCGAGCGGTGGGGCGTGCGCCTGACCGTCGGCATGCACGGCATCCCGATGGGGGCACCGCACACCCGGCCGCTGGGTGTCACGCCTCACGCGACCCGTGCGGAACTGTTGGGGAACCGGCAGTCGGTGTTCAACCGGTTGCGTGTGCCGGGCAACGTCGCGGCGCTGCTGGAGCTGCGCCTGGGGGAGGCCGGTCACGACGCGATGGGGTTCGCCGTCCACGTGCCGCACTACCTGGCGCAGTCGAACTACCCGGCCGCGTCGGTGACCCTGTTGGAGGCCGTCGCCGACGCCACCGGCCTGTCGGTGCCGTTGGACGAGCTGCGGGACTCCGCGCGCGAGGTCGACGCCGAGGTCGACGCGCAGGTTCGGGCCTCCTCCGAGGTCAAGGACGTCGTGGAGGCGCTTGAGCGGCAGTACGACATGTTCGTGGACTCGGTGGAGCGTGACAGCCTGCTCGCCGACGAGTCGCAGTTGCCGACCGCCGACGAGTTGGGCGCGGAGCTGGAGAGGTTCCTCGCCGACCAGCGGCGCGGCGACGCCTGAGGGACCGGCTCCGGCCCTGCTGCGCGCCGCCCGGTCGGCGCCGCTGAGGAGCGGTGCGTTCCACACCGGTACGCAGGGAGCTTCCAGAGCATCGCCTTCGCCGCCCTGCGAACGCAGTTGATCGGAACACCGGTCGCCACGAACGAGGACGGCCTCCCGGTTCAACCGGAGACCGTCACGGCGGGTCCGGCGCCGGTGGACCGCAGGTGCGCCACCAGGATGCGCCGCAGTTCGGTCGCCGCCCGGGTGGGTGCGACGTCCTTGCGGTGGGCCACGGCGATGGTGCGATGTAGTCCCGGCCGGTCGAACCGTGTGACGCGCAGACCGGAGCGGGCCGCGACCATCTGGGGGACGACCGCCAACCCGAGCCCGGCGCGGACGAACCCCAGCACGGCGTCCATCTCGCCGCCCTCGACGGTGAAGGAGGGCTCGAACCCGGCGACCCGGCAGGCCGCGGTGGTGAACTCGCGCAGGTCGTAGCCGCGCCGGAACATGACCATTGGCCGGTCGCGCAGGTCGTCCACCCGGATGCGGCGGCGGGCCACCGGCGCGGCCTGTTCCGGTGGCGACACCACCACCAGTTCCTCACGGAGCAGTTCGGTGGCCGACAGGGCGGGCACGACCCCGCGTTGCGGGGTGATGATCAGCGCCAGGTCGAGTTCGCCGCCGGCGAGGGTGCGGACCAGGTTCTGCGACCCGCTCTCCTCTATGTGGAGTTCGACGTTGGGGTAGGCGTCGTGGAATCTGCGAAGCACGTCCGGGACCAGGCTCGCGCACAGGCTCGGGGTGGCGCCCAGCCGGACCCGGCCCCGGTTGAGCCGTACCGCGTCGGCGACCTCCCGCCTGGCGGTCTCGGTGTCGGCGAGGATCCGGCGGGCGAGGGGTAGCAGCGCCTCACCGCCGTCGGTGAGGGTGATGTTGCCGCGCGCCCGGTGCAGCAGTTCGGTGCCCAACTCGCGTTCCAGGCCCCGGATGTGCTGGGACAGTGAGGGCTGAGTGATGCCCAACACCTCCGCGGCCCTGGTGAAGTGCCTTGTGTCACAGACGGTGACGAAGGAGCGGAGCTGAGTCAGTTGCACGCTCACATGATAGGCACGGGCTATCGAATCGACAATGATCATCACTTGGACGAACCGAGCCCGATTTCCTAGTCTTTGGATTCATGGCCCTAGACACCCGGACTAAACGC
Source organism: Stackebrandtia albiflava (assembly GCF_007994225.1). GTDB lineage: Bacteria > Actinomycetota > Actinomycetes > Mycobacteriales > Micromonosporaceae > Stackebrandtia > Stackebrandtia albiflava. The sequence goes on from NZ_VLLL01000005.1 coordinate 1,486,264, forward strand.
CCGGCCAAGACCTCACGAGCGGTGCCCGCCGCCCTGTGGCGATCCACGATCGGCAAGAAGGTGATCATGTCGATCACCGGCCTGATCATGATCGGCTACCTGGTCGCACACATGGCGGGCAACATCAAGGTCTTCTCCGGCGAGGAGAAGTTCAACTCCTACGCGCACTGGCTCCGTACCTTCGGCGAGCCGGTGTTGCCGTACGAGGGCTTCCTGTGGTTGATGCGGGTGCTCCTGCTGGTCGCGGTCGTGGCGCACATCGTGTCGGCCGTCCAGCTCACCCGCCGCGCCGTGAAGGACCGGCCCAGGTCGCGCACCGGGAAGCCGCGAGGCGGCGGCTACGTCACCTTCACCATGCGGTCCGGCGGCGTGATCCTGTTCCTGTTCATCATCTGGCACATCCTCGACCTGACGACCCTGACGGTCAACGAGCGCGCCGAGGTGGGCAACCCGTACGGGAACCTGGTGGCCACCTTCGACACCTGGTACGGCAACGTCATCTACATCGCGGCGCTGCTGGCACTGGGCTACCACCTCAAGCACGGGATCTGGGCGGCGGCACAGACCCTGGGAGTGGGAACGACGACGCGTAACCGGGTGTTCCGCCCGGCGGCGGTACTGGTGGCCCTGGTCATCACCGTCGGCTTCGTCGCGGTCCCGATCGGCGTCATGACTGGAGTAGTGAGCTGAAGATGACCGACATCGGTGAGTACGTCCTGGGGGAACCCGTCGTCGATCAGAAGGCGCCGGACGGCCCGATCGCCGAACGGTGGAGCCGTCGGCGCTTCGAGGCCAAGCTGGTCAACCCCGCCAACAAGCGCAAGCTGTCGGTGATCGTCGTGGGCACCGGCCTGGCGGGCGGATCGGCGGCGGCGACGCTGGGGGAGTTGGGGTACCGGGTCAAGAGCTTCTGCTACCAGGATTCGCCGCGCCGCGCCCACTCGATCGCCGCGCAGGGCGGCATCAACGCGGCCAAGAACTACCGCAACGACGGCGACAGCGTCCACCGGTTGTTCTACGACACCGTCAAGGGCGGTGACTTCCGGGCGCGCGAGTCCAACGTGCACCGCCTGGCGGAGGTGTCGGTGGAGATCATCGACCAGTGTGTGGCGCAGGGCGTCCCCTTCGCGCGGGAGTACGGCGGGCTGCTCGACACGCGTTCCTTCGGTGGTGCGCAGGTGTCACGGACCTTCTACGCGCGCGGCCAGACGGGTCAGCAGTTGCTGCTGGGTGCCTACCAGGCGCTCGAACGCCAGATCGCGGCCGGGACCATCGAGATGCACGACCGGCACGAGATGCTGGAACTGATCGTGGTGGACGGACGGGCGCGCGGCATCGTCGCCCGCGACCTGGTCAGCGGTGAGATCTTCACCGAGTACGCCGACGCGGTGGTGCTGGCGTCGGGCGGGTACGGGAACGTGTTCTTCCTGTCCACCAACGCCAAGGGCTGCAACGTCACCGCGACCTGGCGCGCGCACCGCAAGGGTGCCCTGTTCGCCAACCCCTGCTACACACAGATCCACCCCACCTGCATCCCCGTCTCCGGTGACCACCAGTCCAAGCTGACGTTGATGTCGGAGTCGCTTCGCAACGACGGCCGCGTGTGGGTGCCCAAGGAGGCCGGTGACTCCCGCGCCCCCGGCGACATCCCCGAAGCCGAACGCGACTACTACCTGGAACGGATATACCCGGCGTTCGGCAACCTCGTCCCGCGTGACATCGCCTCCCGCGCCGCCAAGAACGTCTGCGACGAGGGCCGCGGTGTCGGCCCGGGCGGACTGGGCGTCTACCTGGACTTCTCCGACGCCATCGACCGGCTCGGCCGCGCGGCGGTGGAGGCCAAGTACGGCAACCTCTTCGAGATGTACGAACGCATCACCGGCGAGAACCCGTACGAGACGCCGATGCGCATCTACCCGGCCGTGCACTACACGATGGGCGGCCTGTGGGTCGACTACGACCTGCAGTCGAACCTGCCGGGCCTGTTCGTCATCGGTGAGGCCAACTTCTCCGACCACGGCGCGAACCGGCTGGGTGCCTCGGCGCTCATGCAGGGCCTGGCCGACGGCTACTTCGTCCTACCCAACACCATCGGCGACTACCTCGCGGCCGGGCCGTTCGAGACGCTGACCGACGCACACCCCGAGGTGCGGAAGGCGCGCGAATCGGTCACCGACCGGATCGAACGACTGCTGGCGGTGAACGGCGACCGGACCGTCGACTCCTTCCACCGCGAACTCGGCCACATCATGTGGGAGTACTGCGGTATGGAACGCTCCGACGAGGGCCTTCGCAAGGCGATCGGCCTGATCCGGGACCTGCGTGAGGAGTTCTGGCGGCGGGTGAAGGTCCCCGGCACCGGGGCGCAGTTCAACCAGTCGCTGGAGCGCGCCGGCCGGGTCGCCGACTTCTTCGAGCTGGCGGAACTCATGTGCGTCGACGCGCTGCACCGCACCGAGTCCTGCGGCGGCCACTTCCGGGCCGAGAGCCAGACCGACGACGGGGAGGCCAAGCGCGACGACGAGGCGTTCTCCTACGTCGCGGCGTGGGAGTACGGCGGCGAACTGCCCGTGCTGCACCGCGAGGAGCTCAACTTCGAATACGTCAAGCCGACCCAGCGGAGCTACAAATGAGACTGAATCTGCGCATCTGGCGTCAGGCCGGGATCGCCCACAAAGGTGAGATGGTCGAGTACCGGGTGGACGACGTCTCGCCCGACATGTCGTTCCTGGAGATGCTCGACGTGCTCAACGAGCGTCTGACGCTGGCGGGGGAGGACCCGATCGCGTTCGACCACGACTGCCGTGAGGGCATCTGCGGCATGTGTTCCCTCACCATCGACGGTGAACCGCACGGCCCGCAACGCAGCACCACGACCTGCCAGCTCCACATGCGGCATTACCGCGACGGTGACACCATCACCGTCGAGCCGTGGCGCGCCAAGGCGTTCCCGGTGGTGAAGGACCTCGTCGTGGACCGCTCGGCCTTCGACGACATCATCGCCTCGGGTGGCTACATCTCCGCGCCCACCGGTTCGGCGCCCGACGCCCACGCCACACCGGTCGCCAAAGCCGACGCCGACGCCGCGTTCGAGAACGCCGCCTGCATCGGCTGCGGCGCGTGCGTGGCCGCCTGCCCCAACGGTTCGGCGATGCTGTTCACCGCCGCCAAGGTCGTCCACCTCAACGCGCTGCCGCAGGGGCAGCCCGAGCGGCGTGACCGGGTGCTGAACATGGTCGACACCATGGACGACGCCGGTTTCGGCGGCTGCACCCTCACCGGTGAGTGCGCCACGGCGTGCCCGAAGGGCATCCCGCTGGAGAGCATCAGCACCCTGAACCGGGAGTACCTGAAGGCGTCGCTCAAGCGTGCCTGATCCCCGGTGCGGCCGGTCGTGCCGCACGACCGGCCGCACCGGGCGGGGCGCCCCGGTGGTGGTCCACGCCCGGTCCCACCGCCCGGCATAGGCTTGCCCGCGTGACGGAACCCGACGACACCGACGACCTCCTCGACGCCGTCAGTGCCGCGGTGCTGGCCGTGACCAGGCACCTGTCGGTGGCCGAGGTCCTGGAGGTGATCGTCCGGTCGGCGCGCCGACTGTTGGGCGCGCGTTACGGGGCGCTCGGCATCCCCGACGACGAGGGCGGCTTCGCGGAGTTCATCGCCGACGGGGTACCCGAACGGCAACGTGCCGCCATCGGGCCGTTGCCGCGGCAGCACGGCATGCTCGCGGCGCTGCTGCGGGGCGGCGAGACGATCCGGGTCTCCGACATCCGCGAGGATCCCCGGTTCGGGTGGTGGCCGAAGGCGCATCCGGTGTTGACGGCGTTCCTGGGGGTCCCCATCCGTGACGGTGGTGACGTCATCGGCATCGTCTTCCTCGCCGACCGGGTCGACGGTGCCGACTTCAGCGACCGTGACGAACGGGTGCTGACGCTGTTCGCCGCGCACGCGGCGATCGCCCTGACCAACGCGCGCCTGTACGAGCGCAACCTCGAGTTGTCGGTGGTGGAGGAACGCAACCGTCTGGCCCGCGACCTGCACGACGTCGTCGCGCAACAGTTGTTCTCGCTGCGATTGACGGCGCGCAGCGCGGCGGCGACGTTGCCGGTCGACCCGGAGGCGGCCGCCGGGCACCTGGCGGAGGTGGAGAGGATGGCCGCCGAGGCCGGGGCGGCGCTGCGGTCGGTGATCGTGGAGTTGCGGCCCGCCGATCTGGAGGCGCACGGCCTGGCCGAGACGTTGCGCCGGTTCACGGTGACGGTGGGGCGGGTCCACCGACTCGCCACGGAGTTCCACTGGGAGGGGGAGATTCCGCTCGACAAGGCGGGGGAACTGGAGATGCTCCGGATGACTCAGGAGGCGGTGTACAACGCGGTGAGGCACGCCCGGCCCCGCACGGTGGCCGTGGTGGTGCGCGGTGGCGAGACCGTCGTGGTGGAGGTGTCCGACGACGGTGACGGTTTCGACCCGTCGGCGGGGAGTCCGCGGGGGCTGGGCATGGCGTCGATGCGGGAGCGGGCGCACCGGCTGGGTGGGACGGTGGAGTTCCTCGCCAACGACGACGGCGGCACGACGGTGCGTATGGAGGTCCCGGCGTGACGGCCCCGATCCGGATCATGCTGGTCGACGACCATCCGGTGGTCAGGCGTGGCCTGCGTACCTTCCTGGAGCTGCAACCGGACATGACGGTGGTGGCCGAGGCGGCGGACGGGGCGGCGGCGTTGCGTTCGGCGGCGGAGGCGGCGCCCGACGTGATGCTGCTGGACCTGCGGATGCCGGGGTTGTCCGGCCGCGAGGTGCTGGCGGAGCTGGGGCGCCGGGGCGACCCGGTGCGGGTGATCGTGTTGACCTCGGTGACCGAGGCGGGGGAGGTGGCGCCGGCCATGGAGGCGGGCGCGGCGGGTTTCCTCTACAAGGACGTGGATCCCGATGTGCTGGCCCGGGCGGTCCGGTCCGTCCACGACGGCCAGACGTTGTTGGCGCCCGCGGCGATGGCCGCGATCTCGGCGGTGCCGCCGCAGGACGCGACCGGCCTCACCGGGCGTGAGCGAGAGGTGCTTCGGCTGGTGGCGGCCGGACTGTCGAACCGGCAGATCGCGCGCCGGTTGACGGTGGCGGAGAAGACCGTCAAGACGCACCTGACGAGTGTGTTCCGCAAGATCGGTGTGGTCGACCGTACCCAGGCGGCGTTGTGGGCGGTGCGGCACGGCCTGGCGGAGTGACGGCCGGCAGCCCGTCGGCACGCCGGGTGTTCCCCCGGACGGGGGAGGCCGTTCCCCTGATCGGGGCGGGTGTGGTGTGCCGGTCGGGCCGAGAATCGAGTCGTGAACAGACTCGTCGTCTTCGTGTCGATCGCCGCGGCCGGTGCGCTCGTCTATGCCGGTTCCAAGGTGGAGCTGGCGTTGCGGGGGGAGCTGGGTATGCCGGGTTTTCCGGCGCCCGCTCAGTCCTACGCGTCCTATGACCCGGTCGGCGGCCAGCTCGGCAATGCCGTGGTGGGGGTGCTGCTGGCCGGGTTGATCCTGTTGCTGCCGTGGCTTCCACGGTCGGGATGGTGGCGGCGTTCGGTGCTGCTGGGCAACGGTCTCGCGTTGGCCGTGGTCGCGGTGGGCGTGGCCACCTTCGCGGCGCGGGCGTCGGGTGTGGCTCCGGTGCTGGGTGATCCGCCGGTGTCGGCGGCGGGTTGGTGGGCGGTGTCCGTGGGAGTGGTGTGGGTGGCCGGTTGGGCCGTGGCGCTTCGTCTGGCGCGCCGCCATCCCGGCCGTAGTGTACGTGATATATCGCCTGCGAGGCATTGACGAGACGGAAGCGATCCCGCCACAATCCGCAACGACACCCCTGGTGTGGCGCGGTGAGGTGTGACATACTACTGCTGTGGCTGAGGAGCGGTACGGCATCGACCTGCTGGTCGTCGGCGCGGGCGTCGTCGGAGCCGCCGTGGCGCACTACGCCGCGCGGGCCGGCCTACGGGTCACCGTCGTCGAGCAGGCCGGCGTCGCCTCCGGGAGCACCGGCGCCGGCGAGGGGAACCTCCTCGTCTCCGACAAGACACCCGGGCCGGAACTGGACCTGGCACTGTTGTCGATGAGACTGTGGACCGAACTGGCCCAGACCGTTCCCGGTTTCGAATACGAGGCCAAGGGCGGCCTCGTCGTCACCGGCGACGACACAGGGCTGGCGGCGCTGCGGCGACTGGCGGGCGCCCAACGCGCCGCGGGCGTCACCGTCACCGAGGTCGCCGACCCCACCGACTGCGAACCCCACATCCGTACCGGCCTGGCGGGCGGCGTCCTCTACCCCCAGGACGCGCAACTGATGCCCGCCCTCGCGGCCGCCCGGCTGCTGGACCACCCGTTCATCCGGCTGCACACCGGTGTCACCGTCACCGGCCCCATCACCTCCCGGCGCGGCCGGGTCGTGGGGGTCACCACCACCGAGGGGCACTACTCCTGCGGCAACGTCGCCATCTGCGCGGGAGCGGCGTCGGGGCGACTCGCCGCCGCGTTCGGCACCCGGCTGCCGATAACACCGCGTCGCGGCGTCGTGCTCGTGACCGCCCCGGTCCCCCCGATGATCCGGCACAAGGTCTACACCGCCGACTACGTCGGCGACGTCGCCGGGGACACCGCCGCCCTGGCCTCCTCCCCCGTCGTGGAGGGCACGCCCTCGGGGCCGGTCCTCATCGGCGCCACCCGGGAGTCGGTGGGCTGGGACCGCGCGATACCGGTGACGGCGTTGCGCACCCTGGCGTCGGGCGCCGTCGCGCTGTTCCCGGCGCTGGCCGCGGTGCCGGTGATCCGGGCGTACGCCGGGTTCCGTCCGTTCAGTCCCGATCACCTGCCCGTCATCGGCCCCGACCCGGAACTGGTGGGGCTGTGGCACGCCACCGGCCACGAGGGCGCGGGTGTGGGACTGGCGGCGGCGACCGGGAGTCTGCTCGCGCAGGCCGTCACCGGCCGTACGCCGTCGCTGGACCTGACACCGTTTCGGCCACACCGATTCCAGGAGGCGACGTGAACGAGCCGATCAGATTCCTGTGTGACGGGGAGCCGGTCGACGCCGAACCGGGGCAGACCATCGCGGCGGCGTTGACGGCCGCCGACGTGTGGACGCTGCGCCGCACCCGGGGCACCGGCCGCCCGCGTGGTGTGTTCTGCGGTATGGGCGTGTGCTTCGACTGCCTGGTGACGCTCAACGGCCGCCCGGACGTGCGGTCCTGTGTGGAGCGGGTGGTGGCCGGCGACGAGGTCGTCACGACGGGGGTCCGGGATGTATGACCTCGTGGTGATCGGGGCCGGGCCGGCGGGTATGGCCGCCGCCGAGGTGGTGGCCGATCACGGCGGCACGGTGGCGGTGGTCGACGCGGGGGACCAACCGGGCGGCCAGTTCCACCGGCATCGTCCCGGTGAGGTCCACGGTAGGCGGCTCGAGGCGTTGTACGCGGTGGCGGCGCGGGTGGACATGCGTTACGGGCACCGGGTGTGGACGGTGGAGCGGGCGGGGGACCGGTTCGCGGTGCGCTGCGTGGTGGGGCAGCGGGAGCCCGCGTCGGCGGTGGTGTCGGGCCGGGCGGTGCTGTTGGCGACCGGCGCTCACGACCGTGTCGTGCCGTTTCCGGGCGCGGACCTTCCGGGGGTGATGACCGCCGGTGGGGCGCAGGCGTTGCTCAAGGGCGGGGGAGTGGTCCCGTCGGGGCGGATCGTGGTGGCGGGGACGGGCGTGTTCCTGCTGCCGGTGGCGGCGGGACTGGCCGCCGCGGGTGGCCGGGTGCGTGGGGTGTACGAGGCGAACCGGCCGGGGCGGCGGTTGTCGTCGATGGCCGGTGAGTGGGGCAGGATCGCCGAGGCGGGTGGTTACGCGTCCCGTCTGGTGCGGCACCGGGTCGGTTTCCACCGCGGGCAGGCGGTGGTGGCGGCGCACGGCCGTGACCGGTTGACGGCGGTGACGGTGGCGAGGCTGACGGCGAACTGGCGGGTGGTGCCGGGCAGTCGTCGCCGGATCGAGTGCGACGTGTTGGCCGTGGGGTACGGGTTCACTCCGCAGCTGGAGCTGGCGGAGGCGTTGGGGTGCCGGTTGGAGCCGGGGGCGTCGGGGGATCCGGTGGTGGCGGTGTCGGCGACGCAGCGGACGTCGGTGCCGGGGGTGTACGCCGCCGGTGAGGTGACCGGTGTCGGGGGCGCGTCGTCGGCGGAGCTGGAGGGCCGCCTGGCGGGCCACGCGGTGATGGGGGTGCGTCCCCCGGGGCGGTTGTTGACGGGGAGGGCGCAGGCGCGGCGGTTCGCGTACCGGTTGGAGACTGCGTTCCCGGTGCGGGACGGGTGGCGGAGTTGGTTGACCGACGACACGGTGGTGTGCCGGTGCGAGTCGGTGACGTGGTCGGGGGTCCGGGGCGCGGCGTCGGCGGGGGCGGTGGACGCGCGCACGGTCAAGTTGTTGTCCCGGGCGGGAATGGGTTACTGCCAGGGGCGGGTGTGCGGATACGCGGTGAACCGGCTCGTGGGCGGGGATCCGATGTCGGTGCCGGTGCGGCGTCCGATCGCTCAACCACTACCGCTCGGTCTGTTGGCCGAGGAAGGAGAACCGTGATGGAGACCGCCCCCTGGCGAGGTGTCATGGTCGCGACGGCGTTGCCGTTCACCGAGGCCGGTGACGTCGACGTGGACGGTTACGCGGCCCATGTGCGGTGGCTGCTGGACAACGGGTGCGACGGTGTGGTGCCCAACGGTTCGTTGGGGGAGTACCAGGTGCTCACCGAGGCGGAGCGGCGTGTGGTGGTGGAGACGGCGGTGGCGGTCGCCGGCGGGGACCGGGTGATGCCGGGGGTCGCCGCGTACGGGTCGCGGGAGGCGTGCCGGTGGGCCGAGCAGGCGGCGGAGTCGGGTTGTGGTTCGGTGATGTTGTTGCCGCCCAACGCGTTCCGTGCGGACGAGGCGTCGGTGGTGGCGCATTACCGCGAGGTGGCGGGGGTGGGGCTTCCGGTGGTGGCGTACAACAACCCGATCGACACCAAGGTGGATCTGACCCCGGAGTCGTTGTCGCGGCTGCACGGTGAGGGGCTCATCGTGGCGGTCAAGGAGTTCAGTGGCGATGTGCGCCGCGGGTACCGGATCGCGGAGTCGGCTCCGGGGCTGGACCTGCTGGTGGGTTCCGACGACGTGTTGGTGGAGCTGGTCCTGGCGGGGGCGGTCGGTTGGGTGGCGGGTTATCCGAACGCGTTGCCGGTGGAGTGTGTGAGGTTGTACCGGGCGGCGATGGAGGGTGACACGGCGACGGCGTTGCCGTTGTACCGGTTGCTGCATCCGTTGTTGCGGTGGGATTCGCGTACCGAGTTCGTGCAGGCGATCAAGTTGTCGATGGACGTGGTGGGGCGTCGTGGTGGCGGCTGCCGGCCGCCGCGTGAGCCGTTGCCGCCGCAGGTGGCGGCCTCGATCGAGGCCGCGACGCGCCGGGTGTCGTCGCCGGAGGTGGCGTGATGCGGTTCAGCCGGATGTTCCAGGCGGTGGACTCGCACACCGAGGGTATGCCGACGCGGGTGGTGACCGGTGGTGTGGGGGTGATTCCGGGGGAGACGATGGCGCGGCGCCGGGAGTACTTCATGGCGCACATGGACGACATCCGGTCGTTGTTGATGAACGAGCCGCGCGGGCACGCGGCGATGAGTGGCGCGATCCTGCAGCCGCCGTGCCGGGCGGACGCCGACTGGGGTGTGGTGTACATCGAGGTGTCGGGGTGTCTGCCGATGTGTGGGCACGGCACGATCGGTGTGGCGACGGTCCTGGTGGAGACCGGGATGGTGCCGGTGGTGGAGCCGGTGACGCGGGTCCGGTTGGACACGCCGGCGGGTCTGGTGGTGGCGGAGGTGTCGGTGGTGGACGGTGCGGCGCGGTCGGTGACGATTCGCAACGTCCCGTCGTACTGCGACGTGCTGGACGCCACTGTGGATGTTCCGGGTGTGGGTGAGGTCCGCTATGATCTCGCCTACGGTGGGAACTTCTACGCGATCACCGAGCTGGCCGGTGTGGGTCTGGCGTTCGCCCGGGACGCCGCGGACGACATCACGGCGGCCGGCTTGGCGATCATGGCGGCCATCAACGAGGCTGCGCCGCCGGTACACCGTGAGACCGCCCGGATTCGAGGTGTCCGTCATGTGTTGTTCCTGTCGCCGTCGGCCGACGCGCGTGTGTCGCCGCACGCGATGGTGATCCATCCCGGTTGGTTCGACCGGTCGCCGTGTGGCACCGGGACGTCGGCGCGGATGGCGCAGTTGCACCGGCGTGGGTTGTTGGGCTTGCACACCGACATGGTCAGTGAGTCGTTCATCGGTAGCCGGTTCACCGGGCGTCTGGTCGAGGAGACGACGGTGGCGGGTGAGCCGACGGTCGTCCCGGAGGTGACGGGGCGGGCGTGGATCACCGGTACCGCGCAGTACACCCTCGACCCGTCCGATCCGTTCCCGACCGGGTTCCAGTTGTGACCGGTCCCGTCCCAGCCTGAGAGGCCAGCCGTGTCCAGATCAGCTCAGCTTCCCGAACTGCCGGTGTTCGCGCCTCGGGAGAGTCTGCGGGAGAAGGTGACCCGGGAACTACGGGCGGCCTTGATGACGGGGCGGCTGCAACCGGGGACGGTGTATTCGGCTCCGGCGTTGGCCGAGCAGTTCGGTGTGTCGGCGACGCCGGTGCGGGAGGCGATGCTGGACCTGGTGAAGGAGGGCCTGGTGCAGCCGGTCCGGAACAAGGGGTTCCGGGTCACCCGGTTGGACGAGAAGGCGTTGGACGACTGTGTGCGGCTTCGGCAGTTGATCGAGCCGGCGACGGTGGAGCGGATCACGCGCGAGTGCCCGGTGGAGGCGATCGAGCGGTGGCGGCCGGTGGCCGAGGAGATCGTGGCGGCGGCGGAGGCCGGTGACATCACCGGCTACATCGACGCCGACATGCGGTTCCATCTGGGTCTGTTGGGGGAGGGCGGTAACCGTCTCCTGGTGGACATGGTGCGGGATCTGCGTTACCGGTCGCGGCTGCTGGGGATTCCGCGGCTGGCGGAGGAGGGGATGTTGGTGCCTTCGGCGCGGGAGCATCTGACGTTGTTGGACGTCATGGTCGCCGGGGACGCCGAGGGTGCCGCCCGGTTGACGTCGCACCATCTCGATCACGTGCGTGGGCTGTGGGCCGGTGCCTCCGGCGTGGAGGAGTCGGGGCGGTGACCGGTCGTCGCCGTGGTCGGGCACGGTTAGAATTCGTCGGCCGCGCGGCCCGTCGCGGTCGGGGACGGTTCGGTGACGTTGGGAGGTCGGTGTGTCCGAGGTGCGGGATTCGGTGGTGCCGTGGCGGGTGTGGACGTGGCCGAACCTGATCACGTTGGTGCGGTTGTGCGGCATCCCGGTGTTCTGTCATCTGCTGCTGGTGGCGGAGGACTACGTGGCGGCGGTCGTGGTGTTGGCCGTCGGTGGCGGCACCGACTGGGTGGACGGGTTCCTGGCGCGCCGGTTGGGTCAGGAGAGCCGGTTCGGGCAGTTGTTGGATCCGGCGGTGGACCGGTTGTACATCCTGGTGACGGTGGCGGTGATGACCTTGACGGGTCTGCTGCCGTGGCAGTTCACGGCCGTGTTGGTGGCGCGGGAGCTGGTGATGGCGGCGACGCTGTTGTTCCTGCGGTATCAGGGTTTCGACTCCTTCCAGGTGCATTACACCGGGAAGACGGCCACGTTCATCGTGTTCATGTCGTTTCCGGTGTTGGTGTTGGCGGGTCTGTACGAGCCCGCCGTGGACTGGGCGCGTCCGCTCGGTTGGGCGTTGGCGTGGTGGGGGATCGTCTTGTACTGGTTGTCGGCGGCGATATACGTGGGCCAGGCGGTGTGGTTGGCGCGCCGGTCACGTGACGACGTGCCGGTCGCGTCATGACGGGCCGGGGTCGTTTCGGGCTTCCGAGCGTCGACCTGCTGGCGCAGTTCTGGAACGAGCCGTTGGATTACGAGGTCGCCCCGGAGGGGCGGCGGCCGGGCAGGACCGTGACCGGTCGTACACTGTCAGTGGCCGTTCTGGTCGTCATCGGCCTGTTGTTGGCGGTGGCGTACCGGGAGACCGTGTCGTCGCAACCGGCCGACGCCGAGGCCCGGCAGGAGCTGCGCGACGACATCGCGGCGCAACGCGACGACAACGACCGGCTGTTGGGGCAGGTCGAGGCCCTGCAGGAGGAGGTGAACGGGTTGCGGGACGATCTGATCGGTGGTCGCGGCGAGGTGGAGCAGTTGCACCGACGCGAGGCGATGGCGGGTCTGCGCGCGGTCACCGGTGACGGGGCACGGCTGGTCGTGGCGGACGGTCCCGCCCCGGAGGACCCCGACGCGGCTGATCTGGGCGAGGTGTTCGACCGGGACCTCCACCTGATCGTCAACACCCTGTGGGCGTTCGGCGCCGAGGCCGTCGCCGTGGACGGGAGGCGGTTGACGGCGACGTCGGCGATCCGGGCCGCCGGTGACGCGATCCTGGTGGACTTCGCGCCGGTGTCGAGCCCGTACGAGATCACCGCGATCGGCCCCGACGACCTCGCCGACGACTTCAACGCCTCGGCGACCGCCGAGGCGTTCGCGCAGTACGCCGCCGACTACGGCATATCGTTGTCGGTGGAGCCGGCCGAGGGGCTGTCACTGCCCGCCGCGCCGGTGCCGCCGTTGGACAACGCCACACCGAAGGAACCGAATTGATCGTCGCCGTCGTCGCGTTGGCCGCCGGGATCGTGCTGGGTGTCCTGGTGGACGTGCAGGTGCCGTTGCTGTTGCAGCCGTATCTGCCGATCGCGGTCGTCGCGGCCTTGGACGCGTTGTTCGGCGGGGTGCGCGCGCACCTGGACGACGCCTTCGACGACAAGCAGTTCACGATCTCGTTCGTGTCGAACGTGCTGGTCGCGGCGTTGATCGTGTACCTGGGTGACCAGTTGGGGGTGGGTGCGCAGTTGTCGACGGGAGTGGTCGTGGTCCTGGGTATCCGGATCTTCTCCAACGCCGCCGCCATCCGGCGGCGGTTGTTCAGGGCGTGAGGGGCGGCAGTGGCCGAAGACGAGGAGGTCCCCCGCGACGCCGAGGCCGACGGCGACGCGACGACCTCGGGCGAGGACACCGCCCCGGACGACGCCCCGAAGACCGCCCCGGACGACGTCCCGGAGCCCCCGCCGGAGCCGGTTGCGCGCCGGGGCCGCGGCTTCAACGGCGTGCTGGCGGCACTGCTGGTGGGACTGCTGGGTTTCACGATCGCGGTGCAGATCCGCAGCCACGGTGAGGAGGCGCTGGACGGTGCCCGCACCGAGGACCTGGTGCGGATCCTGGCCGATCTGGACGCGCAACGCAGCCGGCTCAGCGACGACATCGCCGAGCTGCGGCAGACCCGCGACGAGCTGGCGTCGGGCAGCGAGGGCAACAAGGCGGCGTTGGAGCGGGCCGAGGAGTTGGCCGACAGCGTCGGCATCCTGGCGGGCACGCTCGCGGCGACGGGCCCGGGCATCGTGTTGACGTTCGTCCCCGGAGACGACCCGATCCGGGCGGCGGTCATGCTGGACGCGGTGCAGGAGCTCCGCGGCGCGGGCGCGGAGGCCATGCAACTGGTGGGCGCCAACGGTTCGAAGGTGCGCATCATCGCATCCAGCTACTTCGCCGAGTCCGGTGAGAACCTGGTAGTGGACGCGGTCACGCTCGCTCCGGCGTACACCCTGACCGCCATCGGGGACCCCGAGACCATGGCCACGGCGCTGCGGATTCCGGGAGGGGTGGAGGACACGGTGAAAAAGGACGGCGGTACGGTCATTGTGCGACAGCCGGGCACCGTCGAGGTCACCGCGTTGGCCCAGGTCGCCGATCCAGAGTATGCCGAACCGGTCGATTGAGCAGAAGGGGACCTGGCACGTGATTCCTGAGAACCTGCGGTACACCGCCGAGCACGAGTGGATCTCCGAGCCCCGCGACGGGGTCGTCCGGGTCGGCATCACCGACTACGCGCAGGCGGCGCTGGGGGACATCGTCTTCGTGCAGCTGCCCGAGCCCGGGAAGGTCGTCACCGCGGGCGAGGTGATCGGCGAGGTCGAGTCGACCAAGAGTGTGTCCGACATCTTCGCGCCCCTGTCGGGTACGGTCGCGGCCCGCAACGAGACGCTCGACGACACGCCCGACACCATCAACACCAGTCCCTACGAGGAAGGCTGGATGCTCGACATCGAGTGCGAGGACCTGGCGGACGTGAGCGGATTGCTCGACGCCGAAGCCTACGCCAAACTGACCGAGTAATCTTGCCAGTTCGGCAACTGAAGATTCGTTTGCATCTACTGATAGAGGTGGTCCAATGACGCGCCCCGGCGACGAGTTTCCTCCGCTCGACGTGACGTCGACGATGAACCTGGGTGCTTTGGATGAGGTCCTGGAGAACTCCGGACCGTCCGAGGACAACACCGCCAGGCTCGCCGACTCACTTCCTCCCGGCACCGCGCTGCTGCTGGTGCGTCGCGGCCCCAACGCGGGGGCCCGGTTCCTGCTGGACCTGGACGTGACCACCTCCGGCCGGCACCCCGACAGCGACATCTTCCTCGACGACGTCACGGTGTCCCGGCGGCACGCCGAGTTCCACCGTGAGGGCACCACGTTCACCGTCCGTGACGTCGGCAGCCTCAACGGCACCTACGTCAACCGTGAACGCGTGGAGACCGCGACCCTGGGCAACGGCGACGAGGTGCAGGTCGGGAAGTTCCGCCTGGTGTTCATCTCGGGGCCGCAGACCCGCTGACGTAGTGACAACCCGCGCCGGTCGTCGGCCGGTGCGGGTACGGTCGAGGTGACACGTTCGACCGAACGACCACGACGGTGGGGAAAAGGGCGAGACGGTGCACGAGCTGAGGGTGGTAGGAGTCCGGGTCGAGTTGCCCACCAATCAGCCGATCGTGCTGCTCAAAGAGGTCGACGGCGATCGTTTCCTGCCGATCTGGATCGGCGCGGTCGAGGCCACCGCCATCGCCTACGAGCAGCAGGGCATCACCCCTCCCCGGCCGTTGACCCACGACCTCATCCGGGACATCCTGGCCGCGGTGGGCGCCGAACTGGTCGCCGTGGAGATAAACGACATCCAGGACACCGTCTACTTCGCCGAACTGGTGTTCAAGGGTGACGTGCGGGTCTCGTCGCGCCCCTCGGACGCCATCGCGGTGGCGCTGCGCACCGGCACCCCCGTCAGGTGCACCCCCGAGGTCCTGGACGAGTCCGGCATCACGATGTCGGAGGCCGCCGACGACGAGGTGGAGAAGTTCAGGGAGTTCCTGGACAACGTCACGCCGGAGGACTTCGCGGAGTGACGCCCGCCGGCGGCGAGGCGCCGCCCGCGACGACAGGTGTGCTCACTGTGGCCAGAGGTGAGGAGGGCGGCCGATGGTGCGGGACACGCCCGACGCCGACGTGGTCGGCTACCGAGGGCCCACGGCGTGCGCCGCTGCCGGAATCAGTTACCGGCAGCTCGACTACTGGGCGCGCACCGGCCTGGTCACGCCCGGGATACGCGCCGCCGAGGGCTCCGGTACGCAACGCCTGTACTCGTTCCGCGACATCGTGGTGCTGAAGGTGGTCAAGCGTCTCCTGGACGCGGGTGTGTCGCTGCAGAACATCCGCAAGGCGATCGGTGTGCTGCGGGAGCGCGGCACCGAGGACCTCGCCGAGATCACCCTGATATCGGACGGCACGACGGTGTACGAGTGCCGGTCGCCCGAGGAGGTCGTCGACCTGTTGCGGGGCGGCCAGGGCGTCTTCGGCATCGCCCTGGCCGGCGCGGTGCGTGAGATCGAGGGCTCGGTGACGGTGTTGCCGGGTGTGCCGGTGGAGCCGCCGGAGCCGGCCGCGGTGGACGAGCTGGCGCGGCGGCGGGCCCGCCGCGCGGCGGGCTGACCCGCCCCTGGCCGCCGACGGCGTGATCTTGTCCGGGTAGGCTTTGACCCGACACGCCGTAATCCCGCGCGGGAGAGTTCACACCAGGTGTGACGCCGAAGGAGCAACTCCTCCCCGGAACCTCTCAGGCAGCAAGGACCGCGCGGGTTGGCGACTCTGGAAAGCAGACGGCATGTCCGTCTCACCGACGGGGCAAACCCGGATCGTTCGGGTGAAACTCTCAGGGCAGTAGACAGAGGGGGAGGGAGAAGCGTCGGCGGCGCGGAGCCTCCGGCGACCCCTGAAGGACCCTTGGAGTGCCAATGAGTTCGCGGTCAGACGCCGTCGTCCCGTTCACGCGTCGCCACATCGGCCCCTCGCCCGAGCAGCAGCGGACGATGCTCGCCCAGGTCGGGTACGACAGCGCCCAGGCGTTGCTGGAGGCGGCGATCCCGGATTCGATCCGGTTGCACACGCCGCTGGACCTGCCGTCGGCGGTCACCGAGGAGGCCGCGCAGGCGGAGCTTCGCGCGATGGCGGCCGGCAACCGGGTCATGCGTCAGATGATCGGGTTGGGCTACTACGGCACCCACACGCCCGCGGTCATCCGCCGCAACGTCCTGGAGAACCCGGCCTGGTACACCGCGTACACGCCGTACCAGCCCGAGATCAGCCAGGGACGCCTGGAGGCGTTGCTGAACTTCCAGACGATGGTGTCGGACCTGACGGGGCTGCCGGTGGCGGGCGCGTCCCTGCTGGACGAGGCGACCGCGGCGGCGGAGGCGATGACGTTGGCGCGCCGGGCCGGCAAGTCGAAGTCCCCGGTGTTCGTGGTCGACTCCGACACGCTGCCCCAGACGTTGGCGGTGCTGCGGACCCGTGCCGAACCGTTGGGCATCTCGCTGGTCACCGTCGACGTGACCGCACCGGACCTGCCGGAGGAGTTCTTCGGGGCGTTGTTGTCCAACCCGTCGGCCGGTGGCGCGGTCCGCGACCACACGGCCCTGATCGAGGAGGCCCACCGCAGGGGCGCGCTGGTGGCCGTGGCGGTGGACCTGTTGTCGCTGCTGCTGGTGCGTTCGCCCGGCGACATGGGCGCCGACATCGCCGTGGGTTCGGCGCAGCGGTTCGGGGTGCCGATGGGCTTCGGCGGTCCGCACGCCGGTTTCATGTCGGTGCGGTCGGGTCTGGAGCGGTCGCTGCCGGGCCGGCTGGTGGGGGTGTCGAAGGACGCGCAGGGCCGCCGGGCGTACCGGCTGGCACTTCAGACGCGCGAACAGCACATCCGGCGGGAACGCGCCACCAGCAACATCTGCACCGCCCAGGTGCTGTTGGCGGTGATGGCGTCGTGTTACGCGGTGTACCACGGCCCCGACGGGCTGCGGGGCATCGCCTCGCGGGTACACGCCCAGGCGGCGCGGCTGGCGCGTGGTCTGCGCGCCGGTGGTGTGGAGCCCCTGCACGGCGACTTCTTCGACACCGTCACGGTGCGGGTGCCGGGCCGGGCGGAGTCGGTGGTGTCGGCGGCGGTGGCGTTGGGCGTGAACCTGCGGCTGGTCGACGCCGACCACGTCGCGGTGGCCTGTGACGAGACCACGACGGAGTCGGACCTGTCGGCGGTGTGGCGGGCCTTCGGCGTGGAGTCGGTCCCGGTGCGGTCGGAGACCGGCTTCTCCGCCGGCCTGGCCCGCGCCGACGAGTACCTGACGCACCCGGTGTTCCACGAGCACCGCTCCGAGACCTCGATGCTGCGTTACCTGCGTCGTCTCGCCGACGTCGACTTCGCACTCGACCGCGGCATGATCCCGTTGGGTTCGTGCACGATGAAGCTGAACGCCGCCGCGGAGATGGAACCGGTGAGCTGGCCGCAGTTCGCGCACATCCACCCGTTCGCGCCCGCCGACCAGGTCCGGGGTTACGCCCGCCTGATCGCCGACCTGGAGGCGTGGCTGGCGGAGGTCACCGGTTACGACGCGGTGAGCCTGCAACCGAACGCCGGTTCGCAGGGCGAGTTGGCGGGCCTGTTGGCGATCCGGGCGTACCTGGCGGCGACCGGCGCGGGAGACCGCGACGTGTGCCTGATCCCCTCCAGCGCCCACGGCACGAACGCGGCCTCGGCGGTCATGGCGGGGATGCGGGTCGTCGTGGTGGCGTGCGACGAGGAGGGCAACGTCGACCTGGACGACCTGGACGCCAAGATCGCGCAGCACGCCGACCGGTTGGCGGCGATCATGGTGACCTACCCGTCGACGCACGGCGTGTACGAATCCGAGATCACCCGGCTGTGCGCGAAGGTGCACGACGCCGGAGGTCAGGTCTATGTGGACGGCGCGAACCTCAACGCGCTGCTCGGGTTCGCCAAGCCGGGCCGTTTCGGGGCCGACGTGTCGCACCTGAACCTGCACAAGACGTTCTGCATCCCGCACGGCGGTGGTGGTCCGGGGATCGGCCCGGTCGCCGTCCGCTCGCACCTGGCCGAGTACCTGCCCTCCGACCCGCGGGTGGCCGACGCCCCGGTGGGTCCGGTGGCGGCCGCGCCGTACGGTTCGGCGGGGATCCTGCCGATCCCGTGGATGTACCTGCGCATGATGGGTGGCAGGGGCCTGGCCGAGGCGACGGCGCAGGCGGTACTGGCCGCCAACTACGTGGCGTCCCGGTTGGCCGAGCACTACCCGGTGCTGTACAGCGGCAACAAGGGCCTGGTCGCGCACGAGTGCATCCTGGACCTGCGGGCGTTGACGAAGCGGTCGGGCGTGACGGTCGACGACGTCGCGAAACGGTTGATGGACTACGGGTTCCACGCGCCGACGATGTCGTTCCCGGTGGCCGGGACCCTGATGGTCGAGCCGACCGAGAGCGAGGACCTGACCGAACTCGACCGGTTCTGCGACGCCATGATCGCGATCCGCGGCGAGATCGACAAGGTCGCGGCGGGGGAGTGGCCGGTGGAGGACAGCCCGTTGCGCAACGCGCCGCACACCGCCGACGTGCTCGCCGCCGAGGACTGGTCCCACCCGTACTCGCGGCGGGAGGCGGTGTTCCCCGCCGGTGCGGCCGCGGCGAAGTACTGGCCGCCGGTGGGACGTATCGACGGTGCTTACGGAGACCGGAATCTGGCCTGCTCATGCCCCCCTCCGGAGGCTTTCGGCTCCTGAAGGACAGGTGCGCCGAGGGCGCGGTGACGTGAGGCTAGACTAGGCCGGTCCCATACCATCCCAGGAGATATCCACATGGCACGCGGTCGCAGTCAACCGGGCGTAAAGACGCATCGGCGCGGCCGTCGTCGGCGAACCCGCCGCCGTTTCCCGGTGGCGCCGTGGATCGTGGTGACCACGATCGTGACCCTGGTGGCGTCGGGTCTGGTACTGGGTTACACCTGGCTGTTGGGTACCGGGTGCAGCGGTGAACCGATCCGGGCGACCGTGGTGGCGGCTCCGGACGTGCGGGAGTCGTTGTCGGTGTTGGCGCGGCAGTGGGAGGGCGAGGAGCCGTCGCTGCGTGGCCAGTGCATCGCGGTGGACGTGCAGGAGAAGTCGTCGGCCGAGGTGGCGACGAAGCTGGCGACGACGTGGAACACCGTCACCGACGGCGCCAGGCCGCACGTGTGGATCCCCGACTCCAGTGTCTGGGTGCAGATGTTGGAGGCGGGGGAGACCGGCGCGTTGATGGTCCCCGACCAGACGCCGTATCTGGCGACGAGTCCCACGGTGATCGCGATGCCGGTCCCGATGGCCGAGGCGATGGGCTGGTCCGCCGACGGTGGTGGGGATCTGGAGCTGACCTGGACGAGGTTGCTGGAGTTGGCCGAAGACGGCGACTGGTCGGACTTCGGTAACGAGGAGTGGGGCGGCATCACGCTGGGGTTGAGCAGTCCGCGTGACTCGACCGCCGGGATGCACGCCCTGTTGAGCCTCACCGACGTCGACGGCAACGGTGACGTGGTCGACGAGGAGTTGGCCAACGTGATCCGTCTGAAGCAGGCGCTGAGCCAGAATCCCGTCGACACCGACACCCTGCTCCGTGAGATGGCCGAGGTGCAGGAGGACGACCTCAACGGTTACGTGTCGGCGTTTCCCGCGTTGGAGCGGGACGTGTGGCGTTTCAACAACTACATGAAGACGGGCACGAAGCTGGCGGCGGTGTATCCCTCCGACGGCAGCCTGGACGCCGATCACCCGATCGTGGTGTTGGAGAACGTGGAGTGGACCGATCAGGTCTACCAGGAGATCGGCAGGCAGTTCACCGAGTACATCACCGGTGAGGCCGGTGAGGCGGAGTTGCTCGGTGAGGGCTTCCGGGACGGTACCCGCCGCACCGGTGGCGAGACCCTCAACGACACCGAGGGTTTGACGCCGCAGATCGAGGAGTCGCAGCGGGGCCCGGTGCAGCCGTCGGCGGTGTCGAACGCGTTGGCGGCGTGGCAGGCGTTGAACCGGCCGGCGAACGTGCTGTTGGCCCTCGACACCTCGGAGTCGATGGGTGCGACGGTGTCGTACAAGGGTGAGGAGTTGGCGCGGTTGGAGGTCGTGCGTCGGGAGCTCATCGACGCGTTGGACCTCTTCGGGTCGCAGGCCAACATCGGTTTGTGGGATTATTCGACGGCGGTGCCGTATTCGGGGGAGAACGATTACACGCCGTTGGTGAATGTCGGTGAATTCGACGATGCGCAGAAGGCGCTCATCACCGATTCACTGCAACAGATGTCTCCCGGTGGTGGCAGCGCGTTGTTCGATACGGCCGCGGCCGCTTACGAGGCGTTGCAGAACGATTTCAACGAGGAGCCGGGCGCGGCCAATCTCGTGGTGATCATCTCCGACGGTGGTAACGAGGACGACAACGGTGGCCTGACCCTGGCGGATTTCGAGGCCCGGATCGACGAGTTGAGTCAGCGGGAGAGCCGTACCAAGCAGGTGTCGATCGTCACGATCGGTTTCGGTGGTGAGGTGGACGAGGAGGCGTTGCGGGGTGTCGCCGAGGCCAGCCGTGGCCTGTTCTTCCCCGCCGAATGGAACGACCAGCTCAAACCGCAGTTGTTGAACGCGCTGTTCAACGCGGTGTGAGCTGGTCGCGTCGGTGTTCGGCCGGTGTCAGGCGCTGGCGCCGACGTGCCGGGCGGGGCCGCGGTGCGGTGCGATGACCCGCCCGTCGGGCAGGAGTTCCCCGGTGTCGTCGAATACGACGACACCGTTGCACAGCAGGCTCCAGCCCTGTTCCGGGTGGGCGGCGACGACTCTGGCGGCCTCATGATCGCCGGCTTCCACGTCGGGACAGGGCGGTTGGTGTTGGCACATTATGTGCTCCCGTTTGTTGTTCTCGCGCTGTGTGTTTGTGGCGCGGGTGTTCTTCGCGCTGTGGCCGGTGTGATGTCTCACACCTCCCATTGAGCCACATTACCGATGTCCGTCCACCATTGTCGTCTCGGTTTAGGCACGAAACCACTAGTCGCGGTGTGGTCACGCCTGGGTGACGGGGGATATCGGCCGAACGGTGGAACGGCCTTCACCGTTCGCCCGGGGCCGGGGATGGGCGTAACGGGTGATCGCTTTCACGCCCGACACCTTGCCTTTTCATTCAAGATATATCGCATCCGAGGCATTCACGCCTCGACACCCGCGTGAACCCGACCCCCATACCCTCCCTCACCCTCCTGGAATATCGCCTGAAGGCCCCCTCAAGGGGTCGGGAACAGGTGTCCCGGTGGCCGGTGTTCGCCGGCCTTGATGTGGGAGTAGTCCCTGGCCTCGGCGACCAGTCCCAATGCGTCGAAGCGGATCACCGTGCAGCCACTGATCGTCGACGGCCCTTCGGCGGTGGTCATGACCGCCCAGTACTCGACGGAGGCGGTGTCGCCGTCGACGACCGGCGTCGCGAAGCGGCAACGGGTGGGGGCGGTCTCCTCCGTGAAGCACTCGCGCAGGTAGTCCCGCAGTCCGTCCCGTCCCCGGTAGCGGCGGAACATCGACGCGTAATGGTCACCGTCGGCGCTCTGGAGTGCCGCTATCGCCTCGACGTCCTGGCGGGGCCACGCGGTCTGCCAGGTGTCGGCCCATCGCCGGGCGGCGGTCATCGTGTCCATTGTGTCTCCATTCGGGTCGGCTTCCGGTTCCCGCCCGGTATACCCGGCGGGTGTGACATCACCCGCCCGACCGGGACGGACCGGAGCCGTTCTCGGACGGTGGGACGGCCCGCGGAGCGGAGCACGGCCGGCAGGGGACACTCCACTTCGGACTTGCTCGGCTCGTGTACACCACCTCGTGGAGTACACGTGGGGAGGGCCCGCCGGTCGGAGCGGACGGTCGTGCCGGCGGGTGGCCCGATCTCGACGGCCTTCTTGAACAGCGCGTCCTTCCCGTCGAAGTACCGGTACACCGGGGCGGGATCGGCTCCGGCTCCGGCGGCGATGTCGCGTACGGAGGCGCCGTCGTGTCCGGTGGCGGGAGTGCGACTCGGAGCGTGTGGCGTGGGTTGACCGAGGACGTGTTGGGACGTGCCGGTTTCGTCGTGTGACCCGGGTCAGCGTGGTGGCAGGACGACGACCTGCGGGTGGGGGTGGTGGAGGAAGTCGTGGTGGGAGATGTCCCAGCCGTATGCGCCGGTGCCGGGGAACACGAGCAGGTCGCCCACGCGTAGGCGGGTGACGGGGACGGAGCGGGCGAGGACGTCGCGTGGTGTGCACAGTTCACCGCCGACGTCGACGCGGGTGTCGGTGACTTCGGGGCGTGGCCACGGGTAGGGCCAGGCGTCGACGGGGTGTACCCGGACGGGGTGGCTGTAGCCCCATGCGGCGGGGAGCCGGAAGTGGTGGGTGCCGCCGCGTATGACGGCGAAGTGGCGGCCGTGGTTGCGTTTGAGGTCGATGACTTCGGTGACGTACCAGCCGGTGTCGGCGGTGAGGTGGCGGCCGAGTTCGAAGACGACGGTGGTGTCGGTGCGGATTCGGCGCATGCGTCGGCCGAAGGCGGTGAGGTCGAAGGTGCGGTGGCCGGTGGGGTCGACTCCGATGCCGCCGCCGAGGTTGACGGTGTCGAGGTGGATGTCGTGTCGGCGTGCGGTGTGGTGTGCCCATCGGAGGGATCGGGTGACGAAGTCGGCGTGGGCGGTGGCGTCGAGGTTGTTGCTGACGGCGTGGAGGTGGAGTCCGGTGAGGTGGATGTGGGGGAGTCGGCGGGTGATTGCGATGGCGTCGGGGAGTCCGGTGACGTCGATTCCGAATGGTGTGGGTGTGCCGGTCATGCGGTGGCTGCCGCCGGGTGTGGTGGCGCGTCGGTTGACGCGGAGGGCGACGTGGGCGGTGTGTCCGGTGTGGGCGGCGATGTGGTCGATGCGTCGTAGTTCGTGGGTGCTTTCGGCGTTGATGGTGACGGGGGTGGGGTGGGTTATGGCGGTGGTGAGGGCGTGGTCGGTCTTGGCGGGTCCGCTGAAGGCGATGTGTCGTGGTGCGGCGGCGATGGCGATGTCGAGTTCGCCGCCGGAGGAGACTTCGATGCCGTCGGCGGTGTGGGCGGCTTCGGTGACGATGGCGGGGTGGCTGTTGGCCTTCATGGCGTAGAGGAGGCGGGCGTGGGGTGGTAGTGCGGCGCGGGTGTGCCGGATGCGTTGTCGCAGGGTGTGGAGGTCGTAGATGTAGGCGCAGACGGGTGTGGTGAGTGTGGTGATGGCGTGTGTGATGTGGGGGTTCATGTGGCCAGGGGGTTGGGGACGGGGACGTGGTGGTCGGGTCCGTTGTGGAGTCTCATGTGGAGTAGCGCTTTGAGGGGGAGGGTGGGTGTGGTGTAGAAGTCGCGGTCGGTGGTGGGGATGTCGGTGTCGGCGATGATCTCGCCGATGGTCTTCCACGCGTCGGTGGCGTGGAGTGTGCCGTCGTGGTGTAGGGCGTTGACGAGTGCGGCGAGGTGGTTCTGGATGACGGTGTAGGCGACCTTGGTGTGGGTGACGGTGATGTCGTCGGTGGTGGTGACGGAGTGGGGGTGTAGTCGGGGTGTGTGGCCGGCGGCGGTGAGGCGGGGTGTGTGGATGCGTGCGCCGCCGAGGTCGCGGAGTATGACGCGCACGGGGGTGGCGTGGCGGAAGACGGGGATGCAGTTCTGTAGGTGGGCTTCGAGGCCGATTCCGTAGTGGGCGGCGAGGTGGAGTGTGGTGCCCAGCAGGATGGTGGCGTATCGGGTGAGGAAGTCCTGTGGGGTGCCGGGGTGGTGGGCGGCGAGTTCGGTGGCGATGGTGGTGCCGGTGTGGGGGGAGGTGGCGGGTAGGGCGGTGGCGGGGACGGCGAGTTCACCGGGTCGGGTGTGGTGGTGGAGGGGGCCGCGGAGGATGCAGGTGAGGTCGCGGGCGGCGGGGTGTGTGTGGTGGGCGCTGACGGCGGCGGGTTCGGGGAGGACGGTGAGTCGTTCCCTCAGGTGTGGGTCGGTCGTGGTGATGGTGTGGAGGGTGTGTGAGAGGGCGGGGCCGTTGGCGGCGGTGGCCGGTGAGATGCCGCGGCGGGTGGAGGTGATGTGTATGTCCAGTGAGGTCTTGAGGTAGTGGCCGTCGGGGAGGACGAGGGTGCGGATGGAGGCGGTGGGTTCGGCGGGGATGTGGATGTCGGGGAGGTCGTGGATGAGGCCGCGGCGGTAGAGGTCGTGGTGCCGGGTGGTGACGACGTGTCGATGTTGCCAGGGGTGGAGGGGGATGAGGACGCGGTCGGGGTGCAGGTGTGCGCGTAGTGGGGGGTGGAGTGTGGTGAGGAGGTGGTCGAGGGGTTGGCCGGTGGTGGTGACGAGTTCGCGGCTTGCGGATATGACGGGTAGACGGGTGGTGTGGTGGGATTCGAGGTCGTGGTTGAGGCGGTCGGTGTGGGTCCAGCCGAGTCGGGTGCGGGCGCCGGGGTGTAGGTGGTGGCCGGTGACGGCGAGGGGTTCGAAGTGGCGGCAGGGTTGGTACCGGGGGCCGGTGGCGAGTCTGTGGGCGAGGGTGACGGAGTCGTGGGCGTGGTGGGTGCGGGCGAGGGCGCGGTGGTGGTCGGTGATGTGGCGGTGCCGGGTGAGGGCGAGGGCGAGTCCTTCGACGGCGTCTGTCAGTTCGGTGATGTCGGCGCCGGGTTCGAGGAGTCGCAGGAGGGTGGCGGGGTCGGTGACGGGGTGGTCGTCGTGGTGGACGGTCCCGTGTGGGGTGATCTGGGCGAAGGCGTGGGTGTGGGCGTGGAAGCGCAGGGTGCCGGTGCCGGTGGGTGTGGTGTGGGTGTCGCCGTGGCGGTGGGCGCGGGTTCTGATGTGGGCGAGGTCTTCTCGCCATGCGGCGGCCAGGACGGCGTGGACGAGGTGGTGGGCTGCGGCGTGGTGGTTCATCGGTGTCCGGCGATGGGGTTGGGGATGGGGGTCCACCGGTTGCGTAGCGGGTCGGGTGCCAGTCGCATGGCGGTGGTGGCCTTGAGTGGCCAGGTGTCGCCGAAGAGTTGGTCGTGAGTGTGGGAGTGGTGCCGGGTGTGGTGGTGGGTGTGGGTGGTGACGGGTCGCCACCAGTGGTGTGGTGGTCGGGTGTAGTGGTGGCTGAGGGAGTGTACGAGGTGTCGCAGCACGGTGGCGTAGAGGGCCGCGGTGAGGACGGTGAGGCGGGCGTCGGGGTCGGGTTCGGGTATGTCGCCGGTGAGGGCGGGGGCGTGTCGTAGGGCGGGGGTGTGGGGGTCGACGCGGACGCCGCCGAAGTCGCGGTAGACGAGTCGGTGGGGGCGCCAGTTTCGGAGGGTGAGGAGGGTGTTCTGGCCGTGGGCTTCGAGGGCGATTCCGTGGCGGGTGGCGAGGTGGAGTGGTGCGGTGGTCAGGAGTGCGGCGCAGTGGTGCCACCAGCGGTCGGGTGGTAGGCGGCTGGCGGTGATGACGGTGGCGATGAGGGGTGTGCCGGTGTCGGGGCAGGTGGCGGTGAGTGCGGCGACGGGGAGGGTGATGTCGCCGGGGGCGCGCGGGGGTGTGCGGCGGATGATCGCGGCCAGTGCGGGGTCGGGGTTTCCGTGGTGGTCGGCGGCGAGTGTGGCGGTTTCGAGGTGGACGGCCATGCCGGTGTGGGGGGTGAGGGTGTGGAGGGCGCGGCTGAGGATGGGTCCGTTGTGGAGGGCGGCGGGGGAGACGTGCCGGACGGCGCTGGTCATCTGGAGGTCGACGGAGGTTTTGACGTGTAGGTGTGGGTGGTGGTGTGGGGCGAGGGTGCGCAGCGACATGAGGGGGGCGGCGGTGAGGGTGGCGTGGGCGGTGAGGTGGGGCCGGTGGGTGGCCTGGTGTGGGTGGACGGGTAGTAGTGGGGTGCGGTCGGGGGTGTGCCAGGGCCAGTCGCGGCCGGTGTGGTGGTGGCCGGTGAGGGGGATGAGGGGGAGGGTGACGGTGGGGTGGTGTTCGGGTGCCCAGTCGGTGAGGCGTTCGGGTGGGAGGCCGCCTCGGGTGCGGTTGAGTGGGTGGAGGGGGTGTCCGTCGGGGTTGATCTGTTCGAAGTAGACGCCGGGGTCGGGGTGGTGTGCGGTGGCGGTGTCGTGGAGTCGGTGTGGGGGTGGGTGTGGTGTGGCGGCGGCGCGGGCGTGGGCGAGGTTGCGGGCGGATTCGGTGGCCTGGTCGGCCAGTCGGGCGGCGGTGGTGGGGTCGGGGGTGAGGTGGGGTGCCAGTTGCGCGGGGTGGGTTATGGGGATGCCGTCGATGTGGATGTGGGCGTGGGTGGTGTCGAAGTCGTGGGTGTGTGGGCCGGTGATGGTGGCACCGGTGTGGCTTCGCAGGTGGTGGCCTCGGTGGGTGCGGTGGTGGTGGGTGATGCCGGGGAGGGGTTCGCGGGTGGCGGCGGTCCACAGTCGGGTGAGGATGTGGCGTTGCGCGTCGTGGTGTCGTGGTGCGTCGGGGATGGACAGCGCACACCTCCAAGCCGAGAGGGAAGGGAAGGCTTACCTTACATGCGGTGGTGTGTGGGGTGACCGGGGTGTCACACCCCTACGGTGCGCCGGTTCTGTTGCGGCACCAGGCCACCCACGTCACCACCGGCGAGGCGGTCCCGCAACCGCCGCAGTGTCGGCAGGTGCAGCGTGTAGGCGTCGTCGGCGAGCCAGCGTCCGATCTCGGCGGCGGCGTCGGAGGCCGACAGGTGCCGGATGACGGCGTGGGCACCGGAGATGCGTTCCACCGGCAGGTGCGGCCACACGACGTAGCCGCGGACCTCCGCGCCGGGCAGCAACCGGTCGACGTCGGCGACGGCGTCGGGGAGGTGTTCGGCGCCGGTGTCGTCGAGGGTGCGCGCGACGGGCGGGGTGATGACGGCGACGCGGCGGCCACACACGACGGTGTACTCGGCGCGGTGGTCACCGACGGGGACGCGCACGAACAGTCGCGCGGCCGGCAGTCGCTCCAACAGGGACCGCAGGACGGTCGCGGTGCGGCGGTCGGCGCTGGGGCGGGCCCCGGCGGGCCCGAACGCGTTGTAGTCGCGAAGCGCCGAACGGACCGCCGCCTGCAGTCGCGCCGCCATCCGCAGTCGCCGCACGCACCAGGGGACGGTGGCGACGGTGACCAGGTGCGCCGACATCTGCACCGCGATCGCGGTGGGACCGAACAGCCAGGTGACTCCCGCGGCGGCGGCCAGGATCGCGATACGGGCGACGGGTTTTCGGGGTTTGAGGGTGCGGGCGGCCGAGGCGGCCACGGCCACGGTCGTCACGATCAGGTACGGGAAGACCAGTGCCTTGACGGCGGGGTAGAGGTCGCCGCCCAAGACGGTGAACGCCAGCAGGGTCGAGATCGCCAGCCACGCGGTCGTGGCGGCGGCGGCGAGTGCGCCGCGCAGCCACGCCGAGGGGGAGTGCCGCAGCCGCCGGTGCGGGTTGATGTCGACGAACCAGGGCCTGGCCACGACTTCGGCGGTGTTGTCGCCGTCGGTGGCGGGTGTCTGGACGCGCCATGCCTTGACCCGGCGGCCCTTGGCGTGCCGGCCGGGGGGTTTGCCGACGCGCCAGCCGCGGTGGGTGCCGCGCGCGGTGTCGTATTCGGCGCGGCGGTGCGGGTGGGACAGGACCTCGTAAGCGGTCTGGATGGCGTGGAAGCGGTCGGGGTCGCCGCCGGCGTCGGGGTGGGCGTCGCGCACACCCCTTCGGTACGCCTGCCGGATCTCGGTGGTGTCGGCGGACGGCGTGACTCCCAAGATTTTGTAATGATCAGGTTCGGTCACCCGAACCTCCGGTTTGGATCGACGCGTCAGCGCGTTTACGGTTTGGGATATTCGAACCTACTACACCCGGTGGCCACGGCGGGTGGTGCGTCACCTCGTGTCGTGGCGGCTGCACTCGGTTCCGTCGGCGGGAGGTGGGTGGCGTAGTGCCGCGGCGCCGGTGGTGTGGCCGCCGGCGGCGTGGACGCGGCGGCGCAGTTCCCGGTCGGAGGTGACGACCAGGGCCGGTACGGTGCCGGCGGCGACCAGGTCGACGATGTGGTCGTCACCGGAGCCGGTGGCCTCTTCGACGGTGACGGTGTCGCTGGAGGCGACGCCGCGGGCCCGGCCCTCGGTGACCAGGACGACCCGCACCGGCGGCGGGTGTGGCCAGTCGGGTAGCCCGGTGTGGGTCAGGTGCGCCAGGCGGTCGCGTAGCCGCGTGGTGGCGGCGCGCCGGTCGCGCCACCAGCCGTCGGGTGTGGCGCCGACGACGTTGGCGGCGTCGACGATGATGACCGATTCGTGGACCATGCGGTTCCCCCGGTGGTGGTGTGTGCCAGGGGTGCCCGGTCGGTCTAGGGCTGCCACCACCTGGCGAGGCCGGCCACCGCCGGGTCGTCGGACTGCAGCAGGCTGTTCCAGTCTCCGGTGGAGGCGTCCATGCTGAGCAGGTCGTCGGTGACGGCGGTGGTGTCCAGGGTATTCCAGGTGAACGTGTCGACGGTGTCGCCGAGCAGGTCGGCGTCGCTCCAGGGTGGCCCGTCGACGGGTTCGGGCATCGGGTCCAGTTCCAGTTGCGGCGGGAAGTCGGGGGTGAACGCGTCGCCGTCGGCGAAGTCGACCGCGTCGGGGTCGGTGCCGGTGACGGGGTCGGGTGTGGTGTCGAAGTCGTCGCCGGGTGGGCCGGTGTCGTCGGGGGTGTCCTGCGGGGTGTCGTCGCCGGGTTCGTCGTCTGCGGCCGGGTCGTCGTCGAAGTCGTCGGCCGGGTCGGACAGGTCGAGGGTGTCGTCGTCGAAACCGGGTTCGTCGAAGGCGTCGAAGCCGGTGCCGTCGTCGCCGGCCTCGTCGGGTTCAGGCCAGGAGTCCATACTCACCACGGGTCACCCCTTCGGTTCGGCGGGTGCCTTGGGAAGTACCAGCCGGGTCTTGGCAAGCACCTCGTCGAGTTGCTTGACCTTGGTCTTGTACGCCTCGCGGCGTTTGGTGAGGCCCTCCTTCTTCTTGGCGCGGGTGGCCTGGTCCTGTTTGAGGTTCTTCTCGGCGGCGGCGATCTGCTTGTCCAGTTGCTGCCCGCGGCGTTCCAGGGCGTCGTCGAGCGCCATGTTGAACACGTACTCGATCTCGGTGAACCGGTACTGGATCTCGTCCTGCAGGGAGGCGCGGGTCTCCTGGAGGACCTCGCGCACCCACCGGCCGGCCTGCTGCCGGTCCTGCGACACCTTGCGGCGGTACATGACGAACGCGGCGGCGGCCAGGCCCAGGCCCACGCCCGAGGCCGTCAACGCCACCGAGGCCACACCGGTGGCGGCGATACCGGCGGCGCCCACGCCCATGGTGGCGACGCGGCCGATCATCATGGCCGAACCGGCCGACGACATGATGAGCATGGCGTTGTCGCCGGAGGCCTCACGGCGCGGTTTGGAACCGGACTGCATGCGCAGTTGCGCGTTGATGCGGCCGATGACCTGCGCCAGTTCGTGAGGTGGGAACATCTGCGCCAGGACCCGGTCGGCCAGGACCTTGAACCGGTAGTCCAGTTCCTGACTCAACCGCACCGACAGGGCGTGCAGTGCCCGGTCGACCTCCTCGGGCATGCGTTTGATCTCGCCCCGGTTGGACTTCTCGACCTTGTTGAGCAGTTCCTCCTGGAGTTTCTGCACGTAGGTGCGAAGCCGTGACGTCGCCTCGACGCGGGCGCGTTGGATCTCGGTGCGCAGCGCCATGTTCGACTGCTTGTTCTGGCTGCGTTTGAGGGACGTGACGCGTTTCTTGTCCTCTTTGAGTTTCTCGGTGACGGCCGGGTCGGGGTCGAGGGTCTTGAGTTGCTCGGCCACGCCCAGGTCCAGGCGGATGAACTCGCTGCGCAGCGACCGCAGCACGTTGGCGTGCTGCAGGACGGTGCCCTTGGTGCCCAGGTTGATCAGGGCGTGCTGGAGCGCGGCGATGCGGGACTCGGTGATGAGGGTCTTGGCGGCGTCGACGGGCATCGTCAACGCCATCTCCGCCAACCGCGACGACACCGGGAAGAACGGCGCGGTCGCGAACCGGGGCGCGTGGGTCTGCAGCAGCGCGATGTTGTCGTCGCGGATGCGTTCCCAACCGGGGTAGGCGTCGATCTTGGTCTGGGCGAACATGACGAAGTTGACGCGTTTACTGGCCTCGATGAGGAAGTCCAGTTCGGGACGCGAGAACGGGGAGGAGGAGTCCACCACGAACAGCAGTGCCGTGGCGCGGGCGACCGCGTCGAGCGCGACCTCGGCGTGCATGGCGTCCAGGCCGCCGACGCCGGGGGTGTCGATGAGCGACATGTACTGCAGCAGCGGCGCCGAATGCTGGATCCGCAGCCGCCGGGGCGGCCGCATCCCACCGGGCAGCTGCCCCAGGGTGGTGCCCCAGTCGCGGATGTCGGAGGGGTTGAGCCGCACCGGTACCTCGTTGCCGGGCACGTACGCCTGCACGGTGTGTTCGGCGCCGTGCTCGAACTCCAGGTAGGAGCTGGTGGCCACGGCCGCGTCCACCGGCGACAGGTTCGGCACCCCGATGAGGGCGTTGGTCAGTGACGACTTGCCGCGTTTGGTCTCACCGACGATGACCATGGCGGGCCGGGACGTGGCGTCGCGGCGGATGGCGTCCATCTCCTGCGCGGCGTCGGCGTCCACTTTACGCAACGCGGCGATGCCGTTGGTGACGGCGGTGCCGCACAGTTTGTTCAACGCCGCGATCTGTTCCTTGGCGGTGGGTTTCTTCTGCGCGGGCGCGGTGGTGGTCACGGGTCAGGCTCCTGCGCTGCGGTAGACGGTGACGATGGGGTTGCGGAGCATGGCGGCGCGGTCGGCGTACCCGAGGGTCTCGACCACGGCGATGACGCCGTCCTGGCTGGGGTCGGGCGCCGGCGTGGTGCCGCCGGCCTCGTGCCGGGTGGGGTCGAACCGTTCACCCACCGGCGCCACGGTGGCGACAC
Source organism: Stackebrandtia albiflava (assembly GCF_007994225.1). Lineage (GTDB taxonomy): Bacteria > Actinomycetota > Actinomycetes > Mycobacteriales > Micromonosporaceae > Stackebrandtia > Stackebrandtia albiflava. The sequence goes on from NZ_VLLL01000005.1 coordinate 1,517,484, forward strand.
CGGCTTCGGCCAGGCCGGCGCCGATCCGGTCGGCGATGGCCTGACTGGTGGCGCGGTCACGCACGTAGATGCAGGTGTTGATGAGGGTGCGGCGTTCGGCGCCCAACTGGTCGATGGTGGCCAGCGCGGCCGGGTCGGGTTGCTCGGTGCCTGCGGCGGCGGCCGGTTGCAGCCGCCCGGCCAGGATCAGCAGCACGCACACACCGGCGAGGGCCGCGCCGGCCGCGCCGGCGACCGCGGCCGGTACGGCGAACGACGCCTCTTCGGTGGCGGCGAGTAGTCCGGTGACGGCGCCGGTCGTTGCCGTGGCGGCAATGACCGCCACTGTGGCTATCAGCCGCAGGTGGCTTGTCGACATCGGGTTCTCCTATCGAGGTGCGTGGGGGTCGAAGCGGGTGGGGGTGTGTCGAGCCTAATGCGCCGGCCGGGGGTTTCGCAGCCGCTGAGCGACCAGGTGGAAGCCGCGGGCGACGACGTGGGCGACGCGGGCCTGCGCGGGGGAGGCGCCGCCGACGGCGAACGCCCGCCACCGGTTGTTGGCCTCCAGGGCGGCACGGATCAGGGCCTCGGGTGGCTGGTGCGGCATTCCCAGGACCCGCTGCGGGTCCGACGTCAACGCCAGGCGCGCGACCTCGGCCTCCATGTCGGCGGGCAGTTCGACGGCGCCGGTGGTGACCTGGGCGGCGACCTCGATGAGCCGCAACCGGTGGTATTCGGGGTCTTGGATGACGCGTTCGATGGCGTCGCGCAGCATCTCGCGTTCGGCGGGGTGTTCGCTGGCGGAGGCGACCGCCTCCAGCCGGGTCAGGCCCCAACCGGCCTTGATGGCGTCGGTCCGCAACTGGAACGCCTGGTCCAGTGTGGTGCGCAGGCGCGGGAACCCGGAAGCGGCGAACAGCATCCGCACCAGTTCACCGGTGGCCATCTGCGGGTTGGCGACCAGGTGCGCGATGGCGAAGTTGATGCCGTACAGGTCCAGCAGCCGCAGCAGGCGTTCACGCTGCTCCGGCGGCACGGGGCATTCCCGGGTCGCGAACAGGGACGCGGCGGCCAGCAGGATGGCGCGTTCCTCGGCGGGCAGTTCGGCGAGTTTCCGCAGCGCCTCGCAGTCGCCGGCGGTGAGGCGCCCGGCCTCGGTGGTCTCGGCGAGCAGCCCCACCACCGGCACCACGTCCGACACCACGCGCCGCATCACCTGCGACTGGTTGCGCGACAGGGGTTCGGCGACCGGCCAGGGGTCTCCGGCGGGCGTGGGCGCGAGCTTGTCGATCTTGTTGAACAGGCCGAGCGAGTTGATGGGGTTGCTCGACAGTTTCGACGACATGGTGCGAAACGCCTGCAACGCGGCCAGGTCGTCCTCACGGACCGACTGGGTGAACACGTAGATGATGGCCTCGGCGCCCGACAGCGCAGACTGGCTGTCGGGATCGATGTCGTCGGCGATGGGCGCGTCGAACAGGAACTTGCGGGCCTCGTCGGAGATGGAGGTGTTCACCGACGACATGCCGGGGGTGTCGACGACCGTGAGGTTCTCGAGGCGGTCGGAGGTCAACGTGACGTCGATGTAGGCGATCTGTTCACGCGGCACCGACAGACGCTGCGGGATCATCCCCGACTCGTCCAGGGGCAGGCTGGTGCGGGAACCGTCCCGTTTGACGACGTCGACACGGTCGGAGGTGCCGTAACGGAACTGCGTCACCAACCGGGTGCACTCACCGACCTCGGTGGGTGCGACCCGCCGCCCGATCAACGCGTTCACCAGAGTGGACTTACCGGCTTTGAGGCGGCCGGCGATCGCCACCCGAAGCGGCTGCCCGATGCGTTGCCGCACGCCGTCGACCTCGGCGCGGGCGCGGGGCGACAACCGCGGCGCCAGTTCGGTGCACAACCCGGCTACCCGGGTACTCAATGGGCCAGATGCCATGGTGATAGGGCGCTTTCGCCGACGGACGACACCGCTTTGGCTGTGGGCGCCGACCTCCCTTCCGTACACGACCAGTAGTGAACCGGCAGGCGCGCACACCACCCGCCGCGGTGACCAGAATGCCGACGCTACCTCACCCCGGCCAGTCGCCGCCGTCTCGCCCGGGCGGCGCGCACACCCCCGGCCGAGGAGGGCACCGACCGCCTCGTCGAGTCGAAATATGATGGCGGGTACGGCGTCACCTCGCCTGGCTGGCAAGGTGATACCACGACCCTACGAGCCGCCGCGCACACCGACATCCCGGTTTCGTGCCACCCGCGCGCGACGCTCGTCTTTCGAAGCGGGAAGGAGCCACGTGCCCCAGGCCACCACCGGCCCGGCCGACCAGCACCCGGGCCACCCCACGCCGGTCGCCGACCCCCTGGCCACCGGTATCGCCCACACGCTGCAACAACCGGGCCTGGCCGTCGTCACCGGCGTGGCCGGTATCGGCCGCACCACCGTCCTCCAACGCCTGGCGTCGGCGTTTCGCGGCCCGGTCCACCACGGCGGTGGCCTGTCGATGCTGCGCGCCCGACCGGGCCTGGCCCTGTCACGGGCCGTACGCGCCGGGCTTCCCGTCCACGACGTCGCACTGTGCGCCGAGGCCGTCCGGTCCCGGGTCCGTGGCGGCCTGTTGATCATCGACGACCTGCAGTGGTGCGACCCGGTGACCCTGGCGGTACTGCCGCACCTGGCGGCGCACTGCCGCATCGCGGCGGCACTTCGCACCCCACACCGGCTCCCGGACGCGGCCGTGGCCGCGCTGCGCGAGGCGGGCACGTTCCTGCCGGTGCCGCCCCTGTCGACGACCGCGGCGACCGAGCTGGTGACCCGGTTGGCGCCGGGACTGGCCGAGCCGGCCGCGGCGCAACTGGCGCGCCGCGGCGGCGGCAACCCGTTGGTGTTGTCGTCGCTGGCGCGCACCGCGCAACACCACCCGCGGCGGCTGCACGCACCCGCCCGCGACGACGACACCGCCGTGCACGCGGTCGCCGAGTCCATCGCCGACCTGCCCCGCGCCGAACGCACCGCCTTGGCCGCGCTGGGGCTGCTGGGGCGTCCGGCGTCGACGGCGACACTGGGCGCCGGTGTGCAGGGCCTCGCCGAAGCCGGGATGGTCCGCCTCGACGGTGACGTCGCCGCGGCGGCGTCACCGTTCGTGGCCGAGGTCGCCGCGGGACTGTTGGACGCCGACGCCCGCGTCGCCCTCCACCGGCGGCTCGCCGCGCTCGTCGACGACCTGGAGGCCGCCAGGCACCTGGCCGCCGCCGGAGACCACGACGCCGCACGTGACCGCGCCAAGGCCGCCGCCACGGTGGACAACAAGGCGTTGCGGGCCGAGGCGCTGCTGTTCGCGGTGTCGCTGCCGGGCAGCCACGGCGAGGACGACCGGGTGGCCGCCGCGGCGGCGGCACTGTCGGTGGGCAGGCCCCGCTCGGCGTTGACGGTACTGGCCGAGGCGTCGTCGGTGCGGGCGGCGGTGTTGCGTGTGGACGCGCAGCTGCACGCCGGGCAGCCCGAACGTGCCCGCCTGGCCGCGGCCGACCTGCCCGATGCGGCGGCGGCACCGGAGGCGGCGTACGACATCGACCGGGTCCGGTTGTTGTGCGCGCCGCCCGGTGGCGCGGTGCGGGAACTGGCCGCGCAGATCCGCGCCCGGCACGGGGAACGCCCGCCGCACCCGGGGTTGGCGGCGGCCCTGGCGGCGGCCGACGCGGCGGCGCGGGCACCGGGCTGGAAGGCCGCCCTGGCGGCGGCGGCGGCCGCGGCCGGTCGTGACGGTGACGCGGTGTCGGCCAGGTGGAGCGCGTGGCTGCTGGTGGAGTGCCTGATCGCCGACGGTGAGCTGGCCGCGGCGCAGCAGGCGTGCGCGGCGGCGGCGCAGGCGTGCACCGTGGATCACGCGTTCAGTTGGCAGACCCGGTTCGTGGCGGCGCAACTGTGGTGCCAGGTGCTGCAGGGCCGTGAACTGGACGCCGCGACGGGCCGCGCGGTGTCGCTTCTGGACCACGCGTTGCCGTCGGTGGCGCGTGGTTACGCCTCGGCGGCGGCGAGCCTGGCCGAGGCCGACGCCGGTGCGTTGCGTAACGCCCGGTACCGGCTGCGGCGCGCCGGGACTATCCCGGAGTCGGTGGCGCAGCTGCTTCGCTGGGTGACCGGTGAGGCGGCGTGGTTGGACAATCAGCCGCAGCAGGCGGCGGTCACGGCCGAGGGGTCGGCGCCGGGGCTGGTCGCGGGTCTGCGTTACATCACCGGTCACTGGGCGGCGCACGACGGGGCCGCGGCTCCTCCGGACCCGGCCGCCGACGGCCTTCCGGAGCCGGCGCGGCGCACGTTGGCGGCGTGGCACGCCGCGACCGGTTTCGACGCCGCCGCCGACGCCTGGCGGGACCTGGTGGTGCGTGAGCAGGTGCGGTGCCTGTTGGCGGCGGGCGTGCACGCGGTGGAGGCGGCCTCGGCGGTGCCGCCGTTGGAGGAGGCCGAACGGTTGGCCGACGAGGCGGGCCTGACGGTGTTGGCGGGGCGGGCACGTCAGGCGCTTCGGCGTCACCGGGTCCGGCGTGACCAGCGTGGCGCCCGCGCCGGCGACGAGTTGACCGCGCGTGAGCGGCAGGTGTTGGCGATGGTCGCCGACGGGGACCCGACCCGGCGGATCGCGGGGGCGTTGGGCATCACCCGGGAGACCGTGGAGACCCACATCAGGGCCGGTATGCGCAAACTGGGCGCCAAGACCCGCACCGAGGCGGCGGTGAGGGCGGCGACGATGCAGGAGAGGGGGCCGTGACAGTGGCGGCACCGTTGTATGTGGTGGGGACCGCGCAGGAGGCGACGACGGTGTTGCGGCGCCTGGCGCGGGCGGGCTGGCAGACCCGGCAGGGTTTCGCCATCACCGACACCGGTTGGGATGTCAGTGCCGGGCGGGTGGTGCGTTACGGGCGGGTTCCCGATTCCGACACCGCGGCGTTGGCGGTGTTGGCGGCGGCGCGTGGCGCCGGCGTGGTGTGCGTGTGTGACCCGGTGTCGCAGGCGGGTCTGGTGTTGACGGCCGACCTGGGGCGGATCGGTCCGGTGGGGGTGGATCCGGTGGCGCAGATCCCGTCGCAGCCGGGGCCGGAGTTGCCGGTGACCGAGGAGCAGGCGGCGTTGTTGGCGCGGCTGGCCGACGGGGAGACGATCGCGGCCGCCGCCGAGGCGGAGTTCCTGTCGCTTCGTACCGCCAACCGGCGGATCGCGGCGGCGCGTAAGGCGTTGGGGGTGGCGACCACACGTGAGGCGGTGTTGGCGTTCATGAGGCGTCGCCGGTGACCTCGTCGCGGCGGTAGGTGCGCGCGGTCGACAGTGGCCGGGTGTGGTCGACGTGGCGGGGCATGACGGGTTCGTCGGCGCGCAGGGGCAATAGTGCGTCGAGGCCGTGGCGGGTGATGCGGTCGGCGGCGGCGCGGGCGGCGGAGGGGTCGCCGGGGGACAGGTCGGACAGGTCGACGACGCCGGCGAAGTGGACGCGGGCGACGGGCCGCCGGTACACCGCGCTCAGCAGGGTGGCGGCCATGGTGGCGGGCCGGTCCCAGGCCATGATCTCGTGGGCTCCCCACTGCGCGACGACCAGGACGGGTGCGCCGGTGTGCAGGGCGAGGCGGGCGGCGCCGGTCTTGGCGCGTTCGGGCCACAGGCCGGGATCGAGGCTGATGCGGCCTTCGGGGTACAGCAGGATCGTCGAGTTCTCGGCGAGGGCGTCGCCGGCGCGGTGGAGGGCGTCGGTGACGGTGCGGTGGCCGCGGTCGACGCGGATGTGCCCGGACGCGCGCATGATGGCGCCGAACACGGGTGCGCGGAACATGCCGCCGGTGGCCAGGAAGCGGGGGGCGACGCCGTGGGCGGCGCAGGCGGCGATGAGGACGAACGGGTCGAAGGTGCCGACGTGGTTGGACACGATGATCAGAGGGCCGTCGCGTAGTGCGGCGGGGATGTCACCGGTGACGCGGAGTCGGCAGAACAGTGGTACGGCGCGGCGTAGCAGGCGCAGCAGGAGGCGCCACAGCGGCGGAACCCGGTAACTTTTACGTGATGTAGAATCTTCTACGTTATGTAGAGACTCTGGGGGAGAGGTACCCATGGAAGTCCTTGACGTCTCACGCTGGCAATTCGCCATCACCACCGTCTACCACTTTCTCTTCGTGCCACTCACCATCGGCCTGGCCTTCCTCGTCGCCGGCTTCCACACCGCCTGGCACCGCACCGGCAAGACCCACTGGCTCACCCTCACCCGATTCTTCGGCAAACTCCTCATCATCAACTTCGCCATGGGCATCGTCACCGGCATCGTCCAGGAATTCCAATTCGGAATGAACTGGTCGGCCTACTCCACCTACATCGGCGACATCTTCGGCGCACCACTGGCCATAGAAGGACTCGCCGCCTTCTTCTTCGAATCCACCTTCCTCGGCCTGTGGATATTCGGATGGGACAAACTACCCGCCCGCATCCACCTCGCCTGCATCTGGACCGTCGCCGTGGCCACCACCGCCAGCGCCTACTTCATCCTGGTGGCCAACTCCTTCATGCAATGGCCCACCGGCCACACCCTCAACCCCGACACCGGACGCGTCGAACTCACCGACATCTGGGCACTACTGGGCAACAAGGTCGCCGCCATCACCTTCCCACACACCATCGCCGCCTGCTTCCTCACCGCGGGCACCTTCGTCATGGCCGTCGCCCTATGGCGCCTCATGCGCCACCGCGACGACGACACCACCAAGACCACCTTCACACCCGTGGTCAAGATCGGCGCCATCACCACCATCACCGCCGCCATCGCCCTGGCCGCCACCGGCGACATCCAAAGCAAGATCATGACCGACACCCAACCCATGAAGATGGCCGCCGCCGAAGGACTCTACGACACCCAACAAGGCGCCGGATTCTCCATCATCACCATCGGCACCCCCGACGGCAGCGAAGAAGTCTGGTCCCTGAAAATCCCCGGCCTACTGTCCTGGCTGGGCACCGGCGACATCAACGGCGAAGTCCACGGCATCAACGACATCCAACACGAATACACCCAGCGATACGGCCCCGGCGACTACACCCCCAACATCCCCCTCACCTACTGGTCGTACCGCGGCATGATCGGCTTCGGCATGGCCGCCGCCGCCATCGCACTGGCCGCACTGTGGCTCACCCGCCGCGGCCGCATCCCCCGCCACTGGACCATCCGCACCGCCGTCACCCTCACCCCGCTACTACCCCTCGCCGGCTCCAGCCTCGGATGGATCTTCACCGAAACCGGCCGCCAACCCTGGATCGTGTTCACCCTCCTCAAAACCGCCGACGGCGTCTCACCCACCGTCACCCTCACACAGGTCCTCACCTCACTCATCGCCTTCACCACCGTCTACGCCGCCCTGGCCGTCATCGAGATCGCCCTACTCCTGCGCTACATCAAAGCCGGCCCACCACCCCCCGAAACCGCCACCACCACCGACTACTGACCGAGGAGGACACCACCATGGACCTACCCACCATCTGGTTCATCGTCATCGCGTTCTTCTGGACCGGCTACTTCGTCCTCGAAGGCTTCGACTTCGGCGTCGGCGCCCTCCTACCCGCCCTCGGCCGCCGCACACCCACCACCAAAGACACCATGCTCGCCACCATCGGCCCCGTCTGGGACGGCAACGAGGTCTGGCTCATCGTCGCCGCCGGCGCCACCTTCGCCGCATTCCCCGCCTGGTACGCCACCCTCTTCAGCGGCTTCTACCTACCACTACTGGCCATCCTGCTGGCACTCATCATCCGCGCCGTCGCCCTGGAATACCGCGGCAAACGCCCCGACCCCACCTGGCGCAGACGCTGCGACCTGGCCATCACCACCGGCTCACTCGTCCCCGCCTTCGGATGGGGCCTCATCTTCGCCAACCTCACCGACGGCGTCGCCCTCGACGCCCAAGGCCACCACACCGGCGCCCTCACCGACCTGCTCACCCCCTACAACATCCTCGGCGGCGCCACCACCCTCACCCTCTTCCTCACCCACGGCGCCATATTCACCGCCCTCAAAACCACCGGCGACCTACGCCACACCGCCACCCGCGCCGCCACCCGACTCGGCCTGGCCACCACCGCCATCGCCGGCACATTCCTCACATGGACCGCCGCCACCCACGACCGGCCCATCGTCACCGCACTGGCCGCCACCGCCACCGCGACCCTGTGCGGCGCCGTCATCGCCAACCACCGCCGACGCGAAGGCATCGCCTTCACCGCCACCACCGTCACCATCGCCGCTGCCACCGCGACCCTGTTCACCGCGATCTTCCCCGACGTCATACCCGCCGACGACCCCGCCAACAGCCTCACCGTGGCCGCCGCCGCCTCAAGCCCCTACACCCTCAAGATCATGACCATCGCCGCCGCCGTGTTCACCCCACTGGTCCTTGCCTACCAGACCTGGACCTACTGGGTGTTCCGCAAACGACTCACCGCCCCACCCGCCGGACACTGACCCACCCACCACGCGGGTGGGCGCGGCGCACCGACACCCACCCGCACCGGTCAACTCAACTCCGCCAACCGGGCCTCCACGGCCGCCAACTGCTGACGCAACCGCTCGGCCTCGTCAGCGGTCTCCTGCCGCTGCTGCTCCACGATCTCCTCCACCACCGCGGCCACCGCCGGCGAATCCAACGACTGCACCATCTCCACCGCAGTGGCCGCCTTCACCGGAACCGGCTTGGCGATCACCTTGGTGCCCTTGGACGCACCCACCGACCACTCGCCGTCCTTCCAACTCAACGTCACCGACAGCTCCGGCGCCTGCTTGGCCTTGGCGGTCTTCTTACGCGGCGCGGGCGCCACGGCACCCTCACCCGCCGACTGCTGCGGAACCGCAGGCTGCGCGTCCTCCATCGAACCCGACTCCTTCACACGATGCGAACCAGACGTTCTGCCGCCATTGTCCACTTCGTCCAACAGCGGCGGCCCCGCCGGAGGCCGGTTCTCCGGCTCGACGGGAACACTCTTGACCGCCGACTTGCGGCTCAACTCACCACGCGCGGGAACCCGCACCTCCGCAGGGGAGAACGGCAACTCGTCATGACCGAACCTCACCACCACGAAATCATCGACCCGGGGGTCCTCCAGCCGCACCACCTTGCCGGTCCGGCCGGCGATCTGACCGGCCGCCTCGGTGAACACCACCTTCGGATGCTTACCGGCAGCCAGCGTCTCCGCCAGCCCGGCGACATCCGACGTGGACAAACCCATCAGGGGCCTCCTTCCTCGTCGCTACACGTGCACCTGGCAAACCCAAGTCATACCAGCCGCCTGCGACAGGCCCGCTCACACCACCGGCCAACCCCGCGCCACACCACCGGGCACCACCTCACCACCCGGATACGGCACCCGCGTCAACACGAACGTCCCCACGTCCAGGTGCGACACCACACCACCGGCCCGCACCACCCGCAACTCCTCACCCGCGAAATACCCGTCCAAACCCCGCCACACACCACCCTCATCACGCCGGAACCGCGACGACGGCATCATCCCCGACACCGCCTCCAACACCAGACCACCATCGCCCGCCACCCGCAACACACCCACCGACGTCCCCCAGAACCACTGACCCGTCAACTCCAACAACCCCGCCGGCACCGACTCCACCGGCACCCACGGCACCACCTCCGCCGGCTCACACTCCAGAAAAGTCCGCCACAGATCCAACACACCCGGATCCGGCGGCGACGCCGTCGTACAGTTCCACAACCTCACCACCCCCACACCCGCGCCCTCATCCACCCACAGACCCGCCTGGAACCCCGGCATCGACCCACCGTGCCCCGCCAAGCGCGCCCCCTCCACACGCTGCAACTGCACACCCAGACCCGACCCCGACACCCACGCGTCACCGTCGACCACCACCCGCGGCCGCCGCATCCGCGCCACCGTCTCCGGCGACAACACCCCACCGGTGTCACCCAACAGGAACCGCGCCCACCGCGACAGATCCCGCACCGTCGACCACAACTGACCCGCCGGCGCCATCCACCCCGTCTCCTGCACCACCTCCGGCATCACCACCTCCGCGAACGGATGCACCGCCCACCCCGACACCGCCGACCCACCCGGCGACACCGACGTGTCCGGCATCCCCAACGGCGCCAACACCTCATCCGACAACACCTCGAACCAGTCCACGCCACCCCGGCACCGCGACACCAACTCACCCAACACCGCGAACCCCAGATTCGAATAGTGATGCCGGTCCCCGGCCGCACCCACCACCTGCGCACCCGACCACCGCGACCGCATCACCTCACCCGACACACCCTCCGACCGCTCCCACCACGGCCCCGGAGGCTCCGCCGACAACCCACCCGAATGCGACAACAACTGCGCCACCGTCCGGTCCGGAAACGGCGTATCCGGCACGAACGACCCCACCGCGTCATCCAGACCGACCACACCCTCCTCCACCAGCCGCATCACCAGCACCGCCACGAACGTCTTGGTGATCGAACCGATCCGATACCTCACATCCACACCCGGCGCCGGATCACCCGCCAACCCACCCGCCGCACCACTCCACACCAGGCCACCACCACGCACCACACCCGCCACCACCGACGGCAACCGCCCCGCCACCTGCGCACGCGCCAACGCCGCATCCAACCGAGCCGCCGTACCCTCACGCAGATCCACCATCCCGACACCCTAGAACCACCACCCCCACACACCCCCGACACCCCACCACCGCGTGACACACTTGGACACCGTGATCACCGCCGCGGAATACCACCACATCGCCGACACCGTCAAACACATCGCCGACGCCGAGATACTGCCCCGCTTCCGGCACCTCACCGACGCCGACATCACCGAGAAGAACCCCGGCGACCTGGTCACCACCGCCGACCGCATCACCGAGGAACGCCTCACCGAAACCCTCGAGAAAACCCTCCCCGGCTCCATCACCGTCGGCGAAGAAGCCGTCTCCGCCGACCCCACCGTCCTCGACCGCCTCCACACCGACCAACCCGTGTGGATCATCGACCCCGTCGACGGCACCTCCAACTTCGTCAACGGCGACCCCTACTACGCCTGCCTGGTATCCCTCACCCGAAACGGCGACACCATCGCCTCCTGGCTCTACGCACCCTCACTCCACACCACCGCCGGCGCACACACCGGCCGAGGCGCCTGGATCAACGACCAACCCGCCCACGCCGCCGACCCCACACCACCACCGGCCACCCTCGACATCGTCACCACCCACCGCAAACACGCCACACCACACCACCGCGCCCTCATAGACACCGTCGCCGCCGACCCACACACCCACACCAGCGACTGCCGCGCCGCCGGACTCTCCTACATAGACCTCACCCGCGGCCGCCACGAGGCCCTCCTCTACACCTGGGAGAACCCCTGGGACCACGCCACCGGCCTACACATCTACACCACCGCCGGCGGACACCACCAGACCCACGACGGCCACACCTTCCGCCTCGCAGGCGACAACGCCCTACCCTTCATCGTCGGACAACCCCACACCATCGACCGCGTCCGCGCCCTCATCACCTGAACCCACCAACCGCCGCAACGACCCGTACACCGGATTCGACCCCGCCGCCTGCCGCAACTCCCGCCCCGTCGCCCGCAGATACCCCTGCGTCGCCTGCAACGACCGATGCCCCAACAACTCCATCACCTCCACCGCCGACGCACCCGACTGCCCCAACCGCGTCGCGAACGTATGCCGCAACGCATGCACCAGCGCCCCCCGCTCCACCCGATCCGACACACCAGCACCCCGATAACACTGCCGCACCAGATACTGCAACTGACTACGCGTCAACGCCCGCCCCCGATGATCCACGAACAACGCCGACCGCGACCCCACCTCCCCACACCGCACCCGACGCGACTCCAGATACTCCACAAGCAACACCTCCAGCGGCCACTCCACCGGCACCACCCGATCCACCCCACCCTTACCCGCCCGCACCCACAACCGACGCTCACCCACCGGCCCCGCCACATCACCCACCTCCAGCCCCAACAACTCCGCACTGCGCACACCCGTCAACAACAACACCGCCAACACCGCCAGATCCCGCTGCGGCCAAGGAAACCGGCCACCCCGCGCACCCGCAGCCACCTCCCGCAACAACCGCTCCGCCGCATCCTCACCCCGCAACGGCTTAGCCCCCTGCCTGGGCAGACGCGGCCGCACCACCCCCTGCATCGGATTCCCCTCCACCACACCCTCCGCCACCAGAAAACCGAAGAACGCGTTCCACACCGACCACGCCCGCGCGATCGACGACTTCGCCCGCGAACGCGAAAACCCCGCGAAACCCGCCCGCATCACCGACACCGACAACATCCCACACTCCACACCAGACACCTCCACACCCAACACCCGCGCCACCTCCACCACCACACCCGACAGATCCCGCCGATACGCCGCCACCGTGTGCTCCGAATCCTTCCGCGGCGCCCGCGACACGAAGAACGCCTCCACCGCCGCCCCGAAATCCACCCTCAACACCTCCGAAACACACCCGACAACGACACCCGGCAGTATCCACCCCAGGTGAGACGGAAGGACAGACCGATGCACATCCGCGCCATGACCCACCACGACGCACCCCACGTCCACGCCATCCACCGCCACGGCATCGACACCCACAACGCCACCTTCGACACCACCCCACCCACCTGGGACGAATTCGACGCCACCCACCACCCACGCCACCGACTCGTCGCCCACGACGACCACACCGTCCTGGGCTGGGCCGCCGCCGCACCCGTCTCCCACCGCCACTGCTACCGCGGCGTCGTCACCGACAGCGTCTACATCCACCCCCGCGCCCACGGCAGGGGAGTGGGAACCCACCTGTTGGCCGCACTCATCCGATCCTGCGAAGACGACGGCATCTGGACCATCCGCGCCGCCGTCTTCCCCGAGAACACCGCCAGCATCGCCCTACACACCCGCGCCGGCTTCCGCACCCTCGGCACCAGCCACCACCTCGGCCGCCTCAACGGCACCTGGCGCGACGTCGTCACCCTCGAACGACGCAGCACCCGAAACGGCACCGACTGAACCCCACCACAACACCCCACCCGCCTCCAGGTCCAACAACGCGCGCTTACGCGCCACCCCACCGGCATAACCGGTCAACGCACCCGAGGCACCCACCACCCGGTGACACGGCACCACGATCGACACCGGATTACGCCCGTTGGCCGCACCCACCGCCCGCGCCGCCGACGGCACACCCAACCGCCGCGCCAACGCACCGTACGTCACCGTCTCACCGGCCGGAATCTCACACAACGCCCGCCACACCCGGTTCTGGAACACCGTCCCCGCGAACCGCACCGGCACCTCGAACCGCCGCCGCCGCCCCGCGAAATACTCCGCCAACTGCCGCTCCACCTCCTCGAAACCCGAATCCACCGACACACCCAACGACACCGCATCCGGGAAATACCGCTGCCCCGCCAGATACAGGCCCGCCAACTCACCCCCCTGCGACACCAACGTCAACTCACCCAACGGCGACGACACCCGCTTATGCACCCGCATCACACACTCCCTCGCATCAATCCACCGGCAACCGGTTGATCGCATGATCCCCGGTCGCCCACAAGTACTGCACCGCATACGCCCGCCACGGCCGCCACGCTCGCGCCCGCGCCGTCAACGCACCCGCCGACACCGGCAACCCCAGACCCTCCGCGGCCTGCCGCACACCCAGATCCGTCGCCAGGAACGCATCCGGGTCACCCAACGCCCGCATCGCCACCGACTCCACCGTCCACGGACCCACACCCGGCAACACCGACAACCCCGCACGCGCCGCCTCCCAGTCGGCACCCACGTCCAACACCACCTCACCCGAGGCCAACACCGACGCCAACCTCGACACCGAATCCCGCCGCGCCGCCGGCATCGCCAACACACCCGACAGATCCGCCCCCGCCAACACCTCCATCGACGGGAACAACCGCGAAAGCCCACCACCCTGCGGATCCACCACCTCCTCACCGAACGCCTCCACCAACCGGCCCGCGTGAGTCCGCGCCGCCGCCGTCGACACCTGCTGACCCAACACCGCGCGCACCGCGAACTCCGCCGGATCCACCGTCCGAGGCACCCGCCGCCCCGGAGCCTTCGCCACCAGCGGCGCCAACACCTCGTCCCCGCTCAACAACTCGTCCACCGCCACCGGATCGGCGTCCAGATCCAGCAACCACCGGCACCGTGAGATGGCCCGCGACAGATCCCGCAGATCCGAAAGCCACAACAGGCAGTCCACATACACCGGACCCGGACGAAGACTCACCACGCCACTGCCGTGCGGCAACCGCAGCGTCCGCCGATACGCGCCCTCCCGCCACTCCTCCACACCCGGCACCGCCGTCGCCGCCAGATGCCCGAACAGGTTGTCCGGGCACAACGGCTGCCGGAACGGCAGACGCAACCGCAGCATGCCCGCCTGCGCCTGTACCGCACCACCCCGGGCACGTTCCCGCAACGCGCTCGGGGTCATACCGAACACCTGCGCGACCGTCTCGTTGAACGTGCGGATACTGGCGAAGCCCGCCGCGAACGCCACCTGCCCCAACGGCAACGCACTCGTCTCGATCAGCAACCGCGCCGTCTGCGCCCGCTGCGACCGCGCCAACGCCAACGGCCCGGCACCCAACTCCGCGCGCAACTGCCGCTCCACCTGGCGCACGCTGTACCCCAGCCGCGACGCCAAGCCCGGCACGCCCTCCCGGTCGACCACCCCGTCACCGATCAACCGCATCGCGCGCGCCACCACGTCGGCACGCACGTTCCACTCCGGCGACCCGGGGGAGGTGTCGGGCCGGCACCGTTTGCACGCCCGGAATCCCGCCTGCTGCGCCGAGGCCGCACTCGGGTGAAACCTCATGTTCCGCGGCTTGGGCGGCACCGCCGGACACGACGGCCGGCAGTAGATGCCGGTGGTCACCACCCCGGTGAAGAACCACCCGTCGAACCGGGCGTCCTTGGCCTGTACCGCCCGCACACACCGCTCGAAATCCTCATGCATGCCACAAGAGTGCCCCCGGCAGCCCCCGAAACCCGGCGAGAAAACGACACGACCACACGGATCACAACCGGCCGACCACACCGGCCCCACGGGCAACACCGGCCACCCCGCCGACTGCGCCCGAGACCACCCGCCAGCCCCACTCCCGGGCGCATGCTGTCACCCACCGCACACGAACGGACACTCCGATGGACCGACCACGTCGCACCGCCCCGCCGCCTCTGTACCGCACCCTTCCCGGATTCGCCGCACCCGCCGCACCCGACTTCACCGCCGAACGCGACCGCCTGGCCACCGACTGGACCACCACCAACGGCAAGGACATCCGCCAACCCGGCATCGCCAACCTCTCCACCGCATACGTCACCTACCGGCGGCAACGCGACCGGCACGCCACCGCGCAATGGCGCACCGACCGCACCGAGGTCCACATCAGCGGGAACCCACACGCCCACGGCAACCCACGCCGCAGGCTCTACACCGGCGGCGTCAAGTTCAGCTCACGCCCGCCCGACCGCATCGACTGCTCCGAACCGAAGGTGTTCTCCGAGGTCCGGCGGGCCCTGGGGATTCTGCGGATACAGCCGGGCGCCCCGGCCACACCCGTGGTGTACCTCCACACCGAACACGGCCCGTGCCGTGACTGTCGTAAGGCATTGATCGCCCTGATCAGGGATCACACCTGGGTCGATTTCACGCTCGTCTGGCGGCGTTGGTTCCAGGACGACTACGACGGCGCCCCCGACAACTGGAAGGGCCCCGACGTCCACACCGGGAGACGCCTCACCTGGCGGCACACCACCGAACTCGCCGACAACGGCTGGCCCGCACCGGTCGCGCGCGCCGAACCGGGTCGCGGTCGACCCGACCCCACCGCGAACCCCTTCGACGCCCTGCGTGACCTGCCGCCGGACTGACCGACCGGCGAACCGGGTCCGCCTCGACGCGGACGGGCACCACGCCCCGGCGGCGAGCTCATGGCGCGTAACACTCGGTGAGTGATCGACCACCGTCGCGCGTGCCGCGCGATCGGGTCGCGGGGCAGGGGAGGCACGTACGCGGTAACGCCACGGGCGCCCGGGCGGCGGGGGAGAGGAGCCGCGGCCGCCGCTCAGGTGAGACGGCGCCGCCGGGGGCGGACGTACGAAGCACCGACGGGCGGGGGTCGTGTCACTGCCTGTTCGTCGACGAAACAGCCGAAAAGTGTGATGAGGCATAAAACGTCATGTTTTACGCATAACGCTTATTATGCTTAATTCACATCGATCCGCGCCGAAGGTGCCGCATCACCACCGGTGCCCGGAATCCGGCGGGCGCACACCGGTACCGCACAGCGCCCCCTCGGGCGGCGCCGCCTCCAGCGCGTGCGTGCGGTATCCCGCGGTGCCTGTCGCGTCGGCTCGATGAAGGGACACGGAGATGGCCGGGCCGCAGTGGACCAAGCCCACCGGCAGGACCCGGTGGGCGCGCGGATCCGTAGCTCGACCCCCCTCTCGCCGCAAGTCCTGTTTGGTTGATAATGGATATTATGTAAAGTAAACCGGTCCGGGACCCATACTCACACCCCTCCCGGGACCACCGCCGGAATCATCACACGCCGGAATCCGTACTTGTGGCCCGTGGCCGGCCACAAGTGGCTCTACCTTTCGAGTCATGGACACGACGACCGACATTCCGGCAGCCACGCGACACAACACCGTCAACGGGTTCATCATCGCCAAGGACGCGGCCGGACTCATCGAGTTCCTGACCGAGGTGTTCGACGGCCGTGAGGACCTCGAAGCGCACACGCCCGACTGGTACGCCGACGACGGGACGCTCATCCACGCCGAGGTGCGCATCGGCAACTCACTACTCATGGTCGCCGACCGGAAACCGGACTGGCCGTTCACGCCCGCGATGACCCAGGTCTACGTCAGCGACGCCGCGCAGACGCTGCGTCGGGCCGTCGGCCGTGGAGCCACCGTCGTCACCGAGGTCTCCCCGTTCTACGGCGGCCTCGACATCGCCCGGTTCCTCGACCCGTGGGGCAACCTGTGGTGGCTGTTCGCGCCGGCCGCCGACGACGCCGGTGAAGAGTCCTCACCTGAGTCGAGCGATTCGGAACCCGGCCCGGTCTACACCACCCTGCTCGACGCGATGCGACGACTCCACGATCCCACCTGAACCCTTGAACCACGTACGACAGCCCCGGCCCACGGCGTCCGCCGTGGGCCGGGGCTGTCGTACGTGGACGGTGTGGGTGGTTCTCCCCCGGCCGGGTCGAGGCGCGCGGTCGTGGACGGCTTAGGGTGGCCGAATGCCAGCGCGATTGACCGTCATCGAGATCATCACCGCCGACCTCGCCGCCTCCCTGAGCTTCTACCGGCGGCTCGGGTTGGACATCCCCGAGGTCGAGGACGACGCCGAACACGTCGAGACCGACGCCGGTGGCGTCCGGTTGTCGTGGGACAGTGTGGAGCTGATCGAGAGGATCAACCCCCGCTACGTCCGTCCCGCCGGTGGGCCGCGGGTCTCGTTGGCGTTCGAGTGCGCCGACGCCGCCGAGGTGGACCGCCTGTACGGGGAGCTGGTGGCGGCGGGTGGCCGTGGCGAGATGGCACCGTTCGACGCCGAGTGGGGGCCGCGGTACGCGGTGTTGTTCGACCCGGACGGCAACGGTGTCGACCTGTACTCCCCCGCGCGTTGATCGTCGTCGGCCGACGATCAACGGCTCGGCGTGTCGCCGTGGAGGCCCTCTCCGAGGGTGGCGATCAGGTGGGGTGGGTATCCGGCCGCCACCAGTGGGGCCGCCACGTCGCGTGCGAGGTCGGGAAGGTATCCGCATAGGACGTCGGCCGGGCCGGCGATCTCCAGCTCCGCGCAGGAGGCCGGGACGAGCAGTGTCTGCGCGGGTGCCAGTCGTGTGGACCGGTTCGGTGTGGTGACGTGTACGGTGGCGCCGACGTTGGTGAGGATCTGCGCGGTGTGGAAGGTGTGGCGGAACGGTGCGGTGGTGCCGGCCCGCCACCGTTCCAGCGCGAAGTGGGGACCGGCGCACAGGAACAGCCGGTCCACGCCGTCACCCAGGGTGATCTTGAGGCCGGGGGTGGGTTCGGGTCGCAGGTCGAGGTCCACTTCGCGCATGAGCATGTCGAGGTTGGCGGTGAACTCGGCGTCGGGTACGGCCGAGCCGTCGGTCATGTTCCACCGCATCGCGTGTTGTTGGATGTCGGAGGTCTGTTCGATCTCGTAGACGAGGGTGCCGGGGCCGAAGCTGTGGAGTGTGCCGCCGGGGACGTACAGGGTCTCCCCCGGCCGCACCGGGAGTCGCCGCAGCACGGCGTCGAAGTCCTGGGCCTCCAGGGCGGCGCGGAGTCGTGCCGCGTCGATGCCGCGCGTCACGCCGCACAGTGCGGTGGCGCCGGGTCGGGCGTCCAGGATGTGCCAGGCCTCGGTCTTGCCGTTGGGTTGGGCCTCCAGCCGCCGGGCGGTGTGGTCGTCGGCGTGGAGGTGGACCGGCAGGGTGCCGGTGGCGTCGATGAACTTGGTGAGGATCGGGAAGCGGTCTCCGGTCCAGTCGGGGCCCATGAGTTCACGGGGATGTGCGGCGAGGAGTCGGCGGAGGGTGTGACCGGCCAGGGGTCCGTCGGCGACGGTGGTCTGGGAGGTTTCGACGTCGCTGCATTCCCAGGTCTCGGCGATGTTCCAGTCGGGGATGCCGGTCTTGCCGAGGTGTTCGGCGATGGCGTGGCCGCCGAAGACGAGGGTTCGGGTCGTCGCGGTCAGTCGCATGGGGTGCAGAATGGTCATCGGCGTGGCCGCGGGCGTCGGGTGCCGGGCTGGAACATTCGTCTCCCGTCTTCGGACCGTTCGGGTGTTTCGGGCGAATCGTATCGGGCCGGTGGTGGTGATGGCGGGTGTTCTCTCACCGACGGTGGTCGTCCGGGTCGATCGGGTGATGTGGCGTGTGCCGGGGTGTGGGTGGCGGCAGGATGGGTGGCATGGACAGGCCGTGGATGCGAGTGCCGACGATAACCCTGGACGCGCCGAGGGCGGTGGAGTTGGCGCGGTTCTACCAGCGGTTGTTGGGGTACGAGATGGTCGTCGACGAGGGCGACTGGGTGATGTTGAAGGATCCCGCCGGTGGGGTGGGGTTGTCGTTCCAGAGCGAGGAGCACTTCACGGCACCGGTGTGGCCGGCGACGCCGGGTGCGCAGTCGATGATGATGCACCTGGAGGTGGAGGTGCGTGACCTGGCGGCGGCGACGGAGTGGGCGTTGGAGTGCGGTGCGCGGCTGGCCGGATATCAGCCGCAGCAGGACGTGCGGGTGTGCCTGGATCCGGTGGGGCATCCGTTCTGCCTGTTCACCGGTTGAGTCGTGCGCCGGTCACCGTAGTGACCGGATGTCGATCTGGCGTAGTACCCGGTCGACGACTTCGGGGGCGGTGCCGGGTGCGGTGCGTTGCTCCAGGACGGCGCCGCGCGCCGCCGACAGGATGTCGGCCTGGGTGTCGCGCAGCAGCGCCAGGTGCCTGATGCGGCGGTTGGTGGCCTGACGGATCTCGGTCTCCATCGGGCGTGGGCTGATCTTGGTCTCGAAGGCGGCGAGTTGCCGGTGGAGTGTCTCGCTGACGTCTTCGGGTAGGTCCTGTTCGGTGTCGATGGCCTTGAGTCGTCGCCGGGCGGCGTGTGCGGCGACGGTGGCGAGGTGTTTCTCCAGGCGGCGTTCGGCTTGGGAGTCGGCTTTGACGCCCAGGGTGCGCACGACCCAGGGCAGGGTGATGCCCTGCAGTACCAGGGTGGCGATGACGACGGTGAAGGCGACGAAGAGGATGTCGTCGCGGGCGGGGAACGGGGTGCCGTCTTCGGTGTGGAGTGGGACGGCCAGGGCCAGGGCGACGGTGGCGACGCCGCGCATTCCGGACCACCACATGACGATGGTCTCGCGCCAGGTGGCGGGGATCTCGGAGTCGGTGTCGGGTGTGGTGGTCTTTCTGGCCAGCCAGGCGGCCGGTAGCAGCCACAGGAGTCTGACGGCGATGAGGACGGTGGTGACGAGGGCGCCGGTGGCGAGGAGTTCACCGAGTTTGCCCGACCAGGAGTGGAAGAGGTTGTGCATCTCCAGGCCGATGAGTCCGAAGGCGACGCCGGTGACGAGGGTGTCCACGATGTCCCAGAACGCGGCGCCGGTGAGGCGGCCTTCGATGTCGTCGGCGTCGGCGTTGAACTCCTGGAGTACGAACGCGGCGGTGATGGTGGCCAGGACTCCGGAGCCGTGGAGTTGTTCGGCCAGGGCGTAGGCGGCGAAGGGTACGAGCAGGGTGAGGCCGACTCGCAGGTTGGTGTCGGCCAGCAGGTCGGACAGTTTCCCGGCCGCCCATCCCAGGACGACGCCGACGGTGATGGCGACGGCGGCCGACAGCAGGAACTGGCCGATCGCGGAGGGCCAGGAGAAGGCGCCGGTCACGGCGGCGGTGACGGCGAGCCGGTAGATGACGATGGCGGTGACGTCGTTGAAGAGTCCTTCGCCTTCGAGGATCGCCATGATGCGGCGTGGGAGGCCGAGGCTGGAGGCGACGGCCGATGCCGCGATGGGGTCGGGTGGGGCCACCAGGGCGGCCAGCGCGACCGCCGCCGCCAGTGGGAGTCCGGGGATGACGGCGTGGGCGACGGCGGCGACCGCGGCGGTGGTGACCATGACGAGTAGGACGGCCAGGAGCAGTATGGGGCGCCAGTGGGTGGTGAACTGTCGCCAGGAGGTGCGGCGGGCGGCGGCGTAGAGCAGGGGTGGCAGTACCAGCGGGAGTATGTAGTCGGGTGGGATGTCGACGGCGGGAATGAACGGTAGTAGGGCCAGCCCGATGCCGAAGATGGTCATGAGGATGGGGGCGGGCAGGCCGATGCGTCCGGCGAGGGGCACGGTGACCAGTGCGCCCAGCATGAGGATGAACAGCAGCGCGAGTTGGTCCATGTGCGGGTGCCCCAAGCCTGATGGTGTCGGTGTGTTGTGAGGCTATGGGCGCCGTCGGGTGTGCGGGGGTGTTTCGGGTTCGTGTCGTGGGTCGGTTTTCAGGTGCGGAATCCGCGGATGCGGTGTTGCATGACGCGGTAGGGCCAGCCGGTGGAGGTGTTCCATTGGCTGACGGTCAGGTGGAGGTCGTCGAGGGTGGAGCCGGGGATGATGTAGCCGCCGTAGAGTTGCGCGACGTGTGAGTCGTCTTCGTGGCCCCAGCTTCCGCCGTGGATGAGGGTGCGGCGGTGTGCGGTGTAGAGGTTGGAGGTGGGGGTGTCCATGATGATGCCGTCGATGCGGTAGTCGCCGGCGTTGAACCAGGTGAGGACCCATTTGCCGCCCAGGGGGCGCAGGCAGAGTTCGCCGAAGCGTCCGGTGAGGACGGGTGTGGGTGGGTGTCCCCATGCCCAGTGGCCGTCTCGCCATCCCCAGGGTTGGTAGGCGGTGGGGTCGGTGATGCGGTGGGCGGGGACGCGGTGCAGGATGATCGGTTTGTCGCGTTGGAAGCCGGTGGAGTAGACGTAGACGTATCCGTCGTTGCCCAGGCCCCAGGTGAGTAGTTGGAAGAGGCCGCCGTGGAGGCCGGCGTCGAAGTGGGTGCCGGTGTGGGTCCAGGTGGTGCCGGAGTCGTCGCTTCGCCACAGTTCGGTCCATACGACGTTGCCGAGTCCCTTGTTGACCATGGCGTGGAGGTACATGGTGTCGCCGATGGTGATGACGTCGCCGGGCAGGACGGTGGAGAAGACGGGGTTGTCGTGGTCGTAGTGCCACAGTTGTCGGGCGTGTGGGCCGCCGACGGCTTGCGACCAGGTGACTCCGGTGTTGAGGTCGGTGGTGGTGGAGTAGAGGGCGACCGGGGAGCGCCACCAGCCGCCTCCGACGTGGGCGTGTTCGAATGTGTCGCCGAAGACGTAGAGGGTGCGTCCGTCGGGGGTGGTGGCGGGTATGCCCAGGTCGGTGGCCTCCATGCGGAAGGTGGTGGTGAGGCCGGGGCCGGTGAGGTCGGCGATCTTGGTGACGGTGACGGCGGTGGTGGCGGGGTCGGCGGCGGCGGGTGTGGTGCCCAGGAGGGCGGCGCCGGTGGCCGCGGCGGCGGTCTTGAGGAGTGTGGAGCGGCGGAGGGGTCGGTCGAAGAGGGGGTGCACGGGGGTCTCCTGCCGGTGGAGTGTGGTGTCGTGTGTCGTTCGTACCATGGGTGGGCGGGGTGTGGTGGTGGAGATCTCTCGGCGTGGATGTCGATGTGGGCCGGTTGTGGTGCGTCAGTGTGGGTGAGACGGTGCCGACGGGCGGTGCCGGTGAATGGGAAGGAAGCCGGGCGTGAAGTACGCGTTGTTGTTGTACGGGCGTGAAGAGGCGTGGGCGCAGGCGAGTGAGGCCGAGCGGGCGGCGGCGTATGCGGCTCACGAGGAGTTCGGGCGGTTGCTGGCCGCGCGTGACGCCGAGCGCGGTGGTGAGGAGTTGGCGGCGTCGGCCACGGCCACGACGCTGCGTCGTTCGGGTGAGGACGTCGTGCTCAGTGACGGGCCGTATGCCGAGACGGTGGAGCAGTTGGGTGGCATCTACTTCGTGGAGGCCGCCGACCTGGACGAGGCGTTGGAGTTGGCGCGGGCGTGTCCGTCGGAGGTCGTGGAGGTGCGGCCGGTGGTGGAAATGGCCGGTGACTGACGTCGGTGACCGGCTCGACCAGGCGTGGCGGCGGTACTGGCCGCGCCTGGTCGCGGGCCTGGCGGCGCGTTTCAGGGATCTGGGGTTGGCCGAGGACGCCGCGGCGGACGCGTTCGCGGCGGCGTCGCGGGTGTGGCCGGTGCGTGGGGTTCCCGATGAGCCGATGGCGTGGTTGACGACGGCGGCGACGCGTCGGGCGGTGGACCGGGTGCGGCGGGAGCGGGTGCGTGCGCGGTCGTTGCCGTTGTTGTTGGTCGATGAGGGCGATGACGACGACGATCTGTTGCGTCTGGTGTTCACGTGTTGTCATCCGGCGTTGTCGGTGACGTCGCAGGTGGCGTTGACGTTGCGGTATGTGTTGGGTGTGCCCACGGCCGAGGTGGCGGCGTTGTTGACGGTGGCGGAGTCGGCGATGGCGGCCCGGTTGACGCGGGCGAGGGCGAAGTTGTCGGGTGCGGGTGTGGCGTATCGGGTGCCGTCGCCGGAGGAGTTGCCGCAGCGGTTGTCGGCGGTGTTGTCGGTGGTGTATCTGGCGTTCACGCGGGGGTATGCGCCGCGGCGGGGTGGTGAGGTGGCGTCGGTGGAGGTGGCCGCCGACGCGATCGCGTTGGGGCGGATGCTGGGTGATCTGATGCCGGGTGAGCCGGAGGTGCGGGCGTTGTCGGCGTTGATGATGCTGCAGCATTCGCGGCGTGACGCGCGGGTCGACGCCGATGGTGGGTTGGTGTTGTTGCCCGATCAGGACCGTGGCCTTTGGCGGATGGGTGAGGTGGCCGAGGCGGTGCGGTCGTTGCGGGGTCTGGTGCGGGCCGGGGTGACGGGGGGCCGGTATTTCCTGGAGGCGTGTATCGCCGCGGAGCACTGTGTGGCGGGGCGTCCGCAGGACACCGATTGGCGTCGGATCGCGGGCTTGTACGCGCGCCTGGAGGTGTTGACGGGTTCGCCGGTGGTGCGGGTGAACCGGGCGGTGGCGGTGGCCGAGGTGGAGGGGCCGCAGGCGGGGTTGGATCTGTTGGAGGGTGTGGACGGGTTGTTGCCGCGGTTTCATCTGTTGTGGGCGGTGCGGGCGGACCTGGCGGGCAGGTTGGGGCGCAGGGATGAGGCGGTGGCGGCGTATCGGCGGGCGTTGGAGTCGGTGACGGGCGCGGCGCAGCGGCGGTTCCTGGAGGATCGGTTGGCGCGTTGGGAGTCACAGCCCGAGGGGTCGTAGGGCGAGTGCGTGGATGTCGGCGTGTTCGACGTGGGCGCAGGTGTCGGGGTTCAGGCCGGGGCCGGAGCCGGCGATCCAGGCGGTGCGTTCCAGGTCGGAGTCTCCGCCGTGGCCGCCGCCGTCGCGGTGGCCGTGGTCGGTGACGGCCAGGATCGTCCAGGTCTCGGTGTCGTAGCCGGGTCGGGAGGCGATGGCGTCGAGGACCTGTCCGACGCAGGTGTCGGCGGCTTCGACGGCTTTGCGGTACTCGGGTCCGGTGCCGTGGTCGTGTCCGGTCTCGTCGACTTGACCGATGTAGACGAACGCGATGTCGATGTCGGTGCCGCGTAGGGCGTGGGCGGCGTGGTCTGCGGTGTGTTGGTCGGATTCGGCGTCGCCGCCGGTGTGGCTTCCGGGTGGCCGGGGCGGGGTGTAGAAGGAGTGGGGGCGGAAGACGGGGCCGCCTTGGGCGTCGGTGAGCAGTGGTAGCCATCCGGCGGCGGCGTAGCTGCGGTATCCGGCGGCGGTGGCCTTTGCCAGGAAGCAGGGGTGGTCGGCCAGGTGGTTGCCGGTGAGGTCGTTGCCGAGGATGCCGTGGGCGTCGGCGTGGACGCCGGTGGCGATGGTGGCCCAGCAGGGTCCGGAGATGGTGGGGTTGACGTCGCGGATGCGGGTCCGGGTGAGGAACCCGGTGGCGGCGATGCCGTCCAGGTGTGGGGTGTGTGCCTGCTGGAGGGTGTCGAAGCGGACGCCGTCGATTCCGAATACCACGACTTTGGGTGTCATGTTCTCCCCTGTTGTGATTCGCCCTGGGCGGTGATCATGTCATGTGTGGAGGTGTTCGGGGGGCGGTGACCCAGCCAGTGGCCGGGATTGATGCCGTGGAGGAGGCGTGTGCCGCCGGGCAGGCGCAGGTGGCCGTCGCGGGTGAAGCCGGTCTTGGCCAGGGCGCGGTGGGTGGCGGTGTCGTGCGGGTCGCTGTCGGTGATGACGTGCGTGGTGTGTGGGTGGGTGTGGGCGACGTGGCGCAGGAGTGCCCATATGACGGCCGGGCCGATGCCGCGTCCGCGCCATGCGGGGTCGGTGATGATGACGCCGTGGTGGCTGCCGGTGGCGGCCAGGTGGTCGGGTAGGTCACCGACGGTCGCGGTGTGCGCGGTTCCGGCGGGGCGTCCGTCGATGGTGACGTGGTGGCCGGTGACCGGGCAGGTGTGTGTGGCCGGGTGGGGTGGGCACCAGGGGTGGTCGGTGGTGGGGGCGTCGGGCAGGGTGACGTGGACGGTGGGTACGGCCGCGGCGGTGGTGACGGCGTGTCCGACGACGGAGGGCAGGCAGCGGGCGGCGGCGGTGTCGGCGGTGACCCATTCGTGGCGGTCGTGTTCGGCGTCGAGCCGTATCGGGGTGTCGGAGGGGATGTCGGCCAGCCACAGGGCATGGCCGCGTCCGAGGTCGACCGGTTGCAGGTCGTGGCCGGCGATTCCGGTCTCCTCGTGGAGTTCCCGTGTGGCGGCGGGCAGGACCGCTTCGCCGGGTTGCCGCATGCCCGAGGGGGTGGTCCACGCCCACAGGCCCTCGTGGTGGACGCCTTCGACGGCGCGGTGCAGGATCAGGTATCGGTGGCCGTCGGGGTGTCGGCGCCGCACCACGACGGCGTTTCCGCGTGGCGCGGACGGTGTGATGGCCACGCCGTCCCAGGTGGTGTCGTTCATGTGGTGGCCACCGGTGGGCGTGGTGTGCGCAGCATCCAGGCGGCGGTGAGGCCGCCGAGGAGCCCGAAGAGGTGGGCCTGCCAGGAGATGCCGGGTTGCTGGGGTAGCACTCCCCACAGGATGGAGCCGTATACGACGACCACGGCGGCGGCGATGAGGATGTCGCGGAGGCTGCGTTGGAGTGCGCCGCGTGCCACGAGGTATCCGAAGTAGCCGAAGACGACGCCGCTGGCGCCGACGGTGACGGTGTGGGGTGGGGAGGTGAACCAGACTCCCAGGCCGCTGATGAGGACGATGACGCCGGTGGCGGCGGCGAATCGGGTCAGGCCGGTCCAGGCGGCGAGGGCGCCCAGGACCAGGAGCGGGACCGTGTTGGCGCTGAGGTGGTCGTATCCGGAGTGCAGTAGGGGCGCCAGGAGGATGTGTGGCAGGCGTTCGGGGTTCCAGGCGATGATGCCGTACCGGTCGAGGTCTGCCGGGAGTAGGAAGTCGACGGTCTCGACGAGCCACAGCAGCGCGGTGACCAGGCCCCACAGGAGGGCGATGTCGCGGACGCGGGTGCGTGGGGCCGTCTGCGGGGTGGGGTTCATGGGGTTGCTCCTGCCGCGTGCGGGATTCGAGTGTGTCAAAGCGCGGGAGGGGGCGGCCGGGCCGGGTGGCGTGGCCACCGGCACGCGCACGGGCGGTGGCCACGCCGCAGCGGTGGCCCGGGTGCTGTGTGGGCCGCTGCGTGAAGCCGCCCGGTCGCGCCGGGCAATGCGCGGTGTGGGCGGGCTTCCGTCGGTGTGCCGGCCGGGCATGGGCGGCGCACCGGGTGGCCCGGCCGTTCGCGGTCGGCCGGGTTGCGCGTAGCCTACGGAAAAATATCTACGGATTCAAGACCGTGGATGAAAATTCGTTGGTGGAGCCGGGTCGCGGCGGTGGATCTTCCGCGTCGTGTGGCGATACGGTGGCGGGATGATCATCGTGCACGCCGAGGTCCGGTTGCTGCCGGAGCACCGCGACGCCGGGCTGCGGCTGCTGCGGGAGTTGGCCGAACGCACCCGAAGCGGCGACCGGGGCTGCCTGGAGTACCGCTATCACGTCGATGTGGACGACCCGCTGCGGCTGGTGTGCGTGGAGGTGTGGACCGACGAGGCGGCGCTGCGGGAACACCTGGCCGCCCCGCACATGAACGACCCGCGCAGCCGCTTCTCCGAATACACCGACGGCTCCGAACAGGTGCGGGTCTACCGGGCCGAGCCGGTGCGACCGGAAGCGATCACCGGGTGAAGCGCTCCCACACCACGAGGTCGTAGACGGAAGCGGGCCGTGCCCGGTTCCCGGCGGTGCCGGTCGCTTCTCCCCCGCCACCGCCGGGTCGCCTGTCGCGGGTGGTGGCCTCGGTGGTCGCGCATGCCGACATCATCGGTTGGACGCGCCGGGAAATCCACGGTATCCATGGCGCATGGTCGACGACATCACCCTCGACGCCACCGACTGGCGGATCCTGGCGGTCCTGCAACGCGACGGCCGCCGCGGCTTCACCGACCTGGCCAGGGACGTGGCGATGTCGGCCAGCGCGGTCACCGAACGGGTCCGGCGGCTGGAGAGGGCCGGTGTCATCCGCGGGTACGCGGCGGTGGTCGATCCCTCGGCGGTGGGGTTGCCGATCACGGCGCTGGTGCGGTTGCGGTACCCGCACCCGGACTACCGGGCGTTCCACGACATGGTGGAGGTGACTCCCCAGGTGGTGGAGGCCCACCACGTCACCGGGGAGGACTGCTTCGTGGTGAAGGTGTTGGCCGAGTCGATGCCCGACCTGGAGGCGATCGTGGCGCGACTGGCCGCGTTGGGACCGGTCACCACCAACGTCGTGTACTCCTCCCCGCTTCCGAGGCGGCCGGTCCTTCGAGGATGAGACGACGGCCACCGCGCCGTCCCCTGGGAGGACGAGGGAGTCGTCCCGGCGACCGAGGTGTGGGTGGGCGCGGCGGCCTAATCTCGAGGCATGGTGATTCTGGCCGAAGAACTGTTGCTGTTGGCGTATCGCGACGACACCGGCCGCAACCAGGTGTCGCATCTGGAGTTGGGCCTTGCCGGGGCGTTGCTGCTGGAACTGGCGGTGGCCGAACGGATAGACGTCGTCGACAAGCGGGTCACGGTCGTCGACTCCACTCCGACGGGTGACCCGTTGCTGGACGACGCGCTGGCGCGTATCGGCGCAGACCGTCCCCGCAAGGCGCAGTTCTGGGTCCAGAAACTGTCCAAGCGGATCGTCGCCACCGTCTTGGACCGTCTCGTCGCGCGGGGCACGCTGCGGCATCATCCCGACCGGGTGCTGGGACTGTTCCCCTTCCAGCGGTACCTGCCGGTCCCCGGTGACCGCGTCGAGTCCGACGCCCGTGACCGGCTCGCACACGTGGTGGCCACCGGTATGGCACGCGACGCCCACGACGCCGGGTTGGCGTCGCTGGTGTACGCGCTGCAGATGGAACGCAAGGTGTTCCCCGACCGGCGCCGCAAGGAGGTCCGTGCCGCGTTGAAGGCCGCCGGTGACGGCGCGTGGGCCTCCCAGGCGACCCGGCAGGCGGTCGAGGCGGCGCAGGCGGCGGTGATGGCGGCGATCACCGCCGCGATCGCGGCCTCGGCGGCGGCGACCGGTTCCTCGGGCTGACAATCCGGTTGCCGGTTCCGGGCCGGGTCGGGAACATGACCCCGGTGAACAGAGCCGAGTGGTTGGAGACGTTCGACGCGCGGGTGCGGCGGCGGGCGCGACCGGATTCGACGCGGGCGCGGGTGGAGGACACCGGCGCGGTCGTGCGGCAGGTCGCGGGCCCGGACGGGTGGAACGGTGTGCTGTGGTCGGGCCTGGGCGACGACGCCGCCGAGGTGATCGCCGCGCAACGCGACCACTTCGCGGCGCTGGGCGTGGAGTGCGAATGGAAGCTCTACGGCCACGACCTGCCCGCCGACCTGCCCCGGTTGCTCACCGAGGCCGGTTTCGTGCCCGAACCGACCGAGACGGTGATGGTGGCGGCCACCGCCGACGTGGCGGCTGCGCCGGTGCTGCCGCCGGGGGTGGTGTTGGTGCCGGTCACCGACGCCGAAGGCGTGGAACGCGCCGCGCGGCTCCACGCCCGGGTGTTCGGTGTCGATCCGGGTGGCCTGCGCAAGCGGCTGCTGCGCAGGCTGGCCGAGGCCCCGGGAACCGAGGTCGCCGTCATGGCCGAGGCCGCCGAGGGACCGGTGTCGGTGGCCAGACTGGAGTGCGACGGCGACGGGTTCGCCGGACTGTGGGGCGGGGCGACCCTGCCGCACTGGCGGGGACGGGGCCTGTACCGGGCGTTGGTGGCGCATCGCGCCGGCCGCGCCGCCGCGGCCGGTGTCGGCTATCTGTACGTGGACGCGCGCGACACCAGTCGGCCGATTCTGGCGCGGCTGGGGTTCCAGGCGTTGACCACGACGACGCCGTTCGTGTGGCGGCCGTGACGTGACCGTGGGGGTGGCCCGGGACCGGGGCCACCCCCACGGTGCGCTAACGCGATGCGGGTACGGCCGTGTCGCGGGGCGCCGGGAGCCACCACCACGCCGCGACCAGGAGGTACACCGCGGCACCTGCGACGAATCCACCGGCGTGACCGGCGGCGTAGGCCGCCACCGCGTACCACAGGTAGGTGCCGATACCGGCGAACTCCGTGCCGAGGCCGGCCACCGAGGTCACCGTCGCGCGGGTCCGGGCGTCGATGACGTCCTGCAACCTGGCGTCGGCGGCGACGTTGAGCAGTTGATAGACCCCGAACGCCACGGCCAGGACCGCGAACCCGGGAACCCCGGCCCACCAGGCGGCCGCGGCGGTGGCCGCCGCCGTCGACACCAGGACCACCGCCGAGGTCCGGTCGCTCCAGGTCGCGGCCGGTGCCGCGGCCAGTCCACCGGCTGCCTGGCCGGCGGCCACCGACAACACCAGCAGCGGCACCAGCCACAGCCGGTCGGTGCTGTCGGCGGCCAGCAGTGGAATGAACTCCTCCAGGCTGCCCCACACTCCGGCTACCAGCGCCAGCACGGTCGCGCGGCGCCGGGCGAGGCGGTCGCGGCGCAGTAGGCGTAGACCGTCCCGCAGGGTGTGCCGGTATTCGGTGACCGCGGCGCGGATCGACACCGGGGTACCGGAGTGCTCGGGCAGCCCGGCGGCCACCACCGCGCTCGCCAGTCCCGCCGCGACGCTGGCGGCGGTCACCAGCGGATAACCGCCGACCGTCAGCGCCGGTGACGCCACCGCCGCGGACGCCAGGACCGCCACCGCTGCGATCGCCTTGACCCGGCCCATGGTGTGCGGATACCGGTCGGTGGCCGACAACCGGTCGAGGGCGTCGTAGGTGAGGGCCTCGAACGCGCCGGACCGCAGTGCTCCGCCGAGGCCCCACAGCACGAACCCGGCGGCGAATCCCACGAAGGACGGTGCCAGTCCCCACAGCAGGAATCCGCTCGCGGTGAGGAGGGGCCCGGCCACCAGTAGGGCGCGCCGGGACAGGGTGTCGGCGAGTGCGCCGGAGGGGACCTCGGCCAGGATCGACGTGGCCGACCACAGCACGAACAGCGCGGTGACCTCACCCACCGACAGGCCGTGCGCGGTGAACAACAGCGCGTACAGGGGGTACAGCAGGACGAAGTCGTTGAGGAAGGTGTAGCAGTACAGCCGCCTCGACAGGCGTCGACGCGGTGATCGAGTGGACATGAAGGAGTGGGACCTCTTCTGTGCGGATGGACGGGACCGGTGGTGGCCGGTGAGGCCGGTGGTCCTCGTGCCGCACAGTGGGGGCCGAGTCAGTGAGATCAATGTCGCCAGGTCATGCACTCATTGTGCACCGACCGTGCCGGGCGGTTCGCCGGAGGTGCCGTCCGGTCGGTCTCCTCCTCAACCGGCCGCCGGGTGTGGTCCCGGCAGCGCGTCCACGATCCGGGTCATCAGGTCGTCCTCCGGGGAGGGCAGTCCCGGGGTGATCGCGGCCAGGTGCCGGGCGTGGAGCCTCGCGTCGGCCGGTTCGGACGCCGCCTCGTACGCGCGGGACAGGATGCGGTGGGCGACGCGTTCGGCGGTGGGGCGGGCGACCGCGCGGGCCGCGACGAGACAACGGTGGCCGGCCGCGACGGCCTCCAGGTGGCGGCCCCCACTCAGGTGGGCGACGGCCAGGCCGGCCAGCGCGAACCACGCGTCGACGCGGTTGCCGAGGTCGTCGCAGATTCCGAGTCCGGCGG
The DNA here is from genome assembly GCF_007994225.1 of Stackebrandtia albiflava. Classification (GTDB taxonomy): domain Bacteria; phylum Actinomycetota; class Actinomycetes; order Mycobacteriales; family Micromonosporaceae; genus Stackebrandtia; species Stackebrandtia albiflava. Next base: position 1,548,341 of record NZ_VLLL01000005.1, read on the forward strand.
TCAGGTCGTCGACGGCGGCGTCGGTGAGGCCGGCGCCGCAACGCACGACACCCAGCAGGGTCAGGTCGGAGCCCTCCCCGGCGCGGTCGCCGTCGGCGCGGCGGCGGGCGAGGGAGGCGGTGAGCCGGTCGGCGGCCCGGTCCCACTCGCCGAGCAGTCCCTCGACGACGGCCAGGTTGTGGGCGGCGGTCAATCCGATGCGGACCCGGGCCTCGGTGGGCGCGACGACGTCCACGCACTCCTGGAGCAGGGCACGGGCCGCCGGAAGGTCGTCGCGGCGGACCATGGCGAGGCTGAGGTCGTTGAGCGCGGCGACCTGGGCGTAGGTGTCGCCGTCGGCGCGGGCGGACACCAACGCGCGGTCGATGTGCGCCGACGCGGACTCGTAGCGGCCGAGGTAGATCTCGGTGCGGCCCAGATGCAGCAGCGCACGACGCAGGGGCGTCTCGTCGCGCCGCCCGTCGGCGCCCTCGACGGCCGCCTGCGCCAGGGCGTGCGCCCGGTGGAAGTCGCCGCGTTTGCGCAACGCCCACGCCAGCGAGTTGACGAACGTGACGGCGTGGAGTGCCTCGTCACCGCCCAGGGCGACGGCCAGGCGGGCCGCGGCCAGGATGTTCGGCATGGAGGCGTCCAGCCAGGGACCCACCTCGTCGTTGCCGCGCACGGCCTGGTCGACCAGCATCGGGTCGGCCAGGGTCGCCGGGTCGACGCGCCGTGGCAGCCGCCCGCGCTCGGGCCGTAGGAGCTCGTCGACGTGGATCGCGCAGGCGGCGTAGTAGCCGACGGCTCTGCTGCGGAGCCGGTGCCGGTCACCGGGTGCGATCGCCTGGGCGGCGCATTCGGCGGCGACCGCGCGCACCATGTCGTGTACCCGGTGGTATCCGTCGCCGTCGGGGACGACGAGCTGGGCGCGGACGAGCCGGGTCAGGGCGGCGTCGCACGCGGCGACACCGTCGACGCCCAGCGCGGCGGCGATGAGACCGGCGTCGAACGTCGGCAGCGGTAGGACACCGATGGCGTGGAACGCCTCGGTGGCGAGCCGATCGGTACCGGAGCTGCCGGAGGCGATCAGGTCGTATCCGACCCTGATGCTGGATCGGACGCCGACCCCGTCGACCTCCAGGGAGTCGAGGCGGCTGCGGTGGTCGGCGAGACTGGCCGCCAGGCGTCGCGCCGAAAGGTCCGGTTCCCTGGCGAGACGACCGGCCGCCACGCACAACGCGAGCGGCAGGTGGTCGCAGTGGGCGGCGATGAGGCCCAGTTCGGACCAGTCGGTCCCGGAGCGGTTCGAGATCCGGTCCAGCAACGCGATCGACTCCGACGGCGCCAGGTGGTCCAGTCGCAGCGACAGCGAGGCCGGCAGGGGCAGTGCCGCCCGGCTGGTGACGATGACGGCGACCCGCGTGGCGTCGTCGAGGATCGGCGTGACCTGGGCGGCGGATACGGCGTTGTCGAGGACGACCAGGGCGCGCGTCGTACGGCCGAGTCTCTTGAGGAGGTCCGCGGCGTCGGTGTCGCCGGTCGGGACGTCCCGCTCGGGGACGCCCAGCAGGATCAGGCACCGGCGGACGACCTCCGACGGCGACAGCGGACGCAGACCCGGCGTGGATCCGTGAAGGTCGACGTGGATCTGCCCGCCGGGGAACAGTGACGCCACGTCGTGGGCGACCGCGACCGCCAGCGCGGACTTTCCGACTCCACCCGGTCCGTGGAGGGCGACCAGGCGGGGCGCGGGCCCGTGGGACAACTCGCGGCGGATACGACCGGACTCGGCGGCGCGGCCGGTGAACGCCGGGGCCGGGGGCGGTAGGCGCCCCGCCGTGCGGGTGCGCGGCGTGTCACGGGTGACCGGGTGGGGCGCCGGGCCGTCACGCAGGATCTCCAGGTGCAGCTTGCGCAGCGCCGGCCCGGGCTCCACTCCCAGATCCGCCGACAGGCGTTCGCGAAGCCGCGCGTACTCACGCAACGCGTCCGACTTTCGTCCACTGTGGTAAAGCGCGAGCATGAGGCGCTCCACGAGTGACTCACGAAGCGGATGACCGTCCAGGTGGGAGACGATCTCGGCGATGACCTCGCGGTGGCGGCCACCGGCGGTCTCCAGGTCGACGAGCCTCTCGAAGGCCGACAGTCGTTCCTCCTCCAGGCGGATGCGCACCGCGTCGACGAACGCGCCGTCGACGCCGTCGAGGGCGGGCCCGCGCCACAGCTCCAGGGCGCGGCGCAGACCCGCGACGGGCTCGACGGCGGCGCGCCGCGCCGAGGCGAGCGCCGCCGAGAAGTCCGACAGGTCCAGGCCACCCGACGGTACCGGCACCACGTAACCGGACGGTCCGTTGTGGATTACGTCGTCCGCGCCGTGGCGGCGGAACATCCGCCGCAGCGCCGACACCGCGGTGTGCACCTGGGTCGCGGCGGTGGGGACCGGGCGGTCACCCCACACCGCCGTCACGACCTTCTCGGTGGAGACGGCACGGTCGGCGTTCACCAACAGGTACGCGAGGATCGAACGCCACCGGGGACGCGCGACCTCGACGGGACGACCGTCGATCTCGGCCCGGAGCGACCCGAGGATCGCGAAACGGATTCTGCTCTCCACGTGTCGCCTGCCGCGGTTAACGAATGGTCAGCCCAGATCCCGGAACGGTACCACTACGCCGCCACCACGACGCCCCATCCCCACCGGCGCGGATGACCAGGACCGTTACCTCCCACCGGGTCCGGCGCCGCACCCGCGCGGTTAGCCGGCGGTTAGTGCGCGACGAGCCCACGGTTGGGCACGCCTCGGCAGACTCGACGCACTCGCCCGGCGGGCCGAATCGCCGGGCCGTCGATGCTAGGAGTCCCCATGTCCACCGACACCCTCACCCGCGCATGGACCGACGTGGAGTTCCGCGCCACCCTCAGCGACGCCGAACTCGACCTGCTCGCCAACCCGGCGGGCGACCTGGACGCCGAGATGAACGAGCTCGCCGTCCAGGAGGCCACCGCGGTGTCGACCGCCTGCACCAAGTGGTCGGGCCTGACCCCGCCGCGGCGCTGCTGCTGCTGACCGGCCCACGAGGCGGGCACCCGCGCGGTGCCCGCCTCCCGCGTCCCGTCTCACCGGACCGAAAGGACGACCGTGGACTCCGATCTGGCCACCCGGCTGGCCGCCGCGGCCCCACTCGCCGAACGACTTCACGGCACCGACGCGATCGAGGGCGACGCACCCGCCGCGTCGGCCCGACTCGACCGCTGGCGCGGACGCGAACCGTTCACCGACCCGCGTCACTGGGCGGCACGCCTGGCCGCCGAGGGCATCGACGAGACGCTGCTGCGCCGGCTGCTGGCAGAGAGTCCCCGAAGTCTCGGCGCGCGCCTGGACCCACCGGAGTGGGGCGCCTGGATCGACGACGACGCCGACGTCCCGGTCGTCACCGGTGAGCAGAACCCGTTCTTCGCGCCCGTGGCGGGGCGCCTGGTCTACCCGGCCGTCGACGACGTCCGTCGCGCACTCACCGACCTCGGGAAGGACCACGAGGTCGCACCGTTCGACGTGGAGCCGGTGGTGACCCGCCTGGCGGACGAACTGCTGTGGGTCGTGCATGCCATGATGGGCCGCACCATGGCGTTGCGGCTGGCCCTGTCGCGCGCCCGGGGGGACCTGACCGCCGACGACGCGGCAGGCCGGTTCGACCAGTTCATGACGATGACGCGGGAACCGGGCGGCCGTCGAGACCTGTTCGCCGAACACCCGGTGCTGGCGCGACAACTCACGATCGCCGTCACCGCGTGGCGCGACAACACGATCCGGTTGGCGCGACGGATCGTCGCCGACGCCGACGACCTCGCCCGGACGTTCCACGACGGCACGCCGCTGGGCACCGTCACGGCGATCGAGGCCGGCGCCGGCGACGGGCACCGCGGCGGCCAGTCCGTCGCGATCGTCCACTGGGGCGACACCAGGATCGTCTACAAACCGCGGTCGCTGGCCGTCGACGTCCGGTTCGCGCGCCTGATCGCCTGGTGCAACGACGCGGGCCTGACTCTGCCGCTTCGCGCCGTGCGGTGCCTGGACCGCGGCGACCACGGCTGGGCCGAGTACGTCGCACGCGAATCCTGCGCCGACGCCGACGCCGTCCACCGCTTCTACCGCAGGCAGGGCAGCCTCCTGGCGATACTGGGACTGCTGCGCGCCAACGACATGCACGCCGAGAACCTGATCGCCGCCGGAGAGGTCCCCGTCCTCGTCGACGTGGAGACGCTGCTGCAGCCGCGACTGCCCGACGACAACACGCAACTGACGCCCGCCGAACGGCTCGCGCACACCGCCGCCGCCGAGTCGCTGCTGCAGACCGGACTCCTGCCGACACCGGTGTGGGTCAACCGCGACGGCGACTCGGTCGACCTGTCCGGTATCGGCCACCGGCCCGGGCAACGCGGATCGATACCCGTGCCCGTACTGACCGGGCTGGGTACCGACACGATGCGCGTGGCGATGGACCGCATCGACCTCGACACCCCCGACCACCGGCCGGTCGACGAGGACGCCGAACTCCACCTCCTCGACTACGCCGACGACCTGGCCGCCGGTTACGAGGAGACCCACCGGCTGTTGCGGGACCGCCGCGCCGAACTGTCGGCCGACGACGGCCCGCTCGCGGCGTTCGCCGGTACCCGCGTCCGGGTCCTGCTGCAGTCCACGATCGTCTACGGGACACTGCTGCGCACCGGTTTCCACCCCGACGTCCTGCGTGACGGCCTCGACCGGGAACGGCACCTCGACTTCCTGTGGCGGCGGGTCGCGCGCACACCCGGCCTGGCCGCCGCCATCCCCGCCGAACGCCGCGACCTGTGGCGGGGCGACATCCCGTACTTCACCACCGACCCCGACGGCGACGTCCTGTACGACTCCGACGACGCGCCCGTGGCGGGCCTGGCGGTCACACCGGGGCTGCCCGCCGCGATGGAGGCACTGCGCGCCTGGGACGACGACCACCTGCGCGACCAGGTTGCCGTCATCCGGGGATCCCTCGCCGCCGCCACGATGAACACCGCCGCCCGGTTCGACTACCCCCGGTACGACCTGCCCACCGTCGACGGGCCCGCGTCGGCGGACGCACTGGTGGAGGCCGCCGCGCGGGTCGGTGACCGGCTGGCCGCCGACGCCTACCGCGACGGCGGCAGCGCCCAGTGGCTCGGTCTGTCCTCCCAGATGGGACGCAACTGGGCGCTCGGGCCGTTGACGCCGGACCTGTTCAACGGCGCGTCGGGGGTGGCGCTGTTCCTCGGTGAACTGTGGCGCGCCACCGGCGACGACCGGTACCGGACACTGGCCGCCGAGGCCACCGTCACCATCCGCCGACAGATCGCACGCGGCGGCGGAATCGGCGCGCACGGCATGGCGGGACTGCCCGGCGTCGCCTACGCCTTCGCGCGGTTGTCGGACCTGCTGGAGGACGAGTCGCTGTCCCACGCCGCCGACGACGCGACCCGCACCACCCTGGCCGAGACCGGCCGCGACGGTGAGTTCGACGTCATCAGCGGCGCCGCCGGAACGATCGCCGCCCTGCGCGGCGTCCACGCCCGCCGCCCCGGGGGTGCCGCCACCGACGCCATACGCGCCGCCGCCGACCACCTGTTGCGCACCGCCGCCCCGCAGGCGACCGGGATCGGATGGACACCGGGACTCATCGCCGACAACGACCTGGCCGACCGTCCACTGTCGGGCTTCGGGCACGGTGTCGGCGGGATCGCGTGGGCGTTGGGTGAGGCCGCCGCACTCCTGGACGACGACCGGTACCGCCGGGCCGCGTACGACGCGCTCGCCTACGAGACCGGCCTGTTCGACCCGGCCGCGAAGGTGTGGAAGGACGTACGTGATCCCGACGGCACCGCCACGATCTGCGCGTGGTGCCACGGCGCCACCGGCATCCTGCTGGCCCGGCTCGGACTGCGTGACCTGGTCGGCGACGAGGCCGTCACCGGCGACGTCGCCCACGCGTTGACCGACATGCGGCGACGCGGCCTGGGCCTGTCCCACTCGCTGTGTCACGGCGACGCCGGCACGATCGACGCGATGCTGACGGCCGGCATCGTCCTCGACCGCGCCGACCTGCGCGAGGAGGCCGCCCGCCACGCCGCCGCGATGCTGCGCACCACCGACACGCAGGGGTACGTATGCGGACTCCCGTTCGGGCAGACGGCGCCCAGCCTCATGGTGGGACTGGCCGGGATCGGCCACGGGTTCCTGCGGGTCGCGGACCCCCACACCGTCCCGTCGGTGCTGACACTGGCGGTGCCCGGCGCCCCGAAGAGACCGTGAGGGCGCCCGATGTCAGGTCTGCTCGACGAGGTACAGCGGCCCATCGGCCGGCTGAGCGCGCGCCGTCAACTGTGGCTCACCGGCCACGCCCTGCGGATGGTGTGGACCAGCGCACGCGGTGACTTCCTGCTGGTCGCCGCCGGTGCCCTCGTCGTGGGTGTCGGCGCGGCGGCGCAGGTGGCCGTCACGAACTCCGCGTTGACGCAGGTGCTGTCCGACGGCGCCCAGACCGCCGCCGTCGGGCACCTGCTGGTCCTGGTCGCGATCACCGCCGTGTTGAAGTTCACCGCGTCGTTCCAGATGGAACGCGAACGCGTCGTCGGTGAACTGGTGGCGCGTCACGCGCAGACCAGGGTCCTCGACGTCGCCGCCGCGACCAGGCTCGAATCCTTCGACGACCCCGACTTCTACAACCGGCTCGAACGGGCCACGATGACCGCCGAGATGCGCCCGATGCAGCTGGCGTCCGGACTGCTGGGCGCCATCAGCGCCGGGGTGGCGGCCGTGGGGGTCCTCGCGGCACTGGTGTCGATCAGTCCGCTGCTGGGTGGCCTGCTGACACTGTCGGTCGTGCCACTGTGGCTGTCCACAGCACGATCCAACCGGGCGTTGTACGCCTTCAACTACCGGATGACGCACCTGGACCGGGCGAGGTCGTACCTGGGTTTCCTCATCACCGGGCGGGAGGCCGCCGCCGAGTTGCGCGCCAGCCAGGCCACGCCGTTCCTGCGCCGCCACATCGACGACATGTACGACGAACGGATCGGCGCCGTCCGCGCCATGACCCGCCGCCGCATCGGCGTCCTGTCGCTGGGCAACCTCGTCAACGCCGTCGCCGTCGCGGTGGTCATGGTCGTGGCGGCACGCCTGGTCGGTGACGGCACACTGACCGTCGCCGAAGCCGGGGCGGCCTTCGTGGCGATCGTGCTGGTGAGCCAACACCTGGTCACCGCGTCGGAGTCGGTGCTGCAACTGCACGAGAGCGTCCTGTTCGTCGACGACCTGGTGACGTTCGTCGACCGGCAGCCCACCGTCACCGACGACGACGGCCACACCGATCCGCCGTTTCGCGAGATCGTCCTGGACGACGTGCGGTTCCGCTATCCCGGCGGTACGAGCGACACACTGACCGGCATCGACATGTCGATCCGGGCCGGTCAGGTGGTCGCACTGGTGGGCGAGAACGGGTCGGGGAAGACGACGCTGGCCAAGGTCGTCGCCGGGCTCTACACCGCCACCGGCGGCACCGTCACCTGGGACGGCGAACCCCTCACACCGGAGACGGCGCTACGACACAGGAGCCAGGTCGGTGCCGTGCTACAGGACTTCGTCCAGTACCGGCTGTCGGTGTCGGACAACATCGCGATGGGACGCGCCCGCCGCCGCGACGACACCGACGCCGTCCGCGACGCCGCGCGCCGCGCCCGCGCGCACGAGATCATCGAGGCGCTGCCCGAGGGCTACGACACGCAACTGGGCAGCCAGTTCCTCGGCGGCCTGGAACTGTCCGGCGGCCAGTGGCAACGCCTGGCACTGGCGCGGGCGTTCTTCCGCGACGCCGAACTGCTGATCCTCGACGAACCCACCTCCGCGCTGGACCCGCGCGCCGAACGGGAACTCTTCGACGACATCCGCACCCTCTGCGGGGGACGGACCGTCCTGCTCATCTCGCACCGCTTCGCCAACGTGCGCACCGCCGACCGGATCCATGTGCTGGCGTCGGGCCGCATCACCGAGACCGGCACCCACGACGAGTTGATGGCCCGCGACGGCCGCTACGCCGAGTTGTTCCGCCTCCAGGCCGCCGGCTACCGCGACGACGCCGACGTCCACTGACCACACTCCAAGGAGCCCCGACGATGCTCGACACCGATGCGCTCGCCTCACGACTGCGCGGGCACCTGTACCGCCCCCACGACGACGGTTACGGGCGGGTCCGCAAATGGTTCATCGGGCGTTTCACCGAACGGCTTCCGGTGGCGGTGGCGCACTGCGCCGACGCCCGGGACGTCGCGACCGCGGTCGAGGCCGCCGTCGAGGCGGGCGTGCCGTTCGCGATGCGCGCCGGCGCGCACAGCTTCGCCGAGTACTCCATGTCCGAGGGTCTGGTCATCGACGTCGGTGACCTCACCTCCGTCGAGACCGGACCCGACACGGTGACCGTCGGCGCGGGCGTGCGCGTCGGGCCGCTCGCCGAACACCTCGCACCGCGAGGCCGTGTCGTACCGGTGGGATGGTGCCCGATGGTGGGGGTCGCGGGAGCGTCGATGGGTGGTGGTTTCGGGCCGCTCGGCCGGTACTTCGGCCTGGCCTGCGACCATCTCGTCGGCGCCGACGTCGTCCTGGCCGACGGCCGGCGGGTCCGCGCCGCGCCGGACGGCGACGCCGATCTGTTGTGGGCGCTGCGCGGCGCGGGCGCCGGCAACTTCGGGGCCGTCACGTCCCTGACGTTTCGGACCCGTCCCACCCCGCACGCCTACAGCGTCGCGGCCTGGTGGGACCCCGACGACGCCGCGACCGTCATCGACGGCTGGCAACGCTGGTCGCCTTCGACACCACGCCACGTCAACATGGAACTGGTGCTGCGGTGCTGGCCCGACCTGGACGACCCGCCGACCCTGGCGTCGTTCGGTTTCATCGTCGACACCGACGAGGCCGGCGCACGGGAACACCTCGACGCGCTCGCCGACACGATCGGGATCCCACCGCAACGCCTCCAGTGCCTCCGGGTCGACGCCGCCGAACTGCCCGTCCACCACACCTACGCCGGGGAGATGGTCGAACACCTTCCCCCGGGGAACCGCCCGCTGGACGCCGAACCGGGCATCCGCTTCGTCAAGTCGGAGTTCTTCGAGGACTCGGTGTCGCGCGACGCGCTCGCCGAACTGGCCGAATGGCTCCTGCGGGACCGGGTCGCCGGCCAGCAACGGGAACTGGAGTTCGTCGCCTGGGGCGGCGCGATCGGCGACCCCGCGCCGGATGCGACGGCGTTCCCGCACCGCACCGCCCGGTTCCTGCTGGAACACTCGGTGCAGGCGTACGGCTCCGACACGTTGAAGAAGGAGTCGCACGAGTGGGTGACCCGCTCCAAGGACATCACCGCGCCCTTCGGGAACGGCCACGTCTACCCCAACTATCCCGACCCCGACCTGTCCGACTGGGAGACCGCCTACTACGGGCCCAACCTGCCGCGACTACGTCACCTCAAAGCCGCCTACGACCCCGACGGCGTGTTCCACTTCGACCAGTCCATCCGGCCGGCGCACGGATGACACCACCACCACAGGCGGCACCCGGCGCATCCGGAGGCGCGTTTCCGCGAGTGCCGGGACCCGAGGGTGCGTTAGGGTCGAGCCGCCGCGCCCTCACGGCGAACACCATCCCGCCGAACGAGGAGGAGCGATGAGCGACACGACCACCACCGCCGACGGCAGGCCCGCGGTGCGGCTGGAGCGGCGACTACCGCATCCGGTGGCGACGGTGTGGGACGCCGTCACCGACCCGCGGCACTTGAGCGCCTGGTACCCGTTGGCAGTGGTGTCGCTGCAACCGCACGTGGGCGGGGGCGTCGTCTTCGACGACGGCGAGGGGACCCGCTACGACGCCACGATCACCGACTACACGCCACCGACCCTGTTCGCCTTCGACGAACACGATCCCGAAAGCCCCGGCCGGGAGAACGACGACCATCTGCGCATCACGCTGCGACCCGACGCCGACGGTTGTGTACTGGTGCTGACGCACGTGCCGTCCGACCCCGACACCGTCGAGGGCGCCGCCACCGGTTGGCGTGGCTGCCTCGACGCACTGGCCGCCGCATTGCGTTGACCGGGCCGTGCCGCCCGATCCCGCGACGGCTCTGTTCCGAGCCGTCACACCGGGCCGGGGAGGCCCATGTCCGCCAAGGCCACCGGATCGGTGATCGCGGTGATCGCGGTGATGTGGTCCCCGGAGACGGTGAACGTCAACAGGGACGACGGGGCACCGTCGGCGCCCCAGGCGAGAACGCCCGGCCGCCCGTCGACGGTCACCGCGTGAGCCCGTGCCGCGCCGCCGGCCAGGCGCGCCCGCGAGGCCACCTGTTCGGCGCCACGCGTGACGAACCGGCCCTGAACGGTGTGGACGGTGAACTCCACCTGCGGGTTCAGCAACTCCACCAGTCGTGTGAACCGGCCCTCCCGGGCGGCGTCCAGGAACGCGCCCACCACCGCGCGGTCTCGCCGCCGGGTACTCACCGGCCGCCGCGCCTCACGCACCTTGCCGCGCGCACGACTGGCGAGCATCTTGGTGGCGTCGGTGGACTTGCCCAGGATCGGGCCGATCTGCCGGTAGGGGACGGTGAACACGTCGTGCAGGACGAACACCAGCCGCTCCTCCGGTCGCAGCGAGTCGAGAACCGTCATCAGGGCCAGGTTCACCGACTCGTCGAGTGTCACCGACTCCTCGGGTGCGAGGGCGTCGACCACGGTCGACGCGGACTCGACCGGCGCGTCGTCGAGCGTGACGACCGGACGGGTCCTCCGTGACCGCAGCACGTCCAGACTGATGCGGCCGACCACGGTGGTCAGCCAGCCGCCGAGGTTGTCGATCTCGCCGGCGTCCTGCCGCGACAGGCGCAGCCACGCCTCCTGCACGACGTCCTCGGCGTCGGCGCGTGACCCCAGGACGCGTCGGGCCACGGCGGTCAACCGCGCACGGTGCGCCTCGAACGCCCCGACGATCGGATCGGTCGGTGTGGTGCCCGGCATGTCGTTACCTTTCGCTCGGCTTCCCCGTCATGAGGGTGACGGGCACCCGCCCCGGAACGTAACCCCCACGACGTACAGGGAGACCACCCTCACATGCAGAACCGATTGAAGAACAAGGAAGCCAACAACCCCGACGTGTGGACCGCGGTGCGGCATCTACACCGGGCCATCGCCGCCGGCGGCGTCGACGCGACGCTTCTGGCGCTGGTGCACCTGCGTGTCAGCCAGATCAACGGCTGCGCCGCCTGCGTCCACGCCGCGGTCGACGCCGGGAGGAAGGCCGGTGACACCGAAGAGCGACTGCACCACGTGGTGGCCTGGCGTGACGCGCCGTTCTACACCGACGCCGAACGGGCGGCGCTGCGACTGGCCGAGGCCGCCACCCGGCTGCAGGACGGCGCCGAAGGCGTCACCGACGAGATCTGGGAGGAGGCGACCACGCACTTCAGCGAGGAACAGATCAGCGCGATCAATCTGGAGATCGCGTTGACCAACTTCTTCAACCGGATCAACCGCACCATCGCCGAACCGGCCGGAAAATCCTGGGGCTGACAACACCGGCGCACCACTTCGGGCACCCGCGCCCCGCGAACATGCGTGCCCTCCGCGTGGCCGGGCCGCCGGTTGTGGTCTGTCACGGTCCTCGTCGTGCCGGCGGGTCGGTGTCCCGCCGAGGCGCCATCGAGGCGGCCGCCACCGGCCGGCGAGCGTCGACCGGGCGGTGCCGCCGACCGGATCCGGTCGGCGGCACCGGTCACTCGGGACGGCCGATGTTCACCATCCAGTTGATGCCGAACCGGTCGGTGACCGCACCGAACACGTCACCCCACATCTGCTCCTCCAGCGGCACCGTGATGGTGCCGTCCTGCGACAGCCCCTCCCAGTACCGCCGCAGGGTCGCGTCGTCGTCCCCGCTGAGACTCAACGCGACGTTGGTACCGGGACGGTACTCCATGCCCGGCGCGGTGTCGGACGCCATCAGTGTCAACCCGCCACCGCTGAGCTGGGCGTGCATGACCTTGTCACTGGTGTCACCCTCACCGCCGAACTCCCCGAACGTGCTCACGGTCAGGTCGCCGCCCAGGACATCGCGATAGAACTCCATCGCCTGCCGGGCGTTCCCATCGAAGTTCAGGTACGGATTCAACTGCCAACCCACGGTTCCCCCCTTTGTCGACGTCGTGGACATCCTGACAGATCAACGCCGCCCGGTGACCCTTTTGAACCGCGACATCACGTCCCATACGGTGTGTCGAGGACGCCTTCCGACCCTCCCGCCGACCGGTGGGGACCTCGATTCACCCGCTTCTGGTGCGCGGCGGCCCCGGCCGACATCGGCGACGGCATCCGAGTGGCAACTGCACCTGGGCACGGTCGGGTTCGGTGTCATGCCGGCGGTGGGGGCCACCGGCGGGCTCATCGGCGCGGTCGCGGCCGAGCGTCTCATCGGCCGTGACCGCCACCATCGGATACTGGCAGCCGCACCGGCGGCCACCGCGATCACCCCGGTGCTGCCGGCGGTCTCTCCCACGGTGTGTGTGGGCCGCGGTCGTCGCTCTCACGGTCACCGGCGCCGCCTTCGGCATCATGAACGTGGCGGCGGTATCGCTGCGGCACCGATTCGGTGCCCGGTGACGTCCCGGGCAGGGTCGTGGCCGTGTGGCGGACCGTCGTGCGGGGAGCCACCTCCGCCGGAGCCCCGATCGGTGGCTTGGCCTCCACCGCGCAGGGCGTCAACGCCCCGTTCCCGCTCAGCGCGGTACTCGGTGTCGTGGTGCTGCCGACCGCGCCGCGCCCGAGCACGGCCACGGCGGCCTGACTCCGGGGCGGGTGTCCGTCCCGCCGACCGGTGACCGTCACCGGTCGGCGGCGAACCACTCCAGGTACCGGTCCTGCCCGAACATGCGCGCCGTCGCCTCCGCCGAGGGCGTGCCCGCGGAGGGATCGGCGCCGCCGGCCAGCAGTGCCTCCACCACCGCGTCCTCGGCCTTGAACACCGCGCCCGCCAGCGGCGTCTGGCCACGGTCGTTGGCGCGCTGCGGGTCGGCGCCCCGTCGCAGCAGCATCGACACCGTCTCGGCGTGCCCGTGGTACGCGGCCAACATCAGCAGCGTGTCGCCCTTGGCGTTGGTCAGGTCCACCGGTGTGCCCGCCTCCAGGTACGCCTCCAGGCGAGGCGTGTCACCGGACCGCGCCATGTCGAACACCGCCTCGGCGATCTCCAGCAGCCGGTCGGACTCCGCATCGTCCCGTTCGTCGCTCATGACCCCAGTCTGCGGCACACACGTCACCGTGATCCGGCAACCCGGTTGCGGACCCGCGTCGCGCCGACCACAATCGGCGCGATGACCGACGAGAAGCCCACACGATGGACCCGCGCCACCGTCTATCCGGACATGTGGCTGGACCCCGCCGACGATCCACGTGACAACGACGGCCCCGGTCCTGAGGGCGAACTGGAGACCTACCGCGACTACCTGCGCAACTACCGGTTGACGCTGGAGATGAAGTGCGAAGGGCTGAGCCCTCGACAGTTGGCGCACCGTTCGGTGCCGCCGTCGCACATGTCCCTGCTGGGGCTGGTACGTCACCTCGCCGAGGTCGAACGGGACTGGCGCACCTGGATACTGCCGCAGGAACCCGCCCGGAAGCTGTACGGCGCCCGTGACGCCGACTTCGACGAGGCCGTCGGTGAACAGGCGCCGGTGGATTCGGCGTTCGCCGACCTGGCGCGTGAACAGGCCTCCACCGATGCGGCCCTGGACGAGTACCGCGACCTGAGCCGGCGGCTGCCACGCGACGGCACGTCCATACGTGAACTGTTGTGGGTGCACCGGATCGAGGAGTACGCCCGCCACTGTGGGCACGCCGACCTGTTGCGAGAGTGCCTCGACGGCCGGGTCGGCCAGTAACGACCTCCACCGCGCGCGCCGCGAAGTCGTGGCGACGTCGTGGCGGCCGGTGTCGCCGTCCTTTCCGGCCGCCACGCAGATCACTCCTCGCCGTCGGCCTCCACCGAGTCCTGTGACCGGGCCGCCGCCTCGGCCGCCTCAGTGGCCGCCCGCGCGGCGATCTCGGCCGCCACGGCACGTTCCCGCAGACCGTCGGCGTCACGTCGGGACCGGTCGAGTTGCCGACGCACGTCCGCGAGTCGTTCTTCGGCGGCCTCGGCACGCCGTTCGGCCGCCGTCGCGCGATCCGTCGCCTCCTGCGCCCGCGCCGAGACCTCCGCCACGCGCACGCGCGCGTCCTCCCGCGCGGCCTCGGCCGCCGCCTCGGCCTGCTCACACCGCCGCACCGCCTGCGCGCGTTCGGCCTCCGCCACCGCCGCCGCCGACACCGCGCGCAACCGTTCCCGCTCGGCGGCCGCCGCGGTCCGCTGCGCCACGTCACGCTCCACGGTCATCACCGCCAGGTCCCGGCCCGCCGCGGCGGTCTCGGCCTGGGCGGCGGCCCGGGCAGCGGCCGCCTCCTCGGCCGCCGTCCGGGCGGTGCGGGCCTCTTCCTGCGCGTGCGCGGCCTGTGACGCCGAGACGGTCGCGTCGGCGCGGGCCTGTTCGGCCTCGGTCACCGCGGCGGCCGCCGCCTCCTCGGCGCGTGTCTTGGCCGACTCGGCGTCGCGGGCACGCGCCGAATCCTGTGCGGACTGCTCCAGGGCGTCCCGGGCCTGCGCGGTGGCGTCGTCGAGCCGCCGAGTCGTCTCGGCGAGTTCGCGTTCGAGGGCCTCGGCGCGTTGCCGGGCGTCGTCGCGTTCGGCCCGCGCGGCGGCGACCCGGGTGTCGGCGTCGTGGGCGGCCTGCGCGAGCCGGGCCTCCACCCGCGCCGGATCCAGTTCGGCGGCCAGACTCTCCGCCAACGGCGCGATCGCGGCGGCCAGTCCGGACTCCATCCGCTCGTACAGGTCTTCCGCACGCGCCAACGCGCCTTCGAGGCCGGGAGTCGCGCGCCGCAACTCGCGTTGCCGCTTGGCGATCGACTGGCAGTCGCCCTGTTCGCAGTACTGCCGGGGCCTGCCCCTACCGGGCTGCTGCGCGATCGGTGCGCCGCAGCGCTTACATGTCGTGGCTGTCTTCACGGGAGCATCATAATATGATTTCCGTATTTCTGGTAAGTCTAAATAAAAAATAATAAAAGCCGCCATTCCTGTCAATCCCCATAACTTACGAGAAGGCTAGTTCCCGCAAGTAACTTCGTCGCGGTCCCTACCCGACACCCGGGGCGTCGGCGCGGGACGTGTTCCGCGAGGGCGGGAACGTCGGTGCCCGCGGTTAGGCTGCCGCCCGAGTAAACGACAACTGGAAGGAGCCGCCGTGCTGACGCAGATCGCGGAAGGCGTGTGGACGCACCGGAGTGAACTGCTGAGGAACAACACCGTCGTCGTGCGGGGTCGAGACGGTGTGCTGGTGGTGGATCCGGGCATCACCGGCTCCGAGATGGCCTGCCTGGCATCCGACCTTCGCGAGCTGAAGCTGCCGGCGGTGGCCGGTTTCGCGACGCACCCGGATTGGGATCACGTCCTCTGGCACACCGAACTCGGCGAGGTGCCCCGGTACGGCACCGAGCGTTGCGCGGCCTTCATGCGAGACGAGCGGTCGACGCCGGACTGGCGGGCCCGTGCCGCCGAAGGACTGCCACCGGAGATCGAGGGCGAGGTTCCGTTGGATCTGTACGGCCTCATCACCGGCCTGCCCGCCGGGACGACGGACATCCCGTGGGACGGCCCGCGAGTGCGGATCATCGAGCACCCGGCGCACGCCCCCGGCCACGCCGCCCTGTTCATCGAAGAACACGGTGTCCTCGTCGCCGGGGACATGCTCTCCGATGTCTTCGTGCCCATGCTCGACACCTGGACCGACACCAACGACCCGGTCGAGGAGTACCTCACCGGACTGCGGCTGCTCGAGGCGGTCGCCGACGACGCCGAGTCCGTCGTCCCGGGCCACGGCACGGTCGGCGGCCCCGGCGAGGCACGCGCACGACTCGAACACGACCGCGCGTACCTGCACGCCCTGCGCGACGGCAGGACCGCCGACGACTCGCGGGTCACCTCGCCCGAAGCGGGCTGGGAATGGGTGGCCGACATTCACGAAGGGCAGGCCCGAGGACTCGCCGAGAGGCGCCGAGCGGCCTGATCCTGAGAACGTCACACGGCAGCCGCCGGGAAATCGTCGGTGTTCAGGTCACGACACGGGGCTTCCGATGACCTGATGTGCGGGCGTTGTCAGCGCGGGGGTGAGGTGAGGGCGGCCGGGAGTTCGTCGAGGGAGCCGATGACGTGGATGCCGGGGTCGATTGCGGTGCTGACTCCGGTGTTCGCCCGGTCGAGCCAGTAGGCGTGTAGTCCCGCCTCGTGTGCGCCTACCGCGTCGATGTCGTACTTGTCGCCGACATAGGCCACCTCATTCGGATGGAGGCCGAGCAGGGCGCAGCCGGCCAGGAAGATGCTCGCTGCGGGCTTGGCGACTCCGTGCTCGTTAGAACACACGAGCGTGTCCCCGAAGTAGGGCAGGAGCCCGAAGAGGTCGAGCTTGTGACGCTGACGTTTGACCGAGGAGTTGGAAACGACGCCAAGGCGATAGTCAGGCACGAGTTTCCTCAAGACCGGTTCGGCGTCGGGGAAGGCCGACCGGACGGCATGGCGATGGGCCTTGTATCCGGCGAACCACGCAGTGGCTTCGGCGTCCGACAGGTCAGCGTGGGTGCTGTTGATAGTGTGGGCGAGAAATTCGCGGGTACGTGCAAGCTGCTGCCCGGTGTAGGTCACTTCTCCTTCGAGGAAGCGGGCGTAGTGCCGGTCCATGATGTCCCGCCACACGCTGAGCGCGGTGGCGTGGTCCGGGAACTGGTCAAGCAATCCTTCCGACTCCAGATGGGCGAGTAGACCGACCGCTTCCGAGGCCGAGTGATCGACCAGGGTGTCATCGATGTCGAAGAGCACACCCATGATCGGCATAGACTTCGTCCCTTCTGGTCTTAGCGTCGCGGATTCCGGTCAGGTGATTCTGCGGTACTGATGCCGCCAAACGTAGTTGTCGTCGCTCCCAGACCGGCACGACGGTGCCCCAACCACCTAATCGCTTCTCACCTCGCGCAACAGTCTCAGATCACCGTGTTCCACTATGTCCTATTGCCCCTTTCCGGTGTATTGTGTTCGCCCCCGTGGTGGCCACCGGCGCCGTCCTTTGAAGCGGCTTCGAGAGGCGGCGTCGCCGGCACATGTGACAATGCGCGGATGTCACCGCGCGTACCGGCCGTTGATTCGGCCCGCCTCACCCAGTGGTGCGTGGAGCATCTGGGGAGCCCACCGAAGCAGGAGATCTTCAGATCCGGGCACCTGTCCGCGGTGGTGGGGCTTCGGTTGGCCGATGACCGCGAGGTCGTGGTCAAGGTGCGTCCCGGCTCGCCGCGGGTCGCCGCGTGCGTCGAGGTCCAGCGCCGCCTGCGCGATGCCGGTTATCCCTGCCCCACGCCGCTCACCGGTGCCGTGCCCTTCGGTGAACACGTCGCGACCGCGGAGGCCCACGTCCCCGGCGGCGCCCCGCTCCCCGCGACGGACGACGCGCCCCGGCTCTTCGCCGAGGCGTTCGCGCGACTGATCGCACTCGCCCCGGAACCCGCCGAGGTGCCCACGCTCGCACCCGTGCCGTCGTGGGCGGACTGGAACCACACCGGACACGGACTGTGGCCGCCTCCGGAAGACGCCGAGGTCGACCTCGACGAGGCCCCAGGTCCGGAGTGGATCGACGATGTGGGGCGCCGTGCCCGCGACCGGTTGCGCACCGGTCGGTGGGAACCCGTGATCGGCCACTGCGACTGGCTCGCCGGGAATCTGCGTTGGGACGGCGACACGCTGCTGGTGGTGCACGACTGGGACAGCATGATCGCCGAGAGCGAAGCCGTCCTCGTCGGTTTCGCCGCCGCACTGTACTCGACCGTCGACCCCGACGTGCCGGCCACCGTGGAGGACACCGAACGGTTCCTCGCCGCGTACTGCCGTGCCCGGGGTCGACCGTTCAGTGCCGACGAACGCGAACGGTCGTGGGCGGCCGGTGTGTGGACCAGGGCCTACGACGCCAGGTACCAGCACGCGATCGGTGGACCGATAACCTCGTTGTCCGAACCCGAGGCCCGCGAACGCCTGCGCCGCACCGGCACCGACGCCGGCACGCTCTGACCCGGCACAGCCGCCTCGCGACGGAACCCCGGTGTGACCGTGTGCTTCCCGCTCCGCACGGTCCCCCGGATCGGAGCCGGTGGCCGGCTTCTCGCCGGGGCGTTCAGTGCCGAGAACGCCGGCGGGGCCTCAGCCGAGGGTCGCCGCGACGGTCGCGTCGTCGCCGTCGTGTGCGAGCAGCTCCACCACGATGCCGCCGGAGCCGGGTGCACCCGGTTCTTCGTCACAGGTGAGACCTCCGCTGCCGTCGGCGCGGAACAGCAGTGCGCACGACGGGTGGTCGAGGTACCCGCCGCCCCCGCCCATGCCGTCGGGGTCGGTCAGGCTGATCTGTACCCCACCGTCCTCGATGGCGGCCTCCACCGTCCACTGGCCCTCCCCGCCGAGCGGGAACTCGACCGCACCGGAGAAGGACACGTCACAGACGCCGTCGTCGCAGGCCCCGAAGTCACCGTCCTGCGAGTCCGTCTCCGCTTCCTGACCTTCGACCTCGTCGGGTGTGGAGGAAGCGGCCTCGGACGGCGTGGCCGAGGACGGCTCAGTGGACGCGGCGGTCTCCGACGCCGAGGCTTCGGCGTCGGGCTCCGCGTCGGCTCCGCAGCCGCTCGCGGCCAGGACCGCCAGGAGTGCGCCGGCCGCCAGGACCCGCGTGAGGAACGGTCGAGAAGGGATCACCCGGCGAGTCTAAGCAGAGCAGCGGGAATCGCTCCCACAGGCGGTGCGCGGTGTGACCCGGCGGACGGCGTCGAGTGCCGCAAGCGTGGTGACGCGACAGGGTCCAGACGTCCTTCGGCGAGGTCACCGGGGTGGACCATCCACGACACGGCGGTTCTCGGAGCCGGATCCGCTAGTGCCCCGCCCAGGACGTGGCCTGCCCACGTCGCACCCGCCGGGGGCCGCGACATCACGGGGTTCCTCTCCCGGCCACCGGTACCGGCCCACGATCGCCCGCCCGTGGCCGGGCGTGTGAACCGGGCCACTGCCGATTGACCCTGACGCGACGTGAGGGCCGACGATTCGGGACATGACCGAATACCGAAGCCCCGTACCGACCCCCGCCCTCGACGCCGAGCCACCCGAGATATACCGGGAGTTCTACGGCATGCCGATGTTCACGATCTCCCACACCACCGACCTGGAGGCGTCCCGCGACTTCTGGGTCGAGGGCCTGGGATTCATCGACATCTTCACGATCCCCGGCCAGGTGACCCACCTACGCCGGTGGGCGTTCCAAGACGTCCTGTTGGTACCGGGCACGCCCTCACGGGAAACGCCCGGAGTGAGCGTCAACTTCTCGTGCGTGCCACGCCAGATCGAGGAGGTGCGGCAACGCTGCGAGGCACTGGTCCCCGGCTGCACCGACGGGCCGCGGGAGATGCCGTGGAACTCGATCGAACTGACGGTCCTCACGCCGGAGAACACCCGGGTCGTGATGACGGCCGCCCGACCCATCGACCCCGACAGCCGGCTCGCGCGGGAACTGCATGAGGTCGGCATCACGGTCCCCAGGCCGTGACGGCGGTGAACTCGGCGGGCCGGGTGGCCGACACTGGTGTCATGACCAGCGACGCCACCCGGCCCACATCCGGCACCGACGACACGCCCGAAGGCATGACGGTGGGCCGTATCGCGGAACTGGTCGGAGTGAGCGTCCGGACCCTGCACCACTGGGACGACATCGGACTGGTGCGACCCGGAGGCCGCACCTGGGCCGGATACCGCGTCTACTCCGGCGAGGACCTCGCCCGTGTTCACCGTGTCCTGGTGTACCGCGAGCTGGGATTCCCGCTGGCGCAGATCGGCAGGATCCTCGACGACCCCGACACCGACGCCGAAGACCACCTGCACCGGCAACGAGACGCCCTCGAGGAACGGATAGCACGGCTGCGTCGCATGGTCGACGCCGTCGACCAGATGCTGGAGGCGTCGAAGCGGGGGATCCGGCTCAGCCCGCGACGGCAGATCGAAATCTTCGGGGACGACTGGCGGCCCGAACAGGTCGAGGACGCCCGACGGCGCTGGGGCCGGACCCCGCAGTGGGAGCAGTACGCGCAGCGGGCCGCCGCACTGTCGGAGGCCGACTGGGAGAAGGTCGCCGCCGACACCGACACCTTGCACGCCGACCTGGCGGCGGCCAGACGCCGCGGCGTCGCACCCGGGTCGCCCGAGGCCGACGCCCTCGCCGAACGGCACCGCGCCCTGATGTCGACGTACTTCGACTGCACCCACTCGATGCAGGTGTGCATGGGACGCATGTTCGTCCAGGACCCCGGATACACCGCCTACTACGACCGGTTCGCGCCCGGACTGGCACGGTGGCTGAGCGAGGTGCTGTCGGCCAACGCGGCGGCCAACGGCGTCGACCCGCGGACGGCGGTCTGGGAGTGACCCGGCCCCCGGCCGGAGGAACACGTCCGGTCGTACCCGGCGCGGCGGAGGATATGGTGACCGCATGGTGCGTAGCGAGGCGACCGACGTGGACGAATACCTGGCCCTGGCCGCACCCGACCGCGTCGAGGTGCTGACCGCGCTGCGGCGGCTGTGCCGGACCGAACTGACCGGGTACCGGGAGAAGATGGCGTACGGGATGCCGGCGTACACGCGGGACGGAGTCGTCGAGATCGCCTTCGCCGCCCAGAAACGGCACCTGGCGATCTACCTGATGCGCCCCGACGTGCGCGAGGCGTTCGCCGCGCGTCTGGCCGGACACGACGTCGGCAAGGGGTGCCTGCGGTTCCGGACACCGCGCGACGTCGACCTCGACCTGGTCGGGGACCTGCTTCGGGCGACCGCCGCCACCCACGGGACCGCCTGCTGAGACCACGGACCGGTGGCGCGTGGTCAGGTGGAGTCGCCCCGGCGTCACACGGCGATGCCGGACCCGTCCACACCGCGGCGACCGTCGATGCGCGACGGGCGCACGGGAGGGCATGATCGACCGCGATCACTCACCGGTCGCACCCACCAGGAGGTCCCATGCCGCCGACTCCGCCGGCGTACTTCACCCGGCTCGACACCCACCGCTTCGCGCCCACCGGGCACGCCCAGGGCGCGTGGGCTTCCGACGAGCAGCACTTCAGCCCGTTGGGCGGCCTCATCACCCACGCCGTGGAACGACACGCCCGCCTGGACGACCGCACCGGCACACTGCTGAGCCGCATCTCCTTCGACATCCTCGGGCGGCCTGCCCTCGACGCGTGCGAGATACACGTCGAGACGGTCCGGCCGGGACGCACCATCGAGTTGATCGAGGCGACCGCGCGCATCGGTGGGCGGCAGGTGGTGCGTGCCCGCGCGTGGTGCCTGGCTGCGCACGACACCGCCGCCGTCGCCGGTGGTGGACCCGACCGGCTTCCCCACCCACGTGACCTCGACACGTACCCGCTGTCGCAGGCGTGGCCCGGCGGGTACATCGCTTCGCTCGACTTCCGGCCCGTCACACCGCCGCGCCCCGGACGCACCCGCGGGTGGGTGTCGACCGGCCTGGACCTGGTCGCCGGTGAGAAGGCGGGACCGTACGCCCGGTACCTCGCCCTGGTCGACACCGCCAACGGCATCGCCGTGCGGCGGCCACCCACCGAATGGATGTTCCCCAACGTCGACCTCACCGTGCACCTGCACCGCCGCCCCGAAGGCGACTGGACCGGACTGGACACCACCGTCGTGTTCGGTGCGACCGGTCTGGGGGTGACCGCCACCGTCCTGCACGACGTCACCGGACCGGTCGGATACGCCCAGCAGGCGCTGACAGTCCGGGCGTTGCCGGCGTGAATCGGGAAGTGCGGCCCGACCGGGCCTGAGAACGAAAAAGGCCGGGAGGTTCCCCCGGGCTCTTTCAATGTATAGCGCACGGCCCCCTTCACCAGGCACACCGGGGTCCCCGCGCGGCCGCGACCGTCCTGCACAATTGCCCGCCGAGACCAGATCACCACGACCGGGGGCGGGGTGGGAGCACGTGTGCCGGTGCCGCGGCGACCCGCCCGGAGGTGCCCGTGACCCTGTCACACGAGCGGAGCCATGACGTGAACCTGCCGACCACCAGTGCGTTCAACCTGACCGACGACCTCGCGCACAAGGCCGATCCGAGACTGATCGCCGCCGACGAGAACCACTTCGCGGCCATCGCCGCCGGCCTGCGCCGGTCGATCGCGGAACTGACCGACCGGCGCGACGCCGCCCGAAAGGAACCCGCGGGGACCGGGCAGAAGGCGCTCGACCGGGACATGGAGATCCACCGGCTCACCGCCCGGCTGCGCACGCTGCGCCGGTTCGGACTGGACCTGTGCCTGGGGCACATGGTCGGCGACGACGGCGAACCGGTGTACGTGGGACGGCTGGGACTCACCGACGACGAGGGACACCGGTTGCTGCTGGACTGGCGCTCCCCTTCGGCCGAGCCGTTCTTCGGTGCCACCCACGCCAATCCGATGGGGCTGGTCAGCCGCCGCCGGTACCGATGGACCGACGGCCGCGTCAGCGACTACTGGGACGAGGTGTTCACCACCGAGGCGCTGGAGGACCACGCGGCCGCGCTCGACGACCAGTCGGCGTTCATCGCCAGCCTGGGCGCCAACCGTTCGGGCCGGATGCGCGACGTCCTGGGCACCATCCAGGCGGACCAGGACGCCGTCATCCGCGCCGGCTCCCGTGGCGCGCTGGTCGTGGACGGCGGCCCCGGCACCGGCAAGACGGTCGTGGCGTTGCACCGGTCGGCCTACCTGTTGTACGCCGATCCCCGCCTGGGGCACCGCAACGGTGGTGTCCTGTTCGTCGGCCCGCACGCGCCGTACCTGGCGTACGTGTCGGACGTACTGCCGGGCCTGGGCGAGGAGGGGGTGCAGACCTGCACCCTGCGGGACCTGGTGCCCGAGGGTGAGACCGCCGGTGAGGAACCGGATCCGCGGGTGGCGCGGCTGAAGTCGTCGGCGGCGCTGGTACGCGCCATCGACGCCGCCGTCGCGTTCTACGAGGAACCCCCCACCGAGGCGATGACGGTCGACACCCACTGGGCGCAGGTCCGGCTCACCGCCGCCGACTGGGCGAGGGCGTTCGATGCGGCCGAGCCGGGCACCCCGCACAACGAGGCACGTGACCAGGTCTGGGACGAACTGGTGGCGATCCTGAGGGACAAACACGACGACGAGATTCCCGAGGAGACGTTCCGCCGGTCGCTGGAGCGCAACCGTGAGTTGGCCACCGCCCTGCACCGGGCGTGGCCGTCACTGGAGGCGACCGACCTGGTGGGTGACCTGTGGACGGTCCCGGCGTACCTGCGTAAATGCGCGCCCTGGCTGAGCCGCGACGAGGTGCGGCGGCTGCAGCGCGCCGACGCCGCGGCGTGGACGGTGTCGGACCTGCCGTTGCTGGACGCCGCGAGGCAGCGGCTCGGTGACTCCGGGCTGTCGCGGCGCCGGCGCGCCCGCGAGAAGTCGCTCGCGGCCGAACGCGAGCAGCGGGCCCGGGTCATCGAGGATCTCCTGGAGGCCGAGTACGACAACGAGGGCGCGATGATCATGTTGCACGGGCAGGACCTGAAGGACGCCCTGTTGGACGACACCTCTCCCCACCTGGTGGACCGGCTCGCGGGGCCGTTCGCGCACGTCGTCGTCGACGAGGCGCAGGAACTCACCGACGCCGAATGGCAGATGTTGTTGCTGCGGTGTCCGTCGCGCAGTTTCACGATCGTCGGGGACCGCGCCCAGGCCAGGCACGGGTTCACCGAATCGTGGCGGGAACGTCTGGAACGGGTCGGCTTCGACCGGATCGAGATGGCGTCGCTGAGCATCAACTACCGCACCCCGGAGGAGGTCATGGCCGAGGCCGAACCGGTGATCCGTGCCGTACTCCCCGACGCCAACGTGCCGACGTCGATCCGCAGCAACGGCATCGCCGTGCGGTACGGAGCGGTCGCGGAGTTGCCGTCGATCCTCGACGAATGGCTCACCGACAATCCCGAAGGCGTGGCGTGTGTCATCGGGGATTCGACGTTCACCGCGACGTCCCGCGTCCGTTCGTTGACACCGGAGTTGTCCAAGGGCCTGGAGTTCGACCTGGTCGTGCTCGTCGACCCGCACGCGTTCGGTGAGGGCGTCGAGGGCGCCGTCGACCGTTACGTGGCGATGACGCGCGCCACGCAACGGCTCGTGGTGCTCACCGGCGACTGACATCCCGCGAGTGAAGGGCTCCGACCGTCGTCAGTGGAGCCCGCCGGGCCGGGACGGCCACGACCGGATCGTTCCACGTGCCCCGACCCGTGCGGATCGGGCCGCCCGCGACGTCCTCGCCGGGGACCGCGTCGACATCGATCACCTGGGACGCTCGCCGTGGGTTCCACGCGGTGGCGAGCCGGCGTCGTGGGGCACCACGTCGTGCGCGGGAGCCGCCGACCGGTCGACTCCGGGCCCGGCGGACGGTACGGAGCATCGGTCGCTCCGCAGGTTCATGGATTCTTCATGGAAACGCCGTAGGCCGCTTATTGAACCGCCTGACAGCCTGACGACTCGCCGGGTGGCATGGGTCCGCCCGGTTTCCGTCGAATAAGAGGTGTGACTTGAAACTGTTCGCGACGATCGGCGACCTGATGCTGTCGAAGGTCCTCCCCCACGAGTCGGCGTCGGCGGCGTGCCCCACACGGAGCTGGTACCAGTACAAGTGCGTCCAGGGACGCCGCCGGCTGCGCCGCCGCTGCACCGACACGCCGCAGTGCACCACCACCTGCACGGCGTGGACGTACTACAGCATGTGCTGATGCGATGAACACCCGAATCGGCCCGTGACCGGCACAGGTCACGGGCCGATTCGGGTTCGGGGCCGTACGGTACGTCGGCGGCCGAGCCCGGCGAGGAGGCGCCGCACGCCGGCCGGGCACCCCATCGCGGTGAAGCCGCCGCCTCCGGGCTTCGACCGATGCCTCATGTCGGTGCGGCCGGGTGACGCACCGACGGTGTGATGTCGCGCGCGGAACACCGCCACACGCGTCGGCGGTCCGGCGGGGCGTTCGTCGCGGAGGGTCCCGATGTCGGCGGCGTGTGGCATGATCGGCCTGTGACCGGCAAGACCACCACCGAACAGCGCCTGCGCGACCTGGCCCTGCTGCGTCGTGTCCGCGACCGCATCGACCGGGACTACGCCGCACCGCTCGACGTCGAGGCGCTCGCGCGCGGGGTACACATGTCGGCGGGCCACCTCAGCCGCGAGTTCCGCAACGCCTACGGCGAATCGCCGTACAGCTACCTCATGACACGGCGCATCGAACGGGCGATGGCGCTGCTCCGGAAGGGTGACATGACCGTCACCGAGACGTGTTTCGCGGTGGGTTGCTCCTCGCTGGGCACGTTCAGCACCCGGTTCACCGAACTCGTCGGGATATCCCCCGGCGCATACCGGCGCCAGGCGGCACGGACCACGGCGGGCATCCCCTCATGTATGGCGAAGAAGGTCACCAGACCCGTCAGAAGCCGATAGGCCGACGCACGACACCGAGGTGGGGGCAATGGACATCAGGATTCACCACTCGTTCCTTCCACACGACGACGGAGAGGCCGCCCTGCGCTTCTACCGTGACGTCCTGGGTTTCGAGGTACGCAACGACGTCGCCTACGACGACATGAGGTGGTTGACCGTCGGGCCGCCCGGCCAACCGGAGACCTCGGTGGTGCTGTACCCGCCGGGGGCCGACCCGGGCGTCACCGACGCCGAACGCGACGTCATCCGGCAGATGATGGCCAAGGGCACCTTCGCCACGCTCGTCCTGGCGACCCCGGACGTGGACGAGGCGTTCACGCGGATCTCCGCCGCCGGCGCCGAGGTGGTGCAGGAACCCACCGACCAGCCGTACGGGGTACGCGACTGCGCCTTCCGGGACCCGGCGGGGAACCACATCCGCATCAACCGGCGGGACTGAGTCCGCCACCGGCACGGCTCCACCGATACGATGGCCCGCATGCTGCCAGAACCGATCGGCGGCCGTGCCGTGGAAGTCGCCTCGACCGATCCCTATCGGACCTACCTGTCGGGTCTGTCGAGTGAGGAGTCCCGCCGGACGATGGCCGGATGCCTGGACCGCATCGCCAGGATGCAGACCGGTGACCCGTCCGCGTCCGGTGCCGGTCAACCCTGGCACCTGTTGCGTTACACCCACACCACCGCCATCCGCGCCGCGATGCTGCGGACCGGCTGGTCGGGGTCGTACGTCAACAAGCACCTGGTGGCGCTGCGCAGGGTGCTGCAGGAGGCGTGGCGGTTGGGGCTGATGACCGCCGAGCAGTACCAGCAGGCCGCCGACCTGCCGGCCGTCGCCCACCACCGCGTCCCGGCCGGAGCCCACGTCCCCAAGGAGGTGCTGTCGGCGCTGTTGGCGGCCTGCGACCTGGAGGACTCCATCACCGGGCACCGCGACGCGGCCGTCGTGGCCGTCCTGTACTCCACCGGGTGCCGCCGCGCCGAACTGGCGAAACTCACACTCGCCGACTACGACCCCGCCGACCGCAGCCTCCTGGTGGCCGGCAAGGGCGACAAGCAGCGCCACGTCTATCTGACCGCCCAGGCCGTCACCCGGCTGCATCGGTGGCTGGCGTGGCGGGGCCGCCGAGAGGGCGCACTGTTCAGTCCGGTGAGCCGCGCCGGACGCATCAGGCTCCGGGACGGGCGGCCCGCCGCGATGACCGGTCAGGCCGTCGCCGACATCCTCCACCGCAGGGGAGAACAGGCCGGTATCGGCCGCTACACGCCTCACGACCTGCGCCGGACCTTCATCGGCGACCTGCTCGACGCCGGCGTGGACCTGGCGACCGCGCAACAGCTCGTCGGGCACTCCTCCCCCGACACCACCGCCCGGTACGACCGCCGACCCGGCAGGCGGCGACGCGACGCCGTCGACCGGTTGCACCTGCCGGAGTGAGCCCGCGACGACACGCACTACCGGCCCGCCGGGTGGTCCTCCCGGGAGTCGGCGCCGGGCCGGTTCCCGCGGGGACGGCGGGCAAACCACGCCCCACGGGAACCAGGCGCCTGCATGCCGGCGACGAGGATCGGGGACGTCACGTTCGCGCCTCCTGTCCGGTCCGCACCGCCACGGTACTGGGATGCTGGTGCCGGGACCGCGCGTGCGTGAATGCGAACTTGGACGACTCTGGAGGTGTGGGACGGCAGTGGATGAGGACACCGGGCTGGCGGAACGGTTCGAGCGGCAACGACCCCGGTTGCGCGCCATGGCCTACCGGATGTTGGGCTCCCTCAGCGAGGCCGACGACGCGGTCCAGAACGCCTGGCTGCGCGCCGCCGCGGCCGACACCGGCGACGTCGCCAACCTCGCCGCGTGGCTGACCACGGTCGTGACCCGCACCTGCCTGAACACCCTGCGGACCCGGCGTCGGCGGCGCGAGGAACCGTGGGACCACCGCGTCCCGGATCCGGTGGTGGCTCCCGCCGCCGGAGGCGACCCCGAGTACCAGGCCGTGGTGTCGGACTCGGTGGGACTGGCGTTGATGGTGGTCCTCGATGAGTTGAACCCGCTGGAACGGGTCGCGTTCGTCCTGCACGACCTGTTCTCGGTGCCGTACGAGACCGTCGCCGGGATCGTGGCGCGTTCCCCCGACGCGACGCGGCAGCTCGCCAGTCGGGCCCGCCGCCGGGTCGACGGCCGGGCGCCCCGGCCGGACAACGATCTCCAGACGCAACGCGACGTCGTCGACGCGTTCTTCGCCGCCTCCCGCGACGGCGACTTCGAAGCCCTCATGGCGCTGCTGGCGCCCGACGTGGTGCTGCGGTCCGACGGCGGGGACGCCCGGCCGCGCCTGAACCTGCTGCTGCGCGGGCCGCGAGAGGTCACCGCGCAGGCGTCGCTCACCCGGACGCTGGCACCGTTCGTACGCCCGGCACTGATCAACGGCACGGCCGGTGTCGTGGTGGTCGCGCAGGGCCGCCCGCTGTCGGTGATGGCGTTCACCGTCGTGTCGGGACGGATCACCACCATCGACGTCCTCGCCGACCCCGACCGGCTCACCGCGCTGGGGGTGGCACGGGTCGCGGAGTGACCGGCCACCGGGGCAAGACGTTCGTTCCCTCCGCAACGAACGTCTGCGCGTGACCTACCAGCGTCGCCGCACGGTGCCCTTCGGGCCGGTCACCAGGCTCCGGGCCGGTACGTCGTCGGCCACGACCGCGCCGGCGGCGACGACGGCGTCACGGCCGATGTGGACACCGGGCAGAATCGTGGCGCCCGCGCCGATCCACACGTTCTCCGCCACATCGATCGGCGCGCCGGTGAGGAAGTGTCGCCGTTCGCCGGGGTCCACCGGATG
This sequence comes from Stackebrandtia albiflava, assembly GCF_007994225.1. Lineage (GTDB taxonomy): Bacteria > Actinomycetota > Actinomycetes > Mycobacteriales > Micromonosporaceae > Stackebrandtia > Stackebrandtia albiflava. The sequence continues at coordinate 1,576,868 of NZ_VLLL01000005.1, forward strand.
CCCCACCGTGATGAACGTGGCCTTGGGCCCGACCATGACGCCCTCACCCAACCTGATACCGGCGTAGTCGAGGAATGTGCAGCCCTGGTTCACGAACACGCGCTCCGCGAAGTCCAGACGCAGACCGTGATCGGTGTAGAACGGCGGGTAGATCGTGACCCTCGGAGGCAGCGGACGGCCCAGGATCTGCGCGAAGAGTGCCGCCTTAGCCGCCTCGTCGTCGAACGGGAGGACGTTGAGACGCGAGGTCAGCGCCGTAACCTGCAACACTCTTCCGCTCATCGCCCTGAACTCGGGGCCCAGGACGCGCTCCCCCCGGGCCAACAGCTGCGGGTCGTGGATCGGCATGAGGAGGTCGTCGGACATCCGACGATTGTCGCCTCACCCCCACCGAGGCCGCGGACCGGTCGGCGTACTCCGGATGCCGCCGGCCCGGTCACGCGTAATCGCGTTGCGGCGCGGGGCCGCCGGTCAGATGATGAAGCGATGAATCCCCGTGACCGCGCCGCCGACGCCCGTGCGTTGTGGACGGAGTTGGCGGGCGCGCCCGTCGATTTCGCCGCAGCACCGTCGATCGTGGTGTCGCCCGGATCCCGGTGGTGTCCGCCCGGCTGGGTGGGCGTGGTGGAGCTCGCCGGGCAGGTCGTCATCACCGCACCGGACGCGGCCACCGCCGAGGCCGTCGGGCCGCACGCCGCCACCGCGGGCACCGACCCCGACCGGTGGCGCGCGGCGCTGGAGGTCGGCGCGGTCCTGGGACCGGCGGGCCTGTTCTACCCGGGGGCCGGCCCGTTCCCCCGCGACGGCTTCACCGACGTGACCGCCGGGGCGTCGGCCGAGGAACTGGCCCGGCTGGAGGCGGTGTCCGGGGAGGACGACGCCGCCGAGGCCGGCGTGTCCGAGTCGACCTCACCGGTGTTCGTGGTGCGGGACGGCGGAAACGTCGTCGCCGCCGCCGGTTACGTGCCCTGGCTGGACCGGGCCGCGCACATCGGGGTCCTGGTGGCGCCGTCGCATCGTGGCCGGAACCTGGCCAAGGGCGTGGGCGCCGCGGCGGCCGCCCACGCCGACGCCGCCGGACTGCTGCCACAGTGGCGTGCCCGGATCCCCGCGTCGCAGCGGGTGGCGCTCGCGGTGGGGTTCGCGCGGATGGGAACGCAGTTGAGTCTGCGACTGGCGGGCTAGGGCGACGGCTTCGGCGTACCGGGCGGGGCGGGTCAGCGGCGGCACGGCGCCGCCCGGGGACGACGCCCCGTGGCCGCGGGTCAGCCCCAGGCGGCGAGGCCGATCCGGGTGAGGAACACCCCGGTCTCGGTGGCCAGGGCCCGCATGTCCTCACCGGCGCGCACCACGGTCGCCGCCGTGAACTCCCACGACGGCGGCACCGCGCTGTCCCGCAACGTCCACAACAGCCGGACGTGGCCGCCGGAGTGGTGGGTCGCGGACACGCCGAACGTGTGGTCCCGCGACCGCCAGACGCGTTCGCCCTCCCAGCCGTGGAAGTCCTCGGCCAGGCCGTCGAGGAACCGGTCGAAGCCCTCGTCGGCGTACTTCACCGACGTACTCACCGACACGCCGCCACCGAAGGCCGCCACCACGAACGCCGACACCGGCGGCTCCGGCCGCGGCTGATCCTGCGGCAGGGGGCTCAACACCACCGTCACATCGCTGCTCAGCGGTTCGCCGAGCCGGACGGGCGTCATCTCATGCGGCACCCGGCGAGGCTACCAGGCACACGGTGCGCCGACGGTTCTCAGTGGGCCCCGGGGCCACCGTCCCATCACACCGGGACTGCGGGGTGGGTCCGTCGTGGACCCACCCCGCAGTGCTCAGCCGCCGACGTAGTCGGCCAGGTGCTCACCGGTCAACGTGGAGCGGGCCGCCACCAGGTCGGCCGGTGTGCCCTCGAATACGACGCGGCCGCCGTCGTGGCCGGCCCCGGGCCCGAGGTCGATCAGCCAGTCGGCGTGCGCCATGACCGCCTGGTGGTGCTCGATCACGATGACCGACTTGCCCGACTCCACCAGCCGGTCGAGCAGCCCGAGGAGGTGTTCCACGTCGGCCAGGTGCAGACCGGTGGTGGGTTCGTCCAGGACGTACACGCCGCCCTTGTCGGCCATCTGCGTCGCCAGCTTCAACCGCTGCCGTTCACCACCGGACAGGGTCGTCAACGGCTGCCCGAGGGTGAGGTAACCCAGGCCGACGTCGTCGATCCGTTTCAGGATCTTGTGCGCGGCGGGCGTGCGGGCGTCACCGGAACCGAAGAACTCCTCGGCCTCCGACACCGGCATCGCCAGCACCTCGCTGATGTCCCGGCCGCCCAGGTGGTACTCCAGCACCGCCGCCTGGAACCGCTTGCCGCCGCAGTCCTCACAGGTCGACTCCACGGTCTCCATGATGCCCAGGTCGGTGTAGATGACCCCCGCGCCGTTGCACGCCGGGCAGGCGCCCTCGGAGTTGGCGCTGAACAACGCCGGTTTCACGCCGTTGGCCTTGGCGAACGCCTTACGGATCGGGTCGAGCAGACCGGTGTAGGTGGCGGGGTTGCTGCGCCGCGAACCGCGGATCGCGCTCTGGTCGATGGTGACCACGCCCTCGCGGCCGGACACCGAGCCGTGGATGAGGGAACTCTTGCCGGAACCGGCCACGCCGGTCACGACGCACAACACCCCCAACGGGATGTCCACATCGACGTCGCGCAGGTTGTGCGAGGACGCGCCCCGGATCTCCAGTGTGCCGGTGGCGGGACGGACCTTCTCCTTGAGGCTCGCCCGGTCGTCCAGGTGCCGACCGGTGACGGTGCCGCTCTTGCGCAGCTCGGCGACGGTCCCCTCGAAGCAGATCTCGCCGCCGGCGGTGCCCGCGCCCGGGCCGAGGTCCACGACATGGTCGGCGACGGCGATCATCTCCGGTTTGTGCTCCACCACCAGGACCGTGTTGCCCTTGTCGCGCAGCTGCACCAGCAGCCGGTTCATCCGCTGGATGTCGTGGGGGTGCAGACCGATGGACGGTTCGTCGAACACGTAGGTGACGTCGGTCAGCGACGACCCCAGGTGGCGGATCATCTTGGTGCGTTGCGCCTCACCACCGGACAGGGTGCCCGACGGCCGGTCGAGCGACAGGTAGCCCAGCCCGATCTCGGTGAAGGAGTCCAGCAGGTGCTGCAGTCCCGTCAGCAGCGGCGCCACCGACGGCGCGTCGAGTTCCCGGATCCACTCCCGCAGGTCGCTGATCTGCATGGCGCACAGGTCGGCGATGTTCTTGCCCCTGATCTTGGAGGAGCGTGCCTCGGCGGCCAGCCGGGTCCCCTCGCAGTCGGGGCAGGTGGTGAACGTGACGGCCCGTTCGACGAAGGCGCGGATGTGCGGCTGCATCGCGTCGACGTCCTTGGCCAGCATCGACTTCTGGATCTTGGGGATGAGGCCCTCGTAGGTGACGTTGACGCCCTCGACCTTGATCTTGGTCGGTTCACGCCACAACAGGTCGGCGAGCTCCCGGTCGGTGAAGTCGCGGATCGGCTTGTCCGGGTCGAAGTAGCCGCAACCGCGGAAGATCCGCCCGTACCAGCCGTCCATGCTGTACCCGGGGATGGTGAGCGCGCCCTCGTTGAGGGACTTCGTGTCGTCGTACAACACCGCCAGGTCGAAGTCGGTCACCGAGCCCTTGCCCTCACAGCGTGGACACATGCCGCCCAACAGGTTGAACGTGGCCTTCTCGGCCTTGGTCCTGCCACCCCGCTCGACGGTGATCGCGCCACTGGCCTTCACCGAGGGCACGTTGAACGAGTACGCGTTCGGGGAACCGATGTGCGGGTCTCCCAACCTGCTGAACAGGATGCGCAACATCGCGTTGGCGTCGGTGGCGGTGCCGACGGTCGACCGGGGGTTGGAACCCATCCGCTCCTGATCGACGATGATCGCGGTGGTGAGCCCCTCCAGGAGGTCGACCTCGGGCCGCGCGAGGCTGGGCATGAAGCCCTGCAGGAACGCGCTGTAGGTCTCGTTGATCAACCGCTGCGACTCCGCGGCGATCGTCTCGAACACCAGTGAACTCTTCCCGGAGCCCGAGACGCCCGTGAACACCGTCAGGCGGCGCTTGGGGATCTCGACACTGACGTCCTTGAGGTTGTTCTCACGCGCACCGTGCACCCGGATCATCGCGTGGCTGTCGGCGGCGTGCCGGTCGGTGCCGGTGGCCTTGGTCATCTCGTCTCCATCTGTCGGGTGGAGCCGCGGCTGTGGCGGACTCCGTCAGGGGTTTCCCGGCCCGATCCCTCCGGCCCCCAGCGGTTCGGTACAGGAATCACGGCCGGTCGAGGCTGTGGAGTGGTCTCATCCGGGCGCGTGGCCGAGGCGTCCACGCCGCCGGAGAGTGGAGCCTACGACGGTCGACGCCGCGATACTCACCGGGTCGGACGCGCCGGACGCCCATTCTGACGCGCACCTGCGACATCTCCGCCGGTCCGCGCCCTTCCCACGACGAATGCTAGACGCGGCGGCGCGCCGGTACTTCTCGATTCCTGACCGGCGCGTCTCAGGCGGTGGAGTCCCGCCGGGTACCGGCCGCCGCGCGGCAACAGGCGACGAAGTCCCGCACGACCGGGTCGGCGTCGGCCTCCGCGCGCCACGCCACGGCCACCACACTGGGGGCGACTCCGGTGACCGGCCGGTACACCACGCCCGGCCGGGCGTAGAACCGGGACGCCGACCGGGGTGCCAGCGCGATCCCGTAGCCGTCGGCGATGGCGTCGAGCCACTCCTCGGGCTGTTCGGTCACCGCCCCGACCGTGACCGGTCGTCCCCGCCGCGCGTCGGTGGCCAGCCACCAGTCCCGCCACCGACCGGTGTGGGCCGGCGCGGCCACGAACGGCTGCTCCCACAGTTCCCGGAACGGCACGCCGCCCTCGCCCGCCAACGGGTGGTCCTGTGGGAGTGCGACGTACCGGTCCTCGGCGAACAGCCGCAACGTGCGGTAGTCCTCGTCGCCGGGGAACGGAAGACGCAGCAGCGCGACGTCCACCTCACCGCCGGCCAGGCCCGCCGACGGGTCGCCCCAGCCGGCCTGCCGCATCGCGACGCGCCACCCGGGGCGGCGCCGCCGGAAGGCCGCCACAACTCCGCGGGTGGCCTCGTTGGCGGCGCTGGCGATGGCCCCGACCCGCAGCACCCTGGCCTCCGAGGCGGCGACGGTCCTGCTCTCGCCGAGGATGTCGTCCCACTCCGCCAACCAGTCGACGACCCGGCGCGCCAGGACCCGGCCGGGCGCGGTGAGGGCCATCCCCGACCGGGACCGGGTGAACAGCGTCATACCCAGCCGGTTCTCCAGTTGCCGTATCTGCCGGGTCAACGCCGGCTGTGACACGTACAGCCGTTGCGCGGCCCTGGTCAGGTTCCCCTCCTGCGCCACGGCGGCGAAGTAACGCAGCAGTCGGATGTCGACGTCCATTCCCGGAGCGTATGGCCACGGGTATTGGACGCGGCGCGCCACGGCCGGAAAAGTGACGACGACGTACGTGTCCACCGCAGAAGGAGCATCACCATGGAGAAGCAGACCCGGCGGCCCCGCATCGTGATCGCCTACGACTCCGGTTTCGGTCACACCGCCACCCTCGCCGGTGCGGTCGCCGAGGGAGCCGCCGATGCCGGGGGCGACGTCGCGCGGCTGGCGGTGCGGGCGGTCACCGAGGCCGACTGGGACCTGCTGGACGCCGCCGACGCCGTCGTGTTCGGGTCCCCCACGTACATGGGCAACGTGTCGGCGGCGTTCCAGTCGTTCGCGGAGGCGACGTCGAGCCGTTGCCAGGCCGGGACGTGGCGGGACAAGGTGGCGGCCGGTTTCACCAACTCCGGTGCCAAGAGCGGCGACAAGTCGCACGCCCTGACGTCGCTGGCGGTGTTGGCGGCCCAGCACCACATGCACTGGGTCAGCCTGGGCCTGGTCGCCGGTTGGAACAGCACCGCCGGTCGCGAGGACGACCTCAACCGGCTCGGGTTCTTCCAGGGAGCCGGTGCCCAGACCGACGTCGACGTCCCCGCCGAGCGGGTTCACGCCGCGGACGTGGCGACGTTCCGGCACCTGGGGGCCCGGGTGTGCGCGGTGACCCGCCGGATGCTCGGCGGCGGGTGACGCCGGTGCGGTGGTGGGGGTGGTCGGTCATTCCAGCCGCATGGCCGTACCGCCCTCCACGACCGTCTTCAGGTTCGAAAGGATCGCCGGCCATCCCCCGCCGACCGACGCCAGCATCGCGCTGCCGGGTGCGAAACCGTCGTGCACGACGGTGAGTTTGACCGCCGAGGCTCCGGCGGGTTCGATCGTGAAGGTGACCTTGGAGATCGGCTCGGTGCGCAACCGTTCCAGCGTCTCGGCGGTCCAGTCCGGATGGAATCGTGCCATCTCGGGTTCGTAGTTGTGCCAGGTGTACGACAGCCGGTGCGGCGGGTCGGCGACCAGGACTCGCTGGCCCCAGTCGTACGCGGGATCGTCGGCGGTCATGCGCCACCGCACGGGCGATCCCTCCCGCCAGTCCGATTCGGGGCCGGCGCCGTCGAAGTACCGCGCGATGAATGCCGGGTCGGTCAACGCGCGCCACAACGTCTCGGGCGTCGTGGCGATGTAGGTGACGTACACGAACTCGGTCTGTGACACGGTGTGTCCCTCCAGTGTGTGCTTCAGGTCGGTCAGGAGGCGGGCGCGGCCCTGGTGGTGCCTGCGGATCCACCGGTCGGTGATCTCGCTGATCGGTGCCGCGTTGAGGTGGTGCCGCCGGCTGCGGCCGTCCCGCCGCACGACCACCAGGCCGGCCGCCGACAGCACGTCGAGGTGCTTGGTGACGGCCTGCCTGGTCATGCCCAGCCCGGCGGTCAGTTCCGTGAGGGTCTGTCCGTCACGGTCGCGCAGCCGGTCCAGCAGGCCGCGACGCACCGGGTCGGCCAACGCCTTGAACACCTCGTCCACACCGACACCTCCACCGACATGCAACCATGTGGTTGCATGTCGGTGGGTCTCGGGGGTCCACATTTTCACCATCGCGACACGCCGACGGCCGCCGATCCCGCATAAAGTCGTTGTGTCCCAATGAATCCAGCTTCGCTGCCCCGCGCCCAGACCCGCGTCGGCGGCGGTTACGGAGACGCCGTGACACCCACACCCCGCCACCTCAGCCGCATCCTGATCACCGCCGCCGCCTGCGCGGCCGGAATCCTCACCGCACCACCCGCGTCCGCCGACCCACTCGACCACCCCGGACCCGTCGGATACGTCGCCGAACCCCACGACCTGTGGCCCGGCGGCGACCTCCACGCCGCCGCCGAACTACCCGTCGGCACCGAACCCGTGTACCCCTACCCGCAACCGGCGGACCCGCCCGCCGCCGGATGCGCCACCGTGGCCGACCCCGCCGCCCCGCCCGCCTCCAGCCCACCGGCCCTGCAGATCATCTACGCCTACCACGCCGACAACCCCAACCGCTACGAACAGGCCGCCGAGACCATCGCCGAGGTCATCGACCGCGTCGACTGGTCCCTCGACAACTCCAGCGACTACGACCAACACCTCGAACTCAACTGCAGCCGTGCACCCGACGGCAGCTACGCCGACTACGCGCGCGCCCTCGTCCAACCCCTGCGCGTCACCACCGCCGACCCCACCTTCGTCTCAAGCGGAGACGTCCGTGCCGACCTCCACGCCGCCGGATACACCGACCCCAACCGCTGGTACGTCGTGTTCACCGACTTCGACTCCGAATCCGACGCCTACCTGTGCCCCCAGACCGGCGGCCAATGGTGCAGCGCCGTCGGCGAACTGTGGGACAGCGGCCTGTTCGGACACGAGATGGGCCACCTACTGGGCGCCGGACACGCCTGGATGACCCAGAAAGCCGAGAACTACATCCCCGACGTCATGTACGGCTGGTGGGACTACTGGCTCTTCGACACCGGATACAACACCTACTACGACCCCAGCGAACGCACCGCGTCGTTCCACATCGACCCCTCCCCCTCCACCACCAGGGCCAACATCGCCAACCACCCCGCCCTGACCACACCCGTCCCCGGCGACGGCGGCCCCCACAACGACCTACTCACCGCACAGGAACGCACCGTCGAGGCCACCGCGCCCAGCACCGCCGCACCCGGATTCAGCAGGATCGGCACCACCTACCTCCAGGTCGCCTCCGCCTGCGGCACCACCGGCCAGTCCTGCACCTTCTTCGACGGACGCAGATCCCTCGCCGTGGTCGCCAACCAGTCGGAATCCGGCTTCACCGTCACCCGGCGCCCCGCCGTCACCCCCGGAGACACCTACAAACTGTTCGTGCGGATGCGCGGTGACCAACCCGGCGACACCGTACTCCGGATGCGCTGGTACGACGCCGCCGGAAACGTCATATCCACCAGCCAGTCGGCCCGCATCCCCACCGACACCAACTGGTACGAGTACCGGCTGACCGCCACGGCCCCCGCCACCGCCGCCACCGTCTCCGTCGGCGTGGCCGTACCGGCCGGGCAGGCGGCCTTCACCTTCCTGGCCGACACACTGCAACTCAACCACTGCCCCGCCGGACAGTGCCGATTCGACACCTGACCCGAGGAGTCGGGGCCGCCGGAGACGTCCGGCGGCCCCGACACGGTCACGGCAACACCGACTCCACCGCCCGCACCAACTCCGGGTCCTCCGGATCCGTACTGGGCCGGAACCGCGCCACCACCGCGCCTCGCGGGTCCACCAGGAACTTCTCGAAATTCCACTGCACGTCACCGGCGTCACCGGTCGCGTCCGGCGCGGCGGTCAACTCCCGGTACACCGGGTGCCGGCCCTCCCCGTTGACCTCGATCTTCTCGAACATGGGGAAACTGATCCCGTAGTTGGTGGCGCAGAACCTCGCGATCTCCTCCTCACCGCCCGGTTCCTGAGCCCCGAACTGATTACAGGGGAACCCCAGCACCGAGAAACCCCGGCCCGAGAACCGCGCCTGCAGACGCTCCAACCCGGCGTACTGCGGCGTCAACCCGCACCGAGACGCCACGTTCACCATCAGCAGGGCCTTGCCCCGCCACGGCTTCAACGTCGTCTCCTCACCGGACAGCGTGTGAATCGCCTCGTCGTAGATACTCACCCGCCCAGCCTGCCACGCACCACCACACCACCACCGCCTCCCCCCGCGACCCGCCCGTCACCACACCGGCACAATGAGCGACGTGCCCGACACCGCCGAGAAGACACTGCGCCGCAGGTACCCCGACCACGAATGGACACCCCTGGCCGCCCGGACCGCACACGTCCACCGGCTCCACGGCGACCCCGCGCTGGTCGTCAAGACCGCCCCCAGACCCGCCGGACCCGACCCCGGCCTCGACCTCGCCACCGAGGCCGCCACCTGCGCCTGGCTTGCCGACCAGGGAGTCCGCTGCCCCACCCCGGTCGACACCGGCACCCTCGACGACCACCAGTACCTCGTCATGACCGCCGCACCCGGGATACCCCTCGACGGCGACCTACCCGCCGACCTGCGAGAACCCGCGGTCGACGCCGTCGCCCGCGCCACCGCGCGCCTCCACCGGCTACCGGTCACCGCATGCGGCTTCGACCGGCGACTACGCGTCACCATCCCGATGGCACAGGAGTCCGCCGGACTCGGCGAAGTCGACCTCGACGACCTGGACCCGCCGCGCCGCGGATGGGACGTCACCCGCCTGACCACCGAACTACTCACCCAGGCACGACTCATCGGCCGAGAAGAGGTCGCCGTCTGCCACGGCGACCTCACCCCCGGCAACGTCCTCATCGACCCCGACGACCTCACCGTCGCATTCGTCGACACCGCCCGCCTCGGCCTCGCCGACCGCTACAGCGACCTGGCACTGTTCACCCGCGACCTCACCGGAACACCCGGATTCGGCCCCGCCGCCGCCGACCGGTTCCTACACCACTACGGCGAGGCACCCGTCGACCCGCAACGCCTGGAGTTCTACCGGCTCCTCGACGAGTTCCGCTGAACCACCCCGTCCGACGTCACGTGACGCGCGGCGGTGGCCACCAGCAACGGCGCCGCCACCGCCAGCGTGAACGCCGGCACCGCGATCCCCGAGTCGTTGAACGCGAACCCCAGGACCGACACCGTCGCCACACCGATCCCGACACTGAGCACCACCGGATACCGCGCCACGACCTGCTCCACCACACCGGTACGCCAGATCAACGGCAACGCCACACACGCCCCGATCACCAGCAACGTCAACGGCCCCGCGGTGATCGTCCCCAACGCCGCCGACGCCTTGCGCATCAACGTGTCCACCGCCGCGCCGTTGAGCACCTCACCGACGAACCGGCCCAGGTGCGTACGCTGCTCCGGCGGACGCAGGTAGTCCATCACCATGATCGCCGAGATGGTCAGGCCACCGATCAACAGACTGGCCAGGATCTTCTTCACCGACAACCGCCGCCCCATCGCGTGCAGGCCCGCCAGGATGAACGCCGGCGTCAACGCGATCACACCGCCCACGTCGTTACCGAAACCGGGCAGCCCGTCCACCAGCACCGCCGCCACGCCCACCGCCGCGATCACCGCGACCCGCCAGGCGCCCCGCAACCGCCACGACGCGTACAACGCCGCCATGACCGCGCCCGCCGCGAACACCCCGAACGCGTAGTTGCCCATACCGGTGAACCGGGCACCGGTGATCGCCGAGTAACCCGTCAGCGAGTTGAACTGCAGACTCGCCCCCGTCGCGCAGTCCACCCCGATGACCACCGCCGTCACCGCCGCGATCACCGTCGGCGGCCCCAACGGGTGACGCCGCCACGGACCCAGCCACGCCACCGCCGCCAGGACGAGGCAGATGCCCACCATGACCGCCCACAACGTGATCGCCGGGCGCTCGGCCCGCCACCACGGCAACGCGTTGACCAACAGCGACGCCACCGGAAGCGACGCCACCGCCAAGGTGATGGGAAGCAGCACCGCCGCCAGCCGGCCACCCCGGCGAGAACGCGTACCGCGACGACACAACACGATGGCCGCCGCGATCACGAGCAACCCCAGGATCGTCAACGTCGAATAGAACCCGTCCGACAACGGGGGGATCTGCTGACCGGCCAGATTCGTCGTGATGCCCCAGGTCACGGTGTCCGACACCCCGCCCGGACGCGACTCGGTCGGCCGCATCGGCTGACCCGTCATACCCGACCCGGCCACCTCGCCACCGGTCAACGTCACGATCGTCGGCCCGATGTCGGCCAACTGGACGTAACCGTCCCGGCGGGTCGCCGCCGACGTCAACCACCGGTCGGCATACCCGTCCGCACGCAACATCAACGGATGCAGATTCACCGGCATCGACGCGTCGGAGATGCCCGCCACCATCACCACCGCGTCCGGCGGCAACACCGACAACAGGTCCGCCACCGCCGCGTCGGCCGCCGCGGCCGAGGCGGCACGCTCGGCACCCTCCCCGTACACCGGCGCCTGCGGATCCACCAACACCACCGGGCAGCCCTCACCGAACTGCGTCATCTCCTCGGGCAGCTCGGGAATCGCCTTGCGGTACCTGTCGACGACCCCGTCGGGGTGCGCCGCCGCCACCGACGCCCCCGGGCCGATCGCCGCCACACAACCGACCAGGTCCGCCAACAGCCCCGGCTTGGTCTTGTACGCCAACTCCCGGTTGCTGGCCGTCAACTGGGTCTCCCCCGCCAACTGCCACGCCCCGTCCGACGTCGTCAACGGCGGCCCGATCAACGAACCCAACGGACACGCCAGGCCCGACCCGTAGTTCGACCTGGCGCGGTTGCCCGCCCCGATGGAGGCCCACGCGTCGTCGGGACACGACTTGGCCCCGTAGGACCGCACCGCCAGCGACGCCGCCGCGCTCTCCCCCAGCAGGCCCCACATCGCGGGGGTCTCCCGCTCGTCCAAGTCCGTCCACAACAGATTCGGGATACCGACGAAGTACACCGGCGCCGCCCCGCCCTCGTCGGCCCAGGCCGGCACCGGCAGACCCAGCGATACGACGACGGCCACGAGCAGCGACAACACCGGCGGCAACGACGACCGACGACAACGCCCAGGGGAATTCTGCATAGCAATGCCAGGTTAGAGGGCGGCCGTGCCGGGCGCCACGCGGCCGTGGCCGCCGTCCCCCGCCAACGTCGTCGCGGCGTAGACCTCCATCGCGTCGGCGTGGAAGTCCGCCAGGTCGGGGTCGATGCGGTCGTAGAAGGCGCGAAGCCCGCCCGGTCCCCGGTACAACCGGGCCAGACCCACGTAACCGGCCGCGTCGGGCGTCCAATGCCGTGACACCAGCCGGTGGTGTTCGGCCACGACGTCCTGCACCCGCCCGTCCGAGGGGGCGGCACCCTGTTCCCGCAGTGCGACGAGCCGTCGTCCCACGGCCGCGAAGTCCTCACCGTTCATCGCACGATTGTGCCCGAAGCCACGAACTCAACGTCGAATGAAATAGCGTCGGGCCGCTCCCATACCCTTGACACCACAGCGGCCCCCACACAGAACGGCGACCGATGGTAGAGATCCGCGCCACCGCGCACACCACCGCATCATCCTCACACGTCTGGGCGATCCTGGCCGACCACACCACCACACCCCACTGGTCCCCGATGGACGGATGCGAACTCGCCACACCCGCCCCCGGACCCGACCCCGAAGGACTCGGCGCGGTCCGCCGCCAATGGCGCGGCAAGACCGTCGGTTACGACACCGTCACGATCCACCAACCCACCCACCGGTGGGGCTACACCCACCGCGGCCTACCGGTACGCGACTACCACGGCCTGGTCGAACTCGCCGACACCCCCGACGGCTGCAAGATCACCTGGAGCGTCCGCTTCACACCCCGCTACCCCGGCACCGGCCGGCTCATGAAACGACCCATCGCCGACTTCATCAACGGATGCGCCACCGGCCTGGCCCGCCACGCCACCGAAACCGCCGGCGACTAACCCGCGCCACCCGTGGGCGGCACGCCCGCCGCCCACGGACCCGAGGCGTCCAACCGCGCCAACACCCCCGCCACATCCGGCGGCTGCACCGACTCCCCCGGCACCGGCTCCCGCCAATCACACCACCGGTGATCCACGTACCACTCCGACTCGTACGCCAACAGACCCGACAGGTCCAACCGCGGCCGCGGCGAATCGAACCACGCCACGAAGTACGTCTCGGTCCCCACATGACGCCGGCCGTTCCACCACACGTCACAGTCCACCGCCACCCCGGTCTCCCCCATCCGGTAACCGGTCAGGCCGGTCTCCTCGGCCAACTCCCGCACCGCCGCCTCACGCGGCGTCTCACCCGGCTCGATCCCACCCCCCGGCGGCTCCCACAACAACGCCCCACCCACCGGATCCCGCCACTGGAAGAACAACACCCGACGCTGCGAATCCACACACAGAACCCGTACCCGGCCCAGATCGACACTCATACGACGAGACTAGAGACACCGCACCGCCCCGCCACAGACGCGACGCCCCCGATCCGACACACCCGTTGGGTATCGTCGCCGACGTGCTCACCGTAACCACCGCCAACGTCAACGGCATCCGCGCCGCCGCCCGCAAGGGCTTCACCGAATGGCTGACCGCCACCACCGCCGACGTCGTCTGCCTCCAGGAGGTACGCGCCACCGACGACGAGATCCCCACCGAGGTCCGCGACGTCGACGGCTGGCACCTGCTGCTGGCCGCGGCCGCCGAGAAGGGCCGCGCCGGAGTGGCGATACTCACCCGGCAGGCCCCCACCCGCCGCCAGATCGGATTCGGATCCCAGGAGTTCGACACCTCCGGCAGATACGTCGAAGTCGACCTGCCCGGACTCACCGTGGGAAGCCTGTACCTGCCCTCCGGTGAGACCGGCACCGCACGGCAGGACCAGAAGGAACGGTTCATGAAGGAGTTCGCCGGCTACCTCACCGAACTCAAGGCCCGCTGCGACGCCGCTGGCCGCGAGGCCGTCGTATGCGGCGACTGGAACATCGCCCACCGCGAGATCGACCTGAAGAACTGGAAGACCAACCGCAAGAACGCCGGATTCCTCCCCGAGGAACGCGAATGGATGGGCCACGTGTTCGACCACATCGGCTACGTCGACGTCGTGCGGCGCCTCCACCCCGAGGGCCCCGGGCCCTATTCGTGGTGGTCGTACCGGGGCAGGGCCTTCGACAACGACGCCGGCTGGCGGATCGACTACCAGGTCGCCACCCCGGGACTCGCCCACCGGGCACGGACCGCGGTCGTGGAACGCGCCCTCAGCCACGACCTGCGCTGGTCCGACCACGCACCCGTCACGGTCACCTTCGACGACGCACCGGCGGTGGCCTGAGCCGTTGCCCGTGCGCGGCGGCGGTGACGTCGGCGTTCCGCTACGCGGGGTACGCGCCGCGTCCTAACCTGGACGGCATGACCGCCTCACTGTGGCTGACGCCCGACCAGGACGCCAACCGGCTGTTGAGCCGCAGCCCGCTCGCGGTGATGATAGGCATGCTGCTCGACCAGCAGATCCCGATGGAGTGGGCGTTCACCGGGCCCCACACCATCGCCGCCCGCATGAACCGCACCGACCTCGACGCCGCCGCCATCGCCGCGTACGACCCGCAGCGGTTCGCCGACCTCATGGCGACCACCCCGGCCGTCCACCGGTACCCGGCGGCGATGGCCGAACGGGTGCAGAAGTTGTGCCGGCACCTGGTGGACCACTACGGCGGCGACGCCCAGGCGGTGTGGGAAGGCGTCGACGACGCCGACACGCTCCTGAGACGACTGCGGGACCTGCCCGGTTTCGGCCCCCAGAAGTCACAGGTCTTCCTCGCGTTGCTGGGCAAGCAGCTGGGGGTCACGCCGTCGGGCTGGCGGGAGGCCGCCGGTGACTACGGCGCACCGGACGTACACCGGTCTATAGCCGACGTCACCGACGCGGCGGCCCTGGAAGCGGTGCGAAGGACCAAACAGGAGGCCAAACGCCGCACACGGTAGATCCGGCGGTGGGCACCGGATGTGTTCCACCCGCCCGCCGCCCCGCGACGTGCCACGGCACGCCGGGCATCCCGGTTTCGCTGCGGCCCAAGTGGAACCGGGCACGTCGTCGCCGACCAGCCGCCGTTCACCCCGCTTCGCTACGATGGCCGCCGACCACGACGCGACGAATCCGTCGCCGACACGCGAGGAGCGCCATGCAGCCGAACCCGTCGCAGCCCGTGCCTCCTCCACACTCACCGCCGCCGGCGGTCGGCGGCCCCACACCGAAGCGGGCGAACGCCGCGGCGGCGAGGGCCGCCGGCGTCCTGGCACTGCTCACCGTCGCCATGCTCACCTGGTTCGCGCTGCAGGACATCTTCTACCTCGACCAGGGAATGACGGGCGGCCTGACCGGCAAGGTGTTGGTGAACGTCCTGGGCGGGGCCACCGCCGCCGGCGTGCTGCTGGTGGCGGCGGGGTTCACGTTCGCCCGCCGGATCCCCGGCGCGTGGACGCTGTGCGGCCTGTGCACGGGCTTCATAGTGGCCAACGTCGCGTTGGCGCCGGTGATGTGGGGTGTGTCCATCGGTGACCAGCTCGCCTGGATCTTCGGGTTCCAGAAGAGCAACGGCATCGCGGTGGGCCTGGCGACGATCTTCGGCGCGTTGACGGCCGCCACGGCGGCGGCCGCGGCCCTCGTGAAGTCGCACGGCCCGGCCGTCACGCCCCCGGGTTCGTGACCTGCCGACCGGAGCGACCCGGCGCGAAACCCTCAATCATCCCTTAAGGACCGCGTCACTACGGTCTGCCCCGTAGGGGCGATTTTCATACCACCGCATAGGGCGAGACTTCTCAATATTTGAATGCCTCGGGGCCGATGTACATTGAACCGATGACCCGTGAACCCACGCTGTGGATCGGCGGAGCCCCCGGAAGCGGCAAGACCACCGCCGCCGCGACCCTCGCCGTCCGGCACGGCCTCCACCGCTACCACGCCGACACCCGCACCTGGGATCACCGCGCCCGGGCCGTCGCCGCGGGCAACCCGCACGCGATCCGCTGGGAGGAACTGACCCCCGCGCAACGGCTCGACCGACCCCTCGACGACCTGTTCGACATGTGGCTGCACGAGGAACGCGCCGACATGATCGCCCACGACGCCGCCACCTCCCCCACACCACTGGTCGTCGAGGGCACCCCCGTCATCCCCCGCGTCACCGGCCGCCACGCGGTGTGGCTGCTCATCGAACCCGCACTACAACGACACCGCCTCACCCGACGCGGAGTCGGCGACGCCCATCTACGCCTGTACCTGCACCTGGGCGCCCACATCACCGCACAGGTCCACGCCGCCGCCGCGCCCCACATCACCGTCACGCCCGACACCACCCCCGGCCAGGTGGTCGCCGCCCTGGAGACCCACTTCCGCGACGTCCTGACCCACCTGCCACCGGTGACCCCGCCCATGCGCGCCGCACTCACCCGCGAAGCCAACCGCGCGGTCGCCCTGCAGTACCGGCAGTTCTGCCGGCGCCCCTGGAACGACCACACACCCGACCGCCTCACCGCCGAGTTCGAATGCGAATGCGGCGGCCGAGACTGCCGCCGCGTCCTGCGGCTGCCCGCCGACCACACCGGCCCGATACGGGCCCCCGGCCACACTCCGGTGGGAAACGTCGGCCCCCCGGCATAACGTGGAGGCATGTGCCGAAACATCAAACGCCTGCACAACTTCACACCACCGGCCACCGCGGAGGAGATCCACGCCGCCGCCCTGCAGTACGTGCGCAAGATCGCGGGCACGACGGCGCCGTCCCAGGCCAACCAGGCGGCGTTCGACGCCGCCGTCGAGCAGGTCGCCGCCGCCACCGCCGAACTGCTCGACTCGCTGGTGACCTCGGCGCCGCCGCGCACCCGCGAGGAGGAGGCCGCCAAGCACAAGGCCCGCAACGAGAAACGCTTCGGACCCAAGGCCGCCTGAACCGGCACCGGCATACAGTCGCCTCATGAGCACCGACGACGGACTGTTCGGACCGCGATCGCTGACCTGGCGGGTCAACGTCGAACCCGTCATGTGGATCGCCGGCCTGCGCGCACTGCACCTGCAGTCACTCGACCCCAAGGTCATGCGCGGCACCTACCAGAACTCCGCCCTGTTCGACCGGCGTAAGGCGTGGGAGAGATTCCTGCGTACCGCGCAGTACGTCACGGTACGCACCTACGGCACCCACGCCGAGGCGCACACCGCCGCCGCCCGCGTCCGGCGGATCCACGCCCGCCTGACCGGGTTCGACCCCGACACCGGGACCCGTTTCCGGCTCGACGAACCGGAGGGTCTCGCCTGGGTCCACAACTGCGAGATCGACTCCTACGTCGACGTCGCCCGCCGTGCCGGTGTCCTCTCCGCCGCCGACGCCGACCGGTACATCCGGGAGAACACCGCAGCCGCCGCACTCGTCGGCCTCGACCCGCACACCGTCCCCGCCACGACCCGGGAGATGACCGAGTACTTCCACCGCAGCCGGCCACGTCTGCGCGCCACCCCCGAGGCCCTGCGGGCACTCATGCAGTCGTTCCATCCGCCGCTGCCGCGCCACCTCGCCCCCGCGCGGGTACTCGTACCGGCCGTCACCACCCTGGCGCTGGCGACCCTGCCCGCCTGGGCGCGCCGGAAACTGGGCATCCCGGTACTGCCGGGCTCCGACGCGGTCACCACCGTGCAACTCCGCGCCATCCGCGCGGCCACGACCGTCGCCGGCGCCGACACCACCGACCGCATCGCGCAGGCACGCCGATCCGCCCACGAGATGGCCGCCGGCACGTTCACCTCCATCCTGTCGACCAGGCCGCGACGCTCCCCGCGCCCGCCGACGTCACCGGCGGCGTGTACAACGGGAACGTGACCGACGAAGCCGCCGCCCAAGCCGTCCTGCGCCGCCTGGTCGGTGACCACGCCACACTGCGCACCGACCAGTGGCGCGCCATCGACGCCCTCGTACGGGAACGGCGACGCGTACTGCTGGTCCAACGCACCGGATTCGGCAAGTCGGCGGTCTACTTCGTGGCCACGGCACTGCTGCGGGAACGCGGCGCCGGCCCCACCCTCATCGTGTCGCCCCTGCTGGCGCTCATGCGCAACCAGATCGCCGCCGCCGAGGCCGCCGGCATCCACGCCGCCACCATCAACTCCGCCAATCAGCACGACTGGGACGACGTCGCCGCGCGGGTGGCCGCCGGAGAGGTCGACGTCCTACTGATCAGCCCCGAACGCCTCAACAACCCCGACTTCCGGGACCAGGTGCTGCCCAAACTGGCGTCGGCGTGCGGAATGCTCGTCGTCGACGAGGCACACTGCATCTCCGACTGGGGACACGACTTCCGGCCGGACTACCGGCGGCTGCGACGGTTCCTCGCCGACCTTCCCGAAGGCGTCCCGGTCCTGGCCACCACCGCCACCGCCAACGCCAGGGTCGGCGCCGACATCGCCGAACAACTCGACCGCCCCGGCAGCGAAAGCCTCGTCCTGCGGGGCGCCCTCGACCGCGAGTCGCTGGCGCTGTCGGTGGTGCGTCCCACCGACGACGCCGCACGGGTCGCCTGGCTCGACGAATGGCTGCCCAGGCTGCCCGGCAGCGGCATCGTCTACACCCTCACCGTCGCCGCCGCCGAGGACGTCGCCGCATACCTGGCCTCACGCGGGCACTCGGTGGTGTCCTACACCGGGCAGACCGAACCCGCCGAACGGCAACAACGCGAAGCCGACCTGTTGGCCAACCGCGTCAAGGCCGTCATCGCCACCTCCGCGCTCGGGATGGGATTCGACAAACCAGACCTGGGATTCGTGGTGCACCTGGGCGCCCCCTCCTCCCCGGTCGCCTACTACCAGCAGGTCGGCCGCGCGGGCCGCGCCACCGCCCGCGCCGAGGTGATCCTGCTGCCCGGCGCCGAGGACGCCCGCATCTGGCGGTACTTCGCGTCCCTGTCGTTCCCCGAGGAGGAGCAGGTCCGGCGGACACTTCGGGCACTGGAGGCCGCCGACGGCCCGATGTCCACGTCACGGCTGGAGACCGCCGTCGACCTGCGCCGGTCACGACTGGAACTGATGCTCAAGGTCCTGGACGTCGACGGCGCGGTACGACGCGTCCGGGGCGGCTGGGAGGCCACCGGCCGACCGTGGCGGTACGACACCGACCGTTACCGGCGGGTCGCCGACACCCGCGACCACGAGCAACGACGCATGCGCGACTACGCCGACACCACCGGGTGCCGGCTGGAGTTCCTGCGTCGCGAACTCGACGACACCACCGCCCGCCCGTGCGGCAGATGCGACAACTGCGCCGGTCCCCGGTTCACGTCCCAGGTGTCGGCCACGGCACTGGAGTCCGCCGCCGAGACACTGCGACGCCCCGGCGTCGACTTCGAACCCCGCCGGATGTGGCCCACCGGGATGGCGTCACTGGGCGTCGGCCTCTCCGGCAGGATCGACGCCGGGCTGCTCGCCGAACCCGGGCGGGCACTGGCCCGGTTGTCCGACATCGGCTGGGGCACCGCCCTGCGCCCGGTCCTGTCCGGCGGGGACGGGCCGGTCCCCGAACCGGTGTTCGCCGCGGTCGTCGAGGTGCTGGCCTCCTGGGAGTGGCAACGCCCCGACACCGTCGTGTCGGTCGGCTCACTCACCCGACCGGCCCTGGTCACCGGCCTCGCCGAACGGATCGCCAAGGTGGGACGCCTGCGGTACGCCGGGACGATGCGCCGCCACCACACCGCCACCCGCCACACCGGCAGCAACAGCGCCCAACGGCTCCGGCAGGTACACGACGCCTTCGAGGCACCCGAGATCCCGCCCGGCTGCGGAGTCCTCCTCGTCGACGACCTGCGCGACTCCGGTTGGACGTTGACCGTGGCGGCGGCCGCGCTGCGCCGCGCCGGAGCCGAACGTGTATACCCGCTGGTCCTGGCGTTGGACGGCTGAACCACGGGACCTGTCGATGCCGTTCTCGTGGTGTTTCCATGGCCGCGGCGGGCAGTCTCATCCGGTCCGGGGCGTCCGTCCCCGGCAGGAGGTGAACCATGAGACCGTTCCGTGCCCTGGGCGACGCGCTGCTGGCCCGCCTGATCGACCCGGCCACCGCCACCGCCGCCTGTGACCCGCGAAGCTGGACCGAGGTCCGCTGCGCCAGCGGCCGCCGCATGACCCGCGGCTGCCAACTGTCCCCCGACTGCGTCATCACCTGCGGCGCGTGGCGCGACTCCGGGGTCGGCTGCTGACACACGGGCGGCCGGAGCCGGGGGCCACCCGCCCGGCAACGGCCGCCCGGACCCGTCCATTACGGTGTCACGATGGCCGTTCAAGTGATCGTTCTCAATGGCGGGTCGAGCTCCGGCAAGACCGGCATCGCACGCTGCCTGCAAACGATCCTGCCGCACCCGTGGCTGGCGTTCGGCATCGACGACCTGGTGTCGGCCCTGCCGGCCACCGGCGGAGGCATCGACTTCGACGCCGACGGCGGCGTCACCGTGCACACCGCGTTCCGGGAACTGGAACGCGCCTGGATGGCCGGTATCGCCGCCACCGCGGGCGCCGGCGCCCGCGTCGTCGTCGACGACGTGTTCCTGTCGGGCGTGGAGTCGCAGCGGCGGTGGCGGACCGCCCTGTCGGGCCTGTCGGTGCTGTGGGTGGGGGTGCGCTGTTCCGCCGAGGTCGCCGCCGACCGTGAGGTCGCCCGAGGCGACCGGGCCGTCGGCATGGCCCTGCGGCAGGCCGAGTCCGTCCACACCGGTGTCGGCTACGACCTGGAGGTCGACACCAC
Organism: Stackebrandtia albiflava; assembly: GCF_007994225.1. Taxonomy (GTDB): domain Bacteria; phylum Actinomycetota; class Actinomycetes; order Mycobacteriales; family Micromonosporaceae; genus Stackebrandtia; species Stackebrandtia albiflava. The sequence continues at coordinate 1,597,642 of NZ_VLLL01000005.1, forward strand.
CCACACCGAGGCGATGGGCTGCGCCCGCATCATCGCCGGATTCATCGACTAGACCCGTCACATGGTTCGCCGCCGTTCACCGGCACCGTCCGCCGGCGGCCCCTGCCTGGACGACGTGGACGGCCCACCGTGGCCGCCGGCACCGGCCGACGCCACGCGACTGGTCGCCGCCGCGCACGCGCTGCGGCGGGTCCCGCTGGACTCCCTGGACGCCGGTGCCCTCGGGCTCCTCATCGGCCAGGACGTCGGACTGCCGCACCTGCTGCCCCGGGCCGTCGCGATGCTGCGCGACGATCCGTGGACCTGCGGCGGCCACTACGACGGCGACCTGCTGGCCGCGGTCGTGTCGCGGCACCCCCACGTGTGGACGGGGACGCCGGAGGCGGCCCGGGCACTGCGTGAGATCCTCGACGGCCTCGACCTGCCGCCTCGGTTGCGCCCCGCCGCCCGGGCACTGGCGGCGGCGTTCCCCACCGACTGACCCGGCGGGTTCACGCCCAGTACGCCGCGTCTTCGGGTTCGCGCAGGAAACCGGCCCTCGACGGCCGGTCCCACCACCACGGCAGACCGGTCGGCGCCCACGCCGGGTCGGGAGCGAAGTCGCACCAGGTGCCGTCGAACGGGAACCGGCGTTCCTGCGCCAGCTCCGCCAACCGAAGCCCCTCGGCCCGCACCGCCCTGCCCGTCGCCTCGTCCCAGAAGTGCGGGTGCCCGGTGCGGGCGGCGAACTCGTCCTCGTCCTTCCACCGCCACGGCCCGTCGGCCGGCACCCACACGTCCAGTTCCTGGTCGACGGTGTCGATACCGCCCGGCCACCGGTGCGCCGGCTCCTCCAGGTTCACGTACCAGCCCCGGAACGTCCCGTCGGGCCGGAAGAACCACCACACCGAGTGCGCGCCCCGCCGCGGCGTCCACATCAGGACACCGGGACCGCGCCACGCCCCCCACGTCAGGCAGGTGACCGCCCGCACCGCCTCCGGCACCGGCAGGCCGCGCACGGACCCGCCGTCGGCGAGCGACCGGTCCATCACGACCGAACCCGGCGCCACCCACATCAGCGTCCCGGTGTCGTCGTCGGCCACCACCCGCCCGCACACGACATACCCCAGGCGCCCGTCGTAACGCAGATACCGCCGCAGCACCGTCTCACCGGTCTGGAACCTCACCGTCCGACCGTACCGTCCCGCCGGCCGCTCCGGTGGTTCCGCCGGGTCGCTTCGGGCCACTACCCTCGGTCCGGCCCCGACACCGAGTTTCCGGAGAACCACCTCATGCCGTTGCTGAGATCGCAGACCGAACTACCCCGCGTGGAGGCGTGGGAACGCCGCTTCCACATACCCCTGACGATCCTGGCGGCGGTGTTCCTGGTCGCCTACGCGGTCCCGATACTGTGGCCGGGGCTGCCGTCGTGGGTGCACACCACCGCACTGGCCGTGGACGTCCTGGTGTGGGCCGCGTTCGGCGTCGACTACGTCGCGCGGCTGATCATCGCGGAGAACCGCCTGCTCTTCGTGAAGGTCAACCTGACCGACCTGGTCCTGTTGGTGGTGCCGCCGCTTCGGCAGCTGCGGCTGCTGCGGGTGGCGGCCATGGCGGTGGAGGCGATGTGGCGTCACACCAAGAACCACACGCGCGCCCGCCTGGCGACCTTCGTGCTGGGCACGACGGTCCTGCTGCTGCTGATGGCCAGCCTGGCGGTGCTGGACGCCGAACGCGGCCGGGCCGGCGCCCAGATCCACGACTACGGCGACGCGGTGTGGTGGACCCTGGTGACGGTCACGACCGTCGGGTACGGCGACGCGGTCCCGGTCACCGGCGAGGGCCGCGTCGTGGCGGTGTTCCTGATGCTCACCGGCATCGGCCTGATCGGTTTCGTGACGGGTTCGGTCACCAGTTGGGTGGTCGAGAAGATCGCCGCGATGAGCCGCGACCAGGAGACAGTCGACGTGGGCGCCGTCTTGACGTCGGTGCACACGCTGCGCGCCGAACTGACCGTCGTGCGCGACGAACTGGCGCAGTTGCGCGCCGAGATGGCCGACCGTCCCCCGGTGTCCGGTCAGGCCGACAGTCCACGGTAGTGGGCGATCTTCGCCGCGATGCCCGCCTGCTTCTCGCGCAGGTCCCGCAGGTGCTCCTCGACGCGCGCGTTGTGGCGTTCCAGCAGCGCCACCCGCTCGGGGACGGTGTGGTCGCCCGCGCGGCACAACTGGGTGAACCGTTGCATCTCGGCCACCGGCATCCCCGTGTCGCGCAGGCACCGCAGCATCCGCAGCCACCCAAGGTCGGCGTCGGAGAAGCAGCGTTGCCCGGTGGAGGTCCGCGCGATGTCGACCAGCAGGCCGATCTTCTCGTAGTACCGCAGCGTGTCCATGGAGAAGCCGCTGCGTCGCGCGGCCTCCCCGATGCCGTGGCGGGGTGGGGAACCGGTGAGGACCGTCATGTCGATGGATGCTACCCGCCGCCCGGCACGGTCACGGGTCGCGCCGACAGTGCACATGCGACACCGCATCCGGTCCGGTACCGGACCCGGTGACGGGTGTGGCCCGGTGAATCGCTCCACCGGGCCACACCCCGTCCGCCCGTCAGGGCGAGTACGCCCGGACCGGTTCGCGCTCGTTGGGTACCAGCACCCAAAGCGCCAGGTAGATCAACACCTGAGGCCCCGGCAGCAGACACGACAGCACGAATATCAACCGCATCGTCGTGTTGCTCACGCCGAACCGGCGGGCCAGTCCCGCGCACACCCCGGCGATCATGCGGCCGTCACGTGGGCGGCTCAGCCTGCCAGTCATGTCCATCACTCCCCTGTCGTCTCCAGGTCGTTCGCCTGTCACTCCATGGTGCGGGCCACGACGGCCACCCGCATCGGGGACGACCCCTGAGACATCCCTGATCAACGCCCCGCAGGGTGGTGGCAGGCTGACACGATGCCGTTGTTCTCGCCGCCGCCGTCGCGGATCGCCCCGGGCGCCGTGCACCTGCCCGGGCTGCTGTCACCGGACAGGCAGGCCCGGTTGGCTGCGGCGTGCCGGCGTTGGGCGGTACCGCTGCGCCGGGTCCGGTTGCCGTCGGGTGGTGTCATGTCGGTGCGGCAGGCGTGCCTGGGGTGGGAGTGGACGCCGTACCGGTACCGGCGGCACCACCGGGACGGTGGACCGGTCGCGGCGTTCCCCGCCGCGCTCGGCCGCCTGGCCGTGGAGTGCGTCGCCGCCGCCTACGGCACCGCCGGCGACTTCACGCCGGACGTGGCGTTGATCAACTTCTACGCACCCGAGGCCCGTATGGGCATGCACCGCGACGCCGAGGAGGTGTCGCCGGCGCCGGTGGTGTCGATCAGTCTGGGAGACACCGCGGTGTTCCGGTTCGGCAACACCGCCGGTCGCGGCTGGCCGTGGCGGGACGTCCACCTGGACTCCGGTGACGTGTTCGTGTTCGGCGGCCCGTCCCGACGGGCCTTCCACGGCGTCACCCGGATCCTGCCCGGCACCGGGCCGGCCGATATCGGCGTCGGCGTCGGCCGGTGGAACCTCACGATCCGGCAGACCGGCCTGGCCGTGCCCGGCTACGCCGGTTTGCCCGATTCCGGCCCCGGTCCGGGGCGGCAGGGGCGATAGTGACGGCATGGACAAGTTCTCTTTGACCGCCCTGGCCGGCGATCACCTCGACCAGGCGCACGACTCCCACGCCGGGCGCAGCACCGAGACCCTCGTCGGTGGATCGCGGCGGCGGCTGCGTCAGACCCTCATCACCCTCACCGACGGCACCCACATGTCCGAGCACGACTTCCCCGGTGAGGCGACCCTGCACGTGTTGTCGGGCCGGATCCGGTTGGAGGCCGGCGCCGACGGCGGTGAGGCCGCCGAGGGCGACCTGGTGGTGATCCCACCGGAACGGCACAGTGTCACCGCGTTGACCGACACGGTGTTCCTGCTGACGGTCGTGAAGTGACCCGCGGGTCTCTCAGTCGACCTCGACGGTGATGCCGAGCGCGCGGGCCAGCGCGAACGTCAACGGGATCAGGTCGGCGGCCTTGACCGTCGCGCCGCGCAGGAACTCCACGCCTGAGACGTCGTCGATGACGCAGTCCTCCACGCGGGCGCCGGCCATCTTGACCTGGTGGAACTTCGCGCCGGTCAGGTCGCAGCGCCGCAACACGACACCGGTCAGGTCGGCGCCGGTGAAATCGACACTCGTCATGCGGCAGTCGGTGAACACGGTGCCGCTCAACCGGGTGAACCGGAACCCCGTCAGGTCCATCCGGCAACCGGTGAACGTCACGTCCTTGACGACACCGTCGGTCCACTGCAGACCCGTCATGCGGACGTCGGTGAACCGGCTGCGGAACGCCGAACCGGACTCGGCGAACACGTTCGCCAGGTCGCCGTGGTCGAACACGCAGTCACGCCACACCCCGCCGCGCCACCGCCCACCCGACAGGTCGGCACGCGTGAACCGGCACTGTTCGATGTGGAAGTTCGCCGCCACGGCACCGGCGTAGTCGGCGCCCGAGGCGTCGACTCGCCACCAGTCGGCCTCGTCGACCAGGCCGTCCGCGTCGGGCGGCCCCAACACCTCCGGCAACTGCGGGTCGGTCGCTTTCGGCCCGGACCTGCCTGCCATGTCCGCCCCCTCTCCACATTCCACCACACCGGTCGCGGCCACCATACCGGCCGCCACCGACACCACCACCCACTCCACGGCGGTAACCTGCAACACCCACCCACGCCCGAGGAGACACCACATGCGGCTGTTCCTGATACCCGGCGGCCTCTGGGAACCCGAGATGACCGCGCAACGGTTCTGGGGCCACAGCGGCATCCTGCCCGCCCTTACCGCGCGCGGCATCACCTGCGTCGCCCCCGACCGGCTCCCCCGCCCCGCCGACTGGGACACCGACACCGCGCACCTGGCCGAGGCACTGCCCGACGGCGACGTCGCGATCATGGCCGCCTCCAACGGCACCACCCCCGCGATCGCCTTGGCGCGGCTGTTGGGGAGGCGTCTGACCGCGTTGATCCTGGCGTGGCCCGCCACCTGCGGTGACGACCGCGCCGACCGGCACACCCGGGCGGCACTGTCGGCCGCCGGCGCCACCGGCGACACGATCGAGAACCTGTTGACCGGCCAGACGCTTCGCGGCGTCACCGACGCGCGGATCCGGGAACTGTCACCACCCCGGGCGGCCCTGATCCCGGCGCCGCCGGCCTCACCGTTCCACCGCCGCCACACCGTGACGGCACTGTCCGGGCTGCTGCCGTCCGCGCACGTGCTGCCGGAGTTCCCCGAACCGCCCCGCCCGGAGTTCACCGGCCACACCGACCGGTTCGCCTCCACTGTGGCCAACTGGCTGCGCCCCGCCCCGGGCCCGTGACGCGACACCCGATACCGTCGCGGTGAACACCCCACACCTCGACGAAAGGCCACCGGAATGGACCGCTTCACCGGCCGCAGAGTCCTCATCACCGGAGCCGCCCGCGGCATCGGCCTGGCCTGCGCCCGGCGGTTGACCTCCGAGGGCGCGACCGTGGCCGTGGCCGACATCGAACTCGACGCCGCCACCGAGGCCGCCGAGACACTTCCCGGTGCCGTCCCCGTCGAATGCGACGTCACCGACACCGAGTCGGTGACACGTGCCGTGGCCGAAACCGTGCGGCGACTCGGCGGCCTCGACGTCCTGGTCAACAACGTCGGTATCGCCGGGCCCCTGGGATTCGAGTCGATCGACGACCAGGAGTGGATACGCCAGACCGACCCCACGCTGCAGGGCGCCGCCCGCGTCACCCGCGAGGCGATCCCGCACCTGTTGGGCGCCACCGGCGGAGGCGCGGTCGTGTCGATCAGCTCGGTCAACGGCATGGCCGCCGTCGGTAACCTGCCCTACTCGGCCGCCAAGGCCGGCCTGATCAACCTGACGCAGAACCTCGCCGTGGCGTACGGGCCGCGCCGCCGCGGCAGCATCGACGCCGACCACGGCTGGATCCGGTTCAACGTCGTGTCACCGGGAACGATCCGCACCCGCGCCTGGACGCACAGCCCCGAGTCGCTGGAGCGGATGCACCGCATGGCGCGGCTGTACCCGATGGGGCGCGTCGGCGAACCCGAAGACATCGCCGCGGCCGTGGCGTTCCTGGCCTCCCCCGACGCCGCCTGGATCACCGGCGTGAACCTGCCGGTCGAGGGCGGCTTCCTGGCCGGGCCCGCCACCGTCATGGACACGCTCACCGACTGACCCGCGCGGAGCCTCCGCCTATGCCCCCAGCCAGGTGAACCGGAGCAGCCGGGTCGGGTTGTCCACGTTGGTGTCGACCAGCACCACCGACTGCCACGTACCCAACGCCATCCGCCCCTCCACCACCGGCACCGTCGTCGACGGCGACACCAACGCCGGCAACACGTGGTCACGACCGTGCCCGGGACTGCCGTGCCGGTGCCGCCACCGGTCGTCGGCCGGAAGCAGGTCCGCCAACGCCGCCAACAGGTCGTCGTCACTGCCGGCGCCGGTCTCGATGACGGCGATCCCGGCGGTGGCGTGCGGCACGAACACGTTGAGCAGCCCGTTCTCCGCACCCGCCTCGCCCAGGAACCGGGCGCACCGGTCGGTGACGTCGACGGCGGCGGCCCGGCCGCCGGTGGTGATCTGAATCGTGTCGGTGTGAAACCGCTGTCCCATGGTGGTGATCCTGCCACTCCCGGCGCCGTGGCGTGATGACCCACCAGGCACCATGGTCCGGGTGAGCCTCGTTGACTTGTTTCCCGAAGACCCTCAACCCGACGCGGTGTTCGACGCCTTCACCGGTTGGGCCGCCGACCGGGGACTGACCCTCTATGACGCCCAGGAGGAGGCGCTCATGGAGATCGTGTCGGGCAACAACGTGATCGTGGGCACCCCCACCGGCTCCGGAAAGAGCCTCATCGCCGCCGGCGCGCACTTCGCGGCGCTGGCCGCCGACCGCACCAGCTTCTACACCGCGCCCATCAAGGCGCTGGTCAGCGAGAAGTTCTTCGACCTGTGCGACCAGTTCGGCACCGACAACGTCGGGATGATGACCGGCGACGCCAGCGTCAACGCCGACGCGCCCCTCATCTGCTGCACCGCCGAAGTCCTGGCCAACATCGCGCTGCGCGACGGCGAGTATGCCGACGTCGGCCAGGTCGTCATGGACGAGTTCCACTTCTACTCCGAACCCGGGCGCGGCTGGGCGTGGCAGGTGCCGCTGCTGGAACTGCCCCACACCCAGTTCGTGCTGATGTCGGCGACACTGGGCGACACGTCGTTCTTCGAGAAGGACCTCACCCGCCGCACCGGCCGCCCCACCGTCACCGTCACCTCCGCGACCCGCCCGGTGCCCCTGTACTACCGCTACTCCACCGAACCGCTGCAGAACACCATCGAACTGCTGCTGGCCGACGACAAGGCCCCCGTCTACATCGTCCACTTCACGCAGGCCGCCGCGATGGAGCAGGCGTCGGCGCTGATGAGCATCAACGTGTGCACCAAGGCCGAGAAGGCCGCCATCGCCGACCTCATCGGCGGGTTCCGGTTCACCACCGGGTTCGGCAAGGCACTGCAACGCCTCGTCAAACACGGCATCGGAGTCCACCACGCCGGGATGCTGCCCAAGTACCGCCGACTGGTGGAACGACTGGCGCAGGCCGGACTGCTGAAGGTGATCTGCGGAACCGACACCCTCGGCGTGGGCGTCAACGTCCCCATCCGCACCGTCCTGTTCACCGGCCTGTCCAAATACGACGGGCACCGGGTCCGGCGGCTGCGCGCCCGCGAGTTCCACCAGATCGCCGGCCGCGCCGGCCGCGCCGGTTTCGACACCGAGGGCCTGGTGGTGGCGCAGGCACCCGAGCACGTCATCGAGAACCAGAAGGCCGTCACCAAGGCCGGCGACGACCCCAAGAAGCTGCGCAAACTGAAGAAGAAGGCCGCCCCCGAGGGCTTCGTCGGCTGGTCGCGGGAGACCTTCGAGAACCTCCAGACCGCGCCCCCCGAACCACTGGTCAGCCGGTTCACCGTGTCCAACGCGATGCTGCTGAACGTGATAGCCCGCCCCGGCGACGCCTTCGAGGCGATGCGGCGACTGTTGACCGACAACCACGCACCGCCCGGCATCCAACGCGCCCTCATCAGGGAGGCCATCGCCATGTACCGGTCGCTGCTGGCGGCCGGGATCGTCGAGACGCTTCCCGAACCCGACCGTTCCGGGCGGCGGCAACGCCTGACGGTCGACCTGGACACCGACTTCGCCCTCAACCAGCCGCTGGCGCCGTTCGCGTTGGCGGCCCTGGAGATCCTGGACGCCGACGACCCGGACTACCCGTTGGACGTCATCAGCGTCGTGGAGTCCATCCTGGAGGATCCCAGGCAGGTGCTGGCCGCCCAACAGAACCGCGCCCGCGCCGAGGCGGTCGCCCAGATGAAGGCCGACGGCGTCGAATACGACGAACGGGTCGAACGGGTGTCGCTCATCGAGTACCCCAAGCCGCTGGAGGAACAGCTCACCGCCGCCTACACCGCCTACGGCCGCAGCCACCCCTGGATCAAGGACCACCCGTTGCGGCCCAAGAGCGTCGTACGCGACCTGTACGAACGCGCCATGACGTTCGGGGAGTTCATCGCGTTCTACGAACTGTCGCGCGCCGAGGGCGTGGTCCTGCGGTACCTGGCCGGGGCGTACAAGACCCTGGACCAGACCATCCCCGAGTCCGCCTCCACCGAGGAGCTGCGGGACGTGACGGCGTGGCTGGGCGAACTGGTCCGCCAGGTCGACTCCAGCCTGTTGGACGAGTGGGAGCAGTTGTCGAACCCACAGGCGCAACCCGACGACCGCAAGGCGTTGACCGAGCAGACCACGTCCCTGACGTCCAACCGCAGGGCCTTCACCGTCGCGGTCCGAAACGCCATGTTCCGGCACGTGGAACTGGCCGCCCTCGACCGCCCGGACCTGCTGGCGGGCCTGGAGACCGGCCTGACCCGCGAACAGTGGCAGGACGCACTGGACGACTACTACGACGCCCACGACGACATCGGCACCGACGCGGCCGCCCGCAGCCCCCGGCTGCTGCTGATCGAGTCCGAGACACCGCAGCGGTGGCGGGTGGCGCAGATCCTCGCCGACCCCGCCGGCGACCACGACTGGCGCATCGAGGCCGAGATCGACCTGCCCGCCAGCGACGCCGCCGGGGTCCCGGTGGTGACGGTGACGGGACTGCGCAGCCTGTAGGGAATCAGGGCCGCCAGTGGCGCAGCTGCTCGGCCCAGGCACGGATACCGGCGGCGAAACCCTCGCGCTGCTGCGGGGTGAGCCGGTCCATCGCCGCCAGCAACGGCGCCGCCCGCACGGTGACGTAGTACCGCATGTGGTCGACGCGGTGCGCGGCCAGGCTCACCAGGGTGCGCCGGCGGTCGCCCGGGTCGGGGCGGCGGTCGACCCAGTCGGCCGCGTCGAGGTCGCCGACCAGTTCACTGACCGTGGACAGGGCCAGCCCCATGGCCTCGGCGAGTTCACCCACCGACACCGCCGGACGGGCCAGCAGTTGCACGCACACCGCGCCGTGCCGGGCGGTCAGGCCGTGGGCGGCGAAGGACTCGGCCTGTTCGGGCGGCATCTGGCCGCGTGCCTTGTCGAAGTAGGTGGCGATGAGTGGCAGGAAACCCAGTACGGCGGTGATCTCGGCGGGTTCGGGGGCGCGTTGCTCGGACACCGCCGCATCATATATCTTCGGAAATCCGAAAGGTTCGCTTATCCGAAGCAAGGAGTCCGTGATGACCGGTTACCTCGACGCCGTACACGACGCCCTCGAACGCCTCGACGACCTCGGATACGAACGCCGCCTCGGCGGCGGCGACCTCGCCAACCACGGCCCCATGGCCGCCGAGACCATCGCCGTCCTCGGCCACGGCGACCACGTACCCGCCTGGATCGACCTCTACCGCAGCGCCGCCCCACACCACGAACCACCCGTCCCCTACCAGGCCATCGACCCCGACGACGACACCGACTGGCGCGCCGCCATGGGCGACATCGGCCGCGCCGGCGACTTCGAGGTCCTGTTCACCCGCCACATCGACACCCACGGCTGGCAGGACACCCTCACCACCTGGTGGCCCCGCCTACTGCCCGGCCCCATGACCGGCCTCACCCACGGACTCATCCGCACCGCCCACGCCGTCCGCTCCATCACCGCCACACCCACCCCCAGCCGCGCCCAACTCACCGAACTGGCCCGCGGACTCGGCTATTGGGCCGCCCGATTCATCGACCACCCCGGCCCCGGCCGCCTCACCGGAACACTGTCCATCCCCCACGCCGTGGCCGCGCTACGCCGACTCGACACACCCCCGCAAGACCCCCGCCACGCCGCCCGACTCCTCAAAGACGCCCACACCCTTCCCGGCTTCCGCGAGGCACTCGAACGACCCGCCGGCGGCGACCCCCACCGCATCCTGTCCGACATGACCGCCGAATTCGCCGGAATATGCGTCTCCCACACCGACCACCGGTTCCCCATACCCCTCGTCCACGGCGTCACCGCACCCGCCGCCGCCCGACTCGTCCTGCCCTGGCTCCCGCCACGACTCCACGAAGCCACCGTGGCCGCCGCCGCCCGACTCGTCCTGCCCTGGCTCCCGCCACGACTCCACGAAGCCACCGTGGCCGCCGTCTGGCAGGCACAGGTCACCCTCCTGATGCTGGCCGGCGGCGACCCCGCCGCAGAGACCACCGCATGGCGACGCGCCCGCGACCACGAACCCACCCCCTGGCCCGCCCTGGCCGAGGCCGCCGTCGCGCACGGCGACGAACACGTCGTCAAGTTCACCGAGGCCCTCATGCGAGAACACACCCTGCGACCCGACCCCCGCTACGCCTACGCCGCCCGCGCCGCCATCGACCACATCGCACGCCCCGGCCACGGACACAGCGCCGCCACCGCCCGATTCGGCACCTGAGACGTTCTCTCCGAACCCGCTGTTCTGCCGGGCGTCGCCCGGTCGGCGCTCGCGGCGTCGTCGCAGGCCCTACGTACCGGTGTCGTATGCAGGACCTGCGACTTCCGATCCTCCATCGGAACACCGCTCGCAACGGACGACGAACGAGACCTCTAGAGCGCCCGCTCCCACGTCTGCGCCGTCAACTCGTCACCGAACATGGCGACGGCGCTCTCCTCCACCACCTCGAAACCCGACCGCCGGTACAGGCGCGCCGCGGCCGAAAGCCGGTCGACCGTCCACAACCGGATCCTGTCGTACCCGGCCGATGCCGCGAACTCCAGGCACGTGTCGATCAACGCCGCACCCACCCCCTGGCCACGCGCGTGCGGCTCCACCAGCAACACCCGCAGCTTCGCCACACCCGGCGCGTCCCCCGCCACGCACATCACCGACCCGACCATCTGACCACCCTGATCGGCGATCCACACCGCCTCCCGGCCCGGCTGCGCACCGGTGGCGAAATCGGCCACGATCGTGGCCACCAACGCCTCGTACTCCTGGTTCCACCCGTACTCACGCGCGTAGATCTCACCGTTGCGCGCCACGATCCGCCCCAGATCACCCGGACGCGGCCCACGGATACGAAACCCCGGCGCCTCACCGGGTGCGAAACGACGACGGATGACGTCCATGGCCGCCAACAGGTCGGCGCGCGCCTCCGCGCCCAGACCCGCGACGAGCTCGGCCACCTGCGCGTCGGAACGCCCGTCGAGCTCGTCGAACAGTTCCCTCCCCCGGGCCGTCAACCGCAGCAGCAGACGCCTGCCGTCGCCGGAGTCGCGGTGCCGCGCCACCAGGCCGTCCCGGGTCAACCGGCCCAGCATCCTGCTGAGGTAGCCCGCGTCCAGGCCGAGCCGGCGGCGCAGGCCCGCCGCGTCACCGGCCTCGCCGTGACGCAGCTCGTACATCACCCGCACCTCGGTCAGGCTGTACGGGCTGTCCAGAAGTCCCTCGTCGAGGACGCCCAGCAACCGGGTGTAGAACCGGTTGAACTCCCGGATCCGCCGGATCTGCCCGGCCTGAGTGTCGGCCACGTCGCCACCGCCTAACAAGTTGACTGAGGCAACCATATGAGCCGCGCCACCCCCACGTCAACACTCACCGCCGCGGCACCACCAGACCCGACTCATACGCGAACACCACCAACTGCGACCGATCCCGACACCCCAACTTCACCATCGCCCGACTCACATGCGTCTTGGCCGTCATCGGCGAGATCACCAACGACGCCGCGATGTCGGCGTTACTCATCCCCTGCGCCACCAACGCCACCACCTCACGCTCCCGCACCGTCAAACCGTCCGCCCCCGGCACCGGCCGAAGCGGCCTCGACACGAACTCCACCATCAACCGCCGCGTCACCTGCGGCGACAACAACGCATCACCCCGCGCCGCCGACCGCACCGACCACAACAGATCCGCCGGCTCGATGTCCTTGACCAGAAACCCCGCCGCACCCGCCCGCAACGCCCGATACACGTACTCGTCGAAACCGTAATTCGTCAACATCACCACCCGCACACCCCGGCACGCCTCCTCCGCCGCGATCGCCTCCGTCGCCGCGATACCGTCCATCCCCGGCATCTCGATGTCCAACAACGCCACATCCGGGCGATGCCTCACCGCCTCGGCCACCGCCTGCGCACCGTCACCGGCCTCCGCCACCACCTCGATGTCGTCCTCCGCCGACAACAACGCCCGGAAACCACCCCGCATCAACACCTGATCATCGGCCAACAACACCCGGATCACGCCTCCACCTCCACCGGCAACACCGCACGCACCCCGAACCCACCCGCACTACGAGGCGCCGCCTCCAGACGACCACCCAACGCCTGCACCCGCTCGGCCATACCCGCCAACCCCCAACCCGCCTCACCCGGCACCACCGCCGGACCGTCGTCCTCCACCCGCACCTCCACCGCGTCCTCACCCACCCGCACCGACACACACGCCCGCGACCGCGGCGCATGCCTGGCCACATTCGTCAACGACTCCTGCACCACCCGGTACACCGTACGGTCCACAGTCACCGGCAACCCACCACCGTCACCCTCCACCGACAACGTCGCCACCACCCCCGCCGCCCGGCTCCGCTCCACCAGCTCACCCAACGCCCCCACACCACGCCGCCCATCGGCCGCATCGTCCCGCAACAGGCCCAGCGTCGCCCGCAACTCCCGATTCGCCTCCCCCGCCGCCTGCTGAATCGCCGCCAACTCCGGCGACACCACCTCACCCCGCTTCCCGGCCAGATGCACCGCGACCCCCGCCTGCAACTTGATCACCGCGATCGCATGCGTCAACGAATCGTGCAACTCCCGCGCGATCCGCAACCGCTCCTCACCCGCACGCCGCGCCGCCACCTCCTCCCGCGTCCGCTCCGCCTCGACCGCCCGCTCCTCCACCGACCGCACATACGCCCGGTACTGACGGAACACCTCACCCAACACCGCCGCCGCCACCAGCCAACCCACCGGCAACACCGCCGCGGCTATCGCCTCCCGCAACGGATCCCGCGCACCCACCACCGCCTGCGCCACCGTCGCCACCACCACCGGCGCCACCACACACACCGTGAACACCCGCCGCCCGGCCCGCACCGCCGTATAGATCGCCACCAACACCGGCAACGTCGCCACCGGCCCCGGCGTCACCACCGCCGCATGCGCCACCAAACCCAATACCGCCACGACCAACACCACCCGAGGCACCCACGACCGCAACACCAGGGCCGCGGCCGCCACCACCGGCGGAACCACCGCCGCCACCGGATACCCCGCCAACGCGCCGTCCGCCGCCACCACCGCGGCCAGACCCGCCACGGCACACACCTCCGCCACCCGACGGCCCTGCACCTTCGCCATCCCCGCAGGGTATGCGACGCCGCGAACCCCCCACATCGCCCGCACGACGCACCCGACGCCTACTCCCACGGCGGTACCCGCGTTGTGACCGGTAACCACGCCCCTTCGGCGGCGCCGCGACCCACTCCAACCTACTTGACGCAACGGCAGATACTTGACGTATATTCAAGTACTCACCCGAAGGAAAGGGACGGTAATGGAACCCGACCGCGAACTCACCCCCGCCGAGGCCCTGGAACACACCCTGCGCACCCACACCGCCCTCCGGCGCGCATCACGATGGCGCATCCTCGGCTGGTGGATCATCACCCTGTTCATCGTCACCCTCGTCGTCGGCGACGACCTCTTCCCCCGGCTCCTCGACCGCTACGAGACCCCGTTGCTGCTCGTCACCGTCGCCGCCCTGGGCGCGCTGACCTGGAACGCCCGCGCGTTCCGTCGCCGCCACGACCGCATCGAGGTGATCCTCTACCTCACCGTCGCGGTACTCGCCGTCACCCACCGCCTGCTACTCCCCGACGACACCCCCGTCGCCCCGTCCCTGGCACTCGCCCTCACGCCACTCGCCGCCTGCGCCGCGGCCACCACGATGGCGCTGCGACGATGACCGGCCGCCACCCGCGACACGACCTCGACGAGGTCATCCACACCCCCATCAGACTGTCCATAATGGCGGCCTTGGCCGACGGCGACCGGATCCACTTCGGCCTACTCCGAGACCACCTCCAGGTGTCCGACTCACTGCTGTCGAAACACCTCACCACCCTGGAGACACACGACTACCTCACCATCGACAAGGGATACCTCGGCAAACGCCCCCGCACCTGGCTCCGCATCACACCCACCGGCCTGGCCGCCTACCGGCGATACCGACACACCCTCCAGCAGATCCTCACCCCACCCGCCACCGGGTCACCCCCACCGGAGTAGCGCCCGATACCCCCGGCGCGGTAACCCCGCCCCCACACGACACCACCACGAGCCGACGCGCCACACCCGCCACCCGCCATACCGTCACCACATGATCGCCACCATCACACGACTGCCCGCCCGCATCTGGCACGAAAGCACCACCGCGCAACGCGTCTGCTACACACTCGCCGCCCTGTCCGCCGCGTCCGGCATATTCCACATCGGCATCCAACTCATCGACGGCGGCCCATGGACCGGCCCGGTGTCCTGGCGCAAACCCGTCACCTTCGGACTGTCCTTCGCCATCGTCCTGGCCACCGTCGCCTGGATCATCGGACACATCCGCATGCCGGCCACCCTCCGCCGCGTCCTGCTCACCGCCTTCGCCACCGCGAGCCTCGCCGAAGTCACCGGCATCACCATCCAGGCATGGCGCGGCGTACCCTCCCACTTCAACGACACCGACCCGGTGTCCGCGCTCATCTCCCACACCATCCTGGCGCCCATGGGCGGAATCCTCATCGCCGTCGTCCTCGTCCTGACCGTGGCCGCACTACGCCCTCAACCCGACACCTCCGCACCACTGCGCCTGGCGATCCGGGCCGGACTCCTCGTCCTCACCCTCGCCATGGTCACCGGCGCCGTCATGATCGCCACCGGAGCCGGCCTCACCACCACCGCCGGCCACACCGCCGCCTACCGGTCCGGCGGCTGGCTCAAACCCAGCCACGCCCTCACCATGCACGCCGTCACCGTCCTACCCCTCATCGCCTACACCACCGACGCCGTCACCGGCGACATCCGCCTCACCCACCGCGTCACCACGATCGCCACCACCGCATACGTCCTCGCCACCATCACCGTCATCGCCCTCAACCTGACCGCCGCCCCCTGACCCGCCAGCAATCCCCCAATCGGCGGCCACCACCACACCTTCCAAGGCACACTGACCGGGAGACCGCACCGACGAGGGATGAGGACCGACCGTGAACCACGCACCCACCGTCACACTCAACAACGACGTCACCATGCCCCAACTCGGCTTCGGCGTATGGCAGGTCTCCGACACCGACACCGTCGACGCCGTCGCACGGGCACTGTCGGTCGGATACCGTGCCGTCGACACCGCCGGCGCATACGGCAACGAGGCCGGAGTCGGCCGCGCCATCGCCGCCAGCGGCCTCGATCGCGGCGACGTCTTCATCACCACCAAACTCGCCAACCCCCACCAGGGCTACGAGAACACCATGCGCGCCTTCGAGAAGTCCCTCCAGGAACTGGGAACCGACTACGTCGACCTCTACCTCATCCACTGGCCCATGCCCGCCCGCGACCTCTACACCGACACCTGGCGCGCCTTCGAACGCCTCTACCGCGACGGCCACGCCAAGGCCATCGGCGTGTCCAACTTCGAGATCGCCCAACTCGACCGCCTCGCCAACGAATGCACCGTCACACCCGCCGTCAACCAGATCGAACTCCACCCACACCTGGTCCAGGACGAACTACGCCGCTACCACGCCGCCCACGACATCGCCACCGAGGCGTGGAGCCCACTGGGACAAGGAGGCGACCTCCTCCAAGACCCCGTCATCAGCCGCATCGCCGCCGGCCACGGCAAGACGCCCGCCCAGGTCGTCATCCGCTGGCACCTGCAACTGGGCAACATCACCATCCCCAAATCGGTGACACCCTCCCGAATCGCCGAGAACTTCGACGTCTTCGACTTCACCCTCACCGACACCGACATGGCCGACATCACCGGCCTACCGCAGGGCCACCGCCTCGGCCCCGATCCCGCCGTCTTCCAATGACCGACCCCGGGGGCGGCGGCCGGTTGCCGCCACCCCCGGGAGCCCGTCACGACGACGCCACCACCGGCGCCGGCAACTCCACGACCGCCTCGGCGTCCAACGGGAACATCGGGCGCGCCACCCGGTGATGCCCCAACCGCACGATGTCCTGATCCACCCCACCGGGAGTCAACGCCAACACCCAACCCTCGGCCGCGTCGAACAGGTCCGGGACCAGGTAACCGATCTTCACCACCGTCACGTCCACACCCGCCGGGTCAAGACCCAACGCGTGGAAGTCCGACACGTAATGGAACGGCTTACGCCGCTGCGTCAACACCGCCGACACACCACCGCACCGCACCACCGCGACATCACCACCCACGGCGTCCTCGGCCAACCGCACCACCTCACCGGTCAACTCCACCGAATCGGGCCAACCCAGCTCACCCCCCACGGTCACCGTCACCGACGCACCCTCACCCGCCGCCCGGCACACCGCCACCGCCGCCGGAGCCACCACACTCGCCCAGATCGCCGACGCCTCCCCGGCCGCCAACCGAGGCTCCGCCGTCAACCTCCCCAACATGAACGGCACATCGCCCGAGCCACCCGCCGTCGGGTTGTCCCCCGAATCCGACACGAAGAACGGCCCCCGCGGCGAATCCAACGCCGACGCGATCGCCGTGTCCGCGTCCATCGCGTCGGTCGAGAAACCGAAGTCGCGACGCGCGTCCCACCACGCCCGCGCCAAGCCCGCCGCCTCCGCCACGATCGACTCCTCGTCGGTGCCGGTCACCACCACCGCGGCCCGGCATCGCGGCTCGTCCGCCCACGCGTAACCGATCCAGATCGCCGCGTCGATGATCCCGTCCGCCGCCTCGATCCCCGGCAACAACCCGTACAGGCCCTTCGCGGGCTCGTCACGAGTACACGCCTTCTCGCCGGGCAACAACACCGGAACCGTCGTCCACGCCCGCTTCGGCCGCACCCCCTCGTCCAGGCACGCCACCAGGTTCGCCCTCGCCCGCGCCGACGTCAGCTTCGCGTCCTCGTGAGGCGACATCCGGTGCGACGTCAACAGGTCCACATTGTCGAACAGCAGCCGGGACACGTTGCCGTGCGGATCCATCGACGCCGACACCAGCACCTTCGGCCCCACCACGTCACGCACCCGCGCCGCCAGGTCGCCCTCGGCGTCGTCGAGTCCCTCCACACTCATGGCGCCGTGGATGTCCAGGTACACACCGTCCAACGCGGCCTCACCGTGAACCCGGGTGAGCTCAGCGACGATCTCGGCACTGATCCGGTCGTAGAAGTCCCGCGTCACCGCGCCCCCGGGCAACGCCCGCGCGTGCACCAACGGAATCCACTCCGGCCCCTCCGCCAGATCGTCGTAGCGCGCCAGGAGCTCCCGGCCGCGCGTCACCGTGAAATCCGGGTCCGACGCCCGGTGAGGCGAGAAGGTCGAGGACTCGATGTGTATGCCGCAGATCGCGATCCGGTGCTTACGTGAACTCATGCGCGGCAGCCTACTTTTTGCTCGCGGCAAGATCAATACCGTGACGGTCACACCGCGACCACACCGCGCCGTCACCGTGACCGCGACGTGCCCCGGGCACCCCTAGCCTGAGGAACACGCCGTCAGAAAGAGCCGCCATGCCCCGCCGCGCCACGATCGCCGCCGCCCTGGCGGTGCTGACCGTACTGGCCACCCTCACCGGCTGCAGCCGCCGAGAGACCATGTCACTGGCCGTCTTCACACCCGACGGCACACCCCACCTCATCGTCGTGCCCTGCCCCGGCCAGGACCTCATAGGTCTCGGCATCGAGACCGCCGACTCCTACAGCGCATACGCGCTCGCCGGATCCGCCGTATGGGAGGCGCACGACAAGACCGACCCCGACCCCGAACCCCTCGCCCACAACACCGTCATCCCGCTGCTGCACACCCCACCGGGATGGACCCTCGAACCCGGATCCGCCACCACGCTCGATCCCGGCACCCGGTACGTCGCCAAGGGATACGGCGGCCTGGTCACCCACCCCGTCGGATTCACACTCGACGCGCTGTTCGGCCTCCCGAGCGGACAGGTCATCACCAACGACGACCACGATCCCGGATCCAGCACCACCATGGCACTCGACGAGTTCCACGCCCGGGCTGCCACGTCCTGCTGACCATACGGTCGCCGGCGACGAACCGGCCCGGCCGGACCGTTCCGATGGCCGCGTGGGGTTTTCGATCTTCCGAAGGTTGACACCTCGGGTGCGATATATCTCAGTGTACGAACCGAGCGAATGCCGGCCACCGGATTGACGACGCCACACGTGGGTATCCCATCGCCAAGCGAAAGCGAAGGACACCCGGATGGCCGACCCACACCAGGAGACCCGCCGCCTACTCGACCGGCGGGCCACCCTGCTGCGCGAACGCATCCACCACATCGACCCCACCGCTGCCCGCCGCGACTGCCTCCTCGACACCGGCGACGCGGCGGCGGCGGCCGCCGCCGAAACCGAACAACTCGCCCTCAGAGACCGCGCCCGTGACGCCCTGCACGACGTCCAGGCGGCCCTGCACCGCCTCGACACCGGCGACTACGGCCGTTGCGTCTACTGTGGCCGGCCCATCTCCGCCGACCGCCTCGACGCCGTACCCACCGCGGACACCTGTACCGAATGCGCCGACCCGGCGACGAACCGATCCACGGACACGGAGGACACATGAGCGAGCAACAGCAGCCACCACAGGAACAGAACCCGCCCGGCCGCACCGACGAGATGACCCCCACACCGCGCGACGAGATGCGCGACTACCGGGGACGCGGCCTGCTCGAAGGCCGCCACGCCCTCATCACCGGCGGCGACTCCGGAATCGGGCGCGCCGTGGCCGTCGCCTTCGCCAAGGAGGGCGCCGACGTCGCCGTTGCCTACCTGTCCGAACACGACGACGCCGAACACACCCTGTCGCTCGTGGAGGCGGAGGGCCGCCGCTGCATCCTGCTGCCGGGCGACCTGGCCGACGCCGCCCACTGCCGCGACGTCGTCGCGCAGACCGTCGACAACCTCGGCGGACTGGACCTACTGGTCAACAACGTGGCCACCCAGCGCCCCGTGGACGCACCCGAGGACATATCCGACGAACAGTGGCGCCACACCTTCGACGTCAACATGCACAGCTACTTCCGGGTGACCAACGCCGCCCTCCCCCACATGGGATCCGGCAGCGCGATCATCAACACCGGATCCGTCAACGGGCTGCGAGGCAACGCCTCGCTCATCGACTACGCCGCCACCAAGGGCGCCATCCACACCTGGACCTACTCCATGGCACAGACGCTCATGTCACGCGGCATCCGCGTCAACTGCGTCGCGCCCGGACCGGTATGGACACCACTGATCCCGTCCACCTTCCCCGCCGAGAAGGTTGCCGAGTTCGGCGCGCAGGCGCCCATGAAACGCGCCGCCGAACCCGACGAGATCGCACCCAGCTACGTGTTCTTCGCCAGCGACACGTTCTCGTCCTACTACAGCGGCGAGGTACTGGCACCGATCGGCGGAGAGATCGCTCCGGGCTGAACCCGAGCGCTCGGCGGCGTCAGTCGCGACGCCGCCGAGCGACCAGGCGCCCCACCGCCCGCTCGATCGCCTCACGCCGCTCCCCCGGTGACATGGCGGCGCGGGAACAGCGACGCAGCGTGGCCGCGATCGTCCTGCCCGACTCGAACGCGGCCACCACCCTGGGGTCCACGTAGGAGTCCCGGGCCACGGCCACGGTGTCGCCCAACGCGTCGGCCACCCGCCGCAACGCCACCTTCACCGCCTCTCCCGGATCCCCGTCACCCGAAGCCTCTCCCAGTGCCACCGCGGCCAGTACCGTGGCGTTCCAGGTACGGAAGTCCTTGGCGGTGAAGTCCTCGCCCGTCAGCTCCTTGAGGCGGGAGTTGATCGCGTCGGCGTGAACGGCGTGCCAGCCGTCGTCGGCCCGGTACGCCAACGCCCGTCCGGTGGGGTTACCGGCGCGGCGGACCGCCCGGAACACCCGGACGATCCGGCCGTCCGCGACACGGTACCGGCCGACGCCGCCGCCCTTGGCGGGGAACTCCAACCGCACCTCCTCGCCCGACAACACGACGTGCGAGTCCCGTAGGGTCGCCAGCCCGAAACTGCCGTTGTCGTCGGTGTACTCCTCGTTGCCCGGACGCAACGCGATCGCATCCAACAACAGCAGGGCGGCGGCCAGCACCCGGTCACGGCCGGGGCCGCGCGCCGCCACGTCGGCGTCGAGCCTGCGGCGCAACGCCGGCAACGCCTTCGCGAACCCGCTCATCCGCGCGAACTTGGCCTCGTCGCGTTCCTCCCGCCACTGCGGATGGTAGATGTACTGCAGCCTGCCCTTCGAATCCCGGCCCACGGCCTGGATGTGCCCCTCGGGATACGCGCAGATCCACACCCGGCGCCACGCCGGCGGTATCACCAGGTCCTCGATGCGGGCCAGCGCGGCGGCGTCGTCCAACGTGGAGCCGTCGGCGTCGCGGTAGCGGAATCCGCGCCCGTACCGTCGGCGGGTGATGCCCGGTTCGGAGGGGTCGCTGCGTCGCAGTTCCATGCCAGGGTCCTACCCCGTGTCGCCGGAACACTCCCCTCGCCGGGTCGCGGTTCCGGGCGGCAGGCGGGGCACCGTCTGCCCGGACGGTGCCCCTTTCCTACCTACCTATCCCCTGGTTGACGCCGATCACGGTGTGAAAAGGCCCGGTTGTCGGTACCGCGATCGTGACGATGACCGGATACCCGGTCCCGCCGGAGATGAAACCTCTCGCGGCGGAATTTCATGTCGGTGCCCGATCCTCCGGGTTTCGGGACCGACAGGAACGCATCGTGGCCGATGTACATCATGTTGGAGCCGGGGCGCGTCGTGTCTCGGCTACCGCCAGCGCGCTCACCGCCGCCAGCAGCAACACCGTCCCGGCGACGGTCGCGCCCGTCAACCGCTCCCCCAGCACGGTCACCGCCAGGATCGCCGCCGACACCGGCTCGATGAGCATCACCACCGACGAGGTCGCCGCCCGCACCACCGCCGCACCCGCGAAGAACAACGGGTAGGCCAGCGCCGTGGGCACCGCACCCAGATACACCAGCAACCCGACCACCTCGGGAAGCCGATCGGTGACGGGGAACAGTCCCTCCCACAACGCCGCCGGGGCCAGCAACAGCGTGCCGACCGCGAAGGACCAGACCGTCACCCGTACCGAATCGCCACCGGCGAGATCGGAGGCCCACCGCGTCAGCAGGGTCGTGGTCGCGTAACCGGCCGCCGACAACAGCGAGAGCGCCACCCCGGCGGGACGTACCGCGCCGATCGGGTCCGCCGCCACCAGTACGACCAACCCCAGTACCGCACCGGCCACGGCGCACACACCCGTGCCGCCCAGCCGTTCCCGCAACAGGAGTCGGCCCCCCAGGGCGGCGATGACCGGTGCCGCGCCCAGGGTGATGACCGTGGCGACCGCGACTCCCGTCGCGGCCACCGCACCGAAATAGGCGGTCTGGAAGACCGCCAGCCCGAGACCGGTCCCCAGGCGCAGTGACACGACCCGGCGGCGTCCCGCCGCGCCTGCGGGCGGTGCCGGCGGCACACCGCCTCGCCGGAGCAGCGACACCCCGGTCAACAGCGTCAGTCCTATGGCGAAGCGCCAGAAGGAGACGGTGAACGGTCCGGTGTCGGACGAGCGGTACAGCAGGTCGACGGCCGCGCCGGTGGTCCCCCAGGTGAGACCGGCTACGGCGAGGAAGGCCAGGCCACGGGACGTGGACGGGCCGGCGGTGGATGTGAACATGAGGTATCGCGCTCTCTCGCGTCAGAGGATGGCCGGGTGGCGACGAAGCCGCGGGCACGGCGCACCGGCCATCGGCGACCGATCACGACGTCGGCCGATGGTCCTCCGAGCGGGGGCCCGCGGTCAGCGGGCCGGCGGGGCGAGAGCGCCTGAGATCATCGCAACAGTGTAGGCGCCGCCGAGGGGTTCCCCGACGCGCGTCTCACGACGTGGAAGGTTCACCGGCCGTCCCAGTGCCCGGGGCGGTCCAACCACTCCGGGATACGTGTCGCGGCGTCACCGGCCGCCGCGTCCAGCTGCGGAGGAGTCAGGAACAACGCGGTGGACAGGTCGGCGCCGCGCAGATCGGCCGCCCGCAGATCCGCGCCGAGCAGGTCGGCGCCGCGCAGATCGGCGTTGCGGAGGTCCGCGCCCAGGAGATACGCGCCCCGTAGCACCCCGTCGCGGAGATTTCTGCCCCGCAGGCGCGCGCCGATCAGGTCGGCGCCCCGGTGGTCGGGACCGCGCCTTCCCGTCCTGACGGCGGCGACGGCCGAGTCCAGCAGTTGCCCGACCCGACGGCGCAACGGTGCCACGTCGAATCCGGTGAGCGCGTCGGCGTCCTGCTCGGTCAGTCGCGCGGCGTGGTCGGCGACGGTGGTGACCTCGCCACGCAGGGGCTCGGGCAGTGCCCACTCCAGGGCCTCGGCCAGATACCAGCGCAGTTCGTTGAGCTGGCGCATCACCCCGAACACCTGGAACATCGCCGCCGAGTCCGCCCCGCTCCGCCAGTCCCGGCCGCCGAAGGTGTGACCGACGACCTGCTGGCCGGCACCGAAACAGTCGAAGACCGTGCAACCGACGAACCCACGCGGCCGCAACCTCTCGTGGATGCCGCAACGGAAGTCGTCACGCAGATTGCCGCAGGCCGTCCCGGCCGGTTTGTCGATCGGGAAGTCCGCCGACTTCGCGAAGGCCGGGGCCACACAGCACAACCCGGCGCACCGTGCGCAGTCGGCACGCAGATGCCGCCGCGCCAGTCGCTCCACGCGCCGCCCCGTCTCCCCCTCGCTCATGAGGCCAACCCTAGCCCGGGCTCTCGGAGTGGTCTGCGACGGCGGCGGCCACCCCGTCCAACAGCATCGACATGCCCCGGCGGTACGCCCTGCGGGCGGGGGCCTCCAGGAACGGGCCGTCGTCTTCGGTGACGGGCTCCGGATCGGCGTGCAACCGCACGGTGGCGGGGAAGCGTTCCACGAAGTCCGGGACGACCTGTCGCAGCGCGGCGGCACGTCGGCTCCACCACTGCCGATCTGTCTGGCCGGTCACCGCCGCGGCGGCTCGGGCCTCGGCGACGGTGGCGGCGGTGCCGCGCACCTGGTGGAACAACGCGGCCACCACGCCGCGACGTGAGGACGGGGGCAGGCCGGTGTCCTCCAGGGCGACCGCGAGTGATTCCAGGGCGGACTGCTCGTGGGGCCCCATCACCGGGCGGGCGAAGGAGACGCGCAGCGTCCAGGGATGACGCAGGTGCATCGCCAGCAGCCGGTCGGCCCAGTCGGAGACCGCGGCCCGCCACGGACGGGACGACCCCGGAGCGGCCGCGAGCTCCTCGTGGACCCGGTCGTACATGAGCTCGGTCAGCGAGTCCCTGCCCGGCACGTAGGAGTACAGCGCCATGCCGGTGCGTCCCAGCCGCTCTCCGACCGCCCGCATCGACACCCCGTCCATCCCGCGCGCGTCCGCCAGCTCGATCGCCGCGTCGACGATCGCGTCGACGGTCAGCGCGGGTTTGGGGCCGGGGCGGGGCGGCGGGTCCTCGCGCCACAGCAGGGACAGCATCCTGCGCGGCTCCGAACGGCCCGCGTAACCGGTCATGTGGCGACTCCTTACTTCGTAAGCTAATATATCGGCTCGACGTTTTTACACCGTAAAGAATTCACTGTGGAGGAATGATGCCCACGGTCCGCCTCTCCGACGACACCCCGCTGGAGGTCACCGTCACCGGCCGCGGCCCCACGCTGCTCCTACCGGAGAACCCCGCCGAGGCCACCCCGGAGACGGCGGAGCGCCTGCGTCCCTGGGGCACCGACCCGCAACTCGGTCACACCCTCATGACCGGCCTCTCCGACCGGTTCACCGTGGCCGCGTTCGACTACGTCGGCCACCTCATGGCCCACCCACGACCCGACGACCTCACACCCGAGACCGTGACAGCCGACATGCTCGCCGTCGCCGACGCCGTGGGCGCCGAACGGTTCGCCTACTACGGGTACTCGTGGCTGGGACTGAGCGGCCTGCAACTGGCGATCCGCACCGACCGGCTGTGGGCCCTGGCGACGGGCGGCTTTCCGCCCCTCGACGGGCCCTACCGGGAGATGCTCGCCGTCACCACCGCCACACACCGCATGGCCGTCGAGAACGCCCGGGCGCCGGAAACCACCACGCGCGCCTCCCGCACCACCGCCGAGGACTCCGGAACGGGTGAGGACTACGACTGGGACGCCGCGGAGGCGACCATGTCCCCCGAGCAGAGCGGCCAGTTCACGACGCTTTACCGGGCGCTGGCCGACTTCGACGACCGCACCGTGCGATACCCGCCGGACCTACCGAGGTTGTGCCTGGTGGGTGAGTCGGACCGGATCGATTACGGCCCCCGGTGGGGTGGCGTCACCGTCGACCTGGCCGGTCCCGTGCTCCGCCACCGCGACACCCTGACCGCCACCGGATGGCGGGTCGCGATCCTGCCGGGACTCGACCACATGAAGGCGATGCAGCCGACCCACGTACTTCCGGTGCTCCGTCCGTTCCTCACCGATGCGGCCCCCTGACGCTCCGGCGATGACGGAACTACGGGCCGGGCCGGGTTCTCGAGTGGACGCCGGGGCCGCCCGGGAACCCGGCCCACGCCGGAAGCGGCCCGACCGGTGCCCGGCCGCCGCCACGACTAGATTCACGTGGTGACCGACTTCGTCATACCCGTGCTCACCGGCCTCGGAGCGGGACTCTCGCTGATCGTGGCCATCGGAGCGCAGAACGCCTTCGTGCTGCGGCAGGGACTGCGCACCGAACACGTCGCCTGGGTCGTCACGGTGTGCGCCGTGTCCGACGCCGTCCTCATCGTCGCCGGAGTGGCGGGCATCGGAGTGCTGATCCAGGCGGCGCCCGGACTGCTGACGGTGACCCGCTACGCGGGCGCGGCGTTCCTGCTCGGATACGCCGCGCTCGCCGCGCGACGGGTCTGGAACCGGCAGTCGATGACGACCCGGGCCGCCGGCGACCGCGCCGGGCTCGGCGCGGTGCTGGCCACCTGTCTGGCGTTGACCTGGCTCAACCCGCACGTCTACCTGGACACCGTGATCCTGTTGGGTTCCATCGCCAACTCCCATCCCGAACCCGACCGATGGCTCATCGGCGCGGGAGCCGTCGCCGGGAGCGTCGCCTGGTTCACGGCACTGGGCTTCGGCGCGCGGCTACTGAGCCCGCTGTTCGCCAGACCGATCGCCTGGCGGCTGCTCGACGCGCTCATCGCCGTCGTCATGACCGTACTGGCGGTGACACTCCTGCTCGGTACGTGACCGTCAACGCGACGGCGCGAACCCCGCGGTCAGCAGATGACCACCGGCACCCCACAGCGACGGCTCCGTCTCGTACCGCCGCAGTTCCCCCAGCAGCCGTTCCCGTGCCGGTGCGTCGTCGAGGACGACTTCGAGGCCGGGTATCAACCACACCGCGCCCTCCACACCGAACTGACGTACGCCGGTCAGGCCCGCCGCGTCACACTCGGCGCGGATCTCCTCGGGCCGGTGGAGATACGCACCGGTGAACAGCTCCCCCGACAGATGACCGGAGGCCGCCACCTCGTCCATCAGCTCCCCGGCCTCCACCAGGGCGCCCCTGCGTGCCATGTCGTGGAAGACCGAGAACCGGTTCACGGTCGCCACCACCACCGGGCCGCCGGGCCGGACGACCCGGATCGCCTCCGCGAGCGCCGACTCCCGGTCCGCGGGTTCCCGCAGGTGGTACATCGGTCCCAACAGCAGTACCGCGTCGACGTCGCCGTCGGGCAGGGGGAGCCGCCGCGCGTCACCGGTGACCGCGGTGACACCCGGCAACCGAGATGCCGCATCCACATGAGACGGCACCGGATCCA
Organism: Stackebrandtia albiflava; assembly: GCF_007994225.1. Classification (GTDB taxonomy): domain Bacteria; phylum Actinomycetota; class Actinomycetes; order Mycobacteriales; family Micromonosporaceae; genus Stackebrandtia; species Stackebrandtia albiflava. The sequence continues at coordinate 1,624,188 of NZ_VLLL01000005.1, forward strand.
CCAGGGTCACCCGGTGGCCGTCCTCGGCCAGCCAGCGGGCGTGCACGCCCATCCCACCTCCCACGTCGGCGACCGCCGACGGGGCCTCGGGCAACAACCTGCGCAACACGTCACGGGTACGCAGGAACTCCAACCGGCCCGGACCGTCCCTCTCAAGCCGGTCGGCCTCGCCGCCGCGTTCGTAGTACCGCAGGATCTCGGGTGCGATCGTCAACTCGTCCATGACGGGATTCTCCCGGACCCACAACGGAACACAACCGTTTATCCGGCCTCCACCACGGTCTCTCCCGTGGTCTGCCAGACCGCCGCGCCACCGGTCATCGACGCCAGCCGGGCACCCAGGCGCTCCGGATCGGGTGTGGCCACGTCGAACTCGATGTCGTCGCCGTACCGGACGTCCAGCAACCGGTCGGGTCCGCGCCGCAACTCCGCCTCCAGCCCGCCGCCGTCCCGGTAGTCGGCGACCACCGTCACCACCGGCAACCGCAGCAACTCCACGGTGCCCGCCAGGTCCACGGCCTCGGAGACGACACCTCCGTAAGCGCGGACGAGACCGCCGGCCCCCAGCTTGACCCCGCCGAAGTACCGTGACACCACCGCGACGACCTCGACCAGTTCCCGGTGGCGCAGTACCTCCAGCATGGGCAGTCCGGCGGTGCCACCCGGTTCGCCGTCGTCGCTCGACCGCCTGATCCGCCCGTCGCCGCCCACCACGTAGGCGGTGCAGTGGTGCCCCGCGTTCCAGTGCGCCCTCCGGCGCTCGGTGATGAAGGCGCGGGCCGCCGCCTCGTCGGCGACCCGCGCCAGAGCGCAGATGAACCGGGACCGGTGGATCACCAGTTCATGCACGATGTCGCCGCGGATCGTCCTCATGACGACAGCGACGATACGCCACGACCGGGCGCCGGCCGGTCAGCCCGGCAGCGGGAACCGGTCGGGGGTGATCGCGGCCAGTTCGGTCAGGTACGCGCGCTCCCGGGGGTCGTCCCAGCCGTCGGAGTCGATCAGCGACCACACGCCGTACTCGCTGAGCATGTACTCCACCGCGACCGGCCACAGCCGTCGCTCCTCCTCGGTGAGTGTCACCTGCGACAGGTAGCCCTCCGCGAACTCCCGCCATTCGGACGCGGTGAACAGCCGCGCCGGCGACGTCTCGTGTTCGATGTGGAACTGGATCGCCGCCAGCGCCAGGTCCAGTACGCGGGGGGCCCAGTCGGCGTTGTCGGGATCCACCAGCACCGGCCCCTCGGCGGTGTAGATGAGGTTGTTGGCCTTGTAGTCCATGACGGCGCCCACCTTGGGCAGGTCCGCCGACCGGATCTGCGGCAGGACCCTGGACATGAATTCGCCGACCAGGCGGCTCAACGGCTCCACCGACTCCGGGGCCGGACCGGCCAGGACCTTCGCCAGGCCCTCACGGTCCTCCTCGACCGACTCCTCGTCGTGGTCGGGCCACTGGAACGGCGGCGGCAGTACGGCGGGTCGCACCGCGTGGATGCGGCCCAGGAGTTCACCGGCGGCCCGTGCCTGTCCGTCGGCCGCCCGATACTGTCCACCTTCGATGAACGGGTACGCGACCCAGAAGTCCTCACCGACCTGGACGGGGTTGCGCACCGTGGTCGGCAGGGGCGACACGACCGCCACGCCCGCCTCCGCCAGTCCGGCGGTCCACCCCGCGATGGCGGCGGCGGTCTCGGGTTGGCTGCGGGTGCGTTTGACGACGGCCTCCCGTCCGTCGATCCGGCACGGGAACACCGGTGCGTACGGATATATCGACACCTCGGAGACGTCTTGGGCGTTGAAGTGCGCGAGCACCTCGGCGTGTTTCTCGGACGGTTCGGCGGTCATCGGCACTTCCTCTCAGACGACATACGTTTGCATATGAGAACACGTCGTCCGCGGATCCGGCAAACGGTTTAGGCGATCGCGTGCCGGTCCGGTTCGGATCCGGCCGTTCCGCCGGTCGACTACTGTCGAGTGCTCAGCCGTCAACACCACGCCGGGGAGCCTCCGATGTCAGTTCTGGTCGCCTTCAGTGTCACACCGCTGGGAATGGGCGAACACGTCGGCGAGGTGGTCGCCGAGGCCGTGCGGGTGGTACGCGAGTCGGGTCTGCCCAACCACACCGACGCCATGTTCACCGTGGTGGAGGGCGATGACCTGACCGAGGCGATGGCGGTGGTGACACTGGCCGTGGAGGCGGTCGCCGCCCGGGCTCCACGGGTGAGCACCGTGATCAAACTGGACTACTTCCCCGGGCGGGACAACGGCATCGATTCCAAACCCGCCGCGATCGACGCCTACCTCGCCGACGGACGATGACACGACCCCGGCGGCGGCCGGGTCGGCCGCCGCCGGGGTTCTCAACGGTTCACCTGAGCCGGGTCAACAGGCTCCCAGGCTCTCCCAGACGCCCCAGTCGCCGGTGGTGCCGGGCTCCTCGCCCTGCGTCCACCACTTGGCGCGGTACTCGGATCCGTTGTGGCTGACCACGGTGCCGCCGGTGTAGGTGCCCGAGGGGCTCCACGCCGGGGTGTCGCACTGGCCGGGCTCACCCGGCTCGCCCGGGTTGCCCGGGTCGCCGCCGAAGTTGACGTCGGAGCAGGCGTAGAAGGCGTTGCCGGTGTCGGCGACCGACCACACCGCCAGGATCACGTGGTGCCCGCTCTTGCCGGAGGGCAGCGTGCCGCCGTGGGTGTAGGTGTACGGCGGCTGGCCGCTGAACGGCACGGTCAGGAACGGCGTCAGTTCCAGGTCGGACCGTCCGATCGGGTCGAGCGGGTTCCAGCCGTCCTTGGTGATGAAGTACTCGAACTTGCTGGTGGAGTGCGGGGCGGTGAACTTCCAGCCGAACTGGAACTGGGCGCCCGCGGTGACGTTGGTCTTGGGCCAGTTGCCACCGCGCGGGTTGTCGAGCGGGGCGAAGCCTCCGTTGCCGCCGGCGCAGATCTGGCCGTCGGCCGGGCCGGCCTGCGGGAAGCCCTTGGGACCCTCCACGCTCTGCGGCTCGTACTGGATGGGGCCGCAGTCGGCCACGGTGCGCTGTGCACAGTGGAGCTGGCGGCTGGTCGGACTGGTGGTGTATCCATGCGCCGATACGGGCGTAGCACCGGCGACGGCGAGCAAAACCGCGACGACGCCGCCCACGAAGAGGGAGGACACCGCCTTCACGGTCCGTGAGAGTGCCATGAGGACCACTTCCATACATCGAAATTTATAAAAGGCTCCTTACGGTAACAAACAGCAAGGAATCTTGTCTATGGGTGAGCGCAAGACGAACAACCGCCGAACGACACCACCCGTCGCCCACCACCCGGCCACCGAGGACACGATCCGTCCCGCCACCACGCGTTTCGCACGGCCCGACCGACAAGCGGCCGGTCCCCACCCCAAGAGAGGTTTAAGGACCGCTTAACACGCACTTCAGTTCCCGCCGCACCGTTGCGCGACCGGAACCCGCGTGGCAGGTTCGACGGATGCGCCTGACCTTCCGGCTGTGCCGAGAGGCCGACCTGCCGGTCCTCGACCGCCTCAACCCCTCCCCCAGCGTCGAGTCCTTCCACCACCGGAGGTTCGCGACCCAGCGCGAGGGCGACGGCGACTACCTGATCGCCCGCCACCGGGGCAGACCGGTCGCCAACGCGTTGATCATGTGGCGCGGCTGCACCGCCGAAGAGGTACGGCGACACCATCCCGGCGTCCCCGAGATCAACGGCCTCGACGTCTTCCCTCCCGGACTGCGCGGACGGGGCATCGGCACCGCGCTCGTCGCCGCCTGCGAGCAGCGGGCCCGCGCGGCCGGAGCCGACCGGATCGGCCTGGGCGTGGCCGACGCCAATCCGCGCGCCGCCGCGCTGTACCACCGTCTCGGTTACCGCGGAGACGTGCGCTACATCGACCGGTACACCTGTGTCGACAGTCTCGGTACCCGCCACCGGTTCGCCGACCCGTGCGTGTTCCTGGTGAAAGACCTCGACCGAACGGTGCGTTCTACATCACTGAACGCATGAGCATCCGATCCGAATCCCGTGCAATCCGGACACTTCGCCGGTCCCTCGATTGCCATACACCACATGTGAGATACAGTGAGCGTCATGTCTGATTCCCCCGGACGAACCGAAGACCATCTGCGCCGTATCGGCACCCTCATCCGTGACGCCCGCAAGCACCGCGGCCTCACCCAGGCCCAGCTCGCCGACAGCCTCGGCACGAGCCAGAGCGCCGTGAACCGGATCGAGAAGGGACAGCAGAACCTCAGCGTCGAGATGCTGACCCGTGTCAGCGACGCCCTCGACAGCCAGATCGTGTCGCTGGGCACACCCGGCGCGATGCACCTGCGGGTACACGGCGGGGCCAAGCTCTCCGGCGCCATCGACGTCAAGACCTCCAAGAACGCCGGCGTCGCCCTGCTGTGCGCCTCACTGCTCAACCGCGGCCGCACCGTCCTGCGGCGCGTGGCGCGCATCGAGGAGGTCAACCGCATCCTGGAAGTGCTGGAGAGCATGGGAGTGCGGTACCGGTGGCTCAACGCCGACAACGACCTGGAGATCGTGCCCCCGGCGGAACTCGACCTGTCGCGGGTCAACGCCGACGCGGCCCGTCGCACCCGCAGCATCATCATGTTCCTGGGACCCCTGCTGCACGACCACCCGCAGTTCGCCCTGCCTTACGCCGGCGGCTGCGACCTCGGCACGCGCACGGTCGAACCCCACATGATCGCGCTGCGGCCGTTCGGCCTCGCGGTCAAGGCCACCACCGGGGAGTACCAGGCCAGCGTCGACGAAGGCGTCCGCCCCACCCGGCCGATCGTGCTGACCGAACGCGGCGACACCGTCACCGAGAACGCCATCATGGCCGCCGCCCGGAGCGAGGGCGTGACGATCATCCGCAACGCCAGCTCCAACTACATGGTCCAGGACCTCTGCTTCTACCTGCAGAAGCTCGGCGTGAACATCGACGGCGTCGGCACCACGACCCTCAAGATCGAGGGCGTGCGGCACATCGACCGCGACGTCGACTACTCCCCCGCCGAGGACCCGATAGAGGCGATGAGCCTCATCACCGCGGCCATCGTGACCGACTCCGAGATCACCGTCCGCCGGGTCCCCATCGAGTTCCTGGAGATCGAGCTCGCCGTCCTTCAGGAGATGGGGCTCCAGTACCGGATCTCCGAGGAGTACCTGGCGGCCAACGGCAACACCCGGTTGGCCGACGTCACCGTGCTCCCGTCGGTCCTGCACGCGCCCATCGACAAGATCCACCCCATGCCGTTCCCCGGCCTGAACCTGGACAACCTGCCGTTCTTCGCCCTCATCGCCGCGTGCGCGCAGGGTGCGACCCTGGTCCACGACTGGGTCTACGAGAAACGGGCCATCTACCTCACCGAGCTGGACAAGCTCGGCGCCCGGGTCACGTTGATGGACCCGCACCGCGTGCTCATCGAGGGACCGACCCACTGGTCGGGCGCCGAGGTGATCTGCCCACCCGCGCTGCGCCCGGCCGTGGTGATCCTGTTGGCGATGCTGACCGCCAAGGGGACCTCGGTGCTGCGCAACGTCAACGTCATCCACCGCGGATACGAACAGCTCGCCGAACGCCTGAGCGAGCTGGGCGCCCAGATCGAGACCTTCGGCGACGTCTGAGACCCGCCGCCGCCCGGTGTCTCGCCGGGCGGCGGCGCGGTCACCGGTCGCCCTTCACGGCCTTGCGGCGCGCGGCCGTGACCAGACCCACGACGAGCGTGACCGCGCCGATCACCATCAGGACCACGCCCACCTTGGACAACGTGAACACCGGAATCTCGACGTCTCCGGTGAACAGCCACAGCCCCGCTCCCACCAGGAACAGGAGCACTCCCTCGCCCACGCCCCGATTCATCCTGCCCATCGTCCCGCTCCTCTCCGACACCGTCGGGGTCCAAGACTAGGAACGGCGAGGCGGCGATCCGTCCCACCGGCGGACGAGATCGCCCGCCGCCCGGGTACGCCCTTCGATGTAGCCGGCGCGGGCTCAGTCGTCGAAGGACCATTCGCGCGGCCGGTCGATCCAGCCGGCCGCCAGGACCAGACCACTGTCGCGGTGCACCGCCAGGTACCCGAAGGGGCGCCCGAACGACACGGTGACCTCACGGCGGGTGCCCCGTGGCAGCAGCGCGCCGGCCGCCACCGCGCCCATCGCCGTGACGGCGGCCGCCTCGAAGCCCGCGGCGCTGAACCGGGCGACACCGTTCTGGCGTGCCTGTTCCAGCCGGCACGGCCGGTCGGCCAACCCGGTGAGTGCGAAGTGGTCCGGGCGAAGCAGTTCGGTCAGGCCGAACAGGCCGGCTTCCTCGGTCAGGTCGTGGTCGGCGGACACGTCGAAGGCGACGGTGACGATCGACAGACGCGGAGCCGGATCCGGCTCGGGGTCGGGGACCGTCCGGACGTCGACGCCGGGCGCGTCGGCGCCCTCTGCGAGATCCTCCCCGGTGACCGGTGGCGCGTCGGCGAGCGAGTCCACCGCCGATGCGAGGACGTCGCCGGGCGGGCGGTCCCGTGGTCCGATGGCCAGGACGACGTCCAGGTCCTCGACGGTGGGCACCCGCAGTGTGGACAGTCGGCCGGGCCACACGCGCAGTGCCGACAGGTCGGTGGATACGGCGGTGAGTCCGTGGCAGTCGAGGTCGCGCCACGGGCCCGAGGGGAACCGCCAGGGTGAGTCCGCGAACGGTTCGCGCCACCGGCCGCGCAGGCTCACCGCGGTGGCCAGTATCAGATCCAGCGGCCGTGACGTGTCCACCGGCATCCGGGGGATCATGCCGTCGGTCTGGGTGGCGGCCCAGGCGTCGACGGTCGCCCCGTCGGTGGCGGGGTCGCCGCTGAGCCGGCCCACCAGGCCCGCCGGAAGCGTGGCGAGCCAGTCGGAGTCCAGTGCCAGGTCGGGACTCGCCCACAGGCCGAGCGCGGCCCTCGCACCGTCCATCGTGGCGAGCCGGTCGAACAGCGAGCCCACGGCGGCGGCCGCGTCGGCGGGCGGGACCCCGGTGGCGCTTCGGAGTTCGGCCGCGGCGGTCTCGTCCGACGCGGTGCTCAGTGCCGCCAGCAACGGCCACACACCGGCCGCCGACAGCATCGCCGGAGGCGAGGCCGGGTCGCGCCGCAGCCATTCGCGGGTCAGTGCGTTGATCCCCGAGGTGACGTGTGCTTCCGGTGTGGTGTGCTCCGGTGTCATTCGCCGACTATACGGCCGGCGGGGCCGGCGTGGCCGTCGAATCCATCCAGGGATCGGCAAACCCCTATTCGTATACATCGGCGCCGATATACCGGGTTTCCGCACCAATGACACAGGTCTGGGCCATAATGGCCGCATGTTGAAGCTCGCGATCCTCGGATTCCTCCGCGACCATCCGCTGCACGGCTACGACCTGAAGACCCGGATCGCCGCCCTCACCGGCCATGTCAAGCCGATCGCGGACGGGACACTGTATCCGGCGATCAAGCGCCTCGAGACCGCGGGACTGCTCACCAGACGCTCCGCACCGGGGAAGATCGCCGCCCCGCGACACATGCTGGAACTCACCCAGGACGGCATCGACTACCTGCGGAAGCTGTTGCGAGAACCCGACGAACTGTCCATCACCGACGAGAACCGCTGGTTCACGCTCCTGGCGTTCCTGCGGCACCTGGAGAACCCCCGCGAACAGGCGATCGTGCTGCGCCGCCGCCTCGCCTTCCTGTCCGATCCGGTGAGCTACTTCTACGACGCCCAGGGCCGCCCGATGGCCGCCGACGAGTTCGACGACCCGTTCCGGCAGGGACTGCTCACCATCAGCCAGGCCGCCAACCGCGCCGAGTTCCGCTGGCTGCACACCACGATCGGCGAACTGGAGCGACACTGACCCGGTACCGGTGCCGTCCTCGCACCCGGCCTGGCAGACTGTGGGGCCGTGACCGACGCATCCGCCGAACTCGCCCGCTACACAAGTAGGAAGGGCCGCCGCCTCGCCGAGGACCTGATCCGCGACGGCGGCCTCGCCGACGTGGTCGCCTCGTTCAGCGCCGCGCTCGGAGAGATCCGCAAACGCCCCGAGGCCGCCGTCGTCGTCGACGGCTTCGGCAGGATCCTGTGGCAGCACGCGGTCGGCTTCACCGCCGGCGAGGGCCGGGGACGGGAACTGCCCGGCGACGACGACCGTCCGCTGTACTGGGCGCGGTTGGCCATGCTGTGGGAACTGCACGAGTGGCGGCCCCGCTTCCGGCGCGACGACGCCGAGAGCGCCGCACTGGCGCGCCGCCTGGAGTGGGCGTCCCGGGGAATCACCTCGACCACGTTCGGCGCCGACGACGAGGACGTCGTCAAGGTCCTGGTCAGCGGCTTCGACCCGTTCCGGCTCACCCACGATCCGGCCGCCTCCAACCCGTCGGGGGCGGTGGCACTGCGCCTGCACGGCCGGACCGTCCGGCACGCCGGCCGGGACGTCCGGTTCGCCACGGTCGTACTCCCGGTGCGCTACGCGGACTTCGACGGCGGCGTCGTCGAGAAGGTGTTCGGTCCACACCTTCGCCCCGGTCCACACCTGGTGGACCTGGCGGCGACCGTCAGCCAGGGCAGGCCCGGACGGTTCGACCTGGAACTGTTCAACGGCAGGCGTCGCCACAGTGGTACCACAAGGGACAACTCCGGGGTGGTCGGGGGAGCCGACGCGACCGCACCGGTCGCACCGGATTCTATGCCGCCCGGCCCGGAGTTCACGGCCTCCACGTTGCCCGTCGACGCGATGGCCGAGGCGGAGACCGGTGGTTTCCCGGTGCACCGCAACGCGACCGTCTGCCAACTGTCCGAGGACGGTCGACCGGTCGAACGGCCCGGAGGACCGGAGGGGGACGGGCTCTCGGTCTCCGGCGGAGGCGGCGGGTTCCTGTCGAACGAGGTCGCGTACCGGGTGACACGGCTACGTGACGAACTGGGCGCGGCGGTGCCGTGCGGACACGTCCACACCCCGAGCCTGGCGGGGACCGGCGACGACACCCCGCGCCTGCGCACCGAGATCGTCACTCAGACGACGGCCCTGCTCCTGGCGGCGGTCGCCGCCTCACCAGCCGGCGACCCGGTCACCCTTTAAAGTCGGGGGCCGTCCCTCGTAGGGCGTCGAGAGCACGATGGTCGTCCGGTGCGCGACGCCGGCGCGGGAACGGATGCGGGCCAACAGGTCCTCCAACGCGGCGGGACCGGACACCCGAACCTTCAGCAGGTAGTAGTCCTCACCGGCGACCGAGTGGCAGGACTCGATCTCGGGTAGGGACGCCAGGCGTTCCGGCGCGTCGTCGGGCGCGGCGGGGTCTATCGGCCGGATCGCGATGAAGGCCGTCAGTGACAGTCCCAGCGCCTCATAGTCGATCTTGGCCGTGTAGCCGGTGATGACGCCGCGCTCCTCCAGGCGCTTGACGCGCTGGTGCACGGCCGAGGTGGACAGGCCCACCTGGGCGGCCAGGTCGGTGAACGATATCCGGCCGTCGGCGGTCAGTGCCGCCACGATCGCGAGGTCGAGGTCCTCCACACCACTGAATCTACCGGGTGGGAAGCCCGGCCGGGTCCGCCGTCCCGGCGGCCGGTACGCCACGGCCGCCGGGACGTGCGGTCAGCCGGCCGCCTGCACCGCGGCGATGGTGCCGACGAGGTCGTTGTCGCGGTCTCCGAGCAACTGCCACATCATCATCCCGCCCAAACCGTTGTCGAGGGCGTACCGCGTCTTCTCGGCGATCGTCTGCGGAGTGTCGTACGACCACCAGTCGTCGCCGTCGTACTTGTACGCCGCGACCGCCTGGAAGTCGATGTACACGGCGCCCGGGGCGTCCCGGATCGCGTCGTACAGTTCGGCGTGCCCGTCGGAGCCGGCGGCGGGACCGGTCCCGACCTGGTAGAGCCCGAGGTTCGCGCCGGGCACACCGGTCCAGCCCTCGGCGTAGGCGGGCACGCCGAGCACGATCTTCTCGGCGGGCGCGCCGTGGGCGAGCAGGTACGTCACGGCCGTCGCGGCACTGGAACGCCAGTCGGGGTGCGCCGGATCGTCGGCGGGGCTGAACAGCTGGGCCTGGTGGTTGGTCTGGTAGTTGCCCGGTCCCCAGGCGGCGTGCAGCCCGTATCCCTGGACGGTGGCGAAGTCCACGGCGGCGAATATCTCCGCCACGTCGTAGTCCACACCGGTGGCGGGCAGGTCCACGAAACCCGGGAAGGTCGTGTTGAGACTGAAGTGCCGTCCCACCTCCGCCCCGTACGCGTCCAATGCTGCCCGGAACTCGGTGTGGAGCGCGGCGTAGTCGTCGCGGTTGTCGGGAGTGGACCACTCCCAGTCGATGTCGATGCCGTCGAACACGCCGTAGGCCGCACCGGGACCGCCCCTCGTGTGACCGAGGTTGTCGCCACGCAACGGCAGGTCGCCTCGGAGGAAGGTGTCGACGCAGTCCTCGATGAACCGGGCGCGCAGCGCCGGGTCGGCGGCGATCGCGGTGAACCGGGCGCCGGCGCCCTCACCGCCGACGCCGCCACCGCCGCCCAGCGAGATGGTGACCTTCAGGTCGGGATGCAACTCCTTCAGTTTGGCGAGCTGGTGGAACTGGCCGGCGAGCCGGTCGCCCGGTTGGTCGGCCACCCCGTCCACCGAGTGCTCGGCGGGCACGACGAAGTTGTAGTCACCCCAGTCGGCGGTTCCGCACAGTTCACCGTTCTCGGCCGGGTCCTGATTGTCGAGTTCCACTTCGGCGAAGGCGTACGCGAGGTGCGTCAGGTCGGCCGCGGCACCCGACTCGTGCACCTCCTTCAGGTAGAAGTCGTCGGCGTTTCCGACCACGTTGGACCGCGAGTAGTAGGCGAGGTTGATCGGTTCGGTGGCCGCTTCGGCGTTGGCGGTGGTCACCGCGAGGCCGGAGGCCGCGGTGGCGATCACCGCCGCGACGGCCAACGGGATCCTGGAACGCATCGGGTCTCTCCCTCGACGACATGAGATTCGCATTTGCAACATCATGTCCGCAGGAAGGCCCCGACGCAACGCGGCACCGTTGGCGCGTTTGGCCACATTGAGCACGTGAACTGCCGAGACGACGAAAACGACCGAAGGGGCGAAGCCCCTTCGGTCGTTCGGGTGTTTTGCTAACGCACAGGGAGGTGGGTCATTCGCCCTTCGCGAGACGGCGCGCGATCACCAACCGCTGGATCTGGTTGGTGCCCTCGACGATCTGGAGCACCTTCGCCTCCCGGAAGTACCGCTCCACCGGGTAGTCGCTGACGTAGCCGTAACCGCCCAGCACCTGCACCGCATCGGTGGTCACCCGCATCGCGGTGTCGGTGGCGAACAGCTTCGCCTGCGCCGCCGCCGTGCTGAACGGACGACCGGCGTCCTTCAGGCGCGCCGCGTACAGCGTCAGCTCGCGGGCCGCAGCGATCGACGTCGCCATGTCGGCCAGGAGGAACCCCAGGCCCTGGAAGTCGATGATCGGGCGCCCGAACTGTTCCCGCTGCCGGGCGTACTCGACGGCGTGGTCCAGGGCCGCCTGCGCCAGGCCCACCGCGCAGGCGGCGATGCCAAGGCGGCCGGCGTCCAAGGCCGCCATGGCGATGCGGAATCCGCCGTCCAACTCCCCCACCAACCGGTCGGCGTCCACCATCACGTCGTCGAACACGATCTGCGCGGTGGGCGATGAGTTCAACCCCATCTTGTCCTCCGGGCGCTGCGGCAGCAGGCCGGGTGCGTCACCGGGGACGTGGAGGCAGGAGACGCCGCCGGCACCGGGGCCGCCGGTCCGGGCGAACAGGGCGTAGAAGTCGGCGACCCCGGCGTGGGTGATGAACGCCTTGGTGCCGTTGACCCGGAACCGGTCGCCCTCCCGGACGGCGCTGGTCGACAACGACGCCGCGTCGGAGCCGCCCGCCGGCTCGGTCAGGCAGTAGCCGCCCAGCAGGTCCCCGGCGAGCAACTGCGGCAGGTAGGTGTCGCGTTGCCGGTCGGTGCCGGCGGTCGCGAGCGGGAAACACGCGAGGGTGTGGACGCTGACGGCCTCGGCGACCACGACCCACCGGTACGCCAGCTCCTCCAACACCTGCAGGTACACCTCGTACGGCTGGCCGGCGCCGCCGTCGGCCTCGGGGTAGGGCAGCCCCAGCAGTCCGGCCCGGCCGAGGGTGCGTAGGACCTCGCGGGGGAACTCGCCGCGGGCCTCGAAGTCGGCGACGCGCGGGGCCAGCTCCGCGTCGGCGATCTGGCGGGCCAGGTCTACGACCGCTTCGGCCTCTTCGGAGGGGAGGATGCGCTGCACTGTCATGAAGTGATGCCTCACAGGATGACGAGATCGGTGGACAGGGTGTTGAGTCGCCGGACGCCGGTCTCGGTGCACACGACGATGTCCTCGATGCGCGCACCGAACCGGCCGGGCACGTAGACGCCGGGTTCGATCGAGAACGTCATTCCGGGGGCGAGAACGGTGGTGTCGCCGGCGACGATGTAGGGCGGTTCGTGTCCGTCCAGGCCGATGCCGTGGCCGGTGCGGTGGGTGAAGTACTCGCCGTATCCGGCCGTCTCGATGACCTCGCGGGTCGCCGCGTCGACGGCCTCGGCGGTCGTTCCGGGCGCCACGGCGGCCACACCGGTCTGCTGGGCGTGCCGCAGGATCCGGTAGAGGGCGGTGAACTCGGGCTCCGGTTCGCCCACGCTGTAGGTGCGGGTGCAGTCGGAGCCGTAACCGCTGGCGAGGGTCCCGCCGATGTCGACGACGACCGGTTCACCGGCCTGGACGATCCGGTCGGACACGGCGTGGTGGGGACTCGCGCCGTTGGGGCCGGAGGCGACGATGACGAACGACACCTCGGAGTGTCCGCTCTCGACGATCGCCGCGGCGATGTCACGGGCCACCTGCGCCTCGGTACGTCCGGGCCGCAGCCACTCGCCCATCCGCCGGTGAACGCCGTCGATCGCCGCCGCGGCGGCCGCCAGTTCGGCCACCTCGTCCTCGGACTTCACCATGCGCATCGGCGCCAGGACCGTCTCGGCGAGGGCCATGCGCAGTTCCGGCGCCGCCCCGGTCAGTCCGTGCCAGTGGGCGGCCCACATGCGTTCCGACACCGCGACGAGTGCGGCGGGCCGGCCCAGCCGCTCCCGCAGCAGCGCGGTGACGGCACCGAACGCGTCGGCGCCGTCACCGTGGTCGTACAGCGCCACGCCCGCCGAGTCGAGGCCGAGCAGCTCGGCGGCGGGTCGTTCCAGCGTCGGCACGATCAGCACCGGCGCCCCTTGACGCGGCACCACCAACGCCGTCAGCCGTTCGGAGGGGTGCGCGGCCGACCCGGTGAGGTAGCGCAGTTCGGCGCCCGGCGTGATCACGAGAGCGTCGATGTCGGTGTGGGACAAGGCGGAGCGGACCGACTCGATGCGCGCGGCTGCGGAGTTCACGCTCGGAGCTTAACGGTTGTTCAGGTCGGCCGTGTGGCAGGCTGGCGGAATGCTGATGCTGGTAGACGCCCCCGGCCTGTGGTACCGGTCCTTCTACGGACTCCCCTCCTCGATGCGGGCGCCCGACGGCACCCAGATCAACGCGGTGCGCGGGTTCTGCGACGGCCTGGCGACCCTGATCCGCAATCGGCGGCCGGAGCGGCTGGTGTGCGCGGTCGACACCGATTGGCGTCCACCGTGGCGCGTCGAGCTGGTGCCGTCCTACAAGGCGCACCGCGCCAACCCCGACGGGACCGAGGAGGAACCCGAGGCGCTCGGTCCGCAGATCGAGATCATCCGGGAACTCCTCAGGTGCATGGGGGTCGCGACCGTCGGCGCGACCGACTTCGAGGCCGACGACGTACTGGCCACCCTCGCGGCGCGCAGCCCCGACCCGGTGGAGGTCGTCACCGGCGACCGCGACCTGTTCCAGTTGGTGGACGACGGGAAACCCGTCAGGGTCGTCTACATCGGGCGGGGCATCGCCAAGGCCGAGACCTTCGACGAGGCCGCGGTGGCCGCGCGTTTCGGCGTCACCCCTGCGCAGTACGCCGACTTCGCGGTCCTGCGCGGCGACCCCTCCGACGGGCTCCCGGGAGTCAAGGGCATCGGGGACAAGACCGCCGCGCGACTGGTCACCGAGTACGGTGACCTCGCCGGCCTCCAGGCGGCGGCGGCCGACCCCCGCAGCCGCCTCACGCCTCGGGTCCGCGGCGCGCTCGACGACGCCGCCGAATACCTGGCGGCGGCACCGCAGGTGGTGAGGACCGTGTCCGACATCCCCCTCGGCGAGGTCGACTCCGCGCTACCGGAGGGCCCGGCCGACGCCGACGGACTCACCGAGATCACCGCCCGCTACGGGTTGGCCAACCCGGTCACCCGGCTGGGCCAGACGATCACCGAACCGGAGCAGGCGGGCTGACGGGCCGGAGGTGGCCGTCCGCCCATGGGCATCATGGGAACATGACCGACACCTGGCCCGACCGGATCGAGATCCGCCCGCTCACCGCCGACGACGCCGCCCTGATCACGCGGTGGCGCTATGACGGGCCCTGGCGGGTCTACGACTCCGGGGAGGAGGCGTTGACGGCGGAGGACGGCTACCTGGCCGTCACCGGCGCCGACGGCGGCCCGCTCCTGGGCTTCTGCTGCACCGGCGTCGAGGCCCGCGTACCGGGTCTGACCGGGGAACCGGGACTGCTCGACGTGGGTGTGGGCATGGACCCCGCGCTGGTCGGGCGCGGCCACGGCCGGGCCTTCGGCGAGGCCGTGCTCGGCCACCTGCACCGGCTCGCGGACGGGCGTCGCCTGCGCGCGGTCGTGCAGAGCTGGAACGTCCGGAGCCTGCGCCTCGCCGCCGCGCTCGGTTTCGTCGCCACCGGTGTCCACACCTGTGAACAGGGTGGCCGTGACGTCGAGTACACGGTGCTCGTCACGACCGCGCGGGAACCGGGCCCGGACACGCCGCCGGGGACCGGTCGGTGAGACCGGTCCCCGGCGGGTCGTCGTCCGGCTAGACCTTCACCGGCTCCGGTGCGGTCTCCTCCTCCGTGACGTCCTCCTCGGCCGCCGCCGGGGCGACCGGCTTGCGGCGGAACCTCTCCTTCGTACGCTCCACCACGGCGTACAGGGTCGGCACCAGCAGCAACGTGAGCAGCGTCGACGAGACCAGGCCGCCGATGACCACGATCGCCAGGTCCTGGGCGATGAACCCGCCCGAACCGGTCAGGCCGATCGCCATCGGGATCAACGCGAAGATGGTCGCGATGGCCGTCATCAGGATCGGACGCAGTCGCCGGCGCCCGCCCGCGATCACCGCCTCCTGGATCCCCATGCCCTGCGCCCGGTACTGGTTGATCAGGTCGATCAACACGATGGCGTTGGTGACGACGATCCCGATCAGCATGAGCAGACCGATCATCGCCGGGACGCCCAGCGGCGTGTCGGTGACCAGCAGCAGGCCCAGCGCGCCGGTCGCGGCGAACGGGATCGACACCAGCAGGATCAGCGGCTGCACGAAGCTGCGGAACGTCGCGACCATGATCATGAAGACCAGGGCGACCGCGACGGCCATCGCCAACCCGAGGTCGGCGAACGCCTCCTGCTGATCGGCGCTGGATCCGCCCACCCGGTAATCGGTTCCGGCGGGCAGGTCCAGTTCGGCCAGCCGCTCGGTCAGCGTGCCCGAGACCGCGCCGAGGTCGTTGGGGTCGACTCCGGCGGTCACGGCGGCGCTGCGTTCACCGTCGATGCGGCTGATCTCGGTGGGGCCGTCGACGACGGCCACCTCGGCCACGTCGGACAACTCGACCATGCCGGTCGCGGTCGCCAGCCGCAGCTCCTCGATCTCGGACACGTCGGCGGGCGCGTCGCCGCTGGAGAGGACGATCTGGTTGGTGGTGCCGTCGATCGCGATCTCACCGACGGGTGCGCCCTGGAACGCCTGGGCCACGTACTGGCCGATCGCGGCCTCGGAGAGTCCGGCCTCGGCGGCGGCCTGCCGGTCCACCGTCACCTCGATGCGGGGAGCGGCGTCGGCGAGGTTCGACGAGACGTCCCGCAGTTCGGTGATGTCGGACATCGCCGACTCGACCAGCGCGGTGGCCTCGGCCAGCGACTCGGCGTCGCCACCCTGCACGATGACCTCGATGCCGTTGCCGCCCATGGCCTCCGCGCCGGCCTGCATGCCGACGACCACTTCGCCGACGTCGGAGAGTTCCCCGATGCGGTCCCGCAGTTCCTCCTCGACGACCGAGGCGTCGGCGTCGGTCTCCAGGGTCACGTTGAAGTTCGCCTTGTGGGAGTTCCCGCCCATTCCGCCGAACATCGGGTTGCCCGAGCCGATGTTGACCTGGTAGGCGGCCACGCCCTCGGTGTCGGCGAGGACCTGCTCGATCTCGGCCGCCGCGGCGTCGGTGGTCGCCAGGTCGGTGCCGGTGGGCAGGGTCTGGCTGATCGCCGTGGTGTCCTGGCCGCTGGAGTCGAGGAAGTTGGTCTTCAGGTTCGGCGCCAGCGCCATGGTGCCGCCCAGGACGACCAGGCCGATGAGGACCGTCACCAGCTTGTAGCGGGTCGCGAACCGCAGCACCGGCACGTACATCCGCTGGAGCGGGCTGCGCAACTCCTTGGCCTCGGCCTCCCGCCGCACCGCCTCGCGTTCGGCGGCGTCACCCCGGGGGGCGCGCAGGAACCAGTAGGCGAGCACCGGGATGACCGTGAGCGACACCAGCAGCGACGCCAGCAGCGCAACGGTCACGGTGACCGCGAAGGACGAGAACAGTTCGCCGACCATGCCGCCCACCAACGCGATGGGCAGGAAGACGGCGACCGTGGTCAGCGTCGAGGAGGTGACCGCGCCGGCGACCTCACGGACACCGTTGACGACGGCGTCCGACTTGGCCTCGCCGTACCCGAGGTGGCGTTTGATGTTCTCCAGGACGACGATCGAGTCGTCGACGACCCGGCCGATGGAGATGGTGAGCGCGCCGAGGGTGAGCATGTTGAGCGAGTAGTCGCCGACCCACAGCGAGATGAGGGCGATGACGACCGACAACGGGATCGACACCGCCGTCACCAGCGTGGACCGCAGCGACAGCAGGAACACCATGATCACGATCACCGCGAAGATCAGGCCGAGGGCGCCCTCGGTGGTCAGGTCCTCGATCGACCGTTCCACGTAGGGCGCCTGGTCGAAGATGACGGTCATCTCCGCGTCCGCGCCGACCTGTGCGGTGAGGTCCGGGAGCAGGTCCCTGACCTCGTGGGAGATCGCGACGGCGTTGCCGTCGCCGAGCATGGTGATCGACAGGCCCAGACTGGGTTCACCGTTGGTGCGGGTGACGGCGGTGGCGTCCTCGGTGACGAGTTCGACGGTGGCCACGTCGCCCAGCGCGACCGGTTCCGGCGCGGCGGGCGGCGTCTGTCCGGGCTGCTGGCCGCTCGAGGGGGGCGCCGAGGGTGTGAGGTGGATGGACTCGATGTCCTCCAGCGAGGTCAACTGCGCGCCGACCTGGACGGTCAGTTCCCGGCCGTCCTCGACGACGCTGCCCGCCGGCATCGCCACCCCGTTGCTGCGAAGCGCCTCGATGACGGTCGCGGGGCTGACCCCGGCCGCGGCCATCTCGGCGGCGTCGGGGGTGATCACGACCCGTTCCTCGCGTGCCCCGGTCACCGCGACGTCCTTGACGTCGGCGATGCCCTCCAGTTCGGGCACGACCGAGGTCTCCAGCGCCTCCTTCAACGCCGCCTCGTCCTCACCGCCACTGACGGCCAGGGCCATGATCGGCAGGTCGTCGGTGCTGCCGGCGACGACCCGGGGGTCGGTGTCGGCGGGTAGACGGGATTCGATCTCGCCCACGGCGGACTCGATGTCGCCGGTGATCTTCTCGGTGTCCATGTCGTAGTCGAAGGACACCCGGATGTTCGCGAGGCCCTCCGCGGACGTGGAGGTGATCTCCTCGACTCCGTCGAGTCCCTGGATCGCGGCCTCGATCGGCTCGGTGACCTGCTGCTCGACGATCTCCGGGGAGGCGCCGGGGTACGTGGCCACGACCGAGACCATCGGCAGGCTCAACGAGGGGAGCAGCTGCTGGTTGAGCTGGGGTATGGCGAAGACGCCGACACCGCTGAGCACCAGCGCGATCATGATGACGAGACTGCGGTTGGCAAGGCTGAGCCTGGCCAGTGCGGTCATGGTGGATCCCTTCGGGAGGAACGGGGGTGGCGAGAAAAGTTCAGCCAAAGCTAACATTTAGCCTCGACCGTACTTTCCGGGTCTCAGGTGGATCTCAGCTTCACCGTCTCCCGGCCCCATGCCCGCCGAAGGAGCGCACCGCAGTTGTCGACCGACGCCGAACGCGATCAGATCATCGAGAGGATCAAGGGGGCGCAGGAGGACATGGCGAGAGTCTTCGCCGAGGACCGCACGAGTTCGCTGTTGGCGTCGACGTTGACGATGCAACAGCTCAAGGTGGTGGTGATCCTGTCCCTCGACGATTCGCTCTCCGGGCAGGATCTGAGCCGCCGGCTGGGAGTCGGCCTGGCGACAGTCACCGGGATCGTGGACCGGCTCGTGGCACAGGATATCGTGCGGCGCTTCGAGGACCCCCGGGACCGGCGGGTGCGCAGGGTCACACTGACGCCCCACGGGCGCCGCGTGCTCGAGGAGCTCGACGAGACGGGCACGGCACGGATGCAGCGCATACTCGCCAGGCTCGACACCGAGACCCTGCGGGACTTCGAGTCGATCCTGCGGCGCATCCTGGCGGTGATCGACGAGACCCGGGAGGAACAGGTGTAAAAAGGGCGTGGTGCGTGCCGGACGGCCGCGCACGTCGACCGGCAGGCGGTGCCCACATGACATCCCGATCAGTCACACCGTTGACCCTCCCGTTGGCGGACGACCGCGCCGCCCCGGCGCTCGTCGGAGGTAAGGGGGCCTCCCTGGCGATCGCCGCGCGGGCGGGCCTGCCCGTACCCGACGGTTTCCACGTCACCACCTCCGCCTACCGGGAGTTCGCCGAGGAGACCGGGATCGCGCGCCGGCTGGACGCGCTGATCGAGGGGACCGACCCCGCCGACCCCACCTCCTCGGCCACGATCGAACGGGGGGTGAGGGAACTCTTCGAGGCCCACCGCCCCTCCCCCGCCCTGGTGGCCGCGATCGGAGAAGCCCTCACCGCACTGTCCGGACCGGTGGCCGTACGGTCGTCGGCCACCGCCGAGGACCTGCCCGAGCACTCCTTCGCGGGCCAGTTGGAGTCCTTCCTGCACCTCACCGAGCCCGCCGCCGTGGTGGCGGCGGTGCGCGCGTGCTGGGCGTCACTGTGGACGGCCAGGGCGGTGGGATACCGGGCACGCACCGGACTCGACGGCCACCCGCCGGACATCGCCGTCGTCGTGCAGGAACTGGTGCCCGCGGAGTGCTCGGGCGTCCTGTTCACCGCCGACCCGGTCACCGGTGACCGGGACCGGATGGTCGTCAACGCGACCTGGGGACTCGGTGAGTCGCTGGTGGGTGGATCCGTCACGCCCGACGAGTACACCGTCAGCGGGGACGGCCGCCGCGTGCTCGCCCGGCGGATCGGTGACAAGGCGGTGGAGACGGTCACCGTCGAGGGCGGCACCGTCGAACGCCCGGTGCCCGCCGAACGGCGCGGCGCCCCCACACTGGACGACGCGCGGCTGCGGCGGCTCGCCGACCTGGGCCGCCGGGTCGCACGCGAGTACGGCCGCCCCATGGACGTCGAGTGGGCGTGGCACGACGACCGGCCGTACCTGCTCCAGGTCCGGCCCGTCACCGGTCTGCCCACCCGGCGGGAGGTGTGGAACGACACCCTCCACGGCGACTTCCTGTGGTCGGCGGGGAACCTCGGGGAGGCGCTTCCCGGCGTCATGACCCCGGTGACCTGGGCACTGGTACAGCGCACCATCGCGGGTGCGATGGCGATACCCGAGGACGGGCCGTACCGCCTGGCGGGCAACATCGGCGGCCGGCTGTACGTCAACCACACGTTCCTGTTGGGGGCCGCGCGGGCGCTCGGCGTGGGAAGGGTGATGGCCCAGGCCGCCGACCTCGCGTTTGGTGAGATCCCCGCCGACATGTCACGTCCGGACCTGCCGGTGCCCTGGTGGCGGCTGCTGCCACGGTTGGCGCCGGGGGCGGCGCGCTTCCAGATCGTCGTGGGCCGCCTGCAACGGGACCTCCCCGGCCACGTGCGGCGGTACCGCCGGCGGTGCGAGGTGGCGGTCGCCGCCGTCGACGCGGCCGACACACCCGCCGCGCTGATCTCGCTGTGGCACGAACAGTGCGCACCGCTGCACCGCGACGGCCCGCGTCTCCTGGCGGCGGGCAGCCGCGTCAACGGGATGGAACTGGCACGGCTGCGGCCGTGGCTGCGGTCCCTCGTGGACGACGCCGACGCGACCACCCTCAGCGCGGGCGTCTCCGCCGACGGTGAGCTCGCCAGCCTGGGGCCGCTGCGGGGCCTGTACCGACTGGCCGCCGGCGAGATCGACCGCGACGCCTTCGTCGCCGAATGGGGTCACCGCTGCCCCGACGAACTGGAACTCGCCGCGCCACGGCCCGCTGAGGACCCCGCCTGGATCGACCGGCAACTCGCCGGACTGTCCGACGCACCCGACATCGACTCCCTGCTGGCCCGTCGCCGGCGCGACCACGCCGAGGCGATGGAACGGTTCGGCCGGGCGCATCCGGGCAGGGTCACCGAGTTGCGTCGCCGATTGCGCAAGGCCTCCGAGGCGGTGCGCGCCCGGGAGGCGACCCGTTCGGAGTCGGTGCGCGGGCTGTGGCCGGTGCGTCGATGGCTGTTGCGCACCGGTGAGCTCACCGGACTCGGCGACGACGTGTTCATGCTCCGGCCCGAGGAGCTGCTGGCGGTCCTGGCGGGCGACGACTCCCCCCGCGAGCTGATCCCGGCGAGGCGCGCCGCGTACGACCACTACCGTGCGCTCCCGGCGTATCCGGTGCTGATACGCGGCCGGTTCGATCCCGAGGCGTGGGCCGCCGACCCGGACCGCCGGATCGACCGGTTCGACCCGGGCACCGGGCGGCCCGCCGACACCGATCCGCGCCGCATCGTCGGCACCGCCGGGTCCTCCGGTGTCGCCGTGGGCACGGCGCGGGTCGTCGGCGACCCCACGGAGGCCGACCGGCTCGGCCACGGCGAGGTACTGGTCACCCGGATCACCAACATCGGTTGGACGCCGGTGTTCCCCCGGGTGGCGGCGGTGGTGACCGACATCGGGGCGAGCCTGTCCCACGCCGCCATCGTCGCCCGGGAGCTCGGCGTCCCGGCCGTCGTCGGCTGCGGCGACGCGACGGCCCGGATCCGCACCGGTGACCGGGTCCGCGTCGACGGGGACACCGGCACCGTGGAGATCCTGACGGAGCGGTGAGAAGGTCCGCAGGACGCCCAACCGTGGTTGTTCGCCCGATTGACCGGTGAGGTCACGACCGCTATAACTCCAATATGGAGACCATGGTGTTCGTTCACCCCCTCGGCCACGGCTCCCGGGTCTGGCGGCGGCAACGTGAGGCGCTGGCGGGCCGCTACGAGGTGATCACCGTGGACCTGCCGGGGCACGGGGGGACTCCCGGGCCGTTCACGTTGACGGCCGCGGTCGGCGCGCTCACACCGCACCTGTCCCGGGGAGCGCACCTGGTGGCGATGGGCGACGGCTGCCTGGTGGCCGTGCTCGCCGCGTTGGCGTGCCGGGACCGGCTGCCCGGGCTGGTGTTGTCGTCGCCGCGGATCCGCCCCTCACTGCCGCCGCCGCTGTACCGGGTCGCCGCCGCGATCACGCCCACGCCGGTGTTGCGGTTGTTCGCGGCGGCACGGAATCTGCGGTCGCGCGAGGTCCGGGAGGCGGTCGACGCGGGACTGCGTGAGGTCGGCGGGGACATCCGGCGACAGATCGCCGTCAAGGTCGCGCACACCGATCTCACGCCACGGTTGCGGCACCTGACCGTACCCACCCTGGTGCTGTGCGGGGAACGGGATCCGGCGGGGTGCCGGGAGAGCGGCGTGATCGCCGGGATGCTGCCGGCGGCACGCCGCGAGACCGTACCCGGCGCGGGCGCGTTCCCGAACCTGGAGGCCGCCGCCGCGTTCGACCGGATCGTGACAGGATTCGTTGATGGCCACTCCCGCCCACAGCGGCATGACCCTTGAGGACGCCGACCGGATCGCCGCCCGGTATCACCTCGGCCAGGCCGACAAGAGCGGCATGCCGTACATCAGGCATCCTCGCGCCGTGGCCGCCTCGGTGGCCGCCGCCGGCGGTTCGACCGCCCAGCAGGTGGCCGCGGTGTTGCACGACGTCGTCGAGGACACCGAGGCCACACTGGAGAAGCTGGCCGACCTGGGCGTACCCGACGAGGCGCTCGTCCTCGTCGACGCGATGACGAAACGGGACGGCGAGTCCCATGAGGACTATCTGGACCGGTTGGCCTCGGTCCCCGGTGCGATCCTGATCAAGCGTTGCGACATCGCGCACAACACGTCACCGGAGCGGATGGCCAAACTGCCGCCGAGACTGCGCGGTCGGCTCACCGCCAAGTACGAACGCGCGCTGCGTCGACTGGACGCGCTGGAGTCCGGCCGTTCCGGTGCCGTGGACTGATCACCACCACGGTGGCGGCCCGGTGACCACCGCCACGACGCGGCTGCCCGCCGGTACGAGCGGCGACCCGGCCGTGCCGTACACCGCCGCGAGCGACTTCGCCACGTACACCGGTTCCAGCCGGATACCGTGCCGCGCCCGGAAGTCGGCCATGAACCCGTCGAGTTCGGGGGTCCGCCTGGCGTAGCCTCCGAAGTGGTGCCGGTAGTCGATCGACCAGTCGCCCCGGCGGCCACCGAATGCCTCCCGCTGCAACCGGGTCACCTCCGGGTCCAGGAAGCCGTCACCGCGCAGCACCGACACTCCGAGGACCCGCCACGACGGCGGCACCCCCGCCGCCACCCCCGCGATGGTGCCGCCGCTGCCGACCGGTACGCACACCAGGTCGGTGCCGGGCAGCTGGGCGGCGATCTCGGCACCCAGGTCCCGGCAGCCGCGCACCCCCAGGTCGTTGCTGCCTCCCTCGGGCACGTGGTGGAAGTCCCCGAAGCGTTCCCGCAGCGGATCGAGTACCTCCGGCAGGTGCTTGCGGCGGTAGCGTTCCCGGTCCAGATAGGTCAGGGTCATGCCGTCGGCGGCGGCGCGGCCCAGCACCGGGTTGAGGGGACGGTGCGCCTCGCCCCGGATGACGCCGACGGTGTCGATCCCGAGGAGCCGCCCGGCGGCGGCGGTCGCGGCGATGTGATGCGAGTAGGCGCCGCCGAAGGTCAGCAGGGTCCGGTGGCCCTCGTCGGCCGCCCGCCGGAGGTTGCCGACGAGTTTGCGCCACTTGTTGCCGGGCAGGTCGGGATGGATCAGGTCGTCGCGTTTCAGCCACAGCCGTACACCGTGACGCCGCAGCCGTTCGTCGTCCAGTTCGACCACCGGTGAGGGGATCCGCGGCGTCAGCCGTTCCCACCCGGTGCGCGCGGACTCCGGCGTGACCGGGTCACCGTCGGAGGCGGGCTGGTCGGCGGCGGACACGCCGCCACCATACCGGCGGCCGATGTGGGGATTCCGCTCACAGGGTCTCGTCGCCGGCCCGGACGAAGGCTAGCGTGGCCGTGGTGGACTTCCGGGTGAGGCGTGCGACGACGTCCGACGTCGAGGCGGTCGCGGAGTTGCGTGCCGTGGTGATGCGGCCGGACCTGGAGCGACTGGGACGGTTCGACCCGCACCGCGTGCGACAACGGTTGCGTGACGGTTTCACCGCCGCACACACCTGGGTGCTGGAGGTCGACGACGCCCTCGCCGGGTGCGTCGCGCTGCGGCCGGCCGGAGACTTCCACCGGTTGGAACACTTCTACCTGGCTCCACGGGTCCAGGGCGCCGGAATCGGTGGGGCGGTGCTCCGGGGCCTGCTGAGGCGTTGCGACCGCGACGGCACGGTCGTCCGGCTCGAGGTGTTGCGGGGCAGCCCGGCGCGCCGGCTGTACGAACGGCACGGGTTCCGGGTGGAGTACGAGGACGCGGTGGACGTGTCCATGGTGCGTGAACCGCGCGGCCGTGACGCCGCCGGTCTCCCGCCGCGGCGAGGTGATTCCACGCCCGGCTAGCGGGCGCCCTCGTCCCAGTCCAGGCCGAACAGTCCACGGTCGTCACATCGGCGGTCCGCGAACCGCCGTTTCTCGACGCGGTATGACGGGCACGGCCACCGGTGCCGACACGCGAGGCAACTCCTCACCACCAGTCCCACGGCGTGGTGTATCGCCCGACCGGTGTCGAAACCGTTCACCCGTACCATCCCCTCCCGTCGTCGGCCCGTCACCGGCCGTTCCCGCCGGACGGTATCCGACACGAGCCGGTTACCCTCCGGTAAGACGTCCATCCGACAGTTCCCGGCCACGACGGCGGTACCGGTGACGCCGGATGTCAGGGCACTATGCAGAACGGGCGGCGCCGCGTAGCATCCGCGTCCATGACGGACAGGCTCCCCACCGGCACCCGGGCCGGGTACGCGATGGGATCCCTCGCGACCGGTGCGTTCGGTACGGTCCCGGGGCTGCTGCTACTCCCCTATCTCACCGACGACCTCGGTGTCACCGCCGGTGTCGCCGGTCTCCTGGTGCTCGGGCCGAAGGCGTGGGACGTGCTGGTGAATCCGCTGGCGGGCCGGATGTCCGACCGGACGCAGAGCCGGTGGGGGCCTAGGCGGCCGTATCTGTTGTTCGGTGGAGTCGCGATGGCGGTGCTGTTCGCCGCCATCTTCGCCGCCCCGGTGTCCGGCCCGGCCGCCGCCGCGTGGTGCGCGACCGCGTTCCTGCTCACCGCGACGGCGTTCGCGTTCTTCCAGGTGCCGTATGTGGCCATGCCCGCCGAGATGACGAGGGACTACGGGGAACGCACCCGGTTGATGACGTGGCGCGTCGCCGTGCTCGCCGTGGCGATCCTGGTGTCCGGTGCGGTGGCGCCGATGGTGGTGACCTGGGGTGGCGACGGCCTGGCGGGGCACCGCTGGATGGGCGGTTTCGTGGCGCTGCTGATCGCGGTGGGCGCGGTCGGCGCGTTCCTCGGCACCCGCGCGGCGTCCTCGGCGTCCTCGGTCCAGAGTGAGCCCTCGTTGCGCGCGCAACTGTCCGTAGCGGCCGCCAACGGCCCCTTCCGGGTGCTGCTGGTCGTTTTCGTGGTGCAGACGGTCGGCATCGCCACGATGCTGGCCGGGGTCAACTACCTCGCCGAGCACGTCCTCCGCCGCCCGGACGACGGCCCGACGTTCCTGTTCGCGTGTTTCGTGGGTCCGGCGATCCTGGTCATGCCGCTGTGGACGCGACTGGGGCGGCGGCTCGGGAAGCGACGTGCCCTGGTGGTCGCGTCCGGTCTGCTGACCGCCGGTGCTCTCGCCATGTCCGCCGCGGGGTCGGTGCCGCCCGCCGTCGTCTACCTGACGGTGACGCTGGCCGGGGTGGGGTACGCGGGCCAGCAGGTGTTCGCGCTGGCGATGCTCCCCGACTGCATCGCCTACGACGACGCACGCACCGGCCGGCGGCAGGCGGGCGTGTTCACCGGCCTGTGGACCGCCGGCGAGACCCTGGGACTGGCGTTGGGCCCCGGTGTGTTCGCGCTCGTCCTGGCCGTCGGTGACTACCGGTCGGCGACGAGCGGGGTCGAGGTCGTCCAGCCCGACTCGGCGCGGACGGCGATCCTGCTCGGCTTCACCGTGGTACCCGCCCTGCTGATCGGCCCGGTGACGGCGTTGTTGTCGCGGTACCGGCTGACGGAGGCGGCACTGGCCGAGGCACTGCGCGAGACCACCGGTCACGCCGCCCCGCAGGCGGAACGGCTCGGCTAGGTTTGGGCGGGTGATCAACGCCCTCCCCGACCACGGTGTCCCCGCCGACCGGATCCTCGCCGAGCTCTCGGCACTTCGTGAACTGGACCTGCCGACCCACGGCGGCACGCTGTTCAGCTACGTCTACGATTCCGGCCTGCCGGACCTGGACGCGCTCACCCGCTCGGCGCACGCGTTGTCGTCCCACGTCAACGGACTGGACCCGACCGCCTTCCCGTCGCTGCTGGCGACCGAGAACGCGCTGGTGTCGGCGGCGGCCCGCCTACTCGGCGGCGGTGTCCCCACCGTCGTGGGGAACGTGACGAGCGGGGGCACCGAGTCGTTGATCCTGGCGGTCAAGGCCGCCAGAGACTCCCGGCCCGAGGTCGCACAGCCCCGGATGGCGGTGCCCATGACCGGGCACGCGGCGTTCGCGAAGGCCGGGCACTACCTGGGGGTGGCGCTGGACTCCGTGCCGGTCGACCCGCAGACGTTGGCCGCCGACGCCGACGCGATGGCGGCCGCCGTCACCCCGGACACGATCCTGATCGCCGCCTCGGCACCGTCCTACGCGCACGGTGTGGTGGACCCGGTCACCGACATCGCGGCGGCGGCGGCCGAACGCGGGGTGCGCTGCCACGTGGACGCCTGTTTCGGGGGGTGGGTCCTGCCGTACCTGCGCCGGCTGGGGGTCCCGGTGCCGCCGTTCGACTTCTCGGTCCCCGGCGTCACCAGCCTGTCGGTGGACCTGCACAAGTACGCCTACTGTCCCAAGGGCGTGTCGGTGCTGCTGCACCGGGACGACCGGCTCCGGCTGCCGCAGTACTTCGGATACGCCGACTGGCCCGGCTACACGATGGTGAACTCCGGGGTGGCGTCGACCCGGTCCGGCGGCCCCATCGCCGCGGCGGTCGCGGCGATGCGCCACATCGGCGACGACGGATACCTGCGCCTGGCGGAACGCACCCGCGAGGCCGTGGCGGTGCTCGCCTCCGACGTGGCGGCGGTGGAGGGCCTGCGGCTGATCGTGCCCGCCGGGAACACGGTCGTGTGCTTCACCTCCGACGACCCCGGGCTGGACCTGTTCGTGCTCGCCGACGCGCTCGCCTCGCGCGGTTGGCACACGCAGCCGCAGTTGCCGTTCGGCGCGATGCCCGCCGGGGTCCACATGACGGTCACGGCCGCGGTCGCCGACCGGGTCGACGAGTTCGCGCCGGTGCTGGCCGAGGCCGTCGCGGCCACCCGGGAGGCGGGGCCGGTGCCGCTGCCCGACGAGCTCAAGGCGCTGGTGTCGCAATCGCCGCCGGAACACCTGACACCGGAGCTGATCGCGGAACTCGCCGATCGACTGGGACTCGGCGGCGGCGAACCGGTCACCGGCCGGATGGCGGTGGTGAACTCACTACTGGCGATGGCTCCGGCGCGGACCCGGGAACGCCTGCTGGTCGAGTTCGTCAGTCTGCTGCAACGACCGGCGCCGGCATGACCGGGTCGATCGCCGACACCGTCCCGGTCGACGCGGCGCACGCCGAACGCCTGCAACTGCGGTGGCGGGAGCTGGTCGCTCCGGGCGAGGGGCGACTCGCCCCCGAGACCGCCACCGGCGTCGACATCGGATACCACCCGGCGTCGGACCGGTTGGTGGCGGCCGCGGTCACCATCCGCCTCACCGATCTGTCCACCGTGGAGACGGCCGTGACGTCCGGCCGGGCGGAGTTCGACTACTCGCCCGGTCTGCTGGGCTTCCGTGAGGTGCCCGTGCTCGTGCGGTTGCTGGACCGGTTGCGTCACCGGCCCGAGGTCCTCGTCTGCGACGGACACGGGATCGCGCACCCCCGGCGATTCGGGATGGCCAGTCACCTCGGGGTCGCCACGGGCATCCCGTCGATCGGGGTGGCGAAGAACCCTCCGGCGTTCCACGTCGGGGAGCCCGGCCCCACACGCGGTGACCGCACCGAGATGCGGCACGACGCAGAGGTCGTCGGCCACGTACTGCGGACCAGGACGGCGGTCAAGCCGGTGTACGTGTCACCGGGACACCGCATCGGCCTCGACGAGTCCTGCGAACTGGTCCTGGCACTCACTCCCGCGTTCCGCCTGCCCGAGACGACCCGGCGCAGCGACCGGCTGGGGCGGGACACCCTGCGGCGCCTCGACACCACGTGACGACGCGGAACACCGGCGCGCGAATCCGCCGAACCGACCGCATCCGTCCTTTCGGGAGGTTAGCGTCATGGCGGACCGGACACGGTGTCCGGTCGTGTGGAGGGGGGACACCGTGTCGGCACACCGGATCCGGATCGCGGCCGTGACCGCGGCGGCGGGTATGGCGATCCTGGCGGGAGCGGAGGCCGCCGCCGCGACCGAGACCACCACGGCGACCGAGGCCGCCGAATCCTGCCCGCAGGGCTGGTTCTGCGGCTACGACGAGGTCGGCTACCAGGGCGAATGGTTCGGAGGCGCGGAGACCGACGTGTGTTACACCCCCATGAACGGTGTGCGGTCGGTCGCCAACCGCATGGGCCGGGAGATCCGGTTCTACAGTGAACCGAACTGTCTCGGGGAGTTCTTCGACGTGCCGCATGAACACGGTGTCACCGGCACCGCCTTCCCCGTCGCCAGTGTGAGCACCGCCAGGTACTGACCGACACACCGAGACGTTCCGAATGCCCCGTACCGGGACGGTGCCGGCGTAACGTGCGGTCGGCCGATCCGAAGGGGCACCCATGGCACGTCCGACCACGATCCACTGTCGCCGCCGCGCCGTCCTACGGGAAGCGGTGGGGGCACTCGGGCTGCTCGCGGTGGGCGACGCCGCGTCCGCGGCGCCCGGCGGCGACGGGCCCGGCCGGTGCCGGGCGTGGTGCCTGCGATACGCCGACGACTCCTGTCGCGGCGGTGACCGGCCGGCCTGTCCGTCCACGGCCGGGTGAACACCGATGGGCCGCGCGCTCGGGGACAATGACCGGATGAGACTGGTGACCCTGGCCGACATCGAACGTGCCGCCTCGGCGGTGGCCGAGGTGGCGGTGCGGACCCCGCTGCTGCCCGCCGACTGGGCCGGACGCCTGCGACTGAAGCCGGAGAACCTGCAACCGGTGGGCGCGTTCAAGATCCGGGGAGCGGCCGCGGCGATCGCCGCGCTGCCGGAGTCGGCGCCGGGAGTCGTCACGCACTCCTCGGGCAACCACGGCCGTGCGCTCGGACACGTCGCCGCGTCACGCGGACTGCGTTGTGTCGTCGTCGTGCCCGACTCCGCGCCGAAGGTCAAGACCGACGCGATGCGGGCGACGGGTGCCGAGCTGGTGATCGTTCCCGGTTCCCAGCGGGAGAGCACGGCCGAACGGCTCCGTCACTCCGAGGGCCTGCTGCTGGTCCCGCCGTACGACCATCCCGACGTGATCGCCGGACAGGGGACGGTGGGGCTGGAGATCCTGTCCGAGGCCGAGGCCCCCGACACCGTGCTGGTCCCGGTGGGCGGCGGCGGACTGGCGTCGGGTGTGGGGGCGGCCGTGAAGGCGCTGTCGCCACGCACCCGCGTGATCGGCGTCGAACCCGAACTCGCCGCCGACGCTGCCGACAGCCTGCGCCAGGGCCACCGGGTGGTCTGGTCGACCGAGGCCACGTACCGGACGATCGCCGACGGCGCCCGCACCACGTTGTCCGAATTGACGTTCGCCCATCTCGACGCCTTCGTGGACGAGATCGTCACGGTCACCGAGGCCGAGATCAGGGCCGCGGTGGGCCTGCTGGCACGGCGCTCACGACTGGTGTCGGAACCCACCGGAGCGCTCACCACCGCCGCCCATCTGAAGTACGGCGACTCCTGGGGCGACACGGTCGCCGTCGTGTCCGGTGGCAACGTGGAACCGACGCTGTTGGCCGAGCTCCTGATGGCGGCCACCTGACGGTCCGGGTGGTCACCCGGATTGTTCGGCGTCGCACAGTTCGTCGACCTGTGCCGTGCCCGCCTCGTCGAAGAACACCGCGACGCCGAGCTCACGGCAGGCGGGTAGATCGGTCTCGGTGAACCGCACCGCCCATTCCCGTCCGGGGCCGAAGCTGAGTTCGGGCGCGGCGAGCCGCGGCCCGGCGGCCGCACCCGCCGCCTCCGGCAGGCCGAACCTGGCCGGATCGGTGGCCACCGCCCGTCTGGTGGCGGCGTCGGCCGTCGCGAGGTGCTCCGGCAGGCGGGCGACGACCTCCGCGATGAACGCGGTGTCGACGTCGTCGGTCGAGTCGGGTTCCTCCAGCAGCAGACTCAGGACGATCCGTCCGTACGGTGGCTCCCCGGGAAGTGACGCACTCCAGCAGCGGACTCCCGGTGGTGCCGGCGCGGAACTCAACAACGCGACACCCGGAATCCGGAGCGATGACATTGCGAGATTGTATCGCCGCCGGCGACGGGGACGGTGTGAGCAGCCCGAACGTCCACGGGCGGCACTGCGCGAGTGTCGATGCCCCACCGGTCACGGTGGAGGCCGCCGGGATGGTCTGGGCACCACCATCCGGAGGCGTCGACCGCTCCGCCGGGGGCGGGCACCGACCGTGGCGCCGGCGGTGCTTGCGAACTCCTCACCCGATCCAGTGACACGTCGACCGTGCGCGCCGACGTCGTAGTGGTCCGGTGGGAGGGAAACCACTCCGAAACTCCCACCGGACCACTCATCCTCGGAGTAACGGTGACCACGTCACCAACGGAAGCCGAACTCGTCGGCCTGCGGCTTGGGGCGGATGACCCCCGGGGTTGTCTTGGCGGTGTTCCAGGGGCCGCTCGGCAGCGCCTGGTCTCCGTCGGGTTTGTCGGCGCGGTGGGCGAGACGATCGATGTTCGCCGCCTCGTCGACGTCCTGCGACTCCGGCGCGGACAGGTCGGGAACCGCGGCGGCGGCGTGTTCCCGGTCGTCCCAGCCGGGACCGCCCGAGATGACCGCCGGCACGGTGTCGCCCTCGGCACGCCACACGTAGTCGCCGCCCTCGGGGACGTACCGTCCCTCCTGCTCCTTCTCGTCACGGCGTTTCGGCGCCGCCGGGGCGGCGGGCCCACCGAACGCCTGCCGCACTCCGGACACGACCGAACGGTTCAGCCGGTCGCCGCCGGAGTGGAGCTTGGAGCTGCGCATCCCGGGCCTGCGGGGCCTGCCTCCGACCACTCCGTTGCGCCCGATCAACGGCCGTGTGGAGCCGCTCCCGCTGCGGGGCGTGCCGTTGGCGCCGGCGCCGGGCGGCATACCGGGTCGGAGGCCCGTCGTGCCCGGGCCACCCGTCGCCGGCATTCCGGGACGCCAGCCTGGGCCGCCGGGGGCCGTCCCCGGACGCCAGCCGGGGCCCGTACCGGTGCCGGGCGGCCGGTTGCCGATCACGGGGCGAGTGACGCCCGTCCCGTTGTACCGGGACGGGTTGGTGGGGGCCATGCCGGTGGTGCCCGGCCGGGAACCGATTACCGGCCGCACCGTCGTCTGCGGCGGTCGCGGCGTCACGGGGCCGGTACCCGGCGGCTTCAGGCCGGGTGTCGGTTTGGGGAGCTGCGGGGTGGGCAGTCCGGTGCGCGGCGGCGGGACCGGCTTCGTGCCGGGCGGCACGTGGGGCGGCGGAGCGGGGGGCTTGAGTCCTCCCCACGGCGGGGGTGTCCCCGGCGGGATCGGCGGGATGCCCGGCGGTGGCGGCGTCGGGCCGGGCATCCCGGGTGACGGCAGGGGGCCCGGTGTCGTCGGGGGAGGCTGCGGCAACGGCGTCAACGGCGGTCCCTGCAGGTCCGGTCCGTCGGGTGAGAACCCGCCGTCCGTACCGGGAGAGAACGCACCGGAAGGCGGTGCCGCCCCGTTGGGATCGGTGACGGAACCGGTGGGGCCGGTGCCGGTGGGGCCGCCCGTCCCGGTCCGGTCGTCGCCGGGAAGGTCGACCGGCGGCATCGGGCGGTAGTCCGTGGGCGACTCCAGGAGGAGCCCCTGCGCGCCCACCGCCTGGGTGGTGGTCCACAGTGCGTCGGCGGCGATGTCGTAGGACCAGCGCTTCTGCTCCCACTCGTCCTTCGGGGTGCTCGCCTTCACCGCCTCCCACTGGCTCATCAACTCGGCGGCCTCGATCTTCGCCGAGTCCAACCCGTCGGCGACCTGTTGCCACAGCACGCTGTTGCCCTGCGCGGTCTCGGCGACGGTGCGCAGTTGCAGCGCCTGCGACTCCAGTTGAGACAGGTACGCCTCACTGCCGTCGCTGGTCCACGCACCGCGGGCGTCGGCCATCCGGGATTCGAGGACCCCGGCCTGTGTCGCCAACGCCGTCGCCACCTCGGCCCATCTCGCGGCCTCCTCGGCCAGGGTCTCGGGCCGGTCCTGGCTGAGCGCGGCGTGCAGCTGTCCCAGGGGACCGTCTTCGGGTTTCGACGTGGTCATGGGGAGCCCTCCTAGTCGAGGTGTGCCTCGGTCGACGGCGACGGAAGGTTCGCCGCCTTCCGGATCTGGTGGATGTCGGCCCCGTTGACGGCGTCCATGTCGCCGAAGGTGTTCTTGATCGCCAAGGTCGTGCGCGACATGTTCTCGAAGTCGCGGGTGACGGTCTCCAGTAGATCGTCGGCCGATCGCATCGTGGTACGCAGTCGGGTGACGACGTCTCCGAGCCCGAGGAACTCCGCCGACTTCCAGCCCGCTCCCGGGCTTCCGGTCAACGCCTGCCGGGTGGGCGCCACCCAGTCGCCGAAGTCGGCCGAGTCGCGGCTGAGCTTTCGGGCGACGTCCGACAGGTCGTCGGGTCGCAGCGAGAACTCCTTCTCGACACGGTCGGGAACCGGCTGATTCATGTTCACTCCTGGTCGACTCTCGTCGCGGCGTCGGCCGCGCGTGATCGCTTGTCACAAGTCTGGTCAAGCCCGGCTAGGTCGCGGCTAGGTCGGAGTTTGGCGGCCGGAGCCTGCTGGAACACTTGCCGCAGAGCCGAAGCCGACACGCCATTCCAGGAGCCGAAGCGATGCAGTTCGGAATACTCGGGCCGTTGGAGATCCGCACCGAGACCGGCACCGTCGACGTGGCCGCCGCCAAGCAGCGTTCCCTGCTGGCGGTGTTGATCAGCCGGGCCGGGGACCCGATCACCGCGGACGGACTGATCGAACGGGTGTGGCACGGTGACGCGCCCAAGGCGGCGAGGAAGGCGTTGGCGTGGCACATCCTGCAGTTGCGGAACCTGCTGGGCGATCGGGATCTGATCCGGTTCGCCGGGGGCGGGTACCGGCTCACCGCCGCTCCGGGACGGCTCGACCACGTGCGGTTCGCGACGTTGTCGGCGGAGGCGGAGTCGCTGACGGAGACGCACCCGGAGCAGGCGCTGTCCAGACTGGACGAGGCGCTCGCGTTGTGGCGTGGTGAACCGTACTCCGACATCGTGGAGGGTTCGCCACGGGAACACGCCGCGCGACTGCTGGAACAGCGTCTCCACGTGGTGGAGAGGCAGGCGGCCCTGCGGCTGCGGCTCGGCCGTCACGCGGAGCTGGTGCCCCGGTTGACCGGTTGGCTGGCCGAGTACCCGTTCCAGGAGTCACTGCGTGGGCACCTGATGCTCGCGCTGTACCGGTCGGGCCGGCAGGCCGACGCCCTGGAGGTGTACCGGGAGGGCCGCCGCCGTTCGACGACGGAACTCGGGCTGGAACCCGGTGCGGCGCTTCGGGAGTTGGAGCGCCGCATCCTGGGCGCCGACCCCCTGCTGGATCCACCGGAGCGGACCGAACCGGTGGCGGCCGCCCCGCCCCGTCCCGCCCAGCTCCCCTCCGACACCGGCGCGTTCACCGGGAGGGACGCGGAACTGGCCGTGATCGCGGAGGCGTTCGGGCGCCCCCGGCCGGGCGGGACCGTCGTCGTCGCGGTGGACGGCATGGCCGGTGCGGGGAAGACCACCGTGGCGTTGAAGGCGGCCCACGGGCTGGCCGACCGTTTCGGCGACGGGCAGTTGTTCATCGACCTGCACGGCTTCTCCCCCACCTCCCGCCCCGTGTCACCGGAACAGGCCCTGGAACGCCTGTTGCGGAGCCTGGGCGTGTCCTCGGCCGCGATGCCCGCGGATGTCGACGACAAGGCGGCACTGTGGCGCAGCACCCTGGGCGACCGGCGGATCCTGGTGTTGCTCGACAACGCGGTGGACGAACGGCAGGTCCGTCCCCTGTTGCCCGGCAGTCCCGCACAGGGCGTCTTGATCACGAGCCGGCGCCGGCTCGCCGGCCTGGACGACGCCCGTCTACTGTCGATCGGGGCGCTTCCCGAACCGGAGGCGTCCCGGATGTTCGTGGCCTGCGCGGGACTACATGGGGAATCCGTCGACCCGGATGCCGTCCGCGCCGTCGTGACGGTGTGCGGCGGCCTGCCGTTGGCGTTGCGGATAGCCGCCGCCCGGGTCCGCCGCAACCCCCACCGGGACGTCGGAGTCCTGGTGGAACGGTTGTCGAGGAGACACGACGCCCTCGCCGAACTGGACCTGGGTGACCGCAGCGTCTCGGCCGCGTTCCAGGTCTCCTACGACGAACTCCCCGAGACGGCGCGACGGGTGTTGCGGTTGACGGCGTTGCTGCCGGGCGCGGGCTTCGGCACCGAGGTGGTGGCGGCCTTGGCGGACCTCTCGGTCGACGAGGCGGCACGTTCCCTCGACACCCTGACCGACGTCCACCTGCTCGAACAACGCGACGACGGAAGATACGGGCGACACGACCTGATCGGGCGGTTCGCCCGCCTACTGCTGGACCGCCTGGAGTCGCCGGAGGCCCGGGAGGCGGCGCTCGGCAGAGCGATCGGTCACCACCTCTTCCACGCTCACGAGGCGGTGACCATGATCTACGGGCAACCGCCGCACCTGCCCGAGCCACCCCGGATCGACCCGAGGTGGCGACGCGACTTCCCCGACACCGACGCCGCGATCCGCTGGTGCGAGCGGGAGGAGGCCGACGTCCTGGCGTTGCTGGAGGGCCTCGCCGACTCCGGGCGGGCACGCGACGCCTGGCCGCTGGCGGCCTGCTTCGCCGGGTACATGTTCCTGTACGAGTACCGGCGCGTCCTGCACGACCTGGCGTCGCGGCTCACGGAGTCACTGCGGGGCGACGAAGGCGCCGACTTCGGATTCGCGTCCATGGCACGCATCACCGGTATCTGCAAGGTGTTGCGCGGCGACCGGCGCGAGGCGGCCGACCTCTTCGAGGCGGCACTTCGCCGGTGGCGGCACCTGGGTGACCCGGTCGGCGAGGCGTCGGTGTTGGGGAACCTGGGAGTCCTGTGCCATGAACTGGGCGAATTCGACCGGGCGGTGCGGCTGCAACGCGAGACGATCGACCTGGCGCGACGCCTCGACCAGCCCAAGACGCTCGCCTCCGCCCACTCGCATCTGGGGAAGGCGCTGTGGCTGCTGGGTGACCTGACCGAGGCCGTACGGCAGCTCCGCATCGCCCACGACGTCTTCACCGGCCTGGGGGTGCGGATCGGTGCCCTGGCCGCGTTGAACGACATGGGCGCGGTGTACCTGGCCGCCGGTGACCCCGATGAGGCCGCCGGGTGTCACCGCGCCGCGATGCGCCTGGCGGAGCAGGACGACGAGGTCACCGGCAGGGTCACCGCCCACCTGGGGCTCGGCCGGGTCCATCGCGCGACCGGACGCCACACCGAGGCCGTCGTCCACCACCGTCGCGCCGCCGAACTGTCCGCGGTGGGCGGTGGCGCCATGCACATCGGCTCACTGGTCGAACTCGGTGTGACCGAACGGGAGGCGGGCGACATGTCCGGGTCACTGCGGCGGCTGACCGAGGCCATCGCCCTGGCCGAACCGGCCGGCGACCACGCCTCCCTCGCCAAGGCGCTGCGGGCGCTGGGCCACTGGCACCTCGCACACGGAGACCCGGACTCCGCGGTGGTGACACTGGAGCGCGCCGCGTCGCTACGGGAGGCGCTGCCGCCGAAGGACGCCGCCGCGATCCCCGCGGAGCTGGCGGACGCCCGCCGCGCTCAGTCCGAGGGCAACCGGTAGGCGGACGCGATCAGCTCGTACGACCGTAGCCGGGCCTCCCGGCCCCACACGTTCGTGGTGATCATGAGTTCGTCGGCGCCGGTCCGGCCGACGAGGTCGTTCAGTCCCGACGTCACCTCGTCCGCCTCACCGTAGACGACGTCGGCGAGCCACCGGTCGAGGAAGTCCGCCTCGGCCGGACTGTAGGGGTACGTCTCGGCCTCCTCCGGAGTCGGCATGAGCTGCGGCCGGCCGGACCTCACCCGCAGCATCGCCAGCCCCATCGTCCGGGCCGACCGGTGGGCGTCGCGGGCGGTGTCGGCGGCGACCGCGCTGGCCGCGATCATCGCGTAGGGCGCGTCGAGGACCGCCGAGGGCGTGAACGTGCGCCGGTACAGGTCCAGTGCGGGGATGGTGTTCCGGGCGGAGAAGTGGTGCGCGAACGCGAACGGCAGCCCCAGTGCCCCGGCCAGTTGCGCACTGTAACCGCTGGAGCCCAACAGCCACACCGGTGGCCGGGAGACCCGGCCGGTACCGCCCTCGACGGTCGCCTGCACCGGGCCGGGGACCGCGTGGATCCGCCGGTACGGGTGGTCCTCGGGGAAGCCGTCGTCGAGGAATCCGATCAGCTCGGCGACCTCGGCGTGGAAGTCGTCGGCGGCGGTGTCCGACCGTCGTAGCGCGGCGGCGGTCGCCCGGTCGGTACCCGGCGCCCTGCCGAGTCCCAGGTCGATGCGTCCGGGTGCCAGCGCCTCCAGGGTGCCGAACTGTTCGGCGACGATCAGCGGGGCGTGGTTGGGCAGCATGACGCCACCGGAACCCAACCGGAGACGCCGCGTGTGGGCGGCGAGGTGCGCGATCAGCACCGCGGGCGAGGACGACGCGATGCCGGGCATCGAATGGTGCTCGGCGACCCACAGCCGGTGGTATCCCCACCGTTCCGCGGACCTGGCCACCTCGGTCGTGGTCGCCAGGGCGTCCACGGCGTCACCGCCGGTGCTGACCGTGGCGAGGTCGAGCACCGACAACGGGACGGGCGCGACCCCGTGCGCGGTGCCACGCACGGGGTCGGTCGGGGTTCGGGCGTCCGGCACGGGGTTCTCCGTTCAGCTCGCGAAGGCGGGTCGCCTGTGGCGAACCCGCCCGAGGACCGGATCATTCCGGCCGGTACGCGAGTGCGATCGGTGACACACCGATCCGTGCCGGGGTACGCGTGTCGGTTTTCGGGAGGAGTGGTCAGGCCAGGACGATGTCGGTACCCGACACCTTGATCGGGACCTCGGTCAGGCCGGTCTGGGCGGGCCCCTCGATCAGCGAGCCGTCGGCCGCGGTGAACTGCGACTGGTGCAGTGGGCAGGTGATGACGCCGTCCACCGGCGCGTCCAGGGGGTTGGCCTGGTGGGGGCAGGCACGGTCGAACGCGACGAACCTGCCCTCCTCGGGTTGCACGATCACCAGGTTCTCGGTGACTATCCCACCGCCGACCGGTACCTCGTCCACCGTGGCGAGGACCTCGCCGTCCGCCGGCGGGGTGTCGGAGGACGCGGCCTCGGATCCGTCGCCGCCGGTGGCCGGTTCGTCTTCGCCGGAACCGCAGGCGGCCAGCACCGCCGCCGCCGAGATCCCCATCGCACCGCACAGCAGTCGCCGCCGGGTCGTCTTCAGTACGCCCATCGCAAGTCGTTCGTCCGCATCGGACATATAACGTCACCTCATCTAGAGATCCTGCAGTGCCGCGCGCATGTGAGCCTCCGGCGCGGCCACGCCGGTGAACAGCACGAACTGCCGCACCGCTTGCGCCAGCAGTAGATCCCGCCCGGTGACGACCGGGCGGCCCGCCGCCATCGCGGCGGCTGCCAACGGGGTTGGCCATGGATCGTATAGGACGTCGAACACTATGGTCGAGTCCCGGAATCGCGGCCGCAGGCCGTCGGCGACACCGGCGGGGACCGTCGAGACGACGACGTCGGCGTCCCCGCACGCCTCGGCGGCGTCCCACGCCGCGGGCCGGACCCGGACTCCCAACCGGTCGCCGATCGTGGCCAGATCCGCCACCGCCTCCGGCCGCCGGGCGTACACGGTCACCTCCGCGGCGACGAGGTCGGCGGCGGCCCCCAGCGCGGCCCGCGCGGTGCCGCCGGCGCCCAGGACCGCGAACCGTCCGCCCGGCCGGGCGCCCGCCCGGCGCAGGACGTCGACCATCCCGGGCGCGTCGGTGTTGTCGGCGTACCAGCCGTCGCCGCGCCGGATCAGGGTGTTGGCGGCACCGAGCGCGACCGCCGTGGGGGTCGCGTCGGCGGCGTGGGCCAACGCGGTCTCCTTCAACGGCATCGTGATCGACAGGCCGCGCCACTGCGGCCCGAATCCCGCCAACAGCTCCGGGAACTCGGCCTCACCGCATTCGATCGCGGTGTACTCCCAGTCGGTGAGCCCGGCGGCGAGATAACCGGCCCGGTGGATGACGGGGGACAGCGAGTGCCGGATCGGTCGCCCCAGCACGGCCGCGCGTCGTGTCACAGGATGCCGTTGTCCCGGGCGATCTGTTCGTTCTCCGCGTGTTCGTCGGCGGTCTCGGCGAAGGCGG
This sequence comes from Stackebrandtia albiflava, assembly GCF_007994225.1. Lineage (GTDB taxonomy): Bacteria > Actinomycetota > Actinomycetes > Mycobacteriales > Micromonosporaceae > Stackebrandtia > Stackebrandtia albiflava. The sequence goes on from NZ_VLLL01000005.1 coordinate 1,662,588, forward strand.
AGTTGCCCTCCTTGTCGATCGCGACGAAGAACAACCACTCGCCGGGCGGCGGGGACACCGCGCCCTCCAGGGCGAGCAGGCCCGGGCTGTTGATGGCGGTCGGCGGAAGCCCCGCGTACGCGTGGGTGGACCACAGGTTGTCCGGGTCGTCCATCTCGGCGTCGGTCAGCTCCCCGGAGGGCTTCTTCTCGCCCCCGGCGACCATGAGGCCGTAGTTGGTGGTGACGTCGAACTCCAGGCAGTTGAAGAGTTCCCCACTGCAGGCGAAGTCCTTGTACAACCGGTTGTAGGCGACCCGGGCGATCTTGCCGATGTCTCCGGGGACGCCGGCCTCGGCCTGCGCCAGTGAGGCGACGATCAACGCCTCGTAGGGGCTGATGTTGAGGTCGTTCTCCGCCTTCTCGATGAAGCCCATCTCGGTGACCACCGAGTTGAACTGGGCCACCATCATCGACAGGATTTCGGCGGCGGTGGCATTGGGCGGGAACGTGTAGGTCTCGGGGTAGAGGAAGCCCTCGATGGACTTCATGACCTCTTTACCGTCGGTGCGGGTGAACCAGAAGTCGGCCACCCCCAGCGCCTCCGGGTCCTCCGCGGCGGCCTCGAACTCCTCCACCGGGATGCCGGTGGCCTCCTCCAGCCTCTCGTAGATGGTGAAGGTCTCCAGGCCCTCGGGAATGGTGAAGCCGTTCGTCTCGCGGTTCTCCGGATTCAGCAGCGCGAGGACCGCCGCCTCCCCCGACATCTCCTCCTGGAGGGTGTAGATGCCCGGTTGGATCCCCTTGGAGTCGGAGTTGGCCTCGGCGGCCTCGATGAACGCACCCGTGCTCGCGACCACGCCCTCGTCGAACAGCACCGTCGCGATGTCGGCGAGCAGGGCACCCTCGGGGATCTCGACGGCGACCTCGGTGCCGTTGCCGTCGCCCTCGAAGTCCTCGGACCCGAACATGTCCTGGACCTTCTGGTAACCGAACCAGCCGCCCACGCCCAGGGTGCCGAGCAGCACGACCACGAGGAGCAGGGTGAGACCGGACCTGCCACGCCGGCGACGGCGGTGGCTTCGGGGTTTGGCGGCGTCGTCGGCTTCGAACGGCAGTTCGTCCAACATCGTCGTCTATGCCTTCCGCTGTCGCTCCAGCCACTGCTGGAGAATCTCCACTGCGGCCGCCTGGTCGACCACCGCGCGCCTGCGTCTTCCCTTGACGCCGCGCTCCGCCAACCTACGTGACGCCACCACCGTGGTCAACCGCTCGTCGAGCAGGCTTACCGGGATGGGATTCACGTTGTCGCGCAACGTTTCCGCATAGTCACGGACCTCCGCGGCGGCGAAGCTCTCGGCACCCGACAGCGTAACGGGAAGCCCCACCACTATCTCGACCACGTCGTGTTCGTCGGCGAGTTCGGCGATGCGCCGGATGTCCCGGGGCACCTCCCCCTCGGGTGCGCGGGTGTCCCGCGGCACCGTCTCCAGCGGCGCGGCGAGGATGCCGTCGGGGTCGCTCCAGGCGACCCCGACGCGCACCTTTCCCACGTCGACGCCCAATCGGCGGCCACGTACCGGCGGGGTGCCGGTCACGCGGGTCCGATCTGGGCGGTGACCGACTTCAACAGCTCGTCGGCCTGCGCGGCGGGCACGCCGCCGCCCTGCGCGAGGTCGGCGTTGCCGCCGCCGCGTCCGGACAGGGCCGCCTTCACCAACGCCTGAGCGGACAGGCCGTGCCCGACTCCGGCCTTGTTCACGGCGACCACCAGGCTCGCCTTGCCGCCGGCGGTGGCGACGACCGCCGCCACGCCGGGCTGGTCCTGCGGCAGGTGTCCCCGCACCTCCTGGGCGAGGTTACGGACGTCGCCGCCCGAGGTGCCGGGGGGAGCGATCAGCGCCGCGACCCGCACGCCACCGACGAGGGCCGCACCGGCGGCCTGTCCGGCGGCGTCGTCACGCAGCTGCTTGGCGCGCAGCGCGGCCAGTTCCCGTTCGGCGTCCTTGGCGCGCTGCATGAGCGCGGCGATCCGGTCGGGCAGTTCGTTGCGGGGCGCGCCCAGTTCGTCGGCGATCTGGCTGACCAGGTCGCGTTCCCTGGCGAGGTACTGGTACGCCTCCAGTCCGGTGACCGCCTCGACGCGGCGTTGACCCGACCCGACCGACGCCTCCGCGGTGATCACGACGGGACCGATCTGGGCGGCGTGCTCCACGTGGGTGCCGCCGCACAGTTCCCGGGACCACTCGCCGCCGATCTCCACGACCCGGACGGTCTCGTCGTAAGTCTCGCCGAACAGCGCCAGCGCGCCGATCTCGCGCGCCTGCGCCAACGGCATGTACCGCACCGCGACCGGCAGGTCCCTGCGGACCGCCCGGTTGGCGACCTCCTCGACCTCGCTGCGGGTCGAGTCCGACAGCTTGGAGCGCCACGAGAAGTCGAGTCGCAGATAGCCGGGACGGTTGAACGAACCCGACTGCAACGCCGACGGTCCCAGCACCTCGCGCAGCGCGGCGTGCACCACGTGGGTGCCCGAGTGCGCCTGCCGGGCGCCGAGCCGCCACTCGGGGTCGACCGCGGCGTCGGCGGTGTCGTCCACGCCGATCTCGCCCTCGGTGACCCTGATCTGGTGAACCACCAGTCCCTTGACGGGCCGCTGGACGTCGACGACCTCGGCGGTGCCGCCCGGTGTCGTGATGACACCGGCGTCGGCGTGCTGGCCACCGGACTCCGCGTAGAACGGCGTCTTGTCGAGCACGATCTCCGCGACCTGGCCCGCGACCACCACCGGGACGGGAACCCCGTCACGCAGGAGCGCCAACACCCGCGAATCGGTGCGCAGCGTCTCGTAGGCGAGCCACTGGCCGGGGCCGTTGCGGTCGATGATGTCGCGGTAGGCGGACTTGTCGGCGTGCCCGGTCTTGCGGGCCTGCGCGTCGGCCTTGGCGCGCCGGCGCTGCTCGGCCATCAACTGCCGGAAACCGTCCTCGTCGACGGACAGTCCCTGTTCGGCGGCCATCTCCAGGGTCAGGTCGATGGGGAAGCCGTAGGTGTCGTGCAGTTCGAAGGCGCGGGCGCCCGGCAGCACCGTGGACCCGGCCTGCTTGGTCTGGGTGACCGCGGTGTCGAGGATCGTCGTGCCCTGCCGCAGGGTCGCGCGGAACGCGTCCTCCTCACCGTAGGCGTAGGCGGAGATCCGTTCGAAGTCCTTCTCCAGCTCCGGGTACGACGGGGCCATGCAGTCCCGGGCGACCGGCAGCAGTTCCGGCAGCGCCTTGTCCTCGTACCCGAGTAGCCGCACCGCGCGGATCGCGCGCCGCATGATGCGCCGCAGCACGTAGCCACGTCCCTCGTTGGAGGGGACGACGCCGTCGCCGATCAGCATCAGGCTGGTCCGGACGTGGTCGGCGATGACCCGGAACCGCACGTCGTCGGGGTGCGCGGACTCGGCGGTCCGGCCGGAGGAGACCCCGTACCGCTTGCCGGTCAGCTCGCTCGCCTTGTCGATGAGCGGGCGCACCTCGTCGATCTCGTACATGTTGTTCACGCCCTGGAGCATGTACGCGACCCGCTCCAGGCCCATGCCGGTGTCGATGTTCTTCTTCGGCAGCGGGCCGAGGATCTCGTAGTCCTCCTTGTTGGTGCCCTCGCCGCGGAGGTTCTGCATGAACACGAGGTTCCAGAACTCCATGTACCGGTCACCGGCGTCCCAGTCACGGTCGGCGCCGAACTCGGGGCCGCGGTCGATGAGCAGTTCCGAACAGGGACCGCACGGACCGGGGATACCCATCGACCAGTAGTTGTCCTTCTTCCCCAACCGGACGATGCGGTCGTCGGGGAGACCGGCGACGCGCTTCCACAGCTGCACGGCCTCGTCGTCGTCGTGGTAGACAGACGCGTACAGGGCCGACTCGTCGATGCCGAAACCACCGTCGGACTGGGCCTTGGTCACCAGTTCCCACGCGAGCGCGATCGCGCGCTCCTTGAAGTAGTCACCGAACGAGAAGTTCCCGTTCATCTGGAAGAACGTGCCGTGACGGGTGGTCTTGCCGACCTCGTCGATGTCGGGGGTGCGGATGCACTTCTGCACCGACGTGGCACGCGGATAGGGCGGTGGCACCTGCCCCAGGAAGTAGGGCACGAACTGGACCATCCCCGCGTTGATGAACAGCAGGTTCGGGTCCTCGATCGCGGGCAGCGGTGCGCTCGGTACCACCGTGTGGTCGTTGGCCTCGAAATGGGCCAGGAACCGCCGCTTGATCTCGGCCGTCCTCATCGAATGACACCTCCGTCTCCGCGCTCGTACCAGTCGTCTTCATCGTCGTCGAGCAGTTCGCCGACCGGACGCCCCTCGGCTATCGCCTGGTGCAGTTCGGCCTCCTTGACCGCCATGCCCTCCGACACGTCCGCCATGAAACTACGCAACGAACCGCCCGCTGTCACGGCGGTATTCCGCAGCCGGTCGGCGATGCCCGCCGGGGACATCGCCTCGGCGCCCCTGGCCAGTCTCCGCACCACGATCACGCCGACGGCCACGCCCACGCCGAGCCACAGGAGTCGCTTCACCATGGTCGTCCCCTACTTCCCGGCCGAGTGGCGGCCGCGGCGGCGGGACGTCTTCAGGGTCTGCCGGATCTCGGCCTCCTCGGTCTCCCGGCGCCGCTTGGCGGCGGCCCGCCGGACACCGAAGCCGAAGGCGGCGACCTTCACCAGCGGGTTGGTCGCGGCGGCGGCCACCAGGGTGGACACGTTCGCGACGTTGCCGGTCACCTGCTGGGCGTGCTCGGTCATGGTGTCGACCTTGACGAGCTGTCCGTTGACCTCGTCCAGTGTGAGGTGGCTCTTCACCAGTGCCGTGTTGACGTGCTCGACGGTCACGTTGATGTTGTCCAGCATCACCGAAGCGCGTGCGTCCACGTTCTCGATGGTCTTCGTGGTGCGCTTGAGCAGAGTGCTCAGCTTGGTGACCAACAGGTACGACAGTGCCAGTGCCAGGATGAGGAAGGCGGCCGCGAAGACCAGCCCCACCACGTTGCCACCGGTCAATACTATGTCGCTGCTGGCCGCCGAGTACCGGGCTGACACGTCAGCTCCCCCTTGTCAGGTCGATTTGCCGGAATTCCGAGGCGTGAACACGCAGGCTCGACCTTACCGCCGACGTCCACGGGCTCCCCGCTCACCCCGGGGCGTCCGCCACCTCCGACGCGGCAGTCACGACGGCCGCCACCGTGGCGAACCGGCATTCGGCCGTGTCGGGATCGCACCCGGCGCCCCGCATCCACAGGTCCAGGAAGAACTCGTCGCGCCGAAGGCACTGCCGCACCGCGTCGTCCGTCGCGGGGCAGTCTTCCGGTACCGGCCGCCAGCCCGCCGTCCGCAGTGCCACCGCGTAGGCGTCGGCGGTCTCGGCGACCGGCCGACCGGACTGCCAGACCCGTTCCCGGATCCGGCACCTGTGGAGGCACCAGCGGCTCCCGTCGGCGGCGTCCTCCGGTTCCGACGCCGCCCACTCGGGCAGCTCCAGTTCGTCCAGTGCCGTGAAGGCCGGGTCGCGCGTCAGGGCGTCGAACCCGGCCACGACCACCGTGCAGGCCGCGGCGGCGAGCAGGACGGTGGCGAGGGTGGCCAACCTCAGCCGGCGGATCCGGACGTACTGCCGGACCAGTTCGGCCCGGCCGTGGCCCCGGGGTCCGGCGCCGTCCCGATGCGTCACCGGTCGCCCTCCAGCCCGTCCCACACGATCGCCCTGAGCCGCGGAAGCCGGTCGGCGATCCCGGCCTCGGCGCCGTGCCGGGTGGGTTCGTAGTAGACGCGGCCCGCGACACCGTCGGGCGCGTACTGCTGGCTGACGACGCCCTTGGGGTCGTCGTGGGGGTAGCGGTACCCGGTGGCGTGTCCGAGTTTCCGGGCGCCCGCGTAGTGGCCGTCCCGCAACGAGGCGGGCACGGCTCCGGTGGCGCCGTCGCGGATGTCGGCGATGGCGGCGTCCACGGCGGTAACGACCGCGTTCGACTTCGGACTGGTCGCCAGGTGCACGACCGCCTGCGCGAGGTTGATGCGCCCCTCCGGCATGCCGATGAACTGCACCGCCTCGGCGGCCGCCACCGCGATCTGCAACGCCGTCGGGTCGGCCATCCCGACGTCCTCGCTGGCGAAGATCACCAGCCGTCGCGCGATGAACCGGGGATCCTCCCCGGCGACGATCATGCGGCCCAGCCAGTGCAGTGCCGCGTCGACGTCCGACCCGCGCAGGCTCTTGATGAGCGCGCTGGCGATGTCGTAGTGGTTGTCGCCGTCCCGGTCGTAACGCACGGCGGCCACGTCGATGGCGGCCTCGGCGGTGGACAGCGCGATCGTGTCCAGGCCGGCGGCGTCCGCCGAGGCGGCGGCGGCCTCCAGCGCCGTCAACGCCTTGCGGGCGTCGCCCGCGGCCAGCCGGATCAGGTGGTCCCTGGCGTCGTCGGCCAACGCGAACCGGTCCGCCAGGCCCCGCGGGTCGGTCGTCGCCCGGTCCAACAGCGCGCCGATGTCGTCGTCGCCCAACGGTTCCAGGGTCAACAGGACGCACCGGGACAACAGCGGCGCGACGACCGAGAAGTACGGGTTCTCGGTGGTGGCGGCCAGCAACGTGACGGTGCGGTCCTCCACCGCGGCCAACAGCGCGTCCTGCTGCGTCTTGGTGAACCTGTGCACCTCGTCGATGAACAGGACCGTCTGCCTGCCCCCCCGGCGGCGGGTGGCCCGGGCGGCGTCGATGACGGCACGCACGTCCTTGACTCCGGCGTTGAGGGCCGACAGCGGGACGTAGTGGCGGTCGGTCGCCGAGGCGACCAGGTGCGCCACGGTGGTCTTCCCGCAACCAGGCGGCCCCCACAGGATCACCGACAGCGGCGCGTCACCGCCGACGAGTTGCCGCAGCGGCGATCCAGGTGACAGCAGGTGACGCTGACCGACGAGTTCGTCCAGCGACGCCGGGCGCATCCGCACCGCCAGCGGCGCGTCCGCCGGTGTGTCGCCCCGCCCCGCCGGTTCGGGCTCCTCGATGTCGAACAGTCCGGGCCCCTCCATGTCGGAACACGTTACCGGCAGCCTCCGACGGCGGTGGAGCGGCCGAGCTCAGCCCGGTTCCGGGGGTTCGGCGGGCGCCACCCTGACGAAGTCGAACCGCGACGGGAACGGGGCGGTGTCGATGCCGTCGCCGGTGATGCGCACGACGCGGCCCCGCGCGTCGCACTCGAACGCGGTGGCGGTGTAGGTGGGACTCCAGTCGACCTCCGCGCCGGTGCCGAGCCGGTTGACGCCGTCCAGCCGCCACACGACGTGACCGTCCTCGGTGACACGCCAGGTCCCCGAGCCGGTGGCGCGGTAGGGCGAGTCGAGTGTCGTGGCGGTGCCGTCGGCCGCCTCGGAGTCGGACAGCGTGACGGTGCTGTCGGTGCCGGGGCCGGCCTCCTGCCGGAAGGTGCCGAGGTAGTCGCCCCGCCAGGGGTGGCACTCGGGCGGTTCGTCGGCCCCGCTCGCCCCCATCGCGGCGGCGGCGACCAGGACGACCGCCCCGGCGGCGACGGCAGTGGCCCGTTTCATGACACCTCCGTGGCACGGTGGGGCGGGACCGGTCCACAGTCCACATGCGGCACCGGACGGATCGACCATAGCGCAGCCGGGGCGCCGGGGTGAGCAACCGCACAACGCCGTGTCGGGATGCGTCCCGGGGCCGGTATTAATGTGATCCGACATGAGTTCGCCCCACCCTCGTCGTCTCCACGGTTTCCGCCGGTTCCTCGGCTCGGTCGTCGTGGACACCCGGCCGCTGCGGATCCCGGCGTACCGGCGACTGTGGGTGTCGGGGGCGGTGACCGCCATCGGCAGTCAGTTGACGGCGGTGGCGGTGCCCAAGCAGGTCTACGACCTGACCGACTCCTCCGCGATGGTGGGCGTGTCGGGCGCGGTGGCGTTGGTGCCGTTGCTGGTGTTCGGGCTGTGGGGCGGGGCGATCGCCGACACCCTCGACCGGCGTCGCCTCATGGTGTTCAGCAACGTCGGGGTGGCGGCGACGTCGGCACTGTTGTGGCTGCAGGCGTGGCTGGATCTGCGGTCGGTGTGGCTGGTCCTGTTGTTGCTCGGCCTGAACCAGGTCTTCTTCGCCATAAACTCGCCCGCGCGCAGCGCCGCCATCGCCCGGCTGGTGCCCGACGAGCTGGTGCCGCCCGCCGTCGCGCTGGGCTCCACCACGATGCAGTTCGGCGCCGTGATGGGACCGATGGCCGCCGGGGCGCTCATGCCGTTCGCGGGACTGTCGACGCTGTACCTCGTCGACACCGTCGCCCTGGCACTCGCCGTCGTCGCGGTGTGGCGGTTGCCCGCGATGCCGCCGCTGAACGGGCCGTCGCGTCGCGCCGGGTTGCGCGACGTGTGGGAGGGCTTCCGGTACCTGCGACTGCAACAGGTGTTGCTGGCGTCGTTCCTACTGGACGTCATCGCCATGGTGGCGGGGATGCCCAGGGCGTTGTTCCCCGAGATGGCCGAACGGACCTTCGGTGACCCGGCGGGCGGCGGGATCGCACTCGGCTGGTTGTACGCCGCCATACCGTTGGGCGCCCTGTTGTGCGGTCTCATGTCGGGGCGGCTGTCCCGGTTGCGACGGCACGGTGTGGGCGTCACGGTGAGCGTGTGCCTGTGGGGCGCGGCGATCGTCGGGTTCGGACTGTCCGGTTCACTGTGGGTCGCGGTGGCGTTCCTGGCGCTCGCCGGGGCCGCCGACTTCGCGAGCATGGTGTACCGCGGCAGCATGTTGCAACAGGCCACCACCGACGAGATGCGGGGCCGGTTGCAGGGCGTGTTCATCGTGGTCGTGGCGGGCGGTCCCCGGCTGGCGGACCTGACCCACGGGTGGGTCGGCGAGACCGCGGGCACCTCGGTGTCGGCCTCGGGGGGCGGCGTGCTGGTCATCGTGCTGACGATCGTGGCGGTGGCGTTGATCCCGTCGTTCTGGCGGTACCGGACGGGTTCCGGTTCGCGATCGCCGGAGGCCGCCTCGGCGGGATGACCGGTGAGACGGTGACCCCGCCGTCCGTGGCCGTGCGACGAGGTCTCGCGGCGGTGGTCGTCGCCCGATCGACACACCGGTCGGGTGGTCAGCGGTCGTGGCGTTCGACCAGCGCGGTCAGCTCAGCCACCTGCCGTGAATCCGACAGCGCCGAACCGAGGGCGACCACCTCGGCACCGGCGGCGAGGAAGTCCGGAGCCGTCGCCACCGAGACGCCGCCGGTCGCCACGAGTCTCAACCCGGGGAAGGGGCCGTGCATCGCCTTGAACCACGCCGGCCCCAGGGTCGTCGCCGGGAACGCCTTGACCCAGTCGCAACCGGCCGCCAGCGCGCGCTGCACCTCGGTCGCGGTGGCGACACCGGGCAGGTGCGGCAGGCCCGCCGCACGGCTCGCGGCGGCCACCGTCGTGTCGAGGCCGGGTGCGACGGTGTACCGGGCTCCGGCGTGCGCCGCGGCCCGCACCTGGTCCTCGGTGACGACCGTTCCGGCGCCCACCGTCTTCCCTCGCTCGGCGCCCGCCGCGACCGCGGCGGCGAGCGACGCGACCTGATCCGGTTCGCCGATCGGCACCTCCACGAGTTCGACCCCGGCGTCCCAGGCCGTGGTGGCCAGTTCCACCGTGCGGGCGGCGGGCAGTCCACGCAGGATCACCATGATGCGGTGCCCGGCGAAGAGTTCGTCGAATCCGGTCATGTCGGTTCCCCTTCCGAGAGAAGACGTGCGACGGTGTCGGGACCGGGCGGCGGGCCGATGTCACCCGGCACCGACAGCGCCGCCGCGGCGGTCAGGTGTCCCAGTCGCAGGGCGGTCGACGGGGAGGCTCCGCGCAGGGTCCCGTACAGGTAACCGGCGGCGAAGGCGTCACCGGCGCCGACGGGTTCGACCACGGTGACCGGTGGCGTCGCGGCGAACACCTCGGTGTCGCCGGTGAAGGCGGTCGCGCCGATGTCGGCGTCCTTGACCACGAGGGTCGCCGGGCCGGGAAGCAGTCTGCGCACGGCGGCGGGAGTCGTGGTGCCCCAGAGGGTTTCGGCCTCGTCGCGTCCCACGAACACCAGGTCGCTGCCCGCGGCGAGGCGGTGCAGGGTGTCGGCGGCCTCGTCCGCCGACGGCCACAGTTTCGCGCGGTGGTTGACGTCGAAGCTGAGCAGTCCCGGGTGCGGCCGGTCGGTGACCAGGTGGGAGACGAGGGCGCCGCAGGTCTCCGACAGCGCCGGGGTGATGCCGGACAGGTGGAGGATCCGGCCGTCCGGGAGTCCCGCGGCGAACCCGGGGGTCATCGCGGCGGCGGCGGAACCGCGCCGGTAGTAGTGGACCGTCGCGCCGTGCGGGTCCTTGAAGTAGACGCCGGTGGGCAGCGACCCGTCGACCTGGACACCCGGCACCGACACCCCCGCACCGGTGAGCCGGTCGACGATCATGGTGCCGAACGGGTCGGCACCGACCCTGCCGTGCCATGCGACGCGGGCACCCAGGCCCGCCAGGTTCACCGCCACGTTGGACTCGGCGCCCGCGACGGTCAACCGCAGCGGTGTGCCCTCGCACAACGGACCGGGTACGTCCGGTGACACGAGCGCCATGGACTCACCGAGGCAGACCACGTCGATCGCTGTGGTGGGTGACGCCATCTCGGTTCCATCCTGTCGTGCCCGGGGTGGTCGTCACTGTAGCCGCCCGTTCGGCTCCCGGCCCCGGGCGTCGGGTGTGGGAGGGCGGGATCACCTGGCACGCCGGTTGGTGCGGGCCGTCGCCACGGCGGTCGTGGGGTCCTCGGGCCACGGATGCCGTGGGTAGCGGCCCCGCAGTTCCGCGCGGACCTGGCGGTATGCCCCCCGCCAGAACGACGGGAGGTCCGCGGTCACCGCGACGGGGCGACCCGCCGGGGACAGCAGGTGCAGCACCACGGGGACCCGGCCGTCCGCCACGGTGGGAGTGACCGTGGCGCCGAAGAACTCCTGGAGTTTGGCGCTGACGGTGGGGGCCGCCGGGTCGGAGTAGTCGATGCGCCGGCGGCCGCCGCTGGGTATCTCGACGGTGACCGGCGCGAGCCGGTCGAGGTCGGCGGCCTGCCGCCAGTCGAGTAGCCGGCGCAGCGCCGCGGACACGTCGATGCGGGCGAGATCGCGACGGTTACGGCATCGGGCCAGATCCGGCGCGAGCCACTGTGGGGCGTCGCGGGCGAGCCGATCCGGCGACACGTCGGGCCAGTCGTCGCCGAGGGCGTGCCGGCAGAACGCGATGCGGCGGCGGAGGTCGTCGGCGGCGCCGTCGAAGCGCAGCAGCGCCAGCCCCTCCGCCGCCAGTCCGTCGGCAAGCGCCGCGGCGACCCGGTCGGCGGGCGGATCGCCGATGCGGGCGCGACGCAGTTCCACGGCCCCGAACCGGTCCACCCGGTCGGCGGTGACGTCGCCGTCCCGCCAGACGACCTCGTCGGTGGTCGTCCACTGTGATGGATCGATGAGGCGGGCGGTGTCGGCGTCGGTGGCCGCGCCGAGCCGCACGGTGGCGGTGGACTCGCCGGGGCGGCGGGACGCGTCGGCCACCGCGATCCACTCCGCGCCGGACAGCGCCGAGCCCGGTGCCAGCGCCACGGCGGTTCCGGACGCCAACAGGTAGTCGCCACCACCGGCGCGGCGCCACCGTCCCTGCCAACGTGGATAGGCGAGTCCGATGACGATCGCGGCCGCCCGGTCGCCGCGCACTGGCGGCGTCGGGCCCGATTCGCCCAGCGCCCGCCGCAGCCGCGCGGTCTCGGCGCGCCACTCGGCGCCCCGCCCGCCCCGGTCGTCGGCGAGCCGTCGCCGGAGGCGGGCCAGGTCGTCACCGTCCCGGTGGTCGCCGGAGAGCACCGCGACGAGTTCTGCGGCGGTACGGGCCCCGACGTGCTCGGCGCCGTCGATGAGGGCCCGCGCCAGCCTGGGGTGGACGCCCACGGCGGCGATGCGTTCGCCGCGCCGGGTGACCCGACCGTCCTCCTCGACCGCCCCGAGGGACGACAGGACGGCGGTCGCGGCGGCGACCGGCCCGGCCGGAGGCGGTGCGACCATCCGGAGCCCCCTCCCCAGCGGGGTTCCCCACCCCGCCAACTGGAGCAGGAACCCGGTGAGGTCGGCGGTGTCGATCTCCGGTGCCGAGTGCTGTGGCAGCCGTTCGTGTTCTGCCTCGGACCAGCACCGGTACACGGTGCCCGGTCCCGTGCGTGCCGCGCGGCCGGCGCGCTGCACGGCGGCGTCGCGGGCGGCGCGCACGGTCACGAGGGAGCCCATGCCGCGGGCGTGGTCGAGCCGGGGTTGCCGCGCCAGTCCGGAGTCCACGACGACCTCGACGCCGGGGACGGTGAGACTGGACTCGGCGACGGCGGTGGACAGCACGATCCGGCGGCGGGTCCCGGGGCGCAGTGCGGCGTCCTGGCGTTCCGCGCCCTGGCGACCGTGGAGGGTCAGGACGTCGGCGCCGGAGACGCCGTTGAGCAGCCGCGCCACCGTGTCGATCTCGCCGACGCCGGGCAGGAAGACCAGTACGTCGCCGGTGCGTTCGGTGACGGCCCGGCGCACCGTGGTGGCGACGTGCGCCAGGAAGTCCCGATGGACGCCGAGGTTCGCGGATATGGCGGGCCGCCCCGCCGGACACCACACGACCTCCAGCGGATGGACCGGGGCGGTGGCGGTCAGGACCGGTGCCGGTTCCGGCCCGCCCAGTACGTCGGCCAGCCGGTCGGCCTGGGCGGTCGCGGACGTCGCGAGCAGCCACAGGTCGGGGCGGAGGCCGTCGCGCACGTCGGTCAGGAAGGCGACCGCCAGGTCGGTGTCGAGGTGGCGTTCGTGGCACTCGTCTATGACGACGGCGGACACGCCGGCCAGCTCGGGGTCGTGTTGCAGCCGCCGTACCAGGACTCCGGTGGTGACGACCTCGATCCGGGTGTCGGCGGATACGGCGCGGTCACCCCTGACGGTGTAGCCGACGAACTCACCGAGCCGGGTCCCGGTGAGTTCGGCCATGCGGCGGGCCGCCGCCCGGGTGGCGATCCGGCGCGGCTCGGCGACCAGTACCCGCCCGGGAACGGCCTCCGCCAGTGCGAGCGGCACGAGGCTCGTCTTACCGGTGCCCGGCGGTGCCACCAGTACGGCGGCACCGCCGGTGCGGAGTGTCCCGACCAGTGCCGGAAGTACACCGTGGACCGGCAGGTCGGATCCGGGAACCGTGGACGAGGACGTCATCCGGCGGTGGCGCGGTCGGCGTGGAGCAGGCCGTTTATCACGCCCGCGGCGGTGTCGGCGTCGGGGACGCTCACGTAGACGTCCTTCCTTCCCCTGCGGGTCAGGCGCAGGCAGGTGCCGGAGCGGAGCATCACGGCGGTGGCGCGGGGTGTCGACCGGAATCCCCAACCGCCGACCTCCAGGGCGTGCCGCTCGACCTCCGCGGCCTCCTCGATGTCGGCGAGGCGGATCCGCCACACCGGCCACCCGAAGGGTCCGAAGCGGAGTGTGACGCCCCGCTGCCCGGCCGACACCGTGACCGACGTGAGCGGCACGCCGGCGAGGGCGACCAGCAGCAGCGTCGCGGGCACCGGCCAGGGAACGTCTCCGAGTCCGGCGATGTACAGCGCCAGGGTCAGCGCGGCGAGGCAGGCGATCACGACGGACATGACGGTCATCCACGTCGCGTGCACCCGGGTCGCCCACATCAGTCGTTGGCCGGGGGCGACGTCGATGCGGCCGGGAGCGGCCTGTGGTTCGCGGACCTCGTCGGCCCGCCCGGCGACGAGCACTCCGAGCAGTCCGCCGGCGGCGGCGGGCAGCAGCATCAGGACCACCGCCTCCACGCCGAGGTCGGCCTGCCGCCAGTCACCGACGTCGAGGTTCGCCAGCAGGATCTGGATGTGCACCCCGGCGAGCATTCCGCCGAGGCCGAACAGCCCGCCGAGTAGGAACCCGCGGTTGAGGCGCGGTGCCAGGGCTCCGCGTGCGGCGGCGACGACGCCGAGTGCGGCGCCGAGCCACGCCACGGCGGTGAACGCGACGAGGATCGTCGTGGCCCCGGCCGTCCGGTCGGGGTCCCCGCCGGGTCCCCAGTGGGTCGCGAGGGTGGCGGGGAGCCGGTCGGATAGGGCGAGTTGGGTCGCGACGAGTCCGGCCGTCAGCACGGCCGTCCACACGACGATGGTCGTGATGAGTGGCAGGCGGCGGGTCATGGGGCTTCCTCGATCATCGTGATGAGCTCCTGTCTGGTGTATCCGTGGTGTGCGGCCAGGGCGATGAGTCCGTGTACCGCCTCCTTGACCGCCGCCGCGCCCGGGGATCGGGGTGCGACCGTCACTCCTCTGCCGCGCCGGAACTCCAGCAGCTGCTCGTCTCGCAGTTGCCGGAACGCCCGCAGCACGGTGTTCGGGTTGACGTCGAGTTGTTCGGCCAGGTCCCTGGCCGGGGGGAGCCGGTCGCCGGGGCGCCAGTGCCCGTCCGCGACCGCGCGCCGGATCCCCGCGGCGAGCTGTTCGTGCAGGGGCCGGCTGTCCGCTGATTCCAACCGCAACAACATGATGCTATTGAGCATAGCACCATCTACTCCATCGCCCCGGTGATTCAGAACACCGAGCAGCCCGTCTCCGTCGTGAACCGGTCGAGCGCGTCCATGCCCGCCACCGAGTTGCCCCGCCGGTCGAGCCCGGGACTCCACACGCACAGGGTGTAACGCCCCGGTACGACCGCCATGATGCCGCCGCTCACCCCGCTCTTGCCCGGCAGACCGACCCGGAACGCGAACTCCCCCGCCGCGTCGTACGCGCCGCAGGTCAACATGATGGCGTTGACCCGCTTGGCGTCCCCCCGCGACAGCAACCGACTCCCGTCCGCCCGCAGGCCGTGCCGGGTCACCACACCGCCGGCGCGCGCGACCTCCTCACAGGACATCTCCACGGCACACTGCCGCACGTAGTGGTGCAGCACCTGCGGAACCGGGTGCCGCAGGTTCCCGTAGTCGGCCATCAGGTGACCGAGCGCGGCATTGCGGTCGATGTGGGCGGCCTCGGAGTCCGCGACCCGCTGGTCGAAGTCGAGATCGGGCGCCCCGGACTCCTCACGCAGGAAGTCCCGCATCAGTTCGCAGGGCTGGTCGGTGTGGTCCAACAACTCGTCGGTCACGGCGAGCGCGCCCGCGTTGATGAACGGATTGCGCGGTATCCCCTGCTCGTACTCCAACTGCACCAGGGAGTTGAACGGGTTACCGGACGGCTCCCGCCCCACCCGCGTCCACAGGTGCTCACCCCGGTGGGCCAGCGCCAACACCAGGGCGAACACCTTTGAGATGCTCTGGATCGAGAACCGGTGACGCCACTCCCCGACGCCGATGGTCTCGCCGTCCGGGAACGCCAAGGCCATGCCGAACCGGGCCGGGTCGGCCTCGGCCAGTACCGGGATGTAATGCGCCACCCGGCCGGCCGGTTCGGCCCGCCCCACCGTCTCGGCGATGCGTCGCAGGGTTCCGTAGAGCGCGGCCGTGTCGTTCATGGGCATGACCGTAACGCCGCCCGGCGGGTGAGGGCGCGGTTCGGGGCGACACGGTCAGGACGGCGACGTCGCGCGAACGCCGGGCCAACACCGCAACAGATAGGCCGCCATGACACCGATCGCCGCGTACACCACGGTCACCGGCACCAGTACGGCCGGCCATGCCGGCAACAGCATCGCCGGCGCCACCGCGCACGCCGCGGGGATCAACACGACTCCCATCGGCCGCCACACCGACGACAGCAGGGACGACACCGTCACCGACACGAACAACGCGACCCCCTGGTAGAACAGCGACACCCACAGCGTCGCGCAGAGCACCGCGAAGAACCGTGAGACCGTCGTGGCCTCCCATGCCGCCGCCGTCAACGGGGGCCACATGAGCTGGAGCGACAACACCGTCACCAGTACGGCGCCGACCCGGTCGCGACGTGACAGCGGTGCGCGTCCGACCGCGGTCCTGCCCACCGTCACCACGCGCCCTTCCGTACCGGATGCGGCGACGACGAGAAGGCCGGCGCGACATCGATCCGGATGCGGTGGGGATCCGTCACGTAGACGGCGGAACAGGACTGTACAGGCGTCATCGCGACCCTCCGGTCTGGAGCGGGTGCCCGTCCTCCGCAATTCGACCACGGTGGGGTGTCCACATGCCATGCTTCGTCGCCGAGGTCACACCGGAGCGGCCCCGTGCCGTGACGGGGCACGGCGGGAGACTTCCGGCGGTCCGGAACCCGCCCACGTCCTCTCTCAGTGGACCGTCGGCGTCGAACGGCGGGCCGATGACTCCACCGGCCCGCCGTCGCACTCAGTCCTCGGGCGTGAGCCTGACCCGGCGCAACAACTGCGCGTTCACCGCGACCACGATGGTCGACACCGACATCAGCACCGCACCGACGGCCGGGCTGAGCACGATCCCGGCCCAGGCCAACGCACCGGCGGCCAACGGGATCGCCACCACGTTGTATCCGGCCGCCCACGCCAGGTTCTCGCGCATCTTGCGGTACGAGGCCGCCGAGAGCCGCCGGACACCCGTGACACCACGCGGATCCGAGGACGCCAGTACGACACCCGCCGACTCCATGGCCACATCGGTCCCCGCGCCGATGGCGATTCCGACGTCGGCCCGGGCCAGCGCCGGTGCGTCGTTCACGCCGTCGCCGACCATCGCGACCACCAGGCCCCGGGATTGCAACTCGGCCACCGCACGGTCCTTGTCGGCGGGCAACACCTCGGCGAACACCTCGTCCTGCGCGGTGAATCCGAGGTCGGCGGCGACCGCCTCGGCCACCGGGCGGGCGTCTCCGGTGATCATCACGATCTTGCCGACACCCTGCTCACGCAACTGACGGATCGCCTCCCGGGCCTCGGGCCTGACCTCGTCCTCCAGGGCGATGGCCCCCAGGGCGGTCGGCCGGTCACCCGTCAACCGCCACAGGTACAACACCGCCGCGCCTCGGCCCGACCACTCGGCCGCGTGGGCGGCGAGCTCCTCGGGAGCGGCCACACCGAGTTCCCGCAGCAACGCCGGTCCACCGACCGCGTAACGGACACCGTCCACGGTGGCCTCGACACCACGCCCGGTCAGCGAACCGAACTCGGTGGCGACCGGACGGTCCTGTGGGGCGGCGGCGACGATCGCCCGCGCCAACGGGTGTTCGCTGTCGGATTCGACCGCCGCGGCGATCGCCAGGACCTCGTCCCGGTCCCTGCCACTCACCGCCGCCACCCCGCTGACGGTGTGGCTTCCCTTGGTGAGGGTGCCGGTCTTGTCGAACAACACCGCGTCGACGGTGCGCATCCGCTCCAGCGCGAGCCGGTCCTTGACGAGGATCCCCGCCTTGGCGGCGACGGCCGTCGACAGTGCGATCACCAGCGGAATGGCGAGCCCGAGGGCGTGGGGGCACGCGATCACGAGGACGGTCACGGTCCGGACCACGGACTCCGACAGGCTTCCCGCCAACGCCCACGCCACGAAGGTGACCACCGCCGCGGCCACCGCGATGTAGAACAGCAGTGCGGCGAACCGGTCGGCGAGCACCTGGACCCGGCCACCGGAACTCTGCGCCTGCGCGACCATGCGCTGGATCCCTGCCAGCGCCGTGTCACCTCCGACGGCCTCGATCCTGACGCGGATCGCCGAGTCGGTCGCCACGGTCCCGGCGACCACCTTGTCACCCGGTTCTCGGCGGACCGGCCGGGACTCCCCGGTGATCATCGATTCGTCGAGTTCGGCCTGCCCCTCGGTGATCACGCCGTCGGCGGGGATCCGGCCGCCCGACCTCACCAGGACGACGTCGCCCAGGGCCAACGCGGACACCGGCACCGTCTCCACTCCCGATCCGGTCACCCGCTCCGCGTCGTCGGGAAGCAGCGCCGCAAGTGCGGCCAGTGCGCCCTGCGCCTGCCCGATCGCCTTCATCTCCTGCCAATGTCCCAGCAGCATGATGGTGACCAGCGCGGCCAGTTCCCACCAGAAGTCCAGCCCGAACAGGCCCAGACTCGTCGCCAGCGAGGCCAGGAACGCCACGGTGATCGCCAGGCTGATCAACAGCATCATCCCGGGCGCGCGGTCGCGGGCCTCCTGCCAGGCACCGACGAGGAAGGGCCAACCACCGTAGAGGAACACGGCCGTTCCCAACACCGGCCCGACGAGTTCCACCCCGGGGAAGTCGATCCGGTATCCGAACCACTCCATGATCATGTGGCTGGTGATCACGATGGGGACGGTGAGGACCAGGCTGAGCCAGAACTTGCGGCGGAAGACGTCCGGATCGTGACCGGCGTGCTTGTCATGGCCGCCGTGGGCGTCGTGGCCGGAGGCACCGCCGTGGGCGTCGTGCGTGGCGTGGCCGGAGGCACCGCCGTGGGCGTCGTGGCCGGAGTGAGCCTCCCGTACAGCGGGTGGCGGCTCGGCGCCCGTGCCGTGCTCTCCGTGCTGTGGGTGCTGCGTCATCGTGACCTTCCCTCCGGACTCGACCTGTGCCGACCATAGGTGACCGTGCGCCGCCGTCGAGCCGTTTGCGGCGGTCGCGGTCTCGGCGGTCGTCCCGCCACCGCATTTATACCCCCTGGGGGTATAGATCGACCAGTCCGCCACTGTGATTTCCGCTATACCCCTCCCCCGTATCTGCATGAGTGTCCGGTCCGGATCGCCGCCGCGCATCGCGGGCGAATCCGCCGGGAGGCGTACGTCCCACCCGTGACGACCGCAGCGGACGGCAGGGGACACCACTCGGCCGGATCCAGGCGGAACCGCCGACTCCGCGGTAACGGTCCGAACGGGACGGTCTCCTCACCGCGGTGAACCGGGTGTCCACCCGTCACGGTGAGGAGACCGGGGCCGGGAGGCTCAACACCCGCGCCAGGACGGCCGAGAAGACCTCCGGTTCCGGACGATCCCCCCGCCAGGCGACCACGCCGTCGGGACGCACCAACACCCCCTCCGAAGACCCCAACCGGTAGACCCCGGCCACCTCGCCACCGCAGCCGTGCACGTCCACGGGTACCGGCGCGCGGCGTGTCACCCGCCGCCAGCCCAGCGCGTCGCCGGCCGTCAGGAGCACGAAGCGGTCACCGAACAGGTCCACGGTGGATCTGCCGTCGGCCAGCCACACGTGCGGTGCCCGGGTTCCCGGTCGGCCGGTGAGAGAGGCCGCCGGCGACACCACCGGCGGCGGCCGTCCCGTGACCACCGCGTTCGAGCGGTATCCGAAACCCAGCAGTACGTCGTTCCGGTCCACGATGGGTTCGGTGGCGCCGCCGCCGGAACCGAACCGGTGCCCGGCACGTGCCGTCGCCTGCGCCAACGCCGCCGTCGCGGCGGGACGCCGCTCGGCCTCGTAACTGTCGAGCAGGCCGTCGCCCGCCCGGCCGAGCGCCACCGTCGCCAGTTTCCACGCCAGGTTCCGGGCGTCCTCCACACCGGTGGAACCCCCGAATCCGCCGGTGGGCGGCATGACGTGTGCCGCGTCACCGGCGAGGAACACTCTTCCCACCCGGTACCGGTCGGCAACCGACGCGCCGACCCGGAACCGCATGACCCTTCGGTCGCTCCCCGGAAGCTGGGGCAACAACGTGACCGGCAGGTCGGGCACACCTACCGCCTGCCGCACCAGGGTCACGCAGGTACCGACGTCGTCTCCCGCCTCGTCCACGGTGCCGAACACCCAACGGTGCGCGTCGCGTCCCAGCGACATGAGGAAGGTGCCCGGTCTCGGACGGGACAGGTAGGCCATGTCCACCGTGCGCCCCGCCAGCGCGGGCCGCAGGTCGGCGGCGACCAACGCGGTCAGCATGCGACGTTCTCCGCCCGAATCGGTCGACGCCACACCCAGCGCGTGGCGGATGGGGCTGTCCGCCCCGTCCGCGGCGACCAGATAGTCGCACTCGACGGGCTCGGGTTCCGCTCCGGCGACACGTAGGACGCCCGACACGTGATGGCGGTCCTGCCGCAGATCCGTCAGTTCGACACCGAACCTCACCCGCGCACCCAGTTCGACCGCGCGGCGGCACAGCAGCCGCTCCACCCGGTCCTGGTCGATGGGCAGGCCGGCGCAGGGACTCAGGTCCGCCCCCGCGGCGACGTCGACGTGGAGCGCGACCGCCTCGTGCCGGCCCGCGAGGCTGTCCGCCCGGACCGACACGTAGTCGGCGGGACCCGGCAGGTGCAGCCGATCCGCCAGCAACGCCGGTTCCAGACCGACCTGCCGGTACGACTCCATGCTGCGTATCGAGAGGCTGCGCTGCCGAGGATGGCTGAGCAGGCCGGCGTGCCGCTCGACGAGTACACAGCGGACACCGTGCCAGGCCAGGAAGACCGCGCACGACAACCCCACCAGTCCCCCACCGACGACCAGCACCCTCGGCCCGCCGGACATCACGGACCGCCGGTCACGGGTTCGGCCGCGCACTTCGTCACCGCCGCGTCGCGTCCACATCGTGTCGTCGTGCGGACGCGCATGCCGTCACGCCCGGGATCGACCGTCAGGACCCGCTCCTCGGTCCAGCCGGCGAGACGGAGGTCTCCGCCGCCGAGGTGTACCAGACCGAATCGTGGCGTGCCCTCCACCACCAGGACGGGGCCGTCCGGCGTGACGACGATCTCGGCGGGCACGGTCGCGTCGGCCGGCGCCACGGGTTCCTCTTCGGACCACTCGAGGAATCGTCGCGGTAGGGGGAAACGACACCGCAACGCGTCGCGTTCACCCGGGGTGAGCGGCACCGGTGCGCGGGCCAGGACCACGTCCTCCACGGCGATCCCGCCGAGGTATCCGGACGGGAACAGGTCGAGCAGTTCCTTGCCGACCAGGCAGTCCAACACGAGGTGGACCCGTGCCGTGGTGCCGGTGTTGGCCACGAGGTGTGGACGGTCGAAGTCCCCGAACCAGAGCCGTCCGGCCTCCCAGTGGAACGACCGGCCGTCTATGACGACGGTCGCCCCCGGGTTGGTGACCACCGGGACGTGCAACCGCACCACGCCCCAGGGCATGCCGCACTTGGCGTCGCGGTGTTCGGCCACCTCCACGCCGGGCCCCAGGGCCATGAGACGGACGGCGAGCAGACCGGCCGGGAACTCCCGGATCAACCGGCGCAGCGCCGGTGCGCCGTCGAGGTGAGGGGTCTCGGCGTGCTCGACCAGTCCGGCGCCACCGGCGTCGGTGCGCAACGGGTCGCCGCCGGGACTCCGCAACGGCAGGATGGTCCAGTCGATGTCGGACTGCCGCCGCATCCCGTCCTGTCCGATGGCGCGTTGCGCCCGCCAGGGGCGGCGTCGCAGCTCGGCCACCTCGGCGGCCAGTTCGGCGGCGTCGTAACGGCGGGCGAGCCGGACCGCCGGGGGAAGCGCCCGCCAGTCCGTGGGGTGGTCGATCATGGTTCCTCCGGGGATGGTTCGGCGAGGTGATGCCGTGGCCCGGCGGCCGTGCCGGGCCACGGTCATGACAGCTGCCGGATCGCCGTCCGGCCCACGTGCTCGATGTCGTCGTCCGAGGCGCACCGATGCCGGGCCGGGCGGACGGCAGTTCAGGGCATGTCGGTCACCGGCACGCACGCCGGCACCGACCGCCGTCCTCAGTACCAGTAACGCATGGCACACCTCCTTTCAGGACCGTGTGGCGTTCACACTCCTCCGGTTCGCCGTCGGCGCCCGGAAGCCTCAGCGGTCGTGGGCGAGTCGGGCGACCAGCGTGCCCTTGTCGTCCAACGGCGTACCGCTCTTCTCGATCGCCGTGCCACCGACGGGGACGAGTCCCGCCGCGGCGAGGTCGGCCACGACTCCGGCGGGCCGGTGCATGTGGTGATCACGTTCCACGACGTGGCGGCCGATCTCCTCCCCCGCCGACCACGTCCGGTAGACGTGCCTGACCCTCGCGAGGTCGTCGGTGACCGGCCGCACCTCGGTGGACAACGTGTACCGGCATTCGCCCTGCACCGCCGCCCGCACCTCGTGCTCGTCCAGGTCGGGTATCACCTCGTCCTCGACCATGTCCATGGCCAGCACGCCGCCGGGCGCCAGATGCGCCGCCAGGGTCTCGAACAGGGCGGGCCGCGCGGTCGGCGGCACGTGTTCGTACACCGCCGACAGGTACACGTAGTCGAACCGGCGGCCCAGGTCGAATCCCGGTGCCGCGACATCCAGGACCGTGACCCGGTCGCGCAGCCCCGGATCGGCGGCGAGCTTGGTCAGCAGCACCGCCCGCATCGTCGGGGACCTCTCCAGGCACGTCACCGTGCCCGCCCGCCGCGCGACCGCCATGGTCATCCGTCCCGTGCCGGGGCCGATCTCCAGCGCGTCACCGCCCTCGGGCGCCATGTCGGCGAAGAACCCGACCAGCTCGGCGGAGCCGGGCCCCACGTGCAGCAGGTCGTAGAGTCCGGCGACGGCACCGTAGGGGTCGGTGTCGGCGGTGACGGTCAGGTCGGGAACGGGGGTCATGCGTCCTCCTGGTGACGGGGTGACGGCCGGCCGGGGAGTGCCCCGGCGGCGGCGGCACGGTCGAGGTACTGGCCGGTGGTGTTCACGTGTGGGAAAGGGGCGTCGGGTACGGCCACACCCAGGCCGGCGCACAGCGGCTCCCAGCCGCGGGCGGGATCGCACTCGACCAGCCGGTCCGGCGGCACCTCGGCGCGGACCTCCTCGTTGTGCCGCAGGTACACGGCGACGGCGTGGGACCGGTCGGCGAAGCGTCCGCCGAAGGTGCCCCGCCATACGATGTGTTCGATGGCGTGGTCGGCGGCGGTCCGTGGCCGCGCCGGGCGGGTGCGGTACAGGGTGGCGTGGACGCTGTCGTACCAGGTGTCGGGGTCCCTGACGGTCAGCAGCACCTTGGCGTCGGGGAACGCCGCGGCGAGGTCACGCCAGTAGCGGCTGCCGGGCCAGGCCACACTGGACCGGTAGCCCGCGAGCAGCCCGGCGGCCGTGACGCCCGGCTCGCCGGACGCCAGGGCGGACCAGCCACGGGCGTGAACCGGATCGACGGCCAGCATCCGCATGTAGTGCACCGGGCCGAGTCCCAGCGTCTCCAGTGCGGTCCGGACCGAGGAGGTTCCGGTGCGGCCGAACGCGGCGCCGACGACCCTCATGACCGGCCGCCTCGCGGTCGTGGAGCGGTCATCGCAGCGCCGTCTCGAAACGGGCGGGACTGCGCAGCGTCAGGTTCGGGTGGTACTCGGGCGCGTTCACGGCGTGGGTGTCGGGATACCGTTCGGCCAACAGGTCGAGCACGGCGCGGATCAGCACCACGCTGAACGGCGACCCCAGGCACGACTTCGGGCCGCGACCGAACCCCAGGTGCGGATTCGGATGCCGGTCCAGGAGCATCCGGTCCGGTTCGGGGAACCTGTCGGGATCCCGGTTCGCCGCGCCCAGCAGCAGGGTCACCGCCTGCCCCGCCTTCACCTCGGTGTCGCCGACGCGGGTGTCGTGGACGCAGGCACGAGCGACCGCGTGGATGGGTGAGCAGTACCTGACCACCTCGTCGATCGCCCGAGCCGGGTCGGCGGCCCGGAATCCGTCGAGGGTGGCCGCCTTGTGGTGGAACAGGGCGATCGCCAACAGGGACAGCAGTTTGCTGCCCGAGCTGTATCCGCTGAACAGCAGTCCGCGCACCGTGTTCGACAGCACCATCGGATCGATCCCGGAGTCGGCGACGTGGGAGACGACCGCGCCGAGCACACCTCGGCTCGGCGGGTCGGCGAGCCAGCCGTCCACGAGGGTGCCGAGTTCACGCTGCGCCTGCTGGACGGGAGCGGCACGTTCGGGCCACAGTCCGGCGTCCATTCCGGCCCCCACGACGCGGCCGACTCCGCTGAGCCAGCCACCGTCCGGCTCGGGGACTCCGAGGTAACCGCAGATGGTGGCCAACGACAGGGGTTCGGCGAGGTCGGCGACGAAGTCGAAGGAGGGACGGCCGGCGAGGCGTGTCAGCAACGCCTCGGTGTGGTGCCGCACCATCCCGTCCAGCCCGGCGGCCGGCTGTTCGCGCAGTGCGGCCATGAACGGTCGCCGTACGGCGGTGTGTTCGGGCGGGTCGAGGGTCAGCATGTTGACGGCGCGGGGTGGCATCTCCTCGCCCACCCTGCGCCAGTCGGCGGCGAAGTTCGCAGTGTCGCGCAGGACGTCGACGCAGTCGGCGTGGCGGGTGAACATCCACGAGTGGAGACGTGGATAGAAGAAGACCGGCCGTTCGGCCCTGAGGCGGGCGTACGCGGCGTGAGGATCGACGAGCGCCTCCGGACTGGCGATCGACAGGATCGGGTCGTCGGCAACCGGTTCCGGCATTCGCGTGCTCCCTTCGCCAACACCGCCGGCGAGCGGCTCGTTACAGACTAGGGGTCACGACATGATCACACCACAGAGTCGTCCATAAGTCATCCATAATGGATCGAGTACGGGTTCGCTTCAACACCAACGCTTCTCATCGATTCTAATGTGTCTGTACAACACCCGGCGATCCGGAGTGGACCGATGCCGGTGGGTTTAGGCAGCGCTCAAGGACGCAGCAGGATCTTGCCTCCGACCGCCGGTCGCAACGCATGCCGCAGCGCCACCGGCCACGCGGTGAGCCGGTACTCCGCCGCGATGGAGGTCCGGAACACCCCGCGCCGCAACAGGTCGAACACCTCGTCGAAGGCGCTCCGCAGCGCACCCCGCTCCATCCGGTGGACCCGGTCCCGCAGCCGGAAGAACTCGACCGTCACGTCCGGGCGAGACACGACCGACCGCGGCAGGGGTTCACCTGACAACAGTCCGTAGTGGAACAGAACACCGCCGGGCCGCAACCGCGCGGCCAGCCGGGCACCGTCGCGCCCGCCCACACAGTCGAACACCGCGTCACACCGGGGCAGTCGATCGACCGCGTCCGGATCGGCGGAGACGTCCACGAAACGATGGAATCCGGCCCTCGGGGCTCCCGGCGACCGCCGGGCGACACCGATCACCTCCACTCCGCGCGCCGCCAACAGGGCCGCCACCATGCCGGCCGTCGCCGAACCCGCCGCGTTGACCGCGACGACCTCGGGGCGGTGGAGTGCGAGCGATTCGACCATGGAGACCGCCGTCAACGGATTGACGTAGGAGGTGGCGGCCACCCGGTCGTCGAGGTCGTCGGGGACCGGTACACACCAGTCGGCGTCGGTCGTCTTGACGGTCTGCCATCCACCGGCCGACCCGATCGGGATGACCCGCCGCCCGACCGGCAGGCCCGGGGCACGACTCCCGACGACCCGGCCGACCCCCTCGAATCCGGGCACGAAGGGCAGGACAGTCCGGGTGGCGTACGCGCCGGTGACCGGTATGAGGTCGGACGGGTTGACCGGTGACATCGACATCGCGACCCGCACCTGACCGGGACGCAGGGGCGGCGGGAGCACCGGCACCAGGCGCAACACGTCGGCCGGACGACCGAACCGGGCGGCGCTGAGCGCGACCGGGCGACTCACGCGGCCGCCTCACTGCCGAGTCGGCGGCACGGAGCGGCCACCACGCTGCCGACCGGGCGGCACCGTGTCGGCGCCTCACACCGGTACCGCAGGGCGGCGCGCCGATCCGCCGCGCTCACGGGGGTGTTCCCGCACGGGCACGTCCGCCCGAACGCGGATCGGCGGCGCGACGTCCCACAGGCCATGGCGTGATCATCCCAAGCCGCCGCAGCCGGATCGGCTCCCCCACCCGGCCGGAATCGGACACGTCTCGACTCACCCCACCCCTGTGACGGTCCGGCGAAGGACTCGGGTACAGTTGTCGACGTCCCACGGTCGATTAGCTCAGCGGGAGAGCGCTCCGTTCACACCGGAGAGGTCACTGGTTCAATCCCAGTATCGACCACCACGAAATGCCAGGTCAGAGCACTCGATGCGAGTGCCTGTTCCCGAATGGTTCCTGAGTTCGTTGCCGGACTGAACCCACCAACGCGACACAAGCCCCACCTAATGACTGGCCGGACTTCGCCCATCGGCCTATCGTCGGGCCAGAGACCCTTGAACATGCCATGTATTGACGTCCACCGGCGGCGCGGCACCCCGGCCGGCACCCCGGCCAGGATCGAAACCCCCAACGCCGGGTTCCGGCAAGCCACCTCTGTACTCTCGATACCACATCGGCGACGCAGCTCACGCAATGGTTCGGCTTCGGCATCCTCATGCCGCCTTGCCGGCCTTCGTTGCGGTCCGTTACATCGTTGCGTCACACGCATCGGCATACGGTTCCCCGGTCCACCACACGCCGACGACTAGAAGGGGAGCCCGGCTCATCGGGACGGCCTTCGCATCACCCTGTCGCCGAACTCGCCGACGATCTCGGCCACCTTGCCCGGGGCGAGGCTGTTCGCCGCATGACCTTGCCTGCGCATTCGCACACGTTCGGTCTCCGGTATGGCGCGTTCCAGCGCATCCAGCCGTTCGCCCAGGTGGGCCGGACTGCGTTCACCGCCGAGCAGGACGACGGGCACACCGATTCTCGCGTACGCATCGAGCCGAAGACCGAGTCCGTCGATGGCCTCGCAGTCGTCGAGTTGGTGCGGAGCGAGGCGAGCCAGTTGGGGAAACACAGGAACACAGACGCCCGTCATCCATGCCGTCCATGCGGGCGCCCGCACGATGTCACGCAGAAAGACGGCCAGCGCCCTACCCGGCCTTCCGGCGGCCATGGCGGCCTGCGCCCGCGTCAACGCCTCCCCACCGAGCGGCGGTCCGACCACACAGGGCGGTTCGTACAGCACGGCGCCCGCGAACGCCTCGGGCAACGCCACGAGCGCCTCCAACGCCAGCACCGCGCCGGACGAGTGCCCCACGATGAGCATCGGCTCGTCGATCGACTCCACGAGTGCACGCACATGCGCGACCTCCTCGGCCATCGTGCACGCTTCACGTGCCTTGAGGTCCCGCCGATACTGTCGGCGATGCAGGCGCAGCACCCTGAATCGCGACGCGAGTCGAGCGGCGACCTTCTTCCAGGACGCACCCTCGTCCATGCCGCCGTGGAGAAACAGGATCACCGGGCCACGGCCCTCGTCGAACGCACGCACACCTGTGCCGTCGAGTGCCGTGGCCGTGATCAATTCGGAACCCATCAGCAGACCTCCAGGGTGATCGCACGTCTCGGCGTATCGAACAGGATGTCAGATTGTGAACTAACGGATCCGGCTCGCCGCCCGGCGTCGACAACCGGCACGCCCGGGGATGGTCCCTTGCCGGTCCAGCGGCGAACAGCGTCACGTGCTGCTCCCCGCACGCTCGGAGGGAGCAGTGGGTTGAAAGCGGAGAACTCGCCATGGACCATCCGAGAAACGATGTGTCTCAAGGGAGGGATACCGTTGTTACTCACCTGAGCGGGGCGGTTCCGCATGTGGGTGACCGCGGCCGGCCCCACGCAGGGCCGTGGAAGTCCCTCCGCGACGTGGCCGTGCACAACCAAGAGGCGTCCGGCAGGCTCACCGCGCTCGGACCGGCGAGAACGAGAGCAGAGACCTCCGATGACACTGACACTCGGCGCCGTCCTCGGCAGCGCAGGCATCGAACCAGCGGGATGCCTGGTGATCCGCCACGCGTACGTCCAGGAACACGCCGACACAGGACTGCGGGGCGTCCACGCCGACTCGACCGATGAGGAGATCCTCGCCTACACGAGTCGGCAGTCGGCGAAGCCTCGGAAATTTCCCCCGGTCCCGCCCCGCCTCTGGGTCGTGTTCATGCCCGAAGGTGGGAACCGGGCGCGCCTGTGGTCCGTCATAGACAACCGGGGCGAGGTCTCAGACGACGGCTCCCTGCGCACGTTCGACCTCGTAGAGACCGATCACCTGGCAGACCTGAGGAACCGGCTCGTAATCGGATGGAGATCACCGCGGACATGGCGGCTCAACGGGCCCACGGCGGCCGGGTACCCGGTGGTGGAGATCGCCGACGCTCAGCCGGAACCGTTCCCCGGCTTCGACCGACTCGTCCTCAGTCATGCGAAGCTCCACGCGGTGATGCGCGAACACCGATACGCGGCGTGGCGGACGGCGCTGTCCTCTGTGGTGGGCGTCTATCTCATCACCGATACCCGTGACGGCCGCCAGTACGTGGGCAAGGCCGACGGCGCGGAGAGCATCAGGCAACGGTGGAGCGCCTACACGTCCAACGGACATGGCGGGAACATCGAACTGCGCAGGATCGATCCCACGAGCTTCCGCTTCTCCTTGCTCCGAGTCTTCGACCCCTCGACACCGACGAAGGTGATCGATGAAGCCGAGAGCCACTTCAAGTTCGCCCTGGACACACGGAAACACGGCCTCAACCGGAACTGAGCAGGAGAGGAGGAATCTTCCGGTGATGGTGCCGACGCCTCGCGATACGTTCCCGGTCTTCAACTGGAGTACGCCTTCGTCCGGTGTAGTGCTGCCATCCGGGTGCATGCGCACTCCCACTTCCAGGTCAGGCGGAATTCCGACCCGGCGACTTCGCTCGCTCGCGCGAACCGACGGAGCCGCACCGGAAGCGCGATCGGCCATCAGGGCGTCTAGTCGTGATGCCTCATACTCGCGACGGCATGTCTAACTCAGCAGCCGCTCCAACACATCGAGGGTCTCCTGGATGTCCAGTTCGTCCTGGCGAGGCAGTTCGTGAAGATAGCCCCGATCAAGTGCGACAGCATAGATCTGCTCAAGTTCCCACCACTGTGAGCGAAGCTCCTCGCCATATGGAAGTTCCTCGAGTTCCAAAAAAATCGAGCTTAGGTCATTGACCAGACTCCGGAGTGTGATCTTGCCGGCACGGTACTTCTGAATCGACTGACATGCGCCTTCGCGCAACCACTGTTCACCAGAACTCTCACTCATTGATCGATCCTTCCCTGATCACCGGCCAACCTCACATCGGGACCGGTCTGTTGCTCGTTCCGTAGAAACGCGAATGCCTCGCCCTGCCGGATCTGATTTCCTGCACAGTGGCCCAGGGCTTGAAATGCGATACGACCACGTCAGTCGAGGAGCGCCACGTAGACCGGGGTCGCCAGAATCGTGTCGGAGTCTCGGGCCAGTACCTTCGCCACGAATTCGACTCGCTGTTCCGGTCCGGACATCCGCGAGACCGCGGACCGCACGGTGGAGAAGACGTCGAGTTGGGGAGAGCTCTCGTGCGTGACGGCTTGGAGCAACTGCGCGTCCTCCGCCGGCGAGGCGACTTCGATCCCCTCCATGAGCGCAGGCGCGTTCGATCCAGATGCGCCTGCGTCGGCTGGCTGCCAGCCTATGAGGTGGCGACTCGACCCGCTCAGCACCACCGTCGTCGCATCGGGACGCCCCCCGAACAGTGCGATACGACCGCCTGTCTCGGTGTGAACGATGTCCCAGCGCATCGGCATCGTGGCCCAGAAGAAGGCGTTCCCCTCATCGATGGTGCCGAGCAGTTCCCCGTCCTGAAGATGACGGAGCACGCGTTCGAGTCGTGCGATCCGACCTCCGCCGGTGGTCGTCCTCGCCCGCCTGACACTGAGCACCTCCAGGTCGAACGCGATCTCGGTCTGACTCTCCCCGATCGGCCGGGAGTCGAACTGCGGCAGGATCATGTCCACCTTGGAGTCCGATATGTAGAGGAAGTAGCTGAACGACAAGGAGATCCTTTTCGGACTGAACTGGACGGGTTCGGTGTGCGAAACCGAGAGTACAGTCCGGCCGTAGCCGACTCGGTCGCGAAGGCGCGTAGGCTGGATGCCACGTCGCCGTTCGGTCCGGCCGGATCGAGCGACCTCCCTGGAGTGCAGACGGCGATGCGGGATGCACTGATCCTGTTCGTTCAGGTGGCCGAGTCGGATCGCCGCTTCATCGACGAGGTGCTCATGTGTCAACGAGAGTGGCGGCGGCTGCGGCGAGTCCTGCTACGCCTGTCGCCTCGCGTTCCTCATTCTCCGGCCATGCCGACGCTCGGATGACCGGCACCCGTCGATCCGGTGAGTGACCGACGGGTGCTCATTCCGGAGAAGACGACGGCGGCTCGGTGTGAACGCGCGTCGGGCCATACCGTCGGAAACGCGTCCGCACCACTGCCGTGAGGTGCCGGGCACGGTGGCGGCGCCGGTGGTGTCGTGCGCGGTTCCGGCTTAGGATGAGGTCGGTCGTCGATGTCTTCGGAAGGGGATTCCGATGCTGCGTGAGGCGGTGGAGTCGGACGTGCCGGCGATCGGCGCGCTCATGCGGAGATCGGTGCGGGAGGTCTTCCCGCTGTTCCACGACGACCGCGAAACGGCGGCGGCCGCCCGGTACCTGACCGAGCCCGACACCGTGCTGATCGAGGACCGCACCTACTACGTCCACGAGGCCGGCGGGCAGATCGTCGCCTGTGGCGGCTGGAGCAGACGGGACAAGCTCTACACCGGTTCGGGTGCGGCGCCCACCGACGACCGGATGCTCGATCCGGCGACGGAGCCCGCGCGGGTACGCGCGATGTTCGTACGCGGCGACTGGACCCGCCGTGGGCTGGGACGGGCGATCCTCGCGAGGTGTGAGCAGGCCGCCCGGGCCGAGGGGTTCGGGGCGCTGGTCCTCATGGCCACACTGCCCGGCGTACCGCTGTACCGGTCCTTCGGCTTCCGTGAGCTGCGATCCACCCGTATTCCACTGCCGAACGGCGTGTTCCTGGACGGCGTGTCGATGGAGTATCCCCTCTCGACGGCGGCGGGGTAGCCCGCCGGGTCATTCCGGCGCCGGAAGCGTCGGGTGGTCGGTGGGGTAGATGCCGATCGCGAAGCCGTACATCGTCTCACCGGATCGCGGCAGCCGGTCGTACTCGGCGACCAGTTCGGCCATCCTCTCCCAGAACCGGGACGCCTGCTCCTCCGAAATGCGTGCGTGCCGGATGAAGCCCCAGAGTCTCCCCTGCCCGAAGGCCGCGGCGGATTCGCGTGCCGCCACCTCGAAGTCGTTGAAGTCGCCGGACTCCTCCCCACCTGCCGGTGAAGGCTCGGCCGCCACATGGAACATGCGCGCGGTGCGCCCGTAGAAGCGCTCTTCGATCGCGCGGACTCTGCGCGTACGCACCACCTGGAGGAGGCCGTTGCGGGTGAGCACGTCCACGTGGTGGGCGACGGTGCTCTTAGGTCGTTCGACGGCCGCCGCCAGTTCGGTCACGGTCGCGGCGCGTTCGTGGAGCAGCTGCAGGATCGTGGTGCGGAGTGGGTGGCCGATGGCCTTCACCTGGGCGGCGGTGGTCAACGCCATCCGATCGGCCAGTTCGTAGTCCGGGGGGTTGTCGACCATGGTTGAACAGACTACCATCACGGAACGTTCCAATAATGTCGATCATTGAACGGGAGAACGCCGACATGGCAGAAGTGCTGCTGTACCACCACATTCAGGGCCTGACCGACGGAGTGCGGGCCTTCGCCGAGGAACTGCGGCGGGCCGGGCACACCGTGCACACCCCCGACCTGTTCGACGGCCGGACGTTCGCCACTCTCGACGAGGGCTTCGGATTCGCGCGCGACACCGGCTTCGACGTGATCCGGGAACGCGGAGCCGCCGCGGCAGAACCGCTCGGCACCGACCTGGTGTACGCGGGGTTCTCCTTCGGTGTCACCATCGCGCAACGACTCGCGCAGACGCGGCCGGGTGCCCGTGGGGCACTGCTCATGTACTCCTGCATCCCGGTCACGGAGTTCGGGGAGGCGTGGCCGAAGGGCGTGCCGGTACAGATCCACGGCAAGGAGGGCGACGAGTTCTTCGACGAGGACCTGCCGGCGGCGCGCGAACTGGCCGGTTCCACTGCGGACGCCGAACTGTTCGTCTACCCCGGTGACCAGCACCTCTTCGCCGACTCCTCGCTTCCCGACTACGATCCGGAGGCGGCCGCGCTGCTGTCGAAGCGGGTACTGGCGTTCCTCGCCGCCGGAACGGGATGAATCCGGTGAATCCGTGTCCCGGCGGCTGCCGTCCCGTGGGATCCACCGGCGACGGGTGGCGCAGAACGAGTCCGTGAGGCATCATGGAGGTCGCCTCCCGGTGCGCAGTCCACGGTTACTTCCTCTCCAGAAACGACACCGTGGGCGCCCCGATCTCGGGAGGCGACCTCCACACCGGACGGCACGGTGCGGCCGAGAGGCGGTCGGCGACGGATCCCGTCGCATCCCACCTCGGCATGGCGGGGCCGCGCACCGTGGAGATCACGCTCGGCCGGTCGGCCTCGGGGAGGTGCCGACGGTCTCGGACAGCGAATCGGCCAGCGCCTGGATCTTCGCCGCCTTGGCCTGACCGATGTCGCGATAGAGTCCGGCGGCGGTGGTCAGATGCGATCGCGCCGCGGCCGTGTCACCGACGGCGGACAGCGCGCGGCCGAGGCCCTCATGGGCGAGGGCCTCGCCGGCGGGATACGGAACGTCGGCGAACCGGCGTAGGACCTCACGGAACCGCGCGATTGCGGCGCCGTGGGCACCGGCGTCGTGGTCCAGTTCGGCCAGGCCGATGTCGGCGAAGCACACTCCGATGTCGTTGCCGAGCTCGGCGCACAGCGTCCGCGTCTCGGTGTATCCGTCGCGCGCCATCCGGTGTTCCCCGGCGGCGTGGGCGGCACGGCCCAGCGACACGAGTGACACCGCCAGTTCGTAGGAGTCCTCGTTGCGCCGTTGCAGTTCCACCGCCTGCCGACAGTGCCGCAGGGCGTCCCGGTACTCCCCGGCGTCCCGGCAGATCTCCCCGAGCAGCCCGTGGGTCTGGGCCACGCCCTGCAGGTCGCCGAGCTCCTCGTGCAGCCGCAGCGACGCCTTCGCGTGGAGTTTGGCCTCGGGCAGTCTGCCCGCCAGTCGTTCGGCCATTCCGAGATACTGCCGGGCGTTGGCCTCGGTGGAACGGTCACCCACCTCACGCGCCAGGCGTGCGCCCAGAGTGGCGTACTCGATCAGGGTCTCGTACTCGCTGGTTCCGGAGTACCCGAGCGCCATCGCGGTGAGCACCTCCGCCTCGGCTCGCCGGTCCCCCACCTGCCGCGCCAGCTCCAGCGCCTCCTGGTTGAGCGCGGTGTTCCGCGCCATGTCACCGACCGCGACCGCGTTCTCGGCCTCGATCCGCAGGGTGACGATGACGTCGTCGAGCGCACCGAGGGAGCGGAACCCGGCGATGGCCTGCGAGGCGTGGTCGCGGTCGTCGCCGAAGAGCGGCGCGACCCGCGCCAGACCGGCGGCTGCGCGGAACCACGTGAGGCCGCCCGGTTCGGCGTGCTGTCGGGCGGCCAGATAGGCCGTGTGGGATTCTCGGAAGCAGGCCAGGTCCGCGAGCTGCTTCCCCAGCCGCACCGCGTAGTCGCCGATGGCGGTGTCGGCGGGGAATCCCAGGCACGCCAGCAGGGCGGCGAGTTCGGCGCGTATCCACTGCGGAGACGCGGCGTCGATCCGCTCGGTGTAGTGACGCAGCAGGCGCCGGCGGGCCGCCGGCAGGTCGACGTCCAGGTCGCGGGCGAGCGTGAGGGCGTGTTCCCGCAACAGGTCGTGCATGCCGAACCGCCCGGGACCGGACTCCGCGCACAGGCTCACGGAGCCGAACGCCCGCAGGAGACGCCGCGCCTCCGGTTCCGAGGTCTCCAGCAGGGCGGCGGCAGCCGCCGTGTCCATACGCGGTCCCGGGTGGACCGCCACCAGGCACAGCCGCCGCGCGTCCTCTTCCGACAGCCGGGAGGTCGACCAGGAGAGCACCGACGCCACGGCGGTGGCGTCGTCTCCTCCGGCGGCGAGCGCGGCCAGCCGGTCGGTCTCCAGCTCCGCGATGTACTGCGTGAGGGTCGTGTCGGGGTGGGCGGCCTGGAATCCGGCGGCGGCCACCAGTAGCGCCAGCGGCAACCGGGCGCACAGCTCCACCATTCGTCGTACCGCCTGCGGTTCGGCGGCCACGACGGCGCCGCCGACGAGTTGCCGTACCAGGGTCTCCGATTCGGACTGCGGCAGTTCGTCCAGGAAGATCCGCCGGGCGCGTTCTCGTGCCGCCAGGCCGTCCATCCGGTCTCGGCTGGTGATGACCGTGAGGCAACCGGCGACCGGGGTGAGTACGGGCCTCACCTGTGCGGCGTCGAAGGCGTCGTCGAGCAGGATGAGGTACCTGCCGCGCTCCAGGCGTTCTCGCAGCAGCGCGCGGGCCTCCTCGGCGTCGTTGGGGAGTCGTTGACCGTCCACTCCCAGTTGCCGCAGCAACTGCCGCAGCGCGTCGGCGGCGGTGACCGGGGATCCGCCGAACCCCTGCAGGTCGACGTGCAGGCCGCCGTCGGGAAACGCGCGCCGGGTCGACGCCCGGTGCGCCCAGTGCACCGCCAGGCCGGTCTTGCCCACGCCGCCGGTTCCGGCCAGCAACACCGGTGGGGCCGCGGTGTCGTGGGCCGCGTAGGCGAAGGTGTCCAGCGTGGCGAGGTGTTCGCGTCGCCCGACGAAGCCGTGGACGTCGGCGGGCAACTGGTCGCGGACGGGTGGCCGTCCGCCGGCCGCGCCCGGTGTGGCCGGCGGCTCGGTGGAGTCGCGGCCGCCCGGGGTCGCCTCCTGCCGGAGGATGCGCAGATGCAGTCGGCGCAGCGCCTCGTCGGGGTCGGTGCCCAACTCCTCGGCGAGCCGGATCCGCATGTCCTCGTACACCCGAAGCGCCTCCGGCGCCCGCCCGGCCAGGCACAGCGCCTCCATCAACAGTCCGGTGGCGCGTTGCAGGTAGGGGTTCTCCTCCAGCAGCCGTCGCGCCTCGCCGAGCACCCTGCCGTACTGCCCGAGGGCCAACTCGGTCGCCAGCCGGTCCTCTACGACGGCGAGTCGCTGTTCCTCCAGGTGGGCCGCCATCGTGGTGAGGACACTCCCCGGCAGGTCCGCCAGGGCCGGGCCGCGCCACAGGTCGAGCGCCGCGCACAGGTCGGCGTGGGCGTCGCCGTGACGGCCGGACGCCAGATGTTCCCTGCCGCGCCGGGCCAGATCGTGGAACCGGTCGACGTCCACATCGGCTCCGACGATGCGGTAACCGTCGCCGACCGACTCGATCGGATCGTGGCCGGCGTCGGACAGGATGCGACGCAACGCCGCCACGGAGTTCTGGACCTGCCGTTTCGCGGTGTCGGGAGGTCGTTCCCACAACGCCTCGACGAGCCGGTACATCGGGATCTGCGCTCCGGAGCCGAGCAACAGCATCGCGAGGATCTTGGGACGGTGCCGCCCGGTCACCGCCACCGGTTCACCGTCGCGACGGACGTCGAGCGGCCCCAGGATCCGGAACTCCATCGCACCTCCTGTGACGTCCGGGTTCGGCGAGAGAAAACATACCCGCCGCGCCGGACACCTCCGGTGTTCAGCCGATGTCGACGACATGCGCCCACGCCGGCGGCACGTCCGGCTCGTAGTCGGGGTCGGTCTCGTCGACGGCCCGTGGGGGCCGGGGGAAGAGCCCGACGATGGTCCGGCACGGCGGCGGGGCGGACGGCCACGGGGTCTGACCGTCGGTCAACGCGACTATCACGTCCGGGCGGGGCCGGGCGGCGACCGCCCGCGCGAAACCGGAACGCAGGTCCGTACCACCGCCGCCGGTGAGTGTGACGCCCTCCGCCCGGCAGAGCGGGACGGCGATCCCGGCCGCCGCGTCGCACGAGATCACCGAGACCAGGTCGCGTCGGCCCGCCAGGGCGCGGGAGATCGCGGTGACCTCCAGGAGGGCGGCACCGAGTTCGGCGTCGCTCACCGACGCGGAGGTGTCGATCACGACGCAGACACGCGGCGGTGTGCGTCGCAGGCTGGGTAGCACGACGCCCGGGAGGCTCGCCGCGCGGCGGGAGGGGCGCCGGTAGCTGTGGTTCTCTCCGGCTCCCGGCGCCCCCACGGCGGAACGGATGGCGGCGCCCAGGAGTTGCCGCCACGGCTGCGGCGGGTGGAACGCCTCGTCGGCCCAGCGACGCCACCCCTTCGGGGCGTTCCCCGGGCGGCCCTTGAGCGCCTCCGCGACCCGAAACCGCACCCTGTCGCGTTCCTGCCTGCTCAGGCCCTCGGCGCCTTCGGCTCCCAGTTCCCACGGGCGTTCGTGCCCGTCGGCGCCGCTTCCGCAGTCGAGCCACGCCAGGTCGGCGGCGAGCCCGGACATCGACGACATGTGGAGGTACTCCTCCATCAACAGGCCGTTCGGCAGGTTCAGCATCGACGGGAGTGCCACCCCGGTCGGCTGTGGCAGGCCGTCCCCGTAGATGTCGTCGTTGATCTCGAAGTCGGCGGCGATGTTGCGCCGCAGTCGCTCGCCGGGGCCGTGCTCGCCGTGTGCGTTCGCGTGGCGTTCACCGCGTCGGTGGTGGTCGCGGAGCAGGTGGGAGACCTCGTGCACCCACACGCCGGCGAGTTCGTCCACCGGCATCCGCGCCACGAACGCCGGTGAGACGTAGCAGCGCCAGTAGGCGTCGACGGCCATCGTGGGCACCGACGGGTCCTCGATCACGTGCAGCGCGAACAGCGCGTCGGCCAGGTAGGGACGTACCTTCACGGCGTGGAGTCGCGCGGCCAGCAGCTTCTCCATGTCCAGCCGCGGGCCGTGTTCCCCCGCGTGCCGCGCCGGTGAAGCCGGGCCGGGGTGCGTGGTCGTCTCGGTCATCGGCTCGCCCCCGCCACCGACAGATCCGCCCGCCGGGCGAGTCCCACGACTCCGGCCAACCGGTCGATCGACTCGGGGACCTCCCAGTCGTCGCGCCGGAGTTCGGCGAGGGCAGACGCCGGAGCCACCAGCAGGTCGGGGGTGCCGGTCTCCAACGCCCGCACCAGTACCGCCCACGCCGCGTCCCAGCGTTCCCGCTGCGGCCGCGAGGCGACGGCGGCGACGACGGCGTCCAGCGCCGCCTGGCGCAGATCACCCCGTGTCGGCAGGTCGGCCACGGCGGGATCGGCGAGCAACGACTCGGGGTCCGGCAGGTCCATGCGGTCCAGGTGGGCGAGCAGTTCGAGACCGGGGCCGTCACCCACGGCGCCTCGGATCAGCAGGGCCAGGACGTCCCGGGAGACCGAGGCCGCCGTGGCGAACGCGAGCAGGGTCAACGCCGTCTCCCAGCTGCGAGGGGACGGCCAGGCGCCGCCTCGCCGGGTCTCGGTGTTGGGTAGCCGGTGTATCAACTTCGGACGGAGGGTGAGGAAGCCGCAGACGGCGCGACGCGCGAACTCCACCGCCTCCGGCAACCGTTCCGGCGCCAACCGGGGAAGTTCCGCCCGTGGCCAGACCCCACCCAGGCCGCGGACCACGACTTCGCGGTCGTGGACCCAGTGCAGGTGCACGAAGCGGTTCGCCAACGGAGGGCTCAGTTCCCAGCCGTCGGCCGCCGAGGCGCGCGGGTTGGCGGCGGCCACGATCCGCACACCCGGCGGTAGTCGCAGCGCGCCCACGCGGCGTTCCAGGACGACCCGGAGCAGCGCCGCCTGGACGGCGGGCGTGGCCGTCGACAGTTCGTCGAGGAACAGCAGGCCGCGGCCCGCGCGGACCAGTTCCACCGCCCACCGGGGTGGGGCCATGGGTACCCCCCTCACCTCGGGGTCGTCGCCGACGATGGGCAGGCCGGAGAAGTCGGAGGGTTCGTGGACGCTGGCGATGACGGTCGTCAACGGCAGCTCGAGGGACTCGGCGAGCCGGGTGAGGGCGGCGGTCTTGCCGATGCCCGGTTCACCCCACAGCAGTACGGGGAGGTCGGCGGCGACGGCGAGGGTGAGTGCTTCGAGTTGCTCGTCTGCGCGTGGCTCGGTCGTGGTGGTGCGCAACATGGTCAGGAGGTCGTCGGCGAGCCCGAGTCGGGTGCCGGTCAAGGTTGTCGCGTGCGGGGTATCGGTGTTCATCGGCATCACCTCGTGTGTCAGGACGGGACGGCCCGTCGGAATGTCGTGCGGTGGTGGGCGCCGGTCGTCGCGGCGGACTGCGGGGTCCCGGATCAGCGGGACTGAGCGGTGCGGCTTCTGCCACGGCTGTCGCGTTTGCGGCGCACCGCCGGAGGTGTGCGCCGGGTGATCCGGGGGCGGTGGTCGCCGCCGGGTCGTCCTCGTTCGGTTCCGCTTCTCGGGTCGTCGATGCCGGAGCGCTGGAGTGGCTCGGCGAGACCGGACCGGAACAGTCCGTGTGCGACGCGTCCGGCGACCGCCGCTTCGAGTTCGTCCCGGAGCGGTCCGGGCCGCAGTGTCGCGGCGGGACCGAGCAGCCGCTCGAGCACGGCGAAGGCTCCCGTGAAGTCGCCGTGGCGGAGTCGTTCCCGGATCGCCGGCAGGTCCTCGGGGTTGCGATGTACCGTGTCGATCGCCCGGAGGCAGGGCAGGCCGGGGCCGCCGAGCGCCATCAGCAGTTCTTCGCGGCGCAGTTGCTCCGGGTGGTGGTCGATCGCGGCGAGCACTCCGTCCCGCAACGCGATCCGGTGGCTCTGCCCTCGGCACTCCACCCGTTGAGGTCCGTCCGGTTCGGCGGCGGGCGGCGGGGTGGCGGAGCCGCCGGGTGTCAACGCCTCCGCGACGAGTGGATGCAACCGCTCCACCGTGATCAGTCCCCGACGGAGCAGTTCCAGGTCCGGAGGGACCCGGGCCGCCGCCTCCGGTAGCAGCGGGAGCGCCGCCACGTCGAGGTGGGTCGAGGATCCCCGTGCCACCCGGAGGGTCGGGACATGGCCGTCGTCTGGGGCGACGATCTCGTACACGCCGTGGTCCTGCACGCCGAGACGCACCGTGAACAGCCGCTCGGTACAGGAGTCGGCCCGCAACAGGATCTCGGCCTCGGCGGCCCACCGGGACACCGCCCACGGCATGTCGCGTTCGGGATCCGGATCCGATGGGTCCCCGCCTGCCGGTGCGATCCCGCCGCCGCGTCGTGCCAGGTCACCGCTGCGCGTGGCGTCCCAGAGGTGCCGGTGCAGGTCGAGCCGGAACCGCCGGTGGGGGTGGGGATGCGGGTGGTGCCGGGGAGCGTCCTTCAGGGACCCGTCCCACAGTGCCAGGCTCATCCGCTGACCGGTGTCCGCCCAGGCCGGAGGAGTCCGTACCACCAGTGCGGGTGGTGTGACGCCGGGCAGGTGGTAACGGGCCAGCCGGACGGTGAGGCCGGGACGCAGCCGTCCATCCCCGACGATGCGGGGCATGTGCCATCGGAGCAGGTCCGGCGCCAGGCGGCGCAGGTCCGTCCGGAGCCGGGTGACGAGTTCGGTGCCGTACCGGTGGCGGGCGGTACGCAGATCGAGATCCACGTCGATCCGGGCGGCCGCGCAGGCCCCCGCCCAGTCACCGACGACACGGCGTGCGGTGGCGGTGTGGATCATGGACGCAGGGACGGCGTACTCGCGTACGTGTCGCCAGGTCGAGAGGTGGGGTGGAATCCCGTTCACGAGGTGGTGAGCCATCAGCACTCACCTTGCGCGAACGATTCCCCCAATCCGTATGAGGCGTGATTCATCATCGTGGCCATGGTAACCCGCCGATGCCAACCGGAGGGGATCACCGTCCACTGCGGCGTCGTGGACGGGTCTCCCGGGTGGTCACAGCGGTGTGAGTCGCGTGCGCAACAGGCAGAACTCGTTGCCCTCGGGGTCGGCCAGGACGTGCCACCGCTCGGTGCCCGTCTGGCCGACGTCGACCGGCCGGGCACCGAGTCCACGCAGTCGCTCCAGTTCCTCGTCCGCGTCGCGGTCGGTGGGGTTGACGTCGATGTGCAGCCGCAGCTTTCCGCGGCGCGGGTCCCGGCTGGGGCTGAGTACCAGGGTGGGTTGCGCCCCACCGAAACCGACACCGGGAGGGCCGATCTCGATGCTCCCGTCGGGGTCGCGGTCGAACTCGACGTACCCCAGGACCTCACTCCAGAACGCGGCGAGACGCTCGGGGTCGACGCAGTCCAGAACCAGCTCACTGATGCGGGAGGCCATGCCCGGCAGTATACGTGGATCGCCGTCGTGGCCCCTCTCGGCGAATGGGGCCGGCCCCGTCCCCGGACGGGTCGCACCCGGTTCGCCGTATCCGGTCCGGGACCGCGAATCGCCGGACGTCGGCTAGGCTGCACGACTCGTACCGGGTGGTGAGACGCGGAAAGGGGGTGGTCATGCGTCCCACGGACCTCGCGCGGGAACACGGTATCTCCACACAGGCCGTGCGCAACTACGAGCGCGACGGGTTCATCCCGCCCGCCGAACGCACCCGCAGCGGCTACCGGGTCTACACCGGACTGCACGCGGCGGCGTTGCGTACGTTCCGGGCCCTCTCGCAAGCCTACGGGCACGCGACCGCCGGTGAGATCATGCACGCGTTGCACGACGGCGCCCTCGACGACGTCTTCATGATCATCGATCGCGGTCACGAGCAACTGCTTCGCGACCGGGCCACACTGGAGGGTGTGAGGGCCGCGATCGGCCGGCTCACGGCCGAACCGGGCGACGCCTCCACCCGGAGGCCGGCGACGGCCTCCTACACGATC
Source organism: Stackebrandtia albiflava (assembly GCF_007994225.1). GTDB lineage: Bacteria > Actinomycetota > Actinomycetes > Mycobacteriales > Micromonosporaceae > Stackebrandtia > Stackebrandtia albiflava. The sequence continues at coordinate 1,702,994 of NZ_VLLL01000005.1, forward strand.
GGCGCGCTCGCGCGGCGGCTGCGCGTCACCCCGGCGACCCTGCGCAACTGGGAGGCGGCCGGGATCCTCGATCCGGTACGCGACAGGTCAACCGGGTACCGGCGCTACGACACCGGTGACGTGCGGGACGCCGAACTCGCCCATCTGCTGCGACGCGGCGGCCACCCGGTCGACCATGTCGCGACGGTGGTCCGGCGGGTCCGCGAGGCCGGCGACACCGAATCCCTCTCCGAGGCGCTGAACGGCTGGCACCGCAGGCTGTCCGCGCAGGGCCGCGCCATGCTCGACGCGGCCTCGCAGCTCAGCTGTTATCTGGACGCGCGCGAACGTCGGGACGCGGACGACCACCGCGCGGCGTTACGCCTCATCTCGCGGTCCACCGGTCGTCGTGTCGACTCCACACTCCAGGCCGGTTCAGCCCTCGTCGAGGACTTCACGCAGCTTCGCCGCGAACTCGTCGGGCTTACCGGTCTGGCCGTACTCGCCGCCCAGGAAGCCGCCGTGGCCGTCGGGGAAGATCACCGGTGCCACGCCGAGCCGTTCGGCGATCGCGACCGCTCCCCGGTACGCCAGTTCGCCTTCGGAGTCGGCACCGGCGGCCAACACCAGCCGCACGGGGGCCGTCTTGAGGGCCTCGAAGTCGTACCGGTGGTGGGTGCTGGAGACCATGTTCTGGCCGAGCAGCGCGTCGTCGCGGGAACCGTCGTCCTCGGTGGGGAGGCCGAAGGTGGCCGGGTCAGGGGCCGGCCGTGCGGCGTAGTCGGCGGGAACCGGACCGCGCAGGCTTATCAGTTCGATGAACTTGGCCATCCCGGCGCCCATGCCGTCCTTCAGGTAGATGTCGTGGATCGCCTGCGACGCGGCGAGCGCCTCGGTGCGGTCCGGTAGGACGTCGGCGGCGGGCGGCTCGTGCGCCACGACGGTGCGCAGCCGCTCGGTCGCTCCGCTCTCGACCAGTACCAGGGCGTTGACGGCGCCACCGCTGGAGGCGAAGACATCCACCGGTGCCAGCCCGACCACGTCGAGGATCCGGCGCAGGTCGTCGGCGTGTTCCTGCGGGGTCGTGCGCTCGGCGCCGTCGGTGCGGACGCTGCGTTCACTGCCGCGCGGGTCGTAGGTGATCACGGTCCTGTCGGTGAAGTGACCGGCGAGGATGTCGAACCCGGCGGCCCCCATGGGTGAGCCGATCGCCAGCAGTGCGGGGCGGTCACCGGATCGCGCTTCGCGGACGTCGTAGTGAAGTACCGCTCCGGGTACTTCGAGTGTGTGGGTTCGCCGTTCGGTCATGAATACCTCCTGGTGAGACTTGTACCGCACGGGTACGACAGTTCACATTGAACCTCACGTTCCGGGGCGTCCGGCGCCGCCGTGCCGGGCCACCGACCGCGGGCACCCCTGCCTGGTCGTGGCGTGGTCCTCGGAGGCCGGGCCGACGTGGAGACGGGGAGAAGGTCGCCCGGCCCCTTCCGCGCGGTGGACGGCGGCACGTATGGTGTGCGACGGAGTGCCGGGAAGTCTGGTCGGCGAAACGTCGACGAGAGGCCATACGGTGTCCCTTTTGCTGTGCTTTGCGCTCCTGCTGTTGGCGGCGGTCCTGCTGTCGTCACTGGCGCACCGGACGATCCTGTCCACCGCGGTGCTCTTCCTGGCCGCCGGTTTCGTCCTCGGTGACGGCATGACCGGCGTGATCTCCCTGACGCCCGACGACCCCACCGTGAAGCTGCTCGCCGAGCTGGCGTTGTTCGCCGTGCTGTTCACCGACGGCATGAAGGTGGGTTGGCCGCAGCTTCGTACCGCGTGGCGGCTGCCCGGGCGGGCGCTCGGCTGGGGGATGCCGTTGACGCTCGCGGTCACCGCCCTGGCGGCTCATTTCATCGTCGGACTGGACTGGCCGGAGTCCCTTCTCATCGGCGCGGTGCTCGCGCCCACCGATCCGGTGTTCGCGTCGGCCCTGGTCGGCAACGAGAAGGTGCCACCACGGCTGCGGCATCTCCTCAACGTCGAGTCCGGCGTCAACGACGGGATCGCGCTGCCGTTCGTCATGGTGTTCCTGGCGGTCAGCGCCGGATCCGACGACCTGCACCTGGGTGCGTTGGCGCTGGAACTGTTGGTCGGCCTCCTGATCGGCGTCGGTGTGCCGTGGTTGGCGCTGCGGCTGGAACGGTTGCGGTTCTTCGCCGCCTCCACGCAGTACGAACCGCTCAACGGACTGGCGATCGGCATGGTCGTGCTCGCGCTGTCGTACGCGCTGCACGGGAACCTGTTCATCGCCGCGTTCACGGCGGGCATCACCGTCGCGACCTTCGGGCCGCGGCAACGCCAGGCCTTCGAGCACTTCGGTGAACTCGGCGCGGAGCTGCTGAAGCTGGCGGCCCTGTTGGTGTTCGGTGTGCTCATCTCCCCCGCGTTCCTCGGTGAGATCTCCTGGACCGGTTGGCTCTTCGTGGCGGTGGCGATCTTCCTCGCGCGACCGGTCGCCCTGTGGTTCTCGTTCCTGGGGGCGGGTCTGAACCTGCGGGAGCAGGCGGCCGCCATGTGGTTCGGGCCCAAGGGCTTCGCCTCGGTCGTCTACGGCCTCATCGTGTTGAAGTCGGGAATCGCCGAAGCCGACCTGCTGTTCCACCTGATCGCGGGGGCGATCGTGGTGTCCATCCTGTTGCACTCCTCCACCGACGTCGTGGTGGCGCGGTGGTTCGACGACTCGGCCGAGACGCCCGCCTGGCATCGACGGGTCCGGCGGTTGACCGGGCGGCGTTGACGGCAGGTCAACCGACCGGTTCCGGTGACTCCGGCGGGATTCCCACGTCGCCATCTGACTGAACGCTTGTATAGTATGCAGTACATGCGTTCAGTTCCCGGGCACGAAGCGGCGTCTCCGCACGACATGACGGCGCGGGCGCGCATCCGCGACGCCGCCATCCGACAGTTCGCCGACAGGGGATTCGCCGGCGCGACCATGCGCGGGATCGCCGCCGCGGCGGGGGTGTCGGTCGGCCTCGTGCAGTACCACTTCTCGTCCAAACAGGAGTTGCGGCGCGCCTGCGACGACGCGGTGGTGGAACGCTTCGGCTCCCGGTTGTCACGGCAGGCCCACGAGGGGCTGCTCAGCGACCCCGACGTCATGGCGGCGGTGATCCACGCCGGTGAACCACTCGCCCGGTACCTGGCCCGCGCCCTGTCGGAGGAGTCCGAGGCCGGGAACCGGATGTTCGACCGCCTGGCGGAGGCCGCGGAGTCGTTCCTGTCCACGACGTGGCCACGGCGCTTCCCGCCCGGTTCACGGGACGCGGCCGACACCGCCGCCGTCATGGCGGCGATGCACGGCGGACTCGTCGTCCTCAACGGCCAGGTCGCCCGGCGCCTCGGCGTCGACCCACTCGCCCCGGACAACGCCGCCCGCATCGGCACCGCGATGAGCCGCCTCTACATCGCACTGGGCGGATTCGCCGAGTCCGCCCGGGCACCCGTACTCCCGGAGGACCTCGATGAACCGTGAACCGGTGGACCACCTCGACCCCGTGCAACGCAGCCTGCTCATCACCTTGAAGGGTCGCGCGGAGGACTTCCCGCCCGAGGCCCCCATCCTCGGCGACCCGATCGCCGCGCAGATCACCGAACGACTCGACGTCGACATGACGCGGGTCCGGCTCACCACCGGTGTGCCGCTGGCCATCGTCATCCGAAGCCGGATGCTCGACCGTCTCGTCACCGACTTCCTGCGCCGCAACCGGCGTGCCGTCGTGGTCGAACTGGGATGCGGCTTGGAGACCCGCCAGTGGCGCATCGACGTCCCCGACGGGACCGAGTGGTACAACGTGGACTTCGCGCCGGTGATGGAGTTGCGCGGCCGGGTGCTGCCGCCGCGCCGGGGGGGACCATCCGGTGGCCGCCGCGCTTCCCGACTGCGGCTGGCTGCGGGACGTCCCGGACGACCGGGCCGTGATCGTGGTCGCGGACGGCCTGTTCGGGTTCCTCGACCCCGACACGGTCGCCACGGTGTTGCGGGAGATCACCGGGCACTTCCCGCACGGCGAACTGGTGTTCAACGCCTACACACCGCTCGTCGCCCGGATGATCGCCAACACCACGACGCGGTCCGTGGGGCTCCCCAAGGGGTACCGGGGATTCGGTATCGCAGATCCCCGCGAGCTCACGGCCCGCTGCCCGGGTCTGCGGTTCGTCGAGGAGCAGACCGGTGTCACGGCTCCGGAGACCGCCCGCCTGCCATGGTTCACCCGGTTCGTCGCCCGGCTGTTCGCCCACTGGCCCGCGCAGGCACGGCGAGGGGTCTGGGTGCTCCGATACGCGTTCGGCGCGGAACCGGGACGGGTCTAGCGCCGGCGGGGGAACGGTGGACCCCGGTGGACGTGCCGACGCTCACCGGGGCACGAAGTAGACGGCGATGATCATGGTGGGTTCCATGTCGTCGTCGATCGGTACGTGACCCTGATAAGTCATGACTCGGAAGGACGACTGGATCGCGGTGTCCTCGGGGACGGTGACGGTCTCACCGGTGGGGGCGGCCGGCGCCACGCATTCGACGTCGAACACGTGGCGCTCGCCGTCGTGTTCGTACATGTCCAGCGTGCCGGAACCCTGATCGAACCCCTCCTCGACGAATCGGCACGAGGTCCACACCTCGTATCCACCCTCGGGAAGCAACGTGAGCGCCGTCTCGCCGCCCGAAGGAAGCACGAACATCTCGTCGGATACGGCGTCGGCGGTCACCTCCGTCACCACCTCGTCGAAGCCGTCACCCCCCAGCGGGTCGGCCATCGACAGTAGTTCGACCCAGGACTCGCCGGGCAACGGCGCCGGTCCCACCGGCACGTCGTCGGGCGTTCTCAGGTCGGCCGACACCAGACCTGCCAGACCGGCGACCAGACCCGTCACCACCACGAGGGTGGTACGCGGCCACGGACGGAACAGGCGTCGCAGCGGCGATGTCATCCGGCCTCCCGGCTGTCGAGTACCGCCAGCACCAACCAGCCACCGACGGCGACGTCCTGCATGGCCGTGATCGACACCACCAAATCCTCGGTGAAGACGAGCCGTTCTTCGATCCACAGCGGAGTCGAAGGGCAGGGGATCAGGAAGTCCCGGTAGACGTCGGACTGCATCCTCACGGTGATCTCGGGAGCGGATTCACGCTGTGTGGCCAGCACTCCGCACATGAGGCCGAGCCGGTAGTCACCTGCCGGAATTACCGTCATGGCGGACTCCGTGCTCTCCGTGGTGACCGGGATCAGCATCTCCGGCGGTCCACCGAGATCACGGTCGATCGCGTCCGTCATGGCGTCGCGGAGTTCGTCGACGTTACCCGGCGGGGCGGGCGGGTCCGGGAACGTCCGATGTCGCACGGCCAGGAAGGTCACCGATGCCGACAGGACCCCGGCGACGACCACGACGACGAGAAGGCGCCACCTCCGGCGCACCACGGCGGAGCGCGCCTCGCCGGTTCCGGGAACGACACCCGCCTCCCCCGCCGTCACGACGGGCTCCGACTCCCGTTGCGGCGTTTCGTTTTCAGACACACACCGATCGTGCCCCATCTCCGCCACGGTGCCGTCGTCCGATCGGAGGGGATCCGTCACGCCGCCGCTTCACCGCGCCGACACGCCGCCCCGCCGCGACGTGGCGCGGGCCGTGCCGCACACTCGTGGCGACGACGGTCGCCACGGTGGCGTTCCCGTCCCGGCCGCGGTGGCCTGTGCCGGCTCCGCAACCGACACGAGGGGAGAGAAGTATGGTCACCCGACTCCGGCCCACCGACCTGGAACTCGTCCAGGCGGCCGTCCACGTCGCCCGTACCCGCTGCCGCGGTGACAACCACACGGTCGCCGCCGCCGCCCGCGACCGTGACGGCCGCATCGTCACCGCGGTCAACGCCTACCACTTCACCGGCGGACCGTGTGCCGAGCTGGTCCTCATCGGCGCGGCGGCCTCGCAGGGCGTCTACACACTCGACACGATCGTCGCCGTCGGCGACCGGGAGCGGGGCGTGATCCCACCGTGCGGCCGATGCCGTCAAGTCCTGTTCGACTACTTCCCGGACATCGACGTCATCGTCGGCGGCGGCGACCGGATTCATACCGTGCCGGTCGCGGACCTGCTGCCGGAGACCTACGTGTGGACCGATCACCAACTCGACACCCCACCGGCACCACCCGAGCACTGACGGGCCGCGGCGGCCCCGACCCGGACGAGCGCGACATATGACGCGATTCGGGCGACGTGGGATCCATACTGAACGGGTGACTCAGACCACGATCGGTCCGCGACTGGACCTGCTGCTCGCGTTGATGATGGCCCTGGCGGCGGTCGGCACCGCGTGGGCGGGCTTCCAGAGCGCGAAATGGAGCAGAGTCCAGGCGAACACGTACGCGGCGGCCGGCGCCGCCCGGTCCGAGGCCGGGCGGGTCGCCACCGTGGCGGCGCAGCAGCGCACGATCGACGTCGTCACGTTCACGTCGTGGCTCAACGCGTTGAACGCCGAGATCGTGGCGGGTGACATCGAGACGCCTCGGGGCGGATACACCCCCGACCCGGAGTCGGTGTCGGGTTTCCTGTTCACACGGTTCGGGGAGGAGTTCCGGCCCGCGGTGGACGCCTGGTTGGAGACACGTCCCCTCATCGACCCACGAGCACCCGCCACGCCGTTCGACATGCCCGAGTACCGGCTGGCCGCCGAGCAGGCGGCGGCCGAGCGGGTGGGCGACGCCGACGAGCTGGCGGGGGTCGCGCGCACCGCCAACCAGCGTTCCGACAACTACGTGCTCACCGCCGTCGTGTTCGCGCTCGTCCTACTGTTCGCCGGGCTCGCCGGCAAGACGCCGCACTCCTTGGCGCGGCGGGTGCTCACCGTGGTGGGCGCCGTGGCGTTGGCGGGCTGTCTGGTGACGCTGCTGGTGTTCCCCGTCGAGCTGTGACACGGTGAAGCGGCTCCGCCGGGCGGGTGTCACGCCGGTGGTCGTGGCGTGGTCACCGAGCGCCGCAGCCAATGCGCGTCCTCGGCGGGATCGTCCCACACCAGGGCCACGAACCGTCCATCCACACTGTACTCCGGCACGATCGGCCACTCGTCCGCCCCCGCGACGTCCGGCGGCCGGATGCCGATCCGTTTCGCCAGGGCGGTCAGTTCCCGGGTATCCAGTTCCTCCACCCGGTTCAGCAGTTCGGCGAGGCTCTTCGGCGGACCGATGACCGGCCACTTCGCGTCGACGAGTGGCCACGGTTGAGTCATGTGAGACGTTCTCCGTTCGGTCGGATGGCACGACTGGCATTCGGCCGATCGCACCTGCGCATCTCTGTCCTCACAGGACGACACCGGTGGGATCGGCCTCCAGCCTGTCTCGGAGCTGCTAGGTATGAGTTAGGTCTTCCCAGGGGCACGGCCGTGGTGGCTCTCGCGGGTGGCGGTCTGCCGTGGCGGCCACGGTGACGGTGGAACGGGTAACGTCGGCGTGACCCGGAACCGACTCACCCGAGGTGCCGCCATGACCCGCTGGTCCACCGGCCGACTCGTCGCCGGGCTTCACGCGCTGATCGACCGGACCGAACCGGCCGACCGGCCGTCGGTCGTCGGCGTCACCGGGATCGACACCTCGGGGAAGTCGTGCCTCGCGGCCGCGCTCACGACCCGGCTACGCGCCGCCGGTCGCCGGGTGCAGCCGATCCACGTGGACGACTTCCACCGGCCCAGGGCCGAACGACACCACCCCGAACTGCCCGGACCCGAGGAGCTCTACCGGTTCGGCATCGACCACGACCGGCTCCGTCGTGAACTGCTGGAGCCGATACGGCACCGCGGCGGCGTGGACGCGCGGCTGATACTGCTCGACCACTACACCGACACGTGGGGCCTGGACCGGACCTACCACGTCGACGCCGCCACCGTCGTCCTCGTCGAGGGGATCTTCCTGCTGCGGCCCGAACTCCGGCCGTACATCGACCTGATGGTGTTCCTGCACGTCGACGAGGCCACCGCGCTGGAACGCGCCGCCGCCCGGGACGTGCCACTGCTGGGCGCCGAGGTACTGGAGAGATACCGCCGCAAGTACCTGCCGGGGCAGCGCGCGCACCTGGCGGCGCACCCGCCCGAGGACCACGCCGACGTCATCGTGGACAATCGCGATCACGCCTTCCCGAAGGTTCTCAAGTGGCCGGGCCGCCCACCCGACGACGTGCGGCCGTGACGGCGCCCGCCGGAGAGGACGACTCGGACGGAAACCCGGTGGGAGCCTGGCCCACCGTGCCGGTGGCATGGCAGGCTTGAGTCCGTCGCCTACCGGGAGTCGCCCCATGACGAAGAACAACCGCCTCGGCCGCTGGCTGTCGAACGGTGGAATCCGCACCGGCCGATACTCACGGGTGATCCAGCGCGCCGGAAGGGAGGCCGAGCGGTTCCGTGAGATGACCGACGCCGAGTTGACCCGGGCCGCCGAGTCGCTGCTGGGCGACCCGAGACGCGAACGGGACCGGCTGGTCGACTTCGTGGCGCTGGGACGTGAGGCCGCCGAACGCGCCGTCGGGCTCCGGCCGTTCGACGTGCAACTCACCGGCGCGCTGTGGATGATGGCCGGCACCGTCGTGGAGATGGACACCGGTGAGGGCAAGACCCTGGCGGGCGCGTTGGCGGCGTCCGGTTTCGCGCTGCGGGGCCGTTCGGTCCACGTGGTGTCCGTCAACGACTACCTGGCGCGGCGTGACGCCGAGTGGATGGGACCGCTGTACGAACTGCTGGGTGTGTCGGTCGGCTGGATCGGCGCCGAGTCCACTCCGGACGAACGACGCGAGGCGTACTCCCGCCGCGTCGTCTACGGTTCGGTGTCGGAGTTCGGTTTCGACGTGCTGCGGGACAACCTGTGCACCGATCCCGACGAACTCGTCACCGGTGACGTCGACGTCGCCCTCGTCGACGAGGCCGACTCCGTGCTGGTGGACGAGGCGCGCGTCCCGCTGATCCTGGCCGGGAGCGTGGAGACCGGCACCGCGCTGGAACGGGTCACCGAGGTCGTGTCCCGGCTGCGTCCCGGCAGGCACTACCGGGTCGACGAGGCCGGTCGCGACGTCCACCTGACCCGCGCGGGTGAACGCGCCGTCGAGAAGGCGTACGGCGGCATCGACCTGTACGACGCCGACCAGAACGGGGCCGTGCTCACCGAGGTCAACCTCGCCCTGCACGCGCGGGCCCTGCTGCGTCGCGACGTCGACTACATCGTGAGAGACGGCCGCGTCGAACTGGTCGACGCCTCACGGGGCCGGGTCGCGAAACTACAACGCTGGCCTGACGGGCTCCAGGCCGCCGTCGAGGCGAAGGAGGCGGTGGCCGCCACCGACAGCGGCGAGGTCCTGGACACCGTCTCGGTGCAGGGCCTGATCCAGCGCTACCCGATGCTGTGCGGCATGACCGGGACGGCGATGCCCGCCGAGGAACAGTTCCGCCGGTTCTACAACCTCAGCGTGGTCCCGTTGCCGCCGAACCGCCCGTGTGTGCGCGACGACGAACCGGACCGGTTCTATCAGACGGCGGAGGACCGCGACGAGGCCGTGGTCGCGCACATCGTCGAGCGACACGAGACGGGGCAGCCGATACTGATCGGCACCCTCGACGTGGCCGAGTCACAGCGGCTCGCCGACCGGCTCACCGAGGCCGGCGTGGGTTGCGTGGTCCTCAACGCCAAGAACGACGCCGACGAGGCCAAGGTGATCGCCTCGGCGGGGCGGCTCGGCGCGGTGACGGTCTCCACCCAGATCGCCGGACGCGGCACCGACATCCGGTTGGGCGGCCCGGACGGCACCGAACACGACGAGGTGGTCGCGCTGGGCGGCCTGCACGTGGTCGGCACCGGTCACCACAGCAGCAAACGCGTCGACGACCAGTTGCGTGGCAGGGCGGGCCGCCAGGGCGACCCGGGGAGTTCGGTCTTCTTCGCCAGCCTGGAGGACGACCTCATCACCCGTCACGTGCCCGGGTTGAGCGGGCCGGGTGACCTGGACGGCAGGATCACCAGTCCCCGTGTCGCCGTCAGGGCGGCACACGCGCAACGCATCGCCGAGGGACTCAACCTCGACCAGCACTCCCTCACCTGGCAGTACCACCGGTTGCTGGAACACCAGCGGACGCTCGTCGTCGAGGAACGCGACCGGCTGCTGCACACCGACGCCGCCGTCGATCGGTTCCGGGAGGCCGCCCCCGACGGGTTCGAGGAGTTGTCCGCGCAGGTCTCCGAGACGGAACTGGCCCGGGCCGCCCGACTGGTCTGGCTGCACCAGATCGACCGGCACTGGGTGGACCACCTGGCGGTCCTGGCGGATCTGCGGGAGACCATCCACCTGCGGGTACTGGGCCGGCAGCGCCCCGTCGACGAGTTCCACCGGGAGGCGATCCGGGCGTTCCAGCCGTTGATCTCCCGTGCCGAGGCCGCCGCGGTGGAGACGATGGAGTCGGTGACGGTGCGGGACGACCGGATCGACGTGGCCGCCGCCGGTGTGGCGCGCCCGTCGGCGACGTGGACGTACCTGGTGACCGACAATCCGTTCGGGACGGCTCTGGAACGCGACATGCGCGGTATGAGGTCCCGGTTCGGCGGCGGCAACGCCGACGACGCCGACGACTGACCGCCGCAACACCGTGGTGGCCGGTCGCGACCGGCCATGCGAGTCGCCGTGTGAATCGACCGGTTTCCGGGACCGGTGACCCGTGTGACCGGGGTTCACGGCCGGCTCCCCGGGACGGGCGCGCTCTCGGATGCGCCGGGACTACAGGGTGAGCTGGTGGCGGTGGGCCGCGGAGGTGATGATCGCGTCGGCGATGTTGCGCAGCCTGCCGTCACCGGGTACCTCCCGGGCCAGGTCCAGGGTCATGCCGGGCCGGCAGCCCGGGGCGGCGTTGACCTCCAGTAGCCGGATCCGCCCGTCGCCGGTCACCCGGAAGTCCACCCGCGCCACGTCCCGGCAGCCCAGCGCCCTCACCATGGTGAGCGTCGCGCGTCGCAACGCGTCGGCGACCCCGGGTGCGAGGTCGGCGCGGACCCGCCCGACCGGGTGCCGCGTCTTCAACTCCTCGTCCAGTACCGCCCGGTCGGCGGCGTCACCCCGGGGATAGATGTACTCGACGGGTTCCAGCACGCCGTGCATACCGGTGTCGGCCGCCTCCAGGTATCCGACGGTGACGTCTCGACCGGGGATGAACTCCTCGATCAGGACGCCGTCACCGAATCCCTCCAGTAGGTGTTTCGCCTGTTGGACGGCCTCGGTCGCGTTGCCGACGACGTTCGCGGCACTGATGCCGGTCGACCAGCCCTCGAAGTTGGGTTTGACGATCGCGGGCAGGACCAGTGCCCCGGTGTCGATGTCCTGGACGTCCCGCACGAACTGCCACCGCGGCGTGGGCAGGCCCGCCCGGTGCGCCACCAGTTTGGTGAGGTGCTTGTTGTCCGCGACGGTCAACACGTTGGCGGGCGAACCCGCGTGCGGTAGTCCCGCGTCCTCGAACAGCATCCGGTACAGCGACTGTCGCCAACCGTTCCGGGGTCCCTCGGCGATGTTCAACACCAGGTCGGCGCCGCTTCCGGCGACGCGCTCCAGGATGTCGCCGGCCGGGCCGGACACCTCCAGCGCGGACACCCGGTGCCCCAGGCGACCGACCGTGTCGACCACCGCCGCGAGATCGTCGTCGGGTGTGAACGCCGGGTCCACCGACCCGGCGGGCGGCGTGTTGTACACGACGGCGACGTGCATCCCGGCACCGCCGCTCACAGGATCGGCCCGTCCGCGGCGGCCGACGCGGCGGCCAGGACCTCACCGGCGGCCAGGGCCGCGGCCGCCACCTCGATGTCGTCGCTCATCCACCGGTCCCGGTCCACGAACGGCACCTTCTCCCGCACCGCGTCGTACACCGCCCTGCCGACGGGGCTGAGCCCCGCACGGCTGTCGGCGATGTCGGCCGCCTGCGCGGCGGCCAACAGCTCCACGGCGAGGATGCGGTTGTTGTTCTCCCATACCCGGCGGGCGTGGCGCGCCGCGATCAACCCCATGCTTACGACGTCCTGGTTGTCCCCGTTGGAGGGGATGCTCTGCGTGGAGGCGGGCCCGATGGTGCGGTTCTCGGCGACCAGCGCCGTCGCCGGGTACTGCGCTCCGGCGAATCCACTGTTGAGGCCGGGTTCGCCGGCCACCAGGAACTCGGGCAATCCGTCACTGAGGTGCCGGTTGAGCAGGCGATTGGTCTGCCGTTCCGACAGCACCCCCAGTTGGGTGAGGGCGATCGTGGCGTAGTCCATGACGAACGCGACCGGCTGGCCGTGGAAGTTGGCGCCGTGGAAGACCTCCTCGATGCCCTCGCCGCCGAAGAACAACGGGTTGTCGTTGGCGGAGTTCAGCTCGGTTTCGAGGGTGTCGTGGGTGTGGCGCAGCGTGTCCCGGACCGCGCCGAGGATCTGCGGGATCGCGCGCAGGGAGTACGCCTTCTGGATGTAGACGCCGGTACGGGTGACGGGACGTCCCTCCTTGCTGTCGGCGGCCTCACGTCGCAGGTCCGCGTGGGAACGCAGCAGGCCGCTTCCCCGCGTGAGGGTGCGCAGGTTGGCGGCGCAGGCGATCTGACCGGGATGCGGGCGGGCCAGATCGTGCCCCTCGGGCTGGAACGGACCCGCCGAGCAGCGCAGCAGTTCCACCACCAGACCGGTGATGATCTCGGCCTGCCTCACCTGATCCCAGGCCGCCGACATGGTCAGGCAGCCGAGCCCCGTCATGGCCGAGGTGCCGTTGATCAGGGCGAGCCCCTCCTTGAACCGCAACCGGAGCGGCGTGATGCCGAGGGAACGCAGGACCGTGCCGGTCTCCACCGGTTCGCCGTCCCGCAGCAGGTACCCCTCCCCCATGACCGTCGCGGCCATGTGCGCCAACGGCGCCAGGTCGCCGCTGGCCCCCAGTGACCCCATCTGCGGGATCGCCGGCGTCACCCCCTCGTTCAAGTACAGGGCGAGTCGTTCCAGCAGTTCGGGCCGCACAGCGGAGTACCCCTTGGCCAGCGAGTTGAGCCGGGCGGCGAGAATCGCGCGGGACTCCGGTTCGGTGAACAGCGGCCCCACCCCGGCGCTGTGGCTGCGCACCAGGTTGGTCTGGAGTTCCACCTCCTTGTCGGTGTCGACGAGCATGTAGATCATCTCGCCGTAGCCGGTGGTCACACCGTAGACCGGCGTACCACTGGTCACCGTGTCCTCGAACTGGCGGCGGCTGACCTGCGCGCGTTTCAGGGAGGCTTCGGCTATCTCGCAGCCCACCTCCTGCCGCGCGACGGCACACACGTCGTCCACGCGCAGATTCCCACCGTCGAACACGACGGTGGCGTCGGTGGCGGTGGCCGACAGGGCCGGTGCGGGACACATCATCGACAGTCTCCTCGTCGTCGCATCGTTGCACAGCGTAGCGACGGTCTCGGTGTCCGGATGGTCGTTGGCGGAAGTCACCGGTGGATCGGGGATATCCACCCGCCGACGTGGTCTCGTGAGGGGCGGCCGCGATCCCGTCCGGGACGAGTGGCCTGAGGCCCGCACGCCTGCCTTCGGACGGCTCCGAAGCCCCTCGTCGGGCGCCGAGCGGGGGCGGTCGGCTCAGACCGTCTTCATGGGCACCAGGCCCAGATCGGCCAGTGCCGCGGCGCCACGGGCGGCGTCGTCACCGCCCGCCAACACCAGGCTCCGGGCCGCCTGGTACGTGCAGCCGGCGGCCTCGAAGGCTGCGGCGGTGGCCGCGACCCGCGGCCGGTCGCCGCTCAGCAGCGCGTCCGCTCGTTCCACCAGCGCGGTGGCGACCGGGTTGCCCGCCACGATGCCGCGGGCCTCCGCGACGAGGCGGCCCGCGTCCACACTGCCCGCCGCCACGGCCGCCTCGACGCGCAACGCGACGTACCAGTGGAACCAGATCCACATGATCCGGCTCCGCACCTCCTCCGGTTCCGGCCGCATCCGCGCCAGGGCCTCGTCGGCGCGTCCGTGGTGTAGCAGCGAGATCCCGTCGAACACGGCCCCGTATCCGTGGGTCTGCCAGGGTGAGTCGTCCAACCGTTCCAGCATCGCCCGCCATTCGCGTCGCGCGTCGTCGTCACCCCGCAGGCCGTGCACCATCGCCACGGCCGCCACCGGTGGCCCCAGTCCCGCCCTGGCCGGGCTGCCCGAGCGCCGCCACGAGTCGAGGAAGCGGGCACCGTCGGTCACGACCTCGTCGACGCCGCCCGCCAACGCCTCCGCCACCAGCGACCAGCTCGTCGCGCGGTGCCCGACCTCGGCCAGCAGCGGATGCTCCGCCAGGCGGCGCGCCCACCGCAGCGCGTTCGGCAGGTCACCGGCACCCAGGGCGGCGGCCATCGAGGTCCCCAGCGCGTCGATGAGTTCGTGGGTGGTGGCGGGACCGTCGGGCGCCGTCTCCAGCAGCGAGAGACGCCGCCGGGCGATCTCGACGGTGGCGAGCGGGTCGCCCGCCCAGCTGCGTGTGACGGTGAGGGTGTCGAGTGCGGCGGATTCGGCGAGCGGATCACCGGTGACACCTGCCAGAGCGACAGCCCGTTCGGCGCGGCGGATCGTCGCCGAGACGACGGACTCCGACGAGTCGCCGGCCCCGAACGCCTCTACGAGGGTCCGGCCGGCCTCGGCCAGCGCGACCGCCGCCACCGCGGCGGGATCGTCGCCGGCGATCTCCCGTGCCCGCGTGATCAACGCCTCGGCCTCCTCCTGGGGAGGCGTCCGCGCGAACTTGGTGTCGAACCGGTACAGGGTGGTCGCGGCCGTCGCCAGGTCGGTCGCGGCCCCGGGAAGGTCACCCGCCCGCCCGGCGGCGTCCGCCGCGGCCCGGTGCAGGCGGTACATGTCCTCGCCGTTCATCCGGCACCCGGCCACGGCCGCCGCCCGTCGCAGGATCGCGGCGGCGGCCGCCGGGTCGTCGGCCAACACGGCCGCCTGTTCGTGTCGCTGCTGCGATTCACCGAGCAGGTTGCGGGCGAAGGCGAGCGTGGCGAGGTCGGTCGCCAGGCGGTGGGCATCCGGGCGCAGGTCCGGCCGGTCGGCGGCCCAGGACAGGGCGGTGCGGAACTCGTCGGCCACCGCGTCGAACCCGCCACGGTCGGGCGGTCCGGCGACCAGTCGTTCGGTCGTCGCCAGGCACCAGCGGAGGTGCGCGGCGCGGACGTCGGCGGTCTCGCCGGCTTCGCCGAGCCGTTCGACGCCGTATCGGCGGATGGTCTCCAGCGCCCGGTACTCGGTGCCGCGCGGGGAGGCGGTGACGGTGAGCAGGCTCTGTTCGGCGAGCCTGGCCAGTCCCTCCGCGGTGATGCCCGGTTCGCTCGCGGTCACCTCCGCCGCCTCCACGGCGGTGAACGGGCCGACGAACACCGACACGCGACGCAGGAGTGCCCGGTCGTCGGGTTCCAGGAGCGCGTGACTCCAGTCGAGGGCGGCCCGTACCGAGCGGTGGCGATCGTCGGCGCGGGATCCGCCGGCCAGCATCCGCAGCGGGTCGGACAGCCCGGCGTCGAGACCGTCAAGGCCCAGTGAGGGCCAGCGGGCGGCGGCCAGTTCGATCGCCAACGCCATCCCGTCCAGTCGTTCGCAGAACTCCGCGATCCGGTCCCGCAGGGCGTGGTTCGGAGGCCACCCGCCCGCCGCCGCGCGGTCCATGAACAGTGCGACCGCGTCGGACGCACCCGCGCCCTCCAGCGACAGGGGCGGCACCGGGTACACCCGTTCGAACGGCACCATCAGGCGGGCGCGGCTGGTCGCCAACACCGTCAACCGTGGGCATCCGGCCAGCAGTCGTTCGATGAGGCGTGCCGCGCCGTCGCGGACCTGTTCGCAGTTGTCGAGTACGAGCAGGGCGTGGCGGTCGGTCACCGCCGAGACCAGCGACTCGTCCAGGCCCGCCCCCGGCTGCTCACCGATGCCGAGCGCTCCGGCGACGGTGGCCGCGACCATGTCGGGATCGGTGGTGGACACCAGGTCCACGAACCAGACGCCGTCGGGGTGGGGGGCGTCGGAGGCCACCGCCAGCGCGAGCCGGGTCTTCCCCACTCCCCCGGGTCCCACGGCGGTCACCTGGCGATGGCGGCCGATCATGTCCGCGAGCGTGGAACGTTCTCGTTCCCGCCCGACGAACGACGTCAACGGTGCCGGCAGGGGTGGCCGCCGGTGTCCGGGTTCGGCGTCGCCGGCCCGGGCGGCGTACCGCGCCAGTACCCGCCGGTCCGAGGCTCCCAGTTTGCGGAGGAGCGAGGACACGTGGCTCTCCACGGTGCGCACCGAGATGAAGAGGCGTGCCGCTATCTCGGCGTTGCCGAGGTGTTCCCCCAGCAACGCCAGCACCTCCGCCTCCCGCGTGGAGACCTCCACCGTCACCGTGCGCTCCTCCGTGTCCGTGTCCGTGTCGTCGAGTCCGTGGCGGAGTCCGTGGTCGCCACGGATGTGGATCCGCCGTGCGACGGGGATCGTTGCCACCACACCGGGTCCCCGCGACCCACGATCACAGGGAGCGATCATGACCGATTCGACCACCATGGGGATCAAGACGGTCCTGCATCCGGTCACCGATCTGGCGAAGGCCAAGGACCTGTACGCCGCGCTGCTCGGAGGCCCACCGCAGACCGACGGGCCATACTACGTCGGCTTCGACGCCGGAGGCCAGCACGTCGGCCTGGTCCCCGGGGGAGGCCCGCAGGCCATGACGTCGCCGGTGGCCTACTGGCACGTCGCCGACATCGAGGCGAAGCTGGCGGAACTGACGGCGGCGGGCGCGACCGTACGCGAAGCCGCCCACGACGTCGGCGGCGGGCGTCTGGTGGCCGCCGTCACCGACCTGGACGGCAACGTACTCGGACTGATCCAGGACCGCTGAACACCGCACCGCACACCGGCGCGGACGGTACGG
Source organism: Stackebrandtia albiflava (assembly GCF_007994225.1). GTDB lineage: Bacteria > Actinomycetota > Actinomycetes > Mycobacteriales > Micromonosporaceae > Stackebrandtia > Stackebrandtia albiflava. Next base: position 1,719,911 of record NZ_VLLL01000005.1, read on the forward strand.
TCCGCGCCGGTATCCCCCTCCCTCCCACCCCGAAGGAACCGCGATGACATCCATCGACCACATCACCCTGCAGGTGCCCGACCCGGTGGCCGCCGGATCGTTCCCGGAGACGGCGTTCGGCCTCGGCGATCGGATCCGGGTCGGCGCCTCGCAGTCACCCACGACCGGCTTCCGCGGCTTCGCGTTGTCGTTGGTGGTCGCGCAGCCCGGCACCGTCGACGCTCTCGTCGCCTCGGCGCTGGACGCCGGCGCGACCACGCTCAAACCCGTCACCCGGAGCTTCTGGGGTTACGGCGGCGTCATCCGGGACCCGGGCGGCGCGATCTGGAAGATCGCCTCCTCCTCGAAGAAGGACACCGGTCCCGTGACGCGGGACATCGACGACGTCGTACTGCTGCTGGGCGTCGACGACGTCGCCGTGACGAGACGCTTCTACACCGAGCGTGGCCTCACGGTGGCGAAGAGCTTCGGCCGCAAATACGTGGAGTTCGCCACCTCACCGGTCAAGTTGGCCCTGTACGGGCGCCGCGCGGCGGCCAAGGACGCCGGGGTGCCGCCGGAGGGCACCGGATCCCACCGCATCGTCATCGGCGGCGCGGCGGCCTTCACCGACCCGGACGGGTTCGAGTGGGAGGCGGCGCGGACCGGCGCCGTGGCGCGGTTACGGGCACGGCCGGGCGGCCGCAACGGTGCCGTCCGGCCGTCCGCGTCCGGCGGCGGGGTTGAAGAATGCCGCCGGAGAATGAACAATGTGTGCGATCGCCGACGGCGCGATACGAAGTGCCGCGCCGCATCCGGTCTCACCGGCGCCCCGGGTGAGACGGCGGGACGCCGACCGGCGAGGCGACGACCCGGCGCAACGACCGTGACCCCCGGAGGAGCTTCCGAATGCTCGACGATGACGTGGACCCCGCCCTCGCCGCCGAAAAACTGATCCACCCCCAGTTCCCCCGCGCCGCGCGGTACGACCCGGTGTGGCAGGGCAGGTACGGCATCGGACCGAATCCGCTGTGGTTCGCCGAATCGCTGTCGGAACTGCTCGAACTGACACCGGGGATGCGTGTCCTCGACCTCGGTTGCGGGCATGCCATCAGCGCGATCTTCCTGGCTAAGGAGTTCGGTGTGGAGGTCGTGGCTGTCGACCTGACGGTGGACCCGGATGAGAACCGGGCGCTCATCGCCGAAGCGGGGGTGGAGTCGCTGGTGACGGCGGTACAGGGCGACGCGCACGACCTGGGATTCGACGCGGAGTCCTTCGACGCCATCGTCAGCCTGGACGCCTACCAGTACTTCGGCACGGAGGAGTCGTTCCTGCCCGGTCTTCTGCGGGTGCTCAAACCGGGCGGCCGGCTCGGCGCCGTGGTGTTGGGTCTCACGGCGGAGTTCGACGACGGCATCCCCGAACACCTCACGCAGGGCAGCACGCCGGACCTCAGCGAGTTCCACAGTCCGCAGTGGTGGAGCGATCTGTGGAAGCGTTCCGGCATGGTCGACATCGAGTACGCCGACATGCTGCCCGACGGATGGCGCCATTGGGTCCGGTGGTTCGAGCTGGCCGGCGGCTCCGGGCACGAACGGTGGCGCGAGTACTGCGCGCGGTGGGCACAACGCCTCGAGGTGGACGCCGGACGGACGCTCGGGTTCCCCAGGATCGTGGCACGTAAGACCGGCTGACTCCCGGCCGGATGCGCCACGCCCTCCACCGGTCGGTGCCCGGTTCCCACGTGGACGGATACCGGTCGGTCGCCCCCGGCTTTCCCCGTTTCCGCGACCGGCCCCTTCCGGCCGGGGTTAGCTGGAGGCGCACGTTCACACGGGAGGGTAAATGAGAACCATGGGAAGGAGTGCCGCGCTGTCGAGTCTGGCGGTGTTGTGCACATTGGGCGTCGCCTCCGCGGCGGCGGCCACACCGGCGGAGACACCGACCGGTACGCAGACCTGTCAGGTGGCTCCGCACTCGGGTGCCCTGTTCGACGCCGCGCAGGCGGTGGTCGACATCGGTGCCCACCTGTCGTGCGGCGGGTTGACCGTCGACCTGGACGCCTACGCTGCCGCGACCGACTGCGGTCCGGCGGTCAGTGGCAGCACGACGGATCCGGCGACGGGCGCCTTCGTCCACACCAGCACGATCCGATGCCAGGTGACCGGTGCCGGACTCATCCGGATGGGCTCGGACGTGACGGCCGTCAACGGCCACGGCGGCACCGTGAACTCCAGTCGGAGTACGACCACGACGGGGATGGCGGGACAGACGCTGATCGTCACGGCCGCCGTCACCGTCCAACCGTTCTACGACCGGGCCGGTCGGCCGCCGTCCGTGCGGACCTCGGTCGGTGCGGCGCAACCCGGTCGGCCGGAGGTCACGTTGACCACCGGTGGGTCGGACACCGTCGCGGACCGGCGGACGGATCCGCCGCTGCGGGTGCCGACCGTTCCCGGTCGCGCCATGCCGCAGCAGGCGATCTGACCGGCGGCTCCCCGGACATCCGGCATTTCCGGGGAGCCGTACCGCCCATCCCCCTCGCACGGGAGACCACTCACCCCGCGAGGCGTCGCAGCCGGGCGCGCAACGGCTCCGTCCCGTCCTCGTGCGCCATCGCGTCCCGGATGGCCGACGCCCGCTCCCGCAGCCGGGGTTCGGTAACGGCCGCCGTCACGGCGCCGGCCAGGGCGGCGGCGGTCACCCTCTGCATCGGTACGGGCGTGGTGGCGGCGCCGAGCGCGTGCAGCCGTCGGGCCCAGAAGTGCTGGTCGGTGTGTTCGGGCAGTGGGATGGAGGGGACACCCGCGCGCAACGCGGCCGAGGCCATTCCGGCACCGGCGTGATGGACGACGGCCGCCGTCTCCGGTAGCAGCCGGTCGTGGGGCAGGTGGCCCACATGGACGACCTGCGAGTCGTCGAACTCGGCGGCGACGTCGCGAAGGTCGCCGCCCTGCAGGATCGCGCGTGTCCTCGTGGCCCGTAGGGCCTCGGTGAGTGCCCGCCCGACCGTCGCGTCCGTCGGCAGACTGCCCAATGAGACCACGATCGGTGGCGGACCCGCGCCGAGGAAGGCGGCCAGACGCGCGGGCGGGTTCCACTCGGGTTCGGGACGCCACCAGAACCCGTCGAGCGACAGGTGCGGCGGCCAGTCGCCGGGCCTGGGCAGGACGACCGGGCTGATCCCGTGGTGGACGGGCACGCCCGTCCGGCGGCGTCGCCGTTGCCCGGCCCGGCGGCTACGGGGCGGTAGTCCCAGCACGGCGCGGACCCGGTCGCAGGCGGGGTCGTACGGCGTGGGCACCCCTGCGGCGAGGAAACCCGCCCACCGGTTCCCCCACGGGCCGAGGTCTCGCACTCCGGCGATCATCGGCGGGTACGCGCGACTGGGATGCCACGGTTGCAGGAAGGCGTCGAACGAGGGGATTCCCAGTGACTCGGCGATGTCGTGTCCGTACGGTGAGATGACGTTGGCGATCACCACGTCGGTTCCGGGTGCGGCGGCAAGTGCCGCGTCGGCCGCGGTGTCCATGTAGGCGCGGAGTGCCGCCAGGTGCCCGCGGATCCCCCGAGGCGGCGGCGTGTCGGGGCCGGGGACGAGCGAGGCGTCGAACGGTGCCGGTGTGCAACCGGCGGCGGAGACGACGGAGGCGTACTCCCTCCCGGCGACCACCGTGACCTCGTGTCCGTCTGCGACCAGGCCCGCACCGAGGGCCGCCGCGGGAACGACGTCACCCCTGGTTCCCGGACTCAGCATCAACACCCGCATGTGACCTCCCTTTAACGAACGCCGTTCGCGAACGACGTTCTCAAACGTAGCCGTCGAGGCCCCCCGCCGCAACACGGCCGGTCGAGGCCCACGTCACGTGCCCACGCGGTCGCGAGTGGCGGCGATGTCGGTCGTCACGGTTACACTGCCGGTCCCGATGGGCGGACGAAGGCGGTGGGCAGATGGGCGACGTTCCCGAGATCCTGGTGGTCGCGGACACGGCGGCGTGGCGCGCGTGGTTGGACGCCAACGAGGAGACCTCCGACGGCGTGTGGCTACTGCTGGCCAAGAAGGGAACGACCTCCCCCACGTCGCTGACCTACGCGCAGGCACTCGAAGAGGCACTGTGCAGCGGGTGGATCGACGGGCAGAGCAAGCGGGAGGACGATCACACGTACCGGCAGAGGTTCACACCGCGGCGCAAGGCGTCGCTGTGGTCGCAACGCAACATCGGCATCGTGGCGGGACTCATCGAGTCCGGACGCATGCGTCCCCGCGGCCACGCCGAGATAGAGCGCGCCAAGGCCGACGGCCGCTGGGACCGCGCCTACGCGGGCCAGGCGACCGCGGAGGTTCCCGAAGACCTGGCGGCGGCGCTGGCGGCCTCGCCGGAGGCCGCCGCGTCGTTCGACGCGTTGAGCCGCCAGGGCAGGTACTCGGTGCTGCATCGGGTCCTGACGGCCGCGAAGCCGGAGACGCGGGCGAGGCGCATCGCCACCATCGTCACACGCCTCGCCGCAGGCGAGACCCCCTGACACATCGAGAACCCGAACCGCCCGCGTTTCCTCAACCCGCGCCCGAGCGGACATCACCGTCGCCCCGAACGCGCCGTCGGGTATCCGAATCGGGTGCCCGGTCGTCCCGTGTAGCGCTTTCACGGGCATCCCAGTACCCCACCGCCTCCAGCACGCCGGACAGCACATACGCCCCGTAATCGGTCGCCAGCGGTGCGGCCTCCGCCGCGGTCTCCATCGTGGGATTCCAGTGGACGACGGGACACTCCCCCGACGAGTCGACGACGGAGGTGCAGAGGGCCGCCATGCCCTCCGGTTCGTCCAGCGAGACCACGACCAGTGAGCCGGGCATCCCGATGCTCCGTGCGAACTCGGTCTCGGACACCACGTCGAATCGGCCCGCCTCCGTCCCCGAGATTCCCAGGAACTCCCTACCTGCGATGTCGAAGCCCGCAGCCGATCTCATGAGCATCCGAAACGAAGGCGGGAGCCGGACGTTCAGCCGGGACTCGGTACGGGAGATCGCACGGTCGTCACAACCTTCAGTGGCATGGGCGAACCCGGAATACCGCCGCAGCAAGGACGAGACCCGATGTACGGCCTCAATGGGATTCACGACGGATGACGCCCCTTCTACCTGCCACACTTCGCACGTCACCGCACCTCGATGATCTCGGGTAGCGACCGGACAGCGGCCACCTCGAACGTGAGAAAGGGGAGGTCACGCGGTGCGCACACCCGGGAGAACCTGATGCCGCGCAGGCAGTCCCCGCACCAGAGAGTCGCCCAACCGATCCGGGTGGCCCCGTCGCCGACGAAGAGGACGTCGAGCCGACGATACCCGCAGCTCGGGCACGCCGAGGCGTCGAGGGCCGCCGGATCACCGATGACCACCGCCATCAGCGCCACCCACGCCGACCTTCCTGTCGCGCTCATACCGCGCCGCCTCCGAATCGCCACTCGGGCCGTGGCCCACCAAGGATCCGATCGTAATCCGGTCACTCACCACGGCTCCAGTCGCGAAGGATCCAGCCGTTCCCGGAATCGTCGGCGACCCATTGCTCATAGGCGCCCGGCCCGCTCAGATGCAGACCGAAGAACCAGCTCGGATCGACGAACAACCTCCACCGCCGCTCGAACTCGAACTCCATACAGCCGACGAGGTGGCCGGGCGGGTCCGACTCCTCGTTCTCGGCCCACCGCAGCGCAGTGATTCGGTAGGAGTTGTACGCCTGGTGGAGAAACAGGTGACCAAGCGACGTGACCGCCAACGTCTCGTCCTCGCCCTCCCACTCGATCGGAGGTGTCACCTCCGGCACGACCTCCAGGCGCACCTGCGCGGTGCTCCCTTCCGCATGGGCTCGTAGCAGACCGCCGTCGGCGAACTCCAGATACGCCGTCCAGGTCCACGGCTCCACCTTGATCGGCTCGCCCTCCGCCACCCAACCGGGAACCAGGACGTCCGCGACGCGGGCGTCGGCGAGCCGCCGCACGAGGGATTCCATTCCGGCTCCTGTCACGTTCTGTCATCGACGCCTTGTCGGCGACCGCGTGAAGCGTCCATCACGAGTCGACTCCACTCCGGCCCATGCGTCGGGCCGGCGTTCCCGTCAGGGGTGGAAGAACGCCTGTTCCACGGTGGCGGTGGTCGCGTCAGGACGAAGCCGGATGGACACGCCACGAGCGAGTTCTCCCGCGTCGAGTATCGCGTACCCGTGACGCGCGACGCATTCGAGCAACCAGCGCTCCGAATCGGACAGCGAGTCGCCCGGGGTCAACAGCACCGCCTGACCGAACCCGTCACGACCGTATGCGGTGGTGGTCGCGAAAGGCCCGGCCATCGACACCTTCACGGCGATGAAGCGATCCGCTGGGACCATATAGGTGAAACACACCTCGCAATCCGGATCGGTGTCCTCCCGGGTTCCGGGGAATCGGCGGTGAATCGCCTCGTACAGGTCACCTGTGGTGTTCGCCCGCAACGCGCGCGTGACGAAGTGCCAGGTGGGTGCGGCCAGATCGCCGTAGGCATCCGCCAGGTGGCCCTCATAGTCGCCCCGCGCCGTCATGGTGATACTCCCTCCCCTATGGATCTTCACCGGACCTGCGGTCGCCCGGTACGACGCCCGGACCTCATTCTCGTAGCAACGTGCGTCCGGGGTGGTCGTCGGGGTCGTCGAAATGGGTTCCGGGGAGGGTGTAGTAGTAGCCGCCGCCGAAGGTGAGGACGTACCTGCCGAGTGCTTCACCTGTGAGGCGTTGTTGGATGGTGGTGAAGCCGCGTTCGAGGTCTTGCTGGTAGGCGATGAAGATCATCCCGGTGTCGGGGTGACCGGTGTGGTCGGTGCCGTTGTCGTAGGTGTAGCCGCGTCGCAGGATCCGGTTCTGCGCGGTCTCGGGGGTCCTGGGGTCGGCCAACCGGATGTGGGCGTCCAGGGCGATGCGTTCACCATGCGGGTCGGACCCGTAACCGGGGTCGGCCATGGGATCGCCGGTACCCAGGGGTGCGCCGGTGTCCTTGTCGCGGCCGAAGACGCGTTCCTGTTCCTCGACCAGGTCGGCGTCCCACAACTCCATCGCGAACCGGATCAACCGCACCACCAGATAACTGCCACCGGTCGCCCACGCCGGTTCACCACCACCGGGCTGCACCCACACCAGGGAGTCCATCTCGGCGGCGTCACCCACGTCGGGATTCCCCAGTCCCTCGGTGAACCCGAACCGGTTCACCGCCGTCGCCCGGCCGCCGGCCGCCACGCCCGGCCGGTCACGGAAACCCGCCATCCGCCACCTCGGCGACAACCCCGGCAACGCCTCGACCCGTTCGAGCACCGACGCCACCCGATCCGGATCGTCGGCCGACACCTGGATCAACAGGTCACCGTGACACATCCCCGGATCCAACACGTCCCCGGGAAACTCCGGCATCACCCCCAACCGCACCGGCCGCCGATCACTCAACCCGAACCGGTCGTCGAACAGACCACCACCCACCGACACCGTCACCTCCACACCCGACGACAGCCCCGCCGCGTGCACCCCCGCAAGCAACTCGGCCACACCGGCCCGATCACCCACCACCACGTCACCCGCGAACAACACCGTGTGCACCGGCGGCACCGACACCACACCCGGCTGACGCGAAGGCGTCACCTTCTCCGGGGCGCCCTCGGCAGCCGGAGCAGCCACAACGCCACAACCCGCCCCCAATGAAGCGACACCAAGCGCCACCGGCACACCCAGCAACCGACGACGGGTGAGTGGCACGCTCATGCGCGTGGCCGGCGCAGGACCGGCTCTGAGACCCGGTGGGGGGTATCGTTCACCTTCACTCCATAGACGCTTGTCATCGTTGAGTCTTGACGGCATTTCCGGCCGGATTCCATCACCACCGGCGCGGATCTCACTCGGAGCCACTTGATTCTCGGCGTTCTCTTGTAAGGAAGAGTTTCAGGGAATCGATATAGGGATTTCGGCCCGCATTCGGAAAGGACTCATGGATGCGGTCGAGGGCGCTTTGAGCGAAGTCGAGCATTTCCACCGCCACCCGCCGCCGGTATTCCGTGCCACGTCCCCAGTCCACTCCATAGCTTGGCGCCACATGTACCTTCTCGACGTCAACGGTGAATCGGATTTCCAGCGGATGCTCGGTGAAGGTGATCGTGATGTCCTTCCCTCGGCGCATCCTGCCCGCAACGCCGATTGCAGAGTGGACGATATCGAGCAACGGTTCAACCGTCCGGAAGATCGTGACACCGTCGATGATCAACGACACCTCCGCAACGAAGAAGTCATACCTGAGCAACCATTCGGAAACCTCCTCAACCGGTTCCACGCCCCCGAACTTCGACCAGGTCCTATGACGTGTGGTATCGACGTCCGGAACCGTGAACTTGAAGCTGATCATGGCGGTTTCACCTCGCCGTCCGAAAGGAACGGGCTGTCGCTTTTCGGGACGTCTTCTCCGAGCGCCATACGGGTACCTCCACCGGCGATCACCAGCTGGCCGGCAGTCGACCATACGCTGCCGGAACGAACGGTTCCCCGATCCGTCTTCGCTCTTCTCACACTCGCACCCGGGTTCACGGAGAGAAATACTCCCTTCCCTTGGGATGGGCGTGCAGCTTCCCGGACGCGTCGATGTGAACCCGCACCTTGGTCATCCACCCTCCATTGGGTCCCGTTCCGATCGGCTTGTTGAACTCGAAGTCCCTGATGTTCGGACGACCGGCTACCGGTGTGCCGTTCTTCCACGCGAACCACGCATACGCGTCCGCCTCGGCACGTGTCTTGAACGCCGACGTCGGCGTGCCCAGTCGCAGCCGCTGGGCGTACTCGGCCGTCCCGACGACGTGCTGGTCCTGCTTCTGCCGGGATATCCCGCTCGGTGTGCATGGAAAGTTCGGAGTCGTGTTGTGTACGAGGATGTCGGTGTCGCCGGCGGCGACGTGGTAGGTGTGGAGGTCGTCGACGGTGAGGTTGTGGACGCGGGTGGTGTGGGTGCGGTGGTCGACGGCGGTGACCTGAACCCAGGTGCCGGCGGCGGTGCGCAGCATGTCGCCGGGGGTGAGGTCTTCGGCGTCGCGCCACTGCCCGTCGTCGGCGACCCAGAAGGGGTGGCCGTCGGTGGCGGTAATGGACGCGTCGCCGGTTCCGTCGTCGTCGGTGTCGACGGTGACGTCGACAAGGTTCTTCTCGCCGGTGCCCTCGATGAGTCCGGTGACCTCGCGGGCGCCGGTCTCCCCGGTTTCGGGGTCGGTGGCGACGACCTCGTCGCCCAGTTCGACGTCCTCGATGGGTTTATGTGTCCCGTCGGCCATCAGCACCGGGGTATCGGGGGTGAAACTGTTGCTCAGGCAGGAGTTGCCGCGTCCGCCGGACTGGCCGGGTTTGGTGCCCATCGGGTCGATCAGGGCGGTGGGCTGGTTGAGGACGTAGGCGTGCAGGTTGGTGTCGCCGGAGGAGAAACCGATGGGGTCTTCGCTGATGAACCTCTGCAGGCCGGGGCTGTAGTACCTGGCGCGGTACTGGTAGAGGCCGGTGCCGTCGTCCTCGCGGCCGGTGAACCGGTACGGGTTGGCGCCGTCGTCGCCTTCGGTGGTGGTCTCGCCGAAGGGCTCGTAGGCGTACTCACCGGTGACGGCACCGGACTGGTCGGCCACGGCGATGGTGGATCCGAGCATGTCGGTCAGGTACGACAACTGTGTCGCACCGGTGTCGCGCAGTAGGTGCTGGTCGAGTCCAGCGGAGACCTGGGTGGCGATGACGTCGCCTCCGCTGGTCTCGCGCAACGGGTTGAGTCCGTCGTACAGGTACTCCACGGTGGTGCCGTTGACGGTGCGGCTGGAGCGTTGGCCGTCCGCGCCGTATCCGAAGCTGGCGACCATACCCGGTGCGGTCAGGCCGACCAGTTGGCCGCGGGCGTCCCACTCGTAGGTGGTGGTGCCGTCGGCGGTGAGGTTGCCGTCGGCGTCGTAGCCGATGGTGGTGCCGTCGATGCCGGTGAGCCGGTTGGCCGCGTCGTAGGTGGCCGGGCCGAATGCGTCCGGGATGGTCGCCGTCGCCAGGGAACCGGCCACCGACACCGGGCGCCCCGCGGCGTCGGTGACGTACGTCAACTCGCCCAGTGCGCTGCCGCCGGCGGTGTAGGTGATGCCGGTGACGTCGCCGACCGCGTCGTAGTCGTAGTCCTGGGTGGTGGCGCCGGTGGTCACGACGTCCTGCCGGCCGAGCGCGTCACGGGTGATCGAGGCGACGGTGGCGCCGCCGCGTTCGGCCGAGACGAACGCCCCGTCGGCGTCGTAGTGGTAGGTGACCACCGGTAGCCCGTCGACGCTGACCGCGCGCCACTGCGAGTCGGTCCCGTACTCGTATCCGACCGTGCCCTGCGGCGTGGCGGACACCGTGGTGCGGTCGAGCCCGTCGTACTGGAACGTACTGTCACCGTCGATGGAGTCCGTGGTGGAGGTGAGCCGGTTCCCGGCGTCGTAGCCGAAGGTGGTGGTGGACTCGGCGGTGGCGCCGTCGACGCCGTAGCGCACCTCGGTCTTGCGGTCCAGGACGTCGTAGTCGAACTCGGTGACCACGCCGGCCCGGGAGGTGTGCACGGCGAGGTTGCCGTTGCCGTCGTACTCCAGGGTCTCGGTGGCACCCAGCGGGTCGGTGACCGAGTCGACCCTGCCCATGGCGTCGTACGTGAACACGGTCTGTCCGCCACGCGGATCGACGACCTTCGTGTTGTTACCGATGGCGTCGTACTCGTACGAGGTGGTCCGCCCCAACGGGTCGACCACCTCGCTGATCCGGCCGAGTACGTCGTAACCGGTGGTGGTGGTCGCGCCGAGCGGGTCGGTGACCCGGACGGGACGTCCGGCCGCGTCGAACCCGACACGGGTCGTCTCGCCCGCCGCGTCGGTCGCCGCCACCGGGTCACCCAGCAGATACGTCGTCGTGGTCGTGTTCCCCGCCGCATCGGTGGTCTCGGTGACCTGACCGTGGCCGTTGACGGCGAACGTCGTGGTGTTCCCCAACGGGTCGGTGATCGCCGACAACGCACCGTCGGCCCCGTAGTCGTACTCGGTCACCGCACCGAAGTGATCGGTGTAGGACGACAACTGCCCGAACGGCCCGTCCCGAGGCGACGACTCCGTCCGCGCCTCCGAGGTACCGGCCAGCACCGTGGTCGACACCACCTCACCGAACTCGTTGTACTCCAACTCCGTACGCCGACCCAGCTCATCCACATACGCGGTCGGGAGGACACCGGAGTCGTCGCGCTCGATCGTGGTGGTCTGCGCCAGCGACGTCCCGTACCCGAAGGTCTCGGAGGTGGCCTGGCCTTCGGCGTTGAACGTGTACCGGTCGACGTCGCCTTCGGGATGGGTCACGAGGGTTTCGACGATGGCACCGTCGGCGTTCTCGGTGTAGTCGAAGGTGTAGAGGCCCTCGTCGACGACGGTCTGTTCGGCGACCCGGCCCTGCGCGTCGTAGACGTTGGTGAGGAACGTGACACCGCGGGCGTCGGTGATGGTGGTCATCAGGCCGTTGGCGTCGTACGTGTAACCGGTGACACCGCCGTCCGGGTCGGTGACGCTGATCAGGTGGCCCTGATCGTCATAGTCGTACAGGACGGTACGGCCGAGGCTGTCTTCCGCCTTGGTGATGACCTGGTCGAAGTTCGGGTCGTCGTAGGAGAACCTGATCCACTTGCCGTTCGGCGACGTGACCTGCGTCACCTTGCCGTGAGAACGCAGCCTCCCGTCGGAGTCCGGTGGGATCCACTCCCGCGTGACGGTGACGGTGTTCCCGTAGCGGTCCCGGATCGACTGCAGCGGCGCCTCGTCCCCGAGGACGTACACGGTGCCGTCTCTGAGTGTGATGTCCCAACCGTGTCCGTTCCAGGCCATGGTCGACCCGGAGAACATCGTCGGTGTCGGATCGGCGGCGAACGCGGCGTTGACGAACGATCCCGGCCCCTCCCCCGGCGTGATCCGTTCGTAGTGGACCCTGCTGCCGTCCGGCGCGTAGAGGTCCGCCTCCAGGTAGTCGAAGTCGTCGATCTCGCCCGGCGACCACGGGAAGTAGTTGTAGGAGAAGTTCATGCCGACCCCGAACGGCCGCACCTCCACGTCGCCCTGCTGGTAGGTGCGGGTCAGGTCGAGCGGGATCACGTCGTCGAGGAACAGGTCGGTGGACTCGTCCACGAGTAGGCCGGTGGCGACGTCGACCGGGTCGCCCACCTTGACACCGCCCGGCGCGGGCGACCGCACCGGCGGGTTGATGCCGGGCACGGCGGTCATGGCGCCGGTCAGCCGGTAGAACTCCGTGTCGGCGTCGGGCACGACCTGCTTCCCGTCACCGGTGACGGTGCCCTTGCCGTAGATGTGCCAGCCCTTGTTCTCCGGGTCGTAGAACCAGAAGTCCATCCGGGTGCCAGGGGCCTGGTCGGTGTAGTTGGGGTAGACGATCCGGCCGCCGGCGGGGAACAGCGAGCCGCCACCGGGCTGGACGGTGAAGTAGATCGGAACCTGGCTGGCCGGCAGCGGGAACGGCGGCCGGTCGATCGGTATCGGCGTGATCGACAGCTCGGTCGCGACGTTCCCGTCACCGTCGCGGACGGTGGTGCCCGCCGGAATGTGCACCTCCAACCCCGGGATCGCCGGAGTGGTCAGGACGACGTCCTCGGTGGTGGGCGACTCCACCGTCACGGTGGTCTCGGTGTCCAGTTCCGGCAGGTACACGGGGTGGTTCATCCGCCGCGTCTCTCCCCGGGAGACGTCGACGCCGATGTCGAACACCCCGTACGAGGCGCCCTCGGCGTCCGCCGTGGAACCGTCCACGTGGACCACACGCCGGCCCGCCGGGACGTCGGTGACGAGGAACCTGCCGAAGGCGTCGGTCCGGACCGTCTCGTTCTCGACCGTGACGGTCACCCCGGCCAACGGGGCACCGTTGATCGCGGTGACCTGACCGGATACGGCGGTGACTCCGGCGGGCGCGTCCGGGCCGAGGTCGGCGTCGGTGGCGGGTCCGTAGTCGGTGACCCAGTCGGCGCCGTCGAGGTGGTCGGTGTCCGGCTGCCAGCCGTCGGGGTCGCGTGTCCGGACCGAGGACGGCGTCTCACCCTCACCGTCCTCCTCCTTCGGGGGGACACAGTGGGTGGTGAGTTCGGGCAGCACCGCTCCCCATTCGAGCCGCTCGACACGGTCCGGGACCGCCGTCGGTTCCCCCGTTCGGGCGTCGCACGTCGGAACGACCACGTCTCGGGTCTCGGCGGCGACGGCGGTGGTGGCGACACCGACCGAGACGCCGCCGGTGGCCGCGTAGTCGGGGTCGATCACAATGCGGTACGTGCCGTCGCCGGGGAGGGCCGGAACGGGGATCGGTGTCTCTCCGCTGTGGAAGTCGTGGTCGAGTAGCACCGTGCCGTCGGGCGCGATGAGACTGACGTAGTAGTACCGGCCGGTGAAGGTCGGCGCGGCGAAGGTCAGCTCGACCGTGTCTCCGGCGACACCCGTGAACTCCACGACACCGTTCTGTCCGGCGCGGTCCAGTCGCACGGCGACCGGATCACCGTCGACCGTGGCGGTTCCGGCTGCCGACTCGGTGGACAGGTACACGCTCAGCGAGGTGATGTCCGCCAGTGCGGGGTGGAGGGTGACCCGGTACTCACCGGTCTGGGGAAGTTCCGGCAGGTCGGCGTTGGCGTTGCGCTGGTTCAGGAGCTCCGTACCGTCGGGCGCGGTCACCACCACGGAGACGTTCCCGTTGGTGTAGATGTCGTCGGTGCCCAGTGAGAGGCGGTCACCGGCCGCACCGTCGAACGTCAGGTGCACGTTCTGCCACGGATGGGCCAGCGGCACGACCGACGGGTCGCCGTCCACCGCGAGGCTTCCGGCTTCGACGTCGGTGGACAGGTGCACAGTGGCGTGGCCGGTGGCCGACCCCGCCGTCAGCAGCAGGCGGTACGTGCCGTCCAGGGGCAGTTCCGGGATGTCACCCGTGCCGCCGATGGAATCGGTCGCACCGTCCGGGTGGACCAGGGTCGCGCCGGGCAGGTAATCCGTTCCGTCGTACGACAGGTCGGTGTCGCCGTACCCGAGTCCCAGTCGTTGTCCGGTCTGGCCGGTGAAGTCGATCGCGACCTCGCGACCGGGCCGGTCGAACTGCGCGACGACACCGGGACCGTCCACCGTCGTCTCGGTCGTGGTACGGCTCGACAGCCACATGGCCGCCGACGCGGGTTGCCCGTCGACCGTGCCGATGCGGACCCGGTACCTTCCCGCGGACAGTGTCTCGAACGGCAGCGTGTACCGGGGTCCGGCGACGCTCCACGACAACAGGGTGGCCCCGAACGGCTCGAACACGGTGACGCGGTAGCTGTCGTAGCGGTCCGATTCGGCGTCGAAACCGAAGCTCAGCGCCTGTTCCTCGGTCGCGGTGAAGAAGAACTCGTTGTGTTGCCCCGCCCGCGTCACCTCGAAGGCGGCGGCGGCACCGTCGACGTCGAGGGTGCCGGTGGCCGTGGTGGACAGGGTCGCGGTCATCGAACCGGTGAACAAGGAACCCGCGTCGACGACGACCTGGTACACGCCGTCGGAGGGCAGCGGCTCCATGCCCATGGCCATGTTGCGGCCCGACAACTCCTGAGGCTTGTCGTATTCGTTCCTGGCGAAGGTGCCACCGTACGGGTTGAACGTGAAGACCTCGGCGTTCAGCCACCGGTCGGCGGTCAAGCCGAGACTGAGCCGGTCGCCGGCCTCACCTTCGAACCAGAACATCACCGCCCGGCCCGCGGTCGTGAAGGGCAGTTCCACGCCGTCGCCGTCGACGGCCACCCGGCCCGCCGCGGTCAGTTCCGCAGCGCTGTATCCACGTGGCGCGATGGCGAGGTCGGTGTCGGTGACGGCGACTCCGCCGGGGGTGCGCACGGTGACCGGGCCGGTCACGGCGGCCTCCGGGATCTCCACGGTGATGCTGTCCGGGGTGATCGCGGTGATCAGGCCCTGGGTGCGGTGCAGCAGGACGCTCGTGGCCGCCGGGTCGGTGTCGAACCCGCTGCCGGTGACGGTGATCGAGGCGCCGACGTCGGCCGTCTGGGCGGAGACCCCGGTGATCACCGGTTCGGGGTGGAGTTCACCGAGTACGAAGTCGTTGGGGCCGTCCGCCGAGACGTCGGATGCGGTGACGGTCACGGGGCCGGTGGCGGCGTCGGCGGGTACGACGACGGTGAGCCGGTTGGCGGTGGCGGCCGTGACTTCGGCGGCGGCTCCTCCGATGGTGACGGTCTGGCCGGTGGGGTCGGTGGAGAAGCCGGTGCCGGAGACCGTGATCTCGCTGCCGGCCGGTGCCTGTAGCGGCACCGTCGACAACACCGACAGGTCGCCGGAGTCGTAGGTCTGGGTCGACAACAGGTTGCCGGCGGCGTCGTAGCGGTACCGGGCGGTGAGTCCGTCGGGCTGCGATATGCCCACGAGTCGACCGGCCGCGTCGTAGATCAGCTCGTGCGGGCCTCGTGTGATGATCGCCGTGGTGGCGTCGACGGTGAAGGAGCAGTAGTCGCTCCACACTCCGACGGCGTGGTCGTCGACGGTGCGGACCCGCCAACGGTAGGTGCCGTCCGCCAGCTCGGCCGGGGGTGTCCACGACTGCGTGGTACCCGTCGCGGCCGGTTCACCGGTGCCCTCGGCGAGGAGAGTCTCGCCCTGGTACAGCTCGTGCTGCAGCGCCCCGGTTCCGTCGGCGTCCGATACGGTCGCCGACACGATGGGGCTTCGTGTGTCGACCTGGAGGGCGGTGGTGCCGCAGGGCTGCCCGTTGACCGCGGCGTCGGTGGTGGCGCCGGGAACGGTGTTGTACAGCACCTCCAGGGTCGCGGTGGTGTGGTCGTAACGCTTCCACTGCGCGACGGTGGTCTCGTCGACGGCGCGCATGCCGAGACTCACGCTGTAGTTGCCGCTGTCGGCGGCGGCGGCCACCATGGACGTCACGTCGAAACCCACGTCGCCGTATCCGCCGCAGGTCGCCCCGAAGTTGGCGCCGGTGGTGCTGGTGGCCTCGTGCCCGAGCCATCCCGGCTGGTTGTTCCAGGTGTGTTCGGGCTTGATCTGGTAGGAACGCTCCACCAGGGCCTCGGCCTCGTAGCCGCTGCCCGGGCACACCCAGGAGTGCTTCTGCCGGACGGTGAAGTCCGCCGACAGGACCTGGGTGTCGCGGACGCCCTCGGTGTCCAGCCGGTAGTACGTGCGCACGGTCGCCGGCTCACTGACGCAGGTCATGCCGGTGGATTCGTCACAGACCATGCCGACTCCGGCGTCGCCGTACGTCGCGGTGTCACCGACCAGGCCGCCGTCCTGCCAGTAGGAGTCGTCGGGGAAGTTCGACCACACACTCGCCCAGTGCCCCGAACGCGTACCGGCCGTCCAGGTCGGATCGATGGTGACCGGGTAGACGGTCGAGTCGGCGGTGAGGAGTTCCCGGTCCGGCGTCAGGATCAACGTGCCGTCGTCGACGGTGGTGGCGACCCGCGCGGTGGATGAGGAGACCATCGGTTCGGCTCCGGGTACGTCCTGTGAATCGGTGACGGTCGCCGCGGAGTCCCACATCCTGGCGGCACCGGTGGCGAGGAACTCCTCGCCGGTATCCGCGTCCACCACCGTCACGCCCCCACCGGGGTGGACGTCGGCGGTGAGACCGTCCAGAACCAGTCCGAACTCGACCGTGGACAGACTCTCGGCCGCGTCCCGTTCCCGGACCCGCAGTGCGTGCGAGAAGCCCGACGCGGTCGCGGTAACCGTCAGGTCCACACCGGGCAGGACGTCGGCGTACACCGCCGTCGCGCCGCTCAACGTGGGTTCCGGCAACGGTTCCGGCCAGTGCATCTCGAAGCGCCGGCCGGTCGCGGTGACGCTCACCAGTGGTGTGTCACCGCCTTGGGAGAACACCACGGGCGGCGACGTGTTGCCCGGTACGACCCCGTCGGGGGTGGACCGCAGATCGAGGTCGATCGGCGCCCACTCCCCGTCCGCGTCCCGTGCGCGCACCGGCGTGACCCGGGTGACCGACCGCATCCGGCCGTCGGGCTGGGCGTAGACCTCACCGTAGGCGGTACGGGAGGCCAGCACCTCGACGTCCCTGCCGCATTCTCGGGCGATCGCCGCCGCGCCGGCGGCGTCGGCGGCCTCCGATACGCCGGAGGCGCACGCGTCCGGCCGCGCGGACGGCATCGTGGGTTCGTGGAAGGGCAGGGCCAACAGGCCGGCGACCATGACGAGCACCAGGGCATGGCGCACGACAAGGGAGCCTCGGGCAGACCGGGGCATGACGATCTCCAAAATGGGCGTTACATATCCGTGTACCTAAACAACTATCAGTAAGCGCGCGTTTTGCCAAGGCCCCCAGGCGAAGTAGCCCCTTAAGTCGACAATGCACCGGTTGGGTGGAATCGGGCGCTTGGTGGAGTTCGTTGCGGTCCGCCCCGGTCTCGACGGCGTCGGGGCACCCGTCGGAAGGCCCGGAGGACGACGCGACCGACTCCGGCGAAGAACGGGCGCCGGGCGAAGGACGGGCATCGGGGGACGTCGGTGTTCACCGAGTCGATGTCCGTTCGGCGTGTTCGCCCACCCCGTGGGGTGGGCGAACACCGTGGTTCGAAAAAATCGCGTGACCATGTCGATTTCGAGGTCTCCCGTTCGACGTGGTGTCGCAGGATCGAACAACACCCACCACACAGACGGGAAGCGACACATGCGCACTCTGATCGTCACCGCGTTCGTCTCACTCGACGGGGTCATGGAGGCCCCCGGCGGGGAACCCGGTTACCGCAACTCGGGCTGGACGTTCAAGGACATCGAGTTCGACCCGGCCGCCTACGAGATCAAGGAGCGCGAACAGGAGGAGGCGGGCGCGCTGCTGATCGGCCGCCGCTCCTACGAGGCGTTCGCACCGGTGTGGCCGACGATGACCGAGGAGTTCGCCGGATACAACGCGATGCCTCGTTACGTCGTCTCCACGACGTTGGAGGCCGAGGACCCCCGGTGGCCCGCGACCATCCTGCGGTCGACCGACGAGGTCGCGCGGTTGAAGGAGGAGACCGAGGGCGGCCCGATATCGGTGCACGGCAGCGCGACCCTGGGGAAGAGCCTGGCCGACGCCGGGCTGGTCGACCGCTACCACCTGCTGGTGTTCCCGAAGCTGCTCGGCGCCGGGCGACGGCTGTGGAGCGAGGCCGACATGGACGCGGTGAACCTCAGGCTGGTCGAGCACGAGGCGTACTCGAACGGCATCCAGAAGCAGGTCTTCGACGTGGTGCGGTGAGTCACGCACCGCGTCCCGACCACCCCCGGCGTGCCGGACGCCGACCGGCGTCCGGAGGCGACGGCCTTCGGTAACGTCACCGCCATGGCCGGAAGGGTACGGCCGATGTCGGCCACGACCGCCGAGACGGCACCGCGAGGCGGCGAGTGGGTGTACGAGGTCGGTTGGGGTGGTGTGCGGGTACTGGTGTCCACCGACGGTGGGGAACCGACGGTTCTCACCAGGCGAGGGAGGGACGTCTCGGCGTGGTTTCCGGAGTTGTCCGGGTTCGCCGAGGCGGTCGCCGGCGCCGTGCCGGTGACGCTCGACGGCGAGCTGCTGGTCGTGGACGGCACCGCGACCGATCCCGGTCCCGTCGAGGCGAGGTTGCGGATGTCCGCGGCGACGGCGGCACGCGAGGCGCGGCGCCGTCCCGCCACCTTCACCGTCTACGACATCCTGTGCCACCGGGGGCGTGACACCCGCGGCTTCGCGTGGGAGCACCGCCGGACGGTGCTGGAGCGGCTCGACCTGTCGGGTCCGGCGTGGGGCACCGCACCGGTGGCGGACGATCCGGACGAGGCGCGGCGACTGTCCGACGAGTACGGACGTGACGGGATCGTCGCGAAACGACGCGCCTCGACGTACCACGACCGGCGCACCCGCGACTGGGTCGCCGTGAGGCATCGGCACGTCGCGCAGTTGGTCGTCGGCGGCTGGTGGACCGCGCCGGAGGGCACCGCCCTTCTGGTCGGTGAACGCACCGACGACGGACTGGTCCACAGGGGATCGGTACGTCGGGGCGTCGACGCCGTCCCCGACCTGGCGGTCGCGCTCGACGGCCTCGACCGGACCGAGTCGCCGTTCCGTGGCCGGAAACCGTCCGGAGTAGGCCGTGCCCACTGGGTGGATCCGCTGTTGCCGGTGGAGGTGCGGCACGGCGGGATCGACCCGGGCGGCCTGCTCACGGATCCGGAACTCGTCAGGGTCCGGATCGATCTGTTGTAGTGGCGCGGCCCGGTGTGTCGTCGTCCGCGGGTCCCAGTCGGACTCCTGCGTCGGCGAGCAGGGCCGCGATGTCGGCCGGCACGGGCATGGGGGTGCGGATACCGACGCGAGCGCGCCCGGTGTTCCCGTCGGGGTACCGGCCGGTCAGGGAACCGGGAGCCGCGACCACCAGACGGACGAGTTGGCCGGCGATCTCGACCAGGTCGCGGTCACGCATCGCCAGACGGAGCATGACACCGTGGGTGCGCGTGTGGCGCCACGGCCAGGGCTGCGACAGGATGTGGGCGCGTTCGGCGGCGGCCCGGCGTTCGGGGGTCGGGCCGGTTGCGGTGGCCATCGCCGAGTCGAAGGTGGCACGGAACCACCCGTTCATGGTGGGGCGGCGGGACATGGCGGTCCTCCCGGAGCGCAGGTTCACGACTTCCTGAATTCAGGAACATGTGTATCATGACGGCATGTTGACCGCCGCCACCGACATCGAAGTGCTCACCCGCTTCGGCCGGGCCCTGGCCGACCCGATCCGCTGCCGCCTCCTGCTGGCACTGCGGCGATCCCCGGCGCACCCGGCCGACCTGGCCGACCTGCTGGGCATCTCCCGCACCCGCCTGTCGAATCACCTCGCCTGCCTCCGCGACTGCGGCCTGGTGGTGGCGGTGCCGGTCGGGCGGCGGACGAGGTACGAACTGGCCGACGCCCGGCTCGGACACGCACTCGACGGCCTGGCGACGACGGTGCTGGCCGTCGCCGCCGACCGCTCGTGCGTGGAGGCGGACGAGAAGGGTTGCTGCCCATGACGACCCCCCTCCCCCTGACGTCGGGCGTCGTAGCCGCCGGGCCCGATCCGGCGCGACGGGCACGGCTCATCCGGATCGTCCGGCTACTGGTCGCCGCGACCATCACCTACAACGTCGTCGAGGCGGTCGTCGCGATCACGGCGGGAACGATCGCCTCGTCCACCGCGCTTCTCGGCTTCGGGTTGGACTCCGTCATCGAGGTGTCCTCGGCGGCCGCCGTGGCATGGCAGTTCTCGGCCCGCGACCACGCGGTGCGCCAGACCCGGGAGAAGGCGACGTTGCGGATCATCGCGGTGTCGTTCTTCGCGCTCGCCGCCTTCGTCACGGTCGAGGCGGTCCGCACCCTCGTCGGCGCCGAGGCCGCCGATCACTCCACGGTGGGCCTGGTACTGGCTGCGGTGTCACTGGCGGTGATGCCGGGGTTGTCGTACGCGCAGCGCCGCGCGGGCCGGGAACTGGGATCGGCGTCGGCGGTCGCCGACTCCAAACAGACGTTGCTGTGCACCTACCTGTCCGCGGTCCTGCTCGTCGGCCTGGGCGTCAACAGCCTGTTCGGCTGGTGGTGGGCCGATCCGGTGGCCGCATTCGTCATCGCGGCCGTCGCGGTCCGGGAGGGGATCGAGGCGTGGCGCGGCGACGACTGCTGCGCGCCCAACGCCGCCCTCGCCGGCCTGCACCCGACCACACCGACCGAGGCCGACGCCTGCGGCTGCGGGCGGGACTGCGACTGCTGCGGTTGAACCACGCGAGAGCGGCACCGGATACGGTTCGTCCCATGGCCACCGACCCGTCCCGACCACTGCTGTTCCTCGACGTCGACGGAACGCTGCTCCCCTACGGCGGCGCCACACTGCCCTCCTCCACGGCGGAGTGGGAACGTTGGCAGCACCACGCGAATCCGCAACTGGCCAAACTGGTCCCCGCGCACGGGCCACGGCTGCGCGACCTGGGGTGCGAACTGGTGTGGGCCACGGCGTGGATGCACGACGCGAACACCGTGATCGCACCGCTCCTCGGCCTACCGCCGCTGCCGGTCGCGGACCTTCCCGACGCTCCGGAGGTGGATCTGCCGGACGTGCTGCACTGGAAGACGCGGTCCCTGGTCGAGGCGGCGTCCGGTCGGCCGTTCATCTGGCTGGACGACGAGATCGGCCCCCTCGACCGGGAGTGGGTGCGATGGGAACACCCGGGACCGGCGCTCCCGCACCGGGTGGACGCCTCCGTGGGGGTCACCGACGCCGACTTCACCGTGATCTGCGCGTGGCTCGACGAGGTCGGCGTGCCCGAAATGATCACATAGGACGGACCGGTGCGTAGAGGCGGCGGATTCGGCCCACGTCGTGACACTCGCCCCGGATCATGTGGCGGAAGTGGTGGCGGCCGCCGCCGGCCCTGATCGCCGTTACCATTGCCGCCTATCCGGAGGGGCGGTGGCGAATGACCGAAGACGGTCTGATGCAGATCGGTGAGGTGGCGGAACGCACCTACCTGAGCCTGCGCACGATCAGGTACTACGAGGAGATCGGTCTCGTCGTGCCGTCCGCCCGCAGTCAGGGCGGGTTCCGGCTGTACACCGGCACGGACGTCAGGCGACTGTGGTTCATCCGCAGGCTGAAGCCCCTGGAGTTGACTCTGGAGCAGATACGCGACCTCATGGCGGCCGTCGACGCGTGCCGGGGCGGGGAGTATCCGGGTGGGGAGGCCGCGGCGAGGAACACCTTGGCGGCGTACCTGTCGGTGGCCCGGGCGCGCCGGGAGACGCTTCGCGACCAGCTCGCGGGCGTGGAGGAGTTCACGGAGGACCTGTCGGATCTGCTGGCGGAACCCTCGAGCGCGGCGGCGCCGACCGTTCGGGAAACGGGCGAGCTCAAGAGTGACGTCACGTCAGGGTCTCCGGATCCCGGGTGAGCGTGCCGGGCGATCCCCCGATCGCACCGGGCGGCCGATGCGCCACACGACTCCGCGACCGGTACCTGGCCCGACCGAATCCGCAATTCCGGCTGGTGCATCGTGATATTCCGATTCATCACTCTTGTGACCTTCGGCATCTCCGCGTTCTTCTCTTCCGTTACGTGAGGGTTCGGCCGGTAGGGTGAGTGCGTCGCTCGCGCCGCCCGCCGTTGTCGTGGCGCGTCCTCTCCCCCGTACCATCGCCCGAACGGTTGTGCATGTCTTCATTCACCCCGACCGAGCCCATCCGTGCCCGGTTCCGTATGCCCCGGCCACTCGTACCGTTCCTCCGGACCGAGCTGTTGGCCGGCCTGCTGGTCGCCCTGGCGTTGATCCCGGAGGCGATCGCGTTCTCGATCATCGCCGGTGTCGAACCCCAGGTGGGCCTGTTCGCCTCGTTCACGATGGCGGTGTCGATAGCGTTCCTGGGCGGACGGCCCGCGATGATCTCCGCCGCCACCGGGGCGATGGCCCTGGTCGTGGCGCCCCTGGTGGCCTCGCACGGAGTCGGCCACCTGTTGGCGGCGACCGTCGCGGCCGGTGTACTGCAGATCGTGTTGAGCCTGTGCGGTGTCGCCAGACTGATGCGGTTCATCCCACGCAGCGTCCTGACCGGGTTCATCAACGCCCTCGCCATCCTGATCTTCCTGGCCCAGCTCCCCCACCTCATCGGCGCGGCATGGCCGGTATGGGCGTTGGTGGCGGGTGGGCTGGCCGTCATCGTGCTCCTACCCCGGCTCACCAAGGCGATACCCGCCCCGCTGGTGGCGATCGTGGTGCTCAGCGTCATCACCGTCGCCGGGGGCGTGAACGTCCCCACCGTGGGCGACATGGGAACCCTGCCGGACGGTCTGCCACTGCCGGGGCTGCCGGACGTCCCACTGGACCTGGACATGCTGGCCACCATCGCCCCCTACGCACTGGGGCTGGCCGCGGTCGGGCTGTTGGAGTCGCTGATGACCGCCCAGGTCGTCGACGACGCCACCGACACACCCTCCGACAAGACCCGGGAGGCGCGCGGACAGGGCATCGCCAACATCGTCACCGGCTTCTTCGGCGGCATGGCGGGCTGCGCCATGATCGGGCAGACCATGATCAACGTCAAGTCCGGCGCACGCAGCCGGTTGTCCACCTTCGCCGCCGGCGTCTTCCTACTGGTTCTCATCGTCGTCCTGGGTGACGCCGTGGCACTCATCCCGATGGCCGCACTCGTCGCCGTGATGATCTTCGTGTCGGCGGTCACCTTCGACTGGCACAGCATCACTCCCGGGACATTGCGGCGGATGCCGATCGGTGAGACCGTCACCATGGTCATCACCGTCGCGGCCGTGGTCGCCACCCACAACCTCGCCATCGGCGTCGTTGCCGGGGTCGTCGTCGCCGCGATCCTGTTCACCCGGCGCGTCGCCCACATCGTCGACGTCACCGGCGTCACCGACCCCGACGGCGGCACCGTCGTCTACGCGGTCACCGGCGAACTGTTCTTCGCCTCCAGCAACGAACTGGTCACATCGTTCGATTACCACGGCGATCCCGGACACGTCGTCATCGACCTCACCGACGCCCACGTCTGGGACGCCTCGGCCGTGGCCGCGCTCGACAGCGTCACCACCAAGTACGCCAACCGCGGCAAACACGTCGAGATCGTCGGGCTCAACCCGCCCAGCGCCGACCTCCACACCACGTTGAGCGGCGCGGCGACCGGTTCGCACTGAGGGCCGGCTTCCGGTCCGTCCGGTACCCGCGTGGGATCACCGGACGGACCGGCTCGCCGTCAACGGCGGAAGGCGTCGGCGTTCTCCCTCGCCCAGCGGGCGAAGTCGTAGGCCGGGCGACCGGTCAGCCTCTCGACGACGGCGGCACCCTCCAGCGGATAGGGCTCGGTCGGCAACCCGCCGAACACCTCGATCTTGAAGTCGATCATGTGGCGCGGCACGCCGTTCTCGACGTCGCGTCGCCGGGACTGCTCGGGCGTCAGCTCCACGAACTCGATGTCCTGCCCGACGGCCTCGGCCAGCACACGCACCTTCTCCCGCATCGATATCGACGTGGGCGCCCCGATCTGGTAGGTCTGGGCGTGGTGGCCGTCGCCGGTCAACGCCACCGCGGCCACCGCCGCGATGTCGGCCTCGTGGCTCATGGGACTGTGGGCGTCTCCGAAGGGCTCGCTGATGCGGCCGGTGGCACGCACGGTCTCGGCCCAGTCGCGCGCGTTCGACATGAACTCGCCCGGCATGAGGCGGGTCCACTCCAGGGTGCTCGACTCCACGGCCTCGTCGACGCTTCCCCGGTCCCAACCCGACAGCAGGGTGACCTTCCGGACGCCGGACGCGACGGCCAGTCTCACGATGTCATCGCCGTTGGGGAGTATCGCGTAGTCGTCACCACCGAAGTTGATGAGGTGGGCAGCGGTGACCCCCTGGAACGCGGTGGTCAGTGTCGCGGTGTCCGCGAGATCGCCTTCGACGACGTCCACACCGCGCGGCAGGCGGGCGGCGGCCCGTCCGGCGTCACGCGTCAGTGCCCGCACCGGGTGGCCCGCCTCGTGCAGCTCCCTGACGAGATGGTGTCCGACGTTGCCGGTGGCTCCGGTGACGAGAATGGTCATGGTGTCGCTCCTTCATCCGTTGTCGATGTCAGAGACGACGCTACGGACGATCGAGGACGATTCCGGTCCTCGATCACGCGGGGTCGGAAGTGATGCCGACCACCGACGACGGGCGGCCGGCGTCCGGTCAGTCGCCGGCCCGGTCCGGCAGATGCGCGCGGATCCGGTCGATGAGGCCGGGTCCGGCGTCGACCCGCGTCGGTGCCGAGCGGGGCGGCTCGGGGAAGTCGGGGTGGGGCGGCACCGACACGTGTCGCTCCGTCTCCACCACCTTCTCACCCAGCTCGTCCAGTCGTTCCGGACCGCAGGCGGCCGACAGTTTCGGCAGCACCTCGGTCTGCTGCTCCTCGATGTGACGCCGGACCATCCGGGCGAGTTCGGCGAGGATGTCGTCGAACCGGGGGTCGGTCGCGGGCATGTCCTCCAGTTGCCGCATCAGTTCCTCGGCCCGGGCGACCTCGGTGTGCTCGTGCTCCGCCAAGTCGTCACCGGCGGCCATGTGCCGCCGCACGGCGGGGTACAGGTACAGGTCCTCCACGACCGCGTGCGTCACCAGCAGCCCGATGGCGTGATCGAGCAGCTTCCGCCGACGGTCCTCGTCGTGGTCGCCCTCGGCGGTCAAGCGCGCGAACACCGCCTCGATGTCCCGATGCCGCTCGGTGATCACGTCCACCATGTCGGTGTAACCCATCGCGCCCCCTTCGTGTCTCCACCGTCCTTACCCGGGGCGCTCCGGGATCACACCGGCGCGCCACCACCCGGCGGTCTCACAGTTCCGCCAACCACCGGTCGAACGTCGTCGGGCAGATCCGGGCGTCCGGCCCGGGCAGTAGCACCTCCCCCGCCATCGCCGAGTCGAAGACACCCGACCAGGTCGGCACCAGCCGCACCGTGCGTCCCCGGGCCAGATGGGTGCGCCGGGCCATGTCCACCAGATCCTGTGTCTCCGGGCCGGCGATGTCGACGTGGCGGCCACCCGGCGCCCCGGCGGCCACCTCGGCCAGCACGTCCGCGACGTCGGCGGGCGCGATCGGCTGGAGCAGCAGCGGTGCCACGGTGGCGGCACCGTCCTGTTCGGTCCAGCCGGCGACCATCTCCGCGAAGTCGTGGAACTGGGTCGCCGGAACGATCGTCCACGGCACGGGACCTTCGGAGACGAGTCGTTCCTGCTCGCGTTTCCCGAGATAGTGGGCGTTGCCCTCCACCCGGTGTATGCCCACGATCGACAGCAGGACGTGGTGCCGGACCCCGGCACGTGCCTCGGCCGCCAACAGGTTGGCGGTCGCGGTGCCGAAGAACGCGACCGCCTCGCCGCGGTCGACGGCCGCGGAGTTGGTGACGTCGACGACCGCCTCCACACCCGACAGCGCGTCGTCCAGCCCGTCACCGGTGATCAGGTCGACGCCCAGCCCCCGGCTCATTCTCACCACCTCGTGGCCGGCACGCTCCAGCGCCGCCACCGTCAGTCCTCCTATGTTGCCGGTCGCCCCGGCCACCGCGATGCGCATGACTTCTTCCCTTCTTCGCCGAAAACTCATCTCGGACTATACACATCCGGGATGTCTACGATAAGGTGGAGGGCGTGAAGCTTCCGACGAGCACCGAATGGGCACTGCACTGCGCGACGACCCTGGCGCAACTGCCGGCGGAACAGACGGTCTCCGCCGCGCAACTCGCCGCGTACTACGACCTCCCCCCGGCCTACCTCGCGAAGCAGATGCAACTACTCGTCAAGGCGGGTGTCCTGACCGCCACGACCGGCCCACGCGGCGGATTCCGGCTCGGACGCCCACCGGCGCGGATCAGCCTCCTGCACATCGTGGAGGCCGTCGACGGCACCTCCCCGCCCTACGAGTGCCGGGAGATCAGACAACGCGGACTCGGGGCGCTGTCACCCGAGGAGTGCCGGAACACCTGCATCCTCGCCGCCAAGATGGCCGCCGCACACCGCGCGTGGCGTGACAGCCTGGCAGGGGTGTCACTCGCCGACATCCTGGCCGAACTGCCCGCGCACGCACCGGAACGGACCCGCGACAAGCTCGCCGGCAGGTGAGCGGTCGACGCGACCACCGCCGGCCCGACGGTCCGCACCGGTCACTCAAGGACCGGGCGGGCTCCCGACCCGCGGCCGAAGCCCGACACCTGACCCTCCAGGCCGAACCATGCCTCAGGTCATGGCCTTCCAGGCCGAACCATGCCTCAAGACTCGGCCTTCCAGGCCGAGTAGTGCTCATCGAACCGCAGGTCCTGGAGGTCGTCGAAGTCGGGATCGTGGGTCAGGACACGGTCGAGGAGGGTGTAGGCGGCGTCGGTGTCACCCATGTGGAGAAGCACCCGGATGCGGGTGTCGTAGATGAAACCGTGTTCCGAGGGGTCCGCCACCGCCAGGCCACGCTCCAGTTCGGACAGGGCGTCGTCGTAGCGCCCCTCCTCCATCGCGTACCAGCCGAGCGCGTTCGAGGCGTGACGGGTCGCCTCCTCCTGAAACGCGCCCTCGTCGGTGTAGTGCCAGACGGCTTCCGGTTCGGGTACCGACTCCAGTACCGCCCGGGCGTGATGCCGGCACCGCTCCACGACCTCGGCACGGCGGTCGCCCTCGGTGCGCTGCGCGAGCCTGCCCAAGGCGCCGATGAGGCCGTAGCGGGCGTAGAGGGCGTCGTACTCGGAGAAGATCGCGGTGTCACCGCACCGTTCCAGGGCCGACTCCAGTAGCCCGATCGCATGGTCGTCGTCGCCGACCAACGCGGCGGCCCCCTCTGCGACCAGCCGGTGTACCTCGCGCCAGTTCGGATCGTCGACGTCGAACCGGGTCGTGACGTTGCGTAGATCGACCCTCACCTTCGGAAGTTCGGCCCCGAGCCGATCGACGGCGGCCCGGTCGAGATGGGTGTACTCCAGGTTCAGGTACGCCAACTCCGGCAGCCGGTAGAGCGACTCCGGCAGCGAGCTCAGCTCGATGAACGACAGGTCGAGGCGACACAGTCTCGGCAGGCCGGCGAACAGGTCGTCCGGCAGCGACGTGAGTGCCGGTCGCACCTCCACGTGGTCGTCGACCGTCGGGTCGTATGCGGTCTCCCGCCCGAACCGGTCGGCGTGCAGCTCGGTCAGGCCCGACATCCGCCACACCGGGGCCAACAGGTCGAACGACGGATACCGATTGCCCGAGGCGGTGAGCCCGTTGAGTTCCAACCGGGTGAGGCGTGGCAGTCCGGTCAGCGCCTCCAGGTCGGGGAGGAACGTCAGTGCCGAGTCCAGCCGCAGGCGCTCGAGGAGCGTCAGGCGAGCCAGCTCGTTCGGGAGCGCGGTGAACCGGGTGGCGGTGAGGTCGAGCGAGGTCAACCCGGTCAACCGCGTGAGTACCATCGGGAAGGGGTACGGTTCCGCGTCCCGGCGCCAGTACGAGAGGTCCAGTTCCGCGAGCCCGTCCAGGGCGGCCAGCGAGTCCGGAAGGGCGCAGTCGAGCATCGACAGGTTCAGCACGCGCAGACGCGTCAGGTCGCCGAGTGCCTCGGGCAGGCACGTCAGGTTCCCCAGGCCCTCCAGTTCCAACGTCGTGAGCGCGTCGAGGCGTCCGATGTGGTCGGGCAGGGTCTCGAATGCGTTGTGGGAGAGGTTCAGGTGTGCCAGCTTCGTGAGTCTCGTCGACTCCACGGGCAACACCGTGATCTCGTTGTGCGACAGGTCGAGTCGCCGCAACTCCGTCAACTCGAACACCTGCGGCGGGATCTCGGTGAGCCGGCGGTGCGACAGGTCGAGTTCCGTGACACCACCCTCCGCGACCAGTGCGTCCAACTGCTCCACGGTGAGGGCGTGGAGGGTCTTGACGCCTTGACGGATCACGGAGCGACCGTCCCGCAGCGCCTTCGCCAGCTCCACCACTTCGATGGAATCGCCGTCCAGGAATTCGGGCAGGATCACCCGGACGGCCTCCGCCTCGTCGAAGTCGACCGGGCAGTCGATCCGGTCGGCGTCGGCGACGACCAGGCCGTCCGGTTTGTCCCCCAGGGTCATTCCGAAGTACATGGTGGCTATGGTCAGCGGCGCGGTCGTGGTGCCGTCGACGAGGAGTTCTCCGCCGTCGTCACCGTGGAAGCCGAGGATCGCCCCGGAGACGGAGAGGTCGCCGTACACCGCGACGGTGGGGCAACCCTGCAGGAACACGTTTCGCGCCCGCACGTTACCCGTCACCAGCAGGAAGTTCCCGTTTCCGTAGTCGTGCCAGTCGATGTCGCCCGCCACGATGAGGTCGCCGTCAACGACGGTGTTGAAGGGCACCCAGTCCACCTCGGACGGGCTCGCGAAGTCTCCGGAGACGTGGAGGTCACCGTCGTAACAACGGATCTCCTGCTCGTCCGCGAACTCGTCGAAGGGATAAACGACGCGGGCCGAGACCCGGAACCGGCGTTCGGCCGTCTCGGCGTCGATGAGGCGATAGGCGGGCTGTGCGTCTGTCACAGCCGTGCACGATAGCCTGCCGGTCGGACATCGGCGCGAGGTGAACCCCCAGGTGATCGCGTCCGCAAAACAATTTGCACGTCAGAGTGTCACCCGAGTGCCGTGAACCGATGTCGCGAATCGTTCGGATGGTCGGGATCCCCGTTCAGCCACAGCACGCGATCACCCACCTCGCCGCCCAACCTGACGCCGTTCGACGAGTCGACCTCCTCGGTCCGGCCGCCCACCACGACCGTCTCCGCGTGCAACTTCAACCGGGCGAACCCGTGCCGGACGTCGCCGTCGCATTCAGGACCGGTCGCGTTCCCGCACGTTCGCCACCGGCCGTACACCGACACGTCAACAGAGGCGGAGAACTCCGAACTCCAAGCGTTCCCGGGAGCGCTCGACAGGTTGAACTCCCCGTCGGACCGGAAGTGGAACCAGGCTCCGGTACCGGAGACCCACACGCCGACCAGTTCGCCGCGCGACCACTCCGGGACGTTCCGCCGGTTCTCGTCCAGGATCGCGGCGCCATGGAGGAGGAGGCCGAGCAGGATCAATCCGATCACCGTGCCGACCACGGGCTTCACGCGAAACCTCGGCACGAGATCGTCGAGAGACGACGGGATCACGTCCCGATCATGCCTCGTGCCGTTCCACGGCGTGCGACCCGGACACCCGTGACCGCGGCACGTCCCGGCCCCTGGGGGCGGCACGCACGGCGGGCGGTGACGTCATTGGCCATCGACGCCCTTCCATGTCCGAGGGCTGCCAGGATGGCGGGGACACGTCGAACCGGGATGGACGAAGGGAATCGACATGACCTCACGACTGCGCACACTCGCCGACGCGGTACTCGACCGGATGGTGACCGGCGGCCGCGCACAGGCCGGCGCCGACTGCTGGAAGGCCCCGTGCCGCCTGCGGACCGGCCGCTGTGAGCAGACCTGCTGCCGCAACGGCGACGGCACGGTCACCTGCGACAACGACTGCGTCTGCTGAACCACCGGCCCGGCGCGCCACGTCGCGCCGGGCCACACACGGGCTCCGGCTCCCCTGATGGTTCGATGGCCGTCGAGGGAGGACGCCTTGGGAGCCACCGGCTGGGAGTAGTCACAGCTCATCGGACGGACGTGTCCGCGGCGCTGCAGGAACTACGGCGGGCCGTGCTCGCCTCCGGCGCCTACACCTGGGCGTCGTCCGCGCCACGACCGGATTCCATCGAGGCGTTGGCCGCCTGCCGCGACCCCGACGTGTGGGAGACGGGATTCCACTCCATTCTCGACGTGTTCACCGTCGTCGACGCAGACACTCCACCCGACGACGCCGATTCCTTCGGCGCGGTACGGCCCGTGACGGCCGACGAACTCGACACCCTCGGTCTCGTCATGCCGACCGAGGCGGACACCGCGACCCTGTTCCGGCTGGCGACCACGCGCCAATGCGGGCGGGTCGCGACGCTGTACCGCGACGGTTCGCCACACCTGCTGTACTTCTTCGGCTTCCCCGGGGACTGACGGCGTCACGGCTGTCACATCATGTGGGCGGGTGTCCGGTTCGGCCGTGCGGAAACCGCATTGCCGGTAGCGTCGCCGGGAAGGAGGTGCGAACGTTGAGCGCAGCACGCGATGAGGAGTTCTTCTCGGCAAGCGAGGAAGGCGAGATGGACATCGTCGACGACGATGCCATCTCCGAGGACGAGCTGGAGGACGAGATCCTGTTGGCCGACGGCTACCGGGCGGCCAACAGTTACGGCACCACCCCCGAGGAGGCGCGGGAGGGCGAGAGCCTCGACCGGCAACTCGCCGCCGAACGACCCGACACCCCGGACACCTGGGTGGACGACGAGTGGCGGGACGGCCCCAACCCCCGGGCCGAACAACTCGTCGCCGACGGCGAGGACGCGGCGGTGGAGACCGGCGGCGAGGACTACACCGACCCCGACGCCGAGGAGACCGCCGTGCACATCCGGGGCCAGGACGCCGACCAGGACGCGGAACTGGGCGACGCCACCCCGAAGGAGTCGTTGGCCGAGGCGGAGGAGTACACCGATCTCGACCAGAGCCGCGACGGCGGACGGCACGACGACTACCGGTGAGCCGCACCGGTTCCCCGGTCAGGACATGACCGTGCCGGGCCGTCTCGGAGGCGGCCCGGCACGGTTCACCGTCGTTCTGGGCGGTTCACGCACGCACCAGTGGCGTGTCCACCAGGTGCTCGGCCAGGAACCACGCCTGCAGTTCCCCGGTGCGGATCACCTCGGACACCAGCAGGTCGTTCGTGCCGTCGTCCCCCATCTCGTCGGCACGGGCGGCGGCGTCGTGGCAGGAGTTGAGGATGGTCTCGTGAGCCTCCAGCAGCCGGGAGATCATCGCGGGCACCTCCTCGGCGCCGTCCGGTGGCCTGGGCACGGTGGTGATCTCCGCGACGTGCCGGGGGTCGCCCACCGCGATGCCGCCGAGGGTCTGGATTCGCTCGGCGATGGTGTCGATGAGGGCGACCTGTTCTCCGGCGTGCTTGTCCAGCAACAGGTGCAGTTGGTAGAACGTCGGGCCGCGCATCAGCCAGTGGTGCTTCTTGTACAGTCCGTAAAGGATCTGGGTGTCGGCGAGGACCTGGTTCAGCCGCTCGCACGAGTACATCCGGGTGTCGTGCGACAGGCCCACCGGGAACTGCCGCACCGTACCGAACTGCTGAATCTCCGCCCCCGTCTGGTGCAGCCACGGCTGGCTGCCCGTCGGCGCGTGTTTACGATCGCCGGATTTGGTCACCAAGGCCGATCCCCCCATTGCACTCGGTATGTCACAGGTACTGACCGTGCCCGATGCTATCCGCCGCGACGGGGACCGCGACCCGAAATGTCCGAATCCGCCGGTTCAGGCGGCGTGGGGAAGTCCGCCACCGAGGCCGCGCATCGGACGCAGCATCCGCAGCAGTTTGACGGCCTCCGCCTTGGAGATCGGCTGGTCCTCCTCCTCAAGCGACTCCAGTTCCAGCTCGATCGCCTGCCGCATGAGTGTCGAGGCGGGTATACCGCGTCTGTCGGCCACCGCGTTCAGGCGCCGGTGCAACTCCACGGGCAGCCGCAGTGATCGGACGACCATCGGTTCGCCCGGTTCGGGAGGCGGGGCCGTGCCGGCCTCGGCGTGGATCAGGTCGGTGAAGTCCTCGGCGGCCACCGACTCGGCCATGTCGACCCAGTCGTCGCCGGTACGGTCGCGGTTCATGACTGTTCCTCCTCCCAGGCCCGGTGGGCCTGCGCCTCGCTGGTCGTCGCCTCACGCGCCCACAGGATCTGCGAGTCGAAGCTCGGCCTCGGCCGGATGATCACCAGCAGTATCCGGCCCTCCCTGGTGCGGCCGAACACCAGCAACAGCCGGGCGCCCTGCCGCTCGACGGGGATCGCGTGCAGCGGTCGGCCGTTGAGCACCTGATGCACCTCGGCCGGCTCGACACCGGTCAGCCGCGCCAGTGCGGCGGGGAGCCATTCCATCGGCACGTCTCCCATCGTAATACGCGCGTAACCCGTCGGCAAGCGCTCGGCGCGGATCACCCAGGGATGCCTCCCCCGCCGGTAAGCTGCGGCGGTCCGTACCACCGCGACCGGTACCAGGGGGAAACACCGATGGACTTCGTGACGGTCGATCCGACGACGGAACTGTGGGACGAGGTGTATCGAGAGCTGCTGCGGCCCTCGTTCCCCGACAACGAGCTGAGTCCCGCCGACGTCCTCGCGCAACGTCTGCAACACGAGACGGCCGCCGCCACCGCCGCGGTGGATCCCGACTCCGGGAAGCCGGTCGCGGTGGCCCTGGGCGAGTGGTCGGAGCGGAGCCGGGTGCAGTTGCTGTCCTACCTGGCGGTGTCCCGGGGGCAACGCGGAACCGGCATCGGCGGCAGGCTGCTGACGGCGGTTCGGGAGGACTGGCGGGAGCGTTTCCGGCCGTGTGCCGTTCTCGCCGAGGTGGAACATCCGTCCGATCACGACGGATCGCGCGCGCACGGCGATCCCGACGCGCGTGTCCGGTTCTACGAACGACAGGGCGCGAAGGCACTGGAGTTGCCGCACTTCCAGCCCGCGCTGAGCGAGGCGACCCCGCGCACCTACGGGATGCTGTTGTTGTGCCTGGATCTGGACTCCGCACTGCGGGGTCCCGAACCGGGCACCATGGACCCCTCGGCGCTGCACGAGTTCCTCGCCGAGTACCTGCGGGAGAACGAGGGCGAGGTCGGCGACGACAAGCCGACGAAGGCGTTGTTCAAGGCGCTCGACCGGGAGTCGGGCATCCCGTTGCGCCCGCTGTCGGAGATCGAGTCGATTCCGCGCTCGGCGAAGCCGTGACGTCACCGCCCGAAGCCGGGGGTCTCGGCGGATACGGGTCAGGTCAGGTGGGTCGTGAAGAAGGCGACGGCGTCGGCGGCGACCTCGGCCCGCACGGCCGCGCCGACGGGTTCGGTGTGCAGGAACCAGTAGTGCCCGACCTCCTCCCCCACCTGCCGGCCGTCGGCTCCCGGGATCAGGTTCGCGTACAGTTCGGCGTTCTCACCGGCCGGGGTGACGTCGTCGGCCCCGCCCCACCGCACCGCGACCGGGCGGTCGATCTCCGTGAGGCTCCGCGGATCCAGGAGCGGGCCGATCGCCGGTGCCACCAGGAAGGCCGCCGACACCCGGGCGTCGGATTGGTCGCCCTCGGCCGAAGTGGGCCATCGGGCGCGCACCGACTCCGGCACCTCGGCGTCGACGGCGGCGACCAGGTCCGGCAGTTCCGGTGTCGGTGGTACCGGAACCGTTCCCGACAGCATGACGGCGAACCGGTCGCGGTCACCTCGCGCACCCACCAGGGCGGCGGCGGTGTATCCGCCGATCGAGAAACCCGCCGCGCCGATGCGGCCGACCGGTCCGGTCTCGGCCAAGTGGTCCATGACGACGGTGAAGTCCCGTGGCCGGTCCCAGAAGGCGGCGAATCCGCCCGCCCGGTACCCGTCGACGTAGTTGTTCCCGTGGTGGTCGACGGACACGGCGAGGAAACCGGCCCGGGACAGCGTCTCGGCGAGCCAGGTCATCTGCTCCGCGGCACCACCGGTCCCGTGCGATACCAGCACCACCGGAGCATCCGGCAGCGGTCGGGCGGGCCGCCACAGGTGTACACGCACCGGTCGCGCCCCGGGGCCGTCCCAGCGGGTGCGGGACGGGTCCGACAACTGGACGACTTCTTTACGGATCACGTGTCCATCCTATGGCGGCCCGGCGACTCAGAGCTCCTGAATTGTTGGCGTCTGATCAGGGAGGGGCGCATCAGGTGGATGAATGGCAAGGCGGAGGGTCTTCTGCGTACCGGTGTTGTACGCGGAAGACCCGACAACGCCGCCAGTCGCCGCCTGAGCGTTCCGAGCCAGACAGTCCAATGATTCAGGAGCTCTAATAAGTCGGCCAACCGGTACGCCACCTCGGTACGCCACTCGTCGAGGTCCGGTGTGACGGCGGGATCGGTGTGGAAGAACTCGAAACGGCCGCCCCAGTACTCGCGCCCGTCCCGAACCCGCACGTCCCAGCGCCGGCCCTCCCCTGCGGCGGTCTCACGGAGTTCCGCCTCGACACCGAACAGACCGTCCGGGTGGCCGTGGTGGGTGGCGACGACGTACCGCCCCGCCGGGATCTCGGCCACGACCACCTCACCGTCGGGTGCGACGTCGGCGGTGACCGATACGCCCACGTGGACCTCGTACTCGCCGTCCCCCTCCGGGACGCTCAGATACCGGTACAGCAGGGGCCCGGCCGGGCTCACACCCCGCTCGTCGAGCCAGCCGAACACCCGGGGCACCAGCGCGTTCACCACTCCCCACTCGGCCAGCCGCACCCACGCCGGGATACCGACGTAACGGCGGGCGTCCCATCGCCGTGTCTCCATCTCCATGTGTGCGTCCTCCTCGGTTCGATGTCGCACGTGTCGGGAGGGGTTACGACGGAGCCCGCCGGAGACGACCGGTGTGTGAGTCACGTCACGGCGGACAGTCGGTCCGGCAGGCCGAAGTCGCCGAACCGGTCCGTCATGTCGAGGAAGGTCACCACCTCCGCGATTCCGCCGTCACGTATCCCCAGTACGACGAGCGCCCATGGAACGTGACCGCCCTCCACCGGGTCGGGCCGGTACTGTCCGAAACCGGGCGCGCCGTTGACGGCGGCGGGTACCAGCCGGGCGTTCCGGCAGAACTCGGTGCCGGCCACGGCTTCGGCGATGAGCCGGCCGCCGCGCCACCACGCGGCGAACGGCGGCATCGACATGACGGCGTCGTCGCGCAGCAGTCCGACCAGCGACTCGACGTCGTGCGCGGTGAACGCGGCGACGTAGTCGTCCAGCAGGCGGCGTTGCGCCGGGTCGAGCGGCATGGCGGGTTCCACGGGGAGGTCGCGGTACCGGGCGAGCGTCTGACGGGCACGCCGCAGCACGCCCGCCACGGCGGTCGAGGTGGTGGCGAGCAGTCCGGCGATCTCGTCCGTGCGCCACGCCAGTACGTCGGCGAGGATGACGACGGCACGTTGCCGTGCGGGCAGGCGCTGAAGCGCCGCGACGAACGCCAGGGTGATCGACTCCCGTGCCGCCACCGCGTCGGCCGGATCCCGGTACTCCGGCAGTACGGCAGTACGGCGGAGTCCGGCACCGGCGTGATCCACCGCTCCGGCGGTGCGGGGGCTCCCAGCGGTGCGTCGAGGGCGACGGGACCGCCCAGGTCCACCGGACGTGCCCGCCTGCCCCGGCGGCGCAGCACGTCCCGGCTCAGATTCGTCGCGATGGCGAACAACCAGGTGCGGGCGGAGCCGCGCAAGGGCTCGAAGTCGGCGTGGCGGCGCCACGCCCTGGTGAACGTCTCCTGGACGACGTCCTCCGCGTCGGGAAGTGAACCGAGCATCCGTTGGCATCCTCACTGCCCTATAGGGCGGTGGTTCCTACGGTGTCTTCGATGCGGGTGTCGGCCCGGTTGTCGAGGTCACTTCGGTGGGTTCCTGTTTCACGGCGCGGTGCCGGAATGTCCGGTCTTATCTGCGCTCCACAGGCGTTTAGGCTCTCCGCCTGCCCGGCGGCGAGGTCGGCGAGTATGCGCCTGCCCTCGTTCCTGATGTTGATCTGGGCGTTGACATCCCGGTCGTGGTGTGTCCCGCACGGGCATGTCCATTGGCGCACCGACAGTCCCGTAAGACCCTTCGGCCCGGTGATGGCCGCGCACGCGCTGCACATCCGGGTGGAGGGGAACCACCGGTCGACGCGGGCGAAGCCGCGCCCGTACCGGGCGCACTTCGTCTCCAGGGCGCGCAGGAACGCGCCCAGGGCCTGGTCGTGGACGGATTTGCCGCGCCTGCCCTTTCTGGTGGCCATGCCCTTGACGTTCAGGTCCTCGACATAGACCGCTTGGTTCTCACGGACTATCGCGGTGGTCGCCTGCTCGATGAAGTCGCGTCGCCGGTTGGCGATGCGGGCATGCACTTTAGCGAGCGTGACACGGGCTTTCGCGCGGTTCTTTGAGCCTTGCTGCTTGCGTGACAGTTCGCGGGACGCTTTGCGAAGTTTCCGTTCGGCCTGCCGGAAGAACTTCGGGGACGTGATGACACGGCCTTTAAGGACAGCGAAACTGGACAACCCGAGGTCGATACCCGTGTCATCAGCGACGTCGGGCAACGGCTCGGGTTCACCGATGTCGACCACGAACGAAGCGAAGTACTTGCCGGTGCTGTCCTTGACCACGGTCACACTCGACGGTTCGGCCGGAAGCCGACGCGACCACCGGACGTCCAGGTCACCGATCTTCGGCAGACGCAGCCTCTTGTTGTCCAAGACCCGGAACCGGGCGTTGCGGGTGAACCGGATCGACTGCCGGGCCGAGCGTTTCTTAAACCTCGGCGGACCCAGTTTCGCGCCCTTACGCTTCCCCTTCACCGAGTCGAAGAAATTCCGGTGCGCCCTATCGCAATCGGCCAGGGCCTGTTGCAGCACCACGGCCGACACCTCTGCCAAGAACTCCCGACCAGGTGTCTTCTTCGCCTCAGTGATCAGCTTCTTCGACAGCTCACCGGTAGTCGGGTACGGCGACCCGGACCGGTACGCCTGCTTGCGTGCCGCCACCGCGTCGTTGAACACCACACGGGCACACCCGAACGCCTTGGCCAACGCGATGCGCTGCCCCGGCGACGGATACACACGGTACCGGTAGCGAAGCTGCACAAGACACAATGTAAACCCTTGGTTAATGCCCGAACACTCCGACATACGTACAGGCCGTCACCGTGCAAACCTCACACACGCCCACTCGGTAACCGTCACGAAGCACCGACACCAAGATATTCACCGACACCCACCTGTCCCGGATGCAAGACATCACACGATACGTGTGCGCCGATATAAAGGAGTGTCATCCCGCCGCTTGCGTCAAGAGTCCCCCGACCTCATACGACACTACTGGCGCGCCAAAAGCCTCCGGCCGGGATCCTACTTCGCCGCATCAGTCGACGGCGCACCAATATCCAACGTTCAGCAGTACATCGAACAACAGAACCATCCCACCCAGCCCCTAGACCCGTCCCACCACCACCCTAAAGACAGTGCACTACGGCAGAAGTCGGTAGCAGTAGCCCAGCAGTTCACGCCGGTGGGCCGCCGTCCAGCGGCTCACGTCGTCCGCAGCCCGTGTCGTCACCCGTCCGATTCTGGCCGAGACCGGTGACGTTTCCGGTGGTTCAGGCGGACGTGGGCAGGTCGGCGGCGAGGTCGACCAGGCGGGCGTGCGAGTCCAACTGGCGTTCCCGGTCGAACGCGGCGGTGGTGATCAACAGTTCGTCGGCCCCCGAGGTGGACACGACGTCGGTGAGTGCCCGCCTCACCTGGGCCGCCGTACCGGCTATGCCGCCCCGCATCGCCTGGTCGAGGTATCGCCGTTGCCGTTCCGTCATCCGCACCGCGTGGACGTCGGCGGGGTCCCACAGGGGCGGGAACTCGCCACCGGTGCGGGACGTCGCGGTGGACCACGCCTCCGAGATCAACAGGTCACGGGCTCGGGTCTCGGAGTCGGCCACCGCGACCGACGCCGAGACGACGACGTGGGAACGGCTCGACCAGTCCGACGGCACGAAGGCGGAACGGTAGGCGTCGATGTGTTCCCGCATGGCGGACGCGCCCCGTACCGGCGCGATCACCAGCGGCAACCCGAGTTCGGCCGCCAGTGCGGCACCGGCGCCGGTGGCGAGTAGGAACGGTCGCGGCCGGCTGCCCTCACCGGGGCGGGCGCGGACGCCGGGGAAGGCGGTCTGGTCACCGCGCAGGTAGCCGAGGAGTTCGGTGACCCGTTCGGCGTGGTCGTCGGCGTCGGTGCCGCGCAGCGCGGCGCGGACGGCCGGGGTGAAACCGGTGGACCGGCCCAGGCCGAGGTCGATCCGGCCCGGGTACAGGGCCTCCAGTACGCCGAACTGTTCGGCCACCACCAGCGGCGAGTGGTTGGGGAGCATGACCCCTCCGGTGCCGACCCTGATCCGTGAGGTGCGCGCGGCCACGGCGGCGGCGAGCACGGTCGGTGCCGATCCGGCGATACCGGGCACACTGTGGTGTTCCGACACCCAGAACCGGTGGAAGCCGAGTCGTTCGACGGCCTCGGCCATGGCGACGGTGGCGCGCAGTGCGGCCTCGGGTGTCTCTCCGGCACGCACGCCCGAACGATCCAGTATGGAGAGCGGAATGGGGGTCACATCGACGACAACGTCCCGCCGCACGGCCGAATTTCGGCCGGTGTCGGTCGTCACCCGCGCACTGCGGCACCAGGTCTCCCCCGCGGCGTGGTCGGCACCACGATGCGGAATGCGAACACGTGTTCTACACTCGGGCGATGCGTTGGGAACAGTTGAGCCCGGTCGAGGCCGATTCGGGCCCCACGCCGCCGCTGATCCCCCGAGCAGCGGTGGCACGTACGTTCGACACGCCTGAGTTCGCCGGCCTGACGTTCTACGAGATCCACGCCCGCTCGATCATCAACCGGGTCCCCGCCGAGTCACGGATGCCGTTCCGGCACACGGTGAACCCGTATCGCGGTTGCAGCCACGCGTGCCGCTACTGTTTCGCCCGCAACACTCACCGATACCTGGATCTTGACAGCGGCGCCGACTTCGACTCCAAGGTCGTCGTCAAGGTCAACGCGGCGGAGTTGCTGCGCCGCGAACTGCGGGCACCCCGGTGGCGCGGTGAGCACGTCGCCATGGGAACCAATGTGGACTGCTATCAGCGGGCCGAGGGCCGGTACCGGCTCATGCCCGGGATAATCTCGGCGCTCACCGAAGCCGCCAACCCGTTCTCCATCCTCACCAAGGGGACGCTGATACTGCGTGACCTGCCGCTGTTGACCGAGGCCGCGATCCGCACCTCGGTGCACACCTCGGTGTCGGTCGGCTTCCTCGACACCGAGGTGTGGCGGCAGGTGGAACCGGGGACGCCCCGTCCCACCGCCCGGTTGGACGCGTGCGCGAGACTCACGGACGCCGGCGTGGAGTGCGGCGTCCTCATCGCACCGGTGCTGCCGTTCCTGACCGACTCCGACGCCCAGCTGCGCGAGACGGTCGCGGCCTGCGCCGAGGCCGGAGCCACCAGCGTCACCGCGATCACGCTCCATCTGCGCCCCGGCGCACGCGAGTGGTACCTGGCATGGCTGCGCGAGGCGCACCCCGACCTGCTGCCGCGCTACCGGCGGTTGTACTCCGGCGGGTCCTACGCCGCCGCGAGCTACCGTCGCCGCATCTCCGACACGGTCAGGGAGCTGGCCGAACGGCACGGCGTCCGCCGCCGGCCCCATCGCGGTACCCCCGCGCCGCCCGTGGTGGCGCCACCGGCGCAGCCCAGGCTGTTCTGACCGTCTCCGGTTTCGACGCGTGAGAGCCGCCTCGGGTGGCCGGCGAGCCCGGAAGGCGTGCACGGGCCCGGACCACCCGAGACGGGAAGGGCGGGTCACGTGACGATGCCGACCTCGGTGCCCTGTGACAGCGACCGGCTCACGGTGCACGCACGGGTGTGCACCCGCTCGGCCACCGCCTCGTACACCGCGGCGGCCTCGGGGTCGTCGGCCGGGAGTTCGACGTCGTAGTCGACGGTCACCGGCCCCAGCAACGTCGGTGCGACCTTCTCGGCGGTCACGTCCATCGCCAACCGGGTCAGCCGGTGGCCCCGTTGCGCCGTCAGCGGTTCGACGGTGACGATGTTGCAGCCGCCGACCGCCGCGAGCAGCAGCTCCACCGGGGTGAATCCACCGGGGAGGTCCGTGCCTCCGATCACGACCTCACCACCCCGGTCGTTGCGCGCGATGAAACCGCCGTCGTCCGTCCGTTCCACTCGTACCGAGGCCATCGGCCCGCTCCTTCTGTCGATTCAGGTGAAGACGTCGGCGGAAACCCGGCCGCGTCGCCGGGTATTCCATTCCCGGCGCGGACCAGTGTCACACCCGTCGGCGGAATCCCCCGCGCGCGCCGACCGTTGTGCCGGACGTGAACCGTGACGTGGACGTGGTGGTGGTCGGAGCCGGGCAGGCCGGGCTCTCGGCCGCGTACTTCCTGCGCAAGGCGGGTCTCGTCCCCGATGAGGACTTCGTCGTCCTCGACCGCTACAACGGGCCGGGCGGTGCGTGGCGCCACCGGTGGCCGTCGCTGACCTTCACCACGGTCCACGGGATCCACCAGCTCCCCGGCATGGCCGTTCCCGAACCGGATCCGGCCGAGTCGGTCGCGCCGGTGGTGTCGGCGTACTTCGGTGAGTACGAACGCCGGTTCGCGCTTCCGGTCCACCGGCCCGTCGACGTCCGTGAGGTCCGTGACCTCCCGGACGGGCGGCTCGTCGTGACGACCGACGACGGGGAGTGGCGGACCAGGGCACTGGTGAACGCCACCGGCACGTGGGAGAAACCCTTCTGGCCGTACTACCCCGGGCAGGAGCGGTTCTCCGGCCGCCAACTCCACACCGCCGATTACCGGGACCGGGAGGAGTTCCGCGACCGGCGGGTCCTGGTGGTGGGCGGAGGGGCCTCCGGTATCCAACTGTTGATGGAGATCGCGGAGGTCGCCTCGCGCACGTACTGGGTCACGCGGCGGGAACCGGTGTTCGTCGACCGGCCGTTCGACCGGGACTGGGGTCGGGAGGTCGTGGCACGTGTGGCCGACCGCGTCAGCCGTGGACTGCCTCCCGAGAGCGTCGTCAAGGCCACCGGATACCGGCTCACACCACAGATCGAGGCCGCGCGCCGAGACGGTCCCCTGCGCCGGCTCCCGATGTTCGACCGGATCGAACCCACCGGCGTGCGGTGGCGGGACGGCCGCTTCGCGGAGGTGGACGTGATCCTGTGGGCCACCGGCTTCCGCGCGGCGTTGGACCACCTCGCGCCGCTGCGGTTGCGCGGGCCGGGCGGCGGGATCGTCATGGACGGCACCCGAGTCGCCGCCGACCCCCGGATCCACCTGGTCGGATACGGCCCCTCCGCCAGCACGATCGGCGCCAATCGGGCGGGACGCGATGCGGTCCGGGAACTGCGGAGGTTCCTGGCGCGACGGCCGCAGCCGGTGGCCGCCTGACGGGCTTCGGCCGAACGGTCTCACCACAGTGGGAACGGCCGCCCGGCGGGTCTACCGCGACGGCATCAGTCCGTGCCGGCTGAGCCACGCGTCCATCTCGGCGAAGAACAGCTTCCGCGCCGGTAGCTGTGACAGAGCCAGATCGTGACGGCCACCGCGTATCCGGACCACCTCCACGTCGTCACCGATCCGGTCGGCCGCCGCCACGATGCCGTCGGCGTTGAGCACGGCGTCGGCGGTGTGGGCCGACTCGTCCCAGCCGGTCTGGGAGTAGGACTCCGTCGCCGCGGCGACCAGCACCGGCACCCCGACGTTCAGGCCGCGCCTGACGAGTTTCTGCGCCCGGTCGACGGCGCGCAACCACCCCAGTCTCACCGGGGTGCCCTCCAGCGGTTTCCACGTCATGTCGAAGTCCCACTCGCCGTAGTGGTCGCGGTGGAGGCTCTGCACGTTGATTCCCGGCCCACCGCCCGGAAGGGCGTGCTTGGGGGCGAACAGTCCGGCGATGTCGAGCGGCGGCGAGGTGACCAGGTACCCGAGCCGGTCGATGTTCATGGCGAAGAACGGACTGTTGAGGATGAGACCGGTCAGCCACGGGTGCCGGCGCATCCGGTGTGTCCAC
This sequence comes from Stackebrandtia albiflava, assembly GCF_007994225.1. Classification (GTDB taxonomy): domain Bacteria; phylum Actinomycetota; class Actinomycetes; order Mycobacteriales; family Micromonosporaceae; genus Stackebrandtia; species Stackebrandtia albiflava. Next base: position 1,762,193 of record NZ_VLLL01000005.1, read on the forward strand.
AGGGTACCGGTCAGGCCGCCGGTGGAATGTCCGTAGAGGATGACGGAGTCGTGTCCACGGTCGCGGACCGCTGTCGTGGCGGCGTCCAGGTCGGCGAAGTACTCCGGGATGTGCCGCACGAAGTGCGGCGTCTGGTGCGGCCGGAGACTGCGACCGGCCTTCCGCAGGTCCACGGCGTAGAAGCCGAACCCGCGCTCGACGAAGAAGTCCGCGACGTGCGGGTGGAAGAAGTAGTCGGAGAACCCGTGGACGTACAACACCGCGGGGCCGTCGACCGGTGCGTCGACCCGGCTCACGAGCGTGGCGACGACCTCGCCCTCGTCGTCGGCACCGAGCGGGATGGTGCTGCGCCGGTACTGCTCACCGAGCAGATCAGGTTCCATAACGACCATTGATACCGCACGCGGCGGCGGATCCCGGGTGACCCGCCGCCGAATGTGGCGTATTACCCGCCGGTAGCAACCGGCCGGGTCACTCCTCGCCGAACAGCTCCTCGCCGACCTCGTCGAAGACCTCGCCCAGCACCATCCCACCGACGACACCGGCGGCGGCACCGGCGACCACGCCGCCCATACCGCCGTGGTGGCCTCCGTGGTGCGACTGGTGCGGGATCCGGTCCGCCAGTTCGGAGACCCAGCCGCCCACGAGCGACGGCCAGTCGGCGGACTCGGCCTCCTCATGGGACATCCGGAATCGGCCGAAGGCGTCGCCGCCGCTTCGGCCGTCGGCCTCCAACACGACCTCGATCTCACGCGGATCGGCGACGAAGGTCAGCTCCACCTCGCCGACCCGCCCGCGGTACTGCGACGGCGCGATGTACTCGATCTCCTGGTAGAACGGCAACTGCTGCGCCACACCGTGGATCCTGCCGTGTTCGAGGTCGGCACTGCGGAACTGGAAACCCAGGCCCTCGAAGGCCTCCAACACCGCCTCCTGGCAGCCCAGCGGATGCACGTTGACCGGGTCGAGGTCGCCCTTGTCGACGGCCTTGGCCACGGCGAGCTCGGTGCGCACTCCCACGGCCATGCCCCGCAACGGCTTCCCGTAGAACATGGTCACCGGGGTCTCCCACGGCACCGGCAACTCGAAGTCGATGCGGCGTTCCTCGCCGGCGGCCAGGCCGAACTCGCCGGACACGACCGACCGGGCGAACTCGACCACCGCGCCGCCCTCGGCGTCACCCATCTCCACCTCGGCCCTGGTGACCAGCGACAACACCACCTCCTGGATCACCACGTCGTGGTCTCCGCCGGTGATCTCGACCGTGCCGGTGAGCGTGCGTCCGGGCTGCGTGTCGGCACGGTGGAGGACCGTGTCGACGCCGGGGCCGCCGACGCCGAACGCCCGCATGAGCTTCTTGAAGACCAAAGGACACTCCTTGTTCGAAGAGCCGGAGACACCCGCACGAGACCACGCCACTGTGGACGGCGGCGCCAAAGGAACGACAGACTATCACGTGGCACTGTATGGTTACCGTTCTGCCGGACACGGAGGAGACACGGATGGCGGTGGAACTGCTGAGAATCGGGGAACTGGCAACCGCCGCCGGAGTCAGCCCCCGCACCGTCGACTTCTACACACGACTAGGGATCCTCACCCCGGCGGAACGTACCCGGGGCGGATTCCGGATGTACGATCGCCGCGCGGTGGCACGGATCGCCGCCGTGCGACGACTGGAACAGTGCGGGATCGGCCTGGGCGTGATCGCCGCCTCGCTACAGGCCGGGGAGACCTCCCCCACCGCCGTACTGGCGGGCATCGCCCGCGACACCGAGGCACTGGAATCGGCCGCCCCCACCGGGGACCCGGCGACGGACCGGCTCATAGTGGCCGTGTTGGAACGCTCTCATCACCTGATCACCACCGCCGCCGAACTGATGGGCGTCCTGTCCTGACCGGTTCACCGCAACGGCTGCAGGACATACCGGAAACCGGTCGCGTCGGCGGCGTCGGTCAGGCACACCCGGCCGCCGACCGGGTCCACCGAGATCCGGGTGACCGCCGACCCGACCGCCCGCAGGCCGTCCATCACGTAACCGGAGTGGAAGTCCATCGAACCCTCGCCTCCGGTCGATCGGACCGGAATCGACTCACGCGCACCCGCCGCGTCACCGCCTCCCGCCGAAACCGCGAGTTCGCCGTCCCGGCAGGCGAGTGTGATCCGTGAGGTGCCACCGGCCACGAGCGACACCCGCCGTACCGCCGACGCCAGATCATCGGTCCGGGTGTCGACCAGGGGCAGATACTCCGCCGACAACAGCGGCTCCACCGGTGGCGGCCGCCCGTCCAGCACCCGGCACACCATCAGCCGCTCCGACACCGTCAACCCGAAGCCTCCCGTCTCCCTCGGAAGACGCAACTCCATCTCCCGGGCGGGGTCGTCGACCGCCCGGGCCGCCGCGTCGAGGGATCCCGCCGGTACGACCACGTCACCTGGCGCGCGGCCGGATCCGGCCCGCCACGGGACACGTGCGACGGCGAGGCGGTAACGGTCGGTGGCGAACAGGGTCACCGCGTCCGCGTCGAATCGGCACCGCACTCCGGTGAGCACCGGCACCGCGCTGTCACGAGCCGCCGCGGGCACCACCCTGGCTACGGCGGCGGCGAACGGACCCGCCGTCACCGTTCCGGCGACCTCGGGCGCCCGAGGAACGGCCGGATAGTCCGCGGCCGGCATGGTGGGCAGCAGGAAGCGCGCGGCGCCACAGGTCAGCTCCACCAGCGGCCCCGTGGCGGTCACGACGACCTCGGAGGCGGGGAGCGCCTTCACGATCTGACCGAGCAGCCTGCCGGACACCAGCGCGGCACCGTCGCGGTGCCGCCGTACCGGATGCGACGCCCTGGCGAGTACGTCGTGGTCGTAGCCGGTGACGTGCAACCGGCCGTCCGACACCGTCAACAGGACCCCCGCCAGCACCGGCACCGTCGGATGGGTGGCCACCCCCTGCCCCGCCCAGGTCATCGCCGCGGCCAGTTCTCGGCGGTCGATGGTGAACTGCATGGTGCCTCCGTCGCGGTGCGGTACGCGGCCGTGGACGCCGTCCCGGCGCGGTCGGTGGCGCGTATGGGACGGCCACCGGCCGTGATGTCACCGTATGGGGCGGGTGTGACGGTTTCGGTGCGCCGGTACGGCTACCGGCCTTCGGACACACGCCACGACGTGTCCAAGCGGGGAATCCGCTCCCAACGAGGGGGTCATTGCCTATTCTGGAACTGGCCGCTCCCCGCCGACTCGAACGAAGATCGAAATGTATTGTCGCTGGTTTGGTACACCTCGGTTTCACAGATCGGCCCCCGCCCGTCTGACCGGTCCGGACCCGTCCGCCACGTGGGCGAGACGGCGGCCACCGCGTTGCCGTGATGTCACACATCGGCTATTGTCCGCCGCGCAAGGTGTCGATACAGTCACCCTGGGCGACCAACGGGAGGGCGACATGGTTGATCCCGACGATCTGGACGGGGCACTCGCCGCGTGCCCGGCATGCGACGGCCTGGGCATCCGGCTGTCACGGTGCTCCGGGTGTGCCCCCGTACCCGACGGCGGCTGCGGAGACTGTGGTGGCACGGGTTACTCCCAGGCGATGTGCGACACCTGCGACCACACCGGCATGGTGTGCGCGCAGTTGGTCATATCCGTCATCAACGTGGACCTCGCAACGGTCGCGTCCACTCAGGTCGTCGCCGGGGCGCATCAGCCCCGGCGGTTGCCGCACGGCGGGTGGGGCATCGACTGCGCGGCGATCGTCGCGGACCTGGCCAGCCAGGTGAGCGCGCCCGGCCTGAGCCCGGCCGACTCGATCACCGAGGTGATCCCGCTTCCCTCCGACTACCACCCGGAACTGCCTGCGGCGGTCCGGTGGGAGATGGAGGCCAACGCGATCGCGGTGGCGGCCGGGGAGTCGCGTTGGCGGGTGCTGCGCGGTGCGTCGTTGGCGACGCAGGTCGCCGCCCACACCATGGAACGGCCCGGCTGCGACTGCGCGGGCTCGGCCCCGCCGACCGGCCCGGCACCACACGACACGCTGTGCGCGCACTGCCGCGACCAGAGTGGTGGCGCACCGGCGATGACGATCCCGTCCGGGCGGCGCCCGGCCGTGGGACCGGCACGGCACGGCACGGGACGCTGGACGGTGGGGCACCTGACCCAGCTCGGCTTCGGACTGGGCCTGGCGATCGACGTCACCTGCCGGGCGGTGTCCCCCACCTCCGCGGAGGTGAAGACCCTGTGGAGCGTCACCTGGACGGCCCCCGACGCCCCGCCTGACACCGAGGCCGAACCGCTTCCGGAGTTCGAACAGGCGGTGGCGGCGGCGGCCGACCGGCTCGCCCACATTCCGGGGCGCCTGTACCCGGCGGGAGAGATGATCCCAGTGCCGCGACAGGCCCTGCCTCCGGTGGTCGGGCTGGCCCGGATGGAGCCCACGCTGTCGGCCCTGACGTCGTACCTGTCGTCCTCCGTCGACACGACCGTGCGCTGCAGGGTCGAACCGGGCCGTTGCACGATCCACCTGTGTGCCGACGGCCGCCGCCGGCAGCTCGCGGACGGCACCGACTTCGAGTCGGCGATGGCCGCCATCGGCCTGTAGGAACACGCGGGCGTCCCCCGGCCACCACCTTCGCGCCGCGGAACCGAGCCCCGGGCCCGACGAGTCGTCCGGTTCGTGGTGTGCCGCCGCCGGCCGCGGAACCCCGTGCCGGGCTTCGGCGGTGCTATCCGGACGTTCCGAGGGCGGCGGCCTCCGCGGCGATGGTGGTGTCCGGCCCGTGTCCGGTGTGGACCACCGTGTCACCGGGAAGCGTGAACAGTACCCGCCGTATCGAGTCCACGATGGTGTCGTGGTCGCTGTAGGACCGCCCGGTGGCACCGGGACCGCCCTGGAACAGGGTGTCGCCGGTGAAGACCACTCCCGCGGCCGGGACGTACAGGCACACCGCGCCCGGCGCGTGGCCCGGCGTGTGCAGGACCCGCACCTCCACACCGGCGACCGTCAACACCTGACCGTCCGCCAGCTCCGCGTCGGGCGCCCGGTCGGGGTGGGTCATCCGCCACAGCACCAGGTCGTCGGGATGCAACATGACCGGGGGCCGCGCCCCCTCGCGCGCGGCGAGCTCCGACAACCGCGGCGCGGCGTTGACGTGGTCGTTGTGAGCGTGGGTGGACACGATCGCGGTGACGCGGCGCCCGGCCAGCGCCCGAAGGATCGCCTCGGCGTCGTGGGCGGCGTCGACGACCAGCACCTCCTCGTCGTCGCCGACGAGCCAGACGTTGTTGTCGACCTGCCAGCTTCCGCCGTCGAGTGTGAACTCGCCGGAGGTCACGACCCTTTCGATGCGAAGCCCCGTCACAGCAGCACCACCGATCGCAACACCTCGCCGCGCGTCATCCTCCCGAACGCCTCCTCCACAGCGGACAGCTCGATCGTCTCGGACACGAACGCGTCCAGGTCCAGTCTGCCTCGCAGATAAAGGTCGATGAGCATCGGGAAGTCGCGCGACGGCAGGCAGTCCCCGTACCAGGAAGACTTCAGCGCCCCGCCCCGGCCGAACACGTCCAGCAGCGGCAGCTCCAGCCGCATCTCCGGTGTGGGCACACCCACCAGGACGACCGTCCCTGCCAGGTCACGGGCGTAGAACGCCTGCCGGTACGTCTCCGGACGGCCCACGGCCTCCACCACCACGTCGGCGCCGAACCCACCGGTGAGGTCCTTGATCGCCTCCACCACGTCCGCGTCACGGGCGTCGATCACGTCGGTGGCGCCCAGCCGCCTGGCCCATTCCAGCTTGCGCGGATCGACGTCCACGGCGATGACCGGCGCCGCGCCCGCCAACACCGCACCAGCCACCGCCGCGTTGCCGACCCCACCGCAACCGATGACCGCCACCGAGTCGCCCCGGGACGCCCCGGCGGTGTTGAGGACGGCTCCCAGGCCGGCCATCACCCCGCAGCCCAGTAGTCCCGCCACCGCCGCCGGTGCGCGTGAGTCGACCTTGGTGCACTGTCCGGCCGCGACGAGTGTCTTGGCGGCGAACGCGCCGATGCCCAGTGCCGGCGTCAGCGGGGTGCCGTCGGCAAGGGTCATCCTGCCCGTGGCGTTGCGGGAGTCGAAGCAGTACCACGGGCGTCCACGTGCGCACGCCCGGCAGCGACCGCAGACCGCGCGCCAGTTGAGGATCACGAAGTCCCCCGGCGCCACCTCGGTCACCCCCGGGCCGACCGCCTCCACGACACCGGCGGCCTCGTGGCCGAGCAGGAACGGGAACTCGTCGTTGATGCCGCCCTCCCGGTAGTGGAGATCGGTGTGGCAGACGCCACAGGCGCGCACCGCGACCAACGCCTCGCCCGGACCCGGGTCCGGGACGCCGATGGTCTCCAACCGGACCGGTTCGCCCCTTCCCGGCGCCACGATCGCCTGAACCTCATGCACCATGCCGGCTCCCTTCCGCGTGGTATGCGCGGGCCCCGCACGTCGTGAGACGGCGGTCACACCGCGCCGGTCTCGACCCTACCCACGAACCGGCCGTCGCGGAAGCCCACCCGTCTCCGTCATGACGGGGGTGGCGGCGGGATGGCAACATGGAGGGGTGAGCGACGCACCGGACACCCCCAACGACGACGGCGAATCGCAGGGCGGCGGGAATCCACGCCTGGCGACGGGCATCTCGATGGGCCTGTCACTCGGCCTCGGCCTCGGCATCGTGTTCGGCGTGACCCTGCTCGACGATCTCGCGCTGGGAATGGCGCTGGGAATGGCCATGGGCGTGGGCATCGGGGCGGCGCTCGGATCCGTCAAGCCCTCCGCCGGCGCCGACGAGCGGACGGAGGAGTCGCCGTGACCCTCGCGGTCGGCGACACCGTCCCGGACTTCACGCTTCCGGATCAGACCGGTTCGCCGCGATCACTGAGCGGCCTCCTCACGAACGGGCCCGTGGTCCTGTTCTTCTACCCGGCGGCCATGACCCGGGGTTGCACCGCCGAGAGCTGTCACTTCCGTGACCTGGCGGCGGAGTTCGCCGAGGCCGGTGCGCAGCGGGTGGGAATCAGCCGCGACGACGTCGCCCGGCAGCGGGAGTTCGCCGACCGTTACGACTTCGACTACCCCCTGCTGTCCGATGTGGCCGGCGAGGTCGCCGGACTGATGGGGGTGAAGCGGTCGCTTCCGTTGGGACCGTTGGCGATCCGGCGTACGACCTTCGTCATCGGGACCGACCGGAGGGTCCTGGCGGTCATCCGCAGCGAGCTGAACATGCGACAGCACGCCGACGAGGCACTGCGGGTGCTCCGGGGCTGACGACCGTCGTCACCCCTCCGGCGGGGGCTGCCGCAACAGGCCCTCCACGTGCCGCTTGAAGTCCTTGAGGTCTCGTTTGACCCACAAGCCGATGATGCCGAAACGGTCACCGACGTTCTCGAAGAATCCGGTGGGTTCGAGCACCAGTGCCGCGGTGACCCGGGTCGTGGTGGCGTCCAGGGGCTCGAACTCCATGACACCCACGTGTCCGGCGCCCTCGACCGCCCGCCACGTGATGCGCTTGTTGGGCACGCGGTCGACGACCTCGGCCTCGAAACTCCGTGTCACACCGGCGATGTCGACCGTCCACCGGGAACGTTCGGGGTCCAGCCTCTCTATCGCCACCACGTTCTCGGTCACCTCGGGCAGCCGCTCGTACCGCTCCCACTCGGTGAAGGTCGTCTGCACCGGCGCCTCCACTGTGACGGATTCGGTGATCGTGCTCATCGGTTCGCTCCCTCGCGTGACGTGGCGGGACCACCGGCCTCACCGGCGGCCGGCTTCTTCGCGGTACTCCGCAGCGGGGTGAAGGGCTCCACGTCCGCAGGGTGCCCTCTCACGATGGCCCTGCCACGCGCCACCTCGGCGTCGAACTGCGCCCCCAGCAGGACGGCGATGTTGCTGATCCACAACCAGACCAGGAAGACGATCACACCGCCGAGGGTGCCGTAGGTGCGGTTGTAGGAGCTGAAGTTGGCGACGTACAGCGCGAACCCGGCCGAGGCCAGCGCCCACAGGACCACCGCCAGAAGGCCGCCCAGGCTCGGGATCCTGAACCGGCCCACGACGGCGTTGGGCGCGCCCCAGTACAACAGGGCGAGGATGAGACTCACCAGGACCACCAGAACGGGCCATTTGGCGACGTCCCACACCGACGCGAACGTGCCACCGGCACCGATGAACCGGCCGAGTGCCTCGGCGAGGCGGCCGGTGAACACCACCAGGAAGCTGCACACGATCAGAACGACTCCACTCACCACGGTCAATGCCAGTCGTACCGGCCACACCCACCAGAACGGACGGCCCTCCGGGACGCCGTACACGACGTTGGACGCCCGGATGAAGGCGCCGACATACCCCGAGGCCGACCACAGTGCCGCCGCCACACCCACGATCGCCACCAGCGAGGCCGACGACCGCGACTCCTGCAGGTTGCGGATTCCGTCGGTCAGGATGTCCCCGACCGCTCCGGGGGCCAGTGTGGTGATCTGGTCGACGAGGGCGCGCGTGGTGTCCTGGCCCAGCATGCCCAGCACCGACACCAGCACCAACAATCCGGGGAAGATCGACAACACCGCGTAGTACGTCAGCGCCGCCGCCCAGTCGAGCAGGTCGTGCGCCAGGAACCGCGTGACGGTTCGGCGGAGCACCGCAGGCCAGGCCAGTTCCCGCAGCCGCACCTTGCGAGGCGGGTCCTGCGCGTGGGACCCGGGCTGGTGAACCGGGTCGGGGGCACGGTCGGTGTGCACGTCATACCTCCGGAGAGCGAACGGCGCCGGAGGCTCAGTGGCGGCACCCGGCGGAATGGTGTTCCCGGCGGGCATGCCAGAGCAACAGCCCGGTCAGAGTGATCGACACACTCGCCAATACCGCGATGAGCGGTCCACGACGGCGGAGGGCCACACGCGACAACTCCGACATCCGTTGCCGGGCCCGGTCGGCGGCCTCACGGGTGCGGGTCGCCGGGTTGACGCGGTCGGCGAGCAGTTCCACGGTGCGGCCGAGCGCCTGCCGGGTCGCGAGTATGTCCGCCCGGATCGCCGCCTGGTCGTCCTTGGCCGGCGGTTCCACCGGCAGCGCCGCGGGAACCGGGTGCTCGGTCTCGGGCGGCCCGCCGGGTGAGGCGACCGTCGAGGCCGCCGCGCCCGCCTCCACCGCGCGCGCCCGATCCTCCTTGAGTGTCATCGCTGCATCGCCCTCCTGACCTCTGCCACGTCGGCCTTGAGACCGTCGACCGTCTCCTGCCCGATGGGGCCGCCGGCGCGCCGCATCCGCGACCTTCCGGCGAGCGCCAACACGAGCGCGACCAGCAGCAGGACGCCCGCCACCACGAGAGCGGCGGCCCAGCCCGGCATGATCAACGCCAACGCGATGACGCCGGCGGTGACGAGGCAGCCGAACGCGAAGAAACCGAGGAACGCCGCCCCACCGAGCAGCCCGGCCCCCGAGGCGGCCTGTCTGCCCTTGGCGGTCAGTTCCGCGCGCGCCAGCGCGATCTCGTCACGGACCAGCCGCGACGTCTGCTCCACGGCACGGTGAACCAGCTCCGCCGTGGAGGGCTTCACCGGCTCGACGACGGCCTTGTCCATCAGCCCGGTCATGCGGACAACCTCCCTACGGGTCGTGGCGTGGCTTCTACCCTGACGGGCTTCGACTCAAACATTCCACAGTCACCGGAGGTTCGTGCCGGTTCGCCGGATCCGAAGCGCTCAGCCCGGATTGGTCCCCAGCACCCGGATCGCCCGCAACGTCACGACGCCGCGCCATTCCAGGACCGACGCCCCGTGCGGCGGCGTCCAGGTGAGCGGCCAGCCGCCGTCGTCCTGCTGGGTGTCGAGGAGCCGGCGCAGGTGGGCGGTCACCGCGTCCTCGGGGAACAGCGCGCGGTCGGGATGCCCGGCCTCCGGTGCGAGGTCCAGCGGGGTGACGCCGTAGTCGTCACCGGGCCGGAGCTGGAAGTACGGCATCTCCGGCCACCGTTCGACCAGTGCCGCGCGGATCCGTCCGGCCCAGGCGGTGTCGGGGTGGTCGGCCAGGAAACGCAGTATGTTCCCGGCGGTGTGCCCGTCGAGCCCGTCGTCGGCCGCCAGGCGGTCTATCCCCTCGACGCAGAACCGTTCCGCCGACTCGAACCAGCCGGCGTCGGCTCCCAGCCGCCGCAACCGGGCCAGTATGCCCGCGGTCGGGTTGAGTCCGGGCGGGAAGTCGCCGTCGCCCCAGTGGGCCGCCCGGGGATACCGGGCCACGCTCGGCAGCACGATGGGCAGGCCGCCCGAGGGTGTCACGTGCGCGGCGAGGTGGTCGGCGACGCCCTGCGCCAGCGCGGTGAGCCGGTCGGCGACCGGCGGCAGCCCGCCCACGCGTGTGTCGGCCAACCGCTCGGCGATCTCCAGGGCGAAGTCGGCCGCCAGCGGTTGGCTCTCCGGTGTACGTGCGTCGGGTTCGAGCGCCCATCCGAAGCCGCCGTCGGGGTTGCGGTGGCCGCACAGCGCGTCGATCACCGCGAGCACGTCGGCGGTCTCACCTCCGCCGAACCACACCTGTGCGAGTCGCCGTTCGAGGATGCGGGCGTTGCCGGTGATGAATGCGAGTCCGCGCCGGACGGCCGCCTCGTGTAGGTCTTCGGTCATCCGGGCAGGTTAACCGGCCGCCGGGGACGCCGGATTGAACGAAACGGTCGGCGAGCAGGACGCGGGGGGTCTGTCCGGTGAGCACGCGGCACTCCCGGGTCAGGTGCGCCTGGTCCGCGTACCCGGCGCGGAATGCCAGCTCGGCGAGTCCGTATCGGCCGGGTTCGGCCAGCCGCAGGAACCTCTGGAGTCTGGCCACCCGCCGGAACCGGGCCGGGCCGTAGCCGACGGCGGCGGTGAAGCGGCGGCGCAGTTGGCGGGGCCCGAGGTCGCTGTCGGGTACCGGTGCGCCGGACTCCAGGGCGGCGGCCAGGCGGCGGACGTCGACGTCGAGTCCGGGCCGCAACCGGGCTCTCACCACGTCCAACGGGCCGGTCTCACCGGCGAGGAGCCGTTCGGTGACGTCACGGCCGGGTACTCCCCACAGCGCTTCGAGGTCGGGCCGTAGGTCGGTGATCCGGTCGGCGGGCGTTCCCAGTACGGCGGGCGCGGCGCCGGGATGGAATCGGACACCGTGGACGGGGCCGGGACGCCGGGGACCCGAGGGCCGGTAGGCGACGGTGTCGGCTCCGGCGACGAAGACGGTGTCGGGCGTCAGGATCAGGTCCAGGCAGCCGTCCGGGAGGATGGCGCGGCCGCCGGTGGCGTCGGTCCGCCATACGCAGCGGACCACGCCCGACAACTCCGGTGGCGGTGGCTTCTCCTCGTACACGCGGTTCACCATGCCACGAGACACGTCATATTGACCTCCTTCAATTTAATTGAGAGAATCGAGCCACTTACCGACTCGTCAGTAAGTGATTCGGCGGTCGCATCGCGACCGTCCTCAGCCCGTGAAATGGGGAACCATGACCATCACGACACCCGTCACCCGATCCGGCACCCGGCCGGCCCGCCGACTCCTCGGCCTCGCGACCGCCGCCGCCCTCGCCGTCGGCCTCCTCACCGCCACCGCACCCGCGGCACAGGCGGCGATCCCCGACCGGCCGGAATGGACCCTCCAGTTCGGCGACGACTTCGACGGCGCGTCCGGCACCCTTCCCGACACCGCGAACTGGCGTTTCAGCATCGGACACGGCTACCCCGGCGGCCCCGCCAACTGGGGAACCGGTGAGATCGCCTACCACACCGACGATCCCGCGAACGTCAGCCTCGACGGCACCGGCAACCTCCGCATCACCCCCCGCCGTGACGCGGCCGGCAACTGGACGTCGGCCCGCATCGAGACCAACCGGCAGGACTTCCGCCCACCCGCCGACGGCGTCCTGCGCATCGAGAGCCGCCTCCAGATGCCGAACGTCACGGGAGAGGCCGCCATGGGCTACTGGCCCGCGTTCTGGGCACTCGGATCACCGTACCGGGGCAACTGGTGGAACTGGCCGGGCATCGGCGAGTACGACATCATGGAGAACGTCAACGGGATCGACTCCACCTGGGCGGTGCTCCACTGCGGAGTCGCACCGGGCGGGCCGTGCAACGAGAACAACGGAATCGGTGCCAGCCGCACCTGCCCGGGAAGCCCCTGCCAGGGGAACTTCCACACCTTCACCTTCGAATGGGACGCGTCGAGCTCGCCACAGGAACTGCGCTGGTACGTCGACGGTCAGCAGTACCACTCGGTCGATCAGTCCCAACTGCCGGCCGACACGTGGTCGCAGATGACGTCCCACGCCGGATACTTCATCATCCTCAACGTCGCGATCGGCGGCGCGTTCCCCGACGGCGTCGCGGGCCGGGTCACCCCCACGGCGGCCACCCGGCCCGGCCACCCGATGGTGGTCGACTACGTCGCGGTCTGGACCCGCCCCGGCGACGGCGGCGGCGACCCCGATCCGGGCGACCCGCAACGCGACGCCTACTCCCCCATCCAGGCCGAGAGCCTCGACGGCCACCGGGGAGTGGTCGTCGAGGGCGGTCACATCGGTTACCTGGCCTCCGGGGACTGGGCGCGCTTCGACGGCGTCGACTTCGGCGCCACTCCCCCGGTCGACTTCCTCGCCCGGGTCGCCTCCGGAGCACCACCGGGAGTGAGCGGACTCGTCGAGATCCGGTTGGACTCACCCGGCAACCCACCGATCGGCGCGTTCGCGGTCGGGACGACGGGCGGGTGGACGTCCTGGCGTGACATCCCCGGCAACGTGTCGGCGGTGACCGGGGTCCACACCGTCTTCGTCACGTTCACCAGTGGACAACCGGCCGACTTCGTCAACCTCGACCGGTTCCACTTCAGGAGGTGATACGGGGACATGCCGAGGGCCGGTCCTGGGAGACGTGGCACCACCCAGGGCCGGCCCTCGCCCCCCGATGATTCGCCGCATCCGACACAGGTGGGTAGTCGAATGACTGCGAACAGTGACGACACTAGCGGCCGCCCGCCGGTTTCGCACCGGTTCGGGCGAACTCGTCCGCTCTCGGTGGTTTCCGCTCCCGTCCGCGAACGCTCCGGCAGCCGTCGCGGGTGAGTCCGAGACGCCGGTACTCAGTGCGAACAGGGCTGCCGGCGGGACCGCTTGACCCGGTACATCGCCTGGTCGGCCTCGTGAAGGGCATCCGCGACCCCCACGAACCCCCGCTTCAGCGGCGCCCATCCGATGCTGATGGACACCGGGATGTCGATGACCATGCGCTGCCAGTCGTCGCCCATGACCGCCTGATTGATCCGTTCCCCGATACGACCGGCGTCGGCGAGACTCGTCTCGGGCAGGACCACGACGAACTCGTCACCCCCGGCCCGGGCCAACAGGTCACCGATGCGCACGTTACGGGCGAGGATGCCGGCGACCCGCTGGAGCACCTGGTCTCCGGTCGCATGACCGTAGGTGTCGTTTATCGCCTTGAAGCCGTCGAGGTCGAGGACGCCCACCATGGCTTCGGAGGATCGTGCGGCCAACTCCCGGATGAACCGCTCCAGCCGCCGCCGGTTCGGCAGGCCGGTCAACGGGTCGGTCATGGCGGCGTCGGCGTAACGCGCCACCGTGCGGCGCAGGTGCTCGTGATCGAGCAGGGCGCCGACGCTGTCGAGCAGCAACGGCCGCAGCCGTTCGCTCTGCCGACTGATGTGACTGGCCGCCCGCCGCTCGGCCTCCAGGGCCTCGGCGAACCGGCCCAACCCGCTCAACGCCAGCGAACGGAGCCGCAACGGCTCGGCGGCGCCGGCCGTCTCCACGCCCACCCCGGGACCGTCGAGCAACTTCAGCGCGGCGCGTTCCCGGCGCGCGACGATATCGGCGCACACCCGCGACAGGATCCGCATCTCCCGGAACACCGGCAGGTCGATGTCGGGAGCGGTCGTCGGCGCCGGCTCGGGTCCCCCCAACACGGCGCGGCGGTGGGCCGCGAACCGCAGCCACGCGACGGCGGCGGGTTCCAGGTCCGGTGCCGGCGGGACCCCGATCAACAGGTCGTCGAGCATCTTGCGGCAGGCGTCGCCGTCGCCCCGATGGTCCAGGGAGACCGCGTGCCGTACCACGGCCTGTATCCGGCCCTTCTCCCAGATCGAGGAGTCCGACACCGTCAGGACCCGGTCGAACGCCTCCCGGGCCTGCTCGTGGAAACCGAGGATCGTGTACGTCAGGCCGAGGTTCCCCCAGGCCGTGGCGGCCGGTTCCCCGGTCTCGGTCATCTGGCTGAGTGCCCGCTCGCTGGTGATCAGATGGATGCCGCAGTTCTTCAGCGAGCCGGTCTGGTGTGCCGACCATGCGGCCAGGGCGTGGAAGTTGCCCACCAGCCGTGGATCGGGGCAGGCCTCCAGGGCGTCGGACGCGCGTGCCAGGGCCGCCGCGACCCCCGGTCGGTCCCGCAGGTTCATGTTGGCCGCGAGGATGAACTGCCGCGCCTGCGCCACGCGCATCGGATCGGCGACCGCACCGGCGATCTCCTCGCCCGCCTTGATCACCTGGTGCGGAGTGCCGGACTGCATGAGGGCGCGGAGCCGCGCGTAGTCCTCCTGCCATGTCGGCACCGAGGTACCTTGCTGCGATGACGGCATCTCACCACCCTGCCAGTCCGCTCTGCACCGCTGTCGCCGCGCGATCACGCGACTACCCACCATAATCCGTCGCAGCGCCGGGGGAAAGCCGACGAGTTCCGTCGCGGCACGTACAGACGTCAATCGATGTGATCATAGCCACGCGCTACGAGGTCGAACGTGGGAGTGGTGCTCCCCGCCCGCCGTCCAGGTGTGGCCGGAAGCCCTGGGGCGCACCGAGAACGCACGGAACGGCCGCCGGCCGCCACCGAATCGGCTCCGGCGTTCCGGGACCCCCGCGGCTAGAGTGGCCTGCGTGTCCGACCCCCGGCCGATCACCGTCGCCGCCCGCGGCCTCGCCGGCCTGCTGGCCGGTGCGGCGACGGCGGTGCCTCAACTGTGCGGTCTCGTCGTCACGGCCGTGGTGCCCTCCTCCGGGTGGCGCCGCCGCACGGTCGAGGCCGGCGCCCGGCTGCACGTGGCCAGGATGCGATGGGCTCGCCCCGGTTGGGAGGCCGGTGCGCCACGCCGCCCGTTGTTGTTCCTGTGGGTGGTCACCGCGCTGGGACTCATGACGACGGCGATCGTCGTCCTCATCGTGGCCGGGGCGGGCGTGTCGCTGAACGCCGGAGTGAGCTGGGCCATGGGCCGCACGATCGACGACATACCTCCGTCTCCGGGCAACATCGCCTATCTGGGGCTGCTGGCGGCGGTGCTGGCGTTCCTGGCGGTACAGGGTCTGGTGGGGGTGGCGGCCCTGGAGTACCGCGTCGGCGACCGCCTTCTGAACCCACATCCGGACCGGGTGCTGCGGGAACGGATCGACAGCCTGACGTCGAGCCGGGCGGCCATCGTGGCGGCGGTGGACGCCGAGCGCCGCCGCATCGAACGCGACCTGCACGACGGAGTCCAGCAGCACGTTCTGGCACTGGGGATGCTGATCGGCCGCGCGCGGCGGCGCGGCGGGACGGACGACCCGGTCCTCGCACAGGCTCAGGAGACCACCGCACGGCTGCTCACCGAACTGCGGCAGGTGAGCTGGCGGGTGTTCCCCGCCGAGTTGGACGCCGCGGGCCTGGCGGCGGCGCTGGAGGGTCTGCGGGACCGCGCGGCCGTGGACGTGGTGCTGCGTCACCACGCGACCGGCGAGCTTCCCGACGCTGTCGAGACGGCCGCGTACTTCCTGGTGAGCGAGGCGGTCACCAATGCGGCGAAGCACTCCGGCGCCGACCGTGTCACGGTCACGGTCGACCGCGGTGACGGTGAACTGGTGGTGACGGTGGTCGACGACGGGTGTGGTGGCGCGGATCCGGCGGGCGGCGGCCTGGCCGGGCTGGCGCGCCGGATCGCGGCGTTGGACGGTGAACTGGTGGTGGACAGCCCGGTGGGGGGTCCCACCACGGTGGTGGGGAGGATCCCGTGCGACTGATGCTGGTGGACGATTCGGTGCTGCTGCGGGAGGGCCTGGCCCGCCTGCTCGCCGACGAGGGGCACGAGATCGTGGCGTCGCTGGGCGACACCGAGGGGCTCCCCGACCGGGTCGCGGCCGTCCGGCCGGACGTGGTGGTCCTCGACGTGCGGATGCCCCCCACTCACACCGACGAGGGACTCCGGGCGGCGACGGCGATCCGGGAGCGACTGCCCCGGCAACCGGTCATGGTGTTGTCCCAGTACGTCGAGCGGCGGCTGGCCGGCGAACTGCTCGGCGACGACGCGTCCGGTGTCGGTTACCTGCTCAAGGACCGGGTGATGCAGGTGGACGACTTCCTCTCCGCCCTGCACCGGGTCGCCGAGGGGGGAAGCGCGCTGGATCCCGAGGTGGTCCGGCGGTTGCTGGACCGCCGGGCCGACCCGCTGGCCCGGTTGTCCGGACGGGAGCGGGAGGTGTTGGCGTTGATGGCCGAGGGCCACACCAACGCCGGGATCGCCGCCTGCCTGCACGTGTCGCGAAGCGCGGTGGAGAAGCACGTCGCCTCGGTGTTCGGCAAGCTGGGTCTGTCCCAGGTGGACGGATACAGTAGACGGGTACTCGCGGTGCTGCGGCACCTGGCGGCCGCCGACTCATCCACGATGGAGTGACGTCGGGCACGCCCTCCGCAATCGCTTACCCACTGGTCGGATCGCCGTCGCCCCGTCGCGCACGGTGACCGTCGCGGCGGACGGACGGCGGCGAGGGCAGCGGGCTACCATCACGCTCGTGGTGCGGCGGACCGTCCGACCGAGGGCGGTGCCGGCATCACACGGCCGACCAGGTTGAGTCGTCCCCCCTCGCGAAGGAGGCCACCGTGATCCTGCACGCCCGCAAGGCGACGGAATGACCGCCTTCCGGTTCCTCGACACCGTCGCCGCACCGGGCACCTCCGGAACGCGGCCGATCCGGTTCCGCCGCCGGGCGACCCGTATCGCGCCACACGGGTGCGCCCGCTCCGACCGGCGTGTCACCCGGTGCCCGGGCGGAGGCCGCGGATGAGCCATGAGGACGCCATCGCGATCATCGGCATGTCGGTGCGCCTGCCGGGTGCCGACACCGTCGCCGACTACTGGCGGGACGCGTTCCACGGCACCGTACACATCAGGCGATTCACCGCCGCGGAGCTGGTGGCGGCCGGCATCCCGCCGGAGGACGCCGCCGATCCCGCGTTCGTCGCCGCCACCGCGCCGTTGGACGACGTCACCGGTTTCGACGCGGCGGCGTTCGAGATGAGCCCACGCGAGGCCGCGATCACCGACCCGCAACACCGGCTGTTCCTGGAGGTATGCCGTCACGCGCTGGAGGAGTCCGGCTACTCCGGCGCCGACGGCCGCGTCGCGCTGTACGGCAACACGGGATACCACCTGCATCCCCTGCAGGGCTACCTGCGCCGGCGACTCGACGGGCGGGTGTTCGACGACGCCTTCCCCTACAACGCGGTCAACGGCCTTCAGGTGGCGTTCGGCAATCACACCGACTTCGTCGCGACCCGGGCGGCGTTCCGGCTCGGGCTGACCGGCCCGGTGATGACCGTCCAGAGTGGTTGCTCAAGCGGCCTGGTGGCCGTACAGGCCGCCGGACACGCCCTACGTGCCGGCGAGGCCGACCTGGCGGTGGTGGCCACCGCAGCCGTCCACATTCCACAGATCATCGGCCACCGTCACGTACGGGGTTCCATCCACTCCCGATCCGGCGTGTGCCGGGTGTTCGACGCGGAGTCCGACGGGATGGTGACGGGCAACGGCGCGGCGGCGGTGGTGCTGAAACGGCTCGACCGCGCGCTCGCCGACGGCGACACCGTCGACGCGGTGATCCTGGCGACCGCCGTCAACAACGACGGCGACCGCAAGTCCGCCTACCCGGCACCGAGCGTGCCCGGCCAGGTCGAGGCCGTCACCTCGGCCCTCCACGCCGCCGGGGTCTCGGCGGACCGCATCGGCTATGTGGAGGCCCACGGCACGGGCACCTTCAAGGGCGATCCGATCGAGTTCGACGCGCTCACCGAGGCGTTCCGTCGCCACACCGACCGGATCGGGTACTGCGCGCTCGGTTCGGCGAAGGCGAACATCGGACACCTGGACTCCGGTGCCGCGCTTCCCAGCCTGATCCGCGCGGTCGGGGTGGTGAAGAACGGTCTGATACCGCCGCTGGCGGGTCACACCGCGCCCAATCCGCGTCTGGCGCTGGACGAAAGCCCGTTCTACCTGCCCCGCGAGGTCACGCCCTGGCCGGGACCGGGGCCGCGGCTGGCGGGCGTGACCGCCCTCGCCGTGGGCGGCACGAACGCGCACCTGGTGTTGTCGTCTCCGCCGCCTCGTCCCCCCAGACGCCCGTCCCGGCTCGCCCCCGGGCCGCTCGTCCTGTCGGCCGCCGATCCCGCCGGGCTCAGGGCCACGGCGGAGGCGTGGCTCCGACGACTCCGCCGGGTGCCCACACCGGACCCGGCGAGGACGGCGATGACCGCGGCACGGGGGCGTCGCCACCACGCACACCGACTGGCGATCACCGGACGCACCGTCGCCCGATGGCGGGACGGGCTGGCCGACTATCTCGCCGGCCGGCCCGGCGGCTACGTCTGCACGGACGTGACGACGCCGACGACGGTCGACGATCCCCCGGCGACCCGATACGTCGACGACGGCACGACCGACTGGGCGGCCGCCGAGTCGGGACGGGAACGGCTGCCGGGATACCCGTTCCGGCGTTCCCGCCACTGGATCGGCCCACCACCACACGAGACACCCGAAACGCACGATCACGATCGAGGAGGACACATGCCGGCCCCGGGCGTACTGACCCACATCCAGGAGGCGACCGCCGCGAGGCTGGGACACCCCGTGGAGGCGGTGGCCCCGTCCGCCACCTTCCTCTCACTGGGCGCCGATTCACTGTCCATGGTGGATCTCGCACGTTCCGTCGAGCAACGGTTCGGCGTCAGGATCTCCATGCGGGAACTCTTCGAACAGGGTGACACCCCCGCGGGTCTCGCCGCGCTGGTGGCGGACCGGCTGCCGGAACCGACGCCGACCACCGCCGGGCACGCGGTTCCGGATCCGCAGGCCGCTCCGGCGGCACCGGCGGCCCAGCCCGCTCCGGCTCCGGCGCAAACGCCCGTACCACCCCCCGTTCCCCCCGCGGCGCCATCGAGCGCTGCGGCTCCGGCCCACCTGCCGCCGACCGTGCCGCCTCCGGAGGCGTCGGCGCCCGCGTGGCACGCCGCGCCGCCGTATCCGGTGATGCCGTACCAGGTGCCGGTCGCCGATCCCGGATACGAGCACCGCACCGTCGCGGCGCTGACCGGTCAGATCCAGCAACTCATCACCATCAACCAGTCGCTGGTGAACCAGGTGGCGCACCTGACCGCCCTGCTGCACGCGAGAGACGGCGGCGCCCGATGACCGCCGTCAACCCGCCACCGGACTTCGGGCTGTACTTCTTCGGGGACTACCCCGGCGGCACCGGTGCCGCCGACGCCTACGACACCATGCTCACGGCGGCCCGATTCGCCGACCGGCACGACTTCTCGTCGGTGTGGATACCCGAACGGCACTTCCACTCCTTCGGCGGCATCTTCCCCAACCCCTCGGTGCTCGCCGCGGCCCTGGCACGCGAGACCCGGAACGTACGGATCAACTCCGGAAGCGTCGTACTCCCGCTGCACGACCCGATCCGGGTCGCCGAGGAGTGGTCCGTCGTGGACAACCTCTCCGGCGGCCGGGTGGGCATCGGCTGCGCGAGCGGCTGGAACTCCAACGACTTCGTCTTCTACCCCGACCGGTACGGACGGCACCGGGAACTCATGTACGAGCAGGTCGAGGAGATACGGCGGCTGTGGGCCGGCGCGTCGACCACCCGCACCGGCGGAACCGGAGAACCCACGACGGTCTCACTGCACCCCCGGCCCGTCCAACGGACCGTGCCGATGTACACCGCCGTGGTGGGACGCCGGGAGTCGTTCGCACTGGCGGCCCGGCACGACCTGGGCATCGTCACCAACCTGATGACCCAGGACATCGACGCCCTCGCCGACAACATCGCCTACTACCGGGCCGCCCGCGCCGAGGCCGGGCTGGACCCGGCGGCCGGAACGGTGACCGTGTTGGTGCACACCTACCTGGCCGCGGACGCCAGGCGGGCCCGCGAGGCCGCGTTCGGTCCGCTGACCGGGTACATGCGCGCGTCGTTGTCGCTGTTCGGGCAGGTCACCAACAGTCTCGGCTTCAACATCGACCTGGCCGAGGCCGACGAGGACGACCTCACCTACCTGTTCTCCCGCGCCTACGACCGCTACTGCGACTCGCGCGCCCTCATCGGGTCCCCGGAGTCGTGCGCCGAGACCGTCGCGCGCCTGCGCGACGCCGGTGTCGACGAGATCGCCGCCCTGGTCGACTTCGGAATGCCCGCCGACCTGTTGACGGCGGGACTGCCCCACCTCGACGCGCTACGCCGCCGCAGCCTCACCGCCACCGCCTACCCGGTCACGCCCGGACAGCGGCGCATGTGGTTCCTCGAACGGCTCTCCCCCGGTGACTCGCAGAACGAACCCAAGGCGATCCGGCTCACCGGCCCCATCGACCACGCGGCCCTCCATCGCGCGGTGCGACGGCTCGGAGAACGGCATCCCGGCCTACGCAGCGTGTACCGGGAAGCCGACGGTGACGCGATACGCCTCGTCCAACCCCATCAGGCGATCCCGGTGGAGGTCGGCGACCACACCGGACAGGACGAGGCGACCGTGGTCGCGGACGTGATCCGGCAGGAGAGTCACCACCGGTTCGACCTGGCCGAAGGCCCGCTGTTCCGGATACGGCTCCTCCGGCTGGCACCCGAACACCACGTGCTGGTGTTCTCCCTCCACCACATCACCGTGGACGCGGCCTCGGCCACGATCCTCACGCGTGACCTGTCGGAGCTGTACCGGGCCGAACTCGCCGGACGGACCCCACGGCTGCCCATGCTGCCCCGACGCCCCGCGACGCCGGTCGCCGAGACCGACGCCGGCCTCGCGTACTGGGTCGAACGGCTCGGCGGTGAACCACCGGTACTGCGCCTGCCCGCCGACCGTCCCCGGCCGGCGGTGCAGACCTTCGCCGGCCGTGCCCGCTTCGACCGGCTCGACGCCGAGGCCACCGCCGCCCTGGTCCGGCTCGGCACCGACAACGGCGCGACACTGTTCATGACACTGCTGACCGGACTGGCCGCGACGATCCACCGGATGTCGGGACAGGACGACATGATCGTCGGCGTTCCGGTCTCACAGCGGTCGCCGGGACAGCGGGACGTCGTGGACTTCCTGGTGAACACGCTGCCGCTGCGGTTCGACACCTCCGGCGACCCGACGTTCGGTGAGTTGCTCGGGCGGGTGCGATCCGTCACGCTCGACGGTCTCGACCACGCGACCGTACCCTTCGAGACCGTCGTCGCCGCCGTCTCACCGCCGCGCGACACCTCACGGACCCCGGTCTTCCAGATCATGGCGGAGTTCAAGCCGGGCGAGGCGTTCACCCTGGACCTCCCCGGGGTCGTGGCCACACCGTTGGACGCCGGACGGGACGTGTCGGTCACCGACATGTCGCTGCACCTGCTCCATCGCGACGGCGAGGTGGTCGTCCACCTGGAGTACAACACCGACCTGTTCGACGACGCGACCGCCGCCCGGTTCTCACGGCTGTTCCTCGCCGTCCTGGCCACCGCCGGACGTCGCCCGGCCGCCCGGTTGTCGGAGCTGCCGTACGGCGACGACACCGACCGGGACCTGAACCAACGGTGGGGAACCGGCCCGGCCGCCAACGACACCGGAACGGTCGTGGACGCGATCGAGGCCCACGCCGCCGACGCCCCGTCGGCGGTGGCGATCGTGGACGAGGACGGGGAACTCGACTACGCCGGGCTGGTCGCGGGCGCCCACCGCATCGCCGCCGCGCTACGGGCGGCGGGAATCGGACGGGACGACGTGGTCGCCACCTGGCTGCCCCGCGACCGGCGCGCTCCCGTGACCTGGTTGGGCGTCATGCGAAGCGGCGCGGCCTACCTGCCGCTGGACCCCGCACTGGGAACCGCGCGGGTGGCGACGGTCCTCGCCGACAGCCGGGCCGCCGCCGTGCTGACCACCCGGGAGCTGTCCGAGTCGCTCCCCTCGGGACACGACGTCCCGGTGCTCGTACTGGACACGTCGCCCGGCCTCGCGGAGGACACACCATCGCCACCGGTCGAGGACGACGCGGCCTACGTCGTCTACACGTCCGGGTCGTCCGGCCGGCCCAAGGGTGTGGTCATCGGGCACCACGGCCTGACCGGACTGTGCGGTTGGTTCGGGCGGCGATTCCGGTTCGGGCGTGCGGGCCGTGCCGCCGCGGTGTGCGGTCAGAGCTTCGACGCGTCGGTCGTGGAGCTGTGGCCCACGCTGTACGGGGGCGGGAGTGTGGCGATCGCCCCCGAGGAGGTCCGCCGGGACCCGGCGGCGCTGGCGGCCTGGTGTGACAGGACCGGTGTGCGCTTCACGCTGTTGCCGACAGGTCTGGGCGAGGCCGTGCTGGAACTGCCGGCAGACCGCCGGCCGAGTCTGTCGGTGCTCATGATCGGTGGTGACGTCCTGCGGCGGCGCCCCGCCGCCGACGTCCCGTTCGAGGTCGTCAACGCCTACGGCCCCACGGAGGGCACGGTACTGGTCACGACCCACCCCGTCTCGGCGGACGGGCCCGCCCGGATCCCGATCGGATCACCGATCGACGGCGCCGTGTTGAGGGTCTGCGACGCGGAGGGGCGGCCCCGCCCGGTGGGCGCGGTCGGCGAACTGCGTATCGGAGGCCGGCCACCCGCGAAGGGCTACCTGCACGATCCCGGCCTGACGGCGGAACGCTTCGTCGAGGACGCGGACGGGAACCGGTGGTACCGCACCGGGGACCTGGTCCGGTGGACGAACGACGGAGTCCTGGAGTTCCACGGCAGGATCGACGACCAGGTCAAGATCAGGGGTTTCCGGGTCGAGCCCGGTGAGTCGGCGGCCGCGTTGCGCGGTCTCGACGAGGTCGCGGACACGGCGGTCCTGGCCGTCGCCGACGGCACCGGTGAGCGGCGGCTGGTGGCCTATGTAGCGCCACGGCCGGGTGTCGCCGTGCCGGGTCTCGAGGACCGGCTCGTAGAGCGACTGGCCGGCATCCTCCCGGAGTACCTGATACCCACCGGCTGGGTCTGCCTGGACCGGTTGCCGTACGACGCGAACGGAAAGGTCGACCGGGCGCGACTCCCGGAGTGGCGCCCGGTCGTGTCCGAAGTCTCGGCGCCGGACTCGGCCTCGGGGCCGCGGACGGCCTGGGCCGAGGCGCTGGGCATACCGGTCGAGAAGGTGGACGACTCGGTGTCGTTCTTCGAGTCCGGTGGCCACTCCATCACCGCGATGCGGCTCCTGAACCGGCTCCGCGCCGAGTTCGGCATCGAGACGTCCATGATGGACTTCTATCGGGAACCGACCCTTCGGGCGGTGACGACCGGCCCCCGCCCCGCGGACCTGACGGAGGGGCCGGCGTCGTACCAACAGGCCGGAATGGTCGGCGGCGGGATCCGCTCGGCCCCTGAGGACTGGAAC
Organism: Stackebrandtia albiflava; assembly: GCF_007994225.1. GTDB lineage: Bacteria > Actinomycetota > Actinomycetes > Mycobacteriales > Micromonosporaceae > Stackebrandtia > Stackebrandtia albiflava. The sequence continues at coordinate 1,785,855 of NZ_VLLL01000005.1, forward strand.
ATAGTGCTGCACGTGGACATGCGGGGAGACCTCGATCGCGAGGCGCTCGCCGAGGCCGTCACCGCGGTGACCGTCCGGCACGAGTCGCTGCGCACCGGATTCGTCCACCGGGACGGCGAGTGGATGCAGCAGGTCCTCCCGGCCGCCCCGGCGTCCCTGCCCGAAGTGGATCTGACGGGCCTGCCGGCCGAGGAGTCCGCGGCCGGGATCGACGCCGAGAGCCGCCGGCTCGCCCAGACCGGCTTCGACGTCGGGGCGGGCCACCTCGTCCGTTTCCGCCTCCTGCGCGCGTCCGCGGACAGATGGAGACTGGTGGTCGTCGCCCACCACGCCGTCTGCGACGGGTGGGGGATGTCCGTGCTGCTGGCCGATCTCGCGAGCGCCTACCGGCAGGCGGTCACCGGTGGCCCGGTGTCGCTGCCCAGGGCGGCGCAGAGCATCGAATACGCCCGGTGGCAGCGGGAGAACTGGAGCGACCGGATCTTCGACCGGCGGATGGAACACTGGCGGGAACGGCTCCGTGGCACCGACCTGACGGCCGGATTCCCGCCCACCGTGGCACGCTCCGAGGACACGCCGGGGGTGTTTCTCCGGCGTGAGATCCCCACCGAGCTGGTCGCACGGGTCGCGGACTTCACGGCGGCCCGGGGATACACCCCCTTCGCCGCGTGGGCCACCGCACTCGGTGTCCTGGTGGCCCGCCGGACCGGCGTGACCTCCATGGCCTTCGGAACCCCCTACGCCGCACGCGAGGACGCCCGGCACGACAGCCTCATCACCAGCGTGGCCATGGTGATGCCACTCGGCGTGCACGTCCCCTCCGGCACCGGTTTCGGTGACGCGTGCGCCCGGACCATGGCCGACCACGCCACCGCCGTCGACCACCTGATGCCGTTCCGGAAACTGTGCGAGGGGCTGGTCACCGACCGGGCCGGTCTCTCGAAGATGTTCCCGGTCCTGTTGGCGTACCAGAGTTCGGTGCGGTTGGACCTCGACCTGCCCGGCCTGGAGACCACCGTCGACGAACCGCACAACGGACGCCCCCACCGGCGGACCGCGTTCTTCGTGGAGCCTGGCCGGTCGCGGTGGCGATTCGGTGTGCTGTGCGACGGCGCCCGATACGACGAGACCACCGCCGGAGAATGGCTCGACGCCTGGATCGAGGCCCTGGCCGAAGGGATAGGCGACCCCGACACACCACTGCGGCTCACATAGCGCCGGGATCGCCGCGCGGGCGGGCGTCTCCCGCCCGCGCGGCGATCCCGAACCCCCCACCTAGCTCGGACCTAGCCGACCCCGAGGATGCTGAAACCGTGGAGCGGAGGCGGACGTGATCACGGTCGAGGAACTCATGCGGGACGTCACCGTGCGGGCGGTCTCGCCCGACAGGTCGGTGGGCGCCACGATGACGATGCGGGACGGGATCACCGTCCGGTTCGCACCCGGCTGCCGCGACCGCCACACCCCCGCCGGGCTGGCGGTCCAGGTCGAGGCCGCCGTCAATCAGGCGCGGGACGGCTACCGTGCGGCCGAACGACAGCGACTCGATCGCGCGCTGGGCGAGGGGGAACGCCGGCGACTGGAGGAGTCCGAGACCGGTCGGTTCCTGGCTCCGTTGTTCAAGTCCTTCGACACCATCGACGTGACCGCGACGAGCCCGAAGAACGTCGTCAAGATCCGCTGGACCGGCGACCGGCTGCACGTCGGTTACCGCCTCACCGGCCCGCTGCCGCCCGAGGTCGTGCTGACCGAGGAGACCGACGCGGCACTCGCCGCCGTGGTCGCCGCCTACGGCAGACGGGCCGTCGCACTGTACGAACGTTTCATGGCGAACGACCCGCTGGAGGACCTACGTGGTCGAACTGAGTAAACAGGAGATGGCCGCGATGGCCGAGGCGGCCGAGGACATCGAGGAGAAGGCCCGCGACGCCGGACGGGCCGTGACCGGCGCCGCGATACCGCAGCTTCCCGGTTTCGCGCTGCAGGGCGCCATCACCGACGTCCAACAGGCCTGGCGCGAGCAGGCGCACCTCACGGCCGAGAGCTGGCGGGGGTTCGCCGCCGCGGTCCGACAGACCGCCGCTCACATGGCCGAGACCGACGAACTGGTGGCGTTCGATCTCCACTCCACGGGTCCGACGTCACTCCGCGGCCTGATGGGCCTGGGCGACTGAGGGGAAACGCGTGAAGGTCAGCGAACTGCAGAACGCCGACATCGCCGGGATCGAGAAGTCCTACAGCCACTGGGAACGGGCGATCTCGCTGTTGAAGGACGCCGAATCCGGTGTGGCGGGACCCATCACCGGGAAGATCCGTTCGGGTGCATGGCAGGGACTCAGCGGTGTCACCGCCGCAACCACCGCCGACTCGATGCGGCAGAACCTCGCGACGGGGGAGACGGAGGCGACCTCGGTGAAGTGGTTGCTGTGGAGGGCCGCCGGGTACTTCCGTCCCGCGAAGGAACGGCTCAACCAACTGGTCGCGGGGGTACGCGCCAACCCGAAACTGAGGCTCGAAGAGGACGGCCGGGTATGGCCGGCACCGCCCACCGCCGCGGAGACGGTCTCCGGAACCGGCGCCCACCACGAATACATCCAACTGGTCGATCAGGCCAACCAGTACACCACCGCAATCCGGAAGATCCTGTCCGAGGCCACCGAGGCCGACAAGAAGATCGCCGACGCACTGCGGAAGGCGGCGGACACCGCGGGTATCGGATCGCCCCGCATGTTCAACACCGACGCGCCGACCGACGGTGCCCTGGACCTGTCGGAGATCCCCGGCCAACGGTTGGGCTGGTACTACACCCTGCTCGACCAGATCGGCGCCGGCAACATCGGGGGTGGCACTCCGAAGGAACAGTCGGCGCGCATCGGCGAGATGGCGCAACGCCACGCAGAACGAGGCGGCGGTCAATGCAGAGTCGTCGAAGGCATGATGACCTGTGTCGGGGTGCCGCCGCACATGTACGCGCGGGGCGGCACCACTTACGGGGACACGTTCATCTCGCCGTATGCGTCGTTCGAAGAACTCGAGACCGGGTACTCAACGACTCGAGCTACGAGGATTACGAACCGGGGTTGCTGCAGCACGAGATCCGTCACCGGGACGGACAGTGGCGGGTCCACGGCACGGACTTCGGTCGCATGTACCTGATGGAGGAACTCAAACCGGGCTCGTTCAACAAGTACGAGTACGACGCCACCGTCAACGGCGGGGACGGCGGTTACGAATACCCCTCTCCCTCACCGAGTCCAGGCGGGTCCCCCACCCCACGGCCCTGAACCACACCCACTCCATCACCGACCGGACCGACACCGCCCCCACCCCGTGGACGTGTCGTGCGCCCCCGCCGGACCGTTCCGCCGTGGGCGCACGACATGAAGGGATACTGGAGGAGCGACGTCGGCGGGGAGGAGGCCAACCGGGGCACCCTCGACCTGTACCGACCGGAGACCCTGGGGGACGGCAATGTGGAATGAGACGGTCGGGTCACTTCGGTTCGCCGTCATCGGCACCGGACTGATCGGCGGTTCCATCCTGCGAAGACTGTCCGACGCCGGTGCCGACGTCATCGGTTGGGACCCCGACCCCGAGACGGTCCGATACGGACACGCGCGCACCATCCCGTTCACGGACCGGCTCAGCGACGCGGTCATCGGCCGCGACGTCGTCCTGCTGGCGGCACCGCTGTCGGCGATCCCGGCGGCACTGGACTCGGTCGCCCCCCACCTGGGATCCGACTGCCTGGTCACTGACGTCGGATCCGCCAAGGCGGGAGTGGCCGCCCACGGACGCACCACCGGCGTCGCCGACCGGTTCATACCGGGCCACCCGATGGCCGGCACCGAACGCGCCGGGCTCGCCGCCGCCGACCCCGAGCTGTTCGACGAGGCGACCTGGGTGCTGTGCCCGGACCCCGCGGTGCCGCTGCGGCTGATCCGGCGGCTCATCCACGTGGTGGTGACGTTGTTCGGGGCGCAGGCGACCCTCATGGCCGCCGAGGACCACGACCGCACCGTGGCACTGTCGTCGCACATCCCGCACCTGCTCGCCGCCACGCTCGCCGGCGCCGTCGCCCGCTCGGACAGCCCCGACGCGGTGTTGGGCCTGGCGGCGGGCAGCTTCCGCGACGGCACCCGGGTGACCGGGACACCGCCGCGACGCACCGTCGACATGCTCGCCCACAACCGCGCCGCCGTGCTGGCGGGCACCCCCGGCGTCGAGGAGTTCCTGGCCGACCTGCTGGCGGCGGTCCGGCAGGACGACGTCAAGGCGCTCACCGAACTCGTCGACGAGGCGCACCGGCTGCGCGACCGGCTCACCGGCAGGCCGATGCGGCAGCGCGTGCACCGGTTCGGGGCGGCCGAGTCCGACGAGGAGCGCGCGTTCCTGATGTCCACCGGCACGACGGGCGGCCAGATCGTCGACGTGGTCTCCGACCCGGAGGGCACCGGCTACACGTTCCGGTCGCCCGCCGGATAGGCACCGTGCGAGCGGCCCGGCCGCACGTATCGGCATCCGGGCGAAAACGTCCCACCGTCACGGCAGGATGAGGGCGAGACACATCGACCATCCGAAGGAGTCAGTCATGCCGCACGTCGTCTCCGCCGACGGCACCCGGATCGGGTACGAGAGGCTGGGCGAGGGGCCGCCCGTCGTCATCGTCTCCGGTGCGATGTCGTTGGGGGCAGCCGCGATCCCGCTCTCCGAGGAGTTGGCGTCCCGGTTCACCGTCTACCGGTACGACCGGCGGGGCCGTGGCGACAGTGGAGACACCTCGCCGTACTCGGTCGAGGCGGAGATCGCCGACCTCGACGCCGTCATCGCCGAGGCCGGTGGCCACGCGTTCGTCCACGGCAACTCATCGGGCGCGATCCTGGCGTTGCGCGCCGCATGCGCGGGCTCGGCCGTCGACAGGCTGACCCTGTTCGAGCCGCCGTTCGTCGGCGCGGACCCGAATCTGGTCGCCGAACTGTCACGGTATCTGGACGCGGGTGACCGCGCCGGAGCCGTCGGCCACTTCATGCGGTCCATCGGTGTCCCCGAGGAGATGGCCGCGGCGGCCCACGAACCGGGACTCACCGCGATCGCGCACACCCTCATCTACGACCTGACGATCACCGGCGACAACGACGGACTCGTCCCCACCGAACGACTCGCCGGGTTGACCGTCCCGACCATGGTCCTCGACAGCACCGGCACCGCGCCGACGCTGCGGGAGGCCGCCGAGGCGACCGCCGACGCGATTCCCGGCGGCGTGCACCGCTCACTGGCGGGCGGCTGGCACGGTGTTCCCGACGCCGATCTGGCCGACGTCCTCGTCCGGTTCTTCGAGGCGTGAGCGACGGCGGATACCCCGAGGCGGTGCGGGCGATGCTGGCGGCGGCCGCCTCCCGAGGGGTGGACGTGACGGTGAGGGCGCGGCCGGCGGCGCGGACGCTGGAGGAGGCGGCCACGATCCTGGGGGTGACTCCCGCCGACATCGCCAAGACCCTCGTGGTGCGACGCGCCGAGGCCGACTACCTGTTCGCCGTGGTACCCGGCGACCGGGCGGTCTCGTGGCCGAGGCTGCGCCGGGCCGTGGGCGTCAACCGGCTCTCACTGCCCGACGCCGACGAGGCCCGGGAGGCCACCGGCTACGCGCGGGGCACCATCACGCCGATCGGGAGTCACACCGCGTGGCCCGTCTTCATCGACGACCGGTTGACGGGCCGCACGGTCGCGATGGGTGCGGGCGCCCACGGTTACAGCGCCTTCGTGGCGATCGACGCGCTCGCGGCCGGATACGGCGCCACGGTCACCGCGTTGACGTAGGCGCGACGACCGGCGATCCGGCTCAACCGGTGGCGGCGGGCGCCGTCTCGGGCGGGAGGCAGTCCATGAAGGACGACACGGAGAACACCGCGTTGCCCGCGCCGGGCGGGCCGTAGCCGGGCGGGCTGGTGAGCCCGTTGCGTTCCATGGTGGCCTGGTACGCCTCCAGCAGCCGAATGTGGTACTCCAGCGGCGCACCCTGCGGATTGGTCTTGCCCAGTGGCGTGGTCGGCTCCGGGCACCAGGTGGTGAACCGGGGGGTGATACCGCGGGACATGAAGTACTCCAGTCCCTCGGTCGTGGACTCGATCGCCTCGTTCACCGTCGTGAAGCCGAACGGTGCGGCCATCTCCACGCCCGCCACGAAGTTCGGGATGACGTTGCGGGGGCCGAACACCTCGGCGGACTCCAGGATGCGGCGGTGCCACTCCTCCCGGCCGACGTAGCGTTCCTTGCCGGGGCAGTACAGCTCGAACAGCCGCTTGTCCCAGACCTCGTAGTTGGGGTGGTAGATGCGGATCCCGTAGTCGTGGAAGCGTTGCACGTCCTCGCGGGGCAGCGCCTGTGCCACGACCTTGCCGATCCAGCGTCCGGGGAACCGCTCCTCGATCGCCTTGGCGTACCGGCCGTAGAAGTCGGCCTCGCCCAGGCCGTCGACCTTGGAGGTGACACTGCCGCCGGTCAGCGTGTAGGCGCGGGAGGCGCCGAGGGTGTCGTGCCGGTCGATGATCTCCATCGCCTCCAGCACCTCCTCGACCGGCTTGACCCCCGTGTACGGGCGCCCGGCGGCCTTGTGCTGGCGCCAGTTGTGGTTGATGTCGCAGTACTGGCACTCCTCCTTGGCGCCGAAGTACTGGCAGACCCGGAACACCGTCAGGTAGATCAGGTAACCCCACTGGATCGTCGGGGCCACCTCCATCACCGACTTGCCGTTGCCGAGGGTGTGACGGTAGTACTCCGGCATCGGGGGAAGCCCGACGTCGGCGATCGGCCGGCCGTCGAGGAACAGCCGCAGCGCCCCGTCCGCGTCGGCCTGCACCCGGTACGGCGAGTCCGGGTTGGTGCGCACCGACACCACGGTGCGGCGCAGGTCGTAGGGGCCGCCGGTGAGGACGACCTCCTCCGGCGGGCGACGCAGTGCGGCCGTCCCAAGTTCGGGAAGGGTGCGGTGGTCGAACGAGAAGATGAAGTACGACTTGGGTTTGACCTCGCCGTCCTCGTTGTCGGTCAACGCCGAGTCGTCGAAGGCCATGCCGCCTCGCAGCAGGTCCTCCTTGATGACGGCCTCCTTCGGCACGCCGGGGAACCGGGCCATCAGGTCCTCGATGAGATCCGTGCGGTTCTGCATTCGTCCTCCCGGGTTCGGCCGATTCCCTACCACTCCATCACATCACCCCGCGCGTCACGCCGCTGCCCGGCTGAACCCGTCGTGTCACCGGTCACCGCCGCCGGGCCGGTCGGGTGGGCCGGGGTGGGATCCGTGCCCGGATCCCACCCGTTCGTCCGTTTCCGTCACGACCGGAAGCGCCGGGTGGCGCTCACAGGGTGTCGGTGACCGACGGGTTCGCCTTGCTCGCGAAGGCGCAGGCCCGCTGGACACCTGCCAGGCAACCCTTCGCCCGCATCAGCGAGGTGTAGTAGTCGATGTACATGAAACCGTAGGTCTCGCCCCGCGCGAACGCGTGCACCTGGATCGCGTCGTACCAGGCGTCGAAGGCCTCGTCCGGGATGGAGACGTACCGGTCGGGCCGGAAGTCGTCCTGGTCCTCCCAGTTCTCCGCGTACACGAAGGTGGAGACGCCGTGCCGGGGAAGCTCGTGGTCCATCGGCAGTCCCGCGTAGAACCTGGCCTGCTCGGCGATGATCGAGGCGTTGCGGTGATCGGAGTGGATCGACTCGTTCCAGTGCGCGATCACGACGTCCGGCTTGAGGTCGCGGATGATGTCGGCGACCCGCAGGTGCACCTCCAGCTCCGGCTGCAGGAAACCGTCGGAGTGCTCCAGGACGGTGAACTCCGCGCCGATCTTCTCGGCGAAGGTGCGCCCCTCGGAGATCTTCTGCTCCTTGTACTCCTCCGGGGACAGCCGGGGGTGGCCCCGCTCGCCGGGGGTCAGCGCGAGCAGCGCGGTGCGGTGCCCGGCCATCGCGGCGGCGGTCAACACCGGCCCGGCGGTCAGGTCCATGTCACCGATGTGGGCGCCGATGGCGAGATAGGTCTTCTTGGACACGGATTACCTCATTTCAGTCCGCTGAGCATCATGCCGCGGATGTAGTACTTCTGAAGCAACAGGAAGACGAGCAGCACCGGCAGGGTGCTGATCACGAGACCGGCCATGACGATCGGCTGGGTCAGGTTGGGATCCAGGTAGCTCTGCAGCAGTTGGATGCCCACCGGCAGGGTCATCAGGTCGGGGTTGACGGTGGAGACCAGCAGCGTCCAGATGTACTCGTTCCAGACGTTCACGAAGGTCAACAGCCCCAGGGTGATCAGCGCGGCCTTGGTCTGCGGCACCACGATGCTCCACCAGATCCGCAGCTCGCCCGCGCCGTCGATGCGGGCCGCCTCCAGGATCTCGTCGGGGATCGCCACCACGAACTGCCGCATCAGGAACACACCGAATCCCGACACCAGGAACGGCATGAACAGCGCCGCGTACGTGGTGAGAAGGCCACCGTAACCGCCGGCGCCGAACAGGTCGTTGCCGCCGGCTCCCGGCCAGTTGGCCAGGATCAGGAAGTTCGGGATGAGGAACAGGAACGGCGGGAACATCATGGTGGCCAGCACGAACCGGAACAGCACCGCCCGGCCGCGGAACCGCAGTTTGGCGAGGGCGTACCCGGCGAGGCTGGCCGTCAGCAGTGTCGAGAACACCGCGACGCCGGTCATGAGGATGCTGTTGGCGAACAGCCTCGGCATGTCCAGTTGGGAGAACGCCGCGCCGTAGTTGGCGAAGTCGAAATCCTCCGGCAGGAACCGGTACGGCAGCCGGCCGAACTCGCCCGGCCCCTTGAACGAGGTGAACACCATGTCGAGGAACGGCACCACCATGATGAGGGCACCGACGGCGACCAGCAGATAAGAGAACCACGGGAACCTGCGGGGCTTCACGACGTCTCCTCTCCCTTCCGGCGGAAGAACCACAGCTGCAGCAGCGTGATGACGAAGATGACGGCGAACAGCACGAGCGCCATCGCGCTCGCCACGCCCCACGAGCCGAACCGGAACGCCTGCTGGTACATCTCGAACCCGGCGACGTTGGTGGCGTTGGCGGGACCGCCGCTGGTCATGACGATGATCAGCGCGAACGACTGCAACGCGCCGATGAACTGCGTGATCATCACGAACAGCAGGGTGGGCCGCAACAGCGGCAACGTGATGTGCCAGAACGCCGACCACGCGGTGGTGCCGTCGAGCTCACCGGCCTCGTAGTAGGTGTGCGGGATCGCCTTGAGGCCGGCGGTCAGGATGAGGATCGCCGAACCGATCGAGGCCCACGCCTGCACGACCACCACCGAGGGCAGCGCCGTGTCGGGGTCCGACAGGAACTGCACCGAGGAGATGCCCACCGCGTTGAGGAGCCCGTTGATCAGGCCGCCGCCGGGTTCGTACAGGTACTTCCAGATGTTGCCGACCGCCACGACGGTCGTCACGATCGGCAGGAAGTACAGGGTCCGCCAGAACCCCTCGAACCGCAGCCGGGTGATGGCGTGCGCGATCGCCACCGACGCCACAAGCGCCAGGGCGACCGCACCGAACGCGAACAGCAGCGTGTTGGTCAGGATCGGGGCGACGAACGACGAGCCCTCGCTCAGGATGGCCCCGAAGTTGTCCAGGCCGGTGAACTCGATGCGGGTCAGGTCGAAGCCGCCCCACACCGACAGGGACAGGCCGATCGCGAACAGCAGTGGCAGGACCAGGAAGATCCCGAAGAACAGCAGGGTGGGCGACAGGAAGAACCACGCCGCCCACGCCTGCCGGCGCCGGGACTTCGCCAGCGAACCGCGCCGGGACCGCTTCGAGGCGGTGGGCGCGGTCGCCGGGGACGACCCGTTGAGCGTCGTCATCGGGCTATCCCTCACTCAACGCCGCATCGGCCGCCGCCGCGGCGGCGGCCAGCGCCTCCTCGACCGTCTGTTGGCCGGTCCACACCGCCTCGATGCTGCCCTGGAGGGAACTCTTCATCTCCTGTCCGTTGCGGCCGTTGGGTTCGGGGGCCGCGTACTCCAGTGCCGCCACGAAGGGGTCGAAGTTGGGGTCGTCGATGGTGCCCGCCAGCGCCTCGCTGTCGGCCATCCGGCCGGGGATGGTGCCCAGTGAGAACTGGAAGCTGCCCATCCGGGTCGCGCCGTTGTCGCCCTTCTCACCGTTGAGCCACTTCAGGAACTCCCAGGCGTCGTCCTGGCGTTCGCTGCGGGAGTTGACGCCCGCGAAGTAGCCGTACGCCATCGAACCGGTGTCGCCCACCTCGGGGCCGGGGATCTCGGCGACTCCGATGTCCTCGTAGTCGTCGCCCATGGTCGTCTTGAGGCTGCCGATCCACCAGCCCGCGTTGATCGTCATGGCGGTGGTGCCGCTGGGGAAGGACTTCAGGACGTCGATCGCCGGGTCGGCGACGCCGTCGTCGATCATGCGCTTCTCCAGTTCCAATGCCGCGCGGCCCTCCGGGGAGTCGAAGGCGGTGGCGGTGCCGTCCTCGTTCATGTACCGGCCGCCCGCCGACTGGAGCAGCGAGACCCACGGGTGGACGACCGCGGAGTCCCAACCGCTGGTCAGGCCGAAGCCGGCGACCTCGATGTTCCCGGAGTCGTCACGCTTGGTGGTGGCCGCGGCGATCTCCTCCAGTTCCTCCCAGCTGCTGGGCGGGGCGTCGTATCCGGCTTCGGCGAGCAGGCGCTTGTTGTAGTAGAGGCCGTAGGTCTGCACCTCGGTCGGGTAGCCGACGATCCGGTCGTCGACGGTCACGGATCCGACCGCCGCCGGTGAGTAGTTGTCACGCACGTCCTGGGCGACGTCCTCCGGGACCTCCGCGAGTACGTTGGCCTCAGCGAGCTGTCCACCCCACAGGCTGTAGGCGTGGACGATGTCGGGCGCCTCGCCGCCGGTCTGCCGGACGGTGATCGTCTGGAGCAGTTCGTCGAACGACACTGCCTGGGTCTCGACCTGGAGGTCGGGATTCGCCGCGTTCCACTCGTCGACCATCTCCTGCAACCCCGACTTCAACGGGTCGTTGGCGTAGTGCGTGAGGATGGTGAGGGTGTCGCGGGCGCCGCCCTCGTAGTTGCTCGTGGTGCATGCCGAGGCGCCGAGCAGCAGCACTGCCGCCGTCGCCACGACTCGCGCGGTGGCGCGGGTCTTCATGACTGGTCCTTTCGGGGGTGGAGGGGGGCGCGCATGACGTCGAAGGTGCGGGTGATGGTGAAGCCGGTCTTGAGGTAGAGGTGACCGGCGGGCGACTCCCTACCGGTCCACAGGAACCAGGCGTTGTGGGCGCCCAGTGCCCGCATGCGTTCGAGGCAGAGGTGCAGCAGGACCTCGCCCAGTCCGAGGCCCCGGCGGTCGGCGAGCACGCCGAACGGGCCGAAGCGGTCGATGACGGACTCGTAACCGGCGCACATGCCCCATCCGATGACGCGTCCGCCGGGGGCGCGGGCCACCACGATGCGGTTCAGCGGGATGCCCGCGACCGCGGCCTCGCGGATGGCGCGCGCCCAGTCCGGGTTGAACTCCTCGTGGGCCAGGCGGATCAGCGGCACCAGTTCGTCGGCGTCGGGTGTGCCGAAGGTGTAGCCGTCGGCGGTGAGGGCGGCGATCCGGTCGCGCACCTTCTCGGGGATCGTGTGGCCGACCAGGTTCATGTCCATGGCGGAGGCGCGGTAGAGCGTGCGGAAGCCGCGGCTCTCCAGCAGGCCGGCGGCCTCGGGGTGGCGCTCTCGGTCGATGCCGGGCTGGATGTAGTTGGGCGTGTACGAGGAGAAGTCGGCCTGTCGGCGGCCGTGGCCGCGCAGCCAGTCGAGGGCCTCGTCGAGGAGGCGTCCGCCGATGCCGCGTCGGCGGTGCGCCGGGGTCGTGAACAGGAACGGGATCCAACCCTGCTCGGGTTCGAGGTCGTCGGCGGTCATGGCGACGGTGCGTCGTACCGCGTAGACGGCTCCCACGATCTCGTCGCCGTCGTGTGCGATCCGGAGACCCTCGGGGTCGAAGTTGGGGTCCAGGAGGACGAGCCTGCGGAACCGTTCCTCGGTGATGGGATCGCCTGGAACGCTCTCGTTCCACGCGGTGACCAGTCGATGACCCATGCCGACGTCGAAGCCGGTCGTGACAACCATGGCGGAAAACTCCTGAAGGTGCCGATATTGAGTTGGAAAACTACCAACCTGACGCGGAAACGTCAATGATTGTCTTAACAAGTGGATCTCCCGATGACGGGACCCCTCCGAGGCTCCACTTCGCGCAGGCACGGATACCCGACCACACTGGATATGCAGCTCTTTCCGGCGGCACGCGGTGGCCGTCGGGCGCGAAGGACGGGACTCTCGGCCACGCGGCAGCGCGCCGTGCCCGTGACGACTCACGGGCACGGCATCACCCTCGGTGGTAATTCACCAACGCGACGGCGGAGGAACCCGGGGTCACTGCCGCCGGGTGGAGTCCTCCGGGTGCACGACCTGGTGGGTACGGGTCAGCGCCTGCAACGTGGCGTCGTAGGACCGTTGCGCCATACCGAGGAAGACACAGTCCACGACGGCCAGTTGCGCGAGGCGGCTCGCCATCGCGCCCGAGCGGAACCGGGTCTCGCGCACCTGCGTGGTGATCACCAGGTCCGCGTGACGGGTCAGCGGCGAGCGCGGATAGTTCACTATGGCCACCGTCGTGGCCCCGTGGTCGCGCGCGACCCGCAGGTACGCGACCACTTCGGAGGTCTCACCGGTGTGCGACAGTCCCACCGCCACGTCCTCGGCCGACAGCAACGCCGCGGTACCGAGCGCCAGGTGTGAGTCGGCGATCGCCAGCGCGATCCGGTCGACCCGCAGCAGCTTGTGTTGTAGGTCCTGAGCCGCGAAGGCACTGGCGCCCATACCGAACAGGCTTATCCGCCGCGCCGCCGACAGGGCCGTGATCACCCGGTCGAGCTGCCCGATGTCCAGGTGTTCCATCGTCTCCTGGATCGCCCGCACGTCGGCGAACGCGACCTTCCGCACCAGCTCCTGCAGGGTGTCGTCCCGGTCGATGTCGGTCCCGGGCGTCAGGCCGCCGTCCGCGCGGGCCTGGTCGGCACCGAGCTCGGTGGCCACCGCGAGCCGTAGTTCGGCGTAGCCCCGGAATCCGGCGCGACGGCAGAACCTCACGACGGTGGTCTCCGACGTGCTGCACCGTTGGGCGAGTTCGGTGATGGTCGTGGACACCACCAGACGGGGCTCGGCGGTGATCGCGTCCGCGACGCGACGCTCGGCCGGCGCCAACGTCGGTGCGAGGCCGCGAATGTGCTGGACGACCGACGACCGCTGTCGCGCCGGATTGCCGAAGTCGCCGGTCATGTCAACCGCGTTCACGAGTGTCACTCGTACATGAGAACATCCGCGCCCGCCCAGTCGCGCGGGTGCCCGATGTCCACCGAATCCAGCAGGGCCACCGGATCCCCGCCGGAGTCCAATGTCGCCCGCAGATTCTCGGATCCCCACAGCAGGTCGACGGCGGGTCGCCCGCTGGAGTGTTCCTCACCGCTGTGCTTCGGCCGCCAGCCGAAGCCGTCGGGGTACAGGTCGCGAAGTTCCCGCAGCATAGTCAAGGCGGTGCGGACCGGCTGGAAGACAGCCCGGTCGGTCAGGTGCAGTTGCACCCCCCGAACCGCGGTGCCGGCGTGCTTGTGGAACGTGGGCGCGAACGAGACGTCACGGAACCGCACGCCCGGAAGGCCCAGCGAGTTCAGCCGTACCGCCCAGCGGCCGTCGACGTAGGGCGCGCCGATCAGTTCGAACGGCCGGGTGGTGCCCCGGCCCTCCGACAGGTTCGTCCCCTCGAACAGACCGGTCCCCGGATACACGACCGCACTGTCCAGTGTGGGCATGTTGACGGAGGGCATCACCCAGGGCTGGCCGGTCAGGTCGGCCATGTCGCCGCGCCGCCAGCCCGTCGCGGCCACGACCGACAGGTCCGCGGAACGCCCGGCCACCGCCGGGATCTCGGTGTCGTTGAGGTGTCGGGCCAGTTCCCCCACCGTGAGTCCGTGCCGGATCGGAATCGCGGTGCGCCCGACGAAGCTCGACACGGCCGGGTCCAGCAGCGGTCCCTCCGCCACCGTGCCGCCGATCGGATTGGGCCGGTCGAGGACGACGAACCGGGTACCGGTGCGCGCGGCGCTCGCCAGCAGGTCGAACATCGTCCAGATGTAGGTGTAGAACCGGGTGCCGATGTCCTGCAGGTCGTACAACAGCACCTCGACGTCGGCGGAGCGCACCAGGTCGTCGAGCCGGTCGCCCTCGTGCCGGTAGGTGTCGTAGAGCGGCAGGCCCGTGTCGGGGTCGGCGGTGTCGGGCTCGCTCTCACCGGCCTGCGTGGTGCCGCGCAGCCCGTGTTCGGGCCCGAAGAGCGCCACCAGCGGCACCCCCGCCTCCCGTAGCGCGGTGACCGAGGTGCGCAGGTCCCTCACCACGCCGGTGTAGTTGGTGATCATCCCGATCCGGTCTCCGGCGACCAGGCCGGGATCGGCGCACAACCGCTCGACTCCGGTGGAAACGACTTGTCGCGGCTGGCTCACGGAATCTCCTTCGTAGGACACGACAGATGGTAGATAAATTACCTACGTCAAGCCGCATTCGTCAATAAGCGACCATCCAGTGGAACCGGCACCCCGATCCACCCCGAGAACGGTTGCCACGGCGGGCATGCCGCCACGCGCATGTCGATAGCCGAGCGTGGATCCTTGATGACGTAGGGTGATGCCCGCAATCACGCGATATGAGGAGTCGGATGTCCACGAAGCAGCCGTTCAACCTTCCGGTGTTCTACATGCCGTATCCCGCCCGGTTGAACCCCAATCTCGAAACCGCCCGGCAGCACACCCGGACATGGGCGCGCGACATGGGAATGCTCGACGCGCCGCGCGTCGACGGGGGCCTCATCTGGGACGAGGCCGAGCTGGAGCGACACGACTACGGTCTGCTCTGCGCCTACACGCATCCCGACTGCGACGGTCCCGCCCTCGACCTCATCACCGACTGGTACGTCTGGGTGTTCTTCTTCGACGACCACTTCCTGGAGATGTTCAAGCGCACCAAGGACACCGACGGCGCGAAGGCCTACCTCGACCGGCTGCACATGTTCATGCCGCTGAACGGGGAGCCGATGCCGGAACCCACCAACCCGGTCGAACTGGGGCTGGCGGACCTGTGGCAACGCACCGCCCCCGCCATGTCGGACGACTGGCGGCGCCGGTTCACCGTCAGCACCCGCAACCTGTTGATGGAGTCGTTGTGGGAACTGGCGAACATCAGCCAGGACCGGGTCGCCAACCCGATCGAGTACATCGCCATGCGCCGCAAGGTCGGCGGCGCCCCGTGGTCGGCCAACCTCGTCGAGTACGCCGTGGGGGCCGAGGTACCGGCGGACCTCGCCGCGACCCGTCCGCTCAAGGTCCTGCGCGACACGTTCTCCGACGGTGTGCATCTGCGCAACGACCTGTTCTCCTATCAACGTGAGGTGCAGGACGAAGGCGAGAACGCCAACGCGGTCCTGGTGTTCGAACGGTTCCTCGGCCGCCCCACCCAGGAGTCGGCCGAACTCGTCAACGACCTGCTCACGTCACGGCTGCACCAGTTCGAGAACACCGCCCTCACCGAGATCCCGTTGCTGTTCGCCGATCGGGCGGTGACACCCGACGCGCAGGCCGCGGTCGCCGCCTACGCCAAGGGCCTGCAGGACTGGCAGTCGGGCGGCCACGAGTGGCACATGCGTTCCAGCCGGTACATGAACAAGGCGCCCGGTGTGAACCCCGGCCCCAGCGGCCTCGGTACGGCGGCGGCCCGCCAGGCGTGGTCGGGTCCGCGGCGGCACACCAACGTGCCGTTCCAACAGGTCGGGCAGACACGGCTTCCGGACTTCTACCTGCCGTATCCCAACCCGATCAACCCGCACCTGGCCGAGGCGCGGAAGCACAACGTCGACTGGATCCGTCGCGTGGGGATGACCCAGGCGATCGAGGGCCTGCCCGGCCCGGGGATCTGGACCGAACACCAGGCCGAGATCTTCGACCTGGCACTGTGCGCGGCCGGAATCGACCCCGACGGCACCGCCGAGGAGTTGAAACTGGCGTCCGACTGGCTCGCATGGGGCACCTACGGCGACGACTACTACCCCGTCGTGTTCGGACGGACCGGCGACATCCCCGCCGCCATCGCCCAGAACAAGCGGCTGAGCCTGTTCATGCCGGTGGAACTCACCGAGATGCCGCCGGCCACCAACCCGATCGAGGCCGGATTGGCCGATCTGTGGCTGCGGACCGCGACTCCGATGCCGATGCGGGCGCGCCGGGAGTTCCGTAACGCGGTCGAGGTGATGATCGAGTCCTGGATCTGGGAACTGTCCAATCAGATGCAGAACCGGATACCCGACCCCATCGACTACGTCGAGATGCGCCGCAAGACCTTCGGCTCGGACCTGACGATGAGCCTGGCACGTCTCAAGCACGGGCAGCTGGTGCCCGACGACGTCTACGAGTCCCGGCCGATCCAGGAGTTGGAGAGCGCCGCCTCCGACTACGCGTGCCTGCTAAACGACGTCTTCTCGTACCAGAAGGAGATCCAGTTCGAGGGCGAGATCCACAACGGAGTCCTCGTCACACAGGAGTTCCTGGGTTGCCCGCCCGCCGAGGCGGTGAACGTGGTCAACGACCTCATGACCGCCCGGATGCGGCAGTTCCAGTACATCATCGACACCGAACTCCCCCAGCTCTACGAGGAGTTCGACCTCTCCACGGAGGCGCGCGGGGTGCTCGACGCGTACGTCGTCGACCTCCAGAACTGGATGGCGGCGATCCTGCGGTGGCACCGCGACTGCGGGCGCTACGACGAGCACGAGCAGCGGGGGATGCCGACGGTCCTGGACGGCCCGGTGGGGGTCGGCACGTCGGCCGCCCATCACCTGCGACCGGGATCCGGACGCTTCCCCGGCCTGTCGCGACGGACCCCGATGGCGGGCCGGAGCCGGCCCGCCGCCATGGTGCGGTGAACTCCGTGGGGCGCACGGGTCTCCGTGGGGCGCACGGGTCTCCGTGGGGCGCACGGGTCTCCGTGCGCCCCACGGCACCGGTCGCCGTGGGCCTTTTGCGGGTCACGTCCGGTGCCAACGGGACTCGGCGAAGCAGTACACCGCGAACAGGACGAGGCCGACGGCCACGACCACCAGCGACACCGGTCCGGCCGGTGTGTCGGCCAACGCCTTGAGCGCACCGTCGATTCCGACGGCCTCCTCTGGATCGTAGGTGACGGCGGCCCTGCCGATCAGGATGCCGGCCGCCACCGCGACCACACCGCGCGCCACGTGTCCGGCCACGCCCAACCGGGTGATGGTCTTGCGGGCTTCGGGAGTGGTGACCCGCATGTCCTTCATGAACTCACGGGTCCAGCCCTGATACATCCAGTAGCAGCCCAGGGCGATCACGCCCAGCGCGACGACACCGACCAGGAACGGACCACCGGGAAGTTCGAACAACGCCCGAGTGGCGTCCCGCGACTGCGAGTCCGTGGAGGCGGCTTTCTTACCGCCGATCAGCAGGCCGAGGATCGAGAACACCAGCAGCAGATACACCACGAACCGCCCGCCGGACTCGACGCGGTCGCGCGCCCGGCCGCCACCGAAGACCGCCTCACCGAACTGCCAGACGGCGAGGCCCGCCAGGCCCACCGCCATGACCCACAGCAGTACCTCACCCAGCGGCTGGGCGGCGACCAGGTGGATCGCGCCGCTCTTGTCGGCCTCCTTCCCGCCACCACCGAAGGCGACCTGAATCGCCAGGATCCCCAACAGCGCGTAAAGGACGCCTCTGGCGGCGAATCCCACCTTCGCCAGCAGGGACAACGCCGGGTGGTCGGCGGCTCGTCGGGCGGTTCCAGACAGACGGGACATCACGGATGCCTCCTCGGGGGTGATGGGGCCACCGACTGTCCATACCCGCGCCGACGGCACGGCAACCGGTACCGTTCAGGAGCGGGCCAGCACCACGACGTCGGCCGGCGTCCACTCCCCCGCCACCCGGCATCGCAACACCAGCAGTGCCCGAGCGGCACCGCGCAGCGACGAGGCGGCCTCGGCGAGCCGTGCGGCCGACTCCGCCGGAACCGTCCCGGTGAGTCGGTCCATCGCCGCGGCGGCCGCGTACATCCCGAGCCCGGCGCACCGTGCCGCGGTCTCGTCGTATCCGGCCCTGCGGCGCAGGAAGGGGTCCGTCAACACGGCTGCCTCCTGGATGACCCGCACCGCCATGGGCGACATGGTGTCGGTGGGATCGGCGCGTGCCACGGCGGTGGCGATGCGTTCCGCGCGGCGGAGGGCCGCCGGGACACCGTCGGGATGCAGGTGGTCGGCTTCGGCGGTCGTTGTCGAGGCGAGGAAGTCGTCGAACCCGTCACTCGCCTCGGCGGCCCCCGCCACGTCCGGCTGTTCCAACCACCGTGCCGTCAGCAGCAGCCACGCCCGGATCGCCAGCAGTTCGGCCCGCCCCAGACGTTCGGGGACGGCGCCGATCCGGGTGAGCAGTCGCACGAGTGACGTCTCGGAGACTCTGCCCACGTCGGAGTCGGCGGCGCGGCGCCACAGGTCGGTGGACGTCGGCCGCAGAAACCTGTGCCGGGCCAGGACGTAGCTCAACGCCGCCGCCACGTGCGGTTCGGTGTCGTCGGATTCGTCGTACGCCTGCGCGAAGCCGTAGGCGTGGGTGAAGTTGACCGTGTGGTCGAAGCGGTCGGTGAACTCCCCGTCGGAGGCGACGCCGCGGTGATACGCCAGCGCGATCATGAGGAACACGCCGAGTTCCCTGCGGTCCGCCAGCACCCCGTCACGCCACCTGTCGGCGCCGATCCGGAACGGGTCCGCCGCGCCGGGTGCGAGGAACAGGTCCACGCCGCGCGGCCCGGTCCCCCACACCGGCCGGGTCGCGGCGTCGAGCACCAGCCGCACCGCCGGATCGGCGAGTTCGGCCCAGGTGGGGAGCCGGTAGGCGGTCCCGTCGTCGAAGAAGGAGTTGACCCACGCGACGAACCTGCGGACGTCGCCGGCCCAGGCGCCGTGGACCGGGGCGAGCGGGTCGGCGGCCGGACGCGCGTCGGCGGCGGGCCGGCGTCCGTCCCGGCTCATGTCCGCCTGGAACAGCCGCCACAGACCGTCGTCGACCGGCCGACCGCACAGTTCCACGTCCCCGGACAACCGCACGGTCTCGTGCAGGTCGTGGGAGATGCGCACCGCCGCCACCAGCGCCCGTCCGTCGTCGTCGGTGGGCGGAGTCCCGTTCAACAGGTCGTCGAGCTGGGCACGCAGCCGCGGGTCGAGTTCCCTGGGCCGCTTCGCGCACTCGAAGGCCAACGCGAGCGCGTGCACCGATCCCGACCGCAGGCACGTCTCGACGACGGTCGAGGCGTCGGACGCCTCGGTCCACAACAGGATGGTCTCCCGCCACCACGGGTCGTCGATGCGCGCGGACAGCGCGTCGTCGGCGGGGCCGTCGGCCAGCTCGGTGGACGCCAGGTACTCCTGGAACGTCAGGTGCGGGAACGCCACGAGGTCGTCCCGCCGCACGATCAGCGTGCCGCCCTCGACCAGGTCGGCCAGGCACTCCTCGGCGGTCGCCTCGACCGGGATGCGTTGCAGCGTCTCCGACAGCACCCGGAGCGCGAGCGGCGTCGCCAGCGACTTCACCCGCGACTCCATCATCATGATCGCCAGCCTTCGCGCCAGCAGGCCCTTCTGCCCGATGGTCAGGGTGGAGTCCCCGACGCCCTTCTCGTCCCGGCGGCGGGAGAGCAGCATCTCGCACATCTCGCGGTACAGCTCGGCGCGGCTCCCCGGGAGCGCGCCCCGGTACCGGTGGACGTTGGCGATCATCGTCAACAGCAAGGGGTTGGACGCCAGGTCGTACAGCGCGGGCCGACGGCGCATCCGCTCCATCAGGGCCTCGGCCTCCCGGTGCGCCCGCGCCCGGACCTGTTGACCGGTCTCGCCGGTGCTGCGGCTCTCCGACACGTGGTACCACCGGTGCAGGAACGCCGCGATCTGGTCCGAGGTGAAACCGCGGATGTGCAGCCGCGTCGTGTTGCGCAACGCGTTGTCGTCGTATCCGTGGGGACGGGACGTCACGACGTACACGTTGTCCTCGTACCGTGCGATCTGATCGGTCAACCAGTCGGCCACCTTGCGTCGCGCCTCGGCGTCGCCGGTCTCGTCGAGCCCGTCGCACAGGACGAGGCAGTTGCCGCGCTCCAGGCGACGTCGTAGCCAGGCGGCCGGAACCCTGCCCGCCAACCAGGCGGTTCCGGCGACCAGGTCCGCGACGTCGGGCGGCTCCTCGGCGTCCACGACGGCCTCCGCGTGGTCCCGCAGGGTCAGCAGCACCGGCAACCTTCCGCGCCGCAGGACACCGCGACGCGCCCCGGTGGCCGCGGCGTGGCGCAGCAGTGAGGTCTTGCCGGCTCCCGGGTATCCCGCGACGGTGAAGACCCTCGCGTCGGTGCCCTCGATGAAGTGCGCCAGCGGTCGGCGCTCCCCCGGTTCCCAGCGGGTGTGCAGGCCCTCGGCCACCACGGAGGTGGCGCGCGGATCGAGGCTGACGTCGACATAGACCTCCGGGAGCCACAGCGCGAACGGCCCCTGTGTGGTGAGACCGTGCAGTTCGAGTTCGCGGGCGTGCCGCCGGATTCGTTTCACGAAGGTGCGGCGGTGCCCGAGCAGCGCGGCGCTCAACACCGAGTCCGCAGAGTCGGCGATGCGCTGCACCCAGCGGTCGGCGACGTCGCCACCGACTCGGCCGACGAACCGCAGCACCGCCAGGGCGGCCCAGTAGGCCGCCAACGCCAGGACGCTCTCCAGCGGGTTGGCGGCGATGGCGTCCCAGAACTGGGTCGCGATGATCCCCGGAGGCGCTAAAGCCAACAGCGCCAGCAGGGAGGTCGCGATCACCTCGCTGGGTGAGGCCGGGTTGGGAGGGGGAACGGGCAAATTCGACATGATCACCTCATCCGGGTCGAATCAGGTCCTTTCAGATGCTAACCGGTGCTGTCACGCCTCGTCGGCGCCTCGATACGCCGCGCGGTGGTGGCCGGTGTGGCCGCCGGGGCCGGAGTGGGGCGTCGTGCCTGGTGAGGTCCACATTTCAGCTCCGCGCGGTCCGATCCGGACTCTAGGCTCTCGGGCATGAGGAGCCGACGAAGCCGTCTGTGGACCAGTCTCGTTGCCGTGGCACTGATCGCCGGCGTCGTCTCCGGATGCTCCGGCGGGGAGGACGGCACCATCGTGCCGCCGGCGGAGTCGGTGGCACGGCTGACGTTGACGCCCGAGGCGGGCGAGACGGGGATGCCGGTCAGCACCGAACTGGGTGTCACCGTCACCGACGGCGGCGTCGAAGAGGTCACCCTGCGCGACGAGGACGGTGACGCCGTGTCGGGTGCGATGCGGGCCGACGGCTCGGCGTGGGTGCCGGACTCGCCACTGGAGTACCGCACCCGGTACACCGCCACCGCGTCGGCCGTCGACGCGGAACACCGCGTCGTCACCGCCGAGACCTCGTTCACGACGATGGCCGAGCCCCGTGACCGCGTCGAGGCGAGTCTGTGGAACACCGCCGACTACGAGTACGGGCACGCGATGCCCGTGATGATCGACTTCCCGCCCGACTTCGAGGTGCCGGAGAAACACCGTGCCCAGGTGGAGCGGCGGCTGTTCGTCACCAGCGACCCGCCCCAACCGGGTGTGTGGCACTGGTTCACCGGAGGCCACCTGGAGTACCGGCCGGAGTCGTTCTGGAAGCCGGGCAGCGTCGTCACCGTCCGGGCCGCGTTGGAGGGCGTGCCGCTGGGCGGTGACCGCTACGGCGCAGGAGACGTCACCAGGAAGATCCACTTCGACGACACGGCGAGGGTCATCGAGGTGTCGAACGAGGACAAGGTGATGGTGGCCAAGGAGAACGGCGAAGCGGTCAAGTCGATGGACATCAGCCTCGGCAAGGCGAGCACCCCCTCCTACTCCGGGACGATGACCGTGATGGAGAAGCTGGAGCACACCGTGTTCGACACGACCGCGCAGTGCGGTGGCCGGGTCTCCGGTGACGACTGCTACCGCACACCGGTCGACTGGGCACAGCGGCTCACCTGGAGCGGACAGTTCATCCACTCGGCTCCGTGGTCGGTGGCCGACCAGGGCGTCCGCAACGTCTCGCACGGCTGTGTCAACGTCTCGGCGGGGAACGCCGAGTGGATCTTCGACTTCGCCCGGGTCGGGGACCCGGTGATCATCACCGGCACGGAGGCCGAGCTGCCCTACGGTGACGGCTTCACCGCCTTCGACCTGAGCTGGGAGGAGTTCCGGGAGGGGAGCTACCTGGCAGGACCGGGGGCCGACGCCGACGCCGACGCGGGTACCGGGTCACCCGACACCGACTTACCCGACGTCCGACACGTCCGTGGCGCGGCGCACCCGCACCCGGCACGGCGTCGCGGCGGCGGGCGGGTGCGACGATACTGACACGGTGAAGCTCTCCAAACCCGCCGCGCTCTTCCTCGCCGGCCTGGCCGTCTTCATGGTGTTCGAGTGGACGATGCTGGCCTTCAACCTCGCCGAGGGCCATCCGACCGCGTTCTACGTGGTCCACGGCGTACTCATCGGGGGCAACATCGTGCTGGCGGTCGTCGTGGCGGCGATCGTGTGGCGTGCCTGGGCTGCGGAACGGCGCCGACGCTGACCGGGCGTTCCCGCCGGGCTCACTCGGCGGCCGGGACGTCCAGCAGGCCGCTGTGCGTCACCCAGATCGACGCCGGGTCCACATAGGGTCGCAGCAGGGAGATGAGCTCGCCGTCGGCGTTGCCGCGCAGCTCCTCGGAGGCGATCTTGCGCGCCACGCCCGCGAGGATGTCGGCGAGCTGGATCCGGGGATCGACGAACGACTCCACCAGGCGCACCGCCCGTGGCCCTCCGGCCGTGGTCAGGGCGCGGATGCGTTCCGGCGACAACGCGTTCTGCCTGTCGTGGAACAGCTCCACGGGACTGCCGCCGGCACCCCAGTACATCGCCCCCTGCACGATGGCGGGAAGCAGCGGGTCCAGTGGCGGCCAGGCCGGTGACTCGGCACGCAGCCGTTCCCGGAAGGTCTCCGCCCGCGCGGCGGTCATGCGCACCGCCGTCAGCGCGTCGGCGAGTTCGCCGTCCGCCGCGCGGTGCGCCAGCAACCCGGTCATGTGGCCGTACACGTCACCCGGTGTCGTACCGTCGGGTCGCTCCTTGCTGCGCATCACGTCGTTGGCCGCCAGCAGGAACGCCTCCCACCAGTCGGGGGGTAGTTCCGTGCGACCGTGGCGGTACAACCGGAGCGCGATCCGGTCGGTGGCCGGGTTCCGGTACAGGCCCGGCGACGTGGCGTGGAAGTCGTCGGCGACGACGGCCTCGGTGAGTTTGCCGAGCAGGTGGAACTCCTTGTCGATGAGGCACACGTGCGAGTGGCCCAGCAACGGCCCCGTCGGTCCGAGCAACCACAGCAGCACCGAGCGGTGCTTCTCGCGTTGCAGGTGGTTGGCCTTGTACTCGGTGGCGGGTGACCGGATCCGGTCACGCAGTTCCGCCATGACGACGGCGGCGGCCGCCGGAGCCAGCGAGACCGTGCCGTGGGCGAAGACGTCGGTGGTCCCGCCGACCAGCTTCTCCCCCTCGTAACCGGATTCGTCGCCGGCGACCACGACCGGTCGGCCGTCGGGCTCTCGCGACGGGCCGAGCGGTCCGTCGGTCCCGGCGGCGTGAATCACCTCGCCATGGTAGGCGCGGACCGCGCCGCGCCTCACGTGAATATCCGCGACGGCGATCGCCGGAGGGTCATCCGGCGGGTTCGGCGCGTTCCAGGCGTACGCAACAACGGTCGGGGCCGGGTGCGAGTGCGGCGCCGACTCCCGAGACGGCGAGTCCGTCGAGCATGCCCTCGACCAGGCGGAGGTTCATGCCGCACACCAGCGCCGGGTGCCGCCGCGCCATGTCGTGGAACGGGCAGTTGCCCAGGACGATGGAGTCGCCGGCGACGCGGGGTTCGAAACCGTTGTCCTCCAGCGCGGCCACGACGGGGTCGTCGCCGGAGCCGGCCGGTCTCGCCCGGCGGGCCTCGTGTCCGAGCCGGTTGCCGAGTTCTTCGGCGCGCCGGTCCAGTACGGCCCGGGCGGATTCACCGGTCCGCTCCGCCTCCTCGACGGCGGCGGCGAGCAGTTCACCGATCAGCGCGTATCTCCGTTCGGGAAGGGTCACCGTGATCTGCTGCGAGGAGCGCCGGTACAGCTTCGCGGGCCGGCCCGCCCCGGGTCCGCTGCGGCCGGTGCGGCGTTCGTGGTCGACGGTGAGCAGCCCCTCGTCGGCGAGCCGGTCGAGATGGAAGGCGGCGGTGTTGCGTGGCACGCCCACCGCGGCGGCCGCCTCGTCCCGGCTCACCGGCGAGGTCTGGCGCGCCACGAAATCGTAGAGCGCGCGTCTGGTCGGTTCCGCGAGGACGGCGACCGCGGAAACGAGGGCTTCATCCGCCATGAATTCTAAAACCAACTTCTATTGACTCAATGCGGTCGGTCGTTCTAACATTAACATCTCTTGTTCATAGAAGAGGTCGCGCGACCACGACGGAGACCGTCGGCACGCGCCCCTCCCGGCGACGGGTCGACCGAGCCGACCGCCGCCCACATCCGACCATGGAGTGTCGCCATGAACGTCACCACGGCAACCACCCCCACCACGGCCCCACCGGAGGCCACCGCCACCCACCGGCGACTGATCCACGAAGGACCCGAGATCGACCTGCGCGGCGCCGAGAAGGCGATCGCCGACCTACTGGCCGCCTTGGGCCGCGACCCGGCCTCACCGCACCTGGCCGACACCCCGCGCCGGGTCGCCCAGGCATACGCCGAACTGCTCACCCCGCGGGAGTTCGACCTCACCACCTTCCCGAACGAGGAGGGTTACGACGAACTGGTCATCGCCAGGGACATCCCCGTGCACTCACTGTGCGAACACCACCTCCTGCCGTTCCACGGCGTGGCACACGTCGGCTACCTGCCCGGCGAACGCATCCTCGGCCTGTCGAAACTGGCCAGGGTCGTGGAGTGGTTCGCCCGTGACCTCCAGGTCCAGGAACGACTGACGAAGCAGGTGACCGACTGGCTGCAACGGCACCTCGCGCCCAAGGGCGTCGGCGTCGTCATCGAGGCCGAACACATGTGCATGGCGCTGCGCGGCGTCAGAGCGGCGGGATCACGGACCGCCACGTCCGCGCTGGAGGGGACACTCCGCGACGACCCGCGGTCGCGACAGGAGTTCTTCACACTCGCCGGCATTCGCCACTGAGAGGGTAGGAGGAGGAATCATGGACATCGACCGACCGATCGTGATCGTGGGTGCCGGGCTCGCCGGCGCCAAGGCCGCCGAAACCCTGCGCGAACAGGGTTTCACCGGCCGAGTGGTCCTGATCGGCGCCGAGGCCGAACGGCCGTACGAGCGGCCGGGGTTGTCGAAGGGATACCTGCTCGGCGACGACGACCGCGCCGCCCTGTTCGTCCACGACGAGAACTGGTACACCCGGTTCTCGGTGGAGCTACGACTGGGGCGGCGGGCGACGCGGCTGGACCGCGACGCACACACCGTGCGCCTCGACGACGGCGAGGACGTCGAGTACGGCAGGCTGCTGCTGACCACCGGCGCGTCACCACGTGCGCTGCCGGTACCGGGGGCCGAACTGGACGGGGTGTTCCGGCTACGACGCCTCACCGACTCCGACCGGCTGCGGGCCGCACTGCGGGCCGGCGGCCGGGTGGTCGTCGTCGGCGCGGGCTGGATCGGCCTGGAGACCGCCGCCGCCGCACGCACGCTCGGCTGCGAGGTCACGGTGCTGGAACCCGCGTCCACCGTGCTCGGTGCGGCGCTCGGCGCCGAGATGGGTGACCACTTCGCGGACCTGCACCGCCGACACGGCGTGGACCTGCGACTGGGCCACGGCGCGGAACGCATCCTGGGAGACGGTGGCCGGGTCCGCGCGGTAGTGGCCGACGACGGCGCCGAGATCGCCGCGGACACGGTGATAGTGGGAATCGGCGCACGGCCCGACACGGACCTGGCCGAACAGGCGGGGTTGGCCGTGGACGACGGCGTCCTCGTCGACGCCTCACTGCGCACCGGCGATCCGGACGTGTTCGCCGCCGGCGACGTGGCCAATCCGCACCACCCGCACTACGGTCGGCGGATCCGGGTGGAACACTGGGACAACGCGCTGCACGCCGGAACGATCGCGGCGAGGGCGATGCTCGGCGAGCCGGTGGTCTTCGATCGCATCCCCTTCTTCTTCACCGACCAGTACGACGTCGGGATGGAGTACGCCGGGTGGTTCCCGCGCGGCGGATACGACCGGGTGGTGACCCGCGGCGACGTACCGGGCCAGTCGTTCCAGGCGTTCTGGCTCTCCGGTGACAGGGTGGTCGCCGGTATGCACGTCAACCGCTGGGACGAGGGAATCGACCCGATCCGGGCGTTGGTGCGCGGCGGCGGCCCCGTCACCGCCGCGCGGCTGGCCGATCCCACGGTGCCGCTCGCGGAACTGGCCGCACCGGCACGGTGACGACCGGACGGGGGCTGGACGGGGACCGTCCACGCCCTCCACCGAAGCGCGGATCGTGCTGGCGCCGACGGCCGGTAAAGCGGTTGCCCGACCGGCGCGTTCCGGCGAACCTGTTGCCATGCACCCACCCGAACCCGTTACGGCGTCACCGACACGCCGAGGCGTCCGCACCACCTTCGCGGCCCCCGTCACCACCTCGATGGCACGGAGGTCCCGTTGAGCGACACACCCGATCTCGGCCCCGTCCCCGAGCGGATCACCGTCGAGGCCGCGCAGGTGCGCCGCCTCATCGCCGACCAGTTCCCACAGTGGACCGATCTCCCCGTCACACCGGTCGCCGCCGGAGGCTGGGACAACCGGACCTTCCACCTCGGCACCGACATGACGGTCCGGCTTCCCAGCGCGGCCGAGTACGCCCGGGCCGTCGAGAAGGAGCACCGGTGGCTGCCCGTCCTCGCCGCCCGGCTCCCCCTGCCGATTCCCACCCCGCTGGCGAAGGGCCTGCCCGGCGAGGACTACCCGTACCCCTGGTCGGTCTACCGGTGGCTCGACGGCGAGACCGCCACGCGGGAGCGGATCACCGACCCGGTCGGGTTCGCCGCCGACCTCGCCGACTTCCTGGTCGCGCTGTGGGCCGTCTCGCCCGAGGACGGTCCGGCTCCGGGAGTCCACAACTGGTTCCGGGGCGGGACACTGCGCACCTTCGACGGGTTGACCCGGCGTGCGCTCACCGAACTGGACGGCCACGTCGACGTCGACCGGCTTCGCGACGTCTGGCGGGACGCACTCGACACGCCCTGGGACGGGATCGACCGCTGGTTCCACGGCGACGTCGCCAAGGGGAACCTGCTGCTGAACGACGGTCGGTTGGCGGCCGTCATCGACTTCGGCACCTGCGGTGTGGGAGACCCCTCCTGCGACCTGGCGATCGCCTGGACCCTGCTGACCGCCGAGGGCCGACGGGTGTTCCGGGAACGGCTGTCGGTGGACGACGACACCTGGGCGCGGGGAAGGGGCTGGGCACTGTGGAAGGCCCTGACCACCTGCGCGAACACCTACGCGGACCCCGAGGACGCGGCGGAGTTCACCGAGGCGGGCCACACCCTGGACGCGATCCTCTCCGATATCCCGAGTGGACGGTGAGACGTGGGCGGTGACCGACTCAGACCCGCGACCCGCACGTTTGCGCTGGAGTGCGCTCCAGCGGCTAGGTTCACCCACGTCGTAACCGACCGGATCAGGAGTTCACCATGGAATACCGCAGGATCGGCCGCACAGGGCTGAGGGTCAGCGAACTGTGCCTCGGCGCGATGTACTTCGGCGGCGACACCGACGAGAAGACGGCGTTCGAGATCCTCGACCGGTTCGTCGAGGCGGGGGGCAACTTCATCGACACCGCCAACCGGTACAACGACGGCGAGTCCGAGTCGCTGCTGGGCCGATGGCTGAAGAACCGCGACCGCGACCGCATGGTCGTCGCGACCAAGGTCTTCGGCCGGATGCACGACCACCCCAACGGCCTCGGCCTGTCCCGTAAGCACATCGTGTCCGCGGTGGAGGACAGTCTCCGCCGCCTCGACACCGACTACATCGATCTCTACTACACGCACGTGTTCAGCCGGGACACCCCGCTGGAGGAGACGCTATCCACTCTCGACACCCTGGTGACGGCGGGGAAGGTCCGCTATCTGGGTGCCAGCAACCTGGCCGGCTGGCAACTGCAGAAGGCCGTGGACCTGTCCACGCACCACGGCTGGAACCGTTATGTCGCACTCCAACCGCTGTACAACCTGCTGGACCGTGACATCGAGTGGGACTCGGTGGAGGTGTGCCTGGCCGAGGGCCTGGGGGTCATGCCGTGGAGCCCGCTACGGGCCGGCTGGTTGTCGGGCAGGTTCACCCGGGGAATGCAGGCGCCACCGGAGTCGGCACGGGTGCGGCAGAGCTCGGACGTCCCCTTCGACATGTCTTGGGAGCAGTACAACACCGCACACACCTGGCAGGTCCTCGACGCCCTGGAGGCGGTCGCGGCCGAGACCGGGCGGTCGGTACCGCAGGTGGCCACCCGCTGGCTGATCCAGAAGCCCGGCGTCACCGCGCCGATCATCGGCCCTCGCACGCTCGCGCACGCCGAGAGCAGTCTCGGCGCGGCGGGATGGACCCTGTCGGCGGAGCAGATGTCGACACTCGACGCCGCCAGCGCCAAGCCGAAACCGTACCCGTTCAACCTGCTGGAGTTCTACGCCGCCAACCCCGGCTGAGCCGCGACTCCGGCGGACACCGACGCCCCGGCCCTCGCGGGCCGGGGCCGCACGCCGGTCAGCCCTCGATCTTGGCCATGACCTCGTCAGGCACATCGAAGTTCGCCCATACGTTCTGGACGTCGTCGGAGTCCTCCAGGGCGTCGATCAGGCGCAGGACCTTGCGTGCGCCGTCCTCGTCCAAGGGCACCTCGACACTCGGCACGAAACTGGCCTCGGCCGACTCGTAGTCGTTGCCGGCCTCCTGGAGGGCGGTACGGACGGCGACCAGGTCGGTGGCCTCGCTGAGCACCTCGAAGGAGTCACCGATGTCGTTGACCTCCTCGGCGCCCGCGTCCAGCACCGCCATGAGGACGTCGTCCTCGGTCACCCCGTCGTTCTTGGGGACGATCACGACACCCTTGCGGCTGAACATGTACGACACGCTGCCCGGGTCGGCCAACTGTCCGCCGTTGCGGGTCAGCGCGGTGCGGACCTCCGCGGCGGCGCGGTTGCGGTTGTCGGTGAGGCATTCGATGAGTACCGCCACTCCGCCGGGCGCGTAACCCTCGTACATGATGGTCTGGTAGTCGGCGCCACCGGCCTCCGCACCGGATCCCCGCTTCACCGCCCGATCGATGTTGTCGTTCGGCACCGAACTCTTCTTCGCCTTCTGGATGGCGTCGTAGAGCGTGGGGTTGCCCTCCGGGTCTCCACCGCCCGTCCGGGCGGCCACCTCGACGTTCTTGATGAGCTTGGCGAACAGCTTGCCGCGTTTGGCGTCGATGACGGCCTTCTTGTGCTTGGTCGTCGCCCATTTGGAGTGGCCGCTCATCGGACCTCTTTCTTGTCGTGACCTGGTGGACTACGCGTGACGCACCAGTTCGACGAAGGCCCGGTGAATCCGAAGGTCTCCCGTAACCTCCGGATGAAACGCGGTCGCCATGACGCATCCGGCGCGCACCGCGACGATCTTACCGTTCGCCGCTCCCCCGCTGATTCGGCCGACCACCTCGACGCCGGGCCCGACGCGCTCCGCCCAGGGGGCACGGATGAAGACGGTGCGGAAGGGGCCGCCGGGAATACCGTCGAGTACGACGTCCGTCTCGAAGGAGTCGACCTGCCGCCCGAACGCGTTGCGGCGCACGGTCATGTCGACGGCCGAGAGCACCCGCTGGTCGGGGCGGCCGTCCAGCACCTCGCTGGCGAGCATGATCATCCCGGCGCACGAACCGTAGGCCGGCATGCCGGCGGCGATGCGTTCCCGAAGAGGTGTGAACAGTTCGAACGCGTCCAGCAGCTTGCCGATCGTGGTGGACTCCCCGCCGGGGATGACGATGCCGTCCACCTTCTCGAGCTCGGTCGGGCGCCGCACCGGCACGGCGGTGACCGACAGGTCGGCGAGCGCCCGCAGGTGCTCGGCGGTGTCACCCTGAAGCGCCAGCACTCCGATGGTCGGCATGGCGTCCTCCTCTGATCGAGCCTATGCCGCCGGAATTTCCGGCGCCGTCATCGGGTGAAATTACGCCCTCCAGTGCTTACTGACTCGTCAGTAAGTGTGTTAACGTGACCTGGACCTCAGTCGGAGGCGATCTTCGCCATTAGATATCGAAATATTTGGAGGTCTAGATGCTCTCTCGACGCTCACTCCTCCGCGCCGCGACGGCCGGCGCGCTCACCGCACCGGGGTGGCTGCCCGGCACCGCCACCACCTCACCGCATCCGTCCGCCCCCGCGACCTGCGAACTCGCACTGGAGAACCGGAGCGGCGGCACGCTCCGCGCCTACGTCACCGGTCGCGAGTTCGGCACCGGCCGCTGGGTACTGCTGCGCGCCGACAGCTCCGTCTACCATCTCACCGAACCACCGGCACCGCTCACACCGTTGCCGGTCGACTGCGCCATCCCGGTCGGCTCCTCGACCGTCCTGACGCTGCCGAGGATGTTCGGCGCGCGGATCTACTTCGTCCGCGACGACACCCTCCAGTTCTACGTCAACCCCGGTCCCGCCCTGGTCGAACCCGCCTTCGCCACCCCCGCGGACCCCAACTTCTCCAAGACCTGGTCCTTCTGCGAGTTCACGTTCAACGACGTGCAGCTCTTCGCGAACATCAGCTACGTCGATCTGGTGACGGCACTTCCGATCGGGCTCACCCTGGTCGGCGACGGCACGCACACCGTCGCGGCCCTGCCCGACGGCGCGGTCGGGCGCATCGCCGACGAGCTGGCGGCCCAGGCCGGTCGCGACGGGCAACCGTGGGACGACCTGATCATCCGCGACGGCGGGCAGGTACTGCGGATCATCTCGCCGCAGAACCTCATGGCGCCGCACTTCGACCAGCCGAACATGCCGTTCCGGGGTTACTGGGAGGGCTACGTCGACCAGGTCTGGAACCACTATCGCGGCAATGATCTGCGGGTGGACGTCCAGGGAGGCGGCGGTGTCTACACCGGTCGCGTCGTGGGTGACGTCCTGGAGTTCAACGGCGGTCACCGGTTCGGCAGGCCCTCCTCCAAGGACGTCTTCACCTGTAACCACGGGCCGTTCACCAACAACCCGTCCGACCCCGATCCCAAGAAGGGGATCCTCGCGAGGCTGGCGGCGGCGTTCAACCGCTCCACGATCCACTCCGTCCCCGACCAACCGAACGGCGCCACCGCCGCCGACTACTACGGGCACCAGGTGACCAACCACTGGGCGCGGGCGGTCCACGCCCACGCACCGATCGGCTACGCCTTCCCCTACGACGACGTCCGCCCCGACGGGCAGCCGGACCAGTCCGGTGCCGCCCACGACGGGAATCCGCGACGCTTCACGGTGCACGCCGGCTGAACCGGTCCGCGCGGCGGAGTCCGCTTCGCCGCGCGGACCCACCCGATTCCCGTGACGCCCTTGACACGGCCGTCCCGGCGATCCACGGTGTACATATCGGCGTCATTGGGCGTTTCTCCCGATTTCCGCGCGGCGTTTCGCAACCCAATCGAAACATTCGAGACTTACTGACTTGTCAGTAAGCTTGCTACGATCGGCCTCACATGTGACCCGTGTTACTCCCGTCCTCCAGGAGGGCCGCCGTGACCCCCGATGTGAACCCCCCACACACACCCGACGAGGCCGACGTCGAGAGGCGGCTCGCCGCCCTCTCCCTGGAGGAGAAGATCGGACTGCTGACCGGCCGGGGCCCGTGGCGGCTGCACCCGGCGGAGGGTGTCGGCCTGCGCTCCCTGGCACTGGGCGACGGCCCCGCCGGTATCCGCGGCGTCACCGACGACCC
Organism: Stackebrandtia albiflava; assembly: GCF_007994225.1. Lineage (GTDB taxonomy): Bacteria > Actinomycetota > Actinomycetes > Mycobacteriales > Micromonosporaceae > Stackebrandtia > Stackebrandtia albiflava. The sequence continues at coordinate 1,818,014 of NZ_VLLL01000005.1, forward strand.
CGCCGAGACCGGCGCCTCCTTCCCCTCGCCGTCCGCGCTGTCGGCCACCTGGGACGTGCGGCTCGCCGACGAGTTGGGCGACCTGTTCGCCGCCGAGGCGGTGCGGCACGGTGTCGACGTGGTGCTGGCGCCGGTCGTCAACCTCCAACGCACCCCGGTCGGGGGCCGCCACTTCGAGTGCTTCTCGGAGGATCCGCTGCTCACGGCCGACATCGCCCACGCCCTGGTGGCCGCGATCCAGCGAAACGGCGTCGCCGCCTGCGCCAAGCACTTCGTCGCCAACGACTCCGAGACCGCCCGCACCGAGTACACCGCGCGGATCGACGAACGCGCCCTGCGCGAGGTCTACCTCGCACCCTTCGAGAAGCTGGTCCGCGATACCGGCGTATGGACGGTCATGGCCGCCTACAACGGACTGGAGACCGACGCCGAGACCGCCAGCGCGACCCAGAACCACTGGCTGCTCACCGAACTGCTCAAGACCGAATGGGGCTTCGACGGCGTCGTGGTCAGCGACTGGACCGCCGCCCACTCCACGGCCGAATCCGCGAACGCCGGTCTCGACCTGGTGATGCCCGGCCCCGGCGGGCCGTGGGAGGCCGCGCTACTCAAGGCCGTCAACCGGGGCGAGGTCGCCGAGAAGGTGATCGACGCCAAGGTCCGCCGGCTGCTCCGGTTGGCGCACCGCGTCGGCGGTTTCGGTCCGGTGCGTGACGGCGGACCCGCCGCGCACACCGAGGACCTGCTGCGCAGGATCGGCGCCCGGTCCACCGTCGTGCTGAAGGACGCCGCGCGGCGGCTGCCCTGTGCCCCGGCGTCGCTGTCGAGGGTCGCGCTCATCGGTCCCAACGCGGTGGACACCTTCTTCCAAGGCGGCGGAAGCGCACACGTCAACCCCGACCACGTCGTCACCCCCGAGGCCGGGCTACGGGCCGCGCTCCCCCACGCCGAGATCTCGGTGCACCGCGGCGGCTACGCCCGCCCGCACGAACCCGACCTGGCGGTGGAACGTGTCGTCGGGGAGGTCTCGATCGATCTGCTCGACGGTCACGGCGGCGTGATCGACACCGTCCCGATGCCGGCCGGCGGCTGGCTCCGCGATCTCGGTCCGGCGCCGGTCGCCGCGCGACTGCGCGCGGTGGTCCGGCTCCCCGAGACCGGCGTCCACCGACTCGGCATCGGCACCGTCGGCACCTTCCGGTTGCGGTTCGACGGCAGAGAGGTCGCCTCGGGTGATCACCTCGCCGGACACGACGTGGTCCTGGACTCCAGTGTCAACGCCCCGCCGTCCCACGGCGCCGACGTGCACGTCACCGAACCCCGCGAGCTGACGGTGGAGGCCGACCTCCAGATCATCGAGGCATGGGGATACGGCCGGTTCGTGCGGGCCGTCCTGCGCCACCGGCTCCCGGGCCCCGGTGTGGACGACGAGATAGCCGAGGCCGTCGCCGCCGCGGCGCGGGCCGATCTGGCGATCGTCGTCGTCGGCACCAACAGCGAGGTCGAATCGGAGGGATTCGACCGTACCGACCTCGCGCTGCCCGGCAGGCAGGACGAGCTGGTCCGGCAGGTCTGCCGCGCCAATCCGGCGACCGTGGTCGTCGTCAACGCCGGCTCTCCCGTCCTGTTGCCCTGGCTGGATGAGGCCGCGACGGTGCTGTGGACCTGGTTCCCCGGACAGGAGTGCGGCCACTCGCTCGCCGACGTCCTGTTCGGACGGACCGAGCCCTCGGGCCGGCTGCCGTGGACGCTCCCCGCCACCGCCGAACAGGTTCCGGTCCCGCACGCCGTCCCGGTGGACGGCGTCGTCGAATACCACGAGGGAATCCACATCGGATACCGCGGGTACCTGCGGGCGGGACTGCGGCCCGCGGTGCCGTTCGGGCACGGCCTCGGCTGGACCGACTGGAGCTACGACGAGGCCGAGGTCGCCGACGGGGACGAGGTGACGGTCACCGTGTCCGTCACCAACAGCGGGAGACGGCCCGGCCACGAGACCGTACAGGTCTACCTGGAACACCACGGCGACGGCCCCGAGCGGCCGGTGCGATGGCTCGCCGGGTTCGCCGTCGTCGACGCCGCCCCGGGCGAGTCCGCGCGGGCGGTCGTGACCGTGCCGCGGCGGGCGTTCCAGGTGTGGGATCCGCCGTCCCGGGACTGGCGCACGCCGCCGGGCGAATACACGCTACACGTCGGACGGTCTATTGAAGACATCCGTTGGGCCGGCCGCATCACGCGAGAAGACGTCTCCTCGCCGGCCGGCGGCTGAACCGCCAGCCACACCCTCCTACCGCCCCCACCCCTTTGCTCTGCAAGGAGACCCCCTCATGAAACGACGCACCCTCTTCACGGCGATCGGCGGTGTCGGCGCCGCCGGTGTGCTGGCCGCCTGCGGCGGCGACGGCGGAAGCGGTTCGGCACGCGTGCTGACCGTGGGAATGCCCAACGGCGCACTGACCGAGAACCACAACCCGTTCATGCCGGACTCGGCGGGCAACAAACTGGGATACCGCTGGCTCATCTACGAACCGCTCGCGCAGGTCAACCTGATCGCCCCCGACTCCGACCCGACCCCGTGGTTGTCGACGGAGTGGGCCTGGAACGAGGACTACACCGCCGTCGACCTGACGATCCGGACCGGTGTCAAGTGGTCCGACGACGAGGACCTGACCGCCGACGACGTCGCCTTCACCTTCAACCTGATGAAGGACAACCCCGCACTCAACGGCGAGGCGCTCCCGTTCGAGTCGGTGACGGCGGCCGGTGACGTGGTCACGGTGACGTTCTCGGAGTCCCAGTTCATCAACCAGGGCAAGGTCCTGGGCACCATGGTGCTGCCGCAGCACGTGTGGAGCGCCATGGACGACCCCGCCACCGACATCAACCTCAACCCGATCGGTTCCGGTCCGTACACGCTCAAGAGCTGGACCACGCAGGTCGTGACCGTGGTGCCCAACGACAAGTACTGGGGCGGTGAGCCGCCGGTACCGGAGATCCGGTACACGTCCTACAACGACAACAACGCGCAGACCACCGCACTGGCCAACGGCGACTGCCAGTGGTCCTACGTGTTCATCCCCGACTTCCAGAAGATCTTCATCGACAAGGACCCCGAACACTTCCACCTGTGGTTCCCGTCGGGTCTGGGCATCCACGCCCTGTGGCTCAACCACACCCGCAAGCCGTTCGACAACGTGGCGCTGCGCCGGGCGGTGAACCTCGCCATCGACCGCGTCATGGTCCACGAGATCGGTGAGTCGGGACTCTACCCGCTGGTCGACAACCTGACCGGCATCCCGCGGCCCGCCGGTGACGCGTTCATCGCGCCCGAGTTCCAGGACGCGACCCACCAGGTCGATCTGGACGAGGCGAAACGCATCCTGGAGGAGGCCGACTACACCTGGGACGCCGACGGCGCGCTCCTCGACCCCGACGGTGAGCCCGTCACCTTCGTGATGCAGGACCCGACCGGCTGGTCGGACTACCTGGCGTCGCTGGCGATCATCGCCGACAACCTGTCGGCGCTGGGCATCGAGGCCACCGTGGAGGCTCCGGAGTTCGACGTGTGGAACGACGCCAAGGCGACCGGCGACTTCGACGCCATGCTGCACTGGACCGCCACGGGCGTCACGCCCTACGAGATCTTCGCCAACTGCATGGACATGGCGTACTACAAGGAGCTCGGCGAGATCGCCAACTGGAACTTCGGCCGGTTCGAGAGCGAGGAGGCGACGCAGGCGTTGCGGGACTACGCCTCCGCCACCGACGACGAGACGCGCGCCGAGTGCATGGCGACGCTGCAACGGATCATGATCGAGGAGGTGCCGGTGATCCCCCTGGTCGCGGGACCGATCGGCGCCGAGTACTCGACGCGGCACTGGACCGGCTGGCCCAGTGAGGAGGACCCGTACGCGATGCCGCAACCGACCCAGCCGAGCGCCTCGCAGATCGTCATGAACCTCAAACCCGCCTGACCCGCCCTCCCCCGCGCGCTTGGTTGGTCATACGCCCGGCTTGGTTGGTCATACGACGCCGAAAAATCGGACATCGGGGCCTATTCGAGGCATGTCGATGGTCGTACGGCCAACCAAGCCGCGTAGCGGCGGCCCACCGGCGCTCCCCCCATCGTTCCCACCGCATCTGGCAGGTACCACATGGCGACCACCGAACTCGCATCCTCCGATCAGTCCGACGTGGTGCTGGCCGCCCACGCGCTGTCGAAACACTTCCGTCTCCACCGGGGACGCCGCCGCCTCCACGCCGTGGACGGGGTCGACCTCGCACTGCGCCGCGGCCGGGTCGTGGCCCTGGTCGGCGAGTCCGGTTCGGGCAAGTCGACCGTCGCGCGACTCCTGGCGCAACTCCATCCGGCGACGTCCGGTGAGGTACGACTGCACGGCCGGCCGGTGAAGGTACGGGCAGGCAGGCGTTTCCGCGCCTACGCCCGCCGGGTACAGCTCATCCTGCAGGACCCGTTCGCCTCGCTCAACCCGATCCACACCGTGCGATACGTGTTGACCCGGTCGCTGAAGATCCACCACCCCGGCATCAAGGGCGAGGCACTGGAACAGGGGCTCACCGACCTGCTGACCAAGGTCCACCTGCAACCCGACCGGTTCCTCGACAAGTTCCCCCACGAGTTGTCGGGCGGCCAACGCCAGCGGGTGTCGATCGCACGCGCCCTGGGCGCCACCCCGGAGGTGCTGCTGGCCGACGAACCGGTGTCCATGTTGGACGTCTCGATCCGCCTCGGAGTCCTCAACCTCCTGTCGGAACTGAAGAACGACATGAACCTGGCGATCCTGTACATCACGCACGACATCGCCTCGGCACGCTACTTCTCCGACGAGACGATCGTGATGTACGCCGGCCAGGTCGTGGAACGGGGCGACTCGGAGACCGTCACGCAACGACCCGCGCACCCCTACACGAGGCTGCTCATCGCCTCGGCGCCCGACCCCGACAACCTCGCCGCCGCGCCGGAGACCAACGGCGCCAAGGGGGAGCCGCCGAGCCTGATCGATCCCCCTCCGGGCTGTCGCTTCCAGCCCCGCTGTCCCAGGGCGACCGCCCGCTGCGCGACCGAGTCACCGCCGTCGTTCCCGGTGTCGGGGACGCAGGAGGCCGCCTGCTGGCTGTTCGCACCGGCCGGCGGGAACGAGGAGGTCCCACGGTGAGATACCTGCTTCGCCGCGCGGCGTTCTACCTGCTCACCGCGTGGGCGGCCATCACGTTGAACTTCCTCATACCCCGGATGCTCCCGGGCGACCCGGTGCGTTCGCTCATCGCCCGTTTCCAGGGCCGGATCAGCGTCGAGGCCACCGAGTCCCTGTACATCCTGTTCGGGCTCGACGAGCAGAAGAGCCTCTGGCAGCAGTACCTCGACTACTGGGGCAACCTGTTGTCGGGCAACCTGGGACTGTCGTTCGCGTACTTCCCGACCCCGGTGGTCGACATCATCGAGCAGAGTCTCCCCTGGACGCTGGCGCTCGTCGGACTGTCGACGATCCTGAGCTTCGTACTCGGCACCATGCTGGGCGTGTGGGTGGGTTGGCGGCGCGGAACCTGGGCCGACGGACTGCTCCCGGTGACGAACTTCCTGTCGGCCATCCCGTACTTCTGGATCGGATTGATCGCCATCGCGGTGTTCGCGGTGGCGTGGCCGATCTTCCCCGCCTCGGGCGGCTTCGACCCCGGCCTGATCCCCTCGGCCACACCGGAGTTCATCGGGTCGGCGATCTACCACGGCCTGCTGCCCGCGTTCACGATCGTCATCAGTTCGGTGGCCGGGTGGATCCTGGGGATGCGGAACATGATGGTGACGGTGTCCTCGGAGGACTACGTGACGGTGGCGCACGCGAAGGGCCTGCCGGAACGGCGGGTGATGATCGGATACGCGGCCCGCAACGCCGTCCTGCCGAACGTCTCCGGTTTCGCCCTGTCACTGGGTTTCATCGTCGGCGGCACCCTGGTGACCGAGATGGTGTTCACCTATCCCGGAATCGGATACATGCTGTTCCAGGCCGTGGGCGCCAAGGACTACCCGCTCATGCAGGGGTTCTTCCTCATCATCACGCTGTCGGTGTTGGTCGCCAACATGCTGGCCGACATCGCCTACGCCGTACTCGACCCGCGCACCCGGCAGGAGGGCTGACCCGTGGTGACACCCGCCCAAGCTCCCGCAGTCGTGACCGAACCCACCGCGGGCTCGACCCGCCGGCGACGCGGCCTGACCGGGAACCTGTTGTTCTTCCGCAACCGCAAGACCGTCATCGGACTGGTCATCCTGGGTTTCTTCACCGTGCTCGCCCTGATCGGCGACCTGATCGCACCGTACGATCCGTCGCTGCCCTCCGAGGTGGGACTCCAACCGCCGTCGGCCGACCACTGGCTGGGAACGACCCTGTTGGGCCAGGACATCCTCTCCCAGATCCTGGTGGGGACCCGCGGCGTGCTGTTCGTGGGCCTGCTGGCGGGCCTGCTCGCCGCCGTGCTGTCGGTACTGGTCGGCGTCACCGCCGGCTTCCTCGGCGGCATCGGGGACGAGGGGTTGTCGTTGTTGTCGAACATCTTCCTCGTCATCCCGGCGCTTCCACTGATCATCATCGTGGCGGGCCTGCTGCCCGACGCCGGTGGGCTGACCGTGGCCCTCATCATCGCGCTGACCGGCTGGGCGTGGGGCGCCAGGGTGTTGCGCGCCCAGACCCTGTCCCTGCGGCGACGCGACTTCATCGAGGCGGCCCGCGCCAACGGCGAGTCGACGTGGCGCATCATCGTCTTCGAGATCCTGCCGAACCTGACGGCCGTGATCGCCTCCGGTTTCATCGGGACGGTCATCTTCGCCATCCTCTCCGAGATCACCCTCGCGTTCATGGGCGTCACCAACATCAGCGAGTGGAACTGGGGGACCATCCTGTTCTGGGCGCAGAGCAACCAGGCGCTCGCCCTGGGCGCCTGGTGGTGGTTCGTACCCGCCGGACTGTGCATCGCGGCGGTGGGCACCGCGTTGACCCTCATCAACTTCGGCATCGACGAGTTCGTCAACCCCCGCCTGCGGACGACCGGGAAGAACGCCAAGATCCTGCGTGCCCGGCGGATCCGGGCCAGGGTCGGTTTCACCCCGGTCTACCGCGGCACCGGAAAGGAGCAGTCATGACCGGCGAACCGGTTCTGGAGATCCGCAACCTGAGCGTCGAGTACGGGTACGACGCCGACGCCGTCCGGGTGCTCCGCGACGTGAACCTCACGTTGCACGCCGGTGAGGTGTTGGGGCTGGCCGGCGAGAGCGGCTGCGGCAAGTCGACGTTGGCGTACGCGGCCACCCGCCTGCTGCCGCCACCGGGGATCATCACCGGCGGAGAGGTGGTGTTCACCAGCACCCGGGACGATCGGCGCTACGACCTGTTGACCGCCACCGACGACGAGTTGCGTGCCACCCGGTGGGAGGACACCGCGATCGTGTTCCAGGGCGCCATGAACTCGCTCAACCCGGTGTACCGGATCGGTCGTCAGCTCACCGACGCCATCTCCGCGCACCGGCCGGAGCAGTCGGCGCGGCAGCGCCGCGACCGTGCCGCCGAGTTGCTGGACATGGTCGGGATCCCGGCGGACCGCCTTCGCAGTTACCCGCACCAGTTGTCGGGCGGGATGCGGCAGCGGGTGATGATCGCGATGGCGCTCGCCCTGGAGCCACAACTGGTCATAATGGACGAACCGACGACGGCGCTCGACGTGGTGATGCAGCGTCAGATCCTCCAGCAGCTCGCGGACCTGCGGACCCGGCTGGGCTTCTCGGTCGTGTTCATCACCCACGACGTGTCGCTGCTGATCGAGCTGGCCGACCGGATCGCGGTCATGTACGCCGGTGAGATCGTCGAGGACGCCACCGCCTCCCAGATGTACCGGACGCCGCGGCATCCCTACACCGACGGGCTGTTGCACTCGTTCCCGCCGCTGCACGGGCCGCGGCAGGAGCTGGGCGGCATCCCGGGCGCCCCACCGGACCTGATGTCGCTCCCGCGCGGTTGCACGTTCGCACCCCGTTGCCGGGTGGCGCTGGACCGGTGCCGCGACGAACGGCCGGCCCTGACCGCCACGGCGTTCGCGGACCGGGAGCCGCACCGGCGGGTGGCGTGTTTCCAACACGAGCGGGAGGCGGCGGCCATCCCACCCTCGCTCACGGTGATGTGAGCACCGTCCGGGAGTATGGACGTACCCCGGTTCACATCCGACTTACTTACCGATCAGTAAGTGAGCATATCCAAAGTAGGCTTTATCCCATGACTGACGCCGACGGCACTCCGGCGAACCGCGCCTCCGGCAAGGCCAAGGGCCCCCGACAACTGCGCTCGGAACAACGCCGCCTGGAGATACTGCGCGCCGCCACCGCCACCTTCGGCGCTCGCGGCTACCGCAACGGATCACTCGGCGAGATCGCCGACCAGGTCGGCATCACCCACGCCGGCATCCTCCACCACTTCGGTTCGAAGAACCAACTCCTGTTGGAGGTACTGGACTACCGCGACCAGGTCGACGTCGAACAGTTGGAGGGCAAGCACCCACCCGAGGGCCTTCCACTGTTCCGGCACCTGGTGGACACCGCCCGCAACAACACCACCCGTCCCGGCATCGTGCAGACCTACGCGGTGCTGTCGGCCGACTCGGTCACCGACGACCACCCGGCACAGGAGTACTTCCGCAACCGGTTCAGCGGGCTGCGCGAGATGATCTCCCGCTCGCTCGCGCAGATCTGCGACCCCGACGCGATGCCCTCCGACACCGACATCGACACCGCTGCCTCGGCGATCATCGGCGTCATGGACGGCCTCCAGGTGCAGTGGCTGCTCGACGACGGGGCGGTGGACCTGCCCTACGCGACGGCATTCGCCATCGACGCGATCCTGACCGCCCTGGTGGCCGGTCGCACCGGTGACCGGCTGCGATGAGCGCCCGACGGGCCTTCAGCCGGGCGGGTCGCATACCCACGGCATATCGACACCGGTTAACCTGCTCCAGCAGGAAACCACCATCCCTAGGAGTAGCCATGCCCAAGCAACTCAACCCGATGCCGCCGTCGGCCAAGACGGCCCGCCGCGCGATATGGGTTCAGGTGCTGTTGGCTCTGGCGCTGGGCGGCGCGATCTGGTTCGGGCACGAGAACCGCCACGAGTGGATTCCCGACGTGGTCGCCGACGACATCTACCGCACCGCCGCCGGGCTCGCCGCCGGGGCGGTGTTCCTCCTCCTGATGTCCTGGCTCATGCGCTACCAGTGGCGGTGGGTCTGGGTCCTCGTACTGCTCGTCGAGATCGGTTGCGTCGCCGCCCTGGTGTGGACCGGCATCGAGGGGGTCAACTGGTGGATCGTCGCGGCGCTGTGCCTGGTCCCGGTCACCGTGTTCTTCTCGCTGATCGGACGCGTGTCGCGCCGCTGGTTCCACCACTAGGCCACGTGTGGCGCACCCACCCGCCGACCCGGCCACCGTCGTTCCGGCCTCCGGCGGGGTGGAGAATGCGGGACGTCACGGGCCGATCGTCGGTCCAGCCGCCGGGCGGGGACACCCCCGCCCCGACCACGGGGAGCAGCATGAGTTTTCTGTCGGCCGCACGTTTCGGCAGGCCGGACCCTGACGGCCCACCGAACCCGGTCCGGATCCCCCGCATCCTCATGTGGGTGCAACTGGCTCTCGTGCTGCTCATGGTGGCCGCGAGCGTGCAGAACCTACTCACGCTGCGCGCGATGACCGACGCCGAGCTGGCCGAGAGCACCGACGGCGACATCACCTCCCAGGCCGACATCCAGTACACGCCCGCCTGGGCCATCACCATCGTGCTGATCGCCCTGGGACTGGCCCTGGGCTGGTGCGCCTGGCGGCTGCCGACACGCGCCCGCGCGGTGCGGACCGCCACCATCACCACCGAGGTGCTGCTCATCGTGGTCATCATGCTGGCCGCGCCCTCACTGTGCAACCTGGGCCTGTTCGTGCTTCCCGCCGGGGCCGTCATCATCACGCTGACGCGGTCTCCCGCCAGGGAGTGGTTCACCGGGAAGCCACAGGACTGACCCACACCGCCGTATCGGACCGATCGGCCGTGTCCGAAGGCGCGTACAGTGTGGGCGTTCCGTTCGCCACCGTCCGGCAGGAGCCCAGATGAGTTCGGACCGAAAGCCGTCCGCAGTACCGGACGCGATCCTGCTACTGCGACTCGTACTCGTCGTGCAGTGTGCGGTGGCGTTGCTCGGCGGACTGTTGTTGTCCGCCCTGGCCGATCCCGCGATCGGCCTGTCGGGTCGTGCGGAACCGTTGCGGCACACGCAGACCGGCGTCACGATCGCGTTCTCGCTCGCGACCGCGGCGATGCTCGCCGGTTGCGCGGTGTCGCTGTCACGCCCGTCGGTCCGGCTGTTCCGCGTCATCCTGCTCATGGAGGCCGTACTCCTCGCCGGCTGGGCGAACACGCTGCTGAACAACGGTCTCGGACCGTTGCCGATGCTGGGCATCCTGCTCGTCGCCGTCGCCCTGGTCTCACTGTTCCGCCAGGAGGGCAAGAGGTTCCTGTGTGACGGTGGTCGTCGGCCGCCGGCGGCCTCCACACCGGGATGATCCGCGCGACGACGATCTCGGCCGCTTTATCGGGTGACACACGGGGAACGTGACGGTACAGTGTGGGCGGATAATGCCGCCCCACATCCCCGTGCCCACAAGGAGTCCCCTCCGATGCCCATGCCCGACCACTACTACATGCCCTCGCCGGTGAGGCGACTGCGCGTCATCCTCTGGACGCAGTGCGGCTTCACGCTGCTGGGCGCCGCGCTGATCCTCTTCGCACTGTCCCAGATCGACGACGCCACCGCCCAGGCGGTCATCGCCGTGACCCTGGGCATCTCGTTCATCTCGGCGGCCGCACTGGGAGTGTGCGCCGCCTTGACACACAAGCGGTATAGCTGGGTGTTCTACCTGGTCATCGTCGTGGAAGGCCTGGTTATCCTCGACCGCCTCGTCACCCTCCTGAGCGGTCAGTTCAACATCTTCCTGCTGCTCGGGATGCTGATCGCCGTCCTGGCACTGGTCAACGTGCTCAACGAGGAGAGTCGCGACTACCTGCTCCGTCGCGGCTGATCGGCACCCCGGCGGCCCCCACGGGCCGCCGGGCTCGACGTCGCCGACCGAAGCACGGCCGGTCTCGACACGAGGAGGTAGCCTCGTTGTCACCCACCGCAGTCGGTCTCTGCGTGTTCCCCCATATCGAAGGAGCGACGTCGATGGTCTCCTACGCCGAACTGGCCAATATGGACATGACGAGGCTCGCGGGTGCGGCCGAGGTGTCCGGTGTCCTGGCCGGTCGACTGGCCACACATACCACCGACCTGCGGACGGTCGCCGACATCCCGCCGGACGTGTGGAGCGGCCCCGACGAGGCCGCCGCCTCCGACAGCCTCGTGACGAGATCCGAGTCGCTCTACGCGGTCTCCGACGTGTTCGCACGCTGCCGGACGATCCTGGAGGAGCTCGTCACGGCCCTCGGCACCGCCAGGGAGCGATTGGGCGACGCCCACGAACGGATCGCGGGCACCGGCATCACCATCGGTCCCGACGGCACCGTCACTACACCGGTGGTCCAGGACGCCGACGTCGCCACCTTCAACGAGGAACTGGCTCAGCAGGCACGTGCCGTCATCGACGAGGCGCTCCGGTGGGCCCGAGAGGCCGACGACCGGGCCGCGAACGCCCTCGCCCTGTTCGGATTCGGGTTCGGGTTCGGTGACGAGTCCTCGCTGTTCGGCGACGACGGCAAGCCACCACTCTGGCTGGAGATCCTGACCGAACGACTCAGCCCCGGCTTCTTCGACCTGCTGCCACCCGAGATGCAGTCGAAGATCATAGGCACCCTCACGAAGGAGACGGCCGAGGCCCAAGGCGCGGACTGCCGGGAGATCGACGGCCTGATGGTCTGCGTCAACGCGCCGAGCTGGATGTACGAACGGGGTGGAACCACCATCGGCGACACCTTCGTCAGTGCCGCCGACAGTTTCGAGGAGCTCGAAGCGCGGCCGGCCCCGTTCACGCTGTCGGAACTGATCAACCACGAGAAGTTCCACCGCGACGAACAGTGGCGACGCTACGGGATCGGATTCATCCCCATGTACCTCGCCGAGGAGGCGGTGGCGCCGGGCGGGGAGAACAGGTACGAGCGCGCCGCCGAGGCGGCGGGAAGGACCGGCTACTGACCATCGCGTGCCGATACCGGCGATACACGTGGGACCGTCTCCTCACCGCTCGTTCGGCGTGTGCCGTGTCGTTCCGGGTGGCGGGCGCACCACGCGCACCGAGGTGGCCGAAGTCGGGGGGACAGCGACCTTGAAAACCACGGAGTAACGTCGATGTGCCCCGGCTTCGTGGCCGTTCAGGGCTCGATCGCCGACTCGCGCCGACTGAACAGCGTCAGGCACAACACGGCGATGGCGGTGAGGCCCGCCAATCCGAGCAACAGGGCCGGGAAGGCGAGGTCCAGGCCGGCGGTGAGCGGTCCGAGGCTCGCCCCGATGAACAGCACGAACCCGTTCAGCGCCATCCCGCCGGCCCGCTGGGGAACGGCGGCTTCCCCGAACAGGGTGATCATCGCCGGCACCGCCAGCGCCACACCGACGACGTAGACCAGGCTCGTCACGGCGATGCCCACCGGCGAGTCGGCGAGCAGGGCTTCGGTGACGAGCCCGAGGGCTGCCACGGCGAAGCCGAGACGGGCGACGCCCGACGTACCGAACCGGCGGGCGAGAGGTCCGACCGCCAGGGATGCGAACATGCCGGGTAGGCCGGCCAGCCGCAGCCAGATCGTATGCGACGCGTCCAGTCCGAGCGTGCCAAGCTGCGGTCCGAGGCCGGTGTACATCGCGACGAACCCGAGCAGCAGTGTGAGGTGTGCGGCGGCCAGTAGTAGCACCCGCGGCATCACCGCGACCCGCCCGAGCGCGACGAAGCGCTTCCCCAGGCCGCCGGGAACGGCGGGGCGTGGCGGCTCGACGACCAGGACGGCGACACCGGCGAGGCAGCCGCACAGCACCACACCGGACAACACGAACATCCACGACCAACCGAGACTCAGGGCGATCGCGGAGGCGAGCGCCTGCCCGGTGATGCCCGCCACGAGGAACGCGGTCGACATCGCGCCGATGGAGGCGGCACGACGGGACGGCGGGGTGGCCTCGGCCAGGTAGGCGAGTGCGACGGGGGCGAAACTCGCCGCCGCGAGGCCCTGCAACCCGCGCAGTGTCCCCAGTGCCGGAACGGACGATGCCCCGGCCGCACCCAACGTCGCGAGCGTCAGGGCGGCGAGTCCGATCACGAGTACCCTCCTGCGCCCGTATTGGTCCGCCAGCGGCCCCCAGACGAGGAACCCGACCGCGTAACAGACGCTGAACGCGGTCGACAGCGCGAACGACACGTCCCCGCCCAGGTCTTCACCGACCGGTCCGACCAACGGGATCGCCGCGTACAGCTGGGTGAGTACGAACAACGCCGTGACAACGAGCACGACGACCGCCCCGGCAGACGCCGGGAACTCCGGTGGCCGAGCGCTCCTGCGGTGGGAGGTCTGCGCGGTGAGCGTGGATGGTGACACGACTCCTCCATTTCCAACGTCAACGTTGGAAGTAACCATAGTACGCTCGCGACACATCTCCAACTCATTCGTTGGAGTTCGCGGTCGGCAATGATCGGAGTAGGGTGTGTGATGGCGTGGGACACTGAGGGAACTAAGCGGAGCATCCTTGACGCCGCCGTGGACGAGTTCGCGGCGCACGGCCCGGACGGCACGACCATCGAGCGGATCGCGCGCAAGGCGGGGGTCAACAAGGAACGGGTTTACAACTACTTCGGCGGCAAACGGGAACTGTTCGCCCGCGTGCTGCGCGACGAACTGGCCAAGGTCGCCCGGGATGTGCCGGTGGAGTCCTTCGCCACCGAGGACATCGGCGAGTACGCCGGTCGGGTCTACGACTACCACCGTCTCCACCCCGAACTCGGACGACTGCTGCGCTGGGAGGGGCTCGCCTTCGATGCCGCGGTGCCCGACGAGGAACAACGGCGGGAGCACTACAGCTACAAGACCGCCGCCGTCGCCGACGGACAGGAGCACGGGGCACTCACCCGGGAGCTCGACGCGGACCACCTGATCTTTCTCGTGCTGTCGCTGGCCGGCTGGTGGTCCGCCGTGCCGCAGGTCGCGCGGATGATCACCGGCGACGAGACCGAGGCCGAACACCAACGCCGCCGCGCCTCCGTCGTCGCGGCCACGCGCAGACTCGCCGCGCCCGGGTGACGAAGGGGCCGGACCCGGCTTCCGGAAACGAAGCCGGAACGTCGCCCACCCGGCCGTGTTCGTCATCCCGGCAGGACACCTTCGAGTGGTCGGCTCGTAGCCCGCCGAGAAAGGTGAACAGCCCGGTGCGAGCCGGGAACGTGCTCACGGGTGCCGCCCGTCACGTTCCGGTTGTAGTCCATCGCGATCCCGATCCAGCACGACAAGTGCTCGTCGACGCTGATCGCGTCGGCAGCGACTTCGATCCAACAGGGGCCCATGTCGCGGCCAGGGCCCATCTCCGCCTGCGCGGCCCCGGGCCTACCGAGGAGTTCGTCGTGCCGGCCGGTGTCGACCCGTACGAGGAGGTCACCGTCTCTCAGAGCGCTGACGATGATCTTCTCATTCACCATCACGGATATACCGCCGAACATCGAGACCTCACGTACCACCGGTTCACCGGCGATCAAGCCACGGATCCGTCCGAGGAGGACGGTCTGCGCGGGAGTCATGACCCACTCCCGCTCAAGCCTGCTGAGGCGGCACGTAGGAGAGCCGGTCGAAGACGAGCACACTCTCGGTGATCCTGCCGCCCTCGACGGTGAAGAACTCGGCAGCCGGTGTGGTGGAGGTCGTCGCGGTCCGGGGGTGGTAGAAGAGTGCGACACGATCGCCGTCGACGAACTCGGCGATGCCGGTGAGCATCGGGGCGAAGTCGCCGATGCCCCCCGTAGGAGTCCTTGCCGTTCAGGTCGACGCCCGGAGCGCGACACGCGATGTCGTCCGCGACGTGGCTCATCGCCGTGTCGATGTCACCGCTGGTCCATGCGCGGTTACTCCTGCACGGTGTCCCTCAACGCCGGCTGGATCGAGGCGACCGGGTCACCGACGGGACGGGCCGTTGAACGGCCCGTCCCGGGAACGACGTCAGGGTCGTCCGTGGGAAACCGTGGCGCTCGGCGTCTCCGCTCGACGGTGGGTGCGAGCGTTCGACCGAGGCCCCGACGTCCGTACTACCAGCCGCGCTTGGCGAACTGCTGGGTCTCGGGGAGGGTCTGCACGTTCAGGCCGACCATGGCCTCGCCCAGGCCCCGGGAGACCTTCGCGACGACGTCGGCGTCGTCGTGGAACGCGGTCGCCTTGACGATGGCGGCGGCACGCTTGGCGGGATCACCGGACTTGAAGATGCCCGAGCCGACGAACACGCCCTCGGCGCCGAGCTGCATCATCATGGCCGCGTCGGCGGGGGTGGCGATACCGCCGGCGGTGAACAGGACGACCGGGAGGCGGCCGGCCTTCGCGACCTCCTGCACCAGGTCGAACGGCGCGCGCAGCTCCTTGGCGGCGGCGTACAGTTCGGCCTCGTCCAGCACGGTGAGCCGCTTCACGTCGGCGCGGATCTGACGCATGTGCCGGGTCGCCTCGACGACGTTGCCGGTACCGGCCTCGCCCTTGGAGCGGATCATCGCCGCACCCTCGGAGATGCGCCGCAGCGCCTCACCCAGGTTGGTGGCACCGCAGACGAACGGAACGGTGAACGGCCACTTGTCGATGTGGTTGGCCTCGTCGGCGGGCGTAAGCACCTCCGACTCGTCGATGTAGTCGACGCCGAGGGACTGCAGCACCTGGGCCTCGACGAAGTGACCGATCCGCGCCTTCGCCATCACGGGGATCGACACGGCCTCGATGATGCCGTCGATCATGTCGGGGTCGCTCATCCGCGACACACCGCCCTCGGCGCGGATGTCGGCGGGCACCCGCTCCAGGGCCATCACCGCGACCGCCCCGGCGTCCTCGGCGATCTTGGCCTGCTCGGGCGTGACCACGTCCATGATGACGCCGCCCTTGAGCATGTCGGCCATGCCGCGCTTCACCCGGGCGGTACCGGTCGTGTTCAATGCAGTCGCCTGGTCGTTCGTCACGCTGGGCCCGCTCCTTCGCGTACGTGAGGGATGTTCAACCCCTCAATCCTACGCAGGAGACGACCGCCACCGACACGGCGGCGACGGTCCCATCCCTGGTCACCGCCGGTGAGATTCACCACTGGACGGAACGCGTGCCCCCGACGGCCGCCGGTGTCCCCGGACCGCGACCGAACCCGCCACGCCCGCCGCGCGTCCGTGGGGCGGGCTCTAGGCTGAAACCCCGACACACCACCGGGACCGGCGTCGCCCGGTCGGTGGTCTCGCCGACTCGTCCGCGCGGAAGGGCCAACCGTGAAGATCAGTTTCCTGATGCACTCGCTGTACAACGTGGGCGGGACCATCCGGACCACGTTGAGCACCGCGACCGCCCTGGCGGACCTGGGCCACGAGATCGCACTCGTCACCGTGTTCCGCAGGCGCACCGAACCGATCTTCCGGATAGACCCGCGCTTCACCGTGACGTCCCTCGTCGACGTGCGCAAGGACGCGCCACCGCCGGCTCCCGGCGACGCGAAGCTGGCGGCCCGGCCGGCCCGGTTGTTCCCCAAGACGGAGGGACGGTACCGGCAGTACAGCCGCCTCACCGACCGGCGGATCGTCGAGTGGCTGCGGGGCTGCGACGCCGACGTCATCGTCGGCACCCGTCCCGGTCTCAACGTGATGCTCGCCCGCTACGGGCCGCGTGACGCCGTCAAGGTCGCGCAGGAACACCTGTTCCTCTCCAAGCACGGCGGACGGCTGACCCGGCGCCTGTACCGGGCGTACCGCAGGGTCGACGCGGTCACGACGGTCTCGGCAACCGACGCCGACGACTACCGGCGGCGGATGCCGCGGATAGCCGACCGGATCGACCACATACCCAACTCCGTCCCGGCCAGTCCGCTGCCGCCCGCGACCGGGGACAGCAGGCTCGTCGTCGCGGCCGGGAGGCTGGAGACGGTGAAACGGTACGACGTGCTGTTGCGCGCGTTCGCGCTGCTGCTCCCCCGCTTCCCGGAATGGCGGCTGCGGATCTACGGCCACGGCCGTGACACCGGGCGGCTCCGGTCGCTCGTCGACGCGCTCGGGCTGAACGACTCAGTCATGTTGATGGGAAGCCGGCACCCCATCGACGCCGAATGGGTGAAGGGCTCCATCGCGGCGGTCACCTCCGACATGGAGTCGTTCGGCCTGACGATCGTGGAGGCCATGGACTGTGGCCTGGCCGTGGTGTCCACCGCCTGCCCGTACGGTCCCCCGGAACTGATCGACCACGGTGTGGACGGCCTGCTCACTCCGATCGGGGACCCGGCGGCGTTCGCCGACGCGCTCGCCCGCGTGATGGCCGACGAGTCGTTGCGCCGGTCGATCGCCGAGGCCGGTCGCGCCAAGGCCGCCGGATTCACCCCGGAGGCCGTCGGCGCCAGGTACGAGGAACTCTTCACCCGGCTGCTGGCCGCCCGTGGCCGCGCCGTCCGCCCCGCCACACCGACCGCGGCGCCTCCGCCGCCGGCCGAGACAGACTGCCGTTCCGTGTCGTTCTCGGCGCTCGAGTTGACCGGTCCACCGGCAGGTGAACTGTTCTGGGACGACGGGACGCGCCGGGTCCCGGTGAAGACCGGCCGGGTCCTGACCGACTGGACGGACCTCACCGACGGCGTGTGGCGGCTGAGCGTCGACTCCGGTCCGGTACCGGCGGGCAGGATCGACACTCGGGCTCTGACGACGCCGCCCGAGGTCGCGCCCCCGGTCGTGGTGGTCCCGTTCGCCGACGAGGGCGGTCTCGCCGTCCGGGTCTGGCGACGCGAGGGGTTCGCCGAGCCGGAGACCGTCGCCGTGACCTCGGAGACGTTGACGGTGACCGGCCGCCTACTGGGAACGCCGCTCGACGGCCTCACCGGTTGGACGCTGGCCAACCGCCGCCGCGAGGATGTCGCCCTGTCGGGCCGGGCCGACGCGACCGCGGACCGGTTCGAGGTCGGCGTCCCCGTCGTTGACCTGCTCGCCGAATCGGTGCCCGGTGACCTGTGGGACCTGTGGTTGACCGGCCCGGATCCGTCGCGGCGGGTCCGGGTTAGCCGGATCCTCGACGACGTCGCGCGACGCAAGGGCGTGGACCGGCCACGGCACCTCACGATCGGGGATCGCCGGATCGAGCCGTACTTCACGGTCGACAACGACCTGGCGGTGCGGATCCGCGAGACGACGCCGGATCAGTCCGGGTTGTCCATGTTGAAGTAGCGTGGCCGGGGCAGTCGCCTGGTCAGACCGAACAGCCTCACCACCCACCGGTGCCGGGTGGCGACCGCGTCCCGTACGACGTCGGTGTGGACCTGCCTGGCGATGGCGACCCGCCGGTTGACGCGCCGCACCTCCTCCAGCGCGGGATCGTCGGGCGGCAGCGGGAGCTCTCGCAACACGCGGGTGAGGTCGTTCTCCGCCGTCTCGCGTTCCTCGGGAAGTGAGTCGAGGCTGGCGTGACCGGCTGCCCGCAACGCCTCGGCGTGCCGTCCCAGGCGCGGGGCCTCGGTGTCGGCCAGTGCCAGCGCGGTCTTGGCCCGGATGTCGAGCTTGCCGGAGAGCGCGGCGTCGGCGTCGACGGCCCGTGCGTGCAGCCGTTCGACGCGGGTGGCGGTCCAGGTGAGGTAGGTGCCGAGCACCGCCACCACGACGACCACGACCACCAACCACCACATAGACGCCGATCTTATCGGTAGCTCCCGTACCGTCCCGGTGGTCTCAGCGTGCTCTCAGCCACCACGGGACGACCGCTATCCTGCACGGAACGGCGGGAGGTAAGGCGTGGAACTCACGGGACTGCGTGTGGTGGTGACCTCGGCGGGCCGGGACTTCGGACGGTCGTTGGCGATCGACCTGGCCGACGCCGGGGCGGCGGTGCACCTGTCGGCCCGCGACCCGGCCGCCGCCGACGAGACGGCCGCGCTCATCCGGCGGCGGGGCGGTCAGGCGTGGCCGTACCGTTGCGACCTCGCCGACCCCGACTCGATCCGGGAGTTCACCGCCCAGGTCGCGGCACGCACCCCGTACGTCGACGTGCTGGTCAACAACGGTGCTCGGTACCTCGCCGGGGCGGATCCGGTCTCCGGGACCGACCGGGACGTCATCGACACGATCGCCGCCACGGCGACCGGAACGATCCTGGTCACCCGGGGCCTGCTGCCGTCGCTGGAACGGTCCGAACGGCCCGACATCGTCACGATGGTGTCGGCGGTCGCCGACCCGGGGCATCGCCGGTCGGAGGCGCATCCGGCGTACTACGCGGCGAAACACGCCCAGGCCGGGTTCCTGGAGATCCTGTCGCACCGGCTCCGGCCGAAGGGCATCCGGGTGATGTCGCTGTATCCGCCCGACTTCGACAACCCGGACCGGCTCGGCCCGGACTGGGACGCTCCGACGTCGGCGACGGACCCGTTGCGGGCGCCGTCGTTGACCGCGTGCGTGAAGTTCGCGATCGGGCAGCCGAGGGACTGCTTCCTCACGTCCCTGCGGTTCGAACAGGCGGTGTGACGCCGAAGCCTCGGCGTCAGCCGCGCAGTTCCTCCGGCAGTTCGGCCTCGTCCTCGGTGACGGTGCCGCCGCTGGCCTCGATGGCGGCGGTGTACACCTCGAGCACCCGTCGCGCCACGACCGGCCAGTCGTAGTCGGCGACCACCTCGGTGGCCCGGCGGGCCAGGTCGGCGCGCAGCCGGGCGTCGTCCAGCAGTTCGGCGGCCGAGGCGCACAGCGCCGCCGCGTCGCCCACCGGGAACAACCGTCCGGCGGTGCCGTTGTCGAGGACGCGGCGGAACGCGTCCAGGTCACTGGCCAGTACCGGCGTACCGGCGGCCATCGCCTCGGTGAGGATCATCCCGAACGACTCCCCGCCGGTGTTGGGCGCGACGTAGACGTCCACGCTGCGCAACATGCGCGCCTTCACCTCGTCGCTCGCCATCCCCAGGAACTCGATCCGGTCGGCGACGTCGGCGGGGACCGACTCCAGCACCTCGGCCGGCTCGCCCGGGCCGAGCACGAGCAACCGCACGCCGGGGTGCCTGCCCGCGAGTTCCACGAAGGCGTCCTTGAGGATGCCGAAACCCTTCCTGGGTTCGGTGAACCTGCCCACGAACCCCAGGGCACCGCCCTCACCGGGCCAGCCGGGCAAGGGTTCCGCGTCGACGAAGAAGGACGCCATGACGCCGTTGGGTATCTCGACCGCACCGCCGCCGAGGTGTTCGACCTGCACCCGCCTGGCGAGCGCACTGACCGCGATGCGCGCGGTGATCTTCTCCAACACGAGCTGCGCCACCCCCTTGCCGGCGGCGAGGGTGCGGGAACGGGTCATCGCGGTGTGGAAGGTCGCCACGACGGGGCCGCGCGCCGACAGACAGGCCAGCAGGGACAGACTGGGCGACAACGGCTCGTGAACGTGCAGCACGTCGAAATCGCCCGCGCGCAACCACTTCCGCACCCGGGTCGCCGCGATCGGCCCGAACGCCAGACGCGCCACCGAACCGTTGTAGGGCACCGGTATCGCCCGGCCGGCGGGCACCACGTAGTCCGGGACGGGGTCGTCGCGTTCGGCGGGGGCGAGCACGCTCACACCGTGGCCGAGCGCCGTCAGGGTCTCCGCGAGGTCACGGATGTGCCCCTGCACCCCACCGGGCACCGCGAACGAGTACGGGCTGACGATTCCGATCTTCACTGGGTCACGTCTCCGTCAGTCGCGGCGGGAGGGGAGGTCGGCCAGCCACAGCCGTTGCAGCATGTGCCAGTCCTGGGGGTTGCGGGCGATGCCTTCGGCGAACCGGTCGGCGATCCGCTGCATCGTGCCGGTGATCCGCTCCGCCAGCGAACCGTCCGCGGGTACCTCCACCGGCCCGAGGAGTTCGCCGCGGCCGGTGCGGTCGGAGTCGTTGTAGAGCACGACGGTGTATATCGGCGCGCCCGTGCGGATGGCGAGCAGTGCGGGGCCGGCGGGCATCCTGGTCGGTTCCCCGAAGAAGTCCACCTCCACGCCGCGGCTCGACAGGTCGCGGTCGGCGACCAGCGGTACGACGTGCCCCTTGCCGAGTGCCTCCGCGAGCACGGTCTGCACAGGGCGTTCCCCGCCGACGTGCGGCTCGATGTGCATTCCGAGCCTGCGCCGGAAGTCCAGGAACCGGTCGAACACGGCCTCCGGTTTGAGGCGCTCGGCCACCGTGGTGACCTGCCATCCCTTCGCGGTCACCCACGCCCCCGCCCAGTCCCAGTTGCCGGAGTGGGGAATCGCGACGATGACGCCCCGGCCGGTGTCGCGGGCCTCGTCGAACGCCTCGGTGCCGTCGAGGTGGAACCGGTTCAGCAGTTCCTCGCGGGAGTACGAGGGCAGCCGGAACGCCTCCAGCCAGTAGCGGCAGTAGGAACGCATCCCCGCTCGGGTGAGGGCGTCCAGCTCGGCGGGGCCGGCGTCCGGGACGACCCTGGCGAGGTTGGCGCGCAGTTGGCGGACGCCCTTGCCGCCCTTGGCGTGGACCCGGTCGGCCGCCATCCGGAACAGGCGTGCCGCGACCGGCTCCGGCAGCATCCGGACCGCCCGCCAGGCGGCACCGTAACCCCACTCCACGAGTCGATCGTTCATGTCGCCGTCCTGCTCAGTTCGCGTTTGACGTACCAGAGTCGCTGCCCGACGGTGAACACCGACAGCGCCGCGAGCAGCCACAGGGTCACCGGCATGCCGTACGGGACACCGAACAGGTACAGCAGCGCCGCCACGCCGACCAGCACCAGGCGTTCGGCGCGTTCGACGACGCCGACGTCGCAGCGGACACCCAGTCCCTCCGCCCGTGCCTTGGCGTAGGAGGTCACCTCCGCGGCCACCAGGCAGACGAGGGCGGCCGCCATCGTGGCGAACCGGTCGGTCGTGGCCAGCCAGAACGCGAGGCCGCCGAAGACCGCGCCGTCGGCGATGCGGTCCATGGTCGAGTCGAGCATGGCGCCGAAACGCCCACCGCCGCCCTTGATGCGGGCCATGGCGCCGTCGAGCAGATCGGTGCAGACCGACAGCGTGATCCCTATCAGTGCCCACAGCAATTCACCGCGCGCCAGCAGCAGCACCGACGACGCGATGACACCCAGGGTGCCCAGCACCGTCACCGCGTTCGGCGACAGGCCCCACCGGACCAGTCCGGCCGCCACCGGGTCCAGGAACTTCGCGACCGTCGCCCGGCCGGAGACGCTGAGAAACTTCGCCATTTCACCCATCGTCCGGACGAGTTCGACAATGGATGCCTACCGCGGGCCCCGCCCGGCATCAGCCCGCCTGAGGTTCCTAACGATATCGGTAGCCCCGCGGCGGCGACGTGCACCACCGCGCCCGGCACGGTGACACTGGTCAGCCCGGCGGTGGGTCCGGCCGGTGCCGGCGGTCGATCGCGTCCTACCGAAAAAACCCGTACCGCATACTTGTGATCTACCCCGCGGTGGGTGTGTGATCTAGGGGGTAAAGGCATCCGAACGCGTGCCAGTCGCCTGGCCCGGCCCTACGGCGGGGAACGACCGGCGGTGTGAGCGGCGTGCCGGACACGTCCGGCGCGACGTCCCATCCCGGGTGTGACGCCCCGCCATCGGCGGTCATCGCGAGGTGACCGGTCCGCCGCAGGACCGAACGACTCGCGTGAAAGGCCGACCATGTCCCACAAGCACCGCGAAAAGGCGGAGGCCGACGCCCCTTCGCAGGTCACCGACCCGGCGAACATCCGCAACGTGGCGCTGGTGGGCCACGCCGGGGTGGGCAAGACCACCCTCGCCGAAGCCCTGCTGGCCGTCACCGGCACCATCGACCGTGCCGGGAACGTCGATGACGGCACCACCGTCTGCGACCACGATCCGGCGGCCGTCGCCCAGCGGCGTTCCGTGGGTGTGGCGTGCGCGCCCCTGCGGTTCGGCGACCTCAAGATCAACCTGTTGGACACCCCCGGCTACGGCGACTTCGTCGGTGAACTGCGCGCCGGGCTGCGCGCGGCCGACGCCGCGTTGTTCGTCGTGTCGGCCGTCAACGGGCTCGACATGGCGACCCGGGCCCTGTGGGAGGAGTGCGCGGCGGCGGGAACACCCCGGGCGGTGGCCGTCACCCGCCTCGACCACCCGCAGGCCGACTTCGACGAGACGGTGGCGTTGTGCCAACGGATGTTCGGCGACGGCGTGCTTCCGGTGTACCTGCCGCTGCTGGGAGACGACGGCGAGTCCACGGCCGGACTGATCGGCCTGATATCCCGGCAGATATTCGATCACGGTGCGGGGAATCCACCGACGGTGTCCTCACCGGAGGAGGTCCATCTGGAGGCGATCGCCGAGGCCCGTGACGCGCTCATCGAGGGGGTCATCGCCGAGAGCGAGGACGAGACGCTGATGGACCGGTACCTGGCCGGGGAGGAGATCGACGCCAAGACCCTGGTGAGTGACCTGGAGACGGCGGTGGCCAGAGGCGCGTTCCACCCCGTGGTGCCGGTGAACGCGACGACCGGCGTGGGACTCGAAGCGGTGCTGGAGCTGATCGCGGGAGGGTTCCCGTCCCCGTTGGAACGCCCGGTGCCGACCGTGACCGGTGTCGACGGTTCGCCCGTGCCACCGCTAACCCCGGACCCGGCCGGTCCGCTCGCCGCCGAGGTCGTCAAGACCACCGTCGACCCGTACGTGGGGCGGGTGTCATTGGTGCGGGTGTTCTCGGGGACGCTTCGCACCGACACGGCGGTACACGTCAGCGGCCACGGCCTGTCCGAACGCGGCCGCCCCGACCACGACTCGGACGAACGGGTCGCGCACGTCTACTCCCCGCTGGGGGCGGCGTTGCGGGAGGTCCCCGAGTGCGTCGCGGGTGACGTCTGCGCCATCACGAAGTCCGGGACCGCCGAGACCGGGGACACGATATCGGCCAGGGACACCCCGTTGCTCATGGCGCCGTGGCCGATGCCCGAACCGTTGCTGCCGATCGCGGTCACCGCCGCCACCCGCGCGGACGAGGACGCGATGGCGAAGAACCTGGCGCGCCTGGTCGCGGCCGATCCGACACTGCGGTTGGAACGCAACGCCGAGACCCACCAGGTCGTGCTGTGGTGCATGGGCGAGTCCCACGCGGAGGTCGTGCTCGACCGGCTCCGCGCCGGTGGCACGCACGTGGACACCGAACCGGTGCGGGTGGCGCTCCGGGAGACCTTCACGGCCGTGGCGACCGGCACCGGCCGCCACGTCAAACAGTCGGGGGGACACGGCCAGTACGGCGTCTGCCACATCCAGGTCGAACCGTTGCCGCAGGGTGGCGGGTTCGAGTTCGTCAACCGCGTCGTCGGCGGCGCGATCCCGACACAGTTCATCGCCAGCGTCGAGAAGGGCGTCGTCGCCCAGATGGAACGTGGCCTGGTGACCGGGCACCCCGTCATCGACATCAGGGTCACCCTGCACGACGGCAAGGCGCACTCGGTGGACTCCTCCGACGCGGCGTTCCAGGCGGCGGGTGCGGCGGCGTTGCGCGACGCCGCCGAGTCCGGGAGGGTGTCGTTGCTGGAACCGGTCGACCGCGTCGCGGTGACGGTCGCCGACGGGTACGTCGGCACGGTGATGAGCGACCTGGCGTCACGACGCGGCCGGGTGCTCGGCACCGAGACCGACGAGCACGATCGCGCCGTCGTCAACGCCGAGGTGCCCGCGGTCGAGTTGCTGCGTTACGCGATCGAGTTGCGCGCGATGACCGCCGGCTCCGGCTGGTTCCGCCGCCGGTTCAGCCGGTACGAGCCGATGCCGCCGCAGTCGGCGGAACAGCACGTGAGGAGCACCCGCTGACCGGGCCGCGCGGAACCGGCCGGGCCGGTCATTCGGGGTCGGGCAGATCGGTCAGGTGCACGTCGGCGGTGCCGTCGCCGCTGGTGTCGATGCGCACCTCGTCGATCACACCGTCACCGTCGTGGTCGACGGCGTGGATGTCGGTCCTGCCGTCACCGGTGGTGTCCACCAGATAGGTGGCGCTGCCGTCGTCGCCCTTGATCACCTGCACGGTGTCGGGTGTGCCGTCGCCGTTGACGTCCATTTCGAAGCTGTGTTTCTCGGCCATCACTTCCGCCTTTCGAGTGTGGGGCGCGGGGTGTTCGCGTCGAACCATATGGGACCGCCGCATCCGGTCCGCCGTGACGGTGGGATCCGGCCCGTGCCCGGGGCTACTTGCCCGGGCCGGGCGGCGGGCTAACCCTCCGGCGCGGCACGGCGCCGGTCACGGTGGGCCCGCTGCCGGCAGGTGGCGCCGCAGTAACGGGCGGGCCGCCCGGTACCGCGCCGCCTCAGGGGGTTCCCACAGACCTCGCAACGGGTTTCGTGACGCCACTCGTGACCGGGCGGTGTCTCGTGGCCCGGTTCCGCGTCGGCGGGTGGTTTCGTGACCGGTCCGGGTGGCCGCAACGAGTCCAGGACCACGCCGGTCGCCCTGGCCACCTCGGGGTGGGCGTGGCGGGCCGCCACCGCGGCGGTGAGGACCGCGCGCACCTCCGGCATACCAACGTCGGACCGCACCCGGCCCTGTGCCTGGGCGGTGCGAAGCCGCGCCGTCAAGACGTCGTCCAGCCGACGGCCCGCCGCGTCGAGGACCTTCCGTGGCCAGCCCTCGCCGTTCACCAGTCGTCGGCACAACGCCTGCCGGACCGGCGCGGACTCCACGATCGACGTCAGCAGCGAGAAGAACGGGTCGGTACCGGGTTCACGCAACGCCTGCGACGTCACTCCCTCGATGTACTGGGACAGCACGGCCTCACGCAGGGCGTCCCCGGTGGGGAAGTGACGCTGCACCGTGGCGGGGCCGACTCCGGCGGCGTAGGCGATCCGCGCCAACGGGACCCCCGGGCCGTGGGCCTCGTAGGCACGACGGGCCGCCGACAGCACCCGCGCCCGACAGTCCCCCATCCCGGCATGCCGCGCCCCGTCATGAGTCGCCATGTCACGAAACCACCGTCTCCACGCTCGTCGATCGGCTCACCGCGCGGATACCTTGCCGGGCGGAACGGCCCGATTGTATCGATGTGGAGGAATCCCGTGAACCACCGAAACCGCACCGTCCTCGTCACCGGCGCCACCGGCAGACAGGGTGGGGTCACCGCTCACCGGTTGCTCGCCGACGGCTGGCACGTCAAGGCCCTGGTCCGCGACCCGGACGCGGCCGGTGCCGCCGCGTTGCGGCGGGCCGGAGCCGAGCCGGTCACCGGGGACTTCGACGACCGCGCGGGACTGGCCGAGGCGATGACCGGGGTCCACGGCGTGTTCGCCGTCCCGGGCGTGTCCTACCAGGAGGGCGGCTGGCCGTTCGCGCGCGAACTGCGACACATGCGGAACGTCGTGGACGCCGCCGCCGGCGCGGGGGTGTCACACCTGGTGTTCACCGGCATCGGCACCGTCGGGACGCCCGGCGGCGCCGGCTTCAACGCCAAGGAGGCCGTCGAGCGGCACATCCGCGACTCCGGGGTGCCGTTCACGCTGCTGCGGCCGGTGCGCTTCATGGAGAACCACCTGCTCACCGGTTTGCCGGTCAACGGGATCAGTGGCGGCGTACACCGGCATCTGTTCCTTCCGCACGTCCCCGCCCAGATGATCGCGTTGGAGGACATCGGGGTGTTCGCGGCCCTCGCCTTCGGCGATCCCGACCGCTACGCCGGTGAGGCGCTGGAACTGGCGGGGGACGCGGTCTCCCCGGTCACGGCCGCGGAGATGGTGACGGCGGCGACCGGCCGTGCCGTCTCGTACCGCCGGATCGACGTCGAGGAGGCCGCCGCCATGGGGGACGACGTGCGGCACATGTGGACGCTCGCCTCGGAGGGGCACGGGTGGGTCGCCGACATCCCCGCGCTGCGGAGGTCGCATCCCGGGCTGCAGGGCTTCGCCGACTGGCTGCACCGGGGTGGGGCGGCGCGGCTGCGACACATGATGGACGCCGAGACCGCCACCGGTTGATCGTCCCCACGGCCACGCCATTCGGTCATGGCGCACCATACTTCGCAAAGGGGGAGGGCGTGGCCGTGGAAAACCGTCGTTTCCCTCACTTCCCGTGACCGCTCGGTGCACGATGGCGGACATGGGGCACTCGATCGAAGGGGACCGTCCGGAACCCGGCACACCGTCACGAATCGAACCGTCACCGTTCGACTTCTCCGACGACGACGACCTGGTCGCCTTGCAGGCGGCGCTGGAGTCACCCGCGCGCGACGAGGCGGACCGTGCGACGGTGAGCCCGGCCGGACGCGAATCGGACGGCTCGTTCAGCACCTTCCGGCCGCCGACGGTCACGTGGCCGTCGATGCCTCGCGGCTCCTGGGAGACCACACCCGAGACCGGCGACATCTCACCGCCGGAACCGGTGCCGCCACCCGAACCGGTCCCCCATCCGCAACCCGAACCACCGGGG
Organism: Stackebrandtia albiflava; assembly: GCF_007994225.1. GTDB lineage: Bacteria > Actinomycetota > Actinomycetes > Mycobacteriales > Micromonosporaceae > Stackebrandtia > Stackebrandtia albiflava. The sequence continues at coordinate 1,845,628 of NZ_VLLL01000005.1, forward strand.
CCGCCGAGCCCGCAACCACCACCGAGGCCCCCGGTTCCCGAACCACCCGCACCGGTCCCGCCGGAGGAGGAGGCCGCCACGTCCCGGCCCCCCGACGCGGTGCCCGAGGCCGCACCGTCCTCGGCGCCCGGTGGGGGCGCACCGCCTCCACCGCCACCGGCACCTCCCGCCGCCTCCTCCCCGCGGCTGGAGCCGTCCGCCGTGGCGGGGCTGGTGTTCTGCGGTGTCATGTCGGCGATCCTGCTGGCGGTGGGGGTCGTCACGATCGCACAGTCGGACCATCAGCCGGTGATCGGCGCGGCACGACAGCAACCGGGGCTGCCGGTGCCCGTGCCGCAGCCCGGCGTGCCGTCGCAGGCCACCGACCCCGACACGACCGTCAGGACCGAGACCCGCGGCAACGGCACGTTCCTCATCGGGAACGACATCGAGCCCGGCGACTACCAGGCGACCGTCCCCGCCGACTCGCCGTTGTGCTACTGGGAACGGCTGTCCGCCATCAGCGGCGAGGTCGGCGACATCATCGCCAACGGCGTCGCCGAACCGGGCGACCACCTGACCGTGACACTCCTCGACTCCGACAAGGCGTTCTCAAGTTCAGGCTGCGGTCCGTGGCGGAAGGTCTGACGGCCGCCGGTCACGGGGTCACGCGGTGTCCCACGCCTCGGCGAACAGCCGGCGGGTGTCGGACAACAGTTCCGGCAACACCCGGGTACGGCCGATGATCGGCATGAAGTTCCCGTCCCCGCCCCAACGCGGCACGAGGTGCTGGTGCAGATGTCCCGCGATGCCCGCCCCGGCGACCTTGCCCTGGTTCATCCCGATGTTGAAGCCGTGCGCGCCGGAGATCCGCCGGACCACCCGCATGGCACGCTGGGTGAACGCCCCCAGTTCGGCCACCTCCGGCTCGTCGAGGTCGGTGTAGTCGGGAACGTGCCGGTACGGGCACACCATGAGGTGCCCGGCGTTGTACGGGTACAGGTTCAGCACGCAGTACACCAGGACGCCCCGGGCGACGATCAGACCCTCGTCGTCGGACAGCTTCGGCATCTCACAGAACGGGCAACCGACCGGGTCGTAGTCGGGCCCGGTCGGTTTGTTCTCACCCTGGATGTATGCCATCCGGTGTGGTGTCCACAATCGTTCGAGGCCGTCGGGGACCCCGGCACCACGCTGCGTCTGACTGTCATTCACGCGGTGATCCTATGCCGCGTGCTCGGGGATCGGCCACACGCGAGCCGTCGCGTGGCGCATCCGGCCGGTACACGGTCCGGTTGCCTGTTCGACATCCACACGAATCGCCGCTCTGACACGATGTCGTGCATGGGAGAGGGGTGACGGATGAGCCTGACACAGCTGTTCCTGGTGCTGCTCGCCGCTTCCCTCACCCTGCTGGCCAGCATCGCGGCGGTCCGCTTCGCCGACCGCATCGGGCTTCCCGCCCTGTTGGGGTTCCTCGCGCTGGGACTGCTACTGGGTGAGGACGCGCTCGGCATCAACTTCGACGACGCACAACTGACCCAGAACGTCGGGATGGTGGCGCTGGCGCTCATCCTGATCGACGGAGGACTGACCACTCGCTGGGCGGACGTGCGCGCGCTCATCCTGCCGGCGGGTGTGCTCGCCACGTTGGGTGTGCTGGTGAGCGCCGTCGTCGTGGCCGTCGGTGGTCACTTCCTCGTCGGCCTGGACTGGCGCAGCGCCATGCTGTTGGGCGCGATCGTCTCGTCGACGGACGCCGCGGCCGTCTTCTCGGTGCTCCGCCGGCTCCCCATTCCCGGCCGGGTCTCGGGGCTGCTCGAAGCGGAGTCCGGGTTCAACGACGCGCCGACCGTCATCCTGGTCCTGCTGCTCAGCGCCGCCCGGGTCCCGGACTCGCCGTGGGACGCCGCCCTCAACATCGGGTACGAGCTGTCGGTCGGGGCGGTACTGGGTCTGCTGGTGGGCATGGTCGGGGCGTGGTCGGCGCGCCGGATCGCGTTGCCCGCCTCCGGCCTGTACCCGCTGGTGGCGGTCGGTTTCGGAATGGTGTCGTTCGCGGCCGCCGGGACCATCCACGCCAGCGGCTTCCTGGCGGCCTATCTCACCGCCATGGTGATGGGCAACTCGCGGCTGCCGCACCGGGCGGCCACCCGCTCGTTCGCGGAGGGCGCGGCCTGGCTGAGCCAGATAGGACTGTTCGTGATGCTCGGTCTGCTGGTCGACCCCAGTGACCTGCCACCGGTGATGCTGCCGGCGATCTTCCTCGGCGCGATCCTCCTGCTGGTGGCCAGGCCGGTGTCGGTGGCGGCCTCACTGGTGTGGTTCCGGATCCCCTGGCGCGAACAGGTCCTGATATCCGTGGCGGGGCTGCGCGGCGCGGTGCCGATCGTGCTGGCGACCATCCCGGTGGTGGCGGAGGTGCCCGACAGTCTGCAACTGCTGAACATGGTGTTCGTACTGGTCGTGGTCTTCACCGTGGTGCAGGGGCCCAGCCTGGCGCCGACCGCGCGACTGTTGGGGCTCGCCAGTCCGGGCCAGGCCCGCGACGTCGAGATCGAGTCGGCGCCGTTGGACGTGCTCGGTGCGGCGCTGTTGACGGTGGTGGTCCCCGAACGGTCCCGGTTGCACGGCCTGTACCTCTACGAGCTGCGGCTGCCGAAACGATCGGTCATCAACAGCATCGTCCGGGACGGCAGGCTGTTCGTACCCAGCGAACACGATCGGCTGCGGGTGGGCGACGAGCTCATGATCGTCACTATGAACGACTCCCGGCTGGCCACCGAGGCGCGGCTACGGGCACTGGGCAGGCGCGGCAGGCTCGCGCGCTGGCTCGGCGAGACCGGGAGCGAACTACCGCACCGGTGACGGTGCCGTCGGGCGGCACCGTCACCGGTGCGTCACGCCGCGGACGGCCCCACGTTGGTGCGGGACCGCACCACGTCCACCACGTGCCGGACCGCCTCGCCCACCGGGACGCCGTTGCGTTGCGAGCCGTCGCGGTAGCGGAACGACACCGTCTGGTCGGCCTGGTCGGTGTCGCCGGCGAGCACCATGAACGGGATCTTCTGCAACTGGGCGTTGCGGACCTTCTTCTGCATCCGGTCGTCGGAGACGTCCACCTCGCCGCGGATGCCGTGGTCGGTGAGCTGCGCGAAGAAGTCCGTCAGGTAGGGCACGTTCTCGTCGCGGATCGGGATGCCGACCGCCTGTACGGGAGCCAGCCACGCCGGGAACGCCCCCGCGTAGTGCTCGGTCAGGACACCGAAGAACCGTTCGATGGAACCGAACAGTGCCCGGTGGATCATGACCGGTTGACGCCGGGTGCCGTCGTCGGCGGAGTACTCGAGCCCGAACCGGGCCGGCTGGTTGAAGTCCAACTGGATCGTCGACATCTGCCAGCTCCGCCCGATGGCGTCCTTGGCCTGCACGGAGATCTTGGGGCCGTAGAAGGCCGCGCCACCCGGGTCGGGGATCAGTTCGAGGCCGGACTCCTCGGCGGCCTCACGCAGCGCCGCCGTCGCCTCCTCCCACTGCGCCTCGTCTCCCATGAACTTCGGGGAGTCGTCGCGAGTGGACAGTTCGAGGTAGAAGTCGTCGAGTCCGTAGTCGCGCAGCAGCCGCAGGACGAACGCCAGGAGTTCCTTGATCTCCCCGGTCATCTGCTCCTTGGTGCAGTAGATGTGCGCGTCGTCCTGCGTCATCCCCCGCACGCGGGTGAGGCCGTGCACGACGCCCGACTTCTCGTACCGGTACACGGTCCCGAACTCCGACAGCCGCAACGGCAGCTCCCGGTAGGAACGTCCCCGCGACGCGAAGATCAGGTTGTGCATGGGGCAGTTCATGCTCTTGACGTAGTAGTCGGCGCCCTCCATCTGCATGGGAGGGAACATCGAGTCGGCGTAGTACGGGAGGTGGCCGGAGGTCTCGAACAGGGCGCCCTTGGTCAGGTGCGGAGTGTTGACGACCTGGTAACCGGCCTCGGCCTGCCGCTCCCGCAGGTACGACTCCATGATGTGCCGGACGATCGCGCCCTTGGGGTGGAACACCGGCAGACCCGAACCCAGCACCTCGGGGAAGCTGAACAGGTCCAACTGGGCGCCCAGCTTGCGGTGGTCGCGTTTGGCGGCCTCCTCCAGAAGGTGCAGGTACTCCTTCTGCGCGTCGCGTGACGGCCACGCCGTGCCGTAGATCCGCTGCAACTGCGGGTTCTTCTCCGAACCCATCCAGTACGCGGCGGCGCTGCGCATCAGTTTGAACGCCGGGATCATCCGGGTGCTGGGCAGGTGCGGGCCCCGGCACAGGTCGCCCCAGACCCGTTCGCCGGTCTTGCCGTCCACGTTGTCGTAGACGGTGAGGCCACCGCCGCCGACCTCCATCACCTCGGGGTCCTCGACGTCGCCCTTGACGTCCACCAGCAGCAGCTTGTACGGCTCGTCCGCCAGCTCGCGGCGGGCCTCGTCCCGGGACTCGTAGTCGCGTCGGCTGAACCGCTGCCCGGACTTGACGATCTCCTGCATCCGCTTCTCGAGCTTCTTCAGGTCCTCGGGCTGGAACGGGGTCTCGACGTCGAAGTCGTAGTAGAAGCCGTCCCGGATCGGCGGACCGATGCCGAGCCTGGCCTGCGGGTACAGGTCCTGCACGGCCTGGGCCAGCACGTGGGCGCAGGAGTGGCGCAGCACGTTGAGGCCGTCCGGGGAGTCCATCGGGACCGGTTCGACCTCGGCGGGGGCCTCCGGCGCCCAGGAGAGGTCACGCAGCCCGCCCTGTTCGTCCCGCACCACCACGATCGCGCGGGGTCCGGTGGTGGGCAGTCCCGCTTCGGCTATCGCGTCGGCGCACGTAGTCCCGGCCGCGACGACGATCGAGTCGAAAGCGGGAGACTTGTCGGGTGCGGACACGATGGCCCTCCTTCATCCGGTGACGACGGTGATCACGCCGCTTCGGGCGCGGAGACCATCGTAATAGGCGGCTCACCGCCGTCCGAGCCGCCGCCCTGCGAAGGGGTCGGGTTCAGAAGATCTCCACGGGACCGGGCGCGACCGGCCAGCCGAACGCGGCGGCGGTCGCGGCGAGCGCACCGGCGCGATGCTCGACGACCCTGCCGGTGCCGGCGAACTCGCCCAGGCCACGGCCACCCAGGTACACACCCGCCAGGACCGATTCGCGCATCGACAGGTCCGGCGCGGCGTCGGTCCGTTCACAGTGGACCTCGTCGGCGTCGGCGGTGAGCCGGAAGCGCCCGGAGTTGCCCGGCGTGAACTCGTCGGTGACGTCGAGCACGACGTCCACCGGCACCTGGTACCGGCGGCGAGTCAACGCACCCGGGACGTCCAGGATCCGCAACCACAGCGTGTCGTGCCAGGTGGCGGTCAGGGCCCGCGGGTTGCCCACCCGCTGCCACACCGGCTCGCCGGGGCTCAGGTGGTGGTAGCGCAGCCGGACGGCGAGGTCCATCGTGAGCAGATGGTGCCACAGCGACTCGTGGGCGGCGCCGTCCACGGCCACCAGCTCCTCCAGCTCCACCTCCGCCGCCGCGCCCGCGGCGTCGAATCCGCTCTTGCCCCGCCAGGCGGCGTAGCCGTCCACGCGACCGTCAGCGGCACGGTGCACCACCAGTTGCCGGGGTGTGCCGCCCGAACGCGCCTCGGGTGGGTCCGCCAGCCGAGCGGTCCAGTGCCGCTCCCCGCGTCCCGAGACGCCGGGCCGGGTGCGTTGGAACTCGGCGAGTACGGGCGGGAGCAGGTCGGCCGCCTCGGCGGCGGTGATCTCGTGAAGTGTTCCGGGGTCCTCCACCGGCAGCGGGCGCACCCGTGGCAGGTCCACCGTCGCGGCGAACCCGGTGCCGGCGTACTCGTATCCGTACCTGCGGTAGATGGCGGGATCGGAGGCCCACAACGCCGCGACCGGTTCGGTCGCCTCGTCGAGCTGGCGCCGCATCAACGCCGACAGGACGCCCCGCCGCCGGCTCGTCGGCGCGACTCCGACACCTGTCACGTGGGCCGCCGGAACGATCCCACCCGGCACCGACAGGGTCCTGGTGAGGGCCCTCGCGGTTCCGACCACCTCACCGCCGGACTCGGCCACCAGTGTCCGCTCCGGCTCGAATACGGCACGTTTCTCATCGGTCGGCGTGAAGGGGAACATCATCGCGGTGGCGAAGCGACCACTCACGACCTCGTAGTCCTCGGCGGTCGCGGACCGCACCACCGTCCCGGTCCCGGTTCCGGTCATCGACTGATCCTCTCACCCACGATGTACGGTCGCGCCGCCGGCGCAGGGCAGTGCCGCGGTGGCGCGCGCCGGGCCACCGCCCTTGCGGCGGTGCCTTCCGAGGTATCGCGGGCGGCGGCGCACCACCGAGAGCACTCCGGTCGTGGCGGGGCGCTCCGGTGTCTCGACGGCGGGGATGTCCCCGCCGGCCGGTTCGGTCATGTCGGGCGTCCTTTCAGGTCTGCGGCGCCGGGGGCGCGGCGCGTGGCCGAACTGTATGCGGGGCGACGCCATATTGGACAGGGATTTGCGAGCCTCGTCACGCCGGGAACAAAGCACCGACCGGACGTCACCGCAGTTGGCGCGGGAGCCGGCCCGCTCCGTCGAGACGGACGCCACCAATAGGAGTTGCCGGGTGATGCGCCGTTCGGCACGATATGGGCCATGCGTATACGTGTCGCCGTCGAAGCCGACGCGCTCGCGATCACCCGGGTCCGCACCGCCTCGTGGCGGGCCGGCTACGCGGGCGTGATGCCCGGCTCGGTGTTGGACGCCCTGCCGTCGGAACCCTCGGACGGATACCGGCGGTTCCTGGCGGCACCCGACCCGGGGCACGCGGTCCTGGTCGCCGAACAGGGTTCACGGGTGACGGGATTCGTCATGTGCGGGCCGTACCGGCGGCAGCCCGACTCCTCCCCCGCCGACACCGCCGAGGGCGGTGAGATCTACGCGGTGTACGTGGATCCCGGTGAGTGGGGCGGCGGTACCGGCAGGGCACTCATGACGGTGGCGATCGAGGAGCTGTCGCACCACGGGCTGCTCCCGGTGCGGCTGTGGGTACTGGTCGAGAATCCGCGTGCCCGTCGGTTCTACGAGCGGTTCGGTTTCACCGCCGACGGCGTCACCGCCGACTACCGCCCGGAGCCGGGCACGGCGGTTCCGGAGATGAGGTACCGGTTCGACGGGAACGGTTCACCTGCGCGACAGCAGCCAGGCGACCCGGTCGCGGGCGAGCAGCAGATAGGCCACGAGGACCACCGCGAAACCGAGACCCCACAGGGGTAGCCGGGCGGCCCACAGCGCCACCGGGCCGCCCGCCAACACGACGAGTTCCACGGCCAACCGGACCGCACCGGGCACCGGCACCGGTGCCCGGCCGGAACGGGACGGATCGTCCGGGACCGCGAAGGTCCCCCACACCACCGCCGCGGCGATCGGCAGACCGACCGCCACGACGAGGCTCCACGGCCCCGAGAGTCCACACAGCCCGTAGACGACGTAGGACGCGAACGCGGCCATTTCGAGCAGGAACCGCACGCCGAGCATGGCGGGGTGTAGCGACACTCGTCCTCCCATTCCCCCCGGCGGTGGGGCCACCGCCGGGCGGGGCGAATCGTATGCGGCGCAGTGGTCGCCCCGGTCACCGGCACCTCGTGTGGCCCGGTGCGGCACCGGCCGCGTTCACACGTGTCGGGGTCGTGCGATGTCTTCGGACGCTGCGGTACTCAACGGACGCCCACCGGGGTCGCGGGACGGTCCACGGCGACGGCGGGGTCCGCCGCCTCCCGCCACATCCGCCGCCCCACCGGCCAGAACGCCGCCGCGAGAAGCACGGCCGCGACCGCCTGCGGAAGCCGCAGTGGCACGTCGACGAGGCGTTCGCCTCCGGCGATCAGCACCGAGGTCGCCACCCCGGCAGTGAACCACCAGGACATCCGGCGTCGCACCCCGAGCTGGACTGCCTGCACCAGCAAGGCGACGAACAACATGACGGGACCGAGTACGTAGACCACCGGTTCCACGCCCGGCACATCGTGGATGGACTCGGACATCGCCTGCATCTCGGACCGGTCGGTGGTGGCGAAGCCGACGACCAGGTCGATGACCATCTGGGCCAGCATCGCGGCGGCTCCGGCGAGGCCGACGACCAATGTGGTGCCCGCGACCAGGCGGCCGCCGAGGCCGGCGGGGAGCGAGCGGCGGAAGAGCGTGATGACGACGACGGCCAGTCCGATGTTGTCGAGCACCCAGGCGACGTGCGCGACGGTCCAACCCGGCTCGGCGCCTCCGGCTCCTCCCAGGCGCATGACCGCCCAACCGATCAGGAGCAGCAGCGGCGCGGTCATGAAGGACAGGGCGGCGATTCTTCGATGAGTCATGGCGGAGAGCCTAGCCGTGCAGAGAAAATTCTGCAAGTAATTCTCTGCACAGCTTGTTCGGCATCACCGCCTCCAACCGGTATGCTCCCGACATGCCGGACAACCCCATTCCGATGTCGACCGCGGCCATGAAGGCACTCGCCAACCCCCTGCGGCGCCGGATCCTTCGGCGGCTCGGCAGCCACGGCCCGGCCAACTCCACGACCATCGCCCAAGCCCTCGGGGAGAACACCGGCACCACCAGCTACCACCTGCGGAAACTCGCCGAAGCAAGCTTCATCGCCGAGATCCCCGAACGCGCCAGGGGCCGGGAACGGTGGTGGCGGATCGCCCCCGCCGACCGCCGCGCCCCGAAGGACCTCACCGCCGAGGACGCCGCGCTCGCGGAGGACGTCCGGCGACAACGACTCGCCGAGGACGTCGCGTTGTTCGACGCGCACTTCGCCCGCGGAGAACCGGACAACGCCTGGAGCGAGGGCTCCCGCTCCACCAGCCACCTCACCAGGGAGGAACTCCGGCAGTTCCACGACGACTATCTCGCCCTGCTGCGGCGATACGGCCGCGACGCCGAGAACGCCGCCCCCGGCGCACGACCGATCCTGTTGCGCTGGTTCGCCTTCCCGGACCCGGAGGCCGACCGGTTACCGAGGCCGCGGGCCGCCGACCGCACCGGCTCCGGAACCACGGCGGACGGGACTGTGCCGGTCAGTCCTCCGTCGGTGAGGGGGCGACGATCTCCGCCTCGAAACCGTCCCTGTCCGACAGATACGCCGCATGGTGGGAATCGCCGCCCGCGAAGGGATACCGCTCCGGAAACAGTCGCGTCCAACCGTGGTGGCCCGCGTCCTCGTGGAGGCGATCCACCACCGAAGTGGACTCCGCGTGCAGCGCGACGTGGTTGAGCCCCGGTGCCGTCCGGACGTGCCGGTCACCGGTCAGCGCCGGCGACTGCTCCACCACCAGGTACGCGTCCCCGTGCCGCCATGACCGGCCCACCGGCCAGTCCTGGTAGCGCCGCCAGCCCAGCGATTCCAGCAACCAGCCCCAGCTCTCGGCGCTGCGCGCCAGATCCGGCACCCACAACTCCACATGGTGGAATCCACCGGCCATGCCGCGCCTCCTTCACGCCCACCGGGCCGTCCGAGTCAACTCCGGGGCAGCCGGGCGTACACCTCGATCTCGATCTTCATCCGGGGGTCGGCCAAGCCGCACTCCAACATGGTGGCGGCCGGCCGCACGTCACCGAACCGGTCCCGCAACTGCGGCCAACAGGCCGGGAAGTCGGCACGGTCGGGCAGCAGATAACGTACCCGCACCACGTCCTCGAAGCCGCATCCCGCCTCGGTGAGCGCCGACTCGATGTTCCGCAGACACCGCCCGGTCTGCTCCACCACGTCGTCGGAGATCGTCATCGTCGCGTAGTCGAACCCCGTGGTTCCCGACACGTGCACGTGATCCCCGTCGACCACCGCCCGGGCGTATCCGATCCGCTCCTCGAACTCCGAACCACTGAGAATCACGCGTCGCATCGTCATGCCGCCACGCTATGCGCGCGGCGGTGATACGTCCAATACCCACGATCCCGCCTTCTGATATCGATATGGATATGGACCGCCTCGATCTGTCACTCACTCAACTGCACGCGTTCACGGTGCTCGCCGAGGAACTGCACTTCGGGCGGGCGGCGGCCCGGCTGGGCATCGCGCAACCCCCGTTGAGCCAGCAGATCCAGCGACTCGAAACCAAGGTGGGACATCCGTTGTTCCACCGGACCGCGGCGGGGGTGACACTCACCGCCGCAGGCTCCACCCTCCTTCCGGCGGCCCGGGAGTCACTCGGCGCCCTGGCGAGCGGGCTGGCGGACGCGCGGACCGCGGCGGCGGGCCGGTCCGGGCGGTTGCGTATCGGTTTCGCCGCATCGCTCGCCTTGACCGTGCTGCCCCGTGTGCTGCGAGACCACCGCACGGCATACCCGGGGGTGACACTGGACATCCGGGAGATGACCACCGCCGACCAGCTCACCGCGCTCACCGAGCACCGGATCGACGTGGGGGTCATGCGGGAACCTCCCGACGTGATGACCGGCCTGCGTTTCACCACACTGTGGGACGAACCCCTCGTCGCGATCCTGCCGAAGGGGCATCCGCTGGCGGAACGGCGGACGGTGCGGACGGCGGACTTGGCGGGCTCGCCGTTCGTGCTGCTGCCCCGGACCGCCGGGCCGGGTCTGTACGACCGGATCGCCGGCCTGTGCACCGATGCGGGGTTCCAGCCGCGGATCGCCCAGTCGGCCGTGGAGTGGCTGACCGTCTGCGGACTGGTCGAGATCGGCGTCGGTGTCTCCATCGGACCGGCGTGCATCCGGCGGATCGCCATGAAGGGGATCGCCCTCCGCCGGATCGACCCGGCGGCACGGACCCGGGTCGCCCTCGGTTGGCGGGCGGGCGACCCGAATCCGTTGGTCGGCAATCTGCGCGGCACGTTCGGTGAGATGTCGTGACCTCTACCGCGACGCGCTGCGGACCGTCAGCGTCGCCGCTTCCAGAACGCGCCCCGAGCGGGCCGGGTGGCACGCGGTGCGTCCCCCGTGCCTCCGGCGTCGCCGGACGGCCGTTCAAGGGCGTCGATCAGTGCCCGCAACACCGCCACGGCCTCTCGTGCCAGTGCCTCCAGCTCGGTGCCGGCCGGTGGGTTGGGGCCGTCGCACCGGCCGAGTGCCGCCGTCAACCGATCGCACCGTTCGCGCAGGTCGTCCGGCAACGCACCGTCGCCGGCCAGCGCCGTGACGATCGGTCCGAGGCGGGAGGCCAGATCACTCAGCTCGGCCCGGCGGGCCCGTTCACCACCGGTCGCCGGCGACTCGGTGAGCAGCGAGACCTCCTGACGGAGCGCAGGCACCAGGGTGTCGGCGGGCGGTGCGGAGCGACGCGCGGACCGACTCGGTGCCGACCCGCCACGCAGCACCGCCGGGGCCCTGCCGAAGCCACGGGCCGCCTGCGGTGCGGGCGCCCCGAAAGTCATCGCCTGCATGCCGCCGCCGGCCGGGGCGGGCGGCGGCCCACCGCGCATGACCGCCGCCGCGGGCGCCATGGGCGCCGCCGCCATCGGGGGCGGCGCCTGCCAGCCGTCGGGCAACTCCACCGGTTGCACCACGCGCCGCGGCTCGCCGCCGCCGGTGACCCGCTCGACGTCCACCGCGACGAAGGCCGTGAACCGGGACATCACGCCGTTGTCCAAGGAGACGTCGACGATGGACTTCTCCAGGGAGTCGATGTCACCTCCGGCCGACGCGCTGACGTACTCGTCCTCCAGATCGCGGATCCGGTCTCGCGCCCAGGAGCGGCGGAGCAGCGTGTCGTCGGTCTCCGCGCGTTCGGGGGTGACCCGCCAGGGCCGTCCGTCGGCGTCGACGCCCGACACCGTCAGGCTGGGTGCGGCGCCGCGGTAACGGCCGTGCCAGACCACGGGAACCCCGGTGAAGAGATCGGTGATTCGTGCCGGTGCCAGGTCGGTGAGCGCGCCCTCGCTGGCCTCGACCTTCAGGTCGGTCACGACGGGCGCCACGATGCGACGGTGGATGTGTGCGGTGGCGGCGTCCAACCGGTCCTCCGACTCCACCAACTCGCAACGGCCGCGTCCCAGTAGCGCGAGCCGGTACAGGAATCCCGCGTTGACGGCGCGGTCGATCCCGACCACGTGGATGCGGGCACCGGCGAGCCGGTCGCTCACCGCCGCGAGGATCTGGTCCTCGTTGCCGACCTGCCCGTCGGTGACGAGGATGACGACCCGGTCGCGATCCGGTGCGGGCGACAACAGGTCGGCGGCCGCACGCAGCGGCCCCAGCAGCTCGGTACCGCCCCTGGCGTCGGCGCGGCCGAGGTGTTCGACGGCCCGGTAACGGTTGCGGTCGGTCGCGGCCACCAGGCCGTCCCCGAGGTCGTCCGGGGCGGTGATGACGTGGTCGAAACAGCGCACCGCGAACCTGTCGGCGTCCGACAGCGTGTCGACGATCCGGGCGGCGGCGCGGCGGGCCGCGACCATCTTCCAGCCGTTCATACTGCCGGATCTGTCCAGCAGCACGACGACGTCCTTGGGGCGGCCGGCGTCGGTGTGGCGGGGCGGTACGAGGGTGATGCGGACGGTGCCGCCCTCCCCGTCCTCGTCGGGTGCGACGGTGACGGCGTCGGTGACGGTGCCGTCCTCGCCGTAGTCGAAGCGCAGGATGAAGTCCCGGTTGACACGTTCGCCCGGCTCCACGCGCACGACGGTGCGGCCCTGAGACTCCTCGGTCACGATGCCGTGCAGACTCGACGCCAACCCGGTCAGCGGCAGGCCGCCCGGATCGATGGTGACGCCGATGGCCAGCGCGACCGGATCGGGGGCCCCCGGCAACAGGACCGGTGGCGTGATGCGGGAGGCGTCGGGGACCGCGTCGGTGTCGGGCGCGTGCCCGTCTCCCGCCGAGGGACCGTCGAGCGGTGTACCGGGGATGTAGCGCGGCGCCACGACAAGCGGAAGCCGCAACGTCGCCTGGCCGTCGACGAGGGCCAACGGCCCGACCATCGTCAACCGCACGGTCGCCTCCTCGCCCGCCGGGATGTTCCCGACGCGCATGGTGAACACGTCGGCGCGTTCGGCCTCGGCGATCGCGGCCCGCCTGCCCTCCGACACCGCTCGCGCGTAGTCGGCCCTCGCCTGGCCGCGCTCCCGCAGTTCGGCGGAGACCTCGCGGTCGGCGACCGACAGGACCATGCCGGTGACCGCGGCCCGTTCCGGGACCGGGAAGACGTAGACGGCCTCGATCGCCTCGTCGTGGGGGTTGTGGAAGCGCTGGGTGAGGACGGTCGTGGCGGCGAGCCCCGACACCTCCGTCCGGTACTCCAGGCCGCGAAGCGGCAGGTTGCCGCGCTCGGTGCGTAGGGCACCCGGGCCTCTACCGGGCGCGTCGTCCCGGACCGGTGGCGGCAGTGTCGCGATACGCAAGGTCATCGATGTACTCCTGTTCGGTGCAGGCCGCGCTCCCGCAGCACCCTCAACAGCGGCTCCGCCGCCTGCCGGAGTGCCGCCACGTCGGCGGGATCGGGGACCGCGTCGGCCGCCAGCAGCAGGGAGGCGCCGGGGCCGAGCGGTACACAGTAGGACACGTCGGTGTCCTCTTCCGGCGGGTCGGGGGTGTGCCCCTTCAGCTTCACCGTGGGCCGCCGGGCCCAGAAACGCGAATCCGGCGGCGACTCCGGCCGGGTGTCCTCCGATTCGGTCGCGGCTTCGGCGGGGAGGCCGGCGATCTCCGCGAGCCGGGCGTCGCCCACGCCCGCCAGTTCCGCCTGGATCTCGGCGAGCGACAGTCCGGCCGCCTGACGTCGTTTGACGGCGACCAGTTGCCGCAGGTGGCGCTCCCCGTAGAGGGCGGTGCGGCCGCGGTGGGCGGCCGGTTTGTCCAGGAGGCCGATCGTCGCGTACCAGCGGATCGCACGCACGTCCGGCACACCGCGGACCCGGCCGCTGGGCGGGCCGGGATAGTCGTCGGCCAACGCGGCCGCGACCCGATCGGCGAGTTCACCGATCGACCAGCGTGCTGTCTCTGACATGTCTCGAATCTAACACTGTCATATGACAGTGTCAAACCGGCGTGGCGCCACCCCGGTCCGGCAGGGCCGACTCGGCGTACCCCTCCAGGTACTGCTTGAGCGACATGAGCCCGCCGACCCACCCGGCGAGGTTGTCGTTCACCGCGTCGGCACGCTGCCCGGGAGTCTCGTCCAGCGTGGTGAAACCGGTCTCGGTGACCTCGACGCGGGTGAGTCCGCCGGTCTCGGCCAGCACGAAGTCCACGTGGGTGGAGTTGCCGCGTCGAGGCTGCTCGTCGGGCCGCAACGCCCACCGCCAGGCGAACCGGTGCGGGGCCTCCTCGCGCTCGATGTGCGCGATGAAGGTGCCGTGCTCCTCCCAGCGCAGCCGGAGCTCCTGCCCGTCACCCCGCGCGAACTCCCCCGCCGAACCGAACCACCTGCTCAGTTCCTCCGGCCGGGTCAAGGCCTCCCACACCCGTGCGATCGGGGCGTCGATCACGATGTCATGCGAGATGCGATCGGTGTCCATATGCCCTCCTTCCCTAACTTCTACCCAGTGACGGCCCCCGGCATGTCGGATTCGGACCATCCCCTCGGCCGGAGTGCGACACTGTCACATCCCGGCCCTCCCGGTTACACTCCCCGCGTGTGCCAGCAGGGCGTCTCATGACCGGCCGACCGCGCGGCGACGCGCCTCCCAAACGCGACGTGATCCTCCGGGCGGCCCGGCGCGTGTTCCTCGCCGAGGGCTACGCCCGCGCCGGAGTCGATGCCATTGCCGCCGAGGCGGGTGTGTCCAAACGCACCGTCTACCACCACTTCGGCGACAAGGAGGGCCTGTTCACCGCGGTCGTCGAGGAGTCCAGCACCGCGATCGCCGCGCGGCAGATCGCCCTCGCGGACCGGTGCCTGAACGATCCGCCCGACGTGCGCGCCGGCCTGGTCGCGTTCGGTGTCGGATGGCAGGCGCCCACCGACGACTACACCGACCACAACGCACTGGTCAGGCTGCTGACGGCGGAGGCGGGCCATTTCCCGGAGGTGGTGCGGCTGTGGCTGGCGACCGGACCGGAACCCGTGGCCACGCACCTCGCCGCGCTGCTGGCCCGGCTGTCACGGGCGGGACGGTTGCGGGTGGACGACCCCGCGACCGCCGCGTCGCACTTCGTCGCCCTGGTCCTGACCCCGGTCACCAACCGGACGTTCTTCCGGGCCCTGCCCCTGCCCGAGGACGAGGTGCGCCGCGCGGTCGAGTCCGGCGTGACGGCGTTCCTGCGCATCTACGGCTTAGAGCGGCGCCGTACCGCCCTGCCGGCGAGCGCGGAGGTCCGGGTTCCGTCGTCGACGGCCAACCGGCCGTTGACGACGACGTACGGGATCCCGGTCGGCAGCGAACGCGGCCGCGCGAACGTGGCGGTGTCGGCGACCGTCTCGGGGTCGAACAGCACGAGGTCCGCGACCATCCCCTCCCTGACGACCCCCCTGTCGGTCAGGCCGAGGCGACCGGCCGGTCGTGCCGTCATGTGCCTCACGCACTCCTCCAGCGACAGCACGCCCAACTCCCGCACGTAGTGCCCGAGGTAACGCGGGAAGGTGCCCCAGGCGCGCGGGTGCGGCCGGTCCCCGACGAGGAGGCCGTCACTGCCGACGGTGTGACCGGCGTGGCCCATGATGAGCCGGACGTTCTCCTCGTGGCCGACGTGCATGATGCAGGCGGTCCCGAACTGCTCGTCCAGCAACAGGTCGAGGTAGAAGCCCGAGGCCGGTCGTTCCCCGGCGGCCGCCGCCACCGACAGACCGACGAGTCCGCGGTTGCGTTCGTTGACCACCCCGCTGATCTCGATGGCGTGCCAGTCCACCGGAACGCCGTGCGCCCCGTCGGTGCCCAGTTCGTCGAGTTCCCGGGTGATCCGTGCGCGGTCCGCCGGGTCGCGCAGCCGGATCGCGCACTCGGCCGGTCCCCCCGCCATCGTCCAACTCGGTAGCAGCGCGGCCAACGACGTGGCACCCGGCAGGTACGGATAGCTGTCGAGCGTGACCACGACGTCCTCGGTGGCGTCGATGAGCGCCAACAGTTCCGCGCCGCGGCCGCGGTTGACCTCGAAGTTCATGGTGGCGTGCGCGAGGTGTACCGGGCAGCCGCCGCGACGACCGATGTCGATCATCTCGGCGTAGCCCTCCAGTGCCCCCGCGCCGTAGCTGCGCTGGTGGGGGCTGAAGTAGCCGCCGTGGGATCCGACGACGCGGCACAGTTCGGCCAGCTCACCGGCGTCGGCGTACATGCCGGGCGGGTAACTGAGGCCGGCGGACATGCCCAGCGCGCCCTCGGCCATCCCGGTGTCGACGAGTCCGCGCATGACGTCGAGTTCCGAGGGGGTGGGCGGCCGGTCGTCCCAGCCCATGGCCGCCATCCGGACGGTTCCGTGCGGCAACAGGTATCCCGCGTTGACGGCGCACCCGCGGTCGAGCCGGTCCAGGTAGTCGGCCACCGACCGCCAGTCCATCGCGATGTCCGGCTTGCCGTTCCACGCCGCCAACTGTTCCCACAGCAACGCCATTCCGGAGTCGTCGCACGGCACGTAGCTCAACCCGTCCTGCCCGACGACCTCCAGGGTGCAGCCCTGCGACACCTTGGCGAGGTGTTCCGGATCGGACAGCAGCGCCAGGTCGGAGTGCGCGTGCATGTCGATGAATCCCGGTGCCAGCACCAGTCCGGAGGCGTCGACGACGCGACGGCCGGACAGCTTGTCCTCCCCGTCGGCGTCGATGACCGCGATCCGGCCCGACATGATCCCGACGTCGGCGCGATACCGGTCGGCACCGGTCCCGTCGATCACATCGGCGTTGCGAAACACCACATCCATTGCGACCTCATCGGCTGTCGGGCTGAACCGCCGCACTCTGACTCGACCGGCGCGGCGGCACCGTCGGGCGATCCGGGAGGAACGCCGACCGGTGCTCCGCACCGGTCGGCGTTTCGGTCAGGCGGTCGGGGGCGCGACGACGGCGTCGACGCCCGCCTCCTTGCGCTGCTGCGGGGTGATCGGCGTGGGCGCTCCGGTGAGCGGGTCGTGTCCGCCACGGCTCTTGGGGAACGCGATGACCTCGCGGATGGAGTCGGCGCCGGTCAACAGGGCGCAGATGCGGTCCCACCCGAAGGCGATCCCGCCGTGCGGCGGCGGGCCGTACTGGAACGCCTCCAACAGGAAGCCGAACTTGTCCTCCGCCTCGGCGTCGTCGATGCCGAGGACGTCGAACACCCGCCGCTGCATGGCGGCGTCGTGGATACGGATCGATCCACCGCCGATCTCGTTGCCGTTGCAGACGATGTCGTACGCGTAGGCAAGCGCCGCCTCCGGGTCGTCGCCGAACCGGTCGGCCCAGTCGGCGTTGGGCGCGGTGAACGGGTGGTGCAGTGAGGTCCAGCCGTCGTCGGTGCGGCCGAACATCGGCGCGTCGACCACCCAGCAGAACGCCCATGCGGACTCGTCGATCAGGCCGCAGCGGCGGCCGATCTCCAGGCGCGCCGCGCCGAGCAGTTCCTGTGCCGCGATCCGGTCGGCGCCGGCGGCGAAGAACACCGCGTCACCGGGCTTGGCGCCGACGGCGTCGGCCAGGCCGGCCAGGTGCTCGGCCGAGAGGTTCTTCGCGACGGGGCCGCGTGGTTCTCCGGTCGCCTCGTCGAACAGGACGTAGGCGAGTCCCTTGGCGCCCCGGGCCTTCGCCCAGTCCTGCCAGCCGTCGAGCTGTTTGCGGGTCTGTGAGGCACCGCCGGGCATGACGACGGCGCCGACGTAACCGCCGGACTCCAACGCCTGCGCGAACACGCGGAACGCGGTTCCGGCCAGATAGTCCGACAGGTCGACCAGTTCGGTGCCGAACCGCAGGTCCGGCTTGTCCGATCCGTAGCGGTTCATGGCGTCGTGCCAGGTGATCCGGTCGATCGGTCCGGTGATCTCGTGGTCGGCCAGTTCACGCCACAGGGCGGTGACGATGCGCTCCCCGATCGCCATGACGTCGGATTCGGTGACGAAGGACGCCTCGATGTCGAGCTGGGTGAACTCGGGCTGCCGGTCGGCCCGGAAGTCCTCGTCGCGGTAGCAGCGGGCGATCTGGTAGTACCTCTCGAAACCGCTCACCATCAGCAGCTGCTTGAACAGCTGTGGGGACTGCGGGAGGGCGTACCAGGTGCCGGGCTGGAGCCGGACCGGGACCAGGAAGTCGCGGGCGCCCTCGGGGGTGGAGCGGGTGAGCGTCGGCGTCTCGATCTCGACGAAGTCCTCGTCGTGGAGCAGTTGCCGGGCGATCCGGTTGGCCTCGCTGCGCAGCCGCAGGGCGCGGGCGGGGCCGGTGCGCCGGAGGTCGAGGTAGCGGTGCCGGAGCCGGACGTCCTCTCCGACGTCCACGTTGTCGTCCACCGGCAGCGGCAGCGGGGCCGACTCCGACAGGACGGTGAGGCCGTCCGCGACGATCTCGACGTCACCGGTGGGCAGGTCGGGGTTCTCGTTGCCGCCGGGGCGCCGCGACACCACACCGCTGATCTGGACGCAGAACTCGTTGCGCAGTTCGTGCGCGGCCTCGGCGGCCTCCCCCTCCCGGAAGACCACCTGCACGACTCCGGAGGCGTCTCGCAGGTCGATGAACTCCACACCGCCGTGGTCGCGCCGCCTGGCCACCCATCCGGCGAGCCGGACGCGTTCGTCGATGTCGGTGGCACGGATCTGTCCGGCCCTGAAGGTGCGGTACACGGCTGGTTGTCTCCTGGTGTCGCTGTTGTCGGCCACCGGGAATTCTCGCATTCCGGCTCGGCGGCGGGTGCCGCACCCGTCCCGGTCGGACGGGTGCGGCACCGGTCACTCAGCCGACCAGGTGCAACCAGCTCTGTGGTCCGACCACTCCGTCGACGCTGATCCGTTGCGCGGTCTGGAATTGCCGCACGCCGGTCTCGGTCGCCGGGCCGAACTGGCCGTCCACGGTCATCGGGATGCCGTGTACCGCGTCGAGGCGCCGCTGGATGGCGCGCACCGCCTCTCCGCTGTCGCCCCGCCGGCGCGAGAGGATCAACTCCGGCCACGTCTTGGGGCCGACGACACCGTCGGCGACGAGTCCGTTGTCGCCCTGGAACGTCTTGACCGCCGTCTCGGTGGCCGGGCCGAACTGGCCGTCCACGGTGATGGTCGCGCCGTGCTGTCGGAGCAGGTACTGCACGGTGCGGACGTTCTCGTTGGCGGCGCCGCGCCGCACCGTCGGCCAGACCGGTCCCGGGTCCGTGCCGAGCAGGTCGGCGACGTCGGCGCGGAGCTGCGGGAGCATCGCGTAGAGCCGGTCCCCGGGGCACGCGGTCGACATGTAGTCGCGGTGGCCGAAGATCTGGCTCGCGGCGATGCCGTACTGGTGGCAGGCGTGGGCGCAGAAGGCCACCAGCGAGTCGTACAGCGCCGCCGGAGGTGCGACCGAGGTGTAGGTGCCCTCGTTCTCGATGCCGATCGAGTACGGGTTGGCGGAGCCGCCGGCGTGGGAGCCGTAGACGAACCGGGTGCCGCCTCGCAGTGTCTCCAGGCTGCGGGAACGACCCTCCAGGATGTGTCCTCCCCGGCTGATCGTGAACTGCTGCCCACTGTCGATCCAGCCCTTGACGTCCATGTGGTGGTTCTGGATGGCACGGGCGAGGGTGTAGGCGCGGGACACGGTGTCCGACACCGAGTTGGAGGTGGCGGTGTGATGGACGACGATGAACGTGGGCCGGTATCCGTTGAGCTGCACGGGCGACGACGGCGGCCGGGCACCCCACTCCGACGTGGAGTGGATACGGGGTGTCGCCGGTGCGGCGGCGGCGACGGACGGCAGGGCGCCGCCGATCGCCGCTCCCGCGGCGACGGTGAGGCCGCCGTACAGGACGGTGCGTCGGGTCACTGCGTGTTCGGGGGTGTTCTCGGGCATGGTGTCTCCTGGCGAGCGATGGGGGCATCGCCGGCCGGCCCGGCCGGGGTCCTGCCGGGCGCGGCGCGGTGTCCGACAGCTTGGCCCATCGCGTCAAGCACGACAACCAAATGCATTCATAAATATGGATGCATTATGCATATCCGCCGGTGGTCTCCACCGCGCGGTCACGCCGACGCGGGTTGCGGCACCGGTTCGGGTGACCGGCCGCTCCTCGGCCTGACCAGCCACGCGGCCACGATCGCCGCCAGTACCGCTCCGGCACCGGCCGCCACGAACCCCCACTGCACGCCCACGTTGTCGACGACCCAACCGGTCAGCGGCGCACCGACCGCACCGCCCAGGGTGATGGCCGAACCGTGCATCCCCATGGCCTCGCCACGCACCGACGGCGGCGCCAGCCGGGACACCGTGTCGACGCTGGCGGCGATGGTGGGAGCGCAGACCGCTCCCGCCGGGATCAGCGCCAGCGCCAACAACCACCACTCGCCGGTCAACCCGAGCGGCACCGTCGTCACGCCGAGCGCCACGACCAGCCACAACGGGGACACAGGTCGCTGTGAGGCTCCGAGGATCAGACCGCCGATCATGGAGTACAGCGCCCACGCGGCCAGGACGACCCACGCCCAGTCGAGCTGGCCGTACCCCTCCAGCAGGGAGATCACGGCCATGTCGGTCCCACCCAGGGCCACCATGGCGCCCGCGCCGATCACGAACATCGCCAGCATCGGGCCGGAGAGCCACTGCCGCCGTGGCACCGTGCCGCCGGCCGGGGTCTCCTCCCCTTCGGCCCGGGTGCGCGGGTTCAACCACCACAGGAACATCCCGGCCAGTGGCGCCCAGACGCCGATCGCGAACGGGATCACGGTGGGCGCCGCCATCGCCGCCATGGTGGTGGCCAGGGCCGGACCGATCATGAAGGTGATCTCCACGAGGGTGGAGTCGAGGGCGAAGGCGGTGCGCCGGTTGCCCTCCGGGATCAGCGCCGCCATCGGCTGCCGCACCACGACGAAGACCGGCAGGTTCAACGCCCCCGCGGGAAGCGCGGCCAGCAGCAGGACCGGATAGGACATGGCGCCCACCGAGAGCCAGAACGCCCCCATGGCCACCGAGGTCACGACCAGCACCGGGCGGATGCCGAACCTGTCGGCGATACGTCCGTGCACCGTCGATCCGATCGCCGAGCCGACGACGAAGGCCGCGCCGACGACACCGGCCTCGAAGTAGCCGAGATCCAGTCCGAACCGGACGTACAACGTCAGGGACAGGCCCATCGCGGCGTATGGGACACGCGCCAGGAACCCTCCCAGCAGGAGCGGTTTGACACCGGGCACCTGAAGCACGGCACGGTAAGGGGCGAACGACATCTCGCGGGTGACACCTCCGGTGCCATTGTCGCCGCAGCGGCCCCGGAGACGGCCACTCCCGGACCGGTGACAATGGTCTCAGCGGGGCGTCCCGGCCGGCGCCGGCCCCGGCCGGGACCTCTCACTCGGGCGCCCGGTACACCAGGAGACTCGCGTCGCCCAACCGTCGCCTGGCCTCGGCCCGCTCGTCCAACGGGGACTCGCCGTGGGACAGCCGTCGCCGCAGCGTCGCCAGTCCCTCGGCGAGCTCGGCCGGGTTGTCGCGCTCCAGTCGTTCGAAGAAGCTGGTCTGCCGCCGCAGCCGTTCGTCGAGCACCGCGGCCGGGTCGGCGCACAGCGCCGCGATGGACGCGTCCGACAGGTCGGTGAACCACATCGGTACGACGCGTCCGCCCGGCAGCGCCCTGGTCAGGTCGGCGACCGAGGGCCGGCGTGACGCGGCGAAGTCGCGCATGCTGGGGAACAGGTCGAACGCCCAGGTCACCTCCCCGAGGTGATCGGAGGTGAGCATCATGACGACCAGCGTCCCGCCCGGCCGCAGGATTCGCGCGGCCTCGGCCAGCGCCGTGCGCCAGTCCTCGACCTGGTGCAGCATCGAGATCATCATGACGGCGTCGACGGACGCGGCAGCGGCGGGCAGGTCGGTGGCGTCGGCGGCGATCACCGGCAGTCCCTTGGCGGTGGCCTGGCGGCGCATCTGCGGGCTGAGGTCCACGACGGTGACCCGCCATCCGTCGTCGCGCATCGCGGCGGCGTAGTTGCCGGTACCGCCTCCGACGTCCCACAGTTCACGACCGGGCGCGTCGGCCAGGAGTTCACGCAGGGGATCGAGGATCGAGGGACTGGCGCCCCTGGTGGAGTCGTACCGGTCGGCCTGTGCGGAGTAGTCGTGGCGCAGTTCGGGGTTCAACATGGCGGTGCTCGCGATCACTGACAGTAGGTCGGCGCGGTCCGGCGCCCGGTCTCGGTGCAACCCGTCGCCCAGTCGTTCGAGGCGTTCGGCCAGTACCCGGCGCGCCGCGATCTCCTCGCGCACCTGGGCCAGTTGGGCGGCGACGAGCTCGCCCAGTGACCGGTCGGCCCGCCCGGCGAGGAGCCCACGCACGTCACGGAGTGTGAAGCCGAGTCCTCGCAACGCCTGGATCCGGTAGATCCGCTCGATGTCGGCCGCCGAGTAGACGCGGTGACCGGTGTCGGCCCGCCGGCGCGGCACGACCAGGCCGAGCCGGTCGTAGTGGTGCAGCGTGCGCACGGTCAGGCCGGTGGCCGCCGCCACGTCACCCACCTTGAGCGGTTTCGAGTCGTCCATGACGTCATCCTGACGACCTGACACCGGGTCAGGTCAAGTTCCGCCGGCGCGGACATGACACGGCTCACCCGAATCCGGTGTCCCGGTCACATCAGCCCCGCCAACCGGTAGAGGACGAGCGAACCGGCGACTGCCACGTTGAGGCTCGCGCCGCTTCCGATCATCGGTATCTCGACGACCTCGTCCAGCAGGTCCAGGGTCTCCGGGGGTATCCCGGTGCGTTCGTGTCCCAGGACCGCGACGGTCGGCACCCGCGCCATCGGGAGGTCGGCGAGCCGGGTCGCGCCCTCGGCGAGTTCCACCCCCAGTACCCGCCATCCGGTGGCACGGCGCCGCTCCAGCCAGGTCTCCGGGCCGTGGACCCAGTGCACGCACGACCTGACGGGAAGGGTGTTGCCCCGTTCCAGGGCCTCGGGCACCCACGGGTGACGCGGGACCGCGAGGCAGGCGCCCGTGGCGTCGCACGTGCGCAGCAGGGTCCCGAGGTTGGCACCGTGTTGCGGCCACAGTGGTGCGACGGTCAGATGTCCCCAGCAGCGGTGTGCGCGACGGCGGCGCACGGCACGGAGTTCGGCGGGTTTACGCACCCGCACCGGTGGGCGGCTCACCGCCTCGTGCGGGCTCTCCCGCATGTCGTGTACGTCATGAGATGGGCGTTTGGCGGCACGCCCGGGCCATCGACGGATGTGCGTTCATTATGCCTTACGCGCGTTCCCCGCCGATGACGCCCGGCAGTGGTTCCTCCGTGGACTGCCAGAACACCGTGTCCTCGTCCGTCTCGGGGCGTCGCCGCTGCCGGGCCCGCTCGGGGTCGGCACCGCGGCGCCTGTCGCGCGCCGTCCCGCCTTCGGCCCGGATGACGCCGTGCCTGGCGGAGGTGTCGGCTGCCGGCGGCGTCCTGGTGATGACCACCGCGCGTCGTGGCTTCACACCGTCGCGCCGGGGGAGGCCGGTCGGGTTGACGCGGCGGTCGCGGTACGGGGACCGGGTGATGCCGACCGTGGTCCGGCCGCCCGGCGCCGGGGTCACCGCCGGTACGCGTCTGAGGACGGGTGCGGTGAAGCCTCCCGAGGCCACCCGGGCGGTGACCGTCATGGGGGACGAACCGGGCCGGGGCGCGGCGGTCCCCGACAGCATCGGTCCCCCGTATCCGCCGCCCGTGGTGGTGGACGCACCCGGACCGCCACCGGTCATGCCGGTGACGGGGTTGCCGGGGAGTCCGTGCAGGGCCTGGAGTTCGGCGTCCTCCTCGTCGCCGGGCGCGGTCCCGCCGACGGGCGCGGTGTCGCCCGGCAGGGTGGCCCCGGGTGCCGAGGCCCCCTGCCCGGGGGGCACGCCGAGCCCCGGTCCCAGCGCCGGAGGCCGGTACCCCGACCGCCCAGGTGGCGTGTACTCGGGAAGGGGCCGAAGGCTCCGGGCCAGCTCGGTCGTCTCGGCCGCGACCAGTTCCATGACGTCGCGGGCGGCCTGATCGTAGGGCTGCCGGTAGGGGGTCTCGTCCACCTGGTCGCCGACCTGGACGGTTATCCCCGTCGGCACGTACCGGTCGTCGTGGCGGGGGTTCAGGGCGGCTCGGGCGTTCGTCCACTGGGTGCGAAGGCTGTGGACCTGGTCGCGGGCGTACTCGGCGTAGTGCGCGACGTGGTGCCACACCGTGCCGTTGTCGGCGGCGATTCCCGCGGCCTCCCGCAGCAACGCCACGATCGCGTCCAGTTCGGACAACTGCGCGGCGCCGGTGTCGCCGCGCCACTCGTCGTCCGCCGCGCCGCGCAACCGGGCGACGGCCTCGGCCCGGCCCTCCAGGACGCCGGACAGCGACAGCCACGCCTGCGCCTGTTCCCGCATCCGGTCGGGGCGGTCGGACTCCACGATGTCGCACAGCTCCGCCAGGTCGTACCGGTCGAAATCACCCATCTGCGCCTCCTTCGATCAGGCCGCCGGACCGGCGGGGTCCGAATCCGAGACCGCCCGGCCGGTGTCACCGTCGGCCGCGGCGACGTCGGCATTGAACCCCAGCGCGAGGGTCCCCATCACCGCGAAGCCCTCCGTCAGCGACTCAAGGAGGTCCTGCGCGGAGGCGACGGCACGGTCGTGACCGGCGGTCACCGCCCGGCCGGGGAGGTTGCGGGGGTCGGCGGCGTACGGCGGCACCGGGTCGCCCGGCCGGGTGAGTTCGGGGATCAGCCGCGCCGCCGTGTCCCGGAGGTCTTCGCTCAGCGTCACGAACCGCCCGGCGACGGCGCTGACGTCGCCGGGGTCCACCTCGAAGGTGTCGATGTGCGGCATGTCCGGTTTCCATTTCGGAGTGGGGCACCGGTCCCGGCCGGTCCGGCGCGGCCGGGGAGTCGTCGGCCCGACACGGTCGTCGCCGGTGCTACGCGCTCACCGGCAACATACCGCATCGCCACCAGATCTCGACGCATGCACATCTCTCGGGGGACGTGCCGTACGGCGTTTCACGTCACGCCGCGGGGGTAATCGTCATGGAAACACTAAATCGACCGCGAGGTGATCAGTCATGACCGGTACCCAGATCGTCGTGGGTGTGGACGGGTCCGAGGGTGGCCGCAGGGCTCTGCGTTGGGCCATCACGGCGGCCGACCGCACCAGCGCCTCGGTGGAGGCCGTGATGGCGTGGCAACGCGAGATCAACGACGCCGCCATGATCGGGGCGACCATCGCCATGAGCGACCCCGAGGAGGAGCGCAAGCGCGCCGAGGTGATCCTGGCCAACGAGATAGAGGACGCCGTCACCACCACGGGAACCGGCCTGCACGTCACCGGCCGCGTGATACACGGCATCCCCGGCGTCGTGCTCACCGAGGCCGCCGCCGACGCGTATCTACTGGTGCTCGGCAGCCACGGCCACGGCCGGTTGCGTCACGCGCTGCTCGGTTCGGTCACCGAGGAGTGCATCCGGCAAGCGAGGTGCCCGGTACTGGTGATCCCCGTTCCCGCCGAGGAGGACACCGCCGAGGCCGCCGCCTGACCGGCCCGCCGCACGCTCAATCGGGTGTAGGAGGTGACCAGTCGGAGGCGGCCGTGGTCCCCCGGTTCAACCAACTGTCCGGCACGGCCCGCAACAAGCCGTCCCGCATCGTCGTACTGAATCTCCCCCGGGTGGTCAGCAGCGCGGCGAGACGCCGGGAGGCCCGTGCGAGCCGTGCCGTACGGGCGCGCCGCAACCGCTCGTACTCGCGGAGTCCGTCCGGGATCGACTCCCGGGTGAGGCAGACGCCCAGGGTCACGCCGTCCTCCAGCGCGAGCCCCGCGCCCTGTCCCAGATCCGGCGTCATGGCGTGGGCGGCGTCGCCCACCAGCACCGCCCCGCCACTCTCGGTCAGGTGCGTGTAGCGACGGGGCAGCGGCCGCAGGAACGAGATCTGCTGCTGGCTGATCTCCTCGGCGCGGGTGGCGGCGATCAGTTGCGGCACGGGGTCGTGCCAGCCCTCGAACCACTCGGCGACCAACCGGTGCCGCACCTCCACGGGTTCCGGGCGCAGTCCGCCGCGCACGACGGCGGCCCAGTACGCGCCGCGCGCCCGCAGTGGCGCGTAGAGGAACCGGCGCCCGTCGGCGCCGTGGCTCTCGCCGCCGCCGTCCAGGCCGTCGGGGACCCGGTGGGGCGGGATGACCGCCCGGAAGGCGACCGTCCCCACCGTGGCGACCTTCGCGAGCGGATCGATACCGGCGCGGACCGCGCTGCCGACCCCGTCGGCGCCCACGACCAGGTCCGCGGGCCAGCGGCGACTGTTGTCGCCCGCGGCGGTCTGCACCAGGTCGATGTGCGTGGCGGTGACACCGGTGTGGACCTCCACCCGGTCGCCCAACGCCGACATCAACGCCTCGAACAGGTCGCCACGGTGCAGCACCACCGTGTTGCCGCCCGGTCTGGAGGCGCCGTCCTCTCCGGCGAGCCGGATGAGCGGGCGCCCGTCGGAGCGGCGGAACCGCCCGGCGTCGAAGGGAGACGCGATCGCGTCGATGGCGACTCCGAGTCCCAGTGCCCGCAACGCCCGTATCGCATTCGGCTGCACCAGCAACGCCGTCCCGTCGTCACGCAGGCGGTCGCCGCGTTCCAGCACGGCGACACGCCATCCCGCCTGGGCCAACGCGATGGCCGAGGAGAGTCCCGCGATTCCGGCGCCGACGATGACGGCGCGCCGCTGTTTCGCCATCGCGGGTCACGACTTCGACGAGTCGGAGGAATCCCTCTTCGAGGCGGTGTCCGCCTGTGGCGGTTCGTCGCCCTCCGCCGTCTCGTCGTCGTCGGCGGACTCGTCCTCGTCCGTGGCGGGCCGAGTGTCTCGCGTGGCCTCCGGCGAGTCCCAGGCGACCTCGTGGAGCGCACCCGAGGAGTCGGCCACCAGTACGGTCTGTTTCCCGCTGACGCGCAACAGGTACATCACCGCACCGACGATCATCGCCAGCGCCATCCACTCGTTGACCCGCAGGCCCATGAACGCGTGCGCCGGATCGATGCGCATCCCCTCGATCCAGAACCGGCCGACACCGTAGAGCAACACGTAGATCGCGAATGCGCGGCCACGTCCGAACCGGAAACGCCTGTCGAGTTGCCACACGACCAGCGCGATGCCGAGGTTCCACAGCAGCTCGTACAGGAAGGTGGGGTGGTAGGCGGCGGCGCCGACGAACTCCGGCGGGATGACGTCGATCTGGTATTCGCGGTCGATCTGCACGCCCCACGGAAGGTCGGTCGGGCGGCCGTAGAGTTCCTGGTTGAACCAGTTGCCCAACCTGCCGATCGCCTGCGCGACCGGAATGGCCGGGGCGGCGGCGTCGGCGACCATGCTGAACGAGACGGCATGGCGGCGACAGGCGATCCACACTCCGACCCCGCCCAGGACGATCGCGCCGGGGATTCCCAGGCCGCCCTCCCAGATGTACAGGGCCTTGACGGGGTCGCCGTTGACACCGAAGTACGCGTCCGGTGAGGTGATGACGTGGTATATCCGGCCGCCGATGATGCCGAACGGGACGGCCCACACCGCCAGGTCGATGACGGTGCCCGAGGGGGCACCTCGTCTCCGCAACCGGTATTCGGTGATCACGCAGGCGGCGACGATACCCGCGATGATGCACATCGCGTAGGCCCGAAGCGGTACGAGTCCGAACAGGTACCAGACGCTCTCGGGGGGACTGGGAATGTAGGCGAGGTCCACGACGCTACGCTACCGCCTCAGTCCGTGGGGTGCGACACGCCGTCCGCCAGTTCGGTCGTGAGGCTCCGCAGCGCGGCCAGGCCCTCCGACTCCGACGCCGCGTCCAGCAGACACGACACCATCGCCGAGCCGACGATCACGGCGTCCGCGTAGCCCGCCACCTCGGCGGCCTGCGCCCCACTGCGCACGCCCAGCCCGACGCCCACCGGCAGCGTGGTGGCCTCCCGGGTGCGCGCGACCAGCCCCGGGGCGGCCGTCGAGGTGCTGTCCCTGACTCCGGTGACGCCCATGATCGACTGGGCGTAGACGAAGCCGCTGGTGACCTCGACGGTGCGGGCGATGCGTTCGGGCGTGGAGCTCGGGGCAACCAGGAAAACCCGGTCGAGCCCGTGCCGTTCGGAGGCCGCCAGCCACTCGTCGGCCTCGTCGGGGATGAGGTCCGGGGTGATGAGGCCCGCCCCTCCCGCCGCGGCGAAGTCACGTGAGAAGGCGTCGACGCCGTACTTCTCGATCGGGTTCCAGTACGTCATGACCAGGACCGGTACGCCGTGCCCGGACACCGCCTCGATCACCCGCAGCAGGTCGCGGGTGCGCATGCCGCCGGCGAGGGCCGCCGCGGCGGCCCGTTGGATGGCCGGCCCGTCCATCACGGGATCGGAGTAGGGCAGGCCCACCTCGACCAGGTCGCACCCGGCGTCGATCATGGTGCGTATCGCGGTGATGGAGGCGTCGACCGTGGGGTAGCCGGCGGGGAGGTAACCCACCAGGCCGGCACGGCCGTCGGCGCGGGTCTTCTCCAGCACGGAGGTGACGCTCACCGCTCCGTTCCCGCTCACGTGCTCTCCCCCGTCAGTCCGAAGTACCGCGCCGCGGTCTCCATGTCCTTGTCGCCGCGACCGGACAGGCACACGATGATCGTGGCGGCCGGTCCGTGCAGTTCACGCAGTCGCGGCGCCAGCCGCAGGGCCCCGGCGACCGCGTGTGAGCTCTCCACGGCCGGGATGATGCCCTCGGTCCGGCACAGGAGTGCGAACGCCTCCATCGCCTCGACGTCGGTGACCGCCTCGTACCGCGCGCGGCCGGTCTCCATGAGCCAGGCGTGTTCGGGACCGACCGACGGGTAGTCCAGGCCCGCCGAGATGGAGTACGACTCGATGATCTGGCCGTCGTCGTCCTGCATGATGTAGCTGCGCGCGCCGTGCAGTACGCCGACGCTTCCGCCGACGAGGGTCGCGCCGTGCCGCCCGGTCTCGATCCCCTCGCCGCCGGCCTCGAAGCCGTACAGTGCGACATCCTCGTCGGGGACGAAGGCGTGGAACAGGCCCATCGCGTTGGACCCGCCGCCCACGCATGCGGCCACCGCGTGCGGCAGCCTCCCGTACCGTTCGAGGCACTGGGCACGGGCCTCGGTCCCGATGCCGGCGACGAGGTCGCGGACCAGGGTCGGGAAGGGGTGTGGTCCCGCCACGGTTCCGAGCAGGTAGTGGGTCGTGTCCACGCTCGACACCCAGTCGCGCAGCGCCTCGTTGATGGAGTCCTTGAGGGTTCGGGAACCCGTCTCCACCGAGACGACCTCGGCGCCCAGCATCCGCATCCGCGCCACGTTGAGCGCCTGGCGCCGGACGTCCTCCGCTCCCATGTAGACGGTGCATTCGAGGTCGAGGTAGGCCGCCGCGGTCGCGCTGGCCACGCCGTGCTGCCCCGCGCCGGTCTCGGCTATCACCCTGGGCTTGCCGAGCCGCTTGGCCAGCAGCGCCTGTCCCAGCACGTTGCGGATCTTGTGGGCTCCGGTGTGGTTGAGGTCCTCGCGCTTGAGCAGGATCCGGATGCCCGCGTGCTCCGACAACCGCCGCGCCTCGTACAACATCGACGGCAGGCCGGCGTACTCACGCAGCATCCGGTCCAGTTCGGACCGGAACTCCTCGTCGGCGCATGCCTTGCGCCACCCGGTCTCCAGCTCGTCGAGTGCGGCGATCAGCGCCTCGGGCACGAACCGTCCGCCGAACCTCCCCCAGTGTCCCAGGCGGTCGGCCTGCCCGGCGCTCATCGCACCGGCCTCGGTGTGGAGGGGTGGCTTCCCGCCGTCACCATCGCGGCGACCGCCTCACGCGGGCTCTTGTCCGTCACCAGGCCCTCGCCGATGAGGACCGCGTCGGCACCCACGGAGGCGTAACGGAGCAGGTCACGGGTCTCCCGGACCCCGGACTCGGCGATCTTGACGACGTCGGCGGGCAGACCGGGCGCGATGCGCTCGAACACCGACCTGTCGACCTTCAGCGTCCGCAGATCACGCGCGTTGACGCCGATGACCTTGGCCCCGGCGGCGAGCGCCCGGTCGGCCTCCTCCTCGTCGTGGATCTCCACCAACGCGGTCATGCCGAGCGACTCGATACGTTCGTGCAGCGCGACCAGGGCGTTCTGCTCCAGGGCCGCGACTATCAGCAGCACCAGGTCGGCACCGTGGGCGCGGGCCTCGTGAACCTGGTAACTGGATATGATGAAATCCTTGCGCAGCACCGGAATCCGCACCGCGGCGCGTACCGCGTCGAGGTCGTCCAGGCTGCCGCGGAAGTAGTTCTCCTCGGTCAGTACGCTGATCGCCCGCGCTCCGCCGGCGGCGTACTCGCCCGCCAGCTGCGCCGGGTCGGGGATCTCCGCGAGGGAGCCCTTCGACGGCGACGACCGCTTCACCTCGGCGATGACACCGACGCCCGGCTGTCGCAGGGCGCCGAAGGCGTCCAGGGCCGGAGGCGTCTTCTCCGCGATGGACCGAATCTGTTCAATAGGGATCCGCTGTTGCCGTTTCGCCACGTCGGCGGCGACTCCGGCGACTATTTCGTCGAGCACACTCAACGCGCGCACTCCTCTCCCGGCGCCGTTTTCGCGATACTAGGCCAACTCTCCACCTGCTACCCAGGCGAGTCCCAGACCCGCCTAGTACCGTGTCGGCAGCCTAGCGCGTGGGTCCGACGGCTCCGGTGGCGACCCGCTGTGAAGCGGATCTTCACTCACCGCACCGGTATCGGTGGAGGCGTGACCGGCGTGCCCGGTGTGACGTTCGGGAATGGAGGGTCAGGTGGGCCGGGTCGGGTCGCCGCCCCGGTCCAGGGCGTCCCACAGCGCCGCCGGGTCGGCGGGATCTGCGGGGCCGGCGTCCCGACGCCCGGGCGCGTCGTAGCGCGCCGACATCCCCGGCCAGTCGCGGTGGCGCCGCCACGCCCACCCGGCGACGACCACGACCGCCACACCGGCGCCCGCCACGACCGCGGGCCAGACGCCCGGGGCCTCGACCACACCGACCACGCCGGCCGCCGCCGAGGCGAGCCCGGCCGCCGCCCACACCACGGTGACCACCCGCCGGGCGACACCACCGGTGGCCACCAGTGCCACGGCCGCCGCCAACGCCACCAGCGCCGCCGGTACCGCCCACGGCGCGATCGCGCCGCCGGTCTGCGCGACGACCTCGTCCGGGAGCGGGAACGGGCGATCACGGACGACCTCCCGCCAGGTGCGGGTGGCGGCGTACCAGCCGACACCGGCGGCGGCCATCCCGGACACCACCGCCGACGCCATACCGCGCCGGTCGGTCACGACTCGACCTC
Organism: Stackebrandtia albiflava; assembly: GCF_007994225.1. Lineage (GTDB taxonomy): Bacteria > Actinomycetota > Actinomycetes > Mycobacteriales > Micromonosporaceae > Stackebrandtia > Stackebrandtia albiflava. The sequence continues at coordinate 1,876,950 of NZ_VLLL01000005.1, forward strand.
CACGGGCAGTTCATGGCCGGTGAAGCAGGTGGCGGTGCCGGTGTGGCACGCGGGCCCGTGCTGGTCGACACGGACCAGCAGGGCGTCACCGTCGCAGTCGAGCGCGACCGACACGACCCGCTGCACGTTCCCCGAGGTCTCGCCCTTGACCCAGTACCGTTGTCGGCTGCGCGAGTAGTAGGTGGCCCTGCCGGTCGTCAGGGTGCGGTGCAGTGCCTCGTCGTCCATCCACGCCAGCATCAGCACCTCCCCGGTGTCGTGTCGCTGGACGATCGCGGCGACCAGCCCCGCGGCGTCGCGTTTGAGCCGGTCGGCGATGCCGGGGGAAAGTGACGACTGTGCTCCCACGGCTCGATTCTGACCGACCGGCACGGCCTCGGCGACACGGGGCCGGACGAGAGCATGATCCGTCACGCGCCCCGACCGGCCCCGCATCACGCGACCACGGCCGGTGGCTAGGGTTTCGTGTCGTGGCGAACGCACCGAAACGCAGTGGCCGCCGGCCCGGCAGCCCCGACACCCGCGAGGAGATCCTCGCCGCCGCACGCGACGTCTTCGCCGCGGACGGGTTCGAGCGGGGCTCGCTGCGCCGGATCGCCGCCGCCGCCGGGGTCGACCCGGCGCTGATCCACCACTACTTCGGTACCAAGGACCGCTTGTTCCTGGCCGCGGTCGAGGCGCCGTTCGACCCAGCCGACCTGGTGCCCACGGTCTTCGGCCCGGGTGTGGAGGGCGTGGGTGAGCGACTGGTCCGCACCTTCATCGGGATCTGGGACTCCCCCGGCGGCAACCGCGCGGCGGCGTTCCTGCGTTCGGCGATCAACCACCGCACGATGTCCACCCTCGTGGAACAGTTCGTGATCAATCACATCATCAAGAACGCGGTGCGGCATCTGGACGTGCCGGTGGACCACGTGGAGACCCGCGGCAGCATGATCGCCTCCCAGTTGCTGGGGCTGGCGCTGACCCGCAACCTCATGGGTTTCCGGGCGCTACGCGCGATGGACGCCGACGCGCTCGCGGTGATGTACGGGCCGACGATCCAGCGGTACCTCACGGCCGACCCGGCCGAGTTGGGCCTGCCCCACGACGCCTGAGGCGACACGGCGGGCACAATCGCGGGCATGGACATCGCCACGCTGTTCGATCGGGCGGCCGCCGCCGACCCGGCCCGCCCGTTCATCACCTACTACGACGACGCCACCGGCGAACGCACCGAACTCTCCTACCTGACGTTCGACAACTGGGTGGCCAAGACCGCGAACCTGCTGGTGGACGAGGCCGGCCTGGACGCCGGCGCGGTCGGGGTGCTGCGCCTGCCGCCGCACTGGCTCGCCGGGGCGATCATGGTCGCGCACTGGCGCGCCGGGTTGGCGGTGGGACACCTCGCCGAGGGCCCCGCCGACATCGCGTTCGTCTCCGAGGACCTGATGGACGAACCGGAGAACGCCGACCAGGTCTACGTCGTCTCGACGGCTCCCCTGGCGGTGGGTCTGCGTGGTGAGGCGGCGGAGACGGCGAAGACCGGCGGCATGGTGGACTTCCTGGCCGAGGTCCGTGGCCACGGTGACCGGTTCACGCCGCCCACGCCGGTGGGCGCCGACACGACCGCCTTGACGGGGCTGCCCGGCGGGGCGTCCCGGACTCACGGCGAGTTGGTCGAGGCCGCCGAGGCGCGGGCCGTCGAACTGGGCGTCACCGAGGGGGAACGGCTCATGTTCGCGGGTGAACGGTTGCGGCCGCTGGACTGGCTGCTGCTGCCGCTGGCCGTCGGGGGTTCGGTGGTGTTGAGCCGCAACTCCGAGGACTCCGACCTGGAGAAGCGTGCCGCCACCGAGCGCGCCAGGCGGGTCGGCTGACCGCATGTGGGTGGCCTCTCATGATCACGATGTGGCGGCCTCGGTCGGGTAGGTGACAATGGGCTGATGCCGCACCAGCACTTTGAGCGTGACGTGACGGGAAGTCCCGGTCCCAGGGTCGATCAGCCGGCCTCGGGCCGTCCCTCGGCTCCGCGACACGAGGACGGGACCCCGGCGAGACTGTTGGTCGTCGACGACGAACCGGTCCTGGCGGAGTTGCTGCTGGACTCGTTGACCTTCGCCGGTTACCAGGTGCAGGTGGCCAGATCGGGGTCGGAGGCCATGCAGGTCGCCACGCAGGCCCGGCCGGACCTGATGGTGCTGGACGTGAACCTGCCCGACTTCAACGGTTTCGTCGTGGCGGCGCGGCTGCGGGCGGCGGGACATCAGGTGCCCATCGTGTTCCTGACCGCGCGGGACGCCCCCACCGACCTGCGAGACGGATTCGGCGCGGGCGGCGACGACTACCTGACGAAACCGTTCAGGCTGGAGGAGTTGTGCCTGCGCGTGGAGGCGGTACTGCGCCGCACCATGGACAGGACCGGCTCCTTCGGTAACACCGTCGCGGTGGCCGACATCGTCCTGGACATGGACTCCCGGCAGGTGTGGCGGGGAAGCCGCCCCATCGACCTGTCCCCCACCGAGTTCCGGCTGCTGCACCATCTGGCGGTCAACAGCAACAAGGTGCTGTCCCGCGCCGACCTGTTGCGGCACGTGTGGGGCTACGAGACCGAGGCCGACAGCTCCATAGTGGAGACCTATATCTCGTACCTGCGCCGCAAGGTGGACTCCACCGATCCCGCGCTCATCCACACGGTCCGGGGAGCCGGGTACATCCTGCGGGTGCCCCGGCCCTGACATGGCGATCAAGACCCGACTGATCCTGGCGATGGCGGCGCTGCTGTGCGCGGCGACGTTCGTCATCGGTTCGGTCGCCATCGGGGCCGTCACCAGGGTCATGACCAGCCGGATCGACGCCCAGTTGTCGGAGTTCATGCACCAGGCGTCCGACATCATCAGCACCGATGACATCACCACCGCCAGCGACACCGAACCGGCCGCGTACCAGCCGATCGCGGTGATGTTCTTCGGACCCGACGGGAAGCTGCTACACGCCGTCCCGGCCGGCTACCCCGATCAGCCGCTGGCACTTCCGGCACTGCAGGAGGACCCGGGAACCGTCCTCGACCCGGTCAGGGTCGGCTCCTTCGACCACGGGGTCGACTACCGGATGCGGTCGCAGCCGATATCCCCGCTGTTCGCGCCCCGGCTCCGTGCGATACCGGTGACCATGGTCGCGGCCATGCCGATGGTCGAGGTCGACGCGGTCCAGCAGGATCTCATGTTCGTCATGATCGTGACGGTCACCTCCGTCCTGGTCGTCGGCATCGGCGCCGCCTGGTGGATCACCCGGCGCGGCCTGCGGCCGGTGACCGACATGATCGACGCCGCAGTCGGCGTCGCCGACGGCGACCTGACCCGGCGGCTCCCCTCCCACAGCGAACGCACCGAGATCGGCAAACTCGCGACCGCGCTCAACATCATGGTGTCCAAACTCGTGGACGCGATCACGCAACGCGACACCCAACAGGCCCGGTTGCGCCGATTCGTCGCCGACGCCTCCCACGAGCTGCGCACCCCGCTGGCGGCGATCAGCGGCTACGCCGAACTGTACGAGTCGGGCGGCGCGCCTCCGGGGCCGACGCTCGACCGCGCCATGGGACGCATCCGGGGCGAGAGCCACCGCATGGCCGCGCTGGTCGACGACCTGCTGTTGCTGGCGCGACTCGACCAGGAGACGTCGCCGACCCTGCGGCGCCTGGACCTGCGGCAACTGGCCTACGACGCCGTGGACGACGCGCGCGCCACCGACGACGGCCACGACATCGCGGTACGCGCACCGGCGCCGCTGATCGTGATGGGCCACGACGCCCGGCTGCGGCAGGTCGTCGGGAACCTGCTGACCAACGCCCGCACCCACACTCCGCCGGGCACCAGCGTGTGGGTCGTGGCCGAACAGCACGGCCCCGTGGCCGTGGTGTCGGTCGCCGACAACGGGCCCGGCATCGCCCCCGAGCACCGGCCGCGCGTGTTCGACAGGTTCTATCGCGCCGACGACTCCCGGTCGCGGGACACCGGCGGCACCGGGCTGGGCCTGTCGATCGTGAAGTCGATAGTGGAGTCACACGGCGGACGTGTCGAACTCGACAGCGAGCCCGGCGCCGGCACCGTGTTCAGGTTCGTCCTGCCGTTGGCACCGCCCGGAGAACCCCCGACCGGATAAGAGTTCGGGTCTTGAGGAGGCGTGTCGTAGCCTGACGTCATGCGCCCCCGTCCAGGCGAACTCCTGCACTTCTCCGAGGACCCGCACATCGACCGGTTCACGCCGCGCCGGGCCGCGACCCAGCGCGTCGAACCGGCGTACGTGTGGGCCGTGGACCACGCCCGGTCCTGCGACTACTGGTTCCCGAGGCACTGCCCGCGCGCGATGGCGTGGGCCGAACCCGACACCACCCCCGCCGACCGGGACCGGCTGCTGGGCCCCGGCGCGCCACGAGTCCACACCGTCGAATACGGATGGCTCGCCGCCATGGCCGACCACCGCCTGTTCGCGTACCGGATGCCCGCCGAGGCGTTCCGTCCGCTCGGGCCCGCCGAGTCGGCCGTCTACGGTGCCGCCGCCTGGGTCAGCACCTCACCGGTCACACCGCTCGGGCCCGCAGAACCGGTCGGCGACCTGTTCGCGCTGCACGCCGAGGCGGACATCCAACTGCGGGTGGTGGACCGGCTGTGGCCGTGGTGGGACGAGGTGGTGGGGTCGACCGCCGGATTCTCCGGCATCCGGTTGCGCAACGCGCTCCCCCGCCGCGACGGGACCTGACCCACACGGCGACGGCCCCGCCCCGGTGAACCGGGACGGGGCCGTCGAATCGTCGGTCAGACCGGCGGCGGCTGGTCGGGCCGCGGCGGTGCCGGCGGCGGAGGCGGCGGCAGCGGCGCGGTGCCACCCACCGGAGGCGGCGGCGGAACCGGCATCGTCCCGGTCGGCGGGATCGGCGGGGTGTCGAGCACCTGACGGGCCGCGTCACCGGCGGTGAAGTCGGGCGCCGACACGTGCGGCGAGGCGGGCAGCCTGCGGGTCTCGGCGGAGTCCGGCTCCGGCTCGGTGTCGGATTCCTCCACCTCCTCGTCCTCGACGTCCTCGACGTCGTCCCGGTCGGAGTCGGCACGGGAGGCGAATCCGCCGCCGATGCCGCCGGTGACCCCACCCATGGCGTTGCCGAACGCGTCCAGCGCCCGGGTCAGCTCGGCCGGGACCACCCACACCTTGTTCGAGGCACCCGCGGCGATCTGCGGCAGCGTCTGGAGGTACTGGTAGGCGAGCAGCTTCTCGTCGGGGTTGGAGCGGTGGATCGCCGAGAACACCGTCTCGATCGCCTTGCTCTGACCCTCCGCCTGCAGGATCCGGGCCTGCCGGTCACCCTGGGCGCGCAGGATCGCGGCCTGCTGCTCACCCTCGGCCGACAGGATCTGCGACTGCCGGTTCCCTTCGGCGGTCAGGATCGCGGCGCGCTTGTCGCGTTCGGCGCGCATCTGCTTCTCCATCGAGTCACGCACGCTCGGCGGCGGGTCGATCGCCTTGATCTCCACCCGGGTCACCTTGATGCCCCACTTGCCGGTGGCCTCGTCGAGCACGACGCGAAGCGCACTGTTGATGGTGTCGCGGCTGGTCAGCGCCGTCTCCAGGTCCATGGAACCGACGACGTTACGCAGCGTCGTCACCGTCAACTGCTCCACACCCTGCAGGTAGTTGGCGATGGCGTAGGTGGCGCGCACCGAGTCGGTCACCATGTAGTAGATGACGGTGTCGATCGAGACCACGAGGTTGTCGGAGGTGATCACCGGCTGCGGCGGGAAGCTGACGACCTGCTCGCGCTTGTCGATGCGGCCGCGGACCGCGTCCAGGAACGGCACCAGGAAGTTCATTCCGGGCGTGAGGGTCCGGGTGTACTTCCCGAGCCGTTCGACGATGAACTCCTGCTGCTGCGGCACGATCTTGACCATCTTGAAGAACGCGATGATCACCAGTAGGGCCACCAGGCCCACGAAGAGCAGACCGATCGGATTGTCCATTACGGTTGCCTCCACACCATCGCGGTCGCGCCGCGGATTTCCACTATCTTCACTTCTTCTCCCGGTTCCAGTACCTGGTCGCCGTCGAACGAACGGGCGGTCCACGTCTCCCCGTCGATCTTGATCAAACCGTTATGGTTGTCGGTGCGTTCCAGCACGAGCGCGCTGCCGCCCTCCAACGCCTGAAGGCCGATGCCCGCGGCCGGGTCGGTGCGGTTCTCCCGCATCCGGCGCGCCACCGGGCGGACCACCACCAGCGCCAGGATCGACACCACGGTGAACACCAGTGCCTGGATCTCCACCGGGGCACCCAGGGCCGCCGCGATGGCCGCGGCCACCGCACCGCCGCCCAGCATCAACAGGACGAAGCTGAGGGTGAACAGTTCGGCGATTCCCAAACCGATGGCCACCAACAGCCAGATAATCCACTCCACCTATATAGCCTGTCATGAATCGAAGAGATCCGCATGTGTCGCCTGGTCGGGCGACAGGTCACCAACCTATCCGAGCGTGGCAAGCCGCCCCGATGGCCTGTCGGCACGCGGCGGCCAGCGGACGCAACGCCTCCGACCTGGCCTGGGCCTCGGCGGCGGTGACCGCACCCCCCATGCCGTCGCGCCGCGCGACCTCCAGGGCGTGGTCCAGGAACAGCGAGCGCGCGTACAGCAGCCGGGCGCGCGAGTCGAAACCGGTGGGCAACTGACGTTCGGCGAAGTCACGCAGGCCGGCCAGCTCGCCGCCGCCCCCGTTCCACGCCGCCACGTCCAGGGCGGTGAGCCTGCGGGTGCACTCGCGCAGCGCCTCGGACAGCGCCAGGTCGGCCTCACCGACCGGGACGACCTCCACCGGCGGCAGCTCATCCGGCAGCTCGCACCGCCACCACGTCAGTGTCGACCAGCTGTCACCGGACCCGGACGTGTGGTGCCGCCACTGCGGCACCAGCCCGACCCTCCCGGCTCGGACGGCCTCACCCGAGGCGAGGGCCAGTTCGGTGAACCGTCCGGCCCGGGGCAGCCCCCGGACGTCGCCGGGGACCGGCAACACCAGCCGGATGTCGTCGGCGGGGACCGCCGACAACACCGCCAACCCGTTCATCAACGACTGCGGGACCTCCGGCGCCGCGGTGTCGACGACGTGCTGGTCGACTCCCGACAGGCCCCCACCGGTGATCGCGGTGACCACGTCGTCCAGTGAGACCCCGCCCGCACGCCAGGCCCGCAGCCACGGCACCAACCGCACCGCGGGTCCGATGAGCGCCGCCTTGTCGTTCATCGCCGGCGTCCGCGGTCAGCGGCCCATGCCCGGCGGGCGGCGCGCGGGACAGCAGCCGTCGTCGTTGGGGTTCCACAACGGCAGTTTCCCGAGCCGCTTCACCGCGACACCGTCGGTGCGTTCGGCGACCAACTCCCGCACCATCGTCACCACCCTGGCGTCCAGGCCCGGCGTTCCCGCCCGGTGGTAGGACATGCCGAGTCGGCGCGCGGTCTCGGCCGCCTCGTTGTCGAGGTCCCACAGCACCTCGAGGTGGTCGCTGAGGAAACCGATCGGTGACACCACGACCGCCTTGACACCCTCGGCGGCCAGCCGCTCCAGGTGGTCGTTGACGTCGGGTTCCAGCCACTTCGACTCCGGCGGCCCGGACCGTGACTGCCACACCACGTCGTAGGGCAGCCGTGACCGGGCGGCCTCCATCACCAGCGACGCGGTCTCGGCGACCTGGTCGGTGTAACGCGCGCCCTCCGGACCCGACACGTCGTTCATCGCGAGCGGGATCGAGTGGGCCGTGAACAGCACGCGGGTGTGGCCCTCGGCCTCGGCCGGCACCTGGTCGATGGAGTGCCGCAGGTGGTCGGCGAAGGGCTGCACGAACCCGGGGTGGTCGAAGAAGTGCCGGATCTTGTCGATCACCGGCGCCCGGCTCCCGACCGCCGCCCGGGCGGCCGCCAGATCCTCCAGGTACTGGCGGCACGAGGAGTACGAGCCGTAGGCGCTCGTGGTGAACGCCAACGCCCGTTTGACGCCGTCACCGGTCATGCGCTGCACCGCGTCGACGAGCATGGGCGGCCAGTTGCGGTTGCCCCAGTAGATCGGCAGGTTCACTCCGTTGGCGGCGAAGTCGGCCTGCAGTGCCTGGATCAGCGAACGGCACCACTGGTTGATCGGTGAGACACCGCCGAAGTGGTAGTAGTGTTCGGCGACCTCGGCGAGCCGCTCCTCGGGGATGCCTCTCCCCCGGGTGACGTTCCGCAGGAACGGCAGCACGTCGGCGGTGCTCTCGGGTCCGCCGAAAGAGACGATCAGCAATGCGTCGTAGGTCATGAGGTCGAAGAATTCCCGGAACTCGTGTAGTGGTCTCCCGAAAGCGCGGCGCGACGGTACATCACGCGTCGCCGACCGGCACGCCCACGGCGTGGAAACCGCCGTCGACGTGAACGATCTCACCGGTGGTGGCCGGGAACCAGTCCGACATCAACATCAGCGCCGCCTTGGCGACCGGCGTCGAGTCGGTGAGGCTCCACCCCAATGGTGCCCGCTCCTGCCAGGCACGCTCGAACTGCTCGAATCCGGGGATCGACTTGGCGGCCATGGTGCGCTGGGGTCCGGCGGCGACCAGGTTGACCCGGATGCCCTTGGGTCCGAGGTCGCGGGCCAGGTACCGCGTCACCGACTCCAGGCCGGCCTTGGCGACGCCCATCCAGTCGTAGACCGGCCACGCCTGCCTGGCGTCGAAGTCCATGCCGACGATGCCGGCGCCGGGCGTCAGCAGCGGCAGTGTGGCGACCGCCAGCGACTTGAACGAGAACGCCGACACCTGCAGTGCCGTCGCCACGTCCTCCCACGGGGCCGTCAGGAAACCGCCGCCGAGCGCCGACGGCGGCGCGAAGGCGATGGAGTGCAGCACGCCGTCGAGGCCGTCGGTGTGTTCCCGTACCTGCGCGGCGAGGCCGTCCAGCTGCGCGGTGTCGGTCACGTCCAGCTCGATCACCGGGGCGGGTTTGGGAAGGCGCGCGGCGATCCGGTTGACCAGCGACAGTCTCCCGAAACCGGTGAGTACGACCTCGGCGCCCTCCTCCTGGGCGAGTCTCGCGACGCCGAACGCCAAAGACTGCTCGGTGATCAGACCGGTGATCAGCAAACGCTTCCCATTCAGCAAACCGGGCACATGCACTCCTTCAGCTCAGACTTCCGTTGCCACACCACTCGTCAGTGGCCCATTCCGAGGCCGCCGTCGACCGGGATCACCGCGCCGCTGACGTAACCGGCCCCGTCCGACGCCAACCAGCACACCGCGTTGGCGATCTCCTCACCGGTGGCGAAACGCCCCGCCGGTATCGCCTTAGCGTATGCATCACGCTGCGCGACCGGCAGCTCGGCGGTCATGTCGGTCTCGACGTAGCCCGGCGCCACCACGTTCGCCGTGATGTTGCGGCTGCCCAGCTCCCGGGTGATGGAACGGGCCACCCCCACCAGCCCCGCCTTGCTGGCGGCGTAGTTGACCTGCCCGGGGTTGCCGTACAACCCCACGACCGAGGAGATGAATATCATCCTGCCGAACTTCGCGCGCAGCATCTTGGCCGAGGCGCGGCGCGCACACCGGAACGCCCCCGCCAGGTTCGTGTCGATCACCCGGTCGAACTGCTCGTCCTTCATGCGCAACAGGAGCGTGTCGTCGGTGATCCCGGCGTTGGCCACCAGGACCTCCACCGGCCCCAACTCGTTCTCCACCTCGGTGAACGCGGCATCGACCTCGGCGGTGTCGGTGATGTCGCACCGCACACCGAACAGGCCGTCCGGAGCGCCGCTGCCGCGGTGTGTCACCGCCACCCGATCGCCCTGTTTGGCGAACGCCTGCGCGATCGACAAACCGATTCCACGATTTCCGCCAGTGACAAGCACGGTCCGAGGCACGGCCCGAACCTCCTTCGGTAACGCACGGTCAACGACGCCTCAGATCGTACGCGGAGCCAGGTGACGGCTGTCCCGGTGCCCTGCGCCGACGCCGCCGACCGTCCCGGATGCACACCCGCGGGCCGCCGTCAAGGCACCCGAGAAGTCCACATGAGACTCATGACGACCGCCGCGAACGCCAACACCAACGCCACCCCGATGAACCACTGCGCGATCTCCACCGCGATCGTGCGATGCCCGATGGACGAACCCATGTCGGCGTAGACGTCCTTGAGCTCCTCCACCGACGCCGCCTCGTAGAAGGTGCCCCCGGTCAACTCCGCCACGTCCGCCAGCGTCTGCCGGTCCACCGGAACCGGAGTCACCTGACCGTCGATCTCCACCGTCCCGGCGTCGGTCCCGAACGCGATCGTCGACACCGGCACGTTCGCCGCCTCCGCGGCCTCCGCGCCGTCCTCCACCAACCGGCCCGCCGTGCGGTACCCGTCCGACAGCAACAGGATCCGCGCCGGCGCCAACTCCTGCGTACCGTCCGGCGGCACCGACTGGATCGCCTGCAACGACGAGAAGATCGCCTCACCCAGCGCCGTCGCCCTGTCCAGCGACAACCCCTCGATCGCCGACTTGATCTGGTTGCGGTCCTTCGTCGGCGACACCACCACGTTCGCCGACTTCGCGAACGACACCAACCCCACGTTGTACTGCGGCGGCAACTCCGTCACGAACTCGCCCGCCGCCTCCTTCATCGCCTCGAACCGGGTCGGAGAGACGTCCTCGGCCTCCATCGACAACGACACGTCCAACGCCAGGATGATCGTCGCCCGCTCCGTGGGCTCCTGTGTGTCCACCGACGGCCGCGCCATCCCCGTCGACATCACCAGCAGCGCACCCAGCAACACCGCTGCCGGCAGGTGCTTACGCCACCCGGGTCCCTTCGCCGCGATCCGGCTCAACAACTCCACGTTGCTGAACCGCACCGCGTAGGACTTCCGCCGCAACTGCGCGTACACGTACAGGCCGATCAGCGCCAACACCGGCAAGACCGCCAGCAGCCACCACGGTTCAAGAAACCGGATCAACGGGTCGTTCCTCTCGTACGAGCGTGACGCTGCGAAGCGACGAACCGGACGATGTCGCGCAACCAGTCCGAATCGGTGGACAACCGCAACCGGGCGGCCCCGGCCCTGCGCAACGACGCCGCGATCTGCTCGCGCTGCCGGGCCGCCGCCTCCGCGTATCTACGGCGAAACTCTGCATCACCGGTCTGGATCTCTTGCACCACACCGGTCTCGGGATCGATCAACTCAATGATCCCCACGTCCGGAAGCGACAGTTCACGGGGATCGACGATCTCGATCGCCAACACGTCGTGCCGCACCGACAACTTCCTGATCGGACGCTCCCAACCGTCCTCCGCCAGGAAGTCCGAGATCACCACCGCGAACCCCCGCCGCCGAGGCGGCCGGTGCAGCCTGTCCACCAACACCGACAGATCGGTCCGGCCCGGAGCCACCACCTTCCGCCGCCCCCACCGGCCACTCGTCGACGGCAGCTCCGGCCGCATCGCCGCGACCTTCCGCAGCAACAACTGTGCACCCGAGTGCCCCGGCGCCGCCGGCACCACCGAAGGCGGCCCACCCGAACCCAGCACCGCACCGATCCGGTTCCCACCGCGCACCGTCAGATGCGCGATCGCCGCGGTCGCCGCCACCGCCAGGTCCCGCTTCAGGCACCTGGCGGTACCGAAGTCCAGACTCGCCGACAGGTCCACCGCCATCCACGTCTCCAACTCCCGGTCGGCGATCGTGGTACGCACGTGAGGGGTCGTCGTACGGGCCGTCACCGGCCAGTCCATGTGCCGGACGTCGTCGCCGGGGCGGTACTCCCTCGACTCACCCGGCTCGGTTCCCGGACCGGGCAGCAACCCCAGATAGTCGCCGTGCAGCAGCCCGTCCAACTTGTTGTTGATCAACAACTGGAGGTGGTTGAGCTGCTCGACGGCGTTCTTCCCCCGCCCGGCACCCCGGCTCAACGCCAGGAGTTCGGCGTCCCGCACGGCTTACCGGCTCTCCGGCGCCGGCCAACCCGACCCCGCCGGCCTCGACGGCGACTGGCCGCCGGGAGACTGATGGGTCGTCACACCACCGTGCGGCGGCACGTGATGCTGCTGCCGCGCGTCGGCGTCCTGCCGCGGCGTCACCGTCGGCGGCGGCACCGCCGCCATCACCCGCTCCACGATGTCCTCCGCCGGAACCCCGTCGGCCAAGGCGTCATAGGACAACACCAACCGGTGCCGCAGCACGTCGGCGGCGATGTCCTGGAGATCCTGCGGCAACGCGTAGTCGCGACCCCGCAGCACCGCCAACGCCCGGGTCGCCCGGATCAGCCCCAGCGACGCGCGCGGACTCGCACCATACTGGATCAGCCCCGCCACGTCGCCCGCCCCGAAGTCCGCCGGACGACGGGTCGCCAACACCAGCCGCACCGCGTAGTCCACCAGGGCGTTGTGGATGAAGATGCCGTCGGCCTTCGCCTGCAACCGCAGGATGTCGTCGGCCTGGAACACCGGCTCCGGCCGCGGCGGCGCCACACCCATCCGGTAGACGATCTCCCGCTCCTCGGCGTCGGTCGGGTAACCCACCACGATCTTCAACAGGAACCGGTCACGCTGCGCCTCCGGCAGCGGATACACACCCTCCTGCTCGATCGGGTTCTGAGTCGCCATGACGAGGAAGGGATCGGGCACCTTGTGGGTCTCGCCCCCGATCGACACCTGCTTCTCGCTCATGACCTCCAACATCGCCGACTGCACCTTCGCGGGCGCACGGTTGATCTCGTCGGCCAGCAGGAAGTTGACGAAGACCGGCCCCAGTTCGACGTCGAACTTCTCACTCGACTGCCGGTAGATCCGGGTACCGATGATGTCGGCCGGAACCAGGTCGGGGGTGAACTGCATCCGGGCGAAGTTGCCGCCGACCACCCGCGCAAGCGTCTCCACCGCCAGGGTCTTGGCCACACCCGGCACACCCTCCAGCAGACAGTGGCCACGCGCCAGCAACGCCACGAACATCCGCTCGATCATGCGATCCTGACCGACGATGACCCGCTTGATCTCGAACAACGCCTTTTCGAGCAGCTCGGCGTCCTGCGCCGGAGTGCGGGTCGGCTCGGTGTCGGTCATGCGGTGGCCTCCAGTCGCGTCGAGCTGTCCCGACGATCTTAGTTAAGCGGCGGTCGCCCGCCCTGCCCGGTCGTGACGCCGGCGCACCCGGCCCCACCGCCCCATTATTCAGCGATCCCGCCAACCGCGTGGCGGGGTCGCCGTTCCCGCCGCCACCGGCCACCGCACCACCCCGCGGCCGTCGGTCACACTGGTCGGGTGACCGACACCGACCGGATCTGCTCCGCCCGACGCTGCCGCAACACCGCCACCCGGCAGCTCCGCTGGCGCAACCCCGCCATCCACACCGGCGACCGGCACAAGACGTGGCTCGCGTGTGACGACCATCATGAATTCCTCAGCGACTTCCTCACCCGCCGCGGATTCCCACTCCAGACCACCGCGCTCCCGGTCGACCCACCGTGACCGCGTCCGGTCCCACCCCGCCGCCCTAAGCTTGACGGATGTCAGCACAGCACCCCGTATGGGAGACCTGGCCCGGCGACGTCGACTGGCGGCCGGTGTCCCCCCGGCTGGTGCCGGTACGGATCCTCGGCCTGCTCGCCGTGGGAGTCCCCCTCGCCGCCGGTGCCACCCTGGCGGCCTGGCTGTGGTGGCCCGGCCCGTGGCCGCAACTCGTCGCCGGTACCGCCGCCGCGATCCTGCTCGTACGCGCGCTGCTCACCCGCCGCGCGGTCAGGTCCTGGGGCTACGCCGAACGGGAGGACGACCTGCTGATCAGGCACGGCGTATGGACGAAACGGCTGTCGATCGTGCCCTACAACCGCATGCAGTTCATCGACGTCAGCGCCAACCCCTTCCAGCGCATGTTCGATCTGGCGACCGTCAAACTGCACACCGCGGCGGCCACCAGCGACTCCACGGTCCCCGGTCTCCCGCCGGACGACGCGGCGGGTCTGCGGGACCGGCTCGCCGCGCGCGCCGAACGGGAACGTGAGGGACTGTGACGGCCGACGATCCCGCCCCCGGCACCGAGACCGACACCGAGGCACCCGCCGAGGCCGCCGGCGTCGAGGAAACACCCAGGCACCGCCTCCACCCGTTCTCACCCGTACTACACGGTGTGAAGACGCTGTGGGTGGTCATCGCGGCCATCTCATGGCAGGGCTTCGCCCGGTTCGGCGTGGACGTGGGCGCCCTGATCGTGCTGGGTGTGGGTGTACTGGGACTCGTCTGGGCGACCCTGACCTGGTTCTACACCGGATACCAGCTCCACGACGGCCAACTGCGCATCACCACCGGCGTACTGATCCGCAGCCACCGCACCATCCCCCTGGAACGTCTCCAGTCGGTGGAGGTACGCCAACCGCTGCTGGCCCGCCTGGTGGGATTGGCGGACCTGCGCATGGAGGTCACCGGCGGCACCAAGACCGAGGCGCCGCTGGCCTACCTCCCGCTCCCGGCCGCCGAACGACTCCGCACCACACTGCTGAACCTGTCACGCCGCCTCCCCGAGGCCACCACCGAAGACGACGAGGCGCAGGACACCCCCACCGAGCCGGACGACCCCGCGCTGGTGGTCGCGACCCGCGACCTCGTGGTCAGCCAGATGCTCAGCTCACAACTCGTCGTGGTGCCGGTCGCGGCGGCGGTGACCGTGGCCCTGTTCGTGTGGGAACCCGACATGAGCTTCTTCGGCCTGGCCGGCCTGATCACCGCCACCGCCGGGACGCTGCTCCAGCCGATCGCCCGCGCGGCGGGCAACTACGACTTCCGGCTGTACCCGTCGGCGGACTCGTTGCGGATCCGCCGGGGCCTGACCGAACGTCGCACCCAGACCGTGCCGTTGCACCGGATCACGGCGGTGGTCGTCCGCTGGCCGCGGCTGTGGCGCTGGAAGGGCTGGGTCCAGGTCCGGGCGGCCAACGCGGGACATTCTGGCGACGGACCCGAGGAGAAGACCTCCGGGGCGTTCCTGCTGCCGGTCGGGGACCTGGCGCAGGCCCGTGGTGTCGCGTCCACGGCCCTCTCCGGCCCGGACGTCCTCGCCGTGCCGTTGGCGCCGGCGCCGAAGCGGGCGTCGTGGTGTGCGCCGGTGGGACGGCCCGCGTTGGGCATGGGGTTGACGGAGGACCTGTTCGTCTGCCGGTCCGGCCGCATCTCCCCCACCCTGGTCGCGGTCCCGCTCGCCCGGATCCAGAGCGTGCGCGTGACTCAGGGGCGCCGGCAGCGGTGGTTGCGCCTGGCGACCGTCCACGTGGACATCGCGGGTGGCCTCACACTGCCGACCCGTGCCAAGCACCGCGACGTCGGCGAGGCGTTGACCACGGCGCGACGGATCCGGGAGGCGACGCGGCGGTGACCGACGTCGTGATCGGTGAGTGGTCGGCGGAGGGCTCGGGGCTGTACTACAGCGCGTTCGAGGACGAGGTGCTGTGCTTCCACGAGGACGGCACCGGCAGTCACGAGTTCGCCAGGCCGGGAACCTCCCAGGTGGAGGCGTTGCGGTGGCGTCGCGTCGATGAGGAGCACCTGTCGATCACGTTGGAGGGACGCGCGGCGGTGGTCACCCGCGTGACGGTCGCGGTGGAGGACACTCCGCTGGCCGGACGGGTGGAGGTGTTGCGCATGTCGCCCGCCGTCCTGTCGGCCACCGAGTTCGGCCGCGGCGCGCCGTCCGGGCGCGCCTGACCGGGGCCTCCGGCAGGTCGCCGCGGGTCGGGTGTGCGCCTCCACGCGGATGCCTCGGGTTCGATATATCACGTGTTGCGCGCCGCCACGCTCCACAGTTCATTACCGTCGAGTAACATTGCCGCGTGACCGGCTTCCAGCAGCACTTCCTCCACCGCGATGGCCAACGGCTCGGCTACCACCGCTACCCCGCCGCGGGCCGCCACGCCGTAGTCCTGCTGCCCGCCATGGGCGTCCCCGCCGGTTACTACCGCCGGATGGCGACCGCCCTCCACGACCTCGGATACGACGTCACCGTCGCCGACCTGCGCGGCACCGGGACCAGCACCCCCAAGGCCACCCGCACCGTCGACTACGGATACGCCGAACTGGTCGACGACGCCGAGGAACTGCTTCACGTACTGCGCCCCGACCTCGGCGACCGGACCGTGCTGCTCATGGGCCACAGTCTCGGCGGCCACATCGCGAGCCTGCTACTGGCGCGGCGCCGGCACACCGGCGACGACCCGGGCGGAATACACGGGCTGGCACTCGTCGCCTGCGGTATCCCCTACCACGCGCTGTACGGCCGGCGCGCGCCCGTCCTGTACACCCTGGCGCACGGCATGCGGATCGCCAGCCGGGTACGCGGCCACTGGCCCGGTCACGGCTTCGCGGGGCGCCAGACCCGCGGCGTCATCCGGGACTGGGCACACACCGTCCGGTTCGGACGGTTCGTGCCGATCGGCGGCGAGGACCTCGACCCGGCGCTCGGACTGATAGGGCTGCCCCTGTTGGCGGTCACCGTGGACGGCGACCGGTTCACACCGCCCGCGACGTCGCGCCATCTCACCGCGAAACTCACCGGGACACGACTGACCGAGCACCACTACACGCACGCCGAGGCCGGAGCCAGGCTCGACCACTTCAGCTGGGCGCGGGCGTCCGAACCACTGCTGAAACACGTGACGGACTTCGCCGGCACCCTGTGACCGATTCGGCGGAACCGCCCCCGGCCGACCGGAGCCTGCATACCGTGGAACCCATGGAACACCACGAGAAGGCACCCGACCCCGACGAGGAACGCCACCGCTCCGAACCCGCCCGGGAGTCCGACCGGCGCGCCGACGCGCTTCGCGACGACCTGGTCGAGGAGGACAAGTCGATCCCGCTGCCCGAGGACGAGCGACCGGGATACCCCGACCCAGACCGGCGGCAGCCCAACCCCGAGACCCACCGGACACCCCGCCGCTAGGACTCCCGAATCATCGGCGCCCGACCGGGGATAGACGCGGGCCTCAGACCAGGATCGCCGGCAGGCTCTCCCCGATCGGTTCCCGCACCACCGCCGTCGCCTTGCGGTCGTATGGCGTCGGTTCGGCGTTGCACACCACCAGTCGTGCCCCCGACTGCACCGCGACGTCGACCAGTCCGGCCGCCGGGAACACGGTCAGCGAGGTGCCCACCGCGACGAACACGTCGCAGTCGGCCGCCGCCTCGGCACTGGCCCGCAACACCTCCGGCTTGAGGTTCTGTCCGAAGAAGATGGTCGTCGACTTCAACATGCCGCCGCAGTCGAGGCAGTGCGGATCCGGCTCGCCCGCCTCCACGCGGTCCAGGGCCGCCCGCATCGTGGTCAACGCGTCGCACTCCATGCACTCGACGCCGAAGATGTTGCCGTGTATCTCCAGCACCGCCTCGGGACTGGAACCCGCCTTCTGGTGCAGACCGTCGATGTTCTGGGTGATGAGTGCCCGTAGGCGGCCGGTCTTCTCCAGCTCCACGAGGGCGTGGTGGGCGGGGTTGGGCTCCACCGTCCACGCCGGATGCTCGCCCCGGCGCAGCCACGACCGGCGGCGGATCTCCGGATCCCGGACGTAGTACTCGATGTCGACGTACTTCGCCGAATCGGGGTCGGTGGTCCAGGCGCCCTTCGGCCCGCGGTAGTCCGGGATGCCCGACTCGGTCGAGACACCGGCACCGGTGAGCACGGTGACCGAGTCGGCTCCGGTGATCAGATCACGAACGTCTGACAGATTCATGCTTCGAGGCTACGGGCTGTCCCGGTGAGGTACCAGTCTGCGCCGCACGCGACATGCTCGCCAGCGCCACGGCGCCCGCCGTCAACAGGACCCCCGCCGCCACCCACGGCGAGGGCGGGTGTCCCAGCACGACGTCCAGCACCAGTGCGCCCGCGAGCTGCCCCGCCAGGATGCCCAGGGCCATGCGCAGCACCCCGATCACCCGTACCGCGATCATCGAGAACACGACCAGTGCCGCCCCGAAGACCCCGCCCAGGTACAGCCACGGTTCGGCGGGGAGCGTGACACCGGGGACGCCGCCCAGCACCGCGATGACGGCGGTGACCACGTACAGCACACCGGTACCGGACACGAAGTTGACGAACCCGGTCGACACGGGGTTCCCGGTGATCTCGTTGACCCGCCCGTTGAACGCGCCCTGCAACGCCAGGGACGCGCCGATCACCATGATCACCGGCACCAGCCACCACATCCGGCCGGTCACGTCCCGGCCCGCCTGGGCCACCGCCACCGCGCCGATCGCCGACAACGCCGCCAACAGGCGCGCCGGGGTCACCCGCAACCGGCCGCCGGGTCCCAGTCCGGCGGCGTCGGTCGCCAGTGCTCCCAGCGAGTTCCCACAGACCTGCGCCACCGTGAACACGGCGACGCCCACGAGCGGCCCGGCGTAGGCGCCCGCGAACACGAAGACGGCCCCGAACATCCCGCCGGTGTAGAGCCACCACGGCAACCGGTCGCGCCAGGCCCTCGCGACGCCCTCCCGTACCCGGGGGAACACGCACAACGCCACGACGAAGATCGCCCCGCCGACCGTGTTGCTGACGACCGTCGCCGACAGTGGCGAGTCGAGCCGGGTGCCCAGCTCGGCGTTGACGGCGACCTGGGCCGCCGCCCCCGCTCCGCCGATCACGACCAGTGCGAGCGCCAACCAGGGCGGCACGCCACGGCGTTCGGCGCCGCGTGGCAGGGGGACGGCGGTCATATCCGGCACGCGAGGATGTCGGTGACGAGGATGCCGCGCGCGCCGATGGCGTACAGCTCGTCCATGATCCGGTGCACCTCGGCGCGCGGTGTCATCGACTGGACGGCCACCCAGCCCTCCCGGTGCAGCGGCGACACCGTGGGCGACTCGATGCCGGGGGTGAGACTCACCGCCCTCTCCATCGACTCGGCGCGCACGTCGTAGGCCAACATGACGTAGCTGCGCGCCACCAGGACGCCCTGCAGCCGGCGCAACACCGGTTGGACGCGGGGGTCGTCGTCCGCGCCGGTGCGCCGGATCAGGACCGCCTCCGACGCCATTATCGGCTCACCGAAGACCTCCAGCCCGGCCTGCCGCAACGTCGCGCCGGTCTCGACGACGTCGGCCACGACGTCGGCTACGCCGAGGCTCACCGCGTTCTCCACCGCGCCGTCGAGGCGGATCACCGAGGCGGTACGTCCGGCGGCCCTCAGGTCACGCTCCACGATGCCCGGGAAGGAGGTGGCGATCCGGCTGCCCGCCAGGTCCTCGACGGTCGTGCCGGGCCGCCCGGCGTAGCGGAAGGTGGAGGCGCCGAACCCGAGGGCGAGCAGTTCCTCGGCGTCGGCGCCGGAGTCCACCAGCAGGTCGCGACCGGTGATGCCCAGGTCCAGGTCGCCGGATGCCACATAGGTGGCGATGTCCCGTGGCCGCAGGTAGAAGAACTGCACACGGTTGGCGGAGTCGGTGGCGGTCAGGTCCTTCGTCACCCGGCGCTGCCGGTATCCGGCCTCGACGAGCATGCGGCCGGCGGCCTCCGACAGGGCCCCCTTGTTTGGCAGTGCGATGCGCAGCATGTGATCCGCGTCCTTCCCGATCGACGTGGTGGGCCATACGACCGCGACGGCCGCGTTGTCCGGTGGGTCTCCCCGCTCGGGCCAGGGCGCCGGCCGGGGCGGACGGCGGCGTGACCGGGGCGGATGTCAGAGGTGACGGTAGACGTCTTCGAGGTCGAGGCCAGCGGCCAACATGAGTACCTGCAGGTGGTACAGCAGTTGGGAGATCTCCTCGGCGGTGCGCGCCGCGCCTTCGTGCTCGGCGGCCATCCACACCTCGGCGGCCTCCTCGACGATCTTCTTCCCGATCGCGTGGACGCCGGAATCCAGCTCCGCCACCGTCGCGGAACCGGCGGGCCGGGTGGCGGCCTTGTCGGTGAGTTCGGCGAAGAGCTCTTCGAACGTTTTCACGTCCGGCCATTCTGCCAAGTCCACCGGTTGGGACACCACCCGGACCACCGGTTTTCGGGTCAGCCGATCGCCCGGATCGCCAACGCCGCGTCGAGGGCGGCGACGGTGGCGCCCCAGCCCTTGTCCTCGGCGGAGTCGGGATACCCGGCGCGGTCGACGGCCTGTGCGTCGTTCTCGACGGTCAGCACGCCGTGCGCGACCGGTGTGCCCTCGTCCAGCGCCACGCGGGTGAGGCCGTCGGTCACCGACCGGCACACGTAGTCGAAGTGCGCCGTCTCGCCGCGCACGACCACGCCCAACGCCACCACCGCGTCGCGGCGGCGGGCGAGGGCCTGGGCGACCACGGGGAGTTCGACGGAACCGGCCACCCGGTGGACGTCCACCGCCTCGACCCCGCAGGCCTTCGCCGCGGCGGTCGCGCGGTCGATCATCTGGTCCACCAGTTCGGCGTGCCAGCGGGTGGCGACGATCCCCAGTCGCAGTCCGGTGGCGTCCACGACGCCCGGTTCCGGTGTTCCGTGCCCTGCCATGTCATGTCTCCGTTCGGTGTCGGTGGGTCGCCGTGGTCAGGACGCGGCGGCGACGGTGTCGGGCAGGTCCTCCAACAGGTGGCCCATCCGGTCGCGTTTGGTGCGCAGGTACGCGATGTTGTCGGCACCGACCGCGCTGGGAAGTCGCACCCTGCCGGTCACCGACAGGCCGAAACCCTCCAGTCCGGCGCGTTTGGCCGGGTTGTTGGTCAGCAGTCGCATGGAGCGAACCCCCAGGTCCGACAGGATCTGGGCTCCGGTGCCGTAGTCCCGCGCGTCGGCGGGCAGTCCGAGGTCGAGGTTGGCGTCCACGGTGTCGCGGCCGTCGTCCTGCAGTTGGTACGCCTGCAGCTTGTGGAGCAGGCCGATGCCCCGGCCCTCGTGGCCGCGCATGTACAGGATCACGCCCCGGCCCTCCTCCGCCACGGCTCGCATCGCCGCCCGCAGCTGCGGCCCGCAGTCGCAGCGCAGTGAGCCGAAGGCGTCGCCGGTCAGGCATTCGGAGTGCACCCGGACCAGGACGTCGGCGCCGGCACCGATGTCGCCGTGGACCAGCGCGATGTGTTCGGCTCCGTCCGTTCGCGACCGGTATCCCACGGCCGTGAACTCGCCGTGCTCGGTGGGCAGGCGGGTGCCGACGACCCGTTCGACCTGGAGTTCGGTCCGGCGGCGATGGGCGATCAGGTCGGCGATGCTGATCAGCGCGAGGTCGTGTGCGGTCGCGAACTCCCGCAGGTCGGGGAGGCGCATCATGGTGCCGTCGTCGTTGACCAGTTCGCACAGCGCGCCCGCCGGCCGCAGTCCCGCCAGGACCGCCAGGTCGATGGCGGCCTCGGTGTGTCCGGGACGGCGCAGCACCCCGCCGTCGACGGCCCGCAGCGGCACCATGTGACCCGGCCGGGACAGGTCGGTCGGGCGGGTCTCCGGGTCGGCCAACAGCCGCAGGGTGCGCGCCCGGTCGGCGGCCGAGATCCCCGTGCTGACGCCGTTCCGCGCGTCCACCGACACCGTGTAGGCGGTGCCGCGCGGGTCCTGATTGGTGTGGTGCGCCGGTGGGAGTTCGAGCCGGTCGGCGTCGGTCGCCGTCAGAGGCGCGCAGATGTAACCCGACGTGTGGCGGACCGTGAACGCCAACAGTTCCGGCGTCGCCTTCTCTGCGGCGAAGATCAGGTCGCCCTCGTTCTCCCGGTTCTCGTCGTCGACGACCACGACCGGACGGCCCGCCGCGACGTCGGCGATCGCCCGTTCGATGGAGTCCAGAGTGGTCATACCGTCACCGCCTCGGAACGGTGCGCCAGCAGTCGCTCCACGTGCTTGGCCAGCACGTCCACCTCCAGGTGCACCGTGGCGCCGACCGGTTTGCGGCCCAGCGTGGTCTCGGTGAGCGTCGTAGGGATCAGGCCGACGGTGAACTCGTCCGCGGACACCGCCGCGACCGTCAGCGACACGCCGTCCACCGCGATCGAGCCCTTCTCGACGACGTAACGGGACAGGTCGGCGGGAAGACGGAACGTCACCGACTCCCACTCCTCGGCGGGCTCCCGCCGCAGGACCTCCGCGACACCGTCCACGTGCCCCTGGACGATGTGGCCCCCGAGCCTGCCCCCGACCGCGACGGCGCGTTCGAGGTTGACCCGGTCTCCCGGCCGCAACCCCGACAGGGCGGTGCGGCGGTAGGTCTCCCCCATGACGTCGACGCGGAACCGGTCCCCGTCGGTCTCGGTGACGGTCAGACAGACGCCGTCCACCGCTATGGAGTCGCCGTGACGGGCGTCGGACACCACCAGCGGCCCTCGGATGAGCAGACCGCCGGGTGATACGTCGGCGATCTCGCCGACCTCTTCGACTATGCCAGTGAACATGTAACCTCGTGTTCCCTCTACCTGCGGTAATGGGCACACGGCAGGCGGGGACAGCGAGTTGCGCGCCGCCCGGGGGACGGCGCACTCGCGCGCCAACTTCCATCCGGACTCTGACCGTCGGCTCCGGGCTCTCACCGGATCAACCGTCCACTGGTGGTGGACGGGTCGCGGGCTCGCGGAGACGTGCTCCGTTACCGCCGGTTCGGAATTTCACCGACCCCGCCAGCGCGCATGCTGGTCGCCGACAAGTCTGCCACGCCTCCCGGAACGCGACGGCGACCGGTGGGCAAGGTCACAACACGGCGACACCCCGTCACCGGAAATCGGGTTGCGACGGCGACGACGGGAACGTACCGTGTCCGGCATGTGTGGAATGACCGACGACGCGGCCATCGTCGTCGCCTCGTCGCGGACGCCCTTCCTGGTGATCCGCCCCCGTGCGGCGGCGTGAGGTCCGCGTCACCGCCGTTCACGGACGGCACTCCCTCGGAGTGACCCTCCCTTCTCACCGCTGACCGCCTTCCGGCGGCCCGCCGCCACCTCGGGTGGCCGGTGCGTGACCGTGCCTCGTTTCGACGTCAACCGACCGTCCAGACGGGTGCCGATCCACATGCTCAGACGACCGTTCCTCCACGGTGCCCGTCAGTCTCAGGCCCTCACGGGCCGCGAAGGACCGACATGGCACGCCGAACCCGAACCACCCATGCTCCCCGCCGCACCGGAACGCGGCGGAGCCTGTCCCAGAACTTCCTGACCGATCCCGCCACCGCCGCGTTCATCGTACGGTTGTCGAAGGTCGGGCGCGACGACCTCGTCGTCGAACCCGGCCCCGGCCGGGGCATCCTGACCCGTGCCCTGCTGCGCAAGTGCGGCCGGGTCGACGCGTACGAGCTCGACGGGCGCTACGCGGCACGGCTCTCACGCCTGTTCGGCACCGATCCCCGGATGCGGTGCATGCACCAGGACTTCCTGACCGCGCATCCACCGCGAGAGCCGTTCAGCGTCGTGGCGAACATCCCGTACTCCCGCACCAGCGCCATAGTGGACTGGTGCCTGTCGGCCGAGCGACTGCGGTCGGCGACCCTGGTCACCCAGTGGGAGTTCGCGCGCAAACGCACCGGCGACTACGGACGGTGGAGCCGTCTCACGGTGCTGCACTGGCCGCGGTTCGACTGGCGGCTGGAGGCCCGCATCGACCGTCACCGGTTCGACCCGGTCCCGAGGGTGGACTCCGGGGTGCTGCGACTGGTGCGGCGGCCGACGCCGCTGCTGACCGGGGCGGCACTGGCCGACTACCGTGCCCTGGTCACCCGGGGCTTCACCGGGGTCGGCGGCGACCTGTTCAAGTCGCTGCGTCCGATGGTCCCGACCCGCCTGCTGGCCACGGGGTTCCGGGCGGCGGGCATCTCGCCGCGCGCACTGGTGTCCGAGGTCCGCCCGGACCAGTGGGTGGACCTGGTGACCGCCGTGCGGTGAACCACCCGGATCGAGGCCGGCGGGCGGTGAACGTCCGTCGGCCGTTAGCATCCGGCGATGTCACGTTATCTGACCGACCTGTTCGGAACGTCCGGCCGCCGGGCGGTGGTCACCGGCGGCTCCTCCGGGATCGGCTACGCCATGGCGGAGGCGTTGGGTCGCGGTGGCGCCGCCATGACACTGGTGGCGAGGTCCCCGGAACGGTTGGCCGACGCGGCGTCCCGGCTGCGCGCCCACGATGTCGAGGTGGACACGGTGGCGGCCGACCTGTCCGACCGGGCCGCGCTCGCCGGGGCCGCCGAGCGGATCGCCGAACACGGTGAGCCGGACATCCTGGTCAACGCGGCCGGGGTCAACCCCAGGCCGCCCATGGCGGAACTGTCCGAACGAGAGTGGGACGTGACCATGGCGGTGAACCTGACCGCGCCGTGGCTGCTGGGGCAGCGCTTCGGTCCCGGGATGGCACGTCGCGGGTTCGGCAGGATCGTGAACATCGCCTCCCAGCAGTCGATCCGGGCGTTCGGCAACAGCGGTGTGTACGGAGTGAGCAAGACCGCGATATGCGGCCTCACCCGGTCACAGGCGGAGGCGTGGTCGGCGCACGGGGTGTGCTGCAACGCAGTGGCGCCCGGTTTCGTGCACACGCCGTTGACCGAACCGGTCTTCGCGACGCCCGGTCGTCCGGAACGACTGGCGGCCCGGACCATGGCGGGCCGCAACGGGGTGCCGGAGGACTTCGCCGGCGTGGTCGTGTTCCTGGCCTCGGCGGCGTCGTCGTACCTGACCGGGCAGACGATCTTCGTCGACGGCGGCTTCTCCGCCACCTGACGCCGGGCGAGACCGGGGTGTGGCCGGCTCAGGCGACGCGCGGCCGCCACGCCGCCGGGTTCGGGGTGTCGGACACGTAACCGAGGTTGGCCAGTTCCGACAGGTCCGCGGTCCGGATGTCGTACCGGCGGTCGTACGCCACGTGCGAACCGGGGTGCGACTTGGCGACGCTCTTCATCTCGGTCGCCACCGCGACGGCCTCACGGGGATCGGTGAAGTGCCGCTGCTGCGACAGCGCCACCCCGATCGACAGGGTCGGCAGCTTCGCCTGGATCGGCCTGCCCTGCCTGTCGTGCGATTCGATGTAGCCCCGTTCGGCGTCGTGCGGGTCGCACAGCGCCGCCGCGCGGGTCTCGAACTCGGCGATCGCGTGCCGGGTGATCGGAGCGACCAGCAGCGGGTCGCACATGATGATGAAGTCGTCGCCACCGACGTGCCCGATGAACGCGTGAGGTGGACCGGCGGCCAGTGCCGCCCGGTGCAGTGATCCGGCGAGCGCCTGGATGAACTCGTCGCCCCGGACGAAGCCGTAGGCGTCGTTGACGCTCTTGAACTGGTTGATGTCCACGTAGCCGAGGGCGAACGGCTCGCCGCTGTACACCCACTCGGCGATCTCGGCCAGGATCCTGGCGTTGCCGGGCAGGCCGGTCAACGGCGAGACCTCGCGGATCTCCCGGTGGCGGCGCAGGGCGGAACGCACCCGCGCGACCACCTCGGCGGCGTCGAACGGCTTGACGACGTAGTCGTCCGCCCCGACGGTCAGTCCGGCGATCCGGTCGGCCGACAGGCCCTTGGAGGTCACCATGATGACCGGCAGGCTCGCCGTCATGGGGTCACCGCGGAGCTGCCTGGTCAGTTCCAGGCCGTCGATCAACGGCAGATCGACCTCCATCAGGACCAGGTCGGGGCGGCGCCGGGATATCTGCGCCAGCGCCTGGTAGCCGTCGCGCGCGATCGACGTCTCGAATCCGTTGTCGCGCAACTGTCCGGCGAGGTATTCGGTGAGCTCCGAGTCGGGGTCGACGACCAGGACGAGCTCTGAGGGGGTGTCGAGGGGGCCAGTCATCAGATCACCGGTCGGGTTCGGGGGTGGTCGCGTCGTCGACGAGTCCGCGCAGCCGCCGGATGGCCGCCGCCGGGTCCTGTGCGCCGTAGACCGCGGTCCCGGCGACGAACGCGTCGGCGCCCGCCTCGGCCGCCGCCTCGATCGTGTCGGCGGCGATCCCGCCGTCCACCTCGATGCGCAGTTCGAGGTCGCCGGCGACCCGCCTCGCGGCGCGCACCTTGTCGAGCAGTTCGGGGATGAACGCCTGGCCGCCGAAGCCCGCCTTGATGGTCATGATCAGCAGGGTGTCGAACTCGGGCAACAGGTCCAGGTACGGTTCGACCGGGGTGTCGCGGTCGATGGCGAGTCCCGCCTTGGCACCGGCGGCCCGCAGGTCCCGGGCCAGTCCGACGGGGTCGTCGCACGCCTCGGCGTGGAAGGTCACGTTGTACGCGCCCGCCTCGGCGTAGCCGGGCGCCCAGCGCTTCGGGTCGGTGATCATGAGGTGGCAGTCGAGTGGCAGCGGTGTGGCCGCCTTGAGCGACTTGACCACCGGGAGCCCGATGGTCAGGTTCGGCACGAAGTGGTTGTCCATGACGTCCACATGCAGCCAGTCGGCCTCGCCGGAGACCTGCTGGGCCGCGTCGGCCAGCCGCGCGAAGTCGGCGGACAGCAGACTGGGGGCGATCACGGTTCGTCGGGTCGGCACCCGGACAGTGTATTCGCTTCACCGCCGGGGCGTACAGGCCCGACTACGCCACAATTTCGCAACGTGAGATCACTCCGGCCGGTCGGGCCGGTCACCTGCGGTTTCACCGGTTCGGCCCCGGCCGCCATGATTAGCAGTCGCGAAACATCGCAAAGCCCGGCCCGGGCCACCCGCGCGGAGCGGTCGGCGCCCGGCCGTGACCTGCCGAGACGAGGAGTCGACGCCTTCGTCGGTGGCGATGCGGGTCCGGCGACCGGACCGTCGGCGCCGGGCGATACCGTCCCGTTGCGTCGTCACCCCCAAGGAGCCCCAATGAAAGTCGTACTCGCCGGTGGATCGGGAACACTCGGTCGCGCCATCGCCGCGGACCTCACCTCCCGAGGCGACGAGGTGGTCGTCCTGACGCGCGACCCGCGCCCCGACCTGCCGGTCCGGCAGGTGACGTGGGACGGCCGCACCGTGGGCGACTGGGCGGAGGAACTGGTGGGCGCCAACGTGATCAACCTCGCCGGCGCGCTCGTCGACCGGCCGGCCACCCCCGCCAACGTGGAGCTGTTGACCCGGTCGAGGGTCGAGCCGACCCGGGCGCTGGTCAAGGCCGCCGAGGGTCTCGACACTCATCCCGAGGTGTGGCTTCAGATGAGCACCCTGGCCATCTACGGGCACGCGGGCAACGCCGCCCTGACCGAGACCGCCCCGATCCCCGCCGACGGGCCACCGCAGATGACCGGGGTGGCCACCGCGTGGGAGGCGGCGGCCGGCACCACCCCCGCGCGCCGCCTGGCGCTGCTTCGCACCGGTGTGGTGCTGGACCGGGGTTCCCCCGCGATGCGACGTCTGACCGGGCTGGTCCGGTGGGGACTCGGCGGCCGGGTCGGCAGTGGGCAGCAGTGGGTGAGCTGGATCCACATCGCCGACTTCCTGCGGATCGTCCGGCGCTGCCTGGACGACCCGCAACTGTCCGACGTGGTGCATGTGACGGCTCCGCACCCGGTCCGCAACGTGACGTTGATGTCGTCGCTCCGCACCGTGCTGCGCCGTCCGCCCGCCCCGCCGACACCCGCGCCGCTGGTGAGGCTGGGCGCCCGATTCCTGCGGACCGACCCGGCGTTGGCGTTGACCGGGAGGCACTGCGTTCCCGCCAAGCTCATGCAGGCGGGTTTCGAGTTCCGCCACCCGATGCTGCTTCCCGCACTACGGGATCTGTTGCGGGACTTAGAGGCTGTCTTTGGACCTCGTTCGTGGCGAGCGGCGATCCGGTCGAGTGCATTCGCAAGGCGGAGGAGGTCCTACGTACCGGTGTTGTACGCAGGACCTCTGACAACGCCGCGAGGCGCCGACCGGTCGTCGCGCAGTAGAACAGCAGGTTCGAAGACAGCCTCTTAGAGGCGGCCTACTCCTCGTCCTCCCCGGTCGGGTCCGGGGTGCTGTGGTGGCGCCAGAATCCGCAGAAGGTGATGCGGTCCTTGGCGATGCCGCGCTCGTTGACGAGGTGGCGCCGGACCGCCCGCACCATCGACGACTCGCCTACGACGAGGATCTGCGGGTCGCCGTCGGGGAAGTCGGCCGAGGCGACGGCCTTCTGAAGCTGTTCGCTCTCGACCACCGACCGGCCGTCCCGGGTGAACCATTCGACGCCACCTCGGGCGGGGACGGTCACCGGTTGGCGGTCGGCGTCGACGGGGACCTCCACGAAGGCCGTGACAACCCGGTCCTGCCCGATCGAGTCGAGGACGCCCGCCACCGCCGGCAGCCCGGTCTCGTCGGCCACCAGGAGGAACCAGTCGGCGTCGTCGCGCGGGACGAACATGGCGCCCTGGTCGATGATGCCGAGCCGGTCGCCGGGCCTGACGGTCTGCGCCCAACGGCTGGCGGGGCCCTCGTCGCCGTGGACGACGAAGTCGACGTCGATCTCGCGGAGTTCGGGGCGGGCGGCGCGGACGGTGTAGTTGCGCACGACGGGACGCTCGTCGTCGGGCATGGCGTAGTACGCCTCCCACAGCCGTTGTCCCGGCGCCGGCTGCGGGAAGACGGGGCGTTCCTGGCCGGGCAACGGCAGGATCAGCCGGAACCACTGGTCGTGTCCGACGAACTCGAAGTGCCGTTCGTCGAGTTCACCGACGGTGACGCGCACGAAGTTCGGGCTGATCCGGGCGACACCGGTCACCACTGCGGGGAACGGGGTGGTCATGTCACGGCTCCTGCTTCCGGTCGGCACGGCAAGCCTCACGGCTACCCATGAAGGCGAGCCTAACCTAACCCATGCGACCCCGTCGCGCCATCCGCCCCACGGACCACGTCAGTCGCGACGCCGCAGCAGCGCGCCGAACATGGCGTCGGTGCCGTGCCGGTGCGGCCACAACTGCACGTGCGGGCCGGGACCGAGGTCGGGCATGTCCGGAAGGAACCGACGGGTGTCCAACGGGTCCACACCGGACGCTCCACCGACGATCTCGACCGTCTCCGACACCACCGGTGAACAGGTCACATAGGCGATGACCCCGCCCGGCCGCGTCAGGCGGACCGCCGCCGCCAGCAACTCCCCCTGTAGACCGACCAGGTCCGGTACGTCGTCGGCGGACCGCCGCCACCGCGCCTCCGGCCGTCTCCGCAAGGCGCCGAGCCCACTGCACGGGGCGTCCACGAGCACCCGGTCGAACAGGTGGCCAGGGTCGAACTCCCGCCCGTCGGCGTGGACGACGTCCACCGGCAGTCCCCGTGTGGTCTTCCTCACCAGCTCGGCGCGGTGCTCGGCCACCTCCACGGCGGTCACCGCCGCGCCGCGCCGCGCCGCGAGCGCGCCCAGCAACGCCGCCTTCCCGCCGGGGCCGGCGCACAGGTCCAGCCACCGGTCGTCCGGTCCCTCGACGGGCACCGCCGGCAACGACTCGGCCAGGAGTTGACTCCCCTCGTCCTGCACGTGGGCGCGGCCGTCGGCGATCGCGGGAATCCGGCCGGGATCGCCCCCCTCGGTGAGGTGGACGGCGTACCGGGACCAGTAGCCGGGCAGACCGTCCGCCCGCGCCGCCAGTTCCTCGGGCGTGATCAGGCCCGGGCGCGCGCACAGGTGCACCGAGGGCGCCAGGTTGTCGGCACCCAACGCCTCGGCGAGTTCGTCGTCGCCGCCGAGGGAACGGGCGAACTCCCGCACGATCCACTCGGGATGGGCGAACTCCAGTGCGAGGTCGGCTACCGGGTCGCCGGTCGCCAACGAGTCGAGCCACGACCCCGCGTCCCGCTGCGACACCTTCCGCAGCACCGCGTTGACGAATCCGGCGGTGCGGTGCCCCGCGACGCGGCGCACCAGCGACACCGAGGTGTCGACCGCCGCGTGGGCGGCCACGCGGGTCTTGAGTAGCTGGTACGCGCCCAGTCTGAGCACGTCCAGGACCGGCGGGTCGATGCGTGCGGCCTCGCGGCGCGCAGCCGCCTCGATCACCGCGTCGAGCGTGCCGCGGTTGCGCAACGTGCCGTAGGCCAACTCGGTCGCGAACGCGGCGTCCCGGCCGCCGAGGTGGTGGAAGTCGAGCAGCCGGGGCAGCACGAGGTTGGCGTAGGCGTCGTCCTCGGTGACCGCCGCCAGGGCGCGGTAGGCGATCAGGCGGGGATCGTCGTCGGTGGCGGCGCGCCCGGTGCCGCCCGGAGTGGAACGCTCCGTCACTCGAATCGGATCCCGTCGGTCTCGCGCAGTCCCCGGGTCCACGCGGTGGCGTCCATCATCGCCTTGCCCGGTGGCTGCACCCGGTCCAGCACGACGGGGTCGGTGGCGGTCCCCACCGCGACCGTGTGCTTGTCGATCCGCAGCTCGCCGGGCGCCAGGCGCGACCCCGACGTGTCCACTGCGACCGGTCCGATCCGGAACCGCTCGCCCTGCCAGGTAGTCCAGGCGCCGGGTGCCGGTGTGACGGCACGGATCCGGCGGTCGACCGCGAACGCGGGGTCACTCCAACGGACCCGGGCGTCGTCGACGCCGATCTTGGGTGCCGAGGAGACCCCGTCGGACGGTTGCGGCACCGCCCTGGCCTCCCCCGCGTCGATGCCGTCCAGGACCTGGCGCAGCAGGACCGCGCCGGTGTCGGCGAGCCGGCCGAGCAGGTCGCCGGAGGTGTCGGTCGGCCGCACGGCCTCGGTCACCGTGCCGAACACCGGCCCGGTGTCGAGACCGGTCTCCAGTTGGAAGACGCTGGCGCCGGTGACCTCGTCGCCGTGCAGCACCGCATGCTGTACCGGCGCCGCGCCACGCCACGCGGGCAGCAGCGAGAAGTGCAGGTTGATCCAGCCGTACCGGGGAATGGCCAACGCGGCGGCGGGCACCAGGGCACCGTAGGCGACCACCGGCACGCAGTCGGGGGCCAGGTCGGTCAGGCGTTGCAGGAACTCCGGCTCCCGTGGCCGGGCCGGGGTCAGGACCTCCACGCCGCGCGCGTCGGCCCAGGCCGCCACCGGGGAACGGGACAGCCGGCGGCCTCTACCGACCCTGGCGTCCGGGCGGGTCACCACCGCCACCAGTTCGTGACCGCTGTCGGCGATCGCCTCCAGCGACGGGACGGCGACCTCCGGCGTGCCCGCGAATACCAGCCTCATCACCTGTGGAATACCCCTCGTCGCGGTTCGTGCGGACTGACCTTCACCTTCACCGCGTCGTTGTACCACTCGGCGGCGCGGATCTCCTTCATCGCCGCCTTACGGCGCTCGGCGTCCATCCGTTCGATGAACAGGACACCGTCGAGGTGGTCGGTCTCGTGTTGCAGGCACCGCGCCATCATCCCGGTGCCGACGATCTGCATCGGGTCGCCGTACTCGTTGTAGCCCTTGGCGATCACGTTCATCCTGCGGACCGTGTCGAAGTAGAGCCCCGGGATGGACAGGCAGCCCTCGGGGCCGTCCTGCTCCTCCTCGTCGGGGAACTCCAGCACCGGGTTGACCAGGTGGCCCATGACGTCGTCCACGTCGAACGCGAACACGCGCAGGCCGACTCCCAGTTGCGGTGCGGCGAGCCCGGCGCCGCCCTCGTCGAGCATGGTGTCGGACAGGTCGCGGACCAGGCGGCGCAGTTCACGGTCGAAGGTGACGACCTCGTCGGCCGGCGTCCGCAGGACGGGATCACCGAACAGCCTGATGGGTTGGACAGTCATGCCGGCCTTCCGTGGGGTTCGACATCTGGAGACACAGGGTGACAAGTCTAGTTGCCCGGTATCCCGTGCCGTCGCGGCGCCGTTGCCGCGACGGTGGCGGGTCCGTGGCGCGGCGATGATCGACGCCACGCCGGAACGGGTAAGCAGGGGTGGGACCCGGTCCGGTGTGATTCCGGACCGGCTACCGCAGCCGCGGCGAGCGTCTACGGTGGTCACGGAGGCGGTCCCGCCGACATACCGGAGAACGTTTCGCCTGGGTTGGGCGCGGGCGAGACCTCACGGGTGCCCGGTGGGACGGCGATCCGGGGACGTCGCCGCCGCCGCGGCTCCGCACGTTCAGGAGGAGGTAGCACCGGATATGACCACGATCAAGTCACCGTTGTCGAAGGAGGCGCGGGAGGTCGCCGGAAAGGCGTTGCAGGGGGCGCTGGTCGACCTGCTCGACCTGGCGCTGGTGGGTAAGCAGGCCCACTGGAACGTGTACGGCAGACACTTCCGCTCGATTCACCTGCAGCTAGACGAGGTGGTCGCGTTCGCGCGCACCTCGTCGGACACCGTCGCCGAGCGGGCCGTGGCGATCGGGGTGGCCGCCGACGGCCGTGCCTCGACGATCGCCGAGACGAGTGGGCTGCCCCCGATCGACGCGGGTCAACTGTCCGACGACGACGTGGTGAAACTGTTCATCGACGCGTTCGGCACGATCATCGGGCGGATGCGGGAACGCATCGACGTGACCGCCGACCCCGACCCGGTGACCCAGGACGTGCTCATCGGCATCACCTCGGAGTTGGAGAAGCAGTACTGGATGTTCCAGGCGGAACTCGCCTGACGCCCCGCGCGCCGGCCGAACCTCGGTCGGCGCGCGGCGGCCGGTCGCGGAGACCTCCGGGCACCGGCGGAGTGAGGCACGGCGGGCCGCTCAGTGCGTCCGGCAACCGATCGGCGCGTCCTTGAGCAGCAGGCGGTTGGCCACGACGAGCACACCGATCATCACGACACCCACCGCGACGCCCACCCGGGTCTCCGGCAGCGGCAAGTCGAGGTCCACTCGCCAGATACGGCCGCCCCAACTGACACCCATCGCGGTCTCGGCCACCACCACCGGCAGGAAGGCCGGCAGCGCCGACGGAAGGGCCTTGAACGGGGACAGGCGCGTGAACAGCGACGCGATGACCCAGCCGGCGAAGAAGTGGACGGTGAAGACGACCGCGAACTCCACGAACACCAGTCCCCACCGCCCACCGTGGTCGAACAGGTGGGGGCCCTCGATCTGGTAGTGCCACCCGTTGGCCTGGAACACCAGGTACTCGACCAGGTACGCGGCGGCCGAGGCGGCGGGGAGGATGACCCCGCAGACCGCCAGTGCCGCCCACGTCCCGCCCCAGGTGAAGCTCCGCCGGGTGACGCCGTGGGCGACGTAGGGACGCAGACACGCGGCGGTCAGGATGATGCCGGTCGTCAGCAGCCAGTAGCGCGGGGCGTAGGAGGCGAAGTCGAGCACGGAGACGTCCGGCGTTCCCAGTACGGAGACCACGGTGAGAATTCCGGCGGTGATCAGGTACAGCAGTGCCCACACGTACAGGAAATAGCGCAGGTTGATCCGCAGGAGGTCGCGCGCGACGTCCCACGCCGAGGGCGCGGTGTGGTGACTCATCGGTTCCCCTTCCGGGACGTGGGGAGTCGCCGGGGACTCCGGGGTGTGCCGGTCACGGTCGACCGGCGGGGCCGGGTGGGACGGGAAGGTTCCGGCCGGACCGGTGGATGAAGAGCGCGGTGGCGAGGACACCGGCGAGGACGATCAGGTTCTCGACCCGGACGCCGGTCTCCCCGGCGACAGGGGCCAGTAGGCCGGTGCGCCACTGCACCGACTCGGCGTAGAACGGCAACATCAGCAACGGCACGAGCAGAACCGTTCCCACGAGTCCCCCGTAGCGCCGGTATCCGGTCACGATCGCCCACCCGGTGACCAGGTACGCCAGATACAGCAGCGCGAACTCGGCACCGTGCCCGACGACGGCGGCGGGTCCGGCGACCAGGTCGACGCCGTCGGGGAACTGGGTCCCACCGCTCCACCGGAACACCAGCCGTTCCACGAGGAATCCGATCTGCATGATCGCGGCGTATCCCACGGCGGTGCCGAGTACGACGGCGAAGGCGGCGGCGTCGAACCGGCGGCGGGTCACGCCGTGCGCGATGTAGACCGGCAGGAACCGCGCCGAGAGCATGGTGCCGAGGAAGAGGACGAAGTACTGCGGTATCCAACGCGCCCCCTGCCACACGCTCGACGGCTCGTCGGCGACCGACAACACGATCGACGCGATGACGATGAACGCCGCCACCACGATCACCCAGAACCCGGCCGAGGCGAGCGCGAACCGGGTCGCGAGCCCGGTCGCCGGAGTGGCCGTTCCGGGCCGCGCGGCGGTCACGGTGTCTCCCGCTCGGGGTCGGTGAGGTGGATGAACAGGTCCTGCAGCGGGACCGGGCCGATCTCCAGGCCCGCCGAGGTGGCCTGGCGGCGCTGTTCGGCGTCCAGGCCGCCGAAGACGGTCACCTGGCTGGTGGCGCCGAGTGTCTGTCGTCCCAGGACGCGCATGCCGGAGGTGAAATCCTCGACGTCCCGGCTCGGGCCGGTCACGGCCGCGCCGCGTTCCCGCATGTCGTCGGCGGACTCGTGCAGCACCAGTCCGCCCCTGTCGAGGATGACGACCTCCTCGAACAGTGACGAGACCTCCTCGATGAGGTGGGTGGACAGGATCACGGTCCGCGGGTGGGCGAGGTAGTCGTTGAGCAGTTCCTCGTAGAACGCGTACCGGGAGGGTGCGTCCATGCCGAGGTGGACCTCGTCGAAGAGGGTGACCGGTGCCCGGCTCGCCAGCCCGAGGGTGACGCCCAACGCCGAACGCATGCCACGGGACAGCTGGGTGACCCGTTTGCGGGTGGGGATCCGGAACCGTTCGACGAGCTGGCCGGCCCGTTCCTCACTCCAGTAGGGGCGATGCGCGGCGGCGAACCGGAGGACGGAGGACACCCGGTCGCTCTCGAAGACGTCGCCGCCCTCACGGATGAGGCAGATCTGGGAGACGATCTCCGCCGCCTCGAACGGCGCGGTGCCGCCGACGGTGATCTCACCGGACGTGGGGCGGCGGAACGCGGCGGCCAGGGACGCGAACGAGGTCTTGCCGGAGCCGTTGCGTCCCAACAGGCCGTAGATCCTCCCGCCCTCCAGGTGGAGGTTCAGGTGGTCGAGGGCGCGGGTGTCACCGTAGTCGAGGACCAGATCGTCGGCGGTGATGGACAGGGTCATGAGGGCTCACCGATCTCGTGCTGTCGGATGTGGTCTACGACGTCGTCGAGGGGGACGCCGATGGTCTCGGCCTCGGTGATCATCGGATCGACGACGTCGGTGAAGAAGCGTTCGCGGTGTCGCGTGCGCAGCCTTTCGCGGGCGTCGGCGCTGACGAACATGCCGACCCCCCGTCGCTTGTAGAGGATGTCCTCGTCCACGAGCGACTGGAGGCCCTTGGCCGCGGTGGCCGGGTTGATCCGGTATGCGACCGCGAACTGGTTGGTGGACATGACCTGCGCCCCCTCCGCGAGCGCCCCGGACAGGATGTCGCCCTTGATCCGTTCCGCGATCTGCCGGTAGATCGGGCTGCGATCGTCGAACACCGCCGCCTCCTGGCCCCGAGGTTCTATGGTTCATTACTTGACCAATGAACCATAGGACAAGAGCCGTCGACCCGCCCACCCAGGGGACCGGCGGCGGTCAGGACGCGGGCCGGACCGCCCCGAACGGGCCCTCCCCCGGGCGCCACACCGTCCAGGCGCCGTCACGGAAACCACCGAGCATCGCGATCTCCACAAGCTCGTCGGTGCCGGGATGCCACGCCAAGGCCACGTCCCCGAAGTCGATCGTCAGCCCCGATCCGGGTTGTGCGGACGTCGCGGTCACGACGAGCCCGATCAGCGAACGCAGCGCGTCGGTCCATCCGGCGGCGGCCGCGGTGACCGGGCCGGCTCGGGAGACGACGACGGGCGGCACGAAACAGGAGAGCACCGGTTCGTCCGGGCCCGTCTCCGTATCGAACCTCAGCTGCACGTAGTCCTGAACGAAGATCACCGAGTAGAGCCGGCAACGGACGAGCCGCGCCGACAACGACGGCAGGGGTTCCCTCACGCGGGGGAGCCTAGCGGCCGGTGGGGCGTCGGGTCACCACAGTTCGCGGGGATCGACCTGCACCCGCACCACGTCACCGGGCTTCTTGAGACTGCGGGCCGCCGAGGCGCGGTGCAACTCCGCGGCCAGCCGCATCCCGTCGCGCCGGGTGGTGCGCAGCAACAACCGCTCGGTCTCCGCGTCCACCGGGATCGGACCCAACACGTCGGTACCGGTCGGGAGTTCGGTGAGCGCCATGAGCTCCGCGACCGACGCGGGACGCCCCGTCAACGCGACCATCCGCACCAACGGTGGGAACCTGAGCTCGTTCCGGGTGCCCAGTTCACGCGCGGCGAACCACGCCGGATCCCAACGCAGCAACGCCTGCACGGTGGGCAGACCGCCGTCCGCGACCACCACGACGCTTCCGCCGTCCGCCGCCGGGCGCGCCAGGGCCGCGGCGGCGAACCAGCGCCGCAACGCCTCCTCCTCGGCGCGCAGGTCCGCGCGGCTCAGCAACGCCCAGGTGTCCAGCAGCAGTACGGCACCGTACCCGCCGACGGCGACCGGTTCCGCGCCCGGCGTCGCGACCACGATCGCGGGACCGGCGGCGACCTCGCCCAGGATGCGGTCCCCGCCGGAGGTGTGCACCGGCACCCCCGCGAAGGCCCGGCCCAGCTCCTCGGCGGTCCGGGCGGCGCCGATCACGTTGGCCCGCAACCGCCTGCCGCCGCAACCCGCGCAACGGTGGTCGGCGGCCGGACGGCCGCACCACCGGCAGGCCGGTGTCGCCCCCGACGACGGCAGCCCCAGTGGGCCGGAGCACTGCGCGCACTGCGCCCTGCGACGACAGTCCGCGCAGGAGACGGCCGGAAGGTAGCCCCGCCGGGGCGACTGGACCAGTACCGGATTCCCGTCCCGAAGCGCCTTCTGCGCCGCCCGCCACGCCGGGGTGGGCAGCCGCGCCGCACCGGAGTCGGGGTCGGCGGCCAGGTCGGCGTCGTCGCCGACCGGCACCACTCGCGGCGACGCCCGCCGCACCGTCTCCCGTTCGGCGGTCACCGCCGTGGCCCAGCCGCTCTCCACGAGCAGCTCCGCCTGGGTGCTGCGGGTCCAGCCGGCGATCACCGCGGCGCAGTCACCGAGTTTCGCACGGGTCAACAGCACCTCCCGCGCGTGGGGGTAGGGCGCGTGCGGCTCGGCGTGCGAGTCGTCGCCATCGTCCCACAGCACCACCAGGCCCAGATCGGCCACCGGCGCGAACACCGCCGCGCGTGTCCCCGCCACGACCCTGACCGTCCCGCGCCGCGCCGCCAGGAACGCCCGGTACCGCTTGGCCGGTCCCATCGCGGCCGACAGACAGACGTGCCGGTCGGGTCCCAGGACCCGGGTGAGGGCGGCGTCGAGGGCCTCGAGGTCACGTTGATCGGGCACTATCAGCAACGCGCCCCGGCCGCCGGCCGCGGTGGCGGCGGCGGCCTCGGCGAGCCTGGTCCGCCAGTCCTCCCCCGGGAGCGCCTGCCACACCACCCGGGGGTGCCTGCGGGCGCTCAACGCGGTGAGGAAACGCTCCCCGTGGGCGTAACGCCGCCATCCGGCGGCGGGCGGTTCCACGATCGGGCCGGCCCGCCCCGGCGGCTCCTCCTGCTCGATCCGGGCCTGACGCGGTGGAACCGCCAGCCGCAACACGTCCGACAGGTTTCCCGCGTAACGGTCGGCGATCTCCCGGGCGAGTTTCGCGACCGGCTCCGACAACACCGGTTCGGGTGACACCAGCTTCTCGATCGGATGCAGTCTGCCCTCGTACCGGGTGTCGGTGGCCAGTTCGATCACGAAACCCGACAGCAGCCGTCCCGCGAAGCGCACCTTGACGCGGCAACCCGGCCGCACCCGGTCGGCCGTCTCCTCGGGCACCAGGTAGTCGAACAACCGGTCCAGGTGTGGAAGCGGGCTGTCGACACACACACGGGCCACGGTCCGAGGGGGCGTGTCGAACAGCATGCGCCATTTCTACCCGGTGCCGCCGACATCTCGCGGCGGCACCGGGGTGGGGCGTCTCACCAGTAGTAGCGCGGCGAGTGGGCGCAGTCGAGCCCGTCGGCGGCCTCGACCTCCGCCGAGGCCAGCCACCGCGACAGGTTCCACGTCCAGGGCGCGTCGTCCTCCTCGCCCAACGCGGCGTCGATGAACGACAGGGCGCACCGGCGTTCCTCCCCGTCGAGGCCGTCCAGGCCGCCCACCGTGTCGGCGGAGAGTCCACTCAGGTAGTCCCAGTCGGTTCCCGCCACGCCGGGATCGTCGAGGTTGTGCCGGAGGATGAGCGCGTCGGGGTTCACCGCCGCCAGGCCGAGGACGGCCGCGGCGCCGGTACACATGACGGCCCGCGACAACCAGCCCGCCCGCAGTCGCCGGCCGCAGGCCAGCACCAGGACGAAGACCACCGCGATCCACAGCTCCACCACGAAGATCCAGACCCGCAGCCGGGTGAGGCCGTACGCCTCGGAGTACAGGGTCATCCGGAACAGCGCCGACGCCACGACCAGCAGCGACATCACCGCCAACGCCCCCAGCGCGCCCCGCAGCAGGAGGCGGTCGGCGCGGGTGTCGCGGGCCGCGCGCCACGCGACCACGGCGATGACCGCCAGACTCAACACGCTGACGACCGACAACTGCCAGAACCCGGAGCGCGCGTACTCGGCGTAACCGACGTCGGCGTCCACAAGGTACCGCGCTCCGCCGAACAGCACGCCCGCCTGCACCGCGATGAACACCGCGAACACCAGGTTCACCGCCAGCAGCGGGATCAGCCATTCGAGCCGTCGCGTGCCGGGCGTCGTGTCCCCCAGGGCGTCGTCGAATCGCGGCCGGGTCACCGCCTGGTAGAACAGGCCGACCAGGAGCGGCAGCACGAACACCGCCAGTACCGTCCGGAACACGAGCGGGCCGACCGCGAAGTCCGGGAGCACCAGGTCGACGACCCGGGCGAAACCGGGGTCGGCGGCGGCGAACAGCCCTCCGAACACCAGCAGCAGGACGACCGAGGTCAGTCCTATTCGGACACCGCGCATGCTGCCGCGACGTGCCGCGTCGCGCACTCCGCGCCCGAACCACATCCCGGCGCCCGGCAACGCCAGCAGCGGCGCCAGTCCCAGCGGCAGCCAGGCGGCGAACCGCCGGGGCAGCGCCACGGTGTACCAGGTCATCACCAGGGCCACCAGTACGGTCAGGGCGACGAGCCACCCGGCGTCACGCCACGTCGGGACCGTCCACAGTGCTGCGGTCAACGCCGCGGCCGTCCAACGCACCGGGCCGCCCCGGCGGTCCAGCCACAGCGCGGTCGCCAGTACGGCGAGCCCCCACAGCGTCACTCCGACGCCCACGTACGGCAGGTACGGGATCAGGCACGCCACCGCGAACGCGAGGCCGGCGGCCACCGCGAGCAACCACCCGGACATGCTCCGGGGTGTGCCGCGCCACCAGTCCCCGATGTCCACCGGGCGCGGCGTGCCCGGCGGCGCGCCCGGGGGCGGCACCGGCGGCGGCACCGGCGGCGGCACGGTCATCGGTTCAGAATTCGACATCAATGTCCTCCGATTGAGGTAGAACGACCTCGACGGCACAGCCGACGGGGGTGTCCGCGATCCGGATGGCGCCGCCGTGCGACTCCACGGCGGACTTGGCGATGGCGAGGCCCAGACCGGTTCCGGCGCCGGTGGCGCGCTGCCCCCGGGTGAACCGCTCGAACACCCGCAGGCGTTCGCCGGGTGGGATCCCCGGCCCGGTGTCGGCGACCCGGATCGTGACGGTCACGCCGTCCCGCCACGCCGACACCCGCACGGTCGCACCGCGCCCGCCGTGCTTGACGGCGTTGACCACCAGGTTCCCCACCACCTGCCGCAGCCGTTCCCGGTCGGCGTGGACGGTGAGGGCCTCGGGTACGGCGACCGTCACCCTGCCGGCGGACTCGGGGACGGCCGCGAGGCAGTCCTCGATCAACGGCCGCATCGCGAACCGTTCCCACCGCAGTGCCGTCGCCCCGGTGTCCAGCCGGGACACGTCGAGCAGCTGGTTCACCAACGTGCCGAGCCGTTCGGTCTGTGCCGCGGCCTCGGCAAGGGCGGCGGGAGTGGCGTCCGATACGCCGTCCGCCAGGTTCTCCAAGGTGGCGCGCAGCGCCGAGACCGGTGTCCGTAGTTCGTGGGCGACGTTGGCGATGACCTCCCGGCGCTGCCGGTCGGCGGCGGCGAGATCGGCGGCCATCAGGTTGAACGCGTCGGCGAGTTGGCCGACCTCGTCCCGCGCCGTCGCCCTGACCCGGCGGCTGTAGTCGCCACGCGCCATCGCCTTGGCCGCGTCGGTCATCTGACGCAGTGGCGACGTCATTCCGTGCGCCAGGACCTGTGAGGTCACCACGGCGGCGACCGCGGCGGTGGCCGTGGTCTTGGGCGGCATCATGCCCAGGCCGAACCACAGCACGCACAGTCCCGCCCCGCCGGAGCACAGCAGCAGCAGGCCGACCTTGACCTTCAACGAGGGGATCGGGTCGAACGGTCGGGGCAGAAGGTCCATGAGGGCACGCAGACGCCGGCGCATGAGTCATCGCATTCGGTGGTCGGGTCGGTGGGGGCGGACGGGTGGGGGTCAGCGGTCGGGCGGTTGGAGGGCGTAGCCGACGCCGTGGACGGTGCGGATCAGTTCGGCACCCAGTTTCCGGCGCAGCGAGCGCACGTGACTGTCCACGGTGCGGGAGGCGGTCGGTCCGGCCCAGCCCCACACGGCGGTCAACAACTGTTCGCGGGTGGCGACGGCGCCCGGTCGCCGGCACAGCCACCAGAGAAGGTCGAACTCCAGCGCCGTGAGGTGCACCGGCTCCCCCGCGCGGGACGTCTCCCGGGTCGCCGGATCCACGACGAGGTCACCGAGGTGGACCGCAGCGTCGGTCTCGGCTCCGGGGTAGCGGCTGACACGTCTGAGCAGAACGCGCACCCTGGCCGCGAGCTCGCGCATGCTGAACGGCTTGGTGAGGTAGTCGTCGGCGCCCACGGCCAGACCCACCAACAGGTCGGTCTCCTCGTCGCGGGCGGTGAGCATGAGGACCGGTACCGGTCGCGCCGCCTGCACCCGGCGGCACACCTCCAACCCGTCGATGCCCGGAAGCATGACGTCCAGCACGATCAGGTCGGGCCGGAAGCGGGCGGCGTCCTCGACGGCGGCGAGGCCGTCCGTGCTGACCTCGACCAGGTGCCCCTCCGACCGGAGCCGCGCGGCCACGGACTCGGCGATGACCGGCTCGTCCTCGACGACGAGGATCCGGTGCGGCGCGGGGGTGCTTCTGTCCATGCCCCGAGGTTAGAAACAGTTCGTGCAGACGACGCCTCGGGCATGTGAAGATTCTGTGATGATCCGGCCGTCAGTCGAGGATGGTCTGCCAGCCGTCCCGGCGGGCGACCACCGCGCGGTCGCCGCGGATCACCACGGGCCGTTCGATGAGCCGCGGGTGGGCCGACATCGCGGCCAGCCACCGGTCCCGGTTCTCGGCGTCGCGGGGCCAGTCGGCCATCCCCAGGTCGCGGTACTCGGCCTCCCCGGTGCGGCACAGTTCCCACGGTTCCAGGCCCGCGCGGTCGAGCACGTCGGCGAGTTCGGCCGGGGTGGGCGGATCGGCGCGGTAGTCCCGCACGGTGACCGGCAGGTCGCCGGAGGTGAGGAGGGTGTGCGCCGCCCGGCTCTTCGAGCAGGCCGGGTTGT
Organism: Stackebrandtia albiflava; assembly: GCF_007994225.1. Lineage (GTDB taxonomy): Bacteria > Actinomycetota > Actinomycetes > Mycobacteriales > Micromonosporaceae > Stackebrandtia > Stackebrandtia albiflava. The sequence goes on from NZ_VLLL01000005.1 coordinate 1,918,385, forward strand.
GCCAGATCGTCACCGGTTCCATGGCGGTCCTCTCGTCGTGTCCGGACCCGGAATCATCTCATCCGCCGCCGAACAGCACGTCAGGCGGCCCGGTGCCCGGCCATCCGCTCTCGCAGGCGTCGGCGGACCTCCTCGATCGGCGGACCGAACGACTCGCGGCGGAGGGCGGACAGCCGCGACCGGAACTCCCGGACGACGTCGGCACCGGCGGTGCCGAACTCGGAGACGAACTCCGGCTCCGGCAACCCGAAACCCTCGTCGCTGATCCTGACCTGCCATCCGGTCATACCGACCGTCCGGATCCTGATCGTCCTACCGGGAGCCGCGCCGACCGCCGTCAGCTCCCCCGCCGCGGTGAGGAAGCCCCGTTGCGCCGGGTCGGTCGCGGTGGCGGGGTCGGTGAGCCGCGTGACGCCGTGGACGTCGAGGAGACGGTGGTAACCGCGCAGGTAGCCCGTGCTGAGCAGTCGCAACAGTGCGGCCAGCTGGTGTTCGAGCGTGTCCTTTCGGTACTCGCCGAACGCGCGCGGCCGGAAGGCGACCGTCGCGGAGTCACCCCGCCCGGTCATCTCGGCACGGATGCGGTTGTCCGGTGACACGACCTTGACCGTGATGCGGGCGGCACGTTCCGCGAGCGTTCCCATGCGCTTCCCCTTCGAGGCGAAGTGTTCCGGATCCCGTAACCCCGAGTCCAGACTGGAGCGGCGGTCACCGCGCGACACTTGCGCCCGGCTTCCACCGAAGACCGAATCCACCTGTCGCAAGTGAACGGACGGAACCGAGGACATGACCTCAGAGTTGAGAATCGACGACATCACCGACCTGTGGCGGACCGGCGCGGTGCACCTTCGCACCGCGGCGGTCCAGTTCGCCAAGGCCGCGCAGAGCGCACACGACAGTGCCGCCGACCAGGACGCGGCGTTCACCCGTACGTCCGGTGGCCGGGGGCCGCTGTATCCGGTGTGGACGGCGCTGCGGAACCGGTTGCAGGACGAGGTGTTCGTCAAGAGCCGCGACAACCTGGTACGCGCGGGCGAGGTGCTGGCGGCCGTCGCGGTGGACTTCGCCGAACGGGACGCCGGGCACTCCGCCGAACTCGACCGGGTGCGCGAACAGGTGGAGGACGGCCCCGAATACGAGCGCCCACCGACGGTGCCCACCGCACCGTCCAGCGACGACCCGCAGTGAACCCCGCACACCCGCCCCCGATGGGAGACCCGCATGACCGACGTCGATCCGGATTTCGCCGGACCCAGCCGTGACAAGGCCGCCGAGATCGCGCTCGTCGACGACGCCGCGATCGAGGCGGCCGTCGACCGCGTGATCGAGGCGGCGGTACGACAACGCACGAAGGAGGTGAACTCCGACCTGGGGGCCTCGGGCATCCCCGGCCCGTACCCCGACGACATGTTCCCGACCGAGGCGGACTACCAGTGGGTGAGAACCTGGTTCACGCCGTTCTACGACCGGGATCCCACGCTGGTGACCGGGATGGCGGCGTCCCTCGCCGGCGCCAAGGGCGCGTTGAACTCCGGTCGCGCCACCGTGGTGGCGAACGCCTCCAGCGCGGTCGAGCAGTGGGCGGGCGCCACCCGTGACGACTTCAAGACGTACTTCCTGGATCCGTTCCCCAACGCGGTCGCCAACCAGAAGGTGGTCGTGGACGAGCTGTGCGTGGTGTTGGCGGGATACGAGGCGGTGCTCCGGCAGGGCCGCCGTGACGCCGAGAAGATCGCCGACGACACCGCGAAGGTGCTGGACTCGCTGGACGACTGCACCAGCGCGGAGGTGTTGGTGGTGCTGGGCATCATCACGGCCGCCACCACCGTCATCGGCGCGATCCCGGCCGCCGGGGCGGCACTCGGGCTGGGCGGCTCGATGGCACTGATCCGAGGCGGTGCGCAGTTCGGCGCCGCAGGCGTGGAGTCGGCCAGGATCAAGGGGGACACCGTGGAGGGGGTCCTCCAGTCGATGGTCGACGGCTGCAAGGCGCTTCAGGACACGATGGACGGTGTGGAGCAGGGCCTGGCGGACGCGCTGTCGGAGAGCGGTGAGGCGGTCGGACGGGTGTTGTCGGCCGGGAATCCGCTCGACGTGACCGCGTTGCTGCCCCACGAACCGAACGGGGACGGCGTCACCGACGTGACCGACGGTGACCGGCCGGGTTCCGAGGAGTGGCGCGGTAGACGGTGACGCGGGCCGGGACCGGGTGGGACCGTCGGTCCCTCCCGGTCGTCAGTGGTCCGTTCAGGACGGCCGGTCGAGGTGTTCCGCCAGTTCGCGGAGCATCGCCTTACGGGACCGGACGCCGCACAACACCCGCCGCAGGACACCGCCGTCGATGACGAGCTGGATCGGCAGGTGTTCGCCGGTGACACCCCATTCGGCGGCGCGTCCGGGTGACTCCGCGACGTCGACCACCTCGACGCGCAGGCGTCCGGTGGTCAGCGCGACGATCTCGGCGAGCTGGCGCCGGTAGACCCGGCTGCTCAGGTCGGTCTCTGCCGTGAAGACCAGGAGGGTGAGGTCGCCGACCGGCGCGGTGACGCCCTCTGGGGCCTGGACCGTCTCGTAGTGCGGGTCGCGCCGCCATTCCACCATGGTCTTCCAGCGGTTGTCGCCGGCGTGGTAACTGAGGAAGGCGTCGTCGAGCAGCGCCCGCGAGGTGGTCGTGAACGTGTAGTGCCGGTGGCAGTCGCCGTCCCTGAATTCGAGCGAGAAGGCGTCGGACTGGGGCAGGAAACAGGTCTGGATGTATTCCTGCGGGGCGGTACCGAGGATGGCGATGGCGTGTTCGCCGCGTCCCAGTGATTCGAGGTGGGTGGAGATCTGCGCGGGGGTCGCGTCGTCGGAGATCCGGTCGAAGTCGGATTCGAGGAACATCGTCAGTCGTCCTTCCCGGTGGCGAACGACCACAACAGCTCCGAGACCCGGTCGAGGTCGCATCCGGTGTGCGGCGGATCGGACTCCCAGGTGAAATCGGTGCCCCAGTCGTACTCGATGTGGATGGTCCGTCCGCGGTGGTTCTCGCACTCGACCCGGCCGGAGCGTCCTCCGGCGATGAACCGCAGGATCGACTCGACCTGTGAGGCGTCGCCGGGGAATCCCTCGTCGCGGACCACCTCCGGGCGGCCCTGCTGCGTGAAGGCGAAGGAGTAGCGCAGGAGAGGGCTGGGGCGGCGTTCCCAGTCGCTGTAACGGATGTCCCGGCGGATCCGGCGCCGGGCCAGGTCCTCGGATTCGGTCATCGACACCTCGCACTCCCAGCCGGGGAACAGTCCGTACACCCGCCGGTCGATCGCGGGGTCTCCGGAGGGGGTCAGGTCGGCGGCGGCGGGAAGGACCGCGACGGCACTGTCGAATCCGTACGTGGCCAGGCGCAGTCCGCCGACCGCGATCATCGGCGGCGCGGTGAACAACTCGTCCAGGTGGCCGCGCGCGAACGACACGAACCGCCGCACGTCCGCCTCGTCGGTCCGCCGCGCGACGTTGACCTGGAACAGGACCCGTTCACCCGGGTGAGGCAGGTACAGGATCCGCACCCTCGGACCGCCGGTCCCCTCCCAGGTGTCGTCCAGCCCGGGCACCGGCTCCAGCGGCAACTTCTCGCGCAGTGCGGCGAGCACGTCCATGTGGATTCCCTTGTGGCGAGTGGGGGGGTGTCGGTCGTACCGTAACCGGGTGCGTCAAGCCGCCGGGGCGATCGGATAACGTGGCCGTCCATGACCCGTTCCATCGCCGTCGTCAGCGGATACTTCAGCCCACTCCACGTCGGCCACATACGGATGATGCGGGAGGCGCGCGGGCTCGCGGACCTGCTGGTCGTCGTCGTCAACAACGACGCCCAACAGGTCCTCAAGAAGGGGCGGGTCGTCATCCCGGCCCGTGACCGGGCCGAGGTCGTCGGAGCCGTCGGCGTGGTGGACGAGGTGGTCCTCGCCGTCGACGAGGACCCGTCGGTGCGGGAGACGTTGCGGCTCTTGCGGAAGCGGTACCCGAACGATCGGATCGTCTTCGCCAACGGTGGTGACCGCAGTGACGCCGGGCTGATCGCCGAGGCCGACGTGTGCGCGGAGTCGGGCATCGAGATCGTCTTCGGTGTCGGCGGGGCGGACAAGGCCGACTCCAGCTCGCGGATCATCGCCGAAACCGGCCTGTGAAGGGCGACCGCCGGCGCCGGGCGTCCTCTCGGAACGTGACGGCACGGCGCGGCGAGCCCGGCGTGCCGTCACTCCGGGCTCGCCGGTTCGTCGCCTCAGTCGCGCGCGTGCCAGGCGGCCAGGATCTCGGCCTCCTTCTCGCGGGTGAGCGCCTTGTACCGGCTGCCCTCGGCGTTGGGGACGGGCCGCTCGTCCAGCGTGGCGTACCAGTCGCGGGCGGTCTCGGCCAGCGGCCGGATGCGCAGGCCGGCGGCGATGGCGGTGCTCGTGTCGCGGCTGAGGAAGCCCGCGTACTCCGGCAACGGCAGCCACAGCCCCAGGCTCTGCTCCCCCGACCAGGGTTTGACCCCGTGCTCCTGCAGGAACTCCTGATCGACCCAGGTGAAGCGGGGTGAGACGTCCAGCCCTTCGGCGATCTGCGTGAGGAAGTCGGCACGGGTCATCGGGAGGCTGATGCCGTCGTACACGCCGGTGGTGTCCGATTCGGCGGCGTCGAGGATCCACTCCGCCAGGTCGCGGACGTCGACGTACTGGACGAGTTCGTCCGGTGCGCCCGGCGCCAGTACCTCGCCGCCTTCGGCGATCCGGTCGGGCCAGTGGCCGAAGCGGTAGCTCGGGTCGCCGTTGCCGACGATGAGTCCGGCGCGGACGACGAACGCCCGGCCGGGTTTGGCGGCGAGGACCAGGTTCTCGCAGGTGACCTTGCTGGCGCCGTACTTCTCGATGTCGGGGTCGAGGCTGTCGTCGGGGACGGGGTCGCGCAGGACGCCCGTCTCGACGGTCTGCCCCGGTGTCGCCTCGTCGGCGTACGCGCTGCACGAGGACACGAAGGTCCAGTGCCCGGTCGTGGCCGCGAGGGTGTCCAGGGCGCTCTTGACCTGGCCGGGGAGACGGGCGACGTCGACGACGGCGTCGAAGTGTTCGCCCGCCAGGGCGCTCAACCCGTCCGGGGAGTCCCGGTCGGCCTTGACGAAGCGGGCGCCCTCGGGCGGTTCGCCGCTCTCGCCGCGCGCGACGACCGTGACGTCGTGTCCGCGTGCGAGGGCGGTGACGGCGACGGCCTTTGACAGGAAGACGGTTCCTCCGAGGACAAGCAATCTCATCGTTTCACCTTGCCGCATCGGGCCCGGTGGGGCCAACCGCATTCGCTGACGGCAGATACGTCAACCGGAGTTGACAACACCGGATTGTCAATGTAAGTTGACAGCATGACCGACACCACCGAACTGGTCACGGCCGCCGCCGGCGCCGATCCCGCCGACGGACTCCGCGCGGTCGCCGCGCTGCGCCGCCTGCTGGAACACCTGGAGGCCGCGCAGGTCCGCAACGCCCGGGAACAGGGCTGGCCGTGGCAGCGCATCGCCGTCGAACTCGGCGTGACCCGACAGGCCGTCCACAAGAAACACCGTAGGAGCTGAGGCACGTGTTCGAGAAGTTCAGCCGTCGCACCGTCCGGGCGGTGCACACCGCCGTCCGCACCGCCCAGCAGGACGACTCGCCGACGATCGAGGAGGAACACCTCCTCTTCGGCATCCTGTCCGAAGCAGGACCCGTCTCGCGCCGGGTCCTGGGATCGCGGATCACTCCAGAGGCACTGCGCGAGGCCTTCGCCCGCGCCCGGCGGCGCGGCGACCTCAGCGAGACCGACATGGCCGCGCTCCGCCGGATGGGCATCGACGTCCGGTCCGCGACCGCGGCCCTGGAGTGGCGCGACGAACCACGCCGTGCGCGACCCCGGCGCCGCTTCGGAGGCGGTCACCGGCCGTTCAGCCCGGACTCCAAACGCGCCCTCTCGGGCGCGGTGGCCGAGGCCCGTGAGATGGGGGCCCGCCGGATCGAGGACGTGCACGTCCTGCTGGCGGTGCTGCGCGGCGGCGGTCTGGCCTCCGGCGTCCTCACCGACCTCGGCCTCGACTACCAGGCGGTCCGCCGCGCCCTGGGTGGCGGCTGAGCACGCGGCGCCCCGACCGTCGCGGGCCGGGGCACCGCCGCGCCCGTCGTCCACCCGGCCGCCAACCAGGTCAGTACCGCCAGCGTCAGGAACGTCGGTACGACGAACGAGTACGGCACGGCGTCGGGGAACACGTTCCACAACACGCCACTCAACCGGTTGGCGATCATCAGGTGCAGATGGGACACGGCGGCACCGACGGGGAAGGCAAGCAGCACGAGACCGACACCACGCCGGCCCAGCGGCCCTCGGGCCGCGACACCGAAGGCGACCAGGGTCGGCAGGACCGGCACCGCCCAGATCGCGATGTCGGTCGGTCGCGGCCACCACGCCAACGCCACCAGGACCACACCGGACGCGGCGCCGACCACGGCGAGGCTCCGGAAGGCGGGGCGGGGCGCCACGGCGCGCGTGGCCACCGCGGCCACACCGAGGAGCGCGACGATCACTGCCGCCTGCGCCGCGTTCCAGCCGCCGGTGAACGACGCGCCGAGGCCGAACTCCTCCGACCACAACATGGTCGGCGCACCACCGGCGGCACTCATCGCCACGACGGCCAACCCGTTGCGCGTGGACGCCGCCACCGGCCGGGGCCGGGAACGGCTCCACCACTCCGCCACGACCACCGCCACCACGACCGCGGTACCGGCGGCGACGAGCCGGGCGGGTGTGTCGTGGTCCTGTGTGAACAGGTTGACCGGCGACGACACCACCGCCAGCCCGAGCACGGGCGACACGGCCGTTCCGAGACCGGCGAACCGTACCGCCATGCCGAGCACCAGCAACGCCAGTCCCGCCCATCGGAACTCCCACAGCCAGCGGACTTCCCACGGACGGTCGGCGTCGGCGAGTCCCAGCCACCACGAGCCCGCGCACCAGAGCGCGATCCCGGCGACCGCCGCCGCGGTCCCCGCGGGCACGAGGAGACGGCGGTCGACCGGGGCCGCCGGAGGGGGTGCCGGAACCGGCCGCGCGTGTCGTCCGGTGTGGAGCCAGGTGAGCACGAAGGCCGTGACCGGGACGAGCACCGGCAACACCCGGGACGCGACCGGATACACGCCCTCGGCCACGAGGCCCTCCCCCACCGCCGTGAGCGACTGCAGGAACCACCACGGCGCCTCCGCCGGGGCCGACGCGACATCGTCGGTGTGGCCGACGAGGACTCCCAACCCGACTGCGATCAGGTGCAACAGGGCGACCGCGCCGATCGTCCCGGTCAGCATCGCCCCGGTGCGACTTGCGCGCCGCGCCGTCACGGCGAGCAGTGGGATCACCGTGGCGCTCCACAACGCCACCGACAGCAGGGCGGGCCACGGCCACAGCCGGGTGTCGGGCAGCCACATGACCAGCAGCGCCACCGACAGGAGCAGTACACCGGTCACCGGTCGGGGGCGCCGGTCACGGAGGCGGCTCCCCACCAGGCCGAACGCGGCGGCGATCAATCCGATGGCGATGAACCGGCCCGCGCTCGCCAGGCGCGAATCGGGGTGGGGAGAGTATCCGCTCAACAGCACGGTGACGATCGGCCAGGCGGAGGCGGCCACGGCCACCGCCACGACCGCCGAGGCGACCGCCCGCAACAGTGGCACGACCGCCGACGGGTGTGCGTTCGGCCGCTCCCGCCCGGTTTCCGGTGTGCTGGTGGCGAGGCTGAGGGCGAAGCGCAGGCTCCGCAGTGCCGTGGTCCATCGGGCGGCGCCGGGGGTGTCCCGCAGCCAGGCCACCTCGGCCCGCCATTCCCGGTACATGTCGTCGGCTTCTTCGGAGGGCCATCGGTCGGCGGCCCGGCGCAACAGCCGGTCCACCAGGGTGTCGAGTGGTCTCATGCGGTCTTCGGCCTTCCCACTCCGGGCACTCCCGAGATCTGCCGGTACAGCGCGTGCAGTTCCGTCCGGGCGTGTTCGGCGCCGTCGGGCGTGAGCGTGTAGTAGCGCCGGGCCGGCCGGCCGGCGTCCCGGGGGTCTACGTCCTCCCAGGAGGCCGCGACCCAGCCCGCCAGGGTGAGCCGCCGCAGGATCGGGTACAGGGTGCCGCTGGGCAGGCCGGTCTCGGTGATGAGTTCCATGCCGTATCGCGGCGTGTCCGGTTCGGTCAGCAGGGCGGTCAGCACCGCCGCCAGGGCGGGTGTCATACGGAGTCCGTCAACCATGCTCGGAATCCTACATAGGTCAGTATAGAAAAACAACATAGTCGCGACCTGGCATTACGCCCAGACACCTCGGGGGGAGTCACCCGGCGACACCCGGAAGAGCCGCACCGGGCGACCGTCCGGTCACCGGTATACCGGTCGATCACCGGATGCCGTTTGGTTCGATGTAAGGACTCGTATCTCTTCTGAAGGTGACACATGACTGAGCCGACCATCGCGTTCACCGGCGCGACGATACTTCCGATCGACGGCGACCGGATCGACGACGGCGTGGTGATCATCGAAGGCGGTCGCATCGCGGCCGTCGGCGGATCCGGCACACCGATTCCCGCCGGAGCCGAGATTCGCGACGTCAGCGGCAAGTGGATCGTCCCCGGCCTCGTCGACGCCCACGTCCACCTCGGCACCAGCGAGGAGGGCGAGGGCTGGGCCGGTAACGACACCAACGAGATGACCGAACCGGTCACCGCCCACGTCCGGGCGCTGGACGCCATCAACCCCGCCGACCTCGGTTTCGGCGACGCGGTGGCCTCCGGGGTGCTCGCCGTCAACGTCAACCCCGGCTCGGGGAACCCGATCGGCGGCCAGACCGTGGCGATCAAGACGGTCGGCCGGACCGTCGACGAGATGGCGATGCGCACCCCCAGCGGCCTGAAGTCGGCGCTGGGCGAGAACCCCAAGCGGGTCTACGGCGAGCAGAAGAAGACCCCCAGCACCCGGTTGGGTACCGCCGCCGTCATCCGGGGCGCGTTCGTCGACGCCCAGAACTACCAGGCGAAACTGGCCGCCGCCGAGCCCGGCAAGCCCGTCGACCGCGACCTGAAGCTGGAGGCGCTGTCCCGGGTGCTCAACCGGGAGATCCCGTGGCGGCAGCACTGCCACCGCGCCGACGACATCGCCACCGCCATGCGGATCGCCGAGGAGTTCGGCTACGAGCTGGTGCTCGACCACGGCACCGAGGCCCACCTGCTGGCGGACATCATCGCGGAGAAGGGCATCCCGGTTATCATCGGCCCGCTGATGGTGTCCCGCACCAAGGTCGAGGTCCGCAACCGCTCGATCGCCAACCCCGGCAAGCTGGCGGCCGCCGGCGTCACCATCGCCATCACCACCGACCACCCGGTGGTGCCGATCGGCAACCTGATCCACCAGGCGGCGCTGGCCGTCAAGGAGGGCCTGGACCGTGACGAGGCGATGCGGGCGCTGACCATCACTCCGGCGACGATCATGGGAGTGGCGGACCGGATCGGTTCTCTGACGCCGGGCAAGGACGCCGACTTCTGCGTCTGGTCGGGCGACCCGCTCGACCTGTACAGCAGGGTGGAGGTCGCCTACGTCGAGGGCGCCGAGGTCTACCGGCACGAGTCGGCGGCCTGACGCCTCCGGGTCACCGGGTGGCGGAACGCGCGCGCCCACCACCCGGTGACCCGACCGGACGCCCCGTCTCCCGGTGTCTCCCGCCGACCGGAGCCCACCCCGACGAGCTCTCTCCACAGTGGTCATGGTGCGTCGAGGCCGGTGGACACGACACCCGACTTGCGTTGTCTCCCAATGCTTGGCATGATCTGCCGAATCGAGGAGGGTTCCGCGCGGCCTGAGGACGCCGCCACACCCGAGCCGATGCGGTCCCTTTGGAGGGGGACCGTCGTCATGCCCACCGACCGTGTGTCGGCGGCCGCGCCATACCTTTTCGGCGCTCCACCGAGCCACACGGCCACCTGAAAGGCAACACGGTGAAGAGACGAACACCCGCCATCGCGGCCATCGCCGCACTGACCGGGCTCTCAATGCTGGGAGCCGGTCCGGCACACGCCACCGCGTACGACACCACGACGGTCGGCGTCAACATCGTCGGCGGTTCCCCCGCCACCGAGGACTACGAGTTCATGGCGTCCCTGCAGTACAAGGACCAGGGCGACCGCCACAGCCCGGTCCGCTGTGGAGCGTCGCTCATCGACCCCGAGTGGCTGGTGACCGCCGCGCACTGCATCGCCGGTGGCGACGGCACGCCGCTGGATCCGGCCGAGTACATCGTGAGTGTCGGCTCGACCGACCACACCACCAGCATCCGCATGGAGGTGGAGAAGTTCATCCCCCACCCCACCTGGGGTGAGTTCGGTGAGTCCATGGGCGACATCGGGCTGATCAAACTGGCCCAGAGCGCACCCTCCGCGGTGGACACCACCGGCCTGATGCAGTCACCCGCCGTCGGCACCGAGGTGCGCACCCTCGGCTGGGGTTTCACCGAGGTGGACGACCCGACCTCGATGCCCGTCGAACTGCAGCAGATCGACACGACGGTGCTGGACGACAAGTCGTGCGTGAACGGCGACTTCTACGACATCACCCTCAACGACGTCTGCCTGGAGACCGAACCGGCCGTCTCGGGTCCCTGCACCGGTGACTCCGGAAGCCCCGCACTGCGCAGGTTCGGGGGCGTGTGGCGGGTCTTCGGCGTCAACAGCCGCGGCCCCGGCGAGACCGGCTGCATCAACGGCAACCAGGTGTTCACCGAGACCTGGCCGTACAACGAGTGGATCCGCGAACACGTGTTGAGCGACAAGTGATCCCGCGCTGGTGAGAAGCCGTCCGCGGTATCGGCGCCGACACACCCGCACCGATACCGCGGACGGCTTGATCCGTCACGCTCCGAGGGTCGGCCGCCCCGTCTTCCGTCGTGTCACACGGGTTTGGCATGATCCTCCGATCGAGAAGGGTCGATGCGGCTGGAGGACGCCGCCGCGGCCCCGTCGATGCGGTCCCTTTGGAGGGGGACCGTCGTCATGCCCACCGACCGTGTGTCGGCGGCCGCGTCGTGCCTTCACGGCGCTTCGTCGAGCCACACGGCGACCGAGAGGTTACAAGTGAATCGAAGGACACTCGCCATCGCGGCGACCGCCGCGCTGACCGGACTCTCCCTGCTGGGAGCCGGTCCGGCACACGCCACCGAATACGACACCACGACCGTGGGTGTCAACATCGTCGGCGGCTCACCCGCCACCGAGGACTACGAGTTCATGGCGTCCCTGCAGTACAAGGACCAGGGCGACCGCCACAGCCCCGTCCGGTGTGGAGCGTCGCTCATCAGCTACAAGTGGCTGGTGACCGCCGCGCACTGCATCGCCGGCGGCGACGGCACGCCACTCGACCCGAGCGAGTACACGGTGAGCCTCGGCTCGACCGACCACACGGCCGGAACCGAGATCGACATCGAGAAGTTCGTCCCCCACCCGTCGTGGGGCGAGTTCGGTGAGTCCATGGGCGACATCGGCCTGATCAAACTGACCAGGAGCGCACCGTACGGCCTTGAGAAGGTACGGACGGCCCCGGCCCCCGCCGTGGGATCCGACGTCCGTGTCCTCGGTTGGGGCTTCACCGCCGTGGACGACCCGGCGTCGATGCCCACCGAGCTCCAGGAGCTCGACACCACCCTGCTCGACAGGGAGTCGTGCGTGCACGGCGACTTCTACGACATCACCGACAACGACATCTGTGTGGACGTCGACCCCGGTGTGCAGGGACCATGCACCGGCGACTCCGGCGGCCCGGCCCTTCACGAGGTGAACGGCCGCTGGGTGGTCATCGGTGTCAACAGCCGGGGCCCCGGCGAGACCGGTTGCATCAACGGCACCCAGGTGTACACGGCGACCGCACCGTACTACAAGTGGATCGTCTCGCACCTGTTGAACGACGTATAACCGAGAACGGATTAAGAAGCCGTCCGCGGTATCGGCGCCGACACACCCGGCACCGGTCCGCGGACGGCTTCGTCCGTGGCCGCTGGAACGCTACAGCGGCACGACCTTCGTGTCGGCCCAGACCCGCCACTCGGCGAGTGCGGTACCGACCACCGCCAACTGCGAACGGACGGCGGTGGGGCCGGTGGAACCCGGCGTGGTGCGGCCCGCCAACGCCCCCTCGACGGACAACACCTCACGTACCTGCGGCGTCAGGTGCTCACTGATCCCCGCCAGGTCGGAGTCGGAGATCTCGTCCAGTTCGATGCCGAGCTTGCCGCAGTGCGCCACCACGGCACCGGTCACCTCGTGGGCGTCCCGGAACGGCACGCCGCGGCGCACCAGCCAGTCGGCGATCTCGGTCGCCAGCGAGAAACCGCGAGGCGCCGAATCGGCCATGACGTCGGTGTTCACCTTCATGGTCCGGATCATGCCGGTGACGGCGGGCAGCAGCAGGGCGAGGTTGTCGAGCGAGTCGAAGACGGGTTCCTTGTCCTCCTGGAGGTCCTTGTTGTACGTCAACGGCAACGACTTCAGGGTGACCAGCAGCGCGGTCAGGTTGCCCACCAGCCGGCCGGACTTGCCGCGCGCCAGTTCCGCGATGTCGGGGTTCTTCTTCTGCGGCATGATGGACGAACCGGTGGCGTAGGCGTCGTCGAGTTCGATCCAACCGAACTCCGAGGAACTCCACAACACGACCTCCTCCCCCAGCCGCGACAGGTGGATGCCGACTGTCGCCGCGACGAACAGCAACTCGGCGGCGAAGTCACGGTCGGCGACACCGTCCATGGAGTTCGCCGCGCAGGAGTCGAATCCCAGTTCGGCGGCGACCGCCGCCGGGTCCAGCGGCAGCGAGGATCCCGCGAGCGCGCCCGAACCCAACGGTGACACGGCGGCGCGGCGGTCCCAGTCGCGCAGCCGTTCCAGGTCACGCAGCAGCGGTTGGACGTGTGCGAGGAGCTGGTGCCCGAATGTCACCGGCTGGGCGTGCTGCAGGTGCGTCATGCCGGGTACCGGCGCGTCGACGTGAGCGCCCGCCTGCGCCACCAGGGCGTCGATCAGGTCGATCAGGTCGGCCGCCAGGCCACGGGCGTGGTCGCGGCAGTACAGCCTCAGGTCGGTGGCGATCTGGTCGTTGCGGGAACGTCCGGCGCGCAGTTTCCCGCCCAGCGGGCCGAGCCGTTCCACCAGGCCGCGTTCCAGCGCGGTGTGCACGTCCTCGTCGGCGATGCTCACCTCGAATCCGCCGGACGCCACCGCCTCGCCCAGTTCGGTCAGGGCGGTGAGCATCTTGTCGAGTTCCGCGTCGTCCAGCAGGCCGGCCCGGTGCAGTACCCGGGCGTGGGCGCGCGACGCGAGCAGGTCGTACGGCGCGAGCCGCATGTCGAAGGTGATGCTGGCGTTGAGCATCTCCAGTGCCTCGGCCGGGCCGCCGGCGAACCGGCCCCCCCACAGCTTGGTCACGGTGTGTGGCTCCTCGTCGTTCGGAAGTGGTGCGGGGCGTCCGTCTCCGGACGCCCCGTGGCGGATCAGAGGCCCTTGACGCGGGCGTCCCGCGCGGCCGCCAGTTTGGACGGCAGGCTCCACAGTTCCACGAAGCCCTTGGCGAGCGACTGGTCGAAGGCGTCGCCCTCGTCGTAGGTGGCGAGGCCGAAGTCGTAGAGGCTGGCCTCGGAGCGCCGTCCGGTGACGGTGGCGCGTCCACCGTGCAGCGTCAGCCGCACCTCACCGCTGACGTGCTTCTGCGTATCGTCGATGAACGCGTCCAGCGACCGCTTCAGCGGCGAGAACCACAGGCCGTCGTAGACCAGTTCCGCCCACCGCTGATCGACGCCCCGCTTGAACCGGGCCACGTCGCGTTCCACCGTGACGTTCTCCAGCTCCTGGTGCGCGGTGATGAGCGCGATCGCGCCGGGAGCCTCGTAGACCTCGCGGCTCTTGATGCCGACGAGCCGGTCCTCGACCATGTCGAGCCGTCCCACGCCCTGCGCGCCGGCCCGGGTGTTCAGTTCCGAGACGACCTCCAGCGGGGTCTTGGTCTCGCCGTCCAACGCGACCGGGATACCGCCGTCGAAGGTGATGACGACCTCGTCGGGGTCGCGGGCCACGGCCGGATCCGAGGTGTAGGAGTAGATGTCCTCGATCGGCGCGTTCCAGATGTCCTCGAGGAAGCCGGTCTCGATGGCGCGGCCCCACAGGTTCTGGTCGATCGAGTACGGCGACTTGGCCGACACGTCGATCGGGAGGTTCTTGGACTCGGCGTACTCGATGGCCTTGTCCCGGGTCCACGCGAAGTCACGCGCCGGCGCGATCACCTTCAGGTGCGGCGCCAGCGCCGCAAGGCCGGCCTCGAACCGCACCTGGTCGTTGCCCTTGCCGGTGCAGCCGTGCGACACGATCGTGGCGCCGTGGGCCTTCGCGGCGGCGGCGAGGTGCTTGACGATGAGCGGCCGGGACAGCGCCGACACGACCGGGTAGCGATCCATGTAGAGGGCGTTGGCGCGCACCGCCGGGAAGCAGTACTCCGAGGCGAACTCGTCGCGGGCGTCGACGACCTCCGACTCCACCGCGCCGCACTCGATGGCGCGCTTGCGGATCAGCTCCAGGTCCTCGCCGCCCTGGCCGACGTCGATCGCCACCGCGATCACCTCGCCGCCGGTCTGCTCCGCCAGGTACGGAATCGCCACGGAGGTGTCGAGTCCTCCGGAGTAGGCGAGCACTACGCGTTCAGTCATCTCTCTCTTCTTTCGGATCAACAGGTTCCGGTCTCGCCGGTACGTCTACTGTGTTGTCACTCCCGGCTGTGCCGGGTGCTTTCCCGCCCAGGTGAGCAACTGCTCCCCCAGTTCGGCGCCGGTGAGGCCGTCCCTGGCCACCACCAGGATCGTGTCGTCACCGGCGATGGTGCCGACGATGTCGCGAAGCCCGGTGCGGTCGATGGCGCTGGCCAGGAACTGGGCCGCCCCGGGCGGGGTTCGCAGTACCGCCAGGTTCCCGGAGTGGTCGGCGCCGGTGAGGAGTTCACGCAGCAGCCTCAGCAACCGGTCCGGCGGCTGGGTGGCCGCCCGCAGCGGCCCCTCACCCTCGGGTGGCAGGACGTACGCGGGCGGGCTGGCGTCGGTACCGCGGACCTTGACGGCGCCCAGCTCCTCCAGGTCCCGTGACAGGGTGGCCTGGGTGACGGTCACGCCGTCCTCGGCGAGCAGTTCGGCGAGTTCGGTCTGGGAGCGGACGGGCCGGTCGCCGATGATCCGGCTGATGCGCGCATGCCGCGCCGCCTTGGTGAGAGGTGTGTTCATACCTCCACCTCATCATCCGCCGGGACCGGGGACGTCGCCATACCCGGCAGCGCCCGCAGGTCCGTGTTGAGCAGCCAGGCCAGCAACGCCTTCTGGGCGTGGAGCCGGTTCTCCGCCTGGGTGAGGATCCGTGACCGGGGGCCGTCCATGACCTCGTCGGTGATCTCCTCGCCCCGGTGGGCGGGGAGGCAGTGCAGGACGATGCCGTGGTCGGCGGCGTGGCCGAGCAGTTCGGCGTTGACCTGGAACTCCGACAGGGCCGACAACCGAGCCGCTCCGTCGTGCTGGCCCATCGACACCCACGTGTCGGTGGCGACGACGTCGGCACCGGAGACGGCGGCGACGGGGTCGGTGAGGACGGTGACGCTGCCGCCGGTGGTCCGGGCGAGCCGGTCGGCGGCGTCCACGACGGTGGGGTCGGGTTGGTAGGCGGCCGGTCCCGCGACCCGGACGTGCGCCCCGGCGAGGGCCCCGGCCAGCAGGTAGGAGTGCGCCATGTTGTTGGCGGCGTCGCCCACGTAGGCGATCGTCACGCCCGCGGTCCGGCCGAACTCCTCCTCGACGGTCATGAGGTCGGCCAGGAGTTGGCAGGGGTGGAAGCCGTCGGTGAGGGCGTTGACGACCGGCACCCCGGAGGCGTCGGCCAGCGCGCGGATCCGTTCGTCGCCGAAGGTCCGGATGACGATGCCGTCGACGTAGCCGCTCAACACCCGAGCCGTGTCCTGAATGGATTCTCCCCGGGACAGTTGGCTCGACTGGGCGTCGATCACGACCGGATTGCCGCCGAGTTCGGCGATGCCGACCTGGAACGAGATGCGGGTCCGGGTGGACTCCTTCTCGAACAGGACCGCCACGGAACGGGGTGCGGGGGGCACGGCCTGGTCTGCCCCGGTGAGTTGCTGACGCGGCATGGCCCCCGGTGTGGGCCACGCCAGCAGCGGGCGCGCCCGGTACCGGTTCGCCTTGAACCACTTGCCGGACTCGATCAGGTACCGCTGTTCACCGGCGGTGAGGTCGTCGTCGCGCAGGAAGTGTCTCACGGTCGACCTCCCGGCGGGTACACCACGTCCAGGGCGGATCCGAGCGCGGTCAGGAACCGGTCGACGTCCTCGGCGCTCACCGTCAACGGCGGCGCGATCCGCAGCACGTCGGGCCGCACCGGGTTGGCGAGCACGCCCAGGTCGCGAAGCGCCGCGTCGAGGTCGGCGGCACGATCGTCACGCAGCACGATCCCCCACCACAGGCCCCGGCCACGGACGGTCGCCACTCCCGGGTGCGCCATCGCGGTGACACCGGCGACGATCTGGTCGCCGCGCTTGACGACGTCGGCGAGCAACCCCTCCGCCTCGACGGTGTCGAGCACCGCGAGGGCCGCCGCCGCCGCGACCGGGTTGCCGCCGAACGTGGAACCGTGGTCTCCCTTGCCGAACAGGTCGCCGTGGCCGCCGACGCCGATGCAGGCGCCGATCGGCAGCCCGCCGCCCAGTCCCTTGGCGAGGGTGACCACGTCGGGGGTGACGCCCTCGTGCTGGTGGGCGAACCACGCGCCGGTACGACCGACACCGGACTGGATCTCGTCGAGCACCAGCAGCGCGCCGTTGTCGTCGCAGATCCGCCGGGCCGCCGCCAGGTAACCGCCGCCACCGGGGACGACGCCCGCCTCGCCCTGGATCGGTTCGAGGAACACCGCGGTGGTGTCGGCGTCCACGGCGTTCGCCAGCGCCTCGACGTCACCGTGGGGAACGAAGTCCACCCGGTTCCCGAAGGGCGCGAACGGTTCCCGGATGGCCTCCTTGCCGGTCAGCGACAGGGCGCCGAGGCTGCGGCCGTGGAATCCGTCGACGGCGGCCACGAACCGGGTGCGGCCGTTGGCGGCGCCGTACCGCATCGCCAGCTTCAGGGCGCACTCGTTGGCCTCGGTGCCGCTGTTGGCGAGGAAGACCTTGCCGGGCAGTCCCAGCAGCGCCAGCAGCTTCTCCGCCAGGGCGACCTCGGGCTCGTGCAGGAACAGGTTCGAGGTGTGGGCGATCCGGCCGACCTGCGCGGCGACCGCGCCGGTCAGCGCCGGGTGCCCGTGTCCGAGCACACTGGTGGCGATGCCGCCGATGAAGTCCAGGTAGGGCTTGCCGTCCACGTCGTAGACGGTGGTGCCGTCGCCGTGGGACAGCGCCACGGCGGGGACGCCGTAGTTCGGCATCATGGCCGCGGTGAACCGGGTGCGCAGGGCTTCGGTGTGACTCATTCGGGCACCACCATCGTGCCGACTCCTTCGGAGGTGAAGACTTCCAACAGGACGGAGTGGGGTACCCGTCCGTCGATGACGTGGGCCTGCGGGACGCCGCCCTCGACGGCGCGCAGGCAGGCCTCCATCTTGGGGACCATTCCGGCCGACAGGTGCGGAAGCATCGCCGACAGTTCCGGTCCGGTGATCTGGCTGATCCGGCTTCCCGGATCGGGCCAGTCGGCGTACAGGCCGTCGACGTCGGTCAGCACGACGAGCTTCTGCGCGCCGAGCGCCGTCGCCAGGGCGCCGGCGGCGGTGTCGGCGTTCAGGTTGTGCAGTACGCCGTCCACGTCGGGTGCCACGGTGGAGATGACCGGGATGCGCCGGGCGTCGAGCAGGTCGGTGATGGCGGCGGTGTTGACCGCGGCCACGTCGCCGACCTGGCCCACGTCGACCGGGTTGCCGTCGACGACGGCGTGCCGCCGTTCGGCGGTCAGCAGCCGGGCGTCCTCACCGGACATGCCGACCGCGAACGGCCCGTGTTCGTTGATCAGCCCGACCAGTTCCCTGCCCACCTGGCCCACCAGCACCATGCGGACCACGTCGATGGCCTCGGGGGTGGTGACCCGCAGGCCGCCGCGGAACTCCGACTCGATGCCCAGCTTGTCCAACATAGACGATATCTGCGGCCCACCGCCGTGGACGACGACCGGCTTGAGCCCGGCGTACCGCAGGAAGACCATGTCCGCGGCGAACGCCGCCCGCAGCTCGGGGTCCACCATGGCGTGGCCGCCGTACTTGACGACCACCAGCTTGCCGTGGAACCGGGCGAGCCACGGCAGCGCCTCGATGAGGGTCTGCGCCTTACCGAGTGCGTCCCGGACTCCGGGGCTCATCTGATCGAGTGTCATGACGAGTACGCCGAGTTCTCGTGCACGTAGGCGTGTGACAGGTCGTTGGTCCACACGGTGGCGGTGTGCTCACCGGCGTGCAGGGCGATCTCGATGGCGACGGTGCGGCCGGTGAGGTCCACCTTGGAGCGGTCTTCGGCGGCGGCTCCGGCGCGGCAGATCCACACGCCGTTGACGGCCACGTCCAGGGCGTCCGAGTCGAACGCCGCGTCCGTGGTGCCCACGGCGGCCAGGATCCGGCCCCAGTTGGGGTCCTGCCCGAACAGTGCGCACTTGACCAGGTTGTTGCGCGCCACCGACCGTCCGACCGTGACCGCGTCGGCCTCGCTCGCGGCGCCGGTGACGGTGATGGCGACCTCCTTGGTGGCGCCCTCGGCGTCGGCGAGCAGTTGCATCGCCACGTCACGGCAGGCCCCGGTGAGCGCGGCGGTGAACTCGGCCGGGTCCGGGGTCACGCCGGAGGCGCCGGAGGCCAACAGCAGGACGGTGTCGTTGGTGGACATCGCGCCGTCGGAGTCGAGCCGGTCGAAGCTGAGCCGGCACGCCTCGCGCAGCGCCGCGTCGGCGATGGCCGCGTCGAGGGAGGCGTCGGTGGTGAAGACGCACAGCATGGTGGCGAGGCCGGGCGCGAGCATTCCGGCGCCCTTGCCCATGCCGCCGATCCGGTAGCCGTCGGCGTCGACCGCGACGGTCTTGGGAACGGTGTCGGTGGTCATGACGGCCTCGGCGGCGTCCCGGCCTCCGTCGGGCGTCAGTGCGGCGACAGCGGCGTCCACGCCCGGCAGCAGCCGGTCCATCGGCAGGAACTCGCCGATGAGCCCGGTCGAGCAGACGGCGACCTCGACGGCGCCGACCCCGAGTCCGGCGGCGACCCGTTCGGCGGTCTCGTGGGTGTCCTGGAAGCCCTTGGGACCGGTGCAGGCGTTGGCTCCGCCGGAGTTGAGCACCACGGCCTTGAGCCGGCCGGTGGTCAGTACCTGGCGGCTCCACTTGACGGGGGCGGCGTGTACGCGGTTGGCGGTGAACACACCGGCGGCGGTGTACTCCGGGCCGGTGTTGACGACCAGGGCCAGGTCCTTGGCGCCGGAGGACTTGATCCCGGCGGCGACGCCGGCGGCGGTGAATCCGGGTACGTCGGTGACGGTCACGGCGCGACTCCGTCCACGGAGAGTCCGGCGGTCTCGGGGAGGCCGAGCATCAGGTTGGCGCACTGCACGACCTGGCCCGCCGCTCCCTTGCCGAGGTTGTCGATGGCGGCGGTCACGATGATCCGGTCGGCGTCGCGGTCGACGGTGGTCTGCAGGTGGCAGGTGTTGGACCCCAGCGTCGCGGCGGTCTGGGGCCACACCCCCGGCTCCAGCACGTGGACGAAGGGTTCGTCCCGGTACGCCAGGGCCAACGCCTCGTGGACGTCCTCGGAGGTCAGGCCGGGGCGGGTGGGTTTGACGGTGACGGTCGACAGGATGCCGCGCGGCATCGGGGCGAGCACCGGCGTGAACGACAGGCTCCGGGCGCCGGTCGCCTGCTTGATCTCGGGGACGTGCTGGTGCGCGCCCACCTTGTACGGGCTGAGGGAACCCGCGACCTCGCTGGCCAGCAGGTGCGGCTTGGCCTGACGGCCCGCGCCGCTGGTGCCGGACGCGGCGACCACCACGACGTCGTCGGGCGAGCCCAGTCCGGCCGCCAGGACGGGGGCCAGGGCGAGCGTCGTCGCGACCGCGTAGCAGCCGGTGGCGGCGACCCGCTCGGCGGTGGCGATCTTCTCGCGCTGGCCGGGCAGTTCGGGCAGGCCGTAGGTCCAGGCGCCCGCGTGCGGGCCGGAGTAGTAGGCGGCCCAGGCGTCGGCGTCGGTGAGCCGGTGGTCGGCGCCGAGGTCGACGATCCGGGTGCCCTCGGGGAGCCGGGCGGCGAGCGCGGCGGACTCGCCGTGCGGGAGCGTCAGGACGACGAGGTCGGCGTCGGCGAGGGCCTCCGAGGTGGTGGGGACGAAGTCGCGTCCCGCCAGGGATCGCAGGTGCGGGTGCACCTGGGTGATCGGCGCACCGGCGTTGCCGTGCGCGGTCGCCGCGACGACCTCCAGATCCGGATGCCCGGCGAGCAGTCGCAGCACCTCACCACCGGCGTAGCCGCTGGCGCCTGCGATCGCGACCCGATGTCCCACGGGGGTTCCCCTTCGAGTGAGTTCTCAGCCCTGAATTTCTATGCATCAGACCGTATCATAATGCGTGAGAGGTCGGCAGCCGGTTTTTCGGCGGCGTGTTCGGGCAGGTCACGACGGTGCGGCGAGATTCACCCGGTGGCCATGCGGCGTGACCCGATTGGTCACCCATGTCACGGCAAGCGCTGTCATACTCAGTGGTCTTCGCTGGTCTCGCCAGTCGCGAGACCCACTCCTCTCCCCCAAGGAGCCGGCCGATGAAACGCCGAACCGTCCTGCGCGGCGCCGCCGTTGGCGCCGCACTCGCCACCACCGGACTGATGGCGGGCACCGCCTCAGCCAACTCACCCCACGCGTCGGTCTGCGTGACCGAACAGCGGACGAACCGACTGCTCACCTTCCGCCGCGACACCGAATGGACCGAGGAGAACGTCGTCTGGAGCTGGAACCCCGGCGTCGGCGGCTGGTACAACCTGTCCGACGTACGGTTCCGCCGCGCCACCGGATTCGGCAGGGTGGCGCTGGCCGCCGCCAGCGGAGGCAACGCCGGGATCATCCGGCTCACCGGCAACCGGGAACACGACCTGGACGACCTGCTGTGGTACGGCGAGCCGGGCGGCAACCCGCACGCGATCGAACGCGTCCCCGGTTCCGGCGTCGTGGTGACCGCCTCCTCCCACGGCCACCTGGACGTCTACGCGCCCTCCCGGCCGTCACACCCCGACACGCTGCGGCACGTCCAGACCGTCGAACTGCCCGGCGCGCACGGCGTGCTGTGGAGCCCGAGCCTGCGGGTGCTGTGGGGCATCGGCGACGAGGTGCTGAAGGCGTACGAGGTCACCGGGAACGGCCGGGACTCCCGGCTGGTCGAGACGGGCGCGCAGGTCACCTTCCCCGGACTGGGCCACGACCTGCAACCCGATTACGGCCACAAGGGACGGTTGCTGATCACCGACACCTACGCGGCCTACGAGGTGGACACCCGCAGCCTCACGGCGACCGTGATCCTGGAGGGCAGGCTCATCAAGTCCTACGTCCGCGACAAGTGGGGCGAGGCGATGTGGCTGCAGGCCGAGGACCTGCCGCCGCGCCGATGGAGTAGCGACGTGGTCCACTTCGACACCGAGGACAAGCTTCACCCGGAGGGCCAGATCTACAAGGCCCGCCTACTCAACCCCGAGTTCGACTGACCCGTCTTTTTCGGCTTGGTTGGCCATACGACCATCGAAGGGCGTCGAATCGTACCTGATGTCCGATTTTTCGGTGTCGTATGACCAACCAAGCCGGCTTTTTGACCAACCAAGCCGCGCTCAGGGGTCAGGACTTCACGGCGGCGAGGAAACCCACGAAGTCCGTAACCGAGACGTCGAGCACCGGGGAGTCGTCGCCCAACTTGGAGTCCCGCAGCTTAAACCGCCCGGCGAAAGCCCGCCCTCTACGCAGTTGTTGCCTGAGTTCGCGCTACTGCGTCGTGCTCTACGCCAGGTTGAGGCAGTCATCACTTCTCGCATCTTCCCTGCGAAAATCAGGACTTCACGGCGGTGAGGAAGCCCGCGAAGTCCGTAACCGAGACGTCGAGCACCGGGGAGTCGTCGCCCAACTTGGAGTCCCGCAGCTGAAACCGCCCGGCAAACGCCCTGCCCTCGACACAATTCGCGCCCTGCGGTTGGCTTCGGCTGGATTTACGCCACGTACCTGTGGTCATAGCTCAAACTCCTCAATCGGTACGGAAACCTACGTTGCGGGAGTCTTAACGATACAGCTGGTTGCCGGTTCATCACACGCATCGATCGTCCCGAAGCCGACCAAGCCCCGCTCAGGGATCAGGACTTCACCGCGGCGAGGAATCCCACGAAGTCCGTAACCGAGACGTCGAGGACCGGGGAGTCCTCACCCAACTTGGAGTCCCGCAGCTGAAACCGGTCCATCCGCGACCGCGCCTCCACGCAAGCCCCACCAGAGTTATTGCTGCGGCTGGGCTTCCGCCATGCAGTCATCGACGAACTCCTCGATCGGTACCGAAAGCCGCTCTATCTCGTTGAAGTCCTTACGATACATCTCTACCGTTTTCGGCTCGGAATCGTATCGGCAGCCGGCACGCGTCTCGATGTATACGACGGGAGGCTCCTCCGCGTCGAAGTCGATGAGGATGAAACTGCCTGCCATTGCCGGATGAGAACCGACACTGAAAGGCAACACTCCGATTGTCACGTTCTCGCGGCCGGCCGCGTCCCGGAGTGTTCGGATCTGTTCGCCCGTCACCTCTTGACCTCCCACCGCCCGACGCAAGGCCGCCTCATTCTCGATCAGGTGGATCGCAGGTCGGCTCGGCTGCATCGCGAGGTGGTGCTGGCGAGCCAGCCGAGCGTTGAGAATCTTGGCGGACGAGGCGGAATCATGCAACCAGTCGCGTTCGTGGTTGGCGCGAATATAGCCCTCCGTCTGGAAAAGGCCGGTGGTGAATTCGGATTCATAAATGAAGATACGGGCTGCACGCCGCTCCATCTCGATGTACTTCTGTGCGTAACGCGGAATACCGCCCGCATACTGTTCCATCCAACTGTGCTTCTCCTTGGACTCCGCCAACGCTATGAGTTCTCGTTCCTGCGCTGTGGAAGCGCCGTATATCCGACACAATCCCACGATGTCCATGATGGCCAGCCTGGTACCGCCCGCTTCGATCGCACGGAGCTTGGCACGCGATATACCGAGTGCTGCCGCCGCATGACTGATGGACCATGCCCTCGCCTCGCGCAGTTGCCGGAAGGAGTTGCCGAGAGCGCGGCGGGGAAACGGTGGGAGGTCGTCCATCGGGTCATTATCACCGCGCAGTCACTCATTGTCACTGTCGGGAATGAGCAGAACACGGTGGCGATTTCCGCCGGCGTTTTCATGCCAAGTCATACCGACGGTCGCATCCTGCCGGTGGCCGGACGGGGGTCTGAAACTCCGGGGCTACGTGCCTTCAGATGACAGCCTGCGGCGCCTAGCGTCGTGAGTGGTCGGTGTGGTGACCTCCCGCATTCACATCGGCTCGGCGGTCCCGGTGCGCCCGCGCCGGGACCGCCTTCATCGACGACGCGAGACGGAGGCCGGACATGGAGACGGGGAGACCGTTGCCGGGCAGGCACGAGGACTACGAGGGCTGGTGCCGCGACTGCGGCGCGTACTTCGGTGTGGGGATCAGGTGGCCGTGCCGGTCCGCCCGGATCGTGGGCACCGCCGCGCGGAGCGGGGGTGACCACTCGTGACCACATCGGACGGAATCGTGGATCTGGGAAGCCTCGACGTGCGCGGAGTCGTCGTCGGTGGCAGGTGGGAACCGGGCAGCACGACGGTATGGCTGGTCGCCGACCTCGGCGACGGGACAGGGCTCACCGACGTGGGTTACTGCCAGATGGCCGACCCGGCCTTTCCGAACCTGGTGGTCTTCCCGCACCACCAACGCTGGGTGCGCGACCGCGACGCCAGGCCCGACGTGATCGCCGCCGCGCGCCGGATGTGGCACGAGACGGCCCGGCACCGGGAGGCCACGCCCGGAACCCGTGACCGGAGACCGAATCCCGCCGCCCGGCACCGGGAGCCGTCGTGAAACCCGAGATCTGCTCGCTGTGCCCGGACTGCCTCGGCCGACCCGAGGCACGGGCGGCCTGCGTCCGTTGCGCCGGAACCGGTCACGTCCCGTTCCGGTGCGGCCGCCCCACCCGCAGGACCGCACCGTGAGGGGTTGAAGCCGCCCGGGCCGGAACCGGTGGGGGTTCCGGCCCGGGCCACTCCACGACTGCGGCGCAGCACACCCCGGACCGGCCGAACCGTTGCCGGAGTGGCGGTTCAGGTGGCGTCGAGGTACCGCAGCACCGCCGCCACCCGCCGGTCGGACTCGCCGTCCGGCGACAGGCCCAACTTCGCGAAGATCGACCTGATGTGCTTGTGCACCGAGTTGTCGGTGATGAAGAACCGTGCCGCGATCGCGGTGTTGCCCAGTCCCTCCGCCATGGCGGACAACACCTCCCGTTCCCTCGGGGTCAGCCCGGCGAGCCGGTCGGCGGAACGCCGCCTCGCGAAGAGCTGCGACACCACCTCCGGGTCGATCGCCGTCCCGCCCTCGGCGACCCGCCGCAACGCGGTGACGAACTCCGAGACCCGGCCCACCCGCTCCTTCAGCAGGTAGCCGACACCCCGGGAACCGTCGACGAGGAGGTCGGTCGCGAAACTCTCCTCCACATAGGCCGAGAGTACGAGCACCGCCAGGCCCGGTTGCGCGCGTCGTGCCGCCACCGCCGCCCGGATGCCCTCGTCGGTGTGCGTCGGCGGCATCCGCACGTCCACCACCGCGACGTCGGGACGGTGAGCGGACACCGCCGCCAGCAGCCCGTCCGGATCCGCCGCCGAGGCGACCACGTCGACGCCCTCGGCCCGCAGCACCAGGGCCAGTCCCTCGCGCAGCAGCGCGTCGTCCTCGGCTATCACTACCCGCACGGCAACTCCACCTCCACAAGGGTCGGTCCCCCGACCGGACTGTCGATCCGGGCGGTGCCGTCGTGTGCCTCCACCCGGCGGACGATCCCGGTAAGGCCGGAACCGTCACCCGCCGCCGCACCGCCCCGGCCGTCGTCACGGACCTCGATCCGCAACACGTCCCCGGTGCGCCGCACCGTGACCGCCGACTCGTTCGCACCACTGTGGCGTGACACGTTGGTCAACGCCTCGGCCACCACGAAGTACGCGGTGCTCTCCACCCCCGCCGCGCAACGCACCGTCACGTCCACCGTCACGGTGCACGGGACCGCGCAGTCGGCGCCCAGCGCGCTCAACGCGCCCGCCAGTCCACGGTTCTCCAGAACGGGAGGCAGGATCGACCGGACCACGGTACGCAGTTCCGCCAGGGCCTGTTCGGCGGCGTCCTGGACCCGTTCCAGTATCGGGTCGGCCTGTTCCGGGTCACGGCGGACCACCTGCCGCGCAGCGCCGGTCAACATGGCCACCGCCACCAGCCGGTTCTGCGCGCCGTCGTGCAGGGCACGTTCGATCCGGCGGAGTTCGGCGGCGTGGGCGTCGAGGGCGGCGGCGCGGCTGGCGGTGAGCTGGGAGACGCGGGCCGACAGGTCCACGCCGGGGTGGGGACGCAACATCCGCCGGCCCCACCGTGCCTGGAAGTCCGCGATCCGGGGGCTCACCACCAGCCACAGCGCGAGCCACACCGGCGAGGTCGCCGCCACGATGAACGCCTCCCGCCAACTGGTGATCTGCACCAGGCCGTTGAGGGCGCCGGCCTCCTCGGGGGGAAGCAGCGTCCACCACAGCGGCGCGGTCGCCTCGCGGACGGCGTTGACGGGGAACTGGAATCCGATCAGGCACACGAGGCTGCCCGCGACGCCGTGCGACACCAGCCACACCAGATCCCGCCGGATCGACGGGTCGTGGAAGCCCTCGGCGATGCCGGTGGGCAGTGGCCCGTACGGCGACGGCACCGGTTCGCCGAAACGCGCGAGGCGACGACGTTCCAGGTCCGCGACGGCCCTGATCACCCGCAGCCACGGTCGCACCAGGAACCACCCCACGCCGATCAGGCAGCTCGCGGTGACCGCCAGTGTCGCCGCCGCCGTCACCAGCGCGAGCATCCCGGTGACCAGCCCCAGGAACAGCCGCCCGGCCGCCGTGAGGGCACGGCGGAACACCGTCGCGACCGCGCCGGACCGGGATCGGGGTGGTGACACGTCGTCTCACGTTTCGTCGGGGGATCGACTGGACTGTACGTGCCTGCCGGGTCCGTCACCAGTCCCGGGCCGGGCCGGTGGCGAAGAGTACAGCCTGCTGTACCCCGGATCGGGTAGCTGACGGGATTGGTGTGGAAGGCCCCGGTCCATAGCGTGTCGAGTGTCCGAACGACATCGACATGGAGGCGTGTGATGACCGATCCCTACCGGATCGACGACCCGGCAACTTCCACCGGGGAGGCCCCCCGTCCACGGCGGGGATCCGCCCTGACGACGACGCTGTGGATCCTGGCGGCGGCCCTCGCGGGTACCAACACGGCCATGTCCGTGACCGGGAACGAACTGATCGGCGCGTTCTTCGGGGCCGCCGCCCTGGTCTGCGTGACGGTCGCGATCGTGCGGCACGTGAAGGCGCGCCGGTCATGACCGTCTCGGGCACGACGGAGGCGCCGGCCGGTACCGCGACCGCGATCCGCCTCGACGGGGTGTGCAGGCGCTACCGGGACGGCGACCGGACGGTCACGGCACTCGACGCGGTGGACCTGCGCATCCCGGTCGGCCGCTTCACGGCGGTCATGGGGCCGTCCGGCTCGGGCAAGAGCACCCTGCTGCACTGCGCGTCGGGGCTCGACACCCCCACCTCGGGAACCATCCGCATCGGAGATACCGAGATCACGGGGATGCGCGAGACCGCCCGCACCCGGCTGCGGCGGGAACGCGTCGGGTTCGTGTTCCAGTCGTACAACCTGATGCCGTCGCTGACGATCGGCGACAACATCACGCTGCCGTTGCGCCTGGCCGACCGGCGGCCCGATCACGCCTGGCTCCACGACCTGATCGGGCACGTCGGCCTGCGTGGCCTGCTGAACCGCCGACCCTCGGAGTTGTCTGGCGGACAGCAGCAGCGCGCCGCGCTGGCGCGCGCCCTGGTCGCCCGACCCGACGTGGTGTTCGCCGACGAACCCACCGGGGCACTCGACCTGCGCACCGCCGCGGAGGTGCTGGACCTGTTCGGCCGCATGGTGTCGGAACTGGGCCAGACCATCGTCATGGTCACCCATGACCCGGTCGCGGCGGCCCGCGCCGACGTGACGGTCGTGATGTCGGACGGCCGGATCGCCGACACGCTCGCGCGTCCGTCCGCGGAACGGCTCGCCCACCGGCTGGCCCGTCTGGAGAGGGGCGCCGCGTGACCCCGATGCTGGTTCCGGCGTGGCACATGGCCCGCGCCCGGCTGAGCGGCCTGGTCGCCGTGGTGTGCGCGGTCGCCGGCGGCGCGGCGATGGTCACCGCCACCGGCGTGATGGTCGAGACCGGTGTCGCCGGGGGTGTGCCGCCGCAACGCCTGTCGGCGGCCGACGTGACCGTGTCGGCGTCGCAGTACGTCGTGCAGGACGAGGAGTTCGACGTCCTGCTCCCCGACCGGGTGCCACTTCCGGCGGACGTGGCCGAGGTCGTCGCCGGAATCCCGGGCGTGGCGGCGGTCGCGGGCGACGTGAGCTTCCCGGTCACCGTCACGACCGGTTCCGGAACGGTGGCCTCCACCGGCCACGCCTGGGAGGTCCTCGCCCTCGGCGCCGCCGGCCCCGGCACCTCCCCCGGCGAGGACGAGGTCGTGCTCGACGACGACCTCGCCGCCCGCGCGGGCGCGGCGGCGGGTGACACGGTCACGTTGCGGGCGGGCGGGCACGAGACGACCGTCATGGTGTCGGAGGTGGCGGCGCTGCCCGGGACCGGGCTGTATCTCTCCTCCAGCGCCGCGACGACGCTCGCCGGTCGCGACGCCGGCCCCCGTTCCGGCACGGTGGACGCGTTGGTCGTGGACGTCGCGGCCTCGGCGGACGTGGCGGCGACCGCCGACCGGATCCGGGCGGCGCTACCGGAACTCGTCGTCGCCACCGGCGCGACGAGGGGCGACGTCGAGCACCTGGCGAGCGGAGCGGGCCGGGCGACCCTCATCGGTCTGGCCGCCTCCATGGGCGGGACCGTGTCGCTGATCGTCGGCTTCATGGTGGCCGCGGCGTTGTCGGTCTCGGTCGCCGGGCAGCGGCGTGAACTGGCACTGTTGCGCGCGGTCGGGGCGACGCCCCGCCAGGTACGGCGGCTGATCGCCGACCAGTGCACCCTGGTCGCCCTCGCCGGTCTCCCGGTGGGCGTGGCAGTCGGATACCTGTCCGCCGAGTGGTTCGGAGAACTGTTGTCGTGGGCGGGGCTGCTGCCGGAGGGGATGCCGCTGCGGTTCGGGCCGTTGCCGGGGGTCGCGGCCGTACTGACGTCGCTGCTGGTCGTACGGATCGCGGCGGCCTCGGCGGCACTGCGGGCGTCCGGGATGTCCCCGACCGAGGCCGTCGCCGAGTCCAAGGTGGAACCGAGGCGGCCCGCCCCGTGGCGGTTGCGGGCCGGTCTGGCGATCATGGCGTTGTCGGCGGCGACCGGTCTCACGCCGCTGCTGCTGCTGCCCGGCGAAGCCGCGGTCGTCTCGGCGGTCACGGGTGTCGTTCCGGGAATGGTCGGGCTGGCGTTGGCGGGTCCGTCGCTGGTGCGGGCCGTCACGGGCCGACTCCGCCGGCGGCTGCGCCCCGGCGGCCCCGTGTCGGTCTGGCTGGCGGTGCACAACAGTCACGGCTACGCGCTGCGTACCGCCGGGGGCATCACCGTGCTCGCGTTGGCACTGGGCCTGACCGTGGTGCAGGTACACGGCCAGACCACCATGTCCGAGGCGGTGTCGGCGGAACGCGCCGCCGGGATCGACGTGGACGCCACCGTCACCGTCGCGGGCGGCACCGGCGACCGGACGCTCGTCGACGCGCTCTCCGACCGGCCCGGGGTCACCGCCGCCGTCCCGTTGATCCACACCAGCGTGGTGTGGCCGTACGAACAGGACGGAAAGGCGCGCGCGGAACAGTACCCGGTGTCGGCGTTCGGAGCGGACCTGTCGGCGCTGATCGACCTCGGAATCGTCGACGGCGACCCGCGCCGGTTGACCGGCGACACGGTCGCCGTCGACGCCGCCACCGCCTGGGTGGAGGACGTGTCCGTGGGTGACCGGCTCGACCTGATACTGGCCGACGGAACACCGGTGTCACCCGAGGTGGTGGCGGTCTACCGGCGCGGTATGGGCTTCGGCCCGATCGTCGCGTCGGCGGACCTGATCACCGCACACACCGGGCGCGGCTACGACACGGTCCTGGTAGCCGGGGACGTCGAATCGGTCCGGCGATGGGCCGAGTCGACCCCGGGCGTGTCGGTCCGGGCCGGAGTGTCGGCGGCGGGACTGGGCGACGACGGACTGACTCCGGACCAGTGGGTGAACCTGGTGGTGTCGGCGGCGCTGCTCGGATACGTACTGCTCGGCGTGGGTAACAGCCTCGTCGCGGCCACCACGCGGCGGCGCGGCGAGTTCGCCGTGCTGCGGCTGGTCGGTGCCACACCGGCTCAGGTGCGGCGAATGATCCGCCGCGAGACGGCACTCGTCTGCGGTATGGCGGTGGTGGCGGGCCTGGCCCTGTCGGTACCGGTGATGAGCCTGCTCGGGTGGGGACTGCTCGGACATCCGTGGCCGCAGGGACCACCGTGGCTGATCCCGGCCACCGTGGCGCTGGTGTGCGCCGTCGCCTACCCGGCCATGCTGCTGCCGACCCGGCGCGCGTTGCGGAGCAGCCCGACGGTCGCCGTCGCGGTGGCGTGAACCATCCGGTGGGCGGCCGAATACGGGTGCGTCCGGCCGCCCACCGGAGCTAGGGTGAGCCGCATGACGACCGAGACCACGACCGAATCCGGCGCTCCGTTGCCCAAGTTCGAGCTGGCGTTCCCCGGCCCGCTGCGCGACACGCTGGTAGCGGCGGTGCTGTCCGGGGCGAAGACCTCCACCACCGGTCTACTGGCCGGTTACGAACTGGAGAACGAGCCGCTTCCGCAACCGGGCGATCGCTCCGTCCTGGTCGACTCCGAGGACCGGCCGGTGGCGGTCGTGGAGATAAGCAGCGTCCGCGTGGTGCAACTGTCCGACGTGGACCTCGCCCACGCGGTGGACGAGGGTGAGGGCCACACCACCATCGAGGACTGGCGGGCCGACCACGAGACGTTCTGGCACGGCCCGGAGTCCCGCGCCGAGCTGGGCGCCGACTTCACCGTGACAGATTCCACCCCGGTCGTCCTCGAACGGTTCACCGTGGTCGAACGGCTCGACGGGGCGGCTGGCGGCTGAGCCCGGCGCCTGCACCCCGGTCGGTGACCCACCGTCACACGCGGCGCCGCCGCAACGCGAGGAGACCCACGCCGATCGCGATCAACATGGCCGCCGCCCACCACAGGCCGCCCACCGGGGAACCGGTCACCGGCAGGCCGTCCGACCCGTCACCCACGGGTCCGGCGTCGTCATGGTCGCCGGGACCGGCCGCGTCATCGTCGCTCGGCGAGGGCACCGGCCCGGTCGAGACCGTGGCGCTCGGGTCGGGAGAGTCGGTGGACGTCGGGGTCTCAGTGGGAGACCCACTCGGATCGGGCGAGTCGGTGGGGTCCGGTGAGTCGGTCGGGCTCGGTGAATCTGTCGGATCAGGCGAATCCGTGGGGCTCGGCGAATCCGTCGGATCGGGCGAATCCGTGGGATCCGGCGAATCGGTCGGGCTCGGCGAGACAGTCGGATCCGGCCCGGGATCCACCTCGGTGTCCTGGCAGGACTCGTTGTTCGTGGTGTCGGACTCCCTGCTGCCGGTGTAGACCTGGGCGCAGTTCGTCAGCACGGTGCCTGCGGGCACGTCGGGATTCACCCGCACGGTGAAGTCGAAGGTCACATCATCGCCGGGTTCCAGGGTGCCCAACGGACAGGTCAGGGTGAGGCCACCCCCCGGGCACTCCTGTGGGCGATCGACCACCGTGATGGTGGTGCCGTCGAGTGAGTCCTCGACGGTGACGTCGACGGCGGCCGAGGGACCGTGGTTGACGACCGTGATCGTGTACGTGACGGTGCCGTCCGGGTTGACGGTCGCCGGTCCCGTCTTGGTGATCTCGACGTCGGTCGTCGTGTACGCCGGGGTGATGGTCTGCGTCTGCGCGGAGCCGGCGTTGGAAGCGGTCGCGGAGGCGCTGTTGACGATGTTGGTGCCGTCGGACAGATCCGGATCCACCGTCACCGGGATCTGGAACTCGACCGATTCGCCCGGACCCAGCGAGGTCCCCGCGCCACCACAGGTCACCGTCGTGCCCGAGATCGTGCACCCGGCGGGCGGATCACCCGGGATGAGCCCGGCACCCGGTACGTCGGTGACGGTGACGTCCTCGGCCGTCTCGTCGCCGTCGTTGCTGACCGTCACGGTGTACACCGCCTCGGCGCCGATCTCCAGCGGGTCCGGGGAGACCGACTTGTCGACCCGCAGTTCGGCCGCCTCGGTCTCCCGGCTCCCGTCCGCTCCGGCCGCGCCCGCCGCGGTCGGCCCGGTCGCGATCGACCCGACCAACCAGGTCGCCGCCACCACCGCCACCGACAACGCCGCGATACGCCGTCCACCGTCGACCATCGATGTCCCCCGTGTTCCCCCGTGATCGACCTCACGGTAGACAATCGGACGGCACATGTCCCGGATTCCGGCCCGGGTGTCCCGCTCCTGATCGTGCTCGCCGAAGCAGTCACGCCCAGGCGACGGTCGCGCGGAGGTCGCCCCCGGGCGGGCGGACTCCCCCGAAGCCCCCGATGTCCTCACCAGGCTGCCGGTTCCAGACGGAACGTCAGCCGATCAGATCGCACCAGAACGACACCCGCGACGTCTCTCCGATGACGCCTTCGGTGGCGCCGAACTCGCGACCGACGTAGTCGGCCAGGTCGGTGCCGTAATAGATGGTGTCGATGCCCCAGACCGAGAACACCGGATCGCCCGAACGGTCTCGACCTCCCGGCAGGAACCGGTGCGCGTACACCGGTATCAACCGGGGAGCCCGTTCCAGCAGTCCACGCGCGGCGGTGACCGCCTCCGCCTCATCGGTCGGTTTCGGCCCCCATACCGGGTGCCAGACGCCCCGGCGAACGTCGTCGAGGACGGTGCGGATCGGCCAGTCGATCCACCGGCGCAGTTCCGCCGGGTCGCCGTCGCGCCAGTCCGGCCACGGCGCGTCCCAGGCGTAATACGCGTCCGGGTCGCGGGGTCTCAGAGGCTGTCTTTGAACCTCGTTCGTGGCGAGCGGCGGTCCGGTCGAGTGGATCGCAAGGCGGAGGAGGTCCTGCGTACCGGTGTTGTACGCAGGACCTCCGACAACGCCGCGAGGCGCCGACCGGTCGTCGCGCAGCAGAACAGCAGGTTCGAAGACAGCCTCTCAGTCGGTCACCGGTAGACCGGCGGCCAGGAACTCGCGGTGGTCGGCGGCGAATTCGATGCCGAACCGGGCTTCCAGCCGGGTGAACTCGGCGTCGGTCAGGCCGGGTGCGATGCCCGCGACACCCGACTCCGCCAGTCGTCGGGCGGCCGCGGTACCGGGGCGGGTCGTCGTCATCCGGCCACGGTATCCGCGGCCTTCACAGGCACGCGCGCAGGGCCGCGACGATCCGGGCCGCCCGGCGGTCGCGAATCCGTCCATGGTGGAGTCCGTTGGTCACGTAGCCGAAGCCGATTCCGGTGTCCGGGTCGGCGAAGCCGAGAGCGCCGCTCATACCGGCGAACCCGAACGCGCGGGGACCGTACCAGGACGTGTCGCGGGTGGGCAGTGCGAAACCCAGCCCGAACCGGCTCGGTACGCCGGTGACGAGGTCGATCCCGGCCGACTCCTCACGTGTGGCGGCGGCGACCGTGTCCGTGGACAGGATCCGGTGCCCGTCCGGTGCCGACACGAGTGCCGCGTAGAACCGCGCCAGCGCCTCGGCCGTGCCCGTCCCGTTGCTGGCCGGGATCTCCACCAGTTGCTCGGCGGGGTCGTCGTGGTCCAGCGGCGGCTCACTGATCACGAAACTCCTGTCCCGCAATGAATCCGTCGTCCCCCACGGGAGGGGCCGCCGACAGGTGGAGGCCGTCGCCGATCGCGTGCCGTCGGTTCCGGTGACGATCCGGGCGGCACGACGCCACTCCTCCTTCGGGAGTCCGATGTGGAAGTCGATTCCCGCCGGACCGGTGATCTCCTCGGCCAGGAGGGTGCCGAGGCCACGGCCGTCGACGCGGCGCACCAGTTCCGCGACGAGCCAACCGAAGGTGAGCGCGTGGTATCCGTGCCGCGTCCCCGGTGGCCAGCAGGGCGCCTGACGTTCCAGGGCCTTCACCACCGCCCGTCCGTCGAGCACGTCGGCGCGCGGCAGCCGGCGGTCCAGTGCGGACAGTCCGGCACGGTGGGACAGCAGCCACCGTACCGGAATCCGCGCCTTTCCGGCGGCGGCGAACTCCGGCCAGTATCGCGAGACCGGGGCGTCGAGATCGATCAGGCCGCGTTCGGCCAACAGCAGCGCGCAGGCGGCGGTGACCCCCTTGGTCGCGGAGTACACCACGGTCAGGGTGTCGCGCCGCCACGGTTCGCCGGTGAAAGGATCGGCGCGGCCGGCCCACAGGTCGACCACCTTGCGGCCGTGGTGGTACACCGCCACGGCCGCACCGGTCTCACCGTCTAGGGCGATGCCGCGCGCGAACGCCTCACACACGGCCGCGTACCCCGTCGCGCACTCACCGTGGATCGGGCTCACGGATCTCCTCCCCCGCCCGGCCGGAACCGGGGACATCGACCTGGTGTCCAGGTCGATGTCGCCGGCTCCGGTGAAGAGACGGGACGGGTCAGACGCCGCGCAGCTCGGCGCCGAAGCGTTCCGAGGCCACCGCCACGGCCCGGTCCCGGGCCGCCACCGCCTCCTCGGCCGTCAGCGTCCGGTCGGGGGCGCGGAACGTCAGCTTGTACGCCAACGACTTGCGCCCGGCGCCGACCCGCTCGTCCCGGTAGACGTCGAACAACCGGATGCCCTCCAGCAGCTCACCCGCGCCGTCTCCGAGGGCCTCGGCGACCCGCGCGGCGGGTACCTCGTCGTCCACGACCACGGCGACGTCGATCAACGCCACCGGGTAGTGCGACATCCGGGGTGCGGGCGTCACCTCCGCCGTCGGGAGCCGGGACAGGTCGAGTTCCATCGCCGCCACGCGGCGCGGGATCTCCAGGGCGTCGCACACGGCCGGATGCAGTTCTCCGGCGTGACCGATCACCTCGTCACCGACGCGCAGTGCCGCGCACCGGCCGGGATGCCACGGCGCGTACCGTGCCGCCTCCACCGTCACCTCCACACCGGCCGCCTCCGCGACCGTGCGGGCGGCGGCGACGGCGTCCGTCCAGTCGGCGGGACGCGGAGCGCCCCACCAACCGCCGGGTTCGGCGTCACCGGTGATCGCGACGGCGAGGTGTTGCGGCTGGTCGGGACGCAACCGCCCGGCGGCCTCCAACTCCTCGTCGGTGGGCCGCCGGTGCACCGGTAGCCGCGGTGGCTCCACCCGCTCCCAGTCCGGGCGCGGGTGGAACACCACGCCCAGTTCGAAGAGGCCCACGTCCCGGATGCCCCGGTCCACGTTGGTCTTCAGCGCGCGAAGCAGTCCCGGCAGCAGTGTGGTGCGAAGCGCCGACTCGCTCTCCACCAGCGGGTTGGCCAGCCGCAGCACGTCACGGCGCGGGTCGTCGTCCGGTAGGCCGAAACGGTCGAGGACCGCGGTGTCCAGGAACGGGTAGTTCAACGCCTCGACGTATCCGGCCTCGGCCAGGACCCGGCCGATCTGCCTGCGGCGCCGCTGGCGCGCGGTCAGGCCGCTGCCCGGTGGCGCGGTCGGCATCGCGACGGGCACCTTGTCGTAGCCGTCGAGCCGGACGACCTCCTCGACCAGGTCGGCCCGGTCGGTCACGTCGGGGCGCCAGCTCGGCGGGACGACCTCCAGGACCTCCCCGCCCGCCTGGACCACACAACCGGCGGCGGTGAGCCGGGCGATGACCTCGGTGTCGGTGTAGGGGACGCCCACGATGCGGCCGGGAAGCTGCGGGTCGAGGTAGATCGGCTCGCGCGCGACCCGGTGGTCGACGTCGGCGACCCGCGCGTCGGCCACACCACCGCCGTACTCGACGAGCAGTTCGACGGCACGCTGCACCGCGACGGCGCACAGGGCCGGATCGCTGCCGCGCTCGAACCGCTTGGCGGCCTCGCTGGCGAGGCGGTGGCGTCGCGCGGTCGCGGCGATGGACCGCATGTCCCAGTGGGCCGCCTCGAAGAGGACGTCCACGGTGGACGGCGCCACCTCGCTAGTCTGTCCGCCCATGACGCCCGCGAGCGAGATGACCCCGGTGTCGTCGCAGATCACCATGTCCTGCGGGTCGAGCCGGCGTTCCACGTCGTCGAGTGTGGTCAACCGTTCGCCGGCCCGGGCGCGGCGCACCACCAGGCCGCCCTTCAGGGTCGCCAGGTCGAAGGCGTGCAACGGCTGCCCGAGTTCCAGCATCAGGTAGTTCGTCACGTCCACGGCCAGTCCGATCGACCGCATCCCGGCGTGGGACAGCCGACGGCGCAACCACTGTGGACTCGGCGCGGTGGGGTCGATCCCGGTGACCGCGCGGAGCGCGAACCGGTCACAGCCCTCGGTGTCCTCCACCGACAGCGGGTAGGGGGACTCCTCGGTGGCGGTGGGCTCCAGCGTCGCCAGCGCCGGGTCCGTGAACTCCACGTCCAGCCGGTGGGCGACCTCCCTGGCGACGCCGCGCATCGAGAAGCAGTGACTCATGTCGGGCGTGACGGCCAGCTCGAAGATGACGTCGTCCAGCCCGACCGCGCCACGGGCGTCGGTCCCGGGTTCGTGTCCGGCGCCCTCGGGCAGCACGATGATGCCGTCGTGGTCGTCGCCCGCGCCCAGTTCCCGCGAGGAGGCGATCATGCCGTCCGACACGCGACCGTAGGTCTTGCGGGCGCTGATGGCGAATCCGCCGGGCAGCACCGCGCCGGGCAGGGACACCACGACGAGGTCACCCTCGACGAAGTTGCGTGCCCCGCACACGATGCCGCGCGGCTCGGACTCACCCACGTCCACCCGGCAGAACCGGATCGGCTTCTTGAACCCGGTCAACTCCTCTATCTCGACGACCCGACCGATCAGCAGTGGACCGGACACGTTGTCGCGCAGGTCGTGGACCTCCTCGACCTCCAGGCCCGAGGACACGAAGGCGGCGTCCAGGGTCGCCACGTCGATGTCGGCCGGCAGCGCGGCGTAGTCGCGCAGCCATGACAGTGAGACTCGCACGGGCCTATTCCTCCGTTCCGAGAGCCAGCGGGAAGCGCACGTCCCCGTCGAACATGTCACGCATGTCGGTGACGCCGTGCCGCAGCATGACGGCGCGGTCGACGCCCATCCCGAACGCGAAGCCACTGTAGACGTGCGGGTCGATGCCGCACGCGGTCAGGACCCGGGGATTGACCATCCCGCAACCGCCCCACTCGATCCAGCGTGGCCCGTCCTTGTGCGCGGCGAACCACACGTCCAGTTCGGCGCTCGGCTCGGTGAACGGGAAGTAGGACGGACGCAACCGGATCCGCACCTCCGGCCCGAACATGGTGCGGGCGAAGTGCTCCAACGTCCCCTTCAGGTGCGCCATCGTGATGCCCCGGTCCACCACCAGGCCCTCCGTCTGGTGGAACACCGGGCTGTGGGTGGCGTCGACCTCGTCGGTCCGGTAGACCCGGCCCGGCGACACCGCGTAGATCGGCGGCTCCTGCGTCAGCATCGTGTGGATCTGCACCGAGGAGGTATGGGTCCGCAACACCAGACCGGAATCCGACCGCCCGGCCGCGGCGAGGTAGAACGTGTCCATCATGGTGCGTGCCGGGTGGTCGGGCGCGATGTTGAGCGCGTCGAAGTTGAACCACTCCGGTTCCACCTCCGGCCCCTCACCGACCTGGTACCCCATCCCCACGAACAGGTCCGCGATCCGGTCGGTCATCAGGTTGATCGGGTGCCTCGCCCCGCGCCGCCGCCGCACCACCGGCAGGGTCACGTCCACCGTCTCCTCACGCAGCACCCGCTGCGCGGCCTCGGCGGCCAGCACCTCCGCCCGCGCCTCGTACTCGGCCGAGACCTCCTGCCGGGCGGCGTTGACCCGCTTGCCCGCGTCCGACTTGGCGGCGGGCGGCAGGGCACCGATCTCACGGCGCGCCAACGACACCGGCGCCTTGTCGCCGAGGTGCTGGTGTTTGATCTGGTTGAGCGCGTCGAGATCGGGCGCGGCGGCGAACGCCTTCCGCGCCGCGTCCACCGCTTCGGCTAGCGACTCCGGAGACAGGTACGCCACCTGCTTCGGGTCGTAGGGATCGCTGTGATAGCTCATCGATTGGTCACTTTCGGTGATCGGACCGGTCAGGCCCTCGGAAGTCTAAGGCGGCCACCGGGTCACCGGACCGGCTGATCCCCTTCGAGTGGAGGGCGGGACTCCGCCGTCAGCGCGGCCGGACACACCGGCGGTGCACACGGCTGAGCCGTCCGCCCACCGGGGCGCTGAGGCGGGTGAGATATGCGAGAACTACCGCCGCAGCCCGCCACCGGCGGGCCGGATAAACATGAGTACGGCCGGTACGCGGCCTGATCGACTCACCGGGGTCTCCTCTTGGCGTGTTCTCCGGCCGAAGCATACAGGCACACCGCCGCAGCCGTCGCCAGGTTAAGGCTCTCGGCGGCACCGTAGATCGGCACCCGGACCCGCAGATCGGCGGCCTTCGACAGGTCCGCCGGGAGGCCGTGCGCCTCGGAGCCGAACAACCACACCGTGGGTCCCGCCAGCGCACCCGAGTCGACGGCCTCGTCGAGTCCGGTGTCGCCGTAGGCGTCGGCGGCCAGCACCCGGCAGCCGTCGGAACGGAACGCGTCGAGATGACCGGCGGTGTCACCGCCGCGCACCAACGGGACGTGAAAGAGACTCCCGGCCGACGCGCGCACGCACTTGCCGTTGTACGGGTCCACCGTCTCGTCGGGGAAGACGACCGCTCCGGCGCCGGCCGCGTCGGCGGTGCGCAACACGGTGCCGGCGTTGCCCGGGTCGGACACGCCGTGCAGGACCACCGCGAGTCCGGTGCGGGGCGCGGTGCCGTCCAGGTAGTCGCAGACCGCGACGAGCCCCTGTGGACGGACGGTCTCGGCGAGCCCGGCTAGCGCCTCCTCGGTCACCGCCGTGACTCTCGGCGCCGCGGCCGTCAGTTCCGGATGGCGTCCCCCGGCCTCCGCCGTGGCGAACAACTCCACCACGACCTCGCGCCCCAACGCCTCGCGCACCGCCTGCGGTCCCTCGGCGAGGAAGGTGCGGGTCTGGTCGCGGTACTTGCGGCGCAACAGCTTCCGGACGGCGACAACCCGGGACGACCGCGCGGAGAGCGGGGTCGTCCCGGGTTGGATGCCCGTCATCAGGCGGCGGCGTCGGTCGCCGGCAGAGCCGAACGCGCGGCCTCGACCAGCGCGGTGAAGGCGGCGGCGTCGGTGACGGCCAGATCGGCGAGGACCTTGCGGTCGACCTCGATCTCGGCGGCCTTCAGGCCCTGGATGAACCGGTTGTAGGTGATGCCGTTCGCGCGGGCGGCGGCATTGATGCGGGTGATCCACAGCCGGCGGAAGTCGCTCTTGCGGGCCCTGCGGTCCCGGTACGAGTACTCCATCGAGTGGAGCAGCTGCTCCTTGGCCTTGCGGTACAGCCGGGAGCGCTGGCCCCGGTAACCCTTGGCGGACTCAAGGGTGGTGCGGCGCTTCTTCTGGGCATTGATCGCCCGCTTAACGCGTGCCACGGGTTGTTCTCCTCATCGTGACCGGCCGGTCGGGGAACCTGACGGTCTTGGGTCTGGCGGTGCGGACGATTACTTACCGAGCATCTTCTTGACGCGCTTGACGTCGGCCTTGGCCATCTCGGTGGTGCCGGCCAGGCGACGGGTCAGCGTCGAGGCCTTGTGCTCCAGGTAGTGACGACGGTTGGCCCGCTGACGGAGGATCTTCCCGGAGCCGGTGATCTTCACGCGCTTGCCCATGCCGCTGTGGCGTTTCATCTTCGGCATCGGTGTCTCCTTTGGTGGTTACTCGGACGCGGTCTCTTGCTCGGCCACGTCCGACCTCTTACCCGGACGGGGTGCCGCCACAGGCTGCTTGGCGCGGTGAGGCGCCAGCACCATGATCATGTTGCGACCGTCCTGTTTGGGCGCCGCCTCGACGACTCCCAGGTCGGCGACCTCGTCCCCGAGCTTCTTGAGCAGCCGGAGCCCGAGTTCGGGACGGCTCTGCTCACGACCCCGGAACATGATCGTGATCTTGACCTTGTCTCCGGCCTTCAGGAACCGGATCACGTGACCCTTCTTGGTCTCGTAGTCGTGATCGTCGATCTTGGGGCGGAGCTTCATCTCCTTGATGACAGTCTGCTGCTGGTTACGCCTGGCTTCGCGAGCCTTCAGCGCGGTCTCGTACTTGTGCTTGCCGTAGTCCATCAGCTTGCACACGGGCGGACGGGCGGTGGGCGCAACCTCGACCAGATCCAGGTCGACGTCGGCGGCCAGTTGCAGAGCCTTGTCAAGTGAGACGATGCCCACCTGTTCACCCTGCGGACCGACGAGCCGGACCTCACGAGCCCGGATCTGTTCGTTCACGCGCAAATCGCTGATGTGGCCTCCTTGGTAGCGCGATACGTGCACATGGTGCATGACCGATCGCTCGCGAAGACCCCCGCCACACGACGAAAGCCCCGGCTGACGCCGAGGCCCCTGACTGCTCCGGTGCGCACCGGAGGGCGCGCACGCCCGCGAGGCGTAACCTCCACGGGCGACCGGACCCGGCCACTCTGCGGTGTGTCACCGTGGTGGACGGGTGGGAGCGGGGCTCCGCTTGCGGCGTCGCGAGCGCTCCGTCACCGATCCGCGGATCGACGCACGGTGAAACTCACGACGCGGTCCATGACAGCCTAGCAGATCAGCCGGAACGGTGATCGGCCAGCGCCGCCCGCAGCCGCTTGACCCCCGCCACCGCGTACTGCTTGTCCACCGCCTGGATGGCCATGACCGAGACCACGTCGTCGTCGGCGAGCTCCAACTGCGCCCAGGAGGCCCCCTTGGGGAACGACACGGACTTGACCACCTCCCAGGGCAGCTCGTGCGACCCGATGACGTTGCGAACCGCCACGCCGGTATCGGTGACCCACACCCGGGGACGGCTGAACAACAGGATGCCCCCGGCGAACAGCAGGCCCAGCCCGATCATCGTGTACTGGTCCGCCGCGTGGAATACACCGCCACCCTCGGTCGTCCCGCGAAGTCCGGTGGCCACGACGCTGCAGATCGCCACGACGGCCACGGCGGCGATCCAACACACCCGGCTGGTCTTGCGGGGCCGCGAGACCAGTTCCCGGGACGGGGTCGGCTTGTCCATACCGCCGAGTGTGCCAAACCGCCGTGACCGGCCCCGCCGCCGGGTACGGGAACCGTGACCGGGCACCGGCATCCCGGCACACCCTCGCCCGGGCGCCGGCCTCTAGCCTTCTCGGTGTGCATATCGACGATGCGGAACCCCTGGCGCCCGAACGGGTCACCGGCGCGGTGACGGCGGTGGTGGGCGCGGCCGACACCGCGCAGGTACTCGGATCGGGCGACGTCCCCGTACTGGGCACTCCCCGGGTCCTGGCGTTGGCCGAGGCCGCCACGGTGTCGGCGCTCACCCGCCGCATGCCGACCAGATGGACCAGCCTGGGTGTGGAGGCGTCGGTGCGGCACGTCGCGGCGGTCGCGGTGGGTTCCCAGGTGACGGCGGCGGTGGTGCTGCGGGCGCGGGAGGGCCGGGATCTCGACTTCGAGTTCACCGTCACCGAGGCGGGCGGCCGGCTGGTGGCCACCGGCCGGATCCGGCGGCGGCTCATGGAGCGCGCCCGGTTCCTGGAGCGGGTCGGCGCACCGGTGGTGGCGGATTCGCAGGCCCCGGAGGGGGTGCCGGTGCGGGTGGAGTGGGACCGGCTCCCGATCCGGCGGCGTACGGGACGCCCGGCCTGAGAGGCGCTCAGGGCAGCCGGTCGATCTCCAGGGTGGAGTCCATCGCCAGCAGTGGCCGTGGCTCCCCGGTCACGACCGGCCAGCCACGGCGGCGCTGCGCGCACCAGGTGACGTGCCCGGCGGCGAGTTTGCCGTGCTGGTGGGAGCGGGAGAGGATGAGGCCCACGTCGTGCGCGGCCTCCTGGTCGAGGTCGAGGACGACGGTCACCGGCAGCGACCGCAGCACCTTCAACGCGTCACGGTCACGGCGGGGGGCCTTGGACCACGCCTCGGCGAGTGCGCAGGCGGGGACCGCCAGCACGATGCCCTGTTCGGCGGCGGTCCACACGACCGCCTGGGGGTACGGGGACGATGCCGCGAATCCGACGATGGCCGAGGAATCCAGAATGCGGCCACCGATCACGAAACCGGTCCACCCTTCTCGTCGTTGACGCCGAGCACGTCGCGGGCCCATGCCAGGTGTTCGGCGCTGGGCTTCTGGCCCTTGCGCTCGAACAGGTCCCGAAGCTCCGACAGTGCCTGGTCGCGATCCAGGCGGGTCTGGATCGCCTCCACGACGTAGGTGGAGATGTCCGGTGCGCCACCGGATGCCACTATGCGCCTCACCTGTTCGGCCTGCGCGGCGGGCAGCTCGATGCTCACACGTTCGGTGTCGCTCATGGATTAGAACCTACCGCGCGCCCACGGTGGCCCGGCCGCCACCGACCCCTCCGCACCGGATGCCACGGGTGCTCACGCGCCCGACGGAACGCGCCGGTGTGCGCGCGTTCCGTCGGGGTCCGGGGCCGTCCCCGGCGGGCGTCAGTTGACGTAGGAACCCACGGCCGGCTTGGCCGCGAGCTGGGACGTGGCGCGGGTGACACCCGGGTCGAGTGACTGCTCCACGAAGATCGCGTGCCACAGGCAGAACACCAGGATCGTCCACACCTTGCGGCTGTTGTCGGCCTTGCCCTCCCGGTGGTCGCGCAGCAGGCCCCGCACGTATTCGAGGTCGATGAGGTGCCCGCAGCCCGCCGTGGCGAGGATGTGGTCGGCCCACTCGAACATCTCGGCGGCCAGCCAGACCCGGGTCGGCGTCGGGAAGCCCATCTTGGGCCGGTTGACGATCGCGGGCGGCACCACCTTGTTGAGGGCCTGCCGCAGCGCGTACTTGGTGTGGTTGCCGCGCAGCCGCACCTTCTCGTCCAACGGCACCTTCGAGGCGACCTTGAACACCTCGACGTCCAGGAACGGCACCCGCACCTCCAGGCTGTGCGCCATCGACATGCGGTCGGCCTTGACGAGGATGTCGCCGCGCAGCCACGTCTTCATGTCCACGTACTGCATGCGGGTGGTGTCGTCCAGGCCCTCGCACTCGGCGTAGATGGGGGCCGTGATGTCGGTGTAGACCACCGAGGGGTCGTAACGGCGCAGGATGCGCTGCTTCTCCTCCTCGGCGTAGATGTTGGCGTTGCCGACGAACCGGGTCTCCAGGTCGGTGGTGCCGCGTTCCAGGAAGCTCTTGCCCTTGACGCCCTCGGGGATGACCCTGGACACCGCGCGCAGTCCCGAACGCACCGACCTCGGCAGGCCCTGGATCGACTGGAGCGACAACGGCTCCCGGTAGATGGGGTAGCCCGCGAAGAACTCGTCGGCGCCCTCCCCGCCGAGTACCACGGTGACGTACTCGGCGGCCTTCTTGGCCACGAAGTACAACGGCACGAGCGCCGGGTCGGCCACCGGGTCGTCCAGGTACCACACGATCTGCGGCAGCGCCGACATCATCTCCTCGGCGCCGATCTTGGTGCCGATCGCCTTGACGCCCAGGTGCTCGGCGGACTCCAGCGCGACGTCGAGCTCGTTGTAGTGGCCGGGCACGTCGAAGCCCATGGTGAAGCTCAGGATGTCGGGGTTGAACTCACGGGCCAACGCGACCACGCCGGTGGAGTCGATGCCGCTCGACAGGAACGCGCCGACCGGCACGTCGGCACGCATGTGCATGCGCACCGACTCACGCAGGGTCGCCAGGATCTCGTCGTACAACCGCTGCGGGTCGTCGACGGGGCGGGGGTGGAAGGTCGGCTCGAAGTACTTGGTGGCCGTGACCGGGCTGCCCGCCGTGAACTGCACGTAGTGACCGGCGGCGATGCGCTGGACCGCCCGGTGCATGGTGCCCGGCTCCGGCGGATACTGCAGGGTCAGGTAGTGGGCGAGGTTCTTCTCGTCCAGGTCCTTGGGGTCGGTGAACGGCATGAGGGCCTTCTTCTCGCTGGAGAAGTAGACGCCCTCGTGGGTGTGCAGGTGGAACATCGGTTTGATGCCGAACGGGTCGCGCGCCCCGTAGCCACGGCGTTCCTGCCGGTCCCAGATGACGAACGCGAACATCCCGCGCAACCGGGTGGCGACCTCGGCCCCCCAGTAGTGGTACCCGGCGAGGATCACCTCACTGTCGCCGTCGGTGGCGAAGGTC
The DNA here is from genome assembly GCF_007994225.1 of Stackebrandtia albiflava. Lineage (GTDB taxonomy): Bacteria > Actinomycetota > Actinomycetes > Mycobacteriales > Micromonosporaceae > Stackebrandtia > Stackebrandtia albiflava. The sequence continues at coordinate 1,962,123 of NZ_VLLL01000005.1, forward strand.
GCCCCGAACCGCTCGATCAGTTCGGCGCGCAACTCCTTGTAGTTGTAGATCTCACCGTTGTAGGTCATGACGTAGCGACCGTCGGCGTACCACAGCGGCTGGTGGGAGGACTCGACGTCGATGATCGACAACCGCTTGTGCGCGATGACCACGTCGTTGTCGATGAGCTCGACACCGGTCTCGTCCGGTCCCCGGTGGTGCAGCCGCTCGTTGGCCTCGGCAATGGCCGCGCGATGAGCCGGAGCGCTCGCGTCGGCACTGATGTAGGTCAGCAATCCGCACATGCCTACATCCTCGCACCCGTCGCGCCGAACTCGACAAGGCGGGGAAGATCGGCATAGTGTCGATTCAGGCACGCTCGCCGCCGCCCCGTCACCGGCGAACGCCAGTACCATTGCACCGGCCGCCGACCTGCCCGGCCTCCGTCCGCACGCCCGCCGGTGCCCGGGTGACGGTGCAGGGCACGCGGCCCGGACGGTTCGGAGACCACAGCCACCTCACGCCGCACTTGAGTCGAAAGGGCTACAAGACGATGTCAGAAACACAGGCCGACACGCCCGCCGAATCCGGCGCCAAGTCCGGTGAACGCCCGCACGACCCCAAGTACCCCCAGAAGTTCCTCGACTTCATGCGAGGCGGCTGGGGATCCTCGGAACTCACCGGCCTGGTGGCGGTTCCGCAGGCGGTGCACCACGCCCGGCGACGCGACGCCGTGTCACAGGCGTTCCCTGGTGACGTCCTGATCATCCCGACCGGGCACGAGAAGGTCCGCGCCAACGACACCTTCTTCCGGTTCCGCGCCGGCAGCGACTTCGCGTGGCTCACCGGCGACTACGACCCCGAGGGCGTCCTTGTGATGCGCCCGCACGCGGGCGGCCACGACGCCGTCCTGTACCGGCGCCCGCGCAAGTCCAAGGACTCCGACGAGTTCTTCCGCAGCGCCCAGTACGGCGAACTGTGGGTGGGGCGGCGCCACTCCCTCGACGAGACCGCCACCCGGTTGGGGATCGAGACCCGCGACCTGGAGGAACTGGAGGGCGGCCTGACCGAGCTGGCCGCGGCCGGCCCCCGGGTGCTGCGTGGCTACGACGCCGGAGTCGACAAGGCGATCCCCGCCGAGACGCCCGTCGAGAACGAGGACGGCACGACCGCGATGACCCGGGACCGGGAACTGGCAGCGGTGCTGTCGGAGCTGCGGCTGGTCAAGGACGAGTGGGAACTCGCCCAACTGCAGGACGCGGTCGACATCACCGTCCGGGGTTTCGAGGACGTCGCGCGCATGCTGCCCGCCGACCGGTCGATCTCCGAGCGGGTCATCGAGGGCGTCTTCGGGATGCGCAGCCGCCTGGAGGGCAACGGCATCGGTTACGACTCGATCGTCGGCGCCGGTTCCCACGCCACCACGCTCCACTGGATCACCAACGACGGGCGGACCACGCCGGGCGAACTGATCCTGATGGACATGGGCACCGAGAACAACCACCTCTACACCGCCGACGTCACCCGCACCGTGCCGGTCAAAGGCACGTTCACGCCACTGCAGAAGCAGGTGTACGACATCGTGTACGCCTCACAGCAGGCCGGCATGGACGCCGTCAAACCGGGCGTGCCGTACCGGGACATCCACGAGACCTGCATGCGGGTGCTGGCCGAGGGCTTGAACGACCTCGGCATCCTGCCGGTGAGCGTGGACGAGGCGATGGCCGAGGACTCGCTGGTCTACCGCCGCTGGACCCTGCACGGCTTCGGCCACATGCTCGGCCTGGACGTGCACGACTGCGCGGCCTCCCGGATGGAGCACTACTGGAAGGGCGACCTGGCCGAGGGGCACGTGCTCACGGTGGAGCCGGGCCTCTACTTCCAGACCGACGACGAGCTGGTTCCGGAGGAACTGCGCGGCGTCGGCGTCCGCATCGAGGACGACATCCTCGTGACGGCCGAGGGCCACCGCAACCTCTCCGAGGGGCTGCCCCGCACCTCCGGCGACGTCGAGACGTGGCTCGCCGCCCAGCGTGAGGCGGGACCGCGCATCGCCGGGCTGGACTGACCCGCAGCACCGCATCGGGGCGGCACGCCGTGACGGCGCGCCGCCCCGTTCCGCGCCCGGACGGCGTCACCCGGTGGCCGCGTCGGGTTCGGCGCCCGGCAGCGGCACCCGCCACTCCACCCGGGTCCCACCGTCGGGGACGGGCGTGATCGTGAAGGAACCGGCGAGGCGTTCGGCGCGCACCCGCAGGTTGCGCAGGCCCCCCGCCGACTCCTCACTGCGCAGCCCCACGCCGTCGTCCTGGATGGCGAGCGCGATCTGGTCGGCCTCGGCGCGCAACGAGACCTCGACGCGGCCCGCTCCGGCATGCCGCGACACGTTCGACAACGCCTCCCGCAGCACCGCCAGGAGTTGGGGACGCAACCGTTCCGGGACGAGACTCTCCACCGGCCCGGAGAACGTCAACGCCGGCCGGAACCCCAGGCCCGGTGCCGCACCGTCGACCACCTCCCGGACCGCGTGGTGCAGGCCGTCCTCGTCGAACCGGTGTAGCTGGAAGATGCTCGCCCGCAGGTCTCGTATCGTGGCGTCGAGTTCGTCCACCGCCAGGTTCAGTCGCTCCACGACCTCGGGGCGGGCGGTGAGGTGGATGGCGCTCTGCAGCCGCAGTCCGGTGGCGAACAGTCGTTGGATCACCAGATCGTGCAGGTCCCGGGCGATCCGTTCCCGGTCCTCGAACACCGCGAGGTCGGCACGGTCCTGTTGCGCGCGGGCACGTTCCAGCGCCAGGGCCGCCTGGCCCGCGAAGCTCTCCAGCAGCGCGATGTCCTCACTGGAGTAACCCGCCGGGCTGGCGGGGGCGCTCGCGACGATCAACGCGCCGTGGCAGGTCTCGGTCGTGGCCAGTGGCGCGATGACGGCGGGACCGGTGCGCAACCGGATCGGCCAGTCGGTCGCGGTTCCCAGGTCGTGGACGATCGCCGAACGGCGACCGGTGACCACCTGACCCAGTGCGTCGCCGGTGAGGCGCAGACCGGCGCCGGCGAGTTCGAAGGTGCCCTCGGCGGTACCGGCCACCTCCACGGTGAGCCGGTCGGCGGTGGCGTGGTCGCGCAGGACGACCATCGCCAGGTAGGCGTTGCCGGTCTCGCGGGCGCGGCTGGCCACCAGGTGCAGGGCGGCCTCGGGATCGACGGTGCCCAGCAGCAGGTTGGTGATCTCGGCGGCGGCCTGGAACCAGCGTTGCCGGCGATTGCTCAACTGGTAGAGCTGGGCGTTCTCGATGGCCACCGCCGCCGCCGCGGACAACGCGGCGATGACCTCCTCGTCGTCCTCGTTGAACGCGGCCCCGCCGTGTTTGTCCGCCAGGTACAGGGCGCCGAACACCTGTTCCCGGATGCGGATCGGCACCGCCAGCAGGCCCCGCATCACCGGGTGCCCGGCCGGATACCCGGTGAATCCCGGAGCGCGGGTGACGTCGGCCAACCGGACGATGCGTTCGTGCCGGATGACCTCGCCCAGCAGGCCGTCGCCGGTGGGCTGCCCGGTCATCCGGGCGGCCTCCTCGGGGGTCAGGCCGTCGGTGTGGAAACCGACGATCGTCTTGTGCGGGCCGGTGACCCCCAGCGCGGCGTACCGCGCGTGGCCGAGGGTCCGGGCGGCGGCCACGATCCGGTCGAGGACGCCGGGCAACCGCAGGTCGCTGCCGATGCTGACCACGGCGTGCAGCAGCCCCCGGAGTCGTTCACGTCCACTGGTGACGTCCCCGACCCGGGTGAGCAGTTCGGACAGCAGTACGTCGAGTTGCACGGTGGACAGGCCGGACCGGCGGGCGGCGGCCGAATCCCCGGGTGGTGCGTCGGATTCGGTCACGGTTCCGATACTATCCGCCGCCGCGGCCATCCACGGTGTACGGTTCGCGGCGGAATCACCGGTACACCACGGCATCCGAGGGGATGCGCCGTGCCGCCGAATGCGGTAGACCGGAACGATGATCGGTGTCTTCCTGCTCGACGACCACGAGATCGTCCGCCGCGGCCTCTGCGACCTGCTCGACCGGGAGCCCGACATCGAGGTGGTCGGTGAGTCCGGGACGGTCGCGGAGGCGCTGGCCCGAGTCCCGGCGGTGCGTCCGACGGTGGCCATACTCGACGCCCGGTTGCCCGACGGCAACGGCATCGAGGTGTGCCGCGCGCTCCTGGCCGACGACCCCGGACTGCGGGCGCTGATCCTGACATCCTATGAGGACGACGACGCGCTGTTCGCGGCCATCATGGCGGGCGCGGCGGGGTACCTGCTCAAGCAGATCAGGGGGACCGACCTGGTCACGGCCGTGCGGACGGTCGCGGCGGGACGCTCGTTGCTGGACCCGGCGGTGACCGGACGGGTCCTGCAACGCATCCGGGCGGGCGCCGACGCGGGGCGCGCACTAGGGACGCTGAGCGAGCGGGAACGCGTCGTGCTGGAGCTCATCGCCGAGGGACTCACCAACCGCCAGATAGCCGAACGACTGCGGTTGGCCGAGAAGACGGTCAAGAACTACGTCTCCAGCCTGCTCACGAAACTCGACCTACGCTCGCGCACCCAGGCCGCCGTCCTGGCGACCCGGCTGCGGCGCCCACCGGAGTGACCGGCGACGCCGCCCCGAGAACTTTCTCGGCCGGGCATTGCAACCGCCGGTCGCAGAGTCTCCGTCAGTACCGGTGACGGCCGACCACTGAATGGGGACGCAGGTGAACCCTGAATCCGAAGCAGAGTACCGCGAGTTCGTCGTCTCTCGGTACGCCCAGTTGGGGCGATTCGCCTACGTCCTGTGCCGGGACTGGCACCAGGCGGAGGACGTGGTGCAGAAGGCGCTGACGAAGCTCTACCTGCACTGGCCCAAGGCGGTGATCCGTTCACCCGACGCGTACGTGCGACGCATCATCGCCAACGGTCTCAGCGACGACCGGAGAACCGGCTGGTTCCGCCGGGAGAGGCCGAGCCGTGAACTACCCGACCGGCCCCGCCCCGATCCGGCCGAGGGCTCCGCGGAACGGATGACGGTGCTACACGCGTTGTCCCGGTTGCCCGCCGGGCAGAGGTTGGCGGTCGTCCTCCGTCACTGGGAGGACATGTCGGTCGAGCAGGCCGCCGAGATCATGGGCTGTTCCACCGGCAACGTGAAGAGTCAGACCGCGCGGGGGCTGCAGACGCTGCGCGGCCTGCTTGTCGAGGAATCGAATCCGATGCAGGCCAATGGAGCGAACAGATGACCGAGGACTTGAGGGAACGTATCGACGCGGAGCTGCCGGATCCGCCCTTCACGATCGACGTGGACGAGACGGTGGCGAGGGGCCGGCGGATCCGGTACCGGCGGCGGGCGGTCACCGCGGTGGCCGCGGTGACCGCGTCCGTGATCGCGGTGACCGTGATCGCTCTGGCCGGGGACGCACTGCCGACCGCGGCACCTCCGGCGGACGAGGCCGACGTCACCTCGGCACCCGAACCGGAGCCGCAGCCGTGGCTGACGCTCCCGGAGCTCGACCCCGACAAGGAGTACGAGTGGTTCGACGAGGGGGCCGTCACGAAGACGGATGCGACCGACGCCTACTCCGCCGCCCTCCTGGAGTTCCTGGACCTGAGGTACCCCGGCCACGAACACCCCGACACGTCCTCGGGGACGAGCGTCGAGCCCGTCGGAGAGGAGGCGCCGGAGTTCTTCCGGGTGACCCGACAACTGATGGAACTGACCTGGTCGGGTCCGGACGACGGCTACGACCCGCGACCGGTTCACCTCCAGCCGCTGTACACCCTCGGATACGCGAGCGGGAACGACATACAGACACCCGCCTACATCAAACCGGAGGCGACCGGCGGATTCGAGGAACTGGCGGTCGAGATCTGGCCGGCGGGAGGTTACACGGAGGGTGAAGGGGGGCCGGTCGACCTCATCGAGTGCGAGTCGTACCGCGAGGTCACCGACTTCGACGGAGAATCCGTCGTGGACATCACCTGCACCGAACTGGACGGCCCCGACGGAGAACTGGTCCGGCAGTCCGTCACCGAGGTGTCGCACAGCAAGACCGGCGACACGTTCGAACGGATCCTCCGCACGGTGACGTACCGTCACGACGGGACGGCGGTCGTCGTCGAGAGCCGGGTGGCGTCCCTGGAGCGGACGCCGCAGACCCCGTTGGCCGACCTCGGCGACTGGTGGCCCGCCATGACACCGGAGGACCAGCGGGAGCTCATCGCCACCTTGCCCGACGCGGTCGTGAAGTGATCGCACACCGGTGGGCCGGCGACACGAGGACGCCGGCCCACCGGTGCGGTCAGCTCCCGAACGCGGGTTCGGGTTCCCGGACCCTGCCGGTGGGCGTCACCGCCTCGGTGGGCTCGCCACCGGTGACGGCCTCGTCGTCGCCGTCGAGCGGCTGCGGCGCGGCGCGGAACACCGCCTCGTCGAGCGTCTTCTCCGACCTCGACACCAGCACCGGCACGACGATCTGGCCGGCCACGTTGGTGGCGGTGCGGATCATGTCGAGGACCGGGTCGATCGCCAGCAGCAGTCCCGCGCCTTCGAGCGGGAGTCCGAGGGTGCTCAGCGTCAGCGTCAACATGACGAGCGCCCCGGTCATCCCGGCCGTGGCCGCGGAGCCGATGACCGACACGAACGCGATCAGCAGGTAGTCGCCCACTCCCAGTGGAACGCCGAACACCTGGGCGACGAAGATCGCCGCCAACGCCGGGTACACCGCGGCGCAACCGTCCATCTTGGTGGTGGCCCCGAAGGGCACCGCGAACGACGCGTAGTCGCGGGGCACGCCGAGCCGCCGGGTGACGACCGCCTGCGTCAACGGCATCGTCCCCACCGAGGAACGCGAGACGAACGCCAGCTCGATGGCGGGCCACGCCTTCCGCAGGAAGGTGATCGGGTTGACTCGGGCGAACACCCGCAGCAGGACCGGGTAGACCACGAGCATGACGATCAGCGAACCGACGTAGACGTCGACGCTGAAGGTCAGCAGCGGCGCCAACAGGTCCCAGCCGTACGAGGCGACGGCGTTGCCGATCAGGCCGGCGGTACCGACGGGGGCCAACCGGATCACCCACCACAGCGCCTTCTGGACCAGGTCCAGCACCGACCGGTTCAGGTCCAGGAACGGCTTGGCCTTCTCCCCCACCGCCACGGCGGCGGCACCCAGGACGATCGCGATGAACACGATCTGGAGCACCTGGACGTCCACGAAGGACTGGACGATGTTGGTCGGGACGAGACCGGTCAGGAAGTCGGTCCAACTGCCGGTGCGTTCGGGTGCGGCGGCGCCGTCGACGGCGATGTCCACGCCCTTGCCGGGATCGGTGAGCAGGCCGATGCCCAGGCCGACCGCCACCGCGATCAGCGAGGTGACCATGAACCAGCCGAGCGTCTTCCCGACCAACCGGGCCGCGCCGGAGAGCTTACGCAGATTGGCGATGCTCACCACCACGGCGGTGAACACCAGCGGCGGTACCGCCAGTTTGAGCAGTTGTACGAACAGCGTGCCGACCTGGTCGAGGGTGCCGGTCAGCCAGTCGAGCTGCCAGTTCCGCGCGGCGAAGCCCGCGGCCAGGCCGACGACCAGACCGATCAGCAACTGCGCGGAGAAGGGGACTCTCCTGATGAGAGCGAACATGTGAAGGACTCCAAGGGGATCGCGGCGCTCCGGGCGACGCGACGACGGATCGTGCTCAGGGGCACAGCGGCGCACGGCGGCATGACGCGGCGCACGCGCAGGCTGCGGGGAGAAGAGGGGTGATGCGGTGAGGGACCGCGAAGGTGTCAGCTACGACACAGCAGGGTGGACACGCGGCAGTAGTCGACGTGACGACGTCGCACCAGCCACACGGATACCACCGAGAAGTTCATCGCCACCCACCCTAGACCTCCGGGCGGTACGACGCCACCGAACGTGAGCCATGCCGCACCGGTGCACCGCCACGCCCGGATCCGCCGGTTATGGAACTTCTCTGGCCGACGTCGATAGCGTCCGCCTCCCCACTCGAACTTCGGGAAGGAAGCGACGCCCATGAGACGTAAGGGCCGCAAGGCCGCCCTGATCGCCGCGGTCGTGTCCGCGGTCATGATCGCGGGTCCCGCCGCAACCGCCACCGCCGACGATCCCGGCACGTCGGCGGCGCCGTCGGTGGCCGAGATCAAACTCGACAACGCCGCGCGTGCCGCCGCGGCCCCCACCATGTACTTCGGGGCGAAGCCGCTCTCGGACGTGACGACGGCTGCCACCGCAGCGGCGAACGCCGCCTCCTGCGCGATCACCCCCAAGTACGCCACCGCGCTGGTGATCGCGATGACCTGGCCGGAGGTCTCACCGAGCGGCGAGGCGCCGTCGCCGATGACGTTGTCCCGCTACGACACCCAGTCGTCGCTGGGCGACCCGCAGGACCGCGCCGACGGCCTGTGGTTCCATCCCGGCATCGGGATGTGGCAGCTCGACTCGGCGGGCCTGGGCACGACCTTCACCGCCATGGAGGCGATGGACACCGAGACGGCGGCGAACCGGATGGCGCCGTTCATCGTGAACAAGTACTGCGGCCGGATCAACGCCGGAGCCACCGCCCCGTCCGCCCGGGCGAGCGCGTGGGCCGACTGGGTGGCGTGCCGCAGCGGCGCGTGCGACACCATCTTCTGGCGGATCTACAACAACGGTGTGACGCCGGTGCAGGGCGTCGGACGCTACGGCGGAGGCGAGGCGCGGGAGTGCCGGTTCAACGGCGTCACGCAGGCGTGCCTGTACGTGGACCCGGCACAGGCCGAGGGCGCCGACTGGTGGGCGCGTCCCGGCGGTGGCCGCTCACCGGTGGCCGCGCCCTTCTACGTGTTCAAACAGCAGGTCAACGGTAAGACGACCGAGGTCCGCTACTGGCTTCGCGCCGACTCCGGCGCGGGCACCGACGTGGTGGCCACCCGTGCCTTCGGGACCAACGCGCGCGGCGGCCTGGTCTGGCGGACCGGGTCGGGCTTCTGCGACCTCACCACCGGCACCGGCTCCTGCTGAGCCGGTCGGCACGGCCGCGGCGTCGCCTCCCGGCGCCGCGGCCTCCGCGTGTCGCCCGTCACGCGACCGGGGTGGCGCCGACGACGCGGCGGTGTACCTCGTCGATACCGGCGGAGGGCCAACAGCCGGCACGCAGCCCCGCCAGCCAGGCCGCGCCCACCGCCGGGTCGGCGGCGACGCTGACCGGACCGTGGGGTCCGGCGGCCAGTCGCTCCAGGAGGGCGGCCCGGACGGGGGTGGGGCCGGCGAGCAGGCCGCCGGCGAGTACCACCGCCGAGTCGGCGGGCCCGTCGAGTTTCGACAGCGACGCCGCCAGCAGGTCGGCGGCTTCACGGGCGAGGCGGGCGGCGGTCCGGTCGCCCGCGTCGGCGAGCCCGCAGACCGTCTCGGCGAAACCGGCGATCTCCGCGGGCGGCATCCGGTAGCACTCTGCGACGATCTGCTCGAAGTCGTCGGTCCCGAAGTGCTGGGCGATGACGGCGCCCAGCGGTCCGGCGGGCCGTCCCGCCGCCATCGCGTCGACGGTGTGACGGATGGCCGCCCGGCCCAGCCAGAAGCCGGACCCCTCGTCACCGAGCAGCCAGCCGAGCCCGTCCACGGTGCGCCCCACCTGCCAGTCGGTGATGCGGGCGGCTATCGCACCGGTTCCGGCGATGAGCACGCGGCCCTCGGGGTGCGCGCTGCCCGCCGCGTACGCGATGACGGCGTCTCCGACGATCTCGACGGGGCAGGCCATGCCCAGGCGTGGCCACACCTCGCTGATGGCGGCGGCCACCTCCGGGCGGCTCGCCGCGGCGGCCCCGGCCATGCCGATGACCCCTGCCACCACGTCACCGGCGTCGATTCCGGTGAGGGTGGCGGTGACGGCGGCGTGGAGTTCGGCGGTGACGTCCGACAGTGCCACGGTGTGGGGGTTGGCGGCACCGGCACCGCCCTCGCCGATCACGCCCCCGTCCCCGTTCATGGCGATCGCGACGGTGGAGGTGCCGCCGATGTCGATTCCCAGCAGGATGGATGCCATGGCCTGATCATGCTCTGTGACGACGTCCTGCACAAGTCCACGACGTTCCCGGTCCGGAAGGTTGACCATCGCCGCCAATCGTAGTAATTATTGTCTATGTCTGAATGTCATGGAAGAAATTTCACATGACCGCCGCCCATCCTCCCGGCGGACTCCTCAACCGGCTCCGCACCGAGGCCCCCGGAATGCCGTCCGCACTGCGCCGGATCGCCACCCGCGTACTGGACTCCCCGGAGTCGGCAGCCACCGCGTCAATCATGGAACTCGCGGCCGCCGCCGGCACCTCACCGGCCACGGTCACGCGGTTCTGCCGCGCGCTGGGCCACCCCGGTTACGCCGCACTACGACTCGCCATCGCCACCGAGCTCGGCAGGGCGGCCCAGGCCAGGTGGGACACCGACATCGACCGGCAGATCGACCCCGGCGACCCGGTCGACCGGGTCGCCCGCGCGCTCGCCGCCTCCGGCGCGCGGGCGGTCACCGACACCGCCGCGCAGTTGCCCCCCGCACTCGTCGACGAGGTCGCGACCGCGATCGCCTCGGCGGGCCGCGTCGAGATCTTCGGCCTCGGCAGCTCCGGAAACGCCGCGCGGGAGATGGCGTTCCGGCTCGAACGCATCCGCGTCCCCTGCCGACACCGCGACGACACTCACAGCGCCTTGACGAACGCGGCGCTGCTGACCGAGACCGACGTCGCGGTGGGGATCTCCCACAGCGGACGCACCTGCGAGGTGATCGAGACGCTCACCGAGGCGGGCAGGCACGGAGCGCTCACCGTCGCCATCACCTCGTTCCCCGGCTCGCCGCTCGCCGACCGGGCTCGCGTGGTGCTGCCCACCCAGCCCTTCGACCCCGGCATCGGATTCGTCCCGCTGTCCACACTCCACGCCCAACTCACCGTACTCGACCTGCTCTACGTCACCGTGGCGCAACGGTCCTTCGCCCGCACCAGCGCGGCGCTCGACATCACCGCCGCCGCGGTCGCCGGTCACCGCCTGCCGGGCGGCGGCCGGCGCGGCGCCCCTTAAGCCCACGGGGGAACCGGGAGGTCAACGGCGACCACACCGGACACTCAACCGCCTTCGAGGGAGACCCTCATGACCACCAGACCCACGACCCGAATCGTCGCCGCGGCGGTGGCCGGCCTGCTGACGGCCGCCGCGCTGATCGCCACCGCCACGGCCGCACCCCGCACCGCACAGGCCGCCGACTGCGGCGCCCTCTTCGACGACTTCCACTACGACTCCCACACCGATGCCGACCTCGCCGCACGTGGCTGGACGGTCCGCGCCAACCAGGGCGGACCGGGCGTGCCGGGCGCGCAGTGGCCCGCGTCCAACGTGTCGTTCCCGACCGTCGACGGCGACCGGGCACTCCGGTTGACCGCCCAGACCGACGGGACGGCCGCGGGCACCTCACACGCCGAGATGTTCCACCAGCGCAAGTTCTACGAGGGCACCTACGCCGCCCGCGTCAGGTTCAGCGACGCACCCGTGGTCGGCGCCGACGGCAACCACCTGGTGGAGACGTTCTTCACCATCACGCCGCTGGCCTACGACATGGACCCCGACTACGGGGAGATCGACTTCGAGTACCTGCCCAACGGCGGCTGGGGCGAGACCGGGAACATCTTCTACCAGACGACCTGGGAGACCTACCAGAACGACCCCTGGGTGGCCGACAACATCCACACCTCGCAACGGCGGAGCTTCGCAGGCTGGCACGACCTGGTGTTCACCGTGTCGGGAGGCGAGGTGCGGTACTACATCGACGGTGCGCTCGCCGCGACCCACGGCGGGAAGTACTACCCCGAGACCCCGATGTCGATCAACTTCAACCTGTGGTTCATCGACCTGGCCGCGCACACCGGCGGCGTAAGCCGGTACGTGCAGGACGTCGACTGGCTGTACTTCAGCCAGAACGAGGTCGTCGCGCCGGCGGAGGCGGTCGACCGGGTCGCGGACCTGCGCGCCGACGGGGTCGGCCACACCGACACGGTGGACCCGTCCTGCACCCCGACCGGTCCCACGGACCCGCCCACCGACCCGACCGACCCCCCGGCCGACTGTGACGGGGCGACCGCCTGGCAGTGGAGCGCCGTCTACCTGGAGGGCGACCGGGTCACCCACGCCGGCAGGTTGTGGGAGGCCAACTGGTGGACCCAGGGCTCGGAACCGGGCCTCACCGCACAGTGGCGGGATCTCGGCCCCTGCTGAGAACACACCCGGACCGGGCCGACCGCCACCGTGGTCGGCCCGGTCGAGAGCTCCTGGATCATCGAACCGTCCGGCTCGGAACGCTCAGCCGTACAGCTTCTCCCGGTACCGGGGGCCGTAGTGCTCCACCAACTGCTCCAGGGTCTCCGGGGTGTCCTGCACGGCCTTGACGATGTGCGCGTGCGGCGGCATCGCGTCGGGGCGCCAGCTCTCCGGATCCCACAGCTTCGCACGTAGGAACGCCTTGGGACAGTGGAAGAAGATCTGCTCGATGTCGACCACGATCGCCAGGATCGGGCGGTGGCCGCGGACGATCATGTCGTCGAAGAACGGCGCGTCGCGCACCAACGTGGCCCGCCCGTTGACGCGGAGCGAGTCACCCCTGCCGGGGATCAGGAACTCCAGTCCGACGTGGGGGTTGGCCAGGATGTTGCGGTACCCGTCGGCGCGCCGGTTACCGGGACGTTCCGGCAGGGCGATCGTGGTGTCGTCGAGGACGGTGGCGATGCCGGGCGGGTCGCCCTTGGGCGAGACGTCGCAGTTGCCCTCGGCGTCGGAGGTCGCCACCAGGCAGAACGGTGAGGCGGCGAGCCAGGCGCGGTCGGTGTCGGTGAGCGCCGTCCGCTCCTTCGTCACCGCGCGGGCCACGGGTTCACCGATGAGTTCCCGCAGCTCGGCCTCGGTGTCGATGGTGACGATCTGGTCTGCTCCGGTCACGTCCACGTCTCCTCACGTCGGTGGCCCCCAACGTAGCGCGGAATCCGGGACTCAACCGGTGGAGACGGTGCTCCACTCCTCATCGGACAGCTGCACTCGGAAGTCCCAGTGGCGGCGGGTCTGCTGGACGTCGGTGAAGTAGACGGTCTTGCCGTAGGGCTTGTCGGGATCTCCGAAGCCGTAGAGGAGGTACTGCTCCCCGGCCCGGAACTCGAAGTCGCGGGTGGTGGACGCCGAGGCGTGCACGAACCTGCCCGGTTCGTCGAGGATCCGGAACGACCAGGTGTAGGGCGGCCGGCCGCGGTCGCCGATCGCCTCCACCCGCATCCAGGCGGTCGGCTGCATGCCGTCGAGCACCTGTTTGGCGTTGCCCGCGCCCACGGACCTCGACAGGACGAAGGTGCCCGCCAGGCCGATCACGATCATGGCGGGTGCCGCGATGTAGTTGGCCGGAGACTCCAACACGAGGTAGAGGAACACGGCCGCGACCGCGTCGGCCACCAACATGTACGGAATGAGCATCCGCATCCGGTTCTCGACGCGGACACGGGATGTCAAGGTGCCGATGTCATCGGAGTCCAGAGGCATGAGGGCATCATGCCACCGGTGCGCCAGTGCCGCCTCCGCCGTCGGCGTCGTCGGGGATCATCCGATGGACCAGTTCACGGATGACGTCGTCCAGCGGGTGCTCCGCGAGCACGTCCGGTGTGGTGAGCGTGTCGAGGAAGTAGCCCGACATGGTCAGGTACATGAGGACCACCGCCATACGGCCGCCGGGCATGCCGGTGCCGACATGGAACTCGGTGGTGTCGGCCAGCTCCGCCCGGAAGGTCTCGGTCAGCACCGCGGCCAGTTCCGGCCGGCGGGTGGCCTCCAACCGCAGTTCCAGCATCGCCAGGTGGCTGTCGGGGTCGGCGCGCATCCGGTCTACCAGTTGGTGGAGCAGGACGTCGAGGAGTTCGCGGCCCGGTGGGATCCGCATCGTCTCGTCCACGAGCGCGGGGTCGGGGGTGAGGCGCTCACGGGTGCGCGTGGTGACCTGTTCCAGCAGCCGCCCACGGTTGCTGAAGTAGTTGGAGGCCGTGCCGGTGGGAACGCCGGCCTCGGCGTCCACCGCCCGCAACGTCAATCCGCGCATGCCCTGTCCCGCGAGCACTCGGATCGCGGCGTCGAGCAGGGCGGCCCGGCGTTCCGGATTCTGTCGCATGGTTCCTCGTTTCGTGGTCGTGGCCTTCATCACTGCAATCAGAGTACCGCAAGTGAAGCACTTCAGATACAGTGGTCTCATCGCGTGGAAGGGCCACGCGGGAACCGGAGCCGAGATGCGAAAGCTCGTATACTACGTGGGCACCACACTGGACGGTTACATCGCCGGTCCCAACGGCGAGTACGACTTCCTGCCCATCGAACCGGATGTCACCGAAGCGCTCCTCCCGGAGCTGCCCGAGACCATCCCCACCCTGGCACGGGAACACATGGGACTGACCGACACCCCCAACCGGCGTTTCGACACCGTGCTGATGGGCAGCGCCAGCTACCAACCCGGCCTCGACGCGGGCACCACCAGCCCGTACGACCACCTCGACCAGTACGTCTTCTCCAAATCCCGGACCGGCGAGTACCCCGGCGTCACCATGGTCCGCGACGACGCGGTCGACTTCGTGGCCGACCTCAAACGCCGCGACGGCGCCGACATCTGGCTGTGCGGCGGCGGCAAGCTCGCCGCCTCCCTGGCCGGATTGATCGACGAACTGATCATCAAGCGCTACCCGCTCGTCATCGGCGCGGGCATCCCGCTGTTCGACGGTCCGTTCCGGGTGTCGCGGTGGACGCCGTTCCAGGTGCAGGAGTTCGCCAGCGGCGCCCTCGTGACCCGCTACCGGACGACGTGAGTCCCGGTGTGTCCTCGAAGGTGACCGGCGCGTCGAACGCGGCGCGCCGGGCCGCCCGCCGCAGCACCGCCAGCACGGCGGGGCCCGCCAGCAGGATCGCCACCAGATTCGTGACCGCGCGCCCGGTGTCCCAGCCGAAGGTGGAGGTGGTCAGGGTGAAGACCGCGAACCGGTGCAGGTTCTCCACCACCGGCGCGCCCGGAACGAAGGACAACTGGGTGTCGACGCCCGCGGTGAACGGCCAGAACCACATGTTCATCACGAAACCGAAGGCGTAGGCGGCCACCACCCCGTACCCGGCGAGCATCGCGATCTCCGCCCTGCCAGTGACCCGTTTCGGCAGCAGTCCGGCGCCCAGGCCGATCCAGGCCGAGGACACCATCTGGAACGGCAGCCACGGCCCCACCCCGGCCGTGAGCAACGCCGAGGCGAACAACGAGACCGCGCCCAGTACGAACCCGAAGCCCGCGCCGAAGACCCGGCCCGCCAACACCAACAGGAAGAACACCGTCTCGATGCCGGCGGTGCCGGCGCCCAGCGGGCGCAAGGCCGCGTTGACGGCCGCCAACACCCCCAGCATCGCCAGCGCCTTGGGATCGATGCCGCCCGAGGAGATCTCGGCCAGCACGATCGCCAACAACACCGGCATCACCAGGACGAAGAGAAGCGGCGCGTCGGCCGAGTGCGCCACGGCCTCCGGCTCCGGGGCGACGAACAGCGGCCAGAAGAACATCACCACGCCCGCCAGTCCGGCGAGCACCAGGATCACCGAGGTACGCGGCCGGATCCCGATCACCGCGCGGACACCGACGGAGGTCACGCCACGACCTCCGAGTCGGACAGGGCCGCCTCGACCTGCGCGACGGTCAACCACTGCTGCGGAGCCATGACCTTGGCCACCTGCGGCGCGAACGCCGGGGAGGACGTGACGATCCGCGCGGTCGGCCCGTCGGCGACGAACTCGCCCTCCGCCATGACGACGACCCGGTCGGCGACCGCGGCGGCGAACTCCACGTCGTGGGTCGCGACCACCACCGCGCGCCCCTCGTCGGCCAACCGGCGCACCACCGTACGGAAACGCTCCTTGGCGTGATGGTCGAGCCCCCGGGTGGGTTCGTCCAGCAACATCACTCCGGGCGCGGCGGCGAGCTGCACCGCCAGCACCAGGGCGAGCCGCTGTCCCTCCGACAGGTCCCGGGGATGCCGCGCGTCGGGAACGCCCGGCGCCAGGGTGTCGAGCAGCGCTCGGCACGTCCCCGGCGGCACCCGCGATTCACGGTCGCACTGGCGGCATTCGGCGGCCACCGTGTCCAGGTACAGCAGGTCGGACGCGGTCTGCGGCACGAGACCGACGAGTGCGCGCGCCCCGGCCGCGCTCACCCCGCCGGGGTCCACACCGGCGACGTCGACCACACCGGACGCGCGGGTTCCGGAGCCCTGCAACGCCCACAACAGCGAGGACTTCCCCGAACCGTTGCGGCCCATGAGCGCCGTGACCCGACCGCCCGGCAGGTCCAGGTCGACGCCCCGGACGGCGATGTCCCGTCCATAGGAGACCGTCAGTCCCCGTGCCCTCAACACGGGCGTCGCGTCGTTCGCCGGTCGCGGCGGTGGGCGCCGCCCGGCCAGCCGTTCCCGCAGTTCGGTCGCGCGCCTGCGCGCGTCGCGTACCGACAGGGGCAGCGGGTCCCAACCGGCCGCACGGCCCAGGCGCACCACCGGCGGCGCCACGTCGCTGTGCCGCATCATGTCGGCGGGTTCACCGGACACCACGGTCCCGTCTCCGGGCAGGTGCAACAGGCGGTCGGCGTACTGCAGCACCCGCTCCACCCGGTGTTCGGCGACGACCACGGTTGTCCCCAGATCGTGCACCAGCCGCAGCAGAGCGCCGAGCACGTCCTCCGCCGCGGTCGGATCCAACGCGGAGGTCGGCTCGTCGAGGACCAGGACGGCGGGATGGTTCGTCAGCACCGCGCCGATCGCGACCCGTTGCTGCTGCCCACCGGACAACGTCCGTAGTGGACGATTCCGGAGTTCCGCGATGCCGAGCAGGTCCAGGGTCTCCTCCACCCGTTTGCGCATCACCTCGGCCGCCAGGCCGCGCTGTTCCATGCCGTACGCCAACTCCTCCTCGACCGTGTCGGTCACGAAACCCGCGAGGGGATCCTGACCCACCACGCCGACGACCTCGGCGAACTCCTGCAGTGGCAGACGCGCCGTGTCCAGCCCGCCGACCGTGACGCGGCCTCGCAACCGCCCGCCGGTGAAGCGCGGAACCAGGCCGTTGACCGCTCCCAGCAGAGTGGACTTGCCGACACCGGTGCGTCCGGTCACCAGGCACAGCTCCCCCTCCGGGATGTGCAGGTCGACGTCGCGCAGTGCGTCGGAGTCGGCTCCGTCGTATCGGAACGACACCTTCTCGAACCGGATCACGCGACGGACTCCCTCGGTGCGGTGGTGGCCGGTCGCGCGGCGGCCGCCGGCGCGACGTCGATGGTCGTGACCGGCGGAGGCGCCAGCCAGGCGGGCAGCACGCCCGACAGGATCGCCACCACCGGCAGCACGGTGACCTCCGGCCAGGTCAGCGGGCTCAACGTCGGATACAGGTCGGCGGGGTCCACCCGCGTGGAGAGGAACATGAGCCCTCCGGTGGCGAGTCCACTGGCGACGACGGCGAACTCGGCCGCCCGCCATCGATCCGGGCGGTATCGGCTACGCCCGACCCGGCGGCCCCCCAGCAGGAGGCCCACGACCGCCACGGCCAGGCCGCCCACCAACATCGGGAAGCCCAGATAGCGGGGTGTCGAACCGTCCATGACCCCGTACATGCCCGCGCAGACTCCCAACATGCCGAGGATCACCAGTCCGCCGGTCAGCAACCGGGCCCGCGCCGGAAGCGGGCCGGTGCGGCCGTACCCCCGCGAGGCCATCGCGGCCGCCAGCGCGAGTGAGCGGTTGAGGGCGTCCTCCAAGACCGGGATGAGGATGCCCCGCAGCGCCCGCAGTCCGCGTTGCCGCCCCGCGCGCAGCCGGCGCGCGCGCCGCACCCGCAACACGCTCTCGACCAGTTGCGGCGCGACACTCAACGCCACCACGACGGCCGTCCCCACCTCGTAGAGCGCACCCGGGAGCGCCTTGAGCAGCCGTTTCGGGTTCGCCAGGGCGTTCGCGGCCCCCACACACACCAACATGGTGGCCAGCCGGAGACCGTCGTAGAACCCGCCGAGCAGTTGCTCGACCGCGACCGGACCGAACAGTCGGATACCGGCCGCCCACTCCGGCAGCGGGATCTGCGGGAGCGTGAACAGGATGACGTCGCCCTGTCCCCCGCCGAAGACGATGCGGAACACGACGCGCATCGCGATGATCACGCCGCCCACGATCAGGTACATCCGGAAGGCCAGCGCCCAGGGAGCGTCACCGCGCCGCCGGGCCACCACGAACCCGCACACCGCCAGGATCAGCAGCAGCAACAGCGGATTGGTGGTGCGGCCGGCGGCTGTCGCCAGTCCGATCGCCCACAGCCACCACGCGCCGGGGTGAAGGGCACGCGGCAGCCGAGTGTGTCGAAGGCCGGTCGGCGGCCGCATAAGGCCGCGTCGGCCCTCTGCCGCGACCGGCGGCGCCAGCCGACCACGCAACTGCCGGCGATCAGGGCGGCGATACCGCCCAGGGCGACCAGAGTGGACGTGGGGACACCGGACGCACCCGACTCCGCCGAGGTGTTGCGCATGTCGTCGTCGCCGCCCGTCCAGCCGGGCGCCTCGGTGGGAGACACCTCGGTGCCGGGCAGCGGCGCGTCCGACGGCGGGTCGTCGGCGGTGGTGGTCTCCTCCTCCGTCGGCGTGTCCTCGCCGGAGCCCGCGGAATCTCCGTCGCCGTGGTCCTCGGTGCCGTCCCCGGCGGGGCCGCCCGTGGTGCCCGCGTCGTCACCGGAATCCGGTGCGGCGGGACGGACCGGGTCGATCCGAGGCGGCGGGTTCGTCGTCTCGTTCTTGTCCTTGGAGAACGACCAGCCCTCGAAGCTGCCCGGCGGCGGCTTCCGGTTCGTCACGCCCCATCGGCTGTACGACCAGTCGCCACCGTCGGGAGAGTGCCAGTACGCCCAGTACGCGGTGGCGGGCGGGGTGTCGATACAGGACTCCTCGGCGGGTCCCGGCTTACCCTCGATGCGACAGATGAAGGCCTCACCCCAGCGGTTGGTGCCGGTGATCTGGATGCCCGCGTTCTTCAGCGCCGTCAGACCGGTCGCCTGGTCGCCCGGGGCGCAGCGGATGACGACGTCACCCCCGAGCTCCTGGAAGTCGACGACGACGGTCACCCCGTTCGCGTCGGGGCAGTAGCCGGGGGTTCCCCGGCCGTGATCGATGGCGTACGCGGCCGACGACGTCACCGGGCCGACGGCCACCAGCAGGCCGAACACGAGGACGAGTGCGGCACCGGCCGCGCGCGGAATGCGACCGAGTCGGCGTGAAGCGATCATCGGGTGGTCTCCTCACGACGGGTGATGTACAGGGTGACGACGCCCAGGACCAGCAGCGCCGCCCCGGTGCCGAAGACCGTCGCCACGGGGGAGCCCGTGACGGGCAGGGTGCCGCGTGGTGGCCCGGCCGCAGAGTCCTTCGGCGGGCCGGAGAGGTCGCCCGGCGGATCGCCGTCGCCCGGGTCGGTGCCGGGTCCGGGGTCCACGGTTCCGATGTCGCCCAACGAGACCCGGCTCAGCGCGAGCATCGCCTGCGCCGTCGCGCGCCGCCACTGGTCGCGCTGGAACACCGGGATGCCCTCTGCCCGCGCGGCGGCGAGCGAGTCGCCGTTGTAGGCGATGGTGCCGGCCTCCGCCGAGGCGGCCCCGGCGTCGTCGGCGGTGATCTGGTGCGCCGCCACCCATGCCGCGGCCTCGGCGGCCGCCTCGTCGTGTCCGGTGGCGGCGAGGGCCTGACCCGCCAGGCCGGTGCTGTTGGTGTTGGGTGCGGCCGTCGGACCCGAACCACCGAACGAACCGTCGTCGTGCTGGATGCCGAGCAACCACTCGGCGCCGAGGGCCGCACCTTCGGCGGCGCCGGCGGAGGAGTCGTGCGCGGCGGCCGACAGCAGCGCCTGAACGGCCATTGCGGTGGAGTCGGGGTCGAGGACGGCCGAGCCGCCCTGCGAGTCACAGTCGCCACCGACGGTGCCGCCCCCGAACGCGTACGGGTAGAGGCGGAACCCGCCGGAGGAGCACTGCTGGTCGAGCAGGAAGTCGACGGCCTCCTGCGGAACCCCGCCACTGCGCGCGAGTCCCGCCACCGCCAGCGACTGGGCGAAGGTGTTGCTGCCGTCGACCGAGGGCGCGAACACCTCGTCCTTGACCCGGCCGTGTTCCGGGCCCAGTTCCGGCCCGGCGATCAGGTCGAGGGTCTCCCGGCGCAGGTCGTACTCTCCGAACGCCTCGGGGTCGGAACCGGTGATGACGGCGGCGTACAGCAGTTTCGCGGTGGCGCCGGCGATCCGCTGCCCCGGTTCGCTCCAGGCGTCGAGGCTGTTGTAGTCGCGCACGTGGACCTTCAACGTCTCGGTGATCAGGTCGATCGTGCGCTGGTCTCCCCCGGCGGCCTCCAGGCCGATGAGGGCGTCCACGGTGAGGCCCCAGTCCGGGGTGCCGATCATTCCGGGGACTCCACCGGTGGTGGGGTCGACCTCGCCGGCCAGCCAGGCGGCGGCGGACGCGGCCTCGGCGTCGAGGGGTTCGGCGTGGGCGGGGGCGGCGAAGGTCGCCGCGACGGCGGCGGCCACGACGGCGAGGGCCGCCGTCCTCCGGGCGAGGAGTGGGGCACGGACCATGGGGGTCCTTTCGGGGCGAGCGCGCGGCGCCGACCCCTGGCGAACACCGAAGAATCGAAAAGCCCCAATGCATTCACGTGGTGAATGCGTCGGGGCCGGCCGGTTCGGACGTTCGCCGGGCTCCGCGCTGCAGACCATGACAGTGGAAGCGGTCACGTCGCACGTCAGGCATTCCGGCTCGCGGCTCACGCCACTCACGGTTGCAGGTCAGCGCCGGATTCCCACCGGCTTCCCCTGTGCGTGCGATGATTCGGTTGTGAGGGTCGGGTGACCCTGATGGCAGGATAGCCGCTACCGGAAGGGCGCACCAGCCCCCGGACCGCGACGAAGAACACAGGAGCCGCGGCGATCATCCATGATGGAGTCACATCGGGCGGCCGGCGTTCGCATCCGGATTCCCTCCCCCCGCCGACGATCCGCGTGATCTCCGCGCGAATCCGTTACGGTGAGGCGTGACGATCGACTCCCCCACGTCGGCACCGCCCGCGCCGCATCGCACCCACCCGATACGGGAACTGTGGCCGCCGCTGGTCGCCGGAATCCTGATCGGCGCCATCCTGGTCGCCGAGATCGGTTTCCTCCTCGTCCCGGCGCTCCAACCCGAGACCGGCAGGATGTCGCCGGCCCTGGAACAGGAACACGTACCACTGGAATACGTGATCGTGGACGACTCGGAATGGCTCATGCATCCCGGCACCCGGTGCGCGTGGCCCCGGCTCGGTTCCCCCTGGGAGGACGTCACGAGCGACTGGGATCACCCCGAGTACCACAACATGGGTGGACAGATCATCACGTTGAGCGACAACTGGGGAGCCACCTTCCTCGTCGGCCAGCTCAACAAGGAGTACGTCGGGTACTCCGGTCCGGACGACCTCAAGGACGCCAACGAGGACCAGGTCGACCACAAGATCGAGAACTACTACCACGACAGCGACGGCAATCCGCTCAACCCCG
This sequence comes from Stackebrandtia albiflava, assembly GCF_007994225.1. Taxonomy (GTDB): domain Bacteria; phylum Actinomycetota; class Actinomycetes; order Mycobacteriales; family Micromonosporaceae; genus Stackebrandtia; species Stackebrandtia albiflava. Next base: position 1,983,767 of record NZ_VLLL01000005.1, read on the forward strand.
AGGAGAGCGACGTCGACACCTGGCGGTACGACTTCGGCGGGCACGCCGGTGTCGTCTCGGTGCGCACGCTGACCTGGGACGAACCCCAGGTCGGAGACACCTCCGAACTCCTGATCAACGCGGTGATCGACGTCGACGGCGACCGCGCGGTCGGGGTGGCGATCGCCCTGCCCGCCTCCCAACAGGACCAGTACATGGTCGTCATGTCCGCGCTGTTGCAGATGCGCTTCGTCGACGCGTGACCGACTCGCCGCGGTGACCGGCGGGCGGCGGCGCCCCCGCCCGCTCGGACACCGCCGCGCGGCTACGCCGAGAACGGCCGGCTCAACTCACCGCCTGCCTCACCAGTGCGACGATCCGCTTCTCGACGGCGGGGGTCATCGCCTTGAGGGCGTACGTCGTCGGCCACATGTCGCCGTCGTCCAGGTTCGCCGGGTCGTTGAAGCCCAGGGTCGCGTACCTCGACTTGAACTTGCCCGCGCTCTGGAAGAAGAACACCACCTTGCCGTCCCGCGCGTAGGCGGGCATCCCGTACCAGGTCTTCGGCGTGAGCTCCGGCGCCTCGGCGGTGACGATCTCGTGGAGCCGCTGTGCCAGTTCCCGGTCGGTGCCCTCCATCTCGGCGACCTTCGCCAACAGCGTGGCCTCGCCGTCGGCCTTCGAGGCACGCGATCCCCGGCGGGCCTCCGCCTTGATCTCCTGCGCGTGCTCCTTCATGGCGGCACGTTCCTCGGCCGAGAAACCGGCGGAGGACTTCGCCGCCGTGGCCTTGCGCGTGCTCTTCTTCGCGGTCATGGTTCTCTCCATTCGTTCCGTCCGACTTCCCGACCGGGTCGTCACGATGCTAAATCCGTCCGCGACCTGCGGTTCCGGATTCCGGATCGGTCCGCGGCCCGGTCGCCGGGGCCACGTCACCAGGTGACGCGATCCGGCGACCACCACGATTCCCGCCGTGGAGGGGTTCCGCATCCGTGCTCACCACCGAATCGACCACGGGACGTCCCACCGAGCGTCGCGGCCGTGCCGCGCCGACCTCCCGGTTTGCGTTGGAGTGCACTCCAGCGCCTAGCGTCGTGCCGTATCACGAGAGATGGAGAAGCGCATGGAACACCGTTATCTCGGTCGGACCGGACTGAAGGTCGCCGAACTGTGCCTCGGGACGATGTTCTTCGGAGGTGCCACCGACGAGAAGACAAGCCACCGGATCCTCGACGAGTACGTCGCGGCGGGCGGCGACTTCATCGACACCGCCGACGTGTACGTCAAGGGCGAGTCCGAGTCCGTCATCGGGCGCTGGCTGGCCGGTCGCGACCGTGACGACCTGGTCATCGCCACCAAGGTGTACGGCCGGATGGGCGAGGGCCCCAACGACGAGGGCCTGAGCCGCAGGCACATCCTGTCGGGGGTGGAGGCGAGCCTGCGCCGCCTCAAGACCGACCACATCGACGTCTACTACGCCCACGTCTTCGACGACGCGACCCCGCTCGAGGAGACCCTGGCCGCGTTCGACGCCCTGGTCTCCAGCGGCAAGGTCCGGTACCTGGGTGCCAGCAACTTCACCGGATGGCAACTGCAGAAGGCGCTCGACCTGTCGGCACACCACGGCTGGGCGAGGTTCGACGCGCTGCAACCGCTGTACAACCTGATCGACCGGGAGACCGAATGGGAACTCCTGGAGGTCTGCCGGCGTGAGGGACTCGGAGTCATGCCGTGGAGCCCGCTGCGCGCCGGCTGGCTATCCGGCCGCTTCGCCAGGGGCATGACGGAACCGCCCGCCGACACCCGGGTCGCCAAGGAGGGCTCCTGGCAGGCGTTGTCGAAGGACGAACGCGCCCTGCGGGTCTTGGACGTGCTGCACGAGCTGGCCGCCGAGACCGGCAGGACGGTCTCGCAGTTGGCGTTGCGCTGGCTCATCCAGGCCGACCACGTCACCTCGCCGATCATCGGCGCGCGCACCGAGGCGCACCTGGCCGACAACCTCGGCGCGGTGGGTTGGGAACTCACCCCCGAGCAGGTAGCCCGACTCGACACGGCGAGCGACCGGCCGAAGGTGTACCCCTACGACGTACTCGACCGCTTCGTGCGGCGGCCGAGCTGAGAGGGGGTCCCCGCGCGCCCCGGGGTGCGCGGGGACCACTCGTCACGGCGACGGGATCAGCAACGGCGGTACGGGTACTTGATCAGGGTGCAGTCGGTCCGCTGCTGGATCCAGCGCTTCCAGCACTCCATGCCGTCGCGGTCGTACTGCCACCAGCCGGCGTACTCGCACGACTCGCCGGCACGGGCGGTGGTTCCCGCGACCAACCGGCTCAGCAGGCGGTCCGCGAACGCGTTCACCTTGTACATTCGTTCTCCATTCGGATACCGGCCCCATGCGAGACCGCACGGGTACCCTTCGACCGTCTGGACCGGACATCCCGAACCCCGCGCGCGGCGCGTCGGTCACGTGGTGTCACGGCCGACGTGAAAATCAGGGGACTCCCACCGCGCCGGTGGTTAGCATCGCCCGATGAGACCCTTGACCGGCGCAGACTTCCCCGACCTGTTCGCGAACTGCTCCAAGCGCGAGGCGGCGGCGATCCCGCCACCGGACCTCGACGCGGTGGAGTGGGCCGAGATCGACTTCCTGGCCTGGCGCAACCCGCGCACACCGCAACGCGCCTACGTCGCGGTACCCCACGGCGCCGGGGTGATCGGCCTGGTCTTCCGCATGGCGGCCAACCGGAACACCGCCGGGGCCATGCGGTCGACGATGTGCGAGTTGTGCCACACCGTCCACTCGTCGGGCGGCGTCACACTCTTCACCGCCAACAAGGCCGGAGTCGCGGGGCGGCGGGGCGACAGCGTCGGCTGTTACATGTGCACCGACCTCGACTGCTCGCGTTACATCCGCGGCGTGAAACGCCCCAAACGGATCCAGCCGCCGAGCACCCTGACCGTGGACGAACGGCGGGACCGGCTCCGCACGAAACTCGACGGACTGGTGGGCATGGTCATGGCGGGCTGACCCGGTCGTCCGGTCGGGAGCGGCGGGAACGACTTCGAGGACGGGTACGGACACGACGTCAGGCTGGTGGGTCGTGGCACGACCCCGGCACGGATCGGGAACCGATTCCCGTGCCGGCGACGCGCCCCGACCGGCGGAGGTGGCCGTCCACCGGCGTGGACCCGCCGCCGTCGGCACACCGGAAACAGGCGTTCACCTGCCGGAACGCCGCACCGGTGCGAGATCGTCACCGCGCCGACCGCGGGCCGGGGCGACGCACGGGTGCGGCGTCGCGGGGTGATCGGGGCGGTCACCGGGCGGCGGGACCTGTTTCGATGGAATCCCCCGACGAAAGGTCCCCTGTGAACCTGTCACCTCCACCTCCACAGAATCCGGGTCCGCCCGGGTACCCCGGCGGCGCGTACCCGCCACCGCCGCCGCCCGAGCCGGGCGGCGGCCCGCTGCCGGGCCCCGGTATGCCGCCACCGGTCGATCTGGCCGCCACCGGCCCGAAGCCCACCGGCCGCCCGGTGACGGCGATCCTCACCGGCCTGGTCATGGGCGGTCTGGCGCTCTTCTTCATCATCGCCGCGATCATGGAGTTCGCGGAGATGGTGCCGACCGGCGTCCCCTACGACTCGATCCAGAACATCCGAGGCGCGTACTTCGCCCTGATGGGCGTGGTCGCGCTGGTGGCCGCCGTGCTGGTCATCGTCAACGGCGACTTCGGCCGGGTCTTCGCCGCGAGTGTGGCGGGTGCCGCCATGTGGGAGGCGGCGGAGTGGTGGCAGTACATACTGCTGATCCTGTTCGACGGCAACACCGGTGATCCGTCGGAGGACTGGTGGATCCGCGCGGTCCCGCCGTTGCTCGGCGGGTTCAGCGGGATCGTGGCGTTGATCATGCTCGCCATGCCCAAGTTCAGCGACTGGTCGTCCGACCGCCGGAGGCCGAGGACCTGAACGACGGCCCGGCGGCGTGCCGCCGTCGGGCCGTCCGGTGTTCAACGGGGGGCGAGGAACTCGATCCGGTTGCCGTGCGGGTCGTCGACGTAGAACCGGTGCATGCCGGCGGGGTTGACCGGTGAACCCTCCGCACCGTTGAGCCGCATGGGATGGTCGTGGAGTTCCTCGTCCCAGGTGACCCCGTGCCCGGCCGCGGTGAGGCGGTCGGCGAGGGAGCGCAGCGATTCCAGGTCGCCCCACACGATCCCCGGGTGTCCTTTACGGGCGGGCCGGAACTCCGCCTCGACGCCCAGGTGCAGTTCGATCCCCGGTTGCCCGTCGAGCCGGAACCAGCAGCCGCCTCGGGCGGCCAATCGGGCGGGTTTGGCGACCTCGGCCATGCCGAGCAGTTCGCCGTAGAACGTTCTTAGGGTGTCCTCACTGCCCGCCGGGCAGGTCAGTTGGACATGATGAACACCGAAATACATGCCGTCTCCGTTCGTGGGATGATGTTTGACATCTTAACAAGACGGACGTACGGTTTGTTTGAGAGGTGGCACCGGGCCCCGCAGTCCGGCACCGCCGACCACTTGTGCCGTCCGGCGCCGGCCACATGCGCGGTCCGGCACCGCCGGGCGTGGCACGTCCGGCAGACTGAACACGAATACGGACAAACGACTTGGGAGCATCAGTGCCGAGCATCGACACCTTCGCCGCGCGCGCCGACCTGAGAGTCGGCGACCAGAACTACGAGATCTTCCGGATCGACAAGGTCCCCGGCCATGAACGCCTGCCGTTCAGCCTGAAGGTCCTGCTGGAGAATCTGCTGCGCACCGAGGACGGCGCGAACATCACCGAATCGCACATCCGTGCCCTCGGCGGATGGGACCCCAAGGCCACGCCCAGTGTGGAGATCCAGTTCACGCCGGCACGGGTCATCATGCAGGACTTCACCGGCGTGCCCTGCGTCGTGGACCTGGCGACGATGCGGGAGGCCGTCGCCGACCTCGGCGGCGACCCGGGACGGATCAACCCGCTGGCACCGGCCGAACTCGTCATCGACCACTCCGTGATCGTCGACTACTTCGGACACCCCGACGCCTTCCAGCGCAACGTGGAGCGGGAGTACCAGCGCAACCACGAGCGCTACCAGTTCCTCCGGTGGGGGCAGACCGCCTTCGACGAGTTCAAGGTGGTGCCGCCGGGAACCGGCATCGTCCACCAGGTCAACATCGAACACCTCGCGCGCGTCGTCATGACCCGCGACGGCGTCGCCTACCCCGACACCTGCGTCGGCACCGACTCCCACACCACGATGGAGAACGGCATCGGCGTCCTGGGCTGGGGCGTCGGCGGCATCGAGGCCGAGGCCGCCATGCTGGGGCAGCCGATCTCCATGCTCATCCCCCGCGTCGTCGGCTTCAAGCTGACCGGGGAACTCCCCGCCGGTGCGACCGCCACCGACCTGGTGCTCACCGTCACCGAGATGCTGCGGGCACACGGCGTCGTCGGCAAGTTCGTCGAGTTCTACGGCGAGGGCGTCGGCGCGGTGCCGGTCGCCGACCGCGCCACCCTGGGCAACATGAGCCCCGAGTTCGGCTCCACCTGCGCGATCTTCCCGATCGACTCCGAGACCATCTCCTACCTGGAGCTGACCGGCCGGGACGAGCACGCCCTCGCACTCACCGAGGCGTACGCCAAGGCGCAGGGGCTGTGGCACGACCCGTCGCGGGAACCCGAGTACAGCGAGTACCTCGAACTGGACCTGGCCACCGTGGTCCCCTCGATCGCGGGTCCGAAGCGTCCCCAGGACCGCATCTCGCTGTCCGACGCGCAGGCGGCCTGGCGGTCCTCGGTGGGCGACTACGTCGACGGCGACAGCATCCAGGGCCCGGCCGACGAGGCCTCCGCCGAGTCGTTCCCGGCCTCGGACTCCCCCGCCGTCACCCGCGACGGCGAGGGGGACAAGCCGCACCCGGCGCACCTCGACGGCCGTCGCCCGCACCGGCGCACGCCCGTGACGCTCGCGGACGGCACCGAGTTCGAGCTGGACCACGGTCACGTGGTCATCGCCGCCATCACCTCGTGCACCAACACGTCCAACCCGTACGTCATGGTCGGGGCCGCGCTGCTGGCCAAGAACGCCGTCGACAAGGGACTGTCCCGCAAGCCGTGGGTGAAGACCTCGCTCGCGCCCGGGTCGCAGGTCGTCACGGGATACCTGGAGCGGGCCGGCCTCACGCCGTACCTCGACAAGCTCGGCTTCAACCTGGTCGGTTACGGCTGCACCACCTGCATCGGCAACTCCGGTCCGCTGCAGGAGGAGATCTCGCGGGCCGTCAACGACGCCGACCTGGCGGTCACCTCGGTCCTGTCCGGCAACCGCAACTTCGAGGGCCGGATCAACCCGGACGTGAAGATGAACTACCTGGCGTCGCCGCCGCTGGTCGTCGCCTACGCGCTCGCCGGATCGATGGACTTCGACCTGGGGAACGACCCGCTGGGCACCGACGCCGACGGCGCGCCGATCATGCTGGCCGACATCTGGCCGTCCGCCGAGGAGATCGCCGAGGTCGTGCACTCCACCATCGGCCGTGAGATGTTCACCCGGGACTACGCCAACGTCTTCGAGGGCGACGACCGCTGGAAGTCGCTGCCGATCCCGACCGGCGACCGTTTCGAGTGGGCCGACGACTCCACCTACGTGCGCAAGGCACCCTACTTCGACGGGATGCCCGCGCAGCCGGAGGCGGTACGGGAGATCACCGGCGCCCGGGTGCTGGCGAAACTGGGCGACTCGGTGACCACCGACCACATCTCCCCCGCCGGCGCCATCAAGGCAGACTCGCCCGCCGGAAGGTACCTGAAGGAGAACGGCGTCTCGCCGGCCGACTTCAACTCCTACGGGTCGCGGCGCGGCAACCACGAGGTGATGATCCGGGGAACCTTCGCCAACATCCGGCTGCGCAACCAGATCGCGCCGGGCACCGAAGGCGGCTTCACCCGCGACTTCACCGTGGACGACGGCCCCGTCACCACGATCTACGACGCCGCGCAGAACTACGCCGCCGCCGGCACGCCGCTGGTGGTGCTCGCCGGCAAGGAGTACGGCTCCGGTTCCTCCCGCGACTGGGCGGCCAAGGGGACGTCACTGCTGGGTGTCAAGGCGGTCATCGCCGAGTCCTACGAGCGCATCCACCGGTCGAACCTCATCGGGATGGGCGTGCTCCCGCTCCAGTTCCCCGAGGGCGCCTCGGCGGAGTCGCTGGGACTCGACGGCAGCGAGGAGTTCGATTTCTCCGGTGTCACCGGCCTGAACGACGGCATCCCGCAGACCGTCCACGTGACCGCCACCCGTCCCGGGGCGGACACGCCCACCGCGGAGTTCGACGCCGTGGTGCGGATCGACACCCCCGGTGAGGCCGAGTACTACCGGCACGGCGGCATCCTGCAGTACGTGCTGAGGTCGTTGATCGCCAAGAAGTGACCCTTCCACCTCGGCGGCGCGGTACCGGTCCGGTACCGCGCCGCCGTGCGTCACGGCCCGGTCGGCGCCGGAGCGCGGCCGGATCGGCAGTGCACTGTGGAACCCACTACGCGGCGGACGCCGGGCGGTCCAGGGCTCGCGCCATCCGTTCGACCGCCTCGGTGAGTACGGCCCGCGACGTGGCGATGTTGAGCCGCACGAATCCGGCGCCCTCGGCACCGAACGAGGTGCCGTTGTGGACACCGAGCCTGCCCTTCTCCAACAACACGTCGGCGGCGTCGGCGCCGAGTCCGTAGGCGCGCAGGTCCAGCCAGGTCAGGTACGTCGCCTGCGGCGGCCGGTAACCCACCTCGGGCAGCCGCTCGGCCAACAGCGCGGCGAGCAGCGTCCGGTTGTGGTCGAGACCGGTCCGCACCTCGTCGAGCCAGTCGACGCACTCGGCGAAGGCCGCACGCCCCGCAAGCGCACCGAACAGTCCAGCGGCGGCCCACAGGTCGTCGGGCAGGTCCGACACCTCGGCCGCCGGCCCCGGAATCAACAGGGCCGCCTTCAACCCGGCCAGGTTCCACGCCTTGGAGGCGGAGTGGAGGGTGAACGCGCGGGCCGCCGCCGGGTGGTCGATCGAGGTGAAGGGGATGTGCCGCTCGCCCGGCATGGTCAGCGGCGCGTGGATCTCGTCACTGATGACGGTGACGCCGTGCCGTTCCGCCGTATCGGCGACGGCGATCAGCTCCTCGCGGGTGAGCACGTGCCCGGCGGGGTTGTGCGGGTTGCACATCAGGTACACCGAGGCGCCCGCCAGGTCGGCGTCCAACCGGTCGGGGTCGAGTCGCAGCCCCGCACCGGTGTCGGCCAACGGGCTGGCGACCACCTTCCGGCCGGCCCGGCCCACGAAGGAGTAGAACGGCGGGTAGACGGGCGTGGAGATGACGACCCGGTCGCCCGGCCGGCTGACCGCGTCCAGTGCCGCGACCACGCCGCCCATCACGTCACCCACCAGGATCGGCACGGAGGGATCGAGGGACCAGCCGTACCGGTCGGACGCGAAGCCGCAGAACGCCTCGGCGTATCCGCAGTCGGTCGCGTAGCCGGTGTCACCGGCCTCGACCGCCTCCCGCAGCACCTCCCGGATCGGCTCCGCCAACGGCGTGTCCATCTCGGCCACCCACACCGGCAGCACGTCGGCGGCGTAGTGCCGCCACTTCACGCTGTGGCGTCGCCGCAACCGGTCCAGGGTCAGGCTCTCCAACGGGGAACTCGGTATATCGGCCATGCCTCATGATGCCCGAGCCGTCACCGGCTCGGCTATGGCGGAAGTCACCCGCCCCACCGATGCGCCCGCCCCACCCATTGACCGCCTTGGGTGGCCACAGGCCCTTCCAGGCGCCCGAAACATACCGAATGCCCGATTCATTCCCGGCCCCAGACCACCCATGGCGGGATCTCCGGGCCGCTCGGTGGCTGTCACACCGGTTTCCACAGCTCGATCGACGAATCGTTGGCGGTGACGATGGTGACTCCATCCGGGCTGAACGCGATCCCGGTGAGGTCGCCGCCCCTGTGCAGGAGCGGGCTGCCCGGCAGTGAAGTGAATCGCTGCCGGGTCGTCATGTCCCACAGATCCAGCCTGCCCGAGGTCTCAATCCTCCCGTTCGACGCCAGGATGGCACCGTCATGACTGAACTGGAGATGATTCCCGTTGCCGCCCGGTGCCTCCAACATGTCGGCCCGCTTCCAGTCGGCCACTTCGTACAGTTGGATACGGCCGGAACCCAACCCGCTGACCGCGAAAAGCGAGCCGTCCGGACTGAAAGCGACCGCACCGCCCAATCCGTCGAAGACCGCTTCCGGCGAGAACGTCCGCCGCCAAGTCGCCGTGTCCCATACCTCCAGGATCGTGCTCTCCAGACCACCTCCCACCGTCGCCAATCGGATGCCGTCCGGACTGAAGGCGATGCCCTCCAGACCGGTCACCTCCCATGCCGACGACGTGAGTGTCGTGACGGTCGTCCGCGTGGTCACGTCCCACACCAGCACCTGATCGTCGCGGCCGAAGGCTAGTAGGCGGCCGTCCGGACTGAACGCCATCGGGGTTCGCCGGTCTCCCTCGAGCGTGGCAAAGCGCTCGCGGCGAGAGACTTCCCAGATACCGACACCCTCACGGGATACGGCCAGCAGGTCGCCGTCCGGATGGAACGTCATCCGATCCCCGGTGTCGAATGCGGTCGGATCCTCCTCGTACGGGAGGACGTCGATACCCTCACCCGATGTGTTCCACAGTTCCAGGGCCTCCTCACGTGTGAAGGCGAGGACGGAACCATCCGGGCTCAACGCAAGCGCCCTGACGTCGACGTCCTCGAGGAAGGTCTCGGAAGCCCACCTCCGGCCGTCGCCGGAGGTGCTCGGCGATGGTGACGACGTCGCGGTGTCGTCGGATCGGGCGGGTGGGTCATCCCCACTCAACGCGAACGGGATCACGACCGCCGCCGCCACCCCCAGGCCACCCGCCAACAGCACCCGGCGGCGAAGACGAGCGGCCCTCGGCGTGACGTCCGCGCCGTCACCTTGGGCATCGTCCTGATCCTCGACCGGTGGGTCGGTGTCGGCGTGGTACATGTCGGAACCGCGTTTCGACGACTCGATCCTCTCGGGTGGGGAGTCTTCGTCCGTGCGGGTGCGCATCACCGCCGGAGTCACGGGTTCGGGATCGCCGGGTGTCGTCGCACGTTCAGGCGCCGGTGCCGGAACGGCGGGCGATACCGGCGCTGTCGTGGATCGGCTCGCGAGCAAGGGCGAATCACGTGAATCCGAAGCTTCCGACGGCGGCTTCACCGCAGCTGTATCGGATACCGTCGTGGACCGATCAACGTGGCCGCTCGACAACGCACCATGTGCGACGACCTGTTCCAACTGGTCGACGACGATGGGCGCGATCCCCAACTCCCGGTGCAGAAGTGTCGCCACCAGGGGCATACGGCTGGCCCCGCCGACCAGGAATATCCCGCCCAACTCGGTCGCGCGGACACCGGCCCCCTCGACGACCGACCGAACCACCGCGACCGCCCGGTCCAGCAACGGGCGCGCCAACGTCTCCAGTTCGGCACGCGTCAGATGGACATCGCGATCCAGGATCGGCACGTACAGGTCAGCGGTGGTCTGCCGGCTCAGACGTTCCTTGGCCAACCGGATGTCCCGATCGAGGTCGTGACGTCCTCGACGCTCGGCGGCGGTCCCGGGGTGCGAGAACCAGTTCCAGTCGCCCACCTCTCCGACACGTTCGCGAAGCTCGGCGGCGATGGCCGCGTCGATGTCGATGCCGCCCAGCTCGTCGAGACCGCTCGCGGCGGTGACGTCGAACCCGCGCGCTCGTCGGGTCACGACACTGACGTCGAACGTGCCGGCACCGAAGTCGTAGACCAGGATGGAGGTACCCGGTGCGACCGCGTGATCCAACTGCTCGACGAGGTAGTAGGCGGCGGCGACGGGCTCGGGAACCAGGCGGACCTTGGACAATCCCGCTCTGCCGCATGCTTTCCGAAGCACCTCGCGCCGTGGGGCACCCCACACGGCCGGGTGCGTGACCGCTACGTCCTGCGGGACTTCGCCCATGACCTGGACGCACTCGCGCCGAACACGCTCCAACACCGCGGCGAACAGGTCGACGACTCGCCACTCGCGATCACCCAACAGGACGGTACCGTCGTCGACTCTGCGTTTCGGATGTGGTTCCAAGCGGGCCGGTGCCGTCCTCGCCGATTCCAGTGCGTCCCGGCCTGTCACCAGTCGTTCGTCACCGTCGACGAACACCGCCGACGGCAACAGGGGCGACGAGTCGAACAGCAACGACTGCACCCGGCCGTCACGCCGCCTCACCACCGCGACAGTGTGGGAGGTCCCGAAATCGATGCCGAGCGCACCGTTGTGAGAAGGGAACACAGGTTCAAGCCTAAGTGAGCACGACGGGAGAACGAAACGTCCACATGGACCTCACGTGGCGTCGGTCTACTCACAAGTCGACGGATGCTCGGTGGCTGTGAGGATTCTCAGGAGCCGTCGCGGATCCGTGGCATGCTCGGCGGGTGAGCATGGACTGGACGCCGTACTTCGACAAGACGACCGGGCTACCACCACGCGAGCTGTACCTGGAGGCCGTGGAACGGTTCTCCGGGCCCGGTCTCGCCGTGGACCTCGGCTTCGGCGCGGGGAACGAGACGATGGATCTGCTGTCCCGAGGCTGGGAGGTCGTCGCGGTCGACGCCGACCCGGCCGCCGCACCCCGGCTGCACGCCAGGGCCGACGGCGCCGGTGCCGAACGGCTCACGACGGTCACCGGGACGATCGAGGACTTCGACATGCCGCGGGCGGACCTGGTCCACGCCGGTTCCAGTGTCTTCTTCGTACCGGCCGCCCGCTTCACCGAGACCTGGGACCGGATCGTGGCGAGCCTGCGGCCGGGCGGCCGGTTCGCCGGGAACCTACTCGGTGAACGCGACGACTGGGCGGCCAATCCGGCCATGACGCCGGTCAGTCGATCCACTCTGGACGAGATGCTGGCGGGCCTGGAGGTCGAACACCTCCACGAGCAGGACGAGGACGGCCGTTCGATGCAGGGTCCCAAGCACTGGCACGCCTACCACGTGGTGGCGCGGAAACCGTGACGGTTCAACCCGCGACGACGTCGTCCCCGACCCGGATCGTGCCGGTCTCCAGCGGCACGAGGTAGATCCCGAACCAGCTCGCACCGTCCCGCCGCCGGTGCTTCGCCAGGCTGCGCAACGGCTCGCGCCCGATGTCGCCGGTCTCCGGCGCGATGGTGGTCATGACACAGCGGTCGCATTCCGCCGCGACCCGGAAGCCGAGCCCCGCGACCGTGACGTGTCGCCACCCGGTCTCGGCGAACGGCACGGGTGAGTCCACCACGACGTTGGGCCGGAACCGGGACATCGGCACGGGCTCCACCGGCTCGTCCAGTTCGGACTGTCGTGCGGTCACCCACTCGTTGAGCCGGTCGAGGGACGTCGTGCTGGTCAACAGGATCGGGAAGGCGTCGGCGGTGGAGACGACCTCTCCGGGGCGCCCGGCCGGGTGGCCGACCCGCCGGGACGCCGGGTCGTCCTGATGCGTCAGCCGGACCGGGATCCCCAACAGGCCGGTGAACCACGCCGCGGCGGCCTCACCACAGTCGGCGGCGGTGAACCGGGTACCGAACACCGAGACCGCCCGGCGCGGCGCGTTCTCCGCCAGTCGCACGGTGAGCCCCGCCCCACCGGGCGCGTGGAAGTCCACCACGTCCGGCATACGGTACGCCGCCCTCACCCGCAGCAGCCGCGGATGCTCCCGGGCGGTGACCTGGGCACCGTCGCGGTCCACCAGTAGCAGTCGGCGGTCCCCCGCCAGCCCGTACGGCGCGACGGCGGCCTCGGCGACGTCGTTGGGCGCGATCGACTTCATCGGATGTACATGCAGTGACACGATCCGCATCCGCACGACTCTATGCCGCCGCCGGGTCGCACAGTGGAACCGGGTCCTCCGTTCCCGCCCGAGACGCCGGGCGGGAACGGAGGACCGCTCGGTCAGCCCGAGGTGACGGTGACGTCGTCGACGGCAGCCTCCACCAGGCTCGCGGAGCCGGCGTCCGCCGCCGTGACCACGATGCGCACCGTCTGACCGGCGTAGGCCGACAGGTCGTAGGCGTGGTCGCTCCACGCGGCCGCCCGGTCGGTGGCCGCGCCGGTGAAGGTCTGCAACACGACCGTGCCCGCGCCGGTCACGACGGAGATCCGGAGGTGATCGGTGGAACCGGAGTTGTTGAGGTGCGCCAGATACGCGCTCAGGGTCAACTCCGCCGACGCACCCGCCGGTAGCGCTATCGCGGGAGACGTCGCGGTGGTCACGCCGTTGTCCACGTCGTGACCGCCCGCGTCGGAGCCGGCGGCCGGCCCGGTGACCAGGCACTGCGACTCGCTGGCGCAGTCGCCGCGTTGCAGCACCGTGCCCAGGTACGTCGTCTGCGCGGGGTCGCCGCGCTGCCACTGACCGGCGGTCGCGGTGTCGCCGCCACCGGAGTTCACCGTCCACCCCTTGTCGGTGGAGAAGTCGTCGGAGAAGACGACGACCGGTCCGGTCACGGTACCGACCGTGAGGTCGAATTCGGCGGTCTTGGTGCCGGTGGTCCCGGTGGCCGTCACGGTGACGGTGTACTCGCCGTCGGGTGTGCCGGAGGTGGTCCCGACAGTGAGTGTCGCGGTGCCGCCGGAGGTGACGGTGCCGGGTGAGACCGAGGCGGTGATCGCCGACGACGAGGTCGCGGCCGACAGTGTCAGCGACTGGGCGGCGCCGGCGACCGTGGTGGTGGCCACAGTGGCGGTGAGGTCGTCACCGGCGTCCACCCGGCCGTTGCCGGGGTCGACCGACACCGCGAAGTCGCGGCCCGCCTTGGTGCAGGCGGGGTCGCTGCCACCGGGCACGCTGACGGCGTCGAAGGCCGCCTTGGCGGCGTCGTACTCGGCGCAGGTGGCGAAGACCGGGGTGCTGGCGGCGAAGTTGAGCGCCGCCCGCCGCGCCTGCGCGTATGTCCAGCCGGAGTTCTTGCCCAGCAGCGCGCCCATCCAGATCTTCCCGGCGTCCTCGATGCCGATGCCGGTGAGGGTGCTGCCGTCGCACGTGGTGCTGCCCGGCTTGCCGGGTCCGCCGGCGGCGGTGCCCTCGGCCGTCAGGTAGAACCAGTGGTTGATGGGGCCGGCCGCGGCGTGGACCTCGGTGCCCGGGATCGCGGTGCTCCAGCAGTCCGGGTCGCCGAGCGCGCCGGGGTCGGGCATGTTCCGGATGAGGAAGTCGGCGCGTTCGCCGACCAGGTAGTCCGGCGCGTCGTTCCCGGTGGTGGCGGGTTGGGCGTCGTACCACTCGGTGAGCGCGCCGAAGATGTCGCCGGTGCCCTCGTTGAGGCCACCGGTCTCGTTTCCGCCGCCGGAGCCGCCGGGCGTGGTCTGGAAGATGCCGTGTCCCAGTTCGTGCGCGACGACGTCGAGCGGGACCAGTTGTCCGCCCGGGGCGCGGCCGAAGGTCGCGGAGCTGCCGTTCCAGTAGGCGTTCTGGGCGCTGAGTCCGACGTAGAGCGGGTAGCCGCCGCCGTTGCCGTTGATGCCGTCGCGGTCGAGCCAGTCGGCGAGCATGTCCCACTGTTGTCCGGCCGCGTACATGGCGTCCACGCAGGCGGTCACGAGGTCGGAACCGGTGGCGTTGCCCCAGGTGTCGTCGGCGTCGGTGTACGGGCTGGATCCCTGGCGGGCGCACGAGAGGTTGGGGCGGGCGGGATCACGCATCACGTACGAGCCGCCCGAGGAGGTGGTTCCGAACTGGACCGTGCCGCCTCTGCCGTTGTACCAGGTGTTGCCGGTGCCGGCGCGGGTCCGGTCGTAGCGGGTGATCACGTCGCCGTCGGTGGCGTCGGTGAAGACGTGGGTGAGGGTGGGGAGTCCGTCGTCGGTGCGGCCGGTGACCACGGTCTCCCAGGCCAGAACCGGGTCGTCCCAGGCGAGTACGACCAGTTCCGGTGCGGAGGTGACCCGTCCTCCGGTGTCGTCGGCGGCGGTGCCGGCCGCCGCCGAGGCCGTCACGTCCGCCCGTACGTCGAGGTCGAGGACCTCCGACTGGCCGGTCTGGGTGTACCGGACGTCGCCGGCGCCGTCGGTGACCACGACGACGTCTCCGCCGACGACCGGCAGGTCGTGGTGGGTGCGGGAGTACGACACGAAGTGCAGGCCGAAGGCGGTGGTGACGTCGAGTCTGTGGAACTGGTCGCCGGGTGCGGCGAGGATGTCGGCGGTGGGGTCCGCCATCAGGCGGTCGGCTCCGTCGACGGCGTGGGCGGTGTTTCCGTCATCGGCGAAGGTACCGGGATCGCCGCCGGGTTCGGCCGACGCGACGCCGGACAGTGCTGCCACGGTGAGCCCGGACACCAGGCTCACGGCCAATAGCCGTCTCATAAGGAGGGTCTCCTCTCGGGGGCATCCGGCTGAGGAGGTGTTCAGCCGTCTGCCACGCACAGTGGCAGACCCGCGATCGAGGGTCAATCGGCCGCCGTTCAGCGAACCGGACACATTGACATTTACGCACGTCAATATGAAGCGCAGGTGGATTCAGTGAAATACCGCGCCGGAACGCTTACCCTCGAACAGATCGAAGGCGTCCGGCACCTTCACACGGTGACCGCGGAAGAGTTCCAGCTCGGCGGCCGCCGCCCGATCGAACCAGCCGACGTCGCACGTCTCGGAGGTGACCTGCGGCGTCCCCGAGACCCACTCGGCCCGGAAGACCGCGCAGTACGTCTGCACCCGCGGCGTGTCGGAGATCCGGCGATTGTCGTACAGGCCGTACAACGCGACCGCCCGCACCTCCATGCCGGTCTCCTCGCGCGTCTCGCGCTCGGCGGCCTCGGCGGGGGTCTCACCCACGTCGGTGAGACCGCCCGGCATGCACCACTGTCCACAGTCCCGGCGCCGCGTCAACAACAGCCTGCCGGAGCCGTCGAAGACCGCCGCGTCCGCCGTCGCCAGCGCCGTGCGCTCGGTCAGGTCCGCCAGGAACAGCCGTTCCAACTCGTCGGCGCTCCGGGTCTCGGTGAGCGCCAGCGCCTCCGCCGCCAGCCGCCGCACCCGGTGATACCTCGCCCGGTCGTACTCGTCCGTCCCGTAGTACAGACCCGCCGCCGCGATGCCGCGCAGTTCCTCGGCCAGTGCGATCAACCGGTCGGCCGGTGTCATCCCTCCACCTCGACGGTGTCGCGGACGGACAGGTCGGTGCGGAGATCGGACAGCATGGTGTGTGCCCGCCGGACCTCCGCCAGGCGCTGCGCCTCCAGGTCGGCGACGGCGAGACCGTTGGCCTTCCCCGGCGCCCGGTCCAACACCCTGCCCTCGGGGTCGAACACGGCACTGCCACCGCTGAGCGTCCACGGCGCCAGACCGCCCACACCCCCGGCGAACACCACGTAGAACGTGTTGTCCAACGCCCGTGCCGCGTGGTAGAGGTCGCGGCGGTGCTCACCGCCCACGTTGAAGGCGCCGCCGGTCACGTAGGCGTGGCAGCCGTCGGTGGCGGCGGCGCGGGCGTGCTCGGGGAACGTCGCGTCGTAACAGACGCCCACGCCCAACCGCCAACCGTTGACCACGACGGTCGTGCCCCGGTCCCCGGCCGTGAACGACGCCTTCTCGACCGCCACGAGGTGCTGCTTGTGGTAGACGTCGCGCACCACCCCGAACCGGTTGACCAGCAGCGTGGCGATGTGGCGGCGCGGCCCCTGCCGGACGCTCGCCCCCACCAGGACGCACAACCGGTGACGCTGCGCCATGTCCCGCAACGGGTCCAGCCGTCGGTCACCCACCTGGCCGTGGAAGTCCACCTCCAGGTCGCACAACGCCGGGCGGCTCTCCCACGTCGGCGGGTGGTACCCCGGCAGGAACAGCTCCGGGAACACGACGACGTCGGCCCCGGCGTGGTCGGCACGGTCGATCAGTCCGGCCGCGGTGTTGGCGTTGGCGATGATGTCGCCGGGGATCGAGGCCGCCTGCACCGCGGCCACCCGCAGGAACGCGGAGGGGTCGTCTGGGTGGGTCACCCCACCATGGTGCCAGCGGAGCCGTCCCGGCCGGCCGCCGCCCGCTCCACCGTGCCTACCACGGCGGGGAATCCGGCAACACATACGTCCTCATTGCGGACCACACGTGCGCCTGTCAGGATCAATGGGTGCCTAGGGTCAGTCCAGAACGTCTGAATTCCCGCCGCCGCGAGATACTCGCCGGCGCGCGGGCCTGCTTCGCGCGGCACGGTTACGAGGGCGCCACCGTCAAACGCCTGGAGGAGGAGATCGGCCTGTCACGCGGCGCGATCTTCCACCACTTCAAGGACAAGGACTCACTGTTCCTCGCCGTGGCCGAGGACGACGCGATCCAGATGGCGGACACCGTCGCCCGGCACGGTCTGGTACAGGTCATGCGGGACCTGGTGGACGACGCCGACCGGCCCGAGATCACCGGTTGGCTGGGCAGCCAACTGGAGGTGAGCCGGCGGCTGCGCACCGACGCCGACTTCGCCAAGGCGTGGGAGGACCGCAAACAGGCGATCGCGACCGCGACCCGGGACCGGCTGCGGCGGCAACGGGACGCCGGGAACCTGCGGACCGACCTGCCCGTGGAGGTACTCGCCGAGTTCCTCGAACTGGCCTACGACGGGCTCATCACCCACCTGGCGATGGGCAGTCCCGCCGCCGACATCACCGCGGTCCTCGACATGGTGGAGACGGCCGTCCGGCGGCCTGCCTGATCCACCGGTTCACGAGCCGTCGGCGGCGGGCCGATGATAGCCGTGGTTGACACCGTAGGCGCGGAAACCGATCGACCCGTAAAGCGCCCGCGCCGACGGGTACGCGTCGTCACCGCGGGCGCACACCCGGGCGTGACGGGCACCGAGTGTCCGGGCGGCGCGGAGCGCGGCGAGGATCGCCGCGGTGGCCAGGCCGTGCCGCCGGTGTTCCGGCGCGCAACCCACCGGTTCGAGGCAGACGGTGTCGATCCGTGCGTCGTACCAGACCAGGCAGAACGCCACCGGTTCACCGTCGTGCTCGACGATCCAGTCGAGCCCGGGCAGGTAGCCGGGTTGCCGCATCAGCTCCCGATAGGCCGCGGTGTCTACCCGCGACGGCGGCAGACCCGGCAACGAGAAGGCGGCACGGTGCACGGCGGCGCGACCGGGGGCGTCCGAGGCGTCGCGCACCGGGCGCAACCGGTACCCGGCCGGTACCCACGGCTCCGGCACATCCGTCAGGTCGCGACGCATGTGGACGAAGAACGGCCCACCGTCCCTCCTGGTGAACCCCCGTTCAAGGAGTGCCCGGGCGGCCCAGGTCTCGGCGTCGCGGATCGTGGCGGTGAGTGCCGCACCGCCCGCCTCGGCCGCACACCAGTCGACGACCTCCCCCGCCAAGCCGGGAAATGCCGGGTCCACCTGGAACTGGAAGCCGCCGGACAGGTCGAGCCACGCCCAGGCGACGGGCCGTCCGTCCTGCTCCCACCAGGCGGTGGGCCATTCCGGTTCGCGGCCGGTGTGCTGGAACCGCATCCAGATCAGTTCACCCGGGTGGATGCGTGCGTCCGGCCCCCACAGCCGTGCGGCGAGTTCCCTCAGGCGTGGCAGGTCTCGAACCGGATCGGTGAGGCGACGCGACGCGATCATCCGGGCAACCTATAGGCCGCCGCCGGCACCGTCAACCGGATTGCCCACCGGCCACACCATCGCCCGCAGCAGCCGTTCCGCCTCCGCCTCGGGGTCGGCGGTGAGTCCGGTGTGGACGGGACCCGCCCTGACCACGGTGCTTCGCGGCGCGACCAGCCACCGGAAGCGGGCACCCAGCCGTTCCGCGGCGGCGGGACCGGCCTCCGGGCCTCCGGCGCAGACCCGGGCGACCACGTCGAGCGCGCGGCGGATACTCGCCTCGTCGGCGCCCGGATCCAGTGCCCGCAACCTGTCGACGTCCAGCGCGAACCGCGCCGACAGGTGCAGTGGCCGCTGGCTGTACAGCAGCACACCGGCGTTCATGCACTCACCCCGGTCGACGCGCGGCACCACCTGCACGACCGCGTACTCGTATACGACCCGTCCCGCGTTCACCGGCGGTCCCCCCTCGCCCCGAAGCCGCGCAGCCAGTCCGGCCGGTTGTCCACCGGCGGTGCGGCCGCCCGCCCGGCCCGTACGGCCGCCGCGGCCGAGTCGAGCCAGTGTTCCCGCCGCGCCAGGCGGTCCGACAGCACCGAGACGTAACGGTCCCGCCGGGACTCCTCGTCCAGCCACTCCTCGGGGACCTGCGCCACCACCTCGGTCAACAGCTCCTCCGTCACCAGTGGAGCCAGCGCGGTGTCGGCCGCCACCAGGTCCGGTGAGGACTCCAGCAGCGCGTGGCCCCCCGCGTCGTACGGGCGGGCGGGGAAGGCGTCGGCGGTCGGCCAGTTGTGGTGGAAGGTCAACGCGGCCCCGTGGTCGATGAGGTACAGCCGACCGTGCCAGCACAGCATGTTGGGGTTCCGCCACGTCCGGTCCACGTTCCCGGTGAAGGCGTCGAACCACAGCACCCGGCCGGCCAGCGCCGCGTCCACCGGCTGCTCGGCGGCGTCGAAGTCGAGGGAACCGGGCAGGAAGTCCATGCCGAGGTTGAGGCCGGGGCTGTTGGTGAGCAGTTCCTGCACCTCCTGATCGGGCTCCGACCGGCCGAGTGCGGGATCGACGGTCACCGTCACCAGTCTGGGCACCGGCAGCCCCAACGCCCTGCCCAGTTCACCGCAGATCGTCTCGGCCACCAGGACGCGGCGGCCCTGCCCCGCGCCGCTGAACTTCACCACGTAGACGCCCAGGTCGTCGGCCTCCATGACCCCCGGAAGTGATCCGCCCTCGCGCAACGGCGTCACGTATCTGATCGCCTCGACCTCATCAAGCACGACATCAGAGCTTATGTGGTGCGGCGGCGCCACCACGCACCAGTGGCCGGTGGCCTCCGGCCCCCCGTCGGGCCGGTGTCCACCCGGCATCGGCCCGCGCCGGTGGCGCCGGAGGCGGCTACGGTGACCGCCATGGCGACGCTGTGGGAGCGATGGGGAGTGGTCCTGACGGTGACGGCGCTCGCCCTCCCGGTGGCGGCGGGTGTCGCGGCGGCGGCGACGCGAAGACGGCGGCGGCTCGGAGAGCCCACCGCCGTCGCGTGGTATCGGTCGTGTTGTGAGGTCGGGGCGGTGGTCGGGACCGTCCCGTGGCTGTGGATGGTGTTCACTCCGGCGGACGGACCCGGTGGTCACCGGCTCGTGCCGCTGGTGGACCTGGTCGAGGTGATCGGCCGGGACGTGGGAGACGCCGTCGTCCAGATCGGTGGCAACCTCGCCGTGTTCGCCGCCGCCGGTTTCGCGGCGGCGGCGAGGTGGCGGGTGCCCGTCCGGTGGATCGGGGTCGCGGCCTTGTGTGCCGCCTCGGCGATCGAGGCGGCACAGGCCGTGCTCGACATCGGACGTGTGTCCTCCGTCGACGACGTGCTGTTGAACGTGTGCGGCGCGCTCATCGCGGCGCGCCTGGGACGGCGGTTGTCAGTCCCGGCGGTCGCGCCAGCCTGACCGGGCGCGCTGCTCGGACCGGTCGTGGCGTCCCCGGTCGCCGAACCTGCGCTCGCCCCGGTCCTCCCAGCGTCCACCGCGCGAGTCGTCCCGGCGTCCACCGCGCGGGCGGTCGTCGAAGCGGCCGTTGCCACGGCCACGGTCGTCGCGCTGGTGGCGCCGGTCGCGGTCGTCATGTCGCGGACCGCCGCCCTGGCCCCGGTAGGGCTTGCCGCCGCCGTGCCGCTCGCGGGGTGGCCGGTCACGGTACGGACGGGGCTGCTCGGGTTCGATCAGGCCGGAACGTTCCTTCTCGGCGCGGTCGCGCAGCCGGGCGGCCTCGCCGTGGAGTCGGGCCGCCTTGGCGGCCAGCGCCTCGGACTGCGCCAGGAGCGCGTCGGCCTCCACCTGGGCGGCCTCCGCCTCACGGGCGACGGTGTCCGCCTCCATGTCGGTGAGCGACCGGGCGCCGGTGATGCGCACCAGTTCCTCGTCGAACGCCCCGGTCACCAGGTGACGGGAGACGTCGACGTCGACCCGCTCCAGCATCCCGAAGACCGTCTTACGCTGGTGCGGGAGTGCCAGGGTGACGACGATGCCGCTGCGGCCGGCGCGGGCGGTACGCCCGGCACGGTGCAGGTAGTCCTTGCCGTCGCGGGCGGGGTCGACGTTCATCACCAGGTCGATGCCGTCGACGTGGATGCCCCGGGCGGCGACGTCGGTCGCCACGAGCGCGTCCACCTCGCCGTCCTTGAAGTCGTCGAGGACGCCGGTGCGCGCCTGCTGGGTCATGCCGCCGTGCAGTGCCGCCGCGCGTACGCCCGCCTGGCGGAGCTGTGCGGCGACCCGGTCGGCGCCCATCTGGGTGCGCACGAACACGATGGTGCGGCCCTTGCGCCCGGCGATGGCCGCGGTCACGGGGGCCTTGGTGTTCGGTTTGACGACCAGGACGTGGTGGCTCATGGTGGTCACCGCGCCGGCGGAGGGGTCGACCTCGTGGGTGACCGGCTTGTCCAGGTAACGCTTGACGAGCGTGTCGATCTCGCGTTCCAGCGTCGCGGAGAACAGCATGCGCTGCCCGCCCGACGGGATCAGGTCGAGGATGGCGGTGACCTCGGGTAGGAAGCCCATGTCGGCCATCTGGTCGGCCTCGTCCAGGACAGCGACGGACACCCGGTCCAGGAAGCAGAACCGGCGGTCGATCAGGTCGCGCAGGCGGCCGGGGGTGGCCACGAGCACGTCCACGCCCTGCTTGAGCGCGTCGATCTGGCGGGACATGGACGTCCCGCCGCACACGACCTTCATCTCCAGGCCGAGGATGTTCGCGTAGGGGTCGAGGGCGTCGGCCACCTGCATGGCCAGTTCGCGGGTGGGGGTGAGGATGAGGCCGCGGGGCCGCTTGGCCTCGCTGCTCTCGCCGTCGGCCGCGAGGCCGACCAGCAGCGGCAGTCCGAAGCTGAGGGTCTTACCGGATCCGGTCCGTCCCCGGCCGAGGACGTCCTTTCCGGCGAGGGCGTCGGGGATCGTCGCTGCCTGGATCGGGAACGGCGTGGTGACGCCGCGCCGACCGAGTTCGGCGACGATCGACGCGGGCAGCCCGAGTTCGGCGAAGCCGGGTACGGCCTGCTCGGTCGATTCGGGCATGACGGGTTGCTCTAGTTGAGCAAGGGTCATCAAGGAACCTTCCACAGTAGTCAAAGCACGTACCGCGGAAAGACTCTCGGGATATCGCCTGTTTGCGATTCAAGTGAGAATTCGTCGGGACGCGCCCGGGGCGTCGGATTCTCGACGCCGGTAAATGGGTCAAACAGTGGTCAACTGTAGTGCACGGAATCGGCACCACCAAGGCGGGGCGGCAGCGCCGTCGGTCACATCGGTCGATACGCCTCCGCGCGGGTCTTCAACTCGGCCAACCTGTCGCGCCAGAACTCCCTGCGTGTGGCGGCGGTCTCCGGGTCGGGAAGTCGTTCGTGCCGAAGCCGAACGGCCGCGCGATGGTCTCCCCTGGACACGAGTTCGACGGCCACGCGGGTGTCGTCGGGGGTGAAGTCGAACCGGAGTCTGCGGGGGCGGTCGGCCGTGCGGGGCGACAGCGGATCGCCCGGCAGCCACCGGGCGCGACGGTCCGCCGAGTCCCACCAGTCGAAGACCTCGTCGGACGACAGGCCGACCGTGACGCTGACGCCGATCTCGAAGGTGCCGTCGGGACGTTCGCCCGGCAAGCGCATTCCACGGTCCTGCTCGTATCCGACGGTGATCGTCTGCGCCCACCACTCCGGCACCCGGTGTTCACCGGCCAGGTGGGCCGCGATGTCGGCGTGCCGCCTGGTCGTGGCACCCCAGGCGTCCAGCACCGCGAACCAGCTCCGCCAGTCGCCGCCGGTGTTCTCGATCAGCGCCTCGTCCGACGCCCTCCGCCGTGGTGCGGTCATGAGCCGACCATACGGGAAATCCGTCCACCGACCGGGCGAACCCGATCGGAACCGGCTGCGTCAGATCGACATGAGGAGATGGATTATCCCCGTGGCCGCCGTGGCACTGCTGACCGCGGCCTGTGGACGAGGCGAGTCGGACGCCGCACCCGCCGACGACGGAGGCGAGTTCGACACGCGGGCGCAACAGGTGGCGACCGCCTGGCAGGCGGTGGAACCCGCCGACTACTGGGGCGGTGACGCACCGGTGCTGTTGGACCGGCCGGTGGTCGCCACGCCGGACGGTGAGGAGTTGACCGAGGCGCAGTCCTCCGCCGTGGCGAACGGGTGGTACGTACTGGACGCCGCACTGCCGGACTCCTCCCCGCCGGGCGAGATACAGGGGATCACCGTGGACACCTGGTCGGCGGAGCAGGCGTGGGAGGCGCTGGCCATCGGCGGAGAGCCACCGGCCGACTGCCCGAGGGAGCCCGTGCCGGACGAGACCTCCGGCACCGGTGACGACGGCACCACCTCGCACACCGCCGTGTGCGGAGTCCTCACCGTCACCGACGTGCGGCCGGGAACCACGACCCGGTGGACCAGCCTGGGTTCGCTGGAGGTGCCCGCCTGGCTGTACACGGTGGACGGTCTGTCCGAGCCGATCAGCCAGGTCGCCTTCGACACCGCCGAATCCCCGCAACCGGCCCCGTTGGACGTTCCCGACTTCACCCCGCCCGCCGGACTGACCGGGGCGGCGGGCATCGAGTCGGTCGACGGTGCCGAACTTACCTACCTGCTCGCGGGCGGCGCGTGTGACACCGACTTCCAGCCGCTCGCGTACGAGACCCGGGACGCGATCGTCGTCGCCGGGACCATGAAGACCGACGACACACAGATGTGCACCGAGCAGCTGACGTACACGCCGGTCACGGTGGAACTGACCGAACCGGTCGGCGACCGCATGGTGATCGACGCCGCCAGTGCCACTGTCCTGCGCATCGGCGGGTACTTCCCCGCCTGACCGCCACACCACGGTCCCGGAACCACCGGCACGCGGGCCGGCCCCGGGACCGGTGCCGCCGCCCACGCCGGGCATGGGCGGCGGCACCACCACCGGCCGGTCAGGCGTCGCCGGGAAGGATCACCTGGGGACGGTCCTTGCGGAAGAACCGGTTGGACGCCGGCAGCGCGAGCAGGATGATGACCGCCAGATAGCACACGATGCTCACCACCATGGACACGACGGTGAACGCGCCGTACCAGGAGGGCAACACGGCCATCCCCGCCTCGGTGGCCTCGCCGATGTCGACGCCGTCGGTCGGGCCCATTCCGGACAGGAGGCCGGCCAGTCCGGCGGTCAGCAGGCTGCACACCAGCATCAGGCCGCTGAACACCCACGTGGTGATCCGGGCCGGGTTGCTGCCCCTGAGGTTGAACACCGCCAACACCAGGTAGATCAGCGCGGGAACGATGGTCACGATGAGCGTCAGGGCGTCACCGCCGCCGCTCACCGAGTTCACGATGTCGGGTGCGGCGCCCTGCTCCTCCAGATTGGCGCGCATCGCCTCGGTCATGTCGGCGCTGTACATGAGGCTGAACACGACGCCGACGGCCGTCAGCGCCACCACGAGGAACTGCAGCACTACGGCGGTGGTGACGGTGCCCGGGCGGGTCCGGGGCCCCGGTTGTGAGAACTGTGGCGCGGAGTTGGTCATTGTCTGCTCCGATGTCGTCCGACTCTGTCGCCACCGACCATATGGGTCCACCGGCCGGTTTCCGTCCGGCTTCAGGGGAAACACCGTCTACTGCCCACGGTCGGCCCGTCTCCGCCCCGGGGGTGGGCCGCTCCTACCGGGGGACGACGCGACCTCGTCCCGAGGTCGCAAACCGGGTGGCCGGGCAGACGCCGACAATTCGGAAGCGCTAAGTCCACCGGCACGAATCCGGACTCGAAGGCGCGGATCACCGCCTGGGTCCGGTCACGGACCGACAGCTTCGCCAACACCGCCGCCACGTGCGTCTTCACGGTCTCGGTGCCGAGATAGAGGTCGGCCGCGATCTCCGCGTTGGACAGTCCGGCGGCCATCAGTCGCAACACCTCGGACTCCCGTTCGGTCAGACCTGCCGACCGCAGGCCGTCACCGCGACCGCGGTGCGCCGCCGCGAGTCTCCGCACCGCCTCCGGGTAAAGCAGGGCGTCACCACCTGCCACCAGGCGCATCGCCGCGATGAGGTCGGCCGGACGGGTGCGCTTCAGGAGGAAACCGGCCGCTCCCGCCCGCAACGCCTCGTAGACGTAGTCGTCGTTGTCGAAGGTGGTGACCACGATGATCCTCGGGGCCGGACGGACGTCCCGGAGGATCTGCCTGGTCGCCTCGATGCCGTCGACGCGGGGCATCCTGACGTCCATCAACACGAGGTCCGGACGGAGGCGGCGTGCCTCGGCCACGGCGGCGACCCCGTCGTCGGCCTGCCCGACGACCTCGAAGTCGGCTTCCGCGCCGACGATCACCGCCATCCCGGAACGGATCAGCTCCTCGTCGTCCGCCAACAGCACCGTCGTCACGGCGCCGACCTTAGCGGGAGCGCGGCGGAGACCCGCCAGCGACCGTCGCGCGGGCCACCGTGGACCTCGCCGCCCAGGATGGCGGCGCGTTCGGTGAGTCCCGCCAGGCCGAATCCACCGCCGCCGCCGGCCCTGGTCATCCCGGCGGCCCCGATCGGGTTCACCACCTCGATGCGCAGCCACCCCTCGGTCTCGGTGATCGTGACCGTCGCACTGCCGTCGCCGTAGCGGAGCGCGTTGGTCACGCTCTCCTGCACGATGCGGTACGCCTCCCTGGACAGGTGCACCGGCAGTTCCGGCATCGGATCGGGGATCCGGGTGGTGAGCCGCAGTCCCGATTCGGCCAGCAACCTGGGCAGGGCCGACAGGCCGGGTCCGGCGTGGTGGGTGGTCTCGTCGCGCAGCACCTCCAACACCTGGTCGAGTTCGGCGACGGCGTCCCGGGCGGTCTCGGCCACGATGCGCAACGCCCGACGGGTGAACTCGGGATCGGTGTCGAACACGCGGTCGGCGGCCTCCGCCTGCACCGTCACCACCGACAGCGCGTGGCCCACCGAGTCGTGGAGTTCCCGGGCGATGCGGTTACGTTCGGCGAGTCGTCGTTCCCTGGCACGGCTCGCCGCCAGCCGGTCGGCGGCACTGGGGCCGAGCATCCGTTCCGCGGCCCGGCGGAGCACGGTGCCCGTCCCGGCGACCACGTACACCAGGCCGGCAGCCGCCACCGGAGCGATGATCGGTCCCCACCACGCCTGCCATTCCAGACCGGCGAGGACGCCGGAGGCGAGTCCGCGGTCGGGCAGAACCGGCAACAACGCGACCAGTGCCAGGAACGGCACCAGGGCCAGGGTCACACCACTGAGGACGCCGCCCACCCCCAGGTGGATCAGCAGCCATCCCGCCTGCCGGGAGCGGTCGGCCCAACCGGTGGCGCGGCCGGTCTCGGTGAGCCCGGTCGCACCCAGCAGCGTGCGGGCGAGGAACGCCGATGCCGGCCGGATCGGCAACAGCGCCCCGGCCAGCGCCACCACCGGAAGGCACGCCAGGAACAGCACCGGGTCCACCACCGACATCACCGCGGTCGGGGTGGGGCCGCCCCAGATCGCGATCCGGACGACCTCCGCACCGAGCATGAACGGCATGACCAGGCCGCCGCCCACGATGAGCCACAGCCATCCCCGGTAGGTGGCGGCGCTGGTCAACGGGCGCAGGATCACGCCGCGATCCTCGCACGACGTTCCCGCCCGCAGGAACGGCACGTCCCGGCCGTCGCCTGGTGGTAGTCGACGGTGACGAGCAGCAGGCCGGCGGCCCACACGGTGAAGCAGGTGTACACGAACCAGCCGACCCAGGTGGCCAGTCCGGTCTCCACCGGATCGAACAGGTGCGTCACGTTGACGGCGGTTCCGAAGACCGACACCGGGATGAGCATCGCCAGACCGAACAGCGACGGCGCCAGCAGCATCCAGCGCGGCAGCCGCCACCGGTGGGTCATCGCGACGGCCAGGCCCACGCCGATGGCGGCCATGACGGCGGTGTCGGCGAACCCGGGCGAGGTGAGGGTGACGCCGTCGAACACGTCCGGATCGGCCAGGCCGATGCCGCCGCCGAACGCCCAGTGCAGTTTCAGGGCCGCGTAGCCGCCCGCCGGGATCACCGTCAGGTACGCCGCGATCCGTGCCGCCCGGCTCAGGTCGCGGCGGGGTGCCTCGGCGCGGCCGCAGCGGGCACAGGCGCCCCGGGAGGTCCGCTGGTATCGCACCGTGCGCAACGCGAGGTAGCCGGCGACCGCCACTGCGGCCACCCGGCCCAGCATGCCGAGCCAGTCCGGTGCGAACGGCAGTACGTCGGTGCCGCCGAACAGTTCGACCACCGACAGGATCACGAGCATCAGGTCCATGGCGATCGCCCCCGCCCAGGTCGCGTACCCGACGAGCAGGGCGACGCCGAGCCAGCCCGCGGTGAGGACCAGTCGCCGGTGGGACGGTCGCGAATCGATGTGTGTCGTCATGTCTCCACGATCGTGGAGACGGGGGCGGACGCCCTCGCCTGCGCAGGTGATCCGGCTCCCCCACGCGGGGGAACGGTGGTGTGCACCGACCCGATCGCGGTGCGGGCCGTAGCGACAACGTCGGGAACCGGCTCAGGCGGCCGCCAGAAGCGCCTCGGCGGCGTCGGTACGGGTGTACAGGACGAATCGCCCGTCGCGGTGCCGGCTCACGAGACCGGCGGCGTGCAGCAACCCCAGGTGTTGCGACACCGCACCGTTGGAGAGGTCGCACTGCAACGCCAGGTCTCCGGTGGACCGTGGATGGACCAGGGCGGCGAGGATGGCCGCGCGGGACCGGCCGATGACCTCGGCGAGGGCCGCCGGCACCACCGGTGGCGGCGCCGTCGACCACAGTAGTCCCAGACCGCGCGCCGGATACCGGACGGTCGGCTGCCAGGGGCGGTTCACCACCGAGAACACCCCGTCGCCGACGAACACCGACGGCACCAACAACAGACCGCGACCCTCCAACGCGATCCGCCGGCGGAACGTGCTTCGGATCGTCAGTCTGCCGTCGTTCCACGACACCTTGTCCGAGAGTCCGGCGAACAGACGCACGGCGCCCCCCTCGGCCAGGCGGCGCGCCCGGTAGGTGACGTCCGCGTCGCACACCGTACGGATCCGCGGCCAGTGCGGCGCCAGCGCGACATCCCAGTACCGGCGGACGGCGTCGACGAGATCGGGCAACACGCGAGCCGGGTCGTCGCGCAACGCCTTCAACCGGTGGGTGGGTTCGCCCGGCAGCATGTCGACGCCGTCACGTATCCGTTCGGGGTCCATCGCGGCGAGCCCCGCCAGTTCCATGCCGATGTCTGGTCCGGTGACGGCCGGCGGCGGCGCCAGAAACGCCGGGAGCACTCTGCCCGGCACGGGCACGAGGTCCGACAGCAGGCCCAGATCCAGGTCGGCGGCCCGCAGCCTCGGCACGGTGTGGGACACCCACCAGGCGTGATCGGGGTGCGATCGGGGTTCCTTGAGGACCCGGAGACTGCCCACCACCTCCCACAGCGGAGACCTGGCCAGCCGGGTCACGGCCACGTCGTCGGCCGACATTTCGAGTTCGATCACTTCGGCTCCCGTCCGTCGGATTCGGCCCAGGCTAAATCCCGGGCGGGCCGAGGCTCCACCACGGACGTTGTGACGGTGACTACGACTCTTCCCCACGACGGCACCGCGACCCGGCGCCCACTGTTCCGGCAACCGGAGTTCCGCCGGCTCTTCATGTCGGCGGCGCTCGCCAGATTCGGCAGCCACGTCGGCCATCTCGCACTCCCACTGGTGGCCGTGGTGACGCTTGACGCATCACCGTGGCAGGTGGGCCTGCTGGGCGGCCTGGGAACCGCGGCCTTCCTGGTGGTGGGCCTCCCGGCCGGTGCCTGGGTGGACCGTATGCGGCGTCGCCCGTTGATGATCACCGCCGATCTGGTCCGTGCCGCGCTGATCGTGTCGATCCCGATCGCGTGGTGGTTCGACGCGCTGTCGATGCCGCACCTCTACGCGGTGGCGCTGGCCGCGGGAGTCGCTACGGTGTTCTTCGACGTCGCCGCCCAGAGCCTCCTGCCCCGGCTGGTCACGCGTCCCGACCTGACCTCGGCGAACTCCGCGCTGGTGTCGCTCGACTCGGTCGCGAACATCACGGGACGGGGTCTGGGCGGCCACCTGGTGCAGTGGCTCACCGCCCCCGTCGCCCTGTTGACCGAGGCGGTCGGCCTCCTGTGGTCGGCCGCGTGTCTGGCGAGACTCCGCACCCACGAGCCCACTCCGGAGCCCGCGACGGAACGGACACGGCTGCGCCGCGACGTCGGAGAGGGAGTGCGTCACGTGTTCGGGCATCCCCGGTTGCGTCCGCTGGCCGTCGGCGGGGTGCTCGTCAACCTGTTCATGACCATGCTGTTGACCATCGCCCCGGTCCTCCTCGTCGCCGAACGGGGGCTGTCGGCGTCGGTTCTGGGCGGATTCCTGGGCCTCGGCGGCGCCGCCGGCCTCGCAGGGGCCGCCCTGGCACGGCGGATCTCGGCCCGGCTCGGTTCCAGCCGGGCGATCTGGCTGGTCGGTGCGCTGGCGGCCCCGGGGGCGCTCTGCCTACCGCTGCTGGCGGTCCCGGACCGGTGGTGGCTGGCGACACCGGGTTGGCTGCTGTTCGCCATGGCGATCGGCGTCGACAACGTACTGAAGATCTCCTACCGGCAGGCCGCCACTCCCGACCGGCTGGCCGGGCGGATGAACGCGACCTTCCGGTTCCTGTTCACCGGCGTCGTGACGGTCGGGGCGGTCTCGGCCGGAGCCGTGGGCGAACTGTACGGCGCCACCACGGTGCTGTGGATAGCGGCGGCGGGCCTGGCGACCAGCTGGCTGGCCGTGTACTTCTCCCCGTTCCGGAAGAGCCGGGACCTACCGGTCGAGTAGGCGCCGTGAACCGGCGGGAATCGGCCGTCAGGCCAGGTCGAGGCCCTGGCCGCCGGGAGGGTTTCCCGGGTCGTCTCCCCCGTCGTCACCACCGTCATCACTCGTGGACGGTTCGGGCTCAGAAGGTGACGTCGTGTCGGTCGGTTCCTCGGTACTGGTCTCGTCCTCCGACGGTTCGGGAGACGACGGTGACCCGTCGGGCGACGGCGACTCCGATCCGCTCGGCGACTCCCACTGGCCGCCGTCTTCCCAGCCGCCGTCGTCCACGGAGCTCTCCTCCGCGTCGTCCTCGGGTTCCCTGGTCTGCACGGTGGTGCGGTCCCGGTCGTCGCCGGGTTCGGTGACCGCCGGGGTCTCCCACGGTCGCCACGCGGCGGCCGTGCCCACCGCGGCCAGGATCGCCACCGCCACGAGCACCGCGACGAGCTGGGAACGCCGCCTGCGGTCCGGCCGTCCGGTCGCGGCCTCGGAGGCCGGTGCGGCCTCGACGTCGGTCACCACCGGTTGCGACTGTGTGTCACCGGGTGCGGGGACCCGGACGATCGCACCGGTCGCGGTGTCGGTCACCGAGTCCATCGGCTCCGTCGAGTCGCCCTGCGGGAGTCCCGCGGCGAGGTGGCGGCACCGTTCGGCGAGGGCGGCACCGCTCTCCCAGCGGTCGGCCGGTGACTTCGCCAGGCACTTCATGACCAGTTCGGCCACCGGCGCGGGCACGTCCTCGGGCAACGGCGGGGGTTCCTGGTGGAGTTGCGCGTGGATGACGGCGGCGGGGACGTCCCCGGTGAACGGCTTGCGCCCGGCCAGGCACTCGTACGCGACGACTCCCAGCGAGTAGATGTCGGAGGCGCCGCCGAGTTCCTCGTCGTAGAGCTGTTCGGGCGACACGTAGGCGACGGTCCCCATGACCTGCCCGGTCGCGGTGAGGCCGGATTCGCCGTGGGCGCGGGCGATGCCGAAGTCGACGACCTTGATGTTGCCGTCGTCGAGGACGAGTATGTTGCCGGGCTTGACGTCCCGGTGGATGACACCGGCCTGGTGGGCCGCGTCGAGCGCCTGGGCGCACCTGCCGATGATCGCCATCGTGTCACCGGCGGGGAGCCTGCCCCGTTCGGCCAGCATCACCGACAACGCCCTGCCCGGCACGAACTCCATCACGAGGTAGGAGATGACGGTGTTGTCGTCGGGGTGGTCCTCCCCGTAGTCGTACAGGTCGACGATGCCGGGGGCGCGGAGCGCGGCCGCGGCCCTCGCCTCGGCGCCGAACCGTTCCCGGAACGCCTTCGTCGTCGACAGCGACGCGTGCAGGATCTTGACGGCCACCTGGCGGTTGAGCCTGGTGTCGGTGCCGCGCCAGACCTCACCCATCGCTCCGCCGTCGACGCGTTCGTCGAGACGGTAGCGCCGTCCGAGAATGTCTCCAACCTGCACGTTCAGCTCTTTCGGGTAGACCGGTCGTCAAATATGCCACGTCCGTCCGACGGCGCGAACCTCACGCCCCGGGACAGACCGGACAGCGGCGGAGGTGTATGGCGGCCCGTCACACCGCTGCGATACCCACAATCGGTGTCGTCCACTCGTCGTCGGGTCACGGCCCCCACCACGCGCGGGCGGTCCGCCCTATCCTGGTGGCATGCCTCGCTACGAATACCGGTGCCGCACCTGCGCACAGACCTTCGAACTGTCCCGCCCCATGGCCGAGTCCGGGGATCCGGCCCCCTGCCCATCCGGCCACGAGGACTCGGTGAAACTGCTGTCGACCGTGGCTCTGGCGGGTGCGCCGGTGTCGGTGTCCGGCGGCGGCGAGGGCGGTGGCGGCTGCTGTGGTGGCGGCTGCTGCGGCGGCTGACCGTCACGCCGCCGAACGCACCTCCGCCGGCTCGGCCACGGGCACCTCGACCACGTCGCCGTCGGTGTGCCCGTGGTCGGGCGCGTTGCGTCCCAGCGCGATCGTGCCGGCGATGAGCAGGACCGCGCAGCCGACCGCGGGCGCGATGAGCGCCGGGTCCTGCGGCAACGGCTCTCCCAGCAGTCCCGCCCCTGCCAGCACCGACGCCACCGGATCGGCGACCTGCGCGGCGGCGTAGGCGATTCCGAAGTAACCCACCGCGTAGGACTTCTGGAGCAACACGGTGGCCACGATCAGCATCGTGGGCACCACCAGGGTGAACCAGTGCACGAGGTTCGCCAGGTCGGTCTGCATTCCGGCGCCCACCAGGCGCACGAAGGTCGAGACGGTCCCGGTGGCGACACCGGCGCCGACGGCGAACACCAGCGCCTTCATCGGTCCGGAACAACGACGACCGAGGAGCTGGCTGACCACCACGACCGTCAACACTGCGGCCAGGAACATCACGGCCGCGCCGTCGGGCAGGACCGGGTTGTCGGCGTCGTGGATCGGGATCATCAGCATCAGCCCAGCCAGGCCGATCGACACCGCGACCGAACCGAGCAGTTCGGCCTTGCGCGGTCGCCGGCCGTGGAGTTTGGCCGCCAACGGCACGGCGTACACCAGCGTGGTCATGCTGATGGGTTGGATGATCGTCAACGGCGCCATGCTCAGCGCGACCGCGTGCAGGCAGGCACCGGTGAAGCTGATGGCCCCGCCTATCCACCAGCGCGGTTGCCGCATGAGCCGGCGGTTCGCCCCGAGTTTCACGGCGTCGAGTTGCTGGATCGCGGCGCCCAGGGCGTAGCCGAACGCGCCCGCGAAGGCGATGAGGACCCCCCACCATTCCTGAGTCATCGACGGATACCGCCACTCACAGCCGGTACGGTCATTCGACGATCGCCCTCTCCATGTCGCCCGCCACTGCGCCGCGATCCTGTCACACCCCTCCATTCCGGGGCGGAGCCGCGTCCGCACACCACCCGCGGTGATCCGACGGCGACTCGACCGGTGGGCTTATCCCGTTGCGATCGCGGGGGTGGGACTTCGAGAATAGGAGGTCATGACCACCTCGACATCGACGATTCGGCGGCTGGGCCCCGACGATCACGCCTCGTGCGTGGCACTTTCACTCGATCGCGGCTGGAGCCCCGAGTCCCGCAAGTGGCGGTTCCTGCTGGAGCACGGCACCGGTCACGGCGTCGTCGACGACTCCGGCCGCCTGATCGCCGCGGTGACGGTGACCGGCGGGGAGGGCCGCGCGGCCGTGGGGATGATGCTGGTGGCTCGGGACCACGCCCGTCGCGGCATCGGGGAACGGCTGATGCGGCACGTGCTCTCCGTCTCACACGGGTCGCTGGTGACGCTCTATGCCACGGCGGCGGGACGGCGTCTGTACCGGCGACTCGGATTCGAGGACGTGTCACCGGTGACCACGCATGTCGGCCGGTTCGTCTCCGGTGCCACGCCGCCGGGCCGGGTCCGGCCCGCCACCCCGGAGGACCTCGACGCGATCGCCGCGGTGGACCGGGCCGCCCACGGGAGTGACCGCCGAGCACTGCTGTCGGCGTTCGCCGGCCTGGCCGACCGGACGCTGGTCGTGACGGGGCCGGACGGCGGGGTGACCGGATTCGCGGCACGCTGGCGCAACGACGGCACGATGATGATCGGCCCGGTGGTGGCCGCCGGCGACTCCGACGCGCTGGCACTCATCGGGCGTCTCGCCGAGGACTCCGACCTGCCGGTCCGGCTCGACCTGGAACACCGGCTCACGGCGGTGCGTGAGTGGGCCACGGCCCACGGCCTGGCGCCGGGTTTCGACACGACGCTGATGGCGCACGGCCGGAGCGACCTGCCGGGGTCGCGGGAGCACCGTTTCCAACCGATGTCGGTGGCGATCCACTGATCCGCCGGGTGCGTGGTCGGCGGGCCGGGCCGGTCGCTCCGCTTTGGTAGAAAGTGACGGGGAGACACCGCGTCGCCGCCGCATCCGACGCCGTCTCCTCCGGCACCGTGACCGGTGTCGTCCCTACCGCCGAGAGGACCCTTCGTTGGTGCTTCGCAAACTCAAGGCCGCCTTCGCCGCCGGTGTCGAAGTCGACACCGTTCTGACCGAGACCCACGTCACCCCCGGGGGCACCGTCCGGGGGGAGGTCCGTCTCACCGGCGGGCGGGAGGACCATCGCGTCCAGCACGTCACCCTCGACCTTCAGTCCGATGTGGACGGGGCAGACCCGGTGGACCTGGTGTGCCACCGCGCCGGCGAGGGCTTCGCCCTGCCCGCCGGCAGTCCACAACGGGTGGAGTTCGCGGTCCCGCTGCCGTGGGAGACCCCGGTCACCGGCATCGGCGGCCAGGCCCTGGAGGGCGTCCGGATCGGCGTGGTCACCGAACTCGCCCTCGAACACGCCTTCGACAAGGGAGACCTCGATCCGCTCAGTGTGGAACCACTGCCCAGCCAGCACGCCGCCCTCAAGGCGGTCGACACGCTGGGGTTCGTGTTCCACCGGGTACGCATGTCCCCGGGCGGCCTCACCGGGTCCGAGCTGCCGCTGCGGCAGCAGTTCGAGTACTGGACGGCCGGTGGCTTCCGGGAGGCGTTCCGGCTGCTGCGGCTGGGTTTCGTGACCGGACCGGCCCATCTGGACGTCCACCTGGAGGTGGACAAGCACGAGGACGGCAACAGCACCGGCGGGGCCGCGATCGGCCACGTCCGGATCGGTCACGAGGACACCGACGTCTGGGACCGGCTGCGGACCGAACTGCAACGCCTCGCCGACCGCCCGGGCATGTTCGGCTGATCGGGTGTCACCGCCGCGCGCACGACCACCGGTTGCCGGTTAACCTGGTGCCAAGCTCGTTACCACCCCTCCCGAAAGGATCCATCCGTGGTTCTTCGCATCCTCAAGGCCGCTCTGGGCGTCGGAGTCACGGTCGACAGTGTCCTCACCGAACGCACCGTCACTCCAGGGGGGACGCTCCAGGGCGAGGTGAAGTTCACCGGCGGCGACGTCGACCAGAAGGTCGAGGGCATCACCCTGGAGTTCACCGCGCTCGTCGAGCGCGACGACAAGGGGGAGACCGCCACCACCACCCACCACTTCCACCGCGCCCAGGTGTCGGGTCCGTTCCAACTGGCCAAGGGCACCGCCCATTCGGTGCAGTTCGAGGTCCCGGTGCCGTGGGAGACCCCGTTGAGTTCACTGGCCGGTCGGCCGCTGCCGGGCATGACCCTGGGTGTGTCGACGGAGTTGGCCCTCGACAAGGCGTTCGACAAGGGAGACCTCGACCCGTTGACCGTCGAGCCGTTGCCGGTGCAGGCGGCCGTGCTCGACGCCATGGAGTCGCTGGGATTCGTGTTCCAGACCGCCGACCTGGAGGACGGGACGATCGCCGGATCCCACATGCCGTTCTACCAGGAGATCGAGTACTGGCCGTCCGGTGAGTTCCGTGACTCGTTCAAGGAGCTGGAGCTGACGTTCGTCACGGGAAAGACCACGACGGACGTCGTGTTGCAGGCCGACGACCACGGAAGCCTGCTGAGCCCGGGCCACGACACCTACCAGCGGTTCACGGTCTCCAACGACGACGCCGGTGACATGGTGGAGGCCCTGCGGACGCAGTTGCAGCAGTTGGCCACCCGCCGCGGCGCGGCTGGCTGAGACCGGCACGGTCGGTCCCGAGTCGCGGCCCGACGGCCGATCCCCGCACTGGCGCACCCCGGTTACTGTGGCGGGACGCGAAGTCCCTCACGGAAAGGACCACGGGAAATGGTCTTTCGTAAGCTAAAGGCGGCGTTCGGCGCGGGGGTGTCGGTCGACACGGTGCTGGCCGCTCCGCACGTCACTCCGGGATCGATGTTGCAGGGTGAGGTCCGGTTCACCGGTGGTGGCGTGGACTACCGGGTACAGGGCATCACGATCGAGTTCAACGCGGTCGTCGAGGTGGAGAGCGGGGACAACGAGTACCGCACCACCTACGACTTCCTGCGCGCCGAGGTGGCGGGGCCGTTCTCCCTGGAGTGCGGTGCCGCCCACGCGGTCCCGTTCCAGATCCAGGTGCCCTGGGAGACGCCGTTGTCGTCGGTGGCCGGCCACCACCTCCCCGGCATGCGGCTCGGCGTCGCCACGGAACTGAAGCTGGAGGGTGCGCTCGACAAGGGCGACATGGATCCGCTGGTGGTGGAACCGCTGCCCGTGCACAACCAGGTGTTGTCCGCTCTGGACCGTCTCGGCTTCGTCTTCCACAAGGCCGACCTGGAGGCCGGCACGCTGCGTGGATCGCGGATGCCGTTCTACCAGGAGATCGAGTACTGGTCGGCCGGTGAGTTCCGTAACGCCTTCAAGGCGCTGGAACTGACCTTCGTGACCGACGAACGCTCCACCCACGTGATCCTGGAGGTGGACCGGCCGGGCGGTTTCCTGAGCGCCGGCGGCGACGCCTACGGAAGCATCCGCGTCGGCAACGACGACCGGAACGACCTGCTCCCGGCGCTGCGGGACCAACTGACCCAGCTCGCACGCCGTCGCGGCCTGTTCCGGTGAGGCACGCACCGCCCGGGTGCGAGCCCGGGCGGTGCCGCCCGACGTCCCGGCGCGGCCGGGCGGCGGGTTGAATGGGGGGCGGCGCACGAGGGCGCCCGGGAGGTTACGGGGGGACGATGACGGACCGGCACCAGCGGATGGACCTGACCGCCACGGTGGACTTCGGCACCGCCGAACTGGTCGCCGACCCCCGCCACCCGGGCGGGTGGACCCTGCTGGTGAACGACGTCGCACAATCCTATGTGGATCTGGAAGATCCCACCCGGCTGGAGATGATGTACGCCCGGCTTGTGGCCGGGGTCGTGGACGCCGTCCTCCCCGAGGGCCGCGCCGTCGACGTACTCCACCTGGGCGCCGGGGGCCTCACCCTGCCACGTCACCTGGCGGCGTCCCGGCCCGGCAGCCGCCAACTCGTGATCGAGGTCGATCGCGGTCTCGCCGAGTTCGTCCAGTACGGCCTGCCGGTCCCGCCCGATTCGGGGATCAGGCTACGGCTGGCCGACGCGGCCGACGCGATCCGCGAGCACGCCCCCGACAGCACGGACCTCGTCATCTCCGACGTGTACCGCGGCGGCGACATGCCCACGGCCGTGTCGGGCACCGGTTTCGCGCAGTACGCCCGGCGGGCACTGCGACCGGGCGGCCTCTTCGTGCTCAACGCACTCGACGCCGCGGGACTGCTGGCGACCAGGCGACACGCCGCCACGGTGACGGCGGTGTTCGACCACGTCGCGGTGGTCGCCACCCCGCAGATGCTGCGCGGCCGCCGCGACGGCAACACGCTCGTCGTCGCCGCCGACCGGCCCCTCCCCGAACACGCGATCGTGGCGGCCTCCGGCAGACACGGCGCCACGGCGCGGGTGCTGACCGGTGAGGCGCTGGCCCGGTTCATCGGCGGCACCTCGCCGTTGCAGGGCTGACCCGCCCGGCACCCGAGAGGGTCGGGCGGAGGAGGTCCACACGGTGTGACGGGTCTCTCGCGCCGGAATGGAACCGGGCCGCGGATCGCTTAGCCGACCACACCCCAGGTCGACCGATCGGGCCGGCCCGGCCCGTCAGGAGGAGCCATGCCAGCCGTAACCCCCACGGACCTGCTGGTCCTGCCCCGGATCACCGCCACCGGTGGAAGGTCCCGGACCGTCACCGCCGTGGTGGACTCCCACCGGACCCTTGAGGGCGCCGGATTCCCGGTGCGGCGACCGTTCCCGATACCCGGGATGACGCAGGCCGACCCGTTCCTGCTGTTGGACCACATGCTGGCCGCCTACGAACCCCACGAGGCCAAGGGCGCACCGTGGCATCCCCACCGGGGGTTCGAGACGGTGACCTACCTGATCGACGGAACGCTCGTCCACCACGACTCCAACGGCGGCGGAGGCGTCATCGGCGACGGCGACACCCAGTGGATGACGGCCGGTTCCGGCATCCTGCACGACGAACTCCCCAGTGAGGAACTCGTCGTCAAGGGTGGCCGGTTCGACGGCGTGCAACTGTGGGTGAACCTGCCCAAGGCCGCGAAGTGGACACCGCCGCGGTACCAGGACATCAAGGGCGAACGGCTCACCATGCTGTCCTCGGACGACGGCGGCGCGATCGTACGACTCATCGCCGGGCGGATCGGCGCCCACGAGGGGCCGGGTCTCACGCACACCCCGATCACGCTGGCGCACGCGTCACTGTCGCCGGGTGCCCGGTTGACCGTCCCGTGGAGCCGTGACTTCTCGGCCATGGCGTACGTCCTCTCCGGGGACGGCCGCGCCGGAGAGGACGACCGTCCGCTGGGAGACGCTCAACTCGCCGTCTTCGGCGCGGGCGACTCGCTGACGGTCACCGCCGGACGGGAACAGCACGGCCGCACCGGCCGGTTCGAGGTCCTGCTGCTGGGCGGCCTGCCGTTGCACGAACCCGTCGCGCGCTACGGCCCCTTCGTCATGAACACCAAGGCGGAGATCCTGCAGGCCGTCGAGGACTTCCAGGCCGGCCGTATGGGAACCGTCCCGGCGACGCACCTGGGCTGACCGGTCCACCGGGGCACGCACGTCGTGTCCCGGTGGCGGGTCACCGATCGTACGGCGGGTCCTCGCCGACCAGGCCGTCCACCGACTCGCGGATCAGGTCGGCGTGACCGGTGTGCCGGGCGTACTCCTCCACCACGTCGACGAGCAGGCGCCGCAGACTGACCGGGTACTCCGCCGGCCGCCGCGTCGACTGGTCGAGGCCGCCTTCCGCCAGGGCCGCCGCGGTCGCGGCCCTGGAACGTTCCACCGCGGACTCCCACAGCGAGTACAGCTCCTGCGGTGTATCCCGGGCGGCGGTGTGCCAGACCCGGTCGGGGTCATCGTCCGGGTCGGCGCCGTTGAGCGGTGGACCGGGATCCTCACCGCGCAACCGCCAGACGAAGTAGTCGGCCTCGACGACCGCCAGGTGTTTGAGCAGACCTCCCAGCGTCATCGAGGAGGCGCCGACCGTGGCGGAGAGCCCGGCGGCGTCGAGGCCGCCGCACTTCCAGGCGAACGTCGCCCGTTGCCGGTCCAGAGACCCGAGGAGGGTCTCGATCTCGTCGCCGTGGGTGGGAGGTTCCCGCAGGATCGGGTAGTCGGGTGTGGTCATGGTGGAGAGGCTACGGCCGACCCCGGACGTTTCGCATGCGGACGCGGACCGCCGCGACGTCCGGCACCGGCCCGACCGCCCGGGCGCGGTTCCCACCGGAGTCGTGTCGCGGCCCACGACCGGCCGCTTCGCACCACCGGCGGGGCCGGCGGTGCGCGTCCCGGCGCGTCGTTCGGCGGTCGCGATCCTCGAGGGACCGTCCACCGGGCTCCCGCGAACCGGCCGCCTCCACACCGGACCGTTGCTACAGTGCCGGATGGGAGTGCCGTGACCGGCCTGATCCACACCGGCCGGCCGCCGCGCGGACCCAGCGGACGAGACGACCGGACGCGAGCGGAGCACACATGACGCAGACCGACCGGACGAACCCTCCCACCGCCAAGCTCACCTTCGGGACCATGACCACGATGGTCATCGGCTCCATGGTCGGCGCCGGGGTGTTCTCACTCCCCTCACGCTTCGCCGAGGAGACCGGGGTCGCCGGAGCGCTCATCGCGTGGGTCGTCGCGGGCGGCGGCATGCTGATGCTGGCGTTCGTGTTCCAGTTCCTCGCCAC
This sequence comes from Stackebrandtia albiflava, assembly GCF_007994225.1. Lineage (GTDB taxonomy): Bacteria > Actinomycetota > Actinomycetes > Mycobacteriales > Micromonosporaceae > Stackebrandtia > Stackebrandtia albiflava. Next base: position 2,023,339 of record NZ_VLLL01000005.1, read on the forward strand.
CCGACGCCCCGACCTGGACGCCGGTGTCTACGCCTACGCGAAGGCCGGTTTCGGCGAATACCCGGGGTTCTTCTCCGCCTTCGGATACTGGGCCAGCGCCTGCGTGGGCAACGTGACGTACTGGGTCCTCATCATGTCGACGGCGGGGGCGCTGTTCCCCTTCCTGGGAGCCGGGGACACCCTCGTGGCGGTCCTGCTCTCCTCGGTGGGACTGTGGGCGTTCTTCCTGCTGATCCGGCGCGGCACCGAGCAGGCCGCCGCCGTCAACCGCGTCGTCACGGTCGCGAAACTGCTGCCGATCGGGGTGTTCGTGCTGCTCGCCCTGTTCCACCTGGACCCGGCCGTGCTGGCCGCGAACTTCGCCGGAGACGACTACGCGGGATCGTTGTTCGACCAGATCCGGGGCACGATGCTGGCGACCGTGTTCGTGTTCCTCGGCGTGGAGGGCGCCAGCGTCTACTCCCGGCACGCGCACCGCCGCCGCGACATCGGGCGTGCCACGGTGCTCGGCTTCCTCAGCGTGTTCGCGGTGTTCGCGTCGGTGACGATCGTCTCCTACGGCATCCTCCCCATGGAGGAGATCGCGCGGTTGCGGCAACCGTCCATGGCCGGTGTGCTGGAGTCCGCGGTCGGCACGTGGGGTTCGGTGTTCATCGGGGCGGGCCTGATCGTGTCCGTGCTGGGCGCGTACCTGGCGTGGACGCTCATGGCCGCGGAGGTGCTGTTCGTGGCGGCGAAGGACCGCGACATGCCCCGGTTCCTGGCGCGGTCGCGCGGCGACGACGTGCCGGTGCCCGCGCTCGTCCTGACGACCGTGCTGACGCAGGTGGTCCTCGTCGTCACGCTGTTCTCCCAGGACGCCTTCAACTTCGCCCTCGAACTGACCAGCGCGCTGACGTTGATCCCGTTCCTGCTGGCGGCCGCGTTCGCGGTCAAGGCGGCCACCGGACCGGGCGCGGCCCGGACGCACACGGTCGTCGCGGTACTCGCGACCGGTTACACCCTGTTCCTGCTGTTCGCCGCGGGGCTGAAGTACCTCCTGGTGTCGTTCATCGTGTACGCCCCCGCGTCGATCCTGTTCGTGATGGCCCGCCGGGAACAGGGAAGGCGACTGTTCTCCCCCGGTGAGGCGGTCATCCTGGGGGTGTCGGTACTCGGCGCGGTCACCGGTGTGGTCGCGTTGGCGACGGGATGGATCCGGATCTGACGGCGACGACGGGAGAACCACATGACCGCGCAGGCGGCGACCCGGCCTCACGGGGTGTACTCGGAGGTCGGTGTACTTCGGAAGGTCCTGGTGTGCGAACCGGGCCTGGCACATCGCAGACTCACCCCGACCAACTCGGACGAGTTGCTGTTCGACGACGTCATGTGGGTCGATCAGGCGCGACGCGACCACGCCGGCTTCGTCGCCGAACTGCGTGGCCGGGGCGTGGAGGTCGTCGAACTCCACGAACTGCTGGCCCGGACCCTCGCCGTTCCCGGTTGCGTGGACTGGCTCCTCGAACGGAAGATCACCGTCGACGAGGTGGGCGCGGGCCTGGTCGACGACACCCGCGCCTTCCTCGGCTCTCTCGAACCGGCGGAGCTGGCGCGGTACCTGATCGGCGGGTTGGCGACCTCCGACCTGCCCGAGGAGTTCCGCTCCGAGTTCGTCGCCCTGGCCAGGGAGTCCACCGGGGCACGCGAATACCTCATGCCTCCGCTTCCCAACACCCTCTACACCCGCGACACCACGTGCTGGTTGTACGGCGGTGTCACACTGAATCCGTTGTACTGGCCCGCCCGGCATGACGAGACCCTGCTGATGAAGGCCGTCTACCGGTTCCACCCGGACTTCACCGGCGCCACCGTCTGGTGGGGCGATCCCGAACGGCACTGGGGCCGCGCCACGTTCGAGGGCGGTGACGTGATGCCGGTGGGTGGAGGGGTCGTGCTGATGGGCATGAGCGAACGCACCTCCCGGCAGGCGATCACCCAGGTGGCGGCGGCACTGTTCCGCGCAGGGGCGGCCGAACGGGTCGTGGTGGCGGGAATGCCGAGACTGCGGGCGGCGATGCACCTGGACACCGTGTTCACCTTCGTCGACCTCGACACCGTGACGGTGTATCCACGCATCGTGGACGGAGTGCACGCGTTCTCGCTGTACCCGGAGGACGGTCCCACCGGGCTGCGGGTGGTGGACGAGGGACAGGGCGCCTTCCTCCCCACCGTCGCCGCCGCCCTGGGCCTGCCGGAACTGCGGGTCATCGAGACCGGCGGCGACGTCTACGCCTCGGAGCGGCAGCAGTGGGACAGCGGCAACAACGCCGTGGCCGTCCGGCCCGGCGTGGTGTTCACCTACGACAGGAACACCCAGACCAACGCCCTGTTGCGGCAGGCGGGGATCGAGGTGATCACGATCGCCGGTGGCGAACTCGGCCGGGGACGCGGCGGAGGGCACTGCATGACGTGTCCCCTGATCCGGGATCCGGTGACGTACTGACCGGCGGCCTCTTCGGTGCCGTGCCCGTGAGGCCCGCTTTTTGCCGGCCGCCGCCCGGCTTCGGCGCGGTCGCACCGTCCCCGTCGCGCCGACGGCATTGCTAACGTCTTAAGGGACCGTCTGCAATCATCACCCTGCCGCCGGTACGCCGCCTCGCCGCCGTGCCCCTCCCCCGGGTTGACCGCATGGACCTTCACATCCGTCCCCGTCCCGCCCGCGGCCGCCGTCTCGTGCCGCTCCTGGCCGGGATCGCCCTGTCGATCGCGCTGACCGGCTGCGGCGGCTCCGACGACACGGCCGGTGAGGACCCCGCGCCACCGCGGATCCCACCGTCCTGCCCGGAGGACGACGGCACCGGCACCGTCACCGAACCGGCGCTGCGAGGCGAACTGCTCGCCATGCAGACCGCCGACCAGGAGGAGTTGACCTCCGCGACGGGCGCCGACGGTTCCCGGGAACGCACCGCGCGTCTCGGCGAGATCATCGACGAGTACGGCTGGCCCGTCGTGGACATGGTGGGCGCCGACGGCGCGAGTGCGGCCTGGCTCGTAGCCCAGCACGCCGACCTCGACCCGGACTTCCAGAAGCGGGCGCTGGACCTGATGTGGCAGCACGTCGAGGACTGCCAGGTCGACCCCACCGAACTGGCCTACCTGCACGACCGGGTCGCGGTCGCCGACGACCGGCCGCAGCGTTTCGGCACCCAGTTGCGGTGCGGCGAGGACGGTGCGGTCCCGGCGACGCCACTCGAGGACGAATCCGCCGTGGACGGGTTCCGTGCGGCGGTGGGCCTGGCGCCGCTGGCGGAGTACAAGGCGGAGTTCGAGGCCGGGTGCACCGACACCCCGCAGTGAGGCGGGACGGCACCGCCCCGGTGGCTCCCCGGATGCGGCGAAGTAGGACAATCAGAACGAATGGCCGGTGCGTGCCCACCCTCGCATCGGCCATTCCCGTGAGAACCACTCGCGCGCACCGGGACCGCACCACTCCACGATGGACCGAAGTCACGTGCGCGCACCGGAACCACCGGCCCGCGTGACCGTGGCTCAGCCCTTCAGGAAACGGCGGAGCCTGGTCAACGACCAGGTGTTGACGACGTCGTCGGGAGTCAGCCAGGCGCGCTGCGCGATGCCGATGCCGAACCGCTGGTGGTCGAGGTGCGGTATCGCGTGGGAGTCGCTGTCGATCGAGAACTTCACCCCGTGGTGCCTGGCGAGCCGGACGAGGTCGGCGGGCAGGTCGGAGCGATCGGGGTAGGAGTCGATCTCCATCACCGTGCCGGTGCGTGCCGCCGCCTTGAACACCGCCTCCCAGTCGGCGTCCACCGGCCCCCGCCTGCCGATCTTGCGGGTCGTCGGATGCCCGATGACGTCGACTCCGGGATTCTCGCAGGCGGCGATGAACCGGGCGGTCATCTCCGCCTTCGACTGCTGGAAGTGGGAGTGGACCGACGCGACCCGTACGTCGAACTCGGCCAGGATCTCCTCCGGCCAGTCCACCGAACCGTCCGGGCCGATGTTGAGTTCGGTGCCGTGCAACAGGTGCATCTTCGGGTGGGACGCCTGCAGCGCGCGCAGTGCCTCGCGCTGCGCACGTGCCTTGTCCAGGGTCATGCGCTGCATCGCCAGATCGGGGGCGTGATCGGTCACGGCGTAGTAGGAGTACCCGCGCCGGGCCGCCGCGGCGACCATGTCCTCGAGCGAGGCGATGCCGTCGGTCAGGTCGGTGTGGGTGTGCAGGTCTCCCTTGAGGTCGGAGATCTCCACGAGTGTCGGCAGTTCACCCCGCAACGCGGCGGCGACCTCACCGTGTCCCTCCCGCATCGGCGGCGGCACGTACTGCATGCCGAGCGCGGTGTAGATCTCCGCCTCGTCCGCCGCGGCCAGCACGGTGTCACCGTCGAACAGGCCGTACTCGGACAGCTTCCACCCCTTCTTGACCGCCATCTCCCGCACCGCGACGTTGTGCTCCTTGGACCCGGTGAAGTACTGCATCGCGGCGCCCCAGGACTCGGCGGGAACCACACGCAGGTCCACCTGCAGTCCGGCGGAGGTGCGGACCGACGTCTTCTTACGGCCCGAGGCGATGACCTCGGACACGTAGGGTTGCTCCTTGAACCGGTCCATGATCTCCGGTGAGGCCACCGCGAGCACGTCCACGTCGCCGACGAGGTCCTTCATCCGGCGCAGCGAACCGGCGTAGTCGATGCGTTCGGCGTACTCCGACAGCGACTCCACGACCCGTTCGGCGACCTCCATGGCGACACCGATGTGGACCTTGCCCTGCGCGGCCTCCAACTGTGCGATGCCGCGCAGCAGGTTGTCGAGGGTCTTCGGTCCCATGCCCTTGACGCCCTTGAGCCTGCCGCCCTCGATGGCCTCGGCCAGGGCGGCGGGCGAGTCGATCTGGAACCGATCGAACAACATCATCGCCGTCTTCGGTCCCAGGGTCGGCACCCTCGTGAGCCGCCGCACGCCGTCGGGCACCTTGGAGCGCAGGTCGTCCAACTGGCGGAAGCTGCCCCGTTCCAGGTACTCGGTGACCTTCTTGGCGATGGCGTCCCCCACTCCCGGCACCTGCCTGACGTCGGCGGAACCGATGTCGCGCGGGTATCCGGCGATCGCCTTGGCCGCCTTCTGATAGCTGCGGACCCGGAACGCGTCCCCGCCGGTGAGGGCGAAGAGTTCGGCGTACTCCTGGAGGGCGGCTGCCGCCTCGTCGTTTGTCCGTGGCATGCCGCCAGCTTAGGACGAGGGTGCGACGGTGAGACCGGTTTGCACCGGGCAGGCGGCGGTGTCCGCACCGTCGGGCGACTGTACCGGCCAGCCGGTACAGTAATCACATGACCGACACCAGGACCCGCCTACTGGACGCCGCGACCGACGTCCTGCTGCACGACGGCGCACAGTCCCTCACGTTGGAGGCGGTGGCCGCTCGCGCCGGCGTCTCCAAGGGCGGACTGTTCTATCACTTCCCCACCAAACAGGCACTCGCCGAGGCGATGGTCGACCGCTTCGTCGCGGAGTTCACGACCGCACTGACCGAGGCGGGCGACCGCCCGGGCGCGGCCACCCGCGCCTACCTGCGCGCCTGCGTCTCGGAGACCCACCCCGGCCCCGGTACCGGACGCGCCGCGGCGGCCCTGTTCGCCGCCGCCCTCGTCGAGCCGGCGGCCCTGGAACCGTTGCGGCGCTGCTACGACCGTTGGCAACACCGACTCGAAGACGACGGCATCGATCCGGCCGTGGCCACCACCGTGCGGCTCGCCGCCGACGGTTGGTGGCTCGCCCGGCTCGCGGGCCTGGCCGCCCCATCCCCGGGGCGGCACGAAGAGGTGTTCGCCCAACTGTCGGCACTCGTCGACGAGGCCGCCGAGGCATGACCCCGCCACGCTGGATCCTCCGAGGCATGTGGACGACCGACATCGGCTTCGCGGTCTACTGGACGGCGGTCGCCACGGGCCTCGTACGACCCTTCGGGCATCCGATACTCGACGACTGGAACTGGTCGTTCCTGGTGCTGGACCTGACCGCCGCCGCGACCGGGGCGTGGGCACTGCGGTCGCTGCGGCGCGGCGGCGACGGCCGGGTGCCCACCGCGGTGTCGCTGGCGTTGACACACGCGGCCGGCGTCACCGCCCTCAACTTCTGGACGCTGCGCGGCGACTTCGACCTCGTCTGGTGGCTGCCCAACCTGTGGCTGACGTGTTTCCCCGTCGTCGCGTTGATCGTCCTGACAGGTCGAGCGCACCACGCCACCGCCCGCACTCACCGACAGTGACGAGTCTCTGTGCGCACTGTAGGCGGATTGTGGGAGCGGCGGGCACAATCCATGCGGTCCCGGCATCCGGGCTCCTCACACATCGACGAAGCCGCCGCGAACCGGCTCCCGGCCGGGTTCCGTCACGACGATCAGGAGAAACCATGAGCATCCTCAACAGACTGGCCGACCGGGCGCTCGCGCGTCTCCTCGCCGACTCCACCGCCGAGGCCGGCGCCGGATGCCCCACCGAGTGCGGCGCCTGGAGCGCCTGCGTCATGAGCCCGGCCCACTGCACCGGCGGCTGGCACCGCAACCGCACCTGTGTGAACTCCGCCTGTAACACCTACACCCAGGTCGGCTGCTGCTGAGCCGCTTCCGGCGGCCCGGCGGGTCCCTCCAGTCCCCGGGCCGCCCCCCCGCACCGGCCGTCGCCGGGCGGGCGGTGTGACCGTCCGGTGATCGATCCGGCATCGTCGAACCCCTCCCCCTCGCCGCCGGAACCGGCGAGGCCCGTCGCGCCGAACAGTCGATGGACCGGCACCTCCGCCCGTGATCTGATCGGACGAACACGAGCCGCCGTATCCGTTCGCCGACGGCGAAAGACACCGCCGCGACGAGACGACCGCGGCATGCGACGGTCACGGACGTCGACGGGAGGACTACGATGCGGACCCTCACCCGTCGCGCCCTCTACATCGGATCGGCCTGGCCCCTCGGAGTCGCGATCGGGTTCCTCTCGGTGGTATGCCATCCGGCGATCGGGCTGCTCTGGCCGTCATCGCCGCCGCCGCGGCCCTGGACGGCCTCCTACAGTCCCGCAGGCTCCGCCGCGAAGCGCCCCACCCCGCCGACCGGCCGTGACACCGGAGCCCGGTCACGACGGCCGACTCGACCGTCACACCCGGTGCGGCTCCACGGCCAGTTTCACCGCGAAACCCGCCAACACGCCGCCCATGACGGCACGCTGCGCGCGCATCCAACCCGGCCGTCCGGTGAGGAACCGGGACAACGACGCGGCCGACAGCATGATCACTCCGTTCACGGCCACCGCCACCGTCACCTGCACCAGGCCAAGCCACAGACTCTGCGCCGCCACCGCGCCCCGTTCCGGTTCCACGAACTGCGGCAGCAACGACACGTACAACATCGCGATCTTCGGATTGAGCAGGTTGGTCACGTACCCCATGGAGAACAACCGCAGTCCCGACACCGGCTTCAACGGGCGGGGCGTGAACGGCGAACCCGCCCCCGGCCGGAACGCCTGCCACGCCAGGTACAGCAGGTACACGGCCCCACCGAACTTCAGGACCGTGTAGGCGACCGGCACGGTCGTGAACACCGCCGTCAGACCCGCCACCGCCGCCACCAGGTAGGTGAGGAAACCCGCCGCGACACCGCACAACGACACGACGCCGGCCCGCCGCCCCTGGGACAACGCCCGCGACACCAGGTAGAACATGTTCGGTCCGGGCATCAACGCCATCCCCAACGCGACGGCCGCCATCCCGGTCACCGCGGTCCACTCCACCATCCGCGCACCCTCCTCCATCGTGAACGGACCGACGATATGCCCGCCACCGGCCGCCCGGCGGGGGATGTGGTCCAACTCTCCACCGAGAACCGACACGCCCGAGGACGGATCGGGGACCCCGCGAGGACGACGTCACCGACACTGTGTGTGACGGGAACACGTCCGTCCCGTCACCTCCACCTCGAACAGGAAGCCCGAGACCATGCGAATCAGTTTCCGGAGTGTGGCCGCGACGGCATCCGCCGCCACACTCCTCGCGGTCGGACTGTCCACCGGCCCCGCCCACGCCACCGGAGAGATCCTCGGCGCCGACTCGCCCGACGCCGTCGCCGGTTCCTACATCGTCGTCCTGGACGACTCGCTCAGCGCCACCTCCACCGCCGACACCGCCGCGTCACTGGCATCCCGGTACGACGCCCACGTCACCCACACCTACACCGCCGCGCTGCGCGGCTTCGCCGCCGAGATGTCCGAAGCGGACGCCGAACGACTCGCCGCCCACCCCGACGTCGCCTATGTCGAGCAGGACGCCCGAGTGAGCCTCGACGGCACGCAGTCCAACCCGCCGTCGTGGGGCCTGGACCGGATCGACCAGCGCAACCTACCGCTCGACGCGCGTTACACCTACCCCAACACCGCCTCCAACGTCCGGATCTACGTCCTCGACACCGGGATCCGCACCAGCCACGACGACTTCGGCAACCCGAGCCGCGCGAGCTGGGGCACCAACACGATCGACGCGAACGACACCGACTGCAACGGCCACGGCACCCACGTCGCCGGCACCGCCGGGGGCGCGGCCCACGGTGTCGCCAAGGCCGCGAAACTCATCGCCGTCAAGGTCCTCAACTGCGCCGGAAGCGGCACGATCGCCTCGGTCGTCGCCGGCGTCGACTGGGTGACGGCCAACGCGGTGAAGCCCGCGGTGGCCAACATGAGCCTGGGCGGCGGCGCCAACACCACACTCGACAACGCGGTCGCCGCGTCCGTCTCGTCCGGGATCGTCTACACCCTCGCCGCCGGCAACAACAACGGCGACGCCTGCGGGCACTCCCCCGCCCGCGTGTCGCAGAGCTCGGCCGCGATCACCGTCGGCAACTCCACCAGCACCGACGCGCGCGCCTCGTCGTCCAACTGGGGGAGCTGCGTGACACTGTTCGCGCCGGGCACGTCGATCACCTCGGCGTGGCACACCGGCGACACCGCCACCAACACCATCAGCGGCACCTCCATGGCGGCACCCCACGTCGCCGGCGCCGCCGCCATGATCCTGTCCACCAACCCCGGCTGGACGCCGCAGCAGGTGAAGACCCGGCTGGTCGACGACTCCACGAAGAACGTCATATCCGACCCCAAGGGCAGCCCCAACCGACTGCTGTACGTCGGTTCGGGTGAACAGGGCACCGCCCCCGTCGTCGACTACGTCTTCTGCGAGAGCGGCAACTGGCGGTTCATCTGCCACATGTCGTACGCCGCCGAGGGCACCGTCACGATCCGGTGGACCTACAACGGGTCCGCGTACCCCGCCGGTGACGGCCGCACCGTCGTCAACGGCAACTGCGCACGCAACAGCAGCCCCCGCGTGACCGTGACCGTATCCAACGCCGCCGGCGCCGACACCGCCTCCACGGTGTTCCAGTGCCGCCAGATCTGGCAGTGACCGACGGGGCGCGGCCGGTCGGGAGACGCCCGCCGGCCGCGCCCGACCACCTGCGGATGTCCCACCCCGGTGGTTGAATCGGCGCGTGTACATCGCCCTCGTCCCCGGCCGCTCCGGAGACGGCTGGTACCTGCGGCTCGACGGGGACGGGGAACCCGTCGGCACCGCCCACCACACCGACGACCTCGCCGCCCGGATCCGGGAACGGGACCACCACGAGACCACGCCGCGCTGGGTGCTCGCCGAGACCCGCCGCGTCTACCCGCCACTGCTGGCCGCCGGCGCCAGGCTCGACCGCTGCCACGACGTCACCCTCGCCGAGGCGATCCTGCTCAGCGCCGAGGGGCACGCCGGGAGGCCACACCACCCGGCCGCCGCCCACGCCCGGCTCCACGGCCTGCCCGTTCCCGATCCCGAACCGGTCCACGTCGACGACGGCGCGCTGTTCGACACCCGCCCTCCGGCCGACCCGCGACGCACCCTCGACATGCTCGTGGAGGTGCACCGCGACCAACTGCGGCGCACGAGGACTCACGGCCCCCGGCTGGCCCTGTTGACGGCCGCCGAGTCCGCCGGAGCGCTCGTCGCCGCCGAGATGACCCACCACGGCCTCCCCTGGCGCACCGACGTCCACGACGCCGTCCTCACCGAACTGGTCGGCCCGCGTCCCGTGAAGGGCCTGCGTCCCAAACGGCTTCAGGCACTCGCCGACCGGATCGGCGACGCCTTCGGCCACCACGTCAACCCCGACTCACCGCAACAGGTCGTCGAGGCGTTCCACGCCGCCGGGCACCCCGTGGACACCACACGCGCCTGGGAACTGCGACGCGTCGACCACCCCGCCGTCGCCCCACTGCTCACCTACAAGGAACTGTCCAGGGTGTACACCGCGCACGGCTGGAACTGGCTGCGCGACTGGGTGTCGGACGGCCCGGCCGGTCCCGCCTCACCCGCCAAACGGTTCCGGCCCGAATACGTCGTCGGCGGAGTCGTCACCGGCCGCTGGGCCACCGACGGCGGCGGCGCCCTCCAGATCCCCAAGGCCGTCCGGTCGGCCTGCCACGCCGACCCGGGTTGGAGTCTCGTCGTCGCCGACGCCGCACAACTGGAACCGCGGGTCCTGGCGGCCATGTCCCGAGACGACGCCATGGCCGCCGCCGCAGGTGCCGACGACCTGTACGCGGCGCTCGCACCCACCTTCGGAGGCAGCAGGCAGGACGCCAAGATCGCCCTGTTGTCGGCCATGTACGGCGGCACCGCCGGCAACGCCACCGCGTTGCTGACGGTACTGCGACGCCGATTCCCCCGCGCGCACCGCTACGTCGAGACCGCCGCCCGCACCGGCGAGACCGGCGGCCTGGTCTACACCTGGCTGGGACGCGGCTGCCCACCGCCGTCCCAGCGCTGGTGGAGCGCACGCACCGAGTCGACCCGCGCCGGGCGTGATCGGGGACGGTTCACCCGCAACTTCGTCGTCCAGGGCACCGCCGCGGAATGGGCGATGGCGATGATGGCGCTGCTGCGCACCGGTCTCCACGACGAGTCCCTCGGCGAACTCGTGTTCTTCCAACACGACGAGATCATCGTCCACTGTCCCACCGAGAACGCCCCCGCCGTCGTCGAGCTGATCCAACCCTGCGCCGACGCCGCCACCCGGCTGCTGTTCGGCGACACACCGGTGCGCATCCCGCTCAACGCCAAGACCGTCCAGAACTACGCCGAGGCGAAGTTACCGTCACCCGGAGCCACGACGCACACGTCCCGGCGCGGCGTCACACGCGGATCCGTCGCCAACCTCGCGTGCGACTCCACGTCGAACCGCTCACCGCCGTAACACAGCTTCTCCCGCTCCACGCCCTCGGAGAAGAACCCCGCCCGCGCCGCGACCCCACCCGACGCCGGATTGTTCACGCGATGCCCCAACTCCAGGCGGTGAACCCCCGCCACGTCGTGAACCCACGGGACCAGCGCCGCCAACGAATCGGCGACCACGCCACAGCCCCGCGCCCGCGACGCCAGCCAGTACGACACCCAGCCGCAATCGTGCCGGTCGATACCGGTGACCGCGATGTTCCCCACCGGGACGTCGTCGGCGGCGGTGATCGCGAAGGCGAAACCACTGTCACGGGACACCAGGCCGCACGCCCAGTCCAGCCACCGGTTGGCGCTGGCGTCGTCGACGATCGGTTCCGCCGCCTGCTGCGCCATGTCCGGCGTCGCGAACGCCTGCCTGACCGCCGCCACGTCACCACGACGCCACGGCCGAAGAATCAAGGGAGTCTCCCGGTCGAAACGCATAAGCCACTGTCACATGCGGCGACCCCGCCCGGGGGGCCGGTCGGCGCGGTTGTGACCGCCGCACCGACCCGCCCCCGGCCGTCATTCGGTACGCAGGGCGGTGGCGATCGGTGCCCGCGCCGCGGCCCGCGCCGGCAGGTACGCACCCGCCGCGGCGATCAGCACACCGGCCACCGCGGGCAGGACCAACATCGGCGCGTCCCACACCCGCAGTAGCGACACCGGAACGTCCAACGCCGCCGCCTCGGCCGCGACCGGCACCACCACCGCGTGAACCGCCACCCCCAGCCCGATGCCGACCACCCCGCCGACCACGCCCAGCCACGCCATCGAGGTCACCATCATGGTCGTCACCTGGCGCGGCGTCATCCCGATCGACTTCAGCACGCCGATGTCGCGGCGGCGTTCCCGCGCGTTCAACACGACGGTGTGGAAGACGCCGAGGGCCGCCACCGTCCCCAACAACACCGTCACGGTCGTCGACAGTCCCGCAATGGTGACGGTGTAGGAACTCGGGCCGCCCTCCACCCTCGGGATCAGGCCGGGGTCGGCCGCCGTCACGGCGGCGGCGTACGCGGCGGGGTCCGTGTCCGGCGCCAACCGCACCTCGTACTGCACCCGGCGGTCGAGGTCCACGTCGACCGGTCCCAGCCGGGCCAGGGTCGACACGTCGCCGTACAGGACGGCGTGGTCACCGCCCATGATCATGCCGACCACCCGTACCTCGGTGCGGGAGTCTTCCACCGCGACCACGAAGCGGTCGCCCACGGCGATCCCGCGCTCACGTGCCAGGCGGGACGTCACCACGACGTCGCCCGGCGCGGTGAACCACTCCCCCTCCACCAGCTGCTCCGGGTAACCCATCACGGTCGAGTCGCCGCGAAGGAACTCGGCGTCGATCCCGCCGTTCATCCCGACGACGGTCACCGGCACGTACAGGTTCGCCACGACCTCGACCACACCGGGCAGTCCACCGAGCAGCTCCCGCGAGCCCTCACCGTTCTGCGACGGCGCGACCTCACCCACCTCCGGGTCACCCGGAAGGACCCGCACCTGCACCGCCTCCGACCTGGCCGACACCTCTCCGTGGTTCACGACCGTCACGACCAGTCCCGTCGCCAGGGACGCCGTGGTGATCCCCAGCACGATCGCCGCCAGCGTCAGGCCGGTCCTCCCCGGCCGCGCCAGCGACAACCCCAGTCCCAGGCTCATCGCGCGCGGCAGCCGGCGACCGGCCAGCCACCGTTGCGCCCGCGCCGCCCGGCCGTCACGGGGGAGCGCGCCGGCACTGATCGTCTCGGTGGCCGAAAGCCGCCGCGCCCGCGACGCCGGAACCGCCGCCACGGCGGCGACCAAGGACGGCACCCCCAGGAGCACCGCAACGTCCACCCACCGGTCCGCCGACACCACGCCCAGACCCGACGCCCGGAACGACTCCGACAGCAGCAGTTGCGCCCCGACGTCGCCCAGCACCGTGCCCGGTACCGTCCCGGCGACCGCCGGGATCGTCACCATCAGGAGATAGACCCACATCACCTGCGAGGGCGTGAATCCCAGCGACTTCAACACGCCGATGTGCCGCATCCCCGACACCACGGCGCCGCCCACCACGTTGGCCACCATGAGCACCGCCACCACCAGGCCCAGGATCCCGAACGCGGTCAGGAACACCACGTAGCGGCCCGGTCCCGCCGACACCGACTCCTTCACCACCAGATAGGACTGCGTCGCCGCCACGGCGTCCTCCGCCGGGCCGGCCGTCGCCGACGCCACACCCTGGGCGACCTGTGCCGCGGTGTCGTGCGCCGAGAAGCGGAACAGCATCTGCGCGGCCGTCGGCCGCCACCGCGACACCTGCTCCGGAGTCGCCCAGGCGTCCGCAGACCGGCTCAGGCTGTGGGCGTAACCCACGATCGTCAAGGCCGCACCGTCCGGCCCCTCGAAGGACACACCCTCCGGGTGGAAGTCCTCCCGGTCGTACGACGGCGGCCGGTTCAACACGATCTCACCCGGCCGCTGCGGCCACCTGCCCTTCCACAGGTCGAGCCGGTCCACGTCCCCACCGGGGGACGCCCTGCCCGCCACCGTCAACGGGCCGCCCATCATGCCCGGTATGTCCACTCCGTACGGTACCCGCACGACCGTCACACCGAACGGCCCCGCCGCGGCCGTCACACCGCTCGCGTCAGCCGTGGCCGCCACCTCGTCCACCGACGCGGCGGCCAGATCGAACGTCACCACCGCGTGCGCGCCACGCTGCTGTTCGAAGGCCCGCGCGAACGGCCCCGACGCGGCACTGACCAACGCCAACGCCACCACCAGGGTCGCGCTCGACAGGAACACCACCACGCCGATGATCACCGTCTGCATCCGGCGGCGACCGACCGCCGCCCTCGCCACCCGCCACGTCGCGGTCACGCCGCCGCCTCCAGCCCTCGCTCGGAGACGATCCGGCCGTCGGACATCTCCACCAGCCTGCCCGCGCACCGCGTCGCCAACCCCCTGTCGTGAGTCACCAGCAGAAGGGTCTGACCGATCTGGTTGAGGTCCAACAGCAGATCCATCACCTGCTCCCCGGCCCGACTGTCCAACGCCCCGGTCGGCTCGTCGGCCAACAGCAACGCCGGACGGTTCATCAACGCCCGTGCCACCGCCACCCGCTGCCGCTCACCACCGCTCAACACCGACGGGTACACGTCGGCACGGTCGGCGATACCGAGCTCGTCCAGCAGCTCCCGGGCGCGCCGCCTCGCCTGCGACGCCGGCTCCCCCGCCAACTGCGCCGCCAACGCGACGTTGTCGAGCGCGGGAAGGTCGTCCAACAGGTTGAAGAACTGGAAGACCATCCCGATCCGCCGCCGCCGGAACAACGCCCGCCGTCTCTCGTTCATCGCACCTAGGTCCTCCCCGTGCACCACCACCGAACCCGCCGACGGACGATCCAGACCCGCGATCAGGTTCAACAGCGTCGACTTGCCGCAACCCGACGGACCCATCACCGCGACGGCCTCACCCTGGTGGATCCGCAGGGACACGCCGTCCAACGCCACCGTGTCGCCGTACTCCTTGCGCAGGCCGTCCACCCTCACCACGGGCGGGGCCTCATTCATCTCCATCACGCCCCCGACGCTAAGCCGCACCGCCACCCGGTACATCACCCCGGCGATCCCACTTCCGGGCCGGGTCATCCCCCGGATGTACTCACGACCACCCACGGAACGATGCGCCCGGCCCGGACCGTCTGCCACAGTTGACCGGTGTGGCGATCCGATACCGGCTGGCTCCCGGCCGCCCTGGCGGCGGCCGTCGCCGCCACCCTCGTCCTGGCGATCGCACTGGCCCACACCCGGCGCCTGCACCGACGCGCCCTCGAACGGCAACGCTGGCTGCTCGAACGCGAACACCAGCACACCACCCGCGTCGCCGTCGACGCCGAACGCGCCCGGATAGCCCGCGAACTCCACGACATCGTCAGCCACAACGTCAGCCTCATGGTCGTCCAGGCCAACGCCGCGAGAGAGGTCCTCGACACGATGCCGCGAGAAGCCGCCGGCGCACTCACCGCCGTGGAGACCGCAGGACGTGACACCATGACCGAACTACGTCACCTGCTCGGTGTACTGGCCCCCGACCAGAACGGCGAAGACGACGACCCGCCCCTCGCTCCACAGCCCGGCCTCGACCAGCTCGGCCGGCTCGTCGACCGGATCGCCTTCGCGGGACTACCGGTCGAGGTCCGCATCAGCGGCGAACCCCACCCACTCCCCACCGGAATCGACGTCACCGGATACCGCATCGTGCAGGAGGCCCTCACCAACGCCCTCAAGCACGGCACCGGAGGCGAGGCGGAGGTCGCGATCAAGTACACCCGGCACCACCTGCGCGTCGAAGTCCTCACCACCGGACCCAGCGTCCTCAACGGCGACCCCGCCACACCGGGCACCACCACCGGCCGAGGACTGACGGGCCTCCACGAACGAGTATCCGTCTACGGTGGAGTGTTCGACGCCCGGCGACGACTCGGCGGCGGATTCCGCGTCCGCGCCCGGATACCACTGCGACGACCATGACGACACACCCCGCACCCCGAGTGCTCATCGCCGACGACCAGGAACTGGTCAGGACCGGATTCCGGATGATCCTCACCTCCCGGGGCATCACCGTCGCCGGAGAGGCCGCCGACGGCCTCCAGGCCGTCGAGGCCGCGACCCGGCTACGCCCCGACGTCGTCCTCATGGACATCCGGATGCCCCACCTCGACGGCCTGGAGGCCACCCGCCGCACACTCGCCGCCGTACCCGACTGCCGCGTCGTCATCCTGACCACCTTCGACCTCGACCGGTACGTGTACGCGGCACTGGCGGCCGGAGCCAGCGGCTTCCTCCTCAAGGACGTCACCTCCGACCACCTCGTCGCCGCCGTCCGACTCGTCGACACCGGCGACGCCCTACTGGCACCGTCCATCACCCGCCGCCTCGTCGAGAGGTTCGCCGCCGCCGACCGGATCCCCGGCGAACCACACGCCGTCCACCGCGACCTCGCCGCGTTGACACCACGCGAACTCGAAGTCCTCGGCCTACTCGGCAGAGGACTGTCCAACACCGAACTCGCCGGACTACTCGTCCTCAGCGAGGCCACCGTCAAGACACACGTCGCGCGCATCTTCACCAAACTCGGCCTCCGCGACCGGGCACAGGCCGTCGTCGTCGCCTACGAGACCGGCCTCGTATCACCGGGCGACCGGTGACGACGGCCACCCGACCTCACGTTCCCACCCCGCCGGGCGACTACAGGGCGATGAACGACACGACACCATTCGCACACGCCGTCCACAGGCACGGCACGACGGTGCTGCGAGTGTGCCGCGCCGTACTCGGCCCGGGACAGGACGCCGAAGACGCCTGGTCCGAGACGTTCCTGGCGGCGCTACGCGCCTGGCCCG
Source organism: Stackebrandtia albiflava (assembly GCF_007994225.1). Classification (GTDB taxonomy): domain Bacteria; phylum Actinomycetota; class Actinomycetes; order Mycobacteriales; family Micromonosporaceae; genus Stackebrandtia; species Stackebrandtia albiflava. The sequence goes on from NZ_VLLL01000005.1 coordinate 2,040,017, forward strand.
ACCTCGCCCCCGACACCCACATCGAGGCGTGGCTGGTACGGGTCGCACGACGCAAGGCCGTCGACGTCATCCGGACCCGGGCACGACAGGCCGTACCCACCGACCGGATACCCGAGACCCCCTCCGACACCGACGACCCCCAACACCACGACCGCGACGTGTGGGCCGCGGTCGCCGCACTCCCCGAACGACAACGCCTCGCCCTCGCCTACCACTACCTCGGCGGCCTACCCCACACCGAGACCGCCGGCATCATCGGCGGCACACCCGACGCGGTCAGACGCGCCGCCGCCGACGGCCTCAGAACACTCCGACGCACCCTGCCCCACGACGACACACCGAAAGGACCGTCCCGATGAACCACGACGACACCGCGCTCTTCCCCGTCGACACCGACACGCTCACCCGCCTCCACCACCGGCTCGCCCGCACCGCCGACGCCGAAGGCCTCCTCGACGTCACGTACCACCTCGTCGACAGCCCGATCGGACGGCTACTGCTCGCCGCCACCGACACCGGACTCGTCCGCGTCGCCTTCGAAAGCGAAGGAGTGGACCGGATCCTCCAAGACCTCGCCACACACCTCGGCCCCCGCATCCTCGCCGACGACACCCGCCTGCGGACCGCGGCGACCCAACTCCACGAGTACTTCCGCGGCGAACGCCGCGAATTCGACCTGCCGCTGGACCACCGGCTCTCAACCGGATTCCGAGGCACCGTCCACCGGATCCTGCCCCGAATCGGTTACGGACAGACCCGCTCCTACTCACAGGTCGCCGCGCTCGCCGGAAACCCCCGGGCCGTACGGGCGGTCGGGACGGCGTGCGCCACCAACCCGCTGCCCATCGTCGTGCCCTGCCACCGCGTACTGCGCGCCGACGGCACCACCGGCGGCTACGTCGGAGGAACCGACGCCAAGGCCACCCTCCTCCGACTGGAGAAGGCCGCGTGACCACCCCGGGCCGCAGGCGACATCGAGACCAACCCGGCGGCGGGCGACGCCCCGCACCACACGAGGCGGCGCCCCGTCACCCCAAACCCGCCACCAGATCCTGCACCTCCCCGTAACCCGGCGCCCCCACCACCGCGCCCCCGTCGCGGACCGCCGTCGCGGTGCCGACCACCGCCCGCAACGCCGACCTGAACAACAACGACCCGGTACTCACCCTCGCCACCCCCAGACCCGTCAACTCCGCCACGTCCGGCCCCTCCGGCGAGAACAACACGTTCAACGGCGCCGCCACACCCGCCACCAACGCCGCGACATCCGCGGCGGTCACCGCCCCGGGCACGAACACACCGTCCGCCCCCGCCCGCACGTAACGCGCCGCCCGCTCCAACCCGGACTCCAACGGATCCTCCACACCACACCAGAACCCGTCCGTGCGGGCGTTGACGAACAGATCCGGGCTGCGACGCTTCACCGCCGACACCACGGCCGCATGCCGCTCCGCCTCCACCAACACACCACCGGGCCGACCGTCCTCGATGTTCACCCCCGCCACACCAAGGCCCGCCAGATACGCCACGAAGTCCGCCACCTCCTCCGCGTCCTCGCCGAAACCACCCTCGACGTCGACGGTCACCGGCACCGGAAGCCTCACCAGCGACCGCGCCAAGGCCACCGTGTGCTCCCGCGTCACCCCCGCACCGTCGGGAACGCCGGCGGCGGCCGCCACCCCCAGACTCGTCGTCCCGACCGCCTCGAACCGCGCCTCCACCAGTACCGCCGCGGACGCGAAATCCCAGGCGTTCGGCAGCAGCAACGGCACGGCACCGTGATGAAGCGCATGGAAGTCACGCATCGCAGACCACCTCACACCGCACCGGCACTCGGCCGTCACCGCCGGAGGCAAACCCCACGTCCACGACCCGCCACGCCCGCTCCTCCAACGCCTCACAGACACCCACCGCCAACGCCACGGCGTGCGCCGCCCCCGGACACCCGTGCGCGCCCGCACCGAACGGCAGACCCGTCAGATCCACGCCGACCACATCACCCGCGGCCAACCCGACACCACCGGCGCGGACCGGCACCGACACCCGCCTGACCGTCGACCGCACCGGCTGACGGGCCCGCAACACCTCCGCCACCACGTCCGCGGGCCTCACATCCGAAGGTCCACCCGCCACCGCGACACCGATCAACCCCGCCGTCGCCTCACACGCCTGCGCCAGCACCCCGATCGCGGCGGCGGTGGACTCGTCGGCGACACCGCCGAAGGCGGCGACCAAGGCCGCCACCCCGGCATCCGCCGCGGCGTCGGCGGTACCGGCGAGGTAGTGGGCCGCCACCGCCCGGACCGCCGCCACATCCGGGCGGGCCAGGCCGATCGCCTCACCGAGGACGGTGACCGGCACGTCCCGGGCGATCCGCGACATGACATCACAGGGGACACCCACGGTCAACCGGTCGCGGGTCTCCTCACGTGCCCGCGCCCGCAACACGTCGAGGTCCAGCGGCGCCAGGAGCCGCACCGCGGCCTCGCGTCTACGGGCGTGATCGGCGCCGTGCGAGAAGCGCGCCACCGAGTGCCGCAGCCAGCGGAGTCCGCCGACGGGCCCCGGCTCGGCGGGCGGCGGAACGAAGGACGATCCGGTGAGGACGTCGACCGCATCGGGTCCCGTGACGACATGAGAAACGGAGGTCATGCCGACACCGTAGGGCCGGAACACTTCGGCCGGCGCCGAAACATCCGGTGGCCGCACCCGACGGACGACGTCAACCCGGCGCGCCGGAGGCGGCACCGGCGTCGACCGTCCGCAGCAGCGAGGCTGCGCCGCCGCAACGGTAGTCGGCGTACGCGTTGAGACTCAACGACGTCCTGCCCGCCACCACGGTCATCGGGATCAGGTACATTCCGCCGCCACCGTCGACGATGAACAACAGATCCACTTCATCGGGGTCGTAGGGCACGAGTCGTCCCCGGTCGGCTCCATGGTTCCGCCGTGGCGCGATCGCCACGAGATAACCACCGGTGGATTCGTCGATCCGTACACAGGTCTTGACCTGGACCGTCTTGAAGCCCTCGGAGGTCGCCGCCACGAAGTCGTAACCGACCGGCTCGACGGGGACCGAGACGGGCTGCCCACGGAGCAGGAACCACGCCATCGCGATCGACGGCGCCGCCTTTCGCAGTTGGTTCAGGTCGGTAGGTATGGCGAGCAGGGGTACGGTCGGCAGACGATCAGGAGGGTTCAGATGAGCCAGCGACAAGCCCAGCCTGTGGGCGTTGGCCTTCACCGCCACGCGGGAGTTGGCGGACCGCGATTCGAGGCCGAGCATGTCGAACAGTTCGTTCCAGCTGCGGGCCTTCGGAACCACGTCGCGTAGGACCGCGTCCGTCCACCGGCGGCGCCCGGTGAAGTGCGCGGTCTGCAGCCCGAGTTCACCGGCACGTCGTTGCGCCGCTCGCATGCTGCCTCGTGAGTTCGGCGTGAGTTTGAGATGTCGCAGCACGGCCGACCACGATCGGGCCGCCGCGACGGCGGCGACCAGGTCCGCGTCAGACCACGACACCCTTCGCATTCGAGTCATCCACGGAACGTAACCGAAGGGTGCGACAGGAACGTGACGACAAAAACGGACATTCCGGTACCGGAATGTCCGTCAGAGTCGGGTTGGCGGGATTCGAACCCACGATCTCCACACCCCCAGTGTGGCGCCTTAGCCAAGCTAGGCCACAACCCGAGTGTCCTCGGTTTCAGACGAGGACGGGACTACTCTAGCGCAGGCGTCGTGGCGCGCCACCGCGCCCCCGGGTCACTTGCGTGCCGGCTTGCCGCGCTTCTCACGCGCCTTGACGGTGATGGCGATCGGCGAGCCCGTGAACCCGAAGTCCTCGCGCAGCCTGCGTTCGATGAACCGCACGTACTGGGGGTCGAGGCGCCCGGAGGTGAACAGGACGAACTTCGGCGGCCGGATCCCCGCCTGGGTCATGAAGAGCACCTTGGGCGCCTTGCCTCCCCGGATGGGGTGCGGCCGGGCGGCGATGAGTCCGGATATCCACTGGTTGAGTTCACCGGTGGGGATCCGCTGTTCCCACCCGGCGAGCGCGGTGCGCAGCGCCGGGGCGAGTTTGGCGACCGCCCGGCCGGTGGAGGCGGAGATGTTGACCCTCGGCGCCCACGTGATCCGGGCGAGTTCCCGGTCGATCTCCCTGTCGAGGTAGTACCGGCGGTCCTCGTCGACGAGGTCCCACTTGTTGAAGGCGATGACGAGTGCCCGGCCGGCCTCGACGACCTGGGAGAGGACGCGTTGGTCCTGTTCGCTGATGGGTTCGGAGGCGTCGAGGAGCACGACGGCGACCTCGGCGGCCTCCACGGCGGACTGGGTGCGCAGCGAGGCGTAGAACTCGGTGCCCGACGCCTGTTTGACCCGTTTCCGCAGCCCCGCGGTGTCGACGAAGCGCCAGGTGTCGGAGTCGAGCTCGATGAGGCTGTCGACGGGGTCGACGGTGGTTCCGGCGACGGAGTCGACGACGACGCGGTCCTCGCCGGCCAGCCGGTTCAGCAGGCTGGACTTGCCGACGTTGGGGCGCCCGACCAGGGCGACCCGGCGGGGACCCGACTCGGTGGCGTAGTCGGCTTCGGGGAGTTCCGGCATCCGGTCGAGGACGACGTCGAGCAGGTCGCCCGAGCCGCGGCCGTGCAGGGCGGACACGGGGTGGGGCTCGCCGAGTCCCAGTGACCACAGTGCCGCCGCGTCGGCCTCGCTTCGGGCGTCGTCGACCTTGTTGGCAACCAGGATGACCGGCTTCTTACTGCGGTGGAGGATGCGTACGGCGGCCTCGTCGGCGTCGGTGGCTCCGACCTGGGCGTCGATGACGAGGATGATGACGTCGGCGGTGGCGATGGCGATCTCGGCCTGGGCGGCGATCGCGGCGGCGCGGCCCTCGGCGTCGGGTTCCCAGCCTCCGGTGTCGACGACGGTGAAGCGGCGCCCGTTCCAGACGGCGTCGTAGGGGATGCGGTCGCGGGTGACGCCGGGGGTGTCCTCCACGACGGCCTGGCGGCGGCCGATGAGCCGGTTGACCAGGGTGGATTTCCCGACGTTGGGCCGACCCACCACGGCCACGACGGGGGCCGCCTCGTCGGGGAGGTCGGAGGTGTCGGGTCCGGTGTCGGTCCAGACCTGGTCATCGGTCATTGTGCGCTCCTGAGTCTTCTGCGGTGTGCGGTGTGAGGGGCTGTGGATGCCGTGTCGTCGTGCCAACGCCGACGGGCGGCATCGGATGCCCGGTTGCGGCGTCCGCCACACCGGCCGGGGTGTCGTTCTCCCGTTTCCTCAGGCGGTGCCCGTGGTCTTGTGTGCCAGCAGTTCGTGGAGTGCCGTGACCACCTGGTCGAGGTCGAGGTGTGTGGTGTCGACGACGACGGCGCCGGGGGCGGCGTCGTGCGGCCGGGTGGTCTTGGCGTCGGCGGTGTCGCGCCGGTGGATGTCGGCGGCGGTGGCGGCGAGGTCGGCGCCGTTCTGGCCGCTGCGGCGCTTGGCGCGTTCGGCGGGGTCGGCGGTGAGGTAGATCTTGAGGTCGGCGTCGGGTGCGACGACCTCGCCGATGTCGCGGCCTTCGACGACGATGCCGTGGGCGGCGTCGGCGATGATGGCGCGTTGCGCGGCGATGAGGTGCCGGCGTACTTCGGGGATGCCGGAGACGGCGGACACGTGCGCGGTGACCTCGGGCCCGCGGATGGCGTCGTCGACGTTCTCGCCCTCGATGCGGGTGTAGCGGTCCTCGGGGGTGGTGCCGAACTCGAAGCCGGTGTCTTCGACGACCTTGATGATGGTGGCGGTGTCGGTGAGGCTGACGGCGGACCGCAGTACCGCGAGTGTGGCGGCCCGGTACATGGCGCCGGTGTCGAGGCAGGCGGCGCCGAGTTCGGTGGCGAGCCGGCGGGAGACGCTGGACTTGCCCGACCCGGATGGTCCGTCGATGGCGATGACTCCGTCGAACTCGGTTCTGCTGGGCACGCTTGGTCTCCTCGTCGTTCCGGTGGTGGCCACTCTCAATGATGCCTGGTGTCGGTGAGCGGCCGACGAGTCGGGTTGGGGTGGGCGCCGCCCGGCTCAGGGGGTGCGGCGACGGGGGCGGCCTGCGGCGACGACGCGTGCGACGAGTCGTGGTGTGAGCCGGGCCTGGGCGGCGAGGAGTCGCAGGGCGGCGGGGAAGATCACTTCGTCTCGTTCGACGGCGACGGCGTAGACGAGTCGGCGGGCGACCTGTTCGGGGCTGAGTCGGGGCAGGATGCGGGAGACGGCGGGCAGGTTCTCGGCGGAGCCGGGGTTGTTGGTGAAGTATTCGCTGGTCACCTCGCCGGGGACGACCTCGGTGACTCCGACGCCGGTGCCGGCGAGGTCGGCGCGGAGCCCCTCGGTGAGGCCGCGCAGCGCCCAGCGCGCGGAGGCGTAGCCGCCGGCGGCGGGCCACACGACCCGTGACACCGGTGAGTTGACGTTGACGACGCGTCCGCTGCCGCGCCGGACCATCGCCGGTAGGAGGCCGGTGGTGAGGTATCCGGCGGCGAGGTAGGGGACGGCCGCCATGTGGGCGAACTCCTCGGGGGTGGTGTCGTCGAGGTGGGTGAACCGGCCGGCTCCGGCGTTGTTGACGAGGATGTCGGGGGTGCCGTGGTCTTCGGTGACGGTGGCGACGAGTGCGGTGGCGCCGTCGAGGGTGCCGACGTCGGCGGGGATGGCGTGAGCGGTGCCGCCGTCGGCGGTGATGCGGTCGGCGAGCCGCCGGAGTCGTTCGGCGCTTCGGGCGGCGAGGAGCGTGGTGGCGCCGTGGCGGGCGAACTCGCGGGCGACGGCGGCGCCGATGCCCATGGAGGCGCCGGTGATGAGGACGGTGCTTCCGGTGATGCGCATTGTCGCCTCTTCGTTCGCGGGGGTGGTGGTCACGATACCGCCGGGTGGGGCCGGGCCGGGTCGCGTGGTGGATGGCGGGTCGGTCGGTCGTGGGAGGGGGTGGTCGGGTGGCCGGTGGATTCGCGGGGTGATCCGGGACACCGGACGGTCACCGGCGTGATGCGCGGGGTCACACAGTGTCATTCCTGGTAGACCGGTTGACCCGTGGCTTGTCGGTTGTCATATTGTCTACCGTAGGACACCCTCCTCCCGGCCTGACCTGCTCGGATCCGAGTTACGGTCGGGTCCGCGACCGCACCGGCGGTGCCCCCCTTGTCGCCGGTCCCGGTCGCCAGCCCCGTCCCCTAGCGTCCGTAGGAACCCGTGAGCCGATTCGACCGCTGCCCGCCCCACCGGGGCGGAAGCCTGCCCTCGTGTGGGCGGGCGTGGGCGGGCGCGGCCCGGGTGTTCCCCGTCGCCGAGCGGGTGCCTCCCTGCGCCGCCGGTTAGCGGTCTCCTCCCCGGTTCACTCCGCGCCGCCGCGCAGCCTCACCACTCGGAGGAGGCGTCAGTCATCCCCCGCCGTGATCGGTCCGCACCGCCGGCAATCACCCCGCCACCGGTCGGTGGCCTCGAAGGAAGTTGAGGACGTTGTCGATTAACACTGAGGTAGCCACCGAGCCGGGGCATCCGGCGATCCGGGTGGATTCGGTTTACAAGGTCTTCGGGCGGCGTCCCGAGCGGGCGGTCGGGCCGTTGGCCGAGGGCGCGCACCGGGACGAGATCGCCCACATGAACGTGACGGCCGCCGTCATCGACGCGTCCTTCGAGGTCAGGCGTGGCGAGGTCTTCGTGGTGATGGGCCTGTCGGGTTCGGGCAAGTCCACGTTGATCCGGATGTTGAACGGGTTGCTGGAGCCGACGGCGGGCAGCGTCGTCATCGACGGTGACGAGCTGGCGGGGATGCCCGCCAAGGCGTTGCGGCAGGTGCGGCGGGACAAGATCAGCATGGTCTTCCAGCATTTCGCGCTGCTTCCGCACCGCACGGTCTTCGACAACGTCGCGTTCGGCCTGGAGGTCGCGGGTAGGTCGCCGGAGGTATGCCGTGAGGCCGCCACCGAGGCGATCGGCATGGTGGGGCTGACGGGTTGGGAGGACAAGCTCCCCTCGGAGCTGTCGGGTGGTATGCGGCAGCGGGTCGGTCTGGCCCGCGCACTGGCCGCGGGTACCGACATCATGCTGATGGACGAGGCGTTCTCGGCGCTGGACCCGTTGATCCGGCGGGAGATCCAGGACCAGCTCCTGGCGCTTCAGAAGCGGCTGCACAAGACGATCGTGTTCATCACCCACGACCTGAACGAGGCGATGCGTCTGGGCGACCGCATCGCGGTGATGCGGGACGGCAGGATCGTGCAGATCGGCACGGCCGAGGAGATCCTGACCCGCCCTGCCAACGACTACGTGGCGGAGTTCATCGCCGACGTGGACCGGACGAGGGTGTTGACGGCGGCGTCGGTGATGGATCCGCCGAAGCGTTCCACGGTGGACGACGACGTCCCGGTGGTGATGGAGGACACTCCGGTGGCGGAACTGTTCGCGCCGTGTTCGGAGTCGGATCTTCCACTGCAGGTGACCGATTCGGAGGGGCGACTGGTCGGGGTGATCCCGCGGTTGACGTTGTTGAGCGCGCTGGGGCAGGTCGGTGGGGAGCCGGATGAGCCGGATGCCGCGTCCCGCCCGGTGCAGGAGGTGAAGGCGTCGTGATGCGTGACGGGTTCATGGAGTCGGTCGGCGACTGGATCGACGAGGCGTTGTGGGACCGGATTCCGGCGATGCCGGTCGGCGGCTGGTTCGAGTCGGCGGTGGACTGGTGCAAGGTCGCGATGCGGGACTTCTTCCGGTCGCTGTCGGACGGCATCGAGTCGCTGGTGGAGGGTTTGACGGACGTCCTGACGTTCCTGCCCTCGGTGGGGATGGTGCTGTTGTTCGCGGCGCTGGCGTGGTGGCTGCGTGGTTGGCGGTTCGGGTTGACGACGCTGGCGTGCATGCTGGTGGTGGCGTGGACGCCGTTCTGGGAACAGACCATGATGACGTTGGCGCTGGTGCTGGTGGCGAGTACGTTCGCGCTGGTGTTGGCGGTGCCGATAGGTGTCCTGGCGGCGGAGAACCGCCGGGTGGCGGCGGTGGCGCGGCCGGTCCTGGACTTCATGCAGACGATGCCGGCGTTCGTCTACCTGATCCCGGCGGTGTCGTTCTTCGGGGTGGGTCTGGTGCCGGGTGTGCTGGCGACGGTGGTGTTCTGCATGCCGCCGGGGGTGCGGCTCACCGAACTCGGTCTGCGGCAGGTCGACAAGGAGGTCGTCGAGGCCGGCGAGTCGTTCGGTGCCTCTCCGGCGACGATCCTGGGCCGGATCAAGTTGCCCTTGGCGCTGCCGACCATCATGGCGGGCGTCAACCAGGTGATCATGTTGGCGCTGTCGATGGTGGTCATCGCCGGAATGGTCGGCGGTGACGGCCTCGGCAAGGTGATCATGAGCGCCCTGAACAACGTCGACCTGGCGCGTGGTTTCAACGCCGGTCTCGCGGTGGTCATCATCGCGATCTTCCTCGATCGCACGTCGGACGCGATCGGTTCCCGCTCGAAGGTGGCCCGCGCGCAACGCGCCATGGCCAAGGTCTGACTTCTCTCCCCCCTCTCGCCGCCGACGGCGGCATCGAAAGAAACGGAAGGTACGCATGAGATTCTCGAAGTTGTTGCGCACGACGACGGCCGCGGCGGCCGGGCTGATGTTGGCGGGCACGATGGCCGCCTGCGGTGGCGGCGACGAGTCGGGTGGCAGCAAGGAACTGACCATCGGCTACATCAACTGGGATGAGGCCGTGGCCGCCAGCAACCTGTGGAAGGTGATCCTGGAGGACGAGGGCTACGAGGTCGAGCTGGAAGAGCTCGAACCCGGCCTGATCTTCGAGGGCCTGTCCAACGGCGACATCGACTTCTTCCTGGACGGCTGGTTGCCGACCACGCACGCGAGCTACATCGAGAAGTACGGCGACTCGCTGGAACAGGTGGGCGTCTGGTACGACAACGCGTCGCTGAGCATCGCGGTGCCCTCTTATGTGGAGGACGTGAACTCGCTGGCCGATCTGGCCGACAACGCCGACACCTTCGGCGGCGAGATCATCGGCATCGAGGAGGGCGCCGGCCTGACCAAGGCGACGCAGGAGCAGGTCATCCCGACCTACGGACTGGACGGCGTCATGAAGCTGGTGACGTCCAGCACTCCGGCGATGCTGGAGGAACTCGACACCGCGATCGCCAACGAGGAGCCGATCGTCGTGACGCTGTGGCACCCGCACTGGGCGTACGCGAACTACGACCTCAAGGACCTCGAGGACCCGGAGGGCACGCTCGGCACCGCCGAGGAGATCACCACCCTCGCCCGTGAGGGCTTCGGGGCCGACTTCGCGGACGTTAACGCGATGCTGGCGAAGTTCAAGATGGACGACCAGCAGCTCGGTGAGCTGGAGGAGCTGGTGCTCAACCAGAACCCGGACGATCACATCGCGGGTGCCGAGGCGTGGCTGGAGGCCAACCCCGACTTCGTGGACACGTTGAAGTAACGCCTCAGAGGCTGTCTTCGGTCCTCGTTCGTCGCGAGCGGTGTCCGGTCGAGTGCATTCGCAAGGCGGAGGACGCAATGCTTCAGAAGGTCCGTGCGTACCGGTGTTGTACGCACCGGTTCTTCAGCGGCGCTGCCTTCGACAACGCCGCGAGGCGCCGACCGGGCGACGCGCAGCAGAACAGCAGGGTCGAAGACAGCCTCTTAGACGTCGCGCGGGGAGTCGGTCGATGCGACCGGCTCCCCGTCGTCGTGTCGGGTGGTGTCACGGGAGGCGTCGGGCACGGCCGGCGCCGATCCGTACCGACCCTTCGCGGCCGTGTCACAGCTCGCGTCTCGCGACTGCGCCACATCTCCGCTTCGCGGCCGTACTACATCTCCGCTTCGCGACTGCGCTACATCTCCGCTTCACGGTAGAGCGACGCGATCTCGTCCGGGCGCAGCCGCCGCAGGGTGCCGGGTTTCAGGTTGCCCAGCCGGACCTGGCCGATGGCGGTGCGTACCAGGCGGTTGACGGGGAGGCCGACCTCGGCGAGTAGCCGCCGCACGAGGTGTTTGCGGCCCTCGTGGACGACGACCTCGACGAGGGCCTGGTCGTGGAACTCGTCGATGACCTTGAAGTCGTCGACGGTGACGGGGCCGTCTTCGAGGACGACGCCGGAGGCGAGTCGCCTGGCTATGGCGGGACCGGCGAACCCGGTCACCTGGCAGCGGTAGGTCTTGGTGATGCCGTGCGAGGGATGCGACAACTTCTGTGCGAGTTCGCCGTCGTTGGTCAGCAGCAGCAGCCCCTCCGAGTCCAGGTCGAGTCGCCCGACGTGGAACACCCGTTCGGGGATGCCCGCGGTGAACTCCGTCAGGCCGCGGCGTCCCTGTTCGTCGTCCATCGAGGAGACGACGCCTCGGGGCTTGTTGAGGGCGTAGTGGACGAGCCGCACGTCGGTGATGATGCGTTCCCCGTCGACGTGTACGACGTCGACGGCGGGGTCCACGCGGCGACCGAGGACGGCCTTCTGCCCGTTGACGGTGACCCTGCCGGCGGCGATGAGGTCCTCGCACACGCGCCGGGAACCGACCCCGGCACCCGCCATCACCTTCTGGAGTCGTATCCCGTCGGTCTCGGTGGGACGGCGGTTGTCAGGTTTCACTTGTTTCACCGATTTCTGTGATGTCGTTCGGCAGGAACGGTGCCAGTGGCGGCAGTTCCGCCACCGAGTTCAGTCCGAGTTTGTCGAGGAACATGGAGGTGGTGCGGTACAGGTGGGCGCCGGAGTCGGGGTCGGATCCGCATTCCTCGATGAGCCCGCGGGTGGTGAGGGTGCGGATCACGCCGTCGCAGTTGACGCCGCGGATGGCCGAGATGCGGCCACGGGTGACGGGTTGCCGGTAGGCGACGACCGCGAGGGTCTCCAGGGCCGCCTTGGTGAGGCGGACCTGTTGGCCGTCGAGGACGAACCGTTCGACGTGGGCGGCGTACGCCTCGCGCGTGTAGTACCGCCATCCACCGGCCTGCCGCCGCAGGTCGAAGCCGCGGCCGTCGCCGGTGTACTCGGCGGCGAGCCGTCGGAGCGTGTCGGTGATCTCGGTCTCGGTGCGGCCGAGGACCTGGGCGAGGACGGTCTCACCGACGGGTTCCTCGCACACCAGCAGGATCGCCTCCAGGGTCGCGGCGAGGTCTTCGGTGTAGGGCAGCGGCGGCTCGGGCGCGGGAGGGGACGCCGGGGCCTCGGGTTCCCGCACCGGGTCGGGCGGCGGTGGGGGCGCGGGGTGCGCCTCGACGGGTTCGTCGGGTGGTGTGTCGGATCGTTCGCCGCGTTGCCACGGTGGCGACCAGTCGGCGAGTTCGTCGGCGAGGCCGCCACCGCCGACGGGGGTCGTCGCGGAGTCGTTGTCGGTCATGTCCCCTCCTGGTCGGCGTGCGGGCGGTCCTGTGCCGGTGTGTCCTGCCCGGATCCGGCGTACTCGTCGACGTCGACGGCGTCGGCCCGGTCGCCGGCGATCCACCTGACGGTGAGTTCCCCCAGTGCCTGTACCTGGTCGAATCCGACGAGTCCCTCCCGGTACAGCTCCAGCAGTGCCAGGAACCGGGCGACGATCTCCAGGGTGTTCTCGCAGTCGGCGGTCAGCGAACGGAACGTCGCGCTGCCGATGCGGCGTAGACGTCGCTGAAGAATGATCGCATGTTCTCTGACGCTGACCCGCACCATGTGGACGTGGTCGGTGCCGACGGTGGGTGGTGGTTTGGGTCGCAGTGCCTGCGCGGCGAGGGCCGCGAGCTGCTCGGGTGTGACGGCCAGCACCAGTTCGGGCAGCGCGGCGGCGTATCTGGGTTCGAGTCCGCAGGTGCGGGGGTGTCGCAGGGAGGCGGCCTGTCCGAGCCGGTCGATGTGGCCCGCGGCCTCCTTGAACGCCTTGTACTGGAGGAGCCGGGCGAACAGCAGGTCGCGGGCCTCCAGGAGGGCCAGGTCCTCCTCGTCCTCGACCTCGGCGGAGGGCAGCAGCCGGGCGGCCTTGAGGTCGAGGAGGGTGGCGGCGATGAGGAGGAACTCGCTGGCCTCGTCGAGGTCCCAGTCGTCTCCCAGCGCCTTGGTGTATGAGATGAACTCGTCGGTGACCTGGTGGAGCGAGACCTCGGTCACGTCGAGTTTGTGCTTGCTGATGAGCTGCAGCAGCAGGTCGAACGGCCCCGTGAAGTTGTCCAGGGTGACCTGGAATCCGGTGCGCTCGTCGGCGGGGGGTTCGGCGACGGCGACGTCGTGGGGCGGGTTGTCCGGCGTGTGCACGCCGACCAGCGTAATGGCCGTGGCGGGGGCGCCGGAAACGGCGCTCCGCGCGTGGCCGGTCAGCGCCGGTCGTCTTGCGCCGCGATCACCTCTCGGGCGAGCTGCCGGTAGGCGCGGGCACCCGACGACGCGGGCGCCCACGTGGTGATCGGCTCGCCCGCCACGGTGGTCTCGGGGAACCGGACGGTGCGGGTGATGACCGTCTGGTACACCCGGTCGCCGAACGCCTCCACGACCCGCTGCAGCACCTGCCGCGAGTGGGTGGTGCGGGAGTCGTACATGGTGGCGAGGATGCCGTCCAGTTCGAGGTCGAAGTTGAGCCGTTCCCGTACCTTGTCGACGGTGTCGAGGAGCAGGGCGACACCGCGCAGGCTGAAGAACTCGCATTCGAGGGGGACGAGGACGCCGTGGGCGGCGGTGAGCGCGTTCACGGTGAGCAGGCCGAGCGAGGGCTGGCAGTCGATGATGATGAAGTCGTATTCGCTCATGACCGGTCGCAGCAGCCTGGCGAGGGTCTGTTCGCGCGCGACCTCGTTCACCAGTTGGATCTCCGCGGCCGACAGGTCGATGTTGGCGGGCAGTACGTGCAGGCCCGCGACGTTGGTCTTGACGATGACGTCCTCGATGGAGACGTCGCTCTGCATGAGGAGGTTGTAGACCGTCAGTTCCAGCGTGTGGGGGTTGACGCCGAAGCCGACCGACAGGGCTCCCTGCGGGTCGAAGTCGACCAGCAGGACCTTGCGGCCGTACTCGGCGAGGGCGGCGCCCAGGTTGATGGTCGTGGTGGTCTTGCCCACGCCGCCCTTCTGGTTGGCCATGGCCACGACCCGGGCGGGACCGTGCCGTTCCAACGGTTGCGGCTGCGGAATCTCACCGCGCCCGGTGTACGCCTCCGGGTCGGCGGATGCGGCGTCGCCGTCCAGTTCGGACGCCGGCTGGGCGGCACCGCGCAACGCCGCCCACTTGTCGTTGTCTGGACTGTTCACCTAACGCCCTCCTGCGATGAGTCCGGCGCCACTCTGCCTTCCCGGCCGCCGATCTCGATTCCGTTCTGCGGAAGCCGAAACCGTTGAAGCCCGCCTCTGCGACTGTACGCCACTTTACCGATGCGCGCACGACGGCCGCGCCGCGTCGTACCCGGCGTGAGAGATCGGCGCGCGTGAGGATCGGTGACACCCGGAACGATCATGCTATGTCACCGCGCCCGGGGGTGCGAACTCGCGTACACCTCTCTGAGTCTATCGACTGTCACAAGTGTGTAGATCTGTGTGGTGCTCACTGCGGCGTGCCCCAACAGTTCCTGTACCACCCGGACGTCCGCGCCGCCGTCGAGCAGGTGGGTGGCGAAGGAGTGGCGCAGTGTGTGTGGACCGATGCCGGACGGGAGTCCCGCCACCTCGGCCGTCTTGCGCAGGATGAGATGGGCGCCCTGCCGGGTGAGCGGCCCGCCTCGGGAGTTGACCAGCAGCCGGGGGTGCCGGGGTGTGAAGGTGGGCCGGGCGGTGGAGAGGTAGGCGGCCACGGCGCGGCGCGCGTAGCCGCCCAGTGGCACCGTCCGGGTCTTGCCGCCCTTGCCGCGCAGTGTGACCGCCGCGGCGTCCAGGTCGACGTCGTCGACGTCGGCGGTGACGGCCTCCGACACCCGGGCGCCGGTGCCGTAGAGCAGTTCCAGTAGGACCGCGTCACGCAGTCCTCGCGGCCCGGGGGTGACGGTGGCGGCCTCCAGGAGCCGGGTGACGGAGTCCACGTCGATCGCCTTGGGCAGCCGCAGCGGCGCGCGCGGCAACGGCTGGTCGGCGGTGGGGTCGGTGGCGCACAGCGACTCGGCGAGGGCGAACCGGTGGAGTCCCCGCACGGCGCTTCCGGCGCGTGCGACCGAGCGCGCCGCCAGTGGCGGATGTTCCTCGTCACCGGCGGCGAGGGCGGCGAGGTGGTCGGCGACGTGTCGCGGCGTCACCCGCGTCAACCGGTCGATTCCGAGGGAGTCGAGCCGCGCAAGGTACCGGTCCAGGTCCCGGCGGTACCCGGCGATCGTGTTGGCGGTGTGGCCGCGCTCGACGACCAGGTGGTCCAGGAACTCCCGGACCACCTGGGCCGCCGTGGGCGTCGTCAGTGCAGGACCTCTTCGGGCTTGACGGCGGGCAGGCCGTGGGCCTCGGCGACCGGCCCGTAGACGAGGTGCCCGTCGTGGGTGTTGAGCCCCAACGCCAGGGCCGGGTCCTTGTGCATGGCCTGCCGCCAACCGTGGTTCGCCAGTTCCAACGCGTACGGCATCGTCACGTTGGTCAGGGCGTACGTGGAGGTGTGCGGCACCGCGCCGGGCATGTTCGCCACGCAGTAGAAGATCGAGTCGTGCACCTGGTAGACCGGGTCGGCGTGCGTGGTGGCCCGGGAGTCCTCGAAGCAGCCGCCCTGGTCGATGGAGATGTCCACCAGGACGCTGCCGGGCTTCATCCGCGACACCAACTCGTTGCTGACGATCTTGGGGGCCTTGGCGCCGGGCACCAGGACCGCGCCGATGACCAGGTCCGCGTCGAGGACGGCCTTCTCCACCTCGTAGGCGTTGGAGGCGATGGTCTGGAGGTGGCCCTGGTAGATGCGGTCGGCGGCGCGCAGCTTGTCGATGTTCTTGTCCAGCAGCATCACCTCGGCCTGCATGCCCAGGGCGATGGCGGCGGCGTTCATCCCGGACACACCGGCGCCGATGACGACGACGCGGGCGGCGTGGACGCCGGAGACGCCGCCCATGAGGACGCCGCGACCGCCGCCGGACCGCATCAGGTGGTAGGAGCCGGCCTGGGGTGCGAGCCGGCCGGCGACCTCGCTCATCGGCGCGAGCAGCGGGAGGGCGCCGTCGGCGGTCTCGACCGTCTCGTAGGCGATGCCGGTGACCCGGCGTTCCAGCAGGGCGTCGGTGCACTCCCGGGAGGCCGCCAGGTGCAGGTAGGTGAACAGGGTCTGGCCGGGGCGCATCCGGTGGTACTCGGAGGCGATCGGCTCCTTGACCTTGAGGACGAGTTCGGCCTGTTCCCACACGTCGTCGGCGGTGGCCAGCATGTGGGCGCCCGCGGCGATGTAGTCGGCGTCGGGGATGGAGGAACCCTCCCCCGCACCGGATTCGATGACCACCTCGTGGCCGTGCCGCACGAACTCGTGAACCCCGGCCGGGGTTATGGCCACCCGGTACTCGTGGTTCTTGACCTCGCGAGGAATCCCAACCTTCACTGTCCCGCTACCTTTCGTCATGGCCACCGGCTTGAGGCTAAGCGCTTGTGGGATTCCCCGGGCGGCCCCGCGCCGAATCGGACCCGCCGGCGGGTTCGGGACCGCCGGCCGCACGGGTTCGCCGACGCGTCGACGTCGACGAACAATGTCGGGGACAGGATCACATGCCCGTTGAATCCTTGTCAAGCAGCCCCACGGGCCTAAATAAGTAAGCCGAACGCGGACTGTGACCATTGATTCATAGGGTGTGACGAATGTCCAGTCGTTGGGCGGCGGCGAGGACCGCCACCGCGGTGACGCCGTTGCGGATCCGGCCGTCCATGACGCCCGCCACCGCCTCCGGCAGCGGCCACCACCGGAGGGTCAGATCGGCCTCCTCCTGGGACCGGACGTGCCGGTCCGCCACGGGCACCGGCGACAGCCCGCGCGCCAGGAAGACGGGGATCCGCTCGTCCATGGCACCCGGTGACGGGAAGACGTCGATCAGCGGCTCCATCGTCTGCGCCGTCAGGTCCACCTCCTCGGCCAGTTCGCGCCGCGCCGTGACCGCCGGGTCCTCCCCCGGGACGTCACGCAGACCGGCCGGGATCTCCCACAGCCGCTGCCGCACCGGGTGACGGTACTGGTACACCAGGGCGACCCGGAGGTCGTCGTCGACGGCGACCACCGCCACGGCACCCGGGTGACGCATGTAGATCCGGTCGGCCCGGCTGCCGTCGGGCATCACCACCGTGTCGCGGTCGATGGCGAAACGGAACCCCCGGTACTCGGTACGCGACGCGGTAACCGGGAAGTCGTGTGTGGACATCACACCGCCGTGGTCTCGGGCCGGCCGCTGAAGTCGAGGCGGTCGGTCAGTGAATGACGAAGTGCCGCGCCGATGAAGGCCGCGAACAACGGGTGCGGCCGGGTCGGCCGCGACTTCAGTTCCGGGTGCGCCTGAGTGGACACGAAGAACGGGTGCAGTTGCCGGTCCAGTTCCAGGAACTCGACCAGGCGGCCGTCCGGCGACAGTCCCGAGATCGTGAAGCCCGCCTTGGCCAGCTCGTCACGGTAGGCGTTGTTCACCTCGTAACGGTGCCGGTGCCGTTCGCTGACGGTGGTCTCACCGTACGCCTCCGCCACGATCGAACCCGGTTCCAGCACCGCGGTGTAGGCGCCGAGCCGCATGGTGCCGCCCATGTCACCCCTGCCGGCGACGATGTCGGTCTGGTCGGCCATCGTGGAGATCACCGGGTGCTCGCACTCGGCGTCGAACTCTTCGGAGTTGGCGCCCGCCAGTCCCGCAAGGTCCCGCAGCACCTCGATCGTCATGCAGTGCAGCCCCAGGCACAGCCCCAGGGTGGGCACTCCGTGCCGGCGGGTGTGCCGGATGGCGTTGATCTTGCCCTCCACGCCGCGGGATCCGAACCCGCCGGGGATGATCACCCCGTCGACCCCGGCCAACAGCCCGGCCGTGGTCTCGGCGTCGACGCAGTCGGAACTCTCGATCCAGCGGATCTTGATGCTGGCGTGGTGGGCGAACCCGGCGGCACGCACCGCCTCCACCACCGACAGGTAGGCGTCGGGCAGGCCGACGTACTTGCCGACCACCGCCACCGTCACCTCCTCGCGGGGGTGATGCACCCGTTCCAGCAGGTCGTCCCAGGCGGTCCAGTCGACGTCCTTGAACGGCAGGTCCAGGCGGCGCACCACGTACGCGTCGAGGCCCTCCGCGTGGATGACCTTGGGGATGTCGTAGATGCTGGCCGAGTCGGCCGCCGAGATGACCGCCTCGGTGTCCACGTCGCAGAACAGGGCGATCTTGCGCTTGAGCGGTTCGGGGATCTCACGGTCGCTGCGGCACACGATCGCGTCGGGCTGGATGCCGATGTTGCGCAGCGCCGCCACCGAGTGCTGGGTGGGCTTGGTCTTGAGCTCACCACCGGCGGCCAGGTACGGCACCAGCGACACGTGGATGAACAGGCAGTTGTCGCGGCCGACGTCGTGACGCAACTGCCGGATCGCCTCCAGGAACGGCAGCGACTCGATGTCGCCGACGGTGCCGCCCACCTCGGTGATGACCACGTCGGGGATGCGGCCCGCCGCATCGTCGGTGTCGGGCGCCGCCATCGCGCGGATACGCGCCTTGATCTCGTTGGTGATGTGCGGGATCACCTGGACGGTGTCGCCGAGGTATTCGCCCCGGCGTTCCTTGGCGATCACGTCGGAGTAGATCTGCCCGGTCGTGATGCACGACCGGCGGGACAGACCCCGGTCGAGGAACCGTTCGTAGTTGCCGACGTCGAGGTCGGTCTCGGCACCGTCGTCGGTGACGTAGACCTCGCCGTGCTCGTACGGATTCATGGTGCCGGGATCGACGTTCAAATAAGGGTCGATCTTCTGCATCACGACGTGAAGGCCGCGCGCGGTGAGCAGACTGCCCAGGCTGGAGGCGGTCAGCCCCTTACCCAGTGCCGAGGTCACACCACCGGTGACGAAGATGTGTTTGGTGGTGCGAGTCTGAGAAGAAGCCGAACTGGCCAATGCCATCTCCCGTGGTCGGAGCCTGATGTGGTCATCCACGGGATTCCACGGTAACACCTCCGGCGGCCTCGATGGATTCGGGCCGTGCCTGAACCGCCAGGTCGGTCGGTTCGGCGCGGCCGTCGCGCACGTGCGCCCGCGCCAGCACCCGCTGCGCCATGATCACCGCCAGCGGCATGGTGATGGCCGCGGCGGCACCCACCGGGACCAGCCCCTGCCCGCCCAGCAGCCCGCCCAGCAGCGTCGCGATGATCGCCCCGACGAAACCGGCCCGGGCGCTGGGGTACAGGCCGAACGACCGCTTCAGCCCGCCGGAGGGGCGCAACAGCACCACCCAGGCGAACACGATGGAACCCAGCAACAACACCGTCAACGGGTTACCGACCGTGGCCAGCACGTCCGCCTCCAGCGTCTCCCGGATCCGGCCGGCGCCCGCGCCGCCGAACACGTCGGCCACGAAACTCCCCAACGCGCCGCGCTGGGACTCGTCCCTGGCCAGGTCGGCCACCGCCAACGCCACCAGCAGCCCCAGCCCCGCGAAGGAGGCCCACGCCAACCGGGCGAAGGTCAACCAGCCGCCGGGCGCCATACCGGCGGCCAGGCACACCGCCACGGTCAGACCGACCGCACCGGCCGGATCGTCACCCAGGTAGGGGCTCCCGACGATCCAGATGCCCACACAACCGGCCGCCACGATCACCAGGGGGCGATAGGCGCGCGTGACGCCCTGGGCGGCACAGCCCGCCGCCATCATCAGCGACGTCGCGAACACACCCAGTCCCAGCGGCCCCAATCCCGCGTTCCCGGCACTGTTGAGGGCGCTGTAACCGGCGATGCCGTCGAACTGCAGTCTCGCGCCGGTCAGGACGTCGGCGCCGACCACGACCACACCGACGAGACTCACCGTGATCATCAGGCCCATCGGACTGCGCCGGCGTGGCGCCACCAGCACCAACGCCGTCAACACCAACACGATGAGCACCGTGGACGCCATCAGCGCCACCATCGGGTGCGACGCCCGCCACCACGGGATGAAGTCGACCAGCGTCGCGGCGGGCAGCGCCAACGCCAACGCCGTCGCGGCACTGACCACCGCGCGGAACGTCCAGATCGTCGGGACCCGGCGGGCGGCCTGCCCGGCACCGCGCCGGATCCGGTGCAGGATCGGCGTCGCCGCCACGAACAACAGCAGCCCCGCGATCGCGACCACGGTGAGCAGTCTCATGATGGCGTCCTGCTGCGCGGCGGCCTCGGCGTCCACATCGGTCAACTGCGCGACCACCGACGCCATGTCGGAGTCACGTCCCTCCAGGACCGCGGCCGGAACACCCGCGAACGGGCTCGGCATCGGCCGGTCCAGCGCCGACACCACGGTCGGCGCCAGGTCGATCAGGCGCAGATAACCCTCACGGCCGGTCCCCGCGGCGGTCAGCCACCCGCCGTCGAATCCGCCGCCCTGCGCGATCACCGCGTGCAGGTGCGGGGACGCCGACACGTCCGACAGTCCCGCGACCATCAACAGCGAGTCCACCGGACGGGCCGCGACGATCCGCGCCAGCACCGCGTCGGCGGCCGCGACCGCCTCGGCCCGTTCGGAACCGTCCTCGGGCAACCGCCCCAGATCCACCATGGACAGCAGGCATTCGGTGAGCAGGGCACTCAGCGCGTCCGGGTCCTCCGGCACCGTGGCCGCGTAGCGGTCCACCCGCCCGGTCGGACTGGCCGCGCCCCAGGCCGCACCCGGCCCGATCGCGGTCGCGCACCGCACCGCACCCGGCAGCGACCCGATCTCCACACCGGGCTCGTCGGTGCGGTTGTTGTTGGCGATCAGTTCGAGTTGGTTCACATAGGCCGACGCGGTGTCGGGGGCCTGCTCGACCGTCTCCGGAGACACACCGCTGCAACCGTTGTCACCGACCCGGGTGCCCGCCGACGCGGCCGCGCCCGCCGACAACGTCAACCAACCGTCCAACGGACACGTCACAGTGGACGCCGAATCCACCGACAGCGACGCCACCGCACCGGTGTCGGCCAACTCCCACAGTGTCGGGGTGTTCCGCGGATCCACGTCACCCCACCGCAGACCGGGGATCCCCACCACGACCGCGTACGTCGCGTACGACTCCGGCCGATGCGAGGGCGCCCGGTCGGGAAGCAGTTGCACCGCGGTCGTCAACGCCAGCACGACCACCGCCGCCCACGCCGCCACGAGCCGCCAGTGGGCGCGCCACAACCGGCTGCCGTGGCTGCGCGCCTTGACCCTCCAGTGCACCGGCGGGGGGTCGGTCGCCGGAACCTCGGGCTTCTCCTCGCTCATCGACCGGTCAGTTCCCGGTACAGGGCGTCGATCTGGTCGACCGTGTCGGTCTCCGACGGCCAGGTCGCCGCCTGCTCGGGACCGGCCTTCGCCAGCCTCGCCGACTCCTCCGGATCCGCCAGCAACTCACGCACCGCGGCGTCGAGCGCCGCGGGATCACCGGTCGGGATCAGCCGCGCGGCCTGCCCCACGAGTCCCGGCACACCACCGGCCCGGGTCGCCAACAACGGCCTTCCCGCCCGCAGCGCCTCCTGCGCGAACATCTGGCGCGTCTCGGAGTCACTGGTGACCACCGCCAGATCGGCCGCCGCCAACAGGTCGGCCACGTCGGACCGGTGCCCCAGCAACAACACCGGCGCGCTCCGCTGCGCCACCCGGTCCGCCAGCTCCGACCGGATCGGGCCGTCCCCGGCCACCACCACCAGCGGCACCGGGTCCATGTCCCGCCATCCCGCCGCCACGTCGATCAACATGTCGATCCGCTTCACCGGGTGCAACCGGCCCACGGTCAGCACAACCGGGCGGTCCTCCGCCCCCAGCTCGGCCTTCACCTCGGCGGCGTCACGCACCGCCGCAGGAAGCGGCGGCGCCGCGACCGGCGCGTACCTCACGTCCACACCCCCCGAGGCCAACACGGCCCCCACCTGGTCGGGGTCGGTGCACAACGACACCGCGGCCCCCCGCGCGACGGCCTTCTCGGCCTCCCGCAGCAACCGGTCCCGAACACCGCCACCGGAGGTGTCCAGGTGGATGTGCCAGCTCACGACCAACGGCACGCCAGGCACACCCGCCACCCGCGACACCAGGCCGGCCCGCAACCCGTGGGCGTGCACGACGTCCGGCGCACCACCCCCCGGCCCCCGCAACGCCTTACGCAGCGCCCAGCACGCGGCGGCATCCTTCACCGGGTCCATCGACGCGGAGATCTCGATCGGCACGAACCGGGCACCGGTCTCCCGGAACCCGAACCGTTCCTCGGTCGCGGCGGGGCCGAACACGGTCACCCTGTCACCCCGCGCCGACAGCTCCCTGGTCAACGAGACCACGTGGGTGCCGATCCCCCCGGTACTGGTCCCCAGCACCTGTGCGATTCGCCTGCCGCTCACTGTCTTGAGTCACCTTTTCCTGAAATCGCCACCGTCGTGCGACGCGCGCGCTGCCCGCACGGCCACGCCCCACCGGCTGTCCGCCTCACCGATACTGCCGTACCCGCCGAGCCGACCGTCGCCGCCCCGGGGCACGGGTGAATCCGCTCCCGTCAACCACTGCGCCTCCGGAAGAGCCTGCCCGCGACCGAACCCACCAACGGCCGCATGTCCCTGCGGTCGACCAGGAACGCCACGGCACCGAACACCAGCAGAACGGTCAGGCCCGACGCCGCCAACGCCACGACCGCCACCGGCAACCCCATCGACGCACCGAACAACGACGACACCCACCAACCCGCCGCCGCCGACACCGCCGACGACACCACACCCACCAGGGCCGCCCGCCACACACCGGTCAACGACGCACGACCGGCACGCCACGCCACCGTCGCCGCCAACGCGGCGCCCAACACCACCATGCCCACGCTGTTGCCGACACCCACGGCCAACGCCCGGTCGGCCACCGGCATCACGACACTGCACACGATCGCCGCCACATAGGCGACCGCCCAGCCACCCACCGTCGCCACCGCCGCGGCCACCGTCGCCCCCCGCGCGTACAACGCACGGGTCAACAGCGGATAGAGGGAGAACCCGACCAGTCCGGGAGCCAACGCCACCAACGCCGCCGACATCGCCGGCACCACCGCCAACCCGGGGTCGACGTCGGCGGTACCACCGACCTCGGCGAACACCGTCGCCAACGGAACCGCCAACCCGATCAGCGCCGCCGCCCCCAGAAACGCCAGCAGCACCACCCGCCGCGTCGCCGTCGACAGGGTCGTGTCGTACCGTTCGCGGTCGCCGACACCGTGGGCCTCGGCCAGCGCCGGATACGACGACAACGCCAACGGCATCGCGAAGACACCCCACGGGAGCATGTACAACGTCAACGCGATGGAGAACAGGCCGACGGTGCCCTTGAGGCCGCCGTTGGTCAACCCCAGGATCAACAACAGCGACAGTTGCCACGCGGCGATGCTCAACCCACCGGCCACCGCCATCGTCCGCACGTTGCGGGTGACGTCACCACCGCCGAACCGCAGCGTCGGCCGCAACCGGATCCCGACCCGCCGCAACGGGATCAGCAGGCAGAACGTCATCACCACCGTCGCCAGGGTCGTACCGATCGACAGCACCAACTCCTGGCCCAGACTCACCTGCGCCGCGTCGGCACCCTGCGGCGCGACCAGCCCGTACACCACGTACGCCGCGATCACCGTCAGACTCGACAACAACGGCGCCAACGCCGGCCACGCGAACCTGCGATGCGTGTGCAGGACACCGGTCAACACCACACCGATGCCGTACAACGGCAACTGCGGCGCGAACACCTGGATCATCCTGGTGCCCATGGCGATCTCGGCGTCCGGCGCGTCACCGGCCAACAACCGCATCACCGGCTCGGCCAGCACGGCCACCAACACGCCCATCGGCACCAGCAGCAGCACCGACCACGTCAACAGGCCCGAAGCGGTCCGGTTGACGACCTCCGGTTGCCGCCGCGCCAACGGCGCCGCCAACAACGGCACCACCAACGCCGCCAACGCCCCACCCGCGGCGATCTCGTACAGGATGTTGGGCACCCGGTTGGCCGTGTTGTAGACGTCCAACACACCACCCATGCCGACCGCCCACGTCAGCACCAGGATCCGGCCCAGCCCCGCGATGCGCGACAGCATCGTGATGCCGCTGATCAACGCGGCGTTCTTTCCGACCTTCTCCCCCGGCAGGTCAGTCACGTCAGTGACGACAGGCTGCCGGGTCACGGATTGCGCGGCTTCCGGCCGAACTCGTCGATCTCCCGCAGCACGGGCGTACGGGCGATCACCTGAGTGAAGCTGACCTTCTCACTGGTGAGGATCAACGCCGTGACCCCCGACAGCAGGACCCCGCGCAGCAACGGACCGCTGCGCGCCGCCATCGACAGGCCCATCAACGCGCCGATCGCGTTGGCACCGCAGTCACCCAGCATCGTCTCCTCCCCGAGATCCTCGGGGAACAACGCCGTCGCCGCGCCCATGGTGCCCGCCGCGATACCACCGGAGAGGTCGTCGCGCGCCGACAACGGCGACGTCACCGCGGTCGCCACCTTCAACGCCCGGCCCGGCCGAAGGTCGAACAGGTTCATCAGGTTGGCGGTCCCCGCGATCAACGCACCACCCAGCAGGGTGTTGGCGACCGCCCCGAACCTACCGCCACGCCGGGGGGCGGGCCGGTCGGCGTCGATGAGGGCGGCCGCGATGAGCCCGGCCAGACCCGCCCCGACGATCTTCACCGCCCCGGAGGTGACGCGACCGTGAGCCAACG
Source organism: Stackebrandtia albiflava (assembly GCF_007994225.1). GTDB lineage: Bacteria > Actinomycetota > Actinomycetes > Mycobacteriales > Micromonosporaceae > Stackebrandtia > Stackebrandtia albiflava. Next base: position 2,064,793 of record NZ_VLLL01000005.1, read on the forward strand.
CACCGAGGTGGCCCTTGAGTCCCTTCGCCTGGTGCCTGGGCTGCGCACCCACCACGTCGTCGTACAGGCCGACCGCTCCGGCTCCCAGGCCGGCGGTCAGCGCCGCCGCCGCGTGACCGGGACGCCGCGCGCTCAACGCCGCCCCCACCGAGGCACCGATGGCGGCCGCCGGCCCCTCCTTCAGGCTCACCGTCTGGCCGTGGTGGTTGATCCGGTCGAGCCCGGCCGCCGCCGGCGAACGCGAGATCGCCGCCATGGCCGCGCGGGCGGCCAGCGCACCGGCCCCCACCAGTGCCAGGCGACGGAGATTACGAGCGAGCATTCCCACGGGTTACTCCAAAGATGTCAACTGCGGGGTGAGGGGGAGGTGTCCGGTCAGGACGGCTGGGGGACCAGGGACGTCGCCGAGTCGCCGGTGCCGTAGTGTCCGGCGGTTCCGGCGATACGTTCCGGCAACGCCATGATGGTGGCGAGCTGCCCTTCGGGACCGGCCGCGTTGTCGACCGTCGAGATCGTCTCCGCCAGGGTCTGATCCGCCATGATGGACGCGACCACGTTGCCCTCACCGGCGATCGTGGGCGCCGCGCACACCACGGGACCGGCCTGCCCGAACTGATCGAGGAAGGTCACCACGTTGGTGTTCTGACCGGTGGCGTCGGTACCGGCGTACGGCTTACCCGTGACGACGATGACCGCCGTGGCGCGCTCGGCCAACTCGACGTCCTCGGTCACCATCTGGAGCCGTTCCAACGCCTCGATGACGGCCGCACGGTCGTCCACGGTCGCCGAACCCTCCGCCAGCAGCACCGCCGCCAGCAGCGCCCCGGCCGACTCGACACCGTCGTTGTTGTTCGGGGGGTCGACGTTCTCGGGGGTCAGTTCGGCCACCAGGTCGACCAACTGGTCGCTGTTGCCGGGGTCGAAGAACGTGTCGGTGAACGTGAGCTGACCGGCGTTCTCGGCCCCCGAATAGGCCAGCATGTCGGTGATCCCCTGCACGTGCGCCGGGTCGGCGGCAGCCGCCGACAGCACCAGGACGTGCTGCTCCTCCAGGGTTCCCGCCAGCGCCGAGGGGGCGACCGCGGTCGCGAAGTCCTGTTCGTTGGCGGCGTTGGTCTCCAACTCCAACACCTGGTCCCGCAACGTCGCGTTGTCGTCGCGCAGGGTGGCCACGGTCTCCGACATGACTTCGAGGGTGGGACCGTTCAGCGCCGTGGTGCCCAGGACCAGGCCGATGGCCAACGCCAGGAACACCGCCGTCACCGATACGAGGTGGTAGCGAAAGTTGATCACGAGAAAAGCCTTTGTATCTGGAAGATCAGACCGTCCCACCAGTCCGCGACGATTTCCAGGAAGGTGAGACCGACTGTGGAAGCCCCGATCGCCGCGGCCATGGCCGCGATCGCCGACAACACCAGCAACAGCATCGCCGACACGGGGACGTTCTGCTTGTAGAGACGGCTGACGCCCTTGGCGTCGACGAGTTTCCCGCCGACGCGCAGCCGGGTCAGGAACGTGGAGGCCATACCCGCGCGCCCCTTGTCCAGGAACTCCACGAGGGTGGCGTGGGTCCCCACCGCGACGATCATCGTCGCGCCCTTCTCGTCGGCCATCAGCATCGCGATGTCCTCGCTGGTCGCCGCCGCCGGGAAAGTCTTGGCGGCCACGCCCAGGCGTTCCACCCGGGGAAGACCGGGGGCGCGCCCGTCGGCGTAGGCGTGGACGACGACCTCCGCGCCGCAACGCAGCACGTCGTCGGACGCGGAGTCCATGTCACCGACGATCATGTCGGGCGTGTAACCGGCCTCCACCAGCGCGTCGGCCCCGCCGTCGACGCCCACGAGCACGGGCTTGAACTCCCGGATGTACGGCCGGAGGACCTCCAGGTCCTCCTTGTAGTCGTAACCACGCACCACGATCAGGCAGTGCCGCCCGGCGAAGTCGGTGTCGACGTCGGGGATGCCGACACCGTCCAGCAGCAGCTCACGCTCCCGCTTGAGGTACTCCATCGTGTTGGCGGCGAACGCCTCCAACTGCACCGACAGGCCCTCACGGGCGTCGAGCATGGCCTGGGCGACGGACTCGGCGTCGTAGCGGTGCCCGGAGGCGATCTGCTCGTCACCGGCGTAGACGACACCGCCCTCGATACGGAGCTCGGTGCCCTCCTTGACCGCGTCGAAGATCTCCTCACCGACGTCGTCGACGACCGCGATACCGGCCTTGACCAACACCTCCGGCCCCAGGTTGGGGTAGCGACCCGAGATCGAGGGCTTGGCGTTGACGACCGCGGCGACCTCCGCCGCGACCAACGAGTCGCCCGCGACCCGGTCGATGTCCATGTGGTTGATGACGGCGATCTCACCGGGGTTGATCCGGCCCGCCAACCGCTTGGTGCGGCGGTCCAGCCTGGCGATGCCGACGACCGCGTCGGCGGGGACCTCACGGTCACTCCGCCGGCCGGGAAGGCGCAATGTAGGTAGACGCATCTTCTCTATCTTGACATCGGGTCAACGACAACCGGCGCACGGCGCGCCGCCGCCCCGGCGACCGCCCTTGCACCGCCGTGACGACACTGACCGCCGCTACCGGCCGCCGCGTCCCTTGCTCTTCGCCGCGACCGCCAGCAGCTCCTCGGCATGCGCGATCCCGAGGTGGCTGTCAGGCATTCCGGCAAGCATACGGGCAAGCTCGCGCGCCCGTTCAGCGTCCTCCACCCGATGCACACCCGACACCGTCACCGCGCCACCGGTGTCCTTGCTGACCACCAGATGCAGGTCCGCGAACGCCGCCACCTGCGGCAGGTGCGTGACCACCAACACCTGATGCCGCGACGCCAACCGCGCCAGGCGCCGGCCGATCTCCACTGCCGCCTCACCACCCACGCCCGCGTCGACCTCGTCGAACACCAGCGTCGGCGGGCCACCCGCACCGGCGAACACCGCCTCGATGGCCAACATCACCCGCGACAGCTCACCACCGGAGGCGCCCTTCTGCAACGCGGTCGCCGGAGCCCCGGGGTGGGCACACAACTGGAGCTCCACCTCGTCGGCACCGTCGGCGGTCACACCGCACTCCACACCGTTCACCGTCAGGTCGTGCCCACCACGACCGGCCGGACGCGGCGACACCGACGCCACCACCCGAGCGTGGGGCATCGCCAGGCCGGCCAGTTCGGCCGTGACGGCGTCGGCGAACCGGCCCGCCGCGGCCTGCCGCGACGCGGTCAACTGCGCCGCCAGATCGGCGGTCTCGGCCGCCGACCTGTCACGGTCGGCCTCCATCGCCGCCAACGCCTCGTCGGACACGTCGAGATTCGCCAACCGCGTCCGCGCCTGCTCCGCCCACGCCAACACCCCGGGCAGGTCCTCCGCGTACTTGCGGGTCAGGCCCTTCAACTCGGCGCGGCGTTCGAAGATGCGGGCGAGCCGGTCGGGATCGGCGTCCAAGCCCTCCAGGTAACCGGTCAACTCGGCGGCGACGTCGGCGATGCCCGCCACCGCCGCCTCCAACCGGTTCCCCAGTTCACCCAACACCGGATCGGTGTCGGCCTGCCCCAGCAGCGCCCGGTAGGCACCGCCCACCAGGCTCGTGGCGTCCGCCCCGTCACCGGTGTCGTCACCGGCCAACGCACCGTACGCCTCCGCGGCGGCCACCCGAAGCGCCTCCGCGTGCTCCAGGCGGCGCGCCTCCTCGGCCAGCTCCTCCTCCTCGCCGGGCTGCGGGTCGATCCGGTCGATCTCGGCCAGTCCGAGCTGGAGTACGTCGGCCTCCCGCGCCCGCTCCCGGGCGTCACGGCGCCGCTCCGCCAGCTCGTCGGCCAGCGCCCGCCACCGCTCGAAGGTCTCCCGGAACGTCGTGGCGATCTTCTCGTGCGCCTGACCGGCATAGCGGTCCAGCGCGGCCCGCTGCTCCGCGGGCTGCAGCAACCGCATCTGGTCCGACTGACCGTGAATCGACAACACCTGGGTGCCGATGTCACCCAGCAGCCCCACCGGCGCCGACCGGCCCCCCACGTGCGCGCGCGACCGGCCCTCGGACGTCAACGTCCGGCTCAACAGCAGCTCGTCACCCTCCAACTCGGCCCCGGAGTCGGCGATGCGCTGCCGCAACACCTTGTCCCCCCGCCGGACCCGCAGGCGACCCTCCACGACCGCGCGCTTCTCCCCAGGACGTACCCGCCCGGCGTCGGCCCGGCCGCCGAACAGCAACCCCAGTCCGGCCACCACCATCGTCTTACCCGCGCCGGTCTCACCGGTGATCACCGTCAAGCCGTCGGACAACGGCAACGTCGCGTCCTCGATAACCCCGAGTCCGGTAATGCGAAGCTCATCCAGCACGGTTAAAGACCCTAGTAGCCACCGCCGACACATTCCAGTCGGAGTTCACACCCGGCGCCGACCATCGGTGACCGACCGGACACGTTGCGACACAACGGCAGTAGAACGACCCCCACGCCACCGGCACGTCACGCCAACCGATGCCCGCGCCAACCGTCCACCGGCAGGTCGAACTTCGCGACCAACCGATCCGTGAACGGCCGATCGGCCAACCTGACCACCCGCACCGGCTCCACTCCGCGCCGCACCGTCACCGAGCTCCCCGGAGGCAACCGCACGGCACGCCGACCGTCGCAACTGAGCACCGCCGGCGGCGCGTAGGGCTCCACCGTCACCCGGATCACCGAACGGGGCGACACCACCAACGGACGCGAGAACAACGCGTGCGCGCTGATCGGAACCAGCAACAGCGCCTCGACCTCCGGCCAGACCACCGGACCACCCGCCGACATGGCGTGCGCCGTCGAACCCGTCGGCGTCGCGCACACCACACCGTCGCACCCGTACCGCGACAGGCTCCGGCCGTCCACCTCGATCAGGACCTCGAGCATCCGGGACGGCTCACCCTTCTCCACGGTGGCCTCGTTCAACGCCCAGGTACGCCCCACGACACGACCCTCGTGGGTGACCTCCGCGTCCACCGTCAACCGCTCCTCCACGCGGTAGTCACACGCGGCGATCCGCTCCACCGCGACACCGACGTCGGTGACCTCCGCCTCGGCGAGGAAACCGACCCGGCCCAGGTTCACACCCAGCAACGGCGTGCCCGTCGGACGCGCCAACTCCGCCGCCCGCAGGAACGTCCCGTCCCCACCCAGCGCCAGAACCATCTCCACGTCCTGCGCGGCCGTCGCGGGGTCACTCTCCACCACCGAGACCCGGCCCAGCTCGGCGGCCTCCTTCGCCAACGCCCGCACCTCGAAACCGGCCGAGGACAACGCCTCCGCGACCACCGCGGTCTGCTCGGCGATGTCCGCCCGCCCCGTGTGGGTCACCAACAGGACCCGGCGCCGCCCACCGCTCATCCCGACGCCTCCTCCGGACCCGACACACCCACCACCACCGAACGGATCCGCTCCTCCGTCATCGGTTCGGCGTCCCGGCGCAACGCGCAGAAGAACTCCACGTTCCCCGACGGACCCGGCAGCGGCGACGCCACCACGTCCACCGCGACCCAACCCAGTTCGGCGGCGGCCGCGGCCACGTCCACGACCGCGTCGGCCCGCACCCGGGGGTCCCGCACCACCCCGCCCGAGCCCACGCGGCCGCGACCGACCTCGAACTGGGGCTTGACCATCGGCAGGATGAACCCGTCGGGTCGCGTGCACTCCGCCAGCGCGGGAAGCACCAGCCGCAGCGAGATGAACGACAGGTCCGCGACCGTCACGTCGACGCGCCCCCCGACGTCGTCGGGCGACAACGACCGCACATTGGTGCGGTCTCGCACCACCACACGCGGATCGCTCTGCAACGACCACGCCAACTGGCCGTACCCGACGTCGACGGCGACGACCTGGGCGGCGCCCTCCCGCAACAACACGTCGGTGAACCCGCCGGTGGACGCGCCCGCGTCCAGACACCGGCGACCTTCGATCGACACACCGACATCACCGAAGGCGGCCAGGGCACCGCGGAGTTTGTGGGCACCGCGGGAGACGTAGTCGTCGCCGGCGTCGGCCACGACGATCGGATCGGCCGGGTCCACACCGGCGGCGGCCTTCCCCGCCGGCAATCCCCGGACCCGGACCTTCCCGGCGTCGATCAGTTCCGCGGCGTGTGCCCGGGAACGCGCCAGCTTCCGCCTCACGAGTTCGGCGTCGAGCCGCCTACGCGCCGCCATCGGCGGCCCCTCCTCCGGTCATGCCTCGTCGACGGCCGTCAGCGTGTCGGCGAGGACCTGCTGCACCGTCTCGAACACCGCGACGTGCTCCGGGGTCGCCAATCGGTCCAGGGCGTCCAATCCGGCCAACGCCGCCTCGGCCTCGGCCAGTACGTCCCCGATGTCGGCCGGGTCCGGGACCTCCGAACGCCGCGCCAGGTCGGCCGGGGAGAACCCCATCACGCCGCCCCACCGGAGGATCCGGGGGCCCGCTTGGCGGTCTTCTTCACGGTGGTCTTCTTCGCCGTGGACTTCTTGGCGGTGGACTTCTTGGCCGCCGACGCCTTCTTGACCGTCTTCTTCACGGTCTTCTTGGCCGCCTTCTTCGCAGTCGTCTTCCCGGCGGCCGTCGCGGGCCGGCCCTCGGCCGCCGCCGCCCGTTCCCGGGCGTCCCGCAACTGGATCTCCAGGTCGCGGATCCTGTCGTTCAGGTCGGCGACCTCCTCCGACGTCGCCAACCCGACCTTCCCGAGAGCACGATCCAATTCGAACCGGATCAGCTTGGTCAGGTTCTCCCGGTTCGCGGTCCCCGCGTTCAACAGGTCCTCCGCCATGCCCTGCAGATCCTCGACCTTCGCCCCGCTCTGATCGGCGAGCGACCGGATGACCTGTGCCGCCTTCTTCCGGGACGCCTCGGTCACACCGAGCACCAGCTCGAGATAAGCGCGCCACGCGTCCTGCATCGTCTGCCTCCTTCGGAAGGGTTCTCCGCTACGCTACCTTCCCACGACCGGAACCGGACCGCAGAACCCACTCTCACCACCGATTCCACCTGCGAACACCACGCAGTCCATCGATGGACGTTTTCGGCGTCACACAACCGGAAGGCGTCCGAAACCGATGCGGTACGGTGCGGTGCGTTGGTATTCCCCAAAGAACTGTGGAGATTGAGATGGCGACAGCCGAAGACTGCAAGAAGGCCCTGGAGAGGTTGGCCAAGCACATCGCCGCCAACAATGAGAAGGTCAAGAACAAGCCCGACCTCGACCGGCGGCTGGCCTGCGACATCACCGACCTTCAGATCTCCTTCCACGGCCGGTTCAGCGGCGGCGAACTCGGCGGCATCGCCGAGGGAGACGACCCCGACGCCCAGATCCGTCTCATCACCGGCAGCGACGAACTCGTCGCCCTGGTCGACGGGCGCCTGGAACTCGGGAAGGCGTACGCCAGCGGCAAGGTCAAGCTCAAGGCCAGCCTGCTGGACATGCTGAAGCTCAAGAAGTTGATGTAACTCCGGCTGGTTGGACAATCCGAGCACGTCCAGAGCCTGAGCCGCCGTATCGCCGGCGGCCTCCGGTACGGGGATCTGAGGGGTCAGATCCCCGTCGTGCTTTCGCGGTGCGACCCCGCCGCCTACCGCGTTCTCCGGCGGGGCGGGGGTACGCCCCCAGGTGAACTCCGCGAGCGCCCGCAACGCGTCCAGCGGATCACCCGCGCCCGCCAACCGCACGACCCCCGCCGTCTCGGAGACCCGCCACCCCTCGCACCGCACCGAGCCGTCACCGTCACGGCCCACGACCGGATGTGGATCGTTCACGCCGCCCAGATCCCACGCCAGGTACCGGGGGCGCGCGTGCGGCGGCGTCGCCAAGACGTCCCACGGTGACATGGAACCGCTCAACACCATCAGACCCGGATACCCCGCCGCGTTACCGCCGGCGATGTCGGTGTCCCAACGGTCGCCCACCACGAGCGGCCGGCGCGCGCCCGCCTGTTCGGCCGCCTGGCGGAACATCAGCGGCCCCGGCTTGCCCGCGACCAGATCCGGTGATCGGCCCACCGCGGCCGCCACCACCGACACCAGGGAACCGTTGCCGGGGAGTTCACCACGCGGAGACGGCATCGTACGGTCGGGGTTGGTGGCGGCCCACAGTGCGCCCTCCCGCACCGCCACGGCGGCCTCGGCGAGCTGTTCCCACCCGATACCGGGCCCGAAGCCCTGCACGACGGCGGCCACCGCCGTCGACTCGGCCGGCCACACCGGCCGGAGCCCCACCGACGAGATCTCGGCGGCCAACGCCGAGGTCCCCACGACCATGACGTTGCTCCCCGAGGGCAGGCGCTCCCGCAGCAACACCGCGACCGTCTGCGCCGAGGTACGCACCTCGTCCGGTTCGGCGGGCACACCGCGTTCCGAGAGCAGCGCGGCCACCTCCGTGGCACTACGGGACGCGTTGTTCGTGACGAAGACTGGGGGGACCCCGGCGGCACGAAGTGACTCGATGGCCTCCGGTGCCTGCCGGATCGGCTCACCCAACAGGTACACCACGCCGTCGAGGTCCAGGAGAGCCGAATCATGGCGTGCGGTCAACCGCTCGGGTTCGCTCCACAACCACGTGGTCTCGTCAGCCATCCAGACAGCGTAAAGGACCGCCACCCGGGATCATCCCGGGTGGCGGTCCACATCAGTCGACGGGCCGATCGTCGTCGTCGGGCTCGGCGAGCCACGCGACGCCCTCCAGCTCCAACAGTCGTTCACCGGCCCCGAGTTCGTCGTCCTCGTCGGACGCAGCGACCCGGGTGAACCACTCCCGTGCCTCGGCGACCCGGCCCTGTTCGGCCAACGCGTCCGCGAACGCGTACCGCAACCGCGGCAACCACGGCTCGGCACGATTCGATTCGAGTTCGGGGACCTGCAGCATCGCCACCGCGGCGGCCCCCTGCCCCATGTCGCGGCGGGCGCCGGCCGCCACGATGAGCAGTTCGATCCTGGTCTCGTCGTCGACCTTGGCGCCTTCCAGGTCGCGGTAGGCGTCGACGGCCCTTTCCGGCCGTCCCAGTGCCCGCTCGGCGTCAGCGATCATCGCGAGGTGGGCGCGAGTGCCGGTGAGGCGTTGCGCGGTGCGCAGTTCGCCGATGGCCAGCTGCCACTGCCCGGCGTGGTACGCGGTGACACCCACCGCCTCACGGACGACGGCGATCCGGGACGCGAGACGTCGGGCCACCAAGGCGTGCGCGAGTGCCCGTTCGGGGTCCTCGTCCAGCAGGCGGCCCGCCGCGACGAGGCGCCGACCGGTGTTCTCGGCCAGGCCCTTGGGCAGCGAGCGCAGACCGGCGCGTGTGTCGGCGTCCAGGTCCCGGTAGTCGACGTCCTCCGGTACCGGGATCTCACCCCGCTCGTCGTAGTCCTCGACCGGCTCGTCGGCCGGCTCCGTCTCGGCGGCGTCGGGCCGGGCGTGGACCGGGTCGGGTGTTGGTTCATCGGCGGACACGGCGGGCTCGTTCTGCTCCACGGCCTCTGTCGGTTGATCGGTCACCTCGGGCGCGTGCACCGGGTCCGCGGTCGCCGCTTCCGCCGACAGTTCCGTCACGTCGCCGTCGGGATCGACCACCGGGCCGGCATCGCGGAACCCACCGGAGCGCGGGCCACGGTCGTCACGGTCGCGGAAGCCGCCACCGGAGCGACGGTCATCGCCACCTCGGAACCCACCGGAGCGCGGGCCACGGTCGTCACGGTCACGGAAACCGCCACCAGAACGGCGATCGTCACCGCCCCTAAAACCACCCGAACGCGGGCCACGGTCATCGCGGTCGCGGAACCCGCCGGAACGGGGACCGCGATCGTCGCGGTCACGGAAACCGCCGGAACGCGGGCCGCGGTCATCACGATCGCGGAAGCCCCCACCGGAGCGTGGACCACGGTCATCACGGTCACGGAAACCACCGGAACGGGGGCCACGGTCGTCGCGGTCGCGGAAGCCGCCACCGGAACGACGGTCGTCGCTGCCACGGAAACCACCGGAACGGGGGCCACGGTCATCACGGTCACGGAAGCCCCCACCGGAACGGCGGTCATCGCCACCACGGAAGCCACCACCCGAACGGGGACCGCGGTCATCGCGGTCGCGGAACCCACCGCCGGCACGGGGGCCACGGTCGTCGCGGAAACCACCAGAGCGACGGTCGTCGCTGCCACGGAAACCACCGGAACGCGGGCCACGGTCATCACGGTCACGGAAGCCGCCACCCGAGCGCGGACCGCGATCGTCACGGTCACGGAAGCCCCCACCGGAACGGCGATCGTCACCACCACGGAAACCACCAGAGCGCGGACCGCGGTCATCACGGTCACGGAAACCGCCACCGGAGCGACGGTCATCGCCGCCTCGGAACCCACCACCCGAACGGGGGCCACGATCGTCGCGGTCACGGAAGCCCCCACCGGAACGGCGATCGTCACCACCACGGAAACCACCAGAGCGCGGACCGCGGTCATCACGGTCACGGAAACCGCCACCCGAGCGACGGTCATCGCCACCACGGAAGCCACCGGAGCGGGGGGCGCGATCGTCGCGCGACGCACCGCGATCCCGGTCCGATCGTCCACCGTGCTTTCCACCTTGACCGGAGGAGAAGCCGCCACGGCCGCCCTTGCGGTCGTCGTCCCGTCGCCGATCGGAACCCTCGTCGTTTCGGCGTGAATCATCGGAAGCCATGGCGATCACCTTTCCTACCGCCGGGACGAAACCGCGACGGGCCGCTGTGCAATTTCAATATCGATTGATCTTCGGCGGTGTACTCGCACCGCAAGAACCGGTTGCCCCAGAGGACGCCACCTTAACCCCGTCGCCCGCAGTATGTGCGTCAGGGTCCGTGTTCCGGGCATGACGAAGCCGGGTTGACCTCATCGAGGTCAACCCGGCTTCTGTTGTTTTTGTCCGGCGGTGTCCTACTCTCCCACTCCCTGTCGGGGGCAGTACCATCGGCGCGGGAAGGCTTAACTTCCGGGTTCGGGATGGGACCGGGTGTTTCCCTTCTGCTGTGGCCGCCGGCACGTTCGTGTGCCACGTGTCACCGTGTGCCTGTCCACCCCAAAGGGGGTGGTGGCCGTCCCCCACGCGTGTGTGGGGGTGGTGTGTGGTTTCAGGTTCGTATAGTGGGTGCGTCGTATCGCGTGTGGTGTGTTAAGTGGTCGGCCTGTTAGTACCAGTCAACTGAACACATTGCTGTGCTTACATTTCTGGCCTATCAACCCAGTCGTCTAGCTGGGGGCCTTCACACCCGAAGGTGTCGGAGACCTTATCTTGAAGCGAGTTTCCCGCTTAGATGCTTTCAGCGGTTATCTCTTCCGAACGTAGCTAACCAGCCGTGCCCCTGGCGGGACAACTGGCACACCAGAGG
>NZ_VLLL01000006.1 GCF_007994225.1 Stackebrandtia albiflava
GTCGGCCCACTCCCCGAAGACCAACTCGACGCCGCCACCGAAGGCTGGAACCACTTCTTCAACGAACTCGCCACACTCCTGGCGAAGTGAACACCCCAACACCAGGCCGGCCGGGCGTGACGTCACGCCCGGCCGAAACGCGCTCACAGCCGGCGCGGCCTACGGGCCAACCCGCCCTGGCACCATTCCTTGTAGTCGAACAGTTCCGGGTCCGAGATCAACGCCTTGGTGTTGTGGACCCACAACAGCACCCAGGCGTCCTGAGTGGCCGCCGCCTGCTCCAGCAACCGCCGGACCCTGCGTCGCGGATGCGCCCGGAATCCGGTGCGCACCGCGTCGGCGGCGTAGAGGTACAGACAGTGCAGGGCGAAGGTCCGTTTGGGGCACATCGGATCCGCGGCCAACTCCACGAGCGTCGGCATGAGCGGATCGTCCGCCAGCAGCAGGTCCCACTGCGCCGCGATCTGCGGCGGTCCCGCCGCCGGGTCGTTCGCCCAGGCGCGCAGTTCCTCCGCGGTCGGGTTGACCGCGGAGGCGAAGCCGGCGAACACCGTTGACTCCTGCATACGTTCCCCCTGACCGTCGGCGCTGTAGCGTCAACCTAATCCGGCGACGAACCGGACGCCAGCGGATAGCCGGGAACGTCATGAAACCGATACGCGGGCCTGGACCGTTCGGCGGACCGGCCGACGTCACGGCCAGGCCCGCCGAGCCGATCAGGTCGCCGGCGTGGCCGAACGGTCGAACAGCGCCGGCAGCGTCGGCTGCCACGCCTCCCGCATCTCCTCCACCGACACCGAGAACAGGCCGTCCACGTCGAGCCCGTCCATCTTGGAGTCGACGATTCCCAGCGGCTGCCACGGCACGTCGTTCTCCTCGCACAACGCCCGCACCGCCGCCTCGTGCCCGCGCGGCACCGTCACGATCGCGCGCGCGGTGGACTCGCTGAACAACCAGACGAAGTCGTCGAGGCCGTCGGGAAGCCGCACCCGGGCACCGACACCGTGACGCAGCACCGACTCCAGCAGCGCCTGCGCCAGGCCGCCGTCCGACAGGTCGTGCGCACCGGAGAACAACTCCACCTCGGCCGCCCGGCGCAGCACCGACGCCAACGCCTGCTCCGCGACCAGGTTCACCTCCGGGGGCGTACCCCCCAGGTGCCGGTGTTCCTGCCACGCCCACTCCGAACCGGACAGTTCCGGCCGGGTCTCGCCCAGCAGCAGGATCCGGTCGCCGTCGTTGGCGAACCCGCTCGACAACCGCCGCGACACGTCGTCCAGGACACCGAGCACACCCACCACGGGCGTCGGGTGGATCGGCACCATGCCGGTCTGGTTGTAGAAGCTCACGTTCCCGCCGGTCACCGGGATCCCCAGTGCCGCCGAGCCGTCGGCCAGGCCGCGCACCGCCTCACCGAAACTCCACATGACCTCCGGGTCCTCGGGGGAACCGAAGTTGAGGCAGTTCGTGATGGCGATCGGGTTCGCGCCCGTGACCGCGACGTTCCGGTACGCCTCCGCCAACGCCAACTGCGCGCCCGCGTACGGGTCCAGCTTGGCGTACCGGCCGTTGCCGTCGGTGCTGAGCGCGATGCCCAGGCCCGACTCCTCCGACAACCGGATCACACCGGCGTCCTCGGGCTGCGCCAGAACCGTGTTGCCGCGCACGTAACGGTCGTACTGCTCGGTCACCCACGTCTTGTCGCACAGGTTCGGGGAGCCCGCCATCCGCAGCAGCGTGGCCTTCAGCTCCTCCGCGTCGGCGGGACGCGGCAGCGTCTCCGCGCGGTCCACCGCCACCAGGTCCCGGTCGGCCGGGGGCCGCATCGGGCGCCGGTACACCGGCCCGTCGTCGGCGAGGCTGCCCGGCGGGCAGTCGACCACGGTCGCGCCGTGCCAGTCGACGATCAGGCGGGGACCGGTGTCGGCGGCGGGCGGCATGACCTCGCCGATGGCGGTGGCCAGCACGCCCCACTTACGGGCGACCGCCAACACCTCGTCCAGTTTGGACGGCTCGACGATCAGCAGCATCCGCTCCTGCGACTCGCTCGCCAGGATCTCGTGCGGCAGCATCGACGCCTCACGCAACGGGACCCGCTCCAACGCCACGCGCATCCCCAGGCCCGCCGCGGCGGCCGTCTCCGACAACGCGCAGGTCAACCCGGCGCCGCCGAGGTCCTGGATGCCGGTGATCAGGCCCGCGTCGTACATCTCCAGGCACGACTCGATCAGCAGCTTCTCGATGAACGGGTCACCGACCTGCACGCTCGGGCGCGCGGCGCCCGCGTCGTCGCCGAACGTCGCCGACGCCAGCACCGACACGCCGCCGATACCGTCACGGCCCGTCTTGGCGCCCAACAGCACCACGACGTTGCCGACCCCGGACGCCGCCATGTTCTGCAACCGGCTCACCGGCAGCACACCGACACACAACGCGTTCACCAGCGGATTCCCCTGGTAACACGGGTCGAAGACCACCTCGCCGCCGATGTTGGGCAGGCCCAGGCTGTTGCCGTACTGCGAGATGCCCGCCACGACACCCGGAAGCACCCGGGCCGTGTCGGGATGCGACGCCTCACCGAACCGCAGCGGATCCATCACCGCCACCGGCCGCGCGCCCATCGCCAGGATGTCGCGGACGATACCGCCGATACCGGTCGCGGCACCCTGATGCGGCTCCACGAAACTCGGGTGGTTGTGGCTCTCCACCTTGAAACTGACCGCCAGGTCGTCGCTCACGCGCACCACGCCGGCGTTCTGGCCGATACCGGCCAACAACCGGTCGGTCTTCGGGCTCTTCTCCGCGAACTGCGAGAAGTGCACCCGGCTCGACTTGTACGAGCAGTGCTCGCTCCACATGATCGAGTACATCGCCAGCTCGGCCTGCGTCGGCCGGCGGCCGAGCACGTCACGGATGCGCTGATACTCGTCTTCCCGCAGCCCCAGCTCGGCGAACGGCTGCGGTTCGTCCGGTGTGGCCTGGGCGCGGCCGACGGTGTCCACCACGCCGGCGGATTCCACGGTGCTCATACGGTGGTTGCTCCCAGATGGGCGAGAACGGACGTGAACACACCCAGCCCGTCCGTCGACGGACCGGTGAGCCGCTCGACGGCGTGCTCCGGGTGAGGCATCATGCCGACCACGTTGCCGGCCTCGTTGCAGATACCGGCGATGTCACGCTGCGACCCGTTCGGGTTGCCTTCGACGTACCGGGCCACCACCCGGTTCTCCGCCTCCAGCGCGTCGAGGGTCGCGGTGTCGGCGACGAAACAGCCCTCGCCGTTCTTCACCGGCACCACGATCCGCTGCCCGGGCGTGAACGCGCCGGTCCAGGCGGTGCCGGTGTTGCCGATCTCCAACGCCTGGTCACGGTTACGGAAGTGCAGTTCCCGGTTGCGGGTGAGCGCCCCGGGAAGCAGGTGCGACTCGCACAGGATCTGGAAACCGTTGCAGATCCCCAAGACCGGCAGCCCACCCCGGGCGGCGTCCACGACGGTCTCCATGACGGCGGAGAACCGGGCGATCGCCCCGCACCGCAGATAGTCGCCGTAGGAGAACCCGCCGGGGAGGATCACCGCGTTGACCCCGCGCAGCGCACTGTCGTCATGCCACAGCGACACCGGCGTCGCCCCGGCGAGCCGGACCGCACGGGCGGCGTCGACGTCGTCCAGGGAACCGGGGAAGGTCACGACCCCGATGCGCGGGCTCATGCGGTGGGCTCCGCCTCGGACGCGTCCGGCAAGCGGACCGTGAAGTCCTCGATGACCGGATTCGCCAACAGCTTGTCCGCGATCTCGGTGGCCTGCTCCCGCATGACCTTCTCGTCAGTGCCCTCGGTGAATTCAAGCTCGATACGCTTCCCGATCCGCACCGAGGCGACCTGACCGGCTCCCAGACGTGGCAGCGCGTTCACCACCGCCTCGCCCTGCGGATCCAGAATTTCCGGCTTGAGCATGACGTCGACGACGACGCGCGTCACAGCCCCGCTCCTGTCGATAGATGAAAAAACCCGTTCACAAGAATATGCGCAGCTTGGGAGGCCGCCAACCCGCCCCCGGGGACATGGCCCGCGTCTCAGCGCACCCGGTTACCCGCCGACGCCCTCGGATTCCCACGCCCGGAACGGATCCGGGGCGCATGCGGGTCCGGCCACGACCCGTTCCGGGTGGCCGACGCCACCACGGGAGGGATCAGAGGATCGCCTCGGGCGTGTACCCGGCGGCGTCGGGGTGCGCCGCCACGATCTCGCCGACCCGCTCCACGACCGAGGCGACCTGAGCCGACGCGGCACCGGTGAAACGCAACGGTTCGTCGATGAGCGCGCCGAGCCGGGCCCGGTCCAGGCCGAGCCGCCCGTCTGCCGCCAGCCGGTCCAGCAGGTCGTTCCCGGTGGTGCCCTTCTCCCGCATCGCCAGCGCCACCGGCACGGCGTGCTGCTTGATGACCTCGTGCGCGGTCTCCCGCCCCACGCCGCCACGCACCGCCGCCAACAGGATCTTGGTGGTGGCCAGGAACGGCAGGTACCGGTCGAGTTCCCGGGAGATGACGGCCGGGTACGCCCCGAACTCGTCGAGGACGGTGAGGAACGTCATGAACAGGCCGTCCGCGGTGAAGAACGCGTCCGGCAACGCGACCCGCCGCACCACCGAGCACGACACGTCGCCCTCGTTCCACTGGCCGCCGGCCAGTTCCGCCACCATCGACGCGTACCCGCGCAACAGCACCATCATGCCGTTGACCCGCTCGGTGGAACGGGTGTTCATCTTGTGCGGCATCGCGGACGACCCGACCTGGCCCGCCTTGAAGCCCTCGGTCGCCAGTTCCGCGCCCGCCATGAGCCGGATCGTCACCGCCAGCGAGGACGGACCGGCGGCGGCATTCACGAGCGCCGACACCACGTCGTAGTCGAGCGAACGCGGATACACCTGCCCGACGCTGTCCAGCACGTTCGCGAACCCCAGGTGGGCCGCCACGCGCGACTCCAGTTCCGCCAGCTTCGCCAGGTCGCCGTCGAACAGGTCGAGCTGGTCGGCGGAGGTCCCGACCGGTCCCTTGATCCCCCGCAGCGGGTACGACCGCAGCAGGTCCTCGACCCGGCGGTAGGCGGCAAGCAGCTCCTCGGCGGCCGACGCGAACCGTTTGCCGAGGGTGGTCGCCTGAGCGGGCACGTTGTGGGAGCGGCCCGTCATGGCCAGTTCGGCGTGTTCGGTGGCCAGTCGCGCCAGCCGGGCCGCCGTGGCCACCATCCGGTCGCGGACGAGCCGCAGCGAGTCCCGGATCTGCAGCTGTTCGACGTTCTCGGTCAGGTCGCGGCTGGTCATGCCCTTGTGGATGTGCTCGTGCCCGGCGAGCGCGCCGAACTCCTCGATGCGGGCCTTCACGTCGTGCCGCGTCACCCGTTCCCTGGCGTCGATCGACGCCAGGTCCACCTGGTCGGCGACCCGTTCGTAGTCGGCGACGACACCGTCGGGAACCGGGACGCCCAGCTCCGCCTGCGCCTTCAACACCGCCAGCCACAGCCGACGTTCGGCGCGGATCTTCGCCGCCGGGTCCCACAGCGCGGTCATGTCGGCGGAGGCGTAACGGGCGGCCAGAACGTTGGGAATCACCCCGCCATTGTGCGCCGTGCCCCCGGCCGGGACCGGGCAAGGGGCACCCGTGGCGAGGTGCCGGTCTCACCCGGCGCTCAGGTCCGGGTGCTCGCCACGTCACCGCCGTCGTCCGGTTCGGTGCGGTACACGGCCGCGAACCGCACCGCCGTCGCGACCGTGAGCAGTACCGCCAGCGCGCTCAACACCCAGGGGTCGGCCGGGTTGCCGCCCAGGTTCCGGTCGACGATGTGCGAGACGCCGTGCACGACCGCGCCCACGGCTCCACCGAACAACCCCACCAGCAGCGCGTCCCGCCACACGACCGCGGCCAGCAGTGCCGCGCCGATGCCGATCTGGAAGGCGCCGGCGTCG
Organism: Stackebrandtia albiflava; assembly: GCF_007994225.1. Taxonomy (GTDB): domain Bacteria; phylum Actinomycetota; class Actinomycetes; order Mycobacteriales; family Micromonosporaceae; genus Stackebrandtia; species Stackebrandtia albiflava. Next base: position 5,963 of record NZ_VLLL01000006.1, read on the forward strand.
TGGAACAGGTGCAGGTTGAACGGCTCGAAACGTGCCACGTACTCGTAGAACGACCGGGGCCAACCGAACGCCCACACGCCCGGAACCAGGAACACCAGCGCACTCAGCACCAGGATCAGTCGCCACCATCGGTTCACGTCGGTCCCCTTCCTCTCGAACCCGACACCGATACGACCCGCCGGACCGCCCGGAACGTGACGTCCCCCCCGGTGGACCGCGTCACCTTTACCCGCTGGCATCACGAACGAGCGATCGCGTATCCTCCCTCACGGAGGATTCGCCTAGTGGCCTATGGCGCTCGCTTGGAAAGCGGGTTGGGTGCAAGCCCTCAGGGGTTCGAATCCCCTATCCTCCGCCACTTCATAACTGCATTCACCAGCCATAACGCGACTGCGACCACCTTAGTGGAACGTCAGTCGCGTTTGGCGTATCGCACCCTTCCCGACCGGTGTTTACCGACACGTGTTGCACGTTTGATGCACGGCCGTGAGGGCGTGTCGGTTCCCACGTAGAGAGGTCCGGAGGCATCCCGGCGGCGGTTGGTTCAGTTCGGGCCGGTCGAACCGGCTTCCGACGTTCGGTGAGGGTGCCGTCGGCGGGTCCGCACCACCCGTCGTAGTCGGTGTCGACCGTGTGAAGACCCCGCCCGGCGAGCTCGCGGAGCACCGTCGACTTCCCCACGCCCGACATCCCGGTGATCAGCACCCGCGTCATGCCGGCGGCGTAACGCGACGGCACGCCGCCACATCACGGCCTTCGCGACCCGGCGACGGCGTATATACGCTGTGAGATGTTTGATCGACACATCCGATATCACCACCGGGGGGTGACCATGAGTCGGACCGTGATCGACTTGGACGACGGCCTGCTCTCCGAAGTGATGCAGGCACTCGGCACCACGACGAAGAAGGAGACGGTGAACTCCGCACTACGCGAGGTCTTGGAACATCGAAGAAGAGCACTCGCTTTGACGAGATTGCGCGAAGCCGCCCACAGCGGCGGATTCGACCTCGGCCTACTCGAATCGAAGACAGAGTATCGCTGGTGACCCTTGCCGGTATCTGATCGGCACCAGTGCACTGGCCGGTTCATGCGTCCTGACGCCGACCGGTTCGGCTGGGACCAGGCGGCGATCGCCGGGCTCATAGCGACATGTCCGATCACCGAGCTCGAATTCTTCTTCAGCGCCCGGTCCCTTGCCGACCGCACACGAGGCATCGAGGACCTTCGCTCCCTTTTCGGCTGGGTTCCCATCGACGACCGGGCTTACGACCGAGCCTGGCAGGTACAGCACACGCTCACCGAACACGGCGAACACCGCAGCGCCGGACCGGTGGATCTGGTGGTCGCCGCGACCGCGGAGCTCCAGAACCTGACACTCCTTCACCGCGACCACGACTTCACGCGTATCGGCGCGGTCACAGGCCAACCACTGCAGTGGTACGGCCCCACCGGGTGAGGGCCTCCGACCGAAGCGGCCCCGTTGTCGTGTGATGACACGCGCACGTGCGTACGACAGATCCGATCCCTTGAAGTTGCCGTTGCCAGGAAGGGCAGTACCGAAGTCGCGCCGAACGACGCACCCCCGCTCGGCGTGGAGTCCTGCGATTTCAATGCTCGCCGAGCCGAGCACATGGCCCACGGTTCGGAAGGTGGATTCAAAGTGGCGGAACCGGGCGATCCCACGAGCCTCGACAGTCGATAAGGGCGGTGAGGCGGTCGACGACGTCGGCCAGCGGCGCGGTGGTGTCGATCTCCAGGGTGGCACCGGCCCGCAGCAACGGTTCGACGGTGCGGCGCTGCTCCAGTTCCCGGGCCAGTTCGTCAGGGTGCCTGCCGTAGTCGTTGGTGGCGCGGGTGGCCAACCGGTGGAGTACCACGTCCTCGGGCGCGCTCAACAGCACGACGTGGTCGAAGTGGCGGTAGAACACGGCCTGGTTCTCGACGCAGCCGCCGACGTACAGCGGACCGGTCGTCCCGGTCAGCAACCGCCGCATCCGGTCCTCCCGCCACACCCAGCCCGGCCGGGTCTCGGGACGGTCGGGAGGGGTGCCGTCGGCGGGTCCGCACCATCCGTCGTAGTCGGTGTCGACGGTGTGAAGACCCCGCCCGGCGAGCACGCGGAGCACCGTCGACTTCCCCACGCCGGACATCCCGGTGATCAGCACCCGCGTCATGCCGGGAGCGTAACGCGACGGCACGCCTGGGCACAGGATGCGAAGATCCCCGCCGTAAGAGGCCACCGCCGACGACATCGGAACCGATACGTCGCCCCTGCCAAGGCGTGGTACCCCGCCCCCGCCGGGCAGCGATTCCAGTTTTGCGGGAGAACTTGAATGGCGTGGGTCGTGATTCAAGTATCTGGGCGGAACTTGAACGAGCACGCCGTCGTTCGAGTTCCGCCGGTACCTTCACCGAGACCCGGCGGGTCACTCCGGCCAGGTGGCGAGGCAGAACGGCCGGCCCGCCGGGTCCAGCAGGACCCGCCACCGGTCGCCGCCGGGTTGGAAGTCGGGGACGGTGGCCCCCAGTTCCACGGCCCGGCGCTCCGCGGCGGGGATGTCCGCCACCGACAGGTCGAGGTGGAACGCCTTCGCGCCGTGCGGGTCCGGCCACGGCGGCGGCGTGTACTCGTCGACCCTGCCGAAGCCGAGCGCGGGACCGTCGCCGCCGGAGAGCATCACCGCGTTGTCGTCCTGGTACGTGATCTCCCACCCCAGCAGCCGCGAGTAGAACTCGCCCAGAGGTTTCGGGTCCGCACAGTCGACGGTGGTCATCGCCAGCCGGACCGGGTTCGTGGTGTCCGTGTTCATGGCGCGATCGTATTCCCGGCTCCGACCGGCGGCTTGAAGAAAACCGCCACCGGCCCGGGGGATTCTCAACCGTGCCGGGAATGCCCCGAACAGTACTTGCGGCCGACCGCGGCCGTGCGGTCGACGAACCCGGCCCCGCAACCGTCCGCGGCGCAGCGTTTCAACCGGCGCCAGCCGTCGCGGGCGACCAGTCGCGCGAGCGCCGACGCCGCCGAGGCCGCCCGGTCCGGTCCGGTCTCGGTCACCATCACCACCTGCCAGTGCTCCCCCGTGCGGCGTAGCCGCAGCCCCGCGGTGGTCGCCGCCAGCAACCGGTTGAGCGCACGCGCCGCCACCTCGGGATCGCCGGCGGCGACGACCGCCGCGAAACCGGGGTGCCGGGGGTCGCGCAACAGTTCCGCCGCCCAACCGATCCCCGGTTCCAGATCCCGGAGACGGCCCGTCCGGTCAGGCATCGGCGATACGCACCCCCATCGAACGCGCCGTCCCGGCGACGATCCGCATCGCGGCGGCCAGGTCGGTGGTGTTGAGGTCCGGGAGTTTGCGTTCGGCGACGGCACGGAGCTGCCGCTGCGACAGTTCACCGACGATGTCTGTCCCGGGCGTGGCGGAACCGCCGCGTCCGAGTTCCCGCTTGATGAGGAACGACGTCGGCGGTGTCTTGTACCGCAGGGTGAAACCGCGGTCCTCGGCGACGGTGACGACGACGGGGACGATCTCACCGCGCTGCCCGGCGGTGGCGGCGTCGTACTGGAGTTTGACGTCACGGATGTTGACACCCGTGACCGCCAACGCCTTGCCGAGTTCGGGAACGGCGGCGTTGCCGGCCTCGAGTGCGATGGTGACGGTGCGGGTGGGCATGACTTCTCCTCGTCCGGCGGAAAGCCGGTCGGCGACCGGCACCGGCCCAGCGTCCGGCCTCCAGTCGCGAGAGGGTCAAGCCCGTAACAAGTGACGTACGTCACCGTCCGGGACCGTCATTCGGTGATGCGCATCCGCGACACCCGGTCTCCGTCGAGCGTGAACCGGAACGTAGACAGGCCGTTGTAGCCGTCGCCGCCCACGTCGATCACGGTCATGACGTCGTCGCCGTCCTCCTCGGCGGACCGCACGTCGAAGGTCTGCCGGACCCCGATGCTCTCCCGTTCGCTCCACTCCCGGATCTGCTCGTGACCGGTGAACTCCCGGCCCCAGTCCTCGACGACGCCGTCCTCGGTGAACGCCCCGACGAATCCGGCGAGGTCGCCGTCGTTGACCGCCGCGACGAGCAGCCTGACCGGTTCGGGCAGTGCGATGTCGGCCATGAGTGTCCCCCTTCCGTCTCGCGTCAGCCTAGATGTCGTGCCGTCTTCCGGGGCCGGGCGAGACGAATCCGGTGCCGCGACTCCGGGGGCACCCGGAGCCGGGTGCCCCCGGAGGGCGGTCACGCGTCGCGGTACCGGAACGCGAGCCAGCCCCCGCCGACGACGAGCAGCAGCCAGGCCGCCATGACGGCCCCGGCCGCGACGGGCGAGTACACCGCCTGCGGGCCGGCGGCGCCCACCAACTGGCCCGCGAGGTTGGTGGGGAGGGTCGCCGAGACCGGGCGCGCCCAGTCCGCGGGCAGGAAGAACGCCAGCATGGGCGCCACGAACAGCAGTCCGGTCATGGTCACCAACGCCCCGGCGGTGGCGCGCAGCAACCAGCCCAGCCCGAAACCGACGAGCGCGATGAACGCGACCCCGACGCCGCGGCCGACGGTGAGTGTCACGGCGTCCGCCACGGTCTCCCACGGCCGGATCGGGGCGGGCCGCCCGGCGGTGAGCACGTCGGTCGCCAACACGGTCAGCCACGCGACGGCCTGGCCGCCGACGACCGCGACACCCAGTACGACCACGAGCTTCGACGCGAGCAGCCGGCCCCGCCGGGGCACCGCGACCAGGGTCGTACGGATGGCGCCACTGGTGTACTCGGCCGTGACGACGAGGGCCGCCAGGACCCCGAACAGGAACTCCGCGAACGGCATCACGGGGATGCCGATGTCGGCGGCCTCGGTGTGGATCCGGTCGGCGGCGGACATGCCGTCCCAGGTCCGGACCATGAGGTGACCGATTCCGGTGCTGCCCACCAGCACCAGGAACATCGCCCCCAGCAGTGCCCGGCTGGACCGGACGCGGTGGAGCTTGTGCCATTCGGACGCGATGACGGACATCGTCAGGACTCCTCTCCGGTGCGGAACTCCACGGCGTCGGCCGTGAGTTGCAAGTAACTGTCCTCAAGGGACGCGGATCGGGGGGTGAGGCGGTGCAGCGTGATCCCGTGTCGCAACGCGATCTCACCGAGCCGTTCGGCGGTCAACCCGGTCACCGACATGCCCTCCGGGTCGGGGGCGACGACGCCTCCCGCCTCGGTGAAGGCGGACTCGGCGGCGACCGGGTCGGCGGCCGCGACCAGGACGTCCCGCCGGAACCGCTCCGCCAGGTCCGCCATCGACGATTCGAGGATCAACCGGCCCCGCCCGATCACCAGGACGTGATCGGCGGTCAACTGCATCTCGCTCATCAGGTGACTCGACACCAGGACCGTCCGCCCGGTGGCGGCCTCGGCGCGCATGAGGTCGCGGATCCACCGGATCCCCTCCGGGTCGAGGCCGTTGACGGGTTCGTCGAACAGCAGCACCTCCGGTTCCCCCAGGAGGGCGGCCGCGATGCCGAGTCGCTGCCGCATTCCGAGTGAGAAGCCACCGATCCGTCGGCGTCCCACGTCGGTCAACCCCACCCGCTCCAGGACGGTGTCCACCCTGGCGGCACCCAACCGGTTGGCGCGCGCCAACGCGATGAGGTGGTCCCGCGCGGCCAGACCCGGATGCATCGCCCCGGCGTCCAGGAGGGCGCCGACGTGCCGCAGCGGTTCGGCGATGCGGTCGTAGGGCCGCCCCAGCACCCGGGCACTCCCCCGGTCCGGCCGGTCGAGGCCGAGCACCATCCGCATCGTCGTGGACTTCCCCGCCCCGTTGGGGCCCAGGAACCCGGTGACCCGGCCCGGTTTCACCGTGAAGCTCAAGCGGTCGACCGCGGTGCGGCGACCGAAACGCTTGGTCAGTTCGGATACTTCGATCATGGCGACACGATGCCCGCCGGAAGGGGTCCGGCGCGTCGCCGTGACGGTGTCATTCCCGGCTACGGCCGGGGTCGGGCGCCGGGTCGTCGTGACGCAGGGACGTCATACCGGGGTATGACCCCGCGAGTCCGACGCGGGTCCGGTGGCGGCGCGTTAGGGTCGGCCGACATGACGTCTCCTCCGCGAACCGGTTGGCCGCGCCGCCTGCGCGGCATCGGCCGCGCCGTGCTGGACGTCGCGCTCGGAATCGGTGCCGGGGTCGTGCTGTGGGGCATCTCCAGTGTCGCGGGTGTCGAGGGCCGGCCGTTGCTGCCGGCGGGCCTCGCGTGGTTCGCGGTACTCGCCACTGCGGTGGGTGCCTCGGTGGCGGTGCGGCGCCGGTGGCCGCTGGCGGCGCTGGTGGTCACCACGGTCGCCATGCTGTTGTTCACGCTGTCGGGTGCCACCCGGGAGCCCTACACGTTCACCGCGCTGGTCATGTACGAGGTGGCGGCGCGACGGCCCCCGGCCCGCTCCGCCCTCGCGCTGACCGGCGTCGTCGCGGCCGCGGGTACCACCATCACCGTGGTGTACCTGCCCACCGACGGCTGGTACGGCACGGTCGGACTGCTGATCAGCATCGTCGTCCTGAACCTCGGTGGGTGGTTGCTGGGCCAGGTGAAACGGCTCCACGACGTCGCGGTGTCCCGGGACGAGGCCGAACGCCGCCGCCAGGCCGTCACGGTGGAGCGGCTGCGGATCGCCCGGGAACTCCACGACGTCGTCGCGCACAGCATGAGCGTGATCGCGGTGAAGGCGGGGGTGACCGCGCTGGTCGCCGAGTCCGACCCACCGGAGGCGGCCAGGGCGCTGCGGGTCATCGAGGACACCAGCCGCAAGGCGCTCGTCGAGATGCGGCACATGCTCGGCGTGCTGCGGGACGGCTCCGACGACGCCACGGAGGGCGCGCTGCTGCCCGCGCCCCGGCTCACCGACCTGCGGGAACTGGTCGACCGGGCGGCCGTCGCGGGCGTCGCGGTGGACCTCTCGGCTACCGTGGCCGAACCGCTGCCCGAAGGGGTCGAACTGGCGGTGTACCGGATCGTGCAGGAGGCGGTGACGAACGTGATCAAGCACGCCGGGGTACCGGAATGCCGGGTCGTGGTGGCGATGGACGGCGGCGAGGTCGTCGTGACCGTCTCCGACTCCGGGCGCGGCGGGGAACCGGGCGGACGTGGGCACGGCATCACCGGGATGCGGGAACGCGTCGCCGTGTACGGCGGTGAGGTGTCGGCCGGGCCGGGTCCGTCCGGCGGGTTCACCGTCGCGGCGCGGATTCCGGCGGGGGAGGCGGAGTGACGGCACCGGTGCGGGTACTGATCGCCGACGATCAGGCGTTGGTGCGCGGCAGTTTCCGGCTGCTGGTGGACACCGCGCCCCGGCTGGTCGCGGTGGGGGAGGCCGAGAACGGGGTCGCGGCGGTGGAGGCGGCGCTGCGTGAGCTCCCCGACGTGGTGCTCATGGACATCCGCATGCCGGAGATGGACGGGATCGAGGCGACCCGGCGGATCTGCGCGGAGACCGACGCCGTCAAGGTGCTGATCCTCACCACATTCGACCTCGACTCCTATGTGTACGAGGCGTTGCGCGCCGGGGCGAGCGGTTTCCTGCTGAAGGACACGCCGCCGCTGGAACTGTTGTCGGCGATCGACGTGATCGCCGCCGGTGACGGCCTGTTGGCGCCGTCGGTCACCCGGCGCCTGATCTCGGAGTTCGCCCGGCGCCCGGTCCCGGCGCGCGTCCCGTCGGTCGACCTGGCGCGGATCACCAACCGGGAGCGGGAGGTGTTGACGCTGGTGACGTCCGGTCTGTCCAACACCGAGATCGCAGAGGCCCTGCGGCTGAGCCCCGCGACGGTGAAGACCCACATAGGACGGCTGTTGTGGAAGCTGTCGGCCCGGGACCGGGCGCAACTGGTCATCGCCGGTTACGAGGCCGGGCTGGTGACCCCGCGCGGACGCCGGCCCTGACACCGTCGATCCATTGCGGAGTATGCGGCCGACTGTCGGCTGCCCGGCAGCGACACATGGACATCGACGCATAGGCTCATGGCCGTCCACCCACCCCTCACGTGACGGGAGCACCCATGACCGATCCGGTATTCGACCGCAAGGACCAGCTCGCACAGATCCAGGCCGGACTGCTGGAAGGCGAGTCGATCATCGCCGTCTACGACGCCACCGGCGTCTCCACCGGCTTCATCGGCCTCACCGACCGGCGAGTGGTCATCATGGACAAGTCGTTCGTCGGTGAGAAGATCGCCCTCACGTCGATCCCGTACAGCCGCATATCCAGCGTCAGCGTCGTCAGCAACCGGTCGTTCGCCGGACAGTTCTTCTCGTCGGGGACCATCGCGATCCACGTCGGCACCAGCGTCTACGAGTGCGTGTTCCGCGGCGACGAGAAGACCCACCACGTCCACCAGGTGATCATGCACCACATCACCACCTCGTGACCCCCGGCCCGCCCCGCCGGAACCGACACGGCTGTGTCCGGTGTCTCCTTCCGGCGGGCGGGAACCCGGATCGCCCGCCACCGCCGTAACGTCTGCGTCCCGCCCCGCGGCCCACCGCCGCCAGCTCCACCGGAGCCGCCGTGACGTCGACGCGATCGCCACAGGACGTCTTCCGGCTGCCCGGGTTCGCGCTGTTCTGGACCGCCGAATCGGTGTCACTGTTCGGGGTCTACGTCACCACCATCGCCCTGCAGGTGCTCGTCGTGCTCGAACTCGACGGCACCGCCGCCGACGTCGGACTCGTGAACGCCGCCCGGTGGCTCCCCTACCTGCTGCTGGGCCTCGTACTGGGCGCGATCGTCGAACGGTGGCGACGGAAACCCGTCATGGTCGTCACCGACCTGGGTAGGGCCGCGCTGCTCACCGCGATCCCGGTGCTCTGGTTCACCGGGCTGCTGAGCCTGCCCACCCTCATCGCCACCGTCGGCCTGCTCGGTGTCCTGTCGCTCCTGAACGACGCCGCCTCCCAGTCGTTCCTGCCCCGGCTCGTCGCCGCCGACCGGTTGCTCGCCGCCAACGCCAGGATCGACCAGAGCGAGGCCGTCGCGCAGACGTCCGGGCCGGTACTCGGCGGCGCCCTCGTCACCGTGTGGGGGGCACCGTTGGCCGTCCTCACCGACGCCGTCGGGCACCTGGTCTCGGCGGTCGCGGTGTGGCGGATCAAGATCACCGAACCGTTGCACCGGCGCGAACCCGGCGCCCGCCTGTGGCGGGACGTCAAGGCGGGGGTGCGGTGGGGATACCGCCACCGCACGCTCGCGCCCCTGGCGTTGTCCACACACATCTGGTTCCTGTTCAACAGCATGGCCACGACCGCGCTCGTGCCGTTCATCCTGTCCGGGCTGGGACTCAGTCCCGCCGCACTGGGCGTCGCGATGGCCGCCGCCGGCGTCGCCGGACTGGGCGGCAGCCTGCTCGCGGTACGGGTCGGCCTACGGTGGGGCGCGGGTCCCACCGTCATCGCGTGCCGGATCCTGGCGGCGGTGGCGTGGGCGGCGATCGCACTCGTCCCCGACGATCCGCTCTTCGGTCAACAGTGGACGCTCACGGCGCTGCTCGCGGGCTGCCAGTTCCTGTACGGTACGGCGTTGGGCCTGGAGAACGCCAACGAGATGGGATACCGGCAGATCACCACCCCCGACCACATGCAGGCCCGGGTGAACACCACCATGCGGTCGGTGAACCGGGCGATGATCGTGGTCGGTGCGCCCGTCGGCGGCCTGCTCGCCGACTCGATCGGGCACCGCCCGGTGTTCCTGGTCGCCGCCGCCGGATTCGGCCTGGCCGTGCTGACGTTGCTGCTGTCACCGTTCCGCACCGCCCGGCACGACGACGCGGCGGCCTGACGGGCGGAGGAACGGGTCGGCGCCCCGGGGCATCCCCGCCGGACGGTGTCGCGCGTCTTGCGAGCGGACAGCCGACATGAAGGAGGCCACCGCGATGCGGCCCAGTCACGAGACCGAGTACTGCGAGTTCGTGGCGGCGAACCTCATCCCGTTGCGACGCTTCGCCTACCTCGTATGCGGGGACTGGCATCGCGCTGAGGACGCGGTACAGACGGTGCTCACGAAACTCTACGTGGACTGGCACCGGACGGTTCGCCGTGATCCGCAGGCGTACGTCAGGCGCATGGTCGTCAACGCGCTGCACGACGTGCACCGGCGAAGCTGGTTCCGGCGGGAACGACCGGCGGAGACGCTACCCGACACGGCGTACGACCGCGCCGAGGCGACCGAGGACCGCCTGGTCCTGCTCGACGCCCTCGCCAAGCTCCCGGTCAGGCGCCGGGCGACCCTGGTGTTGCGGTTCTGGGAGGACCGGTCCATCGAGGACACGGCCAGGATCATGGGCTGTTCGGAGACGACAGTGAAGAGTCAGACCGCGCGGGGCTTGCACACGCTGCGCGATCTGCTCCCCAACTCCATGACAGAGCGGATCGAGGTTATACCGACATGACAGACGACATCAAGGCCGTCTTCGAACAGACGTTGCCGGAGACGGAACCACCGCCCAGGTGGGACACCGGGCGTTACCTGGAGGCGGGCCGTACTCGGCGACGGCGACGCCACATCGCCGCCGCCGGTACCGGCACCTTCGCCGTGGTCGCCGCCGCCCTGGCGGTCGCGATCCCGCTGTCCGTACCGGGGGCCGACGTCGCGACACCCGGAGACGACACACCGGAGCCCTCCGCGTCCACCACACTGCCGACGCAGTACCCGCCCGCACCCGCCGACTGGGACGAGTACACCGAGATCGTCTCCGGGCTCATCGCGGAACAGTTCCCCGAACTGTTGGTGCAGGACCTCAGCGAGGTGTTCGAGTTGGCGGAGACCGGTGAGGCGTGGACGGACGACCCCGACGCGGCGATGGAGATACCGCACACGGCCGAGCTGTGGTTCGAGACCGCCGAGGGGGAGCCCGCGGGGTCGTTGAGCGTCCGGCTGTTCGAGCCCGGCCCCTGGACCGACGAGATCTCCGAGGAGTGGCTCCACTACCCGGACCCGTTCGGCGGGCCGCTCGTCGGATGCTGGAGTGGCAGTTACGAGGTGCAGCAGGAGGACTCGGGCGTGGTGAAGACCATGCACACCGAGACCACGTGCGACGAGGCCACCACCTCCGACGGCGACCGGATGGTCACGGTGGAGAGCCGGCAGTTCTACGAGGGCGAACCCGTCCAGAGCATCAGGAAGACCGTCGTGGTGTACCGCGCCGACGACACCGCCGTCATGCTGGCGACGCACTGCGGCAACGACGACGAGGACGAGGAGTCCGGGCGCTGCTACGAGTCGCCCGTCGACGTCGCGGCGCTCGCCGCGATCGCGCAGGACCTACCGGCGATCATCGTGACCGACGACGGCCGGTGACCCGTGGGTGTGGCCGCCGGGGCACGGCGGCCACACCCGCGGCGACGGGTGTGGGTGGCGGGCCGTTCCCCCGCGAGAACCGGGGGCCGCCACTCCTCCTCCCCATGGCGTCGAGCCTATGCCCGAAGGTCGCGGGGTGTCGAGCCGCGCGACGGCGGGCTGTGGATAACCCCGCATTGTGGAAAACCGGCCAAGCCGAACCTCGCCCGGCGGGCGGTGACGGGAATCGCGGAGGTCACCGGCACTCCGCGCCCCGGCGGGCCGGCACCGCGAAAGCCCCGGCGCACACGAAACGGCGGCCACCACCGGGTGACCGCCGTTTCGGCATGTATCAGTGCTGGTGCGGGCGCCAGACCACCAGTGCCGTCTCCCGACTCACCTTCGTCCGGCGGGCCAGCCGGAACGGCCCGATCGCGGCCTCCAGTTCGGCGCGTTCGTCCTCCATCGACTCGACATGCGCCATGAGCTCGTTGACGTGTACCCGCAGCGCGGACACCTGGTGCTCCAACTGCATGATCCGTTTGATGCCCGCCAGGTTGACGCCGTCCTCCTGGCTCAACCGCTGGATCTCCCGCAACTGCGCCACGTCGCGGACGCTGTAGCGGCGCCCGCCTCCGGTGGTCCGGGACGGCTGCACCAGACCGAGCCGGTCGTACTGACGCAACGTCTGCGGATGCATCCCCGCCATCTCGGCGGCCACCGAGATCACCAGTACCTTGGCGTCCAGGGCCGCGTCACTCATGGGCGGCTGTTCCGCACTGCGTCTCGTCTGCTTCGCCATCACCGCACCACCTTCCGCACTCGCGACGCGGTGTCGGGCCACCGCGTCTCTCCATGTTCCTCGTCTTCAAGCGTGGCCGACGTCGCCGCCGGCCGCAAGTGTCATCCCGTCGGTGCCGCCGCCGCCCGTTCGATCTCGTCGCGTGGCGCCGCCGGGGCCGCCTGCGCGTACTCCTCCAGGGCCTTGCGGGCCTCGGGGGTGAGGTCCTTGGGTACGTGCACCTCGATGGTGACCAGCAGGTCGCCGCCCTTGCCGTTGTCGCGGTTCACGCCCCTGCCCCGTACCCGCAGCGTCCGCCCGGACGGGGTGCCCGGCGGGACGCGAAGCGTCACCGGGCCGTCGAGGGTCGGGATCCGCAGGTTCACACCCAGGGCGGCCTCGGTGAAACTGACCGGCACGGTCAGGGCGAGGTTGTCGCCGTCCCGGGCGAACAACGGGTGGGGCCGGACGGTGACCAGTACGTAGAGGTCACCCGCGGCACCGCCGCGGGTACCGGGCTCGCCGCGTCCCGCCAACCGGATGCGTTGACCTGACTTGACTCCGGCCGGGATCCGGACCGTCATGGTGCGGGTCTTGGTGACACCGCCGGTGCCCTGGCACTCGGGGCACTTGTCGACGATGACCGTGCCGACCCCGTCGCACTCCCGGCAGGGCTCGGACAGGCTGAACGCGCCCTGGTTGACGGTGCGGACGCCCGCGCCCTGGCAGGTCGGGCAGGTCTTGGGAGACGTGCCGGGTTTCGCGCCGGAGCCGTGGCAGAGGTCGCAGACGCCGGGTGACCGGAGTTTCAGCGGCAGCGCGACGCCCTTGACGGAGTCGTCGAATTCGAGGACGACGCCGGTCTCGACGTCGCGTCCCTTGGTGGGGCCGCGTCGCCGGCCGCCGCCGAAGAACGAACCGAACAGGTCGCCCAGTCCGCCGTTGTTGCCTCCGCCGCCGAATCCGCCGCCTCTGGCCTGGGCCATGAGGTCGTCGAAGTCGAACGGCATGCCGCCCTGGCCCATTCTGGCGCCCCGGCGGAACGCCCCCGCCCCCATGAGGGAGCGCATCTCGTCGTACTCGGCGCGTTGCCGGTCGTCGGAGAGCACGGCGTACGCCTCGGAGACCTCCTTGAAGCGTTCCTCGGCGTCGGCGTTGCCGGGGTTGTGGTCGGGATGCAGGTCCCGGGCCAGTTTCCGGTACGCCTTCTTGATGTCGGAGGAGGGGGCGTCCTTGGTCACGCCGAGGACCTTGTAGAAGTCCTTCTCCAGCCAGTCACGCGAAACCATTATGGACGCTCCCCCTTCCCTACTCTGTCACTTGTCCTTCGGTGCGGTCGACTCGTCCGTTCCATCGCCTCCAGTATCGGGCGATTCGGAGTCGTTGTCGTCGGCCGGACGGTCCGGGGTCTCGGCGGTGTCGGCCGGTTCGGTGTCCGCCGCCTCGGCGTCACCGGTGGCGGGCTCGTCACCGTCCACGGTGTCACCGGGCGCGTCGGTGCCGGTCTCGGTCGCGTCGCCCTCCGGCGTCGCCGGCGTGGTGTCCTCGGTGCCGGTCTCGTCGGAGACGGCCTCCTCGGTCACGGCCGGCGCCGGCTCGTCCGACGGTTCCGCCACCGCGACCATCGCGGCCCTCACCAGTCGCTCACCCATCCGGTAGCCGCGTCGCATCACGTCGATGCAGGTCGGCTCGGTGACCTCCGCGGAGTGCATGTGCGCGACGGCCTCGTGCACCATCGGGTCGAACCGGTCGCCCTTGTCGCCGAAGCTCTCCAGTCCCAGCTTGGTGAGCGAGTTCTGGAGTTGTTCGGCGACGGAGGCGAACGGGCCGACCAGGTCGCCGTGGTCGCGTGCCCGGTCGATGTCGTCGAGCACCGGCAGCAGACCGCTCACGACGGCGACGGTGGCCTGTTCGGCCGTCGCCTGCCGGTCGCGTTCGACCCGCTTGCGGTAGTTGTGGTACTCGGCGGTGACACGCTGCAGGTCGCGGGTCCGCTCGTCGAGGGCCTCGGCGAGCTCACCGGCCGCCGCGGCGGCCACCGGGTCGACGTCGCCGTCGCCCACGGTGGACTCTTCGGCCTTGGGATCCTCGGCGTCGCCGTCAGGGGAGACGTTGTCGGGAGTGTTCTCGTCGCTCACTTCTTGTCGTCCTCGTCGACGATCTCGGCGTCCACCACGTCGTCATCGGCCTTGCCCGCGGTGCCGGTGTCACCGGCGGCGGCCTCGGGGCCGGCCTCCTCGGCCCCGGCGGCCTGCTGGGCCGCGTACATGGCGGCTCCGGCCTCCTGGGAGACCTTGATGAGCGCCTCGGTGCGGGTCTTGATGACTTCGAGGTCGGTGCCGCCGAGCGCGTTCTTCAGTTCGGACAGCGCCTCTTCGATCTCGGTCTTCTTCTCGGCCGGGATCTTGTCGCCGGACTCGGCGAGCAGCTTCTCGGTCTGGTAGACCCAGGTCTCGCCGAGGTTGCGGGTCTCGGCCTCCTCCTTGCGCTGCCGGTCCTCGTCGGCGTGGTCCTGCGCGTCGCGCATCATCCGCTCGATGTCGTCCTTCGGGAGCGAGGATCCACCGGTGATGGTCATCGACTGGGCCTTGTTGGTGGCCATGTCCTTGGCGGAGACGTTGACGATGCCGTTGGCGTCGATGTCGAAGGTGACCTCGATCTGCGGAACGCCGCGCGGCGCCGGCGGGAGACCGGTCAGCTCGAAGGTGCCGAGCTTCTTGTTGTACGCGGCGATCTCGCGTTCACCCTGGAACACCTGGATGAGCACCGATGGCTGGTTGTCGTCGGCGGTGGTGAAGCTCTCGGAGCGCTTGGTGGGGATCGTGGTGTTGCGCTCGATCAGCTTGGTGAAGATGCCGCCCTTGGTCTCGATGCCGAGGCTGAGCGGGGTGACGTCCAACAGCAGGACGTCCTTGACCTCACCCTTGAGGACACCGGCCTGGAGGGCGGCGCCCACGGCGACGACCTCGTCGGGGTTGACGCCCTTGTGGGGGTCGCGGCCGATCATCTCGGTGACCAGGGCGCTGATGGCGGGCATCCGGGTGGAGCCGCCGACCATGATCACGTGGTCGATCTGCGACACCTTGATGTTGGCGTCGCGCACCGCCTGCTCGAACGGCTTCTTGCAGCGGTCGCGCAGGTCGGCGGTCATCCGCTCGAACTCGGCGCGGGTCAGGTTGAGGTCCAGGTGCAGGGCGCCGTCGGGGCCGGCCGTGATGTACGGGAGGTTGATGGAGGTCTGCGTCGCCGCGGACAGCTCGATCTTGGCCTTCTCGGCGGCCTCCTTGAGCCGCTGGAGCGCCATCTTGTCCTTGGACAGGTCGACGCCGTGCTGGCCGTTGAAGGTCTTGACGAGGTGGTCGATCAGCCGGTCGTCCCAGTCGTCGCCGCCGAGATGGTTGTCGCCGTTGGTGGCCTTGACCTGGATGACGCCCTCGGCGATCTCCAGGAGGGACACGTCGAAGGTGCCGCCGCCGAGGTCGAACACCAGGATGGTCTGCTCGGTGTCGCCCTTGTCGAGGCCGTACGCGAGCGCGGCTGCGGTGGGCTCGTTGATGATGCGCAGCACGTTGAAGCCGGCGATCTCACCGGCCTCCTTGGTGGCGGTGCGCTCGGCGTCGTTGAAGTACGCGGGCACGGTGATGACCGCGTCGGTGATGGTCTCACCCAGGTAGGACTCGGCGTCCCGCTTCAGCTTCATGAGCGTGCGGGCGCTGATCTCCTGGGCGGTGTAGTGCTTGCCGTCGATGTCCACGGACCAGTCGGAACCCATGTGCCGCTTCACGGACCGGATCGTGCGGTCCGGGTTGGTGACCGCCTGCCGCTTCGCGACCTCGCCCACGAGGACTTCGCCGTTCTTGGCGAACGCGACGATCGACGGAGTGGTGCGGGCACCCTCGGCGTTGGTGATGACGGTGGGTTCACCGCCCTCCAGGACGCTCACGCAGGAGTTGGTGGTTCCCAGGTCGATGCCGACCGCACGTGCCATGTGTTGCTCCCCCAGACGAGTGGATGCCGTTTGACTTTCCGGTGCCTCTAGTTGAGCCACCGAGACTCAATGTTGCGTCGGGATGGCGGTATTGTCAAGTCCGCTGTTGAGCCGGGGGGACTCAAGGTGACGGATGCGGCGGGTGTGGCGGCCGCGAGACACACCGCCGACGCGCCGATGTACCACCGGGTTACCCGCCCGGCGGCGATGATGATCATGACCGGGCCGTACTCTGATTCGGTAATCGGGTCGTTCACCGCGCGGGTGTGCCGGATCCTCCGGGGCCGCCGCCGCGCCCGGGGCCGCCCGTGGACCGATAGTGGAAATGGTGAGCTATGCCAGCGATCGTTGTGGTTGGTGCGCAGTGGGGCGACGAGGGCAAGGGCAAGGTCGCGGACCTGCTCGGCGGCCGGATGGACTACGTCGTCAGGTATCAGGGCGGGAACAACGCCGGGCACACCGTCGTCACGCCCGACGGTGAGAAGTTCGCCATCCATCTCACCCCGGTGGGCATCCTCACCCCCGGGTGCGTCCCGGTGATCGGCAACGGCGTCGTCGTCGACCCGAAGTTCCTCATCGGTGAACTGGACGGGTTGTCGTCCCGCGGCGTCGACGTGTCGCGGCTGCTGCTGTCGAGCGACGCCCATCTCGTCATGCCCCACCACCGGGCCCTCGACCGCGTCGTGGAGCGCTACCTGGGGTCGGCGCGGATCGGCACCACCGGCCGGGGCATCGGCCCCGCGTACGGCGACAAGGTCGGCCGGGTGGGCATCCGGGTCCAGGACCTGCTCGACCCGGGCATCCTCACCAAGAAGCTGGAGATGGTGCTGCGGGAGAAGAACCAGGTCCTCGTGAAGGTCTACAACCGCAAGGCCATCGACGCCGCCGCCGTCGTCGACGAGTACCTCGGCTACGCGGAACGCCTCGCGCCCTACATCGCCGACACCCGGCTGGAACTCGACAAGGCGTTGACCCGGGGCGCGAACGTGCTCCTGGAGGGCGCTCAAGCGACCATGTTGGACGTCGACCACGGCACGTACCCGTTCGTGACGTCGTCCAACCCGACCACCGGCGGCGCCTGTGTCGGCTCCGGCATCCCGCCCACCAGGATCGACTCCGTCATCGGCATCATCAAGGCGTACACGACCCGGGTCGGCTCGGGACCGTTCCCGACCGAACTGTTCGACGAGTTCGGCCAGCACCTGCTGAAGGTCGGCGGCGAGTACGGCGTCACCACGGGCCGGGAACGCCGCTGCGGCTGGTTCGACGCCGTCATCGGCCGTTACGCCGTCCGCGTCAACGGCATCACCGACCTGTTCCTCACCAAGGCCGACGTGCTGTCGAGCCTGGAGAAGGTGCCGATCTGCGTCGGATACGAGATCGACGGCGAATTCCACGACGAGATGCCGATGACCCAGACCGCCCTGCACCACGCGGTGCCCCGGTACGAGTACCACGACGGTTGGTGGGAGGACATCTCCGAGTGCCGCCGGTTCGGTGACCTGCCGAAGAACGCGCAGTCCTACATCGAACGGCTGGAGGAACTGTGCGGCGCCCGCATCAGCGTCGTGGGTGTCGGTCCCGGCCGTGACCAGAACATCGTCAGGCACGACATCATCTGACGCGGTCCGCGGGGACCTTCCCTGGCGGATCCTGGCGGCATCGGGTCATACTGTCTGAGCGAGGCGAGGACACGATGCCGCCACCGGCTGGACACGCGTCGCGATCCGCAGCCGATACACAGCAGGAGACAAGTCGATGGGGCGCACGCTCGGTCCGTTCACCGACGTCTCAACGGCACGCGTCGACGGCGCATACGAGATCTACGAGGGACTCGACGAAGAGGGCCGGGACATCGAGATCCTGACCCTCGGGATCTCCTCGTCCAAGGATCCGTCCCGCCGGGCGTTGCTGTCCGACACGGTCGCGTGGGCGCACGCCACCCGCGGCCCGGCGGACGCGCCGATCCTCAAGGCCGATCTCAACAGCGAACAGCCGTACGTGGTCACGCTGCGGCAGACCGGGTACCGCGGTGTCGAGCGGATGCTGGAACGGATGCTCGCCATGGGCCCGGCGACCGGCCCGCTCGCGATCACGCCCGGCGCGCACACCGGTCAGATCCCCCGGGTCGGGCACCACACCAACCCGCATGGCATCCCCGCGGTGTCGTCACCGCCGGGTTCGCCGGCCGGATCCCCCGTGGCACCGGCCTCGCCCATGGCGCCCTACGTGACCACCAACCGCAGCTCCCGGCCGGCCTGGCTGATGCCGCTCATCATCGGGCTGGCGCTGCTGGTTCTGGGCGGCGGCGGCTTCGTCGTGGTGTGGGGCATGTCCGGTGACAGTCCCGTGGTCGCCGACGAGGACGGCGGCGTGCCACCGGCGTCCGAGGAGACGCAGGCGCCCGGTGAGGCGCCCCTCCCGGAGTACCGCACCGACCTACCCCCGCAGCAGATGTTCGGGGACCAGGTGTTCGGCGACTCGGCGGCGGGCGTGGTGCAGCCGCCCGGCTGGCCGATCGCGTTCCGGGTGCCGGAGGGCTGGGAGTGCCAGACCGGTGACGGCGACACCACCGTTCCGGTCGTGACGTGCCGGGGACCCAGCGACGACAACCCCGGATTCCCGCCCGCCATGCACCTCGAACTCGTCGAATGCCCCGACGAGTGCGCGGAGAGCACCCGGCTCTCCGTCATCGAACGGTGGCAGATCCGCGCCTCCGAACTCGACCAGGACACGTACTTCTTCGAGGAGTCCACCGCCACCGACTACACCCTCGCGGTCAGCCGGTTCTTCTCCCCCGTCCAGAACGTCGACCTCCACCCCGAGAACCTGCAGCTGGCGATCAGCGCGACCGGCATGACCGAGGACGTCGAGGCGATCCAGCTCGTCGTCAACGACCTGCTCACGCAGTCGCAACGACCGAGCTGACCGGTTCAGAACTGGCAGAACGCCACCGTGGCGTCGTCGTGGACCTTGCCGCGCCGCCACTTGCTGGAGTCGGGATCGGACTCCTCCACCGACCGGGTGCGGGCGATGACCTCCTCCGGCCCCCGCGTCTCGGCGAGGTTCAACAGTCCCAGCCACGTCATCTTCCCGAACAACTCCACCAGCCGGGTCGCGCCGTCGGTGGCGAGCAGCGCCCGCCGCACGCGCCCCCGGCCCAGGTGCCCGGTCAACGCGCGGTAGGCGGCCTTCGGGTCGGCCGCCGCGATCGGGAAACCGTCCGGGCGGTTGCGCGCCCGGGCGAGTTCGTCGGCGCGGCGGCGGCTGATCTCGACGAACTCGGCGCTGCCGGGTGCCGCCTCCCCGTACGGGGTGAGGTTCAACCGGTTGAGCCGGTCGTCGGTCAACACCATCGGTTCCTCACCGCCGTCGTCGACGACCAGGACCGAGTCGGACAGGACCAGGTACTCGACGGCCTCCCGGTTCTGCCGCAGCACGACCACCGTCGATGCGGGCGTCGCGGGATGCCGCAGGTCGCACCGTCCCCTGTGGGCGGAGGCGGTGTCTGCTATCGCGGTCGCCAGGGCGTCGGGCAGCGGCGTGGCACGGTCGGCACCCGACCGCAACAGCGCGGTACCCAGTGTCTTCACGTACCACGGCAGTCCGTGCACACACCGGCGGTCGACGTCGGCGGCCAGCGCGTCGCCGACTCCGCAGCCGTCCAGGACGACCACCATGTCCGGGCCGCTGCCGAGCCAGTCCTCGTTCTCCTTGAAGGGCCGTGTCGGGGTGGAAACACCGGTCACTTTCACGATGTTGAGTCTGACACGTGCCCGCCGGTGGACGAACCCCCGCCGCTGCACGACACTTGACCGTATGTCACTACCCGCTCCGGTTCTGGATCTTGCCTCCGACGTGGTCCCCGACGCCGAGGACCACGGCAAACTCGCGTTCGCGTACGCGCACGGTCCGTTGCTGTCCGGCTTCGGCACCGACGACGAGATCGGCCTGGTGTGCGTGTGGGACCGCGACACCGTCCCCGAGGACGCCCCGCCGCGTGCCGAACACGTCACCCAACACGACTTCAACGCGGCACTGGCGGCCGTCGGCGAGGGCCGGGTGTGGCCGTTGACGCCCGCGAGCCCCCTCACCGGCATCGCCGGGTTCGCGTACGGCGTCCTGCTGTCCGACGAGGAGGGCGCGGGCACGGCCGCCCGTGGCGCCGTCAGCGAGTTCCCGCAGGCGTTGGCCGTGGCGACCGGCCAGCGGCTCGCGTTCGACGTCGGGACGGTGAGCGCGGCGTTGTCGGAGGAGTCGGACCGCTGGATCCGCGCGGAACTGCTGACCGAGGCGCTGCACCACGCCTACGTGGCGTGGTTCGCGGCCCACGAACGCTACTTCCCGGGAGTGCGGCGCCGCGGCGAGTACGCCCGGCACTTCGGGCTCGACCTGTCGGTGCTGGAACTGGAGGACGAGGTGTGGCGCGCCGACAGCGGCGCGCTCGCCGCCGACCGGTACCGCGCGATGGCGGAACGGATCCTCAACGACCGTTGACGGCCCGGATGTACCGGGAGGTCACCGGCGCTGTCAACAGGCCGATCGCGACGGCGGCGCCCGCGGTCCCCGCGAGGGTGAAACCGATCTTCATCCAGTCGATGTACAGCGGGTCGCCGAGCGCCCGCACCGTGAGGAACAGCGGGTACACGACGAGGCCCGCCGCGACCGCGACCAGGCCGGTGCGCGCCCACGGTTCACCGCGCATCAGCGGCGGCGCCATGCCCACGAGGAGGATGACCGCGATCACCAGGAGGCCGCCGATCACGACGGCCTCGGTGAGGGCCGCGCCGCGCTCCGCCTCGGTGTCGCCGAAGTAGACGGCGTAACCGTCGACCTCGTTGAGGGTGCGGTACACGAACACCGCGATCAGCACCGCGAAGACGAAGCACTCCAGGGCCAGCAGATAGACGGCGGCGGTGAGGGTGGCCGGCCGGCGAGGCGCGGTCATGCGACTCCTTCAGCGGAATCCCGTGGGGCGGGGATCGGGCGTTGTCGATGTGAGCTTACGGTCGCGGCGTGACGCGCGCCTCCACCGGAAAGCCGGTGTGGACGGGCACGAACGAAGGGCGGCGGGCGGTCACGGTCGTCGCGGGGACCGGATCGGCGGTGGTGGAACCGCCGGGTCGAGGGGCGGTCCGACCCCGAACCGATACCCGGTTGCAGCATCCGATTCGCACCCGATAACATTGCCCGGTCGGTGCGAACCGGCGGTCGACTGCGCTCGTAGCTCAACGGATAGAGCATCTGACTACGGATCAGAAGGTTGGGGGTTCGAATCCCTCCGAGCGCGCCACACCTCTTTCGCAACGATTGCAGCCCGAAACCGCGATGACATCAAGGTCTCGGGCTGTTTTCACGCCCGGCGGTTCCTTGGGCCGGGCTCCGTGTCGGTGCCGCGCCCTACACTTCGCGGCGATGACCGACGCCACCCCCGACGACCCGGTGACGCCCACGCAAGGCCCCCGCCAGGGCCGGGCGGCCGACGACGCCCTCACGGGATCCCACCGCGACCGGTTCGCGTCCCACCCCGACCGGGACTCCTACGACACGCTCGCGGCACTCGGCGACCCCGAGCTACTCGCCTGGGCGGTCGACCACCTACGTACCGCCCTCGACACCGGCACACCCGATCCCGAGGCCGCCGACCTCCTGACCGTCATACTGCTCGCACAGGACCGGGCCGCCGAGGCGTGGGAGGCCGCCGAACGATACGACGCGTCCCCGCAGGCGCGGGTCGAGGTGGCCAGACGACACCGCCACACCGATCCGGAGGCGTGCGGCGGCTTCTTCATGACCCGAGCGGAAACCCTCATCGGGCAACGGGACCGGGACTCCTACACGGCGGCAGCCGAACTGGTCGCCCTGGCCGCCGAGTGCCTGGACCTGTACGTCGCCCCCGGGACCGGCGAGACCTATGTGGCCGAGCTGCGGTACACGTACTGTCGCAGACGCCACCTGATGGCCGCCTTCGACGCCCGAGGACTTCCCGACGACCTGTGAAGGTCCCGCGGGCACGTCGGGTGTCGCGGTGGCCTCGTCCGCACTCGATTCGACGTGCCGGTGCGGTTTCGCCACGATTGAGGCATCCCGACGGATGAGGTGGATATGGAACCGCGAGACGTCAGCACGCCGGTCGAGTACTCCCGTCAGTACCGGCTGGAGGGTGCGGCCGAAGGGCTCGCGGCGCTCCATGAGCTGATAAGCGACTTCTACGCGGAACTGAATCGGCGGGTTCGTAACCGCGAGGACGACATCTCACCTCGGGACCGCGATTACGACCTGCGGGGACTGGCCGAACGGCTCGGATTCCACCCACCCGATCGCGTGCGGCCGTGGGATATCGCCGTCGGCCACGAAGCCGGACAAACGGTTCTGGTCTGGCACGACTGGACGCAGGAGTGGCCGGTCACCGCCTCACGGAAGGCCCTGGCCGACCTCGCCGAGGCCGCGTCGGAGCTGGACTCGGTCGGCCTGGCGTTCCACGCGCGCACAGCGGGTCTCACACCGCCGTTCCGCCCCGATCTGGACTGGTCGATCGGATACGGAGAACGGCCCACCGAGTTCGGTTGGATCCCGCCCTACGACCACGCCCTTCGGATCGGTTAGCCACCGGAAGTCGGCTCGGCGCGGCGGTGGCGGCTCCCGGCCCGTTCGAGACGACGGCCCCGACTCCCCCATGAGAACACTGTGGAGCTATCCTATTCCGGCCCTTCCGCGCCCAAGGCTTCCGCTGCATTGCCGGGGATCCGGCGGGGCCGGTCGCATGATGTCGCTTATTCATCCTTTATGGATTTACTGCTCTTGCACAGCCCCATATCATCGATGGTGCTACGTACATCGCGACCTTCGGAGGCGACCGCCGATGCGTTTCATCCCGTCTCTCGTCGGGGCGGCCGCCGCGATCGTGACGCTCACCGGATGCACCGGCGACGGACCCGACACGACCACGACCGACGCGACCGGTTCCCCGGCGCAGCAGCCGACCACCGAACCGGAACCGGAGGTCTTCCGGGAGTCCATAGGTCTGTTCCGGACGACCGACCCCGCCACCGCGGACCTCGTCGCGGTGCTGGACACCGGTGACGTCGCCCTCGACCTCACCCTTCACGTCACAGACGAGGTGGTCGAAACCACCGAGCCGGTCAACGGCCCGGCCGGGAGCGTCAACCTCTGGTTCTTCTTCGACGAGGGCGAAGACAACTTCCTGACTCTCAACATCCCCGAAGCGGCCCTGACGATCGGCGACATCGAGAAGCAGGACGGCCTCTCGACACTGCGGGGGACGTTCAGTGTCGAGCCGTCGAGTGGATCCGATGTCGACTACGTACTCACCCAGACCGGAGACGTCCCTGAGGCCACGACCACGGACGAGGTGAAGTGCGGCGAAGAGGAGGCGTTCATCGCGGATGCGGAGACCCTCGCCGGCGACCCCGCGGCCTATGCGACGATCCGCGAGCACTGGGTCGACAGCCCCCGCATGTGGTGGGCCGTCAAGGCCACCGCCCACTCGATCGCGGAATACGGCGATTTCAGCGACTCCATGGCCGTGGCCTGCGCGATCTACGTGCCCTGACAGCCGCCTCGGCTCGCGGTACCGGGCTGGACGCGATGACTCCCGTGGGCGGCGACGACGGAGATGTCAGTCGCGGCCGGGCTACGTGCGCCGAAATCACCGCGCCGACGCGATGATTCCCGTGGTCGGCGGAGGTGTCAGTCGCGGCCGACCCAGGTCGCGAGGTCGACCTCGTTGCCCTCCGGGTCCGCGAGCGTCCAGTGCATGGGGGCGAACCGGTCGGTGACGATCCTGCCGCCGGCGGCCACTGCGGCGGCGACGCGCGCCTCCGCCTGCTCGTGCGGGACACCGACATCGATGTGGATCCGGTTGCGGCCCTCCCGCATGACGTCCATCTGCTGCACGAACACCGGCGGATACAGGCCGTCCGGGTCGGCGATGTCGGAATCGCCGACCATCTCGTAACCGAGCACCGCGCACCAGAACGCCCGGACCCGGTCGACGTCGTAGGCGTCTATCGCGAACTCCCAGGTGCGGGTGGCGCTCGGATCGGCCGGGACCCCGAGCGCGGCGGCCGCGTCGGAGATCTGCCGGGCCAATGCCAGGTCGGCGTCGGTCAACGACCAGTGCTCCTTCGTCACCAACCGCACCTCCAGCACCGTGGCGCGGAGGTTCACATCCGGATGATGCCCGGCCGCTTCCGCGAGCCGGCCGATCTCCGCGACCAGCTTCACGCCGGTGGCGAAGTCGCCGGTGCGGTACAGCGCAAACGCCACCGACCACAGCACCCGCCAGTCGGCTACGCCCTCGGAATCGTGGAACTGCTCAGGAGTGATCTGCACCACCATGCCCGACATGCTAAGCGGCCCCACCGACATCGGACCAAAACGTGCGCCGTGCGTGTGGGATTCGCGCGGCGGCCTCAGTGGACGTCATTCGGGCTGCCGGTCCCGCGAGAGCCGTTCCGTTCACCTGGAGCCTGCTCGGCGCACAGCGGCTCGGATCCGAGTGGAACGAGGAAGACTGATCGATCCCTGCGGTTTTCCACAATCGCGAGTTATCCACAAGCGGTGGCGGGCACGCTGGACGACCTGCGCAAATCCGTTCTACGCTCAAAGTATGGGGCGGAGGTTGGAGGCCCCCGGTACTTCTGTGGTCTCGGTCTGAGCCGGTTCAGATATCGAACGCGCCGGACTTGATGGCGCTGAGCATGGCTCGCCAGTCTTCGGCCGGGGTGGTGAGGATCGGACCGGTGGGGACTTTGGAGTCACGGACGGCCACGGCCTGACCGATCGCACCGACCTCGACGCAGTTGGCACCGCTGGCGTTGGTCCTGGTCGCTTTACGCCATGCCTTTGGTTGTGGGGTGTGCATTGATTTTGCGCTCCTTTCACGCTCGTCGGAAATTGTCTCGCGCCCGTGCGATCAGCGCGGCTGACCGGGCCGGTGGTTCGGCAGCGGCCCGAACATGGTCGAACGCGTCGATGAATCGTTTCACCTCGTGCGGTTCTTCGACGAAGTCGTCACGCCAATGCAGTTGCTCCAGGAATACGGTCCCAGGGTCCATCAAGTCGGCGAAGTGCAGGACAGTGAATCTGGTACTGAGAGACGCGTGTGCTCCAGCTGAGTACGGCATGATCTGGATGGTCACGTTCCGAAGCGTGGACATCTCCAAGAGGTGATCGAACTGCTTAGCCATTGTCTCCCGCGAGCCGATCGGACGATGCAGTACTGATTCATCGAGCACCGCCCAAAGCTCGCACGGAGCTTCCCTTCGCATGAGAATCTTCTGCCGTTCACTCCTCACCAATGCTCGGCGCTCGATCTGCTCCTCGTTGACCTGGCCCAACTCGGCGATCAACACCGCTCGGAAGTATTCCGGTACCTGCAACAGTCCGGGGACGAGGTGGTTCTCGAGGGAGTAGATGGAAGTCGCGGCGCTTTCCAACCCGATGTATGCGACGGTCATGAGATCTCGGTACTTGTGCCACCATCCTCTTCTCCGACCTTGCCGCGCGAGCTCGATGAGGTCGTCACGAACGGCCGTATCCGTGACGCCGTAGAAGTCCAGAAGGGACTCCACGATCGACGGATGGATGGCGAGCTTCCCGGATTCGGCTTTGCTCAGGGAGCCTGGATGGTAAGACACGGTTCTCGCGGCGACTTCGAGCGTGTAGCCGTGCTGGTTGCGGTATGCCCGAAGCTTCGCGCCCAGCACGCGCAAGCTCACCGTTGGACTGATTTCGCGCGACATTTCGGCCCCACAGCTTCTGGATTGCGATTCCTAACGACGCAACTTGCGTATCACAGAGGACACATGCTAGCGTAATCGTGTTGCTACATCAACTTGGAGTGATCTGGGTGGTTGTGGAGGCTTCCCGGTTGCCGTCTTCGGCGGTGGCGGGAGGGAGAAGACCGGGGCGGGTCTCAGTTTGGCGACTTGCCCGCCCCGGTCCTGTAATACCCGAACTCGCGAAAGGAGCTCGCGCGGTCAACAGTCTGTCACACCCGGTGGTGGTGCGCCACTCACGATTGGCCGCCCGCTTCTGAACCGGGTTCGTTACCTCTTCTTACGGCTTTCCCTTTGCGTGTGGTTGGTCTTGCGCCGACATCACCACCCACGCCGGGCGGGTGCCCGCGACTTTTCCGCATACCCGGTGTCGTCTGTCGTGCCCTCCCGCGCGACCGGAGCCGGCGCGGGTGCCCGCCCGTTCTGCTTCGTCTGTCCACTGTTCACTCGTTCTCGCCCTTGGGGGGCCTGTCATGGCGATACGTTCGTGTAGCTACGAGATCCTGATACCCGGTGCCGATCCAGCACCGCCGGCACCCGTTCACCCGGACCCGCACGTCAACGTGGTACTCACGGCGGTGGCACGTGCCGCCCGGACCCGCCGGTTCGCGTTCGTGCAGACCCGCGTCACCGAAGACCGCGTCGACACGGGCCTGATCATCCACGGGGTGGAGAACCCCGACGGCACCGCCGTGGTCCTGGCCAAGGACGGCCACCCGTTCGGGTGGTTCACCACCGTGGACTCCGCGCACGCCCGGATGCCGCTACCGGACATGTACCTGGTCTGGCTCGACCCCGAACGCGACCCCGACCTGTTGAAAGCCGCCGACGCCGAAACCACAGAGCAGAACGTGGACGTGTGGCTCATGGCTCTACCGTTCGCCGCACTCGGACTGGCCGACGCCCGCGCAAGAGCACTCGACATCCTGGCCTGTCTGGAAGACACCGTCCCGGGCATGCTCGCCGAATCGGCCGGGATCTTCGAAGCGACCCGCTCCACCAGCTTCCTGACCCTGTACTGCCCCGAACCCGGCTGCACCCTGTCGCCCTACCACTCCGGCGACCACCACATACCCACCACACCAACCGATGGCGCCGACCTGGCGCCCACGGCCGAACCCGTCTACACATGCGGGCCAGTCGAGACGGAAGCCGAATGCCGCACCGCACCGCAGGACGGGGCCGGCGGTTCGACATCGGAGGCGGAGCGATGAACGCCAGACCGCCCGTCGTGACACCCGCCGACGTCGACTGGATCGACTCCTACGGCGAGGCGCGCGTCTGCGGGCACCGGTTCACCCGCGACGACATCCTCTGCCACGAAGACATCTGGGACCGCCGCACCCACGACAACGCCCTCACGAGCGCCGCACGCCAACGCATCGCCGCCGCACTCACCGAAGAACTACACCAACGCGCCGCCGACGCGCTCGCTGCACACATGCGGCAACACCAGCCGCCGCCCGGAACCGCCGCACTCGAACGGCTGCGCACCGCCGACGCACTCACCACCTGGCAGCACGACCACCCCGCCACCACCTTCACCTGGCGCGCCTGCGACGGCTGAACCACACCGCCTTGGGTGGTCTGAGGCCCACCTTGGGTGGCCACAGGCCCGTTGAAACCGGACATCAAGGCTTATTTGAGGCACATCGATCGGCCCCAGACCACCCAAGGCGACACCACCACCCAGAACACGAAAACGGCGACCAGGCTGTCCTACCAGCCGGGCCGCCACACAACGAGAAATGCGAGTTCTCGCCATGTCATGGTGCAGCATATCCAGTAACCAACAGACCACGCAGATCGCCCGCGCCGAACGCATCCGCGCACTACACGGACCAGGTAAACGAACAGCCCGACACGGCTTCCGCCGCCACTGCACCGAATGCCGCCAACACTGGCACCGCACAAGAGGCTGCGCCCCCTACCTCTGGGCCACCGACCTGTTGTCCAGCCTGTCCAAAGTCGTCTACCCGAGAGCACCACACCGACCCAAAGGCAGACACCGACCCGCATACACCCACGCCCTACACCTGGCCACCCGCAACATGCGGCGACTCAGCCGACCGGTCACCAGGCCGTACCGGCACACCACTCGGCCATACCCCGCACCGATCGGCCACCAACCCGCCTGGTGACACCTCGTGGCCGGGCCGCAGCGTTACCGCCGGCCCGGCCGTGCGGTCTACAGGTACGCGAGGTAGCGGCCGGGCTTGCCGGATTCCTCGATCGTGAAGCGACGCCGCAGGCCGCCGCTCTCCCACGCCTCGACCTGCTGGGTGAACAGTTCACTGGTCACGAACAGGTGGCCTCGGAGGTTCCAGTCCTTCGCCAGCCAGGACCGCAGTGTGTCGCGCAGGGCGTGGTCGGTGGCGGTGCCGAGCCGCGACTTGCGGACCCAGAAGTAGACGGCCGCTTCGTAGTCTTCCCAACGTTCCTCACCGACCGGGGTGATGCGGGCCGTGGTGAAGGAGCGCACGTCGGTGGGCATGAAGTAGACGCAGCCGAGACATTCGGTCTCGGCCGGGTCCATCACCGTGTAGGTGAACGCGCGGCCTTCGGCGTGCCGCCGTTCGAGCCCGTCCAGGTCCTCCCGGTTGGCGTCGACGGTGAAGTCGTCGGTGGGCCACCCGCCGTCCTGTTCCCACCCCCGCAGGTACTCCCGGCTCTCCATGACGGCCGCGTGGTCGAGTTCGGCGTCGGCCGCGGTGATCGGCCGGAGGATGAAGTCGCCGGTCCTCACGCCCTCGGGGACGGTGTCCAATGTGAAAGGCATGCTTCCCTCTCGGTCGGCGGTCGGGGGCTCAGGATAGGAGCCGGCTCCGGTCGTGTCACCCGGTTTTCACGCGGGCGGGCGGCCGTTCAGTTCGTCGACTTGTTGGGAATCAGATGATGTGGCCCGATGAATCCTATATGTACTTTGCGGGTGGTGCCGCCGGTATCGTCGTGGAAGTAGATGCGGGGCGCGAGACGACCACCGCCCTCAGCGATCTTCAGGTGGGCGAACATCGCAATCTCCCCGGAGGGGTCCACAGCGCTGTCTACTTTGAATACCCGTTTCCTGCGCAGCTTCTCGTTCTTGTGAACCGTCTCGCTCTCCTTCATCGAGAGCTTCTTCGGTGTAGCCGGCCAGCCCAGTACCGGCCCCGTGACGCACCATTCCCAGAATCCGCCGTTACTCCAACCGTTGGCGCGATCCTCGGCGTAGGCCGCCAACGCTCGGAGACCACGCCATGCGCTCTTCGCCCAGGGGTGGGACTCGTTGCCGGTATCGATGTGGCCGAGTTCCCGCTCAGCCGAGTCCGGGATGGCGAGCCATTCCGAAAGGTGGCGTCGCGCCTCGCTCACGGCACTGGAGGTGTCCTGAACCTGATCGGGAATCGCGGAGTCCTCGTCCACCACGAATTCGGTGCCCCACAGCAGCCCCCCGAGCCCTCGGGAGAGCAACTCCTTCTTGAGCCGGGACAGGTGTCCGTTGGCGCGGCTGAGCTCCTCCTCCAGGATGCTGAGCTCATCCCTATCGAGTTCGTGCTGGAACTCCCACTCCTCCCGCTCTCGCTGTAGGTCAGCGATCGGGACCATGCCGTCCGGTATGCCGGTGGGCCGTTCATTCCGCTCGGCGAACACGCCGAACACCTTGGGGATCCGACGTGTGACCGACAGTTGGGCGACGGAGTACACGATGCGGTCGATGGTCAGCTGATTCACCGTTTCCAGCCGCGACCTCGGGTAGTACCTGTGCCGCCAACCGTCCGTGTCCGGCATGACGGGGACGGGGGCGTAGACGCGGATGCCGCCGCCCCAGGTCGCGAGGGTACCGAGTTCTCGTTTGAATACCTCGACGGCGTTCGTATCGAGAGTCAGGACGACGGCCACCCCTTGGACACGTGACGCGATGTCCCTGGCCCACTTCAACCAACTGCCGTCGTGAACACCCCACGGTTCCGAACCGACTATCACGGGAAGGGTCCGGTCGGGGTCCGCCAACAGGTCGATGACGATGTCGATGCCCTCGGCGGGAACCGGCTCAGGCGCGGTCAGTAGCCGTCCCCGGCCGGGTGTGGGTTTGGCGGCCGCTACCAGCAGATCGTGAACCACCCGTGGTCTTCCCACCGAAGCGCGCTGCGTGAAGTCGTCGGATTCCATCCCGGTCTCCACGAGGGTGTGCAGTCTATCCTCATCGGCCACGACACGGATCACGGTCGTCCACTCCGTGGTGTCGGCGGGAGTGTCATCGCTGACGGTGACCTCGAATGCCTCGGAACCGACGGCGCGGTAGTTGACGAACCTCCGACGTCCCTGCGACAGGGCGAACTCGCTTCTCCCCACGGTCAGCGAAACGGGTTCCCGCGTGGCCTGCGCCCACGCGGCCACACAGTCACGGTAATGATTCAACAGCTCCGCGGTTCCCGAGGTCGGTGTGTCCGACCAGACCGCCCGATACAACACGCTCATCTCGACTCCTCAGGGTCGCGTCGTGTGCGGTGGCACATACATGGACGACCGCCCCAGGCGAGTCGCGACGGCTCCGGGTGCGCGTCCCGTTCGCGTTCTATCAGGGTTCATGCGTCCCCGCAGTCATGAAGGCGACTCTGTTCCGGTTCGCGGTGTCGCACGGGGTTGGTATTCCTGTGTATGTCGGGTACGAGGGGATGTGGTGGTGTGATCGCACTGGTCGGTGGGGACCTGTTGAAAGACGACGCGGACGTGCTGGTGAATCCGGTCAACGTCGTGGGTGTGATGGGCCGGGGGTTGGCCGCCCAGTTCAAGCGCGCCTACCCGGAGAACTTCGCCGCGTACCGGCGGGCCTGCGAACGGGGCGAGCTGCGGGTCGGCACCGTCCTGGCGGTTCCCATCCCGCACGCGCGGTGGGTCGTGAACCTCCCCACGAAACGGCACTGGCGGGCGGCCTCCCGGTTGGAGGACGTCGCGGCGGGCCTGGACGGTCTCGTCGACTTCCTCGAACGCACGCCGGTGGACAGCGTCGCGGTGCCCGCCCTGGGCGCCGGGCTGGGCGGTCTGCCCTGGCCGGAGGTGGAGGCCCTGACCCGGGAGAAGCTGGGCACGCTGGAGGTCACGGTGCGGTTGTACGCGCCGGCCGGGACGTGACACCGCCTCCGGTGACCGGTTCACGGTCGGCGGGCACCGTGCCCGTTCGTCTGCCCGGACTGTCCCCTCTGGCTTGGCCCCCGCCGGGCCGTTCTCGGTCCCGGGCGGATGAGGCGACCCGCCCGGGATCACACCGTTTCACGCTCGGACCGGCCGCCACGGCGAGGACCAAGCGGGACCGGCCGACGGTCGCGACCGGCGGATTCGACCCGGGCACCAGCTTCGTCCTCATGAGACACCAGAACTTCATGCCCGATATCCCTTGGGGCACAACATAATTCGCCCATACGAATGCGTTCGGTGACTTGACAGGTACTCTCGCGGCCACATAGGGTCTGAAATGTTCTGGATCTAGCCGCCCGACAGCCGCCTGTCACCTGCCACAAATCAGTAGACCTCCCACGGACGACCCGATTCACTCGGAACCTCCGTTGATGAACGCTGCCCCGGGATCGGTGAATCCACACCCGTTTCAAAGGAGAGAACCGTGTTCAGGAGAACGTTCTCACGCGCCGCGTTGGTGGCCGCCATGTGTTTCGCGATGATCTTCGGTGCATCGAGCACCGCGCTCGCCGACTTCACCGTCCAGGGCGACACCGTCGAGTGCGTGTCGATCTCGGGAGCCGAGCGAGGCTGCATCACGCACGTCGACAACGGTGATGACTTCAGGGTCTGCGACACCAATGTCGACGGCCACGGCGTGTACGGCGCCCTGCAGGAATACATCAGCGGCAGCTGGATAACCCGAAAGTCTCAAGAGGACGGCGGCGACCCCGGCTGCGACACGTTCCACTTCGACGTCACGATCGAGGACAGGGACGCCTATCGCCTGAAGATCTGCTGGAACGGGGTGCCCCGCAACTACACCAACTGTGACTACGACCCCTTCCGCGAATAAGGGAACATCGCATTATGCACCCGTACATCGCCCGGGTCGGCCCGGGTGATGTACGGGTGCGCCTCGATAATCCCCAGACGATACTCGAACGCCCATTCATCCGGATTCCGGGAATCGTTTATCTATTCACGGTGATCGATTGAGAAAATGGCACGTCCAATCATTCATTGTGGACTGAAAATACGGATCGGTCATACGGCCGCGCGGCCTCCGGTACGACGGCCCGGACCACCTCCGGACGAGACGATTCACCGATTCACCGATTCACCGGTCACGGTGCGACCCGCTCGCCGCCGCCCGGGTCGCGGGCGTCGATCACGGGCACGGACGGCGCATACCGTGCCACCGCCGCGGCCAGGTCCTTCGCGCGGGCCGGCGACAACCGGACGCTGTGCTTCTGGATCCCTCCCGGCAACCACTCGGGAACCCCGTTCGGCCGCAGGTCCGCCGCCGACCAGGTGCGGCCGGCGGCCTCCCGCTGGAAGTTCCGGGCGCGGTCACCGGCGAGCACCACACCCACCTGCGGCGCCCATCCGGGAACACCGAGACGTCTGGTCCTGCGCCGCCACACCACGAGTCGATCGATCTCGGTCCAACGGACGCGCCTCCGGGAACGGTCCCGCAACACGATCCCGTCCCGGTCGCACACCAACGCGATCAGGCGCCGGAACCTGAAGATCACGAACACCAGCGGGTAACCGACGGCCGCCACTCCGGCGTACAACGGCACCGTCCACGCCCAGGTCTCCCTCTCCCAGACGGCGTACCGGTCTCGCACCATGACGTCGTCGCCACCGGCCGCGATCATCGCCAGCACCGTGACGCCCACGATCACGATCCCGGCGGCCGCCCACAGCCACGCCGACAGCGGGATGCGGTCTCTGATCACCACCCGGTCCGGCGTCCGGTTCACGGTTCGTTCCATCCGGCCAGTGTCGCCCCTTCCCGCGTCCGCCGCGATGACCCCGGTCACGCCGCACCTGGCTCGGGGAGGTCACCGTCACCGGCGGCGGGACACCCCGTCGGGTGCCCCGCCGCCGCGGGCGTTCACGGACGCAGAACGTAGCGGCCGCGTACGCCGCCCTTGGCGACCGCCCGGTGGGCGTCGGCGACCTGATCCAACGGCACGGCCGTGTGCACGCGTGCCGCGAGTTCGCCGGACGCGGTGCGGGCGAGGAGGTCGCTCAACCGGGCGGCGTCGGCGTGGACGTTGACGACGTGCACGGTGATGCCGCGTTCGGCCTCCGGTGCGGCGCCCGGCCGTACTCCCACGAGGGTGCCGCCGTCGCGCACCAGGTCCAACGCCTGCGGTAGTACGGCGGTGTCGGCCACGGCGTCCCAACCCGGTGCGGTGTCGGTGGTGAAGTCGGCTCCGGTACTTCGGACGAACTCCTCGTCGGTCGCCCGGGCCAGGCCGGTCACCCGCCAACCGCGGTCTGGCGCGAGCGCGGCCACGTACCCGCCGACGGCACCGGCCGCGCCGGTCACCAGCAGGCGGGCGCCGGTGGCGGGGGCGTCACCGAGCAGGTCGAGGATCTGCGCCGCGGTCAATCCGTTGGCGGGCACGGTGGACGCCTCGACCAGGTCGAGCCCGTCGGGGACGACGGCGAGGTCGGTGGCGGGTACGACGAGTTGTTCGGCGTAGGTGCCGAAGTCCCGGTCGAAGCCGCCGACCATTCCGGCGACACGGGTGCCCACCGCCAGGTCCACGCCGTCACCGACGGCGATGACGGTTCCGGCGAAGTCCCAGCCCAGACCGGTGTGGTGCGGTTGGTCGATCAGGCCCATCTGGTGGAAGAAGCCGCCGGCGACTCCCAGATCGACCGGGTTGACCGCCGCCGCGGCGACCCGGACGCGCACCTCGCCGGGTCCGGGCTCGGTCACCGGTACGTCGATGATCTCGATCGAATCGGGTCCGTTCGGGTTGCGAACGACGGCGGTGCGGAATGTGGACGTGCTCAAGGTTCGACTCCTGTCGGGGGTGTAATAGGTCGTCTCGCTCCACTATGCTGGCGGTACTTCCGATTGGGAAGTAGGCACCTGAAAGTGCGTAACCCATCCGGCGGTAGGAGGACCGGTCATGCCGACGACGACGGCGGCCCAGAAGCGGGCACAGGCGAAGGCGGAGTACGACGCGTTTCTGGCGGGTTGTCCCAGTCGCCAACTGCTCGACCGGATCTCCGACAAATGGGTCGCGTTGGTCCTGGCGGCGCTCGGCGGCAGCTGCCCGCACGGTCGGCAGCGGCCCGGTGACGGCCCGCAGGCGATGCGGTACTCCGAGCTGGCCCGGCAGCTGGCCGGGGTGAGCCAGAAGATGCTCACCCAGACGCTGCGGTCCCTTGAACGGGACGGGCTGGTGACGCGCACCGTCACCCCGACCGTCCCCGTCACGGTCAGCTATGAACTGACCGGACTCGGTCTGTCGCTGCAGCGCGTGATCGGCGGCGTCAAGAGTTGGGCCGAAGAGCACATGGGTGAGGTGCTGGCCAACCGCGAGGACTACGACACCCGGGGTTGACCGGGCCGGCGACCGTTCCCGCGCCGGTCGGTGGTTGCGGCGGTACCCACATTCCGCTTGGTCCCCGCCGCGTTGTGGGACCCGCCCGGGAACGGGTCGCCACAGGCGTGCACCGACCCCGTCGGCGCGGACCAGGCGCGACCCGGCGGGGACCAAGCGGACCGAGGTGGCGAGGCCGTGCGGGCCGGGCCGATCGGAATCAGGTCGCGGGGCCGGTCGGGGCGGGCCGGAGGGGTTGCCCGTTGAGTTCCACCGCCCGGTCGCCGTACGACCACCACAACCGGTCGTCGACCGTGAGGTACGCCCGGTGTCCGGCCACGTCGCCGCCCTCCCACAGCACCCGCGCCACGGCGCCGAGGTAGGTCGCCAGGTCCGGCCAGCCCCCGGTGAAGTCACCGCAGTCGTCGTGGACCGCCGTGCCCAGCCGGCCCTGACCGGCACCGGGGCGCATGTCGACGACTCCCAGGTCACCACCGGCGGACTCGGCCCACGGGATCCACAGTGAGTGCCACCAGGGTTCACGGCCGGCCTCCGGCGGTACGTCCTCGGCGAAGTCCGTCCATCGCCGCCACAGTCGGGCGATGTGAGCGGTCGGCACCGGGTCGGCCTCCGGCAACAGGTTCGCCCAGCCGGATATGCCGTCGTGGACGGCCAGGGACTCCCTGAGCTGTGCCGGGAAGGCGATGCCGACGGCCTCCTCGGCTGCTGCCACGTCCTCCGGTGACGCGGGAGGGTTGAGCATCGCGAGGCTTTCGGGCGCGTGGGTCGCGAGCCAGGTGTCGATGCGACGCCAGGAGTCGGCCACCGGGGACGGAAAACCGGGGTTCATGTGGACATCATGCGGCCACCGGTCCAGTCGCGGCGCCCACGGTGACGGTTTCCGAGGAGACGGGCGCCGCGCGGGCGACGGCGACGCGGTACCGGTCCCGGCTCCTCCGGCATATCAACGGAATCGGAAACCGTCGCGCGCGAGAAGGAGGAGCCGACACGATGACGGTGGCGGCGTACGGTGCCCCGCCGTTCTCGTGCCGGCCCGACGATCTGCCCGCCGAGATCGGTGAACCGTACGTCTTCCCTCATCTCGAACCGCAGCACCGGCAGTGGGAGACCCTGGAGTCGGCCTTGGACTGGTGTCGGGGCCTGTTCGCGGAGTTGGGCCTGATTCAGCCGCCGGTGGAGACGACCTGATCGGGAGGGGTCCCGGGGTTCCCGGAGCACAATTGAATCGTTCGGCGTAGGAGAGGAAACACCATGGCAGCCACCGACTTCGCACCGCAGATCCTCCCCGGTTGGGTACGCAGCCTGGCCGCGGGCGTGCCCCGGGCGCCGGAGGGCGCGAAGGATCTGCCGACCGCCCCCAGGGGCACGCTGTTCGCCCTCGGTGCCGGTGGTGGGTGGGCAGTCCCGCCGCGCCGCTTCGAACTGCTCTTCGGGCGCAAGGAGGACGACGTCCACATCCCGCTCGGGGTGGACGACCGGCAGATCAGCCGCCGCCAGGGCCGCCTCACCTGTCACGGTGAAGAGTGGACGGTCCGTAACGACGGCCGGTTGCCGATGGTGTTCCCGGGGAACTCGCTGCTGCTGAGCGGTCAGGAACGCGTGATCAGCGCGAGTTACACGCCGGTGTTCGTCGGGGATCCGGAGGACCGTGTCCACTCGCTGGAGATCCGGTTGATCGGTGGGAAACGGACCGGCCCCGACTGCGACACCGACGACGAGACCTCGGTGTCGACGGTCCACCGGTTGAGTGGTGTCGAACGGCTGGTGTTGACGTCCATGGCTCGCCGGTACCTGCTGGACCTGCCACGGCCACGGCCGCAGACCTGGCAGGACATCGCGAACGACCTGAACCGGTCGTCAGCGACCGATCGGGAATGGAACGACAGGTCGGTCGCCCGGGTGGTGGCGAAGGTCAGGGAGCGGCTCTCCACTCCGGGCTATCCCCGGCCGGTGGCGGGGCTGCTGCGGGACGATTCGATCGGTGAGCCGCTGGGCAACGCGCTCAACGACAATCTGGTGCGGGAGATGCTGCAGAGCGCCACGTTGACGCCGAACGACCTGCGGCTGCTCGAGGACTGAGCACGGGCCCGGCGACGGCCGCCCGGAAGCCGGGCGGCCGTACGCGGAGGTTCGCGGTTCAGCCGAACATTGGGGCGATGTAGCCGGTGCCGTCGCCGGCGACCTTCCAGAACTTACGCGCCCACTCCACCGCCTCCTCCTTCGTCTCCACGTCGATGATCCCGAAACCACCGATCAACTCCTTCGTCTCGGCGAACGGACCGTCCACGGTGGTGATATCGCCGCCCTCGGAGGTGATCCGGACCGCGTGCGAGCTGGGTAGACAACCACCGGCCGACACCAGGACACCGGCGGCGGCGACCTCGGCCATGTACCGGCCCATCTCCTCCATCAGTTCGGGGGTGGGGGGCGTGCCGGCCTCGGACTCCGCGCTGGCCTGGTGCCACATGATGTACTGCATCCGACTTCTCCTTCGAGTGTGTCCCGGTGTCTCTCACCGGACACCCACACGACGAACACCCGGCATCGGATTCGACACTCCGGCAGAAGAATCTTCGAAGTTTTTTCCGGTGGGGTGTTCGCGCGGTTCGGGCCGGTGTCACGCGGTTCGGCTCAGAGGTTTCGGTAGCAGATGAAGTAGTAGATCCGGTCGGTCTCCGGGTCCCACTCGCGGCCGACGGCGATGGCCGAGTCACGCCAGTAGTAGTGGTAGTCGAATCCCTCACCGCCGCACGCGAGCCACGCGGCGTCGTCGTGGTCGGGTTGGCTCGGGTTGGGATCCTCGGGATCGGTCACGATCTTGAACACGTACTCGTCGGCTTCGGGGGAGTCACAGGCGACGACGGTGTAGTCCTCGGCCTCCATGAGGCATTCGCCCTCCATCGGGTACCGCTCGACCTGTTCGTCACCGGTGACCGGCGGCGGTGCCGACTCATCCGGGGCCGCGGGGCTTTCGGAGGAGGCGGGATCGGTGGGGGTCTCCGCACCGGAGGCTCCGTCGGCGTCGCGGTCGGGCACGAAGAGGCCGGCCGTGAAGGCCACCACCACCGCGGCGACCATCGTCGCGATCATCCCGATCCGTCGCGGCGCCGAGACCGCCGTACGGCCACTCGACGCGACGGTGGGGGGAGTGTCGTCCGAGGCACCGAGCGCCGTGACGGTGGTGCCACGCGATGCCGGTACCGGCCCCACCCCGGACCGGCCGATCGCACGGTTCAGGTCTGAGGCGAGTGCTTCGCAGGTGTGGTAACGCGCGGCGGGGTCGAGGTGCATGGCCTTCGCCACCACCGTGTCCAGCGTCTCCGGCAGGTCGGGCCGGGACTCCGTGACACGGGGAGCCCCGCCGTCCCGTTGGGCCGCCTCGGCGGCGATGTCGTCCAGTTCGTCGAAGGGACGCCGTCCGGTCAGGCAGTGGTAGAGCACCGCGCCCAGCGAATAGACGTCGCCGGCCCGTTCGACGGCGGTGGCGGGGGTGAGCAGTCCGGCCGTCCGGGGCTCCGGTGCGGTCGTCTCACCGTTGAAGACCTCCATCGC
The DNA here is from genome assembly GCF_007994225.1 of Stackebrandtia albiflava. Classification (GTDB taxonomy): domain Bacteria; phylum Actinomycetota; class Actinomycetes; order Mycobacteriales; family Micromonosporaceae; genus Stackebrandtia; species Stackebrandtia albiflava. The sequence continues at coordinate 43,924 of NZ_VLLL01000006.1, forward strand.
GGTGTAGCGGCGGGTGCCGATGGTCTCGCCCACGGCGGTGAGGTCCTCGCCGGACCTGGTCTTGGCGACGCCGAAGTCACTCAGGTAGACGTGGCCGCCGGCCCCGAACAGGATGTTGCCGGGCTTGACGTCGCGGTGGAGGACGCCGTGATCGTGCGCGTGGTCGAGGGCCGCCGCGATCTGCCCGACGGTGTGAGCCGTCTCGGACAGGTCGAGCGGCCCGGCCTTCAACCGGGTGCGCAGGTCCGCCTCCGCCCTCGGCATGACGAAGTACAGTAGACGATCCTCTTCGGATGCGGCGGTGATGATGTACGCGATGTTGGGGTGTTCGAGGCCCGCCATCAACTGGATCTCACGCAGGAACCGTTTGCGGTATCCGGCGTGGGAGGCCAGGTAGTCGGCCATGATCTTGATCGCCACCTTGCGGTGGTGAAGCCTGGTGTCGACGGCCAGGTACACCCGGCTCATGTTGGTGGTGCTCACCGGTTCCTGATCCAACCGGTATCCCGGAAGCAGTCCGGTGAGTTCCGACCAGGGCAGGAAGGTCGACGACGTCGTGTCATCCATGGGCGTTCCCTTGAGGCTGAACCGGGCGAGCGTTCTACTCCTCAAGGCTGCCATACGAAGCACCCAGCGTGACGTCACGGTCGCCGCCGAGACACTCAGTCCATCAACCGGTCGAAGACACCCCGGACGTCGGCGTCGGAGTAGTCGGAGTCCACTTCGCTCGGCGGGTGGCCGATCCCGGTGAACGACTCGTAGTACAGGATCATGGGACACGGGTCGCCGATGTGCGCGGTGTACCGCGCGACCCGTTCGCCGGTCTTGAGTTCATAGGCCGTGACGGTGAACTTCGTGGCGTAGAACTTCACCGAGGTGACACCTACCGGGGACAGTTCCGCCTCGTAGAAGCACGTGTCCTGGTAGCGGCCGCGTTCCGGTCCGTCGACACACACGACCAGCTCGGTGTCGTCGACGTCGTCGGCGATCCAGGAGCCCGGGAAGTCGTACCCGCGCGGGTTGATGCCGAACCACTCCGCCGGGTGGGGGCCGTCGCCCCGGTAGGCGGGGGCGCCCCGGTACGCCGCCGGGGAGTCGCAGTAGTCGCCGGTGGTGAACAGGTCCTGCACCTCCTCACGCTGGATCGCGGTCTCCACGTCGTACAGCTCGTCTTCGGCGGCGCCGGCGCCCGAATGGTCGGGGAACTCCGTGAGCAACTGCGTGTAGGCGGCCTGTGCCGCGTCGAGGTCCTCGGCATCGGTGAGGTCGCGGGCGCACTCCAGCAGCGGCCCGGGAACGTCGTCGGCGGCTGCGGCGATCGGGCGGGCCAGTTCCGGTGCCGGCCAGTCCCGTTCGCGGATCCAGTCGTTGATGGTCCTCACGCGGCAACTCGCGTCCGACGTGGTGAGGTCGGCGAGGAACGTGGTCACGACCTCCTCGACCCGGTCGGACTCCCCGGGGGCGTCGTGAAGCGTCTCCCGCAACTGGTCGAACGCGACCTGGAGGTGCGGCGTCGGTGTCCGGGACCGCAGGGCGTGCCCGAGCAGGATCTCGGCGCGCCACGGGCCGGCGCCCGTCCATCGCGCGCCCGGATCGTCGAGGTAGTCCCGCAGCGTCGCCGCGGCGGCGAGCGGGTTCTGGCCGTCGGCGGACGACAGCAGCAGGCACGCCGCCAGGTCCCGGTCCGCGACGGCGGCGGCCTCGCCGGAACTGATGCGGTGCAGCGCGGTAAGTCCGTCCAATGCGGACGTCACGCTTTCGCAGTCGCCGTCGGTGTGAGCGCGTGCGGCGGCGTCCACAGTGGATCGGGTTTCGGCCTGGAGGCCGAGGACCATGGCCGACAGCAGGCACGCGACACCGGCGGTGAAGGCGCGGAGTCGCCGGGTCCGGTCCGGGTCGGTCAGGTCGGCCGTGCCGTGGACGGGCGTGTTCCTGGTGAGCCACCAGGCGTGCAGGACGTTGCCGATCCACCACGCGGCCAGGACGAACCGCCAGGCCGGTGTCGCCGGTTCGGCGTACATGAACGCCAGCACCCACAGCGTGACCGCGACCGACACCCCGGCCGACCGGAACCGTCTCAGGAGCAGGTACCCGATGCCGAGGAGGGTCGCGTTGCCGAGGACGACGGCCGTGGGGTCGGGCGGTGGTGGCGTGATGCGGATGGCCGGGTACACCTGGTGCTCCTTGACCGATGCGGGGCGTGGGCGGGTCGGGCCGGTCGTTCCGGGCACGTGACCGGTCGTCGGTTGCGGTTTCCGTCAGCACACCACGACGCTCGCGGGACCGGTCCCGCGAGCGAATCCACGTCCTGAGAGGACGGAGGATTTCCGGGAAAATTCTCACCGGGACGCCAAACGTTTTGCCTGCTACGTGACCTGCTGGAATCCCATGCCCCGACATCGACGGAAATCATTGCCTTGAGTACCTTTTCCAAACCCTCACACCGCTCTATCGTGAGTGCATGTGGCAGTGCCGGCAACCGGCGCGACCGTCACTCTCGGTTCGGTGGAAAGGAACTCACGTGCAGATCGACGAAGAACGCGTACACGGCACCGGCACCCGGATCCGTCGCGTCGGTGAGGACGCCCGGTCGTACCTCACCCGGATGGCGGGGCCGATGCGCGCGGCGACCCAGGGAAACGACGGCCTGTCGGCCGTCCACACCCTGCGACAGGTGCTGGAACGCCTGTACACCAACACCGAGGCCACCGCGGCGGCCTCGGTCACCAACGGCGACAACGTCATGACCGCCGCGTACAGCCACCGGGTCACCGACATCGCGCAGGCGCGGGCGTTCGCCGCCTTCGATCCCGCCGGTGTCGGTTGTGACGACGGGAGTCGATGACGATGGTCGACTTCGCGGGACTCCGCCAGGTGGTGGTGGATCCGCTGCTCGGATTCGCCGACAACGCGAGGAAACTCGCCACCGAGCTCGAACAGTTCGGCAGCGAGACGGACGGCCTCAAGCGGGCACTGTCCGGGATGTGGTCCGGCACGGACGCGGTCGCGGCGACGAACTCGCTGGCCCGCGACGCCGCCGAGTACCGGAAGAGCTCCGGCCAGTATGGACGCCTCGACGAGATCGTCTCGCAGCTCGCCCAGGCGCTCAAGGCGGCCAAGCAACTCCTGGAATCGGCGATCGGCATGGTGCCGTCGATACCCGGCATGATCGACGGCGGCGGGACCATCACCATCGACTACGGAAGGCTGGGGCCGAATCCGTCGCAGGCCGCGGTGGACGCCGCGGTCTCCCGGGCGCATCAGGTCCACGACCAGATCCGGCAGGCGCTGCAACAGGCGACCGACGCCGACCGGCGGGCGCAGTCGGCACTCGCCGGGCTCGTCGAGGCCGACGTGCCGATACCGCAGCCCCGGCCCGACACACTGCCCACCGGCGAGGACGCCCCGGTGCCGCAACCCCGGCCGGACACGCTCCCCACCGGTGAGGACGCCCCCGTGCCGCAGCCCCGGCCCGACGACCTCGGCGGTCAGACCGGTCAGGACGGCCAGGGCGACCAGGGCGACCAGGCCGCCGGCGGTGACGCGGGCGGCGGCGACGCCCCGCTCCAGCCGGTCGGCGGGCTCAACCAGGCGCAGATGAACAACGCCGCGACCATCATCGCGGTCGGCGAACGCCTGGGCATCAGCGAACGCGGCCAGGCCATCGCGCTCGCGACGGCGATGCAGGAGAGCAACTTCCGCAACCTCGCCAACACGAGACTGCCCGACTCCCTGAACGTGCCCAACGAAGGCACCGGCCGGGACCACGACTCGGTCGGTGTGTTCCAGCAACGGCCGAGCCAGGGCTGGGGAAGCATCGAGGAGTGCATGAACGTCGAGTACGCGGCGGAGGCGTTCTACACCGAGTTGCAGCGGGTGCGCGGCTGGGAGGACATGGAGCTCACCGAGGCGGCCCAGGCGGTCCAGCGTTCCGCGTACCCCGACGCCTACGCGCAGTGGGAGAACCTGGCGTACGACATCCTGGAGGCCGACGACTGACCCCGGTCGGCGACGGCCACCGCGGTCCCGACTCCGCCGGACGACGCCCGAGGGGGCATCCGGGCGTCGTCCGGCGGTCCACTGTGCTCTCTGCCCGTAGAGAATCTACGAGCTGATTGACGAATGTGAATTTATTCGCCATCATGTGCTCAGCATGAAACACCCACCCCACGAGAAAGAGGTTTTCATGTCCGGCAACCCCATCTCCCGGCGCCGCGCCCTGATGTTCGGCGCAGCGGGTCTGCTGGCCGCGCCGCTGGCCGCCGGTACCGCCCTCGCCGACCCGATCGGCACCAACGCGGTCAAGGTCTACCTCGACCCGGGCCACGGCGGCTCCGACCCCGGCGCCGTCGGAAACGGCCTGCAGGAGAAGAACCTGACGCTCGACATCGCGCTGCGGACCAGGACCCTCCTGGTCAACAACTGGGGTGTCACCGTGCGGATGTCCCGCACGAGCGACATCTACCGCAGCCTCAGCTACCGCAGCTCCGACGCCAACTCCTGGGGCGCCAGCCTGTTCGTCAGCATCCACATCAACGCCGGCGGCGGCACCGGCTTCGAGAGCTTCCGGTACACCTCCACCAGCTCCCGGACCGTCAACATCCACCGCGCCCTCCACCCCGCCGTCCTGTCCGGAATGCGTTCGGTCGCCTCGGTCACCGACCGCGGCCTCAAGACCGCCAACTTCCACGTCCTCCGCGAGACGAGCATGTCGGCGATCCTCACCGAGAACCTGTTCATCGACCGCGCCTCCGACGCGGCACTGCTCGCCCGCGCCGACTTCCGCGCCGCCATCGCCCGCGGCCACGCCCAGGGCATCGCCAACGCCCTCGGCCTGTGAGACCACGCCGGCGGCCACCGGCCAGGAGGTGGCCGCCGGCAACGGTCCGTGCAGCCGGTGCGTCGCATCGCCCGGCGACGGGCTCCGGCAGCGGACTCCCCGCCTGGCCGGTGATCGCGCGGTGCGGTGACACGGCCGCGGTACGGTGACACGGGGCCGACGTCCCCGGTTCCCTTCCCGCGCGACGCGAACCGCCCGGAGGCACGAACGGGCGGAATCGCGGGCACCTTCACACCCCACCCCTATCCGGGGGCAGGCCACCCACATCGCAAAGCATGACCGGGCGCACCGAGCGTCGTCAACCGGTTATTCAGCGTGGCTTCAGGTTCGGCGGGGGCCGGTGCGTCGCCGTGATTATTCGCGATGGCGAACGACCGGCGTCCGATCCGCCACGGGCCAGCCGGTCTCGCGGGTCACGGTGTCCCTCCTCGACCACGGCGCCCGGAGCAGTCCGCCGGGCGGCAGGATGCCCCGATGGACATCGCGTACCGGTGGCGGGCACCGCTCACCGACATTCAGGTCAACACGCTCCACGCCGCCGCCTTCGGCCACCGGGTGCTTCCGGCGCCGACCATGGCACGGCTGCACCGGCACAGTCTCGGCTGGGTCAGCGCCCACGACGGCGACAGCCTCGTCGGGTTCGTCAACGTCGCCTGGGACGGCCGCCGGCACGCTTTCCTGCTCGACACCTGCACCGCACCGGACAGACAGGGCGGCGGTATCGGGACCGCCCTGGTCGCGCATGCCGTGGACCGGTCGCGCGACGCCGGTTGCGAATGGCTGCACGTCGACTACGAGGAACACCTCACCGGGTTCTACCTCGGCGCGTGCGGGTTCCGTCCCACGGCCGCGGGGTTGATCAGGTTGACGTGACCGGTTCCCCCGTCTCGTCGCCGGGCGCCCGGACGGTGGCGGCCGGGATCTCACATGAGTCGCCGTCGCACGCCACGGCGTCCGGATCACCCAGCAGCGTGAACGGCGACGGCGCCGTCTCGTCCCGTTCGGCGGTCATGACGCGTCGCCCCGGGCCGCCGCCGCCTGCTCCAACGCCGCCGCGAACACCTGGGGTTCCTGTGCGCCGGACACACCGAACTTCTCGTCGATGACGAAGAACGGCACCCCGGAGATGCCGTAGGCGCGGGCCTGCGCGATGTCGGCGGCCACGTCGTCGCGGTGGGCGTCCTCGGCGAGGGCCGCGCGCACCAGTTCCGGATCCAGACCCACCTCGGCGGCCAGTGCGATCAGTTCGGAGTCGCGGCCGAGATGACGGCCCTCCTCGAAGTACGCCTTGAGGAACCGCTCCTTGAGTTCCGCCTGCCTGCCGTGCGCCTTGGCCAGGTGCAGCACCTGGTGCGCCCGGTACGTCTTGGTGTGGCGGAGCGCGTCGAAGTCGTAGTGCAGCCCGACGGAGGCCGCGATGTCGGTGACCTGCTGAAGCATGCCCTTCACCGCCGCCGCGGGCATGCCCTTGTGCTCGGCGAGGAAATCGACCTCGCTGCCGTCGAAGTCCACCGGGGTGTCGGGGGCCAGCTCGAACGAGTGGTACTCGACCTCGACGGCGGCGTCACCGCCGTTCGCCCGGTACCGTTCCACGCCGTCCTCGAAGCGTCGTTTGCCGATGTAACACCACGGGCAGGCGATGTCGGACCAGATGTCGACCTTCAACGGTGCGGTCATTGCGTCTCCTCGTTGTTCGCGGTTCGCGGCGAGCGGGGTGGCCGTCTCGGGACGTACGACGAGGCCGCCGTCACGCCGTCGCACGGCGGAGTCGCAGGATGCAACGGCCCGGGCAGGCGATCGATTCCCGGACGTGACCGGTTCCGCCGCTCACCGGGAGTCGGCATGCCAACCCGCGACCGCCGCGCGGGGTGTGGGCGCGGCGAACCACCACACGACGACGAAACCGACGACCAGGACGGTGGCGGGAAGCAGCAGCGACTCCCCCATCGCCAGCGAGAACGCGTCACGGACCGGCCCGGGCATGTCCGTCTCACCGCCGCCGGCGTCGGCGGTGTCCATCCCGGGAACGTGCACGGCGAGCCGGGCGTTCATCATCGCGGCGATGCCCGCACTACCCAGGACCGCGCCGAACTGCCGGGTGGTGTTGTAGACGCCGGAGCCGGCTCCCGCCAACGCCGGAGGCAGATTCCGGGTGGCCGACGTGGACAGCGGAGCCCACACTCCCGCGTTGCCGAATCCCAGCAGCGCCACCGGCAACAGCAGCGACCACACCGGGACGTCGGGGGACAGGATCGCGCCCAGCCAGACCAGTCCCGCGATCATGCAGGCGAAGCCGCCGGCGGCGAGGTACTTGGGGTTCATCCGGTCGACGAGCCTGCCGACCACCGGCGCGAGCACCCCGGAGATCACCGCCATCGGCGCCATCAGCAACGCCGCCTGGGTGGGACTGAAACCCCGCGCGAGTTGGGCGTAGAGCATCAACGGCAGCGCCATACCCGTCACCGCGAACCCCATGCCGTTGATGGCGACGTTGGCGAGGCTGAAGTTCCGGTCCGCGAACAGGCGCAGCGGGACCAGCGGCTCGCGGCGGTTCCAGCGCTGCCAGGCGACGAACACCGCCAGCACGACCAGGCCGGTGGCCACCAGACTCCACACCGAGACCGGGCCGACGATCGTCCCCCAGTCGAAGGTCTCACCCTCCTGGATACCGAACACCAGGCAGAACAGGCCGACGGCCGAGAGGATCACGCCCGGGACGTCGAAGCTGTGGACGTGGGTGGGCAGGACCGGGACGAGCCGGAACGCCAGCACCCAGCCCACGACGCCGACCGGGACGTTGATGAAGAAGATCCACTCCCACCCGAGGCCGTCGACGAGCAACCCGCCCACCACCGGCCCCACGAGGGTGGCGACACCGGCAACCGACCCCCACAGTCCCATCGCGGTACCGCGCCGGTCGGGTGGGAACGTCCGGGTGATCACGGCCATCGTCTGCGGCGTCATCATCGCCGCGCCCAGGCCCTGCACCACGCGGGCGACGATGAGGCTCTCCACGGTCCCCGCGAAGCCGCACCACGCCGAGGAGGCGGTGAACACCGCGAGGCCCGCGAGGTAGACGTTCTTGGGCCCGTACCGGTCGCCGAGGCGGCCGGTGATGAGCAACGGCACCGCGTAGGCGAGCAGGTAGGCGCTGGTGACCCAGACCGCCTCGGTGATGTCGGCTCCCAGGCCGGACATGATGGCGGGCATCGCGACCGACACGATCGTGGAGTCGACCAGGAGCATGAAGAACCCGATGACCAGTGACCACAACGCCGGCCATGGTCCGGTCCGCTCCGGCATCCGTGAAGCCTCCCGCCCCGCGACTCCGCCCGCCCGGCGTGAGGGCGGCCGGGCGCCCACCGAGGCTATCGGACCGGGGGGCCGCCGCCGGGCGGGTCGCCGATTCCGGGTGCCGGTCAGCCCCAGCCCAGCGCGTGCAGTCTCTCGTCGTCGATGCCGAAGTGGTGGGCGATCTCGTGTACGACGGTCACCGCGACCTCCTCGACCACCTGCTCCTCGGTGTCGCAGACGCGCAGGGTGGGCAGCCGGTAGACGGTGATCTTGTCGGGCAGCACGGCCCCGTAGTCCCAGCCCCGTTCGGTCAGGGCGTAGCCCTCGTAGAGTCCGAGGAGGTTCTGGTCGGGTCCCTCGGGCGCGTCCTCGACCACTATCACCACGTTGTCCATCATGGACAAGAGTGCTGCGGGCACCTCGTCCAGCGCCTCCGAGACCAGTTCCTCGAATCGCTCCGCCGACATCTCCACAGCCACGACCCGAAGGATATGACGTCGCCCTCCTCCACCGCTACGAGTAACCTTTCTCTTCGTGATCGACCTGCGAGTACTGCGAGAGAATCCCGACCTGATCCGGCGCAGCCAAGAACTGCGCGGCGAATCCACCCGGCTGGTTGACGATCTCGCCTCCGCCGACACCGCCCACCGCAACGCCCTGCAGCGCTACGAGTCGCTGCGCGCCGAACAGAAACAGTTCGGCAAGAAGGTGTCGGCGGCCTCCGGTGACGAGAAACAGCAGCTGCTCGCCCGCACCCGGGAACTCTCCGGAGCGGTCAAGGCCGCCGAGAACGCCGTCACCACCGCCGCCGAGGCGCTCCGCAACGCACAGTTCGCCATCCCCAACCTCGTCGAGGAAGGCGTCCGGCCCGGCGGCGAGGACGACTACACCGTCCTGCGCGAGGTCGGCGAGATCCGCACACCCGACCCGTGCCGCGACCACCTGGAACTCGGCGAACTACTCGGCGCCATCGACATGGAACGCGGCGCCAGGACCTCGGGAGCCCGGTTCGGCTACCTGACCGGCGTCGGCGCCCAGCTCCAACTCGGAATGCTGCAACTGGCCGTCCAGTACGCGCTGGAACACCGGTTCACCCCGATGATCCCGCCCGTCCTGGTACGGCCCGACGCCATGGCCGGCACCGGCTTCCTCGGCGCGCACGCCGAAGAGGTCTACTACATCGAACGCGACGACCTCTACCTCGTCGGCACCTCCGAGGTGCCGTTGGCGTCCTACCACTCCGGAGAGATCCTCGACCTGACCGAGCCGCGCCGCTACGCCGCCTGGTCCACCTGCTTCCGCCGCGAGGCGGGCAGCTACGGCAAGGACACCCGGGGCATCATCCGGGTCCACCAGTTCGACAAGGTGGAGATGTTCTCGTACTGCCGGCCCGAGGACGCCGCCGCCGAACACGAACGCCTCCTCGCCTTCGAGGAGGACATGCTCGGCAAGATGGAACTGCCGTACCGGGTCATCGACACCGCCGCCGGCGACCTGGGCTCCTCGGCCGCCCGCAAGTACGACTGCGAGGCGTGGCTGCCCAGCCAACAGCGGTACCTGGAGCTCACCTCCACGTCGAACTGCACCACCTTCCAAGCACGGCGGCTCGGCGTGCGGTACCGCGACGAGGACGGGAAACCCCGCACCGCCGCGACGCTGAACGGCACCCTGGCGACCACCCGGTGGCTCGTGGCGCTGCTGGAGAACCACCAGCGGCCCGACGGTTCGGTGTACGTGCCGAAGGCGTTGCAGCCGTTCGTCGGCCGTGAGGTCCTCGAACCGGTCGGCTGACCGGCCACACGCTTCAGGACCCGGCGGGTGTGAACAACTCGATCGCCCGCCGGGTCGAGGCGACCAGTTCCGGGTCGCCCTTCACCAACCGCAGCGCCAACGCCTCGTGCAGCACCGTGCCGGCCTCGCCGGTCTCGCCCGACTCCGCCAGGCACTTCCCGAGATGCTGCAGCGCGAAGTCCAGCAGCTCGGGGACCGAGGCACGCGCCAGTTCCACGGCACGCCGGTACTGCGGCAGTGCCGCCGCCGGGTCGCCGGCGTACCTCGTCACGTCCGCCCGGTTCACCATCACCGCGAGACGGCGGCGATCGGTGTCGGCCGCCTCGTAGGCGGCGTCCAGCAGCCCGGCCGCCGCCTCGTACTCGCCGGTCAGCAACCTGCCGAGACCGGCGGCGCGCAACTCCGCGAAGCCCTCCGGTTCACCGATCCGGGCCAGTTCGGCGTCGAGCGCCGCCCGGTCGGTGGGCACCATCCGCAACCGTTCGTCGTAGCCGATCAGGTGATACACCACGGCGTGAGCCTATGGGCCGCCCGGACACCGGGGACGGCGGGACCGCCGGGCGCCCTGAACGCCCCACCCCGACCGGGGGCAGACCACCCGGTCGGCTCGAAGCATGACAAACCGGCCGAAACCACGTCAACCGGTTATTCAGCGCGCCTTCAGGTTCACCGCGGGAGACGGCGCCCCGAGTCTTCAACCCTCGGCAACCATGAGTTGGCGCACACGCGGCGATCCCCGTCATCTCCACGCCGGTAATGTCGGAACATGAAGAAGCCCGGACTCGTCATCGTCGACCTCGACGGCACGGTGGTGGCACACGGCGCCGGAGACACCTCCCTCACCGCCGCGGCCGAGCCCAGCCCCGCCGTCATCGAAGCCCTCGCCGCCGTACAGGCCGCCGGCGTCCCCGTCGCCATCGCCACCGGCCGCGCCATCTGGGGCGCCCTCCGCACCGCCCGGTCACTGGGCCTGACCCGCGGCCTGATCTCCGCCGCGCACGGTGCCGTCACCTACGACCTCGCCGCCGGCGCCGTCGTCGACTCCCACATGATCGACCCCTCGCTGGCCGTGAAGAGCCTCGCCGCCGCCGACGTCCGCACCGCGTTCGCCGTGGAACTGGGCACGGTCGGTTGGCGGCACACCGCCGACTTCGCCCGCGACTTCCACAGTGACTGGGCCGACGTCGTCGACGTCGCGACACTGGCCGCCACCAGCACCCCGCGCCTCGCCGCCCGCCTCCCCGGCGGAAGCCGGTACGGCGCGGGCCTACGGTGCCCACTGGCCGGCAAACTCGCAAACGACGCCGCACTCGATCCCGGAATGTACTGTGTGGAGGTGGGCTTCAACGGCTGGATCGACATCGGACCGGCCGGAGTCACCAAGGCGACCGGCGCCGAGGCCATCGCCCGGCACCACGGGGTCTCGGCCGCCGACACCGTCGTCTTCGGCGACGCCGCCAACGACCTGCCGATGTTCGGCTGGGCCGGGCACGCCGTCGCGATGGGACAGGCGGTGGACGAGGTCAAGGCCGCCGCCCACGAGGTCGCACCCGCCGTCGGCGACGACGGCGTCGCCACGGTACTGCGGAGGTGGTTTCGATGAGTCCACTGCCCCGACTGGTCGCCACGGACCTGGACGGAACCCTGGTCCGCACCGACAACACGGTCTCGGAACGTTCACACCGGACACTCGCCCGGCTCGTGGAGCGCGGCGTCCACGTCGTGGGCATCACCGGTCGCGGCCCGCGACTGCTCCGCCTCTGCCGCGACGACATCCCCAGTGCCGGGCACCTCGTTCTGGCGCAGGGCGGCTACGTGTACCACTGCGACGGTCCCGACTCGGCGGTGCCGTTGCGAGAGACCGTCATGCCGGGCGACCGGGCCGCCGCGGTCGTGGAACTGCTGGAACGGCACGGCGGTGACCTGACCGTCATCGCCGAGTGCGACCCCGGGCACGAGGCGCCGCTCATCGGCGCGGTGATCCCGGACTGGCCGTGGCCGGTGCCGATCCTCGGCTGTGAACGGGAGGACATCTTCCGGGGCCCGGTCATCAAGACCTTCGTGCGCAGCATGACCGTGCCGGCCCTGGAGCTGTTGGAGATCGCGCGCTCGGTGGTGCCGGCCGATCTGGCGTCGGTCACCGAGGCCGGCATCGGTTTCGTCGAGATCTGTCCACCCGGGACCACCAAGGCCACCGGACTGGCCTACGTCGCCGACCGGCTCGGCGTCGACAGCCGCGACGTCATGGTCTTCGGCGACGCACTCAACGACCTGCCCATGTTCGAGTGGGCCGGGCGCGCCGTGGCGATGACCGGCGCGCACCCCGACGTCAAGGCCGCCGCGGACGAGGTCACCGGCTCCAACGACGAGGACGGCGTCGCCACCTACCTGGAACGGCTGCTCGCGACCGCGTGACCCGCTCGGTATGGCGTCGTCTTGACGGACGTCAGCCGGGCGTGACAGTCTGTGTGCCATGCCGGGCCGTCACGATCGACCACAGGGGATCACCGCACTGTGGGACGCCACGGCCGTCGCGGTCGTCGGCGCCTCCGACCGGCCGGGATCCATCGGGGGAACGGTCCTCGACCACCTCGCGCGCGCCGGGTACCGGGGGAACGTCTACCCCGTGCACCCCTCGGCGGCGACCGTGCGCGGCATACCGGCGCACCGCAAGGTCACCGACCTGCCGGAGACCGTGGACGTCGCGGTCCTCGTCATCCCCGCCGACGCGGTCGCCGACAGTCTCCTCGACTGCGCCGCCGCCGGGGTGTCCACCGTCGTGGTCACCTCCTCCGGCTTCGCCGACGCCGGACCGGCCGGTGCCCGCGCCGAGGCCGCGCTCGCCCGGACGGCCGCAGAACACGGCATGCGGATCCTCGGCCCCAACTGCATCGGCGCCGCCGACATCCACACCGGCCTGATCACCGGTTTCTCCCCCATGTTCCACGGATACGACCATTCGCGGCCCGGCGGCCTGGCGGTCGTCAGCCACTCCGGCGGCATCGGTTTCGGCATCGCCAGTCTCGCCGCCGAACGCGGCCTGCGGCCCGGCTGGATCGTCACCACCGGCAACGAGTGCGACATCACCGCCGGAGAGGTCATGGCGGCCCTCGCGGAACGACCCGACTGCACCGGCGTGGTCGCGTACCTGGAGTCGGTGCCCGACGAGGACCGGTTGGCAGCGCTCGCCGCGACCGGAGTGCCCGCCGCCGTGCTGCTCACCGGTCACTCCCGGGCAGGGGCCGCCGCGGCCGTCACCCGGCGGGGCCGCACCGGCGACGAGGACCCGGCCGTGTTCCACCGTCACGGCGTCACCGTCGCCGCCGACGTCCCCGCCCTGCTGGACCACGCCGCCGGATTCGCGATGCCCCCGATGACCGGGAACCGGGTCGCGGTCGTCACCACCTCGGGCGGGGCGGGCATCCTCGCCGCCGACGCGATCCACCGGTCCCGGTTGCGGCTGGCGGAACTGTCGGACACGACACGGGACCGGCTCCGCCGGACACTCCCGGGATTCGCGTCGGTGGACAACCCGCTGGACGTCACCGCGAGCGTCATCGGCCGGCCGGAACTGCTGGTGGAGAGCCTTCGCGCCCTCGTCGACGACGACGGCTGCGACGCGGTACTGGTGTCGCTGTGCGTCCTGGCGGCCGGGCAGGCCGACGCCGCGGCGGACGTCATCATCGCCGTCGCCGGGTCCGGTAAACCGGTCGCGGTGTCCCGCACCGGTGCCGATTCGTTGTCGCCGCGGCTGCGTCCCCGGCTGGCCGACGCGGGCATCGGCGTGTACGCCACACCGGACGCGGCGGTGGCCGTGCTGGACGCCGCCCGCACCGACCGTTGGGGGACGACATGGACGTGACGACCCTGTTCGACCGCGCCGCCGTCCGGTTCCGCGACCGTGTCGCCCTGGAGGGGCCGCAGGGCACCCAGACGTTCGCCGAGCTGGCGTCGCGGGTGGCGCGGCTGGCCGGGGTGTTGCGGGACATGGGCCTGCGTCCGGGTGACCGGGTGCTGGACCTGCAACCCAACCAGAACAGCGTCGTCGAGGCCGACCTGGCGTGCATGCGCGCCGGGCTGGTCCGGGTCGCGTTGAACTACCGGCTGCACACCGACGACTGGGACCGGATCGCCGCCGACTGCGAACCCGCAGGGCTGCTGTGCGACGCCTCGCTGGCCACCCGGGCGGCGGGCCTGTACGACCGGCTGCCCGCCAACCTCACGATCGGCGGCGACCACCTGGAACGGCTCGAACGCGCCGACCCGTTGACCCTCCCGGTGTACTCCGACCTGGTGTCACTGAACTACACGTCCGGAACGACGGGGACCCCCAAGGGGGTGCGCCGCCACCACCGGCACCGGCTCACCTCGATGACGAACATGACGCTCGACGTGTTGGGAGGACTGCCCGGCCCCGGCGACACGTACCTGCACGCCGGGCCGATCAGTCACACGTCCGGCCTGTTCGTGCTGCCGTTCCTGACGGCGGGCGCCCGGCAGATCATCCACACCGGCTTCGACACCGACGCGGTACTCGACGCCTTCACGCACCGGGGTGTCACCCACACCGCGCTGGTGCCGACGATGATCGCGCGACTGCTCGGCTCCCCCGACCTGGAGTTCCAGCCGGGACTGAAGATGTTGGCGTACGCGGGCGCCCCGATGTCGGCCGCGCACATCCGGGGCGCCCGCGAACGGATCACCGGGGCGCTGGTGCAGTACTACGGGCTGGTGGAGGCGATCCCGCCCGTCACGGTGCTGACCCCCGAGGACCACGCCGACGCCGTCGACGGCCGCCCCGAACTGCTGGCCTCGGCGGGCCGGGCGGCCCGGCTCGTGGACCTCGCCGTCGTCGACGAACACGGCGTGCCGGTCCCCGCGGGCGAGACCGGTGAGGTCGTCACGTGGGGACCGCACGTCATGCCCGGTTACTGGCGCGGCGAGTCCGACGCCAAGGCGTTGCGGGACGGACGGCTGGCGACCGGTGACCTCGGCAGGATCGGCCCCGACGGGCACCTGTGGCTCGTCGACCGGAAGGCCGACATGATCCTCACCGGCGGATACAACGTGTACCCGCGGGAGGTCGAGACACTGCTCGCGGGAGTACCCGGCGTCGACCAGGTCGCGGTGTACGGCGCCGAAGACCCCGAATGGGGGCAGCGGGTGACCGCCGCCTACACCGGGTCGGCGACGGAGGCCGAACTGCGGGCGCGTTGCGAGGCCGCCCTGGCCGGTTTCAAACGACCGAAGTCGTATCGCCGGCTCACCCGGTTCCCGCTCAACGCCACCGGCAAGATCGACAAGAAGGCGCTGGCCCGCGATGACCACTGAAGAACCCGGAAGGTTCCCGTACACGCGCGGCATCACCGCCGAGCCGCAGCCGTGGATCATGGGCCAGTACGCCGGGTTCGGGACCGCCGCCGACACCGGGGCCAGGTTCCGGGAACTCCTCGACGCCGGGCAGACCGGCTTCTCCGTGGCGCTCGACCTGCCCACCCAACTCGGCCTCGACTCCGACGACCCCCGCGCCGCCGGGGAGGTCGGGCGGGTCGGCGTCGCCGTCGACTCCCTCGCCGACTTCGAGACCCTGTTCGACGGGATCGACCTGTCCCGGGTCAGTCAGATCCGCACGACCGCGAACTCGATCGGTTTCGTGTGGGCGGCGATGTGCCTGGCGTTGGCGGAGGAACGCGGCATCGACCCGGGGGCGTTCGGCGTGTTCATCCAG
Organism: Stackebrandtia albiflava; assembly: GCF_007994225.1. Classification (GTDB taxonomy): domain Bacteria; phylum Actinomycetota; class Actinomycetes; order Mycobacteriales; family Micromonosporaceae; genus Stackebrandtia; species Stackebrandtia albiflava. The sequence continues at coordinate 59,577 of NZ_VLLL01000006.1, forward strand.
AACGACGTCCTCAAGGAGTACTTCGCGCGCGGCACCCAGATCCTGCCCGTCCGGGCGGGTCTGCGCCTGGCGGTGGACACCATGGAGTACCTGTCCACGCACGCGCCCGGCTGGGTGCCGTTGGCGATGTCGGGCTACCACATCGCCGAAGCCGGCGGCGACGCCGCGACCGAGGTCGGCTACACCTTCGCCAACGCGATCGCGTACCTGGACGAACTCACCGGGCGTGGCATCCCGGTCGACCGGGTGGCCCCGTCGCTGTACACGTTCCTGTCCGTCGGCATGGACGTGCTCGGGGAGGTCGCGAAACTGCGGGCCGCCCGCCGCGTCTGGGCGGAGCTGGTGACCGAACGGTACGGCGCGACCGATCCCGCCAGTGCCCGGTTGCGCATCTTCGCGTTCACGGCCGGGTCGTCGCTCACCGCGCAACAGCCGCTGAACAACCTGGCCCGCACCGCGTTGGAGGCGTTCGCGGCGGCCTGCGGCGGCGTCCAGACCCTCCACGTGTGCGCCTACGACGAGGCGCTGGGCGTGCCGACGGCGGAGGCGGCGACACTCGCGTTGCGCACCCAGCAGATCGTCGCGCACGAGACCGGGGTCGCCGGGGTCGCCGACCCGCTCGGCGGGTCGTACGAGGTCGAGACGCGCACCGACCGGTGCGCCGAGGCCGTCCGCGCCGTCATGGCCGACATCGAGGACCGGGGCGGCGCGGTCGCCGCCATCGAGGCCGGGTACCAGCAGGAGCGACTCGCCGAAGCCGCCTACCGGCAGGCCCGGGCGGTCGAGACCGGGGACCGGGTCGTCGTCGGGGTGAACCGTTGGCAGACCCCGCCCGAGGAGTTGTCGGTGTTCCGGGTCGACCCGGCGGTCGAGTCGGCGCAGTGCGCGTCGCTGCGGCGGTTGCGCGACGAACGCGACGACACCGCCGTGGCGGCGGCGCTCAACGCCCTCACCGAGGCTGCGGAGAAGGGCGACAACATCGTCCCGGCGTGTCGGCGCGCCGTGCGGTGCCACGCCACGGTCGGGGAGATCATGTCCCGGCTCACCTCGGTGTTCGGGGCGTGGCGGCCGGGGTGACGTTCCACGTGGAACATCACCGCGGCGGCTCCGGCGGGTAGCCGCCCCCACCGTCCGACGCGTCCTCCGCGGCGCGTTCGTACCGGTTGCAGGGCCGCCGGCGGAGCCACACGTCCCAGCACTCCGCCGCCACGTACATGAGACCGAAGGCCCAGCCGTGGCGTCGCCACTGGGCGTCGCGATGATGCCGTTCGTGCGCCAGCAACGCGCGTCCCGGGGCCGCCGCGTCCCCGGCGGTCACGAAGCAGTCGCCCCACTGGGTGCCGCCCCGGCCGTACCAGCGGATCCGTCCGCAGCGACACACCCGCATGTCGGTGACGTCCTCGCATCGTCCACCGGTCGCCACGACCAGCCTCTCGGCCAGCGCGCCCAACGTCCGGGACTGCCATTCGGCGAATCGCGACATGCCGTACTCCGATCTCGGCGGGCCGCCGCGATCCGGAACCGGGGAGGCGCGGGCCCATAATGAGGTATGCCCGAGCCGGTCGCCAAGTTCGCCGTCACCGTCGACCTGGTCATCCTGACGGTACAGCGGGACGTCCTGCACGTGCTCACCGTGACCCGGGCCGTACCACCGTTCGAGGGGCGGGCGGCGCTCCCGGGCGGGTTCGTCCACCCGGACGAACCGCTTCCGGCGGCGGCGACCCGTGAACTGTCCGACGAGACCGGCCTACCCCACGACGCGGGGCACCTGGAACAGCTCGCCACATACGGCGAGCCCGGCCGCGACCCGCGCGGCAGGGTCATCACCGTCGCCTACCTCGCGCTGCTCGCCGACCCGCCGCAACCGGCGGGCTCCGCCGACTGGACCGCGACCGGGCCGCTGCTCGCCGACCCGGCGGCGTTGGCGTTCGACCACCACCGGATCCTCTCCGACGGGGTGGAGCGTGCCCGCGCGAAACTGGAGTACTCGTCGCTCGCGGCGCAGTTCTGCCCGCCGGAGTTCACCATCGCCCAGTTGCGGCGGATATACGAGACCGTGTGGGGGACCCGGTTGGACCCGAGGAACTTCCACCGGAAGGTGACCGGCACGCCCGGGTTCGTGGTCGCGACCGACCATCACACCAGCAGCGACCGGGGGCGACCCGCCCGGCTGTACCGGCGTGGCCCGGCCACCAGCCTGCACCCGCCGCTGCTGCGGCGCTGACGGCGTGTCGCATCCGTGCGGTTCTCGTGGCGGCGGCGGCTAACGTCACGGAACCGCGGTCCGTGACACCGGACCGCATCGACTCAGGAAGTTGCCGTGAACCAGCCGTATCCGTACCAGTCACCTCCGCCGGGTGGCGCGCCGTACCCGCCCGGGCCACCTCCCCCGCCGCCATCCGGCCAGGTACCCGGCGGCCCGCCGCCGATCACGCCACCGGGGGCTCCCGCCGCGAAACCGCCGCGAAACCACACCGGGATCATCATCGCGGTGATCGTCGTCGTCCTGCTCGGGGTGGCGGTGTGCGGCGGAGGTGCCTGGTACCTGTTCGGTGGCGGCGCCGAGACCATCGAGGACGCCACGACGCCGCAGCCGGAGTATCCGCAGGCGTACCAGGTCACGGCCCCGCCGTACGACGGCGCCGCCCTGACCGGCGAGGACCCCTCGGACGTGTGCGACCTCGTCGACACGGACCGGTTGGGGACGGTGATGCCGGTCGTGTCGGCCGCCCCGGACGGCTACTACGACTGCGCGGTCACGTTGAACCACGAGGCGACGTTCCCGGAGTCGGGGCATCAGGGGCAGTTCGGTGTGACCGTGGACGTCCACCCGGACGTCGCCACCGCCGACGCGGCGTTCTCGGCCGACCTCGACTACTGGGACGGCGAGGACCTGGGCACCGGTGAGTTCCAGACCGAGGCGGCGTTGCTGGTCGGCACGGAGACGGACTCCTCCCGTTGGGTGCACCTGGTCGTGCGGCAGGGGGCGCTGACGCTCTCGGTGCACTTCGAGGTCGAGGACAGGATCGACGGCGACACGCCGCCGGGCGTGCCATTGGACGTGTTGCGGAACATGGCGGTCGACACGGCCAACGAGGTGCTGAACGGCTTGAGGACGGGTTGACCCGCCGTCTCCCGTGGCCCCGGCTCCGGGGGCGCGGGAGACGGGCCGGTCGGTGCGCATCAAGGCCGGGTTCGCGGTGTGGGTCGGTGGGGTTCGGGTTCGCCGGTCGGCCGGGCGTGGCGTTCACGACGTGCGCGGTCCGTCCGCGTGACGAGCCCGGGCCGGCTGAGCCGTGCGTCGTCGGCGCCGACGGCCCGGGTTGCCCGACGCAGAGCACGGTGGAACGGGGGGCGCCGGGCACCGTGGGGCGACACTCGGCCGGGCGGGACGGGGCTCGGCAAGCACGGTGCGGTCCGTAATCCGGCGGGGCGGCGGGTGTGCCACGCGTGGGCAGCGATAGCCGGCGGGCTCGCCTGAAGCCCCGCTGAATAACCCGTTGACAGTCTCGTGACCTGACAGTCACACTTCGTCGTGAGGGTGGTCAGCCCCCGGTAAGGGGTGGGGCGTGGCCGGGCACGGAATCACCGGCCCTGGGCGTCGGCGCGGATCGGTTCCGTCGACGGCACGCCGATCGCGCGGGCACCGCCGCTGAACACCCCCGGCGGCCGGCACCTCGGCTCCCACATCCGGCGTGTCGTCCGATCGCACCGACCGGGCCCTTCACCTCTGACCCACGGCGTCGGGGGTCACGCCGCGGAGTCCACCGGACCGTTCCGGCTTCCGGCGGCCACCGAGATCACGTCGTCCAGGACGCCGCGCGCCCGTTCGAGTTCACCGATCATCCGGTCGATGCGTTCCCGCTCCGACGACAGTTCCTCCACCAGCCAGGGCGTCGCCGAGGCCGCCGGTCCGCCGTCGGCGTCCCGCATGCACGGTAGGATCTGCGCGATCTTGGCGCTGTTGAGTCCGGCGGCGTACAACTCCTGGATCCGGATGACCCGGTCGACGGCCGCCTCACGGTAGACGCGTTGCCCCCGGGGCGTCCGGTCCGAGACCAGGAGCCCCTGCTGTTCGTAGTACCGCAGCGACCGTTCACTCACTCCGGTCCGGCGGGCGAGTTCCCCGATGCGCATGGTCCGTCCCACTCCGACTTGCCTCTGACATTGGTGTCAGGTTCTACCGTACCGGCATGACGCATTCACCGTTGTCGACGCCTTACCGTCTCGGAGACCTCGTACTGCCGAACCGCGTCGTCATGGCCCCGATGACCCGCTACCGCGCCACCGAGGACGGTACGCCGCTGCCGATCGTCGCCGACTACTACGCGCAACGGGCGACCGCCGCGTTGATCGTCTCGGAGGGCATCTCCCCCAGCGCACGCGGCCAGTCCGACTGGCGGATCCCCGCGCTGGAGACCGACGCGCACGTCGCCGGTTGGCGCGCCGTGACCGACGCCGTCCACGCCGCGGGCGGCAGGATCTACGCGCAGCTCATGCACGGCGGCCGCAAGGGGCATCCGCTCGCGCGGGTCCTGGGCGACGTGCCTGCGGGTCCGTCGGCGGTACCGTCCCCGGACCCGGTGCGGACCCGCCACGGCGACAAGGCCGCCCCGATCACGCCCCGGGCGATGACCCGCGCCGACATCCGCCAGGCACTCGCCGACTACCACCACGCCGCCCGCAACGCCGTGGCCGCCGGTTTCGACGGTGTCGAACTACACGGCGCCAACAGTTACCTCGTCCACCAGTTCCTCGCCGACAACACGAACCTGCGCACCGACGAGTACGGGGCCCGCCGCGTCACCGACCGGATCCGGTTCGCCGTGGAGGCGGTCGAGGCGATCGCCGACGCGGTCGGCGCGCACCGCACCGCCGTCCGGCTGTCACCCGGCAACCCCCAGTTCGGCATGTCGGAGGCCGACCCGGCACCGGTGTACCGGGCGCTGGTGGACCGGCTCGACCGGTTCGGCCTGTCCTACCTCCACCTCACCGACGACGACGCCTACCCGGCGTTGCGCGACCTGCGGCCCCGGTGGAACGGCACGCTCATCGGGAACGTGGGAGAGAACCGCGAACCGACCACCCGGGCGGCCGGGGAGGCCGTCCTCGCGGAGGGGCTGGCCGACCTGGTGTCCTACGGACGGGCCTTCATCTCCAACCCCGACCTACCGGCCCGGTTCGCCGCCGACGCACCACTCCAGGAGATCGACTCCGCCCACCTGTACGGGCAGACGGCGACCGGTTACGTCGATTACCCGGCACTGAGCCCGGCGGCGGTCTTATCAGGGGTCACCGGGAGGCGGCGGTCTCGTGGACGGTCCGCCACGACCAGTCGCCTCCCGGCTCCCGGACCAGCACGGCGGTGACCCGCCGATGGTTGCCGCCCTCGCCGCGGTGATGGGTTTCCAGGAACCGCACCACCACCATCTCCGGCACCCGCGCCACCTCGTGGAGGTCCGAGATCTCGATGCGCATACCGGGGACGGCGTTGCGGGCCTCCCGCAGTTCCGCCAGCAGCGACTCCCGGTCGGTGACGGTGCCGTCGGGTCCCACCAGGGTGAAGTCGGGGTGTTGCGCGGCGGCGAACCGGGCGAACACCTCGGGTGCGGCTGGTGTACCCAGCCACGTCGCCAGGTCGTCGTGCAGTTCCCGGACCAGGGTGGCCAGTTCGTCCGAAGGGCTGGGCATCGGTTCTCCTCGATACGTGGCGGCGGTCGGGCCGGTGGGCGGGGTGTCGGCCGGCTTCCGCCACGCCCGGTCGGAGCGTAACCGGTGCCGAGCGGGCGGGGTGGTCCCGTCCGGTCTGCCCGGTGAATACTGGCGGCATGATGACCACCGACCCGGATTCCGTCACGGTACGGCCCGCGACCGTCGACGACGACGCGGCCCTGCTGGCCATCGAGAAGACGGCGTGGAACTCCGACTCCGGATTCCCGTCGATGCGCGACCCGGATCAGGTCGTGTTCTTCGACGCCGAGCGGCGTCCCGTGGACATCCACTTCGTCGCCGAACACGCCGGCCGGATCATCGGGTACATCCGCCTGGCACCCGCCGCGAACAATCCCGAGTCGGCGCACGTACTACTGATCCCCGGCCTGGCCGTCGATCCGGCGGCGCGTGGCCGGGGCGCCGCCCTGCGGCTTCTGGAGCACGTGGCCGAGGTCGCGGCGGCCCGGGGCGCCCGCAAGATCATGCTGTACGTGTTCGCCACCAACGACGCGGCGATACGCCTGTACCGGCGGGCCGGCTACGTCGAGGAGGGCAGGATGCGCGACCAGTTGTTCATCGACGGCCGCTACATCGACTCCCTCCTGATGGCGAAACACCTGGTGTGAACCGCGCGGTCGGCCGCCGCTAGAAGCAGCTCCAGTACATCCGGGTCTCCTCGAACCGCCGGGCGAGCAGGGCCTCCCGGTCGATCACCCAGTGCGAGTTCCCCATGTCGCCCCAGCCGACGCCGTTGTCGTCGGTGTCGATCTGCGCCAGCAGGACGGGCAGGTCCTCGTCGGTCTCCCCGTCCACCGCGACCCGCGCGGCGGCGGCCGCCGCGGAGGGCGCGAAGTCGGGGTCGTACTGGACGCCCTCGCCGTAGCCGCCGATCCGGTGCGTGCAGTACATCGGTCCCCCGTCGTCGGAGGGCAGCCACCGGCCGTCCAGGTATCGGTCGAGTCCGCCCCGGACATAGGGGTGGGTGCCGGAAGGGTGGCAGACCTCCACGTCGGCGGCCAGGTCCAGTCGCGGGTGGCTCTCCGCCCTCGAGCCGGGCGGCGGGGACGTGGACCGGGTCGGCGTGCCGGCGGGGATGTGCAGTACGGCGCAGTCCTGCAGGTCGTCGGGTTCGGCGAAGAACAGCAGGCGGCCGTCCGGCGGCAGCTCCAGATCGATCCGGGGCAACACGGCGAGGTCGACGCTCAGCAGGTGTTGGAAGGGCGTGTCGCCGCCCGGCCAGGGATGGTCCCCGGGGAGTTCGGGGTCGCCGCCGAGGTACCCGACGACGACGTCACCGGGTTCGGCGTCGCGTAGCCGCAAGCCGGTGGCGACGCGCGCCTCGCGCCGCCGGGCGATTCGGGCCGCCAGATGCCGTGAGGCGGAGTCGGCGACACGCTGCCACAGTTCTCGCCGGGGGTCCGGCCGTTCGGTCATCCGACGATTGTGCGCGCCATCCGCAACCGAGACCGGAACCCGTGCCTGCACACGGAAACGCCCCGGCCTGATCGGCCGGGGCGCTTCTCCCTGGTGGGGCTAGATGGAATCGAACCATCGACCTCAGAGTTATCAGCTCTGCGCTCTAACCGACTGAGCTATAGCCCCGGGGGATACTCGTGCAACGGTTGGAAACCTTACCCGACGCCGAAACCGCACCCACCGCGAGGGTGGTGGTTTCGGCGGTGCCGACGGGCACGCTCACCTCGGTGAGGATAGCCGTCGGAGGGCGGTCCGCGCATCCCGGTTACGCCGGGCACGACGCGGGGCGGGCACCACCCGGTGCCCGCCCCGCGTCACGTTCGGATGCGGTGTCAGTCCTTCTCGGCGAGGGTCAACTCGATGCCGCCGACCAGGTCCGCGCAGACGTTGTAGATGAACGCGCTGAGCGTGGACAACGCCGTGAACAACACCATGTTCACGAGGCCGAGCAGCGCCGACACCAGGATCACGCCCTTGGCGGTGAACTGGAACGACACGTCGCCCTCACCGCCGCCGGCCCCGATCAGCGACGCCAACAGCTCGTTGACGCTGTCGAACACGCCCATCGCGTCCAGTGCGATGTACAGGACGGTGGTCGCGACGATCATGACGATGAACAGGACCACCGACACCGCGAACGAGAACTTCATGACCGACCACGGGTCGATGCGTTTCACATGCAACCTGGCCCGGCGTGGACCCCGTCCCGCCGCGGCCGACACGGCGGCGCGTGCCGCCTTGACGGCCTCCGCCACCCGGGCGGGGCCCTGGGCGACGGGGGGCTGATCCACCGCGTCCGGGGACGTGGGTGGCGGAGCCATGCCCGGTGGGCGGGTGTAGGTCGCGTTCACCTCGGTGTCGTCCGTCGCGGGCGTGGTGCCCGCGACGGCGGCATGCCCGGAGGCCGACGCGCCACCAACCTGTGCCTCGGTCATAGTTTCAGTCCTGTTCGTCCGGTTCGTCGGCGCTACGCGCGATCGCTATCAGCGTCACGCCCTCTGGCAGGTCCATCAGTTTGACACCCATCGTGTTGCGATCGGTGGTCCGGCGCACCGGTTTCACCGGAGTCCGGATCACACCGCCCTCCGATGTGATAGCGAACAGTTCATCCTCAAGGCTCACCGAAAGCGCACCGATGAGGACACCCCGCCTCTCGGTTATCTTAGCGGTGAGGACCCCCTTACCGCCTCGTCCTTGCTGCGGATACTCCTCGATGGGTGTGCGCTTGGCGTATCCGCCGCTGGTGGCGACGAGGATGTCCATGCCCTCGCGTACGACCTCCATGGTCAGCAGCTCGTCGGACTCGGTGAACCGCATCCCGATGACACCGGAGGTGGCGCGTCCCATGGGCCGCAGCGACTCGTCGCTGGCGGGGAAGCGGATCGCCTGTGCCCGCTTGGAGACCAGCAGCAGGTCGTCCTCCTGGCTGATCAGGGCCGCCGCCACGAGCTCGTCGCCGTCGCGCAGGTTGATGCCGATGACGCCGCCGCTGCGCGCCGAGTCGAAGTCCGACAGCCTGGTCTTCTTGACGAGCCCGCGGCTGGTCGCCAGGACCAGGTACGGCGCGACGTCGTAGCCGCTGATCTGCATGATCTGGGCGATGTGCTCGTCCGGCTGGAACGCCAACAGGTTCGCGACGTGCTGGCCGCGCGCGGTACGACTGGCCTCGGGCAGCTCGTACGCCTTGGCCCGGTACACCCGGCCCTTGTTGGTGAAGAACAGGATCCAGTCGTGCGTGGAGCACACGAAGAAGTGGCTGACCAGGTCGTCCTGCTTGAGCCCGGCACCGGCGACGCCCTTGCCGCCGCGCCGCTGCGACCGGTACGAGTCGATCTTGGTGCGCTTGGCGTAGCCGCCGCGCGTGATCGTCACGACCACGTCCTCGCGGGCGATGAGGTCCTCCATGTTGACCTCGCCCTCGAACGGGACGATCTGGGTGCGACGCTCGTCGCCCCACTTGGCGACGACCGTGTTGAGTTCGTCCTTGACGATGGAGCGCTGCCGGTCGGGGCGGTCCAGGATGTCCTTCAGGTCGGCGATCTTGGTCTCGATCTCACCGAGTTCGTCGATGATCTTCTGGCGTTCCAGTGCCGCCAGCCGCCGCAGCTGCATGTCGAGGATCGCGGTCGCCTGGATCTCGTCGACGCTCAGCAGCCGCATCAGGCCGGACTTGGACTCCTCCGCCGACGGGGAGCGGCGGATCAGTGCGATGACCTCGTCGAGCTGGTCGAGGGCCTTGGCGAGACCGCGCAGGATGTGGGCGCGTTCCTCGGCCTTGCGCAACCGGAACCGGGTGCGCCGCTGGATGACCTCGATCTGGTGGGCGACGTAGTGCCGCACGAACTGGGCCAGGTTCAGGGTGCGGGGCACCCCGTCGACCAGGGCCAGCATGTTGGCGCCGAAGGTCTCCTGCAGCTGTGTGTGCTTGTAGAGGTTGTTCAGCACCACCTTGGCGACGGCGTCGCGTTTGAGCACCAGCATGAGGCGCATCCCGGTGCGCCCGGAGGACTCGTCGCGGATGTCGGCGATGCCGGAGATCCGCCCCTCCTTGATGTGTTCGGCGATCCGCTCGGCCAGGTTGTCGGGGTTGACCTGGTACGGCAGTTGCGACACGACGAGGCAGGTGCGGCCCTTGCGGTCCTCCTCGACCTCGATGACGGCGCGCATCCGCACCGAGCCGCGGCCGGTCCGGTAGGCGTCCTCGATGCCGGAGCGTCCGACGATGAGGGCGCCGGTCGGGAAGTCGGGACCCTGGACGAGCGTGATGAGCGCTTCGAGGGTCTCGTCCTCCGGGGCCTCCGGGTTGTCGAGGCACCAGTTGACCGCCGAGGCGACCTCCCGCAGGTTGTGCGGCGGGATCTTGGTCGCCATACCGACCGCGATGCCCTCGGAGCCGTTGATCAGCAGGTTCGGAATCCGGGACGGCAGGACGAGGGGCTCGGTGGTCTTGCCGTCGTAGTTGGGTCCGAAGTCGACACTGTCCTCGTCGATGTCGCGCAGCATCTCCATGGCCAGCGCGTCGAGACGGGACTCGGTGTACCGCATCGCGGCCGGCGCGTCGTTGCCGGCGGAACCGAAGTTGCCCTGTCCGTCGATGAGCGGGTAACGCAGCGACCACGGCTGCGCCATCCGGGCGAGGGTGTCGTAGATGGCGGAGTCGCCGTGCGGGTGGTACTGCCCCATGACGTCGCCGACGACGCGGGAGCACTTGACGTATCCCCGGTCGGGCCGGTAACCGCCGTCGTACATCCCGTAGAGGATCTTGCGGTGTACCGGTTTGAGGCCGTCGCGCACGTCGGGCAGGGCCCGGCCCACGATGACGCTCATGGCGTAGTCCAGATAGGACCGCTGCATGGCGATCTCGACGCCGACCGGCTCGATCCGCCCGCCCGACACCTCCGGAACGTCGAGGTCCGGTTGGTTGACTTCTGACACGGCTTACCTTTCCCCCGGAGACCGGGAATGACGTGTGACCATCGACGAACATCGGCCGCGCGGCCTAGATGTCAAGGAACCGAACGTCCCTGGCGTTGCGCTGGATGAACGATCGACGCGACGACACGTCCTCGCCCATGAGGACGCTGAAGAGCTCGTCGGCGGTTGCCGCGTCGTCGAGTGAAACCTGCAACAGCGCCCGCGTCGCGGGGTTCATCGTCGTCTCCCACAACTCGGTGTAGTTCATCTCGCCCAGACCCTTGTACCGCTGCACACCGTCGTACTTGCGGGGGTCGGGCTTGCCCTGGCTCATTCCCAGCTCGATCAGGCCGTCGCGTTCCCGGTCGGAGTACGCGTACTCGACGACGTCGCCCTTGCGGTTCCACTTGATCTTGTACAGCGGCGGCTGCGACAGGTACACGTGCCCCATCTCCACCAGCGGACGCATGAACCGGAACAGCAGCGTCAACAGCAGGGTGTTGATGTGCTGGCCGTCGACGTCGGCGTCGGCCATCAGGATGACCTTGTGGTACCGCAACTTCTCGATGTCGAAGTCGTCGTGGATGCCGGTGCCCAGCGCGGTGATGATCGCCTGGACCTCGTTGTTCTTCAGGACCTTGTCGATCCGGGCCTTCTCGACGTTGAGGATCTTGCCCCGGATCGGGAGGATCGCCTGGGTGCGGGGGTCGCGGCCCTGCTTCCCGGAGCCACCGGCGGAGTCGCCCTCCACGATGAACATCTCGGACTCGCGAGGGTCGGTGGACTGGCAGTCCGCCAGCTTGCCAGGCATCGACGACGTCTCCAGCAGGCTCTTGCGGCGGGCGAGCTTGCGGGCCTGCGCGGCGGCCTTGCGGGCCTGCGCGGCGGCGGACGCCTTCTGGATGATCGTCTTGGCCTCGGTCGGGTTGCGGTCGAACCAGTCGACCAGCCACTCGTTGCACACCTTCTGGACGAAGCTCTTGACCTCGGTGTTGCCGAGTTTGGTCTTCGTCTGGCCCTCGAACTGCGGTTCGGTGAGTTTCACCGACACGATGGCCGCCAGGCCCTCGCGGATGTCGTCACCCGACAGCCGGTCGTCGCCCTTGAGGAGCTTGCGGTCGGCGCCGTACCGGTTGACGCAGGTCGTCAACGCGGCCCGGAAACCCTCCTCGTGGGTGCCGCCCTCGTGGGTGTTGATCGCGTTGGCGAAGGTGTAGACGCTCTCGCCGTAGGACTCGTTCCACTGCATCGCGACCTCGACGGACATGCCGGTGTCCTCGGCCTCGAACATGACGACCGACTTGTGGAGCGCGTTCTTGGTCGCGTTGAGGTGCCGGACGAAGTCGGCGATGCCCTCCTCGTACTGGAAGACGACCTCGCGGGGCTTGGAGTCCTCCTCGGCCTCGGCGCGGGGACGCTCGTCACGCAGCACGATCTTGAGGCCCTTGTTCAGGAACGCGTACTCCTGGAGCCGGCGGTAGATCGTCTCGAAGTTGTAGACGGTGGTCTCGAAGATCGTGTCGTCGGGCCAGAAACTCACCGAGGAACCCGTGCGGTCGGTGGCCTCGCCCTTCTCCAGTTGCCCGGGAACGGCGTTCTTGTACTGCTGCCGCCACACCGAACCCGACTTGTGGATCTCCACCTCCAGCCGGGTACTGAGCGCGTTCACCACCGACACGCCGACGCCGTGGAGACCACCGGAGACCGCGTAGGACTTGCTGTCGAACTTGCCGCCGGCGTGGAGGACGGTCAACGCCACCTCGACACCCGGCTTCTTCAGCTTGGGGTGCAGGTCGACCGGGAAGCCGCGGCCGTTGTCGATCACCCGGATGCCGTTGTCGGCCAGGATGGTGACGTCGATGGTGTCGCAGTATCCGGCCAGCGCCTCGTCCACGGCGTTGTCGACGACCTCCCACACGAGGTGGTGGAGGCCGCGTTCCCCCGTCGAGCCGATGTACATACCGGGACGCTTGCGGACCGCCTCCAACCCCTCCAGGACGGTCAGCGACCCGGCGTTGTAATCCTGCTGCTGTTTCGCCGCCACCAAGTACTCCCTTGTGTTCACCTATGAGCTGTGGGCCACATCACCGCCGGGCGCTGTGAGCGAATCACCGCGTCCGCCGCAGATGCGACTCGTCCAATCTTACTTGGGCCGTCCGACAACAAGGCACAGCGCGCCCCTTGACTCGCCAGTGAGCGACCGAAAACCGACCGACGTACCCCCCTGCGCGGGTCAAGGCCGGAAATCCGTCATCGCCAGTCGTCGCGCGACCCACCGAACCGGACCCGCCGGGGACCCGACACGTACGACGGCTGCGACGGCCCCTGCACCCTGATCCGGTCGACGACCCCGGGCCCCACCTCACCGGCCAGCCTGGCCAGCATCTGGGCCTTGAACAGCCGCAGTTGCGTCGCCCACGCCGAGGACTCCGCCTCCACGATCAGCTCACCGTCCTGGCACGCGACCGGGCGGCAGTGCGCCGCCACCTCCTGCCCCACCAGCTCGGGCCACCGCGCGAACAGGCCGGCGTGCGCGGCGGGCCGCCGCCACCCCCGGTCCTTCACCAGCTTGCCCAGCACGTCACCGAGCAGCTGCGGGTCACGGTCGTCCGGTCCCGGACCCGACCAGCCGCCGCGCCTGCGCCGCCGAGGACGCCGAGACGACTCATACGACACGGTTCACCTCCCCGTCACAGATGTCGAACCGGCCACCCGTCATCGCGGCCGGGACGTCCTCGGCGACCGCACACGTCACCAACACCTGTGGGGCGTGCGTCACCATGGCCGCCAGTCGTTCCCGCCGGTCGGTGTCGAGCTCGGCGAACACGTCGTCGAGGATCAACACCGGCGACACCGCCTCGGCCCGCAGCAGCTCGGCCGCGCCCAGCCGCAACGCCAACGCGTACGACCAGGACTCGCCGTGACTGGCGTAACCCTTCGCGGGCAGGTCACCGAGCCGCAACAGCAGGTCGTCGCGGTGCGGACCGACCAGCGTGGTACCTCGTTCGGTCTCACGGGCCCTGGCCGCCGCCAGCGCCGCCGCCAACCGGGCCGTCAACAGGTCCCGGTCGGGACTCAACGGTTCCGCGTCGGCCCACGCCGCCTGATACGTCATCTGCGGCCGGCCACGACCGGCACTGACCGCGTCGTACGCCTTCACCACGTACGGCGACAGGCTCTCCAGCAACGCCAACCGGCCCGCCAGCAGGTCCGCGCCGTGTTGCGCCAGGTGCCGGTCCCAGATGTCGAGGGTGTGCAGGTCGGTGTTGCCCCGCCCACCGGTCTTCCTCGCCAGGTAGGCGGTACGCAGCAGGGTGTTGCGTTGCCTGACCACCCGCTCGTAGTCGGCGCGGACCCCCGCGAACCGGGGATGCCGCGCGATCAGGAGTTCGTCCAGCATGCGGCGCCGCTGCTCCGGCTCACCCCGCACCAGGCTCAGATCCTCCGGCGCGAACACGACCGCCTTGAGGACCCCGATCAGGTCCCGGGCGCGCGGCAGCGGGCTGCGGTTGAGCCTCGCCCGGTTCGACTTCCCGGGTTGGATCGTCAGATCGGCGCGCAACTCACGGCCCTCGTGACCGATCGCGGCCCGGATCACCGCCGACTCCGCGCCGTGCCTCACCAGCGGCGCGTCACCCGCGACCCGGTGGCTGGCACCGGTGGCGAGGTACCCCACCGACTCCACCAGGTTCGTCTTGCCGTGCCCGTTGGGACCCACCAGGACACTCGGCCCCTCCGGGAACGTCACGTCCACCTGGGACCAGGACCGGAAGTCCGTCAACTGCAGTCGGCGCACATGCATCGCGATGACCCGCCTTCCGTCCGGTCGACTCGTGCCGCGGAACCGCCCGACGGGCGGGTTCAGGCGGGCGTCTCCCGGTTCTTCACCGCGTGCCCGCCGAACTGGTTGCGCAACGCCGCCACCGCCTTCATGGTCGGCGAATCGTCCTGCCGGGACGCGAACCGCGCGTACAGCGACGCCGCGATCGCGGGGGTGGGAACCGCCAGTCGGATCGACTCCTCGACGGTCCAACGGCCCTCACCGGAGTCGGGGGCGTAACCGGCGATGCGGTCCAGGTTCGGGTCCTCGTCGAGCGCCCGGTCCAACAGGTCCAACAGCCAGGAGCGCACAACGGTACCCTCCCGCCACGACTTGAAGACCGCGGGGACGTCGGTGACGAACTCGCTGGCCGCGAGCAGCTCGTACCCCTCGGCGTACGCCTGCATCAGGCCGTACTCGATGCCGTTGTGCACCATCTTCGCGTAGTGGCCCGCACCGACACCGCCCGCGTGCACGAAGCCGTACTCACCCGGCGGCTTCAGCGAGTCGAAGATCGGCATGAGACGTTCCACGTGGGCGTCCTCACCGCCGACCATCAACGCGTAGCCGTTCTCCGCGCCCCACACGCCGCCCGAGACACCGACGTCGACGTAGCCGACACCGTGCGCGGCCAGCATCGCCGCGTGCTCGGCGTCGTCACTGAACCGGGAGTTCCCGCCGTCGACGACGACGTCCCCCTCCGACAGCAGGTCACCCAGGGCCGCGACCGTCTGCCGGGTCGGGTCACCCGAGGGCACCATCACCCACACCGCGCGGGGCGCCGCCAACCGCGACACGAGGTCGGCCAGGTCGGCGGCGTCACTGAGGCCGGGGTCCGTGTCGTATCCGACGACGTCGTGTCCGGCGGCGCGCAACCTGGTGCGCATGTTGCCGCCCATCTTGCCCAGGCCGATGATGCCGAGCTGCATCGAGGTCTCCTCCCGAGGAGTGGGGTCAGCTGTCGAAACGCAGCGGCTGGAGCATGTACCGGTAGCCGCCGTAGTCGTTGGTGTCGTCCTCGGAGAGCCTGCCACCGGTCAACACGACCGGCTTACCCGGCTGGGTGAACGAGAACACCGCCTGCGGTGCGGAGATCGCCGACAGGCCGTCCAGCAGGTACTGGGGGTTGAACGCGACCTTCATCGGTTCACCGTCGTACTGGCAGTCCAGGCCCTCGGACGCCTTCGCGTCCTCCGCGCCCCCGGCCTCCACGACCAGGCCGTCGCTGTCGAAACTCAACCGCAGCTGCGAGTTGCGTTCGGCGACCAGCGACACCCGGCGCGCCACCGCGCCCAGTTCCGCCGCGGCCACCCGCAGCTCCGCCGCGAACGTCGCCGGCAGCAGGGACCGCAGTGGCGGCAGTTGACCGTCCAGCACCCGGCTCGTGGTGCGGCGTCCGGCCGCGGCGAACCCGACCATGCCGACGCCGCCGGCCGACGCGTCCGGGACCGCGATCGTGACGTCGCCGCCCCGCGCGCCGAGCGCCTTCGCGGTGTCCGAGAGCGCCTTGGCGGGGATGAGCGTCGTGACCTCCAGGTCACCGTCGTCGGGCCGCCAGTCGAGGTCCTTGATCGCCATCCGGTACCGGTCGGTCGCCAGCAGCGACAGGCCGCTGGGGGTCAGTTCGATCTGGACACCGGTCATCGTGGGGAGCGTGTCGTCCTTGCCGGCGGCGACGGCGGTCTGCGCGACGGCGGCGGCGAAGGCGGCGGCGTCGACGGTCCCGACCGCGCCGGGCATGTCCGGCAGCGCCGGGTAATCCTCGACCGGCATCGTGGGGAGCGTGAACCGGGCACTTCCGCAGGTCAGCTCCACGTGGCTGCCCTCGGCGGCGATGTCGACGGGCTTGGCGGGCAACGCCTTGACGATCTCGGCCAGCAGCTTGCCCGAGACCAGGGCGGATCCGGACGAGTCGGCGGACACGTCGAGCGTCACCTGGCTGGAGACCTCGTAGTCGAAACCGGAGATCGTCAACCGGCCGTCGGTGATCGACAGCAGAGCTCCGGCGAGTACCGGGACCGACGGCCGCACCGGCAGGCTCTTGGCGGTCCATGCGACGGCGTCGGCCAACGCGTCGCGATCGACTCGAAGCTTCATGGGTCTTACTCCTTCGCGTGCCCCTCGATGAAAGCACCATGCTGCCACGTCCCGGTAGGCCGGGTGTCACCGATCTGGCATGGAACGGCCACTCGCGCCGACGATCCGAAAACCCGTGAGCGGCCGCCGATCCGATCGGCGCGGGTTTTCCACATCGTCATTAATAGATTTTTTCCCCTATAGGTAAATACCGTAGTCGTATTGAGTCCTGTGGAAACTGTGGAAAACCGACGTATTCACAGCTCAACACGGTCGGGTGGCTGTGGATTTCATGTGGATGAAACTGTGGAAAAACCCGGAGTTATCCACAGTTCCACAGCCGGGGCCGAGTTATCCACATTCGTCCACAGGACTGTCCACAGGTTATACACAGGTTTTCCACAGCACCTGTGGACGAACCGGAATGGTTTTCCACACGATATCCACACCGTTCTCCACAGATTTCGGCCGGTTATGCACAGGTTACCCACAGGTTTATCCACACCTCCTGTGGAAAACCGAAGCCGCCCACGGCCTCTCCACGGGCCCGCGACGGCGTCCCCGGCGCCGTCCACAGCCCGGAAATCACCCTTTCGGGCCATACCCCACCCGCCGAACGACCACCGCTGGAAACACCGAACGCGCCGCGTCCACCGACACGGCGCGCCCTCGTCACGGACCGGCGGGCCCGGAGTTCAGTCCCCCTGCAACTTCAACCGGTTCGTCAACTCCGCGATCTGGTTGTACAACGACCGCTTCTCCGCCATCTGTTTACGGATCTTGCGATCCGCGTGCATCACCGTCGTGTGGTCCCTGCCCCCGAAGGCCTGACCGATCCTGGGAAGCGACAGGTCCGTCAACTCCCGGCACAGGTACATCGCGACCTGCCTCGCGTTCACCAACACCCGGGACCGCGAATGCCCCCGCAGATCGGTGTCACTGACCCCGAAGTACTCCGCCGTCGCGGTCATGATGTCCTCGGCGGTGACGTCCGGGCTCTCCCCCTCCGGAATGAAGTCCTGCAACACCTCCTGCGCCAGCGCCAGGTCCACCGGCTTACGGGTCAGGCTCGCGTACGCCGTCACCCGGATCAGCGCGCCCTCCAACTCCCGGATCGAATGGTTGATCCGCGACGCGATGAACTCCAACGCGTCCGGAGGCGCGGCCAACCGCTCCTGCGCCGCCTTCTTCTGAAGGATCGCGATCCGGGTCTCCAGGTCCGGCGGCTGCACGTCCGCCAACAGACCCCACTCGAAGCGGGTCCGCAACCGGTCCTCCAGCGTCGACAACTGCCTCGGTGAACGGTCGGACGTGATCACCAACTGCTTGTTCGCGTTGTGCAGCGTGTTGAAGGTGTGGAAGAACTCCTCCTGCGTACGCTCCGCCCGCTCCAGGAACTGGATGTCGTCGATCAACAGGATGTCCACGTCGCGGTAACGCCGCTGGAACGCCTGCCGCTTGTCGTCGCGCAACGAGTTGATGAAGTCGTTCGTGAACTCCTCCGTCGACACGTACCGCACCGTGTTGGCGTTACCGAGGTTCTGCGCGTAATGCCCGATCGCGTGCAACAGGTGCGTCTTCCCCAGACCCGACGCGCCGTAGATGAACAGCGGGTTGTACGCCTTCGCGGGCGACTCCGCCACCGCCACCGCCGCGGCGTGCGCGAACCGGTTCGACGAACCGATCACGAAGGTGTCGAAGCTGTACTTCGGGTTCAACCGGCTCGCCTGCGCCACCGGCGGCGTCGCCTGCCGGGGCTCGCTCCGGAACACCCCGGTACGTTCCGGAGCCGGATCGGCCGCCGGCGGAGGCGGCACCATCGGTGCCGCGGAGCGCGGCGCCGGCGGCGTCGCCCGAGGCCCCGGCCCCAGCACCGAGGTGTCGAACAACGGCGGCGGCAACCCCGCCGACCGCGACGACGACCGGGACGCCTCCTGCCGCGCGGGCGGCGCCGGAGGAGCCGGTTCGGGCTCCGGATAGCGCGGGGCGGCCGCCTGCCGCGGCGGCGTCGGAGCCGCGGGCTCCGCCGAGGCACGCACGGTGACCGCGATCTGTACCGACCGGCCGAGACGACGCGTGAGGGCATCCGTTAGCATCGGCCGCAACCGAGACTCGAACGCTTCACGGGCGAACTGGTGGGGTGCGGCGATGATCACAGTGTCTTCGAACAATCCCAGCGGCTGAGTCACCGCCAACCACGCCCGCTGCTGGCCCGAGAGGGATTCATCGCCAAGCTCCGCGGTCATGGCCGCCCATGCCGTGTGGAGTTCGTCCTGACTCACCGCTGACCCCTCATCCTTCGCGGAACGTTGTCCACAGGTTATCCACAGGCCGCCCGCCCGCTGCGTGTGCGGTGGTCCCAACTGTGATCTTGATGAGCCCCGACCTATCTGACCTGTGGATTCACGCCTGGAAACCGGTCCGGCGACCGCCCGCCGACGCTCCGGGAAACGCCCGGCGAGCTGCGCCGACACCCGGTTATCCACAGGGCCTGTGGATAACCGGGCGGTTGTCCACAGGGCGGTGACCTGCCGTTCGGCCCTCACCTGCCGGATTCTCCCGAGGTGACGGCCGGTACGATCGCGAGGTTGTCCATTGGCGGGCTGCTAGCCTGGGTGGGCGGCACCGAACGCCACAACAACCCTTATCAACGTGGAGAGCACTCGTGAGCAAGCGCACCTTTCAGCCCAACAACCGCCGTCGCGCAAAGACCCACGGTTTCCGGCTGCGCATGCGCACCCGCGCCGGCCGCGCCATCGTCGCCGCCCGCCGCCGTCGCGGCCGTGCCCGCCTGACCGCTTAATCCGGGCCCCACGGGACATCCGGTGTTGCCGGCAGCCGCTCGGGTCCGGCGCAGCGCCGACTTCTCGGCGGTGCTCAGACACGGCCGCCGCGCCAGGCGCGGCGGCGTCGTCGTGCACGCCGGACGCCGAGCCGACCCTCACCCCACGGGTGCACGGGTCGGCTTCGTCGTCAGCAAGGCCGTCGGCGGCGCGGTCACCAGGAACCTGGTCAAACGGCGCCTGCGGCACCTGGCCGCACAGCACCTCCCCGACTGGCCCGCCGACACCGACTTCGTGGTCCGCGCGCTGCCCGACGCCGCCACGGCCGGGTACGACCGACTGGACGACGACCTCACCGCGGCGGTCGCCGCGACACTCCGGCGGCGGCAGTGACCCCGACGGCCCGGATCCTGACGTGGCCCATCGTCGCGTACCGTCGATGGATCAGCCCCGCACTACCGGACCGTTGCCGGTTCCATCCCACCTGTAGCGCCTATGCCGTGGAGGCGCTACAGACGCACGGCGCCGCCCGCGGCGCATGGTTGACCCTGAAGAGACTGGGACGGTGCCAGCCGTTCCACCCGGGTGGATTCGATCCGGTCCCCACGGCACCTGATCGACCTTGAGAGAGCGCAGATGACTGAAACGACCGGAGTCGGCCGGTGAACCTCAACTGGATCTACACCGCCATCTCGTGGCTGCTGCTTCGATGGCACGAGCTGTGGGGGCAGGTGGTCCCCGAAGACGCGGTACTCGGTACGAACTGGTCCTGGGTGCTGGCGATCGTGTTCCTCGTCATCACCATCCGGGTGATCCTCTTCCCGCTGTTCATCAAGCAGATCAAGTCGCAGCGGGCGATGCAGGCGCTCGCGCCGCAGCTCAAGGAACTCCAGAACAAGTACAAGAACGACCGCGAGACGCTGCAGCGCGAGATGGTCGAGCTGTACCGCAAGGAGAAGGCCAACCCGCTGATGGGTTGCCTCCCGCTGCTGCTCCAGGCGCCCGTGTTCATCGGACTCCTCCACGTCCTGCGACGCATCAACCCCGACAACGTCTACGAGCCCAACTGGACGCTGTACGGCTGGACCACCGACCAGTGGTTCAGCGCGCTGGGCTCCCACGTGTTCGGCGCGCCCATCTGGGGCACCTTCACCACCAGCGCCTCGCAGCTCGCCGGCACCGGCAGCGACCCCCTCACCGTCAAGGTGGTGTCCGGGATCCTGGTCATCGTCATGACCGCGACCACCTTCCTCACCACCCGGCAGATGATCCTCAAGACCGGTTGGAACCCCGACCCGCAGCAGCGGATGATCCAGAAGGTGATGCTCTACGGCATCCCCGTGATGCTGCTGTTCTCCGGTGTCATCTTCCCGATCGGCGTCATCGTCTACTGGGTCATCAACAACGCGTTCTCGCTCGGCCAGCAGATCTGGGTGCTGCGCAAGTACCCGCCGCCGCAGAACATCACCGGCGCGAACCTTCCGGCGAAGAAGACCGCCAAGCCGGGCAGCAAGAAGCACGCCCAGGAGCTGAAGGAAAAGCAGGAACGGGCCAAGGCACTGGCGCCGAAGGTGGGCGCCAAGCCAACCAACCGAAAGAAGGGGGGTGCCACGCGTGGCGCCAGTAAGTGAAGCCGAAACCCCGGCTCCGGCCGCCGACGACGTCACCGAGGACGAACTGTTCGCCGAGAGTGAGATCGCGGCCGACTACCTTGAGGGTTTCCTCGACATCATCGACAGCGACGGTGACATCGACGAACTGGTCGTGGGGGACCGGCCGGTCGTGGAGATCGTCGGAGGCGGTCTCGGAAAGCTCATCGGCACCAACGGCGCGACCATGGAGGCGTTGCAGGAGCTCGCCCGGCTGGCGATCTACCGCAAGACCGGCGAACACAGCCGCCTCATGCTCGACGTCGGCGGATACCGCGCGAACCGTCGCAAGGAACTGACCGCGCTCGCGGAACGGACGGCCTCCAAGGTCCTCGACACCGGCAGGCTGGTGCGCCTGGAGAGCATGAGCGCCTTCGAGCGCAAGTGCGTCCACGACGTCATCAACGCCACCGACGGCGTCGAGAGCGAGTCCGAGGGCAGCGAACCCAACCGCCGAATCGTGGTCCGACCGACCTCGTGATGACAGAAGACGCAAACACGGCGGGACCCTCCGGTGTGGAGGGTCCCGCCGTTTCACGTGACACCGCCGCCCCCGCCGAACCCGCGGCCGAACTGACCGGCCAACCCGAGGGCGTCCGCGCCGCCGCGGCGGAACTCTTCGGCGCCCGCCTCGACACCGCCGTCGCCTACGCCGGGCTGCTCGCCACCGACGGCGTGGTCCGTGGACTCATCGGCCCACGAGAGGTGCCCCGGCTCTGGGAGCGCCACCTGCTCAACTGCGCCGCCCTCACCGAACTCGTCCCCGCCGACTCCGACGTCCTCGACATCGGGTCCGGGGCCGGACTCCCCGGCATCCCGCTCGCCGTCGCCCGCCCCGACCTGTGGGTGACGCTCGTCGAACCGATGGAACGCCGGACCGCGTTCCTCACCGAGACCGTCGAACGACTCGGACTCGACAACGTCGAAGTGCTGCGGTCCCGCGCCGAATCGGTCTCCCCCAAGGGAAAGGCCGACGTGGTGACCTCCCGTGCGGTGGCGGCGCTCCCCAAACTCGCCGGCTGGTGTCTCCCGCTCGCCCGCCGGGGCGGACTGGTCCTGGCGATCAAGGGATCGTCCGCGCCACAGGAGGTGGAGGACTACGTCGCGCAACGCCGCTCCCGGAGGGCCGAGCAACCGGCCGTGGTCCGGTGCGGCGAGAAGCTGCTGGACGTTCCGACGACCGTGATCCGGCTCCGCCGTCCGTGACGGCCGGCCCGGCCGTGTATTACCGCCGTGGGCGCGATCGCGCCCACGGCGTTCGTGTTCTCACCGGCGGCGAGTGTCGCCGGGTGGAGTGCGGGTTCGGCGGTGTCCTGCGGTGTTTCGGTCCTCCGGGGTGACACGCGGCGTCCGGGGACACGTGGTGACGGTGGTCTTCGCCGGAACCCGCGACGCCGGACTCGATGCCGAGATGCGGGGCGTGGGGTGCGTGTGCGGCATGTGCCTCGACTCGTTGTGGCCGTGGGTCCTCGATCAGCCTCGGGCTCCTGCGTCCGTCACCGACGGCGGCGTCCACTTCGCGGTGGGCGGCGGTTCCCTTTCTGGAATGCCTTCCGTGCCGAAGGGATGGGGACGGCACGGGTCGGCCGGCCGGTACGCGGCCGGGCTGGTCGCCCGGCTTCCGACGGCGTCCGGCCCGGATCGGCACAGGCGGGCCTCTGTGGCAGTGTGGTGCCGATGCCCGCCCGCCGTCACCGGCCTTCGGTCGGCCCGGCGCGGCGGCTTCCCACCCGGGCGACGTCGACGGGGCCTCGAAGGAACGGGGGCCGGGCGAGGGGGACGGCCGGCCGGCCGAGAGAGATGACGCCCCGATCGATCTCGGGGGCCGCCACTCCTCCTCCCCATGGCGTCGAGCCTATGGGCCGATGTGGGGGTGTGTCGAGGCCGAAGCGCGGGGGCTGTGGATAACCCGCCGGTTGTGGACGGATCCGGGGTGGCCCCGGCGACATGCGGCGATGCGGCATGTGGATACGTCGACGCGCCGGGTCGCACGGCATCCGGACACGCCAATGTTTCACGTGAAACATCGCGGCCCACGGGTGTGCGAAGGTGTTAGCGGAAATCGACCTGGGGCATTGCGTCAAAGGGCCGCCATGGCCGTACTCTTGCGGAGTGCGTGAGAACTGGGATGAAGGTGAAGTCAGTCGCGAGCGCATTCGAGAGGTGCTGGACTCCGCGACACGGCCCGATTTAGCTGCCGACGGTGACCGGCCTGGTAATGAGACGACTCATGGAGCACAGATGCGAGCTGACCACACATGGGAGACTTCGGGCGCCGTTTCACGTGCGATCACGGCCGCGGCCGAAGCTACGGATCCCCAGTTTCCGCAACAGAAGCCGAATGTTCCACGTGAAACAGAGACCGAATGGCCGTCGCCCTGGGACGACGACCTACCTCTCGCCCGTGAGGCGCAGCGCGCCGTCAAGGTGTTGAATCCCGGCGGCGGAGTGTCGATGCCCCGTCCCCGTCGCCGCCGCGTCCTGGGGATCGCGAACCAGAAGGGCGGCGTCGGAAAGACGACCTCGGCCGTCAATCTCGCGGTGGCACTCGCACTCCACGGCAACCGCGTCATGGTGATCGACCTCGACCCGCAGGGCAACGCGTCCACCGGACTCGGTGTGGAGCACGGGGCCGGAACACCCTCCATCTACGAGGCACTCATCGAGGGCGTTCCGCTCGTCGAGGTGACCCAGGCGGTCGAGGGCATCCCGAACCTGGTGTGCGCTCCCGCGACGATCGACCTCGCCGGCGCGGAGGTGGAATTGGTGTCGCTCGTCGCGCGGGAGAACCGACTGCAGCGCGCCATCGCGGGTTACCCGCACGAGATCGACTACATCCTGATCGACTGCCCGCCTTCGCTGGGCCTGCTCACCGTCAACGCGATGGTCGCCGCCGAGGAGGTGTTGATCCCGATCCAGTGTGAGTACTACGCCCTGGAGGGACTCGGACAGTTGCTCCGCAACATCGAGCTCGTCAAGGTGCACCTGAATCCCCGGCTTCAGGTGTCGACGATCCTGCTGACGATGTACGACAAGCGGACCAAGCTCGCCGATCAGGTCGAGCAGGAGGTGCGCAGTCACTTCGGTGACACCGTGTTGAAGGCGGTCGTGCCCCGTAGCGTCCGGGTGTCGGAGGCACCGGGATACGGGCAGTCCGTCATGACGTACGACCCGGGTTCCCGGGGAGCGACGAGTTACTTCGAGGCGGCCGAAGAGATCGCCTTGCGAGGCGCGGCAATGGGGGCATCGTTATGCGCAAGAAGGGTGGTCTCGGACGAGGACTGGCGGCACTGATTCCGCCGTCCCCGGCCGAGGATGTTTCACGTGAAACGGCGTCGGAGGACGAGTCGCTGCCGACGCCGCGGCCTTCCCAGGACGACATCGCCTTCACCGGCGAATCGGCGGAGGCACCCGATGTTCCACGTGAAACGACACCGGAACTTCTGCCCGTACCGGGCGCGAAATTCAAGTTGATCCCGCTCGATTCGCTCGCCGTCAACCCGAAGCAGCCCCGCGAGGACTTCGCCCCGGAGGAACTCGACGAGCTGAAGGTGTCGCTCGGCGAGGTCGGGATGCTGCAGCCGATCGCGGTGCGGCCCCTGCCGCCGAACACGGTGCGCGTGGTCAAGAACGAGGACGACGAGGACGTCGAACGGGTCTTCGAGTACGAACTCGTCATGGGGGAACGCCGGACCCGTGCCGCGCGCGCCCTCGGTTGGGAGACCGTTCCCGCCATCGTCCGGGAGACCAAGGACGAGGACCTCCTCAAGGAGGCCCTGCTGGAGAACATCCACCGGGTGCAGTTGAACCCGCTGGAGGAGGCCGCGGCATACCAACAGCTTCTCGAGGAGTTCGGCGCGACGCAGGAGGATCTGTCGAAGCGGATCGGGCGCAGCCGGTCGCAGATCTCGAACATGATCCGGTTGCTGAGTCTGCCCGCCGGGCTGCAGAAGCAGGTGGCCGCCGGTGTCCTCACTTTCGGGCACGCGCGTGCGCTGTTGGCGCTGCCGAACACCGATCGGCAGCACGCGGTGGCGAAGCGGATCGTTCAGGAGGGTCTCTCGGTCCGGACCACCGAGGAGGTCGTGCGCTTGGAGAACGGCGGCCGGATTCCGGACGGCGACCTGGCGCAGTCGGTGCCGGCGAAGAAGCGGGCCACCAAGATCCACTCGCCGGGGGTCACGGATCTCGCCGATCGGCTCTCGGACCGGTTCGAGACGCGCGTGAAGGTCGCGTTGGGGCAGAAGAAGGGCAAGATCGTCATCGAGTTCGGCAGTATCGCCGATCTGGAGCGGATCGCGAAGAGCATGGGCCTGGACTCCCGCGAGAACTGATCCCGGGAGTATTCACCGGTCACCGGATTCTCCGGTGACCGGTTCTTCGTGTCATCGGGTGGCCCGGATCGTCTCCGGACAGCACGAACACCGCCGAGGTCGTCGGCGGTTTTTTTGTTTCACTCATTCGGTTGTCTGAGAACGTCGGTGTGGTCGACGGTCCGGCTCACGTGTCCGCATGTCTCCCCCGCTGGGCGACATGACCGACGTGGCGAACACCTGGAACGTGGAATGTTTCACGTGAAACATCGCGTCGTGGGTGTGGAGCACCGACCGGAACGAGTGACGAGGTGGTCCGCGTCCCCGGGGTTCGGGCGGCGGTGCCACGCCGACCGGAGGGGCCGGTCGGGACCGGATCGGGGTGACGGTTCGGCCGACGACACGTGCGACCCGGTGGAGGCCGTGGGCCATCCAGAGCCACAGCGCCCACCAGGTCGATGGTGGGATCGGCCGGCCGGACATACATCGGTGTCTATCAGCACGGCGCCCGGTGTGGCGGGAGGCGCGCCGGAGGCCCACCGCCGGAAGCGACGCGCGTCATACCGGACTTTGAGAAAGCATCTGGTGCCCGGGAGAACCATCGGGCACTGTTGTATCCGTGCATTCCGCTACAGCGGTCGGCCCGGACGCGGCTGCCGAAACAATCGAAGTCCTGGTGGATCCACCGGTGACCACGGCCCTGGTGGACGAACTCACCGAGCTGTGGGCGAAGGTGACGAACTCGGGTGGATCGGTGGGCTTCGTCGCCCCGGTCACCGAGGAGGGGGTTCGACCGCACACCGTGGCCATCCTCTCCCGGGTCATCGACGGCAGCGACACCTTGGTCGCCTTGACGAAGGGAGGACAGATCGTCGCATGGTGCGTTCTCGCCGCCAACGACAGTCCGCCGCGTCAGGGTTGGCGGAACGTCCGTCACGTGCAGGTGGATCCGGACAGTCAGGGCGGCGGGCTCGGCGGTCGGTTGCTCCAGGCGGTCGAGGCGGTCGCGCGAGGCGTCCTGGGGTTGGAGGCGTTGAGCCTGAAGGTACGGACCGGTACGGGTGCCGAGGAGTTCTACCGCCGGCACGGCTTCGTCGAGGTCGGCCGGTTGCCCGGTGCCGTCAAGGTCGCCGAGGACGACTACCGGGACGACATCATCATGTGGCGGCGGTTGCGGTAGCCGCGCGGCGGATGATCTCCGGCCGCCGGTCGGTCCGGGTGCCGTCAGGTATGCGGTAACTTCTATCTGTGGCAGGCAACCCCCGATCTCAGCAGCTTCCGGATTTCGTGACCTGGCCCGCTTTTCCGTTCGAGGGCGACCTTCGGTTGAAGCCGATCGCCCCCGCATCGGACGTGGAGCCGCCCCGGCGTGGCGAGGAGCCCGGTGAGTGCGTGTCGTGTCTCACCGGGGACGACGGCTATCTGTGGACGAACGACCGTTGGCGGGTGAAGACCCCGCCGAAGCCTTCGGGGTTGCCGGTCGTCGTCATCCTGGAGACGCGCGCGCATCTCGATCTCGGCGACCTCTCGACGATGCACGCCGCGGAGTTGGGTGTCTTGACGGTGCGTCTCGAACGGGCGATCCGGTCGCTCGACTCGGTCGCGCGGGTGCACGTCAATCGCTGGGGTGACGGTTCGGCCCACCTCCAGTTGTGGTTCCTGGCCCGCCCGAAGGGCCACCTGCAGCTTCGGGGGCCGTTCATGACGATGTGGGACGACATCCTGCCGCCGACCGAGGAGTCGCAGTGGCGCAGCGACCTGGAGTACCTCCGGGCGTGGCTGGACGACACCGACTGAACTGGGCGGGTTTTCCACAATGCCCCGGTTATCCACAACCTTCGCGGACAGCGCTGGACGGGCGCCTCGAATCGGTTCTACGCTCAAGCCATGGGGTGGAGGATGGCGGCCCCCCGGCTCGTCGGCGGGTGCCGGGGTGGGCGTGGGCGGGTCGTCGTCCTGGGGCACACGGCTCGGTGGTGGTTGTGGAGCCGGGGTGGAAACCGGTGGGAATGCGAAAACCGGAACCGATCACGTCGGTTCCGGTTTCTCGGTGGCCAGGGCCGGGGTCGAACCGGCGACCTCTCACTTTTCAGGCGAGCGCTCGTACCAACTGAGCTACCTGGCCGGGATAGAGCCATGCATACGTTACCGCATGAGTGGGCGAGGCCGCATCCGGGATACCGGTGGCGGCGACAGCGGGCGTCCGTGACCGCGGACGTCACGATTCGGTCCCGCACGGCTCGGTGTGGCGGTCGGGTCAGGCCGGGGGCCGGGTGAGCCGGAAGGTGACGTACCGGACGGGGTACCCGTGCCGGTCCTCGGTGAGTTCGGCGACGGGGGCGGCCGACAACGGCGACGCCTCGACGAGTTCCATCAGGTAGTCGAGATCCCCGCTGGAACCGAAGAACAGCAACACCCTGCCGTCGTCGGTGAGGTGCCGGTCCACCTGTTCCATGAAGCCGGTGAGCGTCCGGTAGTCCCGGTCGGTGACGGCGCGTTCGAAGGTGTCGCGCGGCGCGAACCATCGGAACGGCGGGTCGAACACGATCAGGTCGAAACGTCCGTCGATTCCGGTGAAGCAGTCGCCCTCCCGGACCGTCACACGGTCGGCGACCCCGTTGCGGGCGGCGTTCGCGCGGGCGGTCGCCACCGCCGACGGGTTCACGTCGACGGCCAGTACCTCGGCGGCGGTGCCGGCTGCCAGGACGGCGTTGACGCCGGAGCCGGTTCCCATGTCGAGTACCCGGTCACCGGGCCGGACCTCGGCCAGGACCGCCTCGCCCAGGACGTGGGACACCGGGGTGATCGGCATGACGTCGGGCGGGACGGTGAAGGTGCGCCCCAGGTACTCGGTGGTCTCACCGGTTCGCTCGGCGGCACGGTCTCGACCGGCTTCGTGCCACCGCAGTACCCATTCGGCGCGTTCCGGTGACATCCGGGGCTGGTGTGTGGAGCCGGTCATGGTGGAAGCGTAGGAGACGGTTCGGTTGCGCGACAGCGGTTATCGCCGCGCGGCACCGGCGTCCGTTCGCGGCCCGGGTGGTTCGCGCCGTTCGCGACGGCCGGTGCCGTGGCCTTATATCCCCGGGTGCCCGTGCCGGGCGGGCGGATGTGTTTCCCCGGCCGTGGTCGGGGGATGAACGGTGTCCGAACGATCCGCGAACAATCGGGGTGCGGAGACGACGAACCCCGGGCCTGAGCCGATGTCGGACTCTGGACCCGGGGTTCCATGGTGCGGAAGGAGGGAGTTGAACCCTCACGCCCTTTCGGGCACACGGACCTGAACCGTGCGCGTCTGCCATTCCGCCACTTCCGCGAGTGACCGGACGCCTCGAACGAGGCGAATGGAACTCTAACACAGGCGTCGTCGCGCCCGAAACCGGCTTACCGGGTGGGGGTGCGGGCGGGGCCGCGTCGGCTGGCGGGAATTGCGGCGACACTCTAGGCTTACTTAGTCCTGGAATGACCGGCTACGGCTGCTGAAATCACGTGACCGCTCAGCGCGCGACGCTGAGCGGTCTCACGCGGCCCGATACCATCGTTGACGGGCACACAAATGCCACCGTGGTGTTCAATGGTGTGATTGGCAAGGAGGAATCCGGTGACTGTGCTGGGACGCTTCGAGAAGCGGCTGGAGGGCCTGTTTGAGGGTGCCTTCGCGAAGATATTCAAGGGTGTAGTCCACCCGGTGGAGATCGCCGGCGCCATGCAGCGGGAGGCCGAGTCGCACAAGGCCATTCTTGCCGGTGGCCGGATTCTGGTACCGAATCGTTACGTGATCGACCTGTCGCCGCCGGACCACGACAGGCTCGCCCCCTACGCGGCGGCGTTGGCGCAGGAGTTGGCGCAGTCGCAGGCGGAGCACATTGGGGAGCACGGTTGGACCGTGTACGGCGACGTGATCGTGGAGATCGAGCGCGGCGAGGGCCTGGACACGGGGATGTTCCGGGTGATCGCGGAGGTGGCCGCTCAACAGGACCAGCACGCGCAGCACGGCTACGGCCACGGCGGTGGTTACGACGGTTCGCATCCGGGTGGCCAGCCCGCGCCGCCGACGGGTCCCCGCCTGGTGTCCGGTGACGGCAGGCAGTACGCCATCACGATGGGTTCGACCACGATCGGCCGTGGTGAGCAGGCGCAGATCAGGCTGCCCGACGTGGGTATCTCCCGGGTTCACGTGCGCATCGACTTCGACGGCGGCCAGGTGATCGTGACCGACCTCGGCTCGACCAACGGCACGCTCGTCAACGGGCAGCGGATCTCGACGATCGCCCTCCAGCCGGGTGACATGATTCAGCTCGGGACGACTTCGCTGACGCTGCAAGCCAACTGAGCGCGCGGCCGATGTCGGGGCCAGGCCCAATGATTCCTGACCTTTGGAGGACTGTCCGTGCCTGAGTTGGTCTTCACGGTCGCCCGGTTCGGCTTGCTGATCCTGTTGTGGGTGTTCGTCTTCGTGGTGGCGCGTGCGATCCGGCGGGACGTGTTCGCGCGCCCGGGTGGCGGCGTCGCGGTGGCCTCGCGTGGTGCCGCCGCGACGCCGCCGCCGCGTGGCGCACCGGGCGCGCCCGCCCCGCAGGCGGCCAGGTACCTGATCGTGACCGAGGGGGATCGCAAGGGCACCCGGTTGTCGTTGGGGGGTTCCACGATCCGGATCGGCCGTTCCCCGGATTCCACTCTGGTCATCAACGACGACTTCGCGTCGGCGAGGCACGCGCAGTTGATGCCGCGCGGCGGGCAGTGGCTCGTGGAAGACTCCGGATCGACCAACGGAACGTATCTGGGACGCGCTAAGGTCACCGGACCAACTCCAGTCCCCCTAGGGGTGCCGATCCGTATCGGCCGAACCAGCATTGAGCTTCGCCCATGACTTTGACTTTGCGTTACGCCGCCGTATCCGATCGCGGCCTGATCCGCAGCGGCAACCAGGATTCCGTGTACGCCGGGCCGAGGCTGATCGCCGTGGCGGACGGCATGGGGGGTATGGCCGCCGGCGATCTGGCCAGCAACATAGTGATCAGCTCCCTCTCGGTGCTGGACGAGGACGTTCCCCGTGGTGACCTGACCGCCGCGCTGGCGGGCGCGGTGGAGGAGGCCAACCACCGTATCCGCACCACTGTGGAGGAGAACCCGCAGATGGAGGGCATGGGTACGACGCTCACGGCCTTCCTGTTCTCCGGCAGCACTCTCGGAATGGTCCACATCGGTGACTCGAGGGCGTACCGGTTGCGTGGCGGGGCGC
This sequence comes from Stackebrandtia albiflava, assembly GCF_007994225.1. GTDB lineage: Bacteria > Actinomycetota > Actinomycetes > Mycobacteriales > Micromonosporaceae > Stackebrandtia > Stackebrandtia albiflava. The sequence continues at coordinate 90,062 of NZ_VLLL01000006.1, forward strand.
TGAACCAGATCACCAAGGACGACACCTACGTCCAGATGCTCGTGGACGAGGGACAGCTCAGCCCGGACGAGGCGGAGAACCACCCGCAGCGGTCGCTGTTGTTGCGGGCGTTGGGTTCCAACGAGGTGGAGCCGACGTTCGCGAGCCTGGAGGCGGTGGCGGGCGACCGTTACCTGCTGTGCAGCGACGGACTGTCCGGTGTGGTCAGTGATGAGACGATCGCGGAGGTGCTCCGGCAGATCCCGGACCCCCGCGAGGCGGTCGACCGGTTGGTGCAGTTGGCGTTGCGGGGTGGAGGCCCCGACAACGTCACGGTCCTGGTCGCCGACGTCACCGACGCCGACATCATCGAGGCCGCCCCGATCGTGGGTGGGGCCGCCGCCGCCGACCGTGACGACGTGTCCGCCGCGGACCCTTCGACGGCCGCGGCCCGTGCCGCGGCGACCACGGCGGGACCGGCCGAGCCGGAGGCCGAGACGCACACCGATGACGCGGCGGCCGAGCCGCCCCGTAAACGCCGGGGTAAGGCCGGTTGGTACACCCTGGTGGCGTTGCTGCTGGTGGGGATCGTCGTCAGCGCCGGGTATCTCGTCTACCAGTCGCAGTACTTCGTCGGGGTGGACGACGAGGGGCACGTCGCGGTGTTCCAGGGCTTCAACGGTGAGGTACTCGGTGTCTCGTTGGCGACCGTCGAGGTGGCGAGCGAGAGGTCGGTGGACGACCTGACCCCGGACGCCCGCCGCAAGGTCACCGCCGGTATTCCCGCCGACAGTCGTGAGGAGGCCCTGGAGATCCTGCAGGGCATGACCGACGACGACCCCGACAACGCGAACCTGTTGGATCCCTGCCCGTCCCCCAGCCCGTCTCCGCTGCCCGAACCGTCCGGGGACCCGGATTCGTCCGAGTCCGCTTCGGACGACGCCGATCCGAGCCCGTCCGACTCACCGTCTCCGGACGGCACGACGACGTCCGGCCCGGAACCCGGCGTCGACTGCCGTCCGATCGACTGACCGGGAGGCCGGGTGACCGCGAGACAGGCCACGCGAGTACCGACACGCCGCAACGTCGAACTGGCGTTGCTGCTGTTGGTGATCCTCGTGCTGTTCGTGTTCCAGACCGCGGTGGAGATCGCGTTGCTGGGCGAGCTCACCCAGACGGCGTTCTGGCTGGTCGGCCTCATGGGGGCCGCGATGCTGGTCGCGCACGTCCTGGTGAGGATCTTCGCGCCGTACGCGGATCCGGTGCTGTTGCCGTGCGGGGCGATGCTGACCGGGATCGGCGTGGTGTTCATCCGTCGCCTCGACATGAGCGCGGTCGTGTTCTCCGAGGAGGCGCAGGCCCTCGTCCAGGTGTATCCGACGGTCGAGGACCGTGCCGCGCTCGGCCTGTTCGACGACCCGGGCGGTCGGCAGCTCATGTACCTGTTCGCGGCGGTCGCGGTGTTCGCGGCCTTCCTGTGGCTGGTGCGGGACCACCGGAACCTGTCGCGGTACCCGTTCATCCTGGGGCTGACGGGGATCCTGATGGCGGCGTCCCCGGCGATCATCGGTCAGGAGATCAACGGTTCGAAGCTGTGGATCGACCTCGGTTTCGCCAGTGTGCAGCCGAGCGAGTTCGCGAAACTGTTGTTGCTGATCTTCTTCGCCTACTACCTGGTGCGTAAGCGGGAGGTGTTGTCGCTCGCGAGCCGCAAGTTCCTGGGGATCCCGTTCCCGCGCGCCAAGGACCTGATCCCGGTGCTGGTGGTGTGGCTGGTGAGCCTGCTCATCATGATCGGGATCCGGGACCTTGGCACGTCGCTGTTGTTCTTCGGCCTGTTCGTGGCGATGCTGTACATCGCGACCGAACGGATCAGCTGGATCATCATCGGGTTGAGCCTGTTCACCGGTGGTGTCCTGTTGATCTACCCGTTCTTCTCGCACCTGCAGTTGCGGGTGTCGATCTGGCTGGACCCGTTCGCCGACCCCAACGGTGACGGCCGGCAGCTCGTCCAGTCGTTGATCGGCCTGGGATCGGGCGGCCTGTTCGGGGCCGGCCCGGGCGCGGGGCAGCCGCAGGCGACGAACCCCGCCGCCAACAGCGACTTCATCCTGTCGGGTCTCGGTGAGGAACTGGGCCTGTTCGGGTTGACGGCGATCCTCATGGTGTACCTGCTGTTGGTCGCGCGCGGCATGCGCGCCGGCCTGGGGGTGCGTGACTCGTTCGGGAAACTCGTCGCGGGCGGCCTGGCGTTCAGCGTCGGTTTCCAGTTGTTCGTGGTGTTGGGCGGAGTCACGAAGCTGATCCCGTTGACGGGTCAGACCGCGCCGTACATGGCCGCCGGTGGTTCGTCGCTGTTGGCGAACTGGGTCCTGTTGGCGATGCTGGTCCGGTTGTCGGACGCCGGGCGGCGTCCGCAGGCGGCTCCGGCGGGCCCCATCAAGATCGCGCCGCCACCGGCTCCGGTGGACGACTCCCCGACCCAGATCGTGTCGGTGCCGCAGCTGGCGAAGGAGCCCGGCACGGGTTCCGACCCGGGTTCCGACGGCCCGCCGACCGACCCCTACCGGACGTCACCGTCCACCACTCCCGAGGTGAAGCCGTGAACGCACCACTGCGTCGGGTGACGATCGTGGTGATCGTGCTCTTCTCGCTGTTGTTCCTGAACCTGAACTGGGTCCAGTTCGCCGAGCACGACTTCTACCAGAACAACGCCTACAACGACCGGGTGACGATCGCGGAGTACTCCCGGCAGCGCGGTTCGATCGTCGCCGGCAGTGAGACGCTCGCCGACAGTGTCCCCACCGAGGACGGCGACGAGTACAAGTACCGGCGGCAGTACCCGCTCAACGAGCCGTTCGCGCACCTGACGGGTTACCAGTCGCTGGTGTACGGCGACAGTGGGCTGGAGCAGACCGAGAACCAGATCCTCTCCGGTGAGGACCCGAGGTTGTTCGTGGACCGGTTGAGCGAGTTGTTCACCGGTACCGAGGTGGCCGGCGGCAACGTGGTGTTGTCGATCGAGCCGGAGATCCAGTTGGCGGCGTGGGAGGCGATCACGGGTGTGAGTGAGGGCCAGGTCGGCGCGGCCGTGGTCCTCGATCCGCGCAGCGGCCGGGTGCTGGCGCAGGTGTCTGCGCCGTCGTACGACCCGAACCCGTTGGCCAGCCACGACAACCAGGAGTCATCCGAGGCGTGGACCGCGTACACCAGCGACCCGTCGAATCCGATGCTCGACCGCAGCACCCGGGAGCTGTACCCGCCGGGTTCGACGATGAAGGTCGTGGTCGCGGCGGCGGCGCTGGCGGCGGGCATGACACCGGAGACCGAGATCTCGTCCGGTAACTCCTACACCCCTCCCAACGCGGGCACCACCATCACCAACAGTGAGAACCAGTGCCCGGAGGACGAGTTGACGCTGCAGGAGGCGTTGACCCGGTCCTGCAACACCTCGTTCGCGAAGCTGTGCGTGGAGGAGCTGGGGCCGGAACCGATCGCGGAGATGGCCGAGGCGCTCGGCTTCGGGCAGCAGCTCACGACGCCACTGGGCGTGGAGGCGAGCCAGTGGGGTGACCTGTCCGACCCGGCGTTCCTGGCGCAGGCGTGCATCGGGCAGCACGAGGTGAAACTCACCGTGATGCAGGACGCCATGTTGTCGGCGGCGGTCGCCAACGGTGGTTCCCTGATGTCGCCGCAGTTGATCCGGGAGATCCAGGCCCCCAACCAGACGACGCTGGAGTTCGGGCCGGAGGACGAACTGTCGAACCCGTTCAGCGCGGACGTCGCCGCCGACCTGCGCAAGATGATGGAGAACGTCGTCTCCGCGAGCAACGGCACCGGCGCGAACGCCCGCATCGAGGGGTTCACGGTGGGTGGTAAGACGGGGACGGCGCAGCACGGCGTCGACGAGAACGGCAACGACCTGCCCGAACACGGCTGGTTCACCGGTTACGCCTTCAACGGTGACGGCGAACCGGTCGTCGCGGTCTCGGTGTTCCTGGCCGCCGCCGGTGACGGCGGCAGTGGCGAGGCGACCCGGATCGCCGGCGAACTGATGCGGTTGGCGCTGGAATGACGTTGGCGGCGGACAGGCACCATGGAGGGTGGACACGACCCTCGGTGAGTAAGGACGGAAGACGATGATGACTCCGGGCAGCAAGCTCGGCGGCCGGTATCGGCTGGACCGGCGGATCGCCACGGGCGGCATGGGCGACGTGTGGCGTGCCACCGACGAGGTGCTGGGCCGGGAGGTCGCCGCCAAGGTGCTGCTGCCTTCGCTGTTGAATGAGCCGGGTTTCGTCGAACGGTTCCGTGGCGAGGCGCGGGTGGTGGCGACGTTGACGCACCCGAACATCGTCCGGGTGTACGACTACGGCGAGTCGCCGATGCCGGGGGGCGGTCAGGTCGCGTACCTGATCATGGAGTTCATCGACGGTGAGGCGTTGACGGCGCGGTTGCAGCGGCAGGGGCGGCTCACCGCGCAGGAGGCGATGCCGATCATCGCGCAGGCCGCGGAGGCGTTGGACGCCGCGCATCAGCGCGGCGTCATCCACCGGGACGTCAAACCGGGGAACCTGCTGTTGTCGCCGCAGGGGAACGTGATGCTGACCGATTTCGGCATCGCCCGGTCGGCGTTGACGGGGGGCCTGACCCAGGCCGGTTCGGTGCTGGGGACGGCCGCGTACATCTCACCGGAGCAGGCGTCGGGGCAGCCGATCACCGGTCAGGCCGACGTGTACTCGCTGGGCATCGTCGCGTATCAGTGCCTCGCGGGGCGGCGGCCGTTCGACAGCGACAACCCGGTCGAGTTGGCGATGCGGCACGTGAACGACGCTCCGCCGCCGTTGCCGGACGACGTGCCGGAGCCGGCGCGGCGGTTCGTGGCGCAGGCGTTGGCGAAGGACACGGCGCAACGGTTCCCGACGGGTGAGGCGATGGCGGCCGCGGCCCGGGAGGTCGTCGGTATGGCGGGTCCGGCTGTGGTCTCGTCGCCGGCGAGGGGGGCGGCGGTGCCGCCGCCGGGTGTCGGACTGGACGACCGTACGCGGGTGAATCAGGCACTGGATCCCCATACGCCGCCGCCGGTGGCGAAACGCAACAGGTTGATGCTGGTGGTCGCGGGCGCGGCCCTGGGCCTGGTGGTGTTGGCCGGTGGTGTCTGGGCGATCGTCGACGGAGGTGGCGCGGAGGCCGGCGACGGGGGCTCCGACAACACCACGCAGTCCGCGGACGCCGAGGAGGAGACGCTGCTCATCGACGTCGGGGAGTACGTCAACGAGGACCCGCAGCAGGTGCAGGCCGCGTTGCAGGAGCTCGGGTTCACGGACGTGGAGATCGACGGGAACGGGCGCTTCGTGGCGGACATCACACCGAATGGTGAGCAGCTCCCTGGAACCCCGATCGTGATTGAAACGAGTATGACAAGGGTGAATCCGGGCGACTCGCAGGATCCGTCCGCACCGGACGGTTCACCGAGCTGTACACCTGGGACCATCGGATGCATCCCCCGCTAGACCGACACAAGTTTCCACACGAAGGACAGTGACGATGACGGCGCAGCCCAGACTGCTCGGCGGCCGCTACGAGATCGGCGGCGTCCTCGGCTACGGGGGCATGGCCGAGGTACACCGCGGCCGTGACCTGCGGTTGGGCCGCGACGTCGCCATAAAGATGCTGCGCACCGACCTCGCCCGCGACGAGACGTTCCTGACGAGGTTCCGGCGGGAGGCGCAGAACGCCGCGTCGCTGAACCATCCGTCGATCGTGGCCGTGTACGACACCGGTGAGGACTCCGGCAACGGGTCCGTCCCGTACATCGTCATGGAGTACGTCGAGGGCCGCACCCTGAAGGAGGTGCTGATCGCCGAGGGGCGGTTGGCGCCCCGGCGGGCGTGCGAGATCGTCGCCGACGTGTGCGCGGCGTTGGACTTCAGCCACCGGCACCAGATCATCCACCGGGACGTCAAACCGGGCAACGTCATGCTGGCCACCAACGGCCAGGTGAAGGTCATGGACTTCGGTATCGCCCGGGCGATGGCGGCGGGCCAGGCCACGATGACGCAGACGTCGGCGGTGATCGGGACGGCCCAGTACCTCTCGCCGGAGCAGGCGCGGGGCGAGACCGTGGACCGCCGTTCCGACGTGTACGCGACCGGTTGCCTGCTGTACGAGCTGTTGTGCGGGGACCCGCCGTTCACCGGCGACAACCCGGTCAGTGTCGCCTACCAGCACGTGCGGGAGGCGCCGAAGACCCCCAGCTCCGTCAACCCGGACGTGCCGCCGTCGGTGGACGCGATCGTGTTGAAGGCCCTGGCGAAGAACGCCGCCAACCGGTACCAGACGGCCGGTGAGATGCGGGAGGACCTGGAACGTGCCATCGCGGGCCGTCCCGTGCTGGCGACGCCGTTGATGGGCGAGGAGGAACGCACCCAACTGCTGGGGGCCGCGACCGGGGACGACACCCGGCACGTGCCCGCCGCGGTGGAGGCGCCCCGCCGGAACCGCAAGCGCGTGGTCGCCCTGTGGACGGTGTTGGCGTTGCTGTTGGCCGGTGCCGTCGGGTACGGCGCCTGGTACATGGCGGCCGGCAACCGGGTCGAGGTCCCCACCGTCATCGGTGAGACCCAGGCCGACGCGGAGACGATGATCCGGGAGGCGGGCCTGGAACCGGAGGTCGACATGGTGCCCTCCACCGAGGAGGAGGCCGGCCTGGTGCTGGACCAGTCGCCACCGGGCGCCGCCTCGGTGGTGGAGGGTTCGGCGGTGACCATCGAGGTGGGTGCCGGCCCGACGATGGTGGAGGTCCCCGACCTGTCGGGGGCACAGACGCAGCAGGAGGTCATCGACCTGCTCGCCGAGGTGGACCTGTCGCCGAAGTTCGAGGAGGTCGACGGTGTCGAACCGGGGTTCGTGTCGCAGGACCCCGAGGCCGGTGAACAGGTCGAACCGAACGGCAAGGTAACCGTCAAATGGTCCGACGGCAATCTGAACGTGGTGCCCAACGTGGTCGGGCAGAACGAGGACGACGCCTGCGGCCAGTTGAGCAGCGCCGGGTTCGGTTGCAACCGCGAGTACGTGACGGGCAACCAACCCGTCGGTACGGTACTGGAGCAGAACCCCGGCGGCGGTCAGGAACTCGAAGGCGGTGACGTGACGATCCGGGTGGTCGGGGTGAGCGTCCCGAACCTGGACGGTAAGACCATCGACCAGGCCCGGGCGGAAATGCCCGATGGTCTGCAACTGGAGGTACCGGCCGACGCCGAGGGCGACTGGGTGATCAACGGCCAGGACCCCGCCCCCGACACGGTGGTGCAGGGCGGCTCGACCGTGACGGTGACCGCGGAGGACCCGGGACCGATCGGGTGACGTGACGACGAGAACGGCCGCCGGTCACCCGGCGGCCGTTTCGCGTATGGGGGCCGGATCAGCCCGCGGCGGGCAGGATGCGGCCGGTGACCTCGCCCAGGCCGATCGTGACACCGCGCGGGCCGGGGGCGGTCGCGGAGATGGTGACGGTGTCGCCGTCGACCAGGAAGGTGCGGATCGAGCCGTCCGCGAGGGTGACCGGTTCGCTGCCGCCCCACGTCAGCTCCAGGAAACTTCCCCGCTGGTCCTTCTCCGGGCCGGAGACCGTGCCGGAGGCGTAGAAGTCACCGGGACGCAGCGCCGCGCCGTTCACCGTCAGGTGCGCCAACTGCTGCGCGGGTGTCCAGTACATCTGACCGAACGGCGGCCGGGACACCTCGGTGTCGTTCCACTTCACCGACAGCGTCAGGTCGTAGCCGTAACGGTCGGACTCCTTCAGGTACGGCAGCACCGCGGGCTCCTGCACGGGCGCGGGCACCCGCGCGGCGGCCAGGGCCTCCAACGGGGTCACCCAGGTGCCGATCGACGTGGCGAACGACTTGGCCAGGAACGGACCCAGCGGCTGGTACTCCCACGCCTGGATGTCGCGCGCCGACCAGTCGTTGACCAGCACGACACCGAACACGTGCTCGGTGAACCCGTCCGGTGACACCGAGGACCCCATCGGGGACGGCGCGCCCACCACGAAACCGACCTCGGCCTCGATGTCGAGCCGGGCGCAGGGACCGAACACCGGCTCCCCCTCCGGGGTGCGGCGCTGCCCACTGGGACGCACGATGTCGGTGCCCGAGGGCACCAGCGTGCCCGCGCGGCCGTGGTAACCGACCGGCAGGTGCTTCCAGTTCGGCATGAGCGGTTCCCCGTCGGGACGGAAGATCTTCCCGACGTTGACGGCGTGGTGCTCCGAGGAGTAGAAGTCGACGTAGTCGGCGGGCGTGAACGGCATGTGCATCGTCACCCGGGCGACCGGCGTGAGCAGTTGCGAGACGGAGGCCTTGTACTCGGTGTCGGTCAGCGCCTCCTGCAGCTGGCCGCGCACCTTCGACCACGCCTCCGGCCCGGCGGCCAGCAACGGGGTCAGGTCGTCGGCGCCCAGGGCGGCGCAGGTGGTGCAGCCGGGGCAGGTGCTCCCCGCGACCAGGGCGCGGACGTCCAGCACCTGATCGCCGATGCGGACACCGATCCGGCGGGACGTGTCGTCCTTCGTGGAGAACACGCCGTACGGCAGGTGATGGACACTGTAGAGGCTGTCGGTGGCGCCGTCGACCCAGCTCACTTCTTATTTCTCCTCATGTACCAGGGACAGACCGGTGAGGTCATCGAGCGGTTCGGCGATGCTGCACGAACCGAAGCCCGCCCACAGTGGCCGTGCGGCGGTGAGCAGTTCACGCAGCCGCGCGGCGACCACGGTGGAGTCGCGGATCTCCAGACATTCTGTCACGGAGTCGACACTTTCCGATCGGTGGGCCTGATCGGCCGCCAGCAACACGTTCCCGAAACCGTGATGCGTGAAACCGGTGGCGGGATCGGTGTGCCGGGCCAGGTGGTGCAGACCCGCCGTCAGCTTGAAACCCGTCCCGGCGCGGGCGCACACGGTGATCGCCTCCGCCAGCCGGCGGGGGCTCGGGAACAGGTCGGCGGTGAGACCACCGGTGCGGAACTTGGGGACCAGGCCGCCACCGGTCAACTCGGGAAGCCAGTCGCCGGCGGCGTCGACGGGTATTTCAGCGAATACCGGTATCCCGTGCCGCTTCACGGCGTCGGCCAACCGTTCCACGTCGGCGCCTCCGGAGACCCGTGCCTCCAACTGCACCGGCCGAAGCCCCGGCGGCGGCGCGTCCAGGACCGCCACGGCGGCGGGGACCCCGGTGTCGGCGATGACACCGACCCGCAACGGTCCCTCCCCGGCGGGCACCTGCGACAGCCGCCCCACCGGCAACAGCAGCGGCCCCACCAGGTCCGCGTACCAGGCGGAACGGTGAACGCGGTGAGCCGCGACCGCGTCCGGGACCGCCGCGTTGCCCGGCGGGAAGACCGCGGCGTCGTCGATGAGGCCGGTGAACAGCGCCGGTATCGCGAAGCGGTGTGACATCGTTCCGAGAATAGTTGACGGCGGTCCCGGTATACCCGTGCGAACCGGACGGACCCGTTCCGTGAAGTGACCGGGCCGGTCAGGGGTCGCGTTAGGCTGGCCACACCACCTACGCTGTCGTGACACCGGCAGCCGACCGCGCGTCAAGGAGTCGATGATGCCCTACTACCGTGCCGTCGGGGAGATCCCCCAGAAGCGACACACCCAGTTCCGGCAGCCGGACGGCAGCCTGTACGCCGAGGAGCTGATGGGGCAGGAGGGTTTCTCCTCGGACTCGTCGCTCCTGTACCACCGGCACCTGCCCACCGCGATCTCCGACAGTCTCGCGTACGACCCCGGCACCGTCGAACCGGTCACCAACCACCCGTTGAAACCCCGGCACTTCCGCACCCACAAGCTCGGCGGCGGCGGCGACGCCGTCCTGGGCCGCCGCCACCTGCTGGCCAACGCCGACTGCCGGATCTCGTACGCGGTGGCGGACCGGCCGTCCCCGTTGTACCGCAACGCGATCGGCGACGAGTGCGTCTACGTGGAGGCGGGAACCGCGACGGTGGAGACCTCCTTCGGTGCGTTGGACGTGTCGCCCGGTGACTACCTGATCGTGCCGATGTCCACCATCCACCGGATCGTGCCGACCGGGGACGAACCGTTGCGGACGCTCGTGGTGGAGTCCAGCGGGCACATCACCCCGCCGAAGCGTTACCTGTCGGTGCGGGGCCAGTTCCTCGAACACTCTCCGTACTGCGAACGCGACATCCGCGGGCCGGAACAGCCGCTCCTGGTGGAGGGTGAGGACGTCGAGGTGTACGTGCAGCACCGCGGCCGCGGCGCACGCACCGTCTGGACGAAGTTCGTGTACCCGCACCACCCGTTCGACGTGGTCGGCTGGGACGGCCACTTCTACCCGTGGGTGCTGTCGATCCACGACTTCGAACCGATCACCGGGCGGATCCACCAGCCGCCGCCGGTGCACCAGACGTTCCAGGGACCGAACTTCGTGATCTGCTCGTTCGTGCCGCGCAAGGTCGACTACCACCCGGACGCGATCCCGGTGCCGTACAACCACCACAACGTCGACTCCGACGAGGTGCTGTTCTACACCGGCGGGAACTACGAGGCCCGCAAGGGGTCCGGCATCGAGCAGGGATCGATCTCGCTGCACCCGTCCGGTTTCACGCACGGGCCGCAGCCCGGAGCGGCGGAACGCGCGATAGGCATCGACTACTTCGACGAGCTGGCCGTCATGGTCGACACGTTCCGGCCGCTGGAACTGTGCGACGCGGCGTTGGAGTGCGAGGACACCGGTTACGCCTGGACGTGGAACCGCAGTCCCGAGGCGTGAACGGCGAACCGCCCCCCGGCCGTGGGCCGGAGGGCGGTTCGGGTCGCTGTCCTGTGCACTGAAGGCTCAGGAGCCGCCCGGGGTGATCACCCGGCCGGTTCCCAGCGTCCTCGTCGAAGCAGTGGCACCGCGCGCCGTCCCACGAGTGGACCGGACACGCGGATCGACCACGGATGTCCTAATCGAACAGTTCTTCGAAGAAGCTCTTGCGGCGCTTCCTCGGGTGGCCGTGGCCGTATCCGTGGCCGTGCTTGTAGTAGGGCTGCCCGTGCCCGTGCTTGTAGTACGGCTGTTGGCCGTGCCCGTACGGGGACGCCGGCGGCGGGTAGTGGCCCGGCGCGACCGGCGGCGGCGGGGCCTGCGGCGCGGGAGCGGCCGGAGGCCGGGGAGCCGACTGCGGCGCCCCACCGGACTGGAACTTGGCGTCGGCGTCGATCAGGTGCTCCAGCTCACCCCTGTCGAGGAAGATCCCCCGGCATTCGGTGCACTGGTCGATCGTGACGCCGTTGCGCTCGAACTGGCGCATCTTCGCGTGGCACTTGGGACAGTTCATCTCCATACTTTCCAACGGTACCTGGCAGGTGCACGCATACGCATATGGGTGACGGTTGACACGTCAGCGTCGCGCCTGGGCACCGTTCTCCACGCGCCACGGCGAGCGTGGCGACTCCGCCTCCCGGAGCACCCACCACCAGATTCCGAACACCGCCGGGTACAGCAGGTAGCCGAACCGGCTCGCCGGCAGCAGGCACATCGCGACCGTGAGCCCCACCGCGCACACCGCCGAGGCGTGGTGCGCGGAGGTGACCGGGGTGCGCCACAGGTACACCGCGAACCCCGCCGCCGCCGACGCCAACAGCATCATCGCGATGATCCCGCCGCCGGGGACGTGCTCGGCGATGAGATGACCCGGCAGCGGCGACGCGGCGGTCGACTTCACGACGCCCTGCCCGAGCGGGTATCCGATCACGTTGTCGTAGAAGGCGCCGGCGTCGGCCACCAGGGCCGGCACCATGGCCAGCACCGGGATCCCGGCGGCGGCGGGCGCGAACCGGCGCAGTTCCCCGCGCCGCCAGGCCAGGACCGCCACGACCACCAGGACCGGCCACGCGAACAGTTTCAACGCCGCGGCGACACCGATGGCGACACCCGCGAGCACCGGCCTGCCCACCGCCATGGCCGCCAACGCCAGTACGCACGCCGCCACCACGGGCAGGTCGTCGCCGCCGGTGGCGAGCGTCAACGCGCACACCGGCACCACGAACACCGCCTGGATCGCGCGGACCGTCGGGTTGACCGGCATACCGGCGTCCCGCAGCAGCCGGACCGCCCACCACACCGCCGCGACCGTCACCAGCGCGAAGTAGATCCGGGCGTCGGTGAACCACGCCTCACCGAACCAGGCGCGCGGCAGGCCGAACAACGCCATGCCGGGCTGGTACGGGTCGTAGCCCAGCAGCGGCACCGGCAGCGCCGAGATCACCTCGTCGGTGAGATAGGGGGTTCCGGTCTCCCACAGCCGGACCCCGGAGTCCTCGACGACCAGCACCTCGTCCTGCGCCCGGCCGGCAACGCCCTGGGCGCGTTGCGCGACCTCCGCCAGCAGGGGCATGCCCGTGACGGCGGCACCGGTACCGACGGCGACCCACAGCCGCAACCGCACCGGTGTGCCGTAACGGTTCCACAGCAGCACGGACACGATCGTCGCGGGCACGTACCCGCCCAGGACGACGGCCCCCCAGAACCGGTGCGCGGGCAGGGTGGACCACACCGCGGTGTACACCGCGAACGCGGCCGACAGCCCGTACAGGAGTGCGTCGAGGTAGAGCGGGTCGCGCCGCAGTCGCTCCATTGTGTCCCCGTGCCTCAGCGGAGGGTGAGCTGGCGGCCGACCAGGCCGTCACGGGCCCGGCGCTGCGCGCTCGTCAACGGGGCCGTCTCGGTGAGCGCCTCCGCGTAACGCTTCATGAACTCCGCGACCGGTGACTCGCACTCCTCGGCGGTGACGTCGGGAGCCAGGTCCCACACCGGAACCAGCAGGCCGTGCGCGCGGAACATGCCCGCGAACTTCGACGCCTCGGTCAGTTTGAGCCGGTCGTCGCCGCGGAGCCGCGCGAGGGCGTCCAGGGCGGAGTCCTCGTCCTGCGGCATCACGATCCGCACGTGTACGTGTTCCGGTGTGCGGCACCAGTAACCGGCGTCGGCGGAGGCGAGCGGACTCGTCGGGTAGATCGACGCGTTGGCGCGTTCCATGCTCGCGCCGATCTGCGGGTTCTCGGTGTCGGCGTCCGGCGCGAGCCAGTAGTCGAAGGTGTCGTGGACGGTGACCTCGAGCGGGGCGTCCGACAGCAGGTCCTGCATGCGCGGGCCGGGACCCGGCCGCGCGGGGACGGCGACGGGCCGGCCCGGGGCGGCCGCGAGCGCGGCCAGCAGGGACGCGGCGATGTCGCGGCTGACGTCACCGGACTGGAACTGCCGCTGCATCGCGACGAAGACCTTGTCGTCGGTGCGGCTCATCGCGGGCCACGCCAACGGGAGCACGGTCGTCAGAACGACCTCGCGGTCGCCGACCTGCTCGGCGAACTCCGGTTTGAGGCTCAGTGGCGCGGTCGCGGCGGGGAGCAGTTCCCGCATGGCGACCCAGTCGCCCTCGCCGGGAAGGCCCTCGAAGGGCCGGGCCACGAATACGTCGCGGATCTTGGTCTTGCGCGGTGTCGCGCCGCTGGCGCTGTGTTTGCGTCGCTTACTCACAGTGTGACAGCCTACGGGTGAACCGCTTGCTGTGCTCCGGGTGTCAGCCTCGCCCACACCGTTCGCCCGTGTGACTCGTCCTGCACACCCCAGTTGGAGGCGAGGGCGCTGACGATGAGCAGGCCCCTGCCGTCGGGTGCGGTGGTGTCGAGGGGGCGGGGCCGGGGAAGGGTCGCGCCGCCGCCGTCGGTGACGGAGAACTCCACCTCGCCGTCGGCCACCCGGCAGCTCACGGAGAGGTCGCCGTCGGGCAGCGGGGTGGCGTGGCGCACCGCGTTACAGATGAGTTCGGTGGCGACGGCGTGTAGATCGGCGAGCCGGTGCGGGTACAGCGAACCGACCACCTCTGCCAGCCAGCGACGGATGGTGGCGGCGCTGCGGGCATGGTGGGGCACCCTGGTCTGCCATGAGGTGGGGCTGTTCACCACCGTCCGCATGTACTCAAGCCTCCACGTGACGCGTGTGTGATACGGCACGGGCGTGAACACGAGCCCCGTTGGGCCGACCCGTCCATGAGGGGTCCACCGAACAGTGTGCCGATCCGTCTAGAAGATACCGCTAGATCGCCGAAACGGCACACGTCCGGTCCGCGCGGCCGGCCGTGAGGTGACGGGATTGTGGCCGCGTTATGGATTCCGGGTGCCTCGTCACGCCTGGCGTGACGACCCGTCGTGTCGGGGAGATCACGGTGTGCGACCCAGTGTGGCCAACGCCATAGCGGGATCGTCGGTGATGACGGCGTCGGCGCCGAGGCCGGCGAGGAACTCGACGTCCTCGGGCCGGTTGGCGGTCCACACGTACACCTTGCGGCCCGCGTCGTGGGCCTGCCGGATCAGGTCCGGCTTGGACCGGACCAGCGACAGCCGGGGTCCCACGATCCCGGCGGCCTCGGGCACTGTCCCGAGCGGGAACTCGTAGAGCCACACCAGCGGTACGGCGGGGTCCATGGTGCGGTACCGGCTGACGGCCGCCCGCGCGAAGGACATGACGGTGACGTCCAGGCCGGGGAAGTCGGCCAGCGCCCGGTGCAGTGCCCGTTCCACCTCCGCGCCGAACCGGGATGGGTGCTTGGTCTCGACCAGCATCCGCACCCTGCGTGGGGCTTCGTTGATCAGCCGCAGCAACTGCACGAACGGCAGGATCTGGTGTTGTTCACCGGCGACCGGTTCGCGCCTGCCGGAGAAGTCGAGCTTCTGGAGTTCGGCGAGTGTCTGACCCGAGATGGCGCCCCTGCCGTTGCTGGTGCGGTCGACCGTGCGGTCGTGGTGGCACACCAGGTGCCCGTCCCGGGTCAGCCGGACGTCGCATTCGACGGCGTCCGCGCCCACCTCGACGGCCCGGACGTACGCGGGAAGGGTCTGCTCGGGGAGATCGACGTTGGCCCCACGGTGCGCCACGATCATGGGTTCCGGCATGCCGCGAAGCATAGTCAACCCACCTGCGTCGGGCCGGGTGGCGGTGTCGGTGGCAGCATTGCCCTCCGTGACGCCTGAAGAGATCTCCCTACTGTTGCACCGGGTCGCGGACGGTACCGCCTCGGTGACCGAGGCCGCCGCCGCGTTGACGGAGGGCGTCTTCGCGGGCGGACCGGGATACGCCGACCTCGGTTTCGCCAAAGTGGACACTCACCGTCCGTTGCGGACGGGTGAACCCGAGACGGTGTTCGGCGACGGTAAGACCCCCGAGCAGTTGGTGGCGATAACGGAACGCCTGCTCGCGGCACGACCCGGCGGCGCGGTGCTGGCCACCCGGTTGCGGCCGGAGGGCCTGGCGGCGTTGCGGAGCGGGTTCGCGCCCGTCGAGACCGACGAGTCGGGCCGCACCGCGCTCGTCGGCACCCCGCCACCGGCGCGGGGCACGGTCGCGGTGGTGTCGGCGGGGACGTCGGACCAGCCGGTCGCCGGTGAGGTGGTGTTGACCGCGCGCGCCCACGGGCTCGGTGTCGTACCGGTGCCCGACGTGGGGGTCGCCGGACTGCACCGGGTGCTGCGGGCCCGGCCCGCGTTGGCGGGGGCCGACTGCGTGGTCGTGGTCGCCGGCATGGACGGCGCGCTGCCGTCGGTCGTCGGTGGACTCGTGCCGGTGCCGGTGGTGGCGGTACCGACGTCGGTGGGTTACGGCGCGGCGTTCGGTGGCCTGGCGGCGCTGTTGACGATGCTGAACTCGTGCGCGCCGGGCGTCACGGTCGTCAACATCGACAACGGTTTCGGGGCGGCCGTCGCGGCGGCCCGCATCGTGCGCGCGGGTGACCGGCGGGAGGCGTGAGGGACCCGAGAAGGGGAACGCGCGTGCCCGGATCACCGGGCACGCGCGTCTGGACTGGGTGAACGGGGCTCAGTGACCGGCCGCCACGGGTTCGCGCTCCTCGGAGCTGCGGCGGGGCTGCGTGGGCCGCGCGGCGGGCGAGGTCTTGTCGGCCCGGGCGATGCGGTCACGGCGGTGTCGTCCGATGTACTTGGCCATGTCTCCTCCTTGTTCATGCGCAGATTACCCACGGGGTACGACATTCAACCCCCAACAGATCGAACACAGTGGATGAATGGTCGGTGGCCGACCGTGACATGTCCTGACCAGGACCTTCGGGGCGCCATGACGGGGCTCACGATATGGCGGTCACCACGGCGCCTCCCCGGAGTGGGGGGCCGCCACTCCTCCTCCCCATGGCGTCGAGCCTAGGAGCGGCGCGCCCGGGATGTCCAACGGGGACGCGGCGGGCTGTGGACAACCGGGTGGTTGTGGAAAACGCCCGGACGCGGCGTCGACCGGCGGGAAACCGGGGACGGCACCGCTCAGCGGGCGATCAACAGGACGAGGTTCAGCAGGGCGAGCAGCCCCAGGGCGATCGAGGGTGTGGCGGCCTTCGTCGGGTCGCCGGCCCGGCGGTGGGCGACGACCGCGCCGATCATCAGCAGGACCAGTCCGATGGACGCCACGACGGCCAGCCACTCCCACCACAGTCCCACCACCAGCGCGACGGCGGCGGCCGTCTCCAGCCAGCCGATCGCCCGGTAACCACCGAACGGCACACCCAGGTGTTCCGCCTGGCGGCGCGCCGCGTCCTTGCCCGTCACCTTGGGCAGGCCGGTCGCCAGGAACGCCACGGCCAGCAGCAGCGACACGATGATGATCACGACCGTCACGGCACCTCCCCCGTAGGAGGCCGATCCTATGTGCCGGGTCGGCGCCGCAGGGGCGAATCACGATCAGTGCCGCGCCGCCAGGCCGTCGAACACCACCCGCAGTACCGCGCGGCACCTGGTGTCGTCCCAGCCGGTGGTCACGGCCGTCTGGCACAGGCCCAGCAGCAGCGCGAGCACGTCGTCGCCCCCGACGTCGGGGCGTACCGCGCCGGCCGCCTGCGCGCGGGCGAGCAGGCGTTCCACGGTGGCGCGCCAGGCGTCGATCGGTTTGTGGACCGCCGGCGCCTCCCCGGTCTGCGCCAGCAATGCCATCACCCCGTGCTTCTCCCCCGCCTGGCGGACCAGTTCGGTGAAGAAGTCGTAGAACGCGGTGGCCGGGTCGCCGTGGGACTCCAGTTCGGTGACGCGGACGGTCAACCGTTCCAGGCTGTCGGTGATGATCGCGTGCAGCAGGTCGGACTTGGTGGGGAAGTGCCGGAAGACGGTGCCGATGCCGACTCCGGCGCGCCGGGCGATCTGTTCGGTGGTGGCGGCCGCGCCGGCCTCCTGGAACACCGCCTCGGCGGCGGCGAGGACCCTCGCGCGGTTGCGGCGTGCGTCGGCGCGCATCGGCCGCGACGGTGACGGATCCGGCAAGGCACCCTCCGAGTCAACCGGAGTGGAGACTCCGTATAGTGGAACCGGAGTGGCCACTCCGGTAAACAGGCTGTCGGCACAAGTGTGCCCCGCATCGAAACGAGCCACACATGACGGATCATCCCACCCCGCGCGAGGTCTTTGAACGCTTCGCCGCCGCCGGCGTCTCCGGAGACGTCACCTCCCAGGCCGACCTCTACACCGAGGACGGCGTCCTCGAATTCCCGCTCGTCGCCGACCCGGTGCCCCACCGCTTCCAAGGCCGCGCCGCGATCCGCAGGACACTCCAGGCGCTCCGCGACCACGTCACGGACAGCGGCACCGTCGTCGACCCCGCCGCCACCCGGGTCACCCTCCACGACACCACCGACCCCCGCGTCCTCGTCGCCGAGATCGCGTTGGCCATCACCCTGCCCACCCCCACCGTCGCCCACTACGTCCAGGTGTTCACCGTCGAGGCGGGACTCATCCGCAACATGCGCGACTACTTCGGCCCCCACCAGATCGACTTCGTGACCCGGGCACTCCGCGACTGAGCCCGACGTCACCCCCACATCCGACCGGGTAACCTCGTCGCGTCCCGTGGACCCGCCACGGGACGCGACGGCGCCCCTGGAGGACGGATGACGATCGGCTGGCTCGACTGTGCCGCCGGCGCCAGCGGGGACATGTTCCTCGGCGCCCTCGTCGACTCCGGCGTGCCACTGCCCGTCCTGCAGTCCGCGATCGACGCACTCGACGTCGAACCCGTGGAACTGCGGGCGGAACCCGTCACCCGGCACGGACTCGCCGCCGTCCGCGTCCACGTCGACCACCCCGAAAGCCACGTGGACCGCCGCTACACCGCCATCCGCGACCTCATCGAGACCGCCGAACTGCCCACCCCGGTCAAGGAACACGCCGTCGACGCGTTCACCCGGCTCGGACACGCCGAGGCCGCCGCCCACCGCGTGCCCCTCGACCGGGTCCACTTCCACGAGGTCGGCGCCCTCGACTCGCTCGCCGACGTCGTCGCCGCCTGCGCCGGACTCCACTGGCTCACCGAACACCGGGGCCTGACCACCGTCACCGCCTCCACCGTCACCGTCGGCGGCGGCGTCACCCGCGGCGCCCACGGCGGCATCCCGCTACCCGCGCCCGCCACGCTCGCCGTCCTGTCCGCGGCCCGGGCACCCGTCACCGGCGACGTCCCGTACGAGGCGTGCACGCCCACCGGAGCCGCGCTCGTCGCCGCCCACGCCCACGGCTACGGCCCGATGCCGCCCATGGTGGTCGACACCGTCGGCTGCGGAGCCGGCGGCAGGGACCCGGCCGAACGCGCCAACCTGCTGCGCCTGGTACTCGGGCAGCCGGTGGAGACCACCGCGCCCGCCGAAGCCGTCCTGCTCGCCGCCAACGTCGACGACCTCGATCCGCGGCTGTGGCCCGACGTGCTGGCCGCCCTCCTGGCGGCCGGTGCCTCCGACGCCTGGCTCACCCCCGTCCTCATGAAGAAGGGCCGCCCCGCGCACACCCTGCAGGTCCTGTGCGCCGACCCGGCGGTCCCCGCCGTCACCGCCGCCGTATTCCGGCACACCACCACCATCGGCCTGCGCAGCAGCCGAGTCGGCAAACACACCCTCCCGCGCCGGTTCGGAGAGGTCTCACTCGACGGGCACACCGTCGCCGTCAAGATCGCCGAACACGACGGCACGGTCGGCAACATCTCCGTCGAACACCGCGACGTCGCCGCCGCCGCCGAGGCACTCGACCTCCCCGTCAAACACGCGCTGGCCAGGGCCACCGCCCTCGCCTGGGACCGGTACGGCCGATGAACGACCTCCTCCCGCTGCTGGCCACCTTCGGCCTCATCTTCATCGCGGAACTCCCCGACAAGACGATGATGGCGACGCTGGTCCTGTCGAGCCGGTACCGGGCGGTGCCCGTCCTCGTCGGGGTCGGCGCCGCCTTCGTCCTCCAGTCGGCGATCGCCGTCGCGGCGGGCGGCCTGCTCACCCTCCTGCCGGACTGGATCGTGCTGGCGATCGTGGCGATCCTGTTCGCCGTCGGCGCCGTCCTGATGTTCCGGGAGAGCCTCTCCGACGACGACGATCCCACCGAGGACGACCGGCGGCGACAGACCCGTTTCTGGCCGACCGTGTTCACCAGCTTCGGCGTCCTGTTCGCCGCCGAATGGGGCGACGCGTCCCAGCTCGCCACCGCCGCCCTGTCGGCCCACTACGAAGCACCCGTCCTGGTGTTCGCGGGCGCGGCGCTGGCGCTCATCGCGGTCGCCTCGCTCGCGGTCGTGCTGGGGCGGCTGGTCGTGCGCTACGTGCCGTTGAAGTGGATCCAACGCGGTGCCGCCGTCCTGTTCGCGGGCTTCGCGATCGTCGCGCTCGTGGAGCTGCTCACCCGGTGAAACGGTTACGCTGGGCCGGTATGTACGTCTTCCGGCGACCCGGCACACCGGCCCTGCGGCCGTTCGTGGCGGCGCTGTGGTGGCTGACGGCGCCTCCCCGGAAGGGATTCGACCGGGTCACCCCCGACGGCGCCGCGGCCCTCTACATCGACCTGGCCGAGACCGGCATCCGCACCTACCACCCCGACGGACGGGTCAGTGAATCGGTGACCGCCGCCGCCGTGCAGGGCGCCGGGACCCGGCCCGTCGTCATCGCCCCCGGAGAACTGACCCGGCACGTCGGTGTCGCGTTCCACCCCGGCGGCGCGTACCCGTTCCTGCCGGAACTGCCGCCCGCCGACACACTGCTCCCCGCCGCCGAACTGTGGCCCGGCGCGAACGCGTTGACCGACCGGTTGCGGCACATCGACGACCCGGACCGGGCACTCGACACCCTGGAGACATTCCTGACCGCCCGGCTGCACCGCCGGCCGGCCCGGGCACTGCCGCAGGTGATGACGGCGCTCGCCGACGGCGTACCGGTCCCCGAGGTGGCGGCCCGGTTCGGCATGACCCGGAAACGGTTCGCCGCCGCGTTCCAGGCACAGGTCGGCGTGTCCCCGAAACGGTACGGGCGCCTGCGGCGATTCCGGCGGGTGTTCGACGCCACCGTGAACGTGCCGGGACCCGACTGGGCGCGGCTCGCCGCCGTCCACGGCTTCCACGACCAGGCCCACCTGATCCACGAGTACCGGTCGTTCACCGGGACCACACCCGGCAGGTACCGGCCGCGATCGCCGCGCGAACCGAACCATTCGCCGTTTTCTACAATCCCCGGCGGCGCGACTGCGGCAAGCTGAAGCCATGACCGGATTCCACGTGATCAAGCTGCAACCCCGACTGGTGGTGTCGGGCGCCGACGCCGCCATCGACTTCTACGGCCGGGCGCTCGGGGCGACGCTCACCGAGCGGTACACCACCCCGCAGGGCAAGGTCGTCCACGCCGAGATCGCCGTGGGGGACTTCACCGTCGCGATCAAGGACGAGGGCGACGGCGACCCGGCACCCCGGGACGGCGGAGTCCCGGTGATCATGTCGCTCCGCGTGACCGACGTCGACGCGGCGGCGGCGGCCTTCGACGCGGCCGGTGGCACCGTCATCTACCCCGTGAGCGACTGGCCGCACGGCGAACGCGGCGGCAGGTTCGCCGACCCGTTCGGGCACCAGTGGATGCTCACCCAGGTGATCGCGGACATGTCGCCCGAGGAGATCCAGCGCGTCACCGACGAGATGTTCTCGCGGGACGACTGACGGCGACTCACCGGGGAGGCGTGGGCGGCCAGTGGGTGGCCTCGGCGGTCTCGGGCACCGGCGGGTTCGGGCGGCCCGGCCGGGGCGGCGCCCACGGGCTGTCCATCGGGACGGACGTCACCGGGTGGTCGGCGTCGGGAGCCGGAGGACCGTAACGCGGCGGTGGCGGCCCGAACCGGGGCGGGGGTGGCGGCCGCAGCCGCGCGAAGTACTGGTTCACGGGTGTCAACGCGATCAGGATGATCGCCACGACCAGTGCGACACAGGCCCCGACCCCGGCGATGACACCGGTGTCGAACAGCCACCGCCAGGCACTGCCCGCACCGTCGTCCCCGTCGGTGCCGTAGAGGGTCAGGAGCAGCACCGTGCCGTACATGCCGCACGGCAGGTGCCAGCCGAGCAGGACTCCGCCGGTCGACCACACGACGACCCGGCCGGCGGGTCTCCCGGCACGCAGCATGACCGCCCCGGTGGCGAGTCCGCCGGCGAGCAGGAACGGGAACGCCAGGATCACCGCGAATCCGGCTCCGGCCCGCGCGATGTCCTCACCGGAGGCGTGGACGGCACCGTCACCGGTGAGCGCGAAGTACGACCACAGCAGACAGACGCAGTGCAGTACGGTGGCCGCCGCCGCACCGATCGCGGTCCACTGACCCGCGACGAGCTGGCGCGGTCTCTCGGCGGGATCGGGGCGACTCGTCATGCCGGACAGCCTAGCGATCGGCGGCATCCCGGTTCACCGGACGCCGCAGCTCGGTCTATTGAGGACGGCGCGTCCGTTCGGGTCGATCCGCGAACCAGTGCGCCGACTGACCGTGCCCACGGGTCCAGGCCAGTGGTGCACCGTCCAGGGCCAGGACGTTGTGGTGGCCGGGACCGGGCGGTTCCGGCAGCGAACCGTACGGCAGCACCGTGGGTGCCTCGTTGGCGATCCAGTGACCCGGGAGCGCGCGGACGGTCTCGGTGAACGCCGCCCGGCCCTCGGGTGGGACCAGGTGCAGTACGGCGGTGTGGAACACCACGAGGGTGGCGCCCGAGGGGGCCTCGGCGGCCAGCGCCGCGAGGTCGCGGCTGAGGTCGCCGCGCACCAGTAGCGGCGGTTCGGCGGCGGCGATCGCCGCCGCGGCCCGGAGTCGCTCCCTGCGGTGCGCGTGCTCCGGCCAGATGAGGGCGTCGAGCCAGGCGAGGTCGTCGGGGTCGGTGACGTCCAACGGGTTCAGTTCGAGGCCGGCGCGCCACACCACCTCGGGCAGCCGGTCGGGAACCGCGACACCGGTCAGCTCGCAGTCCAGGACGGGCGTGCCGGTGCCGCGCAGTCGTTCCCCGTAGCGGTAGCCGTATCGGTCCGGGTACAGGCACAGTCCGGCCGAGGCGCCCACCTCCAGTAGCGCCAACGGTTGCGGAAGGGACGCCAGGACGGGGAGCAGCACGGCGCAGCGACCGGGTTCGTTGGTCTGGGTGATCCGGTTGCGGATCTCGGTGGAGACGCGGGTCCAGTGTTCCCGTACGTACTCGCCGAACCGTGCGGTGTCGTCCACGGGGCCGCCGAGCAGCCGGACGACGCCGAACAGCAGGTTGGGTTGCCGCTTCTCGCGCGGCAGCGTGGCCAGCAGGCTCAACAGCCCGGGGTCCTCGGCGACGGCGAGTGCGAGTCGTTCGTATGTGGGCGAGACGCCTCGGGCCTCGTCGAGGCCGAAGCGGACGTACCTCTCGGCAAGCGACATGGCGTCATGCTGGCACGCCCGGCGGGCGGGAGGTGGCGTCTGTGGTGCTTCTCATCGGCGGGTATCGGTGTGGTTTTCCACAATCCCCGGGTTATCCACAAGCCACCGTTCCGCGACTCGACACCCCGTGACCCGCCAACATCATATGGCGGAGAGGAACCGTCGATGAAGACGACGCTGCACCTTACGCCCGCCCACCGGCGCAATGCACCATCTTCCTGCTTTCGTTATGGAGAACGTGGCAGCGGTGCGAGCATGCAGGATGGCATTGTGCAATGTGACTCATACCGATTTCGGAACCGGCGCTACGACGGTGGAAACCTCAACCTGGCCATCCCGAGTCTTAACGAGGTCGGCCGATCGCTCGCTTGTTGCGAGCAAGTGTGGCTGTGCGAAGTCCTCCAGTGCGGCTACAACGTCAAGTACGGGATATTCCCGACGATCGGCCAAGTAGCGGGCGACCTGCCGTAGCGCTGGCTGCGGCAGGTTGACCTCCTTCGGGACGTTTGCGTCGGCCTTGAGGAAGGACCGGATTACCTGCCAACCACTGTAAAACACTTCCATGAAGTCACCGTCATGCTTGAGCGGACAGACGATCATGTTTTTGGAATCGTCTTTGTATGGGAGATCCGACGCGCCTTGTTTGCTCGGCACGATTCCGACCCGCAGCCCTCGTGCGGATTCTAGCTGTGAAGGATTGATCTTTACCGACGTCCCAACCCATTTGTCTAGATCAGACATTCCAAGGAATAGGTCTGCCTTCCAAAGGCCGGCAATGCTTTGCGGTAGATTGGGCGGATTCTTTCTCTTGCGAAAGGCGTCAGCGACGTTACGTAGATGCTTTTTGAGCTTTACGGGACGGCCCTGGGTTCCATACATGAGTTGAGAATCAGCTGTGAGGAGGGCTAGCGACGTGTCAACCAGTTGGTTCACTCCTGCCTTTTCTGCCGCAAACAGCATGGATGAAGGAGCTTCACCAGGTAGCTTACAGTGCTTTGCAAGGGCATCATGAACCCTTTCCAGCACCATGGGGTCCTTGTGGAGTACAGCACTGTGGACTGCGTACTCAAAGCAGATACCGCAGTCCCCATCGCCTTCCCGGTATACCCTCGGTAGCATTTTTAGCTTCAGTTTCTCGTGCCCGCCTGCCTCGTTGACGATGTCCGCTTTTTGGGCAAGCAACAGCCCGGTTAGGATCGGTCGCACAACGGAAGTAATCGCGGAAACCTCGTCAGCGACGGGACTCTGCTGGGTTTCAAGCCTTAGGCTCAAATGATCCACGTTGGCTCTCCGATTGAAGTTGGAATCTTGACTAGGTGAGGGTCTGACTGTCACCGCTTCCACAACGGCTAGGTCGTACCCGCTGTAGTAGACCAAGGCATGGACGCTAGGCGGATCGACCCAGCGTGCTCGTTCGTTCTATATGTACACGTGCGTTGCTGTGCTCCAATGAGCGGGATCACCACAACTGGTATCGGGGAGGAGTGGCGGCCCCCGACCCGGGGACGGCGCGGTCGGCACCGGAACCCGCTCGGCTCGCCTGTTACTTGGTGTGTTGCGCGCCGATGCGGAAGCCGTAGTCGCGTTCGAGTCGTGCCACGGCGTCGGGGTCGCCCGAGCGCAGCGCCTCGTGGATCTCGTCGTGCGGTGTCGGGCGGGTCTCGGCGACGATCTGGGTGAAACGGAGTTCCCCGTCCGCCAGCATGACCCCCGACCAGCCGGCCGCGACCATCACACCGAGGCAGAGGAACAGGAAGCCGTCGAGTTCGAAGTCCATGAACGCCTCGACGATCCGGTAGCCGGCCACTCCCATGCCCGCGAACGTGAGCATGAAACCGATCCAGGCGAGTGTCTCCGTCGACCAGGTCACCGTCGTCACCCACTGCGCCCGCCCGTTGAGGGCGATCCACCACACCGCGTTCACCGTGTACAGGGCGGCGATGACGGCCAGTACCGGGATCTCCCACCAGTAGCCGGGCCCGAACTCCGCGATCCAGCGGATCAACGTGATGACCAGCAGTGTCGCCATGACGGTGCTGACGATCAGTCCCCGGTACAGCAGGAAGGTCCGTGACCGTGGCGGCTTGGGGTCGTCGGCCCAGTCGGGGGCCACCGGCCCCAGGTCGGGACCGTCGCCGCCGGCCTTCGGGCGGCGCAGGTGTTCCACGTCGGTCTGGAAGCGTTGACCGACGATGCGGCGTTCCAACAGGATGCGTTCCGGGTCGTCGGGGGCGGCCGGGTCGTACCAGACGTCGAAGCGGTTTCCGACGACCGGTGCCCAGCGCGGATAGTCGGGGTAGTGGAACTTGACGTCGCGGGTGCCGTCGGGTCCCGGGTACTCGACGGTGAGGGCGAACACCGGTTGCTGGTTGAGCCATTGCCGGGTGAACCGGACCCCGGTGACCTCACCCGCGACACGGACACCGTGGGCGGCGACGTGGGCGGCGATCGCCTGCCGTCGCCGTTCGTCCCGCATGCCGGCGGTGAAGCGGCGCACGCGCGTGAACGCCGTCCAGCCGATCAGTCCCGGCATCAGGAGCGTGGCGACACCGGTCAACGCCAACGGTACGGCGTCGATCCGGTCCGCCGCCTGCCACAGCGCGATCCCGGCTCCCACCGGCCACCCGGTGGCGAAGGCGAGTCCGGCGACGCCGTAGGTGATGCCGGCCAGCGGCGTCGGGGGTTTGGCGTGCCGGCCGGAGACGGTGTTCATCCCCGCGCGGGCGTATCCGATCGACTTGATGAGCGCGGGATTCAGGTGTTCGGCGGAGCTGAAGGCGGCGAGGACGCAGGGGGTCAGCATCATCACCGGCGCGAACCACCAGGGCATCACCGGCCACAGGGCGAATCCGGGCGCCAGTGCGGATCCGGTGAGTACCCAGCCCATGCCGGCGCCCAACGGGAACCACATGAGGGCGCTGACGACGACGCCGCGGCGGAACACGGCGTGGTGTCGTGCGCGGATGCGGGGCGCCCACGGCAGCGGAAACGTCTTCGCCCCGACCCGCGCCTGCGCGAGGGTGAACGACATCCGTTGAATGTAGTCAGGACGCGCAAACGTTTTGTGCGCGTGGGAGGTGGGCCGTCGGCGAGGTCTCGTGGCGGGACGGACCCGCCACGAGACCTCGCGTGTCAGTCCTTCGGCGTCGCGCCGCCGGTGAGTGCGAGGCCGTCGCCGGATTCGGGGACCGTGACGGTCACGGTGTCGCCGTCGTGGATCTCGCCGGCGAGTAGGCCGCGGGCGAGCCGGTCTCCGATGGTGTTCTGCACCAGGCGGCGCAGCGGCCGGGCGCCGTAGACCGGGTCGAAGCCGCGTTCGGCGAGCCAGGTCTTGGCGTCGGGGTCGACCTCCAGTTGCAGGCGGCGGTTGGCGAGCCTGCGCCGCAGCGCGTCCAACTGGACGTCCACGATGGACGTGAGTTCTTCGCCGGTGAGCGAGTCGAAGACGACGACGTCGTCCAACCGGTTGAGGAACTCGGGTTTGAAGTGTTCCCGGACCCCGGCCAGCACCGCCTCCCGCCGGGATTCCGGCGACAGGGTCGGGTCGGCGATCGCCGCCGAACCGAGGTTCGACGTGAGGATCAGGATGGTGTTGCGGAAGTCGACCGTCCTGCCCTGCCCGTCGGTGAGCCGTCCGTCGTCGAGCACCTGGAGCAGCGTGTCGAACACCCCCGGGTGCGCCTTCTCGACCTCGTCGAGCAGTACGACGCTGTACGGGCGACGCCGTACCGCCTCGGTGAGCTGCCCGCCCTCCTCGTAGCCGACGTAACCGGGGGGCGCGCCGACGAGCCTGGCCACCGAGTGGCGCTCGGAGTACTCGCTCATGTCGATGCGGACCATGGCGCGTTCGTCGTCGAACAGGAAGGCGGCGAGCGCCTTGGCGAGTTCGGTCTTGCCGACGCCGGTGGGGCCGCAGAACAGGAAGGACCCGGTGGGCCGGTTCTCGTCACTGATCCCGGCGCGTGCCCTGCGCACCGCGTCCGACACCGCCGACACCGCGGTGGCCTGGCCGATGACCCGGCGGCCCAGTTCCTCCTCCATGCGCAGCAGTTTGGCGGTCTCGGCCTCCAGCATGCGGCCGGCGGGGATGCCGGTCCACGAGGAGACGACCTCAGCGATGTCGTCGCTCTCGACCTCCTCCTTCAGCATCGCGCCGGACGCCTGGAGTTTCGTCAGGTCGGCCTCCGCCGCGGTGAGTTGCCGTTCCAGCTCGGGGATGCGGCCGTACCGCAGTTCGGAGGCGGTGGCGAGGTCGGCGTCGCGTTCTGCGCGGTCGGCCTGGCCGCGCAGTTGTTCCAGTTCCTCCTTGATGGCCGAGATGGCGGAGATGCGTTCCTTCTCGGTGTTCCAGCGTTGCGAGACGGCGGTCAGTTCCTCGCGGCGGTCGGCCAGTTCGCGGCGGAGCCGTTCGAGGCGTTCGGCGGAGGCCGGGTCGGCCTCCTTCGCCAGCGCCATCTCCTCGATCTCCAGGCGTTTCACTGCCCGTTCGATCTCGTCGACCTCGACGGGCCGGGAGTCGATCTCCATGCGCAACCGGGAGGCGGCCTCGTCGATGAGGTCGATCGCCTTGTCCGGCAGGAAGCGGTCGGTGATGTAGCGGTCGGACAGTGACGCGGCGGCGACCAGCGCGCCGTCGGTGATGCGGACGCCGTGGTGGACCTCGTAGCGTTCCTTGAGGCCGCGGAGGATGCCGACGGTGTCGGCGATCGAGGGTTCCCCGATCAGGACGGGCTGGAACCGGCGTTCCAGTGCCGGGTCCTTCTCGATGTGTTGGCGGTACTCGTCGAGGGTGGTGGCGCCGACCATCCGCAGCTCGCCGCGCGCCAGCATCGGCTTGAGCATGTTCGAGGCGTCCATGGAGCCCTCGCCCTTGCCCGCGCCGACCATGGTGTGGAGTTCGTCGAGGAAGGTGATGATCTGGCCGTCGGAGCCCTTGATCTCCTCCAGTACCGACTTGAGCCGTTCCTCGAACTGGCCGCGGTACTGGGCGCCGGCGACCATGGCGCCGAGGTCGAGTGAGACGACGCGCCGGCCGCGCAGCGACTCCGGGATGTCCCCGGCGACGATGCGTTGCGCGAGCCCCTCGGCGATGGCGGTCTTGCCGACGCCGGGCTCCCCGATGAGCACGGGGTTGTTCTTGGTGCGGCGGGACAGTACCTGTATGACGCGGCGGATCTCGGTGTCGCGGCCGATGACCGGGTCGACCTTGCCGTCGCGGGCGGCGGCGGTCAGGTCGATGCCGTACTTCTCCAGGGCCTTGTAACCGCCCTCTGGGTCGGCGCTGGTGACCTTGCGGTCGCCGCCGCGGATCTGCGGGAACGCCGCCACGAGGGACTGTTCGGTGGCGCCGGCCTTGCCGAGGGCGTCGCCGCAGGCGCCGCCGACCTGGGCGAGCCCGGCGAGCAGGTGTTCGGTGGAGACGTACTCGTCGCCGCCGGAGGTGGCGAGGCGGTCGGCGGCGTTGATGGCGTTGAGCAGTTCCCGGGCCATCGAGGGTTCGGCCATGGAGGAGCCGCGGGCGCTGGGGAGGCCGCGCAGGCCGGTCTCGGCGGTGACGAGGAGGGCGTCGGGGTCCGCGCCGACGGCGCGGAGCAGTGCGGGGGCGGTGGAGCCGGCGGTGGTGAGCAGGGCTCGCAGCAGGTGCCAGGACTCGACGGTGGCGTGCCCGGACTGGGCGGCGTCGGTGGCCGCCGTCGAGATGACCTCCCGGCTCTTGGTCGTCAGTCTTTCGACGTTCAACGTGTCTCCCGTTCAAGGCGCGTGCGGAGTCGGTTCGAGAGTTGAGTCTAGTCGGCTCAAGGTTGATCGGCCAGTCGGAATCCGGGCGCGGCGTGCCGTGTCGTCCGGACGACCCACCGGGCGGCGGACGGTCTATATCGTCGTGTGCATGTCCATGAATCCGATCGCGCTCGTGACCGGAGCCGGCGGCGGAATCGGCCGGGTCACCGCGATCCGGTTGTCCCGCGCGGGTTACCGCGTGGCGTTGACCGCCCGCGACCCCGACCGGCTGGAGCGGGCCGCCGCCGAATGCCCCGGTCCCACCCTCGTCCTTCCCGTCGACCTGACCGCGCCGGGAGCGGTGGAGTCGGTGTTCGCCGACACCGAGGACGAGTGGGGGACGGTCGGGGTGCTCGTCCTCGGGGCCGGCACCGCCACCTCCTCCCCGGTCACCCGCATCACCGACGAGGAGTGGCGGCGACAGCTCGACGTGAACCTGACCGCGCCGTTCCGGTGCGTGCGGCGTGCCGTCCCCGGGATGCGGGCCGCCGGTCACGGCCGGATCGTCGCGGTCGCGTCGGTCGCGGCCAAACGGGGGGACCCCTACGTCACGGCGTACTCCGCCGCGAAACACGGCCTGCTCGGAATGGTGCGGTCGGTCGCGGCCGAGCTCGCCGGTACCGGGATCACCGTCAACGCGGTCTGCCCGGGATACGTGGACACCCCGATGACCGAGGAGTCGGTCGCCAACATCGCCGCCCGGACGGGTAAGACGCCGGACGAGGCCCGGCGGCTCCTCGCCGGTAAGCAGCCGATCGGGCGGCTCATCACGCCCGAGGAGGTCGCGGCGGCCGTCCAGTTCTGTATCGACAGCCCCGGCGTCACGGGGCAGGGTCTCAACATCGACGGTGGAGCGGTGCAGTCGTGAACCGATACGTGAATCCCCCCGAACTGGCCGCCCCCTCGGGGTTCTCGCACGCGGTGATCGCGCCGCCGGGCCGCACGGTGTACCTGGCGGGGCAGACGGCGGCCGACGCCCGTGGCCGGATCGTGGGCGGCGGTGAGTCACCGGACGTGGTGACGCAGTTCGCGCAGTGCCTGTCCAACCTGTTGACCGCGCTGGCGGCGGCCGGGGGCAGGGCCGAGCACCTGGTGAGCATGCGCATCTACCTGGTGGACGTACCGGCCTACCGTGCCCGGGCGCGGGAGATCGGCGCGGTCTGGCGGCAGCTCGCGGGCGATCGTTATCCGGCGGCGGCCGGGATCGGCGTCGCCAGGTTGTGGGACGACGACGCGATAGTGGAGATCGAGGGCGTCGCGGTCATACCCGGCTGACGTGCGCGGCCGTCACGCGAGGAGGCGGGCGGCGGCCTCGGCGGCCGGCGCGGCGAGTCTGCGGCGCAACCGGCCGAAGAGCCGTTGGGCGTGGTGGCCGGGCCAGTCGGCGGGCAGCAGTTCGGTGGGGAGTCCGGGGTCGAGGTAGGGCAGCCGGCGCCAGTCGGTCACCGCCGAGACCCATCCCGCCAGCGGCGCGGCGTCGAGGGTGCCGGTGTGCCGGTCGAGGAATTCGCGGTACATCCCGGCGATGCGCGGGAGGTCCCACCAGGTCGCGACGGCCTCGGGAAGCGGCAGGTCGCCGTGGTAGTCGGACGTGAACAGTGAGACGTAGCGGCCGAGCGCGATGCGGCGGAGCATCGCGGCGGCGGCGGGCAGGGTGTGGGCGGGCGCGATCCACACTCCGGGGGCCGCCTGTCCGAAGCCCAGCCAGGTGAGTCTGCCCCGCAGAACGTGTCGTTTGGCGCGCATCGACTCCGGTATCGAGAACACGCACAGCACCCAGCCGTCGCCGGAGCGGCCGGCGGTGGGCCGGAAGATGCGGCGGTCGCCCTCGTCGAGCAGTTCCCGGCCGGGTTCGGTCAGGGAGTACCCGGCGGCTCCCGCCACCCGGGTGGCCTGCAACATGCCGCGTCGTTTGAGGCGTGACACGGCGGCTCGCACCGCCTGTTCGTCGACGTCGAGTTCGGCGAGGAGCCGCACCAGCCCGGCCACCGGCAGCGCACCGCCGGCCTGCCGGGCGTACAGCCCGTAGACGGTGACTATCAGGGAGCGGGGGGTGGCGGACATGACCGGGCCTTTCTTCGGCGAACTGAACGATAGCCGGTCTGATGGCGATATCTTGACGCACGTCACGGTTACGGAATACCGTCGTATGGGGAGGAAGTCACCGCGGGTCGGTACGCGCCGTGCGGATTCGCGGCCGGTGACGGACGAGTGTCCGCGACGCGGTGGAACGGCCGGGACGTGCCGCCGCGGGGTCCGTGTGCCGGACACGTCGTCAACTCCGAAAGGCTTGTGACCATGGCAGCGTCGCCCGTTCTCAGCCCGTCCGCTCATATCGATACATTTACTCGCGATAATCTCCCCGATCCGGCCGACTGGCCGGACCTGGGCTGCGACCTGCCCGGCCTGCGTTATCCCCAGCGGCTCAACTGCGCCGACGTCCTGCTGGACGAGACGATCGCCCGGTTCGGCGGCGACCGGCGGTGCCTGATCACCGACACCTCCGAGTGGACCTACGCCGAACTCGCCGACCGGTCGGCGAGGATCGCCGACGTCCTGACCCGGGACGCCGGACTCGTCCCCGGCAACCGGGTGTTGTTGCGGGGACCGAACAACCCGATGATGGTGGCGTGCTGGTTCGCCGTCCTCAAGGCGGGCGGCGTGGTCGTCACAACCATGCCGTTGCTCAAGGCGGGCGAGCTGCGCACCATCGGGGAGATCGCCCACATCGATCTGTCACTTGTGGATGACCGTTTCGCGGACGAGCTGGTCGAGGCGGACGTCTCCCCCGTCATGACCTTCGGCGAACTCACCTCCCGCGCCGAGGGCCGGCCCGCCGACCACCGCTCCGTCCCGACCGCCGCCGACGACGTCGCCCTGCTCGCGTTCACCAGCGGCACCACCGGGCGGCCCAAGGCCACCATGCACTTCCACCGCGACGTCCTCGCCAACGCCGACACCTTCTCGCGGCACGTGCTGCGGCCCCGCGCCGACGACGTGTTCGGCTGCTCCCCACCGCTGGGCTTCACCTTCGGGCTCGGCATGGAGGTCGTCTTCCCGATGCGGGCCGGTGCCGCGTCACTGTTGCTGGAGAAGGGCACCCCGGACCTGCTGCTGCCCGCGTTGGCCGCCCACCGGGTGAGCGTCATGGCCACCGCGCCGACCGCGTACCGGGCGATGCTGGGGGCCCTCGCCCTCGACGGCTCCACGGACCTGTCCCGGTTGCGGCGCTGTGTGTCGGCGGGCGAACCGCTGCCCGCCGCCACCTGGCACGACTGGCGGGAGGCGACCGGTTGCCGGCTCATCGACGGCATCGGCGCCACCGAACTGCTCCACATCTTCATCTCCGCGGCCGACGACGACATCCGGCCGGGCTCCACCGGGCGACCGGTGCCCGGATACCGGGCCGCCGTACTCGACGACGACGGCCGGGAGCTCCCCGCCGGGGAACTGGGCCGCCTGGCGGTGCGGGGACCGACCGGTTGCCGTTACCTGTCCGACCCCCGGCAACGCGACTACGTCCGCGACGGCTGGAACATCACCGGCGACATCTACCGCACCGACGAGGACGGCTACTTCTGGTACCACTCCCGCAGCGACGACATGATCATCTCCGCCGGATTCAACATCTCCGGCACCGAGGTGGAGTGGGCGCTGCTGGGGCATCCGGGCATCGCCGACTGCGCCGTCGTGGGCGTCGCCGATCCGGTGCGGACCATGACGGTCAAGGCGTACGTGGTTCCCCGGCCGGGTCATGAACTGACCGCCGAGGACGTCGTAGGGCACTGCCGTGACCGGATCGCCAGTTACAAGCGGCCACGTGAGGTGGAGTTCGTGGAGTCGCTGCCGCGCACCTCGACCGGCAAGGTGCAGCGGTACCGGTTGCGCGCGGCGGAGTGACCCGCGCGGCCGGTCAGTACCACCACCACAGGAACCGTTGCCGCCGCCGTATCGTCAGCGACGATCCCTTGATCTCGCCGGTCACCACGAACCGCACCCCGCGACGGTCACCGGTGAACGGCACCTTGTTCGTCGCCGACGACGCCCGAAGCGACACCGACTCCTCCGCCCACGCGTCCGGGGGAAGGACCAGGACGATGCTGGAACCCTTGGTGTTCAACTCCACGTCGACCTGCCGGTGCCCGATGACCGCCTCGGTGAAGTCGAGTTTCATCGAGGAGGAACGCGGCTTCAACCGCAACCGGCGCGGCACGAGCCAACGGCCGTTGCGGGTCATCGACGAGCCGCGTGGGGCGAGCAGCTCGTCGTCGCCGGCCGTCGTCTCTCCGGCCGCCGTCGCCGGCAGGTCGGCCAGCAGGGGCTTCAGATCGCCGAACGTCCGGGCCTCGTACACCGCGCTGCTGCGCGCCGCGAACTCGTCGAGGTCCAGCCGGCCCTCGGCGGTGCAGGCCTGCAGGTGCGCCACCACGCGTTCCCGGTCTTCGTGTGAGAGCCGAAGCCGGGCCGATTCCATCTCACCTGACATGTATCTACTCTGCCATCCCCTCGGCCGCCCGGCATCGGCGGCGAAGGCGGACGCGATCCGTGGGGTCGGCACCCGGTGTCCCGGGCGCCGACCGGTGACGTGTCGGTTCAGCCGCGACCGTGCGCCCGCGACGCCAGCCACAGCGACATCGCGCGGACCCCGTGACCGATGGCGTTCTCGTCGGGCGTGAACGCCCCGAAGTGCGGATAGCTGTCGATGACCTCCGCTCCGGGGGAACGCACCCCGAGGAACGTCCACGTGCCCGGGAGCCGGTCGAGGAAGAGCGCGTAGTCCTCGCCGCTGAACGGGACGGCGGCCTCCATCCGGATCGCCCGTTCCCGGCCGAACGTGCCGCGCAGGAAGCGGTGTAGCGCGTCGCCCTCCTCGACGGGGCAGGCCATCGCGGGGAACGGGTCTTCCGGGAACACCGCGCCGGTCGTGCCGTGTTCCCGCGCGATGCGGTCGACGTCGCCTCTGAGGGTGACGTACCGCTCCTCCGGCCAGCACCGGAACACGACCTGGACCTCGGTGGCGGTGTCGGTCCGTGCGACACGGGTCCGCAGATACACGAACTCCGCGAGCGGTCCGTCGGGCGTCACGAAGTCGGTGACGAGCCGTTCCACCCCCTCCGGTCCGTCGGGGGGTGACACGGTGCCGAGCGCGGCGATGCGGGCGGCGAGTTCCTCCGCCCGCGCGGCGGCGTCCGGGCCGGTCACGGTGATCGCGCCCGAATCGCGGCCCGGCAGGCCGAATCCGGCCGTGGTGGCGAACGTGCCGACCGGAAACGGTCCACAGTGCAGCGCGT
Organism: Stackebrandtia albiflava; assembly: GCF_007994225.1. GTDB lineage: Bacteria > Actinomycetota > Actinomycetes > Mycobacteriales > Micromonosporaceae > Stackebrandtia > Stackebrandtia albiflava. The sequence goes on from NZ_VLLL01000006.1 coordinate 123,851, forward strand.
GGATCTCCTCGGGGCGGACCCGGTCGAACACGCCGTCGTCGAGCATGGCCGCCGCCCCCGTCAACGCCTCCTCGGCGGGCTGGAAGACGAACACGACGGTGCCGTGCAGGCGGCGGCGAAGCCGGGACAGCACCTCCGCGACGCCCACACCGACGGTGGTGTGCAGATCGTGCCCGCACAGGTGCGCGGCGGCGATGCCCCCGGGGATCTGGTCGGGCGCGGGGACGGCGTCCATGTCGGCCCGGAACGCGACGGTGCGGCCGGGATGCGCGCCCCGCAGTACCCCGACGACTCCGTGACCACCGACGCCGGTGGTGACGTCCAGACCGCACGCCCGCAGCCGCGCCGCGACGACCCCGGCCGTGCGGCGTTCCTCGCCCGGCCCCTCCGGGTGGGCGTGCAGGTCACGGCGCAACGCGATCAGGTCGTCGCGCAGCTCGTCGGTCAGCGCCTCCACTGAACGGTCGAGCCCCTTCGGCGAGTCGCCGGAGGCCCGGCCGGTGCCGGGTAGCGCCGCCACGGCGACGGCGGCGGCCGTGCCGCCGAGCAGCGTGCGTCTGTTGAGGACGGTGTCGGGTGTGGGCATCGTTTCCTCCGGTGGACTGGATGGTGCGGCTACTGCGCCGAGTGTGGCCCGGAATCCACCGCCGCGCATTGAGGAGAACCCCCCTGTCCACCATGGTGTTTCCCCCACCCCGTGACGGGGACCGTGCCGCGGGTCCACTGTCGTTAACCTGAGTCCATGTCAGATGCGGTACCCCTCGGCGTCGACTTCGGCACCTCGCACACCGTCGCGGTCGTCCGTACCGCCGACGCCGCGTTCACGCCGCTGTTGTTCGACGGCTCTCCGATGCTGCCCTCGGCGGTGTACGCCGAACCGGGCGGTGCGCTCGTGGTGGGGCGGGAGGCGTTGCACGCGATGCGCCTGGAGCCGGCCCGCTTCGAGCCGAATCCGAAGCGGTGCGTCGACGACGGCGCGGTGCTGCTGGGTGACCGTGAGGTTCCGGTCGCCGACATGATCGGCGCCGTGCTGGCGCGGGTCGGTGAGGAGTACACCCGGGTGGTGGGCACCGCCCCGGGATCGGTGACACTGACGCATCCCGCCGCCTGGGCGTCGACGCGGCGGGTGATCCTGCTGGACGCCGCCGCCCGCGCCGGATGGCGGGAGCCCCGGCTCGTGCCGGAACCCGTCGCCGCCGCGGCCAGGTTCGCCGCGAGTCGCGGTGTGGCCGTGGGATCTGCCGTGGTGGTCGCGGACTTCGGCGGCGGCACCTTCGACTGCGCCGTGGTCCGCAGGACCGGGACCGGGTTCGAGGTCGTCGAGGTGGACGGCCGGGAACGGTTGGGCGGCGTGGACGTCGACGAGGCCTTGGTGCGCCGGTTCCGTGATCGTGTCGAGGGTGACGCCGAGTGGCGGCGGCTGCTCGCGCCCGAGACCGCCGCCGACCGCCGACACCGGCGGAGCCTGTACGACGACGTGAGGTCCGCGAAGGAACTGTTGTCCCGGAGGCAGTCCGCGGAGATATTCCTGCCGGTGTTCGACCGTGACTCGCATCTGACCCGTGCCGAATTGGAGGAGACGGCCCGTCCACTGCTGGAGGAGGCGACCCGCGTCACCGGCGCCGTGATGCGGTTGGCCGGGGTGCAGGCCGGTGAGGTGGCGGGCCTGTTCCTGGTGGGCGGCGGCAGCCGGATGCCGTTGGTCGCCACCATGCTGCATCACGCGACCGGGATCGTCCCGACGGTGTGGGAGCAACCCGAGCTCGTCGTCGCCCAGGGCGCGTTGCTCACCGCCGCACCGGCGGTACCGGTCGCCGGGGGCGGCACGGTTCCGGTTCCGGCGTCTCGGGCTCCGGCGTCTCCGGCCCAGGCGGTTTCGGCCCCGATTCCGCGACGGGATCAGCCGCCCGGTCCTGCGAGGACGGAGCCGTACCCGGTGTCACCCGGCGCACCGCCGGTGGCGGAACCGGCAGCGCATCGCCGCCCGGACCGACCGGCCCGGTTGTGGGTCGTTCGGGGGCTGCTGGCGGTGCAGGTGGTGTTCATGGTGATCCTGGCACCTCGCTTCGGCGGGTACTTCTTCGAGCTCGGTGCGGCGATCACATTCTCCATCGTCGTATGCGCCTGCATCGTGTTGTCGGCAGTCCGGCATCGGGTCGCGTTGTGGACCTGTGTCGCCCTGCAATTCGTCCTGGTGGTCGGCCTGTGGACCATCTGAGCAGTGATCACCACAATAGAAGGAATCGATGGGTAACCTAGGCTCTCTGATCCTCTTCACGGCCAGCGCGATCGCCGTCGTGGCCATCCTGTCGACGCGCCGCAGCCGTGCCTGGTTCGGGGCCGGGTCGGCGGTGCCGGGGGTCTTCTCCCGGTACACCGACCGGGCGAGGCGGGCGGTCGTACTGGCGCAGGAGGAGGCGCGACTGCTGGGACACTCGCACCTCGGCTCCGCGCACCTGCTGCTCGGGTTGATCCACGAGGGTGAGGGACGCGCCGCCACCGCGTTGACCGGCCTCGGCCTCACTCTCGACCGGGTACGTGAGCAGGTCCTGCGCGCCCACGGTCGCGGTGACGGTTCCCCGGGCCGGATCCCGTTCTCCCACACGATGCGGTTCGCGATCGGGGCGGCCGAACACGAGGCACGGCGGCGGGGAGACCATCACGTCGGCACGGAACACCTGCTGCTGGGCCTGTTCCTGGAACACGGCGACGCGGTCCGGTCGCTGCGGGAACTGCTGGGACCGGACATGGAACCGGCGGTGCGTGACGCTCTGGGTGCGACGATCGCGACGGTTCACGAGCAGACCGCCTAGAGCTCCGGAACGGTGTCGAGGCCGCGCGCGGTCGTACCGGGGACCACGCGCGGCCGACGCGACGCGTCAGTAGTCGTCGCGCAGCACCGGGCAGGACATGCAGCGTGGGCCTCCCCGGCCGGAACCCAGTTCGGAGCCGGCGATCTCGACCACCTCGATGCCCGCCTGCGACAGTCGCCGGTTGGTCTCGGTGTTGCGTTCGTAGGCGACGCAGACCCGTGGCGCGATGGCGAGCGTGTTGTTGCCGTCGTCCCACTGTTCGCGTTCGGCGGTGACCGGGTCCAGGCCGGTGTCGATGAGCCGCAACGAGTCGATGCCCATCGCCTTGGCGGCGGCGGGGAGGAACGGCGATGGACCCGACACGACGTGGTCGTCACCGACGCGGGCAACGGTGTAGGCCACCAGGGTGTCGGCGACGTTGGGGTACATGACCATCGCGTCGACGTCGACCATCGTGCACACCGTGTCGAGGTGCATGGTCGCGCGTTCCTGCGCGATCGGGACGGCGAGCAGGGTGTGGGCGAGGCCGGCGTCGAATATCTTGCGTGCCAGGCGTTCCGCCCCCGCCGGCGTGGTCCGTTCACCGACACCGACCGCGATGACACCGGGGGCCAGCAGCAGGACGTCGCCGCCTTCGACCGTCTCCAGCGACGGGTCGTACAGCTTCTCGGTGCCGGTGAACCGCGGGTGGTAGGTGTAGATGAGTCCGGTGAGGGCGGTCTCCCGCCGCCGCGCGGGCATGGCCAGCGAGGTCACGGCGACCTTGTCGCCGATCCACACCGAGGAGTCCCGGGTGAACAGCAGGTTGGGGAGCGGGTCGATGACGAAGTCGTGCCGGTCGGCCATCGTGTAGACCAGGCCGGTGCCGCCCCGCACCTCCTCGTGGGAGAGTCCGGCGATCAGCGTCGTCGCCAGTTGGCCGGGGTCGAGGTCGCCGAGTTGCCCCCGTAGCCGGTCGCGGAGCGTGTCCCCGAGCCGTTGGTCCGCCAGGACGTCGGTGACGGCCGCGCGCCGCGCCTCCGGGTTCTCCAGGGTGGTGCGCAGCAGGTCGTGGACGTACAACACCTCGACACCGTGGTCGCGAAGCGCCTGCGCGAACGCGTCGTGTTCCTGCTGTGCCCTGTCCACCCACGGGATCCCGTCGAACAGCAGTGAGTCGTTGTTGCGGGGGGTGAGCCGGGTCAGTTCCGGCCCGGGGCGGTGGAGTAGGACGGTCCTGAGCCGTCCCACCTCGCTGCGCACCCTGTGGTCGGTGAGTGTGTCGGTCATGGCAACCGAGCTTAGAGGCTGTCTTCGGACCCGCTGTTCCGCTGCGCGTCGCCTCGCGGCGTCGCCCGGGGTTTCCGGGTACGACACCGGTACGCATGGACCTCCCCGGGTGTCACCGCTCCTCCGGCCCGCCGTGCGCGGACGAGGATCGACGGGGAACGTGTCCGCCGGGCGGTGCCGGTTCGGGGGCGTGGAGGGTGGCCGTACCGCTTCCGGTTGGCTACCTTCGGTAGGGCACCGGCATCGCCGGGTCCGGCGGTCACCCCGCGTCGGACCGGATACCGTGAGGCGCGCAAACTGAAGGAGTGCCGGACATGCCGCATATCGAACTGTCGCTGTCGGCCCACGACGGTGAGGGGGCCGCGGCCACCTGCCGGCAGTGGGAGGCACCCGTCGGCGGCTCGGCGGACGCGTGTCTGCTGCTGGACGCGCACGGCGTCATCGTGGCCTCGTCGCCGTCGTGCCGCGCGATGCTCGGCCTGCCCGACGACGTCGACCGGCAGCGGCGGCAGTTGGTGGACGGCCTGCTGCGGTTGCTGGGGTTCTCCGCGGGGAGCAGTGTGCTGCCGCAGTGGGAGGTCGAACGGATCCCGCCGTTGCAGGCGTTGAAGACCGGGGCGTTGGCGCGTGGCCTGTTGCGGGTGTCGGCGGACGGCGCCCCCCGCACCCTGGACGCGATCGCGACGCCGCTGCACGGTGGCACCGAGGTGGTCGGTTCGCTGAGTTTCTTCCGGCGCTGCTGACCCGGTCGCGGACGCCGTCCCGGATCCGGGCGGTTCGGTCGCGATCGGGCACTTCGCCCACGCCCCACCCCATCCGGGGGCAGACCACCCCGCCACTCGAAGTGTGACGAATCGGGCGAAACGGTGTCAACGGGTTATTCAGCGGGACTTCAGGTGCGAGCGCCGGGGACACGGCGCGGCCCGGCCGTAACGGGCGCCCCGCACACCGAGACCGGTGCACCGCGCCCCGAGGCCGGCCCGGCGGCTCAACCGGCGAGGACGAACCGTCGTTCCGTCAGCGCCGTGGGATCGAAACCGACGATGCGGTGTGCCCCGTCGGGTTCGATCAGCCACCATCGTGACCTGTCGAGACCGGGACCGGGCGACACCGCCCTGACGTGTAGGTGGACGCACATCTCCATGGCGAGCCACAGTTCGTGCCGGCGGCCGTTGTGTCGTGCGAACGGTTCGGCCGCCTCCATCCGGCAGTCGAACTCGCTGCCGTCGGGGAAGCGGTACTCGGTGACGGTGACGAGGGGGTATGACGTGGTCGGCGGTCCCGGGGAGACCTGGATCTGGCTGGCCGGCACCTGGTACAGCGTCACCAGTGCCGCCGCGACCGCGTCCGCGCGTGTACCGGTGGCGAACGTTATGTCGTAGTCCACGGCCGAATAGTCCTTTTGTCGTCTGTCGTGGTGTTCCAGTCTGGGGGACCCCGAGGGATCTTGCGGCGCCGGGCCGCCGGACGACTCCGTCGCGCCACCCGAACGGGCCGCCCGACCCCACCGGAGGTGCTGATACCGAGTATGCCGTCGCCGGTGTCCCGGTGGGGGGACAGGGGTCGGTGACGTCGCCGGTGGGCCGGGGCGGCGCCCGGTAACGTGGGTGTCGTGAACGACTTCGCCTATACCGATCTGCTTCCGCTCGGCACGGACGACACCGAGTACCGGAAGGTCTCCGACGAGGGTGTCGAGGTGATCGAGGCGGCCGGGCGGCGGCTGCTGACGGTGGCGCCGGAGGCGCTGACCCGCTTGACCGCCGAGGCCATGCGGGACATCTCGCACCTGTTGCGCCCGGCCCACCTCCGACAGTTGGCGTCCATCATGGACGACCCGGAGGCGTCGAACAACGACAAGTTCGTCGCTCTGGACCTGTTGAAGAACGCCAACATCTCGGCGGGGGGTGTCCTGCCGATGTGCCAGGACACCGGTACCGCGATCGTGATGGGCAAGCGCGGCCGCCACGTCCTGACCGACGGCGACGACTCCCGGCACATCGCACGCGGCGTCTACCAGGCGTACCGGGACCTGAACCTGCGGTACTCGCAGTTGGCGCCGTTGACGATGTGGGACGAGAAGAACACCGGGACGAACCTTCCGGCGCAGATCGAGCTGTACGCCGAGGGCGACGACGCCTACAAGTTCCTCTTCATGGCCAAGGGCGGCGGCTCGGCCAACAAGTCGTTCCTGTACCAGGAGACCAAGGCGATCCTGAACCCCGCGTCGATGCTGCGGTTCCTGGAGGAGAAGCTGCGCGGGCTCGGTACCGCCGCGTGCCCGCCGTACCACCTGGCGATCGTGATCGGCGGGACCAGCGCGGAGTACGCGCTCAAGACCGCCAAGTACGCCTCGGCGCACTACCTGGACGGCATCCCCACGGCCGGTTCGGAGTCCGGACACGGTTTCCGGGACCTGGAACTGGAGAAGCAGGTGCTGGAACTGACCCGGAGGTTCGGGATCGGCGCCCAGTTCGGCGGGAAGTACTTCTGCCACGACGTCCGGGTCGTGCGGTTGCCGCGCCACGGCGCGTCGTGCCCGGTGGCGATCGCGGTGTCCTGCTCGGCGGACCGGCAGATGCTCGGGAAGATCACCGCGGAGGGCCTGTTCCTGGAGCGGTTGGAGACCGACCCGGCGAAGTACCTGCCGGAGACGACGTCGGACGACCTGGGCGAGGACGTCGTCCGCGTCGACCTGAACCGCCCCATGGCGGAGATTCGCGAGGAGCTGTCGCGTCACCCGGTGAAGACGCGGTTGTCGTTGACGGGCCCGTTGGTGGTGGCGCGGGACATCGCGCACGCCAAGATCAAGGAGCGGCTGGACGCGGGCGAGCCGATGCCGGACTATCTGCGCGACCACGCGGTGTACTACGCGGGTCCCGCGAAGACCCCGGCCGGGTACGCGTCCGGGTCGTTCGGTCCGACCACCGCCGGCCGGATGGACTCCTATGTGGAGCAGTTCCAGGCCGCCGGTGGATCACTCGTGATGCTCGCGAAGGGCAACCGGTCCTCGCAGGTGACCAGGGCCTGCCGCGACCACGGCGGCTTCTACCTCGGATCGATCGGCGGCCCGGCGGCCCGGCTCGCCCAGGACTGCATCAAGTCGGTCGAGGTGCTGGAGTACCCGGAACTGGGCATGGAGGCGGTCTGGAAGATCCACGTCGAGGACTTCCCGGCCTTCATCGTCGTGGACGACAAGGGCAACGACTTCTTCGCCGAGACCACGAAACCGGTGTTGACGATCCGCACCGGACGGTGACCACCCGGAGACCGTCCCGACCGGATAACGTGAACCGACGACGTCGTGAGAGAACTGGTGCCTGATGACTCTCCCCCCGAACGACCCCGCGGCCGGTCAGTACCCGCCGCCGGGGCAGCCCGGGCCCGGCCCGGTCAGCGGTCCACCGCACCCGGCGGGCCACGGCATGCCGTCCCCCGTGAGCGGTCCGCCGCCTCCCGGGCACGGCATGACGCCTCCTCCGCCGTTCGCGCCGCCCGCTCCACCGTCCGGTTTCCTCACACCGTCACGCGGCATGTCGGGGGCGGTCGTGGCGGCGGGTGTCGCGGCGTTCGTCGTCGGGTTGCTGCAACTGGTGAACGCGGTCCGGGCCGCCATGTTCTTCATCGAGTTCGGTGACACCGCGCTGATCCTGCAGGGCGTCGGGATCGCCGTCTTCACCGCGATCGTGGGGCTGACGGCGTTGACCGGTGGTGCGTTGGTCCTGGCGGGTAAGGAGTTCGGCCGGGTCGCCGCGACGGTGGGCGCCGGGGCGGCGCTGCTCGACAGCGCGTTCTCATTCCTGTCCCTCTTCGGCGACTTCACCCATTTCCACCCCGACATGATGGGTTCCGTGCTGCCGATGCTGGCGTATACGGGCGGTGTGGTGGCGAGTCTCGTGGTCGTGATCGCGTTGGCGGGGCGGGGTGCCTCGGACTGGCTGCATCACAAGAACGCCAAGCCGGAACTCGGATGACCTCGTCCTCACGCCGACCCGCAGACCACGGAAGTGAACAATGACCCAGCAGCCTCCCGGACACGATCCGCACGGTCCCGCCCCGGTCTCACCGGGTGGTTACGACCCGTACGCACCGCCGGTGATGGGGGCACCTCCGGGCGGGATACCGCCGCAGCCGGTGCCGGGTGGTGCGCCACCGCCCGCGACACCGGGCAGCGTGCCACCGCCTCCGGGCATGCCCGGCAGTGTGCCGCCCCCTCCGGGCATGCCCGGCAACGCGCCGCCACCGTCCGGTGATACGAAGAAACGGCCGGGCACCGTCGTCGCCGGCACGATCGCGCTGTTCGCGCTGACCGTCGGGCACCTGGCGATCGCCGCGATCTTCGGTATCGAACAACTCATCGAGCGCTTCGACGTGGACCTCTGGATCCTGGTTCAGTCCATCGGTTACCACCTCCTGTCGGCGATCCTGGTCGGGGTCGCCGGCGGGTTGTTGTCGGCAGGCCGGGGTGCCGGGCGTGTCCTGGGCATCGCGATGGCGGGCGCCTGCCTGTTCACCATGCTGCGGCTGGGGTGGAACCAGATCGTCGCGATGATGTACGGCTACGGCGAGCTCTGGATCCCGTTGCTGATGACGGTCACGGCGGCCGGTGTGGGTACGACGGCGCTGGTGGCGATCGGTGTACTGGCCGGTTCTCGCAACGCGGAGTGGTTGTGGCTCAAGCGGTCGGGAGCCTGATTCACTCCTCCCTGCCCGCGGGCCGCCGCTTGGTGTAGGTGTCGACGTACTCCTGGCCGGACAGTTCGGCGATGGCGTCCATGATCTGGTCGGTGACGGCCCGCAGGGTGAGCCGGTTGGCCTGCATCCCCTCGTAGCGCGCGAAGTCGAGGGGTTTGCCGATCCTGACCTCGACTTTGGCCATCCGGGGCACGGTGACGCCGATGGGCAGTACCTTGTCGGTTCCGCTGAGGCCGATCGGTATGACGGGCGCGCCGGTGGCGAGCGCCAGGCGGGCGACGCCGGTCTTGCCCTTGTGGAGGTGTCCGTCGGTGCTGCGGGTGCCCTCGGGGAAGATGGCGAACAGCCGGCCCTCGTTGAGGACCTGTTCGCTGGGGCCGAGGGCCTGGGCGCTGCGGCGGCCGCCGGAGCGGTCGACGGCGACCTGGCCGAGTCGTTTCACGGTGGCGCCGATCAGTTTCCCCTTGACGCCGCCCCGTACGAAGTACTCGACCTTGGCCATGGTGGCGATGTGCCGGGAGGTGACCAGTGCCAGGAAGTAGTGGTCGGCGACGGACAGGTGGTTGCACGCCAGGATCGCGGGACCCTCGGCCGGGATGTTCTCCCGCCCTTCGATTCGCGGCCGCCACGTCGCCTTGATCATCGGCGCTACGGTCCACTGTAGGGTCTTGTACAGCACTGATGCTCTCCCGGTGAGGCGGCCAGACGTCCAGGCAGGTCGACAGGCACACGATAATCCCTTGACCTGCCACGATATGCACCGGAACACCCCGGTGAGGTGATGCGCACAACGTCGCATGTCGCACCGGTGGGGCGCTGGGGCTGGACGGCGCCCCACCGTATTGGATAGCGTTTGCCGACATGTGGCCGCTCCCCACCGACCCCCGCACCTCACCCCACACCGGATACACCCGGCGGCACTGGGAGGCCGTCGCCGACGAATGGCTCGCCGCCACGACCCGGTACGCCTCCCCGTCCGGCGCACTGCTCCGCATACCGGGAAGGCACGCCTGGTCCGGGCCGGAGTCCGACGCGTTGGAGGGGTACGCCCGCACCCTGCTGCTCGTCGCGTGCCGCACCGCCCACGGCGACCGCCCCGACCTCGTCGACCGGTACGCGGAGGGCCTGATCGCCGGCACCACACCCGGCGGGCCGGAGTCGTGGCCGCGCGGCGACGACTGCCGTCCTGACCGGCGCGGCCCGACCCAACCCATCGTGGAGGCGGCCAACATCGCCTTCGCGTTGCACCTGAGCCGTGGCCGGGTGTGGAGCCGCCTCGACGACGGAGAACGCGCCCGGGTGGTCGACTGGCTGCGGCACCACGCGCGGCTGCGCGCCTGGCCCAACAACTGGCTGCTGTTCACCGCCGTCATCGAGGCGTTCCTCGCCTCGGTCGGCGTCGACACCTCCGGCCACCGCTCCGACGCCCTGGTGCACCGCGTCGAGTCGTGGCACCTGGGCGGCGGCTGGTACACCGACGGCGGCCGCCGCAACGTCGACCACTACAACGCCTGGGTCATCCACCCCTTCCTGTGGGCGTGGTACGACATGGTCGGCGCGGAACGCGACCCCGACGCGGCCCGGCTGTGGCGGAACCGGCTCGCCGCGTTCGCCGCCGACCACGCCCGCATGTTCGGCGCGAACGGTTCCCCGCTGATCCAGGGCAGGTCGCTGGTGTACCGGACGGCCGCACTCGCCCCGCAGTGGCTCGCGCACCTCGTCGACGCGCCCGGAACCGACCCGGGTGCCACCCGGCGGCTCGCGTCCGGCGTGTTGCGGTACTTCACCGACGCCGGTGTCGGCATCGGAAGACCCGTCGGCCTGGGGTGGCTCGCCGACGACCACCTCCCCATGACCCAGGAGTACTCCGGTCCCGGCTCCCCCTACTTCGGCGCGATGGGCTTCCTCGGGTTGCTGCTGCCCGCCGACCACCCGGTGTGGACCGCGCCGGAGCGGCCGCAACCCGCCGAGGGACCCGACACGGTCACCGCACTCCGGGACGTCGGCTGGCTGGTGCAGTCGGTACGGGACGGCGGCGTGGTCACCGTCCACAACCACGGCAGTGACCACGTCACCTCGAAGACACCCGACACCGACCCGTTCTACGGCAAGCTCGCCTACTCCAGTCACGGGTTCCCCGGGACGGGTGCCGCCTTCACCGACGGGTGTGACGGGGAGTTCCAGCGCCTGGGCGACACCGGTGACTGGCTGCGGCGACGCGCGATCGCGGCGCACCGCGTCACGGCCGACACCGCCGTGTCGGACAACGACTACGGTGACGGCACCGTGACCTCGGCGACCGCCGTGCGGGGTGAGCTGGCGGTGCGTTGGCACCGCACCTTCGACGACCGTCCGGTGCGGGAGGGTGGTTGGCTGCTGGCGGATCCGGTGGCGACCGGTGCCGAAGACACCGTCGCGTGGGCGCGGGACGCCTCGGGACTGTGCACGGTGGTGGCCGGACTGCACGGCTGGGCCACCGCCGGAGTCGACGGGTTCGGGGCGGTAACCCCGCTCGGCGACCGGGCGGCAGTGCCGGTGCTGCGTGCCCCGGACGGTCGCGACCTGGTGTCGCTGCACCTGGCGACCCGCCACGCCGATCCGGTGGCGTGGTGCCGGGAGCTGCGGGAACGGCTGTCGGTCACGGTCGACGCCGAGGGGCTGACCGTGGTCTGGCCGGACGGCGCGCGCTGCCGGGTCCGTCCGATTCGCGCACCGGAACGGGCCACAGTGGCGCCGGAGGTGCCGTAGACCGGGGAAATCCCCCGAACCGCTGACATCGTGTCCTCAGGCGATAGCGTGGCGTCATGAAGCGATTCGTCGTCGTCGCGGTCGTCGTGGCGCTGATCGTGGTCGCCGGAGTCGGCGGCTACCTGCTGCTGAGGGAGACACCGGGCGCGCACTCCAGTGCGGCCTCGGAACCGTCGCCGGTCACCGTCACGACGGCACCCGCCAGTCCCGTACCGCCTCCCTCACCGTCGCCGACCGAGTCGCCGGAGCCGGTGGCGGTGGTCCCGGACGAGTCGTGGTCGGGGCCGTCGGGTTCGATGGCCGTGACCGGGTCGGACGCGGTGGCGTTGACCTTCGACGACGGTCCGAGTCCGGCGTGGACGCCGCACGTGTTGAACACGCTGCGGGACTGGCAGGTCAAGGCGACGTTCTGTGTGGTCGGGACGGAGGTGCGGGCGAACCCCGAGTTGGTGAAGGCGATCGTGGCCGACGGGCACACGTTGTGCAACCACAGCTGGCACCACGAGACCCGGTTGGGACACGAGTCGGCGACGAAGATACGCCGCAACCTGGAACGCACCAACGACGCGATACGCGACATCGTCCCGGACGCCTACATCGGCTACTACCGGCAGCCCGGTGGCCAGTGGACCGAGCGGGTGGTGCGGATAGCCATGGAGATGGGGATGGTGCCGCTGCACTGGTCGGTCGACCCGAGCGACTGGGACAAGTCGACCCGTTCCAGCCACATCGAACGGAACGTGCTGGGCCACACCTCGGCGGGGAGCATCATCCTCATGCACGACGGCGGTGGCGACCGGCGGCGCACCAGTGACGCGCTCGGTCCGATCCTGTCGGAGCTGACGTCGCGGTTCCGGTTGATCGCGCTGCCGTGACCGCGCCGTAGGCGGGCCCGGACGGTCATGCCGCCGCGGCCCGCCGAGGCTCACGACCGCAGGGTGACCGCCGGGGCGACCCGGCTGGCCCGCCACGCCGGGTAGACGCCGGCGACCACTCCGACCAGCGCCCCCACCACGGGTCCGGCGGCCAGCAACAGGGGGTCGAAGGCGACCTGCCAGTCCCGGGCGAGCGACACCACGGCGGTCACGTTGACCCCGATGACGGTCCCGATCGCGCCTCCGACGACCCCGATGATGGTGGACTCGCACACGAACTGTCCCGCGATGGCGCGCCGTGACGCGCCCACGGCCCGGCGCAACCCGATCTCGCTGCGCCGCTCCATGACCGACACAAGCGCCGTGTTAGACACGCTGACCGCGCCGATGACCAGCGACACCGCCGCCAGGCCCAGCAGCAGTGCCTGGATGTCACCCTCCACTCCCTGCCGGAAGTCGCTGAGGTCGGGGGGTACCGCGACCTGCACCAGGGCGGGGTCGCGTGGCCACAGGGCGACGCTCGACTCGCCGCCCACCTGTTCGGCGGCGCCCAGTTCGGTGCGGATGCGTGCCTGCGGGCCGCCGAAGCCGGTGCTGCCCTCGGTGAGGCAGAACTCCACCGGGACGATCGCGGCGCGGGTGAAGCCGGTCTCGCTTCGCGGGGCCTGGTAGATGCCGATCAGCAGGTACCGGTCGCCGTCGATGAACAGCACCGGTGACCCGGAGACGTCGGTGATGCCGAGGTCCTTGGCGAGCACGGTGTCGATCATGACGACCGAGTCGCCGCGCGCGCCGTGTCCGGAGTCGTAGGCGCGCCCGTTGACGACCTCGATGCCGATCGCTTCGAGGGCGTGGCCCTCCACCGCCGACACCGGGGCGGATCGGAAGAACCCGTCGGAGTCGGTGCGCGACACGCGGCGTTCCTGACTGGACTCGCAGACCAGGCCGGCGGCGACGACGCCGTTGAGTCCCCTGACCCGCGCGGAGTCCTCCGTGGTCGGGAACAGGCCGGACGCGACGACCTCGTCGCTGAGGCTCGCGGTGACCTGGGTGGCCTTGACCGCGTCGAACTTGTCCGACACGGCCGCCTGCGCGGTCGAGGACAGGCCGACGGTCGCCACGGTGGCCGCGATGCCCATCGCGATTCCGGCGGCCGTCAACCAGGCCCGGACGGTCCGGCCGCGCAGCGACGCCACCGCCTCCGCGACGATCCCCCACACCTGCACGCCCGGTCTGCCCGTGCCGGCGCGGCGGCCGCGTCGCGGGCGTGGTGCCCACCGGATCATTCGGCGCCCCTGTCCCGTTTGGAGACGACCACCTGGTCGCCCTCGGACAGTTCGCCCTCCAGCGGGGTCACGGCGATCTCGCCGTTGTAGTCGACGTGGGTCTCGATCGGGACGTCGGTGAAGGTCTCGCCGTCGTAGACGGTGACCTTCTCGGCGCCGTCCACGGAGGTCCACACCGCCGACGCGGGCACCACCAGGGAACCCTCGGGCGACTTCAGCTTCTCCGCGATGACACGTTGCGGGTCACCCGGTTCGCCCTCGATGTCGCCGGTGACCTCGAAGACGGCGCGTTGGACCGTCTGGGGCTGTTCACCCTCGTAGAACTCGTCCCCGGAGGCCTCGTTCTTTACCTCCTCGATGGTCGGGTAGGCGGTCTCCTGTTCGGCGAGTGGACCCTCGCCGAACCGGAACGGGGTGCTCTCCTTCAACCGGATGAGTTCCGCCGCGGTCTGTTCGTCGAGTTCCACCACGACGCGCCACTCGCCGGTGACCAGGGTCAACAGTTCGCCTTCGGCGGGTGCCGCGAGGGCCGCCTTGACCTTGCCGACGGTGAGCGGCAGGTCGGCGGCGAAGAACACCTCGCTCTGCGGCAGGGTCAGCAGCCGGGCCGGTTCCTTCGCGCCGGTCTCGCCGTCGCCCTCGCCGTCCTCGGGGGACTCTCCGGCGTCGGTGTAGAGCGGTTGGTAGCCGGCGTTCTGGTAGAGCCGGGTGACGTCGGCGGCGGTGCGGGCGTCGAAGACACCGGTGACGGGTGTCCCGAACAGTGGCGCCAACGCCTTCTGAAGCTGCCCGACGTCGGGGCCCTGGTCGCCCTCGGTGAGGTCGCGGTAGGCGGGGATGGCGCCTTCCAGGGCGAGGTACGGGCGGCCGTTGAGTTCGATCAGCACCTTTCCGGCACTCACCTCGTCGCCGGCCTTCGTCGTCAGTTTCGACACCAGCGTCTGTCCGCTGTTGCCCTCGGACTCGCCACCGGAGGCGCCGGGGGCGGTGACGGTGAGTTCGTCCGCGCGTTGCAGCTCACCGTCGAGTTCGAGCAGGTCGATGAGTTGCCGGTCGGCGACGGTCGCGGTGATGACCGACTCGTCCGGCGGTGTGGACTCGGCGGCCTGTTGCGCCGGAGTGCGGGCGTCTGCCGCGACCCACCACGCGGTCGCGGTGCCCGCGACCAGGACGAGGGTGACGGCACCGCCGATGATTCTTCCCTTGGTGACACGCATGGAGATAGGCAAACCTTCGAGGAGGTGAAGCGATCCACTTGCTAGGACGCCTTCACCCGGGCACCGGGTTGCCGACGAACGCGGCCGAGACCGGTCGGTCACCGGGGCGGCGGGTCCAGGTCCTAGGCTGGGCGGTGTGAGACCGCGCGGCAACATCACTCGCGGCACCACCTTCCCCAATCGACTGCGGCGGCTGGACCGTTGGCTGGCGCCGCGGGTCACCGGCCTGTTGCGGCCGGGGACCGCGCCGGTGGTGGTGGACCTGGGGTACGGCGCGCACCCGGTGACCACCGTGGAGTGGTTCCGCCGTTTGTCGGTGGGCCGTCCCGACCTGCGCATGGTGGGCCTGGAGATCGACCCGGAGCGGGTGGCGGCCGCGGCCGCCGCGACGGTGCCGGGGCGGCTGGAGTTCCGCCTGGGGGGATTCGAGTTGGCGGGTCTGCGTCCGAGGCTGGTGCGGGCCATGAACGTGTTGCGGCAGTACCCGGAACCGGAGGCCGCCCGGGCGTGGCACGAGTTGGCGGCGGGCCTGGCGCCGGGTGGCCGGTTCGTCGACGGGACCTGCGACGAGATCGGCAGGGTCGCGAGCTGGGTCCTGCACGACGAGGCGCGGCCGCTGACGCTGACCCTGGCGGCGGACCTGGCGTCCCTGGAGTCGCCGGCGGTGTTGGCGGAGCGGCTCCCGAAGGCGTTGATACACCGCAACGTCCCGGGTGAGCCGGTGCACGCGTTGCTGGCGGCGGCGGAGTCGGCGTGGCGGCAGGCGGCCGGGTGGCAGGTGTTCGGTCCCCGGGACCGGTGGCGCCGGACGCTCGTCACGTTGCAGGAGGCCGGTTGGCCGGTGGCGGAGCCGCCGTCACGGCGACGCGACGGCACCCTCACGGTGCCGTGGGAGTCGGTCGCGCCCGGGTGACCAGTCGCCGCCGGGGCGCAGCGTGGCGGCCAGCCACAGTCCCGACTCGTCGAACAGGTAGCGGCGCATCGTCCCCAGCCGGGGACCGTAGACGTGCACGCTGACGGCGGGGTCGTCGGTGTGGTTGACCATCGCGTGTACGACACGGGGTTCGACGGCGACCGCCTCCGGCGCGTCGACGGTGCGGCGCGCCAGCCGGGGCGTCTCGCCGGGCAGTACCCGGTATTCGGTGAGCCGCCCGGACGCGACCGCGAAACCGGCCGGGCAGGGTGCCCGTCGCCCGCCGTGGTCGTGGAGTTCGGTGCCCTGCCCGGGAAGCCACGCGAGGAGCCACACCTCGTGGTCGGGTCCGGTGAGGACGCGGCGGGCGGACCGGCCGCGCGGCGTGAACCAGGGCCGCCACGGCAGGGCGGCGGCGTGGTCGCGGGCGATGCCGGCGAGTCGTTCGGAGACGGCGACGGTGGAATCGGTCACGGGGATTCCCTGGTGGTCGTGCCCGATGTGGGCGCGCGGACGGTGGACGGACGGCGTCGGTCAGTACCGACGACAGCCGTACAGCGGCGAAGACGACCAGAGGTAACGCATCGCGGTCACCATATCGCATGGGACCGGCCACGGTGGGTGGGAACGGTCGCCGCACACCGTGTCCGTTCCGTGACGACGTGCGGCGGCGACCATCGAGAGCCACCGGCCGGGAATTGTCGGCCCGGGCGGTGATGCGTTAGTCTCGCCGGTGGTCCGCGTCCGCCGGGACGCGATTCGGCGGGCGGACCTGCCACAGTGACACTCGCGGGGGAGCAGAGGAGCATTGCTCGTGACCGCTAACCGATTCGGTAGCAGGCGTTCGAGGGCATGGGTCACCGCGGTGACCGCCGCGGTGGCGGCACTGCTGACGGCGGCCCCGGCGGCGGCGGACCCGATCGGCGACATCGAGGCCGAGATCGAGGCGCAGGCCGCCGATCTCGAGGTCGTCATCGAGGAGTACAACGCGATCTCCGAGGAGCTGGCCGACACCAAGGAGCAGATCGCGGCGCTGGAGGAGGAACTGGCGCCGTACGAGGAGAAGCTCGAGGAGTTGTACGACGCCACCGAGGGCATCGTCACCCACGCCTACCAGACGCAGGGTCTCAGTGGGACCTTCGCGGTCCTCAACGCCGGTTCGCCGGAGTTGTTCAGTGAACGGATGACCGCCCTCAACGGCGCGACGGCGGGTGACGCGGCGTTGATCGCCGAGGTCACCGAGGCCAAGGCGGTCTACGAGGAGGACATGGGCGTGCTCGACGACCTGCGGGCGACGCAGGCCGAGCAGGAGGCCGCCCTCGAAGAGCAGAAGACCACGATCGAGGAGGGCATCGAGCGGTTGCAGGCCGACCGCAAGGACGCCTACCGTGACGAGGCCGCCGCACGTGGCGAGTCGATCGACTACATCCCGGACTACATCCCCGGTGACCGGGGTCTGGTGGTGCGGCACGCGATGGCGCAGTTGGGGAAGTCGTACGTGTGGGCGACGTCCGGCCCGGACACCTACGACTGCTCGGGGCTGATGCTGGCGGCGTACAACGCGATCGGGATCGGTCTGCCGCACAACGCGGCGGCGCAGTACAACATGTCGACACGTATCAGCCGTGACGCGTTGCAGCCGGGTGACCTGGTGTTCTACAACGGCCTGGCGCACGTCGCGATGTACATAGGGGACGGTTACGTGATCCACGCCCCCACCACCGGCGACGTGGTGAAGATCCAACCGCTCGACGAGGCGGCGACCCCCTATTACGGTGCGGGTCGTTTCCTCTGACATGACGATGCGACGGCCGGGAGGGTCACCTCCCGGCCGTCGTCGTGTCTGAGACGGCCTCCAAGGCCGTCGGTCAGGCGGGCACGCCGAGCGTGAGGTAGGCGAAGCCGACCAGGTCGCGGCTGCCGGTGAGCCAGATCCGGCGGTGGTCGGCGAGGTCGGTGCGGTACCCCTCGGCGCGGGGGTCGTCGCCGTGCCGCAGCAGCCACTCCGCCTTGTCCGCCAGGTGACCGGACTCGAACCGTTCCCACTCGTCGCGGTTGACGCTCTCGATCCACAGCGGTTGGAATCCGGCCGCCTCCGCGTGGCCGACGAGTCCGTGCAGCGACGGGTGGTCGTCGGGCGTGGTGTCGGGCCACAGGTTCGCGAGGTCGGCCTCGGTGGGCGGCCGTTCCCAGAACACGTCGGCGAACAGGAGTGTGCCGCCGGGCGTCACCAGTTCCCGCAGCCGCCGGAGGGCCGAGGGGGTGTCGCCGTAGGCGTGGGAGGCGCCGATGCACAGGACCAGGTCGGCGGGCGTGTCGTGGTCTTCGCCGGGGCCGACGACGAACTCGGTCCGGTCGCCGAGTCCGCGTGCGTCGGCGTTGCGCCGGCCGCGCAGGACGTCGGGTTCGTCGGTGTCGATGCCGGTGCCGGTGGCGCCCGGGCAGGACTCGACCAGCCGGAGCAGCAGTTCGCCCCAGCCACAACCGATGTCCAGGATGGTCCGCGGCGTCGCGGCGGCGAGTCTGGTGACCAGTGCGGTGGCGCGTTCTCCGGACAGCGGCGAGGCGAAGTCGAGTCGGGTGCCGTATGCGGGTGCGGGTATGTCTGTCATCACGTTCACTGTGGCGGTGGGTGGTGACGGGCGCAATCGAATTGCAGGTGGCAGGGTAGTGTCGGTGCCCGCTGGTATGATCCCGAAAGACAACCGGTTCGGAAACGCAATCAGTCAGGAGTGAAAGACATGGGCATCGTCACCTGCGACATCTCCGTATCCGTGGACGGCTACGTCGCCGGCCCCAACCAGTCCCTGGAGAACCCGTTGGGAGAGCGCGCCGAGAACCGGCTGCACGCGTGGATGTTCGAGACCCCCGAGGAGAACGCCGCCGAGGTCGCCGCGATCACCGGCGCGGGCGCCTACATCATGGGCCGCAACATGTTCGGGCCGATCCGGGGAGAGTGGGACCTGGAGTGGCGTGGCTGGTGGGGCGAGGAACCGCCGTACCACGCGCCGGTGTTCGTCCTCACCCATCACCCCCGCGAACCACTCACCATGGCGGGCGGCACGGTCTTCCACTTCGTCACCGACGGCATCGAATCGGCCCTCGCCGCCGCCCGCGAGGCCGCCGGTGACCGCGACGTCGCGATCGCCGGCGGTGCCGCCACCGTCAACCAGTACCTGGCGGCGGGCCTGATCGACGAACTGCGTCTCCACGTGAGCCGCGTCCTGCTGGGCGCCGGGGAGCGGCTGTTCGAGGGCGTGCCGGACACCGACCTGGAACACGTGTCGACCCGCGGCGCCTCACTCGTCGACCACCTCACCTACCGGATCCGCCGCTGAGGAGCCGTCGCGTCATCCCCGGGGCGGCGGCCCCGGGGATGACGCGCGGTCGGTCGCCGCGGTGGTCACACCGCCCGCAGCAGCGCCGAATACAGGGTCAGGCCCGGCCCGAACGCGCAGGCGACCAGCTCGCCACGGGCCTCGGCGGCCATCTCCCGCAGGATCATCAGGATCGTCGCCGACGAGCAGTTCCCGTGCCGCCGCAACACGTCCCGGGACACCGCGAGCCGGTCCTCGGTCAACGCGAGCGACTGCCGGGCCACGTCGAGGATGCGGCGGCCGCCGGGATGTATCGCCCACGACTCGACGTCGTCGCGTTCGAGACCGTGCCGCCGAAGCAGGCCGGAGACCGTGTCGGGCAGGTGCCGCGCCAGGACCAGCGGCACCCGCGACGACAGGCCCATCCGGAACCCCCGATCGGTGACGTGCCACGTCATCGCGTCGGCGTGCGCGGTGTCGGTGCGGGACGCGACGTCCAGTACCGCCAGGCCGCGCGCCGGTTCCGGTACCACCACGACCGCCGCCGCCGCGTCCGAGAACAACGCGTGCGCCACCGTCTGTTCGGTGTCCAACGGACCGGGAGCCAGGTGGAGACTGGTCAACTCGACGCACAGCAGGGCGGCGGGCCGGCCGGTGACGCGGACCTGGTTCGCGACCGCCGCCAGGCCGGGAACGGCCGCGTAACAGCCCATGTGTCCGATGAAGAGCCGTTGGGTGGCGATCCCGGCGCCCAACCGGTCTGCGAGCCGGATGTCCAGGCCGGGAGTGGCGTATCCGGTGCAGGAGACGACCGCCAGCAGCGACAGGTCGGCCGCCGACACCCCCGACTCCCGAAGCGCCTCACGCAGCGCCGACTCACCCAGTGGCAGCGACTCGACCTCGTACCGCGCCATCCGCGCCGCCGTACTCCACTGCGACACGTCCTCCACGGCGGGGTCTACGACACCGTGCCTGGTCTCGACACCGGCGTTGCGGAATATGCGTTCGGCGCGGGCCGAGCCGTCGGTGTGGTGCGCGAAGAACTTCGCCCACAGGTGGTCCTGTTCCAGGACCCCGGGAGTCGCGACGCCGAAACCGGCGATCACCGGGTTCACCATCGCGGTTCCGATCCCGCGTAGGGGTCGCCGCCCATCGCGTGGACGCCGAGCCAGTCGGCGCACACGTCGGAGGTCGCCGGTTGCAGCGCGCCGCACCTGGCGTCGCGGAACAGCCGTTCCAGCGGGTTGCCGCGCCGGATCGACGACGCCCCCGCCACCTCCATCATGGACGCGGTCACCGCCGCCGCGGTGTCCCCCGCCGACAGCTTGGTCCGCCACACCCACGCGGCCGCCTCCGGGTCACCGGCGTCCACGAGCGCGGCGGTGTGCAGCAGGGTCGCGTAGGCGGCCGACACCGCCGCGTCGGCGCGGCCGAGTCGCGCGCGCACCGGGGCCAACCCGGCGAGGTTCCGTTCGGCGGCCTGCTCTGCGGCGATCTCCACCGCCGACCGGGCCACTCCGATGTAGACGGCGGCGTAGCTGGCGACCATCCAGTGCGGCGCCAACTGGGCCGCCAGCAGCGTCACCCCCTCGACCCCGCCGACCAGGGCCGTCTCCGGGAGCTTGACGTCGAACCGGACGTCGTGGCTGCCCGTCGCCCGCATCCCCATCGTGTCCCAGGTCGGGTCCACGGTGACGCCGTCACCGGCCGGCACCAGGAACTGCGAGACGGTCTCGGGCGCCGACAGGTCCCGGGCCGCCACCAGGTACGCGTCGGCGTGCCCGGCGCCGGAGACGAACGACTTCGCGGCGGTGAGGTGGAAACCGTCGTCGGTGCGCCGGTACCCGCTGGTCATCCGGGACAGCCGTGACCCGCTGCCGCGTTCGCTCATCGCCACGGCGAACAACGCGCCGGCGGCGGCCTCGGCGAGGATCCGGTCCCGGTGCGCGGGATAGTCCGAGGCACCGAGCTCCTCGGCGAGTTCGTCGGGGATGGTGGCGAGCGCCCCGGTCACCCCGGCGTGCATGTTGAATATCAGCCCGGTGGCGCCGTTGCCGCGGCCGAGCTGGTAGGCCACCTCGACGTAGGTCCGGAAGTCGGCTCCCAGGCCGCCGAGTCGGGTGGGCACCATGAGACCCGGCATGCCCAGTTCGCGCAGCCGCCGGAAGTCCTCGGCCGGGAAGTCACCGGTGCGGTCGTACTCGGTGGCCCTCTCCCGCATCGCCGGTACCATCCGGCGTACTTCACGCATTCTTGACTCCCTTGCCCGCGTAGAGGATCGACAGCGACCGGGTGGTCGCGATCGGGACGGTCCCCCGCCGCCGCCACAACCAGCGCAGCATCGGCAGCGCGGCGGGCCGCAGACCCCACAGGCGCATGTCGACGCCGTGGCGGGCGGCCTCCTCGCGCAGCTCGCGAGGCGGGACGAACAGGGCGGGGTCGTGGATCCCCGGTGGCGGGCCGCCCGGGATCCGTTCCGCGATCCACACCGCCACCACGGTCGCCAGGGCGGTCCTGGCGATGGTGTCCACTATGAGCGTTCCACCGGGGCGCAGGACGCGACACGCCTCGGCGACGGCGCGCCGCCAGTCGGTCACGTGTTCCAGGATCTCCCCCGCGATCACGACGTCCGCGACGCCGTCGGGGAGGGGGAGCCGCATCGCGTCACCCTGGACCGCGAGCACCCCGTGCGCGGCGGCTATGCCCGCGTTGCGGGCCCGGATGTCCAACCCGACGTGCCGGTACCCGGTGATCCACGGCGCGTTCAGGCCGCCGCCGCAACCGACGTCCACCAACACGGCCCCGGGACGCGAGGCCGCCGGGACGAGCGCGCAACGGGACTCGGCGAGCCAGTGCAGCATCGCGAACGCCCCGGCCGGTCGCCACCATTCGGCGGCGAGCCGGTCGTACTGGCGCGGATCGTTGCGCGGGGACACATTGTCCAATCTGCCACAAATCGGGCCGTTACGCTATGGCGGTGACGTTACTGCCCCTGTTGAAGGCGAGCCACTTCGGACCGACCGTGACGGTCACCGCGGTCGCCGTCGCGCTGTCCGCCACCGACCGCCCGCTCCCGGACACGGTCCTGGTGGCCGCCGCCGTGCTGGCCGGGCAACTGTCGATCGGGTGGAGCAACGACTGGATCGACGCCGCCCGCGACGTCGCCTCCGGCCGCGCGGACAAACCCGTCGCCTCGGGCCTGCTGTCGCGCCGCCTGGTGGCGACGGCGGCGATCGTCGCGGCCGTGGCGTGCCTGCCGTTGTCGTTGCTGGCGACGCCGACCGGTGGGGCGCACGTGGTGGCGGTGGCCGCCGGTTGGGCGTACAACCTCGTCCTGAAACGCACGGTCTGGTCGGTGGCGCCGTACGCGGTGGCGTTCGCTCTGCTCGTGGTCTTCGCGATGGACGGACCGCCGTGGCCGCTGGTGGTCGCGGGCGGTCTGCTGGGTGCCGCCGCCCACTTCGGCAACGCCCTCCCCGACCTGGCCGAGGACGCCGCCACGGGCGTGCACGGCCTGCCCCACCGGCTGGGCGCCACCGGAAGCCGGTTCGCCGCGCTCGGGTGTCTCGCGGCCGCGAGTGTGCCGTTGTTCCTCCTTCTCGGCACCCCGTGGGTGTTCGCCGCCCTCGCGGCCGTCGCGGTGGCGGCGGGCTGGGCGTGGTGGGGCGGTTCCCGCAGGCCGGTGTTCCTGTTGGTGCAGTCGACCGCGTTGATCGACGTGGCGATGCTGCTGTTGGTGGCCAACCTCCGGTGACCGGCGCGATGAGTCGGCGGGTCGGCCATGGCGGCCGTTACGCGAGGTTCTACGCTGTGGAACGCATGACGGCTCGATGAGAGGACGACAAGTGGCCACTGCGAGATCGCCGAGACTCCTGACCCGGACCTTGCTGGGGGCCGCGACGGCGGCGACGTTCGTGCTGACCGGCTGCGGCGCGGGGCAGGTCACCGCCACCGACACCAAGGTGCCGGCGGTGCCGGGCACCAACGCCGAGATCGTCAACGAATCGGAGTCCGTCTACATCGCCCTGCGTGACATGCTCGTCGCCTGGGACGGCCTGGAGGGATACGAGGAGGGCGGCACGGCGCCGCTCGTCGTGCGGATCTTCAACTCCGGTCACCAGGCCGACGAACTGCTCTGCGTCACCACCGACGCCGCCGACACCGTGGCGCTGGCGACCGGTGACGACACCGGCACCGAGTCCCCCAGCCCCTCGGACCAGGCCAGCCCCTCGGACCAGGCGAGCCCGTCCGACGGTGCCAGCCCGTCTGACGGCGCGAGTCCGTCCGACGGTGCGAGCCCGTCCGACGGCGCCTCCCCCTCGGACCAGGTGACGCCGTCGGAGACCGCCTCCGCCGATTGTCCGGACGGCGCCGCGCCCGTCAATGAGGAGATCCCGGTGAACGGCAGTCTGCTGCTGGTCCCCGGAGAGGGCCCCCACCTGCGGCTGACCGGCCTGACCGAGGACATCGGCGCGGGCACCGTCATCACGGTCACCTTCACCTTCGCGGTCGCCGGCCAGACCACCGTGGAGATCCCCATGGGCCTGCCCAGCAGCCCGCCGCCGCGTGAGACCGCGGAGTTCGACGAAGAGGGTCACTGACTGACACGGACCACACGCCCCCGTTCCCGCCGGAGCGGGGGCGTTCCGTGTCCACGGGTCGGTGCTTCCGGACCGGCCCGGAGAATTCGTCGAAGAAATCCGGCGGCGGTGTCGAAACCGGCGGCCGCCGTTCGTCGTGTGGGTGTCGGGTGAGAGTCACCGGACACCGTCGAAGGAGATACCGATGCAGTACATGATGTGGACCCACCCCGACGCGAAGTCCGAGGCCGGTACGCCGCCGGACCCGGAGCACATGGCGGAGATGGGCCGGTTCATCGCCGAGGTCGCCGCCGCCGGCGTGCTCGTCACCACGGGCGGCTGCGCGCCGAGCTCACAGGCGGTGCGCATCGTGTCGGAGGGCGGGAGGATCACCACCACGGACGGTCCGTTCACCGAGACCAAGGAACTCATCGGCGGCTTCGCGATCATCGACGTCGAGACGAAGGAGGAGGCCTTGGAGTGGTCGCGCCGGTTCTGGAAGGTCGCCGGCGACGGCACCGGTTACGTCGCCGCGATGTTCTCCGGCGATCCGGGTGACTCGCCCGAGAACTGAATGCGTCACACCCGGTCACTCTCCGCGCGGTCGGTCGGACCCGGTCCGTCGGCGGGCGGCCGGGTCTCGTCGTACCGGTGACTTGGCATCCTCGCCCACGTGAACGTGGGCGCTTCCTACTGTGCCTTCGGCGTAGGCCGCCGCCTGCGTCACCGAAGGCACTTCGGTGGGTTCCTGCTTCAACGACCTGTGCCACTTTCTCAAGTGGTCTTACCTGATCTCCACGGGCGTATACTTCCCGCCTGCCCGGCGGTAGGTTCTCTGCTCGGCTTGGTCCTCGCCGAACAAACCCCCTCACCTTACGGCACGATAACGTCACGGTCTGATACGGGTCAGGCGCTTCACCCTGTCGATTCACCACCGGGCGAACGTCCGGAGCACTGTCGGCAGAACCGGGTAGCGTTCCGGTATGGCCAGAAACGCCCGTACCGTCCACTCCTGTTCGGCGTGTGGGCACACGGTGCCCAAGTGGGTGGGCCGCTGCCCCGACTGCGGCGAGTGGGGGACGATGGCCGAGTCGGCCCCCGTCGCCTCGGCGTCGCCGGCCCGCAAGGCGACCACCGCGCGGCCCGGCGTCCCGGCCAGGTCGATCGGTGACGTCAGCGCCAAACAGGCCGAGGCCCGGTCCACCGGTGTCGGCGAGTTCGACCGGGTGCTGGGCGGCGGCCTGGTCCCCGGCGGGGTCGTGTTGATCGCGGGGGAGCCGGGCGTCGGGAAGTCCACGTTGCTGTTGGACGTGGCGCACCGGTTCGCCGCCGCCGGGCACGGCCGTGCGCTGGTGGCGACGGGGGAGGAGTCGGCGTCCCAGGTGCGGCTGCGCGCCGACCGGATCAAGGCCATCCATCCGGATCTGATGCTGGCGGCGGAGACGGAGCTGTCGGCGGTGCTGGGGCACCTCGACGACGTCAAGCCGGGCCTGTTGATCCTGGACTCGGTGCAGACGATCTCCAGCGGCGACGTGGACGGCGTCCCGGGCGGTGTCACGCAGGTCAGGGCGGTCGCCTCCGGCCTGATCGGTGTGGCGAAGGAACGCGGCATCACCTGCATCCTGGTGGGACACGTCACGAAGGACGGTCACATCGCGGGGCCGCGCGTACTGGAGCACCTGGTCGACACGGTCCTGCACTTCGAGGGCGACCGGCATTCGACGCTCCGGCTGCTCCGCGGCGTCAAGAACCGGTTCGGCCCGGCCGACGAGGTCGGCTGCTTCGACATGACGGAGGACGGCATCGTCGGTCTCGCGGACCCTGCGGGCCTGTTCCTGGCCGAGGGTGGCGATGAGCCGGTACCGGGCACCTGCGTGACGGTCACCATGGAGGGCCGCCGCGCGATGCTCGTGGAGGTGCAGGCACTGGTGGGCGGCAGTGCGAAGGACGGCACGATCCCCCGCCGGACCGTGTCCGGGCTGGACTCGGCGCGGTTGAACATGGGGCTCGCGGTGCTCGACCGGCGTGGCGGCGTGCGCTGCCTCGACCGGGAGGTGTACGCGGCGACGGTCGGCGGGATGCGGGTGACGGAACCGGCCGCCGACCTGGCGGTCGCGCTCGCCGTGGCGTCGTCGGTGTCCTCGGCTCCGGTGTCGGCCGACATCGTGGCGATCGGGGAGGTGGGGTTGACCGGTGCGGTCCGGCGGGTGTCGGGTGTGCCGCGCCGGTTGGCGGAGGCGCGGCGGCTCGGTTTCCGGCACGCGCTGGTGCCGCCGGGCTGTGCGGAGGGCGCGCCCAAGGGCATGACGGTGTCGGAGGTGTCTTCGGTGGGTGAGGCGTTGCGGATGGCCTCGAAGCGTTGGGCGGCCAGGGGTTGACGGTCTCCCCTCACGGTTGTCGGGTCGTCAGGCGGCGCCCCGGAACGACACCCGGATCGAGTGGACCTGCCCTGCGGAGTCGGTGATGAAGAGGTTGTTCCGTTTCGCTCCGCCGAACACCAGGTTGGACGCGGACTCGGGCAGTGGCAGTCTCCCGATCATGGTGCCGTCGGGGTCGTAGCAGTGCAGGCCGTCGAGGCCGGCGGCCCAGATCCGGCCCAGGTGGTCCAGCCGGATCCCGTCGGCCCAGTTCTCGGCGAGTACGCCGCGGTCGGTGAGCCGGTCGTCGTCGGTGACGTCGAAGACGCGGATGTGGCGTCGGCGCGAGTCGGCGATGTACAGCCGGCGTTCGTCGATGGAGAACGCCAGGCCGTTGGGCCGCACGAAGTCGTCGGCGACCTTGCGCACCTCGCCGGTGGCCGGGTCGATCCGGTACACGTGGTCGCCGCCGATCTCGCTGTCGGCCTGGCTCCCCTCGTAGTAGCCGGTGATCCCGTACCGGGGGTCGGTGAACCATATGGAGCCGTCCGACTTGACCACCGCGTCGTTGGGGCTGTTGAGTCTTCTGCCCTCGAACCGGTCGGCCAGTACGGTGATCGAGCCGTCGTGTTCGGTGCGGGTGACCCGGCGGGCGCCCTGTTCACACGTGACGAGGCGGCCCTGCCGGTCCACGGTGTTGCCGTTGGCGTTGCCCGACGGCTCCCGGAAGACGCCGACCTGCCCGGTGGTCTCGTCCCACCGCAGCATCCGGTCGTTGGGTATGTCGCTCCAGACCAGGTACCGGCCCGCCGGGAAGTACGCGGGTCCCTCGGTCTTGCGGCTTCCCCGGTGGATCACCTCGATGTACTCGTCGCCGGAGTACTCCCGGAATCGCTCGTCCAGCACCTCGAACCTGGCCTTGAACATCGCAGCTCCTCGAATGACGATCGTCATATGGCCGATTCCATCGAATCACGTACGGTTGTACCACTGTTTCCACGAATACCGATCGAGGTGTGACGTGATCGACGAGACCGATCGGCGGATACTGGTCCGGCTGCAACGGGACGCCACCACACCGTACGCGGAGCTGGCCGCGGCGGTGGGCCTCTCGGCGGCGTCGGTGCACGCGCGGGTGCGGCGGCTCCGCGAGTCCGGCGTGATCCGCCGGACCACCGTCGAGGTGGATCCGGCCGCCGTCGGCCGGGGTGTACTGGCGTTCGTGACGGTCACCGGTGACGTGTGGATGGGCGACCCCGACACCGTCGAGGCGTTCGCCGGCATCGCCGGTATCGAGGAGGCCCACATCGTCGCGGGAACGGCGTCGGTGCTGGTGAAGGTGCGCGCCGCCACCACGGAGGGACTGCAGTCGGTGCTGCGCGAGATCTTCCACGTCCCCGGTGTCACCGGCACCCAGACGACCGTGGTGCTGGAGACAGGTTTCTCGCGCCCCGTGACGCCCGAGGTGCCGTCGCCCTGACGCGGCCGGCCGCCCTCATTCCACCCGGTCGGCGACCAGTACGTGCGGCGGCGCGAAGCCGGCCAGGTCCCGCAGCAGGCCCTCCGGCGACTGCCGGAAGTCGGTGAGCCGCACCGCGAGGTCGAATCCGGTGGCCCGTCCCTCGGTGGCCCGGTCGGCCTCCCGCAGGACCGCCCGGTCTACGAACCGGGGCCGGTCACCGGAGTGCCTTCCGAGGTGGCCGTCGCACGCGAACAACAGGTATGCCTCGCCGCGGCGGCGGCCCGGGACCGTCAGCGCCGCGACCTCCTCCACGTGCACCCAGGGCAGTAGGACGGTGCGGAACGCGCCCGGCCGCACCGCGAGGCCGTAGTGGTTCACGGCCAGCCGGGGTGGTCGCCACACCGGTACGGTCGCCGCCGCGACCGCGAACACGACGCAGATCGCGACGAAGAGCGGGGCGCGTGCCGCCGGGTTCGGGTCACCCGACGCCAGCCGTTGCGGTTCGGTGACGAACAGGACCCAACCGACCGCCGTGATCCCGACACCGGTGAGCAGGTAGGTGACGAGCCGGACGATGGCGCGCCGGGGTGCGCGGCGCCTCACCACGACCCATTCGGCGGCCTGCCGTTGCATTCGCCGGTCACCTCCGCTCCAGGTCCGTGCCTCGGGGCCCGGGCGGTGCCTCCGCGCGTCGCGGTCTCGCCGCCACGTCGGCGGCGGCACGACGAGGTGATCACCGGCCCGGTCACTACGTACACTAGGCACGCACATACGCCGTACGCAAGGAGCCGACCCGTGCTGACGCCCGAACGCGACGACCCCATGCGCGCCACGCTGGCACTCATGGCGCCCGGCACCGCGCTGCGCGACGGGTTGGAGCGGATCCTGCGGGGCAACACCGGCGCGCTCATCGTGCTGGGTTTCGACAAGACGGTGGAGTCGCTGTGCACCGGCGGTTTCAACCTCGACGTGGAGTTCTCCGCGACCCGGCTCCGGGAACTGTGCAAGATGGACGGTGCCGTGGTGTTGACCAACGACGGTTCGCGCATCGTGCGGGCGGCCGTGCACATGATGCCCGACCCGTCGATCCCCAGCGAGGAGTCCGGCACCCGGCACCGCACCGCCGAACGGGTCGCCAAGCAGACCGGCTGCCCGGTCATCTCGGTGAGCCAGTCGATGCGGATCATCGGGCTCTACGTCAACGGCAACCGGCACGTGCTCGACGAGTCGGCGGCCATCCTGTCCCGCGCCAACCAGGCGCTCGCCACGCTCGAACGGTACAAGTCGCGACTGGACGAGGTCGCGGGCACGCTGTCGGCCCTGGAGATCGAGGACCTGGTGACCATCCGGGACGCCATGGTCGTGGTGCAGCGGATGGAGATGGTGCGCCGCATCGCCGACGAGGTCGAGGGCTACGTCATCGAACTGGGTGTGGACGGGCGACTGCTGGCACTCCAACTCGACGAGTTGATGGCCGGTGTCGACGCCGACCGCACCCTGATCGTGCGCGACTACCTCCCCCACGACCGGGACCGCGCGGAGCTGGCGGCGGCGCTGGGCGCCCTCGACGGTCTGTCGGCCGGGGAACTGCTCGACCTGACGGCGGTCAGCCGCGCGCTCGGCCACGTCGGCGGCACCGAACTGCTCGACTCCTCGATCAGTCCGCGCGGTTACCGGCTGCTGGGCCGGGTGCCCCGGCTGCCGGGGATGGTCGTCGACAGGATCGTGGAGCACTTCGGTTCACTGCAACGCCTGCTGGGCGCGACGGTCGACGACCTCCAGCACGTCGAGGGCGTCGGGCACGCCCGGGCGCGCGGCGTGCGGGAGGGCCTGTCCCGGCTCGCCGAGGTGTCCATACTGGAACGCTACGTCTGACCGGCGGCGCCTCCCCGGCCGAGCCGACATCCCGGGGAATCCCGCCGGATCGGTATCGTGTGAGGCGGGAAACACCGTCGTGTCAACGTGAAGAGGGGACGGCACCCGATGCCCGGACTGCGCGCGACCTTCGACCAGGCCGTCACCCGGCACCTGTCCGCCGTGGCCCGGCTCGCCGCCACCCGCGCCGTCCTCGACACCACGAGTGAGACCGGCCCGGCCCCCGAGGCCGTCGCCGCCGAAACCGTTCTCGGGCAACGCCTCCGGGCCGCCGCCGACACCCTGCGACGCGAACCCGGGTGGGTGCGGATCGGAGAGGGCAGGCTCCACGAGGGCGGTTTCCCCGTCATGGTGCCGTTCCCCGGCCACGCCCACCTGCGGCTGTCGGCCGACGCCGGAGACCCCCGGGTCGCCGGACTCGTCCGGTCGGTGCTGCTCCAGACACTCGCCACCCGGCCGCCCGGCACGCGGGTACTCGCCGTGGACACCGAGACGGTCGGCGCCGCCTTCGCGCCGCTCCGGCCGTTGATGGACGCCGGAGTCCTCGCCGCGCCCGCCACCGACCAGTCCGGCTTCACCGCGGCACTCGCCGCCGCCGAAGGCCACGTCAAGGCCAACCTGCTCGGCGACGGCGGCGGAGAACTCCTGCTCGTCATCGCGTCGGCCCCGGCACTGCCGGGTGCCCTCGCGGACCGGCTCGCCGCGCTCGCCCGGTCCGGCAGCGGATCGGGACTGCGCATCCTCGCCGCCGGCGTCCCCGAACTGCCCGACAGCGTCGACGTCACCGTCGGTGACGTCATGCGGGTCGGCAACCCGCCCAACGCCCCGTTCGGGATGCGCGACGGCCTCGCGGTGCCCGTCGTGTTCGACCCGCCGCAGCCCACCGACTACCTCACCGCCGAGTCGCAGCGGCTCGCCGACCGGGCCAGGGCCGCCGCCGAACTCGGCTTCGCCGACCTGATCCCGCCGGACCTGTGGCGGGAGGACCCCGCCGACGGCCTCGCCACCGTCATCGGCCGCGACGCCCAGGGCGTCGTGTCGCTCCGCTTCGACGACGAGACACCGCACTGGCTGATCGGCGGCCGGACCGGCGGCGGTAAGACGGTGTTCCTGCTCGACGTGCTGTACGGGCTGGCCGCCCGGTACGCGCCGCAGGACCTCGCCCTGTACCTGTTGGACTTCAAGGAGGGCGTGTCCTTCACCGAGTTCACGCCGCAGCCGTCCGACCCGACCTACATCCCGCACGCGAAGGCGGTCGGCGTCGAGTCCGACCGCGAGTACGGCGTCGCGATCCTGCGGGAGCTCGACGCCGAGATGACCCGCCGTTCCGTGGTGATGAAGCGGCACGGCGTCGCACGTTACGGCCAGTTGCGGGTCCACGAGCGGCTGCCGCGCATCGTCTGCTTCATCGACGAGTTCCAGGTGCTGTTCGCGGGCAACGACCGGCTGGCCAGGGAGGCGGTCGCCGTACTGGAGAACCTGGCCCGCAAGGGCCGGTCCTACGGTGTCCACCTGGTGCTAGCCAGCCAGACGACCTCCGGCATCGAGGCGCTGTACACCAAACGCGACTCCATCTTCGGCCAGTTCGGGATGCGGGTGGCGTTGCCGGGCGCCACGTCGGTGCTCGACGGCAGGAACACCGCCGCCCAGAACCTCCGCACCGGGGAGGCCGTGATCAACGTGGACGGTGGAGTCGCCGGCCGCGACCGCCGGATCAGATTCCCCAACGCGCACGCCGACACCATGACGCTGTTCAGGTTGCGGCACGACATGTGGGAACGGCGCGGTGAGGCCCCGGCGCCCACGGTGTTCTACGGGTACGCCGAGGTCACCCTGGAGGAACAACCCGAATACGGCGCACTCGTGGCCTCGGACCCGCCGGAGGTGCTGCTGGGCAGGCGGGTGGACGCCTCACTGCGCGCCGCCTCGGTGCGACTCGACCGGACACCCGGCCGCCACGTCGCGGTGCTCGGCAGCGACCGGGCGGGCGCGCAGACCCTCGCGGCCGCCGCCAGGTCGCTCGCCAGGCAGCAGCCGACGGCCCGGTACGTGATCGCGGGACTCGCCGAACCCGGCGCGGTGGAGTCGGCGCTGGCGGGCATGGCCGCGCCGGAACGTCTCACCGACCCGGACGCGGTGGCGCGGGTGATCTCCGAGCTCGCCGACCACGACGGTCCCGCGTATCTCATCGGGTTCGGCCTCGACCTGGTGACGCTCGACCGCACCGGCCAGGCCGACCTGCGCCGGCTGCTGCGGCGCGGCCCCGGGAACGGTGTCCACCTGCTCGGCTGGTGGCGGAGCCTGCGCCGCTTCATGGAGGACATCGGCGGTACCTCGGGACGGGAGGACGTGGCGTGCAACCTCGTGCTCAACATCCCGGGCGACGAGCTGATGAACCACTTCGGACAGTCCGCGGCCGACTGGCGGCCCAGGCCGGGCCGGGCACTGCTGTTGGACCGGCAGGCCGGCACCCAGGACCTCCTGGTCCCCTTCACCGCCCCCGACCGGACCTGACCGGCCGGTCGTCGTCACGGGTACAACCCCAGTTCCTTTGTGAGTTCAGCGAGTTCGTCGGCGGCCCGTCGACGTGCCGCGTCATCCCGGCGCCGGTACTCCTGGAGGTCTGCGAGCCTCACCCGACGGTGCCGACCGAGTTCGCGGTGTGTGATCTCACCGGAGTCGAGCAGGTGGTTGAGGAGACCGGCGGCCTGCCGTGTGGTCGGTTCTGAATGGCTGGAAACGATCGAGATTCCTTGGTCCTTCGTGGTGTCTCTTGAGCTGAGGGAGGCGGAGTGAGCCCAGCCCGCATTCGGGACGGACGTGGATAATCCGGGCATTCGAGTGCGGGTGTGGGCTGTGGTCTCCGTCGCGTCGGTCGGCTTCGGTCACACAGGCGGGCTTGTTACGGCGACGCTAGGGCGGCATGTGAGACGCCTCCAGGTGACGGGCACACCGGTGGCCCGGTGTGGTCTGAATCCGCCGCCAACGCTCTGCACGCTGAGTCTGGGCCTACCGTGTTCCGCCCCCCGGTTCACACGGTGAGGGGCAACGACTCTCGGACGTTCTCTCCAGTAAAACGAGTTCACCTTCTGAGGGACGGCTCGTCGAACCGGTCGCTTGGTAACCCAGTTGCGGCCCACCTGGGGTCTGACGAGGGTTCGACACTCCCCGGAGACTTCCTGGTAGCCTCGGACCCATTCATTTGTTTCTCGACAATTCAAATGATAGTGCCCCCGGTCGAGGCTCCGCCTCCCGGGGGCACGCCTCTGTCGCGGCACGGTGACACACGGTGCGGCACCGCGCCTGGAGACCCCCACCCGGTTTCCGGGGCCGGCGGTGCGCCGGAACCGGGCGGCTTGGTGGGTCAGAATGTCGGCGTGGTCGGCCGGACCGGGCGAAGTCGGCCGGAGGGCGCCGAAACGTCCAACGGCCACGCCCCACCCCGACCGGGGGCAAACCACCCCACACCGCGAAGTATCACAAAACGGGCGAAACGGTGTCAACGGGTTATTCAGCCGGGCTTCAGGAAACCGTCCTCCACCCGACGTGTCCATGATGGAGTCTCAGTGTGTCGCCGGTCGTCCCGTCGCCAGGTCGTCCAAGGTCTCGCGCAGCACCGGCCACACCGCCGACTCCGGATCGATCGGCGGGAAGTGACCCACCC
This sequence comes from Stackebrandtia albiflava, assembly GCF_007994225.1. GTDB lineage: Bacteria > Actinomycetota > Actinomycetes > Mycobacteriales > Micromonosporaceae > Stackebrandtia > Stackebrandtia albiflava. The sequence goes on from NZ_VLLL01000006.1 coordinate 156,919, forward strand.
CGGGCAGTTCACGCAGCACCGTCCGGCCGGTCCGCGCCACGTACTCCCGGGACATCTCCACCGGCACCCACTCGTCCACGTCACCGTGCAACACCACCGCCCGGGAACCGGGTTCCGCCACGGTGAACTCGTCGTACAGGTCCGGAACCTCCTCCGGGGACCCGCCCAGGAACGCCGCCACCGCGCCCCCGTCCAGGTCACGGCGCCAACCGTCCCGCATGTCGGTGACCGGCGCCAGGGCCACGACCCCCGCCACCGGCACCGCCGCCCGCGGCTCCAAGTACAGGGCCAGGTGGCCGCCCGCCGAATGCCCCAACAGCAGCAGCGGCTCACCCGCCACCGCCTCACCGACGTGCCCCACTGCCGCGGCCACATCCCCCGCCGTCACCGCCGGCGCCACCCCGCGCCGGTACTCCACCGCCGCGACCCGCATCCCGGCGTCGCGCAACGCCCCGCACAACGGCCGCAGGTGCGCCCTGTCGTACTCCGGGCGCCAGAACCCGCCGTGGACCACCGCGACCGTGGCGCGCGGCGGCGACACCGGCGTGAACCACTCCACCACCTGATCCGGATCGGGACCGTAGACGTCGGTGACCCCGGCCGCCGCCGGCCGGGTCAGGATGTCGCGGGAATCGGCCATGTGTGCAGAATATGGCCGTGGACTGCTGCGCGCCAGGCCGGGAACCCGGCCGCCCGGAACCGGCCGGCCCGGGGTTCCCGGTGCCGGAACGCGCGCGTCGCGACGTCCTCAAGGGCATGGTGCGCGTCGAGGCCGGAAGGTACGTCCTCGGCGGCGACGACCCCGACGCCAACCCCGGCGACGCCGAGGGACCGCCGCGACCGGTCACCCTGTCGGCCTTCCACATCGACCCGGTGTGCGTCACCAACGCGCGCTTCGCGGCGTTCGTGAAGGCCACCGGCTACGTCACCGAGGCCGAACGCGAAGGCTGGTCGTACGTCTTCCACACGTCGGCGACGCCGCTGGCCCGTCGCAGCCTGGTGGCGGGTTCGCTGCCGGACACGCCGTGGTGGCTGCCGGTCGCCGGCGCGAGTTGGCGGGCACCCGCCGGGCCGGGTTCCTCCGCCGCGACCCTCCAGAACCATCCCGTGGTGCACGTGTCCTGGCACGACGCCGTCGCCTACGCCACCTGGGCCGGTAAGCGTCTGCCGACCGAGGCCGAGTGGGAGGCCGCCGCGCGAGGCGGCCTGGAACAGGCCCGCTACCCGTGGGGCGACGACCTGATCGTCAACGGCGCGCACCGCTGCAACATCTGGCAGGGCCGGTTCCCGCACGTCAACACCGCCGACGACGGCCACGTCGGCACCGCGCCGGTCAAGACCTACCGCCCCAACGGTTACGGGCTGTACCAGATGGCGGGCAACGTCTGGGAGTGGTGCGCCGACCGGTGGGGCACCGACCGCACCGGTGACGTCGACCCCACCGGACCGGACACCGGGACCGCGCGCGTCACCCGGGGCGGCTCCCACCTGTGCCACGAGTCGTACTGCAACCGGTACCGGGTGGCCGCCCGCACCTTCAACACCCCGGACTCCAGCACCGGAAACACCGGTTTCCGTTGCGCGGCATAGCCCGACGGCCCGGCGCATGCTCTACCGTGTGGCAATGCGCGACCTCACCGATGTGCGATACGAGAAGGCCGACCACACCGCGACCGTCACCATCGACCGGCCCGACCGGATGAACTCGTTCCGGGGCCGGACCGTCGACGAACTCATCCACTGCTTCAAGACCGCGTGGACCGACCCCGACGTCGGGGCGATCATCCTCACCGGAGCCGGCGACCGGGCGTTCTGCGCGGGCGGCGACGTCAAGGAACGCGCCGCGACCGGCGGATACGGCGAGACCGAATGGGGCTCCTTCGAGATCGAACGCCTCCACCGGATCATCCGCGACGTACCGAAACCCGTGATCGCCGCCGTGAACGGGGTCGCCGTCGGCGGCGGACACGTCCTCCACGTGCTGTGCGACCTGTCGATCGCGTCCAACACCGCCCGGTTCGGGCAGTCGGGTCCACGGGTCGGCAGCTTCGACGCCGGCTTCGGTTCGGCGTACCTGGCGCGCGTCATCGGCGAGAAACGCGCCCGCTGGATGTGGTATCTGTGCGAACTGATCGACGCCGACACCGCCCTGTCCTGGGGCCTGGTCAACCTCGTCACCGAACCCGGGGAACTGCTCGACACGGCCCGCCGCACCGCCGCCGAGGTCAACCGGCGCTCCCCCACGGCGCTGCGGTTCCTGAAGCACTCCTTCAACGCTGACACCGACCACCTGGGCGGCATCTCCCACCTGGCGTTCGACGGGCTCGACCTGTTCACCCGGACCGAGGAGGCCGCCGAGGGCGCCGAGGCCTTCGCGGAGCGACGCGACCCGGACTTCCGCAGGTTCCGCCGCTGAACGTGTCCGAGACCCGCGCCGAACGGGTACGGGACGGGGGACGCGCCGACCACCTCCGTGCCGAGACCGGGTCCGGCCGATTTGCCGCACCATGGCACAGGATTTAGTCTCGACAGACACGCGACGAGACAGTTGGGGACTAGCAGGGATGACTGAGCACACCGACAAGCCCACCGACGATTCCCGGCCCGAAGAGCCGGAGACGGCCGACGAGCGGGCGGACGCCGCCCAGGAGGACGAGGGACCCGCCACCGTGCTCGTCATGGGACCCGACGGGAAGCCGCTGGGCACCATGGAGGTAGACCCGGAGACCGGCGAGTCCAACGACCCGGCCAAGCTGGTCGAACAACCCGCCAAGGTGATGCGGGTCGGCAGCATGATCAAGCAACTCCTGGAGGAGGTCCGCGCGGCCCCTCTCGACGAGGCCGGCCGCACCCGGTTGCGCGACATCCACGCCCGGTCGATCCGGGAACTGGAGGACGGCCTCGCGCCGGAGCTGCGTGAGGAACTGGAGCGGCTGTCGCTGCCGTTCGAGGCCGACAAACCACCGTCGGAGTCGGAACTGCGCATCGCGCAGGCGCAGCTCGTGGGCTGGCTCGAAGGACTGTTCCACGGCATCCAGGCGGCGCTGATGGCGCAGCAGATGGCCGCGCGCATGCAACTGGAGCAGATGCGGCGCGGCGGCATGCCCGCCCTGCCCGCCGGGGGCCAGATCCCCGCCGGGATGCAGCAGATGCTCGCGGGCCGCCGCGACGACGACGACGCCGGACACGGCCAGTACCTCTGACGGGTGAACCCCCGCCGACCGGTCCCGGCCGGCGGGCACCCGGGCCGGCGACGCTCGGCTGACCAGGGCCGCTGCCGACGACGGCCTGCGACGGCACCTCTACCATTCATGGCATGTCAGCAGCAGACGTCATCTCGTTCTCCCGTGGCGCGCCGAGCCTGGACATCGTCGACATCGAAGGACTCAAGGCCGCCGCGGTGGCCGCGTTCGACTCCGACCCCGCCCGGGTCGCGGGTTACGGAACCTCGGTCGGCTACCCGCCGTTGCGGGAGTGGATCGCTGACAAGCACGGCGTCGACGTCAACCAGGTCCTCGTCACCAACGGCTCAATGCAGGCCGACGCGTTCCTGTTCGACGCGCTCGTGGAACCGGACACGCCGGTCGTCGTGGAACGCCCCACCTACGACCGCACCCTGCTCGGACTGCGCAACCGGCGCGGCGACCTGCACCCGATCGGGCTGGAGCAGGACGGCCTCGACGTCGACGAGCTCGCCGAACGGCTCACCGCCGGACTTCGGCCGGCACTGGCCCACATCATCCCGAACTTCCAGAACCCGGCGGGCGTGACACTGTCCGCCGAGAAGCGGGTCCGGTTGCTGGAGTTGGCGGGCCAGTACGGTTTCACCGTGTTCGAGGACGACCCGTACCTGGACATCCGATTCCGGGGCGAGGACCTGCCGACGATGCTCTCCCAGGACACCACCGGGTCGGTCGTGTTCGCGTCCTCGTTCTCCAAGACGGTGTGCCCGGGCCTGCGGACCGGCTACCTCGTGGGTCCGACCGCGCTCATCAGCAAGATCGCGGCCATGGCCACCAACACCTACATCGCGCCCAACATGCTGGCGCAGGCGACCATCCACCAGTTCGCGATCTCCGGGGCACTCGACGCCTCCATCCGGACGGTCCGCAAGGCGCTCGCCGAGCGCGCCGACACCCTGGCCGCGTCGCTGCGCACCCACCTGCCGCAGGCCGAGTTCACCGTCCCCGACGGCGGCTACTTCCTGTGGGTGGACCTGGGATCCGACGTCGACGTGCACCGGCTCCTCCCCGCCGCCGAACAACACGGCGTGCAGGTGGTCAAGGGCACCGACTTCGTCCTGGAGGGCGGGGAGCACTCGCTGCGGCTCGCCTATTCGGCGGTCCCGGCCGACCGGGTGGACGAAGGAGTTCGCCGATTGGCGGCCGCCGTCGCCGACTGCCGGTGATTCGATACGACTTCGTGATCGCTTCGCGACCATGATGAACGTACTGTGAGGACATGAAGACCGTCCGGCATGACTACCCTGGCGTAGTTACGCCATGGCGGACAACCGCCACGAGGAAGGGTTTGCAACCCCACTCATGACGGATAAGAATCACAGACATGCGACGCGTTAGCGTCCAGGAGGCTTTACCCCCGCCCCCCCATGTGGCGTCGGGTGGCGCACTCGCTGACTCCCCCCCGCAGCGAGCGTGCCCCCGGCGCCACGTTTACGTTCACGGGCCGCACCCGCACACGACGACGGCCCGGCGAACGGATCCGCCGGGCCGCCTCACGCGCGGTACCGGGATTACCGGGTGGCCGCCACGAACGTCTCGGTGCGGTCCTCCACGGTCGCTTCGGGGTAGGTCAGCCCCTCCGCTCTCGGGTCGTCGGCGAACAGGTCGTCTTCTCGTTCGTTCCCACGACGCATCAGCATCAGCCCGGCCGCCGCGGCCGCGGCCCCGGCGGCGACCGCACCCGCGACCCACGGCCAACGGGCACGGCGCTTCTTGCGCAGTCCCACGATGGTCAGGGCACTGTCGATGCGTGGCGCCATCCTCTCCGCCGCGCCGCTGGCGGCACAACTGGTGGCGGACCTGAAATGGCCGAAGCCCTGAGCGAGTTCTCCACGAATCTGCTGGGCACGGCTCTTAGGTGTACGACGGTTCAGCAAGATCACGTTGATTCACCTCCCGTGTTTGGCTACCCCCACATCCTGCCCCGCAAACTCCGGATATGTGCCCGAACCGCTTCAGGTGGTCACCGCCCCCTCCGCACCACCCTCCACGGTGACGTCCCCGGCCACGGCCGTGCCGGGTCGCGGCGAACCGGCACCGGCATGGCACGATGGGCGACATGACAACGGCAACCCTGCACACCAACGTGGGCGACATCGAGATCCAGCTCTTCGACAACCACGCGCCAAAGACCGTGGCGAACTTCGTGGGCCTCGCCGAGGGCACCAAGGACTACGTCGACCCGACCACCGGCAAGCCGGGCAGCGGCCCGTACTACGACGGCGTGGTCTTCCACCGCGTCATCGAGGGGTTCATGATCCAGGGCGGCGACCCGACCGGGTCCGGCCGCGGCGGCCCGGGCTACGAGTTCGCCGACGAGTTCCACAGCGACCTGGTGTTCAACAAGCCCTACCTGCTGGCGATGGCCAACGCCGGACCCGGCACCAACGGTTCGCAGTTCTTCATCACCGTCAGCCCGCAGCCGCACCTGACCCGCCGCCACACCATCTTCGGTGAGGTGAAGGACCCGGCCTCGCAGAAGGTCGTGGACTCGATCGCCACCACCGACACCGATCGCGGCGATCGTCCGAAGAGCGAGATACGCATCGACCGCGTTACCATTGCGCGGTAATGACACACGAACAGGTCGTGCCGGTCTGCTATCGGCATCCACGCAGGGAGACACACGTCAAATGCGTGCGCTGTGACCGGCCGATCTGTCCGGACTGCATGAACGAGGCCTCGGTCGGTTGGCAGTGCCCCGAATGCGTCACCGAGGGCCGCAGGACGGTCCGGCAGGCCCGCACCGCCTTCGGCGGCTCCATGCGGGGCCGGACCGGCCTGGTCACCAAGGTCCTGGTCGGCGTCAACGTCGCGGTGTTCCTGATCGGGCTGCTCGTCTCACTCACCGGCGGCGGCGGTGCCATCCGCAACGTCCTGCTCGGCGGGATGACCGAGTTCCACCTGTACGGCGCGGTGTTCCCGGGGCCGTACATCCAGTTGAACAACGGCCAGTTCGCCGCCTTCGGCATCGCCGACGGCGAGTACTACCGGCTCGTCACGTCGATGTTCCTGCACTACGGGATCATCCACCTGGCGTTCAACATGTACGTCCTGTGGATCATCGGCCGGTACCTGGAACGCGACCTCGGGCCGCTGCGCTACCTGGGCCTGTACCTGGTGAGCGGTCTCGGCGGCGGCGTCGCCACCTACCTGTTCGCCGACCCGATGAGCTTCGCGGCGGGCGCCTCCGGCAGCATCTTCGGCCTGTTCGGGGCACTCCTGCTGGTGAACCGGCGACTCAGCCGGGACAACAGCGGCCTGTACGTGCTGCTGGGCATCAACCTGTTCATCACATTCCTGCCGGGAAGCAACATCAGCATCACCGGGCACATCGGCGGCCTGGTGACCGGTCTCCTGCTGGGCTGGGCGCTGTCCCACGCGCCGCGCGAGAACCGCAACCTCATCCAGGCGGGCGCGTTCGTGGCTGTGATCGCACTGTTCGCCGCCGCCGTGATCTGGCGGACCGGGCAACTACTGTCGGCGGTCCCCTTCACGTAACGGCCGGTTCGCCGTCACACCCGCCGCGACACCGGCGGCCTCCGGCTACCCGCCGCGAACTGCACCGGCCACTCCACCGGGAACTCCTGGTCGGCGGCGGCGTGCAACGTCCACGCCGGATCCCACAGGTGGACCCTCCCGAGGGCGCACAGGTCGGCGCGTCCCGCCAGGATGATCGAGTTGACGTCGTCGGCCGACGAGATCGCCCCCACCGCGATCACCGCCACGTCCGGGTACTCCTCTGCCAACGCCTGCCGGATCCGGTCGGCGTAGGGCGTCTGGAACGACCGGCCGTACGCGGGCCGTTCGTCCGACACCACCTGGCCGCACGACACGTCGACACCGTCGACGCCCGCGGCGGCGAACATCCGCGCCACCTCGATCGACTCGTCACGGGACAGGCCGTCGTCGTGCCAGTCCGTCGCCGACACCCGGACCGTCACCGGGCCGGGCCACTCCCGCCGGACGGCGGCCAGCACCTCCAACGGGAACCGCATCCTGCCGGTCAACGGGCCGCCGTACTCGTCGTCGCGGTGGTTCGTCAACGGGGAGATGAAACTCGACAACAGGTAACCGTGCGCGCAGTGCAGCTCCAACAGGTCGAAACCCGCCGACCGGGCCCGCCGCGCCGCCGCCGCGAACTCCGCGACGATCTCGGCCATCCCCGCCCGGTCCAGTTCCTTCGGCGTCTGGCTGTCCGCGCGGTACGGCAACGGCGACGGCGCCACCAGGGGCCAGTTCCCCTCCGGCAGCGGCGCGTCGATGCCCTCCCACATGAGACGGGTCGAACCCTTGCGGCCGGAATGCCCCAACTGGACGCCGATCCGGGCGTCGCTGTGCCGGTGCACGAACTCCACGACCCGCCGCCACGCCTCGGTGTGGGCGTCGTCGTACAGGCCGGTGCAGCCCGGCGTGATGCGGCCGGTCGCCGACACGCACACCATCTCCGTCATGACGAGGCCGGCGCCGCCGAGCGCCTTGGAACCGAGGTGCACCAGGTGGAAGTCACCCGGGACACCGTCCACCGCCGAGTACATGTCCATGGGAGACACCACCACCCGGTTCCGCAGCGGGAGCCCGCCCAACGTGAACGGCTGGAACATCGGAGGCCGGCGCGTCACCGGCCCGGGGGTCGCGCCGCGTTCGGTCTCGGTCCGCGCGAACCAGTCGTCCACCCGGTCCACCAGCTCCGGATCCCGCAACCTCAGGTTGTCGTACGTGATGCGGCGCGACCGGGTCAACAGGTTGAACGCGAACCGCAGCGGATGCTGCCGAAGGTACTGGCCGACGTCCTCGAACCATTCGAGGCTCGCCGCCGCCGCCCGCTGCGTCGAGGCCACCACCGGCTGCCGCTCCGCCTGGTACTCCGCCAACGCCGCCGGGACGTCGGAATGCCGGTGCAGCGCGGCGGCCAGCGCCGCCGCGTCCTCCATGGCGAGTTTCGTGCCGGAACCTATCGAGAAGTGCGCGGTGTGCGCGGCGTCGCCCAACAGCACCGTCCGGTCGTCGTACCACCGGTCGCAGGTCACCGTCGCGAACGTGGTCCATCCGGTGCCGCCGTCGTGCAGCGCGTGCCCGTCGAGCCGGTCGGCGAACAGCGCGGCGCAGTCCTCCGGCCCCGGCCGGGCCGCCCGCCACACCTCCTCCGGCATCTCGATGATCACGGTGGAGCCGTCGCCGTAGGGGTAGGCGTGCATCTGCATGACGCCGTGCTCGGTGGCGCGGACGTCGAAGGTGAACGACTCGAAGAGCCGGTCGGTGCCCAGCCACACGTACCGGCACCGGTGGTTGACGACCTTCGCGCCGAACCGTTCGGGGCGGGCGGAACGGGTCGCCGACCGCACACCGTCGGCGGCCACCACCAGGTCGTAGTCGCCGGCCAGTTCCGCGGCGGGCGGCGCCGACTCCCCGAACCGGATCCGTACCCCCGTCTCCCGGCAGCGGTCGGCGAGCAGTGACAGCAGGTCGCGGCGGCTCATCGCGGCGAACTCGTGACCGGTGGACGACACCAGGCTGCCCGGCGCGTCCGGTTCGGCACGCAGATGCACGTCGATGTCCTGCCAGGCGACGAACCGTGCGGCCATGGCGGCGTGCACCACCGGGTCGGTGTCACGGATCGAGTCGAGGGTCTCGCCGGAGAACACGACACCGAACCCGTAGGTGCGGCCGGAGGGGTTGCGTTCGAACACGTCGATGTGGTGGCCGGGATCCCGGCGTTGCGCCTGCGCGGCGAAGTAGAGCCCGGCGGGCCCTCCGCCGATGACCGCGATGCGCATCAGTGCCCTCCTGTGACGTCGCTCCGGTGCCCCGCCCGCCCAACCGGCCGGCACCCGTCCGGGATGGACCGGCGGACATTCAGGGTATGGTGCCTTCATGACGGTCGTCAATGATTCGCGAGCCCGTTTCGCCGGTCTCGGAATCGTGGTGACCGGAGCGGCCGGCGGTATCGGGCGGGCGGTGTGCCGCGCCTTCGCCGACGAGGGCGGCCGGGTCGTCGGCATGGACCTCCACGGCGCCGACCTCACCGTGGACGTCGCCGACGCCGAGGCCGTCGGCGCCGCCGTGACCGAGGCCCACCGGCGGCTGGGCCGCATCGACGTACTGGTGACCCTCGCGGGCGGTTCGCTCGGCACGCCCCGCGACACCGGCGACATCACACCCGCCGACGTGGACCTCGTCCTCGACGTCAACGTCAAGGGCACCTACCACGCCTGCGCGGCGGCCCTGCCGTTCCTCACCGCCACAGGCGGTTGCATCGTGACGTGCGGGTCGATCGGCGGCCGACAGCCCTCACCCGTCACCGGTGTGCCGTACGCCGCCGCCAAGGCGGCCGTCGGAGGTCTCACCCGCCGGCTCGCCGCCACCGTCGGGCCCGACGGTGTCCGGGTCAACGCGGTCGCGCCGGGCCTGTTCCCGACGCCCCGGGTGGCCGCGATGTTCGACGCGCTACCCGCGAACGAACGGGAGGCCGTCATCGCGGCGATCCCGCTGCGCCGGATGCCGGAACTGTCCGAACTGGTCGCCCCGATCCTGTTCCTGGCCTCCCGGGACGCCGCCTACATCACCGGAGTGACCCTCGACGTCAACGGCGGCCGTCACATGCCGCCGTGACCGCCCGTCACCGGGCGCGGAACTCCCGCTCCAGGCGGCGGGCGTACTCCAGGGAATCCGGTGTGTCGCAGTCGAACCAGGCGGGAAGGTCACTGTCGAACCAGCCCACCTCGGCATACCGCAGCGTCCCGAGGACCTGACGCATCCCCGTTCCCGGGGCGCAGTCGGCCAACCGGTCACGCAGCACCGGCTGCCGCCACACCCCGCACAACCACTGTGGACGACCGTGGTGGTCGACCAATACGGCCCCGTCGTACCGGTCGTCCGAGGCCGCGCACAACGCCTCCACGACCTGCGGCGTGAGGAAGGGCAGATCCGCCGCCAGCACCAGGACCAACGGCACCGTCGACGGGATGTGCGCCAGTCCCGCCCGCAACGCGTACGCGGGACCGCCACCGGGCGGGTCCTCGATCGTCACGATGAAACCCCGACCGAGGACGTCACCCACCACGACACGGGGACTCGCCTGCGGGGCCGCGTCCATCACCCGGCGCAGCAGGCTCCGGCCACCGACCGTCAACTCCGGCTTCGGCACCCCGCCCATCCGGACCGCGGCTCCCCCGGCGAGCACCACGACGGCGTACCTGGCATCCGGCTGCTCCCCACCGATCGGATCCACCACCGGTTCGTGTGTCACCACACCTCGAAACTACCGGCGGTGGCCGTGGAACCGCCAGCCGGTTACCGTCACCGTCATGGGACGAGTGAGTGACCGCCGCCGGATCCTGCGGGTCAACCCGCAGGGTCGCCGATTCCGCGCCGACGCGATCGTCGGTGAGGAACCGCTGGAGATCCAGCTCAACGGCACGCCCTACACCGTCACCATGCGCACTCCCGGCGACGACGTCGACCTCGCCCTCGGACTGCTGCACGCCGAAGGCGTCATCACCGCCGCCGCCGACACCGTCACCGCCAAGCACTGCACCGACAGCGACCTGAACGTCCTCGACGTCACACTGCGGTTCGCCGCGCCACCGCGCCGCCGGGACTTCGCCGTGTCCAGCGCGTGCGGCGCGTGCGGCTCCGGAAGCATGGCGGAACTGTGGGAGCAACTCAACCCGCAGCTACGACACGACATCGCCGCCGACCCGGTGACCGTCCCGGTGGAACTGCTCACCGGCCTACCGGACGCACTGCGATCCGCGCAGCGGGTCTTCGACCGCACCGGCGGCCTGCACGGCGCCGCCCTGTTCACCGACTCGGGGCGGCGCGAATGCGTCCGAGAGGACGTCGGACGGCACAACGCCGTCGACAAGGTCGTCGGGTGGGCACTGCGCCAGGACCGGCTGCCGCTGCGCGGCGCGATCCTGGCGGTGAGCGGCCGGGTCGGTGCCGAGATCGTCCAGAAGGCCGCGATGGCGGGCATACCGGTGATCGCGGCCGTGTCGGCGCCGACCACGCTGGCGGTCGATCTGGCCGCCAAATGGGGGATGACGCTGGCCGGGTTCGTCCGAGACGGCGGCGCCAACGTCTACACCGGATTCCAGCGGATACCCGGAGAAGAGGACTCGTAGCCGGCGGAGTGCTCATCGGGACCCGAACTCCACCGTCTTCCACGGCGGAGTGCCCGCGGTGAGGATGTGCCGCATCAGCCCCGCCAGTCTCCCCTCCGGCAGCCCCGCCAGCGATATCGCCACCGCCTCCGCGGCGAGCACGCCGTTTCCGGCGCGCCACGCGGCGTACGCCAGCAACGCGGCGGCCCGGGCACGGTAGCCGGCCTGCACGTGGCGCGTCAGCCAGATCCACAGCGACACACCGGTGCGGTTGCCGGGACGGTCGACGCTGCGCAGCGCCGCGTCGTGGATCTCGTTGTCCTCCAAAGCGACCCCGAGCCAGACCGTGTCGGCCAGACTGGGCAGTTCACCGGTCGCCACACTGTGGTCCAACACGGCCAACGCCTTGTCCCGCAAGGTGTCACGGTCGGCGCGGTCACCGTCTCCGACTAGTTCCAGCAGTCGCCGCGTCGCGTCGGCCACCGCCTGCCGGGTGCGGCCGGTCACCGGCGCCAACTGCCGGATCAGCGTCTCCCGGGACGGGAGCGCCTGCGACCCGGCGAGGGTGAACTCGGCGGCGACACTGGAGTCGTCGCCGGGGACGGCGGTGCCCTCCACGGGGCAGCATTCGGTGTCCTCGCACAGGTAGGACCAGAACCGGCCCTCGGTGACCCGCAGGGCCTCCACCAGGTCGATGCGGTTGACGTCGCACAACCGCCGCAGCCAATCGACGCAGCGGGTGACGCGGTCGGCGGGGCCGTATCCCACCAGGATCGCGCCGTCGACCTCGTTGTTCTGCAGTGCGTGGGCGGTGATGCCCAGCCGGTCGGGTGGTTCGTCGCGACCGGGCAGGCCGGCGCGCGCGGTGACGGCGATGCCGTCGCCGGCCATGCCGATGAGGACCATGCTGTCGCTGGGGTGGTACCCCAGGAGATACGGCACCGCCGACAACAGCTCGGCGGGGGAGGTCAGTGTGATGTCCGGGCGATTCGCCCGTTTCGCGGTCTCCATGCCGTCCAGAGTCGGAGAATCCGGCCGACCACGCCAATCGGAGGAACCGGGGCTGTGGATAACCACCCGGTTGTGGACGACGGGCGGAGCCGGGGTTGTCGGCACGTACCGGCTCGGGGGCCGCCACTCCTCCTCCCCATGGCGTCGAGCCTATGGTCGCGGTGAGGGGGACGTCCAGCCGGCGGGCGCGGGGCTGTGGATAACCGGCCGGTTGTGGACGACGGGTGCCCGGCGGTCCGGGTTGTGGAGGGTCTATGGGCCGGAACCGCGCGCGGTTTCACCGACAGTTCCATGGTGGACTGTCGAGACCCGGAATCGCCACCGTCCTGACTTGCGGATACGACGCGGGAATTGATCATTCCGAGTGCGCCCGGCGGTTTGTGACAATAGTGGGCGGGCGCGCGCGCTGTCATGATCGGAAATGCGTTCGCCCGCGCGCACCCGGATAAACCGGATCGGCGCCGGGTTCCGTGGTGACACGACGACGTCGCCGGACGTGATCACCCCATGGGCCGTCGGGAATCGGCGCGGGCGTGTGGCGCGTGACGGGACGGGCGTTCCAGAACCCTACGGGTATACCGGAGAGGGGGATGGGGCCCGCCCCGGCGGCACGGGGGAACGGCCGGGGCGGGGGACTCGGGTTCAACACGGATAAAGAACCGGAGTCGGGGGCTGCGGCTCCACGGGAGGAGAGCCGGAGCCCGGCACCATGGTGTGCGTCGAGTGTATCCGATGAATTCCTTGCACGGGAACCTTGGGCACGCATATTTTTCCCGCCGAGTCACAGACCCGCCGACGAGAAAAACCGGCGGTTACCGACACCGGAATTGCACACCGGGTAATGGCGTACGCCACGGTCTCTTAACCGAATGGCATTCGGCGGAATTCAGTCGGCGTCGCCCTCTTCACGACGACGCCCCTCCGCGGCCACGGCGTCCGCCCGCCGTACCGCCTCCCGGCGCGCCAACCTGTTGTTCTGATAGGTCTCGTGCACCTCCTGGTGCAGCCGCCGCTTCCGCTTGGCGTACCAGGAGGTCAGGACGATGCCGACGATTCCGGCGATCATGAAGATCCAACCGGTCGTCTCCAGGTCGATCCACTCCGGTTCCAGCCGTACCGCGAACGCCAGGATCGCGCCCAGGACGAGAAGGAAGATACTGCCGCCGAGTCCCATCGTCGTCGTCTCCTTCGCGGGCAACGGGGTGCACAGTGGGCGGCTTCAAGCCTACCGGCTGAACGGTTCGCGTGCGGGTCGGCGGAATCACCGTCACCACGGGACGGCTCACCGGCAGAATGTGTCACATGACGCGAGGATGGCAGTTCTGGATCGACCGGGGTGGCACGTTCACCGACGTCGTCGCCCGCGACCCCGACGGGCGACTGCACGTCCACAAGCTACTGTCCGAGAACCCGGAGGCGTACCCGGACGCCGCGATCGCCGGAATCCGTCGCGTCCTGGACGTCCCCGCGACCGCGCCGATCCCGGTGGCGGACATCGCACTGGTCAGAATGGGCACCACCGTCGCCACCAACGCCCTGCTGGAACGCGACGGCGAACCCACCGTCCTGGTGACCACCACCGGATTCGGCGACGCCGCCCGGATCGGCTACCAGAACCGGCCGCGCATCTTCGCGCGTCACATCGTGCTCCCCGACGTCCTCCACTCCGCCACCGTCGAGGTGTCGGCGCGCGTAGACCGGGACGGCGGCGAGGTCACGCCACTGGACGCGGCGGCCGTCGAGTCCGCCCTCCGCACCGCCTACGACGACGGCTTCCGCAGTGTCGCGGTGTGCCTCCTCCACGGCTACCGGCATCCCGGTCACGAACGCGCCGTCGGGGAGATCGCCCACCGGATCGGCTTCACCCAGATCTCACTGTCACACGACGTCAGCCCGCTCATGAAACTGGTGTCCCGCACCGACACCACGACCGCCGACGCCTACCTGTCGCCGATCCTGCGCCGGTACGTCGACGCCGTCGCCGCCGAGCTGCCGGGGGTGCCGCTGTGGTTCATGCGGTCCTCGGGCGGGCTCACCGACGCGGCGGCCTTCCGGGGCAGGGACGCGGTGATGTCCGGCCCGGCCGGCGGCATCGTGGGGATGGCCCGCACCGCCGAGGCCGCCGGGATCACCCGGGTCATCGGCTTCGACATGGGCGGCACCTCCACCGACGTGTCCCGGTACGCGGGCGAGTTCGAGCGTGAACTCGACACCCAGGTCGCCGGGATCCGGTTGCGGGCACCGATGATGAGCATCCACACCGTCGCCGCCGGCGGCGGGTCGATCCTGCGGTACGACGGCGCCCGGTTCCGGGTCGGTCCACAGTCGGCCGGTGCGGTCCCCGGTCCGGCCGCGTACCGGCGGGGCGGCCCGCTCACGGTGACCGACGCGAACCTCATGCTGGGCAGGATCCAGCCCGCGCACTTCCCGGCGGTGTTCGGGGAGTCCGGCGACCTGCCGCTCGACCTCGGCACCGTCACCGAACGGTTCACCGGTCTCGCGGAACGGATCGGCGACGGCCGTTCCCCCGAACAGGTCGCCGAGGGGTTCCGCCGGATCGCGGTGTCCAACATGGCCGAGGCCATCAAACGGATCTCCGTACAGCGCGGGCACGACGTCACCCGGTACACGCTCGCCGCGTTCGGCGGCGCGGGCGGGCAGCACGCGTGCGCGGTCGCCGACGAGCTGGGCGTCACCGAGGTGTTCGTCCATCCGCACTCCGGTGTCCTGTCGGCGGTGGGAATGGGGCTGGCGGACGTCACGGCGACCCGGGAGATGGCCGTGGAGGCGGTGTTCGACCACGACGGGCTCGCCGCCGCGGCCGACACCGCCGAACGCCTGGTCGTCGAGGCCCGCACCGAGCTGTCCGACCAGGGCATGCCCGGTGACGAGGCGGAGGTCCGGCTCACCGCGCTGTTGAAGTACGCGGGCACCGACACCACCGTGCCGGTGCCGATCACCGGCGAGGCGGAGATGCGTGACGACTTCACCCGCCGCTACCGCGAGATGTTCTCCTTCCTCATGCCGGAACGGGACATCGTGATCGAGGCGGTCGCCGTGGAGGCGGTGTCGCCCGCGGCGGCGCTGATCCGTGAGCCGTCGCCGCCGAGTGGCGGCACGGCACCGGAACCGGCCGACACGGTGCGGCTGTACCACCACGGCGAGTGGCGTGACGTCCCGTTGTTCCGGCGGGGCCTGCTGGGCGCGGGTGCGGCGGTGACGGGTCCGGCCATCATCGCGGAGTCCGGTGGTACGACGGTCGTGGACCCGGGTTGGCGTGCCGAGGTCACCGGCGACGGCGACCTCGTGATGCGGCGGGTCGCCTCCGCCGACCGGGAGACCGGGGCAGGCACCGCCGTCGACCCGGTCATGTTGGAGTTGTTCAACAACCTGTTCATGTCGGTGGCGGAGCAGATGGGGCACCGGCTGCGGGCGACCGCGAACTCCGTCAACATCAAGGAACGGCTCGACTTCTCGTGCGCGGTGTTCGACGCCGACGGTGAACTCATCGCCAACGCCCCGCACATCCCGGTGCATCTGGGTTCGATGAGCGAGTCGATCAAGGCGGTCATCGCGGCGCGCGGTGAGGCCATGCGCGACGGCGACTCCTACGTCCTGAACAACCCGTACGCCGGCGGCACCCATCTGCCCGACATCACGGTGGTGACGCCGGTGTTCGACCCGCGCGGCGAACGGGTCTGGTTCCATGTCGCGTCCCGTGGGCACCACGCCGACATCGGCGGCATCACACCGGGATCGATGCCCGCTTTCAGCGGCGAGGTGACCGAGGAGGGGGTGCTCATCGGTGACTTCCTGTTGGCGCGTGACGGGGAGCTGCGTCACGACGCGATGCACCGGTTGCTTACCGGTGGCCCGTACCCGTCGCGGAACCCGGCCGACAACCTGGCGGACCTGCGGGCGCAGTTGGCGGCCAACCACACCGGCGTGGCCGAACTGCGCCGGCTGGTGGAGCAGTTCGGCCTGGCGACGGTGCGCGCCTACATGGGGCACGTGCAGGACAACGCGGAGGAGGCGGTCCGGTCGGTCGTCGACACGCTGCGGGACGGCGAGTACCGGTACCGGATGGACGGCGGCCAGGTCATCGCGGTGTCGGTGCGGATCGACTCGGCGGCACGGCGGGCCGTCATCGACTTCACCGGCACCTCACCACAGTTGCCGGGGAACTTCAACGCACCGCGTGCCGTGACGACGGCGGCGGTGCTGTACGTGTTCCGGACCCTCGTGGGCGACGAGATCCCGTTGAACTCGGGTTGCCTGCGACCGATCGACCTGGTCGTCCCGGACGGTTCCATGCTGTCGCCGCGGTTCCCGGCGGCGGTGGTCGCCGGGAACGTGGAGACCTCGCAGGCGCTCGTGGGGGCGTTGTACGCGGCGCTGGGGGTGCAGGCGGAGGGCAGCGGCACCATGAACAACGTGACCTTCGGCAACGCGCGGTACCAGTACTACGAGACCGTCGCGTCCGGTTCCGGTGCGGCCGAGGACTTCCCGGGCACGAGCGTCGTCCAGACCCACATGACGAACTCGCGCCTGACCGATCCGGAGGTGCTGGAGTGGCGGTTCCCGGTGCGGCTGGAGGAGTTCTCGATCCGGCGGGGCAGCGGCGGCGCGGGCGCCAACCGGGGAGGTGACGGCGCGGTCCGGCGGATCCGTTTCCACGAGCCGATGACCGTGACGATCCTCAGTGGGCACCGTGAGGTGCCGCCGTACGGCATGGCCGGCGGCGAGCCCGGCGCGCTCGGTACCCAGTGGATAGCGCACGCCGACGGCGGCACCACCACCGTCCGGGGCTGCGACTCGGTCGAGGTGGCGGCCGGAGACGTGTTCGTCCTACACACCCCCGGCGGCGGAGGCTACGGCCCGCCGCAGGTCTGACCATTCAGACGGGCGATACCGGTTCGGGCGCCGTGGACTGCCGCGGTATCGCCGAGAATCCACCATGCCCCCGCCGCACCCGGCCGCCGGCGGTTCAGTCCTCGTCCTCGTCGTCGTCCTCCCCCACGTCGGCGTCGTCGGGTTCGCCGGGTTGGAGGATGACGTAGTCGTTGGGGACCTCGTCGATCTCCTGCCGGTCGGGGGTGACCACCCACGGTTCCCCGTCCACCCACGCCGCGACCGCCAGGACGACGGTGTTGCCGTCGTCGTCCTCGGTGCGTACCCGCCATCCCGCGCCCACCGGCGGGACCGCCGGTTCGCCGCCGGAAACGCGAGCCGGGACGCGGCCCGTACCGCGCCGCCCGGCGGCCGGGGCCGGTCGATCGTCGCCGGTAGACCCGTCGTCGCCCCAGTCGAAGTCGTCGTCGTACATGGCCATGCGGTCCTCACCTCGTCGTCGCCGGTCGCTCCGGCACCCGCAAGTGTCCTCCCTTCCGCTTCCGGCCGGGGCTCCGGCGGCGACACGGTCACCCGAGACCGGCACGACAGCCGGTCCGACAGCCACCCGCCCGCCCGGAGCCGCACCGCGACCGCCACCGCACGGCGCGGCCCGGTCGCCCGCCACGCACCACCGGTGGCGAGACGGGTACACCGTGGGCAGCCGTGGCGATACGGCATGATGACCCGTGATGACCGCCATCGACCGAAGCACCGTGACCGGCCGTCCCCGCCCCGACGACGGCCGTCCCGTCGCGCCGTCCCGGACCGACCGTGTGGTGCGGTCCCTGTCTCAGGCCATCGGCGGGCCACTCGGCAGGCACGGCCGCAACCCGCCGCGTAGACGGTTCTGGATCCCGATCCGGGTCGTGTTGCTGGCCGCGGTGATCATGGCGGGCCTGGCCTGGCTGCAGAAGTATCCCTGCGCGGACGGCGGCTGGACGGACTTCCAGCAGTACACCCAGTACTGCTACAGCGACATCCGGGCACTGTGGGGAGCCGAACGGCTCGACCAGGGCGCGGTCCCCTATTTCGACCACCCCGTGGAGTATCCGGCGTTGACCGGCGTCTTCATGGGGATCTTCGGCCTCGCGTCGCACGCGCTGCTCGGCGCCGGCGGCGGCACGCTGTACTACCACCTCAGCGCGGTCGTGCTGCTCGGTTTCGGGGTGGCCGCCGTCGCGTCGGTGTACCGGATGCGCCCGGGCCGGCCGTTCGACGCCATGATGCTCGCGGTCGCGCCGATGGTCCTGTTGACGGCCGGCGTCAACTGGGACCTGCTCGCGGTCGGGCTCACGTGTTTCTTCCTCGCGGCCTTCGCGCGGGGCCGGGTCGTGGCCGCCGGGGTGTTGTGGGGGCTCGCGGTGGCGGCGAAGTTCTACCCGCTGCTGATCGCCGGTCCGCTGTTGTTGCTGGCGTGGCGGCATCGCAGGCTCGGACCGGCCCTGTCGGCGACCGGGATCGCCGCCGCGACGTGGTTGCTCGTGAACCTGCCGTTCATGCTGTGGGCGCCCGACGGCTGGCGCCGGTTCTTCGAGTTGAACTCCGAACGCGGCATCGACTGGGGCACCTCCTGGTACATCCTGCGGCACTTCGCGGAGGTGGGCGGCGGCCTCGACTCCGCGTTGCAGGGGCTGGGCGCGGCGCAGGGGTGGCTGTACGGGACGTTGAACCACGTCGACACGTTGAACTGGCTGTACCTGGTGGCGTTCGTGTTGTGCTGCTCCGGTATCGCCTGGCTGGCGTTGTTCGCGGCCGAGCCGCCCCGGTTGGCGCAGTTGGTGTTCCTCGTGGTCGCGACGTTCCTGTTGACGGGCAAGGTCTGGTCGCAGCAGTACGTGCTGTGGCTGATCCCGTTGGCGGTGCTGGCCCGTCCGAAGTGGCGGTTGTTCCTGGTCTGGCAGGTCGGGGAGCTGCTGTACTTCTTCGGCTTCTATTCGGAGTTGTTGACCGTCTCGGAGTCCCAGGACTCACCGGCTCCGGCGTGGGGCCTGGTCATCCCGGAGTGGGTGTTCGTGATGACCTCGATCGCGCGGTTCGTCACGTTGACGATCCTGGTGGTCGCGGTGGTGCGGGACGTCCTCGATCCCGCCCGCGACGTGGTACGGCGGACCTACCGGGGCGACCCGGACGCCGGGCCGCTGCTTCCCGCGGGCGGCCCGGCGTCGGTCACAGTGCGAACACCACCACCGCGCCGAGGTCGGTGACGGTGACGGTCGGGTCCTGGGTGGCGGTGTTGAGCGCGTTCTGCCAGGGCGTCCCATCGACCCGGTCGCGCACGATGACGACGGTCCGGATGCCCTGCTCCCGCAGTGCGGCGACGCTGAGTGGCGCGGGGAACGACAGGGCGTCGTCCCGGATCTCCTGTTGACTCGTCGGGGTGAAGGCCGCCGTGCCGTTGGTGATCTGCGGGAAGCCGTCGACGCTCCAGTACTGCACGGTGGTGTCGTTCCAGCCGTCGGACGGCAGGACGAGTATCGGGTCGGCGAGTTCGGACAGTGCCACCGGGGGCGGTTCCGGCCGGGCGGTCTTGCCGACGCCCATGCCCTCGGCCAGCACCAGCAGCACCGGCAGCAGTACCGCCAGCCGGAGCGGCACGGGCGCGGTGACGGTCCACCGTGGATCGACCCGGTCCTCGTTGGCGTAGCCGTCGAGCCGGTCCGCGAGGTGGGTGAGCGTCCCGGCGGCGAGGATCGCCAGGAGGATCGTGGTGTACAGGACGAGCCGGCCGGGCGTGCGCAGGCCGTCGAAGCCGGGCAGGTACTCGAACAGCAGCGCGTACGCCCAGGTGCCGTCGTCGATGAAGTTGGTTCCCATCGCCAAGGCCACCGACACGAACGTCCCGGCCGCCAGGTACCAGCGTTGCCGCCGCGTCCACACCGACCAGACGAGACCGACGACCGCGAGTGACAGCAGGGTGAACCCGACGAGCAGGCTGGTCTCGACCGGCGCGACCATCTCGGCGCGCGCGGGCGCGTGGGCCTCCCCCCACAGGGCCGATTCACCGGGGGCGATGAGGAAGCTCGACCAGGTGGGCGAGAAGACGTCCACGTAGTCGAGGGTGCGGACCGCCTCCGGGTGGGCCTCGATGACCCGGAAGTAGGGGATGGCCAGCAGCAGTCCGACGGCGGCGAACACCAGGCCGCCGCCCGCGTCGGCCGCCACGATCCGCCAGGGGACGCGCGGGAAACCGGAGACCGCCCAGCACACGACGGCGACGATCCCGATGCCCGCCAGCAGGTACGCGAAGGGCACGCCCATGCCGAATCCGATACTCACCTGCCAGGCGGCGACGAGCCAGCCGCCGAGCACCCAGCCCCACCGGGTGCGGTTGCGACGGTACCCGTATCGCAGGGACCAGCCGTGGCCCCGGGCGAGCATCGCCAGGGCCAGGACGATCCCGCCGACCGACAGGACCTGGAGGTGCCCGGCCTGCGCCAGCTTCCACGGCGCGTACGCGAAGGCCGCCGCGCCGACGACCGAACCGGCGACGCGGGCGCCCAGTTGCCGCAGCAGCGCGTAGCAGCCGAGGAACGCCAGCGCGAACGCCAGGATGAACAGGACGTTGTAGCGGATCAGGGCCGCCTCGTGACCGCTGCCGATGAGGGCGGCGGGCGCGTAACCGAGGAACGTGTCGGTGAAGGCGTAGGAGTCGACGGCGGGCCAGAACGAGGAGGTGTCCCAGATCCCCGACGGGTCGTTCCACAGGGCGTGGCCGGTCCAGGCGAGCACATAGGTGATGAGGAGTGGGTCGCCGAGGTCCTGGGGGATGGTGTGCGCGGGGTCGGCGGCGGCCGGCCACGTCATGAAGACGGCCAGCGCGAGGCTGCCGAGGGCGGCGAGTGTCCATTCGTGCCGCAGGATCCGGGCGGCGTGACCGGCCCAGCGGGTGACGCGCCGCGGCGGTGCCTCGGGTTCCGTGTCCTCGGGGTCGGTGGTCTCGGTGGCGAACCGTTGCCACCGTTCGTCGTCGTCGCGGTCGGTGTCCTGGTCTTCGACGCCGGTGGTGCCGGCCTCGGGTGAGGTCATCTCGTCAGCTTCCGGATCAACGCGATGTCGGCGGCCTGGGATTGCGCGTCGCCGGGGGTTTCGACGACGGCCGGGCCGCCCGCAGCCGAGATGATATCGGCTATGACACCCGGTTCGATGGCACCGGCTCCGAGGTTGGCGTGGCGGTCGCGTCCGGAGTCGAAGGTGTCGCGTGAGTCGTTGGCGTGGACGAGGTCGATGCGGCCGGTGATGGCCTTGACGCGGTCGACGATGCCGGACAGTTCCTCACCGCCGGCGAAGGCGTGACAGGTGTCGAGGCAGAATCCCGGTGAGAACTCGCCGATGGCGTCCCACAACCGGGCGAGGGCGTCGAGGCGGCGGGCGCACGCCCTGTCGCCGCCGGCGGTGTTCTCGATGAGGATCGGCACCGGGAAACCGCCCTGTTCCCGGCCGTACTCGAACGCCTTGCGCCAGTTGGCGAAACCGACGGCGATGTCGTCGTCCTTGGTGACGTGGCCGCCGTGGACGATGAGTCCGGCGGCGCCGACCTCGGCGGCGGCCTGGGCGTGTTGCACGAGGAGGCGGCGGCTGGGGACCCGGATCCGGTTGTTGGGGGAGGCGACGTTGATGACGTACGGAGCGTGGATGAATACATCGATGTCCGAGGCGCGGAGCGCGGCGGCGTCGTCCCGGGGTTCGGGCTTCTTCCAGCCCTGGGGGTCGCCGAGGAAGAACTGGACGACGTCGGCCTGCCGTTCGCCGGCGGCGGCCAACGGATCGACGGAGTCGACGTGTGAACCGATGCGCATGACGCGAGCGTACTTGCCGGGGGTGTCATCGGCCGGTGGCGGTGTGACCGGGGACTCGACGCCCGGGCGGCGGACGCTCGGTCAGTCGCCGGACACGGTCCGCGACACCCGGCCCGCCGTTCCTTAAAATCAGGCAAAACCGGGTATTGCATGTCACATTGACGCCCGCGAACACGTTACCCTCACGGTGCCGCGTCGTTAACCGTAGAGACCACAACTCAATCCGATCGCCACCGAGCGAATGAGACCGGGTGCGGCACCGGTCGGCGTGCAGCGGCACTGGAACGAGCGGCCACGCCGGCCCCTGGACACCCCCGGTAGACGTGGCACAACCGTAGGTAGGAGAACCATTCATGCGTGAACCCGGCGCCCGCGGCCGGCGACCCAGTCCGTACCCACGACCGCCACACGTCCAGTCGGCACCCGCGCCCGTCCCGCCCCAGGCGCCGCGTCCCGCCGTCCGCCGCGCGAAGCAGCGCCGTTACGTCGCAGGAGTGTCGATGGCCGCGGTCGCCGCGGCCGTGACGGTCGGCATGATGTCCAGCGGTAACGCCTTCGCCGAGGGTGAGGGCGACAGCGTGGTCTTCAACGGCCACTGCGGTCTGGTGGGTCTCGGACTCGCGCACGAGTCCAAGCCCGACAAGAGCGAGTTGTCCGTCACCGAGGGGGACGAGGTCACCTTCGTCAACAACCTCGGGACCGACGCGACGTTGTTCCTGGGGAAGCAGGAGATAGAGGTCCCCGAGGACGACGAGTACACCACGACGCTGTCCGCCTCCAGTGAGGCGTTGATGGCACCGGACTGCCCGGCGAAGCTGTCGGAGCGGGCCGAGACGGTGACGGTCACGGTCACCGCGGCCCCCGCGACCTCGGACGACCAGGGGTCGAACGGGAACGGTTCGCCGTCCACGGGCGACACCGGGGATACGACCGGCACGGGTGACGATTCGGCGCTCGGCGTCCCGGACGACGGCGACCAGCCGCCGCTGGACGCGACCGATCCGGCCGCGAAGGACCAGGTCCCGGCGCCGGACGGTGAGAAGGACGACGACGGTACGTCCTCGGGTGAGGAGGCGGTCGGCACCGACACCGGTGACACCGCCGGTACCGACGAGACCGCCACGAACGTGGAGGCGGTCGACTCCAGCACGATCGAGCAGACCGGGGCCTCCGGGGTGCTCGCGTTGCTGGCGACGGTGTGTCTGGTGGGGGTCGCCGTCGCGGCGATCCGGACCCTCATGACGCAGCGGGCCGCCGCGCGCGGCTGACGCCCGCGGAGATCGTTCACGGGCGGGGCGCCTCGGCGCTCCGCCCGTTTTCGTGCGCGTCGACGAGTCGCCGTGCCACCGCTTGGCCAAACCGCCGCCGTGATCTACCCTTAACGCACGTTAAGTAGGCGGCGCGGACCATCCTCGTCCGTCGCGGCACGGCGGTGTGGCCGGTCCCCCGGTCCCCGCCCACCCGCGGACGATCCGGCCGTGCGCCGCCGCGAGTCGCAGGGTGAGAATCGGAGCCGGTGTGGACACCAAGGATTTGAGCGAGCGCATCGAGGCCGGCGGGGCCGCCAAGTACCACGAGGCCAACGCCGCCAAGGGCAAACTGTTCGCGCGGGAGCGGATCCTGCGACTGGTCGACAAGGACTCCTTCATAGAGGACGGCCGGTTCGGCAACGCCCTGGCAGGCGACCTCCCCGCCGACGGCGTCATCACCGGTTCGGCGCGGATCGCGGGTCGCCCGGTGTGCCTGCTGGCCAACGACTCCACCGTCAAGGCGGGTTCCTGGGGTGCCCGGACGGTCGAGAAGATGGTCCGGATCACCGAGCAGGCCTACGCCAACGGTGTGCCCATGGTGTACCTCGTCGACTCGGCGGGTGCCCGCATCACCGACCAGGTGGAGTTGTTCCCCGGTCGTCGCGGCGCGGGCCGGATCTTCTACAACCAGGTGCGGGCCTCGGGTTCGATTCCGCAGGTGTGCGCCCTGTTCGGGCCGAGCGCGGCCGGTGGCGCCTACATCCCGGCGTTCTGCGACGTGGTCGCCATGGTGGACAAGAACGCGTCCATGTACCTGGGGTCGGACCGGATGGTCGAGATGGTCACCGGCGAGAAGACCACTCTGGAGGCCATGGGCGGCGCCAAGGTGCACTGCACGGAGTCGGGCGTGGGGCACTTCCTGTGCGCCGACGAGGACGAGGCGCTCGCCGTGGTGAAGCGTTACCTGTCGTTCCTCCCCGACAACTGGGAGCAGGCGCCTCCGGTGACGGAGCCCGGTGAGGCGCCGGAGGTGGACCTGCGGGCGATGGTGCCCGACAGTGAACGCCAGGCGTTCGACATGCGCAAGTACGTCAAGGGCCTGCTCGACGACGGCGACTTCTTCGAGGTCCACGCCAGGTGGGCCAAGGAACTGGTCACCGGTTTCGGGCGGCTGGCGGGCAAGCCGGTCGGAGTCGTCGGCAACAACTCGATGTTCAAGGGCGGGGTGCTGTTCGTCGACTCCAGCGACAAGGCGGCCCGGTTCGTGCAGTTGTGCGACGCGTTCAACATCCCGCTGCTGTTCCTGGCGGACGTGCCGGGGTTCATGGTGGGCAGCGCGGTCGAGAAGCAGGGCATCATCCGGCACGGCGCGAAGATGGTCAGCGCCATCTCCGAGGCGACCGTTCCCAAGATCTGCGTCGTGGTCCGGAAGGCGTACGGCGCGGGCCTGTACGCGATGGCCGGGCCGGGTTTCGGCCCCGACGCGACCCTGGCGCTTCCGACCGCCAAGATCGCCGTCATGGGCGCCGACGCCGCCGTCAACGCGGTGTACGCGCGAAAGATCGCGGCGATCGAGGACGAGTCGGAACGTGACGAGTTCGTGCGGTCGAAGCGGAGCGAGTACGAGGCCGACATCGACGTGGTGCGGCTGGCGAGCGAACTCGTCGTGGACTCGATCGTCGAACCGGAACGGCTGCGTGACGAGCTGATCGCACGGTACGCGGCCGCGGCCGGTAAGAACCGTGAGTTCTCCCGGCGCCGTCACGGCGTCACACCCGTATAGAGAGGGCAGCGATTCCATGGATTTCCGGCTTACCGAGGACGAGACGGCGCTGCGGGACGCGGTGGCCGAGTTCGCGACCGAGAAGGTCGCGCCGGTCATCGGCGACTACTACGAGCGCGGTGAGTTCCCGTACGACCTGGTCGCGGAGCTCGGCAGGATGGGCATCTTCGGTGCCCCGTTCGCCGAGAAGTACGACGGCGCGGGCGGCGACTACTTCATGCTGTGCCTTGCGTTGGAGGAACTGGCCAAGGTGGACTCGTCGGTGGCGATCACCGTGGAGGCCGCGGTGTCGTTGGGCGCCATGCCGGTGTACCGGTTCGGCACCGACGCGCAGAAGGAGCGTTGGCTGCCCCGGTTGTGCCGGGGCGAGGCGCTGGCCGCGTTCGGGTTGACGGAGCCCGGCGGCGGCTCGGACGCGGGTGCCACCCGGACGAAGGCGGTGCTGGACGGCGACGAGTGGGTGATCAACGGCGCGAAGTGCTTCATCACCAACGCCGGGACCGACATCACGGAGTTCGTGACGGTCACGGCGGTGACCGGTACCGGTGCCGACGGGCGGCCGGAGATCTCCAGCATCATCGTGCCGAACGGCACTCCGGGTTTCACCGTGGGACAGAAGTACTCGAAGGTCGGTTGGTGCGCCTCGGACACCCGGGAACTGTTCTTCGACGACTGCCGGGTGCCCGCCGAGAACCTGCTGGGTGAACGGGGACGCGGTTACGCGCAGTTCCTGCGGATCCTCGACGAGGGCCGGATCGCGATCGCCGCCCTGGCGACCGGTCTCGCCCAGGGTTGTGTGGACGAGTCGGTGCGGTACGCCGGTGAGCGGGAGGCGTTCGGTCGTCCGATCGGCACCAACCAGGCGATCCAGTTCATGATCGCCGACATGGAGGTCCGTGCCCACACGTCACGGTTGGCGTACTACGACGCGGCGGCGCGGATGCGTGCGGAGCAGCCTTTCAAGCGGTACGCGTCGGTGGCGAAGCTGCACGCCTCGAACGCGGCCGTCGACAACGCGCGGGCGGCGACGCAGGTCTTCGGCGGGTACGGGTTCATGAACGAGACGCCGGTGGCCCGGATGTGGCGTGACACCAAGATCCTGGAGATCGGGGAGGGCACCAGCGAGATCCAGCGGATGCTCATCGCCCGTGACCTGGGCGTGGGCTGAGCCCACCGGGTCACGTACCGCGCCCGTCCCGGACGGACGTCGCAGTAGTGGCGGCCTGCGCGGATCGACCCGTGCGGGCCGGCCCCTGAGAGGCTGCCTTCGGTCCTGGTGTTCTGCTGCGCGTCGCCCGGTCGGCGCCTCGCGGCGTTGTCGAAAGATCCTATGTACAACACCGGTAGGCAGGACGTCCTCCGCCTTGCGAATGCACTCGATTGGACACCGCTCGCGACGAACGAGGACCGAAGACCGCCGCTAACCGCGTCCGTGCCAGTCGTCGATCGCGGCCTGGATCTCGGCGGGGTCCGGCATGGACGGGTACGGTCCGGCGAGCCGGAGCCCGAACGCCGGCAGCAGGGCCGCGAAGGAGTCGGTGAGCAGCGACGACCGGAAGATGTCCACTCCCCTGTGGACCATCGGTGATCGGTCGGCGGTCGTCACGTAGGGGTACTCGAACAACGGCATCGCCGGCGACGGCGAGACCAGGCGCAGTGGTGTGCCGGTCTCCGCCGTGTTGTGGGCGGCGACGCCGGCCGCCGACATCGGTACGGCGCCGCCGGCGTCGTACCGGGGCGACGCCCCGGCGGACCGCGCGGTCATGAGCAACGCCAGTGACGCGGCGTCGATCCGCGGGTCTTGCAGCGCGACGGTGGTGTCGCCCAAGGCCATACCCTCCGCGGCGAGTTCCCACCGTCCCTCGGGGACGGCCAGGCCGAGCGGGCCGGCGGCGACCGGGTCCATACGGGCGTCGAACGGCGAGACGCCCTCCCCGGCGAGCCTGGCGGGCCAGGTCAACGACTCCGGTACCCAGACGTCGGGCAGGTCACCGGGTGCGGCGGGCGTGTCGGCCAGATCGACGTCGGCTCCGGCGGCGGCGGCGAAGGCCGCCGCCGTCTGTGCGGACTCCACGGTGGTCACCTCGGCGGTGACGCAGGTGCCGTCGGTGGGCCGGGCCTCGGCGGCCCAGGTGGCGGCGTGCTGCCGGAGGACGGGCGCGATCTCGGGTGCCGCCGCCACGTGTACCGTCACCGTCTCGCGGCACTCGTTGACGTCCCCGATCGCCGAGGCGAGTGCGACTCCGGCGACGGGTGCGAGCACCGCGACCATCGCCGTACCCAGTAGGGCGCGGCGTGCCCGTGGCGTCAGCCTCGCGGGCCTACGGTGTCGTCGCGTCACGGTGTCGATTCTAAGGGTTCTCCCGTCGTCGCGCGTCGTGCGCGACCGGGCGGAGAACCGCCCGCGGGGAGTCGTCCGGCGGTGCCGGAGTGCACCCGGATCCCGAAGGGGGAGGGCGAAACCGGTCGGATCGTCACGGTCTCACCGGAGGTCGCGGGCGTCGCCCGCCGAGGCGGGCCGCGGGTTCAGCTGCGGCGGCGGCCGCGGCGCTTCGGCGGGGTCAGCAGGTCCGCGACGGCGTTGAGGGTCTCCGGGACGATGCGGAAGTACGCCCACACGCCGCGCTTGTCGCGTTCGACGAGTCCCGCCTCGGTCAGGATCCGCAGGTGGTGGCTGATGGTGGGCTGCGACAGACCGAGTGGCTCGGTCAGTTCGCAGACGCAGGCTTCGCCGCCTTCGGTCGACTGGATCAGGCTGATCAGCCGGAGCCGGTTCGGGTCGGCCAGAGCCTTGAGCACTCCGGCGATTCGCTCCGCGTCACGGCGGGGCAGCGGCTCACCGCCGACCGGGGACGCGGGAGTTGTGGTATCAGCGAGTACGCGGACCACGATTCATCCTCTCACCAAGACTATCGATTAGTATTTATATCACTACGGACTGTGCGTGCTTCCAGTGAGGGGGCGAGACATCGAGGTATATCGGGTTCCTCGATTGTTTTACAATTGTAGATCTTTGCTGGTGAATGCCGCACGGTATTCGTAACCAGCGTCACGTACCGCGTCACCCGCGCCGCGGTCGACGATCACCGCGACTCCCACCGGGTCGGCCCCCGCCTCCCGTAGCGCATCGACGGCCGTCAACACACTACCTCCCGTCGTGGAGGTGTCCTCGACTGCCAGGACGCGGCGCCCCGCGACGTCGGGGCCCTCGATGCGGCGTTGCAGCCCGTGCGCCTTGCCCGCCTTGCGGACCACGAAGGCGTCGAGCGGGCGCGGCGAGTGGTGCAGCATGGCGGTGGCGACCGGGTCCGCTCCCAGCGTCAGGCCCCCCACGGCGGAGTAGTCCCAGTCCGCCGTCAGTTCCGCCATCACGCGTCCCACCAGGGGCGCGGCACGGTGGTGCAGCGTCACACGGCGCAGGTCGACGTAGTAGTCGGCCTCCCTGCCACTGGACAGCACGACACGGCCGCGCACGACGGCCAATTCATCGATGAGTGCAAGCAATTCGTCCCGGTCGGACACGCAGTGAGCCTACGACACGCCACACCGGCCCATCCCCCCGGAGTGTCAGCTTGTGATTACGCTCGTGTGGGGAGGAACACATTCAATCGAAAGTCGCGAATATTATGGCTGATCAGCGGATCTGCCCCCTGGCCGAAATGGCGGCCATCCGGGAGGTGATCCGGCCCAGCATCCCCAACGGCATGTGTCGGATTGCCGACACAATGAGTTTGTATCGCACCGACGGCACACTGATGAGCTTGCCCAGCCTCAGATCCCGCATCCCCGCCTCGACCACCGCGTCGGCGTCCAGCCACATCCACTGCGGAATGTCGTCGGTCGGGATCTCCGCGCTGGCGTGGAACTCGGTCCGCACGAAACCCGGGCACAACGCCATGACCCGGACACCCTGGCCCCGGCCCGACAAGCCGATCGACTCGCTGAACGAGGTGACCCACGCCTTCGTCGCGTTGTAGGTGGAACCGGGCATCGTCGCGCCGAAGCCCGCCACCGAGGACACGTTGACGATGGTGCCGCCGCCCCGCCTGGCCATCTCCGGGAAGGCGGCGTGGGTCAACCGCAGCACCGCGCGCACGTTGAGGTCGAGCAACCGTTCCTCCCCCTCGAGGCCCGCCGAAGGGAAGCCCTTACCGAGACTGATGCCCGCGTTGTTCACCAACACGTCCACCTCGGCCGCCGCCTCGGCGGCGGCCTCGCAGCCCTCGTCGGTCGACAGGTCCGCGGCGAGTGGCCGCACCCGTACCGCGTGCCGTTCCGACAGCATCGCGGCCACCCGCTCCAGGCGGGAGAGGTCACGCGCCACCAGGACCAGGTCGTGGCCCTCGGCGGCGAGATGCCGGGCGAACGCGGCACCCAGTCCGGCGGTCCCTCCGGTGATCAGCGCGGTCGTCATGTCTGCCCTTCGCTCCGGTCCTGTGTACGAATACCGTGGGGTCGTTGCGGCGGCGGGTCGCCGGCCCGTGTGGAGGCATACCCCCGATCCTCCACATGAGTCCGGCCGGGTCAGACCGGCGGCAGCCCGACCGGCTGCGGCGGTTGCCTTCGGAAGAACGGGTTGGAGGCCGGGAGCGCCAACAGCACGATCACCACCAGGTACAGGATGGTACTGAGCACGGTGGTGACGATGCTCAGGGCGGTGAACCAGCCGGGGACGGTCACCTGGTTGACGACCTCGTTGAGAGCCCTGGTGAACTCGTCGCCGCCGGTGACCTGGGTGGTCTGGTTGAACGGCATCGCCAGTCCCGAGCAGATCCCGCAGGCGAGCCCGATACCGGCCAGTACCCACGTGGTGACGCGCGCCCAGTTCTTGCCCCGCATGACGAACAGACCCATCAGGCCGACGACGGCGGCGAACAGCAGCGACACCACCGACACGCCGATCGCCAGTACGGTGCTGAACTGGATGATGAGTTCGAGGTCCTGGGGCGTGACCGACGGGACGTCGGAGAGGGCGGACTCCAGCCGGTCCATGTAGTCGAGGGTGACGACGACGCTCAACACCGTCGACACCACGGCGAGCGCCGCGATCGCGTACTGCGACCAACCGGCGGCGGTGACGGTCGAGGGGCGGGCGGGGGGCTCCGGGGTGACGTACCCCTCCGGTTCGTAGGGCACCGGATCGATCGGTTGATCGGACATGCTGGAACGCTACCCGATCGGGTGGCGGGCCGGGTCCCGCCGCGGAGCGCCGGTGGTCAGCGCAGGGTCCCCGCCCGGCGGGCGGCACTGAGGGCGCTGAACCAGCGGTTCGCCGGGGTCAGCGACAGCAGCACGATGATCAGGATGTCGATCACGCACAGCAGGAACACCAACACGGTCGCCGTCACGGCCTGCCACGGTTCGCCCTCGGTCTCGCTGAGGGCGACTCCCAGGACGAAACTCACGCAGATGTTCATCATGAGGAAGAGCGCGTAGACCACGATCGCGGTGATGCGGACGCCCTGCCGGCCCCGCAGCACGCCCAGCGCCAGGGCCACGAAACCGATGCCGGTGATCAGGAAGACGACACCCACCCACAACGCGATGCCGCGGTCCTCGTCGTTCATCATCGGGATGCTCGTGAACGCCAGCGCCACCGTGAACAGTGACAGCGCCACGGTCACCAGGATGGCGATGCCGGCGGCGGTCACGACCGTCGGCCGTTCCGTCACGACCGGCGGGGCGGGTGCGTATCCCGGCGGGTACGCCGGCGACGTGTAGGCCGGTTGCGCGTACGGCGACACCGGGACACCGGAGGCGGGGTGCTGCCCCGGCGGGGAGTAACCGGGACCGTACTGGCCCTGCGGGTACTGCGGTGAGTGCGGGTCCTGCGGGGGAGGGTAGGTCATCGTGCCGTCTCCGTGAACGTGGTGGCTGCCATCTCACCGTAACGGTGAGACGCGAGGCGCCGCACCGTTACGGTGAGGCGCGAAGGGCCGCCGCCGTCCGGTGAGGACGGCGGCGGCCCGGACGTGTCTCGTCAGGAGAGGCCCGCGGCGCGCGCCTGTCCGCTGAGCTTGAACCACTCGCCGGATTCGCGGTTGGCGAGCATGACGACCGCGACGATCGGGACCACCATCTGCAGCAGCGACAGGATGATGCCGACCGGCATGTACCAACCGGGGATGATCTCGGGCGCCGTGGTGCCGACGGCGGCGGCCTGTGATTCGAGGGTCTCCATCATCGCGCCGACGCCGGCGTAGGCGATGAGCGCGACACCGGAGCACGCGATGACGAGGCCGTGGACGATGAAGGCGGCGATCCGGGCGCCGTTGAAGCCGCGCAGCAGGAGCAGCGCGATGACGACGAAGCCGATCATCCACAGCAGGTTGATGAAGTTGGTGAACCCGGAGAAGCTACTCGTCTCCGGGTAGGAGCCCAGGCCGTTCTCGGAGTACCACTCCTCCATGTTGGCGTTGAGGGTGGCCTCGCCGACGAAACCGACGATCGCCGCGATCAACGTCAGTGCGGCCATGCCGAGCGTCATCATGGCACCGAGGGTGACCTTCTGGGGACGCTCGCCGGGCCCCTGCGCGGGAGCACCGTAGCCGCCTCCGTATCCCGGCTGGCCGTACGCCGGCGAGGACGGCACGCCGGTCACCGGCTGGCCGTACGCGGGGGACGCGGGTACACCGGTCACCGGTTGCTGTCCGTACGGGTCGGGCTGTTGACCGTAGCCGGGCTGCTGGCCGTACCCCGGCTGTTGGCCGTAGCCGGGCTGCTGCCCGTAGGGGTCGGGTTGTTGCTGACCGTAACCGGGCTGTTGGCCGTAGCCGGGCTGCTGCCCGTAGGGATCAGGCTGCTGCTGACCGTAGCCGCCAGGCTGTGGTGGGTAAGACATGTCGCGCCCTCCTGGCTGCGATACTGAGGTGTCGAAACGACAGGTTACTCGACCACCCGTCAGCGGGCATCGCCCCATTCGGCGACCACCCGGTACCGGCGAGTAGTCCGCACGGGCACTCTACGGGCCACCACCGACATCCCGCACAGTGGACCGTACCGCCGGTGCACAGCGGTACGGGCAAGGGGTTTCCGGAACGGTGACGACCGCGCGTGACCAGCCGCCGGACCAACACCGGAACCCGGCCGCCGCCCACGCGCGCCGTGGGCACGGGAGCCCGCGCGAACCGATGGCGAATCGGGATTTATGTGTGATTTAAGGTCGGCCGTCCGGTCATCACCACATCGAGGCCCTCCGGACGCCGAATCGTTACGTTCACGTCGCACTCCGGGGCCGTCCGGCGACCGCCATCATGGACATCCGGGGCCGGTCTGTCCACCGGCACAACGGAACCCGCGAAGCGCGCTTCCGGCGTGACGGGTGATACTCGTCGTCCCACGGCTGCCCGGCACGCATCCACCCGACCCCCTCACCGTGCCCGAGGTATCCCATGTCCACACCCATGGACCGACTCCAGCGTCCGATCGGACCGCCGGCCCCTCCCACCTATCTGGCTCCCGCCATCATCGCCACGTTGTTCTGTTGCCTGATACCGGGAATCGTCGCCATCGTGTACGCGGCCAAAGTGGAGGGAACCCACGCCGCCGGTCACCACGAGGACGCCCGCCGCTACTCCGCGCTCGCGAAGGGCTGGCTGATCACCTCGGTGGCACTGGGACTGGTCGCGATCATCGTGGTGCTCCTGTCCAGGGTGCCCGATAGCGCCTGGTGAACCGGTACGGCGGCCCGCCGACGGCACCCGGTCGCGCACCGGTAACGGCATGCCGGATGATTCGGAGCGGCCGGGGTGCGGGAGCGACCGATCGGATTCGATCACCGTCCGTTCGTCCACCGGTAGCCGACGGTTTATCGATCATCAGTCTTGATCGACTGTGGTAAACCGTTAAGCCGACAACTGTCACACCAGCCCATTCACCCGGACGGCGTCCCCATGCCGCCCACAACGGAGGAACTCCCCAATGGCCTACTCTCAGCCCCACGCCGGCGGCACCCCGCCGTCCAACTACCTCGCGGCCTCGATCGTGTCGATCTTCTGCTGCTGGCCGTTCGCGATCCCCGCCATCATCCAGGCCAACAAGGTCAACCAGCTCTGGCAGGCCGGTGACTACGCGGGTGCGCAGGAGGCGTCCAAGCAGGCCAAGAAGTGGATGACGATCGCGTTCGCCGTCGGCATCGGCTGGTACGTGCTGTGGATCGTGCTCTACGCGGTCGGCGCCGTCGCCCTGTTCGGCTACGGCGCGACCCTCTAACGGACCAGATTGTTCACCGCGATCGACGCCGCCGCCACCCGCTGGCGCCAACGGTTCCCACTGTTGGAGCCGGCGGGTGTGCTCGCCGTGGCCACGGCCACGGTGGTGTTCGTCGGCCTCAACGACCCGAACGCGCCCGGGAACTACCCGACGTGCCCGTTCCTGGCGATGACCGGCTACTACTGCCCCGGATGCGGTTCGCTGCGGGCGATCCACGCCCTCGCCCACCTGGACCTCGGCACCGCGCTGCGGCTGAACCTGCTGACCGTCCTGGTCATGTTGCCCCTGGCGGCGTTCTACTACTTCCGGTGGGCGGGTGAACGACTGCTCGGCAGACCACTGCGGAGGAACCTCGCCCATCCGGCGTGGATCTGGGCGTTCCTGGTCCTCATCCTCGGATTCTGGCTGACCAGGAACCTGCCGTTCGCCGCGATCCTGGCCCCGTACGGCATCGCGCCCTAGGGGGATGGCGGGGGACGCTCCCGGCTCAGGCGACGCGGCGGTGCAGCACCCGCCGCACCAGGCCGGCGAGCATCACGCCGACGTCCAGTCCCGCCGCCTCGACCGCCATCGGGAACAGCGAGGTCTCGGTCATGCCCGGGACGACGTTGGCCTCCAACACCTGCGGCGGCCCGCTCTCCGGCACGATGAGGTCGATCCGGGACAGGTCGCCCAGGCCGAGCGCGTGGTACGCCGCGA
This sequence comes from Stackebrandtia albiflava, assembly GCF_007994225.1. Lineage (GTDB taxonomy): Bacteria > Actinomycetota > Actinomycetes > Mycobacteriales > Micromonosporaceae > Stackebrandtia > Stackebrandtia albiflava. The sequence continues at coordinate 190,909 of NZ_VLLL01000006.1, forward strand.
GCGCGGTACGCCGCACCTCCTCGGCGACGGCCTCGTCGAGCCTCGCCGGCACGTGCCAGGTGGTCGCGCCGGGGTTGTACCGGGCGGCGTAGTCGTAGTCGCCGCTGTTGGGGGCGATCTCGACGGCGGGCAACGTGATCGGACCCTCCGGTCCCGACACGATCCCCACCGCCACGTCCACACCCGGTGCGAACCGCTCCACCAGTGCCTCGTCCCCGTACGCGAAGCAGCCGATCATGGCGGCGGGCAGGTCCGCGGTGCGCCGCACCAGGTGTACGCCCAGCCCGGAGCCGCCCGACGCCGGTTTCACCGCCAACGGCAGCCCCCACCGGTCGGCGATGCGTTCCAGCAGCGGCCCGGCGCCGAGGTCGGTGAACATGTCGCGTGGCAGGGTGATCCATTCGGGCGTGGGGATTCCGGCCGCCGCGAGTACCGCCTTGGCCGCCGGCTTGTCCCAGGCGCGGCGCGCGGCGGCCGCGTCCGGTCCCACGTAGGGCACGCCGATCAGGTCGAGCACCGACCGCAGCGAACCGTCCTCTCCGATGTGTCCGTGCAGTGCGAACACGACGGCGTCGGGCGGATCGGCGACCAGGGAGGGGATCAACGAGTCGTCGACGTCGCGGAGTTCGGCGGCGACACCGACCCGGGTGAGGGCGTCGGTGATGCGGCGACCCGACCGCAGTGACACGTCGCGTTCGTAGGACAGGCCGCCGGCCAGCACCACCACCCGGGCCTCGTCGAGTTCCGGTGCCACAGACTCGGTCATGCGGTGAAGGTATCCCGTAGCCGGGTCGCCGCGTCGATCACCCCGGCGAGCCGCCGGACGCCCTCCCGGATGCGTTCCGAGGTGGGGAACGAGAAGTTGAGCCGCATCTGGCCGGTTCCGCCGCCGTCGGCGTGGAAACCTGTGCCGGGCACGTAGGCGACCCGTTCGGCGAGCGCCTGCGGCAGCATCGCCTTGGAGTCGATGCCGTGCGGCAGGTCCGCCCACACGAAGAGTCCGCCGCCGGGCCGGGTCCACGTCATGCCCGCGGGCATCGATTCGGCGAGGCAGGCCAGCATGGTGTCGCGTCGTTCCTGGTAGAGGGTGCGGAACACCTTGACCTGTTGCCGCCACGGCATCGTCGACAGGTACCGGGTCACGGCGGCCTGGGTGAACGCGCTGGGGCACAGGATCTGCGACTCCGACGCCAGGACGAGCTTGTCACGCACCGCCGGCGGGGCGAGGACCCAGCCGACGCGCAGCCCCGCCGCGAAGGTCTTCGAGAAGGTGCCCAGGTAGAACACGCCGTCGTCGGTGCGGGCGCGCAACGGCGCGGGCGGTTCGCCGTCGAAGGCGAGCATTCCGTACGGATCGTCCTCCACGATCAGCAGTCCGTGCCGGTCGCAGATATCGAGGACGGCGGCGCGTCGCCGGTCGGTGAGTGTGACACCGGTCGGGTTCTGGTACGTCGGCACCGTGTAGAGGAACTTCGGTGGCGTGTCGGACTCGGCGATCGCGGCCTCCAGGGCCTCCGGGATCAGGCCTTCCGCGTCCATGGTCACGTGCCGGACCCGCGCCTGCGCGGCCTGGAACACGCCCAGCGCGCCCACGTACGTGGGTCCCTCGGCGAGCACGATGTCGCCGGGGTCGAGGAACACGGTCGCGAGCAGGCTCAGTCCCTGCTGCGCGCCGACGGTGACGACGACGTCGTCCGGTGACGCGGCGGCGATACCGGTCGAGGCCATGACCCGGCAGATCTCCTCGCGCAACCTGGTGTCGCCCTGCCCGGGGCAGTACAACATGGCGGCGGGACCGTTGTCGCGCAACAGCTGCGCGAACATGTCGCCCAGTTCGGCCATGGGAAGCGCGGTGGTGTCGGGGTTTCCGCCGGCGAGGGACACCACCTCGGGCCGGCTCGCGACGGCGAAGAGTGCCCGGATCTCCGACTGGGCCATCCCGTGGATGCGTGCCGCGTAACGGTCGGTGTAGTCGTCGAGTGTCGTTCCGGACACGGTTACCTCCCGCGCTGCGCCGATGGACTCCGAAGTCATGCCAGCGTACTCGGCGGCGCAGTCGTCGCCGCCCGGGTTTCCCGGCATACGGCACTCCCGTGCCGTGACACCGCAGGTGGCGGAGCCTTACGCGAAACAGTCGGCACGGAAAGTGAGAGGACGGTTACGTCGCACCGGATTCGGGTCTAGGATTGCGGCGTGTCGCGACGAATGGGGAGTTTGACGCTCGACACGCTCAAGGACCTGCCGCAGCGGTGCCGGGGGTGTGTGTTCTGGGAGCTGTCACCGGAGTGCGAGGCCGCGATGGCGGCCGAGAGTTCAATGCTGGACAAGGAAGCCTGGTTGTCGGGCACCCTGCTGGAGTGGGGCGGTTGCGGCAAGATCGCGTACATCGACGGGATGCCCGCCGGTTACATCAGTTACGCTGCCGCCCGTTACGTGCCCCGCGCGGCCGACTTCCCGACCGGTCCCGCCTCGCCGGACGCGGCGCTGTTGATGACGGCGCACGTGATCCCGGAGTTCGCGGACACCGGCCTGGGCAGGCTGCTGGTGCGCGCGTCGGCCGAGGACCTGGCGAAGCGGGGGGTGCGGGCGCTGGAGGCGTTCGGGGACAACCGCGGCGAGTCGGGTGCCTGCGTCGCGCCCGCCGGATTCCTGCGCGCGGTGGGGTTCAAGACCGTGGCGCCGCATCCGCACTACCCGAGACTGCGGCTGGACCTGCGGGTGCTGCCCGGTTGGGGCGCCGGTGCGGGGGCGCTGGAGGACGAGGTGGAACGCTGGTTGTCGACCGTGTCGCTGGACGTCGCGCCGCAGCGGCGGGCACGGCAGTCGGTCGTCTCCTGACACACGAAACGAGGGTGGCCCCGGCGGTTTCGCCGGGGCCACCCTCGTTTCGTTCAGGCGGCGCTCTCCATGAGCTTGCGGATGTCGCCCTTGGGCTTGGCGCCCACGATGCTGCCGACGGGCTCGCCGCCGTTGAACAGCATCAGGGTGGGAACGCTCAACACCTGGTACTTACGTGTGATCTCGGGGTTGCCGTCGGTGTCGACCTTCACCACCGACACCCGGCCGGCCAGCTCGGTGGCCAACTCCTCCAGGATCGGTGAGACCTTGCGGCACGGGCCGCACCATTCGGCCCAGAAGTCGACCAGTACCGGGCCGTCCGCCTGGAGCACTTCCTGGCTGAAGGTGGCGTCGGTGACCGCCTTGGTAGCTCCCATGGTCATGTCCCTCGGTTGTAGTTGTCGTGTCTTGGGGTGGGCGATGCGGCTGAGACGAGGTCTCAGCTCTCGATCGCGGTGACGTAACGTTCCGCGTCCAGCGCCGCGGCGCAGCCGGTGCCGGCCGCGGTGATGGCCTGCTGGTACGTGTGGTCCACCAGGTCGCCCGCGGCGAACACGCCCGGGAGGCTGGTACGGGTGCTGGGGGCCTCCACGAGGACGTAACCGCCCTCGTCAGTGTCGACCTGCTCCGAGAACAGCCCGCTGCGCGGGTCGTGCCCGATGGCGACGAACACACCCGTGACCGGTACGGTCTCGCTCTCACCGGTGACGGTGTCGCGCAGCCGGACGCCCGAGACCTTGCCCTCGCCGAGGACCTCGTCGACGACGCTGTTCCAGCGGACCTTGATCTTCGGGTTCGCCAGGGCGCGGTCGGCCATGATCTTGCTGGCCCGGAACTCGTCGCGGCGGTGCACGATCGTCACCGACTCGGCGAACTTGGTCAGGAACGTGGCCTCCTCCATCGCGGAGTCGCCGCCGCCGACCACGACGATGTCCTGGCCCTTGAAGAAGAACCCGTCACAGGTGGCGCACGCCGAGACGCCGTGTCCCAGCAGTTCCTTCTCGCCGGGCACGCCGAGCGGACGCCAGGCCGAACCGGTGGCCAGGATGACGGCGTGGGCCTTGAAGACGGTGTCACCGACCCAGACGGTCTTGACGTCGCCGGTGAGTTCGACCTTGGTCACGTCGTCGGTCAGCAGCTCCGCACCGAACCGTTCCGCCTGCTTACGCATGTTGTCCATGAGGTCCGGCCCCATGATGCCGTCGGCGAAACCGGGGAAGTTCTCCACGTCGGTCGTGGTCATCAACGCGCCACCCGATTCGGCCCCCTCGATCACCAGCGGGCGCAGGTTCGCGCGGGCGGTGTAGAGCGCGGCCGTGTACCCGGCCGGGCCCGAACCAATGATGATCACGTTGCGGATCTCGGTCACTGACATGCTCCTTAGCGTGCTGGCGCGGTGCGTCGCCATCGTCAACGTCATGGTACGGACGGGCATTCCGGGGCGCGGCCCACGCCACCGTGATTGTGAACGCACCACACCGGCGCCGCGGCCGGTGCGAGGGAGCGCGGTTCCCGGTCAGGCGAACGACTGCGAGTGGTAGAGGTCGAGCGTGCCGTCGGCGCAGCCCGGCCCCTGCGCGGCGATCGTGCCGCCGCCGGTCACGGAGGAGACGACGACCACGACGGCGGGGGAGTCCTCGAAGGTGCCGAAGTCCACGGCCACGGCGGTCCCACCGAAGTAGCGTTCCACGGCGGAGACACAACCGGTCAACGCGTCCGGGTCGGCGGCGATCACCTGCAGGCCGGGGTCGAGGCCCTTGACCGAGACGTCGCCGGTCGCGGCCAGCGCGAACTCCATGTCCTGCCCGGGGGCGTAGTCGTGGCCCGAGTAGGTGACCACGTAGCCGGGCTCGCCCTGCGTGCCGAGCGGGGTGTCCTCACCGCCCTCCGGTGCGCCCGCCTCCGGCTCGGACGCGGCGGACTCCTCCCGTTCGAGGGCGGGCTCGGCCGCGTCCTCCGCGCCGCCGGTCTGCAACGGCTGGGTCGCCAGGAACAGTGCCGCGACGATGACGGCCGTACCGGTGCCGGCGGCCGAGGCCAGTGCGAGGCGTCGCCGCCACCACGGGCGGGGACGCGCGGGCGCGGGCCGGTCGGTCTGCGGCGCCTCCAGCGGCGGCAGCTCCGCCAGCACCCTGTCGAGCCGGTCGGCCACGGCGGTGGGCAGTGCCTCGTAGTCGGCCGAGGCGGCGGCCAACCGGTCGCGGAGGCGGGCGTCCCGGCCGTCGGGTGGTGGTGTCACCGGCGTGGTCATCTCGTCCCCTCCTCTCCGGTTCGGGCGGTCCCCTGGCGCGAGTCGGTACGCCCCGTGGATGGGACGGCACCGGTGCCGGGCCGGTTCCCCGGTTCCGCCAGCAAAGCGGCCAGTTGTGACCGGGCTCTCGACGCGCGGCTCTTGACGGTGCCGGTGGGGATCTCCAGGATCGCCGCGACGTCGGCCACCGGGTAACCCAGCATGTCCACGTACACCACCACCGCGCGGTGTTCGAAGCTGAGCCGGGCCAGCGCGTCCCGTACCGCGAGGACGTCGGCCTGGTCCGGTCTGCCCTCCGGCGGCGCCGGTTCCGGCAGCCGGTCCGACATGGGTATGGCGGGTCTGGCCTGCCGGCGCCGGATCCGGTCCAGGCAGGCGTTGACCACGATGCGGTGCAGCCAGGTGGTGACGGCGGCGTCGCCCCGGAACTTGGCCGCCGACCGGTACGCGTTCACCATGGCGTCCTGCAACGCGTCGGCGGCCTCCTCGGGGTCGGAGAGGGTGCGCAGCGCCACCGCCCACAGCCGCTCCCGGTGACGCCGGAACAGTTCGCCGAACGCGTCCCGGTCACCGTCGATCACGTGCCGGCGCAGCAGCTCCGGATCGGACAGCGACTCCAAGTCGTTCATGGCGCACCGGACATCAGCGGGCGAACACCTCGATCTCGGTGACGGTCCACTGGTACTGCTCGAATCCGAGTTCGGCCGGGACCGAGCACCACACCAGCAGGTACCTGGTCGCGGGCGCGTCGGTGACGGGGGTGAAGGTGACCGACTCCCCCGCGTCGTCCTGCGCCTCGGCGATGACCGTCAGTTCCGGTGTGGTGCCCGGCATCCCGGGGTCACCGACGTAGACGCCGACGGTCGTGCCGGACACCGACATCCGCAGGTTGACCGTGGCGACCTCGTGTTCCTCACCGAGGTCGATCAACAGGCCCATGCCCTCCTTGAAACCTCCCCAGTCGACCTGCTTGTAGACGCTGGTCTTCCAGGCGGTGCCGCCGTCGCCGTCGACGACGAACCCGGGGTTCTGCCGGGCGCTGTCGTCGCCGTCGTCGGGATCGACGACCGTTATCCGGTCGGGGGAGAGTTCGAGGCGGGTCGGTTCGGCGGGGGTGTCGTCCTCCTGTCCCGCCTCCTCGCCGGTCTGGTTCTGCGCGGTCTCACCGGGGTCGGTGGGCTGTTCACCGGGGATCAGCACCATCGCGGCGATGAGTCCGGCGATCGCGAGTCCGACCAACGCGCCGGCGCCCACCAGGAGCCGCTTCCGCATCGAGCGGGGCGGCAGCGGCGGTTGCGGCCGGTCGGGATCGGGGGTCACGAGGGCGAGGGCGCCGGTGCTGTCGTCGGCGATGCGCGCCAGCCGGGACAGTTCCGTGGACAGGTCCGCCGCCGAGGGCGGCGCGATCTGCGCCGACAGCAGCTCCGAGACGAGGGTGTCGAGGCGTTCCGGGACGTCGTCGCGCACCTGCGACACCGGGAGCGGGTCGCCGCCGGCGTCGACCGGACCGTCGGGAAGCGACACCGGGCCCGGCACGGTGCGGGGCCAGCCGCCGGTGAGAGCACAGTAGAGGGTCGCGCCGAGTGCGCGCACGTCTCCCACCTGGGTGGCGGTGGCGTCGGCACGGGGATCGGCCAACACGGCACGGTCGTCGGTGGACAGCAGCACCGTGCCCGGGTGGATGTTGCCGTGTGCGACACCGGTCGCGTGGACGGCCGCCACCGCCGCCGCCACGCACTGCACGATCTCCACGACGTCGACGACTTCCAACGCGGTCGCGGAGATCGCGTCCCGCAACGACTGTCCCTCGACCCACTCCCTGACCACGTACGCGCAGTCACCCTGGTCGACGGCGTCGTAGACGCCGACGATGTTGGGATGGTTCACCCGGCTCGCGGCCACGGCGGCGGCGAGCATCTCCTCGGCGGCGTCGCCGCCGGGGATGCGAAGCACCACAGTGACCGGACGGTTCAACAGGACGTCCATCCCGCGCCACACCTGGCGTCCCGAGGAGTCGTCGTTGATGTGCGCGGCCAGGCTGTAACGGTCGGCGAGCAGGTCTCCTATCGAAGGAGTAGCCACCCCTGCCACGTCATCCTCCATCCGGTCGGTGCTTCGGCGTTCTTCGCCGGCGGTCTGCGACGCAGGCCGGTCTGACCGTGCCGCAGCCGGAATCCGGGCGGCACGCAGGTTTCAGAGTAGTCGGATCACGGTCGCCGCGGCCAGTCGTGTCCTCCGACCGTGCCACCGGCCCGCCGACGTCGCGATACCACCGAACGTGACGTCACCGTCGCGTTGTGGTGGTCGTGGTCGTCAGCGCCCGAGTTTCGCGCGCACCATCCCGGCCATGTCGGTGATCTCCGAGATGCGCAGCAGGAACGCGACCGCGAAGTACACGACCAGGATCAGCGCGCCGACCCCGGCCAGCACCCCGATGAGCACCGGCTTGCTCGCCTCCGCGCTCGGAAGCAGTTGCAGCGCACCGTAACCGGCTAGCCCGGCGACGGCACCGGCGATCAACTGCCGGACCCAGGTCCACACGATCCGGTTCATGCCCAGCAGGCCCACCCGGCGGCGCAGGTACACCGTCGACAGGATCACCGTCACCACGAACGACAGGCCCAGGCCCCCCATCAGTCCGGCGACGACGTACTGCGGCGGCAGCAGCAGGTACGCCAGGACGCAGGCCCCGACCCGGACCGCGACGACCGGGATGTTGATCAGCGCGACGGTCTTGGCGTCGGTCATGGCGTAGAACGCGAAGGTCTGCAACTGGCTGATCGCGAACGGCAGCAACGCCAGGCCCGCGACCGCGACGATGACACCGGTGGCGGCGGCGCTCTCGAAGTCGAAGTTGGCCCAGTTGAACAGCAGCACCGACAACGGCGTGCCCAGCACGATGTACACCGTCGTGATCGGCACCAGAGCCAGAGTGGATAGTCGGGTGCCCGAGGAGAGGTTCGCGGCCACGGCGCCGAACCGGCCCTCCGAGGCCGCCTGCGACAACCGGGGCATGAGCGCCGTGATGATCGACACCGCGATGATGCCGTGCGCCATCATCATGATCAGGTACGCGTTGTTGTAGTTGATCGGCCCGGGGGTCGCCACACCCGGCTCGGCGTTGTCGAACGCCATGTTGGCCAACCGGATCAGCACCATCATCGCGACCTGGTTCAGGCCGACGTACAACAGGATCCAGCCGCCCAGCCGCCCGATCTCACCCAGGCCGAGATGCCGCAGGTCCCAGCGCCACCGCCACCGGAAGCCGACCTTCCGGATCGCCGGCCACAACGCGAGCGACTGCACGACGATGCCCGCGAGCGTCCCCAGGCCCAGCACCAGCACCATGTCGGTCGTGACTCTGCCACCGGTGATGGCGTCGCTGGTGGCCGCGTTCGAGGTGTACATCGCGAAGAACACCGCGCCGACCACGATGATCACGATGTTGTTGAGGATCGGCGCCCACATCGGCGCGGCGAAGTGCTCACGGGTGTTGAGCACCGCCTGGAGCAGCGCGCACAGGCCGTAGAAGAAGATCGCCGGGAGCATGAAGTAGCTCAACCGGGTGACCAGTTCGTGGTTCTCCTCGGTCGCCAGCGTCGTCAGCCACGGCGCGGCGGCGACGATGCACACCGTCGCCAGCGCCAGGAACGTCACGGCGAGCGTCAGGAGCCGCTGCGTGTACGCCTCGCCGCCGTCGAGGTCCCGGTTACGGGCCTTGACGATCAACGGGACGACGACGCTGGTCAGCACGCCGCCCATCAGCAACTCGTACAGCATCTGCGGGAAGTACTGCGCCGTTGTGTAGGCGTTGCCCAGCACCGTGGCGCCCAGCGCCGCGCCGATCACGACGTTCCGGAGGAACCCGGTGATCCGCGACACCAGGGAACCGGCGGCCATGATCACGCCGTGGCGCGCCAGACTCGGTGGGGACGCTTTCGTCTCAGTCACGCCGACGCCTTCCGATAAGCTTTCCGATCGATGTCAGACCGTATCGGAACCCGAATCACCGTCCCCCCAGTGGCCGACGCTCTCGGTGAGGTGTTCACGCGGGCGGGCCATGAGCTGCATCTGGTGGGCGGCCCCGTCCGCGACGCGATCCTGCGCCGTGGAAGCCAGGACCTCGACTTCGCCACGAGCGCGCATCCCGACCAGACCCTCGCGTTGTTGGAGGAGCACGGCACCACGACGTGGACCACCGGCCGCGCCTTCGGCACCATCGGCGCCATGTTCAGGGGCGAGCGGGTGGAGGTGACGACGTTCCGCGCCGACTCCTACGACCGGGTCGGCCGCAACCCGCAGGTCGCGTACGGCGACAACCTCACCGACGACCTGCGCCGCCGCGACTTCACCGTCAACGCCATGGCCGTGTCGCTGCCCGACCACGAGTTCAGCGACCCGTTCGACGGGATCGGCGACCTCGCCAGGCAGGTGATCCGCACACCCGGCACGCCGCAGGACTCCTTCGCGGACGACCCGCTGCGGATGCTGCGCGCGGCCAGGTTCGCGGCCCAGCTCGGATTCGAGGTGGACGGGCCGGTGCGCACCGCGATGGCCGACATGGCCGCCGACCTCGACCGGATCACCGCCGAACGGGTCCGGGACGAGTTCGTCAAGCTGATGGGGGCCGCCGACCCGGTCCGGGGCCTGCGGCTGCTCGTGGACACCGGACTCGCCGACCGGTTCCTGCCCGAACTGCCCGCGCTGCGGATGGCGATCGACGAGCACGCCCAGCACAAGGACGTCTACGAGCACACCCTCACGGTCGTCCGCAACGCCATCGGCCTGGAGGAGGACGGCCCCGACGTCACCCTGCGGATCGCGGCACTGCTGCACGACATCGGCAAACCCGACACCAAGGGACACGGCCCGGACGGCCGGGTCACGTTCCACCACCACGAACTCGTCGGCGCCCGCATGGCCCGCAAACGACTGCGCGCGTTGCGGTTCCCCAAGGACGACATCACCGAGATCAGTGAACTGATCGCCCTGCACCTGCGGTTCTACGGTTACGGCCGGGGCGAGTGGACCGACTCGGCGGTGCGGCGTTACGTCACCGACGCCGGTGCCTACCTGCCGAGGCTGCACAAGCTGGTCCGGTCGGACTGCACGACCCGCAACCGGCGGAAGGCGGCCAGGCTCGCCGCCGACTACGACGCCCTGGAGGAGCGCATCGCCCGCATCGCCGCCGACGAGGACCTGGCGCGGGTACGGCCCGACATCGACGGCAACGAGATCATGCGGTTGCTGGACATCCCGCCCGGCCGGATGGTGGGCGAGGCGTGGCGGCACCTCAAGGAACTGCGCCTCGAACGCGGGCCGCTGACCCGCGAGGAGGCCGAGGCCGAACTGTTCACCTGGGCGCGGGAGCACGACATCGCCGTCCCGGACCGGTCATGACGGCCGAAGCGGAACTGCGCGAAGCGCTGCGTGCGGCGGTGCCCGCGCAGGCCCCCGCCGCCGTCGCGGTGATCGGTGTCGCCGGTGAACCCGTCGCCCGCGCGGCCGTGGGCGAACTGGTCCGTTACGCCGACGCGGACGGCACCGTCGCGGCGGAACGCCCGCCGGTGCGGCCCGACTCGGTGTTCGACCTGGCGTCGCTGACGAAACTGTTCACCACGGTCACCGCGCTGCGGCTCGTCCAGGCCGGGCGGCTCGGACTGGACCGGCCGGTCGCCGACTACCTGCCCGGATACACCGCCGCCGACACCGTCACCCTGCGCCACCTGCTGACCCACACCGCCGGGCTGCCCGCCGGTGTCCCGGTGCGGGACGTGTCCGCCGCCGACCGGCGCGACCTGGTCCTGTCGACGGCCCCGGAGACGCCCCCGGGTACGGCGCACCGGTACTCCGACGTGTCGTTCATCCTGACCGGCTGGTACCTGGAGGCCGCGACCGGCGAACCGCTCGACCGGTTGGTGCGGCGCGAGGTCACGGCACCGCTCGGACTCGCCGACACCGGTTTCCGGCCGCCGGAGTCGGCGCGGGAACGGATCGCCGCCACCGAGTTCAAGCCGCGCGGACTGGTCCGGGGCACCGTCCACGACGAGACGGCGCACGCGCTGGGCGGCGTGGCGGGACACGCCGGACTGTTCGGTACGGCCGACGACCTGTGGCGGTTCGGTGAGGCGCTGCGGACCCACCGGCTGCTCGACGCCGCCACGACCGGACTCATGACCCGCCGGCACGTCCACACGCCCGACTTCGACCAGGGCCTGGGGATCCGGATCGACGACGTGGCGAACACCGGCCCGCTCACCGGCGCCGTCGGGCACACCGGGTTCACCGGGACATCCCTGGTGGTGGACTTCGCGCGCGAGACGACCGTCGCGCTGGTGACGAACCGGGTGCATCCGGTGCGCACCTTCGGTCAGGTCAATCCGGTACGGTGCGCGGTAGCCGATATCGCCCACCGCGCGCAACGGAGGAGAAATGCTGGAACGTCCCAGGGCACCGTGGCCTTACGATTTCCTGCCCAAGGTGGCCGGATTCACCGTGGTGTCCGACGACATCCGCGACGGCGAGATGCTGGCCGACGCCCACACCTTCGACGGCGGCAACACCTCCCCGCAGTTGACCTGGTCCGGGTTCCCGGCCGAGACCCGGGGCTTCGCCGTCACCTGTTTCGACCCGGACGCGCCGACGGCGTCCGGCTGGTGGCACTGGGTACTGCTGAACCTGCCCGCCGACGTGACCAACCTGGCGACCGGTGCCGGAGAGCCGGGCGCCGAACTGCCGGGCGGTGCGTTCATGCTCCGCAACGACATGGGGCAGGCCGGTTACGGCGGTGCCGCACCCCCACCGGGCGATCACCTGCACCGTTACCTGTTCGCGGTGCACGCGCTCGACACCGACGCGCTCGACGTCCCCGCCGACGCCTCACCGGCGGTCGCGGGCTTCAACCTGACGTTCCACACCGTCGCCCGGGCCGTGGTGACACCGGTCTACCAGCGCTGAGGCAGGGCGGCGGACCGGACTCCCGGCGGCGCGGTGTGACGCCTCGCCGCCGGGGTCTCACGTGGGCCGGTGGGGGGGTGCGCCGCCTCAATACACTCCCCGAATGCCCCGAATAGCCAAATCTAAAAGAATGAATGCCCGGTGGGTCGGTCTCGCCGCGATACTCGCCGTAACGGTGGCCGCCACCCTGATCAGCGCCCCGCAGGCCAACGCCGAGGCCCGTCTCGCCGCCGCGCCCGCCGGCTGCACCGCCGAGGGCCACTACGAGGTCTGCTTCTCCGACCCCGGGGCGAACGGCACCGACACGGTCATCGAGAAGCGCCTGGTCCAGGTGGCCGCCACCGCCGGAGACGGCGACATCATCCGCGCCACCATGTACAAGTGGAGCCGTACCGCGGTCGCCGAGGCGTTGGCCGGCGCCGCCGACCGGGGTGCCGACGTCCGCGTCGTCCTCGACGACTACAACAAGGAGGCCGACACCGCGGCCTACCGGCTGTTCAAGCGCGAGGGTGTCACGATGACGCACTGCGTCGCCGCCTGCCTCGGGAACAAGATCAACCACAACAAGTTCTTCCTGTTCCGGATCGACGGCACCTACTCCACAGTGCTCACCTCCACCAACCTGACCACCAACCAGATGGGCAAGTACAACGACTCCATCCGCGTGATCGGCGACCACAAGCTGTGGCGCTTCTACGCCGACTACTGGAACCGGCTCCAGCGTGGAAGCTGGACGCACGACGGCGACACCTGGCGCAACGACGACCGGCACGCCACCGGAGACCTCGCCACCAAGGGATACGTGTACCCCCGGACCGACGGCGACAACATCGTCGCGATCCTGGACAACGTCACCGACTGCCGTGACGACGACAAGAAGATCTGGGTCGCAATGAGCCTGTTCACCCGCCCACGCGACGCGGTCGCCCGGCGGCTCGAGGAACTCCACGAGATGGGCTGCAACGTCAAGGTCGTGACCCAGTACAAGGACCACCAGGAGTGGGTCCAGACCGGGCCGCTCCCGAACTCCAAGGTCAGGTACACCAACCTGCACCACAAGTTCATCGTCATAGACGCGAAGTACAACGGTGAATGGCGCAAGGTGGTCTTCACCGGCTCCCACAACCTGACCTCGCACGCCCTGACCGACAACGACGAGGCCGTCCTGCGGGTCCAGAACACCTGGGTGACCGAGACCTACGAGGACCACTTCGAGAAGATCTACGGTCGCGCGCACGGCGGTTGACCGTGACGGCGGTACGTGTCAACGACCGGGCGCGTACCGCCGGATCGACGATCGGGCGGCAGTCACCAGAACCGGCGGCGCCGGTCACCGCCGTCGGCGACGTACACCTTCACGCTCCCGACGACGGTCGTCACGTGCAACCGCACCGTCATCGCCGGCATCGACTCCGGCAGCGGATTGTCCTCCGCGCGCCGGGAACCGACCCGGGTGGAACCGGTGACCTCCAACCGCACGTGCGCGGGCACGACGACCTTCACCGTGCCGTACCGCACGTCGACGGACAGGTCCGTGACCCGGGCGGCGAACGCCGCGTCCCGCAGGTCGAGCTTGACGGTCCCCATCGTGACGGCGATCCGGTGCACCGGGGGGAGCCGCCACTGGCCGTCCCGCCGGATGCTCCCCAGCGCCAACCGGACACCGGGGGCGGACGGGTCGGCGGCGAGGACCACGGTGTCCGGTTCGGGCAGTCCCGTCAGGCACCGGGTGAGTTCGCCGCGGGTCCGTGCCCGGTACACCGCCGCGCTCCGGTCGCCGAACTCGTCGATGGTCAACCGGCCCTCCGACACCGCGACGTTCAGCCGGGCGATGGTCGCCTCGCGCTCGGCGTCGGAGGCGAGCACCTCACCGGTGATCCTCGGCGGGGTGTCGTGGGACATGTACTCAGGCTACCGGTAACCGGGCCCGTTCCGGAAGCGGTGAAACCGTCACGCGGGATAGTCCGGGTCGCCGGGAAGACAGATGCGGGCGGCGCCGTCGTCGAGCCGGATCCGTGGCAGCACCGGGGAGAGGTCACGTTCCTCGGCGGCGGCCAGGACACTGTCGACGGTCAGGTGCCGCGACAGTTCGCTGAGCGCCACCGCCGTCGGAGGCAGCATGTCGGCGCCGTGGTCCCGCAGCGCCTCGGCCGGCGAGAGCCACCCCACCCAGTCGGCCTCGCCGCCGACGTCCTGCGGTTGGACGTCGTCGGGCTGCCGGGCCACGTAGAACCAGGTGTCGTAGCGGCGCGGTTCGAACTCCGGGGTTATCCACCGGCTCCACGCGTGCAGTTCCCGCAGCCGCAGGCCGGTCTCCTCCCGCACCTCCCGCAGCGCCGCCGACTGCACGTCGATGTCGGCCGGATCCACCCCGCCGCCCGGAAACGCGTACAGTCCGCCCGCGAACGCCATGGTGGGCCGCCGCCGGATCAGGTACACCTCGATCCCGCCGCAGGCGCCCGCCACGTGGGGGAGGTCGCGCAGCACCATGACGGTCGCGGCGCGGCGCGGCTCCACGGCGGTCGCGCCGTCGCGGTAGAACGCCCTCGCCCGTTCCGCGAACGCCGCGGGAACCCGCCGCAGGTTCGGTTCAGTCAACATGTACCACCACCGCCATGCCCTGCCCGACGCCGATGCACGCCGCGGCCACCCCGTATCCGCCGCCCCGTCGGCGCAATTGGTCACACAGGTCAATGATGATACGCGGTGCCGACGCTCCCAGTGGGTGTCCGAAGGCGATCGCCCCGCCCTGCATGTTGACACGCTCGCGGGGCACCTCGGGGAGTTCGTGCAGACAGGACAGCACCATGGCGGCGAACGCCTCGTTGAACTCCCACACGGCGACGTCGGAGAAGTCGAGGCCGGACCGGGTCAGCACCTTGCGCACCGCGTCGACCGGGGCGATCGAGAACCGCTCCGGGGAGACACCCACGGTGACGGCGGACACCAGTCGCCCCATCGGCGCCTCGCCGGGCTGGCCGGACACCAGTACCGCCGCCGCGCCGTCGTTGATCGGTGAGGAGTTGCCGGCCGTCACGGCGCCGTCGGGCGTGAACGCGGGACGCAGCCCGGCCAGCACCGCCGTGTCGGTTCCGGGCCGGATGCTCTCGTCGCGGGTCACCGAGTCGACGGGCATCACCCGGTCGTCGAACCGGCCGGCCCGCCACGCCGCGTCGGCCAGTTCGTGGCTGCGCACCGCCCACTCGTCCTGCGCGGCGCGGCCGATGCCGAACTCGGCGGCGACCCGCTGCGCGCACTCACCCAGCGACGTGACCCATTCGGGGGCGAACCGGGGGTTCGTCAACCGCCAGCCGACCTGCGTCGCGACGAGGTCCAGGGTGCGGGGGAACGCCCGGTCGGGCCGGGGAAGGACGAACGGGGCCCGGCTCATCGACTCGACCCCGCCGGCGAGCACGGTCTCGGCGTCTCCGGCGCGGATCATGCGGCCGGCCTGCACGACGGCCTCGGCGCCCGAGGCGCACAACCGGTTGACGGTGACACCGGGGACCGACACCGGCAGTCCGGCCAGCAGCGCCGACATCCGGGCCACGTTGCGGTTGTCCTCCCCCGCTCCGTTGGTGTCGCCGAGGATCACGTCGTCGATGTCGGCCGGGTCCAGCCACGGGTTGCGTTCCAGCAGGCGGGCGAGCGGGAGGGCGGCGAGGTCGTCGGGGCGGATGTGCGACAGGCCTCCGGCGTGTTTGCCGAAGGGGGTGCGCACCGCGTCGATGAGGTAGGCGTCCACGTCCGTGACGATACCGCCCGGTACTTAACGACGGTTCAGTCGCTCGGGCGGCGACTGGCGCGCCTCGGGTGGGCGCAGGCCGAGACCGAACCGGACACGTCGTCACGTTCCGGGCGCGCCGGTGGGCCTCAGGCCACCCGAGGCGTATGAAAGGGGGCGGGTCAGAACAGCGGGCGCACCAGGTAGTACACCCCGGCGGCCACCGCGGCGGCGGCCGGGAACGTCAGGATCCACGCCGTCACGATGTTCCCGGCGACACCCCAGCGCACGGCGGCCAGGCCCTTCGTCGTTCCCACGCCCATGATCGCGGAGGTGATGGTGTGGGTGGTCGAGATGGGGGCGCCGAACACGAGGGCGTTGGTGTAGAGCACGCCGCTGGCGACGGTCTCGGCCGCGAAACCCTCCGGCGGACCCAGGTCGATGACCTTACGTCCCAGCGTCTTGATGATCCGCCAACCACCCGCGTAGGTACCCGCCGCCAGGACCGCCGCCGAACTGATGAACACCCACTCCGGGATGTGCTCGGTGTTGTCCTGGAAACCGCCGACGTACAACGCGAGGACCACGATGCCCATGGTCTTGGCGGCGTCCTGCATACCGTGGCCGACCGCCATCGCCGCCGCCGAGATCGACTGGGCGACCTTGAAACCGCGGTTGAGCTTGCGCGGGTTGCCGCGGCGGAAGATCCACAGGATGGCGATCATGACGACGAAGCCCAGCGTCAGGCCCACGACCGGGGAGATAACCATCGGCAGCACGACCTTGTCGAGCAGACCGCCCCACAGCACCTCGTAGCCGCCGACGATGGTCGCGCCGACCAGGCCGCCGATCAGGGCGTGCGAGGACGACGAGGGCAACCCGAACCACCAGGTGATCAGGTTCCAGGTGATGGCACCGACCACCCCGGCGAACACCACCGACAACCCCACGCTCTCCTGCGGGATGTCGACGAGCCCCGAACCGACGGTCTGGGCGACCTTCGCGCCGAGGTGCGCGCCGACGAAGTTGCCGACCGCGGCCAGCGCGAGCGCCTGCCGGGGCGACAGCGCCCGGGTGGACACCGAGGTGGCGATGGCGTTGGCGGCGTCGTGGAAGCCGTTGGTGTAGTCGAAGACCATCGCCGCCAGGATGACGGCGATGACGCCGATGAGAACCGGATCCACTTAGGATTCCTTAACCGAGATCGTCTCGACGGTGTTAGCGACGTGCTCGAAGGCGTCGCACGCCTTCTCCAACTCGTCGGCGACCTCCTTCAGCTTCAGCACGGTCAGCGCCTCGTACTCCCCGGAGAACAACCGCACCAGCAGCATCCGGTACGCCCGGTCGCCGTCGTTCTCCAACCGGTTGCACTCGATCCAGTAGTCCCGCAGCGAGGCGTCCATGCCCTTCAGCTTCGGCATCGCCTGGACGGTGATCGCGGCCTGCGCCACCAGCACGTTGAGCAGTTCCACCATCTCGCGCGGCGGCGCGGGAAGCTCCGACAGGCCGTACAGGTAGACCAGGTTCCCGGCCGCCTCGATGTGGTCCATGACGTCGTCGAGCTGCGAACCGAGCGCGTACATGTCCTCGCGGTCCAACGGGGTCACGAACGTCGAGTTGATCTTGTTGTACAACTCGTGCGTGATCTCGTCGTTGGCGTGTTCGACCTCCACCAACCGCTCCGAGACGGACTGGACGTCCGCCTCCGGCTCCGCCAGTTCTGCGAGGATCGCGGTGCCCTTGACGATGTTCTGAGCCGCGTCTGTGAAGAACTTGTAGAACGTGTCGTCCTGGGGTCGCAGTGAAAAGCGCACCTGTCACCTCGTGAGCACAACATAGACAGGCATCACCGAATGGCGACGCCGCCGTTCACGATACCTTTACCTTCAAGATCCGCGCGTGGAGTCCACCGGGCGGGCCGCCAGCCGCCGCAACGCGGCGTGAACTTTGTCCCCGTCTGTCGTGTACCACAACGGCGGCAAGGTTTTTCTGAGATATGGACCATACGAGCGCGCGGTGTGCAGCCGCGGATCCAGCACCGCCGCGACCCCCTTGTCACTCGCGGTGCGGATCAACCGGCCCACACCCTGCGCCAACCGGATCGCCGCGTGCGGCACGCTCACCGCCGCGAACCCCGAACCGC
The DNA here is from genome assembly GCF_007994225.1 of Stackebrandtia albiflava. Lineage (GTDB taxonomy): Bacteria > Actinomycetota > Actinomycetes > Mycobacteriales > Micromonosporaceae > Stackebrandtia > Stackebrandtia albiflava. The sequence goes on from NZ_VLLL01000006.1 coordinate 208,822, forward strand.
CCGCCGCGTCCACGGCCGCCGCGCGCGCCGCCGACAACGGCTCGTCCGGACGGGGGAACGGCAACCGGTCGATGACCACCAACTGGCACGCGTCACCCGGCACGTCCACGCCCTGCCACAGCGACATGACCCCCAGCAGGCAGGTACGCGGATCCGCCTTAAACTTCTTCACCAGCAGCGGCAGGGTCTCCTCACCCTGCAACAGCACCGGCAGGTCGGTGCGGGCGCGCAACACCTCCGCGGCGGTGTCGGCCGCCCGCCGCGACGAGAACAGGCCCAGCGTCCGGCCCTCCAGGGCGGTCGTCAACCTGACCAGTTCGTCGGCGGCGGCGTCCGACAGACCCGAGGCGGTGGGACGCGGCAGCCCGGCCGCCACGTACAGGATGCCCTGCTTGCGGTACTCGAACGGCGAACCCACGTCGAGCGCACGCCACACCGGCCCGGTGTGGACACCCGCGGGACCGCCCTCGCCGGTGTGCTCGTTCTCCTTCGACAGCCCCAGTGAACCCGCGACGGTGTCGAACCCGCCGCCCAACGTCAGGGTCGCCGAGGTCGCCACCACGACCCGGTCGGCGTACAGCTCCTCGCCGAGTACGCCCGCGACCGACAACGGCGCCACCACGAGCGCGCGCCCCCGGCCGTCGCCCTCACACCACCGCACGTCGGAGTCGGCGTCGATCAGGCAACGTTGCGCGGTCTCCTGCGCCTCGGTGAGCTGCGCCTTCAACTGGGTGCGCGCCATGTAGTCGGCGGCGTCGGGACGCACGTTCCCGATGCCCGACACCGCCTCCCGGCACGCCCCCTCCAACAGGGTCAACGCCTCACGCAGCGACTCCGGAAGCGTCAGCAACCGGGTCTGCGGGCAGTCGGCTATCGCGACGCCCAGGTGATCGGCGATCTCGGCCAGCCGCCCGCTCATGTCGTTGCCGCATATCTTCGTGGAACGACGCGACAACCGGTCCACGCCGCTCGCGTGCAGCTCCGCCCGGGCCGCCGAGGTCGCCCGGTCGGCGAGTTCGTGCGCCTCGTCGATGACGAGGAGCCTGTGATCGGGCAGGATCGAACGGCCGTGCAGCAGGTCGATCGACAGCAGCGCGTGGTTGGTGACGATGATGTCGGCCGACCGGGCGCGTTCCCGGGCCGCCTCCGCGAAACACTCGGTACCCCACCGGCAGTTCGACGCCCCCACGCAGTCGCGCGCCGACGTCGAGACCTGCCGCCACGCCGTGTCGGAGACACCCGGGTCGAGGTCGTCCCGGTCGCCCGTGCCGGTGTCCGACGCCCAGTCGGTCAACCGGGACATGTCCTTGCCCAGCCGCGACCGCTGCCCGAGCCAGCCGCCGTCGTCCCCGTCGTCGAACAGCGTCCCCTCTTCCTCCTCGTCGGTGCCGACCTTCGCCGCGCACAGGTAGTGGTGACGCCCCTTGAACACCGCGAACGTCGGCCGTCTGCCCAGCACCGGCGCCACCGCGTCCACCAACCGGGGCAGGTCCGTCGCGATCAACTGGGACTGCAACGCCAACGTCGCCGTCGACACCACGACGGGGCCGTCCGACAACAGGGCCGCCGCCAGGTACGCCAACGACTTGCCGGTGCCGGTGCCGGCCTGCGCCAGCAGGTGGACGCCGGTTTCCAGGGATTCGGCGATGGCGGTGGCCATCTGCTGCTGACCGGTGCGGATCTCACCGGCCGGAACGGCCGAGACCGCCGCCTCCAGGAGCTGATCGACTGTCGGTTTGGTCACGTGGAGACGCTACCGGGAGGGGGTGACTCCTCCACCGGCAGCGGTCGGGCGCGCAACTGCCGCACACCCGCGTTCACCACCGCGACGATCGGCACCGCGATCAGCGCGCCGATGATGCTGCCGAGCACCATTCCCGCGCTCACCGCCAGCACCACCGCCAACGGGTGGATGCTCACCGCCCGCCCCATCAGGAGCGGCTGCAGGACGTTGCCCTCCAACTGCTGCACGGCCAGGACCAGGCCCAGCACGATCAGCGCGGTGATCCAGTCGTCGCCGACCAGCGCCACCAACACCGCGACCGCGCCCGACACCGTCGCACCCACGATCGGGACGAAGGCGCTCAGGAACACCAACGCCGCCAACGGGATCGCCAACGGGACGTCCAACAGCACCAGGCCCGCGCCGATGCCGACCGCGTCGATCACCGCGACCAGGATCGTGGCGCGCACGAACGAGACCAGCGTCCGCCACGAGGAGTTCCCCGCCCGCATCATCGGCTCGAAGGCGTTGGCGGGCAGCATCTTGACCAGGAACGTCCAGATCTTGCGGCCGTCGCGCATGAAGAAGAAGGTGACGAACAGCACCAGGAACAGGCCGGTGAGGATGTTCATGGCGACGCCCAGGGTCACCGCCGTCGTCTCGGCGGCACTGCTCGGGTCGGGGGCCAGCCAGGCGTTCAACGACTCCGTCAACTGTTTGAAGAAGTCGTCGATCTGTTTCTGTTCGAGGTGAAGCGGCCCCTCCTTCGCCCAGGTCTGGATGGTCTGGACACCCTCCTGGACGTTCTCCACCAGTTTGGGGACGCCTTCGATGAACTGGTTGATGACGTAGGTGAGCACCGCCGCGACCGTCCCGAGGCCGGCCACCAGGACCACGGCCGCCGCCAGCGACCGGGGGACGTGCCAGCGCACCAGCATCGCCACCATCGGTTGCAGCATCGCCGCCAGCAGCAGCGATATCAGCAGCGGGATGACCACCACCGCCAACATGTCGGCGAGATAGAGGATCGCGATGACGGCGGCGGCGGTGATCAGGGTGCGCCACGCCCACCCGGCGGCGATGCGCAGACCGTTGGGGATGCCGTCCGACCGGGGCTCGGGTTCCGGTTCCGGGATCTCCTCGGGCTCCGGCGGATCGATCGGCGGGGGTTCCAGAGGCGCGAGGTCGTCCTCGTTGCGGCGGCGGGCCTGTTCCACCCGCTCCACATAGGGATTGTGGCGGAGCGCGGCCCACACCTGCCTGGCACGGGCACCGGTACGGCCGAGCCGGCTCATGGTGTTCTCCTCTGTTCACGCGTGTGCTCCAAGGTATCCGAACACCACGGCGGTTTCGACCGTCCGGTTCCGGACGATCACCCGCCGTCGCCGCCCGGGGATACCCGGCGGCGACGGTGTTACCCACACGGTGCGTGTCCCACCCGTGCCGCCGGTGAGAGCACATCCTGCATCGACGGAGGCGGGCCGTCCACCGGTTTCGCTGCGGCAACTCGTTTCGGTGGCACCGTCACCGCCCGGGTAGGGTGGGCTGCTGTGACCGCATACGACACCAAGACCGGCCTACCGATCCGCCTGCTGCACGACAGGCTGTTGGTGAGCGTGGAGAGCGAGGGGGAACGCCGTTCCACGGCGGGCATCGTCATCCCCGCCACCGCGTCCATCGGTCACCGGCTGTCCTGGGCGCGCGCGGTGGCGGTGGGACCGCTGGTCCGTTCCGTCCAGGTGGACGACCGGGTGCTCTTCGACCCCGACGACAGGTCCGAAGTGGAACTGCAGGGCGAGGACTACGTCCTGTTGCGGGAGCGTGACGTGCACGCGGTCGCCGCGCCCCGGGTCGACGACGACAACACCGGCCTCTACCTGTGATCACGCGGCCGTAATCACACTGCGGCGCCGCTCCGGCATGGCATAGGGTGCCGCCATGAGACGTATTGATCAGATCGCCGACCGGTTCGTCGAGGACATCGTCGCGATCAGCCCGACGACCGCCACCTACCTGGGCGTGCCCGGCCAGGACCATCTGCTGGACGACCTCTCCCCGGCGGGAACCGCCGCCAAGATCGACCTGGCCCGCAAGTGCATCGCGGACCTGAAGGCGACCGAGCCCGTGGACGAGCGGGAGCGGGTGGCCAAGGAGGGGATCCTCGAACGGCTGGAACTGCAGGTCGAGCGGCACGACGCCGGTGACGACCACCTGGACCTGAACGTGCTGGGAAGTCCCGTCCACGACGTCCGGCAGACCTTCGACATGATGGGCACCGAGGGCCGCGAGAACGCCGAGAACATCGCCAAGCGGCTCGCGGCGATCCCGGTCGCGTTCGAGCAGTACGCGGAGACGTTGCGCGCCGAGGCCGCCGCGGGCAGGGTCGCCGCCCGCCGGCAGGTCACCGAGGTCGCCTCCCACTGCGACAACTGGAACGGCGCCGAGGGCGACGACTTCTGGCGGGGCCTCGTCGACCGGATCACCGTGGACGGCGCCCCCGCCGAGGGTGAGCTCGCCGACGCGCTGCGCGCCGGTGCCGACGCCGCCCGCGAGGCGACCGCGAAGTTCGCCGTCTTCCTGCGTGACGAACTGGCGCCGCAGGCTCCCGAGAAGGACGCCGTCGGACGGGAGCGTTACGCCCGCGCGTCCCGTTACTTCCTCGGTGAGGCCGTCGACCTGGAGGAGACCTACGCCTGGGGATGGCAGGAACTGCACCGTATCGAGACCGAGATGGCCGCCGTCGCGCAGCAGATCAAGCCGGGCGCGACCGTGGACGAGGCGGTGGAGATCCTCGACGCCGACCCGGAACGCACCATCACCGACAAGGCGGAGTTCCGCGACTGGATGCAGCGTCTCGCCGACGAGACCGTGGCCGACATGGCCGACAAGCACTTCGACATCCCGGAACCGGTGCGGCGCATCGAGTGCATGATCGCGCCGACCGCCGACGGCGCGATCTACTACACCGGCCCGAGTGAGGACTTCACCCGCCCGGGCCGCATGTGGTGGTCGGTGCCCGAGGGCCAGGAGAAGTTCTCGAAGTGGCGCGAGGTCACCACCGTCTACCACGAGGGCGTTCCCGGACACCACCTCCAGGTGGGACAGACCGCGTACCGTTCCGAACTGCTCAACCGTTACCAGCGGCAGGCACTGTGGTGCTCGGGCCACGGCGAGGGTTGGGCGCTGTACTCGGAGCGGTTGATGGACGACCTCGGCTACCTCTCCGACCCCGGCGACAAGCTGGGGATGTTGGACGGCCAGGCGTTCCGCGCCACCCGGGTCATCGTCGACATCGGGGTCCACCTGGAGTTGGAGATCCCCGCCGACAACCCGTTCGGTTTCGCGCCGGGACAGACCTGGACCCCGGAACTGGCGTGGGAGTTCCTGCGCGCCCACTGCCGGATCGAGGAGGACATGCTCCGCTTCGAGCTGAACCGGTACCTGGGCTGGCCGGGCCAGGCGCCGTCCTACAAGGTCGGTGAACGGATCTGGCTCGCCGCGCGTGAGGACTACAAGCGGCGCAAGGGCGCCGAGTTCGACCTCAAGAAGTTCCACACCGACGCGCTCAACCTGGGCTCGCTGGGCCTCGGGCCGTTCAAGGCGGCACTGCAGCGCCTCTGACCGGCTGACACCACCCGTCTCACCGGAGTCGGGGGACACCGACCTTGTGCGACGCTTCAAGGCCGGTCCCCCGACTCCGGTCGTTCTCGGGGGAGGTCGGGGAACGCCCGGCGGTGATCCCGGCGGCCCGCCGTCGGCGGCGTCCGTCGCGTGTCCCGTCCACGGCGGTGGGCCGCTTCGAGTCCGGTCGCCCTCCACGGTTGATCCGGTCGTCGCCCGGTGCACACCGCCCGGCCACCCGACGGGTGTACGGGGTGGGCGGGGCCGCTGCGGCGGATGTGGCGTTTAGTCTGGGCGGACACGTCACGGCCGTCCGACCGGCCGGTATGAGGAGGATGCGTCACACCATGCCCACCCGTAACCTGCTGCCCGGGCCGGAAGAGACCAAGCTGCCCGACGACTCCGAACAACTGGCCTTCATGACCGAGAACGGTCCCGCCGAGGCGGCTCGCCGCTACCCGAGGTTCTGTGGCGCGTGGGCGAAGCTCGCCGGGGCCGCCCGTGAGGACGGCGACGACCTCGCCGCCTACGCGTACGCCCGGACCGGCTACCACCGTGGACTGGACCAGTTGCGCGCCGCCGGCTGGCGGGGGCACGGTCCGGTTCCGTGGGCGCACAAGCCGAACCGGGGTTTCCTGAAGTCGCTGTACCAGCTCAGTGTCGCCGCCGATTCGATCGGGGAGGCGGACGAGGCCGCCCGGTGCGCCCAGTTCCTGCGCGACTGCGACCCGGCCGCCGCCGACGCGCTGAGCTGACCCGGTCCCCTCCGCCGCACCGGGTCGCCGTATCGATCCGCTTGGTCCCCGCCGGGTTGTGCTTGGTCCCCGCCCGGTGGTGCCGGAGTGCCCGTTTCATGCCCTGAAATCGCTTACCGTCCCATTTGTCGAGGACCAAGCGCGCAATGGCGGGGACCAAGCGGATCCAGGGGGCAACCGGACGGGGACCAAGCGGGCCGGGGGTCGGGGCGGTGGCCGGCGAGCGGGCCGGTGAAGGAGCCGGGAGGGAACGCGCGGCCGCATGGCAACCGCTTGCCATGATGGCCGAAAAAAGGACCGAGCGCCCCGGCACGGCGCTCGGTCCGACGTGACAGCCGGAGTGCGTCAGGGGCTCCCCGGCCGTTACACCCCTAATCACGCACGGCGCGCCCGGCCGGTTGCGCCCGATCCGACGAATACTGGAGATTCAGCCGCGCGTACCGTGACCGGGTGGACATTCTCGACCGACCCACCGCCGACGACGTCGCCGACGTCATCGCGCTCGTCGACGTCGGCACCGCCGCCGACGGGCTCGCGGCGCTGGGAGAACAGACACTCCTCGACCTCCGGCACGGTGACGCGGGCAAGGCCGCGCACCTCCTGATCCGCGACGCGGACACCGGACTCGCCGGTTTCGCCGTCGTCGGCCTGTCCAATCCCGCCACCGCCACCATGGAACTCGTCGTCCACCCGATGCGCCGGCGACGGGGCCTCGGGGACGCGCTGGTGTCCACGGCCGTGAGGATCGCGCGGGAACACGGCGCCACCGAACTACACGCCTGGGCGCACGGCGACCACCCGTCCGCCCTCGCGCTCGCCGACCGGTACGGGTTCACCCGGCCCCGGGTGCTGTGGCAGATGCGGCGCTCGCTCACCGACGCCGAACCGGAGGTGGAGACCCCCGAACAGGTGCGGATCCGCGCGTTCGTGCCCGGCCGGGACGAGCAACGCCTGTTGGACGTCAACAACGCCGCGTTCGCCGACCACCCCGAACAGGGCGTGTGGACACTGCGGGACGTCGCCGTCCGGGAGCGGGAACCCTGGTTCGACCCGGCCGGTCTGTTGCTGGCCGAACGGGTCGAGGACGGCGAACTGCTGGGATTCCACTGGACCAAGGTCCACGGACACGGGGACTCCGCCATCGGTGAGATCTACGTCCTCGGAGTGGCGCCCGCCGCGCAGGGGCTCAAACTCGGCGGCGTCCTCACCATGGCGGGCCTGCACCACCTGCGCGACCGAGGACTCTCGAAGGTGATGCTCTACGTGGACGAGTCCAACACGCGCGCCGTGCAGCTCTACACCCGTTCCGGGTTCCGGCGCTGGACCACCGACGTCGAGTACGCGTTGGGGCTGTGAACCGCGACGGTTCGTTACCGGAATGTGACAGGTAGCTGACTCCGCGCCGCATCACGGTACGCGACCATGTAGGTCACTCTGACGACCGAAGAGGTCCGCGCATGAGCATCCGCCGCGATTTCGACGCGTTCGCCGACGTACTGGCGAACGCCGAACCGGAGCTTCGCCACGCCGCGAGCGCGGCCGATCCGGCGTCCGACGTGTCCGACCGGCTCGTGTTGGCGGCCGCGACCCGGCTCGCCGCCAGGTGGCGGACCGGTCCGGTGCCGGACGCGGACCGCTTCCTCATCGACAGCGTCGACTTCTACGCGACCCGGCCGTGGCACGGGCCGTCCCCGGCGCGGACCGGCACCGCGCGGGAACTCGCCGAGACCGCGTGGGCCGCCGGTGGCCGACTGGCCAGGCGGCGGCTCCGGACGGCGGCGATCGTCGCGGTACTCGTGGCCGTCGTGATCGCCGGCTACCTGTGGGCGGTCACCCCACCCGGTGGCGCGGAGGCCGCCGGCGAACCGAGCACGCCACCGCACACCGACTCGCACTCCCAGATGACGGTGCTCACCGACACGGTCGTGGCGTTGCCGCCGCCGCACGTCGTGGCCCGCACCCCGTTCGTTCACAGTGGCCTCCCGGTGGACCTCGCGGTGGCCGAGAGCTCCGCGCCACCGCTGGCGGAGTCCCCTCTCGACTCGTTCGCCGCGGTCCTGCGCCATCACCGGCGCTGGCCGATCGTCACCTCGCCGGACGGCACCGCGCGCCGGGTAGACCTCACCGCGCTCGACGTGCGGCCGGAGGCCGTGCTGTTGTGGCCGCGCGCCGTGGCGCCCGACTCGGCGCGGTTCGCCGTCTCGGCGGGGACGCTCGTGCTCACCGTGGACACCTCGGGTGAGGTCACGGCGGTGCCGTTGCCCGGCGAGGTGGGCGCGCCCGTGGACGTCGGGTGGTTCCCCGACTCACGCCACCTGCAGGTCACGACCGCGACCGGGACGTGGACGGTCTCCCCCGACGAGGGCACGGTCACGCCGCTGCCGTGGCGGGGCGACGCCACCGCCTTCGACTCCGCGACCGGCGAGGCGGTGGAGTTCACGCCGGTGGTGGACGGCGACATCGCCACCCGGCGCTGGCGGGACGGCGACGCGGAGGAGCCCCGGGTGGCTCCGGGCCAACCCGTGGACGCCTGGATGGGTACCCCGTTCGCCGACGGCACCCGGCTGGTCCGGGGCTGTCTCCCCTCGCCCGCCCTGGAACTGCCGGACGGCGAACCGGCCGACTGGTGTGTCGTGGTCCTCGACGACACCGGAGACCGGGAGTGGCTGCTCGCGATCGGCGAGGAGTACACCGGCGTCCGCGTCCTGGCGGCGTCCCACGGTGAGATCTACCTGCAGGTGCAGGCGTCCGCCACCGGTGACCACCGGGTCCTGGTGTGGCGGCCCGCCGACCAACGGCTGCTCCACGTCACGACGATGGACCGGGACGGCCAACTCGCCCTCGGCGACTGGTGACGGCCCGGTCACGTGCGACCGGGCCGGCTCACCATGTCACGGGCAGTTGACCCATTCGTCGGTGCCGTCGGTGAAGAACTGGTGCTTCCACACCGGCAGGCGGGCCTTCACCTCGTCCACCAGTCGGGCGCACGCCTCGAACACCGCCGCCCGGTGTGGGCCGGCGACGGCCGCCACCAGTGCGGCGTCACCGATCGCGAGGTCACCGATCCGGTGGCTCACCGCGATCGCCGCCACGCCCGGGGTCTCGGCGACCTCGGCGGCCACCGTCCGCAGCACCTCCGCCGCGCCCGGGTGCGCCTCGTAACCCAGCCGGTCCACCCGGCGACCGTGGTCGTGGTCGCGCACCACGCCCGAGAACGAGACCACCGCGCCGCTCGACCGGCTCGACACCATGGACTCGTGGTCCACGACGCTCAACGGCCGGTCGGTGACCTCGGCGTGGATCACCGGTGGTCTCCCGGAATCGGCAGGAACAGCACCGTGTCGCCCTCCTTGGCGTCCTTACCCGGCTCGATGACCGCGAAGCCCTCCGACTGCGCCAGGCCACGCAACATCGCCGAACCACGGTGGGAAGACGGCACCACGGACCCGTATTTGCCCAGCCTCACCAGTGCCAGGTGCGTGTCGGTGCCCCGGCCGGGGATGTCGACGCCCGCCTTCACCCTCGGCAGTTGGCGAAGCCGCCGCCCGGTCAGTCCCGCGATCAACGGCACCACGAGCGAGACGAGCGCGATCACCGCCGACTGCGGGTTGCCGGGCAGGCCCACGACGAACCGTTCACCCGGTAGCGCCGCAAGCAGCATGGGGAAGCCCGGGCGCACCGCGACCGAATCGACCACGTACTCGGCGCCCAGCGCCTCCAACGCGGCGTGCAGGTGGTCCACGGGACCCTGCATCGTGCCACCGGTGGTGCAGACGATGTCGGCGTCGTCGAGCGCCGCGCGCAACGCCGCGACGTGGGAGTCCAGGGTGTCCTCGATGGGGCCGCGCGGACTGAATCCCGGAACCGGCGCCGCGCCCACGTGCCGCAGCATCGGCGGAAGCAGCGGCCCCAGGGCGTCCCGCACCCGGCCGCGCCCGGGCACCCCCTCGGTGGCGAGTTCGTCGCCGAAGACGAGGACGGCGGCCCGGGGACGGGGCCGCACCTCCAGTGTGTCGTGCCCCGCGGCGGCGGCCAGCCCGATGACGGTGGGGCTGATCTCGACTCCGGCGGGGAGCAGTACCTGGCCGGCGGTGGCCTCCTCACCGACTTCGCGCCACTCCGGGTTCGGCCGGGCGGCGCCGGAGACGGTGCCGCCCTCCAGTTTGGCGTCCTCCAGCCGGATGATGGCCTCCAGGCCGTCCGGGACCATCGCGCCGGTGGCGACCTCGACCGCGCAACCCTCCGCCAGCGGGGGCGGCGTCTCACCGGCCAGCACGCGGCCGGTGAGTTTCCACGGGCCGGTCCCCCGCACCGCGTACCCATCCACACTGGATGTCGGGAACGCGGGCAGGTCGGTGAGCGCCGTCAGCGGCGCGGCGAGGGTGAGGCCGTCGGTGTCCGCCGGTTTCTGGCGACGGGTGGGCAGTATCGCGTCCAATCCGGCCTGGTGAGCCGCTTCGCGAGCCGCCTGCCAACTGAGCGTGTTCATGGACTCTCCCTAACGTGATCGCCACCGTTGACTTGTTCGACGGCGTGGCTGAGCAGCGGCCCCAGTACGGTGAGCCCGTCGCGGGCGGCACCGGTGGAACCGGCGAGGTTGACCACCAGGCTGCGGCCGGCGACTCCGGCCAGTCCCCGAGACAACCAGGACATCGGGGTGTTGCGGGCGCCGAAGGCGCGGATCGCCTCGGCCAGACCGGGTACCGGGCGGTCCAGGAGCGGGGCGGTGACCTCCGGGGTGCGGTCGGTGGGGGACAGCCCGGTGCCGCCGGAGGTGACGACCACGTCGGCGCCCGAGGCGATCGCGGCGGCCAGCGCGGTGCCGACCGGTTCACCGTCGTCGACGACGACCGGCTCGGAGACCTCGAAGCCCAGTTCGCGCAGCCCGTCCGCAAGGATCGGCCCACTCGTGTCCGAATAGATCCCCGCCGCCGCCCGGTGCGACGCCACGATCACCACCGCGCGCATCACCGCTCCCAGTCACCCGTCTTGCCACCGGACTTCGACAGCACCCGCACGTCGGTCAGCACGGCCGCCGGATCGACCGCCTTCACCATGTCGATGAGGGTCAGCCCGGCCACCGTCACGGCGGTCAGCGCCTCCATCTCGACGCCGGTGCGGTCGGCGGTCCGGGCGGTGACCGTGATCTCCACGCCCCCGTCGTCCACGGACAGGTCCACCGACACGCCGTGCAGGGCGATCGGATGACACAGTGGAATCAGGTCCGGCGTGCGTTTGGCGCCCATGATCCCGGCCAGCCGCGCCGCCGCCAACGCGTCGCCCTTGGGCAGGGCGTCGCCGCGCAGCGCGGCCACCACCTCGGGGGTCGTGGTCAGGCGGCCTGCCGCGACGGCCTGCCGCGCGGTCACGTCCTTCGCCGTCACGTCGACCATCCGGGCGGCGCCGGAGGCGTCGATGTGGGTGAATTCGGGCGCAGTGGTCACCCGTGCAGTCTAGAGGTTGTCCCGTCGTCACAGGTCGAGCGAGACGAGTCCGTGGGTGTCGTACGACGGTCACGGGGGGCGTCCCCGCACCGGTTCACGCGGCCGGCGGGACGGTCGTCCGCCGGGCGTGTCCACATGGCAGGACCCACCGGTCACGGGGTCGGCGGCGGTGCCGCCGGAGCCCGGCGACGGCTCCGGTGTGGAGCGTGGCCCACGCGCCACGGCGAACCCGGCCGGGCGCGTCGCGCGCGGTGACGCATTCGGACGAATTTCCATGAATCGTCTGCAATCGGTCTTCTCGACGGTTCCGGTCGACCGCTCCGGCGTGTCACTCTGAGCGACGAACATCCCTCCGGGAGCGCTCCCGGTCCGACAGATGGGTACAACATGAGGTTCCCCCGCGCACTGCTCGCCGTCGTGGCCGCCGCGGCGACCGCCGTCCCGGTGTCGATCGCCGTCACCGCCCACGCCGCCACCTCCGACGACCCACCCCGGGTGGCCCAATCGGACTTCTACGTCAATCCCGAGTCCAACGCCTACAAGTGGCTCGACCGGAATCCCGGTCACCACGACGCCGACGCCATTCGCACCCACCTCGCCGAGCAGGCGACCGCGAACTGGTACGGCGACTGGGTCAACGACATCCCGCTGTCGCAGTACGTCGCCGACGCCGAATCCGCCGGGAGGATGCCGATCGTGGTCGCCTACAACATGTACGAACGCGACTGCGGCGGCCAGTCGCAGGGCGGCGCCGACACGCCCGACCTGTACCGGCAGTGGATCGACCGGTTCGCCGCCGACCTCGGCGACCGTCCCGCGATCGTGGTGTTGGAGCCGGACGCGGTCGCGCAGCTCCTCGCGGGCTGCCTGGCCGAGCCGGACGTCCGCACCGAACTGCTTGGTTACGCCGTCGACGCGCTCGCCGCCACCGCCGCCACCGTCTACATAGACGCGGGCAACTACGAGTGGCCGACCGACCCGGCGCAGGTCGCCGCCACCCTGGAGGACATCGGCGTCCAACAGGTGCGGGGTTTCGCGCTCAACACCTCGAACCACTACACCACCGCCGACAGCGTCACCCGGGCCGCCGCGATCAACGCGCACCTGTCGGCACCGGCCGGGTTCGTCGTGGATACCAGCCGGAACGGTTCGGGCAAGACCCAGTCCGGCCCGATGTCGTGGTGCAACCCGGTCGGGGCGACCCTCGGAGAGCACTCCACGTACTCCGGCGGACCCGCCGACGCGCACCTGTGGCTGAAGGTCCCCGGCGACTCCGACGGCGACTGCGGTTACGGGTCCGGCATCCCCGCCGGAACGTTCAGCGAGAAGTTGGCGATGGCACTGATCACCGGCGACTACGTCTGAGAACCACCGCGCGGCACCGGTTTCGGTGTGAGTCCGTTCCGATCCGGGACGGGCTCACCCACCGGCTCACCCCAGGTACACCGTCCCCAGCCACCAGGACACCACCCAGGTGCTGAGACAGACCACCAGGCCCAACCGCGGATTGCGGACCAGCTTGTGCGCCGGCCGGGCCTCCTCGCCGCCGAGACGCGGCCGCGACACCACACCGATCGCCAGCCACGCCGCGCCGAACGCGACGAACGGCAGTACCAGGCACACGGCGAACTCCGCGAACTGCTCACTGAACGGCTGCCCGGCGGCACCCGCCAGCACCGTCATCTGCGCCAGCAACGACAACAGGCCCGCCACACCGTAGATCAGGCCGTTGCGTTCGTCGGCCCGCCACCGGGGAAGCAGCGCCGGCCGGTGCGCGAGGTACCGGGCCTGTTCCAGGCCCTCGTCGGCGGCGTCGGCGTCGGCGGTCGCGAGCGCTACCTCGGCCACCGGATCGGCCGGTCTCGCCACCGGATACGGCTTGTCCGGCACCGGCGGCAGTACGGCGGTCGCGGCGAGCGCGTTCAGTGCGGTGCGTTGCGCGCCGAGCCGTTCCCAGAGCGCGCCCATGTCCCGGTGCAGCAGGCCGCGCCTTCCGGCGTCGGCGGCGGCGGCGTCCTGTTGCGATCCGCGCAGCACGTCGAGCTCACGCAGCGCCGCCAGGTACTCGTCGGCACTCAACCGACACTCCTTCCCGGCCGGTGTCCACCGGCCCCGCCGGGCCGGTGTGGGAACCGGAATCACCGCCCTCGGCCCGGATCCTACCGCCACCGCGTCACCACGGGGTACGACCGGGAACCGCGTCAGGCGCCTCGGGATTCCGGCCGGTAGGTGGCCAGCAGTACCCCCGTCGTGGTGGGGACGGCCTCCACCAGGGTCATGGCCGACACGTCGAGCGAGTCGTCGAACAGGCGCCGCCCGGTACCGAGTATCAACGGGTGGATCATCAGGAGCATCTCGTCGATCAGGTCGTGGCGGAGCAGGGCGCGGACGAGTTCGCCGCTTCCCATGACGCAGACGTCGTCGCCGGGGCCGGCCCTGAGTTCGGCGACCGACTCGACGGGGTCGCCGGGCAGCAGCACCGAGTTACGCCACGGCAGGGGATCCCGGAGGGTCGTGGACACCACGTACTTCTCGGTCCGGTCCAGCACCTCGGTGTACGGGTTCTCCCGCTGCCGCGGCCAGTACCCGGCGAAGTCCAGGTAGGTGCGCCGTCCCAGTAGAAGTGCCCCGCATTCGGCCATGCCGCGGCCGAGCCGGGCGTTCATGACGTCGTCCTGTCGGGTGGCGGCCCAACCGCCGTGCCGGAAGCCGTCCCGGGTGTCCTCGTCCGGTCGGCCCGGCCCCTGCATGACCCCGTCAAGGGTGAGGTGGTTGACGACGACGATTCTCCGCATCCGATTCTCCATCCGTACGGCTCGGCCCGGATCAGATGCTCAGCCTTCCATTGCGGCACACGGAATGTGTGCCGAACCGTATACCGGTGACCATGGTCCCGCGAAGCGCAGCGGCGCCGCCCGGACGGGACCGTCCGGGCCGTTCTACGTTCCTGCGTCAGGCGGCGTGCGGAAGCCGCTGCAGTGCCTTGATGGCCTCGGTGACCGAGACGAGTCCCTCGTCACGGCCGGTCAGCACCCGCTGCACGGCGGTCCGCACCCATTCCGAGGGCGTCACCCCGTCGGCTTCGGCGGCGGCCTTGATCTGCTGTTCCAGCTCGGCGGGGAACCGGATCGACCGCACCACCATCACCGGGTTGTCCGGGTCGGCCACCGGCAGCCGCGACAGCAGGCGCGCCTCCTCACCCGGGTCGGGTTTGGGTAGCCGCGACAGGTCGGAGCCCAGCAGGCGTTCGGCCTCGGCGGCGAGCTGTTCCTCGTGACGGTTCACTGTTCCTCCTCCTGTAGTCGTTCCCACCGGGCGTGCTCGGCGGCCTCGGTGTCGGTCATCTGCCTGGCCGCCACGATCAGGTAATCGAGATCGGCCTCGTGTCGCAACACCACGATCAACGGTCGGCCGGCGCGAGTGCGGCCCCAGACCGTCAACAGGCGCATCGGCCCGGCCGCCGGTACCGGCCGACGCCAACGCGCACCCAACACCTGCAGCACCTCGTGCGGCTCCACCCCGGCCAGGCGCTCCATCGCGCCAGCCAACCATTCGTACGGCACCATCCAACTGTACTACGACACGTATTACGTGTCGAGCGAATCGGAGGGGGGTCTTCGTGGGGCGGATGGGGTGGCACGTCCCGCCGGTCCGGGCGGCGAGTTCACTGTGGATTACGGAACCTGTCACCCGTTGGGTGGACGCCGTTTCCCGTTCCACGTCTGGGTGAGATGTCCCGGGTGTATGCTTTCGCGGCAGACCGGCGGATCGGAGAGGGGTGATCGTCATGCGGAACAGCACCGGCGAACCTCCGAGTCCCGTGCCGCTGGCCGCGCGTTGACGACCACCGGCGTCCCCACACCGGTTCGCGCCACCAGCGGTAGCCATTTCCCATTCAGGTGAATCTCCGTTCGGTGAAAGAACTGCCATGTCCGACTTCCGTAACCTGGCGAAGCGCGCCTTCCGTATGCCCGTGTCCCGGCGGCAGCCCGGCCATCCGCCGCCCTCCGCCGTGGATACGGCGCCGGAGGTGCCGGTGCCGAACCGTCGCAGCCTGATCGATTCGGCGCTGTACCGTGACGGCCGCCGCGTTCACACCCCCGACTCCCTGGCCGAGACGTATCGGCTGGCCCGTGCCGATCCCGCGACGATGGCGTGGATCGGGTTGCGCAAACCCACCGAGGGTGAGTTGATCTCACTCGCCGGTGAGTTCAACCTGCACGAGCTGGCCGTGGAGGACGCGCTGGAGGCCCATCAACGGGCCAAACTGGAACGTTACGGCGAGACGCTGTTCGTGGTGTTGCGCGCGGCCCGGTATCTCGACGAGACCGAGAGCGTGGAGTTCAGTGAGCTGCACGTGTTCCTCGG
Source organism: Stackebrandtia albiflava (assembly GCF_007994225.1). Classification (GTDB taxonomy): domain Bacteria; phylum Actinomycetota; class Actinomycetes; order Mycobacteriales; family Micromonosporaceae; genus Stackebrandtia; species Stackebrandtia albiflava. The sequence continues at coordinate 224,733 of NZ_VLLL01000006.1, forward strand.
ACCGGGGTTCGTGTTGACGGTGCGGCACGGTGCCGCGCCGGACCTGTCGGCGGTGCGGCGGCGCATGGAGGCCGAACCGGAGTTGTTGGCCCGTGGCCACGAGGCCGTCCTGTACGCCATCTTCGACGCCGTCGTGGACGGCTACGCGCCGGTCGTCGCCGGGTTGCAGAACGACATCGACGAGATCGAGACCGAGGTGTTCGGCGGTGACCCGGAGGTGTCGCGGCGCATCTACCAGCTCTCCCGTGAGGTGGTGCAGTTCCAGCGGGCGGTCAGGCCGTTGTCGGGGATGCTGCGGACCCTGGTGGCGGGGTGGGAGAAGTACGGCATCGACGAGGAGTTGCGGCGCTACCTGCGGGACGTCGCCGACCACGCCGCCGTCGTCATGGAGCAGGTCGACACGTTCCGGCAGGCGTTGGCGGACATGCTCACCGTGAACGCGACACTGGTGGCGCAGCAGCAGAACGCCGACATGAAGGCGCTCACCGAGGCCAGTTTCGAACAGAACGAGGAGATCAAGCGGATCTCGTCGTGGGCGGCGATCCTGTTCGCGCCCACCCTGATAGGCACCGTCTACGGCATGAACTTCGACCACATGCCCGAGACGCATTGGGCGGTCGGCTATCCGTTGGCGGTCGCGATGATGGGCGTCACCTGTGTGACGCTGTACTTCATCTTCAAACGCCGCAACTGGTTGTGACACCGCCACGGACCCGACCGGCTCCGATGCCGTCGGCGTGGTGCGGACGCCTCGATCGTTCGGCGAGGTGAGCACCTCGGCCCGCCGTTGCTCTTCGGCGGGCGAGGTGTCACGGGTTCTCGCGGTGGGCGGCCCCGTCGCGAAGCGTCCCGTCGACTCCCGAACCCGGCGCCTCGCCGGAGTCGGCACGTCCGCGTCGCCGCATCGTGCTCACGCGTGGCGGCGGCATCGATGCCCCGTGTGCCTCCGGCGGGGTCGCCGCGGCCCGGCCGTGCCGTGGTGACCCCGGGGATTCGCCCTGTTCACCGGATTCCGAACGACCTCGAACCGTCCATCTCCCTGTTGTCCCCGCCGGCGCGCACAGTGCCGTGTGCCACACCAGCACTCTGCGCTTGACACTAGTGTGTGCCACACAGTATCGTGTATCGCGTGAGTTCGGATGAGTTGATTCAAGGACAGGCGCAGGAACTGCGCCGTGGCACGGTCGTGCTCGCCTGTCTGGCTCTCCTGGAGACGCCGCAGTACGGCTACGCGCTCCTGGAGACGCTGGACCGTGCCGGAGTCACCGTGGACGGAAACACCCTTTACCCCTTGCTGCGCAGGCTGGAGAAACAGGGCCTGCTGATCAGCGAATGGAACACCGACGAGACCAGGCCCCGCAAGTTCTACCGGATCAGCCCGGAGGGAGCCGAAGTCCGAGAAGGACTACTGCGTGAATGGCGTGACCTGGTGGCCGCCATCGCGAGATTGACGGAGGAGACCCCATGAGTACCGACACCCTGACCGAACGGTACGTCCGCGAAGTCGTCAAACGGCTGCCCGCCGACCAACGCGACGACGTCGCCGACGAACTGCGCGCCACCATCGCCGACACCGTGGACGCCCACGGCGGCGACCCCGCCGCCGCCGAACACGCGGTGCTCACCGACATGGGCGACCCGATCCGGCTGGCGGCCCGATACGCCGACCGGCCGGTCGCGCTCATCGGCCCGGTCTTCTACCCCGCCTACATCCGGTTGCTCAAGCTGCTGCTGTCGATGGTGCTGCCGGTCGTCACGGTCCTCATGATGACCCTGGAGTTCTTCGACGGCGGTGACATCGGTCAGGTGATCGGCGCCGGGGTGGGAGCGGCCCTGTCGGTCGGCGCGCAGATGATCGCCTGGCTCACGGTGGTCTTCGCCCTCGTGGACCGGGCCGGTGGCCGGGATGCGTACAAGCCCACCGAGTGGACCCCCGACGACCTGCCCGAACTCCGGGCCACCGACGACAACCGGACCACCGTGATCGCCGCCGCCGTCTGGAACCTCGTGCTGGCGGGCCTGATCGTCTGGCAGCACACCGCGCCCACCCGGCTCGGCGGCCTGCGCGTCGAGGTGATGCATCCGGACCTGTGGTCGGGCATGGTGTGGCCGATGCTGGCCGGCCTGGTGGGCATGGCGATCGTCGAGGTGCTGCGGATCGCCGCCCGGCGGTGGACCTACGGCCTGGCGACGGCGTACTCGGCGGCCGGACTGGTCTTCGCCTTGCCGCTGGCGTGGGTGCTGTACCGGCGGGAGTTCTTCAACCCCGAGTTCCTCGCGCTGTTCAACGAGGAGTTCACCGTCATGGACGAGTTCTACACCGTCGCCGCGATCGGCGTGCTCGCCGTCGTGGTCGCCGAGATCCTCCGCAGGTTCATGGCGGCGCACCGGAGCTGACCGCCCGACGACCCGTGGCCCCCACCGACACCGGTGGGGGCCACGTCAGTCTTCGAGCAGGATGCGGGGTCCCGCGCCGTGGGCGGCCAACTCGTCGTCGCGGTTGTACAGGGAGCACGAGGTGAGCGACAGGCAGCCGCAGCCGATGCAGCCGGAGAGGTCGTCGCGCAGCCGCTCCAGCATCCGGATCTGGTCGGTGAGCCGTCGGTGCCAACCCTCGGACAGCTTCGCCCAGTCCGCCCGCGTGGGGGTGCGGGACTCCGGGAGGGTGCCCAGTGCCTCGGTGATCTCGGTGAGCGTCAGCCCCACCGACTGGGCGGTGCGGATGAACGCGACCCGCCGGAGCTCGGAACGCTGGTAACGGCGCTGGTTGCCGGAGGTGCGCACCGAGTGGATCAGGCCACGCCGCTCGTAGAACCGCAGGGCCGTGGCGGCCACGCCGGCACGCGCCGCGAACTCGCCGATCGTGAGCAGTTTGTGGGGCATCGATGGTGTTCCTCACAGCGGGGTTGACTTCGAGTTAAGTATAGGTTGGACGCTTGTCACATGACCTCCACCGGTTACGCGACCGCCCGGGAACTCGTCTCCCGCACCGTCGTCGACGTCCGATACCCCCCGAACAACTACACCTTCGACCTGCTCTGGGTGCTGTACGACCGGATCCTCGCCGTGACACCGCAGACCGCCGAACACCCCCACCGCGACCGCCTCCTGCTCTCCAAGGGACACGGACCGGGCGCCTACTACGCGGTACTGGCCGCCAAGGGATTCATACCCGTGGAATGGCTCGACGACATCGCCTCCGCCGAGTCGGCGCTGGGAGGGCACCCCGACGCCACCCGTGTCCCCGGGGTCGAGATCTCCTCCGGCTCGCTCGGCCACGGGCTCCCCATCGGCGTCGGCCAGGCACTCGGCCTGCGGGCGCAGGGCATCACCCGGCCCCGGGTGTACGTCCTGATCGGTGACGCCGAACTCGACGAGGGCTCCAATCACGAGGCCATCGCCTACGCGGGCGCCGTCGGACTCGACCGTCTCACCGTCGTCGTCGCCGACAACGGTTCCGCCACCCACGGCTGGCCCGGCGGCATCGCCTCCCGGTTCGCCGCCAACGGCTGGACCACCGCCACCGCCGGAATCACCGACCACGACGCGTTGACCGCCGCGCTACGGGCCGACACGCCGGGCCGCCCGCACGTCGTCGTCGCCACCACGAACCCCACGGAGGACTGAACGATGCGCACCCACCCGATGAAGACCGCCGACGGCACCACCGCGATGCGAGACGTGTTCATCGCCGAGACGGGCCGGCTGCTGGACGAGGAACCCCGGACCGCCCTGGTGCTGGCCGACATCTCCGCCGGTCACGGCAGGTTTGCCGACGCCGCCGTGAAGCACCCCGACCGCGTCGTCAACGTCGGAATCCGGGAACAGCTGATGGTCGGCGTCGCCGGCGGATTGGCGCTCACCGGGATGCGTCCCGTCGTCCACACCTACGCGCCGTTCCTGATCGAGCGGGCGTTCGAACAGGTGAAGCTGGACCTCGGCCACCAGGGGGTGTCGGCGGTACTGGTGACGGTCGGCGCCTCCTACGACTGGGCCGAGGGCGGCTACACCCACTTCAGCCCCCGCGACGTCGCGCTGCTCGACACCATCCCGGGCTGGCGCGTCGTGGTCCCCGGCCACCCGGACGAGGTCGCCGGTCCGTTGCGGGACGCCGTCCTCGGCGACGAGCCGGTGTACATACGGCTCTCGTTGCGGCGCAACGCGACACCTCAACCGGTGACCGACCGGCTCACCGTGCTCCGTGAGGGCTCCCGGGCGGCCGTCGTGGCGGTCGGACCGATGCTCGACAACACGCTCGCGGCCGTCGAGGGCCTGGACGTGACCGTCGCCTACACCGCCAACGTCCGTCCCTTCGACGTCACGGGGTTGCGGATGCTCGGCCACGACACGATCGTCGTCGTGGAGCCCTACCTGGCGGGGACCAGCGACCGGGTGCTGCGCACCGCGTTGGCCGACCGGCCGCACCGGCTGCTGTCACTCGGAGTCACGACCGCCGACCTGCACGCCTTCGGCACACCCGACGACCACGACAGGTGGCACGGACTCGACCCGGCCGGTATCCGCGCCGCGGTCGGCGACTTCCTGCACTGAACCGTCAGGCGGTCGCCGTCGCGGCCGCCCGGCGGCGCCGGCGGCGCGCCAGCAGCCACAACGCGATCGCACCCGCCGTAACCGCCGTCAACGCGATCGCCGTCGCGGGGACGGCGGGGCGGCCCCGCAGTGCCGCGATGCGGTGCCGCAGCGAGATGGGGTGCTTGAACGTCACCATCGGCCAGTCCCGCTCCACCGCGACCCTCCGCAGCGCGCGGTCGGGGTTGACCGCCGTGGGATGCCCCACCACCGACAGCATCGGCAGGTCCGACACCGAGTCGGAGTACGCGTAGCAGTCCTCCAGCGGGTATCCCCGTTCGGCCGCGAACGCGGTCACCGCCTCGGCCTTGGCGGGGCCCGCCGCGTAGAACTCGACCTCGCCGGTGTACCGGCCGTCCACCGCGACCATCCGGGTCGCGATGACGTCGTCGATGCCGAGCAGCCGACCGATCGGGCGCACCATCTCGTCGCCGGACGCCGACACCAGCACCACGTCGCGTCCGGCGTTGCGGTGCTCGGCGATCAGGGCCACCGCCTCGGCGTAGATGTACGGGTCGATGAGTTCGCCCAGGGTCTCGGCGACGATCTGGCTGACCTGCTCGACCTCCCAACCACGGCACAGTTGGGCCAGGTAGTCGCGGGTGCGGGCCATCTGGTCCTCGTCGGCGCCCGCGATGAGGTAGGCGAGCTGCGCGTAGGCGGCCTTCAACACGTCGCGGCGGCCCATCAGGCCGCCGTGGTACAGCGGTCTCCCGAAGGCGAGCGCGCTCGACTTGGCGATGACGGTCTTGTCCAGATCGAAGAACGCCGCCCCCGTCGCTTCAACCGGTCTCACCGGGCTCATGTCGGCCGAGTCTAGGGGAGCCGGTCCACCGGACGGCCCGGTGGGGGTTGCGGTGGCGCCTCCGGGACCGTCACCCGGCCGAGGCGACGCGGTCACGCTCCGTGGTAGTTGTCGCGGGCTATGGACGATGCGTGACCCGTCGTGCATCCTTGGGGGTGCATGCGGCTCACGGCGCTCTTCCTCCCTTCGGCGCCGAGCCGTGAGACCTCAGCGGTTGCCTCCCCCCGTGGCCGCTGGGCGGGCCCGGCTCGATCATCCCCCCCGGAGCCGGGCCCCTACGGCCCCTGGACTCCCCCCTCCGGGGGCCGTCCACTTTCCACGTCGGGTCAGGCGGTCGCGCGGGCCGGGGAGTTGCGTTCGAACACCATCCGCAGCCCGATCAGCGTGAGCATCGGCTCGTGATGGGTGATGGTCTCGCACTCCCCGATGATCACCGGGGCGAGACCGCCGGTGGCGATGACGGCCGCCACCTCGCCGAGTTCGGCGATGAACCGGCGCACCAGGCCGTCGATCTGCCCCGCGAACCCGTAGATGATCCCCGACTGGAGGCACTCCACGGTGTTCTTGCCGATCACCGACCGGGGCTTGACCGGTTCCACCTTCTGAAGCTGTGCCGCCCGGGACGCCAGGGCGTCGATGGATATCTCGATCCCGGGCGCGAACGCGCCACCCAGGAACTCGCAGTCGGCGGAGATGGCGTCGATGTTGGTCGAGGTGCCGAAGTCCACGATGATCGACGGGCCGCCGTAGAGCTGGAACGCCGCGTGGGTGTTGACGATCCGGTCGGCCCCGACCTCGCGGGGGTTGTCGATGGCGAGTTTCACCCCGGTGCGCACCCCCGGAGCCACCAGGACCGTGTGCACGTCCGCGTAGTAACGGCTCAGCATGGTCCGCAGTTCCCGCAGCGCCTGCGGCACGGTCGAGGACACGCAGATGCCGGTCACCTGGACGTTGTCGCCGGCCAGCAGCCCCCGGAACGTCAACACCAGTTCGTCGGCGGTGGCCCGGGAGTCGGTCTTGATCCGCCAGGAGTGCACCAGGGTGTCACCGTCGAAGGTGGCCAGCACCGTGTTGGTGTTTCCGATGTCGACGCACAGCAGCATGACGCTCCTCAAATCAGGTGTGGGCGGATTCGGGCACCCGCCGGTCAGCCCGCGCCGGAACCGTGGCGGATGTCCAGCGCGATGTCCAGGATGGGCGACGAATGGGTCAACGCACCGGCCGAGATGTAGTCCACGCCCGTGTCGGCGTACTTCTCGGCCGACTCCAGTGTGATGTTGCCGGTGGCCTCCAGTTTCGCGGCACCCGCGACGGCCGACACCACCTCACGGAGTTCCGCCGGGGTCATGTTGTCGCACAACAGGAAGTCCGCGCCCGCCGCGACGGCCTCCCGGGCCTCGGCGAGGGTGTCCACCTCGACCTGGATCGCGATGTCGGGCCGGGCCGTGCGGACCGCCCGGAACGCGGCCGTCACCGAACCGGCCGCGAACTTGTGGTTGTCCTTGATCATGGCGACGTCGTACAGGCCCATCCGCTTGTTGTCGCCGCCTCCGGCGCGCACGGCGTACTTGTCGAGGCACCGCAGACCGGGCGTGGTCTTGCGGGTGTCCAGCACCGTCACCCCCGTGCCGTCCAGCAACCGGGTCCACTCCGCGGTGTGGGTCGCCACGCCCGACATCCGGGACAGCAGGTTCAGGACCGTCCGTTCCGCCATCAACAGGTACCGGACCGGTCCCGAGACGGTGGCGAGGACGTCGTCGCGGTACACCCGGTCGCCGTCGCGCCGCCGGTACTCGAAACCCGGTTCGGTGGTCTCGGCGACCCGCCGGAACACCGCCTCGGCCACCGGCAGCCCCGCCACCACGCCGCTCTCCCGGGCGACGACGTCGGCGACGCCGGTGACCGTGACCGGGAAGATCGCCTCGCTGGTCGGGTCGGTGCGGTCCGGGCCGAGGTCCTCGGCGAGCGCCCGCGTGATGATGTCGTGCACTTCGGCCGGATCGAGACCGGCGGCGGCCAGCCGGCCGTCACCGTCGGATGTGGACGTCACAGTCGCTCCCACTCTCTGGTCAGGACGCCGTCGGGCCCGACGGCGACGGCGAGGTGGCCGCGCCAGCCGGGGTCGGCGTCGGGGAAGTCCTCCCGCCAATGACAGCCGCGGGTCTCACGGCGGGCGTGCGCGCCCGCCAGCAGCGCCGACGCGATGGTCACCAGGTTCGTCGCCTCCCACGCGGCGGTGCGCGACCGCTCGGCGCGGCCGGACGCGAGTGTCGTGACCGTGTCGGCGGCGGCCTCCAGCGAGGCGGCGCTGCGCAGTACGCCCGCGCCCTCGGACATGGCGCGTTGCAGCGGCTCCCGCGCCGACTCCGGAACCGTCCAGGCGTCGGTCGCGGGAATGACCGGTTCGGTCTGCTTCGGCAGACCCGCCGAGATGTCGGCGGCGATACGGCGCGCGAACACCAGCGCCTCCAGGAGCGAGTTCGACGCGAGCCGGTTCGCGCCGTGGACGCCGGTGCAGGCGACCTCGCCGCACGCGTAGAGCCCCGGGACCGAGGTCCGGCCCGACAGGTCGGTCCGCACCCCGCCCGAGGCGTAGTGCGCGGCGGGCGCGACCGGGATCAACCCCGTGACCGGGTCCACGCCCGCGGCCCGGCAGGCCGCCACGATGGTCGGGAACCGGTTCTCCAGCATCTCGCGGCCCAGGTGGCGGGCGTCGAGCCACACGTGGGAGGCGCCGGTCCGCCGCATCACCCGCGTCGCGCCCTTGGCGACGACGTCACGCGGCGCCAGTTCCGCCAGCTCATGCACCCCGGTCATGAACCGGTCGCCCGCGTCGTCGACGAGGTGGGCGCCCTCGCCGCGCAGCGCCTCCGAGATGAGCGGCTGCCGGTCCCGCCCGGCGCGGTCCGCGTGCGGCAGGTACAGCGCGGTCGGGTGGAACTGCACGAACTCGATGTCGGTGACGACGGCCCCGGCCCGCAGCGCCGCCGCGACACCGTCCCCCGTGGAGACCGCCGGATTGGTGGTGGACGCGAATATCTGGCCCATGCCGCCGGTGGCGAGGACGACGGCGCGGGCCAGTACGCCGCCGACGCCGTCCTCGGTGCCCTCCCCCAGCACGTGGAGGCTGACCCCGCAGGTGCGGCCGTCGGCGTCGGTGAGCAGGTCCAGTACGAGCGCGTGGTCGATGACCCGGATCCACGGGTCCCGGTGGACGGCCGCGTGGAGGGCGCGCTGCACCTCGGCGCCGGTGGCGTCGCCGCCGGCATGCACGATCCGGCGTGCCCGGTGGCCGCCCTCCCGGGTCAGCATCAGCGCGCCGTCGGGGTGGCGGTCGAACCGGGCACCGGTGTGGATCAGTTCCCGCAACCGGTCGGGACCCTCGGTGACCATGACCGACACGGCCTTCGGGTCGCACAGCCCCACGCCCGCAAGCTCCGTGTCGTGGGCGTGCGCGGCGGGCGTGTCGTCCGGGTCGAGGACCGCGGCGATGCCGCCCTGCGCCCAGCGGGTCGAGCCGTCGTCGATGTCGACCTTGGTGACGACGGTGACGTGCAGTCCCGCCTCACGGAGGTGGAGCGCGGTGGTGAGTCCGGCGATGCCGGAACCGATGACGCACACGTCGGTGGTCTCGGTCCAACTCGGCGGGGCGGCCCCCAGCCGCCGGGGGAGTACCGGCAGCCGGGGAGGTGGAGACGTCATGCCGGGGCGCCGCCGGTCACGAAGTCGGCGAGGTGTTGCGACTGCGCGAGCCGGGACTCCTCGTGCACGTACATCATGTGCCCGGATTCGAAGTACTCGACCTGGATGTTGTCGCGCAGCGCGTCCGGGATCGCCAGGTGGGCGAGGTTGTGCTCGACCGCGCCCGGCGGCACACCGCCGTCGTAGTAGCCCAGCGCCACGTACAGCCGCAGGTGCGGGTTCATCCGCATCGCGGTGGAGAGCTTGTCCACCACGGTGACCTGCTTGTTCTCGAAGTCCGAGTAGGACCACGGGTGGACCTTGCGAGACAGGATCTCGTAGTTGAGGTCGTTCTCGTATTCGAGCTCGGCGCGCACCAGGTGGTTGAACGCGGCCGTGTAGGGCGGGGTGATCGCCGAGAAGAACGGGTCGCCGGAGAACCGTTCCCGGGCGTAGTCGCTCTCCGGGCCGGTGAACCGGGCGTCCAACCGGCCGACCACGAGGCGACGGTGCCGCAGCAGCTCGGTGTAGTACCGGATGTGCTCGACACGCAGGTTCACCGCGTCGACGTAGTCCTCGGACAGGCCGGTCAGCGAGGCGATCTTCGTGACGGCGGCGGCGCGTTCCTCCGCGGTCAGCCGGGCACCCTTCGCCAGCACCGTCGGGTACTCCTCGGCGGCGTACCGGGCGGCCTCGTCGACGACCTCCGCGAGGGTGCGGCCCTCGTGGAGACCGTGGTAGTGGGCGATCGCGGCGTACGTGGAGAGGTAGTTGACGTACGGCGCGTCGTTGCCCTCGGAGAAGAAGATGGAACCGAGATCCAAGGCCGGCGCGATCAGGATGAGGCCGTTGAGGAACATCCCGAACCGCTGCTGGAGGTATTCGGCCAATGCACCGGCACGGGTCCCGCCGTAGGACTCGCCCGCGAGGTACTTGGGCGACAGCCAGCGGTTGTTGCGGGTGGTCCACAACCGGATCACCTCGGCGACCGACTCCAGGTCACCGGTGAAGCCGTGGAACGGGGTGGCCTTCTCGCCGTTGGCGGCCCGGGAGTACCCGGTCGAGACCGGGTCGATGAACACCAGGTCGGAGTGGCGCAGCAGGGTCTCGTGGTTGTCGGTCAGGCCGTACGGCGGCGGGGTCAGCGAACCGGCGTCGCCCATCACGACCCGGCGCGGGCCGAGCAGACCCACGTGCAGCCACACGCTGGAGGAGCCGGGGCCGCCGTTGAACGCGAAGGTGACGGGACGGGTCGTGTGGTCGGTGTCGTCCAGGACGTACGAGGTGATCGACACCTCCGCCTTGGGCTTGTGGCCGGCGAACTTGTCGTCTTCGAACACCTCCTCGCGCAGCACGATCCGGCCCGTGACGGCGGTGTAGCTGAGACCGGCGGTGGTGTGCCGGGTCTCGACCAGATCGTCCTTGGGCTCGGCGGGTTTCACCTGCTCGGACTGGGGGGTGTCCGGTTTCTTCTCGTCAGCCATAACCGCAGACCCTATGCCACCGGAATCGATACCGGAAGCGCCGAATCGGGCTCCTCGGCGGTGGCGTACGGGTTGGCGACCGGGTCACCGGCGGTGCCAGGGACGGCCTCGGCGGGGTCGTCTCCCAGTTGAACGACCCGGTTTTGGGCGTCGACGTGGACGATGCTCGGCGTGAAGGCGCGGGCCTCGGCGTCGTCCATGGCGGCATACGAGATGAGGATCACCAGGTCGCCCGGGTCGATCAGGTGCGCCGCGGCGCCGTTGATGCCGATGACGCCGCTGCCGCGTTCACCCGGGATGACGTAGGTCTCCAGGCGTGAGCCGTTGGTGATGTCGACGATGGCGACCTGTTCGCCGTCGAGCAGGTCGGCGGCCTCCATCAGGTCCCGGTCGACGGTCACCGAACCCACGTAGTGCAGGTCCGCCTGGGTCACGGTCGCCCGGTGGATCTTCGACTTGAGCATGGTGCGCAGCATGGTCGCTGGCCTCCGTTCTGGGTGGGCGTGGGCTGTCAGGTGTTCGCCGGGACGGCGGTGAGCCGCACGGCGACGTTGTCGATGAGCCGGGTCGTCCCCACCCGGGCGGCCACGAGCAGTCGCGCGTCCCCGGGTCCGGTGGGTGGGGTGAGGTCGGGCGCGGTCAGTTCCAGGTAGTCGAGGGCCACGTCGGGTTCGGTGGCCAGCACCTCGCGCGCGGCCGTCAACGGGGCGGCGGGTGTCTCGGCGGCGGCGCGCAGTGCGCGCGACAGCACCACCGCGAGCCGGCGCTCGGACTCCGACAGGTAGGCGTTGCGGCTGGACCTGGCCAGTCCGTCCGGTTCCCGGACGGTGGGGACGCCGACGATCTCCACCGGCAGGTCGAGGTCGGCGACGAGGCGTCGCACCAGGGTCAACTGCTGGTAGTCCTTCTCCCCGAACACCGCCAGGTCGGGCCGCACCAGTTGGAACAGCTTCGTGACGACGGTGAGGACGCCGGTGAAGAAACCCGGGCGGGAGGCGCCCTCCAGGATCTCGCCCAACGGTCCCGGTGACACCGTCACCTGGGTGGGGTGCGGGTACATCACCTCGGGGGTGGGGGCGAACACCAGGTCCACTCCCCGGTCGCGCAGCGCGGCCGTGTCCGCCTCGAGGGAACGCGGGTAGCGGTCGAAGTCCTCACCGGGCGCGAACTGCAGCGGGTTGACGAAGATCGACACGACGACGCGGTCCGCGCCGGCGGCCCGGGCGGCGTCGACCAGCGCGAGGTGGCCGTCGTGCAGCGCGCCCATGGTCGGGACCAGCGCCACCCGGCCGGTCAGGCGGGCGCGTTCCCGGGCCAGTCCGGGCCGGTCCTCGACGAGAACGGTCACGTGTCGCCTCCTTGTTCGCGGCGGGCCAGGACCCCGAGAAGGGGTTCAGCCGATTCAACGGACAACCGGCCCGAGGCGATGGCACGATCCGCTGTGCGTCTCGCCATAGCCAGATAGGCCGGTATCGATTCGGGGGAGACCGCCTCCACGGCGGTCAGGTGCGCCGCGACGGTGTCGGCGTCGCCACGGGCCACCGGACCGGTGAGGGCACGGTCGCCGAGCCGCAACGTGTTGTCCAACGACGCCGACAGCAGTGGCGCGATCAGCCGGTCGGGGTGCGCGATACCGGCGGCCCGCAGCAGGTCCATCGCCTCGTTGACCAGGGTGTTGAGGTGGTTCGTCCCGTGACTGAGCGCGGCGTGGTAGAGCGGCCGGGCGGCCTCGTCGACGAACTCGGGCTCCCCGCCCATCTCCAGGACGAGGGCCGCGGCGACCGGCCGCAGCGGCTCGGGTGCCGTCACCCCGAAAGAGATCCCGGCCAGCCTGTCGACGTCCTCGCCGCGACCGGTGAACGTCATGACCGGGTGCAGCGCCATGGTCAGGCATCCGACCCCGGCGGCGGGCCGCAGCACCTCCACGCCGTGGGCGCCGGAGGTGTGGGCGACGAGTTGGCCCGGCTGTAGGTGACCGCCGGACGCCAGGCCTGCCACCAGTCCCGCGATCGCGGTGTCGGGGACGGCGAGCAGCAGCAGGTCGGCGCGGGCGGCGACCTGGTCGGCGGGCAGGATCTCGGTGGTGGCGGGCAGGCGCGCCGCGCGGGAACGGGACTCCTCGGAGACGGCACAGGCGGCGACGACGCGGTGTCCGGCGCGGGCGAGCGCGATACCGAGCGCGGTGCCGACACGGCCCGCGGAGACGATGCCGACATCAAGCCGGCTTGCGGCCTCGCCCGGGCGGGCGACGCCGGTTGGCGACATTGCCATCGGTGAAGGATCCAGTCCTGACGTTGAGTTGGGTACCGGTCGATTCACACGATAAATCCGTTGCGCCGCGCGCACAACGCGGGATTGATCACACCCCGCGACCGCCTCCCGGCGTGGCGCGCCGCCGGTTCCGCCCGTCTTGTGGACCCCGTGTGGAACTCGTGTGCGGCTCGTGTGGACCGGTTCGCGACAGTGGTCGATCCTAGTCCGCTTCACGTCTGGAAGGTCCCATGACCGAGAACCCCGTGACCCGCCGCGCCGTTCTGGGCGGCCTGACCGGAATCGCCGCCGCCGGACTCACCGGCGTCGGCGTCGCCTCCGCCGACGACCTGACCACGACCGTGGCGGCCCCCGAGATCATCGGCTGCGCCGGCTGGGGCGCCCGGCGACCCACGTCCCCGGTGGACATAGTGGGGCACCGCCCGTCGAAGATCATCGTCCACCACACCGTCACCGCCAACACCTCCGACCGGTCGAAGGCGCAGGCCAAGCGGCACGCCCGGCAGGTGCAGAACATCCACATGAACTCCAACGGCTGGCGCGACACCGGTTACCTGTTCCTGGTGAGCCGGGGAGGGTTCATCACCGAGGGCAGGCACCGCAGCCTGGAGATGCTGCGCGGCGGGCGCCGGTTCGTCGAGGGCGCCCACACGTCCGGTCACAACACGACGGGCTTCGGGGTCGCCCTGGAGGGCAGCTACCACCTGAGCGCGCCGGTTCCCGACCGGCAGTGGCGGGCGCTGGTGCACCTGTGCGCCTTCGCGTGCCAGAAGTACGGCATCGCGCCCCGGAAGATCTACGGCCACCGCGACTTCGGGGCGACCGCCTGCCCGGGGGACCGGATGTACCGGCGGCTCGCCGACCTGCGTGAGGCGGTCCGCCGCCGGCTGTGACGGTCACGGCCGGGGACGCCGTGTCGTCCCCGGCCGCGTCAGCGGGCGAGCCGTTCGCACAGTTCCCACACCGCCCGCTGACCGGCGGGGTCGGAGGCACCGGCCGGCCATGGCGTGGGGCGGCAGCGGGTGTCGAGGTACCGGTCCGTCACGCCCGCCATCTCGGGGCTGCTCGCCGCGTGGATGCTGGAGCGGGCCGCCCGGATGACGGCGGACTCGCCCATCACCACGGGGCCGAGCAGCCGCAGTACCGGTGCGAGTGGCCGGTACAGGGCCGGGAGCGCGGCGGCCGGCATCGCGCGATTGCCGGGGGTGTAGGCGTGGCCGGGGTAGACGACGTTGACGTGGACGCCGTGCGGGGCGATGTCGCGCGCCATGACACGGCTCATCGCCATGAGTGCCGTCTTCGAGTGGTTGTACTGACTGAACGTCACGCCGATGTACCGGCGTTCGCCCTGCAGGTTGTGGGGGTCGATGGGCCCGCCGGGCATGCCCCCCGTCAGGTTGACGACGCGGGCGTCGTCGGAGCGCCGGAGTAGCGGCAGCAGTGCGCGGGCGAGCGTGAACGGGGCCAGGACGTTGACGGCGAAGTCGAGTTCGACGCCCTCCGGATTGAGTTCCCGGTGCGCCCGGTTGACTCCGGCGTTGTTCACCAGGACGTCGAGCCGGTCGCAGTGTTCCCCGACACGCGTGACGAGGTGGGCGAGTCCCGCCGCGTGGGAGACGTCGGTGTGGAAGGCGGTCACGTCGCGTCCGGTCTCGGCGCGGAGGGCGGTCGCGGCTTCGGCGGCTCTGGCGGGGTCCCGTCCGACGAGCAGTACCCGCGCTCCCAGGCGGGCGAGCCCTCGGGCGGTCGCCAGCCCGATGCCTCCGGTGCTTCCCGTGACGAGCACTGTCCTGCCTTGCATCCGGTCCTCCTCGTATTGTGGCGTGTCGCCGCACGCCTAATGTGTCATCGAGTGTCACAATCTACATCAGGTGTCGAAAAGTAGACTCCGAGCCATGTCCACCGGTCGAAATCCCGGATTGCGGGAACGCACCCGGCGCGCCGTACGCGCCGAACTCAGCCGCACCGCGATGGACCTGTTCACCCGGCACGGATACGAGGCCACGACCGTCGACGACATCGCCGCCGCCGCCGGAATCTCCAAACGCAGCTTCTTCCGGTACTTCCCGCAGAAGGAGGACGTCGTCCTCGCCGACGTGGAGCTGCTGGGCGACGAGGTGGTCCGGGGCGTCGCGGCACGGCCGGTGGACGAGGCACCGTGGGACAGCCTCGCCGCCGTGCTGGGAGAGTGGGCGGAGGGGATCCTGAGCACCACCGCCGCCACCAGGCGACTGCGACTCGTCGAGGGCACGCCCGCGCTACGGGCCCGGCTGCACACGACCAGGGACGAACTCCGTCGGCGCGTCGCGACCGCGCTGTGTGACCGCGACGGTGTCACGCTCGACCGGTTCGAGGCGGAACTGCTCACCGCCGCCGCCGCGGCGGCCCTCGACACCGCGTCACACCGGTGGAGTCTCGACCCCGACGCGGACCTGCGTGGCCTGGTCACGCGGGCGTTCGAGGTGCTCCGGCCGGCGGCTGCCACACTGGAGTGATGGCGGTGCGGTGGTCCGAGGCGATGCGCACGGCACTGTACGGCCCGGACGGCTTCTACACCCGCCAGTCCCCCGCCGCGCACTTCCGCACCAGCTCCCAACTGCCGCCGTTCGCCGACGCGATCGCGGAAATCGTCCGGCGCGTCGACGCCGCGACGGGCCGCCCGGAGGTGTTCGAGGTCGTGGACATGGCCGCCGGCGGCGGGGAACTGCTCGACCGGCTGTCCCGGCTGGTCCCGCTGGAGGGCAGGCTGCGGCTCACCGGAGTGGAGGTCCGCCCCCGACCCCCCGGGCTGCCGTCCGCAGTGGAGTGGCGAGAGGAACCCCCGCCCCGGGTCACCGGCCTGTTGCTCGCCTGCGAATGGCTCGACAACGTGCCCCTGGACCTGTGCGAGGCCGGTGACGACGGGGTCGCCAGGTACCAGCTCGTCGACCCCGCGACCGGGACGGTCACCACGGGCGAGCCGGTGTCCGCCGAGGACGCCGCCTGGCTGCGGCGGTGGTGGCCCACGCCACCGGGGACGGTCGCGGAGATCGGCACGACCCGCGACGCCGCCTGGCGCGACCTCACCGCCCGTCTAGACCGGGGACTGGCGGTGGCCGTCGACTACGGACACACCCGGGCGACCCGCCCGGGATTCCCCACGCTCACCGGCTTCCGCGACGGCCGGGAGGTCGCCGCGATACCCGACGGCCGCGGTGACGTCACCGCCCACGTGGCGATGGACTCGCCGGGCGGCGAACTGATCCGGCAACGCGACGCGCTGCGCGCGTTGGGCGTGACCGGTGCCCGGCCCGACCGGGAGACGGCACTGCGCGACCCGGCCGGTTACCTGGCCGCGCTGTCGGCGGCCGGCCAGGCGGGCGAGCTGCTGGCACCCGGAGGACTCGGCGGCCACTGGTGGCTGCTGCAACCGGCCGGAATCCATTTCAGACTGTGATCTGCCCCGGCGTCGGCCTCGCCTCCGGCCGTCCCGGCCCGGCGCGACGGCGCCCCGGATCGGCCTGCACCACCGGCACCCCGTCCGGCGTGCCACGATGGTGCGCATGACCGAGATGACCGTCGGTGTCGGCTCCGGTGCCGACGAGTTCGCCGACATGGTGCTCAACATCGGTCCGCAGCACCCCTCCACCCACGGTGTGTTGCGGCTGAAGCTGACGTTGGACGGGGAACGCATCACCGCGTGCGAACCGGTCATCGGATACATGCACCGTGGCGCGGAGAAGCTGTTCGAGGTCCGCGACTACCGGCAGATCCTCATGCTCGCGAACCGGCACGACTGGCTGTCGGCGTTCTGCTCGGAACTGGGCGTGGCCCTGGCCGTGGAACGCCTCATGGGGATCGAGGTGCCGGAACGCGCCGTGTGGCTGCGGACCGCGCTGGCGGAACTGAACCGGGTCCTCAACCACCTGATGTTCCTCGGTTCCTATCCACTGGAGATCGGCGCGATCACCCCGATGTTCTACGCGTTCCGGGAACGCGAGGCACTGCAGGCGGTGTTCGAGGAGGCCAGCGGCGGACGCATCCACTACATGTTCAACCGGATCGGCGGCCTCAAGGAGGAGGTGCCGTCCGGGTGGACCGGCCGGGCGCGCGAGGCAATCGACCAGGTGCGCCGGCGGATGCCCGACCTCGACGACCTGATCCGCCGGAACGAGATCTTCATGGCCCGCACCAGGGGGATCGGTGTCCTGTCGCCCGAGACCGCCGCCGCGTACGGCGTGTCCGGCCCGGTGGCGCGGGCCAGCGGAATGGACTTCGACCTGCGGCGGGACGACCCGTACCTGGCGTACGGGGAGCTGGACGTCCCGGTGGTGACCCGGACCGCCGGTGACTGTCACGCCCGGTTCGAGTGCATGTTGGACCAGGTGTACGTGTCGCTGGACCTGGCGCAACGCTGCCTGGAGAAGGTCGACACGTTGTCCGGCCCGGTGAACGTCCGACTGCCCAAGGTGGTCAAGGCCCCGGAGGGCCACACCTACGCGTGGACCGAGAATCCCTTGGGTGTCAACGGCTACTACCTGGTCTCGCGCGGCGAGAAGACGCCGTGGCGCCTGAAGTTGCGGACCGCCTCCTATGCCAACGTGCAGGCGCTCAGCACCCTGCTGGTGGGTTGCCTGGTGCCCGACATGGTGTCGATCCTCGGATCGATGTTCTTCGTGGTCGGCGACATCGACAAGTGACGGTGTGTGGCAGGATGTCCCCGCCCACACACCACTGTGCTCGACCCTCATCGGAGGAACCGTGCCCCGCAACCCCGCCCGGCGGACCGGTCTGGTCGTCGCCGCGTTGGCCCTGACGATGCCCGCCGGATCGGCGGCGTTCCACGCCCCGCCAGGCGACACCGCGCCGCCCGCCCACTCCACCGTGGCCGCCCCGCCGGCCGCCTGCGGTGAATGCCTGCCCGAACCGGTCACGGCGCCGGAACCGGCGCCGGCCGCCGCCGCTCCGGTGACGAAACAGGTCTCCGAACCCGGGTACACCGGCGGAACCGGCGCGCAACCGGACACCCACGCCGCCGACACCCGCCCCGAGGGCAGCGCCCAGGAGATCGCCGACGCGCAACCGGATCACATCGATCTGGGCCCGGTGGAGAACGGCCCGGTGGACGACGGCGGCACCGCCCCGGAGGACCCCGGCACCGGAGGGTGACCGACCGGGGTGGGCCGGATTCGACAATCGATCCATAATGATCGTGTCGCTTCCGGTCATCCCACGGGATCGTGGGTCCGGTCGTCTCGGCGGGATTCCCACGGCATGACGAGCCGATTCGTCCGGCCAGGTCACGGTCCGCGTCGCGAGGGACCGCGAGAAGTCATCCACAATCGGGAGTGCCCGCGCACCGAGGCTCTGGAGACCCACGCCGAACGGCTATAGGGTCCGGGCATGCCGGGATTCCAGCAGATCCTCGAACGCTCGAAGGCGTCGGTCGTGTCGCCCGACTCGCACATCCGCGTGGTCATCCACAAGGGAAGCAGCATGCGGTTCGCGTTCGCCAAGGACGCGTACCGGCGGTACGACGAGGCCCGGTTGTGTGCCCAGCTCGCCGCGGTGCTCGTATCCGCCTTCGCGGCCGAGGAACGCGTGCGGCGGGAGGCCCTGAGCGCCGCCGTCGGCGACACCGTCCACCCCCGCGCCGAGTGGCAGCTCGACGCGAGGGAACGGCAGCTCAGGAAGCACCGGGCCCACATCGCGGTGCTCGGGAAGTCCGACGACGGCAGGGTCCGGGTGAAACGGACCGGCGAGGACGGCTGGGCGGTGCGCATCGCCTCGGGCACCCTCAAGGACCTCGACGCGGCGGAGTTCCTCACCCGCTTCCAGCAGGCGTTGAGCGCCGCCGTGCGGGAACACCGGATCGCCGTCGCCGACGCGCGACTGAAGGTGTTCGGCAGCGCGCGGCACCGCCGGTACGTCGCCCCCGAACCGAAGACCCCGAAGGAGACCCCGAATGGCCGACCAAAGCGGTGAGGCGCTCGGCGCGAGCCTGTACAAGATCGTGGAGGCCGCGGCGCACTGCGGCGACATGGCCGAGAGCTTCCTGGCGGCCAACGCGAGCCTCCAGGGCACCCAGAACGGCACCGACGGCGCCTTCGGCTCCCGGGAGAACCGCGCCGGCGGGCAGAGCTCGCCGGTCGAGGGCGCGTGGATGTCGCTCCGCGACCAGTTGCAGGGGATCCTCGGGCAGAACTACGTCAACTTCAAGGACGCCGAGACCGCGCTGCGGACCATCGCGGCCGACTACGCCGCGACCGACGGCGGTGCCGCCGCCGAGATGAACCGCCTCATCGAAGACTACAACGACGCGCCCGACCCCGACCTCGGCGACATCGCGCCACCGCGCTCGGACGAGAAACCCGACTATCCGAAACCCGACATCCCCGACGGCTACGTCGAACCGTCCGAAGACGAGTAGGAGCTCCGCATGACCGAGTACTCGGACGAACAGATCGGCCGCGACGACCTGGCGACCTCCGGCGACTACGAGGCGGTCATCCTCATGCAGTCCGGTGAGGTCCGCAACGCCGCCACCAACGCCTACGCCCGCGAGTACAACCACGAACTCATGTCCGACCCGATGTACTGGGACGAGTACGGGACCACGGGCAACAAGATCAACGAGGGCGACGAACGCTGGTGGGAGGTGTGGAAGCAGTTCTCCTGGATACCGGACCTCTTCGAGCCCCTGTCCACCATCCCCAACCCCGACAAGTCGGGTGAACTCGCGGCCTCGGTGCAGGAGGTCGCCGGCGGCGGCGAGCTCGACATGCCGGACCAGAACGGCGAGCAGCCGCCCGCGAACTACGAGGCCACCGGCGGTGCGCTGGGCGAGCGGGCCATGGACGGCCACGCCAACATCCTGACGGCGGTGACCGACTGGCGGAGCGTCGCGGCCAACGACTTCCGCAACAACTTCTGCAAGGACATCCCCTCGACACTGCGCAACCAGATCATGCTGGCGAAGATCCTGCGCGCGACCGCCATCGCCAACCAGGGCCTCCTGTTGGCGGCGCGGAAGGACTCGCAGGAGTTGGCGCGCAAGGCGAAGGAGACGCTGGACGCCTACAACCCGGCGGGCAACAGTCCCGAGGTGAACACCGGTTTCGCGGTGGCCGGCGCGGTGCTCACCATCGCGGCCGGTATCGCCACCGGCGTGGGCGGCGTCGTGTCGGCGGGCGCGTTGACCGCGTTGGCGGGTATCAGCAGCGCGGAGTCGTTGGCGGGCACCAAGAGCGACCCGATGGGACTGGGTGGCGACTCGGTGGAGGCCATCACCGGCAAGATCTTCGACGGGGTCAGCAAGATCCTCACCGAACTCCGCGACGGTGAGGACACGCTGATCAACCAGGTCCTGATGCCGAACAGCAACGTCACGTGGGAGCACAACGACATGTTCGTCGTCAGCAGGCCGACCCTGATCGGGGCGCCGAAGGGCGACTTCCAGCCGCCGCCCGCCTGACGCCCCACCCCTAAGTCCCCGCCTTGGGTGGTCTGAGGCCCGCCTTGGGTGGTCGGGAGCCGCCGAAATACGGACATCAAGGTCTATTCGAGGCATGTCGATGGGCCTGCGGCCACCCAAGGCGGAAAAATCAGGCCGGTCGGTCTAGAATCAGGCCATGCAGACTGAAAAGAGTGCGACCGGCCGACCGGAGGGTTCGTTCATCGAGCGGGCCCGGCGTGCCCAGATCACCGCCGCCGCGATCGAGGTGGTCGCCGAGTCCGGCTACGCCGGCGCGTCGCTGGCCCGGATCGCCGCCCACGCCGGCATCAGCAAGAGCGTCATCTCCTACCACTTCGCGGGCAAGGACGAACTGCTCACCGAGGTCGTCAACCAGGTCTTCCACGACACCTGGCGGCACGCCGAACCCCTGCTCGCCGCGCAACCCGACCAGGCGGGCCGTCTGCGGGTGTGGATCGAGGCGCAACTGTCCTACATGTCCGAGAACCGCGACCGGCTCCTCGCCCTTGGCGCGATCATGACCAACCACCTGGGCGCCGACGGCGGCGCCCGTTACGCCGACGAGATCAGGTCGGGTGTCACCTTCGTGGCAGACCTGATCCGCGACGGCCAGCGCGCCGGCGAGTTCCGCGACTGCGACCCCGTCGTGGCCGCGACGACCGTCAACCAGGCCGTGCAGGGCGCCCTCAACGCCTGGGTGCTCGATCCCGGCATCGACATCACGGCGTACAGCCGGGCACTCGTCGACCTCTTCGATCACGCCCTGCGGGTCCGGCCCGGCGGTGAGGAAGATGCCTGACCTCGACTGGTCCCACTGCGGCGTCAACTACGACACCGGAACCGCGTACGGCGGCGAACCGACCCGCCGCGACTGGGACCCCGGCCGGGTCGCCGCCGACATGACGCTCATCGCCACCGGACTCCACTGTGACAGCGTCTGCGTGTACGGCTCGGACGCCGACCGGCTGTCCGACGCCGCCGACGCCGCTGCCGACGCCGGACTCAAGGTGTGGATCCAACCCCGCGCGATCGAGGGCGACACGTCCGAGTCCTCGGCGCTGCTCGACCGGGCCGCCCGCGTCGCCGCCCGGCTCCGGAAGGCCGGTGTGAAGACCGTTCTCAACGTCGGTTGCGAGCTGAGCATCTTCGCGTCCGGGATCATGCCCGGTGAGGACTACGCGAGGCGCGCCGCGAAACTGTCCACTATGTGGTGGCTGCTGCCGTTGTACCACCGCCGCCTGAACCGGATGCTCGGTGAACTGGTGACCGTCGCCCGGCGGCGTTACGAGGGACCGTTGACCTACGGGGCCGCGCTGTGGGAACGGGTGGACTGGCGCCCCTTCGACATCGTCGGGCAGAACTACTACCGCCTGGCGTACAACGCGCGGAACTACCCGGCCCGGGTCGCGAGGTTCCACCGGTACGGGAAACCCGTCGTCATCACCGAGTTCGGGTGCTGCGCCTACGAGGGCGCCGACCGGCTCGGGCCGTCGGGCCACGAGATCATCGACTTCACCGTCCGTCCGCCACGATTGCGGAACGCCCCGGTCCGTAGCGAGGCCACCCAGGCCCGTTACATCGGTGAGCTCCTGGAGGTGTACCGCCGGACGGGCATGGCCGGCGCGTTCGTCTTCGAGTTCGTCGCCGAGGCGCACCCGCACACCGAGGACCCGCGGACCGACGTCGACATGGCCGGGTACGGTCTCGTCCTGCCGCACGACCGGACACCGAAACAGGCGTTCCACACCGTCGCGGAGTTCTACCGTCGCGGCTCCTGACGGCCCGGCGGGAACGGGTTGCACGGCTTTTCTGCTGGATCCCTTGCGTCGCACGGGTGCCGGCTTCGGAACCGTGCGCTGTCCGGCCGCTTGGCCGTTACCGTCCGCGGTGGGTGGACACCGTCGAGATCCGACGCGTGATCCCGCCGTGTTCCGTGCCGGTCGAAGCCGGAGAACGGGTGCGACGGCCACCCGGAAACCGAGAGGAAGGTACCGAGATGCGGCGAATCATCGAACGGATCGGCGACGGACTGCTGAAGCGGGTCCTGCCGGACGCCCGCGCGACCGCCCAGACCTGTCGTCCGATACGCGGATACTGTGTGAGTCCGTCCAACGCCTGTCCCTGCCATTCTTGCCTGATGGAGTGCTGGGACTGCGCCGGTCACACGACCTGCAGCGCGCGGGGTGCCTGCTGCTAGCCGGACCTTACACGACCGGTCGGGCGTCGCCGCCTCACGCGATCTTCGCGGCGGAGGGCGACACCCGGCCGGCGGGTCACCGGGCGCGCGTGCGGTTCGGCACCTAGTTCATCCGAAGTGGCTGCCCGGCCGTCACCGGTCCCCGTAGTAGCGGTCCATATAGGATCCGGCGCCTCGCGACTCCTCGCTCCACCGCCGCCCGGGTTCCGCCTCGGAGTCGGCGATGGCCCGCCGGGGCGGTTCGTCCCGGTACCGCGACCCCCGCTGGTCCTCCCAGCCGTCCTCGGGCACGGAACGGCTCTCCCGCATCCCCATCCGCAGCTCGGCGGACCGCTCCTCGGTCCGCCACCCGCCGTGGCCGCCGGTCTCCCGTGGCCCGCCGCCCCAGTCGTCGTCGTGCTGTCGTGACCGGTCACGTTGCCGGGGAAGCGGTTGTCCGGCACCGGAGTCCCGGTACCAGTCGTCCTCGTGGCCGGGTTCGGGGGCCAGCCCCGACAGCAGCGAATCGGCCTGCGCGTCGTCGTCGGGTCCGCCGGGCTCTCGGCCGCCCATCTTGGGGAGCTTGAACCTGGAGAACTTCTCCGAGATGCCGGACCGCACCGGGCGTCCCTGGTAGACACCGGGTTCCTCGGCGGGGTGGGGTGGTTCGTATCCCGGATCGAGCGGGCGCATCGTGGTCGTCTCGCGCCGTGTCACCGACACCGACTCGGTCACCCGCACCATCTCGCCGGTCTCCTCCAACGCCGCCTGTCTGCGGCGCTGTTGTTCGGCCGGAGACGGCGGCCGGTAGTCCTCGGACCGGCGCGGCGGAGGCGGCGGCTCGTGGTGCGGTTCCCGGTACGGGTCCCGTTCCGGACGCCGTGGCGGGTCGGTGTGCTGCTCGCGGTGGGGTTCCCGTTCGGGACGTCGCGGCGGCGGGTCGTAGGGGTCCGGCCGGTGATGGTGCCCGGCGGGTTCCGGTTCGGGGCGCCGGCGTCCACCGGTGGCCGGTTCGGCGTGCGGGTCCGGATACCGGTCCATCGGCGGCTGCGGCCGGTGGGGCACCGGCCGTGGCTCGGGTTCCCGCCTCCGCTGCGGCGGCACCCGGCCGGACTCGGCGGCGATCTGGCGCAGTTGACCACGCAGCTGCGCGAGCGCCTCGTGGGTCTGCTCCTCCAGGTCGGCCATGGCGTCGGACAGGTCGGCGGCCACCGACTCGGGATCCCGGCGCCACGTGACCGAAAGGCCGATCAGCACCACCGAACCGAGTCCGAGGACCAGGGCCATCCTGGTGGTCCCCTCACCACTGCCCACGAGCAGCAGCAGGGCCGCCAGCGGCGCCAGCGCCACCCCGCACCAGAACAGGACGGTCAACGTCCTGGTCGTACGCCAGAACGGGGTGCTCGTGGTGTTGCCCTGCCTCGACATATCGCCATACGTTACTACCGAACCATTTCGGGCGAAACAACCGACGCCGATCGTCGGCGGCGGGTTCGGTCCGGTGTGCACCTCGGCGGCCGGAACCCGGCCCCGCACCGGACCGTGCGGTGGACGCGACCGGCCACCCGCCTGGGTAGGGTGTGTGCCCGGACGGCACCGGAGAGAGGCGGCGGGCATGGCGGTCGAGTTGACCTACGAGACGCACTCGGTGACCGAGGACAACGAGAACGGCATCGCGACCGGATGGCTTCCCGGCCGGCTGTCGGAACGCGGCCGCGCGCTCGCCGTGGAACTGGGCGAACGGTACCGGGACGCCGGGCTCGACGCCGTCTACACCTCCGACCTGCACCGGGCGGTGGAGACGGCGCGGCTGGCCTTCCCCGACACGGACCTTCCCGTGCACCGCGACGCCCGGCTCCGCGAGTGCGACTACGGCGACCTCAACGGCGCACCGGTCACCGCGCTCGCGGCCGTACGGTCGGCACACGTCGACCGGCCCTTCCCCGGCGGCGGCCAGAGCTACCGGGAGGTCGTCGACGCCACCCGCGAACTGCTGCGGGAGATCGCCCGCGACCACGACGGCGGCCGGGTCCTCGTCATCGCCCACTCCGCCAACCGGTGGGCGTTGCAGGCGTTGCTCACCGGTGCGCGTCTGGAGGAACTGGTCGACGCGCCCTTCCGGTGGCGGCCGGGCTGGCGGTACCGGTTCACCGCCGACTCGCTCGACGCCCGGTGACCCCGCCCGGCGCCGTCACGCCGGTGGGATGACCGGTTCGCCGCCCGCCAGGACCGCGCGGACCAGCGGCACCCCCGGCCGGTACGCCAGATGGAGGTGGCTCGGCGCGTCCAACACGACGAGGTCGGCGCGTTTCCCGACCGCCACGGTGCCGACGTCGTCGCGCCGCAGCGCACGCGCGCCGCCCGCGGTCGCCGACCAGACCGCCTGTTCCACCGTCATGCCCATCTCCCGCACCGCGAGCGCGATCATCAGGGGCATGCTGGAGGAGAAGCACGAACCGGGGTTGCAGTCGCTCGCCAACGCGACCGTCACGCCCGCCTCGATGAGGCGCGCGGCGTCCGGATACGGGGACCGGGTCGAGAACTCCACACCCGGAAGCAGTGTCGCCACGGTGTCACCGCCCGCCAGAGCGTCCACATCGGAGTCCGAAAGGTACGTGCAGTGGTCGACCGAGGCCGCGCCCAGCTCCACCGCCAGCGCCACCCCCGGCCCGTGACCGAGCTGGTTGCCGTGGACCCGCAGGCCCAGCCCCGCCGAGGCGGCGGCGGTCAGGACGGTGCGCGCCTGGTCGGCGTCGAACGCGCCGCGTTCGCAGAAGACGTCCGCCCACCGCGCGTACGGCGCGCACGCCTCCAGCATCGGCCCGGCCGCCAACGCGGTGTACTCGTCGGCGTCCGCACCCGGCGGCACGACGTGCGCGCCGAGGTAGGTGGTCTCGCCCGTGAACCCGCGCGCGATCCGCAGCGCCCGCGCCTCGTCCTCGACGGTGAGCCCGTACCCGCTCTTGATCTCGACGGTCGTGGTGCCCTGTGCCGTCATCTGGCCGAGCAGATGCCGTACGTTCGCCGCCAACGCCTCGTCCGTCGCGCGCCGGGTGGCGGCCACCGTGGTCGCGATGCCGCCCGCCGAATAGGGCCGGCCCGCCATCCGCGCCGCGAACTCCGCCGACCGGTCACCCGCGAACACCACGTGGGAGTGGCTGTCGACGAAACCGGGCAGCACCGCCCGTCCCGCCACGTCCCAGCGGTCGTCGGCGGCCGGCGCCTCGGCGGCGGGACCGATCCACTCCACCGTCGTGCCGGACACCACCACGGCGGCGTCGGTCAACACGGTGAAATCGGTGTCGCAGCAGGCGAGTTCACCGATGTTGTCGATAAGCAGGCTCACGTCGTTCCCCTGTCGGTTGCCGGATCGGCCCCACGGTAACCCGGCGGGGTGTCACGGCGGACGCACCCGGCCCGCCTTCCGGCGTACGGCCGTCGGTCGGTGAGGTGCCGCCGCCCGGTTCAGGCCGAAAGCAGGACGATGCCGACGACGCACATGACCACGAGCAGCGCCGACGCGATACGCAGCCCGAGGTATCCGGCGCGGCCGGGCTCCTCGGCCTCGGGGTGGCGGTAACGCCACGCCCCCACCGCCCACCACGCGGAGCGTGGCGCGACGACGGCCCAGGTCGCGAACAGGGCGGAGGCCCCGAGGATCATGACGCCGCAACCCATGGCGGTCGGCCTCCCGTCGGGCGTGAGAGGGGTGATTCACCCGAGGATAGGGCCGGGGCGCAACCGTGGCCGGTCAGCCGGTGGAGTCCGGGGCGGGACTCAGGTCCTCGCACCACTGCTCGGGAGTCAACAGGCCCTCGTCGTCGTCGTTCTGGGCCAGGCACTCCTCGTAGGTCTCCCGTTCCCGCTCGGCGGCCACGTCGTCCTCGATGGACAACAGGAAGACGCCGAACCCGACCATGATGAGCGCGCCGATCGCCGCCGACACCCGCTGGACGGCGTATCCGGCCTCGCTGGGCTCGTTGGCCTCGGGGTTCCTGTACTGCCACGCGGCGGTGGTCCGCCACATGCCCTTGGGGGAGATCGCGATCCACAATGGGATGAGCGCGGCGACGAACAGGATCACGGCGAGCCAGGTCATGGGGTATCGGTGACCTTTCAGCAGAGGTGCGGCCGGCGGGGAGTCGCGGTGTGCCGTGGCCGGCCCGCCGCCGTATACCCGCAGCATAGCCGCTGCGGACACCCGGCGGCGGGCGTCGCGATCAGGCGGTCAGCCCTCACCGCGCATCGGCACGGTGACGCCGCGTTCCTCCGCGACTTGTTCGGCGCGCTCGTAACCGGCGTCGACGTGGCGCATGACCCCGGTGCCGGGGTCGTTGGTGAGTACCCGGGCGATCTTCTGCGCCGCCAGCGCGGTCCCGTCGGCGACGGTGACCTGTCCGGCGTGGATCGACCTGCCCATTCCGACGCCGCCGCCGTGGTGGATGGACACCCAGGTGGCGCCGGAGGCGACGTTGAGCATGCCGTTGAGCAGCGGCCAGTCGGCGATCGCGTCGGAGCCGTCCCTCATCGCCTCGGTCTCCCGGTACGGGGAGGCTACACTGCCGCAGTCGAGGTGGTCACGGCCGATGACGATCGGGGCCTTCAGGGTGCCGTCGGCGACCATCTCGTTGAACCGTTCGCCCGCCTTGTCACGTTCGCCGTAGCCGAGCCAGCAGATCCGCGCGGGAAGCCCCTGGAAGGCGACGCGTTCACCGGCCATCCGCATCCAGCGCGCCAGGGTCTCGTTCTCCGGGAACAGTTCCAGGATCGCCCGGTCGGTGGCCGCGATGTCGGCCGGGTCGCCGGACAGCGCCGCCCACCGGAACGGTCCCTTCCCCTCACAGAACAGCGGCCGGATGTAGGCGGGGACGAAGCCGGGGAAGTCGAAGGCGCGTTCGTACCCGCCGAGCCGGGCCTCGCCGCGGATCGAGTTGCCGTAGTCGAACACGACCGCGCCCGCGTCGGCGAACTCGACCATCGCCCGGACGTGCGCGGCCATCGACGCCCGGGAACGGTCGGTGAACTCCTCGGGCTTCTTGGCCGCGTAGTCGGGTGCGTCGCCGAGGTCGACGCCCTCGGGGATGTACGACAGCGGGTCGTGGGCGGAGGTCTGGTCGGTGACGATGTCCACCGGGACGCCCCGGCGCCGCAGTTCCGGCACCATGACCGCCGCGTTGCCGACCACGCCGATCGACACGGCCCGCTTCGCGGTGCGGGCCTCGGTGGCCAGCGCCACCGCCTCGTCGAGGTCGCCGGCGATCGTGTCGAGGTACCGGGTGTCGACGCGGCGGCGCAACCGGACCGGGTCGACGTCGATGATCAGGCAGACGCCGCCGTTCATGGTGACCGCCAGCGGTTGCGCCCCGCCCATGCCGCCGCAGCCGGCGGTGAGGGTGAGGGTGCCGGCGAGGGTGCCGCCGAAGTGTTTCTCGGCGACGGCGGCGAAGGTCTCGTAGGTGCCCTGGAGGATCCCCTGCGTGCCGATGTAGATCCAGGACCCGGCGGTCATCTGGCCGTACATGGTGAGGCCGAGTGCCTCCAGCCGCCGGAACTCCGGCCAGGTCGCCCAGTCGCCCACCAGGTTGGAGTTGGCCAGCAGCACGCGCGGCGCCCACTCGTGGGTGGTGAACACGCCGACGGGTTTGCCGCTCTGCACCAGCAGGGTCTCGTCGCCGCGCAGTTCCCGCAGGGTCCGCAGGATGGCGTCGTAGCTGCGCCAGTCGCGGGCGGCCTTGCCGGTGCCGCCGTAGACCACGAGGTCGTCGGGGTTCTCGGCGACGTCGGGGTCGAGGTTGTTCTGAAGCATCCGGTAGGGCGCTTCGATCTGCCAGTCGGCGCAGGACAGGGTACTGCCGCGCGGCGCCGTGACCCGGCGTGGTCCGGAAGTGTCGATCATGCGCCGAGAGTAGCGAAGCGGTCCGGGCGGGGTCGTGGCAAACCGGTGGTCACGGGGTGGGGAGGCCGTCGACCAGCAGTCCCACGACGGTCTCGTCGAAGTGCGCGTCGGTGTCGCCGCCCCGGAACATCACCCGCAACCACACGGCGCCCAGCAGCATGTCGACGACGGCGGTGCGGTCCAGGTCTGCGGTGATCTCGCCGCGTGCCACCGCGCGGTCGAAGATCGACTGTTCGCGGTCGAGGCGGTCGGCGAGCAGGTTCCGCACCAGGTGGGTCAGGCCGGGCCGGCTCGCGGCGGCGGCGAAGGCCGCGGCGACGGCGCCGGCGGAGTCGGGGCCGGTCAGCAGGCCGCGGACGTAGCCGGTCAGGGCGGTCAGGTCGCCGCGGAGGGACCCGGTGTCGGGTGGGGTGAAGCGGAACAGGGCCGAGCGGTCGAGCGCGTCGGCGAGGAGCGCGTCCTTGGTGTCCCACCAGCGGTACAGGGTGGTCTTGTTGACCCCGGAGGCCGCGGCGATGCCCTCGACGGTCAGGCCGTCGTAGCCGTGTGCGGCCAGCAGCCGCAACGTGGTGTCGAAGATGTGCGCGGCCTTGCGGGGGCCGTCCCCGGGGCGCCGGGCGGCGGAGGTCATGCCGGAATGCTACGCGACGTCGCGTGGCGCGGCGCGCGTGCTAGCCTCGAATACAACGCAACGTTGCGTTGCATTCGAGGAGGTGTCGTGAACGTACCCGTCGTCTTCATACCGGGAATCCGAGTCACGGGAAGCATGTGGCGGCCGCAACGCGACGCCCTCGGCGCGCGACGGGCCGTGACCGCCGTCGACCTCCCCGGCCACGGCGTCCACCGGGACCGGGAGTTCACCATGGCCGAGGCGGTCCGCGTCGTGATCGACGCCGTCGACCGGCTCGACCGCGGCCCCGCCCTGCTCGCCGGGGCCTCACTGGGCGGATACGTCGCCTTCGCGGCGGCGGCGTCCCGCCCCGAACGGGTCGCCGGAGTGGTGGCGGTCGGCAGCACCGCCCTGGTCACCCCGGCGCGGATCCGGCCCTACCGGCTGATGGCGGCACTGTCCGGCCGCACCGGTGACGCCGTGCAACGACTACTACTGCGCCTGGCGCTGGGAACCCGCGCCGCCGCCGACCTCACCGCGGGCGGCCTCCACACCTCGGTCGTCCCGGAGGTCCTGGCCGCCATGAGCCGCCACGACCCGCTCGCCGACCTCGCCGCCTACCCGGGCCCGGTCTGGCTCGCCAACGGCACCCGCGACCACTTCCGGGTCGACGAAAACCGGTTCCTGGCCGCCTGCCGCGACGGCCGGTCGCACCCGATCCCGCGTGCCGGGCACCTGGCGGGCCTCACCCGGCCCGGCGAGGTCACCCGGCTCATCGAGGCGGCCGCAGAGGAGGTCAGTCGAAGAAGGCCGTCGCCACCTCGATGAACCGGTCGTTCTGCTCGGTGGTGCCGAACGAGGCACGCACGCCGTCGCCCGCGAACGGCCGCACGATCACCCCGTGCGACTCGCAGTGACGCGCGAACGGGACCGCGGCCTCCCCGATCGGCAACCACACGAAGTTGGCCTGGCTGTCCGGCGCGTCGGGGACGAACTTGCGCAGCGCGGGCACCACCCGATCCCGCTCCGCGACGACGGCCGCGGCCCGGCGGCGCATCTCACCGTCGGCGGCGAGGGCCGCCACGGCCGCGGACTGGGCCAGCGCGTTGGTCGAGAACGGGGTGACGATCTTGCGCACGGTCTCGGCCACCGGCGCCGACGCCACCAGGTAGCCGGCGCGCAGCCCGGCCAGTCCCCACGCCTTGGAGAACGTCCGCAGCACCACCACGTTCGGGTGGTCGCCGAACTCCACCAGGCCGTCGCACACCTCGGGGTCGGTGATGAACTCCAGGTACGCCTCGTCGAGGACCACCAGCACGTCCTGCGGCACCCGGTCGAGGAAGCGGCCCAGCGCTGCGCGGTCCACAGTGGTGCCCGTCGGGTTGTTCGGGTTGCACACCAACACCAGGCGGGTCGCCGGGGTGATCGCCGCCAGCATGGCGTCGAGGTCGTGGCCGTGCCCGGCCGTGTTCGGCACCTGGACGCTCGTCGCCCCGGCACCGGCCACCACGATCGGGTAGGCCTCGAACGACCGCCACGAGTACACGACCTCCGCCCCCGGCAGACAGGTCGCCTTCACCAGGTGCTCCAGCAACGCGACCGAGCCGCAGCCGGTGGCGATCCGCTCGACCGGTACGCCGAGCCGTTCCGCCAGCGCGTGACGCAGCCCCTGCACCGCCATGTCCGGGTACCGGTGGACCTGCGTCGCGGCGAGCGCCACCGCTTCCGTGACCCCCGGCAGCGGCCCGTACGGGACCTCGTTGCTGGCGAGCTTGATCGCCTCGGGCAGTCCCAGATCCCTCGCGAGGTCGGCGGGATTCCGGCCCGGAACGTACGAGGGCAGGGCCTCCAGGTCAGTGCGGGTCAGTTGCGACATCGGCGTCTCCTTCGACGTGCGGGGCGGTGGGCTTGACGATGACCATGGTCATGGCGGACTTGTCGTGAAGGCATTGACGGAACGGGCGGTCGTGCAGGCACCACACTCCGTCTACGATGGACAGGATCACTCCGAACGGGAAACACAGCACCGGAAGCAGCAGCAGCGACCAACGGGAGATGACCATCCCGTAACGCAGCTTCGGGAACGGGATCGAGGCCACCTGAATGCCCATGATCCGTTTACCGAGGGTCTGGCCGCTGCTCACGGTGCTCGGCACCTCGTACAGGAACCACAGCAGCACCCCGATCGCCATGATCGTCCACTGCAACCGGGTCGCCTGGTCCGAGATCACCAGGTCGGCGGGATCGATCGTCGGATCGGAGAGGATGCTGCGCACCACCGGCATCATCTCCTGGACGTACTGGTACACGAACCAGCCGTTGACCACGACGTTCAACAACAGCACCGCCACCACGTCGATCAACCGCGCGACCAGGCGCAGCCCGGGCTCCGCCGGCCGACGGCCCGCCATGAGCTCGGCGACCTGCGCCTCACTCAGCCGGACACCCGGTGGCGGCGGGGTCGGCGGGGACTTCCGCGCCGGTTCGGGAGCCGGTGGCGGGGCGGGCGCGGGCAGCGGTTCGGGCCGCTCGGGCGGCACCTCGTCGAGACCGACCGGTTTCCCGATCCACTCCTCGCCGTCCCAGTAGCGCTGTGTGTCAGGTGCGGCCGGATCGCGATACCAGCCTGGCTCGATATTGGTCATCGGGGTGATTCTGACAGGTCGTCCTGTGGGCGGCGGTCGCCGCGCGTGCCGGTGTGGCCGGTCCCGCCGTGGCGGCGGGCGGAGTGCGGTGCGGGTGACCTCCGTCCAGTCACCCGCACCACGCCCCACCCTTCCCCGGCTTGGTTGGCCGTACGACGATCGATATGCCTCGAATCGTACGTGATGTCCGATTTTTCGCCGTCATATGACCAACCAAGCCAGACGTATGACCAACCAAGCCGCAAGTGCGGTGTCTTCGGAGCGCGAGGGGGGCTGCGCCACCCTCGCGCTCCCCCGCGGTGGGGTCGGCGGGTGCTGGAGGGTCACAGGTTGCCGCGGCGGGCCTGTTCCTTCTCCAACGCCTCGAACAACGCCTTGCGGTGCCTTTGGAGGGCGAGGGGGCTGCGCCACCCTCGCGCTCCCCCGCGGTGGGGTCGGCGGGTGCTGGAGGGTCACAGGTTGCCGCGGCGGGCCTGTTCCTTCTCCAACGCCTCGAACAACGCCTTGAAGTTGCCCTTGCCGAAGCTGAGGGAACCGTGGCGTTCGATCAACTCGTAGAAGAGGGTCGGGCGGTCCTGCTGGGGCTTGGTGAAGATCTGCAGCATGTAGCCGTCCTCGTCGCGGTCGACCAGGATGGACCGCTTCTGCAGCTCCTCGATCGGGACGCGGACGGTGCCGATGCGCTCGCGCAGTTCCGGGTCCTCGTAGTAGGAGTCGGGCGCCTCCAGGAACTCGACGCCCTGGGCGCGCATGGCGTCCACGGCGGCGATGATGTCGTTGGTGGCCAGCGCCATGTGCTGCACGCCCGGACCGTCGTAGAACTCCAGGTACTCGTCGATCTGGGACTTCTTCTTGCCCTCGGCGGGCTCGTTGATCGGGAACTTCACCTTGCGGGTGCCGTTGGCGACCACCTTGGACATCAGCGCGGAGTACTCGGTGGCGATCGCGTCGTCGACGAACTCGACGATGTTGGTGAAGCCCATGACCTTCTGGTAGAACTCGACCCAGTCGAGCATCTTGCCCTCTTCGACGTTGCCGACCACGTGGTCCAACGCCTGGAAGAACCGCTTCGGCTGCGCACCGGAGGCGATCAGGGCGCTGCGGTCCACGATCGGTTCGGCGGCGACGAAACCGGGCAGGAACGGCCCGTCGTACCGGGAACGGTCGATCAGGACGTTGCGCGTCTCGCCGTAGGTGGCGATCGCGGCGATCCGGACGGTGCCGTGCTCGTCGGTCAGGTCGTGCGGCTCCACGAGCCCGGTCGCGCCCTGCTTCACGGCGTAGGCGTAGTTGTCGTCGACGTTCGGCACCTCGAGCGCCACCTCGATGACACCGTCCCCGTGCTTCGCGTAGTGCCTGGTGGCGGCGGAGTCGGCGGTGACGCCGCCGGCCAGCACGAACACCACGCCGCCGGACTTCAGCACGTACTCGGCGTGCTCACGGTGACCCTGTTCCGGTCCGCGATAGGCGATCAGCGTCATCCCGAAGGCGGTCGAGTAGTAGTGCGCCGCCTGCTTCGCGTTGCCGACGTAGAACCGGATGTGGTCCCAACCCTTGATCGGGAAGTCGTCCTCGGTGATGTCGTGCTCCACCGCACCCACCAACTGGGCTTCCGGGGTGACGAGGTCGGTCATGATCGCCTCCTTGCGCGCGCCTGGCCTGTCCGCCGCGGCGGTGGCCGCGGCGCTTTCCGCGATGATCGATCATGCGATCCGACTAGGCAAGTCTTGCAGTGAATGCTACGCATTCTGCCCGGATACGTGAGCTGTTCCGGTATTAGACTGGACAACATGACCAGTGAAGGCGGCGTGGACTCCCTGGACGCCAGGCTCATCGCGTTGTTGGCGGCCGAGCCGCGCATCGGCGTGCTGGAATGCGCCCGGCGGCTCTCGGTGGCACGCGGGACGGTCCAGGCGAGGCTCGACAAGCTGTCGGCGCGCGGCGTCATCCGGGACTTCGGCCCCCGCATCGACCCCGCCGCCCTCGGCTACACCGTGACCGCGTTCATGACCCTGGAGATCGCGCAGGTCCACGGGCACCAACCGGTCGCGGCGCACCTCACCGCGATCCCGGAGGTGCTGGAGGCGCACACCGTCACCGGTTCCGCCGACCTGATGTGCCGGATCGTGGCGCGCAGCAACGCCGACCTGCAACGGGTCATCGACCAGATCGTCGCCTCCGACGGCGTGGTTCGGGCGTCCTCGGTCATCGCGCTGGCCGAGCAGGTGCCGTACCGGACGCTGCCGCTGGTGCGGGCCGCCGCCGCGAAGGGCGTGACCCGACAGCCTCCTACAGGCGGTCAAGCCGGAACGAGCTGACCATAAAGGACACCAGCAGTAGCGGGAGGCCCACGGCGGCCAACGGGAACGCCGCCACCGTCGGCGCGGCGACGCCCAGCAGCACGGTCGCCGCCACCCCCGCCAGCCGCAGCCGGGTCTGCCAGGGCCGCAACCCGGTCCGGGCGATACCGCCCCACAACGAGCCCGGCACCACCTGCCGGAACGCCCGTACGTGCAGGACGGCGGGTATCGCCACGCCCACGGCGACCACCACCGCCACCGGCAGGTGCCACCAGTGGTGGAACCGCCCCACGTCACCGAGCATGTGGGTGAACAGCACGACCGAGCAGAGCAGTCCCAGCAGCGCGGTGCCGAGTGCCAGCCGCCAGGTCCAGCTCACCAGCAGGAAGGTGATGAGCCGGACGCGATGTGCGGCGGAGGCGTCGCCGGGGTCGATGCGGACCGCGGTGGCGAAGCCGGCCAGCGCGGCCAGCCTGCCGCGCAGTCCGCCCCGGTGGAGCCGGACGACCGCGAGTTCCCGGTGCAACGGGGCCGACTGCGGGTCGAGCCGCAGGCCCTCCGAATACGCCGCCTCGGCGTCGGCCATCCGGTCCTGTGCGCCCGCTACGAGGCCCTGTGTGAGCCGGAAGCCGGCCTGCGTCGGTGCCAGCCGGACGGCCTCGTCGGCCGCGTCACGGGCGGCGGGCAGCATGTCTTGGAGTTGGGCGAGCAACGCGGCGAGGAGTTCGAACGCCGCCCCGTTGGCCGGATCGAGCCGGATCGCCGCGTGGGTGACCTCGACGGCGTCGTGATACCGGTCGAGCCGGCCGAGGATGCGGGCGTGCCTGAGCAGGTAGGGCGCGGATTCGGGCGAGAGCCGGACCGCGGTCTCGGCGGCGGTCAGGGCAGTGGCGTCGTTCTCCGCGCGCAGATGGGCCCCCGCGAGCAGGTACCACGCGGTCGCGTTCTCGGGATCGCCCGCGATGGTCTTCACCAGTTCGGCGATCGCGTCGGTGGTACGGCCGACGTCGAGGAGCAGTTCCGCCTTGGCGAGTCCACGCGAGGTGTCGAAGGACATCGGCGCTCCCGGCCGGTCAGCCGAGCCCGCCGGAGCGGGGCCTTCGCGCGACGAGGAACAGCACGCCCATCGCCAGGCCCGCGAACGGCGCCACCGGGAAGAACGTGACCGCCGGGGTGACGACACCGCCGGCGACGGCCACGGCCAGCCCCGCCGAGCGGACCCGGGTCCGCCACGGCCGCAAGCCGATCCGGGCGATCCCCGGCCGCAACGTACCGGGAATCCGCCGCAGCAGCGTCACGGCGACCGCCACGCCGGGAACCGCCGTCACCGCCACCGCGACCGCGATCGCCGCCCAGTGCCCCGCCGTGTAGGCCGGGTCGGAGCCGGTCAGGACGAACCGGTCGACGAGGGTTCCCGTCACCATGCCGCACACCAG
The DNA here is from genome assembly GCF_007994225.1 of Stackebrandtia albiflava. Taxonomy (GTDB): domain Bacteria; phylum Actinomycetota; class Actinomycetes; order Mycobacteriales; family Micromonosporaceae; genus Stackebrandtia; species Stackebrandtia albiflava. The sequence goes on from NZ_VLLL01000006.1 coordinate 260,080, forward strand.
GGTGCCCAGGGCGAGGAGCCAGCCCTTCGTCACCAGCCGGTACACCGCGTCGGCCAGGTTCGGTACCGCGAGGCGGAATCCCGGGTCGGCCCGTACCGCGTCGGCGAACCCGGTCACCGCCGCGACGGTCTGCCTCGCGGCACCGAGCCGCAGCCTCGCGAGCGCGAGATTGCGGTGCAGTTCCGCCGACTGGGGATTCCACCGCAACGCCTCCTGGAACGCGGTCACGGCGATCGCCGCGTCGCCCTGTTCCAGTGCCACGACCCCGTGGATCAGGTGGTTGGTGGACTTCTGCGGTCCGAGCCGGACCGCGTGTTCGGCCATCGTCCGGGCCGTGGGGAGCGCCCGGGGGTCGCGGCGCAGTACGTCGGCCAGTTGCGCGTAACCGCCGGAGTCCTGCGGGGCGAGCGAGACACACCTCTGCAGGCTCTGCGCCGCCTCCGGCAACCGGCCGAGCAGCTTGAGGACGGCTCCCCGCAGCCGCCAACCCGCGGCGTGTTCCGCGCGCAGCTCCAGATGGGCTTCCACCGCGCGCAGCGCCTGTTCGTGGTCCCGGAGGTCCACGCGCGCCACCGCCAGCAGGTACCAGGCGTCGGCGTCGCCGGGGTGCGCGGCGAGCAGTGTCGTGAGCAGTTCGGCGGCCTCGTCGGCGCGCTTGGCCTCGACGAGGAGCCGCGCCTTGGCGAGGCCGGTCTCGGTAACCATTTGCGGTGCCGCTTCAGATAGGTGACGAGGTCGTCGTACATGCCGCCGTCGTTGGAGAACATCGCGACGTTGCGGGCGGTGGCGAACCACGGGTCGGCGGACGGCCGGACGTCGCCGAGCGCGGTCTCCATGTCGTCCTGCGTGATCATCCTGGGTTCCCCGGAGGCGATGGAGTCCATGAGCGCGGCCTCGGTGGCGAGTTCGCACAGGTGCGTCAGGTCGGCTCCGGACAGGCCCTCGGTGCGTTTCGCCAGCCGGGCCACCTCGATGCCGGCTATCGGTCGGTCCCGCAGCGTCGCGCGTAGGATCTGCTCCCGCGCCTCGGTGTCGGGTGGCGACACCAGGACCGTGCGGTCGAAGCGGCCGGGACGACGCAACGCGACGTCGACGTCCCACGGATGATTGGTGGCCGCCAACAGGTAGACGCCCTCGTTGTCGGACCCGACACCGTCCATCTCGGTCAGGAGCTGGTTGACGACGTTGCGCATCCCGCTGCTGCGCAACTGGTCGCGCTTGCCGCCGATGGCGTCGAGTTCGTCGAAGAACAGCACGCACGGTGCCTGGAGCCGGGCCGCCTCGAAGAGGGCGTGCAGGTTGCGTTCCGAGTCCCCCAGCCAGCGTTCCAGGATCTCGTTGAGTGTCACGGGTATGAACGCGGCACCCAGCTCGCCCGCCACCGCCTTGGCGAGGAACGTCTTCCCGCAGCCGGGCGGACCGTACATGAGCAGGCCGCCGCGCAGGCTCTTGCCGAAGAACCGGCGGAGCTTCGGGTTGCGGATCGGCGCGAGGAACGCCGCCTCCAGTCGCTTCTTGGCCTCGGCCATCCCGGCCACGTCGGCGAGCGTGACCCGGCTCTCCTCCACGTCGAGCACCGGTGGGGCGGACTCGTCGCCGTCGGTGGTGACGGGTTCGTGGAACCTCGGCGGGATCACGTCCTTGAGTTCGTCCTGTGCGGTCCGCCAGTCGAAGCCGTCCGGTTTCGGCTCCGCGCCGACCGCCTGCGGTGCCGGCGTGGCGGCTCCGGTCGCGGCGCCGCCGGTCTCGGCCGCCGTGGGCGCCGATTCGCCTGCGGCCCCGGCGGACCGCTGCGCGGGTGGGGCGGCGAGCCGGCCCATGAGCGCCAGTGCCGCCGGGTCGCCGGGTTCGCGTTGCAGTGCCTGCGCGACCTCGACGACGGCGGCGGCCCGGTCGTCGGCCGCCAGCAGCAGCTCCGCCAGGTGGAGGCGGAGGGTGACGTCGTCGGGTGCGGCGGCCACGGCGGCGCGGAGGCTGTTGATCAACGGGGACGGGTCGGCCATGCGTCGATTATGCGTGGCCGATCCGGCGGTGGGACGGCCCGTCGCCGGATCGGCCATTGTGGCCGGACGGTCAGACGACCCGGACGTAGTCGACCGTCATGGTGAAGTCCAGGTTCGGATCCGGGGCGCCCGCCCAGGAACCGACCGCCACGTTCAGCAGGACGGTCGCCGGGGAGTCGGCCGGGACGTCCAGCGGCAGCGTGGCGTACCAGACGCCGTCGATCGACAGGGCCGCCCAACCGTCCGGCCCGCTCTCCCAGTCGAGTTCGTACTCGTGGAACTCGGCGGGATCGAAGTCGGCCGGGAAACCGGGCGCGTCGGCGTAGAACAACGCGCCGCCACGGTGAGTGGGCGTGTGCACGTTGTAGGTGGGGCGCCAGTCGGAGCCGTTGAGGCCGTTCTCCATCAGGTCGACCTCACCGTGCAGCGGCCACACGTCCTCCGGCTGACCTAGCGTCCAGATGGCCGGCCAGGCGCCCGGCTGCCAACCGTCCATCTTGGCGCGGACCACGATGTTGCCGCTTCCGGTGGTGTGCGTGGACTTCAGGCGCGCCGAGGTGAACGACGCCGATTCACCCCACTGGTTGGTGTACTCCTCGGCACGGGCGTGGATCACCAGGTTGCCCTGCCCGTCGAGTTCGGCGTTGTGGCCGCCGTCGGTGTAACACTGGTCCTCCTTGTTCGCGGTGTCCCCCCAGTTGCAGCCGGTCTCCTGTACCCACAGGGCGGGGTCCGGCCCGCTTCCGGCGGGACCGTCGAACTCGTCCACCCAGCTGTAGTCGGCGGTGGACATCACCGGCGTGAACTCCTCCGCCACCGGGGTGTACTCGGTGGGTTGTCCGCCGCCGGGTTGCTGCACCGACGTCCACAGGCACGGGAAGTTCCCGGACTCCGCGCACTCCGGTTGCCACCACAGCGCCACCGAGGCGCCGCCGTCACGCATCCCGGCGAGGGCGGCGCGCATCATGGCGGGTGTGCTGCCGTTGTGGGCGGGTGAGACCTCGGCGTAGAACTCCGACCACCAGATGGGCAGGTCGGTCCGCGCGGCGACCCATTCGGTGATGGTCCGGAACTTGTCGGTGACCTGCGCGGTCGTCGTCGGGTGCCACTCGCCGTCACTGGTCTGGGCGGCGGCGTCCATGGTGAAGAAGTCGGCGCCGACGTTGTTGGCGAGCCAGTACTCGATGGCGTCGAGCGGCCGCCGGTCGAGAACGCCCCACTCACCGGAGATGTCGCTGGGGTGGCTTCCCGGTTCGGCGTAGGTGACCATCGGGGTGTACGGGCCGCCGATGAGGGCGTCGGGCCGCACCTCCTTCACGGCGGTGTACACGACGTTGTAGAACTCGGTGAAACCCTCGTAGTCCCAACGGTTCTCCGCCTCGTTCCAGAAACCCTTGAACTCGTTCCAGACCTGGAAGTGCCGCACCTGCGGGTACCGCTGCGCGGTCTCGGCGGCCAGTCGGGCGAAGTCGTCGAAGTGTTCGGGCGCGACGGGGGCCTCCATCGCCCAGTCCATGTCGTCCTCGCCGTCGCCGTCGGAGTCCCGGCCGCCGCCGGGTTTCATCCATCCGGGCGCGGTGCACAGCGTGATGACGGGGGTCCCGCCGGTCTCGTCGATCAGGGCCATCCGCGCGTCCAGGCTCTCCCAGTCGCGGGCGTCGGAGTCGGGGTCGGGCCACGGATTGGACGTGCCCCAACCCATGAGGTGCTGGTTCTGCAGCGGGCCGAGATCCGCCAGGAGTCGTTTCGCGTCGGCGACGGCGGCCGGGTCGCCCCAGGAGTCGATGCTGCGTTGGGTGTGGGTGACACCGAGCTGGAACCCGTCGGCGGTGGGGCGTGGCGTGGCGGTCGCATCCGACGCCGCCGCGGTACCGGTGAGCAGTAGGGCCGCCGCGGCGGCGGTGGCGAGGACCGGCCGCAGCCGGAACCTCGCAGGTCTGGAGTGGACGGTCATGGTGGGAACCTTCCGAAGGGGAACGGGCAACCTCACGCTAATGACCCGCCGATGGGCTGACAAGGCGGCGCGGTGTCCGGTCTGGCCAGCGGGAGAACGTTTGCAGGAGGCCCGGGCGTACCCCCGGCCGGCCCCGCACCCGCTGAGAATCTCTCAGCCGCCGGACCGCGAGAGTGGCCGGAGCCGGCCGGCGGCTATACCGTGGAACCCGTGACTCGACTGGTGCGTTGGTGGACGTTCCGGCGACTGGTGATCCTGGCGTTGGCGGCCGCGATCACCGGGAGCCTGATGGCGGCGTCGGCGCACGTGTGGGTGCGCGCGAACTCCGCCGACCGCCAGTACACGGTGGACTCCGTACCGGCCGCGCCGGTGGCGTTGGTCCTCGGGGCCAGGGTCGACCGGACGGGAGCGCCCTCCCCGGTGCTGGCCGCCCGACTGGACCTCGCCCGGGAGCTGTACGAGTCCGGCAAGGTCAAGGCGCTCCTGGTCAGCGGTGACGGCGGAAGCCCCACGTACAACGAGGTCGATCCCATGCGGCGGTACCTCATCGACGCGGGTGTGCCCGAGACGGCGGTCATCGGCGACTACGCCGGTTTCGACACCTGGGACTCCTGCGTCCGCGCCGCCCGGGTCTTCGGGGTCGAGCGGATGATCGTGGTGACCCAGACGTTCCACCTCGACCGCGCCATCGCGTTGTGCCGCGGCGCCGGGATCGACACCGTGGGAGTGGGCGAGGAGACCCTCCGGGACGACGACCTCCAGTGGCGTCGCAACGTGGCACGCGAGTACCTCGCCAACGTCAAGGCGATGTGGGACGCCCTCGTCGACAGCGACCCCACCTTCCTCGGTCCCTACGAGACCGGAGTGGACGAGGCCGTCGCGGCCGGTTGACCTCCACCTCTCAGTCGTGGTCGTGATGCCCGGCCGCCGGGTCGGTGGGGACCACGCCGACCTCCTGGCCCTCGTCCAGCACCACGAACTGGCCCATCAGGCCGCTGTCCTCGTGGTAGAGGATGTGACAGTGGTACATGTAGGGCATGTCGGGGTCGGTGAAGTCGCTGAACCGCATCGCCACCCGCACCGGTCGGCCGTGCCACACCTGGACGGTGTCCTTCCAGCCGGCGAGCTCCGCCGGCGGTGCCTCGCCACCGATCGAGAGCACCTGGAACTGCACGTCGTGTACGTGGAAGTTGTGCAGCGAGGCGTCGACGTTGACGATCTCCCAGATCTCCACGCTGTCCCGGCGGACACCGAAGTCGATCCGGCTCATGTCCATCTTGGACTTGTTGATCCGGAAACCCGACAACTCGAACGTCCGCGTCGTCACCGCCTCGTCCACCGGCAGCGGCGGTACCTCGACCAGCGTGTCGGGCAGCGGCGGCGAGTCGGCCAGCTCCGCGGCGGCCCGGAACTCCAGCACGTCGAACCGGTCGTCGCCGCCGTGCACCCGGTCGGTGAAGAAGTCGCCCATCAACTCCGGCGGCTCGCTGCGCAGCACCACGGTCTCCCCGGGCGTGAACTCCACGATCACCTCGGCCCGCTCCCCCGGTGACAGCTGCAGCCGCCGGGTCGCGTGCGGAGCCGCGAGCAGGCCGCCGTCAGAGGCGATGACGGTGAGCGGCCGGTCGTCCGAGAACGCGAACTGGTAGACCCGGGCGTTGGACCCGTTGAGCAGCCGCAACCGGACCCGCCGGGTCGACACGTCCAGGTACGGACCGTACGTCCCGTTGACGAGCAGGTGGTCACCGAGGACTCCGGCGCTGCTCATCAGGTGCGGGGCGTCGTCGAACTGGTTGCCGCCGTCGAACGCCCGGTCCTGCACGACGACGGGGACGTCGTCCACACCGTACTCGCGGGGCAGCGGCAGCGCGGCCTCCGCGTCGTCGTCCACCAGGAACAGCCCCGCGAGTCCGCGGTACACGTGCTTTGCGGTGGCGCCGTGCGGGTGCGGGTGGTACCAGAGCGTGGCGGCGGGCTGGTCCACCGTCCACTCGGGAGACCAGGTGTCGGTGGGCGCGACCGCCTGGTGCGGGCCGCCGTCCATCGCCGCGGGCAGGTGCATTCCGTGCCAGTGGACGCTGGAGGTCTCCGGCAGCGAGTTCCGCACGTTCACGACCACGTGGTCACCGCGCCGGGCGCGCAGGGTGGGACCCAGGTAGTCGCCGTTGAACCCCCAGGTGCGGGTGGACTCGCCGGGCAGGAAACGCCGGGAACCCTCCTTGAGCTGCAGGTCGAAGACGAGCCGGCCGTCCGCGTCGCGTTGCCCGGTGGCGAGTTCCGGGATGTGCAGCGGCGTGGCGAAGTCGACCTCGCCGACGGTGTCGGTCTTCGCGGAGTGCAAAAGCGCCCCGACGACTCCGCCGGCCCCGGCCGCGAGGACCCCCACTCCGGCGAGTCCGTAACCGAGGACCCGGCGGCGGGTGAGTCGTGGTGTCGGGCTGGTGCTCATGTCTCCTCCGGGGTTCGGGTTCACAAGTGGGGGGCGAGCCGGGGATCCCTGCGGTGGCCGATGCGTTCCAGCAGGCGACGGCGCCTGGTGTTCTGGAAGGCGGTGAACCTCCACTCGCCGTCCGCGCGGCGTACCGCCACGAGGGTCTGGACCTTCCAGTCGCGGCGTTTCGGTGCGCGTTGGCGGCGTTGCAGGATCGCGCCGCGCGAGACGAGGACGGCCACGTCGTCGGTGACGAATCGCAGGGAGTCGACGACCTGGTGCAGCCGGGTGTTCCGCTGGAACGTGCTCCACAGCGCCTCGTGGCTGTCGACGATGTGCCGACGGCCGCGCATGTGGCCGCCGAGGAAGTTGACGTAGTCGGCGTCGGGGGTGAAGCAGTCGGCGTAGGCCTCGGCGTCGGCGGCGGCCCACGCGGCGACCAGCGTGTCGAACAGTGCGGTCACGGCGGTGGTGTCGTCGGTGTGTGTCATCGGTGTCGCCCCTTCGGAATCGAATCGGTCGGACACGGACGACGTTATGGTCGTCGCCGCCGGCCGGCATCGGGTGCGCGACCGGTGTGGTGACCGGTATCTGGCAGACGGCCGCTTCATAAGTAGCGAGGCTACATGTGGGGCGGCTGGCCGTCCTCGGGGTTCTCCCGGGCATCGACCCTGATTCCGGCGCGGTCGGCCGGTCGTAGGCTGGCGGCATGCTGTACGGCAGGGAGACCGAGACCGCCCGGGTCGACCGGCTGGTGCGCACCGCGAGAAGGGGCGGCAGCGCCAGCCTGCTGCTCACCGGCGAACCCGGGTCCGGCAAGTCCGCGTTGCTGGACCACGCCGCCACACTCGCCGACGACATGACCGTGCTGCGGGCGACGGCGGTCCCCGCCGAGACCGGACTCCCATACGCGGCGCTCCACATGCTGCTGCGTCCGTTGCTGCACCGGTTGCCCGAACTCCCCGCACCGCAGGCCGCCGCGATCGCGACCGCCTTCGGGATGCGGGACGGCGGCGAGGTCAACCGGTTCGCGATCGGCCTGGCCACCCTGCACCTCCTGGCCGCGGCCGGAGCCGATCGACCCGTGCTGTGCCTCCTCGACGACACACAGTGGATGGACGAGCCCTCCTCGGAGGCCGTCGGATTCGCCGTCCGGCGGTTGGACGCCGATCGGGTCGCCGTGCTGATGGCCCGCCGGGCATCCGCCGAGACGACCGCACCCGGCGGGATATCGGTGATGCACGTCCCCGGGCTCCACCGCGCCGCCGCCGAACGCCTGCTCGACGCCTGCGGGGTGGCGCCCGGGCTGTGGCCGGCGATGATCGGCGCCACCGGCGGGAACCCGCTCGCGTTGCGGGAACTCGCGCGTACCGGTACCGCGGCCGACTTCACGGACCCCGGAGGGCCGGCTCTGCCCAGGCGCGCTCAAGACCTCTACGCCGCCGAACTCGCGGTGCTCGACGAGGTGTCGCGCACCGTGCTGGTCGTCGCCGCCACCCAGGGCGGCGGCGACCTCGACGCCGTGCTGCGCGCCACCGAACGGCTGGGGTCGCCTGCGGCCGCACTCGACGCCGCAGTGGCCGCCGGACTGGTGGAGGTGACCGGCGGCGAGATCCGGTTCCGGCACCCGCTCCTGCGTTCCACGGTCTACCAGACGGCGCCCGCCACCGTCCGGCGTGACGCGCACCGCGCGCTCGCGGAGGCCTACCGCGCCGGTGGTGACGCCGATCGCGCCGCCTGGCACGCCGCCGCATCCGTCACCGGCACCGACGACCGGATCGCCGACGAACTCGCACACGCCGCCGACCGCGCCCGGGAACGCGGCGGTCACTCCACCGCCGTGAGCCTGTACGCCCGCAGCGCCGAACTGTCGACCGGTGACGCGATACGCGCCGCACGGCTCATCCAGGCCGCCGAGTCCGCCGGAGACACCGGAATGGAGGCCGCCGCCCGAGACCTCGCCTCGCGGGCCGCGACGCTCACCGGTGACCCCCACGCCATGGCCCGGATCGCCGAACTGCGTGCCGAGGCGGAGCTCCTGTCCGGACGACCGGCGAGCGTTCCCGACCTGCTGTGCGCCGCGGCCGAGGCGGTCGCCGACACCGACCCCGGCCGGGCGGTGATCCTGTACACCCACCTCCTCAACACCGCCATCCAATGGGGACGGCCGGAGTGGTGCGGCCGGGCGCGCGACGGACTGGTCCGCTTCGAGGCCGTCGGCGGGCACTTCGACCGCGCGGTGGCCGCCGGTCGCGGCGCCGTGCAGGTGCTGACGGGGGACGCCGCCACCGGTACCGCAGCGGTGCGCGGCCTCCTCGAGGCGTTGCGCCCGATCCGGTCCGGCCTGGTGGGCGCCCGGCACTTCGCCGCCGAGCTCGCCACCCTCACCGACGACCTGGAATCCGCGGTACCGGTCAGCGAGGCGCTGCTCGACGAGTGCCGGGACGGGAACCTACTCGGATGGCTTCCCACCCTCCACACCACACTCGGTTGGCAACTGACGCGTTCGGGGCGGCTCCGAGAGGCCAGGATCGTCACCGCCGAAGGTCTCCGGCTCGCCACCGACCTCGGACAGCACCGCCCCGCGGCCCGGCTGGAGGCGGTCCTTCGCCTGTTGAACGCGCACACCGGAACGCCGGACACGGCGCCGGCACCGGACGACACCCCGGGGGACGCCCAACCGTGGGTCGTCGCGGTTCGGGGTTGGGCCGCCGCCGTCACGGACCTGGCGGCCGGACGCGGTGACGAGGCCGCCGGTCGCTGGGACGCCGTCATGACCGGTCCCGCCGGTCATACGCCGGTCTTCCACGGCTGGGCACCCGACCACGTCGAGGCCGCGACCCGGAGCGGACGGGCGGACACCGTCCGCGAAACCGCCGACCGTTTCATTCGCTGGGCACGCGGCACCGGTCGCCCACCCGCCCTGGCACTCGCCGCGCGCTGCGAGGCGCTGCTGGCCGGAGACGAGCGGGCCGAGGCCTCGTTCCAGGACGCCCTGCGGCACCACGAGACCCACACCCGGGAGTTCGACCAGGCGCGGACCCGGTTGGTGTACGGCGAACGGCTTCGCCGTGACCGCAGGCGGAGCGACGCGCGCCGGCCACTGCGGGCGGCACTGGACGTGTTCACCCGGCTGGGGGCCGCCGCCTGGGCGCGCCGGGCGGGAGCGGAGTTGCGCGCCACCGGCGAGAGCCGCGCCGACACCACGCCCGCCGCCGACCTCAGGGATCGGTTGACGCCACAGGAACTCCAGGTCGTGACCCTCGCGGCCCGCGGCGCGAGCAACCGCGACATAGGGGAACGGATGTACCTCAGTCCCCGCACCGTCGGACACCACCTGTACAAGGCGTTTCCCAAGCTGGGAGTGGCGAACCGGGCGGAGCTGGCGGCCCTGTTCCCCGAATGAGGACGCGGCGGATCAGCCGCAGTGGCCCATGGGGATCCGGCCGGTGCCGACCCGGCCCACCGAATCCGTGACCCGTGCCGTGACCGCCACGCAGGTACCCGCCGCCGCGACGGTGACCGGTCCGGCGTAATAACCGAACCGGCCGTCGTCGGTCCGCGTCTGGCCGGACTCCGTCTCCAACACCACCGACACCCGGGTCGGCGTGCCCAGGTCGGTCGACTTCAGCGTGACGGCGCAGTTCCTACCGAGGCCGCCGTTCCACAACAGGTGGACGTCACCGAGCACGACCCCGCCCGAGGTGGTCACCGGCACCGACTCCTGCACCGTGTACCCGCCGCCGCACACCTCGCCCGGCGAGTACGGATTGCCGGTATGGGAGGCCGCCGACCACAGTCCGGCGGCCGCGGCGTCCGCCATCCGGTCCACGGCGGCGGTGTCCACGTTGCCGGGGAAGGCGTCGCAGGCGGTGTGGTAGCAGGGGTCGAAGGGTTCCCCGGCGGTGCCGCCCCATTTCGCGGCCTGCGCCGTCGTCTTCAGCTCGCCGTACCCCGTGGACAGTGACGTCGTGGGTACGCCGGCCTGCCGGAACGGCCGGTCGTCGGTGCAGCAGTCGGTCATCTCCTCGGCGGGGAAGCCGGCCTGTTCCAGCGACGCCGCGAACGGCTCCGCCCAACCGCTCAGCAGGTCGTCGACGAAGTAGCCGGCGTTCACGCCGCCCACCATGTCGAGATTGACGTAACCGGCGAGGTCCGATACGCCGACGGTGTCCACATAGTGCTGCGAGCCGTGCATCCCCAGTTCCTCCTCCGCCCACCAGGCGAACCGGACGTGCCGGGCGAAGCCCGGGTCCTCCTGCGCCAGCCTCAGCGCGATCGCCAGCAGCACCGCCGAACCGGAGGCGTTGTCGTCGGCGCCGGGACCCGCGCGCACACCGTCCAGATGCGCGCCCAGCATGACGGTGTCGCCGGCGTCGCCGCCCGGCCAGTCGGCGACGACGTTGTCGTCACCGTGGCGGCAGGACGTGCACGGTTGCCGCTCGACGCGGAAACCGGCGTCCCGCAACGTCTGCGCCACGTAGTCGGCCGACCGGTCGTACCCGGCGGTCCCCGCCGCCCGGTTGCCGCCGTTCTCGTCGGCGATCCGCTGGAAGCGGGCGAGGTGCGGCGTGAGTTCGGCGACCGTGATGTCCGGTGCCGCCGCGACCGACGGCGTGGCACTCTCGGTCGGGGCGGGTGCGGGCCGGGCGGCCCCGGCCGACACCGCCACCGTCGCCACCGCGACCACCGAGGTCAGGATCCTGCGGAACCGGTGCATGTGCGGCCTCCCGTCCGGGCTGGCCCGGCCGCCGTGGCCGGACGTCATCCCGGCAGCCTAGTGTCCCGGCCGGTGTCGTTCGACGCCGAAACCCCCGCACATGGGTGGAATGTGGTTAATTCGGCCATAGTGGAACGAATGTGGATCGGCGTCGTCTCCGGGTCGCCGGTGCCCGGCTCGGCCGCGGGGTCCCGCCGCGACTTCCCCGGCCCCACACGGCCGTGCCCGGTGGTCACGTCCTCGCCGGTCGTGTGGCCGTGACGGCGTCGACCACCTCGGTCGACACCGTTCCCCGTGGGTGGCGCGCCGAGCCACCCGACGACGGGCGCCATCGGTCCGCCTGCGGCCGGTCCGCTTGCCCGGCAAGTGGTCCGGGACATAGGGTGAGACCGTGACCCGACCGCCGTCCCCGCCGTACCCGCCGGGCGGCCGTGCCCCGCAACGGGTGGCGGTGGCCGAGCCCGCCGAGTCCTATCCGGATCCGCCGCGTTCCTGGCGCCGGGCGGGCCTGCTGTTCGCCGCCTGGGCGGCGGCGTGGACCGCGGTCCTGATCCTCGGCCTCGGCTGGCAGGTCGTGGCGGCCCCCTCCGGCACCGGGAACCCGGTGGAGGACGACCCGGTGAACCCGCGCGACGTCACCCGCAAGTTCTTCGCCGCGATCTTCACCGAACAGGACCTGTCGCTCGCCGCGCGACTGCAGTGCCCCGACCCGCCCGGCCTGGACCCGCAGGAGATCTGGAGCGCATGGCAGACCGACATCGGTGACTACGGAGGCCAGGTCGGCTTCGACAACGACAACGCCGCCGCCGACTGGACGACCAGCTTCGTGGTTCAGGTGACCGTGACCGACGGTGGGGTGACCCAGGGGCGTGCCTGGGTCGTGGAGACCGTCGGCGACGGCGGGGACGCCCTGGTCTGCGACGTCACCGCGCTGACACCCTGACCGGCGCCGGTCGGTACCGGAGCACCGGCTCCCGTTGTGGCCCGGGTCGCAGTCGAGGCACCGGGCCGGTCGGCGACCGTTGCGCCGCAACCGATCCCGTCGCACACCCGACCGCACCCTCCCCGGGCGGCCGCATCACGGCGGGGCACACCGCCGGACGGTGGCGCTAGATTACCCGGGTGCGAATCGGGATGCTGGGCTCATTCGAGGTGTGTGACGACGACGGCCGGGCCGTGGAGATACCGGGCGCGCGGTTGCGCGCGCTGCTGGCGGCGCTCGCGCTGGAACCGGGCCGGATCGTCCCCCGTTCGCGACTGGTGGACTGGATCTGGGGGAACCAGCCGCCCGCCGACGAGGTGAACGCCCTCCAGGTCCTCGTGTCCCGGCTGCGGAAACTGCTGCCCGCCGGCGTCGTCGAGGCACAGGCCGGCGGCTACCGCCTCGCGGTCGACCCCGGCGCCGTGGACGTGAGCCGGTTCGAGGACCTGGTCGCGCGGGCCCGCACCGCCGAGGACCCCGAACGGGTCGACCTGCTGCGCGCCGCGCTCGACCTGTGGCGGGGCACCGCACTCGCGGGCGTCGAACTGCACGAGAGCAAGGCGTTCGACGCCGCGGTCGCCGGATTGGCCGCGCGACACCTCGCCGTCCTGGGAGACCGGGTGGCCGCGGAGATCCGGCTGGGACGCGGTGCCGACATGATCACGGAACTGACCGACCTGGTGGAGCGGCACCCGCTGCGGGAGGGTTTCGTCGGCGCGTTGATGCGGGCCCTCGCGGAGGCGGGCCGGGGCGCGGAGGCGTTGACCCTGTACCAGCGGACCCGGGAACGACTCGCCGACGAGTTCGGCACCGACCCCTCCGCCGAACTGTCGGCGCTGCACACCGCGCTGCTGCGCGGTGAACTGGGCGGCCGCGCGGAGAACCGCAGGACGAACCTCCGCGCCGGGTTGACCGGTTTCGTGGGCAGGGACGACGACGTCGCCGCCGTCACCGACCTGTCGACCAGACACCGGCTGACCACGTTGACCGGTCCGGGCGGTTCGGGCAAGACCAGGCTGGCGACCGAGACGGCCAGGGCGATGCTCGCCGAACTGCCGGACGGGGCGTGGCTGGTGGAGCTGGCCCCGTTGCGGTCCGGCGGTGAACTCGCCCAGGCCACGTTGACCACCATCGGCCTCCGCGACCAGACGCCGCCGGGGGAGACGGCCGGCGACGACGCGGTGGACCGGCTCATCGCCGCCATCCGAGACCGCGTGATGTTGCTCGTGCTCGACAACTGCGAACACATGGTGGAGGAGGTCTCCCGCTTCGCCGACCGGCTCCTGGGCGGATGCCGCAGCCTGCGGATGATCGCCACCAGCCGGGAACCTCTCGGCATCACCGGTGAGGCGCTGTGGCAGGTGGAACCGCTCGGCCTGCCCGCGCCGGGGGCGAGCCCGGCCGAGACCGCCTCGGCACCCGCCATGCGGTTGCTGCGGGACCGGGCCGACGCCGTGCGCAGGAACATCGGATCCGACCCCGAGACCCTGGCGACCATGGCGCGGATCTGCCGAGCCCTCGACGGGATGCCACTGGCCATCGAACTTGCCGCCGCCCGATTGCGCACCATGTCGGTCGACCAACTGGCCGACCGGCTCGACGACCGGTTCCGGCTGCTGACCGGCGGGAGCCGCACCGCGCTCGCCCACCACCGGACACTGCGCGCGGTGGTGGACTGGAGCTGGGACCTTCTGAGCGAAGCCGAGCGGGACCTGCTGCGGCGGCTGTCGGTGTTCTCGGGCGGAGTGAGCCTGGAGGCCGCCGAACGGGTCTGCGCGGACGAGGAGGCGGTCTTCGAGTTGTTGACCGCGCTGACCGAGAAGTCACTACTGCTGGCCCACGACGAGGGCACGCCGCGTTACCGCATGCTCAACACCATCAGGGAGTACGCGGCGCAGCGGCTCGACGAGGCCGGGGACACCGAGACGGCGCGGCGGGCCCACCTCGCCCACGTCACCGAACTGGCCGAGACCGCCGACCCGCACCTGCGGCAGGCCACCCAACTGGAGTGGTTGGCGGTCCTCGAAACCGAGCACGACAACATCGCCGCCGCCCTGCGCGAGGCCGTCGCCCGGGGCTGGGCGGCCGAGGCGATGCGCCTGGTCGCGGCGGCAGGCTGGTACTGGTACCTCGGCGGGCACCGCGCCGAGGGGACCGAACTCGGCATCGCGGCGGCGGCCCTGCCGGGCGAGGTACCCGACGAGGTGCGGGCACTGGCCTACAACGTCGTCGCCCTGTTCGTGTCCTCCGGCTACGGCGGTGACCAGTACCAGGCCCGGGAGTGGATCCAGGAGGCGCACCGACTGGTCGAGCGGAACGGTCACCGGCACCCGCTGCTCGGATTCGTGGCACCGCTGGAGCGGATGCTGCGCGAACCGGGGAACTTCCTTCCCGCGTTCGACCCGCTCGTCGCCGACGACGACCCGTGGGTGCGGGCGCAGGCGCGACTGGCCCGCGCCCGGCTGCGGCTGACGCTGGGCAGCGACGAGACCGGTGTCGACGACGACGCCGAGACCGCGCTGGCCGAGTTCCGCGTACTGGGCGACCGGTGGGGCATCTCCTCGGCGCTGACGTTCCTGGCCGAACGGCTCGCCGGTCGCGGCGACTTCGCGCGCGCCTGCGAGTACCAGGACGAGGCGGCGGTCGCCCTGACCGAGCTCGATTCCACCGAGGAGGTCGTCGTGCTGCGTGCCCGGCAGGCCCAGCTCTACTGGTTGCGCGGCGACGCACCGTCGAGCGCGTCCGCGATGGCGCTGGCACAACGGTCGGCCGAGGGGATCACCTGGCCGGACACCCTCGCCGAGCTGGGCTTCGCGAAGGCCCACCTGGCGCGCTGGCGCGGCGACACCGAGGAGGCGCGCCGCGCGATGGCGGCCATACCCGTCCGGCCCGGCGGCGACTCCGACGCGGTCCGCGCCATGACCGAGGACCTGCGGGCGTACCTGTCCGAGGACGTCGCACGGGCCCGCGCCCACCGTGCCGAGGCGTTCCGGGCCGCCACCGGGCTGGGACACCGGCCGTTCATCGCGCAGGTGCTCATCGGGATCGCGGACCTCGCGGTCCGCTCGGGGGACGACGCGCAGGCGGTGCGGCTGCTCGCGGCGAGCGACGTGGTGCGCGGCACGATCGACCGGTCGCAGCCCGACGTCGCCCGCATCACCGAGGACACCCGGGAACGCCTCGGCGACACGGGTTTCACCGAGGCGTTCCACGAGGGTGGACGACGGGACTGGCGTGAACTCGCGGAGGCCGTGCTGACCGCGTGACCGGCGAGCCGTCCGGTTCCGGTCATCCGGAGAGCCGCGCGGCGCCGTGCCGGACGTCGTGACCGGACTCGACGCGGCGGACGACGATGTCGCCGCCGTGGCAACGGGCCCTGACCGCCACCGTCCGGTCGGTCGGCGAGGAGGTCCCCAGGTCTCCGCGTACCCGGCCGGTCGTGGCCCGCGCGTCGAGCCGGACGTGCGTGCCGTGCGGCGCGCCGATCTCCAGCCCGCCGATCGCCGCGTACAGATCGACGGTGCCCTCGCGGACCTCGCCCAGCCGGATGCGCCCGTTGGCGGTCCTGGCCTCGACGTCCGAACCCGCTACCCCGACGGTGATGTCACCGCCGAGGTCGTGGACGACCGCGGGGCCCTCCACCCGGCCGATCCGGACGCCGCCGTAGCCGGCGACGTCGGCGGAGCCGGTCACGTGGTCGACGATCACCCTGCCGCCGGTGGTCTTCAACCGCGCCTCGGCGGCCCGTTCGACCCGGATGTCCCCGATGGCGGTCTTCAACCGGCAGGAACCGACGGCGCCCCGGACGACGTGTTCGCCCTGCGCGGTGTCGCCCCGGACGTCCGAGCCGGTGGGCAGCTCCACCAGCACCCGCACCGAGCCGAACCGCCGGGTGAAGGCGCTCCGCAGCCGAGGGTGTGAGACCCGCAGCCGCCCCTGGGCGTACTCGACCCGGACCTGCGCGGCGGCCTCGACGTCCAGGGCCCGGCCGGGGTCGAGCGGATCGACGCCGACCACGGTGTCGATGCGGTCGGTGGCGACGAACCGGATGTCTCCCATGACGACGTCCACCGTCGCCGAGATCGGTGTGGGGGTGGGGAAAGCCCGCATGTGCTGCTCCTTCGCGATGTCCACCGGCGCCGGGGGGCGGTCGGCGGGGCCTGTCTGCATGCCACGACGATCGCCGACCCCGCTGTCATCCGGCCTTCCCCGCGCTGTCGCGGACCTGACGTGGCCGAGCCGGCCACCGGCTGCGGGGAACCGATCCGCCGGTGCGGCCGTCGGAAGCGGTGACCCCCGTGTGAGGAGAGACCGTGCCGCGAAGACTGACGCCCGTGGTGGCGATCGTGCTGTCACTGGCCGCCGGATGCGATTCCGCGCCGTCCGCCGGAGATCCGCCGACCGAGGCGGCGTCCTCCCCGGTGATCGACGTGGACCTCACCGAGGAGGAGCGGATGCTCGTCGAGACGGTGGCCGAGGAGGGGACCGTCTCGGTGATCGTCCGGGTCACCGCGGAGGACGAGGTGGCCGTGGCCGCGCAGTTGGAACGGCTGGCCGCCGACCTCGCGGACTACGGCGTCACCGACGTGGACACCGGCTCGGACTGGTTCTCGGCGACCGTCACCGAGGACGCGCTGCACTTCCTGCTCCAATCCCCCGACGTGGAGCGCGTCTACGAGAACAGCACGATCCCGCTGTCGTGAGGCCCGGACGCCCCGACTCCGTCGGCGAGCCCGACCGCGATACGGCACGGCACGAACGATCGGGCTCGTCGCACCCCGACGGAGGTCCACCGTCGGCACGTTCGCGCCGTTACCATGCTGCGCGTGCCCGACGCCACGCCCCGGGTCCGCGTCGCCGCCTATGTGCTGCGCCGGAGGCCGGACCGCCCCACCGAACTGCTCGTCTTCGACCACGAAGCCGACCTGCCGCCGGGAACCCACGTCCCCGCCGGTGGCGTCGCGCTCGGCGAGACCCTCGAACAGGCCGTGATACGGGAGGTCCGTGAAGAGACCGGCCTGCACGACGCCAGGATCGTGCGGATACTCGGCGACGATCACACCGTCCACCCCATCCGGGGCTTCGCCCGCCACACCACGTATCTGCAGCTGACCGCCGATCCCGCCACGCCCGACGCCTGGAACCACCAGGTCACCGGTACCGGCCGGGACGAGGGGATGACCTTCCGCTGCCGCTTCGTCCCCCTGCCCCTGACGTTCCACCTCGCCGACGGTCAGGACGCGTGGCTCCACCGGCTCGACATCTGAGCGGCCCTGCCCGGGTTCTCCGCAGTCGGAGGCGCCCGCCTCCACGACGGGACCGTCCGCCGCCACCGGCGCGAGTCGGTCCACAAGACACCGCGGCCCCATGGCGAACCGCTCGACCCCCACCGAACGAGCGGGAGACCGCACCGGCTCAGCCGTCGATGGCGACACCCTGCTGTGCCAGCCACGCCACCGGGTCGATGGCCCCCTGGTTCGACTGGTCGTTGCCGGTGTGCACCTCGAAGTGCAGATGCGGCCCCGAGGAGTTGCCGGACGTACCCGAGACACCGATGACCTCACCGGCCGCCACCCGCTGCCCCACCTGCACCAGCGGCGCGGTCTCGAAGTGGCAGTACCGGGTCTGGATGCCGTCGGCGTGCTGGATGTTCACGAACCAGCCACACCCGGCGATCGACGGTGAACCGTCCACATCGCACGAGTACGCCGAGCCGTCGGGCGCGAAGGCGTTGCACTCGGCGGTGATGACCACGCCACCGGCCGCCGCCCGCACCTCCGTGCCGCGCGGTGAACCCAGGTCCACACCGTAGTGGTCCGGGCGCTGCGCGGTGCGGTAACCCGACACGATGCCCTGCGGCACCGGCGCGGTCCACCCGGAGGCGGTGATCTCGCCCAGGGCCGTGCACTGTCCCAGTTCCCCGCCGTTGGCGGCCGACCGGGCGCCGCCGTCGGTGAGGACGTTCACGACGTCGGTCGCCAGCGGCTCCCACTTGGCGTAGGCGTCCGGGTACGCCGACCGTTGCACCGCCTGCGCCGCGACCGTCAGGTCCATGCCCTCCCAGCTCGCCACCTTCAACAGGCTCCGGTAGAAGGACCTGCTGGCGTACACCGGGTCGGTGATCTGTTCGACCGTGCCCCAGCCCTGGCTCGGCCGCTGCTGGAACAGGCCCTGCGAGTCGTGGTCGTTGCGGTCGCCGAGGTGGCCGTAGTTGTGGAGTGTGGACTCCTGCATGGCCGTGGCCACCGCGATGATCCAACCGCGCGGCGGCACGCCCTCGTCCTGTCCCACCTGGACGATGATCGCGGCGTTCTCCATCTGCTCCTGACTGAGGTTGCGCACCTGCGGGAGCGGCCCGTCGATCTCCACCTCGCCGTCCACGCCGCAGCCGGCGAGGTTGACGGGCGAACCGTTCTCGGGGGTCAACGTCAACGCGACCACGTACACCGTCACACTGCCGCAGCACAGCAGGGCGAGGAGGCCACCGGCGATCCCCCACCACAGTCTGCGGCGGGCCCGGCCGGGGGCGGTCGGTTCAGCGGCGTCCATGTTTCCGGTCTCTCACTCGTCGTCGCGGTCAGGGCCGCCGGAAATCGATCCCGGCCACCAGCCAACCACCATTTTCCTCCGTCATGCGCAGGATGAGCAATCCCGCATCCGTGTCGAACTCCACATGGGCCGCCGACGCCCGGCCCTCGCCGCGCACCTCGGTGGCGGGCACCGACACCGGGTCCACACCGGCCAACTGTTCGTGGAGCTCACGAGTGGCGTACGGGGCCAACCGGTCGACCCATTCGGCGGCGGTGGCGGACCCGGTGTCCACCCAGGCGACCGCGAACGCGGTCGCGGTGTCCACGGCGGAGTCCGGCAACACGTCGGCCGCCGGTCCGGAGGTCGCGCCCGGATCGGCGGAGGGCGTGGCGAACCCGTCGTCGGGCGCACCCGGTTCGACGTTGTCGACGGTGTTGCCCTGCTGGCCGCCGTCGCCCGGCGTCGACCGCGACTGGTCCTGGGCCACGGCGACCACCGAGATCACCACCAGCAGGAGGATCGCGGCGATGCCGTACCGGGAACCGAGCATCCGCAGCACGCGGCGCGTCATCACGGCCTCCTAGTCCGGTCGCCGGACGGTCACCATCGGACGGTCACCGGCGGACGCGCCGGAACCCGACCCGCTCGGCCGGTAGATGGCGTACCCGGCCTTCGCCTTCCCGGCGGGCGGCGTCGCCGGTGCCGGCCTGGGAGGCAGTCCGGCGGCGGCGTTGTCGGAGGCGTCGCCCCGGGACTGTGCCGTCAACGGTTCCCGCGACTCGGACCTGACCGGTACCGGCTCCTCCTTGCCGGTCTCCACCCGGTACTTCTCCGGCCGTTCCGACGCGGTCGACCTGTCGTTCGGCCCGGCGGCGGATCGCCGGCGGCCGAACGCGGCCTCGGCGATGCTGGAACCGCCGCGCAACGACCCGAGGCGTCGATAGGGCCGCAACAACATCCAGGCGGCGACCCCGATGAGCGCGATCAACAGCACCTGTAGCCACCCCGGCAGGTCGGCGGCGAGGATCTGGCTGACCGCGTACAGGTAGACCGCGGCCGCGACGCCGAACACGATGACGTTGATGACCGCGGCGACCACCGCCGACACCAGTCGCTTGAAGCCGCCCGATGCGGGCCGCAGTATCGCGATGGTCCCGATGAGCGGCAACGCGATCACCGCCCACCGGATCAACAGGAACCCGAGGATGATGAGGATCGACGTGGTCAGGTCGAACAGCGCGAAGAACAGCGCCGACAGGATCGCCAGCAGGCCGGTGCCCGCCCGGTCCCAGCCGTTGGCGCCGGTGAGGTTCTGGTACGCCTCCGGGTCCTCCCGCTCGATGGCGGCGGCGACCTTGCGCCACTGGTTCTGCTTCTGCTCGACGAGCATCTGCCGGTCCGAGGGGCTGGCACGGGCGTCCTGGATCTCCGCCCACGTGAACGCGGTCGCGTCGTACAGCGCCGGACCGTACTTGTAGGCGGTGTTGCCGTCGGCCACCACCGGGCGGCCCTGGTCGTCGGTGAGGACGTCGCCGTCGGCGTCGGTCTCGTACACCACCTCCTCGGACTGGCCGAGCACCGAGCGGATCCAGTTGTTGTACAGGATCTCGCCGGTCGCCATGTCCGACGCGCGGGTCGCCGGGGAACGCAGGTCGAGGCAGGCGCCGCCGTCCCACGCGGCCCGCTGCTCGGCCTCGGTCATGCCGTAGGCGTCCTCGCAGCCCTCCTGCGTCGGAGGGCCGACGGCGTCCTGCACCACCGAGAGGGAGGCGGTCAGGCCCTCGTCGGCGAAGTTGGCCGACTCGACGGGCCAGCGGGCCACCGCCGTGACCACCACCAGCACCAGTACCGCCCAACCCGCCGTGGTCACCGCCATCGACATGTCGGCCTGCCGCGACCGCCAGATCAGGTACAGGCCCACCAGCGCGACGGTCAACGCCCCGAAGACCGTGAACACCTGCTCGTAGATCGCCTCGGTGGCGTTCTTGACGAAGGTGTCGGCCCAGCCCCACAGGCCACCCGGCTCCCAGGCCGCGTGCCGCAGACCGTTCGAGGCGCCGATGATGCCGGTCGCGAGGGTGAACTCCAGGTTGGCGAGGCTGTTGCCCGCCGACTCCGAGTCGGGGACGACGTTCCCCACACACCCCAGGTCGTACAACGGCATGTCGTACCCGGCGTAACCGTAGTGGGAGTACGCGCCCTTGGCCTGCGGCGACAGTTCGTACCCGTCCGGCGGTGACTGCGGTTCCTGCGCGAACCAGCCGGCCATGCCGGAGTCGGGGGACGCGGGCACCGGCGGGGTCTTGCAGCTGGTCTCCGGTTCGTCGGGGAGCGCGTCCACGCACTGCCGCCAGTTCTCGTGCCACTCCTGCACACTGCAGTCGTCGGCCTGGGCGGCGGTCGGGGAGAAGAACAGGACCGCGAGCGCGGCCACCGCCGTCACCAGCAACCGGGCGCCCACCCGGGCGATTCGGCGCGGCCGGGCGCTACCGGGCGACCACGTCGGGTGGCGGTGAGGGGCAGACATCTGTCATCACTATCCCATCTGGCTGCGGCCGGCCTACTGTGCCGGGTCGGTGGCGGTCGGTGAGGCGTCGGTCGGCCGGGCTGCCGCCTGGCGTCCCCCGGGAGTGGTGTCCAGGTGATCGAGCAGTCCGGGCACATAGGAGATGTCCGCCCGTACCCGCTGCACTCGACCGTCCACATCGCGCATAATAAACTCGCGGTAGGGCAGTCGGGAGTCTTCGGTGGTATCGGCCTCGCTGAGCGACGCGAGGGTCTGCTCGTACCCGACGTCGCGCGGCACCCGGAGCATCCGCAGCGCCTCGGCGGCGATCTCGGCGTCCTCGGCGATCCGGCCCACGAACACCGTCGAGACCAGGTTCTGCACGTCCAGTCCCAGGATGTCCTTCGGGTTCTGCGAGGCCACCAGGGCCGCCAGGTTCCACTTCCGGGAGTCGCGTGCCATCCGGACCAGGAACGAACGCCCGGAACGCCAACCCTCCATGAAGTGGGCCTCGTCGAGCCCGACGAGCTTCCGGCGGTGGATGTCGCCGCCGTAGGAGCGGCGGACCGCCAACCGGTGCGCGGTGTGGAGCATCGGCAGCGCCAACGCCTCCTCCGCCGACCAGTACTCGCGCTCGATCTTCAGGTCGGGGAGCCGCAGCCCGGCCATCGTGATGACCGTCAACAGCGCGTCGTCGGTGAGCATGTCCGAGGGCGGCGAACCGAAGAACAGCATCGCCAGCGGCATCTCCGCGGTGTCCATCAGCAGGGCGGCGAGCTCCTCGCCCTCCTCGCCCTGCCCCCGCAGGCAGGCCACCACGTCCTCGAGGGTGGACGTCTCCTCGGCGGGGACCTGACGGGCCGCGTGACGCAGCAGCCGGGCGGTCGACGCCTCCCGCGCCACCTGCGGCGGAACCAGCATGGAACAGATGTCCTGTACCAGCATGCGCCGTTCCGCGCGCGCGTTCGACACCGCGATGTGGAACTCCCGTTCCGCCTCCGGGCCGGGATCCCAGTGCTCCCGCCGGGGAGTCGGGATCAGCGCGTAGGGCGCGAGCGTCCCGCCCTCCGAACCGGTCAGGTTCAGCACCTTGGAGTACGGCTTGAGCTCCGGCATCTCGCACAGCCGCGCCAGCGGCCCCGACGGGTCGAGCAGGGTCACCTGCACGCCGCGCCGCGCCGCGAGGTAGCCCAACGCGCCCATGAGGGTCGACTTGCCGCCGCCGGGTTCGGCGACGAACACCGCCAGGCCGGAGCGTTCCCGGACCTCGGTCGGGAAGTGCAGGTCGAGGAACACCGGTCGGCGGCAGGTGCCCGCCGTACGCCCTATGAGGTCGCCGCGCCGGTCACCGACGTGCGAGGCCGCCTGCGGCAACGCCGCCGCGAACAACCGCACCGGCATCCGGCGCAGGTACCCGGTGTTGGCGACCGGCTCACCGGGGATGAACTCCCTCGCCAGCCAGTCCTGGTTCTTGGGGTGCTGCAGGGAGATCCGCAGGTCCCGGTTGTACATCTGGATGACCTTGCGTGCCCGTTCCAGGCATTCGTCGCGGGTGTCGGCGGCGACGGCGAGCCGGTGCCAGCCGTGCACCCGCGCCGCGTCGGTCGCAAGGCCGGTCGTCATCTCGTCGCCCACCACGAGCGCCCGCTGCGCGAGCCGTTCCAGTTCCGGCGGGGCGTCCATCGAGTGTTCGTCGTAGTCGTGCTGTTGCGACCGGATCATCCGCAACCGGTGTTCGAGGTTGCGGAACGCCTCCCCGGGACCCAGCACGTCGATGCGTGACGAGAGCTCCATCGGCCAGGGCGCCCGCTCGTGGAAGTGCAACCACGGTTCGTGGCGCTCTGGGATCTCCAGATCCTCCATACGCCCGACGGTCAACACCGCGACGTGCCGTTCCTCGCCGGTGAGGCGGTTGACCAGCTTCACGGTCGAGCCGTAGGGCGTGCGGTACCGCTCGATCTGTTCGGTCATGGCCAGGACGTCGCCCGGCTCCCAGTGGCCGTCACGCACCGCGGAGAGCAACTCCGGCGGTTCCATCCCGAGGGCGACACTGCGGAAGATCAGCCACTCCAGCTCGTGGCTGGTGGCGCGGCGGGCACGGACGCCGAAGGCGCCCAGCACCTCGTCGAACTGTTCGGTGACCTTGGCGATCCGGTGGCGTTCCGCGTCACGGGTGCCCTTGCCGAACAGCCTGCCGAACTTCTCCCCGAGCGTGTCGGCGAGGGTGCGCCGGGCGAAACTGATGCCCAGGTAGATCTGCCCCTCCGAGTGCTGCACGTCGTGGAGGTGCCGCTGCGCCGCGACCAGGTGGTCGGCCCAGGAGGGCGCACCCGGCACCGGCGGCAGCGGGCGGGGCGTGTTGCGGTCGACGGTCCGCGCCCACTCGTCGGCGGGGAACGGCCGGGTGGTCCGGCGAAGGTGCAGCCGGTACCCCGCCATGCCCGCGTACTGCTCGGCGATGGCCGAGATCAGGGCCTCGCGTTCGGGGTCGGGCCGGAACGCCCACCGCACCTCCGGGAGCCGGTACCAGGCGGTGACGGAGGTCGGCGTGAACGTGGTGTGCCCGGCGATCTCGGTGATCGCCAGTTCCTGCGCGGCCGTGCGGTCACGTTCGCGCGGCGGCTTCGGCATCCGGTGGGGCCGCTCGGGAGCCGGAGGCGCCGGCGGCAACGGGACGAGCTGCTGGCTGCGCCGAGGTGGCGGAGCCGGGACCGGCGGGGGCGCGACCGGAGCCGTCCGGCGGGGCGGCCGGGGATCGGCGACCGGTGGCGCCGGCGGCCGGCTCGACAACCGGGGGTCCACCGTGGGCGGTTGCGGTACCACCGGGTGTTGCCCGCTCGCCGGGTCCACTCCCGGTCGCCGCGCAGCCGGAGGCGGACCGGTGAACCGGACCGGACCGGACCGGGTCTGGCCCATCTCGCCGGCGACGGTACGGGGCGGCCCGGCGGGCGGAGGTGCCGCCTGCGGAGGTGTCGGCGGAGGCGCGGACGGCGTGGCCGGGGGCGCGGACCGGCTGCGACGGGCCGCGACCGAACGGGCCTGGTCGAGTTCCCGGTTCGCGGCCTCGGTGGCGGCGAACGGGTTCCGGGCGGGCGGTGGTGGTGGGGGTGGTGGCTCCATGCGGGGCCGCAGCCGCGAGGTGTCGGGCTCCGGCGGCGACTGCGGGGCGGCACGCCGCCGGGCGGCGAGTTCCTGCGCCTGCTGCCGGGCGTGGATCTGCGCCAGGACCCGCGCCTCCTGTTCGGCGAACCCGTTGCCCGGTGCAGTCGTCGGAGACGGTTCGGGAGCTGCGGCCTCGGCGGCCACGTCCTGTGGATAACCCGTCGCCGCGGGTGGCCGCTCACCCTCCGGCTCCTGTGGATAACTCCGCCCATCCTGTGGATAACCGGCGGTTGCCTGTGGATAACCGGGCGATTCCTGTGGATCGTGCTGTGGATTTCCCGGCGCTTCACCGGGACGTTCCTGTGGATAACCCTGTGGATATTCCTGAGCGGAGACGAGGTTATCCGCAGGTGAACTGGCGTGTCGCGTCACGGCCGCCGAGGCGGCGGGATCGGAGGTCTCCTCCGTCGCCTCGTCCTCGGCGGGGCCGGATTCGACCGCCGCCGGATCGGCCGACTCGTCCTCGGGTGCCGCCCCCGGTGACACCTCGGGCGAGCCACCCCACGGGCCGAACAGCTCCACAGTGGGTTCGGTGGCCGGTGGCTCCGGGTCGACTTCGCCGGAGATCAGCCGTCGGGTGTGCCGGGGGTCGGGCGGAGCCGTGGCCTGGGGGGCGTTCCCGGTCTCCACGGCCGTGCCGGAGTCGTCGGCCGCCTCGGCCCGCGCGTCGGATTCCGGGGCGCCGCCGGCGGGCTCACCGTCGTGGTCTCGGGCCGACGCCTCGCCCGGCGGGTCGGCGGGTTCTCGGCGAGCCCGGTCGGTGCGCTCCGGGGACGGTGCCTCGCTCCGCTCGGCGCCGTCCGGTCCGCTTCGCGGCCCGGTTCGGCTCGCACGCTCACCGCTGTGCTCTTGAGTTCGGCTCGCACGCTCGCCGCTGCGCTCTTGAGTTCGGCTCGCACGCTCGCCGAACAGAACATCCGCGAGCGCGGTGGTGGGGTCGGGTTCGGTGGACTTGGGAGCCTTGAACACCGCCGTCGGGCGGGTCTGGGGGTCCGTCTCGGTGTGGTGGCCGGACGGTGGAGGGGCGGAGTTCATGCCAGCTCCTCCCGGATGACGATGCGGTTCGCGGAGAAGCGCCGGTCGCGTTGCTCGGTCATGGGTTCGCGGGTGCGTCGCCAGTCGGTCAGGACCGTGCGGATCACCGCGCGGGCGGGGCGGTCGGGGTCGACGTAGCGGAAGATCAGCGACGTGCTCACCATCGCCAGGGCGATCTCCCAGGCGGGGAAGATCTCGACCCGGAACGTGAACAGCCAGTGGACGAACATGTAGAAGGCCAGCAGCGCGGTGAAGACGCCGTACTGCGCGTAAGGCAGATGCACCGGGAACGTGTAGCCCGGTGGACCCAGATAGAGCAGCCTGGCGCGGTAGATGTCGTCGTCGGTGCGCAGCTTCATGGCTACTCGCCGTCCTCGCTGGTGAACAGCAGGTCGACCAGGCCGCCGCCGAACAGCACCAGGGTGGTCGCGCCCGCGATGAACGCGATTCCGACGATGGCGATCGTGGAGGAGGTGAGCACGCGGGAGACCTCGCCCTTGTTGGCCCGGGCGATGAAGATGACACCGAGGATCGCGAGCAGGATCGGTGCGATCCGGCTCAGGAAGAAGGACAGGATGCCCTCGGTGTTGAGCTCGTTGGCCTGTACGGCCAGCAGGTACGGGATGTCTCTCATGTGCGGTCGTCCTTCATCGATACAGGAAACACGAATTCGGTCATTCGTGGTGCCCGGCGGGTCGGATAATTCGTGGGTACTCCCGGGATCCGATGGCTTTCAGTGTCACCTTGAGACTGTGACCTGCGAATTCGGGACTTTCTGTCAGATAGCCGACACCGGGCGTGTCGGTAATCGGCTGCGGGTGTACGGGTCTGCCGACTGTGGTCGTTTTGCTTTAGCCTCAATGCCGGACGCCGAGCCGGTGTCCGTCCGGGCAGTGGCGACGTGATCGCCTGCCGACAGGAAGGTACGGCAATGGAGTTGCGCATCGGCATCGCCGTCGCGGCCCTCGCGGTGGCGGGGCTAGTGACGGCGGGGTTGTCGGCTGCGGCGCTGGGCACCGCGAAGGCGTGGGCGAAGTGGCCGGTCGAGGGGCGGCGTCCGAAGAGCACCGTGCCACCGTGGATCGGCGTGGTGATCGGCGTGGCGCTGTGCGGCGCCGCGGCGGGGGCCGGTGCGTCGCTGGCTCCGTTGCCGAAGCCCATGATGTGGTACGGCGGGATCGGGGTGGCCGCCGTCCTCGGCGTGGCGTTGAGCGGCTGGGGAGCGGCCAAGCTCGCCGGCAAGATCGAACTATCCGCACTAATCAATTCGCCGTCTCCGGGAGGTGGAGATCTCCAGCGTGCCACGCCACACCACGTGCCGCAACCGAACGTGATGACCGAATCGCGGCCCGAATCCGAGATCGCCTACGGCGAACCGTATCCGGGACTGGTCGCGCAACGCGGCGGCCACGAGGTGATCGGTCGGGACGCCTACGCGCCGGTCGTTCCATCGCCCTCCTCCTCGCCTGAAGTCGTTGCCGGGCAAGCACCCGAAGCGTTCACGGACGGGCTTCATACTACGACGCCGAGTTCCGGTTCCCCCGCAATCCGGCACACCGCCTTCGATACGGCCGACGCCGACCCCGAACTGCCGGAGGACGCCACGCCCGGCTGGGTCTACACCGACGAGGCCGACCAGTGGTATCTCGTGGTGGCGTTCGCCGACCGGCTGCGGCTCATGCGGCTCGGCGACTTCACGGTCGCCGACGCGGCGTCGATCGACGGGGAGTTGCGGTTGTCCGGAAGCATCGAGATGACCGTCTGGCCCGTAGAGGAACAGTCGACAGAGGAGTGAGGGGCGAACGAACGCCCCGAACCGGAACGGTCCGGGGCGTCACCCCCAAAGGAAGGGAACGACGGCTCCCATGCCGCGCCACCCTACCGCACGGTGGCCGGACGCTCACCGCCCGCATCGGGTGTCCGGGCCGCGGCGGTCATTCCTCGTCGCCCGGCCGCCGCAGCGCGGCGAACAACGCGATGACCCCCGCGAGCGTGAACGCGGAGGTGAAGATGATGCCCGCCGCGGCCAGCGACACGGGAACGAAGGCGTTGACGATGCCGACCACACCGGTGGTCGCGAAGAGCATCCCGAGGATGAGATAGGCCGTGCTGGCCGGGTGGCGGTCGCTCACCGGGTCACCTCCAATGTGCCGAACTCGATGGTCACGTCGATCGTCACCCGACCGCCGCCGGGGCCGTCCGCCCCCTCCGACACGAGTTGCCCCGAGCCGGCCGTCTCCATGGTCACGTCGCTCGCCGGATCGTGGATCTCCGCGTTGCCGCCGGTCATGTCGACGAACAGGACCACGTCGACGTCCGGCGGCACGTGTATCTCGGCCGCGGCACCGCGCACCATGACCTGCAGCCGGACCTCGTCGGACTCGGTGAAGTCGATGCCGCGCAGATCCAGCTCGGACTCCCCGAACCACACCGACCACTGCGGCGGGATCTCCTCGACCGACACCGGCGCCATCCGCTCGTTGACCGGCCCGGCGGGACGGTCGTTGGTGTCGAAGTACTGCACCGCCAGCACCGCCGACAGCGCCGCGCCCACGACGATCAACGACCGGGACCGCCCCCACCAGGTCGCGACGATGAGGACCATCCCGATCAACAGCAGCGCGACGCCACCGAACGCCCCCGCCGGGACCGGCACACCCGCCATCGCCACGATCGACATCACCGCCATCGCCAGCGCGGTCACGGCCCCGCCGATGACGGTGAGCCGGTGGCTGTACCGGCGGCGCACCGGAGGAGCCGGGGGCACCGGTTCGACGGGCGCCGTCACGGACGGCGTCTCCGGCTCCACGGCGGGGAATTCCCGGGTGCGGGCGTAGGGGCCGCCCGGCGCGAAGGGCGACCGGTAGCCCTCCTCGGTGGCCGCGACGACGGGCTCGGGTGCCGCCGGCGCGTCCGTCTCGTCTGGGGCGGACCGCCGACCGGCCGCGACCGCCGCGGCCGGCGTCGCCACACCCAACACCAGCATCGGGTAGTTCGAGGGATCGAGACACACGACGACACCGAGGAACGCCACGGTCCCCGCCAGCGTCAACGTGGCGGCCAGCGACGTGCTGCTGCGCCCGCGGCCCAGCAGCGACTCCAGGGCCGACACCTCGTCACCCCGTTGCGGGAAGCACAGCCACGCCAGCGCGTACAGCAGCAGACCGATGCCGCTGAACACCACGAGCACCGCCAGCAGCGCCCGCCACAGGAGTGGATCGGTGGCGCTGGCCCGGCCGAGCGCGGCGCACACGCCCGCGATCTTCCGGTCCGACCGGTCGCGCACCAGACCGGAGCGACCCATGAGGCCACCCGGGGGCGGAGTCGGCTCGCTTCCCACAGAGGTCATCAGTCGATCTTGCCAACCGGCCGGCACCGGCGCATCCGGGCGGCCCCCTGAGATAACCCTGAGCCGGGAAAATACGGGACGGCTGGGGGACGGCACCCCTGTCGGCGGCCCGTGCCGCGTGTGACGATGGGGTTGTTTCCGGCGCGGACCCCGCCGGGTCGAGCCCCACCGTGGAGAGGAGCCGGTCATCGAGACGCAGGAGGCGGTCCACCGCCGACCGGCCAGGCCACCGCTGCGGCGGGTCCGTGCCGGCCGGTTGCTCACCGGTGTGGCGCGCGGGTTGGCCGAGCACCTTCGCGTCCGGCCCATATACGTGCGGTTGGCGTTCGTCGTGATGGCCACCCCGCTGTTCGAGGGACTGGGCGTCCTGCTCTACGTGGCGCTGTGGGCGGTGCTGCCCAACGACACCGGACGCAACGCGTGGCGGGACCGCCGGCAGTGGCCGGTGTTCGCGCTGCTGGGGATCGCGATCGTGTTCCTGTCGGTGCTGACCGGGTGGGCCGGCCCGGGGATGCTGTTCGGCTGGCTCGCCGCGCTCGTCGCGCTGGGCGCCGGGGTCATCTGGCACCAGATCAAACCCGACGCGGACTGGCTGACGACGATCGTCGGCGAGGGGGGCCGCCGCTCGGCGGTGCTGCGGCTGGGCGGCGGCGGACTGCTGGTCGCCGTGGGCGTCATCGGGACCCTGGTGGCCCTGGTCGGCATCAACCGGGACGGACTCTCCGACATCCTGAACAGTCTGTTGTTCACCGCCATCGCCTTGGCGGGCGTCGCGGTGGTGTTCGGGCCGCTGGTGTACCGGATGTTCACGCAGCTGCGCGAGGAACGCGAGGGCCGGGTCCGTGAGGCCGAACGCGCCGACATCGCCGCGATGGTGCACGACCAGGTGTTGCACACACTGGCGTTGATCCAGCGGCGCGCCGACGACCCCCGCGAGGTGGCGCGGTTGGCGCGCGGACAGGAACGGGCGCTGCGGAACTGGCTGTACAAGCCGACCGCCGAGGCCGCCGACAAGTTCGGCGCGGCGCTGGAGGCCGCCGCCGCCGAGGTCGAGGACTCCTTCGCCATCACCGTCGACGCGGTGGTCGTCGGCGACCACGACATGGACCCGCACGTGGCGGCGCTGGTGGCCGCCGCCCGCGAGGCGATGGTCAACGCCGCCAAGCACGCCGGCGTCGGCAGTGTCTCGCTGTACGCAGAGGCGGAGCCGGGCCTGCTCAGCGTGTTCGTGCGGGACCGGGGCGCCGGGTTCGACCCGGAGGGGGTGGCCGACGACCGGCACGGGATCCGTGGCTCTATTTTGGACCGGATGCGGCGGCACGGTGGCACCGCGGAGGTGCGCAGTACGGTCGGGGAGGGCACGGAGGTGCGGCTTACCATGCCGGTGGACTCGGCGGGCGACGGTCCGGCCGGTGACGAGGAGGAACGGGTATGAACGATCAACCCAGGCTGCGGGTGTTCCTGGTGGACGACCACGCCATGTTCCGGGCGGGTGTCCGGGCGGAACTCGGTGACGCCGTCGAGGTGATCGGGGAGGCCGGGACGGTCGCCGAGGCGGTCGCGACGATCCGCCGGGTGCTGCCGGACGTGGTGTTGCTCGACGTCCACATGCCCGACGGCGGCGGCCGGGCGGTGCTGGAGCAGGTGAGGGCGAGCAATCCCGACATCCGGTTCCTGGCGCTGTCGGTGTCGGACGCCGCCGAGGACGTCATCGGCCTGATCCGCGGCGGCGCGCGGGGTTACGTCACCAAGACCATCGGCGCGGCCGAACTGGTGGCCGCCATCCGGCGGGTCGCGGACGGGGACGCGGTGTTCTCACCGCGGTTGGCGGGTTTCGTGCTCGACGCGTTCGCCGCCAAGAACCAGGCCCCGGCGAGCGACCCGGAACTCGACCAGCTCACCAACCGGGAACGGGAGGTGCTGCGGTTGCTGGCCCGGGGGTACGCCTACAAGGAGATCGCCAAGGAGTTGTACATCTCGATCAAGACCGTCGAGACGCATGTGTCCAATGTGCTCCGGAAATTGCAGATGTCCAACCGCTACGAGTTGTCGCGCTGGGCGGTCGATCGCCGCATCGTGTGACCGGAAAGCGTTGTCCCACACCGTCCCCTTGGCTTCGCGCATCGCACAACGTGTCCGTCGATCGTGCCGGATCGGCCCGCCCGTGCCGGATTCGCGTAGAAGTCACCTGATTGTGACGGGCATCAATGCCCCATATGGGACCAAACGGTCCGCCGAATCATTGTGCCCCAACCGCAACCCGTTGTCATCCGCTAACGTGTGACTCTCGGAAAGAACTTCCCTCAATTCCTGTTCCCCCGGGAGGGACACTCAATGAAGAACAACTGGCTGCGGGCGACCGTTGCCCTCACAGCCGCAGGTGCGCTCGGTATCGGCATGGCCGGCACCGCCGCCGCCGAAGACGAGGACGAGGCACCGACCCCGGTTCGGGGCATCGTCACCACCGAGCCCGGCTGGGGTGTGACGGGCGGCCCGGGTGCCACCCGGATCTCGATCACCCCGGACGGTGCCTCTGAGGCGATCCTGGCGTACTGCATCGACATCGAGACGAGCCTGCACCCGGAGTTCATCTACGAAGAGGGCGCCTGGGACGCATCCAATGTGAACAACCTCGCCAAGGTGCAGTGGGTGCTTCACCACAGCTTCCCGACCGTCGACCCGGCCGCACTGGCCGAGGCCGCGGGCGCCGACCTCGCCACGATCGACGCCGAGAGCGCCGACGAGGCCGCCTACACGGCGACGCAGGCGGCGATCTGGAGCCTCACCGACGGGTTCGCCCTCGACACCGGCAACTCGACCGATCAGGGTGACGCCGAGGACGCCGTCGTGACGGCGATCTACAACTACCTGACCGCCGGTGCCACCGAGATGCCGGAGCCGATCACCGAGATCACCTTCGACGGCCCGTCCTCCGGTGACCTGTCGGAGAAGATCGGTCCGTTCACGGCCACCGGCCCGGGCGAGGTCAACCTCACCGTCGAGAACGGCAAGCTGGTCGACGCCGACGACAACGAGCTGACCTCCGTCCCGTCCGGCGGCGAGTTCTACATCCTGCCGGATGAGGGCGCCACCGAGATCACCGTGACCGGTACCGCCACCGTGGCCGTGCCGACCGGCACCGTCTTCATGTCGACCGGTGAACTCGCCAAGGTGAGCACCATGTCGGCCGGCGACGAGTCGCAGAAGCTGATCCTGGCGGGCGTCATCGAGGGTGAGACCGAGGCGCAGCTGAAGATCACCGTGACCGGCGACAACACCCTGCCGGTGACCGGTCTGTCGCTGACCAACTCGCTGCTGCTGGGCGCCGCCCTGCTGGTCGCGGGCGCCGTCGTGCTGGTGGTCATCCGCCGCCGCCGTACCGCCGCCACCTGGGGTGACGCGGCCTGATCCGTCCTTAGAGGCTGTCGTTGATCCTGCTGTTCTGCTGCGCGTCGCCCGGTCGGCGCCTCGCGGCGTTGTCGGAGGATCCTGCGTACAACACCGGTACGCAGGACCTCACTCCGCCTTGCGAATGCACTCGACCGGACCGCCGCTCGCAACGAACGAGGATCAAAGACAGCCTCTTACAGCGGTTCTGAGAACCTTGCGCCGGCGGTACCCGGAACACCCGGGTGCCGCCGGCGTCGTCGTGTCCGGTGACGGCGGCAGCAGTGCGGGCGGCTCCATCCCACCGGCCGGAACGCGCACGTGACGCACCCGACCACCGGTGAAGGGCGGGTCTCCGGCGCGGCGTGTGGCATACTTGCCGACGTGATCGGCAACGCGCGATTTTATGGCTACTACGGCACCGGATGTCCGGGCCGTAGGTCGCGCTGAGCCGCCATAGACCTACCGCCCCGGGCATCGAGCCCGGGGCGTCTCACTTTCCGCGACGCCACGGGCCGACCCGGGACCGGCGGGCACCCGACCCACCGCACACGGCATCGCGAGGAGTACGACATGACCGCCACCACGACCCGCACCGAGGACGCCACCGAACTCGCCGAGCTGCGCGAGCGCATAAACCGGATCGACGCCGAACTGATCCGGTTGTGGCGGGAACGGTCACAGATATCCAAAGAGGTCGGCAGGCTCCGGATGGCCTCGGGCGGCACCCGTCTGGTGCTGTCCCGGGAACGCCAGATCTGCGACCGGTTCCGTGAGGCCCTCGGCGAGGACGGCACCCAGTTGGCGCTGCTGCTGCTCCGGGCCGGCCGGGGTCCGTTGTAGACACCGCCGCGCCGTGGGGCGGAGACCTCCGCCACGCGCCCGGTGCCCGGAGCGACCCGGGCCGTACCGCCGGTCGTCGGCGCCCGTCACGGTGTCGGAGGGCGGGCATACACTTGACGGCGCCATGGACTCGATTCTGGATACGTCCGCCCCGTTGACCACCGACCGGCTGCTGGCCGGGCTCAACGAACCGCAACGTCAGGCGGTGACCCACGAGGGTCCGCCCCTGCTGATCGTCGCGGGCGCCGGGTCCGGCAAGACCCGGGTGTTGACCATGCGGATCGCCCACCTGGTGGCGATGCGTCACGTCCATCCCGGCGAGATACTGGCGATCACCTTCACCAACAAGGCCGCCGCCGAGATGCGGGAACGGGTCGCCGGTGTGGTCGGCAACCGCGCCCGGCTGATGTGGGTGTTGACGTTCCACGCCGCCTGCGTGCGCATCCTGCGCCGGGAACACGACCGGCTCGGCCTGAAGTCGAGCTTCACCATCTACGACTCCGACGACTCGCGACGCCTGATGCAGCAGGTGGCACGCGAGATGGAGCTCGACAAGCGCACCAGCGCCCGCGGCCTGCTCGCCGCCGTGTCCCGGCTGAAGAACGAACTCATCGATCCCGACGCCGCCCTGTCGACCGCCGACACGCCGAAGCAGCGCACGGTGGTGGAGGCGTACCGGCGCTACGACGAACGACTGCGGGCCGCCCACGCCCTCGACTTCGACGACATCATCGGGCACACCGTCCACCTGTTCCGGGCGTTCCCGCAGGTCGCGAGGGAGTACCGCCGCCGGTTCCGGCACGTGATGGTCGACGAGTACCAGGACACCAACCACGCCCAGTACGCGCTGATCCGGGAACTCGTCGGCACCGACGAGGACGACACCGAGGTGCCGCCCAGCCAGTTGTGCGTCGTCGGCGACGCCGACCAGTCGATCTACGCGTTCCGGGGCGCGACCATCCGCAACATCCTGGAGTTCGAACGCGACTACCCGCAGGCCAGGACGATCCTGCTGGAACAGAACTACCGTTCCACCCAGACGATCCTCTCGGCGGCCAACGAGGTCATCAGGCAGAACCCGGGCCGCAAGGACAAGAAGCTGTGGACCGACTCCGGCGACGGCGCCAAGATCGTCCGTTACGACGCCGACAACGAACACGACGAGGCGCTGTGGGTCGCCGACCGGATCGACGCCCTCGCCGACTCGGCGGGCGTCAAACCCGGTGACGTGGCGGTGTTCTACCGCACGAACGCACAGTCCCGGGTCTTCGAGGACGCCTTCATCCGGCGCGGCCTGCCCTACAAGGTCGTCGGCGGTGTCCGGTTCTACGAACGCCGCGAGGTCCGCGACGCCCTCGCCTACCTGAAACTGACCGTCAACGACGACGACACGGTCTCGGCCCGCCGCGTGGTCAACGTGCCCAAACGCGGCGTCGGCGACCGCGCCCTGGCCTGCGTGGACGCCCTCGCCGACCGGGAGCGGATCTCCTTCCCGGCGGCGCTGCGCCGCAAGGGCGAGGCGATCGGACTGTCGTCGCGCGCCGCCGGCGGCATCGACCGGTTCCTCGCCGTCGTGGACCAGGCCCGCGCGCAGGCGGCGGCCGGTGAACCACCCGAGGTCGTGCTGGAGACCCTGCTGACCGACAGCGGCTACCTCGCGGAACTCGCCGCCTCCCAGGACCCCCAGGACGAGGCCCGCGTCGACAACCTGCAGGAACTCGTCAGTGTCGCCCGGGAGTACACCGAACGCACCCTCGCCGAGACCACCGGCGTAGACGTCGAGGGCGCCGAGGCCGAACCCACCGTCGCCGGATTCCTCGAACAGGTCTCCCTGGTCGCCGACGCAGACCAGATCCCCGACCAGCCCGACGACGCCGACGGCGTCGTCACGCTCATGACCCTGCACACCGCCAAGGGCCTCGAATTCGACGTGGTGTTCCTCAGCGGCATGGACCAGGGTGTCTTCCCCCACGAGCGGTCGCTCAGCGAACCCGCCGAGATGGAGGAGGAACGCCGGCTCGCCTACGTCGGCATCACACGGGCGCGGAAACTGCTGCACCTGTCCCGCGCCGAGA
This sequence comes from Stackebrandtia albiflava, assembly GCF_007994225.1. Classification (GTDB taxonomy): domain Bacteria; phylum Actinomycetota; class Actinomycetes; order Mycobacteriales; family Micromonosporaceae; genus Stackebrandtia; species Stackebrandtia albiflava. The sequence continues at coordinate 295,058 of NZ_VLLL01000006.1, forward strand.
CCCGTAGCGCGTGGGGGCAACCCCAGTTCCACCCGCCCAGCCAGTTCCTCGCCGAACTGCCCGGCGAACTGCTGGAGGTGGAGCGTTCCACGTCCAGCCGGGCGGCGGCCTCACCCGTCACCACCCGGTTCGGCATCCCCGGCGCCGACCTGCGGCCCGCGTCGAGCCTGCCCGTCAAGGACGTGCCGGTGCTGTCGGTGGGCGACCGCGTCAACCACGACAAGTGGGGGATGGGCCGGGTCGTCGAGGTCAAGGGCAGCGGACCCCGCGCCCAGGCGTGCATCGACTTCGGGGACGGTGGACCCAAGTGGCTCGTCGTCCGGCACGCCCCGATCCAGCGGATCTGAACCCGCGGCACGACCGGTGAACTCCACCGGCCGTGCCGCCGGATCACCTCGTGTCCCGCTCCGGCAGCACGTTCCGCGCGGCACCGGTCACGTCCACACCGACACTCCCGAGGTACGTCACCGGATCGACCGGTGCGCCGTCCACGTGCAGTTCGAAGTGACTGTGCGGGCCGAACGAGTTGCCGGTGTTGCCGACGTCGGCGATGTGGTCCCCGGCCTCGACGACGTCCCCGGGAGCGACCGCCAGCCGGGAGTTGTGGGCGTAGTAGGTGCGTACACCGTCGCCGTGGTCGATGACGACGAGCTTGCCGAACCCGCCGTTCCACCCCGCCGACGCCACCGTGCCCGCCTGCGCCGCGTACACCGGCGCACCCTCGGGCGCCCCGAAGTCGAGGCCCTGATGCAGGACACCCCACCGCATGCCGAACAGCGACGTCAGGTCGAAGTGGTCGAGTGGCAGCCGCCACGTCGTCTCGGCCGGTTGCACCGTCAACGGCCCGGTGAGCCGGTCGGCGCCGCGGTCACTGCGCGCGGTGGTGACCGGTGCCGCTGCGCCGGTGGTCGCCGGGGTCGCGACCCGCGGTTCCTCGCGGGACTGGAAGGCGGTGGCGAGTGCGGCGTCCGGCGGCTCGGACGGCAGGGCCGCCGCCGAGCCCAGTGCGACCGCACCGGCGCTGAGCACCGCCATCCCCACCACGGCGACGTATCTGCCCTGTGGCGCGAACGGAACGGAGATCGGCGCGCGATGCCTGCCCCGGTGGATCAGCGGCGCGGCCCGGTGACGGCCCGGTGGGCGGGCGGTGACCCCGCGGTCACCGTTTCGGAGACTGAGCAATGGTCCTCCACGTGGTTCACGGTGCGACGGCACACGGAGACGTTCCGTGGAGGGGTGTTCCGTCTCGGTGGCGAACCGGAGGTTCGCCACCGGAAGTGATCTAGCCCACCGTAGCCCTCGTCGCGCCGGGGTCGGCGGCCAGGTCCCCTAGCGCACTCGGAAACGGGCGTCCGGGGAACCGGGAGTTATATGGACAATTGGGTGAATTGACTCACCGAACAGACGGCCGGACGACTACGCTGCTTGGGGTTTCCCCGCCAACTGTGGCAATATGTCAGCCACACCCCTTAAAATGCAAGGCTTTGGCATTCCAGGCAAAGGAGCCACAATGAAGGTTCCCACGCTCAAACGAGTGGCGGCGGCAATCACCTCATCAGCTTTCGCTGTTGCCGTGGTCATCGGCGGCGTCCTCGTGAGCTCCGCGGACGAGACGGCCGCCGTTCCGGCCTCTCCGACAGACCACGAATGGCACCAGGCAGACCACGAGTGGCACGGTCAGCAGGAGGCGTTGCCGGCCGATCACGAATGGCACTGACCCACACGTCCGCCGAACCCCCGGCATTAGACCAGCGACCAGGGAGGACGCCGGGCTGTGAGTCGCATTCGAGTCGATTGGCTGCGCTGGACAGCATGGGCGTTCAGTGGATCGCTCATGCTGTTCGCCGCCGTTCTCGCCGCCGTCATCTGGCCACTGCAACCCGGACAACCGAACTGGGCCGTATTCGGTCTACTGCTGGTATTCCACATCGCGGCCCTCGCGCTGCCCCTGCACCTCGAAGTGCAGCGGCAGGGGATCCTGGTCTCCGCCGGGGAGATCCCCTTCATCCTGGCACTCTTCTACCTGCCGCCCTTCTGGGTGTTCGTGGTGCGCGCCCTGGCCGGTCTCGTCGTGTACGCCTACCGATGGCTGTCCCGGAAGATACAACTGCACAAGGCCGTTTTCAACCTCGCCAACACGTGCTGCGCAGTGGCTGCGGCGGCCTTGCTGGCGCACACCATCGGTGTGGGAGCCGCCTCCGATCCCCGGACCTGGGTGACCCTCCTGTCGTCGGCGATGGTCTATCTGTTGGTGACGGCACTGTTCCTCACCGCGATCCTCTCCGTGACCCAGGGGCGCCGCAGCCTCGACGAGCTGCTGCACAGTATGGGGTCGAGCCTGATCATCGGCGGGATCAACGCGATAGTCGGAATCCTGATCCTTTTGACGCTCAGCGCCACACCGTGGGCGCTGGTGCCGTTGATCGTCCTGTTGGTCCTGGTCTTCGCCGCCTATCGGGGGTACTCCAACCTCGTGCGGCAACGTCGCGCCCTGGCCGACCTGAACGACTTCACCCAGTCGGTGGCGCAGGCGGTCCAGAGCAATCGCCTGATCGACATCATGACCCACCGGCTCCGGGAGATGCTCAACGCCGAGGTGGCGACGGTGTGGTTGCGGCGGGAGAAGCGGTTCCCGGCGATCCTGCTGTCCGCGTACATGGACAGTGAGGGACTGTTGGACACCACTCCCGTCCCACGGGAGCTGCTGGACTCCGTCCTGGCCTCCGGTCAGCCGTTGCTGGTCTCCCGGAAGATCGGTGACCCCGCCTACCGCGAACAGCTCCGCGCCGCCGACGGCAAGGACGCGATCATCGTCCCGTTGCGCTCCGGCAAGATCGCATACGGTTGTCTCGCGGTCGCGAACCGGTTGGGTGGTGACCTGAACGGGTTCGGACCCGACGAGTTGGCCCTCCTGGAGACCCTCGCCGCCCACGCCGGGGTCGCCGTCGAGAACTCCCGCCTCGTGGACCGGTTGCGGTTCGATGCCTACCACGACGCGCTCACCGAACTCCCCAACCGGCGGCGGACCATGGCGGTCTTGGAGCAGTCGATCTCCATCACGGTGCCCGGCGAGATCGTCGCCGTCATGCTGTTCGACGTCGACGGGATGCGCGACATCAACGACTCCATCGGGCACGCCTCCGGCGACAAGCTCATCGTGGAGGTCGGGCGGCGGCTCAAGGAGGCGGCACCGCCCGCCGCGCACGTCGGCCGGATCGACGGCGACGAGTTCGCGGTCGTGCTCCGGATGCCCGACACCGCCGCCGCGGTCGAACTGGCCGCCGAGATACGCGGCGCGCTGCAACAACCCTGCCTGCTCGGTTCGCTCAATGTGGACATAGACTGCGCGGTCGGTATCGCGGTACACCCCGAATCCGGTGACAACGCCGACGAACTGCTGCAACGCGCCGACGTCGCCACCCAGACCGCCAAGAACGTCTCCAGCGGCGTCCAGGTATACAACGCCGGGCTCGAATCGGGCAGCGTCCGGCGGCTGGGGCTCGCCACCGACCTGCGACGCGCCTTCGACAACGACGAACTGCACGTCTACTACCAGCCGAAGATCTCCCTGGGCACCCGCCAGCTCGTCGGCGTCGAATGCCTCGCCAGGTGGCGGCACCCCACCCACGGAGACGTCCCACCGGAGGACTTCGTGCCGGTGGCCGAACACACCGGCCAGCTCGGCCGGCTCACCGAGTTCATACTCCGGGACGGCCTCAGCCGCGTCCACGGCTGGGACGGTGAGGGGCACCGGCTCAACGTCGCCGTCAACCTGTCACCCCGCACCCTCGTCGACACCGACTTCCCCCAACTGGTCGCCGCGCTCCTCGACGAATACCGGATCGAACCGCCCAGACTCACCCTGGAGATCACCGAAGACGGCATGGTCGGTGCCGGAGGCAAGGCCCCCGAGACGCTACGGCGGCTGCGGGAGATGGGCGTCCGCCTGTCCGTCGACGACTTCGGCAAGGGCTACTCGTCACTGTCGTACCTGCGCAGGCTCCCCGCGCAGGAGATAAAGATCGACCGCGGCTTCGTGCAGGGCATGGCCACCGACGAAGGCGACCACGCGATCGTCCGCGCCATCGTCGACCTCGCCCGCCACTTCCGTATGACCGTCGTCGCCGAAGGCGTCGAGAGTGAGATGACGCTCTCACTGCTGTCGGAGATCGGTTGCGACATCGCACAGGGCTTCTACTTCTCGCGTCCCCTACCCCCCGACCGGTTCGCCGCCTGGATGGCCGCGCAACAGGGCCCCGGCGGCGACGGCCGGCGAACCGGCAGGTTGCGGGCGGTGTGACCCCGTAGACCCAAACCCGCGTGACCGCCCCGCCGAGACTCATGTACTCTTGTGCGCGGCACGTTAGCTGCAAAGCTCACGTAACGCCCCTTTAGCTCAGTCGGCAGAGCGTCTCCATGGTAAGGAGAAGGTCTACGGTTCGATTCCGTAAAGGGGCTCTCCTGATCGCTGGTGCGATCCGGTCTCGCGGCGGTGTAGCTCAGTTGGCAGAGCAAACGACTCATAATCGTTGTGTCGCCGGTTCAAGTCCGGCCATCGCTACAGCCCTAAGCCCACTGTGTTCGGGTAGACCGAACCGGTGGGCTTTCACATTCTCCGCACCCGCCTGGCGGCGGGTGCCCACGGGGGCTTCGCCCCCGTGCTCCCCCTCTGTCGGGCTCACGGTGATCGGTCTTCGCTCTGGCTGACTGTGTTCGGCTTTCGTCGAACCGGTGAGCTTCTGTTATCTCCGCACCCGCCTGGCGGTGGGTGCCCACGGGGGTCGATTCTCTGATGATTCTCCGATCCGAAACCGAGGTTCCTCGAGGCATCGGTGTCTAGCGTCTGACCCGACACGGATCACGGAGGAACCATGTGGAAGAGAAGGCGTAATCGAGACGACGTTCCGACGTATGAGGGACGGCCGTTGCCCAGGCCGAGCGAGGACCTGGAGGATCAGGGCCTCGGCTTCGACGTCGGAACGGTCCTGAACCGCCGGGGCGTGCTCGCGATGTTGGGACTGGGTGTGGTCGGCGCCGGCCTGACGGCCTGCGGAGCGGGATCGGACGGTACCTCGAGTCCCACGCCGTCCGGGAGTCCCTCCGCCGGCCCGTCGGTCGGCGAGATCCCCGACGAGACCGCCGGGCCGTACCCCGGCGACGGCTCCAACGGGCCGGACGTGCTCGAACAGAGCGGCATCGTCCGCAGTGACATCAGGTCCAGCTTCGGCGGCGCGAGCGGGACGGCGGAGGGCGTCCCCATGACCCTGCGGTTGACGATTCTCGACCTCGCGAACGGTGGTGTGCCGTTCGCAGGCGCGGCGGTGTACGTGTGGCACTGCACCCGCGAAGGCGGGTACTCCCTGTACTCGGAGGGCATCACGGAGGAGAACTTCCTACGAGGGGTGCAGATCGCCGACGCCAAGGGGGTCGTCCGGTTCACCAGCGTCTTCCCCGCCTGCTACAGCGGGCGTTGGCCGCACATCCACTTCGAGGTGTACCCGTCGCAGGCCGACATCACCGACTCGTCCAAGGCGGTCTCGACGTCCCAGGTGGCGTTGCCGAAGGACGTGTGCGACGAGGTGTACGCGCAACCGGGCTACGGGCAGTCGGTGGGGAACCTCTCACAGGTGACGCTGCTGAGCGACAACGTGTTCGGGGACGACGGTGCGGCCCGCCAGGTCGCGAGCGTCGACGGCGACGTCGACTCGGGCTACGACGTGTCGCTCGTCGTAGGGGTCGACACCGGCACCGAACCACAGGATGGCGAGGCGCCGCCGGGTCACGGCGGCCCGCCTCCCGGACGGTAGCCGGTCGCAGCGCCCGTCAGTAGTGGTATCGGGCCTTGAGAATCTTGACGACCTTGTCATCCACCCGGTAACCACGAAGTCATTTCCGGCGGAACGGACTGGATGTCCCTCACTCGTCGCCCGCCAAGGCGCTCAGGGCTTCGACGGATTTCGTCACAGTGGGCGATCCGTTGCGGTCGCGCTCGATCGCCTCCATGAGGCGTTCGGCGTTGGCGGGCGACCGCAACAGGTACACCGTTTCCCGCCAGGCGTCGAAATCTTCGGCGCTCATGAGCACGGCGTCGCCGTGCGTGGAGATGATGCGCAGGGGTTCGTGGTCGGCGTTGACCTTCTGGATCAACGGGACCAGGTCGGCTCCCACCTGACTCACGATGATGAACATGTTCGGATCCCCTCGTCATGAGACCGAATCGCCACACGTGCCACACCGACACCGCACGTCGCCCCGGATGCCGATTCTCCCGGATCGACCTGTATCGGGCAACGGGGACGAAGGGTTCGGAAGCAGTCGTCCCGGGCCGCTCCGGCACGTCGCCGTGGCAGGCCCGTGACCGGAGGATGGGCGGTAGTCAGAGCTCCAGCATCGCGGCCGCGACTTCACCGGAGGCCGAATCCGGGATCCTCGTCGAGGCGCCTTCGAGGATGAGAAGCCGTGCCCCGGGGATCTCCCGGGCAAGTGCTTCCCCGTTGCCGACCGGGAAGAACGGGTCATGGCGGCCGTGCACCACCAGTGCAGGCAACGCGAGGTCGGGAAGGCGTTCCCTCCAGCGCGGCCCGCAGTCGAGTCTGGAGAACACCATCCCCAGCTGATCGGCCATGTGCGCAGCGGGAAGTGCGCCCGGTGTGCGGTCCCATATGCGTCCGGCGGCCACGCGGGCGGCCGCCGGGTCGTCGCCGAGGATGTCGGCGCTTTCGGCCGCGTACTCCGCAACCGCGTCGCGATCGGACCAGTCGGGCATGGGCCGTGAGTACAGTCGGCCCATCGTCGCCTCATCGTGGTCGGGCAGATCGTCGTCGACCGGTCCTGGGGCGATCGGCCGTGTTCCGACGAGGGTGAGCGCCGAGAACGTCTCCGGGTGATCGAGAGCGGCGACCTGGGCGACCATGCCACCGACTCCGATGCCCGCCAGGTGGGCGGGTCGGTCATCCAGTCCGCCGGCGAGTGCCGCGGCGTCGGCGGCGAGGTCTCGCAGTGTGTACATCGGCTTCTCTGGGTCGACGGTGGTCGATTCGCCGGAATCTCGCAGGTCATAGCGCACGACGTGTCGACCACCGCGCGCCAGAGACTCGCACAGCGCGGCCGGCCACGAGAGCATGGTGGTGCCGCCCACGCAGAGAACCAGCGGGTCGGTCGTATCGCCGAAACGCTCGATGCCGAGCGTCACGCCATTCGCCTTCCGGGTGCTCACCTCAACGGTGACTTCACGGCTCATAGGTCCTCCCATCATGGTGCATAAATGAAACTTCAGTTTAAACAATGAACCGATACGACTAGGATGTCAACCATGAAGACCTACGGTCAGTACTGCGGCCTGGCCCGGGCGGCCGAGTTCCTCGGTGAACGATGGACTCTGGTGATCCTGCGTGACCTGCTCGTCGGCCCGAAGCGCTTCAACGAACTCAGGCATGGCATCCCGGGCATCCCCTCGAACATGCTGACGAATCGTCTCGGCGACCTCGAACGAGCCGACGTCGTCGAGCGGGCCATCGAAGGCCGCAGCGTCGTCTATCGACTCAGCGACTACGGGCGGGATCTCGAGCCGATCCTTCTCGCGATCGGCCGTTGGGGATCGAGGCGCATGGATGCCCCACGTGAGGGGGAGCGGCCGACCGACAGCTCCCTGGCGGCGGCTCTGCTCACCGGCCGCACCGCGACGAAGGTCGTGCCCTTCACCGTCGAGGTGACCGTCGATCCCGCGGTGGCGAACGCGGAGGTGGGGGAGACCGGCGCCAGCATCGCCGAGGGGCCCCTTGCCGACGCAGATCTCCGCCTCGGCGGCTCCGGGCTGCGTCGCCTCCTCGCCGACGGAGACGTCGGGGCGGCGCTCGGTTCCGGCGGTCTTCACTTCGACGGCCCCGCTTCGCTGGTCGAGGAGTTCGCCCGCGCATTCCGTGTTCCTCTCGACCCCTCGGGAAACCGCTGAAACACCTTGCTGGAACCGCGTGCCTCAGAGGGTCGGAAGCCGGTCACGGCGGGCGCCGGCGGAGTCCTGGAATCGTCGGATCGGCCCGTATCGGGCAACGGGGACGAAGGGTTCGGAAGCAGTCGTCCCGGGCCGCTCCGGCACGTCGCCGTGGCAGGCCCGTGACCGGGGCATCGGCCGACGCGGACGTCCCGAACAGATCGGGTACCCTGAAACGGTTGCTCGCTGCCCGTGGTACGTCCACGGGCAGCGGCCACTGCGCCGGAGACCACAATTCTCCGGCTTCGGATCAGGCCGCTAGCCCGCTAGCCTTGATCAGTCCCATACGTGAAACACCCGTAACACAGGAAGGCGCATCGCCGTGGCTAAGGCTACTGACGTTCGTCCCAAGATCACCATGGCCTGCGTCGAGTGCAAGGAACGCAACTACATCACCAAGAAGAACCGGCGCAACGACCCCGACCGGATGGAACTGAAGAAGTTCTGCCCGCGTTGCAACCAGCACACCGCTCACCGCGAGACCCGCTGACCCGGTGCTGAACCGCGCCTACATCGGCAGGCGGCTTCCCGCCACCACGCCGGTGGAGATCACCGAGGAGGCGGTGGCGGCGTTCGCCGCCGCCCTGGGGGAGACGGGCGGGCACATCCCGCCCACCTTCTTGATCTCGTTGACGTTGCCCGCATCCGACGCCCTGATCGACGACCCCGACTTCGGGCTCGACTTCAGCCGGGTGCTGCACCGTGAGCAGCGGTTCAGTCATCATCGCCCGCTCCGCATCGGCGAGCGGGTCTCCTGCACCGTTCAGGTGGAGGACGTCAAGGTCGTCGCCGGAAACGAACTGCTGACCCTGCGCACCGAGGTCACCGCCGAGGACTCCGAACCCGTCGCGACCGTGTCGACGGTGTTGTTCGTCGCCGCTGGCGGCGACGACGAAGAGCAGAGCGTCGCCGCTCGCGGTGACGACGTGGAGCAGAGCGCCGACGTGACGCCCGGCGTCGCCGCAGGTGCGGCCCGGAGTCCCGAGCCGGCACGCGGTGGGGAGGCGTCGTGAACTCCGGAGACGAACTGTTCCGTCGTGACTTCGAGATCACCCGCGCCGACCTCGTCGCGTACGCCGGCGCGTCGGGCGACCAGAACCCGATCCATCAGGACGACGACGCCGCCCGCGCCGCCGGGTTGCCCGGCGTGATCGCGCACGGCATGTACACCATGGGCCTGGCGGCCCGGGCCGTCACCGAATGGGCCGGCGGTCCGGAGCGGATCACGGAGTTGACCGCGAGGTTCGCGAAGCCGGTGGTGGTTCCGGCCGACGCTCCCGCGACCGTGACCGTCGTCGGTACGGTCCGCAGGCTGCACGACGACGGCGCCGTGGAGATCGCGATGACCGCTACCAGCGGGGCCGACAAGGTCCTCGCCCCGGCCCGCGCCACCGTGGCGGCGGCCTCCTGACGGTCTCCCGGTCGGGACGTCGACGAGCCGTGCCCGGCGATCAGTCCCCCGACTCGGCCGCCCGCAATTCCTCGAACGCCGTTCCGGGCGTGCCCTCCGAGATCCGTGCGGCGATCCGTCGCGCGCATTCGTGGGAGCTGAAACGCCCGGTGTCGCATTCGAGGTCGTAGCGGCCGTGGGCGTGCACTCGGGGGAAGTGGTGCTCGGCGCGGCCGGGTTCCCTGTCCCGCCGGGCGAGTTCGCGACGGCGTAGTTCGGGCAGTGGGCAGTACACCTTCACGAAAAGCACGTCCAGGGGCGCGAACAGGCGTAGGCAGTCGGTGAGCCAGTGCGGTTCCCGGAGTACGTGGTCCATGACCACGTCGTTGCCCGCCAACGCCATCCCGGCGACCGCCCGGTGGAATCCCAGTACGGTGCGTTCCAGGACCTCGGAGAAGCGCTCGGGTCCGAGGCGTTCCGCCCAGTCGTCGGCGCGCATGGCGTTGATCCCGTCCACGGGCATGTGGAAGTGTGGGCGGTCCAGCAGTGGAAGCAGTGCTCGGGCGATGCCGGTCTTTCCGGAGCTGCTCGTACCGTTGAGCAGGATGATCCGGCCGTGAGGCGGATGTGAGAACACGTCGTGTGGTCCGGTCATCCACGGATCCTCTCAGCGGACGCCCCCGCCATCCACGAAGAGGGGCGGGGCGTCCGCCGTTCCGGTCGGGAAACGGTGAGGGTGAACGGGACGTCCTTGTACGTACCGTTGACCGCCCCTTTGATGTCCTATGTGTACGAGCCGGTTCCCGGGCGCCGAACCGGTTCCCCATCCCACCCCGACGCGGCGACATGCCGGACACGGTGGTGGGGGTGAAAAAAAGCCCCCGACCAGGTGTTCCCGGTCGGGGGCTGTTGGCGGTGGCGGTGGGATTTGAACCCACGGAGGGCGTAAACCCTCACACGCTTTCGAGGCGTGCTCCTTAGGCCGCTCGGACACGCCACCGTCGACGAGGGTACCCGAGCGGTCCGGAGGCGCGCCAGCGGGTATCGCCCCGTCGGGATCAGGCGATCTCGTAACCGCACAGCACGTAGTCGTCCGCGGTGGTGTTGGGCCAGTCCACCCAGTACCAGAACTCCACGGGCCCGTAGTCGGAGTCCGGGCAGTCGTTCTGGTCGAGGGTGCCGTAGACGATGTCGTAGAAGTAGTAGTTGGCGCTGGAGTCGTCGCAGTCGACCAGGACCGCGTCGTACTCGGTCTGCGCGTCGTTGGTGGGCCAGGCGTAGACGCAGTCGCCGACCTGTCCGCGCCGGGGGTCGTCCTCCGGGATGCCCTCGAACGGGTCGGTGGAGGTCTGGGTCTCGCTGGAGGGCGTCTCCTCCGACGGCACCGAGTCGGTGGTGGCCGCGGCACTCGTCGAGGGGTCGTCCGCGACGGTTCCGCCGTCGCCGTCGTCGTCGCCGGGCAGCAGGAAGACCAGCGCCACGACCGCGACCACCAGGATCACGACCGCGCCGACGCCGCCGGCCACCCAGATCCCGGTGTTGCCGCCGCTGGTCTGCGGGGGCGGGAACGGGGGGCCGCCCATGGGCGGGGGCATGCCGGGTTGGTAGGACGGTGCCCCGGTGGTCGGGCTGCCGTAGGGGTCGGAGGGGCCGTAGCCGGGCTGCGGGGAGTACGGGTCGCCGCCGGGCTGGTAACCGGGTTGCTGGCCGTACGGGTCACCGCCGGGTTGTTGGCCGTACGGGTCACCGCCGGGTTGGTAGCCGGGTTGCTGACCGTAGGGGTCGGAGGGTTGTCCGTAACCGGAACCGTCGTACTGTGGGTATCCGCCGGGTTGCTGGCCGTACGGGTCGGCGGGCTGTCCGTAACCACCGGGGCCGGGCGGCGGTTGTTGGCGGGAGGGGTCGCCAGGCTGTTGCCCGTACGGATCTTGCGGTCCGTACATAGACATGAGGGTGCTCCTCTTCGAATGGGGGTGCGCCGGCGGTGCTGCGCGGGTGGCCGGTACTGCACCAACCATACGACGGTCCGGCGACCGATTCACCCTGGTAGTCGTGGGTGTCCGGGTGATTACAGCAGCCGGGGCTGTTCGGGTTGCGATCGGTGACCGCGGACGTGACCGAACGGCGTGAACAGGCCGGGGTCGATGTCGTCGAGCAGCGGCGACCCGTTCCCGATGTGGCTCACGTACAGGAGGTCGCGGGCCCGGCTCATCGCGGCGAACAACAGGCGGCGGAACCCGGGCTCGTCGGGGAACGCCTCCGCGGTGACGCCGACACAGCACACGACACGGTGCTCCCTGCCGGCGGCGGAGGTGATCGGCCGCGCGGTGTCGATGCCGGTGTACCCCTCGGGTGCGAGGATCGCGACCTCGTCGGGCGCCACGCCGAAGGGGCGGAGCCGTTCGGCGAGTTGACCGGCGAAGTGCCGTTCGTCCCGGTCGTCGAGCGCGAAGTGGCGCCCGACCGGTGCGGTCCCGGCGGCGGGCCGGGCGGGCAGCATGCCGCGACCGGGCGCGCGGGAGACGGGCGTGATGAGTTGCATGGCGGCGGCCAGGATCGGGGCCGTGCTGCGGTGGTTGCGCGACAACCGGACCACTCGTGCCTCGGGGTAGTCCTGGGCGAACCTCTCGAACGGTCCCGGCTCGCCGTCGGCGATGTGGGCGTCGGGGTCGCCGGTCGCGGTGAAGGCGGGCTGGTCGCCCCGGTCGGCGCGCAGCGTCTCGTAGAGCCGGATCGGCATGTGTTCGAGGTCGTCGACGAACAGGTGGCCGAGCGGTGGGAGTTCCCCGGCGGCGTCGAACGCGCGGACCGTCATGTCGTCGGCCACCGGCCCGAGCAGTCCGTCGAGTTCGCGGCGCAGGGCGTCGGCCGCCTCGGTGGTCCGGGCCAGTACCAGGCACTGCGAGGCGGGCACGTGGAGTTCGGCCACCAGATAGGCGATCCGGCGGGTCAGGATGTGGGTCTTTCCGGTGCCGGGTCCGGCGTTTATCAACAGCGGGCCGGGCGGTGCGGAGGCGGCGACGCGCTGCATGGCGTCCACGTGGTCGAGCAGGCCGGTGCCGACCTCCTCCATCCCCGCCAACGGTGGCCCGTCGTGTTGGTGGGGTTCCGGACGGACGGGCAGGACGGGTTCCGGCATCGGCACGTGCCGGATCGAGGTGCCGCCGACGTGTCTGGGCCGGCCGCCCCGGGCAGGACGCGGCACCCGAGCGCCTTCGGGCAGCTCGAACAACGCATTTGGCTCTACCGGCGAACCCACGTGGGAAATCTTGTCAAAGCTGAAAGCGCCTGACCGGTAGGGGGTCGGGGCGTGGCGTCAACCGCCCGCGAACGGAGGGAGCACATCCACAGTGGAGTCGGCGGGGAGGGACGCCATCGGGTCGTGCCCGGTGACACCGTCGATGAGCAGCGTGCTCACCGTCAGGACGCGCTCCAGGTCCGGCCCCAGCCGCTTGGCCAGATCCGCGCGTAGCTCCGCGACCGTCTCGGCCGTACTCGTCACCTCGGACACGCCCGCCGCCGCCCGCGCCCCGGCGAAGAACCGCACCGTCGTCATCTGTCACCCCTCGCCGTCACCGGTACCGACTCGACGGTATACCCGGTGCGGACGGCATGGCGACGCCGCGCGGCCCGGGACGGGTGCTCACGTACCATCGAGCGGTGAGTTTGCGACTGTATGACACCGGCACCCGGAAGGTGCGCGATTTCACACCGCGCGTTCCCGGCAGGGTGGGCGTGTACCTGTGTGGGCTCACCCTGCAGGGCCCCCCGCACATCGGTCACCTGCGGTCCGGCGTCAACTACGACGTGCTCACCGCGTGGCTGCGGCGCTCCGGCCTCGACGTCACCTACGTCCGCAACGTCACCGACATCGACGACAAGGTCCTCGCCAAGGCCGTCGAGCAGGGCGTCCCGTGGTGGGCCATCTCGTTCGCCAACGAGCGACGCCTCACCGCCGACTACGAGGCGCTGGGGGTCCGGCCGCCGACGTACGAACCGCGCGCCACCGGGCACATCCCGCAGATGCTGGACCTGATCGCCGACCTCATCGCGCGCGGCCACGCGTACGCCACCGACTCCGGCGACGTGTACTTCTCCGTCGAGTCGTACCCGGAGTACGGGGCGCTGTCCCACCGCCGACCCGAGGACATGCTCCTCAACGGCGAGACCGGTGGAGACAAACGGGATCCCCGCGACTTCGCGCTGTGGAAGGCCGCCAAACCGTCCGAACCGGACGACTCCGCCTGGAACACCCCCTACGGCCGGGGCCGGCCGGGCTGGCACATCGAATGCTCCGCCATGGCCCGCCGCTACCTCGGCGACGCCTTCGACATCCACGGCGGCGGCACCGACATCATGTTCCCGCACCACGAGAACGAACTCGCCCAGTCGCGGGCGGCGGGCCTGCCGTTCACCGACTTCTGGGTCCACAACAACATGCTCAACCTGGCGGGCACCAAGATGAGCAAGTCGCTGGGCAACGTCCTGAGCGTGTCCGCCCTCGGCGACCGCGGCTTCCGGCCGATCGAGATCCGGTACTACCTGTTGGCGCCGCACTACCGGTCCGCGATCGACTTCTCGGACCGCTCGCTGGCGGAGTCGGCCTCGGCACTGCAACGGCTGGAGAACTTCCTCCACCGCGCGAAGGACGCCGCGGGAGTCGTCCCCGTGGACTCCGCGCTGCCGCCGGCGTTCGCCGCCGCGCTCGACGACGACCTCGGCACCCCGGGGGCACTGGCCGTGGTCCACGAGACCGCGCGGGAGGGCAACACCGCCCTGGACCGGGGCGACACCGACGCGGCGACCGCCGCCGCGAGCGCGGTCCGCGCCATGCTCGACGTCCTGAACCTCGACCCGCTGGCGCCGCAGTGGGACGCCCGGTCCGAGTCCGACCTGACACCGGTGGTGGACTCCCTGGTGTCGGCGCTCCTCGGGCAACGGGAGAAGGCGCGCGCCGCCAAGGACTGGGCCACCGCCGACGCGTTGCGGGATCAGCTCGCCGCCGCGGGACTGACCATAGAAGACACCCCCGGCGGAGCCCGGTGGAGTGTGACCAAGGAACGGGGATCGGACGATGGCCGGTAACTCACAACGACGCAACCGGCGCACCACCTCCAAGAAGGGGGCGGCCAAGGGCAGCGGCGGTCAGGGCAAGAAGTCGCTGGAGGGGCGCGGCAAGACGCTCTCCGCGGCCGACCGGCCGTGGCACAAGGCGTACACCGGCACCAACGTGCCGAAGAAGACCAAGTGGAAGCAGGAGAAGGAACGGCGCGCCGCCGCCGCCGAAGGCCGGGCTCCCAAGGCCGGCGGCCCGGCACGTTCGGCACCGCCGCGCCGCGACTCCGGTGACGGCGTCGAGATCATCGTCGGCCGCAACCCCGTGGCGGAGGCGATGCGCGCGCACGTCCCCGGCACCGCGCTGTACGTGGCGCAGGGCGTGGAACTCGACGAGCGGGTACGCGAGTCGATCCGGCTCGCCGGGAACCGGGGCATCTCCATCCTGGAGGTGACCCGCGCCGAGCTCGACCGGCTGTGCCGGGGAGCACTGCACCAGGGCATCGGACTGCAGGTGCCGCCGTTCCACTACGAGACGTACCCGGACCTGCTGGCGGCCGCCGCCGAGCACCCGCAGCCGCCGCTGCTCGTGGCGCTCGACGGCGTCACCGACCCGCGCAACCTCGGGGCGATCATCCGTTCCGCGGCCGCGTTCGGCGCGCACGGCGTCGTCGTACCGCAGCGGCGGGCCGCCGGTATGACCGCCACCGCGTGGCGCACCTCGGCGGGTGCGGCGGCGCGGCTGCCGATCGCCAAGGCCACCAACCTGACCCGGGCGCTCCAGGAGGTCCAGCAGGCGGGGCTGCTCGTCGCCGGACTCGACGCCGACGGTGAGATCGACCTGTTCGACCTGCCCGCCGCCGTCGACCCGCTGATGCTGGTGGTCGGCTCGGAGGGCCGTGGGCTGTCCCGTCTCGTCGGGGAGACCTGCGACCTGCGGGTCCGGATCCCGATCGCCTCCGACGTGGAGTCGCTCAACGCCTCGGTGGCGGCCTCGGTCGCGCTCGCCGAGGTCAACCGGCGCCGGGGCCTGCACACCGGCTGACCCGTCCGGCCGAGTCCGGCCGGGGCTGGCGGTTGTCCGTAGGATCGTGTCGAACCAACCATCCCCGCGAGGAAAGCCAATACATGTCAGCCCCCAACGGCTATGTACTCGGTGTCGACCTGGGCACGTCTCACACCGTGGCGGTGATCCGCTGGCCGGACGGCCGGACACGCCCGTTGCTGGTGGACGGGGCACCCGTCATGCCGTCCGCGGTGTTCCTGGACGAGTCGGGGCATCTGCACGTCGGCCGTGACGCGCAGCGGCTCGCCCAGACCGACCCCGCCCGGTACGAACCCAACCCGAAGCAGCGCATCGGAGAGGGCACCGTGCTGTTGGGCGACCGGGAGGTCCCGGCGACCGCGTTGCTGTCGGCGATCCTGCGCAACGTCGCCGCCAAGGCGGTGGAGGCGGTGGGACAACTCCCGCCCACGGTGTTGACCTTCCCCGCGAAGTGGGGGCCGCAACGCAGGTCCGTCCTCGAGGACGCGGCCGCACAGGCCGGGTTCCCGCCGGTGGCACTGGTCCCCGAACCGGTCGCCGCCGCGCACTACTTCACCGAGGTGATGCGGCAACCGATCCCGCAGGGCGGCGCGGTCGCGGTGTTCGACTTCGGCGGCGGCACCCTCGACATCGCGGTGGTCCGGCACGAGGCGGACGGCCGGTTCACCGTGTTGTCCGACGGCGGGCTCGACGACCTCGGCGGCCTGGACGTGGACGAGGCCCTGGTCGACTATCTCGGCAAGACGATCTCTGCGCACGTGCCGACGGTGTGGGAGCAGTTGACGAGCCCCGGCACGGCCACCGACCGCCGCAACCGGCGGTTGTTCTGGGACGACGTGCGGGGCGCGAAGGAGATGCTGTCGCGCACCACCGTCGCCCCCGTCCCGGTACCCGGCGTGGAGGCAGCGCTGCACCTGACCCGCGACGAGTTGGAACGCCTGGCGAGTCCGCTGCTCGCCCGCGCCGTCGCCGAGACCGAACGGGTCATCGGCGGCACCGGGCAGGCCGCCGACCAGTTGGCGGGCCTGTTCCTGGTCGGCGGTGCCAGTCGCATCCCGTTGGTGGGGCGGATGCTGCACTCGCAACTGGGCATCGCGCCCACCGTCCTGGAACAGCCGGAACTGCCGGTGGCCGAGGGGAGCCTCGCCGCCGCCTTCCCGGTGAAGGACGCGCCGGCCGAGGCCACCCCGCCGCCGCAGCCGCATCAGGTGTCGGTCCCGGTCCCGGCCGAGACGACGCCACCGCCGCCTCAGGAGTCGTTCACGCCGCAGGTGCCGGTGTCGGGCGGCCCGTCCGGTGACGCCTACCCGCGTCCCGTGTCGGGTGGCGCCTCCGGAGAGCCGTACACCCGGCCGGTGTCGGGCGGTGCCCCCGGCGAGCCCTACACCCGGCCGGTCTCCGGTTCGCCGTATCCCCATCCCGTCTCCGGTGGTGCCGCGGCCGGCCCGGTCTCGGGCGGCCCGTCCGGTGACCCCTACGCGAGCCCCGTCTCGGGCGGTGCACCGGGGACGCCGACGTTCGCCCGCCAGACGCCGCCCGGCGTGCCCGGGCAACGCGCCCCCTTCGGAACGCCGCCGTCCGGCGCCGGGACGGGCGGAACCGTCTCGGCGACCCGTCCGTGGTGGCGCAACCGTTCCACGTGGATCGGCGCGGGCGTGGGCGTCGTCGTCCTCGCCCTGCTGGCCGGCTGGCTGATGTACGACCCGTATCCGCAGCGGGACATGACCCCGCTGGAGCAGGTCGGCGCGGACATCGCGTACCCGGGGATCGACGAGGGTGAGACGCCGTACGTCTTCGCGCCCGACATCGACGGCGACGTCGCCTACTACGCCACCGAGCCCGAGACCGACCGGTTGTACGTCACCGCCGTGGACCTCACCACCGGCGAGAAACTGTGGGAGACGCCGGCGATGACCGGCGACTGGACCGACATCGTCGCCCAGAACTCCCTGCTGTACGTGGGGGAGACGATCGACACCGGGACCAACCGGCTCACGTTCCTCGACAGGGAGACCGGTGACCGGCGCGGCACCGTCGACATGGCGTCGGACGACTGGGGATACGCGGTGGGCGACCGGCTCGTGATCTTCCGGGCGGAGTCGGGCGCGGTGGAGGCCTACGACGACGCCGGTACCCGGCAGTGGTCGGTGGACCTGGCGGCGCCGCTGGTGGACGGTGCCCGCGTGAACACCTGGGAAGAGGTCAGCGCACGCGCCAACGAGACCTTCGACCGCACCGAGGGCAGCGTGTGGGCGGTCGACGAGGCGGGTGAGACGAGCATCATCGACGTGGAGGCCGGAGAGGTCGTCGCGTCCAAGGCACTCGCCGACCCGGACGCCGACTACTACGCCTACGAGGACACCCTGTTCGTCGCGGAGGGCGACGGCGGCTACCTCGTCTCCGCCTACGACGTCGCCGACCTGTCGGGGACGTTGAACTGGCGTCCCGAGGGAACGACCCAGAACCCGCTCTGGCTAGGGCCGTGCGGGGAGACCCGGGTGTGCGTCATGGAGGACCGCGACGAGGACGACACCGCCGACGGCACCACCGTACTGAGTTTCGACGGCGAGGGCGAGATCGTGTGGACCTCGCCGGCCGGCCAGTTCGTCCGCGGCGCGCAGATCGCCGGCGAATACCTCGCGATCTCCCGGTTGACCGGCGAGGGCGAGGACTCACAGGTGACCCAGGTCTACGACGAGAACCTGGAACCGGTCGGTGAGGCGCAACCGGGCACCTTCACCCGCATCGACAGCGGCAGCTACCTGCGGTTCCCCTACAGCGGAGGCTCTACACCGCTGCCGGAACAACGCGCCTTCGTCGGCCTGGGCGGTCAGGACGGCACCCGCTACGAACTGGGGTCCTACGAGGTGATCCCGCAGTGCGACGCCACCGACATGTACCTGACATGCCCCACACCGACCGGTTTCCGAGTGTGGACGTTCCGGGAGTGACGGCCCGCGAACCCCATCCCGTAAACTGGAGGCGCGCCGGGACACCGGCGCCCGGCTGGAGTGGCGCAATTGGCAGCGCAGCTGTCTTGTAAACAGCAGGTTGTGGGTTCGAGTCCCATCTCCAGCTCCGAGGAACACCGAGAGCCGCCGACCACCTGGGAGACCATCCCGGAGTCGGCGGCTCTCGCCGTGCCGGTGGCCGAAGAGGGTGTACCGGAGGGTGGAACGCGTCGTTCCCGCAACACCCGCCTCATACGTTCCGTAGCGGCCATTAACGTTTCGCCGGCCACATACGTGTACCGCTGAGCAGCCAGGCGACGAATGGCGGGAGCCTTCTGGAAAGTGGGAATCCAATGCCTTGCGTCGCCGTGGTGTGGCGCATGTCATGTGACGCACAGGAGGCTTTCCTGCGGGCCTTCCTCACCGATCCGCTGAGCCACATGAAGGCGACATATCCTCACACCATGGCTTCAACGATGTGGACCATCCACAGTGAGCGAATTGTGGATGGGTCTAGGCGGGCGGTGTGGTCGATCGCCGACGTTGAACTGCCGGATGGTATCCGGTTCGAGCAGTATGTCTACAGGGCGCCGGCGGCGGCGATGATGCTCATGGTCCGTGAAGATGCGGTCCTGATGATGCGGCGGCACCGGTTCGTGATCGACCGGTGGGTGTGGGAACTCCCCGGGGGCTACCAAGAGCACGGCGAGACATTGGCCGAGTGCGCGGCCCGGGAGGCGGAAGAGGAGACCGGTTGGCGGCCTGTCGAATCGCTCCCGTTGGTGGAAGTGCAGCCGTGGGTGGCGACCGCAGATGCGCTCAACGCGCTGTTCGTCAGCTACGGGGCGGAGCAGGTGGCGGAGCGACCGCCGGACATCAACGAGGCGGCGGCGCTGCGGTGGATCCTGCTGGACGAGGTGCCAGGCATGATCGCTGCTGGCGAGATCATCGGCGCCGCGACCGTGGTCGGGGTGCAGGCGGTGCTACTGGACCGGCTGAGCCGCAACCGCAGCTGAGAACTCGCGCACGGCGATGATGTCGTATGCGGACAGTTCCCGCTGTAGCCGCTTCAGGTAGGTCACGGCTCGCGCCGACCGCATGGCGTCGGTGAGTTCCAGTGCCACGTGACGCTCGGCGGCCGACCAAGCCGAAGTGCCAACCGATCCGGGAGTCGATCTACCAAATGCCGGCCAGGTGTGTCGGCGATGAGCCGCCCCGGCCGTGTCGTCGGCCGGGGCGGTGTGTGCACAACGATTGTCGGTGCGCTGTTATCCCACCGAGCGCAGCAGGGCGATGAACTCTGCACGGTCGACGGCGAGGCTCCCGAGTTCCGGGGCCTTGCTGTCCCGCACATCGACCAGCGCATTACGGGCGCTGTAGGTGCGGGCCTCGACGCAGTTGCCACCGTTACCGGCACTGCGGCTTGACTTGCGCCACTTTCCGGGCGTCATTTCAGGTACTCCTCAAACGGGATGGTGCATTTCAGAGCGGCAGCGAACGTCCGCTCATACAGGGACACTACGTCTCGCTTCTCCTCATACCGGCCGCCGTCGACCGAATCGACAAACACGAATGGAGGGCCGGGAATCGGTGGGCCGGGTGTGATGATCGTGAATGCGCCGACCATCGCAGGGTGCAGCTCAGTGATGACGCGGATGTCGGCCCCAGGCATCTGGGACACCTCGATGATTCGCTTACGTTGGCGGTCGCCGACCTCGCCGAGGCCGTCGAGATACCAGAGCGCCGACCGGCCGATGAGCATGGTCATGCGCGGCAGTGGAGTGCGTGCGAATACCCGTTCTTGGCGATGGTGGCGCAACCACCGGATCGCCTTGACTCGCTCAGGGGGCATCGGTAGAAGTGCTGCCTGCACGGCTTGGAGGTAATCGTCGGTCTGTAGCAGCCCAGGTATGTGTTCCAGTTCGAGGGATTGCAACGTGGCCATCTCGGCCTCGGCCTCGACGAACGCGCGGGTCTCCGGCGGGACACCCTCCCGGTACTGCTCCCACCATCCCCGTTTCGCGCCCTCTTTCGCCCATCGTTCGAGCTCGGCGCGCTGCGCTGGTGGAACGCCGTAGAGGTCGCAAAGGCCCTGAACCTGGTGAGGGCGTGTCGCTTGCACGCCTTCTTCGATCCGTTGAATCGTCTGGTGCGCGTATCCGATGTGCAATCCGGCCGCCGACCGGCTGATGCCCAAAGCTTCCCGATGATTTCGCAGCGTCGTTCCAAGCGCCCGACGCGCAACGGTGGGACTACCGTTCGTCATGTAACGAGTGTTGCAGGCCACACGGTGTCCGCATCGGGGGACCCCATGACGGACATGCCCGTATCGGACCTGACCGTGTGGCACTGTCCGAAACGGACAGCACTGCGCCTCTTCCATCTAGCCGCAACGTGCGTTTACGGTCGTCACATGGGGTCGCCTCCCATCGGTTCAGCCCACAAGTTGCCCGGCCGGAGGTCCCCATGTGAAACGGAGCCGGGTGCGGCTGCATCCCGCCCGGCTTCTCGGGACATCCACTTTGCTTGGAGGGCTCCATGGACGACGGAGACGGGGTACGTGTGGACGGTGCGGTGAAGCCGCATCGTGTGGCTGAGCCGATTTCGCATGGTGATGTTCGGCCGCATTTTCCGGATGTGATCCGGGGTGAGGTGTGTCGGGCGTGTGGTGGTGAGTGGCCGTGCGAGACCGTGAAGACGCGGCGGTGGTGGGAGTGAACGTGGAACTCGGGCGGTTCGCGCTCGCCGGCGGGGTGTTCGAGGTCGTGTCGAGCGTCGCGCCGCACACCGTGCGCCTGTACTCCATTCAGGGTGATCACCGCATCCTCGCGTGCACGATCAGCGTTGTCGGTGAGTCGGTGGCGGCGTCGTGGGGCGCGGCGTGGCTCGGACAGTCCGCCGACTGGTACGCCCGTGTGGAGGCGGCGGCTGTCGAGGTGTACCGGGCGGCGGCGCGGCACCGGTCAGCATCGGAGGCCGGGTCATGACGGCCTACACCAGGTGCCCCGGTTGCGATGCGGCCCGCACGGTCACCGCAACAGCCCGCGACGACGGCACCGAGTCGCTGGACGCCGAGGACCCGCAGCCGTGCCCGCAGTGCGACGGCACCGGTTGTGTGCCGTTTCAGGGTTATGTCCTGGTCGCTGCGGAGGAGGACCGGTGACCCGGCTACCGATCCGACTTGACGACCTCGGCGGGAAGGTCTGCACGATCCACAACGCACATTTGGAGACCCGGGGTGATGCCATCCGGATCCGCAACGGCTGGGGGATCCTCCACACCGGTCCCGCACCCCGCATCGGCTACTGCGAGGCGACGCAGAGCTGGCACGTCATCCCGCCGCGCCCGACACCACGGCGCCGCACCCGGTAGCCGCCCCACCCGGGGCACCCCCCCGGGGCCGGCCGTCGACGTCCCCCCCGCTGCGACGGTCGGCCCGGCGGATACCGGATCTTCGGATCACGAAGGAGGAACACGTCATGATGACCGACACGCCATGCCGGACGGTGTCCATGTGGGTCGCCGGAGAATTCTCGCGCGACATCTCCTACATCGAGGACATCGAGGACCTGGTGGAGGACCACCAGTGGCAGTGGGGTGGCAACACGGTAGCGCTGTGCGCACTCGGGACCAAGGGCGAGTTCCCCCCGGTGATCCACTACGCCCGCTGGCCCGACGTCGAGGGCGCATACCTGGCCTGGCGAGGCGTACCGGCGCGCAGCCCGGAACCGCCACCGTCCCCGGCCACGGGCATGGAGGTCGACGACACCGGGCACACCAGCCGCACCATCCCCGCCGCCGACATCGCCGTCACGCAGGCCGACCTACTCGCCGCGCTCCTGGAATGGCTCGACACCGGGGAGCGCCCGACGTGCGTGGAGTGGTCCACCAGCTCGCCATGACGGCTCTCACCGCGCCCGCGACCGTCCGGCACCCGGGCGGGCGGTCCCGGTGGTCGCGTCGGGGTGGTCGCGTCTTCCCCGGTCAAGTGGGCCGGCCGGGTTTGATCTTGATTCGGTAACAAACCGGTCCGGCCGGCCACCGGGAACTTGGCATCGATGGTGAACCCGGTTACGGTGTCAGCCAGCCCCTCGGCCGTCCCTCGGCCCCGGTGCTTTCTACTCGGATCGTCCGGCACGTTCCTGCCGGTGGAAGGACACGCACATGGCTACCGTCACCTATAAGGGTGCCTCTCGCATCTACCCGGGCACGAAGAAGCCCGCCGTGGACAAACTCGACCTGGAGATCACCGACGGTGAGTTCCTGGTCCTTGTCGGCCCGTCCGGCTGCGGAAAGTCCACCAGCCTGCGGATGCTCGCGGGCCTGGAGGAGGTCGACGAGGGGTCGATCTTCATCAACGACACCGACGTGTCGAACCTGCCGCCGAAGTCCCGGGACATCGCGATGGTGTTCCAGAACTACGCGCTGTACCCGCACATGACGGTGTTCGACAACATGGCGTTCGCGCTGAAGCTGCGCCGCACCCCCAAGAACGTCATCCGTGAGAAGGTCGCCGAGGCGGCGAAGCTCCTCGACCTGGAGGACTACCTCGACCGCAAGCCGAAGGCGCTCTCCGGCGGCCAGCGGCAGCGCGTCGCGATGGGCCGCGCCATCGTGCGGCAGCCGCAGGTGTTCCTCATGGACGAGCCGCTGTCGAACCTCGACGCGAAGCTGCGAGTGCAGACCCGTTCGCAGATCGCCTCCCTGCAGAAGCGGCTCGGCGTCACCACCGTGTACGTCACGCACGACCAGGTCGAGGCCATGACGATGGGTCACCGGGTCGCCGTGATGAAGGACGGCCTGCTCCAGCAGGTCGACACGCCCCGCACCCTGTACGACAAGCCGTCCAACGTGTTCGTCGCCGGTTTCATGGGTTCCCCCGCCATGAACATCAAGACGGTCCCGTTGGGCGAGGACGGCGCCAAGTTCGGCGACGTGATCGTCCCGTTGAGCCGGGAACGTCGTGAGATCGCCGCCGCCGGCGACTTCGACAAGGGCAAGACCGAGGTCACCATCGGTATCCGCCCGGAGGACTGCAAGCTCGGCACCGAGGCCGACGGCGGCATCGCCGTGGAGGTGGACCTGGTGGAGGAACTGGGTTCCGACGCGTACGTCTACGGGCACGCGGTCTACAGCGACGGCACCGAGCGCTTCGTGATCCGCTGCGACGGCCGCAACATGCCGCGACTGGGCGACGTGGTGCACCTGGTTCCCGAGGTGGGCCGTGAGCACGTCTTCCACGCGATCACCGGCGACCGCATCGAGTAGTCCCCGACCGATCGCACCGACCGCCCCGGCCGCCGCCGGGGCGGTTCTCGTATCCGGGGACGGTCAGGCGTCCCGGTCGCCCCGGTAGTCGCCCCGGTGCGGGGCGATGTCACCGCGGGCGCCTCCGATCGTGGAGCCGCCCAGCGGACGTGAACCGATCAGGTCGGCCCGGATCCCCGACGACACCGGCGCGACCCGGTGGCGGCCCGGGGCCGGTGAGGCGCTCGACTCGATCCGGCCGGACGGTTCACCGGGTGTCGTCGCGATCGCGGGGAAGTCCCCGGCCGACAGCGGGCGCATCGTGTCGCCCAGCAGCGGCAACCAGGGGGTGTCGAGTCCGGACGGCGCCGGTCCTCCCGGCGCGACGGGAAGGGGTTCGGCGGCGAACGCGGTGCCCGCCGCTCCCGCGCCGATGACGGACGCGGCGATCACCGCCCCCACGGCGTGGATCAGGCGTGTCCTCATGTCGAATGCGGCCCTTCTGTTCGCGCCCACCAGCCGGTGGGCTGATTCCGGTCGTCTCATGATTACAACGAGTCACGGCCCGGACGGACGCGTTTCGCCGAATCGTGGCACGTTGTACCGAAAGTAGGGCTTCCCTCACCTTGCGTGCCCCGGATACCATCGCGCCGTGTCTCCGGTCTCCCTGCGTCGCAACGCTTTTCGTGATCATGTGATCGTCTGTGGTGACGACGGCATGACGTTCCGGCTCGTCGAGGAACTCGTCTACCGGCGAGGTGAGAACGTCACGGTCGTGTTGCCGTCACGTCGCCGCAACCACGGCCCGCAGATCTCCAGGGTCCCCACGGTCCGAGTGGTCGAGAACGACCGGTTGGACGAGGACGCCTTCTCCGCCGCGCGGATCGGCACCGCCAAGGCGTTGGCGCTGATGGTGCAGGACGACGTGGGCAACATCCACGCCGCGTTGCGGGCCCTGGAGATCACCGACGTCCGGATCGTGGTGCGGGTTTACAACACCAACCTGGGCAACCGCATCGAGGGACTGCTGGGCGACTGCGTCCTGCTGTCGGACGCCTCGATGGCGTCACCGACCTTCGTCGCCGCCGCCCTCGGTGAGGTCGAGCCGAGGTACCTGCCGATCGCCGACAGGACCCTGTACGTCACCACCGCCGAACTCGCCCGCCGCATCCCGGGGCCGAGCTGGACCATCACCACCACCGAGTCGCGCGGCGTCCTGCTGCCCGGCCCGGAGCGGGAACCGGGGCTGGCGATCACGGCGGCGGTCCGGCGGCCCCGGGCGCTACGGACGACCCGGCACCGGGTGCGGCGGCTGGTGACCCGGTTCTGGGACGAACTGCGGGAGATCCTGGACCGGAAACTGCGGTTCGTCACCGTGTCGCTCGTGCTCGTCATCCTGCTGGGCACCCTGCTGATCTGGCAGTTCCACAACGACCGGCCCGGCGTGCCCGACATCAGCTGGATAACCGCCGGATACGTCGCCCTGCTGGCCGCCGCGGGCGGTATCGACCCCGACCTGGCGGCCCCGGCGGCGGAGAAACTCGCCCACACCATCGTGGCGTTCGCGGGAGTACTGCTGGTCCCGGTGTTCACCGCATCCATAGTGGAGAACATGGTGGGCCGGCGTATCGCCACCCAGGAGGGCAGGCTACGCGGCCCGGTGAGCGACCACGTGATCGTCATCGGGCTCGGCAACGTCGGGATCCAGGTCGCCACCCAACTGCACAACCTCGGCGTACCGGTCGTGGCGGTGGAACGGGACGGGCGGTCCCGCGGTGTCGAGGCGGCCCGCAGCCAGGGCATCCCGGTGGTGCTGGGCGACGCCAGCCACTCCGAGACGCTGCACAACGCCCAGGTCCGGACCTGCCGTTCACTGGTCGCCGTCACCAGCAACGACATCGTCAACCTGGAGGCCGCCCTGCACGCCCGCCGGTTGCGGCCCGAACTGCGTACCGTGCTGCGGCTGTTCGAACCCGACCTGGCGAACCGGGTCCACGACACGTTCGGGATCGGGGCCACCCTCAGTGTCGCCGGAGTCGCCGCCGCCGAGTTCGCCGCCGCCATGACCGACCGCAACGTCAAGGGCACCATCCCGTTGGGGCGCATGCTGTTGCTGGTCGGCGAGATCACCGTCGGCGCCGGCTCCATCTTCGACGGTGCGGCGATCAGTGAAATAGACGTCGACGAACAGGTGAGAGTTCTCGCCGTATGCCGCCCCGGTAGGACAGAGTGGAGACCGGATCCCGCGCGGCGGCTGCGGAGCGGCGAGACGCTGCTCGTGCTGGCGACCCGGCCCGGACTGGCCGGGATGGTCGCGGACGCCGCCGCGCCCGTCGCACAGGAGTAACCATGATGGACATACGCACGGTCGAGGCACCCCGGTTCGGGATTCCCGCCGACGACGGATTGGCGCGCGCGAGACGGTTCGCCGACACCATGGCCGCCCGGCGCACCGTGCGGGACTTCTCGCCCGAGCCCGTGGACGAACGCATCGTCACCGAGGCGATCCGGGCCGCCGCCACCGCGCC
Source organism: Stackebrandtia albiflava (assembly GCF_007994225.1). Classification (GTDB taxonomy): domain Bacteria; phylum Actinomycetota; class Actinomycetes; order Mycobacteriales; family Micromonosporaceae; genus Stackebrandtia; species Stackebrandtia albiflava. Next base: position 321,264 of record NZ_VLLL01000006.1, read on the forward strand.
CAGCGGCGCCAACGTGCAACCGTGGCGGTTCGTGGTGGTGACCGACCCCGGATTGAAGTCGCGCATCCGGGAGGCCGCCGAGGCGGAGGAACGCGAGTTCTACGGCCGCCGGGCCGGTGACGAATGGCTGGCCGCGCTCGCGCCGCTGGGCACCGACGACAGCAAACCGTTCCTCGAGACCGCGCCGGTGCTGGTGGTGGTCTTCGAGGTCCACAAGGGTGACGGCGAGCCGCGACCGTACTACGTCAAGGAGTCCGTCGGCATCGCGGTCGGCCTGTTGCTGGCCGGCCTCCACCAGGCCGGTCTCGCCACCCTCACCCACACACCCAGTCCGATGCGGTTCCTCGCGGAGCTGTGCGGCAGGCCCGCCAACGAACGGCCGTTCGTCCTCATCCCGGTCGGTTACCCGGCGCCCGGTGCGCGGGTGCCCGACATCGAACGGAAGCCGTTGACCGAGGTCCTCGTCCGGCGCTGAGGCCGAGACGGGTCACCCGGTCGGGCTCTCCCTCCACTCCGGCCACGTCACGGGCGTGGCCAAACGCTGTGTGGCTCGTTGATTACCGGGGAGGTCTCGTCGCCGCCCCCGCAATCGCCAACATCAGCAACAGGAGGGGGCAGGATGAGGCGAACCGTCACGCTGGTGGCCATCGGCATGGTCGCCGCCGCCACGCCACTGCTGCTGGGCCCGGTGGCCGAAGCGGTCCAACAGGAGGACCGTCCGGTACGCCAGGCGCAGCAGCCGGTGGAGAGCGGCACCATGGAGATCGGTACGGTGGAGGACGTCGGCAAGACCCTCTCGTACCTCACGTCGGCGGAGCAGACACTCCGCTACCCGGGCAGCAAATACGTCAAGGTCCACTTCTCGCGGCTCGACCTGCTGCCGGAGGACTACATCACCGTGTCTAGTCCGGACGGTTCGGAGAGTCACCGCATCGAGGCCGCCGACGCGCCTCGGTGGAGCACCTCCATCACCGGCGACACCGCCGTGGTGGAGTTGCACACCGCCGGAGGTGTCGTCTCCGACGTGATGTCGCGGTACGGGGTGGAGGTCGACAAGGTCGCCCGCGGCTTCACCGACACGGAACTCGCCGAGGAACGGGAGTCCCACCGCCGCACCGAGAGCATCTGCGGCGGAGACGACCAGCAGGACGCCGTCTGCTACGAGTCCGACGAGCCCGAGGTCTACGACAACGCGTCCCCGGTGGCGCGGCTGCTGATCGGCGGAACGACACTGTGCACCGCTTTCCGGGTCGGCGAGGACAACCGGATGCTCACCAACAACCACTGCTTCGAGACGACCGCGCAGGCCCGCGACACCGAGGTCTGGTTCGACTACGCGTGCCGCGAATGCGGCGGCGAGGAGGTCCGCGACGTCGTGAAGGTCAACGGTGACGAGGTGCTGGACACCGACTTCACCTACGACTACACACTGTTCACAGTGGACGACTTCGCCAAGATCGAGGAGTTCGGTCACCTGACCCTCTCCGACCGGAAGTCCCGTCAGGGCGAGAAGCTGTACATCCCGCAGCATCCCAGCGGAGCACCCAGCCAGATCGCCATGGTGTCCGACGCCGACGGCGGCGCCTGCCGGGTCGACGACCCGGCCTTCGACGGGTACGCCGCCGACAGCGACGTCTCTTACTACTGCGACACCGAGTTCGGTTCGTCCGGTTCGCCGGTGCTGTCCCGCGACACCCACGAGGTCATCGCACTGCACCACTTCGGCGGTTGCCCCAACTCGGGCGTGCGCTCGGACATCCTGCTGGACCGGATCGGCTCCATGCTGTGACGTGAACGCACGACAGACCGGGCGGCAGCGGGTTCACGCTGCCGCCCGGTCTCGTGTCTCGGATCGAAACCGCCCCTCGGAACCGTCGACGCGACGCGCCTCAGGACCGCGGGCGCCGTGCCTCAGGACCGACCGGTCGTGCGCCGCGTCGTCGTGGCCTTCCGGGTCCCGGCCTTGCGGGTCGTCGACTTCCGCGTCCCGGTCCGGGGCGTGGCGGCGGGCTCCACCGGGTCGGCGGAGACCGTGTAGTCCTCGGTCGGCTCGTCGCGGTGCGCGATGGTCGCGATCACCTTGATCGGGCTGCGCTCGCCGTTGGCGACGTGCTCACCCCGCTCCACCAACTCCTGGTACGTCAGACGGGCCCGCTCCGACGCCGTCCGGGCGCGCTCGCCCAGCGTGCCGGCGGTCTCGGTGGCCGTCTCCCGCAGTCGCGTGGCGTCCATGCCGCGCACGGTCTCCACGCCCCGCGTCACGTTCTCCCGGACCACCGTGGACACCGCGGTGAACCGCTCCTCCAGCTTGCTGCGGTCCCGCAGGTCCTCCACGACGGCGGGCAGTTTCCTCAGTTGCTCCACCACCACCTCGGACGCGCCCGCGGCGGCGTAGAACGGTGACGGGAGTTTGCGCTGTGCCATGTGATCGTCTCCTTGGCTCGTTATTACCGTGGTCGGTGGCCTCGTTCGTCACGCCCGGCGGCGTCCGGCCGAACCGCGGTGCCGGATGTCCCGGTCACCACGGCCTCAGGCCGTGTCGCCGCGCGAACGCGCCGTTCCCCACGCCACCGTGGGAACGCGCCGTACGCGGGTTCACCGCACACGGCCTAGTCCGTCGGATCGTCTGTCGTCGTCGGCGCGGCGGTGCGCCTGCGTGCCCGGGTGCGAGCGGGACGCCCGGCCGCGCGGGCGGCGGGTTCCGTCGGTGCCGGTTCGGGTTCGGTGGGGCCGGGTTCGGCCGGTTCGGGAACGGCCTGCGGTCGTTCGGGGGCGTCGTCGTCCCGGCGGCCGTACTGTTCGGCCTCGGCCGCCTCGTACAGGTCGTCGGCCACGGCGGCGACGTCGGCGTCGAAGACCACCGGGGCCTCCATGTCGTCGTCGAGGTCGGTGCCCTCGTTGCGGATGTTCTCGCGCCGGAACGCCTCGTAGATCTCGCTCAGGGTCTGCTTCTGGCGGGTGGTGAGGCCCGGGTCGGCCGCGATGGCCGCCAGGGTCCCCTGCCCGTCTTTCTGGTTGAGCAGTCCCGCCCGCAGGTACATCAGCGGGGTGGAGACCTTCAGGGCGTTGGCGATCTGTTGGAGCACTTCGGCACTGGGTTTTCGCAAGCCACGCTCAATCTGACTGAGATACGGATTGCTGACTCCCGCCTGGTCGGCGAGCTGCCGCAGGGACACCTTCGCGTTTCGGCGCATGTCGCGGATGAATCCGCCGATGTCTCGTTCGGCCATGCGTCAACGCTAACTCGCGCTGCTAGCAATTGCAAGCAAAACGCTTGCAATTGTTGTACACGTCTCCGGTGCGAGGACCGGCCGAGGGTTCCGGCAGGATCACCAGCATGGCGTACTTCGGAATGACGACGGTGCTGGTCGACGACTACGACACCGCGATCGGCCACTACGTGACCGCGATGGGGTTCACCCTCGTGGAGGACACCGACCTCGGCGGCGGAAAGCGGTGGGTGGTCGTCGCACCGGACCCGCGGACCGGCGCCCGGTTGCTGTTGGCGCGCGCCGACGGCGACGCGCAACGCGCCAGGATCGGCGACCAGACTGGCGGCCGGGTCGGCTTCTTCCTCTACAGCGACGACTTCGCCACCGACCACGCCCGATACGCCGCGGCCGGAGTCCGCTTCGACACCGAACCCCGCGAAGAGGAGTACGGCACCGTCGTGGTGTTCAGCGACCACTACGGGAACCGGTGGGACCTCATCGCCCGGCGGTGACCGGGCCGGGCGGTCCTTGAGTGTTCTTCGGGGGCCGCCACTCCTCCACCCCTATGGCTTCAGCCTAGATCGCATCCCGGGCGTGGCGCCAGCCCGGAAGCCCGGGCCTGTGGATAACCCGGGATTGTGGAAAACCGGCGCCGTGACGGCGGCATCGGGGCCGGACGTCGGGCACACCCGCCCGGTGCCGGCCGTCGTCCGGTCGTGGGCCGGTGGCGCCCCGGTATCGCCCGCCGCCGACCGCGTCCGGCGGGCCGCGCCCGATCCACCGGCCGGGCGAGCCGGCACCCGTCACACCACCGAGCCGCGTCGCGCGACTCCACCACGGTTTGAGACTCAACCGCCACTACACCAGCGTCACGCCACGAGAAGTCTCAACCGTCGTTTCAACGATACGATTCAGACACATGACTCGGAGAATCCAAGAGTTCCTGGCCCCGTCATGTGAACTGCTCGCCTACGGTGAACCCACACACCTGGAACCGGCGTTCGGCCGCATCCGCAACACCCTCTTCACGCAACTCGTCGCACTCGGCTTCCGGTCGGTGGCCGTCGAATCCGACCGCGCCGCCGCACTCGTCGTCGACGACTTCGTCCGTAGAGGACACGGAACCCTCGACGAGGTGATGCGGGACGGCTTCTCACACGGCTTCGGCGCGGTGCAGGCCAACCGCGACCTGGTCGTGTGGATGCGCGACCACAACGAGCACCTGCCCGAGGCGGAACGGCTCGCATTCCACGGCTTCGACGCCTCGGTGGAGACCATGAGCGCGCCCAGCCCCCGCCGCCACCTCGAACCCGCGCGACACCTGCTCGGCTTCGACGTCGATTTCGCGGACCTCCTCGGCGACGACGAACGGTGGAGCCGTACCGAGGCCGTCATGGACGCCGCCGAATCACCCGGCGCCACCCCTGAAGCCGTACGGGCGGCCGTCCTGGCCGACGACATGCTCACCGACCTCTACACGCGCGCGCCGGAACTGATCGCGGCGACGTCGCCTCGCGAGTGGACCGTCGCCCGGACCCACCTCGTCGCCGCGATCGGGCTGCTCCGATACCACCGGCGCGCCGCCGACCCCGGCGCCCCGGACGCACGCTGGAACCGGATGTGCGCGACCAGGGACGCGCTCATGGCGCAGAACCTCCTCGACATCCGGCGGATCGAGAGCCCCCGGGGCGGCACCCTCGTGTTCGCCCACAACCTCCACCTGCAACGCAACGTCAGCGACATGGACATGGGCCCCATGCACATGCACTGGAACGGCGCGGGTGCGATCCTGTCACCCCTGCTCGGCGACGCTTACCGGTTCGTCGCGGGAAGTCTGGGCCGCAGCGACGGCATCGGCCTCGCGGAGCCACCCGGCGCGACCGTCGAGGCCGCGTTGCAGGACCGGGTCACCGACTGGGGGATACTCCCGGCCGGCACGGTCCCCGACGGCGACGTCCGGACCGACCACGTCCCCGAACAGGGCTACTTCCCGTTGGAGGCGGCTACCGTGCACGGCGCCGACCTGGTCCTCCACGTCTCCGGGAGGACCGGCGGCGACACCGCGGCGTGAACCACCGCCCCGGGCGGTCCTCCGCACGGGGCGTCACGCCCGCCTCAACCGGCGGCCCGGACCAGGGCCGCGACGTCCAACATGCCGGCCCCGGCCGCGTCCTCCGCCGAGCCGCACGCGTCGAGCTCCGCCCCGGTGGCGCCGGTGACCGGTGCCGCCGTCTCCCGCAACAACTCGGCGGTCGCGGACACGTCGCCGCGAAGCTCCGGAACGGCCGACCACAACACCGCGACCGCTCCCGACACGTGCGGGGCCGCCATCGAGGTCCCCATCATGCGGCCGTAACCGCCGCCGGGCAACGCCGACACCACACCGTTCGTCGAGGTGTCGGTGCCGGGCGCCACCAGGGCGGGGACGGTGTGCCCGCCGACCGGCCCCCGGCTGGAGAACCACGCGACCCGGCCCTCGGCGTCCACCGCGCCGACACTGAACGCGCCCGGGTCGCCCACCGGCGGGGTCGAGGCGGTGCCGCAGGCCGGCCCGGCGTTGCCCGCCGACACCACGAAGAAGATCCCGGCGGACTGGTAGGCCGCCAACGCCGGGCCGAACACGCCGGAGTCGCAGCCCTCCACGTGAGGACAACCCCACGAGTTCGACACCACGTCGGCAGCCCGGGACGGGTCGCCGTCGGTGAACGGGTCCTCGCCGGGCGCGTAGGGTGCCAGCATGAACTCCAGGCACGCCAGGTAGTCGCCCGGGTTACCGGCGTTGCGGGGCAGGTTCGCGCACCCGATCCAGTCGGCGCCCGGCGCGACGCCGACCCCCTCACCACCCAACGCGAGACCGAGCGCGTGGGTGCCGTGCCCGTTGGGGTCGTTCGGTTCCGTCGTACCGTTCACCGGGTCGGCCCACGAGTCGTCGCCGCCGCGGAACCGGTCCGCGAACGCCGGATGCGTGCCGTCGACCCCGCTGTCGGCGATGCCGATGACGACACCGTCGCCGTCGGAGCCGGCCTGCCACGCGGTGGGGGCGCCGACCTGCGTGATGTTGGGTTGTGGCGCGTCCGTCTCCAGCGGCCCTCCGGTGGTGACCGGCCAGGCGAACGGCACGGGCCGGCTCTGCGGGCTCAACAGGACCGCCGCCACGTCGGAACGCTCCTCCAGCCAGTCCCGCTCCCACAGGTCGGCGTCGACCTCGATCGCGTTCACCAGGTAGAACGGCCGCCACGTGAGACCGCGCGCGGTGAGCTCCGCCCGCAACGGGGCCTGGGACTCCACCGCGGTCGCCGTCAACCGCGAGTAGACCTCGGCGCGGCGCTGCGCGACGTCCCCCTCGACGCCGTCCAGGTCGGCCTGCTCCCGCAGCACCACGAGCAGTTTCTCGCCGTGGAGACCGGGCTGCGCCAACGCACCGGTGCCCCCGGCGACGGCGGCCACGATGACGGCGGTCCCCGCCGCGAACGCCGGAACGGTCACCAGTTTCCGGGCCGTCAACCCGTAGAGCAGACCCGCGAGCCACGCCAACAGCACCGCCATGATCGCGGCGACGAGCAGCCACACCCCGAAATCCGGCCCCAGCGCCAACGGCAGGAACTCGTCGGCGTCGCCGTAGGCGAGCGGTCCGAAGGTCGCCGGCGCCACCGCGGCGGCGACCACCCGCCCGGTCCGGTACGTGCGGCGTTGCAGGGCGGCGACCGCGAAGCAGACGGCCGGGACGCTCATCCCGATGAGGAGGTTGAGACCGCCGCCGCCCATCACGAGCGACGGCAGGGCGAGGGCGACACCCGCCGCGGCACCGCCGCCCAGTATCCGGCGGGCACCGGACATGCCGACGAACCGGGACCAGAACCGGTCACCCAGCAGTACCCCGCACAGCAGTGCGAATCCGAGGGCGGCGGCGACGGCGGCGACGGTCTCCCAGGCGCCACCGAGTGCGCCGGCCCAGACCCACGGGACGAGCATGACGCCGCCGGCGCACAACGCCCACCAGAACGCGCCGGGTGCGGCGGGCGCCCTGTCCGGTGACGGGGAGGCGGGCTTCCCGCGCCACAGTGGCCACAGTACGGCGGCCGCGATCGCGCAGCAGACGGCCTGCACCGCCAGTTGCAACGCGCCCGCGGGCATCGCGACGAGCCGGGTGACGCCGAGCAGCCCCATCAGCACCGCGGCCACCGCCCAGGTGGCGCCGACCGTGCGCAGGGCGGGGAAGCGGCGGGCCGCGAGCAGCGGTGACGCGATCAGCAGTGCCAGCGCCGCGGCCACGGCGGTCTCGCCGGGCCACAGTGTCATGTCGACGGGTGCCGAGCCCAGTACGAGCGACTGGGCGTCGAGCCAGACGCCGAACTCCAGGTACCCCGTCACCAGGACGATCGCGGCGCCGGCCAGGACGGCGTACCCGGTGGCGAGCGGACCCCACACGCCGGAATCCACAGTAGAATTACGTTGTGCCTCGCCGGTTCCGCCCGGCGTCACGTCGTTGTGATTGCCCTCATCCACGTAGCCAGCCTATGGTCTTGCGCCGCGTACTACGGTTAGCAGCGTGAGAACCGATCCACACGTCTCCCGCTACCACGCCGGAACGCTGTCGCCCGAACGCCGCGGCGCGGACCTGGACCGGATGCGTCACGAGCACTTCGACGTACTGGTGATCGGCGGCGGCGTCACCGGCGCCGGCGCCGCACTGGACGCCGCCAGCCGGGGCCTGCGCGTCGCGATGGTCGAGGCCCGCGACTACGCCGCCGGCACCTCCAGCCGCTCCAGCAAACTCATCCACGGCGGCCTGCGCTACCTGGAACAGTTCGAGTTCGGCCTGGTCCACGAGGCGTTGACGGAACGGGGACTCCTCACCAACCGGCTCGCCCCGCACCTGGTCAAGCCACTGCCGTTCCTCGCGCCCCTGTACAGCAGGTTCCAGCGCGGCTACTACGGACTCGGCCTGGCCGTCTACGACGCCCTCTCCACCGCGCTCGGTCACGGCGGCCGGCTGCCCCGGCACCGCCATCTGAGCCGGCGGGGCGCCCGCCGCCAGTTCCCCGGACTCGCCCCGCACCGGCTGGTCGGCGCGATCCGCTACTTCGACGCCCAGACCGACGACGCCAGATTCGTCGTGACCCTCGCCCGCACCGCCGCCTCGTACGGCGCCGCCGTCGCCACGTCCACCCGCGTGGTGGGGCTCAACCGCGACGCGCGCCAGGTCACCGGCGCCCGGGTGTGCGACCTGGAGTCCGGCGACGAGTTCGACGTCTCCGCGACCACCGTCATCGCCGCGACCGGCGTGTGGAGCAACGACCTCACCGGCATGCTCGGCAGCAAGGTCGGACTGCGGGTCAGGGCGAGCAAGGGCGTTCACCTGGTGGTGCGGCGCAGCGCGATCGCCGGTGAGACCGCGGTGATCCTCCGGACCCCCAGCAGCGTGCTGTTCATCCTGCCGTGGGGCGGCCACTGGATCATCGGCACCACCGACACCGACTGGACGCTCGACCGCGACCACCCGGCGGCCTCCGCGATCGACGTCGCATACCTCCTGGAACTCGCCAACAAGTCACTCGACCGTCCGCTCACACTGAGCGATGTGGAGGGCGTCTACGCGGGCCTGCGGCCACTGCTGTCGGGCGAGGACGAGGACACCTCGCAACTGTCCCGTGAGCACGCCGTCGTCGAACCGATGCTCGGCCTGTTGCTCGTCGCGGGCGGCAAGTTCACCACCTACCGGATCATGGCCAAGGACGCCGTCGACCGGGCCGCCCGGCGACTCCACGGCGTCCCCAAGTCCCGGACGGCGGACGTGCCGCTGCTGGGAGCCGACGGATACGACGCCGCCTGGCGCGACCGCGCCGAGACCGCCGCCCGGGTCGGACTGTCCACCGGCGTCATGGAACACCTCCTCGGCCGGTACGGCACGCTGACCACCGAACTACTCGACCTGATCAGGGAACGCCCGGAACTGGCGGCGCCGGTCGAGGGAGCCCCGGAATACCTCGCCGCCGAGGTCGTGCACGCGGTCCGGCACGAGGGGGCGCTCCACGCCGACGACGTCCTCACCCGCCGCACCCGGATATCCGTGGAGACGGCCCACCGCGGCGAGAACTCCGTCGCGCACGTCGTCACGCTGATGGCCGACGAACTCGGGTGGTCCCCGGAGGAACGGGAACGCGAGATCTCCCACTACCTCGCGCGGGTCGCCGCGGAACGTGACTCCCAACGGCAACCCGACGACGCCACGGCGGACGCCGCCCGGCTCGGCGCCGAGGACGTCCGGGGAATGAGCCTGACGGCCCCCGGCGAACCGGCGGTGACCGGCCGACGATGACACCGGCCCGGACGGGCGACCGCGGCCCCTTCGGATCGGGTGACCGTGCCCCGGACCGGTGACCGTGTTCCGCCTGGGCAGAGCGGCCCCGCCCCGGATTGGTGATGATCAGCGACCCCGCCCTCGCCCGATGGTCACCGGCAACCGTGCTCCCGGACCCGCCGCCGGACCGGGCGGGCCGACGCGACGGTGGCCGGGTGCCATCGACTAGACTCCGGTGCGTCGCCGCGCGCGACCACCGTCCGCCCTCTTAGCTCAGGGGATAGAGCAATGGTTTCCTAAACCATGTGTCGCAGGTTCGAATCCTGCAGGGGGCACCTAGCAAAAGACCCGCTGACCAGCGACGACACCGGTCAGCGGGTTTTTCACGTCCGGTCGCTCCGCGCGTTCGGAAGCGGCGAACGTTGTCAGCGTTCGCCTTTAACGTCAAGGGCTCGGATGCTGGGTGAAGACTAGTCGCCGTGGCCGCTCAACTTCAGAGCCTGATTGCATCGGCATGGTCTCATGTAGATACTCATGCAATGATCTCCGGAAAGCCAGTGGAGAACGGTTGATGCCCGAAAGGGCAATATTAGCCGGACAGGCCACGCGTATTACAGACCGACACACCAACCGATATGCTGTGAGCCAAGACTGTCAACTCAGTACACGGCGGTGAACCCGTGATCGAGACACCATCAGAAGTATTCTTGCGCATGGAAGCAGCATATGCGCCCGCTGGTGATCGCCAGCGCAGTGTTCACGAGTGCTTCTCACTTCTAGACTTCCAGCTTCGTTTTCTGACCTTCCTGACAGTAGCCGCAGTGAGTGCCGAGGGTTTGGTTGCTGCTCCTGTTCGTCGGTCGTCAGGGCTCGGCGAGTGGATCCGCTACTTGCGTCGCAGCGCCAAACAGCTCGTCAACTACCCTTCAGCCTCCGCTACCGCTACCGCTGTCCGGCGGGCTGTTGTCGAGATACTGAGTTTTTATGACGGTGGTTTGCCTGATGCTCCCCCCGGCCTACAGAATGTTAAGCATCTACGAGACCATATAAGTCATGGAGGGCCGTTGCCGACGGACCTTCGAGAAATTGACACGCTTAAGGACTTGGTCAATGCTGCATCCAAGACAATAGCTAAATGTATCGCCTCAGCTGAACTTCGTATGGATTCAGACGATCAGAGTCGTTCACTCAAAAGACCGGTACTAATTTGGGAAGAACACGAAGTGCCGCTGTGGCCCTTCTTCTATGTTACGGTCGGCAATGAATGGTGCGTCTTTTCCAGCATGCGTGGAGCAGACCTGAAATACCTTTGCTTCGGGGGAAGCCGGGGTAGCCTAAAGCCTACTGAAGAGCAGCTCAGTGTTGCAATCGAGCCGTTCCTGGAGGGTAAGCAAGGTGCGAAGGACGCTACGCTGACTCAATATATGAAAGACGTGGAAAAAGACCTCCGTGGCTTTGCCGACGATGACGCTGAGCTAATATGTTTGGATTCTGATCAGGGGTTCGAATTCTACTGGAGTAAAGCGACGGGAGAAGGCACGGGTACTCAGCTTCGCAGAGATTACTTCCGCCTCGGCCCTGAGAATGCACGGCAATGGCGCGCGAAAGATGCTTGGGTGCCTTACTCGAAATATTTGCGTGAGCTGGCAAACTGGCACGTTGTTGCTACACGCCTACGCCAAAGGCTAGAACAGATTGAAAGCCAGCTGGTGGGAGAGGAGCGTGAAACTCTGGGATGGATCTCCAGCGAGCCGGGTAACACTCGAATGGCTAAGGTTGTCGTATCAGATATGGACGGGAGCAATCGGGGGTCGCCCCGGACATTCGCTGAATTGATCGGCGAGGTTGATGAAGACCTCCAAGCGAACCGAGGACAGACGCAGGTCGTCTTTATCAATGGTGAGGCTGGCATTGGCAAGACCCGCGCAATGGTAGATGCCGCTAAATCGCGAGCCCAAGAAGTAGAGGGCGCTATTGATCAGGGGAACGATACCAATCTAGCATTGTTTCTATACGTTCGTTCGACAGGACAGGTGCTCGACAGCCTACCTACAGTGGTCTCCAGCGCGGTTGCATCGACACGCAACCTCACCGACGCAGGAGTCAAGGCTTTGTGCCGAAACGGTCTAATGACCCTGCTAATCGACGGATTCGACGAATTGTTGGGTGGTGCCGGGTATAGCGATGCAATTGGTTCGCTTCGCCCGTGGTTGAACGAGCTTGGTGGCCGTGGGGTGGTGGTCGTGTCGGCGCGATCGTCCTATTATATGGGCCAGTATCGATCCAGCGTTGAACGCGCGAATGAGCAGGGAATGGAATTGGTTCGTCATAGGATTGCAGAGGTGCAGCGGTGGTCCGACGAAGATGTTCTAGCGTTCCTCGCTGACTATAACGTCCCAAGTAAAAGGTTCGAAAGTCTATCTGAACATGATCGCCGACTGCTGGGACTACCCTTCTTCACACGTGTCTTCGCAGAGATGGCCACCTCGTCGGAAGTGAACCATAATTCTAACGAGAGTCTCACTGAACGGCTTCTCAACAAATATGTGGAGCGTGAAGAACGCAAGCTCACGATGGGTCAAGAGGATACGACTCTTCTCACTAGTGCAGAGTTGCGGCGCACTTTTGAATACGTGGCCGAGTTCATGGCCAGTAGCGCTGAGCGTGAGGCTGACATTAGCGAACTTGAGATCGCTGCTGAAAGCGCGATTGAGGTTGAACTGAATACACCTGAACGGCGACAGCTGAAGCAGCGACTTCCGGTTCTATGTGGGCTCGCTGCGGCATCCGACGACATATCGACGTCTCGCTTCCGGTTCCAGCACGAGCTGTTTTTTGACCAGTTCCTCGCTGGCGCTGCATGCCGGTACCTGATGACTGGTCAGGAGAAATTGTTTCAGACGATGCTGGGAGAGTCGCATTGGAGATCGGCGACAGTGGCGGCGGTAGTTGCTGGAGCTGGAACTGAACGCATCCGAAAGGCAATCGGATACCGCCCGCGAGCAGGTGTGCGCAACGATGTCGCGGCAACCAATATGGGGGCGTTGTGGTCGATGATCATAAAAAACGCTGGGGAGATACCAGTGTCAGACCTTAACGGGCTGACATTTACTGACCACCTAGACTTGAGTTGTGTTCGGTTCTCAAAACTTCGCATGGTTGATTGTCGACTTTCCTCCATGTCTTTGCCGGAGCTTCCAGGTTGGGAACTACAACTGAACGGAACTAAAATCAAAAAGATCGAGGTTACCGGACACCCTTCAGACCTCTCCCGACTTCGGGCCCTTCAACATGCTGATTTGGCGGAGTTGCAGCTTCCAAACGAGGTGCATTATAAGAAGGAAGCGATCCTTGAGGTGCTACACAGATATGGTGCCGAAGTCGTGGACGGTACGCCACTAGGTGTCGGCAGTCCCTCTGAAGAAGTGCTCGCTGCTCGTCATTTTCTCAGCAACCTTGCTCGGCGTGTAGAGAAATCTGTGATTCTTCGCCGGGATCATCAGCCAGAGGACGATGTCCGACTCAAGTGGACACGCGTGTATGGCCGGGATGCGTGGCGGAAGTTTGTAAATGGCCTGGTTCTGGCGGAGCTAGCCACGCTCGATAACTTTTCAGCTAGTGGAGAACCCAAGATCCGATTGCGACTGAAGTGCAGCGCAACCACGATCCTAGCGAACGACGAAGCCCAAAGCAAGGTACAGGAGTATTGGAAAGGGCTTGAAAGGTCCGGTAGTGTTTAGGCTCCGTGAGCTTCCTGACACGGGGTTTCTATTCTGGTGGGCTGTATTGGGATGTGGGCCACGTAAGGAATCCCCTGGTTTATAAACGGTGGGCGAGTTGGTTGCGGCGGTTCATGGACGTGTGTCCTTCAGTCGAGGCAGAACTCGTTGCCTTCGACGTCCTGCATCACGATGCACGACTCGTTGAAGCCGTCGGCCTCCAGGAGCCGGAAGCGGACAGCGCCGAGCGCCACGAGCCGGGCGCATTCGGCCTCAAGGGCGGCGAGCCGTTCCTCGCCGACCAGCCCGGTGCCGACGCGTACGTCCAGATGTACCCGGTTCTTGACGACCTTGCCTTCGGGAACGCGTTGGAAGAACAGTCGCGGACCCACCCCCGTGGGGTCGACACAGGCGAACGCGGAACCCCGGCGTTCCGGTGGTAGCGAGTGGTTGAAGGCGTCCCACGAGTCGAAGCCCGGCGGCGGCGGTGGCACTTCGTAACCCAACACCTCACACCAGAACCGGGCGACCCGTTCGGGGTCGGCGCAGTCGAAGGTGACCTGGACCTGCTTGACGGACGTCATTGGAACACCATAGTGCGACCCGGCGCGAACCACCACGCCGTTTCCGTGTGACCCGTGGCAACACCGGTCGGTCCGCGGCCGGGGCCGGTGCCCGATGGTGTCGGGGCACCCGGTGGATCGTTCAGCGCGGGAGGAACCGGCCCGCGCCCCGTCGGTGTCGGGTGTCGCCGGGCCCGACCGGAGAACGCGGTGCCCGGTACGTCGTGACCGCTGACGAGGGGCGCGCCCCCACTTCGGAGGCGCGTGGAAGTGGAACCGGACGACTCGCCGGCCTTGACGTCGCCCGCACGCGGTGACTTCCGCCGGGCACGGCCATGGCGGAATCCGACAGATCGTCGTCATTGCGGACGCGCCGAGCCGGGGGCACCATCGACGTATGTCCCCCACTCATCGCGTCGTCATCGCCGTCTTTTCCGACGTCGACCTGCTCGACGTCACCGGCCCGGCCGAGGTGTTCGCCCTCGCCAACCGGGAGAGCGGGGGACTCGCCGGATACGAGGTACGTCTCGCCGCGCCCGAACCGGGACCGGTGACGACGTCGGCGGGTGTGCGCCTCGTCGCGGACACCACCTTCACCGAGGTGGGGGCCGCCGTCGACACGCTCCTGATACCCGGCGCGGTCGATCTCCGGCCGGACGGGCCGGTCGCCCGCGTCGACGACACGGTCGTGGACTGGGTGAAGGCGACCGCGGTGCACGCCCGCCGGATCGCGTCGGTGTGTGTGGGCGCGCACGTCCTCGCCGCCGCCGGACTCCTCGACGGGCGGCGGGCGACCACCCACTGGTCGACCGCCGGGCAGCTCGCCGGCGATCATCCGCGGGTGCACGTCGACCCCGATCCGATCTTCGTCCGCTCCGGACGGATATGGACCGGTGCGGGAATCAGCACCTGCATCGACCTCGCGTTAGCGTTGGTCGCCGAGGACCACGGGGAGGAACTGGCGCTGTCCGTCGCACGGCAACTCGTCGTGTACCTGCGTAGGCAGGGCGGTCAGAGCCAGTTCAGCGTCCCGTTGCGCAGTCCGGCCACCAACCGCAGGGACATCGACGACCTGCGCGGCTACATCACCGAACACCTCGACGCCGACCTGTCCGTTCCGGCCCTGGCGCGGCGGATGTGTCTGAGCGAACGCCACTTCGCCCGCGTCTTCCGCCGGGAGACGGGCACCGGGCCGGCCGGTTACGTGGAGGCGGCGCGCGTCGAAGCGGCCCGTCGTCTCCTGGAGACCACCGATCAGCCGCTGGAGCGGGTCGCCGAGTCGAGCGGCCTGGGATCGGTGGAGACGCTGCACAGGGCGTTCCGCCGCCAGATCAACACGACCCCGGCGTCCTACCGGCGCCGGTTCCGCACCACCACCTGACCCATTGGGAACGGCCCGCCCCACCCCGGGGCGGCTTCGCCGTGCCCGCCTACCGAAAGGAACCACCGTGAAACCGTCTTCCACCCTGCGCGACGTCATCGGTCTCGGCGACGCGACGCCGCGCCTGGCCGACGCCACACTCCTCATGATCGACTACCAGAACACCTACCGGACCGGCGTCATGGCGCTCGACGGTGCCGGACCCGCCGTGGCGGCCGGGGCGCGGTTGCTCGCCGCGGCCCGCGCGGAGGGTGCGAAGGTCGTCCACATCGTCAACGACGGCGGCGAGGGATCCCCGTACGACGTCCGCGCCGAGATCGGCCGCATCGACTCCGAGGTGGCGCCCCGTCGACGGGGAACCGGTGATCGTCAAACGGTTCCCCGACGCCTTCCACCTCACCGCGCTCAGGCAGACGCTCGAGGACCTCGGCGCCGGGCCCGACCTGGTGCTCGCCGGTTTCATGACCCACATGTGCGTGGCCGCCACCGCGCAGGGCGGGTTCGAGGCCGGTTTCCGGCCCACCGTGGTCGCCGAGGCCACCGCCACCCGGTCGCTCCCGGTGCCCGGTGGCGGCGTCGTCTCCGCCGAGGCACTGCAGGCGGCGAGCCTGGCCATGATCGGGTACCTGTTCGGGACCGTGGTCGACACGGTGGACCGGTTGACGCCGTGAACCGACCGGCCCGTCACGGCGCGCGGACAGGTCGTGTCGGGGGCGGCGGCTAGGCTGCCCGCATGGTGACACGGGGACCGGCGTGATGGCCGAACGCAAGCACGGGGCCGCGCCCCCGCCGACCGAGTCCACCGTCCGTTCCGAGGACTGGTACGGCCGGGAGCTCGCCGACGAGACCTTCACCCGGGTCGCGTTCGTGGACGTGGACATGACGGAGGCCGCGTTCCGGAACGTGGTCTTCACCGAATGCACCTTCCGGGGCGTCCGGTTCCACGCGTCCACGCACGTCGACGGCGGGTTCGTCAACTGCACGTTCACCCGCTGTGGGTTCTTCGACTCCGAGTTCACCGGCGGGAAACTCGTGGGGAGCATGTTCGACGGCTGCAGCTTCGGCCTGTGGCGGGTCCGCGGCGGCGACTGGTCCTTCGTCGGTCTCCCCGGCGCGGACCTGCGCAAGTCGGAGTTCACCGGCGTGCGGTTGCGCGAGGCCGACCTGACGGGCGCGCGCTGCGAGCGGGCGGAGTTCCGGGACAGTGACCTGTCGGGCGCGTGGTTGTCGAAGGCGGACCTGCGGGGGTGCGACCTGCGGGGCAGTGTTCTCCCCGACATGGATCCGCTCACCGTGCGGTGGGACGGTGCCGTGGTGGACGCGGCGCAGGCCGTCGCGATCGCCCGCGCCTTCGGACTGGACGTCCGCACCGACTGATCGTCCGCCCCGGTGACCACCGGGGCGGACGTCGCGGTTCAGCCCTTCGCGTGCTCGGCCCGGTAGTGGGCGACCAGCGCGTTGGCGTGCCCGTGGCCCAATCCGTGTTCCGTCTTCAACCAGGTCACGAGTTCACCGTGCGCGGTCAGTGGGGAGGAGCCGATCAGGTCCATCCATTCGGCGATGGGCCGACCGTACTTCTGCTCGATGGACGGGAAGTAGCTGGCCGGACCGTTCCCGGAAGCCGCCATGGGGTTCTCCTTCGTGTCGGGGTGACGGCGCGGGCCGTCGTCCGGTGACGTGGGGGATCACGCCGGTCAGACGGTACCCCGCAGTCCGCACCGGTCGCGGGGTCGATACACCCGGATGCGACGCGCATCCCGGCACGTCGCCTCGGGTGTTCGCGGGCGACGTGCGACATGGTCGGTCTCGGGGAGGCTCAGGCACGCGGCCGGGTGGGTGGTGGTGTCGCCGCCACAGATCCACCCTCCGGCCGCGCCGGGACGCCGGCCTCGGTGTGGCGCGGCGGCCGGTCAGGTGGTGACCGGTACATACTCGCCGCACTCCCGGCAGGTGGTGCCCTTGTCGGGGCCGCCCACCACGCAGACGCAGCCGGCGTTCGGCCGGGTCGGCAGGTCCAGCACGGCGGGTGGTACGGACACCAACTCCCGCCACCGTTTCGCGATGCATCGGTGCAGGTATTCCGCCCAGTACTTGTCTCGGTACTCCATGTACACCTGTGCCAGCCAGGTCGCGGGGACCGGGCACTGCTGGAACATGCCGTGGTCCATGCAGGCGAACAGCAGGCCGGCGCTCTGGGAGATCATCGGAAGGACGTCCGCCTCGTGGCGGCCGCATTGCAGGCAGTGCCAACGTGTCTGCGACTTCTCCACGCTCATCCCACCTGTGTACCGCTCGCCGTGTCCTCACCGACGGACCCGCGGTGCGACCACGGTCGCCGGTAACTGATGTTCGCGAAGAGCTGGACGTCGTTGAACGTGAACTGCCGCGCCGGCGACACCGCCGTTGCCCGTGTCCTCCGCGTGAATCGCCTGGCGCGGGACCGTATCGTGCCCGACCTCATGTGACGTGTCCGAGCCGGTTCGAGGCTCGGGGCGCTCCGCCAGCTGGTACGGGGCTTATCGGGTGTGCGTTCGCGACGGTCGGACCGACGGGTGACGGGGCGGGCCGGCCGCCCCGCCGCCCCGGGCGGTCAGGACGCCGCGCCGATCACGAGGGCCGTCACCACCGGGGCCATGTACACGACCGGGAACGCGACGTGCGAATAGGACCGGGCACGGAGGACCGTGATGACGGCACCAGTGAAGTACAGCACCAGTCCCACACCGGCCGCGACGCCGATCACCGGCACGAACAGGCCCACCAGCAGGCCGGCCGCGCCCGCGGCCTTCGCGGCGCCCAGCCACGGCCACCACGACACGGGCACCCCGTATTCGGTCAACGGCTCCGTGACCCACGCGGCGCGCAGGAACACCGAACCCGCCGAGAACGCCGCCATGGCGGCACCCAACACACTGACGACGATGTGGACGGTCGACATCACGGACCACTCCTTCGGAGAGTCGGCGCCGCCACGGGGATCGTGTCGGCGGGAGTCCCACCGGGGCCTCCACCTCTTCGACACCGCCCACCGGGCCGCCGTGACCGGTCCGTGGTGAGACGGTGATCACTCCGGGATTCAGCCCGCCGCCGCCCGGGTGATCTGCCGGTGGGTCGCGGCGGCCACGCGCGGGTTCACCGCCGCGTACGCGGTGTACGCGTTCAAGCCGGTCGCGATCGCCCAGCCCCGGCCGCGTGTCCAGGTCGCGTCGTCGACACCGGACAGGGACCGGAACGTGTCGCGTGCCGCCGCGTCGAACAGGGTCCAGGCGACGACCAGGTCGCACGCGGGGTCGCCCGCCGCCAACCCGCCGAAGTCGATGACCGCGCTGAGCCGGCCGTCCACCACCAGGAGGTTCCCGTCGTGCATGTCGCCGTGCACCCAGCGGGGTGCCCGGTCGTCGGTGGTGGCGAGCGCCGCCTCCCACACCCGGGTGAGCGCGGCGGCGTCGAACCGGTCGGCGGTGGCGGTGATCGCGTCGCGGGTGGCACGGTCCCGGCGGGCCAGTCCCTCGGCGGTCGGCGCGGCGTCGTCCGATCCCTGGCCGGGCAACGGTGTCTCCCACAGCGTGGTCAGGAAACCGGCGAGGTCGCGGGCGGCCCGCTGCGGGTCGGTGAGCAGTTCCGTTCTGGCGGCGGTGCCGGGCAGCCACTGGGACACCGACCAGTGCCACGGGTAGCCGAGCGCGGGTTCACCCAGGCCGACCGGTGCGGGAATCGCCAAGGGCAACCGTGCCGCCAGGCCCGGCAGCCACCGGTGTTCCTTGACCGCCTGCCCGGCGGCCCACTCGCCGCGCGGCAACCGGACCGACAGGTCGTCGCCGAGCCGGTAGATGACGTTGTCGGAGCCGGCCGGTTCCCACCTGCGCAGCGGCAGGCCGCTCCAGGCGGGGAACCGGTCGGCGACGAGGTCGCGGACGAGTGCGTCGTCGATGTGTGGCGGGTCCGTGGGCCGGGGTGTCGGCACGTCGCTCCTCGGGGCGTGGACGGTCGTGACGTGTGGAGTCCACCGCATGCCCGCGTCGCTGTCCACCCCGTTACGTCTCACGCCTCGTCGTCGGCGTCGACGGGGCCGAGTCGTACCGTCCCGTCCGCCCGGATCGACCATCCCGGGTTGTGGCAGATCTCCCAGGTGACGCCGTTGGGGTCGCGGACGTGCCCGTGGTAGCCGCCGAAGTCGGCGGTCTGCGGTGGTTTCACCACGGCCGCGCCCAGGGCGGCGAGCCGGGCGACGGTCTCGTCGACCTCTTCGGGGGAGTCGAGGTTGTGGGACAGGGTGAGGCCGCCCAGGGACGTGTCGGCGACGGCTCCGGCGATGTCACCGACGAACCTGTCCGCGTCGAACAGGCCGAGGACCAGGCCGTGACCGACCTGGAAGAAGACGATCTCGCCGGGCACGTCCAGCAGCGGGGACCATCCGAGGCCGTCCCGGTAGAAGGCGCGGGCGGCCGCGAGGTCGGGCGTGGCGAGGGTGATGAAGTGGACCCGTGGTGTCATTCCGTCAGTGTGCGCCCCCGAGGGCGCGATGGTATTGAACGAAACGGCCGGGCGCGGCCGGTGCCGGGGATAGCCTCGGGGAACGCCGCCGATGGCGGGCGGCAGGACATGGGGGTGTGGCGATGGCCAAGACGTCGGAGGAGCCGCGCCGGGACCCGGCCGGCGACGGGTTGCTGGCGCCGGGGAACTGCGTGCTCGCGTTGATCGACTTCCAGCCCGGACAGTACGCGACCGTCCGTTCCTCGCCCGTGGAACTGATCGACCTCAACGTGCGGGCGCTGTGCGAACTGGCGACCGCGTTCGAGGTGCCCGTGGTGCTGTCGACGGTCGGAGTGGACATGGGTGTCAACGAGGGCACCGTGGACTTCATCCGGCGGGCGCTGACCGGTGTGGAGGAGATCGACCGTACCGGTGTGAACGCGTGGGAGGACGCCGACTTCCGCGCCGCCGTCGAGGCCACCGGTCGTTCACGGGTGGTCGTCGCCGGATTGTGGACGGAGGTGTGCGTGACGTTCCCGACCCTGGACATGCTGGCCGCCGGATACCGCGTGTATCCGGTGGTGGACGCCATCGGTGGCGTCTCCGAGACCGCGCACCGTGCCGCGATCGGCCGGATGACGCAGGCGGGCGCGTCCCCGGTCACCGCCGTCGGGTGGGGGTGTGAGCTCATGCGGAACTGGGCCCGGCCCGAGGCCGACGGACTGCGTCGTGTGATGAGTTGGTACTTCCCACGGTTGCGCGAACTGTCGGACACGCGCTGACGGGAATGTCGGTGCCCGCGAGCATGATGGCCGGAAACCGGAGGGAGAACCGATGACACCCGACCTGGCGCCCGCCGCGGAGACGATGAGAAGACTCCTCACTCAGGTGACCGACGACCAACTGGACCTCCCGACGCCATGCGAGCGGTACCGGCTCGGCGACCTGGTCGAGCACGTCGGCGGCCTCGCGTCGGCGTTCATCGACGCCGCGCGCAAGGCACCCGGGGCCGGTGGCGCCGGGCCGTCCGGCGACGCGGCGCGGCTGCCTCCGAAGTGGCGTGAGATCTACGGTGAACGCCTCACCGAACTGGGCGAGGCGTGGCGCGACCCGGCGGCGTGGGAGGGACGTACCCGCGCCGGCGGCGTCGACCTGGCCGGATCCGAGGCGGGCGCCGTCGCCCTCGACGAACTGGTGCTGCACGGCTGGGACGTGGCCCGGGCCGTGGGGCTCCCGTACGAACCGGACGAGGCGACGCTCGACGTCGTCGAACCCTTCGTGGCGTCGTTCAGCGGCCCGGGGCACGAGGAGGCCAGGAACGGCCTGTTCGGTCCCGAGGTCACACCACCGGCGGGCGCGTCCCGGTTCGCGCGGGTGCTCGCGATGGCCGGCCGTGACCCGGAGTGGCGACCGGACGGTCCGCGAGGGTGACGGGGGCGGGGGGCGGATCGCCCCGAGTGGGGGGCCGCCACTCCTCCTCCCCATGGCGTCGAGCCTAGCCACCGCCGCCGGGACGTGTCGAGTCGCGAACCCGGTGCCTGTGGACGACGGGCCTGTTGTGGATAACCGCCCGCGCGGTGCGGGCCCTTCCCGGGTCGGCCGATCGGCCAGGGTGTGCGGAAATTCGGCCCACACCCGTGCGTGACGGCACGTGTACGACTCCGACCCCATAGGATCCGGGGGTATGAGTGATCCACGTTCGGCCGCGTCGCCGGAGCCTCGCCCGGCGGGATCGCCGGTCGATGCCGGCGGGGACGACCGGCGTGACGACCCGTGGGGGGACACCGGCGACGCCGACGCCGCGACGGACCGGCGACGGTCTCGGCGGGGCGTGATGTGGGGCGTCCTGGCGGCCGTGCTGGTGCTGCTGGCGGGCCTCACCGTCGGCGGGGTCGTGTTGTGGAACGCGACCGGCCCCGGGCACGACCGGGTGTCGCAGCCGCAGGCGCCGAACCAGGCGGGCGGCATACTGCTCGGCAACGGCCCGGTCGAGGTCGACGTGTACCTGGACTACCTGTGCGAGTCGTGTGCCGTCTTCTACGTCTCGCACTCCGACCGGATCGCGCGCGAACTGGAGGCCGGCACCGTCTCGGTCAGGTTCCATCCCCTCGGTTGGCTCGACGAACGCAGCAGCGGCGGCCGCTACTCGACACGCGCGGCCGCGGCCGCGGTGTGCGCCGCCGACCAGGACGAGTTCATCGGGTACTCGCGGGTGCTGTTCGAGAGCCGCCCCGCCTCGGGATCGACCGGGCACGACGACGCCACGTTGGTGCGTATGGGTGACCAGGTCCACCTGGGTGCCCGGTTCGCCGACTGCGTCGACTCGGGCACCTATCTCGACTGGGTGGAGTTGGCGACGGTGAGCGCGCGGAACCAGGGGGTCGCGTCGGTCCCGTACGTGACGATCGACGGCGAGGTCGTGCAGGACGCGATGCTGGAGTTCGGATCCGCCCTCGACGAGGCGTTGCGTTGACCGTCACGCGCCGGGCCGCGTGACCCGGTGCGCCTCGGTGAGGTCGGGGCTCTCCCAGCGGCGCAGCATCCGCTCCACCACGGCGGCGGGCACGGTGTCGGGCCGGTCGCGGTTGCGGCGGCGGAGCTCGGCGGGCGTGGTCTCCACGGCGACGATCTCCACCCTCGCCCGGTAGGCGGCGGCCAGCCCGATCACGGCGTCACGGGACCTGCGTGACAGCGTGGTCGCGTTCCAGACCAGCGACGTACCGGCGCGCAGCAGCACACGGACCCGCTCCCGCGCGGCGGCGACGACGGGCCCCTGGTTCTCGCCGGGGTGGATCCCCAGTTCGGCGCGGATGTCGTCGAGCGCCACCACCGGCAGGTCCGGGCGGTGGTGTGCCACCCAGGTGTCCTTGCCGGAGCCGGGCAGTCCCGACATGACGGTCACGGTGCAGACGGTGTCGTCGTAGGCGTCGTGACCCGGGTCGCGTCCGGGGGTCCGGAAGTACTGGAACCGGGCGTGGTCGGACGGGAAGTCGCGGGGCGTGTCGAGGCAGCCGCGGTCGTCGCAGTACTCCTCGAACAGCGCGATGTTCTCCAGTACCCGTTCGGCGTCGCGGCAGATCCGCCCGGTGATGTCGGCGCGGGCCAGTACGGCGAGGTCGTCGTTGCGGGTGGTGAGGCTGCTCGCGAACACGATCCGGTCGAGGTCTTCGCGTTCCAGCGCCCAGAACGGGAGTTGGTGGTGGCGGATGAGGGCGGCGACGTGTTCCCGGTCGGCGGCCGGCACTCCGGCCTCCCACAGTAGACGCCGCGCGACGAGTTCGCCGCGGCGGGAGTGGCCGTGCGCGGTGACGCGGCCGTCGTCGCCGACGACGGTGCAGTCCCGTTTCCCGACGTCGTGCAGGAGGACCGCCGCGAACAGGCGGAGCCGACGGGCGGGTTCGAGCCGCCGCCACGCGGGGTCGGCGGCGAGTGCCTCGGCGGCCATCCGGGTGTGGACGGCGACGTCGCCCTCGGCGTGGTGGACGGGGTCCTGCGGTACGCCGTCGAGTTCGGCGAGCCAGGGCAGGCCGCGTACCGTGGCGTCCCAGTCGAGTGTCCAGTCGGGACCGGTGGGGCAGTGCGGTTCAAACGGTCGCATAGAGCACTCCGGGGTCGGCGAGCCGGTTGGCGATGACGGGCCGGTCGTGCCAGTGGCTACCGGAGTCGAGTACGGCGGTGAGGAACGAGGCCCGTACCCACTTGTAGCGGTCCACGGTGTGCGCGTCGGTCTCGACCTTGATGTACAGGCCCTCCATGTGGTCGCTGGAGTCGGACTCGGCGGCGGCCCGGTCGGGGTCGACTCCGGAGCTGCGGGCTTCGGCGGCGAGGGCGTCCCGCCACCGCGGGGTGCGGCAGGTGGAGGGGCCGACGTGCGCGGTGACGGCGGAGAGGGACCGGAACCGTCCGGTGGCCAGGACGGGCACCGACACGACGCCGGTGTCGGCCAGTAGGGCGTGCCGGGCGGGTGTGGACAGGAAGTCACCGGTCCGCCGGTCGTAGACGTCGAACTCGCAGAAGTAGTGCGGTAGGGCGTCGTAGAAGACGGTGTGTTTGGCGTACAGCCATTCGCCGTACATCACGTACCGGTCTTCGAGGACGGGGCGGAGCCGGTGGGCGGCGGTGGCGGCCCAGGACTTCAGGGGCGCGAACTGGCGTTCCCGTGGGCCGCCGGTCAGGTAGTGGCCGCGGCTCTGCAGCCGCAGGGTGCCGTCGGTGTCGAAGCTGACGGCGCAGTTGGCGCCGTCGAGTTTCTCCTCGACGACGAGGTGGCGGCCCGCGAGCGTGGCGAAGGGGACGGAGTCGAGGTCCTCGTCGCCGGGTTGCCGCCGGGAGCCCTCCAGGTGCGGGGTGCGGGGGTACTTCAGCAGCATGGGTCGTTTGTATCCGGCCGCGGCGCCGTTCTCCAGGGATTATCGACAGGACTGATAGCGCCTATGCGCAGGAATGTAGTACATGTACTATCTTTCTCAATGGTTCGACTACAAGAGGATGTGAACATGACGGCGGTTGACCCCGTGACTGCCGACCCCGACCAGCCCGTCATCGAGGTGACGGACCTGCGGATGCGGTACGGCAGCGAAGACGTCCTGACCGGGGTGGACTTCACCGCCCGGCGCGGAGAGGTCCTGGCCCTGCTCGGCCCCAACGGAGCCGGTAAGACCACCACCATCGAGATCCTCGAAGGGTTCCGGATGCGGTCCGCCGGGCACGTCCGGGTACTGGGCGTGGACCCGGCCCACGGCGGCGAGGAGTGGCGCGCCCGGTTGGGAGTCGTGCTGCAGTCCTGGCGCGACCACGGCAAATGGCGGGTACGGGCACTGCTGGAACACTTCGGCGTCTACTACCGGCCCTACTCCACCGGCGCCGTGAAACGCCCCTGGCCGGTCGACGACCTGCTGGAGGCGGTCGGCCTCACCGCGCAGGCGGGACAGCGGGTGTCCCAACTGTCCGGTGGGCAACGCCGCCGCCTCGACGTCGCCATCGGAATCGTGGGACGACCCGAACTGCTGTTCCTGGACGAACCGACCGTCGGCTTCGACCCGCAGGCACGCCGCGAGTTCCACGACCTCGTCCACCGCCTGTCCGACATGGACGAGACGACGATCCTGCTGACCACCCACGACCTGGACGAGGCCGAGAAACTCGCCGACCGGATCGTCATCCTGGCGGGTGGACGCATCATCGCGGACGGTTCCGCCGACGCCCTCTCCCGGCGGATGTCCACCGAGGCCGAGGTGAAGTGGAGCCGCCACGGCGAACACTTCGTCCACTCCACCCTCGACGCCACCGGTTTCGTGCGGCGACTCTTCGCCGAACACGGTGAGGACGTCGCCGACCTGGAGGTCCGCCGGGCCACGCTGGAGGAGACCTACATGACCATGGTGCAGCGGTTCGAACAGGGCCGCGCCGAATCCGCCGTCGCGGACTTCCAGGAGGCCACCCGATGAACCGCACCTGGACGCCCTACCGGGCGGGACTGCTCCGCGGCCTCCTCGAATTCCGGTACTTCGTCACCTCCGCGGCCGAGATGACCGGCGCGCTGTTCCCCTCCCTGATCGCACTCGTCGTCATGATCTTCCTCCGCGACACCGATGTGGACTCGTCGGTGGTGTCGCTGGGTGCCATGACGATGCCCAGCCTCATCGGCATGAACATCGCGTTCGGCGGCCTCATGAACGTCCTCGGCATACTCGCGACCGAACGCGAGGACGGCACACTGCTGCGCGCCAAGGCGATACCCGGCGGCATGACCGGCTACCTCGTGGGCGTCGTCGTCCTGACCGCCCTCAGCACCGTCATGACCCTGCTCGTCATGATGGTGCCCGCCCTCACCCTTTTCGACGGCGTCGGCCTCAACGGACTCGGTGGCACACTCACCCTGCTGTGGGTGCTGACGGTCGGGCTCGTCGCCACCATGCCCATGGGCGCCGCCCTGGGTTCCCTGATCTCCAGCCCACGGCTCGTCGGACTGCTGATGCTGCCGATCACCGGCCTGATCGCCGTCTCGGGGATCTTCTACCCCGTCACCGCGCTCCCGGGATGGGTGCAGGGCATCGCCCAGGTCTTCCCGTTCTACTGGCTCGGCCTCGGCACCCGCTCCGCGATGCTGCCCGACGCCATGGTGGCGGTGGAGATAGGACAGTCGTGGCGGCACCTGGAGACCCTCGCCGTCCTGGGCGGATGGGCGGTGGCCGGCATGCTGCTCGCGCCACTGCTGCTGCGCCGGATGGCGCGCCGGGAATCCGGATCCGCGGTAGCGGCACGGCGGGAACGGGCCATGCAGAGCGCCGTACGGTAATGCCGACCGCCACCACCTACCGGAGAGGACGTCCAACCCGTGAGCAGTGAGGTGATCTACAACCGGATCGCGATGCTCCGCGCCGAACGGGGCATCTCCCGCCGACAGCTCGCCGAGGCCCTGGGCGTCCACTACCAGACGATCGGATACCTCGAACGCGGCGAATACAGCCCCAGCCTGCACCTGGCGCTGCGCATCGCCGAACACTTCGAGGTCGCCGTCGAGGTGGTGTTCTCCACCGCCCCGTTCCCCCGCATCGGGAGCTGATCACTCACCCGGATCCCGGCGCAACCGTTTCACCTCGCCGCGCCGCCGCTTGTCGTCCACCCGCCGCTGCTTCGCCCGGCGGCTCGGCTTCGTCGGGCGGCGCGGCGGCGCGGGAGGCGCGATCGCGTCCGCCAACAGCCGCGCCAACCGCTCCATCGCGGCCTCACGGTTACGCAACTGGGAACGGAACTGTGACGCCGTCACGGTCACCGTGCCGTCGACGAGCCGTCCCGCCAACCGCTGCAACGCCCGGTCACGCTGCACCGGCGACAACGCCGACGACGCCGACACGTCGAAGCTCAACTCGACACGACTGTCGGTGGTGTTGACGTGCTGCCCACCCGGCCCGGACGCACGGGAGAACCGCCAACTCAACTCGGCCTCCGGTATGGACACCGAATCCGTCACCCGCAGTGTCGCGGCCACCGAAACCCACCTCCCAGACTGCGATCGTACGGCCGCCACCCGCCCCGCACCACCGCGATTCACCGTCCACGCCGGTCACCGGAACCCGCGAACCGGCCCCGGGCGGCGCCGCGACCGGGTGGGATGAGGCCATGACCGACTATCCGGCCGTACCGTGGCGGCGCCGCATGCGGGCCAGGGACGCCGCCGAACCGCACCGCGCCGCCACACCGCTGGAACTGTTCTACGACCTGTGCTTCGTCGTCGCGGTCGCCGCCGTCTCACACGAACTCCACCACGCCGAGACCGAGGGACACCTGGCGTTCGGCCTTCTCGGCTACCTCCCGGTGTTCTTCACGATCTGGTGGGCGTGGATGAACTTCACCTGGTTCGCATCCGCCTACGACCCCGACGACACCCCGTACCGGTTGTGCGTGCTCGTCCAGATCCTCGGCGTGCTGATCCTGTCGGCGGGCGTGGCCCCCGCCTTCGCCCACGGCGACTTCCGCGCGGTCTTCGCCGGATACGTGATGCGGATCGGCCTGGAGACGCAGCGGCTCCGCGCCGCCCGGGCGGACCCGTCCGGCCGCCGCACCATGCGCCGGTACGTCGCCGGTGAGTCGACCGCGCTGCTCGGCTGGGCGGTCGTCGTCTTCACCCTGACCGGCGCCGCCCTCACCGCCGGGTTCGTCGCCATGGCCGTCGTGGAACTGCTGGTCCCGGTGTAGGCGGAGGTCGGAAGGCGCTCCCCCTGGCACCCGCACCACATCGCCGAACGGTTCGGCCTGTTCACGTTGATAGTCATGGGCGAATCGGTCGCGGCGGCGACCACCGCGGTCGCCGAGGCGCTCGGCGACCGCGCCCACTTCGACGAACTCGCCACCCTGACCTGCGGGGGACTGCTCATAGTGTTCTCGATGTGGTGGCTCTACTTCGCGCTTCCCGCGCACGAACTGCTGACCTCGGTGAACCGGGCGTTCGTGTGGGGATACGGCCACTACGTGATCTTCGCGTCGGTGGCGGCGGCCGGGGCGGGGCTCGCCGCCCACATCGACGTCGTCACCGGCGACTCGGCGTTGACCGGTTGGTGGCGCGGCGGCGTCGTCGCGGTGCCGGTGGCGCTGTACCTGTGGGTGTTGTGGGCGCTGCAGATGAAGCCCAGGGCGATGCCGGGCCGGTTCCAGCCGGTGCTTCCCGTCGCGGGCGTCGTGGTGCTCGCGTCGGCCGGAACGCCGGAACCGGTGCTGGCCACCGGGGTGGTGACGGCCGTCGTGACAGGTGGCGCGATCGTCGTGTCGTCGCGGTCGGCGGCCGCGTCCGGTCGCGCGGGCACCGGTGAGGCGACGTAGCATCGCGGTGCGTACGGCGAGAGGACACGATCATGCGGAGATTGACGGTGGCGGGCCGGGTCCCGGCCACGGAGGCGGTTCACCTGTTGGCGGCGCCGGTGAAGCAGGCGTTGTCGGCGCTGCCCGGCGCGGACGCCGGGGTGATGGAGATCGACGCGGACTTCGCCGACACCGCCGCGTTCTGCGAACGTTACGGCATCCCGTTGGACGCCTCCGCCAACTGCGTGATCGTCGCCGGGAAACGCGGCGAGACGGTGGGTTACGCGGCGTGCATGGCGTTGGCGACGACACGCGTCAACGTCAACACGGTGGTGCGGCGCCGGATGGGCGCCCGCAAGGCGTCCTTCGCGCCGATGGCGGACGCCGTGGAGATGACCGGGATGGAGTACGGCGGCATCACCCCGGTCGGGTTGCCCGCCGACTGGCCCGTCCTGGTGGACCGGGCGGTGGCGGAGGCCGGTGAGGTCGTCGTCGGTAGCGGCATCCGCGGGTCGAAGTTGATCGTGACCGGGGAGTTCCTTGCGGCGCTGCCGGGCGCCGAGGTCGTGGACGACCTCGCGTCCTGACCGGGGAGGGTTGTCACCGCTCGGGGTGTGGCTCGTTCGCCGGCGGGCGGCCGAAACGCCGGCCCCCATGATCGTCCACAGGGGCTTTTCCACAACCGGCGCCCCGTCCACAACCCGCACCGTCGCGGCTGGACACCCGGTCCGAACCGGGGCTACGCTCGAAGTATGGGGCGGAGGTTGGAGGCCCCCCACCATCGCCGGTATCCGCATGTGCGCCACCGTCCACCGCAGGATTCAGCCGTCCGAACGTAACGCGGCGGGGTCGCAAGCCGGCGCAAGCCGTTCGTGACGCCGGTGCCGCCATGCCCGACGGCGGCACCGGCGGACCGTCAGCCGGGGGCCCGTTCCTGCAGCGCCCAGCCGTTGCCGTCCGGGTCGTCGAAGAACACCCAGGAGTTCCACGTGCCGCCCGGGCCGTCACGCCATTCACCGGCCTCGAAATGCCGGACGGGCGACACGTCCACACCCCGCTCCGCCAGTCCACGCCGGGCCGCCTCGACGTCCTCGACGACGATCTGCACGCCCCGCACCGAACCCGGCGCGGCGTCACTGCCGCTACCCAACACGATCGAACAGGCCGAACCCGGCGGCGTCAACTGCACCGCCCGCCGCCCGTTCCCCAGATCGACCTCCAGGTCCAGGGTGAAACCGACCTTCGCGGTGTAGAACTCCACCGCCGCCGTCACGTCGGTGACCGGGATCGGGATCACCTCGATCGCCCACTTCATCGTCGTCTCCTCTCGCTTCGCCCCACCGTCCGGTGGGGCCGACGTCGGAGACGTCGAAGCCGCGCCGCCGGTTTCGACACCCGGCGTCGGCCGTCACCGTCCCGGGCGCACCGGCACGACCGCCGGTCCCGCCGACGTGTCCACCACCATCACGTTCGCCCGGTAGTGGCGGGTCAGCAACGGCACGGTCAGCACCTCGGCGGGAGGACCCGCCGCCACGACCTCACCCGCCGCCAGCAACAGCAGCCGGTCGGCGTACTCGCCCGCGACCGACAGTTCGTGCATCGTCGACACGACCGTCAGGCCGCCGTCCCGCCGCAGCGAGTCGACCAGCTCCAGCACCTCCTGCTGATGACCGATGTCGAGCGCGCTGGTCGGTTCGTCCAGCAACAGCAGCGCCCGCCCCGCCCCGGACAGCTGCGCGAGCGCCCGAGCCAGGAACACCCGCTGCCGCTCCCCACCCGACAGCGTGTCGAGGCGGCGGCCCGCCAGTCCGGTCAGGTCGAGCCGTTCGCACACCGCCGCCACCACCGACAGGTCCGCCGGGCTCTCCCTGCCCAGGAACGGAAGATGCGGCGTCCGTCCCAACAGGATGTAGTCGAAGACCGACATCCCCGTCGGCACGACGGGATGCTGCGGCACCACCGCGACCCGGCGCGACCGCTGCCGCCGGTGCAGACCCGCCGGGTCGTCGCCGTGCCAGCGGACGTCACCGGTGAACGGCAGCAGCCCCGCGACGGCGTGCAGCAGCGTCGACTTCCCCGCCCCGTTCGGCCCGATCACGGTGAGCCACTCCCCGTCCCCCACCGAGAACGACACGTCACGCACCACCGGTACACCGCCCAGGGCGACCCGCACTCCGGCCGCCGTCAGCGCGGTCACGGCGCCGCCTCCTTCGCGGTCCGCATCACCAGCACGAAGAACGGCGCCCCGATGAACGCCGTCACCACGCCGATCGGCAGTTCCGCCGGCGCGGCGACCGTACGGGCGGCCAGGTCCGCGAGGATGAGGAAGCTCGCCCCGCTCAACAGCGACAACGGCAGGATGCCCCGGTAGGAACGGCCCGTCAGCAACCGGATGATGTGCGGCACCACCACTCCCACGAAACCGATCAGGCCGCTGACCGACACGGCGGCGGCCGTCCCCAGCGACGCCGCCAACAGCAGGATCAGCCGGGAACGTCTCGGATGCAGCCCCAACGCGGCGGCCTCGTCGTCACCCACCGACAGCACGTCCAGTTCCCGCCGCCGGAACAACACCAGCGCCGCCGTCACCACCACGTACGGCAACAGCAGCCGCACCTCCGCCCACCCGGCGACCGTGAGCTGCCCCAGCAGCCACGAGTACACCGACGTGATGGCGTCGACGTTGCGTTGCTGGATGTAGGTCTGGACGGCGCTGAGGAAACTCGACACCGCGACCCCCGCCAGGATCAGGGTGGTGGTCCCACGTCTCCGGCCGCCCGCCGCGCCCAGCAGGTACGTGGCGGCCAGCGCGAGCACGGCACCCACGAACGCCGCCAGTGGCAGCAGTCCGCGAGGCAGCGGAACCCCGGCCGTGCGCGCCACGATGAACAACGTCGCCGCCAACCCGGCGCCGGCGGCGACACCCAGCAGCATCGGGTCGGCCAGCGGGTTGCGGAAGACACCCTGGTAGCAGCCGCCGGCGAGCGCGAGCATCGCGCCCACCAGCAGCGCCAGCAGGACACGCGGCAGCCGGAGCTTCCACACGATCGCGGCCTGCTGGGCGGTCAGGCCGGTGTCGAAGTCGGTGCCGAGGATCCGGTTGGCGAGTTCGGCGGCGACCCCGCCGAACGGCAGCGACACGGGACCGAACGCGACACCGGCGATGACGGTCAACACCAGCAGGAGCGACGCGACGATCAGCCACGACGGCCGCAACCCCGCCGGACGGGGAAGCGTCCAGCGGGGCCGCGGCGGAACCGGGTCGGTGATCACGGTGCGCGGTGTCAGGCGGCGGCCGCGGCCGTGGTGATCGCCTCCATCAACTCCACGACGCGGGGACCCCACCGGGACGCGACGTCGGGGTCGAGGACGACGACGCCGTCGTTCTTCACCGCCGTCACGGTGTCCCAGCCGTCCCGGCCGGTGACGTCGGCGGCGGCCTCCTCACCGGAGACGAAGATCAGGTCCGGGTCGGCGTCGAGGATGTACTCGGCCGACAGTTGGGGGTACCCGCCGGCCTCCTCGGCGCCCTCGGCCGCGTCGGCGATGTTCTCCAGGCCCGCCATCTCCAGCAGGGACCCGGCGAACGTCGTCGACGTCAACGAGAACAGCTGGTTGTCGAGCTCGTAGTACGCGGTGAGCGGCTCAGGCTGGTCGGGCAGTTCCGTCAGCAGCTTCTCGATACCGGTGGCGATGTCGTCGTTGACGGTCTCGGCCTCCTCGGTGTGCCCGGTGAGGGCACCCAGGTCGCTGATCTGCCGGTACGTGTCCTCGATGGTGGCGGCGGCCGGCGCGTAGTACACCGGGACCTCCACCTCTTCGAGTTTCGCGATGATGCCCTCCTGGTCGTGGGACAGCACGACCAGGTCTGGCTGGTACTCGGTGATCGCCTCGACGTTCGGCATGTAGGCGTCGAGGTCGGTGGTGGGGACGCCCTCCGGGTGGTTGGAGGTCATGTCGACGGCGGTGACCTGGTCACCCGCGTCGATGGCCCACAGCATCTCGGTGGCGGTCGCCGACAACGACACGATCTTCTCGGGACGTTCCGGGAGCACGAGGTCGCCGGCGGCGTACGTGCTCTCCGTGGAGGGGGAGGCGGAGTCGCCGGGTTCGGTGCCGCCGCCGCAGGCGGCGAGTGTCCCGGCCAGTGACAGGGCCATCGCGCCGACGAGGGCGGCACGAGGAGTACGGTTCATGGTCTCTCCTAGCGGGGTGGCGAGGGATGTCGGCTCGCCGGACGGGCTAGAAGATCCCGGCGGTGCGAACGCTCGTTCCTCGACAGCTCGGTTCGCGACACCGGGGCAGGCGGCCTGGCTCAGCCCCCGTGCGGGGGCATCACAGTTGCGGGACAGCGCCGGATTCGCACCGGCTTCGCTGCGCAGGGTGTCAGGTGTTCGCCATGACGGTAACGCAGAGCCGCGTACGGGTCGCAGTCACCCGTGCGGGCGGGAGCCCCGTCACTCCGGCCGGGTCAGCATTCGATGACGTTGACGGCGAGGCCGCCCCGTGACGTCTCCTTGTACTTGACCTTCATGTCGGCGCCGGTCTCCCGCATGGTCTTGATGACCTTGTCGAGGCTGACGGTGTGCCTGCCGTCGCCGCGCATCGCCAACCTGGCGGCGGTGATGGCCTTGATGGAGGCGACCGCGTTGCGTTCGATGCACGGGATCTGGACGAGCCCGCCGACGGGGTCGCAGGTGAGACCGAGGTTGTGTTCCATGGCGATCTCGGCGGCGTTCTCGACCTGCGCGGGGGTCCCGCCGAGTACCTCGGTGAGCCCGGCGGCGGCCATCGAGCAGGCCGACCCGACCTCGCCCTGGCAGCCGACCTCGGCACCGGAGATCGAGGCGTTCTCCTTGAACAGCACGCCGATGGCGGCGGCGGTCAACAGGAACCGGACCACCCCGTCCGGTCCGGCGCCGGGCACGTACCGCCAGTAGTAGTGCAGGACGGCGGGCACGATGCCGGCGGCGCCGTTGGTGGGCGCGGTCACGACCCGGCCCCCGGCGGCGTTCTCCTCGTTCACCGCCAACGCGAACAGCGTCACCCAGTCCATCACCTGCAGCGGGTCGCTGGTGGCCTGGCGGCCGAGGTCGCTCTCGGCCTGGTGCTCGTCGCGGAGGCGGCGGTACAGCTCGGAGGCGCGTCGCGGCACCTTGAGTCCGCCGGGCAGTCGTCCCTCGGTGTGGCATCCGGCGTGCACGCAGTCGCGCATGACCTGCCAGATCCGCAGCAGGCCTTCCCGGACGTCGGACTTGGAACGCCAGGCGAGTTCGTTGGCGAGCATGACCTGGCTGATCGACGAACCGGTGCGTTCGGTGATGTCGAGCAGTTCCGCGCCGGTGGTGAACGGGTGGGTGACCCGGGTGTCGTCGGCCTTGATGGGGGAGTCGCCGGCCGCCGCCGACTCGTCCACGACGAAGCCGCCGCCGACCGAGTAGTAGGTGCGTTCCCGGATCTCGGCGCCGTTGGCGTCGCGGGCGGCGAACACCATTCCGTTGGGGTGGAAGGGCAGGCTGCGGCGGCGGTGGAGGGTGAGGTCGGTGTCCGGGTGGAAGTCGATGTGGTGGACGCCGAGGAGGTTGAGGCGGCCGGTGCGGTGGATCGCGTCGACGCGGTCGGTGACGCCGCGGGTGTCGACGGTCTCGGGGTCCTCGCCCTCCAGGCCGAGGAGTACCGCGGGGCCGGAGCCGTGCCCGTGGCCGGTGGCGCCGAGCGAGCCGAACAGCTCGGCGCGGATGGCGGTGACGCCGGAGAGCATCCCGTCGGCCTTGAGTCCCTCGACGAAGGTGCGGGCGGCCCGCATGGGTCCGACGGTGTGGGAGCTGGACGGCCCGATCCCGATCTTGAACAGATCGAACACGCTGATCATGGCGAACTCCTTGAACACTGTGGACGACGGCACCTCGTCGTGCCGGCCGCTGGCAAGCGTAACGCGCCGGAGATCACTGAATGCCGCGCCGAGACGGGCTTCACCACGTATTCATCGCCGGGGGTGCCCGCCGACACCGGGAGCGTGCCCGGAATGTGCCGGGACGTCCGGGTTCACTCCCGCAGGCCCGCCTTCCGGTCGGCCTCGGCCAGCTTCGCCAGGTACGCGTTGTACCGCTCGTGCGGGTCGTCCTCGGGACGGCCGGTCTCGGCGGCGCGTGCCGCGAGCCGGTCCAGCCGCCTGCCCTCGCGTTCCTCGCTGCGGGACCACTGCCACACGAGCGCGGCCAGTACGACGACGCTGGGTATCTCGCCGAACGCCCACGCGATGCCGCCGCCGGTCCGCTGGTCCTCCAGCGACGAGGCGCCCCAGTCGCGGCCGAGCGCCTGGAACCAGTCGGCGGCGATCACCTCCGTGGACTGCATGATCGTGAGTCCGAAGATGGTGTGGAACACCACGGCGATGAAGAACATCAGGACCCGCGCCGGGTACGGGGGCCGCCGGGGCGCCGGGTCGGGTCCGATGATCACCCAGAAGAACAGACCGCCCGCCGCCAGGAAGTGCCCCACCATCAGCATGTGCCCGGCGTGGGACCGCATCGCCCATTCGAACAGCGACGTGAAGTACATCAGGTAGAGGCTGAATATGTACAGCGCCAACGCGATCAACGGATGCGACACGAACCGGACGAACCGGGAGTGCAGGATCGCCAGCAGCCACTCGCGGGGGCCGCGCGGCCTGGCGGGCCGCAGCGCCCGCAACGCCAGTGTCAGGGGGGCGCCCAGTACCAGCATGATCGGGATCAGCATGTTCAGCGTCATGTGCTGCACCATGTGGACGCTGAACATGACCATGCTGTACCGGCCCATGCCCGAGGAGGTCACGAACACCGCGAGGCCCCAACCGCCGATCCACACCAGGACACGGGTCACCGGCCAGCGGTCGCCGCGTGCGACCAGCCGCCGCACTCCCAGCAGGTACAGGCCGATCCCGGCGACGGCGGCGGTGCAGATCAACACCTGCGGATACCAGTCGAGGAGGAGGCTGCGCACGGTGAGCGGCCCGGGCATCGGGAAACCCAGCAGCGACTGCGCGGCGGTCTCGTCGGCCTCGGGAACCGGGAACGGTGTGCGGGACAACGCCACCGCGAGACCGAAGGTGGCGCCCATGACGACGAGCTCGACCGCGGCCAGGCGCCGGAACGCCCGGGTCTCACCCGCGTCGACACGGGGGATCGTGGCGCGGCGGTGCCACAGGCCGAACCCGCCCAGGACGACCAGGGCGGCGGACTTCGCCAGCACCTCCCGGCCGTAGGGGGTGCCCAGCAGGTCGCCGAGGCCGGTGAGCCGGGTGGCGGCGTTGACGACCCCGGAGGCCCCCACGAGCACGAACGCGACCAACGCGACCCGGCTGTACCGGCGGACGGCGGGCGCGGCGGTGCGGCGCGCCAACAGGAGCGCCAGCAGGCCGCCCGTCCACAGCAGTGCGCCCAGGACGTGCAGGATCATCGAGTCCACCGCGATCTGGTGGTTGCCCGAGGACGCGGAGTGGCCGGTGAAGACCTGAGGCAGTGCCGCGGCGATCGCGATCACGGTCGCCCAGGCGGCGGAGTTGACGGTCAGCGTGTTGAGCGCCACCACTCCCGCCACCAGCGCCAGGACCGCGGTCAGCGCGAGCGCGAAACCGTCCTCGGTGTCGGACAGGTAGCTCCACACGGCTTCGGGGGTCGCCGTCTCCATCCCGGAGGCGAACACGTCGGCGAGCGTGGCGGGTGCCTGCACGAGTGCCACGACCGCCCACAGCACGGCGAGCCAGCCGCCGGTCTTCAACCACCGCCACGCGGTCGACCGGATGCGGCCGTCCTCGCCGTCGACGAAGAACGCGGCGGCGGCCAGGCAGCCGACGACACCGGCGGACAGTAGTTGCCCGGCGAGTTTCAGCATGGGGACGAGCCAGGTGACGGTGGTGTCGCGTGGCGGCAGCCCGAGTACGGGCTCGGTGATGACGCCACCGCCGAGGTTCAGCACCCACACCGCGACGCCGACTGCCGCGGCCACGGCGAGCGCGGGCACCACGGGGTTGACGCCGCGTCGCGCGGGCGCGGACACCGGGGCGTCGGTGGAGGGTTTCGCTGTGTCTACCACGGGTTCGATCCTCTACGACGCAATGTCGAAGCGCGCGGCGGGGCCGTCGTCAGTGACCG
Organism: Stackebrandtia albiflava; assembly: GCF_007994225.1. Taxonomy (GTDB): domain Bacteria; phylum Actinomycetota; class Actinomycetes; order Mycobacteriales; family Micromonosporaceae; genus Stackebrandtia; species Stackebrandtia albiflava. The sequence continues at coordinate 357,346 of NZ_VLLL01000006.1, forward strand.
TGGCGTCTCGCCGAGGGGGAACGGTGGTGGTGAAGTGGCCGGTGTCGGCGGATGGGGTGGCGGTGTGGGCGGGCGTCGGTCGGTGCGGCCGGTCGGTGCGACCGAAGGCCGGGCGTCGCGGTCGCCGGCGGGTGGACTGCGCCGAGACCGCACCGGTGTCCTGTGCACCGGTGGGTGGTCGTCGTGCGAGGCGGACGCGCGGCGCGGCCGTCGCCCCGGGCCGCCGCGTCGGGGCACCGACACGACGGTCCATAATGGGTTCTCCACAATCCGGAGTTGTCCACACCCCTCCCCGTCCGCGGCTGGTGCGGCCCCGTCCATCGGCGTAGGCTCGACGCCATGGGGAGGAGGAGTGGCGGCCCCCGAACACGTGCGTGCGGTCGCGCCTTCCCCACCGGGTCCTCAACCCGGGTGGGCCGCCGTGCGTTCTGGGAGCGGTCTTCGGTGGGGCCGGTTCAGCGGGTCAGCGAGCCGAAGTCGTTCCGTCCCCGGTCGCGCGTGCGGCGGCGTTCCGCGCTCACCGCCTCGATCAGCCAGGCCCCGCCGAGTAGGCAGACGGCCAGGATCGCGAGGGACGTGCCCTCGCCGGTCTCGGGGTTGCCGACGAACCGGATCGGGTCGGTGATCTGATTCCACAGCAGGACCAGGCCGCCGGCCGTGATCCCGGCGAGGACGGTCATGGTGACGCCGCGGGCGACGGTGTGGGTCCGCATCGCGGTGAGCGCGACGGAGGACACGAGGCACAGCACGGTCAGCCAGGCGGCGACGCAGCCGGAGTCGACGACGGCGGACTCGGTGAGACCGGTGAACAGTTCCCCGGCGAACAACAGGCCGGCCCCGGTGTGGCGTTCCCGGATGTCGTCGGCTTCGTTGACGTACCAGGGCAGGAACAGCGCGACCAGTAGGACGCCGTGGAGTACGGCGATTCCGGTGTGCAGGCGAAGCCGGGGTGTGGGCTCGGTCATGACCGCACGTTACCCAACCGGCACAAGACGTCCGGTGACGGAGTGGACCCGGGCGGCCGTGGTCGGGCCGCCCGGGTGCCGGGTTCAGCAGTAGAGGTTGCCGCCGGGGGCGACGCCCAGCAGGCTCGTGAAGGACTGGTACTTGGTGACGCGGCTCTGGACCTGTCCGGGGTTGCCGCCGTCGCATTCGAGTGCGCCGTTGATGGCCCGGATGGTCTCACCGAATCCGTGGCCGCCGACCATGGCGTTGTGCGCGGTCATGGAGCCGGGGCCGCTCTGGGTCATCCAGTACCAGATGGCGGTCTTCCACGCCACCGCCGAGTCCTGCTCGACGAGCCAGGGGTTGGTCAGCAGCGGCAGTCCGAGGGCGTTGCCCGCGGCGTTGTAGTTGAAGTTCCAGCTCAACTGGATCGGCCCGCGGCCGTAGTAGGCGTCGTTTCCTGCGGGGCAGCCGTAGGGCTGGGTGGTGTCGCAATAGTGCGGGTAGTTTGCCTGGTTCTGTTCGACGATGTGGACGAGTCCGCCGGTCTCGTGGGAGACGTTGGCCAGGAAGGCCGCGGCCTCCTGCTTGGCGACGGTGGTGCCGCCGGCGGCGAACGCCGGGAAGGACTGCGCCGCGGTGACGAGTCCACTGTAGGTGTAGAACGGGTTCCGGTTGGGGAACATCTGCTGGAACTGGGATTCGGTGACGACGAAGCCGGACGGGTCCGGGTCTCCGCCGCCGTCGCACTGGTACGGGTTCCAGTACCAGGTGGATATGACGGGGTCGTATCCGGGATTGTCGTGTTCGGCGATGTAGAGGTTGCCGTCGCTGTAGCGGACGATGCTGCCGGCGGGGTACCAGGTGCCCGCCACCCAGGACGGGTGGTCGCAGTCGTCGGAGGGCGGGTTGCCGCCGCCGTCGCAGGGGCCGTTGTCGGTCCACACGGAGGCGGTGCCGGGTGCCTCGTTCTGGGTCCACCACTGCGCGGTGTAGTTGCGTCCGTTGTGGGAGGCGGTGTCGCCTCCCCAGTAGACGGTCGCGGAGTTCCACGGGGTGTCGCAGGACTGGGCGGCCTGGGCGGTGGATCCGGGGAGCAGGAAGGCGATCACGCCGACGACGGCGACCGCCAGTGTCGCCGTGAGGGCACGTATTCGGGACATCTGACCACTCACTTTCACTTTCAAGTCAGTAAGTTAACTGATATATATCAGCAACTATCGATGTGATCAAGTGGTGTCGTGTCATGACGTTCCGTATACCGGAGTGATCGCGGGTCAGTCCCGCAACGCCTCCAGGGTCCGCCGGGCGATGCGCGCCATCATCGGATTGGTCTCGACGTAGTACGGCAACGCCATGATCGCCTGCAGTACGGCCCATCCCCGGCCCCGCAGCCACTCCTCGTCGTCGGCGGCCAGACCGTGCCGGTACGCCTTCCGCGCCTCCCCCGACCACACCGTCCACGCGGCCAGCATGTCCACGGCCGGGTCGCCGATCCCGGCGATCTCGAAGTCCAACACCCCCACCAGCTCACCGTCCCGCACCAACAGGTTGCCGGGCATGAGGTCGGCGTGGATCCGTGCCGGCGTCCCCGAGTACGCCGGTGCCGCCACACACCGCCGCCACAACCGTTCGATCGGTGCCGTGTCGATCAGATGCCCGCTGCGGGCCAGCGCGTCGGTGACCGCCGCGTCGTGGTCGGCCAGCGGCCCGCCCCTGCCGACGCCGGGCCAGCCCCGACCGTCGTTGCCCACCGCGCGCAACGCCGACACGAACTCCGCCAACCGGTGTGCGGCCGCGACCGGATCACGGAACGGCACGGTGTCGGCGGTGGCGCCGGGAAGCCACCGGTGGACCGTCCACAGTCCCGGATACCCCGGACCGGGTTCCCCCACCGCGACCGGCTCCGGGATCGCCAGCGGCAGCCGTTCCGCCAGGCGGTGGGCCAGGGCGATCCGCTCCGACAGCTCCGCTCGGAACTCCGCACTCGCGTCCGGCTGCAACGGGAACCGCGCCACCAGATCGTCCCCGACGCGGAACAGCGCGTTGACCGTGCCGTGTGAGGGCACCGGCCGGATCTCGGCACCGCGCGACCCGGGCAGCGCGTCCGCCACCAGGGACGCCACCGTCACGACGTCCACGTCCACCTGGTCGGAGTGCATCTTGAGAGTCACCCGGTCATGCTGCCGCAACCCCCCCGGCGCCCGCAATCGGATTCGGGCGACCCGCCGCCGGACACGATGTGCGACGGACGGGTCGCCGGCTGACTAGCCTTGAACCATGTGGTTCACCCGGCACAAGACCGCCGACGCGCTCACACCCGAGACGGCCCAGGAACTGGTCACCGCCGAACGGGTGCGGGACCGGTTGGACGCGGTGGCCCGCGCCCGGTTCGACGACGAGTGGCGCGCGGTACTGGCCGCCGTCCGCCGGTCGTACGACCTGGACCACGCCAAGGCGCTGGAACGGTCGTGGTGGTTGGTCTCGGGAGGCGACCGCCGCACCGCGCAGCTCGCCGAACAGCAGGCGAGGACGTTGTCCTCGGCGCGTTCGGCGACCTACGGCAGGTTCCACGCCGCCGCCGAACGCAACGGCCCGGCCGTGTACGCGCAGATCTCCGAGGCCGACCGCGCCGACTTCGACCGCGAGTGGGGTGAGGCCTGCGACGTCGCGCGGTACACCTTCGACCTGGTGCCGTTGGAGGGCCTGATCACGAAGTACTGGGCCCACACCGAACTGCGTCACCACGACGCCTCGCCGTCGGTGTGACCGGGAGCCGCCGTGGTGAGGTTCGCCGTTCGCTTCACCGGATCCGCCGCCCGCACCCGTGACGACCTGCCCGGTCCCGCCCGGCGCGCGCTGGACGACCTGGTGGAACGGTTGGCGTCCGACCCCTTCCTGGGCGGTGCCCCGGCGGAGGCGGCCGCGGAGCACTCGGCGACGTTCGGCCGGGGCGGGGTCCTCGAATACGCCGTCCACACTAGACTCACAACGGTCTCGGTGATCCGCATCGTCTACATGGGATGATCCTCGCCGGCGAACCGGCGTCCCAGGACCCCCAGTTCCGCGACGTTCTTCGTCAGCTCGACGTTCAACCAGGCGGCGACCCGCGACAGCGGCCAGTCGGGCAGGATGCCGCCCGTGCAGGGCCGTGCCAGATCGGCGTCGCGCAGCACCGCGTCCCACTCGTCGTGCATGCGGTGGAGTTCCCCGACCGACGTCGCGAGGTCGCCCGACCACTCCTGCGCGTCGGGCGGCGAGGCCGGTCCGCCCCGGACGGACGCCAGGGCCGCGCCCCACCACCACTCGACGTGCCACAGCAGCCAGGCCGCGGTCGGCTCCGGCGGCGGCACGGCGGTCTCGTCGGGCAGTTCGGCGCGCCATCGGCCCTCGACCGGCCGCACCCCCACCGCCCGCGGTGAAGGCGGCCGGTGCAGCATGTCCTCCGTAAGGCCGGGCAGGACGTGTTCGGTGGCCAGTCGCCAGGGGATCGCCAACTGGTCGCGCAGGAGCCGACGCATTCCCGCAGTCTGCGTGACCGCGGCGGTGGACGCCACCGGATTACTCCGCCAGACGTGCCATATTTCCGCGTTGTCCCGCATGACCGTTTCCACGTGCCCTTGACGGCGTTGACCAATATGTCCACCATTGCCCACACAGGCATATCGCGGAGGTGCCGCATGGCTCACGAGGCTCCGGCGTTGGTGATCGAGAAGAAGCGGCTGTCGGTGGTGAAGGCCCGCTTCCTCGGCATCGTGGGCGACGCCGCCCACAGTTTCGGTTATCACCTGGCGGCGGCCGACCTGCCGTCCGACGACTACAGCCTGCAGGGCGCGAACCAGCCGGTCGCCGACGACGGCGCGGCCTGCGCCATCGACATCGGCATGGACTGGCCCGCGTCGCGCCGGTGGCTGCGGTGGCTGATCGCCGAGATCCGCGCCGACCGCATCAAGGGGATCGGCGAGGTGATCGGCTCCTACGACGGGAAACGGGTCCGGTACTGGTCGGACGGTTCCGGTTGGGGCCGCGACGGCGTCGAATACCAGGGTTCCGGTCACGACAGCTGGACCCACGTCGCGATCTACCGCAACGACACCACCACCGATCGCGGGCTGCTCAAGGGCTGGACGCCCGACGGATACGAAGGAGACGACGACATGCCCACCGCCAAGGAGATCGCCAAGGCGGTCGTTGACTACACCTGGCGCAAACCGAAGCAGGCCACCTATTCCGACGCCGAGGACTGGCGGCTCGCCACCCGGCTCGACTCGGCGTGCAACAACTCGATCGCGGCGTACAACAACACCAAGGAGATCCTCGCCGCGCAGGCCGCGATCCTGGCCAAGCTGGAGGGCAAGGACCCGTCGGCCACCCGCGAGATGATCGGGGAGCAGTTGCGCCGCTCCGGAAGCGACCCGGCCGACCACCGTGGGGAACTGCTGGACGCGCTCGCGGCGGCGGCTCCCCGCATCGCCGAGGACGTCGCGCGGGAGCTGCCCGGTGACGTCGACGTCGAGGCACTGGCGGCGGCACTCGCCGAGGCGCTTCCCCGGCGGCTGGCACCCGCACGTGGAACCGTGCCCGCGCAGGCGAAACCGGAGTGAAGCCACGTTCCGTGGCCGTTTCATCACGATTTCGACAAGATCGGGTGGCCGGGTCTGGTGCAATCCTTTTGCGATCATGCACTGTTGTTAGATGGCAGAGCGCCCAACGGATCTTTCGCCCGAACAGTTGCACTTCCAACGACAGCCGGCGGTCCGCTGGCTGTCCACGAGGGTTCTGACATCGACGGCGGCCCGGCTCGCCCTCGCCCGGCTGCTGGGTGCCTATCTGGACAAACGCGAGTTGCAGGCGTTGTCGCCGCAGGGGGTCTTCGACCACTCCGACGGCGACGAACTGTGGCTCGACTACGTCGCCGACATCGGCGACGGGTTCGACGCCACCTACTCGGTGGCCTACCTGGCGAGCCAACCCGAACTCCGACCCTCGGGTCCCCCGGAACGGCACGGCCTCACCACCCGGCCGACTCCGGGGCCCGAGACCGGCCTGCCGCGCGGCGACATCCTCGTCATGGGCGGCGACCAGGTGTATCCGGCGGCGAACTGGCGTGACTACGAGAACCGTTGCAAGGGGCCGTACCAGGCCGCGCTGCCCGCCGGCGGCGGCTGGCTGTACGCCGTCTCGGGCAACCACGACTGGTTCGACGGGCTGACGTCGTTCCTGCGGGTGTTCTGCGCCGAACGCGACATCGGCGGCCGCACCACCCGGCAACGCCGCAGCTACTGGGCGGTCCGGCTGCCGCACCGCTGGTGGCTGATCGGGATCGACGCCCAGTTCGACGCCTACCTCGACGGTCCACAGTTGCAGTACTTCACCGAGGCGCTGGCCGAGATGGAACCGGGAGACCCGGTGATCCTGTGCGTGCCGCGTCCGTCCTGGGTGTGGACCGAGGCGGATCCTCGCGCGTACGACCGGATCGACTACTTCATCCGGATGTTCATCAAACCCAAGGGCGGCAAGGTGCCGCTCATCCTCACCGGCGATCGCCACCACTACGCGCACTACCAGGAGATCGGCGGGCCGCGCCACCTGGTCACCGCCGGCGGCGGCGGCGCCTACCTGTCGGCGACCCACACGCTGCCCGAGATCCTGGAGGCACCGCCGCACGACTCGATGGTCAGGCACGGTTCCCCGGTGCGCACCTACGAACGCGGCGCCACCTACCCGGAGCGGAAACGGTCGTGGAGCTTCGCCACCGGGGTGTTCTGGCGCCTGCCCCGCCGGAACCCGAGTTTCGTGATCCTGTTGGGACTCATACACCTGTTGGGGCTCATGGCGTTCGTCGGGTCGCCGGGCACCGCGGTCGCCGCGGCGGCGGCGACGGTCGGCGCCACGGTCATGTTCGCGAACCCGTCGGCGGGCGGGCGCACCGCCCGGCACTGGATCGCCGGACTGACGCACGGCGTCGCGCACCTGGCCCTGGTGGTGGCGGGCAGTCTGGCGTGGTCGGCGCTGGAGTTGTCGGGTTGGCTCGCGCACCTGGGTTACGTACCGGTGGCGGGCCTGGCGGCGACCATGCTGGTGGCCGCGTACCTGTTGGTGGCGGGCGGTTTCGGCGTCAACGAGAACGAGTTGTTCGCCGGGCAGTGCATCGACGACGCCAAGTGCTTCGTGCGGCTGCGGGTGACCGCCTCGGGTGTCACCGTGTATCCGGTGGCGATCCCGAAGGTCGGGCGGCTGTGGAAGGCCGAACCGGACGGGCCGGAGGACGCCTCCTGGATCTCGCCGGAACAGCCGATCCGTTCACATCTGATCGAGCCGCCGTTCACGATCCCGGGAAAGATTCCCGGGACGGAAAAAATTCACGAGGTCCCGGAAACGACGTAACCGGCCACACAATGCCTCGTTGAAACAGGTGGATCCGATGATTCCGCCGCATCGGAGCACCGGCTTTCACCGCCCAACCCGAGGGCCGGGCGTCATCGCGGTTCACACCCACCGCCTGGCGCCCGGCCCGCCCCATGTGAGGGGACCGGACCGGAACGGGCGAACCGCCTTCCGGGTCAGCCCTCGATCCTCGCCAACCGCGCCGACAGGTGCGGCGTCATCGGGTGCCCCATCGCGGCCATCTCGGCGGCGTACATCAACGCCCCCTCCACGATCCCGTACAGCCGCTTCCCCGCGGTGACCTCCTTGGCGGCGGGGCTGCGGATCACCGCGTCGGTCGCGAGTTCGACGGTGGTCCCGTCGACGTGCCCGTAGTAGAGCTCCATGATCCCGGTGGGGTGGCTCAACTCCAGCTCGACCTCGTGGCGTTTGCCGTCACCTCCGACGACCCGGAACCAGCCGCATTCACGGGCGGCGGGCCGGATCGGCGCGTCGGACTCGTCGACGAGCCAGGTACGCGAGTCGTAGAACAGGAACGGCCGCCCGTCGTGCGAGATCCGCACCTCCTGGCCGTACGCGAAGTCCTCCATGTCCGGGTAGCCACCCTGCCCCCGGCCCCGCCACACCCCGATCAACGGCAGCAGCGGAAGCATCTGCGGGTGCAGGTCCGGTCCGTGCCGCAGGTTGTGGCTGTCCTCGAACGGATAGGGGTCGATGGGGGTGAACGTGCGGCTGAAGTCCGCGGGGATCTCGCCGTCGCCGGTCTCGGTCACCTGTTTCTCCCTACCTTGATCGCCCAGTAACCGAGCCCGCCCGCGAGCGCGCCGCAGGCGGCCACCAGCGCGACGACCACGACCACGTCCATCACGCCCGACAGCTTAGAACTCCCGGATCACGGGGGCCTGACCAGGGAGGGGAGCCCGCATGGCCCACACACCCGGCGACCGTCACCGCGTGCGCCGTGCCGGTCCGGGGACGCGCGACGTGACCAGGCCACCCGGGACCGGACGGGACCGCGACCAGGCCCCCGGACGTCGCACCCGGATGGCACACTTGCGGCATGAGCACGCGCGGACCGATCGAATGCTGGCTGACCGACATGGACGGCGTCCTGGTCCACGAGGGCGTACCGGTGCCGGGTGCCGACAAGTTCCTCGACGCCCTGAAGTCGTCGAACCGGCGTTTCCTGGTGTTGACGAACAACTCGATCTACACGCCCCGAGACCTGCACGTCCGGCTCCGCGCCGCCGGCCTGCACGTCCCCGTCGAGGCGATCTACACCTCCGCCATGGCCACCGCGGACTTCCTGTCGGTGCAGCGCCCGGAGGGGACGGCGTACGTGATCGGTGAGGCCGGCCTGACGACGGCGCTCCACGAGATCGACTACGTCCTGACCGACATCGCCCCCGACTACGTGATCCTGGGCGAGACCCGCTCGTACAGCCTGGGCGCGATCACGCGCGCGATCCGGCTGGTCGACGCCGGGGCACGGTTCATCGCCACCAACCCCGACGCCACCGGGCCGTCCCCGGAGGGCATCCAGCCCGCCTGCGGCGCGGTCGCGGCCCTCATCACCAAGGCGACCGGGGTGGAACCGTACTTCGTCGGGAAGCCGAACCCGTTGATGATGCGGTCGGCGCTCAACCGGGTCAACGGGCACAGCGAGACCACCGCCATGATCGGCGACCGGATGGACACCGACATCGTGTCGGGCATGGAGGCGGGCCTGGAGACGATCCTGGTGCTGACCGGGGTGACGAAGGCCGACCAGGTGAACCGGTTCCCGTTCCAGCCCAACCGGATCGCCGACTCCGTCGCCGACCTGGTGCCACTGGTGGAGCCGAGTTGAACCGCCCCCCTCACACCCCCCTCACCTCGCGGCAGCGGGAGATCCTCGCGTTCGAGGCCCGGTTCTGGCGTGACGCCGGCGCCAAGGAGCAGGCGTTGCGCGACGAACTCGGCATGACCGAGACCGGTTACTACCAGGCGCTCGCCCGGCTGCTCGACGAACCGGCGGCGCTGGAGCACTCACCGGCGCTGGTCAACCGGTTGCGGCGGGCCCGCGACCGGCGGCGTGGCTGGCGCACCGCCACCGACTGACCGGCGGCGCGGCCCTCACCGTGCCGGACCGGGGTCGAAGCGGTTCAGTGGCCCCAGTGGCAGCGTCGCCCACGGCAGCCGTTGCAGACACCGGATCACCACCATTCCCAGCAGGTATCCGGCCGGGGTGTCGGTCAGCCAGTGGTAGCCGAGGTAGGTCTGGCTCAGCAACAGGATCACCGGCGGCGCGACGTAGAGGATCATGCGCTGCCGGTGTGTGAGTTGCGCGCCGAGCAGCAGCACGATGAAGGCGAACCAGACCGCGGTGTTGGCGGCGTGCCCCGAGGGGTAGGACGCCGACGGTTCCAGTGGCGTGAACAGCACCGAGCCGTTCGCGTCCACGTACGGCGGCGGCAGTTCGGCCCCGGGGTAGCGGGGCGCGACCCGGTCCGTCAAGTCCTTGCCGATCTTTATCACCAGCGACGACGTGAACCACACCGCGACGTGCAGCAGCAGCGGCCGGATCGTGCGGTACCGCCACGCCGTGATCGCCGCCAACCCGAGCGCGATCACCGCCAGTGGAGTGCCCTGGCCGACGTAACGCAGCATGTCGGCGGTGAACCGCGCCCACTCGGGCTGGTGCGACAGCGACCAGTCGCGCACCAGGATGTCCAGTTCCACCAGTGGCGACGGCCAGACCAGCAGCGCCGACAACGCCGCCACGGTCAGCAGCATCAGTACGTCCGGCCACCAGGAGCGCGGCCCCCCGTAGGGCCGCCAGCGTTCACCGGTGACCGGCCAGAACCGGTCCAGCAGCCGGTCGGGCCACGCCGGCGACGCCGGGGCCTCGGCCGGCCGTGACGTCGCGGCCGGCGCCGAGGGGTTGCCGCCGTCGGATCCAGGTGGTTGAGCCATCACGGCAACAATCCTGACATCCGGTTCGACGGCGTGGTTCACACCTCCGGCGTCATTTCTGGCCAGAACCGCCACGGCATCCCGTCCGAGCAGCCGATTCCCCACCTTCGCGGCTCGACGTGGCGGAATGCCGGAGACGGGGGCGTGACGGGACGGCCGGGGGTGGAGTGGGCCGCTAAGCTCGGTCCAGGAGACCGAAGGCGGTGAAACGGATGCCTTCCTCAGGCCCGGCCCCGTTGAGTGAGTCCGACCCGTACACGGTCGGCACCGACCACTGGCACAGCCTGCCGGACGGGCGGATCCAGTGCGACGTCTGTCCCCGCGCCTGCCGGTTGCGGGAGGGGCAACGCGGCCTGTGCTTCGTCCGGGGCCGCGTCGGCGACCAGGTCGTGCTGGCGTCCTACGGCCGTTCCAGCGGGTTCTGCGTCGACCCCGTCGAGAAGAAACCCCTCCACCACTTCCTGCCCGGCACACCCGTGCTGTCGTTCGGCACCGCCGGGTGCAACCTCGGTTGCCGGTTCTGCCAGAACTGGGACATCTCGAAGTCCCGGGAGATCGACACCCTGTCCGGCGCGGCGTCACCGGACGCGCTCGCGGCGGTCGCGGAACGGCTGGGCTGCCGCTCCATCGCGTTCACCTACAACGACCCGACGGTGTTCTTCGAGTACGCCGCCGACATCGCCCAAGCCTGCGCGGCGCGCGGCATCCGTTCCGTGGCGGTCAGCGCCGGTTTCATGAACCCGAAGCCGCGCGAGGAGTTCTACCGGCACATCGACGCCGCCAACATCGACCTGAAGGCGTTCACCGAGTCGTTCTACGAGAAGATCGCGTTCGCGAAGCTGGCGACGGTGCTGGAGACCCTGGAATACCTGCGCCACGAGACCTCGGTGTGGCTGGAGATCACGACACTTCTCATCCCCGGCCACAACGACTCCGACGAGGAGCTGACCCGGCAGTGCGCGTGGATCGCCGCCCGGCTCGGCACCGACGTGCCGTTGCACTTCTCGGCGTTCCACCCCGACTTCAAGATGCGCGACGTCCCACCGACGCCGCCGGAGACGCTGCACCGTGCCCGCCGCATCGCACGCGACCACGGGCTGCGGTTCGTCTACACCGGCAACATCCACGACCCGGAGGGCCAGACCACCTACTGTCCCGGCTGCGGCGAGGCGGTGGTGGTGCGCGACCGGTACGTCCTGAATGACTACCGGCTCGGCGACACGGGCGAGTGCGCCGCCTGCGGGCACCGGCTGCCCGGCGTGTTCGACGGTCCCGCCGGTGACTGGGGCGCCCGCCGCCGGCCGATCCGGTTGGCACCCCCGGCCTCCCGCCCCGGCCCACACGACCGGCGCCGACCGGCGGCCGAGAACACGTCGAAGGGTGAACGGTGACCTCGGTCAGGGAGCCCGCTGTCGCGGGCCGGTTCTACCAGTCGGGTCCGCACATCCTGCGCAACTCCGTCGAGGCGCGGCTCGCCGAGGTCGCCTTGCCGGAGTCGGAGCCGCCCGCGCGCGGATACGTCGTCCCGCACGCCGGTCACCGGTTCTCGGGGGCGATCGCCGCGAAGGTGTACGCCCGGTTGCGGCGCGACGCGGCCCGGATCGGACACGTCGTCCTGATCGGCCCCTCGCACTTCGTGCCGTTGCGGGGTTTCGCGGCGTCCCCCGCCACCGGGTGGCGGACGCCGCTGGGGGTGGTGGAGGTCCGCGGCACCGACGCGGCCCCCGCGCACGAGGCACCACACGCCCGGGAGCACTCGCTGGAGGTGCAGTTGCCGTTCCTGCAGGTGTGCCTTCCCGGCGTACCGGTGACGCCGGTGGCCGTCGGCGTGTCGAAACCGGAGGCGGTCGCGGACCTCGTCGACGCGGCCATGACCGCCGACGCCGTGCTGCTGTGCAGCACCGACCTGTCGCACTACCTCGACAGACCGACCGCGGAGGCACGGGACCGTGCCACCGCGAACGCGATCCTGGCGGGCCGGCACGACCTGATCGGCGACCGGGACGCGTGCGGCAGGTGGGCGCTGCGCGGGACGGTCGCGTGGGCGGCCCGGCACGGCCTGGTCACGACGGAGCTGGACCTGAGGAACTCCGGTGACACCTTCGGCGGCGATGACCGGGTTGTGGGGTATTCCGCGTTTTCGTTCCGGGAAAGCACCGTTTGACGCAACTGGCCGCCCGGTTCGCGCGTGAATAGTGGCAAGAGCTTGCCAGAAAAGGCCGTCAGGTGTCTCGTGCCGATCGCGATGGCACCTCCGCCGCGCCACCCCCTCGGCGCGGAAGGTTGACGATCTTTCGAACGTCACGGTATGAAAGCGAGGTCCTACCCCCATGCCTTCACACTTGCGAGCGCCAGACACCCTGCGGCTCAACGGATCCCACCCGTTCACCCGGCCACCCGAGCCGCCCCGCCTCCCCGCCGACCAACTCGAGTTGCTGCGGCTGCTCGCCACCGGACTGTCCGACCAGGCCATCGGCCGCCGGCTGGACCTGTCCCGCCGGACGGTGCAGCGGCGGGTGAGGTCGCTCATGGACTCCTTCGGCGTGCAGACCCGGTTCCAACTGGGTATGCGCGCCGCGACCCAGTTGGAGTCCTGAACGACATGGAGACCGTGGTGAGAGGTGCGGCGCGGGCCGACACCCCGGCGCACCCGGCCGTCGCGGCGGCACAGACGTGCGTGGCGGAACCACACTCGCCCGAGGTACCCGGCACACCTTGACGGTTCCACGCGAACCGCGAGCCCACCCGAACGAGATCGGGTGGGCTCGTCGCGTCCGGGCCGTGGACGGACACCCGGGCCGTGCGTGGCGCCGAACCGCCCGCCCGGGAAATCGGGATCAGTACCTTATCCGAGTGACCTACGACTCCCCGAAACCTCGAAATCCGGTCGACCCCAACGAGACGGAAGTGCACGCGTTGTCGTTCGGGCAGGCCGCGGACCTCTACAACTCGGCACGTCCGAGCTACCCGCCGGAGGCGCTCGGCTGGGCCTTCGGCGACCGGCCACTCGACTTGGTGGACATCGGCGCCGGCACCGGACTGCTGACCCGCGGGCTCATCCAGGCGGGTCACCGGGTGACCGTCGTCGAACCCGACCGCAAGATGCTCGACAAGCTCGTCGCCGTGACCGAGGGGCTCACCGGGCACCACCTGGGCAGTGCCGAGCGGCTTCCACTGCCGGACGGGTCGGCCGACGCCGTCACCGCCGGACAGGCGTACCACTGGTTCGACCCCGAGGCCGCCCTGCCGGAGATCCGCCGGGTCCTGCGGCCGGGCGGCGTGTTCATCCCCATCTGGAACGTCCGCGACGAGTCGGTGGACTGGGTGCGGCGGCTGTCGGAGAACGTCGGGCAGTCCGCCGCCGAGCTCACCGCGTCGGTGGCCGGGCAGCCCGGCTACTTCGCGCCCTACTTCCGGGACCCGGAGCTGCGGGTGTTCCGGCACGAGAAGCCGTTGACACCGGAGAGCCTGATCCGGTTGGTGAAGTCCCGTTCCTACTACCTCACCGCGACCGACGAACGGCAGCGGCAGATCATGGCGGGCGTGGCCGAGCTGTTGGCCGACCATCCCGACCTGGCAGGCCGGGAGGCGTTCCACATGCCGTACGTGACGCACGTGTACCGGATGCGGGCCGTCGACTGACCCGCCGCCCGCCGCCGCCCTCCGGTGGCGGGCGGCCGGCGGACCCGCCGTACCCGAAATCCCGTTGGCGTGCCGTTCCCGGCGGCGTTTAGGCTTGTCAACGGCAATCAGCCCAGTACGAAACGCCGCGTCCCGCCACACCGTCGGCCGACCGACCGGTCGGTGTCGCCGGGAGCGGCCCCGAGACCGAAATGAGCGGTACGTGACCGAGAATCCCAGCACACCGGCCCTCGAGGACGACCTTCCCGAGCAGATGAAGGTGCGGCGCGACAAGCGGGCCGCACTCCTCGGCGAAGGCGGCAAGCCGTACCCGCTGGGCGTCAAGCGTTCGGTCACGCTCGCCCGGCTCCGCGCGACCTACGGCGACCTGGGGGCCGGTGAGTCCACCGGTGAGACCGTCACGGTCGCGGGCAGGGTCATGTTCGTCCGGAACACCGGCAAGCTGTGCTTCGCGACCGTCAGGGAGGGCGACGGCACCGAGCTGCAGCTCATGTTGTCGCTGGCGAAGGTCGGGGAGCAGGCGTTGGCGGACTGGAAGCGCCTGGTCGACATCGGCGACACGGTCGCCGTGACCGGTGAGGTGGTGTCGTCGCGGCGTGGCGAGCTGTCCGTGATGGCCGACTCGTGGACGATGGCCGCCAAGGCGCTGCGGCCGCTGCCCGTCGCGCACAAGCCGCTCGGGGAGGAGACCCGGGTACGGCAGCGCTACGTCGACCTGATCATGCGGCCGGAGGCCAGGCGCAACGCCAGGCAGCGCTCCACGGTGACGCGCGCGCTGCGGGACATCCTGCACGACGCGGACTACATCGAGGTGGAGACGCCGATGCTGCAGGTGCTGCACGGTGGCGCGACCGCCCGGCCGTTCGTGACGCATTCGAATGCGTTCGACCTCGATCTGTACTTGCGGATCGCCCCCGAACTGTACTTGAAGCGGTGCCTGGTCGGCGGTATCGAAAAGGTCTTTGAAATCAACCGGAATTTCCGGAATGAGGGGGCCGACTCCTCACATTCACCCGAATTCGCGATGCTGGAGGCATACGAGGCGTTCGGGGATTACCAGACGATGGCCTCGCTTATCACCTCGCTGGTGCAGGGGGCCGCCACCCGTACGTTCGGTTCCACATTGGTGCGTCACGTCGACGGCGTGGAACTGGATCTGGGCGGGCAGTGGCGCCGCGTGACCCTGTTCGACGCGATATCGGAGGCGCTGGGCGAGACCGTGACAATCGACACCCCTTACGAGACACTGGTTTCGTATGCGGAAAAGACCGATCTCGGTGTTGATCCGGTATGGGGTCCGGGCAAACTGGCCGAAGAACTATTCGAGCATCTGGTCGTGGATTCGCTCATTGAACCGACCTTTGTGTTCGACTATCCGGAGGAGACCTCCCCGTTGACGGCCGCGCACCGCGAGGCGCCCGGCCTGACCGAGAAGTGGGACCTCTACGTGCGCGGCGTCGAGCTCGGCACCGGCTACTCGGAGCTCAACGACCCCGTTGTCCAGCGCGAACGATTCGTACAGCAGGCCGCGTTGGCGTCCAGGGGTGACGACGAGGCCATGCCGCTCGACGAGGACTTCCTGCGGGCCATGGAGTACGGCATGCCACCGGCCGGCGGAATGGGCATGGGCATCGACCGGCTCCTGATGGCGTTGACGGGCTTGGGAATCCGGGAGACCATCCTGTTCCCACTCGTTAAACCCGAAGTCTGATCCGGTCCCGGATTATCGCCTAAAAGCGCGCCCGCCCCGGGTGGCGACATTCGCCACCCGGGGCGGTGCGCTTTTCGAATTCGTTGGGATAAAGTATCGATGCGTATGGCACATAATTGACGACCAGGAGGTCTTGCGGTGGCACAAAGAGTTCAGGTAATCCTCGTTGACGACCTCGATGGTGGTCAGGCGGAAGAAACCGTCAAGTTCGGCCTGGATGGATTCGCCTACGAGATCGACCTGTCCCATGAACATGCCGGCACCTTGCGGGAAGCGCTGGCCGATTACGTCAACGTGGCTCGTAAGCTGGGACGCTATTCCGTGAGTGCGAAAGCCGGAACGACTAACACCCCGCCCAAATCGCGTGCCCCGATCGACCGTGAACAGAACAAGGCCATCCGCGAATGGGCGGCTCGGGTGGGCAAGAAGATTTCCGACCGCGGCCGCATCGCGCAGAGCATCGTCGACGAGTACAACGCCAGCGCCGGTAAGTGACCTGGTCGCACACCGGAGCGGCCCGCGCGCCGCGACACACCGAACGCGAGGGAGGCCCCGGGCTCCCTCGCGTTCAGTGTGTCAGCGGTCTCGTAGCCGCAGGTGGCGAATAAAGAGGCCGCCCGCGGGCGTCACGGTCGGTTCCCGCCCGGTCGGGTTGTTCGCCCAGGGCGTACAACGCCATCACCTGGGAATGCCATTGGCGGGTACACCGTTGCGGTCCCACATCAGCGATAGGGTGGACTCATTGTTAAGTAGTCGCATCTGTCGGCGCAGGCCCATCACGGGGCGGACGCAAGGAGCACGAGCACATGTTTGAACGGTTCACCGACCGTGCGAGACGAGTGGTTGTCCTGGCCCAGGAAGAGGCCCGGATGCTCAACCACAACTACATCGGCACCGAGCACATCCTGCTCGGCCTGATCCACGAGGGCGAGGGGGTCGCCGCCAAGGCCCTGGAAAGCCTCGGCATCTCGCTGGAAGGGGTGCGACAGCAGGTCGAGGAGATCATTGGACAGGGCCAGCAGGCACCCAGCGGACACATCCCGTTCACGCCGCGCGCCAAGAAGGTTCTCGAACTGAGCCTGCGTGAAGCCCTCCAGCTCGGTCACAACTACATCGGGACCGAGCACATCCTGCTCGGCCTGATCCGGGAGGGCGAGGGTGTCGCCGCCCAGGTGTTGATCAAGCTGGGTGCCGACTTGAACCGGGTCCGCCAGCAGGTGTTGCAGTTGCTGTCGGGATACCAGGGCAAGGAGCCCGCCGGCGCCACCGCCGGCACCGGCGTGGGCAGCGAGCAGTCGCAGTCGACGTCGCCCGTCCTGGACCAGTTCGGCCGCAACCTGACCCAGGCCGCCCGCGAAGGCAAGCTCGACCCGGTCATCGGCCGGGAGAAGGAGATCGAGCGGGTCATGCAGGTGCTGTCGCGGCGCACCAAGAACAACCCGGTGCTCATCGGCGAGCCCGGCGTCGGCAAGACCGCCGCGGTGGAGGGCCTCGCCCAGGCCATCGTCAAGGGCGCGGTGCCCGAGACCCTCAAGGACAAGCACCTCTACACCCTCGACCTGGGTGCCCTGGTCGCCGGTTCCCGGTACCGCGGTGACTTCGAGGAACGCCTCAAGAAGGTCCTCAAGGAGATCCGCACCCGCGGCGACATCATCCTGTTCATCGACGAGATCCACACCCTGGTGGGTGCGGGCGCCGCGGAGGGCGCCATCGACGCCGCCAGCATCCTCAAGCCGATGCTGGCCCGCGGTGAGCTCCAGACCATCGGCGCCACGACCCTCGACGAGTACCGCAAGCACCTCGAGAAGGACGCCGCCCTGGAGCGGCGGTTCCAGCCGATCCAGGTGGCCGAGCCCTCGCTGGCGCACACCATCGAGATCCTCAAGGGCCTGCGGGACCGCTACGAGGCCCACCACCGGGTCTCCATCACCGACGGCGCCCTGGTGGCGGCGGCCACCCTGGCCGACCGTTACATCTCCGACCGGTTCCTGCCGGACAAGGCGATCGACCTCATCGACGAGGCGGGCGCCCGGATGCGGATCCGCCGGATGACGGCCCCGCCGGACCTGCGCGAGTTCGACGACCGGATCGCCCAGGCCCGCCGGGACAAGGAGTCGGCCATCGACGCCCAGGACTTCGAGCGCGCCGCGCAGCTTCGCGACAACGAGAAGCAGCTGCAAGACCAGCGTGAGAAGCGCGAGAAGGAGTGGAAGGCCGGCGACCTCGACACCGTCACGGAGGTCGACGACGAGATGATCGCCGAAGTGTTGGCGAACTGGACGGGCATCCCCGTCTACAAGCTGACCGAGGAGGAGACCTCCCGCCTGCTGCGCATGGAGGACGAGCTCCACAAGCGGATCATCGGGCAGAACGACGCGGTCAAGGCCGTGTCGCAGGCCATCCGCCGTACCCGCGCCGGCCTGAAGGACCCGAAGCGTCCCGCCGGTTCGTTCATCTTCGCCGGTCCGTCCGGCGTCGGTAAGAGCGAGCTGTCGAAGGCGCTCGCGGAGTTCCTGTTCGGTTCCGAGGACGCTCTCATCCAGCTCGACATGAGCGAGTTCCACGACCGCTACACCGTGTCGCGGCTGGTCGGTGCGCCTCCGGGATACGTCGGCTACGACGAGGGCGGGCAGCTCACCGAGAAGGTGCGGCGCAAGCCGTTCTCGGTCGTGCTGTTCGACGAGATCGAGAAGGCGCACGCCGAGGTGTTCAACACGCTCCTCCAGATCCTGGAGGACGGACGCCTCACCGACGGGCAGGGCCGGATCGTCGACTTCAAGAACACCGTCATCATCCTGACGACGAACCTCGGAACCAAGGACGTCGCCAAGGCGGTGTCGCTGGGCTTCCAGGCCGACCAGGGCGACGAGGACGGCTACGAGCGGATGAAGCTGAAGGTGCAGGACGAGCTCAAGCAGCACTTCCGGCCCGAATTCCTCAACCGCATCGACGACACCATCGTGTTCCCGAAGCTGTCGGAGAACGAGATCATCAAGATCGTCGACCTGATGATCGCGCGGATCGAGGAACAGCTGAAGAACCGGGACATGGGTCTGGAGATCACCCAGGCGGCCAAGGAGTTCCTCGGCCACAAGGGCTACGACCCGGTACTGGGCGCGCGTCCGCTGCGGCGCACGATCCAGCGCGAGATCGAGGACACCCTCTCGGAGAAGATCCTGTTCAACGAGTTGGTGGCCGGGCAGATCGTCGTGGTGGACTGCGAGGGCGACCCGGAGGACATCGAGAACTCCCACCTGACGTTCAGCGGGTCGGAGAAGCCGATCGAGGTCCCGGACGTGCCGCCGGTCGAACTGGCCGGCAACGGAGGCGCCGACGACGCCGAAGAGGGCAAGTGACGGGCGGCCCGCTCGGGTGACCACCTGAGCGGGCACCCACCCGGACGAACACGAGACGGGGCGGCCGTAACGGCCGCCCCGTCTCGCCGTCCCCGCCCGCCTCAGCCCGTTTCGGCCCGGCGGTGCCGATCGCCTCCGCTTGGTCCCCGCCGAGTACGGCTTGGTCCCCGCCCGGTCGCACTCGGTCCCCGGTAAATCGTGACAAAAGGGATTAAGCGGTCAAAGATCGCGGAATCGCCTCACCGGGCGGGGACCAAGCGGAAGACCGGGCCACCGGGCGGGGACCAAGCGGTCTGAGAAAGTGGGGGAACACGACGAACCGGGGCAGCTTGCGCGCGGTACCCCGGCTCGCCGTAACTGGCCGATCGCGCGCGGCGGGCACGACGATCACGGTGTCTTCAGGAGTTCCGGCGCGACCGGACGGCTTCTGCGGCGCGTCGCCGTCCCGGTTGTGCTCCTCGCCGGAGCCTGTCGAGAACACCGCGATGGAATGTGTCCCATGAAAACATCCCATCGGCCTGTGAATTGTGGTCTTCAGGCGCCTTCGTTTCGAGGCTAACACCGATGCCACGCCCCCGGGCCGTATCCATGATCTTGAAACTGTGTACCCGTCGGCCGGGCGGCGGGCGGGTTCCACCCGTGACTCGCCGCTCACCGCTCGCCTGCGCCGGGCGGGCGGTATGCCCGGCCCGAACTATCATGAGCGGGTACGCCTGATTCAGGATTTGGGGATTCCACATGCCATTCACCGCCAGCGTCGGACGCCGTGCCGCCCGAGTCATCGCCGATGAGTTCATCCGGCACCCCGGCCCCAAGACCGGCCTCATCGTGGGGGCCGGGGCGGCCCACCCGGTACTGGCCGCCGCCGTCGACGCGCTGCTACCCGGTGACCGCCTGACGGTCGCCGTGGAACCGGCGGAACGGGGCGCCATCGAGGCATACCTGGCCGAACAGGGCAACTGGGTCGTCGAGCGGGTGAAGCTCGTCGCCTCGGTCTCCGACGCGGCCCCCGCCGACGTCGTCATGTCGGCCGAACCGCTCTCCGCGCGTGACGAGTTCACCAAGACCGTCGCGACCCTGCGGGAACTGACCGCCGCGGGCGGCAGCCTCACCGTGGCGGTCCCGCTCACCGACGTGCCGGAGGACCTCGCCGACCTGGTCGGTGAGTTCGGCACCAGCAACGACCTGGTGTTGCGCAACCGGCCGCCGATCCGGGTACACCGGTTCCGCTTCAAGCCGGGCGCCCAGGACCTTCAGCTGGTCGACCGGATCGCGCCGACCCATCGGCCCAGCAGCGTCCCGTTGACCTCGAAGATGCACATCGACTCGAACGGCATCGCCGCGGGCGCGATCCTGCTGGGGCTGGCCGGGCTCGCCAAGAGCACCCGGCCGAAGTCCAAGCTGTGGATGATCCCCGCCGCGGCCGCGCTGCCCGCCGCCGCGTTCTTCCGCGACCCGAACCGGGTCACCGACGACGACCCGGACGCCGTGGTGTCGTCGGGTGACGGCAAGGTGCTCTCCGTGGAGCGGGTGAGCGACGACCGGTTCGGCGGCGCGACCGGCCAGGCGGGAGAGGAGTGGCTGCGGATCGCGGTGTTCCTGTCGGTGCTGGACGTGCACGTGAACCGTTCGCCGGTCGCGGGCCGGGTGGTCGACGTGTTCCGTGAGGAGGGCGGTTACGCGCCCGCAATGAAGGCCGCCGCCGAGCACAACGTGGCGTGTTACACGGTGCTGGACACCGCGCGGGGCCGGGTCGCGGTCGCGCAGCGGACCGGACTGATCGCCCGGCGGATCGTCAACCGGGCCCAGCCGGGCGCGTTGCTCGCCAAGGGTGAACGGTACGGACTGATCCGGTTCGGTTCGCGGACCGACGTGTACCTGCCCGCCGACGCGGCCGACGCCCTGGTGGCGCCGGGCGAGAAGGTCGTCGGCGGCGAGACGGTCATCGCCCGCTGGCGGGTCTGAGTTCTTCGGAAGCGCCCCGGCCGTGTTAACGGCCGGGGCGCTTCCGTGCTGTCGTACCGAGGCGCACGTCGGGTGGTCGTCCGCGGGGGCCGACCGTTTCAGCGCGGCTCGGCCTGCCGTGACGCCGCCCGAAGCCCCGCCGCTTCTCCGGAGGGTGTGCCCCTTCGGGCGCGCCGGGCCGGCTCCGACCCCTTTCGGGCATCCCGCTTCGCCTCGACCGCCGACCCGTCGTGGGTTGTCCACAACGCGGTGGTTATCCACAGCCCGGCGCGCGCGGACTGGACCACGCCCCCGATCCGGTTCTACGCTCAAAGTATGGGGCGGAGGTTGGAGGCCCCCCGATCTCTCACATGACGACGCCGCCGGGGACCGAATCCGATCGGTCCCCGGCGGCGTGGCCGTCTCGGGCGTCAGCCCTTGTTGAGGAGTTCGGGGTTCTCCTTCATCCACTGGTCCATGGTGTCTTCCCGTAGTGCCGCGAACAGGTCATTCATGATCTGTTCCTCCTCGGAGCCCGGCAGCACGGTTTCATAGGACTCCTCGACACCGGTGAAGTACTCGGTGGAGTTGGTGGTGGGAAGCCGGATGGTCTCCATGCCGGACGGCTTGATGCCGCGCAACGCCACCGCCATGTCCACGATGCCCTTGTTCATGATGGGGTCGATGACCAGCGACGGGCCGATGTCCTCGATGAGGGCGGAGACCTTGGTCGGGTCGGTGGTGTAGCCCTCGTCGGTGGCCTTCTTCAGCAGCTGCTTGATGAAGTGCTGCTGCATGTGCTGGCGGCCGTAGTCGCCGTAACCCCATGAGGGGTCGAGATCGGGGTTCTCTCGGACGTACGCGTACCGCTCCCGCACGATCCACAGCGCCTCCTGGGCGTTGTACTCGTTGCAGCCCTTCGGGAAGATCCGGCCGGTTCCGCCGTCCTTGTCGAGCTTCTCCTGTTCCAGCGCCATGTCGATGGGCAGGCACAGTTCGATGCCGCCGAAGGTCTTCACGGCGTTGAGGAAGCCCTCGAAGCCCATGATGACGGCGCCGTCGAACTTCTCGATCCCGGTGAGGTCGGAGACGGTGGCGGCGAGGTTGGCGAACTTCTCCTCGCGGCTCCACTGGTCGAGGCCGGCGTTGTACGCGGCGTTGATCTTGTACGTGCAGGGGCTGGAGAACAGCTGACCGCAGTCCTGGATCTCGACCTTGAGGTCTCGGGGGATCGAGACGATGGTGGCCTTGTCCAGGTTCTTGTTGATGTGCAGGATCATGATCGTGTCGGTGCGGTCCTGCCCGTCGGAGTCGTTGACGCGCAGGTCGGTGCCGATGACGAGCAGGTTCAGCGGCCCCTCGATCGGTTCGCCGGTGTCCTCTTCACCGTTGCCGAGCAGGTCGGCGGTCTCCACCGAGTCCTCGACGGTGTCCAGCAGGACGTTGGCGTAGACGACCGTGGTGCCGGTCACGACCATGATCAGGGCACCCACGCCGAGCATGACCTTCGACCACCACGGCGCACGGTTCGTCAGCGCCCGCCGGGCGCCCTGCTTGCTCATGTCTTTCCTTTACAGCCGAGGGGACGACATTTCATGTTAACTCCGTTACTCAAGTCGGGGAAGTGTTGCCGCACAACCATTTCCCATTGTGAGGAGATGATCACCATGATCTGTCCGTGTTTTTCGGGGGGTATGGGGATCGAAACGTGGAAACGTCGTATTGGCGCGTTCTACGACGCATTGAGGGAATGTTTCCGGGTACTCGGCCGGGGAGGCGGTACGTTCGTTTCCCCGGTGCGGTCGAGGTGCGTAACCCCAGGTGGGCGCCCCGATGGCCTCGGAAGTGACGCCGCGCGGCCCGATGTGTCCGGACGCGCCGAGACCGGGAACCGGACGATGTGCCGGGGAATGTGGCCCGGGTCTCGATGATGCCGGGGCGGGATTTCCCGTAATCGCCGGGCATTCCCGTGGCGGTGTATTCACCGAGCGGCGGAGTGAATCGCCACCACCACGTGGACGGGTTTCGCGGATGTGGGACCGGCGCGTTCCGGCCGCGTGGCGGAGGACACCGTGGGGTGACCGCGTCGCCTGCGGGCGCATCGTTCCTCCGGTGGGTGGTCCGCCGGCCGGCGGCCGGGACCGGTCTGGTGACCGGCCGTCCGGTTGACGCCTTGAAGGTGCCGTGAGGTTGCCTCCGGCCGGGACGACCCGTCGAAGCCCGGGTGAGAGGGACGCGACGGCTAGAGATTCGCCGGGGACTCGTAGGAGCGGCCGCGGATGCCGCCGGTCCGGCGCCGCACCGGCGGTTCCGGTTCGGCGGGTTCCTCGGAGTCGAAACCGGGAACCAGGCCGTCGGGGGTGGAGTCGTCGTCCTCCGCCGGGGTGAGTTCCGGCTGTGGCGGAACGTAGACGGATCGGCGTTCGGCCGTGCGGGGGCGGCGGGCGCGTTCCCCGGCCAGCCGGACGGCGCGTTGCCGGAGGAAACGCACGAACAGCAGCAGCAGCGCGAGCGACACCCCGACGCCGAGCCAGAATCCGGGGCCGACCACGACGACTCCGACGAGCTCGATGAGGACGAGCGCGAGCAGCACGTACAGGACGCGACGATGGCGTCGCTGCCACCAGGTACGTAGCTGTGCCGAAGTCACCGTCACCTCCTCGCGTCCCGTCGTCGCGGGCGCGTCCGGGCTCAAGGTTACCGATCCCGCCACGCGTGCGCCGGAACGCTCCCATCTCCGCGCGGCCGGATCGGGCGTCGCGGGGTCCTGAACGTCGGTGTCGGGGTCCGCCTCGCCGGTCTCGGCCGCGGGCGGGTCCGCCGGTGTCGCGCCGGTGCCGGTGTGGCCTTTCTCGGTCCGGTCGAGTACCCGGGCCTGGGACTCCTCGCGGTCCGCGGCGATGCGTTCGTCGGCGTCGTAGCGGCGCACCAGGGCGGGGGCCAGCGCCAGCAGGCCCGCGCCGGCGAGTACCGCCAGCAGAACCGACGTTGGCATGGCCCCTCCTGTATCCGGCGTTACTTGAGGGTACGCCCTGTGGACAATGCCGACCGGTCAAGCGGTCGGTGACGATCCCGTCCACAAGCTATACCGGCGTCGGAACCGCCGGACCCGAATCGGCCGATTCGGACTGTCGGGCACCGGCGTGTCAGGCGGCCTGCTCGCGGCCCTTCAGGTAGGTGTCGAGGACTCCGCCGCCGGTGACGTCCTCCACGGTCATGCCGTATCCGACGTGGTCGCGCCACTGGCCGTTGATGTAGAGGTACGCCTTGTACATGGCCTCCTCGCGGAAACCGAGCTTCTCCACGACACGGCGGCTGGCCGTGTTGTGGGGTTGGATGTTGACCTCGATGCGGTGCAGCCTGCCGCGTGTGAAGGCGTGGTCGCACACCAGGGCGAGCGCGGTCGGTGTGATGCCGCGCCCGGCGTGTCGTTCGTCGACCCAGTAACCCACGTGCGCGGAGCAGAACGCCCGGCGGACGATGTTGCCGACGGTCATGCCGCCGACCAGTTCGCCGTCGTAGCACACGGCGAACGGCCACACGCCGCCCGCGCGCGCCGATCTGCGCAGGTCGCGGTACATGGCGCGGAATCCGGCGGGCGAGTTCGACTCGTGCCACGACATGCCGGAGGCAGGTTCCCAGTGGGCGAGCCACTTCTCGTTGAGCCGCCGCACCGCGCTCCACGCCGCCGCGTCGGATCGCCGGTACGGGCGCAGGGTGACCCGGTCGTGTGTGAGGGTGACGGGCCAACCCGGTTCGTTGATGTTCATCGATGCCTATCGAACAACAGGACGTCTACAGTCGATCCGGCGGGGGCGGTGGTGACCTTCTCGCCCAGGACCATGAGCCCGGTCGCCTCCGCCAGGCTCGACAAAGTGTACGGGCCACCCGGCAACGGTGCCGCCGTGTATCCGCCGCCGCGTCGCTCGGCGACGTGGACGGGCCGGAACTCCCGGAACCCGGTCGGCGACGAGACCGGTTCGATGAGGTTGGCCCGTACGCTGGGCCGGAACACCGGTTCGGCGCCGGCCAACCGCAGGATGATCGGCCGGGCCAGCACCTCGAACGCGATCATGGCGGCCCCGGGGTCGCCGGGCAGGCACGCGATCGGCACCTCCTCGGGTCCGACGCTGCCGAACCCGATCGTGCTGCACGGGTACACCGACACCGGTGAGAACTCGACGGTGCGGTCGCGGCCGAAGGTGCGCCGCACCATGTCGCCCGGACCGGTTCCGGTGCCGCCGGTGGTGATGATGAGGTCGGCGCGCAGTGTCTGGTCGTCGAGGACGGTGCGTAGCGCCTCGGGTTCGTCGTCGCAGATGCCGACCCGGTAGGCGTGCGCGCCCGCCTCCGAGGCGGCGGCGGTGAGCGCGTGGGAGTTGACGTCGACGAGTTGTCCCGGCTGGCTGACCCGGCCGGTGTCCATGAGTTCGTCGCCGGTGGCGATCACGACGACCCTGGGTGTGGGCCGGACGACGATGTCGCCGACTCCGGCGGCCGCGAGCAGCGCGACGAGCTGCGGTGTTATCTGGCGGCCGTTGTGGGCGAGGACCTCGCCCTGTGCCCGTTCGCTGCCGGCGCGGCGCAGCCCGTGCCCGCGTTTGGGTGCCTGCGCGACCTGGACGGCGGCCATGCCCTCGTCGGTCCAGCTCAACGGTATGACGGCGTCGGTGCCGGACGGCAGGGCGGCTCCGGCGGCGACGGCGAAGCAGGCGCCCGGTACCAGCCGGACGGGCCGCCAGCTCGCCGCCGCGACGTCGCCGAGCACCTTCAGGGCGATGGGACGGTCGGGCGACGCGGCGGAGACGTCCTCCATCCGCACCGCGTAACCGTCGACGGCGGCGTAGTCGAACGCCGGGAGTGGGCCGGGGGCGGTGACGTCGGCCCCCAGGACGCAACCGCAGGACTGGGTCAGGTCGAGATCGATGGTCGGCAGTGGCCGGACTCGCGCCAGTGCCGCCGCCAGGAAGTCGGCCAGCGCGACCGGCTCTCCCATAGTGTCCACTGTTCATCCCCCGTTTTCACTGTTCCGCCGATGTGTCGTCGCGTGTCGTTCAACGGTCCTGCTCTGCCACGAACGCCGTCAGCCAGTCCCTGAACGGTGCCAGGTCGTCGCGGCGCATCGCCAGCTCGATGATGGTGCGCAGGTAGCCGACGGGTTCGCCGGTGTCGTATCGCGGGCCTCGGAAGACGATGCCGTGCACCGGCGTCCCCTCGGACAACAGGCGGGCCATCGCGTCGGTGAGTTGGATCTCGCCGCCCTTGCCGGGTTCGGTGAGCCGGATTGCATCGAAGATAGCCGATGGAAGGATGTAGCGCCCGATGAGAACCAGGTTGCTGGGCGCCGAGGCGGGATCGGGTTTCTCCACCAGGCCGGTGACCTTCACGACCCCCGGGTCGTCGGTGGTCTCCACCGAGGCGACGCCGTACCGGCTCACCTCCTCCCGGGGGACCTCCAGCAGCGCCAGGACGATACCGCCGGTGGTCGCCTGGAGGTCGATCATCCTGGTGAGCAGGCCGTTGTCGGGGTCGGTGAACTCGTCGGCCAGCAGCACCGCGAAGGGTTCTCCGGCCACATGGGACTCGGCGTAGCCGACGGCGTCGCCGAGCCCGAGCGGTTCGGCCTGCCGGCTGGTGTAGATCTCGGCGAGTTCGGACGGTTCCATGACGGCCTTGAGTCTCGCGGTGTCGCCCCGGTCGATGAGACGTTGTTCGAGGTCGGGGCGCCGGTCGAAGTGGTCCACCATCGACGTCTTGCCCCTACCGGTGACCAGGAGGACGTCCCGGATCTCGGCGGCGGCCGCCTCCTCCACGATGTGTTGGAGCACCGGTTTGTCGATGACCGGGAACAGCTCCTTCGGGACGGCCTTGGTCGCGGGCAGGAAGCGGGTCGCGATGCCGGCGGCCGGTATCACGGCCTTGATCCGGGAGGAGGTGTCGGTTGCTGACATGGGTCGAGACTAACGGGCGGGACCGTCATCCACCTGCCACCCGCCAGGTGTCGCGCCCTGCGGCTTTGGCCGCGTACAGTGCCCCGTCGGCGGCCGACAGGACCTGCGCGCCGTCGTCCCCGTGGTCGGGGAACACCGCGATTCCCAATGAGACGGTGACGGGTATCCGCCGTTCCGGTTGCCCGGCGCCGGAAGGCACCGCGACGGGGGTGTCCCGCACCGCCTGCCACAGGCGTTGCGCGACCCGTTCGGCGCCGGCGGCCTCGGTTTCGGGCAGCAGGATGACGAACTCCTCGCCCCCGTACCGGAAGGCGAGGTCCACGTCCCGGATCTCGGCGGCGACCCTGGTGGCGACCTCGGTGAGGACCGCGTCTCCCGCGAGGTGGCCGAAGGTGTCGTTGACGTGTTTGAACTTGTCGAGGTCGATCACGATGACGGCCGCCCGGCGGTGGAACCTGCCGGCCCGTTCGACCTCCCGGGCCAGCGACACCTGCAGGTACCGGTAGTTCCACAGTCCGGTGAGCGGGTCGGTGAGGGACAACCGCCGCACCTCCCGGTGGGACAGCACGTTGCCCACGGCGACGGCCGCCTGACCGGCGAAGTCCCGCAGGGTCGACAGGTCGTCGGCGTCGAACTCGCCCTCCCCGGCGGGGTCGTAGACGGCGAGCACCCCGAGCAGGGCGTCGCCGGTGGCGGTCTCGGTGGTGTCGCCCCGGTCGGCCAGCGACACCACCGGTACGGCGAGTACCACCTCGCCGCCGGGTTCGCGTGGGCTGCGCGCCGGGAGCGTCGGGTCGCCGATCCTGCCGTGGACGGGTTCACCGGTGGCGGCGACGTGGCCGAGCAGGCCCTCTCCGACGGCGAGCCGGACGTCGCCGACGCGGTCGCGGCCTCCCGGGCCGTGCCCGGCCTGCCCGACCAGCGCCCCCGGTTCGTCCGGGTCGGCGAGCAGCATGACACCGGCACGCGCGCCGGTCGCGACCATCGCGGTGTCCACGATGACCGGCAGTATCCGCTCCAGGTCGAGGGTGCTGGACAGGGTCTGCCCCAGCAGCGTCAACTGGCCGCGCATCTGGTCGCGGCTGGCGGTGAGCGCCACGACGTAGCCCTGCGTCTCACGGGCCATCCGGTTGAAGCTGCGGGCGAGCGCGGCCAACTCGTCGTTGCCGCGCACCGGGACCCGGATCTCCAGGTCGCCGCGTGCGATGGCCTCGGCGCCGCGCGCCAGTTCCGCCAACGGCCGGGTGGTGGACCTGGCCAACCAGGCGGCGGCGGCGACCGCGAGGAGCCCCGCGACCGCCACGGTGGCGATCAGGACCCCGAACAGCTCCCCCTCGGAGTCGGCGTGCACCGCCACCACCACCGGGATCGGCGAGTCGGGCATGGCGGGGACGGTCCGGACGACGGCACCGTTGGGGTCGCTGACGACCGGGCCGTCCTCCCCGTCGGCGAGCCGGGCCAGCCGTAGCCGGTCGGCGGCGGTCGCGGCGTCCTCGGGGCCGAACGACGACAACGGCGGCGACCGGCCGTCGTCCACGATGACGTCGGCTCCGGCGGCGCGGGCCAGGGAGTCCACGAGCGCCCCGTCCACGCGCATCGACGCCCGCGCCACACCGACGGTCCTGCCGTCGGCGTCGTGCACCTCCACCTCGGCGGCGACGGTGTCTATGCCCGCGACGGTGCCGGGATGGCGGCAGCGGGCCTGCCTGGCGACGTCGGTGCCCGCCGCGCCGGCCTGCGCGACGACCTCGCCGGTGAGGTCGGTCAGCCAGAGCCGTTCCAGCCCGGCCGTCTCGACCGCGCGTGCGGCGGCGGCCGTGATGACGGCGGTATCCTCTTCGAACAGTACGGCGATCGCGGAGGCGGTCGCGGCGAGACGTTCACAGTGGTTGCGTACGGTGGTGGTGACGACGCCCGCGGCGGCGGCGAGCCGGTCGGCGGCCCGGCCGTCGGAGACGGTGTTGACGGCGGCGCCGATGAAGAGGGCACCGAGCAGGACCGGTCCCAGGACGACCACGAGGAAGGCCGCGGTCAGCCGGGCTCGCAGCGGCATCGTCGATCCTCCTCCCACCGGTCAGGCGGATCATTCTCCGTTGAGCGTTACACAGGGCGATGACATCCGCACGATCGGCCAGACTTCTGTTGGTGAAACCGATCCGAACGACGGAGGGCTCATGGGCTTTTCCTACCAACACAACAACGACGCCGAGGCGGCCAAGGTCGCGATGCGGGCGGCGGTGTTGTCGGCGAGACGCGCCATGCCCGTCGCGGACCGGGAAGCCGCCGACGCCGCCATTCTGGCCATTTTGGACAAACTGGTGTCGGGTCCGGCGGGCAACCCACGCACCGTGGCGGCCTATCAGCCGATGCGGGACGAACCGGGCGCGGACCTGCCCGCGCGGTTGTCGGCGGCCGGGCACCGTGTGCTGTTGCCGCTGCTGCTGGCGGACGACGACCTGGACTGGGCCTGGTACACCGGTCACGCGATCACGACCGGCCGGCCGCTGCCGGAGCCGTCGGGTACCCCGCTGGGACCCGGTGCCATCGACGGCGCCGACCTGGTGATCGTCCCGGCGCTGGCGGTGGGCGACACCGGGGTGCGGCTGGGCCGGGGCGGCGGCAGTTACGACCGCGCGCTGGCGCGGGTGTCGGCCGGGGTGCCGATCGTGGCGCCGTTGTACGACGGTGAGTGGCCGCTGCCGGTCCCGGTGATGCCGCACGACCGCGCGGTGACGATGGTCGTCACACCCTCCGAGGGCTTGACGGAGGTTATGGGGTTAGCCACCAATCCCACCCCGGTGGTGGCCGAATCCACTCGGATGTCGCACAATTGGCACTCGAAACATCAGAGTGCCAATCTCGCGGAGGCGGACAGTGCCCACCTACCAGTACACCTGCTCCAACTGCGGCCACGACCTGGAGGCCCGGCAGTCGTTCACGGATCAGCCGTTGACCGACTGCCCGACCTGCGGCGAGAACGCCCTGCGCAAGCAGTTCGGCTCGGTGGGCGTGGTGTTCAAGGGCAGTGGTTTCTACCGCACCGACTCGCGCAGCGGCTCGGGCAAGGAGCTCGCGAAGAACGACTCCGCCAAGAAGTCCGACACCAAGAGCGAGACCAAGTCCGAGTCGAAGAAGACCGAGACGAAGAAGGCGGACAAGCCCGCCAAGACCGCCGCGGCCTCCACCACCGGCTGACGGCCTCCCCGCCGCACCGCGGACCGGTCTCGGTCCGCGGTCACACACCACGTGCCGGGAGACGGCGCCACAGCCGGGCCGCGGCGTGCCGACTCGAACGCCCCACCCCGACCGGGGGCAAACCACCCGGATGGTGCGAAGTGTCGCAGAACCGGCGAAGGGGTGTCAATCGGTTATTCAGCGGGCGTTCAGGTCGGCGCACCGGTGCCCGCATCGGGCCACGTGCCCTGCCGCCCGGCCGGGGCCATCCGTCGTCCGGGGAGCGGTCACCTTCACCGATCGCGGGACCGGGCAGCCTCACCCGGCACCTTGCCCCGGGCGTCGGAGCCGGCGCCGTCACTTCACGGCGCCACCACCGGATGTGCCGGTCGTGGTCTAGCGCAGCGCGAAGAACCCGCCCCCGTCCTCCACGACGTATCCGGCGGCGACGCCGTTGGGCGTCAGTTGCAGGGACGTCCGCTGGCACCAGCCGGACTCGGCGATCGACTCCGGGACGGGCAGCCGGGTCGTCTCGCCCTTCTCCGGCCCGGCGACGTACCAGCGACAGTCCGGCCGGTTCAGGTCCATGGACGCGTCCACCGCCAGCACGACCCTGCCGTCGGGGAGCCCCATGAACCACCGGCTGGTGTCCTCGTCCCGGGTCGGTGAGTAGCCCAGCGGCGCCTTCGCGGTGTACACGCCGTCGCCGTCGTCGGCGGCGAGGACCGTCACGTCCATCGACGCTCCCGCCGCGCCGCTGATCTGGTGGCATTCGCCGAGCAGTACCACCGGTTCGGCACCCGACTCGCCGCCGGCGACCTGCAGCGTCCCCGCGCAGGCCGGGGCGTAGGTGTTCCCCAGTTCCAGGTTCTCGCGCCGCCACACCGACTCCCCCTCGGCGAGGGAGATCGCGTTGACGTCGTGCCGGTACATGCGCGCCGCGAACATGCCGTCGTTGGGCGACTCGTCCCGGCGGACGTCCACGACGACGCGGTCCCCGACGACCACCATGCCGTGGCGGAAGACGCGGCCCTCGGCGGCGGCGACCCAGTCCCACAGGGCGCGGCCCGAGTCGGCGTCCAGGGCCAGCACGTGGGACTCCTCGGCGGTGCCGTTCTCGGCGCGGCAGCCGAGTGCCACGGTGACACGTTCACCGGCGTCGGCGGTCGCGGTCGCGGTGCACATCGCGGGCACGCGGTACGTCCAGCGGGTGCGTCCGGAGAAGTCGCGGGCGGTGAGGTTCTGTCGTTCGGTGCCGGACAGGTGGACCACCAGGGTGTCCGACACCATTTCGAGGCTGCCGGGGTCGCCGTCGAAGGGCACGTCGGCGCGTACCCGGCCGGTGCGGCTGTCCAACACCGTGACGTAACGCAGCATCGTGTCGTCGCGGCGTTTGCCCGACAGCGCGACCAGTTCGCCGCCGGTCGACACGACCGGGGCCTGACCGGCCTCCCGGTTCCACCGGCGGTGGTGCCACCGTTCGGCGCCGGTCAGCGGGTCGCGCATGGTGACGGCGACCGAGGCGCCCTCCCCGGTCTGGTCGGTGGTGAGGACGCCCCCGGGGGTGCCCGCCAGGACCCGTCCCTCGATCGGGTTGGACGCGGCCTCGAAGCGCAGCTTCGCCGGTTCCAGACCGCCGCCGGTCGCCTGGGACGCCTCGGTGTTGGCCTTGTCGGCCCACGTGTGCATCGCGGGGATCCCCAGTCCGGCCGCGACGACGACCAGCGCGACCGCCGGTATCCCGAACCGCAGCCGGAGCCCGGCCGGGACGTCGTCGTCGGACTTGCGGGCGTCGAAGGCCATCTCGCCCAGGACGAGGAGCGCACCGCCGATGACACCGAACGCGAACGCCAGGGCCGCGATGGCGTGCCGGTGCGTGATGAAGGCACCGACCCCGGGTTCGGGCATCGTGGAGTAGACCAGCCACGCGCCGACCGCCGCGCCGACCGCCGTGACGCCTCCGGCGAGCCCGGTCATCCAACCGGGGTGGGTGACCATCATCGACAGCACGACGAACACCGCGAGGAAGCTGACCAGGGTGGCGACGGCGAGCCACGTGCCGTCGAGGTCGTCGCCGGAGGGTTCGGTGAACACCGCCACCGACAGCAGGATCACCCAGGCGACGAGGGCGGCGGCGCCGCAGTACAGCAGGACGTTCCGCAGCAGTGCGCGGTTCCCGCCGGTCCGTCGACGGTCGTCACTCTCCGAGTTGGCCACGTCACTGGTTCTACCGCACCCGGCCGGGTGCCGGTGGTGAAGCGGCGATATTCACCGGCCGGGTGCGGGTCGGTTCACGCGGTCAGCGGCAGCCACTCCAGGACGGTGTGGTCGTGGAGGTCCGACGCCTGCAGGCCGGTCGCCGACACCGTCCAGAGCGTGTCGCCGATGACGAGGGTCCGTTCCACGCCGGTCCAGTCGTCGGACTGTGGGTGGGTCACCTCGGCGAGCCGGGTGAGGGTGTCGCCGGAGACCTCGACGAGCAGCGCCGCGCCGGGGGAGCCCTGGTAGTCCTGTACGGGTATCGCCAGCAGTGACTCCGGCGGCCACCACAGGAACGCGTGCGGGTCGGTCTCGGCGGTCGAGTAGGTGTCCGGCAGGTGGAGCTGGTCGAGCCGGGTCGGCGCGGTCGGGTCGCCGACGTCGAACAGGGAGATCTGGGTGCCGGTGGTGACTCCGTCGAGGTCGGCCTCCTGTCCGATGCCCAGCAGCCGGTCGTCGCTCAGCGGGTGCAGGTACGCCGAGTAACCGGTGATCTTGAGTTCGCCGGTGGCCTCGGGCGCCGCCGGGTTCCGCAGGTCGAGGATGTAGAGCGGGTCGACCTGCCGGAACGTCACGACGTAGCCGGTGCCGCCGCTGAAGCGGACCGCGTAGATCTGTTCGCCCGGGCCGAGCCCGGTGACCTCCCCGACCCGGTCGAGGTCGCCTTCGAGGTCGAGGACGTAGACGGCGCTGGATCCCAGCGAGTCGGGGTCCCATCGGGTGGTGGCGACGCGCAGGTGCCCGTCCCACTGCGACATCGAGTACTGGTTGAGCAGGAAGCCCGGCACGACGCCGGAACCGGTGTAGGCGGGGTGGCCGGCGCCGGACAGGTCGAAGCGGTACAGCTCGGTCTCCGCCTCGGCGGGTCGCGCCCAGTCCGTGGTGGCGAACATGCGGCGGTCGTTGGCGATGTAGAGGGCGTCGGCCGCGCCGTAGACGGTCTGCCCGTCGGCGGCCACCGTCACGGGGGAGCCGTCATCGAGGGAGTCGGCGAGGTCGAACGTCAGGACGGTGAGCATGGACGTCCCGGAGTAGTGGGACGGTCGGGCGAGGGCGTCGCAGGCGATCTCGCCGGTGCGGCCGTCGACGCTGTAGTCGGGCAGCCAGGCGGAGATCTCGGCGCGTTCCACGGCCGCGGCGCGGTCGACGCTGCCGTACGCCTCCAACGGGATGTCGGGTGCGGAGCGGACCACGACGCGGGCGACGCCGTCGATGGACCGCGCGTCGAGGTAGGACCCGTCGAACTCGAACCGGTTGACGAGGGTCGGTTCGCCCGCGATGTCGACCAGCAGGAGCGTGGTGCCGTATGCGGTCTCGCCGGTCTCGGTGTCCTCGCGCAACGTGATGTGCGGGGCTTCGGGGACGACGACGAGGACGCGGTCGCCGTGGAGCAGTAGGTCCGCGGTCCCCCACGAGTCGTCGGAGAGTCGCAGGCTGCCGGTCACGGCGCGTGCGGCGGCGTCGGCGACGTACAGGACGCCGTCGCGGTACGTGACGATGCGCCGCCCGTCGGTCTTGACGAGGTCGGGCTCGTCGACGCCCTGTTCCTGGACGTTCGTGCCGGAGAAGTCCTCACCGTCCCCGGGGGCCGCGGCCTTGGCGGTGTCGGCAGCGTCTCCGCCGGCGTCCTCCTGGGCGCCGAACGGGACCATCACGTCGTCGGGGTACAGGGCGGGCAGGTGGGCCGTGGTGGCGGCGCGCAGTTCGGTGAGCGCGGTGTCGCAGTCGTCGAAGGATTCGAGCGCACCGGTGAGGACGGGGGCACCGGTGTCGCGTCCGGTGTCCGTGCCGTCGGTGGGGGAGCCGGTGCAGCCGGCCGCCAGCAGAGCCGGCACGGTGACCAGTAGGGCCGCGCGCGTCAGGGTGGGGGGCTTGTTCATGCGGGTGTGACGAGTGACGTGCCGCACTGGTTCCGTCGGCCCGGTCACGGTTCGGACGCGAACGGGCAGCTCACCGGTTTGTGAAACCTTCCTTTCCGTGACGGTTCGGATACATCCCCCGTTCGGATGATCTCGCCGATACGCAGTGGTCATTTAGGATCTCACTCCGTGACCGCCAAGATCGCGCGCAAGCGCCACTACCTGCTATGTCGTCCCCATCACTTCGCCGTGGAGTACGCCATCAACCCGTGGATGGACGCCTCGGCCGACGTCGACACCGCGCGGGCCGTCTCCCAGTGGGAGACCCTGGTCGGCACGCTGCGTCGCCTCGGTCACACGGTGGACACACTGGACCCGGAGCCGGGGCTTCCGGACATGGTGTACGCGGCGAACGGCGCGTTCAGCGTCGACGGCGTGGTGTACGGCGCACGGTTCCGGTACCCGCAGCGGCAGGCGGAGGCCGCCGCGCACGAGAAGTGGTACCGGGCGACGGGTTGGCGGTTCGCCCCGCCGACCGAGACCAACGAGGGCGAGGGCGACTTCGCGTACGTCCCGGGGCCGGGCCTGGTGCTGGCCGGGTACGGGTACCGCACCGACCCGCGTGGGCACGCCGAGGCGGCCGAGGCGTTGTCGCGTCCGGTGATCTCGTTGAAGCTGGTCGACGACCGGTTCTACCACCTCGACACGGCGTTGACCGTGCTCGACGACGAGACGATCGCCTACTACCCGGGGGCGTTCTCGACGGGTTCGCAGACCATCCTGCGCCGGTTGTTCCCGGGCGCGCTGCTCGCCGACGAGGCGGACGCGGTCGCGTTCGGCCTGAACTCGGTGAGCGACGACCACCACGTGGTGCTCAACTCCGAGGCCGCCGGTATGGCGGAGAAGTTGGCGGCGCGCGGTTACACCCCGGTCCCGGTGGACCTGTCGGAGCTGAAACGCGGCGGCGGCAGTGTCAAGTGCTGCATCGCGGAGTTGCGCGCGGCCGCCTGACGGTTTCCACGTGCGGTAGTCGGCCGCGTCCCGGTCGGGGCGCGGCCGACGGCGTCGTGGCGGTTGTAGAGGGGTTGTAGGCAAGCTACATCGACACACTTGACTTTGTCGATGGGCATCGTCACGCTGTGAGACGGCGGCGGTACACCGCCGCCGCCGCTCCCCCCCGATCACATGGGAGATGTGCTCATGGCAGCCCTCACCTGCGAAGTCTCCTGGTTCTGCTGCGGCAATTCCTGGGGACCGTGCGGAACGACCGGCACCGGTGCCTGCGGCACCTGCCACTCCGGACGACTCCAACACGCATGGCCGAACGCGTCCCAGGCCTGCTGGGACATCACCAGGCCCGACCTGTGCGGCATCAACCTGGCCCGGCGTACCTGCGGACACCGGCACACCACGACCAGCCGATGCACCGGCCGCGCCGTGGCCACCACCATCGCCGACTGCGGCCCCCGCACCAAGTCCTTCTGCGGCGAACGCAGCTGTTGCGGCTCGGTCTGCGAGAGCAACCGCGCGATGGACCTGACACCCGCCGCGTACAGCCGCATCGAGAGCCTGTCGACGGGGCTGCGGCCCTGCCAGGTCACCTGACCGAAAGGCGTCATCATGTCCACAACGATCGACCGTCGCCGGCTCCTGACCGGTGCGGCACTGGGTGCCGCCGGCGTCGTCACCGGTTCCGCCTTCGGATCCTTCGCCCCCGAAGACGCACTGGCCAACGACGCCGTCTCCGCGCTCGAACCCGGCATGCCCGACCCGAACTTCGCCGAAGGTCTGGTCCGCAGCATCGACGACGACGTCATCTCCGCACTCGGCTCGGACGGCACCCTGTGGCGCGTCCGGGTCACGTCCGGAACCAGCGTCTGGAAACTCACCCCGACCACCTTCGACAAGGTCGCCGTCGGCGACGGCCTCTACGCCCGAGGTGCCCGCCTCGACGACGGCACGCTCGCCGCCGACTCGGTGTGGGCCAACATCGTCAACCTGAAGGCCCACGTCGTCTCAATCAGCGACCGCAAGATCCACCTCGACCACAACGACGAACGTATCGTCGCCCACGTGATGCCCGGCATCAGCGCCGCCGTCTACAACGGCACGCCCGCCATCTCGGACGTCTCGATGGTCCAGGTCGACAGCCACGTCCAGGTCCTGGGCGCCTGGATACCCGGCACCAACGAGGTGGAGGTCTCCACCATCTACGCCGCCGCCTGAACCCGCGGCCCCGAATCGGTGCCGGAACACTGTTCCCTTCCGGCACCGATTCGGGCAGAATCGACCCCGGAAAGGCTCTCATCATGCTGGACACCATCGCCTCCGCCCAGGCGCCCCTGCTCGGAGCCGTACTCCTGTGGGCGGCGGCCGTCAAACTGTTCACCCGCCGCGGCCGCATCCGCAGCCAGACGACCGCACTGTCCACACTGCTGGGCAAGGACCGCGCAGCACTCGGATACCGCGCGCTCGGTGGAATCGAGGCCCTGGTCGGTGCCGCCCTGCTGCTCCCGCCACTGTGGTGGCCGGAGGCCGCGGCCGTCGTCGTCATGGCGGTCGGCTTCGCCGGATACCTCGCGTACTCGCGGGTCGCCGCGCCCGACTCCTCGTGCGGCTGCATGTCCTCGAAACACGTCCCGATCTCCTGGCGCGGCTTCACCCGCGCCGGCTGGCTCCTGGCCGCCGGAACACTCGGCGCGTTCGCCACCCAGTACTGGACCGGCGCGATCGCCGACCGGCCCGTCGTGCTCGCCGTACTGGCCGCCGAGGCGGCGTTGTTCGTCGCCCTGTCACCGGAGTTCGACGGCGCCTGGCTCATCCCGTTGCGGCGGCTGCGGGTCCGCTTCACCGACCCGCTCGGCGGCGACACCGGCGGCGTCCCGCTCGACGCCACCCTCACCCGTCTGCACCGGGAACCGCTGTACCGGCACGTCGCGCTCATGCTGCGCACCGACGTCCAGGAGTACTGGGACGAGGACGAATACCGGTTCGTCGTCTACGGTGCGAGCCTCGACGGCCGCAGCACCACCGCCGTCTTCGCCGTCCCGTTGCGGGTCGACGCGGTCGAGACCCTCCGGGTCGCCGTGGTCGACGAGTCCACCGGGGAGACCCTGCTGCAACTCGACCACGCCCCCGACGAGGAACCCGAATCGGCGTTCGCCGGCTGACACCGGCCCGGGCGGGACCGGCCACGACCGGCCCGCCCGTCACACTCCCGCCGCTACCGAGACGTCCCGACCGAGCCGCACCGTCTCACCACGCCGGACGGTGCGCAACACCCCCGGCAGCCTCCGCCGGCGCCACGTCGCCTCGAAGTCCCGCAGCGCGGACCGGAAGACACCGTAGTCGTCGTAGTGGACCGGCACGGTCACCCCGGGGTGCAACGTCTCCACCAGGTCGGCGCCCTGCCGGTCGTCCATCGTCACCAGGACACCCAGAATCCGGGTTCCACCCAGATGCACCACGGCGGCGTCCAACGGCCCGCACCGCTCGGTCACCTGCGCGAGCCACGGCCGGTAAAGGGTGTCCCCGCTGATGTACACCCGAAACGGTGGGGCGTCGCCGCCGCTCAGTTCCAAGACGGTGCCCATCACCGGCGGCAGCAGCGCCCGCAGCGGCCGGGGTGAGTGGACACCGGGTGTGGACGTGATCGTGAGCCGGTGCAGGCCGTCGGTCAGGGTCGTCGACTCCCACGGGGCCATGCCCAGGCTCTCACCGAACCCCCACCGCCGGAGACGACGGTAGGCGTGCGGCGTCGTGAACACCGGCAGCCGCCGGTCGAGCGCCCGTCTCGCCACCCGGTCGAAATGGTCGCCGTGCAGGTGCGACAACACGATGCCGTGCAGTCCGGGCAACCCCTCCGGACGCAACGAGGGCTCGGTGCGTCGCTTCGAGAACAGGCCCTTCCCGAGGTACGCGCGCTGCCCCCGGTGCAGGAAGTTCGGATCCGTCAGCAGGGTGAACGGACCCATCCGCAGCAGGGTCGTGGCCGTCCCGACGAACTCCAACGTGGGTTCCGACATGATGATCCCCCTGAACGTGGGATTACCCGTCGTCTCGGCCAACGCAAACCCGTCAGTGCGGCAACCGGAACCTGTCACCCGGCACGGCCTCCACCAGGCCGTCCGTGATCAGCCCGGTCAACGCCTCCTCCCGGCGGGCGGGTTCGTGCCACAGACCCTCGATCTGCACCCGGGTCACCGGTTCCGTCGTCTCCCGCAGTAGGGCCATGATCCTGCCCCGCACCTGACGGGTCGTGCCGTGGTACCGCTGCGGACGGCGACTCGGGCCGGGAGGCAACACCGCACCGGACGCCTTGAACCGGCAGCGTTCCGCGATCGGGCACCGGCCGCACTCCGGTTTCCGCGCCGTGCACACCAGCGCGCCCAACTCCATCAACGCCACCGAGAAGTCCGCCGCCCGGGCGTCACCCTCCGGAAGCAGCGCCGCCGCGGCCCGCAGGTCGGCGGAGGTGGTGGCCGCGCCCGCGTCGGCGTGGCCCGCCGCGAACCGCGCCACCACGCGCCGCACGTTCGTGTCGACCACGGCGTGCCGTCGCCGGTAGTGGAACACCGCGACGGCGGCCGCGGTGTACGTTCCGACACCCGGCAACGCCAACAGGTCGGCGAGTTCGTCGGGGACGCGGCCGCCGTGCAGTGACACCACGGCGGCGGCGCACTCGTGCAGGCGCAGGGCACGCCGGGGGTAACCGAGCCGGCCCCAGGCCCGCAACACGTCGGCCTGCGACGCCGCCGCGAACTTCGCCGGATCCGGCCAGCGCGCCATCCACTCCGTCCACGTCGGTGCGACCCGCGACACCGGGGTCTGCTGTGACATCACCTCGCTGACCAGCACACCCCACGCGGTGGTGCCCTCACGCCGCCACGGCAGGTCACGACCGTGAACGGCGAACCAGTCCGACAACCGTCCCGCCAGCCATTCGCTCATCGCGGTCAATTGTGCCCGCCCGCCTCCGGTGCGGCCGCCGTGGAGGTGCGGACCGTTCAGGCGTCGGCGGGGATGCCGGTGACGGGTGCGGTGCCCGGCGGCGGGGATGCCAGCCACCACCTCACCGTTCGTACCGCTCCGTCCACTCCACACCGTCCACGTGGTGGATAACCACTTGACGACTCACCGTGACGATGGGAGGTTTGACCTCGTCTCGGGGTGGCTCGTCCCCCGGAATGGGGTGGGGCTGTACAGGGTCCGCCGACGCGCGCCGCACCGCGCGGGCGCGGTGGGGTTCCGCGCCCCGCACCGCTCGCGCGCGGACTCCCGCGCCGACCTCACAGTCCCTCGGCCACCGCCGCGGCGATCTTCAGCCACGCCTCACGACTCGCCGGGCTCAACATCCCGTACCGGATCGGCTCGCCCGAGTCGAGCAGCTTCTCGTACGGGGCGAGCAACACCGCCCGGGTACGCGCCGAGAAGTGACGCTGCACCGCCGGAAGGTCGAGGTCCTTGCGGTGCGCGGGCATCGACACGACCGTCACCGCCTGCCGCACCAACTGCTGCCGGCCGCTCTGTTCGAGGTGGTCGAGCATCCGGGCCGCCGTCTCGGCGGAGTCGTTGCGCGCCGACATCGTCACGACGAGCTGGTCGGTGGCGTCCATCGCGGACTGCCAGTTCGCGGCCCGCACGTTGTTGCCGGTGTCGACCACGATCAGTTTGTAGAACCGGCTGACCACCTCACGGATGTCCGCGAACGCCCGCGACGTCAGCATCTCGCCCGCCGTCGCCGACTCGTCCGACGCCAGGACGTCGAACATCGCCTCGCCCTGCGCCCTGACGTACTGGGACAGGTCCCCGACCCGGCCGGTCGGGCCGGAGAAGTGTTCGAGGTCCCGCAGGAGGTCACGCACCGTCCGGTGGTGGAAGTCCTGCTGCGCGCGCATTCCCAGCGTCCCCTGGGTCTCGTTGTTGTCCCAGGCGAGCACGTAACCGCCACGGCGCTGCCCGAACATCATCGCCAGCATCAACACCGCGACGGTCTTCCCGGCGCCGCCCTTGGGATTGACGACCGTGATCTGGCGCAGGCCGCCGAAGTTGCGCCGCACCGCCTCGGTGGAACGCAGCACCTCCTGTTCCCGCCTGCTGGGCGGCAGCGAGACCAGACCGAACGTCGTCTTCCGCAACGCCGCCCGCGGCCCCATGGTCGCGACCGGCTTGACGGGGGCGACGCTGCGGCGGCGCGCGAAGTCGTCCGCCGTGACCGGCATCGACTCCAACGCACCGGTCTGATCCGGG
The DNA here is from genome assembly GCF_007994225.1 of Stackebrandtia albiflava. Taxonomy (GTDB): domain Bacteria; phylum Actinomycetota; class Actinomycetes; order Mycobacteriales; family Micromonosporaceae; genus Stackebrandtia; species Stackebrandtia albiflava. Next base: position 397,778 of record NZ_VLLL01000006.1, read on the forward strand.
AACGGCACCGGCAGGTTCGCCGGTGGCGCCGGGCTCACCGGCGGGTGCCCCGGGTGCGGCGGTGCCGACTGCGGCCCACCCGGTACGCCGCTGTGTGGCGCGTGGGGCGGGACGTTGTGTGGGACGTTGTGCGGCGGACCCGACTGCGGCGGGTACCCCGGAGGCGGGGCCTGCTGCGGGGGCGGCGGCACGGGGGGAGCCGCCTGGCCGGGCTGCCGGTAGGGCGGTGCGTAGCCCGGCGGCGGGGCCACCACCGGCTGCTGCTGGGTGGCCGGGTTGAGGCCGGGCGCCGGTTGCGGCGCCTGCTGCGGGGGTGTGACGTGCTGCGCCGGGCGTTCCTCGCCCGCGGGGTTGGGGGCCGGCGCGAACGGCGACCAGTGCTGTTCGGTGGTCTCCTCCTCCGGTGCGGCTTCCGCCGCGCCGAACCGTCGCGTGTCCGGTTCGTCGCCCGGTTCGTCGGGTCGACGTGTCGAGGGAGGCACGGACTGGGCCGGGTCGGTCCGCGGATTCTCCACTGCTCACTCCTCGTGGCCTTGGGCCCCGTCGTCGAGGCCCGAACTGCTGAATCGCGCGTCGCCCACGGCGGGGCGTGCCGTGGAAGGCCGTCCGTCGTGCGGACGGGGCCTGCCGGCGACGCCGACTGCTCCACGTTACGGGTTCCCGGCCAATCCGGCAGGGCCGACAAGCCAACAGTTCGGTGTCGGTATCGCCGCCACGGGACGGGATCAGGCGGAATCCGGCACGTACCACCCGGCCGCGGCGCGTTCCATCCACCAGGTCCGTTTCCGGTTGAGGTCCGAGACGGTCCCGTCGTCGAGGTGCGGCACCTCCGCCATCGGGGTGATCGCGACAGCCCTGCCCCTGGCCCGCCGGACCTCCACGCGGGTGCGGCGTTTGACGAGACCCCGGTGCACGAACGGCACCGCCACCGCGACGTCGAGCCGCCCGTCCGCGGGATCGGGTTCGCACATGCCGAGGCCGTCGATCCGGCCGTAACCGCCCGCGTTGGCGACCACGCACGTGATGACGGGTTCGCTGCCGTCCGACAACACCAGGTCGTCCAAGGCGATCTGGCCCCGCCACGGCCGGTCGCCACCGCCGATGCGGACACCGTTGACGGTGACGCCGCCGCCGTCGTGGCGCAGCAGGTCGGTGCGCCTCACCCGGCCGCCGAGCACGGCCGCCGCGACGGCGGTGGGTTCGGCGGGTAGGTCGAGGTCGCGGATCAGGTCGGGGCGTTGCGCCAACGGCAGTACCGCCAGCGGCGGCAGGTCGGGGACGGTGCGGTCACCGGGGAGGTCGTCGGGGCGGCTGCTCGGTGGTGGTGCGAGCCGCCGTACGGCCCGCCGCAGCACCGCGCGGACCTGGGAGTCGGTGTCGGCGGCCACGACGAGCCGGGTGCCCGAGGCGACGGCCGCGTCGATCCCGGCGTCGTCGACGGCGTCGACCAGCTCCACGGTCGCCCCGCCGGCCCGCAGCGCGTCGGCGCAGGCGAGGACCGGTGTGCGGGGCGCGCAACCGGGTGCGCCGTTGACGAGGGAGAGCACGGTGACGTCCACGGAGAACCAGGTTACGGCGTGAGGGCGGTGACAGCACATCGGGCGGCGAGGAGCCTCGCCGCCCGATGCGGTGGTCTGTGTCGGGGATCAGGGCTTGGGCGAGCCCATGCGCCGGGCATCGCTTCCGTCAGGTGCCGGCTTGACGAATGAAGGGGTCGGGCGTTCAGTCCTCGGATGCTTCCCGCTGACCGGGTATCTGGTCCTGCAACAGGTCGCGTACTTCGGATTCACGGTAACGCCGGTGGCCGCCGAGGGTACGGATCGCGCTGAGCTTTCCGGCCTTGGCCCACCGGGTGACCGTCTTGGGGTCGACACGGAACATGGACGCCACTTCTGCGGGGGTGAGCAGCTGTTCGGGGTCCTGCATTCGCGCTGCCATGGATGTTCTCCTCCAGGGTCAAGAGATACGCAATCGCACTTGTGGGGCCGACGATCTAACGTGCCTCCATGGTCCGATGCGAATGCACCCCGTGACATAGGCCGAACGGTCAAAAGTGATTCAGCCGACAGGTGGGGAAAACTGGTATATATCCGGTTTTACACCGGTTTATCGCGATATGGGTGGGTCAGTTGCTGCGTTCCCGTACCCGTATCCGGCGCCACTGCCGCATCAGTTGCTCGTAATGCCGACCGGCCGTCACGACGTCGCCGCGCGCCAGGGCGAGCAGGCCCTCGTGCACCAGCCGGGGTGAGACGTCCGCGCGCAGTTCAGCTGCCGAGAGTACCCACACCAGGCCACCGTAGTCCACTTCGACGACCGAGCGCGGGTGGAAGACCGCCAGCCACTCGCTCAGCTCCCGCACCGCCCGGGTCACCGGGTTGTCCGCGCCGAGCGAGGCCCGCAGCACCTCGTGGGCCCGGTGCGCGCGGTGACGTGCCCGCGCCATCGGCACCCGGTAGCGGCACGTCCGCCGTTCCTCGGTGACGACGAGTTCCCGTTCGGCGGCCTCCACGCACACGAACCAGCGGCTCGGCAGATGCCAGGTGGCGATGTGCTCGTGGTAGACGGCGGTCCCGTCGGGGCGGTGACGCGCGTCGGGGCCGTCACCGGTGGCCGCGGCCTCCGCCGCCACCTCCGGGGCGACGAACGCGGTCGCCAGTCGCAGGCTCGCGACCCCGTCGGCGAGTCCCCGCACCGACGCCGCCATCCGAGGGTGCAACTGCCACGGGCAGATCAGCGGGCCGTCGTCGCCGTCGAGGACGTACGCCTCGTCGGGCACCTGCGGAAGCCGGGTGGCGAGGCCGCCCGACTCGTACAGTGAACGACGCTGCCGCACCGGGCCGAGTTCGACCGGCACGCCCCTGCCCTCCGCCGCGTACCGCCGCCACCACGACGCGCGCTCGGCGCTGAACGCGGCGAGCGGTTCGTACACCCGCAGGTACGCGGCGGTCGGAACGGTCACTGCGTGATCTTCGCACGAGCGGGCGGTGTCACGCAGCCGTCGATCGGCGATCCGGCCGTAACCCGTGGACAGGGGCGTGTCCCACCAACTGGACCTTTAGGGTCTGGGTGTGGAGTCCATTCCAGCCGGGAGGCGATTCCACGGTCGGGCACCGATCCGACGACGGCGAACACCCCCGCCGGCAGCATAATCGTCCCATAAGGACTAACGACACCGTGGAGCGGCACATCATGGGCGTATTCGAAGCCCCACCGAACCTGAGCGGGCACGAGCAGGTCGTCTTCTGCCAGGACAAGCACTCCGGTCTCAAGGCCATCATCGCGGTGTACTCCACCGCGCTCGGCCCGGCGCTCGGAGGGACCAGGTTCTATCCCTACGAGAGCGAGGCGGACGCCGTCAGGGACGCCCTCGACCTCTCCAAGGGCATGGCCTACAAGAACGCACTCGCGGGACTGGACCTGGGCGGCGGCAAGGCCGTCATCTGGGGCGACCCCGAGACCGACAAGTCCGAGGCGCTGCTGCGCGCCTACGGCCGCTTCGTCGAATCACTCCGAGGCCGGTACTACACCGCGTGCGACGTGGGCACCTACGTGCCCGACATGGACGTCATCGCCAAGGAGACCCGGTACGTGACGGGCCGGTCCACCGAGAACGGCGGAGCCGGGGACTCCTCGATCCTCACCGCGTACGGGGTCTTCTGCGGAATGCGCGCCGCCGCCGAGCACCGGTGGGGCGCGGCCAGTCTCGCCGGCCGCACCGTCGGCGTCGCGGGCGTCGGCAAGGTCGGGCGCTACCTGGTGAAGCACCTGCTCGACGACGGCGCGACCGTCGTCGCCACCGACGTCTCCGAGCAGGCGCGCGGCTGGCTGGCCACCAACTACCCGCAGGTCCAGTTCGTCGACGACACCGACGCGCTCATCACCTCCGACATCGACGTCTACGCGCCGTGCGCCCTGGGTGGCGCGCTCAACGACGACACCGTGCCGATCCTGCGGGCGTCCATCGTGGTCGGCGCGGCGAACAACCAACTGGCGCACCCGGGTGTGGAGAAGATGCTCGCCGAACGCGGCATCCTGTACGCACCGGACTACCTGGTCAACTCCGGGGGTGTCATCCAGGTGTCGGACGAGATCCACGGATTCGACTTCGAACGGGCCAAGCGGCGGGCCTCCCAGATCTTCGAGATCACCGGCCGGATCCTGCGGACCGCCGAGTCCGAGGGCGTCCCGCCCGCCGTGGCGGCCGACCGGATGGCCGAACGGCGGATGGCCGAGTGCGGCCGGCTCCGCTCCATCTACCTGCCCTGACGACCCGAGGCCCCGGCCGTCCGCCACGCGCGGCCGGGGCCTCGTCGTCTCCGCCGGCGCACCCGTTCCCGACCCGTCGGCGGGCGCCGTGATCGATGCCACGGGTAGCGGGTCGTCGGGCCGGTCGGCCGTTACCGTATTCCGCGTCACCGCCTGCGGAGTTTCGTCCGGTATTGCCCTGTTTGCGCCGAAAAATCGCCCCCCATTCGTCGGTGGGCCGGGTGGGAAAGCCAGACATCGCGCTGTACCGTAGGAGCCACGAGAGATGTCAACTGTTCCGGGGCGCCGATGCGGTGACCCCGATGATTCTGTGCGAGGGGGTCGAGCCATATGGGGCGCGGCCGAGCTAAGGCTAAGCAGACGAAGGTAGCCCGGCGGCTTAAGTACCACTCGCCGAACACCGACCTCGACGCGCTGGAGCGCGAACTGAGCGGCGGTGGATCGGCGGACGATGAGTACGACCGAGACCCGTACGCCGACTACGTACCCGACAAGGGCGTAGACGACGAACCGCGTGAAGAAGACTGGTTGAAGAAGCGCTGACCCGACCGGCTCCTGTCCGGGAGCCGGCGCACTCTCGTCCGGCCCCCGTCGGCCGCGACACCCCCCGACCGACCGGTCCACCGCGTCGCCGCCACCGGCGGACGGGCACGACATGACCGGCACGTGGTCACGCCGCGCCCCGAAACCGCCTCGGCCGCTCACCGGGCATCGCCGTCAGAACCGGAAGACCACCCCTCCGGTCGCGGCCACCGCCTCACACGAGTTGCCGAATTCGCCGGTGAAGTACCGGCTCTGCGAACCCCACCGCCCGTGCAACTCGACGGTCACCGGGTCGTACTGGGCCGTGCACATCGACTGGACCGAGGCCGGGATCCGCTCCACGTGCCCCTGCGCGTCGCGCAGCTGCGCGCACGCGGCGATACCGTCCGGATGGGAACCACCGACGGCGGGGTCGCACGACAGGGTCGCCGTGCGCGCCGCCTCGACCCCCGCCGACCGCACCACCAACAGGAACTGCGGTGCCACGGTGCCCGGCTCGGTGCCGCCGCGACCCGCCGCGGTCTCCGGATGCGCGGCCGCCGACACGGGGACCTGCCCCGCGACCACCGCCAACAGGGCCACCACGGCCCAGCGTGTGAAACGAGCTCTCATCTCTCCTCTTCGGGCATGTCGAATCCGCTGTGACGTCGCCGCCCACGCACACCGCCGGAACTTCGGCGGGGCGCCGTGGCGGCGCACCCGGGAAGGCCCGCGCGTACCACGGTGGTCACGCCTGCCACCCCCCGTCACGACCTTAGAACCCGGATGCGTGAAACCGCCCCGATTCGGGCAAGTGTCGGGTGACCGGGCCGCCGCCGCGGAACCGGTCGACCGGTCCGGCGAACCCGCCGGGCCGCCCCGGACGGGACTATGCTGAGGCGATGGACGAATCCACCCTGGACGAACTGAGCACCACCGAGCTGCGGGAACGTGCCTTCGCGCTCGCCCGGCGGCGGCACGACCTGTCGTTCTTCTGGGAGGTGGTGCAACGACTGCCGCACGCGCAGGAGGCCGAGGAGGTGGACGGCTCACTCGGATCGGTCGGTCCCGCCATCGACGCCGTCGTGGAGATGTGGCACGAACTCACCGGCCACGACACCGACTACGGGGACGTCGAGCCACTACTGCGCGCCCGGTTCATCGAATACCTGACCGCACCCGAACCACCCCGGTGACCGTGCCGGTCACTCCTGCCGGCCGAAGAACCCGCGCAGCAGTTCCGCCGACTCCTCCGCGAGCACACCGCCGTGAACCTCCGGACGGTGGCTGAGCCGCCGGTCCCGCAGCACGTCCCACAGGGACGCCACCGCACCCGTCTTCGGCTCGTAGGCGCCGAACACCACGGTCGAGATCCGGGCGAGCGTGATCGCGCCCGCGCACATCGTGCACGGCTCCACCGTGACCACGAGCGTGCAACCGGACAACCGCCAACCGTCGCCGTGCCGTCGCGCGGCCGCACGCAACGCCAGCACCTCGGCGTGCGCGGTCGGGTCGGCCGTCGCCTCCCGCGCGTTGTGGGCGGCGGCGAGCACGTCACCGTCGGGGCCGACGACGACCGCGCCTATCGGGACGTCGGATCCCGCCTCGGCCGCCACGGCCAGCGCCGCCCGCATCCACGCCACATGGCGCGGATCAGGCGTCATGCACCTCTTCCATGACCTCGCCGCAGCCGATCCGGGAGGCGACCTCCGCGGTGACGTCGGAGGGCAGCATCCCGTCCTTGGCGCACAGCGTCAACAGCATCGACGCCGACACACCCAGGTCGGCGAGCAGATCGGCCTCACCGACCGGTTCGGCGTCGAGCTCGCTCTTGACCGGGGTGTCATCGTCGTCGTCGACCGGCTCGGGGGCGTCCGTCTCGGTCTCCGACAACAGGACGGCGCCGAGGCGGCTCTCCTCGGCGAACGGCGCGTCGGAACCGAACACGCGCAGGTCATCGCCCTGGTCGAGTCGCAGCACCACCAGGTACTCGTCATCGGCCTCCACGAACAGCAGCGAGATGTCGGCGTCGGGATTGACATCACGCAACCGATCCACGACCTCGTCGAGGTCTTCGACACCGTCCAGGTCGACCTCGGTGGCCTCCCAGGCACCGTCGGAGCGGACGGCAGCGGCGGCGAAATAGGACAACGTGCACCCCCGGAGAGTTGAGTCTAGAGTGGACCACGACGGCGGGTTCGCCGCGGCGTGGTCTCGAAGGTCATTGGGTCGCAGGCGGACATGGTCACCAGAGGATCCACGTACCACCGAGCGCGTGCCATTCCACCACAAGCCCGACGACCGCTGACGCGGCACCGGCCACTGCGGCGACGCCGACGGCCGCGCCCCGGTCACCGTAGCTCGCCAGCAACCAGGCGGCTCCCAGTGCGAACAGGCTTGCGACGAGCATCACCCACATCGTGGAGGCCAGGTCGACCCCCAGCAACGCCGTCACCAGGAACCAGACGACGGCGGCGGCCGCGCCACCGCCGACACCGGCCGGAGTGATCCTATGGGTCTCCTGGTAGGTGGGCCGGGCGGGCAGCACCGAACCGGCCGGCCGGTGGCGCCACTGCGGCACACCGGCCGGCACGGGCCTACGCGGATCGACCGGATTCACCGGTGGCCAACGGGTCGCCGGGGCGGATTGCGCGCCCGGCGCGGACCAGCGCGGCATCGAATCGGTCATGCGTCAAGAGTATGCCCGGCCCGCGTCGTTGTCACGACGGAAACAACGCCAGGCCACGCTGCCGGACGGTGCCCGCCGCGAAGGTCAGGAAGTCACCGCCCGCCACGAGCACGTCGTCGCCGGAGGCGATCGTCAACGCCCCCATCACCGAGTCGGCGTGCGGATTCCAAGCCCGCAACGCGTTCTCCGTCGTCACCGCCATGAACTTCTGCCGTTCCTCGGTCACGCCCAGACAGTCGCCGCGGTCGTCGACCTCGCCCCCCTCACACACCTTCGTGAAGTGACCCCCGGCGTAGACGACCCCGTCGCGCACCGTCACCGCCGCCACGTCACCGTCGGCGGCGCGCTCCCACGCCGTCACGCCGTCCGACTCGAACGCGTGGACCCGGCCGCCCGGGCCACCGGTCGCCGCGTACACCCGGGGACCGCTGACGTCCAGGTCGTGGACGACCCCGCGCGCCCGGGGGGCGAACCCGGCGACCAGCGAACCGTCCCGCGGATCCACCGCCGCGAGATTCCGGGCGGCCGTACCGTTCACCGCCGTGAACCCGCCGCCCACGTACACCCGGTGGTTCGTGGCGTCGATCGTGCGTACCGCCTGGTCGAACCGGGGCGCGAAGTCCGGCAGCAGTGATCCGTCGTCGGTGGACACCGCCGCCAGCCGCTCCCGTGGCTGCCCGTCGACGGTGTGGAAGTCCCCGCCCAGGTAGAGCGTGTCGCCGTGAACCTCCAAAGCCCGGGGCAGGGCGTCCACCCGTACCGTGAAGTCCGGGTCGAGTTCGCCGGTGTCCAGCGAGAACCGGGCGAGGCGCCGCCGCTCCACGCCGTCGACGGCGCGGAAGCGCCCCGCCGCGTACAGGTGACGGCCGTCGGTCGCCAGCGCGTGTACGGGACCGTCGACCTCCGGGGCGAAGCCGGTCAGCTCGCCGTCCGTGGTGGTGGCGGCCAGGTGGTGACGTTCCAGTCGCCTACCCGACTGGAACGCGTAGGAGAACTCCCCGCCGGCGTACACCCTCCCCGCGTGGTGCACGACGGCCAGGACCGTGTCGTTGAAGCTTGCCGATGCCATGGGACGGTCGGACGCTTCGGTTGCGGTCGCCGGTGCGGACCCGGCCAACAGCACGGCCGCCGTCCCGGCGCACATGATGAGACGCTTCATGCCCGGAGTCTCGCATTGAGAGTTCCCGAAACGTTGGAGATGACGAGCCGGGCGCGGCGGGATGTGAGCGGCCACTACCAGCGGGTACGCCTACTCCGGTGGTCGCCTTCGACCAAAAGCGACGGTCAGCTCGCGGGCCGCCACGCGGGCACCGGCGGCACCGGGCGGGGCACCCCCGGCGGCATGATCGGGATCGGCATGATCGGCTGCACCGGCGGGTTGATCTGCCGGATCGAACCGTCGGGGAACTGCACCTGGTAGTACCTGCCGTCCCACGTCGCCCGGGGCATCGCCGGGTCCGCGCCGGTGAACACCTCCCGGTACGTCAAGAGCCGTTGCAGCAGTTGCCGTTCCGTCTCCGGATCCGGTGGCGTGAAACCGCGCGCGACCGCGTCCCGCGTCGCCGACAACTGGGTCGCCAACCGCTGATACTCCCGCATCGCCTTGAACCCGGCGTCCCCCGCGACCCGGCGCGCCCACAACCGGGCCGCGCCGCGGCGCCGGTGGGTCGCCAGGGCCGCGATCTCCGGCGGGCTCAACAGGCCGGCGTCCACCAGGTCCGACAGCGCCGTCACCGCGAGCCGGGCGTCGGCGGCGCGCAGCCACAACGCCACCCCCACGACCGTGAAGAAGATCGGGACCATCACCGCCATGTAACCCGACAACAGGATCGCCGGACCCAGCGACGCGATCAGGTTCCACGCCGAGTGCAGCAGCATCGCCGCCACCACCATGCCCAACGGGATCAGCAGCCGACCGGGACCGGGACGCCGCCGCCGCGACATGCCCAGGCCGATGCCGATCATCGACGAGAACAACGGGTGCGCGAAACCGCTGAACAGGATGCGCATCACGAACGTCATACCCGTGATCAGGACCCCGCCCCCGATGCCGAAGAACTCGTCACCCTGGTCGAAACCCCGGCCCAGGTACAGGATGTTCTCCACCATGGCGAACCCGATCCCCGCCAGGCCGCAGTACACGATGCCGTCGAGGACGCCCGTGAAGTGGCGGCGGCGGAACAGGAAGATCGCGAACGGCGCCAACGCCTTGGTCAACTCCTCGATCACCGGCGCCGAGGCGATCGCCGCGAAGAAGTCCGGCCACGGCATGACGTCCTCACTGGGCCGGTCGATGTGGTCGAGGAACGCCCAGTCCACCTGTTCCAACGCCACCGAGACGGAGGTGTTGACCAGGACCGACACGCCCGTGGCGACCAGCGCCCCCCACGCGAAACAGAAGATCAGGTAACGGACCGGGCGGTGGTTGTAGCGGCCGAGCCACAGGACGCAACCGACCAGCAGCGGCACCGGCAGCACCGCCGCCGCGACCCCGATGGCGATTCCCGAAGGCGACACCGAGAACTTGATGACCCACGCGAGCGTCAACGCGCCCACCGTCGGCGGCAGGTACACGGCCAACAGCATCATCAGACGACGCCACGGGAAACCGGACCGCTCCGGCGGCGGCCCACCCGGCGGCGGACCGTACGGCGGCCGGGGACCGTTGAACGGTGGCGGAGCCGCGGGGTTCGGCTGCCCGGCAGGTGATACCGGGGCGGGGCCGGGTCCGGCAGGTGGGACGACGTTCATCGCCTCAGCCTAATCGGTACCGGGCCGCCGCCGCCCCTTCACCGGACGGTGCCCGGCCGAACCGGCCGCCCGGGGGTACCGGCGGATCCGACGCACCCAGGACCTCGGGGGCCGCCACTCCTCCACCCCGATGGCTTCAGCCTAGAACGCGTTCCGGGCGCGGCGCCAGGCCGAATCACGGCGCCTGTGGATAACCCGGCGTTGTGGACAACCGCCGAGGCCGACCGGCCGTCGTCGGCCGGTCGGCGGGAAGTGGCCACGGGTCGTGAAGCGCCGCCCGATGCGGCGGCGGGACTCGGAGGCGGTGCCGTGCCGCTGTGACCAGCGCCTCACGCCCGGCGTGTCCCGCGGACCGGTACGGGCTGGACGCGCGGGGCGGTGGCCGCTATCGTCGAGCCAGGTCATGAGTGACAGCGACAAGCCCTGGCTTGCTGTCCGGCAACCCAACTCCGCGTGGGGTGCCCCAGGTGAGGACCGGGTCCGGCGTCACGAGGCGGCGGGCAAACCGCGGGCCTGGTACAGGTCCGGCCGACCTGCCAGGAGGCGACATGTCAACGTCCGCTCTCGTCCAGCCCCGCCCGGGTGCCGCACCCGCCGAGCCCGCCGCGTGTCCTCCGGCCGGTCACGAGGGCCTGGAGACGATCGCTCCCCCGGACGTCCCGCTGTTGACCGGCCGCCGGGTCCGGTACGCCAACTTCGACTACGCCGCCAGCGCGCCGTGTTCCCGCGCCGCCGCCGAGGCCGTCGCCGAGATCCTTCCCCGCTACACCGCCGTACACCGGGGCGCCGGCTGGCTGTCGCAGGAATGCACCCGGTCCTATGAGGAGGCGCGTGCCGAGGTCGCCGCGTTCGCGGGCTGCCGCCCCGGCGACCACGTCGTGTTCACCCGGCACACCACGGAGTCGCTGACGCTGCTGGCCGGGGCGTTGCCGCCGGGGACGCGCGTCGTCGCCTTCGAGTCGGAACACCACGCGAACCTGCTGCCGTGGCCGGAACTGATCCGGCTCCCCGCGCCGGACTCGCCCGCGCAGGCGGTCAGGTCGGTGGCGGCGGCGCTGCGGGTGCTCGCCGACGACGACGCGCCCGTCCTGGTCGCGGTGACCGGGGCGTCGAACGTCACCGGTGAACTGTTCCCGGTGGCCGACGTCGTGCGGATCGCGCACCGTCACGGCGCCCGGGTCGTCGTGGACGCCGCGCAACTGGCACCGCACCGCAGGATCGACCTGGCGGGATGGGGCGCCGACTACGTGGCCTTCTCGGGGCACAAGCTCTACGCGCCGTTCGGGACCGGGGTACTCGCCGGCCGCGCCGACTGGCTCGACGCCGCGCCCCCGCACCTGCCCGGCGGCGGCGCCGGCTACTCGGTCGGCGACATCACCGGCGAGGTGACCTGGCGGACCGGACCGGCCCGGCACGAGGGCGGCAGCCCCAACGTCGTCGGTGCCGTGGCGTTGGCGGCGGTGTGCCGGGCGCTGCGGACCGCGTCCTGGTCCGACCTGGAGACTCGGGAGGAGGCGCTGCGGTCCCGGATGGCGCAGGGACTCTCCCGCATCCCGGGCGTGCGGCAACTACACCTGTTCGGGCCGGACTCGCCGCGCGTCGGGACCGTCGCGTTCACCGTGGACGGACTACCCGCCGGACTGGTCGCGGCCGCGCTGTCGGCCGAGTACGGCATCGGGGTCCGGGACGGCTTGTTCTGCGCCCACCCGTTGACGCGGCGGCTGGTGACCCGTTCCCGCGACTTCACCGGACCGACCCGGCACGCCGACGGGTCGGTGAGCCACGACCGGCAGGCGATCCGTGCGAGCGTCGGTCTCGGCAGCGACATCAGCGACGTGGACCGGCTCGTCGCGGCGGTCGGGCGGTTGGCGGCGGAGGGACCGGCGTGGCGGTACGAGGTCGTGGAGGGCCGGTACCAGCCGGTCGACGACCCGCGCCGGAACGCCCTGCCGGGCTGAGTGTGGACGGGGGTGCCGCGCCCGAAAGTGCGTGGGGGCCGCCACTCCTCCTCCCCATGGCGTCGAGCCTACGGCCGCCGGACGGTGCCGTCGAGGGGGTAGCGGTGAGGGGTGTGGAAAACCGCGGATTGTGGATAATCCGCAGTGGACGGTCATGTCGTCGGCCCGGGGGTCGGATACGGCACCGGCCCGGTCCGGCGCGTCAGCCCAGTAGCCGCCGCTTCGCCGCGCTGAACTCCGCGTCGGTGAGGTCGCCACGCCGATGGAGTGCGGCGAGCCGGTCGAGCTGACCGGCGAGGTCGACGGGACCGGTCGCCCCGTCCTCCTCGTCCGACGCGGGTTCCGGCCGGTGATCCTCGGGCACCGGCAGCAGCTCCCGCAACCGCGTGTGCACCTGGTCCCGGCTCCGGCCCACCATCGACCACTGCGGTTCACCCACCGAGACCCGTGTCGAGTCCTGCGGACTCGTCGGGTCGTACCAGACCGTCACCGGCCGGCCCACCAGTTCACGCCGCACCGTCACCGGGACGTCGTGCCGCGTCTCGAACGCGTCCATGAACGACACGACCGCCGGACCCTTCGCGTCGTGCGGATTCTCGTACCGGTGGACCCGCCCCGCCGCGGACCGCCGCCCCCGCCACGCGTTACCGACACCGCTGGTCCGCAACGCCGAAGCGAACGCGACCACCGCCTGAACGGCGGCGAGGCCACCCACCACGAGTGCCGCGATCCGCCAACCGACGACCGAGTCCTCCGTGACACCGTAATCCCGTATGGCGTCGGTGAAACCCGTCCAGACGGCGGCCGCGGCGACCAGCAACGACACGCCCGGCGCGGCACCCCTCAGCAGCGGCCAGGCCGCCGCGGCCAACGGCACCGCCAGGATCCCGCCGATCACCGGCATCGCACCCCGGAAGTCGTCGGTGCTGCACTCGGAGCCGTAGCAGTACCAGGCGACCTGGCTCGCCTCGTGGGATCCGGTGTAGAGCAGCCACCACACGACCCCGCCCAGGGCGAGCGTCAGCACGAGGTAGGCGGGCAGCGCGAACGGGAGGGGGCGGTGCTTCATGTGGGCCTCTACTCCGGGGAGGGATGCGACCGATATTAACCGCCCGTGGCGAACCGGGACCCGCGTGAAACGGAGGTCCGTCACGGGCCGCCCGGCCCGTACGGCGCGTTCCTCGAACTTGGTGACCGGCCGCCACTCCGGCCGCGGCGCCGCCCCGTCGTGCAGGTTGCGCAGCTGCGGGTCGCCGCCCAGGACCTCCATCATGACCTCGGCGTACTGCGGCCAGTCGGTGGCGCAGTGCAGTACACCGCCGGGACGGAGCCGGGACCGCAGCAACGCGACGTTCGCCGGGCGGATGAGCCGTCGCTTGTGATGCCGTGCCTTCGGCCACGGGTCGGGGAAGAACACCCGGATCTCGGCGAGCGCGTCGGGCGGGACGTGCCGGGCCAGGAACTCGACGGCGTCGCCGTCGTGGACGCGGAGGTTCCGCAGGCCGGTCTCCTCCGCCATGGCCAGCAGGTTGCCGACACCGGGCGGGTGCACCTCCACGGCGATGTGGTCCCGGCCGGGGTCGGCCGCCGCCATGGCGACCGTCGCCTCGCCCATCCCGGAGCCGATCTCCACGACCACGTCGGCGTGCCGGCCGAAGAGCTCCCCGGCGGACAAGGGCGCGGCGGGCACACCCAGCACCGGGTACAACCGGTGCAGTGCGTCGAGGTGGCGTTTACTGACGCGGCCCCTGCGGGGGTAGAAGCTGCGTTCTCCGAGGTCCTGGCTCACAGTTGATCCAGGATACGTCGCGTCCGCCGTGGCGACGGCCCTCGGAGGTGATGCGGGAGAATCACCGGCATGCGTGTTGCCGTGCTGGGGGACACCCGGATCGCCGGGCCGGACGGTGCGTGGCGTGCCGTGGGAGGGCCGGGAGTGCGTGCCCTGCTGGCGTTGCTGGCGATGGACGCGGGCGTACCGGTCGCCCCCGAGCGACTGATCGACCTGCTGTACGGGCCCGACGCCCCCGGCAACGCGGTGGCGGCGTTGCAGTCGCAGGTGTCGAGGCTGCGGCGGGAGGTGAAGCCGCTCGGCGGTGACGTCGAGTTCGGCCCGGCCGGTTACCGGCTGACGGTGCCGCCGGAACACGTCGACGCCGTCGAGTTCGACGCCCTCGCGGTGCGGGGCCGGGCCGCACTGGCTTCCGGCGACGACGTGACCGCGGCCCGGTTGCTGGGCGAGGCGTTGGAGCTGTGGCGGGGACCGGCACTCGCCGACGTCGGTGACGCCCGGTTCGCCGCCGGAAGGGCCGCCCGGCTCGCGGACCGCAGGCTGGGCGCGGAGTGCGACCGCGTGGAGGCGTGGCTGCGGCTGGGCCGGTACACCGACGCGGCGGACCGGATGCGGGACGTCACCGCGGAGCATCCGCTGCACGAGAGGTCCTGGGGCCTGCTGATCCGGGCGTTGCACGGCGGCGGCCGGACCGCCGACGCGCTCACCGCGTACCGGGAGCTGCGCACCAACCTCGCCGAACGGCTGGGCTCGGACCCGTCGCCCGCCCTGGTCGACCTGCACCGTGCCGTGTTGCGCGGGGAACTGCCGTCCGGGGCGGAGACACCGGTGAACCGGACGGGACTGCCCGCCCAGTTGACCAGTTTCGTCGGCCGGGACGCCGAACTGGAGACCGTGTCGTCCATGCTGGAACGGGAACGCCTGGTGACGCTCACCGGGCCCGGCGGCACCGGGAAGACCCGCCTGGCGATCGAGGCCGTCAACCGGTACCCCCGCGACTCGTGTTTCGTGGACCTCACCCCGTTGACCGAGCCGGAACAGCTCCCGGTCGCGGTCATCCAGGCGCTCGGTGTCCGTGACACGTTCAGCCTCCGCAACGGACCCAGATGGGACCCGTCGGAGGCGACGATGGCGTTGTCGGCGGCCCTCGCCGACCGGGACCTGCTGCTGGTGCTGGACAACGCCGAGCACGTCGTGGAGGCGGTCGCCGACCTGGTGAACCGGTTGCTGACGGGGCTGCCCCGGTTGCGGGTGCTGGTCACCAGCCGAGAGGCGCTGGCGGTCACGGGCGAGACGCTGTGCCCGGTTCCGGGCCTGGAGATGCCGCCGCCGGGCGCCGACGTCACGGTCGCGGGCGAGAGCGGCACGGTCAGGTTGTTCGCGGAACGGGCCGCGGCGGTGTCGCCGGGTTTCCGGATCACACCCGACAACCTGGACCCGGTGGTGCGGATCTGCCGGGCGTTGGACGGGCTGCCGTTGGCGATCGAGTTGGCGGCGGCACGGACCAGGTCCATGTCGCCCGCCGACATCGTCCGCCGGTTGGGGGAGGAACGGTTCGGGTTGTTGTCCCGGGGCAGCCGTACCGCCGCGCCCCGGCACCAGACGTTGCGCGCGGTCGTGGCGTGGAGCTGGGACCTCCTGGAGGAACCGGAACGGCGGCTGGCCCGCCGGTTCACGGTGTTCTCCGGTGGCGCGGACGTCGCCGCGGTGTCGGCGGTGTGCGACGAGTCGGAGCCCGAGGCGTGGGACCTGTTGACGACGCTGGTCGACAAGTCCTTCCTGGAACACCACGACGGCCGGTACCGGATGCTGGAGACGATCCACCGGTTCTGTGCCGAACGCCTGGAGGCCGCGGGTGAGGCCGGCCGGTTCCGGGACCGGCACGTCGCCTACTTCCTGGGCCTGGCCGAGGAGGCGGACCCGCTGCTGCGCGGGCGCGACCAGTTGAGGTGGGCGGAGCGGCTGCGGCGGGAGTCCGGCAACCTCGGTGCCGCGATCGCCACCGTGACCGCCACGCGGGACGCCGCCCGGTCGCTGCGGCTGGTGTCGGCGCTGACGTGGTACTGGTGGACGACGGGACAGCGCGGGCAGGGCGCCACGTACTGTAGGCGGCTGCTGCGGTGGCTTCCGGTGGGTTCGCCGCCGGGACTGCGGGACGAGTACCTGCTGTGCCTGTTGAACGCGTTGGCGTTGGAGGCGCCCGACCCGGCGTTGCAGTCCCACGTGGCCGGAGTCGGTCCGGTGATCGACATCGAGGCGGGCGTGTGGCCGGGCAACCCGGTGGTCATGGTGATGTGGTCGATGCTGGTGGGTCCACCGCAGGGCGTCGCCGTCGACGACCTCGGGCGGCGGTTGACGGTGTACCAGGAGGCCGGAGCCGACTCGTGGGCGCTGGCGGTGACGCACCTGGGGATGGCGTACGCGTGCATGTACGGGGGTTCGCTCGACGAGGCGGAACGGGAGTTCGACATCGCCCGCGCCGAGTTCGAGGCGGTGGGGGACCGCTGGGGGCACGGCAACGCGTTGGCGGGCCTCGCGACAGTCGCGGCGCGACGCGGCGCCGTCGACCGGTTCCGCGAGTTGATCGACGGGGCGGTCCGCTTGATGGAGCAGATGGGTGCCGTGGAGGAACGCGCCGAACTCTCCTGCGACGTGGCCGAACTGCTGCTGCGCACCGGCGAGTACCCGGCCGCCGCGGAGCTCTTCGGCGAGGCGGAACGGTTGACACGGGACCACGCGTCCGTGGAGGGCAGGGTCCGCGCCAAACGCGGACTCGGGGAGATCGCGCGGGTCTCCGGTGACCTCGACGCGGCGGAGCGCCTGTTGGGCGAGGCCCTGGACGCCAGCCTGGAGGGCTGGTTCTTCACGGGCCTGGCCCGCGCGAACGTACTGGTGGCGTGGGGCCGTACCGCGCTCGACCGGGGCGACCCGGTCGTGGCGAGGAGCCGTCACCGCCGGGCGTGGCGCCTGATGGCGGACCGGCGGGTCGACCAACCGGGCCTGGCGGACGTGGTGCTGGGGGTCGCGGCGTGCGACCTCGCGGAGGACCGCCCGCGGCGGGCGGCGGCACTGTTGGCGGTGGCGGGGCGGTTGCACAGCATGCCGGAGACCCGGGACGTGGAGCGGGAGCGGCTGGAGCAGCGGGTCCGCGCGGCGTTGTCCCCCGAGGAGTTCGAGGCGGCGACGGCGCGCGGCCGGGATCTCGACCAGGCGGAACTGGACGAGTGGATCACCGCTGACGGCTGATCGCCGCCGCTGACGCCGTCCCGGTGCGGCGGTCAGTCGGCGGTGAGCCCGTCGTCAGCGCGCCGGGTGACGCTGACGACATGACCGATGTATCGAGTTACGGCCCGCGCGTGTACGGCGCGGGACGACGGTGGGGGACGCTGGCGATCTCCTGCCTCGCGATGTTGTTGTTGGCAGTGGACATGACGGTGCTGCACCTGGCGGTGCCCAAACTGGTGTCCGACATGGCCCCGTCCTCCACCCAGTTGCTGTGGATCCTCGACATGTACGGTTTCGCGTTGGCGGGGCTGTTGATCACCATGGGCAACCTGGGTGACCGGATCGGGCGGAAGCGGCTGCTGCTGATCGGTTCGGCGTGCTTCGCGGTGGCGTCGCTGCTGACGGCGTACGCGACCGGACCGGAGTTGCTGATCGCGGCGAGGGCGCTGCTCGGTGTGGCGGGCGCGACCCTGATGCCGTCGACCCTGTCGATCATCCGCAACGTGTTCACCGACCCGAAGGAACGCACCACCGCGATCGGACTGTGGAGTTCGATCGGCGCGATGGGTTTCGCCCTGGGGCCGCTGGTCGGTGGCGCCCTGCTGAACGAGTTCTGGTGGGGTTCGGTGTTCCTGATCAACGTGCCGGTGTGCGCGGTGATCGTGGTGGCGGGCGCGTTCGTGCTGCCGGAGTCGCGTGACCCGCACCCGGGGAGGCTCGATCTGCCCAGCATCGTCATGTCGATCGTGGGGATCGTCGCCGTCGTCTACGCGATGAAGGAGGTCGTCGACGGCGCGTGGCGGGCCGAGGTCCTGGTGCCGGGAGTCGTCGGCCTGGCGGTGCTCGTGCTGTTCTGCGTACGGCAGACGCGGTTGGCGAAGCCGCTGATCGACGTGTCGCTGTTCCGGCGGCGGGCGTTCTCGGCGACGGTCTCGGCGACCATGATCGGGATGTTCGCCATGATGAGCATGTCGTGGATCTTCGCGCAGTTCTTCCAACTGGTGTTGGGCTGGTCGCCGCTGGTGTCGGGCCTGGCCGGCCTGCCCGCCGGTATCGGTGCCGCCAGTGGCGGCATCCTCGCGGCGAAGCTGATCCAGACGGCGGGGCGCGCGGCCGCGACGGCCACCGGCCTGTTGCTCGCCGCGGTCGGGTTCGGGTTGTACAGCCAGGTCGGGATCGACGTCGCGTACTGGTTCCTGGTGGTGGCGATGATCGTCACCGGGTTCGGTATCAGCCTGACCTTCGCGACCGCCAACGACACGGTGATGGCGTCGGTGCCGCGGACCCGGGCGGGCGCGGCCTCGGCGATCTCCGAGACCGCCACCGAACTCGGCGGCGCGTTGGGTATCGCGGTGCTGGGCAGTGTGTTGAGCGCGGCGTACCGGTCGAACCTGGCGTTGCCGGAGGGGTTGCCCGCCGAGGCGGCCCGGCACGCCGAGGACGGCCTGGGGACGGCGTTGGAGGTCGCGGCGGGACTGCCGGGCGAGACGGCGGGCCGGCTGACCGAGACCGCCCGTGAGGCGTTCATGTCGGCGTTGTCGGCGACGACGCTGACCGGCGCGGCCGTCCTGGTCGTGCTGGGGGTCGTGGTGCTGTTCACGATGCGGGGCATTCCGAAGGTGCTGGACGAACCGGAGCAGGACGACCCGGCGGCCTTGGCGCCTCCGAAGGAGGTGGCGCCGCCGTCGTACCGCTGACCTGCGGGACCGCGCGGTGAGACGACCGCGCCGGGAGCGAAATACCGGGGCCGGAGGTGGCGTGACACGTCCCTCCGGCCCCGGTCGCGCGCGGATGTCGGCGGCCCGGGGTTCGTGGCCGGTGCCGGTGCCGGTGCCCGAGCACCGGACGAGCCGCGAGCCGTGAGCGCCGGACGGGCCGCAGGCGCCGGAGTCGCGGCGCACCGGCCGGACCCCACCCCGACCGGGGGCAAACCACCCCGATGTCACGAAGCGTCTCAAATCGGGTGAAAAGCCGTCAACCCGTTATTCAGCGGGGCTTCAGGTTCGTGACCGGTGCGGCCGGGCTCGCCGTCACTCCCACGCCCACCGGAACGGACGAGGGCACGCAAGACACGCCCACCGGACGAGTGCACCGCAAGACCCGGCCACGGCCAGCAACCGCCACCGTCCGCAACCGCCCCGGCCGGTCACCAGTCGGGGCGCAACGGCATCCCGGACTCACCGTCGGGGCCGTGTTTGATGCCGAGTATCTGGTGCAGTTCGATGTGGTCGGATTCGAAGCCGAGCCGGGACCCCACCAGGTAAAGCCGCCACGCGCGGGCGGTCTCGTCGCCGACGAGTTCGATCGCGGAGTCCCAGTTGCTCTCCAGGTTGGTGACCCAGTCGGTGAGGGTGAGCGCGTAGTGCTCCCGCAGGTTCTCCTCGTGCCGGACCTCGAAACCGGTGTCGTGCATGTGGGACACGAGCCTGCCGGGTCCCGCGAGACCGCCGTCGGGGAACACGTACGTGGAGATGAACCCGCCCCGGGTGATCGCCGGTCCCTTGTTGTGGGGCTTGGTGATGCAGTGGTTGAGGAGCCGGCCCCCGGTGCGCAGTTTCGCGTACAGTGCCGCGAAGTAGTCGGCGAGGTTCTCCGGCCCGACGTGCTCGGTGAGCCCGATGGAGGACACCGCGTCGAACCGGCCCTCCTTGACGTCCCGGTAGTCGGCGAACCGCACCTCGGCGAGGTCGTTGAGCCCGGCGTCGTTGATGGCCTTGGCGGCCCACTCGGCCTGTTGGCGGCTCAGCGTGACACCCAGCGCCTTCACGCCGTAGTGCCGTGCCGCGTGCATGACCATGCCGCCCCATCCGCAGCCGACGTCCAGCAGCCGCATCCCCGGCCGCAGCCCGAGTTTGCGGGCGACGAGGTCGTGCTTGGCGTACTGGGCGTCGGCGAGCCGGGTCTCGGGTGTCTCGTAGACGGCGCAGGTGTAGGTCATCGACTCGCCCAGGATCAGTGAGTAGAAGTCGTTGCCGACGTCGTAGTGGTGGGCGATGGCGGCGGCGTCGCGGGCCTTGGAGTGCCTGCGTCCGGCGAGACTGGCCTCGCGTTGCGGGAGCGGCGGACGGCGCAGCAGTTTCAGGCCGCCCAGTCCCCTGAACAGCCGCAGGTACTCCATCGGCGGCAGTTTCACCTCCATGTACCACAGTGACCTCATGGCCTGGTACAGGTCGCCGACGACGTCGAGTGCGCCGGTGACGTAGGCGCGGGCGAGCCCGAGTTCCACCTTGCGGGCGCTGGCCAGGTAGTTGAGCGCGCGGGGCTGCCGCACGTCCAGGATGGGCAGTCCGCCGTCGGCGGCGACGCTGCTGCCGTCGTAGGCGCGGAAACCCACCGGGGGGTCCGCCCCGTAGATCCTGGTGAACACCTCAGCGAGTCGCATGATCTCCCACCACCTTGTCGTACAGTTCGGGCATTCTCCGGTCGGGGTCGTAGCGGTCCTTGACCGCGCGGTACGCGGCGAGGTCGTAGCCGCGCCAGAACTCCTCCCGGTCGTAGTGGACGGTGGAGTAGAGCGACTTGTGGCCGCCGTGCGCGGCGACCAGTCGTTCCACCTCCCGGTTGAAGTGGTCGTCGGGGGCGTCGGCGGGCAGGGCGGCGGTCGCCCAGAACCCGAAGTTGACGTACGGTTCGCCGGCGGGCAGCGGGTACAGCGGCCAGCGGCGGTCGTCGGCGGTGCGGAGCGGGCAGATCCAGACCGGCCGGATCGGGATGCGGGCGCAGAACTCGTCGAAGAACGCCGCCGCCGCCGGCAACGGGATCTCGACGTCCTGGATGACGGCCTCCCGGCGGCCGCCCCGCAGCCGGGACAGTGTCCGGCTGAGTCCGACGCGGCGGTCGAGGCCGACGAGCCGCCGGTACACGTCGGACCGCCGGTAGGGGCGTGGCCACAGTGGCCGGATGAACCGGTTCTGCACGCCGAACGCGGCCGAGCACCAGAACCAGTCGGTGTCCCACCGCCACAGGTAGTCGTGGATGGTGAGGCGGTCGGTGTCGCGTTCCCGGATCGACCGGTAGTAGACGGCCTGCCCGGTGTAGTCGCTGGTGGGGCCGGGGGCGTCGTCGAAGCGGCCGGTCGTGAGGTAGAGCTCGCCGGTGTCGAATCCGACGCCGTCGACGAAGTCGACGGCCGGGTCGTCCCACAGCCGGGCGAGGGCGTCGAAGGTCTCGGCGGCCGAGTCGTGGCGGTGGTGGGTGAGCGCGACGGCGTTGCCGACCGGTTCCAGCCGGATGACCAGCCGCACGGCGTACCCGAGGGTGCCGTAGGAGTTGGGGAACGCCTGGAACAGCGCGTCGTCGTCGGTGACGGTGACGAGTTCGCCGGAGGGCGTCAGCACGTCCATGGTGATCACGGACTCGTGTGGGAGCCCGGACCGGAACGACGTGGACTCGATGCCGAGTCCGGCGACCGCGCCGCCGAGTGTGATGGTGCGCAGTTGCGGCACGACCGCCGGCATGAGCTTGTGCGGCAGGGTCGCCGCGACGAGTCTCTCGTAGGTGATGAGTCCGCCGGCCTCGACGGTGCGGGCGTCGGCGTCGAGCGTGATGACGGTGTCGAGGCCGTCGACCGGCAGGCCGGGGACGCGGTCGCGGGCACCGAATCGGAACAGGTTGGAGCTGGGTTTGCCCAGCCTCACCGGCGATCCGGGCGGCAGCGACGACATCGCCGCACGCAACCGGTCGACGGCGGCGTCATGGGCGCTACGGCACATGACCAAACGTTAATGCATGTGGACGACACTGACGCGGCTTCGACGACTCTGCCCGGTCACGGAACGTTCAGTGGGTGCGGCGCAGCCTCACCACGGGGATCTCCCGGGTGGTCTTGCGGCGGTAGCCGGCGTAGGGCGCGAACACCTCGTCGAGGTGCGGCCACACCCGGTCCCGGTCGGCGGGTGACAGGTCCTCGGCCTCGGCGTCGAACCACTCCGGGCCGACGCGCACCCGTACCCGGGGGTCGGCGGTCAGGTTCCGGTACCACTGCGGGTGCCGGTCGGCGCCGCCGTTGGAGGCCACGATCAGCAGGTCGTCGCCGTCGCGGCCGTAGATGAGGACGGTGCGGTACCAGTCGCCGGAGCGGCGGCCCCGGTGGTCCAGCAGCAGGCACGGCGCGCCGTGGATGGTGGTGCCTTTGGTCCCGCCGGACTCCTCGTACAGGCGGGCCTGGTCGGCGACCCACTTGGTGGGGCTGAGTTTGACGGTCACGGTTCCTCCTGTGTCGAGTGGTGTCGAAGGAGGCCAAGGCGGGCGGCGGTGCCGGTATTCCACGGTAACGGTGTGAGGACGGCACGGCCGGGTATCCGGCCGGCCTCCAGTTTCTCGAAGACGGCGGGCGCCTCGGAGAGCGGGTGCCGTTCCACGGTGACCTTGATCCTGCCGCGCCGCGCCAGCGACATGACCTCGTGGAGGTCGGCGCGGGTGCCGCCGTAGGGTTTCACGATCCCGGCTCCCCAGGGGAGTCCGCCGGGCGGGCCGTCGGCGGGGAACGGGAGGGTGCCCCGGCCGAGGCCCGCGACGACGATCTGCCCGAACGGGGCGATGGTGTCGGCGGCGAGCCGCAGGGTGGGTGCCACGCCGACGAAGTCGAACACGACCTCGGCGCCGCGGCCGTCGGTGGCGTCGAGGATGTGCGCGGCGGCCTGTTCGTCGGAGGGGACGGTGAGTTCGGCGCCCAGTTCCGCGGCGTGACGCAGTTTCGACTCGTCGAGGTCGACGGCGATGACCCGCGCGCCGGTGGTGGCGGCGAGGATCTGCACGGCCATGTGGCCGAGTCCGCCCACTCCGACGACGACGGCGTTGGACGTCGGCACCAGTTTCGGCCGGGCGATGTCGACGGCGTGGTACGGGGTGAGGCCGGCGTCGGTGAGGGGCGCGGCGTCGACCGGGTCGAGGTCGACGAGCGGGACGAGGAACCGGGCCTTGGCGATGACGTACTCGGCCATGGCGCCGTCGTAGCCGAGCCCGGGGCCGGGGACGATGCCGCGTTTGTACACCTCGCAGTAGTTCTCGTACCCGGACGCGCAGGTGTGGCACTGTCCGCATCCCCAGCACAGGTACACCAGGACGGGTTCGCCGACGTCCCAGCCGGTGACGCCGGGACCGAGTTCGGCGATGCGGCCGCTGACCTCGTGCCCGATCGTCATGGGCAGTGGTTGCCAGGCGTCGGCGTGCAGGATGTGGAGGTCGGAGTGGCACACGCCGGCGCCGGCGACCTTGAGCAGCACCTCGCCGACGCCCGGGGTGGGCTGGTCGACGTCCTCGAACCGCGCGGTGTGTACGTCCGTGAGTCGGTATGCCTTCATGGCGTCGATCCTGGCGTGCGGTGCGGCGCGGGGCGGGCGTTTTCCGCGAATGGGGCATTCCGGACGTGACGGGCCGGGTGGTCGTGGGCGCAGTTGCGCCGGTGGCCGGTGTGTCGCACGGGGTCCGGTAATCGGGCACGCGGCGCGCCGGGGCGTGTCAGGGTGAACCCGAAGGCGGCGTGAGTGCCGCGAACGGAATCGCATTCAGTGAGGAGGCGATGAGCATGACCAACGCGCGCGACATGATGCACCTGGGTGCGACGTGCGTCGACATGGACAGGACTCTCGCCGAGGCCGCGCGGATGATGCGCGACCAGCAGGTCGGTTCACTGCCGATCTGTGGTTCGGACAACCGGTTGCAGGGGATCATCACCGACCGCGACATCGTGGTCAAGTGCATCGCCGAGGGCGGTGACCCGAACGAGGTGACGGCCGCGGAGATGGCCGGCGGTGATCTCGTGTGGATCGACGCCGACGCCGACTCCTCGGAGGTGTGCCGCGTCATGCGGGATCACAAGATCCGGCGTCTCCCCGTGATCGCCGACCGTGAACTGGTGGGGATGATCAGCGAGGCGGACCTCGCGGAGCACCTCGACGAGGCGGAACTGTCGGAGTTCGTTCACGACGTGTACGCCGCTCCACCCAACAACTGAGCGGTGGCGGGGCGGCGCGGGTGCCGCCCCGCCCTGGTTCAGATCCCGCCCAGCACCTCGTAGTGCCGCAGTTCCTCCATCGCGTCGTGGAAGCGCCCGACGTGCGCGGTGAACTCCTCGAAGTCGGCGTGTCCCCGGAAGCCCTCGGTGTGCCCCTCGCGGGAGTCCCAGATGATTCGGACGGTGTGGACGCCGGGATCGTCGAGGCAGCGCGCCACCTCCAGCGACCGGTTGTGCGGGTTGCGGCGGACCAGGGGCGCGGCGGCGGCCCAGGCGTCGGCGAACTCGTCGATCCGGTCGGGGTGGAGCCGGTATCGGATGTATTCGACTATCACGGCGTCACACCGTGGCCCTGTCGAGCCGGAGCGCGCCCGAGGGGCACGAGTCGACCGCCCGCTCCACCCGGTCGTGGTACTCCTCGGCGGGTGTCACGTCGGACACCAGGACACGACCGTCCACATCGTCCTGGTCGAACAGTTCGGGGACGGTGAGGGCGCACATCCCGGCACTGACACACATCTGGCGGTCGACTCGGATTCGCACGGTTTCACTCCTGTCGCCACGTGACCGGAAGTTCATGTACCCCATAGAGTCCCATATCGGAACGCATCGGTACAGCCTTCGCGTCGACGGCCAGTGCCAGTCCGGGGAGCCGCCGCAGCAGGGCGTCGAAGCCGATGCGCATCTCCGGGCGCGCCGGTTGCTGCCCGAGGCACTGGTGGACGCCGTGGCCGAACCCGACGTGCCCGGTGCCGGGCCGGGTGACGTCCAGCCGGTCGGGTCCGTCGAACCGTCGCGGGTCGTGGTTGGCGGCGGGCACCGAGACGGTGACGTTGCTGCCGGCGGTGACGAGTCGCCCGTCGATCCGGACGTCGGCGGTCGCGCACCGCGTCGGACCCATGTGGACGATCGACAGGAACCGCATCAGCTCCTCCACCGCCTGCGGCATGAGCGCGGGACGGGCGCGCAGCAGTTCCGCCTGATCGGGGTGTTCCAGCAGGGCGAAGGTGCCCAACGCGAGCATGTTCGCGGTGGTCTCGTGACCGGCCAGCAGCATGAGGAAACCGACGCCGGCGAGTTCGGCGTCGTCGAGTTCGCCCGAGTGGACGAGGGAACCGAGCAGCCCGTCGTCGGGTCGCCCGCGTTTGCGGTGCGCGGTGCGCAGCATGAACGCGCCGATGCGTTCCCGTGCCGCGATGCGTTCCTCCACCGGTACCCGCAGGTCCATCAGGGTGTGCGAGTCGGTCTGGAACCCGTCGCGGTCGTCGTAGTCGACGCCGAGGAGTTCGCAGATCACCAGGGACGGGACCGGCAGCGCGAACTCCGCGACCAGGTCGGCGGGTGGGCCGGCGGCGAGTACGGCGTCGATCCGTTCCGCGACGATCGCCTCGACGCGGGGCTCCAGGGCGCGCATCCGCTTCACCGTGAACTGTCCGGTGAGCATCCGCCGCAACCGGGTGTGGTCGGGCGGGTCCATGTTCAGGAAGAAGCCCGGTTGCGTCTGCGGTCGTTCCTGAGTGGGCAGTGGCGCGTCCAGCGGAGAGTGCAGCAGTTCGGGACGGTTGGAGAAGTGGGGGCTGCTGAGGACCTCCCGTGCCAGGTCGTGCCCGGTGACGAGCCAGCCGCGGTGGCCGTCGGGGTAGATCATCGGACTGATCGGGTGCCGGTCGCGCAGCTCGGCGAGCCCGGTGGCGGGTGCGAACCGGTCGTCGCGGCGCATGGGCAGCCCGCGCAGAGGTCGAGGTGTGTCGGCCATCGAGGAATCCCCTCGGGTGGAACGAACTCCCGGCCCGTGGCCCTTCGTCGCGGTGCCACGGCCCGCGGCGTGCGCCGGCGGTGTATGTCGACTCCCTGCGCGACCCCGCGTCAACCTAGTGGCGTCCTGGACACCGGACAATGTGATCGAGCCTGAAAACCCTGTGCCCCAATGTTTCTGGCATGTCCGGTGGAGACGGCGCCCGACCGGGACGGTCCGTCCGTTCCGCTGAGGACGGTAGTGGTGTGGCGTGGATAACATTCAAACGTGCACCCTCGGTCGTCGCACCCTCACCCCGGTCAACCCCAGGACACACGTGGCCACCGCCTCATGGTGATGAGCCTGTGGCTCACCGTCGTCGGCATCGTCGTGGGCGCGGTCATCGGCCTCGCCCAGATCGCCGGTGCCGGTAAGGCCCGCACCGACACGCCCGCCGACACCGCCGGGCAGCCGCAGACCTCCACACCGCCGCCGACCCCCACCGACTGGGTTCCCAACGGCTCCCAGGAGACCTACCTCAACATCCCGGAATGGGACCCCGTCGCCTGCCCGGCGTTCGTCGTCGACTTCGACGTCGCGCGCGGTGACGAATGGAAGGGCGGCGTCCGCGCCCTCGCCGACACCGTCTCCGACCGGGGCAGCGATCTCATCTGGACGTTGTGCCCGGACGGATTCCTGACGGTCACGGGCCGCGGCGAACTGTCGTGGTCGGCGGGCGGCCTGGCCGACACGGCCACCCCCGAGGCGTGCGACGTCCTCGCGGGCCGGAACCGGCAGGACGGCTGGACGTTCGACGGCGGCGATTCGCACCCGTCGGCCGGCGAGGTGCTGTGCATCCGTACCGACGACGGCAAGATCGCGCGTGTGGCCGTCGACGACGTCCAGTCCGATCCGTTGGCGGTCGGCGTGGCGATGGACGTGTGGTCACCGGGGGCGACGGACCACCCGTGACCGTCCGGCCCGGTGCGCACCGGCCGTGCCGACGGTGTGGCGAACAGTCGCCACCGCGTGGCGACAAGTCGCCATGGCGACTTGTCGTCGCAGCTCAACCCGCCGTCCGGCGGTGATCTTCTGGGAGGGTTCAGTCCGGGAGATCCCGGTGGCCACACCGGACGACGCGTACCAGGCCGCCCTGCGGGCGGTCGTGAGCCGGGGCGCACCGGCCGGGGACGGCCGCCGGGATCCTCCAGCCCCCACCCCCAGAGGCCCGGCGTGCCCGTGGCCGGTGCCGGTACCCGGCCACCGGAACGACGCCCCGCCTCCCGACCGGCCGGAGACCACATGTCCGCAAGACCCGCCCGGCGCCGCATCGGCGCCGGACTAGCCGCGGCGATCACCGCGGTGACGGGTGTGGCGTTCACCGCCGCGCCCGCCGCCGCCGATCCGCCCGCACCGACCGCCACCAGCAGCGCCGTCACCCTTATCACCGGTGACGTCGCGGTCGTGGACGTCGCCGCCGACGGCACCACGTCGGCATCGCTCACCACCACCTCCGACTACTACACCCGCATGTCGGGCGGCGACGTGTACGTCATCCCGGTCGAGGCGGAGGCCATGCTGGCCGCCGGGACACTCGACCCGGAACTGTTCAACGTGACCGGGTTGGTCCGGTCCGGTTACGACGACGCGCACCGCGACGACATCCCGCTGATCACGACGGGGCCGACGCCGCGCACCGCCGGACTGTCCAGCACCGGCACCCTGTCGTCGATCGGCGCGACCGCCGTCACCGTCGACAAGGGAGAGGCCGGGGACGTCTTCGACTCCTTCGGCCGCAGCCGTTCGTCCTCGGGGAGGATCTGGCTGGACGCCAGGGTGACCGGGTTCGACCTGGATCCGACCACCGGCGTCGAACAGACCGGCGCCGACGAGGCCTGGGATCTCGGCTTCGACGGTGAGGGCACCACGGTCGCGATCCTCGACACCGGCGTCGACGCCGACCACCCCGACCTGGCCGGGAGGATCACCGCGTCCCAGGACTTCACCGGTGGTGGGAACCCCTCCGACCACGACGGCCACGGCACCCACGTGGCCGCGACCGTCGCCGGTACCGGCGAGGCCTCCGACGGCTCCCGCGCGGGCATGGCGCCCGGAGCGGACCTGGTGGTCGGCAAGGTGCTCGGTGTCGGTGGTGGCCAGGCGTCCTGGATCATCGCCGGCATGGAGTGGGCGGTCGCCCAGGGCGCCGACGTCGTCAACATGAGCCTGGGGACCAACGTCCCCACCGACTGCACCGACCCGATCGCGGAGGCGACCCGCGCGTTGACCGAACAGGACGACACCCTGTTCGTGCTGGCCGCCGGCAACGCCGGCCTGCGAGAGACCGTGACCTCGCCCGGTTGCGTGGAGACGGTCCTGACCGTGGGCGCCGTGGACGCGGACTCCCAGACCGCGTCATTCTCCAGCCGGGGACCGACGTTGGGTGACCTGCGGGTCAAGCCCGACATCGCCGCGCCGGGCGTCGCGATCACCAGCGCCTACGCCGGCAGCCCCGGCGGCAACCACTACCGGCAGATGTCGGGCACGTCGATGGCGGCGCCGCACGTCGCCGGCGCCGCGGCACTGGTGCGGCAGGCACACCCGGAATGGGGAGCCCGGCAGATCAAGGAGGCGTTGACGTCGAGCGTCAAACCGGACGCCACCGGCACCGTCTACGAACAGGGTTCGGGTGAACTGTGGGTGCCCGGCGCGATCGAGTCGACCGTGCAGGCGACCGCCAGCGTGAAGGTGGGCGGCTTCCTGTGGCCGCACAGCGGCACCGAGACCGCGCGCAGCTCCATCACGTACACCAACTCCGGTGACGAGAACGTGAAACTGTCGTTGAAGGTCACCGACCTGGTGGGCGCCAACGGCGGCAAGATGCCCAAGACGGCGCTCCAGGTGGCCGCGAAGAAGGTGACCGTCCCCGCCGGTGGTTCCGTGACCGTCCCGGTGGTCGTCACCGACGTGACCCGCAAGGTCTCCGCCGACTCGTTCGGTGAGATCAGCGCCCGGATCGTCGCGACCGGTAAGGGCGTGCAGGTCACCACCGCCGTCGGTTACTGGCTGGAACCGGAGACCGCCGAGATCACCGTGAAGGTCACCGACCGGGCCGGACAGCCCGCCGCCTCCGGTTTCCTCGACGTGTTCCACATGGACGAGGACCGGTTCGAGGGCTACTACTTCAACGGTCAGGACGTGGTGCTGCGCGCCCGCGTCGGGACCGTGTCGATCTCCGGGTTCGTGCGTTCCGCGTCCGGCGCCGACAAGTCCTACACCTACGTCGGCGACCCGGAGATCGAGATCACCGGTGACACGACACTGCGGTTCGACGCCCGCGACGCCACCCGGATCAAGGTGACGACCGAGCAGGCCAGCCAGGCCCGGGCCGCGACACTGCACTACACCCGCAACGACGAACGGTGGCTGACCCTGGGATCGGTGTACTCCGGTGACACCGACGTCGCCATGTACGCCCTGCCCACCGAGGGCAAGGTCAAGAAGGGGGACTTCGGTTTCGGCAGCTTCTGGCGTATGTACGCCGACGGTGTCGCCACCGAGGCCAGCCCCTTCGTGTACAACCTGGGATTCACCGAGACCGGGAAGGTGGGCGCGCGTCAGCGGTACGACGTCGCCGACGCCGACCTGGCGACCGTGTCGGAGAGCTTCTACGCGCAGCGGGAGGCCGGCACCTACTTCGACACGATCAAGACCCTGTCGGCGGCGAACGAGCAGGTGTTCGTCGGGACCGGGATGCAGCCGGTGACGACACCGGCGGAACGGACCGCGTACTACAGCGCTGGCATCCCGTTCCAGCAGATGGGCATCGGCAACGACTCCCGGCTCGGTGCGGACATGATGTTCGACCCGTTCCGGGTGTACGAGGCCGGAGAGACCCGCGAGACCGTGTGGAACCGGCTCCCCACCAACACCGGTGTGTGGACCGACCTGTACGGCGCCCCCGGCCGGATCGCCGAACGGCAGGGCGACCTCATGGGCTTCTCGTTCGCGCCGTTCAAGGACTCCGAGGGCCGTTACGGCCTCGGCGGCTTCGGCGACGTCGGCAACCTGCGGTTCTTCGAGAACGGTGAACTCGTCGGTGAGAACGCCTGGCCCAACGGGCAGGTCGTGGTCTCCGGCGACCCGTCCACGCGTTACGAGGTCCAGGTGACCCAGTTCCGGATGCGGATGCTGAACGGGCAACTGCCCGGCACGCACATCGGTCTGGCCACCCAGTCGGTGTTCGGTTTCGACTCCGAACGTCCCGCCGGTGAGTCCGTCGCGGCGCTGCCGATCCTGATGCCGACCTACGACATCCCCGTCGACGGGTACAACCTGGTGCCCGCCGAGGGCGTGACCCCGGTGACGGTCGGCTTCACCGGCCAGGACGGGTTCGACCCGGGTGAGATCGTCTCGTTCACCGCGCAGGTGTACTACGACGAGATCGACCTCATGGCCGTGGAGAGCCTGGCCGAGTACGACTGGGCCGACGTCGAGGTCGAGTACCGTGACGGCGCGTGGCGGGCCCTGGTGGACAACACCGGGCACGCGGGCGCGTACCCGTCGCTGCACATCACCGCCACCGACGCCGACGGCAACAGCGTCGACCAGTACGTGGTGCGGCTCTACGGCGTCGCCTGAGGTGCCGCCGTCCCACGACTGGGCGGCCCGGGAACTCCCCGGGCCGCCCGGTCCACGTCCACACGGGTTTGGTGTTCGGCGGCGGTTTGCTCCATACTCCTGGACTGTGAAGCTGACCGCGTTGGGCATCCCGCCAGACCAGGAACGGGCCTACCGTGCCCTGGTGGCGGGCGGCCCGACCGACGCGGCCGGGTTGTCCGGAGGCATCGACACGACCCCGGTACGGGCGGCGGAGCTGCTGGCGTCGCTCGCCGACGCCGGGCTCGCCACCCGGGAGAACGAGCGATTCCGGGCCGCGCCACCGGAACTGGCGTTGCGGGCGCTGCTGGTGCGGCGCCGCGACGAACTCGGCCGCGCCGAGACCGCGTTGGCGGAACTGGCCGAACTGTTCCGCAGCCGCGGCGACGCCGGTTCGGTGAAGGACCTGGTGGAGGTCGTCACCGGCGCCCAGGGCGTCCGGCAGCGGTTCCTGCAGTTGCAGAGCGGCGCCACCCGTGAACTGCGGGCCTTCGTGAAACCCCGTCCCCTGCTGGTCACCGCCGAGGACAACCCCGCCGAGTCGGAGGCCCTGGCGCGCGGCGTCACCTACCGGGTCGTACTGGAACGGTCGATGCTGGAGCAGCCCGGCATGCTCGCGTCCATCGCCGACACCCTCGCCGCCGGTGAACAGATCCGCGCCACCGGGACGTTGCCGCTGCGCATGTTGATCGCCGACGGTGAGATCGGCCTGGTGCCGTTGGCGGCGTCGGGGGAACCCGGCGCGGTCGTGGTGCATCCCAGCGGGCTGCTGGACGCGTTGACCGGACTGTTCGACCTGGTGTGGGAACGCGCCGCCGAGGTCTTCGACGCCGGGGAGTCCGGTGAAGCGCCCGGTCTCGACGACCGGATCGTCGCCCTGCTGCTGCAGGGGTTCCCGGACAAGACGATCGCCAAGCAGTTGGCGGTGTCGCCCAGGACCGTGCAGCGGCGCATCAAGGAGATGATGGACGCCGCCGGCGCCGACACGCGGGTGCAGTTGGGGTACTGGCTGGCGCGTCGCCGGTGAGTGCCCGGCCCCACCCGGCCGGACGGCGGTGACCGCCGGCGGCGACGGCAGGCATACTGGCGTGAGCCGATCGGCGGGAGGAACCCTTGTCACCGTCAACCAGCGACGGACCCGTGGCGGAGTCCACGCGCGAACACCACCTTCAGCATGTCCTGGGGGCCTGCTTCGGCGCCCTCGCGCTGGGCATGGTGGTGGCGACCGTCCTGGGCATCTGGTTGCAGTCACCGGGCGGGCCGGTCGTCATCCCCGACCCGGACAAGCTGGTGCGGGGCGGTTGCGCCGTCCCGTTGAGCGAGGACCAACCCACCGACTACATCGGCATCGCCTGCGACGACCCGGACGCGACCATCCTGGTCCTCGACCTGGTGGGACCGGTGGAGGCGCCGGGCCGCCCCGGCTGCCCGTTCGGGACCGACCAGATCATCCCGGTCTACGAACCGCCGATGCTGGAGACGCCGGAACCGTCGGAATCCGGTGAGGAGCCGGAGGAACCGGTCGTCGACGAACTGATCTGCGCCCGGAACCTGTACCCGCCGCACCCGGGCGACCCGGGCGCGGGCGGTGGCCTGCTGGTGGCGGGCGACTGCGCCGCCGTCGTGGAGGACCTGGTCGTGGAGACCCCCTGCGACGGCAGCGGGGAGTACGCCGCCGAGATGGAGGTGCTGGCGATCGTCGGCGACGCCGACGACTGCCCCGACGGCACCGAGACCGGCCAGGAGCCCACCGGCGACGTCTATCCGATGTGGCCGGACCTGCTTCCGGAGGAACCGGGCCAGGAGTTCATCTGCACCCGCGTCCACGAGGTGCCCGCCGTCGACTGAGCCGGGCCGGTCGCCTCACCGCCACGACCCTCGCCCGGTGCGCGGTCACGTCCAGCGGAAGTACCAGGCGCGGGAACGGATCATGTGCACCGCCAGGTCGTCCAGTGTCGGTACGCCCGCCGCCAACAGGTCCGGGCAGTAGGCGTGCACCTGCGACGCCGCGGTCAGGACGTCGTCGTCGCCCGACGGCGGATTCGGCACGTACAGCTCCAGGATGTCCCAGGTCATGGACACCAGTTCCACCTCATGGCGTTCGTGCCACATCCGCAGGACCGCGGCGTGCTCGGCACCGTAGAGCTCCCAGTTGGTGGAGCCCTTCCACGGCAGCAGCGCCGGGATCTGCCAGCCGTGCTCGGCCTGCACCATGCCCAGCAGCCCGTCGCTCTTGGGCACGGCGAAGTCGGAGTCGCCCCGAGTCGGGAGGATCGGCACCCCGCGCGGCGGTTCACCGGCCTCGGCGGCCTTGTCCGACAGCAACGTCACCGCGTCGATCTCGTCCAGGCGGGACAGTTCGTCCTCGCCCTCGTGGAGGACGCCCTCCCCGTTGTCCAGCCAGTCGTCGGCCGACCCCAACAGGACCGGCAGCCAACCCGTCTTCTCGTGGACCTGACGCACCTGCAGCCACCAGCCGAGCGCCTCGCTGGCGCGGACCCCGAACGCCCACAACTGGACGTCACCGCGCTGCACGATCTTCTGCATGTGGGGGACGGTGATCCCGGCGTCCCGCAGCGCCGCGCGCGGCGAACCCGCCACGTCCAACGGCAGCGCCGGATTGGCGGGCGTCCGCAGGCCGTCCTCCGGAGGCGGCGGCGGTTCCAGGTCCAGCAGTTCCCGGCGCGGCCGTTCCGGAACGAAGTAGTCGAGGTCGCGGGTCACCGGTGTGCCCTCAGCGTCACGGGTTTCGCCTTCCGTGCTGTCGGGGGCGGACGGTTCGGTGTCGGTGTCGTCGGGCGCGGTGTCGGGCGAGGGGCGCGCCTGCGGGACCGGTGCGGGCGCCGGCGGCGCCGGGATCTCACCGGTGGTGTCGCCCGGGAGCGGGGCCGCGTCCTCCAGGACGGCACTGGAGCGGCCGGTCGTGGGCGCGTCCGGGGACACGTTCCCGGACGCGGCCTCGGGGTCCTCGGGCCGCCCCGTCCCGTCGGCCGGCGCGGCGGTCTCGGGCACCGCCGGATCCGGCGGCGGCGTGGGCTGTTCGTCGCCGCGACGCCCCAGTAGCTTCTGCAGGATTCCCACGGCTTAGATGATGCCGGTTGCCGACGGTGTAAGGCAAGGCGACTCCGTCGTCGCCGCGGAACGGGCGGGGAGCACACGCACATCGGGCATTGTGGATGATCCAAACCGGGTGGTGGTGGGCGGGGGCACGGTTCAGCGGCGCGGCGGGCGGCGGCGCTTCTGCACGGCGAGTCCGAAGACCCACGCCGCCGCCAACAACACCACCAGGATGAACAACAGTTTGAACACGGTCAGGCACCCGCCTCGGTCGCGGCCTTGCGCAGGCGTTCCAACGTGGGCCGCTTGGCGGTGACGGTGTCGCCGCTGGAGATCCCGTTGATGCGGCGCCTCACCCACGGCGCCAGGTGTCCCCGGGCCCACTTCAGGTCCTCGCGTCGCCGGGCCGTCCAGGGCGCGGGCGTCGCCGGCGGCGGTGCCGCGTTCCACGCCTCGTCGGCCTCGACCTCCAGGGCGGCGCACACCATCGCGGCCACCCGGGCGTGCCCCAGCGGCGACATGTGAAGCCGGTCGTCGCTCCACATGGAACGGTCGTTGAGGGGGGTGTCGCTCCACAGGTCCACCAGTACCGACGAGTGACGTTGGGCGACCCGCCGCACCGCGTCGTTGAGGCCGGACAGCCGTGTCCTGATCAGGTGGGCGGCCGGCAGCCCCGGCGGCGGCAGGGGCGAGGTGAACAGGATGACGGTCGCCCCCGAGGCGGTCAGTACCCGTACCGCCTCGTGCAACCGGGTGCCGAGCCGCTGCGGGTTGAAACGACGGCGCAGCGCGTCGTTGCCGCCCGCGACGAAACTGACCAGGTCGGGACGCAACCGCAGGGCCGCGGGCACCTGTTCGTCGACCACCGCGTCGAACAGCCGGCCCCGGACGGCCAGGTTCGCGTACCGCAGTTCCGGACGGCCCAGGCTCAACCGGTCGGCTACCAGGTCGGCCCAACCCCGGTAGCGCCCGTCGGGGCCGAGGTCGTTCATGCCCTCGGTGAAGCTGTCGCCGAGAGCCGCGAAACCGTTGAATCGATGCGTCATTCGCTCGCTCCTGTCCCTGCCGGGTGCCGCATTGCCAACAGTGCCAGTCGGCTGGCGGTGCCACGCCGGACGGATTGTGCGTTCACAGGGCGACCGGAGGGCGGGAGGCCGGGGGCGGGTGAGGGGCGCCGGCGGCACCGCCGCGGTCGGGTCGTTCACCGCGGGCGAGCACGTGTCTATAGACAATGCGCCGAAAAGATAACGAATCGGTCTCGCGCGCCCTTCGATTCCGCCCGCAACGCGACCGAGTGGCGAAGGCCGAGACCGGGATCACCTTCCCCGGCGCGGAATCCCGGCCGGTGCCGCGACGGCACCGGCCGGGTGGTGTCTCTCAGTGCGGCAGGCGGCCCGCGACGTAGTCACCGGCGGGCTGCCGGGTCGTGACGTTCAACCGGTTGAAGGCGTTCATCATCGAGATGTGGCACACCAGCGCGACGAGCTGGTCCTCGTCGAAGTGCGCGGCGGCGGCCTCCCACACCTCGTCGGGGACGCCGTACCCGTCGGCGATCCGGGTGGCGTGCTCGGCCAGGTCCAGGGCGGCGCGCTCGGCCGCCGTGTACACGGTCGCCTCCCGCCAGGCGGCGACCAGGTGCAGCCGCACCGCGGTCTCCCCGGCGGCCTCGGCCTCCTTGGTGTGCATGTCGATGCAGCCGGCGCAGCCGTTGATCTGGCTGACGCGCAACGCCACCAGTTCCCGGGTGGTCGCGGACAGCCCCGACTCGGTCAGCACCTTGTTTGCGCCGAGGATGTGCGTGATGAACTTCCCGGCGACCGGGTTCCTCATGACGTTCAGACGGGCTTCCATCGTGTCCTCCTTGCCGTGGTGGGTCTCTCGGGCATGAGACGCCGCCCGCGGCGCGGGTGTGACGGCCTGTGACCGGGCTCTCCCGACGTGGCTCCCCCGGCGGTCCGGCGTGAAACCACCGGCGTGCCGTCACGCCTCCGGCACGGGACAATGGGTGGCGGGTACCGGCCGCGCATCCGGTACACCGGGCATCGCCCGTACCGCACCGGGATTGGAAGATATAGCCATGTATGACGACAATGCCTGGCCGGAGACGGCCGCCGTGTCAACCTTCATCCCGGAACGGAAACGGCCGCAACGGGTGACCGTGGCGGCGATCGCGTTCCTCGTGGCGGCGCTGCTCGCCGTGCTCGCCGGCGCCCTGTACGCCACCATCGGCACCGCGGCGTCGAACTTCCTGCTGACCATGCCGTGGCTCGTCGCGGTACCGGTCGCGGCGCTGGTCGCGGTGTGGTGCGCGATCCTCGGACGGGTGGTGTGGAAGGGCCGCCGCTGGGCGGCCGGGGCCGCGTTGTGGAGCGCGGTGGGCCTGTTGGCGGCCTGCGGTGGCTTCGGGGCCATCGCCAATCCGAAGGTGTCCACGATGGTCACCGGGGCTCAGGGCTGGTTCTACGCGGTGGTGGTGATCGGTTGCGCGCTGTGCGGCGCCGTCGCCCTGGTGGGACTCGTGGGTAGGCAGTCCCGGGAGTGGTTCGACCCGCCCGCGCAGCCGAACCCGTTCGCGCAGCAGGAGCGCGACGGCATGCCGCCGATCGCGGGCTACGACGCCGACTGGACGCCGCCGCAGTACCGGCAACCCGGTGCGCCGGGACCGCAGCAGGGTGGACCGTACCCGCCGCAGCAACCCGGACCGCCTCAGTACCGTCCGTGACCGGTAAGCACCGTCCCGGCAGTCTGCGGGTTACAGATCGATCAAGCGTTTCGGCCTCGGATCGGGTGTGACGCCGCAAAACGGGAGATTTCCGCCTCGGTGGGGATCTCCCGTTAACGTAGGCTCGGGCCATGGGACGCATTGACGACATCGCGGAACGCTACATGGCCGAGGCCGTGGCGATGAGCCCGATCCGCGCCACGAGCATGGGCATCAAGGACCGCGACGACGAGTACGACGACTTCTCGCCCGAGGGGTTCGCCGCCCGGGCCGACCACGACCGCACCACCCTGGCGGCGCTGCGTGCCGAGGAACCCGGCGACGAACGGGAACGCGCGGCCAAGGAGACGATGGAGGAACGGCTCGCCCTGGCGGTCGAACGGCACGAGGCGGGCGACATCGCCGCCGGCCTCAGCGTCATCTTCAGTCCACTGCACTCCACCCGCTCGGTGTTCGACCTGATGGGCACCGAGGGCGCCGACAACGCCGCCAACATCGCGTCCCGGTTGGAGAAGCTGCCCGCCACCCTCGCCGGTTACGCCGAGACCCTCCGGACCGAGGCCGCCAGAGGCAACGTGTCCGCGCGACGCCAGATCACCGAGGTCGCCGTCCAGACCGACAACTGGCTCGGCGCCAAGGGTGACGACTTCTTCACCGGACTACTGTCCAGGCTCACAGTGGACGGTGAACCGGTCCGTGGTGCGCTCGCCGACCGGTTGACCGCGGCCGCCGACACCGCGCGCGGCGGCGTCGCCGAGTTCGGGCGTTTCCTGCGCGGCGAACTGGCACCCGTGGCACCGGAGAAGGACGCCGTCGGGTGGGAGAAGTACTCGCGGGGTTCCCGGTTCTCGCTGGGGACGGCCGTGGACCTGGCAGAGACCTACGCGTGGGGATGGCAGGAACTGCACCGCATCGAGACCGAGATGGCCGCCGTCGCGCAGCAGATCAAGCCGGGCGCGACCGTGGACGAGGCGATCGAGGTGTTGGACGCCGACCCGGAACGTACCATCACCGACAAGGCGGAGTTCCGCGACTGGATGCAGGAACTGGCCGACACCACGATCGCCGACATGGCCGACAAGCACTTCGACATCCCCGAACCGGTGCGGCGCATCGAATGCATGATCGCCCCCACCAGCGACGGCACCATCTACTACACCGGTCCCAGTGAGGACTTCACCCGCCCGGGCCGCATGTGGTGGTCCGTGCCGCCTGAGCAGAAGTCGTTCTCGAAGTGGCGCGAGGTCACCACCGTCTACCACGAGGGCGTCCCCGGACACCACCTCCAGATCGGACAGACCGCGTACCGTTCCGAACTCCTCAACCGGTTCCAGCGCCGCGGGGTCATGTGCTCCGGCCACGCGGAGGGTTGGGCACTGTACTCGGAGCGGCTGATGGACGACCTCGGCTACCTCTCCGACCCCGGCGACAAACTCGGCATGTTGGACGGCCAGGCGTTCCGCGCCACCCGCGTCGTCATCGACATCGGCATGCACCTGGAGTTGGAGATCCCCGCCGACAACCCGTTCGGCTTCGCCCCCGGAAAGACCTGGACCCCCGAACTAGGGTGGGAGTTCCTGCGCGCCCACTGCCGCATGAACGAGGCGTTCCTGCGGTTCGAACTCAACCGCTACCTCGGCTGGGCCGGACAGGCACCGTCCTACAAGGTCGGTGAACGGATCTGGCTGGCCGCGCGCGAGGACTACAAGCGAAGCAAGGGCGCCGAGTTCGACCTCAAGACCTTCCACACCGACGCGCTCAACCTCGGCCCGATGGGTCTGGACCCGTTCCAGGCCGCCCTCAAACGCCTGTAAGGTGTCGGCACCGGTGCGTGCCGGCGAAGGGCACGCACCGGTCCGTTCCTCCACTTCCACTGCGCCACAACCGTTCACTCTCCCACCGGGTCCCTCGCGGCTACGCTGGGTGGATGGCGGTCGAGTGCTGGTGGTGCGGCGACCCGTCCCTACCCGGCGACCACCTCCGGACGGCCGTGCACCGCGACGTGGAGGAGCGGCTCCTGGGGCTGCGGCAGGAGTGGAAGGTCCGTTGGCTCGACATTCCACGGTGCCGCCGCTGCCGCCACGGCCACGCCCTGGATCGCGCGGTGCGGTACGTACTCGTCGGCTCGTTCGCCGTCACCGGCCTGATGCTGCTTGCGTGGGGCGCGAGCCGGGCGGCGGGCGAGGTCTGGGCCGACGAATGGCAACTGGTCGTCCCGGTGGCGTGGACCCTCACGTGGTGGATCCTGTGGTGGTGGATACGGCTCGGACGATGGCGTTGGACCGCGCCGAAACCGGAGAACCACGCGGACGACCATCCCGTGGTGCTGAGCCTGTTCGCGGAGGGTTGGTTGCCGGGGGCCGGGCCGCGATCGGGAGAGCGGCCCACCGACCGGGAATGACACCCCGTCCGGCTGCGGTGGCGAGACCTGTTACTCCCGAGTCGACACACGGTGACCGGCATGGCCACCGGCATTCGACGTCGTCGGTCCCGGACTGCGTTCCGATCGGCTGCGCGGGTTCTCGGTCAGGTCTCGGCCAGCAGCGACTCGATGGCCGCGGTCGCGTCGGGCCGGATGCGGTTCGGCGCGTCACCGCCCCGCCAGATGCGCCCGCGGTCGATCCAGATCGTGCGCAACCCCGCCGCCCGGCCGCCACCGACATCGGCTTCGGCGCTGTCACCGATCATCCAGCCGCCGAGGGAGAGGTCGGCGCCGCAGCGGCTCGCGGCGATGGCGAACAACTCGGTCGCCGGTTTCCTGATCCCTTCGGCGCCCGAGACCGCCCAGCCGTCGACCAGACCGCTCAATCCCGCGTGCATGATCGTGGCGACCTGGGTGTCCTCCCGGCCGTTGGTCACGATGCCGATCCGCCACCCGCGTTCCCGCAGCCGGGTGAGCCCGGCCCGGATCGTCGGGTCCGGCGTGATCAACGCCGGCTTCTCGGTCCGGTATCGCGCCCAGAGCTCCTCGGTGCTCTCCCGCAGGTCGAACCGTGTCTTGACGGCGGCGAAGTAGCGGTCCTTGGGAGTCAACCCGTCGCCGTCCTCCGCGATCAACCACTCGACGGCTCCCGGCCCGAGTCCGTGGTCCGCCACCAGCCGTTCGACCCAACGGCGGTGCGCGGCGGCGCGATCGACCAGCGTGTTGTCGAGATCGAAGAGCGCGAGCCGTGGCGACACGAGAGGCATCCTAGACCGCCGGTCGTAGCGCCCCGGAGAATGCCCGACGCGGCACCGACGGGGTTCCGGCGCGTGACCTTCTCATCGGACCGGATCGTGCTCGCCCGTCCGGGGCCTCCCGACTTATCCACAACCGGGTACTCATCCACAGGCCGCCGGATTGCGCCTGGACGGGCCGTCGTCCGCCGTTCTACGCTCAAAGTATGGGGCGGAGGTTGGAGGCCCCCGAGAGTGACGAGAGAAGTACCCGGCCCGCCCTGCGGTACCAGCCGGCCAGTCCACGCGACCGCCACCGGCCGTGCCGTCAGTCCTCGGCGGCGTCGTGTGCCAGCAAGGCCAACTGGATCCGGTTCGTCATGCCGAGTTTGGTGAGCGCGCTGGAGATGTGCGCCTTCACCGTTCCCACCGACATGAACAGCTCCGCCGCGATCTCGGAGTTCGACCGTCCACTGGTGACGGCCATCGCCACGTCGCGTTCCCGTTCGCTCAACAGCGCCAGCCTCGCCCGGGCGCGGCCCCGCCGGTCGTCGCGCGGTCCCGCCACGTGCGAGATCAACGTCCGGGTGACGCCCGGCGACAACACCGGCTCTCCCGCCGCCGCCCGCCGCACCGCCGCCACGATCTCCTCCGGCGCGGAGTGTTTCACCAGGAACCCGGCCGCGCCCGCCCGCAACGCCGCCAGCACCGTGCCGTCGGCGTCGAACGTGGTCAACACGATCACCTGGGGGGCGTCACCGCGTTCGGTCAACCGCCGGGTCGCGGCTATCCCGTCGACCAACGGCATCCGCACGTCCATGAGCACCACGTCGGGTCGCAGCCGCTCCACGGCCTCCCACACGTCACTGCCGTCGGACACCTCACCGGCCACCTCGATGTCCCCGGCGCCGCCGAGCATCAGGCGCAGGCCGGTACGCACCAGCGGGTCGTCGTCGACCAGCAGCACCGATATGGGAGCGTCCGACATCGCTCAACGATACGTGCCCGGCGTCATGCGCCCGGCAGCCGCGCGGTCAACCGGAACTCGCCCGGCCCGCCCCCGGTGTGCAGTTCACCGCCCGCCAACGCGACCCGTTCCGCGAGTCCCGCGAGTCCGAAACCCGATTCCGGCGCGGCCTCGTCGACGACCGTGCGGGGATTCCACAGCGACACCGTGACCGCTTCGTCGTCACCCACCGACACCTCCACGGTGACCGGTTGCCGGGGTGCGTGTTTGCGGGCGTTGGTCAGGCCCTCCTGCACGATCCGGTAGACGGTGCGGCCGGCGCGGTGCCCGACACCGGCGGCCTGTTCGGCGGTGGCGTCGAGCCGCAGTGTGACGTCCTGGCCCGCCTCGACGGCCGTGTCGACCAGTCCCGCCAGGT
Organism: Stackebrandtia albiflava; assembly: GCF_007994225.1. Taxonomy (GTDB): domain Bacteria; phylum Actinomycetota; class Actinomycetes; order Mycobacteriales; family Micromonosporaceae; genus Stackebrandtia; species Stackebrandtia albiflava. The sequence goes on from NZ_VLLL01000006.1 coordinate 438,650, forward strand.
CCGACAACCGGTGGAGGGCGGCGGACTCGTCGGAGTCGTCGGGGGTCCGCAGCACCGTCAGCACCTCCGTCAGCTCGGTGAGCGCCTGGCGCGCGTTGTCCTGGATGACCCGGATCGCCGCCGCCATCTCCTCCGGGTCCACCGGAACCGCAGAGCCCGCCGCCGCCTGCGCGTTCCGGTACGCCAACGCGCCCGCGTGCACCGACAGGAGCGACAGCCGGTGCGCCAGCACGTCGTGCATCTCCCTGGCGATGCGCTGCCGTTCGGCGGCCCGCGCCGACTCCAGGCGGCGTTCGGCGTCCTGCCGCACGATCTCCGCGTCCCGCCGCAGCGTCCACACCAGTTGCCGCCGGAACCGCACCGCCAGGCCGGTCACCAGCGGGACCACGTGCATCAACCCGACCAGTGCCGCGTAGGCCGCCGGGGGCATCTCCGGCGACGGATACGCGAACGCGTACGGGACCGTCAACACCAGGAACGCCGTGGTGAACCCGACCGCCCACGGCCACGGCCGGTGCACCGCCAGGGTCAACACCATGACCAGTACCGCGCCGTACCCGGTCGCGGTGAACAACAGGACCGGCAGCATCGCGAAGGTCAACGCGATCGGGAACCGCCGCCGCCACCACAGCGCCAGGCAGGCCGCGGCCCCGATCCACGGGTCGACGTCGAGCATCCACTGCGGCGGCGCGTCCGGGATGTACTCGAACGGGTAGGCGTGGCGTTGCACGTCCCACCACCACGCGGAGACCGCGAACAGGAGGACGTCGACCAGCCAGTCACGCCACGTGCGGCGATGCGGTCGCCCGGTCGGCTCGGCCAGCGCGCCGGGCAGCATCCGCCGCGACCAGGCTCCCGGTATCCGGGTTCCCATCCCGCGAGCTTACGGACGGTTTCGGGGGATCCGGTGGTGCCGGTCGGCCAGTTCGGATGGCCACCCGGCCGGATGTGGCGGCGCGGCCCGGCGGGGTGGCGCACGAAGCTGGCCGGGCGGGGCGGCGCGCCCACCGTTGCGGCCCCCGTACCCCACCTCACCCCGCCCTTCCATTCCGCTTGGTCCCCGCCGTTGTGCGCCTGGTCCCCGCCGGATGGCCTGGTCGCGCCTGGTCCGCCGGAATTCAGCCGCCTGCGTACGACCGGGCGGGGACCAAGCGGAACGGGGCGGGGACCGAGCGCGGAGAGGGAGCCCCGGGGTGGCGCGAAGCTGGCCGGGTGGCGGGGCCGCCTGGTCGGGCGGCCGATGCGGTGATCCGGTCGGTGTCGGCACGCTGGAGTCGGGCTCGGTGGCGCAGGCCGAGGGCGTGCAGGCCGGGGCCGGAAGGATGACGTGATACCGATGACCCGTACCCGCCGAGAGTTCCGGCTGCGTCCGCCCCGTCACCGTGTTCACCGGCGCGCGATCGCCTGGTGGACGCTTCAGGCGGTCGTAAGCGGTGTGTTCATTGTCGGCGGCCTCACCGCCGCCTACCTGCTGTTCCCCGTCGCGCGCCCGTGGTTGGCGCCGCCGCTGTGGTTGATGGCGTTCGTGACGGCGGTGGAGGTCCTGGTGGTGCCGCTGTGGCGGTACCGGGTGCACCGGTGGGAGACCACCGACAAGGCCGTGTACGCCGCGACGGGCTGGTTCGTGCGGGAGTGGCGGGTGGCCCCGATCTCGCGGATCCAGACGGTGGACACCGAGGCGGGGCCGTTGCAACAGCTCCTCGGTCTGGCGACGGTGACGGTGACGACCGCGTCAGCGCAGGGGCCGGTGCGTATCGCGGGCCTGGCCAAGCCGACGGCGGTGCGGGTGGCGGAGCAGCTCACCGAGATTGCGCAGGTCACGGAGGGGGACGCGACATGACCGACGTTCCCGAGAAGGAGACCGAGTCCGGGGAGACCGCGTGGCGGCGGCTCCATCCCCGGGTCGTGTGGGTGGACGCCCTGCTGGCCTTGCTGTCGTTGACGCCGTTGGCGGTGTCGGTGACGGTGTTCGAGGGACGGGTCGATGGGGCGTTCTGGATTTCGGGTGCCGTCATCGGGGTCACCGGTGTCACCAAGGGCGTCTCCGACGGGCTGCGCTGGTTCAAGACCTGGTACCGGATCACCGACACCCACATCGAACTGCGCACCGGGCTGCTGCATCGCAGCCACCGCACGGTCCGCCGGGACCGGATCCGCAGTGTCGACACGTCCGCGAAGTTGCGGCACCGGTTGGCGGGCCTGCGGATCGTGGTCATCGGTGCCGGCCAGCAGTCGGCCGGTGAACCGGCGTTCGCCCTGGACGCGGTGTCGCGGGGCGACGCGGAGTGGCTCGACGACCACCTCATCATCGGCCGCGCGGTCTCGGCCGAGCCGGACGAACCGGTGGCGGACACGTCCGAGCCCGAGACGCCGGCCGAGACCGTCCACCCGATCGCGGCGGTGCGGTGGGGCTGGTTGCCGTACAACGCGATCACGGTGTGGGGCCTGCTGTTGGCGGCCGGTGTGCTGTGGGGCGCGTACTGGGCGTTGGGCGGGTTCGGCATCCGCATCGACCGTTGGGCGCTCGGTCTGGCGGACTGGGAGTCGCTGGGGCCGGTCCGGACCGTCTTGGTGGCGTTCGCGGCGGTGTGGCTGTTCGGTGTGATCGGGATGTCGGTCAACTTCGTCGCCGAGTGGTGGCGGTTCCGGCTCGACCGGGTCTCCACCGGTGGTGAGAGCGTGTTGCGGACCAGTCAGGGCCTGTTCAGCACCCGTGTCGTCAACCGTGACGACCGCCGGTTGCGGGGCGCGGAGATGATCGAACCCCTGCCGTGGCGGTGGGCGAAGGCCGCCGACACCAACGTGATCTCCACGGGTCTGTCGGGTGGCAGCCTGAAACAGAACGCCGCCGCGACGGTCCTGCCGAGGGCGCCGCGCGCCGAGTCGCGACGGGTGATCGGCGAGGTCCTGGGCGATCCGGTGATCTCGGCACCGTTGCGCGGGCATCCGCTCGCGGCGTTGCGGCGCCGGATCGGTTGGGCGGTCAACACGACGGTGGTCCTGGCCGCGATCGTGTGGTATCTGGAGTGGACGGACGTCCTGCCGGGCGGCTGGTGGCCGTGGTGTGGCGTGATACTGCCGGTGGGTGTGGTGCTGGCGTTCGCCGGTTGGCGGGCACTGGGGCACGCCGCCACGCCGGGTTACCTCGCGGTGCGGTCGGGCGCGTTCTACCGGACCACGGTCGCGTTGCGGCGCGACGCGGTGATCGGCGTGACCGTGCGGCAGTCGGTGTTGCAGCGTCGGCTCGGCCTGGCGACGGTCACGTTGACCACCGGTGCGGGTTCCGGCGGCTACGCGGCGGTGGACGCCGACGCGGGCGACGCGGTCGACTTCGGTGACGAGGTGTCGGCCGGTCTGCTGGAACCGTTCCTGACGCCCCGGGCGGAGTGAACCGGCCGCTGCGGCGAGGGGATGTCAGTCCGGTGTCGCGGCCCGTTCGGCGAGGAAGGCGTCGAGGAGGTCGAACAGGGTTCGTAGCGCCGTCTCCTGCTGCGCGGGGGTGAACTCCGTGGGTAGTTGTTCCGCGTCGGGGAACGTGAGCTGTAGGACGATTCCCGGCCAGCCCAACGGTGAGCCGTGGCCGAGGCGTTGCAGTAGCCATTCGCGCAGGCCGTCCAGGCCGTGTCCGCCGTTACGGGCGGCGCCGCGGGCGTACCCGGTGAGGAAACTCGTCACCGCGTCGTAGGTGACGCGGCCGGTGAACATTCCGGGGCGGCGGCCGACGAAGGCGATGAACTCGCGTTCGTCCATGGCGTCGAGGTCGATCACCGGTACCCCTCATGCATGTCGTCGGGACGGTGCGGTGGCCGCCGGAGGAGCCGAGTATGCCGGAACGGGGTCACCGGGCGCGTTCGGCGGCCTTCAGCACCTCCGCCGAGGCGAGGTCGCCGACCTGTATCGCCTCGAATCTGTCTACAAGCGACGTCAGTGACCGGCGGAGGCCGCCGTCGTCGGTCTCGTCGAGGCCGTGGGTGGCCAAAACCCGCGCGTCCACGGCCACCGTGGTGAACGCGGCGGCCCGGCGTTCGGCGTCCGAGGCCCGGGTGTCGCTACCGAGGAAGCTCGACGCCGCCGACATCGCCGCCGCGCACAGGGCCAGGACGCCCGCCGCGATCCGGCCGGTCGTGGAGATGAGGCTGGTCGCGCCCGCCACGGTCGCCACGATCGCGGTCGGCAGGCCCAGGGCCAGGTGCACCCGTCCCCATAGGACGGCCCGCTTGGCCTCGGCCTCGGCGGCCAGCCGAGCGGCGTCGCTGAGCGTCTTTATCTCGGTGCGCAACGTGTGTGACAGCCGGGCGTCTCCGGCGACCACGCGCGAGTCCAGTTCACCACTTTGGACACTTCCGTACACGTGGCCGTACGCGTATCCGCCGTCCGTGGGTCCGGGCTGCTCCAGCATCCGTCCACTTCATCCCAGCCGGTCCGGAAAGTCAACCGGGTGGCGCGGACCACGTCCCCCGGCCGTCGGGCCGGTGTCGAGATCGGCGACCCGGCTCCGACGTATCCGGTGAGTATCGGGAAACACGCCATCGGAGGAGCCGACATGTCACGTTCACTCATCGCCAACGTCACCGTCTCGCTGGACGGCTACATCGCCTCACCCGGCGGCGGCATGGAATGGCTGGCCCGGCACGCCGTGGACCCGGGCATGAGCGCCTACTTCGCCGGGGTGTTCACCGGCTGCGACACGGCGTTGCTGGGCCGCGTCAACTACGAGGGTTTCCACGGCTACTGGCCGCCGGTCGCCGCCGACCCGGCCGCCTCGTACCGTGACCGCGATCTGGCGCGGTGGCTCGACGAGGTGGAGAAGGTCGTGTTCTCCCGGACGCTGACCGAGGCGACCTGGCGCAACTCCCGCATCGCCACCGACCCGGTCGCGGAGGTCACCGCGTTGAAGGCGAAACCGGGGCGGGACATCGTCATCCTGTCCAGCGCGAGCCTCATCCGGCAACTGCTCGCCGCCGACCTAGTCGACGAACTGCGACTCAACCAGGTGCCGGCGATCCTCGGCGACGGGATGCCGCTGTTCGACGGCGGTCAACCGGCCTCGACGTGGCGGCTCGCCGGAAACGCCACCCTCGACACCGGCTGCGTCGGACTGCGGTACCGCCGCGACTGACGGCCCACCGCGCGACACCGCCCCGTCCCTCCACAGCGGAGGGTGTGGGGCGGTGGTGCGTGCGCGTCCGGTCAGCGGGCCGGGCCGCCGGGATTCCCGCCGCTCGGGGAGGGCGAGTCGATTCCGCTGGGAGTGCCGCTGGGGGTCGCGGTTCCCGACGGTGTTCCGCTACCCGGGAGTCCCGAACCCGGCTGCCCACTGGGCGGCAGGGTGACCGTGCCTTCGGTGACCGTCACGCCGAGGATCGTCACCGGCTGCGGCGGAAGACCGTCGAACGGTTCCAGGCCCGCCGAGCCGCCGATCTGGTCCAGTACCTCGAAACCGTCGATGACCTGACCGATCACCGACAGCGACGCCGTCGGGATCGACTGGCCCCGGACGAACGCGAACGCGCTGCCCGCCTGCCCGGTGCCGTCGTTGATGAGCGCGAACGAGTCCAGGACGGCACGTCCCTCCGACTTCTGCTCCGAACGGAACCGGTACCCGGGGCCGCCGTTGCCGCTGCCGGTCGGATCGCCGCAGCGCAGCGTCACCGTGGGCGCCATCGGTTGTGTAGTGATCCGGTGGCAGTTGTTCCCGGCGTAGAAGCCCTGCCCCGCGAGGTAGGTGAAGCCGCTGACCCCGCACGGCGCCAGATCCCCGAACAGCAGGACCGTGACCGGGCCGAAGTTGGTGGCGACGGTGGCGGTCACCCGGTCGGGCGCGACGCCGAGCCGCGGCGGGGCGATCATCAACCCCTGGTCCTGGTATTCGGCGACGTGGCAGGGATCGCCGGGGTCGGTCTGCGCGTTCGCGTCGGTCTCCTCGGGGCCGCCGAACAGCAGCCAGCCCACCGCGCCGACCACGGCGACCAGGGCCAGCGTCAACGTGATGCCCAGCGCGGTGCGGCGGCCGTCGCCGCGTTGCAGCCACGGCGGGGTGCCGCCGAACGGGTCGTCGGGTTCCAGTTCCTCCGGTCGGGGCCGCCGCACCTTCGCCGGTTTGGCGGTCGCCTCTGCGGCCTCGGTCTCGTCGGGTTTCTCGCCGTCGTCACCGGAGTCGTCGTCGGACTCGCCGTCGTCCTCGGTCTTGTCGGCGTCGGGGGTTGCGTCGTCGGTCTCCGGTTCGCGGTCACCGGACGCGGCAACGGACGCCTCCGAGTCGGTCGGCGCCTCGGTCTGGGGCGCCGATTCCGCGTTCGGTTCCGACCGCCCGGCACGGAGGGTCGCTTCGGAGGGGGAGTCGTCCTGCTTGCCGTTCATGGTCGTCGATGTTATTCGGCTCGTCTGAAGTTCTGCTGTGACATCGGTATCGGTTTGGCCCTCATGGGACTATCCCGGCATATGCGGCGAAACGCCGTGACACGAACCAGTACCAGGCCGACAGGACCGCGTACCCGCCCGCCGCCGCGAACAGGATCCACGGCGCGTAACCGTCCGAGGGCAGGAACAGCACGCAGACGAACATGCCGAGGATGTAGGCGATGTTGTAGACGGTGTCGTTGAGGCTGAACAGCCGGCCACGGTACTCGTCGTCGCAGTTGAGTTGCAGTGACGTGTCCGTGGTGATCTTCAGGCCCTGGGAGGTGATGTTCACCAGGAACGTCGCGACGACGAACACGACCTCGACCATGATGGTGCCCACCATGGACAGTACGAGTACCAGCATCGCCAGCAGGCCCGTGACCAGTGTTCCGGGGCCGAACGCGCGGGACAGTTTCGGTGTGATCACCGCGGCCAGGAACGAGCCGACCTGCCCGGCGGCGGCCGCGGCTCCCGCCCACGCGAGGGTGTCGCCGAATCCCTCCAGTCCCGGGTCGTGGAAGTGTCCGCGCAGCAGGGCCAGGGTCAGCACGAACACGACGCCGTACAGGGCGCGGTGGCACGCCTGCGTGAACATCATGTACAAGGAGCCGCGCCGGATCCACAGGTGCCGGAAGCCGTGGACCATTCCCCTGCTGATGCCGATGATCTGCGACAACACGCGACCGGTGACCCGCTCGGACTCGTCGGGACCCAGGTCCATCCGGCCGTACGACAGCCACGCCACGGCGGCCGAGGCCGCGTAGAGCGGGATCGCGAGGGAGGCACCGGCGGCGTAGCCGCCCGCGCCGCCGCCGAGCAGTTGGATCACGAGGAGGGAGGCGCCGAGCCCGGCGCCGAAGCAGATGGTGCCCATGGTGGTGGCGAAGGCGTTGGCGGTGACCAACTCCGGTTTGTTCACTGTGTGCGGTTGGGACGCGGAGAGTCCCGCCAGCACGAACCGGTTGATCGTGATGACCAGCATCGCGAAGATCGCCCACTGCCATTCCGGCTGTCCGAGCAGTAGGAGCACCGCGGCGGGCGCGACCAGGAGGGCGCGGGCGGTGTTGCAGATCGCCAGGACGTTGCGGCGGCTCCAGCGGTCGAGGAACACGCCCACGTACGGTCCCAGTACCGAGTACGGCGCGATCAGGATCGTGAACGCGATCGCGTAGGCGACCGGCTCGACCTCCTTGCCCGGGTTGAAGAACGCCGACAGGGCGAGGGCGGCCTGGAAGAACCCGTCCGCGAGTTGGCTGGTCGCCCGGCTCACCAGCAGGCGCCGGAAGTCGCGGCGTCCGAGCATGGCGCGGACGTGACCCTTACGGTGCTGCGGAGGTGAGGGACTGACGGTATCGGCCACTCATGCACTGTACGGGCCGCGTCCAGACGCCGCACGACCCCGAACCCGTGACCGTCCGCGTGCCACCCGTCGGGCGTGGCCGTACGCCGGGTGGTGAGCCTCGCGGCCGCGCGTGACCGGGTCGGCGGGGTGACGGGCCGGGTGACGGGCCGTGCCGGACGGCAGCCCGGTCACCGGCGTTCTCCACAACCACCCGGTTATCCACAAGCCCCGCGTTCACCGCTCGACACCGCCCGGTCGCGGTACCTAGGCTCGACGCCATGGGGAGGAGGAGTGGCGGCCCCCTAGGTCGGGGGCGCGATGCGGGACACCGGCCCGCACCCCCGCCATCCCGGCCCCGGCGGCGACGCGGCGCTGCGTGATCGCCCGGAGCCCCGGGGCCTCACACCTCCGATTGCGGCTTGCGGCGTTTCTGCGCGGGGAGTCTGGTCGAGGGCCGTTCGGTGCGGGGCCGGGGGGCACGTGCCGCCGGTGAACCGGCGGCCGGGGAGTCGCCGTCGATCCTTCGGTCTGTCGGCCCGCGCCCGGCCGCGCCGTCGGCCGGTTCCGCCTCGCCGACGCCGTCCGCCTCGTCCGCCCCGGCCACGTCGCCGCCCCGGCCGCCTCGGTCATCGGTCCCGACAGTGGGTGCGGGCAGAGGGCCGGAGGTTCCGGCCAGGCCGGCGAGCAGTTCACGCAGGTCGATCCCGGTGAGGTCCTTGCCGATCTGGAGTCCCTGCGCGACGTTCTCGGCGACGTCCCTGGTGAGCCGGGTCGCCCCGTCGGTCGAGATGACCGTCATGGAGTCGATCGCCTCCATCGGCTGCGCGGCCCGCCCCACGACGTCCGGCAGCACCTTGATCAGCAGGTCGAGCACGGCCGCGTTCCCGTAGTGGTGGAAGGCGTCGGCGCGCGCCCGCATCGCCTCGGCCTCGGCGTTGCCCACCGCGAGCGCCCATTTCGCCTGGGCGTCGCCCTCGGCGATGACCGCCTCGGTGACGGCGGCGCGCCTGGCCCGTTCGGCCTCGCCACGTCGCGCGCCTTCGACGGCCTCGGCCTCGGCGAGTAGGACGCGGCGTTCCCGTTCGGCGTGACCGGTCAGTCGGGTGGATTCCGCGTCGGCCTGCGCCTGCGAGATCACGGCCAGTCGTCGTGCCTCCGCGTCGGCGACGGCGGTGTTCTTGCGCGCCTGGGCGTCGGTCTCCATCTCGTAGCGTTTGGCATCCGCTGGTTTGCGGATCTCGGTGTCGAGTTGGCGTTCCTTCAGTTCGGCGTTGCGGGCGGCGACGGCCTGTTGTGCCTTGAGGATGTTCTCGTCCTGTTCGGCGCGGGACAGGGGGCCGGCCGCGGCGGAGCGGGCCTTGGCGGCGTCGATCTCGGCCTGGATCTCGGCGCGTTTCAGGGCGAGGCTGCGTTCGGCGTCGGCGATGCGTTCCTCGGCGCGCATCCGCTCCTCCTCACTCGACTGCCGTGCCCGCGCCTCGGCGATCGCGGCCTCCATGGCGACCCGGGCCGCCTCGGGCCTGCCGAGGTCGTTGAGGTATCCGCCGTCCGCGGTGATCTCCTCGATGAGGAATCCGTCCAGCACCAGTCCCTGGTGGGCGAGCGCGGCGGTGGCCTCCTCGGAGACGGCGGCGGCCAGTGCCGCCCGGTCGTGGACGGCCTGTTCCACGGTGAACCGACCGAGGACGGAGCGGAGCGCCCCGGCGAGGATCTGTTCGGTGAAGTCGTCGATCTGGTCCTGTTGCCGCAGGAAGCGCTGCGCCGCGGCGGTCACCGCGTCGGCGGTACCGCCGATCTTGACCACGGCCAACGCCTCGACGCCCACCCGGATGCCGGTGGCGGTGAGGCTGCCGCCGATCCGGAACCGGATCTTGCGGCTCGACAGGTCGATGTGGTGGAGGCGCTGTACGACGGGCAGGACGAACACGGCCGCGCCCAGCACGACCCGCTGGCCCGGGGCGGCGGTGTCACCGCTCTTGCGGCGGCGGCCCGTGATGAGGAACGCCTCGTCGGGGCCGGGGACCTTCACCCTGGTCCACGTAAGGACGGCCAGGACGACGACGGCGGTCGGTATGGCGGCCCACATGATGATCTCGGGGGACACTGCTTCTCCAAGCGGGGAGGATCGAGCGCCGTGTCGTGGTGTCGCGCGACGGCCGGTGCGGCGTTCCGGCGGACTCTGTCGGCGGTCGGGGCGCGACGTGTCACGGCGGTGTCAGAGCCTGCCTCCGCACCCGGTCCTTCGTGCGACGGGACGGCGGGTGTGAAGACAGGCGATCAGCCTATCGGCTCGCGGCCACGGGCGGGTCACGCCCGGCGCCAGGCCCCGCAGCCGTCGGTGGCGAACGCCTTGTCGGACTCCTCGATGGTCACGGTGACGTTCTCGCCGGGTTCGGCGACACCGTTGGCGATGATGTCCTCGAACTCGCCGGTGGTGGCCGACAGCCGTTCCCAGTAACACAGCACGGACTCCTCGGGGACTGTCGCCCGGTAGTCGCCGGGTTCGATGTCCTCGCCGACGAGGAAGATGCCGTCGCCTCCGATGTCGGCGTTGGGGTCGAAGCTGGGTTGCGGAACGGAGCCGTCGTCGGGGACGGTGGGCTGCGGTGGCTCGCCGGTGTTCTCGATGTGGGCGGTCTCGTCGCCGCCGCGGTTCGCGAACAGGACGGCGCCGACCGCCAGCAGCGCGAGGATGACGAATCCGCCGACGAGCAGGCCGATGACCGCGCCCACGGGGAGCCCTCGGCGGGGCGGCGGTGGTCCGCCGGGCGGCCCGTATACCCCCTGGGGGTGGTACTCGGGTGGCGGCCCGTAATACGGCGCTCCCGGCGGCGGCCCGTACGGGTAGCCGCCGGGCTGTTGCGGCGGTGTCGGGTCCGGGTCGCCGTAGTGGTGGGATGAGCTGCCCTGATACGGCTGCTGCGGACCGCCGGGCGGTTGCCAACTGCCTTCCTCCGGCTGGTAGCTCATGTGGATCATCGTGCCGGGTGTCCCGGTTCCGGGGGCCGAAACCGGGGAATGCCGGACGGTGGGGACGGCAGGGGCGGTTGTGGTGGACGGGTCAGTCGGGGAGGGTCATGCCCAGGTGGCGGCGGAGGTGGGCCAGGGTGGCCCGCTCCAGTGCCTCCGGCCAGGGGTTCCCGGTGGCGGCGGCGAGGGCGCGGCCGCGGGGGATGAAGTCGGCGGCGAGGTGGCGGTGAGCGGCGATGATCTCGGCCGGTTCCGGTCCGGCGCCGGGGACGGTGTCGAGCACGTGGCGTTGTTCCCCGGTGAGGAACGGTGACAGCCGTTTGGCGCCGCCGGTGCGGCGTACGCCCTGTTCGGCGCACATGAGTGCGACGAGTTGGGCGCGGACGAGGCCGAGCCCGTCGAGTGCGAGCGTGGTCTCGCCGCGTCCCAGGACGGCCACGAGGTTTCCGAGGAAGAAGAAGAACATGTCGACCGTGCGTTGCGGGAACCACGGCGGCTCGGGCGGGGCGTCGCCGGTACGGGGTGGGGGTAGCAGGCCGGCGTGGTCGAACAGTGGTGCGACCGCGTCGTACCGGTCGGGGTCGTAGCCGGAGCGGGCGTGGAAGAACAGGTCGAGTCGCAGCCAGTCGGCGGCGACGGCCACGGCGCCCGTCGTGCCGGGGAGGCGGTCGGCCAGGGCGAGCGGGCCGGCGATGCGGGTCATGAGGGCTTCGGCGTCGGCGAGACAGGTCTCCACGTCGGTGTCGGCGACGACGCAGTGCAGGTCGACGTCGCTGTAGGCGTCGGCGGTGCCGGCGGCGTGGCTGCCGATGAGGAAGGCGGCGAGGATTCGCGGGTCGGCGGCCAGGACGTCGCGGCCCCGCGTGATCGCGTCGCGTTGGCGGTTGAGGGAGCGGCGGATCGGGTCTTCCGGAGTGGTGGCGGGCATGGTGTGACGGTACGGCAGCGGTATCGCGCGCACCCGCCGCCCGTTTTACCCCCTGGGGGTATGGTGGGGATCACGCCGTCGCGGGGGTGACCGTTCAGGGCGGCCCTGCTATGGTCGTCAGCAGATACCCCCTAGGGGTATCCTCACGAGAGGAGAACACCCGATGTGCGACACCTGCGCCACCACCCAGGCCCCCGCCACCGTTGACCTGACCACCACCCCCGCCGTCACCTACCAGGTCGAGGGCATGACCTGCGGTCACTGCGAACAGTCGATCCGCGCCGAAGTCGGCAAGATCCCCGGCGTGACGACGGTCACCGCCGACGCCGCCACCGGCCTCATCGCCGTCACGGCCGACACCCCCGTCGACGAGGAAGCTTTGCGCGCCGCCGTCGACGAGGCCGGATACCGGCTCACCGGCCCCGCCCGCTGACCCACCCCGCCCGGATCGCGGTGGAACCGGTTGGCGTTCCGCCGCGACCCGAGCACAATGACTCTCAGAGGCCCACATGAAGACCGACACCGACATCATCGAACTCGACATCGGCGGCATGACGTGCGCGTCGTGCGCCAACCGCATCGAGAAGAAACTCAACCGGATCGACGGCGTGACCGCCACCGTCAACTACGCCACCGAGAAGGCCACCGCCAACGTCTCACCCGGCGTCACGGCGGAGGACCTGATCGCGGTCGTGGAGAAGACCGGCTACACCGCCGCCGCCCCGCGCACCGAACCCGAACCGGAGGCCGGCGAACCCGCCGAGGACCCCGAACTGCGGTCGCTGCGGCAGCGCGTCGTCACCTCCCTCGTCCTGGCGGTGCCGGTCATCGCGATGGCGATGATCCCGCCGCTGCAGTTCACCAACTGGCAGTGGATGTCCCTGGTACTGGCGGCACCCGTCGTGGTGTACGGCGGCTGGCCGTTCCACCGCGCCGCCTGGATCAACCTGCGGCACGGCGCCGCCACCATGGACACCCTGGTGTCGATCGGGACGATCGCCGCGTTCGCGTGGTCGCTGTGGGCGCTGTTCTTCGGCGATGCCGGGATGCCCGGCATGACCCACGGCTTCGAGTTCACCCTGACCCGGGGCGACGGGGCCTCCGACATCTACCTGGAGGCCGCCGCCGGAGTCACCGCGTTCATCCTGCTGGGCCGGTACTTCGAGCACCGCGCCAAACAGCGGGCGGGCGGGGCGTTGCGCGCCCTGATGAGCATGGGCGCCAAGGACGTCAGCGTGCTGAAGAACGGGCGCGAGACCCGCGTCCCCATCGCGGACCTCGCGGTGGGAGACGAGTTCGTGGTGCGGCCCGGTGAGAAGATCGCCACCGACGGCGAGGTCGTCGACGGGCACTCCGCCGTGGACGAGAGCATGCTGACCGGCGAGTCGGTGCCCGTCGAGGTGTCGGTGGGTGACACGGTCACCGGCGCGACCGTCAACTCCGGTGGCCGACTGGTCGTGCGCGCCACCCGCGTCGGCTCCGACACCCAGCTCGCCCAGATGGCGAGGCTCGTGGAGGAGGCCCAGACCGGCAAGGCGCCCGTGCAGCGGCTCGCCGACCGCATCTCCGGGATCTTCGTGCCCGTGGTGATCGCGCTCGCCGTCGCCACCCTCGGCTTCTGGTGGGGAAGCGGCGCGGGGACCACCGCGGCGTTCACCGCCGCGGTCGCCGTCCTCATCATCGCGTGCCCGTGCGCGCTGGGACTGGCGACGCCGACCGCCCTCATGGTCGGCACCGGCCGGGGCGCGCAACTGGGCATCCTGGTCGGCGGACCGCAGGTCCTGGAGTCGACGCGCCGGGTCGACACCGTCGTCCTCGACAAGACCGGCACCGTCACCACGGGTGCCATGGCCGTGGACGAGGTCGTCCCGGTCGACGGCGGCGACGCCGACGAGCTGCTGCGCGTCACCGCCGCCGCCGAAGCAGGTTCCGAGCACCCGATCGCCCGCGCGATCACCCGGGCGGGCACCGACCGGTTCGGTGAACTGCCGCCGGTCACCGACTTCGAGAACCGGCCGGGCCTGGGCATCTCCGCGATGGTCGGGGAACACGCGGTACTGGTCGGGCGGCCGCGGCTGCTCGCCGACTGGTCGGTCACCCTGGACGACGGCCTGGAGGCGGCCCGCGCCGCCGCCGAGGCCGACGGCAAGACCGTCGTCGCGGTGAGCTGGGACGGTGTCGTGCGCGGCATCGTCGTGGTCGCCGACCAGGTCAAACCGAGCAGTGCCGAGGCGGTGCGCAGGTTGCGTGACCTCGGGTTGCGGCCGGTGCTGCTCACCGGCGACAACCGGGCCGCGGCGGAGGCGGTCGCCCGCGGCGTCGGCATCGACGAGGTTCACGCCGAGGTCATGCCCGCCGACAAGGTGGACGTGGTCAAGGCCCTGCAGGCCGACGGCCGGGTCGTGGCGATGGTCGGGGACGGCGTCAACGACGCCGCCGCCTTGGCACAGGCCGACCTGGGTATCGCGATGGGCACCGGCACCGACGTGGCGATCGAGGCGAGTGACCTGACCCTGGTCCGTGGCGACCTGCTGGTGGCCGCCGACGCGATCCGGCTGTCGCGGCGCACCCTGCGGGTCATCAAGGGCAACCTGTTCTGGGCGTTCGCGTACAACGTGGCGGGGCTGCCGTTGGCGGCGCTGGGACTGCTCGCGCCGATGATCGCCGGGGCGGCCATGGCCTTCTCGTCGGTGTTCGTGGTGGGCAACAGCCTGCGGCTGCGCCGCTTCAAGTGATACACGGCAGGGGCACCGACACCCACGGTCCGGGTGGTGTCGGTGCCCCTTGTTCGGTGACGGATGGGGAGGCGGCGCCCGCCCGGGCATGGCGACGTTCGCCGGGGTGGACATGTGGTCACCGCCGTTACGCCTTACGGCGTTCGTCACCGGGCGGGTGGCGTTAGGTCTTGCGGGCGCCGTTCCCCGCCGGCATCACGCGAGGATGCAGGCGTTGTAGGACGGGTAGACGCCGATCGTCACGACGCGCCCGTTGACGACGCAGTTCTTGTACCAGGTGCGGGGGGTTATCCGTTTGCAGTCGCATTCGCGGGCCTCGGCGTTCCCCTGCCGGAGGATGCCGTCCAGGGCGCGGTCGGCGGTGCGGCGGATGCCGTCGATGATTCTCATGTGGACTCCTGTTCGGTGGTGTGACGCGGCCTCCGCGAAACGGGATACGGTGCGGTGGTGCGTCACAGTGGACGGGGTCAGCGCGTCAGGCGGTGAGGCAGCGGCTCTGCGTGGGGTACGTGCCGATGACCACGATGCGGCCGTTGATGACGCAGCGCTTCTGCCAGCCGCCGGAGACCCTGACGCAGTCGCATTCGCGGGCGGCGGCCGATCCCTGCCGGATCACCGCGTCCAGTGCGTTGTCGGCGGTCTTCCGAATCCGGTCGAACATCTTCATGGCGACTCCCACGGTTCTCGTTGAGGGAAGGGGGAACGCGCGTCAACGTACCCAGCGCCACATTTCGCGAGCAACTGTTAGGAAGATGTCCGGAAGGTCGGCTGGCGAACCGGTCCGAAGCGGACGCCGGCTCCGGAGGACGGCCCGATCCAGAGCTGCCGAAACATCGGACTGTCCGGCCCGGAACGCTCAGACGGCGATCGGGCGCGCAGCAGACCAGCAGGTGCGAAGTCGGCCTCTCAGGCGTCCCTGCCGTCCATGGGGCCGAACACCGCCAGCGCGTCGAGGTCGGAGTTGCGGGCGCGGACGTACTCGTCGGCCCACGCCGCGCCACCCGGGTATCCCGACTCGGCGATCCGGCGACACGCGGCGTCGTAGTCGAACTCGGTGCGGCGCAGCGTCACCCCCGGCCCCAGCATTCCCCAGTGGGCGCCCGGGCGACCGTACGGCATGCCCACACTGCCCGGGTTGACGACCAGTATCCCGTGGGTCAGCCGGACGAACGGCATGTGCGTGTGCCCGCACACCACCGCGTCGATCGCCGGGTCCAGCGTGCTCAACACCTCGCCCCACCGGTCGGGCCGCGAGTCCACCAGCGCCACCTCGGTGTCGTTGCGGGGCGTCGCGTGGCAGAACAACACCTCACCGACGCCCGCCACACTCAACCGGGCCTCGGTGGGCATGGTCCGCAGCAGCTCCAGGTGCTCCGGGGTGAGCCGCCGGTACGCCCACGGGTCCACGGGGATCTTCGGGGGCTCGCCCGAGGTGGCGGCGGCCAGCATCTCCCGGTCGCCGTTGCCCCGCACCCACACCACCCGGTCTCCGAGCGTGAGAAGCGTGTCGAACACCTCGGCGGCCTGCGGGCCGGCGATGATGTCGCCGGTCAACACGATCCGTTCGGCGGCGGCGACGTCGGGTTCGGCGAGCACCGCGTCCAGCGCGGGCGCGACCCCGTGAATGTCCGACAGGACGGCTACCCGATTCCACATGCCGCCCACGGTAGGCGCAACCGAGGACCTGACGGAAGGGGATTCTGCCGTCGGCAGAGGCCCGTCACCTCCCGCAGGACATGTCGTGACCACGTGGCCGCCCCACCCGGGGTGGCTCCGACCGGCTCCGGCGTTCGCCCGTCGAAACCACCCGTCCTCGGCGGGGAGGAAGCGGACACCCCGGCAACCCGGTTGGCGATATCCGGGATCGGCCCGTATGATGATTCGAGCCGACGGTTCGCCGTCAGCGGTATAGGAGTGTGGCTCAATTGGCAGAGCAGCGGTCTCCAAAACCGCAGGTTGCAGGTTCGAGTCCTGTCACTCCTGCCACGTGAACGGCCCGCCACCTGGGAGAACTCCCGAGGTGGCGGGCTGTTTCGTTGCCCGGAAGAGAGCCGGGGGTGTACGAAAGGGTGTGGCCACCTCGGGCGCGACGCCCGTCCGATACCTCCCGTGACGTCCGACACCGACCTGGCGGGGCACTCGCCGCCGCGTATTCCAGGGCTCGTAGGTGTCCGAGTCCGCCGCGTCACCGGCACACCCGTCGCATACCTCAGATCCGGCGGTGGGCCGCGTGTCGTCCAGGAGGCACCGAACCGTCGAATGGCCCCCGAGCGCGAACCACCCACAGAAGCAACGCCCCCACCATCCGGTATGGACGGCGGGGGCGTGTCGGTGTTTCGCGTCAGGCGACGCTGAAGTAGAAGTCCCGGTCCTTGTAGGCGCTGCCGGTACCGGTGGTGACGAGGACGGTCTCGGCGTCGTTGCCGCAGGTCGAGGTCGGGTGCGTGTCGACGTAGATCTCGCTGTCCCACGGCGCGTTGTTGCGCAGGACCGCGGTCGGCACGAGCTCGGTCACCGGTTTCACGACGTCCAGTTTGAGGCAGTACTTGCCCGTGCCCGGCTTGGTGACGGTCACGTTCTTCGCGTTCCGGACAGTGCCGTCGGCGGCGACCTCCGCGGCGGCCTGCGCGTAAGGCGCATAGATCTCCAGGACCGGGTCGGCGTCGGCGGTGGCGGTTCCGGCCACCGCGATCGAGCCGATCACCGCGGTCGCGACGGCGGCCGAGACGCGCTTGGCGAAGCTGGGCATGGACATGGTTCCCCCTGTGATTGAGATGGGTGGTGACCGGGACAGGCATGGGTACCGGCCCGGTTTTCGAGCACCCAGACCGTAACCATCGGCCCGTTCGGCGGCAGAGTGAAACGCGCGCGACGATTTGTCACTTATCCGACAGAACGGACATTCGTCCGGGCGGCCGCGCGTCGCTCGCGGGATGGGTTCATCCGTACAGGTGTGAACCCATCCGAGCCGAGGCCCTCACCGGTCGCCTCCCGGCTCTGCCTTGGGTGGTCGGGGGCTCGTGCGTGCCGTCGAGAAGCGCCGAAAAACCGGACATCAGGGCTTATTCGAGGCACATCGATGGGCCTCAGGCCACCCAAGGCGCGGAGAGGGGTTACGAGACGGGTAAGGCGACGGCCGAAGAGATGACGTCATGCGGTGACCGACCGACCGCCTCCTGAGAGTTCCCGTGCGGTTCCGTCGAGAAGACCGCCGCCGGTGCGTACGGTGTCATTGCACCGCGCGCAGTAGGGCGGTGAAGTCGGTGCGTTCCAGGGCGAGGCTGCCGAGTTCGGGGGCTTTGCTGTCTCTCACCTCCACGGGGCCGGTCACGCGGACCTCGACGCAGTTGCCCGTGTTGGCACCGCTTCGGCTCGACTTGCGCCATCTGCCGGTCATGTGAGGGCTCCCTCCGGGAAGGTGGCGGTCGTCGGCTCCGCCGCGTATGTCCTCAACGTAGTGGCTATGGGCGTGACACCGTGAGGCCGCGCGAAGGATGTGGCACGAATGGATGCGGCCCGCGCCGGGAGAGGTCCCGCGCCGGGGTTCGCAGACTGGAAGCCCCGGCAGATGACACTGGAGGACCCATGTCCATCACTCGTCGTCGCGCCGGTGCGCTCGCCTGCGCGGCCATGACCGGCATGTCGGCGGCCCGTGGCATGTGTCCTCAATGTAGTGATGAGGGCTGTGACACGGCTTGGTTGGCCGTACGACGATCGACATGCCTCGAATAGGCTCTTATGTCCGATTGTTGCCGGTCGTATGACCAACCAAGCCGGCATTTTGCCCAACCAAGCCGATGCGGCCCGCGTTCGGGTGCGGGCCGCATCGGCTTGATGTGTTGCGGGTGCGCTTCGCTGCTATCCCACCGAGCGCAGAAGGGCGACGAAGTCGGTTCGGGACATTTCCAAGATCGGAGAGCGGTCGCCCATCTTGGAATCCCGGATCTCTGGGGTGCCTGCGTGCATCCGAGCTTCCACACAGTTTCCACCGGTGGAAGGGCTACGGCTCGACTTGCGCCACTTGCCAGGCGTCATTTCAAGTACTCCTCTATCGGCTGGGCTCTAGTCCAGACCATCTCGAAGATGGCCCTGTGACGAGACACTACGTCGGAGTCTTCGACGTAGCGACACCCGTCAGCGGCTTCAATGAACACGAACGGAACGCCGACGCCTTCCGGGCTGTCGATGGGGTCGATAATCGTGAAACCCCCGATCATGCTCGCGTGAAGCCGGGTGAGGACACGGACTTCCACGCTCGGCAATGCGTCGAGTTCTTGCAACCGGTTTAGTTGGCCGCTTTGAACCTCCGGAAGGTCATCGAGATAGCTGAGCGAGGACTGGCCCAGCACCAGGCGGATGGTGGGTACCGGATCGGTGAACACGAGTTCGTGTCTTTGGCGCCATGTCCGTTCGACCATTTCGGGAGTGGCAGAGGGACTGACCGGCGGGAGCTCGACGGCTTGTACCGCCCGCAGGTATTCCATTGTCTGAGCCAAAGCGGGAATGAGATCGAGTTCAACAACGTCGATGGAGGTCGCGGACATCTCGGCTTCATAGAGTGTGCGCAGTTCAGGAGACAGCTTTGCACTCTCCCAGATGCCCTGCTGTCCGGCTTGCATCAGGAGCCCGGTCATGCGTCCGATCTCGGCGGATGATGCGTTGTAGAGGCGGGCGAGCATCATCAGATCGGACCTTCGAGGTGATGATTTCGCCTTCTCCCACCGACCGACGGTCGTGGGGTCGCATCCGATTTCGGCTGCGGCGGCGTCAAGCGTGACGCCGCTCGCGCGGCGCAGCCGTCGCATCATTTGAGCGAGTGTGTGGCGGGCGAGAGCCGGTGTCTTGGACATGCAGATAGCTTCGCATGGGGCAGCCTGCACTGAACAAGCGGTGGATTGCAGGCTGCGCGGCATGTTCCGTTGCGTGACTGTGGTCACTTAAGGTGATGACTGTGGGCGATGCGGTGAGTGCGCGCTCACCGAGGGGGCCGGGCACGCTAGCGACGCGCCCGGCCCGTGGACCATCCACAGTGATCGGAGTCAGTCATGGACGGCAATCACAGGATACGTGGCGAGGCGGTGACGGTCCGCCGCCGCCCGCCCGCCCAGATTTCACATGGCGGACGCGAACACTGGAAGGATCCGTTCACCGGCCGCCGCTGCTGGGTCTGCGGCGAGCGATGGCCCTGCGATCCGGCGTGGCGCGCGGCGGAGCGGGCGGTGGGACGATGACCGCCGATCCCGTGACGGACGTCGTATGGGGCGGCCTCACCGTGTACGGGACGTTCCGGGTGTCGGAGGCGCGGCAGGTCCTCACCGTGACCTCGGCGCCGACCGCCGAGCACACCATCCGGGTGTGGGGCGTCTGGCGCGGCTCCCGTGTCCTCATCCTCACCATCTCCTGTCCCGGAACGTGCCCGGAGGCGCGGTGGGGTGCCGGATGGGTGGACAACCCGCCGGACTGGCGGCGCGACATCGAGAACGGGGCCGTCGCCGTGTACCGGCGGTGGATCGCCGAACGGGGGCGGACGCCATGACGGCCACGACGACACCGACCGTCACCTGCCCCGCCTGCCGGACCGCGCGGCGCGACGACTGCGCCATCTGCGGGGGCCGTGGCTGGGTGGCGTTCCGAGACCTCGTCCACGACCGGGTGTCCACACCCGGCCACGGTGTCACCGTCCGCCCGTGACACCTCGGGCCGCCCGTCGGCCGCCACCGGCGGGCGGCCTTCCCGGACACGCCACGGGGCCGGTCCGAATCACCCGGACCGGCCCCGAGACGGTGGTTCACTTGCGGTTGTAGAGCCGCATCGTCAGGGTGCCGAACACGACGATCAGGACCGCCGAGGCGATACCCGTCCACATGAGCTCGGCCGGGTCGAGGTTCCCGTTCATCAGGCCCCGCACCGACGCCGCGACGTGCGTGATCGGGTTGACCGACACGAAACCCTGCAACCAGCCCGGCATCGTCTCCGGCATCACCAGGATGTTGCTGAGGAACGTGCCCGGGAACAGCACCATCATGCTGACCCCCATCACGGACTTCTCGGAACGCAGCAGCAGCCCGAACATCGTCCACAGCCACGAGAACGCGAACGAGAACACCACCAGCACACCCACGCCCGCCAGGACGCCCAGGATCCCGCCTTCGGGCCGGAACCCCATGATGAGGCCCAGAACCAGGATCGTCACCGAGGCCATCGTGTACCGGAAGGCGTCACCCAGCAGGTAACCCACCATGGGCGCGGGACGCCAGATCGGCAGCGTCCGGAACCGGTCGAACACGCCCTTCTCGATGTCGGTGTTGACGGCCAGCCCGGTGTACATGGTCGTCATGACGACGCTCATCACCAGGATGCCCGGCAACACGTACGTCAGGTACTCCCCGGTGGAACCGGCGAGGGCACCACCCAGCAGGTACGTGAACATGAGCGTCATCATGATTGGGAACGCCGTCACGTCGAACAACTGCTCCGGCACGTGCTTGATCTTCAGCATCGCGCGCCAACCGAACGCCATCGACGCGGCCAGCGCGCTCGGGCGCGGCGGCGGTTCACCCTTCGCCAACACGGCGGACAGGCTCTCCGAGGCCGGGACGTAACCCGGTTCGGTCGCGGTCGTGGTGGTCATCGTGACTCCTCCTGCGTCGTCGCCGGGCGATCCGTCAACGCCATGAACACCTCGTCGAGGCTCGGCTGCCCCAGCGAGAAGTCGTCCACGGTGATTCCCGCGGCGGCCAGCTCGGTGAGCGCCTTCGCGGCCTGCTCGGCGGCACCGGCGTCCGACACCGTCCCCGACAGCCGCGCCGTCAACGCGACCGGGTCGGGCTCCAACCGCACCTCCACCGACAGGATCTTGTTCAACAACTGCTCGGCCTCCGCTCGCCGGTCGGCGTGCCGGAGCCGCACGTGCACCGAACCGGCACCGACCGACGCCTTCAACTCGCCGGGGGTGCCCTCGGCGATGACCTTGCCGTGGTCGATGACCGCGATACGGGACGCCAGGTGGTCCGCCTCGTCCAGGTACTGCGTCGTCAACAGGACCGTGGTGCCCTGGCCGACGATGATCCGCACGATGTCCCACACCTGGTTGCGGCTGCGCGGGTCCAGCCCGGTCGTCGGCTCGTCCAGGAACAACACCTGCGGCGTCTTGATGATGCTCGCGGCGATGTCCAGACGGCGCCGCATACCGCCGGAGTACTTCTTGACCTGCCGCCCGGCGGCCTCGGTCAGCCCGAACGCCTCCAGCAGCTCGGCGGCACGCGCCCGCGCCGCCGGTTTGCGGTGCCCGACGAGCCGCGCCAGCAGGGTCAGGTTCTCCGCGCCGGTCAGGTCCTCGTCGACCGAGGCGTACTGGCCCGTCATCGACACCTTGCCGCGCACCTTGTCGGCCTCACCGACGATGTCGTGCCCGAACACGGTCGCGGTGCCGCCGTCGGGACGCAACAGCGTCGCCAGCATCTTCACGGCCGTCGTCTTGCCCGCCCCGTTGGGGCCGAGCACGCCGTACACCGTGCCGGCCGGGACGGCCAGGTCGATGCCGTCCACGGCGCGGTTGTCGCCGAAAGTCTTGACCAGGCCGGTCGCCTCGATGGCCAGGCCGGTCGGTTCAGAAACCATCACATTCCCCTGTTGATCGTTTACCACCGACATCACGGCAGCGTATGCCGACGGCTCGGGTGACCGCATCGGTCGTGAGCGGTGGCCGCCGGCTACGTCACACGGAGTACGACGCGGCGACGGCACACCGTCGACGCGACCATACGACCCCGGTGTGACAGAACGCTCGGACTCGACGGCGGATTTCCGCTGGCGTGGCGGGCTCCGCCGCGCCAGGGTGTACACGTGTCCGAATCCCCCTCGGCCGGGACGCCCCGGTCCTCCACGCTACTTCCATTCCTGGCGCTGTGCTTCACCGTCGTGATGTGGGCCTCGGCGTTCGTCGCGATCCGCTACGTCGGTGCCGAGTTCACGGCCGGGCCGCTGTCACTGGGGCGGCTGGCGGTGGCGGCGGTGCTGTTGGGCGGCATGGTGCTGTGGCAGAGCCGCCGCGCCCCCGCCACGGACACGGCGGCGCGCGCCCTGCCGCGCGGACGCGCGTGGGGTTGGTTGCTGCTGTGTGGCGTGTCGTGGTTCGGCGTGTACAACGTCGCCCTCAACGAGGCGGAACGCCGTATCGACGCCGGAACCGCGTCGATGCTGGTCAACATCGGCCCGATCCTGATCGCACTGCTCGCCGGATGGCTGCTCGCGGAGGGTTTCCCGCGTGCCCTGCTGCTGGGTGGCGGTGTGGCCTTCATCGGTGTCGTCGTGATCGGCGTGGGCGGCGCCCCCGGCGGGGCCACCGACCCGCTGGGTGTGGTGCTCGCGCTGGTCGCGGCGGTCTGTTACGCGATCGGAGTGGTGAGCCAGAAGCGGTTGCTGGGGACGGTGTCGGGACTGCGGGTCACGTTCCTGGCGTGTGTGGTCGGCATGGTGGCGTGCCTGCCGTTCCTGCCCGCGCTGTGGTCGGAGCTGGCCGCCGCGTCCCCGGCGGCGGTGTGGTGGCTCGTGTACCTGGGTGTCGGCCCGACCGCGTTGGCGTTCAGCACGTGGGCGTACGCGCTGGCCCGGACCAGCGCGGGGCGGACGGGCGCGACGACGTACCTCGTGCCGCCGGTGGTGGTCCTGTTGGCGTGGCTGCTGCTGGGCGAGGTCCCGGCGTGGACCGCGGTCGCCGGCGGTGTCGTGTGCCTGGCCGGTGTGGCGTTGACGAGGCGGCGGGCACGGGTACCGGGCCCGGTGACGGCGACCCGGTGACGACCGGCGAATCGGCCTCGGCTCGCGCCGCCGGTCGACTTCCGCAGGACGCAGCCGCCTTGACCGACCCACGGGCGCGAATCAGGCTCACCGGGCGAGGCCATTGTCGCGGCCGACCGCCCGGCAAGCCGATTACACGTCAACCCGTCTGGGCGCTGCCCTCGGTGCCGCGCAGGCGATCCGCGATCTCGGTCAACGCGTCGATCTCGCTCTGCTGGCCGCTCACCATCGCGTCGGCGAGCCAGCGGACCTCCTCGTCCTCGGTGAGTTCGAGGACACCCTCGGCCATGTGCACACCGCCGACGTGGTGGTTGATCATCAGTTCGCAGAACAGCAGGTCGGCCTCCAGGCCGGTCAGCGAGTACAGCTCCGTCAACTCGTCCTGCGTCGCCATGCCCGGCATGATCCGGCCGTCCTTCGCCCAGGAACCCATGTCCATCGGCATGGTCATCCACTGCATCGGTTCGTCCGTGGAGGACTGCGGCAGGTTCCAGTCGCGCAGCCAGGTACGCATGACACCGATCTGTCCCTGCTGGGTCAGGCCGATGTCGTAGGCGATGGTCCGCAACGCCTCGTCGCCGCCGTTGTCGTACAGGTACATCGACATCGCGACGGCCTGACCGTGGTGCAGGGACATGTCCCACGCGAAACCCGCCTCGGGCGAGTCCGCGCCCGGCGGGTTCTCCCGGGTCGACATCACGCCCACCGACAGGCCCAGCGCCACCGCCACGAGTGCCGCCATCACCACCGACAGGATCGGCCGTGCCGAGATCGCCCGCCGCATCGTCACATCCCCGGCGCGAGCACCGGAGTGGTGCCGGTCGCGGTGACGCCACGCGAGCACGTCGCGTTGGGCTCCTGGCTCGCCGTCAGGCGGTACTTCGCGATGAACTGGTCGATGCGCTCGTCGTTGGCCGACTCCAACTGGAGCTGGTAGCCCCAGGCGGTCAGGATCACCGGCGCGGGCTGGTCAGGGTAGGGGCTCATGAACGTGTAGTCCTGGCCGGTCGTCTTGCCCGCGAGGCGTTCCACCTGCTCGGCGGGCAGATCCGGCTGGTAGGTGATCCAGATCGCGCCGTGCTCGAGGCTGTGCACCGCGTGCTCGTTGGGGATCTGCTCGTCGTAGACGACACCCGTGCACAGCTGCCACGCGACGTTGTGGTTGCCGCCGGCGGGCGGCGTGAGGGCGTACTGCACCGAGCCCTCGACGTGGTCGCGCTGGGTGACCCAGTCGGCGCCCTCCTCGAAGTAGTCCACCGAGCCCTCGATCGTGACGTCCGGGTCGGTGACGCTCTGCTCCGGCAGGGTCAGCACCGGGATCGCGATCAACGCGCCGACCACCAGCACCAGGGCGCTCACTGTGAGGATCATGCCCCACGGTAGCGACTTCTTCGGCGCCGCGACCGGTTTGCGGCCCTTCTTGGGGTTGCGTCCACCGGGGCGGTTGGCGGCGGCCTTGCTGCCGGGCCGGGACCCGGCGGCACCGGCGCGGGGGGTCTTGGGCTTGGCGCCGACGGGTTTGGTGTCGGTCTTCTCGGCGGGGGCGTTCGCGGTGTCGGCGGCCTCGGTCTCGTCCGTCGCGTCGGCGGTCGCGGTGTCGGCGTCGGTGTCCTCGACGGTCGCGGCGGCTTTCGGCTCGGTCCGGGCGGTTTTCGGCGGGCCGGATCGACCGGGACGCTGATTGGACTTCTTCTTCGCCATTGCGCGGTGCCTCACGAGGGGGATGGGGGTTGTCAACGACTCAACTACTAAGCACGATAGTAGTCGATGACATTCTCAGCGGATCGACCACGATCCATCCGAAAACACTGCTGGCGATAGTAGTCGCCGACCAGGGCTAAGATCAACGCTCGCTATCTACCGGGGGTAACGAACATCATGCGCCGGTTCGGCGAACTCGAACAGCAGATCATGGACACCGCGTGGGCGGCCGACCGGCCGCTCACGGTCAGACAGATGCTCCAGTGCGTGGACCGCGATCCACCACCGGCCTACACCACCGTCATGACGGTCATGGACAACCTCCACCGCAAGGGCTTCCTGGTGCGGTGCCGACAGGGCCGCGCCTGGTCCTACCGGCCCGCCGAGAGCCGCGCCGACCACGACGCCCGGCTGATGGCCGAAGTGCTCGGCTCCTCCGCCGACCCCGCCGCCACCCTGCTGCGGTTCGTGGGCCGGATGTCACCCGAGGAGCTGAACCGGCTCCGGGCGCTCATGCCCGAACCGCCCGGAGGTGGACGGTGAACGTCGCACCCCTGCTCATCGCGTACGCGGGACTGCTCACCTTCGCCGGACCCGTCCTGCTCCGCCGCGCCCGATGGACCGACAAGGCGCCCCGGCTCGCCCTGGCGACCTGGTTCAGCCTCGCCGGTTCGGCGGTGGCCGCCGCCGTGCTGTCCGGGGTCGTCCTCGTCGTCCCCTACCACCCGGTCGGCGGCGGACTCCCCGGCTTCCTGCGGAGCTGCCTCGCCGCCCTGGACCACCAGTGGGGACCCACCGGCGCGCGCCTCGTCGCGACCACCGCGCTCCTGGTCACCGCCGTCACCGCTGCCCGGCTCGCCTACGCGGCGGTCGTCGTGCTCAGCCGGCAGCACCGGACCCGCCGCGCGCACCTCGACGGGATCCGGCTGCGCGCCCGCCCCGACCGGCGGACCGGGACGCTGCTGCTCGACCGGGCCACACCGGCGGCCTGGTGCCTGCCCGGCGACGGCGGCACCGTCGTCGTCACCACCGGTGCCCTCCGGGCCGTCGACGCCGCCGGGCTCGCCGCCGTCCTCGCCCACGAACGCGCCCACCTCGCGGGGCGGCACCACGTGTTGACCGACCTCGCCCGGGTGCTGCGCCGCGCATTCCCGGGGCTTCCGCTGTTCGCGCAACTGCCCGCGCAGGTGGACCGGCTGGTGGAACTGCGCGCCGACGACGTGGCCGCCGGGCGGTCCTCCCGGCGCGGCGTCGCGACCGCCCTGCTGGCGCTCGCCCTGTCGGGTGCCCCGCGCGCCGCGCTCGCCGCCTCCGGCGGCGACACCGTCCGCCGGGTGGAAAGGCTGCTGGCGGCACCGGAACGCCTCACCGGCCTCGCCCGGGGCGGCGTGGTCACCGGTAACGCCGCGTCACTGCTGTTGCCGGTGATGCTGGCCGCCGTACCGGCGTTCACCGTCGCGCAACTGTGCTGCCGGTGAGCGGCGACGGGGTCCCGGTCGTCGTCTCTCGCCCGCCTTCCGGCTCCGGTGGCGGTCGGTCGTTCACCGGGATGCCGTCGTCCAGCCGGGCGCCGACGGTGACCGGGTTACGGGCGGCCTCTCGTTCGGGCGATGGGCAGCCGTGTTCCGGGCGATCCCTCGTCCAGGCGGGTGCCGACTGTCGGACCACACGGACACCGGCGATCGACCGTCCACACGGGATTATCCACAACCCCGCCCGTGTCCACAACCCTCCGCCGCGGTGCTCGACGGCGGAGGGTCGCCGCTCCTAGGCTCGACGCCATGGGGAGGAGGAGTGGCGGCCCCCGAGCCCGGGGCGGCGTTGATCACGTCCTCGGATCCCCGCCCGTACCCCCTACGTGACGCCGCCGATCCCGCTGGCCTACAGTACCGGTTGTATTTTGCAATCACTCTGAAGGAGTCGTAAGTGGGCCAGGTACGCGTCGATCTGAACATCTCCCTCGACGGCTATGCGACCACCACCGACCAGACCCCGCAGGACCCGATCGGCCAGGACTGGGGACGCCTGCAGGCCGCCTACCTCGCGACCCGCACGATGCGTGAACGCGTGTTCGGCGAATCCGGCGAGGGCACCACGGACCTCGACGACGACTTCGCCGCGGCCTACTTCGAAGGCGTGGGCGCCGAGATCATGGGCGCGGGCATGTTCGGCCTGCACCTCCACCCCGACGACCCCGACTGGCAGGGCTGGTGGGGCCCCGAACCGCCGTTCGGTATCCCGGTCTTCGTGCTCACCCACGAGCGGCGGCCCACCCTGACCATGGAGGGCGGCACCACGTTCCACTTCGTCCAGACCTCCTTGGAGGAGACCCTCGCCCGCGCGAAGGAGACGGCGGGCGACCTCGACGTCCGTATCGGCGGCGGAGCCAGGGTCGTACGGGCCTACCTGGCGGCGGGCCTCGTCGACCGGCTCCACGTCGGCATCACCCCCATCCTGCTCGGCCGCGGCCGGAACCTCTGGGAGGACCTGCGCGGACTCGAACAGGACTACGAGGTCACCAGCGAGGTCGCCCCGAGCGGAACCATCCACGTGACCTTCACCCGCCGCACCTGACCCCGCACGACCCGGAGCGGCGGCCCCGACCGGGCCGCCGCTCAGCCGTCTACCGCCGAACCGCCACCCCGTCGCACTCGGCGCAGACGCGCCTGCGCCGCCGGTACGCCACGGTCGCCGTCAGCAGCGCCGCACCCCACACCGGCCACAGTGTCTCCGGCAGGGTCGCCGCCATGTCCTCGACGGACACCCCCATCACCACCACCACCCTGATGTACATGAACCCTGCCGCCGTCACCAGCACCGACACGAACGTGGCGGGCACGACCGCGAGCATCGGCGGCACCCGCCTGCCCGCCAACCCGACCATCCAGCGTGGGAACACCTCACCCCACCGTTGCACCAGGCCCAACGTCAGGACGGCGCCCCCGGCGCCGAGGGTGGCCAACAGCGCACCCGCCAGCCACACCCCCTCCCGCTGCCCATCGGCGAAGTCGACGGGGTCCATCCCCAACGGGAACCCCAACGCCCAGAGCCACCGGGTCGCGCCGTACACCAACGGAACCACGACCGCCACCGCCACCGCGACCCGGCTGAGCCGCGCGATCCGGGCGGAATCCGCCCGGCGTCCGCATCCCCGGCATCCGGTCCCCGTCTCCCGGGCGTACCGCACTGTGGTGACGGCGACACCCGCGCCGATGAGCGTCAGAAGCAACAGGTTCACGCGCGGCCAGGTGTACAGCTCGGCGAAGCCCGCGTCGGGCGGCCACCCGAAGAACGTCTTACCGACCGCGAGGATCGGCGTGTACGCGACCACGATCAGCGGCCGGAAGTCCTGGATCACGACGGTGAGTCCCGCCGACAGCACCGCCCCCGCCGATATCAACGCCCACCGCGGCCGCCATCGCCGCAGCAGCCCCACACAGGTCAACGCCGCCGCCGCGCCGACGACGGCGGTCCACGGCCCCGCCACCTCCGGGGTGGCCCACCCCAGCAGCGATGCCACGATCGCGTTCTCTCCCTCGTCGACCATCTCCGGGTCCCCGGTCCCGAACGGGAACCCCGGCATCCCGAACGTCCATCCCAATCCCGCCACCGCGTACAACAGGCACGCGGCGACGGTGACGTGACCGATCCATCGTCTCTGGTGTCTCATGTGTCCAGCCTGCGTGCCGGAACGAGAGGCGTCGATGTGCCGTCCGGGGGAACGTGCCGCCGCAGCGCGGTCACCATGTGCCGTTCGGCATATCGGAGACGCGCCGGCACGCGCATAGGCTGATCGCATGACGAGTCGGCGGTTGTTCGTGGTGGCGGGCGTCGCCGCCCTGACCGCCGGCGCCGTCCTGCTGCCGTCACGGCCGCTCGACTACATGGTCACGCCGGTGCTGGGTTGTCTCGGGCTGGCGGCGCTGTTGTGGTGGTGGCCGTCCCGTCGTCGCCTGACGGCTCCGGTCGTCTGCGCCGCCGGCGTGATGTCGCTGCTGGTGACGCTTCACCTGGTGGCGGGGCCACGGCCCGGATCGCAGCCGGTGGTGCCGACGACGCTGTGGATGATGCTGGAACCGCTCGTGTTGACGGTGACGGTGTACCTCGCGGTGCGCTGGTCACCACCGCGACCCGCCGTGGCGGCCGCGGTACTGGCGGCGGCGGGCACGGGCGTCCAGGTCCACCGGTTCCCGGTCTTCTCCCCGTGGTGGGAGGGTGTCGCTGGCAGCCTGTTGTGGACGCTTCCCGCGTTGGCCGCGGCGGCCGCCGGGTGGTATCTGCGGGACCTGTCGCGTCGCCGTGCCGCGGCCGTGGAGGAGGCCCGGCGGGTGCAGCGGTGGGACCTCGCCGCCGACCTTCACGACTTCGTCGCCCACGACGTGAGCGAGATCGTCGCGCAGGCCCAGGCGGCGCGGGAGGTGCTGGCCCTGGAGCCGCCGGCGGCGGCGGTCCTGGAGCGGATCGAGACCGCGGGCCTGCGCGCACTGACCTCGATGGACAGTATGGTCGGTGTGCTGCGGGGGCGGGACGGGCCGTCGGCGACGCCTTCCGGAGGGGTCGCGGACATCCCCGCGCTCGTGGAACGGTTCGGGGCGGCCGGCAGGACGGCCGCCAGGCTGAAACCGGAGGTGCCGCCACAGGTTCCCCGGGAGGTCGGGAACGTCGCGTACCGGGTGGTGGTGGAGGCGTTGACGAACGTGCGGCGTCACGCCCCGGGCGCCCGGACCGTCACGGTCGGGCTCACGGTGGTGGCCGACCGGTTGCGCACGACCGTCACCGACGACGGTGGTGGCCGACCGGAGGCGGCGCGTTCGTCGGGCCTGGGGCTGGCGGGCCTGACCGAACGGGTCGAGTCGGTGGGCGGGGAGTTGACCGCCGGCCCGTACCGGGGCGGATGGCGGGTGGTGGCGTCGTTGCCGTGCGGCAAGGGTGCGGTGAGGGGAGGCGGGTCGTGACGATCCGGATTCTGGTGGCGGACGACCAGGAGGGCATCCGGGCGGCGTTTCGGATGGTGCTCGACGCCCAACCGGACATGACGGTGATCGCCGAGGCCGGTGACGGGAACGGTGCCGTGGAGCAGGCGAGGCTGCTGCGGCCGGACGTCGTCCTCGCGGACGTGCGGATGCCGGGTATGGACGGTCTCGGGGTGACGCGGGCGTTGGCGGGACCGGACGTGGCCGAGCCGATCAGGGTCATCGTGGTGACCACGTTCGACCTCGACGAGTACGTGCACACGGCGTTGCGCAACGGGGCGTGCGGCTACCTGTTGAAACGTTCCGGGCCGACGTTGATGGTGGAGGCGGTCCGGGCGGCGATGGCGGGCGACACCCTGATCAGTCCGCAGATCACGGTGCGGTTGTTGCGGCACATGTTGCCCGCCGAGCCGCCCGAACCACCCGAGGTGCCGTTGTCGGAACGGGAGCGGGAGGTGGTGAGGCTGTTGGCCACCGGCAGGTCCAACGCCGAGATCGCCGAGGAACTGTTCATCAGCGCCGGGACGGTGAAGAACCACCTCGCGAACGTGCAACGCAAACTCGGCACCGCCAACCGGGTCGGCATCGCGGCGTGGGCGTGGTCGTCGGGCCTGGTCGCACGGTTACCGCCGGGACGGCCCGGTGCCTCGTCGCCGGGTTTTCCACAACCGGACGGTTTTCCACAGGCCGGTGCCCGGCGGCTCGACGTGACCACGGGACCGGCATAGGCTCGACGCCATGGGGAGGAGGAGTGGCGGCCCCCGACTCCACCCGCAACCCGCCCCCGTCCCCGGTCACTCCGGTGGTGTGGTCGTCGTGCGGCGCAGTTCCTCACGCAGTTCGGCGGTGAGCCGTTCGGCGGCCTCGGGCCGCCCGTGGAACGCGGCGGGCGTGTTGTGGAACAACACGACGCGCCATCCCGCCCCGGTGTCGGTCGCGACGAGCGACTGCACCGCGTTGGCGGCGGGTTCGAGGTCCGTCCTGCCGGGCGGCACCATTCCGGCGACCGCCCGGACCAGGTAGACCCCTTCGGACAGTCGTCGTGTCTCGCGCACGACGGTGACGTACCGGGCCGGGGTGTGGTCGGCGAAGATCTCCGCCAGGTGCGCGGTGACGGCTTCGCGGCCGTCGACGGTGCTTCCGTCGAACCCGACCAGTGCGCCGTCATCGGTGAAGGTGTCGCCGTAACCGGTGGCGTCGTGCCGGTTCCAGCAGTCGATGAGCCGGTGGTACAGCCGTGTCGCCGGATGCATGTCGTCAGTGAACCACAACCCGCCGACATCCGGTCACCGCAGCGGTTCGCCGCGCTGGTCGTAGGCGACCGGCGGTGGTTCGCCGCTGTCCTTGAACGCCAGGGCGACCGCCGAGGAACCGATCGAGCCGAGGATCGACATCATGCAGATGCCCGCGACGAGGTTCAGCGCGGCGGTGGCGATCTGCGCCGACGGCTCGGCGTCGAACGTGAACGGCAGCAGCACCGCCACCGCCGTCAAGAGGACGCAGATCCAGTAGAAGAACTGCATCGGGCGCGGCATGAACGCCAGCAGCGCGTGGAGCAGGGCGGTCACCATCACCGCGACGACCGCCGCCGCGAACGCGTACGTGGTGGTGGCGGCGGTCCCGTAGGCGCCGGCGCCCTCGGGTGCCAGTACGGGGATGCCGAGTATGCCGCGCACCAGCATGATGCCGACCAGGATCACGAGGGCCACCACGACGGCGGTGCCCAGGCCGCCCGCCCACAGGCGTGCCGGGTTGACGCGGGGGATCGTGTTGGACGGGGGAGTCGGGGGTGCCGGTTCGGCGGGGGGAACCGGAGGCGGTGTCGGCTCCGGCCTGGCCCTTCCCGAACCGTAAACGGGTTCAGTCATGACGTGGCGTTACCCACGTGACACCGGTGGGGAACCTGAGCCGGGTCAACCCCAGTGGGGCGGGCGTTCCTCCAGTAGCCGGCTGTCGTCGTCGCGGCGGGCGTAACCGCCCCAGCCGGTGTCGGTGTCGTCGCGGGTCTGGTCGGGAAGTATCTCGTAGTCGTCGAACGAGACCTCCCGGTCGTCGTCGCCCCGGGACGCGGGTGTCGGCGCGGACAGTGGGATCACCTCCATCGATTCACGTCGGCCGCGCCAAGCGTATGCGCCGGGCGACCCGATGCAAAACTGGGCGACGTGCTTTCCGGAGTCGAGGTCCTCGAAGCCCTGTGTCGTCGTTACGCGTTCCACGACGTGTGGGCGTTGTTGCCGTCGGCGGGGCTGCCCGACGACGAGTTGCGGCGGCTGCGCCGGTTGTGCCTGTTCGGTCAGCGGTTGCTGGACCTGGACGCCGAGGACTTCGACATGGCCGACGCCGAGGCGGGTGGCGCCGAGTACACGGAGCTGGTGCGGCGGGCGAGACGGTGCCGGATCCCGCAGGAACCCCGGGAACGTGACCGGGGCGCGCTGGCGACGATGCGGCCGGCGTACGCGTTGCTGCTGGAGGTGATGGCGGCCCAGCACATGCGGCACGACATGGCGGCGTTGGTCGCGACGGCTCACATGATCGCGGAGTACCTTCCGGTGCTGGTGTGGGAACCGGTGTGGGGGCACGCGGCGGATCCGTTGCGGATCGGCCGGGACGTGCGGCGGCGCGGCAGCCGGTTCGGGTCGCGCGACCCCGAATGTGACCACCGCAGGCCCGACCAGAACGCGGCGGCCCGCATCCTCACGATCGGGAAGGCGCCGGGTGAGGGCTGGCGGGCCTATCTCGACCGGCAGCACAGCAACGTCGCGCACGCCCTGGGGGTGTGCGCGGCGGAGTGCCGTCGGCCGTGCGGGATGGTGACGGCGTTGCCGGAGGAGGTGCGGACGGACGTCGGCACCCGGGCGGCGGTGGCGATGGCCTTCGGCGACAGCGCGTTGATCAGGTTGCGGCATTCGGCGCCGGTGGGGCACGGTTTCGGGGTGCCGAGCGCGGAGGAGGTCGCCCGTACCTGGGATCACACCCGTACGGTGCTGGCCAGGCGCCTGCCCGCCGCGGAGGTCGCGTTGCGGGACGACGGGTACTGTCTGCCGGGGTTGCCGGGTCTGGTCTCGGTGGTGGCGGGGGCGCCGATCGTCCCGGACACGCTGCTGCGGGACACGGCCGACCTGACGGTACGGAAGTTGCACGCCGCGTTGGCGGTGGGGGAGAGGTCATGACTGAACCGTTGGCGCGGGTGCGTGAGGCGTTGGGCGACGCCGACCGGTTGGTGCGTGCGATCGGTTCGGGGCGCCGGGCCGGGACGGAACCGACCGCGGAGAAGGTGGAGGTGCGGCCGGTAGCGTTGAAGAACGGCCTGCGCCTGCAGGTGACCCGGTTCTCGGGGCCTCGGCCGACGGTGGCGAACCTGGAGCCGCCCGCCACGGAGGCGTTGGACGCGTTGCTGGCCGAGCCGTTCCGGCACTGGCTGGTCGAGACGACCGACGCGACGCTGCAGTTGCGGTTCACGAAGCGCGGGAAGCCGTTGCTGCACGAGGCGGCGGCGGACCGGGAACGGGACCTGTCGCACGACCGGGTCGCGCCGCACCTGATCGACCCGGGTGACCCGTTGTTCCGGGTGTTGGGCGCGTCGGCGGCGAAGCGGCGGCAGGTGGACGCGTTCCTGCGCGCGGTCGCCGGTGAGGTGGACCGGTTGCCGTCGTCGCCGGTGGTGGCGGACCTGGGCTGTGGTAACGCTTACCTGACGTTCGCGGTGTACCGGTATCTCACCGGGACCGGTCGGACGCCGCGACTGACCGGTGTGGACGTACGGGACGATCAACGTCGCCGCAACACCGCGATCGCGGCGGAGCTGGGTTGGGCGGATTCGGTGGTGTTCCAGGCGACCCCGATCGCCGACGCCGACCTGTCCGGTGTGGACATGGTGTTGGCGTTGCACGCGTGCGACACCGCGACCGACGACGCGTTGGCGGCGGGGGTGCGCGCGGGTGCGGGCCTGTTGTTCGCGGCGCCCTGCTGCCATCACGACGTGGCGGCGCAACTGCGGGAGGTGTCGCCGCCGCCGGGGTACCGGGCGCTGACGGGTGACGGGATCCTGCGGGAGCGGTTCGCCGACGTGCTGACGGATTCGTTGCGGGCGTTGGTGTTGCGGGAGCACGGGTACCGGGTGGACGTCGTGGAGTTCATCGCCTCCGCGCACACGCCCCGGAACACGCTCATCCGGGCGGTGCGCCGGGGTGGCGAGGACGCGGCGGCGTCGCGGGAGTACCGGGAACTGACCGGTCAGTGGGGTGTCACGCCGAAGCTGGCGACGTTGTTGGACGTGTAACGGCGTGCGGCGACGAGCCGGATCGAGCCCGGCCGGTCACGGTATCGACAGGGTGAACCCGGCCGTGTGCACCTGTCCGTCCACTTTGAAGTCGAAGTGGGCGCGGTAGTCGCCCTGCGACGGGATCGTCGTCCAGAACCGCAACGCGTCGCCACCGCCGTCGTCGGGGTGGACGTGCAGGAAGCCCAGGTCCCCGTCGCGCAGGACGACCAGGTGGCCCACGGCCCCCAGGTACGGCTCCAGTTCGGCGGGTTCGCCGTCGCGGGTGACACGCAGCAGCAGGGGCGAACTCACCGCCACCTCGGGGGCGAACTCCATGGTGACCTCGAATCCGTCGACCCGGACCACGTCCTCGGCCGGGGGGAGGTCGGCGGCCCGGTACTCGCCGGGGACCGACACGTCGACGCCCAGGGTGATGGGGATGGTGGTGTCGCCTTCGGCGACCGCGAAGTCGGTGATGATCCGCCAGGGGCCGGACGCGGCCCATTCGGGTGTGGCCGTCCAGGTGCCGTCGTCGTCCATGGTGGGGTGTAGGTGCTGGTATCCGGACAGGTCCCGTCGCATCACGAACAGGTGCATCGGTGCCTCGTGGATCTCGGTGAACGAGGTGACGGGCGTGCCGTAGGAGTCGGCGATGTGGAACCGGAGCGGCGTGTCGTCGCCCGCGTCGAACTCGCGGGCCTGCGGGATGAGGGTGTAGCCGGAGGCGGACATCGACTGCCCGGTGACGGCGGCGGCCGGGCCGGCGGCGTCGGTCTGGCCGGGCACCGGGTGGATGTGGCCGTCCTCGGCCACCGCCGCCTCGTCTCCCGGGTCCGCCGCCGCACCCGGTTCGGTGACCGGCCCGGTCAACCGGCCGACGGCCACACCCAGCAGTAGCGCCACGAAGGTGACGGCGGAGACGAGTGGAAGCCACCGGCGCAGTGCCGGGTCGATCACCGACCGCATGAGAGCTCCTGGATCATCGGCGCCCCCGAGCCGGACGGTTCAATGGCCGGGGCACGTGCAGAGGTTGTCGTTGATCCTGCTGTTCTGCTGCGCGTCGCCCGGTCGGCGCCTCGCTGCGTTGTCGGAGGCAGCGCCGCTGAAGAACCGGTGCGTACCACACCGGTACGCAGGACCTTCTCCGCCTTGCGAACGCACTCGACCGGACACCGCTCGCGACGAACGAGGACCAAAGACAACCTCTAAGTTCACGGTACCCGCCAGGGTGTAACCGGCCTCGTCCACGGCGTCGCGCACCCGGTCGACGTCGAGGGGGGCGTCGGAGGTGACGGTCACCTCGCCCTTGCCCAGGTCCACCTGTACTCCGGTGACTCCGGACACTCCGGTGAGTTCCTCGGTGACGGCGTTGACGCAGTGGCCGCAGGTCATTCCGGTCACCTGGTACGTCTGGGTGGTCATGGTGGTCTCTTTTCTCGGTGGGTCGAATTCCGGTCGGGTTGGGGCCGGTGACCCGGTGGTCACCGGGTGGGATGACGCCCCTGACGGGGTGGGTCAGGACTTGACGAGCCGGGCGATGGCGTCGGTCGCCTCCTTGACCTTGGCGGCCGCGTCCTCGCCGCCCTCGCGGGTGGCCTCGGCGACACAGTGCCCGAGGTGTCCTTCGAGCAGGCTCAACGCGACCGCCTGGAGTGCGCGGTTCGCCGCCGAGATCTGGGTCAGGATGTCGATGCAGTAGACGTCCTCGTCCACCATGCGCTGTAGACCGCGCACCTGTCCCTCTATCCGGCGGAGCCGTTTCTGCAGGGCGTCCTTGTCGGTGTGGTACCAGTACTCTGCCATGTGGGGGTCACCTCCAAGCGGAACTATACCCCTGACGGGTATATGTCGACCAGTTTCGGTGTCACTGGGTGAAGCCGTGGCGGCAGGCCGTCACGGTGTCCTAAAAAGCCGTCGCACGAACCAAAAACAGCCTCGTGGCCCTTGAAATAATGCCTTGCGCCCCTCTACTCTTGGCGCGTTGCACCCGGCCCCTCGTCCGCCACACCGGCGACACCGGGTGACACCGCCGAATCGTTCGAGCACGAGCCGGGGACCCAGTTCCCGGGGTGAATCCGTCACCGGGACCGGTGACGGTAGGGCGCAGACAACCGGCCGAATGCCGAGCACCGCTTCTTCCCGCCCGAACCCGTCAGCTAACCCGGTAGGCGGATACCAGGAAGAAGGAGCACGCCTGACGGTGAGAAAGCGTCTTGCCTTCATCGCTGCGGCCGTGGCCGCGATCACCTTCACCATGACGACCCCCACCACGGTCCACGCGGACCCCTCCCCCGAGGAGGTGGAGGAACAGGTCAAGGAGAAGAGCGAAGAGCTGGAAGCGGCCATCGAGGAGTACAACGGGGCCAGGGAAGACCTCAAGGACACCAAGGAACGCATCGAGGAGATCGAGGAGTCCCTTCCCGAGCTGGAGGAGGAGGCCGCCGCCTCCAAGACGGTGGCGACCGACATCGCCGTGGCGTCCTACACCTCCGGTAACACCCGGATGAGCACGGTCAACACCCTGCTGGACGGCTCCCCCACCCGCACGATCGAGCGGCTGTCCGTCCTCGGCGCGATCAACGCGTGGCAGGCCGCCGACCTGGCCGCCTACGCCGACCTCGCCCAGCAGTACGAGGACGACCTGGAGACCCTTGAACAGTTGAAGGCCGACCAGGACGAGATCGCCGAAGACCTGGAGAAGGAGACCGAGAAGCTCGAGGGCGAACTCGCCGAACTCAAGGAGTTGCAGGCGCAGGTCAACCCGAGCAGCGGATACGACGGCACCCTGCCGCCGCCTCCGTCGGGCGCGGCGGGCGACGCCGTCCAGTACGCGTACAACCAGATCGGTGCCGGCTACGACATGGGCGCCGCCGGACCGGACTACTTCGACTGCTCGGGCCTCACGATGATGGCGTGGCGGCAGGCCGGTGTCGGCCTGTCACACCAGACCAACGCGCAGTGGGCCGAGACCGCACGGGTGTCCCGCGACGATCTCGTGCCCGGTGACCTCGTGTTCTACAACAACCTCAACCACGTCGCCATCTACGTCGGCGACGGGCAGATCATCCACGCACCCACCTACGGTCAGACCGTGTCGGTGGCCGGTATCGACTCGATGCCGATCGTCGGTTACGGCCGGCCGGGCTGACGCGGAGCCGGTGCGGTCGCGCGTGTCGCGTGACCGCACCGGGCGTGTCGCGACCCAGGACACCCCGGGCGTGGTGCTAGCGTGCCTTGCTGACCCCTGCACTCGTGTCACCACCCCCGGGGACTTACAGGAGGACGACCGTGACTCGGTCGCCCCGATTCGACGCCTTCGCCAGACGCCTACTGATCACCTCGGCCGCCGTGTGCGCGGTCGCCGCGCCCGGCGTCGCCGTGGCCGAACCCGACATCCAGACCCTGGAACACCGGCTCGCCGACGTGACCGGGGAACTCGACGTCATCGTCGAGGACTACAACCGGCTCGACCAGGAACTGACCGACGTGACGGCCAGGTACACCGAACTGGCCGACGCGATCATCCCGTTGCGTGACCGCGCCGACGCCGCGGGGGCGCGGATCGGTGACATCGCCGAGGCACTGTACCGGGGCGGCGACACCGCCACCGTGACCTCGCTGCTGTCCG
Source organism: Stackebrandtia albiflava (assembly GCF_007994225.1). GTDB lineage: Bacteria > Actinomycetota > Actinomycetes > Mycobacteriales > Micromonosporaceae > Stackebrandtia > Stackebrandtia albiflava. The sequence goes on from NZ_VLLL01000006.1 coordinate 476,389, forward strand.
GCAGCCCGGAGAGCCTGGCAGACCGGTTGACCGTCCTCGACTACCTGGCCCACGACCGCCGCCGCGAACTCGACGCCCTCGTCGACGCCGAGACCGAACTGGAATCCCGGCGGCTGCTGTTGACCGACCTCACCGAGCGGCGCGGCGAACTCGAGGACCTCAAGACGGACAAGGAGCGGGAGATCTCCGAGGCCGTCACCGAACTCGGGCGCGCCCGGGCGCAGGCCGTCGGCGCCGGATTCCGGTTCGGCCCGGACCTGGTGCCCCCGCCCGTCCCCGGGGGAGACGCCGGAGCGGCCGGGGTCGCGGTGCGGTTCGTGCACGGCGCGCTCGGCACCCCCTACCAGTGGGGAGGTTCCGGGCCGGGCGGCTACGACTGCTCGGGGCTGACGAGCGCGGCGTGGAGCAGCGCCGGTGTGTCACTTCCGCACAGCAGCCAGGGCCAGTACCACGCGGTCGCCCGCATCGACCGCTCCCGGCTCCAACCTGGAGACCTGGTCTTCTACTACGGGGACCTTCGGCATGTCGGCATGTACGTCGGTGACGGCAAGATCATTCACGCGCCGACCGCCGGACAGCCGGTGCAGGTGGCGCCGATCGACCAGATGCCCGTCCAGGGCTACGGCCGCCCCGGGTGACGGCGCCGGAGCCGACCCGGTGAAACCGGCGCGTCGGGTCGGCGACCGTCCTATGATGCCGCGGTGATCCGCGCCGGCGACCGTCCGGCGTGGAACCCCGTAGATTCCCGGGTTTCCTCCGTGGCCGTGCGCATGCACAACTACGGTGAAAAGTGACTGTGCGGATTCACAGCGTGATCGGCACGCCTCTGTCAACCGGCAACTTCAGGGGGAGAACACACATGCACATCACTTCTCGCAAGGTGGCCACGCTCGTCATCGCGAGTGCGGCCGGACTCGCCGCGCTCGGGCTGGCCTCACCGGCCATGGCGGAACCGAGCGCGAGCCAGACCGGCCCGGCGTCTTGCGTCGCGACACCGGCCGACCCGAGCGTCCAGGACCCGGCGGTGGACCCGGCGGTTCAGGACCCGGCCGTTCAGGACCCGGCCGTCCAGGACCCGGCCGTTCAGGATCCGGCGGTTCAGGACCCATCCGGACAGCGGTCCGCGGCCGGTCGTTTCGTGGAGCAGCCCGGTTCGCCCGCCGAGGCGGCTCCCGCTCCGGACCTCGGCGGAGCGGTTCCGGCACCGGCACCGGCGCCGAACAACCCGTGCCCGGCCGCGCCCGCCGACCCGGGCGCCATACCGGCCGACCCGGGCGCCGTGCCTGCGGATCCGGGTGCGGTTCCGGCCGACCCGGGTGCAGTGCCCGCGGATCCGGGCGCGATCCCGGCCGACCCCGGTGCGGTTCCGGCGGACCCGGGTGCCGTTCCGGCGGACCCCGGTGCCGTTCCGGCGGACCCGGGTGCCGTTCCGGCGGACCCGGGCGCTGTCCCCGCCGACCCGGGTGCCGTGCCCGCCGACCCGGCCGCGCCCGTGCCGCTGGCGGACCCGAGCTGACGGCGACGTTCACCGCACGACGGCGTGAGGGCCGGAAGACCACACTGGTCTTCCGGCCCTCACGCGTGTCCGGGTGACGTCACATGGACGGGAGGTCCGGGGTGGCGCCGTGTCCACTGTCGGGGTCGATCCGGACCCGGGAGCCGGTGCCGCCCTGCTGCCACGGATGCGGGCCCTCCAACGGCCGGTAGTTGACGCCCAGGGCGTCGAGCCTGGTCAGGTGGTGCGTGATCCGGTCGCCCAGCGGGTGGGAGCGGCGGGTCTCCGAAGCGCTCCAACCGATCTCCGCGATCGCGGCGAGCCGGGGGAACGCGGCGTACTCGACGGCGCGGGGGGTCTGAAGGTACTCCGACCACAGTTGCGCCTGCACACCGAGGACGAGCGAGTCGTCGACACCCTCGGGAACCGGTTCGAAACCGGCGACCTTCTCCAGCGTGATGACCTGGTCCTCGTGGATGTGCAGCGGCTCCTCCGGCAGGTCGGAGGCGTAGTAGTTGAGGTAGGTCGCCTGTACCGGCGCCACGACCACCCGGTGGCCCTTGGCCGCCGCCTTCGCGGCGATCGCGAAGTCCCGCCACACCATCACGACGGCGTCGGAGGGTGCCCCGCCGTCCATGATCTCGTCCCAGCCCACGATGGACCTGCCCTGCGCGGCGAGGTGTTCGGCGAAGCGCGCGGTGAACCAGGACTGCAACAGGTCCGGTCCGGCCAGGCCGAGTTCGGTGGCGCGTTCCCGGGCGGCGGTGCTCTCCCGCCATTCGGTGCGGGGCACCTCGTCACCGCCGATGTGGATGACCTTGGACGGGAAGATCGACGTCACGGTGTCGAGGACGTCACGGCAGAAGCCCAGCGCCTCCTCGGTCGGGGCGAGTATCTCGGAGAAGATCCCGAACGTGGTGGCGACCGGTTTGCGTTCACCGGTGTTGCCCAGTTCCGGGTAGGCGGCGAGGACCGACCGGACGTGGCCGGGCAGGTCGATCTCCGGGACCACCGTCATGCCCTGGGCGGCGGCGTAGGCGACCACCTCGCGCATGTCGTCACCGGTGTAGTAGCCGCCGTGCGGGGTGCCGTCGTATCCCCTGGCGTCCAGGGCGTGCCCGACGACGGTCTCGGTCCGCCAGGCCCCGATCTCGGTGAGCTTGGGCCAACCGGGGATCTCCAGCCGCCAGCCCTGGTCGTCGGTCAGGTGGAGGTGCAGGGTGTTGAGGTGGTGGAGGGCCGCCAGGTCCACCATGCGCAGCAGGAACTCCTTGGGCACGAAGTGCCGCGCGGTGTCCACCATGACGCCGCGCCACGCGAAGCGGGGTTCGTCCTCGACGACCACCTGGTCCAGCAGGTAGGGCGGGGCCGTCACGACGCCGGACCGGAGCGTGTCGGCGGGCAGCAGTTGCCGGATGGTGTGGACGGCCTGGACGAGTCCGGCCGGGTGCGCGGCGGAGACCGCGACGGTGCCGGTGGAGACGTCGAGCCGGTACGCCTCGGCGGCCGTGGTGCCGTCGTCGGGCCGGTCACCGGTGAGGGTGAACTCCACGACGGAGCCGGCGTCGCCGGCGGCCGGGAGGACGGGGAGCGCGAGCCCGGTGCCGGCGCGCAGCCGGTCGTGCAGCAGCCAACCCGCGGCGGCCGCGTCGCCGGAGGCCACGATGACGGTGTCGCCGTCGAGCCGGAACGGCTCGCCGTCCCGTGCGGTCAGCGAGTTCGGCTGCGGAATCAGGGATGGGGACATGTGAACCTCACTGGCGTCGTCGACAGGTGCCGTTCGGGCCACCGTACGACACGGATCCCGGGAAATCCATAGCCGGAAACGAAATGGTTCAGAATGTGAAAAATTCAGTCACCGCCCGCTCCCACCTGGTGGCAAGCGGTTGCGTTCGGTGGCGGCGGTCCGCCCTCCCGTTCCCGGACCGCCACCGGCTCAACTGATCACCGGAATGTGCTGGGTCGGGGTCTCGACCTCGAAGTTCCGGCGGGGCGGGTTGATCGGGACGGGCTCGGAGGCGACGTCGCCGCTCAGCGCCAGCAGGTCTCCCGCGACGGTGCCCAACTGCCGCCGCAGGTCGTCCAGGTTGGAACTGACCGACGCCTTGCGCTGCTGGAGCACCTCCACCTCGTTTCGCAGTGGTATGACCATCTCCTCGGCCCGCGTCTTGGCCTCGGCGCGCAGCCGTGCCGCCTCCTCCCTGGCCTCCGCGAGCAGGGTCGCCACGGTGTGCTTGGCCTGTTCACTCAGTTCGGCGGCCTTGCGGTCGGCCTCCGCCTCGCGGTCCTCGGCGCGCTGCCCGCTCTCCCGGGAACGCTGTTCCGCCAGCGACCACCGCTGTTCCGCCTCGGTGACGATGCGTTGGGCCGCGGTGACCGCCGCGGCGTGCCGCTGGGAGTGGTCGCGTTCGGCCTGTTCGCGTCGTTCCGCCTGTTCCAGCGCGAGGTTCTGGAGTTTCGTCTGCCGGGCGTCGGCCGCCTCGGAGAGCAGGGCGGCGGCGGCCGCCCGCTGCTCGTCGGCCTCCCGGGCGGCGGTGGAACGCAGCTGGGTCGCCTCGCGTTCGACGGTCGCGCGGTTGACGGCGATCTCCCGCTCCACGCTCGCCTTCAGTTCGGAGACCTCCTGGGCGGCCTGGCCCCGGCGCTGTTCGACGTCGCGGATCGCGTCGGCGCGGGCGAGGTCGTAGTCGCGGCGGGCGGAGTCGCGCAGGTCGGTGGTCTCCGCCTTGGCGGTGGACGTCAGTTCGGTGGAGTCGCGTTGGGCCGTGGAGGTGATGAGGGCGGCCTCCCGTTGGGCGGCCTCGACGATCTTGCTCGCCTCCACGCTCGCGACCGCGCGGATCGAGGCGGCCTCCCGTCGGGCGTCGGCGCGCTGTTCGTCGGCGTCGCGTTCCGAGGCGCGCAGTACCTTCTCGACCCGGGCGCCGAGGCCGGCGAGGGTGGGCTGCTCGTTCTCGGCGATCTGGGCGGCGCCGTCGGCGAGGCGGCGTTCCAGGTTGTCGATGCGCTCCTCGGTGCGGCGCAGCAGGGTGCGGGCTTCGCCGAGTTTCGTCTCGGCCTCGGATCGGGAGGTTTCGGCGGCCTTGATGGCGGTGGCCATGCGGCGGGCGTGGCCGTCGACGTGTGCGCGGTCGAATCCGCGCATGGCTACGGAGAAGTCGGTGGCGGAGGGATCGAAAAAGTTTGACATGTCCATCCATATGTGGTTAAACGGTGCAATTCGCTGATTCGCCATCATCACATCCGGAAACGGACGGGAACGGCTGCGACGCGCCGATTACCACATCGTGTGGGCTCTTCGCGGAAGACGCGATTATCATTGTCCGTCGCAAAACGGACGAGACGTCACCAAAGCGGCAAATCGGCGAGCAGTCGGCCCGTCAGGTCACCCAGGACCACCGCGGCGATTCCCGCCCCCGACGACAGCACCACGTTCCACACCGCCGCGCGCGGCGCGCCCTCCCGCCACAGCCGAAGGGTCTGGTCGGCGAAGGTGGAGAACGTCGTGAGCGCCCCGAACAACCCGGCCGTCACGCCGGTGGCCACGACCCCGGAGGCTCCGGCGGCCACCACGGCGGCCAGCCCGAACGCGCCCGCGCAGTTGACGAGCATGACGCCCCAGGGGAACCCGGTGGCGCCCCGGCCGTGCAGCCGGTGGTCGGCCCAGTAGCGCAGCGGGCCGCCGATCGCCGCGCCGATCACGATCGCCAGTACCGTCACCGCCGGCTCCGTCCCGCCCGTCGCGCGAGGCCGTCGCCCAGCCACGCCGCCGCCAGTCCGGTGAACAGGGTGACCGCCAGGTAGAGGCCGGCGCGCCAGGGTGCCGCGTCGGCCAGTGCCACGGCCTGGGTCGCGTAACCCGAGAAGGTCGTGAATCCGCCGAGCAGCCCGACGCCGAGCAGCGGCCGCAGCCATCCGGGGACCGGTCGCGTCGCGGCCAGGCCGGTCAACACTCCGATGAGGAGGCACCCGGCGACGTTGACGCCGAAGGTCGGCCACGGGATCGCGCCGACGGGTACCGGCCAGGCGAGTTCGATCCCGTACCGGGCGAGCGCGCCGGCGACGGCACCGAGGGCGACGAGCGGCACGGCGGTCGCGTGGCGCGGCGTGCCGCCGCCGGGGCGGGCGGGCGCGGTGTCGACGGGCACCCGGTCATCCTGCCACCGGGTGCGGTCGTCGTCGGCGCGCCCGGCCACCCCGAATAGATAAGAAGGATTTAAATATCGCGTTCAGTGCTTGACATGTCACGTGCCGCCTGGGACAAAAGGTGTGATCGGGCGAACCCGGTCGAAACCCTCACCAATGGACCTCCACCCCCGAGGAGCACCATGAAACCGTTCCGCCTGTGGCGGCGACTCGTGCCCGTCGCGGTGATCGCCACCGCCGCGCTCGCGGTCGGCGCCGCCCCCACCGCGCACGCCGACGTCACCGTGTCCCAGCACCACGGCGACGTCGGCACCGACATCGTCGGCGGCGGCACCGTCACCGAACCCAAGCCCTGGATCGCCGCCCTGTACAACAACGGCGGCTTCACCTGCACCGCCAGCCAGATCGGCGCGCAGTGGATCATCACCGCCGCCCACTGCGTGGAGGGGTCCGGCGCCTACTCGGTCAGGATCGGCTCCCTGTCGCGCAGCGGCGGCGGCACCGTCGTCACCGTCTCGGAGAAACACCTGCACCCCGAGTACGCCTGGCCGAACAACGACATCGCCCTGCTCCGGCTCAGCCAGTCGTTCCCCAACAGCTACGCGCCGATGGCCACCTCGGCCGACCTGTCCACCGGTCAGGCGTCCACCATCTACGGTTGGGGCTCCGAACAGCCCGACTGGGGTGGCACCCTCCCCGACCGGCTGAAGTACTCCGACGGCAACACCACCACCCAGTGGTGTGACACGCCCGGTGTCATCTGCATGATGGGTGACGGCGGCGTCGCCGGCGGCGACTCCGGCGGCCCCGGGTTCGTCGCCAGCGCCCAGACCGGGCGATACGTCCTCGCCGGTGTCTGCGCGATCGGCCACGTCCCCGCCGACACCCGTTGGGGCGGCTACACCTCCATCCCCCACAACGCGACCTGGATCAATCAGGTGAGCGGACTGTGAACCCCGTGCCGGGTACCGGCCGCCCGGTACCCGGCACGAGTACTGCTGGACCGGGGTGACTCCCGCCGGGCCGATCCGGCCGCCGAGTTCGCCAGACCGCCGTCGCGGGCCGTGCCGTTCGCGTTGCGCGGCCACCTCTCCGGCTCCGACTCCCCGACACCGTGGGCGGCCCGGGTGTCGCGGCACCACCTCCCCTGGGTGAATGTCCCGGCTCGGCACCCCCGCGGACCCGTCCGGCGGGCACCGGAGCGCCCGACCGGGCAACCGGCTACTGGAGATCCTGCGGTTCTTCGCCGGTGACCGGCCACCGGGACGGCCCGGCTTCGGCTCACCGGCGGTGACCGCGCCCTCCGAAGCGACCGTCACAACCCGGACCGGATGACACGGGACGGTTTCAGGGTTGAATCCGGGTGTCACCCGACGGCGGTGACCACCATCCGCTCCTAGCGTTGAAGGCATGCCACCCCCGGTACCCCTGAAAGGCGCGACATGCTGACGAAATCGGCGCTCTGGCTCGTCAGGCTGTCCTTCGGCGGCCTGCTGTTCTCCGCGTCCATCGTCCTGTTGGGACATCTGGGCGCGGACGAGGCGCTGTCGCCGTTCGACAGCACGATCTCCGCGTACGCCGCGATGGACAGGATGGGGCCGGTCGAGTTCGGGATCCTCGTCGCCGGGCTCGCGAGCCTGGCGCTGCTCGCCGGGATGTACGCCGCCCGGATCCGGGTCGGCGGGCCGCTCGCGGCGTCCATGGGCGTCGGCGGCGCCGGATTCCTCATCGCCGCACTGGTCCCCACCGTCGAACCCGGAACCCCGTTCACCGCCGCGGCGCAGGTGCACCGGTACGCCGCGATCCTCGGCTGCATGGCGTTCATGCTGGCCGGTCTGCTCCTCATCCGGTTGGCGACCACCGAGGACTGGACCGACCTGCGATTCCCGCTCCAGGTCCTCGCGATCGTCTCCACCACCGCCGGACTCGCCGTCACCTACGCCATGTTCTTCGGTGACCGGTTCCTCATCGGCCTGTACGAGCGGATCCTCGCCGGGACGATCATCGCGACCATGGCACTGGTCGCGACCCGGCTGCTGCGACTGCCCCGGCACGGCCACGCCGCCGTCCGGCGGCGCTGACCGTCACGGCGAGACGGAACCGCCGCGCGTCCGATCGGGACGCGCGGCGGTTTCACATCGGGCCGGGGGAGCCGACCGTCACGGCGTGTCGGTCTCGTCCTCGAACTCGCCGATGATCTCCTCCAGCAGGTCCTCCAACGCGACCAGCCCGACCACCCGCGTGCCGTCGCCCACCAGGGCGAGCTGGGACCGGCGTTGCCGCATCAGGGTGACCGCGCCCGCGACCGTCTGGTCCTCCGCCAGGGTCAACGGCTGCCACATCAGCTCGGCGGCCCCCGTGTCGGCGTCGGCACGCACCACGTCGCGGATGTGCACCATCCCGACCGGGACGTCACCGTCGACGACGACCAGGCGGGACCGGCCGGTGTCACGACTGGTCGCCTCGATCTCGACGGCGTCCGCCGACTGCGGCACCGTCACCATCTCCGCGCGCGGGACCATGACGTCGGCCACCGTCGTCGACTGGACCTTCAACGCGCCCGACAGCATCAGATGCTGCTGCTCCGGAAGGAACCCCTGCTCACGCGACTCCCGCAGCAGGATGCGCAGCTCGTCCGGGCCGTGAGCCTGGGCGGCGGTGTCCTGCGGGGTCACACCCACGAGGCGGACCAGGCCGTTGGCCATCCCGTTCAACGCCAGCAGCAGCGGCCGCAGCAGCCAGGCGAAACCGCGGAACGGCAACGCCAGCATCACCGCCGAGGTCTCCGGGTGCGAAATAGCCCACGACTTCGGCGCCATCTCACCGATCACCATGTGCAGGAACACCACGACGACCAGGGCGATGAGGAACGCGATCGCGTACGACGCCTGCTCGGGGATCCCCCAGCTCTGGAACCACGGGTCCAGCAGGTGCGCCAACGCCGGTTCGGCGAGCGCACCCAGACCGACGGTGCACACCGTGATCCCCAGTTGGGCGCCCGCAAGCATCACGGTCAGTTCGCGGGTGCCGTGCAGCGCGGCCCTCGCCGCGCGGCTGCCGTCGGCGGCCATCGTCTCCAACCGGTGCCGCTTGCTGGCGAGCAGCGCGAACTCCGCGGCTACGAAGAACGCGTTCGCGACCAGCAGCAACAGTGACACCACCAGTGCCCACACCGTACTCACGCATTCACCTCCGCTCCGCCGGCGTCGACCAACTGCACCGCGACGGTCTTGGGCACGTGCCGTCTTACCGACACCACTCGCAGCCGCGCCAGCGGCGGGGTGCCGTCACCGTTGCCGGACTCGTCCTGGAGCGTCCACGACACCGGCCGGACGTCCACGACGTCCCCGGAGTGCGGGATACGGCCCAGCGCGTCCATGACCAGGCCACCGAGCGTCTCGTAGTCGTCGTCCTCGGGCAGTTGCACACCCGTGGCGTCGGCGACCTCGTCCACCCGCAGCCGCGCCGGGACCAGCCAGCTCCCGTCGGTGCGGTGGATGACCCGTTCGGCGGGCCGGTCGTCCTCGTCGCGGATGTCGCCGACCAGCTCCTCGGCCACGTCCTCGAACGAGACCACGCCCGCCAGGCCGCCGTACTCGTCCAGTACGCACGCCTGCTGCCGGTGTTCGGCACGCAACCGCTCCAACACGTCGGGCAGCGGCAGGCTCTCCGGGATCAGCAGCGGCGGTGCGGCGATGTCGCGGACCCTGACCCCGTCGCGCCGGTCGCGGGGCACCGTCACCGCCTCGGCGATGCCGACGACGCCCACGACGTCGTCGATGTCGTCACCGACCACCGGGAACCGGGACCGGCCGGTGGCGAGCAGGTCCACCAGGTGCGACACCGGGACGTCGGCGTCGATCGTGTCGACGTCCACGCGCGGCGTCATGACCTGCCCGGCGGTGAGCTCACGGAAGTCGAGGCCGTTGTCGAGGATCCGCGACAACTCGGCGTCGATGTGCCCGCCCTCGCGGGACTCGTCGATGATGTGGTGGAGGTCGTCGGCCGACGCGCCGTGCGGCAGTTCCTCGACGGGTTCGATGCCGACCGACCTGAGCAGCCAGTTCGACACCGAGTCGAAGAACCGGATGACCGGCCCGGCGATCGCCAGATAGACCAGGGTCGGCGCCGACAGCCAACGTGACAGGGCGACGGTCTCGGCGATCGCGAGGTTCTTCGGCGCCAGTTCGCCCAACACCATCTGCACCACGTTGGCGAACAGCAGTGTCAGGACCATCGCGACGACGGTGCCGACCGACTCCGGGACCCCCAGGTCACCGAACGCGGCGGCCAACCCCTGACCGAGGTACGGCTCGGCGAAGAAACCCACGAACAGGGCCGTGACGGTGATACCCAGCTGCGCGCCGGACAGCATGAACGACAACCGGGCGGTGACCTTCAACGCGCGTGTCGCCTGTTTGTCACCGGCCTCGGCGAGCTGCGCCAACCGGGAACGATCGACCGCCACGTAGGCGAACTCCTGGGCCACGAAGAACGCCGTGGCGACGGTGACGGCGACGATGATCACCAATCCGACCAGGATCAGCACGGGGGTCCCACCTCCGTGCGCGCGACGCACACCGTCGCGTGGATCTGCCGGGCCCTCTCGCCCGGCCGGGTACTACACCCCTCCGGGTCACCGATCGTGGTCAACATCCGTCAATCCTAGGGGATCTCGGTGACTCCGGGAAGTCGCCGTGACGCACACCGCAGCCGGTGGGGCGGGCGGGGAGACCGCCCGCCCCACCGCGGCTCAGCCGGTCTTCGATTCCTCGGCGGTGTCGTGGTAGGCGTCGCGCAACCGCACGGGCTTGCTGCGGATCTTCTTGGCGCGGATGTTCAACAGCTCCACGATCAGCGAGAAGGCGATCGGGCCGTACACGTAGCCCTTGTCGATGTGGGCGCCGAAGCCCTCCGCGATCAGGCTCGCCCCGATCAGCACCAGGAACGACAGCGCGAGCATCTTGATCGACGGGTGGGCGTCGATGAACCGCGATATCGCACCCGCGAAGTAGAGGGTGATCGCGATCGCGACGATGATCGCCGCCGCCATGACCCACAGGTTCTCCACCATGCCGACCGCCGTGATCACCGAGTCCAGCGAGAAGACGATGTCCAGCACGGCGATCTGGATGATGATCGACGTGAAGACGGCGCCCTTCTTGCCGTCGCCGGCGTGCTTGCCCTCTTCGGGACCCTCCAACCGGTGGTGGATCTCGTGAGTGGCCTTGACCAGCAGGAACAGACCGCCCAGGATCAGGATCAGGTCACGTCCCGAGAAGTCGTGTGAGAACAGCGTGAACAACGGGGCGGTCAGCCCGACGATCCACGACAGGGTCGCCAACAGGGCGAGTCGGGTGACCAGGGCCAGCGACAGGCCGATGAACCGGGCACGGGGGCGTTGCTCCTCGGGCAGTCGCCCGGTGAGGATCGAGATGAAGACGACGTTGTCCACACCCAGGATGAGTTCCAGCAGGAGCAGCGTGGCGAACGATATCCACGTCGCGGGGTCGGCGAGGATTTCCATGGCGATGACGATAAGCGATCGATGCTCGTTTCCACAGCCCCGGACCGGTGGATATCCGGGTCGTGGAACGCCGAGACCGCCGCACCCGTGGCGTGCGGCGGTCGGTGGGCCGTCCGTCGGACCGTCAGACGGACGGAAGCTCCGGGTGCCCGTGACGCAGCGTCGCCATGTCGGCGGTGGGCCGGCCCCGGGTGACGACGGCGGTCTCCTTACCCCTGGGCTGCTGCCGCATCTGAAGGGAACCGCACGCACACCTGGTCCAGGACATCAGGCCGCTGTCACGGGTCAGACGCCGGGACACCACCTGGTAGACCTCGGCGTCCGGCCAGCCGCAGTGCGGGCAGAGAGAGTTCATGAGCGCTTCCCTTGTGAATGGCGTGTATCGGTTTACGTGGTGCGGCGGCCCCGGCTGCACGGCGCCGGTTCGTCGCCGTGGTTCCGGGGCCCGCCCCGTGGGACTACCCCGGCGCGGACCCGGCGGAACCGGTTGCGGCCGCCTCGGTGCGGTGGTGGGGACCGACCGGAGGCAACACGCGCCGTCTGCTCGCAAGGATGCATCGGGAAACGCTAAAGGTCTAACACGAATCGGCGCACGGGACCGTTAAGATTCGCCTTCACGATCGCCCCCGGGGCGGTCCCGGAACGACTCGACCCCGACCACGTACCGCGAAGGAGGCGCACCTCACGGTGATTGACCTGCGAAGACTCCACGTACTGCGAGCGGTGTCACATTACGGCACCGTGACAGCCGCCGCCAAGGCTCTTCACATGAGCCCTTCAGCTGCTTCACAGCAGATCAGACAGCTCGCCAGGGAGTTGAACGTCACACTCCTGGAACCCCAGGGGAGGCGGGTCAGACTGTCGGCGGCGGCGCATCTGCTGCTGTCCCACGCCGACGCGATCGATGCCCGGTGGCGCCGCGCCGAGGCCGAACTGCACGCCACCGGAGCCGAGCCCGGCGGGGAGATGCGATTGTGTGGTTTCGGCACCGCAATAGCGACACTATTGGCCCCCACAGCTGAACTGTTGGCCGTCCGGCACCCGGCGATCGAGGTGAGTCTGCGCGAGGCGCAGGCGGGGGAGTGTTTCGACCTGTTGTTCGCGGGCGACGCGGACCTGGCGATCGTGGAGGCGACGCTGGACTCACCGCCGCTGGACGACCTGCGTTTCGATCAGCGTCCGCTGTTCGACGACCCCTTCGACGTCGTGGTGTCCTCCGACCACCCGTTGGCGGAACGGGACACGGTGACGCTCGCCGACACCGCCCGGGAACGGTGGATCCTCGGACTGCCGGGCAGCACCTCACGCCAGCACGTGCTCGCGGCCTGCGGCAACGCCGGGTTCAGTCCCTCCGTCGCGCACCAGGCCAGCGAATGGTCGGTGGTGGCGACCCTGGTGGCGTATCGGCTCGGTATCGCGATCATCCCGCGCCTGGCGGAACTGCCGCCGCACCTGGCGTTGCGACGCGTGCCCATCGCGGGGCCGCACCAGCCGTTCCGGCACTTCCTCAGCGTCACGCGACGTGGTTTCCGGGAACATCCCGCGGTGGCGGCCACGACCACGGCGCTCGAGGAGATCACCGCCCTACGTGACCGGGGCTGACCGGCGGAACGACCCGGCCGGTGTGATATGTCCCGAGTGGATGGGTGCGGCCGCTCCGGATGCGAGGTGGGAAGCGCGCTGCGCGGATCACCGATGGGAGGGTCCTTCGCGGGTACTCGCGGTCGGAGTGGTTCCGGGGTGCTGTAGGACTCACGCGGTGCATGGCGTGTGCCGGCTGGGCGGACGCTGACGGCCCTTTCGGATTCGTGTGCTGGTACACGCGGTGCAACTCGGTCTCGTGTGCCCGCTTCGCAGGCACACGTGGAGGGAGCGGTTCCGGAGCGCTGTAGGACTCACGCGGTGCAGCTGGTTTCGCGTGGCCGCGAAGCCGGCGCACGCGGTGCTTTTGGTTTCGTGCGCCGGCGAAGCCGGCGCACGAAACGGGGGCCGAACTCACCCCTCAGAAGCTCGGCCCCCCTATATGCACGATGCCCCGTCGCCACCCCTCGACCGACAGGGCATCGGCCGTTCCGCATTCGGAGCTGGTATCTCTTGTGGATACCGGCCTCGGCTTCTTCGCCGCTTGCCGTGTTGCTCCGACGTCTATTAAAACGACGGGTACGGACGGGGGTTACGCCTTCGCCGAAATCTTTTTCGACGAAAGTTCCCGGACGGGTGACGGGCGTCGCCGGGATGCCGCTGAGCAGGCACGATGCCGCTCGGGCGGTCGTCACCGGACCGGGGGGCCGGGTTCAGGCGGCCGCGGCCGCCACGTTGCCGCGCACCCACTCGACAATGGACTGCGTCGTGGCGCCCGGCGTGAAGATCTTCGCCACCCCGTACTCCTTCAGGACCGGGATGTCCTCCTCCGGGATGATGCCGCCGCCGAACACGACGATGTCGCCGGCGTCACGTTCGGCCAACAGCTCGGTGACCCGTTTGAACAACGTCAGGTGCGCACCGGACAGGACACTCAGCCCCACCGCGTCCGCGTCCTCGGCGATGCAGGCCGCGACGATCTGCTCCGGCGTCTGGTGCAGGCCGGTGTAGATGACCTCCATGCCGGCGTCGCGCAACGCCCGTGCCACCACCTTGGCGCCACGGTCGTGGCCGTCGAGCCCCGGTTTGGCCACCACGACGCGGATCCGCGATTCCATTGACTTTCCTTCCGGTGTGCGCCGACGACACTGTCGAGGCCGGCTGTGGTCAACAGGTCATCGAGGGGAACCGGTCGCGGCGCCCGTGAGGCGGACGAACCGGAACAGATGACCCGCCGAGCTTACCCAACGTTCAGGTGGCCTGGCAGTCGTCGTACGCACCGGTTCTGACCAGACCCGTCACGGTGGCCTAGAGGCCGTCTTCGATCCCGCTGTTCTGCTGCGCGTCGCCCGGTCGGCGCCTCACGGCGTTGTCGGACGTCCTGTGTACGACACCGGTACGCAGGACGTTCTCCGCCTTGCGGATGCACTCGACCGGATCGCCGCTCGCGACGAACGAGGACCAAAGACGGCCTCTTACGTCCCGCCGGGGCTTGGGTACCGTATGGCTGAACCCTCAACCTCCGGGGAGCCGCCGCCCCGCCGGTATCGATCCGAGCCGGTGGGTAAACCCCCGACGGCCGGCTCCGCCGGTGGACATCCCTCGAAACCCGCAGGAGAACGAGTTCAGTGCCGACTTCCGAAAGCCTCGCCTTGTCTCCGTACGAACGCCTCGGTGGCGCCCCCACCATCGCCGAGGCGGTGGAGCGCTTCTACACGAGGCTGCTGGCCGACCCGCAGGTCTCCGGCTACTTCACCCACATCGAACTGCCCACCCTCAAACGGCACCAGGCGGCCCTGCTGTCGCAGGTGCTCGGCGGCCCCAAGGCGTACGACGGGCGCGAGCTCAAGGACGCCCACCGGGGCATGGGGATCAACCGCGCCGACTACGACAAGGTGTGTGAACACCTCCTGGCCGTACTGTCCGAGATGGGCGCTCCGCAGGACATCGCCGACTCGGTGTCCGGCGTCCTCAAATCGGTCGCCGACGACGTGGTCGAACGGGACTCGTAACGCATGGTCGACGCCGATCGCTTGAAGGCGAGCTGGGGCCTGGTCGCCGCTCACGGTGAGCAGGTCCCGCTGTTCTTCTATTCACGACTGTTCCTGGCACACCCCGAGGTGCGCGAGCTGTTCCCCATCGCGATGGCCTCGCAACGGGACAAGCTGGTCCGGGCACTGGGAGCGGTGGTCAGCAACGTCGACAACCTCGACGCCGTGGTGCCGTACCTGCGCCGCCTGGGCGCCGACCACCGCAAGTTCGGCGCGCTGCGGGAGCACTACCCCGCGGTGGGTGACGCGCTGCTCGCCACCCTCGCGCACTTCAGCGGACCCGCGTGGACGCCGGAGGTCGCCGCCGACTGGGAGACCGCCTACGGCATCGTCGCCCAGGTCATGGCCGACGCCGCGGACGAGGCCGCCCACGTCACTCCCGCGTGGTGGGACGGCACCGTGGTCGACCACCGCCGGATCGGTATCGACCTGGCCGTGTTGACCGTGGTCCCCCACACCCGGTTGGACTACCGTCCGGGGCACTCGATCACCGTGTCGTCGCCGCTGCGGCCCCGGCTGTGGCGCGCCTACTCGCCGGCCAACGCACCCCGCGAGGACAACTCCATCGAGTTGCACGTCCGGTTGGTGGACGCGGGCCTGGTCTCCACCGCCCTGGTGGACCTCACCCGGCCCGGCGACGTGTTGCGGCTCGGCCCGCCCATCGACGACAACCTCGTGTTGCGGGACAACGACCGCCCGGTGCTGATGCTGGCGGGCGGCACCGGCTTCGCGCCGATGAAGGCGCTCATCGAACAACTCGCCCGCCGACCCCGCCCGACGCATCTGTTCTGGGGCGCCGAGACCACCGACGCCCTGTACGACCTTCCCGGCCTGCGCCACTTCGAGGCCGGCAACGACTGGTTCCGGTTCACCGGTTGTGTCCGCGCGGGGTACCCGGAACCGGGCATCCAGGTCGGCAACCCGGTGGAGGTGGCGCTGCGGTACGGACACACCGTCGGTGTCGACGCGTACGTGTGCGGACCGCCCGGCATGGTGTCGGCGGCCCGGAGCGGCCTGGTCGAGTCCGGCGTCGACCCGGCGTGCATCTACTTCGATCAGTACGGGGACGAGGAGAAGTGACCATGACGATGTCGGACCGCGCCTATGAGGGCGCACCCGTGGAGAACCGGATGACCGCGATCCAGGTCAGCCGGGTCCGATTCAACCGGTCGGCGCTGGGCCGGCGCGGATACGACCAGGACGAGGTCGACGGTTTCCTGTCGGACGTCGCCCGGGAACTGTCCCGCCGGTTCGAACTGGAGACCTCGCTGCGGGCCGAGGCCGACAACTACAAGCGGGCACTGCGGGACTGGCAGAGCCGCACCAACGACCGCCGTCAGGCCGAGACCATGCGGAACATGGACCCCGACGCGATCAACCTGCTGTCGCAGGCGCAACAGCAGGCCGAGGGGTACGTCACGCAGGCGCAGGACTACTGTCGCCAGATCATCGGCCAGGCCCGTGGCCAGGCGCGCGAGGTACTTCAGATGGCACGCGAGCAGGCCGAGGTGGAGGCCGAACGCGCCGCCGAGGCGTACCGGCTGCAGGCGGGCGGGCAACGCGACTCCCAACAGGAGGACCAGGCCCGGCAGTTGGCGCGTGCCAAGGCGTTCATGACCGCCATCAACGCCGCCGAGGAGCAGCTCCGCATGGCCAGGATGCAACTGGACGCCGACATCGCCGACCTGCACGCCCAGGGCGTCGAGGTCACCGCCGACTGAGACCGCCCCGGGCCGCCTCAACCCAGGCGCCGCACCAGTTCCGCGACGTCGGCCTCGTACTCGAACCACTGGACGTCGTTGCGGAAACCCAACTCCGCGTCGACGTGGGCCATGGCGTCACCGTCCAGTGACGTCCAGGTCTGCACGTCGACCAGTTGCGGTTCGGCCTCGCGCAGCTCGCACAACATGCGGGCCTTCATCGCCATGCCGAGGCCGTAACTGCGGTGTTCGGGTGCCACCACCGTGTCGTACTGGTCGCCACGGGTGGGGCGCTGGGCGGCCACGACCAGCTCCGTCAACCCCACGACCGCCTCCTTGCCCTCGGCGATCGCGACGACCAAGTGGGGGCGCAGACCCCGTGCGGACAGTGTCGCCAGGCTGTCGCGCAGCCGCCTGGCGTCGGCGGAACCGCGCCACGTACCCACGTTGTACGCCGGTTCCGCCTTCAGGTGCACCTTCGTGGCGGCGTAACGCTCCATGAGGTGATCGGGCAGGCCGCCGGTGAAGTACTCAAGCCGGTACCCGGCGGCGAGACGCCCCGCGCTGTCGGTCACCGTCTCCCAGTCCACGTCGGCGAGCCGCAGCAGGTGCCGGTTCTCGACGACGGCGCGGCCGAAACCCAGCCGGTCGTAGAAGCCGACGGCCGGTGTCGTCGCGATGACCTCGACGCCGATGGCGCGCAGGCCCTCCCGGGACGCCCGCCGCGCCACCGCCCGCAACAGGCCACGACCCACGCCGGAACCGCGGTGGCCCGGTTCCACGAAGATCTCGAAGATGCCGGTGTCGGCGAACTCGCCGCCGTACACCAGCAGGTTCGCGTGGCCGACGATCCGGCCCGCGTCGTCGCGGGCCACATAGGCCAGCCGTCTCTCGTTGGGCATCGTGATCGACAGGTAGTCGCGCATCCGGTCGCCGTGCCATCGAGGCTCCCCCGGCATGTCTGCCTCGGTCATGGCGTTGAGCACCTCCCGCCACTGCTCCAGCTCCTCGGCGCTGGCGTGGGCGGGCGTGAACTCGGCGATCTGCATGGCGTGACTACCTCCTAGGCCAATGGTCCCGGATGGCGGTGACCGGTTCGTCACCGAACCCCTCACCGCCCGCCGGGACCCCGGTCACCGGCCGTCGGCGGACACGCGACCCACGGGGCGGCCGGGCATGCCCGTGCCGCCACCGCACCATCTGTCGGGCCCTTCTCGCCAGGCGGTCTACGACCGGGGACTCTTGCTGCGCTTGCCGTAGTCGTCCGCGCGGGCGTAGACCTCACGGACGTACGTGTCGAGGTGGTTGTACGAGAAGACGGCCGCGTACCAGTCGGCCGCCCGGGAGAGATCGCGGTTGTCGGCGCACAGGTAGTGACCGGCCGCCACCGCCGCGTCGTCGATGTCGTTGGGGTCGCGGACGCCGTCGCCGTCGCCGTCGGCCGCCCAGCGGTCCCACGTCTCGGGGATGAACTGCATGGGGCCGACCGCCCGGTCCCAGGTGGTGTCGTCGTCGAGTTCACCGCCGTCGGAGTCGGGGTGCGCGCCGTTGCCGTTGGTGCCGTCCAACGCCGGGCCGCGGATCGGTTTCGCGGGCCGCCCGTCGGCCGCCAGCGAGGTGCCGCCGGTCGTGCCGTGGTTGGTCTCGACGCTGCCGATCCCGGCGAGGGTCGTCCAGGCGAGCCGGCACGCCGGTCGCGCCGACTTCAACACCATCTCGGCGTGCCCGTACGCCTGCAGGGCCCGCGCCGAGATGCCGAGCGGTTCCTCCAGGGAGGCCGCCCAGTCCTGCAGCACCGGGTCCGCCCCGGTGGGGCCGCCGGATTCGGTGCCCGGTTCCTCGGAGGGGAACGAACCCGGGACACCCGGTACACCAGGGACCGCGTCCACTCCCGGGGGCAGCGCCAGGGGTGCGTCGCCCGAGTCGGCGACGGTGGTCGGATCGACCTCCTCACCGTAGGCCCACTCCGGCCCGGCGTGGGGGACGGCGTAGACGGCGAGCCCGAGCACTCCGGCCAGCACCGCCACCGTCATCGCACCCTGGGTGACCATCCGGCCGCCGGGGCGGCGGGCGGCGGTCCACACCCGACGGAGGCGGCGCCTTCCCGCACCGAGAAACCGTCTCGCCGCGACTTTCAGCCGTCCGGGGGTAACATTCCACGCCGCCACGTTCGCGAGTATCCCTTATATCAGCGGCCGACGCCACCCCGGTCGAGTCGGCTGTCGGGTCATCGTGACGTGACTCCGGATCCCCACCGGGTGAAACCGGTTACCGGTCACCGGGTTCCCATGGACGCGGCACGAGTCGCACGGCCTGGTGCGCTTTGGCGTGTGCTGCCGGAAAAGCCGTCCCGATTGTGTTCAGATCGCAACCGAACGGGAGCCGGATCGTTTCGTTCGTCGAACCCGAGAGGCTGCTCCGTCACCTGTGGCCAGGCGAGACGGCGATGTGCGCACACCGTGTCCGCCGGCCGGGAGGACAACGAGGTCCTTCCGGCCCGCGTGCGTTCGGTGTGCCCGGAATCGTGTCGCATCCCGGGTATTGGGCAACCGGAGAGCCTCTGATGTGCGGCGGCGGAGACGGTTTTATCGTCCTCGTATCGTTTGGAGACAACAATTTCCACGTTTGTCGTCACCATGCCGCGCGTATTGCGTTCAATTGGAGCGGAATGCGCATTGCCCACGGGGGAAGAGGAGGTTCGAGTGGGCGGCTTGACATCGCCGGGGAGTGGTCTCCCCAGCGGGCTGGTCACGTTTCTGTTCACCGACATCGAAGGTTCCACTCGATTGGCGTGCGAACTGGGCGACGGCTACCGCCGCGTCCTGCACGACCATCGACGGTTGCTTCGCCGGGTCTTCAGTCGCCGGGTCGGGACGGAACTGCTCACCGAGGGCGACTCCTTCTTCGTCGCCTTCGCCGACGCGGCCGCGGCCGTCGCGGCGGCGGTGACGGCACAGCGGATGTTGGCGCGACACGAGTGGCCCACGGCTCCACACTGGAGCGCACCCGCACGGCCGCGGGTCCGGATGGGACTGCACACCGGTCACGCCGTACCGGACGCCCAGGGCTACGCCACCTCGATCGTCCACCGGGCCGCCCGGGTCTGCGCCGCCGCGCACGGCGACCAGATCCTCTGCTCCCAATCCACACTGGAGGCATGTACGGAACTGCCCGCCGACGTCACCGCCGTCGACCTGGGCCTGCACCGGCTGCGCGGCTTCGACGACTCGCTGCGGCTGCACCAGCTCACCGCGGTGGACCTGCCGAGCCGGTTCCCGCCACCGGCGACCGAGTCGCGCCACCACAACCTTCCCGCCGACTCCGACCGGTTCATCGGCCGCCGCGACGAACAGTGCCAGTTGATCAGGCTGCTCGACGGGCACCGGCTCGTCAGCGTCACCGCCCTACCCCAGACCGGGAAGTCCCGGCTGGTGTGCCACCTCGGCCGTGAACTCGCCTCCACCTACCGCGACGGCGTCTGGTACGCCGACCTGAGCCGGCACGTCGACCTCGGGGAGGCACTGTCGGCGGCACTGGGACTGCGCGGCGACCCGTTCCGGTCACTGCTCGACGCCGTCATCGAGGTCCTGCGGCACCGGCACTGCCTCCTGGTGCTCGACGACACCCGCACCCAGGACGCCGCCCAGGTGACCCGGCTGCTGGCCGAATGCCAGAAGGTGAGCGTCCTGTCGGCGTCCCGGCACCCGCTCGGGCTCGCCGGGGAGGTGAAGTGGGCGCTGCCGACGATGTCGGTACCCGACGCCGCCGAACTGCTGCGGTCCCGCGCCCGCGCCGCCTCCGGCGGCGTCGACCCCGGCGACTGCACCGCGCTCGCCCGGTACGTCGACGGCTTCCCGCCCGCTGTCAACGTCCTCGCCGCGGCCGTACCCGTGTTGGGGACCGACGGACTGCTGCGACGGCTCCGGGAGGACCCCCTGAACGTCCTCGACGCCTGCGGGGAACTGTCCACCGTGCTCGACAAGGTGTGCGAGGAGCTGACCCCACGCGCCGCCCACCTGCTGCGCGCCCTTTCGACGTGGCCGACGCCCGCGGGAGTGGACGAGGTGGAGAGACTGTGCGGCGGTTCCGCCGCCGCGCTCGACGCCCTGATCAACCTGGTGGACGCGTCACTCGTAGACGTGCACCACACCGAGACCGGTGCGGCGTACCGGTTGCCGGCGCCGGTGCGGTGGTACGCCGACGACCGCCGCCGCCGGGCCGGCGAGTCGAACCCGAGACTGACACCGATGTCGGCCGGGCGCATGCCGTTGCCGCGACTCAGTTGGGCGCAGGCGCTGCCGTCGAGGTGAACACGTGGGGGACCCGGCGGCGGGCGGCAGCGCGGATGCCCGCCGCCGGGTTCGACGCGGTGTGGTGCCGGCTCCTGCCCCACACCGTGGCGGCGGCGGCCCGGCCCCGGGCCGCCGCCCCGTCGTCGCGGTTCGGAATCCTCGAACCGTCAGTTCTTACGGGTCTTGCGGACGCCGGCCCGGCCCTCGGTCCACACCCGGTTCAGCGCGGTCACCGCGAAGCGCCGGCCGGACTCGAAGCCGCCCTCCCAGCGGAAGGACTGCACCTCGGCGCCGGGGTCGTGCGGGACCACCGCGACCAGGTTCGTCGCGTCCGCCAGGTCGCACTCGTCGGGGTGACCGACCGTCGTGTACACGGCGTACCTGACGATCTCGTCGATGCCCTCACCGCGCCGGTGCGGACGCCACTCCACGGTGTACGCGCCGTCGCGCCACTCCACCGAGGACACCTTGGGGGCCTTCGGTGTCCGGCCGCCCAGGTGGGACGACGCCGGAACCAGCGCCGGACGGCTGTAGTGCTCGTCGCGCAGCAGCGTCATCGCCGACAACTGGTCCTGCCGGACGGGGTTGCCCGAGAAGTAGGCGTTGCCGACGATGTTGGCGTGCTCCCGGCACAACGTCAGGTGGTTCAGCAGTTCACGCGGGTCCTGCTTCCACTCGGGCGAGACCGTGTCGACGTTGACCTTGTAGGTGGCCTCACCGAGGTACAGCTGGCAGTCGGTGTTCTCACAGGCGTCGTTCCACCACTCCGCGAGGACCCGGTACGACGCCGCCGGAAGCGACATCGCCCAGTAGATCTGCGGCAGGATGTAGTCGATCCAGCCCTCCCGCACCCACTTGCGGGTGTCGGCGTACAGGACGTCGTACGTCGGGGCGCCCGCCCGGGTGTCGGAGCCCTCCGGGTCGTCGGCGATGTTGCGCCAGACACCGAACGGGCTGACCCCGAACCGCACCCACGGCTTGGACTCCTTGACCCGGCGCCCGAACTCCAGGATCAACTGGTCGGTGTTGTACCGGCGCCAGTCCGCCTTGTCGGTGAAGTCGCCACCGTACTCGGCGAACGCGGCGTCGTCGTCGAAGTCCTCGCCGCCGGCCGGGTACGGGTAGAAGTAGTCGTCGAAGTGGACGGCGTCGATGTCGTAACGGTCGACGGCGTCCATCATGGCGTCGATGACGTGCGCCCGGACCTCCGGAATGCCCGGGTTGTAGTACAACCGCCCGGCGGCCCCCACCTTCGGGTAGGGCACCACCCAGTCGGGGTTCTGGCGCGCGGGGTGGCTCTCGTGGAGTTTCGACGGGTCCGTCCCGGCGTCACCGGACGAGGCCGGCATCGACACCCGGTACGGGTTGAACCAGGCATGGAACTCCATTCCCGCGGCGTGGGTGGCCTCCACCGCGAACGCCAACGGGTCGTAGCCGGGGTCGCCGCCCTGCTCACCGGTGAGCCAACGTGACCACGGCTCGTGCGAGGACGGCCAGTAGGCGTCGGCGGTGGGACGGATCTGCGTGATCACCGCGTTGAACCGGTAGTGCTTGGCGTCGTCGAGCCACCGCAGGTACTCGGCCTGCTGAGTGGCGGCGTCCAGTCCGGTGGTCGACGGCCAGTCGATGTTGACGACGCCCGCGATCCAGACGGCCCGGAACTGCTCCTTGGGGCGCGCCGGATCGAGTTCGTCGTGCCGGCCCTGCGGCGTCACGGTGTCGCCCGGGTCGGCGGACGCGCCGGATCCCGTCCACAGTGCGGCGCCGGCGGCGGCCGCTCCTGCCGCGCCCAGCATGGTACGCCGGGACAGTGCGCCGGGTCGGGTGTCTGGCATCTGCCGCTCCTGTTCCACAAATGTAGAGAACTATCGATGGGTGGATCAGCATTGCAGATTTCCTTCGGGAAAGGAACCCCGTCGCCGGGCCACACCACCGGGCGCACGCCACGGCGGGACGGTGGGGCGGGCGGGGCACCCCACCGGCGGGAACGCGGGGGCCGCCACTCCTCCTCCCCATGGCGTCGAGCCTATGCCGGTGAACGGTCCGTGGGAAACCCCGATACGCGGGCCTGTGGACAACGACGGCATTGTGGATAACCGGCCGGTGGAAGGCGTTCGGTGGCGCCGTGCGTCGTTCGGCCACCGCCGTTCCGCCGAGCCTCGCCGACCACCGCGGCCACTCCCGAGGACCGCAGCCATCCCCGAGGACCGCCGCCACCGCGACGGTGCCCGAGGATCGCGCCGGCCGGTCAGCCCGCCGGGCGCAGTGAGTCCACGTCGGCCAGCGACCACACACCCAACTCCGGGAAGTCGCCGTACGACACCATCGCCGCCACGCCCGACCACCGCGCACCGGTCGCCTCCACGAGGTCCTTCACCGCCGCGGCCTGCGCTCCGGTCTCCACGACGTCGTCCACCAGCAGCACCCGGTCGGAGGCGTCCGGCCGGCCCGCGACCGTCGCCAACATGATCCGCCCGTCGGGCTGCGGAAGCTTCTGCACACCCAGCATCCCCACCCCGAAGACGTTCGCCACCAGTGGTGCCAGCAGATACCCCGACGACTGCACGCCCGCGACCAGCGTCGGCGGCTCCCCCCTATGCAGGTCCGCGAGCGCCGCGCCCAGTCGGCTCAGCAGGCGTGCGTCGGTCCACCACGCCAGGGTCGCCAGGCGGTCGCCGTCCCAGCGGGTGGCGGCGGCCAACACCTCCACCGCGGAATCGGCCGTCACCGGCAACCGCATTCGGCCAGCACGGTGGCGAAGGCGTCGATCGCCGCCTCCGCCTCGAAAAGGTTGCCGCGGTCGTTGACGATCACCGCGAACGTCAACCACCGGCCGTCGGCGTCCACGACCATCCCGGTCAGTGAACTGACCTTCGACAGCGTCCCGGTCTTGGCGCGGACCTCGCCGTGCGCGGCCCGGTCGTCGTCGAACCGGTGCCACAGCGAACCGCTGTGGCCGGCGACCGCCATCGTCGCGGCGAGGCCGCTCAACTCCGGGTGCTCCCCCGACGCCGCCACCGACACCAGTGACGCCAGCAGCCCGGCCGACAGCCTGTTGTCCTTGGACAGGCCGCTGCCGTCCTTCAGGACCATCCCGTCGACCGGAAGCCCCAGGTCGGCGAGCACGCGCATCGTGGCGGCGGCACCACCGGCGAAACTGCCGGGTTCGCCGGTCGCCAACGCCGCCTGGCGGGCGAGCGCGTCGGTCAGCAGGTTGTCGGAGGTGAGCATCGCGTACTCCGACAACCGCTGCATCGTCGGTGAGTACACGACACCCAACTCGGTGGCGCCGTCCGGCGCCGTGCCCGCCACGACCTCACCGGCGCCGATCAGCGCCGCGAATGTGTCCGCCGCGTGTCGCGTCGGGTCGCCGTGCCGGGCCGACGGCGAGTCCGGGCCGTCCTTGTCCACGCGCCCGCCGTCGAGCATGAGGGGCGTCACCTGCGCGGTGTAACCGTCCCGCACGTCGGCCGCCGCGACTCCGGGCGCCACGCCGTCGTCGGCGGCGAACACGGAGGTGTCGACGACCAGCGTCGCGGGCGACTCGCCGTTCAGGGCGGTGAGGACCTGCTCCGCGAGGTCGGACAGTTCGGCGGCACCGTGGTAGAAGCCGTCGCCGTCCTCGGTCAGGGTGACGTCGCCGCCCGCCACCAACACCACCCGGCCGTCCTCACCGGCCACCACGCGGGTCGGTATCCGGTAGGCCGAGCCGCGGGTCGCCAGGACGGCCGCGGCCGTGGCGGCCTTCGTCGACGACGCGGGGATCAACGCGGTCTCGGAGCCCCGGCCGTACAGTTCGTCGCCGGTGAGGCCGTCCCGCACCGACACGCTCAGGTCGCCGTCGAGCGCCGACGAGTCCAGCAGCGGGTCGAGGACGGCGGCCAGGCCGTCGGCCGTGGGCATCGGTGCCTCCGCGGCCGGGCCCGTGAACGGCTCGGGCGCGCTCACCGCGGACAGATGTGGCCAACGCAACACGCCGTTCTCGGGAGGCGGCGTAAGGTCCACCACGGAGACGAACACGGCCGCACCGACCGCCAGCACCAGCGAGGACACGACCGCCACCGCGGGCCACCGGCGGCGGGCGGGGGTCTCGTCCGGCTCCCCGTGTGGTGCATCACTCTGATCAGCAGGGCTGTTATCTACGCTTATGGCCACTGAGTGAGACTACTTGCGATACCCGTCCAGTCATCGAACAGTCAGGGGAGGCGCCGTGGAGTTCGACGTCACCATCGAGATTCCCAAGGGGAACCGAAACAAGTACGAAGTGGATCACGCCACCGGGCGGATCCGGCTCGACCGGACCCTGTTCACCGCCACCCAGTACCCGGCCGACTACGGATTCATCGAGGACACGCTCGGTGAGGACGGCGACCCGCTGGACGCCCTGGTGTTGGTTCCGGAGCCGACGTTCCCCGGCTGCCTGATCCGGGCGCGCGCCATCGGGATGTTCCGGATGCGGGACGAGAAGGGCGGCGACGACAAGGTGCTGTGTGTCCCGGCCGAGGACCCCCGGCAGGAACACCTGCGCGACATCCACCACGTGCCGGAGTTCGACCGGATGGAGATCGAGCACTTCTTCACGGTGTACAAGGACCTGGAGCCCGGCAAGAGCGTCGAGGGCGCCACATGGGTGGGGCGGGTCGCCGCGGAGGAGGAGATCCGCCGTTCGGTACAGCGCGAGATCGACCGTAAGGCCGCCGAGGGCGGCACGGAAGGTCACTGACCGGTCGGCCGAACCGGCAGGTCGTGGGGGCGGGATGCCGCGGAGGATACGGGCGAGGGGCGCAGACCGGACAAACCGGTTCGGGATCGTCGGGTAGGGTCGCGCCATGGCACAGACCCCTCCAGGCTGGTATCCCGACCCTTCGCAGCCCGGTCGGCAGCGTTACTTCGACGGCAACCAGTGGACCGAGCACGTTCACGACTCGCAGCAGCCCGCTTCCGGGCAGAGTCCGCAACAGTCGCAGGCGGAGGCCGGTGACCAGCGGGACCGGACACCGTCGCAGGGGCAACCGGTGACCACCGACCCCGCCGGCCGGCAGGCACACCAGGTGCCCTCCCAGGCCCAACCGGTGAACCACATCCCGGCCGAGGGTTACGCCGCACAACAGGCACAGCCGCAGGGTCAGGTGTACGGGCAGGGTGGTCAGCCGCAGCATCAGCAGCCGCAGGGTCAGGTGTACGGGCAGGGTGGCCAGCCGCAGCACCAGCAGCCGCAGGGTCAGGTCTACGGCCAGGGCGGCCAACCGCAGCCGCAGGGCCAGGTGTACGGCCAGGGCGGTCAGCCACAACATCAGCAGCACGGCGGCCAGGTCTACGGCCACCAGCACGCCGGCGCTCCGCCGCAGCAGCCCGAACAGTCGCAGTTGGAGAAGATCGCCGAACTGGACGTCTCCGGCCACCACGACCCGGGGGCCGTCCAGCGGCAGGTCCAGATGGCCGGTGGCGGCCCGACGGTCCAGGGCGGCGGCACGCTGTTCAGCGAACCGGTCCTGGTGGTCAACCAGAAGACGAAGCTGGTCGAGATCAACAACGAGTACTCGGTGTTCAACCAGCACGGCCAGCAGGTCGCGGCGGTGGTGCAGGTCGGCCAGAGCGCCCTGAAGAAGGCGGTCCGCTTCCTCGGCAGCTACGACCAGTTCTTCACGCACAAGCTGGAGGTCCGGGACGGGCACGGCCAGGTGCTGCTGCGTGTCACGCGCCCCCGGAAGGTCTTCAAGTCGCGGATCATCGTCGAACGCGGCGACGGTTCGGCCGTCGGCGAGATCCAGCAGCTCAACATGGTCGGCAAGATCAACTTCTCGATGCAGGTCGACGGTCAGGAGTACGGCCAGATCCGCGGCGAGAACTGGCGGGCGTGGAACTTCGCGATCGTCGACCACACCGGCGCGGAGGTCGCCCGCATCACCAAGACCTTCGAGGGCATCGCCAAGACCCTCTTCACCACGGCCGACAACTACGTGTTGCAGATCCACCGGCCGCTGCAGGAGCCGCTGCGTTCCCTCGTGGTGGCCTCGGCGCTGACCGTGGACACCGCCCTGAAGCAGGACGACCGCGGCCTGGGCTGACGTCACGGCACGGCGGTGCCGTCCCCGGGGCGGGCCGTCGCGCCCACCTGGTGTCGCAGTTCCTCGTCGGGAAGCAGCAACGCGACGACGACCGCCAGCGCCGCCACCACCGCCGCGATCAGGAAGATGTGGTCGAGCGCGGTGACGAACGCCTGTTGCACGGCCTCTCGCAGCGGCGCCGGGAACGCCAGGATCGTCGTGGGGTCCTGCAGCAGCGCGTCACCGCCGGCGGCCTCCTGTTGGGCGGCGAACGCGGCTGCCTCCTCCGGCGGCAACTGCGCCAGCGCCGACGGCAGCGACTCCCGCAGTGAACGGTCGACCTGCGCGGTCATGACGGCGCCCATCGCGGCGACCCCGAACGACCCGCCCAGCGACCGGAAGAACGTGGCCGTCGACGTGCCCGCCCCCAGGTCGGAGGGCGCGACGGAGTTCTGCACCGCCAACACCAGCGGTTGCATGAACATGCCCAGCCCGATACCGAGCACCGCCATGAACGTGAACGTCTGCCACAGCGGCGTGTCGGTGTGGAGGCCGGTGAACAACGCCAATCCGGCGGTACTGAGCACCGCGCCCGCCACGATGAACCACTTGTAGCGTCCGATGTGGCTGATCAGCCGGCCTGACACGATCGACGTGAACACCACGCCCAGCATCATCGGCAACATCATCAGCCCGGAGTCGGTCGGCGAGTAGCCCCGTACCAGTTGCAGGTACATGGGCACGTAGATGATCCCGCCGAACATCGCCACACCCAGCGTGAACGATCCGATGTTGGCCAGGGAGAAGGTGCCGCGCCGGAACAGGCGCAGCGGCAGGATCGGTTCGGCCGCGCGGGTCTGGGCGAACACGAACGCCACCGCCAGCACCGCGCCCGCGACGAACAGCCCGATGATCACGCCCGAGTCCCACGGGTACTGCTCGCCGCCCCACGACGTCGCCAGCAGCAGGCACACCACCGACGTCACCATGAGCACCGCGCCCACGTAGTCGATGCGGTGCGGCCGGCGCGGCGTGTCCACCAGCCGCAACACCCGGGCGATGACGATCATCGCGGCGATCCCGGTCGGCAGGTTGATGTAGAAGATCCACCGCCAGTCGACGTCGGCGAGCCAGCCGCCCAACAACGGACCCGCGACACTGGACGTCCCGAACACCGCGCCGAAGAACCCCTGGTAGCGGCCCCGGTCGCGGGGCGACACCACGTCCGACACGACGGTGAAGGCCAAGGTCATCAACCCGCCGGCGCCGAGGCCCTGCACACCTCGGAAGATCACCAGTTGCAGCATGTTCTGGCTGATCCCGGCCAGCAGCGAACCCAGCAGGAACACCCCGATGGCGAACAACAGGACCGGCCGCCGCCCGTAGATGTCGGACATCTTCCCGTACAGCGGGGTGGACGCGGTGGCGGCGACCAGGTACGCGGTCACGACCCAGGCGTACTGGTCGAGCCCGCCCAGCGACCCCACGATCGTGGGCAGCGCGGTACCGACGATGGTCTGGTCGAGGGCCGCCAGCAGCATCGTGAGCATGAGACCGGCCAGCAGGGCGTAGAACTGCCGGGCGGGCAACGGTCCGGCCGGTGGCGGAGTCATGGAACGACGATAAGCGGAGTGTCCCCGCCGTCAGGCGGTTTCGCGGTAGGCGGTTCAGCCGGTCCACACGTCGTCGAGGAACCGTTCGACGGCTGTGCCCACCTCGGACAGGATCGCGGCGTAGTCGGCCAGCGGCCGGTCGGCGCGCATCAGGCCGTGATCGGCGCCGGGGATCTCGCACACCCGGGGCGTCAGGCCGCGGGCGACGTCACCGTCCCAGGACGGGTCCGCGGTACCGCCGACCAGCATGAACGGTGCAGTGGCACGCTTCAGTCCCGCGACGATCTCGGGGCGGTGCAGCAGCGGCGTGATCCACACGGCCGGGAGGTCGAGGTTCGCCGCGATCAGGCTCGCATAGCTGCCGAGCGACTTGCCGACCAGCAGCGGCCGGTCGAGGCCGGCCAGCGCCGGGTTCACCTGGTCGGCGACCCACTCCTCGGCGCGGATGCCGCCGGTGCCGAGTTCGTCGAAGTCGCGGTGCCAGGACACCGGCACCACCTCGGCGCCGCGTCGCCGCGCAGCGAGCTGCGGTAGGAACATCAGCGGCGAGTACGGCCCGAAGTTCCTGCCCGGGATCACCACCATGTGACGGTCGTCCATGTGTCGAGGGTAGTGGCGGGCGGTCGGGGGCGCGTGCGGGTTTCGCCGACGTCCGTCGCCCCGTGTGGGCGACGGCCAATCCCGCTGTACGCGCCGCCGCGCCTCCGGCTACACTCGATGCCGCAACACCCGCCGCCTTAGCTCAGTCGGCAGAGCGATTCACTCGTAATGAATAGGTCGTCGGTTCGATTCCGACAGGCGGCTCCACGCTTCAACAGCAAGAACGCCCCCGGCACCACACGGTACCGGGGGCGTTTCGCGTGTCAGGGGGCCTAAAGGGGGCCTACACCTCTCCTGCCGCCCCGATCTCGCCTTGGGTGGTCTGAGGCCCACCTTGGGTGGTCTGAGGCCCACGCGAAACCGGACAAACAGGTCAATTCGAGGCATGTCGATCGGCCTGCGGCCACCCAAGGCACTCAACCGGACCAACAGGAATGCGGATCGGTGGCACCGAATCCGTCTCCGGATGTCGAGAATGGGGTGACGGCTCCGTCCCAGGGGCGACGGCGGCCGCAACGGGCCGCGCGACGATCGAGGAGAGACACCATGGCGCTCAAACGGATGGACAACATCGAGATCATCGTCGAAGACCTCGACGCCGTGATCGCGTTCTTCACCGGACTCGGCATGGAACTGGAGGGCACGGCACGTGTCGAGGGCGCCTGGGCGGCCCGCCTCGTCGGGCTCGACGACCAGACCGTCGACATCGCGATGCTGAAGACGCCGGACGGATCCGGCCGGGTCGAGCTGGCCAGGTACGTCAGTCCGGAGCCGGTCCGGAGCCTGCCGGTCAACGCCCCGCCGCACACCCTCGGCATCCGGCGCATCATGTTCGCCGTCGACGACATCGACGAGACGATCGACCGGATGCGGGACCTCGGTGCCGAACTCGTCGGCGAGGTCGTGCAGTTCGAGGACGTCCACCGGTTGTGCTACCTCCGTGGCCCCGAGGGGATCCTCGTCGCACTCGCCGAGGACCTCCGCTGACGCACCTGTCCGCGAGCGGACGGCACCGGGAGGCACGGTCGGTGTTCTGTTCATGGCTGCCGATGCCCGGCCGTCCCGGGTCGACCGGTGTCGGTGTACCCGTGGTGGCGCACGTGTCAGCGGCCGGCGCGTTCCGCTTCGGCCCGCAACCGCGCCTCGCGGACGATTGCAATCTCCAGGTCGTAGCAGCGATCCTTGAGGAACAGGATCTCCCGGCGGTAGTCGCTGAGCAGGTTCTGGATCGCCGCTTCGGTCTCGGCGACGAATTCCGCTTCGGACAGGTACGCCCGGGTGCCCGGCGCTATCCGGCACTGCCAGTTCCGCATTGCGATATTGCGGAACCGCACCATGTTCTGGGAGGTGCGGCCGGTGACGACCATCGTCGCCGGAGGCGGGGGTATCGCTCCGGCGGGGATCTATCTGGCGGGCGCCGAGGCGAAACCCGCCGATATCAAGGGCGGAACGGTCCAGGAGATCCTGGAGAGCATGCAGACCGCTCTCGACACCCTGTGGACCGACATGCAGGACGCCGAACGGGCGATCGCGGCGTATCTGAACACCACCGGCGACGAGGTCGACGGGTATCTTTCCAGTTCGAGTGCCTCGGAGAAGCGGACCATCCTGCCGCATGAACCGGAGGACTCCGTTCCGGACATCACCGACGGTGCCGACGGTATCTCGATCGACCCGGAGGACGACCACTTCCGGCCGCGGGAGTGAGCGGTGGCGAGAATCGGACGGCCGGCCCGGCGAGTAGGGAGACGGAATGCTCAAGCGAGCCGCAGTGACGGGCCTGGCCGGGCTCGCTTTGATCACCGGCTGTACCGGGGGGCCGGAGGATCCGGAACCCTCGCAGTCCGCATCGCCGGAACCGCCGTTGCAGGCGGCGTTGGATGCCGCCGAGTTGTTGACCGTGGCCGAATCCGGTTTCACCGTCGACTCCGGAGACGACGGTGAGACAACCGTGTCCTACGCGATCGTGTTGGAGAACCAGAGCCCCGACCATGCCTCCTTCCAGGTCGGTGTGGACGTCGGTTGGGTCGACGACGCCGGGGAGCCGCTTCCGGTGCTCCCTCCCGCCGGGGACCCGGTACGCGAACACGACGTGAAGTGGATCCCGCCGGGGGAGACCTGGGTGCTCGCCGACGTCGTGGAGGTCGACGGCGAACCCACCGATTTCACCCTGGAGTTCGCCGATGACCCGTCGGTGAATCGCTGGTTCGCGTTCACGCGACTGGTGGGGTACGGCGAACTGGCCGTGACCGACGCGACCGTGCGCGACGGCGCCGACGACCGCACCGCCACCCTGACCGTCGAGTCGACGTTCCCCGAGACGCTCAACGCGGTGAACTTCGCGATGGTGTTCCGCGATGACAGCGGCGCGATCGTCGGTGGCAACAAGACCTACGGTGAGGCCAGCCCGCAGGTGGCACCCGGCACCACCGAGCACGACGTGTACACGCCGGCGTCCGGCATACCCGAGTCGGCGGACATGTCCGCCGTGGAGTATCACGCCCAGTTGACGTGGCGGACGGTGTGGGCGCCGACCGAAGTGAACTGACTCGCGCGGTCGATTCGGGCTATATCCACCCGATCGGTCGTTATGGTGACTGAGGCGGTGGGGGCCGCCTGTCATGTCACACGGGGGGCGGGGTGCCGATGTACGCGCTGGAGACCCAGTTGAAGATCGACTGGGCGAACATGCCGACCTATAACACCGTCATGGCGGTCGCGGCGGGGGCGGGGCTGCTACTGATCGTGGCGTTGATGCGCAAGGTGTTGACCGGGACGGCCGAGGTCGAGCCGGCCGGTTGGGCGTTGGCGTTCGCGACGCTGGGCACCATCCTGACGACCACGGGCCTCCACATGACCCTCACCTGGCCGTTGGCCGCCGGCGGCTTCCCCTTCGACAACATCATCTTCGGTGAACCCGCGCTGGCGTTCGGCGTCATGCTGCTGGCGGCGGCGCTGTTCCTGTGGAAACGCGGCGAGGTGCTGGTGGTCGGCCCGGACCGGGCCGCGATCGTGGCCAAGGTCGCGGGTCCCATCTCGGTTTTCGTCGTCGGCATGGGACTCGCGTGTTTCGGTATCGCGGCGGCGGGCGTGAAGTACCAGTTGTTCGCGGCCCCGCCGGAGGAGCCGATCTCGGGGGCGTTCGCGGACTACCCGCTGGTGGAGGCGATCTTCATCTCCGGCCTGTACGCCCTGGTGGGGCTCGGTGCGTTGCTGGGTCCGTGGGGCCTGCGGAACCGCAGTCGCGGCCTGTTCGGCGCCACCGGGGTCTGCTGGGGGCTGGCCGGCCTGGCGTTCCTGTTGTTCGGCGCGATGAACTTCTTCACCCACATCGGACTCATCGTCAACACGATGTGATCCGGTGTCGGTGGCGGCCGGTACGGTGGCCGCTTCCGAGCGAAGGAGCACCATGACGTTCCAGTGGAGCCTGACGGTCGACTGTGCGGATCCCGCCGCGTTGGCCCGGTTCTGGTCGCTGGCGTTGGGGTACGTGCCGAAACCGCCCCCGGAGGGCTTCGACTCGTGGGAGGCGTGGCTCCTGCGGCACGGTGTACCGGAGGCGGAGTGGGACGACGGCGCCTACCTCTGCGACCCGGAGGGGCGGTTGCCCGGCATTTCCTTTCTCAAGGTGCCCGAGGGGAAGAGCGCCAAGAACCGATGGCACATCGACATTCCCGTCGGGGGTGGACGTGCGGTGCCGGCGGCGCGGCGCTGGCCGAGGGTGGAGGCCGCCGCGGAGCGGCTGGTCGCGGCCGGTGCCGCGATCCTGTCTCGGCACGACGTTGACGGCGTGCCGGATCACCTGGTGATGTCCGACCCGGAGGGCAACGAGTTCTGCCTCGTGTGATGCCGCCGTCGGTCAGCCCGGGGCGGCGCGTCCGTGCCGCCAGTACCCGGTGAAGCTGATCGAGGACTTGGGGACGGACCTCTCGACCAGGTGGCGGCGTAGTTCGGTGACGAGTCCCTGTTCACCGGCGATGAACACGTAGGGCGGTGTGGTGGGCGGCGCGGCCGTGGTCACCGCCTCCAGCGCGAGTCGGCCGGGAACGCGATCGGGGTCGTCGTGGCGGAACAGCCAGTTGACCCGTACCCCCTCGGGCGCGGCCAGTTCCTGGACGTCGTCGAGGCAGGGCAGTTCGAGGAACACGTCGCCGCGCGCGTCGGCGGGCAGGGACGCGACGATGCCCGCGATGGCGGGGAGCGCCGATTCGTCGCCCACGAGCAGGCGGTGGGTCTCGGGGCGGTCGGGCTGGTAGATGAGTCCCTGGTCGAGGATTCCCACGGTGGTGCCGATTGGGGCCTCGGCGGCGAACCGGGCGCCGGGTCCGGCGTGGTCGTCGTGGGTGACGAAGTCGATGTCGAGTTCGGGATCGTCACCGGGCCGGTAGTGACGCACCGTGTAGTTGCGGACCCATGGGCGCCGGTCCTTCGGGGTCATGAGGAACTGCGCGTACCAGAGGGCGTTGGTCCTGGTGGGCAGCGCGAGGGTCTGCTGTCCCTCCCTGGGGAAGAAGAACCGGAACCACTGGTCGTGGCCGAGCGGCCGGAAGTCGGCGAGTCCGGGGCCGCCCAGGGTGACGCGGCGCAGGTGGGGGCTTATCTGGTGGCTCCGCCGGAGTTCGGCGGTGAGGACCTTGGGGTCGGCCGGTCTGGTGGTGCTGGGGCGCGCGGCCACGGTGGCTCCTGGGGCGAGTAGACGGGTACCCGCATATTAGGCATGCCTAACCTAAATTGCAATGCCGGGTCACCACCGTTTCGACCTCCACCACCGCCGCGGGCTCCGGCCCCGGCGACCCGTCCGCCATCGCCTCGCCCACGCCCGGCCCCGGCCCCAGCCGCCACGGCGACCGTAAAGCCTCGGCCACAGGTAGGCCAGCAGGGCGACGAGCAGCACGACCGCGACAAACGTAATCATGTCTGTCCATATACCCGTGGGCCGTCGCGCGGGAACTCCGCCGCCGGACCGACCACGATGGTCACCGGTGCGGCCGGCGGCCGACACCGACCGCTGCGCTTCGGGGTGTGACCGCCAGTTCCCATGCCATCACCCGTCCTGCCATGATGTGCCGGTGACGGTTGGGCGATGAGGAGTGCGTGCGTGGCGGGCATTGAAGACTTCACCGCCGCCATCGCCATCGCCTTCGACCGGCTGAACGACGCCATCGCGGGCATGGAGTCGGCCCGATCGGCCGCCGGGGAATCCGCCACGTCGTTGCAGGCGGCGGGCGCATACGGCGCGGCCGACATCATGGCTCGGGTCGCCGAGGTCATCGGCGAGGCCGTCGACACCCTGGCCACTGGGAAGACGAACACCGAGGAAGCCGCCGCCATCGCACGCGCCGCCATGGAAACCACCGACGGCGGCGATACACCGGCAGGAACGACACCACCACCAGACGGTGGACCACCTGCACCGACACCGACCCGGCCGCATCCCAACGCCGCCGACACGCGGCATGTCGCAGCGGTCCGGCGTATCGGATGGCCCAAGAACGCCCAGGGGCGGACCAACGCGCGGGCGTTGGTGTTCGACAAGAACGGCGAACAAGTCGGCGACGTCTGGAAAGCGACACCCGACGGCGAGGCCAACGACCCCCGCCACTACCGCGAACCCTGGCGCTCCGATGTGCGGTATACGATCCGGTACCACGTGGAAGGCCAGGTGGCGGCCATGATGCGACGAACCGGCATCACCGAGGCAGAGGTGTACCTCAACATTCCCCCGTGCGGTACCCGCGACGATGATTGGTCATACCAGTGTCATGACAACATCAAGAAGATTCTTCCCAAGGGCTACACGATGACGGTGTGGGCGGTGCGGGAACGGGAGGCGCCTACATGGTCGCCGCAGAAGTACACCTACAAAGGCAATGGAGAGGCCCTGGCATGAACGAGGACACCGACTACGCCGTCGTTACGACCGACCCCGAAACGCAGGCGATCATGCGCGCACAGGATCTCGATTCCATCGACCTGGCCCGTTGGGCGGTTTCGCACGGCATGACCCCGCCCGGGTACCGGGAGGGGCAACGAATCCCCGCCATCATCGAGGTATTTCCCCCTGAGAACCCCGAAGGGGTCTACGCCTGGGATGTTCACGAGCTCGACGACGCCGAACTCGGTGAAGGTCTCCCACCCTACGACGACTGACCGGCCGCAACCATCCACATGCGATGTACGCGGTGCCGAAACCCGTACATGATCCGAGACCCCTATGATCTGCCGTGGCGGGTGTCCGCCCTGGCCTCGGGTATGTCGATCGACGTACCGGGTCGTTTCAAGACGGACGCGTGGCCCCGCGCTCGCCGCCCACATGCGTGAGGCATCGAATAACGGCCCCGCGTCCGACTCCGACGGCGTCAGGAACACCGTCTCGGATCGATACCACATGAGCCGTTCTCGGCCGTCGCGTCCGGTCGGGGCATCTATGTAGATCTCCCAGTCCGGCGATTCGTCCGGGGGGGGGCGACGTTCTGGGACTCCGCGAATCTCGCGATGTCCTCCGCGGACTCCATTCGTTGGGCGGCGGCCCAGACCCTGTCATAGACCGCCTGGTCCACCGTCATGACGGGTGGCGGAGGCGTCGGCCCGTCATCGCCGCTGGCCGGTTCGATGACGACACGAAGCGCACGGTCCCAGGCCAGGAGTTGACGGCCTTCGGGGGTGTAGTAGAAGACGACGTCCCAGCCGGTGCCGTCGGGTGGCTCGATGCCGAGTTCGACGGCCAGCGCGTTGGCCTCTCTCGTGCTGAGGTCTTCGACGGCTTGCCACAGGCGCGAGAAGACGTCGCGGTCGGTCTGCATCGCTGAGTCCTCGTCCATTGCCGGTGAACTTCCTTGGCGTCACACCACCGCAGCGGCGAGATCGTCGATGGAGGCCATGCCACACCGTTCCCTCACTGAAGGTGAACGAACCATAGCGGAGTCAGGCTCCGATGTGTACCTCTGTGTCACAATGCCGACACCAGCCACTCGTGGTTCGGTGATCGGGCGCACCGGACGTTCTCCGTCTCCCTCCGCAGGTTGTGGCCGGGCGTCCGCCACGGGTACGTCGATTGACGTACCCGGATCGCGCGCCGACGCCGATGGCGTGGGGCTCGGATCTCCGTAGCGTCGGAACCCTGAACACGCAGCGAAGGGAGTCCGACATGAACACGATCGCCGAACGGGCCGGTTTCACCGCCCCGGCGGTGTTCACCTGGGTGGCGATGCTCGGCTTCGGCGGCATCGCCGTCGAGACCATCGTCATCTATCCGAACGTCTTCCACGACGCGCCCGCGTCGTTGACCCTCGCGACCGAGTTCTTCTCGGTCACCGGCCCGGCGGACTTCTTCCCGCCGATGGGGGCCGCCACCATCGTGGCGTGCCTGGTCGCACTGGTGGCGGCGTGGCGGGTGGCACCGGCGCGGTACTGGCTGCTGGCCGCCCTGGGGAGCCTGGTCGTCGGGGAGTTCCTGTTCTCGATGGTCTACTTCTGGCCGCGCAACGACATCATGTTCGAGGAGGGCATCGCGGTGCACACGGCCGCCTTTCTGCAGGCGACCGCCGACGAGTTCCAGACCGGCCACTGGTTCCGGTTGGCGATGAGCGGCTTCACCGCGACCGCGGGCTTCGTCGCGGCGTTGAAGGCGCACCGCCGTCTCGTGGAGAAGGGGGCCGAACGTGTCGCGCAGGCTGTCTGACCGGCTGGGGATGCCGCTGCTCGGTGTGGTGGGGCTCGCCGCGCTCGCCGCACCCAGGGTGGTCGCCCACGACCTGGACCTGGTGTCGCCGGCGGTGAACTCCGTACTGGTGTTCGCCCCGCTGCTGGCCTGGATCGGGGTGGTGTGGTGGCGGCGGGTTCCGAACCCGTTCGTGACGTTGCTGGCGGTCGGCGTCGTCTACGGTGTCATGCTCGCGGTGATCCACCAGCTGTTGTGGTCCCGGTCGTTCGACGGGGCGCCGCCGGAACTGGGCGGGAACCTGGCGGGGGTGTTGGCGCCCGCCGTGGAGTCGGGCGTGATCCGGGTGTTCGCCTTCGGCGGCAGCCTCGTCACGGGCACACTTGTGGGCGCCGCCACCGGTGCGGTCGCGTGGTTGTTGGCCAAGGCGACGCGCCGGGGCACCGGACCGGAATGAGGAGGGCACCGCTGACCACGCCCGCGGACCACCGTCCGACCACCAGGCGCGACCTGGTGGTGGACGTGGTCCTGGCCGCGCTGGTGTTGGGTGTGGTTACCGCCGCCATCACCGCCGACGTCGCCGACTCGGCGGGCCCGCAACCGGCCGCGTACGCGTTCGGTGCCGGGTTCGCGGCGCTGGTGTTCGCGCGGCACCGCCTGCCGGTGGTCGCGTTGCTGGCGACGGCGGCGCTGCTGGTCCTGTACTACACACAGGACTATCCGGCGATCGGCCTGGCGGTGCCGGTGTCGGTCGTGTTGTACTCGGCGGCCGAGCACGGCCGCCTGTGGTGGGCGGTCGGTACCGCCGCGGTGTTGCAACTGTTGTCGACGGGTTTCCGGATCGCGGAGGGTGACGACCTGGCGTACCTGTTCGGGTTCGAGTTCGCGGGTACCGGCGGCCTGATGGCGGCCGTGATCGCCTTGGGCGACAGTGTCCGGTCACGGCGCGGCTGGCGGGCGGAACTGGTCAAGCAGGCCAACGCCGCCGAACTGGAACGGCGCCGGGAGACCGCGCGACGCATCGAGCAGGAGCGGCTGCGTATCGCCCGCGATCTGCACGACCTGCTGGGGCACACCGTCTCGGTGATCGCCCTGCACACCGATGTGGCACGTGAGGCGTTGCGCGACGACCCGGACACCGCCGAGCGGTCGCTGGCGGCGGCGCGGACGGCGGCGAGTGAGGTGGTCGGGGAGTTGCGGGCGACGTTGCAGGCACTGCGTGGCAGAGACGGCGACGAGGGGCCGGTCCCGGGTCTGAACCGGTTGCCCGAGTTGGTGGAGACGGTCCGCAATGCCGGGATCGAGGTCGAGGTGCGTGTGGAGGGTGAGGCGTCGGCCTTGCCGGCCGTCGCCGACGCGACGGCGTACCGGGTGGTGCAGGAGGCGTTCAGCAACGTGCTGCGGCACTCCGGGGCGCGGCACGTCACGGTGTCGGTCCGGCACCGTCCCTCCGATGTGGAGATAAGGGTCGCCGACGACGGCGTCGGTGCCGATCCGTCGGCGGAGGGCCGGGGCTGGGGGGTCATCGGGATGTCGGAGCGGTTGGCGCTGCTGGGCGGCGGCCTCACCGTCGAGAGCCCCGCAGGGGGCGGGTACACGGTGACCGCCGTCGTGCCCAGAAGGGAGCCGGAGTGACGTCGGTCGATTCCCCTGGGGTCAGGGTCGTCATCGTCGACGACCAGTCACTCGTGCGGGAGGGGCTGCGTGCCCTGCTGGAACGCGCCGAGGACATCACCGTGGTGGGTGAGGCCGGCGACGGCCGGGACGGCGTGGCGGTGGTGTCGGCGGAACGTCCCGACGTGGTGTTGATGGACATCCGGATGCCGGGGACGGACGGGATCGCCGCCACCCGGCAGATCGTCGCCGATCCCGCGCTGGCCGGGGTGAAGGTGGTCGTACTGACCACCTTCGACACCGACCGGCACATCATCGACGCGGTACGGGCCGGCGCGTGCGGGTTCCTGCTGAAGGACGTCACGCCCGACCGGCTCCGCGAGGCGGTGAGGATCGTCGCGGCCGGTGACGCCCTGCTGTCGCCGGCGGTGACGCGGCGGGTGATGCGGGCGGCGGCGGTGGCGCCGACGGGCCTGGCGGCCGAACGCCTGTCGGTGTTGACCGACCGGGAACGGGAGGTGCTGGCCGAGTTGGGCGCCGGCCGCAACAACGAGGAGATCGGGGCGCGGCTGCACATGAGCCCGGCCACGGCCCGCACCCACATCGGCAGGCTGCTGAGCAAACTCGGTGCCCGTGACCGGGCCCAACTCGTCGTGGCCGCCTACGAGACCGGACTGGTGAGGCCGGGCGATCCGGCGTGATCACCGGTGAGCCGGTGCGGCATCCGCCAGCTCTCGGACAACCGTGACGCGTGGAGACTGGTGCCGCCCCCGAAGTACTCGGTGAACTTCATTATCAACGGGTCCCACGCGACGGGGTCGATGTGCCGGGTGCCGGGGATGACGAGGTCGGGGTCGGCGTGCGCCGCCAGGACGCGCAGTTCGAACGCGGTGGCACCCGGCCCCGACAGGGAGTGGGCGGCCACCAGGGCGGTCTCCAGCAGGATCGGGCACTCGGCCACCGCCGCGGCGGCCACCTCGGTGGACGGCCGGGGCGTCAACCCGGCCGCGGTGAACTTGTCGTGGACGTGCCGGTAGCCCTGGGCGGACTTGGTGTCGGGGACCGGGGAGCGACCGGTGGTCATGGCGAGCCGGTCGACGGCCGCGACGAGCCCGGAGGGGACGAGGTTGAGGACGCACCGCCGGGTGCGGTGCAGGTTGACGGCGGTCTGCGACCGGTTCCCCATCCCGATGACGGCGGTGTCACCCAGCCACCACGCCGACGACATCGGCGCCAGGTTGGTGGTGCCGTCGGGGTTCTCGGTGGACAGCAGGATGACGGGGGTGCCGAAGTACAGCACCTTCAGGTCGATGCGGCGGTGTTCGTTTCGCATCCGGCCAGCGTTGCCGCTCGCGGGGCCGTCGGCTGGCGGGAAAACGGCACGGCGTCCGGGTGGACGCGGATTGGCATCCTGGGTGTCCCGTGACGTGAGGAGGACCGGTATGCGTACGACCAGGCCACGGCCGTTCGACATGGAGGAGCGGTATCCGTTCCTGGCGGCGTACCGGCGGACGGCTGTCCGGTTGCATCCGCGCCCCGGGAATCCGGGCGTCACCGACAGTTCCGTGGGCGGTCCGCTGCTGTGGCCGGCCGACGAGCCGTGGCCGGTGTGTGAGGACACCGACCACGACGAGACCCCGTACGCGACGATCGCCGACGTACGGCGGGAACGTCTGCTGATCGCGACGCGGAATCTGGAGCAGGCGCGCGGCGGGGACGGCGCCGCCCACCACGAGGCGTTCCTGGCCCTGCGGCGGTCCAGCCGTGCCCGGGTCCCCGAGGGGTCCGGCGGCGGGTTCATCGGTGTGGCGCAGTTGTTCGCGCGGGACGTCCCGGACCTGCCGCGCCCGGCGGGCACCGACCTGTTGCAGGTGTTGTGGTGCCCGTACACGCATGAGCGGGAGGAGTACCTGCCGTCGGTCCGCCTGGTGTGGCGGGATTCGGCGGCGGTGACCACGCCGATCGAGGACCCGAGCCCCACGGTCTGGGCCGGGGAGCCCGGTTACGTTCCCGAGTCGTGTGTCGTGCACCCGGAACCGGTCCCGGAGTACCCGTTGGCGATGTGGGCCGGCACGCCGACACTCGACGGCCTGGAGGACTACGACGACGAGTGGGCGGTCACGCACGGTTGGAAGGTCGGCGGTTGGGGCGGCTACTGCGGCTACACCGACATCGACCTCCCCGAGTGCGGTTGCGGTGCCGTCACCGAGCCGTTGTTGACGGTGGGCAACGGTGAATGGAGCACCCATGACGGGCGGTGGCGGCCGGTCGAGGACGACGAGTTCACGCCGACGCTCGCGCACCCCACCGACTGGGAGCCGGTACGCACCCACATAGGACGGGCCTACATGATGCAGATCTTCCGTTGCGGCGCCGGATTCGACTGCGCCCCGACGGTACTCATGACCTGACCGGTGGTCGCTCCGATGCGGGGTGGACGGTCCGGGGCATCCTGGGGTGGATCCATCGCTGCGAGGAGGACCGGTATGCGCACGACCAGGCCACGACCGTTCGACATGGAGGAGCGGTACCCGTTCCTGGCGGCGCGCCGGCGGACGGCGACCCGGTTGCATCCACGACCGGGGAATCCGGGCGTGACCGACAGTTCCGTCGGTGGCCCGCTGTTGTGGCCGGCCGACGAAGCGTGGCCGGTGTGCGAGGACACCGACCACTACGACGATCCGCACATGACGGTGGCCGACGTGCGGCGGGAACGGCTCGTGGAGGCGACACGGAGCCTCGGGGCGAAACGCGGTGACGACGTCGCCGCCCTTGAGGCGGAACTCAAGACGTTCTGGGAGAAACGCGGAAAACTCCCGGCGGAGACCCCGCAGCGGTTCGTCGGTGTGGCGCAGTTGTTCGCGCGGGACGTCCCGGACCTGCCGCGCCCGGCGGGCACCGACCTGTTGCAGGTGTTGTGGTGCCCGTACATGCACGCCGACGCGGTCTTCCTGCCGTCGGTCCGGGTGGTGTGGCGGGATTCGGCCGCCGTGGGTGAGGTGATCGACGACCCGACCCCGCAGGTGGTCGTGGGCGACGAGGGTTTCGTGCCGGAATCCTGCACCGTGTGGCCCGAGACCGTCGTGGAGTACCCGCCGGCCGAGTGGTGGGGCGAGACGCTGGCCGCCGATCTCGATGACGACGAGCACGAGGCGGCGATCGCGGACGGCTGGAAGGTCGGCGGCTGGGGCGGGTACTGCGGTGTCACGGACCCCGTCATCCCGGATTGCGCGTGCGGTGCGCCCACCGAGCCGCTGTTCACGGTGGGGAACGGCGAATGGAGCAACGGCTATCCGCTGTGGCGTCCGGTCGAGGACGACGCGTTCACCCGCACACCGGAGCACTTCACCGACTGGGACCCGGTGCGCACCTACATCGGCCGGGGGTACCTGCTGCAGGTGTTCCGCTGCACGACCGGCTTCGACTGCCCGCCCACTGTCGCCATGACGTGACCGGCGCCCTGCGGGTGCCCCGGGGCTCAGCCGACCGCGAACGCGACCCCGGACAGTTCGCCGTGCCACTGGTCGTTGCCTGCGCCGACGCCCTTGCCGCCCAAGGTCACCGGGCAGGTGTTGGTGATGTCCATCGTGGCGTCGTCGGGCGACACGTACACGCGGTCGCCCACGGTGAGTAGGAGGCGCCCGTCGCGTCGCGCGCACCGCACCGGCACCGGCCCGTCGTCCGCTATGGACTCGGTTGCGAAGGCGAGCGCGTTCACCGGCGCGCCGTCGCGGATTCCGGCGATCCGGCAGCTCGGTACACCCCGGTCGGTCTGTAGTTTCCACTGGCCGCCAGGAGTGTCGAAAAGTCCCTTCTGGATGACGTTGGAGTTCGGGGTGACGCCTTCGCCGGTGACCGCGATCCGCGCCGTGAGCTGGAAGTCCGCAGTGCCGGGATTCACCGACGCGGTGTGCGGGAACAGGATCACCGCCTTCCCGCCGTCGGTGTGCGGGAACCGCAGCGCCCGGTCACCGGCCGGGCGCAGTGCCCCGTCCCCGTCGACGGTGATGCAGCCGGAACCGCCCGCCGAGCCGATGTTGCCGAAACAACCGGTGCGCCACGTGCTGCCGGACTGTCCCGCCGGCGCGCCGGAGAAGTCGAAGGCGAGAACGGGCGCGGTGGTCTCGGCCCGGTCGGGGCGGGCCGGTGCCGGGACGTCGGGCCGGGCGGGTGGCGCGAATCCGCCGCCGGTGAGCAGCATTCCGGCCAGCGCGGCGACCGCGACGCGGCGTGCGGTACGGGTACGGTCGAGCATCAGGGCGCTCCCTTCACACCGGGGGATGTGACAGGCCCTTCATCGTGCCGGTGACGGCGGCCGAGTGCCGGGATTTCGCGGGCGTGTCGTGCCCGGCCGGTGACGTGCGGTGGTGTGGCGGGGTACTGTTCCGCCCGGTGATCCGGCGCGGGGAGACGATCACGGCCACCCGTCGTGGCACCCGGTTCGGGGAGGCCGCCCCGGGTACAGTGGCCGCGGATCCGAGGAGGTGGCATGGCGGACACGCCCGCGCCGATCTGGTCGCGGCCGGAACGTGCCGCCACCGGCCGCCCGCCCGAGCACAGCCGCGACGAGATCGCGGCCGCCGCGACGGTGATCGCCGACCGTGAGGGCGTCGAAGCCGTCTCTATGCGGCGGGTCGCGGCGGAACTGGGCACCGGGGCGGCGACCCTCTACCGGTACGTGGTGAGCCGGGACGAACTGCTCGACCTCATGGTCGACGCCGCCGCCTCGGGCTACCGTTTCGCGCCCCCCACCGGCGACTGGGTCGCGGACCTGTTGGACGTCGCCGACCAGTCGCGCCGGATCATGCGCGCCCACCCGTGGCTGCCGGCCCTGACGACACGTCCCCTCTC
This sequence comes from Stackebrandtia albiflava, assembly GCF_007994225.1. GTDB lineage: Bacteria > Actinomycetota > Actinomycetes > Mycobacteriales > Micromonosporaceae > Stackebrandtia > Stackebrandtia albiflava. Next base: position 519,566 of record NZ_VLLL01000006.1, read on the forward strand.
GCCGGGTCCTCACGGTGTCGCGCTACTGGAACACGCCATGGCGGTCCTCGCCGGCCATCCCGCGACCGCGTCCCGGAAGTTGTCGGGATTCGCGGTGTTCAACGGGGCGGTCGCGATGTTGGTGCGTTACGAGCTGGACGACCGGCCGCAGGACGCGGCGCGCCGGGGGGCGTACCTGCGGGACGCCGTGGCGGCCGGTGACCGTCCCCATCTGGCGGCGGTGCTCGCCGCCGCTGACCCGGCCGACTCCGCCGACCGGTTCCACGACGTCCTCAGGGGCATCCTGCACGGCCTGCTGGGAGTGGCCGGGTAACCGGATCGCGCGGACGGCGTCCAGTACCGACGCCACCAGCCGGTCGTTCTCGGCGGCGCCACCGCCGCCCGGCGGCATCGGGAACCTGCGGCGGACGTATCCGTAGGCGATACCGGTGGCGGGGTCGGCGAACGCCTGCGAACCGGCCGCACCGGAGTGACCGAACGCGGTGTCGCCCAGTCCCGGGTAGCGGGCCGCCGGTGGCCGCTCGAACCCGAGTCCGAAGTGGTCTGTCTCCTCGGTCACCAGGTCGGTTCCGGGCGTGGCGAGCCGGGCGAACCGTGCCACGGTCTCGGGGGCCAGCAGTCCCGGCCGCCCGGGGGCTCCCAGGGCCACCGCGTACATGCCGGCGGCACCTCGCGCGTTCCCGACCGCGCCCGCGGAGGACTGGCCGAGTGCGCGGGTCCGCCGCCGGTTCGCGAACTCCGACAGGTCGGTCGCGGTGGGACCGTTGGCGTTGAACGCGACACCGAGCAGGGTCTCCAGTGGACGCGGCGGTGGGGCCTGCCGGTTCACCGGCAGCATCGGCCGTACCGGCACGAACCGGTGTTCCCGGTCCTCGGGAAGCCCGAGGTGGAGGTCGAGTCCGTACGGGGCCCTCACCCGCGCCTCAAACCACTCCTGTATGGAGCGTCCGGTGGCGCGCCGCACCACCTCCCCGGTCAGCGCGCCGATCGTGAAGGCGTGGTAGCCGTATCCGGTGCCCGGCCGCCAGAACGGGCGTTGCCGGGCCAGGCGCTCGGCGATGACGCGGTCGTCGGCGAGTTCGTCCATGCTGAAGCCACCGGTGACACCGATCAGGCCGGCCCGGTGTTCCAGCAGTTGCCGCAGTGTCAGTTCCGCCTTGCCGTGTGCGGCGAACTCAGGCCAGTGGTCGGTGACGCGCCGGTCGAGTGCCAGGACGCCGTCCTGCACCAGCAGCGCGACCACCAGATGCGCGGCGCCCTTCCCGATGGAGAAGACGCCGGTCAGCGAGTCGCCGCGCAGTGCCCCGGCGGCGAGGTCGACGACCAGCGCTCCCCGGTGGTACACCGCCAGTTGGGCGCCGGCGTCGTGTGTCTCCTCCGCCATGGCGGCGGCGAACTCGGCGCGCACGCCGGCGAATTCGGGGGTGGTGGTCCCGTGGATCTCGAAGGGCGGGTTCACGGCGGCTCCTCTGCTGTCGCGTGCCTCAACCCGCCCGGTGCCCGCCGTGATTCCCGGGGTGTCGCCCGGCACGGCTCAGTCCCCGGCCGGGATCCGCCGGTACTCCTGGCGGCCGTCCCGGTCGCGCACGATCAGGCCGAGCCCCTGTAGTTCGTCGAGGAGGTCGGCGGCGGTGCCCTCGCGGTCGTCGGTGAGTGCCCGGGAACGGCGGCGCAGCAACGTGTTCGCCCGGTCGTCGAGGCCGGGCATCCCGTCGACCCAGCGCCGGAAGTCGGCGGCGTAGGGGTCTCCGCCGTCCCGCCACGGGTAACCGAACCGGGTGAACGCCCGCCGCAGTCGTTCCGCGCTCAGGTCGGCGGCGTCGCCGTGCCCGAGTCGCCGGGTCGCGGCGTCGAGGAACACCAGTTCGCGGCCGTCCTTGAAGACGGCGCCGACGGCGTCGCGGGCGATGTGCCGCTCGTTCTTCTTCTGCGACAACCTGACCGCCGACGGTGTGACGGTGACCTTCAGGGTGTCGTGGACCGTCGCGTGTGCGAGCCACAGGCCGACGAGGACGCCCAGGACCGTGGTCGCGGCGACCGCCCAGCCGGTGGGGAGCTGCGCGAGCAGCCGCAACGGCCCGGGTGCGCCGCCCAGCGCGTCCACCGCCCAGTCCACCAGCGGTCGTACCGTGAATCCGAGCCCCACACCGATGACGGCCGCGCCGAGGCCCAGCAGCCACGGCCACACCGCGGGTATGCGGATCGTCTCGGATTCGGGCTCGGTGGCGTCGCCGGTCATGTGTCTCCCCTTCCGCGCGTGAGGTTATCGGGTGAGGTGGACGACGCGCGGCGCGGAGGCTAGCCGAGAACTAGCGCGGACCTATCCGGCCGTTTCTAGCGTGGTGGCATGTCACAGGATCCGTTGGCCGACGTGGAGGCCATGCTCATGGAGGCCCGCAAACGGGCCGAGGCACAGGACGACGCGAACCGTCGCTTCGACGAGGAGCTGGCGGAGTTGCGGGTCGTCGGCGAGAACGACACGGGGACCGTGAAGGTCGAGGTGGACGTGAACGGGGCGTTGCGCCGCATGTTCATCCACGACCGCGCGATGAAGCAGTCCGGCGACAAGCTGCGGGACGAGATCATGCGCGGTGTCGTCGCGGCGCAGCAGCACATCGCCGTGAAGGTCGAGGAGATCACCGTCCGCGAGTTCGGGGCCGGTTCGGCGACCGCGCAACACTTCACCGCCTTCTACGCCGACCGGTTCGGCAAGGCGAAGCGGTGAGGGGACGGCCGTGACGAACACCCTGAACATCCGTCCCGGTGACCTGTCGGCGCACGGCGACGCGATCCACTACCTGGCCGGCGAGTACGACAAGCCGGTGTCGGCGGCGCGGCAGGCCGCGGAAGCCGCGACCACCGACGCCTTCGAGTTGAGCCCGATCGCCCGGAGTGCCCTGACCCTGGTGTTGCAGGGTGCCCCGAAGGCGACAGCCGACGCGGTGAGTCTGACGCAACTGGGCGTGCGGCGTTACGCGATCGCCGCCAAGGCCGTGTCGAAGGGCCTGTCGGCCGAAGATGAGAACGCGTCGGCCGTCATCGCCGGCAGCCTCGCGCATTCGGTGCTTCCGTTCGGGACGTCGGGCTCGTTGAGCGCCGAACGCACTGGCGCGCAACTGGGATTGGACTCCAAGGTGCCCACCGACCTCACCGTGGAGGTCGATTACGGACACCTGTTGTCCCAGGACGACGCCAAACGCATCGGGCCGGACTGGATGGACAAGGTCATCGACCTCTTGCCGGGCGACTACATGCCGGGCGTCCGCAAGAACGGCAGCTGGCTCAACGGTTCGGGCATCGTCGAGACGATCGCCACCGCTCTGGGAACCGCGCAGGATCCCTCGGTGGTCGGGTTGCTGACCGACATGGGCGATGTCGCCAGCGACATCAAGGGGGCGTTCGATTCACCGGTCAACACCGTGCTGACGGCGGCGATCGGTTGGATATACGAGCACATCGAGCCGTTGCCGTCGCAGCTCGACATGGTGGCGGGCAGCGGCATGGTGTGGGAGGCGCACGCCAAGACCTGGAAGAACATCGGTTGGTCGGTCTGGACTTTGGGGGAACAGGTGGAGACCCGGCTGACCACTGATCTTCGGGGGCAACAGTCCGAGGCGGTGCAGGCGTACTTCCGGTCGTTCGGTTCGGGCAGGCAGGCGATCGCCCGGCTCGGTGAGAACTGCAACCAGATGGCGGGGGTCATGAGCGACTGCGCGCTGTTGACCGACGCGTTGCGGGACTTCGTCCGGGGAGTGCTCACCCAGGTGATCGCCGACATCATCCAGTACTTCCTGCGAATCAAGGGATTCATGAAGTTCCCCGGGGTCGGTGGCAACGAGGACGCCATGGTCCGCTCCTACGCCAGGCAGCTGGCGGGGAACTACGGCATGCTGATCGAGAAGTTCATCCGCCGGGCGGTCGTGGTCTATAAGCAACTGGCCGGAAAGCTTGAGACGGTCAGGGCGGAGACGCAGGAGATCACCCGGTTGTGGCAGCAGGCGTCGCCGCAGCTGGCGTGAGATCAGGCCGCCGTGCCGAACCGGGGGCCCGGGTCCTCCCGCCCCGATTCGGCCCGGAGGGTGGCCACCGCGACGCGGCGGTGGCCGCATTCACACCGCTGGTATGCGACCAGGCCGTCGCTGGTGTGGTGTGCGGATTCGACGAACCATTCGTGTTGATGTCTTCCGGCCATGCCCGCAGTATGTTGTAATCCTTCAATGCATCTCAACCCTTACGGCAAGGACGCGGTGGTGTTGGCGGTCGGGTTGGTCAACGACCCGCCCGCCGACGTGGCCGGACTCGTGGACCGCTGTACCGGGGCCGGTCTCGTGTTGGAACGTACCGCGACCGGCGGCGACCTCGCCGCCGTACGGGACTTCCTGGCCGACTGGTGCGAGGTCGTCGACACCTCGGAGGCCGCCGCGCGGGCACGCCTGCTGAACCGGTTGCTGGCCGAGTACGCCGCCGCGCCCAGACTGACCGACCACGTCGGGACCGGTTGGCACCTGCACTTCCGCTCGGAGGACCTGCCGGTGCGCGGCCAGCTCGCCGCGTTGATCTCGGTGGGCACCGCCCTGCACCTGGCCGGCCGTGGCATGGACCGGCTCGGCCGGTGCGCCGCCGAGGGCTGCGACCGGGTGTTCGCCGACGTCTCCCGCAACGGCCGGCAACGGTACTGTTCCCCTGCCTGCGGCAACCGGGACGCCGTCCGGCGGCACCGCGCCCGGACCCGGGCCGAGACCGGTTGACGGACGACGGTGTTGCCCACCGGTGGCCGAACCGATACGCTGCGATGTGGACGCCGCCGGAACCGTTGCCCGGCAGGCATTTCACGGATCGAGGGGAGCGCCGATGACCGTTTCGGACCAGGCGGGGGCCGTACCACCCGGGGTGGACCCGACGGTGCCGACCACCGCGCGGCTGTACGACGCCCTGCTGGGCGGCACAGACAACTTCGAGGTGGACCGGGCCGCGGCGGAGGTGTTCGCCGCGCACATCCCACAGGCGACCGAGTGCGCCTGGGACAACCGCAACGCCCTCATCCGGGGTGTCCGCTACCTGGTGCGGGAGGCGGGCATCGACCAGCTCCTCGACATCGGTTGCGGACTGCCCACCAACCAGAACACCCACCAGGTCGCCCAGGAGATCAACCCGGCCGCGCGAGTAGCCTATGTGGACCATGACCCGATGGTGCGTGAACACGTGAAGGTGCTGCTCCCCGACGACGGCACGACCACGGTGGTGACGGCGGACCTACGTGAGCCGCAGGTGATCCTCGACCACCCCGATATAACGTCCTTCCTGGACTTCGACCGCCCGGTCGGCCTCATGATCATCGGCATGATCATGCAGATCAGCGACGAGGAACGGCCGAACGACATCATCGCGACGCTCATGGACGCCCTGCCGTCCGGGAGCCACCTGTTCATCACGTCCTGGCCCGACACCGGCCTGCCGTCGCAGGCGGCCCTGTCCCGGGCCTGTATCGAGACGCTCGGGAACGGCTGGATGCGGCCGGTGGAGGACCTGAAGGCCCACTTCCTGGGCATGGAACTGGTGCCGCCGGGCCTGGAGTACCTCGCCCGGTGGTTCCCGGAGACGCCCGACGCCCCGAAACGGGATCTGTCCGAACTGGAGCCGCACGAACTGACCCAGATGGCCGGGATCGCCCGCAAGGCGTGACGCGCTCCATCCCTGTCGGGTGCGGGATGACGAAGGTGGGAGCGGATGTCCGAGTACGATCCCGTCGGCTGGGACGACGACGAGGCGTCTACAGAGGATTCGGATCGGCGTCGCACGGTCGGCGGGCGTCGCGGTGCCGCCCCGGGGTCGAAGGAGGAGACGGTCATGATCGTGTCGGCCGACCCGGGATGGCGGGTGCGCATCGACGGGGACGGGGACACCGTGGTTCTCGCGGTCGGTGCGTGGCTCTACGAGGACGAGGAGGCTTGGCCGCTGGTCGTCCAGCCACATCGCAAGACGCTCGACGAACCGCCCGGCGAGTACGTCATCCTGCAACCCGGTGAACCGGACGACGCCGAGTTCTGACCCGAGTGGTGCGGGGAGGGGTGGGGGTGTGGATTCCGATTCGGATCCCGAGCGCCGCCGGGGATCGTCCTACCCACCCCTCCTGACCGCGAGCGTCCGCTGTAGACGGCTCAGGCCGGCCCACTCCCGGAGAATCATACACGTGTTCGAATGACGGGATGGCGGGGTACCGCCGTCGCACCCGATGGGTAGCGTCGCGGCATGCCCACCACCACACCACTTCTGGCCGGTATCGAGGAGGCCGTCCCCGAACTGGCCGCCCACCGTCGCACCGCCACCCGCCTGCACCCCCGGCCGGGTAGCCCGGCCGCGACGGCGAGCTCGGTCGCCGGGCCGCTGCTGTGGCCGGCGGACGAACCGTGGCCGGTGTGCGCCGACCCCCACCGTGAATACGTGCAGGCGGCCCGGTTCCACGACCACCTCCGCCCCCGCCGGTTCGGTGACCGGTCGCCGGCACCGGTGAAGCCGTTGTCGTTCACGCCGTGGCAGGACGTGCGGATCACCGCGTTGATCGCCGCCGGGCCGATTCCGATGGTGCCGGTGGCGCAGTTGTACCGGCGGGACGTCCCCGACCTGCCGGGGCCGGACTGGGCGGACCTGTGCCAGGTGTTGTGGTGTCCGATGGACCACGACGACTGGTGGCTCCCGGCCGCCCACGTCCGGTGGCGGGACTCCGCGTCGGTCACCGAGACGCTGACCGAGGTTCCGGTTCCGCGGTACGTCGGCCATCACGACTACGTTCCGCAGCCGTGTGCCGTCCACCCCGAGCGGGTCACCGAGTACGAGTACGACGCCCTGCTTCCCGAGGAACTGGCCATGCGGGTCGCCGAATGGGAGGAGCGCAACGGGATCCACTACGGCGGGGGACGGTCGATCGCTGCCGGCTGGAAGGTGGGCGGCTACGCGTCCTGGACGTACATGGGACCGGAACCGATGGTGTGCGACTGCGGTCGGGACCTGGCACCGCTGCTGTCGGCGGCCGAGACGGAGTGGGACGACGGCCCGTGGTGGAAGCCGGACGACGCCGACACGGCCGACCCCGCCCCGACCGGGATCGCCGTCCCATGCGGCGAGGGCCTGTGGATCTGGTACTGCCCGGCCGACGTGTCACACCCGGTACGGGTGACCATGCAGTGAGGACGGCGGGTCACGCCGGTTCGGCGTCCCACACGACCGATCCGTCGGGCAGCGCCCGCGCCCCCGCCGCGGGTGGGTGATCACGGAGTTCACCGGTCGGCATGACGTGCCGGACCGGCAGCCCGTGACCGAGGACGACGACGTCGGCGATGAGCCGGCGATGGCACCGCCACCACAGGCTCTCCGCGCACATGACCGCGACGGTGTGCCGCCGCGACTCCTCGACCACGGCCGCCAACGCGGTGCGGAACGGCGCCGTCCTGGTGTATGCGGCGTACGCCTGGAACTGCGCCACCCGCCACCAGACGTCACGCGGCGGCACGTCGGGATCGAGGCGTCGCCGCCCGCCGAGCGGTTCGCACCACCGGTAGGTGACGCCCACGGTCGGCAGCCATTCGGCCAGCGCCTCCCGGGCGACGTCGGGGTTGCGGCGGCTCCCGGGGAACCGGCGGACGTCGACGAGTGAGGCCACTCCCGCGCCGGTGAGCAGTTCGCCGAGCGCGGCCCGGCCGTGCGGACCGTGGCCGACGGTCAGTAGAGGGCGTGTCCCGGTCATGTCCCCATCGTGGACCGGGTGACCGGGCCGCACGGGCGGAACGGGACATGTGATCCGCGCGTCAAAACGTCTCCGCGACTGGTTGAGTGAGTGCTCACTCATTACCGTGGTGGAAATGTCGAGTCGTGAGGGCCGAGCGCGGCCCATGCCCCCCGACGCCAGGCAGGCGGAGATCATCGCCGCCGTGACGCCGCTGGTCGTTGCGCACGGCCGCGACGTCACCTCCCGGCAACTCGCCGAGGCCGCCGGGGTCGCCGAGGGCACGGTGTTCCGCGCGTTCGGCGACAAGGAGACGCTGCTGCGCCGCGTGGTCGAGGCGTACTTCGACCCCGAGCCCTTCCGGCGCGACCTGCGCGCCGTCGACCGCGACCGGCCGCTGATCGACGTGCTCACCGACGTGATCTCGTTGCTGCGGGAACGCTTCGCGCACATGTTCCGGATGGTGGCCGCCATGGGGGAACGCCCCGCGCCGCCCAGCAGCCTCGACGACTTCATCGCGATCCTCACCGAACTGCTGGGCGACGACACCCGGCGGCTCCGGCTACCGGTGTCCGAAGTGGCGCAGGTGATCCGGATGGTCAGCTTCTCATCCGTACTGCCCGGTGTCGCCACGGAACAGACCCAAGACCCCCGTCGGCTCGCCGAGATCGTCCTCTACGGCGTCGCGAACCGGCCCGACCCCACCGAACCGGAGTAGACGAATGCTCGGCAGAGTTCTCCGCCGCTTCCTGGCACCGCACTGGCCGCTGCTGGCGGCCGTCGTGGTGTTCCAGCTGATCCAGACCGTGGCGTCCCTGTACCTGCCCACGCTCAACGCCGACATCATCGACAAGGGCGTGGCGGTGGGCGACACCGACTACATCATGCGGGTCGGCGCGGTGATGCTCGGCGTCACGCTGCTGCAGATCGCCGCCGCCATCGTCGCCGTCTACTTCGGAGCGAAGGCGGCGATGGCGTTGGGACGTGACATGCGCGCCGCGGTGTTCGACCGGGTGACGGCGTTCTCCGAACGCGAGGTCACCCGGTTCGGCGCGCCGTCGCTGATCACCCGCAGCACCAACGACGTCCAACAGGTGCAGATGCTGGTCCTGATGACCTGCACCATGCTGGTCGGGGCGCCGATCCTCGCCGTGGGCGGCGTCGTGATGGCGCTGCAACAGGACGTCGGGCTGTCGTGGCTCATGGCGGTCAGCGTTCCCGTGCTGCTGATCGTGGTGGGGCTCATCGTCATCCGGATGGTGCCGCAGTTCCGCCGGATGCAGACCCGCATCGACGCGGTGAACCAGGTGCTGCGCGAGCAGATCACCGGAATCCGGGTGGTGCGGGCGTTCGTGCGGGAACGGCACGAGGCCGACCGGTTCCGCACCGCCAACGCCGAGCTCACCGACACCGCGTTGCGGGTCGGCCGCCTGATGGCGTTGATGTTCCCGACGGTGATGCTGGTCCTCAACGTCACCAGCGTCGCCGTGCTGTGGTTCGGCGCGTTCCGCATCGACGCCGGTGAGATGCAGGTGGGCGCGCTCACCGCGTTCCTGAACTACCTGATCCAGATCCTGATGGCGGTCATGATGGCGACCTTCATGGCGGTGCTGATCCCGCGCGCCGCCGCGTGCGCCGACCGGATCGGGGAGGTGCTGGACACCGAGTCCTCGGTGACACCGCCCGCCGCGCCGGTGCGGGAGTTCCCGACCTCGGGCGCCGTGGAGTTCCGCGACGTGGAGTTCAGTTACCCCGGCGCCGAACTGCCGGTGCTGACCGGGTTGAACTTCACCGTCCCGCCCGGCAGCACCACCGCCGTCATCGGCAGCATGGGCACCGGGAAGACGACCCTGGTCCACCTGCTGCCCCGGCTGTTCGACGCCACCGGGGGCGCCGTCCTCGTCGACGGCGTGGACGTGCGGAACGCCGACCCCGAGGCGCTGTGGGCGCGGATCGGTCTGGTGCCGCAGAAGGCGTACCTGTTCTCCGGGACCGTCGCCGACAACCTCCGGTACGGGCGGCCCGACGCCACCGACGCCGAACTGTGGGACGCCCTGGAGACGGCGCAGGCCGCCGACTTCGTCCGGGCGATGCCCGAGGGCCTGGAGTCGTCGATCGCGCAGGGCGGCACCAACGTGTCCGGTGGGCAGCGGCAGCGGCTCGCGATCGCCAGGGCACTCGTGAAACGGCCGCCGATCCTGGTGTTCGACGACTCGTTCTCCGCCCTGGACCTGTCCACCGACGCCCGGTTGCGTGCCGCGCTCGCCGACCGGTTCGACGACACCACCTTCATCATCGTCGCGCAACGGATATCCACGATCCTCAACGCCGACCAGATCCTCGTCCTGGACGACGGCCGCCTCGTCGGTGCCGGCCGGCACACCGAGCTGTTGGCCGACAACGAGGTCTACCAGGCGATCGTCGCCTCACAACGCACCCCGGAGGAAGCGGTATGAGCCAGCGAGGCCCGATGGGCGCCCAGGGCGCGCCCGGCAGCAAGCCCATGAACTTCGGGCCCTCCGCGGTCCGGTTGTCGAAGCGGCTGCGCCCCGAGGGTGGCCGGCTGGTCGCCGTGATCGCGATGGGCGTCATCAGTGTGGCGCTCATGGTGATCGGCCCGTACCTGCTGGGTGAGGCCACCAACGTCATCTTCGACGGCGTCATCAGTTCCGGCCTGCCCGCCGGCGTGAGCCAGCAGGAGGTCGTCGAGGGATTGCGCGCCGCTGGCGACGACGCGCAGGCCGACCTGCTCAGCGGGATGAACCTGACGCCCGGCCAGGGCATCGACTTCACCGCGTTGAGCCGCATCCTGACGTTCACGCTGATCCTGTACATCGTGTCGGCGTTGTTCGGTTGGCTCCAGGCGTACCTCCTGAACGGGGTGACGCAGCGGACCGTGTTCCGGCTCCGCGACGACGTGGAGGCGAAGCTCAACCGGCTGCCGCTGTCCTACTTCGACGACATGCCGCGCGGTGAGGTGCTGAGCCGCGTCACCAACGACATCGACAACATCCAGCAGACGCTCCAGCAGTCGATGAGCCAGATCCTGACCTCGCTGCTGACCGTGCTCGGTGTGCTGGTCATGATGTTCGTGACCTCGCCGCTGCTGGCGGTGGTCGCGCTGGTGACGATCCCGGCGACCGTGGGCGTCACCGTCGTCATCGCGAAACGCTCCCAGAAGCTCTTCGTATCACAGTGGACGACCACAGGGAAGCTCAACGCCCGCATCGAGGAGGCGTACACCGGCCACGCGCTGGTGAAGGTCTTCGGGCGGCAGAAGGAGGTGCGGGAACTGTTCGACACCGAGAACGACGAACTGTACCGCTCCAGCTTCGGCGCCCAGTTCGTCTCGGGCATCATCATGCCCGCGATGATGTTCATCGGAAACCTGGTGTACGTGGTCATCGCGGTGGTCGGCGGCCTGCAGGTCGCGTCGGGAACGATGTCGCTGGGCGCGGTGCAGGCGTTCATCCAGTACTCGCGCCAGTTCACGCAACCGTTGAGCCAGTTGGGTTCCATGGCGAACGTCCTCCAGTCGGGCGTCGCGTCGAGCGAACGGGTCCACGAACTGCTGGACGCCGAGGAGCAGTCGCCCGACCCGGCCGCACCGACGCGCCCCGAACGGGTCGCGGGCCGGTTGACCTTCGAGGACGTCCGGTTCGGGTACCGGCCCGACGCGCCGCTCATCACCGACATGAACCTGTCGGTGTCACCCGGTCAGACCATCGCGATCGTCGGGCCGACCGGCGCGGGCAAGACCACCCTGGTGAACCTGATCATGCGGTTCTACGAGCTCGACGGCGGCCGGATCAGGCTGGACGGCGTCGACATCACCGACATGACCCGCGACGAACTGCGCGGCAACACCGGCATGGTGTTGCAGGACGCGTGGCTGTTCTCCGGGACGATCCGCGAGAACATCCGGTACGGCAGGCTGACGGCCACCGACGAGGAGGTGGAGGCCGCCGCCAGGGCGACCTTCGTCGACCGGTTCGTGCGGTCGCTGCCGGACGGCTACGACACCGTCCTCGACGACGAGGGGTCCAACATCAGTGTCGGTGAGAAACAGCTCCTCACCATCGCGCGGGCGTTCCTGGCGCAACCCAACGTGCTGATCCTGGACGAGGCGACCAGTTCGGTGGACACCCGCACGGAGGTGCTGGTGCAGCAGGCCATGAACGCGTTGCGCGCCGACCGGACCAGCTTCGTCATCGCGCACCGGCTCAGCACCATCCGCAACGCCGACCGGATCCTGGTGATGCGCGACGGCGGCATCGTCGAGCAGGGCGACCACGAGGAACTGTTGGCCGCCCGCGGCGCGTACTTCGACCTGTACACCACCCAGCTCACCGCGGCGGTGGACTGACGCGCGAGGGAACACGATGGAACGGGCGGTCCGGTGGGCCGCCCGTTCCGCCGTGCCCGGCCGGTTCACCGGTGTGAAGGGGCGCCACCGGCTGGGCCGTTCCCGGGATCGGTGGCGTTGATCGTCACGTACCCGGGCCGGTCACAGTTCCAGTTCGCCGAGGTGCTGGTCGGCGACGACCTCGCCGGTCGGCCGGAAACCCATCCGCAGGTAGAACTCCTCCGGGCCGCCCTCGCCGCGTGCCCACAGCACGGTCAGCGTCTTCTCGCCCCGGCGGCGCGCCTCCGCCGCGACGGCCTCGACGGCGAACCGGCCGACGCCCTTCTTCTGGTGTCCGGGTGAGACGTTGAGCCGCCAGATCCCGCACCGGAACGCCCGTACCGGTGAATCAGGGTCGAAGCCCGCCATCAGGAAACCGGCCGGGACGCCGTCGGCGTAGACCAGCCGGGGCCAGGCGGTCTCGGGGTTCACGTACGCCTCCGCGAGCGACTGCGTGACGGGTGCGACGAACGCCTCCTGTGCGGGGGTGACGTGGACGCCGAAGGCGTCGGCGATGTTGTCGCGGGTGATGACGCGCAGTTCCAGTGTCGGTGACATCCGGGGAGGCTAACGACCCGGTGTGACACCTTCGCGCCGAAGGAGCGCCCGCCACAGACCTCACTCCACAATGGATGGCAGCGGGGTTGGTCTTGACGTCGTACCCTGGTGCGTCACCGCACGGGAACCGGGGATCACGGCGATCGGCGACCGCGCGTGCCCGAATCACGTCTGTGGAGCCGATATGTCCGCCACACCCCTCGACCCGTCAGCGCCGGTGCCCTCGGTCCCGTTGCGCCTCAACCGGGGCTTCAGTGTCCTGTGTGCGCACCGCGTCGTGTCGGCTCTCACCAGGTCGGTGGCCGACGTCGCCTGTCCCATCGTGGTGTTCGACCTGACCGGTTCGATGGCGTACGCGGGAATGCTGGCGGCGGCCCAGCTCCTCGTCACGGCGGGCATGATGCTGCCCGCCGGGACCATGGCCGGCCGAGGTGGCTGGCGGTGGATCGCGACGACGGCGGACATGGCGCGGGGCGGGATGTTCGTCGGCGTAGCGGTGTCGTTGACCACCGGTGTCGGCGACGCGTGGTTCGTGTCAGCTGCCGCACTCGTCAACGCCGTGGCCGGTGCACTGCTTCGGCCGTACCTGGACGACGCGGTCACGACGTCGGTGCCCACGTCCCAGGCGTCGGTCGCCCGCGCCCGGATCAGGTCGCGGGTCCTCGCGGCGGCGCTGGCGGGGATGCCGTTGGGCGGCGCGTTGCTGGTGTGGGGCGGGGCGGTGCCGTTCCTGTTCGCGGGGGTCGCATACCTGGTGGCCGCTTCGGCGTTGGCGTCCGTCCGCCGGCCGGTGGCCGCCACGGGACGGGCCCGGCCCGGGTTCCGCGACGTGAGGGCGGGCGTGCGGCTCCTGCTGTCGTCGAGTTATCCGGCGAGCATGTTCGGGTACGCGATGTTCGTCAACGTCACACTCGCGAGCCTGCCGTTGGCGCTCATCGCGGCACTTCACGGGTACGGGGCCGGGCCGGCGCTGATCGGTGTGCTCCTGGTGCCGTCCGGTGTGGCGGGCATCTGTGGGTCGCTCGCAGGACCGCGCATCGTGGCGCGGGTGCGGCCGGAACGGGTGATGTTGTCGACGGCGTTCACGCTGCCGTTGCTGGCCGCGTTGATCGGTGTGCTGCCCGGCAGGTATCCGACCGCGGCGATGGTGGCGGTGCTGGTCTTCGCCGTCGCACCGTTCAACGTGCTGTTCCTGACGTTCGTCACGGGCGCGGTCCCGCCCGAGTTGCGGGCCGAGGTATCGGTGGCGACCCGGTTCGTCGCTCGACTGACGCAGCCGCTCGGTCCGTTGCTCGCCGGTTTCGGCGTGGCGATCTTCGGGGACCTGTGGACGTTCCTGTTCATCGCCGCGGCCGGTCTGCTCGCCGCGCCCATGCTGTTGAGCCGCCACATCGGGTTCATCCGCACGGTCGCCAGGTGAGTCACTTCCGCACTGGTCTCCGTCGTTGGGGAGTCGTTGCGGATCGGCGGGCGAACGGTTATGCTCGTACACGTATACTCGTCCACGAATATACGGAAGCGAGGTGGTTGAGGTGGCGAAGCGGCGCAAGGTCGCGAACCTGCTGGGCCTGGCGGTGCTGTCGGTACTCGTCCACCGCCCGATGCACCCGTACGAGATAGCGGGCGCACTACGCGGCTGGGGCAAGGAGTCCGACATCCCGGTCAAGTGGGGCTCGCTGTACTCCGTGGTGCAGAACCTCGCCAAACACGGTTTCATCGAGGTCGCCGGCACCACCCGGGAGGGCAACCGGCCGGAACGCACCAGTTACCGCATCACCGACGCCGGCATGGCCGAGATGTCCGACTGGACCCGCGAACTGCTCTCCACCGCCGAGCGGGAGGCGCCCCGGTTCCGGGTCGGCCTGTCGGTCATGGCGGCGCTGCCACCCGACGAGGTCGCCACACTGCTCACCGACCGGATCACCGCGCTCGACGCGCAGATCACCGCCCTCCGGGAGGAACTCGACACCAATCGCGAAGCCGTGCCCCGGCTGTTCCTCATCGAGAACGAGTACGACCTCGCGAGATTCGAGGCCGAGGCGGACTGGATGCGCCGACTGCGCGACGAACTCACCACCGGAACCTTCCCCGGCCTGGCCGACTGGCGGGCCTTCCACGGAGACAACACCATGCCGCAGGCATACCGGGAACTCGCGGAAAGGAACATCGCACCCGAATGACGGCCCGGCGGGGGTGCGGCAACACCCACCGCCGAGCCCTACCCCGAACCGGCGACCACGCGGACGCGACCCCGGCCCGAAGGCGACAATCACGAGGATAACCGGGTCGACGCCGCGGGGGATCACGCGACGACGACCGGGCCACGCGTTCCGTGCGTGCCCGTCGGCGTCCGGGATCCCTCCGCCGGTTCGTGTCACCACCGACACGAACAGGAGACAACCATGGCGAAGAAGATCCGGACCGCCGCCGTCATCGGCGGCGGCATCGCGGGACCCGTCACCGCGGCCGCACTGTGCCGCGCGGGCATCGAGGCCACCGTCTACGACGCCTACCCGGGACCCGCCGAGGGGCTCGGCGGCACACTCGCCCTCGCCCCGAACGGGCTCGCGGCACTCGACATCGTCGGCGCCGCAGAAGGAGTACGACGTATCGGCCTGCCGCTCGGCCGTATGGCGATGAGCATCGGCGAACGCAGACGGTTCACCCTGCCCCACCCCGACGACATCGGGCCGCTGCAACTGGTCCACCGCGCCGAACTGCACGAGGTGTTGCGGGACGCCGCGACCGCCGCCGGAGTCCGGTTCGTATACGGGAAGCGCCTCACCGGCGCCTCCGAAGAACCCGACCGGGTCACCGCGCGGTTCGCCGACGGCACCACCGCGACCGCCGCCGTCCTGATCGGGGCGGACGGTGTCCACTCCACCGTGCGCGGGCTCATCGACCCCGCCGCGCCCACCGCCGACTACACCGGCTACCTCGGATTCGAGGCGGTGTCCGATCACGAGGTGCCGGACGAACCCGGCACCATGACCTTCGCGTTCGGCAGCCGGGCGTACTACCTGTACTGGCGGGAACCTGGCGGCGGCACCCGCTGGGGCATGAACCTGCCGTGGCCCACCGCCATGTCGAGTGTGGAGGCACGGGCGAAGGGGGACGCCGAGTGGCTGCGGATCCTCCGCGACGTCTACGGGGACGAGTCGCCCGGCGGGGCACTGGTCCGCAGCATCCGGCCCGGCTCACTGCACGGCGTCGGCGGCGTGCACATCCTCATGCGGGTGCCCCGTTGGCATCGGGGACGCATGGTGCTGGTCGGGGACGCGGTTCACGTGCCGTCCAACAGTTCCGGGCAGGGCGCGTCCCTGGCGATCGAGAGCGGCGTCCAGGTGGCGCGGTGCCTGCGGGACATCGACGACGTGGGCGAGGCGTTCCGGGTGTACGAGCGGCTGCGACGCTCCCGTGTGGAGGGTGTCGCGGCGCGGGCGGCGCGGATCAACCGGCGCAAGGCACCCGGCCGGGTCGCCAGGGCGATGATGCCCCTGCTGATGCCGATGCTGGTGCGGACCGCGATGAACCCGGAGAAGACCACCGCACCCGAACAGCGCTACCGCATCGACTGGGCCACCCCCGTCACCACCTGACCCTCCCCCTCTTCTTGCCGCCTTGGGTGGCCTGGGGCCCATCGACATGCCTCGAATCGGGCGGTATGTCCGATTTTTCCCGGGCTCCTGGCCACCCAAGCCGGGCCTCAGACCACCCAAGCCGGAATGGGTGGTGCGGCCGGGGGCCGGTGGCGTGCGGGCGGTCTGTGCCGCGGGTGCGGGGCGGCGCTAACGTCTCGGATGTCACCGGAACACCGGCCGGTGCGGTGTGAGCGGAGAGAACGGCACATGGGCATGTTCGACAAGGTGAGTGCGTGGTGGCGGGAGCGCGACGCGCCGGAAGTGGTGTCACGGCTGACCCGCAGGCGATCCGCCGCCGACGAGCCGTCACCGGCCGCGATGGCCCGCGCCCGGCTCGCCCACCTCCCGGAACCACCGGCCACTGTGGAAGCACATGCGGACGACGACGCGGTCGTGGACAACGCCGTCTACGCCGACGGCACCCGGATCGACCCGGAGACACTGGAGCAGACCTACGAACTGGTCCGGGAACGTCACGGCTTCGGCTGGATCGGCCTCTACCGGCCCGACCGCGCCGACGTCGAGTCCATCGCCGCCGAGTTCGGCCTCCACGAACTCGCCGTGGAGGACGCCCTCGAGGCGCACCAACGCCCGAAACTCGAACGCTACGGCGACACACTGTTCATCGTGCTGCGGCCCGCCCGCTACGTCGATCCCACCGAGGTGGTCGAGGTCGGTGAACTGCACGTGTTCGTGGGCCGCGACTTCGTCGTCACCATCCGGCACTCCGAGACCCCCGACCTGCGGCCGGTCCGCCGCCGCCTGGAGGAGTCGCCCGACCTACTGCGCCTCGGCCCGGAATCGGTGCTGTACGCCGTACTCGACCAGATCGTCGACGACTACGCGCCCGTCCTGCGCGGTGTCGCCGACGACATCGACGAGATCGAGACCCAGGTGTTCGAGGGCGACGCCGAGGTGTCCCGGCGGATCTACCAACTCGGCCGGGAGGTCATCGAGTTCCGGCGGGCCGTCGTCCCGCTCACCGACGTGTTCGCCGCCCTGCGTTCCGGCTTCGACAAGTACAAGGTGGACCTCGAACTGCAACGGCTGCTGCGGGACGTTGAGGACCACACGGTCCGGGTGGTCGAACGACTCGACGCCTTCCGGGAACTGTTGAACAACATGCTCACCGTCAACGCGGCCGTCGTCGGGCAGCGCCAGAACGAGGAGATGCGCCGGCTCACCGAGGCCAGTCTCGCCCAGAACGAGGAGATGCGGCGCTTGTCGGAGGCGAGCCTGGCGCAGAACGAGGAGGTCAAGAAGATCTCGGCGTGGGCGGCGATCCTGTTCGCGCCGACACTGGTCGGCACCGTGTACGGCATGAACTTCGACCACATGCCGGAACTCCACTGGGTGGTCGGTTACCCGCTGGCCCTGGTCCTCATGGTCGGCGTCTCCGTCGGACTGCACCGCTTCATGAAGTGGCGCCGCTGGCTGTGACGGTTCACCTGCCGGGGTTGCGGTCGAACCGGACACCGGCGGGCCTGGTCGGCTGCAGCGTCAGGATGAGCATGATGAAGCCGCCGCAACCGGGGACCATCCCCAGCAGGATGAACCAGCCGGACAGGTCGGCGTCGTGCAACCGGCGGAACCCCAAGGCCAGGTTCGGCACGATGGTCCCCAGCAGGTAGAGCATGAGCAGGAACATCAACAGCCCGGCGGGGAAGGTCAACTCGTCGTCGACACCGCCGTACCGGTTCGTCCCGGCGGTGGCGGCCTGAATGATCGTGGCCAGGATGGATCCACCGACGAGGATCAGGCCGTTGAGCAACGCGACCCACCAGTATTCGCTCCGGCTGGCGCGTCCGGAGAAGGTGGCGTACTTCTTGAAGAACCGTTTCACGGCGGTACCGAATGAGGCACCGGGGTGGGGCAGGTGAAGCGGAACCTCATGGGCATGAGGGAAAGTCACCCCGCGATGCTAGTGCCCCCGTGGTGACCGCGCAACGCCTGACACCCTCCACAGTCACCACGCGGGACGGTGCCCGGTCGGTAGTGGGTATGGCCGGTGCGTGGGTCGGTACGGCGGGGTGGTGGTTCGGGCGGGCGGTGCGACGGTGCCGGTGGCCGTTCGGGCGAGCCGCTGGATCGTGGCGGTGGCCGGGAAGGCGGCACTGGTCCTGACGGGCCGGGCGGGTGTCGGCGTGGTGGCCCCCGCATTCGCCGGGGTGGTGGGTCTGGTGAGTTCGTGCAGGGCTTTGGTGGCGTGGCGGAGTGTGCGGGTGTAGGTGGGTCGGTGTCTGCCTGCCGGGCGTTTGGGCGCGCGTGGGTAGACGACTCGGGAGAGGCTGGACAGGTAGTCGGTGGCCCAGAGGTAGGGGGCGCAGCCTCTTGTGCGGTGCCAGTGTTGGCCGCATTCGGTGCAGTGGCGGCGGAATGCGCGGCGGGCTGTTCGTTTGCCTGGTCCGTGGAGTGCGCGGATGCGTTCGGCCCGGGCGATCCGCGTGGTCTGTTGGTTACTGGTTATGCTGCACCATGACATGGCGAGAACCTCTAGCTTCTCGTTGTGTGGCGGCCCGGCTGCTCCAACAGCCCGGGTCGCCGTTTTCGTTACGTGGGTGTTGTGCGATGTCGTTCCGTGCTGTGGGTTCGGAGTCGGTCCGCTTGGTCCCCGCCCGGTGCCGCTTGGTCCCCGCCGTCTTGGTCCTCGTCGTCTTGGTCCCCGCCCGATGGCACTTGGTCCTCGTCCGGTGGACGGATGGCCGTCGTTTTAGGCGTTTTATGCCTGTTTGGTCTTACCGGTCGTGGACCAAGCACGACGTAGCAGGGACCAAGCGCACGATGGCGGGGACCAAGCACGACGTAGCGGGGACCAAGCGGGTCGGGTGGGTTCAGCCGTCGCAGGTGCGCCAGGTGACCGTGGCGTTGTGGTCGTGTTGCCAGGCGGCGAGTGCGGTGGCGGTGTGTTGCTGTAGTTCTTCGGTGAGTGCGTGTGCGATGCGTTGGCGTGCGGCGCTCGTGAGGGCGTTGTCGTGGGTGCGGCGGTCCCAGATCGCTTCGTGGCGGAGGATGTCGTCGCGGGTGAACCGGTGACCGCATACGAGTGCGTCGCCGTAGGAGTCGATCCAGTCCACATCGGCGGGTGTCACGACGGGTGGTCTGGCGTTCATCGCTTCGCCTCCGGTGCCGTGGTCCCGGATACGGGTGCGGCGTCGCTCTCCGGTTCGGTGGTGATGGGTTGTGCGGTGGGTTCGGTGGCTGCGGCTGTGGTGCGTTCGGGTGTGATGTGGTGTTCGCCGTGGTGGTAGGGCGAGAGGGTGCAGCCGGGTTCGGGGCAGTAGAGGGTGAGGAAGCTGGTGGACCTGGTGGCGTCGAAGATCCCCGCCGATTCGGCCAGCATCCCCGGGACGGTGTCTTGCAGGCAGGCCAGGACGTCGAGTGCTCTTGCGCGGGCGTCGGCGAGTCCGAGTGCGGCGAACGGTAGGGCCATGAGGTAGATGTCGATGTCTTGGGCGGCGGCTTTGGCCTCGGCTTCGGTGAGTAGGTCGGGGTCGCGTTCGGGGTCGAGCCACACCAGGTACATGTCCGGTAGCGGCATCCGGGCGTGTGCGGAGTCCACGGTGGTGAACCACCCGAACGGGTGCCCGTCCTTGGCCAGGACCACGGCGGTGCCGTCGGGGTTCTCCACCCCGTGAATGATCAGGCCCGTGTCGACCCGCTCTTCGGTGACGCGGGTCTGCACGAACGCGAACCGCCTGGTCCGGGCCGCGCGTGCCACCGCGGTGAGTACCACGTTGACGTGCGGGTCGGGGTGAACGGGTGCCGGTGGTGCCGGGTCGGTACCGGGTATCAGGATCTCGTAGCTACACGAACGAATCGCCATGGCAAGCCCCCCAAGGGCGAAAACGAGTGAACAGTGGACAGACGAAGCAGAACGGGCGGGCACCCGCGCCGGCGCCCCGGTCGCGCGGGATGGCACGACAGGACGACACCGGGTATGCGGAAAAGTCGCGGGCACCCGCCCGGCGTGGGTGGTGATATCGGCGCAAGACCAACCACACGCAAAGGGAAAGCTTTAGGAAGGAACCGGTCCGGGCGGTCGAATGGACGCGCCCTGAGTACTCGGCTCGGCGTGCGTTGACGCACGTGGATGGGACGTGTGCCCCGATCCGGTGATCACACCTGGCCGCTACACGACCGGGTGTGACAGACTAATGACCGCGCGGACTCCTTTCGCGAGTTCCGTTTGTTGAAGGACCGGGACGGGAAGAGTCGCCAAACTTCAGACCCGTCCCGGTCTTCTCCCTCCCCACTCACCGCCCGAAGACGGAAACCGGGAAGCCTCCACAACCACTCAGATCACTCCAAGTTGCTGTAGTAACACGATTACGTTAGCATGCATGCCGGATAGGCACAATGCCTGTCTGTCACATTCGGAGGACCGCTGATGACCAAGAATCCGGCGATCTCGTTGCGTTCGCGGTGGCTGAGTGAACGTCTACGGGAAGCGCGGCATCGAGCTGGTTACACATTGGCCGACGCTGGTGAATACCTACAGCTGGATCAGACGTCGCTCGGCAGATTCGAGCGTGGAACCCACCGAATCAGGCGCTCCTACGTCAAGGACCTGTTGGACTACTACGGGGTTTCCAGCACGCAGGAGCGGGACTTCCTTCTGAGGTTGTCTGAAGATGCATGGCGCAAAGACTGGTCCGATCTGGACGTCACCGGACTGGACACCGAGTTCATCGACTACACCTGGTTCGAATCGCAGGCGGTCCAGATCAGAATCTTTGAACCGCTCCTGATCCACGGACTCCTACAGACGTCCGCGTATACCGAAGCCCTCACTCGGCGCGAACTCGGAGGGACAGCTACCGACGCCGAGGTTCAGCGAGTGGTTGAAGTGCGACAAGCCAGGCAACGCATCGTCACGTCCGACATGCCTACTCCGATGAGCGTCATCGTCGAAGAGCCGGCACTTCGACGGCCGATAGGCGGTCCAGAGACGTTGCAGGCACAACTCGAATCGCTACTGCAACTCTGCGACGCCGGAGCTGTACGGCTGCGTGTCCTGCCTATGGATGCACCGACAGATCCCGGACACCACGGTCCCTTCACCCTCTTCGGGATGCCGGATCCCTACCCCGAGGTCGCATACGTCGAGAATCTGGCCGGACGCACGTTCTTCGAAGAAGAGACCCGCGTGAGTAAGTTCGTGCACGTGTTCAACGAGCTTGAACGATCCGCTCTCTCCCTGGGAGAATCGCGATCGATGATCGTCGACATTGTGAAGGAACTCGAATGACCAACGCGCCACCCCCTGCCGCGCTCCAGTGGCGGCGCAGCCTCCGAAGCGCCAGCGGCGGCAATGCCAACTGCGTCGAGGTCGCGGCATGGACCAAGCGCAGGCGTAGCGGTAGCGGCGCGAACGGTGCCAACTGCGTCGAGGTCGGCGTGATGCTTACCGGTGTCGCCGTTCGTGACTCCAAGGCCCCCTCCGGCCCGGTCCTTACCACCTCGGCCGCAAACTGGCGGGGCATGCTCACTGCCATCAAGAACAGCGACGTTGATTCCTGAACCGGATCACGCCCTGTACCGAAGAAGCCAAAGGATATTGACCCTGAACACGCCGTTTTGAGACCAATGTCCTTTGACTTTGCGCAAGCGATCGTTGGTCAGTTAGACCAGCGGTCCGCTAGCTCGCTGGCATCGGCCAACAGCTCGTCGATCTGCTCGGTGGACAGGTTGGCGTCGCTGACGAGCTTGTACGCGATCGCTGTCTGCGTCGGAATCGCTTCGACCTTGTCGATCTCGCGGTAGAGCTCGTCTTCACCGAGGACCGACCGGATCAAGCCTTCGGCCATCAACGGCTTCAGCGGCGGATCCGCTGTGCTGTAGTCGTCGAGAAGCTGGCGAACGAACGCCCGGATATCGTCGCGGTCAGCGTCATCGTCGAACTTGTCTTGAACAGTCAGAGTGAACAGCGCGTTCACCAGTACGCCCGAGTCCTGCCACGACACCTCACCCAGTTCGGCACCGTACCGTTCGGCAGTGTCGTAGTCGCCCACCAGACCGGCACGAAGCATCTGCCGGTACTTGTCACGTTTGCTCATCGTCTCGCTTCCTACGCCGTCGCTTCCGGAGTTCTACCACGCCCAGCACCGCTGTAACACCGGTGAACAGCACACTGGAAACGATGTCACCGTGCGGTGTCTTCATCTGCGGCTGGACAACCGGGTCAGGCACGGCCGTATGCGTGACTGTCTGCGCCGGATCTGGCCCCTTGAAATCGCGGAAGATCTTGGCCGTCTGATTCGTGACGTCCTTCGTTGACTTCTGAAGGTCGTCCGCGTTCTTACTCATCGACCGCATCGCCCGATCGAGCCGCGACCGCCGCTTCCGCTCAGGATCCGTCAGTTCACCGCCGTCGGTTGGTCGTTCCCAGGTGGTGGGGTCGTCGGTTTGGGTGCCGGATTTGGGGACGGTGTAGCCGCCGGTGCCGTTGCTGTACAGGCCGGTGATGGCGGACATGGCGATGAAGCGGCACTTCTCCAGATGCCCGTCAAGGTGTTCCGCCTCCGACAGCGCCTCACCCAGCAACTCCACCGCCCGCATCGTCTCGGCACCGGCGGCGCTACCACCGATCCCCGCCGCGCCCAGGCGGTCCAGCGCCTCCCCACCCGTGGCGACACTGCCGGCGATCCCGTCCCGCACCCGCCCCGCCGCATCACGCGCCGCGGCGATCAACGCCACCAGATCCCGGACACTCAGATTCCCACCGCTCATATCGTCCTGGCCAACTCCGCAGCCGCCCGCGCCTCCTCAAGCTTCGCCACCAGAGCCTGCTGCAACCCCAACGCCGCCTCCAACTCCCGCCGACACAGATCCACCTGCGCCGCCACCCCCTCCACCGCCAGGCCCATCAACACACCCGTCAACTGCTCCGCCATCGCCCGCGACGCCTCGACCTGACCCGCCAACCCGTTCCCCGCAGCGACATCACCATCGATCGACGCCACCAGATCATCAATAGACGCCATACCACCCCACACCTTCCACACAAGAGAAACCCGTCACCGACACCGTACAAACCACACGCCGCCCCGCCAACCCCCAGGGCGCGAGCCGAAGTAGCGGTTGAGTTTCCGCGCTGCGGTCGGTGGCGCGGGTCTCCGAGTCGGCTCCGGGTCAGCCGTAGCAGGTGTCCCATAGGTCGTCACGGTCGCCGGTCCACACCTCTCGCCAGTGGGCGTAGCTGGCATTGTCCTGGTACGCGAGTGCAGTGGCGAGGCGTTCGGAGTCGTCGGCGAGGATGTCGATGCTGAGCGCGACGAGGTCGTCGTTCGCGAGCAGCGCGTCGTACCTCAACTGGTTCGCCATGCTCTGGAACGCGTCGACGGCGCCCGCGTTGTCCCCCACCTCCATCGCCGCGTTGGCCCGGTCTACATAGATGCTCACCGTGTCGGCGGCCTCGGAACATCCGGCGGTGGGGTCGGGCGCCTCCGAGGTGGGCGGGTCGTATTCGACCTCGTCGTCGGCGACGTCGTTGTAGTCGGTGTCGTAATCGGTGTCCGGCTCATAGCTCGACGTATCCGTGGTCGAGGTTTCGCCAGAGGTGTCGTCGGACGACTCGTCGGACGCCTGATCGATCAGGAAGGCGACGAGGATGATGGCGCCGATGACGCCGAGTATCGCCCCCCAGTTGGTGTCCTCCTGCTTCTTGGACCCGGAGGACGCTGACGACCCGGACGACCCGGACGACGCTGACGAGCCGGACGACCCGGAGGACGCTGACGACCCGGATGACCCGGAGAACGCTGACGCCCCGGACGACCCGGACGGCGGTGTCGAGGACGGCGTGGTGCCGGTCTTCTTCGGGGCGGTCCCGGCACCGCCGCCGGCCGCCCGGGGCGGCCTGTCACTTGTGGACTTGCTTGCGGCGCCGCCGCCGGTGGCCTTCGGAGCCGTACGACCTTGGTGCCGTTGCGCGGTTTCGGCCCTGCGCTTCGCCTCGGCCTTCCGCGCCGCCTCGGCCTTGCGTTTCGCCTCGGCGCGTTCGCGGGCGCGCCGGGCGGCGCGCGCGGCCTCGTCGGCGGTCCGGACGTCGGTGGCCCGGATGGCACCGCCGGGGCCGGTCCCACGGATCACCGACAGGTCGACGCCCAGCTTCTCCGCCATGTCCCGCACGTACGGCGTCACGTCGGGCGTCTTCGAGGAGTCGCCCGTCCCGTCCGATGGCGGCTGCCGCACCCGGGAACCGGCCGACGCGGCGTCCACGACGGTCTCGCCGGGATCGACGACGGTGTCGGTGACATGGGTGCGATCGACGCACGCGGCGACGTCGGCGCGCTGTGCGGAGATCAGCCGGTGTACCGCCGCGCCCCACAGGCGCGGCGTCTCGCCGGGCGCCTCCGAAAGGTCCGGCGGGACGGCCGCCATCAGGTCAGCCGGTTTCGGCCGGTCGCCGGGAGCCTTGGCCAGGCACGGTGCTATCAGGCCGCGCAGGTCGGCGCCGATGCCGTCGAGCCGTGGTTCGTCGTTGAGGATGCGGTGCGTGATGGCGGGGACCGAGGTCGCGTGGAACGGACCGGTTCCGGTGGCGGCGAAGCCCAGTACGGCGCCGAGCGCGAACACGTCGCTGGCGGGTTCGGCCTTGTCGGCCAGGATCTGTTCGGGCGCCATGAAGGCGTAGGAACCCATGACGGTTCCGGTGCCGGTCAACGTGCTCGCGTCGACGGCTCGGGCGATTCCGAAGTCGATGACCTTCACGCCGTCGTCGGTGAGCAGGATGTTGGAGGGCTTCAGGTCCCGGTGGATCAGTCCCGCCCGGTGGACGTCCATTAGGGCGGCCGCGAGCCACGCGGCGAGCCGGAACACGGCGGTCTCGTCGAGCGGTCCGCCCGTGTCGACCGCGTTCTGCAGGGTCGGGCCGTCGACGTACTCGGACGCCATCCACGGCACCCGCGCGTCGGTGTCGTCGGCCACGACGCTCGCGGTGTACCGGCCGCGGACCCGGCGCGAGGCGATGACCTCACGACGGAACCGGGCCCGGAAGCCGTCGTCCTCACTGAACTGGGCGTGGACACGTTTGACCGCGACGAGCGTCCCCTCAGCGTCGCGGCCCAGCAGCACCCGCCCCATCGCGCCGCTGCCCAGCACGGCCAGCGTCCGGTACGGCCCCACCTTCGCCGGATCCGAGGAGTCGAGTGGCTTCACGTTGACCTCCCCGGTGATGTGTTGTCCACCAAGGAGTCTAGAGGCCCCCGGCACATGACGGGGCGTCGCGGACCCGTGCGGGGCTCGGTGGGGCGCATGTACTGCTTGGTCGGGCCACCAGGCGTGGGGAAACGGCAAGCAGGCCGCGCATGGGGCGCCGTCAGGGGGTGGTGACCGGGCCGACGTCGCCGACGAGGACGGTCAGATTCCGGCGAGCCGGTTCCTGTCGGTGGGTCCGAGTTTCAACGCCGGTGTGTTGATGCGTGGACCCGCATCGTTCTTCATCAACGCGCCATGGGTCCGCAGCACCTCCGAGTTGGTGCGGGCGTGTTCGGCCTCATCGACCGCGGCCGAGTAGAACTGCCCGATCGACTGGAGCACGGCGTCCTGGCGTGAACCGGCCAACCCGACGGTGAGGATGATCTTCCCCGCCTCCCGCCACAGGCGTCCGTTCAGGCCCTTGATGGTCTCGTTGCACACGCCGGCCATCGCCTCCTGCCGCGCGCCGAGTTCGGTGATGAAGTTCTCGGCGGCCTTCGCGTGGGCCTTGGCCTTCGCCACCACGTCGTTGATGTACGCCTGCAACGAGTACTCGCCGCCGCCGCGCCCGACCGCGTACCTGGCCAGTCCGGTGGCGGTCTCCCCGGTCCAGTGTTCCATCGTGTTGTTGAACGTGGGGGCGCCGAAGATGTCCTCGTACGGGTTCTTCCCGTCGGTGCCCAGTTCGTCGATGATCTTCCAACGCCTGCGGAGGGCGTCGGTGTCGATGGCCGCGAACCAACCGATGATGGTGCTCGGCAGGTAGGTCGCGGCATCCTTGCCCGAGGGCACGATGTACTGCCGTACCAGGTCGTCCGCGGTTTCGATGTCGTCGGCGTGGTTCTTCTGGAAGGCGATCAGGTCGTCACGTCCCTTGCCCATGCCTCTTCCCCTCTCGTCTCATTCGGGCTTCAGGTTGGAAAGCCAGTCCAGACGTACCTTCTTGCCGTGGTCGGTGAGTTTGACGCCCAGTTCGGAGTCGGCGGACTCGGTCTCGTTGAGGAACCGCACCATGATGGCGTTGAGCCGGATCAGTTGATCGGACACCGTTATGGCGTCGGCGGCACGTCCGTGGACGGCGTTGTTCCAGTCAGCGGTCATACCGGCGGCCCAGGGTGCCGGCGGTCCGGAGGCGATACGTACCGCGCCGGCCGGCGTCGAGGGCGTGCCACCGAATTCGCCCGGGTCCGCCACGGCGTGTTCCCCTTCGAATATCGGCCGGACGTTGAGCCTGGCGCCTTCGGTGTAGGCCGTCGCCGCGTTGCCCAGCATCGGAAGGATGTCCTGGAGTTGCAGCACGTGATCGTCGAAATGGGATCGCAATCCGTTGATCCACTGGCCGCGTGCACTGAACGGCTGGTTCACTTCTCCTCCTCCGTGCGGTCGGGGCGGAAGTCCCGGTCGATGTCCCTCTCACGCTGGTCGAAGGCGTGACGGCGACCGTCGTTGTAGAGGCGGGTCAGCAGTGAGGCCAGTTCGGTGGCCGAGTAGTGGTCGACCGCCGGTGGCTTGATGTCGAAACCCCGCAGCCTCAACGCGCCGTCGAATCGCACCCGCGCCATCCGGTCGTCCGAGATCAGCGAGTACTCGGCGGCGACCGCGTTCTCCCTGGCGGAACGGAGCCGGTCGTGAGCCTGGTCGGTCGCCGACCGCAACGCCGAGACCCATTCGGTGACATCGGGTGTGGTCATGTCTCCCTACCTCCTCACCATGGCGATCGACTCTTCGACCACCTCTTCGGTACGCCGGATCAGCGCGGTGACGGCTTTGGCGATCGTCGCAGGAGAACGTTCCCGCAGCAGACCGGGCTTGAACGTCAACGACTCCAGTTCGCCCGTCGCGTTCATGCGGCAACTCACGGAACCGTCCGGCAGGCTCACGTCGACGTGGGCCTTCGCGAGTTCGGCGACCAGCGCCGGATGACGATCGTGGGTGGGGTCGACGAAGGGCTCGTGCCCCCGTCTCAACCTGTTCACGAGTGTGGTGATCTTCGGATCCGCCACGGCTACTCCTTTCCCCTCGCAGGAGCCAACACGGTATGCCACCGCCGACTAGGTGCGAGCTAGGTCGCGGCCCCCGAACGTGGCCTCGACCCGGCGGCCGGGGCGGCGGGGTGGGCACACTTGCGGCATGCGTGTACTCCTGCTCGGCCCGTTCCGGCTGCATGACGACGAGGACCGGCCGGTCGAGATCACCGGAACCCGGTTGCGGGCGCTGCTGGCGCGGCTGGCCATGTCCCCCGGGCGGGAGGTGCCGGTGGACAGCCTCACCGACGCCATCTGGGGTGACGAGCCACCGAGCCCCAACGCGTTGCAGGCGTTGGTGTCTCGGGTCCGGCGAGTGATCGGCGGAAGGCGGCTGGTGCACGGGCCGGCCGGTTACCGGCTCGACGTCGGTGCCGACGACGTGGACGTGGCCAGGTTCGAACGGCTTTGCGAGACCGGACGGCGGCACGGTGACCTGGCGGCGCTGCGGGAGGCCGCCGCGTTGTGGCGGGGGCCGGCGCTGACCGACCTGCTGGAGTACCGGTTCGCCGAGGCCGCCGGGATACGGCTGGAGGGCCTGCGGCGGGAGGCGGCCCGTGACCGGATCGCCCGGGAGATCGCCTCGGGTGTGGACGTCCTCACGGAGCTGGAACCGTTGGCGGCGGCGCATCCACTCGACGAGCGTTGGCAGGCACTGCTGATCCGGGCGTGGTACGCGGCGGGCCGCCAAGCCGACGCCTTGTCGATGTACGAGCAGGTGAGGGAACGCCTGGCCGACGAACTCGGTGTCGATCCGTCGCCGGAACTGGCGGAACTCCATCTACAGATCCTGCGGCGGGAACAGGCGACGGCGACGCCCGTGCGTGGTCGCAGGACCAACCTGAAAGCCCACCTCACCAGTTTCATCGGCCGGGAGGACGACCTGGCCGCCGTCGCCGCCGCGTTGTCGGCGGGCCGGTTGGTCACGGTGACCGGGCCGGGCGGTGCCGGAAAGACCCGGCTCGTCACGGAGTTGGCGGCGCGCGCCGATTCCACTGCCCCCGACGGGACCTGGCTGGTCGAGCTGGTGGGGGTCGCCGAGCCGGGGGATGTCGCGCCGGCGATCCTGCGGGCGATCGGGGCTCGGGAGGCCGGTCTGCTGGAGCCGTCGGCCCTCGACGCGGCCGGTCGACTGGTGGAGTACTTCGCCGACCAGCGGGCGCTGTTGATCCTCGACAACTGTGAGCACCAGGTGGCGGCGGTCGCGGAATCGGCGGTCCGGTTGCTGCGCGAATGTCCCGGACTGCGGATACTGGCCACCAGCCGGGCGGCGTTGACCGTGGACGGTGAACGGCTGTATCCGTTGCCGGCGTTGCCAGGGGACGGTGCCGACGCCGCCGCGGTCCGGTTGTTCCGTGAGCGCGCCGCGGCGGTGCGGCCCGGTTTCACCCTTGATGAGGCGAGCACACCGGTCGTGGTGGAGATCTGCCGGCGGTTGGACGGCATCCCGTTGGCCATCGAGCTCGCGGCCTCGCGGATGCGGGCTCTGGACGCGGCGCAGATCGCCGCCAGGCTCGATGACCGGTTCGCGCTGTTGGCCGGTGGTAACCGGGCCGCGCCGGAACGACACCGCACGTTGCGTGCCGTCATCGAGTGGAGCTGGGAACTGCTGTCACCGGCCGAACGCGACCTCGCGACGACCTTGTCGGTCTTCCCGGGCGGTGTGACGCTCGACCGGGTCGGTGACTTCGACGTGCTGGCCGGACTCATCGACAAGTCCTTCATGGAGCGTGACGGTGACCGGTACCGGATGTCGGAGACGATCCGTTCCTACGCGCGTGAACAGCTCGCCGCCGCCGGGAACGCCGAGACCGTCGCCCTCGACCGGATGGTGCGCTACTGCCTGGAACTCGTCGAGACCTCCGACACCGAGCTGCGCGGCGCCGGCCAACTCGGCGCACTGTCTCGATTGGACGCCGAACACGACAACCTGTTGGCGGCGTTGCGCGTCGCACACGACGGGACAGACCCGGAACTCGGTGTCCGGTTGGCGGTCGCGCTGTTCTGGTACTGGCATCTGCGTGGCCTACACACCGAACGGTTGCACTGGACCGGCGCGACGGTGATGCGTTCGCCCGGCCTGCCGCCACGATGGCGACCCGCCGTGCTGGCCCTGACCGGCATGGCACGGTGCGAGACCGGCGACTTCAGCGGCGGCGCACGGCTCGTCACCGAGGCATTCGCCGCCGCCCGGACCGTCGACGACCCACCCGGCCGGATTCCGCTCGCCGTCGCGCCGGCCTTCCTCACCGATCCCGGGATCGTCGACACCGACGGCCGGCCTGGTTGGGAACGCGGTATGGCGCTGCTGTTGTCGGTCGACACCGGAGTCACCGGAAGCGACGCCATGGACCGTGTCATGCGTGCCCGCGACGAGTTCGACAGGCTCGGCGACCGATGGGGAATGGCGAACACGCTGCGCATCTGGGCCGAGCACCGGTCCCGGCACGGTGACCGGGAAGCCGCCCGGGACGCGTTGTCGCGGGCGGCACGTCACCTCGACGAGTTGGGAACCGCCGCCGACGCCGCCGAGACCTACGCCGAACTGGCGGTCGAGGAGGCGCGCGCCGGCGCGCGCGATCCGGCTGCGCGGGCATTGGCGCTGGCCGCCGAACGCGCCGACACCGACCGGGAACGACGCACGCTCGCCTATGTCGGGTGGGCCGATGCCCAGGTCCGGTGGTACGCGGGCGAGCACGAGGAGGCACTGCGCCGACTCGACACCGTCGAGCCCGGTTTCGACGGCACCGCTCTGGAACCCCGGATCCGGGTGTGGTGTGCCGCGTGGCGCTCGTTCGCCGCGGTGCTGCGGGGCGATACCGCGCGGGCACGGCGGCAGTGGCACCGGCTCCCGACCCGTCACATCGAGGCCGCGGCCGGCCCGGACCTGGCCGTCGCGGCCCGGCTGCACGCCGCGATCGCGGTCGCCGACGGGGAACCGGAAACGGCGGCGTACCTGCTGGGGGTCGCCGCCGCTCTGCTCGGTACCGACGACCGGCGGGGCTATGACGCGGCACTGCGGACACCGGAGCGGACCCGGGCGGCCATGCGTCCGGAGGCGTTCCAGGCGGCATACGATCGCGGCGCCGCGAGGGAACGCGGCACCGCGATCGCGTTGCTGACCGTCACTTCCGGCGGAAGAACAGCCGAGACGGTTTGAGTGCCAACAGGACGACCGCGCCGACACAGCCGCCCACGATCACGACCGACCATGCCGCCTCCAGGATGGACAGCCACTCGGGATAGGCGGAGTAGGCGGCCGCCAGCAACGCGGTGGCGTCCAGGCCCGACAGCGCGGGGTCGCTCGAAGCGTCGAAGAACGCCTGAAGGGTGTCGGCCGCGGCCGCGTTGCTCGCCATGATCATCACATTGCCGATCAGGACCAGCGGCAACACGACCCACGAAAGGATTCTGCCCCTACCGGCCAGGTTCAGGGCGGCGGGCAACGCGACGAGCACGGCCACGATGAACGGTGCCCAGATCGCGACGCCGGTCTCGTCGAACCGCAACCCGGCGTCGGTGAGGATGCCCGGATCCCGGCCCTGCCGGGCCGCCTCGGCTTCGGCAGCGGCCTGGACGTCGGCGCCGAACATCAGGCGGACGACCGGGATGCTCGCGAACCCGACCGCGACCGCGAACTGCAGGATCGCGGCGACGGTGACGACGCGGGGACGGCCGGTGGTGGTGTGTCGTGTGGTGGTGGGGTGGGTGTTGTCGAGTGCTGCCGGGAATCGGCTGGTGCTCATGTCCATGCCCGTCACGTTCACACCCGGCGCTGACAGCGCACTGACACCGTCTCGCGCCAAGGGCCTTCCGGTCGTGGCGCGAAGGTGGTGGTACCCGGGGCCGGGTCACGGGGTGGTGTTCAGGCCGACGTCGTCGACCAGGACCGTGCCGCCGACCGAGTCGTCGAACGACAGCGTCACCGTGACGACGCGGGAGGGATCGAACTCCGGGTTCGCGTCGGTGAAGGCGGTCAGCGGGATCCGGTGCGTCTGCAGCACCGGCGCGGTCAACGGATCGGTGTGCATCCACGCCGCCTTGAGGTACTGCCCGTTCACCAGGTGCGGCAACGGCATTTCCGGTGGGACGGTGGCACGGTCACCGGAGTCGTCGGTGAGCTCGACGGTGATCGCGTCGGCGAGGGCGTCGTCGCCGGTCATCGCCACGGCGTCGAACACGACGTGGGTGGCTTCGGGTTCGGGAGCCGTCTCCACCGCCAACGCCGCCGCGGTGCCCGATTCCCAGGTCAGCGACCGCACTTCGTCCTCGCCCGGCCCGTTGCGCAGCTGCAGCGGGATCGTCTCGGCGGCGGTGAATCCCTGCGGGATGACGGCCGACTCCTCGGCGGAGGTCATCCCGGAGTCGCGGAACTGGCTGACGTATCCGGTGTCGGGAAGCCAGTCGGCGGCCGCCCGGGGGTCGCGCAGCACGTCGAGCAGCCGGGTGTCGTCGGTGAGGGTGCCGCGCAGGAACGACACCGCGTAGACCTGGGCGACGCGGCGCTGTTCCTCGGCGGCCAACAGGGCGCCGGTGTCTATGAAGTGCTTGGGGAGTCCGTTGCCGACGTCCCGGTTCCCCCACCGGGTGTTGAACTGGCCGTGGTTGGCCCGTTCCACGAACAGGGCGGACTTGACGGCGGGTTCCCTTCCGGTGAAAGAGATCCGCTCGTACTGGTCGAGTCCTTCGAAGCCGGTGACGTCGGCGTCGTGCGAACCCTGCACGGTGAGGTAGTTGACGTCGGTGAGGGTGATCGGCGCGTCGTCGGGCCGGTACTGGCCGTCGGAGGGCGCGAACGCCAGCAGGGAACGAATCCCGAAGTCGTAGTCCAATGTGACCGAATGGTCCTCGGGAAGCCGGTCGAGCGTCTGGAGATGCGCGGCGACGGCGATGGCCTCACCACCCCGGGAGTGCCCGACGAGACCCACGTCGTCCAGGTTCACCTTCCCCGCGAAGCCGGAATCCGGGTCCTCGTTCCATTCCCGCCACGCCCGCAGGTGTTCCAGTAGCAACCAGCCGCGCGCGATGTTGGCGCCGGTCAGGCCGCCGGAACGGTCGAGCGGTCCCGTGTTGAGGAAGTTCTGGTCCACGGACGCGACGATGAATCCGTGGCTTGCCAGCAGTTCCGCCAGGTAACGGTAGCCGGCCTCGGATTCGGTGGCGCTGCTCTTGTTGCCGTGCGCGATGAGTACCAGCGGGAACGGTCCGTCCCCCTTCGGGTACCAGACCATTCCGTTGACCGGCAGCGCGTCCGCGTCGAACCCCCAGAGTTCCCGGCGGTCCGCGTTCCATCCCTTGAGAATGCGTGAACCGTCCACAGGGGTGGAACGGAGGTCGGCGGACTCCCCGTACTCCTCCCGCCGGTCGCTACCGCTGCCGTAGGTGAGGAACCCGGTCCGGAATCCACCCGGCGCCGCGGGGTCGTCCTTCACGGCCGACGGCACCGGCGCGACGTCGGGTCCCGTCGGTGGCCCCTGGGTGGCGGTCGTCAGCCACACCGCCGGTACCAGCAGGATCACCACCGCCACGGCCGGCATCACTACCCGGGCGTCCCGCAGGCTCACGGGCCGGCGGCCGGAGTGGGGGAGCAGACCTCCCACGGCCGCGCCCAGAAGCGAACCGCCGACGAACAACACGGCCGCGGCGGCCAGCCACGCGGTGAGACTCGCGCCGGTACCGAGGGTCACCAGCAGCACCACACAGGTGACCGACGTCCACACGTACCACCACGGGAGCGCCGCGAACCGGCCCACCGTGACGAACAACAGGCCGGTCAGGACCGCCGCCGCGCCCGCCGCGATCGCCAGATTCAGGAGCGCCTGAGTCGCCAGGACGCCACCCGTGCCGGGCACGAGCTGATCGAGGTAGTTCCAGGTGACGATGGCGGCGGTGCCCACCGCGACCGCGATCGCCGCGCCCCACCACGCCGGGCGGGGTCGTTCCGAGATCCTGCCCCATCGGCGCAGCCCGCGCCGTCGCTTCGTCTCATGGCCCTTCGGATCTGCCGGTGTCGTCAAGGCGTGCCCTTCCGGTGACGGCATTCGATGGTAACAAGACGGAATTTGCGTTCGGGAACGTATCGGGCGGGGCGGCCCGTGGACCGCGGTACCGTTGCGGCGCCCGGGATCGGGAGCCGAAGGCGTTCAGGTGTACCGGAGTCCGCGGTGGTGCGTCACTCCCAACTCGCGGTTGCCTTCGGCGCGTCCTTCGTCTTCTCCGCCGCGTACAGCGTCGAAAGCCCCAGGAAGTGGGCCAGCCCGCCCACGACGAGCCCGACCGGGACCGCCAGCAGCCACCAGAACTCGCCACGGAACGCCTGGAGCGCCGCCACCACCGGACCGGCGATCGCGATGACCGGCCCCGCCAGGAAGAGTCCCGTGCCCATCGCCTTCATGACCGTCCCCTCTCGCAGCCCGTACCAGGATGCCACCCGCCGCCACCGGATGGTGACACCGCACACGTCCGGGTTCCAAATGGTGTGCCGAATCCGCACGTCCGTGAGAGGGTGAGCCCGCCGCCAACCGCGGCGAGCCATGACACGAGGAGTTCCATGACCGTCGTACGTCCCGCCCACCCCCACGAGTTCCCGGTGATCACCGGGGAAACCGACCGCGACGCCTCCCGGGCCGCCTATCTGGCCGACCTGCTCGACAAGGGCTGCACCCGCCCGGAGTGGTGCCTGGTCGCGGACACCGGAGAGGGGGTCATCGGGGGAGTCGCGCTGTGGTCGATGCCGGGCGCCGACACTCCCAGCGACATCGTGTTGCTCGAAGCCCCCTGGGACGAGCCGGGACTCACGACCGGACACCTGCTTCTGGAACGGGCCGGACACCTCGCCGCCGAACTGGGCGCGACCACGCAGGGCCACGTTCTCGACTCGCCCGCTCAGGCGCCGCAGGAGCAGACCCATCCCGAGGCGCGCGTCGAACTGCTGCGTGCCAACGGGTTCGCATTGGCACGGGACGGCTACCGGTACCGGTGGACCCCCGAGGCCGGCCTGCCCGAGGGA
Source organism: Stackebrandtia albiflava (assembly GCF_007994225.1). Taxonomy (GTDB): domain Bacteria; phylum Actinomycetota; class Actinomycetes; order Mycobacteriales; family Micromonosporaceae; genus Stackebrandtia; species Stackebrandtia albiflava. The sequence goes on from NZ_VLLL01000006.1 coordinate 554,121, forward strand.
GAGGACCGGCTCACCTGGCGGTCGCTGGCCGAACTCGGTCGTGAACCCTTCCTCGATCTGCTCACCGATCTGCTGCCGCACACCGGTGACGCGTTGTTGCAGTCCGAAGTGGATGAACTGGGTGCCCGTGGCGCGGCCGAGCAGCTGTGGAACGACATGCTGGGCTTCACGTACCGGGACGAGTGGTACGAGATCGGTTACGCGCCGGACGGTGGCGCGGCGGCGATCAGTCTCCCCGCCCGCAACGCCTCGTACGCGATCATCGGTTTCGTCGGGGTCGCGCCGGCCCACCGTGGCAACGGTTACGCCTCCTCCGTCGTGGCCAGGGGAACCCGGTTGCTGGCCGCCGCCGGGGCCGACGAGATCCGGGGGGACTGCGACGCCGGCAACCCCGGCATGGTCAAGGGCTTCGAACGCGCCGGATACACCCGGTTCGCCACCCGCCGGCAGTACGGCCGCAGCCTCTAGCGCGGAGAGTGAGCCACCGTGACATGGCTCACTCGAACCGAAAACACTTAGCCCTTGCGCTAAGTGTTTTCTGCCGCAATACTTAGCCTTATGGCACAGTATTCGGTGGAGCTCGACGGCGTGTTCGTCGCACTGGCCGACCCGACCCGACGCGACGTCATCCGCCGCCTCGGGCGCGGGCCGCTGAGCGTCGGCGACCTCGCCCGCGAATTCCCGATGACCTTGCCGTCCTTCATGAAGCACGTGCGGGTGTTGGAGGCCAACGGCCTGATCCGCACGGCCAAGTCCGGCCGGGTACGCACCTGCGAACTCGTACGGGAACGCCTCGCCGTCGTCGACGGCTGGCTCGCCCAACAGCGCCGGATCTGGGACGAACGCACCGACCGGCTGGAACGCCTGGTCACCGATACCAAGGAGGAGCAATGAATCCCGACCTCGACCTCACGCTCGACCGGGTGATCCGCGCGCCGCGCGCGAAGGTCTGGAACGCGTGGACCGACCCGGCCCGCTTCGCGCAGTGGTGGCTTCCCGCTCCGACCGTCTGCCGCGTCGACCGGCTCGAAGTTCGGCCCGGCGGCGCCCTGGTCACCGGCATGAGCGACGACGGTTCCGCGTTCGTCCCACACATGGACGCCAGCTTCCTCGTCGTCGACGAGATGGAACGGATCGTGTTCACCAACGCCATCGACAGCGCGTGGCGTCCCGCGAACCCCGAACCGGTGACGATGACCGCGGAGATCACGCTGCGAGACCACGCCGACGGCACCCACTACCAGGTCGTCGTGCGCCACGGCGACCCCGCCGCCCGCGCCCGCCACGCCGACCTGGGCTTCGCCGACGGCTGGGGCGCCACCACCGGGCAGCTCGCCGCGGTCGCGGAGGGGCGGCCGATCGGATGAAGCCGGCGACCGGGCGGGGCGGCCCCCGTCCGGTCGCCGCAGACGACTCGCGACACCGCCTCGTGACACGCGGGGGTCGGAGTCAGGGGCGCGGCGAATCCGGAAGGGTCGCGCGCATCCTCCCGAGCGTCCTCAGCAGCGCCGGACGGTGCTTGGCCGACTTGATCCACGCCGGGAGCCGGCTCGCCAACGTCGAGTTACCGGGGCTCTGCTCACGGACACCGGCGGCGACATAACGTTCGAGGAAGTCGAGATGGGCCTCGTTCACCGCCCACAGCAGCCGCCCCCGGAACTCCGACCGCAGCCACAACGGAAGGCCGGTGCGCGGTTCCTGGCCCCGGTACAGGGATCCCATCGGCACCGCGGTCATGTCGAACCGGCGTGACCAGCCGCAGCGGCACCGCATCAGTCTCACACCACTGGCGTTGCGGGTTCCCCACCAGGTGAGCCACTGACCGCAGTCCCCGCACCGCGTGGAGATCCGGTTCGCCGTACGCATGACGCGGTCCGGTGCGGGGACGCCGTTGTAGCCGCATCCACCGCAATACGCCCGCCCACATCGGACGGTCGCGAGGCCGTCGCAGCGGTGGCACCGCACCAGCGCCGGGCAGATCCGCAGGTACCGCATCGGATCGTCCGCGTCACTGAACCGCCCCAACCCACGGCCCATGCCACAACCCCTCTCACGACGGAGGACCAGGCTAACCGAGAACCCCCGACCACCGCCTCCGCGAAAACCACCGCCCGGGGCGGCTCACCCGCGAGGCGACCTGCCCGGGCAGGCGGGACAACCGTCGGTCATCGCGACGGCCCGTTCCCGGAACGCCCGCTCGGCAGCCTCCGGAGACCCGAACCCGTCGCCGTACTCGGGGACGTCACGCCACAGCTGTAGGGCCAGCATCCCGTCACAACACCGGTAGCCGACACCCTCGTCGCGGTACCGGGCGAAGTGGTCGAGGATGTCGGACAGGGCCGCCGCGAAATCGCGCTCCCCGGCCAGGTATGCCGCCGCGGCCTCGCGGGCGCGGCGCGCGACGAGCTCCCGCAGCGACGGTATCTCCAGGCCGAGTTGTTCGGCGACCGCCGGGATCAGCTCCCGGATCTCGACCCGGTCCGCCGCCGTGAGCCCCGCCAGTTCGGCGAGGGCGGGGGAGTCGAGTCCGTCGGCCAGCGCGAAGGCGGCCTCCATCGGCACGTCGACATGCGGGTCGAGGTCGTGGACGAAGTCCTCAAGGACCCGCTGTAGTCGCCGCATCCGTCGAGGATGCCCGACCGGCCCGAGAGCGTGCGCCGTGCCGGGGCGTCACGGCGAGCCGTCGGCCGCCGTGGGGCCACGACCGGTCTACGCGGCGGGTTCGAGGACGACGATCGCGGTCTCACGGGAACGCATGGCCGTGTAGGCGTCGAAGTCGTCGTCGGTCTCCCGCCACCGGTCCAGGAGACGGTCTCGCTCGGCGCCGACAGCGGGGCGGGCCCGGATCCGTCTCGTCCCGCCCGGGAGCCGCACCGTCGCCTCCGGATGCGCCTGAAGATTGAGCCACCAGGCCGGATCGGCGTCGGCCCAGCCGTTCATGGCCATGCAGACCAGGTTCCGGCCGTCCTCCAGGTAGGCGATGATCACGTTGCGTTCCGCGCCGGTGCGTCGCCCGACGGTGGTCAGCCGCAGCATCCCCCAGCGGCGTCCCTTCGGCCGGCGGAGCCCGAACCGGCCGCCGGTGACCCGGTACATCCCGCGATGGACCGACCAGGCCAGCCGGATGAACCAGCGCGGCGGAACCTTGGCGGTGTGCTCGGCCATCGGCGGGCTCCTCAGGATCGTCCTATGGTGAGCGTAACGGCGGCATCACCACGGGGCAACGGGATCTGGGCGTCTCAAGCCGATCGGCCGGGGCGCGCCACCGGGTCGGATGAGAGGTGACGGATTCCGGTGGCGATGTCCGATGACCGGCTCCGGTCATGGCGCGGTTGCCAGACGGTCACCGCCGCCGGCTCGGCGTTTCGCTGCGGGTTGCGGACTGTTCCCGTGCATCGACGGGGCTGACGGGCGCACCGCCGCCTCGGTGGGCCGGTCTCGTGGGGCTCCGCACATATTCGCGGCGGCGACACCGGGTGTACCGGTGACCGCGCCGGGGGCCGGCCCGTGGAGCCGGCGACGGGCGGACATGCGAAACGGCGCCTTCCGAATGGAAGACGCCGTCATGTTGTCTCAACCAACAACGCCTGGGTCCGCGTGACGGACCCGGAGTGGAGCTGAGGGGATTCGAACCCCTGGCCTCTTCGTTGCGAACGAAGCGCGCTACCAACTGCGCCACAGCCCCTGGTGGTCGGGTGACCGGCGATCACATTAACACACGGGCCCGAACCCGCTCACTCCAGTATTGCCCGCCTCGGGCGAACCCGCCCTCACCGCGCGCCGACGTCCGACCGGTGGCGTGCCCCGCCCCACCGCCGCCCCTCTTTTCCGCCTTGGGTGGCCGCAGGCCCATCGATGTGCCTCGAATAAGACGTTATGTCCGATTTCGGGCGGGCCTCAGACCACCCAAGGCGGGCCTCAGACCACCCAAGGCGGGCCTTAGACCACCCAAGGCGGGCCTCAGACCACCCAAGGCGGGCCTTAGACCACCCAAGGCGGGCCTTAGACCACCCAAGGCGGGCCTTAGACCACCCAAGGCGCAGTGGAGGGGGTGGTAGCGGTCAGATCCAGTTGTTGCCCAGCCACATCCGGGCGTGCCAGTCCTCGTACGTCATCACCTGACCGGTGTACAGCGGCCAGAAGTACGCGAAGCACAACGCGATCAACACCATGAAACCCCCGGCGATCAACGCGCCGGTGAGACGGCGTTCCGGTGACGCGGTCGCGGGACCGATCACCATCCCCATCGCGAACACGACCGCCAGGACCAGGAACGGCTGCGCAGGGATCGCGTAGAAGAAGAACATCGTGCGGTCCGGGTACAGCAGCCACGGCGCGATACCCGCCGCCGCGCCGCCGAGCACCGCCCACGCCCGCCAGTCGCGGCGCGACGCCGCCCACCACAGCAACGCGACCAGCGCCGGAATGAACACCCACCACAGCAGCGGGGTCCCCAGCAGCAGCACCTCCGAGGCGCACCGCTCGGCACCGCAGTCGACGTCGGACGACCAGTAGAAGACCACCGGCCGCGCGTCCAGCATCCACTGCCACGGCCACGACTGGTAGGTGTGCTCGGTGTTGAGTCCCTCGTGGAACTCCAACACGCTGACGTGGTACTCCCACAGGTTGTGCAGCGCCCCCAGCACCGGCGGCTCCGACATGCCCTGTTCGGCACGCCAGTGCCGGTAGGAGCCCGCGTCGGAAGCGAACCAGCCGGTCCAGGTGGCCACGTACGTGAGGATCGACGTGATCCCGAACGCGAACACCCAGCCCGTCTCGTCCAGCAGCGTGTCCCGGGCCGGGCTCGCGGCGCGGACCTCACGCCGCAGCCGGTACTCCCACGCGTACAGCAACACGATGAACAGCAGGATGAACCACAGCGCGCTCCACTTGACGCCCATCGCCATGCCGGCCAGCACCCCGGCCGCGATCCGCCACCACGGGACGGCGAACGCGGGCCGGAACCCGGCTCTCGGGTCCACACCCGCGTCCATGGCGGTCAGCCACCGCCGCCGCCGGGCGTCCCGGTCGAGGACCAGGCAGTAGAACGCCCCGAGCAGGAACACCATGAGGAAGATGTCGAGCAGCGCCGTCCGGGACAGCACCAGGTGGAGGCCGTCCATCGCCATCAGCAGACCGGCGGCCCCGCCGAGCATCGTGGAACCGGTGAGCCGTCTCGCCAGCATCGTCAGCAGCGCCACCGAGACGATGCCCGCCACCGCCGCCGAGATGCGCCAACCGAACTCGTTGTAGCCGAACAGCCATTCGCCGAGCGCGATGCACCACTTGCCCAACGGCGGGTGGGCGACGTAGGAGCCGGTGGCGTCGTCGATGTTCCATTCGACGCCGTGTTGCAGCAGTTGCCGCGCGTCCTGGGCGTAGTAGACCTCGTCGAAGACGAGCCCCTTCGGGTGGGTCAGCCCGGTGAGTCGCAGGACCGCCGCGAACCCGGTGACGACGGCGACCGTGATCCAGCCGCGCAGTCGGTCGCCCGGGGGCCCGCCGCTGAGCCGGCGGCGCAGTTCCTCGGTCACCGGCGGGGTGGCCTTGGAACCGCGCAGGCCGGACGGTTGCGTGTCGAGCGCTGCGGCGTTCATCCTGGGGATTTTAGTGAGTGTCCGGTAGTCGCCGAGGTGGTGTCTCCGGCCGGTCGCGACGGCGGACCGGCCGACCGCCCGGGCGATGGAGGCCACTCGGGTCGATCGGTGGTGTCGGACGGCCCGGTGTCCTGTCTATTCTGGCGATCCGTGGAGCGGCGGGCCGTCCGACGAGACCGGGGCCGGTCGAGAGCGGGGCCGGCCGGTGGCGCGGTGACCGGCCCCCGAGGGGAGCTGTGTTGCGCATCAGGCTGCTTGGTGAGGTGGCGGTCCGCGATGACCGGGGCTGGGTGAGGGCGGGACCGGCGCACCGGTCGGCGGTCCTGGCGAGCCTGGCGATGTCGCCGGGCCGAGTGGTTCCCAGAGGACTCCTGGTGCGGCAGGTGTGGGGCGACCCGCCGCCCGCAGGTGTCCACGACAGCCTCTACGGTCACGTCGCGCGGTTGAGGCGCCTCCTGAAGGACGTCCCCGGAACCGGGATCGTGCGCGGCGGCAGGGACGGCTACCTCCTCACCGCACCGGCCGACACCGTGGACCTGTTCCGGTGGCGGGCCGTGACAGAGGACGCCCGGCGGCGACGCGACGGCGGGGACCACGCCGCCGCCCTGGAACTGTGGCGGCAGGCGGTCGACGGCTGGGGTGAGTCCGTCCCGTTGGCCGGTATCGACACGGAGTGGGCGCGCGGCGTCCGCACCGCGCTGCGCCGGGAACACCGGGACATGCTGTTCGGCCTGTTCGAGGCGGCGTTGGAGACGGGCGCCCACGAGTCGGTGCGGGATCGGCTCACCGCAGCCTGCCGGGCGCACCCGCACGACGAACCCTTCCACGGGCAGCTCATGCGGGCCCACCACGCGGCCGGCCGCCGCGCCGAGGCACTCGCCGTATTCGACGCGCTCACCGTTCGTCTACGTGACGACCTCGGCCTGGAACCGGGCGCCGCCGTGCGCGAGCAACACGACCGGATCCGGCGTGGCGCCCCGGCGCGGGCCGCCGAACCCGAACGCGCCCGGCCGCGTCAACTTCCCGCCCCGCCCGCCGGGATCGTCGGCCGTGGCCCGGCCCGCGACCGGTTGGACGCCCTGCTGGCCGAGTCCGCGCAGCCGGTGCCGATCCTGTTGATCACCGGGATGGCGGGCGTCGGAAAGACGAGTGTCGCCCTGCAGTGGGCGCATCACGTCGCGGACCGGTTCCCCGATGGACAGTTGTACTGCGAGATGCGCGGTTTCGACGACCGGCCGCCGAGGACCGGGCACGATGTGCTGGCGTCGCTGCTGTCGTCGCTGGGCGTGTCCGGCCGGGACGTTCCCGCCGACACGGCCGCCCGCGCCGGGCTCTGGCGGTCGCTGACGGCGGACCGGCGAATACTGTTGACATTGGACAGCGTCGCGGATCCCGAGCCGGTGCGGGAACTGCTGCCCGCCGGGCCGGGCAGTTGCGTCCTGGTGACCAGCCGCCACCGCATGCCCGGATTGACGGCGTGGCAGGGCGCCGGCGCGCTCTCGTTGGAGGTGCTGGACGACGAGTCGGCCCGTCGGCTGCTGGCCGACGTCGTCGGACCGCGACGCTGCGAGGCCGAACCCGAGGCGGTGGACCAGCTGGTCACGTTGTGCGGCGGCCTGCCTCTGGCGTTGCGGATCGCGGCGGCGAACCTCGCCGACCGGCCGTCCGACACGATCGCCGAGTACGTCGCCGACCTGACCGGACCGGAACGGCTGCGGTCACTCGCCGTGCCCGGCGACCCCGGCGCCGCCGTCCGGTACGCCTTCGACCGTTCCTACCGGGCACTCCCCGAACCGGTGAAGTCGGTGTTCCACTGCCTCGGCGTGTCACCCGGCCCCACGGTCCCGGCCACCGCGGCGGCGGCCATGACGGGCCTGTCACCGGTGGAGGTGGAGTCCGCGTTGCGGACGTTGACGGCGGCCCACCTGGTGGAGCCGGCGGGAACCGGCCGGGTGAGACTCCACGACCTGCTGGGCCAGTACGCGCGAGAACTGTGCACGGCGACGGAACTGGCCGCGACCTCGGCGCGACTCCACGACTGGTACGCACACGCCGCGCGCGCCGCCTCGGAGGCCGTGAGCACCGACACCATCGAGATCCAGGCGAGCCCCGGCGACACGGCGCCGTTCCTGCCGGTCTTCGGCGACGACGCCGAGGCCGCCGCCTGGTACACCGCCGAGTACCCGAACCTGGCGGCGGTGGTGCGGGAGGCCGCGGCCTCGGGCCTTCCGGCCGCCTGGCTGATCCCCGAGGCACTGCGGATCCACCAGGCCCGCTCCATGAACGTGACCGACTGGCGCGAGTTCGCCGAACTGGGCCTGGCCGCGGCGTCCCGGGCGGGCGTACCCGACGCGGTGGCCGGCATGAGTTACCTACTGTCGTTGCACGCCAAGATCATGGGCGACTCCGGTACCGCCGCCGACCTGCTGGGCAAGGCACTGTCGGCCGCGACCGAGGCGGGCAACCTGCGGCAGGTCGCCACGGTCCACGCGAGCCTGGCCGACATGCACCACCGCAACGGCGACCTGCCGGCGGCGGCCGAGTCGGCGCGGCGGGCGTTGACCGTGGTGACACCACCCTCGGAGCGGCAGGCCATGATCGCCGGCAACGTCCTGGGCGTGGTCCACCTGGAACAGGGGGATCCGCGCCAGGCGGTGGCGGTGTTGGAACGCAACCTGCGGTTGTTGGAGAACTCACCGAACAAACGGGTACCGACCTGGTTCGGGTTGGCGCTGGCCCGGTTGTGGTGCGGCGACCTGTCGGGGGCGTGGACGGCGGCGAGCCGGAGCCTGGCGGCGGCGACGGTGCCCGACGACGCCGGCCAGGCCCGCACCGGTCTCGCCAGGGTCCACGTGGAACGCGGCGAGCAGGCGCAGGCGTGGCGGACGGCGCGGGAGGCCCACGCCGTCATGACCGAACGCAAGGGGACGGTCCGGGAACCGGTGGCGCTGGTGGCGCTGGCGTGGAGCGCCCCGGACCACGCCACCGCGGAACCGATCGCCGAACGCTGCATCCGGGTGGCGACCGAACTGTCGATGCCGTACGAGGTGATCGAGGCGCGGCTCGTGCTGGCCAAGTCGCGGCTCACGGTGGACGCCGCGGCGGCGGCGGATGCCGCCGTCCACGCCGCCGAGGACGCCGACGCGCGCGGGTTCCGGCTGCTGTCGGCGTCGGCGCGGCTGGCGGAGGCGGCGGCCCGGTACCGGCTCGGTGAGGCCGACACGGCGCGGGAACTGGTGTCGGGAGCGGTCGAGGAGTTCCGGCTGCGGGGCGCGCTAACCGAACTGGCGCGGGGGTTGTCGCTGTCGGCGGAACTGTCGCCGGAGCGCCGGGCCGAACTGGCCGGGGAGTCGGACGGCCTGTTGGCGGCGACCGGCGCGGTGTTGCGTCCCGGCCCGGCCCCGGCGGCCCGGTGACCCGGCGTCGTTGCGGGGTCACCGGGGCGCCGGGTTTGCGACACCGGAGGATGCCAGATCGGCGGCGCGTTCAGTCCGACGGCGGGACGAAGTCGTCCTGGATGGCGGTGTGGTCGCCGTCGGTGACCCGGGGCGGTCCCCCGTCCGGGTCGGGTTCGTGGGGCAGCAGGAACGGGACGGTGCCGCTGGAACGGTCGTGCATGAGCTGGCCCTCGATGACGCCCACGCTCTCGTTCAGCAGCGACGCCAGGTCGCTCACCTTGTCCTTCACGGCCTGGTCGATGTTGTCGAGGGTCTTCTCCAGTGACCTCAGCAGACCCTCCGGGCTGGGGCCCTCGATGTACTGCTTGACGGCGACGCCGGTGGACAGGGCCGTGGCGCCGGCCGACATGATGGGCAGGGCGGCGGCGAGGGTGGCGCCCCCTGTCGGGACCGCCGCGGCGACGGCGACGATGGTGCCGACGACCGCCAGTTCCACCGAATCCTGGGCACCGCCGCAGCCCACGGCGGCGTCGACGGCCGCGGTGGTGGTCGTGACCGCCTGGATGTAGTCGCGGCGCCGGTCCTTCAACAGTTCTATGTAGGTGAGCGTCGCCGAGTTGAGTTCCTGGATCGCCGCTATCTGGTTGTCACGGCAGTTGTCGAACGGCTCCACATAGTACTTGCTGAAGTTGCCGGCGGTCTCCCCGTGCCACTGGCCGTCCTCGGTGCCGATGAAGCTCGCGAGACCGCTGACGGCGCCGACCTCACCGGCGCCCAGCCCTTCTTCGAGGCACGCCTTGTCGAGGAAGTCCGACATGGACTTCGCGGTGTCGTAGTGGGGCGTGGTGGCCTCCAGGATGCGTTCCCGGATTTGCGCGTAGTCGTCGGTGCTGATCTCGCGGCGGGGTACGCCCTCCTTGTTGGCGGTGGCCTGTTCCAGGGCTGCCTGGTACACCGCGTTCACCAGGTCTTCGGCGGCCTGGGTGATCGCGCCGTCGGAAATGTCGGTCACTGTGTCCTCCGCCTCAATCCGTCCACGGTGGTGGGTCGTCGCTGGTCGCCGGTTCGGTCACCTCGACGGGTGGCCGGTTGCCCACCACCGGGTCGTTCGCCAGGTCCTCCTTCACCGAGTCGAGGAGTTCCCCGTTGCCGGTGTCGGTCTCGGCGATGTGTTCGGCGAGTTCGGTCAGGGCGGTCCCCGCCGCGATCAGGTTCTGGTTGGTCTGCCACACCACCTCGTCCTGGATCAGGTTCCGGTAGGCGATCCAGGCGTTCTTGAGGTCGCCGAGGCCGTCCATCCCGCTGAACGCGGTGTCCTGGTACGCGGAGGTGGTGTGCAGCCAGTTCCCGGCGAGCCCGAAGCAGTGCGCCGCCTGCGGCAGCGTCACTCCGCCCATCTGCCACAGCCGTATCTCGTCTACCTGGAACCGTTCGTCGGTCATCGGCTTCGCTCCTGTCGGTGGGTGTCTCAGGCGGCCTGTTTGAGTTCCGCGACCTGCGTGTCGAAGTCGCGTTTCACGACGGCGACCACGTCGAGCAGTTCGGCGAGGAACCCGGACTCGTCGAGGACGGCGAGGGCGCCGGGACGTATCCGCACCCGCCACAGCCGCATCGCCACACTGTGGACCTTGATCAGGTCGTTGTGGGAACGCGCCGCGACCTCGATCCGGTCACGGGCGTGCAGGAACTCGCTCAAGCCCTGCCCGAGGTGCCGGTCGGCCGGGTCGGGGACCGTCATTCCGGCGTCCTCGATGATCCGCACGTACGCCCGTTGGTATCCCGACCAGGCGGCGGTTCCGAGCCGGGACAGTTGGCCAGCCAGTTCCTCCTCGCCGTACTGGGCGTAAGCGCCCGTGCGGAACCGCACCGACAGTTCCTGCCGCCGCAGCGCCGCCTGTATCCGGCCGTCCGGGGAGTCGCACCGCACGGTCAGTCGTTCCAGGGCTTCCCTGACTGCGCCCATGTCGTCTCCGTGGCCTTCCGGTGGGGGTGGTGTTGCAGTTGCGAACGATAGACGCGCCCCGGTGCGGGGACCTTGCACGTTTCGGGTGGAAGGCGGAACCGGCCGCCGCCCGGTGGGACGACGGCCGGTTCCCGTACGAACGTCAGCCTGCCAGCCCCGTGACGAGAACGGCGAGACCGCCCACGGCCAGCAGGACGTAGACGACCCACAGGAACCGCATCGGGATCCAGAACAGGCTGTCGCGGCGCACCACGACGACCTGTTGACCGGTGCGGGGGTCGACGAGCTGCCGGGCGGGCGACCGCTTCTCGCGCCAACCGTCGAACCAGCGCGTCCACACCGCGCCGACCGCCCCGGTGAGGGCGAGGGCGACACCGATCCCGGGTTCGCCCGTGACGCCCACGGCGTCGAGTGTCCCCGCGAAGACGGCGATCAGGGGCAGTGGAAGCAGAGCGGCGAGGCCCCAACCGGACCAGATGAGCATGTCGATCCTCAATGCATGGAAACGCCATGGACCCGGTCGTCACCGGGTCCATGGACTGTGAAGGGTGCGGAATGCGGACCGGCCGTGGCGGGGGATGGGACCGCCAAGGTGGTCCGCGCGCCGAACCCTACCGGCCGGATTCTGCGGGAACCTTGCACGAATCTGGCCCGGATGACGTCCCGGAAATCGTGCAGCCGGGCGATGTGCCCGAAACCACTCGACGGGTGTGACCGGCGGTTCCGTCCCGCCCTACGGACGGCTTCGACGGTTCCGAGCCGGTAACCAGGCATAATTCCCCCGACGACCCCTCGACCGGCAGGAGGCGCACCGTGCACGTGCGGTTGCTCGGCAACGTGGAGGTCGCCACCGCGGACGGTTGGCGGCGGGCGGGCCCTGCTAAGCAGTCGGCGGTGCTCGCGGTGCTGGCGGTGTCACTGAACCGGCCGGTGAACCAGCGGACGCTCCTGGAGCGGGTGTGGGGAGACGCCCCGCCGCCGTCGGGATACAGCGCCCTCTACAGCAACCTCGCCCGGCTGCGCCGGTTGATCGCGGACGTCCCGGGCGTGTCGATCGAGCGCGGTGGTGACGGCTACCGGTTGACGGCCGAGCCGGAGGCGGTCGACCTGTTCCGGATGCGTTCACTGGCGGAGGCGGCCCGCCGGGCCACCGCCGAGGGACGACACTCCGAGGCCGCCGGACTGTGGCGTGCCGCCAAGGCATGCCGACACGGACGCCCTCTGAACAACGTGGAGGGTGGCTGGGTCGACGAGACGCGCCGGGAACTGCAACGGGAGTGGTCGTCGCTGCTGCACGACCACTTCGCCGCCGAACTCGAATGCGGCCGCCACACCGAGGTGGTCGCGGAACTCACCGAGGCGGTGCTCGCCCATCCACTCGACGAACGCCTGACGGCGGTCCTGATGCGCGCCCTATACCGGGACGGCCGGCAGTCCGAGGCACTGGAACAGTTCCAGCGGATCAGCCGCCTCACCCGCACCGGACCCGAACTGCGCGACCTCTACCGGCGCATCCTGCAACAGGAACCGGGGCTGCGCGGCGCGGCATCGGCCGACCCGGTGCCCCGGCAGCTTCCCCGGCCGCCCGGCGGGACGGGACGCGACGAGGAGCTGCGGCGACTGTCGGGCCTTCACGACGGCGAGAGCCGGCACGGTGGCGTGCCGCTGCTGATCGTCACCGGGGCGGCCGGTACCGGCAAGACCGACCTGGTGCTCAGATGGGCCGCCGACGCCGCCGTCGACTTCCCCGACGGGCAACTGTTTCACCACATGGGACAGACCGGGGTGTCGGACCCGCAGGACGTGCTGACGGGATTCCTGTGTGCCCTCGGGGTGGCGGCGGAGGAGATACCGCGGGACGCCGACGAGCGGATCGCGCTCTACCGGTCGACCACCGCCGACCGCCGCATCCTGGTGGTGTTGGACGACGTCGCCGACCCGGCGATGGTGCGCCCGCTGCTGCCTGGCGGCCCCGGCAGCCTCGTGCTGGTGACGTCCCGGAACGGCCTGTCGGGACTGGTGGCGTTGAACGGGGCTAGGCGGCTGACCCTGGCGGCAGACGGCGACGAGGCCCTGTCCCACGCCGACGGTTGAGCCGGGCCGCGTGGCACTTCGGCGGTGGCCGCGGTCGGTCGGCAGGTCACGGGGGTTTTCCACAACCGGGTGGTTATCCACAGGGCGGTGTCCGGCGACTGGACCGGGGGGCCGAAACCGTTCTACGCTCCACATATGGGGCGGAGGTTGGAGGCCCCCTCGCCGCGCCGAGTGGGATGTTCGGGGCCACCGCGTTGCGACACGCGGCCGGTCGGGGGCCGTTTCCAATGAAGGCTCCACCGGGCACCCGACACCGGACCACCTCGTGAACCGCCGGCCTTCCGGCACTCCACACGGTGAACCGCCACCGGGCACCGGGCCACCTCGTGACCCGCCGACCTTCCGGCACTCCCCGCGGCGGACCACCACCGGCGATCGCCGCCGGCCCGGCCACCGGCCACCGCCGGCACGCCACACCGCTCCGGCCGCCACCGAACGCTCACCGCGCCCGCCCGGCGGTCAGCCCTCCGAGCTGGCCGAATCGGTGGGGGACTCCTCCAGTTCGAAGTCGCTGGGGTCGTAGGACGGCACCCGGCCGGGATCGTCGCCACCGCCGTCACCGTCACCACCACCGCCACCGTCGTCGTCCACGGTGACCTGACCGAACGGCAGCAGCGGCGCCAGGTTCGGGAACGCCACGTACCACAGCAGCGCGACCACCCCCGTCACCAGCAGCACCGAACCGACGAGTTTGCCGGGCAGCCCGAACGGCAGCTTGCGCCAGATCCATCCATACATGGTTATCCCAGTGCCTCCGGTGGCAGTTCGTCGCCGCGTTCCCGGGTGTCGAGCAGATTCCCCCACACGAAGTAGCGTTCGTAGTTGTCCCACCAGGGGTGGCAGGTCATCAGGGTCAGCCAGCGGTCGTCCTCACCGGGTTCGACACCGGGTTGGTTGGGGACCGGCGCGACCGCCTCCAGCGCCGTGGGACTCAGGATCGCGCTCTCGGTGATCTCGTAGATGTAGAAGTTGCTCATCGTCTCGACGACGACCACGTCGCCCGCCTTCAGCACGTCGATGTGCCGGAAGATGGCCGGGACGTTGTGACCGGCGAGCGCGAAGTTGCCCGTCTCGCCGGGCATCGCGCTGTCCTCGAAGTGGCCGGGCGCGGTCTCGATGTCGTCGAGGTCGGTGCCCTCGACGATGATCCACGGTTCGGGCCGGATCTGCGGCATGTACAACCGGGCGATCGCCTCACCGGGCAACGGGTCGAGGGTGGGGTCTTCCTCGGCGTCCGCCCAGTCCTCGATGAGCTCGGTCTCCTTCTCGTCCTGTGCCGCGGTGATCTCGGCGCTGGTCCCCCAGATCATGTAGGCCGAGAACAGCAGCACCACCGCGCCGAGGGTCACGAACACCTCCGCGAACACCCGGACCGCGCGGCGTCCGCCCGCGCCCGACGCCGCCGGGTCGTCGCGGTGCCGCCGGATGGCGCGCCGCCTGCGGGCCTCGGGGACCTCCGGGTCCGGTTCGGGGCCGCGTTCGCCGCGTCCCGGGAGCCGGGGAAGGAGTGTGGTCTCGTCGGGACCGGGGATGAGGCTCAGTGGATCGGATTCGTCGACGGGTTCACGTGGGGGACGGGGCGGTATCGGCTCCGGTGGCACCCTCGCGACGCCTCGCGCGGGCGGCGGCGGGGGTGGGCGCTGGTCGTCGTATCCGTAACCGAAGTCGTAGTCGTCGTCGAACCCGTCGTCATATCGCGGGTCGTAGCGGTCGCTCACCTGGGTACCTCCGCGTCAATCAGGTTCAACGGCCCGTCGTACGCCGGCATCCGGCGGTCCTCGAACTCCTCGGTGGAATATCCGAGTCCAAAATCCGCCGCGGCGGCGCGGAAGGCACGCACACCCGGTGCGTCGTCCAGCGACTCCATCATGGCATCGCGGTCACCGATGGCGGCGATCACGAACGGAGGGGAGTACACCTGCCCGTGGAGGAGCAGTGTGTTCCCGACGCAGCGCACCGCGCTGGTGGAGACGACCCGCACCCCCATGATGGTCATGGCCTCGGCGCCGCCCGCCCACAACGCGTTGACCACCGCCTGCACGTCCTGTTGGTGTACGACGACGTCGTCGACGGTGGCGCCGTGCGGCAGCCGCCCGTCCACCCGGGGCGCGTCGTCCAGCGACACCTGGACGCCCGGCCCGTGGACGGCGGTGAGTCCCGCCGCCGCCAGCCACTCGGAGGCGCGTTCCTCCTCGGCGGTGACCCCGGAGTCGTCGGTGAGTCCTTCGGCGAGTTCCTCGACCTCGGTGCCCAGCGCCTCGTACTGCTCGGTGAGGTCCTGGACCTGCGCGTTGCGTTCGGGGATCAACTCCCGCAGTTCGACGTCCTGCTCGGCGCGGAGGCTGGTGCCCCCGGCGGCGGAGGCGGTGGCGCTGAGCAGCGCGCCCGCCGCGAACAGCACCAGGACGGTGACGGCCGACCAGCGCCGTTCGCCGGAACGGTAGTCGCGCCACGCCCGGCGGACCCGGTCGCGGGCGCGCCGCGGCGCCGGGGAGTCGCTCGGCGCGGTGCCCTCACCGGCCGGGGTGTCCTCACTCACCGTCATCCCTTTCGTCACACCGCGCGGGGTCGGCGGGAACCGACCGCGACCACGTGCCGCGACAGCGGGTAATGTGCGTCATGCGTCACCCCGCCCAACAACAAGCCTATCCGCAGGAACGAACCTTTCCAGGCGGCGCACGAAGGCGCATCGTGTCAGCACGGTGATTCCCGGCTACGCTGTTTGTCTGGTCTTCCCTCAACAGGAGTTTCATCAATGCCCAAGTCGCGCGTTCGGAAGAAGAAGGTCTACACGGCTCCCGCCGAGCTGCGCCCGAAGACCGCCGAATCATCCCACCAACCCAGTCCGACCTGGGTGCCGGTGTTGGCGGTGTTCTTCATCGTGCTGGGAATCGGCTGGCTGGTCTCCTACTACCTGTCGAACGGAACGTTCCCGGTCGCGGTGTGGGGCCTGTGGAACCTCGGTATCGGTTTCGCCTGCCTGATCGTCAGCCTGCTGGTGCTGTCCCGCTGGCGGTAGCCACCGCCGCGACCGGGTTTTCCACAGCCTGTGGATAACTCCCGGTTCAGGTGTTTCTGCTGGTCAATGCCCTTATCTTGTCCACACGCGACGCCGGGGAGGCCCGGTTGTCCACAGGCTGTGGACAACCGGATTCCTCCGGCCGCAGGTCCCGGCCGCGTGAACCGGCCGGTTGTGGATAACTACACCGGTGTGATCAGTTCGAAGACGGTCGCGTTGGCCATGCCGCCGCCTTCGCACATCGTCTGCATGCCGTAGCCGATGCCCTCGGCGCGCATGTGGTGCAGCAACGTCGTGGCGAGGCGCGCACCGGTCGCCCCGAGCGGGTGGCCCAGGGCGATCGCCCCTCCGAGCGGGTTGAGGCGCTCGGCGGCGGCGCCCGTCTCCGCCAGCCACGCCAACGGCACGGGCGCGAACGCCTCGTTCACCTCGAACGCGCCGATGTCCGATACCGACAGCCCGGCCCGCGTGAGCGCCTTCTCGGTCGCCGGGATCGGCCCGGTCAACATCTCGACCGGGTCGGAACCGACGACGACCGCCGTGTGGACCCGCGCCCACGGCGTCAGGCCCAGCCGCGCCGCCGTCTCCGACGTGGTGACGAGCAGTGCCGCCGCGCCGTCGGAGATCTGCGAGGCCGAACCCGCCGTGACGACGCCCTCCGGGTCGAACGCCGGCTTCAGGCCCGCCAGGACCTCCCGTGTGGTGTCGCGGCGGATGCCCTCGTCGGCGGTGAAGTCCTTCACCGGGGTGATCTCGGCGTCGAACCTCCCGGCGTCCTGCGCGGCGGCGGCCTTGTGGTGCGAGGTCAGGGCGTACTCGTCGAGCGCCGCCCGGTCGAGTCCCCACTTGCGGGCGATGAGCTCCGCGCCGACGCCCTGACTGAACGGGATCGGTGCCTCGGTCTGGAAACCGAGCCGGCCGTCGTAGCGGCGCCGCACCTCCTCGCCGTAGGGGGCGCCGACACCGTCGCTCACCGACGAACCCATCGGCACCCGGCTCATCACCTCGACACCGCCCGCCACCACGACGTCGTGGAAGCCCGCGATGACGGCGGCCGCGGCGTTGTGCAGCGCCTGCTGGCTCGACCCGCACTGCCGGTCGACGGTGGTGCCGGGGACGTGCTCGGGCCAGCCCGCCGCCAGCACCGCGTTGCGCCCGACGTTCCAGGACTGTTCACCGACCTGCGACACGCAGCCGAACTGGACGTCCTCGACCAGGCCGGGGTCGATGCCGGTGCGTTCGGCCAGGGCCGTCAACACGGTCGCGGCCAGGTCGACCGGATGGGTCTCCTTCAGTGCGCCCTTACGGCGTCCCACTGGGGTGCGCACGGCACCCACGATCACTGCATCACGCATTACCCAAGAGTAATGAGACCGGCGGTCGGGTGCCGGGATCGTCGGAGGATGGTGGCAGACTTGTCACCCGTGGACACCAACAGGCGGCAATGGCGGGTACCCCGCAAGGTGATGGGCGCGAAGTTCGCCGCTGCGGGCGTGTTCCTGGTGGCGGCGCTGTGGTTCAGCGACGACCCCGCGCGGCTGTTGGTGGCGGCGGTCGCCGCCGTCGTGTTGGCGGGTTACGGCGCGCGCGACCTGAAGTTCCCGGTGCGGTTGTCGGTGGGGGCCGACGGGGTGGCGGTGTCGCGCGGTTACCTGGTCCGGCGTGAGATCGCCTGGGGCGAGATCGAGCGGATCCGGGTCGATCGGCGTAAGCGGCTGGGCACGGCCACCGAACTGTTGGAGATCGACATCGACTCCACGCTGTTCCTGTTCAGCCGGTACGACCTCGACGCGGCGCCGGAGGAGGTGCGGGACGAGCTGCTGCGGTGGCGCGACGACTCCCGGCACCGCGACTCGGCCCCGAAGCGGACCTGACCCGCCCGTTCCGCCTCGCCTCCCGCGCTCGGCCGCTGCCCGTTCCGACCCCGCTCTCGCTCCCATTCGCCCCCTCGTTCCGCTTGGTCCCCGCCATTGCGCGCTTGGTCCTCGCCGAATGGGGATGAAAGGTGCGAAACGGTCAGGGGTGCCGACCGGGCGGGGACCAGGCGCCACCGGACGGGGACCAAGCGCCACCAGGCGGGGACCAAGCGGTCAAGGGAGTGGGGCCGGAACCGGGCGGGGAGGCGGGCAAACGCGGATGCAGGGGTCTCACGTACCCGACTAGGATCGGCTGCTATGAGTCACGTTCTCTCCGCGGTCGCCTGGCCTTATGCCAACGGCCCGCGCCACATCGGTCACGTATCAGGCTTCGGGGTTCCCGCCGACATCTTCAGCCGGTACATGCGCATGGCCGGTCACGACGTACTCATGGTCTCCGGAACCGACGAACACGGCACCCCGATCCTGGTCCAGGCCGACGAGGAGGGCCTGAAGCCGCGCGAGGCGGCCGACAAGTACAACAGGATCATCGTCGAGGACCTCAACGCCCTCGGAATGTCCTACGACCTGTTCACCCGGACCACGACCGGAAACCACTACGCCACCGTCCAGCAGATCTTCACCGCCCTGTACGACAACGGGTACATCCTGGCCAAGACCACGATGGGCGCCATCTCACCGTCCACCGGCCGTACCCTGCCCGACCGCTACATCGAGGGCACCTGCCCGATCTGCGGTTACGCCGGTGCGCGCGGCGACCAGTGCGACAACTGCGGCAACCAGCTCGACCCGGAGGACCTGATCGAGCCGAGGTCGCGGATCAACGGCGAGACGCCGAAGTTCGTGGAGGAAGAGCACTTCTTCCTCGACCTGCCCGCGTTCGCCGACGCGCTCAACGCGTGGCTGGACACCCGCTCCGGGTGGCGGCCCAACGTCGTACGGTTCACGCGCAACCTGCTGGACGACCTGAAGCCTCGCGCGATCTCCCGCGACCTCGACTGGGGTGTCCCGGTGCCGCTGGAGGGCTGGATCGAACGGCCCGACAAGCGGCTGTACGTGTGGTTCGACGCCGTCATCGGCTACCTGTCCGCCTCCATCGAGTGGGCGCGCCGCAGTGGCGACCCGGAGGCGTGGCGCAACTGGTGGCAGAACCCGGACGCCCTGTCGTACTACTTCATGGGCAAGGACAACATCGTCTTCCACTCCGAGATCTGGCCCGCGATCCTGTTGGGCCACAACGGTGAGGGCGCCAAGGGCGGCAAGCCGGGCGAGCTGGGCGCGCTGAACCTGCCGACCGAGGTCGTCTCCAGCGAGTTCCTGACCATGGAGGGTAAGAAGTTCTCGTCGTCGCGCCGGGTGGTCATCTTCGTGCGGGACTTCCTGTCCCGCTACGACGCCGACGCGCTGCGGTACTTCATCGCCGTCGCCGGGCCGGAGACCCAGGACACCGACTTCACGTGGGCGGAGTTCGTCCGCCGCAACAACGACGAACTGGTCGCCGGGTGGGGCAACCTGGTGAACCGTTCCGTCGCGATGGCCGCCAAGAACTTCGGTGCGATCCCGGAGGCCGGTGAGCTCACCGACGTCGACCGGGCGCTGCTCGCCGAGACCCGGGCGGCGTTCGACACGGTCGGGGAACTGTTGGGCGGCAACCGGATCAAGGCCGCGGTCGGTGAGGCGATGAAGACGGTCGCCGCCGTCAACAAGTACCTCGCCGACACCGCGCCGTGGAAGCTGAAGGACGACCTCGACCGGATGGGCACCGTCCTGCACGTCGCGCTGCAGGCGGTGGACGACTGCAAGACGCTGCTCGCGCCGTTCCTGCCGTTCTCGGCGCAGAAGATCCACGAACTGCTCGGCGGTGAGGGCGTGTTCGCGCCGATGCCCCGGATCGAGGAGGTCCCCGACCTCGACGGCACCGGTCCGCTCCAGGACGGCACGTACCCGATCCTGGTCGGCGACTACACGAACGTCCCCAAGTGGGAGTCCCGGCCGATCAAGACCGGGCACCCGTTGCAGAAGCCGACGCCGATCTTCGCGAAGCTCGACCCGTCGGTGATCGAGGAGGAGCTGGAACGGCTCGGTTCCTGAGTCGACGCGCAGACCGGCGGCACCGGTACCCGTGAGGACACCGGTGCCGCCGGTCTGCTGTGGACTGATGCCGGATCGCCGGCGTCGCGCCGGTCAGGCGGGTACGGGGCACTCGGACCGCGCGCCCTCCTCGAACGCGGCCCGGAACGCCGTCGCGTCGAGTGTGGACATTATCGCGGCGGTGATCCGGTCCACGTCACCGCGTTCCCCCTCCGGCAGCGGCGCGCCGGACGCCTCCCGTGCCGCGGCGGCGGCACCCAGCAGGCGCGCGGCGCCGTGGGGGTCACCGGCGAGCACCCGGGCGCCCGCCAGGCCCTCCCGGGCCAGCGCGACCGCGCGCCGGTCACCGAGACCTTCGGCCACGGCCAGGCCCTCCCGGTGCAGGCGTTCGGCGGCGACGGCGTCACCGCGCAGTTCCGCGATGAATCCGAGCTCGGCCAACGCCAACGCGACACCGGGACCGTCGTTGGCCTTGCCGCACCAGCCCTTGATCCGGATCCATCGTTCCTCTGCCGCGTCGAGCCTGCCCCGTCGCCGTTCCAGCATCGCCAGGCCGCTCTCCGCGAACACCCCGCACTGCGGGTGTGAATGGGTGGTGGCGAGCGCCAGGCTCCGGCGGTGGTAGTCCTCGGCGGCGTCGAGATCGCCGGTGAGCAGTGCGATCCGGCCCAGCCCGGACAACCGGTCGGCGACCTCGGGCCAGATGTGCAGTTCCTCGGCGGACTCCAGGGCGGAGCGGCGGCTGCGTGCCGCCTCCGCGTAGTCGCCGCGGATCTCGGCCAACGCGCTGGCGACCGCGGTAGCACGCAGTTGGCCCCACCGGTCGTCGAGCGCCGTGAACGCCGACAGCGCGGCCTCGGCGTCGGCGGCGGCCGCCGCCAGTTCGCTGCGCAACAGCAGGTGGTTCGCGCGCACCGTGCGCATCGCCGCGGCGCCCCAGTGGTCGCCGTGGTGTTCCAGCACCGACAGCGCCCCGTCGATGTGGTCGACCGGGGTCGAGAAGTCGCCCAGGGTGGTGTGCACGTATTCGAGGAACCACTGGAACCTGGCCCGTTCGGCGGGGTGGAACCCGTCGAGGCCACGCAGCGCGGCCTCGACGCGCGCCCGGCTGTCGGTGCCGTCTCCGGCGAGGACCGCCATGCCGGTCCGCCACGCGCGCGCCCGTGCGTGGTGGACGGTCCCGGTGCCGCCGTGCCGTTCGGCGCACTCCAGTGCCGCCGCCAGCGACCGGTCGGCCTCCCGGTACCGGCCGCGCAGGAACTTGTACCAGCTCAGTCCGGCGGCCAGCCGCAGCGCCGTCTCCGCGTCGCCCTCGGCCACCGCGACGTCCAGGACGGCGCGCACGTTGAGGGTCTCGGTGTCGAGCATCGCCAGGTACGCCACCTGACCGGTGCCGCACAGCGCCGTCTCCGCCCGTTCGGTGAGCCGGAGGTAGTGGTCGCGGGCGCGGCGGCGCAGCGCGGCCGCCTCGGCGGGGTCGTCCAGGCGTTCCGTCGCGTACGCGGCCACCGACTCCAGCAGCCGGTATCGCAGCCGGTCGGTCCCGCCGACCGACACGAGGCTGCGGTCGACCAGCCGTGCCAGCAGGTCCGCGACCCGGCCGGGCGGCAGGTCGTCGCCGCCGCACACCGCCTCGGCGGCGTCGAGGGTGCAGCCGTCGGGGAAGACCGTCAACCGGCGGAGGACCCGTCGCTCGTCGGGTTCCAGCAACTGCCAGCTCCAGTCGATCACCGCCCGGAGGGTGCGTTGCCTGGCGGGGCCGCCCCGGTTCCCCGCCGACAGCAGGGCGAAGCGGTCGTCGAGCCGGGTGGCGAGTTCGTGTACGCCCAGACCCCTCACCCGGGTCGCGGCCAGTTCCAGGGCCAGTGGCATACCGTCCAGTCGGCGGCAGATCGCGGCCACCGCCTCGGCGTTCCCGGCGCGCAACGCGAAACCGGGCGACGCGGCGGCGGCACGGGCGACGAACAGCGCGACGGCGCCGGTGTGCCGTAGCTCCACCGGGTCCGTCGAGTCGGTGACGGTCAACGCCGGTACCGGCCACACCTGTTCACCCGGCACCCGCAGTGGTTCCCGGCTGGTCGCGACCAGCCGCAGCCCCGGTGCGGCCGACAGGAGCCCGGCCGCCAGTGCTGCCGCGGCCTCCACCAGGTGCTCGCAGTTGTCGAGTACGACCAGGACCCGCCTGTCCCGCAGTGACGCGGCCATGCGGGCGACGATGGGAAGTCGCCGGTCGCCGTCGTCGCGGACTCCGAGCACCGCCGCGGCGACGTCCGGGACGATGGACGGGTCGTCGATACCGGCGAGTTCGACCAGCCACACCCCGTCGGGGAACCGGTCCCGGACGTCGGCGGCCAACCGGGTCGCCAGCCTGGTCTTGCCGACACCGCCCGGCCCGGTCAGGGTGAGCAGCCTCGCCGTGTCGAGGCGGCCGGCCAGTTCGGTGAGCGCGTCGTCCCGGCCGATCAGGTCGTCCGGTGCCGCCGGGAGGTTCCCGGGCCGGGCTTGGGCGGGCGCCGCGGCCAGTGCCGGATCCTGCCGCAGTACCCGGCGGTGCAGGTCGGCCAGTTCCGGGCCGGGATCGACGCCGAGTTCCGCGGTGAGCGTGTCCCGCAGCAGTCGGTAACCCTCCAGCGCCTCGGCCTGTCGTCCGCTGCCGTACAGGGCGCGGATGTGGGCGGCGCGCAGCCGTTCCCGGCGGGGATGGGCGGCGACCGCCTCGGCCAGTTCGCCGCTCACGGCGGTGTACTCGCCGAGTTCCAGCCGTGCCTCCGCGCGATCCTCCACGGTGGCCAGTCGTTGTTCGGTGAGCCGGGTGACGACCGGTCGTGCGGAGGAGGCGTCGTCCAGTTCGGGGAACGGTTCGCCACGCCACAGGGCCAGCGCCTCGCCCAACAGTGCGGCCCGGTCGGCGGGGTCGGCGGCCCGCCGGGCGGCCTCCCGCAACCGCGCGAACCGGCCGGTGTCGACGTCGTCGGCGGGAACGTCCAGCAGGTAGCCGGTCGGGTGGGACACGACGAGGTCCCGGGCGCCGGGTTCGGCGGTGTCCAGGGCACGGCGCAGCTGGGAGACCTTGGCGCGCAACGCGGGCAACGGTTTCGCGGGAGGATTGTCGCCCCACAGGTCCGCGACCAGCCGGTCGGTGGAGACCGGGCGCCCGGCGTCGGTGAGCAGTGTCGCCAGCAGCATCCGCACCTTGGCCTCGGGGACCCGCACCGGTTCCCCGGCGGACGTCCACACCGCCAACGGACCCAGCACCCCGAAACGCATGACGGCCAGGTTAGATCGCGGCCGGCCGCCCGGCAAACCGGTGGTCACGGGGGCGGCCCGTGAATAGCCCGGCCACCAGCGGTTATGGTCCACCGCAACCGGAACCGAAGCTTTCCGTAACCGGTGTTCCGCACGCTCGTCCCATGACCGACACACACGTCTCGAAGGCAGCACTGGAACCCGTCGCCCTGGGCGACATGACCCTCCCGAACCGGCTCGTCATGGCTCCCATGACGCGCGCCCGCGCCGCCGACGGCGGCCTGGTCACCGCGCTGACCGCCGAGTACTACGCGCAACGGGCCTCCGCGGGACTGATCATCACCGAGTCCGTCGCCGTCAACCGGGTCGGCGTGGGCTTCGTGTCCATCCCCGGACTGCACGACCCCGCGCAGGTCGCGGCGTGGCGGACGACGACCGAGGCGGTGCACGCCGCCGGCGGCCGGATCTTCGCGCAGCTCAACCACGCCGGCCGGATCGGGCACCCGAGCCTCCACCCGGCGGGAGCGCCACTGCTGGCGCCCTCGCCGGTGGCGTACGGGGAGACCTACACGCCGCAGGGGATGCTGGAGAACCCCGAACCACGGGAGATGACCCTCGCCGACGTCGAGGCCGCCGTCACCGACTTCGCCCGCGCCGCCCGCAACGCGGTGGACGCGGGGTTCGACGGGGTGCAACTGCAGGCCGGCAACGGATTCCTCATCCACCAGTTCCTGTCCGACAACGCGAACCTGCGCACCGACGCGTACGGCGGCACGGTCACCGGCCGGATCAGGTTCGCCGTCGAGGTGACCGAGGCGGTGGCGGGCGCGATCGGTGCGCACCGGGTGGCGGTGCGGTTGACGCCGGCCAACCCGTACAACGGCGTCGCGGAGCCGGCCCCGGAGCGGTCGTACCGGGAGCTTGCGACGGCGTTGCCGCGTGGGCTGGCGTTCGTGGAGGTGTCCGAGGCGGGCACCGCCGACCACACCGACATGATCCGCCGCGCCTGGGGTGGCGGATTCGTGGTGAACCCGCAGGCCGCCCCCGGGGACGCGCCCGCCGACCCGGCGCGGGGCCTGACGGTGCTGCGGGACGGCCGGGCCGACGCGGTCACCCTGGCCAAGCCGTGGCTGGCCAACCCGGACCTGGTGGCGCGGATCGCCGCCGGCGGCCCGTACAACACGCCGGACTTCCAGACCATGTACGGCGGAGCCGGGGCGGCCGGATACACGGATTACCCGACGCGGGAAGCGGCCGAGACCTCGCTCGCCGGCGCCGGTTCGTGACCGGGCGGGCGGATCCGCTCGTGAGGAAGGGAGAAGGCGCATGAGCGCACTGGTGGTCACGGGGCATCCCCGTACCGGTTCACTGACGGGACGGGCCGCCCGGGCCGCCGCCGACCGGTACGGTGCCGATCTGCTCGACCTGTACGCCGAGAAGTTCGACCCGGCGCTGACCGAGGCCGACGAACCCGACTGGCACGACCCCGGGAAGTCCTACAGCGCCGAGGTACACGCCCACATGGAGCGGATCGAGGCCGCGACGGAGATCGCGGTGGTGTTCCCGGTGTGGTGGTTCTCGCCGCCGGCGATCGTGAAGGGCTGGATCGACCGGGTGTGGAACCACGGTTTCGCCTACGGGGCCGACCGGCCGCGGCTGGCCGGGAAACGGATGCTGTGGTTGGGCCTGGCGGGTGGACCCGAGGGGTACTTCACCGCGAACGGTTTCCACACCGCGATGGACCGGCAGCTGCGGATCGGGGTGTCCCGGTTCTGCGGGATTCCGGATGCCGCGCTGCACCTGGTGTACGACACGGAGCACCGTTCCGGGGACGACGTGCTCGCCGAGGCGGCGGCCGCGCTGGACGGTCTTCTGGCGGGATGAGGAGCGGGCGGCGGGCCGACCGGCCGCCGCCCGGCCCGCCCGTCTTCATCCATAGTGGAATGCGCTGCCGGGGGCGTCCGCGCCGCCCGCATCGATGGACGCCGCCGCCGCTAGGTTCGGGGGATGACCCACACCTCCCATCTGGCCGAGACCGCGGCCGCCTACGACGCGGTCGCCGAGCTGTACACCGAACTGACCTGGGACGAACTGCGCGGGCAGCCGCTCGACCGTGCCATGTTCGCGGCGTTCGCCGAGCTCACCCGCGACACGGGACCGGTGCTGGAGGTGGGGTGCGGTCCCGGCCGGATCGTCGCCCACCTCCATGACCTGGGGCTGGAGGTATCCGGTGTGGACCTGTCACCGGCGATGATCGACATCGCCCGCCGCACCCGTCCCGGCCTGCGGTTCGAGGTGGGGTCGATGGACGCCCTGGAGACCGCCGACGGCGGCCTGGCGGGTCTCGTCTCGTGGTACTCGGTCATCCACAGCCCACCGGAGACGCTGCCGGGGTACTTCGCGGAGTTCCGGCGGGTGTTGCGGCCCGGCGGCCACCTCCTGCTCGGTTTCTTCGAGGCGGAGGCGCGGGAGGTGACGGCGTTCGACCACCGGGTCGTCACCGCCTACCGGTGGCCGATCGACGGGTTGAGGGAGCACGCGCGTGAAGCCGGATTCACCGAGATCGGCCGGATGTCGCGGGAACCGCACGGCGACGAACGGCCGTTCCGGCACGGGCGCCTGCTGCTGCGACTGGGCGGCCCGGCGTAACCGCTTCGCCGCCGTACCGACCGGTGTCTAGTCCGGCCAGGTGACGGCGAACGGCAGCAGCAGGCACAGCAGCCGTTCACGTGAGTCCATACCGGACGGTCCTGTCCATCGCAGTGCCGTCCCGTTCCACTCGGCGAGGACCCGTCCGGCCGGGTCGAGGACGACGGTCGGCCGGGCGTGCTGGTCGGGGCAGTGGCCGACGAGTCCGTGGGGGCCGCGCAGTTCGTATCCGCGCGTGACGAATCCGGTGCTGCGCAGTTCCCCGACGGCGTCGCCGTACCGGTCGGTGACCAGGAACCGGCGTCGTACCGCGTCGGCGGGTTTGAACACGGTCACCAGGGTTCCGGCGGCCGGGTCGGTGACCGTGAAGTCGCGTCGTTCCCGGTGGGGTGCGCGGCTGAGCCGCCACGCCGACCACCGCCAGGGCGACGGCGGCACCTGGCTGATCCGCGCGTATGTCGCCGTCCCGTCGCCGAGGTCGCCGGTGACCGGGTCGTAGTGGACCGGCGCGGACTCGGGCGGCAGCGCCGCCGCCAGGACCTCCGGACCGGACGGCGCCGCGGTGCCGGTCTCGGCGTGCAGTCGGCGCCACTGTCGGGGCGGGACGGTGTCGGCGGGATCGAGCGACCACAGGACGGTGTGGTCGCCTGCCGGGTGGACGCTCCCGAAGCCGGGGGTTTCGCGCGGTTCCCGCAACCACAGCGCCAGTCGGGGCCTGCGGACCGGTGGGCTGCCGTACCGGTGGGCGGCGTGTGTGACTTCGCGGTCGTCGGGGGCGACGCCGATGTGCCGGACGTCGCCGCGCGGCACGGTCAGTGACCGGAACCGCCTGCGGACGGTCACGCTGTCGGAGTGGACGGTGAGGCGGGTGCCGTCGAGGACCGCGAAGGCGGCGACGACCAGCGCCGCCGCCGTGACCACGCCGCACATGATCGCCGGTTGCCACAGTTCGCGGCCTCCCAATGCCAGTCCGGTCGCGGCGACGGCCGCCGGGACCGCCGCCACCGTCAGCCAGAAGGGCAGATGCCTCGTGCCGCCGTGCAGCCGGATCGGGTACCGGACGGGCGACGGACGTGACGGGTGGGAGTGGGTGGCTCCGGAACCGGGGGACCGGCGGCGGTGCCGGAGCAGTTGCAGGGCCGCCACCGCGCCGGCGAGGGCCACGGCCGTCAGGGTGACGACGGTCGGGATGTCCATGGCCTGAGCGTAGAGCCGTCGTCCCACCGCCGTCCCGCCCGCGGCGGCGTGGTCACGCCAGCAGCAGGAGCAGTCCGATCGCCAGCATCACGACGGCCGTCGCCCCGTGGACGCCGTAGACGGCCGTCTTGGGGCCGCCGCTGCGCGCCACGATCACCGCGTCGGCGACGGGTGTGGCGGCGACGGCGCAGATGTACCAGCCGAGTAGTTGCGGGGTCGCGCCGGCCAGCAGGATCAGGAGGGAGACGCCGTAGACGATGTCGCGCACCGATTTGACGGCCAGCCAGGACCGGAAGCGGTGGTCCTCCGTCGGGGTGTCGGGGATCCCGAAGCCGGCGGCGTTCCGGGGCGCCCAGATCGCGGACGTCCCCATGAGGATGAGGCCCACGCCGAGGAGGCCGGTGAGGGCGTTGGCGATGTGGATGAGCATGAGGGGTCTCCTACCTTGGATTGGCTAGCGATGCTAGGAACGATAGCGACGATACATTGTCGTCGGTAGGATGTCTAGCGTTGCTATCATCACGACATGTCCGCCGTCAGTGAACGCCGTGAACGTGAACGCGCCCAACGCCACCGACTGATCGTCACCGCCGCCCGCGAACTCGCCGAATCCGAGGGCTGGGACGCGGTGACCACCCGGCGGCTCGCCGAGCGCGTCGAGTACAGCCAACCGGTGCTGTACAGCCATTTCGCCGGCAAGGAGGCCATCGTCGGCGCCGTCGCCCTGGAGGGGTTCGGTGAACTCGCCGCCCGGCTGGGCGGGGCACGGCGGGAGGCCCCCGAACCGGGCCGGGCCGCCCTGCACGCCGTCTGCGGCGCGTACCTGGACTTCGCGGAAGCGCACCCCGCGCTCTACCAGGCGATGTTCCACCTGCCCAACGATCTGAGATTCGCCAGCGACGAGACCCCGGCGCCGATGCGGGCGTGCTTCGACGAGTTCGTCCACTGTTTCCGGCCGGACGGGCGGCCCGAACTGTTCGCCGAGGTCACATGGAGTGCCCTGCACGGCATGGCGGTCCTGTCCGACACGGCACGCGTCCGCCGGGAGGAGCAGGCGGAACGGCTCGACCTGCTCGTCGCCCGGCTCGCCGACGCCCCGTGAGAGGCCGCGCCGGCGGAACGGTCGCGACGTCGCCGCCGGGACCGTTCCGCCGCACGGCTCACAGGGTGAGCCGCCAGGAGTCGATCCGGCCGGTGTCGCCGGGTCCGTGGTCCTGCACCGACAACCGCCACGAACCGTCGGCGGTCTCACCCGACAGGTTCACGCGGTAGGTGGCGTGGACGTCGTCGGCGCTGTCGTAGTCGTTGAAGTCGGCCACCGGGTAGGCGGTGCCGTCGGGGGCGAGCAGCCTGATCACGAGGTCGCCACGCCAGGTGTGGGTGATGTCGACGGTGACCGAGGCGGTGGCGGAACCGGAACGGCCGCAGGCCGACACGGTGGCGGGGGAGTACACGGTGGTGTGGTCGACGATGTTCACCGGTCCGGCGGACACGGCGGTGCACGGGTCGGCCGGCGGGGTCCCGTCGTCGTCCACCGCGAGCGTCCAGACGGCGTGCGCGGTCGCGTCCGTCATCCGGTCGAGCGCGGTGACGTTGATGTTGCCCGGCAGGGAGTCGCAGGACGAGTGGTAGCAGGGGTCGAAGGACCTGCCCGCGGTGCCGCCCCACTTCGCGGCCTGCGCGGTCGTCTTACGGGCGGAGGCGCCGGTCGACAGGAAACTCGTGGGCACGCCGGCGTTGCGGAACGGCCCGTCGTCGCTGCAGCACTCGGTCATCTCCTCGGGGGCGGCGCCGACCGAGGTGAGGTATTCCCGGAACGGCGCGCTGTAGGCGCCGTTGATGTTGTCCACGAAGTACCCGGCGTTGGAGCTGCCGACCATGTCGAGGTTCAGGTACGCCTCGATGCCGGAGACGCCGGTCGTGCGCACGTAGTGGTTGGAGCCGCGCAGGCCGGACTCCTCGTCCGCCCACCAGGCGAACCGCAGGTGCCTGGTGACGGTCGGGTCCTGCGCGGCGAGGGTCAGGGCGACCTCCAGCAGCGCGGCCGAACCCGAGGCGTTGTCGTTGATGCCGGGACCCGACCTCACCCCGTCCAGGTGCGCGCCGAGCATGATGGTCTGGGAGGTGTCACCGCCCGGCCAGTCGGCGATGATGTTCTGATCCTGTCCGTAGCAGCCGGTGCAGGTCTGCCGGGTGACGTCGAATCCGGCGGCCGTCAGTTCGGCGGCGACGTAGTCGGCGGACCGGTCGTATCCGGTGGTCCCGGCGGCGCGGTTGCCGCCGTTGGCGTCGGCGATCGACTGGAAGCGGGTCAGGTGGGCCTGTACCGCCGCCACGTCGATGTCGGGTGCGGCGGTGGTCGTCGCGGCGCTCGCCGCGCCGGCGGTGAGCAGTGAGGCGGCGAGTGCGACGGCGCCGGTGACGGCGAGGAGTGGTCGTCTGGACATTGACGCTCCATGATGGTGAGTCGCTGTGCGCGTCACCGCTGTGACGCGCCGTGGCCGCAGAATACCGCTCTCCGTTATTGATTTACATATATAAATAAGGCAGTAGTTCGGCGAATGTCCGTCCGTGATTCACCACGGTGGACCCCGCACTCTCAGGGCAGAAATCCGCAAGGCCGTGGGCGCCGTCGCCGCCGCCGGGCCGCTACCTTCGAAACGGACGCCGGACACCACCCGTGCGACACGGCGACCCCGGAAGGAGAGCCGACGTGAGACTTTCAGCCGAGGAGATAGACGCGCTGGCGGACCTCGCCGACGCCGCCGCCGACGAGGTACGCGCCGCAGGCCGGTCCCTCGCCGCCGACCGGGCCGCACCACCACCCGGTCTCCACCTCACCGACGCCCTCACCGAGGTGACCGCACTGTGGGAGACCAAGGTCGCCCGCTGCGCGGCCGACTGGGACGCCTACCGCGACGCCCTGCGGTTCACCGCCGACCACGTCGTCGCCACCGACGAGGCCAACTCCTTCCGCTTCCCCACTCCGGAACAACTGGTGATCCGGTGATGGACTTCCCCCGGCTGCGCGACTGCGACCTCCAGGCTCTCGGCCGCGTCGTCGACCGGTGGACGACCGCCGTTCACCGGCTCCACGGCGCCCGCACCGACGGCGGCGACGTCGCCGTGGCCGTCACCCGCGCCACCTGGGAGGGCGAGGCCGCCGAGGTCGCGCAACGGCGCGTCGCCGCGCACGACGCGCAACTCGACGCCGCCGTCACCGAGGCCACCGCCGTCCGCGACGTCCTCGCCGACACGCTGTCACTGCTGGAGAAGGCGAAGGCCGGACTGACCGCCGTACTCGACGAGGTCGCCGCCGAACCGGCCCTCACCGTCACCGACACCGGCGAGGTCCGGCACCTCCCGCCTCCCGGCACCCCGACCACCCCGCACCACGAACTGCTCGCCGAACGCGCCGCACGACTCACCGAACTCGTCGCCGAGGCCGTCACCGAGGCCACCGAGGCCGACGACAACGCCGCGATCGCCCTACGATGGACGGTCGGAATCGGCGTACCCGGCGACGGATTCCGTTCCGCGCCGGTCGGCCTCGCCGCCGCCGACCTGCTCAGGCGCCACGGCGCCGACCCCGCCGCGATCGGCGACACCCCGCTCACCACGGCGGAACTGGCGGCCCTGCGCGCCATCGCGGTCCGCGACCACGTCGGTGACGTCGCCACCGGGACCGGCTGACCACGACACCCGCCGATGTCACGCCGCGTCACCTCCCGTGGCCGCATTCGGATCTGGACCGGGGTGGCGCGGGTCTGATTGAATCGCCGCGACAGTGGTGCCCTCTACTGCGGAAGTGCCCGATGGAAAACGACCTACCCCTCATGCGCCGGTGCGGCGGCGACGTCGCCGACTGCGGCGGCCGTATCCGACGACACCTCGAAGACAACACCGACAGACTCGACATCACCGACAACCCCGGCTTCGACACGGTCACCGCCCTCTCGACCGTGAGCGAGGAATGGCGCAACCAGGTGACCGGATTCGGGCGGCGACTCGGCGACATCGGCCGCGTCGTCCGCCTCACGGCGGACGAACTCGACGGCCAGGACGTCGACAACGGAGCCGCCATCGACCGGCACGCCTCACCACCCCCCATCGTCTGATCCCAGGAGCCCGCCCGTGGTCAGCTTCACCGATCTCAAATCCGCCGTACCCGAAAGGATCCGCGACGCCGCCACCGCGTTCAGCGGACTGTCCGGCAACCTCGACCAGCAGCTCGACCCGCTGCGCACCGCCGGAACCGGCATCCGCGACGCCTGGACCGGGCCGGACGAGGTGGGCGGCACCGCCGCCGTCTCCGTCCTGCGCGACCAGCACCGCCGCGCCTCCATCGCCCAGGCCGACCTGGCCAGTATCTCCGGAGAACTGTCCACACTGGCCGACACGGTCGAACTCGCCAAGTCGGACCTCCTCCAGGCGTTGGAGGACGCGAAGGGGTTCGCGCTGGTGGCCGAGGACGGTTCCTCCATCCGCCTCGACATGGCGCGGCTGCGCGCCGACGGTGTGGACCCCTCCGACGTCAAGCACTACATGACGTCGCTGCGCGGCATCGCCGACCGGATCGCCGACGCGGTACGCAAGGCCACCGAGGCCGACCAGACCGCGAAGGCGCGTATCGCGCTGCTCGTGCCCACCCTGACCGGTCAGCCACCGGACGCGGCGGACGTGCCGGAGCCCGAATCCGACTGGACACCGCAGGAGGTCCACGACTGGTGGCTCGGCCTGACGGCGGCGCAACGCCAGAGCCTGCTGATGCACCGGCCCGAACTGATCGGCCCGCTCGACGGCGTGCCCACCGTCTACCGCGACGTCGCCAACCGCTCCCTACTGCTGGACCAGATCGCCGACGTCCAGTCCCAGCTCGCCGCCGACCCCGACGACAAGCGCCTCCAGGGCATCCTCGAAGGACTCCAAGAGATACAGGACCGGCTGGACCGCGATTCCGGCGGCGCCGGATACGACGACCGGGCGTACCTGCTGCTGATCGACTCCTCCGGCGACGGTCAGGCGGTGGTCGCGGTCGGCAACCCCGACGAGGCCGACAACGTCGTGACCATGGTCCCCGGCACCGGCACCGACCTGTCCAACGTCACGGGCAACATCTCCCGGGTCGACCGGATGGTGTCGGACGCCAACCTGCGGGACCCGGACTCCACGGCCGGGATCCTGTGGTTCGGGTACGACGCGCCCGACACCATCGCGCACGCCGCGCTCCCCGGCTACGCCGAGGACGCCGAGACCGCGTTGCGACGTTTCACCGAGGGGATGGAGGCCGTCCAGGGCGGCCCCGACGAGGTCCGCAACACGATGCTCGGCCACTCCTACGGCAGCACCGTCGTCGGCCACGCCGCTGAGGGCGGCGACGGGGTCCGCACCGACCAGATCATCCTGGTCGCCAGCCCCGGAGTCGGTACCCCGCACGCCTCCGACCTCCAGATCGGCGCCGAGAACGTGTACGCGACCACCGCGCCGAACGACCTCATCCACGTCGTCCCGGACGCGTCGTGGGCGCACGACACCGCACCGGTGATGGAGAGCTTCGGCGCCCAGGTGTTCGAGTCGCCCCCGCACGAGGACGGCCGGATCGCGGCGCACAGCGGCTACTGGGACGACGGCAATCCGGCCAGGGACGCGTTCGCGATGATCGTCACCGGTGACGGCGACGACGTCCCCCGCGTCGACTACCACGAACGCTGGTACCAGAAGTGGCCGTGGGAGTGGTGACCCGCGCGGGGCGTGCCACGCGGGCGGGTTGTCCACCGACGGCCCGGAACGGGTAACACCGGACGGTACCCGTGTCGTCACCGATGACGGGCGGCGCCGGTCCGAGCCGTGACGGCCCCGGACCGGCGCCCCCACCGCACCGCCGAAGGGAACACCATGAGCGAGCCGACGTCCGACCTCGACGAACGACAGGCATACGACCGGGCCGAAGAGCACCTGCGCCTGGTCGCCGACGTACTGCGACCGCCGTTCGGCGTCACGCCGGGACTGCGGAACTCGCTGGCCTACCACGACGTGAACGGCAGGCCGACCGATCTGACCAACGTGGAGGTCAACTACCTGCTGGTGCATCCCGGTGAGGCCGCCGCGGACCGGATCGACGACGCGGTCGCGGCCGACCGCGCCGCCGCGCTGCTCGCGGACAACTCCCGGGTCTTCGGCCAGTTGGAGGCGCTGTGGCTGGAACGCGGCTACGAGGTGGTGACCCGTACCGTCGACCAGCCCCACCGGGTGCTCCGGGTCAGGCACCCCGACGACGGCTTCACCGTGGCGCTCAAACAGGGGAGACAGGGGAACCTGTGGCTCACCGCGTCGTCGCCACCGGTCACGCGGACGGGCGGGCCGCCGCCGGCACCGGCGCTGACGTGACACGTCACGCGGCATGAACCCGCCCGCCCGCCGGTGCGTCCACAGTGCCCGTCCGGGGCGCGACGCCGGTCCACCCGGCCCCGGGCTCCCGTGCCGGGCCGTGACCGGGACGTCGCCGGACGCGGCGCCGCGCGTGCGATGATCACCGCGTGACAGCTCATATCTCCGCCCAGCCGGGCGACATCGCAGAGACCGTGCTCATGCCCGGTGACCCGTTGCGCGCCAAGTGGATCGCCGAGACCTACCTGACCGACCCGGTCTGCTACTCCTCGGTGCGCAACATGTACGGCTTCACCGGTGACTACCGGGGGCACCGGATCTCGGTGCAGGGATCGGGCATGGGCATGCCGTCCGCCTCGATCTACACGCACGAGCTGCTCGCCGAGTACGGCGTCAAGACGGTCGTACGGGTCGGAAGCGCCGGCGCCATCACCGAGCGGCTCGCGCTGCGCGACGTGGTCGCGGGCATCGGTGCCGCCAGCGACTCCAACATGAACCGCATCCGCTTCGACGGGATCGTCGACTACGCCCCGGTGGCGGACTTCGGCCTGCTCCGCGACGCCGTGGACGTCGCCGCCGAGCAGGGCGTGACCGCGCACGTCGGCCAACTGCTCTCCTCCGACGTGTTCTACACCGACCGTCCCGACATGTACCAGCGTCTCGCCGGGTACGGCGTGCTGGCCGTGGAGATGGAGGCGGCGGCGATGTACACCCTGGCCGCGAAGTTCGGCGCCCGGGCACTGGCGCTGGTCACGATCAGCGACCACCTCGTCCACGAGACCCACCTGTCCAGTGAGGAACGCCAGAGTTCCTTCGCGGAGATGGTGGAGATCGCCCTGGCGGCCGTCACCCGTTGACGTCCCGGGGTGGACGGCGTCCATATCCTGCTGACGTGACCCACCCCGCTTCCGCCCCTCCCGCTCCACCCGCCGCCACGCGCCGGTCGGGGCGGGGGATCGCCGCCGGCCTCGCCCTCGCCGTCGCGGCCGGTGTCGTCGGCTACGGCCTGTTCACCGTTTCCCCGGCACCGGCCGTCGGTGCCCTGACCCCACCGCCGATGGACGAGGGCATCACCGGTCACGACTTCACGAACGCGACCCTTCAGCCGTTCGGCTCGCCGGATCCGGTCACGCTGGTGGACGGTGTCGCGTTGAACCCGGGTATGGAGGAGATCGGCGTCGGCTACCACATCGCGCAGGGGCCGGTGTTCGCCGACATCGACGCGGACGCCGACCTGGACGCCGCGATGCTGATGATGTGGTCACCGGCCGCGGGAGCCACCACATACTCCCTGTACGTGTGGACATGGGACGACGGCGCCGTCGCCCAGGTGCCGCGGCAGCTCGATCCGGGTTACCGGGGGCTGCTGACCGACCTGGCGGCGACCGGCACGGCGTTCACCGTCGCGCGCACCATGCACGCGGACCTGTCGGGCCACGAGCAGACCGACACCGTGACGGTGGGGCTGTCCGGCGAGGACCTGGTCCTGACCGATCCGATGTCGGCCGTCGCACCGTGCCTGACCGACCCGGCGGGGCCTCCCGGTGCGGCCGTCGCCGAGAACGTGCCGCCGTTGACCGCTCCGCACGCCGAGGCCGCTCCCGCCGACGTGCCGCGCGACGCCGCGGTGACCACTGTGGAGTCGGATTACGACGGTGACGGCTGGGTCGTCGCGGCGATCCGGTCGGGCGACGTCGTCCACGCCTGCGGCTGGGTGCCGATCGCGGCCGTCGGAAACTAGCCGAGCAGGTCCCTTGAGGACCGGTCGGTCTGGCCGTGAAGGGCGGTCGGCGGTGGCGTCCGCTCGATAGATTGGCGGGCATGGAGTCCCGACGCCCACCTGATCCGGACCGGATGCGCGACGTGGTCGTCGCCACCAACATCGGCGTCTCCACGGCCGCCACCGCCGGTGCCGCGGCGGCCTCGGCCGTGCTCGCCGCCAAGACGACCACCACCACCGCCACCGGCGGCCTGTGGTTCAAGGTCCTCGCGGGGGCGGTCGGTGTCGTCGTGACCGGTGCCGCCGTGACGGCGGTGATCGCCCTCTCCGGGGGCGGTGCCGGCCAGACCGCGGTGTTGACGGTGACGCCGATGGACGAGGGCATCCGGGACTTCGAGTTCGTCGGTGCCGAGTTCCGGTCGGTCGACGGCAGGACCACGGAACTGATCACCGAACAGGAGGTCATGGAGGGCAACACCGGCACCGCGACCGACATCCCCTACTTCGTGCGGGGCGAACCGCAGTACGTGGACATCGACTCCGACAACGACCTGGACGCCGCGATCCTCATCTCCGTCGTCGCCGGCGGCTCCACGCCACAGCTGTACGTGTGGCTTTGGGAGGACGGGAAGGCCGTGCAGGCGAAGTACCCGGCGGCCGTCACCGAGGACTGCGGCGACCACGTCGAGGCGTTCCGGCCGGTCGTCGGCGCGCTGGAGGTCGACCTGACGACCGGCGCGCGGTGCGAACCGGATGCCCGGTTGCAGTCGCAGACGTACCGGGTCACCGTCGTCGACGGGTACCCGGTGAGGACCACACCCGGGTTCGGATCCGTCGACACCTGCGATCCCGCGATTCGGCCGGTCGTCGGCGACTGGGAGGGCGAACCGCCGCTGGTCGCGCCCGCCACCGACGCCCCCGGGGTCGCCGAGGCCGCCGACATCCAGCGGGTCGAACTGCTCAGCCGGCAGCCTCATTACGCCCCGGACTGGCAGCTCGCCCGGGTCACCCTCACCGACGGCGCACAGTCCTGCGGTTGGGTCCGACCGGGCTGAGGCGCCCGTTCACGCCGTGGTGGCCGCCCGACGCCCGTCAGGCCGACCGGTACTCGCCGACCATCCGGACCTCGCCGCGACCCCCGACGATCTCACCCGCGACCCACGCGGTCACGTCGCGCGCCGTCAGCAACGCCAGCGTCCGGTCCACCTGGTCTCCCGGGACCACGGCGGCCATGCCCATGCCCATGTTGAAGGTGCGTTCCATCTCCTCGCCGGCGATGCGGCCGGTCTCGGCGACCAGGTCGAACACCGGCTGCGGCCGCCAACTCGCCCGGTCCACGACCGCGTCCAGGTGCGACGGGAGGACCCTGACGATGTTGCCGGGCACGCCGCCACCGGTGATGTGCGCGAGCGCGTGCACGTCGCACTCGGCGATCATCGCGAGGCAGTCCTTGGCGTAGATCTTGGTCGGGGTGAGCAGTTCCTCCCCCAGGGTGCGCTGCCGGCCGAACTCGGGGACCTCGGTGTCCAGGGTCAGCCGCGGCGCGCCCAACAGCACGTGGCGCACCAGCGAGTAGCCGTTGGAGTGCAGCCCCGACGAGGCCAGGCCGATCACGACGTCCCCCGCCTCGACCTTCTCCGGCCCCAGCAGTGCGTCGGCCTCGACCACGCCGACACCGGTCGCGGACACGTCGTAGTCGTCGGGGCGCATGACACCGGGGTGCTCGGCGATCTCGCCGCCGACCAGGGCGCAGCCCGCGTAACGGCACCCGTCGGTGATTCCCGCGCCGATGTCGGCGATGCGTTCGGGCACCACCTGTCCGCAGGCGATGTAGTCGAGCAGGAACAGCGGCTCCGCGCCACAGACGACCAGGTCGTCGACGACCATGGCCACCAGGTCGATGCCGACGGTGTCGTGGATGTCGAGCTGCTGGGCGATCACGAGCTTCGTGCCGACGCCGTCGGTGGAGGACGCCAGCAGCGGCTGACGGTACTTGTTGACGTCGAGGGCGAACAGGCCCGCGAACCCGCCGATCCCGCCGACGACCTCCGGACGGGTCGTCTTGCGGATCTTGCCCTTGAGGGCCTCGACCGCCCGGTCGCCCGCGTCGATGTCGACACCGGCGTCCTTGTAGGACGAGCCGCCGCGCCACGGCGTGACTTTCCGTTCGGTGGTCATGTGTTCGCCTCTTCCTTCGCAGTCTTGCCGCGGCCGTCGGCCCGCCGGTCGAGCCCTTCCAGGAGGTGCTTTCCGATCACGTCGCCCTCGGGCAGCGGAATCGGGTAGTCGCCGTCGAAACAGGCCCGGCACAGCCGGGTCTTGGGCTGTTCGGTGGCCGAGATGAGACCGTCGAGCGAGACGAAGCCGAGCGAGTCCGCGCCGATCGACCGGCGGATCCCCTCGATGTCGAGGTTGTCGGCGATGAGTTCGGCCTTGGTGGCGAAGTCGATGCCGTAGAAGCAGGGCCACTTCACCGGCGGCGAGGAGATCCGCACGTGGACCTCGAGCGCACCCGCCTCCCGCAGCATGCGGATCTGGGCGCGTTGCGTGTTGCCTCGGACGATCGAGTCGTCCACCACCACGACGCGCTTGCCCTTGACCTGCTCCCGCAACGGGTTCAGCTTCAACTGGATACCCAACTGCCGCAGCGTCTGCGACGGCTGGATGAAGGTCCGGCCCACGTAGGAGTTCTTCGTGAAGCCCAGGCCGTACGGCACCTTGGACTCCTCGGCGTAACCGATCGCCGCCGGAATCCCGGACTCGGGGACCGGGATGACGATGTCTGCCTCGGCGGGGAACTCCCGGGCGAGCCGCCGGCCGATCTCGACGCGCGCGGAGTACAGGTTGCGCCCGGAGATCACCGAGTCGGGGCGGGCGAGGTAGACGTACTCGAACAGGCAGCCCTTGGGTTCCGGTGCCGCGAAACGGGCACTGCGCAGGCCGTGCTCGTCGATGGCGATCAGCTCACCGGGCTCGACCTCGCGGACCGTCGAGGCGCCGACGGTGTCGAGCGCGGCGGTCTCACTCGCGATGACCCAGCCGCGTTCCAGCCGTCCCAGCACCAGCGGCCGCACCCCCTGCGGGTCGCGGGCCGCGTAGAGGGTGTCCTCGTCCATGAAGACGAAACTGAACGCGCCCCGCAGCTTCGGGAACACCTTCAACGCCGCCGACTCGACCGACTCGTCGGGGTACGCCGACAGGAGCCCGGTGACGAGCGCGGTGTCGGAGGTGGTGCCCTCCGCGTCGATCCCGAGCCGCTGGCACTCGGCCGCCAGTTCCGCGGTGTTGGTGAGGTTGCCGTTGTGGCCGAGCGCGATCGTCGTGCCGGTCGTGGTCGACCGGAGCGTCGGCTGGGCGTTCTCCCAGGTGGGGGAACCGGTGGTGGAGTACCTGGCGTGCCCGATCGCCACATGGCCGGTGAGCGGGGCGAGAGTGGGTTCGTCGAAGACCTGCGCCACCAGGCCGAGATCCTTGTAGACGGTCACCGAGGCGCCGTCCGAGACGGCGATACCCGCCGCCTCCTGGCCGCGATGCTGGAGGGCGTAGAGCCCGAAATAGGTCAGTTTGGCGACTTCATCCCCGGGTGCCCACACGCCGAACACGCCACAGGCGTCCTGTGGTCCGGCGTCGTGGGGATCCAGTTCGTGGGTGAGCCGCCCGTCACCTCGGGCCACTGGTGCTCCTCGTCAGCGGTTTTGCCGTGTCGCGGGCGTTCCGCTCACGGCGGTGGCTTGTGGTCGAGGTCGCCGCCGTCGGCCGGCGAAACGACAGAGGCCGCATCGGAACGAACCGTGCCACCTCGGTCCCGAGTCTAGCGACTCGTTCCCGCCGCTGCTCACGCCCGTGGGCGCGTCACCAGGACTGCGGGCGGTCGTCGTAACCCTCGTCACCGTACCGGCGTTGCCGGGGCTGGCGGTCGTCCCCGCCGCGTCCCCACTCGTCCTGACGCCGGTCACCCCAGTCGCCTTGCGGCCCTTGGTCTTGCGGACGGTCGTTCCGGGCGCCGAAGCGACTCCAGTCGTCGTCCTGGCCGCCCTGGCCCTGCGCCTGGCCGCCGTACGAGGCCGGCTCGTCGTACCCGCGGCCCCAACCGCCGTCATGACGCTGATCACCCTGCGGCGCACCCCAGCCGCCCTGCTGTGCGGGGGGCGAGGGGTCACGGCGGTCGCCCCAGGAACCGCCGGGCGCGCCGACGTCGGGTAGCCGCCCTGACCGGCACCGGAGGTGGGATAGCCCGCACCGGGTCCCGAGGTGGGATAGCCGGCGCCGGGTCCGGACGTCGGGTGGCCGCTCTGCCCCGCGCCGGAGGTGGGGTACATCCGGGTGGCGTCCGCGCCCTGACCGGCACCGGAGGTGGGATAGCCCGCACCGGGTCCGGAGGTGGGGTAACCCACGCCGGGGCCCGAGGTCGGGTAGCCGGCGCCGGGTCCGGAGGTCGGGTGGCCGCTCTGGCCCGCACCCGAGGTGGGGTACATCCGGGTGGCGTCCGCGCCGCCCGGATCCATCTGCCGGGTGGCCCGGTCGTCGTAGGACGGGCCGAATCCGGAGCCGGGTTCCTGCCCGTAACGGGCGAGGTCGTCGTCGTTCACCAACGGGCCGCTGTGGATCATCGTCGGTGCGTCCATCCCGGGTCGCCGGGGTGCCGCGTCGTACACGCCGAGCCGGCCGGTCTGGGTCGCGGTCGGCCGGTGAACGGACGGGACGTCGGGCAGCGGGGGCAGGTCGTCGTCATCGTCGTCGCGCTTGCCCTTGCGGACCAGCATCACGATCGCGACGATGCCGCCGATCACGAGCAGTGCGCCGAGGATGATCAGGACCCACATGAGCGTCCCGAATCCGCCGTCCTCCTCGGCGGCCACCTCCTCGGGGGTCGGCGACGGTGACTCCTCCGCCGGGGACTCCTCGTCGGAGGCCGCCGTGGTCAACCGGGCGTCGGCGTTGAGCGCCAGGCCCGCGACGGCGGTCTTGGTCTCCTCCCTGGTCTCGAAACCCTCCTTGGTGTAGGTGAGTTTCACCTCGCCCGCCGCGATCTGCTGGTTGATCGTGAACATGCCGCCGGAGTCGGTGGTGGCCTCGAATGACGCGCCCTTGGAGTCGACGGCGGTGACCTTGACACCCTCGACCGGGTCGCCGGACTCGATGTCGACGACCTTGCCGCTGATGCTGGGCGCGGTCTGCGCGGCCCCGATGATCGTGACGGTGCCGCTGCCGTTGCCGCTGTTCGGCGGGGAGATCGAGACGGAGAGGGTGCCGTTGGCGGTCTGGTCGGGGGCGAGCGTGCTGTTGGAACGCGCCACGACGTCGACGGTGAAGGAGATGGCCGCGCGCGGCTGGAGCGCGCCGCAGCTGACGGAGTTGCCCTGGACCGACTGGCAGCTTCCCTGGTTGACGGTGAAGTCGGCGTGCTGCTCGACACCGGTGAGACCGACCTGCGCCTGGACGTTGTCCGAGGGCTTGTCGTTACTGGTGTTGGTGAGCGTGATGGTCACCGAGGTGCCGCTCTGCCCCACCTTGGCCTGCGCCGGGTTGGGGCTGATCGTCACCTGGATCCCGACCGGGTCCGCGTGAGCCGGAACGGCGGTCACCGGTGCCACGGCGGCCACCAGGCCGGCCAGCGTCACCGCCGCCACCCGAAGCCATCGGCGCGGCCGGGCGCGGTGCTGAGTCGTCGTATTCACTGCTCACTGCTCCTCGGCACGTGGTCGCGGGGAGCGGGCCACGTCGTCGTCCATCGCAACGGCCACTATGCCCTGCCGCCGCTCGCGGCCGCCAGCGCAGGCCACGTCTTCAGGTGATTGTACGAAAATCGTTATCCGTCAGGCGGTCGGTGATACCGGCTATCGTCTGGCCTCGTGGCTCGTGATGTGAATTCGGACGCGGTCCGCCGGGCGGTGGCGGAGTTGGACTCCGCGGACGGCCCCGGGAAAGAGGTATTGCGCGACGCGGTGCGGGCGCTGCTGTCCGAGTTGGCGGCCAAGGCGCCCGGCCGGACCGTGGAGGTCCGGGTGCCGCCGTACGGTGCGGTGCAGTGTGTTCCGGGTCCCCGCCATACGCGGGGGACCCCGCCCAACGTGGTCGAGACCGACCCTGTGACGTTTCTCGCGTTGGCGGCGGGCCGGGTCGGGTTCGCAGACGCCGTCGCCGACGGCCGGATCTCGGCGAGCGGTACCCGCGCGGACCTGTCGGAACTCCTCCCACTGGCGTCGGCGGTGGCCTGAGCACCGGTTCGGGGCGGCGGTGTGTAAGGTGGGGATGCCTCTCACGCGGCGTTACCCCGTGAACCTCCCCAGGGCCGGAAGGCAGCAAGGATAAGCGGGCTCTTGCGGGTGCGTGGGAGGCCCTTTTCATGTCCGGGGCCGGATCCCGGGGCGTTTCACCAGTTCACCCGCACGCCGGTGTCCTCCGGCGCGGTGCCGCCCCATAGACTCTGCAGACCGTGCGAGTCCTTCTCATCGGCACGGGCGGGCGGGAACACGCCCTGGCCGCGTCCCTGGCTTCCGATCCCGCCGTCGACACCCTCATCTGCGCGCCCGGTAATCCGGGCATGGCCGCGTCGGGGGAGATCCGTCCCGTAGACGCGACCGATCCGGCGGCGGTCGCCGCCCTGGCGGTGGAGACCCGCGCGGACCTGGTGGTGGTGGGACCGGAGGCCCCGTTGGTCGCCGGTGTCGCCGACGCGGTCCGCGCCAAGGGGATCGCCTGCTTCGGCCCGGACGCGGGTGCCGCCCGGATCGAGGGTTCCAAGGCGTTCGCCAAGGAGGTCATGTCCGCCGCGGGCGTGCCCACGGCCGACGCCCGGCTGTGCCGGACGCCCGAGGAGGCGGCCGCCGCGCTCGACGAGTTCGGCGCGCCGTACGTCGTCAAGGACGACGGGCTGGCCGCGGGTAAGGGCGTGCTCGTCACGGAGGACCGGCAGGCGGCGCTCGACCACGCCGCCGCGTGCGGGACCGTGATCGTGGAGGAGTACCTGGCGGGTCCCGAGGTGTCGCTGTTCGTGGTGACCGACGGGCGTACGGCGGTGCCGCTGCTTCCGGCGCAGGACTTCAAACGGCTCGGTGACGGCGACGCCGGCCCCAACACCGGTGGCATGGGCGCGTACACGCCGCTGCCGTGGGCCGACCCGGGTCTGGTCGAGGAGATCATGACGAAGGTCGCGCACCCGACGCTGGCGGAGCTGGCGCGCCGGGGCGACGGCTTCGTCGGGGCGTTGTACTGCGGTCTGGCGTTGACGCCGCGTGGCCTGCGCGTCATCGAGTTCAACTGCCGGTTCGGGGATCCGGAGATCCAGGCGGTACTGGCGTTGTTGCGGACCCCGCTGGCGGGGCTGCTGGACGCCGCCGCGCGCGGGCGGCTCGCCGAGCATCCGCCGCTGGAGTGGCGGGATGGCG
Organism: Stackebrandtia albiflava; assembly: GCF_007994225.1. GTDB lineage: Bacteria > Actinomycetota > Actinomycetes > Mycobacteriales > Micromonosporaceae > Stackebrandtia > Stackebrandtia albiflava. Next base: position 596,747 of record NZ_VLLL01000006.1, read on the forward strand.
CGGCGGTCACCGTCGTCATGGCCTCGGCGGGTTACCCGGAGGCGCCGCGCACCGGTGAGCCCGTCCACGGCGGGGACCTGCCGGGGGTGTTCCACGCGGGCACGGCCCTGGACGCGGACGGGGTCCTGGTGACGGCGGGCGGCCGGGTGCTGGCCTGTACCGCCACCGGCACGGACCTCGCCGACGCCCGGCGGGCCGCGTACGACCTGTGCGGCCGGGCGGGTTTCCCGGGCGCGGCGTTCCGTACCGACATCGCCGAGGCCGCCGCGCAGGGCGGGTGAGTCGCGACACCCGTCGCGTCGGAAACGCCGGCCGGGGACGGCGGCAGGCGGCGCGGCGTCATACGGTCGCCCTATCCTGGTTAGCGACCGGGGCGACGGTGGACGACGGCCGGTGATCACACCGTCCGTGGCCCGCGCGGCCGGGCGTATCGACGGCCGTCGGCCTGACGACCGGGTTTCAGGAGCCGAGGAGGTAGGCGCGGTGGCGTTGGCGCTGTATCGCAAGTATCGGCCGCAGAGTTTCGCCGAGGTGATCGGCCAGGACCACGTCACCGGGCCGTTGATCGCCGCCATCGACAACGGCAGGCTCAACCACGCGTACCTGTTCTCGGGCCCCCGGGGTTGCGGGAAGACGTCCAGTGCCCGGATCCTCGCCCGGTCGCTGAACTGCAAGCAGGGGCCGACGTCGACCCCGTGCGGCGAGTGCGACTCGTGTGTGGCGCTGGCGATCGGCGGGCCCGGTTCCATCGACGTCATCGAGATCGACGCGGCGAGCCACGGTGGTGTGGACGACGCCCGGGATCTGCGGGAGCGGGCGGTGTTCGCGCCGGTGAACTCCCGTTTCAAGGTGTACGTGATCGACGAGGCGCACATGGTGTCGTCGGCGGGGTTCAACGCCCTGCTGAAGCTGGTGGAGGAACCGCCGGACTACGTCATGTTCATCTTCGCGACCACCGAGCCGGAGAAGGTGCTGCCGACGATCCGGTCCCGGACGCACCACTACCCGTTCCGGTTGATGCCGCCGGTGGCCATGCGGGGGCTGTGCGAGCAGTTGTGCGAGGCGGAGGGCGTCACCGTCGCACCGGAGGTGTACCCGCTGGTGATCCGGGCGGGTGCCGGGTCGGCGCGGGACACCCTGTCGGTGCTGGACCAGTTGATCGCCGGTGCCGGGCCGGAGGGCGTGACGTACCGGCACGCGGTGTCGCTGCTGGGCGTCACCGACGGCGGGCTGCTGGACGAGATGTGTGACGCGCTCGCCGATCTCGACGGCGCCGCCGCCATCGCGACGGTGGACAGGGTGTTGGGCGCCGGGCACGATCCGCGCCGGTTCGCCACCGACCTGTTGGAGCGGTTGCGGGACCTGATCGTCCTGAACCAGGTCCCCGACGCCAAGGCCCAGGGCCTCATCGACGTCCCGTCGGAGGTGTTGGAGCGGATGACGGGGCAGGCGCTGCGGATGGGGACGGCGACCCTGACCCGGATGGCCGAGATCGTGCACGACACCCTGGCGGCGATGCGCGGCACGACGGCGCCCCGGCTGCTGCTGGAACTCGCCTGCGCCCGCGCGATACTGCCCACTGTGGATGATTCGAGCGCGGGTCTGCTGCAGCGGTTGGAACAGTTGGAGCGCGGCGTCGCGGCCATGCCGCCGCCGGTCGCCCCCGCCGCCTCACCGCAGCCCGCGCCCGCCGTGCAGGCGCCCCCGGCCGCTCCGGAGCCGGCCCCGCCGACCTCCGCACCGGTGTCCGCCGCGCCACCGGCACCCGCGACGCCGCAGGCGTCACCACCGCCGACCGCGCCGCCGACACCTCCCGCCGCACCACCGCGACCGGAGCCCGCTCCGGCCGCGGCCCCCGAGCCACCACCCGCCGCACCGCCGGCGGGGGACGGCGACCGGTTCGGACTGGTCCGTTCCCGGTGGGAGCAGGTCAAGCAGGCGGTGCGGGCGCAGAAGAAGACCGTGGCCGCGTACCTCATGGAGGCCACCGTCACCGGTGTGGAGGGCGACACGCTGGTGTTGACGTTCCGCCACCAGTTCCACGCCAACGCGCTCCAGGGCGACGCCGCGTTGCGGATCTTCACCGGTGCGCTGGCGGAGGTCCTGGGCGGCAAGTGGCGGGTCAGGTGCGAGGTGGGCGAGGCGAGGCCCGCCGCCCGGCCGCCGGCCGCCGCCCCCGCGCCCCCGGCACCGGTTCCCCAGCCGGTGGCGGCCCCGCCCGTCGCACCGGCGCCACCGCCACGTCCGGCGGCGGCGCCACCGCCCGCCGACGACCCGCCGTGGCCGGACGAGGAACCCTTCGACGAGGAGGAGCCGCCGATGGCGGCGGCACCGCCTCCGCCTCCGCCGGCCGCCGCGCGCAAGTCGGTCAGCATGGACCAGGCGGTGGAGTTGTTCGCCAACAAGGTCGGCGCGAAACGGTTGTGACGGCCGGCCGGTCGCGGTGATTCCCGGCGGCACCGCACCGACCTCGCGGTATCCCGGCACACGACCTAGGGTTGATCTGATTCGTAGTAGTCGTTGAAGCGAGGAGATCCGTATGTTTCCCGGTGGTGGCGCCGACATGCAGCAGCTTCTGCAGCAGGCGCAGCAGATGCAGGCCGATTACCTGGCGGCTCAGCAGGAGTTGGCGGTGGCGGAGGTGACCGCGTCGGCCGGCGGCGGCCTGGTGTCGGCGACCGTCAACGGCGCCGGTGAGCTCAAGGCCGTCAAGATCGACCCGAAGGCGGTCGACCCGGAGGACGTCGAGACGCTGGAGGACCTGGTGGTCGCGGCGGTGCACGCCGCCAACGAGGACGCCAGGGCGATGGCGGAGGCGAAGCTCGGCCCGATCACCGAGGCGATGACCGGCTTCAGCGGCGGCCTCGGCCTGCCGGGAATGTGAGCCGGGGTGTACGAGGGCGCACTCGCCGACCTGGTGGACGAGCTGGGTCGGCTTCCGGGGATCGGTCCCAAGAGCGCACAGCGGATCGCGTTCCACGTGTTGGGCAGTGACAAGGCGGACGTGGACCGGTTGGCCGACGTGTTGCGCACCGTGAAGGAGCAGGTGCGGTTCTGCACGGTGTGCGGGAACGTCGCGACCGAGGAGCAGTGCCGGATCTGCCGGGATCCGCGGCGGGGCGACGAGTTGATCTGTGTGGTCGAGGAGCCCAAGGACATCATCGCGGTGGAGCGGACCGGGGAGTTCCGGGGCCGTTACCACGTGCTGGGCGGGGCGATCAATCCGCTCGACGGGGTGGGGCCGGACGACCTGCGGATCCGTGAGCTGATGATGCGGTTGCAGGCGGGGGCGACCAAGGAGGTCATCATCGCCACCGATCCCAACACCGAGGGTGAGGCGACCGCGACGTATCTGGCCCTGATGATCGGGCCGATGGGCTTGGCGGTGTCCCGGTTGGCCTCGGGTCTGCCGGTGGGTGGCGACCTGGAGTACGCCGACGAGGTGACCTTGGGGCGTGCGTTCGAGGGGCGCCGGCTGATTCAATAGGGGACAAGGGAACCCGCATCCCATAAATCAGTGGATATAAATTCGCGGATTTGCCGGGATATGTCGGACTTCTATCCGGCAGTAGGCGGGACGGTAACGGTTGGGCACAATTCGGTATCAACCGCGGGTGGCGACGTTCACAAGCCGTGACGACGGTAATAGGGTCTGGGTCACAGAGTTCTGTGGAGAACCCACCAAACCCCCTTGAGGTGGACGAATGCGAACCAAGAGAATCAGAGGCGCCGTGGCGCTGACGGCCGCTGCGGTCGTCGCGGTCGCCACCGCAGGGTGCGCCAGCGAACGAGGAGAAGACGGCGGCGGTGACGAGAACAAGCCGTTCATCTTCGCCGGGGCCGGCGACCCCGAGTCGCTCGACCCGAGCCTGTCGACCGACGGCGAGACCTTCCGGGTCACCCGGCAGGTCCTCGAGACACTGCTGACCCACGAGGTCGGGGGCACCGAGATCGTCGGTGGCCTCGCCGAGACCTGGGAGCAGTCCGAGGACGGCACGGTCTGGACCTTCCACCTCCGTGAGGGCGTCAAGTTCCACGACGGTGAGGCCCTGACCGCCGAGGTCGTCTGTGCGAACTTCGACCGCTGGTTCAACTGGGAGGGCACCTACCAGAGCTCGAACTTCTCGGCCTACTGGCAGGACACCTTCGGTGGTTTCGCCGCGAACGAGAACGAGCAGACCCCGGCCCCGAACTACAAGTCCTGCACCGCGCAGGACGAGTTGACCCCCGTCATCGAGGTCAACGAGTACTCGGCCAAGCTGCCCGGTGGTTTCACCCTCGCCTCCATGGGCATCCACAGCCCCAAGTCGCTCGAGGCGTACGCCGCCGCCGAACCGCCGGCGGAGGGCGACAGCCTGACCTACCCGACCTACAGCCAGGAGGTCGGTACGGTCGCGGGCACCGGACCGTTCAAGTACGCGGAGTGGAACAAGGGCAACCGTGAGGTCACCCTCGAACGCAACGACGAGTACTGGGGCGAGAAGGCCGGCGTCAAGACCGTGATCGTCCGGACCATCTCCGACGAGAACGCGCGCAAGCAGGCGTTGGAGGCCGGTGACATCCACGGCTACGACCTGGTCGCCCCGCAGGACGTCCAGCCGCTGCTGGACGCCGGATTCCAGGTGCCGACCCGTGGCGTGTTCAACCTGATGTACCTGGGAATCACCCAGGAACAGAACCCGGCGCTCGAGAAGCTCGAGGTCCGCCAGGCGCTCGCGCACGCCCTCGACCGGCAGAAGATCGTCGACACGATCCTCCCCGAGGGCGGCACCGTCGCGACCCAGTTCCTCGCCCCCACCCTCGACGGCTGGGCCGAGGACGTGCCGACCTACGACTACAACGCCGACACCGCCAAGGGCCTGCTCGCCGACGCCGGTGAAGAGGACCTGACGATCGACTTCTGCTACCCGACCGAGGTGACCCGGCCCTACATGCCGGCTCCCAAGGACATCTTCGAGTCGCTGAAGGCCGACCTGGAGGCGGTCGGCATCACCGTCAACGCCAAGGCGATGAAGTGGTCCCCCGACTACCTGACCGCCGTGGACGCCAGCGAGTGCGGCATCTACCTGCTGGGCTGGACCGGTGACTACAACGAGGCGTACAACTTCATGGGCACCTGGTTCGCCAACTACCAGGGCGCCTGGGGCTTCGAGAACGAGGAGATCTTCGACGCCCTCGCCGAGGTCAACACCGAACCGGACCCGGCCACCCGCGTGGAGATGTACAAGGAGATCAACGCCCTCATCATGGAGTACGTGCCGGGTGTCCCGATCTCGCACTCCCCGCCGTCCATCGCGTTCTCCCCGGACGTGAACCCGCCAACGACCTCGGCCCTGACTCAGGAGCAGTTCGCCGAGATCTCCTGGAAGTAACCGAAGACCAGCGGCGCCCGGCTGCCCAGATCCACTCTGGTCGGCCGGGCTGCCTGGTCTCTGGTTCCGATCACCGGAAGGCGTGAGATCGAAGTGTTGCGCTTCATCGTGCGGCGGCTGCTGCAATTGATACCGACGCTGTTCGGCCTGTCGATCCTGTTGTTCGTCTGGCTGCACCGGCTCCCCGGCGGCCCCGAGGCCGCGATCCTCGGCGACCGCGGCACCGCCCAACAGCGGGCGGAGATCCGGACGACCCTCGGACTCGACGAGCCGATCTGGGTACAGTACGGCCGATTCATGAAACGGCTGGCCTCCCTGGACCTCGGCACCTCCATCCAGTCGGGCCGGCCGGTGACCGAGGAGTTCTTCACCCGGTTCCCCGCCACGGTGGAACTGGCCCTGACGGCGATGGTCATCGCCACGGTCGTCGGCATCCCGCTGGGATACCTGGCGGCGCGCCGCCGCGGCGGACTGCTGGACTTCGGTGCCGTCACCAGTTCACTCGTCGGCATCTGCGTCCCGGTGTTCTTCCTGGCGTACCTGTTCAAGGTCATATTCGCGGTGAACCTGGGTCTGCTGCCCTCCAGCGGACGCCAGACGCCCGGCATCGACGCCACCCATCCCACCGGCTTCTACGTCCTGGACGGCCTGTTGACCGGGGAGTTCGACGCCTCCTGGGACGCCTTCGCGCACCTGATCCTGCCGGGGCTGGCGCTGTCGAGCATCCCGCTGGCGATCATCGTGCGGATGACCCGCGCCAGTGTCCTGGAGGTGCTGGGCGAGGACTACGTCCGCACCGCCGAAGCCAAGGGGTTGCAGGAGAACACGGTGCGGGTCCGGCACGTGTTGCGTAACGCGATGCTCCCGGTGGTGACCGCCATCGGCCTGCTCACCGGCGGGCTGCTGTCGGGCGCGGTCCTCACCGAGTCGGTGTTCGCCTTCGGCGGCATCGGTTCGTTCATCCGCACCGCCATCGACTTCCGCGACTATCCGGTGCTGATGGGCTTCATCATGCTCATCGCCACGACATACGTGCTGATCAACCTGCTGGTGGACATCTCCTACAGTGTCCTGGACCCGAGAGTGCGGGTGCGCTGATGACGACCAAGACGGACAAGATCGACCGGCTCGCCGAACTCACGGCGGCACGCGCCGAACCCGAACACGGCCTCGGACTGTGGCGGGAGGCGTTCCGTCGGCTCAAGCGGAACCCGATGGCGGTCTCCGGTGCCGTCATCGTGCTGCTGTTCCTGGTCATCGCGATCCTGGCGCCCTGGCTCGCCCCCTACGACCCGGAGGCCCGCACCTGGGACCACGAGGTCTTCCAGAACCAGAACATCTTCGTCGGGCCGCGCGCCGAGAACTGGCTCGGCCTCGACAACGCCGGCCGGGACGAGCTGTCCCGCATCATCGTGGGCGCCCGCCAGTCGTTGCTGGTCGGCGTCGTGGCCACCGGGCTCGGATTCGCGGTGGGCGCGCTACTGGGCGGGCTCGCCGGTGCCGCGGTCGGCCTCGGCGGCCGGGTCGGGCAGCGCGTGGACGCGGTCATCATGCGCGTGGTCGACATGCTGCTGGCGATGCCGTCGCTGCTGCTGGCGGTGAGCGTCGCCGCGATCCTCGGTCCGAGCCTGCTGACCGTCATGGTGGCCGTGGGTGTCACACAGGTGCCGATCTTCGCGCGACTGCTACGGGGATCGATGCTGGCGCAGTCGCACTCGGACTACGTGTTGGCCGCCAACGCGTTGGGCGTCAAGCGACGACGGATCGTGTTGGGCCACATCGTGCCCAACTCGCTGGGACCGGTGTTGGTGCAGGGGACCCTGAGCCTGGCGACCGCGATCATCGAGGCGGCGGCGTTGTCGTACCTCGGTCTGGGCAACCCCGACACGTCCTACCCGGAGTGGGGCAGCATGCTCGCCGACGCCCAGCGGTTCCTCAGCGGGGCACCACAGTTGGCGATCTACCCCGCGATCGTCATCATCATCACCGCGCTCGGTTTCACACTACTGGGCGAGGCGATGCGCGAATCCCTCGATCCGAAGCTGCGGAAGTGATGCCATGTCTCTGCTTACAGTGGACGAACTGACGGTGACGTTCACCCAACGCGGCAAGCCCGACGTGCGGGCCGTGGACGGGGTATCGTTCACCGTCGACCAGGGCGAGGTCGTGGGCCTGGTCGGCGAATCCGGTTGCGGCAAGAGCGTCACGTCGCTGGCGTTGATGCGGCTGTTGTCGGGGCGCAACGTCAAGATCGGCGGCTCCGTCGTGTTCGACGGCATCGAGCTTTTGAAGCTGCGGTCCGAGGAGATGCGGGACCTGCGCGGATCGCAGCTCGCCATGATCTTCCAGGACCCGTTGTCCTCACTGAACCCGGTCGTGCCGATCGGCGTCCAGGTGACCGAGATCCTCACCCGGCACCGGAAGCTGCGGGGCGAGGCGGCCCGTAAGGAGGCGGCGGTCCTGCTGGAGAAGGTCGGCATCCCCGACCCGACCCGGCGGCTCCGCGAATACCCGCACCAGATGTCGGGCGGCATGCGGCAGCGCGCGCTCATCGCCATGGCGGTCGCGTGCGCCCCCCGGCTGTTGATCGCCGACGAACCGACCACCGCGTTGGACGTCACGATCCAGGCGCAGATCCTGGAACTCCTCAAGGAACTGGTCGACTCCCAGGGCACCGCGCTGCTCATGATCACGCACGACCTCGGTGTCGTCGCGGGACTGTGCGACGACATCAACGTGCTGTACGCGGGGAAGGTCGTGGAGGCCGCCGCCCGGCGTCCGCTGTTCGCCGCGCCCACCCACCCGTACTCGGTGGGTCTGTTGAACTCCATCCCCCGGCTGGACGCCCCGCGCGGCGAGCCGTTGAAGCCGATCCGGGGTTCGGTGAACGACAACATCGCGTGGGCCGACGGATGCGCCTTCGCGCCCCGCTGCGACCACTACACCATCGAGTGTCTACAGGGGCCGCCCGCGTTGACGGAGGCCCTCACCGGTCACCGGTACCGCTGCGTGAACCCGGTGACGACGCACGAACCGCCCGCGGTGATAGCGACGGAGGACGGCCGATGAGCCTGCTGGAACTGCACGATCTCAAGGTCCACTTCCCGATCCGGCGCGGCATCGTCTTCGACCGGACGGTGGGCCACGTGTACGCCGTCGACGGCGTGTCGCTGAGCATAGAGTCCGGCCAGACCTACGGCCTGGTGGGCGAGTCCGGTTGCGGCAAGACCACCCTCGGCCGGGCGGTGCTGCGGTTGAACGAGATCACCGCCGGCAAGGTCGTCTTCGACGGCACCGACCTGGCGCAACTGTCCGAGAAGGAGATGCGGCGGCGCCGCAACCGGCTCCAGATGGTGTTCCAGGACCCGCTCGGCAGCCTCGACCCGCGCCAGAACGTGGAGTCGATCCTGGTGGAGGGCCTCGCCGCCCACGACATCGGCAAGACCCGGGACGAACGCCGCAAACGTGTCCTCAAGACACTCGACGCGGTCGGCCTGCCCGGCAACGCGCTGTCCCGTTACCCGCACGAGTTCTCCGGCGGGCAGCGGCAGCGGATCGGCATCGCCAGGGCGCTCGTCCTGGAACCCGACCTCATCATCTGCGACGAACCGGTGTCCGCGCTCGACGTGTCGATCCAGGCGCAGGTGCTGAACCTGCTGGAGGGCATCCAACAGGAGCTCGGCCTCACGTACCTGGTGATCGCGCACGACCTCGCCGTGGTGCGGCACATCTCCGACACCATCGGTGTGATGTACCTGGGCAACCTGGTGGAGGAGGCGTCGAGCGACGACCTGTACGCCGCGCCGCGTCACCCGTACACGAAGGCGCTCATGTCGGCGGTGCCGGTGCCGGACCCGCTGGTCGAGGAGACCAGGGAACGCATCCTGTTGACGGGCGACCTGCCGTCCCCGGCGAACCCGCCCGCCGGCTGCAGGTTCCACACCCGGTGCCCGTGGCGACAGGAGACCCGTTGCGACACCGAGCGGCCGGAGCTGCGGCAGATCGGCACCGGCCACCGGGTCGCCTGCCACTTCGCCGAGCAGATCGAGTCCGGCGAGATCCGGCCGACCTCGGAACTGGCGGCGGCGATCCTCCCCGACGCCGAGGTCCAGACCGAGGTGCCCAACGCCTGACCCGCCCCCTGACCCCCCACCGCTGACTGCGCTTGGTCCCCGCCGGGTCGCGCTTGGTCCCGGCCCGGCGGTGCTTTTCGATCTCCCGTGCCCGTTTTCGGCCTGAATGTCCCATTCGGCGGGGACCAAGCGCGCAATGCCGGGGACCAAGCCGAAGGGGACCAAGCGGGACGGCGGGGTGGCCGTACGGGAGGGAGCAGGGTGGTGACGGGTCAGCGGGTCAGGGCCGCCAACCGGTCCAGGGCCGCGGTGGCGCCCGACAGCACCGATATGTGCCCCTCGCCGGGCAGGATCATCCGGTGCCCCGACGGAAGTCGTTCGGCGAGCCACTCGGCGTGGCCCACCGGGACGATCCGGTCGGCGTCGCCGTGCAGCAGGATCACCGGTGCGGCGATGGCCGCGACGTCGAAGCCCCACGGCGACACGTAGGCGACGTCGTCGTCGATCATGCCGTCGAGGCCGGAGTCGAGTCCGTGCCCGGCGACGTGGTTGAGCCAGTCCCAGTCGCCCTCCAGTGCCGCGTGATCGGACGGGGTGAACTGCTCGGGATCGAACTTCGACGCGGCCAGCTTCTCCCGCAGCGCCTCTCGTCCCCGCTGCGCCGCCCGCAACTCGGCGGCACCGGCGGGCGCCATTCCGGCGAACCAGTCGAGTCCCGCCGCGTCGAAGGGCGCCAGGCCCGCGCCGCACACGACACCGGTGACCCGGTCGGGCAGCAACGCGGCGGCGGCCAGGGCGTGCGGGCCGCCGCCGGAGTGCCCCATGACGGCGAACCGCTCGGCCCCGGCGGCGTCGGCGACCCGCGCGATGTCCTCGGCGGCCGAGGCGATGTCGCGGCCCGGCGTCGGCGTCGATCCGCCGTAGCCGGGGCGGTCGTAGGACACCCACCGAAGGCCGAGCGCGGCGGCGGCGGCGAACAGCGGCGCGGGTGGTTCGCCGAGATTGGGGGTGCCGTGACACCACACGATCACGTCCGAGCCGCCGGAGTCCGCGTGATACGTCCGCAGCGTACGGGCGTCGGAAGGTCTAAGATCGACGTGCGTCACCATGCCGCGAGCCTAGACCCCGGGGCCGACAGCGGCGGCTCCGACGAACGAGAGGCAGTCGTGTCGAACCCCTATCAGTTCCCCGTCGTGCTGCGCGGGTACGACCCGGTCAAGGTGGACGAGTTCCTGGCGGCGGTGGAGGCCAACCACGCCGGGGGAGGCGAACCGTTGCCACCCCCGCAGCTCGACATCGTGCTGCGCGGTTACGACAGGACACAGGTCGACGACGTATTCCAGCGCCACGGCGGTGTGGCCACCCCGCCCCGCAAGCCGGGTCTGCTGTCCCGTCTCTTCAAGTCCTGACCCACCTCACCCCCCCACCCTTCGACCACAGACTCGCGGCTCTCACGTCACTTTTATCGGTGATTTTCGTTGAACTTCGACGTAATCAGGCGATAAAGTGCAATGTCGGTCGAGGAGGTGTCATATGTTGTTGCGATTTCGAGTGGCCAACCATGCGTCGCTCCGTGACGAACAGGAACTCAGCCTCATCGCCGACAAGCCCCGTGCGGAACGCGCCGAAGGCGAGGTACCGAGAAGCGCGTACCGTACCGTGCCAGCGACCGCGATATACGGCCCGAACGCCTCCGGAAAGTCCAACGTCATCGACGCGATCGCGTGGATGAGATTCGCCGTCCTGTCTTCCTTCCGGCAATGGGATCCATCCGGAGGCGTGCCGCGAGCCCCGTTCGGACTCCGGCCGGACAAGGCGGCACACCTCACCGAGGTCGAAGCCGAGTTCGTACTACAGGGAGTTCGTTACCAGTACGGCTTCGCCTGCGACGACGAACGAATCACCTCCGAATGGCTGTACGACTATCCGCAGGGAAGAATCCGTCGGCTGTTCGAACGCTCCGGTGACGGTTCCCCGAAATTCGGGCGATCTCTCACCGGCCGCGTCAAAATGATCGGTGACCTTCTCCGGCCGAACAGCCTCTATCTGTCGGTCGCCGCCGCCCAGGGGCACCGGTTGTTGGGCGCCATTCGCCACTGGTTCGATCGCGGCCTGATCGTGGCCACTGATTTCGACTTCTCCGCTCGCCTCGACGACACCATCGAGCGGTATCTGGCATCGAACCGCAGGGAACGCGCCGACCTGTTGTTGCCGTTGTTGCGATTGGCCGACGTCGGAGTCGCGGGAGTGCAGGTCGATGAGGCGGAGGCGGACGACGGTCTTCGTTCCGCTCTGGAGAGAATGCAGCAGTTCTTTCAGGAGAGCGTGGGCGGAAGGATCGTATTTCAGGGCAGTCTCTCTCACCGCGTGAAAACCGTCCACGAAGTCGAGTCCGGGCGCTATGCCTTGGCCCTCCGAGAGGAATCCAGCGGAACGCAGACCTGGATCGGTATGCTGGGACCGGTGTTCGAGGCCCTGGCGCACGGCGCGACCCTCTGCGTCGACGAACTCGACGCCCGGCTCCACCCCTATCTCTCGGCCGTCCTCGTCTCCCTGTTCCAGGATCCCGAGGTCAACCCGCACCGTGCCCAGATCGTGTTCACGGCACATGACACCTCGTTGTTGGGGCGGAACACCACGCTGAAACTGGAACGGGATCAGGTGTGGTTCACGGAGAAGGATCATCGGACCGGAGCGACGACCCTGTTCCCGCTGAGCGACTTCCAGGAACGTGACTCGGCGAGCCTTGAGAAGAGATATCTGGTGGGGCGCTTCGGAGCGGTCCCATTCCTCGATGACGACGCGCGGGCCGCGCTGGCGGCCGCGATCAAGCAGCACAGGAACCTCGGTGAAGCGGCAGAAGAACCTCGGTCGGGCGCGACGGCAACGGCCTGAGAATCGGCGATTCCTGATCTACTGCGAAGACGAGTACGCGAGTAGGCACTACATCGAAGCTCTTAAGCGACGACTCCACTCCATTCCGATCACGGTGAAGGTCGCGTCGGGTCGAGGGGAACCGCTGGATCTGGTCCGTGAGGCTGCGACACACCAGGCGCGAGCACCCCACTGCAGTGAGGACCGCTATACCGCGTACGACGAGGTGTGGTGCGTGCTCGACGTCGAGGCTCCGCATCCGCACCCGGCGTTGCCGGCGGCGCTGAAGTCGGCGAAGGAGTGTGGACTTCGAGTCGCCCTCGCCAATCCGTGTTTCGAACTCTGACTGTGTATGCATTTCAATGACGTGAGCAGAGAACACACGAGCAAGTCCGTGCAACGCGCATTGGCGGCCGTACCCGGCTCGGGATATTCGATGGCGACGAAACAGCTCGATTGCGACGGGCTCATGGATCTGCGCGATGCCGCCGCCGACCGCGCCCGGCTGCTTCGACGCCGACATGTCGGTGATCCCGTCGCGTGTAACCCGTGGACCAACATGGACATATTGATGGCCGTGCTCGCGGATCCCGGGTTGGAGGTCGTGGTGGGGGGCCACCGGAGGTGCGTTCCGGTGGCCACCACGGGCCGGAGGCCGTGACCCGGCGGCGGCCTCCACCGCCGCCGGATCGGGCGTCAGGCGGCGCGGTTGACGGCGCTGGCGATGGCGCGCATGGACGCGGTGACGATGTTCTCGTGTACTCCCGCCCCCCACAGCACCTGGTCACCCACCTGGCATTCGACGTAGGCGGCGGCCTTGGCGGTCTCGCCGGCGGTCAGGGCGTGCTCGGAGTAGTCGCACACACTCACCTTAACGTCCACATCGGCCAGTGCGGCGATGAACGCCGACAGTGGACCGTTGGCCTCGCCGGAGACCTTCCGTTCGCGTCCGTCCACGGTGATCAGCGCGTCGATGGTGACGACGCCGTCGGCCGACGCCGAGGAGGTGTGCTCCCCGATGACGATGCGGCGGCCGGTCTGCTCGTCCACCGAGTACTCGCGCTGGAAGATGCCGAACATCTCCGACGCGGTGACCTCGCCGCCCGCGGTGTCGGTGTGCGCCTGCACCACGTGCGAGAACTCGATCTGCATCCGGCGCGGCAGTTCCATGCCGTACTCGGTCTTGAGCAGGTACGCGACACCGCCCTTGCCGGACTGCGAGTTGACCCGGATGACCGCCTCGTAGGAGCGTCCGACGTCCTTGGGGTCGATCGGCAGGTACGGAACCTGCCACGTGAAGTCGTCCAACGGGACCCCGGCGGCGGCGGCGTCGGCCCGCATCGCCGCGAAGCCCTTGTTGATGGCGTCCTGGTGGGAGCCGGAGAACGCCGTGTACACCAGGTCGCCCGCGTAGGGGTGCCGTTCGTGCACCGGCAGCCGGTTGCAGTGCTCGACGGTCCGTTTGATCGAGTCGATGTGGGAGAAGTCGACGCGGGGGTCCACGCCCTGGCTGAACAGGTTCAGGCCCAGCGTCACCAGGTCCACGTTGCCGGTGCGTTCGCCGTTGCCGAACAGGCAGCCCTCCACCCGGTCGGCTCCCGCCATTAGGCCCAGTTCGGCGGCGGCGACCCCGGTGCCGCGGTCGTTGTGCGGGTGCAGCGACAGGATCAGGCTGTCCCGCCGGGGCAGGTGGCGGTTCATCCACTCGATCGAGTCGGCGTACACGTTGGGGGTCGCCATCTCCACCGTCGCGGGCAGGTTCACGATGAGCGGCCGGTCGGGTGTGGGGTCGATGACCTCGGTGACGGCACCGCACACCTCGACGGCGTACTCCAGCTCCGTGCCGGTGTAGGACTCGGGCGAGTACTCGTAACGGATGTCGGTGTCGGGCGTGTGGATCTCGGCGTACTTCATGCTCAGCCGGGCGCCCTGTGTCGCGATGTCGGTGATGGCGTCGCGGTCCATCCCGAACACCACCCGCCGCTGCAGGGTCGAGGTCGAGTTGTAGAAGTGGACGATCGCGCGGGGCGCCCCGCGCAGTGACTCGAACGTCCGGTCGATCAGGTGCTCACGGCACTGCACCAGGACCTGGATGGTCACGTCGTCGGGTATCGCGTCGGTCTCGATCAGGCTGCGCACGAAGTCGAAGTCGGTCTGGCTCGCCGCCGGGAAACCGACCTCGATCTCCTTGTATCCCATTCCCACCAGCAGGTCGAACATGCGTCGCTTCCGGTCCGGCGACATCGGGTCGATGAGCGCCTGGTTGCCGTCCCGCAGGTCCACCGCGCACCACGCCGGCGCCGACGTCAACCGCCGGGCGGGCCAGGTGCGGTCGGGCAGGTCTACGGCGAACTGTTCGTGGTAGGGACGGTACCGGGCGGTCTTGGCGGCGAACTGGGACATGTGCGACGGCTCCTCGGCGGAATCGGAATCAGCGGCGTAAGCGATTCTGGAGGCGACCCGGTGGGATCGGGTTCCGCGACGCGCGGTCGGCGTCTGTGAGCCGCGGCATTGCGGCGAGCTCCAGTGGCGTTGGCGCACGGCCGACTCCGCGGCGGGGAGCCAGCTCGCTATCGAGCCCCGCCGCGGCAGACAAGGAGCTGCAGGTGCCGCATGACGTGCGAAACCCTACGGCATTTCACCGCAATCCGCCGCAATCTCCCACATGATGAGAGCAGGGCCACGCGGCCGCCGGGTGCCCGCCCGAGGTCACAGGTGCCGGCCGAAGCACCGCGAGGACGGCTCGTCGGCGTACGCGCCGAACGCCGGGACCGGACGGTATCCGCATCGGCGGTAGAACCGGATCGCCGCGGGTTGACGGTCGCCGGTCTCCAGCCACAGGGCGCGCCAGCCCCGCGACCGCGCCCACGACTCCAGCGCGGTCAACACCTCCCGGGCCACGCCGGTCCCACGTCGCGACGGGACGACGTACATGCGTTTGACCTCGCCGACCCCGCCGCCGAGGTCCCGGAGGCCGCCGCAGCCGACCGGGTCGCCGTCCTCCGCGTATGCGACCACGAACACCGCGATGTCGGCGGCGGACGGCGGGGTGCCCGGTTCACTGTCCGGGGTGCCGTAGGTCTCGGCGATCTCGGCGCGCTGCGCGGCGCGGAGCGTCGCCGTCGCGGTGTCGTCCCAGGTCACCTCGTCGATCCGCATGACGGTGATCATGGCTCGGAGATGTTTCGGGCCGATGTCGCGGCCGATTCGGCCCGGTCACGCCCGCGTCAGGTCGGGTTGATCGTCTGCCACCAACCGTCGACCGGGGGCGGCTGGGCGACGTCCACGACCTCCCCGGGACGCGGCACCACCGCCGTCACGTCGCGTTCCTTGGCCTCCCGCCACAACCGGTCGACCGGCTCGCCCCACGGGTGCATCGCGAGTGTGAACGTCGCCCAGTGCACCGGCAGCAGGACCCGGCCGCTCAGGTCGAGGTGCGCCGCGACCGCCTCCTCCGGAGTCATGTGGATGTCGGGCCACGACTCGTGGTACGCCCCGACCGGCAGGACCGTCAGGTCGAACGGCCCGTACCGGGTGCCGATGTCGCGGAACTCCTTGAAGTAGCCGGTGTCGCCGCCGTAGAAGACGCGGTGGTCGCGTCCCGCGATCACCCAGGACGCCCACAGGGTGTCGTTGCGCGTGAACCAGCGCCCGGAGAAGTGCCGCGCGGCGGTCGCGGTCACGGTCACGCCGTCGACGTCGACCGACTCGTTCCAGTCCAGTTCGGTGTAACGGTCGGCGGGGACACCCCACCGGTCGAGGTGGGCGCCGACGCCCAGCGGCACGATGAACCGGGTCTCTCCGGCCTCCACCAGCGCCAGGACGGTGTCGCGGTCGAGGTGGTCGTAGTGGTCGTGGGAGATGACGACCGCGTCGACCGGCGGCAGGGCGGCCAGGCCGATCGGGGCCTCGTGCAGTCGGCGCGGACCGACCAGCCGGGACGGCGACACCCGCCGGCTCCACACCGGGTCCAGCAGGATCCGCCGGCCCTCGATGTCGATCAGGACGGTGGAGTGCCCGAACCAGGCGGCACGGAGCCCCTCGCCGGGCGACTCCAGCCCGACGGGTGTCACGAGTGGCACGACGCCCTGCGGGCGGCGTTGATGCCGGTGACCGGTCAGTTCCTTGAGGATGCTCACCGGCGGCGTCGCCACCGCCTCGCTCGCGGGCATCGGGTTGACGAAGCTGTCGCGGTCGAACTGCCGCGACCGCCGGATGCGTGCGGCGCGGGGGCCGCCGCGCGACAGGGGACGGTGCCCCACCTGGGACGGGATGTCGTGGAGCAGCCAGCCCGCGGCGGCGGCCCCCGCCGCCACCGCGGCCCCGATCGCAAGTCCTCGCCAGGTCCGTGCCATGTGCCTCACACCTTCACGTCATCGCTTCGGCGGTCTCGATCGACCGGATGGGCGTCGTCGGGCGGTGGTCACCGTGCCGGGTCGGGGGCCGTGCCGGATGACGGCCACGACCCGCCGCCCGGCCGGAGCGTGTCGTGGCGCCGTACCGGTGCGGCCCCGCCATTGTAGATAGAACCGGGCCCGGGCCTCTCAAATACCCAGAAGTGGCGGGACCTGCGTCATTCCCGTGACGACGTGGTCGGCCCCGGCCTCGGCGAGCCGACCGGCGGGCAACAGCGCCGCGTGTCCGATGACCGTCGCGCCCGCCGCCTTCGCGCCGACGACACCGGGCGGGGAGTCCTCGACCACGACGGCGGCACCGGGGGCGACGCCCATCCGGTCGGCCGCGTACTCGAAGAGGTCCGGCGCGGGTTTGCCCCGCGCGACCATGCTCCCGGAGTAGACGCGGTCGCCGAACCGGTCGGCCAGGCCGGTCACCGCCAGGCGCAACGCGATCTCGTCCGGGGTGCCGGACGAGGCGATGCAGTAGGGCACTCCCGCCGCGTCGAGCCGGTCGAGGACGTCGACCACGCCGTCGACGGCGGTGAGTTCGGCGCGGAGCGTCTCGGCGCACCGCGCCTCGTAGGCGCCGACGAACCCGGGGTCGAGCGGCCGGCCGAGCTGTGCCTCTATGTCGGCGACGCAGTCGGTGGTACGGCGGCCCATGTACCGCTCCACCGCCTCGGTGAAGGTGGTGGGGAGCCCGTGCGAGGTGATGAGTTCGGCGAAGATCCGGTTGGACAGGCGTTCGGAGTCGACTAGGACGCCGTCGTTGTCGAAGATGACGAGGGCTGGTGGCGTGGTCATGGGTCTCCCGGTGCGAGGCGCGACGGACCCCTCCATGATTCACGGCGGGCGGCACGGTGACCGGTGGTGTGGATGTGAATCCGGGCACGCCGCGCCGGTGGCCCCCGCCGGGCGAGTTCCGGTGTGGAATGTCGGTGTCGCGGGCGGTGTCGCCCGCCGGTTCGGGACCCGCCGCCCGGATAGGTGCTGGTCAATGTCGTTGTGGCGGGTGAGAGTGGAGTGCCGTGCGGTGCCGGGCCTCGTCCCCCGGCGTGCCGCCCGGGGTTCCCGGTGCCCGCCGGCGAGGTCCGTGATTCGCCTGCGGGACGGCGATCCGTGGCTAAGCTGAACCCGGCCGAGGTGTTAACCGCCGGTGGCTCACCACGTAACACCGCGCTCATATTCCGGGGGGACGATTCCGATCATGCAGACTCTGTCGCGCGCTCCACAGCCCGTTCCCGTGTCACCGGCGGCGGCACCGCCGACCGCGGTGGCGGGCCGGATCGCCACACACGTGTTGCAGTCCGCGGGCTCCTACGGCCGCCGGGCGGGCGCGACCATGTTCCTGTGGCTGCTGGCCACTCGGGACACCCCGCCGCAGTCCGACTGGTGATCGGCGGGACCTCAGTTCGACCATCCGGCCGACTTCGGCCAACTCCTCACTATGCCGACCCGGCTGCGACAGCACGCGGTCGGGTAGCGCGCTGTCGGCGCGCATGCATGCGGTGACCTCCGCGACGTCCGGGTTCAGTTCCTCGTGAAGGACCTCCAGCTCGCCGGGTCCACTGTAGGGGCCACTCCGGAAGATCGGCCGACCCCCGGGCTCGAAGTCGGGTGACCTCGACAGCGAGACGGGCGTGGGCGAGCACTGTCCACACCCGATTGCGCACCGGGGGCGCCGATGCCGGAAGTCTTGGGCAGCAAGGGTTCCGTCCGTCGGGTCGTCAGTCCCGGGCCAGTGTGAGGTCGTCCAGCGGCAGCCGGGTCCGGGGGGAGTCGTCGGGGCCGCGCAGGTCGTCCGGCAGTGTCGCCGGGTCCCCCGCAAGTCCGATGGCCGCCACCGCGACCGGCTGCAGGTTCGCGGCGAGCGAGAACTCGGCGGTGATCCGGTCGGGCGCGAATCCGGCCATCTGCCGCACCGTCAGCCCCTCCGCGAGCGCCTGGAACGTCAGGTGGGCCATCGCCTGGCCGAGGTCGTAGGCGGAGGTGCGCAGTTCCCCCCTGTTGTTGCTCACCACCCGCACCGCGACCACCAGGACGGCGGCGTGTCGCGCCCACCCCTGGTTCCCCGGATTGAGCGTGTCCAGCACCTTGGCGAAGACGTCACCGCCCCGCCGCCCCACGATGTAGCGGCCCGGCTGGGAGTTCCCCGCCGAGGGGGCCCAGCGGGCGGCCTCCAGGATCGCGGTGAGCTGCGCGTCGGTGACGTCGTACTCGGCGTCGAAGGCCCGGGTGGAGTGCCGGGCGGCCAGCAGCGGATGAAGCGGGACCGAGGTGACGGCGTGGCGAGATGACAAGACGAGACCTTTCATGCGGGCGAGTGGGGCCGATCGAGACCATACGCCCCGGCCGGCGCCGACGGCCGGACCCGGCCCGACGTGCACGCGGCCGGCGGTCGCGTCAACCCGACCGGTCGTCGTCCTCGGGCGACCGGGACGACTTCGCCGAGGCGTCCGGCGTCGGCGTCGGTTTCGGCGGCGGTGACGTGGCCAGTGGCGTGGCGTCCACGACGTCACCCGGCAACCGGGTCCGCTCGTCGGGTTCACCGACCGGGCCGGTCAACCGCAACGTCCCGAACGAGGACTCGATCCACGTGATGACACCGTCCTCACGCAGGCAGTACACGGTCGGCGGAATCGGCGCCGCCACGGTGACCGCGTTGCGTTCCACCGAGAAGCACGCGCCGGGCTCGTCCACGTCCTCGGGCGCGTCGACGGCCGCGATCGAGAACGGATTGCGGCGGTCGAGGAGCAGATCCAGCCAATCAGTGAATGGGTGCTGCACGAGCGGGTCGGCGGCGGACGGTACCGGTTCACCGGCCGCGGCCACCGCGACGCACTCCCGGCGTTCCCCCAGCTCACACTGGAAGACGCCCCGTTTGTTGCCGATCATGGTGACGTCTCTCCGGCCGCCGTGCGCGCCACCGGGGACGTCCACCCGCCAGGAGCCGTCGAGCGCGACCGACACCGTGATCTCGACGGCCTCCCGACGGGCCGGCGCCCACTCGTAGGCGGCGGTGTAGTGGAGGTCCTTGGCCGTGGCGGCCCGCCCGGACAGCTCGGCGGCGGCGTCGGCGCTGGTGGTGGCGGTGGAGTCGGGCGGCGCGGGCGGCGGCCCGGTGGGCGGTGCCGAGTCGCCGGTGGCGCTTCCGGTGCAGCCGGACATCGCCAGGCCCACCCCGAGCCCGGCGAGGATGGAAGTGATTCGGCGGCGCACGGTGTTATTTTCCGCACGCGGTGACGTAACCGGCGCCACGCCGCGCCGTGTGTAACGATAAGCTCTCGCTCAAGCCCGCCACGCCGACGTGGCCCCCAGTGACCGAACGAGCCCGTCGTGGAGCCGGTTCCCGGCCGCGTGACGTATTCGCCGGCGCACCGCAGCGCGGTCGGATGGCCTGGCGCCCGCCCGGCCGTTCCGTTCGCCGCGGTCCGTCGCACGCGCCGCGCCGCCCGTTCCGGGTCCACCGGCTCTAGAGCAGAAAGCGGTGCTTCACACGTGGCGCTCGTCGTCCAGAAATACGGTGGATCCTCAGTCCAAGACGCCGAACGGATCAAGCGCGTCGCCGAGCGGATCGTCTCGGCGCGAAAACGCGGGGACGACGTGGTCGTGGTGGTCTCGGCGATGGGGGACACCACCGACGAACTCCTCGACCTGGCCGGGCAGGTGTCGCCCCTGCCGCACCCCCGCGAACTCGACATGCTGCTGACCGCCGGGGAACGGATCTCCATGGCGCTGCTGGCGATGGCGATCAACAACCTCGGATACGAGGCGCGGTCGTTCACGGGGTCCCAGGCGGGGATGATCACGACGTCCGCGCACGGCAAGGCGCGCATCATCGACGTCACGCCCGGCCGGATCCGGGGCTCGCTCGACGAGGGGGCCGTGGCGATCGTCGCCGGTTTCCAAGGCATCTCGCAGGACACCAAGGACATCACCACGCTCGGCCGGGGCGGATCGGACACGACCGCCGTCGCGCTGGCCGCCGCCATGGCCGCCGACGCGTGCGAGATCTACACCGACGTCGACGGTGTGTACAGCGCCGACCCCCGCATCGTCCCCGACGCCAAACGCATCGACCAGATCACCTACGAGGAGATGCTGGAACTGGCCGCCTGCGGTGCCAAGATCCTGCACCTGCGCGCGGTGGAGTACGCGCGCCGGTCCGGCATCCCGCTGCGTGTCCGCTCCTCGTACTCGAACAAGCCCGGAACCCTCATCTCGGGGTCAATGGAGGACCTACCCGTGGAACAAGCTCTCATCACCGGTGTCGCGCACGACCGCAGCGAAGCCAAGATCACCGTGTTGTCGGTGCCGGACGAGCCGGGCCAGGCCGCCGCGCTCTTCCAGGTGGTGGCCGAGGCCGAGATCAACATCGACATGATCGTGCAGAACATCTCCACGAAGGACTCCGGCCGCACCGACATCTCCTTCACGCTCCCCAAGGACGACGGCCCGACCGCGATGGCGGCCTTGCAGAAGTCCCGCGACACGATCGGTTTCACGGGCCTGCTGTACGACGACCACATCGGCAAGGTCTCGCTGGTGGGCGCCGGGATGCGGTCCCACCCCGGGGTCACCGCGACGTTCTGCCGGGCGTTGGCCTCGGCGGGCGTCAACATCGAGATCATCTCCACCTCCGAGATCCGCATCTCGGTGGTGTGCCGCGACACCGAACTCGACTCGGCGGTCTCCGCCGTCCACGAGGCGTTCGAGTTGGGTGGCCAGGAGGAAGCGATCGTCTACGCCGGAACCGGAAGGTGAATCCGATGCGCAAACCAGTACTCGCGATCGTGGGGGCCACCGGCGCGGTCGGCTCCGTCATGCGCGACGTCATCTCACGCCGCGACGACGTGTGGGGGGAGATCCGGTTGATCGCCTCGCCGCGCTCGGCCGGGCGGCGACTGTCGATCCGCGGTGAGGAGGTGGTGGTGCGGGCCATCTCCGAGGACGTGTTCGACGGCGTGGACGTCGCCCACTTCGACCTCCCCGACGAGGTGTCGGCGCACTGGGTGCCCATCGCGGCCGCCCGCGGCGCGATCGTCATCGACAAGTCGAACAGTTTCCGGATGGACCCGCAGGTGCCGCTCGTGGTGCCGGAGGCCAACCCCGAGGCGGTGCGCGACCGGCCCAAGGGCGTCATCGCCAACGCCAACTGCACGACACTCGCCCTCATCCCGTCGCTGGCGGCGCTGCACCGGCAGTTCGGCCTGCGGTCGATGACCGTGGCGTCGTACCAGGCGGCGTCGGGTTCCGGCCAGGAGGGATTCGACACGCTGTACCGGCAGATCGACGCGGTCGCCGGGAACCCCGGGCTGGGCACCGTCCCCGGTGACGTGCGGCGGTTGCTGGGTGACCGTGCCGACGACACCTTCGGTGCGCCGCTGGCGCTCAACGTGGTCCCGAAGGTGGGCGGCTGGAAGGCCGACGGCTGGACGTCGGAGGAGCTGAAGGTCCGCAACGAGACCCGCAAGATCCTCGACATCCCGGACCTGGCGGTGTCCTCGACCTGCGTGCGGGTACCGGTCGCGCAGGGGCACTCGCAGGCGGTCCACGCGACGTTCGCGACGGCCGTCGACGCCGAGGCGGCCCGCAAGGTGTTGGCCGACGCGCCCGGCGTCGTCGTGGTGGACGACCCCGAGAACGGCCGGTACCCGACTCCGTTGGACGCCGCCGGCACCGACGAGACCTACATCGGACGGATCCGCACCTCCATCGACTTCCCGAACTCGCTGGACTTCTTCGTCGTCGGCGACAACCTGCTCAAGGGCGCGGCGTTGAACTCGGCGCAGATCGCCGAACTGTTGCTGCCGGAATTCCGGTGACACCGCCGGGCCGGGTCCACAGCGGACCCGGCCCGGTCCGGTCACCTCGGTTCCTCCTCGGGCATCACCGGTATGCGGTACGTACGGTCGAGGTGGGGACGCCGGTTTTCTGTGACGCTGGGCGGGAGCCGCCGTCCATCGGTGCCCGGGACGCCCTGACGGGCTCCGCCGCACCCGGAGACACGCCCGGTGGCGCCGACGGCTCCGTGGCCCCTTCCTCGCTGCCCGGCCCGGCATGGGGCCGTGGGCGCCGCCGGGCGCCAGGGCCTCGACACGGATGTGGAGCCGCTATGCGAGTACGTCAGTCTTCCCGTGCCCGAAAACCGTTCGACCCGCGCGCCCTCGCGGTGGCCCTGGCGTTGTGCCTGGGCGTCATCGCCGTTCCGGGGGCCGCTCACGCCGACGTCCGCCCGATGACGGTGTGCGGTCAGGAGATGGACGTCGAGATCGACGGTGGCCTGGCCTACTGGCGGGCGAGTTGCCGGGGCACCACCATGACGGTGTCCGGCTGGGTGCGCGACACCGACGCCGACGGCATGTGCGCCCGGGTCAAGGCGCTCATCGGCACGAGGTGGCATTACAGCGCCAGGGCCTGCCCGGAGGGTGATCAGGAGTCGTTCTCCTTCTCCGGCACCGACAACGACGCCCAGGTGTACCTCTACGTGGAAGCCGCCTGACCCCTCCCAATGCGGCTTGGTTGGCCGTACGACCATCGACATGCCTCGAATAGGCCCCTATGTCCGATTTTTCGGCGTCGTATGACCAACCAAGCCGACATTCCGGCCAACCAAGCCGAATTCTCGGGGTCGTTCGTCGTGGACGACGGGTCAGTCGCAGGGGCAGCAGTCGCCGCAGCTGCAACAGTTGCAGTCGCAGCAGTCGCACTTGTGGCAGCAGCCCTGCCGGCTTCTGCGGGACCACGGCCCCTCGAACTTCTCCGAGCAGCAGCACTGACACGTGCACGCGACGACGATCGCCATGCCGCAACCGGCCCAGAAGCCGCGCGGCGCCGGGCGTCCGTGGTCGTGCGGGTGCCCGTGGTGGTGGTGCGTGCCGGGGTACGACTGACGCAACGTGTGTTCGGCGTGGTCGACCAGCAGCGACCGGGCCAGGCCGTCGCCGCCGACTTCGGCGTCGGCCAGCGCCGCGTCGATGTCGGCGATCGCGGCGTGACACAGCCGGTGTGCCTCGGCGGCCGAGGTCTCGGTGACCGTGAGCGGGTTCCACGCTCCGCGCGCGGTGTCACCGTCCAGGTCGGAGACGGCGTCGACCAGGTGCGCCAGACGGCCGAACGCCCGGCCCGCGCGGCTCATCGGGTCCACGTTGCCGGGTCGTCCGGCGATGACCGCGGTCTGGGCGAACAACGCCGCCGTCGCCTCCTCGGTGGGCGCGGTGACGGCCGTCAACGCGGTCGAGGCCGTCGCCCGAGCCTCCACGAGTCCCTGCCGCCGCACGCCGGCCAGCAGTCCGGCGGAGTCGAAGCCGATGTCGTCCCCGACCCGCAGCGCCCTGGTCTCCAGTCGCCGTGACACCCGTCGGCCGATCCCGGCGACGCTCGGCCGGCGCGCCGGCCCGTCGCCGTCCACGATGTGGTCCTCGATCTTGGCACTGGCCAGCAGTACCGAGGCGACCGCGGCGAGCCGGGCGGCCGTGCCGTGCACCACGGACTTGGTGCGCATGCCCCGCAGTGGGCACGGCCCGGCGGTGCGGCGGTGTGGGTCGGCCTCGGTCTGGGCCTCCACCAGCGCGGACAGTACGAGGCTGTCGTAGTTCGTCGCCAGCCTCGCCGACTGCCCGAAGTCGTCGCGGAGTGCGAGGCACAGGCCGCAGAAGTGGGACATCCACTCCTGCCGCATCGGCTCGTCCATCAGCCGGGAACACGGTCGTAGTAGTCCGAACACCGGCGCCTCCGCGTCGAGGGGGGTCGAGGGGGTGGCGAGTATACGCAGTGGACGCCACGGGCGCCGATGGCCGGAAAGGGCGTAGCCGGGATACGCCGCGGCACCGTCCCGGGGGAGGGTGCCGTGACGGTCCGGGCGTTACAGGACGCCCGTCATGATGGCGATCGGGCCGAGTCCTCCCATCAGCGCGGTGGTGCCCACGTGCATCCAGATGGACAGCCGGATGTCCCGGTACCGCCACGCGAGCAGGAACCCCGGGAAGGTGAAGATCAGGCGTGAGACCACGACCCAGGGCGACCAGAAGTGGTAGACCGAGAACAGGACGGTGCTGAGGATCGGTGCGCCGACGCGCAGGTGTGCGAGGCGGGGCATCAGGAAGCCGCGGAAGTAGATCTCCTCGATGAGCGGCAGGGTGACACCGGTGAACGGCAGGCTGATCAACAGGGTCGTGACCATGGTGTCGCGCCCGTTGCCCTCCAGGTAGGTCATGGGGTCCTCACCGATGTCGGCGTAGGGCAGCCAGGTGAAGAACCCGAACAGGAACTCGTCGATCGGCGGCGTCACGGCGCTGGCGACGATGAGCATCCACAGCAGCAACGGGACGCCCATGGCGATCACCCTGCCACGGGACAGCGGTCGATCGGTGTACTTCAGGACGCCCCGCAGGCCGAACCTGCCGGTCTGCCTGCGGCCCAGCCACATCAACCCGAGCAGCAGCGGGTACAGGACGACGACGAGGGCGATCGCCCAGGCCAGGAAGGTCGGGTATCCGACGGCATCGACGACGGGCACGCCTATGACGAA
Source organism: Stackebrandtia albiflava (assembly GCF_007994225.1). Lineage (GTDB taxonomy): Bacteria > Actinomycetota > Actinomycetes > Mycobacteriales > Micromonosporaceae > Stackebrandtia > Stackebrandtia albiflava. Next base: position 621,993 of record NZ_VLLL01000006.1, read on the forward strand.
GTAGGCGGCGACGATCAGCAGGCCGGGGACGAGGTGCAGGGCGATGGACAGCGGCAGCGAGTGCCGGTCGGCCAGCAGGCGCCCGACGATTCCGTGGGGCTTGTGAGTGGTCTCCATGCCCACGACGATGGCCGGGCACGCCGCCACCGCACTGACAGGAGACTGACAGCGCGTGTAAGCGTCACGCGGTGCGGGCTGTCCCACCCCGGAGGGCGGCGGGTCGGAGCGTTACGCCCAGGACCGTCCACTCACGACGGTGTGGTGGGGCTCAGCCGTCCTTGCGCGGGTCGCCGGTCTTCTTCTTCGCCGTCTTCTTGGCCGCCGCCTTCTTGACCGTCCGGGTGGTGGTCTGCTTCGCCGACTTGCCGGCGGCCGCGGTCTTCTTGGCGGCCTTCTTCGCCGCGGTCTTCTTGGTCGTCTTCTTCGCCGCGGCCTTGGTGGCCTTCTTCGCGGTGGCCTTCTTGGCAGCCTTCTTCGGCGCGGGCGCCTTCGATCGGCGTTCCGCCAGCAGTTCTGAGGCGCGGTCGATCGTGATGTCCTCGATGGTGTCGGTCTTCTTCAACGAGGCGTTGGTCTCCCCGTCGGTCGCGTAGGGCCCGAACCGGCCGTCCTTGATCACGACGTGCAGTTTGGTGGCGGGGTCCTCACCGAGCTCCTTGAGCGGCGGGCGCGCCCGGCCGCGCTGCTTGGGCTGGGCCAACAGCCGCCTGGCCTCGTCCATCGTGAGTGTGAAGAGCTGGCTCTCGTCGGTGAGCGACCGGTAGTCGCGCTTCTTGACCACGTAGGGGCCGTGCGGTCCCTGACCGGTGCGGATCTCCTCGCCGTCGTCGTCGACGCCGACCAACCGGGGCAGCGTCAGCAGCCTGACCGCGTCCTCCAGGGTGATCTCGGGGAGCTTCATGTCGGACAGCAACGACGCGGACTTCTCACCGCTGACGACGTAGGGGCCGTACCGGCCGGACTTGGCGTACACCGGTTCCCCGGTGTCGGGGTGGTCGCCCAGTTCCCGTTCCCCCGAGCCGATCTCGTACAGCTCCTCCACCTTCTCCGGTGTCACCTCGTCGGGGGCCATCGACTCCGGAATGGACACCCGTTCGCCGGGTTCGTCGGCGGGGGCGTCGGGCGCGAACCGTTCGAGATACGGACCGTACTGGCCCACCCTGGCAACCACCCGGCGGTCCTGGTCGTCGGTGAACAACGGGATCGAGTTGACGCCGCGGGCGTCGATGCGTCCCAACTCCTCGGCGACCAGGTGCTTCAGCCCGCCGGCGGCGGCGACCGAGCCCTCGCCTCCGGCACCGCCGAAGTAGAAGTCCCGTAGGAAGTTCAGCGCCCGCGCCTCACCGGCGGCGATGTTGTCCAGTTCGGACTCCATGCCGGCGGTGAAGTCGTAGTCCACGAGACGGCCGAAGTGGTTCTCCATCAACCCGACCACCGCGAACGCCAGGAACGCGGGAATCAGGGCCTGGCCGCGTTTGAACACGTAGCCGCGGTCCTGGATGGTCTGCATGATGGACGCGTAGGTGGACGGCCGTCCGATGCCGCGTTCCTCCAGCGCCTTCACCAGCGACGCCTCGGTGTAGCGCGCCGGGGGCTGGGTGCGGTGACCGGCCGGGTCGAGCCGGTCGGCGGTGAGTTCCTGGCCGCGTTCGAGTTCCGGCAGGCGGCGTTCGGCGTCGTCGGTCTCGCCCTCGTCGCGTGACTCGACGTACGCCTTGAGGAAGCCCGGATCGGTGATCGTCTTGCCCGACGCCCCGAACTCGCACTCCTCGCCGTTGCGTGACGTGGCGGAGATCCGCACCGACACCGAGTTCCCCACCGCGTCGGTCATCTGGGAGGCGATGGTGCGCCGCCAGATCAGTTCGTAGAGCCGCATGTCCTCCGTGGACAGCTCGTTGGCGAGTTGCTGCGGGGTGCGGAAGGTGTCGCCGGCGGGCCGGATCGCCTCGTGGGCCTCCTGGGCGTTCTTGACCTTCCGCGAGTAACGGCGGGGTTCGGCGGGGACGTACTGCGGACCGTACAGTTCGGCGGCCTGCCGCCGGGCGGCGTTGAGCGCGGTGTCCGACAGGTTCGTCGAGTCGGTACGCATGTACGTGATGTAACCGTTGTCGTACAGGCGTTGCGCGATGCGCATGGTCTGGGCGCTCGACTGCCGCAGTTTCCGCGACGCCTCCTGTTGGAGCGTCGAGGTGATGAACGGCGCGTATGGGCGGCGGCGGTACGGTTTGTTCTCGACCCGGCCGACCGTGTAGGGCACTTCGGACAGTCGGGCGGCCAGTCCGCGCGCGCCGGCCTCGTCGAGCTGCACGACGCCGGAGCGGGGCCGGCCGGTCTCCGCCTCGAAGTCCTTGCCGGTGGCGACCCGGTCGCCGTCGAAGCTCAGCAGGTTGGCCGCGAACTCGGTACCGTCGGCGGTGCGCAGGTGCGCGGTGATGCCCCAGTAGTCGGCCGTGACGAAGCGCATCCGGGCGCGTTCCCGCTCCACGACGATCCGCGTGGCCACCGACTGCACCCGGCCCGCCGACAACCGTGGCCGGACCTTCTTCCACAACACCGGCGACACCTCGTAGCCGTACAGCCGGTCGAGGATGCGACGCGCCTCTTGTGCGTCCACAAGAGACTGATAGATCTCGCGCGGGTTCGCGACCGCCGCCTCGATCGCGGGCTTGGTGATCTCGTGGAACACCATCCGCTTCACCGGCACCTTCGGCTTCAGCGTCTCCAGCAGGTGATAGGCGATCGCCTCGCCCTCGCGGTCCTCATCGGTCGCCAGCAGGAGTTCGTCCACCTGTTTGAGGGCGTCCTTGAGGACCTTGACGTGCGCCTTCCGATCCGGATTGACCACATAGAGCGGAGTGAAGTCGTGTTCGACGTCCACTCCGAGCCGCGCCCACGGCTTCTTGGCGTGCTCGGCGGGGATCTCCTTGGCGTTGCGCGGCAGATCCCTGATGTGACCCAGGCTCGACTCAACGATGTAGTCGTCACCGAGGTAACCGGCGATGGTCTTGGCCTTCGCCGGAGACTCGACGATGACCAGGCGTTTGGTGGTAGGAGCCACTGCGTCAATCCCACTCGTAGGCTGAAACTGGTAGATACCGATTGTGAAGTGCGGTTGGCTCTCAAAACTAACGTTTTTCCGGAAACACAGGTCGCGCACCCCACGTACCGGTGCGTATCGCGCCACCCCACACCCGCCGAGCCGGCGGACACACACCAACCGCACTCTATATCCATGGGGGCGTACCGCGCACCGCGTGAGGTAAACACCACGCCCGGCAGCGGCCTCACGCGCACTCGGGGGTCGCCGCGAACGCCTCGCTCAGCTCGGTGGAATCGAGGGCGGCGACCTGCGGGACCGCCGCGTACTCCTCCGACAGGTCGGACATCACCTGAGCCACCTGGTCGTAGAAGTCCGGCGCCGCCGGGTCCAGGTCGGAGAGCCGGTCGTGCGCGCCCTGGTACGCGTCGCCGGTGGCCGCCAACGAGTCGGCGAAGACCGTCGCGATGTGGGCGCCGTCGGGTACGTCCGGGACCCCCGCGGCCGTCACCTCCTCGTGCGCGGTCCGGCTGGCCTCGGCGGCACCGGCCAGCAGGTCGAGAAGCTGGTCACGGGCCTGTTCGGGAGTGGATTCGGGGTTCATCGCGACGTTGGCGTCGGCGGTGAGTTCGTCGATCTCGGCCTGCCAGGGACGCAGTGCCTCGCAGACCGCGCCCGCCCACTCCGTCGCCGGTACCTCCCCACCGGAGCAGGCGGCCAGCGACAGTGCCAGGACGCCGGACAGCAGGGCCACACGCATTCGCATCCCGTCAGCCTGCCACCGGGGCCGGCCCGGACACGCCGGTGGGGCACCCCGAATCGGGGTGCCCCACCGGTGACTTCGAGGGTGGAGGGGTCAGGCGTCGACCTTCTCCGACTTCTCCACCTCGCCGTCGTCGCTGGTCTCACCGACCATGATCGGCTTGCTGCGGCTCCAGGCCACGGCGCCGACGACCACGAACAACGCCACCAGCGCGATGCCGTACCGGACCACCGGGTTGGCGTCGTCGCCGTAGGAGAACATCACGATGGCCGGGGCGATCAGCAGCGCGACCAGGTTCATGACCTTGATCAGCGGGTTGATGGCCGGGCCGGCGGTGTCCTTGAACGGGTCGCCGACGGTGTCGCCGATGACGGTGGCGTCGTGGGCCTCGGTGCCCTTGCCGCCGTGCGCCCCGTCCTCGACGGCCTTCTTGGCGTTGTCCCAGGCGCCACCGGAGTTGGCCAGGAAGATCGCCATGAGGACGCCGCACGCGATGGCGCCGGCCAGGTAGGCGGCCAACGCGCCGACACCGAGCCCGAAACCGACCGCGATGGGAGCCATGACCGCCAGCAGGCCCGGCGTCATGAGTTCACGCTGGGCGTCACGGGTGCAGATGTCCACGACCCGGCCGTACTCCGGCCGCTGCGAACCGTCCATGATGCCCGGGAACTCCCGGAACTGGCGCCGCACCTCGTACACCACGGCACCCGCCGACCGCGACACCGCGTTGACCGCGAGCCCGGAGAACAGGAACACGACCGCGGCACCGGTGATGACACCGACGATGTTGGCGGGGTTGGCGAGGTTGAGCAGGGCGTCGATCGTGACGTCCACCGTGTCGCCCGCCGCCGTCAGCGCCGTCTCCATGGCGATGTTGTACGAGCCGAACAGGGCGGTCGCCGCCAGAACGGCGGTGGCGATCGCGATGCCCTTGGTGATGGCCTTGGTGGTGTTGCCGACCGCGTCGAGGTCGGTCAGGGTGCGGGCACCCGCCTCGTCGATGTCGCCGGACATCTCCGCGATGCCCTGCGCGTTGTCGCTGATCGGGCCGAAGGTGTCCATGGCGACGATGACGCCGACGGTGGTCAGCAGGCCGCAGCCGGCAAGGGCGATGGCGAACAGCGACACCATGATGGCGCCGCCGCCCAGCAGGTAGGCGCCGAAGACGCCGGCGCCGATGAGCAGCGCCGAGAACACCGCCGACTCGAAGCCCAGCGAGATGCCGGACAGGATGACGGTGGCCGGGCCGGTGAGCGAGGTCTTGGCGACGTCGCTGACCGGGCGCTTCTCCGGTTCGGTGTAGTAGCCGGTCAGCGCCATGATGGCGGCGGCCAGCACGATGCCGATGACGACGGCGATGATGGCGACGGCCTGCGGGGTCAGGGCCAGACCCTCGGTGTCGATGTCCACGCCCAACGCGCTCCACTCGGCGGGGACCGCCACGAGGATCGCGCCCGCCGACAGGATCGCCGCCACGACGGCGGAGATGAAGAACGCCCGGTTGATGGCGGTGAGGCCGCTCTTGTCCGAGGCGCGCAGCTTGGTGATGACCACGCCGAGGATGGCGGTGACGATACCGACCGAGCCGATGATCAGCGGCAGCACCAGGCCGGTGTCGCCGAAGGCGACCTGGCCCAGGATGAGCGACGCGACCAGGGTGACCGCGTAGGACTCGAACAGGTCGGCTGCCATGCCGGCGCAGTCGCCGACGTTGTCACCGACGTTGTCGGCGATGGTGGCGGCGTTGCGGGGGTCGTCCTCGGGGATGCCCTGCTCGACCTTGCCGACCAGGTCGGCGCCGACGTCGGCGGCCTTGGTGAAGATGCCGCCGCCGACCCGCATGAACATGGCGAGCATGGCGGCACCGAACCCGAAGCCCTCGAGAACGGTCGCGGCGTCGCCCTTGTAGATCATGACGACGAGCGCGGCACCCAGCAGACCCAATCCGACGGTCAGGAAGCCGACCACGCCGCCGGTGCGGAACGCGATCTGCATCGCGCCCGGCCGGTTGCCGTCGCGGGCGGCCGAGGCGACACGCAGGTTGGCGCGGGTGGCCAGTGACATTCCGGCCCAGCCGATGAAGGCGCTGAATCCGGCGCCGACGATGAAGAAGGCACTGCGACCCAGTTTGACCATGGTCTCGTTGTCGGTGCCGTGCACCGGCAGCAGCCACAACAAGACGACGGCGACGACGACGAAGATGCCGAGGGTGCGGAACTGCCGCTTGAGGTACGCCGAGGCGCCCTCCTGGACGGCTCCCGCGATCTCCTGCATCTTCTCGGTGCCCTTGCCGGTGTTCAGCACCGCCTTCACGAGGGCGGCGGCGAAGCCCAGCGCGATCAACGCCAGCACGATGGCCAAGACCACGTAGCTGATGTTCACATTGACCGCGCTGCCGCCACCGTCGGCGAGCAACGTAGTAGGCATTTATTCTCCTGGAAGTTTCGATCCCCCGGTCGGGCCTGGGGAAACAACCAGCGGAGTGTAACGGCGGCCACTATTCGTCATGCTGGCGGTGCGTGACGGATCGGTTCAGAGCGGCCAGGCCATCCTGACGACGCTGCCGACGCCGTCGCGGCCCTCGATTACCTGGAGATCGGTGACGAGACCGCCCAGCAGGGCGAGTGCGACCTCTTCGGTCAGGGTGTCCTCGTCGGTGGTCTTCCCGGTCAGCTCCTCCGCCTCGACGGCGGAAGTGCGCAGCGTGTTGCGCGTAACCGGGGCGAAATCGGCAACTTCGGCCACGAAACTCGCACCAATGGTCAACTCCATCCGCACCAGTTCCCGAACCCCGAAGCGGCGGTGACGGGCGACCGCCCGCGAACACGCCTCACCCGCCGCCTGCCGCACCTCCGACAGCAGTTCGTTGGGCAGCGGCGCCCGCTGGGCCACCGAGGCCGCCACGAGGCGGGCGGTGCGTACGTGAACCGGCGCCGGGGTGAAACCGAAGCGGACGACCGGCATGCCTCAGCCGTCCGTGGGAAGTTGCGGCCTGATGTCGAACACCTTTTGCAGGCCGGTCAGTTGGAAGATCTTCAGCATCTGTTCCCGGGCGCAGACGATGATGAGGCTGCCTCCTACTTCACGCAGTCGTCGTAGCGTGCCGATGAAAACCCCGAGGCCCGTCGAGTCGCAGAAGTCGACCCCGTTGACGTCGATGGCCAGCCGGGTCACCCCTTCGGCGAGCAGTTCGGTCAGGTATCCGCGCAGTTGAGGAGCGGTGTACATGTCGATCTCGCCGGTGACCGAGACGACGGTGAGCTCACCGGCCGTCGCGGTACTCAGGATCAGGTCCATCGCTGCCACCACCCTGCCATAGGTCGTCATCGGACGACTGACAGCTTAAAGGTTGCCACCCCGCCCGGCCGAACCGCCAGCGCCGTGTCCCCTCTGGCGGGGCCGGTCACGTCACGGCTACCAGCTTCCTCCCAGGTTCGGCTAAGCCGACGCACAGAATCATGGGGCATGGTCATCGGTCACAGCCCCGGAAAGCGAGAACCGGGGCTGACGAGCTCGTGACACACGTGGCTACGGCCTTTCAGGGGCTTCGGCCGAACGGGCCTCCGACGGATACCCGGCTCCCCGTCGGCGGCCCGGCTCGGTCCCGGACCGCTCTCCCACCGCGACGACTCGCGGCGTCACCGGAGACCTGCGGACCTCCAGGACTTCCGCCCGCACCCTCCGAACGACACGACCACCGGTCGCCCAGGACGCGCCCGGCAAGACGCGCGCCCTCACACGTTGACGACGGTCACCGACCGGATGGCCGAGACCGCGATCGTGTGCAGCATGTCCGTCCGGCGATCCTCCGCCCGCAGGTAACCCGCCGACAGCGACACCGGCCGCAACAACCTGCGCACCACCTCACCGCGCCCGTCGGTGTACTCGACCCACACCGGTTCGCGCCCCGGGACCGCCCGCTCCAGCGACTCCCGCACCTTGTCCGAGGGACCGCCGCCGTCCCTGGGCGCCCGGGCGTCGGAGATCCGCAACTGCTCGATCAACGCCAGCAACGGCGCACCGTCCACCCGCGGCGACGGATCACCCGGGTCGGCCGGGCGGTCGGCGGTCCTCGCCCTGGGCGGCACCCGGCGGTCGATGACGATGTCACCGGTGTCGTCCTCGGTGACCGGTGAATAGCCGGCCCGCCGCAACGCGTCGACCAGGTCGGCCAGCGGCAGACGGCTCACCAGCACCGAAGGCGCCAACTGCCGCAGCCGCAGCGGAGCGAGCCGGCGGTCCCCGAGGAGCTGCGCCAACACCGCCGGGTCCTCGCTGCGCAGGTACCCGCCCGCGTCCCCGGCGCGCAGTCCGCCGTGCCGCCGCGCCACGTCCCCGATCAGGTAACCCAACGTCTGAGGCAGTTCCCCCCGCGCCCGCCGCGTGAACAACCCACGGATGTCCTCCGCCGAGTACCCGGCGTCCAGGGCGCGACGGATGCTGTTCTCGGTGATCCGGTGCACCGCCTGCGACTCCGGCTCGGTCACCAGCGACAACTCCGCCGCCAGCAGCACCGACGGCGGCCCCGGCACCACCACCGACAGGTCGCTCTGCACGATGAGGTGGTCCACCGGCTCCGGAAGGACGTCCCGGAGCACCGTCACCACCGGATCGGTCTCCGGCGCGCGGATACCGAGTGGATCGTCGTCGGCGGGCTCCCGGATGAGCTGCCGCCCGTGATCGGTGAGGGCGTCCACCGCGATGACACCCAGGAACGCGGCCTGGCGGTGAATCGCCCGGATCATCTCCTCGTTGTGTCGCCGGGGACGCCGCCACGCGAGGATCCGCACCAGCATCTCGGGGCTCAACGGGGTCCCCGGCGGATACGCCGCCATCAGGTGCAGCAGTTCACGGCGGCGTTCCGGCGCCAGCCGGGACACCAGCCCCTCCGACAGGACCGTCCCCGGCCGCTGCCTGCCCGGTTGCGTGCCGAGCAGCCGGACGTCGCGCGGCGAGTCCAGCCACGCGCGCGCGAGCACCGTCCACCTCCCGGCCGTGTCGTCGGCGAGCCAGCCGTCGTACGCGCTGGAGGGAAGCCAACCGGGGTCGCGACCGAGCAGTCCGGCGGCGTATCCGGCCTCCAGCAGCAGGGCCGCCTCGGTGTCGGTCAGTCCGGTGTCACGGGCGATCCGGTGCAGTCGTTGCATCCCGATGCCGCCGGACTTGATCTCGGGGGCGGGTTCGGCCGACAGCGAGGTGAAGACCGCCTCGGCCTGCCCCACCACCTCCATGACCCGCGCCGCCGCGAAGTCGTCCACCGCGTGCGTGCCCGGGCCGTCGGTCGTGGGCTGCGGCTGGCTGCGAAGCGGACCGAGCGGGCCGGTGTCCCGCCGCAGCAGCACCCCCAGCTCCCGGGGCAACTCGACGGTGTCCTCGGCGACCGGCACCAGCAGGTGACGACCGATCAGCCACCGCACCGGACTGTCACCCTCGGTGCCGCCGTCGAGGGCGTTGGCGACGGTGCCGATCGGCGGCCCCTCGGCGAGCCGGTCGAGCACCGCCCGCGCGGCCGGTGGTGCGGCCATCACGGCGCGCCGCAACGCCGCCGAGTCGGAGACCAGCGCCGCCGCCTCCTCGCCCAGTTCGGCGGCGGGCCGTCCCAACCCGGCGGGATAGGGACCGGCGGCCTCCGCCACCGACGCCGGGAAACGCAGCCGGTCGTCGGGACCCCACAGCAGCGCCAGTTCGCGCAACCGGGCGACGGCGGCGGTGGCGTCACCGCCGTCCGTCAGCAGGCCCGACAACGCCGACAGCGAGGTCACCGGTGCCTCCCCCGAGGGGTCGTCGGCCGCCAGCCGGAGGCCGTCGAGCACCCGCAGCGTCGGTTCGTCCAGCAGGTCCAGCGCCCGCGACACCGACATCGCCGTCCGGGAACGCCCAGCGAGCGCCGCCATGTCGCCGGGACGGGGGACCGCGAGATCGGGGCGTTGTCGCAGCAGCGTCGCGAGCGCGTCGTCCGACATGGAACGAAGCGTGTGGGTGAGCGACTCCGCGGCGGCGGAGGGTGTGGCGGCCATCTGATCTACGGTACGTCGTCGCGGTCGGTGGGCGCGGTGGCTCGCGCGGTGTGACGGCGGTTCGCCGAGCCGGGCACCGGGGCGGTACGGCGGTCCACCCGTGAGACACTTTCGAACATGACCGACTCGAAGCGCACCCGTATCAAGCCGGTGAAGGACGGCCACCTGCCGATCACCGAACTGACCTCCCCGATGGCGGCGGCGAGTTCACCGTTCGGTGACGACGTGGCGATCCCGATGTCGCCCGAGTCGCTGAACTGGGAGCACTCCAACCCGGAACCGCCGCGGCTTCCGCAGGACTGACCCGCACCGGTGCGGGACGCGGGTGGCACGGACACGGTCGACGTGTCCGTGCCACCCGCGTGTCCGGGGTCCTGTGAAGACGGGACGGCCCCGAGGTGCCCCGGCATCCCGGTGGCGCGTCCGGCGGATCCCGCGGCGGCGGGTCAGTCCGTGGTCGCGGCGGTCTTCGGGAGCGTGAGCATCATGAGCGCGGTGAGGACGTACAGGCCCGCCGAGACGAGTAGGACGATGCCGAGCGCGTCGCCGTAGTCGGTCAAGGCGGGTGGGCCGTCGGTCGTTCCGGCGGCGGTGGTGAAGAAGACGGTACCGAGCACGGCGATGCCGACGGCGCCGCCGATCTGGTTGACCGTGGACAGCACGCCACCCGCGGCACCGGCGTCCCGACCGGGGATCCCGGCGAGGACGACATTGACCAGGATCGGTGCGGCGAGGCCCAGGCCGAGACCGCCGATGAGCAACGCCATGGCGAGCGGCCAGTAACCGGGTGCGTCGCCGTCGGCGACGACGCGCCAGAGCACCAGATGGGAGACCGCGATCGTGACGGCGCCCGAGATGAGCAGCACCCGGCCCGCCCTGGCCGCGAGTGCGACGCCGAGGCCGGAGGTCGTGATCGACCCGATCGCGTAGGGCAGGATCACCAGGCCGGTCTCCCACGCGGTGCGGCCCGTCCCGTTCTGCAGGTAGACGGAGAGGGTGAGAAAGAAGGCCCCGATGCCGCCGAAGAACAGCGTCGAGACGCACAGGCCGCCGGCGAACGCCCGGATCCGCAGAAGCGCCGGGTCGAAGACCGGCTCACGCCCACGCGCGGCCAGACGCCGTTCGTAGACGAGGAAGACCGACAGGACGACGAGCCCGGCGGCGAGTAGGACGTAGCTCGACCACGTCCAGCCCCAGGTGTCGGTCTGGATGATCGGCAACAGCAGCAGAAGGATGCCCGAGGCCGCGAGCAGCGCACCGGGGAGGTCGAGACGGCCGCGTGACGTGGATCGGGACTCCGGCAGGACCTTCGCGCCGATGACGAGCGCCAGGAGCGACACCGGCACGTTGATCCAGAAGACGGTGCGCCAGCCGAGACCGAACAGGTCGGCGTCCACGAGCAGGCCGCCCAACAGTGGACCGGCCACGGACGCGAGCCCCTGAACCGCTCCATACGCGCCGAACGCCCTGGCGCGCTCTCCGGGAGCGAAGGAGGCGCGGATGATGCCGAACACCTGGGGGACCATGACGCCGGCGGTGATGCCCTGGGCGGCGCGCATACCGATCAGCATTCCGGGATCGGCGGCCAGCGCGCACAGCGCGGAGGTGACCATGAACCCCGCGAGTCCGGTCATGAACAGCCGCTTGCGACCGTACCGGTCTCCCAGTCGACCGCCGGTGACGAGCCCCGCCCCCAGCGCGAGGACGTAGGCGGCGATCGTCCACTGGATCTGCGCGTCACTCGCCCCCAGGTCCCGGACGATGGCGGGAGCGGCGACGGTGACGATCGTGGCGTCGAGCAGGTCCATGAAGGAGCCGAACAGCACCACGAGCAGGGCGGCGCTCGCCCCCGTTCCGGCGACGAGGGTGGGTGACGGCTGAGCGGACGCGCCCGTTCGGGAGGCCTGTTGAGTGGTCATGCGGGCAACCATGGCACCCGTAGTTGCCACCGAGTGGCCACTACCGGTGGGAGGATCGGGCATGGCCGACACCTCCGCACGGACCCTCACACTGCTGTCGATCTTCGGCACCGGCGCGACTCTGACGGCGGAGGAACTGGCCTCCCGGCTCGGGGTCTCGCGGCGAACCGTGCGGCGCGACGTCGACACGCTCCGAGACCTCGGCTATGACATCGAGGCCGTACGCGGCACCGGAGGCGGCTACCGGCTCGGCCGCGCCACACGACTCCCTCCCGTCGTCTTCGACGAGGACCAGGCGGTCGCCGCCGCCGTCGCCCTGCAGACCGCCCCGGCGATCCTCTCCGGCATCCGCGAGAACGCGGCCCGTGCCCTGGCGACGCTGCACCACGTGATGCCGGAACGCAGCCGCCGCCACGCCCGTGCGTTCACCGTCTCTTCGGCCCGGAACTACTGGGAGTTCCCGGCGCCACCCATCGACGCCGCGCTGGTCCACGCCGTCGGCACCGCGATCGACCGACGTCATCTCCTGCGTGCCGAGTACACCGGCGACGGCGACACCGCCACGTTCACCCTCGAACCGCACGACCTCGTGGTCTGGGCCGCCCGCTGGTATCTCGTCGCCTACGAACCCGCGACGGACCGGTGGCGTGCCATGCGGCTGGACCGCCTCGTACCGGGCACACCCACCCACACGCCCTTCACGCGCCGCGCCGTCCCACACGGCGACGCCGTGGACTTCGTCATGACCACCCACGACCGCGGCGACGTCACCGCCGAATGGCGATGTAGGGGCTCGGCGATCATCGCGCTACCCGCTTCGACCGTCGCGCGATACGCTCCCGGTGGCTCCACGGTGGAGCGTCACACCGACGACAGTTGCCGGTTGACGCTCGGGGCGTGGTCGTGGGCCGGGCTCGCCGGCCTGCTGCTCACCTTCGACGCCGACGTCACCGGGATCGAACCCGCCGAACTCCTGGAAGCCCTGCGCACCATCCGCGACAGGATCGACGACGGACTCCGGGACCGGCCGTCCTTAAGCGACCGGCCGCGCGTTCGCCGCCACATCGGGGACGATCGTCGGTGCCGGGCGGAGTGGCCCTACCGGGGACGGGGTTCAGCCGTTCTCCTCGGCCAGTTCCAGCCACCGTTCCTCCAGTTCGGCCTGCTCGACACCCACCGCGGTGAGTTCCCCGGTGAGCCGGTCGAGGACCGCCGCGTCGGTGGCGTTGGCGGCCATCTCCTCGTGCAGTTCGGCCTCCCTGGCCGTCAACTTCTCCAGCCGCCGCTCGATCCGGGTCAGTTCCTTCTTCGCCGCCCGCGGATCGGCGGACCGGGGCCGGTCGCCCGCCGCGGGAGCGGAGGCGGCGGGTTGCGCGGCACGGCGCCGCAGATACTCCTCGATGCCGCCCGGAAGCATCCGCAGCGTCCCGTCACCGAGGACCGCCTGCACCACGTCGGTGGTGCGTTCGACGAAGTACCGGTCGTGGCTGACCACGATCATCGACCCGGGCCACCCGTCGAGCAGGTCCTCCAACTGGGTCAGGGTCTCGATGTCCAGGTCGTTGGTGGGCTCGTCCAGGAACAGCACGTTCGGTTCGTCCATCAGCAGGCGGAGCAGTTGGAGCCTGCGCCGTTCACCACCGGACAGGTCGCCGACCGGCGTCCACTGCTTCGTACCGACGAACCCGAACCGTTCACAGAGCTGGCTCGCCGACATCTGCCGGCTCCCCAGGTCCACGTGCTCCCGGACGCGCTGCACCGACTCCAGCACCCGCCAGGTCGGATCCAGCTCGGCGACCTCCTGTGACAGGTACGCCAACCTGACCGTCTTGCCCACCCGGATGGTTCCGGACGCGGGCTGCCGGTCCTGTTCGGCGGCGGCGGCCAACGCCCGCAGCAGCGACGTCTTCCCGGCCCCGTTGACTCCCACCAGACCGATCCGGTCGCCGGGTCCCAACTGCCAGGTCAGATCGCGGAACAGGGTCTTGTCGCCCGCCGTGACGGTGACGTCTTCGAGGTCGAAGACCATCTTGCCGAGCCGGGAACCGGCGAACCGCATGAGTTCCGGCGTGTCCCGGGCCGGCGGCTCGTCCGCGATGAGCGCGTTCGCCGCGTCGATCCGGAACTTCGGCTTCGAGGTGCGGGCGGGCGGGCCCCGGCGCAGCCACGCCAGTTCCTTGCGCATCAGGTTGGCGCGCTTGTCGGCCTCGACGGCCGCGATCCGTTCGCGTTCGGCGCGCGCCAGCACATAGGCGGAGTAGCCGCCCTCGTACTCGTGGACGGCACCGTCCTGGACGTCCCAGACGCGGCTGCACACCTCGTCGAGGAACCAGCGGTCGTGGGTCACGACGGCCAGCGCACCCCGGCGTTTCGCGAGGTGCCCCGCCAACCACGCGATGCCCTCGATGTCGAGGTGGTTCGTCGGTTCGTCGAGTAGCAGCAGATCGTGCTCCCCGATCAACAGCTTCGCGAGTGCTACCCGGCGCCGTTCACCACCCGAGAGCGGACCCACCGGCGAGTCGAGGCCGTGCGAGAGGCCGGGGAGGTCGAGTCCGCCGAACAGGCCGGTCAAGACGTCCCGGACCCGTGCCTCGGACGCCCATTCGTGCTCGGCCATACCGCCCATGACCTGGTCGCGGACCGTGCGATCCGGGTCCAGGTCGTCGCGCTGGCTGAGCATCCCGAGCCGGAGGCCGCCGGTGTGGGTGACCCGGCCGGAGTCCACCGGTTCGGTGCGGGCCAACACCGACAGCAGGGTGGTCTTCCCGTCGCCGTTACGCCCCACGACGCCGATCCGGTCGCCCTCGGCGATGCCGAGCGACACGTCGGACAGCAGGGTCCGGTTCGGGTACGACTTGCCGACCGCCTCCAGATTCACCAGGTTGACGGCCATTCACAGGTCCTCGGAGGTCGCTACGGTCGGCACGGCGGTCAACGATACCGGGTGCCGCCCGCGAACCACCGCGCGACCGCACCGGGGCCGGCGGCCGGCCGCTTCCGTCGCCGTCGGTGGGCAGGCGCTTGCGCTAGAATCCCGTACGCCACCCATCACGTATGGGACAGGAAGTAGGGCCGGACCGCCCGGGGTATACCGGGGCTCCGGCCTCGCGTTTTTTCGGCCGATGGCCAGACGCTTGCACTAGAATCCGGAATGCCACCCATCGCGCATGGGATCGGCTGTGCCTTCTTCGGGGGCTGTCGCCCCGAACCCGTCGGGCCGGACCGCCCGGGGCAGACCGGGGCTCCGGCCTTCCGTCTTCCATGCGTACTTTCCGTCGCCGGCCTCGTCACGTTGTGCTAGGCTTTCAGGTGCCACCCATCACGTATGGGATCGGAAGTAGGGCCGGACCACCCGGGGCAGACCGGGGCTCCGGCCTCGCGTCTTTCTGGATCATGGCAGTTCCAGGTGCACTGTTTCCGTCAGCCCGGTCAGGTCTTCGTAGAGAGGACCCTCTGCCGATCCGACGGCTCCCGCGACGATGTCGGGTATCCACAGGAGCGGGTCGTCCCGGGGTAGTTCGTGCTGTACCTGCATACCGGCGTCTATCGAACCGTTGATCATTGCGGCGTCCACGGAACGCATGTCCCGTTGGTTCAGCCGTTCGGTACGGGATTCGAGGCAGACCCGCGTGACTCCCCGAACCCCGAGCTCGAACAGCATGCGCTGAAGTGTGATCGCCCTTGCCCGTTCTTGCCTACGGCGGTCGAGTGGACTGGATATGACAAGCAGGTGCAAGGTCGGCAACGCGGATACGGTGCTGATCGCTGCTTCCCGTTCCTTAGAAGTCGCGTCCTTCCAGTGGAACCTCTTCCGCTTGCCGCCGAGCGCCTCCATCGCCCAGCGTGCGTCGGCGCAGTCGCCGGAGTCCAACAGGGCCGCGGCGATGATGTAACTCGGTGTCTCCCCGGGCCGGGTACAAGGCATCGATTCGTCGACGTATGCGCGCCAGCCGGGACGGGATGTGCTCACTCGGTGATTGTCTCGCCACGGCGGGTCACCGGTTCGCGGGGGTGGCCGCTTTCAGTACCACGCCGAGCACCTGGAGTGCGCCCGATTTGGACAGCGGCTCGTTTCCGTTGCCGCACTTGGGGGACTGCACGCAGGACGGGCAGCCGAAATCGCAACCGCACGCGGTGACGGCGTCCTGGGTCGCGGTGAGCCAGTCCTGCCAGGCGGTGAAGCCGCGTTCCGCGAACCCCGCGCCGCCCACGTGTCCATCGTAGACGAACACCGTCGGTGTCCCCGTGTCGGCGTGGCCCGGGGTGGACAGGCCGCCGATGTCCCAACGGTCGCAGGTCGCGACCAGCGGCAGCAGTCCGATCGCGGCGTGCTCGGCGGCGTGCAGCGCACCCGGGATGTCACGGCGCGGCACGCCGGCGTCCATGAGCGCCGCCTCCGACACGGTCCACCACACCGCGACGGTCCGCAACGTGTGAGGTGGTAGGTCGAGTGGGACCTCGTCCATGATCTCGCCGCCGGGCAGTCGCCGCCGTTGGTAGGCGACGACCTGGTTGACGACCTCGACGTCACCGAAGTACAGGCAGACCGGTCCGGCCTCCTGCCGCCGCCGGACCCGAAGCACCGTCAGATCGGTGGTGCTGCGGGGATACGTCGAGTACTCCGGCCGGGCGGACCGGACGAAGGCGGCGTTGTCGGCCTCGTCGAGCCGGTCGACGAGGTACG
The DNA here is from genome assembly GCF_007994225.1 of Stackebrandtia albiflava. Lineage (GTDB taxonomy): Bacteria > Actinomycetota > Actinomycetes > Mycobacteriales > Micromonosporaceae > Stackebrandtia > Stackebrandtia albiflava. The sequence continues at coordinate 638,413 of NZ_VLLL01000006.1, forward strand.
AGTCGCCCTGGTGGAGGTAGACCGCGCCGGGATGGACCAAGGTGTGCGCCGATCCGGCGTCGACGGTGCCCAGTAGTTCCCCGGACTCGGTCTCGATGACGTCGATCGGTTCGCCGACGGCACCGCGCAACGTCACGGCGGGCCGCCGCCGCCCGGTGAAGTACCAGCCTCCGGTACGGCGCCGGACCAGTCGGCTCTCCGCCAGTTCGGTCAAGACCTCCTCGGCGGCCTCACCGCCGAACATGTCCAGTTCCCCGGGCCGGATCGGCTGTTCGTCGGCGGCACACAGCAGGTGTGGACCCAGTACGTACGGGTTCGCCGGGTCCAGGACGGTGGCCTCCACGGGCCGGGAGAACACCGCCTCGGGGTGATGTACGAGATACGTGTCCAACGGGTCGTCCCGTGCCACCAGGACGGCCAGCGCCGGGATGTCGCCGCGCCCGGCTCGCCCGGCCTGTTGCCACAGCGAGGCCAGCGTTCCCGGGTAGCCGCACAGCAGCACCGCGTCCAGGCCGGCGATGTCGATGCCCAGTTCCAGCGCGTTGGTGGCGGCGACGCCGAGCAGGTCGCCGTCCCGAAGGCCGGCCTCGATGCGGCGGCGGTCGTCGCGGAGGTAGCCGGAGCGGTACGCGGCGATGCGTGAGGCACGGCCGGTGCCCGCGAGCTGTTCCGCCGCCAGTGACCCGACCAGTTCGACGCCGCGCCGGGAACGCACGAACGCGACCGTGCGCACCTTCCGGTTCACCAGGTCGGCCAGGAGTGAGGCGGTCTCGGTGAGCGCCGATCGCCGTTGCGGCGCGCCGTGTTCCCCGGTGAGGTCGGGCAGCAGCGGTGGTTCCCACAGGCCGAAGGTGACGCCCGGATGCGGTGAGGCGTCCTCGGTCACCGCGGTGACGTCGACGCCGAGCAGCCGGGACGCGCCGTGACCGGGGTCGCCGGTGGTGGCCGAGGCGGCGATGAACGTGGGAGTGGCGCCGTGGTGCCTGGCGAGCCGGTGGAGTCGTCGCAGGACCAGCGCCACGTGTGAACCGAACACGCCCCGGTACGCGTGGCATTCGTCGACGACGACGTACCGCAGCCGTCGCAGGAACCGGGACCACCGGTCGTGCCTGGGCAGGATCGCGTGGTGGAGCATGTCGGGGTTGGTGAGGACCAGGTTGGCGTGCCGGCTGATCCACTGCCGCTGGTCGTACGGGGTGTCGCCGTCGAGGGTGGCGGGGACGCAGCCGGGGGCGGCCAGTGCGGTGAGTGCCCGGAACTGGTCGGCCGCCAACGCCTTGGTGGGGGACAGGTACACGACGGTCGCGTCGGAGTCGCTCTGGGCGGCCAGGGTCGGCAGCTGGTAGGCCATGCTCTTCCCGGAGGCGGTTCCGGTGGCGATGACGGTGTGGGTGCCCCGGTGGGCGAGGTCGGCGGCGGTGACCTGGTGCCGCCATGGCCGGTCGACACCCCGCGCGCGGAACGCCTCCCGTACCCCCTCGGGGGCCCAGCCGGGCCAGTCCACCACGTCCGCGACGCGGGGGGCCACCTCGTGCACGTGTCGCAGCGGCTCGCCGTCACGCAGGACGGTGAGCCGCCGGAGCAGGTCGCCGGGGGGCATGGTCACCCGTCGATGCTGGCACACCGTTATGACATCGCCTCCCCGGGTGCGGGCCGCCGGGATGCCGTGTTAGTGGTATCCCGCTAAGCTGGGAGGGTGCCCCACACCGGACTCGTGGTCGGTTTCGACCTGGACATGACCCTCTTCGACACCCGGCCCGCCATCGCGGCCACCCTCGCCGCCGCGGCGGCCGAACTGCGGGTCGGGTTCGACGTCGACCTGTTCCTCAAGGAGCTCGGTCCGCCGCTCGACATGCTGGTCGGCCGTCAACTGCCCGCCGAGCGGGTCGACGCCTTCGTCGCGAAGTACCGGGAGATCTACCACCTTCACGGGCTTCCCGTGACGGTGCTGCTGCCCGGTGCGCGGGAGTCGTTGGCGTCGGTGGCCGCGGCCGGAGGTACCTCCATCGTCATCACCGGCAAGAACGACCGGGACGCCGGGCTGCACGTCGACGCCGAACGGCTGGAGGTGACGCACGTGATCGGGTTCGCGTGGGCGGAGGGCAAGACGGCCGCGCTCCGGAAGCACGGCGCCCGCGTCTACGTCGGCGACCACCCTGCCGACGTCGCCGCCGCCCGGGCCGCGGACGCCCTCGCGGTCGCGGTGACCACCGGAAGCCACGGCCCGGACTCCTTCGGCGACGCCGACGTGGTCCTGTCGTCGCTCAGCGAGTTCCCGGAGTGGCTGGCGTCGCGGACGTGGTGACCACGGGGCCGCGCCGTCCCGTCTGGATCATCGCGGCCCCCACCAGGACGATCACCGCTCCGACGGGCGTGCTCCACGCCAGTTCCTCACCGAGCAGGGTCACACCGGCGACCGCGGCGACCAGCGGGATGAAGTAGGTGACGGTCTGGCTGACCGTGGGGCCGACCTCGATGACCAACCGGTACTGCATGAGGAACGCGACCCCGGTGCCGAGCACCCCCAGCACGAGCACGGCGGCCACCGCCCGCGCGGACACCGCGGTGGGCACGTCGGTGGCGAACGGCACCAGCAGCACCAGTTGCGCCGTGGCGGCGGTCAGTTGCGCGGCGGCCATCGACAGGTTGCTGTGGCCGGTGTCGGGCAGTGTGCGCCGCAGGTACGCCCACCCCACCGCGTAACTCGCGGAGGCGACCAGTGCCAGCACGGTGCCGGTGAGGTCCTGGCCCGCGAAGCCCTGCCAGATCCCCAGGACGGTCAACACGCCGACGAAGCCGACGCCCAGGCCCGCCGCCCGGCGGCGGGTCGGCCGGTCCTCGCTCAACGCCACCAGGCCGACCAGCATCCCCCACAGCGGCGTGGTGGCGTTGCAGATTCCGGCCAGGGTGGACGAGATCCGCAGTTCGGCGTAACCGAACAGGGTGAACGGCAGGGTGTTCAGCAGGAACCCCGCCACCGCGAGGTGGATCCACACCCGAAGGCCGCGCGGCAGCCGGTCCCGGCGTACCGCCGTCGCGACCAGCAGCACACCCGCTCCGGCCGCGATCCGGCCGAGCGACACCTGCAACGGGGAGAACGACTCGGTGCCGAGTTTGATCAGCAGGAAGCTGAAGCCCCACACGGTGCTCAACAGGGCGAACCGGACGCGCCAGTCGTTCCAGAGGCGGCGGGGCCCCGCCGGATCGATCGTCATGTCCCGACTGTGCCGCCGGATATCGTTAAGGACAAGCGAGAATGTGTGGCGGCGACCGAGTAGGAGCACTTAAATGTTGAATGTGGAGCGACTGCGGGTGTTGTGGGCGGTGGCCAACCACGGTGCCGTCGGCCTGGCCGCCCGGAACCTGCACGTCACGACATCCGCCGTCTCACAGCAGATAGACAAACTCGAACGCGAGGTCGGCCAGGAACTGGTCGTGCGGCAGGGCAGGGGAGTGCGCCTTACCGACGCGGGGCGGCTGCTCGCCGAGCACGCCCGGGACATCCTGTCCCGGATGGAGCAGGCCGAGGCCGACCTCGCCGCACAGCAGGGCAGCGCCTTCGGCTGGCTGACCGTGGGCGCGTTCCCCACCGCCGCGCGTGGCCTCATGCCGCAGGCGCTCGCACGGCTGCGCCGCCGCCACCCCGGCCTGACGATCTCCCTCCGGGAGTTGGAGCCCGAGTGGGCCGTCACGGAACTCCAGCGCGGCGACATGGACCTCGCCCTGGTGCTCGACTGGGCGACCAGGCCGTTGGCGTTGTCACCCGAGCTTCGCAGGATCGGTCTCATGACCGACCTCATCGACGTGGCGTTGCCGGCGGGCCACCGGTTGGCCGGCAAGGCGGAACTGGACCTGGCCGACCTCGCCGCCGAGCCCTGGATCGCGTGGCCGCAGGGTGAGATGTGCCGGGAATGGCTGGAGACCACTCTGCACGCGATGGAACTCCGGCCGCGCATCGCGCACACGGCCGGTGAACACCAGACGCAGCTCGCGCTCGTGGCCGCGGGGCTCGGCGTGGCGGTCGCGCCCCGGCTCGGGAGGCACCCGGTCCCGGAGGGCGTCGTGCTGGTCCCGGTGAGGGATTCGCTGCGCCGCAACATCCAGGTGGCGTGGCGCGCCGACTCCGAGGCACGGCCGTCGGTGGCCGCCACGGTCCAGGTCCTGCAGGAGGTCGCCCGGACGCCGGAGTGACCCGCCGCCCCGGCCGGTGCGGACGGAACCGGGTCGGTGGAGGTGGGATTTCGATAGAGTCGCTGACCATGGCGGCCGATTCGGGAATCCGGCTGGATTCCACCACCGGGAGGGGCATCGTGGTCGCCGCGGTGCTGGGTTCCAGCGTGGCACTGTTGGACGGCACCGTGGTCAACGTCGCCCTGCCGCACATCGGTGAGGAGTTCGGCTCCGAACTGGACGGTCTGCAGTGGGTCGTCAACGGATACACCCTCATGCTCGCGGCCGTGGTGTTGCTCGGCGGGGCGCTCGGTGACCGGTTCGGCCGGCGGAGGGTGTTCCTCATCGGGGTCGTGTGGTTCGGGGTGGCCTCGCTGCTGTGCGGCCTGGCACCGGGAATCGTGAGCCTGGTGGTGGCGCGACTCTTGCAGGGCATCGGTGCGGGCCTGTTGACCCCCGGTTCGCTCGCGATCATCCAGGCGTCGCTGCGCCGTGAGGACCGGGCCAAGGCCATCGGGGCGTGGTCGGGACTGGGTGGGGTCGCCGCGGCCGCGGGACCGTTCCTGGGCGGATGGCTGGTCGACGCCGTCGACTGGCGCCTGGTGTTCCTGATCAATCTGCCGCTGGTGGCCGCCACCGTCTGGGCGGCCGTCCGCTGGGTGCCGGAGAGCCGCGACACCACCAGGGACGGCGGGTTCGACCTGGCGGGCGCGACGCTGGGGGCGGTGTTTCTGGGCGGCCTGACCTTCGCGCTGGTCCAGCCCGGGATGCTGGGCTGGGTGGCGGCGGTGGTCGCGGTCGTCGCGGCGGTCGGCTTCGTCGTCGTGGAGCGTCGCGCGGCGGCGCCGGTGGTGCCGGGCGAGATGTTCGCGGACCGGCAGTTCACCGCGATCAACGCCGTGACCTTCTTCGTGTACGCGGGCCTGGGCGGCGTGATGTTCTTCGTCGTGATGCAGTTGCAGGTCGTCTCGGACTACTCGGCGCTGGCCGCCGGGCTCACCATGCTGCCGTTCACGGTCCTCATGCTGGCCTTCTCCGCCAGGGCGGGGGCGCTGGGCGAGCGGATCGGCCCGCGGTGGCCGCTGACCGTGGGACCGTTGCTGGCGGGAGTCGGTGTCTTCATGTTGATCGGGGTCGGTGCCGACGCGCCCTATTGGACGGCGGTGCTCCCGGGCGTCCTGGTGATGAGCGTCGGGATGACGGTGACGGTGGCGCCGTTGACGGCGGGAGTGCTGGCGGCGACCGACGTCGCCCACGCCGGTGTCGCCAGTGGCATCAACAACGCGATCGCCAGGGCGGCGGGGCTGCTCGCGGTGGCGGCGCTGCCGCTGGCGGCCGGGTTGAACGGTGAGGCGTACCGGGATCCGTTCGCCTTCGCGCTGGGGTACCAGATCGCGATCGCCCTGTGCGCGGTGCTGTTCGTGGTGGGCGCGCTGATCGGTGTCGTGTTCGTGCGGGATCCGAAGTGGGCGGCGCACCGGGCGGCGCGTACCCAGTGCCCGTACAACGCGCCGCAGTTGGATCCGGGCGTCGCCGGGGCGGAGCGCGACGCGTCCTGAGGGGCTGCTTCGGGCCTCGTTCGTCGCGAGTGGCGCGAGGCGCCGACCGGTCGACGCGCGGCAGAGCAGCGGGATCGAAGACGACTTCTCAGGTCGTTCGGGGGTGCGGTGTCCCGCCGTCGCCGATGTGTGTGCGGAATCGTCTTTCGGGTCTTGCCTACCGGGCACCGGTCGCAATAGCATACACATAATACATCCGAATGTTTGGATGTAACTGCCCGAAAGGATGACGCATGACCGCACGACGGGTCGCGGGCGCCCTCATGGGACTCGCGCTGTTGACGGCCGTCACCGGAGCAATCGGCGGTGACACCGCCGAAGCCGGTCCACTCCCCACATCAGCCGAACTCACGGTGCAGAAGGTCGGCGAACTCGTCGACCGGGACGCCACCGTGTCATACCGGTCCACCGACCAGAGCATCACCGTCCACCACCCCGGAGCGACCTACGTCAAGGTCAGGTTCGCCGGTCTCGACCTGGCACCCGGCGACCGCCTGACCGTCTCCGACCCCGAAGGCGTCGAGGTCCACACGTACCACGGCGCCCCCGGCGAAGGATGGCGCGACGGCGACTCCGACTACACCCTGCACGAGAACGGCGTGTTCGCGGCCCTGTCCATCGAAGGCGACACCGCCGTCGTGGAGATACACCGCGCCGACGACGACCTGGACGCGAAACCCGGTGGCGTCCAGATCGACGGATACTGGCGCGGGTACGACCAGGCCGAGTACGAGGCCGCCAACCCCGGAATCGAATCGGTGTGCGGCGTCGAGGGTCGCCGGGACAGTATCTGCTACCAGTCGAGCCACCCCACCGAGTACCAGCGGTCCCGCGCCGTCGGACGCCTCCTGATGGGCGGCAGCGCCTGCACGGCGTTCCGGGTCGGCGACACCAACCGCCTGCTCACCAACAACCACTGCATGTCCACCCAGTCCGCCATCGCCGGCAGCGAGACCCAGTTCGACTACGAGTGCGCCACCTGCGGCGGCAACAACCCGAAGACCCCCACGAAGGTCTCCGGGGCGACGATGCACAAGACCAGCTCCCAACTCGACTACACGCTCTACTCGGTGAACAGTTTCTCCAGCATCACCGGGTTCGGGACCCTCTACCTGGAGACCCGCCAGCCGGTGCTCAACGAGCGCATCTACATCCCCGGCCACGGAGACGCCGCCCCCAAGCGCCTCTCCGTGACCGTCCAATCAGGCGGTGCGAACTGCAAGATCGACCAGGTCCAGTACCTGACGATCAACACCGGCTACATGTGCGACACCTCCGGCGGCAGCTCGGGATCTCCCGTGATCGCCGGTTCATCGCATAAGGTGATCGCACTGCACAGAATCGGGGGCTGCCTCAACGGCGGTACCCGCATGAGCCTGATCTATCCCGAGATCGCCGGGTTGATCAGCAACTGATGTGCGGACTACTCGCGCATCCGTCGATCGCCCGGCCGGCACCGGAGAACCCGGTGCCGGCCGGGGCGGTATCCGCGAAGCATCGGCCGACACGCCCACGCGCGTGACTGAGACGGCCCACCGCGGGGTAATCACACGGCTCCGGGCCACGACAGGAGGTTGACGAGATGTCCCTGATGAACCGGATCCAGCGGTTCCTTCGCAGCCCGAAGGGTCAGAAGATGACCCGGCAGGCACAGGACTACGTGAAGAAGCCCGAGAACCAGCGGAAACTGCGGCGGCTGGCGGGCAGACTGCGCGGCAGGCACTGACCCGGCGCCCCGCGCACCGGAGTGGGCACCGGTGCGCGGGAGCGTTCCGTAAGAAGTGTGGTCCTCGTTCGTCGCGCAGCAGGACAGCAGGATCGACGACAGCCTCTTAGGGGGAGATGTAGGGAGATCCGGGGGAATCGTCCGGAGGTGGAGAGACGCGCCGGACGGCAGGCTTCATGCGTCGGTGACCGACACCGACGACATGAGGTGAGGATTCGACATGACCCAGGTCCCCCCGAAGGTGAACACCGCCGTCGCACTGTGGTGCGCGGCCATCGGCGCCGGCGTCGCCGAGACCGGGCTGTTCGTCACGCAGGCGGCACTCGCCGGAGAGGCCGGTGGACTCGCGGCCCAGGCCGCGCTCAGACTCGCCGTGTACGGCCTGCTCGCGTTCGCGGCCTGGCGGCTGCGTACGGGAGCGGGTTGGCTGCGGATCGCGGTGGCCGTGCTGGTGGGGGGATTCGGGACGCTCTCCATGGTCGCCGGCCCGGTCGGGTGGCTGCTCGACGGTGGATCCGTACCCGCGTTCCTCGCCGCCGCCGACCCCTGGACCCTCGGCTTCACCGGTCTGCGCACCGCCCACGTACTGCTCGTCGTCGCCGCCCTCGTCGTCACCTTCAGCCCGGCGTCGAACCGGTTCTTCGCCGGTTCCCGTCCGGCGGAGGCGGAGCGAGGCGCACTCCGGCACGGTTGACATCACACCCACCGGTTATGGTTCGGGCTCGCCCGGTTCGGCCGGGCGAGCCGTCCACCGTCGACGAAAGGACCAGCCGGATGCGACCGCGGGTGACGCAGTGCGGATGACGACCCGGAACGCCCGATTCCAGCAGTGGCAGGCACTCCTCACCAACCGCGCGAAACGCCAACGCCTCGGAGAGATGCTGGTGCAGGGCGTGCGTCCCATCAACTGCGCCCGCGCGAACGGCTGGCGGTTCTCGACCCTGCTGTACAACGCGCAGGCGCGCCTGTCGAACTGGGCGAGCGAGACACTGCGCGAGGTCGACGCCGAGCAGGTCGCGGTGGCCCCCGACCTGCTGGCCGAACTGGGCGACAAGGCCGAGACCGTCCCCGAGTTGCTGGCGGTGGTGAAGCTCCCCGCCGACGACCTGAACCGGCTCGGCACCGGGCCGGACTTCCTCGGCGTCGCGTTCGACCGCCCCGGCAACCCCGGGAACATCGGGACCCTGTTGCGGTCCGCCGACGCGTTCGGCGCGACCGCCTTCCTCACCACCGGACACGCCGCCGACCCCTACGACCCGCGTGCCGTCCGCGCCTCGACGGGCTCGGTGTTCGCGGTCCCGACCGTTCGGGCCGAGTCCTCCGGCCAGGTCGCGGACTGGCTGGCCGGTACCGGGGTGCGGATCGTCGGCACCGACGAGCACGCCGAGACCGAACTGACCGACTACGACTTCACCCGCCCGACCCTCGTCGTCGTGGGCAACGAGACCGCCGGGATGTCCCGTCAGTGGCGGGACGCCGTCGACGTGATGCTGCGCATCCCGATCGGCGGGGCGGCGAGCTCCCTCAACGCCGCCACCGCCGGGTCGATAGTGCTGTACGAGGCCGCCAGGGCGCGCGTCAACGGGCGAGTACCCGGTCGATGAAACCGGTGACGTCGGTCAGGACCTCGTCCCGGTTCGTCTCGTTGAACACCTCGTGCCGCGCGTCCGGATAGATCCGTTCGGTGAGGTCGTCGCCTCGGATCGTCTCCACGCCCGCGCGGGTCGCGGGCAACGGCACCAGGGAGTCGGCCTCACCGTGTACCCACAGTGTCGGCAGGTCACCGAGCCGGCCACCCGAGTCGATCTGCTTGAGGCACCGGTCGAGCGCGGCCAGCAGCGGCCGTTTGAACGGGCCGTGCCACACCAGCGGGTCGGCCTGGTAACGCTCGCCGACCTCCGGATCCCGCGACAGGGTGGACACGTCGATGGGTGAGAACGGGATCTCCGGCAGGTCCAGCAGGGAGGTGGCCTCCCGCCAGGAACCGAGCACCGGACCCGACAGCACGAGGGCGGCCAGGGTGGCGCGATACCGCTGGGCGTAGGCGGCGGCGATCATGCCGCCCATCGAGTGCCCGATGAGGACCACCGGGAGCCCGGGATGGCGTTCCCGTGCGTACTCGTCGACGCGGTGGAGGTCGGCGACCACGTCCGCGTAGTCCTCGATGACGACCCGGTCGCCCTCGGACCGGCCGTGCCCCTGATGGTCGGGGCCGAACACCGCGGCGCCGTGCGCGACGAGCCGTTCCGCCACGTACTCGTACCGTCCGATGTGTTCGCCGTAGCCGTGGACGAGCAGCGCCACGTACCGCGCCGACCCGTTCGGCCACTCCCGCGCCGTGATCTGACCCCTCGCGCCCGCGAAGCTCCATTCCCGCGACATGCCGGCCACCTCTCTCGTGAATCGGGCGTCCCAGCCTAATCGCCGCCGCGAGGCGGGACCCGCCCGTCGCCGCCACGGCCGGGCCGGCCGGGAGGGTGGCGGAGGGAGCCGCCGACGCGACTCGTCAGCGGGCGGTTCTCGCCTCCGATACGGCGATCACCGCACCGCCGGACGGCACGCCGTCTCCGATACCCGATCGCACCGCAGGGGGGCGACGGGTACGCTATCCGGTCGAGGGCCCTTAGCTCAATTGGCAGAGCTGCGGACTTTTAATCCGTAGGTTCCGGGTTCGAGCCCCGGGGGGCCTACCAGATGTGAGCACGAAGAACGCCCATCTACCAGGTCATTCACCGGTAGGTGGGCGTCATGTCGTGTACGGCCGAGTCCGGTTGGGCGCGGTGTCATCCGGGTGGCTGTGCCCAGTACGTGCCCGATCGGTCCGTCGTTCGTTCGGCTCCTGTCACTCCGCCCGGCCTGGATGCGACTGGCGGCGGGGGCCGGATGACGGAGGCTGACGCCGGTCCCGCTCGGTCGCGGCGGCCCGCCACCGGGCCAACCGCCCCGCCAGGCACGACGAGGCCCCGTGAACGGGAGTCGATCCCGTCCACGGGGCTGAATGCGCGTGATCTCGTGCCGGTCGGCGCCGGCGCGAGATCGGCTCAAATGGGCGTGGCCGTATCGGCGAGTGGTTCGACCCGACGGTGCGGGCGCCGCAGGCCACGCCGGTGAGGGGAACCCGCGCGGTGAGATCCGGGCGGACTCACCCTCGCCGGACTAGATGCACACACAGACCTTGCTGCAGCCGGTGCTGGTGCAGCAGCGCTTCCAGCAGTTCTCGGAGCAGACCGCCCACCAGCAGGTGTCGGCCGCCGCGGTGGTCTGCGGGGCGAGGCGCTCCAGGGCGCGGTCGGCGATCCGGTTGATCAACTTCATTCTGGGAACCTTTCTGTCGTCGGCCTTCCGGCCGGGTTTCACGCCGTCGAGGTCGTCTCCCGGGGGAGATGGACGGGCGGGGATCCCTCGTGGGCACGGGGGACTCGCCACGTCCCACGACCGTGGGGCATAGGCGTGGTGGGGACGTCGGAGGCTCGCCGGTCGAGACGGTCCGGTCCGGTGACCTGGTGCCGTGGGCGATCGGCGTTCCTCGGTCCACACCGCGCGCGACTCTACTCGTCCCGTGCCACAACGAATCCCGTCACGGAACGTCGCCGCCGACGCGGGGTGCCGCCGTCCCGTGGACACGACTTCTTCGTCGCGCCACCGCGTCGCCGTTCACCGTGGCGGGACGTTCCGTCCACACTCAGGCCGAGACCTCGCGGTATCGGGCGATGTACTCAGTGGCCACGTCGGGCAACGGGGTGCCGTCGGTCGTGGCGAACCAGACCTCGTTCTCCAACCAGAATCGGCACAGGAACACCTCGAACGTCTCCGCGCAGAAGCAGATCGCCTCCGGGTCACACGGACCGGGTTCGGCGTCGGTGCCGTGGAAGTCGGGGGAGCACACCACGGCGTGGTCACCGCCTTCGGTGTCATGCAGGTACCAGAACAGGCAGCCCTGCTGGTCGGAGAGGAACCGGATCAGGTGCCCGCCGCCGACGGGCGAGGCGACCGGGCCGGTGTCGAGGTCGATGAAGCACGCGGTGTTCGACCTGACGCGTCTCTGCAGCGACGAGGTCGCCATGAAGCGGTCGAACGCGGGCGGAAGCGTTACCGCCGCACGGGCGCAGGCCTCCCGCAGCGACGGCAACGACTCAGAGGCGTTGCCGGCGACGCTCCACTCGTCGGATACCGGCCGGTCGGCGAGCCAGCTCAGGTCACCGGTCATCGGGAACGGCACCGGCGGTAGGTCGCCGAAGCCGTAGCGGCCGTACGTGCCCATCCTGGGGCGGGCCTCGATGTCCGCCGCGGTCAGATCCGTTCCCCACCAGTACGGCGAGAACGGGGATTCTTCTGCTTTCACGACTCGATGATCTCGGATCCGTACGACATCGGGCGGGTTGCCGGCGGGTGCCGGCCGGGTTACGCCTCAGTGGAGGGAGGCGCGGTGCGGAGTGTGAGCCGGGTCATGCCCGGGTTCGACCGGGTGGTGCGTGGCCAGGTGTCCTCCGTTGTGGACTGTTGTGCGCGGACCGGGTAGTCGGCCGTTCGTCCTATGCGGCATCGTTCGTTCGTCTATGGCGGCATAAACCCTTTTGCTGTGAGGCTGGCCGATATCTGGATCCATCAATGGCACCTTCGGGTGTCGCACACCGAAAGGAACCGATGCCGATGCGACTCACCCGTAAAGGGGTGGCGTTGACGGCGGGCCTGGTCCTCGGATCGTCCATGGTGTTGGCGCCGATCGCGTTCGCCGCCGAGACGACGGACGCCCCCGCCGACTACTACGCGCCCGCGGAGGGCAAGACCGGTCAGGAACTCAAGGCCGCGCTGCACGACATCATCGACGACCACACGACGTTGTCGTACAGCGAGGTCAAGACCGCGATCCCCTACACCGACGCGGACCCGGCCACCTCCGGAAACGTCATCCTGTTGTACACCGGACGCTCCGAACCAAACGGCGGCGACTGGAACCGCGAACACGTCTGGGCCAAGAGCCACGGTGACTTCGGTACTGCGATCGGCCCCGGCACCGATCTGCATCACCTGCGCCCCACCGACATGGACGTCAACTCCTCACGCGGCAACCTCGACTTCGACAACGGCGGTGAGGAACTCGACATCGCTCCCGGCAACTACCGGGACGGCGACTCCTTCGAGCCGCGTGACGAGGTCAAGGGCGACGTCGCCCGGATGATCCTGTACATGACGGTCCGCTACGAGGGTGACGACAGCCATCCGGACCTGGAGCCGAACGACGACGTCGAGAACGGCAGCGCTCCCTTCCACGGCCGGCTGTCCGTCCTGATGGACTGGTCGCGGTCCGACCCGCCGGACGCCTTCGAGAAGAACCGCAACGAGGTGATCTTCGACCGGTTCCAGCACAACCGGAACCCGTTCATCGACCACCCCGAGTGGGTGGACGCGATCTGGGGCGACCCGACGGACCCACCCACGGACCCGACCGATCCGCCCACGGACCCGACCGATCCGCCCGCCGAGTGTGGTGGCACGAGTACCGAGTCCACCCCGATCGGCGACAACCGCATCGTCACCAGTGACATCGCGGTCTCCGGTTGTCCGGGTGCCGCGTCCAGCGCGAGCACGGTGAGCGTCGAGATCACGCATCCCGATCGCGGGGAGTTGTCGATCTACCTGTACGCCCCGGACGGCTCGTACTACGTGCTCAAGCGGAACGGCGACTCCGGCGCGAACCTGTCGGAGACGTACACGGTCGATCTGGACACCGAGGACGGTGACGGCACCTGGACGCTGAGCGTCAAGGACTACGCCTCCGGCAACACGGGAACCATCGACTCGTGGAGTCTCGACCTGGCGTAGCGGTCGTCGGCGCACCCGTCGTCCCGCCGTGCGTCGTTCCTCGGCATCGAGGGTTCCGCGTGCCACCCCGGTACGCGGGACCCTCGACGCCGCGGCGGAGCCCCGCATCAGACGGCCGGTGTGAAACCCTGCCACGCGCCCGGCCCCCACTGCCGCTCGATCTCGTCGCGCACCCCCGGAATGAGCGCGAGCGCCTGGGCCGCCGCGACGCCCTGCCGGTGCCAGCGCACCCGGTCGGCGCTGAACCGCACGGGTCCCGAGATCGTGGAGTTGAAGGTGTGTAGCAGATCGTGGAACCGGCGCAGGTTCACCGCGTCTACGTGCCACTGGTCCGATTTGCACACGATCACCGACAGGTCCGCGATCATGACGGCCAGGTCTCCCGGTTGCCCGGCGGGGCGGCGGCACGCCTGTGTGAGCAGTGCGTCGAATCGGTCCAACAGGTCGTGGGCGTCGTCGTACACCGGCCGGTGCACCCGCCACCAGTTCCGGTAACCCTCGTCGGGGGCGGTGCGATGGTGGTTCCAGAACCACCGCCACACGAGCGGGCGGAGTGACGGCGCGACCACCGTCAACAGTAGACCGCTCATCAGGATCAACCCGGCCTCGGCCATGGTCGTCATTCCTCACTGTCAGTCGTCTCCGGCGACGCGACACCGCCCGCTGCGACGGGTGGTGTGCCGGATTGCGGGAAATCATTGAATTAACGATTCGGTCCGTGGATCGCCTGTTGGGCGGGATGCCTTGTAGGGCAGCCGTTCTCGGTCGGAGTGATTCGTGTGGAATGTGATGGTTCACGGGCTCGTCCGGCCGCTCACGAGCCCGGGGCTGACCGGTCCGCGTGTCGTGATACCGGGTAGCGTCGTTTAACGAGCTGAGGCCAGGCGGCGTTCGGCGTTGGCGATCCGTACATCTCCGACAGCCTCCGTCCCTTGTCAGTTGTGGACACCGCCGCCCGGCCTCCGCCGGCGGCCCCCTACTGCGAATAGGGGGTCGCCCTTTCCCGGGCGGCGCAGCGGCGCGCACCGGTCCGGAAACGGCCGTCGCCGACCGGGTTCCGGGCGATCAGAGGATAAACGATAGCCCGCAATTCATCGGCGTGAATGCGCGCCATGGTGAATCCCTTGTCTGCATTGAATCACAATGCGACGGACACCCGGCGGCCCGCGTGCGTGGCGGGTGAAGCAGCAGGTGGGGGCGGCGAACGGCCTCGCGCTCGGTGGTTCCGGGAATGGCGCCTTAACAGTACCGACGTACCGTATTCCCTCGTGGAATTCCCGTGAAGGATATTCGCGTCGGGGAATCGGGGAAGTCCTATCGGGATACCGGAATCACCGGGAACAGAAACCGTTTCCCGCGCAATTCCCGCAGCGTGTCGCGCTCATATCGGGCCACGCCCGGACGTGCCGAATCCCGCCGCCGCGGCCGTGGAGGGTGTGCAATACCGGAATGTCAGACATGACCGGTTCACCGGGTGGCCCGCCCGGCGAATGGCCGCCGGAACAGGCGGCCGCCGAGACGAGGCCACCGAGACGGCCGGAGGTGCCGCCGCCCGCCGAGCTGCCCTCACGCACCCGTCCCGCCCGCCCGCTACGGCCCGACACGCCGACCGGTGAGGCGGCACCGCCGCCGGCGGCGCTGCCCGCGTTGTTCGGGACACCGAGCCCGCTTCCCGCGAGCGAGGCCCCGCAACAGCGGGCCGCCGAACCGTCGGAGTCGGTCGGCCGGATCCACGCCATGTGGGAGTCCGCCGACGAACGCGCCACGCCGCGACCGCCGTCGCCCCGGGCGCGTCGCCCGCCGGGTGAGCCCGCCCGGCCGCCACGTTCACCGCTGTTGGTGTTCCCGGCGGTCATCCTGCTGGCGGGTGTCGCCGCCTTCTTCAGCTGGGTGTCGGCCGCGCCGTTCTGGATGTCGGTGGGTCACCACGTCGAAGGCCGGGTCACCGTGCAGCGCTGCGAGGCCGAGGGATTCGCGCCGCGCTGCGAGGGGCGGTTCGCGCCCGAGGGGGGCGGCGACTCGGTGCCCGCCATGCGGATCACCGGGGACAGCCGGGCCGAACGCCCCGGCGAGACCGTCGCGGCACTGGCGGTCTCACGGGAGTCCCACGCCGTCTACATCGGGGACGACACCGGCCTGGTACTGCGTTGGGCACTGGGACTGGCGATGGTCGTCGGATGCGGCTTCGGAGTCGCGGGGGTCACCGGGGCGTGGCGTTTCACGGGGCGCCGCCGCCTGGGGGCACTGGGAGTGAGCGTGACGGGACCGTTGCTAATCTGGCTGGGGGCGCTGGCGATGACCTGGTGACACCGCACACCACCGCCAACCTGGCGTTCGGGGGGCGGCGTCTCATCCACGTACGGTGGTGCGCGGAGGTGACGATTTGGGTAGGGCAGGTGACGCGGTGTCGGCGTCGGAACGGTCGGGTACGGGGCGGTCACGGAGGCGTGTGCTGTGGAGACTCGGCCGCCTCTCGGTCATCACCGGGATGGTGGCCGCGCTCGGCCTCCTGCCGTTGCTGGGGGTGTCGGGGCTGGCGTTGAAGGCCGGCGCCGACGGTTTCACCTCACTGCCGGCCGACTTCACGCTTCCCCGGGTGCCGGAGGCGTCCACCCTCTACGCCTCCGACGGTGAGACCGTCATCGCGACCTTCGGTGACCAGTACCGGATCAACTCCGACTCCGAGGACATCGCCGAGGTGCTCAAACAGGCGATCGTGGCCGCCGAGGACGCCCGCTTCTACGAACACAACGGCGTCGACTCCAAGGGCATCGTGCGCGCACTGGTGTCGAACTTCTCGTCGGGAGAGGTCACCGAGGGCGCCTCCACCATCACCATGCAGTACGTCCGGCAGGTGCTGGTGTACACCGCCGAGTCGCCCGACGAGGCCGAGGCGGCCATCGAGACCTCTCCGGACCGCAAACTCCGCGAGATGCGGTACGCGCTCGCCGTCGAGCAGGCGATGACCAAGGACGAGATCCTCACCGTCTACCTCAACACCGTCTACTTCGGGCACGGCGCCTACGGCGTCGGATCCGCGGCCCGGGTGTACTTCGGCAAGAACGCCGACGAGCTCGACCTCAACGAGGCCGCCACCCTGGCGGGCCTGGTGCAGTCGCCCAGCGAGTACGACCCGATCAGCGGCGACGCCGAGGCCGCCAAGGACCGCCGCGACTACGTGCTCGACCGGATGGTGGACGTCGGCACGATCGACGCCGCCGAGGCGGCCGAGGTCGCCGCCACGCCGCTGCCGCTCCACCCCGGCACCCTCCCCGGCGACTCGGGAGCCGACGGCAGCGAGTACGGCTTCTTCGCCGACTACTTCGAATCCTGGTGGTCACGGCAGGAGCAGTTCGGCTCCACCGTCCAGGAACGGCTCGCGCTGCTCAACGGCGGCGGCTACCACATCGTCTCCTCACTCGACGTCGGACTGCAGAAGGCGGCGGAGGACGCCATCGCCGCGCAGCAGCCGAAGGACTCGCCGTACGCCCTGGGCTCGGTCGTGGTCGAGCCGGGAACCGGCCAGGTCAAGGTGATGGCGGTGAACCGCAACTACTCGGCCGACACCGAGGACAACGGCGACGGGAACTACCCCAACACCACCAACCCGCTGCTGTCGGGCGGCAGCGACTTCCACGGTTACCAGGCCGGTTCCACGTTCAAGATGTTCACGATGCTCGCCGCGCTGGAAGCGGGCATGAACCTGGACACCGCGATCTACTCACCGCATCGCTACACCTCCCAGTACTTCGGCGGCGGCGGGACCTCCTCGTGCGGCGTCTACTGGTGCCCCAGCAACGACAACACCTCCATGACCGGCACGCACAACATGTGGACGGCGTTCGGACGGTCCGTCAACACGTACTTCGTCCAGTTGGAGGAACGGGTCGGCGCCGACAAGGCCGTCGAGATGGCGGAGCGGCTGGGCCTGGAATGGACCACCGACGTGGACCGCACCCAGGCGGCGGCCGCCGTCGACTGGGGTTCGTTCACCCTCGGCGTCGCGTCGGTGACCCCGTTGCAGATGGCCGCCGCGTACGCGGCGCTCGCCGCCGACGGTGAGTACGCCGAACCCACGCCGATCGCCGAGTTGCGCGACTTCAACGGCGCCGACGTCACCCCCGAGCCGCGCACCGAGCAGGTTCTGGAACCCGATGTCGCCCGCGCCGCCGTCGACGCCGCCCGTTGCACCACCGGTTACGGGGCCGCCTCGGGCGCCTGCGCCGGCGGCACCGCCGGTCAGGTCGCCGGAATCGTGGGAGGCCCGGTCGCGGGCAAGACCGGCACCACCGACGGCGATTCGACGGCGTGGTTCACCGGGTTCACCCCGAACCTGGCCGTGGCGTCCTTCATGGCCGACCCCGACGACCCGGGCAACCTGCTGCAGCCGTGGATGACGTCGATGCCGACGAACGTGTCGGCGCAGGTCCTGGCGGCGGGTTGGCGGGCCGACCCGTCCGGTGAGTTCACGCCGCCACAGGAACTGGTCGGCAACGGTTTCAACACCGGGATCGGTCAGCCGCCCGGCGACGGGGACGAACCCGGTGACGGACCGGGTGACGACACCACCGACCCCGGCGACACCGGGGACGACGAGGATCCCACCGAACCCGTCGAACCCGGCGGGCCGGACGACCCCGGAAACCCGGGCGGACCACCCGGCGACCTCCCGGGCCTGTTCGGAAGGCGACAGACGGGCTTAGAGGCCGTCTCTTATAGCTCCAATCACATCAAGGAGCTCTCAGCCGGTCAGCCGGACGCGCCGGGCGTCGCCGACGCCGCCGGTTCGGTCTTGCGGTCGTCGGCGCGGCGGGACTTCTTCTGACCGCGTACGGGCCGCCGGGCCGGGCGCTTCGGCGCCGGTGCTGGCTTCTGCGCCGGCGCCTCCTCGTCCTCGGCGGGCACCGCCGAACCGAACCGGATCAGGTTCCCGTCGCCGTCGATGAAGGCGCCCTCGCGCATCCCGTAGCCCGTGGTCGTCGGTGCGATGAGCTGACCGGGACCGCCCTCCCACTCGCGGCACAGCGCGTCGGCGTCGTCTACGTACAGGTAGACGGCCACCTGCGAGCGCGCCGGATCGGTCTCGGGCACCTTCGCCAGGTGCAGCGCGACATGACCGCGCCGCGCGTAGGCGTAGTCGCCGCCCTCGTGCGGTGTCACGGTGAAACCGAGCCGGCTGTAGTCGGTCAACGCCGATTCGAGGTCCTCGACCGGCAGGATGGGTACCGCTGACGTGAACTCCACCATGTACCCACCATAGGCGCCTCCGCCTGCGCGGACACCGGATCCGGGATCCCGGTCCGGGCCGCCGCGGACCGTCACACCAGGACCGACGAGATCGCCTCGGACAACCGGGTGGTGTCGCGTCCGATGAGCCGGTGCAGTTGCGGCCCGACGACGTCGAGGTCGCCGCGTGCGATGCCCGCGTCCCAGTCGGCGTACAGCTCGGCGGCCGACTCCGGGACCCCGGCGTCGACGAGCCGCTTGACGTGCTCGGACGAGGACAGGTCCGAGTAGATGACGGGCTTCCCGCTCACCCGGGTGACCTCGGTGGCCAGTTCGTTCATGGTGAATCCGAGGTCGCCGGCCAGTTCGTAGACCGCGCCCGCGTGCCCGTCGCCGGAGAGCACCACGGCGGCGGCCTCGGCGTAGTCCCGGCGGGACGCGGCGGCGACCCGCCCGTCTCCGGCGCTGCCCAGGTGGACGCCGGTGGCCAGGTCGGTGGCCAGGTTGTCGGTGTAGTTCTCCAGGTACCAGCCGTTGCGCAGGATGACCGCCGGCAGTCCGGCGGCGGCGACGGCCTGCTCGGTGCGCCGGTGGTCGATGGCCAGGCCGATCCCGGACTGGTCGGCGCGCAACATGCTCGTGTAGGCGAACAGTTCCACGTCGGCGTTGACGGCGGCGGTGACGACGTTGCGGTGTTCGTTGAACCGGTTCCGCGCCGAGTCTGAGGAGATCAACAGGATGCGGTCGGCGCCGGCGAAGGCGGTCCGGAGGCTGTCGGGGTCGGTGTATTCGGCGTGGCGGATCCTGACGTCCAGGTCGGACAGCGCGACCGCCCGCGCGGGATTGCGGACGGTCGCCACGATGTCGCCCGCGGCCACCCCCCTCGCGATGAGCTGCGAGACGACTAGCCGGCCGAGCCGGCCGGAGGCTCCGGTGACGACGATCATGCTGGACCTCCCCATGTGACGACTGACTGCTGAAACCCCACCCGGTGTCGTGCCCCCTCGGTGGCTCCGCCGCCCGCCGTCGAAGCGCCGCGACGCGGGACCACCCAGCAACCAGGATCACCCATCGCGCCGGGTTTGGTCGCGGCTCGGCGCAATTGCCCGCGACGCGACCCCCGGTCCGGTACGGGCGGAACCGCCGCGACGGTCCCGCCCGTACCGTTCAGCCGACGTCGCGGCGACGGAATCCGGCCAGTCCCGCGACGGTCATGGCCGCCGCGACACCGACCAGCCACAGCACCGGGGTGAGACGCGGGTCTTCTCCCGGTATCTGCGGAATGTGGGTGAACGGCGACAGGTCGAGCGCCCACTGCGGCAGGCGCAGGGCGGCCCCGAGTTGGCCGAACACCAGGCAGAGCGTCAACGCGACCCAGGTCAGGCCGAGCAGGCGCGGCGCCAGGCCGAACAGCAGGACGGCCAGTCCGGTCAGGACCCAGATCGCGGGGAGTTGCACGGCCAGTCCCGCCGCGACCTGTGAGACCGCGGTCCCGAAGTCGTCGACGACGGCGCCGTAGGACAGTGCCATGGTCACGCCTCCGGCCGCCATCACGACCGCCGGCCCGAGGTACGCGAACAGCAGGTGACCGGTGGTCCAGCCGAGCCGGCTCACACCGGTGGCGAGCAGCTGTTCGGCGCGCAGGCCGGTCTCCTCGGCACGCGGTTTCAACGCGGCCTGGATCCCGTACCCGGCGGCGACGAGTCCGAGGATTCCCAGCATCGAGGCGATGAACGCCTCGGTGATCTCGTCGCTGCCGCCCATCTGCATGATGACCTGCTGCATGAACTCGCTGCTGTCGAGCATGTCCTGGACGCCGTCGACCATGGAACCGAGCATCAGCCCGAGCGCCGCGAAGCCGATCGACCACCCCAACAGGCCGGCCCGCTGCAACCGCCACGCCAGTCCCGTCGGGTGTGACAGGCCGGGTCCGGCTTCGGCGCGGCCGAGCCGGGTGGGCAGTACTCCCGCCTCGACGTCGCGGTGGGACTGCAACAGGAACGCGGCGGCGGTGAGCAGCAGCGTGGCCGCGGCGGGAAGCGCGAGGACCGCCCAGTCGTCGTCGGCGTAGGGCTGGAGCTGCTGGAGCCACCCGACGGGGCTCGCCCAGGTCGCCCAGGTGGCGTCGGGATCGAGGTCGCCGGTCATCCGCAGCGCGAACGCGGCGCCCAGTACGAGGAAGAACATGCCCCTCGCGCTGCCGGCGCCCCTGGTGAGCTGGGCGCAGACCGCCGCGACCGCGGCGAAGACGACACCTCCGGCGGCGTACTGCGCGCCGAGGAGCAGCGAGCCGGCGACCGCCTCGTCCTGTCCGATCATGCTGGCGGCGGCGAGCGCGCCGGTCGCCAGGCTCGCGAGCGTGACGACGACGAGGGCCGCGGTCAGGCCGGCCTGCCGGCCCACGACGGTGGAACCGAGCAGTTCCCGGCGGCCGGCCTCCTCGTCGGTCCGGGTGTGGCGGATGACGGTCACGGCGGTGACGATGCCCAGTAGGACGGGCATCATGCTGCCCCGCCAGGCGACCAGTCCGCCGATGCTGGAGTCGAACACCCGGCCCAGCAGGGCGGTGAAGGCGGGGGTGTTCTCGATGAGGCCGACCGCGGCGTCCCGGTCGGCCTGCGTGGGCCACACCTCGGTGATGCCCGGCGCCAGGGCGGCGGGTATCGCGCCGAAGAAGACGATCCACACCGGCAGCAGGAACCTGTCCCGCCGCAGGATGAACCGGATGAGTCCGCCGGTGCCGGTGAGTGAGGTCATTTCCCGGCTCCGGCGACGTCGTCGGAGTAGTGGCGCATGAACAGTTCCTCCAGCGTGGGGGGTCGGCTGGTGAGGCCGGCGACGCCGATGCCGACGAGCCGGGTGAGGGTGTCGTTGAGCCGTGGCGTGTCGACTTCGAAGCTGACCCGGTCGCCCTCGACGACGAGGTCGTGGACGCCGGGGAGGTCCGCGATGCCGTCGGGGGAGCCGGTGAGTTCGGCGCGGATGGAGGTCCTGGTCAGATGGCGTAGTTGCGTGAGGGTCCCGGATTCGACGATGCGGCCACTGCGGATGATGCTGACCCGGTCGCACAGCGCCTCCACCTCGGACAGGATGTGGCTGGACAGCAGTACGGTGCGGCCCCGGTCGCGTTCCTCGACGATGCACTCCCGGAACACCGCCTCCATGAGCGGGTCGAGTCCGGCGGTGGGTTCGTCGAGCAGGAGGAGTTCGACGTCGCTGGCCAGGGCGGCGACCAGGGCCACCTTCTGGCGGTTGCCCTTGGAGTAGGTGCGTCCCTTCTTGCGGGGGTCGAGGTCGAAGCGGTCGAGCAGTTCGGCGCGCCGCTTGGGGTCGAGGCCGCCTCGGAGGCGTCCGAGCAGGTCGATCACCTCGCCGCCGGACAGGCTCGGCCACAGGTTCACGTCGCCGGGGACGTAGGCGAGGCGGCGGTGGAGTGTCACGGCGTCGCGCCACGGGTCGCCGTCGAGGAGACGCGCCTCGCCGGAGTCGGCGCGGAGCAGGCCGAGCAGGATGCGGATGGTGGTGGACTTCCCCGCGCCGTTCGGACCCAGGAAGCCGTGTACCTCTCCCTTCGCCACCTGCAGGTTCAGGCCGTCGAGGGCGTGGGTGGAGCCGAACCGCTTGGCGAGGTTCTTCGTGGTTATGGCGTGTTCCATGCTTTTCAAGCTACACTAGTTTCACAAGTTTGTGAATATTCACCGGCACGTAAAATCGCTTCCAAGCCGACGAGGGAGAGCGAGATCATGTCCGCAACAGCACCGGCCACCCGCGACGAGACCGCCGTACGCGGATTCATCGAGACCTATTCCGCCATGATGGCCGACTACGGCCTTCCCCGGATGGCGGCACGTGTCATGGCGGCGGAACTCGCCGCCGAGGAGGACGCGCTCACCGCCGCCGACCTGGCCGAACGCCTGGGAGCCAGCCCCGCCGCGATCTCCAACGCACTCAAGTACCTGACCCACATCGGATTCCTGATCCGGGAGTCCGTGCCGAACTCACGCCGCGACCTGTACCGCGTGGCCGAACAGGACTGGTACACGCTGAGCCTGCTCAAGAGCGGACGGTTCAAGGAACTCGCCGACGCGGCCGGCAACGGCGTCGAGGCCGTCGGCGGACCCGACACCGTGGCCGGCAAGCGGCTGGGCGACGTGCACGACTTCTACCGCTTCATCCACGACCAGATGCCGATCCTCATGGAACGCTGGACCGAGAGCCGCCAGGACCCGCCGGTGTCGTCGCCGCACGTCGATGATGTGACGGCACATTGACGCATCGGCCGCCGAGCTGATGGATCGATGTATTGCCATACTCACTCGGCACTCCACCGCCCCGGGGCAGACCGCCCCGGGGTTTCGCGTATCACCGCACGAAACGGGATGGACCGCTTCACCACCTCGCCGGTAGCCTCCCGCCATGACGACACCACCGCCCGCCGAGGTGCTCCGCGCCTTCGATGCCACCGGTACGGCCCGGCCGGTGACGGGAGGGCAGGGCGTCACCTGGCGGGCCGATGACGTGATCCTGAAACCGACGTGGAATCCCGCCGAGACGCGCTGGCGGGCCGGTGTCCTCGCCGAACTGCCCGACACCGCCGACTTCCGGGTCGCCCGCCCGGTTCCGGCGACGACCGGGGACGGCACCGACTGGGTCCACGGGGGTTGGGAGGGCTGGCACGTCGCGCGCGGCCGCGAGGATCCGCACCGGGTGGACGACGCCGTCGCCACCGGACTCGCGTTCCACGCGGCACTGCGGCGGATCGACCGCCCCGGGTTCCTCGACCTGCGAGACGACCCGTGGAGCCGCGCCGACCGGATCGCCTGGGGAGAGGAACCCGCCCCCATGGCCGACCCGCTGCTCGACGCGATCCTCGCCGATTGCCGCCCGGTGCGGCTGCCGTCGCAGGCGGTGCATCCCGACCTGCTGGGCAACCTGCTCTACGCCGACGGGCTGCCACCCGCCGTCATCGACTGGCCGCCGTACTGGCGCCCGGTGGAGTGGGCCGCCGCTGTCGCGGTCGTCGACGCCCGGTGTTGGTACGACGCCGACACCGGCGTGATCGACCGGTGGTCCCGGTTGCCGGCCTGGCCGCAGATGTTGCGCCGGGCGCTCGCCTTCAGATACGCCACCGACCTGTTGCGAGCACCGGACGGGCGGGCCTCGGCCGAATCACGGCGGGTACACGGAGACCTGGCCACCCTCCTGGCGGCCCGGGGCGGTTGAGCCCGGTCACCGGTCGCGGATCCACAGTTCGTCGCCCACCAGGAAGGCGATCCGGCCGTCCGCGAGTACCGTGCCCCGGGCCTGGCCACCGGCCGCGCACGGCATCGGGTAGTCGGACCAGTCGCCGTCTCGCCAGCGCAGACCGGTGACGGGGCAGTCGCGGGCGGTGGGCGACTCCACCGTGACCACGACGTCCCCCGCGGCCGTCGTCACCCCGGCGGTCAACGCGCCCGCCCCCTCGGGGTCCACCGGTGTCCATTCGACGCCGTCGGTGGAGGACAGTGCCCTCCCGGTCGCGTCCGACTCGTCCGAGCCGAGCGCGAGGAACCCGCCGGGGTGGGCGAGCAGGGTGGTGAGCCGGAACCCGGGCACCGCCCCGTTCGAGGCCGCTTCCCAGGTCTCGCCGTCGTCGGTGGAGCGCCACAGCAACAACGCCGTCCCGCCGGAGGCCGACGTGCCGTGGCCGGCGGCGACGAGGGTCCCGTCGGAGGCGGCGGCGACCCGGCGGGCGTCGGTCGTGTCGTATCCGCGCGGTGAGGGCATGTCGACCGGCCGCCACGCCTCCCCGGCGTCGCCGGCGAGCCACGCGGCGGCGGCGCCGTCACGCGCCCCGAGGATCACGAGCCCTTCACCGGCGGGGGAGATCGCCAGCGCGGCCTGGCTGCTGCCGTCGCGCGCCAGGCGGGCGGTCACCTTCCACCGTCCGTCGCCGTCGCGGTGGGCGACCAGCCCGGCGGTCTGCTTGTCGGTCTTGTCGAGCCCGTTCCCGACGGCCAGGAGCGTGCCGTCGTCGAGGGCGATGACGTCGGCGAGGCTGGTGCCGGGGTCCATGTCGGTGGTCGCCTGCCACTGTCCGCTGAACTGCGCGCAGTCGCGGGCGGCGGTCCAGACCTTCCCCACCTGGCTCTGTCCCCGGTGGTCGGTGCCCACGACGGTCAGGCAACCGGCCGGGTCGGCCACGACGTCTCCGACCTGCGCGACCGGTGAGGCCCCGGCCGTGGTGAGGGCCTGGACGTGGCCCACCCAGCCTTCGGCGGCCACGACGGTGGCGACCTCGGCGGTGGGCTCCTCCGTCGAGGCGGCGCATCCGGTGAGTGCCGTCAGCACGCCGCAGACCACGGCGACCGGGCCGATGGACACGCGTCTTGCGGAGGGCACCCGCCGAGCCTATTCGCTTCCGGTGGGCCCCGGCGTGCCCGGGTTGCGGCCACGAAGGCGCCACGGACCGGCGTCGTCGCCGGTGGGCGGCGGCGAACCGGTTGCCCGGGTGAGGTTCCGCCGACGTAGCGTCGCGACGCGACGGGTGACTCCGGGCGGGAATGTGCTGCTTGACACACCGCACCGAAACCGTTAAGCATCTTAAGAGGTTGTTCCGGTCCCGGGTCCACGACCGGCGACCACCGAAGTCCGGCGCTTCACACGAGGTACACACATGACCACGGCGACCCTGCTCCCCCCGGACCCGGTGCCGCTGCACCGGCTCTGCGTGCCCCGCCCCGACACGGTCCCGGTCGCGGTCGGCGACTTCGACTCGATAGGCCCGGAGTCGCGCGCCGAGTACCCGCACCGGCACACCTTCTACGAGGTGGTCCTGGTGACCGGCGGACGCGGCGAACACGTCATCGACTTCGACCGGCACCGGCTCGGCCCGCCGCACCTGGGCCTCATCACCCCGGGGCAGGTGCACTACTGGCGGGACGTCACCGGTCTGCGTGGCCGGGTACTGCTGTTCTCCGAGGCGTTCTTCATCGCCCGGCCCGCCGACCGGCGGATCTGGCGGCGACTGGCGCACCGGCCCTGGCTCGCGCTGACCACCGCCCAGGCGGGCCAGCTCGACAGCCTGCTCGGCCAGATGGAGGCCGAGCACCGGGCCGCCGGATCCGACTTCGTGAGCGTGATGCAGGCGTTCCTGCACGTCCTGCTGGTGCGCGCCACCCGGGTCGCCGGTGCGGCGTCGGGCGGTCGCGAGAACGACGGCTCGGTGGCGCAGCGGTTCTCCCGGCTGCTGGCGGACGGTGACGGGCCGCCCGAGTCGGTGCGGGAGTACGCCGACCGGCTGGGCGTCTCGGCGGGTCACCTGTGCGAGGCGGTCAAGACGGTCACGGGCCGCACCCCCGGGCAGCTCATCAGGGAGTCCCGGATCCTCCAGGCGCGGCGGCTGCTCGGCGGCACCGATCTGACCGTCGGCCAGGTGTCCCGGCGGTTGGGATTCGCCGACCCCGCCTACTTCTGCCGGTTCTTCCGCCGCGAGACCGGTATGACGCCGACCGGTTTCCGCCGCGTCGTCGGGTGAAATCACCACGACACCCGAAGCAAGTCCATCGACTCTTCTCTATGTGACGCATAACGTCGAGTGCAGCGTCCGCTACCGGCGTCGGTCCGGGGACACGCCCGGACGACCGGCTCACCCCGGTCGCCCGGGCGCCCCCGGGACGACGGAGTGACCGGGCGTGGACGCCGCGGACGGGTGCCGGCGGTGGTCACGTCGCCGCCGCCGACACCCGCCGGGAGATTCGGTCCGTGCGCCGTGGCCGTTCGGTCGCGGGTGCGGATGCCGGGCGAATGGGCCGACGGGTCCCGGAGGCGGTACCCCGGGACCCGTCGGGTTCCCCGTCCCCCGCCCACCGGCGGCCGGGCGCGCCGCGACGACCACCGGCCCGACCGCCGTCACACGAGAAGGAGCACACGATGACCGAGCCCGCAGCCGACCGGCCGGAGCCGGAGCAGGCCACCGAGACCGGGATAACCCGCAAGAAGCTGCTGAAGGCGGCGATGGTGGCGTTGCCCGCCCCCCTCATCATGGCCGCGACCGCCCCGATGGCCATGGCCGGGCAGGACGGCGCCACCACCGGTCCGCTGGAGGTGACGCCGGAGTGCGACGACGGCGACGACCCGACGCCGCCGCAGATGGAGGGGCCGTACTTCAAACCCAATTCGCCGCAACGGTCCAGCCTGGTCGACGGGCCGGGCACCCGACTGACCGTGGCCGGGTATGTGTTCGGACTGGCCTGCCAACCGATCTCCGGTGTCCTGCTCGACTTCTGGCTCGCCGACAACGGCGGTGCCTACGACAACGTCACCTACCGGTTCCGCGGCCACCAGTACACGGACTCGCAGGGCGCGTTCCACCTGACGACGATCGTCCCCGGCCTGTACCCGGGCAGGACCCGTCACATCCACGTCAAGGCCCAGGCCCCCGGCCGGCCGATCCTCACCACGCAGCTCTACTTCCCGAACGAGCCGCGCAACAACACCGACGCGCTGTTCGATCCGAGACTGCTGATGACCGTCCACAGTGCCGGCGGCGGGCGCGAGGCGACCTTCGACTTCGTGTTGAACGTCCCGCAGGACCCGGGGACCGAACCGCCGCCCACGGGTGGGAGCTGGCGCGCCGGCACCTCCTACCGGGTGGGCGACGAGGTCACCTACGGCGGTGTCACCTACCGGTGCCGGATCGCGCACACCGCGACGGCGGGCTGGGAACCACCCCACACGCCCGCCCTGTGGCAGCCGGTCTGACCCACGGGAACCGGCTTGGCAATGGGAGGGTTCGGGTGGGGGCGGGTCAGCCCACGGCGACGCCGAACAGGGTCCCGATGACGTAGGTGACCGTCATGGTCAGCACCCCCACGCCCACGTTCCGCAGCACCGCCCGGCCCTTCCCCGCCCGGCCCAGGCGGGCACTGACGTACCCGGTGAGCGCCAGCGCGAGGGTGACCGCCACGGCCGTCGCCCACACCCGCCAGCCGGCGGGCGTCAAGGTCATGGCCGCCAGCGGCAGCGTCGCGCCGATCGCGAAGGACAGGCTCGACGCGCCGGCGGCGTGCCACGGATTGGTGTACTCGTCAGGATCGATGCCGAGTTCCATCTCGCTGTGGGCGCGCAGCGCGTCCCGTTCGGTCAGCTCCCGGGCGACCCTGGCCGCCAGTTCGGGCGACAGTCCCCGCTCCTCGTACATGTCGGCCAGTTCGCGTTCCTCCGCCTCGGGCATGGTGGCGAGCTCGTAAGCCTCCAACCGGACCATTGCCCGTTCCGTGTCGCGTTGCGTGCTGACCGACACGTACTCGCCGCCGGCCATCGACAACGCACCGGCCACCAGTCCGGCGATGCCGGAGGCGGCCAGAGCGGTGTGGCCCGCGTCCGCGCCGGCGACGCCGACGACGAGGCCCGCCACCGACACGATCCCGTCGTTGGCTCCCAGCACACCGGCGCGCAACCAGTTGAGGCGGCTGCCGAGTGAGGCGCCGTGTGGTTCGTGGGCGTGAGGTGTGGTCATGGCGTCGGGTGAGAGCTCCTGGAACATCGGACTGTCTGGCTCGGAACGTTCGAAAGTGCGTGGTGGCGTTGTCGTCGTCCCAGGTGGGACGCCCCTCCCCGATCAGACGCCGACAGTCTAGAAGCCCTGCCACCGCCGACCCATGTCACCCGCCGCTCCGGGAGGGCCGCAGTGCCCGGTCGATGCGGCCGGCCACCTCCCGCCAGTGCGCCAGCATCGCCTCACGTTCCGCGGCGTCCCGCAGTCTCTCCTGGTGGAAGGCGACGGTGGTGCCGGTCGCGGCGGGTATGAGCGTGATCTGGAGCGTGGTGTCGTGGTCGAGGTCGCGTGGCCGCCATGTCAGGCGGATGCGGCGGTACTCGGTGTACCCCCGGACCTCACCGGTGACGCCGTCGGCGGTCGAGTAGGCGGCGTGTCGTTCGGTCGGCAGCGTGGTGGTGTCGCCGAGCCAGACCGGCAGGCCCTCGCCCACCAGGTAGTGCCACGTGTCGGTGAGGTCGGCGGGAACCGTCCGGCGGACGCCCATCTGCCAACCGGCGTCGGCGGTGAGTCCGGTGGGCCGTGTCGGTGTCGTCATGACACCAGTATAATCGGTGTCGTGATCTCGGGACAGATTCTCACCGCCCCCGACGGCCACCGCTGGCACTTCGACGCGGGCACGCTGTCACTCGACTTCGGTTACACCGGCGACTTCGGCTGGAACGAACCGGTCTGGGAACAGTTGCACGAGGCCGGCGATCTGACGGAGTGGCTTCGTGACCACGTACACCCCGGGGTGACCGAGGCCGGCCCGGACGACCTCGCCGAAGCCCGCCGGCTGCGTGCCGCGGTGGTCGCCGCCGCACGCCACCACGTCGGAGTCGCCGACGCCGACGCCGAGGCGTCCGCCGTCATCGACGTGTTCGCCGCAGGACCCGACATTCCGCCCCAACTGGTCCCGGCGGTACCCGAAGGTGGTTGGCCGGTCCACAGTGCTCTCGCGGTCGTCGCGCGTGACGCGGTCGAGACCTTCTCGGGAGACCTGGACCGTTTCCGGATGTGCGGCGGGGAGAACTGCCGCCTGATATTCGTCGACAACTCGCGGCCCGGCCGCCGCCGCTGGTGCTCCATGCGGCGCTGCGGAAACCGGGTGAAGATGCAGGCCCGCCGCACCCGGAGGGCGGACTCCACCGCGGGCTGAACCCGGGAGTCAGCCGGTCGGCGGCGCGGGGAGGCGCACGGAACCGGTCTCCGCGCCGAGACCGTCCAGTGCCCGCAGCGCCGTGTCCACGGCCTTCTCGGTGCGGCCCTGATCGGGCTCCCCCGGATCCAGCAGCAGGGGCAGCGAGTCCAGCAGCAGCACGTCCAGATGCGGGCGGAGCCGCCGATCGCACAGGGCGGCGGCGTCCACGGACTCGTAGCGGCGCAACGCCTCGCCCAATCGGGTGGTGACGCCGCTGGACCGCCCCGACATCGGGGCCAGCCGCAGGATGCCTCGACGCAGGGTGGTGAGCGCGCGGTTGTCGCCCGTGGTCGTCCACACCGCCCGCCGCGCCGGTGAATCCGGGCGCAGCAGGATGCCGATGACGAGGCTGATCAGGTTCGCCCGCCGGTATCGCGCCGCCAGGGCGTACGCGGCCAGGCCGGATCCCACGAACAGACCGAGGAAACTACCGAGCTGGACGTGTATCGGCCGGTCCATGGCGGGCCAGCCCGCCACGACGAAACCGGTCAGCACCGCCACCGGCGCGAAGGGCGCGGCGTTGATCCGGCTGAACAGCCGCAGCGTGTCGGCGCTGATGTGGCCGTCTATCTCCAGGTCCAGGATGTCCCGCCACAGCCGGTGGTAACGGATCGCGGTACCGAACACGGCGACCGCGGCGACGACGAGCCCGGTCGCGACGGCGCGGGTCAGCATGACACCGAAGCCGGGCGGATCGGTGTCGAGGACGAAGTGGACGATCAGGATCACCAGCAGGGTTCCCGCCGTCGCCACGACCGACGCGAGCAGGAACATAGCGGCCATGAAGACCCGGTGAACGGCACCGGTGCGGTCGGCGAGACTGACCTGCGTGGAGACCACCGCGAACGCCTCGGCGACACCGATTCCCAACGCCCCGGTGATCAGCGTCCCGGTGACGAGTTGGAACAGGAATTCATACAGCACCATGTCTAAGTTCCGCTCTGCCGAGTCGTCGAGTGCCTGGAACGGTCCGGTCAGGGAGTGTAACGATCCACCGCCCGGTCGGCAGCGCCCGTAACGGATCGGACGCCACGACAGTCCACAGGGGTCGTATGTGCGGCGGTGCGGAATTCATGGGCGGCACCCGGTCGGGAACCGGGCACCGCCACTCCGAACATGTCCCGGCAACCGGGCAGACCCTCGACACGGACCTCACCGAACCGGCCGGGACGCCAGTCGGCGCGGTCGAGCCGGAGCCGTTCGATCACCCCGACCGCACCGTCACGGGCCACGCGCTCCAGCCCGTCGGGCCGGTACCCGAGTTTCTCCGACACCCTCCGGGACCGGGGGTTGTCGCTGAACGCCCCCGAGGTCGCGGTGACCGCGCCCAGGCCCTCGAACGCCAGGTGCAGCATCGCGGCCCGCATCCGGGTGCCGACACCGCCGCCCTGATGTGCCCGGCCCAGCCACGAACCGCTGTCCACCTCACCGGTTACGGCGAAGTCCACTCCGCGCATCGACTGGATGCCGACCGGCCGTCCGTCGCGGAACACCACCAGCGGAAGCGTCCAGCGGTGCGGTTCGAACGCCGACAGCAGTCGCCAGTGGTGCTGCAACACACTGCGCGCGACCGCCTCCGGCGCGCCCACGGTCCACGGCACCAGGAACGGCATGTGGTCGGCGGCGTGGACCCCGCCCGCCGCCACCTCGGCGAGCGCGGCGAGCTCCTCACCGACGGGCAGCCGCAGTTCGAGGTCACCGGGGGTCACCCGCAGTCCGTACAACGGGAGGTGGTCGATCAGCATGACCACCACCTTGCGGCGTGTCCGGCGCCACCGCCACCGGTTTACACGGAGGACGAGCCGGACGCCGTGGCGGAAGCGGCCCGCCCCGGCGTCCGGCTCGGGCCGGCCGCTCACACGATGGTCCGGAACCCGGCCGGTTCGGTCGTGAACACCGCCTCGCCCGAGGCCAGGCCGGGCAGCCGTTCCGTCAGGCCCCGGACCTCCGCCGCCCGGAGGGTGCCGCCGATCCGGTACG
The DNA here is from genome assembly GCF_007994225.1 of Stackebrandtia albiflava. Classification (GTDB taxonomy): domain Bacteria; phylum Actinomycetota; class Actinomycetes; order Mycobacteriales; family Micromonosporaceae; genus Stackebrandtia; species Stackebrandtia albiflava. Next base: position 669,618 of record NZ_VLLL01000006.1, read on the forward strand.
CCTCGCCATGCAGGCCCTGTGACGTCAGGGCCGCCCCCGCCTCGCCCAGGGCGATCAGCACCCTTCCGGCGGTGTGCGGCGGCACGTCGAGCCCGAACCGGCTGACCGGTTCGCACACGACGGTTCCCACGGTCGTCAACGCCCGCTCCACGAGCACCGCGGTGAGCGCCCGGAAGTCCCCGCCGCCGCTCAACGCGTTGTCGAAGCCGGACCGGGTCAGCGTCACACGGCAGTCGGTGACCTCCCAGCCGTGCGGCCCGCGCCGCAGCGACGTGCGCAACGACTCCTCCACGGCGGTGTGGAACGCCGCCGGAAGCGAACCCCGTTCGACCTCGATGCCGTAACGCACACCGGAATCCGGTTCGGCCGGCGCGAACCGCAGTCCGATCGTGGCGAGGTGGTGGGTGGTCGCCCACCTGCCCATCTCCTCCACGACCTCGACGGGGGCCGCCAGCCGTTCGACGTGTACGAGACGGGACGCCGAGAACGTCACCGCGACACCGAACTCCTCGGCCAGCATGGCGGCCAGCACCTGCTTCTGGATCTCCCCGTAAAGCTTCACCCGCAACCGGTTGTCCTCGGTGACCTCGGGTTGCACCAACGGGTCCCGTTCGGCGAGCGTGCGCAACGCGGTGGCGAGCCGACCGGTGTCGCCCGCGTCGACGGCGGTGACCTCGGTGTCGAGGGTCGGCCGCGCGAACAGTGCCGCCGGTCCCGCCGGCGCGACCCCGACGCCGTCACCGATACGGATCCCGGTGAGGCCGCTCACCTGCGCGATACCACCCGCCGGAACGGCCCCGGGCACCGGAACCGCCCCGTGCCGGAATCCACGCACCGACACGATGCGCGCCCGCGCGGTGGTGGTCCCGCCGTCGGCCAGCCGGTGGTGGACCGTCACCTGCCGACGCGGCCGGAGCGTGCCGCGAAGCACCCGCAACATCGCGACGTTGCGGCCGTCGGGGCCGGGTTCGACCTTGAACACCACGCCTTCGGCGGGACCGGCGGGGTCACCGGCGGCGGAGGGCAACAGTGCCGAGACGCCGTCGGCGAGATGGGATATGCCGGCTCCGGTCGCGGCCGATCCGAAGTAGACCGGACGTAGCCGTGCGGCGGCCGTGAGCCGCGCGAGGGGCGCCGTCAACTCGGGGACGGTGATCCGGCCGTCCGCGAGGTACCGGTCGAGGAGCGCCGAGTCCTCGTCGAGGAGTTCGACGGCCGCGGCGACCAGGTCGTCGTCCCGCCGGGGTACGACGGTCGCGTGCCGCCCGCCGAGTCCGTCGACCCGGTTCATCACGAGGAGGCGGGGAGACAGCGTGGCCAGGTCGTCGACCAGGGCCGTGTCGCGGGCACCCGCCCGGTCCACCTTGTTGACGAACAGGACGGTCGGGATGCCGAGCCGGTCGAGCGTGCGGGACAGCAGCCTGGTGTGGGGCTGTACCCCCTCCACCGCCGACACCACCAGCACCGCGCCGTCGAGGACGGCGACGGCCCGCTCCACCTCCGCGATGAAGTCGGCGTGGCCGGGCGTGTCGATCAGGTTGACGGTGCGCCCCGCCAACGGGAACGACACCACGGCGGACCGGATCGTGATGCCGCGGCGGCGTTCCAGGGACAGCGTGTCGGTCTGGGTGTCACCGGAGTCGACGCTGCCGACCCGGTCGATGACGCCGGTGTGGTGCAGCAGCCGCTCGGTCAGGCTGGTCTTACCGGCGTCTACATGCGCGAGAATTCCCAGGTTGAGATAGGTCAAGTGACGTGTTCCTCATGCGGACGGACAACTGGATGACTGGGGTTTCGGCCAGCTGTCGGCGCATGTCGGTCTCCTCACCTGGGATTTCGGGACAGCGTGACGCTAATCGCGTGGCGAAGCCGCCCGCAACCGGTTTTCGTCACCCGACCCGTCCCCGGCCCGGTCCGCCCTGCGGTACACGTCTGCGCGGATTCCGAGGCGAACCATTACGACCTCCGTCCGCTCATCATGGAAGCGGATCGGCTGAGCCGTGACGACCATCAGCTGTGCGAAGGACTCTCAGGCCCACCGACGAAGACGGCGGTGCGCCCGTCGGGTTCGTTCACGAACTGGTCTACATCGACGGCGGCCATGGCGTCGGCGACCGTGGTCACGCGGTCATCCCTTCATGCGTGATGAATAGGGCTTTCAGGCCGGGTATTGCCAGGTGGTGCCGGTGCCCCGGTACTGCTCCACTGGTATGGGCTTCTCGCCGTCGGGCAGGTGATCGGCGCACAGCACCCCGTGCAGGTGGTCGACCTCGTGAGCGACCAGCCGGGCCACGGCCTTTTCAAAGATGGTGATGCGTCGTTGCCCGTCGCGTTCCTGGTGTTCGACGTGGATTTGCAACGGTCGGGGGATCCGGCACCTCACATCGAACGACGACAAGCACCCTTCGTACTGGCTGTCGGTGGCGTCGCTGGTTTCCACTATCCGAGGGTTCAGCAGAACGATGGGGTTGGGGTCGCCGGGCGGGTAGGCGATGGCGGCAGCCCGGTCGATACCGATTTGCGGCGCCGCGATACCCATTCCCTTGCCGAAAGTGTGTGCCTTGCTGATGCGGTCGGCCGCCTGTCGCAAGTCGTCCACCACGCGGGTGGTGGCATCGGCTTCGGCGGGAAGGTCGAACGGCTGAGCGGTACGGCGCAACAACGGGTCGCCGTCTTGAATGACGCCGAGGGAGGCCATGACCTGACTCGGGCGCGGTGCCGGGGCGTCAACTCGACCGTTACGAAAGGTCCATTCCATTTTGTACCGGGCGTGTAGCGGCGGGTCGTCGGTCGCCCATGAGAATACGCGCCGCCCGTTGAATTCGTGTATCTGAATCGCGGTGGCAAGCGGCATGTCGTCACCGGCCATGGAGGTGTGCAACCCCCACGCCGCCGGGTCGACCTCGGTGGGGAAATCCAACGTGACGGCCAGGTGGTTGGTGGGGTGGCGCACCGCGCGCCGAAACCAGTTGCCCCACTTGTCGTCACCGACGGTGTAGGTGTACTCAATCCAGCAGGCGGAACCCGGGTACAGCGGGAACCGTTGCCCGGCGGCGTTCTCGAACCTGAGCCATACCTCTTTGAACGCGTCCCGGTCGTGCTGCACGGTCCAGGGCATCGCCTCGGCACGGCCCTCACCGTGCCAAGCGTGAAGATCGATTTCATCCCACGTCAACGGGTGCGCGCAATAGTGCCGGTTGGAACGTTCCGGCCGGCCCGGGTACCGGTCGACCGCGATCCTGATCAGGTACCGGGTGACCGGTGCGGCACCGTGGTTGACCAGGCGGCGCCGCTGCGTCAACCGATAAACCCCGGCGTCATAGAAGAGTTCGGCGTGGTCATGGTCAACCACCAACGCCCCGGCCGGATCGGAGACCGCCGGAGCAGGGCGGCGCTGTGGCGGGTCGGCGGGGTGCTGGTCGTTCCACGCGCGTAGCAGCTCGCCGCCCGCGTGCATGGCATCGTCGGCACGACGGGCGAACTCCCGTGACCCTCGTTCGACACCCGACGCCACTTTAGATACATACGTGCGGTCGTAACTCATGGTTTTCGCCCCGCGCCTTCAACGCCTCCCGGTTCAGCGTCGGGCCACTCGGCGCAGGTCGGGCGGGTGCCTGTGGTGGCGAACTGGAGGATTGCCGCCAACAGGTCGTCCGCTGTCACGGTGAGTTCGGCGGTGGTCAGGCGGCGGGTGTGGTCGCGTTCAACCGTGACGATCGTCGGCTGTGCTGCTGTCGCGGGTGGGGTACTGGCGGCCGGTCGGCCGTTCCATGCCAGGTATGCCGCGCCGTCTTCGTCGGTGGGACGCGTGAAAACCAGCCGGGGCACGGTGGCGTAGTCGGTGGTGCTGAGGTCGATACCGGAGATCACCGGCAAGCCGTACGTGCTGTAACGCTGCTCGGTCACCCATGTCTCGATCTCGTCGAGCCACCGTAGGTCGTCCATGTGTTCATTGCCGTCCCAGATGGATACGGGCAAACATGGTGTGTCGATGGGCGTGCGCCAGTCGGTCATCGTTCGCGTCCTCCGAATATCCGGTAGCCGCCCGGGTAGTAGACGGTGAGTGAGCATCCGGGCGGGATGAACGTGTCGAGGTAGTCCTGACATCCCAGGTCGCCGCCGCACGGCCCACCTGCATGGTTAATGACCATGGTTCGGTGTCGGTTACTGGTTCCCTCCCATCCCATCTGAATGGCCGCCTTTACCTCGGCGTGCGTGGCGAGGTCGCCCTGCCAGCCACGGACGGTCGGGTAATGGTGCTGCCAGCCGACGCGCCAGTAGTTGATCGCCTGTTCGTAGGCCAGGTCATGGCGGCCGGAGATGATTTCCACCAGTTGCCCATTCTCGATCCATGCTCCCCGGGTCTTCGTGTCGCGGGTTCCGAGTAGCGCCAGGTAGTCGGCGATCTCGTCTGGTGTCAAGGCGGCTCCCATGAACTGTGCCCGGTCTGCGGCGTGTAGCGGCGGTGGACATGATGGGTTCCCTTCGGTGGAGTGTGGGCCGGCCGTGGATGCGGGGGGCCACCGACGGCCGGCCCCGGGGGGGGGTGCCCCGGGTGGGGCGGCTACCGGGTGCGGCGCCGTGGTGTCGGTCGCGGCGGGATGACGTGCCAGCTCTGTGTGGCGTCGCAGTAGCCGATGCGGGGTGCGGGACCGGTGTGGAGGATCCCCCAGCCGTTGCGGATCCGGATGGCGTCACCCCGGGTCTCCAGGTGCTCGCCGTGGATCGTGCAGACCCGGCCACCGAGACCGTCCAGCCGGATCGGTAGCCGGGTCACCGGTCCTGCTCCGGTACGGCCAGGACATAACCCTGGAACGGCACACAACCGGTGCCGTCACAGCGCGGGCACGGCTGCGGGTCCTCGGCATCGCGACGGTTAGCGGTGTCGGCGTCCGTAGTCCCCCGGCCGGGAGTGCGGCAGTCCGGGCACCGGGTATAGGCCGTCACGGCCCGGCCTCCGATGCTGACCAGTGCGGCGCCGCCGCCCGGTACACCTCGACAGCCGCCGCCTCGACATGGGCGTACCAGTCGGCGGGCTGCCCCAACCACGCCGCACCCCACGACGCCGCCACCGATCCCTCCACGACGCTGACCGTGCACGCCAGAATCCGATGACCACCCTGCACCGAGTACAGGCGCACCGTATGCGGCGCCGCACTCGACGCCACCACGAACACCCCACCACCAAGAGAGAACCGCCCCATTTCAGTGTCAGTCACGGGGCACTCCGGTGATCGCCTGGCACGGCCATTCGACCGTGCTTCCGGTGTCGCGACGGCATTGCACACGAGTGGTGCCTCGGATCGGGTCAGGGAGATACGGGTGTCTGACTATGGTTGCAGTACTGCCGTCCATTTCGGCTCCAATCGGGTGGATGGCGGTCGGCGGCGGCTCTCGCTTCCACTCGGGGCCGCCGCCCTCCTGTAGCCTGACCTGTACACAGTGCAATGAGAAGTGTGCCGCGCGGACGGACGGTATCCAGAGGTATCCAATGACAGCAGGGGATCCGGAACTCGGCGCGTTGTTGAAAGCCCAGCGCAGGGCGGCGGGGCTGAAGCTCGACACGCTTGCCCGCCGACTTGGGTACTCGCGCCAGTACCTCAGCAACATGGAGAACGGTCGACGGAAGATCCATCCGCATGTCATCGTTGCCTACCAACAGGAGGTGGGCGATCCGATGAATCGGCGAGAACTGATCACGGGTGCCGCGGTTTCAGCGTTGGCACCGACCGTCGCGGCCGACCTGCTGAGGCACGGCTTCCTCACGGCGGCTCGATCCGGCCGTCCCACTCTGGATGACTGGCATGGCAAGCTCGACGCGTACGGCGTGGCATACATGTCGCAAGGCGCCTCGGCGCTGCAACGCACCATGGCCGGGGACATGGTGGTTCTGCAACAGGGCATCGATACCGCCGGGATGTGGGCAGTCGCGGCACCGATGCTGGCGATGTTCGGGAAGGTCTCGACGAATCCCTCCGAAGCGATCGAGTGGTACAAGCTGGCGGCCATCGCTGCGGAACGGTCCAAGGACCATTCGGTGACGGTGTGGGTCCTCGGTCGTGCGGCCATCGCGCTCGGCTACGAAGGCGCCGCGCTTCCGACGGCCTTGTCGTTCGCGGAACGGACGATCCGAGCCGCCCGTGAACGTCCGTCGCTCGGTCTACTGAACGCATTGGCCGGGAAGGCCCACATACAGGCGTTGCGCGGTCAACGCAGGGATGCCGTCCGGACCTGGGAGGATGCTCGCCGGATTTTCGACCAGGCCGGCTCGGCCGAGATCACCAGTGACTTCGAGGTCCCGCCTTGGAGGTTCGCGGTGTACTCATCGCTTCTCCACGCCCGCCTCGGATCAGGTGACGCCGACCATTGGCAATCTGAAGTGGACCGACTGGTTCCAGAGACATTGCCTCGATTCAAGACCCACGCCGAATTGCATCGTGGGCTGTCGATGGTCAAGTCTGGGGACTCGCGTGGCGGCGTCGCATACGCGCGGGATGCGCTGGAGCGCCTATCCGCAGAGAAGCGGTCCCAATCTCTTCGCCTGATGTTGTCGGAGATCGAGCGGGCTGCCGTCCAGGCCGTTTGAAGGATGCCGTCGCGTGGGCATCAGTAACGGGTGATGCATGAAGGAGTGCGTCAGTCCGCCGTCTTCGAACAGGAGTGGGACGTGCCACGAATCGCTGTTACCGGACACCGTGACCTGGACGACACCACCGCCGGCGTGATCCGCGCCGCGTTCGACGCCCGGATCGCCGAACTGACGGTCGAGGGGCGGGTGGTGGGCGTGTCCTGCCTCGCCGACGGCGCCGACGCCCTGTTCGCCGCCGCCGTGCTCGACGCCGGCGGAGACCTCGTGGCGGTGATACCCGCCGAGAAGTACCGTGACGGCCTGCCCGCCGCGTACCGGCCGGAGTACGACCGGCTGTTGGGGGCCGCCTTGGACGTGATCCGTCTCGACCACGTGGAAGTCACCGCCCGGGCGTACACGGATGCCGGCCTGGCCTCGCTCGTCGGCGCGGACGAGTTGATCGCGGTGTGGGACGGCCGACCCGCCGCCGGGTCCGGCGGTAGCGCCGACGTCGTCGCCCAGGCCCGAGAGCAGGGCGTGCCGGTGACCGTGATCTGGCCGGACGGTGCCCGCCGGGGCTGAGCCGACGCCGCCGATGCGGTGCTCGGGGCCGCCCGGGCCACCGGCCGGTGACCTCCGCGCCCGGTTAGCCTGGAGCGTCGCCGACCCCTGGAGAGTCCCACCATGCCCGAAGGCCACATCGTTCACCGGCTCGCCGCGACGTACCGTGCCGAGTTCGGCGGCGGTGCGGTGGCGGTGTCCAGCCCGCAGGGCCGGTTCGCGGAGGCCGCCGCCCGAATCGACGGCAAGCCGGTGACCGCCACCGACGCGCACGGCAAGCAGTTGTTCATCGAGTTCGGTGACGCCGAATGGGTGCGGGTCCATCTGGGCATCTACGGGAAGGTGGCCTTCGGTGCGGCCCCCGCGCCGGCGCCGGTGGGGGCCGTAAGGCTGCGGCTCGCGAACGACCGCCGGTACGCGGACCTGCGCGGTCCAGCCGCCTGCGAGCTCATCACGCCCGGTGAGAAACAGGCGGTCCACGACCGGCTCGGCCCCGACCCGTTGCGCGCCGACGCCGACCCCGCCGTGGCGTGGCGGCGCATCGGCCGTTCCCGTACCGGCATCGGCGTGCTGTTGATGGACCAGGCGGTGGTGTCCGGTGTCGGCAACGTGTACCGCGCGGAGGTGTTGTTCCGGCACGGGATCGACCCGTACCTGCCGGGTCGAGACCTCGACTTGGGACAGTGGACGGAGGTGTGGCGCGACCTGGTGGCGCTCATGCGCGAGGGGGTCCGGCTCGGCCGGATGGACACCGTCCGGCCCGAACACACCCCGGAGGCGATGGGTAGGCCGCCGAGGGTCGACGACCACGGCGGCGAGGTGTACGTGTACCGGCGCGCCGGACAGCCCTGCCTGGTGTGTGGCACCGAGGTGCGCACGGCGGTGTTGACCGCCCGGAACCTGTTCTGGTGCCCGAAGTGTCAGGCCAGGTGAACCGCCTCCGGATCGACGTGCACCGACAGGTCGTCCCGGCCGGGTGCGTACTGCGGCCGTAGCACCAGGTTCTCGTCGTAGTGGCCGCCCTCCTGGTGCCGGTACCCCAGAGTCGGTGCGTCAGGCAACGCCAGCAGCCGCTTCTCCAGGTCGGTGGTGAGCCGTGCGAAACGTTCCGGCCCGGTGCGTTCCGCGGCGTCCACGATGAACGGTGCGACCGGTGCGATCCCGGTGTACCAAAGGATGCCGTGGTGGACGGGGAACAGCAGTGCATCGACGTCCCCGTGAATGCCGCGCGGCCCCATGCTCGAATCCCGCGCGCCGTAGGACGTGATCACCATCGCGCGACGGCCCCACAGCGTGTTCTCGCCGTATCGCATCTTCCGCCCGGTGCGCGGATTCCGCACGCCGAAGGCGAAACCCTGGGTGAACACCCGGTCGAACCATCCCTTGAGGATCGCGGGTGGGCCGAACCACCACATCGGGAACTGGATCACCACCGCGTCCGCCCACATCACCTTCGCCTGCTCGGCCCGGATGTCGTCGCGGAGTCGGCCGTCACAAGTCGCCGTCTCCTGCGCGGCGCCGACGACGAACCGCTCGGCCGGATCGTCGCCGGTGTCGGCCGGTGACACCACCGGGTTCCAGCCCATCGCGTACAGGTCCGACTCACGTACCTCGTGGCCGGTCCTCCGGAGCGCGGCCGTGCCGTGATCCCGTAGCGCGCCGTTCAACGACCGCGGTTCCGGGTGGGCGAAGATCCACAGAAGCCTCATGTCCGCCATGCTGCCCGTCGCCGCGTCTCGATACGACTGGCCTGAAGGTCAACATGTGAAAGAATCCGGCCATGACGTTCGCGCCGCACCGAGTCGCCGTGGGTATCCGGCCTCTGCCGTTCTGAACCCAGGCGACCGCGCATCGGTTGTTTCGCCCGTGACCCAAGCGATCAGTAGCGGGAAGTCGGCGGGGACGATCCCGAGTGTCCTTCCGCTCCAGGCAGAGCCGGTACATACCGGGAGTAACTCGGCCGTTATCCTCGGTTCGTTGGTCTCCGGGGGCCGATGTGTTGCTCAAGCCCGATCGCCCGTACTGAAGGGAGACGAGGTGTTTCGGGCCTACGTTGACGAGTCCGAGCCTTTCGGAGTGCCGAATTCGTACATCATGGCGGCAGCACTCGTCGAAGACGAAGACGCCGAAAGTGTGCGGCACCTGGTATCCAAATTGAAACCCAAGCGCCACAAGAAACTCCATTGGAACGAAGAACCGAGCGACTCGCGGCTCATGATCGCGACCACCCTGTCGAACTGCCGGCTGGTCCATGTGGTGGTGGTTCGGACCGGGGTGCCGGGGGACCGCCCTGAGCGCCGACGTCGTCATTGCCTTGAGCGACTCGCGTATGAACTCCACTTGTTCGGGATCACGTCGATCACCGCGGAAGCTCGCGACGGTGCCTCGAATCGTCGGGAGCTGGAGTACCTCAACAGGATGCGTTCCGCACAAAGGATCAGCTCGGCACTGCGGTTGCACCATGTACCGGGCCCGGGCGAACCACTGCTGTGGATTGCCGATGCGGTGGCCGGCGCTGTGGGTATCAGCCGAAGGCCGGACGGTACATCCGAATACGTCGATTGCTTCGACGGGATGATTCAGATCGTCGACATGTGACGACCGGAACTCGTTACCACCGGGCCATCCAGGTGGGAATTCGAGCGAACACATCGGGATATGTAAACGGAATAGCGGGCTTGAACACTACGGAGCCGTGCGCCCCCGAAAACGCGCGAGTCCTGGACCCCACTCACACGTAGGACTTTCCAGGACTCACTTCCTACCGCTCCGCAGAACGGCGGCACAACACACACTATACGCACTCACTACATCACACGCCAGTGGTGCGGATTTCCCGGCGTCGTCCTGTGGCGTGCACGGGTTGAGACGTCCGCCGTGTTCTGCGCCACCTTCAGGCCATGCCATGGCATCTACAGCACATGGCACGGGACGTGACCCGGAATCACAAAAGCCTCATGTCAGCCATGCTGCCCGTCGCCGTGTCACGAGACGACTGGCCTGAAGGTCAACATGTGAAAGAATCCGGCCATGACGTTCTCGCCGCACCGAGTCGCCGTGTACATCCGTCCCGGCGTGCCGCCGATGGAACTCGGCCTGATCCACCAGCTCCTCGGCGGCGCCCGCGACCCGGACGGCCGACCGCTGTACCGGGTCGTCACCTGTGCCCGTCGGCCCGGATCGGTACGCACCACCGCCGACATCGACGTCACGGTGCCGCACGGCATCGACGCGGTCGAGGCGGCCGACACCGTCGTCATACCGGCCGCCGAACCCGATTACGAGATCACCGCGCCGGTACTCGCCGACTCCGACGCCGAACTGTTCGCACGTATCCGGCGCGACACCCGCATCGCCACCGTGTGCACCGGCGCGGCACTGCCCGCCGCCGCCGGACTGCTCGACGGCAGGCGCGCCACCACCCACTGGGCCTGGGCGGACCGGTACGCGGCCCTGTTCCCACGAGTCCGCTGGGATCCCGACGTGCTGTACGTCGATGAAGGCGACCTGTTGACGGCGGCCGGCGAGGCCGCCGGCATCGACCTGTGCCTACACCTCATCCGGCGAGACCACGGCGCGGCCGTGGCCGCCGACGTCGCCCGCCGCACCGTCGTGCCACCGCACCGCGAGGGCGGACAGGCGCAGTACGTTCCCAGCCCGGTCCCACCACGCGCCGACGACTCCACGGCCGCCACCCGGCAGTGGGCGTTGACCCACCTGCACCGCCCGCTGCCCCTGGCGGAACTCGCCGGACACGCGGCGATGAGCACCCGCACCTTCACTCGCCGATTCCGGCAGGAGACCGGCCTGTCACCGGCGCAGTGGTTGACCGCGCAACGCGTCGCCCGAGTGCGGGAACTGCTCGAACGCACCGACCACACGGTGGACCGGATCGCCGCCGAATCCGGTTTCGGGACCGCCACCGCGCTGCGGCAGCAGTTGCGGGCGGCCGTGGGCCTGTCGCCCAGCGCCTACCGCCGCACCTTCCGGCAGCCCTGACGGAACGGCTCGGTCGGCGATGGCAGGTCGTCGGCGGCCGGGTGGTCGAGGTCGATGAGGACGGAGTGTCGAACACTCCGGTCCGGACGGTCTCGGTCGTCTCAGTTCCGTTGCTCACCGAAGAAGGCGTCGAGATCGTCCCGCAGTCGCCGGTAGTCCATGGGCGGGCAGTCGGCGAAGTTCTCCAGCACCTCCTTGACGGGCACCGTTCGACGGCGGATCGGTGTCGACTCGTCGATGGGGCTGCCGTTCCGGGTGGTCACCGACGGCTTGTCGCTCTCGACGGCGTCCGTGATCCCGGGCGCCGAACTCCGCGGTTCACGCTGCATGACACGTCGATGCGTCCCCGCACTGTAGCGCCGAGCGCCGCACGGTGACACCGTGCCCGCACGGAAGTCGATTCATCCCGACGTCCGCCGATGCGGGCACATGGGACGGGCGGTGGGCAGGCCATCGATTCTGGTGTATCTTATCGATTGTCGATAATATCGTTTTTCGATAAGGAAGTCTCATGACGCGTCTCTCCCTCGTGAACGGCCTGCGCCGTCCCGACTGGCTCAAGGAACTCCAGGTGCTGCTCGTGATCGCCCTCGCGCTGGTCACCGTGTTCGGCGCCGGGGCGGTGATCGCGGGCGCCGTCGCCGGTGACGGCGTCCGGATCGACCTGCCCGCCACGGCCGTCACCGGAACCCCCGACCACGGACTCCGGCCGGGCGCCACCGTCGTGGCCGGCCAGGACCTGGCGGTCACGGTCGCCGATCCCACGGCCACCCAGCGACTGTCGTGGGCGCTCACCACGCTGCCCACCCAGCTGTTGCTCATCGCCGTCCTGGGCCTGTTGCTGCGCACCGTGTGGAGGGCCCGCCGTGACGACCCGTTCCTTCCCGGAACGGTGCGGCGACTGCGCGTCCTGGCCACCACCGCACTCGCCGGAGGCGGCGCGGTCTTCGCCGTCGAACTGCTCGCCGCGACCTGGTTGTCCGGCTCCATCGTCGAGGGCGGATTCGCCGGGTCCGCCACCTTGCCGGTGCACTGGGTCCTCGTCGGGGTCGGCCTGTACGCGGTCGCCGCACTCGTCGACCGGGGCAGTGCCATGCGGGCCGAGCTTGCGACACTCGTCTGATGCCGACGCAGGAGACACACCGTATTCACGTGCGGCTGGACGAGCTGCTGCGCCGACGCGACATGACCCTCACGGAACTGGCCGATCGGGTCGGAATGACCCTGGCCAACCTCTCGATCCTGAAGAACGGCCGAGCCCGCGCCATCCGGTTCAGCACCCTCACCGCGCTGTGTCGGGAACTCGAATGCCAACCCGGTGAACTGTTGACCGTGGACTTCGGCGAACCGGAGACCGGGCCGGACCCGGAGGCACCGCGACCCGGTGCCTCCGGTGACCTCCCACCGCCCTAGGCCGGTGATGGGCACGCCCCTCGCCCGTGGACACCGGTGTGACCCAGGACCGGTGAGACGGGCGGGCCGGGCGTCGTCGCCAGGGCGCCGCATAGCGTCGAGCCGTGCTAGCCGTCGTCACCGCGTTCGCGCCGATCTGGCTCATCGCCGGTTGCGGCTGGTGGAGCCGACGGCGCGGCATCCTTCCCGGCAACGCACCGGCCGTACTCACCGGGTTCGCGTTCCACATCGCGATGCCCGCCGTCCTGTTCACCACCCTCAGTCGTGCCCGGCTCGACGAACTCCCGGTCAGACCGCTACTGGCGGTGGGGATCGGCAGCGTCGTCGTGGGAGCGGTCGGGTACCTGGCGGCGAGACACCTGTTCCGGCGCGGCCGGACCGGTGGACTCACCGCGGCCATGTGCGCCGGGTACCTGAACTCCGGGAACCTCGGCATCCCGGTGGCGGTGCAGATCCTCGACGACACGCTGCTCATCGCCGCGATCCTGATCTTCCAGACCGTCCTGGTGACGCCGATGTTCCTGCTCGCCATGGACACCGGCAGCGGAGCCGAGGGCGGCCGGTGGCGACTGCTCACCGCGCCGGTGCGGAATCCGATCGTGGTGGCGTCGACCGCGGGCCTGGTGTGCAACGCCACGGGCCTCGTCCCACCCGACGGGGTACTGGCGCCGCTGGAGGTGTTGGGTGCCGCCGCCGTCCCCGCCGCCCTCTTCGCGCTCGGGATGTCGCTGCGCGGCACCGGCGACGGCGAGCCGCCCGGCCACCGCCGGGAGGTGCTGCTGCTCGTCGCCCTCAAATGTGTCGGCCACCCACTGGCGGCCGGCGCCGCGGCGGTACTGCTGGGAGTCACCGGCGACGACCGGTTCGCGGTCGTACTGCTGGCGGCGCTGCCGACCGCGCAGGTCGTGTTCGTGTACGCCGACCGCTACCGGGAACGGGTGGCCACGGTCCGCGACACGATAATGGTGTCCAGTGTCCTGGCGATGGTGACGCTCGGCGGGATCGCCGCCCTGCACCTGTCGGCCTGACGTCACATCCGGGCGTGTTTCTCAAGGAACCGGTAGACCTCGGTCTCGTCGACTCCCGGGAACGAACCGCGCGGCGGCATGGCCGCCAACTGCGACGAGGTCGCCCGGCCGGCGGGCCAGACCTGTCCCGCCCACGACGCCGCCAGGGCGCGCGGCGGCCGCCGGCAGCAGTCCGGGTCGGGGCAGCGCGACACCGACCGGGCGGTGGTCTCCTTCCCCCGGAACCACTTCGACGCCTCGTACGGGACCCCGACACTCAGCGAGAACTCGCCGTCCGGTCCGCGCTCGGTGCGGGCGGTGCACCAGTACGTCCCGGTCGAGGTGTCGGTGTACTGGTTGAACGCGCTGAACTTGTCGGGCACGTCGAACACCTGACGGCTCGTCCAGTACCGGCAGATCGGCTGGCCCTCGATCGCGCCGGTGGCGTCCTTGGGGAACGCCACCCCGTCGTTCTCGTACGCCTTGACGATGATCCCGGACTTGTGCACCTTCTGGAAGTGCGTCCGGATCCCCAGGTGATGGGTGGCCAGGTTGGTGAAGCGGTGCGCGGCCGTCTCGTAGGACACCGCGAAGTTGTCCCGCAGGTCCTCCACGGCGATCTCCTTGTCGGCCATGGCGCGCCGCAGGAACCGCACGGCGCTGCTCTCCGGCAACAGCAGCGCCGCCGCCAGGTAGTTCGTGGCGACCCGCTGCTCCAGGAACCGCAGGTACGTGGACGGCACCTCGTGGTCGAGGACGTGGCTGGCGAGGGCCTGCAGCAGGACGGTGCGGGGGTCGTGCGCGCTCGCCTTGTTCTGGGTGAGGTAGATGCGCCGATTGCGCAGGTCGGTGACCGAACGGGTGGAGTGGGGGAGGTCGTCCACGTGGTGCAACGTGAACCCCAGGTACGAGGCGAGGTCGGAGATGACGTGCTGCGACAGCGGGCCGCTGCTGTAGTGGACGTGGGCCAACAACTCCTGTGCCCGTTCCTCGTAGTCGCCGAAGTAGTTGTCGCGGTCGCGCATCCGGCGGCGTAGTTCGGTGTTCGCCCGGCGGGCCTCCTCGGGGGTGGCAGAATGCAAGTTGGCCTGCCGTTCGACCTCCCGATGCAGCCCGACCAGTGCCTCCAGCACATCGGTCGGCATACGGGAGGAGGGTTTGACAGCGGGTAGGCCGAGTGCCTGGTACAGGGCGCCCCGTTGGGCGCGTTCCAGCTCTATCTCCAGCGCCACGCGCCGGTTGGGTGGGTCGGTGCCGAGTAGCTGGTCGGAGCTGACCTCCAGGACGCGGGCGAGCCCGCGCAGCAGTGACAGCTTGGGCTCCCGCTTGCCGTTTTCGATCATGGAGAGTTGGGAGGGGGCCGTGCCGACTTTCTCGCCCAGCGTGTCCAGGGTCAGGCCGTGTTGTTTACGCAGGTGCCGGATCCGTTTGCCGAGGCTGATCAGGTCCACGGCGGGGTCGCCGCCCGTCGTTCCGGACGGCTCGGTGGCGCCCCACGGTCCCGGTTCGGCGTGGCCGGGGGCCTCGTCACCGGTCTGCTTGGCGGAGTCGTTTCGCATTTCTTCATCATGCGTGAAGATCTGCGTTTCTTTCCACTCGATACCGCTACCGAACGCCGCCGAAATGGAAAATTCTGGTTACCAGGAAGTAGTGCTCGACACAGCGTCACCGTAGGAGGCCAGTATGTCCACGACCGAACCGCGTCCGACCGACCACGACCTCGACTGGGACACGCCGCGCTGGCGCGACGTCACCCGTGACTACGAGCCCGACGACGTGCGGAGGCTGCGCGGCAGGGTGCAGGAGGAGCACACGCTCGCGCGGCGGGGCGCCGAACGGTTGTGGGAACAGCTCACCACCGAGGCCGCGACCGGCGGTTTCACCAACGCGCTCGGTGCCCTCACCGGCAACCAGGCCGTCGCGCAGGTCAGGGCCGGACTCCGCGCCATCTACCTGTCCGGATGGCAGGTCGCCGCCGACGCCAACCTCGCCGGCCAGACCTACCCCGACCAGTCGCTGTACCCCGCGAACTCGGTGCCGCAGGTCGTGCGCCGCATCAACAACGCCCTCCTGCGCGCCGACCAGATCGAACACGCCGAGGGCGTCCAGAGCGTCGAGGACTGGCTCGTGCCCATCGTCGCCGACGCCGAGGCCGGATTCGGAGGACCGTTGAACGCCTTCGAGCTGATGAAGGCGATGATCGCCGCCGGCGCCGCCGGAGTCCACTGGGAGGACCAGCTCGCGTCGGAGAAGAAGTGCGGGCACCTCGGCGGGAAGGTCCTCATCCCGACGTCGCAGCACATCCGCACCCTCAACGCCGCCCGGCTCGCCGCCGACGTCGCCGGGACGCCGACGGTGATCGTCGCCCGCACCGACGCGGAGGCCGCCACGCTCCTCACCTCTGACATCGACGAACGCGACGCCCGGTTCCTCACCGGGGAACGCAGCCCCGAGGGGTACTTCCACGTCCGCAACGGCCTTGAGGCGTGCATCGCCAGGGCCAGGTCGTACGCGCCCTACGCGGACCTGCTCTGGATGGAGACGAGCACACCCGACCTCGACACCGCCCGGGAGTTCGCCGAAGCGGTCAAGGACGAGTACCCCGACCAGATGCTCGCCTACAACTGTTCGCCGTCGTTCAACTGGCGACGGCACCTCGACGACGACACGATCGCGAAGTTCCAGAACGAGCTCGGCGCGATGGGGTACACGTTCCAGTTCATCACCCTCGCCGGGTTCCACTCGCTCAACCACTCGATGTTCGACCTGGCCCACGGCTACGCCCGCAACGGCATGACGGCGTACGTGGACCTACAGGAACGCGAATTCGAGGCGGAGCAGCGCGGTTACACCGCCACCCGCCACCAACGGGACGTGGGGACCGGCTACTTCGACGAGATCGCCAACATCCTCAACCCGTCGGGCTCCACACTGGCACTGGCGGGCTCCACCGAGACCGGCCAGTTCCACTGACGAGGCACCACCAGGAGGCAGCCATGACCACCATCGCCGCGACCCGTCCCACCTGGCAGGTGACAGTCACCGGCCCGACCCTGCCCCGGCAGGACGAGCTCCTCACACCCGAGGCGCTGGCCTTCCTCGGCGAACTGCACCACGCGTTCGTCGGCCGACGGCAGGAACTGCTCCACCGGCGCAAACAGCGTCGCGGCCGGATCGCCGACGGCGCCGATCCGCGTTTCCTCCCCGAGACCGCCGACATCCGGGAGGACGACTCCTGGCGGGTCGCCCCGCTCGCGCCCGGACTCGAAGACCGGCGCGTCGAGATAACCGGGCCGTGCGACCGCAAGATGACGATCAACGCGCTCAACTCCGGCGCCAGGTGCTGGCTCGCCGACATGGAGGACTCGTCCACTCCGAGCTGGACCAACGTCGTCAACGGCCAGCTCAATCTCACCGACGCGCTCGACCGGCGGATCGACTTCACCTCCGAACAGGGCAAGGAGTACCGGCTCCACGGTGAACACCTCACCGACCTGCCGACCATCATCGTCAGGCCCCGGGGCTGGCACCTCGCGGAACGGCACCTGCGCGTCGACGGCGTGCCGATCAGCGGCAGCCTGGTCGACTTCGGCCTCTACTTCTTCCACAACGCGCGCCGCCTCATCGACCAGGGCCGCGGGCCGTACTTCTACCTGCCGAAGCTGGAGTCGCACCTGGAGGCGCGACTGTGGAACGACGTGTTCCTGCTCGCGCAACGGCTCCTGGGCATCCCGCGCGGCACGATCCGGGCCACGGTCCTGATCGAGACCATCACCGCGGCGTTCGAGATGGAGGAGATCCTCTACGAACTGCGGGAACACAGCGCCGGACTCAACGCGGGCCGCTGGGACTACATCTTCTCGGTGATCAAGAACTTCGGGGAACGCGGACCCCGGTTCGTGCTGCCCGACCGTGACAAGGTGACGATGGAGTCGCCGTTCATGCGCGCCTACACCGAACAGCTCGTCCGGGCGTGTCACCGCCGGGGGGCCTCGGCCATCGGCGGGATGGCGGCGTTCATCCCGAACCGACGCGACGAGGCCGTCAACGCCGTCGCGGTCGAGAAGGTCCGCGCCGACAAGACCCGGGAGGCGAACGACGGGTTCGACGGGACGTGGGTCGCCCACCCCGACCTGGTCCCGATCGCGATGGAGGTGTTCGACGCGGTGCTGGGCGAGCGGCCGAACCAGATCGACCGCCGCCGCGACGACGTCCGGCCCGACGAGGCAGCGCTCCTGGACATCGCGGCCACCGAAGGCGACATCACCGAGGCGGGCGTCCGCGCCAACATCGAGGTCGGTGTCCGCTACATCGAGTCCTGGTTGCGCGGGATCGGTGCCGCCGCCATCAACAACCTCATGGAGGACGCCGCCACCGCCGAGATATCGCGTTCGCAGATCTGGCAGTGGATCCGCGCGAACGCGGTGACCGACACCGGCCGGGTCGTGACCCGGCAGTGGGTGGCGGACCTGCTCGACGAGGAGTTCTCACGGCTGGAACGGTTCGAGGGTGACCGGTTCGACCAGGCCCGCGAGATATTCACCGAGTGCGCCCTCGCGCAGGAGTACCCGACGTTCCTGACCTGCACCGCGTACAGCCGTTACCTGTGTGACGGCTGACCGGCGCCCCACACGCGCGAGCGCGCCGAGCCCTTCCGGGTTCGGCGCGCTCGTCGGGTGGTTCAGCAGCAGGGCAGCTTCTCGCCGGGCTTGCGGACGCCCCGCGTGGGGATGTAGACGCCGTAGCCGCCGCAACCGCTGTAGCACTTGACTTCGATGGTCGCGGCCTTGCCGGTGGCCTTGGGCAGGATCGAGGCGGTGAGGCGCTTGGTGAGGTTCATGTCTTCTCCCGGGTGAGATGTGTCGTAGCGGATGTTTCGGTCCTCCGCGACAGTATGTCGAGCGGATACTTTCGGTGTCAAGGCGAAGCCGCAAGTGAAACCACAATATGCATTCGTGCATGTCGATTCATTGCAGGGCGATCGCGCGCAGGCGGCGAAGGTCCACGAAGCCCTCCTGCCGGGAGTCCACACTGTGCTCGGGCGAGTCGCCCAACAGGACGCAACGGCCGGCCGGGACGACCTCACCGGCGGGTAGCCGCCCGAGGCCGGCCGGCACCCGGTCACCGGGAAGCGCCGCGACCCGCTTGACGATCCACAGCCGCCCCTCTCGTTCGTCGGGCGGATTCTCGGGCGCCTCCGCCCACAGTGGAGCCACTGCCACCACGTCACCCACCCGCAACCTTCCGATGCGGGTACGGCGCATCAGCACCGAGGAACCGTCCACCAACGCCGGTTCCATGCTCCGGCCGTCGATCGTCACGTGGACGTAGCGCCCCCGCAGGCACATCACCGCCGACGCCACGCCGGCCGTCCCCGCCGTCACGACGGCCCACATCCACCAGGTCACCGGATCTCGGCCTCCCCGTAACCGTGACCGACGATCGTCCTTCCCGCACCGATCGTGCAGAACGACGGAGTCGCCTGAACACCGAACGCCCGGGCCACCGGCCCCGACTTCGGCTCCACCACCACCCGCGCCCCCTTCGACAACGGCGAGACCAGCTCCCCGGCGGTGTCGTGCTCCCGCACCACCGCCAGCGCCTGCCGTTTCCCACCCGGCAGCCGCTCGGCGTTGGCGACCCAGTCGGGGATGTGGCCACGACAGGTCTCGCACTGCGGATCGAAGAAACCGACCACGGTCTCGGGCATCAGATCGGCGTCGGTCAGCGGTTCGCCCTCGACGGTGTCGGTGGAGAACGCGTCGATCACGACCCCGATCGGCAGCAGCGGTTGCGGCCGGACCGCGTTCAGGTCGGCCACCGACTGGTCCAGTTCACGCACCCGCCTGACCAGGACGACCGTCACGAACAGGTTGAACAAGACCAAGACCGTCAACAGGACGCTCAGGGAGGTCAGGAAGATCATCGGAGGGTCTCCTTCCGTCGGGGGGCCGAGGGGGACACCAACTCGGCGAGATCGTCGAACACCGTCACCAACCCGCCGACGACCAGACCGGCCACGACGGCGACCGCCGTCACGCCCGGCTCGGTCGTACCGGCACCCGTCATCGCCGCCACCGCGCCCGAGGCGGCCACCAGGATCAGCGCACCGTTGCGCCACACGTGCCGGACGCCCAACGGGACCGTCGAGTGCCCGAAGCAGCGGCACGGCGTCTGGTTACCGCGACGCACCGACAGCACGATCGCCACGGTGAACCCGAGCAGGAGTCCCGCGGCGAGCACGAATCCCGCGGAACCGGTCGCGGCGGACGGCACCACCAACAGCAACGGGATGGCCACCTCGGCCGACACCACGGCGAGTGCCACCGGGCGGGCCGCGACCCGCTCGGGCAGCACACCCATGTCACGGACCGAACGGACGAACCGGGCGAACGACTCGCTCCCGTACGACTTCGTGAACGCCGACACGGCGAACACGACGATGAGCGCGCAACGGCACGCCACGTCCAGGTAGATCAACCGCACGCCTTTCCGGGTCGGGCATCGGACCCTGAGAGGCCGTCGTCGGTCCCGCTGTTCTGCCGCGTGACGAACGAGGACCGAAGACGGCCTCCGAGTTCGGGCACGTCACAAGTGGATAGTATTGAAGAACGCCGATGTGCTGTCAAGGCTCGGGAGGCGCCACGGCGCCACGGCGACACGCCGGCCCCCGGCGGAGCGCACCCACGACCGGTCACCGGGGGTTGGACCGCCGCCAGGGCCGGATCCTCACCGTCATGAAACATCCCGGCCGGCCCGGTGACGACGGCCGTGACGGTGCCCGCCTGTCGGACGGGTTCCGGCGCGCGGCCCCTCCGGCACCACCACCCGGCGTCGCGGCCGCCGAACGCACCGATCGGCGGCGGGGCGCCTTGTCGTGTCCACAATCGGCTTTCCACATTCGCCGGTTTTCCACAGGCCGCCGCCGACCGGCTCGACCACCGGCCCGTCCCACCGTAGGCTCGACGCCATGGGGAGGAGGAGTGGCGGCCCCCGGGCACGACGGGGTCACACACCGGCACCCACCCGGCCCGTCCCCGCCGCACCGGCGGCCCACTCCCGCGCCTGCCGTAACATCGGGGCGGCTCATCCACCGCCACAGACAGGGGATCACGTGGACTTCTCGTCCGCCGCCGCCGCTCACCTCATCGCCGTCACCGGCCGCGACCTGCCGGGTCTCCTCAAGACGGTCGACCCCGACGTCACCGTGATCATGCCCGACGGCACGTTGCTGTCGGGGAAGGACGCGGTGGGGGAGTTCCACGAGGAGTGGTTCTCCGACCCCGACTGGTCGATGGAGGTGACGGAACTGTCCCGCCGGTCCGACGACCACACCGGAGTCCTGATCTACGACGTCGAATACCACGATCTCGACCCCGACGGTGAACCGTACGAGTTGTCGTACCTGCTCACCATGGTGTTCCGCCGCACCGGCGACGAGTGGTTGTTGTTCCACGACCAGAACACGCTGCGCTGAGCGAAGCGGTCAGGACACCTCCGGTGCCACCCGCAGCGCCGCCGCCTTGGCCATCAGGACGTCACGCTGCCGGGCGTTCCCGACCAGCCCGGCGGCGGTGACCAGTTCCGAGACCGCCTCCTCGCGGCGACCCAGCCGGGCCAGCAGTTCCCCCCGGACACTCGGCAGCAGGTGGGAACCCCGCAGCGCGTCCGACTCCACGAGCCGGTCGACGATGCGCAGCGCCGTCTCCGGTCCCGACGCCATCGACACCGCGATGGCGCGGTTCAACTCGACCACGGGATTGGACGTGAGCCGGACCAGCGCCTCGTACAACACCACGATCTGATCCCAGTCGGTGTCCTCGACGGTCGGTGCGACGGCGTGACACTGGGCGATCGCGGCCTGCAGCGCGTAGTTGGCGCGGCCCCTGCCCATCGCGTCGGCGCGGGCGAGGGTCGCGACCGCCCGGGTGATCTGGGTGCGGTCCCAGCGGGTCCGGTCCTGCTCCGACAACAGGACGGGGCTGCCGTCGGCGGAGGTGCGGGTCGCGAACCGGGACGCCTGGAACTCCATGAGCGCCACGAGTCCGTGCACCTCGGGCTCGCGCGGGGTGAGTCCGGCGATCATCCGGCCCAGTCGCAGCGCCTCGTGTGCCAGGTCGGCGCGTATCAACCGGTCGCCGCTGGTGGCGGCGTACCCCTCGGTGAAGATGAGGTACACGACGGCGAGCACCGCGTCGAGCCGCTTCCCCCACTCGTCGGGTTCGGGGACCTCGAAGGGCACCTTGGCGGCGGCGAGCGTCTTCTTCGCCCGCACGATGCGCTGTTGCACCGTCTTCACCGGTACCAGGAACATCCGGGAGATCTCCTCGGTGGTGAGACCCCCGACGACGCGAAGGGTCAGGGCCACCTGTGCCTCTCTGCCCAACACCGGGTGACAGGCGGTGAAGATCAACCGCAGCACGTCGTCCTCGAAGACCTCCGCATCCTCTGTGGACTCGGTGGCCATGTCTCGGGCGATCACCCGGTAACGTTCGTCCAACCGGCCGCGTCGCCGCCACCCGTCGACGGCCCGGCGTTTCGCGACGGTCGTGAGCCAGGCGCCCGCGTTGCGCGGGACGCCCGACTCCGGCCATTGTGCGAGCGCGTCCGCCACCGCCTCCTGAGCGAGGTCCTCGGCCGACCCGAGGTCACCGACCATCCGGGCCAGCGTCGCGACGACGCGTGCCCCCTCGATACGCCAGACCGCCTCGACGGTGCGCCGGATGTCGCTCATGTGGTGTCCTTCTCTTCCGTCAGGAGTTCTTGCGGTCGAGTTCCTCGCGCCAGTCCTGCTCCTTCTTGACGTACTCGTTGTCGCCGAACTGCTCGAAGTCGGAGTCGTCGTGGACCCGCCGCACCTCCAGCTTGCTACCCGGTCCCAGCGGGCAGCGGCTCGCCCACTCGGCGGCCTCCTCCTTGGTGGAGGTCTGGATGATCCAGAAACCGTTGAACAGTTCGTGGGTCTCGCCGTACGGGCCGTCGGTGACGATCGGCTTCTCACCGGAGAAGTCGACGACGAAACCGTCCTCGGCCTCGGCGAGGCCCTCACCGGCGAGCAGCACACCGGCCTTCATGAGCGACTCGTTGTACGCGCCCATGGCGTTCAGGATCTCCTCGAAGGGGACCTGCTTCGACGCCTCCATGGACTCGTCGGTGTCCCGCATGATCAGCATGTACTTCATGGGTCTTGACCTTTCGGTTCGTGGCGCCCCTTCGGTGCCTTCACCCAACCGTCGAACGGGAGACCGCCGGGATCGACACCGCCGCCGGATTTTCACAGAATTTCTCCGGCCCGTTCGCACCCTAGGCGATATCGGCCGTCCACGCGGGCGAGGAGCCCCACTCCGGCGCTGCGGCGCGTCCGGGGCTGTGCACGGATTGTGGGCGGATGCGGCAGCGTGGCCGTGCCCGATTCACTCCCCCTGGAGGTTTCAGATGTCACGTCTCACCGCCTGGACCGACGGAATCCTCGACGCGCTGCTGCGGCAGGGTCAGGCCGAGGCCGCCTGTGGCTCCTGGTACTGCGTCTCCTGCTGGTGCCCCGGCGGCAGTACCGGTTGCCGCGAATGCCGCGTCTGCGACGGCGTGCGCACTTGCAAGGCCGGCTGCAACTGCTGACGCGCCTGCGTCGGCACGAGTTCCCGACGCCCCTCCCGACATGTCGTGAGGGGCGTTTCCGCGGCGGAAGATGAGCCGCGCGCGCCGATCGTGACCGGGCCGCCGTCGTCCGCCACCGCCCACGGTCGTCGTCGCGGTCGGCGGGACCGCCCGGTCGACGGACGTATCGTCGGCGTATCGGAATTCCGATACGCGCCGGCAACGTCGTGTTCTCTTCACTGGAGCCATGAGTTCCGATGGAGCAGCACCGACGGCCACCCTTCCCGCCCGACAACGGTCGGCGGCTCCCGCCGCGACCACCGGCTTCGTGATCTACGGATGCGAACCGGATGAGGACGCCCTGTTCCGAGAGTCGGCGGCTCGCTTCGGAGTGGCGCTCACCGTCACCGAAGCGGCCGTGTGTGAGGACAACGTCGCACTGGCCGCCGGGCACCGGTGCGTCAGCATCGGCCATAAGACCCGGGTCACCGATGCCACGCTGCACGCGCTGAGCCGCGCCGGTGTCGAGTACGTGTCCACCCGAAGCATCGGATACGACCACCTCGACGTGGCCTATGCCGAGAGCATCGGTCTGCGTGTCGGGAACGTCGCGTACTCGCCCGACAGCGTGGCCGACTACACGCTGATGCTGATGATGATGGGGCTGCGTCACGGCAAGGCCACCGTGCGGCGCGGTGACGCCCACGACTATCGACTGCCGCCGACGCGGGGTAGGGAGTTGCGCGACCTGACAGTCGGAGTGGTCGGGACGGGCCGCATCGGTTCCGCCGTCATCGACCGGCTACGTGCGTTCGGTTGCCGTGTGCTGGCTTGCGACACCCGGGCACGACTGTCCCACGTCGGCTACACGTCGCTGGACCGCCTGCTCCGGCACAGCGACATCGTCACACTCCACACCCCGCTCACCGCCGAGACGCACCATCTGCTCAGTGGTGAGCGCATCGCGCGGATGAAGCGGGGCGCCCTCGTCGTCAACACGGGGCGAGGTGCCCTCCTGGACACCGAGGCCCTGGTGGCCGCCTTGGAGGCCGGGCACCTGGGCGGCGCGGCCCTGGACGTCCTCGAAGGGGAGGAGGGCGTCTTCTACGCCGACTGGCGTGGCCGGCGCCTGCCACATGAGGCGTTGGCGCGGCTCCAGGAGATGCCCAATGTGCTCATCAGCCCGCACACCGCCTACTACACCGACCACGCGCTGCGGGACACGGTCGAGAACAGCCTCGTCAACTGCATGGCCTTCGAGAAGGAGAAGTCGGCATGAACAGAATCGACATCGGTGTCGTCTTCGGCGGTGTCTCCGAAGAACATCACGTCTCGGTCAAGTCCGCCCGCGAGGTCGCGAGAAACCTCGACACCACGAAGTACCGGCCTTTCTGGATCGCCATCGAGGACGACGGGACCTGGCTGCTGTGCGACTCTCCCGGCGAGGGCCGAAAGAACGGTCGACGCAGGCCGGTCGTGTTGTCACCGGATCGAGGCGTACACGGACTGATCGTCTTGGAACAGGGACGATACGAGACGATCCGTCTCGACGTGGTCCTCCCCGTCCTGCACGGGAAACTCGGCGAGGACGGAGCCATCCAGGGACTGCTGGAACTCTCGGGCATCCCCTATGTCGGCTGCGACATTCCCAGCTCCGCGATCTGCATGGACAAGGCCCTGGCCTACACCGTCGCCCGGAGTGCGGGGATCGCCACACCGGACTTCCGGATCGTCGAGGGTGACGAGAAGATCGACCCGGACCGGCTCTCCTATCCCGTCTTCGTGAAGCCGGCCCGATCCGGTTCCTCCTTCGGGGTCGGCAAGGTGGCCGGCGCCGACGAGCTGCCGGACGCGTTGGAGACGGCCCGGAGGTACGACACGAAGGTGTTGATCGAGCAGGCGGTGGTCGGCAGGGAGGTCGGCTGCGCGATCCTCGGTGAACGATACGGCCTGGTCACCGGCGAGGTCGACCACGTCGCCCTCACACACGGCTTCTTCCGGATCCACCAGGAGGACTCACCCGAGACCGGCTCGGAGAACTCGGCGTTCATCGTCCCCGCCGACATTCCCGACACGTCTCGCCGACTCGTCCGGGAGACCGCCAAGACCGTCTACCGCGCCTTGGGCTGCAAGGGACTCGCCCGCGTGGACCTGTTCCTCACCGACGACGGCGGAGTGGTGCTCAACGAGGTCAACACCCTGCCGGGCCTGACCTCCTACAGCCGCTACCCACGCATGATGGCCGCGGCGGGAATCCCGATGTCCGACCTGATCGACCGGCTCGTGTCGATGACCCTGCACGGGAAGAAACGATGAGAACCGACTTCGTGTTCGTAGACGACCTCGTCCCGGGCATCCGCTGGGACGCGAAGTACGCCACCTGGGACAACTTCACCGGCAAACCCGTCGACGGTTATCTCGCCAACCGCATCGTCGGCACGAGGGCGCTGTGTGCCGCCCTGACGCGAGCGCGACGGCACGCGGAGTCCCTCGGCTTCGGCCTGCTGCTGTGGGACGGATACCGGCCGCAACGCGCGGTGGACCACTTCCTGAGGTGGTCGCGGGAGCCCGAGGACGGCCGGACCAAGCAGGACCACTACCCCAACATCGGCCGGGCCGAGATGTTCGAGAAGGGCTATGTGGCCTCCAAATCTGGCCACAGTCGCGGTAGCACCGTCGACCTGACGCTCTACCACCTCGACACCGGGGAACTCGCCCGCATGGGCGGTGGCCATGACCTCATGGACCCGTTCTCGCATCACGGCGCGGCGGGCATCGCCCCCGCCGAGACCCGGAACCGCCGGCATCTGCGCGTCGTCATGGAGAGGAGCGGGTTCATCCGATACGACCAGGAGTGGTGGCACTACACACTGAGGAACGAGCCCTACCCGGACACCTACTTCGACTTCCCCATCACGGCGGCGTGGGAGCAGGCGGCGTGACGGGGACGCCGAACCGCGTCGGCCGGATACCTCCGCCCCGATCACCGGACTCGGAACCACGCGGGGCTCGGACATCCGCGCGTTCGAGCCCCGCGGTCACCTCCTCGACGTGGTGGGGGAGGCCGGCGGGCCGTTCCGGTCGGCGACGCCGGCCGTGACCCGACTGGACCGAGACGACGTCGCCCGACGCTCACCGACGCGAGCGCATCGTGGCCCTGTCGCCCGCCGGCGGGCCGCGATGCGGACGGCGCCCCGCCCGCCGCGTCCTCACGCGGGTCGCCGGACGAGGGGCAGTCGCACCGTGACGTGCAGCCCCCCGGACGGGCGCGGCCTGAGCGAGAGCATTCCGTCGTGTGCCCGCGTGATGCTCTCGACGATCGCCAGGCCGAGGCCGACCCCCGCGTGGTCGCCGCCCGTGCGTTCCGTGCCTCGCTGGAAGGGCTCGGTGAGGGTCGCCACCAACTGCGGGCCGAGTCTCTCACCGGTGTTCTCGATCACGACCACGGCCGATCCCGATTCGACTCCGGTGCCGACCCGCACGGTGCCACCGTCCCGGACGTTGTGGACGATGGCGTTGTTCAGCAGGTTCGTCGCCAGTTGCAGGAGAAGGGCGGGTGAGCCGCTGGTGAACACCTCTCCACCGAAGACCTCGACGGAGACGCCGTGCTTCTCCGCGAGCGTTACGAGCGTCTCGGCGGCCTCCTCCACGACGAGTGACAGATCGACCGGTTCGGGTACGAAGGATCGCTGATCCGTCCGGCTCAGCAACAACAACGCCTCGGTCAGCTCGATCGCCCGTACGTTGACCGCACGAAGCCGCTCGTCGATCTCGCCACCGTCGCGGTTCGGATCACTGCGAGCGACGTCTAGAAGGCTCTGCATGATCGCCAACGGCGTCCGCAGTTCGTGGGAGGCGTTCGCGGCGAACCGTTGCCGTTCGGCGTCGTGCGCTTCGAGGCGCGCGAGCATGGTGTCGAAGCTGTCGGCGAGCTCACGGAACTCGTCATGGCGGCCCTCCAACTCGATGCGATGGGAGAGCGAGCCCCGGGCCGCCGTGCGGGTGGCGGCCGTGATGCGGTCCAGGGGCGCGAGCATGCGGCCGGCGAGGATCCAGCCACCCACGAGGCCGAACACCAGCAGGAACCCGAGCGCCATGATCGCGGCCGGAATGAACACCACCGGACCGAAGCTGCCCGGATCGAAGACGCGGGCGAAATCGGCGAGGGTGGGCCATTGAAGGATCACGGTCCCGTCTCCTCCGATGAGGAACAGCCATGCCGCCGTGAGGAGTAGGGCGACGGCGAGCAGGAGGAACCCGACGTAGCTGAGGGTGAGCTTGAGTCGAACGCTGAGACCCCTACCCCTCGTCACCGTCGCCGCCCTCGTCGTCCGGACCGACGTCGATGCGGTAACCCACGCCGGGAACCGTGGCGATGAGCCATGGTTCGCCGAGCCGCTTACGTAGGGCCGACACGGTGATGCGGACGGCGTTGGTGAACGGGTCGGCGTTCTCGTCCCACGCCCGCTCCAGGAGCTCCTCGGCGCTGATGACCCCGCCTTCGGCCGCGACGAGCACCTCCAGCACCGCGAACTGCTTCCGGGTGAGCGCGACATAGCGGCCGTCGCGGTAGACCTCGCGCCGGAACGGGTCCAGGCGCAGACCCGCGACCTCGCGCACCGGGGGCCGGTTGTGCCCGCGGCGACGGTCGAGTGCTCGGAGCCGAAGGACGAGCTCACGAAGCGCGAACGGCTTGGTGAGGTAGTCGTCGGCCCCGAGCTCGAAACCCGACGCCTTGTCGTCGAGCCGGTCGGCGGCGGTGAGCATCAGGATCGGGATGCCGCTGCCCGAGGCGACGATGCTTCCGGCGATCTCGTCGCCGGAGGGGCCCGGGATGTCACGGTCGAGGACGGCGATGTCGTAGTCGTTGACGCTCAGCATCTCCAAGGCGGTGTCGCCGTCGCCGGCGATGTCGGCGGCTATCGCCTCCAGGCGCAACCCGTCCCGGATGGCCTCCGCCATGTACAACTCGTCCTCCACGACCAACACGCGCATCGTTCGAGTGTAGGAGCCCGCACATATCGTCGGCCTATCGAAAACCGCCTGCTCCCACCCGGGACGGATGATCGCGTGGGGGGAGGGCGTTTCCGGGTCACGGCTCGGAGAACGGGCCGCGCTACCGACCGGAGAGGTGCGAGATCAGGAAGAAGAGCGCCGTCGCCAGGAGTAGGCCGCCGGTGAGCAGGCTGACCCGAGCCGGTCCCAAACGGTCCTCCGCCTTCTCCGGTACGGCGAGCATCACGATCATCGCGCCCAGGGAGATCAAGACCGCCATGACGATGTACACGGGCGTCTGGTAGAGCCACGAGTACAGCACGAAGTGCATCGAGGTGATCCCGGCGAAGGCGAACGGCACGAGCGCGTAGCGCCGCCTGACGGTGAGGTAGATCAGGAACGGGAGGCCCAGGAGCTGGGAGGTCCCGATCAGCACCGACAACTGGGTGATCTCGTCCGTGACCGGCCGGTCGCCGCCGAGCGCCCCGATCGCCGCGGAGAGGGCGAGTGCGGCCGGGAGTGCCACCATGCCCTGGAAGAGGGTGACGAACGCGGCCGTGCGGGACGACGCCCGCAGCCAGATGACGCCGCAGACGAGCCAGGTCACGCCGTAGGCCGCCAAGAAGGACAGGCCCGACATGTGCTGCTCTGCGAGGAGTCTGAGCGACTCGATCAGCTCCATGTCGTCAACTGTCGCACGATGGCCTTTCACGAGCATTGTTGGGGCTCAACGGATCGGGTGTCGCGCCACCTGTTCGACCGCCTGCCTGATCTCCACGATCTCCGAATCGAGCTCGTCGTCGATCTGATAGTGGAATCGGATGGGAGCGTCCCGGTTCAAGCCCTCCAAGTCCAGGTAATCCCGCACCATGGCCTCGGCGTCCTTGATCGCCTCACATTGGGTGACACCGACACCGTCGATGTGCAATTCCCAGCCGTGTTCCCATCGCTTCGCGACGACTTCGTAGGTCATTGCAGCCACCCTTTCTCCAAGCAACCCAGCCGGTTGATCATGTCATCGATCACGCCGGGAGAGATGAGTCCATGACGGGGCAGGCTGGCGCGGTGCGTCCCGCAGGGACAGCGCCACTTGTCATTGAAGGGGGGCTAGATCAATGGTCTGTGGGCATGAGAAAGGCGGCCTCCCGGGTGCCGGGAGACCGCCTCTCAGGTCCGTCAAGTGGAGACAAGGGGAATCGAACCCCTAACCTCTGCCTTGCAAAAGCAGCGCTCTGCCAATTGAGCTATGTCCCCGAGCCGGTGTGTTACCACCGGGATGCCGACGGGCTCGCACCCGGCGACATCGGCTTGCGAATTGTAGCGTGGCGTTCGACGCCGGAGCCTAGCGCACGTCCTCGGCCGAGGTGGTCGCCTCATGCCACAGCGCCCGCTCCTCGTTCATCGCCTTGACCTTCTTGGCCACCACGGCGGCGACGCCAACGACGCCCGCCAGGATGATCAGCTTCTTCCACATCGGCACAGTCCCCCTAAGTAGACGAATAGATAGCCGGTGAAACCGCCCAAGCATACCCAAGTGAACCCGGGTGATGCGTGGGGGTTATCGATCGGTATGACACCCCTTACCCGCTTCACCTGCCCATCAACCCACGATCCGGGCCGAATGTGACCCCGGGCGCGCCGTCAGCACCGGACCGCCTGCATCGCCTCCATCGCCGCCTGATCGGTCTCGCTCACCGTCACCTCCCCGGGGACCTCCCAGGCGCCGACGGTCAGCCGGAACGGGAACAGCCACGGCTTCTTCGCCTCGGCGAGCGCGTGCGCGTCGCACCGGTTCGCGTCCACCTCCACGGGCACCGACAGTTCCGCCGTCCCGGGCGGCAGTTCCCCCAACGGCGGCCCGGCGGTGACCGGCGTGACGGCGTAGTGCGGGTTGCCGGTCACGGAGTCGAGTGTGATGGGCAGGTCGCCGCCGACGCGGATCACTCGCAGCTCACCCAGCAACACACCGGAGGGCGCGGACCGCCAGTCACCGAACTCGACGCGGGCGGTGCGGGCGAGCAGCGCGGTGGCGCAGTCGCGGCCGACCAAGCGGTCGAGGGTGCCGTTGGGATGCGCGAGCGGCAAGGCGACCGCGTGTTCCACGCCCCGTGACGACACCCGGAGTTCGGCGGTCGCGGGTGCCGTGGCGGGGGCGATGTCGTCGCCGCACATCGCGGTGGGCACCGGGATGAAGACGTCCCGGGTGGCGTCGGCGGGCACGGTGACCGAGACCTCGGTACCGGCGGATTCGGCCAGTGACGCCGACACCAGCCGGACGTGCCGGACCGTCACCTCGGTGTCGCCGGCATTGGTGACGGCGAGCGCCACCGTGTCCGGTTGTGGATTGAGCCGACGGATCTCCAGCGACGCGGACAGCCGGGGCGGCTCCGACGGCTCGGGGGACGGCCGCAGCCCCGCCCCGAACAGGCTCGCGGCCGCCGCCAGCAGCACGAAACCGCCGACGGCGACCACTCTGAGGTAACGCATGCCACCATCTTGGCGATCGAGGAATGTAGATCCGGCAGTGGGATCGGTCTCAGACCGGTTGGCCCACGGGCCGGATCGTGATGGTGTTGACGTCCACGCCCTCGGGCGCGCACACCGCCCACCGGATCGATTCGGCGGCCTGTTCGGCGGTCAGGTTGTGTCCCTCGGGTGGCCCGCCCATGCCGCTCCAGAAGTCGCTGTCGACCCGGCCGGGAGCGATCAGCGTGACACCGATCCCGTCGCCGGTCACCGCCCGGCGCGTGTTCTCCGCCAGACCGGTGACCGCCCACTTCGTCGCCCCGTAGATGTTCCCGGGAATGTGGACCATGCCCGTGACACTGCCGACCAGGACGATCCTTCCCCGGCTGCGGCGCAGATGTGGAACCGCGGTGTTGATCAACAGGGCCGGCCCGAGCACGTTGGTGAGGACCATGTCCCGCCAACCCCGCGGGTCACCGTCCACGACCGAGTCGTGGGTGGCGTAACCGGCGTTGGCCACCACCGCGTCCAGCCGTCCGAACCGCGCGACGGTCCGGTCCACCGCCTCGGCCACGGCGTCGGGGTCGGCGGCGTCGCCTGACAGGGTGAGCACGTCCTCGGGGCGTTCGACGGATTCCGCGAACCGCCGGAGGCGTTCGTCGCCGCGCGCGGTGACGGCGACCCGGTGGCCCGCCCGCAGCAGCGCCCGCGCCGCCGCGGCACCGATCCCGCTGGAGCCGCCGGTGATGAGTGTGACTGGTGATTCGGTCATGCCTCGACGCTAGGACTTCGAGTGCTCTCGAAGGCAAGCGCGCGAGACCGGATGGTGGCGGAGGTCACCGTGTGAGCGGGCCGCCCCTCACGGTGGCCTCCACCGTCACCGGGTCAGCCCCAGCTCAGGCCGGGCGGCTGCACCACCGGGTGGTTGCCGTGCGGTGGCACCAGGACCGGCGTCGATTCGCAGTACTCGTCTTCGAACACCAGGACCGGGCGGCTCAGGTTGTTGGCCACCGAGGCGATGCCCTCGGACAGACCGGTCGCCTGGCAGGGCGACGACGGGCCGGGCGCGATCTCCACCTCGCCCTGGAAGTACGGTTCGGTGTAGAAGCACACGGCTCCGAGCGGGCAGCTGCCGAGCTGCTCGGGTTCCGTCGGAGTCGCCGCGGCCGAACCGGCCATCGCCGCCGCCGCGAGCAGACCCACCGCCACACCTGTACCGATGATTCGCATGTCTCCCCCTCCTCCCGGACGGTGACGCCCGGGTTCCGTCGTGATTGGACCGCCGGCTCGGCGGCCACGATGACGATACGCTCCGTAATCGCATCCGGGGTGAGTATCGGAACCACGGGAGGAATTCCGTTTCGCGGTGCGCCAACGGTTGCGTGAGCCCGCGAGATCACGCCGGTTCCCGGCCGGGAATCGATAAGATCACGCTGCGTGTCGGAGGTCCGAGCCGGCGCGGTGCGCCGGATGGGCTGCGGTTCGGGTTCCGCGGTCGTGGTTCCGCAGCGGCGGGAGGGATCAGGACCGGGCGGGAGGCTGCGTTCCGACAGCGGGCCTCTCTGCGCGATGCCGACGCGCCCTCACGGCCGTGCCCCTTCTGTGCCACTAACAGCGGTCAGGACCGGTCATGGAGGGCCGACGAGGCTTGACATGACAACGGCCCCGGTTCCAGCGTTGGAGCTGGTCGGGGCCGGATTGGCGGAGGCCGTATTTCAGATCCTCCTCCACTGCGTTGCGGAGGCGGTGCAGCAGATCCTCCTGCACTTCGTTGCGGAGGATGAGGGATTTGAACCCTCGATGCGGGATTAACCGCAAACCCGCTTAGCAGGCGGGCGCCATAGACCGGACTAGGCGAATCCTCCATTGACCGCGCACGGTCAATGCGGAACAGCATAGCGGGTGCCGGGGGCGGGCTGCACGCCGGATATCACCCCTGGACGGGTCGGTTCGCGGGGGGCCGTGACGCCGTGGAAACGAGGCCGCCCCCGCGATCACGGAGATCGCGGGGGCGGCCGGGAAGTGCGGTGTGTCAGGCGTTGACGTTCACCGTGGTGGTGTTCAGGACGTTGCCCTGGTCGTCGATGTAGAGCACGACGCCGAGGTAACGCACCCCCGCCGTCAGGCCCGACCACGACACGCCGGCGCTGAACTTCTTACCGGTGGACACCTTCTGGTTCGCCGGGTCGGTCACGAGGTTGCCCTCGTCACCACCGACGATCCAGTGGTGGAACTTGATGTCCTCGGTCTGCGCGCCGCCGCCGAAGTAGTCCACGTAGACGACGTACGTGGCGCCACCCGGCAGGGTCCCGGACTCGTCGGAGCCGCCTGCGGCCGAGGAGCCCAGGTAGTACATGTCCTCGCCGACCTTCTGGTAGAAGAACAGGTCGAGGTCCATGTTGGCGCCGTAGTCCGACTGGAAGGTCGAGAACCGCGACAGTGTGGCGTCCTCGGGAACCGTGACCTCGATCGCCTTGACGTGATCGTTCTCGGCCGGGTTCTCGGTGTCGAAGGACTCACCGGTCGGGTTCGACAGGGTGAACTCGTCGACCTCTCCGGCGGCCAGTCCCGCGACCGAGGTGTTCAGGTTTCCGGTGTAGCCGGCGACGCCGTCCAGCGACAGGTCGCCGTCGGTGCCCTCACCGGTGACCTCCGAGTCGACCGCCAGCGCGACCGGCTGCACGGCGATCGGGCTGCGCACCTCGTGACCGTAGAAGTCCTTCCAGGTCAGCGAACCGAACACGTACTCGTTGAACGAGGCGTCGGTGCGGGTGATGGTCAGGGTGAACGTGGCGCTCTTGCCCGGACGCAGAGTCAGCGACTTCTTGTTCACGGTCACCTTGACGCCCTCGGGCGCCTCGATGATCGGGAAGTAGGTGCTGGTCTTGTCGGACACGTTGGTCACGGTCCTGGTCACCTTCTGGGTGCCCGCGAGGTCACCGATCGCCACCGACGGGTAGTTCAGGTCGGAGGGGTCGATGGCCGGGTAGGCGTCGCAGAGGTCCGAGTACCCGATGAGCTGGAACTGGCCGATGGCGCAGCCGTACTGCAGCCACTCGTCCGGTCCCGAGTCGTACACCAGGCCCGGGTCGAACATGTCGCCCGGAACCACGTGGCCGGCACCGTAGCTGAACGGCGTGGCCTCGGCACCGGTGTGACGGGTGATCGGGTCGCCCTCGTTGTCGGTCTGGCTGGCGGTGGTCATCATCGCCGAGCGGATCGCCGAGGGCGACCACTCGGGGTTGGTGGCCTTCAGCAGCGCGCCCAGGCCCGCGATGTGCGGGCTGGACATCGACGTGCCCTGGTAGGACGCGAAGTCCTGACCGCCGTTGCCCGGAGGCGCGACGGCCGCGATCACGTCGACACCCGGAGCCGTGATGTCCGGCTTCAGGAGGTCGCCGCCGCCGGCCAGCGCCGGACCGGTGGAGGAGAAGTCCGACATGACCGGGGCCTTGGCCACGATCTGCTCGGCCGCCGCGAAGGACGCGGTGCCGTCGCCGGCGGACAGGTACGAGGTCACGGCTTCACCGGCCTCGATGCCGACGTGGATGGTCGGGACCGAGTGGTCGATGGCCAGGGTGGTCTCGGCACCGCCCGCGACGTTGTACAGGATCATGCCGACGCCGCCGGCCTCGGCGACCGCGGCACTCTTGTCGACCAACGCGACGCTTCCGCGCGCACACGCGACGATCTTGCCCTCGGCGAGGGCCGGGTCGAGCGAGCCGATGTGGCACTGCGAGACGGCGGTCGGGTTGGCGCCCTCCGCTCCGACGTCGTCCGACAGGACGGCGGCGGTGGAGGCCAACGGCTCCAGGCTACGGCCGGAACCGGTGAAGGTCGAGCCGTCGCCCAGGGTCAGGTCGGCGGTGAAGTCGCGGTCGTGGGTGCTGGCCGCGACGGTGGTGATCCAGGGGGTGTTGTGCGCGACCGTGCTGGCGCCGGGTCCGCTGTTGCCGGCGGAGTTGGCGACGAACACGCCGGCGGCCGCGGCGTTGAAGAACGCCAGGTGCACCGGGTCCACGATGTGCGTGGTGCTGCCCGAGATCGAGAAGTTGAGCACGTCGACGCCGTCGTTCACGGCGTCCTCGATCGCGGCCACGGAGCTGGCGGTGGCGCAGCCGCCGCCGGTCTCCCAGCAGACCTTGTAGATGGCGAGGCGGGCGGCCGGGGCCATGCCCGAGATCTCGCCGTACTTGCCGGTGTCGACTCCGTAGTTGCCGGCCGCCGTGGAGGCGGTGTGGCTGCCGTGGCCACCGAAGTCGCGCGGCGAGTTGAATTCACCCTCGTCGGTCGGGGCGTCGCCGTAGTTGTAGTAGCGGGCGCCGATGACCTTGTTGTTGCAGGTGATGTTGCCGTCCGGGCCGGCGTTGCCCTCGTCACAGACGCCGTTCCACTTGACGTCGATGATCTCCTGGTCGGGCCGGGGCTCGGGCAGCGGCGCGAACGAGGGGTTCTCGGGCCAGAAGCCGGTGTCGATGACGCCGACGATGACGCCCTCACCGGCCGTCTCGGAGCCGCCGAACTGGTTCTGCCACACGCCGCCTTCACCGGTCAGACCGAGGAAGTCGGGCGTGTTGCTGGTGTCGAGGCGCAGTGTCTCGTTGTGCCACATGCGGAGTACACCGTCGGCCGTGGACATCTGCTTGGCCTCGGCGGCCGTCAGCTCGACGGCGAAGCCGTTGAGGACGGTGTCGTATTCGAAGAGGGTGTCCGCGCCGGGCACCTGGTCGAGCACGTCGGCGCGCAGCTCGGCCAGGTAGTCGCGGTAGCGCTCGGCGTCGGCGGAGTCGGCGTCGAGCCGTTCGCCCTCCGGGGACGCGGTGGCGTCGAAGCCGGAGACGCCACCGTCGTAGCTGGCCACGGGCTCACCGGCCACCTGCACGATGTACTTTCCGGCGGTGAACTCGTCGACGCCGAGATCGGCGTCCTCAGCCCACACCAGGTTCCCGGTGGTGGCCAACGCGGCGACCGTCGCCGTCGCCGTGGCCACCGCCAGTACCGTCGAGCGTCGCCGCCCGAGGTGTCTCAGATTCACTTTGGGGACCTCCATGCCTCCCATGGACACATGCGCACGGGTCAGCGCATGTGGCGGGAATCGTAGAGGAAAAAATCACTTTAGGTGAGAGTGCCGGGGCATCGGGACGCGAATCGATAGACATTCGGGGTGGAGTTGATACCTCCCCGTGATCTCCATTGTGTTCACCCGTCACGCATTGTCACCTGATTCGATGATCATGACCTTGCGTATCCGTGTTGTACTGCGCCGATATGCCGCGAATCGGGCGCGCGGCCCGACTTTCGGTCCATAGGAGAGCGATTGTGGAGTCCGTCCGGAAAACGGCGGCGCCGCCACGGGTGAACCGTGGCGGCGCCGCGACCGAATGCGGATCCGCACCCGCCGTCACGCGGACGGATCAGTCACGCCCTTTATTCAGTGAACCGCGTCGGAACGCTTCTAGTTCTTTCCGGCGATGAAGTCCTCGACGGCCTGGTGGGCGTCGTGGTCGCTGTACTGCTCCGGCGGAGACTTCATGAAGTAGCTCGACGCCGACAGCACCGGCCCGGCCAGCTTGCGGTCGAGCGCGACCTTGGCGGCGCGGAGCGCGTCGATGATGACGCCGGCGGAGTTCGGGGAGTCCCACACCTCCAGCTTGAGCTCCGCGTTGAGCGGCGTGTCGCCGAACGAGCGGCCCTCCAGGCGGATATAGGCCCACTTGCGGTCGGTCAGCCACGGCACGTGGTCGGACGGTCCGATGTGCACGTCGCTGCCCTGCATCTCGTGCGGGATCTGCGAGGTCACCGACTGGGTCTTGGAGATCTTCTTCGACACCAGCCGGGATCGCTCCAGCATGTTCATGAAGTCCATGTTGCCGCCGAAGTTGAGCTGGTACGTGCGCAGCAGCTCCACACCACGGTCCTCGAACAGCTTCGCGAGGCCACGGTGGACGATCGTCGCGCCGACCTGCGACTTGATGTCGTCGCCGACGATGGGAAGCCCGGCCTCGGTGAACTTGGCGGCCCATTCCGGGTCGGAGGCGATGAACACGGGCAGGGCGTTCACGAAGGCGCAACCGGCGTCGATCGCGGCCTGGGCGTAGAACTTCGCGGCCTGTTCGGAACCGACCGGCAGGTAGCAGATCACGACGTCCACCTCGGCGTCGCGCAGCGTCTGCGCCACGTCCACCGGCTGCTCGTCGGCCTCCTCGACCATCTCGGTGTAGTACTGGCCGAGACCGTCCAGCGTCGGGCCCCGCTGCACCGACACACCGGTGGGCGGCACCTCGCAGAACTGGATGGTGTTGTTCTCGCTGGCGGTCAGCGCCTCGGACAGGTCCCGTCCGACCTTCTTGGCGTCCACGTCGAAGGCGGCGACGAACTCGATGTCCTTGACGTGATAGTCGCCGAACTGCACATGCATCAGCCCGGGTACCCGATCGGACGCCTCGGCGTCGCGGTAGTACTCGACGCCCTGCACGAGCGACGAGGCGCAGTTTCCGACACCGACGATGGCGACGCGGATGTTACCCATCGCGCATGCCTCCTATATATGTAGTGATCACTGACTGTCCTGCCCGTGCCGCGGTGGCGGCGCGGTGTCGTCACCGGGGTTCTCCGTCCCGGTGGTTTCCTCGGTGTCGCCGTACGACACCGAGGGCGGCCGTCCCGCCTGTTCGGAGGCGATGAGCTCGTTGAGCCAGCGCACCTCCCGCTCGGCGGCCTCCAGGCCGTGGCGTTGCAACTCCTGTGAGTACGCGTCCAGGCGCTCTGTGGCCCGGTGGACGGTCTCGCGGAGGCGTTCTCTGCGCTCCTCGATGCGGCGGCGGCGGCCCTCCAGGATCCGCAGGCGGACCGCGGGTTCACAGCGGGAGAAGAAGGCGAAGTGCACGCCGAAACCGGTGTCCTCGTATGTCTCGGGTCCGGTCGTGGTGAGCAGTTCGGTGAATCGCTCCTTGCCCTCCGGTGTGAGCCGGTAGGAGATCTTGCCGCGTTTGCCGGTCATCGGCGGAGCCGTCTCGGTGTCGTCCGGTGCGTCCTGGGTGATCCACCCGGCGTCCCGGAGCCGGCGCAGTGTCGGATACAGCGATCCGTAACTGAACGCGGCACGGAACGCACCGAGTAGGGTGGTCAGGCGTTTTCGCAGTTCATAGCCGTGCATCGGTGACTCGTGCAACAAGCCGAGCACCGCCAGTTCCAGCACTCACCCTTCCTTTCGCGTGGTCGATGTATCGAACCGATACATCGAACCTTAGCGCATGGCGGCACGGGGTGTCATTCGTCCCGGGGAAAATCAACCGATGAGACGGGATTGGCCGCGGGCACGTGGATATAACGGACAAGCCGGGCGCGGAGAAGCCGCTTCCTAGCGGTGCCAAGTACCCTGGCGGAGTGCAATCGATATCGGCGGACGTGGATTACTCGCTACAGCGGCGCATGCTGCTGCGCGACGTCTACTCCGGCAGGGTCGGTACGCACGAGGTGTGTGACGCCTCGCCGTATCTGATCAGCGCCAGTCGATATCACGGTGAGGCCACGACGAGACGCTGCCCGATCTGCCGACGGGAGCATCTGTGGCTGGTGCACTATATTTTCGGTGAGGAACTGCGCGCCTCCGCGGGGCAGGCGCGCAGTCGAGCCGAACTGGCGAAGCTCGCCAAGGGCTATCGCCACATAGACGTATACGTCGTCGAAGTGTGTCGTGGATGTAGCTGGAACCACCTGGTAAGGCGGTTCGGCCTCGGCCGGGACTACCCCACTCCACCGGTCACGGCGGGCACCACCCCGCTCGCCTCACACGGCACGCCTCGACCCGGACGGACGGGTACCAAACAACCATGAGTGACTACGGATCTCGGGGCTACGGACGTGACCCCGACGACTACGGGTGGCCGGGAAACGACGGCGGCCGTAGCGATTCGCACGGCCGCGGTCCCCAGGGCGGAGACCACGGCCACCGGTCGTCCGGATACGGATCTTCCGGTTACGGTTCCGGTGACGCCTACGGCCGTGACTCCTACGGCTCGGGCTCCGGTGACGACTACGGACGCGACTCCTACGGGTCGGGCCACTCCGGTGGATACGGCTCCGGCCACGACGACTACGGCACCGGCCGCGCGGACTCCTACGGTTCGGCGCGCTCCGGCGGCTACGACGACTCACCCCGCACCGGCGGATACGGCGACGAGCCGGTACGCGGCAGCGCGAGCGTCCCCACATCCGGCGGCGGTTACTCGCCGCACGACGACGAACCCAAGACCACCGGCCGCGCCAGGGTCCCCGGCGGCGACTCCACCGGCCCCGGCCGGGCGCGCGGCACCGCCAGGGTCGGCGGCAAACGCGGCGGCGCCCTCTCCGAGGAGGAGCAGGCGGCGCTGGCCAAGACCAAGAAGAAGAAGCGCCGCCGCCGGCGGCTGATCGCGTTCGGCTGCGTCTCGGTGGTGCTGCTGGGCATGGTCACCGTGGTCGGTTCGCTGTTCTTCCAGAGTGTCGAGTTGCCCAAGGACGTCATCGAGGAACACCTCGACCAGAACACCACGATCCTGTTCGCCGACGGTTCCGAGATGGGCAGTTACGGCACCGAGGCGGGCAACCGCACCGAGGTCAAGTACGAGGACGTGCCCGACGAGGTCATCTGGGCGCTGGTCGCGGGCGAGGACCAGAAGTTCTTCGACCACTCCGGAGTGGACTTCTGGGGCGTGATGCGGGCGTTGTGGAACAACGTCACCGGCGGCGACCGGCAGGGCGCCTCCACGCTCACCCAGCAGTACGTCGGGCAGGTCATGAAGATCACCGGCGACGTCGGCTACTTCGACAAGGCCAACGAAGCGGTCATGGCCATGAAGATGGACGACGAGTATAAAAAAGAAGAGATCATCGAGTTCTACCTGAACCTGGTGTACATGGGCCGCGGCGCCTACGGGCTCGGCGCGGCCATCGAGGCCTGGTACGGGCCGGACAAGAAGCTGGAGGACCTGACCGCCTCCGAGGCCTCGCTGATCTTCGCCCAGGTGAAGTCCCCCGACGGCTCGCTCGACCCCCGCAACCCCTGTGACGTGTGTGGGCTGACCGACGAAGAGGCCTACGACAACGCCGAGGGTCGCTGGGAGTACTTCCTCAACTCGATGCTCAAGATGAAGAAGCTCACTCCGGAGCAGCACAAGCAGTACATCGATGACGGTCTTCCCGAGACCGCCGAGACCACCTCGGTGTCGGCCAGTGAGGGCGCCGACGAGGACACCGGTTTCGTGTCCCACGGCTACGTGCTGGCCGAGGCCCAGGAGAAGGCCGGCCTCACCGAGCAGGACCTGTTGACCAAGGGATACACGATCACCACGACGATCGACCCCGCGGCGCAGCAGGCGGCGGTGGACGTCGCCAGCCAGAAGGACGGCAGCTACATGTCGGAGCAGAAGGAGAATCTGCGGGCGGCGCTGGTGTCCATCGATCCGGCCACCGGCCGGGTGGTGGCCTACTTCGGCGGCACCACCGACGGCACGGGCGTCGACAAGGCCGGGTACGACAGCATGCACCCGCCCGGCTCGTCCTTCAAAGAGTTCACCTTGATCACGGCGCTCTCCAAGGGGATCTCGATGGATTCGATGTGGGACGGCACCTCACCGCAGGAGTTCCCCGGCCTTCGCGAGGGCGACAAGGCCGTGGTCAACTCCGGAAACCAGAGCGAACCCCGCATCTCCCTGAAAGACACCATGCGGCAGTCGCTCAACACGCCGATCTACGCCATCACCAACCAGGTGGGTGCCGGAAACGTCATGTTGACCGCCCGCAACATGGGCATCAACAAGGTCGTGACGCCGGACGCCGATGGCAACCCTCAACTCGTGGACCTGTGGGACCCCGAGGTCGAGGAGTTGTTGATGGACCCGGCGAACCAGCGCGCCGTGGTCGACAACGAGATCGGCTTCGGCCAGTTCCCGGTGTCGGTCTTCGACATGGCGGTGGCCAACGCCACGTTGGCGGCCGGCGGGGTCTACCACGAGCCGCACTTCATCAAGGAGATCAAGAACAAGGACGGCGACGTCGTCTACTCCGACGAGGAGGAGGGCGCCATCGAGGTGCGCGAGGCGGTCACCAACGACGTCGCCCGGGACGCGATCCACGTGAGCTCCACCATCTGGCCCGGCGCCATGTCGGGCTCCGACGGTCGGATCAACGGCCAGCCCATCGCCGGCAAGACCGGCACCTGGGAACGTTACTGCCCCGACAACCCGGCCTGTGACCAGAACTCGGCGATCTGGTACGCCGGGTTCACCAAGGAGCTGTCGGCGGCGGTCTGGGTCGGCGATAAGGCGGACGAGAACGGCGTCGTGGCGGAGACGTGGGACGCCCCCGCCTACGGCTCCACCATCTCCGGATCCGTGTGGCACAAGTACATGACCGCCGCCACCCAGATCGAGGGCTACAACGAGGTCAAGGAGTTCGATCCTCCGGCCAACGTCGGTGACAAGAACGCCGGCAACGCCAAGGAGGAGGAGAAGAAGGACGACAAGTGCGACCGTCCCGGCAACCGCGAGGACTGCGAGGACGGCGGCGAGGACGGCGGTGACGGCGGCAACGACGACGGCAACCCACCCGCGAGCGGTCAATGCCAGCCGGGCAGTCCCGAGTACCCGGACTGCAACCAGGACCAGGTCTGCGACCCCGAGTTCCCGGAGTGCCAGCCCGACCAGTCGTGCAACCCGTTCTTCCCGATGGACCCGGACTGCACGGAGAACGGTGAGGGCAGCCCCGGTGACAACCGGAACGAGAGCCGCGTCGGTTCGGACCGGTTGGCGGCGACGGCCACCACGGCGCGTCCCTACGCCCTGCCGGCCGGAAGGTCTCGATTGATCTGACGGTTCCGTGGCCCGGCCATCCGCCGGGCCACGGACACGAACCCGAGTCACACACGTTGAAGGGCTCCACCGATCCGGTGGAGCCCTTCAACGTGTCAGGTCACGGACCGGATCAGAACGCCTCCTCCGGGACGTCCATGGCGGTCAGGTCGGCCGACTCGACGATCTTGCGGTCGGAGTGCAGTCTCGGCAGCACCTCGGAGGCGAAGAACTTCGCGGCGGCCACCTTGCCGGTGTAGAACGCCCGGTCGGCGTCGCTCACGCCGGATTCGCCGAGCTTGCCGAGCGCCACCTCGGCCTGGCGGCCGAGCAGCCAGCCGATGACCACGTCGCCCATCGCCAGCAGCAGCCGGCGGGAGTGCAGCCCGACCTTGTACAGCTCGCGGGGCTCGCCCTGCTGGGAGGCGCCCATCGCGGTGCCCAGCGAACCGAGCATGGCCTGGGTGTTCTCCAGTGCCTCGCCCAGTGACGCGCGGACGTTCTTGAGCTCCTCGGGGCCGTCGGCGGCGAGGAAGCCGCCGATCTCGCCGGCCACGGTGCCGAGCGCGACGCCGCCGTCCCGGACGATCTTGCGGAACACCAGGTCGAGGCTCTGGATGGCGGTGGTGCCCTCGTACAGCGAGTCGATCTTCGAGTCGCGGACGTACTGCTCGATCGGGTAGTCCTGCAGGAAGCCGGAGCCGCCGAAGGTCTGCAACGACTCGGAGCTGAGCAGGTCGTACGCCCGTTCGGAGCCGCAGCCCTTGATGACGGGCAGCAGGAGGTCGTTGACCCGGTGGGCGAGCTTCGCGGCGTCGGCGTCCCCGCCGGCCTCGGCGATGCGCGCCCGGTCCTGCCAGGCGGCGGTGTAGCAGACCAGCGCGCGCAGGCCCTCCGCGTAGGACTTCTGCAGCAGCAGCGAGCGGCGGACATCGGGGTGGTGCGTGATGGTGACCCGCGGCGCCGTCTTGTCGGTGGACTGGAGCAGGTCGGCGCCCTGCACGCGGGTCTTGGCGTATTCCAGGGCGTTGAGGTAGCCGGTGGAGAGGGTCGCGATGGCCTTGGTGCCGACCATCATGCGGGCGTACTCGATGATGAGGAACATCTGGCGGATGCCCTCGTGCTTCTCGCCCATGAGCCAGCCCTTGGCGGGCTGCTTCTCGCCGAAGGTCATCTCGCAGGTGGTGGAGACCTTGAGGCCCATCTTGTGTTCCACGCCGGTGGCGTAGACGCCGTTGCGTTCGCCGAGTTCGCCGGTCTCGGCGTCGAAGTGGTACTTCGGCACGATGAACAGGCTCAGGCCCTTGGTGCCGGGGCCGCCCACGCCGTCGACACCGACGGGACGGGCGAGCACGTAGTGGATGATGTTGTCGGAGAGGTCGTGTTCACCGGAGGTGATGAACCGTTTGACCCCTTCGAGGTGCCAGGAGCCGTCCTCCTGGAGGTACGCCTTGGTGCGGCCGGCGCCCACGTCGGAACCGGCGTCGGGCTCGGTGAGGACCATGGTGGCGCCCCACTGCTTCTCGACGAACAGCCTGGCCCACTCCTGCTGCTCCGGGGTGCCCTCGGCCTGGAGGGTGTTGGCGAAGCTCGGGCCCGCCGCGTACATCCACAACGCCGGGTTCGCGCCCAGTACCAGGTCGGCGAACGCCCACCACAGGGTGCGGGGGGCGTAGCTGCCGCCCAGCTCGGGGGAGATGTCGAGGCGCCAGTACTCCGCGTCCATCATGGTGCGGTACGCCTTCTTGAACGACTCGGGCAGCGTCACGCTGTTGGTCGCGGGGTCGAACACCGGCGGGTTGCGGTCGGCGTCGGCGAACGGCGCTGCGAGGTCCTGCTCGGCGATGCGGGCGACCTCTCGGAGGATGTCGCGCGCGGTGTCGGCGTCGATGTCCTCGTACAGCCCGGTCCCCATGGTCCGGCCGGTGTCGAACACCTCGAAGAGGTTGAATTCGAGGTCTCGCAGGTTGCTCTTGTAGTGGGTCATGTCCCGCCTCCTACTGCTCAGTAACCCTAGGGTATTACCAGCGGGTAACTTCGGCAAGCCGGGCCGCCGAATCGGCACTCCCACGCACCCCGCCCGCGAAAGAGTGTCAGCTAGCCGACACTTACCGGCCGTCACCATGTATCGACCTGTTTCGTTGTTCACTGCGACGGGGAAGGGGTCGGCGGAGGCGACCGTGCTGCGTGGTGACGCGGCCGAATCCGCCGCCCCCGCCACACGAGCCACCGTCCGGCTCGACTCCGCATCACCGGACACACCGCCCGCCCGTCCCCGTCGGGCGTGGCCGTCCCCGAGCCCCCCGGCGCGGGTGACCACCACGCGACGACCATCGAATACTGAGTAAAGCGCAATTGTGGCGTCGGCCGGGAGGACTGAGCCATGTTGATGAAGCTTTTCGCGAACTGGCCGTGGACCCGCAGGAACTACATCGGGAGGCACCGCGCGGTCCCCCGCTACTTCGGCGACGTCGAAGGCATCGACACCGTGGCCCAGCTACTCGGCGCCGTCGGCCGCGACAAACGCTGAACCCGGCGACCACGCCGAAGACGACCCGCCGAGGGGGCGGGGTACGACAGGGGCGGCCCCGACCACCGGCGCCCACCCGGCACCGCGGACACCCGGCGGCCGCCCCTACGGGTCCCATCGATACCGCGACCCGCCGCACGGGCCGACCCGCCACGATCCAGAGACAGGCCGGGGCACCCGCCCACCCGCCCCACCGGGGGGCTCAGTCCCGCCAGCCGTTCGAATCCTCGTCGGCGTGCCAACTCGTGGCCTTGTCGTCGTCCGGCCCGATGTACTCCAACAACATCAACGCGATGTCGTCACCCAGCGGGCCACCCACCCACGACCGCAACGCACTCTCCAACGACGCCAACGCGTCGGCGATGGAACCGTGCCCCAACAACCCCCACGCC
The DNA here is from genome assembly GCF_007994225.1 of Stackebrandtia albiflava. GTDB lineage: Bacteria > Actinomycetota > Actinomycetes > Mycobacteriales > Micromonosporaceae > Stackebrandtia > Stackebrandtia albiflava. Next base: position 713,975 of record NZ_VLLL01000006.1, read on the forward strand.
CGCTCCGACAACGGGAAGAACACCCCGTCCCGACGCGCCTCCGCCAGACCGTCCGTGTACAACAACAACCGGTCACCGGGCTCCAGACGCATCGTCAACGGCTTCGCCACCGGCATGAATCCCAGCGGCGGCGCCGCCGCCACCGGATCCAACAACTCCAACTGGCCACGCCGCAACAACAACGGCGGAGGATGACCACAGTTCAGAATGGTCAACGTGCCGCCCCGCTCCTCCAGGAACGCCGCCGTCACGAAATCCTCGTACCCGGCACTACGCGACACCGCGCGGTCCAGATCGGACACCACCGTCCGCACATCCGACCGCTCGTACGCCACATGCCGGAACGACCCCAGCACCGTCGAGGCGAGCCGCACCGCCGGCAGGCCCTTCCCGCGCACGTCACCGATGATCAACCGCGTGCCGTACGGCGTGTCGACGGCCTCGTACAGGTCCCCGCCGATGTCCGCGTGATCGCTCGCCGACACGTACCGGCCCGCCACCTTCAACTGCCCCACCACCGGGTCGATCGGCCGCAACACCGCCTGCTGCGCCACCGACGCCAACCGGGACAGCGCCGTCAACCGGGAATGCTGCCGCTGCCGCGCCATCGACACCACCACGGCACTGATCGACGCCAACAACACCGCCGCCAGATCCACCGACAACGACATCGGCGTCGCCGCCACACCCGGATACGTGAAACACACCAGGCCGATCGCCGTCACCAGGCACAACACGCCCAACGCCGCCACGCCACGCCACCGCGCGAAGGTCGCCGCGATGAACGGCGGAATCACCAGCAACGACACGAACTGCGGCTCGTCACCCGCTGCCGACTCCACCACCACGATCAGGACCAGGAGCACGACGGCCAGGCCGACGCTGGTCCGCGCGTCGGCGCGTACCCGTTGAGGGGTACGGGTCTTAGCCGTCATCGGGTCTGCCTGAGGGTCGCTGCGAGCATGGAATCTCCACTCAGCATGCCTGCCGCGAGGTCGATAAGCATCAGATTGCGGCCCGGCGATTCGGGGGAATTTGTCTGGCCGAACGGCCAGGTCACGCCACCCGGCGACACCGGTACCGCGACCCCCGTCACCACCGGCCCACCTCGCGCGACAACCGTGACCGGTACCGGTGGCATGCTGAATCCATGACCCCGCAATTTCGCCTGGAATCCTTCGACAGTGAGGTGGTGCGCCGACTCGACGCACAAGTCCAGCAAGAATACGTACGCCGCTACGGCGGCAAGGACGCGACCGACCTCCGTGCCGCCGACTTCACCCCACCACACGGCGCGTTCTACGTCGGCTACCTCGACGACTCCCCGGTCGTCACCGGGGCGTGGCGCACCCACGGCGACACCGACGCCGAGATGAAACGCCTCTACGTCGTCGAGACCGCCCGCGGCCTCGGCCTCGCCCGTGCCATGGTCACCCACCTCGAAACCGACGCCCACCGCAACGGCCGCGCCCGCATGATCCTGGAGACCGGCACCGGACAACCCGAGGCCCTCGCCCTGTACGCCTCACTCGGCTACCGGCCGGTCACCCCCTTCGGCGTCTACGCCGACGAACCCGGCGCACGCCACCTCGGCAAGACACTGAACGTCCCCGCCCACGACACCGCCTGAACCACCGCGGTTTGCCGCCGACCGCCGCAACCTCTAAGCTCGGAACCGTGACCATGCCCTCGCCGCCACCGTCCCAGCCGCGTCCCCCCGAACGCAGGATCGCGATCGACACGCCCTCGGACATGGAGACCGGCGTATACGCCAACTTCGTGGCGATCTGGCACGACGCCGAGACCTTCACCCTCGACTTCGCCACCATCACCCGTCCTCCCAAACCCGCCGAGGACTCCAAGACCGGCGAGGTCTACCTGCACACCCCCGCGCGCGTCGTGTCCCGCGTCAAGATCCCGCCGTCCCAGGTCTTCGAGATCATGAAGGCCCTGGAACAGCAGCTCTCCTCGTGGGAACGCGAGACCGGCCGCCGCCCCAAGGCCGACTGAGGCTAAGACCGAGCGCCGCCGCGCACACCGCGCCGCCCACCACCACAGCGACACCACCGCCACCAGGAACACCACGTTGTGGGCCAGCTGCGCGGCCGCCGACACGTCACCCAACGGCTCCGCCAGGAAACCCACCACCGACCGCGCCACCAGGGCCGCGCCCGCCACCGCCGTCGTGTGCCTCAACGTCCAACCAGGCGAACGCGAGAACCACACCGCCGCCGCGGCGAACACCACGAGCAGCACCGACGCCACCGCGACCCCCCACCAGTCGGTCGGCACCAGCTGGAAACCCGACGCCGCCGCGAACCCCGCCACGCCGCACACCGCCGGCGAGGGCACCACCGAGTCCCGCACCGCCGACGGCCGCCGCCCGGTCCACCACGCCACCGCGAACAAGACCGCCACCACCGTCGACAACCCCACGGTCTCCCCGGTCGAGGCCAGATCCGACTCCGAGTCGAAGGTGGCGCCACGGATCAAGATCGCCGCACCGGCGTACAACACCACCATCAGCACCAACCCCGGCACACCCAGCCACCGCCCCCGCGGCCCGATCGCCTCCACCACCGCGATGGGCGCCGCGAAACTCCACACCGCGTGCCCGACCACGAACGCCAGCAGCGGAGCCACCCCCAGGCCCAGCGGCGCCACATACGTCGGCCCCACCAGCGCGTCCCAGTACCCGATGTCGCGATACGAGTCGTTGAACAGCGACTGATCGATCACCCCCGCCTGCAACAGCCCGAAACCGGTCGCCGCCGTCAACAGTTGCGGCCACCGCCAACCCCACCGGCGCCCCAGCTCCCGGATCAGGACCGCCGGCGCCCCGTACAACGGCACGAACAGCGCCAACGCGCCGAGCAACGCGACCGGCGCACCCGTCGAGTCGTCATAGGCCGACAGATACTCCGCACCCACCGGCGCCGCCACCAACAGACCGAGCGTCGCCGCCCAACCGGCCCACCGCGACCGCCGTTCCCCCGCCGTCACGTCCCCGACCTCCGCGCCGCCGCCACCACGACCCCACCCAGGGCCGCGACCGCCAGATTGGCCGCCAACTCCCAACCGGCGAAGAACTCCACCCGCTCGAACACGAACCGGTTCAACACGTTCAACACACCCATCACCGGCTGCACCCACAGGTGATCGACGGCCCCACTGAGCCCCACCAAGGTCGTCACCACCCCGACGAACCGCAGAATCTGTCGCATACCCCCACGCTATGAGCGCCACGGCCCCGACCGCCTCGGCCGAGAGACGATTCCCGCCCGCCGAGCGTCGCCTTCGCCCGCACCCCACCGATACCGAGGTATCGAATCCACCGACTTCGGTATCGGACACGCCGCCGCACCCGGCATCCACCCGCCCCGATCGGTAGGTTCATCCGAATGCCGTCCATGAACCGGTCCCGGGTCGCCGCCGCCGTGGCGAACCTGGCGTTGTTCACCTGGGCGCTGGGATTCTCGCTGTTCACCGGCATGACCCGCCTCGAATCCACCGGCCCGCCCTCACCCGACTGGCTCGTCCTCGCCGACCTGCTCGGCGGCGTCGCCGGCCTCGTCATGATCTGGTGGCGACGCCGCGCACCCACCGGGATCGCGGTCGCCCTGGTCCTCATGTCGGCCGTCTCGGAACTCGCCGCCGGGCCCATGCTCGTCGCACTGTTCACCGTCGCCGTACACCGCCGCCGACGAACCGCGTGGACGGTGTTCGGGCTGAGCATCGTGACGGCCGCCGTCATGTCACTGCTGCGACCCACCGGCGGCGACCCCTGGCTACTGGTCCTCGTGTTCGGGGTCGCGGTCCAGGCCGCCGCGGTGGGATGGGGCCTGTACATCCAGTACCGGCGACGACTGCTGTGGTCGCTGCAGGACCGGGCCGCCAGAGCCGAGACGGAGACACGACTACGCATGGAACACGCCCAACGTCTCGTCCGCGACGCCATCGCCCGCGAGATCCACGACGTACTCGGGCACCGGCTGTCCATCCTGAGCCTGCACGCGGGCGCACTGGAATACCGGCAGGACGCGAGCCCCGATGAGGTCCGCCGGGCCGTGCGGGTCATCCGAGAGAGCTCACACCAGGCCCTACAGGACCTCCGCGAGGTGATCGGAGTCCTGCGCGCCCCGATCACCGAACTCGGCGGCCCCACCCTGGCCGACCTCCCGGAGCTCGTAGAGGAGGCCGCCGACGCCGGTTCCGTCGTACGCCTCGACCGCCACCACGCCGAACCGGTTCCCGACGCGCTTGGTCGCGCCGGCTACCGGATCGTCCAGGAGGGACTCACCAACGCCCGCCGGCACGCACCCGGCGCCGAGGTCGACATCGACGTCGCCGGCGAACCCGGCGGCGAACTGACCGTGTCGGTCCGCAACACCGCGCCGCCCACCGCCGTCGACCCGGGCACGCCCGGCCGCGGCCTGGTCGGCCTCACCGAACGCGTCGCCCTTCTGGAGGGACGACTCGAATACGGGCCGACCGACGACGGCGGTTGGCACCTCGACGCCCGGATACCCTGGCCGTCATGACCGGCGACCCGATCACCGTCCTCATCGCCGACGACGACCCGCTCGCCCGGGCGGGACTCGGCATGATCCTGGGCGGACACCCCGGCGTGACGGTGGTCGCCGAGGCCGCCGACGGCGAGGCCGCCGTCACGACGGCCCGCCGGTGCCGCCCCGACGTGGTGCTCATGGACATCAGGATGCCCCGCATGGACGGACTCGCCGCCACCGAGACCCTGCGCGCCGACCCCTCGCCCCCGGAGATCCTGGTCCTGACGACCTTCGACGCCGACGCCCACGTGCTGCGGGCACTGCGGGCGGGCGCCGCCGGATTCCTCCTCAAGGACACCCCGCCGGTCGAGCTCGTCGAGGCGGTGCGCCGGGTCGCCGACGGCAGGCCGGTACTGTCGCCCACGGTCATGACCCGGCTCATCGCCAGGGTCACCGACACCGAGTCCGAGACCGCCCGGCGCCGCCGCGCGGCGGCGGCGAGGCTCGAACGGTTGAACGACCGGGAACGCGAGGTGGCGATCCAGCTCGGCCACGGCAGGTCGAACGCCGAGATCGCCGCCGCCCTGCACCTGAGCGTGCCCACCATCAAGACGCACGTGTCGGCGGTGCTGGCGGCGTTGGGCCTGAACAACCGGGTGCAGGTGGCGTTGCTGGTTCACGACGCAGGTCTCTCCGACCACGACTGGTGAACCGCCGGCGGAGTCGCCCGGCGGTGGATCGAAGGGGGTGGGAGAAGCGCGACGCCGAGGTCGGGAATGTGGCCCTGACCTCGGCGTTCGTCGTCTGGAGCGGGCGACGGGAATCGAACCCGCGTCCTCAGCTTGGGAAGCTGATGTTCTACCATTGAACCACGCCCGCGTGGTCCGCTCCACTGTATCGGACGCCGGTCGGCGGGCGTGACCGGGCCGGGTGCCCCTCGATCGGCGGAGACGTCGGCGGAACGTAGGCTCTGCGGCATGTTGTTGTCGGATCGTGACATAATCGCGCAGCTCAAGGCCGGTCGCCTGGGGATCGAACCGTTCGCGCCCAACCTGATCCAACCCTCCAGTGTGGATGTCCGTCTGGACCGCTGGTTCCGGGTCTTCAACAACCAGAAGTACACCCACATCGACCCCTCGACGCAGCAGGACGAGCTCACCTCGCTCACCGAGGTCGCCTCCGGTGAACCCTTCGTCCTCCACCCGGGCGAGTTCGTGCTCGGGTCGACGCTGGAGGTCTTCACCCTCCCCGACGACCTGGCCGGGCGCTTGGAGGGCAAGAGTAGTTTGGGGAGGTTGGGGTTGCTGACGCACTCGACGGCGGGGTTCATCGACCCGGGGTTCAGCGGACACGTCACCCTCGAGTTGTCCAATGTGGCGAACCTGCCGATCACGCTGTGGCCGGGGATGAAGATCGGACAGTTGTGCCTCTTCCAGCTCTCCTCGCCCGCCGAACACCCGTACGGCTCCTCCGTGTACGGCTCCCGCTATCAGGGGCAACGCGGTCCCACGCCGTCGCGTTCCTGGCAGAACTGGCAGGTCAGCGACACCGGCTGACGGTCGCCGTCCGGTCTCGCCGGGCACCTTGTCCGGTTTCGTCGCATTCCGGGGTCGGTCCGTGACCGAATGTTGCCGAAACGGCGGTAAAAGCCGGTAAACGCTCTAGCGTCGATGCATGGATATAACCGGTAGTCTCCAGAACGCGCTGGACGCGGTGGTGACATTCGTGCCCCGGGCGCTGGCCTTCCTGGCCATCCTGCTCGTCGGGTGGATCGTCGCCAAGGTGCTCCGGCGAGTCGTCACCAAGCTGCTGGCCCGCGTCGGACTCGACCGGGTCGCCGAACGCGGAGGAATGCGCCGCTTCACGGGCAAGTACAGCATGAGCCAGCTCTCGGGCATGCTCGTGTACTTCGCCGTCCTGCTGTTCACACTGGTCCTGGCGTTCAACGCCTTCGGGCCGAACCCCGTCAGCGACGTGCTGAACTCGTTGGTGGCATGGCTGCCGCAACTGTTCATCGCCGGTGTGATCATGGTCGTGGCCTTCGCCATCGCCAACACCGTCTACGACCTGGTGTCGGGTGCGATGTCGGAGATGTCCTACGGCAAGTACATCGCCCGCGCCGCCCAGGTCGCGATCATCGCGGTGGCCGCCATCGCCGCGCTCAACCAGATCGGCATCGCCACCACCGTCACCACGCCCATCCTGGTCGCCGGACTCGCGATGATCGTCGGCGTCGTCGTCGTGGGTGTCGGCGGCGGCATGATCCAGCCGATGCGTGACCGCTGGGAACGGATGCTCGGTGCCGCCGAACAGGAGGCGGGCAACATGTCGTCGAAGAACCGTAAGCAGGAGGGTGACGAGTTCGGGCAGCCCGGTTACCGGTCCGCCGCGTACGACGACACCAAGCCGGCCGCGCGGCCGTCGCACCGGGAGAGCGCGACCTCGTCGGCGGGCAGGACCCCCACCGCCACGGGTACGAGCGCCGTCCCCGGGTCGTCGGGTACGCCCTCCGCCGGTACCGGCGCGGGTGGGACGTCCTCGGGTTCGCAGTCGCCGGACTGGGACGCCGGATCCCGTGGCCGGATGCCCGGGACCGGGGACTCGGAGGGTCCCGACTGGGACACCGGCCGTCACCGGCCGGGCGAGGACCGCTGATCTGAACGCCGTGCGCCGGCCGGGTCCGCCCGGTCGGCGCACCCGTGTGTTCAGGGGCGTGGTTCCAGCCGGACGACGATCGCCTTGGACACCGGGGTGTGTGACCGTTTGGCGACCGCGCCCAGCGGGACGAGCGGGTTGGCCTCGGGGAAGTAGGTGGCGGCGCATCCGGCGGCGATCGGGTAGGAGACCGCTTGGAAGTCCTCCGCCCGGCGGTCGTGTCCGTCGGTCCACTCGCTGATCAGGTCCACGCGGGAGCCGGGTGCGATTCCCAGGGCGGCCAGGTCGGCGGGGTTGCAGAACACCACCCGCCTGCCGCCCTTGACGCCGCGGTAGCGGTCGTCGAGGCCGTAGACGGTGGTGTTGTACTGGTCGTGGCTGCGTAGTGACTGCAGCAGTAGGCGTCCCTCCGGGACGACGGGCGGGTTGACCGGGTTGACGCTGAACCGGGCCCTGCCGTCGGGGGTGTCGAAGCGCCGGGCGTCGCGTGGCGGGTGCGGCAGTGTGAAGCCCTCTCCGCCGCCGTTGCGGAGTCGTCGTTCGTAGTCGGCGAATCCCGGTACGACGGCGGCGATCCGTTCCCGGACGGCGCGGTAGTCGGCCTCGAAGTCGCGCCAGGGGATGGTGTCGCCCAGTAGTGCCCGGCCGAGCCGGGAGATGATCGCGACCTCGCTGAGCAGGAACGGTGAGACGGGTGCGAGTCGGCCGCGTGAGGTGTGTACGCGGCTCATCGAGTCCTCGACGGAGACGAACTGGGGGCCCGCGGCCTGCCGGTCGATCTCGGTGCGCCCGAGTGTGGGCAGGATGATCGAGACTCGGCCGGGCACGACGTGTGACCGGTTCAGTGTGGTCGAGACGTGCACGGTGAGGTCCTGTCGCCGTAGGGCGGCCTCGGTGACGGCGGTGTCGGGGCTGGCGGCGGCGAAGTTGCCGCCCAGTCCCATGAAGACGCGTGCCGCGCCGGTGCGCATGGCGTCGATGGCGGCGACGGCGTGGTGGCCGGGGTCGCGGGGGACCCGGATGCCGAACTCGGTTTCCAGGGCGGTGATCCAGGGTGGCGGTACCTCCCAGATTCCCATGGTGCGGTCGCCTTGGACGTTGCTGTGGCCTCGGACGGGGCACAGGCCGGCGCCGGGTCGCCCGATCATGCCGCGCAGCAGTTGGACGTTGACGATCTCCTGGATGGTGGCGACCGCCTCGGTGTGTTGGGTGAGGCCCATGGCCCAGCACACGACGGTGGCGTCGCTGTCGGCGAACATGCGTGCGGCGGCGTGGATCTCGTCGCGGTCGAGACCGGTGGCCTTGAGGACGACGTCCCAGTCGACGGTGGTGTCGGCGTATCGGTCGTAGCCGGTGGTGTGGGTGTCGACGAACTCGTGGTCGACGGCGTCCCATTCGCGGAGCAGGGCGCCGATGGCGGTGAAGAGGGCGTGGTCGCCGCCGAGGCGGATGCGTAGGAACCGGTCGGCCAGGTCGGTGCCGCCGCCGACGAGGCCCCTGGGGGTCTGTGGGTTGCGGAAGTTGAGCAGACCCGGTTCGGGCATCGGGTTGACGGCGAGGATGCGGGCGCCCCCGCGTTTGGCCTTCTCCAGTGCGGAGAGCATGCGGGGGTGGTTGGTGCCGGGGTTCTGGCCGACGATGACCAGTAGCGACGCGTCGTGGATGTCGTCGAGGGTGACCGAGCCCTTTCCGATGCCGATGGTCTCGGACAGGGCGACGCCGGAGGACTCGTGGCAGTAGTTGGAGCAGTCGGGCAGGTTGTTGGTGCCGAAGGCGCGGGCGAGGAGTTGGTAGCAGAACGCGGCCTCGTTGGAGGTGCGTCCGCTGGTGTAGAAGACGGCCTGGTCGGGGTGGTCGAGGCCGTTGAGCGTGTCGGCGATGAAAGTGATCGCGTCGGGCCAGGAGATCGCCTCGTAGTGGTCGGTGCCGGCGCGGCGGATCATGGGGCGGCTGACCCTGCCGGCCTGTCCCAGCCGGTGGTCGCTCCAGGTGGCGAGTTCGGAGATCGGGTGGGTGGCGAAGAACCGGGCGTCGGCCTGGTGGCGGGTGGCCTCCTCCGCGATCGCCTTTGCGCCGTTCTCGCAGAATTCGGCGCTGGAGCGGTGGGCGGGTTCGGGCCAGGCGCATCCGGGGCAGTCGAAGCCGTCCACCTGGTTGAGGCGCAGTAGGGCCCGGGTGCCGCGGGTGACACCGGGTTTGCCGAGGGCGTGGCGTAGGCCGTGGAGGATGCCGGGGATTCCGGCGGCGGACTCCTTGGGCGGGCCGATCACCGGTTCGTCGGGTTGCGGCATGAGACGGCACCTTTCGCTGCGTGTCGGCCTTGGTATCACCGTACCGGCCGGTGGGGTGTGGGTGTTCCACGTCGTGGTGGTGTCGGGTGTGGGCTCACGGGGTGGCAGCCGGGGTGTCTCGGAGCACGTCGCGTTCGGAAGGGTTCCAGGACTCCTGCGTGGTCCGTTCGGACGTGCCGTCGCTCGTCTCGGACGGCGGGTGGAGACGCGGCTTACACTTGAGGCCCATGGTGTTCGGCATAGGTCCGGTGGGCGTCATGGTGATCGCCGCGGTCGGCGGTGTCGTCGTGGTGAGTCTGGTGCGTTTCGCGTTGCGGCCGTTGGCGCGGCGGGTGCGTTGGCTGGATACGGTGCTGGGTCTGGTGCATCGGCCGGCGCAGTTGACGGCGGGGTTGGTGGCGGCGCGGATCAGTCTTCAGGTCACGGGGCCGAGGGAGTGGCACGACGGTGTCGGTCACTGGCTGGTGTTGGCGATCCTGGCGGCGTCGGCGTGGCTGGTGACGCGACTGCTGCGGGTGATCCGGTCGGATGCCGAGGAGGGTGTGGCCGGGGTGGCGGCGCACGACCTGGACCGGCGGCGGCGCCGGACGCAGGCGGTGATCGTGTACCGGGTGGCGAGTGCGGCGATCTGGGTGATCGCGGTGGGGGCGGGTCTGTTGACGTTCCCGGCGTTCCGGACGTTCGGTGCGGGTGTGTTGGCGTCGGCGGGTCTGGCGGGTGTGGTGGCGGGTCTGGCGGCGCAGTCGCTTCTCAAGGACGTCTTCGCGGGGCTTCAACTGGCGTTCGGTGATTCGCTGCGGTTGGGGGACATCGTGGTGGCGGAGAAGGAGTGGGGGAGGGTCGAGGAGCTGGCGCTGACCTATGTGGTCGTGCGGATCTGGGACAGGCGGCGGCTGATCCTGCCGACGTCCCATTTCACGACGACGCCTTACGCGAACTGGACGGGGCGGTCGCAGGACCTGGTGTCGGTGGTGGAGTTCGATGTGGACTGGCGTCTGCCGGTGATCGAGGCGCGGCGTGAGTTGACGCGGATCGTGGCGGCGTCGCCGCATTGGGACGGTGCCGAGCAGGGTCTGGTGGTGACCGACGCCACGGGCCCGTATCTGCGGATCCGGGCGACCGCCACCGCCGCGAACGCCGACGCGTGGTGGGAGTTGCGTTGTGAGATAAGGGAACGCATGGTGGGGTGGATCGCGGAGAACCATCCCGACTGTGTTCCACGGTTGCGTGTGGAGCCGGGTGCGGCGCCGGAGGTGTGAGGCGGGGCGTGACGTCGGGGCGGGCGGCCGGACCGCCTGTGCACACCGCGACGGTCCGGTGAGTAATGTCGCCGGTGTGGATGACAACGCACCCGATCTGACCGCCAAGGTCGCCGCCGCGTGGCGCGACTTCACCAACGCGCTGGCGTCGGCGCTGCCGCGTATGCCGGTGGGGTCGGATCTGGCGCTCATCCTGGATCCGACGGCGTCGGGTACCGGGAACGCCGTGTACGACGTGTCCCTGACGGTTCCGGCGGAGGGGCAGGTGCGGGCGGACGCGACGTCGAACGCGACGCTGCCCAGTGCCGCGCGGCTGGGCCGGGCGGCGGTGGGGCAGCTCGTGGCGCTGGGTTGGCAGCCGCCGGGGGTGTTGGAGGGTGCGGGGCAGCGGTTCGGGTTGCACAGCGACCCGGTGGATCCGCAGGAGTTGGCGACGGTGGTGGCCCGGACGATGCGGGACGTGTTCGGGGCGCCGCATCCGGCGTTCCTGACGTACGACTACCAACCGTCCGGGGAGGGCGGATCGGCGGATCTGGTGTTGACGCCCGCGCGGCCGGTGGCGCCCGCCGACGAGTCGGAGGAGTTGTCGGAGGACCTGACGCCGCCGAAGTCGGGGGCGTTGGGTGAGGTGGTGCGGACGGTCGTGGCGGCGATGGAACACACCACGGTCGAGCACCTGGCGGTGGACGACACCGGGGAGATCAGTCTGCGTGCGGGTTCGGCGATGGTGTTCATCAAACCGACCGAGCGTCCGGCCATCGTGGACGTGTACTCGCCGTTGCTGACCGATGTGGGCACGAACGAGCGGTTGTATCACGAGTTGTCGGAGTTGACCCGCCGGTTGCCGATCGGGCGTCTGTACTATTCGGAGTCCACGATCTGGGCCTCGGTGCCGGTGTACGGCAGGGACTTCCAGCCGTCGCACCTGATGTTGGCGGTGCAGTCGATGACGAGGTTGGCGGACGACCTGGACGACAGGTTGCAGAAGAAGTTCGGGGGCCGCCGGTTCTTCGACGCGCAGACCGTCCAGCGTGTCACCGAGGAGGACACCCCTCCGATGGGCATGTATCTCTGAGTCGCCGCCCAGCTTCTGCCGCCTTGGGTGGTCTGGGGCCCATCGACATGCCTCGAATGATGCTGTATGTCCGAATTTCACCGGGCCTGTGCCCACCCAAGGCGGGCCTGTGCCCACCCAAGGCGGGCCTGTGCCCACCCAAGGCGCAGAAGGGTGGGGGTCAGCGGTCGCGGCGTTCGAGGAACGCGGTCATGCGGTCCCGTTTGTCCCGGGAGTCGAACAGCAACGCCTGGGCGGCGAGTTCGACGTGCGGGTGCGCCCCCGCCGGTGCGTCGACGGCGAGCTTCGTGAGCCGCAGCGCGGTCGGCGACGCCTTGACGATGTCGTCGATCAGCCCGTGCGCGTGGGACAGCAGTTCGCCGGGTTCCACGACGGCGCTCACCAGGCCGGCCCGTAGCGCCTCCTCGGCGGGCAGCCGCCGACCGGTGAACAGCAGTTCCTTCGCCAGGCTCTCGCCCACCAGCGCGGGCAGCCGCCAGGTGGCGCCCGCCCCGGCCAGGATGCCGAGTCGTGCCTCGGGCTGGCCGAAGAAGCTGCGGGAGCTGCACACCCGGATGTCACATCCGTAGGCCAGCTCCGCGCCACCGCCCAGCGCGGGACCGTCGACGGCGGCGACCGTGGGCAGCGGCAGCGCCCGGATGCGCGCGAACAGTCCGGAGTTGATGCCGCGCAGCGCGTCGGCGGAGGTGCGTTCCCGGAGTTGCGCGATGTCGGCACCGGCGGCGAAGACGCCGTCGTCGCCGCCGGTCAACAGCATCGGGGCGGGATCGCGTTCCAGGGTCTCGCACACGGCGTGCAGTTCGTCCACCATGGCCTGGTCGATGGCGTTGCGTTTCTCCGGGCGGTCGAGTCGCACGACGGTGCGGTCGGGACGCCGTTCCACCCGCAGGGTCCGGAACTCCATCACGCCACCTTCCGGCCGTCGCGCCAGAGGTAGAAGCCCTCGCCGGACTTCTTGCCGAGCCGGCCCGACTCGACCATCTCGACCAGCAGTCGCGGCGGCGCGAACCGGTCCCCGTAGGCCGCCTGGAGGGTCCGGGCGATGTCGAGCCGCACGTCGAGGCCCACCACGTCGGTCAACTCCAACGGCCCCATCGGATGCCGGTATCCCAGTGCCATCGCCTTGTCGATGTCGGCCGCCGACGCCACCCCCGACTCCACCATCCGGACCGCCTCCAGGCTCAACGCGTTGCCCAACCGGGACGTGGCGAACCCGGGGGAGTCCCGCACCACGATCGGTTCCTTGCCCAGCCTCGCGGCTATCGCCAGGGCGTGGTCGCGGGTGGCGTCGGTCGTGGCGTCGGTGACGACGATCTCCAACAGCGACATCGCGTACACCGGGTTGAAGAAGTGCAGCCCGCAGAACCGGTCCGGGTGGTGCAACGGCTCCGCCAGTGAGGTGATGGCGATGCTGGAGGTGTTGCTGGCCAGCAGGCGGGGGCCGCGTGCCTCCGCCGCCGCAAGGACGGCGCGCTTGAGGTCGGCCCGTTCCGGCACCGCCTCCACGATCACCTCGGCGCCCTCCGGGGAGTCGGCGACGTCGGCGACGGTGTGGAGCCGGTCGCGCACCGCCGACGCGGTACCGGGTTCGGCGCGGCCGCGGTCCTCCGCCTGGTCCGCCCACCGGGCGATCCGGTCGAGCGCGGCGGTGGCCCGGTCGGCGTCGACCTCGACGATCGTGACGCGGTACCCGGCGGAGGCGGCGACGTAACCGATGCCGGCTCCCATCGTGCCCGCGCCGATCACGGTGAAGTCCTGCGGCGAATCCGGCATGTGCGCGTACCCTTCTCGTCGTTGAGCGGCGGTGCCCTGCCGTGGCTCACCGTACCGGTGTGGGGTGGGCCGGCAGGTTGCCGCCGGGTGAACGACAGCCTAGTGTGGCCCGTCGTGGACCCCCTCGCCCTCCTGTTCGTGGCGGCCGCCGCCGTGTGCCACGCCGTCTGGAACCTGTACGCCAAACGCGCGGCCGACGGCGGTCCCGTCTTCGTGTGGCTGAACAGTGTGGCGTCGGCGGTGATCTACCTGCCGGTCATGCTGATCGCGGTCGTCCTGAGTCCTCCACAGTGGTCGTGGATGCTGCCGGCGGCGATGCTGGTGACGGCGGTGCTGCACCTGGCCTACTCGGTGGTCCTGCAACGCGGTTACCAGCGTGGTGACATGTCGGTGGTCTATCCGTTGGCGCGCGGAACCGGCCCGGCGCTGTCGGTGACCTTCGCCATAGTCGTGTTCGGGGAGAGGCCCGGCCTGATCGGGATTCTCGGCGCGGCCGGGGTCGTCCTGGGCATCCTCATCATCGGCCTGGGCCGCTCCAGCGGGACCCGGTTGACGGCGGGCGTCGGATACGGGCTGGTCACCGGTGTGCTGATCGCCTCGTACACCGTCTGGGACGCCTGGGCGGTCGGGCCGTTGGCCATCTCGCCGATCCTGTTCGACTGGGGTAACAACCTCGGGCGCGGTCTCATGCTCGCCCCCTACGCGCTGCGTCGTCGCGACGAGATCCGCCGGGTGTGGCGCCGGCACCGGACGGCGGTCCTCGTGGTGGCGACCATCGCGCCCGCCGCCTACATCCTGGTCCTGTTCGCTTACCGGTACGCGCCGGTGAGTCTCGTCGCGCCGGCCCGGGAACTCAGCATCGTCATCGGCAGTGTGTTCGCGTGGCTGTTGTTGCGGGAACCGCAGGCGGGACGACGCATCACCGGCGCGGCGGTGGTGCTGCTGGGCGTGGTCGCCCTGGCCGCGGCCAGGGGTTGAGCCGCCGGGGCGCCCGTCTCCCGGCGCGGTGTCCGCGGTGGCCGACCCCCCGTCTCGGCGTATCGAAACGCGTCACGTATGCTTTCCAAGCCTCCGACGGCGCGCAGACGGTGGCAGGCGAGGTTAACTGCCGAGCGACCCACCCGGGCCGTATGGCATGATGGCCAAGCGCCCCCATCGTCTAGTGGCCTAGGACGCCGCCCTTTCAAGGCGGTAGCACGGGTTCGAATCCCGTTGGGGGTACCAGGTAAGATCGGGTAAGCTCTTGCGAGCGAGTCCGAGACAACCGAATAGCAAGGTCCTGTGGAGCAGTTGGAGTGCTCGCCGCCCTGTCAAGGCGGAGGCCGCGGGTTCAAGTCCCGTCAGGACCGCCGAAACACCAGTTCAGAACCGGCCTCGCGTAGATCCGCGAAGCCGGTTCTTCGTTTCCCGCATCTGTGATCGCCGACCGTGCCGGCGAAAGCCCGAACGCCGTATCCGTGGTCGTGTGCGGGTCGAGAGTCGGAGCCGGCCGGTGTCAGCCTCGGGCGTCGTGCGGTTTCCGGGAACGGTGAGCCCCGGAGCCGGTGTGCCGCGCCGCCCCCGGAGCGTTGCCGAGGAGGACGGCGAAACCGTCGAGGTGACGAGCCAGTGCGTACTCGAACTGCTGGTCCAGGTCGCTGAAGGCGCTCTCCCGTGCCGCCGCGCGTAGGTGGGGGAAACGGTCGCCGTCGAGGAGTTCGGCCATTCGCTCCCGTTCCGCCCTTCGCCACCGCTCGAGACTCACACCACTCTCCTGTTCGGCCTCGACCTCGTCCGCGACCGACAGGGCGGCCGAGTTGACGAGGGTGTGAAGTGCCATCGCCTCCTGGACGCAGGTCCGCCGAGGCAGCCCCAGGTCGTCGAGCACCCGCAAAGTCCACTCGGTGTAGGCGGCGAGGCCGGGCACCAGCAGCGGCCGGGTGAAGGAGATCGCGCGCGCCGCCCACAGGTGCCGTCGGTACAGCTCCCATTGGCGGCGTGCCACCAGTTCGAGCTTGGCGCGCCATCCGTCGGGCCCGGGTTCGGGGAGATCGTCGGGGGCGACGATCTCCCCGACCATCTGGAGCACCAGTTCCTCCTTGGTCGCCACGTGCCGGTAGAGCGACATGGGGCTGACACCGAGCTCGGCCGCGAGTCGGCGCATGGTGACGGAGTCCAGTCCCTCCCGGTCGGCGATGGTGACCGCGGTGCGCCGGATCCGCACTGCGGTGAGCGGTGGAGGCGGTAGACCGCGCCGCCGTGCCGGTCGTGCTTCGCGCCGGAACGCGTCGACGTCCACCACGCGCGGTGCCGCTCTGCGCTCCACGTGTTCGGCGACGACCGTTCCCGCGCCGACCCGGGTGACGACCAGCCCTTCGTCGCGAAGTGACGCCATCACCCGGTTCGCCGTGGCGACGGCGACGTTCCAGCGCCGGGCGATCTGCCGCACCGACGGCACCCGGTCGCCCGGACGCAGATCGCCGGCGGTGATGCCCGCGCGGATCTCGGCGGCGATCTGCCGATACGGCGGTTCCCGCTGGGTCGGCGACGCCATGTGGACCTCCGAACGTGACGTGGACCTTCGAGGGTGTGTGTCACTTCGATCGTACTAGGTCACTCAACGCCGTACTAGGTCACGTGTCGTGTTTCAGCCCTGTACGACGGCCATGTGAAGTAAATACGATGTACGCATGGAATTGAATACGCCGTACGCGCGCGTCCGTGACGTGGACCGGTCGGGACATGAAACGGTCCTCCACGTCCTCGCCTCCGCGTTCGACACCGACCCGCTGGCCGAATGGCTCTTCCCCGAGACCGCCGACCGAGCCGCGCTCCGAACCGGGTTCCACCGGTCACTGCTCGACCGCTCCGGTGCCGAGTGTCACGTGGCGGGTGACCGTGAGGGCGCCGCTATCTGGCTGCCCCTTCAAGCCGGAGAGCGCCTCCACGACGGCCAGGCCGGTGCGGCGGTCCGGGATGAGCGCCTCGCCCGGTTGCGTGCGGTCGGTGAGGCCCTCGCCGCCCGGCATCCCGTCGGCGAACCGCACCTCTACCTGGCCGTCATGGGCGTCGTCTCCGATCGGCGGGGCCACGGCATCGGAACAGCGTTGCTGCGCCACCGGCTGCAGCGCGCCGATCGCGACGGCATCGGCACCTATCTCGAAGCCGGCTCCCCGCGCAGCCGCGCCCTCTACCTCAGACACGGCTTCGCCGACCTGGGCCACCCGGTGCGGATCGCGGACGCCCCACCGCTCCAACCGATGTGGCGCCCCGCGGCCGTCGACGCCGGCCCTCGCCCCACCGATCAGACCCCGACCGTTCAAGGAGCTTCCCGATGACCACCAACGCCGCACCCACCCTCGTGTTCGTCCACGGCACCCACGTCTCGTCGTTCAGCTGGGTCGGACTCACCCAGGAACTGACGTTGCGCGGGTTTCGCACCGTCGCCGTCGACCTGCCCGGCCACGGGATCGACGGGTTCTTCCCCCGCTCCTACCAAGCGCCACAAGACCTCGCGGCACTGGCCAAGGAGCCCTCCCCACTCGCCGCCCACACCCTGGACGACTACGCCGAAAGTGTGGAGGACGTCGTACGTCGCGCCCACCGCAACGGGCCGGTGATCCTCATCGGCGCCAGCCAGGGCGGCGTCACCCTCAGCCGAGTGGGAAATGCCGTACCCGAGCTGCTCGACCACATCGTCTACGTGGCCGCGTACTGCTGCGTCGACCTGCCGAGCATGGCGGCCTACATCGACACCCCCGAGAACGCCGGCAGCCTGGTCGACAAGGTCACCGCGGCGATCGCCGGTGACCCGGCCGAGCTCGGCGTGGCTCGAATCAACTGGCGCACGGGCGACCCCGGACTGCTGGACGGCATTCGGGAATGCCTGGCGGACGGCTTCACCGACGAGGAGCTGACCCGAATCCTCAACCTGTTCCAGCCCGACGAACCGGTCACCATCCCCATGGCCGAGACCCGAGTCGAAGCGCAACGGTGGGGTCGGGTACCCCGCACCTATGTGCGCTTCACCGATGACCGGTTGATCCCCCCGGCGTTGCAGGACAGGTTCATCTCCGAGGCCGACCGCCTCACACCCGACAACCCGACCGAGGTCCACTCGGTAGCCGCACCCCATGTCGGCCCCTTCCACCGGCCCGAGGTGGTCGAGATCCTGAGCGACCTCGCACGACGTGTCATGACGGCGCCGCCCCGGCGATGACCGGTTCCATGATCCGGCCGTAGTCGTATCGGGGCGCATGATCTCAAGCCGGAGCGGGTGAGTTCGTCAGCGTGAGGCGACCGCCCTCATTCCGGGCGATGTGGCACGAGCGAAGGCCGAGTCCCGTCAGGACCGCCGGAGTATCGGTTCGGAACCGGCCTCGCGTAGATCCGCGAAGCCGGTTCTTCGTTTCCCCTCCACCACCGCGCGGTTCCGGTCGTGGTGATGTACGTCATTGCGCCCCGGCGTCGAACGGTGTGCGAGGACAAATCGGTTTCCATGGGCGTCGAGACGGTGGAACATGACTCGAAGCAGTCAGGCGGCGTCGAGGAGCCCACCATGGAGATGTCCGACATCCCGCGCGCGATCGCGGCCGCGACGTCGACGGCGGCGGCGCTCGGTCTCCGAGCCGACGACGCGACCGTCCTCCACGACTCGAACCGCTTGGCGTTGCGACTGACGCCGTGTGACGTCCTCGCCCGGGTCGCCCTCGCGGGGTACGGGGTCGCGCGGCGCGAAGTCGATCTCGCCCGGCGGCTCACCGAGGCCGGATGCCCGGTGGGCGCCCCGGCGCCTCGAGTGGATCCGCGGGTGTACGCGCGTGACGGCTTCGCCGTGACGTTGTGGACCTATTACGCGCCGACGGCGATGAAGGTCTCGCCGGCCGACTACGCCGGGGCGCTGGAACGGCTGCACGCCGGAATGCGCGAGGTCTACGCGCCGACCCCGGGTTTCATGGACCGGGTCACCGAGGCGGAGGAGGTCGTCGCCGACCCGGATCGTTCACCGGAGCTCGCCGACGCCGACCGGTCGTTCCTCGCCGGCAGGCTGGCCGACCTACGGCGGGCCGTCGAGGGGCGAGGTGCCGTGGAGCAGTTGCTGCACGGTGAGCCGCATCCGGGAAACGTGCTGAGCACGGCGGACGGCCCGTTGTTCATCGACCTCGAGACGTGCTGCCGTGGACCGGTCGAGTTCGACCTCGCCCACGCTCCCGAGGAGGTCTGCCGCCACTACCCGAACATCGACCACGCGCTGTTGGACGACTGTCGACAGCTCGTCCTCGCGATGATCGCCGCGTGGCGCTGGGAGCGCGGCGACCGGTTCCCGAACGGGAGACGGGTCGGACGGGAGTACCTCCGGCTGCTGAGGGCGGGCCACCCCGGCTGATCTCCGATGCGGTGGCCGGGCCGCCTCGGCGCTGGAGGCGGTGGGCGACGGACGGTGACGTGACCAGCGGCGGCGGCCGCTGTGAGTGGTGCACTAATCTACGAACTCGGTTAGTAGATTCACGCATGTGCAGAGCTTGGGAGTCCCGGTGTCGCGACGGACGAGGTCCACAGCAAGGCGGCTGTCTCGATGGGTGAGCGCGGTGACCGCGACGGTCATGGCGGTGGCGTTGGGTGCCTCACCGGTGCGCGCCGACCCGGTCGACGAGACCGAAGCCGAGATCGAGGCCCAGTTCCACGAGCTCGAAGGCATCATCGAGGACTACAACAAGGTGCGCGAGGACCTCGAGGACACGAACGCGCAGATCGCCGAACTGGAGGCCGAACTCGAACCGTACGAGGAGGAGTTGGCGGCGCTCGGTGAACGTGTGGGTTCCTACGCCGCCAACGTCTACATGAACGGCAAGATGTCGAACTCCGCGGCGCTGCTGACATCGGGGACGCCGGATCAGCTCGTCGACCGGCTGACCATGATGAACACCGTCGTGGTCTCCGAGAACGCGGCAATTCAGGAGCTGAAGGACGCCGCGGCGGACCTGTTCGAGCAGAAGGCGGTGTTGGACGCGCTGTACACCGACCAGTCCGCGCAGGAGGAGGAGCTCGTCGCGAAGAAGACCACCATCGAGGACGAACTCGACCGGTTGCAGGACGTACGTGAGGAGGCGTACCGCGACCATCGCGGCAGCGCCGACGGCTGGGTGCCGCCCTACGTCCCCGGCGATCGGGGGAAGGTCGTCAGGTTCGCGCTCGAGCAGGTCGGCGAGACGTACGTGTGGGCCGCCTCGGGACCCGACGGCTGGGACTGCTCCGGCCTGACGATGGGGGCGTGGGCACAGGTGGGCGTCTCGCTGCCGCACAACGCGGCGGCGCAATGGAACCAACTGCAACCCATCGCCCGTGACCAGCTCCAACCGGGGGACCTGGTGTTCTTCAACGACCTCACCCACGTCGCACTGTACATAGGGGATGGACGCGTGGTGCAGGCCGCCGTCAACTACTACAACGTCGCGATCGAGACGATCGAGAGCGCCGCCGGTTCCTACTACGGAGCGGCCCGGATCCCCGGCTGGTGA
The DNA here is from genome assembly GCF_007994225.1 of Stackebrandtia albiflava. Lineage (GTDB taxonomy): Bacteria > Actinomycetota > Actinomycetes > Mycobacteriales > Micromonosporaceae > Stackebrandtia > Stackebrandtia albiflava. The sequence continues at coordinate 734,033 of NZ_VLLL01000006.1, forward strand.
CGGATCCCCGGCGGTCCGGGGGCGTCCGGCGAACCGGCGTCCGGAGGTGGTCGTGGTGGACTCATGGGGGATCCGTGTGGCGGGCCGGTAGGAATCCAGGCGAAAGGTTGACCGCCACACCACAGGGAGAACGACAATGCGCATGATCACCAGCCTCGCCGACCGTGTCCTCCAGCGGCTCGTCGCCGCCGAGTCCGCCGCCGCGGCCTGCACTCCCAGCTCGACCAGGCAGTACAAGAACGAGGGCGGCCAGTGCTTCTACCGCATCCGGTACGTCCGCTCCGACTGCAGTGTCGACTACAGCGGTTGGTACGAGTGCTGATCACCGGATGACGTGTGCCGGTCGCCGTTCGCAACGGCGGCCGGCACCGTCGTGACCGGCCGAAGAAGGGGGACGGCGGGCGGCCTCTCCCGGAAGGCCCACCGTGCCGCCACCCCGCGCGATCGCTCTCCGCCGTCACAGCCTTGCGGCGAGTCGTGGGGCTCCCCGATACTCGCGGATCATGACGGTGCATCACCGGCGCCAGAAAATCTATCGCCACGGCAGTAGACATTCTCTTCTTCGGGTGTTAGGCTATCTCCCGTCGAAGAGAGAAGAAGTCTATGAGGGGTGTCAGAGACTAGTCACCCGAGGGAAACACGGCAGACCGGGCGCGCCGGGACCGGAAGACACGGGGTTCCGACGGACGGTGCTGCCGACGGCCCACAGGGGCCGGACCCGATAGACCGCACGACGGTACCGACGGTGCCGGATGTTCGACCCGTTATTGGAAGGAGTTACGACGCCATCGCTGATCGCCCGTGACGCGCGAGGATTCGCCGCACGGATACTGCAGTTCCACGGATTGGAAGGTGGTCCACGGTCCCGCAACACGCGATCGCGCGCAATCGCCGGTTCTCGGCTCGGCGCGCCAGACGACAACGGCCGTAAGGCCGACAGATGGTGTTTAACGACAGCGGGCCCCGGCGAGATCTCGTCGGGGCCCTTCTTCGTGGAAGGCTGAATGGAACGACAAGCCCAGGGTCCGGCCGAGCCGGATGACAAGTTCGACGACGACGACTACCCGGCGTACTCCATGGGGCGCGCCGCCGAGATGCTGGGCGTCACCCAGGCGTTCCTACGCAGCCTGGACGCCGCCGGCCTGATCGCCCCACAACGTTCCGGGGGCGGGCATCGCCGCTACTCCAGGGTCCAGCTGCGGCTGGCCACCCGTGCCCGCGAACTCATCGACCAGGGCACACCGCTGGAGTCGGCCTGCCGGATCATCACCCTTGAAGACCAACTCGCCGAGGCGCGACGCGTCAACGACGAGCACACCGGTTGACCACCCCGCCGACCGTGTGATCCCCGTACGTAGCCGCCGGTGGTGGCGCCCGCCTTCGGCACGATGACGCGGGAGCGGACCCGCGGTGCCGTGGTCGCCGCCCCGACGGTCCCGGCACACACCGGACCGTCGGGTCCCGCCGTCGCTGCGGTCGTGACGCCCGAGACGGCCGAACCGGACGTGGAGCCCACGACGCCGCGTGTCCCGTACCCCTCGTCGCGCCATGACCGCTCGGTGCCACCGGTTTCCGTACCCCGCGCGGTATACATGACGCGGGGGTGGGGACCTTGACCAGCGTTAACGACGACCTGTCCGGACTGTTGGCGGCCGCCGAGTCGGCCGCTCCCGCGCAGGCGGTGGCAGTGATCGCGAGGCGGTTGCGGGAACGGTTCGAGGCCGTCGACGTGTCCTTCCTTCTCGTGGACCTGACCGGCCGGGTGGCGGCCAGGCTGTCGGCGCAGACGCCGAACGGCGGGTACCGCGAGGTGGAACGGATCCGGATGGCCGACACCGGGTTCGAGCAGGTGATCCGGACCCAGCAGCCGTTGCACGAGTCCACCGGCGACCGGAACCGGGTGATCGCCCCGGTCACCAACCGTGGGGACGTCATCGGGGTACTGGAGGTGGAACTGCCGCCCGGACGCGGGGATGAGGTGATGGCGACGATCGCCGAGGCCGCCCACGTCCTGGCCTACGTCGTGATCGCGAACCGGCGCTTCACCGACCTGTACACCTGGGGCCGGTATCCCGGCCCGCCCTCGCTGTCGGCGCTGATCCAGTACCAGTTGCTGCCGTCGGCGCTGTCGTGTGAGGCCGCGCAGTTCGCGCTGTGCGGGAATCTGGAACCCTCGGAGGAGATCAGCGGGGACTCCTTCGACTACACGGTGGACCGTGACGCCCTCTACATGTCGATCACCGACCCGATGGGCCACGACCTGCAGGCGGCGCTAAGCGCCACGGTGTTGGTCGCGGCGCTGCGCGGTGCCCGCCAGATGGGGGCCGGCGTCGGCGAACAGGCCAGGCAGGCCGACATGGCGTTGCGTAACCACCTCGAAAGCCACGCCACCGGACTGCTGGCGCGGATCGATCTGGAATCCGGCCGGGGTGAGTTGGTGGTGGCCGGGCACCCCCTTCCGTTGTTGATGCGGGACGCGACGATCCGGGAGCTGAGTTTCGAGGTGGATCCGCCGTTCGGTCTGCCGATGGCGGCGAGAAGGCCGTTCCGGGTGCAGGAGTTCACGTTGCGGCCCGGTGACCGGCTGGTCATGGTCACCGACGGGATGTTGGAGCGCGACGCGGCCACCGTGGACCTGGTTGCGCTGTTGAGGGACACCCGGCACCTCCATCCCCGGGAGACGGCGCTCGCTTTGACCACGGCGGTGTTGGAGGCGTCCGGTGGGAGACTCCAGGACGACGTGACCGCGATGTGCCTGGACTGGCACGGTGGCCACCGCACCGAGCGACGCGACGCCGAGACCGGCGCCGACACCGGCCGCGCCTCCGAAGGCCGCCGCTGACGGCCGTCTAGTAGGCGGCGCGTGGTCGATCACCTCGGTACAACGCCGCTTCCCGTGACGACAGGCCCCCGCCGGGATGGCGCGGCGTTCCTACAATCTCGGGCACCGGTGATGGCCGGTGTCCCCGCCGTTCCGCCCCCCGGCGGATCCGGCACGTGAGATTCGAGGTCCTTCCATGTCGAGTAGGCGATTCACACGCCTGGCCGTCGGCCTCGGAGTCGCCGTGCCGGTGGTCGTCCTGCTGTTCGTGGGGCTGACCGCCCTGGGGTTCCCGGGTTCGGGGTTCCTCGGTGCGGCCGGTTCTCCGGAGACGGTCGACATCACGGTCCGGGACGATGACGTGGCCTTCGTGTTGGAGGTTCCGGAGGGTGTCGGGATCGACTCGATCGCGGCCGGACCGGACTGGGACGGCTGTGAACGGATCGGATACGGCTTCGACGGCGCGGGTCTGGTCGTGGAGGCGGTGTCCCGGCATTGTGACCCCGATCCGTCGCAGCAGATCATCAACGGCGACCACGGAACGTATCGCACCGTTAGAGACGTGCCGGAACCGTTGGGGCTCACACGGGTCGACACGTACGCCGGACCCGCCGACGTGTTCACGCAGATCTACACCGAGTACACCAATACGACGACCGAGTACGAGGAACCGGTCGCCATCGTCACCTTCGACCTGCCGGTGAACCCGGACTATCCGACGCTGGTCATCCGCAGCAGCCAGGGTGGGATGGACATCGAGGAGTTCACCACCCTGGTCGAGAACCTCAGTATGCCGAGCTAGCCCCGTATCGGTCCGGCTTCCCGCACCGGGAGGCGGTTCAGTTCGCCGGTTCCGCGATGTAGATCCAGTCGTGGCCGTCGTATCCGTCGCAGTCGAGGTGCTCCGCCCGAGTCAGGCCGGCGCGGACCGCCACGCGTTGGGAGGCGATGTTGGCCGGCCGGACGCGGGCGATCAGCGGCAGGTCGGGAACATGGCGGGATGCCCAGGCGACCACCGCGGTGGCCGCTTCGCCGGCGTAGCCTTGGCCCCAGGCCGAGGTGGCGAAGCGGTAGAAGAGGTTGAGGACCTTCATGCCCTGAAGTTCCATGGGCTTCATCCCGCAGAAGCCCAACTGTCGATCGGAGTCGAGGCGCCGGGCGACCCAGTACCCGTATCCGTGTCGCTGCCACTGCTCGTTCCAGCGTCGATACAGCTCCCGGGCCTCGTCGGGCCGGGCGAGCGCGTCGGAGGGGTTGTGCAGGCAGGTCTCGGGATCATGATGGATCTCGAAGATGGCGTTGATGTCGGCTTCGGCCGGACGCCGTAGCGACAGCCGGGCCGTCCGCAGCGCCTCGGCCGCCGGGTTCCGGTCACTCATGTGAGGATCGTAGATCCGGCTCAGGCCGCCCCGGCGGGGCGGGACTCATTCGGGTCGACCGGATTCCAGCGCCGCGGTGAGGCCGTCGAGGACACCGATCAGTGCGGCGGCGGCGATCTCCACGACGAACACCGCGCCGTCGTGCTCGGGGTGGGCGCGCAGATGGTGTGCGCGCCAGAACCCGAAGGTCAGCGTCACGTGATCGCCGTCCCGGAACAGTAGCGCGGTCACATTGTCGGTCGTCGGTCCCCAGTGCATGGTGGCGAATCGTTGGTACAGCGCGGATCCGTCGTCGTGAGCCGCCATGCGGACCAGCCGTCGGTGGTTCCCCGCCGGGTCCTGCCCGGGGAACGGACGCGGAAGCCCGCTCCCGGAACGCAGCCGGTCGGCGGTGTCGGCCACGGAACGTCGGAACTGTGGGACGTAGACGGTGTTGTCGTCGCAGGTGAGCCGGATTCCGGCCGCCCACAGGTCTACTCGGCGCAGCTGATCGCCTTCACCGATCTCCGCACTGAAACCACGTCGGTCGCCGAACAGGGTGTCCATACCGCAACGGTGCCGTTCTCACCGGGGCGAGGCCATTGAATTTCCGCCGCCACACCGTTCCCAACGTGGACCGGCTGTCAGGCCAGGCCGGTGCAGACCGTCGTAAGTAGAGCGTGGTAGTCGGTGGGGTCGAGGTCGAGGATTGGGCGGGTGCCGGCGTGGCGGCTGTCGGACAGTTGCGGGTGCGTGCCGTGGAGGCGCGCTTCCACACACCCGTTGGATGCGTTCCCACCACTGCGACTCGACTTGCGCCACGGCGGATTCGGTATCCGTGTCACGTCCCGTCCCCCGTCCTCTGGACCGTCGTGAGTAGAGCGTGGTAGTCGGTGGGGTCGAGGTCGAGGATTGGGCGGGTGCCGGCGTGGCGGCTGTCGGACAGTTGCGGGTGCGTGCCGTGGAGACGGGCTTCCACACAGCCGTTGCTCTGGTTTCCGCCACTGCGACTCGACTTGCGCCACGGGCCGATTGCTTTCGTCATGACAGGAATTCTTCCACTGGAATGGACATGTCCCAAGCATCGCTGAACGCCTGCATGAAGAAGGTCGCGCGATGACTCCTCACCGGTAGGAAGCCGCTGCCCCGCGCGGATTTGATCTGGATCAACGGTTCGTCCCCATTGGTGAATTCCAATAGATTCAGTTCCCACCCCATGAGGTCGTATCGGCCCGCGTGAAACGGTACGACGCGAATGTCGGTGAACGGAAGCGCGGCCGATTGCAGCATCCGGTTGCGTAGGTCCTTGGAAGCGGCTTCGCCGAGGTCCACGGCGAATGCCATCTCTCCGATGAGGCACGTCATCGGACGTTGCGATCGCAGCCAGCGTTCCTGGCGGTCGATGCGGAATCGGGATGCGTGATGCCAATCGATCGCGGGTTGGTCGAAGTTGACCCGGGTCGTTCGCCGGATCATCTCTATGTAGGACTCCGGCTGGATCAGTGACGGGATGAAGTTGGAGTCGTGGAACTTCAGGCGGGCGGCCCGGTCTTCGCGTTGCTGGTACAGCCAACCGTCTCTGTCGACGGCTCCGGAGTACGCGTCGGTCCAGTCGTCCATATAGGTCGCGTCGGCGAGCGTGACGAGGTTCTCGATCAGGACCGCGTCGGTCTGGTAGAAGGCGCAGATGTCCCGTACGAGTCCGCGTCTGACCGTGCGTTTGCGGCCCTGTTCGATGTCGAGCAGGGTGCGGCCGCTGATGATGTTCCTCGGTATCTCGGCCTTGGAGTAGCCTCGCGGCAGGCCGGGGCGGGATCGTTCCCGTTCCGTCTTGAGCTGTAGGCCCAGCTCCACGGCCGGGGTGCTCGGTGATCGTGAGTTACCGGTCATGCACCGGAATCTTAACGGCGGTGGACGTCGGCCGGTCGTGCTCGGGTCGCTTGTGGAGGCGGAAGTCTCCGCCGGTCTGGATTTCCGGTCCCGGTTTCCGATCGTGGGTGCCGCGGCCCCGGCACGGTGTTCGTGCCGGGGCCGCCCCCGTACGGTCACCGGGAGGCGGTCTCCAGGACGCGCGCGGGTTCCGGTGTCGCCTCGGCCGGTGTGGCCCGGCGGCGTCGCAGGCCGCTCGCGGCGATCGCGACACCGGCGGCGCCGACGATCACCAACAGGATGAGTCCCGGACGGAACTGCCCGATTCCGCCGCCTTCCAACGCGTCCGCCGTGTGCCGGCCGGAGGTGACGAGCGCGGTGACGACGGCGAGGACCACCGCGCCGCCGATCTGGCCGGAGGTCTGGACGAGCCCGCTGGCGAGTCCCTGTTCGTCGTCGGAGACGCCGCTGGTCGCCTGCGACATGATCGAGGAGAAGCCCAGCATGAAGCCCACGCCCAGCAGGAGCACGCTGGGCAGCATCTCGGTGAGGTAGTCGGGTTCGGGTGAACCGCCCACCGCCAGGAAAAGCAGGTACCCGGAGGTGAGCGAGACGAGCGCCCCGACGATCAGCGGAGTACTGCCGACCCGGTCGATGAGTTTCCCGACGAACGGGGAACCGACGGCCACGATGATGCCCGCCGGGGCGAGCGCCAGCGCCATGACGAGCGGCGGCCAGTGCAGGACCGACTGGAGATAGATGGTCATGAGGAACTGGAAGCTCAGGTAGGTGCCGAACAGTGCCATGATGGCGAGGTTGGCGCGCACGATGGTGCCGATCCGCAGGAGGCCCAACCGGACCAGCGGGTGGGCCACGCGGCGTTCGGCGGCGACGAAGGCCGCCAGCAACGCGGCGGCGACCAGGAACGATCCCACGGTGAGCGGGTGTGTCCAGCCGTTCTCGGGTGCCGTGACGACGGTGTAGACGGCCAGCAGCATGCCGCCGGTGAGTGTCGCCGCGCCGACGAGGTCGTATCCGCCGGTGGCGGCGGGCCGGTCCTTCGGTACCAGGCGCCAGCCGACGATCAGCGCGATGATCGCGAGCGGTACCGGCATGAGGAAGGTCCAACGCCAGCCGAGGCCGGTGAGCAGTCCTCCGAAGATGAGGCCGGACGAGTATCCGGAGGCCCCGAACACCGCGAAGATCGACAGCGCCTTGTTGCGGGCGTGGCCTTCGGGGAAGGTCGTGGTGATGATGGACATCGCGGTGGGCGCGGTGAAGGCGGCGGCGACACCCTTGACGAGCCGGGTGGCGATCATCAGCGGCCCGTCGTCGACGAGTCCGCCGAGGAGTGACGCGACGGCGAAGACGGCGAGCGCGGCGAGGAACACCTTGCGGCGGCCGAGTAGGTCGGCGGTGCGGCCGCCGAGTAGGAGGAGTCCGCCGAAGCCGAGGACGTAGCCGTTGACGACCCATTGCAGTGCGGTGGTGGAGAGGTTCAGATCGGTGCCGATGGAGGGCAGGGCGACGCCGACCATGGAGACGTCCAGGCCGTCGAGGAAGACGACGAGGCACAGCACCGCCAGGACGCCCCAGAGTCGCAGGGGCCAGGGTCCGTCGGTGGGTGTGTGCGCGGATGTGGTCGAGGTGGATGGTGGGATCACTCGGGCGAGATTACATGCGCGTGCATCAGTTGTCTATGCATATTATTGTGACGCATTTAATTCGTGTGCATGTTATGCTCGGTCCATGACGTCACCCACCCACGGTGAACTCGTGGCCCGTTGGCGTGGTGTCCTCGAATGCCACAGCGACGTGTCCTGCGCCCTCGACCGGGCACTTCAGGAGTCGCACGGCATGGGCCTCAGCGAGTTCGAGGTCTTGGACAGGCTCGCCGACGTCGACACCGGGAAATGCCGCATGCAGGATCTCGGCGGCACGATGTACCTGAGTCAGAGCGCCCTGTCCCGTACCGTCGCGCGCCTGGAATCGGACGGCCTGCTCGAACGGGCCATGTGCCCCGACGACCGCCGGGCGCTCTTCGTGCGGCTGACCGACGCCGGTCGCGCCCGCCACGCCGACGCCCGCACCACCCACCGGCGGGTCCTCGCCGAACGCCTCCCCACCCACCTGGCGGACACCGCGACGGCCGGGTGACGGGACGCCACCCGGCCATCCCTGGAGATCACACGTCGCGCCCCGACAGCTTGTCCCGCAACCGGTCGATGAGCCCCGCTCCGGGCGCCAACAACATGTTCGCCGGAGGTGTGTCCGGCGCGCTCGGGTGCGGCCGGGTCGGCGCGATCTTCTTAGCCCGGATCACCTTCTCGCCCAACTCCTCCAACTGTTCACGGCTGCACGCCGCCGCCAGTTTCGGCAGCAGGTCGGACTCCTCCTCCTCGACGTGGTGCCGGATCGCCCCCGTCAGTTCGTTGAGCGTCGTCTCGAAGCCCGGGTCGGTCGCCGGAATGTCCTCCAGCCGCTTCATGATCCGCTCCGCCTCGGCGTGCTCCTCGATCTCGTGGTCGGCGATCTCACCGCCGCCCGGCACGTGTTCCCGCACGGCCGGATACATGTACATCTCCTCCGCCACCGAGTGCCGGACCAACTCCGCGATCACGTGATCGGCGAGGTCACGCCGGTGTTCGGGCGTGCCCAGCCGGCCCTCCAGCTCGGTGAACACCGCCTCGACCTCGCGGTGGTCCTTGGTGATGACGTCGATCAGGTTGTGGCCCGTCATGTCTCCTCCTGTTCGTGGATCCCCATCACGCCTACCCACTCAGGAGCATCCCGACACCGCCGTGCCCGCTACGCTGCCCGGATGCCGATCCGCCGTTACCGTGACACCGACGCCGCCGCCACCCTCGCCGTGTTCCGCCGGGCGGTGACGGTGACCGCCGCAGCCGACTACGCGCCCGACCAGATCCGGGCGTGGGCCGCCGCCGACGAGACCGAGTGGGGCCGCCGCCGCGCCGCCACCCACACCCTCGTCGCCGAGGTCGACGGCCGGGTCGCCGGATTCACCGACGTCGACGACCACGGCCTGGTGGACATGATGTTCGTCGATCCCGGCCACGCCCGCAGCGGCGTCGCGACCGCGCTGCTGGCCGCGGTCGTCGCCCACGCCACGGCGACCGGGCTGCCCGAGTTGACCACCCACGCCAGCCGCACCGCCCGGCCGTTCTTCGAGCGGCACGGTTTCACCGTCACGGAGCGGCGCCACCCGGTGGTACGCGGGGTGCGGCTGGAGAACTTCGCGATGCGCCGCGCGATCGATCCCGCCGGATAGCGGAAGACTTCCGTCGCCGCTCGCGCATACTCGGCGGCCCCGCCGGGTATGCGACGGGGGAGAGGACCCGAGGCGAGGCGGTGGAGTGATGACGCGGCACGGGAACCGCGTCGCGGAAGGCGGCGGGCCGCTCCACACGGCCTGGCCTCGTGAACCCCGTAACGGCCCGCGACGGTCCTCGCCCCGCGACCGGGCCGGCCTGCCCGGCTTCACCGTCGCCACCGTGGCCGTGATCCTGGTGGCGGTGCCGGTCGCCGCGCTGCTGGGTCCGGTCCTCGCCGGACTGTTCGCGGGATTGTTCTCCGGCGACGAGCCGGTCCTCATGCTGGGGACGGTGTTGGCGACGACTCTCCGACTGCTCGGCGCCTCCGCCGTGTTCGGGCTGGTGTGGTGGCTGGTTCGCGGCGTGTCCGCCGGTTGAACGGCCGCCTCCTGGAGCGGTTCGACGCCCGGCACGGCGACGGATCCCGCCAATCGGCTGCGTCGCGGCCCGGAATGGTGTCGGCTGGACTTCAGCATCACCGCGGTCCCGTCGTGGACCGCCACGGACATCGAGGACTGACCGGGATAGGGGCCAGAACCAGGGGGGACGTAAGGAATGTGCGGAATCGGGGGATATGTCGGCTTCATCGACGAGGACGCGATGCCGATGCTGCGGCGCATGGCCGACGCCATGGTGCATCGCGGCCCGGACGGTGAGGGATACGCCGTCGGAAGGGACTTCGGACTGGCCCACCGGCGACTGGCGGTCATCGACCGGGAGACCGGCGACCAGCCGATGTGGAGTCCGGACGGCCGGTACGCCATCGTCTACAACGGCGAGGTGTACAACTTCCGGGAGCTGCGGTACGAACTGACCACACTCGGATACGAGTTCACCACCAACAGCGACACCGAGGTGGTGCTCATCGCGTGGCGGCACTGGAACGACCTCGCCTTCGACAAGTTCAACGGCATGTTCGCGCTGGCCATCGCCGACACCGAGTCGGGGAAGGTCGTACTGGCGCGCGACCAGTTCGGCATCAAACCGCTGTACATCGCGCAACCCCGCACCGGCACCGTCGTGTTCGGCAGCGAGTTCCGGCCGATATTCGCCTCCCACCTGGTGCCACGTGAACCCGACGACGTCACCGTGTACCGGTACCTGCGGTTCCGGGTCCACGACGACACCGAGCGCACCTTCTTCCGGGGCGTCACCCGGCTGCTGCCCGGAGAACGCGCCGTCATCACACCCGACGGCGTCGTCCAGCGCGACACCTACACGCGGCTCTACTCCGACCTGGCGGCGCTCGCCTCGAAACGGGAACCGTACGAGGCGCGCACCGTCAGCCGGTTCGACGCCGAACTGCGCACCGCGATCCGCCGCCGCCTGGTCGCCGACGTGCCCGTCGGCACCGCCCTGTCCGGCGGCCTCGACTCCTCCACGGTCGTCGCCGTCACCAACCAGTTGTTGACCGACGCCGACCGGGACGCCGCCGCGGTCGGCAGCCGGCAACAGACATTCTCGGCGGTGTTCCCCGGCCAGCTCAACGACGAGGAACGGTACGTGGACGCGCTGGCGGCGCGCTGCCGCCACAACCTGCGGGTCCACAAGGTCAACCCGCACGCCGACCGGTTCCTCGCCGACATGAGCGACTTCATCCTCACGCAGGAGGAACCGGTCATCTCCACCGGCCCGTACGCGCAGTACTGCGTCATGCGGGAGGCGTCCCGGCACGTCACCGTCATGATCGACGGACAGGGCGCCGACGAGATGATGGCCGGATACGTCCCCTACCACCTGGTGTACCTGCGGCAGTTGTGGCGCCGCGGGCAACGCGGCCGGGCGCTGCGCGAACTCGCCGGGTCGCTCGACGTGCTGTGGCGGCTCGGCAGGTTCTCCGTAGCCGACCGGCTGCACCGCCGCTCCAGGGTGCCGGTGACCGGCCTGTTGAACCGGGCGTTCGCGCGGCGACACCACGACGAACGGTTCGACGTCATCGACGACGACCTCAAGGCACGCCTGCAGGACGACATCTTCCGGCACAGCCTGCAGTCGCTACTGCGCTACGAGGACCGCAACACCATGCGGTTCTCGGTCGAGGGCCGTGTGCCGTTCCTGGATGCCAACCTGCTGCGCCACCTGTGGCGGCACGACGACTCGATGATCATCAGGCGCGGCTGGAACAAGCGCGCGCTGCGCGACGCGACCCGTGCCCTGCTGCCACCGGTCATCAACCGCCGCCGCAACAAGATCGGCTTCACCACACCCGAGGAGGCGTGGTTCCTGCGGATGAAGAACTCGCTGCACGAGATCTTCACGTCGGAGTCGTTCGGCAGGCGCCGTTACTTCGACCAGGCGGCCGTGGTGCGGGCGTTCCGCGCGTACCTGGCGGGCCGGGCCAGCGCCGAGACCATGACGTTCTGGCGGCTGCTCAACGTGGAACTGTGGATGCGCACCTTCATCGACCAGGACCCGAACGCGATCCGCCACGACATCGAGAACATCATCACCGACGAGGGCTCCCAACCGGGCATGCACCCTCAGGCGCCGCCCAAGAGCGACTTCACCCCCAACGAGGGGAAGGACCTGGTCACCGCCGACGGAAGGTGGGTGCGTTACCCGCTGCGCTGCGACCTGGTCGGAAAGGGAGACAGCGTCACGGGACTCGCCGGGGTCAGGGTGGCGCGGTTCTTCGCGGGCCTGCCCACCGCCGACGCCGCGGCCGTGGCACCCATGACCACGGCGCAACGCTGGTACCTGTTCGTCAGCGAGAAGATCGTGGCGATATCGCAGGGCCGGTCCTACTTCACGTGGGAGATCCACCCCGGATGGTGGGCGCGGCGGCTCGCCCGGCACGTGGTGAAGACGCCGTACGGGATCGGGCTGGGCGACCCGACCACGATGCAACTCGCGATCGACGAGGTCGGGCTCGGCCGGATCCTGGTGGCGGCGGTGGCGTCGGCGGCCGGGAAGGCGATGGGGCGGCGCGGCCTGTTCTACGACATCGTGGGGCCGTCGGTCCGCGCGATCGACGGACCGACCGAGTACTCGGCGTACCCGGCGAACGTCTCGGCCAAGCTCGCGCCCGCCGACCCCTCCGGGGTGGCCCGGCGCATCTCCGCGGCGTTGCGGGCGACACTGCCCGACGACGTGATCGCCAGGTTCGGCGGGACCGTCGTCATCGACGCCAACGACATCGGACGGAACATCCTCGGCCACGACACCGGCCTGTCCGAACCGGCGTTGACGGCGGCGTTCGCCGACAACCCGCTCGGGCAGGGACGACAGCAGACACCGCTGGCGGTGGTGGCGACCGGGTTCACCTCGGAACAGGTACCCGCCGGGGTCGGCGCCCCGCTCACGAGCACCGCCGACCGGGACCGACAGGACTCGTCCGGTGTGGACACCAACCGGCGATACCGGGACGCCGGTGTCGCGGAACTGGACGCCTCGCGGGTGAACCCGCCCGAACGGGTCAACGGCGCGGGCGCGGAGGCCGCGGGATCACCACGCACGTCCGGCGGCGACGGCACCGCCGGGCAGGAATGACCACGACGGCGGCCGGCCCCGACGGGGCCGGCCGCCGTGTCACGTCGTGTGCGGGGCGGGTTCGCGCCAGGTGCCGGTGGCGAAGAACTCCCTGACCGTCGCGGTGTACGGCGCCAGGTCGAGCCCCTGTGCGGCCACCCACTCGTCACTGAAGTAACTGTTGGTGTACCGCTCACCCGAGTCGCACAGCAGGGTCACGATGCTCCCGGTGGCACCGGTCGCCCGCAGCTCCGAGATCAGTGAGAAGGCCGCGTAGAGATTGGTGCCGGTCGATCCGCCGAGGCGGCGTCCCAGGATGTTCGACGCCTCCCGCAGCACCGCCACCGAGGCGGCGTCGGGGACCTTCATCATCCTGTCGACGACACCGGCGATGAACGACGGCTCCACCCGGGGGCGTCCGATGCCCTCGATCCGGGAGCCGCCGGTCACGGCCGCGTCGGCGTCGGCGTCGCGCCAACCGGCGAAGAACGCGGAGTTCTCCGGGTCCACGACGCACAACCGGGTGCGGTGCCGCTGATACCGCACGTACCTGCCGATGGTGGCGCTGGTGCCGCCGGTTCCGGCTCCCACCACGATCCACGACGGGACGGGGTGCCGTTCCCGCGACATCTGCTGGAAGATCGACTCGGCGATGTTGTTGTTACCGCGCCAGTCGGTGGCGCGTTCGGCGTAGGTGAACTGGTCCATGTAGTGGCCGTCGCCGCGTGCGGCGAGTTCCCGCGCGGTACTCACCACCTGGGACGGGTCCTCCACCAGATGACACCGGCCGCCGTGGAACTCGATGAGGGCTATCTTCTCGGCGCTGGTGGTGGCGGGCATGACGGCCGTGAAAGGCAGGCCCAGCAGGGACGCGAAGTACGCCTCCGAGACGGCGGTCGAGCCGCTCGACGCCTCGACCACCGGCGTCCCCTCGGTGATCCACCCGTTGCACAACGCGTACAGGAACAGCGACCTGGCGAGCCGGTGCTTCAGGCTGCCCGTGGGATGTACCGACTCGTCCTTGAGGTAGAGGTCCACGCCCCAGTCCCCGCACAGCGGGAAGCGCAGCAGGTGCGTGTCCGCGCTGCGGTTGGCGTCGGCCTCGACGATGCCGACGGCCTCGCTGACCCAGTCACGCGTCGTCTCACAACAGCGGTCGAGTGTGTCCACGCCAGGAGCCTAACCGGGAGGGGCGCCGTGACCTCGCCCTCACCGGACCGCCGTGTGCGGAAGGGGCCTCGTCGGCCGGTTCACACCGGGTCGGGGACGTCGGGGTCGGTGGGTTGCGGGCGGCCCTCCCACTTCGTGGACAGCGCGATGGTGGTCCGGGTGCCGCCGACGCCCGGTAGCCGACTGAGCCGGGTCACGAGGTGTTCAAGTTGCGCCATGGTGCCCACCCGCACCTTCAACAGGTACGACTCCTGACCGGCCATGAAATAGCAGGACTCGACCTCGGATATCTCCTGGATCGCGTCGGCCACGTCGGAGTACTCGGCTCCCGCCGTCGTGACGATCCCGACGAGCGCCGTGATGCCCAGACCGATCGCCTCGGGGTTGATCTCGGCGCGGTATCCGGTGATGACCTCGTTGCGTTCCAGTTTGGCGACCCGCTCCTGGACCGAGGGTGACGTCAGCCCCACCCGGCGCGCCAGTTCCGCGTACGACATGCGGGCCTGGGATCGAAGTAGTTGCACGATGCGCCGGTCGATGTCGTCCATCTGGCGACTTTAACCTGACCGAAAGATGTTGATGATCACCTGGCAGATTGCCCCGATTGGTGTTGTAATGGGGTCATACGCGCCCGACCAGGGCATTCAGCACGGTTTATGAAGGGTGCTCAGGCCATGGACAACGATCGGCTGTTGACCCCCGGTGAGGTCGCCGCGCTGTTCCGAGTCGACCCCAAGACGGTCACCCGTTGGGCGGCGTCGGGGCGTATCGGCAGCATCCGGACCCCGGGCGGACACCGCCGGTTCCGTGAGTCCGAGGTACGTGCCCTCCTGCAGGGCGAACTGGGTGACGCCTCGCCGGTCGAGCAGTGATCTCGGTCTCCGATTGAGAGGCTACCCCGTCGCGGAATCCGCGGCGACACCGCCACCGAGTTCCCCCCGCCATCGCGTGTAGAGGGTGTGCGGGACGTCGACCGCGTCCAGCACCCGCCCGGCGACGAAGTCCACCAACTGCTGCAACCGCGACGCGCCCGCGTAGAACCCCGGCGACGCCGGAAGCACCACCGCGCCCGCGTCGTGCAGTGACAACAGGTGGAGCAGATGGCTCCGCGACACCGGAGTCTCCCGTGGCACCACCACCACCGGCCGGCGTTCCTTCAGGTTGACGTCGGCGGCCCGTTGCAGCAGGTCCTTGCTCAGGCCCTGGGCGATCCCGGCACAGGCGGCGGTGCTGGCCGGGACGACGAGCATCCCCTTCACCCGGTACGAACCGCTCGACGGCCCGGCCGCGAGGTCGCCCGCGGGCCAGTACCGCAGGTCGTCGCCGGTCACGTCCCGTTCCAGCCACGCCGCCAGGTCCTCACTCCAGTGGCCGTCCCGGAACGACAGGCCGGTCTCGTCGAGGATGGTGAGCCGGGCGGCACGCGACACCACGAGGTCGACGGCGGCGCCCGCGTCCAACAAGCCGGTCAACACCGCCTTGGCGTACGGCGTCCCCGACGCCCCCGACACCCCGACCACCCACGGTTCCCGCATCCCCCAAGAGTGCCCCATCGTCCGGGCCCCGACGCCATGGGTCGTGGCCCGACGCGATCGTCACCCCAGGAGTTCTCGCACCAGGAAGCCGGTGCGGGGCGATATCAGATGCGGCGGATAGTGGTCCGATATACAGTCCAGCGCCTCTTCCACCGAGGCGAAACCACACAACCGGTACAGCGCCAGCAGGTCGGTGGCGTCGCGTTCCACGCGGGCCGCCATCGCCTTCATGGCGAACAGATACGGGGGCGAGGCCACGCGGACGGTGATGCCCGGATGGTCGAGAAGCACGACGGCGTTCGGGTCTTCCCCCGGTAGGAAGCCCTTGACGCCATCGTTGAGCCAATCCTCCGGGAGATTCCGTGCGGCACCGATCCGTGCGGCGGCTCGGTACACGACCGATTTCGGTTCGAAGACGGCGGCCAGATCCCGGGTGGAACGACGAGTGTCGTATGCCAATGCCATGGCTGCGCCCCCCACGAGGAACAGTTCGGCGCGTCTTCCCTCCGTCACCAGTTCCGCGCCCAGCTCCTTCAGCAATCCGGTGATCTCGTCCTTGGTCAGGAGTCTCATACGCTCTCCAGGGAATGCCTGTCGAGGAACACTCCACGTGCGGCCAGTTCCTGGACCGGCGTGGTGTAGGCCATGGCGGCGAGGCCGGGAACCTCGCGTCCGAGGACGTCCTCGATCACGAACCAGAATCGGCGCAGGAAACGGCCGGGAGCACTGGGCCATCCCGGCATCGACATCCCGTGTCTCCGGCAGGCGTACTCGGCGACTCCGGCCAGCAAGGCGTCCCACCGGGGGTCTCCCGTGGTGACCGGCTCCTCGGAGAGCGCGGCGGGTCGTTGTACGGCCGGAACGTCACGAAGATCGTCCAGGAACTGGATCACGTGACGCAGCCGCTCATCCGCCGAGTCGGCCGATGCGATGTCATGTGCCACCCCGTCGAGCGTGGTGGGCGGTGCCAGCGTTATCGACATCTCGCTGCCGACCGCGGTGGCGTATCGATGAAGCGTGCTCCACCGGGGGTCCGTGCCGGCGGCCTCCATGCGGGCGACGGCCGACTGTGTGGTGCCGAGCAGTTCCGCGATCCGAGCCTGTGACATGCCGCGTGCCACTCGTATGGCGCGTAGTCGATCAATCAGCGACCCATCTTCGCTCACCCGGGAATGATAGCATATTCGCTATGCGGGTCGGTCGGGTGGTCAGGTCACTGCGGTCGGGCCGGGCGTGATCACCACGGGCGGCGTCGGGTTCAATGATGTCGTGTCTGCTGCCAAATTCCCGTACGCCGACCTCGGCGAGTTCATCACCGCGCTGGAACGCGACGGCGACCTCAAACGGGTCACCGCCCCCGTCGACCCCACCCTGGAGCTCTCCGAGATCACCCAGCGGGTGGTCAGGGCCAAGGGCCCCGCCCTGCTGTTCGAGAAGCCGACCCGTGGGGACATGCCGGTCGCCATCAACCTGTTCGGGACGCCGGAACGCACCGCGAAGGCGTTCGGGGTCCGAGACCTCGACGAGATCGGCGCCCGCATCGGGGAGCTGGTGAAGCTGGAACTCCCGGTCGGGTTCGGGGGCATCCGGGAGGGCATCGGGAAACTCCTGCAACTGAAGTCGGTGCCGCCGAAGAAGGTCAAGTCCGCGCCGTGCCAGCAGGTGGTCTACAAGGGAGACAAAGTGGACCTCAACCGGCTGCCCGGTCTGCAGACCTGGCCCGGTGACGGCGGGATCTTCCACAACTTCGGCCTCACCCACACCAAACACCCCGAGACCGGCAAACGCAACCTCGGCCTGTACCGGTTGCAGCAGCACGACCACCGCACCCTCGGCATGCACTGGCAGATCCACAAGGACTCCACCGCCCACCACGCCGTCGCCGAACGCCGCGGCGAGCGGCTGCCCGTCGCCGTCGCCATCGGCCCGGACCCGGTCGTCGCCTACGCCGCCGGTGCCCCGCTGCCCGGCGGCATAGACGAATACCTCTTCGCCGGATACCTGCGCGGCGAACGCGTCGAGATGGTCGACTGCCTCACCGTGCCGCTCCAGGTCCCCGCCAACGCGCAGGTCATCCTGGAGGGCTACATCGAACCGGGTGAACGCCGCCCGGAGGGACCGTTCGGCGACCACACCGGCTTCTACACCCCGGTCGAGCCGTTCCCCGTCATGCACGTCGAATGCATGACCACCCGCAAGAACCCGGTGTACCACTCGATCGTCACCTCCAAGCCGCCGCAGGAGGACTACGGCCTCGGCAAGGCGACCGAACGGATCTTCCTGCCACTGCTGAAACTGCTGATCGGTGACCTGGTGGACTACAACATGCCGGAGCCCGGCGTGTTCCACAACTGCCTCATCGTGTCCATCCGCAAGCGGTACCCCAAACACGCTCACCAGATCATGAACGCGATCTGGGGCGCTCACATGATCGGCATGAGCAAGCTGATAGTCGTCGTCGACGAGGACTGCGACGTCCACGACCTCAACGAGGTCGCCTGGCGCGCGTTCGGAAACGTCGACTACGGACACGACCTCGTCGTCAACACCGGCCCGGTCGACCACCTCGACCACGCCTCCTACCAGCAGTTCTGGGGAGGCAAGGCGGGCGTGGACGCCACCCGCAAACTGCCGGGCGAGGGATACCTGCGCGGCTGGCCGGACGAGGCGGTCATGCCGTCGTCGGTCAAGGCCACCGTGGACGGCCGCTGGCGGGAGTACGGCCTGTGAGTGGTGTGCTGGGGAGGACGCGGGCGTTCCTGCGCCTCGTCGCCATCGAACACTCGGTGTTCGCGCTCCCGTTCGCGTACCTGGCCACGCTGGCCGCCATGTACGACCAGGCCGTGAACCGGCGCGACGAGGCGTACCTGGAGTCGAAGCTCGGCCCCGACTTCACATGCCCCGGCGGTGCCGACAGCTGCGGCGTGTCGTTCGTCACCGTCGGCGACACCGGTGGGATACCGCCGGTGACCGGGTGGATCCAGTGGGACGTCCTGCTGCTGGTGACCGTGGCGATGGTCGCCGGCCGCACCTTCGCGATGGCCGCCAACCGGATCATCGACCGGCACATCGACGCGCGGAACCCCCGCACCGCCAACCGGGAACTCGTCACCGGCGCGGTCTCACTGCGCACCGCCTACATCGGCAGCGGCGTCTCACTGGTGGTGTTCTTCGCCGCGGCCGCCGCGCTGAACCCGTTGTGCCTGCTGCTCTCGCCGCTGGCGGTGATCCCGTTGGTCGTGTACCCGTACGGGAAGCGGTTCACCGACTTCCCGCACGCGATACTCGCGCTCGCGCAGCTCGTGGCACCGGTCGGCGGTTGGCTCGCGGTGACCGGCACCTTCGACGGCTTCCTGCCCTCGCTCGTGCTCGGCCTGGCGGTGGGACTGTGGATCGGCGGCTTCGACCTGATCTACGCCTGCCAGGACGTGGCTGCCGACCGCACCAACGGGGTACGGTCCTTCCCCGCCCGGTTCGGTATCAAGGCGGCACTGTGGACGTCCAGCGCGGTCCACGTCGTCACCTTCGGACTGTTCGCCTGGTTCGGTGTACTGATGGAGTTCCCGCTGCTGTACTGGATCGGCCTGCTCGTCACCGCGGCCGTGTTCGTGTACGAGCACCGGATCGTCAGGCCCGACGACCTGTCCCGCGTGAACCGGGCGTTCTTCACCGCCAACGGGGTCATCGGGATCGTGCTGTTCTGTTTCGCGCTGGGCGACCTGCTGTTCCTCATGGACTGACCCGATGCGAACGGGGTCCGCGCATCGCGCGGACCCCGTTTCACTGCGCGCGGGGGGTTACAGCACGTCCCCGCACTTGGCGTCGATGGTGTCGAACGAGGACGTGTCGGTACCCAGGGCCGCCATGGCCTCCTGGTCGCCGGACTTGAACGCCTCGATCATGGGCGGCAGCATCTCGCCGGCCGTCGTGACCGCGGTACCCAGTTCCTTGTCCTCGAAGCTGGGGCCGTTGTCGACCATCCACGCGCCGAGGTCCTCGATGTCGGCCTGGTCGACCGAACCGAGGTCGGCGTCGGCGGCGTAACCGTAGGAGTCGAACTGCGCCTTGAGGTCCTCACAGGTCAGCGACGCGCCGCCGAACAGCGAGCAGCCGGTCAGGGCCGCCCCGAGCACACCGGCGGTGGCGGTGGAGGCCAGGACACGGCGAAGAGAGATGGTCATCGGGTTCCTCGTCTGGTGAGCGATTGAAGAGGGCATGACAGTACACCGGTGCCGCCTCCGGCCCGGCGGGCGCCGGGGACTCCGGAACCGGCCGCTCGCCGTGGCCCGTCGTCAGACGCCCGCGTAGGAGTGCAGCCCGTCGATGAACAGGTTCACACCGAACAGGTTGAACAGCATGACCGCCCAGCCGACGACCGCGATCCACGGCGCCCAGCGCCTTCCCGCGCCTCCGGTCGCCCGGGAGTGCAGGTAGGCCGCGTACACGACCCACGCCACGAACGACCACACCTCCTTGGGATCCCAACCCCAGTAGCGGCCCCAGGACTCGCGCGCCCAGATGGCACCCGCGATGATCGCGAAGGTCCACAACGGGAACGCCATCACGTGGAGCCGCCACGTGATCCGGTCCAGCTTCTCGGCCAGTGGCAGCCGGGGACCGAGCGTCATCGGGAACCGGATCACGGCGTCCCGCGCGGACAGCTCGGCGTAGCGGCGGCTGATCAGCTGCAACACCACGGTCACGAAACCGACCATGAACACGCCGGTGGCGACGATCGCCGCGAAGACGTGGATGGCGATCCAGTACGAGTCGAGCGCCGGCACCAGCGGGGCGGCCTCGGTGTAGACCCGGGTCGCCGCGCCCAGCATCAACACGGTCGCCAGCATCGCGAACAGGCTGAGTCGCCTGGCGACCCATCCCTTGGCGACGACGGCGATCCAGGCGATGACGCCGACGAGGCTGACCGCCACGATGAACTCGTACATGTTGCCCCACGGCCACCGGCCGACCGCGGCGGCGCGCAGGCCGAGGGAGGCCGCGTGCGCCACCGCCCCCAGGACCATCGCGACCAGCGCGATCCGGCCCGCCAGCACGGCCTGCCGGAAACTCACCCCGGGTGTCACCGGTGGCGGCGCGTCGTCGTCCTCTTCGGACTCGTCGACGTGCTCCGGCGAGGCGGGCCCGGTGCCGCCTCCGGCGGTCACCAGTTCGCGGGCGGGGGCCGCCACCGTCTTCGCCCGCCGGGCGAAGGCGTACTCGACGGCGTAACCGAACATCGCCACCGCGTACAGCAGGATCATGGCCACGAACGCGGTGTTAGACGCGTCCGCCAGAGCCGGATCGGTTGTCATGACTCGATTCCAATCTTCGTCTTCGGTCGTTCACCACGTGCGTGCGACAACGCGTCGCCGATCCGGTCGAACTCCTCGGCGAAACCGTCGTACTCGGTGCGGGCGAGTCCGCCCATCTCGGTGCCCCCGTCGGTGACCCGTACCCACACCCGCCGCCGTTTGACGATCAACGCGGGCAGCAGCCCGGCCAGGATCGCCACCGCCGAACCCAGCACGAACAGTTCACCGGGATCCTCCCGCACCTGGAGGGTGGCGTAGGGGACGAGGTCCTCGAAGGTCACCGTCGTGCCGTCGTCCAGTTCCATCGACTCACCCAGCGACAGCACCTTCGGCTCGATGTCGACGACCTCCAGCGAACCGTCGGCGATCTGTTCGGCGTCCACCGAGTAGACCGACTGGGGCTGCCCGTCGTCCAGGCCGGTGTCACCCCGATAGGTCACCAGCATCAGGCCCGGGTTGTCGGCCTCGGGGCTGACGGAGGTCGTGAACGGCGGCTGCTCGGGCGTCGTCGGCATCAGGATCCCCTCGAACGCGACCTCGGCGTCGGGGTCGGCCTCGCCGGTCTCGGGATCGACGTTGGCGTCGGGGAACACGGCCGCGCCGGTGCTGGTCAACTGGGCGTCCTGAGCGAGGAAGGCCGTCGTGGAGACCTGCGTGACCCCGTAACGGTCGGTGTAGGAGATGACGGGGGCGTAGCCGTGCCCGAGCAGGAACACCGACGCGCCGTCCAGTTCCAGCGGGTGGTTCACCTCCAGCCGGTACGTGTCCTGCGGCGCCTCGCCGCCCTGGCCGTACCGGACGTCGGCGATGAAGTCGGTGGGTTGCCCGTTGTCCAGGAACTTCGCGGTGAAGTCGTCCAGTTGCAGGCAGAACGGCGGCAGGTCGGTGGAGTCGACGTTGGGTCCCAGCCCGTACTCGTCGTACTGCTGCAACGTGTTGCAGAACGCCCCGTCCTCGCCCGCGACCAGGATCCGGTTCCCGTACCAGCCGTACAGTGAGCCGTACGCCATGCCCACCAGCAGGCCCAGCAGCGAGAAGTGGAACAGCAGGTTCCCGGCCTCCCGCAGGTAGCCCTTCTCCGCGCTCAACGTGACGCCGGCGTCCGTCGTCCGGGTCGTGACCCGGAACCGGTTGTGCCGCAGCACCTTCGCGACCCGGTCGGGGTCGAGCCGTTCCGGCAGTTCCCGGTGCTGCGGCAGCAGGCTCATCCGGGCCGGTGCCTGCGGCGGCGGGGTGCGCAGCGACTTCACGTGGTCGCGGAGCCGGGGTACGAGGCAGCCGATCAGTGAGGTGAACAGCAGCAGGTACACCGCCGCGAACCACGGCGAGGCGTAGACGTCGAAGCCCCACAACCGGTCCACGACCGGGGCCAGGTCGGGGTTGGCCTCGTAGTAGGCGCGGACCTGTTCGATGTTGAGGCTGCGCTGCGGCAACAGGGAACCGGGCACGGCCGCCACGGCGAGGATCAGCAGCAGCACTAGGGCGGTGCGCATGCTGGTGAGCTGCCGCCACCAGCGGCGGAGGGTGGCGACGATCTTCCGGCGGGGGGCTGAACTGGTCATATTCCGATCACTCCGGTGCCTACGGTGGCGCGCAGCCAGTTCATCAGAACGGTCCAGTAGCCGGTGACCAGGGTCAGTCCGACCAGGATCAGCGCCACACCCCCGATGCGGGTGATGAGCCGGGAGTGACGCTTGAGGAAGCCGAACGCGGTCATGGACTTGCGGAAGCCCAGCCCGAACAGCAGGAACGGCAGCCCCAGCCCCAGGCAGTAGGCGACGCCGAGGGTGATGCCCCGCCCGGTGCCGTCCTGCACCATCGACAGGCCGAGGACCGCGGTCAGCGTCGGCGACAGGCACGGCGTCCAGGACAGCGCGAACACGATGCCCAGGATCGGCGCCGCCAGCAGCCCGGCGCGCGGCAGGTGCTGCACCCGTACGAGACGGTCGAAGCCGGGGATCACGCCGAGGAAGGCCAGGCCCATGACGATGATGAGGGCGCCGACTCCCCGCTCCAGCCACTCCTGGTGGGTGGCCAGCACCCTTCCCAGCGAGCTGAGGGCGAAGTTCAGCAGCACGAACACGAGGGTGAAACCGGCGATGAACAGGCTGCACCCGGCGAGGACCCTGCCGCGGCGGCCGGGGGACTGGAGGTCCGCTCCGGCGAGGCCCGTGACGTAGGAGAGGTAACCGGGGACCAGCGGGAGGATGCACGGCGACAGGAAGCTCACCAGCCCGGCCAGCGCCGCGACTCCGACGGCGACCAGCAGCGGGCCGTCGAACGCGATCGCGGCGAACGGGGTGTCCATAAGGCGGCCTTCACATCATCCATAGTGGGTTTTCCACAGTCGTCCGGTCATCCACAGGGGGGCGGTATCGAAACTGACAGCAGGATTCTACGGGGTGTAGAATCACAGGTATGGGGCGGAGGTTGGAGGCCCCCGCGACATGTCGGCGGGACCGGCCCTACCGCGGCTCGCCCGCCACGTCCTCCACCGCGTCGACCAGCACGTCCGCCGTCAACTCCTGACGGAACACCGCCGCGATCCGCTGCTCCCGGTCGATGATGATCGTCGCCGGGATCGTGTTCGGCGGCACGTCCTCGAACTGCAGCGCCAACCGCCCCGACGGGTCGAACAACGACGGATACGGCACCGCCAGGCCCGTCTCGAACGCCACCGCCTTGTCCCGGTCGTCACGGATGTTGATCCCCAGGAACGTCACACCCCTGTCGGCGGTCCGTTCCGCAGCCGTCACCAGCTCCGGGCCCTCCCGGCGGCACGGCGCGCACCACGACGCCCAGAAGTTCACCACCACGACCTGCCCGG
The DNA here is from genome assembly GCF_007994225.1 of Stackebrandtia albiflava. Classification (GTDB taxonomy): domain Bacteria; phylum Actinomycetota; class Actinomycetes; order Mycobacteriales; family Micromonosporaceae; genus Stackebrandtia; species Stackebrandtia albiflava. Next base: position 757,725 of record NZ_VLLL01000006.1, read on the forward strand.
CCAGCTCACCGCCGTCGAACGCCTCACCCGTCAGGTCCTCACCCGACAGGTCCGGCGCGGCGGGCCGGTCCGCCGGGTCCGTGTACAGCACCGTGCGACCGTCCCCGCCGGCGGCCGCCGAGTCGTCACCGCAGGCGGCCAGCAACAGGGCCGCCGGAACCAGCCCGAGTACCGCGCGTCGCCGCATCACGCCCCCTTGGCGCGCGCGGCCGTCGCCGACGTCGCGATCAGTGCGGCCGCGGGCTCGGTGTAACTGACGTTGACGACCCGGTGCCCGACGAAGTGGAACGACGTGAGACTCGCCAACGCGCACTGCCGGCGGCGCGGATCGTGCCACAGGCGCTTCCCCGTCATGAAGCAGCGCAGGATCCAGATCGGCAGTTGGTGTGACACGCACACGGCCTCGTGACCCTCGGCGGCCTCCCGCGCGGCCAGCAACGCGGCGGTCATGCGTCGCGCGATCTGGATGTACGGCTCGCCCCAGGAGGGCGTGAACGGGTCCCGCAGCACCCACCAGTGCCGGGGATTACGCAACGCGCCGTCACCGACGGAGACGCGCCGACCCTCGAAGTAGTTGAGCGACTCCAACAGCCGGTCGTCGGTGTGCACACCGGCCCCGGCCAGTTCCGCGAACGGTTCGGCGGTCTGCACCGCCCGCTCCAACGGGGACGACACGACGTGGGTGATGTCGTGACCGTCGAGGGACTTGGCGGCCATCTCCGCCATCTGCACTCCCAGCGAGGACAGCCGGAACCCGGGAATCCGGCCGTACAGGATCTTGCCGGGGTTGTGCACCTCACCATGCCGGAGCACGTGCACGACGGTCTGTGGTTCGCTCACGACTCGACCCTAGCCGCCGCCTCCGCGGCCGCGGGCAATGCGGCCGCGATCCGCGCGAACGCGTCGTCGTCGAGCACCGTGGAGACGAACCACGCCTCGAACGCGCTGGGTGGCAGATACACGCCCCGGGCGAGCATCGCCTGGAAGAAGGCCGCGTACGCGGCGGTGTCCTGTCGCGACGCGGTCGCGTAGTCGTACACGTCCTCGTCGGTGAAGAACACGCTGAACATGTTGCCCGCCGACGACACGCGGTGCGGGACACCCGCGGCGGTCAGCGCCTCGCCCGCCAGCTTCCGCAACCGGTCCGCGGCGGCGTCGAGCCGCCGGTACGCGTCGTCGTCCAGCCGCCGCAGTGTCGCCAGGCCGGCCGCGCACGCCAACGGGTTCCCCGACAGGGTCCCCGCCTGGTACACCGGTCCCGCCGGGGCGAGCCGTTCCATGACGTCGGCGCGCCCGCCGAACGCGGCGGCGGGCAGCCCGCCGCCCATCACCTTGCCGTACGTGTAGAGGTCGGCCCGGTCCGCGACACCCGCCGGGCCCACCCGGAAACCGGTCATGACCTCGTCGAGGATCAGTAGGGCGCCCGCCTCGCGGCATTCGCGGTACAGGGCGGCGTTGAAGTCGTCGCGGGGTGCGACCACGCCCATGTTCCCGGCGGCGGCTTCGGTGATGACGCACGCGATCCGGCCCGGGTGCGCCGCGAACGCGGCCCGGACCGCGTCGATGTCGTTGTACGGCAGGACGAGCGTGTCGGCGGTCGTCGCGGCCGGGACGCCGGGCGAGTCGGGCAGGCCCAGGGTCGCCACGCCGGAACCCGCCGAGGCGAGCAGTCCGTCGACGTGCCCGTGGTAGCAGCCGGCGAACTTCACGACCATGTCGCGCCCGGTGAAGCCGCGCGCGAGGCGCAGCGCGCTCATGGTGGCCTCGGTACCGGAGTTGACCAGCCGCACCGACTCCACGGGGGTGCGGCCGGTGATCTCCTCCGCCAACGCGACCTCACCAGGGGTGGGCGCGCCGAAACTGGTGCCCAGTGCCGCCGCCTCGGTCACGGCCGCCACGACGGTCGGGTCGGCGTGGCCGAGGATCAGCGGACCCCACGAACCGACCAGGTCCACGTACTCGCGGCCGTCGGCGTCGAAGACCCGACATCCTTTGCCGCGCACCATGAATCGCGGCACGCCGCCGACGCTTCGGAACGCCCGCACCGGCGAGTTGACTCCGCCGGGCACGACCTTGCGCGCCCGGTCGAACAGTTTTTCGGAGGCGGGAGCCGCCAGGTCGTACTGGTCCGTCACGACGACCAGACTGGCACATCGTCCGCACCGGGGGCTGCGACCCCGCCGTCACGACGCGGTCGGTCACTCCCGGCCCGGACTCCGGAGGGGTGCGTGGCACGCCGAAGCCGTTCACGGTCCGGCCGTATCGCATACCGTTGAGCCATGACGCAGTTCGTGGACTGGGAACTGGCCACCGCCACCGCCAGACGACTCGGCACCACCGGGCCGAGCATGGGCCTGGAGGAGGCCGTCGAAGAGGTACGCCGGCTGCGGGACGACGCCGAACGCGCCACCGTCCATGTGGCGGAATTCACCTCGTTGACGCCCCGGACGCCGCCGGTGGTGCGGGTCGTCGACCGCGCCGACTGGTCGGCGGCGAACGTGGTCGGGTTGCGCACCGTACTGGACCCGTTGGCGCACCGGGTGTCGGGTGAACCCGGACCGTTGGCGCGCAGTGTGGGCTCCCGGGTCGCGGGTGCCCAGATCGGCGCCGTGTTGGGTTACCTGTCGGGCAAGATCCTCGGCCAGTTCGAGATCTTCGGCGACTCCGGCGGCCAACTCCTGCTGGTGGTGCCGAACATCGTCACCACGCAGCGCGAACTCGACGCCGACCCGGCGGAGTTCCGGATGTGGGTGTGCCTCCACGAGGCCGCCCACGCCGCGCAGTTCGGCGCCGTGCCGTGGCTGCGGGACCACTTCCTCGCCGAGGTCGACAGGTTCGCCGCCGCCGAGTCCCAGGACGGACCGGACCTGCGCGAGCGGGTGCGCCGGGGGGCGGCACTGCTCGCGGAGTCCGTCAAGGACCCCGACTCCACCGCCAGCGTCATCGACCTGGTCGGTTCGCCGGTGCAACGCGAGGTCATGGAACGGTTGACGGCGTTCATGACGCTCCTGGAGGGACACGCCGACTACGTCATGGACTCGGTGGGGCCGCAGGTCATCCCGAACGCCGTGGCGTTGCGCCGCCGTATGGACCACCGGCGCCGGGAGGCCGGCGTGGCGCAGCGGCTCATCCGGCGCCTGCTGGGCATGGACGTGAAGCTGCGGCAGTACACCCAGGGCCGGGCGTTCGTGGACGCCGTCGTCGGGAGCGTCGGCATGGAGCGGTTCAACCGGGTGTGGGAGGCGTCGGAGCGGCTGCCGACGATGGCCGAGATCCTGTCACCGGACGACTGGGTGCGCAGGGTCGCCGACTGATGCCCCGACTGCATCCCGCCGTGGCCGCCGTCCGGTCGGCGGTGCGGACGGCACTGGCCGGCCTTCCCCCCGGTTCCCTCGTCCTGGTCGCCTGCTCCGGCGGCGCCGACTCGCTCGCACTGGCCGACGGCTGCGCCTGGGAGGCACCCCGGGCGGGGCTGCGGGCGGGACTGGTCACGGTCGACCACGGACTCCAGGCCGGATCCGACCGGCAGGCCGCCCGGGTCGCCGACTGGGCACGCGACACCGGTCTCACCCCGGTCGAGGTGTCGCGCGTCGAGGTGGACGTGCGCCGCGGCGGCCCCGAGGCGGCCGCCCGTACCGCCAGGTACGCCGCCCTGGAGGACGCCCGCAAGCGGCACGCGGCCGCGGCCGTACTGCTGGCGCACACCCTGGACGACCAGGCCGAGACGGTGCTGCTGGCGCTCGCGCGCGGCGGCGGCCCGCACGGCCTGGCGGGCATGCCGGCCCGGCGGGGCCGGCTGGTCAGGCCGCTGCTCGCGGTGTCCCGGTCGGAGACCGAGGCCGCGTGCGCGGCCCGGGAGCTGCCGGTGTGGCGGGATCCGCACAACGACGACACCGGGTACACGCGGGTGCGGGCGCGGCGGGCGATGCCGCTGCTCACCGAGGCGCTGGGGGAGCGGGTGGTGGCGAACCTGGCGAGGACGGCGTCGCTGGTCGCCGACGACAACGCGGTGCTGCAGGAACTCGCCGACGACCTCCTGGAACGCGCGATCGACGCCGGCGCACCGGGGGAACCCGCCGCCGTGGTCCTCGCCGACGCGCCCAAGGCGTTGCGGTCCCGGGCGATCCGGTTGTGGTTGCGTCGCGCCGGCGTCACCGGTGAACTGAACCACCGCCACCTGGCCGCCGTGGCCGCGTTGGTGACCGACTGGCGCGGGCAGCGCCCCGGCCGGGTGCCCGGCGGTCGCCGGGTGGGCCGCACGGCGGGGCGACTGTGGATCGACCCGCCGTCCTGAGGGCTCACCACACCGTTCCCCGTCGTCTCGCCTTGGGTGGGCGCAGGCCCATCGATATGCCTCGAATCGCACTGTTCGTCCGATTTCACGGGTGCCTCAGACCACCCAAGGCGGGCCTCAGACCACCCAAGGCGAACGGGGTGAGGTGGGGAAGGGGGCGGCGGGCGGTGTCGGGTCACACGCCGCCGGGCACGGAGGTCAGGCGCCGCCGTACACCGACGCCTTGAGCACGCCGACGAACGGCAGTTCCCGGTAGCGTTCGGCGTAGTCGAGTCCGTATCCGACGACGAACTCGTCGGGCACGTCGAATCCGACGTACTTGACCGGCAGGTTCGCCTCCAGGGCCTTGGGCTTGCGGAGCATCGACACCACCTCCACCGAGGCCGGGTACCGGCTGGGCAGGTACTTCAGCAGCCAGCTCAGCGTGAGGCCGGAGTCCACCACGTCCTCCACGACCAGCACGTGGCGGTCGCGGATGTCGGTGTCGAGGTCCTTCAGCACCCGCACCACGCCGGAGGAGGTGGCCCGCGCGCCGTACGAGGACAGGTCCATGAACTCCAGCTCGACGGGGATCGTCAACGCCCGCGCCAGATCGGCCATGAACATGACCGCGCCCTTGAACAGGCCCACCAGTAGGAGCCCGTCGGTCTCGGCGTAATCGGCGTCGATCCGCTCGGCCAGTTCGGCCGTCTTGGCGGCGATGTCGTCGGCGGACAGGATGACCCGTTCGATGTCGGCGTCGTACCACGGGGCTGAAGGCTCAGCGGAAGGCGTCATGGGGGTCAGCCTGCCAGTCCGTTCCCCGCAATCGGCGGCGACCCCGGCCGATGTGGCGTGACGATCCCGGTGACATGATGCTGAGATTCCGCTGAGAGTGCAGCCCACCACAACAACGGTTGGTGGGCCGGTACGGTGTACCTTCGAATACCACCAACGAACATCACCAAACTAATGGTCGTGCGGTCCGCCCTAGGTCGCACACTCACGGCCACACACGTCGAGTGCAGGAGGGGACGGGCGCGAAGGCCGCGCCTGCAACAGTATGGAGCGTACGCGATTGTTCCGCAGGCCACTGGTCTGGATCATCCTCATCATTCTCGGCGCCATCATCGCGGGGAGCCTGTTCACCGGCGGCAGTGACTACGCGGAGGTCGACACCGTCGTCTCCGATCAGCAGATCGCCGACGGCAACGTGGACAAGGCGCTGCTGAAGAACAAAGAGCAGATCGTCGAACTCGACCTCGCCGAGCCGATCCGGGTCAACGGCGAGGGCCAGGTCACCGACGACGGCGAGGCCACCGACAAGATCCAGGCGTACATCCCCGCCGAGGCCACCGACGAGGTGTGGCAGGCCATCAGGGAGAACGTCGACGACTACAACACCGAGGTGACCCAGGAGAACGTCCTGGTCGCCCTCCTGATCAACCTGCTGCCGATCGCGATCATCGTGATCCTGCTGCTGCTGTTCATGTCGCAGATGCAGGGCGGCGGCTCCCGGGTGCTCAACTTCGGCAAGTCCAAGGCCAAGCAGATCACCAAGGACACTCCCAAGACCACCTTCGACGACGTCGCCGGCGCCAACGAGGCCATCGAGGAACTGAAGGAGATCAAGGACTTCCTCCAGAACCCGGCCAAGTACCAGGCACTGGGCGCCAAGATCCCCAAGGGCGTTCTGCTGTTCGGGCCGCCCGGTACCGGTAAGACCCTGCTGGCGCGCGCCGTGGCGGGTGAGGCCGGTGTGCCGTTCTACTCCATCAGCGGCTCGGACTTCGTCGAGATGTTCGTCGGTGTGGGTGCCAGCCGGGTCCGGGACCTGTTCCAGCAGGCCAAGGAGAACGCTCCGGCCATCGTGTTCGTCGACGAGATCGACGCCGTCGGCCGTCACCGCGGTGCCGGCCTGGGCGGCGGCCACGACGAGCGCGAGCAGACCCTCAACCAGTTGCTCGTCGAGATGGACGGCTTCGACAACAAGGGCGGTGTGATCCTGATCGCCGCCACGAACCGGCCGGACATCCTCGACCCGGCGCTGCTGCGGCCGGGCCGTTTCGACCGGCAGATCCCGGTGGACGCCCCCGACATGGAGGGCCGGAAGGCGATCCTGCAGGTCCACGCCCGCGGTAAGCCGTTCGCGCCCAACGTCGACCTGGAGACGATCGCGCGCCGTACCCCCGGTTTCTCCGGTGCGGACCTGGCCAACGTCATCAACGAGGCGGCGCTGCTCACCGCGCGCAGCGACGGCAAGGCGATCGGCAACGAGTCGCTGGAGGAGTCCATCGACCGGGTCATCGCCGGGCCGGAACGCAAGTCCCGCCTGATGGGTGACAAAGAGAAGAAGATGACCGCCTACCACGAGGGCGGCCACGCCCTGGTGGCGTTGGCGTTGCCGCACGCGGCGCCGGTGCACAAGCTGACGATCCTGCCGCGCGGCCGGTCGCTGGGTCACACGCTGGTCCTCCCCACGGAGGACAAGTACTCCCAGACCCGCTCGGAGATGATCGACACGCTCGCGTACGCGCTGGGTGGCCGGGCCGCCGAGGAACTGGTCTACCACGACCCGGGAACCGGCGCCTCGGACGACATCAACAAGGCCACCGCGCTGGCGAGGGCCATGGTCACCGAGTACGGCATGAGCGCCAAGCTGGGCGCGGTGAAGTACGGGACGTCCAACTCGGAGCCGTTCCTGGGCCGCGACATGGGCCACCAGCGCGACTACTCCGACGAGGTCGCCGCGACCATCGACGAGGAGATCCGCGCGCTCATCGAGCTGGCGCACGACGAGGCGTACGAGATCCTGGACCAGTACCGTGACGTGCTGGACCAGATGGTCGTGGAGCTGCTCGACAAGGAGACCCTGACCCAGGAGGACCTGGAGCGGATCGCCAAGGACGTCGTGAAGCGCCCGCCGATGTCGCCGTTCAACGGCACCGGCAAGCGCCGCCCGTCCAGCCGCCCGCCGATCGAGCTGCCCGTACCGTCGCCCGACGCGATCGACCCGGAACCGCCGGTGCTCGACGAGTCCTGAGCGGATCACGCCGAACGGCCGCCCCGGAGCTCCGGGGCGGCCGTTCGGCGTATAAGTGGTACGTGATACGTCTCGCACCGTTCGGGTCGCTGCGGACCCGCCCGTCCGCATAGGCTGGTCCGGTGACAGAACTCGACATGGATCACGAGGCGGCACGGATCGTCAACGGGCGGCTCGGTGGCGGTCCCGTGGAGGACCGCGTCGACATCCCGCGCATCGAGGCGGCCGTCAGGGAGATCCTGATCGGTGTCGGCGAGGACCCCGACCGCGAGGGGCTGCGCCGCACTCCCGCCCGGGTGGCGCGCGCCTACGCGGAACTGTTCGCGGGTCTGCGCGTGGACCCTTCGGAGATCCTCACGACCAGCTTCGCCGAGGAGCACGAGGAGATGGTCGTGGTCCGGGACATCGAGGTCGCGAGCTTCTGCGAACACCACCTGCTGCCGTTCGTGGGTTACGCGCACATCGGATACATCCCCGGTGAGCACGGCCGGATCACCGGCCTGTCGAAGTTGGCGAGGCTCGTCGAGGCGTACGCGCGGCGGCCCCAGGTGCAGGAGCGGCTCACCTCGCAGATCGCCGACCGGCTGCTGGAGACGCTGGAGGCGCGGGGCGTCATCGTCGTCGTGGAGTGCGAGCACATGTGCATGTCGATGCGGGGCATCCGTAAGCCGGGCGCCAAGACGCTCACCTCCGCGGTCCGCGGAACGTTGCGGGACAACGCGAAGTCGCGCGCCGAGGCGATGAGCCTCATCCAGATGTCACGCGGCGACCGCTGACCCCGCTAAGCCGACCGGATCCCGTTGCGCGGCCAGGTCGAGCAGTCCGGGGGACGTGGTCATCCGGTGCGAGTCGCGCAGCAGCTCGGTGAGTTCCGTCCAATCGCACCCGTCGTCGAGCCAGGCTCCGAGCCAACCGTGTCTGCCCACATAGCGCGGTGCGAAGAACCCGGGCGCGGAGGTCAGGAGGCGTTCGCGGGTCTGGGGGGTGGCCTTGAACCACACGGCGTATCCGTCTCCCATGTGGTGGCCGGTGGCGAAGGTCTTCCCTTTGACACTGAAAATCGGATCGTCGGCGGCACCGGCCTCAGTGGTCTCGGGGAGCGCCAGGCAGATGTCGCGAAGGTGATCGAGGGGAGACGCATACATAAGGCGTCAAGTGTACCGCTTTCCCCGTATGGGCGCGACCACAGTTCGCAGTCGTCGCAGGCAGAACTGTTAGAAAGCCTTACCGAGGCCGGGCCGGAATCCCGCGCGTCCCCGACGTCCCGATGAGGACCGTCGAAAGGGGCCGGCTAGTGCTCCACCCACGCCAGGTGGATCAACGCCTCGTCGATCCGCGGCGCCTTACCGGTTCGCGCCCACCGGTACCAGTCCCGTTCCGCGCAGACGTTTATCGCGATGTCCCCTTCGGAGTTCTCGAACGCCTCGCACACACAACGCAGATCCGCCAGGAACTCGCCCGAACGCCACACCCAGACCCGGCGGCCGGTCAGGCCGTGAACGTCACTGGCGGGCACCGGATACCGGGTCGGCGGGGACTCGTTGTCCACCAGTCTCTCGAACAGGTGCGGCGGCGCGGTCCTGCGGTCCATGGCCGGATCCGCCTGCTCCACCCACACGGTCTCCACCGGATGGAGTGCCGCGATCGCCTCGTCGCCGTCGTCCTCGGACCGGTAGAACTCGCTCTCCGGCAGCACCGGGACCCACAGCTCGCCACCGCGCATGATCGGGTCGTCCGCGCGCAGATCCCCGCGCCAGCCCCGACCCGCCGCACCGACGATCACCCGCGCACCGCGCATGTCGAAGCACTGCACGGCGGGGACCGCCTTGGTGGGCGGGGGCGGATCCGGGAACTCGTAACGCGATCCGTCTGCGGCCAAAGGTCCCTCCTGCGAAGAATCGCGATCAGACTACCCGGCCGGTGTGGCCGCCTGATCGGTGTCGGCGAGCAACGGCTCCAACGGCACGTCCGGGTGGTCGTTGGCGACGGTCTGCAGGCGCCAACGGTTCGGGAAGGCCGCAAGGACCGCGCCGTCCCGCGCCCGGGTGAACGTCTCCACCCCGGGCGCCCCCCGCAGTGCCAGCGCGCCGTTCGCGTCGGTGCGCCGGGCCATCGAGAACGGTAGACTGTCGACGGTCACCGGAACCGAGAACTCCTGCTGCAGCCGGTGTGCGGCGACCTCGAACTGCATGGGACCGACCGCCGCCAGCACCGGCGCCTGTTCGCCGCGCAGATCCGAGTAGAGGACCTGGACGACGCCTTCGGCGTCGAGTTGCGCGATCCCCTTGCGGAACCGCTTGGCCTTGGAGGTGTCGGTGGTCCGGATCGCCGCGAAGTGTTCCGGCGCGTACGAGGGGAGCGGCGGGAACGTCACCTTGCGATCGACGTAGAGGGCGTCGCCGATCGACAGGTTGGTGGCGTTGACGAGCCCGATGACGTCACCCGGGTACGCCTCGTCGATGGTGTCGCGGGACGACCCGAACATCGCCTGGGCGTACTTGGTGGTGAACGGCCGCCCGGACGGGCCGTGCGTGACGACCATCCCCCGTTCGAACCGGCCCGAGCAGACCCGCAGGAACGCGACCTGGTCGCGGTGGGCGGGGTTCATGTTGGCCTGCATCTTGAACACGAAACCCGAGAACGGCGCCTCGATCGGCCGCGGCTCACCCGACACGTCGGGGGTCGGCGAAGGCGGCGGACCGAGTTCGATGAGGACGTCGAGGAGTTGCCGGACACCGAAGTTGGCGACCGCCGCACCGAACAGGACCGGTGTGGTGACCGCCTCCAGGAACAGCTTCTGATCGTGCGCCTGATCGGAGGCGGCGAGCAGTTCGATCTCCTCGACCGCCGTGCCGTAGTCGTCCCCGTAGCGTGCGGCGGCCTCCGGGGCGGCCACCACCTCCTCGATCGCGGCGCGGCTGCCGCCCGGCGTCCGTTCGAAGTGGACCATGTGGTCGGCGCGCAGGTCGATCACACCGTGGAAGTCCCCGGCGATGCCGACCGGCCAGGTGAGCGGCGTGGGACGCACCCCGATGCGGGTCTCTATCTCGTCGAGCAGTTCCAGCGCGGCCATGCCGGGACGGTCCCACTTGTTGATGAACGTGATCACCGGGATCCGGCGGTGGCGGCACACCTCGAACAGCTTGAGCGTCTGCGGTTCCAGGCCCTTGGCGGCGTCGAGCAGCATGACGGCGCAGTCGACGGCGGTCAGGACCCGGTAGGTGTCCTCGGAGAAGTCGGCGTGACCGGGGGTGTCGAGCAGGTTCACCACGCAGTCGCGGTAGGCGAACTGCAGTACCGCCGAGGTGATCGAGATGCCCCGCTGCTGCTCCATGGCCATCCAGTCGCTGACCACGCCCTTGCGGCCGCCCTTGCCGTGGACGGCGCCGGCCTCCCCGATCACCTGCGCGTGCAGCGCCAGCGCCTCGGTGATCGTGGACTTGCCGGCGTCCGGATGCGAGATCACCGCGAACGTACGCCGCCGCCGCGCCTCGGTCACCACCGCGTTATCGGACATGTCCACCCTCTCTGCGTGAAACCCGGCACACCGCCCCTGCGCCCGCCGGACCGGTACCGGGCTCCGGTCTCCGGGCACGCCGTACCCGGCACCGTGGGCAGGCGGCACAGCGACCCTAACGCAGCGCGTCGCGTGCCCCGTCCTCGGACGAGCCGGGGCGCGGTGACCGCCGCCACCGCCGAATGCCGGTGACCGTGCCGCACGTGAGAGAGGATGGCGACATGACTGAATCGGGTGATGTGCGAATCGAACACGACACCATGGGCGAGGTCCGGGTGCCCGCCTGGGCGGCCTGGCGGGCCCAGACCCAACGCGCGGTGGAGAACTTCCCCATCTCGGGCGTGCGGCTGGAACGCGGCCACATCCGGGCGCTGGCGTTGATCAAGGCCGCCGCCGCCGAGGTCAACGGCGAACTGGGGGTGATCGACGCGGAGTTGGCCGGGGCCATCGCCTCCGCCGCGCGGGAGGTGGCCGAGGGCACCTACGACGAGCACTTCCCGGTGGACGTGTTCCAGACCGGTTCGGGCACGTCCTCGAACATGAACGCCAACGAGGTGATAGCGACGCTGGCCGGGGCCGGTGGGCTCGCCGTGCATCCGAACGACCACGTCAACGCGTCGCAGTCGTCGAACGACGTGTTCCCCTCCTCGGTGCACATCGCCGCCACCGAGGCGGTCGTGTCGTCGCTGGCGCCCGCACTGGAGACGCTGGCCGGGACCCTCGGTGAGAAGAGCCGCGAGTTCACCGACGTGGTCAAGGCCGGCCGGACGCACCTGATGGACGCGACACCGGTGACCCTCGGGCAGGAGTTCTCCGGATACTCCGCCCAGATGCGGTACGGCCTGGAACGGCTGCAGTCGGTGTTGCCGCGGCTCGCGGAGCTGCCGCTGGGCGGCACCGCGGTCGGGACCGGCGTCAACACGCCGCCCGGGTTCGCGGCGGCGGTGATCAGCCGGCTCGCCGAATGGACCGGCCTGCCGCTGTCGGAGGCCCGCGACCACTTCGAGGCACAGGGCTCCCGGGATTCCCTTGTGGAGCTCTCCGGGCAGTTGCGCACCGTCGCCGTCGGGATGTCGAAGATCGCCAACGACATCCGCTGGATGGGTTCGGGGCCCCGCGCCGGACTCGCCGAACTGCGGTTGCCGGACCTGCAACCGGGATCGTCCATCATGCCCGGAAAGGTGAACCCGGTGCTGTGCGAGGCGGTACGGATGGTGGCGGCACAGGTGATCGGCAACGACGCCGCGATCGCCCACGCCGGCGCGAGCGGCGACTTCGAGCTGAACGTCATGATGCCGGTCATGGCGCGCAACCTGCTGGAGTCGATCCGGCTGCTCGCCAACGTCGCGGAGGTCTTCGCGGAGCGTTGCGTGGCGGGCCTGACGGCCGACGTCGACCGGTGCCGCGAGTACGCGGAGGGCTCACCCTCCATCGTCACGCCGCTCAACCGGTACATCGGGTACGAGGAGGCGGCGGCGGTCGCCAAGCAGGCGTTGGCGGAGCGCAGGTCGATCCGGGAGGTCGTGGTGGAACGCGGCCACCTCGACAACGGCAACCTCACGGAGGAGCAACTGGACCGGGCACTGGACGTGCGCCGCATGACCGGCGGCTGAGCCCACCCCCGAGCCCCCCCGGACGGGTCGTAGACCCGCTCTGCCCGTGGCATTCCGCGTTCCGGAGTCGCCGGGGGCCTCCAACCTCCGCCCCATATCTCGAGCGTAGACCGTGAACGGGGCCGCTGTACAGCGCGAACGACGGGGCCTGTGGATAACCGGTTGCCTGTGGATGACCGGTGGGTCCGGGCGGCGGGTGCTTGCGTGAACGGCGCCCGCCGCCCTGTGCCGCCGTGCCGGCGTGGCCACCCGCCGAGCGGTACCCGTCGGGTCGCGCCACCCGCCCGCAGTCCCCGATCCGGGTGCGTCGCAACCCGGTACGGTGGGCGGAATGTGGGAGGAACCCGAGGTGCTGCAGTCCGATGTCGAATGGCTGCTGGGCATGATCATGTTCTTCGGAATGATGCTGGTCGTCGTGCTCCTGATCAAGGCGATGGCGCGGGTGATGGGGCTCCGGGTCGGGCTGGTCCGGGCCGGTATCGCCGGTTTCGTGGGCGTCGCGATCGGCGGCATGACGGTGGGGCCGCGACTGGTCGACCCGGATACGCGCGGCTCCTACTTCGCGATCTTCCTCGGCGTCATCTTCGTGTCGATCCTGGTGGTGTTGGCGATCGGCGAGGTCGTCACCCCGGGCGCGGGCGGCGTGGTGGGCCGGGCGCGTTCGCTGTACCGGCGGGGCAGGCGCGGTTGGCGGTACTGGCAGATCAGTTCGATCCTGGTCCGGCACGGGCTCGGCGGTTATCTCGCCGGACGGGCCGGCAGCGCGGGGCCGGCGGCGCTCGCCAGGTCGGCCCGGCTGGCGATGGAGCAGGCCGGGGCGACCTTCGTGAAGCTCGGCCAGGTGTTGTCCACCCGGCGGGACCTGTTCGGGCCGGAGGTGATCGCGGAGCTCTCCCGGTTGCAGGACCAGGTCGCCCCCGCCACCTGGGAGGCGATCGAGCCCCAGTTGACCGCCCACTACGGTCGGCCGGTGTCGGAGGTGTTCGCGGAGTTCGACACCGTGCCGTTGGCGGCGGCCTCCATCGCGCAGGTGTACCGGGCGCGGTTGCGCGACGGCCGCGACGTGGTCGTGAAGGTCCGCCGGCCGGGCGTCACCGGACAGGTCGAACGCGACCTGGACATAGTCGACAGGTTGGCGCGCACCCTGCACCGGCGGGCGGAGTGGGCGCGCCGCATCGGTGTGCGAGACCTCGCGGAGGGTTTCGCCATCGCCCTGCGGGAGGAACTCGACTTCCGGGTGGAGGCGCGCAACATCGCCACCGTCGCCTCGGCCGCGCCCGCCGACGCGGAGTCCGAGAGCGCGGTGGTGCTTCCCACCGTGCACCACCGGTACAGCGGCGAGCAGGTGCTCGTGATGCAGTTCCTCGAAGGCCGGACGCTCTCGGAAGGCGTGCCGAAGGGGCCGCGCGCCGACCGGCTGGCGGGTGCGCTGCTCGACTGCCTGCTGCGGCAGATCCTCATCGAGGGCGTCTTCCACGCCGATCCGCACCCGGGCAACATCATGCTGCTGCCGGGGGATCGCCTGGCACTCATCGACTACGGCTCGGTGGGGCGCATCGACACCGGGCTGCAGGGCTCCCTGCGGCAGGTGTTGCTCGCCGTCGACCAGCGGGATCCGGCCGCGTTGCACGACGGTCTCATGGAGATCATGGAACGGACCGACGAGGTCGACACCGATCGGCTGGAGCGGGCCCTCGGCCGGTTCATGGCCCGGCATCTCACCGCCGGGCAGGCGCCGGACGCCGAGATGTTCACCGACCTGTTCAAGTTGGTGTCCACGCACGGTGTGGCGCTGCCGAGGGAGATCGCCGCGGTCTTCCGCGCATTGGCTACCGTGGAGGGTACGTTGAGCGCGCTCGCTCCGGGCTTCCACATCGTGGAGGAGGCGCGGGCGTTCGCGCAACGCGAGTTCGCGGCGATGCTGGCGCCGACGTCGTTGCGGGACGCCGCGGTGGAGGAACTGCACCGCATGTTGCCGACGCTGCGCCGGATCCCCCGCCGCATCGAGCGGATCGGCGCCGCCCTCGAACACGGCAGGTTGTCGGCCAACATCAGGTTGTTCGCCGACTCCCGGGATCGCGCGGTCATGGCGGGTTTCCTCGGTCAGGCGGTGTTGACGGTCCTGGCCGCCACCACTGGCATCATGGCGGTGCTGCTGTTGGACAGTCAGGCGGGACCGCTGGTGACCAGTGAGATCCGGTTGTACCAGGTGTTCGGTTACCTGCTGCTGGTGGTGTCGACGATCCTCATGGTCCGGGTCGTGGTGTCGGTGTTCCCCTCGTCCCGATTACCCGCGCCGCTGCCGAGCGTGACCGGTGGACGCCGTTTCGAACACCGGAATTCGCCCGGATGTCGTATTCGCCGGATACCTTCGGCCGCAATGGTTACCCCCTCGCCATTGTGGAGGTGAAGTCGGCGTGTTGCTCAGACGCGTGTTCCTGTCGGCATACGGGCATTCACGGTCGGACGCGTTGTGGCCGTTGCGGCCCGAGAGCCTGTGGTGGTTGCGCACCCGTGGTGTGACGTTGACCGGTCCCCTGACGTTCCTCACCGCCGCCCGGCAGTCGTCGGGATCGGCGCTGCTGTCGGCGATCGGCCGCGCCCACGGGCTGCCGGTCCGCGACGCCCGGTTCGCCGCCGAGCCCCGGTTGGCGGAGGCGGTGCGACTGGAGTACACCGGTCACCGCTCGGCACGGCAACGGTTGACACCGCAGGGTTTCCTGCTGTCCGGTTCCTCGGTGGCGGGACTGCTGGCGAGACCGCCCCGCACCGCCCGCCGCACCGGACACGGTGACTTCCTGACCGTGTTCGAGGAACTGTTCCAGGAGCCGGAGCTGTACCTGATCGACACGCCGGAACGTGGGCTGCCCGAGCCCGAACTCGTCCGGTTGGCCGCGCGGCTGCGCGAGTTGGCGGACTCCGGCGCACAGGTGGTGTGCGCGACGGCGTCCCCGGTGTTGTCGGCGACGCCGGGTGCGCGGCTGATCGACCTGGACCGCTGCGAACCGCCCGCCGGTGTGGGCGCCGAATCGGCCCGGGTCACGGTGTCCCGGGTGTCCGACCGGTGGCACCGCACTACCCGTCGTTCCGTGCCACTCGTCCACCCGCAGGCCGCCTGAAAGCCCGAGAAGCCCGGTCACGGCCGCCGGTACAGACCGGCCTGGGTGAGCAGCCGGCGCAGGTAGTCCTCGATCTCGGCGGCGTCCGGTTCGGTCGGTTCCATGAGCAGGTACTGGATCACCGCGCCGGAGATCATGTCCACCAGCATCTCGACGTCGGTGTCCTCCGGCAACAGCCCGGCGGCCACCGCCCCGGCCAGCATGGCCGTGGAGCGCCGGCGGCGGGGCAGCACGTGGTGCTCCCGGTAGGCGGCCAACAGCTCGGGGTGTTCCGGTCCGGCGCCGACCAGGCGCGCGGTCAACAACCGGTAGCGGGGATCGGTGAGCAGCGCGCCCCAACGTGGTAGCAGTTCGTCGATGGTGACCGGAAGCTCCCCGGCGGGTCGCCCGGTGCTCTCCACATCCGGGATCTCCTCACGCAGGCTCTCCACGGCGTGGGCGAGGAGCGCGCTCTTCGACTTCCACCGCCGGTACACCGACACCTTCGCCACCCCGGCGCGTTGGGCGATCTGTTCGATCCCGGCACCGGGTACGCCGCGTTCGATGAGGAGTTCCACGGCGGCCCGGAGGATCGCCGCGTCGACGGCGGGGTCGCGGGGCCTGCCGGGTCCGTTGGGCGTGGTCATGAGCCTCCCGTCACGTGCAGCGCCTCGTCGAGCCACTGTGCCATCCCGGCGGCACGGTCACCGCGCCAGGCCAGGTGTCCGTCGGGCCGGATCAGCATCGCAGGTTCCGGGGTGACGGGTCGCCGTATCCGGACCCGGTCTCCCAGCCGCGCGACGGCGACGGGTGACAACTCGTCGGCCGCCTGCGGGGTCGCCGACAACACCCACGCGTCGCCGAGGGCGTCGTGGAGCCGTACCCGTTCGCCGTCGTGGAGGCAGTCGCGGTCGGGGACCCGGTCACCCGGGCGGATTCCGGCGCCGGATGCCCGGCCGCCGAGTGGCCCGCCCCGGTACGTCGTCCACAACTGGGAGGCGACCTTGGTGCCCTGCCGCTGTACGGCGGGCAGGTTCATCAGCGGAACGATGACACGGTCGCGGAGCAGCCGGCCCGCCGCCGACTCACCGACCAGGAGACGGGTGTTCCCGGTGGTGCGGCGCAGGACCTCCTCCGCGATCGGGCGGCGTTCGGCCTGGTAGGTGTCGAGCAGTCCCGGGCCGGCGGTGCCGTCCAGGACGAGTGCCAGTTTCCACGCGAGGTTCTCGGCGTCGCCGATTCCGGTGAGCATTCCCTGGCCGCCCATCGGGCTGTGGATGTGGGCGGCGTCGCCCGCCAACAGGACCCGCCCCCGCCGGTAGGTCTCGGCGAGCCGCCGATGGATCTGGAACACCGACGTCCACACCGGATCGTGCAGCCGGAAGTCGGTGTGCCCGGCGCGTTCCCGCATCATCGCGTCGAATCCGGCGATGATGTCGGCGTCGCTCCACCGCCGGTCGTCGGCGGGGACGTCGCCCATCAGCCGCCACAGCCGTCCAGTCTCGTCGGGCATCGGCATGGCCAGCAGGATGCCGTCGCGGTGGAACCAGCCCGCGGAGTTCTCGCGGGTCTGCGCCCAGTCGGCGTGCACGTCGGCCAGCAGGAAGCGTTCCACGACGGAGGTGCCGGGGAAGTCGATGCCGGCCTTCGCCCGGACCGTGCTGTGGGATCCGTCGGCGCCGATCAGGTACCGGGCGCGGAGGTGTTCGCCGTCTGCGGTGGTGATCGCGACCTCGTCGGAGCCGGGTGTCAGGGACACCAGTTCGCGTCCCCATTCGACGGTGCCGCCGAGCGCGGCGAACCGGTCGCGGAGGGCGGTCTCCACGTCGGCCTGGGAGACGAACAACGCCTGTACCGATTCGCCCTCGATGGGGTTGAACCGCATGGTCGATATCGGCCGTTCCTTGACGTACATGGTCATGCCCATGGGCGCGACGGACCGTCGCGGGAGGTCGCCCAGCGCGCCGAGCCGACGCAGCACCTCGGTGCCCCGGGCGTGGAGGATGTTGGCACGCGAGGTCGCGGCCGGACCGTCCGCGCGGTCGATGAGCCGCACGGCGACGCCCTGGGCGGCCAGCGATACCGCGGCGGTCAGGCCGACCGGACCGGCTCCGACGACGAGTACAGCCGTCATGTCGCACTCC
Organism: Stackebrandtia albiflava; assembly: GCF_007994225.1. Taxonomy (GTDB): domain Bacteria; phylum Actinomycetota; class Actinomycetes; order Mycobacteriales; family Micromonosporaceae; genus Stackebrandtia; species Stackebrandtia albiflava. The sequence continues at coordinate 775,413 of NZ_VLLL01000006.1, forward strand.
ATTCATATACGCAAACGCCTACGTATACAAAATACCCCACCCCGCACCCTCCCGCCACCTCGAAAACGCCTTGGGTGGCGGCAGGCCCGCCCTGGGTGGGCGTAGGCCCGTGAAAAATCGGACATCAGGGCCTATTCGAGGCACGTCGATGGGCCTCAGACCACCCAAGGCGAGAGAAAGGGGAGCCGGGCGGGGTCAGCCCTTCCACAGGGCGAGCATCATCGCCTCCACGGCGATCCGGGGCCGGACGTTCGCGGCGATGGCCTCCCGGCAGGCGAGCACCGCGTCGATGCGTCGCAGGATGCTTTCCGGAGTCCAGCTCGCCGCCGCCGCCCGCGCGGTCTCCACCGCGTCCAGGTGTACGGCCGGGACGGGCGCGCCCAGCCTCGTCACCAGCACGTCCCGGTAGAACGCCGCCAGGTCCACCAGCGCCAGGTCCAGGGTGTCCCGCTGAGTCCTGGTCATCCGGCTCTTCTGCCGCCGCTCCAGGTCCTTGAGTTGACCCGCGCTGCCCCGGGCGGCCTTGGTCGCGCCCTTGCCGGTGCCGCCCTTGCCCAGCGCGGTCTCCAGTTCCGCCTTCTCCCGCTCGGCGAGCCCCTCGTTGGCGGCCTCCGCCTCGGACTCGGCGGCCGAGATGAGCGCGTCGGCGGCCGCGAAGCACGCCGAGACCCCGGTCAACCGGCGCGGCACCGACAGGATCGCGTCCCGGCGCTCCCGTGCCTGCGGGTCGGTCGCGAGCCGCCTCGCCCGGCCGATGTGCCCCTGCGCCGCCGACGCCGAGAGCCGGGAGAGGCCCACGTCGATCCGGTCCCGCTCCACGAGCAACCGGGTCACCGCGTCGACCGACGGTTGGCGCAACGCCACGTGACGGCACCGCGACTTGATGGTGACCGATATCTCGGCCGGGTTGGCCGAGGGCGCGCACAGCAGGAAGACGGTGCGTTCGGGGGGTTCCTCGATCGACTTCAACAGGGCGTTGCCGGCCGCCTCGGTCAACCGGTCGGCGTCCTCGATGACCAGGATCTGCCAGGCCCCGGTGCTGGGCGCCCGGCCTGCCGCCAGCACCAGGTCGCGCATGGTCGCCACGCCGATGCTCAAACCGTCGGGGACGACGTGGGTGACGTCGCCGTGGCTGCCCGCCAGCGTGGTCCGGCAGGCGGAACAGTCTCCGCAGCCGCCCCGGTCGCACTGCAACGCGGCGGCGAACGCACGCGCCGCCACCGACCGGCCGGAACCGGGCGGTCCCGTGAACAGCCACGCGTGGGTCATGCCGCTGCGGCCTTCGGCGGCGGCGGCCACGGCGGCGGCCAGCACCGCGACGGTGTCGGGCTGCCCGATGAGCCGATCGAAGACTTTGCCGGTCATTGCCCGACCCTAACCGTCGCCGCCGACACCCGGTCCCCGCCCCGTCGCCGCCGACACCCGGTCCCCGCCCCGTCGGCGCGGTGACCGCGGTGGTCGGGCGAGGTCAGGGCGTGGCCCGGCCGGTCTTGAACTTGACCGGTGGCGGGCCGGGGTCGTCGTCGGGGCCGCCGGGGTGTTCCCGCTTGCCTCCCGACTTGGGCAGCGGGGTGGTCGGGTCCACGGCGGGTCGTTCCGGCCGCGCGATCACGGCGGTGGCCTCGGGGTCGATGACCGTGGTGGCGTCGTCGTCCCGGTCGGCCTTCGGTATGACGGTGGTGGCGTCGTCGTCCCGGTCGGCCTTCGGCATGACCGTGGTCGGTTCGGGCGCGTCGGCCACCGGTCCCGGCTCGGGCGTATCGCCGCCGGGTTCGGGATCGGAGCCCGGACTCCCGGCGGAACCGCCGCCGAACTCGGGCCAGCCGGATTCGTTGCGGCCGTCGGTGGGGGCGGCCAGTCGTTGCCCGACGTGCGCGTTGATCCGCTCCGAGATCTCCTCCGGCGTCTGGGAGGCGTCCACGACGAGGTAGCGGTTTGGGTCGGCGGCCGCGATGTCGCGGAACTTGTCGCGGACCTTCTCGTGGAACTCCACGGACTCCTGTTCCAGTCGGTCGGCCTTGCCGCCCTCGGTGGCGCGGCGCAGCCCGGTGACGGGGTCGATGTCCAGCAGCACCACGAGGTCGGGTTTGAGGCCGTCGGTGGCCCAGTTGGACAGCCAGGCGACCTCGTCGTCGGGGAGTTGGCGTCCGCTGCCCTGGTAAGCCCGTGACGAGTCGATGTAGCGGTCGGAGACGACGACCGCGCCGCGTGACAGGGCGGGCCGCAGCACCTTGTCGACGTGTTGCGCCCGGTCGGCGGCGTACAGCAGCGCCTCGGCGCGTGGACTGGGGGCGCCGCCGGACTGCGGTTCCAGGACGAGCGACCGGATGCGGTTGCCCAGGTCGGTGGCGCCGGGTTCCCGGGTGAGCACGACCTCGTGCCCGCGCACCCGGAGCCACGCGGCCAGTTTCACCGCCTGGGTGGACTTGCCGGAGCCCTCGCCGCCCTCGAACACGACGAACATGCCGCCCGCGGCGGTGCCCGGCAGCAGCGGCCGTCCCCGGATCGAGCCCCACAGGTCGGCCAGGACCGGGACGCCGGGTTTGTCGTCCATCTGCCGGAACGCCAGGACGCCCGCGAACACGCTCAACGCCGCCGCGACCAGCAGCAGCAGTCGGCTGAACGACAGGTCGATCGAGAACAGCCACAGATCGACCCGCCGGGCGGAACCGTAACCGGCTACCACGCCGGCGCCGGCGACGCTTCCCATGAGCACGACCCGCGCACCGGTGTTGATGAACGCGAAGATGCGGCCGCGTACCGCGTCGTCGACCTCCCGGCCGAGGAGGGTGATGCCGGCCAGGAAGGCCATGCCCGCGCCGGTGCCGACGATGAGGGTGCCCAGCACGGCGATCCACAGCAGCGGGGCGATCGCGTTGAGCAGCAGGCCGATGCCCGCCAGCACGATGCTCATTCCGAACCACCGGCGGCGGGACAGGTCGCGCACCGCGATCGGGCCGACGACGAGGCCGATGCCGAGGCCGATGAAGATGGTCGCGAAAAGCACCGTGAACGTCGCGCCGCCGCCGCCCAGCGAGCCGGCGTAGAACGGGCCGGTGCCGATGACGACGCCCGCGCCCCCGAACGCGCCCATGATGCCGAAGACCAGGCCGCGGATGGTGTGGTTACGTCCGACGTAGCGCCAGCCCTCGGTGAACTGGCGGATCATGCCCTGGCTCTCGCCCTTGTTGACGGCGTCGGCGCCGCGCCGGATGCTGATCTCGGGGATGAAGAAGAAGACGGTGACCGAGGCGGTGAGCCAGGCGAGGGCGTTGATGTAGAGCCCGATCGCGGAGGGTTGCGCCCAGTCGCCGAACCCGGCGAGCCATTCCGACACGGCGACCGATTCGAGGATCGACATGACGCCGGAGGCGACGACGGGCGCTATCCCGTAGGTCGTGAGCAGGGAGAGCTGGTTGGCGGATTCGAGCCGGCTCTTCGGGAGCAGGTTGGGGACGGCCGCCTCCTTGGCGGGCATCCACATCATGCTGACGGCCTCGATCATGAACTGCGCGATGACGATCCAGGTGGCGGCGCGGATGCCGCCGCCCACCCACACCGCGACCAGCGGCATCGACAGGTAGAGCGCGAACCGCAGGAAGTCGCACACGGCCATGGTGATGCGGCGGTCGAACCGGTCGGCGAAGACGCCCGCGATGGGGCCGAGGACCAGTGAGGGCAGCAGCCGCATGATGATGACGGAGCTGAACGCGGCGCCCTGCGCGGTGGGGTTGTCGAACTGGGAGGCGGCGAACAGTGTGGCGGCCAGCAGGCCGAGCCAGTCGCCGGTGGCGGTCAGGCCGAGGACCGTCCATAGTCGCCGGAACGGACGGATCCGCAGAATCGCCTTGAGATCCGCCACGCCTGCCATTGGCCGTCCGCCTTTTCGAAGTGTGAACCGTGTGCAACCTTCGACAGAGTATCGGCGTCGAACGTGGTGACCGGACACCCCTGTCGGTAACGGCGCTGCCTCACACGACGTGTTGTGAGCGCCGTAACGACGGGGCTATGCTGCGAACATGAATACCTCTCACGATAGTCGGGGACTGCGGGAGCGATACGACGCCGCCACCGCCCGGATCGCGCCGCCCCTGGCCATCGTCGACATGGACGCCTTCGATGCCAACGCCGCGGCCATGGCCGCCGCCGCGCGAGGACTGCCGATCCGGGTCGCCAGCAAGTCGGTGCGCTGCCGCGCCCTGCTGGAGCGCGTCCTGGCGATGCCCGGATACGCCGGCGTCCTCGCGTTCAGCCTCGCCGAGGCCAACTGGCTGGTCGAGAACGGCGTGACCGGCGACGCGGTCGTGGGCTACCCCACCGCCGACCACACCGCCCTGGCCGCCCTGGTCGCCGACCCCCGCCTCGCCGAGGCGGTCACGCTGATGGTCGACGACGTCGCCCAACTCGACTGGATCGACCACCACCAGCCCGCCGCCGGACGGCCCGTCCTGCGGGTTTGCATCGACCTCGACGCCTCCTGGCGGCCGTTCGGCGGGCGCGCCCACGTCGGCGTCCGGCGTTCGCCCGTCCACCGGCCCGTCGACGCCGTCCGGCTCGCCAAGGCGATAGCCGCCCGGCCGGGCTTCCGGCTCGTCGGAGTCATGAGCTACGAGGCCCAGATCGCGGGGGTGCAGCAGGGTGAGGGGATGCGCGCCGGGGTCATCAGGCTCATGCAGCGCCGGTCGTTCACCGAACTGCGCCGTCGCCGGGGCCTGGCGGTCACCGCGATCCGCCGGGTCGCCCCACTGGAGTTCGTCAACGCCGGCGGCACCGGGAGCCTCAGCCTCACCGCCACCGACGCCGCCGTCACCGAACTCACCGCCGGAAGCGGCCTGTACGCGCCGACCCTGTTCGACGGATACGACTCGTTCCGGCCCCGCCCGGCCGCCGCGTTCGCCGTGTCGGTCGTGCGCAGGCCCGGCCCCGGGATCGCCACCGTCCACGGCGGCGGCTGGCCCGCGTCCGGTGAGGCCGGCACCAGCCGGTTGCCGACCCCCTGGTTGCCCGCCGGACTGCGCCTGACCGGGATGGAGGCCGCCGGAGAGGTGCAGACCCCGCTCACCGGGGACGCCGCCGACTCGCTGCACGTCGGCGACCGGGTGTGGTTCCGGCACGCCAAGGCCGGTGAACTGTGCGAACGTGTCGACCGGCTCCACCTGGTGCGCGGCGACGTCGTCGAGGCCGAGGCCGCCACGTACCGGGGCGACGGGAGGGCTTTTTTGTAGGTTTGGGTGCGCACCGCCTCGGTAAGCAGCACGATGTAAACCATCCTCGACGAAGGCGGTGACGTGATGAACCTGGACCGCTCCAGCCTGCGGGAACTCGCCGGACTCTCCGACCCACTCGGGGTCCTGTCCATCTACGTGACGGCCGACCCGACCGAGGAGGCCTCCGACCGGCCCGCCTGGGAGCTGCGGCTGCGGAACGCCCTGGACGAACTGTCGGCGGCGGCGAAGGACTCCGGGGACCGGGAGTTCGACCAGACGATGCGCCGGAAGCTCCCCGCCCTGGAACCCGACCTGGACTGGTTGACCGCCGGCTCCACACCGGGACTCGGCCGGGCGCTGTTCGCGCCGCTGAGCGCCGACGAGGTCTACCGGATCTCGGTGCAACAGGACCTCGGCGACCGCGTGGTGTGCGACGACACCGGTTACGTCCGGCCGCTGTTGAGCGCCTGGGCGGCCGGCGCGCCCGCCGGTGTCGCGGTCGCGGCCGGTGAGGGCCTCCGCATCCTGGAGGTCGAGTTCGGCCGTGGCGAGGAACTGGCCACCCTGGAGTACGACGACCCGTCCGGCGAGTGGCGGGAGATGCGCGGACCCGCCCGCAACAATCCGATGCGTTCGCAGCAGTCGTCGTCGCAGACCGACCTGTTCGACAGCAAACGCGCCGCCCACCTGAAGCGGTTCCTGGCGACCGGGCACGAGAGTCTGCGCCGGTTCGCGGAGGAACGCGACTGGGGGTTCCTGGTGCTGGCGGGCGAACCGCAGTTGCGTGACGCCGTGGTCGAACGCCTGGCATCGGGCTTCGGTCCGCAGATCGTCATCAGTACCCAGGTGCTCGGGCAGACGACGCCCGCGCAGGTCGCCGACATGGTCGCCGACGACCTCGCCACCGCGCGGCGGGACCGCGACCTCGGCCTGGTGAACCGGATCGAGGAGACCAAGTTGTCGACGCGGGGCCTGGACCAGACCCTCGCCGCGGTGCAGGACGGCCGGGCGGAACTCGTCGTGATGGACACCGAGGGGCAGTGGCACGGCCGCCGCACCCCGGACGGGTTGTTCGTCGGCGGTGACACTCTGCCGCCCGACACCGACCCGGACCGCATGCAGGACGAACCGGACCTGGGGGAACGGCTCATCGAGCTCGCCCTGCGCAACAGCACCGAGGTGGCCATGGTGCCGCCCGAGGTCGCGGAGCGGCTGAACGGTGCGGACGGGCTGGCGGCCGTCCTGCGTTGGTGAGTTTCCGTCGACCCGGCACCGGGTAGGCCGACAACAGGAGGTGGTAGTCGTGGTTCGACGCGACTCGCAACACGGAAAGGCGGTCGACGACTCGCTGGCCGCCAACGCCAAGGACCTCAGGCCCGGCGGGTCCTCCCGCAGTGGGCACTGGCGGGACGCCGAATCGCCGACCGAGGACGAGCCCGGTGGCGAGGCGTCACCGGGACGGGGCGGTACGCCGGTGGGCATGACCGGCCTCGACGTCGAGGGACGGTTCGAGGTCGCCAGGTTCCTCGACACCGGGCGATTCCCCGCCGACGCCGACGAGATCCGCCGGATGGCGGCGGACCACAACGCACCCGACAGCGTGCAGGGCGCGTTGCGTCGCCTGTTGCCGGACGGCCGGTACGAGACCGTCAACGAGGTGTGGGAGGCGATGGGCGGCGGCACCGAGGTGCCGCGCACCGACATGTGACACGACGACTCGGCCCGGGTTCCGCGTGTGTGCGGGACCCGGGCCGAGTCGTGTCCGACGGTCAGCGCCCCGCCCGGTGGACGCCGCCCCGCCCGGCGTGTCGAAGGGACGTGGATCCCGTGCCCGTGCGGCACCCGAGGCGACCCACGGCCGTGCGACGACGGGACCGGTGGCCGTTCGTGGAGCCCGCGTGTGTTCGTCGCGACGCCTGCGCGTGCCGTCCCCATTGCGGGCGCCGAAACGGCGCCATATGACGGTATGGTGATCGTATGGCGAAAGAGAAGGTCACCATCACACTCACCGAGGGCCTCGCCGCGCTGGTCGACCGCCGCGCCGGTGACAAGGGCATGAACCGGTCCCAGTACATCGAGGATCTGATCTCCCGCGACGACGACGCCCGCGTGTGGGCCGAGTACGCCGAGAAGACCGTCCCCGCGCTGGGTCTGGACGAGTACGCCGCGACGCTCGCCGCGAGCATGAAGAGGAACTACGGTGCTTCGGACCGGTGACGTCTGCACCAATCTCGACAACCCCGCCCTGAGGCTGTGCGTCATCTCCAACCGGATGCACCTGGACACCGGTACCGGTCGGGTCATGGTCTGTCCGGTCGTTCCCGGCCGACCGCCACTGGACGAACTCGTCGGGATCGTGCCGTGTTCCGGCGACCGGGCGCTCCTGCCCGAGATGACCCACTGGCTTCCCACCGTGGTCCTGGAACCGACCGGCGAACGGGTCGGCTCCGGTGAGGTCGCCGAAGCGGTCCGGTTGCTGTACAGCCTCATCCGGTGACGGGTGGAACGGGCGACATGTGACACGACGACTCGGCCCGGGTTCCGCGTGTGTGCGGGACCCGGGCCGAGTCGTGTCCGACGGTCAGCGCCCCGCCCAGAACTCCAGGTGGTGGTACTCGGCGAAGCCGGACTCGCCGATGCCGTGGGCGTCGGCGGCCAGGCCCTGCGTGTAGGGCGCGGTCGCGGTGAAGTGGTCCCATCGCGGGGCGCCCCGGTGGTTGGGGTCGCCCGCGGCGGCGAACGCCGTCCAGTAGTCGATCATGTCTCGGGAGAGCCGCCGCTGTGACGCGTCGAGGTCTTCGAGCTGCGGGTACTCGAACAGGTAGGCCATCTCCGCCATGTGCCCGGTTCCCAGCGGGAAGCTCGGCCGGTCCATGCCGCGCCACCACGGCGACTCCGACTGGGTGATCTCGAACGCGTACACGGGGGTGTACTCCGACAGGGTCTCGGCGGTCCGCCAGGCGTGGCGCGACCAGTTCGCGTCGGTGAGGACGGCGGTCAACGCCTCACCGGGCGAGGCGTAGTCGGACGGCGGGTACTCCGCGAGCACGGCCGGGGCGTCGTCGCCGAAGGTGGCGGTGACCTGGTCGAGGTAGCCCTGCGCGTCCAGCGGGGTACCGGTGGCGATCTCGATGCCGCCGAGCCGGCCCGACTCCTCGTGCCGGTTCGATCCGTACAGCACCGGGACACGGTGGAACTCACCGGTCGAGAACGCCTCGGTCAGGTCGGTGGGCAGCACGTCTCCGTCCACGACGGGCCGGAAGTCGGAGTGCCCGCCACCGGCCGCCGCGATCAACGCCTCGGTGTCGGCCGCCCGCAGGCAGGTCGCGGGGTCGGCGCCGTCGCACTCGGCGGCGGTGGCGATGGCGACGCCGTTCGCCCGGGCCGTGTCGAGGTCCATGGTGGCGTCGGCCGAGCCGACACACCCGGCGCTGTGGACGATCGCCCGGTCGAACAGTCCGGCGGAGCCGGGGGAGGCGAGTTGGGCGCAGACGCTGTAACCGCCGCCGGACTGGCCCATGGCGGTGACGTTGCCCGCGTCGCCGCCGAACGCGGTCGCGTTGGCGCGCACCCATTCGAAGGCGGCACGCTGGTCGAGTAGGCCGAGGTTCGCGGTGTGGCCGGGCAGGTCGGGGTGTGACAGGAAGCCGAACACGCCGAGCCGGTAGTTGACCGTCACGACCACGACGTCGCCCTGTTCGGCCAGGCGGGCGGCTCCGTAACCGGCGCCGTCGCCGTAGGTGAGGCTGCCGCCGTGGATCCACACGATCACCGGCAGGTCGTCACCGGGACGGGCGTCGGCGGGTGTGGTGACGTTCAGGTAGAGGCAGTCCTCGTCGGTGGGGGACATCGAGATGGGCAGGTCCGCCGGTTGTGGGCACGCGGCGCCGGGGGTGGTGGCGTCCCGTTCGCCGTCCCAGTCGGCGGCCGGCGCGGGCGGTTCCCACCGGAGCGCGTCCACCGGTGGCGCGGCGTAGGGGATGCCCTGGAAGGTGCGGACCTCGTCGGTCACCGTGCCGCGTAGGTCGCCCGTCGCGGTGTGGGCGACGGCGGGATCGGGCCGGTCGGCGGGTGCGGCGACGATGGCGGCTCCGGCGGCGACGGTGAGGGCGACGCCGATTCCGGCGCCGATCAGGCCGCGTGCGAGAGGGGACACGGTTTCTCCTTCGTGTGGGGTGTGCCGACCACGCTAGACCCGATTTGGGCAAATGCGCAAGGCGCTTGCCTGAGACGTATGCCTCACTCGTTCGTCTCATGCGCATGCGCCAAGGCGGGGTACGATGCCGGGATGGGAAACCGTGAAGCGTTGCTCGGCGCCGCGAAGAAGTGCCTGTTCGAGAAGGGTTTCGACCGGACCACGGTCCGGGACCTCGCATCCGCCGCCGGAGTGTCCATGGCCGCCATCGGCTACCACTTCGGCTCGAAGGAGGCGCTGCTCAACGAGGCGTTGTTCGACATGCTGGGCTCCGGCGACGCCATAGGCAGGTCCGTGGCGGCCGCCGGCGAGGCCGACGCGGAGGACTCGTTCCGGGCACTGTGGGCGGGACTGATCGAGTCCTTCTCGCACAACCGGACGTTCTGGCTGGCGAACCTGGAGGCCGTCATGCGCGGCCTACGCGATCCGGAACTGGGAGTCCAGCTCAACGAGGGCCAACGCCAGGGCCGCAGCGGCATGGCGGCGCTCGTCACCCGCACGCCCGAGGACGACCTACCGGACTCCACCGTGCGCACCGTGGGCGCGGTGCAGATGGCGTTGATCGCCGGGATGATGATCCACGCCCTGTCGGACCCCGACACCGTCCCCGACGTCGACGAGTTCCTCGCCGGCCTGCGCGAGCTGGGCCGCCACGCGGGCTGACCGGCGTCGGCCGGGCTTGAGACGTTTCGGGGGCGGGCCGACGGCCCACCCCCGTGGCGGTCAGGCGGACGGCGCCCGGTCGATGAAGCCCAGCACCCGGTCGATCCGGCCGTCACCGTCGAGGGTGACGACGTCGAAACCCTGCACGGGAGCGTCCCCGGTCTCGGGGCCGAGAGTCCAGGTGAAGCGGGCCTGGTCGCCGTGTCCGTCCACCGGGCCGGCCAGTGAGAACACCCAGCCTGGGAACTGCGCGTGAGCTCCGGCGATGAAGGCGTTCACACCGTCGTGGCCGGAGACGGTGGCCAGCGGGTCGCGGTACTCGACGTCGGCGGCGAAGAGACCGGCGATCAGTGCCGCGCGGTCGGCCGGGTCGGAGGTGTTGAAGGCGTCGATGTAACGGGAGGCGATGGCGGTGTAGTCGGTCATGTCGTTTCCCTCGTTCGTCGTCCCGCCGGGTTGCGGGAACGACGCCAGCCTCTCCCGACCGGGCGGCTCCGTCGATTACCTCCGAGGTAATCCCGCGCGTTACCCGGCCGGTTAGGCTCGCGACCATGACCACCACCGAGGTGCCGACCGCCCGCCACACCGCCGGAGACCTGATCCGGGACTGGCGCCGGCGCCGCCACATGACGCAACAGGACCTGTCCGTCCGGTGCAGGGTCTCGGCGCGACACCTGAGCTTCATCGAGACGGGCCGATCCCGTCCCACCCCCTCGATGGTCCTCAAGGTGTGTGAACAGCTCGACGTTCCACTTCGCCACCGCAACGACATCCTGCTCGCGGCGGGACACGCCCCGGCGTACGGCGAGTCGCCGCTGGAACGGCCGTCGATGCGGACCGTCAGCGATGCCCTCATCCGGATCCTGGACGGCCACATGCCCTATCCGGCCGTGGTCGTCGATCGACTGTGGAACATGGTGGACGCGAACGCCGCCGTCGACACCCTCGTCGCCGGAAGCGCGCCCGAACTGCGCGAACCGCCGGTCAACGTGTTGCGGCTGAGCCTGCATCCGGACGGCGTGGCGCCCCGCATCCGCAACCTTCCACAGTGGCGTGGGCACGTGCTGAGCCGGCTCGACCACCAGATCCGGGTCACCGGAGACCCCGAGCTCGAACGGTTGCGCGTGGAGTTGGCCGGTTATCCCGGTGGCGTCGACCGCGCCCCCGACCACAGCCTGGTGGTGCCGCTGCGGATCGACGTCGGGGACACGGTGTTGTCGTTCTTCAGCACGACCACGGTGTTCGGCACCCCGATGGACGTCACCGTCGCGGAACTGGCCATCGAGTCGTTCTTCCCCGCCGACCCGGAGACAGCCGCCGCCCTGCACCGGTGACCGGTGAGGCACCGTGCGTGCGGCCGCACCACGGAACCATGCGAAGGCGGCCGGGCGTGGCGGCGGGGGTCTCAGCGCAGGGTGTCGAGGTAGCCGACCAGGACGTTGCGGAGGTCGGTGACCAGGGCGGGCCTGGCCGCCGGGTCGGCCGCGACGATCAGCGGCATCATCCCCCGCACCAACTGGATGGCGACCGAGGTGGCGCGTTCGAGGTCTTTCGTGGACAGCTCCGGGAGGAGCACCGCGAGCAGCCCGCCGACCTTCCCGTGGATGACGGCGTGGATCGGTGCGACCGCCTCGGCCAGTTCGGCGGGCATGTCGGTGCGGGCGAACAGCGCCTTGAACCCGGGGTGCGCGATGTTGAACTCCACGAGCGGCCCGATCACGGCCGCGACGACGTCCGGCACCGGCAGCCCGGCAAGGTCCTCACGGGTGAACGCGGCGGACTGGGCGGCGTCGAGCTGTTCCCGGTAAAGCCCGGCCAGCGCGCGGGCGATGTCGGCCTTGCCGGAGAAGAACTGGTAGAGCGAGCCGGGTGAGATGCCGGCGGCCGCGGCGATGCCGTTGGTGGTGGCGGCCTCGTAGCCGAGCCGGGCGAACTCGTCCGCCGCCGCGTGGAGGATCTGCTCCATGCGGCGTCTGCCCCGTTCCTGGCGGCGGGGCGTTCCGGTGTCGGTCGGTGTCATCGTCTCGGATCCTACTCACCCGGTCAGAGAATACGAGCGTTTACTCGTGTTATTGTCGGTCGAAAACACGATTCATTACTCGCATTCTAAGGCTGGGCATGATCGGAAACCTCGTCACCCGCTTCCCCCGCTGGATCATCGGCGTCTCCATCGGACTCTTCGCCGTGCTCGCCGCACTCGCCGCCGGTGCCGTGGACTCATTGGCGCTCAACCGCTACGAGGCACCCGGCTCGGAGTCACTGGCCGCCCGGGAACTGTTGGCCGAACGGTTCGGCACCGGCAGCCCCAACCTCGCGATCCTAGTCAGCGCCGAAGAAGGCGTCGACTCCGCCGCCGTCGTCGAGTTCGGCCGCCTGCTCACCGAACGCGTCGCCGACCACCCGGGAGTCGGCGACGCCTGGTCCTACTGGAACGACTCCGCCCCGGCGACGCTCGCCTCCGAGGACGGACGACACGCCCTCCTACTCGCCTGGCTGCCCGGTGACGCCGACCTGGTCCGCACCGGGACGCTCCCCGGGATCGAGGCGGACGTCCTCGCGGAGACCGAGCCACCACCCGGCGTCCAGGTGAGCCTCGGCGGCGGCGACCAGATCTTCCGCACCGTCGCCGGGCAGGCCCGCGCCGACTTCATGACCGCCGAGCTGATCGTCCTGCCGTTGGTGCTGCTGCTGTTGTGGGCGGTGTACCGCAGGATCGCTCCCGCACTGATCACGCTGGGGATCGGCTTGTTCTCGGTCGTGGGGACGCTCGCCATCCTCCGGCTGGTCACCTCGTTCACCGAGGTGTCCACCTTCGCCGCCAACATCGCGCTCGTCATGGGCATCGGCCTCGGCGTCGACTACGGACTGTTCGTCACGTACCGGTTCCGGGAGGAACTGGCGCACCGGACACCCCGGGACGCCGCCCGCCGCGCCGTCGCCACCGCCGGCCGGACCGTCCTGTTCAGTGGCCTGACGGTCGCGGCCTCGCTGGCGGTCCTGTTCGTCTTCCCGTTCCCGTTCCTGTCCTCGTTCGCGTACGCGGGAATCGCCGTGGTGCTCACCGCCCTGATCGGCGCGGTGGTGATCCTGCCGCCCGTCCTGATGCTGCTGGGGGACCGGGTCACCCGCCGCCGCCCGGCCGACGCCTCGGTGAACCGATGGCACCGGTTCACCAGTGCGGTCACCCGCCGCCCGGTGGCCGCGGCACTGGCCGGACTCGTCGCACTGTTGGCCCTCGGCGCCCCCGCCGTCGGCGTGAACTTCGGGTCGCCCGACGACCGGGTGCTTCCGGCCGGCGAGACCGTCCGGGACATGTACGACGTCATCCGTGACGAGTTCCGCACCGAGGACGCCGACGCGCTGTACGTGGTCGGCACCGGCTGGGACGCCACGGCCACCGCCGACTACGCCGCCCGGCTGTCGCGCATCGACGGCGTCGAACGTGTCGACTCCTCGCACGGAAGCCACGTCGCGGGCGAGCCCGCCGGGGACGCGCCCGGCCGGTTCCTGGCGGCCGACACCGGGCGGATCGTCGTGGTGCCCACCGGGGAACGGCTCGCCGACGACCCGCTCGGCCTGGTCGCCGACGTCCGTGCGGAACCCGCGCCCTTCGCCGTGTCGGTCGGCGGATACCCGGCCGAACTCGCCGACTACCGGGACGGCGTGGTGGAGCGGCTGCCGCTGGTGGCGGGACTGATCCTGCTGGTCACGTTCCTCGTCCTGTTCCTCATGACCGGAAGCCTGGTCGCGCCGTTGAAGGCGTCGATCCTCAACATGCTGTCGCTGACCGTGATGTTCGGCGTGCTGGTGTGGGGCTTCCAGGACGGCGGGCTCGCCTGGCTGCTCGGATTCACACCCACCGGCAGCATCGAACCGAGCATCCCCTTGCTGATGTTCTGCATCGCCTACGGCCTGTCGATGGACTACGAGGTGTTCCTACTCGCCAGGATCAAGGAGGACTACGACCGCACCGGTGACCCGGTCGGCTCGGTCCCACGCGGCATCGCCCGGTCGGCGCCGCTGGTCACCGCCGCCGCACTGATCCTCGCGGTCTCGTTCGCGGTCTACGCGACCAGCCGGGTGTCGTTCCTGCAGCAGCTCGGCATCGGCATGGCCCTGGCCGTCCTCGTGGACGCCACGATCATCCGCGCGGTCATGGTGCCCGCGCTCATGCGGCTCGCCGGACGCGCCAACTGGTGGGCACCCGCGCCACTGCGGAGACTCCACGCCCGTATCGGGTTCAGCGAATCGGAACCGGCGCCCCTCCCCGACCCGGAGGTCCGTGAACCGGTCGGCTCCCGGGCCGGGGTGTGACGGTGAACGCGCCGGAGGCGGATACCCCCTCGCCTCCGGCGCGTTCACCGGTCAGAATCTCCGTCATGACCGAACGCAGATACCCCGACATGTGGGTCGACCCCGAAGACGACCCGCGTGAAGGCGGCTCCGAACCCACCGACGAGAAGAGCAACTACCAGGAGTACCTGCGGATCTACCGCCTCACGCTCCGGATGAAGTGCGACGGACTCGACCCCGAACAGATGGCCCGGCGATCCGTCGAACCGTCCACCATGTCGCTGCTGGGCCTGATCAGGCACATGGCCGAGGTGGAACGCGGCTGGTTCCGGCGGGTGCTGGCGGGCCTGGACGCGCCCAAGCTGTACTGCACGCCCGAGGATCCCGACGCCGACTGGGACGGTGCCGTCGCCGACGCCGACGTGATCGCCCGGGCGTGGCGGGACTGGGAGGCGGAGGTCCGGTTCGCGGAGGAGTTCCTGGCGGCGCAGACCGACATGGGCATGCGGGTCCAGAACCGCGGCAAGGACGTCACCCTGCGGGACGTCGTCGTCCACATGATCGAGGAGTACGCCAGGCACTGCGGCCACGCCGACCTGTTGCGGGAACGCATCGACGGCCGCACCGGCCAGTGACCCCGCTCATCCTTTGACCCGATCCACCGCCGAGCGCGGCTCGGTGGGCCGTATGACGGCCGAAATCCGGACATTCGGCATGATTCGAGGCATGCCGATCGTCGTACGGCCGACCAAGCCGATATCCGGGGCCTTACCATGTGAGCTCACCATCCTCGGATCGAAAGGGTCGCCCCGCCATGAGCGGCTATACCGGCCAGCTGCTGCTGGTCCTCGTACTCGTCCTCGTCAACGCGCTGTTCGCCGGAAGTGAGATGGCGCTGGTGACACTCAGGGACAGTCAACTGCAGCGGCTGGAGCGCACCTCGCGCGGCGGGAGGGTGCTGGCCCGGCTCGCCCGCGACCCCAACCGGTTCCTCGCCACCATCCAGATCGGCATCACGATGGCGGGTTTCCTGGCCTCCGCGACGGCGGCCGTGTCACTCGCGCAACCGCTCGTCGAACCGCTCGGCTTCTTCGGTACCGCCGCCGAACCACTGTCGATCGTGTTGGTCACCATCGTCCTGACCTTCTTCACCCTCGTGCTGGGGGAACTGGCGCCCAAGCGGATCGCGATGCAGCGGGCCGAGGGCTGGGCGGTCATGGTGGCGCGCCCCCTCGACATGCTCGCCACCCTTTCCAGGCCCGTGGTGTGGCTGCTCGGCAAGTCCACCGACCTCGTCGTCCGGTTGACCGGGAACGACCCGGCGCTGGGTCGTGAGGAGGTCAGCCCGGAGGAGATCCGGGAACTCGTCACCGCGCAGCAGGGGTTCACCGCCCAGCAGCGCACCATCATCTCCGGGGCCTTCGAGATCGCCGACCGGCTGGTGCGGGAGATCCTGGTGCCGCGCCGTGACGTGGTCTCCATCCCCGCCAACAGCGACGTCGCGGCGGGTCTGCGGATACTCGTCGACTCGGGACACTCCCGCGCGCCCGTGGTCGGCGCCAACGGCCTGGACGACGTCGTGGGTGTCGTCCACCTGCGCGACCTCATCGGGGCGTCCGGCCAGGTGGCCGTGCTGGCGCGTACCTGCATGGTCGTCCCCGAGAGCCTGAAGGTCTCCGACGCGCTGCGCCAGATGCGCGACCAGCGCGAGCAGTTCGCCACCGTGGTGGACGAGTACGGCTCGATCGACGGGATCATCACCATGGAGGACCTGGTCGAGGAGATCGTCGGGGAGATCTACGACGAGACCGACCGCGACCTCGCCTCGGTGGTGTCCGAACCGGACGGTGCGTTCCTCACCCCGGGGAGTTTCCCGCTGCACGACCTGCCGGACCTGGGAATCGACCTGTCCGATGTGTCCGGTGACTACACGACCGTGGCCGGTCTGGTGCTGGACCACCTCGGGCACATCCCCACCACACCCGGCGAGACCGTGCGGGTGGACGGCATCACCGCGCAGGTCGTGGAGATCCACGAACGCGCCATCACCAAGGTCCGGTTGCGGATCGAACCACGTCCGACGGCGAACTCCGACGACTGAGGCACCGCCCCGCCCGATACACGTCCCGGCCACCACCGCCGGGACGACTCCCGGTTCGCCTTCAGGATAACGGAGCGACCGCGCCGGACCGCACACACCGGGTCGTCGCCCGGCCCTGCGGCGTGTGCGAGCATTCCGCGTGCGGTGCCGTTGCGCCGTAACGCTTAGAGGTTGTCTTTTGGTCCTCGTTCGTCGCGAGCGGTGTCCGGTCGAGTGCGTTCGCAAGGCGGAGGAGGTCCTGCGTACCGGTGTTGTACGCACCGGTTCTTCAGCGGCGCTGCCTCCGACAACGCCGCGAGGCGCCGACCGGGCGACACGCAGCAGAACAGCAGGGTCAAAGACGACCTCTTACAGGGAATCGGGGCGGCCGTCGTGTCGGAGCGGATCAGTGTGCGCGGCGACCGGGACTTCCGGATCCTGTGGGCGGGGCGGGCCGCCGGGCAGCTCGCCGCCGCCATGTCCGGTGTGGTGGTGCAGGTGTTGGCGGTCACCGCGCTGGGCGCCGACCTGTCCGACGTCGCCCTGCTGGCGGCCGTGACCGCCGCCGTCACGGCGGTGCTCGCCCTACCGACCGGCCTGTTCGTCGAGTACCGCCGGAAGCGCCCGGTCATGCTGGCCGCCGAGCTCATCAGGGCGGCCGGATTCGGCGGGGTGCTGCTCGCCGGGTGGCTGGGTGGGCTGCGTTTCGAGCTGCTGGTTCTGGCGGCGGCCGTGGTCGCGGTCGGTCAGGTCGGCTACCTGGCCGCCTCCTCACCGCACCTGGCGGCCCTGGTCTCCCGCCGCCGCCTCGTGGACGCGACCGGGCGACTCGAATCGACCGTATGGCTGAGTGTCACGATCGGCCCGGCGGTCGCGGGCGCCCTCGTGGCCTGGACCGGTCCGGTGGCGGCGGTGGCCGCGCTCGTCGTCGGGTTCGCGGTGTCGGCGGGCACCGTGATGTTGCTTCGCACACCCGAACCGGAACCCGCGGTGCCCGAACCCGGCGGGTCGCGGAGCTCCGAACTGCTCGCCGGACTGCGATACGTGCGTCACCACCCGGAACTGCGGCGGATCCTTGCCGGGTGGTTGCTGTTTGCGGGCGCGAGCGGTATGGCCGCACCGCTGACGACGGTCTTCTACCTGCGGGAACTCCAGTTCAGCAGCGTCGAGTACGGGCTCCTGATGGGTGTGCCGTCACTGGGTGGCCTGCTGGGGGCGCGCCTGGCCGGTCCGCTGGCGTCCCGATGGGGAGCCGTACGGGTGGCACGGTGGGCGGGCCTGGCCAGGTCACCGTGGTGGCTGCTGACCGCCTCGGTGGTTCCCGGTCCGGCCGCGGCGTGGCTGACCGGCGGTGCCTTCGCGCTGCTGTTGGTGTTCGCGGCACTGACCAACTCGGTGCTGGCCGCCTACCGGCAGATCGTGACACCGGACCACCTGTTGTCACGGGTGGCGACACTGTGGAGTTTCACCACGACGGCGAGCCAGCCGGTGTTCATCGTGGTCGGCGGGGTCCTGGCGGAGCTGGTGGGCGTACGTGCTTCGCTGTGCGTCGTCGCGGGCCTGGTGCTGCTGTCGGGCATGCTGCTGCCGTCCGGATCCCCGCCGGCTTCGAGGCCGGCGGCCGGGTGAGTCCGCGCCCGTATGGCGGCCGGAGGCAACCGGCGTGGGGCACCGGTCAGTGGGCGGCGGAGGTTGCCGGATCCGGCGGAGGCTTGCGGACGAGCCGGAGCTCGCCGTCCGGTCCCGGCGCGGTCCGCCAACCCGCGGGCCAGCCTCCCGCCTCGACGACGCTCGGCAGGGCCGAGGCGTCCTCGAAGGTGACGGCGGCGGGGAACGCGAAGTGCGCCGCCGTGAACTCCACGTTCCGGCCGAACACCGCGCCCCTGAACGTGGTCGCGGCGTCGAAGACCGCGTTCCGGAAACCCGCCGTCCAGCCGAACCGGGCCTCGGTGAAGTTCGCGGGGCCGCCGAACCGCACGCCGTCGAGGTCCACCCCGGCCAGCCGTGCCCGCCGGAATGAGACCTCGTGCGCGAACCGGCTCCCGTCGCCCTGCAGGGCCGGGCCGTCCTCATAGGCTTCGGTGTCGCCGACTCCCGCGAAACGCGCGTCGTCGAAGTGGGTGGTTCCCTCGAAGCCCACCTGTCGGAACCGCGCGATCCGGGTGAACGTGGTGTCGCGGAAGTCGGTCTCGGCGTGGAAACGCGCCTGGTTGAAGTGCGCGTATCCGGCGAACTCGGCGCGCCGGAATCGTGCGGCGCCGTGGAACTCGGCGCGGCTGAAGTCGGGGTCGGGGATCGATTGCAGCCGGGGCTCCAGGTATCCGGTGGGCTCGACGACCGGCCCGCCCTCGAACTTCGCCACCTCGAAACCGGTGTCGCCCTCGAACCGGGCACCGGTGAACGCAGTCCTGCCGGTGAACCGGGACGACCCGAACGTGGTCCCGCCACGGAACCGGGTGTCGGTGAAGGAGACCGGGGCGAACCGCACGTGGTCGCACCAGGCGTCCCCTTCGAAGCCGGCGTCGCGGAAATCGGCGTCGCTCTCGAAGTGCGACCGGGTGAAGAGCACGTCGCCGTCGAACCGAGCGCCCTCGAAGGTCACCGGACCCTCGAACCGGACGGCGAGGAACCAGGTGTCGGAGTCACACCGGACGTTACGGAATCCGGTCTCGCCGACGAAGTGCGCCTGGACGAAACGGGTGTCGCCGTGGAAGCGGGCGTCACCGAACTCCGCGTCGGTGAACCGGCAGTCGGTGAAGTCCGCACCGACCAGGGTCGCACCGGTGAGGTCGATCCCGGACAGGTCCCAGTACCCGTCGGCCCGCTCCGGCGGTGGTCTGCGCAGCCGATCGCCCGCCGGCCGGGGGTCGCGCAGGTGCCTGGCCAGCAACCGTTGCACGGTCGCCCGCACCTCGTACTCCTCCGCGCCGGCGTCGGGCTCCGGCCCGGTCAGGTACCGGTCGAGCGTGGCGTCCGGTGTGGCGTGCGTGGTGCGGAACCTCGCGGGGGGCGTGAAGGGCTGCCGCAGGTAGGCGCACCAGATGTCGACGACCTCCCGGCGATGCCTGGGATGGTTGCGCCCCAACCGGTCCAGTGAGTACAGCGCGGCGAGCCGGACCGGTACCTTCTCGTGCCCCAGTTGTTCGGCGGCCGCCACGTAGAGGTCGGTGATGCGACGTTCCTCCGCGTCGTGGCGGGTATCGGCCGCCGTCGTCTCCTGCAACCACTGCCGCCGCATCACGACCAGCAGCGTCACGAGGCCGCCGGCGCCGACCATGGCGGTCAACGCGGTGCGGATCGCCTCCACCCGGCCGGGATTCGCCGTGTCGCCGGTGGCGGCTCCGGTCAGCAGCCACGTGCCCCAACCGGACGCGGCGATGAACGCCAACCCGAGCACAGCCGCGGGCAGCCACAGAATCCGGCGGGAGCGACCGGGAACCCGTTCCATGAATGGATTCTCGCCCCACCACGGCGGTACCGCAACCGACCGACCGGCCACAGTGAACCGGGGCCGGTTCTCCGGGCGTCCGTGTCGTCAGCGGACGCGGTAGTTGAGGTGGACGACGCCGTTGTGGATTCGGTGTTCGTGGATGAGCCCGAGGTCGGCGTGTGCGTCCGGCGCCAGTGCGCCGCGTATGTCGACTTCGCCATGACCGCTTTCTCGCCACCGTCGACATTCGGCGTCGGCCTCCCACTGTAGATCCGTCTCGATCGGGGTGGCGATCCGCCGTCCTCGGGGGCGGTGCGCTCCGAGACGAGTGACGCGGCACGACCACGTTCCACTACGCGGCGCTCCCCACGACGCGACCCCCACCGCTCTCGATTACCGCCCCTCCAGGTGGGTATCCGTTGGGGAGACGACCGGGGAGGTGTCGGGAATGTCGGGGCCCGAGTACGACAGGGTCACCACGGATCCCGTGGTGGAGGCGGAGTTGATCGCGCGGCTGCGGGCGGGCGCGCCACCGGAGGAGGTGGTCGCGCACGCCTTCGGGCACGGCCTGCGGCCGCGCGACTGGACGGAGGGCGACCCGATGCCGGGCCTGGACCTCGTGTGGCCGCACGACTCGGAGGACGAGATCCTGATGTGGCACCCGCCGGTGTGACGCGGGCGACGCCGGTTTTGTATTGCCCGATACAAAACCCTTGCTAGGCTTCCGTCATGGCCAGACCGAGGACCTTCGACGAGACGACCGCCGTGGACGCGGCGATGCGGGTGTTCTGGCGCGCCGGTTACGACGCCTCCACCACCGAGGAGTTGTGCGACGCCACCGGCCTGCGCCGCAGCAGCATCTACAACACCTTCCGCAGTAAGCGTGACCTGTTCCTGCGGGCGTTGACGCACTACACCGCCTCGAAGAACCGGACCACCGCCGAGGTGTTGGAACGTGACGCCCCGCTGCGTGACCGGCTGCGCGACCTGCTCGACCGGATCGCCGAACCGGACGCCGCCGATCCGGTCGGTTGCCTGGTGGTGCGCGCGTCGGTGGAACTGGCTCCCCGGGACGCCGAGGTCGCGGCCGTTCTGGAGCGCGACAGGCGGGAACGCTTCGCCATGCTGCGGGACGCCTTCCTGGCCGCCCGCGGCGCCGGGGAGCTGCCCGGCGACCTCGATCCGTCCGACGCCGCCCACTTCGTGATCGCGACGATCTCGGGGATGCAGGTCGCCGCGGCGGCCGGGGCCGGTCCGGAGGTGTTGCGCGGGATCGCCGGCTCCGCATCGCGGGTCTTCTGAACCACCGTCCACAAGGCTCGTGGCCGGGTCACGGGCGAATTCTGTACTGTTCATTCCAAAACATGGAAGGCTACTCGTGCCTCTCGCGGTATACCTCCTGGGCGCGGCGATCTTCGCCCAGGGCACCTCCGAACTCATGCTGACCGGACTGCTCCCCGACATCGCTGCCGAATTCCGGATATCCGTTCCGGTCGCGGCGCTGCAGATCTCGGCCTTCGCCTTCGGGATGATCGTCGGAGCTCCACTGTTGACGATCGTGACACTGCGCTGGTCCCGCCGCAACACGATGATCGGGCTGCTACTGGTCTTCATCGCCGGCCACGTCGCGGGCGCGCTCGCGACCGGCCCCGAACTGCTCATGGCGACCAGGGTGCTCACCGCCTTCGTGTACGCCGGATTCTGGGCCGTCTCCGGCGCGACCGCCATCGCGTTGGCCGGACCCGGACGGTCCGGCCGCGCGATGAGCGTCGTGACCGGCGGCCTCACCGTCGCCATGGTCGCCGGCCTCCCGTTGGGAACCCTGCTGGGCCAACACCTCGGGTGGCGCGGCGCCTTCTGGGCGGTCGCCGTCGCGTCGGCGGTCGCTCTCGCCGGAGTCTGGTGGGCCGTCCCCGCCGACCGGCCCGCCACGGCCGCGCTTCCCGATCCCCGCCGCGAACTGCGCGCCGTGGCCGACGGCCGCCTGTGGCTGTCGCTGACCCTCACCGCCTCCTTCACCGCCGCGCTGTTGGCACTGTTCGCGTTCCTCAGTCCGATGCTGACCGAGGTGTACGGGCTGGCGCCCGGCTGGGTCCCCGCCGTACTCGCGCTGTACGGGGCGGCGACCGTCCTGGGCATCTGGCTCGGTGGCCGGCTGGCCGACACGAGGCCCTACCCGGTGTTGTTCGTCTCGGTGGGCGGCGTCATCGCCGTCGGCCTGCTGTTGCCGTGGACGACCGGCCTCGCCCTACCGGGCATCGCACTGATCGTCCTGTTCGGAGGGTTCGGGTTCCTGGCGAACCCGGTGCTGAGCGCCCGTGTGGTGGCGATCGCCCCGGAGGCCCCGGTCATGTCCCTGGCGCTCAACACCTCCGCGTTCAACGTCGGGATCACCGTCGGACCGTGGATCGGCGGACTGGTGATCTCCGGCGGCTTCGGCTACCCGGCGTTGGCCTGGGCGGTCGTCGGCTTGGGCGCGCTCAGCCTCGCCGCCCTGTGCGCCGCCCGGCTGGCCGGAATCGGCGGGCGCGACCGGACCGCGCAACCCGCCCCGGTACCGGTGGCCTGACAGCCTTCCACGACGGTGCGCCCCGCACGGCGGCGCACCGTCGCACGTCACGGGTCGGTCCGCTCCGCCAGCCGCGTCACCTCGGTGACGAGTTCCCGCAACCGGTCGTGTTGCCGGTTCAGCAGTTCCACGGTCGCCGGACCCGAGGGCACCGCCAACTCCTCCACGGTCGCCGCCACCCCGGCGGGCGCCCGATCGAACGCCGCCAGGTGCGCGGCGACGCGCTTGTCCCCGCCGAAGTACTCACCGTTCACCGCGTACAGCACCTGCACCAGATCGTGCACCGTCTGCATGACGATCGACTGCGTGTACACGACGTCCCGCCGTGCGATCGCGCTCAGGTAGTGCGGGTTGTCGGGCCAGAACCGGGCGGTCGGGAGATGCCGCGCGACGATCGCCCGGCGTAGCGCCTCCGGGTACCGGTCGAGTCGGGATCGCCAGTCCGCGACCACACCGAACGGGTCGGCCAGCGGCCGCAACGTCGCCAGGTCCGCCAGCACCGAGTGGCTGTGGAAGCCGCCGCCGGGCGTCCACACGGTCGGTGTGGTGGTGATCCGCCCGGCGAGCGCGTCGGTGACGCACCCCTCGACGTGGTCGATGCCGCGTGCCGTCACCTCCACCAGCACACCGCCGTGCCGGAAGTCGATGTTGCGACCCCACAACCGGTGCGGGTCACCGCCGACCACCGGCACGTCGTCGGCGACCTCGGCCAGGATCGCCTGGATGTCGGCGGGCGCCAACAGGTCCGTGACGAACAGGTATATGTCCACGTCCGAGTGCGTATCGGCCTCCCGCTTCGCGAGGGAACCACCCACCCCGGCCGCCCACCGGCCGCGCGGCAGCCGGGTGAGAGCCGGGAACACCCGATCGATGACCGCTTGAGCAGACACGTGGAATCCTTCGCCGGTGGAGTGGACGCGGTGATCGTACGCGGCCGGGACGGGTGACGGCGGGTTCGCGGCGGAGTCACCGCTCCCCGGACGCCAGGAACCGGCTCAACGCCGTGATACCCGGCACCGGACCGGCCGCCACCACCGTGTCACCGACCCTGATCCGCAACGGTTCCCGATCCGGCGGGGTGATCACCTCGCCGTCCCGGACCACCGCGATGACCGCCGCGCCCGTCCGGGACCTGATCCGTCGCAGGTCCAGCACCGCCCCGTCGGACGGCGAACCCGCCGTGATCGGGATCCGGGTGAACGTGACGCCGTCGGAGTCCCGCTCCAACTGCGTGAGGTGGTCCTCGGTGACGTCGTGGTGCAGCAGGTCGGAGACGTGCCGGGCCTCCTCCCGGTCGAGGGAGACCGCGTCGAACACCGTCTCCGGGTCGTCGCGTTCGTAGAGGACCAGCTCCCGCCGGCCCGACAGGTGACCGATCACCCCGACGTGCCTGCCGGTCGCCGTGGTGAACACGTACCGGATGCCCACACCCGGCAGCGCGGTCCGTTCGATGCGCATGTTCCCTCCTCTGAGTGCGGCGGTACGGCCGGTCGGCCGCACCGCCATGCGAGCGTCACGCCAGCGCGAAGTACCGCAACCAGACGTAGCCCCACGCGATGATCGTGGTCACCACGGTCGTGACGATTCCGTACTTGGTGAACTGCCAGAACGAGATCGGCTGGCCGGCCCGTGCGGCGATGCCGAGCATCACCACGTTCGCGCTGGCGGCCAGCGCGGTGCCGTTCCCGCCGAGGTCGGCGCCCAGGGCGAACGACCACCACAGCGACTGGCCGGTCGTGGCGTCGGGGGCCTGCGCCACCATCCCCTCCACGATCGGCGCCATCGTCGCCGCGTAGGGGATGTTGTCGAAGAACGCGCCCAGCACCGCCGAACCGAACACCAGCCCGGTCGCCGCGACGAAGTAGTCGTCCCCGACCACGTCGACCGCCCACTCACCGATGTGGGCGATGACACCGGTCTCGACGAGACTCCCGACCATCACGAACAGACCCATGAAGAACACCAGCGTCGACCACTCGACCTCCGCCAGGTAATCCGAGGTCTTCACACCCGACACCGCGACCATCAGGCCCGCGCCCAGCATCGCGACGATCGCCGGGTCCATGTGGAAGACGGTGTGCAGTGAGAACGCCGCCATCACCAGGGCGAGCACCACCAGGCAGCGCACCAGGAGGCCACGGTCCTTGATGGACGCCGTCGGGTCCATCGCCATGACCGCGTCCATCCGCTCGGGCCGGTACACGAAGGACTTGCGGAACATGAACCGCGCCATCACGACGAACACCGCGAACAGGACGATCACGATCGGCGTCATGTGGATGATGAAGTCGTTGAAGCCGAGCCCGGCGCGCATCCCGATGATGATGTTGGGCGGGTCGCCGATGAGGGTGGCGGCGCCGCCGATGTTGGACGCCAGGACCTCGGCGATCAGGTACGGCGCGGCCGGGATGTCGAGCCGCCGACACACCGACAGCGTGACCGGTGCCACCAGCATGATGGTGGTGACGTTGTCCAGGAACGGCGACGCTATCGCGGTGATCACCATGAGCAGTACGAGAAGCCGGTAGGGCCGGCCGCCCGACCGTTGCGCCGCCCAGATTCCCAACGCCTCGAAGACGCCGGTCTGTTTGATGATCCCGACGATGATCATCATGCCCAGCAGCAGGAATATGACACTCCAGTCGACGCCGGAGTGATGGGAGTAGAAGATCTCCTCGCCGCCGACCAGTCCCATCGCCGCCACCAGACCGGCGGCGACCAGGACGACCGCCACCCGGTTGAACCTCTCGGTGGCGATGAGCACGAAGGCCACGGCGAATACGGCTATCGCGATGACGGCTGCGCTCATGCGCGACCGCCCGGCGGGGCGTCCGGTGACGTGGAGGCGGCGTGCCGGTGCCGGGCCGCCGATGGCTCGCCCGAAAGGTGTCGGTACATCTGTTCTCTCCTGGTGTCGTCCGCGTCGTGGGCCTGATGACGCGGGGATGAACGGGGCCGGGGCCGTCGTGGACCCGGGGCGTCCGGCGGGGACGTGCCGCACGTCCCCGGGCGGGGTCGTGCCGCCGTGTACGACGACCCGTTCCCGTCCGCGACGCACGCGGCATGACACCCACCCGGGCGGCGGACGCCTTCCCGGGCGGTGTGAAGAGGCTCACCGGCTGCGAGGCGCCGGCGGTGAACCGTCAGGCACCGGCTCCCACCCGTCGGCAAGCGGTGCACTGGACATTCGCCTGACGCCTGGTCTTCAGCATCACAAGCCACGGGCGAATCGACCATCGGTGGCGACACCCATTTTCGGCGGGGGACGCCCGGTCACCGTGGGGCCGGCCGCCGCCGGAATGGGTGTCCACCCGCATGGACGTTCCGCCCGGAGTGGGTCACCCTTGACTCGGGTGTCGATCGACACGTCGCCGCGCCGACGGTGCCGGCGGTACCGCCGACCGGCGGGGACAGTGGGGGTCGTCGATCGACCGACGATGAGAGGCCGTGTCACCTTGTCCCTTTTCTGGCGGATCTTCCTGCTCAACGCCGCGGTGTTGACCTCGGCGACCGCGCTGCTGCTGGTGGGGCCGGTCACGGTGTCGACGCCGGTGCTGCTGGCGGAGGCGCTGATCCTGACCGGTGGGCTCGCCGCCATGCTGGCGGCCAACGGCGTCCTGCTGCGCGTGGGCCTGGCGCCGCTGGAGCGGCTCACCAAGGCCATGACGACGACCGACCTGCTCAGGCCGGGGCCGCGCCCGCAGGTGACCGGGCACGCCGGCATCGCAGACCTCATCAGGACGTTCAACACCATGCTCGACCGGTTGGAGGCCGAACGGGCGTTGTCGACGGCGAGGGCGCTGTCGGCTCAGGAGGCGGAGCGGCGACGTGTCGCCCAGGAACTGCACGACGAGGTGGGACAGACGTTGACGGCGGTACTGCTGGAACTGAAACGGGTCGCCGACCACGCGCCCTCGCCGGTGCGGGAGGAGATCCGCCAGGTGCAGGAGACCACCCGCGACAGCCTCGACGAGATCCGGCGGATCGCGCGGCGGCTACGGCCGGGGGTCCTGGAGGAGCTGGGCCTGATCAGCGCGCTCAAGGCGCTGGTGAACGACTCCGGCGGGCGGGGACGGCTGACGGTGCGGCGACACTTCGACCCGGAGCTGCCGACGTTGGGTGAGGAGGCGGAACTGGTGATATACCGGGTCGCGCAGGAGAGCGTCACCAACACGGCGCGGCACAGCGGGGCGACCACACTCGACATCCACCTGGGCCGGACCCTCGGGGGCGTGCTGCTGCGGATCCGTGACGACGGGCGGGGAATCGGCCACGCCGTCGAGGGCGCCGGCATCCGGGGCATGCGGGAACGGGCGCTGCTCATCGGTGCCGACCTCGACGTCGGCGACCATCCGGAGGGCGGCACCGAGGTGAGACTACGGGTACCCGTTCACGAGAGGAGGACAGGACGATGACTACCGAAAGCCCGGCGACGCGGATCCTGCTCGCCGACGACCACGCGCTGGTCCGGCGCGGCGTCCGGCTGATCCTCGACGGTGAACCCGACCTGACGGTGGTCGCCGAGGCCAGCGACGGCGCCGAGGCGTTGGAGAGCGCGAAACTGCACCGCCCCGACCTGGCGATCTTCGACATCGCGATGCCCCGCATGACCGGGCTCCAGGCGGCACGCGAACTCTCCCGGATCCAACCCGAGGTGCGGATCCTGATCCTCACCATGTACGACAACGAGCAGTACTTCTTCGAGGCGTTGCAGTCGGGTGCGTGCGGGTACGTGTTGAAGTCGGTGGCCGACCGCGACCTGGTGGAGGCGTGCCGGGCCGCGATGCGGGACGAGCCGTTCCTCTACCCGGGCGCCGTCACCGCGCTCATCCGCAACTACCTGGAACGCGCCAGGCAGGGTGAGGACATCCCGGACCGCGCGATCACGCACCGGGAGGAGGAGATCCTGAAACTGGTCGCGGAGGGGCACACCTCGAAGGAGATCGGCGACATCCTCTACATCAGCGTCAAGACCGTGGAACGGCACCGCGCCAACCTCCTGCAGAAACTCGGGTTGCGGGACCGCCTGGAACTGACCCGGTACGCCATCCGCGCCGGACTCATCGAGCCCTGACGGCGCCGGCCCGGCCCGGTCAACCTCGGCGGGCACCGTCCGGCCAGATCACGGTCATCGGTATCCCTTGCGCGGGTAGCGGTGGTCTAGCATCACCGCGTGACGCCGACCCGCTCACACAGGCCGCGGATCTTGGAATCGATGGCCGACCGTTTCGCACGCTTCACGATCTGCCGCAACGTCTCCCGCGCGAACGGGTGCGCGCGGATCCGTTGTGGAGTGAGGCGTTCGGCGGTCAGCATCATGCGGACCGCGGCGGCGTCCGAATCCGGGGTGCCGATCCGCGCCAGGGCGCGGGCGGTGTCGAGGTAGAACATGCCCTGGCGGTCTACCGACCCGATCGCGGCGGCGTTCGTCGACCGCGCGATCCGGACCGCCTCGCGGGCATCGCCGGAGTCCACAGTGATCGCCAGGCGCCAGAACGCCAGGTTCGTCGGTCCGAAGTACATGCGGAACGTGTCGGTGTCCCCGGTGCTGGAGGCCAGGGCCTCCGCCTCGGCGAGATGGGTGTCACCGGTGCCGTGGTCGGTCATGCCGTAGCTGGACATGGCCGTCACCAGGTGCAGGTGTCCCGCGACCTCCTTCGCGCCGTGAAGGTCCATGTGCCCTTCCAGCTCCGCCAGACCGGCGATGGCGAGTTTGCGGGCACGGGCCATGGAGCCGCAACCCATGGCGGCCGCCGCCCGGCTGCGGGCGGCGGCGGCGAGCATCACCGGATCTCCCAACGCCGTCGCGGCGTCGTGGGCGCGTTCACCCGCCAGGTACGCCTCAGCGCGGTGCCCGACCTCGCGGAGGATCCCGCCCGCGAGGACCGATCCGAGAACGGTGAGTCGTAGACCGGTCTCGCGGTCCGGGCCGGAGACGGCGGAAACGGTGGCGGCGTGGAGTTGCCGTGCGTACATGGGCATTCGCGCGGCGACGGCCGCGTAGTCACCGGATACGCGCAACTCGTCCATGGTCGACGCGTCGTGCGCCAGCCGGTCGAGAGGCACGGCGTCCACAGTGGCTTCATCGTTGAGGTCGGTCTCGACGAGCGCCGACAGGAGCGCCGTGATGTGCCCGGCCAGGCGGGCCTCGTCCGGCGTCGCGGGCATGCCGGGGGCGGACCCGGTGAGGTCCGGTACGGAACAGCGCAACGCGGTCGCCATATGCGCCAGCACGATCCGGTTGTCGGCACCGCGTTCGCCACGTTCGATGCGGGACCAGGTGGTGTGGGCGATTCCGGCGAGGTCGGCGGCGCGGCGCACCGACAATCCGGCCAGGACCCGCCTCGTCTTGATGCGCTCGCCGATGGTCATCTCAGCCATGTTCGGCTCCATGAGTCTAGGTTCCGTCCCACCGTACTCGTAGTGGTGCCAATTGGCACCGAACGGAGAGTGAACGGCCTTAGCGTCATCGGTGACCGACGCGATGGCACCAGGGGTGAGCAGATGACCGAGATGGATTTCGGACGGTTCGTTGTGGATGGCGGGGTGTTCGCGGTCGCGCCCAGCGCGGCTCCCCACACCGTGCGCCTGTACTCGGTGCAGGGTGACCACCGGGTCCTGGCGTGCACGATCAGCATCGTGGACGGCGTGGCCTCCGCCAGTTGGGGTGCGGCGTGGCTTGGGCAGCCCGCCGGTTGGTATGTGCGGGTGGAGGGCGCCGCCGTGGCCGTTCACCGGGAGGCGTCACGCCACCGGGAGCTGTCGTGACCGCTTACACGCGTTGCCCGGACTGTCATGCCGCCGGCGCCGGCGCGACCGCCGACGACAGTGCCGATCCGGTCGACGTCGAGGTGCCGGTGCCGTGTGGGACATGCGGCGGCAGCGGTTGTGTCCCGTTCCAGGGGTATGTCCTGGCCGAGCCGGAGGAAAGCCGATGAGGGCACCGGTGCGTGTCGACGACCTCGGTGGCCGGGTCTGCACGGTCCACGACGAGTACATGGAGACCAGGGGCGACGCCATCCGTATTCGCAACGCCTGGCCGTTGCTTCACACCGGTCCCGTGCCGCGTATCGGATTCTGCGATGCCACGAACAGTTGGCACGTCAGCCCGGCTCCGTCGAAACCACGCCGTACCCGGTGACCGCCCGCGAGGGCACCCCGGCCGGCCGTCGGCGGCCCCCGCTCCGACGGCCGGCCCACCCCCCCCACCACGTCTCACACGGCGGCCCGAGCCGGGGCCGGACAGCGGTGTGCCGGAGCTGTCACGGCGTGGGGGCGGTGCCCAGCCGGACGACCGTGTCGGCGTGGCGCAACGCCATCGGGTGGTGAGTCACCGCCAACACGGTGACGTCCGGAAGCGCGAGCAGCCGTTCCCACAGGGCACGTGCCGTCACCGCGTCGAGCGCCGAGTCGACGTCGTCCAGGACCAGCAGGTCCGGGCGTCGCCACAGTGCCCGCGCCAACGCGACCCGCTGCGCCTGGCCGCCGGACAACCGCCGCCCGCCGACCCCCACGACCGTGTCCAGGCCGTCGGGCAGTACCGCCAGGTCCGGACCCAGGCCGGCCAGTTCCACCACATCGGACGGATCGCCCTCGCCGGACACCCGGACGTTGTCGGCGATGGTGCCGGTGAACAGTTGCGGCGCCTGCGGCACGTAACCGACGCGGGGTGCGGTCAGCGACGCCCCCGGACACGTCACCGCCTCACCGTTCCAGCGGAGCCCGCCCGTCGCCGGGATCAATCCCAGCGCCGCCCGCAGCAGTGTCGTCTTCCCGGTGGCCACGCCCCCGGTCACCACGGTGAGCGAACCGGCCGGCAACCGGAACGACACGTCGCGCACCACGGCCCGGCCGCCGTACGAGGCCGACAGCGACTCCACCGAGAACTCCCGCAGCGGCGGCAGCGCGGCCGGCGTCGCCGCCCGCCCGTTCTTGTCCGGAGCGGCCAGCGTGCGGAGCCGGTCGAGCGACACCCGGGTCACCCGGATCCGCTGCACCACCTGACCCGTGAACAGCACCATGTCGCCGACCATGGTCGCGAAGTAAACCAGCAACGCCAGATCCCCGACCGACAGCGTCCCGGCGTGCAGATCCCCGGCCGCCGTCAACATGACCAGGCCCGCCGACGCCGTGGAGGCCAGGAACGAGAAACTGTCCTGAGTCTCCCGGAACGTCTGGTCCGCCACCGCGGAGGACTCCCGGCGCCGGTTGAGCCGCCGCATCCGCTCCAGGACCGCGCCGTGCGTGCCCGCCGTGACGACGGTGGCCGCCGCCCGCACCGTCTCGGCGATCAGGGACGCGACCTCGGCGGCGTCCCGGGAGGCGGCCTCCCGCAACCGGCCCAGCCGCCGGTCCATCAGCCGGGACCCCACGAGCACCGTCGCGAACGGCAGCAACACGCCCAGCCCCACCGCGGGGCTCAACCACAGCATGACGCCCCACATGGCGGCACCCCCGACGAACCGGGAGGCGATCGACAGGCTCCAGATCGGCAGCCGCCGTAGCTGCTCGACGTCGCGCCCGAACCGGCTCACGGCGTCACCCACCGGCACCCGGAGCGCGTCGGCGGCGGGCAGTCTCAGCAGGCTCGACATCCGGTCCTCGCGGAGCCGGGCGGTCAGGCCCATGGCGAACGGCATCTCCCATCTGCCGAGCAGGACGTCCATCCACAGGACGGTCTGCGCGGTGAACACCCCGGCCACCGCCGCCAGCAGCCACCAGATCCGGGGCGCGTCGGGGTCGGTGGTGAGCTGGTCGAAGACCGCCTGCAGCAGGAGCCCGCCGCCGACGACCATGACCCTGACCAGCAGCCAGAGCACCGTCAGGACGGTCATCGTCCTCGGCCGGAATGTGAACAGGTCACGCAGGCGGGTGTGCCTCACAATGCCTCCCCGGCGGCGATGAGCGCGGCGAGCCGGGAGTCTCCGTCGGCGAGCCGCCGGTATTCGCCCCGTTCGGTGATCCGGCCGGACTCGACGACCGCGACCGAGTCGCAGTCGGCGACGGTGTCGAGCCGGTGGGCGATGACCACGACGGTGCGGCCCCGTGACAGGGTCTCGACGGCCGAGGCGACGGCGGCGCGGTCCTCGGGACCGAGACGGGCGGTGGCCTCGTCGAGGATGACCAGTCCCGGGTCCCGCAGCAGGAGTCGCGCGATCGACAGGAGCTGTTCCTGTCCGGCGGACAGCCCGGCGTCCACACCCAGCCGGGTGTCGAGGCCGTGGGGGAGGGAGTCGAGCCAGCCGGTCAGGCCCACGGCCTCCAACGCGGTCAGGACCGCCTGGTCGGGCGCGGCGGCGTACAGGGTGACGTTGTCGCGGACCGAGGCGGCGAGCACCCGGACGTCCTGGGTGACGTATCCGACGGCGCGGCGCAGTGACTCCCGGTCGACGGAACGCGCGTCCACTCCACCGATGCGCACCGTCCCGGCGTCGGGGTCGAGGACGCGGGCGACCAGCCGGGCGAGCGTGGTCTTCCCGCCGCCGGTGGACCCGACCAGCGCCAACCGGTGCCCGGCGGGCACGGCCAGCGAGACGTCACGCAGCACCGGACGACCGGTATATCCGAAGTGGACGTCTTCGAGGTCCACGGTCAGCGCCCCCGCAGGCAGGGTCGTCGTGCCGTAGGACATGCGGGGCCGTATCGCCAGCAGTTCGCGGCTGCGGCGGGTCGCGGCCATCGCGGCGTCGAACTCGTTGAGCTGACCGGCGATCACCATGAGCGGCACCCGCATGAGCATCAGGTACGCCATGACGGCGTAGGCGTCGCCGACACCGATGGCCCCCCGGGAGTAGAGCCAGACCGCCGCGGCCAGGCCGCCGACGAGCGCGACGGTGTTGACGTGCTGGATGAGGGCGGGCCACTTGATCTGGTGGCGGGCGGCTCTGCTCGCGGCTCGCGTCAACGCATCGGACCGGTCGTTCAGGCCGGTCATGACTCCGGGGACTCCGCCGTTGGGTACCAGGTCCTCCAGGGCCCGCAGCCGTTCCTCGACGAAGCCGCTGACCTCCGCCGACCGCGCCGACACCTCCGCCAGCGCGGTGACCGCGACCCCGACGAGCCGGCGCACCAGGAACAGCGCCACCACGAGCAGTAGCGCGAACCCGGCGCCGATGCGCCAGTCGACCGTGGTGAGCATGACGCCGATACCGATCACCAGCAGGGAGTTCAGCAGCAGCATCACGAGCAGTTCCGACAGGAATCGGGACAGTCTCTCCACGTCGGAGTCGATGCGTTCGATGAGTTCGCCGGGGGAGTGGGTGTCGTAGAAGGACAGGTCCTGGTCGAGGCAGTGCGCCAGCAGATCCTGGCGCAGTGCGTTCCCGGCGCGCCACGCCAGCCTGCCGCCGACCCACTGGACGGCGATGCGGCCGAGGGCGGAAAGGGCGGCCACGCCGATGTAACCGGCGCCGAGGGCGGCGAGCACCGCCGGGGTGCCCGAGGCCAGGACGGTGTCGACGAACCGGCCCTGGATGCCGGGGCCGGTCAGCTGCACGACCGAGGTGGCGACGGCGATGAGGACGAGCGCCACCATGAGCAGCCAATGTGGACGTATGTAGCGAAGCAGGACGTCTCCCGGGGCGGACGGGTGGAGGTGGGCGCCCCTGCCGGGGCGGTATCGACACTAGGGTGCTGACCTGCGGTTTTCAAGCCTGTCATTTCGCCGTGACGCCTGATAGGCTGGAGTGGAGAGACGGGGTCGGTCTCTTGTGGAATACATGACGGAGTGGCCTACTCGCCGCACGGGACGACGGGGGCCTCCAACCTCCGCCCCATACTTCGAGCGTAGATCCGGATCGCTGAACGCAGCCTTAAATCGCCTTAACCGGACTTCAGGTGGCGTCGTGGCGAGAGGTGGGCGGTGTCGACGTTCCCGCTCGGTGGGCCGCGACATGACGGTGCGGTGCGTCGGGGGGCGCCCTCGCCGGTGCGCGACTTCACCCGGCCCGGCGGGCACCACACCGGTGACGGTTCGTTCAGAGGCCGTCCTGGCGGGCGGAGAGCCAGTCGGCGTGCCGGTCGCGCAGCCGGTCCCGTTCCTCGGGAGTGGCCAGGAGGACGTCGGCGCCCCCGTCGTACGGATGGTGGATCCGCCGCATCCGCGTGTCGGTGACCATGACGCCCGCCCGGGTGAAGTCGGCGACCTCCCGCAACAGCGGATCCGCGCACCCGGTCCGCCACGGCCGCCGCGTCACCAACACGTGCTGGTACACCCGGAACTGCGGGTCCGGATCGTCGGTGACGGAGGTGAACCAGTGGTGACGACCGGGCGCCGACGGCACGTCCGCGCTGTCCGTCCACACCGGAGTGATAAGGAGGACGTCGTCCCCGGCGAACAAGGTGTCGAGGACGGTGTTGTACCGGTGCAACACGACCGCGTACTCCGCCTTGTTCCGCGGGTATCGCCGTGAACCGGGGAGGCTGTGGAACCGCACCCAGACGTCCCGGTACGTATCGCGGAGCAGATGCGCCACCGGCGGACAGTCCGGCCACCGCCGCCGCCACAGCCGGGTCAGCCGCGCGTCGGCGTTCTCCGGGGGAATCCACTCGCTCACCGCGTCCACCACCCGGCCATCCTGCCCCGCGCCGTCCAGCGCGCGCACGCCAGAACGGGCCACGCGGCCGGGTTCGGTCCCGGTGCCCGGCGCCGTAACGCCGTGCCGCGGGGTGCGAGGGCCGCGCACCGCACCCGGTGGCGGATTCCGGCGCGTGGCCGGTGGTGATCCGGGCCGACACCGGTAAGAATCGAGACCTCGAACTGTGAGGCGGAGGAGACCGACCATGGCGAACATACTGATCACCGGAGCCAGCGACGGCCTTGGCAGGGCGTTGGCGGTGCGGCTCGGCCGGGACGGCCACCAACTGTTGCTGCACGGCCGTGATCCCGGACGGGTGGCCGACGTGGCGGCGGCCGTCGCGCAGACGGGCGCGCCGGAGCCGGTGACCCTGCTCGCGGACCTCTCCGACCTGGCGCAGGTGGCGGCGCTCGCGGCCGAGGTCGCGGAGCGCACCGACCGGCTCGACGTGTTGGTCAGCAACGCCGGTATCGGTTTCGGCGAACCCGACGGCAGGGATCGGCGGACCAGTGTGGACGGACACGAACTGCGGTTCGCGGTGAACTACCTGGCGGGTTTCCGGCTCACCCTCGACCTGTTGCCGCTGTTGCGTTCCTCGGCACCTGCGCGCGTCGTCAACGTCAGCTCGCTCGGGCAGTACCCGCTCGACTTCGACGACCTGATGTTCACCCGTGACTACAACGGCACCGACGCGTACCGCCGGAGCAAACTGGCGCAGATCATGTCGGCGGCGGAGTTCGCGGCCCGCGTACCGGCCGCCCACGTCACCTTCAACAGCCTGCACCCCGCGACCTTCATGCCGACCAAGATCGTCACCGGGGACGGCATCGCGCCGATCGACTCGCTGTCGGCCGGGGTGACGGCGACGTACCGGATCATCACCGACCCGGAGTTGGCGGAGGTCACCGGGCGTTTCTTCGACCGCACCGAACCGGCGGACCCGCATCCGCAGGCCGGGGACCCGGACGCCCGGGAACTGTTGTGGCGTCGCAGCCTGGAGCTCGTCGGTCATGCCGGAATCGACTAGCGTCGGGGGTTCAGCCGTCGCCGAGCCGTCCCACCGAGACCCGTGACTTCCCGATCAGCGCGTTGCCGAAGCGCCGGTCGAGGCCGGGCAGGCGCATCAACCGTGCCGCGATCCTGCGCATCACGAGGCGGCCCCTGCTGTTCGGAAGGAACCAGTCGATCCCGCGTCTGGCGGTCTCCTGCCGTTCGGTGGTGACCGCGTGCCACCGCTCCTCGTACTGGGCGAGCGCGGTCTCCACCGAGTCGGCGGCGGCCAGTCTGCCGCCCAGGACGTAGGCCCCGGCGATCGCCAGCGACGCGCCCTGACCCGCCAACAGGGACACCGCCCCGCACGCGTCGCCGAGCAGCACGATCCGCCCGCGGTGCCAGGTCGGCATCTCGATCTGGGCGACCTGGTCGTAGTAGATGTCGGCGTCCTCGGGGGCGTGGTCGAGGATCCGGGGCGTGACCCATCCCAGTCCCGAGTAGACGTCGCGGATGTGGTCGCGCGGATGCGTGGGAAGTCCGGGGTCGTCGGTGCGGTGGACGGTGAACACCGCCGTGCCGCCGTCGCGCAGCGCGTACGCGCCCATCTGGCGGTCGACGCTGTCGGTGAGCATGAATCCGTCGCGGAGTTCGTCGGTCAGGTCGAGGTCGCGGGCGACGTACGCGGCGGTGTGCAGTCCGAGGTACCGCAGGTACTCCTCCTGTGGCCCGAACGCCAGCCGCCGGATGCGCGAGTGGACGCCGTCGGCGCCGATCAGGAGGTCGGCGTGCGCGGTGCCTCCGTCGCTGAATCGGACCGTGACCCGGTCGGGTTCGTCGGAGACCTCGGTGATGCTGGTGCCGTAGCGCAGGTCGATACTTCCCGTCACCGCCTCCCGCAGTACCGCCTCCAGGTCGGGGCGCATGATGCTGACCATCCGGCCGTCGACGGCCTTCTCGAACTGCTGGTACGCCATGCGGGCGGTGACGTGGCCGGCCCGGTTCACGTAGCCGAACCGGCGGATCCGGTAACCGACCTCCTTCAACCGGGGCAGTAGGCCCATGAGTGTGGCGGCCTCGTAGCCGGGACCGAAGAAGTCGATCATGTAGCCCTGCGGGCGTGGGCCGGGTGCGAGTTCGGCGACCGTGACCTCCCAACCCAGTCCCGCCAGCCGGTGGGCGGCCGCCAGGCCGGCGATGCCGCCGCCGCAGATGACGGCCTTCATTCGTCCTCCTCGGTCTCGTCGCCGGTGGCGGCGGCGATGAGCCGCCGGAACACCGGCAGTGTCCGGTGCGCGTCGAGCGCCGGGTCCAGTGCCTTGTGGATCACGATCCCGTCGAAGGCGGCGAGCAGGACCGCCGCCGTGGCCGCGGGTTCGGGCACCCGGTGCCGGGCCAACAGGTCGGTGACGCGTCGCCTGAAGTCGTGGACCGCCGCGCGCAGCTCCCGGTGGAGTTCGGGGTCCCGGGTGGCGGCCAGGAAGGTCTCCGTCATCAGCAGGGACGCCGGGTCGTGGCCGGTGTAGGCGTCCAGCGCGGTGAGGATCTCGGCCACGGCCCGCTCGGGATCCAGGCCGTCCAGGCCGGTCTCGGTGTCGGCGAGTAGGCGCCGCACGTCGGTCATGGCGGCCTCCCGCAGCAGGGCGGGGAGGTTCGCGAAGTGGTAGTGGACCAGGCCGGGCCGCACTCCGGCGCGGGCGGCGAGCACACGGGTGCTGACGGCCGTCCAGCCGAGTTCGGCTATCAGTTCGGCGGCGGTGGCCAGTAGTCGTCGTCTCACCTCGCGGCCCCGGTCGGTGCCCGGATGTGTGTTCGGCAAGGTCTCGGCCCTTCATGCTGGACGATCGTCTTGGTCGTTCGTCCAACTCTATCGCGAGACCTCCACCCACCGCAACCGACGTCGTGAGGCGGATCAGCGCGGCGGGATCTCCAGCAGGGCCGTGACCGGCCCGGTCACCCCGGGCATCCCGGCCAACAGCGGATGGAAGTGCGGATCCGTCACGTGGCCGTCGAAGACCAGCCGCGTCACGGGTGAACCGGCGAGCGCCGCCGCGATACAGCCCGCCAGCAGCGCCCGCGCGTCGGCGGCGTCCGGCGTCAGGCACTCCGCGATCGCCTCCGACTCGTCCGCACCGGACTCGAAGACGAAGCACGCGGCGACGACCCCGCCCGCCCGCAGCGCGAACCGGGAACGCGCGGGAGTGAGCTCGTCCGTGATCATCGCGGTGAACAGTTCTCGGAGCCGCGCCCGAGGCGCGGTCGGCGACCATCCGGCGTGGATGAGCACGTAGTAGTCCGTCCACAGGTCCAGCAGCCGGTCGGCGGTGAACGCGTCACCCGTCACCACGTCGTCGCGCAGGTGCGCCGCGATCCACCGCGTCATACCCGCCGCCGTGGTGTCCACCACCGAGGGCGGGCACCGCTGGTACTCGACCGCGCCGAGCGCGCGGGCGAAGTGGTGACCGGTCGAGTCCGGCCGGACCTTCGCCGAGAACGGCCGGTCCGCGTGGGCGGACAGCTCACGCACCAGGGCCGTGCCCAGCCCCCGGCGGCGATGGCCGGGCCGCACGTACACCCACAGCGGCGACCGCCCGGGGTGGAACTCGTTGCGGGCGCAGCGGGCAACCGCCACCGGGCCGTCGACACCGTCCACCACATAGGACGCGTCGTCGGGTCGCCGGCGGTGCGGCCGGACCCAGTCGAGGTCGGGGAAGGCGACGGCGTCGTCCTCGGTGGCGGGTCGGATCATTCCGCCATCATGCGGGCCGCCTCCACCGTCCGCCAGTGGATTCCGGCCGGCGCCGGGCCGGGTGCCCGCCGCCCCGACCCTCCACACTCATGACCCGTGATCCGCTGTGACATATATGATCTCCTCGTGACGACCGGGGTGGGTCTACTGGTGTTGGGGCCGGTGCGCGTCACCGTCGGCGGCCGCGCCCACCTGCCCCGTCCCACCCAGGCCGACCTGCTCGCGGCGCTGCTGCTGCACCGCGGCGGCCCCGTCTCCGCCGTCGAACTGTCCACCATGGTCTGGGGCGAGTACCGCCGTTCGGCACTCCATCCGGCGGTCTCCCGGCTGCGCGGATGGCTGCGAGAGGTCACCGCCGGTGCCGCCACCGTTGTCAACACCGTCAACGAGTACCGGATCGCCACCCACGGGCACACCGACACCCGCCGGTTCGACGACCACGCCGCCGCCGCGGCCACCGGAACCGACGCCCGACGGCTCACCGCCTGGACGGCGGCCCTGGAACTCTTCCGGGGCGTACCCGCCGAGGGCGCCCGCGACGCGGTGCGGGAACACTCCACCACCCGTGAGTGGTCGCTGCGGCGCGCCACGGCCGTCACCGAGGCCACCCGGCTGGCCCTGCGACTGGATCGCGCCGACACGCTGCTCGACGCCGTCGGCAAGGCGTCGGCGCAACACCCCGACAGCGAGTACGTGCAGGCGTCCTGGGCGTTGCTGCTGGCCGCCACCGGTCGGCGCCCGGAGGCGCTGGACCACCTGGAACGGTTCAGGAACCGGTTGTCGGAGCGGTTCGGCACCGATCCGGCCTCCGACTACTTCCACACCGCGCAACGCCGCATCCTGCGGCAACGACCCGCCGGCGTGCCGGCCGCCACGGAGCGGTCACGACCGCACGAGTGGTGGGGCGACCGCATCCCCTCACCCGACTGCGTCGGTCGCGACGCCGACCTGGACGAACTCGACACGCTGCTGACCCGGCACCGGATGGTCACCCTCGTCGGACCCGGCGGGATCGGCAAGTCCACCCTTGCCGGGCGCCTCGCCGAACGGCAACGCGGTCGCCGGGGAATCGTCGGGGTCGCCCTGCAGGCGGCCGACGGCGCCGAAGACGTCACGGCGGCACTCGCCGCCGCCTGCGGTGTCGCCGGGGAACCGTTGCGGGAGCGGGTGACCGCCGCGCTCGCGGACACCGACCGGCTCCTGCTGCTCGACGACTGCGACCGCAACGGCGAGGCGGTCGCGGACCTGGTCGGCCGGTTGCGGTACGCCGCACCGGCCCTGGGGATCCTCGCGACCTCCCGTTCACCGCTGGGCGTTCCGGGGGAACAGGTGTGGCGGGTCGCGCCGTTGCGGACACCCGACCCCGGGGACCTCCTGGGCGAGACCGGTTCGGCGGTCGAGTTGTTCCACCGGGTCGCCCGCCGCTTCGACCACCGGTTCCGGCCCGACCGGACGGAACGCGAGGCGATCGCGCGGCTGTGCCGCATGGTGGACGGGATGCCGCTGGCCATCGAGATCCTCGCCAGCCGCATGCACATCTACTCGGCGCACGAACTGCTGGAGAACCTGTCGTCGTACGGTGCCGCACTCGACCTGCCGCACCCGGCGATCGACCCCCGCCACCGGTCGATGGCGACCACACTGGACTGGTGCGTCGACCGGGTGCCCGAGGCCGCGCGGCGGTTGCTGGCGACCGTGTCGATCCTGTCAGCGCCGTTCACCACCGACCTCGCCGCCGCCGTCGCCGGCGAACCCGTACACCACGCCGCGGCGCTCCTGGCGCAGCTCACCGACCACTCGCTGCTGCGCCCGGTCCGCGACGGCGGCCGTACGAGATTCCTCGCGCTGGAGCCGATCCGGCAACACGCCCGCCGCATGCTCGACGACGACGCGGCACGGGCGGCGACACACCGGCTCGTCGCGCACTGGTTGCGGTTCGCGCGCCGCCTCGACGCCATCCCCCGCTACGCCGACCGGATCGCCTACGCCGCCCGGTACCGGCACGACGCGCCGCACCTGACACAGGCCGTGCAGGCGGGCGACGGCACCGGACATCCGCACGCGGGCGCCGAGATCCTCGCCCGCGGCTACGAATACTGGATGTGCGGCTACGACCTGCCCGGACGTGGCCCGGCCCTGCTGGAGGCGCAACTGGCCGGTGAGGTCCCGGACCGGGAACTGCACTGCCTGCTGCGGTACCGGGCCGGCCTCCAGGCGGCGCTGCGCCACGACTACACCGCCGCGCAACACATCCTGGAGTCCACCGTGGATGAACTCGCCGCGCACCGGCCGAGGGAGCACCGGCAGGCCCTCCTGATACTCGCCACCTGCGCCAACTCCAGGCTCGACACCGACGCCATGGAACGCGCCCAGGCCGCGATCCGCGTCATCGGCGACGACGTCTCCGACGGCGCCCCGTTCGTGGCGGCGTGCTGCGGAATGGCGACCGCCATCGCGTGGGGCCGCCACGACCTGGCGACCGCACTCGCCGACCGCCACGACACCCTGGCCGCTGCCGCCGGTCACCGGCCCTCCAACACATACCTGGCGTTGCGCACCGAACTCGCGGTCGCGGCCGGTGACACCGACGCCGCCGCCCGCCACAGCGCCGCGCTACTGCGCCGACTCGGTCAACCCGGCTCGGTCGGCGACGCCGAACCGGTCTACTGCGCGGTCACCCGCACCCACCTGGCCCGGGGCGGTGCGGCCGCCGCCGCCCGCACCGCCCGGCGCGGCATCGCCTACCTGGAGGGCCGCTGGTCGCAGGCGACGTCCCGCACCCTCACCCTGCGGGTGTTGTACGCGGAGGCGTTGCGCCGCACCGGGGACACCGCGGGCGCGCTCGCGCAACTGCGGTACGTGCTCGACCACGCCGACGGATTCACCCGGGTGGCCGTCACCGCCGTCCCGGCCGTCGCCGCGGTCACCGGGGACACCACCCTGGCCGGCGAATGGGAACGGTTCCGGTCCACGCGCGGCCTTCCGGTCCCGCCCGCACTCGTCGACGCCCTCACCGGTCTTCGGCCCGAACCGCGCGCCGCCGGGGAGACGTCGCCCGAGACGCTCGTCGCCCGTGCCCGCGAGGCGTTGCGGCATCGGTGATTGCCGCTCGCTTGCCAACCGCTTGCACACGACACGCCGGCACCCGGAATGCCCGATAAGTACGTTCCGGTGTCGCCGCCGGACCCGCTCCGACTCCTAGAGTCGGACTCACCGAACCGCGCACGAGAGGTGACGACATGAGCGAGAAGCCGCTGATCGTCGACAAGGGCGGGCTCGCCGAGATCGCACAGGGCTGCCTGGCCATCGCCGACAAGCTGCACGAGGCACGGTCCGTCCACGGCGGCAGGTACCTCGGGCAGACCTGGCGGACCGACACCGGACCGTCCACCGAGCCGGCCGAGCAGCTCCTCGGCACCGCCGAATACCCGCATTCGGGGCGGCTCGCCGGGCAACGCCTCGCCGAGCACATCAGCCGGGGCGAGGCCGCGATGACCGCCGCCTCGGAGACGCTGCAGGCACTGGCGGCCGCGGTCCTGGAGGTCAAGGCCGACTTCGAAGCGGAGGACCTCGCCGAGCGCATGTCCACTCTGGCCGAGGAACTGCGGATCCCGGGGGTGCCGAAGTGAACCAGTTCGAAGGGCTGACCGCCGAACAACTCATCGCCATCGCCGCACCCGACCACGCCAACCTGAAACCGATGCGCACCCAGGCGATGGCCGCGCGCAGGTACGCAATCGAGCTCGACGAGGCGATCACACTACTGGCCGGCCTGGCCGACCAGGCCACCACCCGGTTGAGCGGCCGGTTCGCGGAGTCCTTCACCACCACGCTCACCGACCTCTCCGCCGCGCTGGCCGAACACCGCCAGACGGTGAAGAACCACTCGTACGCCGTCGACGCCATCGCGGACGAGGCCGAAGCCGTCTACACCGACCTGAAACGCTACGAAGCCGACCGGGAACGGCACCGCCAGGAGCACGCGGCGCTGTCACCGACGGAGGCGGCACTGGTCGACGAGATGGAGAACGAACTCGCCCGGCAACGGATGCAGGACGCCTCCGACTTCTACCTGGAACGGGTCGAACTACTCGAACCGCAGGACACCGGCCCCGCACTGCAGTCGACCGCCGCCCCGGCCGCCCCGGC
The DNA here is from genome assembly GCF_007994225.1 of Stackebrandtia albiflava. Taxonomy (GTDB): domain Bacteria; phylum Actinomycetota; class Actinomycetes; order Mycobacteriales; family Micromonosporaceae; genus Stackebrandtia; species Stackebrandtia albiflava. The sequence continues at coordinate 817,314 of NZ_VLLL01000006.1, forward strand.
GCCGGCCCCGGCGGCGGCGACACCCACGCCGCCCGGCGGCGGCACCGCCCCGGGACCGGTGCTCCCGCCGTCGCCAACCACCGGCGCACCCACCGCCAACCAGCCGGCGACGACCTCGCCGCGCCCGATGACACCCAGCCCGCCCCGGCCCACACCCGGACTGACCGGCCCGCGTCCTCCCCTCGGCGCACCGGCCCCGGCCAGGACTGTCCCGCCGGTCGTCGGCAGGCGCTCCACCGCGCCGTCGTCCAAGCCCGCCGCGATCCGCGCGGTGCGCGCGATTCCGCCACCCGTCATCGGGCGACGCCCCACACCGGCGCCGGAACGGCGACCGGACTGGCGACCCACCACCAGAGGGCCGCGCGGGTACACCGAATCCGTACTCGGCCGGTCACGCGGCGGCGGCCTGACCACGACCCCGTTCAGCCGCACACCTGTTCCCCGCACCGGTGACGGCCTGAACCGGCCCGTCATCGGCGCCACCCGCGCCGCACCGGAACCCCGCACCGCAGCGCCGTCCTCGCCGGAACCCCGCACCGACGACATGTGGGCGGTCGGCACCACCACCGTCGCGGCGGTCATCGGCGGCCGGAACACCACCGGCCCCGCCCTGCACCACCCCGGCCCGGTCGCGTTGACCGGCGGATCCGGGCGCGAACTACCCACCGCCGCCCGGCGACCTGCCCCGGCCGCACCGGCCGGTGGGCTGCTCGACCGGATCCGCCGGGTCCAGGTCCGCACCGTCACCCGGGACCGGCGCGTGGCCGCCCGGCTCGGCGGCACCGGCGACCTCACCTTCGACCTCGGCAGGGTCGGCACCGACATGGGCGCGCTCGCCCGAGCGGTGCGGGCCGCGATGGTGGCCGCGCTGCGGGGCCGTGACGTCGCCACCGCCCGCATCGTCGGCGAACCGGTCGAGGCCGCGCCCGGCCGGGCCGACCCGCTGGACTCGGTGGAGGTCGAGGCCCGGTCCCGCCTGGGATACGTCCGGATCCGGTGGCATGGCCGCGACGACGTCACCGTCGACATCGACCCGCGCGCCCGTGGCCGCCTCACCGACGACCAACTGGCGTCCGAGGTCAACGACGCCGCCGCGTCGGTACTCCGCCGCCACCGCGAACATCTCGCCGACGTCAACCGCCGCCTCGCCGCGGCACACACCACGGACGGAACCGGAGCCACGACATGACCGACGAACTGCGGGCCAACCCGGAAAGCCTCGCCGCACTGGCACAGGCGACGCTGTCGGTGTCGGCCGGGGTACGCAAGGGGGGCGACTCGGTGCGCGGCATCTCGCTGCCCGCATCGGCCTTCGGGAACCTCACGGCGGCGGCGAAACTCGCCGACGGACACCGTGACGCGCAAGGGGACGCCGTGCGGGCCGTGAGCGACGTCGCCGACCGCGTGGCCGACTCCGCCGGTGCCGTCCTGACCACCGCGTTCGTGTACCAGACCACTGACGTCGACAACGGTGCCGACATCTCGGCGACACAGTAGGGGAGAAGTGATGCCACAACCCACGATCACCGTCGCCGCCGACGTGTTCGACCTCGACGCCGACCCCGCCGCGATCGAGTCGGCGGCGGACGCGTGGCGGGCGGCCGGCCCGAAGGCGGCGACCGCCGCCGCCTCGCTTCGAAGTGCCGCGAACAACGCCTATGACGACCCGTGGACCGGTGCGGCCCGCGATTCACACGAGGGCTTCGTCGGCAGGGTCTGCGCCGGTCTCGCCGAGTTCCCCGGCAACTGCGACACCGTCGCCGCCGCGTTGACCGAGGCCGCCGCCGTACTGCGCGACGGACAACGCGCCCTCACGGCGTTGAAGCAGGAGATCACGGCGATCGCGCCGATGGTCGGGGGTGGCTTCCAACCCGCCGATGCCGCTGGTACGGCGCTCGTGAAGGACAAGATCGAGGAGGCCAGGAAGGTCCGGGAGGGCGTCGAGACCGCGTTGAGCGGGATGATAATTGGGAAGGGCGTCGACTGGGCGACCCTCTCCGCCAGCATCGGCACCTTCCAAGGTCCGAAGGGCACCGGCGAGGTCGGCCTCATCGGCCTGCCAGACGGTGGCGTCGTCGTCAACGTCAATGGTCCGGTGGCCCTCAGGCGCAACGAACACGGCGACACCGTCGTCGAGGTGCAGGGCGAGCTGATCGCCGTTCCCCAGGGCTCCTCCATCTTGCTCAACGGTGGAGGCGGCGCAGACCGGATCACCATCGCCGACGGCGTCGTGCCGGTGACCGTACTGGGCAACGACGGAGACGACGAGATCCACGGTGGCAGCGGTGAGGATGTCGTGTACGGCGGCGCGGGCGACGACGAGTTGTACGGCGGCAAGGGACGCGACCACGTCTACGGCGGTGACGGCCGCGACTACATCGACGGCCAGGACGGCCACGACGTCCTCTCCGGAGGCAAGGGCGACGACGTGGTCTACGGCCTCGACGGTAACGACCGGATCGACGGCGGGGACGGCCGGGACTACCTGGAGGGCGCGGCGGGCGACGACTCACTCGACGGCGGCGACGGGAAGGACGTCGTCTCCGGAGGACGCGGCGACGACCACGTCCGGGGCGGCGACGGCGACGACGTGCTCTACACCGGACACGGCCGTGACCGGGTCGACGGCGGCCACGGCCACGACACCGCGCACTACCAGAAGGGCCAGGACACCGTCTCCGCCGAGACCCGCAAGCACGTCACGTTCGCCGACCACTCGTTCGTCACGTTCGCGGACGGTACGTCCGAGGAGTTCGAGGACCGGATCGAAGCCGACCTGGACATGCTCGCCGGGTCCACGACCGGTTCCACCATGTTGAACGAGCTGAAGGGCCTCACTCCCGGTCATGAGATGCGCATCGGCGAGTTCGACCGGGACAACGGCACCGCACGCTGGTACAACGGCCAGGCGGGCGACGCCCCCGGTCCCCACATCGAGATCAATCCGGAGTACCAGGGCGGCCAGCAGGACCGCAAGCCGCCGGTCGCGGTGCTCTACCACGAGATGGCACACGGCTACGGCTACCTGAGCGGCGAGATGGACCGCGATCCGCACGTCGACCCCGAGGACCCCGATCTCAAGTTCGACGAGAAATCCGGGAAGTGGGTCCCCGTGCCGAATCACGAACGGCAGGCTGTCGGGCTGCCCATCGACCACGACTCCGACTCCACCACCACGTACGAGATCGACCCGCGGCATCGGTTCGCGCTCACCGAGAACGCCCTCCGGCAGGAGATGGGACTGGGGCCGCGCGAGCACTACGGCCGGGACAGGCCGCCCCGGTGAGCGCGTCATGACCGAACCGCATCGCACCGACGTCGAGGGAGTGCCGGTGACTTCGAGCCAGGTTTCGCGGGAGCACGTACGGCGGCTTGCCGACGAGGCCGACCGCGTCGCCGAGCAGGTGCGGGACGCCGACCGGCCCAGGACCGGCGAACCGTTGCCGCCGGGTTGGCTGTTTTCGGCGGCGCTCCCCGAGGTGGAGGCGGGCTGGCACCTGGCGACCGAACGCTGCGCCGAGACCTGGAACGAGTTCGCCGGACTGCTGGACACCGCCGCCGACGAACCCGCCACCGTGGACGCCGAGACCGCCGCCGTCATCGACTCACTGTTGAGGGGCCGTCCTTGAACCCGCCGTCCCGTCGCTGAGACGACGACACGATGGACTACGTAGGACTCCGGGACACCGACCCGGCGACACTGGAACCGGTCGTCGCGCACTGGCGGGGCACCGCCGCGCGGCTCCGGCACGCCGAGGACCGGGCCGCCGCCGTCGCCGAGGCGATGGCCTCGGGAGACTGGCACGGACCCGGTCACGACGCCGCCACCACCGCGCTTGGCCGTCACCTCGCCGTGCTCACGACCCGGCGCGCCGAGGCCGACGCGATGGCCGACACCGCCGACCTCCTGCGGCGGCGGCTACGGGATGCGGTCCGGGAACTGGACGCGGTACTGGCGGAGATCGGCGCAGCCGACGACCTCACCGTGGACGACTCCGGCACGGTCCGTCCCCGCGACACCGACGCGCTCGCCGGACTGCTGCCACCGGAACGGTTCGCGGCGTGGCGACGGGAGACCGAGACGGCCGCCGCCGCGTGGACCGGCCGGATCGCCGAGGTCGTGGCGCGCGCCGACGCGGCGGACCGGGAGGCCGTCGCGGCCCTGCGGTCGGTGACCGGCGTGCCGTGACCGGGCCGGCGGCCACCGTCACCCCGCCGGGGATGCGGGGGTTCCATACGATCGCCGTCATGCCGAACGTCGTCCTGTACTGTGCCGACCCGCTGCGGCCCCGCGCGGTGGACTCGCACTTCGCGGCCGAGGCCCGCCGGGCGCGGGAACTGGGTGGGACCGTGGCGCTCGTCGACCACGACGCCCTCACCCGGGGCGACGCGACCGCCGCCGTCGCAAGGGTTCCGAAGGACACCGGGCCGGTCTGGTACCGGGGCTGGATGGTGTCCGCGGAACGGTACGCCGCCCTGGACGCGGCGTTGCGGGAACGCGGCACCCGCCTGGCGACCACACCCGCGATGTACCGGACCGCGCACGAACTCCCCGGCTGGTACGAGGTACTCGCGTCGGTCACGCCCGAGAGTGCCTGGTTCGCAATGGAACCCGGCGCACGACCGTCCACGGCGGACGTCATGGCGGTGGCCGCGACGCTCCCGCCCGGGGCGGCGGTCGTCAAGGACCACGTGAAGTCCCGCAAACACGAGCCCGACGCCTTCCACATCGCCGACCTCGCCGCCGCCGGTGACGTGCACGCCGTGGTGACCCGTTTCGCCGAGCGGCAGGGGACCGACCTGGCCGGCGGGATCGTCCTGCGCGCGTGGGAACCGTTCCGGGGAGCCGAATCGCGGGTCTGGTGGGTAGACGGCGTCCCGGTCGCGACGGGACCGCACCCGGACGCGGACGGCGATCCGGAGCCCCCGGCACTCGACGCACTACGGGAACTCGTGCCGCGACTGGATTGCCGGTTCGTCACCACCGACGTCGTGCGGCACGCCGACGGCCGCACCAGGCTGGTCGAACTCGGTGACGGCCAGGTCAGCGACCATCCCCGCGACCGGGACCCGACACCCTTGCTCACCGCGCTCCTGGCCGCCTGAGACACCGCGCGGGGGCACGCCCGAGCGGTGACGCCCGTCGCGCGGGCCGTGGCCGGTCAGTAGATTGACCAGATGCCTTCCCCCGTCCATCTGGGTGTCGATTTCGGAACCTCGCACACCGTCGCGGTGCTCAGCCGGGACGACGGAAGCGCCACGCCGCTGTTGTTCGACGGTTCGCCGCTGCTGCCGTCGTCGGTGTACGCGCAGGCCGACGGCGAACTGTTCACCGGGCGCGACGCCCTGCACTCGGCCCGGATCGAGCCCGCAAGGTTCGAACCGCACCCGAAACGCCGGGTGGACGACGGAAGCGTGATGCTGGGCGACGTGGAGCTCCCGGTCCAGCGGATGTTCTCGGCCGTCCTGTCGCGGGTCAGGGACGAATGCGTCCGGGTCGCCGGTTCGCTGCCCCCCACCACCCTCACCCACCCCGCGGTGTGGGGGCCGGCGCGGCGACTCGTCCTGGAGGACGCCGCCACCGAGGCCGGGTTCGTCTCGTCCCGGCTGCTCCCCGAACCGGTGGCCGCCGCGACGTACTTCGTGCAGGGGGGCAGGAACGTCCCGGTCGGGTCCGGTGTGGTCGTGTACGACTTCGGGGGTGGCACCTTCGACGTGTCGGTGGTGGCGCGCACCGCTACGGGACTACAGGTCGTGGCGGTGGACGGTTCCCCGGACCTCGGCGGCGTCGACCTCGACCACGCGTTGTTCCACCACGTCGGCGCGCACTTCGCCGACAGCCCCGAGTGGGGCCGGCTCGCCGATCCCCGGTCGCCGGAGGACCGCAGGCATCATCGATTGTTCAGCGACGACGTCCGGCTCGCGAAGGAGCGCCTGTCGCGACACACCAGTGTGGACGTCATGGTGCCGATGGTGGACCGGCAGATCCACCTGACTCGGGACGAGCTGGAGTCGGTGACCCGTCCACTGCTCGACAAGGCCGTCAGGTTGACCGAGGCCGTCATCCGGGTCGCCGGGCTCCCCGCCGCGCACACCGCGGGCGTGTTCCTCGTCGGTGGCGCGAGCCGGATGCCGCTGGTGGCGACGCTCCTGCACCAGGCGACCGGTATCGCCCCCACCGTCATCGACCAACCCGAGATCGTGGTCGCGCAGGGCGCGACCCTCCCGAGTCCCGGCGACGCCAGGTTGTCGCCGCCACGGCAACGGGTCGCCGCGCCTCCGGTGGCCGCGCCGGTGCCCGCGGCGACGGGCATGCCGGGTTCCCCGCCGGTGTCGCCCGCCGCGGCACCGCGGGTGTCACCGTCCGCTTCACCGCCTGTCCGGGTACCGCCATCCGTGTCACCGCCGAGGTCTTCCACGAACGACCGTCCCCGTACCATGACGATCGCGCTGGCGATCATGGTGTTCCAGACCGCGGCGTGGGCGTTGATCGGTCTCTTCAGTTTGGTCTACGTCCTGCAGGACGTCGCGGAGGGCGACAGGTCCGACGACTTCTTCATGCCCGGGTTCCCGTTCTTCGTCACCGCGGGTGTCGCCACCGGTATCGCGGCCTGGCAGCTCGGGCGTTCGTCGTCACCACGGCGCCGGCTCGGGCTCACCGCCGAGTACGGCGTGGCGGCGATGTGTTATCTCGCGGTGTCGCTGGCGATCATGGAGGTACCGGACGGCGCCTACCCGCTGGGTACCGTCCTGATAGCCGTGGCCTCGCTGCCCGCGATGGTGGTGATTCCGCTCCTGCACCGGCCGGAGGTACGGGACCGGTGCCGTTCCGACGCGCCGCGACCGGGCTGGCTCATCGTCATCCAGGTCGTGATGTGGTCGCAGGTGATCCCGGTCGCGTTCGCCGCGTACGTGGGACTCATCGAGTTCGGCGGGTTGGACGCGGGTGAGACGGCGAGCCGGGGGAACGGCAGTCTCGCATACGGTTGGCCGATCTACGTGTTCGTCGTCGGTACCACCGTCGCCGGGGTGCTACAGCTCCGGCACCGTCAGCCGGTCAACCGCAGGCTCGCCCTCGCCGCGGAGTACGTCATGCCGGTGTACATCTTCGCCATTCTGATCATGGTCTTCGAGGTCGGAATGGGTGGAGAGGACCCCGCACTGTGGTCGGCGTCCGTGTGCGCCGCACCGCTGGCGTTCGTCATTCCGATGCTGCACATGCGTCGCGCCCGTGAGTGGTTCGATCACGCCCCCGACCACGAGTAGTCACTGTGGACCGGGGCGCGGCGGCGCGGGCGCTTCGTGGTGCGACCACCACCACGACGTGAATCCGGGGCACTCCACGGCATTGAGGGATATCGATTTCTTGGTTACGCTGTCGCACAACGGATCCCCGTGAACATGCCCGAACTGAAAGGCTTCCGCGATGCGTCGAATGAACAGAGTGGGCGAATGGCTGCTCGATCGCCTGCTGCCCGAAACCACCGCATCCGCGACCGCGACCGTGGCCGCGACCTGTTACTGGTGCTACAACAACCGGGCGTTCTACCGCTGCCCCGTCGTGAACGGCGCCTGTCTTCACAGCGTCAGCAGTTGTACCTACCTCGGCCCCAACTGCATGGTGTAACCGCCCCGAACCCGACCCGAGGGATCGGGCGACAGGCGAGTGACCACGATGATCGGCGCACGGGTTCCGGGGGCACTGCTCCGGAGTCGATCAACGGCGGCGAACCGCAGCGGCACCTACTACGAACGCGAGGGGAACCACTGGTACCGGTGCGCCTTCGTAAACGGTCGGTGCACCGCCACGTGCACGGCGATCGGATCGTGCCCGGTGTAGCGCCCTTCGACGTGTGCCGGCGGTGCCGGAACCGACGTCATCACACCGGTGCCGGCACCGGCGACGCCACGACCGAGCCCGTCCCCGCCGCCACCGGGACGTCACACCTCGCCCGAACCGGCGGCGCCCCGTATACGGCGGAACGTCGTTACGGACGCGCGTCACCGCGCGGGCCGAGCACGGTGAACCGCAGGTGGGTGGCGTTCCGCGTCGCGACGACTTGAGTACGTTCCAGCGGTATCGGCCCGCCGAGGTGTTCCAGAAGCCGAGTGCCGTCGCCGAGTATCACCGGTGCGAGGTGAATCTGGATCTCGTCCAACAGTCCGGCGGCGAGGCACTGCCGTGCCACACTCGCGCCGTGCACCGCGACCACCTTGCCGCCGGCGACGGCCTTCGCCCGGGCCACCGCCTCGTGGAGACCGCCCGTCACGAAGGTGAACACCGACGGCGCCCGGACCGTCGCCGGATCCGGAGCGGTGTGGGTCACCACGAAACACGGCACCGGTCCGACCGGTCCGCCGTCACCCCACCCGCCGTCACCCTCGGCCAGGTCATAGGAGCGGCGGCCCATCAGCACCGCGCCGGCGCCTCCGCCCATGCCCGCCAGCAGCGCCGCGTCCTCCGGGTCGGGGTGCTCCAGCCACCGGTGCAGAACCTCGCCGCCGTCTCCCAGTTGCGTCTCACGCGTCACGTTCGGCCCGGTCACGAACCCGTCCAACGACATCGAGATGCCCGAGATCACCTTGCTCATCGAGTCCTCCTCGAACCCCTGTATCCCATGCGCGGGGTGTGGCCTCGGCGGCCGCGCCCCACGCGTTCCTACCATGACGTCGTACGGCGAAAGCGCGGATCGACATCGGTGCCGAAGAACCTCGTGAGTGGATCCGGTGCCGTCTCCCCCGACACCGACGACTCCGGACCCGCCCCGGGAACCGCGCGTCCACGCGTGCCGACGCGCGATCACGACGCCCACTCGACCGGTTACCCGAGACCCGACGAGCCCCGGCCGGCCGGCAGCGTCTCTCCATGAGAGATTCACATCGGCGGCGACGGTTCCGGCTCGCCGCCACGTGGTCGACCGCAGGTCGCCGGTACCACCGTCCGGGCGGGATCGGCCGGTCCGCGCCGCGGCCGTCGTGTCCACGGCGGTGGGCGGACGACGCCTCGTCCGGATCGTTCGGTCGGGACAACGATTGTGGGACAACCGATCGGGCCGAATGCCGTAGCCTCGACGCATGACCGCCGGTATTCACCGCTTCGGACCTCTCACCGTCGCGGCCGTGGCCGCGATCTGGTGGGGCTTCGCCATCACCGTGCTGCAGCCGGCGAGCGAGCCGCCGAACCCACCCGCCCCCGACATGAGCGTCGGCAACAACGTCTACTGGGTCCGTGAGACCCGGTGGGCGATGATCGTGCTCGTCGTCCTGGCGTTCGTGTGGGCGCACCGGGGGAACCACCGGCGCACACTCACCGTCGCGCTTCCCGCCGGAATCGCCTGGATCGCCGCCGACATCCTCCTCGACCGCGCCGACGTCGCCGGGATGGCCGCCACCGCGATCACCACCGTGGTCGCGCTCGCGGTGGTCGCGGCGGGCGCCTTCTGGAGCGCCTCTGTTCCGGCGGCCAGACCACAACAGTCCGGGCTGCTGGCGGCGTTCTGTGTGGCGGCGGTGCTGATGCCCGCCGCGGCGGCCATCGAATCACCTACCGACGTCGAACCCGCGCTGCACTGGGCGGGTGCGATCGGTGGCCTGTTGTCCCTCGCCGTGGCGCTGGGCTGCGCCGTCGCGGCTAGCTCGACCCCGGTGAAGGTACCGGTGGTGGCGGGAATCGCCGTCACCGGTGTGTTGCTGGTGGCCGCCGCGCGGCTGGCGTCGCCGGACGGCCAGGCCAGGCCCTTCGTGACCGTGGCGACCATCGCACTGCTGCTGGTCGCCGGGTACCTCGTGGCGGTCCACGGACCCGGCCGCATCGGACAGGCGATGGTCCTACTGGTGTGCGTGCCGGTGGTGTCGCTGCCGCTGCTCATGGCGGGCATGCTCTTCACCGGCGTCGCGGCGAGTCTGACCGCGCTGGCCGGGAACGCGCCCATCAACGCGGCCGACTCCGACGTCATCGTCACGGCGCTCGCCGTCGTGGTCGGTCTCATCCTGGGCGTCGTCGCGGTGGGGCTGTCCCGGTTCGGCGACAACAACAGGCTCACCTGACCGGGAGAGGCCGGCGGCCGGCGCGGCCCGTCGAAGCCGCCGACCGGGGCCGCCTCGGCTTAGGGGCCACAAGGGATCAGCGCGGCCCGTCGAAGCCGCCGGCCGGGTGCTCTCATCGAGGATCACCGGTGCCGGGTGGATCCGGATCTCGTCCACAGCCCGGTGGTCGGGCATCGCCATGCGCCGTGCACCGTGACCACCTCGCCGTCGGCGTCGGCCTTCGCGCGTGCGCCCGCCTCATGGCGCCACCTTCACAGAAGACGAACGCCGATGGGGCGGGTGTCGTGACGGTCGTGGGCGGACGGATGTGAATGCGGGTGTGGCCTCCGCGTCCGCCGGGTGTCGGCGCCGGAGGGCCGGCTGTGGCCCGGGAATGTGGCCGGGGGCACCGGCCCGCCGGGGCCCAATTAGTTGTACTATCGTACAAGTAGTACGAGAGTACAACTAATGACGAGCCGAGGAGACCCCGTGGTCACGGAACGATTCACACGCGCCGGTTGGCGGGAATGGGCCGGTCTGGCATTGTTGGCCTTGCCGACCATGCTGCTCGGACTCGACCTCACCGCGCTCTATCTGGTCGTTCCGAGCCTCACCGCGGATCTGACGCCGACCGCGACGGAGACGCTGTGGATCATGGACGTCTACGGATTCCTCATCGCGGGATTCCTCATCACCATGGGAACGCTGGGCGATCGGATCGGCCGCCGACGCCTGCTGATGATCGGAGTGGCCGCCTTCGGCGTGGCCTCGATGTTCGCGGCGTTCGCCCCCGGCGCCCCGGCCCTGATCGTGGCGCGGGCACTGCTCGGCGTAGCCGGAGCCACCATGATGCCCTCCACGCTGTCATTGATCAGCACCATGTTCGCCGACGCTCGACAACGGGCACTCGCGATCGGAATCTGGGCCACGATGTTCGCCCTGGGTATGGCGGCGGGCCCGGTAGTGGGCGGGGCACTGGTGGCCGAGTTCTGGTGGGGTGCGGTCTTCCTCATCGCCATACCGATCGCCTTCCTCGTGCTCGCGGGGGCGCCGGCACTACTGCCCGAATCGCGGACCCGCGCGGGCCGACTCGACCTGTGGAGCGTCGTTCTGTCCCTCGTGGCGATGCTGACCGTCATATACGCGGTCAAGCACGCCGCCGCCGAAGGCGTCGACGCCCGATCGCTGGTCGCGGCCGTCGTCGGTGCCGGTTCGGCGATCGCCTTCGTCCGTCGGCAACTCCGCCTGCCGCAGCCGCTGTTGGACATGGGCCTCTTCACCAGCCGTGCGTTCTCCGCGGCGTTGACGGTCCTGCTGATCGGCCTCGTCGGCTTCGGCGGGATGATGTACCTGGTCACCCAGTATCTTCAGCTCGTCGCCGAACTCTCGCCCGGCACCGCCGGACTGTGGATGGGGCCGCCCGCACTCGCCATGCTCATCGGGGCCATCGGTGCCCCGCTGCTGGCCGGCCGCATCTCACCAGGCGTGATCATGTCGGTGACCCTGGCCGTGTCCGTCTCCGGATACGTCCTGCTCGCCTTCGCGGGCACCGACAGCACGTTCAGCGTGGTCGGCGGATTCGCGTTCGCCTATCTCGGGCTCGGGGTGATCGCCGCGCTCGGCACCGACATCGTCGTTGGCGCGGCACCGGCCGAGAAGTCCGGATCAGCCGCCGCACTGTCGGAGACCGTGCAGGAACTGGGCATCGCGGCGGGAGTGGCGCTCCTCGGCAGCCTCACCACGGCGATCTATCGCCACACGATCACCCCGCCGACCGGACTGCCCACCTCCGTGGCCGAAGGTTACGACGACAGCCTCTCCGGCGCGACGTCCGTCGCCGAACAACTCCCCGAGTGGGCCGTCGAATCGGCACGTGCCGCGTTCACCGACGGTCTCAACATCGCCGCGATCACCGCGGGCGTCGTGACGGCTGCGGCGTCACTGCTCTGCTTCACGACACTGCGGCACGTCCCTCCCCTCGGCGACGAAGACCCACGGCCGGCCGATAGCCTCGACTCACTCGGGCGGCGATGAACTGGTGACACGATGGCGGCGGAACAAGAGACGGTCGACGGACGTAGGCTCCGCGGCGAACGCCGTCGTGCCCAGATCATCGAGGCGACGCTCGCGATCGTCCGCCGCGACGGCGCCACCGGTGTCACCCACCGAACCGTCGCCAAAGAGGCCGGTATCACCACCAGCCTCACCCTCTACTACTTCGCCACCCTGGACGATCTGCTGGTCGCCGCACTCACCAGCGTCACCGACACCTACACCCACCGCATCCGCCGACTGATGGACACCGACGAAGACCCGCTCGACGGCCTGGCCCACCTCATCGCGGAATCCGCCGGCCCCGGCCGTGAACGTGCTCTGGCCGAGCGGGAACTGTCCACTCTCGCGGCGCGCCGACCCGCGCTACGTCCCATAGCGCGACGCTGGCGCGACAACGTCGCAGAACTCGCACGCACCCGAAGCGACGACGAGGACGCGATCGAGGCGTTGGTCGCACTGACCGACGGCCTGTGCACGGCGATCCTGCTCGACGACCACGAAGCCGATCCCGACCACATCCGGGCCCTGCTCGGCAAGACCCTCTTCGGGGACGCACCCTGAGCCGCCCGCCGCGGCGGCTGTGGAATCACCCGTCGACGTCGAACCCGCGCTGCACCGGGCGGGTGTGATCGGCGGCCTGCCGTTTCCCGCCGTGGCGCGCGTTCCGTGCCGTGTCACCGGTGGCCGCACCGCACACGGTCGGTCCGTGCGCGGTGCGGCCGGCGGTTCAGTCGCCGATCGCCTGGTGGATTCTGGCGGTCATGTCGGTGGTGGCCGGCGTCGGCGCGGGGTCGGCGGTGCGGAGGGCGGTGTCGACGATGTGCCGGAAGTCCGCAGCCAGGGCGGGATCGGTGGCGCGCAGCAGCCGGCCCGCCTCGCCGAGGGCGGCCAGCACCCGGTCGGCGATGGCGGCGACGGACTTACCGGTGAGGTCCCGGCCCTTGGGGTACCGCGCGAGGACGTGACCGATGGGGCCGGTGGCCGCCCCCAGGGCGATGGCACCCCGGGTGGCGGTCTTGTGGGGCGAGCCGCTCGCCGCCGCCGCGGCGGCCAGCAGGGTGACGGCGCCGTAGGCGGCGACGCGGATGGTGTTCTTCTCGGTGTCGGAGAACCGGGCGGTGATGGTGTCGTTGTTCGTCATGTCCACAACGATCGCCGCGCCGCCTTTCACCGCCCTGACCCGGCACTGACACCACCTCTGACACCGTGCCTTCCCCCCGGCGAAGGGGCCACGGCGATGCCGCCACCACCGGAACGGTCTGGGGTTCAAGGCTCGGGGAGTACCGATCGACGCCAGAGCGACCGCCTCGGTGACCTGGTTGCGACTCTCGGCGGTATCAGACGACCGCGGCTCGGCGTGGCGGCGACCTGGCCCAACCCGACCTGCTTGGTCCCCGCCAGGTCGCGCCTGGTCCCCGCCAGGTCGCGCTTGGTCCCCGCCAGACAGGCATGAACAGGCGCAAACAACGCGAAACGGTCGCGATTGGCTCACTGGGAGAGGACCAAGCGGCACCGGGCGGGGACCAAGGACTGCGGCGTCCGCGTCGCGCCGAAGCCCTACCTCAGTCGGCGGGATTCGTCTCCGAGGGAGTAGGCGGTGATGACCGGTCCCGTGTCATCGCCGTGATACGGAATCGGTGGTTCGGGGCGTTCCGAGTTCCGGCCCCTGATCACCGTGGGCGTCGTGACGATGTCGGGAAGCCATTCACGCCCCGGGTCCGTCGCCTCGACGGGATCGTCACACCGCACGGTGGCCGGTGGTACCGGGCGGCGAGGGAGCCGGCCGTTTCCGATCACCGCACGGTTGGGTCGATCATCACCCCCGTGCCGGATTCGAGGTGCCCGATCGAACCGGGGAGCCGGCGGTGGCGCGGGGGCCGCCGAGGGCGGCCGCGCGGTGATGACCCGACCGCTCGCCACGACGGTCGGCCGGATCCGGTAGCGGAGGCCGCTTCCGCGCGGTGATGCCGGGGGCGTCCCGGTTGATGACGGCACGGAGGCGAACCCGGGTGGGATCGCACGGTTGCCGATGGTGGGTGGCAACACCCCGGAGGCGGCGAATCCGGGGCGCGGAGCGATCACGGGGGCCTGACCGGTGCCGCGTGCGCCGATGACCGGCGACGTCACCGAACGATCCGGGACGAAGGTGGTCATCGAGGGTGTGACGGGCGGCCGCGGCGTGACCCGGGGTGTGAGACGCACCGTCCGGGTCGCGTCGGCGGGTCCGGTGTTGCCGGGCCTGCCGTCGTCCACAACGGTGTTACCGCCCGGTTCGGACTTCGGGCCGCTCCCGGTGGCGTTGTCGACGATGACCACGTCGCTCGTCCACGTGCCGCCCTGCAGGGTCGGGCCGATGTCCACCGACTTCGAACTCCGCCAGGTCCGTTCCTGAAGCAGCCGCTTGTCGCTGTCGGGTTTCCACCGGTGCCGTGCCGCCCCATCCGAACCCGCCGGCTCCACCGGCGGCAATGTGTCCACAGTGGCGCGATAGTCGGTCGCGGCTCCGCTGAACCGTTCGCGTGCGAGCCGGTCGTAGTGCAGGTCGACGGCGTCGGCGGTACCGGCACCGGATCCGAACCTGGAGACCAGTTCGGGGTCCGACGGATTCGTCGACAGGGCGAGCCTCGTCTCGTCCCGTTCGGTGACCAGCCGCTGGATCTCGGCGTTCACCACGTCGGCCCGCCCGGCCAGTTCGGTGAGGACCTCCGGTTGCGGTACGACCTGGTGATGCCCGGTGCCGCCGCGTCGCGACAACTCGTCCAGCCGGTCCACCGTCGCGGCCGCACTCAGGCCCGCGAACAGCCTCTCGATCTGCCGGCGCCCCTCCGGGTCCGTCCGTTCGGTGAGGGCCGTCCGCGCGGCCCGGACCGCCGTGACCGCCGCGTCGACCCGGGCCGCCACGGCGCGGATCGCCCGGGCCTGGGCGTGCAACTCGCCCGAGTCGGCCGCGTCGGCGGCGGTGAGCCGGGCGATGTCGTCAAGGGTCAGATGCCCGTAACCCGTCGAGTCGGCCACCGGATTCCACTCCCTCCACTGAGACGCCGGTCAGGTCCTCGACGATTCGGCCGAGTTCGGTCGCGGTGACGGTGTCGGCGGCGTCCAGCGAGTGCCTGACCTCGTCCACCAGCGTGCCGAGCTCCCGCACACTCGCCGCGAGTCCACTCGCGAGCGTCAGACTCTCCGATACCCGCAGGGCCAGGAGTTCACCGGTGTCGGCGGCCCCGTGATCTTCGCCGAGGGTTCCAAGGGCGACCCGCACCCCGTGGCGCCGCTTACCGGGGTGGCCGGCGTCGTCGCCGGAGCACACCCGGCTGGCGTGCGCGTACACCTCCTCGAGATCGCCCGCGATGAGCTCCATCCGGTCGGTGAAGTCACGCAGCGCGTCGCGGTCGAACCGGACCACGTCTGTCATCTCAGGTCCCTTCTGGTCGCCGAGGCGCCGGTCTGCGCGCCGAATCCGGTTCGAACGTTAGGATGCCCGCCTTCCGCCGACATCGTCCGAAAGGATGAGACGCGGCTGATGGTAGGCGTTTGGTAAGCAGGCGTCGCCTCCCTTCCGCGAGTGGTAAGCCGGTGGTAAGAGAGGCCCCGGACACTCGGGATTCCACCGGTGCACGCGCCCGGGGGACAGCCACACCGAGGAGTCCTGAGTGGATCGCCACGTCACCGCATCACCCGCCGGCGCGAGCCCGGCGGACCTCGACCTGTTGGAACGGTTGGCGAGGTTGAACGTGTCGGCCACGTCGAAGGAGGGGACGGTCACCGTGTCACTGACGGGACCGAGACTCGCCGTCCGGCTGCATCCCGAACAGGTGGTCCGGATGGCGCCGGCGCTGCTCGCCGACACGGTGGTCCGGGTCTTCACCGGTCTGTTGCGCGGAAGGTCCACCGCCGAGGAACGGGTCTGGAGCCGACACGAGACGGACGCCGGCCCACCCCCGCCCGCCACAAGCGAGACCGCGCGGCTGCGCGCCGCGGTCGCCGGCATCGACGTGACCGCCGGCAGTGACTCCGGGGAGGTCTCGGTGAGGTGGCGAGGCGACGGCGACATCCGCTTGACCATCGCGCGCCCCGTCACCCGGCCGTCACAGGTGCCGGAACTGGAGGCGGCGATCGCTCAGGCGCTACGACGTGCCAACCGTGAATACGCCGCCGCGACGCGGGCGGCGTTCCGGCACCACCGAAAGGAGACGACATGAGCTGGGATCCGATGGGGAAGGCCGCCGAAGTGCAGAAGGCGGCCATGGCCGCGCTCAAGGCAGAGAAGGCACGCGACCAGGTGCGGGGGCGGCAGGACGTCCACCCCGGTCCCCCGGCATACGACGACACCGACTTCCTGCTGATCGCCGCGCTACCGGCGGCGTTCGCGTGGCTCGAGCCGCGCGACCCCTCCGGACTGCTCGCCAAGGCGGCCGCGCTGGAATCGGCGTCGGACACGTTGAAGGGCGCGTCCACCGGCACCGAGGTGATGACTACCACCCTGTTGACCCAGTTCTCGTCGTCCACGGTGCACGCGTTCTGCGCATACGCCGGGAAGATGGGCCGAGTGTCGGTGCGGCAACACATGTTGGCCGGGGAACTGGCCAACGCGGCCCGCAACATCGAGGGCTACCTCCGCTCCGCCGCGCACGACGTCGACGACGCCGCCGACAAGGCCATCAAGGCGCTCCACCACATCGAGACACACGGCAGTGGCACCGGCGGCGACTCCCTGCGCCGGGCCCTGGCCGGTACCGTGCTGGGAGTCCTCGGTGCCGCCGTTCCGGCCAGTCGGGGTGTCTCGGTGCTCTTCGCCCTCATCGACGGAATCCAGGGGGTGATCGGCACGACGGCGCCGGAGACCGGCCCCGACCTCGGTGGCGACACCATCGGCGACGTCGTGGCGAACCTCGTCTCCACGCTGACCGCCCGCCGCCGTGAACTGTCCGACCTGGACGACGAGATCTCCGGCATCCTCGAGAAGGACGCCGCCACCGTCGCCGGACTGGGTGAGAAACTGTGCCCCAGCCGGCAACTGATGTCGGACGGCCGAGGCGACCTGCGGCCCGAACCCGGCGGCATACTGGCCGACCTCGGCAAGCTCTACTTCTACGCGACCGACATGTTGCCGACCCTGGCCAGTGAGTTCGCCGCCGCCAACCGGAGTGTGGCGGCCGCGCACGGTGGTGGTCCGGCGATGGGACCGGCCGCCGGCGTCTGGGACGCGCTGTGCCTGGAACTCCAGCAGGCGACCGGGAACACGGCCGACAACCTGCACGACGCCGCCGACGTGCTGGAGCGGGCGGCGCTCGATTTCGGTGACGCGGACGGCTTCACCCGGACACGGATCGAGGAGTCCGCCGACGACGCGCGCGGCATCGTGGCACCGGACGAGATCTACGATCCACGCGGCGACGAGGTACTTCCCGTGATCCCGGACGGCCCCAGCTGCCTCGGCGACTACACAGGCCCGCCCGACATCGTCCCGGACCTGCCGGGCGGCGACACGCGGCCCGACACCGGAGCCGACGGCCTCGCCCAGCTGCTCGTCCCACCGGTGGCGCGGTGACGACCCGTGACCGGCGGGCCGCCCCGCCGGTCACGTCGCATACGCACAGGGCTCGTCACGGAGTATCGACACGTAGTGGCGACGCAACCGCGGCGAGATGTCGAGCCCGTACCGCTCGTCGAGGACGGTCCGGCACCGGTGGAACGCGTCGACGGCCTCGGCGGTGCGGCCACACCGGTGAAGCGCGGTCATTCCGGCGGCCACCAGCCGCTCGCGGGTCGGGTGGACGCGAGTGAGATCGGCGAGCTTGGAAGCCAACAGTTCGTGCCGGCCCAGCGCCAGCTCCGCCTCCGCCAGCAACTCCCAACCGGTCAGCCTCAACTGCTCCAGTTCCGCACCCAACCGGGCGCGTAGACCCGGGTCGGCGGCATCCGCGAGTACCGGACCCCGCCATTGGCGCAACGCCTCACGCAGTACGACCGACCGTCTCCCGGGATCCTCCATACGATGCGCACGGTGCACCGCGTCGGCGAACCGGTGCGCGTCGACCCGGTCGGGCGCGACATCCAGCCGGTACGTGTCATACCGGTGCGGCAGCGCTCCCGGCGGCAGGCACGCG
Source organism: Stackebrandtia albiflava (assembly GCF_007994225.1). GTDB lineage: Bacteria > Actinomycetota > Actinomycetes > Mycobacteriales > Micromonosporaceae > Stackebrandtia > Stackebrandtia albiflava. The sequence goes on from NZ_VLLL01000006.1 coordinate 835,502, forward strand.
CGCAGCCTCGACACGTACACCTGCAGGGTGGCACGCGGCCGACCGGGCGAGCGGTCACCCCACAACAGATCGACGAGCCGTTCCACCTCCACCCATCTCCCCGCCTCCAGCAGCAACACCCCCAACAACAGGCGCTCCTGCCGACGCAGCCCGGTCACCGGTTCGCCCGCGACCCGCGCCGTCACCGGACCGAGTAGCCGGAAGCTCACATCGACGTCGTCCGAGGCGAGGTGAGTCGTCGTACGGTCTGCTCGCATCACATTGCTCCTCGTCGGTGGGCCGTCAACCGCCCGAGTGTCCCTCCGGGACGGGCGCGGGCGGCGCTTTCCGAACACCCCGAACACCCGCCGTCGGCTTGCGGCGGCCGGATACACTCGGCACGATTCCGGACGCCCGGGCACCGCTGCCCACTCGGTGCGCCACGGGGGTCCGTCGGGACAGTCGGGTCCGCACAGCCGGGAGGGATCGATGGCCGAGGCACCGCCACGCCCAGTCGGCGCCGTCCCCGACCCGGCACACATCCACGACATCGCCGGCCTGCTCGCCTGGCTACGCCGACTTCACGAGTCGAGACTCCCGGCGATCTCCTACCGGCGCCTTGCGGGCATGGTCAACAAGGCACGAGCCGGAAACGCGCCGGCCGTCGGAATGACCACCGTGTACGACCTGTTGTCCGCCAAGGGAACCCGCAGCCGGGTGGACGGGCGCCTCGTCGAAGACGTCGCGCGGGTGCTGGGCGCCGACGACATCGTGCTGCACCGACTGCGCCAGATCGTCGCGGCCATCGAGATCGCCGACCGTCCCGGCACACCCGTCGACGCGTCGGCCGCCATCCCGGCCGCCGATCCCCACTTCACCGGCCGCACCGAGGAACTCCAGCACATCGCCACCGGACTGGTCGCCTGCCACCGGGACGGGCGGCCACCGGTCGCGGTGATCGACGGCCCGCCCGGTATCGGGAAGAGCGCCCTGGCGATTCACACCGCGCACGGACTGCTGCGCCGCTCACATCCCGGTGTCCGGCGCTTCCACGTCGACCTCCACGGTTTCGATCCGGAGAGACCGGCCCCCGGCGTCGACTCGGTACTGGCTCGGCTGTCGACATTGGCGGGAATGCCCGCCGAGCAGGCCGACGATCGGAGCGTGCCGCTCGCCGAACGCGTCGACAGATACCGCAGGCGCATGGCCCGGGCGCCGTCCGTGTTGGTGATCGACAACGCCGAATCGATCGACTCGGTACGCCCGCTGTTGCCCGGTGTCCCCGGATGCACGGTCATCGTGACCACCCGCAGCCGCTGTGTCGACCCGTCGGTCGTCGCGGTGACGTTGCGGCCGCTGCCGGGCGCCGACGCACTGCGGCTGTTGCGCCACGCCGCCGGCGACCGTGTCGATTCCGATCCGGCCACCGCCCGGCACCTGGCCGAACGGCTGTGCTTCGGTCACCCGTACCACCTCAAGATGCTCATCGGCCTGCTGCGGGACCCCGCCAAACGGGAATGGACCCTCGGCGACCTCGGCAAACTCATCGAGAAGCAACCGGCCGACGACCCGTCACGACGACTGTTGTCCACCGTGCTCGAATCGCTGCCGGTGCGTGATCGTCGAGTGTTCTGCCTGCTGGGCCTGTTGGCCGGCCACGGGTTCACCGCCGCCGACACGGCGGTCCTGGCCGACGTGTCACCGTCCGAGGCGCGACACCGGCTGGCCCGGTTGCACGACCGGCACCTCCTGTCGCGACCGGAGCCCGGCGTGGACCGGTTCCGTATGCACGACATCACGGCGGCCTTCGCCCGCCGCACCCTCGACGACACCGTCCCGCACAGCGAACAGCAGACCGCGTTGCACCGGTTGTACAACACCGAGACCCGCCGCCACCGGCGTTGACCCCTTTCGCGACCAGGAGACCACCGTGGAGCAACTCGACGCGGTCGATCCCGAACGGATCGGCGACTACCGGATATTCGGCCGGCTGGGAAGCGGCGGCATGGGCACCGTCTACCTCGGTCTGGCGCCCGATCGCCGGCAGGTCGCCGTCAAGACGCTGCGTTCCCCGATCCCGGCGACACCCTCGGCCGACCGCCGGCGCTTCCACCGCGAAGCCGAGGCACTGTCCAGGATAGACAACCCGTACCTGGTGCGGATTCTGGACGCCGACACCACCGGCGACCCGCCGTGGATCGCCATGGAGTACCTCAAGGGCGACACCCTGTCACGGTACGTCGGGCAGCAGGGCCCCCTCACGGAACAGGCGCTGGGCACCCTCGCACTGTGCCTGTCGGAGGCGCTGACGACCCTCCACGAGCACGGCATCCTGCACCGCGACCTCAAACCCGACAACGTCATGCTCACCGACGACGGCGCGATCGTCATCGACCTCGGCATCACACTGCTCGACGAATCGACCAGGTACACCAGCGTCGGCGTCGTCGTGGGAGTGCCGGCCTACCTCCCGCCCGAAGTGTGGCGGGGCCACCCGGCCGGACCGGCCGGCGACGTGTTCGCGATGGGCGCCGTCCTGCATTGCGCCGCCACCGGCCGGAGCCTGCTGGGTGAGGGCACCCACGGCGAACTGGCCGCCCGCGGCGCCGGCGGAACCTACGACCTCTCCGGGCTGCCCCGCCCGTGGGCCGCGATCGTCACCGAGTGCGTAGCCACCGACCCGGCCCGCCGCCCCTCCGCCGCCGACATGTTCGACCGGTTCACCGAGCGGATGGGCGTGGCACCGCCGTCGCCGGGATGGTGGCGGCGACACCGTGACGCGCCGTCGTCACCCGTCGATCCGGCAGCCATCACCACCGTGCTGCCGCGGCCACCACGACGGCGCCGCACGATGATCACCGCCGTAGCCGCCGCCTGCGTCCTGTCGCTGATGGCGGCCGGGATCACGGCGTGGCGGCCGTGGCCGACGGACGCGGCGTCGTTCATCACGGGAGCCGGCCCCTCCCCGTCGCCCGACGACACCGCCGCGCCGACGGATTCCGGCGAGGTGCAACTGCACAACGTCGCCACCGGACTGTGCCTGTACGGCGACGCCCTCGGCGGGCACGACGACGGCGAGTACGGGGCCGTGCTGACCCGCCAGTGCGACCCCGACAGCGGCGACGCCTTCCTGTGGGAGCGCACGGACCTCGGTCAGTACCGCAACGTGGAGACCGGGCTCTGCCTCGCCGACAAGGTCGACATGGAACCGGCCGTCACGTTGCCCTGCGACAAGACCCACGAAAACCAGTTCTGGCGCGAATACCGGGATCCCGACCTCAAACTGAAGAACGACAAGACCGGGCTGTGCCTGCACAGCCGCAACATGGCCGGCGACGACGGCGCCGTGTACGGCGAGGTCAAGACCAAGGAATGCGTCACGGACGGCGAATACCAGAGCTGGGAACCACACGAGGTCGCCACCCGGACACCGTGACCGGCGCGGTACCGCCTATCGGCGGCGAGAGGTGTGAGCGCGAGTCTCGGTGAGAGACTCTCGGCGGTATCAGACGACCTCGGCAAGCCCCATGTTGTCGGAATGGTCTGCGATGCGCAGAAACACCCCGAACGGCTGGCGACCGACGATCTCGGCCCTGAGCCGCGCATCGATGGGCAAGGCGGGACGGTGTCCTCCCCAGACCGGCACCGATTCGGCGAGTCCCGCCACGAGTAGCCGTCCGCAAGAAGACCTCCAGCGACGACCGGCCACCCTACCCACCGGCCCTCACACCGACCGAGACAAGATCTGGGGGAGAAGCAGAGGAATGGTGATATGGCAACGGATGTGACCGATTCGCCGGAACCGAACGAGGCGCTGGCACCGTTGGTCGGTAGGGCCCCTTGGCGGGTTCGGCTCGGGCATGGCAGTTTCGTCACGTTCGACTTCGGAGCGAGGGTGACGTCGGAGGGACACGTTCGCGGAGAATGGCATCTGTGGACCTGCGTGTCGGCTTGGCGGCTCGACTCGACGGTCGGCATCGTGGCCGGGTCGGAGGACGGGCGGGAGGACATGGCGCAGGCGTTGGCGACTCTGGAAGGTACGGTGCTGGAGAGCGCAGAGGTCGTGAACAACGGCATGGACCTCAACCTGTACTTCCCGGGGGCCGTGTTCCGTGTGTTCCCGGTGACCGGCCGGGAGTATGAGCACTGGATGCTCTACGAGCCGTCCGGATGGGTACTGGTTGCCGGGCCGGGATCGAGCTGGCACCGTGAACGGGCTGATGGCGGAGGGTGAAACCCAGGAGGCGTCAGGAGGCCACAACGCCGCCCTCACCGCTTCGTCCCGAACTTCTACCGGCGGACAACACCAGTGGACGCGATCGCGCCGACAACCGGGAACCACCGAACCGGGAAGGCACGGTGCGCCTCTGGTACCGCCGCAGCCGGGGACATGACAGCCGAGCATCGTACGACTCCGGGCCGATCCATGCCAGGCCGTGGCCCTGACGAACGGTTGGCACGAGCCGGAGCCGACGGGAACATCAAAAGGGCCACCGACCTGTTTAGCAGGTCGACGGCCCTTTGCTCGGGTGGAGCTGAGGGGACTCGAACCCCTGACCCCCACACTGCCAGTGTGGTGCGCTACCAGCTGCGCCACAGCCCCGAGAGTGCTGACGTCGTTGACGACCGGATCAGTTTACATACGCCGCGGGGCCGTCGCCAACCGGGTTCTTTCCGAGTGCGGTGAATGCCGGAGGCGACCCGGCACCCGACGCCACGTACGGTGACCCGGTGCTGGATCTCGACCGCCCGGTGACCGACCGGCTGCTGCTGCGCACGGTGCCCGGGGCCGTGGACTACCTGGCGGAGGAACTGCGCGAACTGCCCACGGCCGGGATCGTCGGTCGCCGCCACGACGGGGTGGTGATCGAGTTCGCCGGTCCGTTGCGTGACCTGGCCGCCAACCGCTACTACACCACCTTGGCGGTGTTGACCGCCGATGACGCCGGCATCGCCCGGTCCCGGGAGTCGGGCGCGTTGGCGGCGGTACCGGAGCCGCCGAGGTTCCGGGTCGGGCGGCTGGGGGAGCGGCGTTGGCCGCTGCGTGACCGGCTCACCGCCTCGGGCTGGCGCAACGCGCCGGGCGACTGGGACGTCAACTTCGAGCCCGATCCGGAGGGCACGGCCGCCGAACTCGGCGGCATGTACTGGACGAGCCGGTTCGGGGAACTCGTGCGGGCACCCGCCTCCACCACGCCGGTCATCGCCACCGTCATGCTGCGGTTGGCCAAGGTGCAGGAGGGGCAACGGGTGCTCGACCCGTTCTGCGGCGCCGGGACGTTGCTCGTCGAGGCCGCCCGAGGCGGCGCCGGGCGGTTGCTCGGTGCCGATCACGACCGCCGCTGGGTGCGCTCCACCCGGGAGAACCTGGCCGGCGCGCACCCGCCGGTGACCCTGTGGCGGGGCGATGCCCGTGCCCTCCCGCTTCCGGACGACCACGTGGACCGGGTGGTCGCGAACCTGCCGTTCGGGAAGCGGGTCGGTTCCCATCGCGGCAACACGACCCTGTACCCGGCGGCGCTGGCCGAGATCGCGCGGGTCCTCACCCGGACCGGGCGCGCGGTGCTGTTGACCGAGGACAAGCGGCTGTTCACCGAGACTGTGCAGCGCACCAGGGGCGTCAGGATCGTCAAGCAGATCACCTTCACCACCGGCGGCGCGCACCCCAGCGCCTACGTCGTCACCACGCGAAGGGGCCGGTGAACCTGAAGCCCCGCTGAATAACCCCTTGACCACTCGGTCGCCACCCGGTGACACTTCGTATCAGGGCCGGCCCGCCCCCGGTCGGGGTGGGGCGTGACAGTGTCACGTCGCGCCGTCAATCCGGCCCCGGGCCGCGGTGCTCACCGGCCAGGCCGTGCTGGACCGCCCACAACGCCGCCTCGGTACGGGACGCGGTGCCGGTCTTGCGCAACAGGTTGGACACGTGGACCGTGACGGTCCGGACCGAGATGTCCAATGCCCGGGCCACCTGCCGATTGGTCATCCCGGCCGCGAGGCACGACAACACCTCCCGTTCCCGCCCGGTCAGATCGCCGATCGTCCTCAGTGTCTCGGAGAGCCGGGCCGCCTCCGGCTCCCCGGCGGCGGCCCGCACCGCCGACTCCGCGTCCTCCGGCCGCCCCAGCCGCAGCAGTGTCTGCGCCAACACGAGCTGGGTCGCCGCGCCGTCGGTCTCGGACGGCGGCGGTCCGGCCAGACACTCCTCGATGAGCCGCCGCGCCGCCGCGGCCTCTCCCGCCGCGAGCAGCCCCGCCGCCCCGTGCAACGCCGCGACCGCCGCCTCCTCGTGGCGACCGATGGCGTGGGCGTACCTCGCCCACACCGCCTCCGTCCCCGCCACCGTGGCGGCGTCGACCGGCGGCACCGTGAGCCGGACCGCGTCGGTGAGCCGGTCCAGCAACGCCGTCTGCGCGGCCGGGCTCGGCCCGGAGGCCGCCGGTCGCGTCGCGATGAAGAGCATGACCGGCAGCCCCTCGGTGGTCGTGAGACGTTCGACCAGCGCCACGCTCGCCGGATCCAACGCCGGGAAGTCCTCCACGACGACGACCCCCGGATCCCCGCCGACGAGATGGCGGACGACCTCCGTCGCGGCCCGCAGCAGACTCGTCGGCTCCATCCGGCGGGGCGGCGCGTCGCGGCTCTGCGTCAACCAGGCCAGGGTGTCGGCCGCGACCGGCAGCCCCGAGACGTCCCGCCGCCGCAACGCCGTCGCCAGCCAGTCGTACGGGGCCGGCCCGGGACGGCCCGCGTGACCGATCAGGACGACTCCGGGCGCGGGCGTGAGCCCCGCGACGGCCTCGGCGATCAACCGGCTCTTCCCCGCCCCCGGGGGGCCGGTCAGGACGACCGTCTGCGGCCGCGTGCCTGTCCGCGCCTGCCGCCATACCTCGCCGATCGTCTCCAGCTCCCGGGTGCGGCCCGTGAACGCCCTCGACGACACGTCCCACCCTTCCGTGCGCTACGCACAACTACGTATGGACACCGGCTTTCGGCACCTGGCATGCTTCCTAAGTATGGTTACCCTGCGAATCGCCGCGTCCAGCCACCCGGGACTGATCCGGGAGCACAACGAGGACGCCTACGTGGCGGGGAGGCGGTTGGTCGCGGTCGCGGACGGAGTCGGGGGAGAGGCCGCGGGTGAGGTGGCCTCGGCGTTGACGGCGTCCGCCCTGGAACCCCTCAACAAGGGGAGGCCGCCGCGTGAGCCGATGGAGGTGTTGCGGGCCGCGATCGAGGAGGCCAGCCGCGACATCAAACGGTCGATCGTCAACAATCCCGAGCAGCACGGCATGGCCACGACCGTGACGGCCTTGCTGTTCGCGAACGAGTCGGTGACGATCGCGCACGTGGGGGATTCGCGGGCCTACCTGCTGCGGGACGGTGAGATGAGCCAGCTCACCAGGGACGACACCTACGTGCAGGTGCTCATTGAGCAGGGCAGTCTCACCGAGAACGAGATAAGCAGTCACCCGTACCGGTCGATGGTGACGCGGGTGGTGTCGGGGCAACCGGTGGAGGCGAAGCTCAGCACCCGCCCGGTGCAGGTGGGCGACCGGTACCTGATCTGCAGTGACGGCCTCCCCGACGCCACCGATGCGGACGACATCGCGGCGGCGCTCCGCGACGGCGGTGAGCCGCAGGGGTGTGTGGACCGGCTGATGGAACTGGCGATGGCGGGCGGCGCACCCGACAACGTGACCGTGATCGTCGCCGACGTCGTCGATTCCGGACGGAGACGGGGCATTCGCGGATTGCTACGCCGAGGATAGTTGCGATCGGTGGGAACCGATCAGGCATGATGGTGCGTCTAGAGAGTGTCCGGCACCGATCGGTGGGCACCTGCTTGGATCCTCGGCACAGTAGGTGACGGCGAGTACCGGTACCGGGCGCTTGACAAGCCCTTTCCGCTGCTGGAACATCGACGACCCACTGCCCCGCCCAGCCCAAGGAGTGTCGCGTGAGACGCGCACTGTCCGCCGCGGCCGTCATCGCCCTAATGTCGGCCGTGTTCAGCATCCCCTCAGCCGCCCAGGCCCACCACGACGTCCCCGAGGAGTTCGGTTCCGACTGGGACGACCCGCGTACGGCGGTGGCGCCCGTCGAGACCCCCGACACCGAGTCCTGCGAGGTCGGGATCGTCTCGCACGCCTTCGACGACTTCACGCCCTACGAGAGCACCTACACGCCGCCCACCGAGTGCGGCGACGACTGGTCGAAGATCGTGCTGCGCCTGGACGGTGCGGTGGAGGGCAGGCAGTACGACCGGCTCGGCAGCCTGTCCATCGGCGGCGTCCCGGTGTTCAAGACCTCCACGCCGCAGCCGTCACCCGAGGGCATCGAGTGGTCGGTGGAGGCGGACCTGACCCGGTACGCGGGACTGCTCGACAGCCCGCAGCCGGTCCGGATGGAACTGGGCAACGTCGTCGACGACGTGCACACCGGCGTCCTGGACGTCGACGTGACGCTGGTCTTCTACGCCTCCGACGAGGACAACCCGGCGGCCGAGGTCGCGGACCTCGTACTGCCGCTGGCGGAGCAGGACGAGTCCGGTACCGGCCTGACCGGTGAACTGGAGGTGCCCCGCAACTCGGAGCGGCTGCTGGCCGACGTCTACGCGACCGGTTCCGGTGGCGGCTGCGAGGAGTTCTGGTACCTGACGGCGCCCGCCGACGCGGGGTACTCCTGCACCTCGGCCGACGGCCCGTACCGGGAGGTACAGGTCCTCATCGACGGCGAGGTCGCGGGGATCGCGGCGCCCTACCCGCACGTGTACACGGGCGGCTGGTCGAACCCGTTCCTGTGGTACACGCTCCCGGCGCCGCGCGCGTTCCACATCCAGCCGATCACCTACGATCTGACGCCTTACCTGGGGCGGCTCAACGACGGTGAGGCGCACGAGGTGTCGGTGCGGGTGCTGGGACTGGACGAGGGGATCACGGGCTGGTCGACGCCCGTCGGGTTCCGGGTCTGGCAGGACGCGGCCAGCGAGGTCGTGGAGGGCGGTGTACTGAGCACCCAGACCACGGCGCTGTCCAACGACTCGCGGGTCGAGGTGACGGACGGCGAGACGGAGGTCGTGACCGACGCCGGGCACCGTCACACCGTCACCGGTTGGCTGAACACCTCGCGGGGCCGCGTCATGACGACGGTGGACCGCGTGGTGGGGCACCACTCCCGGCACGTGTTCGGGCCGGAGGAGAACCCCGACGCCCTGGCGGGCGAGTGGTTCGACGTGGAGACCCGCACGGTGCTGAACGGCCGTTCGGGGGCGGAGGTTCGCAAGGTGGAGCGGACGTACGGCATCGACGGCCGGATCAGTGTGGACGCCGACGGCAGGTTGACCACCGAGATCGAGTTGACCGACGAACTGTCCACACTGGTGTCTTCGGCGCACCGCACCGTCAGCGGCGGGAGCGTCCGGGACCACTACACCGGTGAGGCGTCGTGGGACCTTTACGCACCTCGGCCGGACCGGCACGCGGTCGGCGTGTCCACGCACCGGTACACGGTGCTGTCGGGAACCGGTATGGGGAACGAGGAGTGTTACGACAGGCAGTTGCGCACCCGCAACGGGTTCGTCGTGTCGGATCGGCGTCGCTGCTGAGCGGCGCCGGCGGCGGGCCGGTCCGGGCGCGGGTGGATCACGGTCTCCGGGGTACCGCGGCGCATCGGGCACCCGGTGCGGCGGCGCGGGTCGCACGGTGGCCGGTGCGTGATGCGGGATCGTGGCGGGAGTGGGAGTTCCCTCCCGGCGACGGGGCGTGGATGCCGTGCGGCCGACCATGGTTCCGTCCGGTGGTCTGGCGGCGGCACTGTACGTCCCCACCCCGACCGGGGGCAAGCCACCCCGGAATGCGAAGTGTGACGAATCGGGTGATTCGGTGTCAACCGGTTATTCAGCGTGGCTTCAGGCGACGGCACCCGGCACGAGGTGCTGGCCGCGCGGACGCCTCCGAGCCGGCGCGCCGCGGCCCCGCTGACCACCCGGCCGCGGCGCCGGCGGGTCGTGCCGAAGCCGCTCGGTCGTCGTAGGGGCCGGGCGCCCCGGTGTCACCTGATGCTCGCGGCGATGCCGTCGAGGATGTCGTGTTCGCTGGCCGTCACCCGGTCCAGCCCGGCGCGTTCCATGATGATCCGAAGCACCAGCGCCCCCGCGCCGATGACATCGGCGCGACCGGGGTGCATGACGTCGGATTCGAGCCGTTCGGCCCGGGTCTGCCGCAGCAGCCGGTCGGTGACCTCGGCGACCAGCTCGTAGCCGATCTCGGCGTGGTGGATTCGTTCCGGCCGGTACGAGTCGAGCCCCAACGCCAGCGCCGTCACGGTCGTCACCGAACCCGCGAGCCCCACCAGGGTCTCCGCCGACCGGCGCGGGTCGGCGATGGCGAGGGCGGTGTCGACGTGCGCGATGATGTCGGCCTCGGCGGCGGCGATCTGTTCGGCCGTGGGCGGGTCGGAGTGCAGGTGGCGTTCGGTCATGCGGACGCACCCGATGTCCACGCTGTGCGCGGCGTCGGCCCGCCGCACCCCCCGGACGAACTCGGTGGAGCCGCCGCCGATGTCGACGACCAACCGGACCCGGCCGTCGTCGGGGAGGTCGGCCACGGCGCCGCCGAACGACAGTCGCGCCTCCTCGTCGCCGGTGATGACCTCGGGCGTGATGCCGAGCCGGGCCATCACGAGGTCGGTGAAGGCGTCCGCGTTCGTCGCGTCGCGGCTGGCGCTGGTGGCGACCATGCGGACCGCGCGCGGCGCGTGTTTCTCGATGACCTCCGCGTACTCGGACAGGGCCTCACCGGTGCGTTCGAGTGCGGCGGCCGAGATCCTGCCGGTGGTGTCGATGCCCTCCCCGAGCCGCACGATCCGCATGGTGCGGACGACGTCGGTCGGCCCTTCGGGGCCGTCGGCGGAGATCAGCAGGCGGATCGAGTTGGTGCCGCAGTCGATGGCGGCGACGGTCGTCATGTCTCCTCCGGGTTGACGCAGGGGCCGTCGGCCCACCACGGGCCGATCGCCTCGCGGGTCTCGTCGCCGAACGGGTTCACGCCGGGGCCGGCCGCGAGGCTGTGCGCGAGATGTACGTGCAGGCACTTCACCCGGTCGGGCATGCCTCCGGCGGAAACCCCGGCGATCTCGGGCACCTCACCGAGTTCGGCCCGCCGGGCGAGGTAGGCGTGGTGTGCCTCGCGATACCGCTCGGCGAGCGCGGGGTCCTCGGCGAGGCGGGTGGTCATCTCGCGCATGACCCCCTCGCCTTCGAGCCTTCCGACCGCGGCGGCCGCCTTCGGGCAGGTGAGGTAGTAGGTGGTGGGGAACGGGGTGCCGTCCTCCAGGCGGGGCCGGGTCTCGGTCACCGCCGGAAGCCCGCACGGGCAACGGTATGCGATCGCGTTCACCGATCGCGGCGGCCGACCGAGCTGTGCGGCGATGGCCTCCCGGTCGGTCTGGGATGGTTCTGTCACGTCACTCGGATTCCTCGAAGTCGTCCCACAGGTCGTCGTACCAGGGGTCCGCCGGTTCGGCGTCGGGTGTCTCCCCGGCGTCGGCGGCGGCGCCCTCCGGGTCGTCGATGATGATGATCAGGCCCTCTCCCGGTTCGACCAGCAGCAGGCGGTCTCGCGCCTGGGCCTTGACGTACTCGGGATCGTTCCACTTCGCGCGTTCCGCCTCCAGCGCGGCGATGCGGTCGGCCTGGTCGCTCTGCGAGTCGCGCAGCGCGTTGATCTCGGCGCGCTGTTCCAGGTAGGTCCGCACCGGATACGCGTAGGACAGTGCCAGCGCGGAGAGCACCAACGCGACGACGGCGGTACGGCCGGACATCCGCCACGGGGGTCTGATGCGGACCCGCCGGATGCGTGGCCCGGGGGCGGCGGACTCGGTGGCGCGCGTCGTCTTGCGCGACGACCGCGGCACGGGACGGGTACGGCCGCGGCCGGGCCTGCCGCCACGGGGACCCTGGCCGCTGGGGCCTCGACGAGCGCTCACCCGACCATTCTGCCCGGTGGTCCGGCCGGTGACCGGCGGGGTCGCCGGACGCCCGGGTGTGTCGCGGCCGTCACGGGTCGTCGGGCCTCGGGTCGGGCGGCCCGTGACGGCGCGGGCCGCCCGACCCGTGACGGCGCGGCCGTCAGTTCGCGACGCCGCGCGCGGCGTCGAACCGGGCGGTGACGTCGGGCCAGTTCACCAGGTCCCACAGACGTTCGACGTAGTCGGGGCGGACGTTGCGGTACTGGAGGTAGTAGGCGTGTTCCCAGGCGTCGAAGACCAGTAGCGGGGTGGTGCCCTGCCCGACGTTGCCGTGGTGGTCGTAGACCTGTTCGACGAGGAGCCGCCCACCGAGCGGTTCCCAGGACAGCACGCCCCAGCCGGAGCCCTGTACGCCGGTGGTGGCGGCGGTGAGTTGGGCGGAGAACTTCTCGAACCCGCCGAGGTGTTCGTCGATGGCGGCGGCGAGTTCCCCTTCGGGGCGTCCACCGCCCTCGGGTGTGAGGTTGTTCCAGAAGATCGAGTGCAGGACGTGCCCGGACAGGTGGAACGCCATGGACTTCTCCAGACCGACGAGTCCGGTGTGGTCGCCCCTGTCGCGGGCCTCGGCGAGCCGGTCCAGGGTGTCGTTGGCGCCCTTGACGTAGGCGGCGTGGTGCTTGTCGTGGTGCAGTTCGAGGATCTCGCCGGACATCGCCGGTTCGAGTGCGCCGTAGTCGTAGGCGAGGTCGGGGAGCGTGTAGACGGCCATGGTGTCCCTATCGTCCGGTGACGGTTGTTGCCCATCGAATGTTATTGCAAACTACTGGCGATAAGGGCGATCGGGTGGTGTGTCTCGCGCAACGGCGGAACACCGCGGTGCGGGAGTCCACCCTCCACCGACGAACACGACACCGGCCGGGACCGCGTCGTGCGGTCCCGGCCGGGTGGCGGAGCGGGTCAGGCGGCGTAGGGTGCCGCGGCGGCCTGGGCGGCGGTCATGAGCGCGCCCCGGTTCTCCGGCCACAACTGCGAGTCCACACAGTCGTAGGCGGGTAGGAAGCCGGAGCAGGAACCCCAGCCGCCGTCACCGATCTCGAAGGTGAAACTCGCGACGCCGAGTTCGCCGTACGTCATGTCGTCCGTCGTACCGCTCGTCGAGTAGCCGACGGTGTCACCGTTGGTGCCCACCAGGTAGCCGTTGGACTCGGCCATCGCCGCGCCGAGGCCGCGCAGCGCGGCGTCGTTGGGCGAGGTGTCCTCGGTGTATCCCCACGGGACGATGATGTAGTCGCCGTAACTGTGCAGTGAGACGAACACGTCCCGAGCGTCCACCGGTGCCGGATCGGTGGGGTTCGTGCCGCGTTGGTCGGGGTGGATCCGCCGGAACAGGTCCTCCAGCGCCGTGACCTCGGGCTCGGAGGCCGCCTGCGGCCCCTGGTAGGTCTGGGCGCAGGGGTTGGACGAGTCGGCGCCCCATTCGAAGCTGGAGTTGCGGTTCAGGTCGACGCCCACGCACGAGCCGTCGGAGTCGTTGGCGTTCTTGCGGTGCAGGACGGGCTGGTCGCCGCCGGAGGCGACGATGTCCACACCGTCGGGGTTGGCGATGGGCACGACCCACATCTCGGTGGTGTCCATGAGCGTGGTGACGGCCGGGTCGGTGCCGTACCCGTTCACCAGGCTGTCGATCCACTTCCAGGCGATCTCACCGGTGGCGACCTCGCGGGCGTGGATCTGGGCGACGACGGTGAACCGCGGTTTCGCGGAGTCGGGTGACAGGGCGCAGTCGCCGTCGGTCTTCCTGGTCAGGCAGATCGCCTTGATGTCGTGTCCGCCCCTGCCCTGCGTCTTGAGCCAGGAGTCACCGATGTCGTAGACGGTGGCCAGGTCGGGATGTGCGGCCGCGACCTGGTCGAGGTGGGCCTCGTGGGCGTCCACCGTGTGGTATCCGCCGTAGTAGGTGTCGGCGGCGGTGGTGACGGGTGCGGGGTCCTTGTAGACGGTGTCGTGGAACGACGGCGTGAAGCCGTCGGCGCGGAGCCGGTCGGCGACCCGGGAGTCGCCCAGGACGACCGCGTCGCCGTCGTGATAGCGGACGACGTCGTAACCGTCGGCGGTCAGTCCGGCCAGCGCGTCGAGTGTGACGCCGGTGATCTGCCAGGTGACCGGCGTGTCGTCGCCGGGGTCGGAGTGGGCCGGTCCTGACGCCACCGCGATGAGTGCGGCGGCACCGGCCAGGCTGAGCAGCCTTCGCAATGCCATACGGATTCCTTCCGGTGGCGGGCGGTGTCGGCGCCCGCCGGAACGAGTATCGAAACATCGAGCCTACTGAATATTCACTCGGCGGGGGTGTCCGCGCACACCCGTCACCGCCGTCGACGGGCACATGACCGACCGGCCACCTCCACCGGAGTCACCGGCCGGAGGGTCCGGCCCACACTCCACTGTCCCCGATCCTCCCCGGACACGACGAAGCCCGCCGGAATCCGTTCCGGCGGGCTCCGCGGACGTGGACGCTACGGGCGGTACTTCGGGAAGGCCCCGGCTCCGGCGTAACGGGCGGCGTCGTCCAGCTCCTCCTCGATGCGCAGGAGCTGGTTGTACTTGGCGACCCGCTCCGAACGCGCCGGGGCGCCGGTCTTGATCTGGCCGCAACCGACCGCGACCGCCAGGTCTGCGATCGTGGTGTCCTCGGTCTCGCCGGAACGGTGACTCATCATGCAGCGCATGCCGTTGCGGTGCGCCAGCTCGACGGCGTCCAGCGTCTCGGTGAGGCTGCCGATCTGGTTCACCTTCACCAGCAGGGCGTTGGCGGCGCCGCTGTCGATACCGCGGCGGAGCCGCTGCGGGTTGGTGACGAACAGGTCGTCGCCGACGATCTGGATCTTCCCGCCCAGCTCGGAGGTCATGGCGATCCAGCCGTCCCAGTCGTCCTCCGACAACGGGTCCTCGATCGAGACGATCGGGTGGTCCGTGATCAGCCCGGCGTAGTACTCCACCATCTCCTCGGCGGACTTCTTCGCACCCTCGAACCGGTAGGCGCCGTCGGCGTGGAACTCGGTGGCGGCGACGTCCAGGGCGAGCACGATGTCGCGGCCGGGCGCGTAGCCGGCCTTCTCGATCGCCTCGGTGATGAGGTCGAGGGCCGCCGCGTTGGTGTCCAGGTCGGGTGCGAAACCGCCCTCGTCGCCCAGGCCGGTGGCCAGGCCCTTCTTCTTCAGTACGGACTTCAGGGCGTGGTAGGTCTCCGCACCCCAGCGCAGCGCCTCCCGGAACGTGGGGGCGCCGACCGGAGCGATCATGAACTCCTGGATGTCGACGTTGGAGTCCGCGTGGGCACCGCCGTTGAGGATGTTCAGCATCGGCACCGGCAGCATGTGCGCGTTCGGGCCGCCCAGGTAACGGAACAACGGCAGCTCGGCGGAGGCCGCGGCGGCCTTGGCCACGGCGAGCGAGACACCCAGGATCGTGTTGGCGCCCAGGCCGCTCTTGTCGGCGGTGCCGTCCAGGTCCAGCAGCAGTTGGTCGATGAGGCGCTGTTCGCTGGCGTCCACGCCCAGCAGCTCGTCGACGATCCGTTCGTTGATGTTGTCCACGGCGTTCAGGACGCCCTTGCCGCCGTACCGTTCGTCGTCGCCGTCGCGCAGTTCCAGCGCCTCGAACGCGCCGGTGCTGGCTCCCGACGGCACGGCCGCCCGGGACTGTGCGCCGTCGTCCAGCAGCACCTCGACCTCGACGGTCGGGTTGCCGCGCGAGTCCAGGATCTCCCGGGCGGCGATGTTCTCGATACTTGCCACTTTGTCGCACTCCTTGTCGGTGAGCGTCTGATCATGCGGTCGCCCGCGTGGCGGGCCCACCGGTCGTGAATCGTCGCCCGGCGCGACGGTGGCGCCCGCGATCCCCCGCCCGGTGACCGCGGCGTGAGCCCGCGGTGATCGGTCAGCGCGGCACTGCGCTGGTCTGAACCTGTGCAGAGTGAGCCTAGACCGGCCGGGGCCCGGTCCGTGCACCTGCCCGCGCGTCCGTCGTGACCGCTTCGCGCCGTCACCGATACACGACCGTGACCTGCGGGTCGTCCGGCGAACGGCTTGCGACGCGCGGGTAACGTGGCAGGCGCCGACAACTCCCGAATCCCCGATCCTCCAGGAGCCGAACCCATGCGCTCACGCGCGGCCATACTCGGTACCGTCCTCGCCGCCACGCTGGCCGGATGCGGTACCGGAGGCGGCAACGACCTCGCCGGTCACACCAGGTTGATCGACGAGCTGGCTCAGCAGGTCGACGGATCGGGTGATCGTGGTTACACCGCCGAGTACCTGCTCGGCGCGGACGGCGCCGCGGTGACCATCGGATGGCAGGCCGACCCGCCGCGCGCGGTGTACCGGTTCCCGGGCGGCCGGTACGTCGTCACCGAGGAGTACACCATGGTGTGCACGCCCGAGGACGCACCCGAGGAGTGCCGGCTGACCGACCCGACGTCGCCGGGTACGCCGCCGGGGGCCGCCGTCCTGGCCGAACTGTCCGGTCAGCAGTACCTCGCGCCGCAGACGGTGATCGGTTGGCTCACCGAGGCCGGGGCGAGTTCTGCCGCCGCCATCACCTCCGACACGCGCAGCATCGCCGGCGCGCACACCACGTGTGTACTGGTCAGCGGTGCCGAGGGCGCCCGGGTGAGCGACTTCGAGGCCTGTTTCACCGACGCCGGCCTGCTCGGCAGCTTCTCCGGCACCGTGGACGGCGAGGCCCGTTCCGTGGTGCTGGCGTCGGTCAGCGGCACGGTGGACGCCGAACTGTTCGAGGTGCCCGCCGACGCCGTGGTCACCGACGACCGCGAGGTCGACCCGACCTGACCCACCTTTCATGGGGCTTGGTTGGCCGTACGACCATCGACATGCCTCGAATAGGCCCTGATGTCCGGTTTTTCACCGTCGTATGACCAACCAAGCCGGCATTTTGACCAACCAAGCCGCGGATCAGACGCCGAGTAGGGTGCGCAGGTGCCGGGGTGAGGGGTTGCCGTGTGCGAGCATCGCGTCGTGCCAGGCCCGGTCGGGGCGCCCCGTCGGGCACGCCGCGGCGATCTCGGCGACCTCGGTGTGTCCGACGAAGTAGGTCGACAACTGCGTCGAGGACAGCAGCGCCCGCCGCCACTTGCCCGCCGCCTCGCCCTCGGACTGGAAACCGCGCTCGGTCATCAGCGCCATCGCCTCGTCCTCCGTCATACCCTCACAGTGGACGAGCTGGTCGATCAGCGCGTTGATGACCATCCGCAGCTGCATCTTCAACTGCTGCATCCGCACCGGCAGGCCACCGAACCCGTGCGAGGCCATCAACTCCTCCGCGTAGACGCCCCAGCCCTCCACGAAGGTGCCGCTGAACGACACCGCGCGCACCCGGGTGTAGCCCCGGTACCGGCGGGCGTGCGCCAACTGCAGATAGTGCCCCGGCATCGCCTCGTGGACCGTGAGGTTCCGCAGCATGTGGTCGTTGTACTCGGCGTAGAACGACTCGACCCTCGCGGCGTCCCAGTCGGCCGGGGTGGGCGAGATGGTGTAGAACGTCGGGACCTTCGCCGTCTCCAGGGAACCGGGCGGGTCGCAGTAGGCGACGGCGAGGCCGCGCGCGAACTCCGGCATCTCGATGATCTCCAGTGGATCGTCGAGCAGGGTCACCAGGTCGTGTGAGGCGACGAACTCGGTGGCCTCGGCCATGGTCCGGCGCGCCAACGGCACGATCGTGTCGTCGTCGGGGCGCTGCTCGGCCAGGGTGCGCAACGCCCGGGCGGCCACCTCGGGGGACGGCGGCTCGCCGAGCAGTTCACCACCGGCCTCGGCGATCTGCGTGGTCACCTCGTCCAGTCGCCGCCACGCGCGGTCCAGCAGTTCCCGCGCCGACAACGGCGTGTCGAGGGTGTGCCACAGCTTCGCCTCCCACTTGGCGCGGCCCAACCGGGGCTCGCCGTCGTGCGGTTGCGTCGTCAGCCACTCCCCGAACTCCCGGAGGGCGGCGACCGCCTGGTCGGTGGCCGCCGACGCGGCCGACGACATCCCGGGCACCTCCGCCGCCAACACCGGCACCTGGGACCGGACCAGTGCCGCGGTCCCGGCGAACTGTCCCACGGCGGCCTGCACGTGGATCTCGGGCATGTCGCGCAGTGTCCGCCGGGCGGTGGCGAGGCTGTCGGGCAGTGCCCGCAACTGGGCGAGCAGCGCCGTCAACCGCACCTCGGCGGTGTCGGTGGGCCGCAACAGCAGCGAGTTCAGCCGCATCCCGGGGTTGTAGGTCAGCGGATTCCACTCGTGTTCGCGCAGGTCGGTGAGCGCGAACAGCCGGGACGCGACCTGGTTGGTCAGCAGTTCCAGGTCCACCGCGTCGGGCGTCGCCAGTTCGTCCCCGTCCACCTCGGCGAGCGTGTGGGACGCCTCCCGCAGCATCGCCACCTGCGCGGCGACCCCGTCGGCCGAGTAGTCGGGCACCCGGTCGTCGAAGCGGTGGTCCCCGGCCCACTGCGCCGTGTCGGGGTCGTGTTCCAGGATCGCGTCGATGATGCGCTCGGCGCGGGAGATGAACTGTTCAGCCATCCCCACACGGTAACCCGGGGGCGGTCACAACCGGTCGAGCCAGTCTCCCTCGCCGAGGTCCCGCAGTAGGGCGCCGTACCGGGCGATCTTCGCCGGATCCTGTTTGACCACACCGTCCAGCAACGCGAAGTACGAGAGCGTGTCGAGGAAGTCCCGGTCGGTGACCTCCGCGTTCGGCGCGTCGAGCCGGGCGTCGAAACCGGGTTCGGGGACCCGCCAGTCGCCGTAGTTCTCGTCCAGGTACCGCTCGGGCGGGTCGGGCACGAACTGCGGCCGGCCGAGGAAGTCCACGGTGGTCAACTCGAACGGCGTGTTCCACCAGCGGGTCGCGGTGCCGTCGTGCCAGACGCGCCCGTCGGTGTCGTGGTAGTGCGGGAACAGGTCGATCATCATGCCGTTGCGGTGGTTGACCCGCAGCCGGTCGGTGTTGAAGTCGAGCCGCCTGACGTGGAACGTTTTCGACCGTTCGAACGA
Source organism: Stackebrandtia albiflava (assembly GCF_007994225.1). GTDB lineage: Bacteria > Actinomycetota > Actinomycetes > Mycobacteriales > Micromonosporaceae > Stackebrandtia > Stackebrandtia albiflava. The sequence continues at coordinate 854,503 of NZ_VLLL01000006.1, forward strand.
CCGCTCCAGGTCGGCCGCCGACATCTCCGAGGTGAAGAACCCCAGGTCGATGTCCTTGTCCCAACTGATGAACCCGCCCTCGCGGACGTATCCGAGCAGGGTGCCCGAGATGAGGAAGCCGCGCACCCCCAGGGCGGCGAACTCGGCGTCCAACTCCGGAAGCGCCTCGGCGGCGCGGGGTTCGAAGGAGTCGGCGTCGTCGCCGGGCGTGACCTGCTTGACCTGCCTGATCGCGCCGTGCTTCAGGCGGCCGAGCCGGGCGCGGATCCGTTTGGCGCGCATGCCCTGCAGTACGGTCGCCTTGCGCAGGATGGTGCGGGCCTCGTCGTGTTCGCCGGCCGCCGCCGCCGCGCGGGCGATCGTCGTGTGCAACGGGACGACGCCGTGGCAGCTCCGCGGGCTGTCCCACCACAACCGGCGGATCCGCCGGTAGTCGGCCGGTTCCTCCATCATGGACCGCAGCTCGGTCCACAGCCGGGCGTACCGCCACAGGCCGCCCCGTATCGCGTCGGTCAGCCGCCGCTCGGCGGCGTCGCGGTCACCGGCGGCGCGCAGTGTGCGCGCGACCGTGAGGTGTTCCTGTGCCAGCCGTTCGAGTTCACGCGGGTCGTCGGGCAGTGTCGCGGGTGCCGTGCCGTCGGTCGTCGCCATTCTCATCCACCGATCCGAGCCGCCAGTTCCGGTTCCCCCGCACGCTCCAGCTCGGTAGCGGCGGCGGACGTGTTCCCCTTGGAGAGTTGTTTGTACCCACGCCGGATGAAATGCAGGCGCATGTAGTCCGGCCAGGTCACCTCCACGTTGGGGGCGTCGCCGTCGAAGAAGGCGTCGAATCCGGGGTACGGGGTCCGCCAGTCGCCGTAGTTCTCCGTCAGGTATCGGTCGGCGTCGGCCGGGAGCGGCAGGTCGAGGCCGCGGATGTCGCGTCGTTCGACCTCGAACGGCGTGTTCCCCCAGCGCACGAACACCGCGTCGTGGTAGACGAGGTCACCGTCGGAGTAGAACCGGAAGACGTCGATGGGGGAGCCGCCGCGGTGGCGCAGCCCGAGCTTCTTGGTGTGCGGGTGTACGACGTCGAAGTCGAAGCGGGGGTTCTTGGCGAACAGCTCCACCAGTGCGTCCCGGTCGAAGTCGGCGTCGAAGACCCCCACGTCGATGTCGTTGTCGGCCGACAGCGGCCGCCCCTCGCGGACGAGCCCCAGCGCGGTGCCCGCCGCGATGAAGTACGGCACCCCGGCGCCGTCGAGGGCCTGGTGGAGGTCTTGGAACGCCGTCCAGGCGCCCTTGCCCTCCAACTTGCCGTCGACAATCGGGCCGCCGAGTTCGGCCCCGTCGAGGACCAGCCGGATGGCGCGCCGGTAGAGGTCGACACCGGCCTCGATCTCACCGGCGCGGGCGGCGGCGGTGGCGAGCTGGCGTACCGACTTGAGGAGCCGCTCCGGCTCCGGCACCTCCTCGTGCCACGCGGCGTCGAGCCTGCGGAACTGTTCGGAGGAGTCGCACTGTTTGCACACCGCCCACAGCACCTCGCCGTTGACGGGGAAGCGGCGCAGGGCCGCCACCGCCGCCTGGTCGGCCTCTTCGGTGGGGAGTACGCGGTAGCCGTACTGGACCATGCGGGCGACGGCCCCGGCGTGGGACGGTTCGAGCAGCCGGCCCTGCCTGGCCGAGGCGAGCGCCCGCGGGTAGTCGCCGTAGTAGGCGTGGAAGTCGGCGGCGAGCGCCTGGACGTCGGGGGATTCGGGGAACCGCCGTTCCAGCGTCGTGAGCGTCTCGGTGAGCAGGTCGTCGGCACCGGCCCGGAACACCGCCTTGGCCGCGACCAGGGCGGTGGAGAGGTGCCGGGTGGGGATGCCACCGGACTTGCGGATGAACCGGGTGATCTCCTCACCGCCGGCGTTCTCGCCCAGGTATTTCAGGGCCGCGTAGGTGCGTACCGCACCGTTGGGGAGTGCCCGGTAGACGGGAGTCCTGCTGAAGACCCGGACGACGGACTGCTTGGCGGATGGCATATGCGCTCTCTCGTGAGTGGACGGTCTCCGGCGCGGGTCAGAACGTGTCGTTGGCGCGTGCGAGGTCTTCGGCGAAGTCGACCTCGATCACGGGGTGTGCCGAGATGTCGAGTGCCTCGATCTTGAGGCCGTCCTTCTCGATGGCGAGCTCCAGGCCGCGCTCGAAGTAGTCCTGGTCGTCGCACTCCTCCAGGCGCCTGGTCAGCATGGCGCGGTCACCCGAGGAGATGAAGTTGATGCCGACGGCCTCGCCCAGCGCGCCCTCGTGGACGGTCTTGGAGAGCTGCGCGACGTAACCCTCGGAGTCCAGTGTGTACTTGACCTCCTCCTCGGCGACGGAGGCGGTGTTGACGCACACGAACGACCTGTCCATGGCGATGTGCGGCAGGAGGTCGTCCAGCACCTCCTCGACGAACACGACGTCCCCGTTGAGCCACAGGACCCCGCCCGGCCCCGCGATAGTGAGCGCCTTCAGCAGGCTCTTGGACGTGTTGGTGTCGCCGTACGCCTGGTTGTACATGAAGCCGACGTCGGGGACGGCCTCCATGATCATCTCCTTCTTGAACCCGACGACCAGGTGGATGGAGTGGCGGCTGAATCGTGACACCAGCAGGCGCAGGCACCGGTGGAGGATGGTCTCCCCCGTCGACAGCGGCGTGAGCGGCTTGGGGTGGGGCCTGCCGAGCCGGGAACCGACCCCGGCGGCGAGGATCACGATGTTGTTGGCCACAGATACTCCTCCAGGAGACGTCCAGTCCGCGCGAGACGTCTCGGGCGGATCTGCCGGGGTGAACTGCTCATATGGGGCGAAGCGCTGAGTGTCGAGAGACTATATCACCGACGGGGGCGCCGGAATCCTCGCAGCGATACACCCGCATGACCGTATCGTGACCGATTCGTTACCAAATCCGCAGGTGGTCGCGGTGATGTCACCCGGTGGAGGTGGCCGGCAGCGGCTCGGCAGCGGCCCGGCGGGCGGCGCGCAGCCGCCGCCCGTGCCCGAAGGCGTCCACCGTGAACGCCAGCAGTGCGAGCCACACCAGCCCGAACCCGATCCAGCGGGCCGCCGGCATCGCCTCGTGGAACACCGCGACACCGATCACGAACTGGATGGACGGCGCGATGTACTGGCCCATGCCCAGCGCCGTCATCGGCAGCCGCGACGCCGCCCCGGCGAAGAACAGCAACGGGATCGCGGTGACCAGACCGGCGCCCGCCATCAGCAGGCCGTGACCGAGCGACACGGTGCCGAAGGTGCCCTCACCGGTGGCGTGCAACCAGACCAGGAACCCCGCCGCCGGAAGCGTGACCACGGCGGTCTCGGCGAACAGGCCGTCGGCGGCGGGCATCCGCACCTGCTTCTTCAGCAGCCCGTAAGTGGCGAACGAGCAACCCAGCACGAGCGCGATCCACGGCAGGCGTCCGTAGTCGAGGGTCAGCGTCACCATCGCCACCGCGCCGATCCCGACCGCCGCCCACTGCAACCGCCGGAGCCGTTCCCTGAGCACCACCACACCCAGCAGCACCGTCACCAGGGGGTTCAGGAAGTACCCGAGCGCCGACTCCACGACGTGACCGGAGTTGACGCCGTATATATAGGTACCCCAGTTGACGGTGATGATGACGCCCGCGAGCACCAGCGTCACGACGGTCCGCGTGTCGCGGAGTGCGGCGCGCAGGTGCCGGAACCGGCGCAGTCCCACCAGCAGCAGCCCCGTGAACACCGCCGACCACACCATCCGGTGCGCCAGGATCTCGAAGGCCGTGCTGGGTTGGAGCAGCTTCCAGTACAGCGGGAACAGACCCCACAGGCCGTAGGCGGCGCTGGCGAAGACGTAGCCGCGTCTGAGTTCGGGCACGGCGCAAACCTATGCCCGGTCCCGCTCCGGTATGTACTGCCACGAACGTGGTCTCGGTCACGGGGTAAGTCGGCGAGCCGGTGCGCTCCCGCCGCCGGTGTCGCCGTGTAGAACCGCGGTTCCGGGAAGTCCTGCCGCGCCGCGACCTCCGCGACGTGCCGGCACATCTCCTCGCTCCGGTCGCTGTTGACCAGGCAGATGACGCTGCCGCCGAAGCCGCCGCCGGTCATCCGGGCGCCCCAGGCGCCGCCCCGCAGCGCGGCCTCCACGGTGTGGTCGAGCTCCGGGACGGTCACCTCGAAGTCGGCGGCCAGGCTCAGGTGCGACTCCAGCATGAGTTCACCGAGGAACCGCAGGTCGGTGTCCCCCGCGCGGAGCCGGTCGGCGGCGGTGCGGGTGCGGTGGTTCTCCGACCGCACGTGCCGGACCCTCCTGCGCAGCACCTGGTCGGGGAGGGTCAGCGCCTCGCCCCGTCGCACGTCCCGCAGCGAGTCCAGGCCCAGCAGTTTCGCGGCGCGTTCGCAGTCGGCACGCCGGTCGGCGTACTCGCCGTCGCTGTGCCGGTGCGGGGCGCGGGTGTCGACGACGATCATGTCGAGACCGGACTCCGCCAGCGGAAACGGCAGCGCCTCCACCACGCCCGACCGGCAGTCCATGAACAGCACCGAGTCCGGCAGCGACCGCAGCGACGCCGTCTGGTCGAGTATGCCGGTGGGCGCACCGACGTACTCGTTCTCGGCGTGCTGCGCGACCAGTACCTTGTGCTCGTCGGGCAGGTCCACGCCGAACAGGTCGCACAACGCCAGCAGGACCGACAGTTCCAGCGCCGCCGAGGACGACAGGCCCGCACCGGTGGGCACGTCGGAGGCGATCGCGATGCGGGCGCCGCCGACGGGGGCGTCCGCCATGTGCCGCAGTGACCAGACCACGCCCGCGACGTAACCCGCCCAGCCCGACACCGCCTGGTCGCGGGGCAGTTCCTCCCGGACCCGCCCGGGGCCGAACGTGACGGTCTCCCCGGTGGCCTCCGACCACACCTGCCAGGTGGGGCTCTCCGACCTGGCGACCGCCGCGACCGTGTAGTACGGGATCGCGTACGGCAGGACGTAACCGTCGTTGTAGTCGGTGTGTTCGCCGAGGACGTTGATGCGGCCGGGCGCGGCCCAGCAGCCGTCGGGTTTACCGCCGAACGCGCGGGTGAAGCCGTTGCGGGCCCGTCTGATCAGGTCATCCATGTCTGTGGAACTCCCAGGCGTCGGCGACCATGTCGGTCAGGTCGGGGTGGTGGCGCCGCCAGCCGAGTTCGGTCTCGGCGCGGTGGGACGCGGCGACCAGGGTCGCCGGGTCGCCCGGGCGGCGCGGGGCGGCCTCGACGGGTACCGGGCGGCCCGTCACCCGGCCGACGGTGTCGAGGACCTCCCGGTTGGAGAAGCCGACGCCGTTGCCGAGGTTGTACACCAGGTGCCTTCCCGGTACGGCGGCGTCGACGGCCAGCAGGTGGGCGCGCGCGAGGTCGGCGACGTGGATGTAGTCGCGGACGCAGGTGCCGTCGGGCGTGTCGTAGTCCTCGCCGTACAGCCGCAGCGGTCCGCCGGTGCCGGTGGCCGCCGCCAGGGCGAGTGGGATCAGGTGGGTCTCCGGCAGGTGCCGTTCGCCGTGCCACCGGCCGCCGAGGTCCCGGTAGGCGCCGACCACGTTGAAGTACCGCAGGCTCACCGCGGCCAGGCCGTACGCGCCCGCGTAGGAGGCGACGGCGTGGTCGGCGGCGAGCTTCGTCGCGCCGTACGTGCTGGTGGGCGCGGTGACGGCGGACTCGGTGACCGGCAGTTCGGCGGGGTTGCCGTAGACGGCCGCGGTGGAGGAGAACACCAGCCGGGGCACTCCGGCGGCCCGCATCGCGGTGAGCAGGGCCAGGGTCCCGGTCGTGTTGACGTGCCAGTACTTCTCGGGTTCGGTCATGGACTCGCCGGCGGCGATGAGCCCCGCGAAGTGGAACACGCCGTCGAAGTCTCCGGTCAGGACGGACGCCGCCTCGTGGACCGACGCGGTCACCAGTTTCGCTCCGGCGGGGACCGCCTCGGCGTGGCCGGTGCTGCAGTCGTCGAGCACGACGACCTCGTGACCGGCCTCCAGCAGCATGGTGGCGACGATTCCGCCGATGTAACCGGCGCCGCCGGTCACCAGGTACTTGCGGCCGGGTCCACCGGCTTCGGGTCGTTTCACTGTGCCTCCCGTGTCGATTCGGATGCGTCAGGCTCGCGGCGTGACGCCGTTGAGCAGTTCCGCGGCGACCTCCGGCGGGACGTCGTTGACGAACCCGCCCATGGCCGACTCGGAGCCGGCGAGGTACTTGAGTTTCCCGGCCGCGCGGCGGACGCTGAACAGTTGCAGGTGCACCCGGAAGGGTGCGCCGGTGTGGCCCGCCGGGGCCTGATGCCACGCCGACACGTAGGGCATCGGTCCGTCGAACAGGGCGTCGAAGCGGCGCAGCACGTCCAGGTAGATCGGGCCGAAGGCGGCGCGGTACTCCGGCGGCAGGCTCGGCAGGTCGGGGGCCGCGATGTGCGGGTGGAAGTGGACCTCGAACGGCCAACGGGCCGCGTGCGGCACGAACGCCGTCCAGTGGGAGTCGGCGGCGACGACGCGCCCGCCGTCGCGTTCGGCGCGCAGCAGGTCCTCGAACAGGTCGGCGGAGTCGCCGTGCTCCCGCCGGTACCGCGCGGACTGGGCGAGCATGGCGCGGGTCACGGGCGTCACGTACGGGTAGCCGTAGATCTGGCCGTGCGGGTGGTGCAGTGTCACCCCGATCTCCTCGCCGCGGTTCTCGAAGCAGAACACCTGGGCGACGCCGGGCGTGCGGGAGAGTTCGGCGGTCCGGTCGGCGAGCGCGTCCACGACCAGCCTCGTCCGTTCGGGGGAGAGGTCGGCGAACCGGGACCCGTGGTCGTCGGTGAAGCACACGACCTCGGTGCGGCCGGTGGCGGGCGCGACGATTCCCGGACCGGGGGGAACGTCGGCGGCCGGTGCGGCGTGTTCCTCGCCGGCGAAGGACGGGAACCGGTTCTGGAACACCGCGACCTGGTACCCCGGGGCGGGGATCTCGGTCGCCGCGCCGGGTCGCGACGGGCACAACGGGCACTCGTCGCTGGGCGGCAGGAACGGCCGGTGCTGCCGGGCCGCGGAGATGGACACCCATTCGCCGCGCAGCGCGTCGAACCGCATCTCGCCGCCGGGTGCCCGTGGCGGCAGGTCGCGGGTGTCGGCGTGCGCGTCGCGGTGGTGTCCGGGTTCGGTGTCGTAGTAGTACAGCCGCCGGCCGTCGGCCAGGTCGATTCCGGTGCGGGTGAAGGTCACGCCTGTTCGTCCTGTTCTCCCGCGATGACGAGCCGTCCGACCGTGCCGCCGAAGGCCGACCGCGCCGACTGGGGCAGCCCGGTGTCGCTGATCAGGACGTGGGCCTCCTCGGGCCGGGCGATGGTGCGGATCCCGACTATCTCCCACTTGGTGGAGTCGGCGACGACGACGAGCCTGCGGGCGGCCCGGATCAGTGCCCGGTCGGTCTCCGACTCGTCGATGTTGGGGGTGGTGAACCCCTCTGGGGAGATGCCGTGCACGCCGAGGAACAGGGTGTCCACGTTGATGGTCTCCAGCATCGCGACCGCGAACGGCCCGACGAGGGCGTCGGAGGGGGTGCGGCGGCCACCGGTGAGGATCACCGACTGGTCGGCGCGGCCGGAACGGTAGAAGGTGTCGGCGACCGGTACGGAGTTGGTGACGACGGTGAGACCGGCGACGCCCAGAAGGTGCTGTGCGAGCGTCCACGTCGTGGTGCCGCCCGACAACGCGATGGCCTGGCCGGGGGAGACGAGGGTGGCGGCGGCCCGGGCGATGGCCTCCTTGGCCTCCTTCTCCCGGACGGACTTGGCGGCGAAGCCGGGTTCGTCGGTGGGGTTCATGTCGACGGCGGTGGCTCCACCGTGGACCTTGGAGACCAGGCCGCGTTCGGCGAGGCTCTCCAGGTCACGGCGGATCGTCATGTCGGACACGCCGAACTCGTCGACCAGTTCGGCCACCCGGACGGCACCGGTGCGGCGGACCCGTTCGGCGATGACGGACTGCCGTTGGGGGGCGAGCATGGCTCCTCCTGACAAGGGCTGGGGTGAGGGCTCCCGGGCGCCGGACGGTCCGGCGGGGAGCCCGGGTGGTGTGTCCGGTGGCGGCGTCGTCGGGGCGGCGGGCGTTCACCACCCGGGCCTCCGCCTCGCCGGGACGTCGATGTCACGGGAACACCGCGGCGGCCGTGACTACCACCGCCCGATCATAAAACAACAAGATCGAACATGGCCGCGTGGGTTCGCGCCCGACCCGGCCGACACTTCGGCGGCCCGCGCCGAGGGGCCTGGCACAATGACCCCATGACCACCGCAGACTCCGCGATCCGTCCCAGGGTGCTGTCGGGCATCCAGCCGACGGCAGACTCCTTCCACCTCGGCAACTACCTGGGCGCCCTGCGGAGCTGGGTGGAGATGCAGGAGACACACGACGCGTTCTACTGCGTGGTCGATCTGCACGCCATCACGATCTCGCACGACCCGGCACAGCTCCGCCGCCGCAGCCTCGTCGCCGCCGCCCAGTTGCTCGCGCTCGGCCTGGATCCGCAGCGCTGCACCCTCTTCGTGCAGTCGCAGGTGCCCGAGCACCCCATGCTGAGCTGGATCCTGGAGTGCCACACCGGATTCGGCGAGGCCGGCCGGATGACGCAGTTCAAGGACAAGTCCGCGAAGAACGAACGGGTCACCGTGGGCCTGTTCACCTACCCGGTGCTCCAGGCGGCCGACATCCTGCTCTACCAGGCGGACGCCGTACCGGTCGGCGAGGACCAGCGGCAGCACCTCGAACTGGTGCGTGACCTGGCACAGCGGTTCAACACCACGTACGGCAGGACCTTCACGGTGCCGTCGCCGTACATCGTCAAGGAGACCGGCACCATCCAGGACCTGGCGGAGCCCGCCCGGAAGATGTCGAAGTCGGCCTCGGGCCCGTCCGGCATCATCGACCTGTTGGAGGAGCCGGCGCGAATCCGCAAGAAGATCAAGTCCGCCGTCACCGACACCGGCCGCGAGATCGTCTACGACCCCGAGAACAAACCGGGCGTCTCCAACCTCCTGACCATCTTCTCGACCCTGGCGGCGGTCCCGATCGTGGAACTGCAGAACCGGTACGAGGGCAAGGGGTACGGCGACCTGAAGAAGGACCTCGCCGAGGTGGTGGCGGACTTCTGCGCGCCGATCGCCGAGCGCACCCGGTCCTACCTCGACGACCAGGCGGAACTGGACAAGATCCTGCTCGCCGGCGCGGAGAAGGCCCACGCCGTCGCCGCGCGGACGCTGGCCCACGCCTACGAGCGGATCGGGTTCCGGCAACCGCTGTGACCGCCGCCCGCGACGGCCGGGCCTCGTCCGTCGTTGCGGCACGACCCGGCCGGCCGGGCCGGTATCTCGACCAACCCGGCCGTTGTGGGACAACTGTCGTGCGCACGACCGGCTTTCGACCCACCAGGCGTTACAGTCGGGGAACCCGGCCGCCGACGGTGCCGAACGCGCCCGCCCGACCGGGCGCCACGCCGCCGCGCGACCGGGATGCGCGTCGACGGGTGCCCCCGCGCGGCGGACGACATGAACGACCTGCGAGGAGTTAGGTGAAGGCTGTGACGACCGTAGGGGTGGCGATCCCGATTCCCCAGCCGTGGGGGCGGCAGCTGGACGAGGCCCGGGCGCGCACCGGTGACCCGCAGGCGCCCCACGTCCCCAGCCACGTCACCCTGTTGGGGCCCACCGAGGTCGCCGCCGAGCGGATGGACACAGTGGAGCAGCACCTCGCTCGGGCGGCCGCCGACCACCACGCCTTCGAGATCCACCTGCGCGGTTCGGGCACCTTCCGGCCGGTCACCGAGGTCGTGTTCGTGACGGTCGCGCGCGGCATCAGCGAATGCGAGAAGCTTGAGGCGGTGGTCAGGTCGGGTCCCCTCCAGAAGGAGCTCACCTACCCGTACCACCCGCACGTCACGGTGGCGCAGTCGGTGCCGACCGAGGCGCTCGACGCGGTCTTCGAGGAACTGGCCGACTTCGAGGCCCGGTTCGCCGTCGCCGGCTTCACCCTCTACACCCACGACGCCGACGCCACCTGGCGGCCACGGCGCGAGTTCGGGTTCGGTGAGTGACCTCCCGCCGACCCGCGAGGAGCCGTCTCCGCGTCCCGTCTAGCCCCCTCGGGCAGGCGCCTGAGGCACGCATGGGCGGCTTCTCGCGGCGTGACGTGTCCCGATGGGTCACGATAGGCGCGTGAGGTTTCCCGACGTCGAGGCGATGTTCGACCGCGCCGTGGAGTGGCTGCGGTCCCGCTCCAAGCGGTTCGACCACTTCTGGCGCGCACAGGAACGGTTCTTCGAGGTGCAGGCCGGACTGTTCTCCGCCGCGATCTCCTACTACGCGTTCTTCGCGGCCCTGTCGCTGTCGCTGCTGGCGTTGTCGGTCCTCGGTTACCTGCTGGAACTGCAGGAGCTGTACCTGATCGTGCAGCAGTGGCTCAGCGAGAACCTGCCCATCATCGAGGCCGACAGCATCGCGGCGTCCCGGCAGACCGCCGGGATCATCGCCCTGGCGGCGCTGACCGTCACGGGTGTGAGCTGGGTGCAGAGCATCCGGTCGTCGATCCGTGCGGTGTGGCTGCTCGATCCCGAGCCCGGCCACCCCGTCTGGCGGGTGCTGGTCGACTTCGCGATGCTGATCGGCCTGGGCGTGCTCCTCATCGCGACGCTGACCGTCACCGCCGGTGCGGAGGTCGCGTTGGCGTGGCTGGGTGACGGCCACCAGGAGGGTTGGCTCGGACAGCTCATCGCGTGGGGCGGTACGGCCGTCGGGATCCTGGTCAACACCATCCTGGCGGCGGCGCTGCTGACCGGACTGCCCCGGCTGGCCCTGCCGTTGAAGCGGGTCCTGCCACCGGCCCTGTGGGTGGCGCTGGGGCTGGAACTGCTCAAGACGCTCGGGACGCTGTACATCGTCCGCGTGGAGAGCCGAGCCGCGTACCAGGCGGTCGGCACCGCCGTGGGCCTGCTGATCTTCCTGTACGTGTTCAACCAGATGTTGCTGTTCGCCGCGTCGTGGACCGCCACCAGTTCACGGGGGAACGTGCTGGACCTCGCCGACGAGCGCCGCCGGGTGGACACCGGCTGGATCGGCCGGCTCGCCGCCCCCGCCCCCGCACCCGCCGACGACCGGCAGGACGCCGAGGACCGCACCGAACGTGAACCCCCGGCCGCCGACGAATCGCCGGACCGGGACGCGATCGAGCCGCCCGAGCCGGAGGCTCCCCGGGACGAACCGGAACCCGGCCCCGGAGCCGGGCCGGAGTCCGACGCCGACGATGCGCCGGAGCCGCCCGACCCGGGGCCCGAGGCGCTGCGGATCTGGCCCGCCGAGCCCGACGCCGACGACGCCTCCGGTTCCCGCTCCGCGACCCGCGCCGCCCGTGGTGGCCGGGACGCCGACCCCGGTGATGACAGCCGGTAGCCGGACGGGTCCTGCCCACGCGCGCGTCCGCCCGATTGGCTATCGTTAGGGGCGGGTCGCCCGCGCGTTCACGCCGGGTGGCCGGATTGCCCGCCCAGCCTGAGAAGTTCTGATCACGGACTTCTGAGGTATGCTGTGCCGGCTGCCACCGTGACCGTGTGGCACCATCGCACCGCACCACCGCCCCACGCATGGAGGAACGCCGCCGTGGCCGACGACGAAAGCCGCAACGAGGACGCCGAGAAGCGTCCGGGCAAAGCCTCCAAAAAGGACTCGAAGTCCGAGGGGAAGCGTGATGCCGAGGCCGGCGCCGCCAAGAAGTCCGGTAAGAAGGCCGTCGCCAAGGACGCGAACGGTGAGGGCGAGTCCGACAAGGCCGTGAAGACGACCACCAAGAAGACCGCCCCCAAGAGCGACACCAAGCGGGTCGGACTGTTCCGCCGGATCTTCCGGTTCCTGCGCGAGGTCGTCGAGCAGCTGCGCAAGGTGGTCTACCCCACCCGCAAGGAACTGCTCACCTACACCGCCGTCGTGCTGGTGTTCGTGGCGTTCATGATCACCGTCATCTCGTTGCTCGACATGGGCTTCTCCGAGCTCAGCCAGCTCGTCTTCGGCGTCGATTAACAACCGGTCGCCGCGCCGCGCCCGGTGGCCGCTCCGGCCGCCGGTGCCGTGACCGCGCGAACCGTTCGACGGTGTCGCAGGCCGGGGTAGGCTTGTGGCTCCGGCCGCGGCGTGAGTCCGTCACGCCGCCCGATGGGTGGGGTCCGTTGAAGCGGTAAACTTCGACCGCAGAGCGTATTGATCGTGGCCGCATCGGTACGGCCAGTTTTTTCGGTGAATCAGAGAGATTGTGAGCCTTGAGCGTGTCCGAGATCGACGAGACCGCCCCGCAGCCCACCGACGTGCCCGACGCGCCCGTCGAGGACGTGAAGGTCGACCCGGTGGAAGAGCTGCGTCAGGCGTTGCGGTTCGCCCCCGGCGAGTGGTACGTCGTGCACTCGTACGCTGGCTTCGAGAACCGCGTGAAGACCAACCTGGAGGGCCGGATCGCCAGCTTCGACATGGAGGACTACATCTTCCAGATCGAGGTGCCGACCCAGATGCAGGTGGAGATCAAGAACGGCAAGCGGTCCCGGGTCCAGGCCAAGGTGTTCCCCAGCTACGTGCTGGTCCGGATGGAGCTGACGCCGGAGTCCTACTCCGTGGTGCGCAACACGCCCGGTGTCACCGGTTTCGTCGGCGCGACCGACCGCACCGACCGGCCGTCGCCGCTGCCGTTGGACGAGGTCGTCAAGTGGCTCGCGCCGACCGTGGAGACCGAGGAGACCGCCGGCACCGCGAGCACCGAGGGCGAGGGCGGAATCGGCAAGCCGGAGATCAAGCTCGACTTCGCGGTGGGCGACTCGGTGACCGTCACCGACGGGGCGTTCGCGTCGCTGCCGGCGACCATCTCCGAGATCAACCCCGATCAGCAGAAGCTCAAGGTGCTGGTCTCGATCTTCGGCCGGGAGACCCCGGTCGAGCTGAACTTCAACCAGGTCACCACGCTGTGACCTGCTGAGGGTCACTCTCCGCCGCGTTCGGTGGGGGGCTAGACTCGACGAGTTGTCCGCGGGGCGGCCTCGCCGTGCCCGCGTTCACCACCTGACCCGCCCGGCTGGGCCGGTCACGAATCCACAGCCCAGGAAGAAAACATGGCTCCTAAGAAAAAGCTCACGGTGACGTTCAAGCTGGAGCTGACCGCGGGCCAGGCGACCCCGGCTCCGCCGGTGGGTCCCGCCCTCGGTCAGCACGGCGTGAACATCATGGAGTTCTGCAAGGCGTACAACGCCGCCACCGAGGCACAGCGCGGTGAGATCGTCCCCGCCGAGATCAGCGTGTACGAGGACCGCTCGTTCACGTTCGTCCTCAAGACGCCTCCGGCCGCCAGGCTGCTGCTGAAGGCCGCCGGCGTGGAGAAGGGCTCGGGCGAACCGCACCGCGAGAAGGTCGGTTCGGTCACCCAGGCCCAGGTGCGCGAGATCGCCGAGAAGAAGCTCGCCGACCTCAACGCCAACGACCTCGACGCCGCCAGCAAGATCATCGCCGGCACCGCCCGCTCGATGGGCATCACCGTCGACGCGTGACCCGGTTACGGGATCGTCGGAGACCTCCGCTCGACGGCCGACGCCGCGGCGAACCGGTCTCGGGGCCGGCGTGCCCCGGCCGCGCGGCCGCCTCGACAGGCGACGGCGTGAACGATCCCCTCGGTGGCACGGCGACCGGGACCCCACCGGTCGCACCGGAAGTGGCGGGGTGTGCGTACAGCCCTGACCACGACATCCACAACAGACACACAAGGATGCGAAATGCAGCGCAGCAAGAACTACCGCAAGTCTGCGGATCTGATCGACAAGACGCGGCTCTACGGCCCCTTGGAGGCCTCGACCCTCGCCAAGGAGACCAACACCGCGAAGTTCGACGCCACCGTCGAGGTCGCGATGCGGCTGGGCGTCGACCCCCGCAAGGCGGACCAGATGGTGCGCGGCACCGTCAACCTGCCGCACGGCACCGGTAAGACCGCGCGGGTCATCGTGTTCGCCGCGGGCGAGAAGGCCGAGGCGGCCGTCGCCGCCGGCGCCGACGAGGTCGGTTCCGACGACCTGATCAAGCGGGTGCAGGACGGCTGGCTCGAGTTCGATGCCGCCATCGCCACCCCCGACCAGATGGCCAAGGTCGGCCGGATCGCGCGGATCCTGGGCCCGCGCGGCCTGATGCCGAACCCGAAGACCGGCACCGTCACCATGGACGTCGCCAAGGCGGTCGGGGACATCAAGGGCGGCAAGATCTCCTTCCGGATCGACAAGCACGCCAACCTCCACACCGTCATCGGAAAGGCGAACTTCACGGCCGAGCAGCTGGCCGAGAACTACGCCGCCGTCGCGGACGAGGTGCAGCGGCTCAAGCCCGCCTCCTCGAAGGGCAAGTACGTCAAGAAGGTCACCATCTCCACCACGATGGGACCGGGCATCCCGGTGGACCCGGCCAAGATCCGCGAGACCGTCGAAGCCGCGTAACGGACACGGCGGAGGACCACCCGCTCACGGCGGGTCACGCCATCGCCCGAAACGCCTCCGTGGCACGGTATCGGTATGACCGAGCTGACACGGGCGCCCTGCCTTCTGGTATGAAGGCAGGGCGCTTTTTCTTTCCGGGTACCGACTCTGGGATCCCCACTCACGACTGGAGGCAACGGATGCGGCGTGGCGCTGTGGCGGTGTTGTTGGCACTGGTCCCGGTGTTGTTCGTCGTACCGCTCGCCGACGCGGAGCCGGCGCAGAGCGACCTGTGGTACCTCGACGCCATGAAGGCCGTCGAGGCGCAGGAGGTGTCGCAGGGTGAGGGCGTCACCGTCGCCGTCGTGGACACCGGGGTGGACCCGGAGCACATCGACCTGCGAGGCCGGGTCCTGGAGGGCGCCGTCATCACCGCCGACGGGCCGCAACCGGGCGACACCTCCGACCGAGACGGGCACGGCACCGCCATGGCCGGCCTCATCGCCGGTTCCGACACCGATTCCGACTCACTCATCGGGATCGCACCCGAGGCGCGGATACTCCCGGTGCGCATCGACCGCGACGCCGACGGCACACTCGACCAGGACCTCGTCTACGAGGGCGTCCGGTGGGCCATCGACCAGGGCGCGCAGGTCGTCAACCTCTCGCTCACCGGCAGGGGACAACACGACGACGCCTGGAAACGCGAACTCATCGAGTACGCGCTTGAACACGACGCCGTCATCGTGGCGGCCGTCGGCAACCGGACGCCGGAGTCCGCCGAAGTCGGAGAGCCCGCCGCGATCCCCGGTGTCATCGCCGTGTCCGGCATGGGCAAGGACGGGGAGGTCTGGTCCGGCTCGCTGACCGGCGACCAGGTGGTGCTGTGCGCGCCCGCAGAGGACCTGCCGCACCTGCGGCCCGGCGGCGGCATGCGGATGGCGTCCGGCACCTCGGCGGCGACCGCGTTGGTGTCGGGCACCGTGGCGCTGATCCGCTCCGCGCACCCCGACGCCTCGGCCGCCGAAGTGGTCACCCGGCTGGTGTCCACCGCGACGGAGGCCGGTGACAGCGGACGCGACCCCGAGTACGGCTTCGGCACCGTGGACGCCTACGCCGCGCTGACGACCACGGTCTCGTCCGGTGAGCAGTACCCGCTCGACCTCCCCGACGCCCCCGCCGTCGTGGAGATCGCCGACGGCGACGTCGGCGGCTGGTGGCTGGCCGCCCCCGCGCTGGTCGCGGTGCTGGCCGGCGGCGCGGCGTTCCTGTGGCTCATGCGGCGCTCCAAGGGCGGCCGCCGCATGGTCCCCGCCGAATCCGACGCCTGACCCCCTCCACCTCCTCCCACCGCGCCCTCCCCGAACCGCTTGGTCCCCACCGTGATGCGCTTGGTCCTCGCCAAACGGGTACATACGGGCATGAATCGGGCGAAACGGGCTGGTTTCCCTCACCGGGCGGGGACCAAGTGCCACCGGGCGAGGACCAAGTGCTGGTGGAGGGTGGCCGGGTGGGCGTCGTGCGGACCCCCTGGTAAGGTGGTCGGAGTTCCAATAACCCGAAGACCGTCGGTTGTCGGTGGGTTCACACATCCCGATCACTCGCGCCACGAGTTGGCCGTGTGGTCGTGTGTCTCCCCCGTCCGAAGGTGCCAACCGTATGCGGCACGACCCACGTAGGGAGCCTGGACGAGCCCGCCGCCATTCCGCGGCCCCGAAGGTTCGCCCCGTGCGCCCACGCGCCGGGGCGTTTGTCGTGTCGGGGTTCGCTCCTTCCCGCCGTACACCGGTCTTCCCCGAAGCCAAGGAAGGAGGGACATGGTTGACAGGGTGATTCCCCAGGACAAGGTCTCCGCGGTCGACGAGCTGACCGAGAAGTTCCGCGACTCGAACGCCACGGTGCTCACCGAGTACCGCGGCCTGACCGTGCCGCAGCTCGCGGAACTGCGCCGTGCGCTGGCCGGCAACGCGTCGTACCGCGTGTCGAAGAACACGCTGGCGAAGCGCGCCGCTCACGACGCCGGCCTGACCGAGCTGGACGAGTTCTTCTCCGGTCCCACCGCGCTGGCGTTCGTCACCGGTGAAGTGGTGGACGCCGCCAAGGCCCTGCGTGACTTCGCCAAGGAGAACGAGGCGCTGGTCATCAAGGGCGGAGTGATGGACGGCCGTGCCATCACCGCCGAGGAGTTCAGCAAGATCGCCGACCTCGACTCGCGTGAGGTGCTGCTGGCCAAGCTGGCGGGCGCGATGAAGGGCAACCTGTCCAAGGCTGCGGCGCTGTTCGCCGCCCCCGCGTCGAAGATGGCCCGTGCCGCGGCCGCTCTGCGCGACAAGAAGGAAAGCGCCGGCGAGTAGTTCGCCGTCCCAGACTTAGAAACGGAAAGGAATCGCAATGGCCAAGCTCAGCAACGCCGAACTGCTGGACGCCTTCAAGGAGATGACCCTCCTGGAGCTCTCGGACTTCCTGAAGGAGTTCGAGGAGACCTTCGACGTCACCGCCGCCGCCCCGGTCGCCATGGTCGCCTCCGGTGGTGGAGCCGCCGGTGGCGAGACCGCCGCCGCGGAGCAGGACGAGTTCGACGTCGTCCTGGAAGGCGCGGGCGACAAGAAGATCCAGGTCATCAAGGAGGTGCGCGCCCTGACCTCCCTCGGCCTGAAGGAGGCCAAGGAGCTCGTCGAGAGCGCCCCCAAGGCCGTCCTGGAGAAGGTCAACAAGGAGACCGCCGAGAAGGCCAAGGAGCAGCTGGAAGGTGCCGGCGCGTCCGTCACCCTGAAGTAGTCTCCCGCTTCGGCGTCGTTGTGGCGTCCCACCGTCTCGGTGGGACGCCACAACCGTCTCACGAGGACTGCATGACCTCGAAGTCGCCGCGGATGTGGTTGCGCAGCGCCACACCGGCCGCCACCAGGGTCTCGGCGCACTCCACGAACATCTCGATCTTCAACACGGTGAGCTCGTAGAGGTCGACGACCGCGTGGTACAGCGCCGACACGAGCTTCTTGATGTTCCAGACGGCCTTGAAACTCAGCGAGGTCAGTTCGGTGAGCACCTTGGCGGCCGCCTTTATCTTCCTGCCGTAGAAGTTCAGGATGAACAGCAGTTCGTGCACCATCTCCTGGAACGCCGCGGCCATCTGCTCGCACAACTGCTGGAACAGGTCGCACAGTTGACCGCAGGCGTTCATCGCCGGTACCCAGCTCTCACGGATGTGGTGATCGAACGCCGCCGACGCGCCGGAGTCACCGGATTCGCTGGAGTCCCAGTGCACCGACAGGGTGTCCATGCCGGTGGTGAGGTCGGTGCCGATCGCGATGAAGGCGTGCTCCAGTTCGTTCCACGCCTCCCCGATGCGGTAGAGCTGCCCGAACTCGCCGATGGCCCACGGCACCCCCTTCTCCAGCGGGTTCCACCCCAACACCCAGGTCGCGATCCGGTTCGGCAGTTCCAGTGCGGAGTAGACGTTGTTGACCATCTCGACCGAGTCGCTGCGGGGCGCCGGGACGGCGAGGGTGATCACCGCCCCCCGGGTGTATCCGGTGGCGGGTGAATCGGCGTCGGTCTCGCGGTGGTCGGCGGGTGCGTCGAACACGGTGCGCCACAGTTCGTCGGCGGCGGCCAGATCGAGGTCTCGGTACGACTGCGCGGTGCCCGCCAGGTTGTCGGCCGTGAGCCACAGCTTGTCGGCGGCAGCCGTCATCAACTGGGACCCCCAGTCCGACATGACGCCCAGCGGCACCCGCAGCAGGTGCAGCAGCCCGGTGAGCCCGGTGTAGTCGACGCAGTGGGCGTTCCGGTACTCCTGCATGGTCTGTAGTGCCGAGCCGGCGTTGGCGCGTATCTGTCCGGCGTAGCCGTCGAGCTGGTCGGGTGTGACGGTCACGCTCATAGGCCGGTCCGCTGTTCCCGGTACTCGTCGGTCGCCGCGGCGACAGCCTTCGATTCGGACATTCCGGCGTCGACGAGATCGACGGCCCTGGCGAGGATTCGCAGCCTCGGGGTGAGCCATTCGTGGGCGGCTCGTGCGCCGGGGTCTTCGGAGTCGGCGTCGAGTACCGCCCCGCGTGGGAGTTCTCCGGCCGCGATGCGGTCGAAGACCTCCCGCACGGACGCCGGGACCTCCGTACCGACATCGGTGCCCGGTGACTGCAGCCGTGCCAGCTGGTCCGCCTGTTCCATAACCCTGGAACGGAAGTCGTCGAGCCCGGACGGTGCCGCCACGAACTCGGTGACCTTCTGTCTCGCCGCGCGGAGCAGCCCTTCCACGTCGGGAAGGGATCGTGTGGTGTCCATGCGGCGATGGTGGCCGGAGGTCTCATGTACACCGCACGGATTCTCCACGAGCGGTGCCGTTCCTCCGTGAGTCGTCGCCGAGGACCGTATCCACCGGTGGCCGACCGTGTGCCCGGGATACACGCGAACGAATCGTTCCCGCCGTCGCGGCGTCGGTGTCCATCGGCCGGAACGCCATGTGATTCCAGCCGGGGATCTCGACCCCGTTCGTCCCATCGGATGACACGACGGTCGTCCACGCCCCGTCCGGCACGACCCGGTACGGCTCTCAAGTGGAGAGACACCTTGATCGATCACCGTCACCGGGTGGTCGGAGCCGGCGGGCCACGGATTCGTCACGGGACATACATGAGTACCTTTGGCCCAGCCGTGGAGGGAGGAGGGTGGATGGAGTTCCGAATACTGGGGCCGGTCGAGGTGGTCCGGTCCGGTGTCGAGGTGCCGTTGCGGGGCAGGCATCATCCCAGACTGCTCGCGCTGCTCCTGGCGAACGCCTCGCGGCCGGTGCCGCTCGACCGGTTGATCAGGGCACTGTGGGACGACGACCCGCCCACGACGGCGCGGCAGCAGGTGCAGAACATCGTCGGCGGACTGCGACGGCAGTTGCCGGATGCCGCGATACACACCGTTCCGCAGGGTTACCGGCTCGACGTTCCCGCGCGGAGGCTCGACCTGCTCCGGTGCCGGGAGCTGGTGGCGTCCGCTCACCGGCTACGCGACGCCGGAAACCGGGTCGCCGCCGCCGAACGGTTGGCGGCGGCGCAGTCGGAGTGGCGGGGTCCGTCACTGGCCGGCGTCACCGGCCAGATCATGACCGGCCTCGCCGGGCAACTCGACGAGCTGCGGTTGACGATCACGCAGGAACGCATCGACATCGACCTGGAGTTGGGTAGACACGGCGAGCTCTTGGAGGAACTGTGGCAGCTCGTCGCCGAGCACCCGCTCCGGCAACCGTTCGTGATGCGGTTGATGCTGGCGCTGCACCGCGCGGGCCGGACACCCGAGGCCCTCACCGTCTACAGTGATGCGGCGGGCCGGTTGGCGGACCAACTCGGCATCGACCCGGCTCCGTCGCTACGTGACCTGCACACCGCGATCCTGCGGCAGGACGACTCCATCGACGTGCGTGTGCCGGCCCCCGCGGTCGGTCCGGTCCCCGCGCTCGGTCCGGTTCCCGCGCAGCTTCCGGCGGCGTCCCGCGCCTTCACCGGCCGCGACGCCGAGCTGGCCGCGTTGGACGGTCTGCTCGACGGTCCGGACAGCGTGGCGTTGTTGACCGCCATCGGAGGCGGCGGGGGGATCGGGAAGACCGCACTCGCCGTGCACTGGGGATACAGGCGCCGCGATCGCTTCCCCGACGGCCAGTTGTACGCGGACCTGCGCGGCTTCGGGCCCGGGGAACCCGTCGACCCGTACACCGTCGTGACCCGTTTCCTCCGCGCCCTCGGTGTCCGGGGCGACGGCGTGCCCGCAGACCTCGACGAGGCCACCGCGCTGTTCCGTTCCCTCGTCGACGGACGCCGCATGTTGATCCTGCTGGACAACGCCCGCGACGTCGCGCAGGTGCGGCCGTTGTTGCCCGGTGTCGCCGGACCGTCGACCGTCGTCACCAGTCGGGCAGCACTGCCGGGACTGATCGCCCTGGACGACGCACGGCCGATCCGGCTCGACACCCTGACCGACGTCGAGGCCGACCGGCTCATCACCGGACTCGTCGGCGACACCCGCCTGGAGGCGGAACCCGCGGCGGCGCGGGAACTCGTGAGCCGGTGTGGCGGCCTACCGTTGGCGCTGCGCATCGCGGCGGCGATCCTGTTGAGCCGGCCCGACCTCAGTCTGTCGCGGTTCGTCGCCGAACTTGCCGGGCCGCAACGGCTCACGGCACTGTCGGTCCCCGGTGACCCGGAGGCCGCGATCGCCGCCACCTTCGACGCCTCCTACGTCCGTTTGGAGCCCGACACCGCGGCCCTGTTCCTGGCACTGGGGCTGCTGCCCGGCGACGACTTCGACGCCGGGCTCGCCGCGGCGGCCGGCGGAATCGACGAGAGCGTCGCCGCCGGACTGCTGGCGCGACTGGCGGACGGGCATCTCGTCGAACGCCACCGCGACGACACCTTCCGGATGCACGACCTGGTGCGGGCGTACGCCAGGCAACGTGCCGAGACCACCTGGACCCCGGCCGCCCGTGAGGCACAACGCGACCGGATCGTCGATCACTACTTCCAGAGCCGGGGCGTGGTCGCGCCCGGCAGGTACGAGAACCTGATGGCCACCTATCGGGAGTACGCCGACCATCCGCAGCGGTGGCACCTGGTGGCGGGATTCCGAGGTCATCTCGTCAATGGACACGGTGCTCGCGACATCCTCGCCGCATGCGAGGAACAGATCCGGGCGGTCACCGCCGGACACGATCCACAGGGGGTGGAGGTCATGACGTCCTACGCGGCTGCGGCGGCGTGGTCGCTGGGGGAGATGGGAGCCGCGATCCGCTACGCGCGTGAGGCCGCCGCCATAGCGACCGATCCCTGGCGGCGGGACATGGAGCTGAGCAACCTCGCGTTGTACCTGTACGTGCGGGGCGACTACCGGGAGGCGGAACGGATCACCTCCGACACCCTCGAGCGCACCGACCGCGACACCAGGCCGTACGAGTGGGCGAGCCAGATGGGCAGGCTCGGCAACATCTACCGGGTCACCGGCCGGTACGACCGCGCCCTGGAGTGCAACGACGCGGCCCTCGGATTCACGGGGACGACACCGGAGCTGCGGCTGAGCCACACCATCGCACGTGGACTGTTGTACTGCGACCTCGGGAACACCGGGCCGGCGAAAGAGGCGTTCAAGGCGGCCTTCGCGATGCCCGGTATCGCGGAGAACCACCGGTTGCGGGTGTTGGCGATGTCCGGCCGCGCCGAACTCGCGGCACAGGCCGGCCGCCACGACGAGGCGGTGACGGAGTTCGCCGCCGCCATCGAGATCTGCCGCCGGGAACAACTCATGGCGCACTACCACGAACTGGGCAGTGACATGGCCGTGGTCCTGACCCGGCTCGGTCGCGCCGGCGAGGCGGTGGACGTGGCCGAGGCGGCGTGGGACTTCCACCGCCGCGCCGAACACCGCAACAGTGAGGCGATCGCCGGGAGGTCACTGTGTGTGGCCTACACCGCGTCGGGCGACGCCACGGTCGCCGTCGAGTACGGCGAGGCCGCGGTCCGGTTGTTCGAGGCGGGACCGAATCCGTTGTGGCTGTCGAGAAGTCTCACCGATCTCGCGGCGGCGTTCGATGCGGCGGGTGAGGCCGACGAGGCCCGTAGACGCCGGTCCCGCGCGGCGTCGATACTCCGCCGACTCGGTGACGCCAACCGGGTGCCCATCGTCGACGTCGCCGCGGCGGACGCCTCGGCGGCATGGGACGCCGCTCCGCGAGAGGGCGGCGCATGAGATTCCGCATCCTGGGTTCCCTGGAGGTGGTGGAGGACGCGGGTGAGCCGGTGACGATCGCGGGACGTCACCACCCGAGACTGCTGGGGCTGCTGCTGCTCGGCGCGAACCGGGTTCTGACGGCCGACCGTGCCGTGGAGGTGCTGTGGGGCGACGACCCGCCCGCCACCGCGACCCGGCAGGTGCAGAACATCGCCGGGACACTACGCCGACGACTGGCGCCGGGGCTGTTGGAACGCGTCGGGAGCGGCTACCGCCTCAGCGTCGCCGACGACCGGCTGGACGCCGCGGTGTTCACCGCGGCGGTGACGGCGGCCCGT
The DNA here is from genome assembly GCF_007994225.1 of Stackebrandtia albiflava. Lineage (GTDB taxonomy): Bacteria > Actinomycetota > Actinomycetes > Mycobacteriales > Micromonosporaceae > Stackebrandtia > Stackebrandtia albiflava. Next base: position 877,028 of record NZ_VLLL01000006.1, read on the forward strand.
GGGCATCGGGAACGGGGCGACGCGGCGGAGGCGTGGCGCGTCCTGGACGCCGGCCTGTCGGTCTGGCGCGGCCCCGTGCTCGCGGACCTCTCCGGGCTGTCGCACCTGACGGCACGACTGGAGCAGGAGCGGCTGTCGGCGATCGAGGATCGCGCGGAGCTCTCGCTCGTGTTGGGACGGGCCGAATCCGAGATCCCCCGGCTACGGGAACTGGCCGGCGAACACCCACTGCGGCAGAGCCTCGTCGGCGTGCTGATGCGGTCACTGCACCAGACGGGCCGGACCGCCGAGGCGCTGGACGTCTACAACGAGTGCCGGACCCGGCTGGCGGACGAACTGGGCATCGACCCCGGTCGGCGACTCCGCGACCTGTACACGGCGATCCTGCGGGACGAACCGGCGCCGGTGGAGAGTGTGCCCGCCGCGACGGTGTCCGATGCACCCGCCGCGCCGACCGTGCCACGACCCGCGCAACTCCCGCACCCGCCCGGCCGGTTCGTCGGCCGGGCGGCGGAGCTGGCGATACTCGACACCCTGCCGCACCGCCCCGGCGGCGCCGTCGCCGCGATCACCGGTCAGGGCGGTGTCGGCAAGACCGCCCTGGCACTGCATTGGGCGCATCGTCACGCCACCGAGTTCCCGGACGGCCAGCTCTACCTCAACCTCCGCGGTTTCGACGACCGCCCGACCATGACGGTCTCCCACGCGCTGGCCGAACTGCTGCGGTCGCTCGGTCACGCCGACTCGGCCATTCCGGACGACCCGGAGACCGCGGCGACGCTGTGGCGTTCGACCTTGAACGACAAGCGTGCCTTCATCCTGTTCGACAACGCACTGGACGCCGCGCAACTGCGCCCGCTGCTGCCGGGTTCCGGTGAGAACCTCATCGTGGTGACCAGCCGGAACCGGCTCACCGGCCTGGTCGCCCTCGACGACGCGATCCCGATCCCGTTGCCCGGGCTGGCATCGGAGGACTCCCGCGCCCTGCTGCGCGAGATCCTGCCGGGTGACCCGCCCGCTTCGGCCCTGGACCGGCTGGCGGAGCGGTGCGAACATCTGCCGTTGGCCCTGCGGATCGCCGCCGCGAACCTGTTGGCCGGTACCCGGACGATCGACGACTACGTGCGCGGTCTGGACGACGACCGGATCGCGGAACTGGCGCTCGCCGACGAACCCGGCTCCGGCATCGCCGCCACCATCACGGCGTCGGTGGCGACCATGCCCGAGCCGATCGCCCGTGGGCTCGCGGTCCTGGGCATGCTGCCGGGCACCGACTTCACCGCCTCACTGGCGGCGGCCGTGCTGCCCGACGGCTCACCCGACGCCGGAGCCGTGCTGGAGCGGTTGAGCGCGAATCACCTGGTGGAGCTCCATTCCACCGGACGGTATCGCATGCACGACCTGGTGCGGTGGTACGCCAACCGTATGGCCGACCGGATCCTGTCGGAGGCCGAACGCTTCGACGTCCGGGACCGCGCCATCGAGTGGTGCTACGGAAATCGTGGCAGCGTCCAACTCCCCGACTACGACAACGTGATGCTCACCTGCCGTGCCTTCGCGGACCATCCGGGCAGCTGGCGGGGAACGCTCGGGCTCACCCGCGCCGTCAATCGCGGTTATCGGGTCGCGGCACTGCGAAAGCTGTTCGCCGAGATCTTGTCGGCGGCCGAACGGGCCCACGACATCGAGGGCCGCACCAAGATGACGGCCATGGTCGGCGCCACGTACTGGGCCCTGGGCAATCTCGAGGAGGCACTGGACTACAAGCTGCGGGCCGTGGAACTGGCGGAGGAACTCGACGACGACCTGACACGCCAGGTGACCCTGGCCAACTGCAGCGTGGTGCTCATGTCGAACTGCCGGTTCGCCGAGGCGGAGGAGATGTCGCTGCGGTGTAGGAAGTTCATTCCACCTGACGATCTGCGCAGAATCCGGACCTGGCACATACAGCTCGTCGGCACCCGGCTTCGACTCGGCAGGTTCGCGGCGGCGGAGGAGGACGTACAGCGCTCGTTGGAGATCTCGGCGATGCTCGACGACCCGGGTCTCTATGCCGCCACGCACGTCGCCGCGGCGGACTTCATGGTGACGACTCGACGGATCGCGTCGGCCCGGCGGCACATCGCCGAGGCGCTGACATTGGCGGAGTCCGTCGATTCGCACCGGGACCTGATGCAGGTCGTGGAGGTCAGGGCCAGACTGCACGTCCTGCTCAACGAGGGTGAAGCGGCCCTCGGCGACTATCGAGAGGTGGCGGATCTCGCGTCGCAGACCGGTGACAGGTTGTTCGAGTGCATGGCTCACCAGGGGCTGGCGATGGTGTCCGCACGGGCCGGTGACACCGGAACGGCGCTGCGGCACATCGACACCGCCGCGAAGCTCAACGAGACCGTCCGGCACCGGGGAGTCGCGGCGGACCTGGAGATGGCACGTGCCGCCGTGGCGATCGCCGCCGGGAACCCGGACGTCGCTCTCGTCCACGGACGCCGGGCGCTCCACGAACACCGGGAGATCGGGCAGCGGTTGAGTACCGGCGAGGCGTGGGAACTGTTGGCGCGGGCCCACTCGGCGGTGGGAGACCGGGAGGCCGCCCGCAACGCCTGGCGGGCCGCGTACGAGATCTACACCGATCTGGGCCTGCCGGACGCCGAGCGGCTCGCGGACTCGCCGTCCTGACCGGGCCGGCAGGTGCCCCGCTCGGAGCCTCCTCTCATTCCGCTTGGTCCCCGCCGTGGGCGGCTTGGTCCCCGGGAAATCGGTATGAACGGATACGAAACAGACAAATCGGTCCACAGATGTCGACCGGGCGGGGACCAAGCGCGACCGGGCGGGGACCAAGCGCGACCGGGAGGGGACCAAGCGGTCGGGGAAGGCGGAGGGTGGGGGCGGGGTTCGGGCGGTCGGGCCGGGTCAGTCCTCGTGCCCGACGTGGGCGAGCTCGGCGGGGACGCCTCGGACGGACTCGATGTGGCGGATGTTCCACCTGCCCCATTCGCCCAACGGCGCCAACGCCTCGTTGAGGGCCCGTCCCTCCTCGGTGAGTGAGTACTCCACTCTGGGCGGTACCTCGGCGTACACCCGCCGCGCGACGATGCCGTCTGCTTCGAGCTCGCGCAACTGCTGGACGAGCATCTTCTCGCTCACTCCCGGCAGTTCGCGGCGCAGTTCGCCGAACCGCCGCACCCCGTCGGCGAGGCCCCACAGGATCAGGCCCTTCCACTTGCCGCCGACGACGTCCATGGCCGCGTCGATTCCGCAGATGTACGGCAGATTCCTCGCCATGACCTCGACACTCACCTCTTCAACGGTACGGAACAGAACAGCGGTACCGTATCGACGGTACTGCACCGACGGTCCGCCCCGAGGTGCCCGTACTCCACCACTGACTGCGGGGTCGCAGCCGGGCGCGGTGCCGGGCGGCGGTTGGAAGACCATCACGCGCGACGCGGCGCACCCCGGGACACCACTGTGGCTTGTGGATCGATCGGTCGTCACGGCCCGTCGGCAGCCGACCCGTCCCGCCCGTCCCCAACCGACCGTCACGGCGGAGACCGGCCGCCGAACCCGCGGCGGTCGTGGCCCGGTGACGGCGGTTCTCGCCGTTACGAGACTGTGATCCACGTCCCCTTCTTGTCACCCGGGAGGTTCGCTAAGCTGCCGTGATCAGCCGGACGCCCTCCCCCACCACCGGCCATCCCCGGCGCCCGGCGGAAAGGTCCCTCCATGGGCGTCGGTGCCGAAGTCGTCGGACTGACCAAGTCGTTCGGTGAACAGACCGTCTGGTCCGATGTGACGCTGACCGTCCCCGCCGGGGACATCACGGTGTTGCTCGGTCCGTCCGGCACCGGCAAGTCGGTGTTCCTGAAGACGCTGATCGGCCTGCTGCGACCCGACCGGGGCAGGGTGTACATCGACGGCAGCGAGCTCACCGCGATGCGGGACCGAGAACTGTACGAGGTGCGGAAGCGCTGCGGCGTCCTGTTCCAGGACGGCGCCCTGTTCGGGTCGATGACGGTGTACGACAACATCGCCTTCCCGCTGCGGGAGCACACCCGCAAGACCGAGGCCGAGATCCGCAGGATCGTCTCGGCCCGCCTGGAACTGGTGGGCATGACCGGGGACGAGGACAAACTCCCCTCCGAGATCTCCGGCGGGATGCGCAAACGCGCCGGACTGGCCCGCGCGCTCGTGATGGACCCCGAACTCATCCTCTGCGATGAACCGGACTCCGGCCTCGACCCGGTGCGTACCGCCTTCCTCGGCAAACTGATCGCCGACCTCAACGCCGAGACCGGCGCGACGTTCCTCATCGTCACCCACGACATCAACACCGCGCGCACCCTGCCCGACCACATCGGGATGCTCTACCGGGGCGAACTGATCGCGTTCGCGTCGAGGGAGGAGATCCTGGCGTCGCGGGAACCCGTCGTCCACCAGTTCCTCACCGCCGGACTCGACGGACCCATCGGGATGGCCGAGGAGAAGGACGCCGAGGAGACCCGGTCGGTGGAGGCCCGCCGATGAGGCCGCTCGTCGGGCTCGGCCGGTTCACCGGGTTCTGCGCCGACGTGTTCAAGGCCGTGCCGAAGCGCCCGTTCCAGTGGGGTGAGACGGTCCGGCAGGCGTGGTTCATCGCCAGTGTCTCGATCCTGCCGACCGCGCTGGTGGCGATCCCGTTCGGCGCGGTCATCGCGCTGCAGCTCGGTTCGCTGTCGCGGCAGATCGGCGCGGAGTCGTTCGCGGGCGCCGCCAGCGTCCTCGCCGTGGTGCGGGAGGCCGGCCCCATCGTCACCGCCCTGCTCATCGCGGGCGCCGGTGGCTCCGCCATGTGCGCGGATCTGGGTGCCCGCAAGATCCGCGAGGAACTGGACGCCATGCAGACCCTCGGCGTCGACCCGGTGCAACGCCTCGTGGTGCCCCGGATGATCGCCGGAGCGGTGGTCGCGGTGCTGCTGAACGGCGTCGTCTCGGCGGTCGGCATCGCCGGCGGCTACCTGTTCAACGTCTACATGCAGGGCGGCACACCCGGCGCCTACCTGGCGAGCTTCGCCGCCCTGGGCCAGGTCGCCGACCTGGTGAGCGCGCAGGTGCGTGCCTTCGTGTTCGGGATCGTGGCGGCGCTCATCGCGTGCTATCTGGGCATGAACGCCAAGGGCGGCCCCAAGGGCGTCGGCCAGGCGGTCAACACCTCGGTGGTGGTCAGCTTCATGGTGCTGTTCGCGGTCAACTTCGTGATGGTCGCGCTGTACTTCCAACTGGTCCCGCAGAAGGGATCCTGACATGTTGACCACATTGGGCACCCAACTGCTGTTCTACCTGCGGGCCATCGCGTGGATGCCGAAGGCGGCGGTCCGCTACCGCCGCGAGGTGTACCGGCTGCTGGGCGAGGTCAGCTTCGGAGTCGGCGGCCTGACGGTCGTCGGCGGCACCGTCGGCGTCGTGGTGTTCCTGACCTTCTTCACCGGCACCGAGGTGGGACTCCAGGGTTACCAGGCGCTCAACCAGGTCGGCACCAGCGCGTTCACCGGATTCATCTCTGCGTACTTCAACACCAGGGAGATCGCGCCGCTGGTGGCGGGTATCGCGCTGTCGGCGACGGTCGGCGCCGGCTTCACCGCGCAACTCGGCGCCATGCGGGTGAACGAGGAGGTGGACGCCCTGGAGGTCATGGGCGTTCGGTCGCTCCCGTACCTGGTGACCACCCGGATGATCGCCGGCCTGCTGGCGGCCGTCCCGTTGTACGTGTTGGCGCTGCTGTCCAGCTACGTCGCGACCCGGGGCGTCGCGACACTCTACTTCGGTCAGTCCACCGGCACCTACGACCACTACTTCTCGACGTTCCTGGTGTCCACGGACGTGTGGTGGTCGTTCGGCAAGGTGGTCGTGTTCGCAGTCATCGTCATCGGTGTCCACTGTTTTTACGGCTACCACGCCACCGGCGGCCCCGCCGGAGTCGGTGTCGCGGTCGGGCGGGCCGTCCGCACCGCCATCGTCGCAGTTAACATCGTCGATTTCTTTGTATCCTTGGCGGTCTGGGGCGCCACCACCACGGTGAGGATTGTCGGATGAGAGAACGCATCGCCGGCCTGGGCTTCCTCGTCGTGCTCGCCGCACTGCTGGGCCTGTGCGTCGCGGCCTACGCGAAGGTGTTCACGCCGGTCGTCGGCATCACAGTCCACGCCGACACGGCCGGACTCCAGATGTCCAAGGGCGCCGACGTCAAACTGCACGGCGTCCTGGTGGGGGAGGTGCGGGCGGTCGAGTCCACCGGAGACGGCGCCGTGCTGACCCTCGGACTGGACCCGGTCGCCGCCGCGCGCATCCCGGCGGGCGTCACCGCCAGACTGCTGCCCAAGACCGTGTTCGGCGAGAAGTACGTCGAACTCGTCCCACCGGCCGACCCCACCGGCGAACCCATCGCCGAGCACACCGTCATCGAGGTCGACCGGTCGCAGGCGGCCGTGGAACTGGGCGAGGTCCTCGACGGCGCCCTCCCGCTGCTGCGGGCCGTCCCACCGGAGAAGCTCGCCGTCACACTCACCTCCGTCGCCGACGCCCTCGACGGCCGTGGCGACCGCCTCGGCGAGACCTTCGTGAAACTCGGCGACGTCGTCCGGCAGCTCAACGACGAGATGCCCGCGATCGAGGCCGACCTGGAACTGCTGGCCGCCGTCCTCGACGAGTACACCGGCGCACTGCCGGACCTGATCACCGTCCTGGAGAACCTGACGATCACCAACCGGACCGTCGTCGAACAGTCCGACCAACTTAAGTCGCTGTGGATGTCGACGGCCGACTTCGGCGACGACACCAGGATCTTCCTCGACCGGTACCAGGGCAGGCTCATCCAGTTCGCGGAGGTCACCGAACCGTTCCTGGAGGTGCTGGCCGCGTACTCGCCGCAGTACCCGTGCCTGTTCCAGGGACTGACCGCCCTCGAACCGGCCATCGTGGACTCGTTCTCCGGCGGGCGCCTCCACATCACCCTGGAGATCACCCGCGACAACGGCAAGTACGAGCCCGGCATGGACGAACCCGCCTGGGCCACCGGATACGGCCCCGACTGCCGCGGACTCCCGGACCCCCAGACCCCCGGCGTGGAACGCCAGTTCGCCAACGGATACGACTACGCCACCGGCCGCGTCAACCTGCCGATCAACATCCCGGGACTCACCGACGCGCTCGACTACGCCGACCCCTCCGACGCCGCCACCGGCACCGACACCGGGGACGGCGAGACCGACACCGGCTTCCTGCCGTTCGACCCCCGGATGGGGTACGGAGGCACCGAGGAGGAGAAACAGTTGATCGTCCCGCTCGTCGCCGCGGCCACCGGAGTCGACGCGACCCGGGTCAGCGACACCGCGACCCTCCTGTGGGGACCCCTGTTGCGCGGGAACACCGTGTCGGTGCGGTGATTCCCCGTCGCGCGGGTGCAACCAATACACGACCGTCGCGCGTCAACCAGACATGAAGCCCCTCCTCCTCCGTTGGCCCGTCGCGGTGTCGGGCGCCCTGTTGGCCGCCACCCTGCTCACGGCATGTGGCGGCGACGAACCCGAAGAGTCGGCGCTCGACTCCATCAACGAGGCCGTCCTCGACGCCATGCGGCTGGAAGCCGAGCTGCAGGGTGTCGTCAACCGGTTGACCGTCGACTGCATGACCGACGCCGGGTTCGACGTCCACCCGCTCGAACTGACCCAGGACCCGACCGAATGGCTCGAGGACGGCCAGTCGATCACCGAATCCGAGCCGCCGGGGTTGTACGAGATCCCCGTCAGCGTCGCCGAGGCCGAGGAGATCGGCCTCGACATCGGCCGCTACAACGACCCCGACTTCGACTGGGACGCGTACGAGGAGGAGCAGGGCGGCCCCGAGATGGGGCCCGACCCGTTCTGGGAGGAGATGTCCGACGCCTACCGGGAGGAGTACGAGAAGGCCCGGTACGGCGAGGAGTACTACGAGTACATGTACTCCGAAGACCCGGAGACCTACGACGACCAGGCGGAGCCACCCGCCGAGGCCGGCTGTGCCGGTGACGTGCGCGGCAGGATCAGCGACGCCACCGGCACCGAGGACGGTTACGTCGAATGGCCCGACTCCCTGAACGACTGGGAGGCCCAGATCGAGATGTACGAGACCGAGGCCGTACTGACCGCCCAGGACGACTGGTCCGCCTGCGTCGAGGACCGCGGCCACCCCTACTTCGAGTTCAAGGACGGATCGCTCGACATGTGGTCCTACGTCAACTCGTTCTACGAGGGGATGGGCGAGATGGTCGACGAGACCGGCGAGGAACCCGCGCACGAGCCGCCACCGGGAGCGCCCTGGCCGTTCGAGGAGGCGTACGCCAAGGAGGTCGCGCTCGCCGTCGACATGGCCGAATGCTCAGACGAGACCGGGCTCCGCGAAACCCTCCAGACCGAGTGGGACAACACCATGGAGACCATGGCCGTCGAACACCAGGACGAGATCTTCGCGTGGCACGACAAGCTGGAGACCGCGCTGGCCGAGGCACAGAAACTGCTCCAGAACTGAGCCGACGACCCCACCCGTGCCGGAACCGGCGGGCCACCTGAGGACGGCCGCGGCGGCCCCGGCACGGTAGCATGGGCCGCTGCACCGAATCGGGTACGCGACACCGCCGGAACCGGCCCCGCCGCCCGATTCGGCACCGAGGCATCCCGCATCACCGTTGAGGAGTTCGTCACGTGCGTGGAATAGTGCTGGCCGCCGGACAGGGGCAGCGGTTGCGGCCCGACACCGACGATCTGCCGAAGACGCTGTTGACGGTCGACGGAGACACCACGATCCTCGACATCGCGATCCGCAACCTCGCGGCGGCCGGAGTCTCCGACGTGTCGATCGTCGTCGGCTACGCCGCCCACACCGTCGAGGCCGTACGCGACGACCTGCGGGAACGCCACGGCATCGACATCACGCTGATCCACAACGACCGCGTCGACTGGAACAACGCCTACTCGCTGTGGCACGCCCGCGACGTCTACGCCGACGGTGCCCTGCTGGTCAACGGCGACACCGTCCACCCCGGCTCCGTCGAGAAGATCCTGCTCGCATCCGACGCCGAAGGCGTCCTGCTGGCCACCGACGCCGTCAAGACCCTCACCGACGAGGCCATGAAACTGCGCTGCGACGCCGACGGCGTCGTCAGCCGCGTCACCAAGCAGATGCCGGTGGACACCGCCTACGGCGAGTACATCGGGGTCAGCCGGATCGACGCGGGCGTCGCCGCCGCACTCACCGAGGCGCTCGAACGCACCTTCCGCACCGACCCGAACCTCTACTACGAGGATGCGTTCCAACTGCTCGCCGACGCCGGACCGAAGGTCCGCGCCGTACCGATCGGCCACGTCGAATGGGTCGAGGTCGACGACCACGCCGACCTCGCCGCGGCACGGGAGCTGGCATGCCGCTGCTAGCCCGCACCATCACCACCCCGTTGGCGGTGGAGGTGCACGCCGGCGCGTTGTCCCACCTGGGGACGCTGCTCGCCGACCGGCGCATCTCCGCGGGCGGCGAGGTCGCGGTGGTGGTCGGACCCGGCGTCGGCAAGGCTGCCGCCGAACGGCTCCGAGACGGCCTCAGCCGCGCCGAGATCATCACCATCACCGCCGGACGGCACTCCGACGCCCTGGAACTGGCCGACAAGCTCCGCAGCCGCAACTTCGACGCCGTCGTCGGCATCGGCGGCGGCCGGGTCATCGACACGGTGAAGTACGCGTCCTTCCGGCAGGGCCTGCCCATGGTGTCCGTGGCGACCAGCCTGGCCAACGACGGCATCGCCTCACCCGTCGCCTCCCTGGACCGCGACGGCCACTCCATCTCCTACGGCGCCCACATACCCATCGCCGTCATCGTCGACCTCGACTTCGTCAGGCAGGCCCCCATCCGGCAACTGCGGTCCGGAGTCGGCGACGCCCTGTCCAACCTCAGCGCCACCGCCGACTGGCAGCTGAGCCACGACGTCACCGGCGAACCCATCGACGGCCTCGCCATGGCCCTGTCCCGCAGCAGCGCCGAAGCCGTGCTCCGCCACCCGGGCGAGCTCACCGACGACGACTTCCTCACCAGCCTCGCCGACGCGCTCATCCTCGGCGGCACCGCCATGGCCGTCGCGGGGACGTCACTGCCGTGCAGTGGCGCCTGTCACGAGATCGCCCACGCCGTGCAGGAGAACCACCCGGACGCCGCGACCCACGGTGAACAGGTCGGTGTCGGCGCGCTGTTCGCCACGCATCTGCGAGGGGACTCGCGGATGTTCGAAGCCATGGCCGCCACCATGAAGCGCCATGCCCTGCCCCGCACGCCCGGTGATATAGGGCTTAGTGTGGACGAGTTCACGGCCGCGGTCGCTTACGCTCCACGCACCAGGCCGGGCAGGTACACCATTCTGGAGCACCTGAATCTTGACGGTTCCGCTTTGCGCGCAAGGATTACGGATTTCGTAGATGACCTCAACTAGCCCGCCGCCCGTAGCCGCCCGCCCCAAGCGGATCTTCCCCAAGACCACCGGTCTGACCGCGTTGTGGCGGCATCGCCAGTCCCTCACCGTCCTGGTCCGGCGAGACCTCGCCGTCAAGTACCAGGCGACCGTGATGGGTTACCTGTGGTCACTCATCGAGCCACTGGGTCTGGCGTTCATCTACTGGTTCATCTTCGGCGTCCTCTACGACCGGGGCGGACTGCCCGCGGAGGTCGAGTACCCGCTCTACATCGTCTCGGGCATCTTCGCGTGGCAGTGGATGAGCTCCGCCATGACGGAGGCGACCACCTCGCTGACCTCACAGGCGTCGCTGATCACCACGATGCGCGTCCCCCGCGAGGTGTTCCCGGTGGCGCGCGTGTTCGCCCGGTTCGCGGAGTTCCTCGCCGGCATCCCCATCCTGTTGGCGTTCGTGTACTTCTTCGACGGCCAGATCGGTTGGCACACCTTCAACCTGTTCTTCGCCGTCGCCATGCACTTCATGATCCTGACCGGCCTGTCGTTCATCCTGGCCTCCATCAACGTGCTGTTCCGTGACGTGCAGCGGTTCATGCGACTGGTGATGCGGGTGCTGTTCTACGGCATGCCGATCATCTACCCGCTGGAGAAGGTCGTCGGCCCCGACAGTCCGCTCGACAGTTGGGTGCAGACGGCCTACCAGGTCAACCCGTTCGTCGGCATCATGCAGCTCTACCGGTCGGCGTGGATACCGCAGATCGTCCCGAGCACCTTCCAGATCCTCGTCTCCGTCGGGTTCTGCGTCTTCCTGTTGTTCTTCGGCCGCTGGTTGTTCTACAAGCTCGAACCCGCCGTGTTGAAGGAGATTTAATCCAACGGTCATGTGACGGTCGTTTCCGGAGCGTCGCGAAAACGTTATACTTTCGCGGCGCTCCGCACCGTTTCACCCCCCCCCCCCCCCCCCCCCCCCCCCCCCCCCCCCCCCCCCCCCCCCCCCCCCCCCCCCCCCCCCCCCCCCCCCCCCCCCCCCGGAGCGAGACCGTCACGAACGGCCGCCCCGCGACGTCGCGGCGAACCGGCCACGGACGGCCGACGACTCACTAGAGTTGATATCCGTGACATCCAGCCCAGAACGGCAGGCGAGAATGCGTAACACGAACCTCCTCAACGACGCGGAATCGATCATCACCTCGGGCGTGCCCCGGCCGCGCCTGACCTTCCTGGGCGTCGGCCCGCTCGGCGGCACCTACGCCGCCTGCTACGCCGAACTGGGATACGAGGTGCTCGGCTACGACGTCGACGAGGGCAGGATCGCCAAGTTCAACGCGGGGGAGCTGCCGTTCTACGAGCGCGGGCTGGACGAACTGCTCGTGAAGAACCTCGCCAACGGGCGGCTGAGGTTCACCACCGACGTCGACGAGGTCGCCGAGTTCGGCGACGTGCACTTCCTGTGCGTGGGAACGCCCTCGCGCGCCGACTCGCACTCCGCCGACCTGTCGTACCTGGAGTCCTGCGTCACCACGCTGGCGCCGCGCCTGACCCGGCGCTGCATCATCGTCGGTAAGTCCACCGTCCCGGTCGGCACCTCCTCGTGGGTGCAGCAGCTCATCGACCGGCACTCCAAGCCCGACGTGGACGTGGAGGTCGCCTGGAGCCCCGAGTTCCTCCAGGAGTCCAACGCCGTGCAGGACGTCATGCGCCCCAACCGGGTCGTGCTCGCCGCGCAGAGCGAATGGGCGCAGCAGCTCCTCCAGGCCGCCCACAAGGGCGTCTTCGAGCTCGCCGCTCAGGAGGACCGTGACGTGCCGCTGGTCGTCACCGACTTCGCCACCGCGGAACTGGTCAAGGTCGCGTCCAACGCGTTCCTGTCCACCAAGATCTCCTACATCAACGCCATGGCCGACCTCTGCGAGGTCGCCGGCGGCGACGTCACCGCCCTGGCGCGCGCCATGGGCCACGACGACCGCATCGGGCAGAAGTTCCTGCGCGCCGGCATCGGCTTCGGCGGCGGCTGCCTCCCGAAGGACCTGCGGGCGCTGGCGTCCCGGGCACAGGAGCTCGGTGTCGGGGAGTCGCTGCGGTTCCTCGCCGAGATCGACGAGGTCAACACCCGCCGCCGGACCAAGGCGGTCAGGCTCGCCGCCGAACTCACCGACCGGGAGGTGGGACCCGCCGGTCCCCGTCTCGACGGCCTGCGCATCACCGTGCTGGGTGCGACGTTCAAACCCGAGACCGACGACATCCGGGACTCGCCAGCCCTCGACATCGCCCGCCGGCTGCGCAACGCCGGTGCCGCCGTGACCGTGTACGACCCCAAGGGCCTCGACAACGCGCAGGTCGCGGAACCCGAACTGCTGTACAGCAAGCCGCTCACCGAGGCCGTCGACGGCGCCGACCTGATCTGCGTCCTGACGCCGTGGGAGGAGTTCCGTCACCTCGACCCGGTCGCGCTGGGCGAACTGGTGGCGCACAAGCGGATCCTCGACGGCATGAACGCCCTCGACCCGCAGTTGTGGCGCAACGCCGGTTGGACATACCGGGGAATGGGCCGCGCCGCCGCCTGACGGCCGCCGCCACCCGGAGCCGGGGACCGGTTCAGGTCCCCGGCACCCACACCCGCCGCCAGTCGCCCAACGGCCCGTTACCCGGTGCCTCCTGATGCGCCGAATACAGACAGCCGTCCATCCCCAGTACGGCCGCCACCAGGCGGCCGGCGCCGTCCAACGCCATCCCCGGTGCGCGACCGGCCACCGGACCGGAAGTCGTCCACTCCGGTGTCGTGGAGGCCGACCGGCTCTCCAACCCGCGGTAGTCCAGCAGGGTGAAACCGAGCCGCGCGTCGTCGCCCCGGTGCAGCAGCGCCAACGTCGGATCCCACGCCCGCATCGCGGATACCGCGACCGGGTCGATACCCCCGTTCCCACCCAGGATCACCGGTGAGGTGATCCACTCCTCGTCCAGAGCGGGCCGCTGGTACATGACGACCGCCGAGGTGCCCGCCTGACGCGCGATGAGCAGGATCCGTCCGTTGCGGTCCGACACCGCCGACACCGGCCCGGCGGGGGGATCCACCGGTAGTACGTCGGTGAGGTGTTCGTCATGGTCGACGATCCGCCAGTACCGGACACCGTCGGCGGCCGCCGCGAACACCATCAACGCCCCGTCGGCGTGGTCCTGGACCACGCTGAGACCGTCCTGCGTGTCGCCGCCACCCAGCGAGCGCCAGTCCGTCCATTGGCCGTGTTCGAGTTCCGCACGGATCGACAGACCCTTGTCGTGGTCTCGGACCAGGACCATACGGGTGCCGGTCGGCGTGACGACGACCTGCGGCACTCCGACGTCCCGGACGTGCTCCGTGCCGCCGCCGGCCGGATTGCCCAGTTCGTGCCAGCGCACGTCCTCACCGTCGGCGAGTTCGGCGACCGTGATGTTCCGCAGGTGTGCGTCGCGGTCGGAGTCCATCCGGTATTCGATTCCCGCGACCAGTACCCGGCCCTGGTCGTCCACGGTGGTGCTCGTGTACGGCATCCACGGCATTTCGCGTTCAAGCGTCCGGCTACGCCAAGGACGGAACGAATCGACCTGTCCCGTCCACACCGTCGGCCTGCCGTTGAGCACCGTCGTCGCGTGCAGCCGGCCGTCCCGACCGGTCGTCAGGGCCGGATCGCTGCCCTGATGCCGTTGGATGGTGCTTCCGCCGTACCGTTTGCCGACGCCGTCGGCGGGCAGCTTCAGATCGCCGCACCCGGCGGGATCACCGCAGTCACGTCCGTCCGCCCACGCGTAGGTGTCGAGGTACCGGCCCTTCTCCTCGCGTGCCTCCGGACTGAGGTTCCGGGGCCACCGTTGGTTGTAGTAGCCGCGATAGCCGACCACGGTGGTCGCGCCGTCCTGACGGCCGGGAAGCCACCGGGCCAGTGCCTCGGCGGCGAACCACGCCGCACCGGTGTGGTCGATGTGATCGGAGTAGCCGTCCTGTTCGGCGAACTGCGGGTTGTCCGCGTCGTGAATCTGCGGATCGGGGTCGGTGTCCATGATCCGCACCACGTCGGGGCGGTACTCGTCCAGCACCGCGACCAGGCTCTCGACGAGCATGTCCCTGTTCAACGAGACCGTTCCCGTCACCGCGCCGTCCCGCAACGGCAGGGTGGGGAGGTCCGAGGCCTCGCCGCTCCACAGGTCGGTGATCCGCCGGCTGGGCCCGATCCCGGAGTGGCGGCCGTTCTCCCACAGCGAGAAGTACAGCAGCACGATGTCCGGATTGTCGGCCAACACCGCCTTCTCGGCGGTCAGGTGGCCCACCGTCGCGGCCTCACGGGTCCACTGCGCGGCACTGTCACCGGTGGCCATCTGCGCGTAGGTGCGACGCGCCCCGGTGAACCGCGCCGCGGCGTAACCGGAGTAGTCGGTGGACAACGTGCTCCACTTGTCGTCACTGCGAGGCAGGTTCTTGCCGTCGGACTCGCCCGCCGTCAAGCACACCGTGACGGTCCGGTGACCCTCCTGGAGCGCCCTTGCCATGTCCAGGTTGAAGAAGTAGAAGTCGTCGTCCGGGTGGGCGATGATCTGAAGGTGTGTCGCCTGCCGGTACGGGCCGCCGTCGGGCGTCGCCGACTGCGCGGAGCCGGTACACGCGGCCAGGGTGGAGGCACCCGCCAAGCCGAGCGCGCCGAGCAGCAGCGGGCGCCGGGGAATTCCGGCACCGGTCGCCGTTTCACTGAACCGGTGAGGTGTCGTCATGAGGAGGGGTCTTCAGCCGGTCAGCCGGTTATCTCAAGGCTCTGCTGAACCGCCTGACACCCTTCGTACATCGCCGTGCGCTGCTCGGGGGTGCTGTCCTTCTCCTCCCACTGGCACGTCACCTGGATGAGCTGCAGGCCGTTGAAGAGGAAGGTGTTGTCCTGGTAGACCCGTTTACCGCTGCTGTTGGAGAACAACGCGCGCCGGAACAGGCCCTGGTCACCGCCGACCAGGGCGAGGTTGACCGCACCCTCGTCGAGGTTGCCGAGTACGTCGTCGTACTCGGCGACGACGGCCTCCTGCTGGTTGCGGGTCTCGGTCAGCACTCCGGGTTCCAGCAGGTACGACACCACGTAGATCATGTAGTTCGCCGAGGCGTCGTCCAACTGGAGGGCACTCGCCTCGTAGTTCTCCGTGACCGGGAACTCGACCTGCGCGTTCGAGACGGCGGTGAACCCGTCGGGGGCGTCGTAGGTCAACTGCGCGGGAGCCGTCGCGGCGGGACTCTCCGAGGACGTCTGGGACTGCGGGTCGGATTCGGGCGTCTCGGTGCCGCATCCGGCCAACCCGACCGCCAGCACGGCGGCACAGCTGACGAGAGCCGTAACTCGTTTCATGGTTCTACTACTTCCGTGGCAGGGGGATTCGATGCGACGAGATGGCGCGAACACCGTGTCGATAAAGGATAACCGGTGGAGACCATGGTGCCGACCGCCGTCATTCCGCCGCCCGCTCGGCGCCACGCGCCGCGGCCACCGCCTCGTCGACGGCGGCGGCGAACCGCACCGCGGACGACGGCTCGGCCGGACCCAGCAGGTACTCGCGCAACCGGGTCCGCTCCGGCGCCAACGGATCGCGGTACGTCGGGTCGGCGCGCAGCTTCCTGACGTGTTCGACGATGTCACCGAGACCCGACAGTCCGGGTGACAGCAGGTAACCGCCCTTCGTCGACGGATTCGCGGTCTGGAAGGCGGCCGCGTCGCCACCGGACGGATTGCACACCACGTACGGCTTCTCGCTGGCGATGAAGTCCGACACGACGCTGGAGATGTCGGTGACCAGGACGTCCGCCTGGTTGAACATCTCATACAGGGTGGGCAACGGCATGTGAGCGACCACGTGGTGCTGTTGCGGACCCGCGGCGCCCCAGTACCCGTCCTGCCAGCGTCTCCGGAGCCGCTCGATCTCGTCGCCGAGGTCGGCGCGGGCCGTCCCGGCGTCACGCGACCGTTGCGCCTCGTCGATGCCGGTCGGGGACGCCCCCAGCCGCGCGATCTCGGCGGCTATCGGCGCCAGCTCGGGCGGTACCCAGCCCGCCGGCGGGAGGCCGTCGCGGGTGTTGGCGGCGTCGAGGAGTTCGGTGATCCGGCGGTGCGCCGCCGAGGTGGCCCGGTCACGGGTACCCGTCAACGGGTGCGGCCGGTACAACACCCTGACGCCCGGAACCTCCTTCAACAGGTACTCGACCAGATGCGGGCCCATCGTGACCAGAGACGTGTGCTGGAGGTTGGCGGTCCAACCCTCCCAGGTCGGCGCGTAGAGCACCGTCAACGCCTCGGGCGCGCGGTGCTCCGACGCGGCGACGACGTCCTGAAGCTGCGGGCGGCCGACCTCCCGGATCTCCTCGTCACGCACACCGATGTCCGCGACCCGGTAGCGGTCCCGCCCGGCGCGCCCGGCACTCCAGATCTGGTTGTACACCTTGGAGAAGGGGTTGAAACTGGCCGGCTTGTCACTGTCACCGTGACCGATGAACACGTGCGTCACGCCCGGAATCCGCAGCATGTGGATGTTCTTGCCGGCGTTGCCCGGGTACAACGCCGTGCGGATCGTGGGAAGCGCGAAGTTCATCAGGTCGATGTTGTCCGGGATGCACACCGTCGGAGTGCTCGTCGGGCCGAGCTGCTGCAGCAGTCCCCGTTCCCGCATGATGATCACGGCCGGGCGGTTCAGCTGCTCCACGGTCCGCAGCCACATGTTGATCTGGTAGATGCTGGTGAGCGAACCCGTGAAGTAGAGCGCCACCTCGGGCTTCGACCTGGCGACCTGCTCCCGCACCCGGTCGAGCACCCAACGTTTCCGGGCCAGGTGCCGGTTACGTTTGGCGTCGACCAGGAGGACGACGGCTCGCAGACCCGCGATGACCACGGCCACCGCGCATCCCGCCGGAACCGGCCATTCGACGCCGGACCCGATCGCCGCCAGGACGCCCACCGTGATCGGTATGTCCATCTCGAACAGGATCCGCCGTTGCGACGGCATCCAACGCGGATGCAACGCATCGGGTATCCGGAGCTTCGACAGGTCCACGTTCCGGCTCGCGACCGGCAGCTTCCGCCGCTGAGTGACATAGGTCTCCAGCCCCGTCACCAGAGCCCGGACCAGATGGGCCGTGACCACGCCGGCGGCCAGCACCAGTAGGCCGATCGTACTGACGGTGCCGTAGGCGGCGACCAGCAACATCACCGACATCTGCCGGATCAGCGTGAGTACGGAGGTGCCCAGCTGCACCCGGCGGAGGATGTCCACGAACGCCGGGATCTTGCGGGCGGTCCACATCTCCGCGACGTAGGTACCGGCCAGTACCGACCCGAACACCCACCAGGGCGACGCCACTGCGAGCACCGGCGCCGCCGCCATCCCCGCGAGCAGCAGCCCCATCGCGGCGTGTGCGGAAGGAGGCGCGGAACGGACCTCGGAGATGACCTGACTCATGTCGCCGCGTCCTCCGTGGGAGATATCGGGGCGAACGGGCGGCGGACGTCCATGACGTGACCGGTGAGATTCGAGACCAGCACGTCCACCGAGTTGCGGGCGACGATCTCCGCGCTCAACAGCGACCCCGCCGGTTCCTCACCGAACGCCCGGCTGCGCATCGGCGTCGCGGTGCGCTCCGGATTGACGCAGTTCACCCGGACACGGTCCTCGGCCCACTCGTCGGCGAGCGCCTGCACCAGGTTCACGATCCCCGCCTTCGCAGACGAGTAGAGGCTGTAGCCGGCCCTGCCCCGGGTGTACGAGCTCGACGTGAAGAGCAGCAGCCCACCGGACGTCTCCCGCAGGTAGGGAAGCGCGCTGCGGGCGATGTGAATCGGTGCGAGGAGGTTCACCCGCATCGCGGCGTCGAGAGTGGCGTCGTCGCACTGGTCGAGACGCATCTTGTGAAGCACCCCCGCCGTGTTGACCACGTAGTCGACCCGGCCGTACTCGCGGTGCGCGGCCTCCAACGCCGCCGCGACCTGCTCCGGGCGTTCCACGTGGACCCCGGTCGTGGAACGACTGTGACCCACCACCGAGGCGCCGTGCCCACGGGCGATGTCGGCGATGGCGGCGCCGATGCCGTAACTCCCCCCGAACACCACCACGGTGCGGCCCTCCAACGCCTCCGAGAGTTCCCGGGGGCTTCTCGGTTCGGGCGCGGCGTGCGACGCCAGCTGGAACAGGCGGTCGGCGAGGTAGATGTCGATCGGGTGGGTCACCTTCATGTTGTGCTCGCTGCCGTTCACCACGTGAATCGGCACGTCGGGAAGGTAACGCCGGACGACGCCGCAGTCGTCCGTGGCGGTGAACCCCGGGTCGCGGGCGGCCCGCGCGTAGGCGTCGGCCAGCACCGACGGCCGGAACGCCTGAGGGGTCTGGCCGCGCCGGAGCCGCGCGCGGTCCGGGATGCCCGTGATCGTCTCGTCACCGTCGTGGGAGTCCACCTCGATGATCGTGTCGGCGGACGGTATCGCGACGTCCACGGCGTCGAACCGGTCGAGGGCGTCGACACAGTCCCGCAGGATGCGCTGGTCGACCAGCGGACGCACGGCGTCGTGCAGCAGTAGTTTGCAGTCGGGGTCGCCGATGGCGGTCAGTGCGGCGATCGTCGTCTCGCTGCGGCTCGCCCCGCCCGGCAGTACCGCGGTGACCTTGTCGAATCCGCCACCCCCGACGATCTTCTCGGCCTCGGGGATGAACTCGGCGTTCATCATGACGAGGATCGAGTCGATCACGTCACTGGCCTGGAACACCGCCAGGGTGTGTTCCAGGATCGGCTTTCCCGACACCTTCAGAAGCTGCTTGGGCAACCGCGCTCCGAATCGCTGGCCCGTGCCGCCGGCGAGGATCACGGCCACCGTCCGGCGCGCGGCGTGTTCCAAAGTCATCATCGAATCGGACCGGTCGCCGTCTCCGGGCGGCGCGATCCCACGCTCCTGTTCTCAACGAGTGCGCTTCCGGGGGCGGAGCACAGACTGTGGTGAGGGTGTCCCCGGGGTTTCCGTGCCTGAACGCCGGGGGCAATTCAACCCTAGGGCATCGTCCTACACGATAACGGACGCCGACCATCGGGCAAAACGCGTGCGAACGCCGCCCCTCCGCCGCTCCCGACCACGCCTCACTCCCGCGAAGTGCTGCTAGATTGGGCCGGTGTCGCCCGACCCATGGCCCCTCCGGACCCATCGAGGCGACGACCTCCGCGGCCGGCACCCGCAACCCCGACACCTATGAGCGGAACCTCCCGGGAATGAAGATCACCTTCCTCGTGCACGGAATGTATGGCCTCGGCGGCACCATCCGTTCGACGCTCAATTCGGCGTCGGCGCTCGCGGATCGGGGCCATCAGGTCGAGATCGTGTCCGTGATGCGCGGCGCGACCCGGCCGCGCCTTCCCTTCGATCCCCGAGTCCCGGTCATCTCGCTGCTCGACCGGCGAAGGCCGGAAGACCGGCGGCCCGGTGACGGTGGAGCCATCGAGAGCGCGGAGGATGTGGCGCTGCTGGAGCAGCCGTCACGCGTGTTCCCCAAGCACGAGACGATCCACCACAAGTACAGTGCGCTGACGGACCGGCGGGTGGGCCGTTTCCTGCAGAGGCATCGCACCGACGTCTGGGTCGGCACGAGACCGGGCCTGAACGTCTACCTGTCCCACTACGCGCCGCGCAGCGCCGTGCTGATCGGCCAAGAGCACATGTTCCACGACTACCACTCCGCCGGACTGCGGTCCTCCCTGTCACAGGCGTACCGCAAGCTCGACGCCCTCGTGACGGTCAGCTCCGCCGATGCCGACACCTACCGCCGTGAGATGCCACATCTGGCCGACCGCGTCCACCACATACCGAACAGCGTTCCGGCGTGCCTGGTGGAACCGGCCGACGGCACATCGAAGCTCATCGTGGCGGCCGGCCGGATCGAGAAGGTCAAGCGCTACGACCTCTTGATCAAGGCGTTCGCCGAGGTGGTCCGGCGCCACCCGGACTGGCGGCTGAGGATCTACGGGGTCGGGTCGGAGACCGCGAACCTGCGCGAACTCGTCTCGGAGCTCGGCCTCAACGACTCCGCCATGCTCATGGGTCCCTACTCACCCATCGACACCGAGTGGGTGAAGGGTTCCATCGCGGCGGTCACCTCGGAGTACGAGTCCTTCGGCCTGACGATCATCGAGGCCATGGGCGCCGGCCTGCCGGTCGTCTCCACCGCCTGCCGGATGGGGCCGCTCGAACTCATCGACGACGGCGTCGACGGCCTGCTCGTGAACCCCGGTGACCCCGCCGCCATCGCCGCGGGCCTGTGCGAACTCATCGAGGACCCGGCGCTCCGCCGGAAACTGGCGTCGGCCGCCCTGGAGAAGGCACGGACCTACCGCCCCGAGGCGGTGGCCGCGCAACTCGAAGCATTGATGGATCGTCTTCGTGCGACGACGCGGGGTCGACGAACGCTCCGGAGGATCCGGCATCGTACTTCGTTTCGCGGCAGAGCTGGAGGATCCGGTGGCTTCGACCAGCTGTCGACGACCTCACCGCGGTCGACTGTTCGCGTTAGTTGTCATGCGTTGTCGTTCGACCGACTGATACTGCGCCTAGAGGGGGTTCCTGTTGACGCAGATGTCCGCCTGATCCTGGACGGAGACAGTTCTCCGGTGCGGTTGCATTTGAGGAGGGCCGACGGTATCGCTTTGGCCGAGATCGACTCAGAGCTGGTGCGACGCTTGCGAAGCGGAAGGTGGTTCCTCAACGTGGCAGGCGTACGTCCGGTTCTGCGATTCGTCGACAACCGCGCACTGGTTGAACAGATTCCGGAACGCGCCGTCTCCGCCGTGGTCGTTCCAGGGGCGCATGCTGGTGAGTTGGTGCTGCGGGTCTGGAGAAGGAAGATGCATGCCGAAGTCGCATCACTTGCGTGGGAGGGCTCCTACTTGACGATCAGCGGAGACCTATTCGGAGACTGGCCGGAGGGCGGAATATCCGGCGTTCTCGGTCGAAAGGGATTGCCGGCGCGATTGAGGGATATCCCTATCACGGTGGTTGGCGGCCGGTTCGAACTGCGTTTGCCGACGGAGGTGCTCACTGAGTCGGAGGCTCCAATTGCTGCGGACTGGCGCGTGTGGCTCCGTCCGTTGAACGAACCACGGCGCGAGGTCATGCCAGGCCGCTTCTTCGACGATATTCCCGACAAACGTCGCGTAACGCCGTTCAAGAAGATCCAACGACCGCACAAGAGTGGCCGAGACATGGAGATCGCGCCACTGTTCACCGCCGATAACAAACTGTCGATTCGCGTCGCACCGGTGCCTGCAAGCGACATGCGTTAGAACCATGTTGGGACAAGGCGGTCATTTCGATCCATAGTGGATGAAGCTGGGCCTTCCACGCTCGTCCTATCAGTCGCCTGATCCGCCAAACCCCAACGCGTCTGCCAGCAGAGGCGTCAACATCCTGACGTACGGCGTGGAAAGATGATGTTTGTCTTTGAATACCATCAGGTTTCCAACGATGACAGGGCATGTCTCAGGCCCGCATATCCATGCCCCTGGATCAATCACCTTCACCTCGGTCTGCGACAACATGTCGATAACCATCTGTCGACGATTCGGCTCCCGGTAACCTTCTGTCGTGGCCTGAACGCAAGGGGTCACGTTCGACAGGTTATCGGCTATGCATTCGGGCACGTCATGTGCGAACGACGGGGTGTCGGCGAGATAGGCCACCCGAGTATCACCCTCCTGCAATCTATCCACTGTGCTTGAAATACCGTCCAGCCACAGTTGATCCAGGTTCCCTTGCCCATCGGCGCTGTTTCCGTCGCTAGTCGAAATCACGGCCAGTTGAGGTCTCGTCTGCGTGATCCATTCGAACGTGGCGTTTCGCCAATCGATGCACTCCGTATACGGACGGTCGAACGTGGAGTTGTACGTTGCCACGTCGGCCACCGGGCAGGCGCTCTTAGTGGCATTGAACAACCGCCATCCGGCTTCCCGGGCAATGGCTTCCAAGGCGGGGAACCATTGAGCCGCATGAGAATCACCCATGAGCACCATCGTGTTTTCGCCGTTCGGGTCGCCGTACAGACAGTCCGATTCGGCCGTTGTCTCATCGAAGCCCAGATGACAACCGTCGGGGTACGTCACCGGTTGGTCGTCTTTGGCATCCTCCAGCGAGGGCTTCAGGTTCGCCGGGACGGTGGTGGTCTCCGCCGCTTCGATCAGCAATTCGGTCAATTGCTCTTGGGTGAAGCCCCCCTCCGTCAGCTCCAGTCCGGGATCGGCGGCATTACCGGTGCCGGTCGCCTGCGGTAGCACCGTGACGGCGAGTACTGACGCCAAGGCCACCATTCCCGACATCGCGACACCGAGACCGATACCACGGAACGGACGCCTCCGCAGGGAAGGTGCGCCACGAAGTGGATTTTCGACCAGTTCGTACGAAATCGCGGCCAACAGAAGCCCGGCGCCGGCCAAGCCCAATCCGGCGGTGATCGACGGCTCGATGCCGAACGCGGCCGGTCCGATGATCAACAACGGCCAATGCCACAGGTACCAGCCGTATGACAGTTTCCCGATCAACTGCATCGGCTGCGTCGACAGCAGCCCTTGCACGTCCCCCTGCTTGGCGCAACCGCCGAAGATCAACAAGGCGGCGCCGGCAGTCGGCAACAAGGCCAGGTAGCCCGGAAACTCGGTCGCGGCGTCGAAACGGACGGCGGCTGTGACCACGGCCGCCAGACCGAGCCAGCTTATGGCTGACGCCAGGGCTTTCGGGAGCTTGGCGGCCTGGGTCGCAGACAGTGCCACGAACGCTCCGAGTGCCAGTTCCCAGGCGCGAGTGTGAATGCCGAAGTAAGCCCATGGAGCTGCGGACGCCGTCTGCGTCACACTGAGAGAGAACGACACCACGGCCAGGAGAAGCAGCACGAGGAAGATCGGTCGTCGAACGGTCGCGGGCCGCTTCCGCCAGATCACCGCGGTCAGGATCAGCAGGATCGGCCAGACGAGATAGAACTGCTCCTCCACCGCCAACGACCAGAAGTGCTGGAATGGGGACGGTGCCTCTTCGGAAGCCAGGTAGTCCGTACCGTTCACGGCAAGCCGGTAATTGATGACATAGAAGGCGCTCGACACCGCGTCGAAGACGATCGACTTGAATCGGGTCACCGGCAGCCACAACCACGCCGCGAACAACGTCGCCAGAATGACGAGCGTCGCCGCAGGGAGCAGTCGGACCGCACGCCGGGCGTAGAAACGGCGGATCGAGATCGTGCCGGTGCGTTCCAACTCACTAAACAGCAGGCTCGTTATCAGGAAGCCCGATATGACGAAGAAGACGTCCACGCCCACGTAGCCACCCTGGAGGAACGGTACACCGGCGTGCGCGAGCACCACCAGGAGCACGGCGATGGCCCTGATGCCTTCGATGTCAGGGCGGAACGGCAATCTGCCAATGTGGACGGTTTCGCTGCGTGGGTGCGCTCTTTCGAAGTCGACGCGTGGGGTGGTGTCCGAATTCAAGGCTCGCCCGTTCTACTCGGATGGGGGATGCCGTAGAGAGGCGAGAGTCGACAGGATTTCGTCATGACGCTCGCTTGCGGCGAGTCGCTCGGTTTCGATGACTGCGAGGAGTCGGCGCTGCAACATCTCGATGCGCCGGTCTACGTCAACAGTTTGAGCCTGAAGAACCTGCATTCGGGATTCGAGATGTTGCCTGCTGGTGGTGATGCGCTGTGAAATACCTCGGCGATCCTGGGCCATTCTTCGGCGGACTTGCAATAGCGATATGAATAGCAAGGCGGAAAGAAGCCCGAGGCCGACAAGAGGTACCGCATCGCTGCCTACGACAGCACCAACCGTGATGCCGACGGTGATGCCGACCATTAGCGCGATGCTCACGGCCTGTCGGAAGGTCAGCAACCGGCGGATCCGTGGTGACAGCCTACTCACTGGCGACGACCTTTCGTTCCTGATTGGAGAGCGTGATCATTCCTTGCGGCATTTCAGGGATCCGTGGTGAAAGGTAACGAGACACAAGATCGAAATACGATTGGTGACTGTGCCGTTCGGTCACTCGTTGCCGGGCGAGTCTGCTTTGTCGCAAGAATGCGCTGGGTGACGAACGGAATCCATCCACGACCTCGCTCACTTCGAAGCTTTCACAGTACACCGCCGCGTCCTTGAATGTCGCTTCGAAGCGGTGTGGCAGGATGACGACACATCCGGCGGCAAGTGCCTCTAGGATTGCACGACCGAATGCCTCGATCTGAACCAGATGTGGGAAGTATATGAAGAAGTCGAGTTGGTAGAGGAACTCACGAACACCGACTTCGTCATAGTCGTACGACACCCAGTTCAAGGGAATCTTGCCGCCCAGCAATCCCGCTGCCACGTCGGTCCCGCCCATGACTCGGACGTCGACGTTGGGGCTGTCCGGGTAGACCTGTAGCAACCTATCGCGGCTTTCCGGCCATTTGGACCAATGATCCCGAGAATGTCGACCGATTACCGGCAACTGCGAACGGAAACCCGTGCGCGAGAAATTCCATTCGTCGATGTCCAGGATGCCTGGCATGTCGAATGGTGCGAGTTGCCGGGCTGGCAGTAGCTTCTCCAGCACTTCCCTGACGCTAGGGCCCTGCGGACACCACATCGGCTCGACATGGAACAGGCGCCTGGCATTCTTGGTGCAGGCCGAGGGTACATACCGAAGGTCCGTGCCGTCTGATTCGGAGGGAGCCTGGTTTGCCAGAATGACGACGTTGTCGGGCTTCACATTCGTCGGCGCATCTGAGGGAAACTGAAGAACGAGTGGATAGCGAATGACGAGCAGCCGCACTTCAGTGTGGTCGGAAGGTAGAACGTGGTGCACGACGTCTTGGTTGATCAGTTCTTGTATGGGACGGCATAGCGGAAGCTTCAACTTCGTCATGAACCGGTATGCTTCCATCTGCATTACACCGACCCGAAGCCCTCGTCGGGTCAACGCCTTGATCTCCTCGATCATCGATTTCTGCGGGCCCCCGTAAGGGCGCCAATCGCTGGCGTAGATAACGTCGAACTTCGCGTCCATCACAGAAGAAGCGGGCTTGGTCGTGAAGTGATCGGGAGCTTGAAATGGCCGCTCTTCCAACCGGTCCGATAGGTAGGGGTCGGCATCACCGCTTGCAATGGCTTCATGCCAGAGGCCGTACGCCGATCGATATGCGGCCCGGGCGGGGTGCATCCATCCTGCGAGGAACTCCGAGCGCGATAGCGAATCCTCTGACATCCGTACAAGTCCCAGGACGGCGTCCATCCGCAGGACCGAGCCCTCTCCGAATGCCGCAACGATTCTACGGTGATACTCCGTGTCGGCAGACTTTCTGACACTGTCCATGAAACCGATTCGTGCGACGACCGGCTCGCGCCGAAACATCAACGAAGCAGTGGAGATGTCACGAGTTGTCCGGCCGGGCCGGTTGAGTCTCAGATCGTTGGTCAGCTTCAGAGCATCCGACAGGGTGGCCATGACATCCGGTGTCTGGAGCAGGGGTTCGATCTGTCGTTCAAGACGAAGCGGATGTGACCAGTCGTCCGAATCTTGAAAGGTGATGAAATCACCGCTGGCAGCGCGGATGGCGGTGTTACGAGCAGCATAAGTCCCGGCGTTGACCGGCTGTGTGATCAACCTGACCCTGCTATCGAGATCGAGGCACTCATTCAATACCGCCATATGTACGGCTGGCGAGGCATCATCGACGATGAGCACCTCGATGTTCTGCCAAGTCTGGTCGAGTATCGACCGGACTGCGGTAACCAAGTCACGGCCGGGACGGAACGCGGTGATCACCACCGTGATCTTCGCCTCGTGCGAAACGGTGGAGTGCGGATGACTCGAGGTGATGCTGTCAAATGGCGTTATGCCGGAGCCCAGTGTGATCGGTGAAGGCAGCAAGGTGTTGAACATCTGAAGCCAACGTTCCACGGAGCCCGAGCGCACGAAAGGATTGATGAAATCGAGCTCTAGGAAAGTACGTGACTTCTCCGAAATCTTCCCATAGACACCATACAGTTCGACTGCACGTTCGAACCGGTCGGTTACCAAGGCGAGCTGAGTATGGATTGTTTGATCCCGCGGTGAGAGGTCTGCCGGTTGGAACATCTCCAGGGCAAGCTCATAGAGGAGGAAGCTGTCGGTCTCATCGCTGGGAAGTATCTTTTGGAGTCCGATTACTTGGGCGAGTTCCAGGAACCGCTTGGTGCTGCGGATGAGCGAGGATCTCTTGGGAAGTATCGAACGATCGCCATGGGCAGCAGCCATGAACTGGGCAAGGCTGACGTTCGGCCCGCCGGCGGCATAGGCGAGCAGTTCACGAGCGGCGAGCGATCTCGTGCGCAACGCAGTGTTTCTCAGCGCCGGTTTCGAGCGCTTGTCCGCGATCTTCAGGTAACTAGCGAGCATCGCCTCCGGAAAGTCCGACGGATCGCCACGCATTCCTGGTGTTGGACCGCCCTTGTTGGATTCGGGCTGCAAGACAACTCCGTTCCCATCTGCCGCGTTCATGTTCACTCGCTTGTGGCCGAAAGTCTGTGCTTAAAGGATTGCGATCGCATGTCGCCTCGGGGCGGCCGTCGCGTTTCGTGTATCGAGCAACGACCTGACCGATGAGAAGTCTGCAGCTCGATAATCGGTGTGCGCGGTCAACAGGATCGTCAGGTCGGCTTCGGCCAGAGCGCTGCGCAGATCGGCTGCGCGTGCGACGGGACGCCCGTCGACCTCCCAGGTCTCGATGAACGGGTCGTGATAGGAGACCTCGGCGCCCATCTTCCGCAGCTTGCGGCACACCGGCTGGGCGGGCGACTCCCGTTGGTCGGCGATGTCGGCCTTGTACGTGACACCGAGCAACAGGACCTTCGCACGCGACAACGCCAGGCCCTGCTCGTTGAGTAGATCCATCGCCCGCCGCACGACGTAGTCGGGCATCCGGGCGTTGATCTCCTGCGCCAGTTCCACGAACCGGAACGGATAGCCGAGAGCGCCCTTCACCCGGTGCGACAGGTAATTGGGATCGATCGGGATGCAGTGCCCGCCGACACCGGGGCCCGGGTAGAACGCCTGAAACCCGAACGGTTTGGTCTTGGCCGCCTTGATGACGTCCCACAGGTCGATGCCGAGTTCATGGCAGAAGATCGCCATCTCGTTGACCAGGGCGATGTTGACGTGCCGATACGTGTTCTCCAGCAGTTTCGCCATCTCGGCCTCCCGGGTTCCCCGGGTGCGGACCACCGTGTCGACGAACTTGCCGTAGAAGGCGGCGGCGGCGTCACCGCAGGCCGGCGTCACACCACCGACGACCTTCGGGGTGTTCGCCACCCCGAAGACCGGGTTGCCCGGGTCCACCCGTTCGGGGGAGAACGCCAGATGGAAGTCGACGCCGGCGCGTAGTCCGGACCCCTCCAGGACCGGCTTGACCACCTCGTCGGTGGTGCCGGGGTAGGTGGTGGACTCCAGGACGACTAGGGTGCCGGGCCGAAGATGACGGGCCGCAGCGGCCACGGCACCGTTGACCGCGGCCAGGTCGGGACCGCCGTCGGCTGTCAACGGAGTGGGAACGCAGATCACGATCGCCCCCGCGCCGGCCTGCACCGCAGGGTCGGTGGTCGCGACGAACCCGGCCTCCCGCATCCGTGTCACGTCGGCGTCGGAGATGTCGTCGACGTGTGACCGGCCGTCGTTCAGCCCGGCCACCACGTCGGCGTCCAGGTCCAGGCCGACGACCAGGAGTCCAGCCCGGGACGCCTCCCTGGCGAGGGGAAGTCCGACATAGCCCATCCCGACTACGACGACGTCCGGGGTCGGCGGGGTGTTGTGCATACCGAGAGTTCCTTTGCGGGCCAGCGAGTATCCGTGGGGTCGGCTCGTCTCACGATACGAGGCGGTGCCGAGGGGCGGTCGTCTCACTCCGTCACGACGCCGATCGCGCTGAGTTCGAATCCCGTGTTCAGCGGTCAGCGTCCGAATGTGCCGGCAAGCCGACGCCGTAGCCGTCGCATGATCTTAACCGGCGTTATCGGTGCGTTATCCACCCTCACCTGGGTGCCATGCCGTCGGATCCGCCATGTGCGTGGCGACGGCCACCACGCCCGCAGGCGAGGCGGCTCGCCTCCCGCGAGCACCGGAGTCGGATCGGTGCCGGTGAGCCCCCGGATGGTGCATTCGAGCCGACCGTTGGTGACGAGTCTCCTCGCGGGAAGTGCGCAGTCGAAGTGTCCCGTTCCGGAGGAACCACCCGGCAGCGGGACCCTGTCGCCCGCCGGTGTGCGCAGTGACCACCGGATCGCATCCTGTGGCAATCCGATGGCGGGGACCGTGCCGGTTCCCCTGAACGCGCCTCCGCGCGTCGTCAGGGCGACCGTCACCGGCAGTGGTCTCCGCCCACGCCGCATGTCGACGTCGAAGCTGAGGTTCCCGAACGGCTTCGTGAGGTAGGCGGTGACCGTGCGGACATCGATGCCGTCGCCGACCAGCCGGGTGGATTCGCCGGTCATCACGTCCGCATCGCGGCGCGCCCCGATTCGGACCCGCCGATGAACCCCCGACCAGTCGAGGTCCACGAACACGTCCCACCGGTCCGGCGTGATGAGGGTACCGCCGAGATCTGTGAAGTCGAGTGCGGTCTCGAAGCGGATCCGGTCCTCCACGGGCACGCACCGGGTCGGCACCGGGTACGCAGTCGAGCCGTCGCGCGTCACCAGTACGACCTGCGCGGTGAGACTCGACACCGGAAGGCCGGGGATTCGTGCTTCACCCGTGATGTGGAAACCGGCGTCCCCCCACGCTGCGGCGGTGAGCCGGTGAACCACCGACAGCTCGTCCGTGACGTCGAAGAGATGCCGGGGGAGATCGGTCTCGAAGCCGGGGTATTCGGCGTAGGCGCGGCCGTCGTCGACCCGGACGTTCCACGGTTCCCCGTCCTTCTGGAATCGCATCATCTCGACCGCTCCCGCCAGGTCGCCGCGCCGCACCAGTTCGAGGCGGAGGCGATCGGAGGCCGGCAACGGCGACACCACCGACGGTGTCGCGAAGCGCGACACGTGGTTCCGGAAGACGTCGAAGGCGTGGTGTCGCAGAGCGGGGTCGTTCTCCCTGCCCAGGTGTTCCAGGAACTCCCGTTGGTCGCTCTGCAACACGCGGCGCAGCAGGAGGTCGCGGCGTTCACCGGGCTCCACGATCTCCGGCAACAACGAGAACATGGCGTTCAACAGTGGCAGCCGACGAACGGCACCGCCCTCGCGCTGTGTGTTGTTGCCGCCGTCGTCGCGGAGGCGGGCGAAGTAGCAGTCATAGGACGCCAGGACCGACACGACCTTCGCGTGGACGTATGCCCGTGCCACGAACGGTTGGTCCTGGCCTACCGGCAGATCGACCGGAAACCGCAGGCCGTGCCGTTCGATGAATTCACGCCGGAAAAGTTTGAGCGGGTTCAGCGCCCAGAACACCCGGGAATCCCACACGGTGGTGCGTGGTTGGTCACGGGTGAACATCGATCTCGGTACGGCACGTCCTCCGATGCCGACCATCTTGCCGAGGACGATGTCGGAGTCGTTCTTCCGCGCCATGGCCAGCATCCGCGCCAGTGCCTCGGGTCCGAGGTAGTCGTCGGCGTCGAGGAAGAACACGTACTCGCCCCGTGCGACGTCGAGACCGTCATTGCGGGGAACGGCCGGTCCGCCGGAGTTGTGCTCCCGCCGGATCACCCGCCAACCCGGTCGGTCGGCCGTCCGCTCGGTGAGGTGGCCCGCGGTGTCGTCGGTGGAGCCGTCGTCGACGACGATGACCTCGAGCCGTGCCGGTTCCAGGGTCTGTTCCCCCACCGAGTCCAGGCAACGCGACAGGTACGGCATGGCGTTGTACGCCGCGACGATGACGCTGATCTCGGGCCCGGTCACGTGGCAGTCTCCGGCTTGAAGGGGGTGCGGCCGCCACCACGGCGACCTTGGATGAGGGGATCGGTTGCGCTAGGTTAAACGCGCTCCACCCCGGCACGGTTGAGTCCTGTCCGTCACAGTCTAGGAGGGGACAGTCGATGCTTCACCGGCTTCTCACAGTGAAGATCCTGCTGGTCGCGGCCGTGTGCTTCATCGCCGTCGCGGCCGCTTCGTTGGTGTGGCAGGGATCGACCGGGCTGCTCGTGGTGGTCGCCGTGGGACAGGTGGCTGTACTGCTCCTCCTGGGGCTGCTCGGACGGAGGCAGGCCGCCCACGACAGGCGACGGGTGCGTGACATGGAACGCACCTGGAAGCTCCTCGCCCAGATCCGCACCGAGCAGTCCGAGGCGTCGCGGGACATCCGCCGAGCGGTGGAGTCGGTCTCGAAGTCGGTCGTCACGCTCGACAAGCGGCAGCGAGAGAAGGCTCTGGAACGGCATCGCGTCGTCATCACCGCCGTTCGCGAACACAAGCCCCGGTTCGATCGGATCACTGAAGTGGTGAAATCCGTGGCGACGGTGACTGCCGAGAATCGCAGGCGGCTCTCCAAGCTGGTTCAAGAGCAGAGCGGAGTTGAAGCCGCGCTGCGCCGGGCAGGGCGCAATCAGTACAGTCAAGTGGAATCGCTGATCAATCTGTATCGCGATCTCGATCCACCTTTCGCCTTTCCACCACTCGCCGGATGGGCGGCTTCTCCGGATCTGTTGCGCTACCTGTACGAGCTGGTATGCACCGAGAAGAGGGAGTCAGTCGTCGAATGTGGCAGTGGTGTCACGACTCTGGTGATGGCGTATGCGATGCGGAAGCAGGGGGAGGGACGAGTGGTTGCTCTTGAACATCTAGCCGAGTATGCGGCTGAGACGACCACGCTTCTGGAGCGCCACGGACTCGGTGACTGGGCGACGGTACTCCATGCACCGTTGGTGGAAGTGAAAATCGAGGACGAAATATGGCCGTGGTACGACCCGGCCAAGATTCCCGAGGGTCCTTTCGACCTTGTCGTCGTGGACGGACCACCCGCTGCGGTGGGAGAACAGTCGCGGTATCCGGCGGTGCCGTTGTTGCGGGACCGGCTCGCCTCAGACGCGGTCATCGTATTGGATGATTACCGGCGAGAACAGGAACGCGAGGTGGGCCGGATGTGGCAGGAGTCAGATCCGGAATGGACGGCGAGTCGGCTGGTGCACGAAAAGGGCACATTGGAGCTGCGAACGAAGGCTCCGGAGTAGGCGAGTTCCGTGTTCGATCGGTTGACGGATTGGCGGGTGACGGTACCGCTCCTGGTGGCGTTCGTCCTCGCGATGATCGTGGGAACCGCCTGGTTCGGAGTCGTCGGTCTACTGTGGGTGATCGGCGCCGTGCAGCTCGCGGCGCTGACGTTCGCGGTACTGGCGGCTCGCGAACATGCGAACTCACGCATGAGGTTCCGTGAGGCACTGCGCTCCGCGAACACCGGAGTGGCGGAGTTGCGGGAGCAGGTTCGGGTTCTCAGCCGGCAACTCGAGGAATCGCGGTGCCGGAGTGGAGAGCCGGCCGAGGTGACGGTCCCTGACGACCGCCCCTGAAAGACGTGCAACCCACCGTGCCGCAGCGGCGTGAGGTTCGACACCGGTGTCGCTCCGCTGCCCGCGAGGACCGACGCCGCCCCCGCCCGGTTCGCCTTCGTCGGAGGAAGCCCCGTCATGCAACTGCCCCGTCCGGCTGGCCGCAGCCGTACTCTTTTCGACGCCCTACTCATCGTCGGTCTGACGTGGGGAGTCTTCGCCGTGTTGTTCATCGGTGGCTTGGGGGCGCTGGCATCGGCGGTCTGGTTGTTGTGGTGGGGCACCGGCGATCGGGACCTGCCGGACACCACACAGACGGGATTGCTGATCCTCGGCGTACCGATCGCGTTGACGGTCGGTGGGAACCTGCTGTTGGGCCTGTTGCGGGCGCTGAGGACCATGCGCGCCGACCGGCCTTCGGGTTACTCACTGTCGCCCGAGGCGGCGCCCGGTCTATGGGCCGTGATCCGGGAGGTGGCCGCCGAACTGACCGCACCGGTACCCGCCGAGATCCGGATGATCACCTGGCCGGACTGTCATCTGGAGTCTCCGCCACGAAGCTTCATGCCACGGAATCGGGAGTATCGGCTGTATTTGGGGATGCCGGTGTTGACGATGGCATCGCAGGTGGAACTCCGGGCGCTTCTGGCGGTGGCTCTGGCGCCCGCCGCCGGCTCACACGGCCGTCTGCGCCGCGAGGCGCTGCGGTTGATCGACA
Source organism: Stackebrandtia albiflava (assembly GCF_007994225.1). Classification (GTDB taxonomy): domain Bacteria; phylum Actinomycetota; class Actinomycetes; order Mycobacteriales; family Micromonosporaceae; genus Stackebrandtia; species Stackebrandtia albiflava. The sequence goes on from NZ_VLLL01000006.1 coordinate 909,706, forward strand.
CGCCGGTGTCGCTGGGTGTCCCCGGCCGTCGGGGTCCGGCCGCCATGATCGTCAGGCAATGCCGGCGCGTCCGTGACATCGTGACGAGACCGGCCCGCCGACGCCTCACGTCGATGGGCGATCACACCGCCGCCGCGGTCGCCGGTGCCTCACCGGTCCGGTACGGCATCTGGTCGCTGGCGCTGTGGATGGCCGCGTGGGAGGACTTCCTGGAGTACCGTCTGCTTTCCGGGCCCGCCGAAGTCGTGGCACCCCGTCACGCTTACGCCGCCTTCGCCGATTTCGTGGCGCGGCGGATCGACGACTACGGCCGCCGGGTCGTGACGGACGACGTTTCGACGCGTTGGCCGGATCGGGGGGAGCTCGGTCGCCGACTCGCGGCCCTACCAGGTGGGCGGCCGCCGACACACGACACCGTTCCCGCCGCATCCGGCTTGGTCACCGATGTCGACGCGTTGACGTCGCTGATGGAATCCCGTCTGTACTCGCTTGGCCGTACCGAGTACCTCGACTGGAGTGATTACGTCGAAGCGGTCACCGTAGGGTCGCACCGGCGTGGTGCGGAGGAGGCGCGCCGGCTGTCTGCACAGGCCATCGGTGACGAGTTCGCGCAGTTGTCGCACGTGCTCGATGAGGTGGCCGCCGGACGCGGTGGTGAGTTGTTCCGTGCGCTTGCGATCGGTGGCGTGCCCACCGTCGGCCTGGCACACATGATCTGGACGGCGGCTTACGACTCGGGTGTACTCCACATCGCCGAAGGCGACGACGGCATCGAGGTGAGGGACCGTGACGGTGAGCTGTTCGACGCTGAGCGGATCGCGGTGATGCTGACTCCCGATCCGGAGTCTGCGGGGCGGGTCGCCCGGCAGCTCACCGAGTCGGGAGTGGATCTCACACCGAGGCCGGGGGACCGGGTGCCGAACCATCGGGTTCCGGTGCCGTACACGGGCATCGGTGCGGTGGAGGTCAACGGGACCCTGGGAGACCTGGTCGTCACCACGGCCGGCCTGCTGTTCGTGCCGGGGCTGCCGGCCGAATCGGACGCCGCCCCCGAGAGGCTGGCGGCGATACTGTCACGGTGGCCGCTGCGGACTCTCATGGCGCGCCCGGGCTGCTGGTTGCCGTTCCACGACGTGTCGGACGCATCGGTGGCGCCACCGTCCCTGTGGTGGGAGTTGACGACCGACGCGGACCATGCGGCGATCGAGCCTCCGTGGAGAATCGACATCGTCACCGTCGAAGGCCGCCGCCACCTGATCCGCTGGACCGAGCGCACCGAGTCGCTGCCTTCCGCGGTCTTCCACCTCGCGGCCGAGTTGCGCACCGACCCCGCTTGAACCGCTCGGCGGCCGAACGGATGAACGCTGACGTGTGGTGCAACCGATACGCCGATAGCGGCGTCAAGCAGCGACCGGGCCGTCGCCCGACGCCGTGACGCGATCACGTCTCCGGGTCCGGCGCTTCCGCCAATCGTCTGGAAGGTCTGGAATGCACGCAACAGTCGTCGCCGACTCGTCTACGGCCGTCGGCAGGCGGGGAATCACGTTCCTGTCACTGCTGCTCGTCGTCGTAGACATCGGGTTGCCGATCGTCTTGGCGGGAACGGGGCTCGTTCTCACCGCTGCGGGCGTCTTCGTCTCGGTGACGTACCCGGGACCGGTGGCGTTCCTCGCCGCGTTCGCGGCCATTGCGGTGAGTGGTGTTCTACTGGTGGCGTTGCTACGGGAGATTCAGGCCAGAGTGGAGAGACCGACGGGTCACGCCCTCACCGAGGACGCGGCGCCCGGGCTCTGGGCCATGGTGAGGATGGTGGCGGACGAGCTCGGTGTCGTGGCACCAGGTGAGATCCGGGTGGTGTGGCGGGCCGTCCTGACGCTGACCGAGCAGCCCCGGTCGTACAGGTTCCGCGGACATGCCGAACGTCGCCTCTACATCGGTATGGCGGTTCTCGCGTCCGCGTCCCGAGAGGAACTGCGTCAACTGCTCGTGCGGGAACTCGGTATCCACGCCATCGGCACTAGGGCAGTGGTGCGGGAGATGCTGCGAAACCTCGTCGGATTTCCCTCGTGGCGGGAGGAGATTCCCATGGACGGGCCGTCGGGGATGCTACTTCGGATGTATCGGAAGGTCGTCAGGAACCCGATCTGCCGGCGCTTGGGTGAACGCGTGGACCTGATGGGGGACGCGATGGCGGCGCGACGTGTGGGGCCCGAAACGGTCAGGCAATCGATCCTTGCCATGGTGGTGCGCGAGATCGCCTGGAACCGGTTCTACGAACTGGTTCTGCGGGGAGGCGTGATCGGCCTGGGCCCCAGCGGTATCTGCGGCCCGTTTGCCGATTTCCTCGCCGATGGATCCCGTGAGATCCTTGCCGGAATCGGTCCGGGCATGGCGGACTTCGGGCTTCACCATGCGACGTGGCGCGACCTGGAACCCCGATTGAAGGCGCTGCCCGGAGGGGACGCCGCCCTACGCCTCGGCGCCGACACCTCCGCCCGGGACCTGTTGGCCGACTTCGACGGCATCGCCGCAATCGTCGACGCGGATCTGTCGGCTCTCCGCCCACTGCAACACCTGAACTGGCCGGATCTCATCGAGCGGATCGCATTGCACGAGCAGCGTCTGGAGGCGGTATCGGCGTACCGCGATCTACGGCGGTGCAGCGACTCCGGTACCGCGAACCTGTCATTCATCGTCGAGGAGGTCGAAGCCGGCCGTGGAACCCGGCTCTTCAACCGCCTCCACTGGGGAGAGCACCCTCATAACGGGTTGGCCGCGATGATTCACATGGCAATGGCGGACGCGGGCGGGTTGACGAGTCGTTATGACGCTCGAACCGGTGACTTCACATGGGAACCCACGGGCACCTCAGCCGACCCCGCGAGTCTCGCGGCGATACTGACCACCGTTCCGGGTTCCGGGGAGGCCCTGCGTACCGCGCTTGCGGCGGCCGGCATCGACATCGAGTCGGTGTCCGCCATCGAGGACGAGGGCGATCCGGCCGAACCCGTCGTGTGGTCGGGGATCGGCGCGGTCCGGCTCAACGGCGTCGACGGTGATCTGGTCATCACGGATCGCGGACTGCTGTTCATGCCCGGGATCACGGAGGGCGGCGCTCGGGCGAGGATCAGAGAGAGGTTGTCCGATCACAAGATCGATGACCTGCGGCGGCTCGCGGGATACCGCTGGCTGGGGCTCGGCGAAGTCAGGCGGTGGAGCATCGTGCCGGTGAGCCGGTGGTGGCGGGCCGTCGTCGACCGATACGCCGACCGGAGGGAACCGCCGTATCGGTTCTGGGTCCACACCGTGCGGCACACACACCGGATCGAATGGACCCACCGCACCGAATCGCTGTTCGACGCGGTTGACCATACGGCACGGTTGTTCCACAACGGATTAGACGGAGGGGCCCGACCGATGGCCCGGCTTAACCGAGTGCGACGGCGCAACCGCGATGATCATCGAGGCGTGTAGTTCGCGACCGGCCGGCACCTGGTCCCCGATGCCCGTTCGTTCCGGAGGAACCGATGCCCCCAGTTCCGATCTGTCCTCGTGCCGTGCCCGGATCGCGATGGTCGGCTCGCGCGATCGTGGCGGCCCTCGGCGGCCTGTCCATCATGGTCGCCTCTCCCGCCGTTGCCCGGGCGGCGGGTAACCCGCCCACCGATCCGGTCGCCGTCCGCACCGCTCCCGGAGGCGACTGCGCCACCGAGGCGCCCGGCCCCTGGATCAATGACTCCACGCCCATGTTGTACGGCCAGGCCGACGACGCCGACGGGACGGTGAAGGTCGAGTTCGCACTCGACGGCCCATCCGGCCCGCTGAGCGGGACCACCCCATGGACCATGAGCGGACAGGAACGGTCATGGACACCGACCGCCCTGTCCGAGGGGGCGTACGAGTGGCGGGTACGCGGCACCGACACCGCCGACGTCACACCGTGGACACCGATGTGTCACTTCAGCGTCGACACCTCGGCACCCTCGGCGCCGATCGTGGAGCTCATCTCGGGACCGCCACGCCCCGGTGAACCCGTCACCTTCAGGCTCACCGCGGCCGACGCGCTGTCCGGCATGAGCGAATTCCAATACGGCTTCAACTTCGACGCGCCTGCCGAACGGCTTCCCTCCACGGGCACGGCCGAACTCACCGTGGTGCCGGACGGTGGACCGGAGATCCTCGATGTCTGGGCAGTCGACGCGGCGGGAAACCGTTCCACGAGGGTGACCTACGACTTCTTCGTGCATCGGCCCGCCCTCACCGGCCATTGGGGTCTGCACGGTGACGGCGTCGATTCCAGCGGTTCCGGTAACGATCTGGCGGTGCCCGCCGGTGTCGGGTTCGGCCCCGACCAGCGACTGGTGGCCGACTCGGCGGCCGTCCTCGGCGGTGACCAGTGCCTGAGTACCGTCGGCCCTGCCGTCGACACGGCCGACTCGTTCTCCGTCTCGGCCTGGGCCGACCCGGCGGATTCCGGCACGGAGCGGATGAGTCTGGTGTCGCAGATCGGCGAGCACCGTGCCGCCTTCCGGATCCAGCGTTACGAGGACGGGTACTGGCACGCGACCGTCGCCACGGCCGATTCGGTGGAAGATCCGGAGTGGCGGGCGATCAGATCCGACGAACCGGCGACCGGGGAGTGGCAACACCTCGCGTTGACGTTCGCCGCGAGCACCGGCACGCTCAATCTCTATGTGGACGGTCGGTGGAACGGATCGCTCGTGGTCGACGGCATGCCCTGGCAGTCAGAGGGGCCGTTTCTCGTGGGATGTCAGCGCACCAGTCACGCGGGCGATCGTGATCACTTCACCGGTTCGGTCTCCGACGTGAGGGCCTGGGACGGCATGTTGTCCGCCGAGGAGGTGGCCCGGGTTCACGGAGCGACGGTGGTGCGCCAGGTCGCCTACTACCCCCTCGAAGGGCCGGGAAGTCCCGAACCGGTGCTGTTCGAGGACTACCAGGGCGACAACGATCTCGCCGCGGACGGCGACTTCACCTGGGGACCCAACCGGTTCGAGTCGGCTCGGGGACAGGGCGCCTGGCAGCCGAGCGGCAACGCCTGCGCCACCACGTCGGAGCCCGTGATCGACACCTCCGCCTCGTTCAGTTTCGCGTTGTGGGCCAAGCCGATGGAGGCGGCCGACCGCACGATGACCCTGGTGTCGCAGGGCGGTCAGCACGTCGACGGTTTCCAACTGCGCTACTCCGGAGTGACGGGCGGATGGGAACTCGCGATGCCCGCCGAGGACGCCACCGGTGCGGTTGAGAAGGTGGTGGCCGCCCACGGACCGGTCGCGGTGGGCAAGTGGGTTCACCTCGCCGGCGTCTTCGACGCCGTTCACGGTGAACTGCGGTTGTACGTCGACGGTGCCCTCGCCGGCACGGTGACCGGTGTCGAGGGGTTCTCGGCCATGGCCGGCCTACGACTCGGTGCCGGTTCGGAGAACGGCACGGCGGTCGGGCACTTCGCCGGATCGCTCGACGAGCTTCGCGTCTGGTACTCCACGCTGGGTGCCGAGCGGATCGCCGAATTGGCCGCCACCTGAGCCGACGTTCCGGGAGCGGCGTGCCACGCCGCTCCCGGAACTTTCCTGGGCGCAGCCCGAGGGGAAAGAATCCCTTCTTCTGAATGGGATTTCGCCGCGAACATGGGAAAGGTTGGGAAAGGCCGTGTCCTGGAGGCGGAAGCGGGTATATGACCCCGGAGGTATAGTGCTTTGGCTTCAGGCCGGTGTCATTTCTTGGCAGGATCGCCGCTGGAGTCCGCGGGCCACCGAGTCTCACCGATCGGCATCCGAAATCCGGAAGGCGGCTTTCTCGTATCCTCGCGACTGGGCTGACGCGTTCGAACAGTCCATGGCTCGAATGCTTGCGTGGATGAATATGCTGATGTTTGCCGTCGCGGTAGTCATCTTTCGCGGTGTTCTGATGGAGATCGACAACGATCTGACGGCCGATGCGCCACTTTCGATGGCCTTGGAAGGCGCAGGACTAGGAATCACCGGATTTGCCGCCATGATGGCGTTCATCTCGGTAATCAGATGGGTTTTGGCGTACTTCGGTGAATTCGTCGCCGACATCACGAACTGGCATGGAACGCCGATGCGGCTTCTGAGGTGGTGGTTCTGCGCGCCTTCAGTGCTGGATTACATATATGGCATATTCGGCGCAGGGGCGATAGTGGCGACTCCGCAATATTGATCACCCAGGCTGTTGCTGAGCAATGGGGAATCGGTGGGTGATTGAGCGGTGAACATGCCCATTCGAGAAAGGCAAGACAGTGCTTCGCCAATGTATTCGGGTTCATATATGTGGCAACCCGACCCCGCTCTCGGAGGTCGAGGTGATCATCTAAGAGAAGGGAGACGCGGAAATGTCGTCGAAAGAAGACTGCGAGTATCGAAACGGAACAGGTGTCTCACATGATATTGCCGAGCTGCGAGTTCTCACGTGAACCGGAGGTTTGCGGTGGTTGAGAAACGCCGACTGGACGACCTTGGTGGATACGTGTTCGCTGTTTACGTGCACCTGTCTCAGAAGTTCCGACGTGACGACGGCGAACGACATTCGCAAGAGAGCTTCGAGGCGGTACGTCGCGCCGGATCCGAATTCGAGATGGAGTCTAGCTCAATAATCATGGCCAACCTATCGAGAATGGTTGGCTGGGTGCTGTATACATTTACTGTATTGGTGTTCAACGGCCTGATGTTCCTGGGTATGTGGGAGTTGGAAGTTTCTTCCGCGTTCAGGGTACCTGCATCTGTGGGACTCCTGCAGGTCCTAATCCTTGGTGGATTCTCGGTTCTTATCTCCACGTCACGCTACTGTGCGACGATTGTGCTAGGGCATAAGGCGTTTCCCGAACCCGTCAGAATTAAGAGCAAGGGCCGACGACGGCTGGCCCGGCTTGTCGAGGTGCCCCACAGCCGATTTGCGCGAGCGCTTTGCGTCCTGGCATACTTTAACATGGCCATTGCCTTCACGCTTGCAATGCCATTCTCGATATCGGTGACATGAGGTGTCCGCCTTCTTTGATTCGTTTAGACGGGAGTGTTCTCAGGCGAATGGGTGAAATGAGTGAGGCTTGGCCGGGGTTCAACCTTGTGTTCATCGAATTGGACTCAGCGGTTCCGGTGCGTACTCGGCAAATGCTGGGCGAACTCGAGATTGTCGACGATATTCTGAATGGCATGTTCAAACCGCTGCCTCGGGCCAAGATGAGCGACTGGCCGAGCGGTGAGGGCTTGCTGCTGATAGGTACGGCATCTGAAGGAACCGAACAACTTTGTATCGATCCGGAAACCGGCGTAGTCGTGACTATATACAGCGACAAGCCCGGCGCGTTGTGGTGGCACACGAACCGATCTCTGAGGCAGTTCAATGAATGCGCTCGAATTGCGGAGGATCGATTTCCTTACTATAGCCAGGTTGAGGTTGCGGAAGCTGACGATGTTTGTGATAGTGTCGCCGATGACTTGGTCATAGCCATGGAGTCGGTTGACTCTACAGCCTTTATGACTAATGGTTTCTGGTCGGTTTTCATCGACGATATACGGATCGGAGACTTCGCGACAGAGGTGATTCTAGGTGTGGGAATCGGTGGGTGACTGAGCGGTAAACATGCCTGTTGAAAAGGGGCGAGATCGCATACTTCTCGACCCGGGAGCGATACTGATCTGGGTTCTGGCGGTGTGGCTGGCGTTGTATGATCGCCTGCGAAGCGATGAGAGTCTTCAGAGCGGTTACGGCATCCGTGACTATCGGCAGATTGCATTTCTCCGTCCTCGGCATATCGAGGAGGCATATGAGGCGATCGAGCATCGACTGATCATATGGCCGCATCTAATGATGCTCTCAACCCTTGCGACCGTGGGAGTCAGCGCATACCGCGAGCTCACTGGGCTCGGCTATCAGGATGTGCATATCGCCGATATGGCATCTTGCGGGATGCTCGGGTTCGCGTGCGCACTCCTGTTGTGGACCGTCTGGCGTTGGATTCTCATGCAGTTCATTGAGTGGTTTGTGTGTAAGGTCCATGTAAGGCCGATGTTCTGCCGGCTTCTCGCATGGGTATGCACTCCATCTCTATTGGATTGGCTGATTGGAGTATTCGGCGTGATAGCCGGGATCGAAATGTGGCACTATATGGTCGCGAGCTTGTCGCCGTGATCGCCATCAGAATGAAGCCATACGATCAAGTCGCATGAGGATGACCTAGTGACTGTGTTCGATGATGAACGAGCTCGAGTGAATGCCATGGTAGGCGCATTCGATTGGGGCGAGTTGCTCACCCCGATCGGTACGAGTGCGAAGGACACCGGGCCCGTCTTGGCGCACAACGCCATGATCCGTGGCATGGTCGATTTTGTTGAACTCGACGGTCTCATATCCGAGCAAGGAAGCCTCGGGGAGGTGTCACCATACGCCGCGAGGACACTGGTCGCTCTGTTGAGCAACGGTCTGTTTCAGAATTATGAAGCGATGTACTCACCGCTTAACCTTCTTCGAATGAGCTGTAACCATGGAATCATCTGGTGCAGTGTGACGAATGCGGAACAAGACCTTTGCCAATTGACGCACGAAATCATCGTCCGGCATTCGTGCATTTATTTGCGCCATATTGAGTATGCTCCCGACGACGAACTCGAATCGCTGCTGTATCTGGTTTCCGGTATCGCCGGCGTGGAATCTTCGGTGATTCCTACTCTGCTAGAGAAGCGGGAGAACGCTGTCGGACGCCGGGCTGAACTACTCGACGTGGCAATCGAGGACGCCTTTCACTTCAAGCGTGAACAGGAAGTCGATCCGACACCCTGCCTGAATTTCGATATGAAAGCCAACGAGTCGCCTCCCGGCTGGAAGATGACAGCCTACGGATATTTCCCGCAGGAATTACGGTTCGTGCCTTCGAAAGTCCGACCTCGGTGCGGCTTTGGCCATCTGCATCGGGTTCTGCAGATGACGGCGCAGGTTGAACCGTCCGTGGTGCCTCGATTGCAGGCGGAGTGGGAGAGGGCGACCGGGGAACGTGCGGAGCTGCTCGCGGATTCGCTCAAGGAGGCCCGCCTGGCGGTCCGGGAACAACACTTCGGCGACCCCTGGGACTGCTACGACTTCTCCCTGACGGAATCCGACACCTGACCTCGTGGCACCTTTGTAGCGCCACGCCACCTCCGGTGTCGCCTGTCGGAAGCGAGTCCCCATGACCTCCCGTGCTCCGTCCCGTGGGCGGACGTTGCTGGATGCGCTGCTGGTCGTCGGGGTGACGTGGGGGGCGTTGGTGGTGTTGTGCGTCGCGGGCCTGGCGGCGGCCGCCGTGGCGGGTGGGTTGGTGTGGTGGGCGGCGGCTTCGCCGTCCGCGCTGCCCGCCACGGGTGGCCTGGTGTTGCTCGGTGTGCCGGTGGCGCTGTGGGTTGCGGCCGACATGTGGCTCGGCGTGGTGCTGGTGTACCAGGGGCTGCGGGTGGACCGGCCGTTCGGGTACTCGCTTTCCTACGAGGCGGCTCCCGGACTGTGGGCGATGGTGTGGGAGGCGGCGGCCGCGCTCGACGTGCCGCCGCCCGCCGAGATCAGGGTGACGCCGATGCTGAACCTGGGACTCGATTCGCCGCCGCGGAGTGTCGGCCGTCCGGTGGGGATCGACCGGTTGTACATCGGGATGCCGGTGCTCGCCATGGCCACGCCCGCCGACCTGCGTGCCCTGCTCGCCCGTGAGTTCGCCTTCTTCGCCGGTACCGAGGGGCGGCTGAGACGGGAGGCCTTCCGGTTCCGGCTGCGGTCGCTCTCCCGGCGCGCGGCCGAGCGGCGTGGCCCGGCGGCCCTGCTCGTCCGCTGGTGGATCGAAGTGCGGCGGTGGGCGTTGTCCACGACCTCGCTTCGTACCAAGCGATCCGCCGACCGGGCCGCCGCCGGGATCGTGGGCGCCGTCGCGATCCGGCACGCCCTGTGGTCCATCGCGTTGTGGAGCGCGGCCTGGGAGGAGTTCGTGGCCGGCCGCCTCTCCGCCGACCAGTCGGAGGTGGTCGCGCCACGCCGCACGTACGCGGCCTTCACGGATTTCGCCGTGGCACGCCTGGAGTACTTCGGGCGGCGCGTCACCGAAGGTATGGTGCCCGGGCTGTGGACCGACGCCGAGGAGTTGGGAACCCGGTTCGCCGCCCTGGCCGCCGAGGCAGACATGCCGCCGGACGCACCGGTACCGCCGACCGGTGCCACGGGACTCCCGATGATCACCGACTTCGATGCGTTGGCGTCGGTGCTGGAACCGAAGCTGTTCACCCTGGGCCGCACCGAACTACTCGACTGGCCGGACTACCTGGAGGCCGTCACCGCCCGGCCCCGCCGCCGGGTCGCCGAGGCCGCGTACCGGGGGTTGACCGCCGTCGCGGGACCGGACGCCGCGCGGCTGTCGTTCGTGCTGGACGAGGTCGCCGCGGGGCGCGGCGCGATGCTGTTCCGGGCGCTCAACACCGCCGGCATGCCCACCGCGTGGTTCGCGGAGATGATCTGGGTCGCCGCCTTCGACTCCGGTGTCCTGGACATCCGCGAGGACGACGACACCGGGGAGGTCGCGGTATTCGACCGGGACGGGAAGTTCTTCCACGCCCGGCGTATCGCCGATCTGTTGTCCCCGGCGCCGGAGTCGGCGGTCGAGGTGCGCGCCGCACTGGAGAAGCTGGGCGTGGACCTGGCGCTGGCACACGGCAACCCGTACGACGCGGCGGATCCGGTTCCGTGCTCGGGGATCGTCGCGGTGGACGTCAACGGGGTCGTGGGCGATCTGGTGATCACCGACGTCGGACTGTTGTTCCTGGCGGGAACCGGCCCCGGGGCCGAGGGCGCGCACGACCGGCTCGCGACCGTCCTGTCCCGGTACCCGATCCGTTCCCTCATGGAACGCTCGGCGGCTTGGCTGCCGTGGAGTGAGGTCTTCCGGGCGAGCGTGTCGGGTCCGTCGGTGTGGTGGGAGCTGACGACTCGTTCCCGGTACCGGGTCAAGGAGTCGCCTCGACGCGTGCGCATCACCACCTCGGACATGCGCACCCACGTGATTCGCTGGACCGACCGCACCGAGTCGCTTCCCGCAGCCCTCGACTTCCTCACGCACGGTCTCGGCCTCGACCACTAGGACGGTTCCGGCCACGGCTGCGAACCCGACCGCCCCTGCCGGCGGGGCGTCGGGTCAGGAACCGGTCTTGGTCTCGGTGAAGTTCCAGTACCGGTCCTCGCCCGCCTGGTTCGGTTTGCGCAGCCAGTCGGCGGGGGCGGGGCGGCTGATCAGGACGGTTCCGGCCACGATCGCGACGTTGGCGAGGCCGATCAGCAGGAAGTAGACGACCACGGTGAAGCCGCCCGGTATCGGACCGTCGTAGTCGGCGGGCAGCCGGTCGATCGCGTGGCCGGTGCCCGATTCGGACGCGTAGACCAGGCCCAGCCCTACGAGGGCCAGGACGGTGCCGGCGATCAACAGCGGCACCCGGACGTTGACCCGCCGCCACGCCAACACCGCCAGCGGGACGAGGACGACGGGTACGGCGATGGCCCACCACGGGGCCAGCGAGTAGAACGCCACGGCGGCGTCGAACTCGTGGAGGGCGATGACGTGTGGATCGCCCTCCGCGGCTTCGACCGCGGCGCGGGCCGTGGCCATCTGGCCCGCGAAGACGAGGTTCAGGATCGCGTAGGTCGCGGTCAGTACGCCCACCAGCCAGAAGGCGTAGCAGGCGTAGACGAGCTGACGTGGGCGCGGTGGAGCGTCGGACAAGGGGAACTCCTGGATGGTCGGCCGTTTCGGGATCTCGGCCGTGGGCGGGGATTACACGCCGGACGATGTCCACCGGTTGCCACCGATGTGGAGCGCCCCGCCGACCTTGAGACGGCCCGCCCACGCCGTGGAGCTGACCACCGTCGGCCCTGCGAGTCGACCGGATCGTTACCGTGAGCGGATGCAACCGCCCGGGCGGCGGTCGCGTGGTCATGGGGCGGCCGTGCGACCGGTGTCACGGGCCGCGCATCGCCCGTAGCCCTCACCCGGAAGTGCCCTCGTATGTCCACTGTCTCATCACCACCCTCCCCGCCGCTGGCGGTGTCCGCAGAGTCGTCCGGTTCCCGGGCGCTCACCTCGTTCCGCGCCGGTGTCTCACTGGTGTTGCTGGTCGGCTTCTACGTCTTCGCCCTCGCCGTCGCTGCCGGCATGGTGTGGGGCGCCGTCGCGCTGGTGACCGTCGAGGTGCACCGGGTCACCGTCGCCCTTGCAGTCCTGGCGTGCGTGTTGGCGGGCGCCATCCTGCTCGGCCTGTTCAAGGCGGTACGTCCGCAACGCCATGAGCCCGAGGGCATGGAGGTGTCCCGGCAGGACGCTCCCGGCCTGTGGGAGATGGCCGAGGACACCGCCCGTCGCGCCGGAACCCGTGCCCCCGAAGAGATCCGGTTGGTCCCGGAGGTCAACGCCGCCGTCTCGGAGGACACCCGGTTCCTCGGGTTGTCCGCCGGCAGGCGCTACCTGTACGTCGGGATGCCGTTGCTGGTCACGTTCTCCAAGTCGGAACTGCGTTCGGTGATCGCGCACGAGATGGGGCACTACGCCCACGTCCACACCCGACTCGGCGCGATCTCCTACCGGGGCCGATTGGCGATCGGCCATGTGCAACACCAGTTGTCGCAGCAGCGGTACAACCTGGTGGGCTGGCTGTTCAAGGCCTACTCGTACCTGTACCTGGCGGTGCAGAACTCGATCAGCCGGAAGCAGGAGTTGGAGGCCGACCGGTTGTCGGGCCGGATCGCCGGGCGGGACGCCGCACGCTCGGCGTTGCAGCGGCTGAACCTACTGGCGGTCGCCTGGAACTTCTACGTCGGCAACTACGTGAACCTCGGACTGGATCGCGGCCTCGCCCCGCGCGGGATCTTCGCGTCCTTCCCGACGATCATCGCGGCCCGGGAGGCGGAGTTCGCGGCCGCCGCCGCGGAACTCGCCGCCCGGCCGGCCGCACGGTGGTCGACGCACCCGGCGACCCCGGTACGGGTGGCCGCGTTGGAGTCCGCGCCGGAACACGGCGAGGTCGCGGAGACGGGACCCGCGACCGATCTGGTCGCCGGCTTCGACCGGGTGGCCGCCACCATGGAGGCCGAGGCCATCGGGCTCGGCGGACATCGCCTGCTCGACTGGGAGGACTACAGCCCGCAGGCGATCATGCAGCATCAGCGTGAAGTGGCCGAGGCCGCGTACCGGGCGATCGCCCGGGTCTCCGGTGAGGAACGCGGCCGTTTCGGGTTCGTCCTGGACGAGATCGAAGCCGGGCACGGTCCCCGGCTGTTCCCGGCCCTGGGCGGCGCCAACTTCCCGGAGGGTGGCCTGGGCGCGATCGTGTGGATCGCCGCCTACGACTCCGACGCGTTGACGGTCGCGCACCGGTGGGACGCCCCGCTGCTGGTGGAGCGCCGGAACGGGGAACCGTTCAGCGTCAAGGCGATCCTGGAGCCGCTGTCGGAGTCCCCGGAGTCGGCGGCGCTGGTGCGGGAGGCCCTGGTCGCCTCGGGTATCGATCTGGAGAAGGCACGCGGCGGTCAGGCCGAGGTGTTCGCCCGGCAGGCGCAGGTGATGGGAGCGATCGGTTCGGTGAAGCTCGACGACGTCCGGGGCGACCTGTTCATCACCGACGAGGGGCTGTTGTTCCTGGCCGGGGCCAAGGGCGGCCTGGTGAAGCGGCGGTTGAAGGCGACGCTGGCGGACAACGGAGTGGCGGAGCTGCGCGCCATGGCGGGCGCACGCTGGCTCCCCTTCGAGGAACTGAGGTCCGGGGAGGCGAAGGAGCCAGGCATCCTGTGGACGCTGGCGATGAGCAACGCCTACGCCAACCGTGACAACCCGATCAAGGTGACGTTGACGACGACCGACGGTGCGACGCACCGGTTGGCGTCGACCAACACCACCGACGCCCTGCCCGGTTCCCGCGACCTGTTGTACCGGATGGTGAACGGCGGTTCCTGACGCGCACCGGCCGGTCTCACGTGGACACCGCGTGAGACCGGCCGCCGCATCGCTCGCCTCCCCACCCGGGCGTGAAACCTGTTACCGTGGCCCACAACCGATTTCATAAAATGCAATCACTGAGGTGGGCGCGATGCCGGATTCCGTCGTCAACGACCTGTTGAGTCACACCCGATTGCTGGACGTGTCGCCACTTCCCGGAGGCGGTGAGCTGGCACTGATCAGCGACACGGGGGACGGCGCCCGGCTCTGGCGCCGCCGCCTGGACGGATCGGCGGCCACGGTCCTGCCCACCGGCCACGGCAGCCCCGGCCGGTGCGTGTGGCGCCCCGACGGCCGGGCGATCCTGCTGAGCGTCGATCCGGTGGGCGCGGAGAACTACCGTCTCACCGAAGTGGACGCCGACACGGGCGAGACCAACTGGAGCCTCGCCGCCGACGGAGTCCGCTTCGAGTTCGGCACCCCCTACGGCAGCGGGACCCGGCCCTACAGCCCCGACTCCGGGTACTTGGCGTACAGCGGCAACGCACGCGATCCGGAGGTGTTCGACGTGCTGGTCCGCGACCTGTCCACCGGACGGTCCCGCACCGTGTTGACCGGCGACGACCGGTACTACCCGATGCACTGGTCTCCCGACGGCGGCCGGTTGCTCATCATGCGCCTGCACCAGAACACCGACCACGCCCTGTACGTCCACGACGTCGAGTCCGGACGCAACCGCCGCATCACACCGCCCGGCCGCGCGAAGTGGCTGCCCGGTGGTTGGAGCGCCGACGGTACCGCGGTGTTCGTGTCCACCGACCATGGCCGTGACCTGCTGGGTCTGGCCCGGCTGGACGTCACCTCCGGTGACGTGACCTGGCTGCACCGGCCCGAGCACGAGGTCGTCGCCGTCGCGGTGTCGCCGTCGGGCGGCCGGCTCGCGTGGGGTGTCACCGTGGCCGGCCGCACCGAGATCTACACCGCGACGGCGGACGGCCGTGACGTGCGTCGGCTCGACCACGCGCCGTCCGGCATGGCCTGTGAGGAGCTGGGACTCGGCGGCGGCGCGTTGGCGTTCGTCGACGAGGACCGCGTGTCGGCCCGGATCTCCGATCCGACGCGACCGCCGGAGGCGTACCTGCTGGGCACCTTGGACGACACGGTCGAACGGCTGACCGACTGCGCCCGGAACCCGTCGGCGCCGAACCTCGTGGAACCGGAGGTCGTCGAGTATCCCGGGCACGAGGGACTTCCCGTCGAGGCGTTCGTGTACCGCCCGCACGGCGCGCACGCCGGCCGGCCCGCACCCGTGGCGGTCCTCATCCACGGCGGGCCGGAACACCGGCACGCGGCCGAATTCGACCCGCTCGTCCAGGCCCTGCTCCACGCGGGCATCGGCGTCCTCGCCCCGAACGTGCGGGGGTCCACGGGGTACGGTTCGGCCTTCCAACGGCTGGTCTACCGCGACTGGGCCGGCGGCGACGTCGAGGACGTCGAGCGGGGTGTCGCATACCTGGGCACGCGCGACTGGGTCGACACCGACCGGTTGGGGGTCTGCGGCGGCTCGTACGGCGGCCTGTCGACCCTGGCGTGCCTGGTCCGGTCACCGGAGACGTGGCGCTGCGCGGTCGACCTCTTCGGCCCCAGCGACCTCGTCGTGGACGCCACGCTCGTGCCACCGTACTGGCGTGCCAGGGTCAAGGACTGGATCGGAGACGTCGACGACCCGGCCGACCGCGAACGGTTGCGCCTGGCGAGCCCGCTCACCCACGCCGACCGCATCGCCGCCCCGCTGCTGGTGGTGCAGGGAGCCCGGGACGCGCGGGTGGCGCGACGTCATTCCGACGTACTGGTCGACCGGTTGCGCGAGCGCGGCCACGAGGTCGAGTACATGCTCCTTCTGGACGAGGGGCACGGATTCCAGAGCCGGGAGAACGAGCGCGAGGTCATCACCGCGTGGGTGGACTGGATGGTGAGACACCTGAAGCCGGACACGGTCGAGGCGACCTAACGCTCCGGAATGGACACGTGGCTCCACAGGATTGACAGGCGCCCACCGGCGGGGTCCTGCCGCTCGTGGAACTCCAGCCACAGTTCGTGCATCCGGGTCAGGAACTCCTCACTGTCCCGCGCGGACAGCCGTAGTTGGCTGCGGTGGGTGCTCACCGTGGCGTCGGGCGGCGCCTCCAGCAGTTCGGTCCGGTGCGCGCTCAGTGTCGCGAGCTCGATGTCGCGGGTCAGTTCTGGGTGTTCCGGCGATTCGAGGGACAACCGCATGGTCAGTCTGGTGGCGCGGTAGGGACGTTCCAGGGCGCCGCGCCTTCCGGTCCGCGGGGTCTCGGCCGCCAGGAATCCGTGGGCCAACAGGGAACGCACGTGCCGCAGGACGGTGGCGGGCGCGAGGCCGAGGTGATCGGCGAGTTCCTTGTTGGTGCGGGCGTGTTCGAGGCACAGGCGCAGGATGCGCCACCGCACCGGGTGCGCGAGCGACTTGAGTTCCTCGACCGTCGCCGGGCGCTGGTTGTCGTCAGTCATGAGACGGCAATGCTAGCCACACCGGGGCTCCGGCCGCCGCCGCGAGCGCCGGTCGTGGTCGCGGGGACTCGACGACATCACCGACGGCGGTAGTTATGGTTATTATATGAAGACCGGGAACATTCTATATAAGGTGGCCCCATGAGCGTGACGACATTGGATATCGACGACTCGGTACTCGAAAGAGTGCTGAGACTTTCTGGCCTGCGAACCAAGAAGGACGCGGTGAACCTTGCCCTGCGCGAGTACGCCGAACGCCATGAGCGGATCGCCGCGTTGGAACACTTCGCCGAAGTGGGCGAGTCCTGGGACTACGCGGCCTGGCGTGCTGAACACGACGGCGAGAAGGCTGGCCCCACGTGATCCGGTACCTCTTGGATTCGTCCGCGCTCTGGCGAATCCTCCGGGAACCCACCGTCAGAAAGGCGTGGGAGCCGGTAGTGGTTTCGGCGGCGATCGGGTCCTGCCATCCACAGCGCACCGAGTTCAGGCGATCCGCCCGCAATCGGGATGAGTTCGATCAGATGACCGAGATGTTCGTGCGCTTGTATCCGGACGTGCCCGTGCACGAGTCGGCGTCACGCTGGATCGAAGCCACCCAGTACCGACTCACCGCCGGCGGCGCACACCGGGGCTTGTCCGTGGTGGATCTGTCGATCGCGGCGACCGCGGCGTATCACGGGATCACCGTGCTCCACGATGACCGTGACTTCGCGACCATCGCCGAAGCCGTCGGTGATCTGCGTGAACGCCGCATCGACAGGTTTCCACAGTAGACTTCGGCGATGCGGGCCGCGGTGAGAGCCGGCGACGCCTTGACATGGTGACACCTCAGTACGGCGGGTGTGGCGGAGATCCGTGCGGAGGGGGTGGGGCTCCGGCCGCCGCCGCGAGCGCCGGTCGTGGTCGCGGGGTCGTGGTGAGAAGTTCGCCTGCCGTATACACCCTGGTCGCCGGTCACTAGGCTACCGCCTGGTACAACCGTTTCGCAGCACGTCCACCCCGCTCACGCCGCCGATCGCGGCGCACACAGTTGAGAGATTCGTATATGCCGGTAGGTAGATCCCGTCTGGCGAAGGGGGTCGCCGCGTTCAGCGTCGCGTCCCTCACCGCCGTCGCACTATCCGCAACGCCCGCGGCAGCCGCCCCCTCGACCGACGTCCTCCTGAACGAGGTCTACGGCGGAGGCGGCAACTCCGGGGCCACCTGGACCAACGACTTCATCGAACTGGCCAACCGCGGCGACCAGCCCGTCGACCTCACCGGCTGGTCGGTCCAGTACCACTCCCGTTCGGCCACCGGGACCTGGCAGGTCACGCCGCTCACCGGCGAGATCGCACCCGGCCAGCTCTACCTGATCGCGCAGGCACAGGGCAACGGCGGAACCCAACCGCTGCCGGACGCCGACGTCACCGGCACCATCCCGATGGGCGGCGGCGACGGCACCGTGGCACTGGTGTCCTCCACGACCGCGCTCACCTGCACCGCGTCCGACTGCGCCGGACAGGCGGACATCGTGGACCTCGTCGGATACGGGTCCGCCGCCATCCGCGAGGGTTCCGCCGCCACCGGCGCCTCCAACACGCAGTCCGTGCAGCGCACCGAAACCGCCGACAGCGACGACAACGCCGCCGACTTCGCCGCCGCCGCACCGACCCCCAAGGCCGCCAACTCCGGCGGGGAACCCGCACCGGAGTGCCCCGCCCAGCCCGGCGACGTGCGGATCCGCGACATCCAGGGCGACGCCTGGCTCACCCCCCTCAAGGGCGACACCGTCACCGACGTACCCGGTGTCGTGACCGCCGTCCGCACCGACGGCACCCGCGGCTTCTGGATCCAGGACACCGAACCCGACACCGATCCCGCCACCAGCGAGGCCGTGTTCGTCTACACCGGTTCGGCTCCGGTGACCGTGCGGCCCGGCGACGCCGTCATGGTGACCGCCGAGGTCACCGACTACTACCAGCTCTCCGGCGGCGAACAGTTCCCGCACACCGCGAACCTGTCGCTCACCGAGCTCACCGATCCGGTCGTGGCGGTCTGCTCCACCGGAAACCCGCTCCCGGAGGCCGAGCAGATCACCGGCGACCTGATCCCGGACGTGTACGCCCCCGACGCCCCGACCGGGAACGTCGAGGACCTGGGACGGCTGGACCCGACCCGGTCCACCATGGAGTTCTGGGAGGCCCGCGAGGGTATGCGGGTCGTCGTGACCGACACCCGCGTCGTCGGCCCCGGCAACGAGTACGGCGAGATCTACCTGACGGTGAAGCCCGACGAGTACGCCTCCGAGCGCGGCGGCACCGTCAACACCGGATACGCGAACACGCCGACCGGCCGGATCACCGTCAACCCGGTCGACGGTGAGGTCCCGCTCGCGAACGTCGGCGACGTCCTGTCCGGCGCCACCAGCGGACCTGTCGACTACATCCTCTACGGCGGCTACTCCATCGCCGCCACCGAGATCGGCGGCCACGTCGACAACGGCCTGTCCCGCCAGACCGCGACACCGCACTCCGCCGACCAGCTCGCCGTCGCCACATACAACGTCGAGAACCTCAGCCCGAAGAACCCGGCCGACAAGTTCGCCGAACTCGCCGCCGGGATAGTCACGAACCTCGCCTCGCCGGACATCGTGGCCCTGGAGGAGATCCAGGACAACACCGGTTCCACCAACGACGGCGTCGTCGCGGCCGACCAGACCCTCGACCTGCTGGTCGAGGCGATCGTCGCGGCGGGCGGACCCGCGTACGAGTGGCGGCAGATCGACCCCGCCGACGGCATGGACGGTGGACAGCCGGGCGGCAACATCCGGGTCGCGTTCCTGTTCAACCCGGAACGCGTGGAATTCGTCGACCGCTCCGGCGGCGACGCCACCACCCCGGTCGCCGTGTCGGCCGACTCCGACGGCACCGCCGCGCTGAGCGTGTCCCCCGGCCGGATCGCCCCCGGCGACACCGCCTGGGACGACAGCCGCAAACCGCTCGCCGGCGAGTTCCGGTTCAACGGCGAGAAGGTCATCGTGGTCGCCAACCACTTCAACTCCAAGGGCGGCGACCAGAACGCCGACGGCCGCTACCAGCCGCCGAACCGGGTCACCGAGACCCAGCGCATCGCCCAGGCGGCGGCCGTGAACGCCTTCGTCGACGACGTGCTCGCCGTGGACCCGCACGCGGCCGTGGTGGTCGCCGGCGACATCAACGACTACCAGTTCAGCCCCGCGGTGGAGACGCTCACCGGCGGCGACGCACCGGTGCTCATCGACCTGATCACCACGCTGCCGGAGACCGAGCAGTACACGTACGTGTTCAACGGGATCTCGCAGGTCCTCGACCACATCCTGGTCAGCCCGGCGCTCGCCGGCGCCGAATACCAGGTGGTGCACGTCAACGCCGAGTTCTCCGACCAGGTGTCCGACCACGACCCGCAGGTCGTGCGGTTGACGTTCGGCCCGCAGTGCACCGAGACCGTCACCGGGCGGCACGTCGGTCCACTGCGGATCACCGAGGGCACCTTGTGTCTCGACGACGCGCAGCAGGTCGGACCGATCACGGTCGGCCCGGGTGCCGGCCTCGTCGTGACCGGCGGCAGCGTCACCGGCCCGATCCGCACCACCGGCGCGGCGCTGGTCGAGATCTCCGGGGCACGCGTCACCGGAGCGGCCATGATCACGGGCACCACCGGTGCCGTCCTGCTCGACGGCAACCGGGTCACGGGATCGGTCATGATCACCGGCAACTCCGGCGGCGTCACCGTCTCGGACAACACCTTCACCGGTGTCGCCTCCTGTTCCGGCAACGACCCGGAACCGGGCAACGCCGGCACCCCCAACGAGTGGAACGGTGTCGCCTTCGGCCAGTGCCGAGGGCTCTGATCCGTCACGAGGCGGCGGTGGGACTCCGGTCCCGCCGCCTTCTCCGTCCCGGGGCGGTGATCCCCTCTCACCCCACTTGGTCCGCGCCGTGTCGCGCTTGGTCCCCGCCCGGTCGCCATCACCGCATTCCGGCCGCGATCCCGGTGGTTGCGCGTAGGGTGCGAGTCGAGGAGGGGAGACGCGATGGCACGCGCTGTGGGCGCCGAGGAGTTCGTCCCGGACAGCCGCCGTATCGACCGGCTCAGGAAGGCCGCCGCCGATTGCCGAGGCTGCGACCTGTACCGCCACGCCGACCGGGTCGTGTTCGGGGAGGGACCGGTGTCGGCGCGACTGCTGTTGGTGGGGGAGCAGCCCGGAGACCGGGAGGACCGCGCCGGCCATCCCTTCGTCGGCCCGGCGGGACGGATCCTGGACGAGGCACTGGAACAGGCGGGCGTGGCACGTTCCCAGGTCTATCTGACCAATGTGGTCAAGCACTTCAAGTTCACCCGTCCGGAGGGGAGGCGGCGGCTGCACAAGACCCCCGGCCGGACCGAGATCGTGGCGTGCCTGCCGTGGCTGGCCGCCGAACTCGCCGCGGTGAAACCGCGCGTCGTGGTGTGCCTGGGAGCCACCGCCGCAAAAGCCTTGCTGGGCAATCGTTTCCGCGTCACGCGGCGGCGCGGTGAGCTGCTGGACCCGGCGGCGGACCCGGACGTCACGGTGGATGAGCGGGTCGCCGATCTGTTGCCCCGGGTGCTGGCGACCATGCATCCGTCTGCGGTGCTGCGGGGGCGTCCGGAGGAGCGGGCCGCCGCCGTGGCGGATCTGGCCGACGACCTGTCCGCCGCCCACCGCGCCGCCTGACCCTTCTCATTCCGCTTGGTCCCCGTTGGCTTGGTCCCCGCCGCGTTGCGGGACACGCCCGGAATACGCCGTTTCGGAGGCCGATAGGACGCAATGGCGGGGACCAAGCGCAACCGGGCGGGGACCAAGCGGTTCTACAAGCCGCGGACGGGGCCGGACGGGACCGGGACCGAGGACCGGGTCAGGCGGCGGTGGCGACCCGTTCCGGCGAGCCGGGGCGGCGGGCGGCACGGCGGCGGCCCAGTAGGGCACCACCGAGGAACACCAGCACCATGTGCGCCGTCAGCAGCGCGAACAGCCACGTCGCCACGCCGGGGATCAGCGCCACGAGCAGCAGCAGGGCGCGACCCTCCCAGCCGAGCCCGAACTCGCGTGAACCCATCGGCGAGGCGGCCTTGTCCACCCGCGCCGCCAGGTCGTAGTGGTACAGCGCGAAGGCCGTCAGCAGGCCGAACACCAGCGGCAGCGGTACCCCGCCCACCAGCCCGCACGCGACCGCCAGCCCGTACTCACCGGCGCGCAGCCCCGCGGGGACCAACCAGTCCAGCGGCCCGGCGTGCCGGTTGCCCGCCGTCGTGACGGCCGCCAGGAGCACGATCCCCGCCACCACCGTCACCCAGCGGGCGGCGCCCGCGCCGGTCGCGGCCAGCACGATCGCCACACCGATCCCGGCGACGGCGACGGCCAGCACCGGCAGCGGCGGCACCGTCAGCGCCGGAAGCAGCCGGGACAACGGCCCGTCGTCGCGGTGGACGGCCTTGTCGGGGCGGGCCAGCACGGCCACCTTCGCCGACCAGGCGCGCAGCGTCCGGCCGGCGAGCGTGTAGGCGAACGCGACGAGCTGCCACGCCAGTAGCGCGGCCAAGGCGACCTCGCCGTTGAACAGCGCCGCGCCCAGGCCCATCACCAGCCAGCGTTCCCCGACCGGGAAGACGATCGTGCGTTTGAACCAGTACGCCGGTGAACGGCGTTGCGCGGTGAACCGCGCGGAGAGCCTGCCGAGGGTGCGGCCGAGCCGGACGGCGGCCGAGCCCGGGGCGGTCTCGCCGCCACCGGTCGTGGCGAAACCGTCCTCGGCGTACAGGAGTGAACGGGTCGCCTGGCGCAGTGTCGCCGCGTCCTGCATGGTGCCGTACCAGGTGTCGGTCATGTGCCTGACCACCTGGACGCTCAGCGCGGCGATCGCCAGCGGCCACGCCCAGTCGTGTCCGGAGGCGGCGGCGCCCCACGCGAGGCCGCCGTAGATCAGGTACTCCTTGGCGCGGTCGGCGATCATGTCCAGCCAGCCACCGAACGCGGTGAACCGGTGGGTGTAGCGGGCGAGCTGCCCGTCGACGCAGTCGAGCGCGAAACTGACGTACATCAACAGCGCGCCGCCGATCAGCGCCGGCCGTGACGCCTGCACGAACAGGGCCGCCGCCCCGAACGCCAGAAAGATCGACAACCAGGTCACCGCGACGGGCGTCAGCCGCACCCGCCGGAAGAACCGCACCAGGTGCCGGGAGTACGAGCTGATGCTGTATGTGGCGAACAGGTCGTCGTCGGCCTTGACGCACAGCCGCATCCGGACGGCGTCCTCGTCGCAGCGGGTGATGTCCTCGTGCAGCGACTCGGCGGCCGACTGCGAGTCGACCCTCCCGTACGGGACCCCCGGAACCGAGTACGCGGTGAGTTTGGTGCCGCCGCGGACCACCGCCAGCAGGACGAGCGTCCACGCGTCGGTCTCTCCGGTCAGTTCGGTGATGTCGTCGGCGAGCAGTTGGGCGACGGCGGCGCGCAGTTCCGGCAGGAACGGCTCGGTGATCTTCAGGACGCCGCAACCGGCGGCGTCGGCACCGGCGGCCCGGTGGAACCCGGTGCCGACCGACAACACCAGGCCACGGTCGCGACGCAACGGGGGCTCTCCGGGGCGGGCGTCCTCCAGCGGACCGACGAGCACGCCGCTGCGTTCGGTCGGGTCGGACAGCACCGCCGAGATCGCGGTGTCGGCGAGCAGCGCGTCGGCCGTCAACAGCAGTACCGGTTCGTCACCGGTGACCGCCTCGGCCAGCAGCCGCAGGTCACCGGCCGGATTCGTGGCCGTCCGGACCGTGACACGGCCCGGCGTGGACTCCGGGTCCACCGGGAGGCCGGGCATGATTTCGGGCCGTCCGATGACGGTGACGTCGGTGACGCCGAAACCGGCCAACTGCCGCCGCAGCCGGCCCGTGACGGTCTCGCCGGGCCGGCCGTGAAGGGGGGGCGGTAGGTGTGCTTCGGCTCCGGGGGACGTAGCCAGCAGCACCGCACGCATCAGACGGGCACCTTCTGGTCTTCCACTTGTTGGTAGGCCGCCAGCGCCTCGTCCACCGTGCCGTCTACCTGCAACTCGCCCCGGTTCAGGTAGAGGCCCCGGGTGCAGAACCGGGTGAGGTCCCGCTCGCTGTGGGACACCAGGACCAGGGTGCGGCCCTCGTCCAGCAGTGCCCGCATCACCTTGTAGCACTTCTGCTTGAACCGCTTGTCACCGACGGCCAGCGCCTCGTCGACCAGCAGGATCGGGTGTTCGAGCTGCGAGATCACCGAGAAGCCGAGCCGGACCTTCATACCCGAGGAGTAGTGACGCACCGGCGTGTCGATGTGGTCCTCGACCTCGGCGAACGCCACGATCTCGTCGAACTTGGCCTTGAGCTGCTGACGGCTCATGCCGTGCAGGGACGCCACCAGGTGGACGTTCTCACGGCCGGTCAGGTCCCCGGAGAAACCCGCCGACAACGCGATCAGCGGCGCGACCCGGCCCCGGCGCAGGACGGTGCCCTCGTCGGGGAGCAGGACGCCCGCGATCAGCCGCAGCAGCGTGGACTTGCCGGTGCCGTTGGAGCCGATGACGCCGACGGCCTCGCCCGGCTGTACGGAGAAGCTGAGGTTGCGCAGCGGCCAGAACTCCTGTCCTCCGGAGCTGCGCTCCTTGCCGCGGTGGATGAACATCTCGCGCAGTTTGGCCTTGCGCTTGCGCCCCACGGCGAAGCGAACGCCGAGGTTGTGTGCCTCGATAATCGGTTCTTCGTACATAGCCTTCTCAGTCGCTTCGTTCGGCGGGACCGGTCCGACTCTACGCAGATGTCCGACGCGGTGATGCGGTGGTGAGGTCGCCTCGGATTCATGATGCCACTGTCGTCGCGAAGCGGGACATGCGATGCCGACGGGGATACCGCCGTGGGCATCCTCCGTATCGGCGGTCGTGTCCGGCCACTCGGGGGACCGGCCGCACCACCTGCCCCGGGAAGACCGCGCGGTATCGACGGGGGTGCGCACGGCCGGGATTGATAATGTCGGCCGTCATCTGTTGTTAAACCAAGGAGAGCGGTGGAACGCGTAACCAGGGCGCAGGTGCTGTCCACGTACAAGGAACGCGACTCGTGGTGGACGGTGTTCCTCGTCGATCCGGTGGCGGGCCGGCTGGTGTGGCTGGTGTCCGCGTGGCGGTGGGTGACCCCGAACGTCCTGACGACCACGGCGTTCCTGTGCGGCCTGGCGGCGGCGGCGGCCTTCGCCCTGGGCACCTGGCCGTGGCTGGTGGCGGGCGCGCTGCTGTTCCACCTGAGTTTCACGCTCGACTGCATGGACGGCAAGGTGGCCCGGTTGCGGGGCGGCGGTTCGCTGTTCGGGGGCTGGCTCGACTACATCTTCGACCGGTTGCGGGTGTTGATCTGCGCGTTGGCGCTGTTCGGCGGCCAGTACGCCGTCTCGGGGAACCCGGTGTTCCTGTACCTGGGCACGGGCGTGGTGTTCTGTGACATGTTCCGTTACCTGAACGCCCTGTATCTCAAGGAGACCCGGCAGGGCATGCGCGCGAAACTGGCCGCCGCCTCGGGGACGACGGTGGACCGGCTCCGGCTCCAGGACGAGGCGCAACTCGTGCTGGGCGATCACGCCGGCGAGCGGGAGACCGACGACGGCGCGACGGTGGTGGACGTGCAGCAGTCGTTCAAGCAGCGGTTCGGCTGGTTCAACCGGATGCGTGACTTCCTGGTCCGGCACCGGGTGCGGTCGCACCTGTTCTCGGGTGTCGAGTTCCAGATGGCGGTGTTCATCGTCGGGCCGTTGACCACCTGGGTCTTCGGGTTCACGGTCGCGGCGATGGTGTTGCTGCTGCTGGCCGAGGCCGCCGTCACCTACAAGCTGTACCTGTCCGCGCGTGACGTGGACCGGCAGTTGGCGGCACGGTCGTGACCTCGACCGCGGTGGCGGTGCTGTTGGCGGGCGGCACCGGCTCCCGGATGGGTGCCGACCGGCCCAAGCAGTTGTTGCGGGTCGCCGGGCGGGAGTTGCTGGCGCACACCCTCGACGTCTTCGAGGCCTGCGACGACATCGACCACATCAGGGTCTACATGGCCGCCGGCCATCTCGACCACGCCCGCGAGCTCGTGGACCGGTACGGCTACCGCAAGGTAGAGGCCGTCGCGGAGGGCGGCGCCGACCGCGCCGGGTCCGTCCGGTGCGCCCTGGCGGACCTCGCCGGGGAACCCGGTGACCGTAAGGTGCTGGTGCACGACGCGGTGCGGCCGCTGGTGTCCACGCGCACGATCTCGGAGTGCGTGCGGCTACTGGACTCGGTGCCCGCGTTGACGGTCGCGGTACCGAGCACCGACACGATCCTGGAGGTCGACCCGTCGGGGGAGGGGCCGACCGTCACGGCGATCCCGGACCGGTCGCGGATGTGGCGCTGCCAGACTCCGCAGGGTTTCCGCCTGGAGGTGCTGGCCGAGGCCCACCGGCGGGCCGCCGCCGACCCGGACTTCCGGCCCACCGACGACGGCGGCGTGGTCCGCCGGTATCTGCCCGAGACCCCGATCGCCGTGGTCACCGGAGACGAGTTCAACTTGAAGGTGACTCATCCCCTGGACCTGCGGCTGGCCGAGACCCTGCTGCGTGACAGGACGTTGTAGACGATGCGCCAGCTAGTCGTGAAACTCATCGCCACCGCCGCCCCCTACGGCCTGCCGGTGGCGGCCGTCGCCGCGTTCCTGCTGGTACCGAATCCGTGGCCGGGGCACGTGCTGGCGGCCGGTGCGTTGCTGTGGGGGTGGTACCGCTACCGCGCGGACGGGCTGGGCGAGTTCCTGCCGGGCCGGGTGCTGGTGGTGGCGGCCCTGTTGATCGGGATCGCCGACGGCGGCCCGGGTCGGATCGGGGTAGCGGACGCGATCGCGGGCACCCTGCTGGTGGCGTTGATCGGTTTCGAGCCCCGACTCGTGGTGGCGTTGTCGACGCGGCGGCTCGACAGCGCGAACCTGCCGGTCAGCCGGGGGCCGGGCGAGCGCTGGATGAACACGCGCAGCGCCTACGTGTTGATCTCGGTGTTGACCGCCGGGTTCTGGCTGACGTCGGCGACGGGGGCGAACCCGTGGATCATCGCGACGGCGTGCCTGGTGGTGACCGCCGGGTTCGGGTTCGGGACCGTCGCCGCCTGGTACCTGCGCAGGCGCCGCGCCCACGCGGGCGACGCCGGAGTGGCGGAGGCCGTCGAGGCCCACGGCCCGCGGTTCGCGGTGCACTTCGCGGGGCCGCCGGGCTCGGAGTACCAGTTGTTGATGTGGCTGCCTTACTTCGCGCGCCTGGGTGACCCGTTCCTGGTCGTCGTCCGGGACCGGGCGTTCCTGCCGGTGTTGGCGGCGGCGACCGAGGCGCCGATAGTCGTCGCGCCGGGCATCGCCGACGTGGAGTCGGTGTTGACGGATTCGATACGCGCGGTCTTCTACGTCAACAACAGCATGCAGAACACCCAGTGCGTCCGGTTCGCGGAACTCACCCACATCCAGTTGATGCACGGGGACAGCGACAAACCGGCCAGTTACAACCCGATCAGCGCCATGTACGACCGGATCTTCGTGGCGGGACGCGCCGGGGTGGACAGGTATCACCGGCACGGCATCGACATCCCGGAGTCGCGGTTCCGGATCGTGGGGCACCCGCAGGCGGCGAAGGTCGCGGTGGTGCCGGGTCCACGGCCCGCCGACCGTCCGCCGGTGGTGTTGTACGCGCCGACGTGGACAGGTCTGTCCTCGGACGTGAACTTCTGTTCGCTGCCGATCGCGGCCCGGATCTGCCGGGCGATGCTGGAGCGGGGGGCGACCGTGATCGTCCGCCCGCACCCGTACACGCGGCGCAACCCGGCGGCGGCGCGGCAGTTGGACGCGCTGGAGCAGATGTTGGCGGCCGACGCGCAGCAGACGGGCAGGCCGCACGTGTTCGGCCGGGCCGCCACCGAGCGGATGTCGCTGGCCGACTGCGTCAACGCGGCAGACGTCATGGTGTGCGACGTGTCGGGGGCGGCCTCGGAGTGGCTGTACTCGGAGAAGCCGTTCGCGATCACCGACATGACGGGCGCCGGCGGCAAACTCGCCGATGAGTTCCCGTTGGCGGAGGCGGGGTACGCGGTGGAGGCCGACGCGGCCAACATCGACGAGGTGTGCGGTCTGCTGCTCGACACCGACCCGTTGGCGGAGACCCGCAGCCGTATGAAGCGGTACTACATGGGTGACTTCCCGCCCGACCGCTACGAGGACGCGTTCTTCGACGCGGCGCGGGACTGTTACCGGTGAGGCCGGTGTGGCGCAGTGCTTTCCGTGTGCCAGTGGGCTTGATCACGGTCGCTTCGGAGCGGCAACCGGAGGGTGTCGTCAAGGCGTCTTTCAGGAAGCGTCCGGAACAACACGGGATGAATCGGTCGGGGTATTGTCGGAATCCGCGATGAAGGGCTGCCGTGCATCCGATCGCGAGCCGGGTACCGCAATGGCGCGGCGTATCGTGCTGTCCTGCCGGGTGACCCGGACGTGGGCAGCGGGCCATGAACATGCGGCGTCGCGGCCGGAGCTGGTAGTCATACATGGAAATACGCTCATGTCCCGCCAAGGGTGGTGGGCCAGTCAATCCGAGTCAAGGAGACATCTTGTCGAGCAAGCCCACCGTTTACGTGGGGATGAGCGCCGACCTCGTCCACCCCGGGCACATGAACATCCTGCAGAAGGCCGCCGAGCTCGGCGACGTCACCATCGGCCTGCTCACCGACGCGGCCATCGCCAGCTACAAGCGGCTGCCCCACATGACCTACGCGCAGCGCAAGGCCGTGGTCGAGAACATCAAGGGCGTCACGCGGGTCGTCCCCCAGGAGACCCTGGACTACGTGGCGAACCTCCGCGAGATCAAGCCGGACTACGTCGTCCACGGCGACGACTGGCGCACCGGCGTGCAGGCGCAGACCCGGCAGCGCGTCATCGACGCCCTGAAGGAGTGGAACGGCGAGCTCGTCGAGGTCGAGTACACCGAGGGCATCTCCTCCACCCAGCTCAACAAGTCGGTCAAGGAGGTCGGCACCACCCCCGACGTCCGGCTCTCCCGGCTGCGCAGGCTCCTCGAAAACAAGCCGCTGGTCCGCATCCTGGAATCCCACAGCGGCCTGACCGGCCTCATCATCGAGACCGCCACCGTCGAACGGGACGGTCGCAAGATCGAGTTCGACGGCATGTGGTCGTCGTCGCTGACCGACTCCACCGCGCGCGGCAAGCCCGACATCGAGCTCGTCGACCTGAACTCGCGGCTGCAGACCATCAACGACCTCTTCGAGGTCACCACCAAGCCGCTCATCTACGACGGTGACACCGGTGGAAAGCCCGAGCACTTCTCCTACACGGTCCGCTCGCTGGAACGCCTGGGCGTCTCGGCGGTCATCATCGAGGACAAGGAGGGGCTCAAGCGCAACTCGCTGTTCGGCACCGAGGTCGCCCAGACCCAGTCCTCGATCGAGGACTTCGTCCACCGCATCCAGGTGGGCAAGAAGGCCCAGATCACCAAGGACTTCATGATCATCGCCCGGATCGAGAGCCTGATCCTGGAGCAGGGCATGGAGGACGCCGTGACCCGCGCCAAGGCCTACATCGAGGGCGGCGCCGACGGCATCATGATCCACTCCCGGCAGAAGAGCCCCGACGAGGTCTTCGAGTTCTGCGACCGGTTCGCGAAGTTCGACAAGAAGGTGCCGCTGGTGGTCGTTCCCACCAGCTACAACACCGTCACCGAGGAGGAGTTCGCCGCCCGCGGCGTCAACGTGGTGATCTACGCGAACCAGCTCATGCGCGCCTCCTACAAGGCGATGTCCGCGGTCGCGAAGTCCATCCTGGAGAACAGCCGTTCGGCCGAAGTGGACTCCCAGATCGCCAACATCAAGGAAGCCCTCGCGATCATCCCGGAGAACGAGTCGTGAGCATCGATCCCGCACGGTTCTGCGACCACCTGACCGCTCAGGGCGTCACCCTGTTCACGGGGGTGCCCGACAGCCTGCTCAAGCAGCTCGGCAGCCACATCATGGCGAACCTCCCCCGGGAGCGGCACGTCATCGCCGCCAACGAGGGCGGCGCGGTCGGCCTGGCCATCGGCCACTACCTCCGCACCGAGACGCCGGCGCTGGTCTACCTCCAGAACTCCGGATACGGCAACACCGTCAACCCGCTGCTGTCGCTGGCCGACCCCGACGTCTACGGCGTGCCGATGCTCGTCGTCGTCGGATGGCGCGGCCAGCCCGGTGTCAAGGACGAGCCGCAGCACGTCAAACAGGGCCGGGTGCAGCGTGAGCTGGTCGAGGCCATGGACCTGCCGTGGTCGGTCCTGCCGCACGACCCCGACGAGGCCGAGAAGCTCGTCGAGGAGGCGCTGGCCGAGGCCGTCGAGAAGAAGACGCCCTACATCCTGCTGGTGGAGAAGGGCACCTTCTCCGACGCCGCGAAGCTCCCGAAGACGCCGTCCGACCTCCCCAGCCGGGAGGACGCCCTGGTCGCCCTGACCCGGGCCGTCGGTGACGACGCCGCGATCGTGTCCACCACGGGCATGCTGTCGCGGGAGCTCTTCGAGTACCGGGTGAACAACGGGCTCTCCGGAGACCGTGACTTCCTCACCGTGGGCGGCATGGGGCACGCCAGCTCCATCGCGTTGGGTGTCGCCATGTCCGAGCCCGACCGCGAGGTGTGGTGCTTCGACGGCGACGGCGCACTGTTGATGCACCTGGGATCACTGGCGGTGATCGCGGACTTCGCGCCGCGCACGTACTTCCACGTGGTGTTCAACAACGGCGTCCACGACAGCGTCGGCGGCCAGCCCACCTCGATCGGCAAGGTCGACATCCCCGCCGCCGCCAAGGCGCTCGGGTACCGCCACGCCGCCGCGACCGGTGACCTGGCGGCCCTCCCCGGCCTGGTGGCCGAGCTGCGGTCGCACGGCGGCCCGGCGCTGCTCGAGTTGAAGGTGAAGCCGGGCAACCGCGCCGACATCGGCCGGCCCACCCGCACCCCCGCCGAGAGCAAGGCCGCCTTCATGGCGGCCCTGCGGGAATCCACCGGCTGACCCACCTCTTCACGGAGTCGGGTGACTTCGACCTCGACCGGCCGGACAAGGTCGAGGTCACCCGGCTCCGGACCCGAAGCACGCGCATCCAAGGAGACAGCCGTGACACTGCCGACCGACCGCGACCTCCACTTCGGCCCCGGTGCCATCGTGACCACCTGGCGCGCGGTGCCCGAACTGGACGGCCGCCGGGTGCTCCTGGTGTGCGGTAAGAACTCCTTCGACGGCTCCGGTGCGGCCGAGTGCCTGCCGGAGTTGCGGGGCCGGGCCACCGTCCGCCGGTGGAGCGACTTCCGGCCCAACACCGACGCCCGCGACCTCGTCGAGGGACTGCGCATCATGGCCGAGTACGACCCGGACCTGGTGCTGGGCGTCGGCGGCGGCAGCGCCCTCGACATGGCGAAACTGCTGTGCGCCTACCGCGGCATCACGGAGGAGACCGCCCTGCACGAGGCGATCCGGGCCGGTGCGGCCGTCACCGAACGCCGGCCGCGGCTGATGTTGGCGCCGACCACTTCCGGCTCGGGATCGGAGGCGACCCACTTCGCGGTCGTCTACATAGGGGAGACGAAGTTCTCCATCGCCGGACCGGCGATGCTGCCCGACACCGTCGTCCTCGACCCCGAGATCACCCGGTCCGCCTCCCCCTACCAGCGCGCCACCTCCGGCATCGACGCGCTGGCCCAGGCCGTCGAGAGCCTGTGGGCGACCGGAGCCACCGACGCCAGCCGGGAGTTCGCCCGATCCGCGATCCCCCTGCTGATCGCGGCGCTACCCGACTTCGTCGCCACCGGCTCGTCCGAATCCGCCGCGGACATGGCGCGCGGCTCCCACCTGGCGGGGCGTGCCATCGACATCTCCAAGACGACCGCGGCACACGCGCTGTCGTACGGCATCACCAAGACCTACGGGCTTCCGCACGGGCACGCGGTCGCCCTGACGTTGGGCCGTTTCATCGCCGCCCACGCCGACGCGGACGACTCCCGCCTGCAACCGGGCGTCTCACCCGACACCCATCGCGCCGCGCTGGCCACCGTGTTGGCCGAGTTCGGCGCCGCCGACCCGAAGGCCGCAAGGGACGCGTTCTACGGTCTCGCGGAACGCATCGGCCTGTCCATGGACCCGGCGGCCGCCGGGATCACCTCACGCGACGCCGTCGCCGACCTGGTCGGCCGGGTCAACCTGGAGCGGCTGAACAACAATCCCGTGCGATTCACCCGTGAGGGGTTGCAGGACGTGGTCCTCCCGGGCTGATCGCGCCGGTCTCGAACAGGGCCGGATCTCACCGGTCGTGAACCTATACGAGGAATCAAATGGCAACACTTTCGGTCGTCGTACCGATCTACAACGTCGAAGAGTTCCTGCGGCCGGCGTTGGATTCGCTGGCGAACCAGACCTTCGACGATCTCGAAGTGGTGATGGTCGACGACGGTTCCACCGACGGCAGCGGCCGGATCGCCGCCGAGTACGCCGAGAGTGACAAGCGTTTCCAACTGGTCACACAGGCCAACGGCGGACTCAGCCGGGCGCGGAACACCGGCGCGGAGAACGCCACCGGCAAGTACATGACCTTTGTGGACTCGGACGATCTGATCCCGCACTACGCCTTCGCCACCGCCATGCGAGTCCTGGAGACCACGGGGTCGGACTTCCTCACCGGCCGCGTCAGCCGACTCGACAGCCGGGGCATCTTCAGCGTGCCCATGCAGCGGGAGTCCCACCGGGAGAGCGTCCTGTCGACGACCGTCGCCAAGACCCCGCAACTGATCCGCGACCTGTTGGCGGCCAACAAGATCTACCGCCGCTCGTTCTGGGACCACGCGGGACTGCGGTTCCCCGACGGTCTCAACTTCGAGGACGGGCCGGTCAGCATCCGGGCGCACGCCCTCGCGACGAACGTCGACGTCCTGAACCTGCCGGTGTACTACTGGCGGCTGCGCGAGGGGGCGACCCGGTCCATCAGCCGGCAGACGTCCGACGCCCACTTCTTCGTGGACCGCATCGCCACGTCGATCATCAGCATCGACCTGCTGACCGAACGGCGGCCGGAACTGCTCGAACCGTTCTTCGCCATGGACATCCGGCATAAGTTCGGCATCATGTTCCGCAACCTCCACCACGCTCCGCCGCCGGTCCGGGAACAGTTCATGTCGGCCGCCGGTCCGTACCTGGCGCGCGTCCCGTCCCGGGTCGTGCAGGAACTCCCCGACGCGCTGCGCCGCCGCGTCCGGCTGGTCGCCGATGGAGACCTGGCGGGCCTGATCGACGAGCTCGCCGACGGAGGCAGGAAACCGGTGAGCCTGCCCGGCGAGGGGGACGAGACGGTACGCGGGGCACTGAAGAAGTTCACACCGCTGCGGGTGTTGAAGAGGTACGTGGGTCAGTCCACCGGCGACGCGAAGTCCAAGGGCAGGCTCTATTCCCTCGGGGTTGACGATGGGGCGCTCGAACTGCGGGGACACGCCTACATCGAGGGACTTCCGAGCGAAGGGCGGATCACCGCCGCCAACCGGTTGTTCTGGGCGCGGCATCTGAAGTCGGGTACCCGGGTGAGCATCCGGTTCACCAGTCTGCCGAGTCCGCAGGCGACGGCCTCCGTGACCGACCTGTCCTGGGGTTCGGCGCATTCCGGCTACCACGCGAGACTGCCGTTGTCGAAACTGCGGGACTCCGACGGGAGCTGGCGCTACGGGGACTGGGTGTTCGCGGTCGGCGCGTTGACGGCGAGGGGCGCGCACACCGGTGGTCTGCGCACCGGCGCGGACTTCACCGATTTCGGCCTGCACCCGATCGACGTCGCCGATGACCTGCGGATCGTCCCCACGGTGGTGAGCGGGGTGCTGCGGCTGCGTCTGGAGCGCCCCGAGGTGAGCATCACCGATGTGAGCACTGTGGACGGCGTATTGCGGTTGCGCGGCACCTCGCGGGCGCCGCTCACCGACGCGGCGACGCTGCGGTGGTGCCGGGTGCCCGGGGTCCCCGAACTCACCACGATGGTGACCTCCCACCACCGGACACCCGAGGGGTTGACCGAGTTCACCGCGGACCTGGAGCTGGCGGCCGTCATGTCGCAACTGGGCCCGGTCCAGGTCGTTCCGGTGGCCGGCACGCAGGACAGGCTCTTCGCGGACCTGCTGCCGTCCCCCGACGCGGCGCCCTACGAGGTGCGGTGCAGTGAGGGCATGTCCGCGGGCGAGGGCTTCTACACCGGGGTCCAGATCGTGGTGGACTCCGACATCGACGGCCGGACGGCGTTGACGCTCGTACCGGCGTTGCCGGTGATCACCTCGGCGCGGTGGAGCCCCGACGGCGTGTTGGAGCTGTCGGGCGTCGGCGGAGAACACGTCACGGGGCCCGAACTCGTCTGCCGCCACACCGGCCGCAAGGAGGAGCGGGTGCTGCCGATCGACGTCGCCGACGACGGCGGTTGGTCGGTGCGTCTCGACCCCGAGGCGGCCCCGCTGCCGGCGGCCACGGTCGCGCTGCGTGCCGGAAGGTGGCGCCTCGTGCTGCGGTTCCGCGACGCCCAGGGCGACCTGGTCGACACGGACCTGTCGTACGCACCCGACGCGATCTCGATCACGCAGGGGCTGCCGTTCGGGGAACGGTACCTGGTGACCAGGGTCGGCCTGGAGGCGTTGATCCTGAAGGTGGCGCCGCGCCGCGCCGACGACGAACGCGGTACCTACAACATGTCCAGGCTGAGCACGATCGTCTATCCCGAGATGGCCCGGACGCTGCCGCTTCGCGACGTGGTGTTGTACGACAGCTTCTTCGGCAAGCAGTACTCGGACTCGCCGCGCGCCCTGCACGAGGCGTTGCGGGGACGGGACGACGGCCTGCGGCACGTGTGGGTGACCAAGGACGCCCAGGCTCCGATCCCCGACGGTGTCGAACGCGTCGAGCACGGCAGCCGTGCCTGGTGCGAGGCACTGGCCACCAGCCGGTACGTCGTGGCGAGCACGCACCTGCCCTACTGGTTCCGCCGGCGCGAGGGCCAGACCGTCGCCCAGACCTGGCACGGCATCGGATTCAAGCGGGTCGGCTTCGACATCGAGTCGGTGCAGTTCAGCAACAAGGCGTACCTGCGGAAGGTCGCGCAGGAGACTCCGAACTGGAGCTTCCTGATCTCACCCAATGCGTTCTCGACCGAGATCCTGCGTAGGGCGTTCCGGTACGAGGGCGAGATCATCGAGATCGGCAGCCCCCGGAACGACCTGTTGATCTCCGGTGACCGCGCCGAGCTGAGCAGGCGGCTGAAGGATGACCTGGGTATCCCGCAGGACCGCAAACTGATCCTGTACGCCCCGACATGGCGGGACAACGAGTACCACCGGGTCGGACAGTACAAGTTCGACATGCGGTTGGACGTCTCCCGGTTCCCCGCCCGGCTCAAGGAGGAGTACGCGCTCCTGGTGCGGCGGCACCCCAACACCATCGACGACCTGTTGGGCTACGGCAACGGTTTCGTCTACGACGTGGCCAACCACCCCGACGTCCGGCAACTGCTGGCCGCCGCCGACGTGTTGATCAGCGACTACTCGACGATCTCGCTGGACTTCGCCAACACGGGCCGACCGATCATCTTCTACACCTACGACCTGGCGCACTACCGCGACCAGCTCCGCGGCTTCTACTTCGACCTGGAGAACGAGGGTCCCGGGCCGGTGCTGGAGACCACCGACGAGGTGGTCGAGGCGCTGTGCGACCTTCCGAAGACGCAGCGGGACTACGCCGAGAGGTACGCGCGGATCCGGGAGATCTTCGGTCACGCCGAGGACGGGCACGCCACCGACCGCTTCATCGAACGGCTCTTCGCGGACCGGCGTTGACGACGGCGGCCCTCCCCCCGGGATGCCCCGGAGGGAGGGCCGCTCCGCGTGTCGGCCGTGGTCAGCCGAAGTCGACGCTGTTGGGGTCGGCGTATCCGAAGAACCGCCCGGCGGCCGGGTTCTCCCTGCGGATCTGCTCGGCGCGTGCGGTCATCTTCTCCACTTCGGAGGGATTGAGCCGGGCCAACCGCAGAACCGCCAACTCGGCCGGGTCACGGTAGTAACGGAAACCCGGTTGCGGGGTCTGCCAGTCCGGGCCGTAGTTGTCGGCGAGGAACGCCTCGGTGTCGCGCGGGATGTACACCTCGCGGCCGAGGAGGTTCGCGCTCTGGACCGGCGCGAACTGCTCCCGGGTGAGCTGGTGGCTCCGGAAGCTCCACGCCCGGCCCTCGTAGAACCACATCGGGTTGATGTCCAGCCGGACGTCACCGACCCGCAGGTGGAACGGCCGCCCGTCGATCGCCACCCGGGTGTCGTAACCGTGCCGGGCCAAGGCCAGCATCAGTTCCTCCGCCTCCCGCTTCATACCCGCCGGGTCCTCGGCGCGGCTGACGTAGCCCACGTCGAGATCGTCGTCGCCGGGAATGAAGTCACCGTTGCGGTAACACCCGAGAAGGGTGCCGTAGCAGAGGAAGAGGTCGATGCCGAGCTGTTCGGCGCACAGTTTCCTCACCTCGACGTAGGCGTCGAGGTGGCGCTCGTCGGCCTGTTCACCGCCCGGAGGGGAGAACCGGCCCTTCTTGTTGATCTTGTTGCCCTCGTCCAGCAGGCCGTTCAGTCGCCCGGACCCGCCCGGGACCGAGACGTCCACGTTGCAGATCGAGCCGGTCGTGACGAGCGGCCGGTCCTGCACCGACAGGCTCAGTACGGCACGCGACGGGAAGTCGTCGACGACCCGGTGGAGGATCGTCAACTGGAACTTGGGCAGCCACTCGTTCTCCGCGGGGGAGATCGACGCGATCCGGCGGCTGTTGAGCATGATGTCGATGTCGTGGGTGGTGCCGGGGAGCACGAAGCCGCTCAGGGCCAGGCCGTTGTTGCTGAACTCGGCCTCGAAGAAGCCCGCGATGCCGTCGAGATCGGCCGGTTGACCGGGGAAGATGCGGCGGTGCAGCCACAGGTCGGCGCCGACGGTGGGCTCCATCAGCTCCTTGACGTGGTCGAGGCGGAACCGCCACGCCAACCTGGTGTTGTGGACCCAGGGGGCGTCGATGCCGTCCAACCGGCGCAACGCCTGCGTGTAGTACTCGGCGGCCTGGGCGTGGTCGCCCGCCGACTCGTACAGCCGGGCCAGTTGGAACGGGCTCTTGGTGGGCGACTTCGGTGCCTTCACCACCTCGCGGAGTTGCGTGGTGGCGATCTGGTAGCCCTCCTTGGCGTCCTTCGCGGACACCTTGACGACCTTGCCGTCGTGCAGCTCGAACGGGCAGAGGTAACGGCGTTCCGCGGCCGCGGCGAGATGTTGCCGGCGGGCCGCCGTGGACTTGTTCGTGTCCAGGAGCCGCCGGTAGACCGAGAGGGCCTTGCCCCAGTTGCCGGTCTGCTGGTAGGCGTTGGCGAGTTCACGGCGCAGGCCCGGCTCAGACGGGATGTAGGACAGGCCGCGCTTGAGCATCTCCACCGCGGTGTCGGGCTGTCCCATCGCGAGATACGCCCTGCCCATCGGGGCCAGCGCCTCGACGCGCCCCGGATCGAGTTCCAGGGCAGCCCGACTGTCCTCCAACACCTGCGGCCACTGCTTCAACTTGGCGTAGACGGCGGCGCGCCTGGCGAGCAGTTGCGCCTTGTGGGGTGCACCCGCCTGGATGGCCGACGAGTAGGCCGCGACGGCCGCCCGCCACTTCTCACGGCGTTCCCTGACCATGCCGAGCCGGAATCCACCGGAGGCCGTCGGCAGTGCCGAGAGGCCGGCCTCGGCGAGCCGCCACCATTCCCGCCGAGACCGGTTCACGACTCGTGACAACTGTCGCTTCGCGTTCTGTTTCACTGTTCTCCCGAATTGCTGGCGAGGTGGTGGCACACCCGCGTGGATCGCTTCGCATCACGGCGAACCACGGTGCCGGTTACAGGGTATTCCGTCGCGCGAGGCCGCGGATGCACGCACCGGCAAGGTCACACACCGCGATGTGGTCACCGCGCGGTGGATTCACGCCCGCGTGCCCGACTTCGCCCGTAACGTACCGCTATGGGTGTTTCCCGGTGGGGCGTAACGGTTTCCGGCGGGACGGCTCTCCGGCCGAGGCGGGGTGGTGGCGAGACACCGGTGCTTCGGCCGACGGATCTCCGCCGGTTCGCGTGGTGTCTCTGGAACCATGGCGCCCGGCGGTGCGGACCCGGTCGACCGGGTCCGCCGAGGGGAGGACGACACCGATGAACCCGCACGTGTCCGCCACGGCGGACGTCGACGACTCCGCGACGATAGGCGGCGGTTCCCGGATCTGGCATCTGGCGCAGGTCCGCGACGCCGCCGTCGTCGGCCGGGACTGCGTCGTCGGGCGGGGCGCGTACATCGGTTCCGGTGTGGTCGTGGGGGACAACTGCAAGATCCAGAACTACGCGCTGGTGTACGAGCCCGCGCGGTTGGGCGACGGCGTGTTCGTCGGCCCGGCGGCGGTCCTCACCAACGACCCCTATCCGCGCGCCGTCACCCCCGACGGCGCCCCGAAGACGGCCGGTGACTGGACGGCGGCGGGCGTGACCGTGGCCGACGGCGCCAGCATCGGGGCGCGCGCGGTCTGCCTGCCCGGCGTCCGGATCGGGCGTTTCGCCGTCGTCGGTGCCGGCGCGGTCGTGACCAAGGACGTTCCCGACTTCGCGTTGGTCATCGGCAACCCCGCCCGGTTCCACGCCTGGGTGGGCAGGGCCGGCGTGCCACTGCGGCGGGCTGGCGAGTCCCGCTGGGAATGCCCCCGGACGGGGGAGGTCTACCGGGCCGCCGGAGACGGCGTGGAGCCGGACGAGTCCTGACCCGTGACGGGGCTTCACGGTGTCGCACCGGGCGTCGGCCCGAGTCGCCACCGCCTCCGGTTCCCCGGGCTGCCGTCTCGTCCGGCGGGGAGCGGCACGGGGCCGCCGCCGCTGGTCGCGCCGGGGACACGGCGGTTCAATCCGCGATTTCGGCCACCGGCGGCGGTATGGTCTACCGGCGGCGACTCCACGTGATCGCCCGGTCACCCGAAAGGGGTTCGGCGGGGTCCGGCACGCGCGGCCCACACCGATCACGGAGTCGGGCCGCTCCAGCCGTCTAAAGGAGGTCGCGGCGTGAGCGTCGCCTTTGTGGTCACCACCGGATACCAACTGTTCCACTACAAACAGATGGCGCCCCACGTGCCCGACGCCGCCGTCGTCGTCGAGGTCCGCAAACGGGACTTCGCCGTGTCGGAGGAGGCCGTCGCCACCCACCTGCCCGGCCTCCCGGTCGAGACGCTCTCCCAGGAGAACCTCAAGAGTCTCGACGGCCGCTACGACGCGGTGGTCTGCCAGACGCCGGTACTCCCGCTGCAGTTCTTCGACAAGACCCTGGTCGTGGCGCAGCAGTACAGCCTCGCCAAGGAGCGGTACCAGTACGGGGTGTGGCGCGCCCACGCCCACCTCAACCTCATGTACGGCCAGCATCCGCTGAACCGGGTCGCCGGATTCTGCCGCGCCGCCGCGGTCGGGAACCCGCTGCTCGACGGGATCTTCCAGGGTGAGCCTCCGGTGCGGGACTCGTGGCAGTCCGGCGGCGGGCGCAAGCGCATCCTCTACATGCCCACGTACGGCTCGCTGTCGTCGGTGCCGTCGGTGCTTCCGGCGCTCCGGGAGATCGACGCCGACGTCACCGTCAAACTCCACCACGCCGAGGACCGGGAACTGGTCAAGGAACTGCCCGAGCACATGCGGGTCGTGTACGCCGACGCCGACCCGGTGCGGCTCCTGGCCGAGCACGACGGCGTGATCAGTGACTTCTCCGGTGCCGCCTTCGACGCCCTCTACGCCGGGCTGCCGGTGGTGTTGGCGGGCAACCCCGATCCGCGCGGCAAGGACTTCGACCGGCTGTCCGACGACGAACGCCAGTACACCGTGCTGGCGGGCGTCGCCGCGCACTGGCAGGAGATCGGCGGCGCCGAAGGACTGTACAGCGCCTTCGCCGACGCCGAGAAACGGCGCGAGTCGGAGGACTACCAGGCGTTCGTCGAGGAGTTCTTCGTGAACCCGGGAACGGCCGGCGCCGAATGCGGCCGCCGGATCGTGTCACTCCTGGAGACCGGGCCGGCGCCGCACTTCGCCGCCGACCAGGTCCGGGCCACCACGCGGCGTTACATCACCACCAACCGGAGCCTGAAGTCGCAGCTCTCCCGCACCGGCAGGGCGACGGTGGCGCGTTCGGTCGTGCACGGCCTCCCGCTGCACCGGCGGGCGGTCCGCCGGCTGCTGGAGGCCGCCGGGAGGTCGCGACGGTTGGTGCGGATCGCCCGTATCGCGCGCCGCCGCGTCCGCGACCGTCGCGGAGCCGACGTCGTCGTCGACGCCGATCGATGCCTCGCCGCCGCCCCCGCGAAGCGACGCGAGGCCGTGATGGGGCTGTTGGAACCGTTCCTGCTGGACGCCGGTCTCCCGCTGGTGCGCGACGACGACCGTCCCGGCAGTGACCTCGCGGTGCTGGCCACCGACAAGCGGCGGTTGCGCCGGGCGCTGTCGGCGGCGGCCGGCCGGCACCCCGACCTGGTGGTCCGGCTGGGTCACCAGTGGAAACTCGTCGACACGATGCCGCTGGCGAAACTGAGTTTCCACGACATCGCGCACGCCGACTGGTTGGAGGTCGGCACGCCCGCCGAGCGCAGCGAGTACGTCATCGGGCCGATGGGCTACCTGAAGGTCCTGTTCGTCCAGCACGAACCCGAACGCAACCGGTACCTGGCGCAGAAGAAGGTCGCCCACCGGGTCGACTGGTCGCCGTTGTTCGCGCAGTGCGCCGACCGGACCGCCCCGGTGCGGGTGGCGGGGGAGCGGCTGCGGCACGCCGCCGGACCGGTGGACGTCGTCTACACCTGGGTGGACGCGGGCGATCCGGCCTGGCAGGCCGACCGTCGCAGGTACGACGGGGAGACGTCCAACGCCAGCGCCGCCAACCCGGAGCGTTTCCTGGACCGCCAGGAGTTGCGGTACTCGTTGCGCGCCCTGGAGTTGTTCGCGCCGTTCGTGAGGCACGTCTACATCGTCACCGCGGATCAGCGTCCGGCGTGGCTGGCGCCCGACCACCCGAAGATCACGGTGGTGTCGCACCGGGACGTCTTCCCGGACGCTTCGGTGCTGCCGACGTTCAACTCGCACGCCATCGAGGCGTGCCTGCACCGGATCCCGGGCCTGTCGGAGAACTTCGTCTACTTCAACGACGACGTCCTGCTGGGGCAGGAGTGCGACGAGTCGGACTTCTTCACCATCGCCGGTCAGGCGAAGGTGCGGTTGTCGCCGTCGCAGTACATCTACCAGGGAAGGCCGGAGGACGACGCGATCCCGACCGACTGGGCCGCGTACAACTCGCTGCGCCTGATGTCGAACGACTTCGACATCACCCTGGACCGCCGCGTGAAGCACGT
The DNA here is from genome assembly GCF_007994225.1 of Stackebrandtia albiflava. Taxonomy (GTDB): domain Bacteria; phylum Actinomycetota; class Actinomycetes; order Mycobacteriales; family Micromonosporaceae; genus Stackebrandtia; species Stackebrandtia albiflava. The sequence goes on from NZ_VLLL01000006.1 coordinate 950,716, forward strand.
CCCGCTCGTCCTGAAGCGCAGTGTGCTGGCCGACATCGAGAAGCGCTATCCCGAGGAGGTGGCGGCGACCCGGGCGGCCCGGTTCCGTTCCAACACCGACGTCGCGATACCGAGCATGTTCGCGCAGTACTACGGGATGGCCACCGGCAGCGCCGTGGAATGGCCGGGCGCCCGCAACGAGTACGTCTACCTGGACACCGGCCGCGCCGACTCGCTCGACCGCTTCCAGCAGATCCTGCAGCGGCCACCGAAGTTCTACTGCCTCAACACCACCCGTCACACCGAAGTCGACCTGGCCCGGCAGGCCCGGAATCTCGCCCGGTTCTTCACCGCGGCACTGCCGGAACCGGCCGAATGGGAGATCCCGGACCGCTGACCGGCCGGCCCCCGCCCTGACATGTTGGATCGACCCCGGCCCGCCGACCGCGTGCCGGACAGGAGGTGACGGCCATGGCCGCGACCGAGTTTCTGCACGTGCTGAGTACCCGGGTGGGGATCGGCGTCTACGACGAGGGATGGTTCGACTACCGGCTTCGGCTGTTCGAGTCCGTCACCGTGCCGTCGATGGCGGCGCAGACCTCGCAGGACTTCACCTGGCTGCTGGTGGTGGACGCGAAGATGCCGCCGCGTGCCAGGAGCCGCTTCGACGCGGTGGTCGCGCCACTGGCGAACGTGCGGGTGCGTGAGGTCGAGTTCAAGACCGACTTCCGCGGCGCGGTGGTGGAGTGGTGTCAGGCGGAGGCCGCCCGCCGGGGACTCTCCCGGGTACTCACCTCGCGGCTCGACGACGACGACGCGCTTCGGGTGGACGCCTTCGAGCGCCTGCAGTCCGAGGCCGCCGACGCGATCGCCGCCGGGCACTCCGACCTGGCGGTGTTCTCGCTGAACCTGGGATGCATGTGGTCGCCGAGCCACCGGCGCGGCTACACCCGTTACCACGACAGCCATTCGTTGGGCCTGTCCCTTCTGGAGCCCGCCGAGGCGGTCGAGTGCGTCTACTCCCGGCCGCACCGGGAGATCAAGCAGCGGTACGCGCCGCGCGGCGCGTACATCCGGGGCGTCGACGGCGGTACCCGCTGGTGGCTGTACGCGGCCCACGCCATCGCCGACTCCGACAAGGGCGACGGCGCCCGCCGCGACAAGATCCTCAAGCACCGGTACGGATACCACCTCGACGACGACCTGTTGGCCGGCTTCGGTCTCGACCCGGCCGCCGTCGCCGCACTGGCGGAGGCGGGCGAACCGACTCCGACGGCGCCCACCAAGTTCCTGTCGCTGCGGGCGATGGAGACCGAGCGCCGGATCAAGGCGTTGCGTACCGAGTTGGCCGGTGCGAGCTTCCTGCGGCGGCGGCTGCTCACCCAGCGGTTGGCGCGGCTGGAGTCGGAGCGGGAGAAGGCCGGGTCGGGCATCGTCACGCGTTGACCGGCCGGAGTGATCCGGGATTGTTATCCGTTGGGGGTTCCCAGGTCACCGGCCGGTTTGCTAGCCTCTGCCAGATTGACGCACATCACACTCTGAATACCGATGTGCGCGTGGCTTGGAGGACTTGTGGCCAGAAGGTCCGGTGGCCCCGGCACCGTCGGGTCCGGTGTTCGGCTCGGAATCTTCGCGCTCGTGACCACCCTGGCGTTGGTGTTGCTGACCGACGCCCTCGGCGGCGTCCGCCTGTCGGGTGGTCCGGGCTACACCGCACTGTTCACCGACGCCACGGGTCTGCTGCCCGGTGACGAGGTCCGCATCGCGGGTGTCAAGGTCGGTGAGGTCGACGACATCCGGCTGCGGCAGGACGCCGGCGCACCGCCGGTCGCGGAGGTGTCGTTCAGCCTGGAGGACGACCGGCCGCTGCCGTCCGACGTCCACGCCACGATCCGCTACCGCAACCTCGTCGGTCAGCGCTACGTCGCGTTGACCCGCAGTTCCGCCGACTCCACCGGGGCCACTCTGTCTCCCGGCGACACCATCGGGCTGGAACGCACCTCCCCGGCCCTGGACCTGACCCTGCTGCTCAACGGTTTCAAACCGCTGTTCGCGGCACTCAGTCCCGAGGAGGTCAACGAGCTCTCCTACGAGATCATCCAGGTGTTGCAGGGCGAGGGCTCCACCATCGAGGGGATCCTGTCGCACACCGCCTCGCTGACCTCGACGCTCGCCGCCCACGACGACACCATCGGCGCGGTCATCGACAACCTCAACGAGGTGCTGGCGACGGTGGCGAGCCGGGAGGACGCCCTGGACACCTCGATCGTGAGACTCCAGGACTTCATCTCCGGCCTGTCGGCAGACCGCGACGCGCTCGGTGAGGCCGTCGTGTCCATGTCGGAACTGACCGGACAGACCGCCGACCTGGTGGCGGAGGCCCGTCCTCCGCTGGCCGCCGACGTGTCGGCGCTGGAGACGCTCGCGACGACCCTCAACGCCAACGCCGAGACCCTGGAGACCACGCTGGCGAGGCTGCCGGTCACCTACACCGAGCTGACCACGACCGGCTCCTACGGTTCCTGGTTCAACTTCTTCCTGTGCGACATGGACGGACAGGTCTCGGTCGGCGGCCTGTCGGCCAACCCGGTCGGCTTCCACTCCCCGTTCGCGCGCTGCCAGGAGGACTGAGATGCCGCGATTCGGAATCCCGCGCCGCCGCCGAGACCGGCCGCCGCGCACCCGGAACCTCAAACGGACCGGCGCCGTGACGCTCGTCGTCGCGCTGATCGCGTTGCTGGGCGCGTTCCAACTCGACGACCTGCTGTTGCTGGCCGGCGGCCACTCCTACACCGCGCAGTTGCGTGACGCGGCCGGGCTCACCCCCGGTACCGAGGTCAGGGTGGCCGGCGTGAAGGTCGGCAAGGTGACCACTGTGGAACTGGCCGGTCTGGGTACCCGTGAACCACACGTCGCGGTCGACTTCCGCATCGAGGCGGACGTGCTGATGGGCGACGAGACCCGGGCCTCGGTCCGGTTGAAGACGCTGCTGGGGCAGCGATACCTGTCGATCGAACCGGCCGGTTCGGGCAGCCTCGACGGCGACGTGATCCCGTTGTCGCGCACCGCGACCCCGCTGGACGTGGTGGACGCGGTGAACAATCTGGCGGGAACCTTCGACGAGATCGACACCGACCAACTCGCCGAGGCGATGCGGACGCTGTCGGAGACCTTCGCCGACACCGGCGACGAGTTCGGTGACTCCCTCGAAGGACTGTCCGCGCTCTCGCAGACACTCGCGTCCCGGGACGAGGAGCTGGGCGACCTGTTGGCCAGCGCCCGCACCGTCACCGACGTGCTCGCCGAACGCGACGACGAGTTCGCCCGGCTGGTCGCCGACGGGAACCTGCTGCTGGGTGAGGTGTCGGACCGGAAGGACGCCATCCGGGAACTGCTGTCGACGACCGTCTGGCTGTCGGAGGAACTGCAGGGACTCGTCGACGACCAGGACGACCGGCTCGGCCCGGCACTGGACCGGCTGTCGGAGGTGGTGACGTTGCTGCAGGACAACCAGGAGAACCTGGAACACACGCTGACCACGATGGGGCCGTTCATCAAGGCGTTCTCCAACGTGCTCGGCAACGGCCGCTGGTTCGACTCCTATATCGAGGGTCTGCTCCAGCCCTACCAGGTGGAGCCGAACTCATGAGCCGCGTCCGTTCCCTACTCCGGCACCGGTGGACCGTCGCGGCCGTCGTCGCGGTCCTGCTCGGGTCGGCCTTCGTGGCGTGGCAGGTGACCGGCGGCGGACGGCACGTCACCGCCGAGTTCGTGCGCGCGGTCGGCGTCTACGTCGGCTCCGACGTGCGGGTGTTGGGCGTGAAGGTCGGTGAGATCACCGAGGTCCGCCCCTCCGGCGACGTCGTCGAGGTGGAGATGGTGGTCGAGTCCGGTTACGACATCCCCGCCGACGTCACGGCCATCGTGATCCCGCCGTCGGTGGTGGCCGACCGGTACGTCCAGCTCTCGCCGCCCTACACCGGCGGGGCGGTGCTGCCCGACGGCGCGGTGCTGGAACCGGCGAACACCGTCGTCCCGTTGGAACTGGACGAGGTGTACGCCTCGCTGGACGAGTTCGCCGCCGCCCTCGGCGAGGACGGCAGCCTGGCGGAGCTGATCGCGACCGCCAAGGAGAACCTGGACGGCAACGGTGAGGCGCTGGGGCAGTCGCTCAACGACCTCGCGGACGTCGCGGAGGTGTTGGACACCCACCGCGACGACCTGTGGACCACTGTGGACAATCTCGCGGAGTTCACCGACACGCTGGCCCAGTCCGACGCGCAGATCCAGTTGTTCAACGAACAGCTCGCCGAGGTGTCCACGCAGCTCGCCGACGAACGCGACACCCTCGCCGAGGCGGTACGGCAGTTGACCGTCGCGCTGGGCGACATATCCGGATTCATCGCCGACAACGCCGACGCCCTCACCGCCAACGTCGAACAGCTCGCCGAACTGTCCGGGGTGTTCGCCAGGCAGCAGGAGGCCCTCATCACGATCCTCGACTACGCGCCGGTCGCCCTCACCAACCTCGACCTGGCGTACAACGCCCGCTCCGGCACCCTCGACACCCGTGACGACCTGCTCGGCCCGTACGACCCCGCGACGTTCCTGTGCAGCCAGCTCACCTACGCCGTCGGATTCGAGGACATCCCGGCGGCGTGTTTCGAACTGGCCGACGCGCTGGCCGCCTCCGACCTCGAGATGCCCGACGAACTGGCCGCCCTGGTCGGACAGTCACCCGCCCTGGACCTGTCGTGAACCGACGCCGCACCCTCACCGGAACCCTGCTGGCGGTCGCCGTCGCATTGACCGCCTGCTCATCGGTGCCGCTGCCCGGCGGCGAAGGCGGCGGCGGTTACCGGGTCGTCATCCGGTTCGCCGACGTCACCGACCTGGTCCCGTACTCGGCGGTCAAGGTGGACGACGTGACCGTCGGCCAGGTCGAGGAGGTGTCGCTGGCCGACGACTGGACCGCCGAGGTGCTGGTCAGCGTCAACGCCGACGTCGCCCTGCCCGACAACGCGACCGCGGCGCTGCGGCAGACCAGCCTGCTCGGTGAGAAGTTCGTCGAACTGTCGCCGCCGCTCGACCACCCGTCGGACGACCCGCTCGGCGACGGCGACGTCATCGGTCTCGACCGCACCGACCGGGGCGCCGAGGTGGAGGAGGTGCTGGGCGCGCTCGCCCTCGTCCTGCAGGGCGGTGGACTGGAACAGCTCCGCACCATCAACACCGAACTCGTGGCGCTCATGCAGGGCCGCGAGGCCGACATCACCGACACCCTGGGCGAACTGGAGTCGTTCCTCGCCGCCCTCGACGGGCAACGCGAGAACATCGTCACCGCCCTGGAGGCCCTGGAACGCCTGTCGGCGGACCTGGCCGACCAGACCGACACCATCCGCGACGCCCTGGACGCCATCGCACCCGGGATCACCGTCCTGGCGGACCAGGAACAACTCATCAGCGACGGCATCGTGGCGCTGGGCGAACTCGGTGAGGTCGGCACCGAGGTCATCGAAGGTGCCGGCGACGAGACCATAGCGATCCTGAACGACCTGCAACCGGTACTGGAGAACCTGGTGGCCGCGGGCGACGACTTCCCGCAGGGCCTGGAACTGGCGCTGTCCTACCCGTTCCCGTACAACGCCTCCGACGCCGTCCACGACGACTTCGTCAACCTCCACATCACCCTCGACGTGGACGTGGCCGCGATCCTCGACAACGTCGCCGGCGACAAACCCACCGAACAGGTCGACCCCGACAACCCGGAGAGCTCCGGCGACCAGGGGATCGAACCGGTCATCGGCGGCCTCACCGAACTGCTCGGCATCGGACTCGCCGGACTCACCGGCGGCACCGACGACGAATCCGGAACCGGCGGCGAGGGGGACACCGAATGACCGGCCGCAGGCTCCGCCTCCAGATCGGGGTGTTCGCGCTCATCTCCCTACTGGGCGTCGCGTTCGTCGGCGTGCGCTACCTCGGCTGGTTCGACACCTCCTACACCGTCTACGTCGAGGCCGACGACGCCGGAGGCGCCTACCGGCACGCCGCCGTCGCCTACCGCGGCGTCCCGATCGGCAAGGTCGGTGAGATCACGCTGCACGGCGACGGCGCCCGGATCGAACTGCTCATCGAATCCGACGTCGAGGTGCCCGCCGACGTCGAGGTGGTGGTGGCGCAACGCTCCGCCGTGGGCGAGCAGTACGTGGACCTGCGGCCGGCGTCGGCCGCCGGGCCGTACCTGGCGGACGGCGACGTGCTGGTCGGGATGCGGACCCCCTTGCCGATGGAGACGCTGCTGGCCGACCTCGACGGCCTGCTCGCCGGTATCGACCCCGACGAGCTGGCGGTCGTGGTCGACGAGCTCGGTGCCGCCTTCGACGGCAACGAGGAGGCGTTGGCCCGGCTGCTGACCGCCACCCAGTCGATCGTCGACGACGCGTCGGCCCACCTGCCGGAGACCGTCGAACTGCTGCGGGACGGCCAGACGGTCCTGCAGACGCAACTCGACTCCGCGTCGGCGATCCGCACCTGGGCGGACCAGCTCGCCGCCCTCACCACCACCATCGCCGAATCCGACGCCGACATCCGGGAGCTCGTCGCCGAGGCACCCGAGGCCACGCGAGAGGTCACCGATCTGCTCCAGGACCTCGACCCGAGCCTCGGAGTGCTGCTGGGCAACATGATCAGCGTCAACGGCGTCGCGGTGCAGCGACTCTCCAACCTCGAAGTGATCCTGGTCACCTATCCGATGGTCGTGTCCGGGGGGTTCACCGTCTCGCCCGGCGACGGCACCGCCCACTTCGGGCTCGTGCTCAACTTCGACAACCCGCCGCCGTGTATCTACGGGACCGGGAACACCGAGTACGCCTGCACCGCGGACGAACACGGCGACGGCTCGTCGGTGCGAGGCTGGCAGAACGCGCCGGGCCCGCAGGGACCGCCGATCTACCCGGTGCCGCTGCCGGGCTCCGGAGAACCCACCGAATCCGGCGACGACACCGGCGACGAGCCCTCCGGCACGCCCGAGCCCTCCGGATACGACCCGTTGACCGGACTGCTGGTCGACCAGTACGGTGACCCGATCCGGTTCGGCGGCACCGGCGGCCACTACGCGCTCGCCGGCGAACAGTCGTGGAAACACCTGCTCCTCACCGGAGTGACCTCATGACCCCTCGTACGGCGCCGGGAGGCGAATCGTGAAACCTGCTCGCCTCGCCTGGTGGCTGCCGGTCAACATCGCGTTGGCACTGCTGCTGCTGGCGGCGCTCGGCACCGCCGGAGTGTTCGGATTCAAGTGGTGGGACGCCTGGCGGGCCGACACCGCACGGGACGCCGCCGTCGCCAATGCGACCGAGGGCGTCCTGGCGCTCATGTCGGTGTCGCCGGAGACCATCGACTCGGACCTGGCCGCCGTCGAGGCCCTCGCCACGGGCGAGTTCGCCGAGGAACTGGCCGCCGGTCGCGACCAGGTGCGGGAGTCGGTGCTCGGCGCCGCCGTCACCCAGGAGGCCACCGTCGAGTACGCCGCCTACGTGTCCGGCGACTCCGACTCGGCGACCGTCATACTGGTCGCCGACGCCGTGACCACCGCCGCCGCGCCGCCCCCGGAGGGCGAGGAACCCGCCGAGGAGGGCGAGACGCCCGACGAGGAGTCGACTCCGGAACCCGAGGACGGCGGGACGACCGGTGAACCCATCACCGACCACTACCGGTTCCGGGTGCAGATGGCCCTGGTCGAGGGCCAGTGGCTCATCGGCCGGTTGGAGGTGGCCTGATGGCGGGTCACGTCCCACGCAGACTCCGCAACCGGGGGAACCGGACGAGTGCGGCCGGGAAACCGGCCTCACGGCCGAGCCCGCGCCCCGCCACCACCGCGAAGATCCCCCGGCAGCGAGACGGTCGCCACGATCGCAAGCCGCGTCCCACCGCGTCCCGGCGCCGCCCGTCCCCGGTGCCCACCGGAGGCGCCGACCGCGGCCGCGGCGGCCTGCGGCAGACCGCGTTCGGGCTGGCCGCGGCCACCGGCTTCGCCTGCCTGTTGGCGGTGATCACGTACCTGGGGGCCGCCTTCACCGACCGCGGCGACGAGACCGCCGACGCGGTCCGGGCGGCCAAGACGGCGGCGGTCGCGCTGTTCTCCTACGACTACCGCGACTTCGACGCCTCCATCGCCAACGCCTCGGCACACGCCACCGGCGAGTTCGCCGAGGACTACCGCGTCACCACCGAGGACCTGCGCGCCACCGTGGAGACCGAGCAGGCCAAGGTCGTGGCCCGGGTCGTGGACATCGGGTTGTTGAACGAGTCGGTCACCTTCACCGACTCCGAGGGCACCGAGTACGCCGACGCCGTCGAGGTGCTGGTGTTCATGGACCACGTCGTCACCAACACCGGTATCGAGGGCAGCAAGGTCGACCAGACCCGGGTGGTGCTCACCATGGTGTTCGTCGACGACGCCTGGCGGGTGGTGAACGCCAAGTCGCTGTGACGGGCGCGCCAAAGGGTGGTATCTAATGGTATCTCTCGATACCATGGGCTTATGGCCATGACATTGCGACTCCCTGAAGTCGATGACCGGATGCTGACCGAGCGCGCGGCGAAGGAGAAGCGTTCCAAGCAGGAGATCGCCATTGAGGCGATCCATCGCTACCTCACCGCTCACAACGAACTGGTTGACGCCAGCGTGGAAGAGATCATGCGCGAGGACGCGGAGCTTCTAGATCGGCTCGCTCGGTGACCGACTTCCTCGACCTGGCGGACCTGCTGCGCATCGCGGCACGTATCCAGGGGAAGACGCCACCGGAAGTGCGCGACTACGGTCTTCTGGAGTCGGCCGCGGCCCGGCCGCAGGCGTCGGTGTTCGGCGACGACGCCTATCCCGATCTGCACCACAAGGCGGCCGCACTGCTGCATTCACTCGCGCGGAACCATCCGTTGGTCGACGGGAACAAGCGACTGGCCTGGGTGGCGATGCGAGTGATGTATCGATTGAATCGTGGTGACGTGCGGCCCCCCGACGTCGACACGGCCGAGGAATTCGTTCTCCAGGTGGCCCGGGGTGAGCTGGAGGTGCCCGACATCGCCAAGACCCTGGCGATGTGGTCTGGGTGACCGCGACCGCCGACCCGCCGGTAACGTGGCCGGATCGCTACCCGGAGCCGACCAAAAGCGCGGAAGGTCTTGACGAGACGGCGATGCCGGGGCATTCTGTTTCACAGGCAACGCATGCGTATCATTTCGTACGCGCGAGCGAATCTGACCGCTCGCAGAAGACCTTCCCGGGGTGGGTGGACGACGCCGTACAACTCGGCTACACTGCTAGTTTGCGCTGCCTTCTCGCGCCCTCTTTAGCATGACCGCAGTCTGATAACGGGATGTCAGTCCTCATGTGGGGCTTCACCACCGACGCAGAAAAGTGCCGGACCGGCACCGACGCGGTCGTACTGCAACCGAGGGCCCCGAAGCGGCGTTACATCGGCCGTCGCACCACAGGTCCTCGGAAGGACGAATCTTGGCAGCTTCCCGCCCTGCGAAGACCAGCTCTCCATCGAGCGCGCTCGCTCCCAACCGAATCTCGTTCGGCAGGATTACCGAACACCTCGAGGTTCCCAACCTGCTCGCACTGCAGACCGACTCGTTCGACTGGCTGGTCGGCAACGACGCCTACCGTGCCCGCACGGAGCCGGGCGCCACCTGCGGGCTGGACGACATCCTCGAAGAGATCAGCCCGATCGAAGACTTCTCGGGCACCATGTCGCTGTCCTTCTCCAACCCTCGCTTCGACGAGGTGAAGGCACCGATCGAGGAGTGCAAGGAGAAAGACCTCACCTACTGCGCCCCCTTGTTCGTCACCGCGGAGTTCATCAACCACACCACCGGCGAGATCAAGAGCCAGACGGTGTTCATGGGTGACTTCCCGATGATGACGCCGAAGGGCACCTTCATCATCAACGGCACCGAGCGGGTCGTGGTCTCCCAGCTGGTGCGTTCCCCCGGCGTGTACTTCGACAAGCAGCCCGACAAGACGTCCGACCGCGACCTGTCCAGCGTGAAGGTCATCCCCGGCCGGGGCGCCTGGCTGGAGTTCGACATCGACAAGCGGGAGACCGCGGGTGTCCGCATCGACCGCAAGCGCCGTCAGGCCGTCACCGTCCTGCTGAAGGCCATCGGCTGGACCAACGACCAGATCCGGGAGCGGTTCGGCTGGTCGGAGATCATGATGGCGACCCTGGAGAAGGACCACATCTCCGGTCAGGACGAGGCGCTGCTCGACATCTACCGCAAGCTGCGCCCGGGCGAGCCCCCGACCAAGGAGAACGCCGAGGCGCTGCTCGACAACCTGTTCTTCAACCCGAAGCGGTACGACCTGGCCAAGGTGGGGCGCTACAAGCTGAACAAGAAGTTCGGGTTGTCGACCCCCATCTCCACCGGCGTGCTGACCGAGGCCGACCTCGTCGCCACGATCGAGTACCTGTGCAAGCTGCAGACCGGTGAAGAGGGCTACGACCGCGACGACATCGACCACTTCGGCAACCGGCGGCTCCGCACCGTCGGCGAGCTGATCCAGAACCAGGTCCGGGTGGGCCTGTCCCGCATGGAGCGGGTGGTCCGCGAGCGGATGACGACGCAGGACGTCGAGGCGATCACGCCGCAGACCCTGATCAACATCCGCCCGGTCGTCGCCGCGATCAAGGAGTTCTTCGGGACCTCGCAGCTGTCGCAGTTCATGGACCAGGTGAACCCGATCGCGGGCCTCACCCACCGGCGCCGGCTCTCCGCGCTGGGTCCGGGTGGTCTCTCCCGTGACCGCGCGGGCATGGAGGTCCGGGACGTCCACCCGTCGCACTACGGCCGGATGTGCCCGATCGAGACCCCGGAAGGCCCGAACATCGGTCTGATCGGCGCCCTGTCCGCGTTCGCGCGGGTGAACCCGTTCGGTTTCATCGAGACGCCGTACCGCAAGGTCATCGACGGGCGGGCCACCGACCAGGTGGAGTACCTGACCGCCGACGAGGAGGACCGCGTCGTCATCGCGCAGGCGAACACGCCGCTGTCCGACGACGGCTCGTTCGCCGAGGACCGGGTCCTGGTGCGCCGTAAGGGCGGCGAGATGGAGTTGGTCGGCCACGACGCCGTCGACTACATGGACGTCTCCCCGCGCCAGATGACCTCCGTCGCCACCGCGATGGTGCCGTTCCTGGAGCACGACGACGCCAACCGCGCCCTCATGGGCGCGAACATGCAGCGTCAGGCCGTGCCGTTGATCAAGACGCAGTCGCCGTTCGTGGGCACCGGCATGGAGTACCGTGCCGCCGTCGACGCCGGTGACGTGGTCGTCGCCGAGGTCGGCGGTGTCGCCGAGGACGTCTCCGCCGACTACATCACCGTCCACCAGGACGACGGCTACCGCCGCACCTACCTGCTGCACAAGTTCCGTCGTTCCAACGCCGGCACCTGTGTCAACCAGATCCCCGTCATCAACGAGGGGGACCGGGTCGAGGCGGGTCAGGTCATGGCGGACGGCCCGTGCACCGACCACGGTGAGATGGCGCTGGGCAAGAACCTGCTCGTCGCCTTCATGCCGTGGGAGGGCCAGAACTACGAGGACGCGATCATCCTGTCCTCGCGGCTGGTCCAGGAGGACGTACTGACCTCCGTCCACATCGACGAGCACGAGGTCGACGCCCGCGACACCAAGCTCGGTCCGGAGGAGATCACCCGGGAGATCCCGAACGTCTCCGAGGAGATGCTGTCGGACCTCGACGAGCGCGGCATCATCCGCATCGGCGCCGAGGTCCGCGACGGCGACATCCTGGTCGGCAAGGTCACCCCCAAGGGTGAGACCGAACTGACCCCGGAGGAGCGCCTGCTGCGCGCCATCTTCGGTGAGAAGGCGCGCGAGGTCCGTGACACGTCGCTGAAGGTGCCGCACGGTGAATCCGGCACGGTCATCGGCGTCCGCACGTTCAGCCGTGAGGACGGCGACGAACTGTCGCCCGGCGTCAACGAGCTGGTCCGGGTGTACATCGCCCAGAAGCGCAAGATCTCCGACGGTGACAAGCTCGCCGGCCGTCACGGCAACAAGGGCGTCATCTCCAAGATCGTGCCCGCCGAGGACATGCCGTTCCTCCCGGACGGCACCCCGGTCGACGTGGTGCTCAACCCGCTCGGTGTGCCCGGCCGTATGAACATCGGCCAGGTGCTGGAACTCCACCTCGGATGGGTCGCCAAGTCGGGTTGGAAGCTCGCGGGCGAGACCGAGGGCTGGCAGAAGGCGCTCAAGGCCATCGGCGCCGACGAGGCCCCGCCGGACTCGACCGTCGCCACCCCGGTGTTCGACGGTGTCCACCTCGACGAGATCACCGGCCTGCTGGAGTCGGCCCGTCCCAACCGCGACGGTGAGCGGATGGTCGGTCCCGACGGCAAGGCCAGGCTCTTCGACGGCCGCACCGGTGAGCCGTTCCCCGGGCCGATCTCGGTCGGATACATGTACATCCTGAAGCTGAACCACCTGGTGGACGACAAGATCCACGCGCGTTCCACCGGGCCGTACTCGATGATCACCCAGCAGCCGCTGGGCGGTAAGGCGCAGTTCGGTGGGCAGCGGTTCGGCGAGATGGAGTGCTGGGCCATGCAGGCCTACGGCGCCGCCTACGCGCTGCAGGAACTGCTGACCATCAAGTCCGACGACATCCTCGGCCGGGTCAAGGTCTACGAGGCCGTGGTCAAGGGCGAGAACATCCCGGAGCCGGGCATCCCGGAGTCGTTCAAGGTGCTGCTGAAGGAACTCCAGTCGCTCTGCCTGAACGTGGAGGTGCTGTCCAGCGACGGCACCACCGTCGAGATGCGCGACAGCGACGACGAGGTGTTCCGCGCCGCCGAAGAACTGGGCATCGACCTGTCCCGGCACGAACCGAGCAGCGTCGACCTCGAAGGAGCGTGACGACATGCGGTCGCCGGGCCGGGCGAGCATCGGCCCGGCGCCGCCCACGTCAGCGAAGACATCAGTGGAAATCCCTACATCGAGTTCACCGCAAGGGGAAAAGTTAAGTGCTTGACGTCAACTTCTTCGATGAGTTGCGAATCGGTCTGGCCACGGCCGAAGACATCCGTCAGTGGTCGCACGGTGAGGTCAAGAAGCCCGAGACCATCAACTACCGCACCCTCAAGCCCGAGAAGGACGGCCTCTTCTGCGAGAAGATCTTCGGCCCCACCCGGGACTGGGAGTGCTACTGCGGTAAGTACAAGCGGATCCGGTTCAAGGGCATCATCTGTGAGCGCTGCGGCGTCGAGGTGACCCGTTCGAAGGTCCGCCGTGAGCGGATGGGCCACATCGAGCTGGCCGCCGCCGTGACGCACATCTGGTACTTCAAGGGTGTCCCGTCCCGGCTGGGCTACCTGCTGGACATCGCGCCGAAGGATCTGGAGAAGATCATCTACTTCGCCGCGTACGTGATCACCTCTGTCGACACCGAGGCGCGTCACCGCGACCTGGGGACGCTCGAGAACGAGATCGCGGCCGAGAAGCGGCAGCTGGAGAACGGCCGCGACGCCGAGATCGAGAAGCGCGCCGCCAAGCTGGAGTCCGACCTGGCCGAGCTGGAGGCCGAGGGCGCCAAGGCCGACGTCCGCCGCAAGGTCAAGGACGGCGGCGAGCGCGAGATGCGCCAGATCCGCGACAAGGCGCAGCGTGAGATCGACCGGCTCGAGGAGGTCATCGAGACCTTCCGCAAGCTCGACGTGAAGCAGCTCATCGGCGACGAGATGCTGTTCCGGGAGCTGCACGACCGGTTCGGCGAGTACTTCACCGGCGGCATGGGCGCCGAGGCGATCAAGTCGCTGCTGGCCAACCTCGACCTGACGGCCGAGCTGGAGAACCTGCGCGACATCATCGCCAACGGCAAGGGGCAGAAGAAGATCCGCGCCCTGAAGCGCCTGAAGGTCGTCGCGCCGTTCGCCACCCACGGCTCCTCGCCGATGGGGATGGTGCTCGACTGCGTCCCGGTGATCCCGCCGGAGCTGCGCCCGATGGTGCAGCTCGACGGTGGCCGGTTCGCCACCTCCGACCTCAACGACCTGTACCGCCGGGTCATCAACCGGAACAACCGGCTCAAGCGGCTGATCGACCTCGGCGCGCCCGAGATCATCGTCGCCAACGAGAAGCGGATGCTCCAGGAGTCGGTGGACGCACTGTTCGACAACGGCCGGCGTGGTCGTCCGGTGACCGGTCCCGGTAACCGGCCGCTGAAGTCGCTGTCGGACATGTTGAAGGGCAAGCAGGGCCGGTTCCGTCAGAACCTGCTCGGTAAGCGTGTCGACTACTCCGGCCGTTCGGTGATCGTGGTCGGCCCGCAGCTGAAGCTGCACCAGTGCGGTCTGCCCAAGCAGATGGCGCTGGAGCTGTTCAAGCCGTTCGTGATGAAGCGGCTCGTGGACCTCAACCACGCGCAGAACATCAAGAGCGCCAAGCGGATGGTCGAACGTGCCCGTCCCGCCGTGTGGGACGTGCTGGAAGAGGTCATCACCGAGCACCCCGTCCTGCTGAACCGTGCGCCCACGCTGCACCGGTTGGGTATCCAGGCGTTCGAGCCGCAGTTGGTCGAGGGCAAGGCGATCCAGATCCACCCGCTGGTCTGCACCGCGTTCAACGCCGACTTCGACGGTGACCAGATGGCGGTCCACGTGCCGCTGTCCACCGAGTCGCAGGCCGAGGCGCGGATCCTGATGCTGTCGGCGAACAACATCCTCAAGCCGTCCGACGGCCGTCCGGTGACGATGCCGACCCAGGACATGATCATCGGCCTGTACTTCCTGACCCACCGTCGGGAGGGCATGACCGGTGAGGGCCGCAGCTTCTCCTCGGTGTCGGAGGCCCAGATGGCCTACGACCGCGGCGAACTGCACCTGCAGGCACCCGTCAAGATCCGGGTCGCCGGTGTCACCCAGATCGACCAGGGTGACGGTCCCAAGCCGTTCGAGGATGCGGACGAGAACGGCGGCGGCGTGCTCGACACGACGCTGGGCCGGGTCCTGTTCAACGAGACGCTGCCGGTGGACTACCGGTTCGTCAACTACGAGGTCCGCAAGGGCCAGCTCTCCGAGATCGTCAACGACCTCGCCGAGCGGTACCCGAAGGTGCAGCTCGGTGCGTCGCTGGACGCCCTCAAGCAGGCCGGTTTCCACTGGGCGACCTGGTCGGGCATCACGATCGGCTTCCAGGACGTCGTCGGGCCGAAGGCCAAGCCGGCGATCCTGGAGCGTTACGAGAAGGACGCCGACCGGATCGAGAAGCAGTACCAGCGGGGTCTGATGACCTCGGAGGAGCGGCGCGGCGAGCTGATCGAGATCTGGACGAAGGCGACGAACGAGATCGCCAAGAGTCTGGACGACGACCTGCTCCCGGAGAACCCGTTGTGGCAGATGATCAACTCCGGTGCGCGAGGCAACATGCTTCAGCTCCGGCAGATCGCCGCCATCCGTGGTCTGGTCGCCAACCCCAAGGGCGAGATCATCCCCCGGCCGATCAAGTCGTCCTACCGTGAAGGGCTGAGCGTGCTGGAGTACTTCATCTCCACGCACGGTTCCCGGAAGGGTCTGGCCGACACGGCGCTGCGTACCGCCGACTCGGGTTACCTGACCCGTCGTCTGGTGGACGTCTCGCAGGACGTCATCGTCCGCGAGGAGGACTGCGGCACCGAACGTGCCGTCCGGATGCCGATCGCGGTGGACCTGGACGGTCAACTGACCGTTCACGAGCACGCCGAGACCTCGGTGTTCGCGCGGACCCTGGCCGAGGACGTCAAGGACGCCAAGGGCAAGGTCATCGTCAACGAGGGCGTGGACCTCACCCAGCCGCTCATCGACGAGATGGTCGCGGCGGGCGTCAAGGACGTCCGGGTGCGCAGCGTGCTCACCTGCGAGTCGCAGTTGGGCGTGTGCGCGGCCTGCTACGGCCGGTCGATGCCGACCGGTCAGAAGGTCGACCTCGGTGAGGCGGTGGGCATCATCGCCGCGCAGTCCATCGGTGAGCCCGGTACCCAGCTGACGATGCGGACCTTCCACACCGGTGGTGTGGCGGGTGACGACATCACGCAGGGTCTGCCGCGTGTGCAGGAGATCTTCGAGGCCCGGATCCCGAAGGGCAAGGCGCCGATCGCGGAAGCGGCCGGCACCGTCCGGATCGAGGACGCCGACAAGTCCCGCAAGATCATCATCACGCCGGACGACGGCTCCGACGAGATCACGCTGGACAAGCTGTCGCGGCGTACCCGCCTGCGGGTCCACGACGGCGACCACATCGGTGTCGGCGAGAAGCTGACCGAGGGCACCATCGACCCGCACGAGCTGCTGCGCGTGCTCGGTCCGCGCCAGGTGCAGACGCACCTGGTCGACCAGGTGCAGGAGGTCTACCGCTCGCAGGGTGTGCTCATCCACGACAAGCACATCGAGATCATCGTCCGGCAGATGCTCAAGCGGGTCACCATCATCGACTCCGGAACGACCGAGTTCCTGCCGGGTTCGCTGGTGGACCGGGTGTCGTTCGAGGGTGAGAACCGTCGGATCGTCGCCGAGGGCGGCGAACCGGCCTCCGGCCGTCCGCAGCTCATGGGTATCACCAAGGCGTCGCTGGCGACCGACTCGTGGCTGAGCGCGGCCTCCTTCCAGGAGACCACGAAGGTGCTGACCGACGCGGCGATCAACGCCAAGTCGGACTCGCTCATCGGTCTGAAGGAGAACGTGATCATCGGTAAGCTCATCCCGGCCGGTACCGGCATCGCCAAGTACCGCAACGTCCGGGTCGAGCCGACCGAGGAGGCCAAGTCGCGCGTCTACTCGATGGGCGGCTACGAGGACCCGGTGCCGGCGTTCGGCTTCGGCTCCTCCGGTGGCCCCGCGGTTCCGCTGGACGACTTCGACATCGGCCAGTTCTGATCGACGCGCCACCCGCGCGCTGACGAGGCCGGGCGGCCCCTTCGGGGGCGGCCCGGCCTTTCTCGTGTATTCGACGACTTCGATGAGTGATCGGAGTGTCACCCCGCCTGCGGGTGGGGCATTAGGGTGTACTATTGTGTTCGGCGTGGGGGTTAGAGCTCCTGAATCATTGGACTGTCTGGCTCGGAACGCTCAGGCGGCGACTGGCGGCGTTGTCGGGCCTCCTGCGTACAACACCGGTACGCAGAAGACCCTCCGCCTTGCCATTCATCCACCTGATGCGCCCCTCCCTGATCAGACGCCAATAATCCAGGAGCTCTTACTACGAACTGCGCTTCTTCGATGATGTCCTGATCTATATCGACGATCTCAAGGAGAACGACCGCGAGAGTTATCGTCTCGTCACTTCCGCGCTGGAACGGTTGGAGGACGTCGGACCGGTGCTTCGGCGTCCGACCGTCGGCACGATCGAGGGCAGCGCCTTCCGCAACATGCGGGAACTGCGGCCCCGCAGCGGCTCCAGGGTGAGCATCCGGATGCTCTTCGTTTTCGACCCGAAGCGGCGAGCCGTCTTCCTCGTCGCGGGCGATAAGGCGGAGGAGGGGCAGTGGTCGAACTGGTATCGAAAGGCCATACCCGAGGCCGACGAACGTTATACGGCTTATCTGGAAGCCATGGAGATGGAGGAGGCGTCGTGAAACTCGGAACGATGAAGGGCGTCCGTGCGGGCATGGCCGCTGAGGACCGTGAACGCATCGACGTCATCAAGCAGCAGATGGTCGACGCCGAGCGGGGCTACGAACTCCAGACCCTGCGCAAGTTGCAGGGCCTGACCCAACAGCAGGTGGCGGACGCCATGGGGGTGACCCAGGGGCGGGTCAGCCAGATCGAGGTGGGCGACGCCAAGCTGGACACCTCGACCCTGGACGCGTACATGCGGGCCATCGGGGGGGAACTGACCATCACGGCCACGGTGGGGAACCACACGGTGCGCCTGTAGCCGGTGAGCCGCCACGCCGTCCGAGGTGTGGCGACGGCCGGGCCACCCTGAGAGGGGGCGGCCCGGCCGTCGTCGTCTGCGGAGCCGTACCGTGCGCGGATCTCCGCGCCGCCCGTCAGGCGTTACGGCAGGTCCACGGTTGCCAGCCGCGCGACTTGTACAACCGGTAGGCCGCCTTGATGTTCTCGGTCGAGGTCAACGCGTTGTCGATCTTTATCTTCGTCGAGCTGCCCGGCAGCCATTCCTGCAGCGTGCCGCCGGTGTTGAACTGGAACACCCCCATGTCCTTCGTGCCGTTGGTGTTGACGCCGACGGCGATGGGGTTGAGCCCGGACTCGCAACGTGCGACCCGGATGGCCTTGTCCTCCAGGCTGGCCGGCCACACGCTGCGGATCTGCGCCGCGATGGTCGAATCGCAGGAGACTTTCAGGTTGCTGTCGGGGTTGGCGAGCTTGCCGCGGGTGATGGGGCCGACGACGCCGTCGACGGCGATACGGTTGCGGCCCTGGAACGCGAAGACGCGCATCCTGGTGGCGGGACCGAACTTGCCGTCGACGGTGAGTTTGTTGCCGCAGTTGAGCCCGAGCTCGTTGAGGCGGGTCTGCAACTTCTTGACGCAGGTACCGGACGAGCCGTACCGCAACGTCGTCGAGCAGAGGGCGGTCGCGGTGGTCTCGACCTCCGCCGAGGCATGGACGGGGGAAACGGCGAGCATGAGGCCCACGGCCATGACCAGGGCGCTCGCCAGGGCGGTCAACCGCCGGATTGCAGTATTCACATGTACTCCAATGGGGGGAGTGGCATCGGCCGGAAGGGCGTCCGGCCGAGTCCGAGACGCGTCCGGGCTCGCGCCGGTCGGTGGGCGGTTCGTGACGACCTCGTCCCGGAGCGGTCAGTAAAGCAGCGAGACGTCACCCTGAGCAACATCGACTCTTATGAATTCCTTGCGCCGATCTTCCGCCCGTCCCCGGTGTGGCGGCGCATCGACGAATCGAAGAACCCCTACCCATCGTCACCTGGGCCGCGAGCTGTGATGCAATGGTCACGGCGGATGCCCGCCGACACGGGACGCCTGATCGAGACGGAGCACGGATGGCGGCGATGCACACCCAACCCAGTGCCGAGACGTTTCCACTCGAGGACCTGGTGCGCAAGGCCTGGGGTGGCCGCATCCGGGTTCCGCACTTCCAGCGGGACTTCCGCTGGACCACCAATGACGTCTTGCAACTGTTCGACAGCATCGTCAAGGGCTACCCCATCGGCACTCTACTGTTCTGGGTGCGGAAGTCCCCGGCCGCGAAAGTGGTACTGGGCAAGCTCGTCATCGACGCGGCGGCCGGCGATCAGACCTGGTGGGTGGTGGACGGCCAACAACGGATCGTCAGCCTGGCCAACGCATTGAAGCGAGAAGGGCATGCCCACAAGCCGTTCGACGTCTTCTACGACCTGGCGGAGGAACGGTTCGTCTCCACACCTCGGCGTATCGAGGAGAGACATATCCCGCTGCCGATCCTCTTCGATCTCGAAGAGCTGCTCGCATGGTTCGCCACGCGCGGACACCTGCCTGGCGAGTACTTCCCGAGGGCTCGGGCGGTGGCACGGCGCATCCTGGAGTACCGGATACCCACCTACCTGGTTCCACACGACGACCGTGCCGCGCTGAGGGACATATTCGACCGAATGAACAACTTCGGGAAACGATTGAGCAGGGCCGAGATCTTCTCGGCGTTGTACGCGGGGGAGGAGCCCCCGGTTCGGAGGAATCCCCCTCTTACCCAGATCGCACAACGGCTGGAACAGTCCACCGACTTCGGGCGGATCGACGACGACACGATACTGATGTGTCTACTGGCGCGGCGGGGTCCGGACGTGACCCGGGATTTCCGGGGAGAGTTCGACGAGGGACGCCGGGTGCGTACCGACTTCCCGGACGAGGACCAACAGGGTGCCTACGACGGTGCCGAAGCCGCGGTCCGGGCCGCCGTGAACTTCCTCCAGAGCGACTGTCACACCCCGCACTTCTCATTCCTGCCGTACCACTCGCTCCTGGCGGTGCTGTCCAGGTTCTTCGCCCACCATCCCCGTCCCGTCGAACGCAACAGGCAACTATTGCGGCGGTTCTTCTGGCGGGCATCTCTCGCCGGCCCTGCCACCTTCGGCGGCAGCTTCACCCAGTTCGCCCGCAAGCTCGCCCAGGCGATCATTCCGGGAGGTGAAGCGCGATCGGTGTCCCAACTGTTGGCGGCCGTGCCCGGCTCACAGATCCGTCCGAATCTGGACGAGAGGTTCAAGGCGAACAGCGCCAACGGCAAGGTGCTGTTGTGCTCCTGGTGGGCACTCGAACCGCGGTCGCCGTTCTCCGGAGCCACATATTCGACTCGTGACCTGTCGGACACCTTGGCTGATGACGGCACGGCAAGGGCGGCGATTCAGGACATCATCCGGCCGAAGGACATGCCGGCCGAACTTCGGGGGGATGTGGCGGGACGGGTCCTTCTACCCGGCGTGGAGGAGCCGGTGGACGAGGCGGGAATCGTCTTCGGTATGCCGCCTTACATGGAGGTCGGCGCCTGGGATGCCGTACTCGCCTCCCATTCCATGACCCGTGAGACGGCGGCCTATCTGCAGTGGGGAAACCGAGTCGAGTTCCTGACCACGAGGCGTCACACCATCGTGGCGAACCTCGAGAAGTTCTGTGACCGCATGGCCGAATGGGAACGGGAGAACACCCCGCCGCTTGAAAGCCTCGTCTTCGACGAGACCTAGCGCTGTCGTCGCGCAATGTCGTCGCATGGATACTTGGCCCCATGTCCTTGGTCGAGAAGCAATACGCGGTGATCCTGTACGGCCATCGCGTCGGGCTGCTGGCTCAGCGTGGCGACCACGTGAGGTTCACGTTCCAGGAGGGGTACCGCGAGAATCCCGACCGCCCGGTTCTGGGCCTGCGTTTCGAGGATCACCCCGTCGGGGCATATGGTGCCGCCCTACGCCTTCCGCCGTGGTTCTCGAACCTGTTGCCGGAAGGTGCGTTGCGACGGTGGATCGCGGAGGCGGGTCACGTGTCCGCCGACCGTGAGATGGAGTTGCTGGCCAAGATCGGTCACGACCTCCCGGGAGCGGTACAGGTGGTACCGGCCGCCGCCGTGGAACCGGACGGAACCTGGGAGGTCGAGTCGCCGCCACATCCCTCGGGGGACGACGTTACGGAGCCGTGGCGCTTCTCGCTGGCGGGAGTCGCGATGAAACTGTCGATGCTCCAACGGGGTGACCGCTTGACGGTGCCGGCGTACGGGGAACGCGGCGACTGGATCGTGAAACTGCCCGACCAGGCGTTTCCTGCGGTGCCTCAGAACGAGTACGCCATGATGCGCTTCGCCGCCGAGGTGGGGATACAGGTACCCGAGGTACGACTGGTACATCGTGACGACCTTCCCGGCGTGCCTTCGCGGATGTGGCCGAGCGGGGAGCACGTCGCGTATGCCATCAAGCGGTTCGACCGGGCGGAAGACGGACACCGCACGCCGATTCACATCGAGGATTTCGCGCAGGTGCTCGATCGATACGCGGACCGGAAGTACGAGGGAAACTATGAGACGGCCGCTGCGCTCGTGTACCGAGGCCATGACGTGACCGCGTTGCGGGAGTTCGTGCGGCGGCTCACCTTCTCGGTGTTGATCGGGAACGGCGATGCCCACCTCAAGAACTGGTCGTTGATCTATCCCGACCGGATCAGTCCGACACTGGCGCCCGCATACGACCTCGTGTCGACTTTCCTGTACCGGGAGGCCGGCGACGGCCCCGAAGACCTGGCCCTGAAACTCTGTGGCACACGGCGGTTCGACATGGTGACGCCGGGCGCCTTCGAACGGCTTGAACGCCGGCTCGACGAACGGTTCGGGACGACGGGTGGGCAGCTCGCGGAGGTGGTCGCGGACACGGTACGACGTGCCCGGCGTGCGCTGCCCGGTGCCGTGGCGCAATTGGAACCCGAGTCCGCTTCACACGCCTCGGCCCTGAACGACTGGTTCGCCGCACACGCCCGGCAACTGACGACTGCCCGGCGCGACTGAAGTGGCGGGGGCGGAGGACGTGACGGGGGGAGAGGACCGGCAGCCGCGGCGAGCCACCACTCGTCGCGGCCGTCGGCGTCGGTGGCCTCAGGTCGAGGCGTGCGACCCGGCCCCCAGCGGGGAGCGCGGGCGGTGTTCGGCCAGATCGGCGAGCCGCCGCAGCGACTCGATGTTGCGGGCGTGCAGGACCAGGTCGGACAGCTTGGTCCGCACCCAGTGCATCGGCCCCTCCTTGACGTCCTCGGCGATGGTCACCACGCTCACTCCGTCGGCGGCGGCCCGGATGCGGATGTCCACGGTGAGTTCCCCGAACGGCCACAGCTTGGGCCGGATCACCAGCCGGTGCGGCCGGTCGCACTCCAGCACCTCGGAGTGCCCCTTCAGGTCGGCGGGCCAGATCCCCGACTGCACGTACAGCCTGCTGCCCGGTTGCGGCCAGCTCGCGTCCACCTTACGGATGTGATTGGTCCCCACCACCCAGTCGCTGTACGTCCAGCCGTCCGCCAGCACCGCGAACACCTGTTCCGGCGAGGCGGCGACCTCGCGTTCCACTACGGCCATGTTCAGCTCCTCACGAGTCGATACAGGGTCCGGGCGGCCAGCCCGGCGGTGAACACCGCGCCGGCGGCCAGACCGGTCAGTCGCCATCCG
The DNA here is from genome assembly GCF_007994225.1 of Stackebrandtia albiflava. Classification (GTDB taxonomy): domain Bacteria; phylum Actinomycetota; class Actinomycetes; order Mycobacteriales; family Micromonosporaceae; genus Stackebrandtia; species Stackebrandtia albiflava. Next base: position 973,354 of record NZ_VLLL01000006.1, read on the forward strand.
CCGCCGACGTGCGCCGGTCCCGGGCTGGGCCTCGACAGGTTGCCCCGGGTCGGCGCGGGACGTTCGCCCGGCGTGAACTGCCGCAACCCCACCTGCCGGAGCACCCGTTCGGTCAGTCCCGGCGCCAGCCGTGACCCCCATCCGACGGTGCGGCCGGCCCTGCCCAGGTACACCCGGTCTCGCGGGGACGTCAGCAGCCGTACCACGCGGCCTGCCACCCGGTCCGGCGGATTCGCGGGCGGTATCGGCCGGGGCTGCCTACCGGTGAGGTTGCCCGCGTGCCGGAACAGCGGGGTGTCCAGTGACGAGGGCAGCGCCAGGCACACCGACACCGTGGAATCGGAACCCGCCTCCTGACGCAGCGTCCCCGCCAGACCGGCGAGACCGTGTTTGGAGATGGTGTACGCCCCCTGGAAGGGGACGGTCGTCTCGGCGAGCACCGACCCGATGAACACCAGCACCCCGCCGTGGCGCCGCATGCGCGGGACCGCCTCGCGGGCGCAGTGCAACGCCCCGAACAGGTTGACGTCCATCACGCGCCGTATGTCGTCGATCGGCAGGTCCAGCAGCGGACCGTACTCGGCGACCGCCGCGTTGTGGATCCAGCCGTCCACCCGGCCGAACCGCTCCTCCGCCCGGACCGCCAGCCGGGCGACCGCCGCCTGGTCGGCGACGTCTGCGGGGACCTCCAGGACCTCCGCGCCCCTCTCCCGGCAGCGGACCGCGACCTGATGCAACGTGTCGGTGCCCCGGGCCGCCAGCACCAGGCGGCAACCGGAGGCGGCCAGCCGCCCGGCGATCGCCGCACCGAGCCCACTGGACGCCCCCGTCACCACGACGACGGACTCCGACAGCGGACGGCTCAACGGCATGTCGGGGATTTACCCAGTGGCACCGGCCTCAACCACGGCACCACCCGTCCGGCGCCGACCCGCCACGGGTGGCTGGCGGCGGTCGGCTCGGTAGGCCAGGCATGATGTAGGCATGGAATCGTCGGACACGGTCGCCAGCGCGGCGGCGCGGCATCCCGCCGACCCCGAGCCGGTCCCCTCGACCAAGGCGGCGGCGGCTTACGCGCTGGGCATCGTGGCGGTGGTGACCTCGCCGTTCGTCGGTGGCGTCATACCGGCGTTGTTGGCGCTCCGGATCGCGACACAGGCCGACGCCGAGATAGCCCACTCCGAGGGCTTCCTACTGGGCGCGGCGAAGTCCCGCCGGGCCCGTCGCCTGGCGTGGATCGCCGTGGCCGTCGCCTGCTTCGTCGTGGCGGCGTGGCTGGTGTGGTGGATATTCCAGTTGGCCGTCGACGCGGGACGCGGGTGAGTCATGACCGATCCGAGAACCGGTCCCGGGGAACCCGAACCGTCGGCACACGACGACTCCGAGACCACCCGGCGCGAACCGGAACCGCACGAGCCGGTGGTCGAGGTGTGGCCGGGCACCACCGACGGCGGCGGCCCGGTGACGGTGGAGGCGACCTTCGCGGGCTCCGGCCCGGCCGAGCGGCCGGAACCCACCGGTCCGGCGGAACCGGACGACGAGGTGACGCCCGAGGAGGACGCCGCTCCCCGGTTGGCGGAGCAGGGGCCGCCGTCGGCCGTCGGGTCGCCCGAGGCGGCGACCCTCGACGACGAGAGCCCGGTGACCGGTCAGCCGGAGGCGGTGGAGTCCGCTGCGGCGGACGAACCGGTGACGTCCATCCCGGCGGAGTCGAGCGACCGGCCGGTGACCGGTCCGCCCGCGCAGGTGTTGCCGATCCCGATGCCGCCGGTGACCCGGGCGCCGCTCGGTTCGGCGTTCGGCTATCCCGCGCGTTACGCCACGGCGCCGGGTACCGGGTACCACCTGGCGCTCCCGCAACTGGGGACCATTGTGGCCGGTCCGGCGATCGGCAGCCTCTCGGCCGGCATCGCCTCGATAGTGGTCGGGTTCGGTGCGGCGTGCTCGCTGGCGATGACCCCGTTGGTGACCGTCGCGGCGATCGTGTTGACGCTGTTCTGCGCCGGCGCGTCCACGCTGCTGGCCGGACTCTCGCTGCGTCAGGTGCGGCGGGGCGCGGGGGAGTACCGCGGCAAGGGCATGGCGATCGCGGGCGTGTGCTGCGCCGGGGCCGGCGTCCTGCTGGTGTTGTTGGTGCTGTTCGTGCTGGCCGCGAGATGACGACGGGCCGGGACGGACGATCGGGCCGGTCACCGGCTCGGGGCGCTGATTCCGCCACCTGGCCTGCGGTGTAGACTACGCGGTGGTGTACCCGTCGCAGTGGTACGTCACGCCGGTACGGCGTCGGTCTCCCCGAGAACGTGAGTCTGCGCACTCGTGGCGATCGCCGACGTGATCTACGTTGACTAATACCGCTATGCTGGGTAGGCTTTTTCTTCGTGCCTGGGCTCTGGTCCGGGCCGGTGTGCTGCCCACGAGTGATTTCGTTTCGCTCAGGTGTTTCTTGCGAATCACAGGGTCTGCCACATCGCATCCCCAATCGAATCGCGGGCGACCGCGACGGGTGTGCGCCTACGGGCGCGGCACGATACGCGCCGCCCCAAGCCGACACGCCCGAGCGCGGGGGGCGGAGACCCGTGTTCTCCACGCCGGTGGGGGACCGAACATGACCATCGATCGGCCGGCAGTGGACCGGCCGAAGAGGAGCGAGTAACCCGGTGCCAACGATCCAACAGCTGGTCCGCAAGGGCCGTAAGGCCAAGGTCAGCAAGAGTAAGACGCCGGCCCTCAAGGGCAGTCCGCAGCGTCGCGGTGTGTGCACGCGTGTGTACACCACCACCCCGAAGAAGCCCAACTCCGCGCTGCGCAAGGTCGCTCGCGTCCGGTTGATGAGCGGCTTCGAGGTCACCGCGTACATCCCCGGTGTCGGCCACAACCTGCAGGAGCACTCGATCGTGCTCGTGCGTGGCGGCCGTGTGAAGGACCTGCCCGGTGTGCGTTACAAGATCGTCCGGGGCTCGCTGGACACCCAGGGTGTCCGCGACCGTAAGCAGGCCCGCAGCCGTTACGGCGCCAAGAAGGAGAAGAAGTAATGCCGCGTAAAGGTCCCGCGCCGCGTCGGCCGCTGACCGCCGACCCGGTTTACAACTCCATCCTGGTCACCCAGTTGATCAACAAGGTGCTGGTCCGCGGAAAGCGCCAGCTCGCCGAGCGCATCGTGTACAGCGCGTTGGAAGGCGCCCGCGCCAAGACCGACACCGATCCCGTGGTGACCCTCAAGCGCGCCCTGGACAACGTCAAGCCGACCCTGGAGGTCCGCAGCCGCCGTGTCGGTGGCGCCACCTACCAGGTGCCGGTCGACGTGCGCCCCGCCCGGGCCACGACTCTCGGCCTGCGCTGGCTCGTGGACTACAGCCGCGCCCGCCGTGAGAAGACCATGGTGGAACGGCTGATGAACGAGATCCTGGACGCGAGCAACGGCCTGGGTGCCGCGGTCAAGCGCCGCGAGGACACCCACAAGATGGCCGAGGCCAACAAGGCGTTCGCCCACTACCGCTGGTAGGCGGAGGAGTGGCGGCCGGCGCCGGGTGGTGCGTGACACGACCCGGCCCGGCGGTGCTCCGAGGCACCGCCGGTCGGACTCCGACCGGCGGCCCGGAGCGGATCGCTCGCACAGCGGTTCCCGCCGCGCTTGGTAGGGGTCGGTGGTTCCTCACTGGTGGACGACGAGTCGGCCGGTGGAGGACCGCGAAATCGCACACGTCCGCACCTGGTGCGGGCCAGTCAAACGACTAGAGAATCAGGAAAAGACAGTGGCTAAGGCCAACGCCGCCCTGGAGAGGCTTCGCAACATCGGCATCATGGCGCACATCGATGCCGGTAAGACGACCACCACCGAGCGCATCCTGTTCTACACCGGCATCACCTACAAGATCGGTGAGGTCCACGACGGCGCCGCCACGATGGACTGGATGGAGCAGGAGCAGGAGCGTGGTATCACCATCACCTCCGCCGCCACCAAGTGTGAGTGGAACGACCACACGATCCAGATCATCGACACGCCCGGACACGTCGACTTCACCGTCGAGGTGGAGCGGTCGCTGCGAGTGCTCGACGGTTCCGTCGCGGTTTACGACGGTGTCGCGGGCGTCGAACCCCAGACCGAGAACGTCTGGCGCCAGGCGGACAAGTACCGCGTGCCCCGGATGTGCTACGTCAACAAGCTCGACCGCACCGGTGCGAACTTCTTCCGCTGTGTCGACATGATGGTGGAGCGGCTCGGCGCCAACGTCGCCGTGCTGCAGCTGCCCATCGGCAACGAGTCCGACTTCATCGGAATCGTGGACCTGGTGGAGATGAACGCCAAGGTGTGGCGCGGTGAGACGGCGCTGGGTGAGGACTACTCCACCGAGGAGATCCCCGCCGACCTGGCCGACCAGGCCGCCGAGTACCGCGAGAAGCTGCTGGAGACCCTGGCGGACATCGACGACGCGCTCGCCGAGCGGTACCTGGAGGGCGAGGAGCTGACGGTCGCGGAGATCAAGGCCGCGATCCGTAAGGGCACCATCGACAACTCGATCAACCCGGTCGTGTGCGGCACCTCCTTCAAGAACAAGGGCGTGCAGCCGCTGCTGGACGCGGTCGTCGACTACCTGCCCTCGCCGCTGGACATCCCGCCGATCCAGGGAACCAAGATGGACGGCGAGACCCCCGACGAGCGCAAGCCGGACGTCGCCGAGCCGTTCAGCGCGCTGGCCTTCAAGATCCAGACCGACAAGCACCTGGGCAAGCTGACCTACGCCCGGGTCTACTCCGGCCGGGTCGAGTCGGGCACCCAGGTGGTGAACTCGACGAAGGACCGCAAGGAGCGCATCGGCAAGATCTACCAGATGCACGCCAACAAGCGTGAGGAGCGCGACTTCGCCGAGGCCGGCGACATCATCGCGATCCAGGGCCTGAAGCAGACCACCACCGGTGACACCCTCTGCGACCCGGCCAAGCCGGTGATCCTGGAGTCGATGGTCTTCCCGGAGCCGGTCATCGACATGGCGATCGAGCCGAAGTCGAAGGCCGACCAGGACAAGCTGTCGACCGCGATCCAGCGGCTGGCCGAGGAGGACCCGACCTTCCGGGTCCACACCGACGAGGACACCGGCCAGACGGTGATCTCCGGCATGGGCGAGCTGCACCTGGACATCCTGGTGGACCGCATGCGCCGCGAGTTCAACGTCGAGGCGAACATCGGCAAGCCGCAGGTGTCGTACCGTGAGTCGATCACCAAGCGCGTCGAGAAGGTCGAGTACCTGCACAAGAAGCAGACCGGTGGTTCCGGTCAGTTCGCGCGGGTCATCGTCAACATCGAGCCCATCCCGATGGGCGCGGAGAACCCGACCTACGAGTTCGTCAACATGGTCACCGGTGGCCGCATCCCGAAGGAGTACATCCCCTCGGTCGACGCGGGCGCGCAGGACTCGATGCAGTACGGCGTACTGGCCGGCTACCCGCTGGTCGGTGTGAAGCTGGAACTCGCTGACGGTCAGTACCACGAGGTCGACTCCTCGGAGATGGCCTTCAAGATCGCCGGTTCCATGGTGCTGAAGGAGGCCGCGAAGCGTGCCGGCCCGACGCTCCTGGAACCGATGATGGCCGTCGAGGTCACCACCCCGGAGGACTCCATGGGTGATGTCATCGGCGATATCAACTCTCGTCGTGGTCTGGTGCAGGAGATGGGCGAGCGGGGAACCGCGCGTACCGTCAAGGCACTGGTCCCGTTGAGTGAGATGTTCGGCTACGTCGGCGACCTGCGGTCGAAGACCCAGGGCCGGGCGAGCTACTCCATGCAGTTCGACTCGTACGCGGAAGTTCCCGCGAACGTGGCGAAGGAGATCATCGCGAAGGCGACAGGCGAGTAAGCGAGCCTGGGGCCTTCGCGATGATCCGGAAGCGGAGCATTGCAGCGCGGCCGCCGTCAGGCGGTCGCGAAGGCCACGGGCGAGTGACTAGCCGATGGTCTTCGTGATGGTCGGGTAAGCGGATGTCGCGCTCCGCCGCTCTCACGGCGGCGGGGTCCGCGGCGAAGCGAACCCCCTGAGCGAATCGAACGGCACAACCCGCAGCCCCTGCGCGGACCGTCCGCGTAAGGGTCTGTACCTAGGAAATCGACGTACGAACCAAGTCCACAGGAGGACGAGACAGTGGCGAAGGCGAAGTTCGAGCGGACTAAGCCGCACGTCAACATCGGAACCATCGGTCACATCGACCACGGGAAGACGACGCTGACGGCGGCCATCACGAAAGTTCTGCACGACAAGTTCCCGGACCTGAACCCGTACACGCCGTTCGACGAGATCGACAACGCGCCTGAGGAGAAGCAGCGCGGTATCACGATCTCGATCTCGCACGTCGAGTACCAGACCGACTCGCGTCACTACGCGCACGTCGACTGCCCGGGTCACGCCGACTACATCAAGAACATGATCACCGGTGCCGCCCAGATGGACGGCGCGATCCTGGTCGTGTCGGCCACCGACGGCCCGATGCCGCAGACCCGCGAGCACGTGCTGCTGGCCCGCCAGGTCGGCGTGCCGTACATCATCGTCGCGCTGAACAAGGCCGACATGGTGGACGACGAGGAGATCATGGAACTCGTCGAGATGGAGGTGCGTGAGCTCCTCAGCGACAACGAGTTCCCCGGTGACGACCTGCCGGTGGTCAAGGTGTCCGCTCTCAAGGCCCTGGAGGGCGACGAGAAGTGGGGCAACGCCGTGGCCGAGCTGATGGCGGCCGTCGACGAGCACATTCCGGAGCCGGAGCGTGCCACCGACAAGCCGTTCCTGATGCCGGTGGAGGACGTCTTCACGATCACCGGTCGTGGAACCGTGGTCACCGGTCGTGTCGAGCGCGGCGTGCTGCTCCCGAACGAGGATGTCGACATCATCGGCATCAAGGAGAAGCCGATCAGCACCAAGGTCACCGCGATCGAGATGTTCCGGAAGACCCTGGACGACGCGCGTGCGGGTGAGAACGTCGGTCTGCTGCTTCGCGGTATCAAGCGCGAAGAGGTCGAGCGCGGCATGGTCGTCATCAAGCCGGGCACCACGACCCCGCACACCGAGTTCGAGGGCCAGGTCTACGTCCTGTCCAAGGACGAGGGTGGACGGCACACGCCGTTCTTCAACAACTACCGTCCGCAGTTCTACTTCCGCACCACCGACGTGACCGGCGTCGTGACCCTCCCCGAGGGCACCGAGATGGTCATGCCGGGCGACAGCACCTCCATGAAGGTGGAGCTGATCCAGCCCATCGCCATGGAAGAGGGCCTGCTGTTCGCGATCCGTGAGGGTGGCCGCACCGTCGGCTCCGGCCGGGTCACGAAGATCATCAAGTAGTACGGCCGATGCCGGTGGCGGGTTCTCCCGCCGCCGGCATCTTCGCGGTAACCGACGTCATAGCCGCACCCCCCGCTTGGTGTGGGGTCACGGGTACGGCATAATGAACAGGTTGCGTACGTGAGGGTCGGTCTCCGATTGCCCGGAATCGGGTGATCCGGGCCGCCCCTCACCCGCGCCCGGCCTGTGTCGTTCGATCGACGCGGGGCGGGCAATCCGGCGAAACCGGCCATACCTCACGCACACGTGGGGAGCAGTATGGCCCCACGTTCGGTGGGGACCAGCGATCGCCTCACGGAGACCGTGGGACCAGACTGGCCGATGATCGCGACACGCCCGAGCGCGGGGCACGGACGCAAGCCTCGGTGAGCACGGCTTATCGGGCGTTCCGGCCCGGCAAATCAGTGGGATGAGAGTAGAAGGAACATGGCGGGACAGAAGATCCGCATTCGGCTCAAGGCGTACGACCACGAGGTCGTGGACTCCTCGGCCCGCAAGATCGTCGAGACGGTCACCCGTACCGGCGCCAACATCGCCGGCCCGGTGCCGCTTCCGACAGAACTCAATCGTTTCTGCGTGATCCGGTCGCCGCACAAGTACAAGGACTCACGCGAGCACTTCGAGATGCGCACGCACAAGCGTCTGATCGACATCCTCGACCCGACCCCCAAGACGGTGGACTCGCTCATGCGGCTCGACCTGCCGGCGGGTGTCGACATCGAGATCAAGCTGTAGGGATTCCATCAAATGGACAGGCAAGTCAACGGGATCCTGGGTACCAAACTCGGGATGACCCAGGTCTGGGACGAGAACAACCGTGTCGTCCCGGTGACCGTGGTGCAGGCCGGGCCGTGCGTCGTGACGCAGGTCCGTACCGCTGACACCGACGGCTACTCCGCGGTGCAGCTGGCGTTCGGTCAGATCGACCCGCGCAAGGTGAACCAGCCCAAGAGCGGTCACTTCTCCAAGGCCGGTGTGGCGCCGCGTCGTCACGTCGTCGAACTGCGCACCTCCGACGCCTCGGACTACACCCCGGGCGACGAGGTCACCGTGGACCGCTTCGAGGTCGACGCGCTGGTGGACGTCACCGGCAAGACCAAGGGCAAGGGCTACGCCGGTGTCATGAAGCGTCACGGCTTCTCCGGCCTGGGCGCCGGTCACGGCGTGCAGCGCAAGCACCGCTCACCCGGGTCCATCGGCGGTTGCGCGACTCCCGGCCGTGTCTTCAAGGGCCTCCGGATGGCCGGCCGCATGGGCGGCGTGCGCCACACCGTGCAGAACCTGAAGATCCACGCTATCGACGCGGACAACAACCTGCTGCTCATCAAGGGTGCGCTGCCCGGCCCGACCGGTGGTCTGGTGCTGGTGCGCGGCGCGTCCAAGGCGGCCGTTGCTCAGGATGGTGCCAAGTGACCACAGAACTGACCGTGACCGACGCGGCCGGCAAGGAGTCCGGCACCGTCACGCTCCCCGACGAGATCTTCGCGCGGGAGGTCAACATCCCGTTGATGCACCAGGTGGTCACCGCTCAGCTGGCCGCCGCCCGTCAGGGCACGCACTCGGCGAAGACCCGCGGTGAGGTGGCCGGCGGCGGCAAGAAGCCGTACCGCCAGAAGGGCACCGGCCGGGCGCGTCAGGGTTCCACCCGGGCGCCGCAGTTCGCCGGTGGTGGAGTCGTGCACGGCCCCGTGCCGCGCGACTACAGCCAGCGGACCCCCAAGAAGATGAAGGCCGCCGCGCTGCGCAGCGCGCTGTCCGACCGGGCCGCCAACGAGCGCGTGTTCGTGGTGACGGAGCTGCTGGAGGGCGACACGCCCAAGACGAAGGCCGCCCTGACCGGACTGCGCAACGTCACCGACGTCAAGCGGGTCCTGGTGGTCGTCGACCGCGAGGACGAGCGGACCTGGTTGAGCCTGCGTAACGAGCAGAGCGTCCACCTGCTGCACGCCGACCAGCTCAACACGTACGACGTGCTGGTCAACGACGCGGTGGTGTTCACCAAGCCGGCCTTCGACGCCTTCGTGGGCGGCAAGGCGACCGAGACCGAGGAGGCGGACAAGTGACCACCGTCGCCGACCCGCGCGATGTGATCATCAAGCCGGTCATCTCCGAGAAGAGCTACGGCCTTCTGGAACTGAACAAATTCACATTCGAGGTCCACCCGGACGCCAACAAGACCCACATCAAGATCGCTGTCCAGCAGATCTTCGGGGTCAAGGTGGCGGGCGTCAACACGCTGAACCGGGAGGGCAAGCGCCGCCGCACCCGCCAGGGCTGGGGCAAGCGCAAGGACGTCAAACACGCGATCGTGACGGTGGACGGCGATGCGTCCAGGTTGAGCGAGATATTCGGCGGCTCGGTCGCGTAGCGGCCTGAGACGGGAGTAGGAACAAATGGGCATTCGCAAATACAAGCCGACGACCCCCGGTCGTCGCGGCTCCAGCGTCGCCGACTTCGTCGAGGTCACCCGTGACACGCCGGAGAAGTCGCTGCTGCGTCCGCTGAGCAAGACGGGCGGCCGTAACGCCGGCGGCAAGATCACCATCCGGCACCGCGGTGGGGGCCACAAGCGCGCCTACCGGGTGATCGACTTCCGGCGGCACGACAAGGACGGCATCCCCGCCAAGGTCGCGCACATCGAGTACGACCCGAACCGGACGTCGCGCATCGCGCTACTGCACTACGCGGACGGCGAGAAGCGGTACATCCTGTGTCCGAAGGACCTCAAGCAGGGTGCGACGATCGAGAACGGTCCCCGCGCCGACATCAAGCCGGGCAACGCGTTGCCGCTGCGCAACATCCCGGTGGGCACGATCATCCACGCGGTGGAGCTCCGTCCCGGCGGCGGCGCCAAGCTGGCCCGTTCGGCCGGTTCCGGCATCCAGCTGCTGGCCCGTGAAGGCCAGCACGCGCACCTCCGGATGCCCTCGGGCGAGATCCGGCTGGTCGACGTGCGGTGCCGCGCCACGGTCGGAGAGGTCGGCAACGCCGAGCAGTCCAACATCAACTGGGGCAAGGCCGGCCGTATGCGCTGGAAGGGACGTCGTCCCACCGTCCGCGGTGTGGTCATGAACCCTGTCGACCACCCGCACGGTGGTGGTGAGGGCAAGACCTCCGGTGGACGTCACCCGGTGAACCCGCAGGGTAAGCCGGAGGGCCGGACCCGGACCAAGGGCAAGGCCAGCGACCGGCTGATCGTCCGGCGCCGTTACGCGAACCGGAAGCGGAGTTAATCGACATGCCACGCAGTTTGAAGAAGGGTCCCTTCGTCGACGACCACCTCCAGAAGAAGGTGGACAAGGCCAAGGAGACGAAGAGCCGGAACGTCATCAAGACCTGGTCTCGGCGTTCGACCATCACTCCGGACATGATCGACCTGACGATCGCGGTCCACGACGGCCGTAAGCACGTCCCGGTCTTCATCTCGGACTCGATGGTGGGGCACAAGCTGGGCGAGTTCGCGCTCACCCGCACCTTCCGCAGCCATGACAAGGACGACCGTAAGAGCCGCCGGCGTTAAGCCGCGCTCCCCGCAGCCGCGGGGATGATCCCAGATAGGACACACGATGGCAAGCAACCAGGCCACAGCGGCCCCGGGTGCGCGCGCGGTGGCGCGGTATGTCCGCGTGTCGCCGATGAAGGCGCGTCGCGTCGTCAACCTGGTTCGTGGCCTGCCCGCGAACGAGGCGTTGACGGTGCTCCAGTTCGCCCCGCAGGCGGCCAGCGAACCGGTGTACAAGGTGGTCGCCTCGGCTATCGCCAACGCGGAGAACAACGAGCGGCTCGACCCCGATTCGTTGCTGATCTCGGAGGCGTACGTCGACGAGGGCCCGACCATGAAGCGTTACCGGCCCCGCGCTCACGGCCGTGCGTACCGCATCCGCAAGCGCACCAGCCACATCACCGTGGTGCTGGAGAGCGTGCAGGCTGCGGACAAGCCCACGACCATCCGGCGGCCCAAGCGCCGCCCGGCCAAGCCGGCCGAGGCCGACCGGGCCAGCACCGGCAGCGAGACCGCCGAGAAGGAGACCGAGTAATGGGTCAGAAAATCCACCCTCACGGGTACCGGCTCGGCATTAGCGCGGACTGGACGTCTCGCTGGTACGCCGACAAGAACTACGCCGAGTACGTCGGTGAGGACGTCAAGATCCGCAAGCTCATGTCGCAGGGCATGGAGCGCGCCGGCATCGCCGAGGTCGACATCGAGCGCACCCGTGACCGGGTCCGCGTCGACATCCACACCGCCCGCCCGGGCATCGTGATCGGCCGCAAGGGCGCCGAGGCCGAGCGGCTGCGCGGCAAGCTGGAGAAGCTCACCGGCAAGCAGGTGCAGTTCAACATCATCGAGGTCAAGAACCCCGAGTCGAACGCGCAGCTGGTGGCTCAGGGCATCGCCGAGCAGCTCGCCAGCCGTGTCAACTTCCGTCGCGCGATGCGCAAGTCGATCCAGTCGGCGATGCGCAACCCGACGGTCAAGGGCATCAAGGTGGCGTGCAGCGGTCGTCTCGGCGGCGCCGAGATGTCCCGCTCGGAGTTCTACCTGGAGGGGCAGGTCCCCCTGCACACCCTGCGGGCCAACATCGACTTCGGGCTGTTCGAGGCCCGTACGTCGTTCGGCCGCATCGGTGTGAAGGTGTGGATCTACCGCGACGAGGGCAAGGCGTCGAGCCAGCCGCAGGAGAACGTCCAGCGTCGCCGTGAGGGCGGCCGGGGCGAGCGCCGCGGCCGGGTGCGGTCGGGTGCCTCCGGCACCACCGGCACCGGAACCGAAGCAGGGCGTGCCGCCGGTGGCGGTGCCTCAGCGCAGAACACTGGTCAGGAGGGCTGAGCAAGATGCTTATGCCACGTAAGCCTCCGAAGGGCTTCCGCAAGCCGCACCACCCGAAGCGGAGTGGTATGGCCAAGGGCGGCACTCGCGTCACGTTCGGCGAGTTCGGTATTCAGGCGCTTGAGCCTGCCTACGTCACGAACCGGCAGATCGAGTCGGCCCGTATCGCCATGACCCGGCACATCAAGCGTGGCGGCAAGGTGTGGATCAACATCTTCCCCGACCAGGCTCTGACGAAGAAGCCCGCCGAGACCCGCATGGGTTCCGGTAAGGGTTCGCCGGAATGGTGGGTCGCGAACGTCAAGCCCGGACGGGTGATGTTCGAACTGTCGTTCCCCAACGAGCAGGTCGCGCGCGAAGCGATGCGACGCGCGATCCACAAGCTCCCCATGAAGTGCCGCATCGTGACACGTGAAGCGGGTGAGGTCTGATGGCCGCGGGTATCGAATCCGTCGAGCTGCGCGAACTCTCCGACGAGGAACTGCGCACGCGCCTTCGGGAATGCAAGGAAGAACTGTTCAACCTGCGGGTGCAGTCGGCCACTGGACAGCTCGACAACAACCGGCGGTTGCAGATCGTCCGCCGGGACATCGCCAGGATCTACACGATCATGCGTGAGCGCGAGCTGGGTCTGTCCAACGCGCCGACGGAGGTAGCCTCATGAGTGAACAGCGCACTACTGCCCGTAAGGTCCGTGAGGGCCTGGTGGTCAGCGACAAGATGGACAAGACCGCCGTGGTCGAGGTCGAAGACCGGGTCAAGCACCCGCTCTACGGCAAGGTCATGCGCCGGACCAAGAAGTACAAGGCACACGATGAGGGCAACGAATGCGGCATCGGTGACCGGGTGCAGATCATGGAGACCCGACCCCTGTCGGCGACGAAGCGCTGGCGGATCGTCGAGATCCTCGAAAAGGCCAAGTAAGGAGATCCCGACGTGATTCAGCAGGAGTCGCGACTGCGGGTCGCCGACAACACCGGCGCCCGGGAAGTGCTGTGTATCCGGGTGCTCGGTGGTTCCGGCCGCCGGTACGCGGGCATCGGTGACGTGTTCGTGGGGACCGTCAAGGACGCCATCCCCGGTGCGAACGTCAAGAAGGGCGACGTGGTCAAGGCCGTCGTCGTCCGGACGAAGAAGGAGCGCCGTCGTCCCGACGGTTCCTACATCCGGTTCGACGAGAACGCCGCGGTGCTGATCCGCGACGACGGCGAGCCCCGTGGTACCCGCATCTTCGGGCCGGTCGGCCGCGAACTGCGGGACAAGAGGTACATGAAGATCATCTCCCTTGCGCCGGAGGTGTTGTAGGCGATGAAGATCAAGAAGAACGACCGGGTTCGGGTCGTCGCGGGCAAGGACAGGGGTTCCGAGGGCAAGGTCATCGAGACCTACCCCGAGCGGAACCGGGTCCTGGTCGAGGGCGTCAACCGGATCACCAAGCACACCAAGATCGGTCAGAGCAACCGCGGTTCGAAGACCGGCGGGATCGTCACCCAGGAGGCGCCGATCCACGTCTCGAACGTCATGGTGCTCGACGCCGACAACCAGCCCACCCGGGTCGGTTACCGGCGTGACGAAGACGGCCGTAAGGTGCGCATCTCCCGGCGTACCGGTAAGGACCTGTGATGACGACCGCGACAGAGACCAAGGTGGTGCCCCGCCTCAAGGAGCGCTACCGGAACGAGATCGCTCCGGCGATGAAGGAGCAGTTCGGTTACGCGAACCCGATGCAGATCCCGGGTGTCACCAAGATCGTGGTGAACATGGGTGTCGGCGACGCGGCGCGTGACTCGAAGCTGATCAACGGCGCTCTGACGGACCTGGCCACCATCACCGGCCAGAAGCCGCAGATGCGTCGGGCCACGAAGTCGATCGCGCAGTTCAAGCTGCGCGAGGGCATGCCGATCGGTGCGAAGGTGACCCTGCGCGGCGACCGGATGTGGGAGTTCCTGGACCGGCTGCTGTCGATCGCGCTGCCGCGTATCCGCGACTTCCGCGGTCTGTCCGACAAGCAGTTCGACGGTGCCGGCAACTACACGTTCGGTCTGACCGAGCAGTCGGTGTTCCACGAGATCGACCAGGACAAGATCGATCGCGTCCGCGGCATGGACATCACAGTCGTGACGTCCGCCAAGACCAATGACGAAGGCCGCGCGCTGCTGAAACTGCTCGGCTTCCCGTTCAAGACTGCGGAGAACAACTGAGATGGCCAAGAAAGCACTGATCCACAAGGCTCAGCAGAAGCCGAAGTTCTCCTCGCGTGCCTACACCCGCTGCCAGAGGTGCGGCCGGCCGAAGGCCGTCTACCGCAAGTTCGGGCTGTGCCGGGTGTGCATCCGGGAGATGGCCCACCGCGGCGAACTGCCCGGTGTCACCAAGGCCTCCTGGTAGATCCCACGAGGATGCGACGTCCGGCCCCGTCCGTGAGGGCGGGTTCGGCGGAGTTCTCCCGGGGCACGGCTTCGCTCGTGAGGACCTTCGGGTTCTCACACCACATTTCCATATCCATTCGCCACAGGCCCCGCGTCGCGCGGGGAACCGGGGTGAGAAGGGTTGTAACACGCAATGACAATGACTGACCCGATCGCGGACATGCTGACACGGTTGCGCAACGCCAACCGGGCATTCCACGATGTCGTCGAGATGCCGCACTCGAAGCTGAAGGCGAACATCGCCGAGGTTTTGAAGCAGGAGGGTTACCTCGCCGACTGGCGCACCGTCGAACCCGCCGAAGGCGAGGTCGGCAAGAAGTTGGTCCTCGACCTGAAGTTCGGTGAGAACCGGCAGCGCAGCCTGGCCGGCATCCGCCGGGTGTCCAAGCCCGGTCTGCGGGTCTACGCCAAGTCGTCCGAGCTGCCTCGCGTGCTCGGTGGCCTGGGTGTGGCCATCGTTTCCACGTCCCATGGCCTGCTGACCGACCGGCAGGCCCGTAAGCGCGGAGTGGGTGGGGAAGTCCTCGCCTACGTCTGGTAAGGGAGGAACAACAGCATGTCCCGCATCGGACGTAAGAGCATCGAAGTCCCCGCTGGTGTCGAAGTCACGATCACCGGCGCGGACGTGAAGGTGAAGGGCCCCAAGGGCGAACTGTCCCGGACCCTCGTCGACCCCATCACGATCAGCAAGAACGACGACGGCTCGCTGCAGCTCGCCCGTCCCAACGACGACCGGCGTGCCCGTGCCATGCACGGCCTGTGCCGCTCGCTGGTGGCGAACATGGTGGTGGGCGTCTCCGAGGGCTACAAGAAGAGCCTGGAGATCAACGGGACCGGTTACCGTGTCCAGTTGAAGGGCGAGAGCCTCGAGTTCGCGCTCGGGTTCTCCCACCCGGTCGTGGTGAACCCGCCGCAGGGGATCAAGTTCTCGGTGGAGAAGCCGACCCTGTTCCACGTCGAGGGAATCGACAAGCAGGTCGTCGGTGAGGTCGCCGCGAACATCCGCAAGATTCGCCCGCCGGAACCCTACAAGGGCAAGGGCGTCAAGTACGTGGGCGAGCACATCCGTCGCAAGGCGGGGAAGGCAGGTAAGTAAATGTCCGCCACGCTTGCCAAGCGCCGCAAGTCCGCGAACGCCAGCGAGACCCGCCGGGTCGCCCGCGGGCGGCGCCACTTCCGGGTCCGCAAGAGCCTGGTCGGGACCGCCGAGCGGCCCCGCCTGGTGGTCACCCGCTCCCTCAAGCACATCGTCGCGCAGATCGTGGACGACGGCAAGGGCCACACGCTGGCCTCGGCCTCGACCATGGACGAGACGATCCGTGGTGGAGAGGGCGACAAGAAGGCCGCCGCCGCCAAGGTCGGCACCCTGCTCGCCGAGCGCGCCAGGGCTGCCGGTGTCGAGACCGTCGTGTTCGACCGGGGCGGCAACGCCTACCACGGCCGGATCGCGGCACTCGCCGACGCGGCCCGTGAAGGCGGTCTGCGTTTCTAGGGCGCACGCCCGTCGTGGTGGAGCGCGCCTTCGCCACAATCCCTCGCCGGACGGCCTCCCATCGGAGGTCGTCGGCGGGGACGCGAGTCGGAGACGGATCATTCGCTGATCCGGCTCCGGCGTTATAGCCGACATAGAGAGAGGTATGCGCCTGATGGCAGCTGAGAAGCGCCAGAGCGGTTCGGGTGGCGGCGAGGGCCGTCGCCGGGATCGCCGCGACGGAGGTCGCGGAAAAGACGCCGCCGAGAAGACCCCGCACATCGAGCGGGTCGTCTCGATCAACCGGGTGGCGAAGGTCGTCAAGGGTGGTCGCCGGTTCAGCTTCACCGCGCTGGTCGTGGTGGGCGACGGCAACGGCCAGGTCGGTGTGGGTTACGGCAAGGCCAAAGAGGTTCCCGCCGCCATCGCCAAGGGTGTCGAGGAGGCCAAGAAGAGCTTCTTCACGGTGCCGCGTATCGCGGCCACCATCCCGCACCCGGTGATCGGTGAGGACGCCGCCGGTGTCGTGCTGCTCAAGCCGGCCAGCGCCGGTACCGGTGTCATCGCCGGTGGCTCGGTGCGCGCCGTGCTGGAGTGCGCCGGCATCCACGACGTGCTGAGCAAGAGCCTCGGCTCCGACAACGCGATCAACATCGTGCACGCCACGGTGGCGGCGCTGAAGTCGTTGGAATCCCCCGAACAGGTCGCGGCCCGCCGCGGTCTGCCCGTCGAGGACGTCGCACCCGCCGCCATGCTGCGCGCGCGTGCCGGCGTCGGGGTTTGAGGAGGGTGACGTGGCACGTCTCAAGGTCACCCAGCTCCGGTCCCAGATCGGCTGCAAGCCGAACCAGCGTCAGACCCTGCGTTCGCTGGGCCTGAAGCGGATCAACGACGTCGTCGTCAAGGAGGACCGTCCCGAGATCCGCGGCATGATCCACACCGTGACGCACCTGGTCGCGGTCGAGGAGGTCGAGTAGTCGATGACGATCAAGATTCACCACCTGCGCCCCGCTCCGGGCTCGAACACCGCCAAGACCCGGGTCGGTCGCGGTGAGGGTTCCAAGGGTAAGACCGCCGGTCGCGGTACCAAGG
This sequence comes from Stackebrandtia albiflava, assembly GCF_007994225.1. Classification (GTDB taxonomy): domain Bacteria; phylum Actinomycetota; class Actinomycetes; order Mycobacteriales; family Micromonosporaceae; genus Stackebrandtia; species Stackebrandtia albiflava. The sequence continues at coordinate 990,502 of NZ_VLLL01000006.1, forward strand.
GCACCAAGGCGCGCAAGAACGTGTCGCCCGCCTTCGAGGGTGGACAGATGCCGCTGCACATGCGGCTTCCCAAGCTCAAGGGCTTCCGGAACAAGTTCAAGGTCGTGTACCAGGTCGTCAACCTGGACAAGCTGGCCGAACTGTTCCCCGACGGCGGCGAGGTCGGCCCGGCCGAGCTGGCCAAGGCCGGCGCTGTCCGCAAGGGCGAGCCGGTGAAGGTGCTGGGCTCCGGTGACCTGGGTGGCGTCAAGCTCCAGATCACCGCTCACGCCTTCTCGACGTCCGCCAAGGACAAGATCGCCGCTGCCGGTGGCAGCACCGCGATCGCAGGGAAGTAGCATCTACGATGCGTAGTGGGCCGGTTGTCCAGCGTGACGACCGGCCCACCGTGTTGTTCGGCCCGAGGGGTGGCATTGTTATGTGTTCGCCGCCCCGGGTGATGCCCTATCCGTTGCCGGACTGTTAGAGTCCAGCAGGCGCACGTGTGTGTGCCGACACTTAACGACGCCCAACGCCACCGACCCCGTGGCGGCAGTTGCTGGAGGACCTGAGTTGCTCACCGCATTCTTCAGCGCGTTTCGGACGCCCGATCTGCGCAAGAAGATCCTGTTTACTCTGTTCATCCTCGCGCTGTATCGTCTTGGTGCCCAGCTGCCCAGCCCAGGTGTCTCCTACGCCAACGTCCAGGCGTGTCTCGACGCCAACACCGCCGACAGCGGCGTGTTCTCGCTGCTGAACCTGTTCTCAGGTGGCGCTTTGCTTCAGTTGTCGGTGTTCGCCCTGGGCATCATGCCCTACATCACCGCCAGCATCATCCTGCAGTTGCTCACCGTGGTGATCCCGCGCTTGGAGCAGTTGAAGAAGGAAGGCCCTCCCGGCCAGGCCAAGATCACCCAGTACACCCGGTATCTGACGCTGGGTCTCGCGGTGCTCCAGGCCTCCGGTTACATCGCCCTCGCCCGCTCCGGCACGCTGTTCGGCCCGGCCTGCCCTACCACCGGAACCCAGGCGATCATCCCCGACACCAGCACCCTCGACAACGGCCTGCCCATGTGGGTCACCCTGACCGTGCTGGTCACCGTCATGACCGCCGGTACCGCCATGATCATGTGGTTCGGTGAGCTCATCACCGACCGTGGTGTCGGTAACGGCATGTCCGTCCTGATCTTCGCCTCGATCGCGGCCCAGTTGCCCGGCCAGATCTGGGGCATCAAGGAGGACACCAACAACTGGCTGCTGTTCGGCGCGATCATCGCGGTCGGCATCGCCATCATCGCCCTGGTCGTCTTCATCGAGCAGTCGCAGCGTCGCATCCCGGTGCAGTACGCCAAGCGGATGGTCGGCCGCCGCATGTACGGGGGCACCTCCACGTACATCCCGCTGAAGGTCAACCAGGCCGGTGTCATCCCCGTCATCTTCGGTTCGTCGCTGCTGTACATCCCCACGCTGATCACGCAGTTCTACGCGAACGAGACCGATCCGCCGGGTTGGGTGGTCTGGCTGAACACCTACCTGGTGAACCCCGGGAACTGGGTATACACCGTCGTGTACTTCTTCCTGATCATCGGCTTCACCTACTTCTACATCTCGATCAACTTCAACCCCAACGAAGTCGCCGAGAACATGAAGAAGGCCGGCGGGTTCATCCCCGGTGTCCGGCCCGGCAAGCCGACTTCGCAGTACCTCTCCTGGATACTTGAGCGACTCACGCTGCCGGGTGCCCTGTACCTGGCGGTCATCGCGATCCTGCCGAACCTGGCGATCCTCGCCTTCGGTGGTTCCGAGGTGTTCGCCCAGTTCCCGTTCGGTGGTACCGCGGTGCTGATCATGGTCGGCGTCGGTCTGGAGAGCGTCAAGCAGATCGAGAGTCAACTGATGCAGCGGAATTACGAAGGCTTCCTTCGGTAAGGGGTACGCGTATGAGGTTGGTTCTGGTCGGTCCGCCCGGTGCCGGCAAAGGCACCCAGGCGGAGTTCATCGCCTCGGAACTGTCGGTCCCGAAGATCTCCACGGGAGACATCTTCCGGGCCAACGTGACCGGTGGGACGCCGTTGGGCCGCGAGGCCAAGCGGTACATGGACGCCGGTGAACTGGTTCCCGACGAGGTCACCATCAACATGGTCAAGGACCGGCTCGCCGAGCCGGACGCCGCGGAGGGCTTCCTGCTCGACGGGTTCCCCCGTACGGTGCCGCAGGCCCACGCGCTGGACAAGTTGTTGGTGGACTTGGGCTTCGCACTCGACGTGGTGCTGGAGTTGGTCGTCGAGGACGACGAGGTGATCCGGCGGTTGGCCGGGCGCTGGACCTGCCGCAACTGCGGCAAGGTGTGGCACGAGGAGTTCGACCCGACCAGTAAGCCCGGCGTCTGCGACAGGTGCGGCGGTGAGCTGTACCAGCGTGACGACGACAAGCGCGACACCATCGTGACCCGGTTGCGGGAGTACAACGAGAAGACCGCGCCGCTGATCGGTTTCTACAGCGGACAGGGCAAGCTCGTCGGGATCGACGCCACCGGCCCGGTGGAGGACGTCACCGAGCGGGCCCTGGCGGCGTTGGCGTCTTTCGAGAACTGACGTACGGCATACGCGGGCCGCTCGGTCACGGGCGGCCCGCGTCGTCGTGTCCCGCCGTCGGCGAGGTGGGACCGGTCGCGTCGGTGGGTCACGCGTGACGCGCCGGTACGGGGCCGACCGAGGGCACAGTGCGGCCGGCCGAGCCGTCATCGAGTAGTCGAGGGAGTTGCGGCGTGTTCCGTCGTAAAGAGGTCATCCAGTACAAGACACCGGACCAGTTCCGGAAGATGCGGGTCGCGGGACTCCTCGTCGCGAAGGTGCACGAGGCGATGCGGCGTACCGTCGCGCCGGGCGTGTCGACCGCGGAACTCGACGAGGTCGCCGAACAGGTCATCCGTGACGGCGGCGGCATCCCGTCGTTCCTCGGTTACGACATCGGGCTCGGGCCGTACCCCGCGTCGATCTGCTCGTCGGTGAACGACCAGGTCGTCCACGCCATCCCGTCGAAGGACCAGGTGTTGCGGGAGGGCGACCTGATCTCCATCGACGTCGGCGCGATCGTGGACGGCTGGCACGGCGACGCCGCCATCACCCTCCCGGTCGGCGAGGTGGCCCCGGAGGCGGCGGAGTTGACGGCCGCGTGCGAGTCGGCGTTGTGGGCGGGCATCGAGGCGATGGCCACCGCACGGCGGCTCACCGACATCTCTTTCGCGATCCAGAGTGACGTCATGTCGCACTCGCGCGGGTACGGGATCGTCGCCGGATTCGGCGGACACGGCATCGGCACCGAGATGCACCAGGACCCGCACCTGTTGAACTACGGGCGGCCGGGCAAGGGGACGAAGATGCGCCCGGGCATCGCGCTGGCCATCGAACCCATGATCACGCTGGGCGACCCGGACACCGCCGAGGCGGAGGACGGCTGGACGATCACCACGGTGGACGGTTCGCTGGCCGCGCATGTGGAGCACTCGGTGGCGTTGTGCGACGACGGACTGTGGGTGTTGACGGCAGAGGACGGCGGAGTGGCGCGGCTCGGCGAACTGGCCTCCTCACTGGCCCGCGACTGACGTCATGTTGATGGCATTATGGAATCATGTCTGATGAACCCCTCCCGCCCGGTGCCCGAGCCGGCGACACGGACCGGAAACGGACTGCCGACCGTCTGAAGCAGGCCCTCGACGAGGGACGGCTCGACCTGGCCGAGTACGACGAACGCGTGCAGGCCGCCTACCTCTCGAAGACCTACGGGGAGTTGGACGCGCTGCTGGCCGACATCCCGGGCGTGGCGCCGGTCAGCAAGTCGGCGTTGCAGCCGGTCGACCCCGACGAGGGTCTTCCCGCCGAGGTGGCGCGCCGCAGGCGTCGCCGCCGCGATCTCAAGAACACCTGGACCCCGTTCGGCGGCGCCGCGATCTTCTTCACCGGCATATGGGCGATCGGCTGGATGACCTCCGGGGAGATGCCGTACTACTGGCCGGTCTGGGTGCTCGGGATCTGGGGTCTCATCGCACTGTGCACCACATGGTCCACTTTGATGAAAGACTGACGGGAACGACCGTTCGGGTATCGACCTGACGTCACACTGATGGCACAATGGGACCTGCGGAACGACGACCGGGACGGACGGTGGCATGGACGACGAGAAGCGCGTGGGTGACGCCGAGCGTCGTGAGGTCGCCGACCAACTGCGTGTCGCGTTCGAGGCGGGCCGACTGGAGCTGGCCGAGTTCGACGAACGGGTGGCACGGGCGTACGCGGCCAAGACGTACCGGGACCTGGACGGGCTGCTCGGCGATCTGCCGGGCACCGCGCCGGTGAGCCGGTCGGCCCTCCAGCGGCGCCCGCCAGGCGGCCCGGCCGCCACGGCGAGACGGCACCGAGGCGGTAAGTGGGCCGAGGTGCGGAGCATGTGGGTCGGCTTCGGCACCCTGACGATGGTGTTGTGCGGCATCTGGCTGATCACCGGTATCGCCGGTGGCGGTCTGTCGTACTTCTGGCCGGTCTGGCCGTTGGGTTTCGTCGCGCTCGGCATGGCGATAGCGACCTGGACCACCCTGATGAACGACTGACGTCCCGTCGTCACCGGGCCGCCCGGCCCGGTGTGGAGACCGGATATCGTTGGTCGACTCCCTACCACCTCCCCGAAGGCGCCCGGAAGTGAACGAGAAAGACAAGCTCCGCATCGGCGATTCCGACCGCGAGCTGGTGTCGCGGCTCCTGAAGTCCGCCGTCGACGAGGGCAGACTCACCCTGGCCGAGTACGACGAGCGGCTGCAGCAGGTGTACGAGGCCAAGACCGTCGGCGACCTGACCCCGATCACGGGCGACCTGATGGGCACCGGACGCGGCGTCCTGGCCGTCAGCGACCACGGGGAGTTGCGTACCGGGGCGGTGCGCAGTGTCCCGGTGCCGCGCCGCGGCACGCCGGTGTGGATCAAGTGGATGTGGTTCGGCTGGATGGTGCCGGTCGCGATCTGCACCACGATCTGGCTCATCGCGTTCATCACCGGCAACGGCACCCAGGACTTCTGGCCGCTGTGGGTGGCCGGCCCGCTCGGCGCGGTCATGGGCGCGGTCACCCTGATGGAGCGGGCACTCATCCGGCCCGCGCTCCAGGAGGCCGACCAACGTCGCCTCGACCGGGAAACCGCCGGACGGTAGGGACGACCCGGCATGGAGTACCTACAGACGCACGGGTTGACGCTCCTCGGTCAGCACGCCTCGTGGGCGGAGCTGGTCGGGCAGGTGGCGGCTGTCACCGTGGTCCTGCTCGCGGCGCGGCGCACCCTATGGGTGTGGCCGGTGCAGATCCTCGCCACCGTGCTGTTGTTCATGGTGTACGCCGACGCCGACATGGGCGGGCTGCGGGACAGGCAGATCGTGATCCTGTTGATCTCGGCGTACGGCTGGTGGGCCTGGTGGCGTCACCGGCGTGACGTCTTCGGGCTGCCGGTGCGACGGGCCACCCGCACCGAGTGGGCGATCATGGCCGCCGTCATGGTCGTCGGCACCGCCGTGTACGCCCTCTACCTGGCGTGGCGGGGCGACTCGTGGGGTCCGATCCCCGACGCCTGGATCTTCGTGGGGACGATCGTCGCCTTCGCCGCCCAGGCGCGCGGCCTGGTCGAGTTCTGGCTGGTGTGGCTGGCCGTCGACGCGGTGGGCGTGCCGTTCCAGATGATGGCCGGCCTGTGGTTCTCCGCGCTGGTGTACGTGGTGTTCGCGTTCCTGGTGGTGCGCGGGTACCTCGCGTGGAACCGGATGGCGAGGGAGAACGTCGCCGCCCGGCTGGCGACGGCCGACACCGGGGACTGAGGCGGGGGCGTCGCCTCGGTGGTCCCCACCGGGTGCGATAGCACTACCGGCCGGTAGCCCGTTCGTCAGGTGGGTCCGTCGAGATCGGGGTTACCGGGACGGGCGTTCGTGCCGTAGTCTTCTCCGGGATGAACACGTCTACCGACACTCGTCCGCCTCGTTCCGGCTACTGGGCCGACGCGGGCGTCTTCCTCTGGTCGTGGCTGCGGTCACCCGGCAAGACCGGGGCGGTCCTGCCGTCGTCGAGTTATCTGGCCGCCGCGATGTCGGAGGTGCTCACCGGATACGAGAAGCCCACGGTCGCGGAGCTCGGGCCGGGCACGGGGGCGCTCACCGCCGGCATACAGCAACGGCTGGCGGGTAACGGGCGGCACGTCGCCGTCGAACTGAACGGCGAGTTCGCCGAACGCCTCGCACTGCGGTTCCCGCAGGTGGAGGTCGTCAACGACAGCGCGGCCGACCTGGTCCGGTTGTTGACGGAACGGGGGGTCGGCAAGGTGGACGCCGTGGTCAGCGGTCTGCCGTTCGCCGCGTTCCCGGTGGGCCTCCAGACCGCCGTACTGGACGCGGTCGCCGCGGCGGTGTGTCCCGACGGCGGCGTGTTCACGACGTTCAACTACGTCGGTGCGTACTCGATGCCCGCCGCGAAGCGGTTCCGGGCACTGTTGGCGGAACGCTTCGCGGAGATAACGATCAGCCGTCCGGTCATGCGGAACCTGCCGCCCGCGCACGTGCTGACCGCCCGCCGAGTCCGCGTCTGACGCCGCCCGCCCCACCTCCCTCCCGCTTGGTCCCGGCCGTTGTGCGCTTGGTCCACCGCAGATCAGGACGTACAGCGATCTCACGGACAAAGCGGACACGATTCCGCCACCGGGCGGGGACCAAGCGGGTCATGGGGCAAGCGGCGTGGGCGGTGACTGGTCGGTCTAGTCGAAGCCCGGTGCGATCGACTCCCACATCGCCTCGGCGTCGAAGGCGTACCGGCCGAAGGAGTTGGCGAAGAAGCCCCAACCGTACTGGTACTCCCGGCCCGCCTCGGCGTCGTCGAAGTGGACCGCACACCTGAAGTCGAGGTCGTCAGGTTCGTTCAACGCCTTCGACTCGGTGCAGGTCTCGGTTCCCAGGCCGTCCATCTCGACCATCCCGGTGAACACCACCTCGACACCCTCGGGGAAGTGGCCGGTGTCGAACTCCACGCGCGAACTCGCGCCGAGCGCGCAGTCGATCAACCCGCCGCACTCGACCCATTCGTCGGACATCGTCATCTCGGTGTCGGTCGAGGTGTAGGGCATGGTCATGCCTTCGAGGGCGGTGGCGACGCCTTCACGCATCGCGTCGACCTCGTCGTCAGGGGCGGGGGCGATGGAGACCGTGCCGGTGAACGACGCACCCGAGTCCATCGTGGAGATGGACAGCATGACCTCCTCGACCGCCACCAGCCGGTGGGGTGACTGCGCGGTGATCGTGACCGTGCCACCGGAGACGTCCCAGGTCAGTACCTCGATGCCGTCGGCCTCGGTGGGTTCGGGCAGGTCACTCTCCACCGCCTCGGCCATCTCGTCGAACACCTGTAGTCCGATCGTGTCGGGATCGAACAGCGCCCCGAAGTGAGGCCACTCGGTCGGGTTCACGGTCACCCACTCGGGCACGAACCGTTCGGCGGCCTCGGCCGAATATGCCTCCGCCTCCCAGAACGCCGATTCGGCCTTGACGTGCGTGGAGCCGTCCGGCAGTGACATCATGCCGCCGGAGGCACCGCCGTTGGTGAACTCCGCCCAACTCGTGCCGTTAGCCAACGTGGTCGCCGTGAAGGTGCCCATCGACAGGGATCGTCCACCCATGATGGGAATGTCACCCGTGACGTGCAGGGCCGGCCGGGTGGCGAGGTCGCGCATCGCCTCGGCGATCACGGCCTCTGCCTCGGTCTCGAAACCGCCGAACGTGGCCGACGGCCCGCAGGCGGTGGCGGTGAGCAGTACCAGCGCCGATAGCGCGACGGTGGTCTTACGGGACATGGTTCTCCTTCCGAGAACGGTGGGGCTGTGGTGTGGTGGCGTCGTCCTCGAAGTGGTCGAGTCCGTCCATGGTGGAGCTACGGTCGTGCGGTCCGCCGTCACGCCGTCGCGGCGGCGAACTGCGTGGAGAGCACCTCCGCCGCCGCCTCGGTGTCGAACGTGTAGACACCGACCCACTCGACGACGTGCTCGCCCTCGAACCTCCCCTCGGCGCCGGAGAACCGGGTCTCGCAACTGAGCTCGACCGTGTCGACGAGTTCGGCGGTCGCGGTGCCGACGCAGGTCTCCTCACCCAGTCCGTCAGCCTTGACCGTCGCCGTCTGGACCAGGAGCAGCCGCTCGGTGAAGGAGTCGTCGGTGACCTCGACCTCGACCGACCCGGACATCTCGCAGACGATGCCGGGGACACAGTCCAGTTCGCTGCCGGCCCATTCGACGACGGCTTCGCCCGCGAGGCTGAACGGTTCGGCCATCTCGGGGACCGCCGCGTTCGCCGCCTCGGCGATTCCGGCCACGTGGTCGCGGGCGGCCGGTTTCACGACGACGTCGACGGTTCTGCGGATCGTGTTGTCGGGAGCCGACAGGGACACGAGTGTGTCCACGCCGAGGAACCGGTGCGGCGCCTCCGCACTGACGTACAGGTGGCCGTCCCCGTACGGGATCGGGAACGCGGGGACGCCGTCCTCGTCCACGGTCGCCGGCGTCACCATCTCCAGCGTGTCGTCGATCTCGAACGCCTCGCCGATGGTCGCGGCGAGGTGGGACGGGTCGAACAGCGGCCCGGGGTCGATCCACTCGACCGGGTCGAGCCGCACCCATCGGCCGTCGAGTTCACCGGTCATGCCGGGCTGGAAGTACTCGTCCTCCCAGAATCCCGCGTCGGCGGCCACGTGTAGTGAGTCCGGGACCGACAGGAGGTGGGCCTCGCCGCGTCCGGTGGTCAACTCGGTCCAGGCGGAGCCGCCGTTGACGACGGTCGCGTCGATGACGGCCTCCTGAAGGCCGTCGCCGCCGATGGACGGCACGGTGCCCTGGACGCGCAGGGCGGGCAGTGCGGCGAGGTCCGCCAACGCCTCGGCGGCGGCGGCCTTGATCTCGGCGGTGGGGTCGAAGAAGACGGCGGTCCCGGTGCAGCCGGTGAGCGCCGTGGTGAGTGCCGCGAGCGCGGCGATCCTGCGGGGCATGGGGGGTCCTAGGCGTGTGGCGTTGCGGGGCGGTCAGCCGGTCTTCGTCACGACGGACTCCACCGACGCCCAGGCGGCCTCGGCGTCGAACGCGTAGACGGCGACGGTGTGGGCGACGGCGTCCCAGAAGTAGCTTCCGGAGCTGGATTCCATGGCCTCTCGTGAGAATCGGAGGTCGCATCCGAGGCCGACCGTGTCGGGTCCGGAGATCGATTCGGTTTCTCCGCAGTGCTTCGTCTCGCTGTCTTCGAGTTCGACGTAGGCGGAGTAGACGACCTCGATGTCGCCGGTGAACTCCAGGTCGCCGGTGACGCCGACCTGGACGTCGGCGGACAGTTCACAGGGGCCGTCCATCCAGCAGTCGGCCTGTTCGCGGGAGATCGTCACCGTGGTGCCGGTGAGGGCCAACGGTGCGTCCATGGCCTCGAAGACCTCCCGGAGCGTGTCGCCGGTGGCGGCCACCTCGTCGGGTGTGGCGATCCGCATCGTGAAGGTGCCCGTCGTGCTGCCGCCGTTGACCGGGTCGTTGAGGGTCAACAGGGTCTCCTCCACGGCGACGAGTCGATGCGGTGTCTCGGCGGTGAGCAACAACCGGCCGGTGGTGGTGGAGAGGTCCACGACCGACTCGCCGTCGACGGTCTCCGCGTCCGGCAGGTCACCGTCGAGTGCGCCGAAGTCGTCCAACCGGTGGAACAGTTCCAGGGCGAGGTTGTCGGGCCGGAACGTGGGGCCGAGCCGGACCCAGTCGTCCTCCGCGACCTTCACCCAGTGCTCGGCGAGGCGTCCGGCGACGTCGGCCGGGAATCGCCGGTCCTCCCAGAACCCCTTCGGCGCCTCGACGTGTACGGAACCGTCGGGCAGTGCCAGGATCCGTCCCGTGTGGTCGTCGGTGTGGAATTCGGTGACGCCGGTGCCGTCGGCGAGGACGATGGCGGTCACCGTCGCCGACAGGGATTCGTTGTTGAGCGAGGGCACCTCGCCACCGACGAATACACCGTCCTGTGTGGCCAGATGGCGGGACGCCTCGGCCATCGCCGCCTCCGACTCGAAGTCGAAGCCGCCCATCGTCCCGGTGGCACCGCACGCGGTGGCGGTGAACAGGATCGCGGCGAGGCAGGCGAGCACTGTGGATCTGGGCATGGGGCGGCACCTCGGGACGGTGAAAAGGGGCGGGCGCGGAGACGCGGTGCCGGAATCGCCTCCGTGGACTGATGATCGTAACCGTGACGGAACGGCGGTCGCACCCGGATTCGCCTCCGGGACGCGAGTGCGGACGGGAAGGCCCGCCGTTCGGTCGAACGGCGGGCCTTCGGGGTGTCGCGGGTGTCAGCAGCGGGGGTTGGGCTTGTTCCGGGTCACCAGGGCGGTGTGACCGGCCGCGCCGTCGAAGTAGACGACGCGGGTGCCGCTGTCGGCGTCGAACATCGGTTGCATACCGGCCGAGCACGAGACCTGTTCCACGGTGCCGCCGTCGATCGGGATCTGCATGATCTTCGGGACGGTCGTACCGGGCCAGTGGCTGAACGTGATCGCCTGGTCGGTGGCGTCGACGCCACCGGGAATCGGTGCGCCCTCGGCGTTCTCGTCGATCAGGACGGTCGGCGCGCCGCCGTCGCGCGAGTAGCGCAGCAGCGTGCCGGTGGCGCCGGGCGCCAGGTCGGCGAACGCCACGATGTGGTCGTCGGTCATGACCGGCGGCATCCAGCGGACGCCGTACTCCGGGTCGTAGTCCGGCAACGGCAGCACCGTCTTCTCACCGGTCTCCAGGTCGAGCAGGACCGGTTCGATCTGGTCGTACTCGGTGCGGATGTCGATGTTGAGGTACAGGAGTGTGCCCTCGTGGATGTACGGTGTCCAACTGTTCTGGTAGTAGGTGTTGTCGACGGGGGTCGGTTGTCCACCGACCTCCATGTACACCACCTTGGATCCGAACCGGTAGTCGGTCATCTGCCAGGCGAGATGGTCGCCGGAGATCGTCAGGTTGCTGAAGTTGCCCGCGGTCCTGGCGACCTCCTCCGGCTCACCGGAGCCGTCGGCCTTGGCCCGCATGATGGAGATGTAGTGGTCTCCCCAGGCCGCCCAGGCGACCCATTCACCGTCGGTCACCGGGTATACGTTGAAGACCCGCTCCACGGTGTCCTCCGTGGAAAGCTGGATCGGTTCCGAGCGTCCCGTGGTCTTCCCGGTGAACACCTGGTACAGGTCCGCGCCGCTGGCGTCGGAGTTCGAGGTGGTCCACACGCCGTCCTTGGCGTTGGGCTCGGTGCGGGTCGTGGTGACCGGCCCGAGCAGTTCCTTGCCGTCCATGCCCAGGCGGGCCTCCCAGCCGCGCCAGATCCCGTGGTCGACGAACGCCTTCCCGATCAGGAGGACGTCCCACAGCGACAGCTTCAACGCCACGGCCGCGGCGATGACGGCGTTCCGGCCGTCGACGAAGTCGTCGAGCGGTGTCATGTACTCGGTCAGCGCCTTGTACACCAGCCGGTCGGCGTCCTCACCGCCGAGCGCCTCGCGGATGTCCCACAGGGCGCCGCCGAAGATCGTCGAGTTGAAGTGGACGCCGCCGCCGTCGTAGTCGTAGGTGACGGGGTTGTAGTCGGCGGTGGTGGCGCCGTCGTTGAGGTCGCGCAGCGCGCAGTCCCGCGGCGAGAGGGTGCGGCACAGGTCCTCACCGATCAGGCCCGCGTCCGGGTCGGACATGTCGGTGCCGTTGACCTCGACGTCGATGGCGTTGCCGAAGTAGTCGGCCAGTGCCTCGTTCATCGCGCCCGACTGGTGCGCGTACACCAGGTTCGCGCTGTGTTCGATGACGCCGTGGGTCATCTCGTGCCCGACGACGTCGGTCTCGGCGGCCATCGAGTGGTACTCGGCGTCTCCGCTGCCGTAGACCATCTTCCGGCCGTCCCAGAACGCGTTGACGAACGGCTGTCCCATCTGGGTGACGCCGGTGATCGAGTCGATCGCCGAGCCTTGGCCGTCGAGTCCGTCGCGCCCGAGTGAGGCGTAGTAGTCGTAGACGTGTCCGGCGTTGACGTGCGCGTCCACGGCACCGGCCTCGCTGAGGTCGCCGTCCACGTGGGTGTCGGGGGAGGAGTAGGGGGTGAGGCCGGAGGGCCACAGCCCGAGTACGGAGGACACGTCGTAGCCGCGGCCGTCCCAGGTGGTGATGTCGCCGTCGGACAACGCGCGTGACGAGTCACGGAGTTCGTAGCCGTCGGTGGTCTCGGTGAGCCGGACGTCGACGGTGCGGCCGTCGGCGGTGACGCCGGTGCCGGTGACGTCGGCGAACCGGACGCTGCTGTAGTCCAGGACCGGGAAGGCCGCGTCGGCGTCGAGGAAGACCTCACGCTGCACCGGCGTTCCCGTCTGCGGGTCGAAGGTGCGGACGGTGACGTGCCAGACCAGGCGCCCGGAACCGTCGGGCAGCACCGTCAGCCCGTGGGACTCCGAGGCCACCTCGGGCGCGTCCTCGGTGGACACCCAGCCGTCGGCGATCCCGGCGAGGATGTAGCCCTCGGCGCGTTCGGTGGCGGTGGACTCGGTGGCGTCGGCGGTGGTGTCGACGTCCAGTTCGGTGAAGAACTTACCGGTGGCACCGGTGACGACGCGGCCGTCGTCGCCATCGGTCATGTGCACGAGGTACTGCGCGCCGAACACCGGCACGCCCTCGAAGGTCTGTCCGAAGCGGACGGTGGTCTGGCCGTCGTCACCGGTGACGCCGAGTTCGGTCAGATCGCCCGCCGGGTCGGCGATCACGTAGGTCTGCGTGTGGTCCGCCAGGTGCGCCACGGCGGCGGCGGCCGGATCGTCCTCCGTCGTCTCGTCGGCGAATCCGGTGACCTGGACGGGGGTCTCGCTCGCGGGATCGAGCGTGACATCGGGATTGTCGGTCTCCTCGGCCGCGGCGGGCATCGCCGGCAGGCCGAGGGTCACGGCGCATACCGCCGCCGTGACGGCGAGTAGTCGGGCACGCGTGGGACGCACGTGTTCTCCTTGATCGGGGGTCGCGTCCCGGTGCCGGCGGGACGGTGGTCGTCTCATTCAAGATCGCGAGAACGTCGCAGGGCAATATGTCGATATGGTCACTTGTCCACATCCCCACTTGTGACCACATGCCGGACGGGTGAGACTCTGCGGATGACCGAGGGTTGCGATCGCCTCGACTGGCTCGACCTGTCACCTGCGGAGACCCGGCTGTACCAGCGGGCGCTCGCCTTGGGGCGCGCCTTCACCGCCTCGGAACTGGCCGGGACGGAGACCGGCCCGGACGTGCGGAGATCCCTGCTGGACAAGGGTTTCCTGAGCGGCGATGCGGACGGCGAGCTCGTGGCGGTCGCACCCGCCGCCGCGCTGCACGGCATGCTGCAGCGCCGGTTGGCCGTCGTCTACGACGAGGCGGCACGGCTGCGCCGCGCCGAGAGTGAGGTGCCGAGGCTCGCGGCCGAACTGCTCACCTCCACGGACGGGGACATCCCGGTACAGGCGGTGGAGGTGATCACCGGCAGGACCGCCATCGGGCAACGTGCCCGGGCGTTGGTCGACTCCTGCCAGCGGGAACTGCTCATGCTGGACGCGCCGCCCTACGCCCAGGCGCACCCGCCGGCCGTGGCCGGTTCTCCGGGGCTGCGGGCCGCGCAGGCCCGGGGTGTGAAGATCCGGCGGGTGTTCGACCGCAGTGCCCTGGACTTCCCCGGCCGGGGCGCGGCCATCGCGGCACTCACCGTCGGAGGCATGTCGGCGCGCATCGCGGTGGAGATCCCGACCAAGCTGCTCATCGCGGACGGCCGCACGGCCCTGTTGCCGCCCACACCCGACGCCGACGCACGGGAGCGGGCGCTGTTGATCCGGGACGGTGTCCTCGGCAACGTGCTGGTGCCGCTCTTCGAGCTGATCTGGCGGACCGCCGTCCCGTTGGGGGCGGCGCCCGACGCACCGGCACCCGCCGACCGTGAGCTGTTGTCACTGTTGGCGGGCGGGGTCAAGGACGAGGCGATCGCGCGTCAGTTGGGTGTGCACGTCCACACCGTCCGGCGCCGGATCGCGCGCCTGTCGGAGCAGCTCGGCGCCGCGACCCGGTTCCAGGCGGGGGTGCAGGCGGCCCGGCGGGGCTGGCTGGTCGACTGAGGCGCGTCCACACCGGAGCACACTCCCCACGCGCGCCGTTCCGGGTGCGACCCGGTCGTTCACGGTTGGGCGGCCAGTACCGCCGCGAGGCCCGCCCGCAGATCCGCCACGAAGTACCCGGGGACCTCCAGGGCCGGGAAGTGCCCGCCGGTCTCGGGCGTCCGCCATCGGACGATCCGCCGGTACCGTTCCCGTGCCCACGGGCGCGGGGTCTTCTCGATGTCGCGGGGATACATGGTGATCGCGGACGGGACGTCGACCCTCAGCTCGGGGGCGAGCGAGTCGTGGCTCTCGTGGTAGATGCGGGCCGCCGACGCCCCGGTCCGTGTCAGCCAGTACAGGGTGACGTTGTCGAGTACACGGTCTCGGGAGATGGTCTCGAACGGGCTGTCCTCGGTGTCCGACCACTCGGCGAACTTGTCGAGGATCCAGGCGAGGAGTCCGACGGGTGAGTCGACGAGCGAGTAACCGATGGTCTGCGGCCGGGTGGCCTGCTGCTTCGCGTACGCCCCGCGAGGACCGGCGTAGAAGTCGCGGGTCTCCTCGGTCCACTCGCGTTCGACCGCCGTCAACCCGTCCGTGGTCAACCCGGGTGGTCCCTCCGCGAACGTCGTGTGGATGCCGAGGACGTGCGCCGGGAATCTGCCGGCGAGGACCGTGGTGATGTTGCCTCCCCAGTCGCCGCCGTGGGCCGCGAACTCGTGGTAGCCGAGCCTCCCCATCAGTTCCACCCACGCGGCGGCGATTCGCTCGGTCCCCCATCCGGGGACGGCGGGCCTGTCGCTGTAACCGAAGCCGGGCAGCGACGGCACCACGACGTGGAACGCCGGTGCGGTCTCGTCCGCCGGGGCCGCCAGTGCGTCCACCACGTCGACGAACTCGGCGACGCTGCCCGGCCAGCCGTGCGTCATGACCAGGGGAGTGGCGTCGGCACGCGCGGACCGGCGGTGCAGGAAGTGGATCCCGAGACCGTCGACGGTCGTGCGGAACTGGCCGATCCGGTCGAGGCGCGCTTCGAACGCCCTCCAGTCGTAGTCGGTGCGCCAGTAGTCGACGAGTCCGGCGAGGTCGGCGAGCGGAACGCCCTGGTCCCATCGACGCGCGCCGCGCGCGGTGTGGGGGACGGTCTCGCGTTCCGGGAGCCGGGCCGAGGCCAGTCGCGCCCGCAGGTCGTCCAGTTCGGCGTCGGTCGCGTGGGCTTCGAACTCTCGAACCTCGTCGGTGCTGGACATCGAGACCTCCTGATGAGACGGAACTGTCTATGCCGGTTCGCGAACCGGCATAGACAGTTCTAACACGTACCTCGGCGGCGCGCAACCGGCTATGGTGGTTCCATGCGTGCTGCTGAGTTCCCCGAATTCCGCCTCGGCAACGTGCTGGCGACCAGCTTCACGGCGACACTGACGGAGCGTTGCGGCGACGCCGTGGAGCGCATCCCCACCCCGGGGAGGCTCGTCGACTGGCTCGCGGTGTACGGCCTCGCCGTGGACTCCTGCTCCCCCGCCCAGCTCGCGGTCGCGCGGGAACTGAGGGAGTCGATCCACGCCGCCGCGACGGCGGCGGCGACCGGGGACGCCATGCCCGTCTCCGCCCTCCAGGTCGTCAACGACCGCAGTGCCCGGGGGCGGGCGGTGGCCGTTCTGACGCCCGAGGGGAAGCGACTGTGGCGGCTCGGATCGACCTCCGGTGTGGCGGACGCCCTCGGCGTGATCGCCGCCGACGCCATCGACGTCATCTCGGGCGAACGGGACGGCAGGCTGGCCCTGTGCGCGTCACCGACCTGCCGGGCTGCCTTCTTCGACACCAGCCGGAGCCGCACCCGCAGGTGGTGCGACATGAACACGTGCGGCAACCGGGAGAAGAAGGCGCGTTTCCACGCCAACCGGCAGAAGACGACCGACCCGGCCGGCTGAACCCGCCGGCCTCGCCCGCCCCGAGCCGCCTGCCTCCGGCACGGTCCACGCGGATACAGGCCGGCACCGACTCGATCGCCTACCGGTTGTTCGAGGACCTGTCCGGCCTGCTCGCCCAGATGGAGCGGCAGGTGGTGGTCGGCTACGAGGCCGTGATCGCCGGCGCGCGAACGGGCATCGGCCGCGGGTGCCGTCCTGCTGCTCGTCAACGCCATGACCTACCCGGCGACCGGGGACTTCTGGCCGGTCTGACGCCACCGGTGGCGGAGAACATCCCGGGTGACCCCCGCCGGCCGCCACACGGTGCGCCTGCCGTGTGGCGGCCGGCGGGCTGCCGGGTCTACGTCGGCGACGCGACCCGCTGCGGGGTGGCCGGGGCGGTCGTGGGGCCGCCGGTACCGCCGCGACGGCCGCGAATCGACCGGGTCAGCGCGAGGAACCCCACCGCCGCCGCCACGGCGGCGACCGTGGACCAGGCGAACCAGTCGCCGAGCCGGCTGTACGGTGTCGCGCTCGGACCGGGTGCGACCTCGGCGACCACGCTCACGAAGTCGCGTGTCCCGTCGGTGCGGTCCTCGGCGAGGATGCGGCCGTACGCGTCGGTGATCAGCAGACTGCCGCGTTGCGCCGACCAGGCCGTACTCATGCCGTTCTCCACACCCCGAAGGGAACCCGTGACGGCGTGCTGCCGGCCGTTGACGTCCTCGTCGGCGGCCGGGATCGCCAGGAGCCGTGCCCCTTCGAGGGCGTAGGCGGCGGCGGGGTCCGGGAAGTTCATGTCCATGCAGTTGGCCAGCGCGACGCGCGGGTCTCCGGGCAGTGTCGCCAGTTCGGTGCCGTCGGTGACGCCGCCGGCTCCGTTGTTGTTGTGCCACTTCACGTACATCGCCGGGTCGCTGCCGTCGGCGGGTACGGCGTACGACGTGTTGTACTTCCCGCCCCCGGTGAACAGGATCAGCCCGACGACGATGTCGGTGCCGCGTTCCCGCGCCAGCGTCGAGAGTGGTTCGACGAGGTCGGCCAGGCTGTCGTCGTCGGCCTTGAACGCGCCTTCGGGCAACACGACCAGGTCGACGTCGGGTGGCAGCGAGGCGATCTGCTCCAGGTACGCCGTGAGCATGTCCCGGCCTTCGGGCGTCGCCATGTCACTGCCCCAGGGCGCGTGGTCGCGGACCAGGAGCGCGACGGTGCGGGAGTCGCCGTCCTCGGCGCCGGAGAGCCGGACGACCCCGAAGCCCAGCGCCACGGCCACCACCGTCGCGCTGATCACGCCGGTGCGGATCCGTGCCCGCCGTGCGGCACCGGGCGCGGTCAGTGCCGCGATGCCCGCCGGCAACAGCAGCACCGCATACGCCACACCCCAGCCGCCGGTGACGGCGGCGATCTGGAGGACGACGTGTGCGTCGGCCTGAGCGCTGACGATCGGCCCGATGACGCCCACGGGTGAGCCGAGCGAGAACAGGAAGATCCCGGCGGTCCACACCGCCGGCAGCACCAGTGCGGCGAGCAGCGGAAGTCCCCGCCCGGTCAGGACGCGGAACACCAGAGTCGCCGCGCCGAACAGGGCGGCACTGCCGGTCAGGATCACCAATGCGATCGGCAGCGGTACGTCGTGGGAGCCGAGGTAGTACGTCACGCTGTTCAGCGAGCCGAGCAGGTACGCCACGGCTCCGGCCGCCCAGGCGGCGACCGGGCGGACCCGCGCGGCGGCGAACAGCACCGGCAACGGTGCGATCCAGGTCAGTACCCATACCGGGGTGAAACCGGTGCCGAAGTAGAACAGCACGGCCGACAGCACGACCGCCGCCGCCGTCATCCACTTCGTACGGTCAGGCTTTGAGGCCATCGAAGATCCTTTGCACGGTCCGGCGGCACAGCGCGCGGAAGTCGGTCTCGGACAGGCCGATGCGGCCCGCCAGGTAGAGCTGCACGAGCCCCTGGGTGTGGGAGGTGATGACCAACGCGGTTTCGAGGGGATCATCTCGACGCAGGATTCCCTCGCGCATGCCGTCGTTCATGAGCGCGACGACCGGGGCGAACGTGGGCGAGGCGCCGTCCGCGAAGTCCTCGGGGAAGCGCCGCGCCTCATCACGGCGCTCGGCGAGCAGGAACGCGTAGAGGTTCGGCTTGCCGAGCGCGAAGTCCAGGAAATCGTTCATGAGGCTGTCGCAGCGCTCGGTGAAGTCGTCGGGGCGTGGCCTGTCCCACGCGGCGCCGATGTCGGCGAAGGCGGTATCGGCGGCCGTGCGCAGTAGTGCCCGCCGGTTCGGGTAGTGCTTGTAGATCGCCATGGGCGTGATGCCGGTGGCGGCGGCGACGCGACGCATGGTCACGGCGTCGGCGCCCTCCTCGTGCAGGATCGCCAGTGCCGCGTCGGCGATGCGTGCGGCGGTGGAGCGGTCAGCCATGGTCTACACCGTATACCACGGGGTGTACGGTGTAAACCGGCCGCGGCGCGGGCGGCCTTAGAACGGGGGATGTGACACGCCCGATAGCGGGGCGCGGCGGGGGTGGCTGGCTTTACCGCGTCGCGGCTAGTAAGCTCTCTAGATGGCGCTGCGCGTCTTGTCCGTCATGCCTGGGTGCGCTTCCCCTGGGAGACGGACGCGGCTGAGACGACAGCACCACTCAGTATCGGATCCGAGAAAGTCACAGTAGCGGAGAACATGCCGAAAAAAGACGGCGCGATAGAGATCGAGGGCCGGGTGATCGAGCCCCTCCCGAACGCCATGTTCCGGGTGGAGCTGACCAACGGCCACAAGGTCTTGGCGCATATCAGCGGCAAGATGCGGCAGCACTACATCCGAATCCTCCCCGAGGACAGGGTGGTGGTGGAGCTGTCGCCGTACGACTTGTCCCGCGGCAGGATCGTCTACCGCTACCGATGACTGACGACACCAAGTAGGGCTTGTGAAGGTTAAGCCGAGCGTCAAGAAGATCTGCAACAAGTGCCGCACCATCCGTCGCAACGGCCGCGTCATGGTCATCTGCGAGGACCCGCGTCACAAGCAGCGTCAGGGCTGAGCCACTAACGCCGCCGATCTTCGGTCAGTACGCCACGTGAAATGACATCACTGTTCGCCATGGGCCGCACTCGTCACACTGAGTGCCGTCCAGGACACCCCCGGCGCGGAGGCCGGGGCTCCACCCGGGCAGGTGGAGAGGCGCGAACGGTGCAGACCTCCGCCTTATCAAGGAGACACAGCCCAGATATGGCACGTTTGGTAGGGGTCGATCTGCCGCGCGACAAGCGCCTGGAGATCGCACTCACGTACATCTTCGGTGTGGGCCGCACCCGCGCCGTGGAGACCTGTGCGCAGACCGGGGTCGACCCGAACAAGCGCGTGCACGAACTCACCGACGGTGAGCTGGTCCAGCTCCGCGACTGGATCGAGGCTAACTACCAGGTGGAAGGTGACCTGCGCCGCGAGGTCGCCGCTGACATCCGCCGCAAGGTGGAGATCGGTTGTTACCAGGGCATCCGGCACCGCCGCGGTCTGCCGGTGCACGGACAGCGCACCCGGACCAACGCGCGTACGCGCAAGGGTCCCAAGCGCACGGTCGCCGGTAAGAAGAAGCCCGGTAAGAAGTAACCGGCCGCAGACTTAAGCAATAGGAGCGCATCACTCAATGGCTGGACCTAAGCCACGCGGCGGCGTCAAGAAGCTCCGCCGTAAGGAAAAGAAGAACGTCGCGGTGGGCCACGCCCACATCAAGAGCACGTTCAACAACACCATCGTCTCGATCACCGACCCCACCGGCGCGGTGATCTCCTGGTCGTCCTCCGGGCAGGTCGGCTTCAAGGGCTCGCGCAAGTCGACCCCGTTCGCCGCGCAGATGGCCGCCGAGGCCGCCGCCCGCCGTGCCATGGAGCACGGCATGCGCAAGGTCGACGTGTTCGTCAAGGGCCCCGGCTCGGGCCGCGAGACCGCGATCCGTTCGCTTCAGGCCGCGGGCCTGGAGGTCGGTTCGATCAACGACGTCACGCCGCAGCCGCACAACGGTTGCCGTCCGCCCAAGCGGCGGCGGGTCTGAGGTAAAGGAGTAGATGAACCATGGCTCGTTACGCCGGACCCGACTGCCGTCGCTGCCGCCGCGAGAAGATGAAGCTGTTCCTCAAGGGCAGCAAGTGCGAGAGCGCGAAGTGCCCGCTCGAATCGCGTCCCTTCCCGCCCGGCCAGCACGGCCGCGGTCGCCCCAAGGAGACCGAGTACCTGCTTCAGATGCGGGAGAAGCAGAAGGCCAAGCGCACCTACGGTGTGCTGGAGAAGCAGTTCCGCAACTACTACGAGGAAGCCAACAAGCGCGCCGGCAAGACCGGTGAGGAGCTGCTGCGCATCCTCGAATCGCGGTTGGACAACGTCGTGTACCGCGCCGGCTTCGCCAAGTCCCGTGACATGGCCCGGCAGCTGGTGACCCACGGCCACTTCATGGTGAACGGTCGCAAGGTCAACATCCCCTCGTTCCGGGTGACGGCCAAGGACATCGTCGAGGTCCGGCCGAAGTCCACCGAGATGACCCCCTTCGTGGTGGCCCGCGCCGAGGCCGGGGACAAGAACGTCCCCGCCTGGCTGGAGCCGATCCCCTCGAAGATGAAGATCCTGGTCCACTCGCTTCCGGCACGTCAGGTGATCGACACCCAGGTGCAGGAGCAGTTGATCGTCGAGCTCTACTCGAAGTAGCGCGTCGATCGCGCGGCCCCGCGCTACCGTGGGGCCGCGCGTACTCCATGGTTTGTGACGTCATATGGCGGGCGTCCGACGAAAAGGAAACTCACAGTGCTCATCACTCAGCGACCCACTCTCAGCGAAGAGGCGTTGTCCGAGACCCGTTCACGGTTCTCCATCGAACCGCTGGAGCCCGGTTTCGGGTACACCCTCGGCAACTCGCTGCGGCGGACCCTGCTGTCGTCGATTCCCGGCGCGGCGGTCACCTCGATCAAGATCGACGGCGTGCTGCACGAGTTCACCACGATCCCCGGTGCCAAGGAGGACGTGGTCGAACTGGTGCTCAACGTCAAGCAGTTGTGCGTCAGCTCCGACCACGACGAGCCGGTCACCATGTACCTGCGTAAGCAGGGCCCGGGCGACGTCACCGCCGGTGACATCCAGCCGCCGTCGGGCGTGACCGTCCACAACCCGGAGCTGAAGCTCGCCACGCTGAACGCCAAGGGCCGGCTCGACATGGAGTTCACCGTCGAGCGTGGCCGCGGCTACGTGTCGGCGGCGCAGAACAAGCAGCCGAACCAGAGCATCGGCCGGATCCCGGTGGACTCGATCTACTCGCCGGTCGTGAAGGTCAGCTACCGGGTGGAGGCCACCCGTGTCGAGCAGCGCACCGACTTCGACAAGCTGATCATCGACGTGGAGACCAAGCCGTCGATCGGCCCGCGCACCGCGCTGGCGTCGGCCGGTTCCACGCTGGTGGAGCTGTTCGGCCTGTACCGGGAACTCGACTCCGCCGCCGAGGGTATCGACGTGGGCCCGTCGCCCGCCGACGCCCAGCTCGCCGCCGATCTGGCGTTGCCGATCGAGGAGCTGGAGCTGACCGTCCGGTCGTACAACTGCCTCAAGCGGGAGGGCGTCGACACCGTCGGCGAGCTCATCAACCGCACGGAGGCCGACCTGCTCGACATCCGCAACTTCGGGCAGAAGTCGATCGACGAGGTGAAGATGAAGCTGGCCGGTCTCGGGCTGGCGCTGAAGGACTCGCCGGGCACCTTCGACCCGGCCGAGGCGGCCGCCACCTACGACGACGGTGAGTACGACGACTACGACGACGGCGAAGACCTTCGCGAGACCGAGCGGCTCTAAGGGCTGTGTCGCTACCGTCCCCGTCTCGGCGGCGCGGTGACAGGCCGTCCGTCGCCGGGACGCGGATAGCAACGTACATAAAGGAGTTATAGAACAATGCCACAGCCCACCAAGGGTGCCCGCCTGGGCGGCTCGCCGGCGCACCAGCGGCTGATGCTGGCGAACCTCGCCACCTCGCTGTTTCGCCACGGCAAGATCACCACGACCGAGGCGAAGGCCCGTCGGCTGCGTCCCTACGCCGAGCGGCTGGTGACCTTCGCCAAGCGGGGCGACCTGGCTTCGCGTCGTCGCGCCATCGCGCGCATGACCGACCGCGACGTCACCCATGACCTGTTCGACGAGATCGCGCAGCGGTACACCAACCGTGAGGGCGGCTACACCCGCATCGTCAAGATCGGCCCCCGTAAGGGCGACAACGCCCCCATGGCGGTCATCGAACTGGTCGAGGAGCTGGCCGAGGCCCCCGCTCCCAAGCGGAAGAAGGCCACCCGCAAGGCCGCCAAGGCCGAGGCGGTCGAGGCGCTGGCCGGCGGTGACGACGAGACCGTTCCCGCCACCACCACCGAGGCGGCGGCGGACGACGCCAAGGCCGAGGCCGAGGCCGAGGCCGACGAGTCGGACACCGCCGAGGAGTCCGGCGACAAGGCCGACGACAAGTAATCCGGCATGACCGTGGACGGCCGTGCTCCGGTTCCCGACGTGGAACCGGGCGCGGCCGTTTCGCGTGTCCGGCTGGACATCCGTTACGACGGCGCCGGGTTCGCGGGTTGGGCCGCGCAACGGGGGCAACGCACCGTGGCCGGGGAGGTCGGACTGGCGCTGAGCAGGCTGTTCCCGGGCGCCACCGGTTTGACGGTCGCGGGCAGGACCGACACCGGAGTCCACGCCACCGGTCAGGTCGCGCACGTGGACGTGCCCGTCGAGGAGTGGGAACGGCACGCCGACCGGGTGCTGTGGCGGTTGCGTGGCATCCTCCCGCCCGACATCCGGGTCACGGCGGCCACCGTGGTGACGTCCCGGTTCAGCGCGCGGTTCTCCGCGTTGTGGCGACGGTACGAGTACCGGGTGTCGGACACCGAGTGGGGCGTGTCGCCGCTTCGCAGGCACGACACCCTGGCGTGGACCCGCCCGCTCGACATGGCGGCGATGAACCGCGCGGCGACGGTCCTGCTGGGTGAACGCGACTTCGCGGCGTTCTGTAAGCGCCGCGAAGGCGCCACGACGATCCGGGCGTTGCACCGGTTGACGTGGAGCCGGGGCGAGGACGGGATCCTGGTCGCGACGGTCGTCGCCGACGCGTTCTGTCATTCGATGGTCCGCAGCCTGGTCGGGGCGATGCTGGCGGTGGGCGACGGGCGGCGTGACGTCGAGTGGCTGGCCGGTCTGCTGCGCCGCACCGACCGGAGCGGCGAGGTCGTGGTCGCGCCCGCGCACGGCCTCACCCTCGCCGAGGTGGCGTATCCGCGCGACCCGGCCGAATGGGGGACGCGCTCCGACGAGACCCGCCGGATGCGCACGCTGCCGGACGCCGTTCCCGATTCCGGCGGGAGCGGTGCGGCGGTGTGACCGCACGGTTCGGTGTCACGCCGCGGCGTCGGACGGTTCCCCGGGCGTGGCGGCGGACGTGCCCTCCTCTGTGGACGGGCGCGGTGCCCGCAGCAGGTCGGGGTTGTCGGCCATCAGTTTCGCCAGCGCCCCCAAACCGTTGACACCGATCTCGGTGTAGCCGCGGTCCAGCTCCCGATAGGTCGTGTCGAGGGCCGTCATGATCTTCTCCACGATGACCTCCGGGGTGGGGCCGCCCAGTTCATGCCCGACAACACCGGCGGCGGTGAGCCGCCGCGCGTCGTCCACGTGACCCTCCAGCGGACCGCCGCCGTCGCCCAGCAGTGTGATCCCGGTGCCGCCGCCGGTCAGGCGGGCGACGCCGTCCGCGAGGGCGGTGACGCCGGTGGTGAGCCCGAGGCCGGTGGGGAAGGTGTCGGCGCCGCCGGGGCAGCAGTCGTCGTGCGACTCGATCGCCTCGAGGCCGTCGTGTGCGATGCGGTCGACGTCCTCCCTGGCGCGGGTCAGGAGTCCCTGGTGGAGGCCCAGCAGGTTCCGCATCGCGCGCAGCACGTTGATCTGGTTCCCGGCGGCGGTGGGGATGCGGGGCAGGAACTCGTCCCGGAACCGGGTGGAGGTCTCCGACTCCCAGCCGGTGGTCGCGGCGGCGACCCCGCCGACGTCGGCGACGACGGCCGCTCCCAGCATGCCGTCCCCGAGACGTTCGGAGGCGAGACCGACGTCGATCTCGCCGCCTTCGGACCTGCGCACCTCGATCAGCGGCCCGGTGCCGGCGATCTCCTCCAGCGAGCGGATCGGCGGAGCCGTCCGGCCGGGCTGCGGCAGCCGCCTGCCCCTGGTGAACCGGGCGACGATCCAGCCCAGGTGCCGGTCGCGCAGTCCGGCCTCCGCCTCGGCGGCGTCGCTCGACCGGAACGACAACAGGTCGATGCGGTAGTCGTCCCGGTAGGCGTCGACGAGTGCCCGCCAGTCCTCGTCGAGCAGGCTGTAGCCCTCGTCGGCGGGGACGCGCGCGGTGACGTCGTCGGTTCCCATCGCGATCCGCACGGCCTCGCGGGCGCGTTCGGCGTCCTTGAGGACGGTGCGCGCGGTCCGTTCGGCGACCCTGTCCCGGATCGCGACGGCCAGGGCCCTGACGTGGGCGGAGAACGCGACCTCGTCCATGTGCCGGTGTTCTGGGCAGGCGGGCATGTTCAGTCCTCCCGCGCCGTCGGATCGTCCGGTTCGGAGGTCTCGCCCGTGCCGGCGGCGGGTGCGTCCTCGTCGGCGACCGCGTCGGTGCCGGGCACGGGAGCCTCTTCGTCGGTCTGCCGGCCGGCGTGGCGGAGCACGTCGGCTCCGGCGTCGTCGGCGAGGTGGACGGAGGTGACGTAGTGGGCGAGTGTGTTCCCGGTGTCGTGGCAGCTGTCGCGGCTGTCGGCCAGGTAGTCCCGGATGATGTGGACGACGTCGGCCCACGCCCCGCCCACGGCGGTGCTCTCGAACATCCGGGTCGTGTCGCCGGTGAGGTCCTCGACGCGCGCGGCGGCGTCGCCGTAGCCGCCGCCCAGGTGGCTGAGCAGCCGGGAGGCGGTGAGGATTCCGGTCGTGTCGGCTTCCATGTGTCCCCCTCAGCCCCTTCCGCGCGCGAGGTCGCGCAGGAACTCGCTCGGCCCCAGGTGTTCGCGGCGCAGCAGGTGCATGCGGGCGCGCCAGCGGCTCATGGTGAGTTCGATGAGCCGGGCCAGTTCGGGAAGGAACTCTGCCTCGGGGACCGATTGGACGGTTCCGCGCCGCAACCGGATCCGCCAGTCGGTGCCACCGCCCACGCGGATGATGACGTTGGCGCTGCGGGTCTCGATGTGGGTGTTGTCGCGCGCCTCCCACAGTCGGCGTTCGGCGGGCGTCTCGGCCTCGCGGTCGCGGAGTTCGCGGCCGTACCCGAGGGCGGCCTGTTTGGCGGCGCGGCGGGCGCGGAGGCGTGACACCCAGACGAGCCGGGCGAGTTGGGTGAGTTGGCGTTCGAGCTCGGGTTCGGAGTACGCCCGGTAGGTGAAGGGCAGGAACGAGACACCCTTGACCTCGTCGCCGGTGACGGTCGCGCCGAGGTTGCCGTCCGGTGACCGCACCTCCTCGCCGTGCCGTGCGATCTCGCGCGCGAAGACGCTCTCGGGTGGGGGCGCGTGCATGTCGGGTCACCGTCTCTCGTCGATGTGCCGGTCGTCGTGGAGTCCGGTCGCGTGGGTGCCCCACCGTATCGGAAATGCGCAAATCGCCCGCAACGATCCGGCCCGCCCGCGTTCACCTGGGGTTTCGTTCCGCGCGGGACGGCGGGGCCGGACATGTCGGCGGCGGGGTTCACGCCGGCTTAACGGAACCGGGCGAAGGGTGTCGGCCCGGTGTCCGAACGCCACGGCACCGGCGGCGGACCGGAGTGTGACTTGCCTCTCTCATTGCCCGCTCGGTCCTCGCCCGGTGGCGCTCATCCCCGCTTGGTCCTCGCCCGGTGGGCGAGTCACGCCCGAAATGCGTGATTCATTCCGATTCGAGTGGCAACGGCGGGGACCAAGCGCCCCACGGCGGGGACCAAGCGAAACGGCGCGGGGACCAGGCGGAATCGAGGGCGCCGAGGGTGGCCGGATCGGTGGGCTCGCCGCTGCCTGGCCGATGCGTTAGAATCCTGGTCATGCGTTCAGGAAACTCGCCGGGCGACCAGGCGCCCTCCCCGACGGAGCGATCCTTCATCGAGGCGGCCCGGCGCGGCCAGATTATCGACGCCGCCATCCAGGTCATCGCCGAGGCCGGATTCGGGAAGGCGTCGTTCTCGCGCATCGCGAAGCGTGCGGGAGTCAGCCCGAGCCTGATCTCGTACCACTTCGACGACAGGGCGGACCTCATCCGCTCGGTCCTGACGACGGTCAACTCCGAGATCGACGCGGCGCTGGCCGCGTCCACCGCCGACGCGGAGTCCTATCGAGAGGTGCTGCGTGGCCTGGTGACCGGCCTGTTCCGGTTCGCCGCCGCCCGCCCCGAGCGGATGAACGCGTTGCGGCAGATCGCCGTCGCCACCGCCGCCGATCCCGAGCCGGCCGACCTGCCGATGGGCGACGTCGCGGTCGGTGAGTGGGAGGGCTTCCTGCGCGAGGGGCAGGAGGCCGGGGAGTTCCGTCCCTTCGACACCCGGGTGATGGCACTGGGGATCCAGGGTCTGCTGGAACGGATGCCCGGTGAGCTGTTGCGGCGCGAAGGCGCGCGCGATCCCGAGGCGCTGAGCGCCGAGGTGTACGACAACCTGGCCCGCATGGTCCTGGTTGACCCTTCCACTGAGGAGTGACGATCGATGTCCACCGACGCACCCGCGCCGGCGTTCCGGCTCGACCGACTGACCAAGGACTTCTCCGGCACCCTGGCCGCCGACGAGGTGACCCTCGACGTGCCGCCCGGCTCACTCACCGGCCTCGTCGGCCCCAACGGCGCGGGCAAGACCACCTCGCTGGCGATGGCCGTCGGCCTGTTGCGCCCCGATTCCGGCACCTCCTACGTGCACGGCGTGGACCTGTGGCGGGAACCCGATCGCGCCAAGGCGGACCTGGGCGTCCTGCCCGACGGCCTGGCCCTCCCCGAACGCCTCACCGGGGGCGAACTGTTGCGTTACTGGGGACTGCTGCGAGGCATGCCCGAGTCGGACGTCGCCTCGCGCACGACCGAACTGCTGGAGGTGCTGGAGCTCGACGCGGCGGAGCGGCGCGGCGTACTGGTCGTCGAGTACTCCACCGGCATGCGCAAGAAGATCGGCCTGGCCACCGCGTTGTTGCACGCGCCCAAGGTGCTGGTGCTCGACGAGCCCTTCGAGGCGGTCGACCCGGTCTCGGCCCGGGTGCTCCGGCGGATCCTGCGGGGTTTCGTCGCGGGCGGCGGTTCGGTCGTGATCTCCTCCCACGTCATGTCGCTGGTGGAGGACCTGTGCGACCGGGTGGCGATCATCGCCTCCGGCCGGGTCGAGGTCTCCGGCACGCTCGACGAGGTCCGTGGCGGTGAGGACCTGGAGACGGTGTTCGTGCGGCTCGTCGGAGAGCGCGCGGCTGCGGAGGGGGAACTGTCGTGGTTGGCCGACTTATCGGTTTGAAGTTCACGATCGCCCGCCACAGCCAGTCGTGGAAGCGGACGGTCGGCTTCGTCCTGGCGTGCCTGGCGGTCGTGGCGACCTGGCTGACGGCGGTGTTCTCGCATCCCGACGCGGGCGCGGACGTCCTCGGTTTCGTGCTGTTGGCCTGGTTGGTGGGTTGGATGCTGGGGCCGGTGCTGACCTCCGGGGCGACGGTGCTCCGGCCGGAGTACTTCACCCTGCTTCCGTTGAACCGTTGGCGGCTGGGCGTGAGCCTGCTGGCGTCGGTGTTCGCCGGTGTCGGCGCCGCCGGGATGCTGCTGGCCGGGCTCTCCCTGGCCGGTTACGCGGTGGTGATCGATGCCGCGCAGGCGATTCCGGTCGCGGTGGTGGCGGCGGTGCTGTTCACGATCACGGTGGTCTCGCTGGCGCGACTGGTCTACTCGGTGCTGGGCGCCGCGATGCGGTCCCGCATCGGTGTCGAGATCGCCTCCATACAGTACGGACTCCTCATCGCCGCGATGTTCGTCGGCTGGATGGCCGTCTCCCCGGTGGTGAACGCGCTCCCGGTGTTCCTTACCCAGGGGTTCGGTGGCACGGTGGCGGCGGACGTCGTGGCGTGGTCGCCGGGTGGCTGGCCGCTCCGCGCGGTGGACGCCGCCGCGGCGGGCGACTGGGGTCTCGCCCTCGCCTGGCTGGGCGGACTGGCGGTGGCGGCCGCCCTCACCTCGGTGGGCGCCGCGGCGATGCTGCGCCCGTACACGGGGAACCGGACGGTACGGCGGTGGCGCCGCCCGCTCGGCAGCGGCACGGGACGGCGACTGCTTCCCACCGGGCGCCGGGGTGCCGTGGTGGGCAAGGAGTTGCGTACCTGGTGGCGTGATCCGTGGCGGAGCCTGGAGATCCGTTCGTCGATCTGGTTCGGGATCTTCCTCGCGGTGTTCAGCGCGGTCGGCGGGTTCGCGCAGCTGGGCGCGTTGGCGGGGGTCGGTGTCGCCCTCATGATCGCGTTGTCGGGTGCGAACCTGTACGGCTACGACGGGACCGCGTTGTGGCAGTTGGTGGTGGCGGAGCGACCGGAGACGGTGCGCGCCGACGTCCGGGGCAGGCAGACGGCCATCGCGTTGTACTTCGGGGTTCCGGCGGTACTGCTGTCGGCGGTGATGGTGGTGATCACCGGCGCGTACGGGTACGTCGTACCCATCGTGGCGCTGATCGTCGTCGTGCTGGGTGTCGGTAGTGGAGTCTCGGTGCTCATGTCGGTCGTCGGTGCCACTCCCGGTGTCGAGCCGCACCGCCGGGTGAACTCCAACGACGCCGGGGAGAACGGCCTCATCATCCAGATCGCTTTGTGGTTCACCATCCTGGCGTCGCTGCCGACCCTGGCGGTGGCGGCGGTGACGACGTTCGGCGGTCCGGGCCTGCCGGTGTGGTGGTCGTTCCTCGTGCTGGGCGTGGCGGTGGTCAACGGTGTGCTGGGAGCGAAGGTGCTGGGCGGGATCGCGGTGCGGCGGCTCGGCGACCACCTGCCGGAGACGTTCGCGCGGCTGCGGTACCCCGGTATGAAGGTCACCCGCAGTGGATCGGGCGACTGGCTGGACCATCTCTCCCACGCGGCCTTCGAGGAGGCGCGGAAGGCGGCCGAGGCCAAGCGGAAGACGTCGGCGCGCAAGGGTTCCTGAACCGCGGCGTCCGCCGGACGGGACACGTTCCCGTCCGGCGGACGCCATCTGGACGCCATTATGGAGTGATAATCGGTCGTCCATCCGCAATGGACTCCACGCTGCCGGATGTGTTTCGACGCGAGGATTCTCGTCGTGCCGCTGTGCGTGCCGACCGGTCGCCGTATCGACGGGCGTCCCGGTGAAGACCGCGCCCCGTACGGTCTCGCGTGGTGCGGCCGCCACCCGATCGGCCGGTTGTCCGCCGTCCCGAAATGGATGAGAATCACTCACGTTCATTTCGAGGAGGACGCATGGGCAACCGGTTCCGGTGGGACGTCGCGCTGGGCGTCGTGGTGTTGGTCGACGCGCTCCGGGTGTTCCTGCCCTCGCTCATCACCCTGTTCGGGCAGGCCGGCAGTACGCCCGCCGAATACATGGCGTTGTTCGCCCTCGTGTGGTTCCTGGTGCCCGTCGCGGTGGTACCGCTACTGCGCCTGGTCCCGGCCGCGCGCATCATGCCGGTGGCCCTCGGAATCCTCGTGGCGGGACGGATCGTCCTGCAGGCCACCGACGGCGGCGCGTTCCAGCTGTACGTCTCGGCGGTCGCCGTCGCGGCGGGCCTGACCTGGCTCACCGCCGTGGCCGCCGACCGCCGCGACTCCCACACCGGGATCGCCGGATTCCTGGGTGGGCTGTGGATCGCGACGATCGTCCACATCTCACTCGACGGCGTGGACCTGATGTGGCGGGATCCGCTCCTGGCGTGGCCACTGCTGGCAGTCGAACTCCTCGCCCTCGGCGTCGCGGTGCGGCGGCGCCCGGAACCGGCCGAAGGCGAGGGCTCCGCCCTGCCGTGGCTCGGTTGCGGACCCGCGCTGTTGTTGTGGGGCATGGTGTTCGGCAATCCGGCGCACACCGGCATGTCGATGGACTCCGGCCTGGTGTGGCTCGCCGGGGTCGTGTCGGCCGCCGCGGCACTGTGGTGGCTGCTGCGGCTCGGCGTCGCCACCTCGTCCCGGATCCGGAACCTCGCGGCGCTCATGCTGGCCGGCGCCGTCCTGGTGTTCCTGTTCCCGGCGCCCGATCCCGCCAGGGCGCCGGTGATCGCCCTCGGCCTCGCCTGGACCACCGGAATCGCCGTGGTCGCGTTGCTGTGCCGCCCCACCGTCGGTCGCGGCACCCCGCGCGGCCGGGCGATCGCGTTCGCGGTCTCCATGCTGGGCTTCCTGGTGCTGACCTTCGGCTACTACGGCGCGTACGACCTGTACCTGGTGAACTGGTGGGTCCCGGTCGTCGCCGCGGCGGCGGTGGCGGCGGTCGGCCTGGTGCCGTCCGCACCGGACCCCCGGCGGCCCATGACCTTGCAGTTCGCGCCCCGGACCGCGGCGGTGGTCGGGGCGGTACTCGCACTGGCCGGGGTGGCGCCGCTGTGGCAGTCGGTGTCGCCGTCGTCCGACCCGCCGCAGGACGGGCTGCGGGTGGCGGCCTACAACATCCGGATGGGTTACGGGCTCGACGGCAGGCTGTCCCTGGACGCCCAGGCGGACGCCCTGGCGGCGCTGGACCCGCACGTGATCGCCCTGTCCGAGGTGGATCGCGGCTGGTTCCTCAACGGCGGCCACGACGACCTGCGTCACATCGCCGACCGGCTCGGCATGGAGTTCGTCTGGGCTCCCGCCGCCGATCAGCACTGGGGCGACGCCGTGTTGACGAACCTTCCGGTGGTGCGGACGGTGAGCCATCCACTGGTCGCGGGCGGTCCCACCGGCGCGCAGGCGTTGGAGGTGGCGGTGCGGTGGCGCGGTGAGGAGGTCACGGTGATCGCCACCCACCTGCAGCCGCCACCGGACTGGCGACCACTGGACCAGGTGGAGCAGTTGGCGGGCATCGCCGCCGAGGCGGCCGGCGGTGGCCCGGTCGTGTTGGCGGGTGACCTGAACTTGGAGCCCGGAAGCGCGGCGTGGGACGTGTTGACCGACGCGGGACTACACGACGCGTTCGCCGAGAGCCGGCCGCTGTACAGCATCCCGGGAGACTCCACCGAGCAGATCGACCACGTCCTGGTGACCGCCGACTGGACGGCCACCGACCCGGCCAACCCCGACGTGCCCCACTCCGACCACCGCCCGATAGCGGTGACCCTCACCCTCTGACCCCGAAACACGGCTTGGTTGGCCGTACAACGATCGACATGCCTCGAATAGGCCCGAATGTCCGATTTCTCGCCGTAGTATGACCAACCAAGCCGGCAGTATGACCAACCAAGCCGTGAGGGGAGGGTCAGGCGAGGACGTCGTAGGCGGCGGCCACGAGCGCGCCGTCGTCGTCGCCGTCCAACGCCCACAGCATGACGCCGCGCAGTCCGTTGTACTTCACGTACTCCGCCTTGGCGGTCACCACCCGGGGCGAGTCGAAGGACCAGAACTCACCCGCCGGGGTCAGGACGTAGGCGGCCACCGCCTCGCGGTCGTACCTGATGGTGCCGCCCTTGGTCAGGATCTCCTTGTAGTCGTCGATGCCGGGCTCGTACTTGCCGGACGCCGGACCGGTGCCGTACTGGTAGAGCCCGCCGTCGCGGTCCTCGACGCCGGCCCAGCCCCGGCCGAACGCCGGGATGCCGATGACGATCTGGTGCGCGGGTATCCCGGCGGACCGGAGCGTGTCCACCGCGATGTCCACACTGTAATCGTTGATGGCCGGGTTGCGCGACGGCGAGTACAACTGGCCCTGGTGGTTGGTGGGCACGTCGCCCCACGGGCCGTAGAGGTCGTACCCCTGCACCACGAAGAAGTCGAGCGCCGCCTTGGCGCGTGGCACGTCGAACGCCGCCTCGAACACCTCGGGGTCGGCGGCGGTGTAGGACGACATGGTGAACTCGCGGCCCAGTTCGATCTCCAGCGCGTCGAGTTGGCTGCGGAACTCGGTCATCATGAGTCCGTAGTTCTCCCGGTCCGCCGGGTCCCACGGTTGGCCGGGCTCCCCTCCGGGACCGGGCCACTCCCAGTCGAAGTCGAAGCCGTCGAACACGCCGTAGGCGGCGCCGGGCGGGGCGTCGGGCAGGTTTCCGCGGATGAAGGTGTCGATGCACGAGTCGACGAAGTCGGCCAGGTTCTCCGGTTTGACGGCCTCGGAGAAGTGGTCGGACGCGGTCCAGCCGCCCAGTGAGATCAGCACCTTCAGGTGCGGGTACTTCTGCTTGAGCTGGAGCAACTGGTTGAAGTTGCCGCCCAGGGGTTGTGTCCAGGTGTCGGCCTCTCCGCTGACGGTCTGGTCGGCGGGGAACCGGATCTGGTAGTCCGCCCACGGGTCCAGGGTGTGGCAGTCGCCGGACTCGTCGGCGCTGCCGAAGGCGTACTTGATGTGGGTGAGCTTGGCGGCCTGTCCGGTGGTGTCGACGTCCTTCAGCCGGTAGTCGCGGCCGTAGATGCTCCACGAGGTGTAGTAGCCGAGGCGGACGTGGCCGTCGTCGGGTTCGAGTTGGCCGCCGTCGCAGGTGAGCCCGTTGACGAGGCAGTTGACGATGCCCGCCGAGGATCCGGGCCGGGTGGCGGTGAATCCGATCCGGTGTGTCTTGCCGGGGGCCATCGGGCGCAGCCAGTCCGGCGGGGTCAGGGTGACCCGTTGACCCTCCACGGTGTACTCGGCGTTCCACAGTGTGGTGATGCGGTGTCCCGCCGGCAGGTCGAACCGGATGGTCCAGTCGGCGGAGTAGGTGGTTCCGGTGTTGTGCAACAGGATCGCGCCGACGTGGCCGGTGCGCCAGTCGCCGGTGGTGGTGTATTCGGCGGTGAGTCTGCCGCCGGCGGCCTGGGCCTGGGACGGCGCCAGGAAGGCGGTGATGAGTCCGGCCAGCACGGCCAGGGCGACCGCCGCCGACAGCGGGACGGCGCGGGCACGTCGGGACGACACGGGGGCTCCATTCGGGCGAGGTGGAAGTGCGCCGCCGTGGCCGCACGCTTCCAGTTAGGAAACTTTCACGTGATGCCCGACGCTAGACCGCCGAATGGAGATATGTCAATACCGCGTTCCGGTGTGTCAGGTCGCGCGGGACTCCAGCCGCGACACCAGATGCCCGTCCACCAGATCCGCGACCAGTGTTGCGACCCTCGGGTCCTCACGCGACGGCGGCTCGCCGTCGACCACACCGATGACGGCGTACACCAGGAAGTGGCCGTAGGTGTTGAATCCCAACACCGTCGGGCTCAGACCGAGTTCCGACGTGACACCGTCGCTGCGCAACGCGGTGAACGCGCCGCCGGCGCCCGACTCGATCTCGTCCCGCAGACCCGTCGCGGCCGCCGAGTCGGCCAGGTTCACCACGCCCACCGTGGCGGCGTACTCCTCGTCGGCGGTCAGCACGGTGGCCCGGACGATCTCCGCACAGTCGCCCGCCGCCAGCAGCGCGGCCATCTCCTCGCTCGCCGCGGCCTCACAGCCCGGCACGGACTCCACCGCGACCACCGGGTACCGGGCGTCCGACACCGTGATCACCTCGCCGGGGAACAGTTCCGCCTCCGTCAGCGGATCGGGATCGGCCTCCCGCGACACCGGTGGTCGTGGCGCCGGCGACTCCGTCGCCGAAGGCGTCGGATCCATCGGAACCGTCAGACCGTCGGCCACCTGGTCGTCGCTGAACATGAGCCAGCCGCCCAACCCGCACGCCGACATCGCGATCACCGCCATCACGACGGCCAGTGCCGCCAGCCAGCCCCGGCTCCGCCGCCGCGCCCGGTGAACGGCACGCCGCAACGGCAGGGAGTCCCGGTGTGGGGCCTGCCGGGGAAGCGGGGCGGTGGACGGCGGCGGCGGAGCGACGTCCGGCGGTGGTTCCGGTTCCGGACTCGGGCGGACACGCCGGCCACGCTGCACGGGTACGCCCTCCTGCGAGTCGCGCGGGGCCTCGGGAGGTGGGGTTCCAAAGGGAGATTGGCGGTAAGCCACCACAACACGTTAGCGGTCGAACGCGGCACGCGCGCGGACTTCGGTGAACCGGCCGCCATCGGGTGACCGACAATTGCCTGATGACCGACTCCGACCACTACTTCTCCACGACACCGCGCGCCGAGGCGACGCCCCGGCAGGTGTCGTTCCACGCCGCCGGGCGGGACATCACGTTGACCGCGGCGTCCGGGGTGTTCTCCGCGGGACGCCTCGACCCGGGAACCGCGGTCCTGCTGCGTAAGGCGCCGCTGCCGACGGAACCCGGTGACTACCTCGACCTCGGCTGCGGGTACGGCCCCGTCGCGGTGACGTTGGCGTTGGCCTCCGGTGGCGAGGTGACGGCGGTCGACGTGAACGCGCGCGCTCTCGAACTGGTGGCGGCCAACGCGAAACGGCTCGAGGTCTCCATCCGGGCGAGTACACCCGAACAGGTGCCGCCCGACGCCCGCTTCGACCAGATCTGGTCGAATCCGCCGATCCGGATCGGGAAGGCCGCGCTCCACGACCTGCTGCGGCTGTGGTTGCCCAGGCTCAAACCCGGTGGTGTCGCATGGCTCGTCGTTGCCCGGCACAAGGGCGGCGACTCGCTGGCCGACTGGCTCGGCGACCAGGGTTACCCCACCGTGAAACACGCCAGCCAGAAGGGTTACCGCATCCTGCGGGTCTCGGCACGGGAGTGACGGCGCGACCGAGACCGGGCGGTGCGCCCGGACCCGGCGGTGCGCGTCACGGACGCCTGATCGACTCGTAGATCCGGCTGAACGCCAGGGCGCCGTTCCCCGCCGCGACCTCACGGTCGACGAGCCGGCGGACCACCTCCACCACGGCGGTGTCGATGCCCGCGTCACGGCTCGCCCGGGTGATCGCGTCCACGGCGGCCTTGTTGAAGTCGAGGCTCTGCACCTCGGTCCGGTAGTGGCCCTCGGTCACCTGCCCGGCGTGGTACGGGACGCTGGACAACATCGCGCCGAGCCACTCCGTCACCCTGGGGACGAAGGCGTCCGGGGAGGCACCCGCCGTCGTGACCATCGCCATCCCGTGGAACACCGCCGCGAAGGTGCCGTACATGGCCGCGAGCAACGCGAAGTCCCACAGTGCGGCGAGTCCGGGGTCCTCACCCAGGTATTCGCTGGTGCCGAACCGTTCCAGCACCGGCCGGAACTCGTCGAAGGCCCCGGCGGCACCGCTGTACAGCAGCCGCGACTCCGGCCGCCCGATCATCTCGGGGGTCGCCATGATCCCCCCGTCGAGGAACACCACGTCGTGACGCTCCGCCCAGCGGGCGAGGTCCCGGGACTCCTCGGGGGTGGTGGAGGTCAGGTTGACCACGGTGCGGCCGCGCAGTGAGTCGGCGGCGGCGGTGAACGTGTCGGTCACCGAGGTGTGGTCGAGCAGGCAGGCGACGACCAGCGGTGACGCCGCGGCGGCGGAACCGGCGCCGGCGGCGGCGACCGCACCGACGGCCACGACCTCGGCATCCCTTCCGGGCGTGCGATTCCAGACGGTCACGGTGTGACCGGCGTCGAGCAGGGTGCCGGCCAGCGCCCGCCCCATCGCGCCGAGCCCGAGTACGGACACGTCGGTGGAGTGTGAAGACATGGTGATCTCCGATGTGAGGTGATGAGAGGACTGACCGGCCGGTCGTTGCCGCAACGGTTCCACCGTGCGGTGAGAACGACAAGTACCCACCATCTCGTGCGGTACGCACCTTCGGGTGAGCATCCTGTTCCGCGCGCCGCCGTCGAGGGCGATCGCGACACACCCCACACCCGGCCCGTTCACGGTCCGGCCGGGTTCACCCCTTCATCGCGCCCCTTCGGGCGGGACGACCGGCGCATCGCCGGCTACCGATTCGCCAGGAAGCCCTGAATCGCGACCATGATGTGGTCCAGTCCGGTCTCCGCACCCGCCACGAACAGCTCGGGTTCCTCCTCCAAGTCCCTTGCGATGTCTGCTTCGGTCGCCCCGGATGGCGCCGTAACGGTGACGGACACAGAAACCTTGGTCCGCCTGTGCACCAGCCAACCCTCGGCGAACCCTTCGGCTGCATCTTGGCGGCAGTAAGGAGTCGGCTTCCCGACCTCGGATTCGGATGCCGTGACCGCTGGTGCGCATGGACCGGTATGGCCCGAAGCCAGGGCTGTGGCCGCATCGTCGAGTTCGGAGTCGTCGAGAGGTTCGAGCCGCAATTCATAGGCCATTTGATAGCCCGGCTGACGCCAGATCAGACTCGACACTGAGCAACCGGAGTCCGCCTCCGTGCCCTGCGGGATGTAGATCTCGGTGGTGAATTCCGGAACCTCACCGGTGTCGTAGTGGTCGGCGAGGGCCGCGGCCACGGCGGCACATATCTCGTCGCGGTCTTCGGCGGTCAACGCCGGGGCGTCGAACCGTTCGTCCTGGGCGAGGATCTCCTCCACCGTGGGCTCGGCCGACTCCTCACCGTCCGGTGTATCGCCGGTGCAGGCCGCCAGACCCATCACGGCGGCCAGCAGTAGCAGGGCCGAGGCCCGGGGCCGCGGTTCGGTTCGTCTCATCGGGCCACCCATTCGTCGACCAGCGCGGTGTCGTCGCCGACTCCGGAGCCACTCGGGTTGTACTCGGTCTCACCGTAACCGCCGCTGCCCGGCGCATCACCGTCCGAGGAATAGTCGTCCCGGTCCATCACGTCCAACCCGGTCGCCGGCTCGTCCATGGACGGGTGGACTCGCCAGGGGTGGCGATGTCCTGCTTGGTGGGCATGAGGGGGTTCCCGTCGGTGAGGGGTCCGTGTGGAGGCGATGGTATCGAAGGGTGTCCAGGCCGTCACATCGCGAGGGAATGCGTTGGACGTGGCCGCACGTGACGGGCAGACTGCACAACCATGGGATATGTCGATGTGGCCGGGGTGTCGTACACGCTGCCCGACGGACGGGTGCTGTTCCACGACGTGTCGTTCCGGGTCGGCGACGGTGCCAAGGTGGCCTTGATCGGCGCGAACGGCACGGGCAAGACCACGTTGATGCGGATGGTCGCCGGTGACCTGAAACCGGACGAGGGCGCCGTCGCGCGCAGCGGTGGACTGGGGGTGATGCGGCAGCTGGTGGGTATGCGGGAGGCCGACCGGACGCTCGCCCAACTGGCGCTCGCCCTGGCGCCGCCGGAGATCCGGCGGCTCGGTGGCGTCCTCATCGCGGCCGAGGAGGCGGTGGATGCGGCCGAACGACGGGGCAAGTTCTCCAACGCGGCCCAGCAGGCGCAGTTGCGGTACGCCGACGCGCTCACCGCCTGGGGGGACGCGGGCGGTTACGAGTTCGAGGTCCTGTGCGACACGGTCTCGGTCCTGATCCTGGATTTGCCTTGGGACCGGACGCGGCACCGGCCGTTGGGCACGTTGTCAGGTGGTGAGCAGAAGCGGTTCGCCCTGGAACTGTTGTTGCGCGGCCCGGAGGAGGTGCTGCTGCTCGACGAGC
This sequence comes from Stackebrandtia albiflava, assembly GCF_007994225.1. GTDB lineage: Bacteria > Actinomycetota > Actinomycetes > Mycobacteriales > Micromonosporaceae > Stackebrandtia > Stackebrandtia albiflava. Next base: position 1,028,089 of record NZ_VLLL01000006.1, read on the forward strand.
CCGACAACTTCCTCGACGTGCCCGCCAAACGGGAACTCGAACGGCGCATCACCGAGTCGGACAAGAGCATCCTGTTCGTCTCGCACGACCGTGAGGTGTTGGCCAACACCGCCGACCGGATCGTGACCCTGGAGGCGGGTGACGTGTGGACCCACGGCGGCGGCTTCGCTACCTGGCACGAGGCCCGTAAGGCCCGGCACGAGCGCCTCGACGAGCTGCGCCGCCGCTGGGACGAGGAACACCAGAAGCTCAAGGAACTGGTGTCGATGTACCGGGCGAAGGCGGCGTACAACTCGGACATGGCGTCGCGGTTGCGGGCGGCCGAGACCCGGCTGGCGAAGTTCGAGGCCGCCGGGCCGCCTCCGTTGCCGCCGCGTGAGCAGAACATCAAGATGCGGTTGCGGGGCGGTCGCACCGGCAAGCGCGCGATCATGTGTGAGCAGTTGGAACTGGACGGCCTGACGTATCCGTTCGATCTGGAGGTCTGGTACGGCGACCGGGTCGCGGTGCTGGGCGCCAACGGCACGGGGAAGTCCCACTTCCTGCGGCTGCTGGCGCGTGGCGGTACCGAGGGCACCGGCCCGGTGGACGGTGTGGCGTTGCCTCCGGTGGCGCACGACGGGAGGGCGCGGTTGGGGGCGCGGGTGCGGCCCGGTCACTTCTCACAGACGCACGACCGTCCCGACCTGGTGGGGCGGACGTTGCGGCAGATCCTGTCGGAGGGCGACGACCACCGTGACGCCATGGAGCGGTCGGCGGCGATGAACGCGCTCAACCGGTACGAGCTGGCTTCGCAGTCGGAGCAGACCTTCGACACCCTGTCGGGTGGTCAGCAGGCCCGGTTCATGGTGCTGCTGCTGGAGCTGTCCGGCGCCACCTGCCTCTTGCTGGACGAGCCGACCGACAACCTCGACCTGGCCAGTGCCGAGGCGTTGGAACAGGGCCTGGCCGGTTTCGAGGGGACGGTGGTCGCGGTCACCCACGACCGGTGGTTCACCCGGGGTTTCGACCGGTTCGTGCTGTTCGGCGCGGACGGGGACGTCGCCGAGGTGCCCGAACCCGTCTGGGACGTCCGCTGAGCTGACGGTCGCCCCGCCTCGCGCAGGGGCGACCGTATGTCCGCTGTGGACGATCAGGTGTGTCCCCGTCCGCCGGCGTGACGGCCGAACCGGGCGACCAGGCGCGCGAGTACGACGTGCGGCAGGCTGCGGGGCCGCAACTGGTTGACGGTCCCGGACACGTACAGGTCGTACTCCGGAACGTGGTAGAGCACGTTGCCGAACGCACCGGAGTGGCCGATCATGGCGGGGATCGGCGAGAGCGGCGACTGCCAGCGGGGGAGTCGCAGTCGCATGACGCCGATCCCGTAGTCGATGGGCGTGAGGCGGGAGAACACCGGGTTCCAGTGCGCGGTCATCTCGGCCAGGTACTCCGCCGGGAACAGTCGTCCACCGATGAACGCCCGCAGGAACCGGAGTTGGTCGGCGGGGGTCGACACCACCGCGCCGTCCGGTGGGAACGACGCGATCGTCCTGGGTGTCCGTACCCGTTCGCGGCCGTTGAGGATCGGGGAGACCTCGTCGTAGCGGTCGAGGGTGTCGGGTGTGAACAGCCAGGTGTCGTGCAGGCCGAGGGGTGTGAGTACGTGTGCGTCGAGGGCGCGCGCGAAGGTGTCGCCGGTGACGACCTCGATGATTCGGCCGACGAGTTGGTAGTTGGTGTCGCAGTACTGTGCCCGGCCGGGTGCCGAGGGCGGGAAGCCGCTCGGCATGGCCCGTGCCATCCCGATGAGTTCCTCGAAGCTCCAGGCGGCGTCGGCGCGGAGCATGTCGTCGAGGAACGTGCCGCCGTCGGGGCGTCGTTGTTCGAAGTAGTCGGGGATGCCCGACGTCTGGGTGAGCAGTTCCCGGACGGTGATCACGGATCCGTGGTTCCGGCCGCCGTGGACGTTCAGGCCGCGCATGGTGTCGTGCCCCAGTATCGCGGCGGCGGGCGTGTCGAGGCTCAGCGCGCCCTGCCGGCGTAGCCGCATGACGATCGCGACGGTGTACAGCTTGGTGATGCTGGCGACGAAGAACGGCCGGTCGGGGTCGCCGTGGCTCCACTCGAATCCGGTGGAGGGTTGCGTGACGGCGAACCCGAACTCCGACACGTGGGGTTTCGCCGCGTAGCGGGCCGCGATCCGGTCGAGCCCGGCGGAGAGGGAACGGTTCACGGCGCCACCTCGTCGAGTCGTCGTCTCGTGGCGTCCAGCCAGGCGATCTCGGCTTCGGCCTGCGCGACGCCGAAGTCCAGTGTGGCCAGTCGGAGGGCCGGGCCGATGCCGGTGGTCTCCTCCGGGACGGTGACCGCCTTCAGGGTGGCCAGGTGTGCGCTCACCTCGCTTCTGCGGGTGTCGAGGAGTTCCCGGATCCGTTCGGGTGGCATCCGGTCGGCGAAGAACAGCCGGGCCAGGAAGGGTTCCCGTGCCGGTTGCGACGGCAACGGCGAGGTGAGCCAGCTGTCCAGTTCGGCCAGTCCGAGGTCGGTGGGGCTGTGCAGGTGCAGGTTGGGTCGTTCCTCCTGCACGACGGTGCGGCGGGTGGCGAGGCCGTCCTCCACCAGGGCGGCGAGCGTGCGGTAGATCTGCGACTGGTCGGCGCTCCAGAAGTGACCGACGCTCTCGTCGACGACCTTCTTCAGTTCGTAGCCGCTCATCGGCTGTATGGACAGGAGTCCGAGTATCGCGTGTCGTAGGGACATGCCATATATGCTAGCGCACATATGAGATAACGCCTGTATCGGCGCCTGCATCCATGCCGGTCCCCGTCCCGGACTTCCGGGGCCGCCGCACCCGACGGGTCGGAGGTGACGACGTGGGGCATCATTCCGGGATGGATTTCTCCGGTGCGACGTTCGCCGAACCGCCGATGGCCGTGGAGTTCGAAGCGGGATTGACCGCGTTGGGAGAGGGGGACCACCCCCGCGCGGCCACGTTGCTGAGGGCCGCCGCCGAAGCCGGGCATCCGGCGGCGGCGTTCCACTACGGTTCGCTGTGCCACGAGGCCGGCGAGACCGACGAGGGTGAGCAGTGGTGGCGGTTCGGTGCCGACCTGGGTGACCCCCAGGCGATGCACAACCTCGGGGTCGTCCACAGGCGACGCGGTGACGACGCCACCGCCGAGCAGTGGTTCCGGCGACTGGCCGACACCGGCGACACCACCGCGATGTGCCTGGTCGCCGAATGCCGCCTGGACGCCGGGGACCAGGCCGGCGCCGAGCACTGGTGGAGCCTGGCCGCCGAGGGCGGTGACGTCGACGCGGTGTTCAACCTCGGCGTCGGTCACCGGTCCCGTGGCGAGTCCGACACCGCCGAGCAGTGGTTCCGGGCCGCCGCCGAGGCCGGGCACTCCGGCGCCATGGAGAACATCGGCATGATCCACCACGACCGCGGTGAACGGGTCGCGGCGTCGCTGTGGTGGCGCCACGCCGCCGAGGCGGGCGGCCGGTCGGCGGCACGGCGGCTGGAGGAGCTGGAGGCCGAGCCGGTCGACTCCGACGGTCCCGGCCCGGTCGAATCCGGCGACGTGGCCAAGGCCGCCGGGCTGGAACGGGGGGCGCGCGCCGAGGAGCTGGGTGACCTCGCCGAGGCCGAGCGGGAGTACCGGTGGGTGGCCGACACGGGATACCCGCCCGGAATGCGGGCACTGGGCAACCTGCTGCGCGACCACGGCGACGAGACGGAGGCGCGGGAGTGGTTCCGGCTGGCGGCCGAGGCCGGTGACACCAAGGCGATGTTCAACCTCGGCGTGGCACTGCACGGCGACGGGGACACCGAGGCGGCGGAGGCGTGGTTCCGGCGGGCCGCCGAGGCCGGCGACACCGCCGCGATGTTCAACCTCGGGCACGTCCTGCTCAACGGCCACGACGACCGGCAGGCGGCGCTGGCGTGGTGGCGCAGAGCCGCGGAGGACCGTGATCCCCATGTACTGCACGGCATCGGGCTCCTCCTCCTGCACCAGGACCACATCACGGAGGCCGTGCTGTGGTTCCGGGAGGCGGCCTCACTCGGTTCGGCCGACTCGATGTACCACCTGGGGTTGCTGGCGACCGGCGACGACGATTCCGAGACCGCCGCGGCCTGGTACCTGCGGGCGTACGAGGCCGGACGGGGCGACGCGGCGAACAACCTGGCGGCCGTGCTGCACCGGGACGACGAGTTCGAGGCCGCCGAGGAGTGGTACGGCAAGGCGCTGGAACACGATCCGCACGACTCCCGTCCGATGCACAACCTCGGTGAGCTCTACCGTGGCCGGGGGCGGACGATCGAGGCGGCGATCTGGTGGCGGAAGGCCGCGGAACTGGGCAACACCGGTTCGGCGCGGGCGCTGGCCGCGTTGGAGAGGGACCGGGCAGCCGATTCCGGGTGACCGGAGTCACTGCGCGGCACGGGTTTCCGGAGCCCCGGCGATGACCGTACGCGCCATGGCAGGATGCGGCGATGACCGGAACCGGAAGTGAACCCGTCGCCGTGGCGGCGACCGAACCGCCCACCCCGGACGTCTCCACCGCGCCCGGCCGTCCGTGGTGGCGGCGCAAGAGGTACCGCTTCGGGATCGTTCTGGTGCTGGTGGCCGGGTACGTGTACGCGGTGAACTCCTCGTGGCTCGCCGGGGATCCGGGGGAGGGGCCGGGGGTGTTGGCCCACCGGGGCGTGGCGCAGACCTTCGACGTGGCCGGGGTCGGCGACGACACCTGTACGGCCGAGATCATCCACGAGCCCGCGCACGGGTACCTGGAGAACACCCTGCCGGGTATCCGCGCGGCCTTCGACGCCGGCGCCGAAGTCGTCGAGCTGGACGTCCACATCACCGCGGACGGTCAGTTCGCGGTGTTCCACGACTGGGAGGTCGACTGCCGCACCGAGGGCTCCGGCACCACGCGGGACTTCACCATGGCCGAGCTGAAGCGGCTCGACGTCGGACACGGGTACACGTTCGACGGAGGCGAGACCTTCCCGTTCCGGGGCAAGGGCGTCGGGATGATGCCGTCGCTGACCGAGGTGTTGGCGGAGTTCCCCGTCGAACGGCTGTTGATCCACGTCAAGAGCGACGATCCCGCCGAGGGGGAGGCGCTCGCCGAGTATCTGTCCACGGTGGATGAGAAGCGCGTGGAGAACCTCACCGTGTACGGCGGTGACCGGCCGATCGCGGCGCTGCGGGAACGGATGCCGGACCTGCGGGTGATGTCCAAGGAGATCATGACGGACTGCCTGCTGCGGTACGAGGTGATGGCGTGGACGGGGATGGTGCCGGATGCCTGTCACCACACGCAGTTGCACATCCCGGAGGGTTACGCGCCGTGGCTGTGGGGCTGGCCGGTGCGGTTCGCGGAGCGGATGGCGGAGGTGGACACCGTCGTGGTGCTGGTCGCGGGCGACGGTGGGTTCTCCGAGGGGTTCGACTCCGCCGACTCGCTCGACCGGATCCCCGACGGCTTCACCGGCCTGGTCTGGACCAACGACGTCACCGAGATCGCGCCCCTGCTGTCGGGGCGTTGACCACGCGGCGGTGGGGGCGATGTCGCCGGTTCCTGACGGTACGAGATCCGGCGAGGCGAACGGTCTTGTCGGATTTATCTGTATCGATCCGTAATGTAGGGGCATGTCGTTTCACTCCGCCTCACGTCCCCGCATGAGCCGGATCGAGACGGGGGTGTGGACGTGCCTCGTCGTCCTTGGCGCCGTCGGCGCGGTCGTCGGGCAGGACCTCCTGCGGACCGGCATGACCGCAGCCCTGTGCGACGCCGACGGCTGTGTCGCCCCCGCCGTGCAGGGGCTGTTCGGCTGGCTGTCGACCGGTGCCCCGATCGCGGTCTTCCTCACCGCCTACGTCCGGCTGGGCGCGCGTCCCTGGCTGATCCGGGCGATGATGGTCATGCTGCTGGTCATGGCGGTGTCACTCGCGGTCCCGTTGAGCGGCGACCCCGCCACCCGCGCCGAATCCGGTTTGCACGGCTTCGGGATCGGGGTGATGGTGTCGTTGGTGTTCCTGACGGTGGGCGGGTTCGCGGGCCGGGTCACCGCCGAGACGATGGCGCGGCGGGAGAAGCCACCCGAGACCGAGGTGCCCCGGGCCGACCGGGGTCGCCGGGGCAGGTTCAACGCCCCGCTGTACCACGTGATCGCCGCCGCGCAGGTGCCCGCCGGGTTGGTGGCCGTCGTGGCGGCGGCCACCTGGAGCTGAGACGGCCTCCGGGACCGGCGGGCGCCGGGATCAGCCCTGTTGCAGCCCGCCCCGTAGCAACGCCTGCGCCACGTTGACCGTCCGCCTGGCCTGGAAGCGCATCGACGCGAGCTGGTCGTCGCCCGGAAGCGGCTGGCCCGGCGTGCCCCCGACGTGGCTCGCGCCGTACGGGTTGCCGTGGGCGAACTGCACCTGGTCGGCGTAACCGGGTGGAACGATGATGCATCCCCAGTGGTAGAAGGTGTTGTTGATCGCCAGGATGGTCGACTCCTGGCCGCCGTGGCTGGTGGCGGAGGTGGTGAACGACGACGCCACCTTGTTGACGAGCTTGCCCGACTCCCACAACGGACCCGACTGGTCGATGAACTGCTTCAACTGCGAGGTCGGCAGGCCGTAGCGGGTGGGCGAGCCGAGTAGCAGGACGTCGGCCCACTCCAGGTCGTCCATCGACGCCTCGGGGACGTCCTGGGTCTCCGCGCGGTGCCGCTTCCAGTCCTCATTGGATTCGATGGCCGAATCCGGGGCCAGTTCCCGGACCTTCCTGAGCCGGACCTGCGCCCCGTCGATCCCGGATGCCTCGTCGGCCGCCGCCTGGGCCAACGCGTGCACCGTTCCGGTCGACGAGTAGTAGATGACCGCCACGTTCACCGGTGTGGGCATGCTCATACTCCTCAGTAGTCTCTCGTCGTATCCGCCCGCCCGGCGCGCGGACCCCGCCGGGCGGCGCCACCGGCGCGCGGCCCCGATTCCCCGGGCCGCCACCGATCCCGTCCCCACCGACGGCGCGCCGGAGCGGCGGACGGCTGGCTGCGATCCTACGCACTGTTACCCGGAATGATCGGTTTTCCACCGATCTGTGGAGCCTTGCCCAACGCCGCGCCGTCGCGTACGGTGGTCACCGAACCACCCACCCGCGGGAGTCCGGTGCACCGGGCTGAGAGGGGAGCTAGGTAGCTCCCGACCGTCGGAGTCCGCCACGGGCGGACTCCCCACCTGATCCGGATCATGCCGGCGCAGGGAGAAGGAGCCATGGTCACGATCCACCCGGATTCCGTCCGATGGGGACGGTTGCACGTAGTCACCGACTGCCGGCCCGGCCGGGACCCGATCCCGGTCGCCCACGCCGCGCTCGCCGCCGGAGCCCCGGTCGTCCAGTTGCGAGGCGGAGCGCACCACACCGACCGGGAACTGTTCGACCTCGCGATGAGACTCGTCGCGCTGTGCCGCGAGCACGCGGCGACCTGCCTGGTCAACGACCGGCTCGACATCGCCCTCGCCGCCGGCGCGCACGGCGGCCACCTCGGCGCCGACGACCTCCCGGTCTCCGCCGCGCGGCGACTCCTGCCACCCGGGGCGTTGCTCGGCGCCACCTGCCGTGACCCGCAGTCGGCCCGGGCGCAGCAGCGCGCCGGGGCGGCGTACCTCGGCGTCGGACCGGCTTACGGCACCACCACCAAGTCCGGCCTACCGGACCCGCTCGGCCCCGACGGGGTCGGGCGCGTGGCGGAGTCGGTCGGCATACCGGTGATCGCCATCGGAGGCGTCACCGCCGACACCGTCCCCGACCTCCTGGCCGCCGGCGCCTACGGCGTCGCGGTCGTCGGCGCGGTCTCCGGCGCCGCCGATCCGTTCGCCGCGACCCGCCGTCTCCTGGAGGTGCTGGATGCGCACTCCTGACGTGGCCGTCGTCGGGGGCGGGATCATCGGGTCCTCCATCGCGTGGCGACTCGCCCAGGGCGGCGCCGCCGTGACCGTCTACGACGTCCCCGCCCCCGGCCGGCCCTCCACGGTGGCCGCCGGCCTGCTCGCACCCGCGACCGAGGCCGAGTACGGCGCGACCGCGCTGTCACGCCTGTCCCACGACTCGGCCGCCCTCTGGCCCGGGTTCGCCGACGAGCTGGGCGGCGACGTCGGATACCGACGCTGCGGCACGCTGACGGTCGGTGTGGACGCTGCGGACGTCGCCGAACTCGACCGCGCCCACGCCTACCGGCGGCAGTGCGGTTGGCCCGGTACCCGGCTCGACACGCGGGGATGCCTGGCGCTGGAACCCGCGCTCAGCCACCGGGTCCAGGGCGGGGTGTTCGCACCCGACGACCACCAGGTCGACCCGCGGCGGGTGATGGCGGCACTCGGTGAGGCGACCGCCGCGGCGGGCGTCGTCCGCCGGGAGGAACGGGTCACCGACCCGGCGGGGCTGCCCGCCGGGCGCGTGGTCGTCGCCGCCGGCACCTGGTCGGGGCGCCTGACCGGTCTTCCGGTCCGGCCGATCCAGGGCCAGGTCATCCGACTGCGCGGCACCGGGAATCCGCCGGTGGCGATCCGCGCGCTCAACCGCGGCAGGGCCGTGTACGTGGTGTCCCGGGCCGACGGCGAGGTGGTCGTCGGAGCCTCCAGCCGGGAGACCGGTTTCACGCCGGTCGCGGCCGCCGCCGACACCGCGACGCTGCTGCGCGACGCCGTCGAGGTGCTGCCCGAACTCGGGGAGTACCACGTCGCGGAGGTGAACGTGGGACTGCGTCCGGGCACGCCCGACAACGCCCCGTTGTTGGGCGCTCTCGACGACCGCCTGGTCGCCGCCACCGGCCACTACCGCAACGGCGTCCTGTTGGCGCCCGTCACCGCCGCGCTCATCAGCCGGCTCATCCTCACCGGACGGACCCCCGAAGACGTGGCGCCGTTCGACCCCGCGCGGTTCGGCGCGCGCTGAACCGCGCCCGCTCCCCCAATCCACACAGGATGGAAGTAGTCACCATGCGCGTAGAACTCAACGGCGTGCCCACCGACGTGGACACCGAGACCGTCGCCGGCCTGGTGGGCGGCCTGACGTCGGCGGAACGCGGCGTCGCGGTCGCCGTCAACGGCGAGGTCGTGCCCCGATCGCAGTGGCACCGTGCACTGTGCACCGGCGACCGGGTCGAGGTGCTGACCGCGAGCCAGGGAGGCTGACGTGACCGACCCGACCGACACACTCGTCATCGCGGGCCGGGAACTCGGCTCACGTCTCATCCTCGGAACCGGCGGCGCCACCGGCCATACGGTGCTGCGAGACGCCGTCACCGCCTCCGGCACCGACCTCGTCACCGTCGCCATGCGGCGACTCGACCCCGAGACACCCGGTTCCATCCTGGACGTCCTCGCCGACTGCGGTGTCTCGGTGCTGCCGAACACCGCCGGCTGTTTCACCGCCCGGCAGGCCGTCCGGACCGCGCACCTGGCCGCCGAGGCGTGCGACACCCGGTGGATCAAGCTGGAGGTCGTCGGAGACGAGGACACCCTGCTGCCCGACGCGGTGGAACTCCTCGCCGCCACCACCGACCTCGTCCGCGACGGCTTCGTCGTCCTGGCATACACGAGCGACGATCCGGTACTGGCGATGCGGCTCGCCGACGCCGGGGCCGCCGCCGTCATGCCGCTCGCCGCGCCGATCGGTTCGGGACTGGGAATCCGCAACCCGCACAACCTCGCGCTGATCCGCGAGAAGGTGTCCGTTCCGGTGATCTGCGACGCCGGGATCGGCACCGCCTCCGACGCGGCGGTCGCCATGGAACTGGGCCTGGACGCGGTACTGCTGGCCACGGCCGTCACTCGGGCCGCCGACCCGCCGCTGATGGCGGCGGCCATGCGGGACGCCGTCCGGGCCGGGCGGGCGGCGTACCGCGCGGGCAGGATCCCCCGGCGCCGTTACGCGGAGGCGTCCACGCCGTTCACCGGGCTGGCGGCGCTGTGACCACGACCCACATGCCGGTCGCGCTCACCATCGCGGGCTCCGACTCCGGCGGCGGTGCCGGCATCCAGGCCGACCTGCTGACCTTCGCCGCCCACCGGGTGCACGGGACCACGGTCGTGACCGCGTTGACCGCCCAGAACACCGTGGGTGTCAGCGCGTCCCTGACGGTCCCGCCCGACTTCATCACTGCGCAGCTCGACGCCGTCACCGCGGACTTCCCCGTCGCCGCCGCCAAGACCGGCATGCTGGGCGGCCCGGAGCAGTTGGCGGCGGTCGCCGCCGGCGCACCGGCGAACCTGGTGGTGGACCCGGTGCTGGTCGCCACCTCGGGGGCGCGCCTCTACACCGGCGACCCACGCGACTACCTGCGGCTCCTCGGGCCGGTCACCACGGTGTTCACCCCCAACCTCCCCGAGGCCGAACTGCTGCTGGGCAGACCGCTGTCGACCCGGGCCGACCGCGAGGAGGCGGTGCGGGAACTCGCCCGCCACGGGCCGCGCGTCGTGGTCCTCAAGGGCGGCCACGACTCCGGCGACGAGGCCGTGGACGTCTGCTGGCTCGAGGGCCGGGTCACCGACCTGCGGGCGCGGCGGATCACCACCGGGAACACGCACGGGACCGGCTGCACCTTCTCGGCGGCCGTGACCGCCCGGCTCGCCCACGGTGACCACGTCGGCGCCGCCCTGGCCGCCGCCAAGCGGTACGTGACGGCGGGCCTGCGCGCGGCGGCGACACGCCGACTGGGCGCCGGAGCCGGGCCACTCGACCACGTCGGCGCAATCCACGATCCTGAAAGGACAGTGCAATGAGGCGGAAAGTGTACGTGACGGGCTCGCGGCCGGACATCCGGGTGCCGTTCCAGGAGGTCGGACTCGGCGGCGGCGAACCGCCGGTCCGGCTGTACGACACCTCCGGCCCCGAGGGGGACGACCCACCGCCCCGGATACGGGCCGGATGGATCGCGGAACGGGGTCCCGGTGACCGGGTGAGCCAGCTCCACCACGCCCGGCGCGGCGTGGTCACCCCCGAAATGGAGTTCGCCGCGATCCGCGAGGGGACGGACCCGGAACTGGTGCGCGCCGAGATCGCCGCCGGCCGCGCCATCCTGCCCGCCAACGTCAACCACCCCGAGAGCGAACCAATGGTCATCGGGAACCGCTTCCTCGTCAAGATCAACGCCAACATCGGTACCAGCGCCGTCAGCGACTCCACCGCCGCCGAGGTCGAGAAGCTGCGCTGGGCCACCCGATGGGGAGCCGACACCGTCATGGACCTCTCCACGGGCCGCAACATCCACGAGACCCGCGAACACGTCATCCGCAACTCGGCGGTGCCGATCGGCACCGTCCCGCTGTACCAGGCACTGGAGGAGGTCGGCGGCGAACCCGCCCGGCTCGACTGGGAGGTGTACCGCGACACCGTGATCGCGCAGGCCGAACAGGGCGTCGACTACATGACGGTGCACGCCGGCGTCCGCCTGGCGCACGTGCCGCTGGCCGCCGAACGGGTCACCGGCATCGTGTCGCGCGGCGGCTCCATCATGGCCGCCTGGTGCCTTGCCCACCACGAGGAGAACTTCCTCCACACCCACTTCCGCGAGCTGTGCGAGATCTTCGCCCGCTACGACGTCGCTTTCTCCCTCGGCGACGGGCTGCGGCCGGGCAGCATCGCCGACGCCAACGACGCCGCCCAGTTCGCCGAACTAGACACCCTGGGGGAGTTGACCCGCATCGCGTGGGAGTACGACGTCCAGGTCATGGTGGAGGGACCGGGACACGTGCCCATGCACAAGATCAAGGAGAACGTCGACCGGCAGCAGGAGGTCTGCGGGCAGGCGCCGTTCTACACCCTGGGACCCTTGACCACCGACGTGGCACCCGCGTACGACCACATCACCTCCGCCATCGGCGCGGCCGTGATCGGTGCGTTCGGTACCGCGATGCTCTGCTACGTGACGCCGAAGGAACACCTCGGACTACCCGACCGAGACGACGTCAAGGAGGGCGTCATCGCGTACAAGATCGCCGCGCACGCCGCCGACCTCGCCAAGGGCCACCCCGGCGCGCAGGCCCGCGACGACGCGCTGTCGAAGGCACGCTTCGAGTTCCGCTGGGAGGACCAGTTCGCGCTCTCGCTGGATCCGGACCGGGCACGGTCCTACCACGACGCGACCCTGCCCGCCGCACCCGCCAAGACCGCGCACTTCTGTTCCATGTGCGGGCCGAAGTTCTGCTCCATGCGGATCTCCCACGACCTGAAGGGCTACGCCGAACAGGGGATGCGCCGGAAGTCCCGCGAGTTCACCGAGGGCGGCGGCCGGGTGTACCTGCCCGTCGTGGAGTGACGGCACCGTTCATGGACGGTTCATGGACCCGTTGTGTGTCCGTTGTGGATGCATCCGTTATATCCGTATCGCCGCCGACACGCGGCCGCCACCACCTACCGAGGAGTGCCCGATGAAACGAGTCAACCGGATCGCCGACGCGGTGCTGAGCCGACTGGTCCGAGGCGCGGACGCCACCGCCGCCTGCTACGAACAGACCCGCGAGTGCTACAACCAGCCGTGTGGCAGCGGCGGACTGCGCCGGTGCTGCCGCACCTGCACCTACACCGGTCCCCGCTGCGAGTACAAGAGCTGCGGCGCCTACAGCTGCGGCCTCTGCGCACTGCCGTAGCGGTACCGCACGGGTCGCGTCCGCCGTTATCCACAGGAGACACGGCCGGCCCGGTGCGGCCCGTGACGGTCGCCAGGTGACAGGACGCCCGGTGAACCGCCGGGCGTCCGTCGGGTCCGGTCGTCAGGCCGGCCCCGAGAGACGGGCACGCCGCCCGGAACGGACCGCGGTCACGGCGAGACCCGACGGGGTGGAACGGTGCGACGGCCGGGTCAGCGCCACACCAGCGTCAACGCGAACACGGCGAGACCGGCGATCGCGACCTGCCGCGCGACCAGCAGCGACAACACGGCCCACCGGTCCGCGCCGTGCCGGGCACGTCTCGCGGCGTCGCCGGCCTCCCGGCGGTAATCAGGTGTCACGGTCTCAGTGTGCGCCCGCCCCGGTGCGGCGGCCAGCGTCGTGACGCATTCTTGACACCCTTCGCCCCGAATCGTCACCCCCACCAACCCTCGAAACGCCGACATCCCCGGAGTGGGAACGCCGCTCGCGGAAAGCCGCTGGACTCGGTTGCGGCACACCCCCACAATCGAGCGGTGCTGTTGACCATCACGACCACCGCCTCACCGGCCACGGACCTGGGCTACCTGCTGTACAAACACCCCGACCGGGTCGCGAACTTCTCGCAGTCGTTCGGCACCGCCACCGTCTTCTACCCACGCGCCGACGCCGAGACCTGCACCGCCGCCCTGCTGCTGGAGGTCGACCCGATCCGGCTGGTGAAGTCGCGCGGCAGGCAGTCTCCGGACTTCTCGCTCGGGCAGTACGTGAACGACCGTCCCTACGCGGCGTCGTCGTTGTTCGCGGTCGCCCTCGGGAAGGTCTTCGCGACCGCGCGCAGCGGCCGCTGCGACACCCGGCCCGAGTTGGCGAAGACCGCCATCCCCCTGGAACTGTTCCTTCCCGCCGTGCCGTGCCGAGGCGGTGTGGAGGTCGCCCACCGGCTGTTCGCGCCACTCGGTTGGGAGGTCGACGCGCGACCCGTGCCACTGCACGACTCGTTCCCCGAATGGGGTGACTCGCGGTACGTCTCGTTGCGGCTCACCGGCACCGTCCGGCTCGCCGACGCCCTCAACCACCTGTACGTGCTGCTTCCGGTGCTGGACGACGCCAAGCACTACTGGATCGACATCGGTGAGGTGGACAAGCTGGTGCGCAGCGGCGGCGGATGGCTCGCGGCGCACCCCGCCCGCAACCTCATCACCCGCCGCTACCTCGGCAACCGGCGCGGCCTGCACCGCGTCGCGCACGCCCGGCTCGCCGAACTGGACGAGTCGGGTACCGAACTGGATCCGCCGGTGGAGGAGGAGTCCGCGCCCGAACCGTCCGACGACACGCCCGACGCACCGGCGCCGACGGTGCCGTTGGCGACCCGCCGCCACGAGGCGGTCCTGGCGGCGCTGCGGGACAGCGGCGCGGCCAGGGTCATCGACCTCGGTTGCGGATCCGGGAAACTGCTCGAACTGCTCGCCGCCGACCCCCGGTTCACCACGATCGCCGGTACCGACGCCTCTACGCACGCCCTGCGGCTCGCCGAGCGGCGCCTGCGGCTCGACCGGGCGGGCGACCGCATGGCGGCCCGTATCAACCTGTTCCAGGGCGCGCTCACGTACCACGACGACCGGTTCTCCGGCTACGACGCGGCCGTCCTGATGGAGGTGATCGAGCACGTGGACCCGCCCAGGCTGGCCGCGTTGACCTCCGTCGTGTTCGGTTCCGCGTCACCCGCGACCGTCGTGGTGACGACCCCCAACGTCGAGTACAACCGGGTGTACGAGATGCCCGACGGCGCGTTGCGCCACCCCGACCACCGGTTCGAGTGGGACCGCGCGCAGTTCGCACACTGGGCGGAGGAGACCGCCGCCCGCTACGGCTACCGGGTGGACGTGTCCGGTGTGGGAGAAGAGGACGCGGTGGCCGGCCACCCGACCCAGATGGGAGTGTTCCGCCGTGGTTGAGATCCGCGTACCCGCGATGTCCCTGTTGGTGCTGGTCGGAGTCTCCGGCTCCGGGAAGTCGAGCTTCGCCGCCCGGCACTTCCGTCCGACGCAGGTGATATCCAGCGACTTCTGCCGAGGACTCGTCTCCGACGACGAGAACGACCAGACCTCCACACCCGACGCCTTCGACGTCCTGCACTACATCGTCGGCACCCGGCTGCGCCGCGGGCTGTTCACCGTCGTCGACGCGACCAACGTCCAGCCCGAGGCGCGACGCGAGCTGATCGCGCTCGCGCGCCGGCACCACGTCCTCGCCGACGCCGTCGTCCTGGAGGTCGATCCGGCGGAGGCGCAGCGGCGCAACGACTCCCGCGCCGACCGTGACTTCGGCACACACGTCATCCCCAGGCAGCACCGCGAACTGCGGCGATCGATGCGCGGCATCCGCCGCGAGGGGTTCCGCCGGGTGCACGTCCTCGCCGCCGACCAGATCGATTCGGCCCGGTTCGAGTACGAACCCGCCTGGTCGGACCGGACCGCGCTGACCGGGCCGTTCGACATCGTCGGCGACGTCCACGGCTGCCGCGCGGAACTGGAGACGCTGCTGACCCGGCTCGGCTACGAGTTCACCCGCGACGCCGAGGGACGCGCGGTCGGAGCCGAACACCCCGAGGGACGCACGGCGGTGTTCGTCGGCGACCTGGTCGACCGGGGACCCGACTCGCCCGGCGTCGTCCGGCTCGTCATGGGCATGGTCGCCGCCGGCACCGCCCTGTGCGTCGCCGGAAACCACGAGGTGAAACTCGTCAAGGCACTGGCCGGCCGCAAGGTCAAGATCGCGCACGGGCTCGCCGAGTCACTGGAGCAGTTCGACGCCGAGCCCGAGGAGTTCCGCAAGGAGGCCGCGGCCTTCATGGAGGGACTGATCAGCCACTACCGGCTCGACGGTGGCCGGCTCGTCGTCGCCCACGCCGGGTTGAAGGAGGAGTACCACGGGCGCGCCTCCGGCCGGGTGCGGTCGTTCGCGCTGTACGGCGACACCACCGGCGAGACCGACGAGTACGGCCTGCCGGTGCGTTACCCCTGGGCCGAGGAATACCGGGGCAAGGCCGTCGTCGCGTACGGGCACACCACCGTGCCGGACGCGGAATGGGTCAACGACACCATCTGCCTGGACACCGGCTGCGTGTTCGGCGGCAGGCTCACCGCGCTGCGTTACCCGGAACGGGAACTGGTGGCGGTTCCCGCCGAGGCCGTCTGGTACGAACCGGTCCGGCCGCTGGCGCCGCCCACCCCGGTGCGCGAACCCGACGCCCTGCACTACCGCGACGTCGGCGGCACCCGGGTCGTGGAGACGGGACTACTCGGCCGCGTGAAGGTCCGGGAGGAGAACGCCGCCGCCGCGCTGGAGATCGCGAGCCGGTTCACCATCGACCCGCGTCTGCTGGTGTACCTGCCGCCGACGATGTCACCGGCCGACACGCCGTCCGAGGGAGACCTCATCGAGCACCCCGAACCGGCGTTCGACCACTACCGGTCCAACGGGATCACCCGGGTCACCTGCCAGGAGAAGCACATGGGTTCCCGGGCGGTCGTCGTGGTCACCAGGGACGACGAGGCCGCCGTGCACCGGTTCGGCGTCGCCGGTCCCGGTGCCGTGTACACCCGCACCGGCCGGTCCTTCTTCTCCGACCCCGCGCTCACGGCGGGCCTGCTGGAGCGGATCCGGTCGGCGGTGACGGCGGCCGGACTGTGGGACCGGTGGCAGACCGGCTGGCTCGTACTCGACGCCGAACTGCTGCCGTGGTCGGTCAAGGCGGGACGGCTCATCCGTGACCAGTACGCGTCGGTGTCGGCGGCGGCCGGGGCGGCGTTGCCTGAGGCCGTCGCGGTGCTCGCCGCGGCCGCCGACCGTGGTCTCGACGTGGCCCCGCTGCTGGCCCGGGAGACCCGGCGACTCGACAACGCGGCCCGGTTCCGAGACGCGTTCGCCGCGTACTGCCGTCCGGTGGACGGGCTGAACGGCGTCGAACTGGCACCGTTCCAGTTCCTCGCCGCCGAAGGGCAGAACCTGGCGCGCCGCCCGCACACCTGGCACCAGGAGGAGTCGACCAGGCTCGCCGGGCACGACACCACGGGCACCATCCGGGCGACCCGGACGCGCGCGGTGGACCTGACCGACCCCGCCGACCGTGCCGCCGCCGTCGCCTGGTGGACCACGCTCACCGACGCCGGTGGTGAGGGCATGGTGGTGAAACCGGTCACGGCCGACACCGCCGTCGTAATGTCGGACGCGGGCAGGCCGGTGCAACCGGCGCTGAAGGTGCGCGGTCCCGGTTACCTGCGGATCGTCTACGGCCCCGACTACACGGAACCGGAGAACACCGCGCGGCTGCGGCAGCGCTTCCTGGGTAGGAAGCGGTCCCTGGCGTTGCGGGAGTACGCGCTGGGCCTCGAGGCACTGGACCGGCTGGCCGGGGGCGCCCCGATGTGGCGGGTCCACGAACCGGTGTTCGCGGTACTGGCGCTGGAGTCGGAACCGGTGGACCCCCGTCTGTGAGACGGCCGGATCACCGGAGCGGCCGGCTCGGAACGGTCAGACGGCGACCGGCCGCGTCGTCGGACTCGCCGCGTACCGTGTGGTACGCGGCGAGTCCTCCGCCTCGCCGTGCATCCCGGACGCCGACGATCCAGGAGCTCCAGCCGTCGGCGTCGCGCCCGGGCGGCGGGCCGCCAGGACGCGGCGATGGGCGGCGACCGGGCCGCCGGGACGCGGCGGCTCACCGTCGAAGGGATCGACGACGATCGCTACCGTGAGACGGCCGGCACACTCGCCGCCATGTGCGGGAACCCCACGCACCGACCAGGCCACCCGGGTTGGTGAGCCGCCGTGGGCACGGTAAACTCAACGGCTGTTGTGCGAGCATGATTTCGGAATCGCGACGGGGCGCACGCCCATCGGACGCGGAAGCCGTCACATCATCGCTGACCATCGAATGACACGTCGTCGCGACGCGGCATTCAGGCGGCGCCCGGTCCGGGCGTTCGTTTCCAGACCGACAACGACAAGGAACACCTGTGGGTACGTTCAGCCCCAAACCGGGCGACATCACCCGGCAGTGGCACGTCATCGACGCCACTGACGTGGTGCTCGGCCGGTTGGCCAGCCAGACCGCGCAGTTGCTGCGTGGCAAGCACAAGCCGATCTTCGCCCCGCACGTCGACACCGGCGACTTCGTCATCGTCATCAACGCCGGCAAGGTCGCCCTGACCGGCAACAAGCGTGAGAACAAGATGGCCTACCGGCACTCCGGATACCCGGGCGGCCTGAAGAAGATCTCCTACGCGCAGCTCCTCGACACCAAGCCGGAGCGGGCCATCCAGCTCGCCGTCAAGGGCATGCTGCCCCACAACAAGCTCGGTCGCAAGATGCTGACCAAGCTCAAGGTGTACGCGGGTGCCGAGCACCCACACGCCGCCCAGCAGCCACAGCCATTCGAGATCACCCAGATTGCGCAGTAGGCGCGGGCGGAAGGAATCGAAACCACATGAGTGAATTCAACACAGAGGCCGCGACCCCCGTCGCCGCTCCCGTCGCGCCCCCGGTCGCGCCGGTGATCCCGGCCGACCGCCCGGTGCAGACCGTCGGCCGCCGCAAGCAGGCCGTCGTCCGCGCCCGCCTGGTGCCCGGCTCCGGCAAGTTCCTGCTGAACGGCCGCAGTCTGGAGGTCTACTTCCCCAGCAAGGTGCACCAGCAGATCGTCGCGGAACCGCTCGTCACCACCGAGCGCACCGAGACCTACGACGTGTTCGCCAACCTCACCGGCGGCGGCGTCACCGGACAGGCCGGCGCCCTGCGCCTGGCGATCGCCCGCGCGCTCATCGAGATCGAGCCCGAGCAGCGTCCGGCGCTCAAGCGCGCCGGCTTCCTGACCCGCGACCCGCGTGAGAAGGAGAGCAAGAAGTACGGCCTCAAGAAGGCCCGCAAGGCACCTCAGTACTCGAAGCGCTAGTCAGACCCGACAGGGCCAGGGGATAGTCATACCCCTGGCCCTGTTTTTCGTATCCTCATCCCAGAAGGAGACCATCGTGGGACGACTCTTCGGTACCGATGGAGTACGCGGGCTGGCCAACGCCGATCTCACCCCCCACCTGGCGATGCGCATCGCCCAGGCCGCCGTCGCGGTCCTGGCGGGCGACTCCGCCTCCCGCCCCCAGGTCGTGGTCGGACGCGACCCGAGGGCGTCGGGCGAGATGCTCGAAGCCGCCGTGGCCGCGGGGCTCGCCGGCGCCGGGGCGGACGTCAGACTCGCCGGGATACTGCCCACCCCGGCCGTGGCCCACCTGATCGCCGACACCGGCGCGGACTTCGGTGTCATGTTGTCGGCCAGCCACAACCCCATGCCCGACAACGGCGTCAAACTCTTCGCGCGAGGCGGGGAGAAGCTGTCCGACGAGGTCGAGGACCGGATCGAGGCGGCACTCGACGCCGAACCGCTCCATCCCACCGGGGCCGACATCGGACGGATCACCGAACTCACCGGCGGCGGCAAGCGCTACCGGGAACACCTGCTGTCGGCACTGCCCCACCGGCTCGACGGGCTCCGCGTGGTCGTCGACTGCGCCAACGGCGCCGCCGCCACCGTGGCACCCGACGTCTACCGCGAGGCCGGCGCCGACGTGATCGCCGTGTGCGCCGACCCGGACGGACTCAACATCAACCGCGACTGCGGCTCCACCCACCTGGACGTCGTCCGCCGGGCGGTCCTCGACCACGGAGCTGACCTCGGCATCGCCCACGACGGCGACGCCGACCGGTGCCTGGCCGTCGCCGCGGACGGAGGCACCGTCGACGGCGACCAGATCATGGCGATCCTCGCGATCGCGATGAAGGAGGCCGGGTTGCTCCACGCCGACACCCTCGTCGCCACCGTCATGAGCAACCTCGGACTGCACCAGGCGATGCGGTCGCACGGCATCACCCTCGCGACCACCGGGGTCGGTGACCGGTACGTCCTCAAGGAGCTCACCGACGGCGGCTTCTCACTGGGCGGCGAGCAGAGCGGCCACATCGTGCTGCCCGCGTACGCCACCACCGGCGACGGCCTGCTGACCGCGCTGCTGCTGATGGCCCGGGTCGTCGAGACCGGCGTCCCGCTGGCCGAACTCGCGGCGGTCATGCGGCACGCGCCCCAGGTGCTCTTGAACGTCCCCGTCAAGGACAAGGCCGTGGTCGACAGCACCCCGGTCAGGGAACTCGTCGCCCTGCACACCGCCGAACTCGGGGACACCGGGCGGGTGCTGCTGCGCCCCTCCGGCACCGAACCGCTCGTGCGGGTCATGGTGGAGGCCTCCGACGGCGACCGGGCCAAGGCGGTCGCCGACGCCCTCGCCGAGGCGGTCCGGGCGGGCTGACCGCCGCGCGTCCCCCGGCGCCCGTGGGCGTCACCGTGGAATGCCGGTGACGCCCACGGGCGCCGGTCACCAAGATCGACGTCCGCTGCGCGCCGGAAACGGCCATCGGCGACAATCGAGGGCGTGGATCATCTACCAATCAACCACCCGCTCCGCCCGCTGTGGCGCATCCTCGCGTTCCTCGCGGGTGCCTACATCCTGGTGTTCGGGATCATCGGCTTCATCCAGGCGCGCGCCGAGGGCATCGGCTGGTTCGCGCAGGAAAACCAACCGACCGTGCTGTGGCTGAAGGCGAACCCGGCCTTCGCGCTGATGTCGATCATCGTCGGTGGCGTCGTGGTCCTGGGCGCGCTGATCGGCCGCAACATCGACCGCTGGATCAACCTGCTGGCCGGCGGCGTGTTCATCCTGGCCGGGATGGCGATGATGGCCGTCCTGCGCACCGACGTGAACTTCCTCGGCTTCACGATGTCGGCCTGCATCACCTCGTTCATCCTGGGGCTGGTCATGCTGGCGGCCGGGCTGTACGGCCGGGTCGGCAGCGCGGCGGAACGCCGGGTCGAGGAGGAACGCCGCCACCGCAGCGTCGGCGACAACACCGGCGTGGTGGGCGACGCCTGACCGGCCGTGGAGTGCCGCACCGATCACACCGCTCACAGGCGGTGATACGACACCGGACACCAGAGCAGACGCCGAGGGCTCCCGGATCACCGGAACACGGTGAGCGGGAGCCCTCGGATCGTTCAGCTCGGATGTGACGGCAGGTGCGGGGGCGTGGTGTCGAGGTGGGACAGGCCGTTCCAGGCCAGGTTCACCAGGTGCGACGCCACCACCTCCTTCTTCGGCTTCCGCGCGTCCAGCCACCAGCGACCGGTCAGCGCCACCATGCCCACCAGGGCCTGCGAGTAGAGCTCGGCCAGCTTGGGATCGAACCCGCGTAGCTTGAACTCCTTGCCCAGGATGCCCTCAGCCTGGTGGGCGACGTCGTTGAGCACGCTGGAGAAGTTGCCGGTGTCGGACATGACCGGGGAGTCGCGTACCAGTACCCGGAAACCGTCGGGGTCTCCCTCGATGTAGTCCAGCAGCGCCAACGCCGCCTGCTCCACCAGGACCCGGGGGTGACCGCCGGTCAGGGCGTGGGTGATTCGGTCGAGAAGTGACCTGACCTCCCGGTCGACGACGACCGCGTACAGGCCCTCCTTACCGCCGAAGTGCTCGTACACGACCGGTTTCGAGACCTTCGCCCGAGCGGCGATGTCCTCCACGCTCGTCGCGTCGTACCCCCGTTCGGCGAAGGCGCGCCTCGCCACGGAGATCAGCTGTTCACGTCGTTGGGCGGAAGACATGCGGACCCGGCGCGGCGTCGGTTGGTTCGAACTCACCCACGTAGTCTGTCCTGTCCACCCGACATCTTCTTACTCAGCCTCTCCCGGTTGGGCCAACGCACGTCGTACACCCAGCCGAACCGCTCGAAGATCCAGATGAGGCGGGCGGAGGTGTCGATCTGTCCGCGCATCACACCGTGCCGGGCGCTGGTCGGGTCGCTGTGGTGCAGGTTGTGCCAGGACTCGCCCATCGACAGCAGCGCCAGCGGCCAGAAGTTCGCGGCCTTGTCGCCGTCGCGGGTGGCGAAGGGACGTTCCCCGTACACGTGGCAGATCGAGTTGATCGACCAGGTGACGTGGTGCAGCAGGCCGATGCGGATCAGGCTGCCCCAGATGAACGCGGTGAGGGCGCCCTGCCAGGACCAGGTGATCAATCCGCCGGCCAGCGCCGGCGCGAACAGCGTCACCAGGAACAACTTGCCGAACATGTCGTCGACCCGGCGGATGTCCTTGTCGGCGACCAGGTCCGGGGCGAAGCGGTCGCGGTTCGACAGGTCGCGGTCGAACATCCAGCCCACGTGCGCGTGGAACAGGCCCTTGGTGAGCGCCTTGAAACCGGTGCCGTAACGCCACGGGGAATGCGGGTCGCCCTCCCGGTCGGAGTAGGCGTGGTGGCGACGGTGGTCGGCGACCCACTGGATCACCGAGCCCTCGACCGCGAGCGAACCCGCCACCGCCAGCGTCACGCGCATCCACCGCTTCGCCTTGAAACCACCGTGCGTGAAGTACCGGTGGAAACCGACGGTGACGCCGAAACCGCTGATGTTGTACATGACGGCCATGATCGCCACGTCGACCCAGGACAGACCCCAACCCCAGGTCAGCGGGACCGCGGCGATCAACGCCAGGAACGGGGCGACGACGACGAACCACAGCCCGAAGAGGACCTTGCGGCTCTGCTTCCCCACGGTGAGCGGCTTGGGATCGCGTGCGGCGCCCGGTGACGGGCTGGTGACCGCCCGGTCCGCCGACGTGTATGAGGTCATAGCGTGTCCTTGCGGTAGAAGGTGCGCGAACGGAGCGCGATGAGCCCTCTCACCTGCGCCTACGTCACCGTAACCTACGTGACCGTAGCCGGTCGGTAGGGGAAACTCCCCTCTTTGCGCCCGAACGCCGCACTCCCACCGGCGGCCGCGGCGGGTATGTCGGATGCACGGCCACGGCGGCGGCAGGTAGCCTAGGACGGCGTTGTGCGATCGCACAAGGATTCGCGCGGCGATCCCGGGTCGTCTAAGGGCAGGACTCTTGGTTTTGGTCCAAGCTATGGGGGTTCGAATCCTCCCCCGGGAGCCATCATGCGGAGGCGCCCGTCCCGTCACGACGTCGGGCGACCGGAGCCGGCCGGGGCACGGGCCGGTCTCGCGCGGCTCCGTCGGGGAGGCCGGCCTGCCGCGCGTACCCGGTGAAGGCGCCTCCGGAGTCGCGACGATCCCGCCGAGGCGGGTCGCGCGCCCGCCACGAGTTGACACGACCGTCCTAGACGAAGGAGCTCGCAGGTGAACCCGAATCGGTCGATCGTGGTGCTCGCCGCGGGGATGGGCACCAGGATGAAGTCCTCACTGCCCAAGATGCTGCACCCGATGCTGGGCCGGACCCTCCTCGGTCACGTGCTACACGCGGCGGAGGCCGTAGAGGCGGCGGAGACCCTGGTGGTCGTGGGATCCGGCGCCGACCAGGTGACCGCGCACGTGTCCGGGATCGCGCCGGGCGCCCGCACCGTCATGCAACACGAGCAGCGCGGCACCGGGCACGCGGTCCGGGTCGCCCTGGAGGCGGCGCCCGAACTGACCGGTTCGGTCGTCGTGCTCTACGGCGACACCCCGCTGCTGCGCGGCGAGACCCTCACGGGCCTGCTCGACGCGCACGACGCCGCCGGGGCCGCCGCCACCGTGCTGACCGCCGAGGTCCCCGACCCGACCGGTCTGGGCCGGATCGTCCGCGACGCCGCCGGGCGGTTGACCGGCATCGTCGAGCAGCGCGACGCCGACGCCGCGCAGCTCGCCGTCCGCGAGATCAACAGCGGGATGTACGTGTTCGACGCCGCGTTGCTGCGGGAGATGCTGGCGAAGGTCTCCACCGACAACGACCAGGGCGAGGAGTACCTGACCGACGTCATCGGGCTGCTGGTCGCCGCCGGGCACCCGGTCGGCACCCACACCGCCCCCGACGTCCAGGACACGCTCGGGTGCAACGACCGGGCGCAGTTGGCGGAGCTGCGGCGGCTGATGCAGCGCCGCATCAACACCGCGCTGATGGTCTCCGGCGTCACGATGGACGACCCGGACACCACCTGGATCGACGCCACCGCCTCGGTCGCGCCGGACGTGACGCTGCGCCCGAACGTGCAGTTGTGCGGTGCCACCCGGATCGGCGCCGGCGCGGAGATCGGGCCGGACTCCACGCTGCGCGACACCACGGTCGGGGAACGCGCCGTGGTGGTGCGCGCCCACACCGACCGGGCCGTCGTCGGCGACGACTGCACCGTCGGCCCCTTCGCCTACCTGCGGCCCGACGCGGTCATGGAGACCGGCGCGAAGGTCGGCACGTACGTGGAGGTGAAGAAGTCCACGGTGCGTGAGGGCGCCAAGGTGCCGCACCTGTCTTACGTGGGCGACGCCACGGTGGGCCGACGGGCGAACGTCGGCGCCGGCACCATCATCGCCAACTACGACGGCGTCTCCAAGCACCACACCGACATCGGTGAGGCGGTCTTCGTCGGGTCGAACTCCGTCCTGATAGCGCCGGTCACCGTCCGGGACGGCTCCTACGTCGCAGCCGGCAGCGCCATCGACCAGGACGTGGCGTCCGGCGCGATCGGTGTCGCGCGCGGCAGGCAGCGCAACGTCGACGGCTGGGTGGCCCGCAAACGCGCCGGAACCAGGACCGACGAGGCGGCGCGGCGTGCCGCCGAGCAGGGGTGACCGTCCCCTCACGTGGGCGGAAACACCGAGATGAATTCCACAATCACCGGCCCGACACGCGTCACCGGCGGGGGCCGGGAGTGAGACTAGGCAGGTTGACTTTCGGTGCGCGAAGCAAAGGGTGACCCTGCGATGGCCAGCATCTCCGCTGACAATCCCAAGAGTTTGATGCTGTTCTCCGGACGTGCCTATCCGGAGCTGGCCCACGAGATCGGAGAGCACCTGGGGGTCGCGCCGACCCCGACGGACGCCTACGCGTTCGCCAACGGCGAGCTGTTCGTGCGGTACCGGGAGTCGGTCCGCGGCTGTGACGCGTTCGTGGTCCAGTCGATGACGGCGCCCATCAACCGCTGGATGATGGAGGCGCTCATCATGGTCGACGCCCTGAAACGGGGCTCGGCCAAACGCATCACGGTGGTGCTGCCGTTCTACCCGTACGCGCGGCAGGACAAGAAGCACCGTGGGCGGGAACCCATCTCGGCGCGCCTGATGGCGGACCTGCTGAAGACCGCCGGTGCCGACCGCATCCTCACCGTCGACCTGCACACCGCGCAGATCCAGGGCTTCTTCGACGGCCCCGTGGACCACCTGTTCGCGATGGAGACGCTCGCCTCCTACATGCAGGACAAGTACGGCGACCGCCCGCTGGCGGTCGTGGCCCCGGACTCCGGCCGGGTGCGGGTGGCGGAACGCTGGACCGACCGGATGGGCGGTTGCCCGCTCGCGTTCATCCACAAGACCCGTGACCCGCTCAGGCCCAACGAGGTCGTCGCCAACACGGTCGTGGGCGACGTCGCCGGGCGGGTCTGCCTGCTCGTCGACGACATGATCGACACCGGCGGCACCATCTGCCGCGCCGCCGAGATGCTGGACGCGGCCGGTGCGGCCGACGTGGTGATCGCGGCCACCCACCCGATCTTCTCCGAACCGGCGGTGCGGCGGTTGGCGGAGGCCCCGGCGAGCGAGGTCGTGGTCACCAACACGCTGCCGTTGCCGCCGGACACGAACCTCGACAAGCTGACCGTGCTGTCGATCGCGCCGTTGATCGCCAAGGCCATCAGCGAGGTGTTCAAGGACGGCTCGGTGACGACGCTGTTCGGGGGGTTGTCTTAGCGGCCGTCTTCGCCCCAGGCAGCGGGCGACCGTAGACGACGGAGGGCACCACGAGCGGTCACCTCGCGCGTGCGGGACGGTGATCTCGCCCGCCCTACCCGGGGCAGCGAGGATCGTCAGGTCGCAGCGGTGTACTCTATTTCGGTTGCCACGGCGAGGGCGCGCGACGGGTGGAAGTCAGCTCGATCGGCGCCGTGATCGACGCGGGTCTCGAGGTAGTCGGCCTTCCGGCGCCCCGCGCACGCGCCGAGCGCCTTACATCCTTTTCTCACGAAAGTAATGGAGCGTTTCCGTGTCCGAGGTCCGTATCAGCGCCGAGCCCCGTACTGAGTTCGGCAAGGGTGGCGCGCGCCGTACGCGCCGGGCAGGGAAGATCCCCGCCGTGTTGTACGGTCACGGCGAGAAGCCGAAGCACGTCGCACTGCCCTCGCTGGAGTTCACCAACCTCATCCGCCGAGGCGGCATGAACCAACTCATGACCGTCGAGATCAGCGACGGAACCCGTGAGCTCGCCCTGCCCAAGGCGTTGCAGCGGGACCCGATCAAGGACACCATCGACCACGTCGACCTGCTGCTGGTGCGTCGCGGCGAGACGGTGACCGTCGAGGTGAAGGTCACCCACACCGGTGAGCACGAGAAGGGTGGCCTGCTGGTCACCGAGAACGACTCGATCACCGTCGAGGCCGACGCCACCGCCATCCCCGAAGAGGTCGAGCTGTCGATCGAGGGCCTGGCCGTCGGCGAGAACAAGACCGTCGCCGACCTGCGGCTGCCCAGCGGTGTCAAGCTGGTCACCGACCCCGAGACCGTCCTGGTCACCCTGACCGTTCCGCGTGCCGAGGCCGCCGCGGACGCCGGTGAGGAGACCGAGGACGCCGCGGAAGCCGGCGAGTAGCCGATCCCATGGCCGAGGCTGCTTTCCTGGTGGTCGGCCTGGGCAATCCCGGTCCCAAGTACGCGGGCAACCGCCACAACGTGGGTTTCATGGTCGTCGATCTGCTTGCGAGGCGGATCGGCGACCTCGCCGGTTCCGGGGCGGTCAAGTGGAGTCGGCACTCCAAGGCCCGCGCCGAGGTGTACGAGGGCAGGGTCGCCCCGGGTGGCCCGCGGTTGATCCTCGTGAAGCCGCTGACGTACATGAACCTCGCCGGGCAGGCGGTGGGGCCGCTCGCGGTGTTCTACAAGATCCCCAACGCGCAGGTGATCGCGGTCCACGACGAGTTGGACCTGCCGTACGGGGTGCTCAGGCTCAAGTCCGGCGGCGGCGAAGGCGGCCACAATGGACTCAAGTCGATGACCCAGGCGCTCGGCGGCCGTGACTACCTGCGGGTGCGATTCGGCATCGGCAGGCCCCCCGGACGTATGGACCCGGCGGCGTTCGTGCTGAGGGACTTCGACACCCCGGAACGCGCCGAGCTGCCGCTGTTCACCGAACTCGCCGCCGACGCGGTCGAGGAAGTCGTCACGACCGGGCTCACCCCCGCCCAGAACCGCTTCCACGCGCGCTGACCCGACGGCGCCCGCCCGTCCGCCGGGCGCGGTCGTGCGGTCAGGCCGGTCCCGTGATGGTGCCGGTGTCGCGGTGGTACCGGTAGATCTCGATCCCGTGTTCCCACTCGGGGGTCATCACGACGTCGCGGGCGAGCACGTCGCCCAGTTCCCGCATGAACCCGAGGACCCCCGAGACCCCGGCCGCGTCGGTCACCGCCGGGCTCGACGAGACGATCAGCTCGTCCTCGAAGTACCAGACGGTGAGCCCGCCGTGGGCGTCGCTCTCGGCGACGGCGTGATCCTCGCGGACGTCGACCTCGGAGTGGGTGGCGGGGACGACCCGCCGGCCGTGGGGCGGACGCCAGGCGGTGGGCCGTTCACGGAGGTGTGAGAGCAGGGCGTCCCAGTCGCCGGCCGCCATGTCCCCGACGACCATGTGAAGCGGCGTGTCGTCCTGAGCGAGCCAGGGATGCGCGTCGATGTCGTCCGGCATGTCGCCATCCTGCCGTGGCCGGCCCCGACCGCGACGTGCGGTCTCGCACCGTTCGCGATGGACGGTCCCGGCCGGCTGCCTCCGTCACGGTCCGGCATCGCCGGATTTCGGTTACCATCCCGTTACACATGTCGTCCGTGTGCCGTTATATCGGTGGCGGCTCAATGCATCCGGTGACTGGGACGGTGCGGGTGGGGCCGCATCGGGGTGTGAGTGGACGGCGTCGTCGGGAGGGATTCTTGTGGAGGCAACACGGCTGCGTGGTGGGGTGGAGCCGGGACTCGCCAGGCACCGCGGTGGTCCGCCCGAATGGCAGTCCCGTTACGTCGCCGGCCTGGTGGTCGCGGACGTCCTGGCCGCCGTGTTGGGGGCCGCGGCCGGTTTCCTCGCCCGGTTCGGCGAGGTCTCCGTCCACAATCAGGTCTACGTGTACACGCTCGCGCTGCTTCCCGCGTGCTGGCTGCTCACCCTCGCGCTCAACGGCGGATACGAACCCAGGCACCTGTTCGTCGGCACCGCCGAGTACCAGCGGGTCGTGCGGGCCGGCATCGCCGTGACCGCGACGGTCGCGTTGATCTCCTACGCCCTGCTGTTGCCGACCTCGCGCATCTACGTGCTGATCGCCCTGCCGGTCACCGTCGCCGCGACCGTGCTGCTGCGGTTCGGTCGCCGGCGGTGGCTCCACACCGTACGGGCGCGGGGCCGCTGCGTCCGGCGGGTCGTCCTGGTAGGACACGAGGGGCCGGTCGCGGCGCTGACCCATCAGTTGCGCAGGGAGCACTTCCACGGTCTCCACGTGGTGGGGGCGTGCCTGCCCGGTGGCCGCGCGACCGGGCCGTTGCTGGACTACCACGCCGACGTGTACGGCGACCTGGACTCGGTGGGGCACGCGGTGCGGGTCGCCCGGGCCGACACCGTCATCGTCCTGTCCTGCCCGGAGCTGGACGGCGCCGCGCTGCGCCGCATGGCCTGGCAGCTCGAACGCGGCGACATCGACCTCATCCTGGCCAGCGCGTTGGTGGACATCGCCGGCGCCCGCACCTCGATCCGGCCCGTCGACGGCCTGCCCATGCTCCACCTCGAACACGCCCGGCTCTCCGGCACCCGCCGGCTCGTGAAGGAGGGCTTCGACAGGGCGGGAGCGGCGTTGCTGCTGACGGCGTTGGCGCCGGTGATGCTGGCGATCGGTTGGCTGGTGCGGCGGTCGTCGCCGGGGGGCGCACTGTTCTCGCAGGTACGGATCGGACGGGACGGACGGCCGTTCACGATCTGGAAGTTCCGCACGATGTACATCGATGCCGAGGCCAGGCGCGTCGAGTTGTCCCACCTGAACGAGTCCGACTCGGTGTTGTTCAAGATCCGGGACGATCCGCGGGTGACGCCGATCGGTCGCCGGCTGAGGCGGCTCTCGCTCGACGAGCTCCCGCAACTGTGGAACGTGTTGCGGGGTGACATGTCCCTGGTGGGGCCGCGTCCGCCGTTGCCGTCGGAGGTCGCCGCGTACCCCGACGACGTGCGGCGACGGCTGGCGGTGAAGCCCGGCCTGACCGGCCTGTGGCAGATATCCGGCCGTTCCGACCTGCCGTGGGAGGAGGCGGTGCGCCTCGACCTGCGATACGTCGAGCACTGGTCGCTCTCACTGGACCTGGTCATCCTCGCCCGCACCCTCACCGCCGTGTTGCGATCCTCTGGGGCGTACTGATTCGGCTAGGTTGACGTCCATGTGGAATCACACCGTCGCGGACGACGCCGGACTCGCCCGGCACCTGGCCGGGGAGACCGGGCGGGAACTGTTGGCACTGCGCGAGAAGCTGGGCTTCGGCGACTCGGCGCAGCTGCGCCGCGAGGGGGACCTGCGCGGCAACGAGATCATCCTGGCGGCCCTCGCCGAGGCCCGGCCCGGCGACGCCGTCCTGTCCGAGGAGGGCGAGGGCGAGAACGGCCGCAGCGGTACGGCCCGGCTGGACGCCGCCCGGGTGTGGATCGTCGATCCGCTCGACGGCACCAGGGAATTCGGTGAATCGGGCCGTACCGACTGGGCGGTGCACGTGGCGTTGTGGGCCGACGGTGACCTCGCCGTGGGAGCCGTGGCGCTTCCCGCCCAGTCGGCCGTGCTGGTCAGCGACCGGCCACCGGTACCGGCGCCGCGTTCCGGCCCGATCCGCATCGCGGTGAGCCGCAGCCGCCCGCCCGCGTTCCTCGACGCCCTCGCCGTGGAACTGGACGCCGAACTGGTCCCGATCGGCTCCGCCGGAGCCAAGGTCTCGGCCGTGGTCTTGGGTAAGGTGGACGCTTACGTGCACGCCGGAGGCCAGTACGAATGGGATTCGGCGGCGCCGGTGGCCGTCGCCCGGGCGAGCGGCCTGTTCACCTCGCGGATCAACGGCGATCCGCTCACCTACAACAACCCCGATCCCCGGCTGGACGACCTGCTCGTGTGCCGAAGCGAACTGGCGCAGCCGATACTGGCCGCGATAGCCGATGCCCGGTGAGGATGTACGGCGACCGAAAGGAGTGACAGTGACTTCCCCTGACTATCGAGTCAGCCATCTGGACGCGTTGGAATCCGAGAGCGTGTTCATTTTCCGCGAGGTGGTCGCCACCTGTGCGCGTCCGGTACTGCTGTTCTCCGGCGGTAAGGACTCCATCGTCATGCTTCACCTGGCGGCCAAGGCATTCGCGCCCGCGCCCATCCCGTTCCCGGTGCTGCACGTCGACACCGGACACAACTTCCCCGAGGTGCTGGACTTCCGGGACGCGTACGTCTCCCGGCTCGGGGTCGAACTGCTCGTCGCGTCGGTGGAGGAGGGCATCAACTCGGGCCTGGTCACCGAACCGCCGGACGGCGTCCGCAACCGGATCCAGACGCCGGTGCTGCTCGACGCCGTGGAGAAGTACCGGTTCGACGCGCTGTTCGGCGGCGCCCGCCGCGACGAGGAGAAGGCCCGCGCCAAGGAACGGGTGTTCTCGTTCCGCGACGAGTTCGGGCAGTGGGACCCGAAGAACCAGCGCCCCGAGCTGTGGTCGCTGTACAACGGGCGCACCCACCCGGGCGAGTCGATCCGGGTGTTCCCGCTGTCGAACTGGACCGAACTCGACATCTGGAACTACATCGCCGCGCAACGCGTCGAGCTGCCGTCGATCTACTTCGCGCATTCGCGGGAGGTCGTGGAGCGGGACGGGATGCTCTACGGCGTCAACGAGTTCATCCGGTTGCGCGACGACGAGACCTCCGAGACCCGCACCGTGCGGTACCGCACCGTGGGCGACGCGTCCTGCACCGCGGCCGTCCCCTCGGAGGCCGCGACGATCGCGGAGGTGATCGCCGAGGTCGCCGCCACCCGCGTCACCGAGCGCGGCGCGACCCGTGGCGACGACCGGGTCAGCGAGGCCGCCATGGAGGACCGCAAGCGGGAGGGCTACTTCTGATGTGCCGCGCGAGAACCCGCCACCACACCGTTCCGGCGACCCCTGAGAGGCATCGATGAGCGACACCACCGAGCTGCTGCGGTTCGCGACCGCCGGAAGCGTCGACGACGGGAAGTCCACTCTGATCGGACGGCTCCTGTACGACACCAAGAGCCTGTTCGACGACCAGTGGGACGCGGTGGAGACCGTCAGCCGGGCACGCGGCGACGAGTACACCGACCTGGCGTTGCTGACCGACGGGCTGCGCGCCGAACGGGAACAGGGCATCACGATCGACGTGGCGTACCGCTACTTCGCGACGCCGCGCCGCAAGTTCATCATCGCCGACACGCCCGGCCACATCCAGTACACGCGGAACATGGTGACCGGCGCGTCGACCGCCGACCTGGCGCTGATCCTGGTGGACGCCCGCAAGGGACTGGTCGAGCAGTCGCGGCGGCACGCCTTCCTGTGCTCGCTGCTGCGGGTGCCGCACCTGGTGCTGTGCGTCAACAAGATGGACCTGGTGGACTACTCGCAGGAGGTGTTCGACCGGATCGCCGCCGAGTTCACCGCCTTCGCGACGAAGCTCGACATCCCGGACCTGACGATCATCCCGATCTCGGCGCTGGAGGGCGACAACGTCGTGTCCCGGTCACCGCGCATGGCCTGGTACGAGGGGACGTCACTGCTGCACCACCTGGAGAACGTCCACATCGCGTCCGACCGGAACCTGGTCGACGTGCGTTTCCCGGTGCAGTACGTGATCCGGCCGCACTCCAACTCCAACCACGACTACCGGGGATACGCCGGGCAGGTCGCCTCGGGCGTCATGAAACCCGGCGACGAGGTGATGGTGCTGCCCAGCGGCTTCACCACCACGATCGCCTCCATCGAGACTGCGGACGGTCCGGTGGCCGAGGCGTTCCCGCCGATGTCGGTGACGGTGCGGCTCACCGACGAGCTCGACGTGTCCCGGGGTGACCTGATCTGCCGTCCCAACAACCGGCCGGAGGTCGCGCAGGACGTCGAGGCGATGATCTGCTGGATGGACGAGAAGCAGCCGTTGCAGCGCGGCCGCAAGTACGCCATCGCGCACACCACCAGGTCGGCGCGGACCATGGTCAAGGAGTTGCACTACCGGCTCGACGTCAACACGCTCCACCGCGACGAGGGCGCCGACTCGCTCACACTCAACGAGATCGGGCGGGTCCGGTTGCGGACCACGCTGCCGTTGCTGTGCGACGAGTACCGCCGCAACCGCGCCACCGGCGGGTTCATCATCATCGACGAGGCCACCAACCGGACGGTCGGTGCGGGGATAGTCGTCGAGGCGGCGTGACACCGGCCCCGCCTCGCGTGGCGCGCGGGCGGGGCCGGTGAATCCGTACCGGGCACGGTCCTCGGTGTCGGGTCGCGCGTCTCGGGGGGGCGGGCGCCCGGCCGGCGGGAGGTCCGGCCGGGCGCCCGCGGGTGCGTCCGGCGGCGCGGCTCCGAGAGTCCGCGCCGACCGGTCAACAGGAGAAGCGGAAAGCCGGTCCTCTAAGTGATACGGCAGACCGGGCCGGTCGGTGTCGCACCGGCTGTCCGTTTCGGGGTGTTCTGTCGCTGACCCGACAGTCCGGGTGGTGATGGGGTTACCCGCCGAAACACCGGTGGCGCCGGTCGGGCGTTGTTACCGTCATCCCTGCGGGAGTGTGTCCGCAGTGGGGGGAGGGGTGGCGATGTCACGGTTCGCCGCGGCGGTCGCCGCGACGGCGGCGGCAGGGGTGTTGTTGACACCGGTGTCCGCCGTCGCCGACGACCCGGTACGCCTCTCGCCCGGACAGGTCACCGACCGGGCCGGTGTTTTGGGGGAGCGGGAATCCGAGGTGGTCACCGCGCTCGACGACCTGAGCTCCGACCAGGGCGTGCAGTTGTTCGTCGTGTACGTGTCCGGGTTCTCCGGAACCCCGCCGCAGGAGTGGGCCGACCGGACCGCGATCGACAACGGACTCGGCCGCAGCGACGCGCTGCTGGCCGTCGCGGTCGCCGACCGGCAGTACGCGGTCTCCGTCGACGAGGGATTCCCGTTGTCGGACGCCGAACTCGACGAGGTGGCGCAGGTCGCGATCGAGCCGGCACTACGGGAGAACGACTGGGCGGGCGCGGCCGTGGGGGCCGCGCGGGGATACGACGCCGCGCTCTCGGGTGAACCGATCCCGGCGGTGTCGGTGCGTCCGGGCGAACCCGTGAGCGACTCCGGAGGCACCGCCGCCTGGTGGCTGCTCGGCGCGCTGCTCGTGGTCGCGGCCCTGCTGGCGTTGTGGTGGTGGCGCCGTCGCGGCCGCGCCCGCCGCGAGGCCCCGGCCGAACGGCCCGCGTTGGCACTCCCCGACCTCGACAAGGCCGCGAGCCGGATGCTGCTGGAGACCGACGACGCGGTACGCACCAGCGAACAGGAACTCGGATTCGCCGTCGCCGAGTTCGGTGAGGAGTCCGCCGCGCGGTTCTCCGAGACCCTCACCGTCGCCAAACGGGAACTCCACGACGCCTTCCTCATCCGGCAGCGGCTCGACGACTCCGAACCGGAGGACGAGCCGACGCGCCGCCGGATGCTGGACGAGATCATCGAACGCTGCAAGCGGGCGAACGCGCGCCTGGACGCCGTCGCCGCCGACTTCGACCGGCTGCGGGACGTGGTGGCCAGGGCACCGGAGGCGGTGGAGGCGTTGGACGGCAACGTCACCCGGGTCGGGGAACGGCTGACGACCGCCCGCGCCACCGCCGAGCGGCTCGCCTCGGAGTACCCGGCCTCGGCGACCCAGGGCGTCGACGGCAACGTCGGTGCGGCGGCCGACCGGCTCGACTTCGCCGGGAAGCAGGCCACCGCCGCGCGCGCCTCCATCACCGAGGACGCGACGGGCCGCGCGGCGGTGCTGATCCGGGCGGGGGAGGAGGCGGTCGCCCAGGCGGAGCAGTTGCTCACCGCGATCGAACGACGCGACGGCGAACTCCGGCAGGCCGCCGCCGGACTGCCCGGCCTGCTCGCGGAGGTCGACAAGGACGTCGCGGAGGCCGAGGCCGCCGGGGAGTCCGCGAACCGGGAGGGCCTGGCACAGGCGGCGGCCGCCGCGCGCAGCACCGCCGAGTCGGTGCGGATGGAGCAGTCGAGCGGTCGCCTCGACCCGCTCGCGGCGACACGTCGCCTGGAGGAGGCCGACGAGGCGTTGGACACGGCTCTGGCCGACCTGCGTGACGCCCGTGCCCGTCGTCGTCGCGCGGCGGCGCAACTGGACCAGGTGTCGTTGAGCGCGGCCAGCGCGGTCGAGGCCGCCGAGGACTTCGTCAACACCAACCGGGGAGGCGTCGCGACGGCCGCGCGCACCCGGCTCGCCGAGGCCAGGAACCTGCTGGACCGGTCCCGTGCCACCGCCGAGACGGACCCGGTGTCGGCGCTGGCGGACGCGCAGCGCGCCGCGCGACTCGCCGACGAGGCGGCCAGGTTGGCGCAACGCGACGTCGAGGGCTTCTACCGGACGACGCCGGGCGGTTTCACCGGGGGCGGTTTCGGGGGAGGCGGTGGTTCGGCGGGTGCGGTGCTGGGCGGGATCCTGATCGGCGGACTGCTGGGTGGCGGTCGTGGCGGCCGGATGGGCGGCGGGCCGATGGTGCCGGGCAGTTTCGGTGGTGGTGGCACCCGTGGCAGGCGCGGGGCGGGCGGCCGGTTCTGAACCCGGCGGACCCGCGATCGCCTACCGTGATTGTGCGCCGGTGGACGGCGGAACGGGACGACTCGGCGGGCGGCCGAGCTGACGGGGGAGGCAGTCGGATGACCAAGCAATCGATCTTCGGCAGGGTGGCGCAGTTGGCGAGGGCCAACATCAACGCGATGCTGGACTCCGCCGAGGACCCCGGCAAGATGATCGACCAGCTCATCCGCGACTACCGCGACAACATCGCCGAGGCGGAGCAGTCGATCGCGCAGACCATCGGCAACCTGCGGTTGATGGAGGACGACCACCGCGAGGACGTCGAGGCGGCGGGGGAGTGGGGGAACAAGGCCGCCGCCGCCAGCGACAAGGCGGAGGAGTTCAAGCGGGACGGCCGCACGGCCGACGCGGAGAAGTTCGACCGGCTGGCGCGGGTGGCGTTGGGCAAGCAGATCGACGCGGAGCAGCGCGCCGCGCAGACGGAGCCGGCGATCCGGTCGCAGCAGGAGATCGTGGACAGGCTGAAGGACGGTCTGGCCAAGATGAAGGACAAGCTCGGCGAGCTGCAGTCCAAACGCGACAGTCTGGTGGCGCGTCAGAAGACGGCGCAGGCGCAGACGCAGGTGCAGGAGGCGATGAAGAGCGTCAGCATCCTCGACCCGACGAGCGAGATCGGCCGGTTCGAGGAGAAGGTGCGACGCCAGGAGGCGCAGGTCCGCGGTGCGCAGGAGTTGGCGGACTCGTCGCTGGACGCCCAGTTCGAACAACTGGACGACATGTCCCAGGAGGCCGATGTGGAGGCCAGGCTCGCGGCCCTGAAGTCGGGCGGCTGACCGACCGCGCACGATCGGCCCGTAGGAGGGCGAGTGCCGGGGCGGCGCGGTTCGGGGCCGTGGGCCGGGATCGGGTGCGACGGAGCGATTAACGGTGTTTCGGTTTCGGTTTCGGCGTGGCCCGGTGCCCGGTTTCCGCCCTCTGTCGGCGCGTTGACGTGGGCGCCGGTGCCGATGCGGACGGCACCGCCCGGTTCGCCCGGCACCGCCCCGCGCCCCTGGTTCCGCCCCGTCGCCCGTCGTGTCTCGCCGCGACCTGAAGGCCCGCTGAATAACCACTTGACCACACCCGGTGACGCCGACATGCTTGACCTGCGTCAAGGGTGGCTTGTCCCCCGGTTCGGGGTGGGGTGGGTCCGGGGATCGTTTCCGGACGGGGCTTCCGGCGCTGGTGTGGTGACGCCGGTGCGGGTCCGAGACGTCTTCGGGGCGCGGTGGTGGTGACGCCGAGGTCGGGGAGCGGGTCCGGTGTTGTGGAGCCGTTCCGGGCGGTCTGCGGTGATCGGCGCGCCGGCCGGTTCGTCCGCCCGACGTTCCGGGGCCGGTGTGGTCGCGTCGCGTGGAGCCGGTGCCGACCGATCCACCGTGTGCCCGTCGCGCCGCCGCGAACGCGGCGTCGTTCACCCGTCGGCGAGCGCGGTGACTCGTGTCGGCGTTCGC
This sequence comes from Stackebrandtia albiflava, assembly GCF_007994225.1. Classification (GTDB taxonomy): domain Bacteria; phylum Actinomycetota; class Actinomycetes; order Mycobacteriales; family Micromonosporaceae; genus Stackebrandtia; species Stackebrandtia albiflava. Next base: position 1,064,069 of record NZ_VLLL01000006.1, read on the forward strand.
CGCACGGTCGTCCGGCAGGACGTCCGCTCGGGCTGTTTGCCGCCGCCGTATATCTTGGTGATATCACTTCAATATCCCCTCGAAAGGCGCTCCCATGAACCGCCGAGCCCCCCGGATCTCCGGATTCGTCGTTCTGCTCGTCCTGGTCGTATGGCTGGTCGCGGCGTTCCTGCTCTTCATCAACCTCGACGGGACGGCCCGCAACATCGTGCTCGCCTCCGGTGTGGCCGGCGGCGTGCTGCTCATCCTGCCGTTCACCGGCATGATGGTCATCAACCCCAACGAGGCCAAGGTCGTCCAGTTCTTCGGCCGCTACGTCGGAACCGTGGACAGCCCCGGGTTCTGGTGCACGTGGCCCCTCACCGCCAGCCAGACCGTCAGCCTGCGCGTCCGCAACTTCGAGACCGCCGAGGCCAAGGTCAACGACGCCGACGGCAATCCGGTCGAGATCGCCGCGGTGATCGTGTGGCGCGTCGTCGACTCGGCCCAGGCGGTGTTCTCGGTGGACAGTTACCAGTCCTACGTGGCGATCCAGTCGGAGTCGGCGCTGCGGCACATGGCCACCTGCTACCCCTACGACTCCCACGACACCGACCGGATGAGCCTCCGCGACGGCGCGCAGGTGGCCGAGGAACTGACCCAGGAACTGCGGGAACGGGTCAACACCGCCGGTATCGAGATCGTCGAGACCCGGATCACCCACCTCGCCTACGCCCCCGAGATCGCCCAGGCGATGCTGCGCCGCCAGCAGGCCAACGCGGTGGTCGCGGCGCGCCTGAAGATCGTCGAGGGCGCGGTCGGCATGGTGCAGCTCGCCCTGGACCAGCTCGCCGCCGCCGACGTCGTCCACCTCGACGAGGAACGGAAGGCGGCGATGGTCTCCAACCTGCTCGTGGTCCTGTGCTCCGACCAGTCGACGCAGCCGGTCGTCAACACCGGTTCGCTCTACAACTGATGCCCGACCGTAAACACGTCCTGCTCCGGCTCGATCCGGCGGTCCACGAGGCACTCGCCAAGTGGGCCGCCGACGACCTGCGGTCCGTCAACGCGCAGATCGAATACGCGTTGCGGCTCGCGCTGAAACAGGCCGGACGTGACCCCAGGCGCCGGGATTCGGACGGCGCCGCCCCGCCCGGCGACGGATAGGATCGGAAGCCATGGATCCATTCGCCCGCCGCGACTCCCGCGCCGGGTGACGGGAACGAGGGACGGCGACGTGACCCACCCGATCGACGACTACCTGGCCGGTGTCGAACGCCGGCTCCCCGGCAGCCGCCGGATGCGCGCGGAGGTCGTCGCCGAGCTGCGGGACGGGCTGCTCACCGCCGTCGAGGAACGCGGCGAGGACGAGCTGCCCCGCATCCTCGACGAGTTCGGCAGTCCCGCCCGGGTCGCGGCGGGCTTCGGTCCCGAGCTGCGGCTCGGCCTGGTCCGGCGCGGCGCGGCGCAGATCCTCGCCGTGCTGTTCGCCACCGGCGTCGCCTGGCGGTGTTTCGAGACGGTGTGGGGCACTCCGGACAGTACGATCCCCACCGGCTGGACCCGGCCGGTGTTCCTGGCCGCGACCGGCGTGATCGAGATCGCACCAGTGGTGGCGCAACTCGCCGCACTGGCGTGCCTGGGCGTCGTCCTGATCGCCGGGCCGGGCCGGTTGCTGCACGCCGCGGCGGTGGTCACATCGGTCGGCGTCGTGGGTTTCGGACTGGGCGCCCTGGCCATCTGCGTCACCGTGGCCGCACCGCACCGGCTGGAGACGATCGGCCTGGGGATCCCGTTGGCGCTGCTCACGGTCGGGTTGGCGCGCCGTGCCCATCGCCTCGCCGCCGACGCCCGTGCGGCACGTGGATGACGCGGTGCCGCGAGCGGTGTCCGGTCCGGGGCCGACGGGGGTAAGGTGACGCGCGTGACTCGCTTCGCGACCGAGCCGGTGACCGTCCGGGTGCCCGCCACGTCGGCCAATCTCGGTGCCGGTTTCGACTGCCTGGGTCTCGCCCTGTCGATGTACGACGAGGTCACCGCCGAGGTCACCACGGGTGAGACCGTGGTGACTGTGGAGGGTGAGGGTTCGGGCCGTCTCGCGGTCGACGAGTCCCATCTCGTGGTGGCGAGTCTGCGCGCCGCGTGTGACGCCTTCGGTGTCGCCGCACCGAATGTCAGGCTTCGGTGTCGCAACGCGATCCCGCAGGCGCGGGGCCTCGGCTCCTCGTCGGCGGCCATAGTGGCGGGTGTGTCACTCGCGGCGGAACTGCTCGCCGACGTCACTGTGGACCCGCGGGTGCTGCTGCGGGTCGCCGCGGAGTTGGAGGGCCACCCCGACAACGTGGCGCCGTGCCTGCTGGGCGGCTTCACCGTCGCCTGGACCGGAGACGACGGCGCCCACGCGGTACGGATGGACCCGGCCGCCGGGATCGCTCCGGTCGTGTACCTGCCCGCCGGGCAGGGCTTCACGTCCCAGGCGCGCGCCGCGCTGCCGGGCAGGGTGCCGCACACCGACGCGGTGTTCAACCTGTCCCGTGCCGCGCTGGCGGTACACGCGTTCACGACCGACCCGTCGCTGTTGTTGGCCGCGACGGACGACCGGCTCCACCAGCGCTACCGCGGCGAGGTGATGCCGCGCACTCTGGAGCTCGTCGAACACCTGCGCGAAGCGGGGATCCCGGCGGCCGTCTCCGGCGCCGGCCCCAGTGTCCTGGCGTTCGGGCAGCTCACAGCCCCGCCGGACGGTTTCACCGTCGTCGAACTGGGTGTTTCGGAGGGGGTGACCCGGCTATGACACGCCACCCCAGGTGTTGCCGTCGTGGCGATCATTGATTATGCTGTGTAGCAATACAGCCGCGACGCAACCAGCGCGCGCCTGATCTCTTCCGGGGTTGACAGCTCCGATCCCTGTATTCACGCCAAGACTGTGGGAATGCACTTCAGGACCTCTTCTGGCGGGTTCGCCCGAGAATTTCCGGTCGAACGTCCGATCATGACACCGAGTACAGGGACACTGTCCTTCTTCAGTGATCACGTGTGCCGCACGCAGCTACGAGACTCCAGCGATCTGCCGCCGGGGCCTCCAAAACCCGAAGCCGTGCCACGGAAAAGCACGGCAGGTCGAGGGAAGGAAACCATTGAGCGAGACCACCGACATCGCGTCGGAGACCACCGGCATTCGGCGGCGGCGAAGCGGCAGCGGTCTGGCATCCATGCTGATGCCCGAATTGCAACAACTGGCCAATTCACTGGGAATCACCAGCATCGGCCGGATGCGCAAGAGTGAACTGATCACCGCCATTCAGGCACGCCAGGCCAGTGGCGCCTCTCAGTCGGCCGAGGCCGGCAAGAGCCAGGAGCCGGCCGCCCGGGACGAAAAACCCGCCACCCCCGTAGCGGAGCCCGAGGCCGAGACCACGAAGACCCGCCGGGCCACCCGCCCGGCCGGACCGCCGCAACCGCGTCGTTCCACGGTCGTCGCCGCCGAGTCCGACACCGGTGCCACCGCCACGGCGACCGTCGCCGTGGAGGACAGGGATTCCGGTGAGGCCACGGCGGAGCGGACGGAACGCCGTCGCGAACGCACCCGCCGCACGGCCGACGCCGACACCGGCAAGGCCGAGCGCGGCGAACAGCAGCGCGACCGCCAGGCCGGCGACTCCCGCGACCGCCAGGCCGGCGATTCGCGTGACCGCCAGTCCGGTGGCCGTGAGCGGCGCGACAGCCGCAACGACAACCAGACCGACGAGGACGGTCGGCGTCGGAACCGCCGTCACCGCGACCGGGACCGCCGCGGCGGGAACCGCAGTGGCAGTGGCAGCGGCGGCGGAGGCGGCCGTGAGCGCAGCGAACCGCAGGTCGGCGACGACGACGTCCTGGTGCCCGTCGCCGGGATCGTCGACATCCTCGACAACTACGCGTTCCTGCGCACCACCGGCTACCTCGCCGGCCCGACCGACGTGTACGTGTCGATGTCGCAGGTCCGCAAGTACGGCCTGCGCCGGGGCGACGCCGTCACCGGAATGGTGAAGGCGCCCAAGGACAACGAGGACGGCGGCGGAAGCGGTAAGCGGCGCGAGAAGTACAACCCGCTGATCCAGCTCGACACCGTCAACGGCACCGAGCCGGACCAGGCCCGCAAGCGCCCGGACTTCTACAAGCTGACCCCGCTGTACCCACAGCAGAGGCTCCGCCTGGAGACCGAGTCGCACCTGCTGACCACCCGGGTCATCGACCTGGTGGCGCCGATCGGCAAGGGGCAGCGCGCGTTGATCGTGTCGCCGCCCAAGGCCGGTAAGACGATGGTCATGCAGGCGATCGCCAACGCGATCACGACGAACAACCCCGAGTGCCACCTGATGGTCGTGCTGGTGGACGAACGGCCCGAAGAGGTCACCGACATGCAGCGGTCGGTCAAGGGCGAGGTCATCTCCTCCACCTTCGACCGTCACCCGTCGGACCACACCACCGTCGCGGAACTCTCCATCGAGCGCGCCAAGCGCCTGGTGGAGCTGGGACACGACGTGGTGGTGCTGCTGGACGGCATCACCCGCCTGGGTCGGGCGTACAACAACGCCACGCCCGCCAGCGGACGCATCATGTCCGGTGGTATCGACGCGACGGCGCTCTACCCGCCCAAGCGTTTCCTGGGTGCCGCCCGCAACATCGAGAACGGCGGCTCGCTGACCATCATCGCCACGGCGCTGGTGGAGACCGGGTCGATGGGTGACACGGTCATCTTCGAGGAGTTCAAGGGCACCGGTAACTCGGAGCTCAAGCTGGACCGCAAGCTCGCGGACAAGCGGACGTACCCGGCGGTCGACGTGCACCAGTCGTCGACACGTCGTGACGACCTCATGATGGGCGCCGACGAGGCCGCCATCATGTTGAAGCTGCGCCGCGTGCTGGGGTCGCTGGATCCGCAGCAGGCCATCGAGTTGCTGCTCGACCAGTTGAAGAAGAACAAGACCAACGCGGAGTTCCTGTTGCAGATCGCCAAGACCACCCCCGGTGGCAACGACTGACGACACCGCGACACGTCGACGCGAAACGGGCGGCCCCCACCAGGGCCGCCCGTTTCACGTCCGGGTCGGACAGCGGGTCAGTGTGCGCGAACACGTAGCGTGGCGGTGATTTCGCCCGGCCGACCGTGTCGGTCGCCACCGTCAGCCCGCCGGCGATCCTGCGGTGGCCGGTGGGACGGTGTCGGTGAGCATGTCCAGGTAGTGCCGGTTGTACATGACGCCCAGGACGTTGCCGAACGGGTCGATCACGGAGGCGGTCACGAATCCCTCGCCGTGTTCGGTGATCGGTCGGTGCGCGGTGGCGCCGTGCGCGAGCAGCCGGTCCAGGCTGCCGGGCAGGTCGTCCACGTGCCAGTGCATGACCGCGCCGCCGGGCTCCCGGCTCTCCCAGGGCGGGGCGTAGCGGCGGTCGATGACGCCCAGTTCGGCCTGGCGGTCGCCGATGCGGAACTCGGCGTAGACGAGCCGGTCGTCGGGGGCGCGGCGGGTGAAGTAGGCGGGGAATCCGAGCACCCGGGCGTACCAGCCGGCCGCCTCGGCGACGTCGTCGGCCCAGATGTTGAGTGTGGCGAAGCCGCGCAGTCGTACCGGCGCGGGCGTGGTCGGTTCGGTCATGTCCGTGACGTTAGCGGTCATCGAGGACGATTACGGTCCTCGATCGCGACGGTCGCGGGGCCGATCCGGAACGCCGGTGACAGCGGCGCCGGCGCGTCCGTGGAGGTGGCCGGGTGGGGCTCGTGGCAACCGTTTTCGCGGAGTTCGCCTTCAGTACTCCGCGAGCCCTTGTAGAAAACCTTTAGGTGCGGTTGAATACGGGCACTCCTGCCCACGACTGCCCCAGGGAGCTCAGGTGTCACAACCCCGCCGCCCGTACGGCCGCGCCGGAGCCACCGTGCTCGCGGTGATCGCGCCCGTCCTACTGTGGCCGCCCGGCGCAGCCGCCGACAGCCAGGTCACCGAGGCCGTGGAGACCGACCGGACCACCACCCCGATCGCCACCGGCGTCACCCTCGACTCCTTCGACCGCTGGAGCGCCGACGGATGGCTGCGCGCCGACGCGCTCACCGTCGACCTGTCCACCGGCGCCACCGTCGACTACCTGTCACCCGGCACGGTCAGCGACACCGCACCGATCTCCGAACAGGTCCAGGCGCGTCCCGAGGCCGTCGCCGCCGTCAACGGCGACTTCTTCGACATCAACGACACCGGAGCACCCAACGGCGTCGCCGTCTCCGACGGGGAACTGGTCAAGTCCGGCAACTCCGGACGCGGCAACGCCGTCGCCATCGACCCCGCCGGTTTCGGCGCGATCCTGCAGGTCGACTTCGAGGGCACCGTCACCCTCCCCGGCGGCGAACACGACCTCGCGGCCCTCAACACCAACACGCTCCCGAACGGCGCCATCGGTGAGTACACCTCGCTGTGGGGATCGGCCGACCGGTCGCGAGTCGTGGACGGCGCCGCCGAGACCTTCGAGGTGACCGTCACCGACGGCGTGGTCACCGCCGTCTCCGAGACCCCGGGCAAGGGACCCATCGACGCCGACTCCTTCGTCCTCATAGGACGCGAGGCCGGCGCCGACACGCTGAGCACACTCCGGGTCGGCGACCCCGTGACCGCCGAGTACTCGCCCCGCACCTCGGACGACTCCGCACTGCGCACCGCCGTGGGGGGCAACCAACTTCTCGTCGTGGACGGCGAGATCCAGTCCCACCCCGACGACGGCCAGGCGGCCCGCGCGGCCGTCGGCTTCTCCGCCGACGGCACCGTCATGTACCTGATGACCGTGGACGGCAAGCAGGCGAACTCGGCGGGGATCACGGTGCCGCAGATGGCCGAACTGATGGCCGAACTGGGTGCCCACAACGCCCTGAACATCGACGGTGGTGGATCCGCCACCATGCTGGCCCGTAAACCGGGCGACTCGGAGCCGACCATTGTGAACAGCCCGTCCGACGGGAGCGAACGACCCGTCGCCAACGGCCTGGCCGTCAGTGTCCCTGCCGGCTCGGGAACCCCGACCGGGTACCGGGTGGAACCGGCCATGCCCACCCCCGACGCCCCCACCGATGCGCCCCTCGCCGACGGCCGCACCGACCGGGTCTTCCCCGGCCTCACCCGGCAACTCACCGCCACCGGATACGACGAGACCTACGCACCCGCCGACGGCGACCCGCGCTGGTCGACCACTCACCGCAAGACCGGCCGCGTCGACCACGACGGCACCTTCACCGGCGTCAGACCCGGCGTCACCACGGTGAAGGCGACCTCCGGCGACGCCCACGGCGACATCGACATGACCGTGCTCGGTGAACTGTGCCGCATCGACTCCGCGACCGACCGGGTCGGACTTCCCGACGCCGGCGCGACCGGGCGGTTCGGGCTGGTCGGATACGACGCCGCCGGATACACCGCGCCCATCGACCCGGCGGACGTGACACTCGAATACGACACCGCGCTGCTCGACATCACCACGGGCCCCGCCGGATTCACGGTCACCGCCACCACCGACTCCGTCGCGACACTCGTGACCGCCAGGGCCGGCGGACAGGAGACCGTCATCCCCGTCACCGTCGGACTCGAACAACGCACCGTCGCCGAGTTCGAGGACGCCGCCGACTGGACCTTCTCGGCGGCCCGCGCCACCGGATCGCTCCAACCCGTGCCCGGCCGCACCGGCGACGCCCTCGGCATGAGCTACGACTTCACGCAGTCCACCGCGACCCGCGCCGCCTACGCCGCGCCCCCGCAGCTCGTCCCGGTCCCCGGCCAGCCCCAGTCGTTCAGCGTGTGGATCGAGGGCAGCGCCAACGGCGAATGGCCCACCCTGCACTTCATCGACGGAAACGGCGCGACACTGCTGCTGCGCAGCGACTACGTCACCTGGGAGGGCTGGCGGCAGGTCACCTTCACGGTGCCCTCCGGCACGGTGTTCCCCCTGTCGCTGCGGCGCATCTACTTCGCCGAGGTCGACCCGACCGCCTCCTACCACGGGCGGATCGCCTTCGACGACCTCGTCGCCAACGTCCCGCCGGACGTCGACGTACCCGCCGAACCCACCCCGACCGACTCGATCTACACCTCCTCGGTCGCCGGAAGCGACTGGCGGTTCGCCGTCATGTCCGACGCCCAGTTCGTCGCCGCCGACCCCGACAGCGACATCGTCGCCTCCGCCCGCCGCACCCTCGCCGAGATCAAGGCCGCCGAACCCGACTTCCTCATCGTCAACGGCGACCTCGTCGACGAGGGCAGCCCCGCCGACCTCGCCTTCGCCCGGCAGCTCCTCACCGAGGAACTGGGCGACGACCTGCCCTGGTACTACGTGCCGGGCAACCACGAGGTGATGGGCGGGAAGATCGACAACTTCGTCGACGAGTTCGGGCCCGCCTACGCCACCTTCGACCACGAGGGCACCAGGTTCATCACCCTCGACACCAGCTCACTGAACCTGCGCGGCGGCGGCTACCCGCAGCTCGCCATGTTCCGCGAGCAGTTGGACGCCGCGGCCGCCGACGACGCCGTGGACTCGGTGGTCGTGGTGGCGCACGTCCCGCCGCGCGACCCGCTGCCGCAGGCCGGCAGCCAACTCGGTGACCGCAAGGACGCCCAGGTCGTGGAGGACTGGCTCGGCGAGTTCACCGCCACCACCGGGAAGGGCGCCGGCTTCGTCGGCAGCCACGTCGGGGTGTTCCACGCCTCCACCGTCGACGGCGTCCCGTACGTCATCAACGGCAACTCGGGCAAGGGACCGGCGGCGGGACCCGAACTCGGCGGTTTCATCGGCTGGAGCGAGTTCGGCGTCGACCGGATCGGCGACCGCGAACAACGGCAGCGGCGGGACAACCCCTACGCCGCCGGGCCGCAGGACTGGCTGTCCGTCGCCACCCACGTGCAACTGGACTCGCTCGCGCTCGCCGCGCCGGAGACCGTCGCGGTCGGCGACACCGTCGCCGTCACACCGACACTCGTGCAGCAGGGCGAGACCATGCCGGTCGGGTACCCGATGAGCGCCGACTGGTCCGCCTCCGAGGGCGTCCACGTCGGCACCGACGCGCCACAGGGCAGGAGGTACCGTGCCTGGTTCAACCCGGACACGGGTGAGCTCACCGGCCTGCGCCACGGCGAGATCGTCCTCACCGTCACCGTGAACGGGGTCACCGAGACCGTGACCGTGGAGGTGACCCGGCGCTGATCGCCTCACCACCGGTGGCGGTGCTCACCACGCCTGACGGCGGGGGGAATACCGCCACCGGTTAGGATGTTTCGTTGGCCGACCGGCCCACCTGCGACAACCGGTACCGGTTCACGCCCTGTGGGGGGCGACCCGGCGACCGAGAAACGAGGAGATCATGAAAGCCGACATCCACCCGACCTACGTGCCCACCGAAGTGACCTGCTCGTGCGGCAACAGCTTCACGACCCGCAGCACCGTCGAGAGCGGACGTATCCACGTGGAGACCTGCAACGTCTGCCACCCGTTCTACACGGGCAAGCAGCGCATCCTCGACACCGGTGGCCGCGTGGCGCGCTTCCAGAAGAAGTACGCCAAGGTGCAGGCCGACAAGGGCAAGTAGCTCGCGTGGACGGCACCCGGCCCCGTACGGACACCGTGCGGGCCGGGTGCCGTCTTTCATTGTCCGAGTCCGTCCCGTGCCCGTCGTACCCGAAAGAAGCCCCACCATGAGCAAAGCCACCGACTCGCACCGCCTGGTGGTTCTGTTGGCGGAACACTCCGAACTGGAGAAGCAACTCGCCGACCCGTCCATCCACGCCGACGCCGGGCTCGCCAAACGGGTGGGACGCCGGTACGCGGAACTGTCCCCGATCGCGGCCACCAACGCCGAACTCGCCCAGGTCCGGGAGGACCTGGACGCGGCGGCCGAACTCGCCGCCGACGACCCCGACTTCGCCGCCGAGGCCGAAGCTCTCCGTGCCCGCATCCCCGAACTGGAGGAGAAGCTCGCCGAACTGCTCCTGCCGCGCGACCCCGACGACTCCCGTGACGTGATCGTCGAGATCAAGGCCGGGGAGGGCGGCGAGGAGTCCGCGCTGTTCGCGGGCGACCTGCTGCGCATGTACCTGCGGTACGCCGAGAAGCACGGCTGGAACGCCGAGGTCATCGACTCCCAGGAGTCCGACATGGGCGGCGTCAAGGACGTGTCGTTGGCCGTCAAGACCAAGGGCGCGCCCGAGGGCGGGCACGGCGTGTGGTCCCGCATGAAGTTCGAGGGCGGCGTCCACCGCGTGCAGCGGGTACCGGCGACCGAGTCACAGGGACGGATCCACACCTCCGCGGCGGGCGTGCTGGTACTGCCCGAGGCCGAGGAGGTCGACGTCGAGATCAACACGAACGACCTGCGCATCGACGTGTACCGCTCGTCGGGGCCCGGCGGCCAGTCCGTCAACACGACCGACTCGGCGGTCCGGATCACCCACATCCCCACCGGGATCGTGGCCTCCTGCCAGAACGAGAAGTCCCAGTTGCAGAACAAGGAGCAGGCGCTGCGGATCCTGCGCGCCCGGCTGCTCGCCGTCAAACAGGAGGAGGCGGACGCCGCCGCCGGTGCCGCCCGCAAGTCACAGGTCAGGACGGTCGACAGGTCGGAGCGGGTACGCACGTACAACTACCCGCAGAACCGGGTCACCGATCACCGCATCGGCTACACCGCGCACAACCTCGACCAGGTGATGCAGGGCGACATGGACGGTGTGCTCGACGCGCTGGCGGCCGCCGAACGGCAGGCCCGACTGGAGGGCAACACCGAGGGCCTGTCCCGCTGACGTCCCACTCCTCCTCTTCTCCGCTTGGTCCCCGCCGGGTGGCGCTTGGTCCCGGCCGGGTGGCCGCAATGTGCCCGTTTCGTGCTCACCTGAGGTGAATGTCCGGATCTGGCCGGGACCAGGCGCGCAACCGCGGGGACCAAGCGGAATCAGTGAGTCGGTGAGGGGAGCGGCGTCGGGTCAGGTGGTGGCGCGGCGGGCCTGTTTGGCCTTGCGCATCGCCTCGTCGGCGATGCTGAACGCGCCCGTCACGCCCTGCGGTCCCGAACCGGCGGCGACCTCCGCCCAACCGATAGACGCCGTCAGGTCCGTGCCCGGCACCAGTGAATCCCAGTCCTCGTTGTGCAGTGCCTCGGTGATGCGCCGTCCGATCTCGGGTGTGTCGGCCAACGGCGTCCCCTGCAACACCAGGACGAACTCGTCACCGCCGTAACGGGCGACGAAGTCACCCCGGCGCATCACCCGCATCAACGCGCCCGCCGTCCGCTGCAACACGGTGTCGCCCGACAGGTGCCCGTGCATCGTGTTGATCCGCGTGAACCCGTCCAGGCCGAGCACCGCCAGCACCGCCGGTTCGCCCCGCGCCGCGAGGTCGTCGACGTAATCCTGGAGATGCCTGCGGTTGGGCAGCCCGGTCAACGGGTCGGTGAGCGAGTGGTCGGCGTAGGTCGCGACCCGCCGCCGCAGGTCCTCGTGGTCCAACCGGGTCGCGACACCGTCCACGAACAGCCGCCTGACCTGGTCGTTCACCCTGCCGTGAATCGCGAACGCCTCCCGGTCGGCCTGATACGCCGCCGTGAAGTCGCCCTCGGCGACGTGGCTCAACGCCCGCAACCGGGGGGCCTCCGCCGCGCCCAGTACCGCCGCCGTGGACGTCGCCTGGCCGAGCCGACGACGCGCCTGTTCCGCGTCCCCGGCGGCGATGGCCTGGCAGATCCGGCCGAAATGCCGCAGGTCCGCCGACCACGCGTCGTTGCTGCCCGCCGCCAGGCACCGTCGTGTGTGGACCGGAGCGGTCTGCCCCAGCAGTTCCAGCCGGGCGGCCGCGTAACCGATCCACGGAAGATCCATCCGTGCCACACCCGGCAGCCCGTCCTCGTGCGGCGCGAGCCGGTTCGCGTTCGACAACAACGCGCGAAGCACCCGGACGCACCCGTCGGTGTCGCCCCGATGGTCGAGGGACAGGCCGTGCCGCACCTGCACCTCCGGCGCCGACATCTGCCAGCCCAGTCCGGCCGCATTGGCGACCTCCCTGGTCTGGGCGGCGGCGTGCGCGGCGTGGTCGTGGAAACCGATGTAGGAGAACACCACGGCGAGGTTGTGCCAGGCGATCGCGGCCTGCATGTCCGGCCGCTCCACCTTCGCCAACGCGCGGGTGCTCCGCACCAGGTGCGTCACGCAGCGGTCGAGTGACCCGTCGGCGTGCGCCGTGAACGCCGCGAGGGCGTGGAAGCCACCCAGCGCCGTCGGGTCGCCGAACGCCCGAACCGCGGCGAACGCCTGGTCGACGGTCGCGGCGTACTCGGTGGAACGTTCGAGGTTGATGACGGCCGCCAACCGCAGCAGCAGCGCCCACGCCCGCTCGCCCGAGCTCACCGAGTCGGCGGCTATCGCGTCGGCGGCGACGATGGCGGCACGGGGATTCCCCGAGGAGAGCAGCAGCCGCGCGTCGGTGAGCCGGTCGGTCACTGTGTTGGTGGACACGCCTCACCTCGCTGGTTCTGTTGTCGCCGCTCGTGACAGGGTGGCATGCCGACGCCAGTCGGCGTACCTGACGTCGCAAGATAAAGCATGCCTTATCGGATGCCGATCCGGCCATGTGGGACGAGGCGTCGTACGGGGAGGAAGTGATGCGGGTGGACGAGAAGGACTGGCGGGAACTGGTGCGTGAGGCCGCCGACCGGCTCACCGCGGCCGGGGTCGACTCCGCCCGGGTCGACGCCGAATGGCTGGCCTGCGAGGTCGCCGGGGTCGACCGCGCCCGGTTGGCGTTCGCGCCGCCGCCCGGCCCCGACGCGGTCCGGCGGTTCCGCGACATGGTGGCCGCGCGCGCCGCCCGCCGGCCGCTGCAACACGTCATCGGCACCGCGCCGTTCTGGCGCCGGGACCTGGCGGTCGGGCAGGGCGTGTTCATTCCCCGTCCCGAGACCGAACTCCTCGTCGAATGGGCACTGCCCCGGCTCGCGGGCACGAGACGACCCGTCGTGGTGGACCTGTGCGCCGGGTCGGGGGCGTTGGCGTCGGCGGTCATGACGGAACGGTCCGACGCACGGGTGTTCGCCGTCGAGGCCGAACCCGCCGCGCTCCACTGGCTGCGCCGCAACCTGGCCGTCGGCGCCGAGGTGGTCGAGGGCGACGCGACCTCCCCGGAGACGCTGCGGGAACTCGACGGGCGCGTCGACCTGGTACTGACGAACCCGCCCTACGTCCCCGAGGGGACGCCGGTGTCACCGGAGGTCGCCGCCGACCCGGCCACGGCGGTCTTCGGCGGTCCCGACGGACTCGACGTCATCCGGCCGCTGGTGCACCGCGTGGCCGCACTGCTGCGCCCCGGCGGGAACGTCGCGATCGAACACGACGACACCCACGGCGAGGCGGTGCCCGCACTGCTGGTCGCGGCGGGCCTCGACGACGTGGTCGCGCACCGCGACCTGTCCGGCCGCCCCCGGTTCGCCACCGCCCGCCGCGCAGGGGACCCCGGCGGACCGGCCGGTCCCACCGCGTGATCCCGCCGCCGACGGCACCGGCCACGCCGGGGACGTGGGCCGTCGCGGCGGGGGATAGCCTTGTGTGCCGTGAGGCTCTATGACTGCCGTAAGACCAGCGAACGCGACACCGGCCTGAAGGCCGCCGTGTCGGCGGTGCGGGCCGGCGACCTCGTGGTTCTCCCCACCGACACGGTGTACGGCCTGGGCGCCGACGCCTTCAAGTCCTGGTCGGTGGAGGCGCTGCTGCGGACGAAGAACCGAGGCCGGGACATGGCGCCGCCGGTGCTGGTGGGTTCCCGCAAGATGCTCGACGGCCTGACCATCTCGGTGCCCGACATGGTCCAGGACCTGGTGGCCGCGTTCTGGCCGGGACCGCTTACCGTGGTGATGGACTACTCGCCGACCCTCCAGTGGGACCTCGGCGACACCGACGGGACCGTGGCGGTCAGGATGCCGCTGCACCCGGTCGCGATCGAGCTGTTGAACGAGACCGGTCCCATGGCGGTGTCCTCCGCGAACAAGACCGGCCGCCCCCCGGCCGCCACCGCCGCCGACGCCAAGGAGCAACTCGGCTACGCCGTCAGCGTCTACCTGGAGGCCGGGCCGTCCCCCGACACCGCCCCCAGCACGATCGTCGACTGCACCGGGGACGTTCCGGTGGTGCTGCGCGAGGGCGCGCTGTCACTGGAGCGGCTCCGGCACGTCATCCCCGCGACCGTCGGCGCCCGGGACGAGGTGTGATGCCGCCGTTCTCGGTCCTGCACGTGTGCCTGGGCAACATCTGCCGTTCTCCGATGGCGGAGCGGTTGCTGGCGTTGCGGGTCTCCGAACGCGCCGGTGAGGACGCCGCCGACCTGATCCTCAGCCAGTCGTGCGGCATCGGGACGTGGCACACCGGGCAGCGGATGAACGGTCCCGCCGCACGGGAGTTGCGCGGCCGGGGCGGCTCGGACTCCGGGTTCCGCGCGCGTCACATGTCACGCGAGCACGTCGAGACCGCCGACGTCATCCTCACCGCGACCGGCGAACAGGTCGAGTACGTCGCCGCCGAGTTCCCCGACGCGCTGGCGCGCACCTTCCTGGTCCGCCACTTCGGACGGTTGGCCGAGGCGATGACCGACGACGAACTGCCCGACAGCGACGGCTCCCCGGAGGCCGTGTACGCCCGGGGCCTCGCGATGGTCGCGTTGGCCGACGCCCGCCGCGACACCGTGGAGGCCCTGGAACTGGACGACCCGTGGGGAGAGTCACCCGAGGTGTTCCGCCGGATCGGCGACGAGATCGACGAGGCACTGCGGCCGTTCGTCGTGCGGTTGCTGTCGTGACGGCACCCTCCCGCACACGGCGTGGTGTGTCACGATGGTCGGCGTGAAGACGTCCAAGCTGACCCTCATCCGGCCCGCGTTGCTGGCATGCGCGGCGGCCGTGGTGCCGGTCGGGATCGCCGGAGCCGTCTGGCAGGGGGTCGCGGGCGCGCTCGGTGCCGTCGCCGGTGTGGCCCTGGTCGCCGTCGGATTCGTCGGTTCCTGGATGTTCACCGCCTGGGCCGAACAACTGGGGTTGCGCCTGGTGTTCGCGGCCGGAGTCATGGGATACATCGGGAAGATCGGTCTCGTGGCGGCGGCGTTCCTGGTGGCGTCGCGCACCGGTTGGAGCGGCATGATGCCTATGGCGATGGCCACGATCGTCGGCATTGTGGCGGTGCTTACGGTATTGATGATCTGGGCCGCGCGGATGCGACTTCCCCTACTGCGACCGGAAGATAGCCTATAGTCACAATTGGGGCATTCCGTCACCCCGTGCCTGGAAGATCGCAGGGCCGTTTTGGTCGCCGCCCCTCTGGCTGATATTGTCCGTCCCGAAATGACAGGTAACCGGAAGCCCCAGCCCAGAGGTGCTTCTGGTGCTGATCAAGGCTGGGCCGTCATCGGTTACCTCCTCGCGGGAATGCTCGTGTGGGGTGGTCTCGGATGGCTGCTCGACGAATGGCTAGGTATCCCCAAGCACCTCGGCACCTTTGTCGGCGTCGTCATCGGCGCCGCCGCGGGCCTGTACCTGGTGATCAAGAGATTCGGCCAAATCGAGAACCCAAACGACAACCAAGGTGAAGGGCGAAAACGGTGACCGGAGCTCCCGTAATACGCGCGGAGGGATTTCCCCCGGGTATCGAGAACTTCAATTACCGCGACTGGATCCCGGCGCTGCCCGATCATTTCCTGACCACGATCACCTTCTCGGTGTTCCTCGCGGTCGGTATCCTGATCTGCTTTTTCCTGGTCTCCTACCGCAACCCCCAGTTGGTGCCGACCAAGAAGCAGTGGATCGCCGAGTCGATCTACGGGTTCGTCCGCGACGGCATCGCCCGTGACATCGTGGGACCCGAGGGGATCAGGTTCGCCCCCTACTTCACCACGCTGTTCTGCTTCATCGCGCTGACCAACGTCTTCGCGATCGTGCCGTTCATCCAGATTTCACCGAACGCGCACATCGCGTTCCCCGCCGTGCTGGGCATCCTGTCCTGGCTGATCTACAACGTCGTCGGCATCCGCAAGCACGGCCTGTGGGGCTACGTCAAGATGAACTCCGTGCCCTCGGGTACGCCCATCGCGCTGTACCCGATCATCATCCCGATCGAGTTCGTGTCGAACCTCATCCTGCGGCCGATCACCCTCTCGGTGCGGTTGTTCGCCAACATGTTCGCCGGCCACATGATCCTGCTGGTGTTCATCCTCGGCGGTGTGGCGCTCATCGAAGCCGGTGGCTGGTTCATGGCCGCCTCCCCGCTGGCGTTCATCATGGCGATCGTCATGACCTTCTTCGAGTTCTTCATCCAGTTGCTGCAGGCGTACGTGTTCGTCCTGCTGACGGCCGTGTACGTCCAGGGATCACTGGCCGAAGAACACTAAGACCCCTGGTCGGGCTCGGCTCGGCCATGGACGACCGTGCGCGTGACGGACACGCCACGCAATCAATGAGGAGATAGAAACAACATGACTGGAAGCCTGAGCGTCATCGGCTTCGGCCTCTCCGCCATCGGCGGCGCCATCGGTGTGGGTCTGATCTTCGCCGCGTGGATCAGCGCCACCGCCCGCCAGCCGGAGTCGGCCGGTCTGACCCGCCCGATGATGTTCGTCGGTGCCGCCCTCGCCGAGGCCCTCGCGCTGTTCGGCCTGCTGCTCGCCTTCATCTACAGCGGCGGCTGAAAGCGGCCATGCCGGTTCGCTTGACACTCTTAGGGAGCACCCATGTACATGGCAGCAGGAGATGGCACCGGGATCATCATCCCGGTCTGGCAGGAACTCGTCGTCGGAATCATCGCCTTCGGGCTGCTGTGCTTCGTGCTGATGAAGTTCGTCTTCCCCCGCATGGAGGAGATGTACCAGAAGCGCGTGGACGCCATCGAAGGTGGACTGCGCCGCGCCGAGGAAGCACAGAACGAGGCCAACGCGCTGCTGGAGCAGTACCGCCAGCAGCTGGCCGAGGCCCGTACCGAGGCCGCCGGCATCCGTGACGAGGCCCGTGCCGAGGCGATCGCCATCAAGGACGACATCCTCACCGAGGCACGCACCGAATCCGACCGGATCATCGCCGCCGGCCGGGACTCGCTGGCCGCGTCGCGGCAGCAGCTCCTCACCGAGCTGCGTGGTGAGGTCGGCAGCATCGCCGTCGACCTGGCCGGCCGTATCGTGGGCGAGTCGCTGGCAGACGAGGCCCGCCGCGCGGGCACCGTCGACCGGTTCCTGGCCGAACTCGACGAGGGTCGCAGCGCCGACGCGGCGGGAGCACGCTGATGGCGTTCGCCGGACAGGAATCGTTGCAGGCCGGTCAGGACGCGCTCGCCGCCTACGCGAAGCGCGTGAAGACCGACACCCTGTTGAAGGTCGCCGGTGAGATCCTCTCCGTCCGCGACGTGTTCGCCTCCGAACCCCGGCTGCGCCGGGCGTTGACCGACCCCGGCCGGGAGGGCGCCGACCGCGCCTCCCTGGCCGAGCAGGTGTTGACGGGCAAGGTGACACCCGGGACGTTGAAGATCGTGCTGGCACTGGTCAAGGGCCGGTGGGGCACTCCGGGCGAGTTGCTCGACGGGCTCGAGACGGTCGGCGTGGACGCCATGCTGACCGCGGGTTCCGCCGACGACGTCCTGTCCGACGTGGAGGACGAGCTCTTCCGCTTCCGGCGCCTCGTCGACGGTGACTTCGAGTTGGCGGGTGTGATCGGCAACACCAGCGCGGATCCCGCCGGCCGGGCCGAACTGGTGAACTCGCTGCTGTCCGGCAGGGCCAACCCCATCACGGTGCGACTGGCGGAACTGGCGGTGCGCGGATACGGCGGGCGCGGGTTCGACGCCGGCCTCGCCGCGTTGATCGACCGCACGGCCGCCAAGCGCGACCTTCAGGTCGCCTACATCACGGTGGCGGCCCCGCTACCGCAGGACCAGGAGAACCAGCTGGTAGAACGGCTGTCCCGGATTCAGGGACGCCGGCTGTCGGCGAAGGTGACCGTGGATCCGGAGATCGTGGGCGGCATTCGTGTCCAGATCGGACACGACCTCTACGACGGCACCGTTGCCCGGCGCCTGACCGAAGCCCGAAAGGCGCTGGCCGGCGGTCGCTGACCCGACCGGTACCAGCTGATCCAACGAGAAACCGAGGGACTGAACTTAAGATGGCTGAGCTGACCATCTCCTCAGACGAGATCCGTAGCGCGCTCGACGCCTACGTTTCGTCGTACCGGCCGGAGATCTCCCGAGAGGAGGTCGGTGTCGTCACCGAGGCCGGCGACGGTATCGCCATCGTGGAGGGCCTGCCCTCGACGATGTTCAACGAGATTCTGGAATTCGCCGACGGCACCATCGGTATCGCGCAGAACCTGAACCCGCGCGACATCGGTGTGGTCGTCCTGGGTGACTACGCCGGTATCGAGGAAGGCCAGCAGGTCAAGCGGACCGGCCAGGTCCTCTCCGTGCCGGTGGGCGACAAGTTCCTGGGCCGCGTCGTCGACGCGCTCGGGAACCCGATCGACGACCTGGGCGACATCGAGGCCGAGGGCCGCCGTGAGTTGGAGCTGCAGGCTCCCAACGTCATGGCCCGGCAGAGCGTCTTCGAGCCGCTCGAGACCGGGATCAAGGCCATCGACTCGATGACCGCGATCGGCCGTGGCCAGCGTCAGTTGATCATCGGCGACCGCAAGACCGGCAAGACGCAGGTCTGCATCGACACGATCATCAACCAGAAGAAGAACTGGGAGTCGGGCGACCCGAAGAAGCAGCTCCGCTGCATCTACGTGGCGATCGGCCAGAAGGCGTCCACCATCGCGAGCGTCAAGGGCATGCTCGAAGCCCACGGCGCCATGGAGTACACCACGATCGTGGCCGCTCCCGCGTCGGACCCGGCGGGCCTGAAGTACCTCGCCCCCTACACCGGTTCCTCCATCGGCCAGCACTGGATGTACAACGGCAAGCACGTGCTGATCGTGTTCGACGACCTCTCCAAGCAGGCCGAGGCGTACCGCGCGATCTCGCTGCTGCTGCGTCGCCCGCCGGGCCGTGAGGCGTTCCCCGGTGACGTGTTCTACCTGCACTCGCGTCTGCTGGAGCGTTGCGCGAAGCTGTCGGACGAGATGGGCGGCGGCTCGATGACGGGTCTGCCGATCATCGAGACCAAGGCCGGCGACATCTCGCAGTTCATCCCGACCAACGTGATCTCCATCACCGACGGTCAGGTCTTCCTGGAGGAGGGCCTGTTCAACTCGGGTGTCCGCCCCGCCATCAACGTCGGTACCTCGGTGTCGCGTGTCGGTGGTGCCGCGCAGCCCAAGGGCATGCGCAAGGTCGCGGGCTCGCTGCGGCTGGACCTGGCGCAGTTCCGTGAGCTGGAGGCGTTCTCCGCCTTCGCCTCGGACCTCGACGCCGCGTCCCGTGCGCAGCTCGACCGCGGTCAGCGACTCGTGGAACTGCTGAAGCAGGGTGTGGCGCAGCCCTACCCGATGGAGGAGGAGATCGTCTCGATCTGGTCGGGAACCACCGGCCGTATCGACGACATCCCCGTCGGTGAGGTGCGCCGCTTCGAGAACGAGTTCCTGGCCTACCTGCGCCACCAGCACAAGGACGTCCTGGCCGCCATCGCGGATTCCGGCAAGCTGGAGGACGACACCGTGGCCGCGCTGGAGAGCGCCATCGGCAAGTTCAAGGCCGGCTTCCTGGCCGCGGACGACACCGTGACGGTCAACGAGGCTCCCGCCGAGGCAATGGAAGGCGACGTGGAGGGCACCTCCGTGCAGCGCGTCGTCCCGAAGAAGGGCTAGTTCATGGGTGCGCAGCTACGTGTGCTGCGGCGGCGGATCAAATCCACTCAGTCCATCAAGAAGATCACCAAGGCGATGGAGCTGGTGGCCACCAGCCGGGTCGGCAAGGCGCAGACCCGGGTGGCGGCGTCGATGCCGTACGCCAACGCGATCACCGGTGTGATGACGGCGCTGGCGTCGACGGCGAACATCGACCATCCGTTGCTTCAGCCGCGCAAGACGGTCCGCCGTTCCGGCGTCCTGGTCGTGACCAGCGACAAGGGTCAGTGCGGTGGTTACAACACCAACGTGATCCGCACCGCCGAGCAGCTCATCTCCCGGCTCAACGAGGAGGGCAAGTCGACCGCCCTGTACGTCTCCGGACGTAAGGGCATCGGCTACTACACCTTCCGCAGTCGTCAACTGGCCGGCCAGTGGTCGGGTTTCTCGGACAAGCCGTCGGTGACGGACGCGGCCGAGATCACCAAGACGCTGCTGGCGGCGTTCGTCAACGGCGCCGACGACGAGGGTGACGCCCCCGGCGCCGACGGTATCCTCGGAGTGGACGAGCTCTACATCGTGCACACCAAGTTCGTCTCGCTGCTGACCCAGGCCCCTCAGGCGAGGCAGCTCGCGCCGATGGAGGTCGAGGACGTCGAGACCGGCGTGCTCCCGGCGTACGAGTTCGAACCGGAGCCGGACGCCCTGCTGGACGCGTTGTTGCCGAAGTACCTGACCACTCGGGTGTACGCGGCGCTCATCGACGCCTCGGCCGCGGAGTCGGCGGCACGGCGGCGCGCGATGAAGAGCGCCACGGACAATGCGGAAGAACTGATCAAGACCCTGACGCGGGAGCGCAACGCGGCACGTCAGGCCGAGATCACCCAAGAGATCAGCGAGATCGTCGGCGGCGCGAGCGCGCTGGCCGCGGCGGGAAGTGAGTAAAGGAATGTCGACCGCGGTAAGCAACGGAACGGGACGTGTCGTCCGGGTCATCGGCCCGGTCGTCGACGTGGAGTTTCCGCGCAACGCGATACCCGAGATCTACTTCGCCCTCAAGGTGGACGTGGAACTGTCCGAGGGCAAGAAGACCCTCACGATGGAGGTCGCGCAGCACCTGGGCGACAACACGGTGCGTGCGATCTGCATGCAGCCCACCGACGGCATGGTGCGTGGCACCGAGGTCCGCAACACCGGCGCGCCGATCAAGGTGCCGGTGGGCGACGGCATCAAGGGCCACGTCTTCAACACCATCGGTGAGTGCCTGAACCTGAAGCCGGGCGAGGAGATCCAGGCCGACGACTACTGGCAGATCCACCGCAAGCCGCCGGCGTTCGCGTCCCTGGAGCCCAAGACCGAGATGCTGGAGACCGGCATCAAGGTGCTCGACCTGCTCGCCCCCTACGTCAAGGGTGGCAAGATCGGTCTGTTCGGTGGTGCCGGTGTCGGTAAGACCGTTCTGATCCAGGAGATGGTCATCCGGGTGGCGAACAACTTCGGTGGTTCGTCGGTGTTCGCCGGTGTCGGTGAGCGCACCCGTGAGGGCAACGACATGATCGCCGAGATGGAGGAGTCCGGCGTTCTGGAGAAGACGGCCCTGGTGTACGGCCAGATGGACGAGCCGCCGGGCACCCGTCTGCGGGTGGCGCTGTCGGCGCTGACCATGGCGGAGTACTTCCGTGACGTGCAGAACCAGGAGGTGCTGTTGTTCATCGACAACATCTTCCGGTTCACGCAGGCCGGTTCGGAGGTTTCGACGCTGCTGGGCCGTATGCCGTCCGCGGTGGGTTACCAGCCGACCCTGGCCGACGAGATGGGTGAGCTGCAGGAGCGGATCACCTCCGTCCGGGGTAAGGCGATCACCTCGATGCAGGCGATCTACGTCCCCGCCGACGACTACACCGACCCCGCGCCGCACACCGCGTTCACCCACCTGGACGCGACCACGAACCTGGAGCGGAAGGTGTCCGACAAGGGCATCTACCCGGCGGTGGACCCGCTGGCCTCGTCCTCCCGGATCCTGGAGGCCGAGATCGTCGGTGACGAGCACTACCGGGTCGCCACCGAGGTGAAGCGGATCCTGCAGAAGTACAACGAGCTGCAGGACATCATCGCCATCCTCGGTATGGACGAGCTGTCCGAAGAGGACAAGCTCACGGTCGGCCGGGCTCGCCGGATCGAGCGGTTCCTGTCGCAGAACACCTACGCGGCCAAGCAGTTCACCGGCGTCGAGGGCTCGTTCGTCCCGGTGAAGGAGACCGTCGAGGCGTTCGACAAGATCGCCAAGGGCGAGTACGACCACTTCCCCGAGCAGGCGTTCTTCATGTGCGGTGGTCTCGAAGACCTGCACCGCAAGGAAGAGGAACTGCGCGCCTCGACCAGGTAGTCGGCACGTACGTCAGATGCCCCCGCCCGGATTCCCGGACGGGGGCATCGCCGTGTCCGGGGTGGGGACGATGCTACCGGTGGTAGCATGATCTCATGGCACCTCATGATGATTCCGACGCGATCTCCGTCGTTCGTAGTCGGCTCGGGCTCGCCGAGAACTCCCCGTTGCTCGGTAAGAACTCTGAGAAGTTGAGCATCTCGCTGCCCGCGGCGTTGGCGGAGTCGCTGCGCGACGAGCTGGACAAGGGCGAGATCAGCTCCTTCGTCGCTGAGGCGGTGGCTCTGCGGCTGGAGTGGAAACTCCTGGAGGACCTCGATCGCGAGATCGATGCACGCAGGGGCACTCCGATTCCTTCGGAGTACCTCGAGGAGGCGGAGACGGCATGGCCGGACGTCGACTGAACGCCGGCGGCACATTGTTCCTCGACTCTGAGGGCCTGGTGAAACTCGCGCGCGACGACGCGCGTGCGCAGGCGTACCTGCGTCGGGCACGAGCGCGGGCCGCTTCCGTGTGTCTCAGTGCCGTCACGTTGACCGAGACCCTGCGCGGACATCCTCGCGATGCCGAACTGCATCGAGTGCTACGCCGGATCAACGTCCTGTCGGTTAGTCCGGCGATCGCACGTGCCGCAGGGGAGCTTCTGGGGCACACCGGCTTGTCGGGGCACCGTTGTGCGATCGACGCGATCGTCGCCGCGACCGCCATGGCTTGTCTACGCCCGGTCGTCATACTCACCAGTGATCATGGTGATCTGGCCAAATTGGTTCAGGAGCCATCGGTGGCACGGGCGGAGGCCGTGGTGGTGCAGCGGATCTGAACTGCGCGTGGTGTGCGTTGTGGACGGTGGTGCTGTTCCCGGGAGGCGCGGCCGTTCGGCCGGTGACGGAAGGGACTCTCCGAGGCCGTCTTCGATCCTGCTGTTCTGCTGCGCGTCGCCCGGTCGGCGCCTCGCGGCGTTGTCGAAGGCAATGCTGCTGAGGCGTCCTGCGTACAACACCGGTACGCAGGACGCCCTTCGCCTTGCGAAGGCACTCGACCGGACACCGCTCGCGACGAATGAGGACCGAAGACGGCCTCTAAGGTGGAGTCCCACCGGCGAGGAGGTCCAGATGGCATCGGGTAACGACAGGGGCGACGACACCGACGATCTGGTCAGGCGCTGGGCGTCGGTGGTTCCCGGGATCGATCCGCGCGTGGAGGGCGTGGTGGACCGGCTGTTGATCTGCGCGCGTTACCTGGACCGGCTCGCCGCTACCCTGGCGGCGGAACACGACATCCAGTTCTCCGACTACGAGATCCTGGCGCGGCTGTTCTGGGTGGGGGAGCCGCACCGGTTGCGGCCCAGCCAGTTGGCGGCCGGGACCATGACGGCGGCGACCACGATCACCAGCCGCCTGGACCGGTTGCAGCGGCGGGGGTTGATCAGCCGGGTACCCGATCCCACCGACCGGCGGGCGATGGCCGCCGAGTTGACCGACGAGGGCGGGGAACTGTTCACGCGCATCGTGGAACGGCAGGCGGAGGCGGAGCGGCGGATCTTCGGGGACGTGAGCCCGGCCCGCCTGGACCGGTTGGCGGGCCTGCTCAGTGAGACGTTGACGGTTCTGGAACGCCACCTCGGACCGCCACCGCGTCGCGTCCGGCTGGCGTTGTCCGAGGACTGACGGCGACACCGGGACGTCACCGAGTGCGGATACGCCGGGCATCGGAGGGGCGGCGTGCCGGCTATGTGAGCGACGGGTAGTCGGTGTAACCGGTGGCGTCGCCCCCGTACATGGACACGTCCCGTCTGACCGGATTCAGTGGGGCGCCGGTCCGCAGCCGCGCGACCAGATCGGGGTTGGCCAGGAACGGACGCCCGAAGGAGATCAGGTCGGCGCCCGCCGCCAGCAGCTCCGCGGCGGCGCTCGTTCCACCATCGGCGGGAAGCGGCAGTCGGCGGCCGAGCACGGGATTGGCGATGAGGGGTGCGGGCCAGCGCCGCCGGAGTTCCCCGAACAGCGGTGCCGCCGGGTCGGCGTAGCCGACGTGGAGGTACGCCGGGCCGACGGGCGCGAGCGCGTCGAGCAACGCGGGGAAGAGCCGGTCGGCGTCGTCCATGGCGATCCCGTTGATGAGGTTGTCCGGTGAGATGCGCAGGCCGGTCCGGCCCGATCGCATCGGCCACCGCCTCGACCACTTCGACGACGAACCTGATGCGGCGCGGGACCGATCCGCCGTAGGCGTCGGTGCGGTGGTTGGTACTCGTGGCGAGGAACTGGTTGAGCAGGTATCCGTTGGCGGAGTGGACCTCGACCCCGGCGGCTCCCGCCCGGACGGCGAGCCGCGCCGCGGCGGCGAAGTCCGCCACCGTCTCGCGGATGTCGTCGGTGGTCATCTCGCGTGGCACCGGGGCGTCGCGTTGCCCACTCGGCGTCTGGACGGTGCCCGGCAGTGCGATCGGAGAGGGCGCCACCGGCACGAGCCCGCTGTTGTCGGGATGGCCGATGCGGCCCCCGTGTTCCATCTGCAGAAAGATCCGGCCGCCGGCGGCGGTGACCGCCTCGGCGACGTGACGCCACCCGGCGGTCTGGGCCTCGGTGAACAGGCCGGGGATGCCGGGATAGGTGTATCCGACCTGGTTCGGGGTACTCGCCTCGGCGATGATGAGCCCGGCGGTGGCGCGCTGCGCGTAGTACTCCGCCATGATCGGTGTGGGTACCCCGTCGGCGGTGGCACGGTGGCGGCTCATCGGTGCCATGACCAGCCGGTTCGGCAGGTCGAGTGAACCGAGGCGTGTGGGTGCGAAGAGGGGCGCTGTGGTGGAGGTGTCCGTCACGCGACTACCGTAGAACTTCACATCGGCGTCAGGTTCAAGGAAATGTGAGGCAGCCCATGCGTATCGGTGAGCTCGCTCGGCGGACCGGAGTGAGCACCCGTTCGTTGCGCTATTACGAGCAGCGTGGGCTGCTGGAATCCGCGCGCACGCCCGGCGGGCACCGCCAGTACGCGGAGTGGACGGTGGACCGGGTGATCCGCATTCAGACGTTGTTCGCGGCGGGGCTCCACAGCGACGTCATCGCCGGCCTCCTGCCGTGCATGCACGACCACGACGGCACTCCGAACGAACGGGCCACCCACACCCTGGCCGAGGAGCTGTCCGCCGAAGCCGAACGCATCGACCGTGCGATTGCCGACCTGACCCGTAGCCGGGCCGTCCTGGACGAGGTCATGACGACCGCCCGGCTCGGTCGCGACGACGGATCGTGAGGGCGGGACCTTGAGCGACGGCCGCACCTCCCGCCGGGACCCGGCGGCGGTGTTCCTCAAGTGGCCTTGCGGTTCGGCGCCCGGTGTCGCCGGTGTGGACGCCCGGTGCATCGCCGGCGAGTACATGGACGTGGACCGCCGGTTCGCCACCCACATGCCGCAGGTCACGGGGTTATCCACAATCCCCACGTCATCCACAGGCGTGCGGCTACGGGGATGACACCACCCTGGATCCGGTTCTACGCTCGAAGTATGGGGCGGAGGTTGGAGGCCCCCTGAGTCCAGCGGAGTTGCGGGGCGGGGACGGTGTGGGCGCTCGCTCCTACGGCCTTCTGATCGGGTCGGTGCCGATCGCCTGCCGCCTGCCCGTGCCGCCGCTTCGGCTGTCTGGTGCACCGGTGATGGTGACGGCGAACGGTCTTCTGTGACGTGTCGGCCGTCCGTCTCTGTCGGTGTGAACGCGGTGTTCCTTTGTCGTGCAACGAGAGCGCGTCGTCGGCCGCTCCATTACTACGATTTCGGATAGTACGAAATCGTGGTAACTTAATCCACGTTCGTCAATATATGGCTTCGTGCGCCCGGCCCACCCGAGTCGGGGCCGGCGATCCGGTAGCCCACCGACCGAGCCGACAAGGAGCGAGAATGACACGCACCCGAATACTGCGGCGGATCACCGCCGTCCCGATCATCCTGGCCGCGTTGTTCGCCGGCCTACTCGTATCGGCCTCCCCGGCACACGCCGACGCATACGCGACGGTGGGTAACACCGACGGCGACGGCCTGAACGTCCGGCAGGGTCCGAACACCTCCAGTGCGGTGGTGGGTTCGGTGGACACCGGTGACGCGGTGTGGATCGCCTGCCAGGCGTACGGCGAGTACGTGACGAACACGTACGGTTTCACCTCCAACATCTGGGACTACTCGACCGCGCTGGGCGGCTACCTCGCCGACGCGTACATGGCGACCGGCCACGACGGCCGCATCCCCGGCGTCCCACTCTGCGACGACGATCCGCCCTCCGACGGTGACATCGTTCCGATCCGGCAGAACCAGGGACAGTGGACCCAGTGGGAGGACTGCGGGCCGACCAGTGTGGTCACCGCGCTGCTCGCGATCGGCGTGACCCCGCACGGGTACAGCGCCGGGTACCCCGTCGAGGCGATCCACCGCGCCCGCGAGGACATGGGCCTGCAACGCGACGTCCGCACCGGCGGTACCAACGAGAACCAGGTCAACACGGCCTTCGCCTCCTACGGGCTCAGCAGCTACACGAGTTGGAACTTCGACAACTCCCTGGCGCACGTGCGAAACGGCGGTGCGGCCGTGATGGCCGGTAACACCCGTGGCCTGAACTGGCCGGTGAACGTCGCCGACCCGAACGGGGTGCCGCACTTCCTGACCGTCGCCGGATACGACTCCGGTTCGGGCTTGTACATCGTGCTCGACCCGATCGCGGTCAACAACACCGTCAAGTACGCCAGCGCGGCGACCCTGTGGGCGTACTGGGACAACTACCTGGGACGCGCGGCCGTCCTGGTCTGACCTTCCCCCTCGCCGGCGGCGCACCGTGCCGGGTGCGCCGCCGCCCCTGTCCCTTCGCGCCTGCGATCTCCGGCGGCCCGAGACCTTCCCGCGACGTCCCGGGACGAATAGCATCGGGTGGGCAAGGAGATCGCATCATGACCTCGATTGACCCCCTGGTGCCCCGAGTCGGGCTCATGCGCCGGATCCGCCGGATCCTCGCCGAGCGCCACCGCGTGGTGGTGTGCGGTCCCGCGGGCGTCGGCAAGTCGGTGATCCTGGAACAGACCGTGCCGCCGGGCGAGACCGCGCTGCGGGCGTTCCCCTCCGCGGACTCCGTACCGCTGGCGGGACTGGCGGAGCTGTTCGCCACCGTCGCCCCCGAACGGATCGCGGCCCTTCCGCCGCCTCGCAGGAACGCCGTAGAGGTGCTGCTGCGGACGCGCGACGGCGACTCGGATCCGACGGCGCTGCGGCTGGGCCTGCGTGACCTGTTGACCGGTCTGAGCGCCGACCGTCCCGTGTGGCTGGTCGTCGATGCGGCGGACCACTGCGACCCCGGGACGGTGGACTCGCTGTCGCAGCTACTCAGGCACCTGCCGCCGGAACGGGTCCGGGCGGTGTTCGCCGGTCGTGAACCCGGTCTGGCGCACCGCTTCGGCCTCCCCGCCGACCAGGAGGTCACCGTGCCGTTCTGGTCGCTGGCCGAGACCAGTGAACTGCTGGCCCGGTTCCGCCTTCCGAGCCGGATCGTCGCCGAGACACACCGCGCCAGCGGTGGGCTGCCGGGTTCGGCCCTGCGGATGACGACCGCCTCGACCGGGAACGTCGAGGCCGCCCCGCCGGCGTACCTCGCGGAGGAACAGTTGGCGACCCTGTCGCAACGCACCCGGTACACGCTGCTGACCGCCGCGTCGGCCCTCGATCCGACCGTGGAGTTGTTGCAGCGCGCCGGACGCACGCACGCACGCCGGGATCTGGTGGCCGCCGAACGTCTCGGGCTCGTCCACGTCGACGCGGCCGGCCGGATCGTCTTCCACGCCGAGGCCACGGTGGAGACGCTGCGCGACGGCGCGTCGACGCGCACGGCGTCGCGCGCGCATCGGGCGCTCGCGGGCGTCGTCGCCGACTCGGTGGCGGCGGTCCGGCATCTGGCCCTGGCGGGCGACGACGCGGTGTCGGCGGCCCGCCTGGACGAGGCCGCGTCGGAGGCGATCGGGCGGGGCGACCCGCTGCTGGCGGCCGAGTTGGCCTTGTTGGCGGCGGACCGTACCCCGGCCTCCGAGGACGCAGCGGTGGTCGCGCGGTTGTTGGTCGCGGCGCGGCACGCCAGTGCGGCCGGGCGACTGGGACTGGTGGAGCGGGCCGCGAAGTCGGTGTGCCGCAGGGCCACCGTCCCCGCGCAGCGGATGGAGGCGCTGCTGGCGATGATCAACGCCGTGGGTCAGCACTTCGACGGTGCGCAGTGGGCGTTCGCCGCGGCGGCGTTGGAGACCGAGACGGAACCGGCGTTGCGGGCCGAACTGCTGATGTGGCAGTGCTGGCGTGCGTACATAAGGGACGGTGACGTGGCGGGCGCGCTCGCCCTCGCCGAGCAGGCGTCGCGCGTGTGCGGTGACGCGGGAGAACCGCAGCAGCGCATGCAGATCCTTACCATGAAGGGCAGGATGCAGCGGTCGCTGGGGGACGTCGCCGCCGCCGAGTCGACCCTTTCGGAGGCACTGGAGGCGTCGGACGGCCCCGGTACCGAGATCGCGGCCTCGGCGCAGTTCGCGATCGCGCGGCACCGGTTGTTCGACGACCGGCTGACCGAGGCCCGCGATGACTTCACCGTGTTGCTGTCGGAGGCGCGGCGGGCGGGCGAGTTCAAGGGCCGCATCGAGGTGCTGCGCGGCCTCGCCGAGGTGGAGGCGCGACTCGGTGACTGCCGGGACGCGCGGGCGCACCTCGACGAGGCGTTGACCCTGCTGGCCGACGGCGACCTGTCGCCCGCGCCGGTGTGGTACCTGTCGGCCCTGGTGGACGTCGCGGCGGGCGACTTCGAGTCGGCGGTACGCGCCGCCGGGCGGGGGCTGCGGTCCGCCCGTGAGGAGCGGGACGTGCTGTTCACCGCGCGCGGGCTGTTCGCCACGGGAGTGGCGTTGTCGCGAGGCGGCGACCCGGCCGCGGCGGTGCCGCCGCTGCGGGAGGCGGGGGAGATCGAGACCGGAACCGGGACCGTCGATCCGTCGATCCTGTTGTGGCGGCCGGAACTGGTGGAGGCGTTGGCCGGCAGCGGTGAGGTGGAGCAGGCGCGGCGGGAGCTGTCGCGGGTCCGGGAGCTGGTGGCCCGGATGGGGCTGTCCAATGTGATACCGCGACTCGACGTGGCGGAGGCGGCGTGTCTGGCCGCCTCCGGTGAGACGGTGTCGGCCGTCGACCGGCTCGCCGTCGCCACGGAGGGTTTCGCCCGGTACGGCCTGCGGATCGACGTGGGCCGGTCCCTGTTGGCCGCCGCCCGGTTGGAGCGGCGCCGGCGCCGCAGGGCCGTGGCGCGCCGGCTGCTGGCCGAGGCGCGTCGGGCGTTCGAGGAGTGCGGCGCCGAGGGCTGGGCGGCGGTCGTCGACTCGGAACGGGACCGGGTGGATGCGGTATCCGGTGACCGGGTGGACGGGTTGACGCCGGGGGAGGCGCGGCTGGCGGAGCTGGTCGCCGACGGGGCGTCGAACCAACAGGCGGCCACGGCCCTGGGAGTGAGCGTGAAGACGGTGGAGGCGACGCTGACCAGGATCTACCGGAAGTTGGGCGTGCAGGCGCGGGTCCAGTTGGCGGGTCTGCGCGGCCGGCGCACCCGGGTGTAGGCGGCGGCCGTGGGGGGTGGCGCAAGGGTTTTCCCCACTAGCAGGCGTACACGGCGTTCTCGTAGCGTCGCGGCCACCAACCAGTTAACTGAGGCATTCAGATGTCTGACTGTCTCGGTCTTCGCCCGGAAGGTACCGATGACACCTCTACGCCCCCTCGCCGCGCTCGGCGCGCTGGCGGTCGGCACGGCACTGGCCGTGGCCACCGCCCCGGCGGCACACGCCGAACCCGCCACCGGCCCGATCCTCATGGCCGACGCCCCCGACCGCATCCCCGACGTGTACCTCGTCGACCTCGCCGACGACGCCGCCGTCGCCACCCGCGCATCCGTCACCGCGACCGCCGACCGGTTGACCGACGCCTACGGCGGGCAGCTGCGCTTCACCTACCACGCGGCGATGACCGGTTTCTCGCTGGAACTCGACGAGGCCGCCGCGAAACGGCTCGCCGCCGACCCGGCCGTGGAGTCGGTCGAGGCGGTCGGCATGGCCACGCTCGACGGCACCCAGACCGACGCGCCCTGGGGCCTCGACCGCGTCGACCAACGCGACCTGCCCCTGAACCAGACCTACGAGTACCCCGACAGCGCCGGAGAGGGCGTCACCGTCTACGTGCTGGACACCGGCAACCGGTTCAGCCACCGCGACTTCGGTGGCCGCGCCTCCGCCGGCCCCGACTTCATCACACCGGGCGGCGGTTCGACCGACTGCCACGGCCACGGCACCCACGTCGCCTCCACGGCGGTCGGCACCACGTACGGCGTCGCCAAGCGCGCCGAGACGGTGGCGCTGCGGGTCCTCGACTGTGGCGGCTCCGGCCCCTGGGACGGCATCATCGGGGCGGTCGACTGGGTGACCGACAACGGCGTCACACCGTCGGTGGTCAACATGAGCCTGGGCGGCAACGGACAGCAGCCCGCCCTGGAGCAGGCCGTCCGCAACTCCATCGCCGCCGGTTACCAGTACTCGCTGGCCGCCGGGAACGACAACGCCAACGCCTGCAACTTCACCCCGGCCAGGGTCGGGGAGGCGATCACCGTCGGCGCCACCTCCAGCAACGACGGCCGCGCGAGCTTCAGCAACTACGGCAGTTGCCTGGACGTCTTCGCGCCCGGCAACCAGATCACCGCGGCCTCTCACCGCGGTGACACCCTGACGACGACCATGAGCGGCACGTCGATGGCGGCGCCGCACGTCGCCGGGATCGCCGCGCTGTACCTGGCGGAGAACCCGTCGGCCTCGCCCGCGCAGGTCCGCAACGCCCTGGTGAACAACGGCAGCACCGGCAAGGTCGGCAATCCCGGATCCGGTTCCCCGAACGTGCTGGGCTACACCGGTTTCATCGACGGCGGCCCGCCGCCCACCGACGACTTCTCGGTCTCGTTGTCGCCCGCCTCGGGCGAGGTGGCACCGGGCGGCTCGGTCGGTGCGGACGTGTCGATGTCGGTGACCTCCGGTGCCGTACAGGACGTGACCCTGTCGGCGTCCGGCCTGCCTTCGGGAGCCACCGCCACCTTCGACCCCGCCGAGACCACCAGCGACGGCGACGCCCGGCTGACCATCGCGACCTCGACGGGCACGCCCGAGGGCGCCTACACCGTGACGGTGACCGCCACCGGCACCGAGGCCACCCGCACCGCGACCTTCCGGCTCCAGGTGGGCGACGGCGGCGGTGACGGCCCGACGGCCGCGTTCACGGTGAACTGCTTCCAGGGCATCGCGATCTGCATGTTCGACGCCGCAGGCTCGCAGGGCGACATCGCCTCCTACCGCTGGGCGTTCGGTGACGGGGCCACCGGCCAGGGCGTCTTCACGCACCACTGGTACGGGGCCGCCGGAACCTACCGGGTGACGTTGACCGTCACCGACACCTCCGGTGCCACACACACCACCACCCGCACCGTCACCGCCGGTTGACGGGGCGAAGGTGGCGGCCCCGGCTCCGTGCCGGGGCCGCCACGTGTTCGTGGACACTGGTTATCCTTTGAGAATGGCTGAATCCACCCCCATCGACCCGACGAGGCTGCGGGTCTCCGACGCCGACCGGGAGGCCGTCGTGGCCCGGCTGCAGGCCGCCGCGTCGGAGGGCAGGCTGACCCTGGGAGAGTTCAGCGAACGCGCCGACCAGGTCTACCAGTCCCGTACCCGGGGCGAGCTCGACCGGCTCACCGTGGACCTTCCCTCGGCCGCCGGTCCGGTGGCCGAGACCCACACCGGGTTCGGCCGTGGTGCCGAGGTGGCCCGCTCCGAGGAGAGCCGGGTGGTCCGCGCCATCATGGGCGACAACGAGGACCGGCTCGTCGGGCGGATCCCGGAACGGCTCCGCGTGCTGGCCGTCATGGGTGACGTGACCCTGGACCTGCGCGAGGCGGTGTTGACCGGCGGCGAGGTCGAGGTGACCGGGCACGTCGTCATGGGCAGTGTGCGGGTCATCGTCCCGAACGGGATCGAGGTCCGGCAGCACGGGTCCAATGTGATGGGTGACGTCCGGACCCGCCTGAGCCACAACGGAGGCGGCGCCGCGCCGGTGGTGCGCATCAAGCTGGTCAACGTGATGGGCGAGGTCAAGATCGTCGACGACGCGCACCACAAGCCGCTGCGGCGGCGACTGTCCCAGTGGTGGGGCCACGACTAGTTCCGAGGCGGATATCGCGTGGTCACCCGCCCGCCCGCCTGACACGATCTGACGATGGCCACGTTGTTCCTCATGGTCGGCCTGCCCGGTGCGGGCAAGACCACGCGCGCCCGGCGGATCGCCGCCGAGCACGGTGCGCTCCGCCTGACGCCCGACGATTGGATGATCCCGCTGTTCGGTGTACCCGAGCCGGAGGGGAGGCGGGACGTGCTGGAGGGGCGGATGCTGTGGCTCGCCCTGGAGGCCGTCCGGCTGGGTACCGACGTGGTGGTCGACTACGGCTGCTGGTCCCGCGACGAGCGGTCCGCCGTCCGGTGGCTCGCCGAGGCCGAGGGCGCGCGGTTCCACATGGTGTATCTGCCGGTGGACGCCGCCACCCAGCGTGCCCGGATCGCGCATCGCCAGGCGACGACCCCCGAGGAGACCCTGCCGATGACCGAGGCCGACATCCTGTCCGGGCGGGCGTCGTTCGAGGAGCCGGCCGGCGCGGAACTCGACGGGCTGCCGGTGGGCGGTCCGCCTGCCGGGTGGCCGGACTGGCGGGCCTGGGCGGCCGACCGGTGGCCGTCGTTCGGGTGACCGACTCGCCCGGTTCAGGGCGAGCGGCCGCGCCGGTCAGGGGGAGATGGCCTTTCGCAGGCTCGCCAGGCACTGGGTCAGCGCCTCGTGGCTGGAGGCGCCGTGCGACCTGCGGTACTCCCACCCGGCGTACAACATCGACCACAGTAGATTCGAGACCCATTCGGCCGTCATCGATCCGTCGATCTCGCCGTCCCGGATGCCGCGCCGGATCAGTTCCAGGATCTTCAGGTCGGACTCGGTGTCCTCGCTCCACGCGGGGTCGTTGATCAGTTCCGGATTGTTGAACAGCAGCATGAAGCCGTCGCTGAGCGCGAACCACTCCTGGCACACCCGGCCCAGTGCCTCCACGGCGGAACCCTCGTCGATGCGGGCCCGGTCCACGGCGTTGTGGACCTTCTCCAGCAGGTCGGCCGCGATGGCGTTGATCAGGTCGGAGCGCTCGGCGAAGTACCGGTGAACCGTCGTGCGCCCCACGCCGGCGGCCACGGCGATGTCGCCGACGGACGCGGTGGAGTCCCTGGCCAGGACCGCCACGGCGGCGTCGAGGATGGCGCGACGGGTACGGGAGCGGGTGTTCGATTCGGCGGGCACGGTCACGCTCCCATTGTACTGTGACTCGACCCATAACGGTATATCGCTTGTTAAAAATGGAACAATGATGTTCACTTGCGGAATAGCCGAGTTTCAGGAGGAATCATGACGGCACCGCAAGAGTCCCGAGAGAAGTCGCCCATCACATGGGAACGGTTGAGACTGCTGTGGACTTTCGCCAGACCCTTCAAGGGCAGCCTCGTGCTCGGCCTGGTCCTGGCGCTCGCCGGTTCCGCGATGAGCCTGGCGACCCCGATGGTCACCAAGTGGGTACTCGACTCGCTCGGGGCGTCGGCATCGCTGACCGGTCCGGTCATCGCCCTGGTGGTCCTGCTGGTGTTCGGGGCACTCATCTGGACGTGGCAGTGGATCCTGCTGGGGTCGGTGGGGGAGAAGGTGGTCCTGTCGGCCCGCACCTCGATGGTGCGCAGGCTGTTCGGCGCGAAGATCCCCGCCGTGACCGGCCGCTCCACCGGTGAACTCGTCGCACGGGTCACCTCCGACACCGTGCTGCTCCGAGAGGCCGCCGCCGCCAGCATCATCGGACTGCTCAACGGTGCGGTGATGCTAGTCGGCACCCTCGTGCTCATGGCGGTGCTGGACCTCGTCCTGCTCGCCACCACCGTCGCCGCCGTCGTGCTGGTCGGCGTGGCGTTCGCGATCCTCATGCCGCCGATCGCCAAGGCACAGGAACAGGCGCAGGAGCACGTCGGGCGGCTCGCGGGCGCCCTCGAATCGGCGATGCGGGCGATCCGCACCATCAAGGTCAGCCGTGCCGAGCGGCGGCAGGGCGACCGGATCATCGCCGAGGCGCGGGAGTCCACCCGCTACAGCATTGCCGCGGTGCGCCGTGAGGCGCTGGCCTGGACGATCTCCTGGTCGGGCATCCAACTGGCCATCATCATGATCCTCG
Organism: Stackebrandtia albiflava; assembly: GCF_007994225.1. Taxonomy (GTDB): domain Bacteria; phylum Actinomycetota; class Actinomycetes; order Mycobacteriales; family Micromonosporaceae; genus Stackebrandtia; species Stackebrandtia albiflava. The sequence goes on from NZ_VLLL01000006.1 coordinate 1,098,563, forward strand.
GCATCGGCGCGTGGCGGGTCGGTGAGGGATGGCTCGCCGTGTCGAGCCTCATCGCGTTCCTGTTGTACGCGTTCCAGCTCATGGAACCGATCATGGAGTTGAGCCAGAACCTGACCGCCCTGCAGTCGGGGGTCGCCGCGGCGGGTCGCATCCGCGACGTGGAACGGATCCCGGTGGAGGACGACACGACCGCGCGGCGCGGGCGCGTCACACCGCCCGCGCCCGAGTCGCCGGTGCTGCGGTTGCGTGACGTCACCGCCTCGTACGGACCCGGACTGGAACCGGCGGTCCGGGAGGTGAACCTGGACGTCCCCCGGCGCGGGCACCTGGCGGTCGTGGGGCCGTCGGGCGCCGGGAAGACCACGCTGTTCTCACTGATCCTGCGGTTCCTCGAACCGCAGTCCGGGACCCTGGAACTGGACGGTCGTGAGTACCGCGATTACCGGCACGGCGAGGTGCGCGAACGGCTGGCCTATGTGGAGCAGGAGACGCCGGTGGTGCCCGGGACCATCCGGGAGAACCTGCTGCTGACCCATCCCGACGCCACCCCCGAGGAGATCGCGGTGGCACTGGAGGAGGTCAAGCTCACCGAGCTGGTCGCCGGGCTGCCCGACGGACTCGACACCTCGCTGACCTCCACGTCGGTGTCGGGCGGGCAGCGGCAGCGGATCGCGCTGGCCCGCGCCGTCCTGCGCACCCCGGAGGTGTTGCTGCTCGACGAGGCGACCGCGCAGGTCGACGGCATCACCGAGGCGGCCATCGCCGACTGCATCGCACGCCGATCCCGGCAGGGCGCGGTCGTGACGATCGCCCACCGGCTGTCCACCGTCATCGACGCCGACAGCATCGTCGTCATGGAGAACGGCCGGATCCGCCGCCAGGGCGACCACCACACCCTGCTGCGCCAGGACTCGCTGTACCGGGAACTGGTGGAGGCGTTGCGCATCGCCGAATCCGAACCGGTCACCGCCGAGCCCTGATCCGTTCCCTTCCCCGCTTGGTCCCCGCCCCGTTCCGCTTGGTCCCCGCAAGATTAAGACGAACGGCGCAGAAAGGCATATATCAGGCAAGTTCCGCCCCGGGGGGGCCACCGGGCGGGGACCAAGTGGTGGAGAGTGGTCACCGGGCGGGGACCAGGCGGCCGAACGTGGCGGCCGCAGTATCACCCGGTGGGCCACGGCATCACGGTGAGGCTCGGCCATTCCCGCCGCCACCGGGCCGCCTTGGTCCGGTAGACCTCCTCGGTCGCCAGTACCGGGTTGGGACGCACCACGAGGTTGAACACGTCGGACAGCCCGTGTGGGGCGTAGACCCGCCACGACCCGTCCGCCCTCAACCGCACCCCGAGGCAGCAGGTCGTCGCGGCGAAGCTGTCGATGGCGGCCTCGCTGGAGGTGTAGGGGGCCGCCGGAACGCCGAACCTCTCCTCGTACCAGAGGTGGACGCGCGCCTCGTTGCGGATCTCCACGGTCAGCCCCAGGTCGGCGCAGGCGGACTCGCCGGCCTTGATCACGCGGTCCTCCGCCTCCCACGACAGGTCGGTGTCGTCGAAGTAGAACACGTCGTAGTCGCGGATCCCGGCGGCGGGTTCCCGTCCCGTCGCGACGTTCCAGACGGTCTGGAACAGGCAGCCGGCCGTGAGGTACCAGCCCGGCAGATCCATTCCGGCCAGTCGGTCGAGTAGCGCGGGGATCGCGGGGTTGCGGCACAGTGTCTCGCGCAGCGCCGGCAGTTGCTCGTCGAGCGGAAGTCGTCCGATCACCTCGACTGCCTACCACGCGGACGCCGCCGGTGCGCCACGACCTCGGCAGCCGGCCGGCGGCGGGCACGCATACGGCTCCGCCCCCACTCGGGTGCCAGGGCCAGTAGTGGGGGCGGAGCCGTATGGGGAGCCGTGCGACTCAGGTCATGAACATCTTGGCGTTGGCGCTCTCGGTGGACACGTAGTCCTGCTTGGCGAGCCCCACGGTCTGGCCGATCTTGTTCAGCAGCATGTTGAGGTCGCGAACCGCGGTGTCCCACTCGGTGCGCTGCTGGAAGTAGGCGGCCTGGTCGCCACCGGTCCACTGCATGGCGTCGAGGCGCGCACGCAGGGTGTCGAGGATGGAGTCGAGTTCGGCCGAGGAGGACTGGATCTTGCCGGAGAACGCCTCGAGCTCGGCGGGCGACACCTTCAGTACGTCCATGAATTCACCTTCTTGATAAACGATGGGGAGGGGCGGATGTCGGTCAGGCGCTGCCGGTCAGCATGCCCATGAGGCTGTTCATGTTGCGGCCCTGCATCTCCTCGTTGTTCACGTGGTTGGCGGACGACTTGTCCACCAGCAGGGCGATGGTGTCCAGGACACCCTGGAGCTTGTTGGCCTTGGTGTCGTACTCGGTCATGAGGGTTCCGAAGGACGCGGCGGCCGAGCCGGACCAGAAGGCTGAAGACGCGGCGACCTCGCCCCGGATCTTGCTGAGCTGCGACCGGACCTGCTCGATCGAGTCGCGCATGTCGGCGGTCCCTTTGGCAAGGGACGCTTGATCGACGTGAAGGGGCACAACGGACATGTGTCGACCTTTCTTCTGCGAAAGATAGGAATACCCCTATATCCACATGCTCAGATACAGTAGAACCGGGTATACCTACTGTGGTAGTGCCGACACTAGCAAACCGTTTTGCAACTATCAATACCCCAGCACACGGATTATTTCCCGCCTCCCGGAACGCGAACGCGCCGCCCCCGACGGGGACGGCGCGTCACGGCGGCCGGGTATCACACCAACGGCGGCGCCCACGCGGTCTGGACCAACTCGTTTCCGCTGCGCCGCACCAGCATCCCCCGGCCCGGCGGGCGCGGGGTGGCGCGGACGTCGCCCAGCAGCAGGCCCTCCTCCTTGTTGCCCGACATCAACAGACCCGGCGACTGCAACTCACGCAACCGCTGGATCACCGGCTCGTACATCGCCCGCGACGCCCCACCCATCCTGCGGGTCAGGATCAGGTGCAGACCGACGTCCCGCGCCTGCGCCAGCAGGTCCAGGATCTCGCTGACCGGGTTGACCGAACCACCCGACACGATGTCGTAGTCGTCGACCAGGACGTACAGTTCCGGTCCCTGCCACCAACTCCGGGCCCGAAGCTGCTCCGGTGTGACCTCGGAACCGGGCAGCCGGGTGCGGATCGCCTCGTCGGCGTCCTTCAGCAGCTTCCGGCCGTCGGCCGCTCCGGCCGCGTACCCGGCCAGGTGGGATTCGGGGATCTCGCCCAGCAGACTGCGCCGGTAGTCCACCACCAGCAGCCTCGCCTGGTCGGGCGTGTAACGCCGCGCGATCTGCCGCGCGATCATCCGCAGCAGGTTCGACTTGCCGGACTCCACGTCACCGAAAGCCAGGAAGTGCGGTTCGGCCGTGAAGTCCAGGCCCACCGGCGCCAGGTGGCTCTCGTTCAGGCCGATCGGCACCACGTGCGAGGTCGGCTGCGGCGGCACCTGCGCGAGTTCCACGTTGTCGGGCAGCAGCCGCACCGGTGGCGCCACCGGGCCGCGCCAGGACTCGGCGACGGCCCCGACCAGCCGGGTCACGCCCTCGGTCAGGTCGTCCACGGTGCTGCGGTCGTCGATGCGGGGCAACGCGACCAGCATCTGCATGGCGTCGGGGGAGATGCCCCGTCCCGGTGCCCGTTCGGGGACGTTCTTGGCGGCCCGCCGGTTGATCTCCGACTCCGACGGGTCACCCAGCCGCAGCTCCAACCTGGTTCCCATGAGGTCCCGCAGCGCCGCCCGCATGTCCGTCCACCGGTTCGTGGCCAGCATCAGGTGCACGCCGAAGGCGAGTCCACGTTGCGCGATCGCCTGGATGTCGTCTTCGAGGTCCTCGAACTCGTTGCGGATCGTGGGCCAGCCGTCGATGACCAGGAACGCGTCACCGAACGGGTCGTCGGCGAACTCGCCGGCCGCCTTCCGACGCCGGTAACTGGCCATGTTGTCGATGCCGGCGGCGGCGAACCTGGCCTCGCGCTCGTCGAGCAGCGTCGACATCTCCGCGACCGTCCGCCGCACCTCGTCGACCTGCTTACGGCCGACGACGCCGCCCACGTGGGGCAGACCGGCGAGACCTCGCAGGCTGCCGCCTCCGAAGTCCAGGCAGTACATCTGGACCTCCACGGGCGTGTGGCTGATCGCCAGCGAACACATCACGGTCCGCAGCGTGTTGCTCTTGCCGGACTGGGTGCCGCCGACGACCAGGACGTTGCCGCCCGCGCCCGACAGGTCCAGTTCCAGCGAGTCGCGTCGCTGCTCGTAGGGCTTGTCGACGATGCCGGCCCGGACCTTCAACTTCCCGGGGCCGTTCCAGCCCATGGGGCGCAGGCCCCACTGGGCGTCGGCCAGCAGTCCCGGGTACAGGGTGGACAGAGCCGGGGAGTCCCCCAGCGGCGGCAGCCACACCTGGTGTGCCGGCGGTCCCTGGTTCTCCAGTCTGCGGGTCAGCACCGCCATCAGCGAGTTGTTGATGTCGTCGAGGGTCTCGGCCTCGCTCGACTGCTTCACCGGGGCGGCCGGGCGCGCCGGCGCGGGAAGGTACCCGGCCTGGAACGGCAGCATCCGGTCCCGCTGCACGACCTGGCCGTCGGCGTTGGTGCGCTGCCGGTACGGCCCCGACACGTAGGCGCTGCGGAACCGCAGCATCGTGGTCGTGTCGATCTTCAGGTACGCGTGGCCGGGCGAGTTGGGCAGTTCGTACGCGTCCGGAACACCCAGCACGACCCGGCTCTCCATGGCGGAGAACGTCCGCAGACCGATGCGGTACGACAGGTGGGTGTCGAGGCCGCGCAGCTTGCCCTCCTCCAGGCGTTGCGAGGCCAGCAGCAGGTGGACGCCCAGTGACCGGCCGAGCCGTCCGATCATGACGAACAACTCGATGAACTCCGGTTGCGCGCTGAGCAGTTCGGAGAACTCGTCGCAGATCACCAGGAGACTCGGCAGCGGATTCAACTCCGCCCCGGCGCGGCGCGCCTTCTCGTAGTCGCGCTGGGACACGAAGTTCCCCGACGCGCGCAGCAGTTCCTGCCGCCGCGTCATCTCGCCGCTGATGGCGTCCGCCATCCGGTCCACCAGGTGGAGCTCGTCCTCCAGGTTGGTGATGACGGCGCTGGTGTGGGGGAGGCGGTCGAGGGTGGCGAAGGTGGCGCCGCCCTTGAAGTCGACGAGGACGAAGTTCAACTCCTCCGAGGAGTGGGTGATGGCGAGACCCGTGACGATGGTGCGCAGCAGTTCGGACTTGCCGGAGCCGGTGGCGCCGATGATGAGGCCGTGCGGCCCCATCCCGCCCTGCGCGGACTCCTTGATGTCCAGGATGATCTTGCCGCCCTGCGGATCCAGGCCCAACGGGATGCTCAGCTTGTCGGCGGTGGGCCGGTTCGGCCGCCACACGTCGTGCGGGTTGAAGTGGGCGACGTCGCCGATCGCCAGCAGGTCCGGCAGTTCCGCGGACACAGCCATGGGTTCGCTGGCGCTGGTGACGGTCGCCGGCCGGTACCGGGCCATGCGGCGGGCGAACGAGGCGGCCTCCTCGGTGGAGAGCCGGTCGGGCGTTCCCAGCGGCGACCGGCGACCGCTCAACGTCATCGTGAGGGTGTCCTCCAGCGGGTCGGTCTCCAGTTGCAGCAGCCATTCCCGGGGGTAACGCGGCACGGTCCCGGACAGATCCAGGACGGTGACACCGGACAGGCCGGAACCGGCCAGGTCGCAGTCGGCGTCCACGTCTCCACCGTCCACTATCACCAGCACGTGCGGGCGGTCGTTGAACATGCCCTGTTCGTCGATGTTGCGGGACCGCTTCGCCAACTCGTCCGACAGCAGTCCCTCCAGCTCCGTCATGTCGGACAGGACGAGCCGCCGCGCGCCCAGGGCGTCGGTGTGCCGGTCGTGGCTGGCGTGCGGCAGCCACTTCAGCCAGTCCCAGTGCGGGAGCGTGTGATCGGCGACGACGGCCGCGACCAGCAGGTCGTCGGGGGAGTGGAAGGCCGCCGCCTGGCACAGCATCGCCCGGGCGAGCGCGCGGTTGGCGTCCTCGTCACCGGTGAACACCAGGCGCCGGAAGCCCCGCAGTTGCAGGGCCATCGGCATGTTCGGCAGGTTGGAGTGGGCGCGGACGAACCGGCGCAACGCCAGGGCGCTCATCGGTTCCAGGTCCTCGACGGGCTTGGTCTCGGGCGTGACCATCTTGACGGCGAGGCGCTGCCGTCCGACCGACACCCGGATCTCGCAGAAGTCCCGGTCGGTGTACCGGCGTTCCCACAACCTGGTGGAGCCGACTAGCGTCCACAGTGTCGCGGGCGCCGGGTGACGCCACTGCATCGCGGAACGCTGCTGACCGGCGGCGCGGCGCACCTGCCGCCGGGTCTGCGACAGGTAACGCATGTAGTCGCGGCGGGCGATGGTCTGTTCGCCCTTCTGGTCGCTGCCGCTGCTGGCGAACGTGCCGATGAACATTCCCAGCATCGCGACGCCGAACAGACCGCCGATGACCATGGTCATGACACCGCCGCCGCGACCGGCGTACATGAACACCATCGCGCCGACCATCGCGAGCATCGGCAGCATCATCAGAAGCTGCGCCATGCTGCGCTGACCGGGGATCGGCAGGTCGGGGGGCGGTTCGAGCATCAGGTCGCCGCCGGGCATCGACGGGCCCTTTCGGCGTGGTGGCCGGGTGAAGATGATCCTGCTCATGAGAGGGGTTCCTAGCGTGAGGGCCGACCGCTGCATCATATGCAAGACGATTTGGTACTAGATTGTCTGCAACGAAGAAATTTCGATTCGTCGTTGTCGTGATCGCGCCGGCCCGAGGAGAACCCACCCCCATGAGCGTCACCGACAGACTGTGCCGGGTCACGGTCGTGGCCCCCAACACCAGGATGGACGTCGCGCTGCCCGACCACGTCCGGCTGTGTGAACTCCAATCCGACCTGCTGCAGCACGCCGCCGACGGACCCGGCGGCGAAGACGTCGTCGAGGACGGCGCCAGCAACGGCGGCTGGGTCCTCACCCGGCTCGGCGGCGCGCCCCTGGACCCGAACCTCACCCCGGCGCAACACCACATCATGGACGGCGAGGAACTGTACTTCTCGCCCGTCGCCCAGGTGGGGCCGGAGGCGGTGTTCGACGACGTCATCGACGCCATGGCCACCGCCAGCGGCGATCGGGGCGGCAAGTGGCAGACCGCCACCAGCCAGGTTTTCGGCACCGTCGTCGGTACCGTCCTGCTGCTCGGCGCCGCCGCCGCGATCCTGTTCACCGGGACCGAGGCGGCCATGTGGACCGGGTACGGGATCGCCGCCGCGCTGCTGGCGGCCTCGGTCGTGTTCGCCCGGGCACTCGGCCGGATCGGTGAGGCCACCGTCGTCGGCCTGCTGTCGGTCGTGTACGGCTGGGTCGGCGGGGCGTTGTCGCTCGGGGAACTCCCGGCGATGGCGGACCTCAACGCGCCCCGGCTGATGGTGGCGGGGGCCGCCGCGGCGGTGTTCGCGGTCGTCGCCGGAATCGGCATCCCCATCTCGGCGCCGGTGTTCTCCTCCGCCGCGCTCGCGGCCGCCGGACTCACCGGGGCGGCCGCGTTGTGCACCTTCGTGGGCGCGACCCCCGCCGAGTCGGGCGCGGTGGTCTCCACCGTGTTCGTCGGACTCATCCCCGCGATGCCGATGTTGTCGTTCCGGGTGGCGCGGCTTCCCATGCCCACGATCCCCCGGTCACCGCAGCAACTCCGCTCCGACACGCTCAAAGTGGACAGTGAACTGGCGTTGCGGCGCAGCGAACGCGCCGACCAGCACCTCACCGGGATGCTCGCGGCGGCGGCGATCGTGACCGCCGGTTCCCTGGTGTTCCTGGCGATGGCGCCGAGCTGGCCGACCGTGCTCATGACGATCCTGTTGACCCTGCTGGTGCTGATGCGGGCCAGGATCTTCCTGACCGTGCGACAGCGGATGCCGTTCCTGCTGGCCGGTGTCGTCGGTATCGCCTCGCTCGCGACGTCGATGTGGGTGCACGCCGATCCCGCCGACCGGTTCCTGTACGTGGTAGCGGTGCTGGTGGGCCTGGCGGTGATCGCGCTCAGCTTCGTCCTGGGCATCGCCGGGAAGCGGGTCTCGCCGATCTGGGCGCGGATGGTGGACATCGTGGAGGTCATCCTGTTCATCACGATCGTGCCGCTGACCCTGTGGGTCTGGAACGCCTACTGGTGGGTCCGCACTGTCAACGGCTGACCCGGCCCCTCTGTTTCGCGGCTTGGTTGGCCGTACGACGATCGACATACCTCGAATAGGCCCGGATGTCCGATTTTTCACCGTCATATGACCAACCAAGCCGGCATTCTGACCAACCAAGCCGACAGGGGGATACCGCCCACCTCGATCCGGTGCGATGCTCGGCCTCCCGTTCACCGTCCGAAGGGGTACGTGGTGGAACACTCCACGCCGACGCGCCGAATCGGTGCGGCCCTGGCCGCCTGCCTCGCCGCAGTGTCGCTGACCGCCTGTGGCGCGGATCCGTCGGAGTCCGTACACGCACTGTCCTGGGCGTCGGAGGACACGTACTACTACCTGGACCGGCCCATCCTATGGGAACCCGGGTACCGGACGATCGAGGCCACGCCGGAGCTGTACCTCGCCTCGCCCGACGATCCCCGGCAGCCCGTGGACGACACCCTCGGCATACCGTGTGGACCGTCCAGTACGGTCCAGGTGTTGTCCGGTGACACGGTGTTCGTCTCCGGCTGGTGCTCATACCTGGAGAGCGACCGTTTCATCACCGCGCGCCTGGATGTGACGACCGGCCGCGCGGTACCGGTGTTCGACTGGGAGTACCGATACCGGGTGGTCACGACGTGGACCGGCGGCGACGGCGACGGCTGGGTGTCGTACGGCGAGGAGGACGGCTGCGCCGGTGTCGCCCGCGTCGAGGACGGCCGACTCGTCCCCTGGCACTGGGCCGGCGACCCGGACATGGTGGTCGCGGAGGAGCCCGGCACCGGTGAGTACGGCTGCTGGTACGGCGTCCGCGTCGGAGACGTCGCGGCCTCACACGACGGCACGGATGTCGTGTTCCTGGCCGAATCCGGGCTGTTGCACGCCGATGGAGCGCCCGACTCGGACGAGTGGTCGCTGTACCTCATAAGCGGAGACCTGGCCACGATCGAGTGGCCGCTCGGTGCGGTGTCCCCGTACGATCCGATGTGGTGCGACGACGTGGTGTTCATGATCGTTCGAGACGACACGGGGGAGTCCGCGCTGTGGCGACTGGACCCGGCCACCGGTGCGTTCGCGCGGTTCCGGGACGATGTCGGCTCGGCCGCGTGTTCCCCCTCCGGTGAACGGATCGCCGTGCAACCGGAGTCCGGTTCCATCGAGATCTTGTCGCTCACCGGCGAGTGAACGTGTCCGCCGACGTGCCCGCCCGTCCGAGTACCGGGAGACGACCTTGACCCGTCTCGTCCTGCCGTCGATCTGGTTCCTCGCCTCGTTCATCGTGCTCGTGCTTCAGGTATCGGTGTGGCTGCCTCGGCATTGGAACGGTGAACGGCGCGGTATGGACCTGCGGTTCCACCGCTACGATCGCGGGCCCGACGTCTTCGCCGCGGTGCGACGCCTCATGCCGTGCTCGGTACTGTCGGTCGTCGCGTCCCTGTCGTGGTCTGCGGCGGCGGTGTGGTCGGCCGCGCGCGGTGCGGGGGCCGGTGTCGACGTGGTGTCCGTCGCGCTGTGGATGGCCGGTTTCCTGGTGTTCATCGTGTTCTCCCTGTCCGCCTTGGCGGTGTTCTGTTTCAACCAGCCGAAATGGATGGTCGCTCCGAGTCATCGAGGGGATCGCGGTGTCCTCCAGGGTTGAGACCGGCGGTGGAGACGTCGACGGGACGCTCCGCCGGGCCGTCACCGTCCTCGCGGCCCGGCCGGGTGTCCGCCACCACCGGGACGTCATCGCCCCGGACGGGTTCCGGGACACGTTCTCGGGCGGCGGCTTGGAGGCGATCGTGATCTGGCAGCCCGGCCGGTGGCTGGGCCTGGACCTGTCGATACGGCTGCCCGGTGAACCGGTCGCGTACTACTGGATCGACACCGACCTGTACGACGTGTCCAAGCCCGAACAGGCCGACTTCCTGCGGGAGGTGGCAGCTGACATCGTGGCCCTGTTGGGGATGATCGCGCGCCGCACGCTGCCGGTCGGCCGGTGGCGGGGAAGACCCGCGTTCGTCGTACCCGACGGGGAGCGTTTCCGCCGGGTGGTGCGAGGCCGTATCGGTTGTGCGGCGGCCGGTTTCGACACCATGGCGGACGCCCTCGCCGGAGGGGACTGGTTCTGCCCCGACCTGTCGTCCCGAGGAGTGCGCCGATGACCCGCCGAGACGACATGAGGCGAGGGATCCCGGTGTTCCTGGCCGCGACCGGAACCGTCGTGGGCCTCAACCTCCTGGTCCTGTGCGCACTCGCACCCGGGCACGTCGCCTGGAACATCGTGCTGACCGCAGCGGTTCTGTTCGCGTTCCTTCCGGGCCGGCCGTTCGAGTCGTGGTGGGTGTCGCTGTGCCGACTGTCCGCGGTGGCGGGAGCGGCGATCGTCGCCACGAGCCTCATGAACGGCGCCACCACGTTCTACGGGGAACTCTTCGCGGGGCTCATGCTGAGTCCGTGTCTCGCGGTGGCGTGCCGGGAGATCAGGGCGATCCTCGAACGATCCGGCCGGCCCCGGGGCGGCGTCCTGCACTCGCTGCTTCGTCCGTCGCGCGAACCGAGATCCGGTGGCGGGAAAGGATTCGTCCGAAGGGTGTCGGCGCATCCCGACGACGAATGAGGCGGCCGGTCCTTCCACATCCCGTCCACAGGCGGGCGCGACACCGTATGGCGTGCTTATGGCCGTCGCCCAGACCATGAGGCCCCCGAATGAGGAAGGCCCGACATGAACCCGATGAGCAGGAGACGCGCCCTGGCGTTGGCCGGTGGTGCCGTACTCGGAGCCGCCGGACTCGCCGGAACCGCGGCGGCGACCGACTGGAAACGCCTCGTCGTGATAACCGCCAACATCGGCCGGAACAACCCAGGCCAACGGGAACGCGCGATCCGCGACGTCCGCCACGCCGTCAAGATCGACGGCAGGCTCACCAAGCCGCTCGTCGGGTGGCAGGAGATCCAGGGCGCCGACCCCGACGCGATGGAACCCCGCTGGATCAACCAGTACTTCGGTTCCTCCTACCGGAACATCTTCGAACATCACGACTCGCCCGCCCGGCAGATCCCCATATCGGTGCCGAAGGACTACGACGTCCTGGAGACCCGGGTGACGTTCTGCCACGGCGGGAAGGCGAAGGTGTCGCCGTCCCGGTACATCACACAGGCCTTGCTGGCCCACGCGAACGACCCGCGTCTGCGGTTCGTGTTCGCCAACACCCACTACGTCTCGGGCGCCTGGAACGGAAAGCAGGACTCGTACGAGCAGTGGCGGGTGGACAGTTGGCGCACCCACTTCCGCAAGCACCGTGACAACGTCCTCGCGTACTGGCGGGGCCGTGGCCTGCCGGTGATCTGGACCGGCGACGTCAACCGCAACCCGATGCCGCTGCTACTGCCGAACCACGAGAAGCGGGCGTTCGCACGGGGAATCGACCAGATCGGGTGGGTGCCCGGCAGCAACGGGACGCAGATCCGGTTGCGGTGGACCAAGACGGTGCCCATGTACGTCGACGGCCACGACGCCCGGGTCGCCGTCCTCCAGGTGCGCCGCGTCTGACCGGCCCGGCGGCGCCGGGGATCGCACCGGCGCCGCCCCGGGGTTCCGGTGGTCGCGTATTCCGGCGGGCCGTCGGCTGCGCGGGGACCGTTGCCGCTTCGGGGCGGGTCGGGTACCTTTCGAAAGCCAATGATCATCCCGGCACGGTGATCGCCGTGTGGAGTCCACCGTGTGTGGACTCGGTCGCTTCCGGGAATGACGATGTGCCCACCTCATGCCCCGCCAGTGCGTGGAGCCACGGCCCGATGTGCGATCGCGCGACCGGTCGTGCGGGCCACGGTGGCGCTACTCGCGGCATTGCTGGTCCTCACAGGCTGCCTCATCCCGGGTGAGAAGTTCTATCCCGTGGGTCTGGCGAAGGTGGGTGGCGTGTATGTGCTGTTCGCACCCATGTGCGAGGGCGAATCCCTGACCGAGATCGTCATCTCCTCGAACGTGGGGAACCCGGAGAATCCTTCCGAACCACGCGAGATCGACTGGTGGTCCGGCAACCGCCCCGCCGACGAGTCCACAGAGCGCGGCTGGGTGGTTCTGGGGGACGACAGCCGGTTCCTCGAAAGCGGCGGAAACGACGACGTGTCCGAATGGCCACGCGACCTGCGTGTGGAACTGGGGCACGACAGCCCGGGAGGCGGATTCCGGTCGATCACGGGCGCGATCCGAATCGACGACACCGTACCCGGATACGCCCCGGACGCCGACATCGAGGAGATCGAATACCTGTTCGGTGATCCAAGGACGGACGACCCGCTCGAACTGTGGACCCCGAACCGGATGCGCCTCGAAACCGGGTGCGCCGGCCAGTACCTGTGAGGAGGAACGGCGGTGGACGTATCGACATGCCGGCGCGGTTCGAGGCGATGCGCTCCGCGCCGACCCCGATCCGGACGCGCAGGTGGTGACCCGTCCGAGCTGGTTCGCGATCCTGTTCCCCACCTGAGAGGTTGTTTTTGATCCTGCTGTTCTGCTGCGCGTCGCCCGGTCGGCGCCTCGCGGCGTTGTCGAAGGGTCCTGCATACAACACCGGTATGCAGGACCTCCTCCGCCTTGCGAATGCACTCGACCGGAACACCGCTCGCGACGAACGAGGATCAAAGGCAGCCTCTTACGCTCCTGACGTTCGTCGCCGTCATCGTCATCATCGAGAACCGTTGACGGGCAACGCCAAGGCGGGTGTTCGGCGTGACTGAGAGCCCCCTTGCGGACTTGATCCTCAGTGCGTTCTGCTTCGTCGCGGGCTTCGTCGGCCTGGTCCTACTCATTTGTATTGTGGTCCCTCGGCACTGGGATGGCCGTGGGAAACACCACGACGACCATTGGGATGATCCTGACCGCTCCGTCGAGGTGGCTAACGCCATCAAGCGGCTCGTGCCGTTGTGGATTCCGGCGACCGTGTCGTTCGAGTTCCTCGCGACGGCCATGGTGTGGAGCAGTACTCGGGGCATCGACCTCGGCGAGGACGACGTGTCCGGCTTCCTCATGTTCCTGTCTCTCACGTTCCTGGCGCTGTTCACCGGCTTCGCCTGGCCGGTCTTCTATCTGAACCGGCCGAAGTTGGTCGTGGCGCCGCATTACCGGGAGCAACCCGGCGTCTTCCAGGCCCGGTGGCGGGAACGCCGCTTCTTCAAGTTCTTCGAGACCTTGGAATGGTTGGGCTGGACGGTGCTGTCGCTCGCGCTCGTCGGCATTCCCTTTCTGTATCTCGCGAAAGTGCTGGAGCTCCTATGACCACGAAGCAGGCGGAACGAGGCCGAAGACGCCGATCGATTCCGGTCGGTCTGGTGTGCGCCGTAGTCGCCGTGGTGCTGGCCCTCAATCTGGTCCTCGAGACGGTGTCGGGGCCGGAACCGGTCTTTCAGGCGGCGATCTCGGTCGGGTTGCTCACCCTGGTGTTTCCGGTGCGGGGCTTCACGTCTTGGCCGGTATCCGTGGTGCGTTGCGGTGCGGTGCTGGGATTGGCCGTCGTCGCGGTGGACCTGACTCTGGCGGCGGTGAGTCTCGGGGAAGGACTGTGCGCCGGCGCCGTCACAGGACTCGCCTGCGGCGCGGCATGGCGTGAGTTCACCGCCATTCGCGACCGATCCACGGCATGACGTCGACGGCCCGCATTCGTAGCGAACTACGCGATACGGACTCAGGGCGACGGAGTGTTGACGCCGTGAAACCGATCGGGTACCTTTCAGAGCCCATGATCATTCCGGCACGGTGATCACCACACGGGAGTGTCCACAGAAGTAGGACGCCGCCGTGTCCTGCCCACCGAGCTTCGGCTCCCCTCGCCCACGGGAATGACCATGCCCTCACCTCATGCGCCGCCCCCGACCCCCCGTCTCGCCCGCCGGACCACGGGCGTGCTGACGAGCCTGCTGCTGTCCGCCGGGCTCGTACTGACGCCGACGAGTGCGGTACACGCCGACCCGCTGGAACGGCCGAACCCGCCCGTCATCTCCTCCACCGACTACCCCGAGTGCACGACCGAGTCCTGTGAGGCAGCGGGCGGGACCGGCGTAGCCGGCACGTTCGTTCTCCAGGCGATGGACGACGACGTCGTCGCCTTCGACCACGGCTGGTCGGGGCCGCCGATCAACCGCGTCCCGGCGGTGAACGGGACCGCCACCCTCGAACTCACGCCACCTGGCTACGGTGGCTGGAGTCTGTACGCCCGCGCCGTCGATGCGGACGGGAATGTCAGCAGTACCGTCTACTACTCATTCGTCGTGGACCGCCTGTCGCCGCCTGTCGCCGGCTGGGATCTGGAATCCGGACCACACTCCGTGCCGCTTGCGAACATCGTGCCGAACGGCCCGGCACTGGTCCCCGGTGGTGAGACCGGCTGGGCGGCGGACGCCCGGCTGATCGGCGTGGACACCGCGGACCTCGACGGTGCGGGGCACTTCACCGCCGGTACCGGAGTGGTGGACACGACACGCTCGTTCAGCGTCGCCGCATGGGTGAACCTGTCGGACAAGAGCACGGACGGCAACGTCATCGGGGTCGACGGCGAGAACATGAGCGCCCTGTACGTCGGCTACCTCGCCGCACTCGACCGGTGGGTGCTGGGTGTTCCCCACACTGACACGCAACGGCACAGGTGGTCGTACGCCATCGCGCCGGAGGCGGTGACGGTCGGCCAATGGACCCACCTGACGGCATCGGTCGATCGGGAGACGGACACGGCCTCCCTCTACGTGAACGGCGAACTGTCCGCCCAGACGGCACTTCCCGAGGCGTGGGCCGCGACCGGCGAGTTCAGGGTCGGCAACGCGCTCTACCGTGGTGAACTCACCGCTCATTGGAACGGACGACTCGCCGCGGTGCGGGTCTACGACCGCGCTCTGATCGCGGAAGACATCGTGCGAGGCCGCGATGACAACAGGCCGCTCATGTGGCCCGCCTTGACGGGTCATTGGAACTTCGACAACGACTGTTGCGGCGAAGCCATCGACCTCAGTGGTTGGGACCGATGGCTCGCACTGCACAACGGCACATCCTTCGACGTGGGCCACGACTGGTCGGGCTACGGAATGGTCTTCGACGGAGTCGACGACTACGCGGCCACCGCCGGGCAGGTGCTCCGCACCGACAACTCGTTCACACTGTCGGCGTGGGCGCGCGTCGACGCGGACACCGACTTCGGTGTACTCGGCATCGAGGGGGCCGAACAATCGGCGATCTCAGTGGATTACGACGCCTAGACACGGCAATGGCGTGCCGTGATGTCGAGCGTCGACGGCGCCGAGCAGGTCGCGGCAGCGGCGACGGCACCGGTCGTCGGGGAGTGGTACCACCTGGCCGTCGTGTATGACGCACCGCAGAACACGCTTCGGCTCTACGTCGGCGGGAGTGCCGCCGCGACGGTCACGGGGCCACAGCAGCCGTGGCACGCGGACGGCCGACTCCTGGTGGGAGTGACCGGTGCCGACGCGCAGAACCGGACGTATGGACCCGGCGGCGTGGACGACGTCTTCGTGTACCACGGCGCGTTCGGACAGGAGCAGATCACCGACCTCGCGAGCGGAGTACTGCCGCATCCCCGGTGAGTCTCACTGACCGGTATGGCCGGGACCGCACCGTCGTCCCGGCCATACCGGTGCCCCTTCGTCAGAGATGAGGATCGTCGTGGACACGAGGAACCGAGTCGTCATCGACTTCGCCCGCCCGCCCGTCCTAGGCATCGCGGTGAAGGTCTTGGTCGCACTCGGCCTCTTCACGGTCGGTTGAGGGAGGAGGTGGTCATGTCCTCGGTGAAGAGAAGCAGATCGGGTGCCATCGGCATGGCGATCGGTCTGGTGACGTTCCTGTTGCTGACTTCGGCGTGCGGACGGTACTTCCCGACTCGGCACGTGCCGCCGGAGAGCCTCGGTGCGGAATCGGTCTGGGGTGTGTGGAGCGGGCCGGCCGGAGAACGCATGGAGTTCGAGCGGGACGGCACCTTCACCACGAACGGTTTCGACGACGACACCGGTGACCTCGTGGACGGCACTGGAACCTGGGACGTCTTCTATTCGACCGCTCCCAGCGGAGACCACATCCGGCTCCACTATGGCGATGAGCAGGCTCGTGACGACTTCGAGAAGCTCAATGTGGGAACCGATGACGAGGGTCTGTATCTCAATCTCATTGACGACCCCGACGCCGATGGCCTAGTGATTCTGCGGCAGGCGTGACGATGGCCCGGAACACCGAACCGACGCGATCGAGAGGGCGGCGCTCCGTCGAGGACCCCAGCCTGGACGCATTGCGCCGCCATCGCGGGTATCGGTTGATGTTGATCGGGGCGCGCATGGCCTTCGTGTCCATCGGATCGGTGATGACGACGGTGGCGATCTTCGGTGAGCCGTCGGCGCAGTACTTGTGGGTGCTGCGCATGACCGTGATGCTCCCGGCCGCCGGCGGCGTATTGATGCTGTACGGGGGATACATCGCGCACGATCTTTTCATGCGCCAGATCGGGGCACTCAGCGATCTCTATGTCGGGAGTCAGGAAGGGTCTCGCTTCTACGGCTTCATCGCCCAGTTCTGGAAGGACTTCCTGACATACCGGTGGAAGAAGGAAGGGCGGTGGGGCGAATGAAGAGTGAAGGAATCGCCGTGCGGCGTATCCGGGCGGCGTGGCGGGAAATCACCGATTCGTTCCTGTATCGATTCAGGGTGGCGCTGAGCATAGGATCATGCATCGCCTTGCTGGCGTTCGTGTCGCTTCCCTGGTGGGCATGTCTACTCGTATGGAACGGTGCCGCAGTCCTGCTCGTGCTGCTGCGTGTGATTCGCATCCTGTTCACGGCTCTGGTGCTGGGACAGGAGATGGAGATATCCGATGAAGCAACGTAGCGCGTCGAATGAACGTTTCACGGAATCGTATGGATGGCCGCACATTCTCTGGGCGGTTCGCTCATTCGTGTTCTTCCCGGTGTTGTACTGGGCGGGATTCGAGTATGTGGTGCCCACCGAACTCGATGGCGGACCTGCCGTCTTCGTCGGCGTCAACCTTCTCAACGTGTTGTGCGGATCGATCTCCGCAGTCCTGGGCGTCCGGCAATCGGGGCGCGATATACGTGACGGCTTCCGCCGGCGGGTCGGTCAATCCAGTCGCGGGAAGGCGGTCTGGTGGCTCATCGGCCTTCTTCTGAAAGGCGCGATCTTCGACTGGAGGCCGCCGACCGAGCCGGGCGAACCACTGTGGAAGCGACGTGATCACCGATGATCCGATCGTTCTGTATCACGCGGAAAGGGATGCGGCGACGTGGGAAGTAAACCGTTCTCGCCGGGAACCAAGCGCAAAGCGACCTTTCGCCGGTGGATGAACGTTGTTGCAGTCGTACCAGCCGGGCTGTTCGGAATGATGTTCGTCGCGGCTGGCATCGGCACTGCCAGCACACATGGAGTCGGCCCAGACGAAGTCGCCTTTTCACTGCTTGGGCTCATGGTCTTGCAGATTGCGTGGTTGGCGTTGTGGCGGCCCTCGTTCGTGGTGGCGCGTGAGGGGGTGGTGCTTCGGTGGTCGTTCGGCCGGGTGGAGATTCCGTATGCGCGGGTTCGGCGCTTGGTGTTGCCGCCTGAGTCCGCCGGACTGGAGATCGAATCGAACGACGGAGACCAGTCGCGGGTCTCGGGCTTCGGTTCTTCCATGATCTCGCGGTGGTTGGGTAGCCGGCAGGAGAAGCGCATCTTGGCGAGGTTCGAGGCGATGCGGGCAGAGGCCGATTCGTCGTCTAGTGCGCCGGTGGTCAAGCGTTTGAACTGGTTCGCGATCCTGCTCCCGATCGCCACATTGCTCACGTTCGTCGTGTGCGTAGTGATAGTGGAGAACCGGTGACGGGCCGGGGCGTGAAATGCCGGGCTGCGCCGGTGTACCGCTACCAGGACCCGTTCGGGAACCGGCGTGGCGGCACGGTGGCGTGCCCGGGTGAGCGTGGGTTCGTCGGTGGGACGAGTGATCCGACCGGTGTGACGCACCTGGGTGCGCGGGAGTACGACCCGAGCCTGGGCGTCTCTCGCGCAGTACAGGTCCATTAGGGAATGGTGATGAAGCAGCGAACCTATAGACGTCCAGCTAATGTCGGAGCCACAGTCTTCTCTGTGGGGTTCGGCCTATTGTTGGCGATGCCCACAGTCAGCACCTTTGGACAGGGCTTCGGTGTTGACCAGCTTTTCGGCCTCACCCTGGTCTTGATGGTTTTTCAGGTTGGCTGGTTGGCCGCCTGGCGGCCCGCGCTCGTCTTGAAGTCGGATGGGGTTATTCTGCGTTGGTCATTTGGAACGGTGAGCATCCCGTACGGGAAGATAAGACGGCTTGTGCTTCCGCCGGAGTCTCCGGGTTTGGAGATAGAACTGGATGACGGTGCTCAATCTCGTGTCTCTGGGTTCGGCTCTTCGATGATTTCGCGGTGGCTGGGTAACCGGCAGGAGAAGCGCATATCGGCGCGGTTCGATGAGATACGTGCTCGTGCCGACCCGTCGCGGGAGGGCGAGGTGGTGAAGCGGTTGAATTGGTTCGCCATCATATTCCCCATTGTGACGGTAACGGCGTTCTTCATATCTTTTGCTTAAAGTTTCAAATGGGACTGTGGCTGCGGTCTAGGTGACCGGCGCCCTCAGTCCTTGGCAGGATAGCGACAGTGCTGGGCCTAATAAGGAATTGGTGAGCGTGAACGTAACTTATCGTCGATGGATGAATCTAGTTGGCGTGCTCCCAGCTTTGGCTTTCGGGTTGTTTATCGTTCTGCTCGGGTTCGCAGCGAGCCACAAAGGTTTCGGTGTCAATGAGCTCTGGGCTGTACTTTTGGGCATTCTGGTAATGCAATTGGGCTGGTTGGTGATGTGGCGCCCGGCTTTCGTGGTGGGTCGCGAACGAGTGGTGCTTCAGTGGGCATTCGGAAGGGTAGACATCCCATACGCACGGGTGCGTCGACTGGTGTTGCCTCCAGAGACCGCTGGCTTGGAAATAGAGTTGGACGATGGTAAGCAGTCGCGCGTATCGGGATTCGGTTCTTCGATGATCTCGCGTTGGCGGGGAAACCGGCAGGAGCATCGGATCCTAGTCAGGTTCGAGGCGATGCGGGCCAAGGCTGACCTGTCGGCCGAGGATCAAGTCGAGAAGCGATTGAACTGGTTTGCCATCATCTTTCCGGCAAGTACGTTTCTAGCGTTTGTAGCTTGCACGGTTATAGCTCAATACGACTAAGGGGGCGTATTTTGAGCTCAGGTGCTTCCATCTGTTGATCATGAGGAGATGACGGTTGTCCTATCTGGCGGCCGGTGCAGCCTTGCTGCTGCTCGGTGTTGTGTTGCTGGGTTTCCAGGTGTTCTGGCAGTTGCCGCGACATTGGGACGGGCGGGCGAAGGAAAGGGAGGCATCGGCGTATCGGTATCTTCCGTACTCGGAGGAGTTCCGATCCGGGCTGAGGCGGCAAATGCCAGTCACCATTTTGGTGCCATTCGTGCTTTTTGTGGTATCTGTGGCGATGATAATTAACGATATATTCGGGCGCCGTGAATCGATGGTAATTTTGTTGGTTCTAGCGGGTATATCGATTGCCTGTCTGCTGGCGTTTTTTCTGGGTTCCTACCTTGTCATATATCGCAATCGTCCCAAGTGTGTCGTGGCTCCTCACTATCGGAACGAACCTGGCGTAGTACAAGTCCGACGCGAATCGGGGCGCCTGGTCAGCTCACGGCGACGCCTGCTGTGGGAAGTCTGCATCTGGGCTGCCGTCGCTGCCCTAGGCATGTGGGTGCTCCTCCGGATGTCAAGGCCGTGAGCCTGCAACGATGGCATGTCAGCGAAAGCGAAGCATCGCCAGATGTTTTCCCGGCGTTGGCTGACGGATACCGCGACTTGGCAGGTGCGCTGAGATCGTGAGCCGCTGTAGGAATGTGACAGACATGTGGCGGTTCAGGAAGTACAGCCGGTTCAACCACCTAACCCTGTTTCTAATTGCAAGGCGCCAAGTAGGGTGGGTGAAAGTTCGGCGAGGGAGATGGCTGAAGTGAAAACTGCTTTCAGAACGAGCTGGAGACGCGAGGAGATAGACATGTCATCTTTGGCTGTGCTTAACGGTGGCACCTCTTATGGTTCGGATGGGTGTATAGGTGGGTGATCGTGTCGTTGCGTTCAGTTAGAGCTACTGTTGCCATGTTTCTCTTGATGGTCCTTGGTGGCTGTATCCAAGAGCCAGTCGTTAAATGGACCGACTTGCAGCCTGAAGACTTGTTCGGCACCTGGCGTAGTGCAGAAGGAACGATGATCATCTTCAGCGAAACCATGGAATTTGAGGTCGAAGACGTCCAACAGGGCTGGCGTTCCGAGATCCGTGAAGGCGTGGGCTCTTGGGCGATTGTTGAGCCAAGCGAACAGGTGTACTTCGAGTATGGTGAAGACGTCGACTTCGCCTTCTTGATTAGCTCTATGAACGACGACGGCGAGCTCAAACTCTACCTGCTTCAGGGGGATCCGGACGTGGGGGACCGAATGGTCTTCGCCTCGGAGCCGTAATCGAGGTATGCGAGTTCCAGTTTAGACGGTTAATGTTCGGCATCTGATGCTGGGAGGTGGCGGTTGAATTCATCGTGGCCGCCACCACCCATCAAGCCTCCTGCTCTAGCGCATAGCGTCTAGGAGGGCGGTGAAGTCGGTGGGGGAGACGGCTAGGGTGCCGAGGTGGGGGGCCTTGCTGTCGCGGAGTTCCACCGGGCCGGTGAGGCGGACCTCTACGCAGTTCCCGCCGGTGGGGTTGCTGTGACTCGATGCGCGCCACAGTCGGGCTTCCACACAGTTTCCGCCGGCGGCGTTGCTGCGACTCGATTTGCGCCAGTTTCCAGCGATCATGTCAGGTACTCCTCCAGTGGGACTGCGGATTTCCATACGGCGGAGAACGTCCACTCGAACTCAGAGACTACGTGCCGCTCCTCGACGTATCGGCAACCGTCTAGGGACTCCAGGAACACGAACGGGTCGTCCAAGAGGTCGTCGGCGGTCATGATGGTGAATGCGCCTGTCATCGCGGCATGGATGCCGGTCATCACCCTAATCTCCACACCCGGGGTGGAAGCGACCTCCCGGAGCCGGGCTACCTGCCCGCGCTTGACCTCTGGTAGCCCGTTCAGGTACAGCAGCGCGGATTGGCCGAACACGAGCCGTATCTCGGGAACAGGATGCCGGAACACGATCGCCTGCCGCTTCTTCCAGACGTCGTGGACCTTGGCGGCGTCGGCTTCGGACAGCTTCAGGTGAGACTGCGCGGCCGACAGGTACTCGGGTGTCTGAACCAGGCCCGGAATGTAATCCATCTCAAGCGACCGGATGAGATTCGCGGTGCCCTCGGCCTCATAGAGAGCGCGAAGTTCTGCCGGTACCTCGGCGGATTCCCAGATGCCCCGTTCGGCAGATCTGGTGGCGAGTGTCTTCATGCGTGATATCTCGGCATCGGTGGCCCGGTACAGGTTGCCCAACGCGATGATGTTTCCGCCGTTGGGTGCGGTGATTCCACGTTCCCAGCGTTGCAGCGTGGTCCTGTCGAGTCCGATATGGTCGGCGGCGTCGTTGACCTTGATCCCGGCGGTCTCGCGCAACAGCCGCAGCTTTCGGCCGAGTGTTCGTCGCCGGAGTGTGGAAGCGGTCGCCATTATCCCCCCTGCACTTGTGCAGATTATCGGTGCGTCAATGCACACCGGGTCGTTACTTCCCATTGTGTCACCGGGCGCTTACCGTCGTTGCTGTGGGTGGCGGACGCCGAACGGATCGGTCGAGTGTGGGCCTCTTCGGAAATCCGGTCGCCCACACGGAGAGAGCCGGGTGCGCACCAATCGCACCCGGCTCGGGACGTACATCCATTGTGATTGGAGATCAGCGAATGGATGCGATCAGCATACGGAAACGATCAGTGCCGGTCCACAGATCCGGTGCGCTCACGGCGGACCGTCCTGCCGGGAGCACCCGGTGCCGGTTCTGTGGGCGCCCGTGGCGGTGCGGCACCGTTCCGCCGCCCGGTGAGACCAGCCGCGCCCGCGCCGGCTCGGCCGATCCGACAGCACCTCCGGTGCGAACGGCACCCAGCGAAGCGGATCGCACGGCCGAAGACGTGCCGGACGAGACGGCGACCCGGTACCGGCACCGCACCAGCGACCCGGAGCGGGGGCCGCGATGACCGTCTACGGCAGTTACTTCGCGCCGTTGGCGCAGCAGACACTCACGGTCTCGGCGGGCGACCGGCCCGATTCGCTACAGGTGACCGCACCCTGGCGGGACACGATCACCGTGTTGTGCCGCATCTGCGACCTGTCACGGCTCCCGAACGTGCGCTGGGCTCACGGCTGGGTGGACAACCCGCCGGAATGGCGCAGCCAGATCTCCCACGGCGCCCTACAGGTGTACCGGCAGTGGGCCGCCGACCATCTCCGGGAGTGTGACCAGTGACCGCACCCGAACCGGCACCGGACGACCCGCACCGTGACCAAGACACTGCGCCCATGCGGAATGCCGTGCCGACCGGCGACCATAGTGGACGACCGGCGGAGCACCGTGCTCGCGCGGTGGTCGCGGCGTGCCGCACCGTCTCGGCCGCACTGACCCGTGGACAGGTCGAACAGTCGGCAGAGCGCCAATCCGGACCGGCCGCCGACATCCGCGCCGCGCTAGCCGACCTCGACGCCCGGATGACCGCGCTGTGGGCCGACTGGGACGACGAACACCGGCCGCATCCGTCCCGACGCTGAACCTGCGCGGGCGGCCACGCCGTCCGTGCCCGCGTGCCCGCCACCCACGGGCACGCCCACACCGGGGCCGTCTCGACCTCCCGCGAGACGGCCCCACCCCACCCGAGTCTGTCGCTCCCGCGGTCAGTGGAGGGTGTCTGTCGCGATGCGGGTGGCGTCGGCGATGAGGGCGTCGGAGGGTTCGGCGTCGGGGTCGGCGCGGACGGACATGATCGCCATGACGATCGGGGCACCGTCCTCCGGCCACACCACGGCGATGTCGTTGCGACCGCCGTAGCCGCCCGCGCCGCTCTTGTCGGCGACGCGCCAGCCGTCCGGCACACCCGCCGACACCAGGTGCGCCCCCGTCGCGTTGCCGGTCATCCACTCCGTCAACAGTTCGCGTTCGGCCGCGTGGAGCACGTCACCCAGCAGGAACGCCGCCAGGTCCGTCGCGAACGCCCGGGGTGACGTGGTGTCGCGGGTCTCGCCGGGACCGACGTCGTTGAGGGCGGTCTCGTACCGGTCCATCTCGGTGACCTCGTCGCCGAGTCCGACCAGGACCTCCTGCAACCCGTCCGGTCCGCCGAGGGCGTCGAACATGAGGTTCGCGGCGGTGTTGTCGCTCAACCGCACCGCCGCTTCGCAGATCGCCTCCAAGGTCATGCCGTCATCGACGTGTTTGCCGGTCTCGGGGGAGTGCGGCACCAGATCGTCGGCGGTGTAACGGATCCGCCGGTCCAGGCCGTCGACGCCGTACTCCGCGAGGATCGCCCCCGCCGCCAACGCCTTGAACGTCGAGGCGTACCCGAACCGCTCGTCGGCGCGGAACGTCACCTCCTCATCGGTGCCGGTGTCCCGGGCGTACACGCCCAACCTGGCGTCGTAGGAGTCCTCCAGTGCCTCGAACCGGTCTTCCGGTGTCACGGAAGCGGTCGGGCCGGCCTCGACCGGCGCGGCACCTCCGCACCCGGCGGTCACCAGGACGAGCGCCACCACACCCGCGCGTACCCGTCTGCCGGTTATGGAGCCGTTCATGGGAAACCTCCTGCCCGCCTCGCTGACGGGACGACTGTGCCACCGCCGGCCCGGTTCATGTCGCAGGCCGGGAACCGGCGTGTCCCGTCCCACCTCCCGCCCGCCGTCTCGGATCACCGCCTGAACGACCCGGCGAGCCGGTTGACCGGGGGCGTTACGGTGTGTCCACACGGATACGCCCGGAAGCCGTCGTCGCGACGGGGAACGCGACCACCGCCCGGGAGCGACACCCCGGAGGAACCCTGTTGTCCCGAGAACTCACGCCCGAATCCACTCCGACCGAGCAATCCGATCCCGTACACGACAAGGCATCGGCCGAGCCGGTCGTGCCGGCGCCGCGGGGCGGGGACGGCCAGTCCGCTGCCGAATCGCCCGGCGCGCGGGACACCGCACCCGAGACCGGTGACGCCACACCGGAACCCGGCCCGGTCGCTCCGGCCGACTCGCCGGCATCGGAGCCGGACGACGCTCCCGCCGGACAAGCGACCGACACCGCGCCGACCGTCGCACCCGCCGACCCGTCCCAGCCCGACCCAGCCGAGTCCGGCCAGGCCAAGCGGAAGACCGGACCGGCGAAGCCGCCCGCCACGACGGCCGATCCGCCGTGGTTCACCGTGTCCGGGCTGTCCCTGTTCGCGGGTGTCGTGGCCGTGATCGTCCTCGGCGGCGTCATCTGGTCGATAGTGGATCAGGAGCCGGAGGAGGTCGTCGCGGCGTTCTTCGACGCGATCCACGACGGCGACGTGGACGAGGCGCTGAGCCACGTCAGCGGTTACGGCTTCGGCGTCCCGGTCGGGGAGCAGGCGACGTTCCTGCACCCCGACGCGATCGACGACGACTGGGAGGTCCTGGAGATCGGTGAGATGCGGGGCGACTTCGACAAGGTCGTTCCCGTGACCATCGGCGACTCCGAGAACCGTGAGACCGGTCTGATCGGCGTGGTCGAGCACGACGGGGTCTGGTATCTGAAGGACCCGTTCGTGGAGGTCGAGTTCGTCACCCCGGAGCTGACGTACCTGCACGTCAACGACAGGGTCGTGGAGTTGGCGGAGTTGTACGCGCACGACGTGGAGGCGATCGGCCTGGACACCTACCTGCTGTTCCCCGGCAGGTACGACTTCCTCGGCGACCTGCCGGTGGCCGGTGACCCCGCGCCGCACCTGCTGATGCCCGAACCGGAACCAGAGTCGCCGCAGGTGACCGTCTCACTGGGCCCCGTCACGCCGGGGCCGGAGGCCGAGGCGTCGCTCAACGCCTCATTGGCGGTGCTCGTGGAGCGTTGCGCCACCGTCGAATACGGCTACGTACCGGGCTGCCCGATGGCACTGGTCACCGACGCCCTCCCCGACGACGTGTACGTCGACGCGTACCGGGACGTGCGGTGGGAGGTCGCGCGGATGCCGACCGTCACCTTCGGTGAGAGCGCCAAGGACTCCGGTTTCGCGGTGGAGGTGACCGATCCGGGCGAGATCACCGTGACGGCGGCCGGGGTCGGCTTCTCCACCGAGTACGACGTCACCGCCGCCTGCGGGATTGACCCGAGCGTGCTGCGGGCGCAACTGAACGCGGACGGCTCGGTCCTGCTGCACCAGTCGGCCGTGCCCGCCCCTGGCATCGCCGCGTTCTTCCCCACATACGGAAGCTGCCACGACATCGACGCGACGGCGAGGTGACCACGTGCCCCTTTCACCCAGACGCACCCGTATCCGCCGCCGCCTGTTCGTCACGGTCGTGGCGGTGCCGGTCCTCGCTGCGGCCACCGCGCTAGTCGTCGCGTGGTGGCCGACGGGCGACCCGGAGGACGTCGTCACCGGCTACCTCGACGCGATCCGCTCCGGCGACTTCGCGGCCACCGCCGAGTACACCGCGCAGGCCCCCGGCGAGCCGGACACCTCGGACGAACTGCTCACCGAGGCCGCCATGCCGACCGGTTGGGAGTTCGACGACGTCCGGACCGTCGGTGAGCCCTTCGAGGACTCGGCCACCGTGGACTTCACCGTCGCGGCGGACGGGCGGGAACGCGACGGCAGGTTCCGGCTCGACCTCGTCGACGGCGAGTGGGTCATCGCCGACCCCTATGTCACGGTCGACGCGTCCCGGTCGCCGATGGGGTACGTCGAGTTCAACGGTGTGACGGTGGAGGCCGACCGGGTCCGGGTGTTCCCCGGGGTGTACCGGGTGTTCGAGTCGGATCGGGAGTTGTTCGATCTTCCGGACTACATCGCGGTGCCCGGCGGGGGCACCGGTTACCGGCCGTCGGTGCCGGTCACCGACGCGCTCACCGGACTCGTGGAGACCCGGGTCACCGAGTGGATCGACTCCTGTGTGGCGGCCGCGACCGATCCTTTCCCGGACGGCTGCCCCTTCCGCGCGGACTGGGGCGGCGGCGAATACGTGTTCACCAATGGACACATCTACGACGACCCGACCGGGACGTGGCGGGTCGCGGAGTACCCGAAGGTGTGGGTCTCCCAGGACCTCCAGGGCTTTCGGCTGCGACAGGTGGCGCCGGGCGAGGTGGTGTTCACCGGCACGGGAATGCGTGGCGACGCGCTCGGCGACATCGCACTCGACTGCCGGTTCGCGGTCGACCGGTTGACGTTCCGGCTCGGGCCCGACGGTGAGGTGCCGCTGTCCCGCGAGATCGGCGACACCTGTTGACCGGTGTGGCCGGGCGGCACACGCGCCCGGCCACACCGTCCTCATTCACCGATGACGGGGGGTGGCGCGTCCTCGTCGGCCTGCCACGGGTTGTCGCCGACGTCGCGCCAGGATGCGTGGTCGGCGATCTCGACCGGCCGGGGCGCGCCCTCGGTGACCACGGCCTCGCCGGTGTCGGAGTCGTCACGGCCGGCGCCGGAGTCGGGCCTGCCCGAGTCGCCGCCGGGCGGAGCGGCGTCGGGCACCGGATCGGGGACGGGCGTGAAGTCGGGCACTGGGTTGGCCACGCCGGGCAGTGAAGTGTCGCTTGTGGTCATGTCGGAATCACCTGTACCGGGTTGTTGAGCGGTCACCACAGTCCTCCACTGATCGCCGAGGCGTAGGCGGCGGGGCCCTGTACCCCGTCGCACCGCCGCAGCCGGACGTGATGCTTTCGTGCCAGGTCGGACAGTTCCTGGCAGATGTCTTCGAGGGTGTCGGCCTCGGCGGCGAGCCGGATGAGGCAGCTGACCATCTGGCGGTACTCGTTCGGCCGGTCGCTCGCGGGTCGCACGGCGATGGAGAAGGCGCAGAAGTCGGCGGGCAGTGACACCGTTCCCTGCCAGAACTTCTCGGCGGTGTCGGCGTCACGGGGCCGGCCGTGCCAGCTGAACGTCGCCTGTTCGAGTTCCCCGTGCCGCCACGCGCCCCAGCGTTCGGTGACGGGTTCGTCGGTCGTGAATCCGCCGTCGAGCGAGAACCGCAGCGCGTCGCGCAGCTCCTCGGCGTCCAACGGCTGCATGCCGACGCCGATCCTGGTGGCGCCCTTCATGAGTCGTCCGACGGTGCCCGACAGCGCGCGGTGTACGCCGACGGCGCCGCCGCCCCGGTCGGCGGCGACCGGCACGGCGTTGCGGACGTCGATCCGCACGATGAACCAGCTCGACTTGCGCGGCGGCGTGGTGGTGGCGACGCTGTGGGTGACCAGCTGCACGGAGGTGATCGGGTTCCCCTGGTAGCGCAGGAGATCGGTGAGGGCGGCGAACACCGCGTGCGGTGGCGCGTCGGTGGCGACGCTGAGCCCGGCGAACCAGCCGGTGCCGTCGTAGGCGACGCCGAGGCTGGTGCCGCGTTCGTTGATGGTGTCGAGGTGCGGTGCCGGGCCGGGCGCGAGCTTCTCGGCCTCGGCGTGCCGGTCGGCGCGCTGCCGGTGGCGCAGCCGCACCCACCGGGCCAGTTCGACGAGCCAGAGTTGACCGCGGTGGAATCCGAAGGCCACCACCAGGACGGCGAACATGATGCCGCCGATCCACCACAGTGGTAGGCCGGGCACGAACAGCAGGGTGGCGAGTACGACTTCGACGGCGATGACGTGGGCGAGCGTCACCAGTCCGACGTGGCCACGTCGTCGCGTGGAGGGTACCGGGGGCGTCGTCATGGTCGGTTCCTTCGGCCGGGCGAGCGGGTGAGGCGTTCTGTCATGCTAAACCAAATCGATTTGCCGGTAGACTCTCCGCGACCCGGTCCGACGGTTCCCCGGCCGTGGACCCGGACCGCCCAGGCGGTGCGACGGTGAGTCCCCCGCGTACGACCCCGGTACGTGGCGGACGCTCCGCGTCGTCCGGCGGTCCACCGGTACGCCCTCCCGATCAGACGCCAATGATCCAGGAACTCCGAAGGAGCTCGTGGCAATGCGAACCAGACGTGAACAGGTCCAGGCACATCGCTTCATCGTGCGGCGCATCATCTCGGCGATGCTGTCGGGTGAACCCGAGACGCTCGACCTACCGATGCGGCGGCTCGCGATCGCCGCGGTGGCCAGTACCGCCATCGCCGCGTTGGTGTTCGCCGGTTTCTGGGTGGTGGGTCTGGTGTGGCCGGGCGGTGCCGAGTCCTGGAAGGTCGACGGCGCCATCATCGTGGAGGAGGAGACCGGCGCCAGGTTCGTGTACTGGGACGGGCTGCTGCACCCGGTGCAGAACTACGCCTCGGCGCTGCTGATCACCTCCAGCGGCGACCGGACCGTGTTCACCGTTCACCAGAGTTCGCTCGCCGACACCCCGCGCGGCGGGATGCTGGGCATCCCGGGCGCGCCCGACGCGCTGCCGGAGAACGACCGGTTCGTGGGGATGCCGCTGCTGACCTGCTCGGCCCCCAACCGGCTCGACGCGCTCAAGCGGGACAGCCACGTGGTCGTCGGGATGATGCCCGGCGGCGGGGAGTCGTTGGGGGACAAGGGACTGCTGCTGGAGTCCGACGGCGACTACCACCTGGTCATCGGTGACACGAAGTTCCTGGTGCCCGGTGAGAAGACGCTTCCGGCGCTGGGCGCCGACGTCGAACAGGTCGTGTCGGTGGACCGGGTGCTGATCAACGCGCTGTTCACCGGTCCCGAGCTGGTGGTGCCGGTGCCCGACGCGGGCGACCCGGGCCGGGAACTCGACGGCGAGGACTACGAGATCGGTGAACTCTTCATAAACAACGACCGCTACTACGTGTTGCTGGACGACGGCCTGGCCCCGATCGGTGAACTGGCGGCCGAGCTGATCGGCACCCCGCGTACCGAGATCTCCACGGCGGCGGTCAGCGAGAACCAGTCCGACTCCACGGTGGAGCCCGCCGGGTTCCCGACCGACCGGCCCGAGATCGTGTCGGGGCTGCGAGCCGACGTGTCGGCGGTGTGCGGTGTGTACGAGGACGGGGAGCTGCGGGTCGAGTACTTCCCGACGAGTCCGTCCGAGCTGCAGGAGAACACGATGCTGGCGCCGGACGGCACCGCCGACGAGGTGACCACCGCGGACCACGTCCTGCTGCCGGGCGGGTACGGCGCACTGTTCCGCGCCGAGATCACCCCCGGCGCGGCCGGCGGGACGGTGTTCCTGTTGACCGACCAGGGTTGGAAGTTCGGGATGACCGACGAGACCCTGGAGGCGTTCGGTTACAAGGGCGTGGAACCGGTCCCGGTTCCGGCGTCCCTTCTGGACCTCGTACCCACCGGACCGGAGCTGAGTCAGGCCTCGGCGCTCGGATTCACCCAATGATCCGGCCCGGGCATATTCACATTTCTCGAATTTGTACTAAGCTGGCCTAATCCGGTCGCAAAACGCTTTGCATAACCTGTTTGGAGGAACCGATGCCGCCCCCATCATCAGCCGACGGCCGCATCGACGTCGACGTCGACGCCATCGAGGACTTTCAGCCGACCTTCAATCGGCTCGACGCCCGGGTCGGGACGGCCAGCGCCAAGATCGGTCCGGCCTCCGCCCAAGGGCTCGGGCACTTCACCGACGCCGTTTCGGTGATCACCGACCACGACCGGCTCCGCGCGCAGTACCTGGAACGCCTCGCACTGCTGCGGGCAGCCGTCATCGCGGCCAACCAGAAGACCACCCAGCTCATCCGCAACTACCGCAAGACCGAGACGGCACACGTCGGCAACATGACCGAACTGCTGGTGCCGCTCGCCAACGTGATCAAAGACCTGCGAAAGGACTAGGTCCATGCCATCCTTCGGACTGTCCTTCGGCCAGCTGAGCGCCTACTTCCACGGCATCAACCCCGGCCCCTCCGCGACCAGCGCCCAATCGAACTGGCTCGCCGGTGCCGCCGAAGCCCAGCAACTGGCCGACGAGCTGATGAAGAACGTCCAGATTCTCCAGCAGCTCTGGTCCGGCCCCGCCGCCACCCAGTACTACAAGGCGATGAACGCCATCGCCGAGTTCGCCTACAACCTGGCCAACGACATGACGAACATGGCCAACGGCCTGTCGTCCATGTCCACCCAGGCGTCCTCGATCAAACCGCAGGCGATCGCGCTCATCAACGCCGCCCGCAGCAACCCGTACAGCCGGGCGGCGGCGATCGCCCCCCTGACCGCCATGCTCAACCAACTCGGCGGTTCCTACCTGCAGAACCGCAGCACCTACTGGAAGGAGCCGTCACAGGCGCCCGCGCAGCTCCCCAAGGCGGGCAACGAGACCGAGTCGCAGCCGCAGGACGTCGGCGACCCCGGTTTCATCCGGCCCGCCGAATGGCTGGAGCGGCTGCAGGACCTCCGTGAAGTCGTCGAGATGGGAGAGTTCATCTACGACGCCTTCAACCCGGACGACTTCCCGTCCGGCGTGACCGGCGAACTCCCACCGCCGCACGGCGTCCCCGGCGGCCCCGGCGGCGGCGTGCCCGGCTGGGACGGCACCGGCCCGTTGCCGTCGCCCGACCACCCGGACTACCAGCCGCTTCCGGTGCCCGACGCCGACCTGACCGACCCCGACACCGAACCCGAGACCAGCCTGGCCAGCGCCGCACCGACTGTGCCCGGCGCCAGCCCGGCCCTGTCGCTGGCCACCGGCGGCGGGCCCGGAATGGGCGGCGGCATGGGCGCGGTGCCGATGGCCGGCATGGGCGTCGGCATGGGAGCGGCGGGAGCCAGCGCCCGCAGCGCCCCGGCCGCCCGGCCCGGCACCACCCCGGCGGGCGGCATGTTCGCCCCCGGGATGATGGGCGCCGGCATGCGCCGGGGTGAAGAGGAGGAGGACTCCGGCCACCGCACGTGGCTGACCGAGGACGACATGGCCTGGGACGGCGAACCCGCCCCCTCCGGCGTCGTCGGTGGCTCACGCTGACCTCGGCGTCGGCCGCGAGCCCGCAGGGTACCGGTGAGGGTGACCTGCGGGCTCGCGGCGTACCTCCACTACCGCTTCCGTCCATAGTGACCGGAGACTCGGAGGCGGACGGTGACGGTGACCGGCCGCTCGTGATGGGCGGCCGGCCCGTGCACGAACTCCTCGACGCCCGCAAACGCGAGCTCGCGGACCACCTCGTCGCCGGGTTCACCGAGGCCATCCCGGTGTACCGGCACCTCGGCGGCGGCGAACTCGCCGACGTCGCGTGGATCATCGTCCACAACCTCGAACTCGCCGCCCGCATCTTCGAGCACCGCCGCTACCCCGACGACTCCGAACTCGAACCGATCCGGGCCGGTGCCGCCCGTCGCGCCCAGGAGGGCGTGCCGCTGGAGGCGCTGTTGACCGCCTACCACCAGGGCGCCGGCCGGGTGTGGGACGTCCTGTTCGCCGCCGCGGACCCGGAGGACTTCCGGGACGTCGTCATCGCCAGCCGCCTGATCCTGGGCTGGACGCAGGCCGTCACGGTCGCCGTCTGCGACGCCTACATCGCCGAGCGGGAGAGCATGCTCAGCCAGGAACAGCAGGCCAGGCACGCCGTGGTGTCGGCCCTGCTGGGCGGTGGCTCCGCCGAGACCGCCAGCGCGCTCGCCGGTGTGCGGCTGTCGGCGCGTTACCTGGTCCTGAACCTGGAGATCGGCCGGGACGCCGACGAGCGCGGCCCCGGATCGGGGGCCGTCGTCGCGGGGCGGCGCAAACTCCACCGGATCCGGGCGGTACTGGAGGACTTCGCGACCGAACCGATCCTGTCGCTCATGGAGGTCGGCGGCGGGCTCGTGCTGGTGCCCATACCGGACGAACCACTCGACTGGCCGGTCGCGGTCCGGCTCGTCGAGGACGTCACCGCCGCGGCGGGCGCCAGACTGTGGGCGGCGGGCCAGACCGCCGGACCCGACGAGATAGCCGAGGCCACCCGCACCAACGTGGAGGTGCTGGACGTGGTGCGCACCTTCGGCTACCCGCCCGCGCTGTACCGGCTCTCCGACGTGTTGCTGGAGTACCAGCTCACCCGGCCGTCCGAGGCGATGACCGAGTTGGCCTCGCTGCTGGACCCGTTGCGGGACAACCCGGACCTGCTGCGCACCATCGAGGTGCACCTGGAGACCGGGCTGGACCGCCGGCAGACGGCGGCCCGGCTGCACGTCCACCCCAACACCGTGGACTACCGCCTCCGGCGGATCGTGACCCTCACCGGGCTGGACCCGGTCGAGCCCGCGCACCTCCAGCGGATCGGCGCGGCGCTGGCCGCCCGGCGCCGCCTGGCCTCCGACTGACCCGTCCTTTCCTCCACCCTCCCGCCTTGTCGCCTTGTCGCCTTGGGTGGCCGGGGGCCGATCGACATGCCTCGAATAGGGCGGTATGTCCCATTTCGGCCGGGCCCCAGACCACCCAAGGCGGGCCCCAGACCACCCAGGGCGCGGAAGGGGGAGGGAGGCGTCGGCCCGGATTTCCGGCCTCCGTGCCACTGGAACTCCGGGCCGACGCGGTCCTGTGCCCGGCGTCGCGCGTCGCGACGGCTTCCCACCGTTCGGGCGAACCCGTCGCGCCACCGGGACCGGGGTTCGGGCCACCGGGACCGGGGAGCGGCCGCCGGGTGCGGCGGTACTGCCCCCACCACCGCACCCGGCGCCGGACGGCTCTCGCGCGAGCCGGGTACGCGCAGCCGTCCGTTCTCGGGCCGACCGGGCCGGGCACTCGGTCATGCCGTCCGGGTACCGCTTCCGGGGCCGACCGGGCCGCCCCGGAAGCTCAGTGCCGGAACGGCCCGGTCACCTCGTAGGTCACGCCGTCGGTGCCCGCGCTGAATCCGCTCGCGCCGCGTTGCGAGGAGAAGTACAGCCGTGTGCCGTCGGGGG
This sequence comes from Stackebrandtia albiflava, assembly GCF_007994225.1. Lineage (GTDB taxonomy): Bacteria > Actinomycetota > Actinomycetes > Mycobacteriales > Micromonosporaceae > Stackebrandtia > Stackebrandtia albiflava. The sequence goes on from NZ_VLLL01000006.1 coordinate 1,131,731, forward strand.
AGAACGCCGGGCCGGTGATCTCCGATTCGTCGTGGCCCTCCACCCGCAGCACCGGCGCCGTCACGCCGTCCGGGGTGATGATGTTGATCTCCATGTCACCGCCGTCCTCGGCGACGTACAGGTCGCCGCCGGCGGTTCCGGTGATGTTGTCGACGCCTTCGAGTGTCCCGCCGCCGTCGTAGACGGGCGTGACGGTCTCGTCGACGGCGTCGTACGCCCACACCTTCCCGTCGCCCTTGGCGGTGAAGTAGCAGACGCCCGCGGCGTAGTGGCAGCCTTCACCGCCGTCGAAGTGCCGGGCGGCGTCCACCTGTTCGCGGGTCTGGGTGTCGAAGACACCCGGTTGCGGGTCGGGGACCGGCTGCCAGGTGACCGTCGTGGTGTCCTCGCTGCCGCACAACACCTCCAGGGTGCCGCGTGACAGGTCGCCCCAGGTGTCGGGCCGGAACCGGTAGAAGCAGCCGTCTGACTCGTCCTCGGTGAGGTAGACGACGCCGCGGTCCGGGTCGCAGGCGGCGGCCTCGTGCTTGAACCGGCCCAGGGCGTCGCGCCGGACCGCCTCGCCGCCGCCGAACGGGTCGGTCTCGTAGACGCGGCCCCGGAAGATCTCCTCGCACGACAGCCACGTGTTCCAGGGCGTGGCGCCGCCCGCGCAGTTGAGGCTGGTGCCGCGCAGGATCGGGTAGGCGCGGTCGATGGTGCCGTCGGCGTGGAACCGGATGGCGGAGGCCCCGCCGATCAACGGCACCTCCGAATTGGACACGTACACCCAGCCGTCGCCGTCGGGGAAGCAGGCGCCGCCGTCGGGCGCCAGGTGCCACACGAGGTCCTTCACCGGGCGCCCGGAACGGGCGACGACGCGGCTGGTGAACCCCTCGGGCAGGGCGAGCCCGTTGGCGTCGGGGGCTCGGAGGGGGCCGTAGGGGCTGCCCGGCAGTACCCGGGCGGCCGGTTGCGCCGCGGCCGTCTGCCACAGCGTGCCCGTCACTGCGACAGCACCGCCGGCGGTGACGACGCGGATGAAGGTGCGGCGATCCATGCGGGACTCCTGCGTGCGATATGGCCTGCCACCCATCATGAAAGACCCGGCGGGATAAGTAAATTGGACGCGATGGCAAACCTGCCGGGATAATTCTGTGACGGCTCACAACGTTCCCCACCTGGGAACCCGTCGAGATCATGTCATCCGGCCTATGGGACCGGCCGGTTTGTGGCCTGGTCACAATGGCCCGGCGTCCGGCTTGGAAGCGGTTCCAAGAACCGCCGCCGTCCCCCGCGACGCGAAGCCGCCGCGACACCCGCGCGGCCGGGCCGGGGCGACCACGGTGAGGCCGGTCGGCGCCGCATAGGGTGGCGGGATGAACACCGAACAACCGTCGCAGTTGGAGCCGTTCCCGGAGGACGGCTGGTCCCGGGTGCTCGCCGTCGTCGCGCACCCCGACGACCTGGAGTACGGTGCCGCGGGCGCGATCGCCCGGTGGACGGGCATGGGCCGGTGGGTCGGGTACCTGCTGGCGAGCCGGGGCGAGGCCGGCATGGACGACGTGCCGCCGGAGGAGGCGGGGCCGCTGCGGGTGGCCGAGCAGCTGGAATCGGCGCGGATCGTCGGCGTATCCGATGTGGAGTTCCTCGACCATCCGGACGGCGTCATCGAGGAGTCGACGGCGTTGCGTCGTGACATCGCGCTGGCGATCCGGCGTCACCGGCCGGAGGTGGTGGTGACCATCAACCACCACCGTTGGTGGGGGCCCGGGATGATGAACCAGGCGGACCACCGCAACGTGGGGAACGCGGTGCTGGACGCGGTTCCGGCGGCGGCGAACCGCTGGCTGTTCCGGGACGGCGGGGTGGAGCCGTGGCGGGGCGTGCGGCTGGTGGCGGTGGCGGGTTCACCGCAGCCGACGCACGCCGTCGACGTGTCGGAGACCCTGGAGACGTCGATCGCGTCCCTGGCGGCGCACCGCCGGTATCTGGAGTCGCTGGGGGACCATCCGATGGCGGATCCCGACGACATGCTTCGCGGCATGGCGTTGCAGACGGCGCAGCGGTTCGGTGGCCGGCCCGCGACGGCGTTCGAGGTGTTGCGGATGTGAACACGTGCCGGGGCGCCGCCGTCTGCGCGCGTGGGAACGCTCCCGCCGGCCGGGCTCTGTCGGGTGCTGTTCGGACGGTGGCGGGAGGTCGTGGCGACGGGCCGCCGCCGGTCCGGTCGGCGCGTCCGCTCGGCGGGGCGTGGCGGACCCTTTCGGGTGAGTGGCCTTGCGCACGTTTCCCGCCGGTAACATGGCCGGTCGTGAAGCGGCCCCCTCGCGGCACCGGGTGCAGTCGGCCGGTCACCGCGCCGAGCACATTCGCCGGAGTCGGAACACGCCGACTACGTTGAGCTGCCGATACGTCGGTTCCGGCCGGAAACCTTCCATCTCAAGTAGACGGTTCTCGGTGGAGGCCCGAACGGATTCTTCCCGCGGCAATGAGAACAAGGAAATCGGTGGATGCCGATTTATCGTGTGAAGCTCAGGGTGGTTGACAAACCCCTGGACAAATCCGGTAGGTTCGATCACCGATGGCGCCCCGCTGACCAAACCGTCTCCACCCCCAATACACCGAGCCGCATGACCCGTCGCCCGACCCGGCAGAGTCGGTTGATGCCGACGCGATGCGCGCTTCGGAGACTCTTTGGAGTGGACGTCATCGCCGTGTCCGCATCGCGTGGGAGATTTATCTGGTGCGGCGACGGCCGACAGGCTTGATTCACACACGCAGACCCCAGCGGTCTTCGCAAATGGAAGGAGGCGCGTGTGCTGACGGCAGGCATTGATCACGCGCGCGACCTCGACCGGTGCCGACCGGTCGCTGAACAGGTGACAGTAGATCCGGCCGCCACGACGGAGATGGTGCGAGCCTCGTGAGGATTACCCAGAAGCTGGGTGTACTGGTGGCGGTCCCGCTCGTCGCGGTGGTCGCCTTCGCGGCCCTCGCGGTGTTCACCACCGGGAACGAGGCGCTCCAGGCGGAGCGACTCCGGAACCTGGTGCTCACCAGTGCCTCGGCAGGAGAACTGATACAGCAGCTGCGGGCCGAACGGTCCGCGGCCGTGACCGCGCTGACCAGCGGTGGTGACGAACTGGTCCTGGCGTACCAGAACCAGACGCTGGAGAGCGACTCCGCGATCGACGCCTACCGGGACGCCAGGGCGGAACTCACCGAGGTCCCCCCGTCGACGGCCCAACTGCTGGCGCGCATCGACACCCAACTGGACGGCCTGGAGACGCTGCGCGACGCGGTCGGCTCCGGCGAACAGACCACCTCGGCGGCGGCGTTCTCGTACCGCATCACCATCGCCGCCCTACTGGAGTACCGCGACTCGGTGGCTCAGGCCGGTGGTGCGCCCGCCGAGGTCGCCGACCGGCTCCGTGGCGCCGCGGCGCTGACCCGGGCCTCGGAGTACCTGGGCATCGAACAGGTCGCGGTACTGCGATCGATCTCCGCCGGGACCATGACCGCCAGCGCCTATCAGGACATCACCGCCGCCCGCACCGCCAGTGTCGAGGCCATGATCACGTTCAACACCCTGGCGACGCCCACGTGGCGGGCCTGGGTCGAGGAGTCCCTGGCCGCCGACGAGCTGACCGACGCGCAGCGGCTGGAGGACGCCGTCGGGCGGATCACGCCCGGCGAGGACATCGACATCGAACCGGACCAGTGGAACGCCGCGATCGGCAACCGGGGCGACGCGCTCCTGGACGCGCAGAACAAGATCGACGCCGACATCGTCGAGGAGGTCACCGCGCTGCGGGACTCGCAGCGTGACCTCACGATCCTCCAGACCGTCGCCGTGGCGGTGACGGTGGCCGTGGCGGTCAGCCTCGCGGTGTGGCTGGGACGTCCGGTCGTGCAGGGGCTCGGCCGGCTGCGCGACACCGCGCGCCGAGTCGCCAAACAGGACCTTCCCGCCGCGGTGGCGCGGTTCGATGACCACGAGGTGCTGGGCGAGTTGACGCCCGAGCAGTTCGCCGACGACATGCCCGCTCCGGTGGAGGTCACCGGCAGCGACGAGATCGCCGAGGTCGGTACCGCCTTCAACGAGGTCCACCGCGAGGCGGTCAGGGTCGCCGCGCAGCAGGCGCTGCTGCGGCTCCACATCGGCGCGATCTTCGTCAACCTGGCCCGTCGCGGTCACTCCCTGACCGGTCGGCTCACCGCCGCCCTGGACGAGGCCGAACGGACCGAGCTCGACCCCGAGCGCCTGGACCGTCTGTTCTCACTGGACCACCTGGTGACCCTGTTGGCCCGGTCCAACGACTCGCTCCTGGTGCTGGGCGGCGCCTCGCCCGCCAAGGTGCGCACAGTGGACGAACCGGTCGGCGACGTCCTGACCGCCGCCGCGGCCCAGATCGAGCAGTACACCAGGATCGACGTCGGCGTCGTCGACGACAACGTCGCGGTCCGCGCCGACGCCGTCGACGACGTGGTGAAGCTGCTGGCCGAGTTGATGGACAACGCCACCCGGTACTCCAAGCCCCAGGTGCGGGTGTCGGCCAGGTCGCTGGCCGACCGGCTCATCATCCAGGTCGCCGACGAGGGCATCGGCATGCCGCACGACCAGCTCGACAAGGTCAACACGCGGCTCGCCACCCGCCCACCGCTCGACCTCGAAGCCGTACGCGCCATGGGTTTGACCGTGGTGGGGCATATCGCGGCGCGCCGCGGCATCCGGGTCGAACTGCGCAACGGGCAGACCGGCGGCATGATCGCCGAGGTGACCGTGCCGCTGATGCTGCTGGCCACCGAGACGCCGTCGCGGGCGGAACTGGCGGCGCGCCCCAAGCCCGCTCCGCTGTTCCAGGCCAAGCGTTCGGGGGCCCGCCGCCGCAGGCCGCGCCCGGCCCCCGAGATCGACCGTCCCGCGACCCGGGACTCGGTCGACATGGACGAGACCATGGAGATGCCGGTCGTACACTTCGACTGGACCTCCACCGGCGACCCGACGACGGGGCTTCCGCGCCGCCGCCGGGGCGACGGCAGGCCGCCGTCGCCGGTCCGTGAGCCGGCACCGGTCCCCGCCGCGCCGCCCGTGCCCGGTCCCGGCCAGAACGCGCAACTTCCGCAGCGAGTTCCGATGGCGCAGTTGGTGAGCGACGAGCTCGTCAGCTCCGCGCCGCAGACCGGCGGTGAGTACCGAGACCCGGACGCCGTGGGAGCCACCTACGCCGCGTACGCCCGTGGTCTCGCCGCCAAACGTGTCCCAGCCTCCCACGACTCAGACAGATCGAGAGCATCACTGTGACCGACCTTGACCTTGATTTCCTGCTCAATGACTTCGTAGAACGCGTGCCCCACGTGACCCACGTGATCGCGGTGGCGGCCGACGGTCTGCTGGTGGCCCGCAATGATGAGCTGGACGTCGATGACGCGGACCGGCTGGCGGCGATCGCCTCGGGCCTGGTCAGTCTGCTCGGCGGGGCCGCGCGTTCGCTGCAGGCCGACCCGGTGGTCAGCAACCTGACCGAGATGCGGGGCGGCTACATGTTCTCCATGGCCGTCTCCAGTGGAGCCAGCCTGCTCGCGCTGGCCGCACACGGCTGTGACATCGGGCAGGTGGGCCACGAGCTGGCCGACCTGATCAACAAGGTGGGGCCCGCGCTCACCCCACGGCCCCGGACCGGTCAGACCGCCCGGAACTGACCGGCACCTGGATGTCCCTCCACCCCCCTCTTGGAGAAATGATGAAACACCGATTGCCCCGGCGGGCTCTGCTGTTGGGAACCGCCGCCGGTCTCGTCCTCACCGGTTGCACGGCAGACGACGGTGCGTCCGCCGACACCGTCAAGATCGGCCTGATCGTGCCCCAGACCGGTGTGTACGAAGAGGTCGGCAACGACATGCGCGCCGGCTTCGAGCTGTACCTGGAGACCCACAACAACGAGCTCGGCGGCCGCAAGGTCGAGCTGTTGGTGGGCGACGAGGGCGACGGCCCCGCCACCTCCTACGACGTGGCGAGCCGTTTCGTGCAACAGGACGAGGTCGTGGCGTTGACCGGTATCGCCAGCGGCGCGTCCTACGCCGAGATCTCGGTGTTCGCCCAGGAGCAGGGTGTCCCGCTGATCGGCTCCGGTGGGCGCCCGACGCTGGACCCGGACCAGCTCGAGGGCCTGTGGCACACCAGCTGGATCTCCGAGGAGAACGGCACCGCCATCGCGCCGTACATGGCGGAGAACCTCGACGGCCCGGTGTACGCGATCGGCCCGGACTACCAGGGCGGCCACGACCAGTTGCGCGGCTTCACGGAGAACTTCCTGGAGGCGGGCGGCACGCTCGCCAACCCCACCGGTGAGACGACCTGGACGAAGTTCCCCGACACCGACAACTTCCTGCCGTACTTCACCGAGATCGCCCAGACCGACGCCGCGGCGATCTACACGTTCTACGCGGGTGCGGCGGCGGTGAACTTCGTGCAGCAGTGGGCGCAGTCCGACGCCAAGGACATCCCGCTGTACGGCGCCTTCCTGACCGAGGGCTCCGCGCTGACGGCGCAGGGCGACGCCGCCGAGGGCGTCTACACCGTCATGAACTACTCGGCCGACCTGGACAACGCCGCCAACCGCGAGTTCGTGTCGGAGTGGACCGCGGCGGGACTGACCGGTCAGCCGTCGCTGTACGCGATGTGCTCGTGGGACGCCGCCAGCGTCCTGGACCAGGCGATCGCGTCGATCCCCGCCGGTGAGGAGGTCACCTCGGAGGCCATCAACGCGGCCGTCGCCGAGCTCGGTGAGATCGACAGCCCGCGCGGCCCCTGGCGGTTCAGCGACACGCACGCCCCGGTGCAGCGCTGGTACCTGCGTCAGGTGCAGCTGGACGGCCAGCAGCTGTCCAACGTGGTCATCCAGGAACTGGCCACCCTGGGCGACTGACCCGGTGACCCGGCGGACGGATCGCGTCCGCCGGGTTCGTCGTACCCCCGTGCCCCCTCAGCCCGACAAGGAGTCCCGGCGAAGTGGATCTGCTGGACGCCTATCTGCCCCATGTCATCGGCGGCGTCACCTACGGCCTGCTGCTGTTCACCGTCGCCAGTGGACTGACGTTGGCGTTCGGAGTCGCCGACGTCCTCAACCTGGCCCACGGCACCGTCTTCATGGTCGGCGGTTACGCCGCGTACCTGGTCACCGACGGCAGTTGGTGGGGCCTGGTGCTGGCCGCCCTGGCCGGAACCGCCGCCGGAGCCGTGTTCGGCGGTGCCCTGTCGGGGGCGATAATGCCGCTGGCCGGGCGCGGCCACATGATGCAGGCACTGCTCACCTTCGGAGTGTCCATGGTGGTCGGGAACCTGCTCGTGCAGGTCTTCGGCTCCGCCGAACTGCGCCCCGACCTCCCCGACGTGCTGGAACAACCCGTGGTGTTCCTGGGACACAACTACCCCGCCTACCACCTGCTGTTCATCGGCGCGGCCGGACTGCTCGCCGCCGCCGGATGGCTCGTCGTCACCCGCAGCCGCGTCGGCGCGCTCGTGCGCGCGATGGTCGACGACCAGGACATGGTCGCCGCGCTCGGCGTCAACCCCAAGCTCGTCCTGGCCGGAGTGCTCGCGGTGGCCGGTGCCCTGGCGGGCCTCGCCGGAGCCCTCGGCGCACCGATCCTCGGCCCCAGCCTGCACGCCGCCAACACCGTGCTGCTGCAGTCCCTCGTGATCGTCGTCGTCGGTGGGCTCGGCTCGATCGGCGGCGCGTTCGTCGCCGCGCTGCTCGTCGGACAGGTCCACACGCTCGGTGTGGCCCTCGCCCCCGAATGGTCCCCGTACCTGCTGTTCGCGGCCATGGCGGTCGCGCTGCTGGTGCGCCGTCCCCCGCAACTCCTGGTGGGAGGGAGGACGACGTGACCCGGCTGCTCCTCGACACCCGCGTCTGGACGGCCCTGGCCGTCGCCGCGCTGGCCGCCCTGCCGTTCGCCGTCGACGCCTACACGCTCTCGTCGCTGTCGGGCATCATCTCGCTGGGCCTGTTGGCCGTCAGCGTCGCGGTCCTCACCGGGACCGCGGGCCTGCCCAGCCTCGGACAGGTGGCGCCCTACGCGTTCGGCATGTACACGACGGTCGTGCTGATCCGCGCCGGTGTCACCGAGGCACCGGTCCTACTACTGGCGTCGGGCGCCGCCGCCGCGGTGTTCTGCGCCGTCATCGGCCCCGCCGTCGTCCGCACCCGCGGCGTCGTGTTCCTCATGCTGACCCTGGCGGTCGGTGAGTTGACCGCGCAGGCCGCGCAACAGTGGAAGGCCGTCAGCGGCGGCACCGACGGCAGCGGCAGGCTCGACCCGACGGTGCCGTTCTGGGGCCTGGAACCACTCGTGGACGAACCGGCGGTCTACTGGTACTGCCTCGCGGTCGCGGTCGTGGTGACGGCGCTGGCCGGTTGGGCGGCGCGCTCCACACCGGGTTCCCTGGTGCGAGGCGTACGGGACAACGAGGCGCGGATGCGCGCCGACGGCCACCGGGTGGGCGCCTACCTGCTCGGGGTCTTCGTGTTCGCCGGGATGATCGCCGGAATCGGCGGTTCGCTGCTGGTGACCAGTCAACGCATGGTGTTCCCCTCCGACGTCAGCTTCAGCATCTCGGCCCTGGTCCTGATGGCCGTGGTGATCGGGGGCGCCGCCTCGCTCGGCGGTGCGCTCGTAGGCGCGGGCGCCGTCATCCTGTTGCGGGACTGGACCGCCGCGTACCTGCCCGGACAGGGACCGCTGGTGCTGGGCGCCCTGTTCATCGCCGCCGTGTACCTGATGCCCGGCGGGCTCGCGGGCGTACTGGAACGGATCGGGCTGCGACGACGGAAGGAGGCGACATGACGGACCTGCTCACCATCACCGGACTGCGACGCGACTTCGGGAGCCTGCGCGCCGTGGACGGTTTCGACCTCACCCTGGCCGAGGGCGACAGGCACGCCCTCATCGGCTGCAACGGCGCCGGGAAGTCCACAGTGCTGCACATGGTCGCCGGCGCGGTGCGGCCCACCGGTGGCCGGATCGCCTTCGCCGGGACCGACGTGACCCGTAAACCCGCCCACCGGCGTTCCCGGCTCGGCATCGCCCGCACCTTCCAGACCCCGGCGCCGCTCGACAGCTTCACGTGCCTGGAGAACCTGACACTCGCCGCCCGGCCGCACGACGCCACGTCACGCTGGCGGCCGTCGCGGCGGCGCGCCGCACTCGCAGAACGCGCCACCGCGCAGTTGGCGGCCCTCAACCTCGCCGACCGCGCCGACACCCCGGCGTCCGCGCTCTCACACGGGCAGCGCCGGCTGCTGGAGATCGCGATGGCGCTCATGGCGGGTCCCCGGTTGCTGCTGCTGGACGAACCGGCGGCGGGGCTCACCGACGCCGACATGGCGCGGCTCCTGGAATGCCTGGGTTCACTGCCCGCCGAACTGACGGTCCTGCTGGTGGAACACCATCAGGACGTGGTGACGGCGATCGCCGACACGGTCACCGTCCTCCACAACGGACGTACCCTCACCAGTGGGACCCCCGCAGAGATCGCCGCCGACCCGCAGGTGGCCGAGGTGTACCTGGGGACGGCGGCATGAGCCTGTTGGAACTGTCGGGACTGACCGCCGGATACCACGGCGGGACGGTACTGCACGGCGTGGACCTGACCGTCGAACCCGGCGGCGTCACCGCCGTCGTCGGCCACAACGGGGCCGGCAAGACGACACTGTGCCAGGCCGTCGCCGGTCTGCTGCCGGCCTCTGGCGGCGCGGTCCGCTGGGACGGCGAGGACGTCACGTCGCGCCCCACCCACCGCCGCACCCGGATGGGCATCGGCTACGTGCCGCAGGGCCGCCGCGTCTTCGGGTCGGTGTCCGTCGCCGAACACCTGGCCATCGCGCGGCGCCGCGACTCCGCATGGACCGTCGACGACATGTGGGAGATGTTCCCGCAACTGGCGGCGCGGCGCCGACACCACGGCGGCCTGCTGTCCGGCGGCGAGCAGCAGATGCTCGCGATCGCCCGGGCACTGCTCACCGGCCCGCGCCTCCTCGTGCTCGACGAACCCACCGAGGGCCTCGCGCCGGTCATCGTGGAACAGATCCGCTCCACGGTCGGCCGGCTCGCCGAGTCCGGGATGGCGGTCCTGCTGGCGGCACCGCAACCACAGTGGCCGATCGCGACCGCGGACCGGTTGTGCGTGCTCGACGCCGGACGGGTCACCGGCCGGTTCACCGGCACCGAGGTCCGCGAGGACCCGAAGCCGCTGATCGAGATGCTGGAACTGTGACCGCGACCGGTTCGGAATCCGGCCGCAGCCGGTGAACCCGGTGGACGGCACCGTCCGTGGCCGGTAGGCTGCCCGCCGTGTCCGGCCACGATCCCCGACCGCCGCGCCGCCTCCTCCGGCCGCCCACCGGTCCGTTGCGGCACCGGGGTTTCCGCTACTTCCTGGCCGCCCGCTTCAGTTCCGTACTCGGCAACGCCATCGCGCCCATCGCGGTGGCGTTCGCCGTCCTGGACCTGACCGACTCCCCGCTCGCGCTGGGTTTCGTGCTCGCGGCCCGGACCGTCCCCAACGTCACGCTGATCCTGTTCGGAGGCGTCGCCGCCGACCGGTTCCGTCGCGAGACCGTGCTGCTGGCGTCGAACACGTTGTGCGCGTTGACTCAGGCCGCCGCCGCGACCCTCCTGATCACCGGCGCCGCGGACGTCTGGCACATCGCCGCCATCGAGGCCGTCAACGGCGTCGCCGCGGCCTTCACCATGCCCGCGATGGCGAGCATGGTGCCGCAACTGGTGAACCGGGACGAACTGCGCCCCGCCAACGCGCTGTCCGGTCTGACCCGCAACGCCGCGATGGTCGGCGGCGGCACGCTCGCCGGAGTGGTCGTCGGCTTCGCCGGTTCCGGCTGGGGGCTCGCCGTCAACGCCGCGGCCTTCGCGGTCGCGGCGCTGTTCGTGGCCCGGCTCCGGTTGCCCGCCCGCGAACACGGCGGCGTCCGGCCCTCCACGGTCCGGGAACTGCGGGAGGGTTGGCGGGAGTTCGTGTCCCGGCGCTGGGTGTGGGTGGTCGTGGTCGCGTTCTGCGTCATCAACGCCGTGTACGCGGGCGGGTTCGGCACCCTGGGGCCGTTGGTGGCCGACGAGGCACTGGGGCGGGTCGCGTGGGGCGCGTTGGCGTCGGCACAGGCGGTCGGCCTGATCCTGGGCGCGCTGCTGATGCTGCGGTGGCGGCCCGACCGGCCGCTGGTGGCGGGGATGGCGGCGATACTGTGCGACGTCCCGATGCTGGTGGCGCTCGGCGCGTTCCCGCATTTCGGCGTGCTGATGGTGGTGTTCGTGTTGTCCGGCCTGGGGCACAGCGTGTTCGGCATCAACTGGGAGTCGACGTTGCAGGCCCACATCCCGCCCGACCGGTTGTCCCGGGTCGTCTCCTACGACATGCTCGGCTCGTTCGTGGCGCTTCCCGTGGGGCAGTTGGCGGCCGGGCCGTTGGCGGCGCGGTTCGGTCCCGAGGAGGTGTTGGTCGCGGGTGGGTTCATCGTCGCGGTGTTCGGGCTCGCGGTGCTCCTGGAACCCTCGGTGCGGCGGGTGCGCGGACCCGAGTCCCGCGCACCGGAGACGGTGTGAGCCTGGTCGTCACTCCAGGGCGAGTCGGGTCCAGTCGGTCAGCAGCCGCATCATCGTCAACCGTCCGCGCATGACGGCCGCGCCGTCGGTGTACGTCCCGTAGTGGGAGGAGCCGACCCGCCCGCCCGACAACAGTCGCTCCACCATGCGCGGGGCCAGCCAGCAGTACTTGGCGGCGCCGCAGATCGCAACCGCGCGCCGGACCGCGTCGGTGTCGCCGGGGAACCCGCCGTCCCGCAGCCCGGCGATGTAGCCGTCGGTCGCGGCCTCGGCGAAGTCGGGCAGCAGATCGGCGTCCATGAGTCCGTCGGCCACGGTGTCGGGGATGAGGTTCCCGATGTCCTCACCGACGGCGCCCCGGCCCACGAAGGACCAGTCGAGCATGACGGTGTCGTCGCCCCGGCCGATCAGGTTCATGGGCCACACGTCCAGGTGGCACAGTGTCGACGGCAGCGCCTCGGCGAGGTCGAACAACCGATGCCTGCGGTGCCACAGTTCGGCGACGCCCCGCACCACGTCCTCGGGCCAGACGGCGGTCACCCGGTCGTCGTCCCAGTCGGGTTCCCTTGTCACACCCCACCGGCCGGCGTAGGCCCGGAGCCAGCCGACCGAGGTCCACTCGGGATGGTCGGCGGGATCGGTCCAGCGTGCCTGCACGGTACCCAGGTCACGGGCGAACCGGCCGAGCCGCTCGGCGTCCCAGTCGGTGGCAGGTCGCCCGGACACGTCTTCGAGCCACAGCTCCACCGAGCCGTCGTCGCGTTCGGCCTCGGCGAGCAGCCGGGGAGCGCGCAACGGGGAGTCGGCGAGGTACCGCGCGGTGAACCCGGTCCGGTAGGCCAGTGCCTCGCGCGCCCAGTAGTTCCAGTGGCGCGGGTCCCGGCCCGGCGCCCAGCCGCCTCCCGTTCCGGTGGCGTCGCCGGGCGTGGCGATCTTGAGGACGGCCGTTCCGGTGGTGCCGGTGACGCGCCAGATGCCGCCGGTGGCCTGGTTTCCGGCGTTGTGGGTGAGTGCGTGGAACTCGACCGGATCGCCGACCGGCCGCGCGACCACTCGTGGCGGCTCGGGGCGTGCGGCCGTGTTGGTGGTGTCGGGTGACGGGGTGGTGGGCGCGGCGGTCTCGGCGGTCTCGGCCCGTCCGATGGAATCCCCGTGCGCGGTCTGACTCTCAGGCACCCACCGATCCTCCCACCCCTGTTCCGCTTGGTCCCCGCCCCGTGGCCACCGCGTGCCCGATATGATACGTACTGTACCGAAATGTCTGGTTCTGGCTGGTTCTGGCGGGGACCAAGCGCGATCCGGCGGGGACCAAGCGCGCCACGGCGAGGACCAAGCGGATTCGGAGGTGAGGGGCGGTTGGAGGTGGTTCAGCGTTGGCGGCCCCGCGGCTTCAGTGGCAGATCCGGAAGCGGTGGCGCCGCGAGCCGTCGGCCCGCGTACCCGGTGACCACGTCGAACCGTTCCCCGTTCTCCCAGTCGTCCCGGTACCGGCGGATCTCGTCGCCGGTGCGGCCGATGAAGTTCCACCACATCACGATCTTCTCCTCGAACGGCTCGCCGCCCAGCAGCATGACGGCGCCGGCGTGTTCGGCCGAGATCGACAGCCGGTCACGGCCGCATCCCAGGTACAGCAGTGAACCCGGTTCGACCGGGACACCGTCCACATCGACGCGGCCGTGCATCGCCAGGGCGGCGTACTCGAAGTCCGGTTCGACGGGGAGGGTCGTGGCGGCGCCGGCGGAGATGTCGAGCTGCGCGCCCACCAGCGGGCTGAAGACCGCCCCCGGCGACACGAGCCCGGCCAGTTCCCCCAACACGATGCGGATCGTGACACCGCCGCCGGACTCCACCGGCAGATCGGTGTGGTGGTCCCAGCCCGGTGCGGTGTGGCGGTGTTCCTCCGGCAACGCCACCCACAGTTGTGCCCCGTGCAGGACGTCTCCGTGCGAGGCGGGCGACTGCTCCGAGTGTGCGATCCCGGCTCCCGACGTCATCAGCCCGAGGGAGCCGGGACGCAGTACCTGCCGGCTGCCGATGCTGTCCCGGTGCAGGATCTCGCCGTCGCGCAGCCAGCTCACCGTCTGCAGTCCGGTGTGCGGGTGCGGCGGGACCTGCATCCCGGGTTCGTCGGCGACGTCATCGGGTCCATAGTGGTCGACGAAGCACCACGCGCCGATCATGCGGCGCCCCAGACTCGGCAGCAGTCGCCGCACGACGGTGCTCTCCCCGAGAGGGACGCGCCGCCCCGGCAGTAGTTCCCGCACCGGCCGCCCGCCGACGCCTTCACGGCCGCCGCACTCGCGCAACGGCGGGGAGATGTCGAGATCGCTCATCCGTGCAGGCTATGTCATGGTCGCGGGAGTCGCCGGGTGGCCGCGCGCGACGATGATCTTCGATTCATTGCGGCGGCACGGTTCCCCGGACGGTCACGACACGCGCGTCGTCCGGCGCGGCCTACCGTGGGTAACCGGGATCTGCCCGTACGCTTCCACCGCGAAACCAACACCGGTCGATCGAGACCCCGAACGACCGGCCCTTCTTTCCCAAACACACGAGTGGGGGCAAAGTGCCTGCGACCAACACCGCCGTCGAGCAAGAGCGCCGTAGTCAGAGTCTGTCGACCGCCGCGGCCCGGAACCTGGCCACGACGACCAAGTCCGTTCCCCAGATGCAGGGGATCTCGTCCCGGTGGCTGCTGAAGATCCTTCCGTGGGTGCAGACGGCCGGCGGCGTGTACCGGGTCAACCGGCGGCTCAGCTACACAGTCGGCGACGGCCGCGTGACGTTCACCAACGTCGGCAGCGAGGTGCGGGTGGTACCGCAGGAGCTGCGGGAGTTGCCGTTGCTGCGCGACTTCGGTGACGAGGAGGTGCTCGCCGAGCTGGCGGGCCGCTTCGTCCAGCAGGAGTTCGAGCCGGGGGCGGTCATCGCCGAGACCGGTGGCGACACCGACGACCTGTACCTGATGGCGCACGGCAAGGCCAAGAAGATCGGTGACGGCAAGTACGGTCACCCGACCGAACTGGGTGTGATCGCCGACGGCGACTACTTCGGTGAGGACGGCCTGGTCGAGGCCGACGCCAAGTGGCGTTACACCGTCAAGGCCGACACCGCGTGCACCGTCATGATGATCACGCGCCAGTCCTTCCTGGACCTGTTGGACCGTTCCGAGACGCTGCGCGACCACGTCGAGGCGTTCCGAGCCGGATCCGGTGCGCCGCAGGACCAGTACGGTGAGGCCGCGATCGAGACGGCCGCCGGTCACGAGGGTGAACCGGACCTTCCCGGTACCTTCGTCGACTACGACCTCAGCCCTCGCGAGTACGAGCTCAGCGTCGCCCAGACGGTCCTGCGGGTCCACAGCCGGGTCGCCGACCTCTACAACGAGCCGATGGACCAGATCGAGCAGCAGTTGCGGTTGACCATCGAGGCCCTGCGGGAACGGCAGGAGCACGAGATGATCAACAACCGCGCCTTCGGCCTGCTGCACAACGCCGACTTCAAGCAGCGCATCTCGACCCGCACCGGTCCGCCGACCCCCGACGACCTCGACGAGTTGCTGACCCGCCGCCGCAACGCGCAGTTCCTGCTGGCGCACCCGCACACGATCGCCGCCATCGGCCGCGAGTGCAACAAGCGCGGCCTGTACCCGCAGAGCGTCGAGTTCAACGGGAACCTGATCCCGACCTGGCGCGGTGTCCCGTTGCTGCCGTGCAACAAGATCCCGATCACCGAGAGCCGCACCAGCTCCATCCTGTGTCTGCGTGTCGGTGAGGACAACGAGGGCGTCATCGGCCTCCACCAGACGGGGCTGCCCGACGAGTACCAGCCGGGCCTGTCGGTGCGGTTCATGGGCATCAACGAGAAGGCGATCATCTCGTACCTGGTGAGCGCCTACTACTCGGTGGCGGTCCTGGTCCCGGACGCGCTGGGTGTGCTGGAGAACGTCGAGATCGGACGGCACGAGTCCTGATCCCCACACGGTGCCGGGCGGGCCGCAGCCGCCGCCCGGCACCACGTGTCGCGTCCGGTCACGGGACCGGACGCGCCCGTCGCACGGCTGCCCACCGCGTCATGCCCGCCCGCCCGACCCTTGAAGGGGGCACACCGTACATGGAAACCGTCCAAGCCGGCCGTACGCGTACCGCAGCCGAGGTCATCGACCACGCCAGGCGACTGGTGGATCCGGCGCTGCGCGGCGCCGTGGACACCCTGGGGCCGTCGATGCGCCGGATCGCCGGATACCACCTCGGGTGGTGGGACGCCGACGGCACGCCGGTCCGCGAGTCCGGCGGCAAGGCGATCCGACCGGCGCTGACCGTGTTGTGCGCCGAGGCGGTCGGGGCCACCGGCGGTGCGGCGGTCCCGGTGGCCGTCGCGGTGGAACTGGTCCACAACTTCTCGCTGTTGCACGACGACGTCATCGACCGTGACACGACCCGCCGCCACCGGCCCACCGCGTGGACGGTCTTCGGCCGGGGTGACGCCATCCTGGCGGGCGACGCACTGTCCACACTGGCGGTCGACGTGGTCGCCGGAAGCGGTCACCCGCACGCCCTGGAGGCGGTGCGGATGGTCAACGCCACCGTGCAGGAGCTGATCGACGGTCAGAGCGTCGACATGGCCTTCGAGTCCCGTGACGATGTGGGCGTGGCCGAGTGCCGGGCGATGGCCGAGTCCAAGACGGGCGCGTTGCTGAGCTGCGCGTGCGCCCTGGGGGCGTTGTACGGCGGCGGCGACCGGGCGCGCGTGGCGGCGCTCGCGGAGTTCGGCGGCCTGCTCGGCCTGGCGTTCCAGTTCGTCGACGACCTGTTGGGCATCTGGGGCGACCCGGCGTTGACCGGCAAACCGGCGCACTCGGACCTGGGGAACCGGAAGAAGTCGCTTCCGGTGGTGGCGGCACTGAACTCGCGGTCGCCGCAGGCGGTGGAGCTGGCGGAGTTGTACCACGGCGGCGGTGAGTTGGACCGCGACGATCAGGCGCGGGCGGCGCGGCTGATCGAGGAGGCCGGCGGCCGGGCGTGGAGCACCGGCCAGGCGGACTCGCTGCTGGACCTCGCGATGGACCGGTTGGCGGTCGCGGAGTTGCCCGACGGACCGACCGCCGAGCTGGCCGCCCTGGCGCGGCTGGTGACCCGGCGGGACCACTGAGGAGAGGCCCGGCTGAACATGGATGTGCGTACTGTCCTGTTGGCGTCCCCCCGGTCGTTCTGCGCCGGGGTGGAACGCGCGATCGAGATCGTCGAGTTGGCGTTGCGGCAACGCGGCGCCCCCGTGTACGTGCGGCGGCAGATCGTCCACAACACACACGTGGTGGCCGACCTGGAGGCGCGGGGTGCCGTCTTCGTGTCCGAACTGGACGCGGTGCCGGACGGCGCGTGTGTGGTGTTCGCCGCGCACGGCGTGTCGCCGGTGGTGCGTGAGGCGGCCGCGGCGCGCGACCTCGACGTCATCGACGCCACGTGTCCGCTGGTGGCGAAGGTGCATCAGGAGGCGCGCCGGTTCGCCGGGCGCGGTGACACCGTGGTGTTGATCGGCCACTCCGGTCACGAGGAGGTCGAGGGCACGCTCGGCGAGGTGCCGGGCGGCATCGTGCTGGTGGAGTCGGAGGCGGACGTCGCGACGGTGAAGGTGCCGGATCCGCGGCGGGTGTCGTACCTGACGCAGACGACGTTGTCGGTGTCGGAGACCGGCCGCATCGTCGCGGCGTTGCGGGAGCGGTTCCCGGCGTTGCGTGGTCCGGCGGTGGAGGACATCTGTTACGCGACGTCCAACCGTCAGGCGGCGTTGACCGAGATCGCGGGCCGGGCGGAGCTGGTGCTGGTCCTGGGTTCGGCGAACTCGTCGAACTCGCGGCGGCTCGTGGAGTTGGCGGCGGAGGGCGGGACGCCGGCCCACCTGATCGAGGACGTGGGGGAGCTGCGGCCCGAGTGGTTGTCGGGCGTGTCGGTGGTCGGCGTGACGGCTGGCGCCTCGGCGCCGCCCCGCCTGGTGGACGAGGTCCTGGCGCACCTGCGGGGCCTCGGGCCGGTCGAGGTGGTGGAGGAGCCGGTCGCGGTGGAGAACGTGACGTTCACGCTGCCGTTGGCGGTCCGGCCCGGGGCGTGACCGGCGCGGTTCGTACTACTTGACAGTGACTGTCAAGTAGTTGGTAGGCTGTCTCGCGTGAGCACCGAACGACACGTCGCACTGGTGGACGACCTGCGCCGCCTGATGCGGACCCGCCTGCTCGACCCGCTGGAGATCCTGCTGGGCGAGGCCGACACCGGCGACACCACGGCCGTACTGGAGGCCGCCCTGCGCATCCAGTGCGAGGCGTGGGCGGCCCGGCTACTCGACGGCACCGACGCAGCCGCGCGCGCCACCGCCGCGCGACTCGTCTCCGCCCTGTACCCCGGGGACGACGCCTTCGACCCACCCCGCGAATGGTGGTCCACCCCGCTGGGCCGGGCGGTCGCCGCCCGCGCCGGACACCCCACCGCCGAATCGGTCTCCTACGCGACCGCCGGAGCGATGCTCGGCATCACCCGGCAGGGAGTCGCCGACCTGCTCACCCGCGGCAAGCTCGACCGCCACCCCGACGGCGGCGTCAGCGCCGCCTCGGTGTCCGCCCGGCTCTCACGACCCGGCACCCGCCCCACCGGCTCCACTCGGTGAAGCCGTCCCCTCCACGACAGGAGTACCCATGACCGAACCACGCGAGATCACCGTCGAGGGCGACGGCGTCCCCGTCGCGGTGCTCGACCACGGCGGCACCGGACCGGACCTGGTGCTGCTGCACGGCGGCGGTGGCAGCGCCGACGGGCTCCGGCCGTTGATCCCGCAGCTGACCGGCCGGTTCCGGGTCGTCACGCCGGAACTGCGCGGCCACGGCCGTTCCGGCGACGGCCCGATGGAACTGGCCGGATTCCTCGCCGACCTCACCGCCGTCGCCGGGAGTCTGGGACTCGACCGGTTCGCGGTCGCCGGGCACTCGCTGGGCGGCATGCTGGCCGCGCACTGGGCGTCGGCCGACGCCCGGATCGTCGCGGGGGTGAGCCTGGACGGTCACCGCTCGGCCGAGACCGATCCCGGCCACTACCGGGGAATGCCGACCGACCGGCGCGACGCCGACCTCGCCGCGCTGCGGGAGATGTTCGACGCCCAGCCCGCGGCGCTGGCGTTGCCGCTGCCGCCCGGGGTCGCCGACGCGCTCGGCCCCCGCACGGTGGTGGAACGCGACGGGGACCGCTACACCCGGTTCGGGCGCGCCGACGCCGAGGCGCTCCGCGACCTCGACTGGTTCCGCGACGGTGTTCCGGCCCTCGCCGAGGTCACCGTGCCGTTCCTGGTCGTACTCGCGACCGAGGACCCGCCAGGGGCGCCGCACCGGTTCGCGGCCCTGATGGCGGCCTACCGCCGGGGCCTGCGTGAGGACCTCGACGCCGCGACGCGCCGCAACCCGCTGCTGCGGGTGCAGGAGATCGCGTCGGCCTCACACGGCATGGTCACCCAGCGGCCCGGCGAGGTGGTACGCCTCATCACCGACTTCCTCACCACCGTGGAGGCACTCGACTCCACCCGCCTCTGACCCCGGCGTCGGCGCCGATCACCCCGGACCGGTTGACAGCCGGGGCGGATCGCGGTTCAATTAATTCATCACCTGATGAATTGGGAGCCCGACATGACCCCACAGGAGACCGAGGTCATCGTGGTCGGCGCCGGCCCCACCGGCCTGATGCTCGCCGGAGACCTCGCCGAGAGCGGCGTCCACGTCACCGTCCTGGAGAAACGCGGCGGCGAATCCAACCTCACCCGCGCCTTCGCCGTCCACGCCCGCACCCTCGAAATGCTCGACGCCCGCGGAATCGCCGACGACCTGATCGCCACCGGCACCACCCAACCCCGACTCCAACTCCTCGGCCGCGTCGACCTCGACCTGTCCCGCCTACCGTCGCGTTACCCCTTCGTACTGATCACGCCGCAGTACCACACCGAACGGATCCTGCGGGACCGCGCCGAACGCGCCGGCGCCGTCATCGTCCACGAGGCCGAACTCACCGCCCTCGCCCACGACGACACCGGGGTCACCGCCACCACCACCGCCGGACGGTACCGCGGCCGATACCTCGTCGGCACCGACGGCGCCCACAGCGCCGTACGACGCCTCCTCGCCCTGCCGTTCCCCGGCCGGTTCGCGGTCGAACGGGTCACCCTCGCCGACGTCACCCTGACCCGCCCACCCGCCCGACCCGTCACCCTCGTCGCCGGACCCGCCGGATTCGGTTTCACCGCCCCGTTCGGCGACGGCCGCCACCGGTTCCTCGGCCGCCGCACCCGGACACCCCGAACCGACGCGCCACCCACCCTCGACGAGGTCCGGTCCCTCATCATCGACGTCTTCGGCGCCGACCTCGGCCTGACCGAGCTGCACTGGTCGTCCCGGTTCGACTCCGAGGAACGCCAGGTGCCCCACTACCGCGTCGGCCGTGTCCTACTGGCCGGCGACGCCGCGCACGTCCACTCACCCGCCGGCGGCCAGGGCATGAACCTCGGAATCCAGGACGCCGCCAACCTGAGCTGGAAACTCGCGGCCGTGGTCGGCGGGTGGGCACCCGACCGGCTGCTGGACTCTTACCACGCCGAACGACACCCCGTCGGCCGCACCGTCCTCATGACCACCGGGGTCATACTCCGCCTCGCGCTGCTGCGTTCCCCCGTCGTCCGGCGCCTCCGCGACACCGCCGCCACCACCGCCCTGCGCACCGCCACCGTGTCCGGCCGCGTCACCGGGATGGTCAGCGGCCTCGCGGTGCGCTACCCCGCCCCGCCCGGCGCCCACCGCCGGGTCGGCGAACGGGTACCCGACCTGGCCGTGGAGACCCGCGACGGCCCCGCCGCACTGTACCGGCGGACGGCGGGACGCCGGTTCGTCCTCGTCAGCCCCACCGCCACGACACCGGCCTGGCCGCCACCCGAACACCTCGACGTGGTCGCGCCCGCCGCCGACACGGGGAGGGCGATCCTCGTGCGACCCGACGGACACCTCGCCTGGGTGGGCCACCCCGACGAGGCGCCCACCTGGGCCTACCGGGCCGGATGAACACCCGGCCGCGCCCCGGCGTGACCCGCGGAGTCGTCCGATCGTCCGGTTAAACCGTCCGAAAGGCCGCCACTCACATCGACGGATATGTCCGTATTGCACCCGAATGACGGATATCGAGACCCGGCGGGACCGGAATCCACTGTCTAACATCACTGACGAACCACCGAGCACTGTCGAGCGATCGCCTGTCTGCTATGGATATCGCGGGGGATCGTCGGGTTCAGGGGAGGGGAATCGTGACCGAGGTGATCTGGGAGACCACCGTGGAGGTGGCGCGGAACGAGCCGGGTGGGACGATCGGGCGGGTGGTCCAGGCGGTCGCCCGAGGCCGTGCCGGGCCGCTGTTCCCACCCCTGGAGACCGTCATCGACGAAGACGGCACCACTCAGGACTCCGAACCCGCCGGCGAGGCCGCGGCCGGGTTCGTCGCGGCCGTGCTCCGCATGGAACGGTTCCGTCCGCTCCGCGACACCTTCGAGACCGTCGCCGCCTGGTGCGAACGGATGGCCGCGCTCTACCGGGACACCGTCGCCCACGGCGTCCTGTCACCCGACAACGGACACCTGTTCGGGCCGCTCGTCGTCGAGGCGTTCACCGCCTGCGCCGCCGACGCCCTGCCCGACGTCGCCAAACACGTCGCCACGCGCCGCCACCAGTACCTGCGGTCCCTGGAACTCTTCCTGTACCGGTTCAGCCGTGACGCGGTGGCCGGTTGGCCCGCCGACCGGCGCTTCACCGGAACCGTCGTCCACCTGTCGGTCCCCGACGGGCACAGCCACAACGGCGGCCAACGACTCATCCGGGTGCGCCTCGACGGCGGCGGCGTGATCGCCTACCGGCCGCAGCCGGTACACGGACCGGACCGGTTCCTCGCCGTCGCCGAGCCCGAGGAACCGCCCGCCTCGGTGTTCGACATGCTCAACCGGTTGCCCGCCGCCTCCGGGCCGGTCAGGCTCCCCACCGTCCGCAGCTGGGTCGGCGGCGGAGACGACGCCGACTGCTACAGCTGGCACGAATGGCTCGGCGGCGGCCCGAGCCCCGCCACCGCCGTCACCGGACCCGGGTACTGGCGGCGCGCGGGCGCGTTGACGGCCGCCTGCGGCGCACTCGGCATCACCGGATGGACGTCCGAACGCCCCGGCGGACGCCACGGCCGGTACCAGTGCATGTCGATGGGACTGGAACACGTGCTGCGCGCCGAGGCCGGCGAGGTGTACCGGATGGTCACGGCGGCGGGATGGGAACACGGCGCCGGACCGACCGGAGCCCCCGTCCGGTTGCGGCGCGCGGGAACCCGGTGGTGGCTCATCCGGGTGCCCGGCCGGATGCGACCCCTCCGCGGCCCCGGCGACATCGACCGGCATCGACAACTGCCCGACTTCCTCACCGGGATGTTCGACGCGTGGACGCTCATCTGCCGCGAGCACGACCGCATCGCGGACTTCCTCGCCGACGGCCCCGTCCTGTTGAGCAGGGTCTCGTTGCGGCCCGACGTGGAGTACCGCCAGGTGCTGTGGCACCGGATCACGACCGGGGCCGAGCCGCCGAACTGGTCACCGCACCCCGCCGAGCGGGAACAGCTCGAACGCGGCGACGTCCCCTACTTCGTCGCCGAGCCCGGTGACCCCGACCTGTGGGCGTTGTGGGCACCGCCGCGAAGCTCGGGACGGATCAAGGTCAGCCCCACCATCGCGCTCGCCGGTTCCGGCGGGATGCCGTCCCAGCCCCGGCTGCAACGCCTGGTCCGGCTCGGGGAGTTGCTGCGCGACGCGGTGGTCGCGGCCAAACAGCCCGCCGCCCGCGCCGGGCACGTCCTGGCCGGGATGGAGACGCTTCCGGAACTGAGCTTCGACCGCGCGGCGACCTGACGACGCCGCCCGGCGGGCCGCGCCCGGTTGGGTAGCGTGGACCGCTATGACCGACGACACCCACATCGGGTCGCAGGAACGCCGGGTGGCCATGCTGGCCGAGGAGATCCTCGCCGAGGCCCACAACGGACTGTTCTACGACGCCGACGACGCCGACGAGGCGCGCTTCACCCGGCTGCGGCGGATCGGCGCGGGCGTGTTGGCGGAGGTGGACCGGCGCGACACCGAGACCATCCTCGCCGGGCTACCCGCCACCGACCGGTTGTGGACGCCGCTGCTCGCGGTGGTGCTCATCCTCAGCCACCAGCGTGACGGTGTACTGCTGACGGTGGCGGACGACGGACACGCGGCCATGCCGCACGGGTTCGTCCCCGTCTCGCAGGACCCGGAGGCCGCCGTACGGGAACTCGCCCGGCGCGTCATGCCGGGGGAGGAGGTCGTACCCGTGCCGCACGGCATCTGCGACAGCATCTCGGCGGGACTCATGCAGCGTCACACCTACCACCTGACGTACGTCGTCGACGTGACCTTCGTGCCCGAGGAGTCCTTCGCGGTGCCGTTGTGCCCGGCGGAGACGGCGACCGTGACGGATCCCCTCACCGGGTACATCCTCGCCGGGGCCGAGCGGGACGTCCTGGAGTCCCCGTTCCGCATCAACTCGACGATCCGCGAACTGTTGGCCGAATCGGTCGAGATCGCCGACAGCGGACGGGACTCCACCACCGACCCGTGGAACCGGGAACGGTACCGGCGGGTCGGCGACACCGCGCGGGCGGTACTGGCCGCCGACGCGATCGGACACGAGTACCGGCCACGCGACTTCGGACCGCTCGATATCGCCACACCCGTCACCGCCGCCGAGATGCTGATCTTGGGACACGACGGCAGGATCCTGCTGCTCGAACGGTTCGACACCGGCCAATGGGCGATGCCGGGCGGCGGCTGCGAGGTCGGCGAGACCTCCGCGGCCACCGCGGTGCGCGAGTGCAGGGAGGAACTGGGGGTCGAGGTGTCCGTCGAAGGTCTCGCCGGCGTTTACGACAACCGGGTCATCCAGGCGGCCGACCCCGGCGAGTGGGTGTGCTTCGTCTACGTCGGACACCTCGACGGCGACTCACCAGAGCCCTCCCGGACCGTGGAGGCGACCGACTTCGGCTGGTACCGGCCGGACGAGCTGTCCACCCTCGACATGTACAACAGTCACGACGTGAAGATCGAACGCACGTTGAAGCTGCTGGCGGGATGACCGTGGACGGGACGGGCCGTTTGCCGTGTGTGGCCGGGGTTCCGGGCGCTTCCGTGATGGGCGGGGCGTGCGGCGTTGCGGCCTGGCTCAGGACCCGGCTCCGTTGGTTGGGTTTCCGACCCGGCTCCGCCGGGTTAACGCTGATTCAGCCGGATTGTCCGAATGCTGCCTGAATAGTGGATTCATCTCGTCCGTTCGGTGGATGCCGGAGGGGAGGTCGTGTGATTGAATCCACAGAGACCGGATCGCTTCCCCCGTGGCGATCCGGTCTTTTGCGTTCGGGGGACTGGAATCGCGGGGGCGCCGCCGTGATCGGCAGGGCTGCGCCCACTGTGGATGATCGTGCCGGCGGGTCGTCGCCGCACGCGGCGGGTGGCGTCGAGCCACCCGGCACGGGGCCGCCCGGCGGCGTTGTCCACAACCGGTGGGTTATCCACAGCCGGGTCCGAGCGCCCTCGACACCGCCCCCGACCAGCACATAGGCTGAAGCCACGGGGAGGAGGAGTGGTGGCCCCCGCGCACTGCGGGCGAGCGGGGGCGCTCCCGGTCAGCCGCCCGCGACCTCGGTGGACGGCCGCCAGACATAGGGGACGGTGGTCGCGACCGGGACCATGCCAAGTCGTTCCAGGATCGGGGCGCTGTCCGGTGAGGAGTCCACCTGGAGCATGCCGAACCCGCGCGCCAACGCCAGTTGCGCCCGCCGCGCCACGACGGCGCGGTACACGCCACGGCCCCGCCACTCCGGCATCGTGGAGCCGCCCCACAGGCCGGCGAACTCGGTTCCGTTGTGGAACCGTATCCACGCCGCGCAGACCAGGTCCTCACCGTGTTCCGCGGCGATGACGACGACGGGGTCGGTGTCGGAACTGATCTCGGCAGCCAGGGCCTCCGGCAGCCAGCCGTGGTCGGTGTTCCACACCGCCTCCTCCAGCAACCGCACCCGTTCCAGGTCGGCGGGGGCGGATATCTCCCGTAGTGTCGCGCCCTCGGGCGTCCGTGGCGCGATGGCCAGGTCGGCCGCCTCGCCGAGTGCGAGGGTCTCGGGCTGTTCGGCGACGAATCCGGCGGCGGTGAGCCGTTCCGGCAGGTCCTCGGGGAGGTCGTAGCTGTGGTACTTCCACTCGACCGAGGCGCCGATCGCCGCGTAGTGGTCGCGCTGCGCGGCGATGAACGAGTCGAGGTCGTCTCCGGAGAGACCGTCGAGGTCACGGTATGTGATGTAGCCGCGGGCGCCCGCCACCGTCTTGCGCCGGATCGGGCCGACCGTCTCGACCGTCTCGCGTTCGGGGTCGTGGACGGTCATGCGGGTGCGTATCTGGGCGTCGTACGCGGCGCGCAGCGCCACCGCGCGCCCGGCTTCCTGGGTCGTCACGTCGTTCATTGAACCGCACCCGGTGCGGCGGGTCGGCGCAGGTCGGCGTGGTTGCCGGCGGCGTCACGGTACCGATCGCCCCGGCGGCCGGCGCATTCATGCCTCTCGATCCGTGAAACGGTGATATCGGCGGCCTCCCCGTTCTAGGCTGGCGGCATGGCGGACGATCGGACCGACGTCACCATCGGAGGTCGGCACCTGACCCTGACGAACCTGGGCAAGGTGATGTATCCGGGTGACGGATTCACCAAGGGCGAGGTGATCGACTACTACGTCAAGATCGCCGACGTGCTGCTCCCGCACCTGGCCGAGCGCTGCGTGACCCGTATCCGCTACCCCGACGGCATCGGTGACCTGCGGTTCTACGAGAAGAACGCGCCTAAGGGGACACCGGACTGGGTGCACACCGAGAACATCCCCACCCCGGGTTCGTCCAAGGGGCGTGACTCGCTCGACTTCGTCATGGTCGACGACGTCGCCACCCTCGCCTGGCTGGGCAACCTCGCCGCCCTGGAGCTGCACCCGTTCCAGTGGAAGCTCACCGCCCGGGACGACGAACGCCGTCCGGACCGGCTCGTCGCCGACCTCGACCCGGGCGAGGGTGCGGGGATGCCGGAGTGTGTGGAGGTGGCCGGGATCCTCCGCGACCGGCTGGCGGAGGACGGCTTGACCGCGTACCCGAAGAGTTCCGGCAAGAAGGGCATCCACCTGTGCTGCCCGATCTCCGCCGAGCAGACCGACGAGGAGGTGTCGGGCTACGCGCGCCGCATCGCGTACGAACTCGCCGAGTCCCATGAGGACCTGATCACCGCCAACATGCGCAAGACCCACCGGACCGGTCGCGTGTTCATCGACTGGAGCCAGAACAACGCCGCCAAGACCACCGTCGCCCCCTACTCGCTGCGCAACCAGCCGAACCCGACCGTGTCGACGCCGGTGACGTGGGACGAGTTGGAACCGGGCTTCAACGGCGGGTTCAGCCCCGAGCAGGTGTTGGAACGGATCGAACGCCACGGCGACCTGTGGGAACCGGTGTTCGCCACCGGCCCCCGAGTCCCCGACGCCTGACCCGGTTCACCGCCGCCCTCTGTTCCGCTTGGTCCCCGCCCGGTCGTGCTTGGTCCCCGCCCGACGGTGGCCCCGTGCCCGGTTCATGTCTATATGTCTGGAATGTGCCCGTTTGGCGAGGACCGAGTGCGCAATGGCGAGGACCAAGCCGGCGGGGACCAAGCGCAAGGGGAGCGGGAGGCGCAAGCGGGAAGCGGAGGCCGGGAGGCCGGGGGCCGGGAAAGTGGGGCGCGGGACGGGCGGGTGCGCCAGGATGGGGCCATGCAGCTGCCCGTGATGCCGCCGGTCAAACCCATGTTGGCGAAGCCCGTCGCGAAGATCCCGACCGAAGGGCACCTGTTCGAGCCCAAATGGGACGGATTCCGGTCCATCGTGTTCCGCGACGGCGACGAGGTCGAGATCGGCAGCCGCAACGAACGCCCGATGACCCGGTACTTCCCGGAGCTGGTGACGGCGTTCAAGGCCGAACTGCCGCCCCGGTGCGTGGTCGACGGGGAGATCGTGCTCATCGCCGACGGCGGCCACCGGCTCGACTTCGAGGCGCTGCAACAACGCATCCACCCGGCGCAGTCCCGGGTGGACCTGCTGTCCCGGGAGACTCCCGCGTCGTTCGTGGCCTTCGACCTGCTCGCCCTCGACGACACCGACCTCACCGCCGAACCGTTCGCCGCCCGTCGTGACGCGCTGCGGAAGGCGTTGCGCGCCGCGAAGGCACCGGTGTACCTGACCCCGGTCACCGACGACCCGGAGGTCGCGGCCCGCTGGTTCTCGCAGTTCGAGGGCGCCGGCCTGGACGGTGTGATCGCCAAACCCGCGACCGTCACCTACCAACCCGACAAGCGGGTCATGTGGAAGCTCAAGCACACCCGGACGGCGGACTGCGTCGTCGCCGGATACCGCACCCACAAGTCGGGCGACGACCGCATCGGGTCGCTGCTGCTCGGCCTGTACGACGACAACGGCGACCTGGTCAGCGTCGGGGTGATCGGGGCGTTCTCCGCCGCCCGCCGCGCCGAACTGTTCCAGGAACTGCAACCCCTGGTCACCACCTTCGACGACCATCCCTGGGCGTGGGAACGCCAGGAGGAGGGTAAACGGACGCCTCGCAACGCCGAGGGCAGCCGGTGGGCGGCAGGCAAGGACCTGGCGTTCACGCCGTTGCGGCCGGAACGGGTCGTGGAGGTGAAGTACGACCACATGGAGGGGATCCGGTTCCGGCACACCGCCCAGTTCGTCCGGTGGCGGCCCGACCGGGAACCCCGTTCCTGTACGTACGCGCAGCTCGACGAGGCGGTCGACTTCGACCTCGCCGACATCCTCACCGGCAACACCTGACCCCGGCGGCGGTGGACCCGGCCGCACGGCCGAGCCCACCGGCTCGCGCTCAGTCGGTGAGTCGCGCGCTCAGCAGGCACAGCGGCTTGCCCGCCGCGCCCGGCAGGTCCGCCACCAGCCGCGCGGCGGCGGCCTCCACGTCGTCGTCCTGCGCGGCCGTCAGCAGCGCCGCCAGGACCCGTGGCAGTGTCGCGCCCTCCACTGTCAGCAGACTCTCCGAGTACAGCAGCACCTTGCTGCCGGGGGCCAGTTCGACGGTGTTCGACTGGTACTCGATGCCGTCGGCGGCGCCGAGCGCGAGACTCAGCGCTCCGGAACGCAGCCGTGCCCGGCCGTCCGTGCCGACCACGACGGGGGCGTTGCGACCGGCGGCCGCCCAGTGCAGCCGGTTCTCCTTGACGTCCACGAGCGCGGTGGAGACGGCGGCGGTCTCGGCGCCGTCGAGCCGGCAGCACAGTGTGTTGAGGCTGGTCAGGATCGCCTCCGGTGCGAAACCGGCGATCGCGTACGCCACCGCGGCGTGCCGAAGCCGCTGTACGGTCGCCGCGACCGCCTCGCCCGACGCCTCTCCGACGACGAGCATGAGGCGGGCGTCGGACAGTTTCACCGTGTCGTACCAGCACGGTGACACGTCGCCGGTGTCGACGTCGATCGCGCGGCAGACGAGCTGTTCCAGACAGTCGGACGCGGCGGGGGCGGTGAGTTCGGCGACACGCCGGGCCGCCTCGGTCACGCGGGCCCGGCCCGCCGCGGCGGCCACCGCGCCGTGCCCGTCGCGGGGCGTGCCCAGCGCCTTGAGGTCCTGCGCCACGACGGTGAACCCGGGCGGTTGTTCCCGGGCCAGCACCGTCAGCTGGAACTCGCGGCCGGCGAAGGCTTCGGCGCCACGCACCCGCTTCCCGACGGGGCGCCCGGGGGGCGCGTCCTGCAGGTCGTTCATGAGTTCGGCGAGGTCGTCGGAGTGCAGCAGTCGCGTCAGCCGTTCCGGGGCCGGCGGGTCGTCGTGGGGTTCCAGGCCCAGGAGGGCGAGCGCCCCGTTGCTCCATTCGGCGTGCCCGGTTCCGGGGTCGACGTGCACGGAGCCGCAGTGCGCGAGCCGTTCGGCGGTGAGCAGTTGCGGCCACAGCCGTTCGGCCTCGGTCACCACCCGCCACGTGAGCAGGACCCGGTCCCACATCCTGATGGCCCGGAGGCTCAACCGGTAGTCGCGGCTGGTGCCCTCCTGTCGCGCGTCGAGGCGGACGTCGTCGAGGTGTTCGGCCTCGCCGGTGTGCAGCACCCGTTGCAGCACCGGCAGCAGCAGGCTGCTGCCGGCGTGGGGCAGGGTGGTGAGCAGGGTGCCGCGCTGCTCGTTCATCTCCTCGGACCTGGCCATCCGCCGGGCCGCGGGTGACGCCAGTTCGATGTGGAAGTCGACAGCCTGGTCGTCCTGCCACACGGGACTCAGCAGCACGGCGGGTTCTAGCAACGCCTCCATGAACAGCGACAGCTGGTTCGTGTCGAGGCTCAGGCCGTAGTCGCCCTCGTCGGCGGTGTCGTCCAGGTCGGCGGCCAGGTCGGCGCTGCGACGGCTGCACGATTCGAGGACCGCGTGCAGCCGGGACGCGATCACGGTGGCCTCGGTCAGCGGGCGGGGCCAGGTCACCTCCAGGACGCCCACGACGCTGTCGTCGAGGATGAGCGGCATCGCGATAAGGGCCTCGTGGGGGCGGTCGGCGACGACGGGGAACTGCCGGGATATCGCCTCCGGGTCCGACAGCAGCACGGACGCCCGGTTGTTGACGGCGGTGAACAGCGGCAGGTCGTCGATGGGCGGGACGCGGTCCCACTGGCTGCGCACCGTGGTGGACAGTCCGGCGGCGCCCACGAGCCGCAACGCGCCGTCGGCCTCGCGCAGCAGCAGGAGGACGTTGCTGGGTTTGGGCCAGCATTCGGTGATCTCCGCGATGGCGCGCGTGATCTCGTCGAACGACTGCGCGGCGAGGACGCGGGCGTTGAGTAGTTGGAGTTTGGCCTGTGCGCTGCCGAGTTCGGTGCTGGCCTCCATCGACAGTTCCGCGAGGTCGTCGGTGGACGCCCTTCGTTCCGGTGGTGGAGCCGTCACGACCTCCGCGGAGGGTTCCGGTTCGGGGGCCTGCCTGGCGACGAGGGCGGCCGCCAGTTCCACCACCTTGACGTTCGACCGGCTCGACAACTCCACCAGCTTCTTGAACGCCTGGTCGGGGGTGATGGTGAGCCGTTCGACGAGCATGCCCTTGGCCTGTTCGATGACGGCGCGGTTGCGCATGGCGCGGCGGAGTCCGTCGCGTTCCTGCCGCAACTGGGTGACCGCGGCGGACAACGCCTCGATCGAATCGGGATCGGGCGCGGTGGAGTGGGTCATGGGTCAAGATGATCAGATCGGCGACGGTTTGTCCACACGCGGGTCCGCGTACGTAGTGTTCTTCACGGACGGACCTCGGTGGACGTCGGGGCAGGTCGAGGCGGTGGTACCTCAGACGACCCACTGGTGCTTTACAGTTTCGTGACCTTGGGGTAGAGTCGACCGTGACGGCCGAACACCGCGGGTCCAAACCCGGCTCGCGGACACCGTCATCACGATCCGTGGATCGCGTCGATCAGCGGCGCTCGATCCGGATCGTTCAGGCGCTCAAGCAACGGGCCCGAAGACACCAGACCGCTATCGGCTGTGCGCTGTTGCCTGTGCACGCCGAAGTACCCGTCGGAGTCGAATCATGACGAACGTTGCACACACCCTCGCCACCCGTACCTCCGCTATCGACACCACCGCTCCCAGCCTCGACGCACGGTTGCGTCCCGCGTTGGACATGCTGGCCGACGCCTCCGGCGACGACCGGGAGCGGGAGGCGCTGCGGCACGACATCATCGAGCACGCGATGCCGTTGGCGGACCGGCTGGCCCGCCGCTTCGACCACCGGGGCGTCCCGTTGGAGGATCTGACCCAGGTGGCCAGGCTCGGCCTGGTCAAGGCGGTGGACGGGTTCACCACCCGACGCGGAACGGCGTTCAGCCGCTTCGCCATCCCGACCATCCTCGGCGAACTGAAGCGGCACTTCCGCGACAAGGGCTGGATCATCCGGGTGCCCAGGCGGCTCCAGGAGACCCGGCTCGCCATCAACGAGGCCACCTCGTACCTGCATCAACGGCTGGGCCGCACGCCCACCGTCGACGACTACGCCACGCACCTGGGCATTCCGGCCGAGCAGGTGCGGGCGGGAATGGCCTGTGTCCACGCCTACGACGCGATCTCCCTGCAGTCTCCTGCTCATCCCGGCTCGGAGGAGGAGCTGTCGGAGTTCATCGGCGGTGAGGACCCCGCCATGACGACCGCCGAGACCCGTACCGCACTCGGACCGATCATCGCGCAGCTTCCCGAACGGGAACGGCGGATCCTCGCCATGCGGTACGCCGACGACCTCACGCAGGCGCAGATCGCCGACCGCGTGAAGCTCTCCCAGATGCACGTGTCGCGGCTGCTGCGGCAGACGTTGGCGAAGCTCCGGGAGGGGCTGCGGGCGCGCGGCGAGTACGGCCGGACGGGTGCGGCGGCCCGCGGTTAGGAACACGTTCCGACACGGAGGAGGCGATCGTCGATGACGCAGCGCGTCAGCGAGGTCATGACACCGGATCCGGTGTGCGTCACGCCCGACACGACACTGGCGGGCACGGCACGCCGGATGAGGGATCACGACATCGGTGCGGTGCTGGTCGTGGACGACGGGCAACTGCTCGGCATCGTCACCGACCGCGACCTGGTGGTGCGTGGTCTGGCCGGGGAACTCGACCCGGCGACCAGCGAGGTCGGGGAGCTGACCACTCCGGCGGTCGCGGTGCTGGATGTGAACTCGCCCAGCAGCCACGCCGTCCGCGTCATGCGGCAACAGCGCATCCGGCGCCTGCCGGTGTGTGACGAGACGGGCCGACCGGTGGGAATCGTGTCGCTGGGCGACCTCGCCGAACACCACGACCCCGGGTCGGCGCTGGCCGACATCTCCGCCGCCGAACCGAACTGACACCGTCTCGGTGGCCGCCGGGGAAGGGCGGCCACCGAGGCGGCGTTCGCGTGTGGGCCGGGTGAGGAGCCGTGTGCGGGCCGGTTCCACGGCCACTTCTTGACCACGGAACGTTGCCTCGGCCGCGGGACCCGGGTGCCCCGGGCGGGGCCCCGTCACCCGGCGGGGGGTGGTGGGGGAACGGCCGGGCGGGGGTCGCCTCGACCGCCGCACCGCTCCGGCCGCCGCCTGTCAGTCCCGCCCGACTGCGCGTTCGAGCTGCGCCTTGTTCATCTTCGAGCGGCCACTGATGTTCTTCTTACGTGCCTCGTTGTAGAGCTGGTCCCTGGTGCGGCCCTTCGCGCCGGAGTGGGAGCGTTGCCCGCCTCGCTTGTAGGAGGACATGTCGTCCAGGGAGCTGCGGCTGGCGGTCTTCGACTCTCCGGAGCGTGCCCGTGCCTTGTTCACGGTGCGGGCGGCGATCTCCTCGGCGCGGTCCTCGGACCGTCCCTGCTCACGTTCGCTGTCCTTGATGTGCTCGTACTGGCGTTCGCGTTTCTTGTTCCAGGCTTGTTGTGGCATGGTCATCCCTCCTCGTGGTGCGCCACTTCATGTGGGAGCCGGCCGGCCTCGTCGTGCGCCGCCGCCGGCGGTGTCGCTCCGGTACCGCCGGGTGGGCCGGTCACCGTCGTGGACGGTGCTCCTCGTGCCGGTGCCGGGTCATCTTGTACCGCTGCCAGCCCAGGTCCAGCACCATCAGTACGGCCACGGCGGTCAACAAGACCGCCAACCACGTGATGCCGGCGGCCCAGGCGAGGATCGCGAGACCTCCGTTGATCACCAGGGCGATCAACGCGAACAACGCCTTCGCCTTGGGGGGCAGCGGTTTGGCCTTCATCGGCTCGCTGCCGTCACGCCGCGAGTCACGCTTGGCGTGATCCAGGGCGTGGAACTCGGTGGAACCGAAGTACATCGTCATCACCCCTTCGGACGGGGATGGTTTACCCGCCGGAAGGGGCCCGCAAACCCGGGTTCACAGGGCCGGAAGCACCTCGGCGCGGTAGCGGTGCAGGAGTTCCCGCTGGTGGGGGCCGACGTTGTCGATGTGGACGGCGGTGTAGCCCTGGTCGCGGAACCGGCGGAGTCCGGTGAGGTGTGCCGACAGGTCCGGCCCGCACAGGACCTCGTCACCGTCGCGGCGTTCCGCGGCGATGGTGGCCGCTTCGGCGGTGTCGGGCGCCCAGCACACGGTCATGGACCCGATGAGCGGTTTCGGTCCGTCACCCAGTTCCCGGAAGGTGTCCCGCAGCGCCGGGTCGGGGGCTGCGGTGACCAGTCCGTCCGCGTGGCGGGCGGCGAGCGCGGCGGCCTGCGGTTCCGCGGCCGTCACCCACACCGGTGGTGGTGTCGGCGGCGGGTCGGCCAGTGTCGTCCCCTCGACGGTGTAGTGGGCGCCGTGGTGGTCGACGGGTTCGCCCCGCCACATGCGGCGCATGATGTGCAGTGCCTCGGTGAGCCTGTCGAGTCGTTGCCGGTACGGCGGGTCGTCGGCGGTGGGGCCGCCGGGGTTGAGGGCCAACCGGATCCGGCCGGGGTGGAGGGCGGCGCAGGTCGCGGCGGCCTGGGCGATCCCGGCCGGGTGGAGGCGCGCGGTGGACAGGCCGATCTCGGCGGTGACCGGCACCGACAGTCGTTGGCCGAGGGCGCCCGCCATCGACCAGGTGAACGGTTCGGCGCCGAGCCGGGACCGGCAGCCCTCGGTGAGCCAGACTCCCGTGAATCCGGCCCGTTCGGCGGTGTCGGCGTGAGCGAGCAGTTCGGGTGGGCTGAACTCGTCACAGGGCAGTAGGTATTCGATTCGCATGTCGTCTCCGTGGGAGCGGGACGTGCCGAGGTGGGTTCCGCGTGGGGCGGTACGCGTGGCCACGGTGTCCCGGCGGCTGGCCGGTGCGGAGCCGGTTCGAGGCGTGACCCGTCGAAGCGGCCACCGGTTCCCCACGGTGGCCGTCGTCGTCGCTCAACGCCATTGCGCACTGATACCCGGGGGTTGATCAGGCGAAACCGCGCCCCGGCACCCCGTCGTGGGGCAGGGTTGACTCAGGGGGCCGCAGGGTAACAGACGATCCAGCCGAGCCGAGGAGGCGACGATGACGACCACCGACACCGTGCAGGCGATCGATCGAGACCACCAGACACTCGTCGGGTTGTGTGAGGAGGTGGCCCGCGCGGGCGGGCGCCCCGGACCGGAGTTGCGCGAACTGCGGATGCGGCTGCGGGCGCACTGCGCCGCCGAGGCGGTCCACATCCTTCCTTATCTTCCCGGGGCGATGTCGCGGCATCGCGGCTCGGAGCTGCCCCGGTTGCTCGACCACGCGATCGACGCCGCCGGCGGCTCCGACTTCGCCGCCGCGTGGGAACGGTTCACCGAGGCGCTTCACGCGCACGTGACCCACCGGCCCGACTTCACGGCGCTCGATCGGAGGGGTTCGGGGCGGCGGCTGGCCCGCCGGTTCGAGCTGCGCCGGGTCGCGGAGTTGCAGGCCGCGATGAGCCGCCGGGAGGCGACGGCATGAGCGCGGCCGGGACGGGTACGGCGACGGCGGCGCCGGTCGACGCGGTCCCGGAGCGGCACCGCGACGTCAGTCTTCCGTTGTGGTGGTACGGGTACCGGTTCATCTCCCGCCGGATGGACCGGTTGCGGGCGACCGCGTTCCAGGCGAGGCTGCTCGGTTCGCCGACGGTCTTCCTGCGGGGACGGTCGGCGGCGCAACTGTTCTACGACAACACCAAGTTCACCCGGGTGGGCGCCATCCCGGGACCGATCAAGTCGACGTTGTTCGGTAGGGACACCGTGCACGGGCTCGACGGGCACGCCCACCATCACCGCAAGGCGATGTTCCTGGGGTTGTTGGACGACGACGCGGTCGAGCAGGTGACCGACATCGCGGCCCTGCACTGGCACGAACGGCTCACCGGGCGCGGACCGCGCCGCCGGATCGTGTTGTTCCACGAGGCGGTGCAGGTGATCGCCGCGGCCGTGTGCGACTGGGCGGGCATGGCGACGCGGCACCCGGAGTTCCCGGGGATCGCCACGGAGCTGGCGCGGATCGTCGACGGTTTCGGCAGCGCCGGGATGCGTCACGTGCGTGCCAGGGTGGCGCGGCTGCGGTGCCGCCGCTGGGCCAGGGGGTACGTGTCGGCGGTGCGGGACGGCCGGTTGCATCCGCCGCCGCACCGGGCGGTGGCGGTGGTGGCGAGGCACCGTGACGAGCGTGGCCGGCTGCTTCCGCTGGACGTGGCCGCCGACGAGTTGGTGAACGTGATCCGTCCGACGGTGGCGGTGGCGTGGTTGATCACGTTCGCGGGCCTGGCCCTGCACCGCGAGCCCGGGTGGGCGGAGCGGATCGCCGGGGGTGACCGGGCGGCGTTGACGGCGTTCTGTCAGGAGGTCAGGCGCTACTATCCGTTCGCGCCGTTCCTGGCGGCGCGGGCGCGCAAGGACTTCCAGTGGCAGGGGCATCGGTTCACCCGGGGCGGCAGGGTGGTGCTCGACCTGTACGGCACCGACCACGATCCCCGGTTGTGGGATCGTCCGGAGGAGTTCGATCCGGGGCGGTTCCTGGCGTGGCGGTTCGATCCGTTCTCGCTCATCCCGCAGGGCGGCGGCGACGCGGCCTCGGGGCATCGGTGTCCGGGGGAGGCGTTGACGATGGGGTTGCTGGAGCAGGCGACGCTGCTGTTGGCCCGGGGCCGGGCGGAGGTGCCGCGCCAGAACCTGTCGTTCTCACTGTCGCGGATCCCCAGTCGGGTCACCAGCGGCGTGGTGCTGGTGCCACGCGGTTAGCCGTTCGGGCGTGATGAACTCGTCGAAGACCAGTTCCATCGCGCCGACCAGGGGGCCGCGTACGCCGAGGTCGGCGGGCAACACCGGTGGCGGGTCGTCGAGGTGGTATCGCATCAGGGCGGCCCGGTACCCGGCGGTGACGGTGTCGCGGGCGCGGTGGAGCAGGTCCACGCCGATCCCGGACAGGGTGACGGCGGCGGGATCGTGGGCGTTGACGAGGCCGCCGATTCCGCGTCCCAGTGAGTCGGCGGTGGCGTCGAGGACCGCGACGGCCTCGGGTTCGCCGTCGGCGGCGTTGCGCAGCAGCCGGGCGAGTGCGGCGCGGCCCTGCCGGTAGTCGGCGGCCACGCCGTACCGTCGCAGCATCGGTACGGCGCCGACCTCGCCTCCCCAGCAGCCCTCTGCGCCGCAGTCGCAGGGCCGGGTGGAGCCGGTCAGTCGCATGTGTCCGTACTCCCCGGCGATGCCGCGCGCGCCGGTCAACGGCCGGCCCTCGTCCATGAGGCAGCCGCCGACTCCGAAGTCGACGTGGATGTGCAGGGCGGTGGACAGGCCGCGCAGTTTGCCCCGGCGGGCCTCGGCGAGCGCCGCGAGGGTGGCGTCGTTGGCGATCCGTACCGGGATGCCGGCGGTGCCGAGCCAGCCGGACACGTCCAGTTCCTCCCAGCGCAGGTGGGTGACGTGCAGGAGGTTGCCGTTGACGACGGGCCCGGCGACGGAGACGGCGGCGCCGACGAGGCGGTGGCCGAGTCGTTCGCGGTGGGCGGCGATGCGGTCGGCGATCTCGGGGAACACCCGGGACGGTTCGCCCTGATGTGTCTCCTCCTCCAGGACGGACAGTTCGCCGCCGATGGTGCCGGTGGCGAGCTGCCAGCCGTCCTCCCTGAGGTGGATGGTGAGGGCGACGGGGCCTTCGGCGTGTGGCCCGGGGACGTGGCTGGGCCTGCCACGGCTGGGTGGTTCGGCGGGTGATTCGGTGATCAGTCCGGCGTCGGAGAGTTCGGCGACCAGGACGGAGGCGGTTCCGCGTGCCATGCCGAGCCGGTCGGTCAGTTGGGCGCGGGTCAGGGCGGCGCCGGTGTCGTGGACGGCGCGCAGTAGTCGGGCACGATTGTGGGCTCGCAGTTCTTCACTGGTTCGAACCGGTGGTGACATGCCGCTCATTGTGACAGCACCGGCGATCGTTTATGCTCGTGGCGAAAACATAAAGGAGCGTCAATGCTGTTCCGGTTCGCGCCGCGCGCGGCTCCCCGGCTGCGCCGGGCGAGACTGGGAGTCTTCGGCTACTTCGCCGTCTCGGGCCTCACCATGGGCTGTTGGGCGGCGGGCCTGCCCGCCCTGGACGAACGCCTCTCCCTGGGGCCGGGGCGCCTGGGGAACGTGCTGCTGCTCATCGCGGCCGGCGCACTGGTCAGCATGTTGTTCACCGGCCGTGCCTGCGACCGGTTCACCAGCCGCGCGATCACCCGGTTCGCGGGGCCGGTCAACGCGCTGGCGCTGATCGCACCGGTGCTGGCGGACTCGTACGGGGCGCTCGCGGTCGCGGCCTTCGGCTATGGGCTCACACTCGGCGCCATAGAGATAGCCATGAACGTCAACTCCATCGAGGTGGAGTCGAGTTACGGGCGCCCGATCGTGTCGGCGTTCCACGGCCTGTGGAGTCTCGGCGGCGCCGTGGGTGGCGGGCTCACCGCCTTGGGCAACCACCTCGGTGCCGACCCGCAGGCGTTGCTGGTGACGGTCGCGGTCCTGTCGGCCGGCCTGTTCCTCTACTTCGGAATCATGTTGTTGCCACCGCCGGCGGCTCCCGCGGCGGTGACCCCCGAGGGCGCCGCCCGCGCCCGCACCGGTGGACTCCGCTGGGGCGTGGTGATCCTGTTGGGCGTCGTCGCCTTCTCCGGCTACGTCAGCGAGGGCGCCGCGATCGACTGGGCGTCGGTTCACGCCCGCCGCGTCCTGGACGCCGACCTGGCGGTCGCGCCCATCGCCTACACCGTGTTCGGTGCCGCGATGACGATCGTGCGGCTGCTGGGCGACCCGATCCGGGGGCGCCTGGGATCGGCGAAGACCCTGGCCCTGGCGGGCGCGATGGCCGCCGCCGGATACACACTCGTGCTCGTCTCGCCCTGGGCGGGCGGCGCGGCGGTCGCGGTGGCCTGCCTGGGCTGGCTGCTCACCGGTTCCGGCCTGGCGACCGTGGTGCCCGTCGTGTTCAGCGCCGTGGGTGCCAACGGCGGATCGGTCGGCAAGGCGCTGTCCACGGTCACCGCGTTCGGCAGCGCCGGGCTGCTGATCGGCCCCGGTGTCATCGGGCAACTGGCCGAGGCCACGAGCCTCCCGACCGCGCTGATGGTCCCGGCGGGGCTCGCGGTCGTCGTCGCGGTCTTCGGTCCACCGGCGATCCGGGCGCTCACCGGCGGAAGGTCCGACGCGATCCGGCCCGGCGCCACGACACCCGATAAACCGGTCGGAGAACCGGTCGCCTGACGGCCGCGGCGAAGCACCGGTGGACCGGACGGGCGGACGGCCAGGGCCTCGTCGGTGGGGGAGCCGGTGGGGGCCTCACCGACCACCTCCACGGTGAACTCCTCGTCCGGGCAGTCCGAGACCAGCCTGCGCAGCGCGGTCTGCTCGGTCTCGTCGATCGTCAGGCCCCACCGGGTCTTCACCGCGACCCACTCGGTGACGTAACGGCAGACGACGTCGGCGACCCCGGGAAGCCACTCGGCCGGGTCCTGATCGGACTTCTCGCCGTTGGAGTCGCCGGTGACGGCCACCAGCGCCCGGTCGTCTCCGAGGTCGTTGGCGAAGTCCCGGCGTTTCTCGGTGGTCCAGGCGTGTGCCCCGGAGTCCCACGCCTCGGCCAACGGGATGAAGTGGTCGATCTCGATGTCCCGGTGGGAGTCCAGGGTGACGCCGTCGTAGTAGGAGTCCCATTCGCCGCCGGTGAGGCGGCAGTCGGTGCCGACGTCGGGTGCCTCGACGGCTTCGGCGATCAGGACCTCGTACCGGGTGTTGCAGTCGTCGCCGTCGGCGTCGATCCAGTGGGGGAAG
Organism: Stackebrandtia albiflava; assembly: GCF_007994225.1. Classification (GTDB taxonomy): domain Bacteria; phylum Actinomycetota; class Actinomycetes; order Mycobacteriales; family Micromonosporaceae; genus Stackebrandtia; species Stackebrandtia albiflava. The sequence continues at coordinate 1,170,220 of NZ_VLLL01000006.1, forward strand.
AGATCGCGGTCGTAGCCGTCGCGTCGTTCGTCGGCCACCGGCAGTGCTTCGACCGCCGCGGCGAGCCCGGTGGACACCGATTCGCCCGGTGGTCCGTCCCACACCTCGCAACCGGCGGTCACCGCCGCGCAGGACAGGACCACGGCGAGGACACGGACCGGGGAGGAGGGGGACATCGTGGACTCTCCAATCGGAGGGGAGCCGGCCGGAACTCCAGCTTGGCACACCGCGCGCCGCAGGGGAAACGGCGAAGGGTCCCGGTCGTCGCCGCACCGCCGTGCCGACGACCGGGACCCGAGAGTCGTCCCCGGACCCGCCGCGTGTTGCCGGGGACGGGGACGATCCGTTTACAGGCCGATACTCCAGGAGTCGATGGTCCCGGTACCGCCGGACGCGTAGTCCTTCACCGACAGCGTCCAGGTGCCCGACCGGTCCTCGGCGGACAGGTCGACGCGGTACTCGGCGCGCACGTCCTCACCGGAGTCGCCGGTGCGTTTCAGGACGTGATGGTCGCCGTCGGGTGTGTAGAGCCAGATGGACAGGTCCCCGGCGTCGGGATGCGTGATGTCGACGGTGACGACACTGTCCGCCGAGGCCGTCCCCTCGCAGTCGGAGACGGTCACGGCGCTGGTGGCGATACCGGTGTCGGGAATCGTCACCGCCGTGGACTCGGAGAACGGGCCGCACGTCGCGGGCGGTGGCGTGGTGTCGCCGCCCTCGACGACCTCGACGGTCAACTCCTCGTTCGGGCAGTCCGCCGCCAGATCCGTCAGTGCCGACTTCTCGGCCTGGTCGACGGTCAGGCTCCACCGCAGCTTCACCGCGACCCACTCGCCGACGTAACGGCAGGTCTGCGACGTGTTCTCCGGCAGCCACTCGGCCGGATCACGGTCGCCCTTGGAGGAGTTGGAGCTGATCGTCACCGCCGCCAGCGCCCGGTCGTCTCCGAGGTCGTTGGCGAAGTCCCGGCGTTTCTCGGTGGTCCAGGCGTGCGCTCCGGAGTCCCACGCCTCGGCCAGCGGAACGAAGTGATCGACGCTGATGTCCGACGGGGAGTCGGCGGTCACGTCGTCGAACCACGAGTACCACTCGCCGCCGGTGAGGCGGCAGTCGGTGCCGACGTCGGGGGTCTTGACGGCTTCGGCGATCAGGACCTCGTACCGGGTGTTGCAGTCGTCGCCGTCGGCGTCGATCCAGTGGGGGAACAGGTCGCGGTCGTAGCCGTCGCGTTGCTCGTCGGCCACCGGGAGATCGGTGACCGCGGTGCGCAGTGGAACCGTGATGGTCTCGGCGGATGCCGGGCCGGCCGAGACTCCGGTGAGGACTGCTGCGGCGGCGATACCGGTGATCGCCGCCGCGGTGATATGGGATCGGGTTCGTGTCATGTCGACTCCGCTCGTCGGGGGGCGGGCGGTGCGCCGGGCCGATTCCGGTCGTACCCGGCGGTCACCCCACAGTGAACTGCCATGCCCGGAAGTCCGGACATGCCATCATGATCGATTCGTCCGTTCCGCGTGTCAATAGCGCGGTTGTTCGGGGTCACCCGTTGTGGTGACTTCAGAGGCCGTCTTCTGTGGATTCCCGTGGGGCGATCGGCCCGATGAACGGCTTTCCCGGAGGGTGCCATTACGGGCGGGGTTCGGCAACATGGCCTCATGAGTAAGAGAAGACATGGCGGAGTCGCGACGCTGCTGGAAGCGGTTCGTGGTTTCGGTGTCACTGTTCTGGCTTTCGCCCTGACCTTCGCGGGAACCGTACTCTTCGTACACCGATTGGCGACGAACGAGGCTCCGGAAGAATCGCCGATGCGAACCGAACTGTGGCTCATCCTCGCATTCTCAGCCGTGGTCGCCGCCGGCATTCTTTTCATGGCCCTCCGGCACTTGCAGAGCAGGAGCGTCGCACCACCGCGTCCGATCGACGTCCGCCTTCAGGAGGCGCTCGACGAGGTGAAGTCCTCGATGGGGTACGCGAGTGAACTCATGGCGGAGTTGCAACGGGAGATGGACGCCCAGACGGCGGCCAGGGACGCTCTGGTGGCGCAGGCGGAGGAGAACAGGCGGCTCGCCGAGATCGACCGGGAGCAGGCGGAAAGGATTCGAGGGATCCTGTTCGCCGAAACGAAGGCCGAGGCCCGGCGTCGGAAGCGAGCACAGTGGGCTTTCTTCCTGGCCGGTGTACTGATATCGATCCCGGTCGGTATCGCCATCAACCTGTTGACGAACTGAACGAGAGTGGGTCACGGCGGTCGCGGCGCGCCGCCATGTGGCGTCGTCCCGGCCGGCGGATGAAGCCCCGACCGCCGCAGACGCCACAGGTAGCGGGTGTCGAAGCCGGCCGCGGGTCGGCGGTTCCGCCCGATTCCTCCGCCAGCACGCTGGCGCCTACGCAGCGTGGGCAGCGGGTCGTCACCGGTTCCACGGTGGTCATCGTCGCCCCCGGTGGTCGCCGCGCCGCCGGAACTCGTCCCACACCCGCATGGCGGCGGCCTCGCGCGCCCCGCGCCACTCCTTCGAACGTTCCACGTACGGGGCGCCCCACGAACCGCGCACCACGTTGAGGTACCGCGACACCGTCGCCACCAGCATTCCCCGCGAGTAGATCCGCACCATGTCCGGCACCGAGCTCGTCGTCACGTACCAGCGTGACCCGTCGAGGTCGAAGTGGCCGAGGTCGATCGGTTCATGCGACATCCGCGCGGACCTCCCGCCAGGCGTCCCGCAGCCGCAACGCCTCGTCGCGGACCGACGCCTTCCACCGTTCCCGCCGCAGCCAGTGGCCGCCGTGCCAGGCCGCCGACACCCGGCCGGGCTCCCACTCGTGCAGTACGACGACGGGGCTGCGCACGTAGCTCGGCGGCGCGTCCACAGTCACCCGGACCTGTGAGGTGCCGGGAACCCCCGACGCCACGAACCGGTCCTCGCCGATCGTGAACCGTCCGAAGTCGACCGGTTCAGCGTTCATTCCCGGCCTCCCGTCGCACTCACTCACACGGGAACCGGACGCCGAACCGAAGCCCGATCCGCTCACTACACGCACGACACCGCATGTCATGACGGCCGTAGGGTTCGTGATCATTGCGCTTCTCGTACTTCTGCTTCATGGTCGCCCTCTAATTTTCCATTGTCATTCCGACCTTTGAGGGAAAGGTAGATCCGGGAAGGTGCGAACACAATGGATCATTACGGGCATGCTGCCAGCGCGATGCGGCCCACTTCGTAGTCCGTATCGGACTGGCGACTTTCACCGTGCGGACTCGCGATGTACAGGTTCACTGAGGCAGAATCTGCTACGTGGCTGGATTGTCATTCGTACACACGCATCTCGGAATTCGACTCAGGGCATTGCGCGAATTCGCCGGCCGCAGTCCATATGACGTCGCGCGCACGCCCAACATCGGTTCACGCAGCGCGCTTCTGCGATTGGAGGGCGGCGAGACCCGTGACGTGCTCATGCCCGTGGTGGACCACCTGTGCAGGTACTACGGGGCTGATCGCGACCTGCGCCATGAGCTGAACAGAATGGCGATCGCCTGCAGCGATTCTGGCACCGATGCCTGGTGGGAACCTGTGGGAACGCCGACGTGGGCAGGTCTTCTGTTCGAACTCGAGCCGAAGGCGACGACGATCAGCACGTATGAGACTGAGAGTGTGGCGGGGTTGCTTCAAACCGAGCGGACCATTCGGGCCTTGCTCGTCGCCAATCCCCGCTTGACGGCGCAGGACGTCGATGACCTCACCAGGAAAAGACTTGCGCGGCAGTCGCGTGTTCTGTCGGATGCCGCCGCACATTCGCCCATGTGTCATTTCGTGCTGAGTGAGGCGGCCTTGCGACGTCGGGTCGGCGGTACGGACGTACATGCCGAGCAGATGAAACATCTGAAGGAACTGGACCGATGTCCCACGGTGTCGGTATCCATTGTGCGGTTTGATGTCGGCGCGACACCGGGGACCGCTCATCCCTTCGTGTTGTTGGACTTTCCGAAGGATTACGCCCGCACCGTCGTGTATTCCGAATCGGCTCTCGGCGCAACGTACAGCGATGCCTTGGACGAGGTCACCACCCGCAAGGGTATGTTCAAGAGCATCAGGGCCGTGTCTGTACCGATCGGAGATTTCGTGTTATGGCGGTGAAGTGGCGCAAGTCGAGCCGTTCTGGTGGCAATCAGGGCAACTGCGTGGAGGCCAGGGCGAACGGTTACGGCTATGAGGTCCGCGACTCCAAGACCCCGGCTCTCGGTGCCCTCGCGGTGTCGGCCGCCGACTGGCGGGCGTTCCTGACGTCGGTGCGGTGATGACTGAGACGATCGAAACGGCCCCGGGTGACCGGGGCCGTTTTTTTCGCGTCGGAGATCCGCCCTGATCGGACCGCATGGGCGCTGTCAGTCGGCTTGGTTGGTCGAAATGCCGGCTTGGTTGGTCATACGACGGCGGAAAATCGGACATTCGGGCTTATTCGAGGCATGTCGATCGTCGTGCGGCCAACCAAGCCGCGATTTGCGAGCTGTTGGCGGCGGTCTGTCGTTGGGTTCGACGCCGTGCCGGCCCGGAATCCGGCCTAATCGGACCAGAGGTCGGTGCGGCGGGTGAGGGCCGCGGTGACGGCCTCGGTGTCGTCGACGGAGGCGTCGTCGCTCCACGCGGGGGTGACGTCCACTCCGGCGGCGTCCCGCGTGACCACGGTCGTCGCGCAGAACGGGCAGCGGCGGGGCGCGTCCGCCCGGAAACGACCGCCGCAGTCGCACGGCCGCAGCCGTTCCGCGACGACCGACATCAACTTCGCGTGTTCGGCTCCCGGGTGGGCGTGCCGGATCTCGGCGTACCCGGCGTCGCCGTGACCGACCTCGGCCATGCGGGGGCAGCCGTCGCAGTACAGCAGGTGGAAGTCCTCGAACGGAGAGTGATCGATCCGGTGCAGTCGCCGCCCGCACTCGGGGCAGGGGAACTCGGCGGCGTTCCGCAGGTCGGCGTCGTCTCTCACGGCGTGCATGTCCGACAGCATGGCACCCTGGTACGACACCCGCCCGCGCGGCTCCGGGGTGTGGTTTTCCACAGCACATCCGGGTGGTGGGCCGCAGCCGTGTGTGCGCTCGTCCCCATGGTCGCCGGTCCCGGTAGTTTTTAGAGTGGTGCCCGGCAATGCCAGACACGCTCCGTCTCCTGCGGCCGCCGCGTTCTCGACGCGGAACCGCCGGTCCGGGTCGCCGGCCCGCGGGGCCGCCGGAAAGGAGCGACGACAGTGAGGAATCCACCAGATGTCGAGCACTGAAGGAGTGCTGTCGAGCGTCACCGAGTGGGCGGTCGGTTTGATGGAGACGATGGGTGGCCCCGGGGCGGGGCTGGCCATCGCGTTGGAGAACCTGTTCCCGCCGCTGCCCAGTGAGGTGATCCTGCCGTTGGCGGGGTTCACCGCGAGCCAGGGGAAGATGAACCTGTTCGCGGCGATCGCGTGGACCACCGTGGGTTCGCTGGTCGGGGCGATCGTGCTCTATTACATAGGCGCGGTGTTCGGCCGCAGACGCATCTACGCCATCGCGGCCAAGCTGCCGTTGGTCAAGACCAGCGACATCACCAAGGCCGAACTGTGGTTCAACAAGCACGGGGCGAAGGCGGTGTTCTTCGGCCGGATGATCCCGATCTTCCGGAGTTTCATATCGGTGCCCGCGGGCGTCGAACGGATGTCCCTACCGAAGTTCCTGCTGTTCACCACGGCGGGGAGCCTCATCTGGAACACCCTGTTCGTGGTCGCGGGGTACATGCTGGGCGAGAACTGGACGCTCGTAGAGGAGTACGTGGGCGTCTACTCCAAGGCGATCCTCGGCCTGGTCGCGGTGGCGCTCGCGGTGTTCCTGGTGCTTCGCATCCGGTCGATGCGCCGCGACCGGGACGACGACTCCGACTCGGACTCGCCGATCCCGCCGCCGCTGCCCGGCGACGGCGGATCCGGATCGCGGCGGCACCCCGGAGACGGGGGCGCTGCGTACCGCACCGCGGACCCGGGGGCCGGGTACGGCTGGGACGTCGAACCGGCCCCGACGGCCGGCGCGCCCGGCCCCTTCCACGACCGGCGGCGGAGCGAGATGCCGTACGTGCGGGGTCCCGGTCTGGAACCCGGGCACCCGCACGCCTCGGCGCAGCGTCCGCCGACGCCGGAGAGCCACGGGGACGGGTACTACCGCTCCAGGAACGACCGGGGTTGACGGCCGGGAGAAAAAAGTTCGGCGGGGTTGTCGATTCGGTCGATCCGAGTTCGTCGTAGGGGTGTTCGCACACTCGAGCACTGGAAAACAGGAGCCCCGAAATGACCTCGTCGACCGTTTCCCCCGCCGTCACCGCCTCCCTCGTCTCCCCGTCGCCGCGCGTCGCGACCCGGCGGCTGCTCGCCGCCGGGGTGATCGCCGGACCGCTCTACGCCGTCGTCGGGTTCGCCCAGGCGTTCACCCGGCCCGAGTTCGACGTGACGCGCCACCCGCTGAGCCTGCTGTCCCTCGGCGACCTGGGATGGATCCAGATCGCCAACTTCGTGATCACCGGTGTGCTGCTGTCGGCCATGGCGGCCGGGCTGCGCAGGGTGCCGGTTCCGGCGCGGCGGGGCATCGCCCGGCCGTGGTCGATCGGCCTGTTCGGGTTCGGGATGGCCGCGGCGGGCGTGTTCGTCGCCGATTCCGGCACCACGATGACGTGGCACGGGATGGGCCACATGTTCGCCGGCCTGATCGGTTTCACGTCGTTGATCGCGGGTTGTCTCGCGGTGGCGGTGCGGGCGTTCCGGGACGGGGCGCGCGGTTGGGCGGTGTTCAGCGGAATCACCGGCGTGGCGTACCTGGTGGGGTTCGGCGGGATCTCGGTGACCGCCGGTCACCCGGTGGGTGTCATGGCCTTCACCGGCGCGACCCTGATCGGTTGGGCGTGGATCGCGGTGGCGGCGCGGCGGGCGGCGGCCCACGTCGCGTAAGGGTCGGGAACGGCCGGTGCCTCGGGGCACCGGCCGTTCCCGTGTGGTCGTGCGGTGGCGACCGGAGAACGCTCATTGGGACCGGTTCAGAACAACCGATTGCGGCCAATGCCAGGTTAGGCTAACCTCACTGCACCCCCGTGAGGTCAGGAGCACCCCATGACACTCGACGCACCGACGACGCCGTTCTCCGCGGCGCTTCGCCAGGCCACCTGGGCGCGCCACGAAGGCGTCGTCCCCTCCGAAGGCGAGTCCGAACCGGACGGTCCCGGTGTGCTGGCGGCGCTGTTGGCGGGCGAACTCCACCTCGACGACTACACCGCGCTGCACGCGCAGCAGTTCTTCGTGTACGACGTCCTCGACGAGGCGTCGCGGGCGATGGCCGGCGACCCGGTGGCGGGACCGTTCTGCGTTCCGGAACTGTCCCGTGCCGCCGCCTTCGACGCCGACCTGTCCATGTTGATCGGCGCCGACTGGCGGGACCGGATAACGCCGCTGGCGGCGACGACCCGTTACGTCGACCGTCTCAGGCGGGTGTGCTTCGACTGGCCGGGCGGTTTCGTCGCGCACCACTACACGCGGTTCCTCGGGGACCTCTCCGGAGGCCAGGCGTTCCGCGCGGCGGCCAACGACTCCTACGGCTTCGGTGACGGACCCGGCGTGAGCTTCTACGTCTTCGACGGCATCGGAGACCTCACCGAGTTCAAACAGGGCTATCGCGCCAGATTGGACGCCGCCGGTTTCGGGCCGGAGGAACGGCGACGGGTGATCGCCGAGGTGCTCGACGCGTACGACTACAACGAGGCCCTGTTGGCCGAGCTGGCCCGTGGGATGCGGAGGTCGGTGTGAACCCGTTCGAGGACTCGGTGATCGAGGCGATCACCCGGCACATGAACCGCGACCACACGGCGGACACCCTGGTCATCTGCCGGGGGGTCGGTGGCCACGACCGGGCGACCGCCGCCCGGATGGACACCTTCGACGCCACCGGGGCGGAGTTCACCACCACGGTGGACGGAGTGGCGACCCCGCTGCGCATCGCGTGGTCGAAGCCGTTGAGCACCCGGGCCGAGGTGCGCCCGGAGATCGTGCGGATGTACCACGAGTCACGTGCCAGGCTGGGGCTCGCCGAAGCCTGAACGGGTGCCCGCCCCCGGCGTCCCGCGCTCCCGCGCGGTGCCCTTTACGCGCCGAAGTCGGGGAACGTCGACGGGTCATGGGCTGCGGTGGGCCGGACGATCGTGGACGCGGAGCGGCCCCGGTCTAGGCCCGCAGTCCGGCGGGCGGGCGGCGGCCCGGCAGCAGCGCGAGGGCGGCGAGCAGGATGACGGCCAGTGACAGGCCGGCCTGGGCCGCGACGGGCAGGCCGAACATCCCGCCGGTGCCGGAGTCGGCGGTGCCCTCGTCGTCCTGCGGGTCGCCCGGTGAGGGCGCGGGCGAGGTCCCCGACGACGAGCCGCCACTGGGCGTGGCCGTCGGCGTGGGCTCGTACGGCGGGTTCGGGGAGCCGTCGTCGACCGTGTCGTCCACCAGGATCATCGCCGGCGGACTCGTCTCCCCTGAAGACTCCACAATGGTGGGGAACGTGACGATCGCCAAGGCCAGTGCGGTCAGCGAGATGCGCGCCACGGCCCCACTTCGCGCGATTATCCGGCGTCGCGACCGAGGCGCGTGCAACATCGGCCGCGCGCTCCCCCTCACGCCATAGATGTTAGCCATCGACGTTCGTCTTAGCGACAAGTATCACGATCCCGTCACGGTGAATCCTACTTCGACAAAAAGTAGAACATCTGGCATACTGCTGGGCTATGGAATTGATTCACCTGATCCTGCGCTACCTCCACCTGATCGGATTCGGATTGCTCATCGGTGGCTGGCTCACCGCCTACCTGAGTCGGCGCCTGAAGGTGAACCCGGCGATGCTGTGGGGTGCGGTCGTCCAGGTGGTCACCGGGATCCTGTTGTCCGCGCCGCTCGACCGCGCCGAGGACGCCATGCCCGACGGCATGAAGCTCGGTGTCAAGGCACTCCTGGCGATCCTCATCTTCGTCATGGTGTGGGTACCCCATTGGAAGAAGCGGGAATCCTCGTCCAAGGGGCACTTCCTGGCCATCGGCGGCCTGATCCTGGTCACCGCCGGGGTCGGCGTCTTCTGGACCTGACGGACCTGACCGACATGACGGCACGCGGCGCCGGTCGCCCTCCCGCCCGGCGCCGCACGTCGTGGAATCCCCGGATCCGGCCACAATGGTCGACCGATGCGGTAGACCTGAGACATGTCACGACGGGTCCGCACTGCCTTGACGTCCCTGGTGGCCCTGGGAGCGGTCACCCTCACCGCGTGCGGTGAGGCCCCCGACGAGTCCGGCTCCGACGGTGGTGACTTCCAGGCGTGCATGATCACCGACACCGGTGGCGTGGACGACCGCTCGTTCAACCAGTCGGTGTGGCAGGGCCTCAACGACGCCGCCGAGTCGAACGGCGACATCGAACCCTCATACCTCACCTCGGCCTCCGAGGCCGACTACGAACCCAACCTGTCGCAGGCGGTGAGCAAGGGCTGTGAGGTCGTCGTCGCCGTCGGCGGCGTGATGACCGACGCCACCCGCGCCGCCGCCGAGGCCAACCCCGACGTCTTCTTCGTCATGGTCGACGGGCTCATCGACCTCCCCAACGTGTACTCGGTGCAGTTCGACACCGCCCAACCGGCCTTCCTGGCCGGTTACCTGGCCGCCGGGACCAGCGAGACCGGGAAGGTCGCCACCTTCGGCGGCATGAAGATCCCGCCGGTGACGATCTTCATGGACGGTTTCGCCGAAGGCGTCGCCCACTACAACCGGGAGAAGGACGCCGACGTCCAGGTGCTGGGCTGGAACCCCGAGACCCAGGAGGGCAGCTTCGCCGACAGCTTCACCGACCAGTCGGCGGGCCGCAGCCTCACCCAGAACTTCCTGTCCCAGGACGCCGACGTGATCCTGCCCGTCGCGGGCAACGCGGCCCTGGGCGCGCCGTCCGCCGCCGAGGGGACCGAGGGCGCCAAGGTCATCTGGGTCGACTTCGACGGCTGCGAGGCGGCCGAACAGTACTGCGCGCTCTTCCTCACCAGCGTCATGAAGAACATCCCGCCGGTCGTCGCCGACACGGTCACCGAGGCGCAGGCGGGGGAGAACCGCACCGGTTCCTTCATCGGCACCCTGGAGAACGACGGGGTCGGGCTCGCGCCGTACCACGAACTCGAATCCGAGGTGCCCGCCGGACTCGCCGACGAGGTGTCCGCGCTGCGGGAACAGATCATCGATGGAACGATCACCGTCGATTCCCCGGCGTCACCGTGACGGCCTGCCCCGACCCGGTGAACCCGCTGGTTGTGACCCTGGTCGCGGTGCCGGGATCGTATGGGTGACGCGGGATTACGTCTTAGTAACAACGCACTACAACTTGGCGACGACTCCTTCTCTTTCGGTGAATGCCGTACTAGTGTGCGTTCCCGATACGCCGCGAATCCGCGGTGCCCCGGGAAGGAGACAATCTTGCGCACCGTGCGTGGGAAGAGAATGGCCGCCATCGGCGTGACCGGCGCCGTAGCGCTGTTCGTCGCGGCTTGTGGCGAGGCGCCCGACAGCGCCAACGAAGGCGGCGACGCCGTCGCCAAGGACTTCAAGGCATGCATGGTCACCGACACCGGTGGTGTCGAGGACCGCTCGTTCAACGCCTCTGCCTGGCAGGGCATGAACGCCGCCGTGGAGGCCGAGCCGGCAGTGGAGGTCCACGTCAAGGAGTCCGGCAGTGAAGCCGACTACGAGACAAACCTCACCGGTTTCATCAACGAGGGCTGCGACCTGATCGTGGCCGTCGGTGGCCTGATGGGTGAGGCGCTGACCACGGTCGCCGCCGACTACCCCGACCAGCGGTTCGCGATCGTCGACGCCTACCTGCCCGACTCCCCGAACGTGTTCTCCATGGAGTTCAACACCGCCCAGTCCTCCTTCTTGGCCGGTTACCTGGCCGCCGGACACAGCAAGACCGGGAAGGTCGCCACCTACGGCGGCCTCAAGATCCCGCCGGTGACCATCTTCATGGACGGCTTCGCCGAGGGCGTCGCCTACTACAACGAGACCAAGGACGCCGACGTCGAGGTCCTGGGCTGGAACCCCGAGACCCAGAACGGCTCCTTCGCCGACAGCTTCGAGGACTCCGGCAAGGGCAAGTCCCTGACCGAGAACTTCGTCTCGCAGGGCGCCGACATCATCTTCCCCGTCGCGGGCAAGACCGGCATGGGCACGCCCACCGTGACCCAGGGCGACGACGCCCTGGACAGCATCTGGGTCGACCTGGACGGCTGCGAGTCGGCCGCCGAGTACTGCGAGGAGTTCCTCACCACCTCGGAGAAGAACATCCCCGACGCGGTCTCCGAGGCCATCCTCGCCGCCCGTGACGGCGGCCCGACCGACGGCCACACCGTCGGCACCCTGGAGAACGGCGGCGTCTCGCTGTCCACGCTGCGCGAGGACATCGACCCCGAACTGGCCGCCGAGATCGAGACCGTCAAGGAGGCCATCATCTCCGGCGACATCGAGATCAAGTCCGAGGTTCAGCCGGTCGCCTCCTGACCGGAGGGCCCGACGGCTTCACCCCGCCACCGCCGGACGCCGGCGGTGCCTCCACGGGACGTGTGCGGTGATCCGCCCACGTCCCGTCCGGGAGGGTGAGAGCCTACGGTGGCGTGACGGCGTGACCACCCGCTTCGGCGGTATCCACGCCCGGGACCTAGGCTCGCGGACAACGCATGAGCGGGTGGCCCCCGACCAGGGGGCCACCCGCCGCGCGATAGGCAACGACCGGCGCAAAGGAGCGCGACGCTGAGACTGCAACTGCGTGGTCTGACCAAGAGGTTCGGCAGCCTCGTGGCCAACGACCACATCGACCTCACCGTGGAACCCGGCGAGATCCACGCGCTGCTGGGGGAGAACGGCGCCGGTAAGTCCACTCTCATGAACATGCTCTACGGGCTCATCACGCCCGACGAGGGCGAGATCGTCATCGGGCGCCCCGACGCCGCCGACCCCGACGGGGAGCTCGTCGACACGGTCCACCGGTTCCAGTCCCCGGGCGACGCCCTCGACGCGGGGCTCGGAATGGTCCACCAGCACTTCATGCTCGTGCCGGTGTTCACCGTCGCCGAGAACGTCATCCTCGGCCGGGAGACCTCCAAGGGCCGCACCGGCCTGCTCGACCGCGACAGCGCGCGCGCCGCCGTCCGCGAGGTGTCGGAGCGGTACGGCCTGTGGGTCGACCCCGACGCCCTGGTCGAGGAACTGCCGGTCGGTGTGCAGCAGCGCGTCGAGATCATCAAGGCGCTGATCAGCGACTGCGAGCTGCTGATCCTCGACGAGCCGACCGCGGTGCTCACCCCGCAGGAGATCAACGAACTGCTCGACATCATGCGCCAACTGCGTGACGACGGCAAGTCGATCGTGTTCATCAGCCACAAGCTCAAAGAGGTCAAGGCGATCGCCGACCGGATCACCGTGATCCGCCGCGGCAAGGTCGTCGGCGAGACCTCACCCACCGCCTCGGAGTCCGAGCTCGCCGCCATGATGGTCGGCCGCGACGTGCGGCTCACCGTGGAGAAGGAACCGGCGAGCCCCGACACACCGGTCCTGGAGATCAGCGACCTCACCGTCGCCGACGACCGCGGCACCCACGCCGTGGACGGGTTGTCGCTCACCGTCCGCTCCGGCGAGATCGTCGGTGTGGCGGGCGTGCAGGGCAACGGCCAGACCGAACTGGCCGAGGCGATCATGGCGCTCGCCCCCACCATCGGCGGCACCATCCGCATCGCCGGTGACGACATGGCCCACGCCAAGACCCACGAGATCATCGAGGCGGGCGTCGGCTACATCCCCGAGGACCGCAGCCTCGACGGCCTGGTACGCGACTTCACCATCGCAGAGAACCTGATCCTCAACCGCTACAACCGGCCGCCCTACGCCAGGCGCGGCGTGTTGAACGCCGCCGAGATCCAGCGCCGCGCCGCCGACAACATCGAGACCTTCGACGTGCGCACGCAGTCCGCCGACCACACCGCCGCCAGCCTGTCCGGCGGCAACCAGCAGAAGGTCATCGTCGCGCGGGAGTTCTCCCGCCCGTTGAAGCTGCTGATCGCCGCGCAGCCCACCCGGGGCGTGGACGTGGGCGCCATGGAGTTCATCCACTCCCGCATCGTCGCCGAACGCGACTCCGGTGCGGGCGTGCTGGTCATCTCGTCCGAACTCGACGAGGTGCTCGCCCTGGCCGACCGGGTCGCCGTGATGTACGACGGCAAGATCATCGCGGAGGTGTCACCCGACACGCCGCGCGACGAGATCGGTCTGCTGATGGCCGGGTCCACCGGCGACGACGAGGAGGCGGCTGGTGACTGAGCCGAAACCGGCCGAGAAGCCGGAGCCCGACGACACCGCACCGGTGACCCCGGCGCCCGAGACGGCGCCCGAACGGCCCGCCGAGGAACCCGCCGACCAGGAGCGCCGCCCCGGTTTCGGGAGCCTGTTCCTGCGGTACGTCACCACCGCCAACACGGTCATGGTGACGCTGTACTCGTTCCTGCTGGCCATGGTCATCGGCGCGGTGCTCATCATCGTGTCCGACCCCGCCGTACGCGGCACGTTCACGTACTTCTTCTCCCGGCCCACCGACGCGCTCAGCGCCTCCTGGACCGCGGTGTCGGACGCCTACGCCGGACTGTTCGCCGGCGCGATCGTCAACTTCACGACCCTGGCGGAGTTCCAGGCCGGTGAGGCCACCATCGGGCGGCTCCTGTCGCCGATCTCGGAGACGCTGACCTACGCCGCGCCGCTGATCCTGGCGGGTCTGGCTGTGGGACTGGCGTTCCAGGCCGGCCTGTTCAACATCGGCGCCCAGGGCCAGGTCATCATGGGCACCGTCGGCGCGGCCCTCATCGGGTTCGGCCTCCACCTGCCCGCCTACCTGCACCTGCCGCTCGCCCTGCTGGGCGGCGCGATCGCCGGTGGCCTGTTCGGGGCGATCCCCGGTGTCCTCAAGGCGTGGAGCGGCGCGCACGAGGTCATCACGTCCATCATGCTCAACTACGTCGCGTTGAGCGCCCTCGGCTGGATCATCACCAACGAGTTCGTGAAGGACCCCGACCCGAACAAGCAGTACGCGATCTCCAAGCCCGCCGACGAGTCGTCGTTGCTGCCGCGACTGGCCGGAATGCTCGGCATCGACGCGCCCGGGCTGCGCGCCAACCTCGGCATCATCGTCGCCATCGCGGCGGCCGCCCTGGTCGCGTGGCTGCTGGCCAAGTCGACGCTCGGTTTCCGGATGCGCGCGGTCGGCCTGAACGCGCACGCGTCCCGCACCGCGGGCATGTCGGTGCCCAACACGTACATCACCTCGATGGGCGGCGCGGGCGCGCTGGCGGGACTCGCGGGCGCCACCCTGGTGCTCGGTATCAGCCCCCACGCGTTGACGCACGGCGTCGCCGGCGAGGTCGGTTTCGACGGGATCACCGTGGCGCTCCTCGGGCGCGCCAAACCGTGGGGCGTCGTCGCGGCCGGTCTGCTGTTCGGGGCGTTGCGCGCCGGCGCCAACACCATGCAGTCGACGTTGCCGCTCGACATGGTGACCCTGCTGCAGGCGCTGATCGTCATCTTCATCGCCGCCCCGGCCCTGGTCAAGGCGATGCTGCATCTGAAGGTTCCGGCCGGCGGGCTGGCCACCACCACTGCGAAGGGCTGGTAGCCATGACGACGATCGACGTGGCGGAATCCGCCGAGTCCACCGCACTGCACGGATTCTGGACCCGTTCCCGCAAGGTCGGCACCGTGCTGGCCGTGCTGGGCATCGCGGTGTTCCTCATCGGCCTGACCATGACCGCCGGCGCCGAGGCGTCGGTCCGGTTCAACCTGACGCTTCCCGAGGCGGCCGCGGCCTTCCCCGCCAAGCCCGTCGTACTCACCCTGGGCGCCGTGGCCGTGCTGCTGGGCGCGTTGCTGCTCACCGGCCGAGTCCACCTCCCCTTCGGGTTGACGGTCGGAGTCGCGGTGGCGGCCGTGGTGCTGGCACTGCTCATCTGGGCGATCGCCCGCCCCGGCAACACACTCCAGATCGACACGGTCCTCAAGGGGACCATGCTGCTGGCGCTGCCGTTGATCTTCGGGTCGTTGTCGGGTGTGCTGTGCGAACGCTCCGGAATCATCAACGTCGGCATCGAGGGCCAGTTCCTCGCCGGTGCCTTCACCGGCGCGTTGGCCGGGACCGTCACCGGCAGCCCGTGGGTGGGCATCCTGGCGGCGACGGTCGCCGGCGCGCTCGTGACGTTCGTCCTGGCGGCGCTCGCGATCAGGTACGTCGTCGACCAGGTGGTCCTGGGCGTCGTCCTCAACCTGCTGGTGCTGGGCCTGACCGGCTTCCTGTTCGACAGGATCATGAAGGACAACGAGTCCGCGACGAACCTGGCGATGCGGGTACCGGAGTGGCAGATCCCGATCCTCAGCGACATCCCGGCGATCGGCCCGGCGCTGTTCGGGCAGAACGTGTTCGTCTACCTGGCGCTGGTCCTGGTCGCCCTGGTATACGTGATGCTGTTCCACACCCGGTGGGGCCTGCGCACCCGCGCCGTGGGTGAGCACCCCGTCGCCGCCGACACAGTCGGGATCAAGGTCAACTCGCTGCGGTTCCGCAACGTGCTGATCGCCGGACTCGTGTCGGGCCTCGGCGGCGCGTTCCTCACCATCGGCGAGGCGCTGCCGTTCAGCGAGAACATGACCGACGGCAAGGGCTTCATCGCGCTGGCCGTGCTCATCGTGGGCCGCTGGAACCCGATCGGCGGCCTGCTCGGGGCGTTGCTGTTCGGCTTCGCGATGCAGATCGAACAGTTCCTCAGTTCGGTGCCCGGCGGGTCGCCGGTGCCCTCCGAGTTCCTGGCGATGCTGCCCTACCTGGTGACGATCGTGGCCGTCGCCGGACTGATCGGCCGGGTCCGGGCGCCCGCGGCCGACGGAAAGCCCTACACCAAGGCGTGACCGACGCCGTGCCACCGGTGACCCACCGGTGGCACGGCCGTGTCCGGGGTTCACACGGGAGGAACAGACATGACGGGGAGACTGGACGAGACGCAGTGGCGTGCCCTGCGGGAGGCCGCGGTCGAGGTGATGCGCCAGGCTTACGTGCCGTACTCGCGGTACCCGGTCGGGGCGGCGGCACTGACCGACTCCGGCCGGATCGTCTCGGGGTGCAACGTCGAGAACGCCTCGTACGGGTTGACGCTGTGCGCGGAGTGCGGCCTGGTGTCGCGCCTGGCCGCGACCGGTGGCGGCAGGCTCGTCGCGATGGCCTGCGTGGACGGTGACGGGCGGCCGTTGACACCGTGCGGCCGCTGCCGCCAACTGCTGTTCGAACACGGCGGCCCCGACTGCCTCATCGACGCCGAACCCGAACCGGTGCCGCTGTCATACCTGCTGCCCGACGCCTTCGGCCCCGACCACCTGACCTGACCCCGGGGTCCACGACGTGACCGCCGTTCTCGACGGGGAGGAACGACGCCGGACATCGGCGCGACAACGAGAGGAACCAGCCACGTGATCAACGCAGTAGACGTCATCCGCGCCAAGCGGGACGGCCGTGCCCTGACCACCGCGCAGATCGAGTGGGTGATCGCCGCCTACACCGACGGCACCGTCGCCGACGAACAGATGTCGGCGCTGGCCATGGCCATCCTCCTCAACGGTGCGGACGACCGCGAGATCGCCGACTGGACGAAGGCCATGATCGACTCCGGCGACCGGCTCGACCTGTCGCGCGTCGGCCGGCCCACCGTGGACAAACACTCCACCGGCGGCGTCGGGGACAAGATCACCCTCCCGCTCGCGCCGCTGGTGGCGTCGTTCGGGGTGGCGGTGCCGCAACTGTCCGGGCGGGGCCTGGGCCACACCGGCGGCACCCTCGACAAGTTGGAGACCATCCCCGGATTCCGCACCGCCCTGTCCAACGAGGAGTTCATCGACCGGCTCGCCGACCCCGGCGCCGTGGTGTGCGCCGCCGGTGACCGCCTCGCCCCCGCCGACCGCAGGCTGTACGCGCTGCGCGACGTCACCGGCACCGTCGAGTCGATCCCGCTCATCGCGTCGTCCATCATGAGCAAGAAGATCGCCGAGGGCACCGACGCGCTGGTACTGGACGTGAAGGTCGGTTCCGGTGCCTTCATGAAGGAGGTCGACGCCGCGCGGCGGCTCGCCGCCACGATGGTCAGGCTCGGCGAGGCCCACGGGGTCCGCTGCACGGCGTTGCTGACCGACATGTCCACACCGCTGGGCCGCACCGCCGGGAACGCGCTGGAGGTGACCGAGTCCGTGGAGGTGCTGGCGGGCGGCGGACCCGCCGACGTGGTCGCGTTGACCCTCGCACTCGCCCGCGAGATGCTGGACCTCGCCGGCATGCCCGACGCCGACCCGGCGGCGGCACTGGCCGACGGCCGGGCGATGGACGCCTGGCGCGCGATGGTGACGGCGCAGGGCGGCGACCCCGACGCGACCCTGCCGACCGCGCCCGAGACCGACGACGTGCTCGCCGAGACCGACGGCGTCGTGACCGCCATGGACGCCTACGACGTCGGCGTAGCCGCGTGGCGGTTGGGCGCGGGCCGGGCCCGGCAGGGCGACCCGGTCTCGGCCGGTGCGGGCGTGGAGATCCTGGCCGCGGTGGGAGAGCCGGTCAAGGCCGGTCAGCCCGTACTGCGGCTGCACGCCGACGACCCCGGACGGTTCGAGGCCGCCAGGCAGGTGTTGGCCGGTGCGATCGAGATCGGCTCCGTGGCACCGGAACGACGTCTCGTCATCGACCGGATCGGCTGAAGTCCCGGTCCATAATCCGGCCATTACCACCCGGTCGGCGGCTGGTTTTTCGCTGTGACGGCAATTACCTTGAACGCGGGGTGAGGGGTAGAGTGCATTTTAAGAGCCCTTAAGTCAGTGCTGTCGGCCTGAGAGGAACGACGGCGGTCGGCGGCGTCCCTCGTCGTCCCAGACGGGCAAGCCCGGCCCGGGACGTCACGCCGTTCGCGACCCGCCGACGCCTCCTCCACAGTCGACGACGGTGACAGCGGTGCTCAAGCCACGCAACCGATAGGCGAGGCCGCCAGTGACGCCACTACTGTTCGACCCCCGGCAGATCCGCGCACGCACCTGCGACGACCTCGCACAACTGGGACTGCCGGTCCGCCCCGACTACCTTCCGTCGATCTTCGGCTCGGACGACTCGGTGACGATGCGGTCCCAGCGCGACATCGAGGCGCGCGCCGTCATCCTGAACATCGTGCAGGCCCGGGTGTTCGACATGCCGCCGCAGATGGCGATGCGGTGGCTGCTCGACGCGCGGGTCCTGGAGGAGCTGACCCGCGACGAGTGGCAGTTCATCGCCACCGGCAACGGCGACTCCCGGCGCTACTCCGAGCAACTGGAGTCGCTGTACACGCTGGCGTGGATTCTCGGCCTGGTGTCGCATCTGGACCCGTCCCAGTACTGCACCGACGGCCTGCCGTCCCTCATGCCCGATCTGCGCACCGGTGAACCGATGTCGGCGTGGCGCGGCCGCGCCCGGCCCGACGTGCGCGACGCCCGCGAGGTCGCCGAGATGCTCGACCTCTACTCCTGTCTGGACTGGCTGTTCACCGACGCGCAGCGCCGCGGCGGCCACGTCAACTCACCGGTGGACCCGTCGCTGGTGTGGCATCGCAGGTGGGCGCTCGAATGGGGCCTCGTCCTCACCGGCCGGGGCAGGCCCGGCCCCACCCCGTGGGACCGCGTGCAGCTCTAGAACGACCGCCGTCCGGCCCCGGATCACCACAAGCGATGCCGATATCACCGGGCGTATCCTTTCCGGATGACCTTGTCCATAGAAGAGATCCGGCAGGCTCCCAAGGCCCTGCTGCACGACCACCTCGACGGTGGACTACGACCGGCGACCGTGGTGGAGCTGGCCGACGCGATCGGCCACCCGCTGCCGACCACGGACGTCTCCGGCCTGGGCGACTGGTTCCACGCCGCCGCCGACTCCGGTTCCCTGGAGCGATACCTGGAGACCTTCTCCCACACGGTCGCGGTCATGCAGACCGAGGAGAACCTCCGCCGGGTCGCCCGGGAGTGCGCCGAGGACCTGGCCGACGACGGTGTCGTGTACGCCGAGGTCCGGTTCGCGCCGGAACTGCACACCGAGGGCGGACTGGGGCTCGACGCCGTGGTCGAGGCGGTGCTGGCCGGGTTCGCCGAAGGCGCCCGCACGGCCGCCGAGAACGGCCGCCCCATCCGGATCGGGGCGCTGCTGACCGCGATGCGGCACGCCGCCCGTTCCATGGAGATCGCCGAACTGGCGGTGCGATACCGCGACACCGGCGTCGTCGGATTCGACATCGCCGGCGCCGAGGCCGGCTTCCCACCCACCCGCCACCTCGACGCCTTCGAGTACCTGCAGCGGGAGAACGCCCGGTTCACCATCCACGCCGGTGAGGCGTTCGGCCTGCCGTCGATCTGGCAGGCCATCCAGTGGTGCGGCGCGCACCGGCTCGGTCACGGGGTGCGGATCGTCGACGACGTCACCACCGGCGCCGACGGCGAACCGGTGCTGGGACGGCTCGCCGCCTACGTCCGGGACACCCGGCTGCCGTTGGAGCTGTGCCCCTCGTCGAACCTGCAGACAGGTGCCGCGGCGTCGATATCGGAGCACCCGATCGGGCTGCTCGCGAAGCTGAGGTTCCGGGTCACCGTCAACACCGACAACCGGTTGATGAGTGCTACGAGCGTGTCCCGCGAGATGGCGTTGCTGTCGGAGGCGTTCGGGTTCGGGTGGCCGGAACTGCGTTGGCTGACGGTCAACGCGATGAAGAGCGCGTTCATCGACTTCGACGAACGCCTCGCGCTCATCGACGACGTCGTCAAACCCGCCTACGCCAAACTCATCGCCGGCTGACACCGGACGTGGAGCGGGCCGGACCCCGGGGGAGGAGGTCCGGCCCGCGGTGGCCGTGCCCGGTGCGTCGGGCACGGCGGGTCACCAGGGTGTCTCGTCGGCGTCCTGCCGTTCCCAGTCGCCGGCTTCCCGAGGCCGTGGCGGCGTGAACGGCCTCGGCCGTTCCCGCAGCCGCATCGCGGCGCTCAGGGTGGGCCGGCGGCCGGGATTGCCGGGCGCGTCCGGTTCGGGTTGCGCCACGTCGGCCGCCGACCAGAAGGCCGGTTCGGCGGGCGCGGCGGCCACGGGTTCGGCGTGACGTGGTGTCCGGTGCGTACCGGTCTCGGACCGGCTCGCCCGGCGCGTCACGGCCGCGACCGCGTCCTCGGCGTCGTCCTTCCCGCCGAGGACACCCACGATCAACGTCACCAGGACGACGGTGGCCAGCAGCAGGATGGGGACCATCAGGATCAGCGGATCGACGCCCG
Source organism: Stackebrandtia albiflava (assembly GCF_007994225.1). Lineage (GTDB taxonomy): Bacteria > Actinomycetota > Actinomycetes > Mycobacteriales > Micromonosporaceae > Stackebrandtia > Stackebrandtia albiflava. The sequence goes on from NZ_VLLL01000006.1 coordinate 1,190,625, forward strand.
GGACCCGGTCGAGGCCCCGGTTGACGATCTCGACCGAGACGGCACCCATGCCCGTGTAGTGCATGCCGCAGACCGCGGCGGCCATGATGAGCGACGCCGCCGCCAGCGAGCCGCGGCCCGCGACCCAGGTCGTGAAGAACAGGGCGACGGTCGCGGCGACCAGTGCGATGGCCACCGAGGCGGCCACCCACAGCGGGTCGTAGTGGATCGTGCCGGAGATGTTCACCGCGGCCATGCCCGTGTAGTGCATCGCCACGACCCCCATCCCGGTGAGCGGGCCGCCGACCAGCACCTTGCCGACCGTGGGCCTGCCGAGGCCGACCACGAAGAGGCCGAAGGCCACCGAGATGATCGATATGACCAGGCTCAGCGCGGTGATCGACAGGTCGTACCGGACGTCGCCGCCGGTGACGCTGAAGCCGATCATGGCGATGAAGTGCATCATCCAGATGCCCGTGCCGCCGATGGCCAGCGAACCGAGGAACAGCCAGCGCACCCGGGCCCGGCCGGCCGGTTGCCGGCGGGCCAGCATCATGCACGTCAGGCCGAGGTAGGAGCCCGCGAGGGCGAATCCGAAGCCCATGAGCGGGTTGACCCACCCGTAGGCGAAGTGTGCGTGTGTCACGTGTCCGGGCCCCCAAAGGAGTGTCGGTCGTTGTGATGTCGCCGGGTCACGGCCGCGGCGTGTGACGCCGCGCGCCGGGACTTCGGCGACCTGTGTCGTTTACCTTCGTTACTTTGCCGTGATGCGGCTGGACAGTGTCGCACAGCGAGTACGTCTCCGTCCGTGCTGAATGAGCCGGAATATCGTCGCATACGCCGAATGTCCGTATTAAATTCCCCGAAAATGTCCTTAATCGGCGGCAATCGTCACAGCATCGGACACATTGGCCGAAAGCGGGGTGATATGCCAGGTGACCATGTCGGTAAAGCGTTATGGACACGCCTGGCCGTCACTCTTTCGAATGATTTCGTGACGGTGTGTGGCCGTAAAACGGACGGTGCGGCCGGGGCGGAGAAAGGCCGCATCCGGTGCCGCATACACTTTCGGAGGCGGCGTCGTTCGATCTTCACCGGATCCGCGCCGTATGATGTGACCGATAAGCGCGACACCCCCGCGACCAGCACCCCTCTGGAGCACCACCACGGCGATCACCGGTCGGTTCACCGCTCGTGACGGCCCTGTCGGGCCGTCGGCCGGAACGCCGGTCAAGGTGTGCGGTCGAGTCGACACACAATAGTCAGCAGTTCGATATGTCCGAATTGCCGCCCGTAGGAAGCCCTCGATTTGCCCTGCACTTCCATTTCCACGCCGCGCATGGTGAAATCGCGAGGGCTCTTGCGAGATGCGGCTGCCCGAGATATGCATGGCGTCGGAACCTCAGACGACCAGAAATGAAACCCCAGGAGGGTTCGAAACGGTGAGCAAGCGCAGCACGACGGAGGCGACCGTCGCCCCGCCGCGGCGCAAGTTCGGCCTGCCCAGGCTGGCCGATATGCGCATTCGCTCCAAACTGGGGCTCATTCTGCTCCTTCCGATCACGGTGTTGGCCGGTATGGCGGGCATCCGGCTGTACGAGTCCAGCAACCAGGCGTTGACCTCCGGTGACGCCGCCGCGCTCGTGGAGTTCAACGCGCTCGCCAACGAGTTGCTGTACGGACTGCAGTCCGAGCGCGCCGAGGCGGCCATCCAGATCAACAAGGACAACGTCGACCTGGAGGCGGAGGCCGAGGCGATCGCCCGCTTCGAGGGCGCCGTCGGCACCTCCGACGGCCTGATCGAGGACTACCGCGCCGGTCGTGCGGACCTGCCCGAGGAGAGCCCCGAGTTCCGCCAGACGCTGGACGACATCGAACAGACCCTCGCCGGGCTGTCCGCGGTCCGGACGAAGGTGATGGACGGAGAGGCCAAGAACGGCGACCTCAGCGAGTACGGCGCCCTCATCGCGTGGCTGCAGTACATCAACGACTACACCGTGGACGTCAGCACCGACCTGGACCTGACCCGCGACCTGCGCGTCAGTGGTCTGGTCACCGAGGCCAACGAGAACTCCGAGCGCGCCCGCCTGATCGCGTACCGGATGCCCGCGGGCGAGCCGGTCGGCCCGCGCAACTACACCGAACTGCTCCAGTTGCTGATGGCACGCGAGCAGGCGCTGAAGGACCTGGCCGAGACCAGCACCCCCGAGCAGAACCAGGCGTTGAACAACGCCGAGACCGGCCTGGGGTCCAGCACGAGCCGCAACGCCAACACCTTCGAGACCTTCATCCTCAACGGCACCCCCGAGACCGTGCCGCAGTTCAGCCACGCCGACCTGACCGCCGCCTACGACGACCGCCGCGCCGCGAGCCACGCGTTCGTCGCCGCCATCGAGGACGAGGCCGTCATGCTCGCTGCGTCGGTCCGTGACGCGGTCGTGCAGCGGGTGCTCATCGAGATGGCCCTGGTGCTGATCACCCTGGTGCTGGCGGTGCTGCTGGCGCTGGTCATCGCCCGGTCCATGGCGCTGAGCCTCCGGCAGTTGCGTGAGGGCGCCCTGGAGGTGGCCCACGTGAGCCTGCCCCAGGCGGTCCAGGCGATGCGGGACTCGGACGGCCTCGGCCAGCGCACGCCCGAGGAGATCATCGCCGAACTCGACGACCCGCTGCAGATGGACAACCGCGACGAGGTCGGCACCGTGGCCGGTGCCTTCAACCTGGTCCACCGGGAGGCCGTCCGCACCGCCGCCGAACAGGCGACCCTACAGGCGTCGGTGTCGCAGATGTACGTCAACCTCGCCCGCCGGAGCCAGAACCTGGTCGACCGCCTGATCGGTCACCTCGACCGGTTGGAGCGCGGCGAGGAGGACCCGGACCGGCTGGCCGAACTGTTCCAGCTCGACCACCTCGCGACCCGGATGCGCCGCAACGACGAGAACCTGCTGGTGCTCGCCGGCGCCGACTCCACCCGCGTGGAGCGCAACTCCGCCCAGATCGGTGACGTGCTCCGCGCCGCCCAGTCAGAGGTGGAGCAGTACACGCGGATCGAGTTCGGCACGGTACTGGCCGATTCCGAGGTCGAGGCCGCCGCGGTCAACGACATCGTGCACCTCATCGCCGAGTTGCTGGACAACGCCACCGCGTTCTCCCCGCCGGACACGGCCGTCATCGCCGAGGCGCGCCAGGTCGGGGCCGAGATCCTGGTCCGGATCACCGACCGGGGCATCGGCATGTCGCCGAGCCAGCTCGACGACCTCAACGCCCAGTTGGCCGACATGCCGTCCGTGGGCATCTCCGCGTCACGGATGATGGGTCTGGTCGTGGTCGGGCGGCTGTCGCACCGCCACAACCTGAAGGTCACCCTGCAGGAGGCACCCGGACGCGGCACTGTCGCCGAGGTCGTGTTGACACCGCAGGTGCTCACCGGCGGCGTCGGCGGCCGCATGTTGAACGCCGCGCCCGCACCGGCCGCCGAACTGCCGCCGTACGGCGGGTTCGCGGCGGCCGGCCCGGCCGACTCCTCCCGCAGCCTGTTCGAACCGCTCGACCTGCCTGACACCCCGCAGGTCAAGCCGTTCAGCCCGGACTCCTACCCGACTCAGCCGCCCAACGGCGCCGGAGAACTGCCGCGCCGTGACCGTGACCCGGCCCCGTCCATGGCGGGCTCCTCCGGTGTCTCGTTCGTTCCGGGTGACACGTCGGACGCCGGCGGCCTGCCGCGCCGCAAGATCATGGAGGTCACCGGCGAGATCGTCGCCGAGGGTGCCGCCGATTCCGGAGCCGTGGCCCTGCCGATGATCCGGTTGGACGCGGCGCCGCTGCCGGGGCCGGCCCCGGAGATCCCGTCACCGCGCGGTGGCGACGGGCCGCCGTCCTGGCCGACCGGCGCCAACGGCGCCCGCACCGCCGATCCGGTGGCGCAGGCGGCGGCCAGGTTCCCGGCCATGGACGAGACGATGGAGTTGCCGATCTTCCGCGAGGTCGAGTCGGCGTGGTTCAAGACGAGTACACCACCGCCGCGTCCGGCATCGGCGGACACCGAGTCCGTCGGTTACGGTGGACTCGGCGACAGCATTGGAACGGGGACGCCGGAGTCGTTCCCGGGCAACGAATCGGGGCTCGTCGAGGATTCATCGGCCACCTCCGGTCCGGAACCCGCCGCCGGCGGGTCGGACTCGGGTGGTTGGCGTCCTCCGCCGGACCCGGGGGCGGGGCTGCCTCGGAGGCAGATCGGCACTCCACCGGAGATGCCGGACGTCCCCGAGTTCGACCCGGTCGTCAACCGGCCGGAACCGTCCTATGACGAGAACCGGTGGCGGACGGCCGCCGACCAGGGTTGGCGGATCGCCGCCGAGCTGACCGAGCTCGCACCGGAGGAGTCGACCAGCGCGGGGCTTCCCAAGCGGCGGCCGATGGAGCGCCTGGTGCCGGGTTCGGTGGACAACGGCCCAGAGCCGATGGCCAAGCCGACGCGGCGCGATCCCGAGAACGTACGCGGACTGTTGGCCGCATACCACCGGGGTGTACAGCGTGGACGAGGCAACGACACTTCGATGACGAGCAACCTGAGGAACAGGTCTGACAAGGAGCGCAACTGATGACGACGCAGACGGGCGTGCAGGATCTCGGCTGGCTGCTGGCCGGATTTGCCGAACGTGTGCCAGGAGTGGCGCACGCGGTGGCGGTGTCGGCCGACGGTCTGTTGATGGCCGCGTCCCGCAACCTGCCCCGGGACCGGGCCGATCAACTGGCGGCGGTGGCCTCGGGCATGGTGAGCCTGACTCAGGGCGCGTCCCGCTGCTTCGAGGGCGGCGCGGTGCTCCAGACGGTGGTGGAGATGGACAACGGATTCCTGTTCCTGATGTCCATCAGCGACGGTTCATCGTTCGCGGTGCTGGCGTCGCGCACCTGTGACGTCGGCCAGGTGGGTTACGAGATGGCCCTGTTGGTCGACCGGGTGGGTGCGGCGTTGACGCCAGAGGTCCGCGGCGCCTCCGGCGGAGGGGGTGCGTGAATCGCCCCGGCGCGGTAGAGTCCTTGACGGCTCGCGCGTGGCCGAACGACAACGGAATAACTAGGAATTCAGACATATGTGGCAATTAATGCCAGTTACCTCGTCGTCCTGGACGGATGACAGCGTTGGGAGTAGCGATGGTTCTCGATCGTGATGATTCGATCGGCGTGGGCGCCCTGGTACGTCCATATGCGGTTACACGCGGTCGTACCCGGCCCCGGCTGGATATCGCCATGGAAGCGTTGGTAGAAACGACCGCGAGAGGTCGTTCCGGTGGATTCCTTGCCGGACAAGAACAACAAACGATCGCCGGGATGTGTGGTGTGGGTTTGCAGTCGATGGCGGAGATAGCCGCCCGAATGCAGATGCCGCTTGGAGTCGCGCGGGTGCTGGTGGCCGACATGGCCGCCGACGGCCTGCTGGCTGTGCACGAACCGGCGGGTATTTCCGACGGTGACGATGTGGTCGGCACCGAACTGCTCGAAAGAGTGCTCAGTGGACTTCGGAGGCTTTGAACGTGGCTGACCGCCCTACAAACGGACGGGTAACCTCGGCGAAGATCGTCATCGCCGGTGGGTTTGGCGTAGGTAAGACCACATTGGTGGGTTCGGTTTCGGAGATCACTCCGTTGACGACCGAGGCCATCATGGCCTCCGCGTCGGAGGGGGTGGACAACAACGACCTCGTCACGCAGAAGACCACCACCACCGTCGCCATGGACTTCGGCCGCATCACCATCGACAACGACCTGATCCTGTACCTGTTCGGTACGCCCGGACAGACCCGTTTCTGGTTCATGTGGGACGAACTGGTCCGCGGCGCGATCGGCGCCGTCGTCATCGTGGACACCCGGCGGCTGGCCGACTCCTTCGCCGCGATCGACTTCTTCGAGCACCGTCGCCTGCCCTACCTGGTCGCCGTCAACCAGTTCGACGGTAAGCAGTTCCACGACATCGAAGACGTCCGCGAAGCCCTCGCCGTCGCCCCCCAGACCCCGATCGTGCCCTGCGACGCCCGCCAGCGGGAGTCCACGAAGGCCGTGTTGATCAACCTGGTCGAGTACGTGCTGTCCATGCACCGCTCCCGGACCGCCGGAGCCGGCGTCCAGTAGCCCCGCCGCGGAGGACCGCAGTACCGACGACAGACGTGACCCGACCACCGACCCCACGGTGGTCCGGGTGCCGAGGACCAGCGCCACACCAGGGCCGCTGGTCCTCGGCGTATCACCGCCGGCCGGATCCCGGGAGGGCCGTATGACCGCCGAATCGCCCGTCGCCCCCGACGGCTCACCCGTCGAGGTCTATCTCCACCTGTCCGCCGAACCGGAGTTCACGCCGCTGTTGAGCCGGTTGACGCCACCGGGAAGCGTGCTCGACCTCGGCTGTGGAGTCGGACGGCTCGCCAACCCGTTGGCCGCCAGGGGTTTCGACGTGACCGGCGTGGACGATTCCTCGGACATGCTCGCCCGTCTGGACGCGCGGGTGAACCCGGTCCTCGCGGAACTGGGATCGCTGCGCCTGTCGGCGACCTTCGACCACGTCGTGTTGGCGAGCCACTTCGTCAACGAGGCCGACGCGGTGCAGCGCAACACGTTCCTCACGGCCGCGAGCCGGCATCTCGCCGCCGACGGCCGCGTGTACATAGGACATTATGACGTGGGGCGGATGCGTGGGATCGAGGCCGCCGACGGTGTCAGCGGTGAGGTGAACACCTCATTCCTGGTGCTGGACCGCGACGGCGACCGGTTCCGGGGACGTGTCGAGTACCGGCTCGGCGGCCGGACGTGGCGCCAGGAGTTCGACGCCGAACTGCTCGACGAGACCGCGATGGACCGGGTCCTCGCCGAAGCCGGGCTCGTCGCCGTGGAACGCTGGAGCCCCACCTGGACCGTCGCCGCCCGCGCCTTAGAGGCGAGCCGTCAGAGGCCGCGTCCCCGGCGGTGCAGCAGGCTCAGTACGGTCGGCACCCTGACCAGCCCCAGCGCCGCAGCGGCGCCGATGACCGCCCGCGGCTCCTTCCACTGGGAACGGGTCGCCCGGCCCGCCCACCGCAACGCCGCCCGGCGGTCACCCACCGCAGCGTGCCAACAGGACAACTGGCCGTACACCCGTGCCGCGCCCACCGGTGACCCGTGCAGTTCGGGGTGGCGGTCCAGCATCCACCGCAACGACGAGATCTTGGTGTCGTACCGGGTCTCGAAGTGCGAACCACCCCAGTGGATCTTGGCGTAGGGGGAGTCGACGTGGACGATCGGTCGGCGCCGTGCCGCCCGCAGCAGCAGGTCCCAGTCCTCGTTCTGGCTGCCCGGCGCGTCCTCGGCGACCATCCCGAGCCCGCCCAGCAGGGCATCGCGTCGCAACAGGAACGTCGAGGAGTGCAGCATCATCATCCGGGACCGCAACAGGTCCGACTGCCGGACCCGGGTCTTGCCCGCCAACCGCGGTGTCGTCCTGCCCCGGTAGGCGACGCTGATCGCACAGGTGGTCATCTCGGTACCCGGTTCCATCGCGGCGACCTGCGCGGTGAGCTTGCCGGGCAACCACACGTCGTCGTCGTCGCAGAAGGCAACCAGATCCGTGTCCACGGCGTCGATCCCGGTGTTGCGGGCACCGGCCAGGCCGGGGGTGCGCCGGTTCTTCGAGACCCGGACCGGCCGGTCGCCGTCGCACTCCAGTGAGGTGTCCGGCTTCGCCCGGTCGAACACCACGATCACCGACATCCGGCCCGGATAGCGCTGCGCGAGCACCGAGTCCAGTGCGGCTCGCATCAGGTCGGGACGGTCGTGCGTGGGTATCACCACGCCGATCGACGGCCAGTCGGTCATCGTGCGCTCCATATCGTTCGTGCGGACGTCGTCTGTCGCGGCCGTCGCCGGGACGCCTCGGCGGGCCGTACCGGGGCCGGAGCCGGGTGACTCGGGCCGGATGGTGGGAGGCCGCGTGCGGGAGGACGCCCCGCACGCGCCGGCGTCACTCCGATCGGTAGGCGGTGTGCGGATTGGCCACGCACCGCGACGGCAGCACCTCCTCGGAACCGGCGTCGCCGGACTGCCGTGGGAACGCCGAGTCCCGGCGGACGTCCGAACCCGGTTCCCGGTCGAGGTATCCGTAGCGGCCCAGCAGCGGCCGGGTGATCGCCTCCACGAGCCGCCGGTGGGAGGCCGGAAGCGCGGTCGTCCACGCGTCGTCGTGGCGTAGCGGGATACGCCCCACCGTGAACCGCATCGGGTTCCCGGCGGCGGAGTGACTGGGCCCCAGATCCGCGTAGTCGTCGCCGATGTAGCGCAGCTGCGCGGGCGTCACGGGTATCTCCGCCCACTCCGCCAGCCGCGCCACGACGCCGCGCGGATCCGACATGAGCCGTTCGTACCTGACCCGCCGCACCGGTACGCCCCTCCGCCGCAGCAGGCCGAACGCGGCGTTCTGGGCGTTCCACAGCAGGGCCGCGCGGGTGGGTGAGTAGCGGGTCATCTGGTCGCGGCTGCCGGACTCCGGGCGGGTCACCTCCTTGGTCCACGAGTAGGCGACGCCGCGCGAGTCGCGGACCACGTGGAGGACCCGCAGGTCGATGTCCGGGCACCACCGCAGGACGTACGCCAGCGACGCGTGCTTGGAGGAGTCGATGATGACGCGCGCCCGGGCGTCGGCGGCGGCGGCCGTGTAGATCCGCCGGTAGTAGTCGGCGTACTCGGTGACGAGTGAGTGTTGCTGCGGTTTGAGCTGCCTGGCGGCGAGCGCCGGGATGTGCCGGGTGCGGTCCACCGTGGCCTTGAGCCGGCAGACCCGGTCGAGGTCGAGCCGGTCCCAACCGCCGAAGGCGGTGCGCCCGATCCGCTGCCAGAACTCACACGCCGAGAACGACGCGCCGCACGCGCAGCACTCGTCGTCGCGGACGTCCCGCTCCCACAGGTGCGCCACCTCACCGAGTGGCCAGGCCCCCGGTAGCTGGCCGAGCAGTCGTTCCAGCAGTGTGGTCCCGCTGCGGCCCAGCCCTCCGATGAAGAGCACCTTGGTACGTTCTCTCGCCACTGTCATCTCGATCTTCGCCCCCGGTCGAATTCCGTCACTGTGTATAACGGCGGCGGGTACCCGATAGGACACGCCCACCGGACCGATGATTTCACCGCGGCCGCAGGTGACACGGCTTTTCACGGCGGTGTCGGGATCGGTTGGCCCGAAATCACTCCGTCACGGTGTTCCGGCGGCTAGCGTCATGCGGCGTGAGTGATACGACTACCCGAAGTGGCCACACCCTCACCAGGGTCGTGGTGGGCGGGCTGGCCTTCGACGCGGTGACCCAGGCGGAGGTCGTCGACCGGGTGCGCGCCGAGCTGCGCCGAGGTCGGGGCGGCCGGATCGTCACCCCCAACGTGGACATCCTGCGGCAGACCCGTAGGTCCCCCGAGTCGCGAGACCACGTGACGGCGGGCGACCTGGTGGTGGCGGACGGGGCTCCGCTGGTGTGGGCGTCGCGGCTGGCCGGTTCGGCACTGCCGGAGCGGGTCGCGGGTTCGGACCTGATCTGGAGCCTGAGCCGGGCGGCGGCCGAGGACGGCCGCCGGGTGTTCCTGTTGGGGGGTGCGCCCGGTGGAGACCGCGCCACGGCGGCGAGGGCGGCGGACCGGTTGATCGCGACGCTTCCCGGCCTGCACGTGGTGGGTGCGTGCAGCCCGCCCATGGGTTTCGACGCCGATCCGGCGGTTCTGCGGTCGCTGGTCGACGACATGGTGTCGGCGCGACCGGACGTGGTGTTCGTGGGCCTGGGATTCCCCAAGCAGGAGCGGGTGATCGCGCGGTTGGCGGGCGCGTTGCCGAGGGCGTGGTTCCTGGGTTGCGGTGCGGCCGTCGACTTCGTGGCGGGCAACCGGCGCCGGGCACCCCGTTGGATGCAGCGTGGTGGCCTGGAGTGGCTGCACCGGTTGGCGGCGGAACCGCGCCGGATGTTCACCCGGTACATGGTGCACGACGCGCCGGTGGCGGCGGGTCTGTTGCTCAGTAGCGGGATGCACGGGTTGCGCCGGGGCGGGCGTCCTGCCACGAGAGATTGACACATGTCCATTGATTAAGTAACCTTCTCATGGCAACTGAAAGACTTCTTAACGATTGTTTGGAAGTAACGTCATGCGAAGACTCATCCGTGCCCTCCTCATCATCGGAACCGTGCTGGTGACGGCACTCGGCCTCACCACCACCGCCCACGCCCAGACCGGACTCACCGCCGAGTTCCGTCCCGGCCCCGACTGGGGCACCGGCTACGCCGCCGACTACGTCATCACCAACGACTCCGCCGCCACGGTCTCCGGCTGGACCCTGGCCTTCACCCTGCCCGACGGCCACCGTGTCAGCGCACTGTGGAACGCCTCCTACACCGTCTCCGGACAACGCGTCACCGTCACCAACACCAGTTGGAACGGCGATATCGCACCCGGCGGCTCGCTCACCATCGGCTTCAACGTCGCCTACTCCGGGACCAACTCCCCACCCGTCGACTGCCGGATAAACGACGGCGACTGCACCGGTGGACAGGGACCCGGCGACGACACCGAACCCCCGAGCGCACCCGGAACGCCCACCGTCACCGGCACCACCGCCCGCACCGTCTCACTCCAGTGGACCGCCGCCACCGACAACGTCGGCGTCACCGGATACCAGGTCCACGTGAACGGGCAGGCCGCCACCGAGACCTCCGGCACCACCGCCACCCTCACCGGACTCACACCCGACACGTCCTACCAGGTCACGGTGCGGGCCGTCGACGCGGCCGGGAACCTCTCCCCGTTCAGCGCCGCCGCCACCGCCCGGACCGGCCCCGACTCCGGTGAACCCGGCGGCGAATACCGCAAGGTCGGCTACTTCACCCAGTGGGGCATCTACGGCCGTAACTACCTGGTCAAGGACATGGTCATCACCGGCGCCGCCGCCGACCTCACCCACATCAACTACGCCTTCGGCAACGTCAACCAGCAGGGCCGCTGCTTCATGGCCAACCAGACCGGCGTCGGCGACGCCTGGGCCGACTACCAGCGCCGGTTCACCGCCGCCGAGTCCGTCGACGGCGTCGGCGACGTGTACAACCAACCGCTGGCCGGCAACTTCAACCAGCTCAAGGAACTCAAGGAGCTCTACCCCGACCTGAAGATCATGATGTCGCTGGGCGGCTGGACCTGGTCGAAGTACTTCTCCGACGCCGCGCTCCCACAGAACCGGCAGGCGTTCGTCGCCAGCTGCATCGACCTGTTCATCAAGGGCAACCTGCCGTGCATCGGAGGCGAACCGCAGTGCGGTACCGGTGTCGCGGCGGGCGTCTTCGACGGCATCGACCTCGACTGGGAGTGGCCCGGCAGCGAAGGCAACACCGGCAACGTCATCCGCCCCGAGGACAAACAGAACTTCACCGCCCTGGTACAGGAGTTCCGAACCCAACTCGACGCACTGAGCCGACAGACCGGAGACACCTACGAACTGTCCGCCTTCCTGCCCGCCGACCCCGCCAAGATCGACGCCGGAATCGAGGTCGCCGAGGTCATGGCCGACTTCGACTTCGTCACCGTCCAGGGCTACGACCTGTACGGCGCGTGGGGCAACACCACCAACCACCAGGCGCAGATCTACTCGCCGCCGGACGACCCGTCACCCACCGGCTGGAGCGGCGACCAGGCGATCGGCACCTACCTCGCCCAGGGCGCACCCGCCGACAAACTCGTACTCGGCGTACCCGCCTACGGCCGCGGCTGGGCCGGAGTACCCAGCACCAACAACGGCCTCTACCAGACCGCGACCGGACCTGCACCCGGAACCTGGGAGAACGGCATCGAGGACTACGACGTCCTCAAGAACCGCCCCGGAACCCGGTACACCGACGCCGAGGCGATGGCCGTCTGGTTGTACGTCAACGGCCAGTTCTGGTCCTACGACGACGAGGCCACCATCCTCCAGAAGATGGACTACGTCAAGGCCAACGGCCTCGGCGGCGCCATGATCTGGTCACTCGACGGCGACGACGGCACACTGACCGGGGCCATGGCCACCGGACTCGCCTGATCCCCGCCACCACGTGCGTGGGCGGGTGCCGCACGGAGGCGCCCGCCCACGCCGCTCAACGCCTGCGCCGCGCCACGTACAACACGTCCGACGCCGCCGCCGCGCTCCACCGCCGCCGCGACGCCAGATCGTCCAGCGGCGGCGCCAGCCACGACAACGGGGCACGACTGTAGAAACCCTGCGTCAGCATCGTGAAGCCCTGCCGGGCGACCAGCTCGAAACCGTGCCGGGCGAACAGTTCCATGACGTCGGCGTGACTCAACTCCGCGAACCACCGTTTGGAGTCCGGCCGCCCGAACACCGCCTTCAGATGCCGGATCGACCCCGCGTTGCCGTGGTTCTCGCACACCAGTAGTCCGGCGTCGGCGTCGGGCAGCATCCCGGCGGCGAAGTCCATCGCCCGGTCCCGCACCGACGGGCTCGCGTTGAGCAGCAACCGGAACACCGTCACCAGCGCCGGGCGCCGGTCGTCCACCGGCAGCTCCCCGGTCGCGCCGACCAGGTGCAACCGCGCGGGAGTACGCAACTCCGCCGCCTTGGCGAGCATCGCCTCGGAGGTGTCGTAGCCGTGGGCCTCGGCCACCATCCCCGCCAGCATGCGGATCGCGCGACCCGTGCCGCACGCGAAGTCGTGCTGCACCGGCGGCTCAGGGAACGCCTCGGACACGAACCCCCGCAACCACTGCCGCTGCCGCTCCGACACCCGGGACGAGAACGTGCCCGTCGCGTAGGTCTCCTCGGAGTACTTCGCGACCGCCCCCGGATCCTTGAACACGTCGGTGTAATCGGCCCGCATCTCTTCACTCACTTCCATATCGGAGGGTTCCGGGTGGTCACGACGCCTCACGCCCCCGCATCGCCGTCACCCCTCGGTCGGACAAGACGACGCCGCGACACCAGCGCCGTGGCCGCCGTGGCCACCGCCGACACCGCGAGCGTCTCCGGCAGCGCGGTCGGGCCCCACCACGCCAGCGACACCGCCGGAACCGCGCCGAACCAGAACGCCGCGACCGCCGCCGCGAGCCCGGTACCGGTGCCGAACGGATGCAGCCGGTGCCCGGCCGCGAGCTGTACCAGCGGCACCACGTTGTTCAGCGCCAACGACACCGCCCACGCCACGGCCGCGCCCACCACGCCGTGAGCCGGGATCAGCCACAGGTTCAACACGACGTTCACCGCCAGCGCGGTGACCACGTTGTACAGTTGCCACCGCCCCCGGCCCGCCATCACCAGGACACTGTCGACGACACCGCAGCCGGTCGCCACCAGCATCCCGGCCACCAGCAGCCACACGACCGCGACACCCTGCCAGGACACGTACTCGGCACCGAACACCGACAGGTACCACGGCGCCGACCACCCCACGGCCAACAACAGCGGCCAGCAGACCAGGACGATCCAGCCCGTGGTCACCTGATACAGCGTCCGGGCGGTGGCCAGGTCACCACCGGACATGCTCGTGGCCAGCCGGGGCTGCACCGCACTGCCCACCGCCCCCGACACCAGTTGCGCCACCGTCACGAAGCGGGTCGCCACGGTGTACAACGCCGCCTCCGAGAAGCCCAGCATCGCCGCGACCAACAGGATGTCGATCCGTTGCAGCAGGAGATGCGCGGTACCCGCCACCGCCCGCGGCGAGGTGTACCGCCAGAACGCCGCCGGTGTGACCGGCGCCGACACCGGCCCCGGCGCGACGGTCCGCCGCGACCGGTCACGACGCAGCCCACGCCACCACCATCCCGCCGCCACCGCCGCAGGGACGTAGGGCAGCGCCCACGCCAGGGCCACGCCCAGCGGACCCGTCTCCAGCCACCACACCGTGACCGCCAACAGCACCAACTGGGCGAGGGTGCGGCCCAACTTGTCGACAACGACCGTCGCGCGCATCCGCTGGAAACCGCGGGTCGCGGCCAGCAGCAACTCCATCGCCACCGCCGCCGGGACGAACACCGCCAGCGCCCGCAGCACCGCCGTGTACTCCGGCCCGCCGCCCGCCTTCCAACCCGACAGCACCGGCGCGGCCGTGAACGCCACCACCGCCGTCACCGTCGAGGCCACCGCCACCGGGACCACCGCCGACCGCAACACCGTGTCCAGCCCGGCGGGGTCACCGGTACGGCACCTGGCGATCCAGTAGACCAGGCCGGTGGGGGTGCCCAGCCGCGCGAACGCGACCGCCACCAGGAACGCCGCGGTGGCCGCGAAGAACTGCCCGGCGCCGGTGGCACCCAGCCCGGCCGCCGCCAGCCAGGTGATCGCCAACCCCCCGCCACCGGCGACGGCGGCCCCCAACAGGTTGAGCAGGCCGCCCCGCGCCGTGCCGCGCAACGCCCGGTCCCGGGCGGCACGCGCGGTACGGGCGGCGGTGGCGGTCACGTCCGCCACGAAGGCGGCCCTCCCAGCCATTCGGCCAGCCGTGCGTCGTGGGGAGCGAACTCGCGCCGCAACCTGTCGTCCACCGCCTTGTTCGACGGCGCCGTGCGCGGCCGCGCGTTGTGCCTGGCGAACACCGGGTCGCCCAGCCACGGCAACCCCAGGAAGCGCAACACCCGGTCGTACACCGGTTCCGGGTCGGCGAAGAACTCGCCGCTGTCGACGACGAGGATCCGTTCCCGGGCGATAACCCGTGCGATGCGGTCGAGATGGTCGGCGTACCGGCCGCGCAGCGTGTACGCGTGATGCTGGTGGCTGAAGCTGTAATGGTGCGGATCGCGTTGCAACCGGTCGACCTCGCCGGCGAGTCGTTCCTCCTCCGCCGCCAGCGCCGCCTCGAAACTCGTCAGTTCCTCGAACCCCCGTGCCACCTCGTGGGCGTACTGGGAACGGGCCCGCTCCACCGGGTCGCGGACCAGCACGATCAGCCTCACACCCGGCAGGTCACGGGCGAAGCGTTCGGCGGCCAGCGGGTGGTACAGGTAGTACGGGCTGGACTCGAACGCCTGCGCGGCCAGGCCGGTGTGCTCGCTGATGCGCACCGCCGCCGCCCGGGTCGGGAAGTGGGCGCGATACCAGGTGATCCCGTTGTGGTAGCCGGTGTCGAAGTAGTGGATCCCCTTGTGCAGTATCGGTTTCATGATCGCCGGATGCGTGGACAGTGCCCGGTAAAGCGACGTCGTCCCGCACCGCTGCCCGCCGCACAGCAGGAAACCGGGGAGCAGCCTGCCCTGCGCGGTCATCCTCCCGTACGTGCGGGTACCCGAGTGGATGATCCGCTTCACCGGGGCGGGAACCCGTTCGGCCAGTTTCACAGCACAACGCCTCCTTCGGCCGCGACGTGACGCAGCAGCGTGGGCAGCAGCCAGCGGCCCAGCGCGCCGAGCGCCGCCCCCGCCTCTGCCTGCCGATCGGTCAGGTAACGCACCGCCAGGTCCACCAGGTACAGCAGGGCGCTGACCCGGGCGGCGGCCTCCTCGACGTCGAAGTGCCGCAACAGGTGCGGCGCCTCGGCCAGTACGGCGGCGACCGCCGTCGCCGGATCGCCCCCGGCGGTGACCATGTCGCGTTGCAGCCGGTAGTGCAACGCGTCGAATCCCATCGGGACGTCCTCGGTGAACCGTTCCAGGTCCCACAGCAGGATCTCGTCGGGGAACACCGCCATGTTCCAGGGCGTCCAGTCGCCGTGCCAGCTCCCGAACGCCAGTTCCCGGTCGGCGTGCCGCGACAGGAGCCGGGACCCGGCGTCCAGGAGTGCGGTGGCGTCGGAGTCGGTGCGCGCGGTCAGCGCGTCGAGCCGGGAACGCAACCGCTCGTGGTACCGACTGGCGCCCAGTGTGGAGCGCCGCACGCCGCGGCACTCGGCGAACTCCCGCATCGCGGCGGCGAGCCGGTCCCTCCCCGGTGGGGTCGGGCGCCGCCAACCCGGCAACGCCTCCTGCACCAGGACGGTGTTGTCGCGCCACGTCCCCGCGTGCAGGACGGCGGGCACCCGCACCCGCCGCAGATCCGCGCGCGCCAGTTCCCGCAACGCCGCCGTCTCCGCGCCGACCAGCCGGCGGGTCAGCCCGTTGACGCCCAGCTTCGCGAAACCGACGGTGGTGGCCTCGCAGTTGAGGAGCTGAAGTACCGGCTTACGGTTCGCCCGGGCCGGACCGATGTGGATGCACAGGTGGACGTCGGTGCCCAGCGCCGCCCGCAGGTACCCGTTGACGTCGCCGCAACCCGGCCCGGCGGCCACCGTGAGCCGGTCGGGCAGCAGCAGCCGGTCCACCCCGGTGACGATCGCCGACACCGCGGCGTCGCGTTTCCAGCGGGCCGACCGGCTGGCCGGCCGCGCGTAGTGCCGCAGCGCCGTCGCCGCCAGCCGCCGCGACGCCGAGGGCACCAGCACCCGGGGGCGGCGGATGTCGGGTACCGCGATGTACTCGATGGGAGTGCCGCCGGAACGGGCCGGGTACAGCGCCGTCAGCACCTCGGCGAGGTACGCGGCCCGCCGCCGTTCGTCGTCGTCGGTGGAGATCCGTTCGCTCATCGTGCCTTCCCCTCCATGGCGCGATCCCGGACGTTCCGCCACATCAACGCGTAGACCAGCATCGTGATGACCAGCGGTGCCACCAGTGCGTTGTAGTAGAACATCGATGTCAGTGACAGGACCATCACTACCGATCCAACGATCCCGACGGCGGTGTGGTCGCGGCGGAACCGCCACAGAACGGTGGCGAAGAAACCGAGATAGGCCACCGTTCCCGCGATCCCGTGGGCGAACAGCACCTGCCACAGTTGCCCGTTGCCGCCGAGGGTGCGCCCGCCGCAGCGCGGGCACTCCGGGGTCGGGCCGACCGCGATGGACTCACCGGAACCGATCGTCTTGCGGGTGGAACCGAATCCCAGGACCGGTGACTCGCCGACCGCCTCCACCGCCTCCGCGGTGGCGAAGCCCCGGCCGTCGTCGGAGTGCCCGTTGTCGAGCCGGGCCCGCACCACCTCGCCCAGCGGTGTCGTGACGATCACGCCGACCGCGAGGACGCCCGCCAGCGCCAGTACACCGATCGTCCACAACTGACCGATCACCGCGAGCCGGATCGCGACGACGACCGCGCCCACCGCCAGGTTGAACCACAGGCCCCGGTTCATCGACTGGATCACCGGGACGATCGCGACCGCCAGCAGCGCCACCGCCGCGATCCGCCACCGCCACCGCACCGGGAAGCAGAACGCCGCGACCACGACCCAGCCGACGCAGACGGCCAGGACGTTGCCCCACGTGTTGGTGTAACCCCACGGCGCGGCCGGACGGGGCGTCTCGTATCCGAGGAAGTCCATGACCTGCGCCGCCTGCGGGTGTACGAGGGACTGCACGAAGCCGTCCCGCGCGACCTTGGGCGGCAACAGGGCCTCCACCGGCGAGGTGAACTCCAGGTGCCCGGCGAAGGTGCCGAGCAGGCCGCCCGCGACGGTGACCACGGCGAGCCAGCACAACAGGTTGACCATCCGCCGGCGTGGGAACTCCCGCTCGGACAGGTTGACGGCGTACAACGCGATGACGGTGACGCATCCGTAGCCGGTCGCGCGGTACAGCGCCCCCGGCAACCGGCCCCACCAGCCCTCGGCGACGGTTCCGGCCGGGTCGACGTCCAGGGCCGACAGGCTCAACAGGACCAACAGGCAGAACACCAGCCAGACCGCGAAGCCCGGTGGCACCTCGACGTGCCGCCGCCGCCACAGCGACACCGCCATGGGGATGGCGACGATCGGGAAGATCAACGCCCCCAGGCCCAGCGCCCACCACACCGGATAGAACACGATCAGCCAGGTCAGCAGACTGCCCGGCCCGGTCAGCAGCGTGGCCGCCGACCCCGCCGGGGCACCGCCCGGCACCGGGCGCATTCCCGGTCGCGGGGCGAGGTCAGTGGTCATCGGCCGTGCCGGAACCGGCCGGGGCGCCCTGCGCGTCGACGACGGGCATCGTCTCCGTCGGGGTGTCGTCCGGCGACGGCATCACGTCACGCGGCCGGGGCCGTGGCGCCGGCCGCCGCGCGCCCTGCCGCCGGGACTGGTCCTCGTGCCGGGGCACCGTCAACGGGGCCTCGGTGGGCACACTCGAACGCGGCAGTACCACCGCGCCCAGCAGCGGGACACCGATCCGGTGCACGGCCTGGACCGCGTCGAGCACCTCGTCGACCCGGTCACGTCCACACTCGACGGCGAGGATCACGGCGTCGGCGGGACCCGCCATGAACTGGGCGTCCGCCGAGATCGACAGGGGAGCGGCGTCCACCACGACCCAGTCGGCCCGGTCCTTCAGGCGCGCGTACACCTCGCTCACCATGTCCCCGGTGGGACCGGTGGCCGTCGCGCAGCCGCCGGGGCCGATCACGTGCAGGAGCGGTTGGCGCGCCGCCGGATGCAGCGCCGCCGTCAACCGCGCCCGGTCGGCGAACACGTCGGACAGGCCCGGCACCGCGGGCACGCCGAGTTGCGAGGGCAGCGTGACGGGCCCGCCCGGGTGACTCGCCACCGCCACCACCGGATCACCGGCCCTGGCAAGGGCCGCCGCCAGGTTCGCCGACACCACGCTGGACGCGGAGCCCGGTGCGACCCCGGCGACGACGATGACCCGTGTCGTGTCGCCCATCGCCGCGGCCACCTCGTGGCGCAGCTTCCCGAACACCCGCCCGACCGGGCCGAAGGCGCCGAAGACGTCGGTCGGCTTGATCCTGAGCCGGCCCGGGAGCGTGGTCAACACCTCGACGTCGCAGCGGCGGGTGACGTCGCCCGGGTGCCATATCCGGACCGCGAACCGCATCCGGACCGCCATGACCAGCAGCGCCGCCAACAGCCCGATCGTCGCGCCGCCCGCCATGTTGACGAGGCGGTGCGGGGACGCCGCGGTGGACGGCACGTCTGCCTCGCTGATGATCTTCCCCGAGCCGACCGACTCCGCGGCGGTGCGCAACCGGCTGTTGCGGGCGGTCAGGTCGGCGATCTCGTTGTCGAGGATGTCGCGGTCGTTCTTCAGGGCCGCGTACCGGGAACTCGTGGGCTTGAGCTCGTCCATGGCGGCGCTGAGTTCGTCGCGCTGACCGCGTAGCTCGGTGAGCTCCGTGGCGGTGGCTCCGGCCTGTTCGGACAGACGGGTGTACGCCGACGTGGCGCGGTGTTCGAGGTACGCCGTCGCGAACGCCTGGGCACCGGCCCGGGCGGCACGCGGTTCGGACGCGACGAAGGTGATGTCGAGGATCGACGTGTTGGGCGGCACGGTGACCCTCACCTGGCGGGAGAGCTCGGCCGGCTCGGCGGCGCCCTCGCCCAGCCGGGTCGCGGCCAGCACCGCGACCTCGGTGGACTTGACCAGTTGCGCCTCGGTGTCCAGGTTGATCTCACCCCTGGTGCGGCCCTGCGCCAGGGAGCCCTCCTCCGCGCCGGTCGGTTGCACCAGTACCGAGGTCACGGCCTCGTACTTCTTGGGCGCCAGCGCCGAATAGCCGGCCCCGCACGCGAGCCCGACGACGGTGGCGCCGATCAGCAGCCACCGGTGACGTTTGAGGACGTCGACGTAGTCGCCGAGCGTGCGGCCGGGAACAGGGGCGGCAGTCAACGAACCCGTGGCCTTTCGTGAGGAGATGGCGAGCGAGGGCGTCGAAGGACCAACGACCTCCCACCGGCACGGACACGGCCGGATCGGCATATTGTGTCCGAACATTCACCCAAGGTCACCTATTTGGTCGGCGTGTCGGCTTGCCGACACTTGTCTGCGCCGTGTGTGCCCCGCGGGCATCCGAATGCGACGAATATCGACACTTTCGGGGTGTCGGCGTCACGAAGCCGCATATCAATGGGGTAATAGACGCAGCGAATCCGGCAACCGGCGCAGGGGGCGGCCATGGTGAGGATCGGACGGAGACGGCGCATCGCCATCGGAGCGGGCGCGGCGGCAGTCGTGCTGGCGGTGGTCACGGCCGGCTACGGGCTCGGCCTGTTCGGCGACGGCTTCGTCGCCGAGGCCGACGAGAACGGCGCCCCGGCACGCGGCGACGCCTACACCGTGAGCGGGAGACCCGAGGCGAACACCGGTGAGGCCACCGAACTGCACGTCGGCGTGTCGGAGGCGGGCGTCTCGGTCACGTACCTGCGGTTCGCGGTCGCCGACGCCGGTGTGCCCACGGCGGCCCGGCTGCGACTGGAACTCGTGGAACCCGCCGGGCACGGCCTGCTGGAGGTCACGCAGGTTGATTCGGGGTGGACGGAGACGGCGATCAACCTGCTGGAGGCGCCGCCCTTCGGCAAGGTCCTCGACACCCGCCGGGTGTCGCCGGAGACCACCACCGTCGCCTTCGACGTCACCGAGGCGGTCGTGCCCGGCCGCACGGTGGCGTTCGCGGTGACGACACCCGCCACCGGGGAGTTGTGGCGGCTGCACTCCAGGGAGGCCGACACCGGTGTCCCCCGGCTGCAACTCGAACTGCCGCCGCAGGGTGCCAGGTCCCCGGTGCCGCAGCCGTCGTCGACCACGCAGCCGACCGTCCGGCCGACCGTGCCGCCGGACGGGTTCGACGCCGAGTCCCGCGCCACCGACCAGCAGGCCGCGGCCGGCTGCGTCACCGACGCGCTGCTCGTCCCCACCTGTGGATCCCTGCTGGGCGTCGCCCCCGGCGCGCACTCCCGGGAGGACAAGACCAAGGCGTTGCTGCGGTTCGAGGCCGACACCGGCCGCCACCAGCACATCTACCACGGGTACCACCGTGGACGCGGCGAGGTGTTCCCGACCGCCGCCGAGATCGCCCTGGCGAGCGACCCGGAGCACCCCCGGGTGCTGTTCCTGAACTGGAAACCGGCAGGCGCGAGCTGGGCCGAGATCGCGGCGGGCGACCCCGCGACCGACGAGTACCTCGACGAGCTCGCCGCGCACATCGCCGAGAACTTCGACCGTCCGATGTTCTTCACGGTCCATCACGAGCCGGAGGACGACGTGCGCGACCGCGAGGGCTCCGGATACACCGCCGACGACTACGCCGCGATGTACCGCCACGTCGTCGAGCGACTGCGCGCCGGAGGGGCCGACCGGCTCGTCACCGTCATGGTCTACATGGCGTACCTGAAGTGGACGGACATGCCGTGGCACTCGCGGTTGTATCCGGGCGACGACGTGGTCGACTGGGTCGGTTGGGACACCTACGGGTACAGCGACCCCGGCCACGGACACGGCGACTTCGCCGAACTGGTGAACCGGGTCTCCGACGCCGATCCCGACTGGCCAGGCTTCTACAACTGGGCCGCCACGACGTACCCCGACAAGCCGCTGATGATCGCGGAGTGGGGGGTCTGGTACTCCGAGGACAACCCGCTGCACCAGGCCGCCGTGTTCGAGGACGCGATAGCCCAGATGTCGCACTTTCCGAGATTGAAGGCGATGGTGTACTTCGAGTCGGAGAACGCCGAGGGCCGGGACTCCCGGGTCGACGTGGAGCCGGAGGGCCTCGACTCCTACCGCAGGTTCGTCGGATCCAAACACTTCGCGGTGGACCTGCGCTGGTGACGGGCCTCGCGCCGGGACGTGTGCGGCGTCCGCACACGTCCCGATCGTCGACGGCGGGGCCTCTATAGCCGTTCGATCACCATCGCCATGCCCTGGCCGCCACCGACGCACATGGTCTCCAGCCCGTAACGGCCTCCGGTGCGCTGCAGGCCGTGCAGCAGCGTCCCGGTGATGCGCGCGCCGGTCATCCCGAACGGGTGACCGACGGCGATCGCGCCACCGTGGACGTTCAACTTCTCCAAGGGCACACCCAGGTCCCGGTAGGACGGGATCACCTGGGCCGCGAACGCCTCGTTGATCTCCACCAGGTCCATGTCGTCGACGGTGAGTCCCGCCCGGGCCAGCGCCTGCCGCGACGCCTCCACGGGGCCGATGCCCATGATCTCCGGGGACATCGCCGTCACGCCGGTCGACACGATCCTGGCCAGTGGCGTGATGCCCAGTTCGGCGGCCCTGGTGTCGCTCATGACGACGACGGCGGCGGCACCGTCGTTCAACGGGCAGCAGTTCCCGGCCGTCACCAGGCCGTTGGGCCGGAACACCGGCTTGAGGCCCGCGACGCCCTCCATCGTGACACCGGGCCGGGGGCCGTCGTCGGCGGAGACGACGGAACCGTCCGGCAGGGTGACCGGCGTGATCTCCTCGGCCCAGAAGCCGTCCGCGACGGCCTTCTCCGCGAGGTTCTGCGACCGCACCCCGAACTCGTCCATCTCCTCGCGCGTGACACCGCGCGCCCGCGCCAGGTTCTCGGCGGTCTGGCCCATCGCCAGGTAGATGTCGGGTAGTCCGCCGGCCTCGCGGGGGTCGGTCCACTCGGTGGCGCCCTCGGTGGCCTGCCGCGCGGTGCGGTGGTGCGCGTCGGCGAACACCGGGTTCTGCCAGCCGCCGCCGACCGCCTCCTGCGCCTCCGCGGGGAGGGCGTCGGAGTTGCCGCGCGAGTACCGCGACACGGTCTCCACTCCCGCCGATATGAAGACGTCGCCCTCGCCGGCCTTGATGGCGTGGAACGCCATGCGCGTGGTCTGCAGCGACGAGGCGCAGTACCGGGTGAGGGTGGCCGCGGGGAGGTGGTCGTAACCGAGCATCACGGCCACGACCCGCGCCATGTTGAACCCGGCCTCGCCGCCCGGCAGGCCGCATCCCAGATACAGGTCGTCGATGAGGGCCGGATCCAGGTCGGGCACCTTGTCGAGGGCGGCGCGTACGGCGGTGGCCGCCAGGTCGTCGGGCCGCATGTCCTTCAACGAGCCCTTGACGGCCCGTCCTATCGGAGTGCGGGCGGTGGCCACGATCACGGCTTCAGTCATGCCGCCGACTCTACCGGTGGGTAACCCGACGGTGCGTGGTACCGGCGGCCCCGGCCGGGGCGAGTGGCGACGCCGGCCGGGGCACGCACCGTTCGGTAGTCCTTCACGTCGATGCCGTTCACGGCGGCGGCCATCAGCTCGGGAACGGGGGAGTTGTCGGGGTTGCGCTCCACCGCGAGCCGCTGGTTCAGCCGGACGTACTCGCGCATCTCGGTCTCGTAGGCGCGCAGTCCCGCCGGGTCGCCCGCCGCGGCGGCCAGTTCACCGGCCGGCACGTACCCGCCCACCAGGGCGAGGCTGGTGCCCTGCCCGGTCAACGGCGAACCGCAGTAGGCGGCGTCACCGACCAGGCCGACCCGTCCGGTGCTCCACGCGGGCATGTGGATCTGCGCCATCGTGTCGAAGTAGAAGTCGGGTGCCTCGGCGGCCAGTTCCAGCAGCCGGGGGACCTCCCAGCCGATGCCGGCGAAGCCCGCGGCCAGCAGGCGCCGTTGCAGTGCGACGTCGCGGTGGTCGTATTCGAGGTCCTCGTCCTTGAATCCGATGATGGCGCGGGCCCCGCCGGGCCTGCGGGTGGTGTAGACCATCGCGGTGGTGTCGCCGAGGTGTTGCATCACCTGCCAGCGGTCCAGTCCCAGGTAGTTCGGAATGCTGAAGATGCCGATGTGGGCGTGCAGGGAGCGGATGTAGTCGGATTCGGGGCCGAACGCGATCCGCCGGGTGTGGGAGTGGAGCCCGTCGGCGCCGACGACGATGTCGAAGTCCCGCCGCAGTCCCGATTCGAAGGTGACGTGGGTACGCGAACCGGTCTGCGTGATGGCGGCGATCGAGTCGGCGAAGCGGAACTCGATCCCGTCGTCGAGTGTGCCGTGGATGATCTCGTTCAGGTCGTCGCGGAACAGTTCGAGGTCCTCGCCGTCGAGGCGTCCGCCGGAGAAGGTCTCCTCGGTGGTGCTCATCAGTTCGCGGCCGTCGGCGTCCACCACGGTCATGCCGCGGAATCCGGTGACGTGTTGCCTGATCTGCTCCAGGATGCCCATCCGTTCCACCACTGTCAGGGCGACGCCGCGGATGTCGATCGCCTGGCCGCCGGACCGCAGGCCGGGTGCCTTCTCGACGACGGTGACGGTGAAGCCGTGGCGGCGGAGCCAGTGGGCGGTGGTGAGTCCTGCGATGCTCGCGCCGGAGACGAGTACGTGTGTCATGGGTTCCCTTCCAGGTACGCCGTACGGAGCCTGTCGTCCGTGGTGGCGTCGTCGTCTGTCGTGTACACGCTACGGCGGTGAATAAGCTGGGTATCGGCATCCCTGCACTAGTACAGACGAGAGGGTTTCCGGGGCGACTTGCTGCGAAATCCGCCGTGGCGCTACGCTCTCCGCATCATCTGTACTAGTGCAGGAGTCGGCATGGAGCCACCGCCGTACCGGCGCATCGCCGCCGAGATCGCCCGCCGGGTCGCCGAGGGCGAGCTACGACCCGGCGACCGCGTCCCGTCCGTCCGGCGGATCGCCACCGAGTGGGGCGTCGCCATGGCGACCGCGACCCGGGTACTGCAGGCGTTGCGCGACGACGGGGTCGTCCGCACGGTCCCCCGGGTCGGTACCGTCGTCGCCGAACCCGCGCGGCGGCGCAGTGTGACACCCCGCCCGGCTCCGCCACCGAGGGACACGTCCGACCGGGACCGCGTCGTGCGGGCCGCCGTGGACATCGCCGACTCGGAGGGATGGGAGGCAGTGTCGATGCGCACGTTGGCGGCCCACCTCGGAATGGCCACCATGTCGCTGTACCGGCACGTCGGTAACAAGGACGACCTGCTGCTCCAGATGATCGACCACTGCTTCGCCGACTTCGCCGCACCCGTGCCGCCGCCCCGGGACTGGCGGGCGGGGCTGGTCGCGGCGGCACACCGGCTGTGGGGACTGTTCCGGGACCACCCGTGGCTGGCCTCGGTCGTGACGCTGAGCCGCGTGCAGTCGGTGCCGAACCTGTTCGGCTACACCGAGCAGGTCATGCGGGCACTCCATGAGACCACACTGGACTCCGACACCAAGCTGCTGGTCCACCTGACCGTCTACGGCTACGTCAGCGGACTCGCCGGAAGCCGGGAGGCCGAGGCCCGGGCCGAGGACGTCACGGGAGTCGACGGCGACGAGTGGATGGCAGTGCAGGAGCCCGCGATGGAGGCGCTGCTGACGTCCGGCCGGTTCCCCTGCTTCACGGAGGTCGTCGGCGGACTCGACGGCGGCTACGACCACGACCTGGACCGGATGTTCTCACTCGGCCTGGAGTCGATGCTCGACGGGATGGCCGCCCGGCTGCCCGGACTCCACCGCTGACGCACATCCGGCCCGACCGCCGCTCGCGACGAACGAGGCCCGAGAAGCCAGCGAGACCGCGTCGGACCCGCTGTTCTGTCGCGCGACGAACGAGGCCCGAGGACAGCCTCTAAGCTCATACGGTGCGTTACTCCAACACAGTCATTGACCTGATCGGCGACACCCCACTGGTGAAGCTGAACAAGGTCACCGAGGGCATCGACGCCCTCGTCCTGGCCAAGGTCGAATACGTCAATCCCGGTGGCAGCGTGAAGGACCGCATCGCCACCCGGATGATCGAAGACGCCGAGGCGGCCGGTCTGCTCAGACCCGGCGGCACCATCGTCGAGCCCACCAGCGGCAACACCGGTGTCGGCCTGGCGATGGTCGCGCAGCAGAAGGGATACGACTGCGTCTTCGTCTGCCCCGACAAGGTCTCCGAGGACAAGCAGAACGTGCTGCGGGCGTACGGCGCCCGGGTCGAGGTCTGCCCGACCGCGGTCGCGCCCGAGGACCCCCGCTCGTACTACAGCGTCTCGGACCGGCTGGTCAAGGAGATCCCCGGAGCCTGGAAGCCCGACCAGTACTCCAACCCCGCCAACCCGCGTTCCCACTACGAGACCACCGGTCCGGAACTGTGGGACCAGACCGAGGGGCGGATCACCCACTTCGTCGCCGGCGTCGGCACCGGCGGGACGATCTCCGGCACCGGCCGGTACCTGAAGGACCAGGGCGACGTCAAGGTCATCGGCGCCGACCCGGAGGGCTCGGTGTACTCCGGCGGCACCGGCCGGCCCTACCTGGTCGAGGGCGTCGGTGAGGACTTCTGGCCCGCCAACTACGACCGCGACATCTGCGACCGGATCATCGAGGTGACCGACGCGGACTCCTTCGCCATGACCCGCCGCCTCGCCCGCGAGGAGGGGCTGCTGGTCGGCGGCTCCTGCGGCATGGCGGTCGTCGCGGCACTGGAGGTCGCGCGGGAGGCCGGACCCGACGACGTCGTCGTGGTGCTCCTGCCCGACGGCGGCCGAGGCTACCTGTCGAAGATCTTCAACGACGGCTGGCTCACCGAGTACGGCTTCATGACCGCCGGGAACGTGGACACCACGGTCTCGGACGTGCTGGCGGGCAAGAGCAGCAGCCTGCCCGAGCTGGTCCACGTCCACCCCAACGACACCGTCCGGGACGCCATCGGCATCCTGCGCGAGTACGGGGTGTCCCAGATGCCGGTCCTGAAGGCCGAACCGCCCGTGGTGACGGGGGAGATCGCCGGGGCCGTCGCCGAACGGGACCTGTTGGACGCGTTGTTCTCCGGCGCGGCGGCGCTCCACGACCCGGTCGAGCGGCACATCGGCGCGGCGTTGCCGATGATCGGCGGCGGTGAGCCGGTCGGGCGTGCCGTCGACCTGCTGGCGAAGGACGACGCGGCGGTGGTGCTGGTGGACGGCAAGCCGCGCGGCATCGTCACCCGCCAGGACCTGCTGACCTACCTGCAGGGCCGCTGACCCGCCGTCCTCGGCCGGTCGCACCCGCGTGACGGCTCGGCGGCCCGGTCTCGGCCGGGCCGCCCTGCCGTCACAGACGGTCGAGCCAGTCACCTTCACCGAAGGCGCGCAGGGCCGCGACGCCGGTCGCGATCGCGGCCTTGTCCCGCACCGCGACCGCCCGGTACAGCGCGAAGTACGCGGCGGTCGTCTCACCGTCGGTCCCGGCCGGCTTCCCGGACGGCGCGGGCACGACCTGGGACGGTTCGTACGTGGTGCCGCGCCGGAACCGGGATCGCCGCACGCCGCAGAGCAGGATCGCCTTGCGCAGCAGCAGTCGCGCCTCCTCGTGCCGGCCCGCGACGGCCGCGGCGCGTGCCAGCACGGCCACGGCCGTGGGCATCTGGTGGCAGCTCTTCGGACTGTCCAGCCACAGTTGACCGATCCGTTCACGGTCGGCGGGATCGTCGGGCAGTTCGGCCAACTCCCGCCACAGCTCGACGTGACGCCACAGGCCCGCCCGCAGCGAGTCCTCCAGCACCGCCGCGGCGGCGTCCCGGCCGCCGTCCCGTAGGGCGGTGCGGGCCAGTTCGAGCCTGGCCTCGGCGAGTCGCCGCCGGGGTTCGCCCGGTTCCGGAAGCGGAATCAGGCTGGTGTCGGTCATCTGGTAGCCGGTCATTCTCCGCCCTCCCGTGGTTGCGCGGTGAGATCGATTCGATGTGGAAGGCCCGGCCGGGGGGTTCCGGTCGTCGGGTCGATGGGCGCGGAACCGCCGTGAACGGGCTGGTCGTACCGGACGGGCGATGGCACGACCGCGTGGCCGGGTGCCGGCGGCCGGGCTCTACGGTACGGCATATCGTCCTCAATGGGTTGAACCATCCGGCGCCCGGTGGCCCGGTCGGGGGCTTCTGCATTACAGACAGGTTCGGGACGCCGGGAGGTAATCGTCCGAACCGGTGGTGTATCCCGGCTGAACAGTCGTTGACCGGTCGGGTGCCGCCCGCCGTGGGCACGCGGGAATCCGCGTTCATCGATGTATCGGGAATCGCCGGGCCGCCCGCCGGCCGCCCGTCACGGGTGGACGACCGCCTCGGCCAACCGGGAGGACAACGCCGCCGCGGTCTGTTGCGCCGTCTCCCCGGTGGAGTCCCACCACAACCCCCACCGTGGTGTCTCCTCGCGCAACGCCGACATCAGCAGTTCCGGCGTGATCCGGTCGGTGTACCCGGTCTTGTCGCGGGCCGTCTCTCGCGCGACCACGGTGGCGTGGTCCGGGTCGAGCACGATGAGGTGGACCGGGCCGGCGGCCATCTCCAGCACGTCCGGCAGGGTTGCGCCGAAGATGTTGTCGGTGAAGACCGCGTCGAAACCCGCGTCCCGGTACACCCGCGCCACCGCCAGGCTCCCCCGGTACCGCAGGTACAACTGCTCGGTCGCGCCGGGCGGCGGTGGGACGTCGTAGGGAATCTCCCCCGAGACCACGAAACGGTGCACCGCGTCGCCGTCGACGTGTACCGCCCGGGGAAGCAGCCCCGCCAGCGCACGCCCCACCGTCGTCTTGCCCGCCGCCTGTACGCCCGTGATGATGATCAACCGTCCGGTCACCGCTAGACCATACGAGAACGGTGACCGGACGGGCCAACCGTTATCCGGTGAACGCCGCGGCGTGACGCGCCGCCCAGTCGGCGAACCGGTTCGCGGGCCGCCCCGTCACCCGCGCGACCGTGGGGGACACCGTGTACGCCTCCGGTGGCGGATCGGCGTGCCAACCCACCACGAACTCGGCGTTCTCGCGGTCCACGCCCTCGTCCAGCAACCGTCGCAGCGCCTGTCCCCGGTCGAGTTCGACGAATCGGATCGGCCGACCGACCGCCTCACTCAGGATCCGCACCCTGTCGGGGACGGTCAACGGCTCCGGACCGGTCATCGTGTACCGCCTGCCGTGGTGCCCCGGTTCGGTCAGCGCCTTCGCCGCGACGGCCGCGATGTCGGCCTCGTCGATCACCGCGCTGCGCACCTCGGGGAACGCCTCACGTACCGTGCCGTCCCGCCGGACCGAATCCGCCCAGGTCAACGCGTTCGACATGAACTCCTGCGGTTGCAGCATCGTCCACTCCATACCGGACGCCTCCACCGCGGCCTCGACGCCGCCGGAGAAGCCGCTCCACAGCACCGTCACACGCTCCACCCCGGAACGCTCCGCGAGCGCCGCGATCTCGGGGCCGGTCCGCAGGGGAGTGCCCTCCTCGCCCGAGAGCGTGATCAGGTGCAGCGCGGTCACGCCGTCGAACGCGGCGGCCAGGCCGTCCGGCCGGGTCAGGTCGCCGCCGACCACCTCCACCCCCTCGGGTGGCACCGCGCGGGACGGGTCGCGGGTGAGTGCCCGAACCCGTCGCCCCTCGGCGGCCAGCCGTGCCACCAGTTCCCGCCCCACGTTGCCGGTCGCCCCGGCCACCAGAATCGTCATCTCGACCTCCGAATCTCGTCCCGGCGTCCGCCGGTGACTCCACCATGCGGGCGGGGGGTTCCGGTCGGGTTCCGGTCCGGCACCCGGATCCGGCCCACCGCGCCCGGCGTGTGGCAGGCTGAGGTCACCATCGTGGAAGGGCATCCGATGATCTTCATCGTCGTCAAGTTCACCGTCCGCCCGGAGTTCCGGGACCAGTGGCTGGACCGGCTGTCCGGCTTCACCGAGGCGACCCGCCGGGAGCCGGGCAACCTGTGGTTCGAGTGGTCTCGCAGCGTCGACGACCCGGACAGGTTCGTGCTCCTGGAGGCGTTCCACGAGGACGCGGCGGCGGCGCACGTCGAATCCGACCACTTCGCCGAGGCGATGCGGATCATGCCGACGATGCTGGCCGAGACGCCCGACATCGTGAACGTGACGACACCCGGCGAGGGCTGGTCGAAGATGGCGGAGTTGACGGTGACGCCCGGTTAGCGGCGGCCGGTGGGCGTGACACCCGGCGGGAACGGGTAGGCACAGGCATCCCGACGACGAGACGGAGGTGCCATGGCCGTCGGACTGGCGTTGGCCTCGGCGGCCGTGTACGGGCTCGTCGACTTCTTCTCGGGCGTGCTGTCGCGGCGGGCGAGCCCCGCGTTCATCGCGGTCGTCGGTCAGGGCGGCGCCTTCGCGGTGGGGTGCCTCGTCGCGCTGCTCCTACCGGCCACCGAGGTGGGATGGCCCGACCTGGCCTGGGGTGTCGCGTCCGGGATCGGATCCGGCTTCGGGATGCTGTTCCTGATGCGCGGGACCCGCCGGGGCGCGGTGAGTGTGGTGGTCGCGTTGAGCGCCGTCGGCGGAATCACGCTTCCGGTGCTGGCCGGTGTCCTGCTGCTGGGTGACCGTCCCTCGATCACCGCGTGGCTGGGCATCCTCGCCGCCCTGCCGGCACTGTGGCTGGTGTCCCGGACCGGCGACGACCCCGCCGGCGCGGCCGGCGTCCCCGACGCACTCGTCGCGGCGGCCGCCTTCGCCCTGCAGTACTTCGCGTTGGCGCAGGCCGACGCCGCCGCCGGCCTGTGGCCGGTGGTGGTGGGAAGACTGGCGGCCGCGGTGGCACTGACCCCGACCCTGCGTTCCGTCCGCGCCGACGGCGGTGCCGACCGCGTGACCGCACTGTGGGCGGTCCTGGTGGGCGTGGGAGCGGCCGTCGGACTGGCCCTGTACATGGTGGCGAGCCAGGTGGGCATGCTGTCGATCGTGGTGGTGCTCGCGTCGCTGTACCCGGTGCTTCCGGTGCTTTTGGGCGTGGTGGTCCTGCGGGAGCGGCTGCGCTGGCCGCAACGGCTGGGCCTGGTGGCGGCCCTCGCCGCGACGGTGTTGCTCGGCCTCGGGTGACTGCCGGTCAGCCGAGCCGGGCCGGCGGCCGGATCCGGCGGCGGTCGCCCGGCGCCGGCAGGTGGAGCCGTCGTCCCGGCGCACCGGCACGGCCGAGGTCCCTGCGGTCGAACTCCACCGGCAAGGCGGTGAGGCCCCGCAGTACGAAGTTCTCCCGGTACGTGACCGGACCCGCCAGCCGCCCGCCCATGCGCGCCAGCGCGGTGAAGGCGATCCTGCCCTCCATCCTGGCCAGCGCGGCACCGACGCAGAAGTGCGGCCCGTAACCGAAACCCAGTGTCGGGCGGGCGGCTCGCCGGATGTCGAGCCGGTGCGGTTCCGGGACGCGCCTCGGATCGTGGTTGGCGGCGGCGATCATCACCGTCACCGGTTCCCCCGCCGGTGCGATCAGGTCACCGACGACGGTGTCACGCTGCGGAACCCGGAACGCGACCTGCGCGGGACCGTCGAAACGCAACAACTCCTCGACGGCGTTGCCGACGACGTCGGGTCGTTCGGTCAGCAGCCGCAACTGGCCGGGGTGCCGCAACAACGCGAGGTAGCCGTTGCCGATCAGGTTGGCGACGGTCTCGTGACCGGCGCTCATGATCAACGTGCACAGGCCGGGGAGCCTCGCCACCGGCAGCTCCGGGTCGGCGGCCAGCGCCGATATGAGGTCGTCGGCGGGTCGTCGCCGCCGGAACCTCGCGAGTTCCCGGAAGTACGCGAACGCGGACTCCCGGGCGTCGTCGCGCGCGTCGCGTTGCGTGGGCGTCAACAGGACGTCGGGGTCCAGGCCGCGTGCCAGCGCCTCGGTCCAGCCGCGCAGCATCGCGTGGTCACCCTCGGGCAGGCCGAGCAGTTCACCGATCACGGCCAGCGGCAACCTGAACGCGAACTCCGACATGAGTTCCACCCTGCCGTGCAGCGGCGCCAGCAGATCGGTGACGTGATGGCGTACCCGCGCCTCCAGTCTGGCGACCACGCGGGGTGTGAACGCGCCGGTCACGACACGGCGAAGCCGGTCGTGCTGCGGCGGATTCATGAACAGGAACGACAGCGCGGGCGTGTGCCTGACGAGGCGGCGCACGTCGGTGGTCAACTGCCGCATCCCACCGGTGTGCACGTGCGGGTCGCGAAGCAGCGCCGCCGACTCCTCGTAACCCACGGTGTACAGCCATCCGCCCGGAGCCCGGCCGACCGGCCCCTTCTCGTGCAGCCGCCGGTAATGCGGGTAGGGGTCGCGGACGAACCCCGGATCGAACGGGTCGAACGGCAGGCTCTCCCGGTACCCCGGCTCGCAGGTGACGGTCATGCCGGGGTCTCCGCGGGCCGGCGGCGGTGTGACCGCAGGGCGTAGTCGACGTCCTTCCGCAGGAACCGGCGCAGTGCCCCGGCGTCCGGTGCGGCGGGCGTGCCGGGGACGGTGCCCAGCGAGGTGGGGAACGGCGTGTCACTCAACGGGAGCGCGCCGGCGAACATGTTGCCCAGCCCCCGCCGGGTGCGGGCGTCCAGCGAGTCCCACCCCGGGTAGTCCCGCGCGTCGGTGCCGAACGGGTCGAGGAACCGCGGCGTGGTGAACCGGCCGCCGGAGGCGGTGACGGAGGCGCCGATCTCGGCGACGACCTCCGCCGCGGTCAGTGCGGCCGGTCCGGCGGTCGCCCAGTACTCGGTCGGGACGCGTTCTCCCGCCGCCGCCGCCGACACCAACCCCGTCAACGCCGCCGCCAGGACGTCTCGCGGGATCATGTCGACCCGGTGATCGGGCCGCAGGAACACCGCGGGGAGGTCGCCGGTGGCGATCATCCGCAGTACGAGGTGCGCGTTCTGGGTGGCGGGCATGTCACCTTCGACGGTGTCGGCCATGACCGCCGAGGGACGCACCACACAGTACGGTCGCCCGCACCGGCGGACGACCTCCTCGGCGGCGGCCTTGGACGCCAGGTAGACCGACGGTCGCGCGTCACCGGCGGGGACCGCCGGTTCCCGCGCGGCGGCGGCCTCCCGGTCTCGGACGTAGGCCGACGACACGTACACCAGGGGACACCCGGCGGCCTCGGCCAGCGCCGTCAGCTCGGCGGTGCCGCCGACGTTGACCGCCGTCAACTCCGGCTCCGGTGCCGTGTAGCGGACGTCGCCGGCGGCGTGCAGGACGACGTCGGCGCGTGCGGCGAGCCGGTCGCGGACGGCCTCGGTCAGGCCGAGCCCGGTGACGGACAGGTCGATGGGGATCTGTTCGCAGTCGGCGTCGAGGACTCGCCTGCCGCGCAGCGCGATCACCTCGAACCGCGTGGCCAGCAGCCGGTACAGGGCCGATCCGACGACACCGGACAAGCCGGTGACCACAATGGTGGGACGCATTCGGTGGATCCTCGTGTTCTTCGCGGACGGGCGGGGCCGGGCGGCCCCTCCCCGGTGCGACCCGGGGCGGGGCGGCCCGGAGCGGATCACGCCGCGACGGACTCCCAGGCGCGCCCGAAGAGGAAGTTGCCGGGGGCGTCGGGGTCGGTTCCGGTGTAGTACTGGGAGATCGCCTCACGCAGCTCGTCGGTGGTGATGTGGCCGTCGCGGTCGGTGTCGAGCAGCCGGAAGCTCTCCTCGGCCTCGTCCCGGCGGACGCCGAACGCGTCGCCGGAGCCGATGAACTCCTCGCGTGAGATCCGGTCGTCGCCGTCGGTGTCGATCAACCGGACGCTGGCCTCCGCCATGGCCCGGAAACCGTCCTCCAGCTTCGCCGGGTTGGCGATGGCGGCCCGCATGCCCCGGATGTACTCCTCGGCGGTGATCCGACCGTCGGCGTCGGTGTCGCACTCGGAGGAGACGGCCTCCCAGAACCGGATCAGGCCGTCACGGTACGCGCGGGCCTGCGGAGCGTCGGCGGGGACGCCGAACCTGGCGGGAAGCCGCTCGGCGAGCCGGTCGATGTCGCTGCGTTCCACGGCGCCGTTGCGGTCGGCGTCCAGGTGCGAGAAGCAGACGGCGAACTTGCGATCGAGCAGGTCCATGATGATTACCCCCGTGTGTCAGGATGTGGTTACACGGCAACTATGCCCCAATTCGTCCGGATTCTGCGGAGACGCGCGGGAAATCCTCACGGGAACCGCGACCGTGCCGATGTCCGATCGAGGACGCGGCAAGGCAGCCGTGAGGACCGGGTGCGCCACAGTCAGACATCGCCGTGCGCACGGAGTCCGTGACGGTACGACAGTGCCCCGTCCTCGGACGGACCCGTGCGGGATGTCCGAGACGTAAGGGGTAACGACATGGCCGACCTCGCCTGTGACGGCGTGCCGCACGCGCGCCGCGTGGTCCTACACGGCCACCCGGTGTTCGTCGCCGGGCTCGACTGGCTCCTGCGGCACGACGACGCGGTGTCGGTCACCGCCACCAGCACCACCACGGCGGAACTGGCCGCGCTACTGGCCACGCACCGCCCCGACGCGGTCGTCGCCGACTACGACCGCCCCGGCGGCCCCGCGCTGGACATGTTGCGTACCTGCCGGAACCGCCCCGCCGGGGTCCGGATCCTGCTGATGTCGGCGCACGCCGATCCCGGCGTCCTCATGACCGCCATCCGGCACGGCGCGGACGGGTACCTCCTCAAGAACGCCGAACCGGCGGAGATCCTGTCGGCGGTCCGTTCCACCGCGTGCGGCTCCACGGTGTTCTGCTCCGGCGCGATGGCGGTCATCTCGGCCGGCCTGCTCGCGGCGGCGCGGCCGGTCGTGTTCCCGCTGCTCACCGAACGGGAACACGAGGTCCTGGAACTACTCGCCGTCGGTCTCGACAACCGCGACATCGCGCGCAGGCTGCGGGTGGCCGCCAAGACCGTCCGCAACCACGTGTCCAACATCCTCGGCAAGCTCCAGGTCGCCGACCGGGCGCAGGCGATCGTGCGGGCACACCAGCAGGGCATCGGTGTACCCGCCCGCGACGAGCTCAGTCCTCCCCGGATGTGGCCGGTCGCACATCCAAACCGGGCAGCATGAGCGCGCACAACGCCACGACGCCGAAACCCACCGCCAGGATCCACTGCACGACCGTCGGGGCGTACGCCGCCAGCAGGAAGCCGGCCAGCAGCGGCGCCAGCGGTTGCAGCGCGCTGCCGACGAACGCCGAGGAACTGGACGCCCTGCCCAGCACGTCACCCGGCACCAGCAGCAGCGTCGCCGCCGCCAGGGCCGCCCGCACCACCGGACCGAGCAGCATCACCACCGCCAAGGTCGCCGCGAACAGGAGTTCACTGCCCGAGACCGCCGCGGCGGCCAGGCAACCGCCCCGCACCAACGCGGTGGCGACCAGCAGCGCCCGCAGGCCGATCCGGC
This sequence comes from Stackebrandtia albiflava, assembly GCF_007994225.1. Taxonomy (GTDB): domain Bacteria; phylum Actinomycetota; class Actinomycetes; order Mycobacteriales; family Micromonosporaceae; genus Stackebrandtia; species Stackebrandtia albiflava. Next base: position 1,225,387 of record NZ_VLLL01000006.1, read on the forward strand.
GTTGCAGGTACGGCGAGATCAGCGAACCGATGAGACCGGCGCCGGCGGCGGCGCTCATCGCGACACCGAGGACGACGCTCTCGTCGGCCTTGCCGATGATCAACGTGTACATCAACGCCGACACGGCCACGTTCGTCACCGTCGAGTACACCGTCCTGGCGCGGAGGAACCTGTTGCGCCACAGTTCCCTCCAGCCCTCACCCACGTCGGGCAGCAACCGGCGCACGCTGGGCCGCCTCGACGGACGCAGCGGTGTGCGCAGCCGCCCGACGAACCACATCGAGAACAGGTACGACAGCGAGTCGACGGCGAACGGCACGACCCGGCCGGCCGCGTACAGCACACCGCCCACCGAGGGACCGATCACCGAGACCGCGAAGCCGCGTGCCTGGGTGAGGCTGACCGCCTCCGGGATCTGGTCGCGCGGCACGATCTGGCGCACCGCCTGGCTGTGCGAGGCGTTGAACACCACCATCAGGGCTCCACTGACGACGGTCAGCACGAACAGCATCCACACCGAGGCGGCACCCAGCAGCAGACAGACCGTGACGGCGCCGAACAGCACCGCCCGGATCCCGTCGCACCACAGCATCACCGCCCGCCGGTCGCACATGTCGGCCAGGTAGCCGCCGGGCAACTGGGCCAGCCACATCGCGACGAACCCGACCGATCCCAGCAGGCCGGCCACCACCTCCGACCCGGTCAACGCCACCGCCAACAGCGGCACCGCCAGGGTCGTGAGCGACCCGCCGAAGTCCGACGCCGCCTGGCCCAGCCACAGCGACCGGAAGTCCCGGTTGCCGCCCAGCGTCGCCAGCCGCGAACCGGTCCGCGCCGACGTCGTCGTCATGACACGTCCCCCGATCCGGGAAGCAGGTCGTCGAGGACGAGGTTGAACCCGGTCCGGGTGCCGGGGCCGGTCTTGAGCAGCCGGTCGAGGAACAGGCCGACACCGGCGGATCCGGTGGCGAAGTCGGCGGACTCCCGCAGCCCCTGCTCACCGGGGAAGACCACGCCCTCGGGTGCGTCGACGCGGAACAGCAGCACGCCCTCGGCGGTGCGCCACGCCTCGGCCAGGACGTCGGGGCGGCCGGTCAGCTCCGCGACGTCGATCAACACGTCGCCCATGCCCGCCAGTCCGTGGAACAGTTGCGGCATCACCGCGTACTTGCGGGACACGTCGGGCAGCAGCCGGTCGATCCACCCGTCCAGGACTCGGTCCTCCGGGGACACCGCCGCGTACCGGGCCACCGCCGCCAGGACGCCGGCGGTACCGGCGTCCCAGTAGCTGCGGACCGTCGGCACGCCGTCGGGGTCGGCGTCGGCGCGGAACGCGGTCATGAAGTCGTTGTGCCGCACCGCCTGCGCCAACTCGAAGTCCAGCGCCGCCCGTCCCAGGTCGAGGACGTCGGCGCGGCCGGTCGCGAGGTGGTGGTACAGCAGGAAGGACGCCACACCGCTGCCACCGTGGCCGTAGCCCACCGGCAGGTGCGGTTCGCCGTCCGGTCCGACGGTGGACCAGTGGGCACCACGGTCGTCGATCACCGCCCGGTCGGCGAGGTGCGCGGCGATGCCGTCCGCCGTCTCCAGGAACTCCGGGTCCGTGGTGGCCCGCCACAGCCGCAACGCCGCCATGCCGATCCCGGCCGCGCCGTGCAGGACACCGTGTCCCTCCCGCGCCAACGGGTGGTCGGCTGCCCGGCGCAGCAACCGCCCCGCGTACTCGGTGTACCCCAGTTCCGCGAGCACCCAGGCGATCCCCGCCTGACCGAAGTAGAGCCCCGGTGGGCAGGTGCGGTCGTCGATCTCGGGCCGGACCAGCCACGACAGGAACCTGCCGGGAACCTCACCGGTGACCCGGTGCAACGCGAGCAGGCCGCCCGCCGCGCCGTGCGCCACATTGAACGGATTGGTCTCGAACACGCCGACGTCGCCGGGGAACAACCGGTCGGTGCGTTCGGGCGTCGCCGTGGCGCGCAGGTAGTCGACGACACCGGACACCGCCTCGGCGGTGTCGCGGCGGACCCGTTCCGCCCGTTCACCGACCATCACCTCGTGGGCGGGCCTCGACAGCGGGATCACCGCCGGCCACGCCGTCACCGCGCCGACCGGGAGTTCCGCGAGCCGCTTCCCCACCACACCGGCGTCGGGATCGACCGGGGTGGTGTGGTCGGTCAGTTCGGCGACCAGGGAACGCAACTCCGCCGGCAACCCCAGGTCGGCCGACAACGAGTCCAGGAACCGCCCGATCGCGTCCGGCCGGTAACCGAGGAAGCCGTTGGCCAGCACGATCGCGCCGAACATCATGGCGCCCACCGAGTAGTAGTCGTCGGCGGGTGCCGCCACGCCGCTGCGGATGAACCGGGGGCTGGACACCCCCTTGGTGTACATCTGGAGCGGCGGGTCGACGCCCTTCTCGACCGCGGCCTCCAGGTCGATGATGACGAGCCGCCCGGTGTCCTCGTCGACGAGCAGGTTCGTCCAGGACAGGTCGCCCAGCACGACGTCGCGGCGGTGGGCCTCGCCGATGGCGGCGACCAGTTCACCGAACAGGTCGCGCATCCGCCCCCAGTACCCGGCCATCCGCTCGGGCGTCAACTCCAGTGTGTACACCGGATTGTCGCTGATGGACAGTGTGCTCATCTGTGGTCCGGTGACGGCCTCCTCCGCCAGGAACGAGTGCTCCCACTCACGGAACAACGCGACCGGCCGGACGAACCGGCCCGAGTCGGCCAGCGCCGTCAACAACCGGTGCTCCTTGGCGAGGATGTCCACATAGTCCTGATTCCCGGTCGCGGCGTACGAGCCGATGTGCGGTCGCACCTCCTTCAGGATCACCGGCCGGCCGGTGTGCAGGTCGGTCGCCCGGTACACGCCGCCGCGGTTGGAGAACTGCAGGGCCTCGGTCACCTCGAACCGGCCGCCCAACGGCTCGTCGGTGTCGTCGGCGGCCTCGTCGTCGTGGGCGGGCAACCCGAAGGGATCGACGTCTATCCACTCGGGAGCCGTCCAGTAGGGCGCCCGGACGTCGGTCAGCAGAGTCCCGTCGGGCGCGGTGATCACCATGTCGACCGCGCCGTCGTCACGGACCCTCGGCTTGCCGACGAAACCGCCGTAGCGGTAGAACACCGAACGGGAGTCGGGCACCCGGCGGTCGGAGAGGATGTACGGTCCCTCGAACCCGGCCAGCGCCTCCCGCAGACCGGACGCCACGCGGTGGAACACCGTCTCGTCCCGGGGATAGACGGTGATGAACTTGCCACTGGAGCCGCGCGGCCACAGTTTGCCGCCCGACATCATCACCGACTTGGGATCGATGAGGAACTTGAAGTGGACGCCCGCGTCCCGCAGCACCGGCAGCGCCGCGCGCAGCACGGCGACACTCTCCTCGGCCCGCGTCGAGACGTGCAGCTTCCATCCCTGCGCGGTCATCTTCGGGCCGTCCGGCCAGTCGGCCACGAACCACAGGCCCTGCCGCCGCAGCGGTCTTCCCGGCGGCATGAGTTCCCGGTAGACCAGGATGTGGTCCGGTTCCGGGGTGTAGCGGTTCAACGGCTCGAACCAGCGGGGGTGCTGCTGGCAGTAGATGTAGAACGTCTCCCAGGCGTACATGACGGCCCTTTCCGCGGTGTCCGTCGGCGGCCGTCGACCGGTCGCCGTGCTGTAGTGGTCGGAACCGTCCACATGCCGCAGGGGAGACGCCGGCCCCCGGATGGAGGCCGGCGCACACGGCTACTCGATCTCGCTGTTGCAGCTGTGGGAGTCGCAGGAGCCGGAGCTGATGGCGACGACGCTGGGCGTGGTCGCCGAGGCCAGCTTCTGGAGCTTCAGGATCTTCGACATGATGTCCTCCTCTCGGTGCTCGTGGGCGGACGGTCCGGTGTGACCGGACCGGGTCGGTAAACCGACGTTGCGGGCGGTTCCGGAACCGATACTGGCCGTCCCGGTGTCCCGGGCGCATGGGCCGGTGAACCCGGCGGCCCGGGTTTCCCGCCCGGGCCGCAGGATGCGCGGGCCTCATACGATGTGGAGGTGATCGACTTCGCCAACGGATCGTTGTTCAAGCTGTCCGCCGCCAACCCGAAGGACCTGGCGCCCGCCGTCGCGCCACTGCTGATCGAGCACGAGCGCATCGTCGCGTGCTTCAAGTCGGTGCGGGACTTCGTGGTGTTCACCGACAAGCGGCTCATCGCCTGCAACGTGCAGGGGATGACCGGCAGGAAACGCGACTACTCGTCACTGCCGTACCGCAAGGTGCAGGCGTTCTCCGTGGAGACCGCCGGGCACTTCGACATGGACGCCGAACTGGAGCTGTACTTCAGCGGCCTGGGCAAGGTCAGGTTCGAGTTCAAGGGCGCGGTCGACATCCGCCCGCTGGCCCAACTCATCGCCCACTACGCACTCTGACCCCCACCCCACCGCCGCCCCGGGCCCGGCCGTCATTCGCGCTACGGTGGAAGTGGAAGCATGCTGCCCGGTCTTCCTCCCCCCGGTGGTGAGAAGTGGAGCGAGGCATGTGGAAATCGCTGCTCGGTTGGGTGTCGAGGCGCAAACCGGGCTTCTGGATCGCCATGGGTGTCGGGGTCTTCGTCTTCATCGTGGTGGCCAACACTCCACCCACCGAGGATTCCCCGGCTCCGGGCTTCTGGGACGGAGCCGCCGCGGCACTGTTGTTCGGTGGAACGACGATGCTCATCGTGGTGGGGTGCCGCAGAGTCACGTCCTTCGTGCGGGGACGAGGGGGCGATGTCGACGGTGGCGAACCGAAGGCGATCGTCGCGGGAGAGAAGCCGCCCGACAGCCCGGCTGAGTCGATGCCCAAGCCGGTATCGGCCGCGCGGGTTCCCGGTGTTCTCGAGGAGGACGACGATGACGACCGGCTCCACCCGTGGGTGTCGGAGCCGGCGGAGAGGCTTCTGGCTCACGGACACGGTCAAGACGCGGTGCTGGCCGCCGCCCGCTCCATAAACGCTCACGACCAGGAGAAGTTGCGCAGATTCGACAAATCGGACCGCAATCTGTTGGAGGAGGCGTTCGCGGAGACCGAACCGAAAGCGGGTTCGCCGCGACTTCGATTCCCCGGTGATCCGCAAACGGTCAGTTGGAGAAATCGGATGACCGGAGTCAGGAGCCTGGTGGCGGCCAGCTTCGCGGGATTGCGCAACGTATCGGCTCACGATCACGATCTCGACTGGGACCAGGAGACCGCCGGTCAGTACCTGGCCATGTTGAGTGTGCTCGCCCGTTGGATCGAGGAGTGCGAGGTGCACAGGGTCACGCTGGTGCGTGAGTCCAGCGACCAGGCGTCCATCCTCCCGGCGACCAAACGACCAGGTTCATAGCGACCAGACGTCCACGGAGTGAGCGACCAGACGTCCAAGCCCTGGTAGGGGCCTGGCGAAATGACATTCCGGTCGCTCACCCCATATGGTGGCCTTCCCGGAAATCCGTGGAGTGGCGACCGGCCGGGAGACATACCGTTACCGGGCCGATCCGGCCTTCGGATACACCGCAGACACGGGTCACACGGTTCCCGGCGGTACCACCCATTCGGTCTTCTGGCCGGTGACCGCGGCGATGGTGTCGAAGTCCTTGTCGTAGTGCAGCAGGATGAGTCCCTCCTGCATCGCCACCACGGAGAGCAGTAGGTCGACCATTGACGCTGCTCGATGCCGACCGTGCTCGGCCAGCCCGCGTCGGATTCGGAGCGCCGCCTCCCAGGGATCGTCTCCCATCGACGCCCATGGGAACGCGGGAAGGAGGACCTCCCGTATCCGGTCGTAGTCCTGAAGGTTCTTGGCCGAGTACAACAGTTCGTATTCCGTTGCCGCGCATACCGATACGAGGCCACGGGTGATCAATGGTTCGAGCCGTTCACGGACCGGTTCCAGATGTAGCCGTGCCAACGCGCTCTTGTCGGCCAGGTACCGGGTCACGCCCACATCTTTCGCTCTACCTCAGGATCCGTGAGTTCAGAGAACGCCCCGCTCGCGGCGATCTCCACGAACTCCTTGCGGGCGGACTCGGCGACGACTCGCCGCAGAGCCACGTCGATCGTCTCCTTGATGGTCGACGTTCCGAGGATCTCCTGAACCTTTGCGAGTCTGCCCGGGTCGAGATCGACTGTCGTCTTGGCCATGAAAACCTCCGCTTTGTGCGACTACCCGCAAGTATTTCCGGGATCTGCGATTCCGTATGGCGGGAGTCGGCGGAGGAGTATGTCTTCCGCGTGGTCGAACATGCGGCGGGCCTCTAACGCGAAGGCGGGGAGGTGACACCATGCCCCCCGGGGCCGACGGCGATGCACGGGAGCCGGCAGACTCGCAAATCCGTAGCGGTAGCCCTCGGCCGCAGGCGATGTCGTGTGGGGCGGCCGGGAATCGGGGGTGCGGTCAGCGGGGTGGGGCGATGTCCCGTTGGGCGGGGAGTTCGTCCTGCCGCAGGATCCCCACGGGGCAGGTGAGGCCGTTGGGGCCGTGGTTGCAGTAGCCGCCCGGGTTGTGGTGCAGGTACTGCTGGTGCTCGTCCTCGGCGTAGTGGAACGGTCCCGCGTCGACGATCTGCGTGGTGATCGGCCCGTACCCGGCCGCCGCCACCACCGGCGCGAAGGCGTCACGTGAGGCCACCGCCTCGGTCCGCTGCGCGGGGGTGGTGGTCAGGATGATCGAGCGGTACTGGCTTCCGACGTCGTTGCCCTGCCGGTCGCCCTGCGTCGGGTCGTGGTTCTCCCAGAACGTCTTGAGCAGCTGCCCGTAGCCGATCGCGGCCGGGTCGTAGACGACCTGGACGACCTCCGCGTGGCCGGTGGTGCCGGTGCAGACCCGGCGGTAGGTGGGCGCGGGATCGGTGCCGCCCGCGTAACCCGCGGCCGTGGAGTACACCCCCGGCAGCCGCCAGAACAGCCGTTCGGCGCCCCAGAAACACCCCATGCCGAACAGTGCCCGTTCGAGGCCCTGCGGCCACGGGCCGTGCAGCGGGGTTCCCAGTACCGGATGCGTCGTGACGGTCATGCCCCGATTATGACGCGAACCCCGGCCACCGGCGAGTGAGTCCGCGTGAGACCGCGGGCACGGGAACGGGCGGACCCGAAGGTCCGCCCGTTGCCGGGAACGATGCCCAGCGTTCCCGGCGAGGTCGCCCCGGCCGACCGGGTCAGGCCGTCGCGGCAGACCCGGTGGCGGTGCTCACCCCGGAATCAAGCATTCGCGTACGGGTCGTCCGCCACGCCGTCGCCGTCCATGTCGGTGACGGTGGTGTCGATGACGCCGTCGTAGTCCACATCGGCTTCCCAGGTGTCGGTGACGCCGTCCCCGTTGGCGTCGTACGCCTGGACGTCGGCGGTGCCGTCGCCGTCGGTGTCCACGTACATCTCCTCGACGACGCCGTCCCCGTTGCCGTCGATAAACTCCGCGTCGCCGTCACCGTCGGAGTCCAGGTCCACGACCCAGTTGTCCTCCATGCCGTCGCCGTCGGTGTCGGAACCGTAGACGGTGTCGAGGTCGCCGTCACCGTCGAAGTCCTCGGTCCATTCGCTCATTGTGGATTCCTCTTCCCGGAGGTGAAAGTCTGTCTCGTTCTGACGGATACGACGATACGAGGTCGTCCACGCCGCTTGAATCACGGATTCGTGCCACCGTCCACCGGTCCACCAGCGGTCACCGACACGCCACGTCGGGTGCGTGCCACCGGCCCGGCCCCGCACGTGGTGTCGGTTAGCGTAGTGGGCATGACAGCTGATTCCCAGGGCTTCTCGACCCGGGCCATCCACGCCGGGCAGCCCGCCGACCCCACCACGGGTGCCGTGGTCACCCCGATCTACGCGACGTCCACCTACCTCCAGGACGGCGTGGGACGGATGCGGGGCGGTTACGAGTACTCGCGCACCAAGAACCCGACCCGTCGGGCGTTGGAGGAATGCCTTGCCGCACTTGAGGAGGGGCGTCACGGGTTCGCGTTCGCCTCCGGCCTCGCGGCCGAGGACACGCTGTTGCGCGCCGTGTGCGCCCCCGGCGACCACGTCGTCATCCCCGACGACGCCTACGGCGGCACCTTCCGGTTGTTCGACAAGGTCGCGTCCCGGTGGGGACTGGACTACACCCCGGCGAAGATCTCCGACGTCGCGGCGGTGCGCGCCGCCGTCACGCCCCGCACCAGGATCGTCTGGGTCGAGACCCCCACCAACCCTCTGCTGGGAATCGCCGACATCGCGGCGCTGGCGCAGTTGGCGCACGACGCCGGCGCACTCCTGGTGGTGGACAACACCTTCGCCTCCCCGTACCTCCAGCAGCCGTTGGTGCTGGGCGCCGACGTCGTGGTCCACTCCACCACCAAGTACCTCGGCGGTCACTCCGATGTGGTCGGTGGTGCCCTCGTCGTCGACGACGACTCGCTCGCCGATGAACTCGCGTTCCACTCCAACTCCATGGGTGCCATCAGCGGCCCCTTCGACGCCTGGCTGACCCTGCGCGGCGCCAAGACCCTCGCCGTCCGCATGGAACGCCACTGCGACAACGCCGAACGCATCGTCGAATGGCTCGGCGGCCGTGACGAGATCTCACACATCCTCTACCCGGGACTGGAGACCCACTCCGGCCACGAGGTCGCCGCCAAGCAGATGCGCCGGTTCGGCGGCATGGTCAGCTTCCGGATGCGCGCCGGCGAGGAGGCGGCGGTCGCGGTGTGCGACCGCGCCGAACTGTTCACACTCGGCGAATCCCTGGGCGGCGTGGAATCGCTCATCGAACACCCCGGCCGGATGACCCACGCCTCCGCGGCCGGTTCGCCGCTGGAGGTCCCCGGAGACCTCGTCAGGCTGTCGGTCGGCATCGAGGACGTCGAGGACCTGATCGCCGACCTCGCCCGGGCCTTCGGCGGGTGACACGTTGAGCTGGCCCGGCGCCACCGCCCGCCAGATCGCCAGGGCGGTGCGACGCGGCGACGCCACGGCGACCACCGTCGTCGCCGAGCACATCGCCGACCTGACCGCCGACCCGGCCGACGCGACCGCGTTCGGCGCGACCCGGGAGGCGACCGCCCTGGCGGAGGCGGCCATCGTCGACGAACTGCCCGACCTGGCGAGCCTCCCGCTCGCGGGCGTGCCCGTCGCGGTGTGCGAACGGTTCGCCGTCACCGGCGGCCGGGCCCGGCTGGGTTCGGCCGCCACGACACTGCCGGTCGCCGCGGACGACGAGGAACTGGTACGCAGGCTCCGGGGCGCCGGGGCCGTCATCGTCGGCACCACCCGCAGCAGCGAGCTCGGCCTGTGGCCGACCACCGACGACGGCGGAGTGGTACCGGTCAACCCGTGGCGGTCCGACCGCGGCGTCGGGGGGCCGTCGGGAGGCGCCGGTCTGGCGGTCGCCTCCGGCGCGGTACCGCTGGCGATCGGCCAGGACGGTCCCGGCATGGCCGGCGGGGTGCGTACCGTCGCCGCGGCGTGCGGCGTGGTCGGGTTCAGCCCCGAACACGACCCCACCCTGCACGACGACGACGTGACCCGTTGGCTGGCCGGGACGCCGGGCCTGTTGGCCACCACGGTGTCCGACGTCGCCGAGGCGTACGCGGTATTGACCCGTTCGGCGGCGCCCGAGATCGGCGACCCGCCCCGGCTGCGCATCGCCGCCAGCGACCGGCCGTTGATCCCGCCGGTCCCCGGACTCCGCGGGCCGCTCGCCACACCCGACGACGAGACCCGCACCCGGCTGCTGGAGGTGGTCCGCACCCTCACCGACGCCGGGCACGACACCCACCGGGCGACTCCGGGGCTCGGCCCGCGCGCGGCCACCGCCTCCTTCTCGGCGTGGGCCGCCGCGGCGCACCTGCGTGCCCGCCGGTTCGACCGGGACCGCCTGCAGCGCCGCACCCGGCGGCTCGCCGCCATCGGTGAACGGTCGGTCCAGGGCCACTGGTACGGCGGGCTGCTGGGCGACGGCGTCCGCACCCGCGAACACGCCCTGGAGTGGTTCGCGTCCGGAGGTTTCGACGTCCTGGTGACACCGGCGCTGCCGGGTCCGCCGCCGGCCGCGGCGGGCTGGTCCGCGCGGGGATTCCGCGACAACCTGCGCTCCGGCGCCAGGACCGCCGCGTACACCGCGCCGTGGGGCCTCATCGGCCTGCCCGCCGTCGTGGTGCCGGTCGGTGTCCGCGACGACGGCCTGCCCGCGGTGGTGCAACTCGTCGGCAGGCCCGGCCACGTCTCCCTGCTGTTCGACGTGGCGGCGCAGGTGGTGGAGCGGATGAAACCGCGCCGCTACCCGCCGGTCGCCGGACGGGTCGCCTGACCCGCGCACGCCGTCCGGGCGCACCGCCGTGTCGGCCGTCACGTGGCTACCTTGGTGACACCGGTACACCCGCCGGCGGGTCACTCAGGAAGGCGGACGTCGTGGCGCAGTCGAAGATGGAACGCGCGGTGCGCAGAGCACAGGCCGAGGGACGTATCCCGGCGGTCGCGGTGGCGGTACACCGCGCCGACCGGCCGCTGTGGACGTTCCAGGTCGGTACCGCCGGTGACGGGCCGGAACTGGACGCCGACACCCGTTTCCGCTACGGGTCGGTCACCAAGACCTTCACCGCCGTGCTGGTCCTGCAGTGCCGCGACGCCGGGCTCCTGGAACTGGACGACCCGATCGGCAGGCACCTGGCGCTGCCGCGCCACGGCGAGCACACCGTGCGGGACCTGCTCGCGCACCGTTCCGGTCTGCAACGGGAACCCCACGGCGACGTCTGGGACCTCCACACCGGACCGGACACCGAACGGCTGCTGGCCGACCTCGCCAAGGCGGAGCGGGTCCTTCCGCCACAGCGGCGCTTTCACTACTCCAACCTCGGCTTCGCGCTGCTGGGCCACCTCGCCGCCGCCAAACGCGGCGGCGAGTGGGGCGAGGTCCTCCGGGAGTACGTGCTGGACCCGCTGGGCCTGTCCGGCACGTCGTGCGAACCGGGTCCGCGCGCCGCGACCGGTTACCTCGTGTCGGCCTACTCCGACCACGCCAGGCCCGAACCCGCGACCGACTGCGGAGGCATCGCCCCCGCCGCGCAATTGTGGGGCACCGCCTCCGACGTGGCCAGGTGGGCGGCCTTCCTCGCCGACCCGGCGGCCGTCGACCCGGCCGGTGAGGTCCTGTCGGCGGACACGATGGCCGAGGCGCGGCACCCGCACACCGTCCGCGACGAGTCGGTGTGGGCCGGCGGTTTCGGGCTCGGCCTGATGCTGGAACCGCAACCCGAGCGGGTCGTGCACGTCGGGCACTACGGGGCCATGTTCGGTTTCCTGGCCGCCGCGTTCGGGCGCACCGGACCCGACCAGCCCGCCGGTTTCGGCGCGGCGGTGCTCGGTTCCTCCGGCACCGGCGTCGAGGTCAACACACTGGTCCACGAACTGCTGCGGCTGAGCGCCACGGACGACCCCGCCGACATCCCGGTGTGGACGCCGGGGGAGGCACCGCCCGCCGACGTCGCGCCGCTGCTGGGCCGGTGGTGGTCGGAGGGCTTCGGTTTCACGTTCAGCTGGCGGGACGGTGCGCTCCAGGCGCGCGGCGACGGGGCACCGCGCCACGCACCCCCGTCGGTGTTCGCCAGGGTCGGAGAGGACCGGTTCACCACGGTGTCGGGCCGGGAGGCCGGTGAGACGCTGGAACTCCTCCGGGACGGCGACGGCCGGGTCACGGCCATGCGGTGGGCCACCTACCCGGTGACCCGGGGACAGGAGACACCACTGCTCGGCGACTGACCGCCATTCCCGCCCTGAGGCCCACACCCGACCGGACACATCGGTGCGGAACGGGCGCGAAAACGCGCCCGCGGCCACCCGAGGCGCGGAATGTGGGGGTGGTGTCGCGGGGCGTGACGTGCCCGGCCGCCCCGTCACCACGGCTCGGATAAGGCAGAATCGGCAACCGTGGGTCAATCGATGCGGCACCCGGCACGGGTCGTCCCCATGGTGTTCCTGGGGGCGGTGCTGGTGGGTACCGCCCTGTTGCTGCTGCCGATAGCCCGGCAGGGCGACGCCGAGGCGCCCGTGGTCACCGCGTTGTTCACCGCCACCTCGGCCGTGTGCATCACGGGCCTGGCGGTGGTCGACACCGCCGGTTACTGGTCCTGGTTCGGCGAGGGCGTCATCGCAAGCCTGATCCAGCTCGGCGGCTTCGGCATCATGACGATGGCGTCGCTGCTGGGACTGGTCGTGGCGGGCCGCCTGGGGTTGCGGGAACGGCTCGTCGCGCAGGCCGAGAACAAGACGCTCGGCCTCGGTGACGTCCGGCAGGTCATGATCCGGGTGGCGGTCATGTCGATCAGCGTCGAGTTGATCCTGGCGATCATCCTGTTCGCACGGTTCCGGTTCGCCTACGACTACGAATTCGGGGAGGCGGTCTGGCACGGGGTGTTCCACTCGGTGTCGGCCTTCAACAACGCCGGTTTCGCGTTGTACCCCGACAGCCTGGAGGGCTTCGTCACCGACCCGATCGTGATGCTTCCCATCGCGTTGGCCGTCATCATCGGCGGCATCGGTTCACCGGTGATCCTGGAACTGTCGCGGCGGATGCGGCACCCGTCGCGCTGGTCGGTCCACACCAAGCTCACGATCCTGGGCACGGCGATCCTGCTGCCGCTCGGTTTCGTCGCCTACCTCGTGTTCGAGTGGAACAACCCCGCCACGATGGGGCCGCTGGGCTTCGGGGACAAGTTGTCGGCCGCGTTCTTCTCCAGCGTCATGCCGCGCAGCGCCGGGTACAACGCGATACCGATGGGCGAGGTCCAGCCCGAGACCCAGATGATCACGATGGCGTTGATGTTCATCGGCGGCGGCTCGGCCAGTACCGCGGGCGGCATCAAGGTCACCACGTTCATCCTGTTGGCGTTCGTGATCTGGGCGGAGATCCGGGGGGAACCCGACGTGTCGGTGTTCGGCCGGACCATCCCCCACGCCGTGCAGCGGCAGGCGTTGACGATCGCGCTGCTGGGCGTGGCGGCGGTCGCCTCCGGGACGGTGGTCCTGGAACTGACCACGGAGTTCCCGATGAACGACGTGATGTTCGAGACCGTGTCGGCGTTCGGTCCCGTCGGGTTGTCCACCGGCATCACGCCGGATCTGCCGCCGGTCAGCCAACTCGTGCTGGTGGTCCTGATGTTCACCGGCCGGGTCGGCACGGTCGCGGTCGGCACGGCGTTGGCGCTGCGCAGCCGTCGCCGCCGGTTCTCCTACCCCGAGGACCGGCCGATCGTCGGGTGACCACGGCAGAACACGATCTCCCGCCGCCCCGCGACGTGTGGCGTCGGCCGAGCCCTAGAGAACTGGAGTGGAGACAGTGAACAGACGTAGGCGCTCGTTCGCCAGCGACAGTGTCGCGGTGATCGGGCTGGGACGGTTCGGCGGCGCGGTCGCCGAGTCGCTGGTGCGGTTGGGTCACGAGGTCCTGGCGATCGACGAACGTGCCGAGGTCGTGCAGCGTTGGGCCGACACCCTCACCCACGTGGTGCAGGCCGACTCCACCGACACCACGGTGCTGGACCAGCTCGGCATCGGCGAGTTCCACCGGGTCGTGGTCGCGATCGGCACCGACATCGAGGCCAGCGTCCTGACGGTCCTGGCGGTGGAGGAGGCGGGGGTGCCCGAGATATGGGCCAAGGCGATCACCTCCAAGCACGGCCGCATCCTGCACCGGGTCGGCGCGCACCACGTGGTGTACCCGGAGGCGGCGATGGGGGAGCGGGTGGCGCATCTGGTCACCGGCAAGATGATCGACTTCATGGAGTTCGACGACGGTTTCGCCATCGTCAAGACCCGGGCACCCGTTGAGGCGATAGGAAAAACCCTTGCGGAGGCTGGCCTACGGACCCGCTATGGCGTTACAGTCGTCGGCGTCAAACGGCCCGAGGAGGATTTCACCTACGCCCGTCCGGAAACCCTTGTGGAGGCCGGGGATCTGCTGATCGTATCCGGGCCGACACTGAAGGTGGAGGCATTCGCCGCCATAACGTGATCGCGCACGGTTGACGCGCGGTCACGTAGCGACAAAGATGACACCCGGGCTTGGCGAGACCCACCCCGACACGTCAGGATGTCTCGACGAGCCGTCATGCTATGCGCATCGGTTCACCGCTCACGGTGTAGAACATCGTGAACCATTTAAGTATGTGAAAGGCCCACTCCATCATGGCAAATGGCGAGGCCCCCCAGCGCCGCAGCTCATCGGTGCGCCTGCGGCTCATGCTGCCAATCGTCGCCGCGATCGCCGGAGTCCTCACCCTGGGGGTCATCCAGGTCAGCTCCGCGCTCGCCGCCGACACCGACGCGGGACACGCCCGCGTGCTCGCCAACCTGTCCAACGCCACGGCGAAGATCCTTCACGTCGGCCAGGACGAGGTAGCCGAGGCGACCTACAGCCACGAGAGCGACGGCCGCGAATACCACGGCCGCTACGGCGACCAGCTCGCCCGCACCAACGAGTTCGTCGACGTCTTCAACGACGCCGCCGACCAGGCGCGCGAAGCCGTCCCCGCGCTCGACGCGGTCCTCACGACCGCCGCCTCCGCCCTCGACCGGCTCCCCCAGGCCCGAGAACTACTCGACCCCTACGCGAAGTCCTCCAAGGTGTCACTGGAGGACCCCGCCGTCACCCAGGCACTCCAGATCTACCGGGACATCGCCTACCGGATCCTCGACGTCGCCGACGAGATCCACACCCACATCGCCGACCAGAACCTCGCCAACCAGGCACGGTCCGTCGCCGCCCTCGCCGGCGCGAAACAGGCCGCCGCCGACCAGCGGTTCCTGGTGCGCAACATCCTGTCCACCCTCGAGGACACCGGCGACGACATCCCGACCAGCCGGGTCGCCGAACTCGCGGAGTTCCAGGGCGTCGAGAAGCAACGCCTCGGCGAGTTCTACCGTTCCGCCACCGCCCGGGCCAAGGGCTTCTACGCGACCATCGTCGTCGGCCCCTCCCTCGACCAGTCGGCCCTGATCGTCAACCAACTCCTCAACGAACGCGCCGTCGAGTACAGCGCCCGCGACTGGGACTACTCGCAGGCCTACCGGATCAACAAGCTCCACGAGGTCGAGACGGCCATCACCGAAGACCTCGAGAACTCCGCGATCGACCTCAAGAACGCCTCGCAGCAGGACGCCATCGTCACCGGTGCCGCCGTCCTGCTCATCACCGTCCTGTCCGGTGGTGCCGCCGTCATCATGGCGGTCCGGATCAGCCGCCGACTGCGGTCGCTGCGCCGTGAGGCACTGGTCGCCGCCGAGGACACCCTCCCGACCGCCGTGGCCGCGATGACCGACGCCCGAAGCGAACGACAGGTCAACGACGCCGTCGCCGAGGCCGAGGAGGCCGCCCCCACCGAACAGTCCGGACCCAACGACGAGGTCGGCGCGGTGTCCCAGGCGTTCACCGTCGTCCACAAGCAGGCACTGCGGCTCGCCGCCGACCAGGCCATGCTGCGCCTCGACGTCGCGGCCATGATGATCGCCCTCGCCCGCCGAGGCCAGAGCCTCGTACAACGACAGCTGTACATGCTCGACGAGTTCGCCGGAGTCGAACGCGACCCCGAGAGCATCTCGCGCATGAACCAGCTCAACCACCTCGCCTCCCGCATGCGGCGGAACGAGGAGAACCTGCTGCTGCTCGCCGGCGGAGACCCCGGCCGACGCCACAACACCGCGACCTCGGTCGCCAAGGCGGTCAGCGAGGCCGCGGCCGAGATCGAGGACTCCGACCGCGTCGTCGTGGTGGACGCCGCCGAGGCGCCCGTCGTCGCCAACGTCGTCGGCGACGTCGTCCACCTCCTCGCGGAGCTGCTGGAGAACGCCGCGGTGTTCTCGCCGCCCAGCACCAAGGTCCGGGTCGCGACCCGGCACACCGTCCACGAGATCGTCATCAGCATCGCCGACGAGGGCATCGGCCTGCCACCAGAACAGGTCGACGAGATCAACGCCCGGCTCGCCGAGCCGTCGGCACTGACCTCCTCGCTCGCCGGGACGATGGGTCTCCTCGTGGTGGCCCGGCTCGCCGCACGGCACAACATCGACGTGCAGCTCCACTCGACCCCCGGAAAGGGCACGCTCGCGGTCGTCAGGCTCCCCGAGACCCTGATCGCCAAGGAGGCCCTGCCGCCGGCGCGGGTACCCGGCTCCTCGTTCGCCGGAGCCGACCGCACCCGCCACGGCGCCGACACCGGCCGAGGCGGCCCGTTGGCGTTGACCGCCGAACCCTCCGCCCCCCGGACCGGAACCGGCGAACGCCCCGGCGCGCAACCGATGGGCGCGATCGTCCCCCACCAGCGGCAGGCGTACCAGCCGACCCGGTCGGCGCCCGCCCGCCCACAGTCCTCTTACAGCTCCGGCTGGTTCATGCCCGCCACCGGCTCCGGCGACTTCCCGTCGCAACCGCCCGGCTCGCTGAGCTGGCGGCAGGGTGCCGGCGACGTCGCGTACGACCGCACCCGCAAGGCGATCGCGGAGGCCGAGGCCGCCGCGGCGGCGGCGACCAGGCCCATGAGCGCACCGCCGTCGGCACCCCCGCCGCCGGTCGCGCCCGTCCGGACCGCCCCGGCTCCCGTGGCCTCGCAGGAGAACGGCACCGGCGCACTGCCCCGCCGCAGTCCGGGCGCACGCCTGTTGCCCGGTTCGGTCGAGACACCGTCCGAAGCACCCAGTCCCCGCCGCGGCACCGGCGACGGAATCGATCCCGACGAGATACGAAGTCGACTGGCCGGTTTTGCCGGAGGCATCGCCGCCGCGAGCCAGTCATCTCACCTCGACGGCCATGGCGGCTGACCTCCATGGCCGATACCGCCCCCCTCGCGAGTGAAGAAGGACTGTGCACCCGATGACGACATCACACCAGACCGGCCAGATCGGTGAACTCGACTGGCTGCTGACCTCCTTCGTCCAGAAGATCCCCGACGTCGCGCACGCGTTGACGGTCTCCGTCGACGGCCTCGCCCTGGCCGTCTCCGCCGGACTCCCCGGCGACCGGGCGGACCAGCTCGCCGCCATCACCAGCGGACTCGCCAGCCTCACCACCGGTGCCGCCAAGGTGCTCACCGCGGGCAGGGTCCGGCAGTCGGTCGTCGACATGGACGAGGGCGTGCTGCTGCTCATGGCCGTCGGTGACCGCGCCCAGGTCGCCGTGCTGGCCCAGGCCGGGTGCGACCTCGGCCTGGTCGGCTACGAGACCGCCCTGCTGGTGAAGCGGGTCGCGGCCGCGTTGGAGCCCGCCGCCCGCCGCAGCCACCTCAGGTGACCGTCCCGGACCGATCCGGCGCCGCCCCCGCCGGACCGGTCGGCCGTCACCTCTCCGCCCCGGCCGGTCGCCGAGCCGCGACGACCGGCCCATCCGGTGGTACGCGGCGCCGCCCGGCCGTGCCGGACACCGGCGTCACCCGGCGATCCCGTGGAGACGCCCCCGGCGTGCGGTACCGCGACCACGCGACGCGACGACCCCGCGCGGTCGCGTGCGTCGCCGCGGCCTGCCCGCCACCCGCGACCTAACTGCGCCACGCGGCGGTGATCGCCTCCCGGCGGCGCCACGTCGCCGCCGTACCGTCCCTGCGGCGGGACGCCTTCTCCCACATCCACCGGCACTTGGCCACCATCGCCGCCCGCCGCGCCGCCCACGGCGGCATCGCGCCGCCGTACCCGTGATAGAGGTGCGGCAACGCGTCCAGGCAGTCGGGGTGACGGGTACGCACCCGCCACTCACACCAGGCGAGGTCCTCCAACGGCCGCCCGAGATGCGCGAAACCCCAACCCACCACACCGGTGACCGTCAGGGAGTCGGACGCGAACCAGATGCGGTGCGGGCCGAAGTCGCCGTGGACGAGGACGCCCCCGACGCGCGCCGGACCGCCCAACGCCACCTCCGCGTCCACCCGGTGCACGGCGGCCAGAGTCCGCCCGCACGCCGCCAGCACGGCCGCCGCCGTGTCGCCGTCGCACAGCACGGCACCGTTGCGGCCCTCCACCGGATCGCACCTCACCTCGTCCGCCACCACCGCGCGGACCCGGGGCACCGGCACCGAGGGCCACAGTGTCCGGAGCAGCCGGGCGTGCCCCGCCGCGTCGGCGGCCGCGTCCGCCCCACCGAAACGCAGCCGCAGTTCGCCGTCGGTGTGGTCTCCGTTACCCGGGGCCGGTTCGCCGGGGGCCGTGTAGTCCATGTCACGCATCAGATCGGATGGTGCCACACCCCGGCCACTCTCAGCCACGGCCGGATCCGGCCCCGGGAACCGGCGGCCGGCACCGGTTCACCGCGCGTGCCTGGATGTTCGGCCCGCGACCCGCCACGACGACCCCGGACGGACCCACGTGGCCGCGACGCCACGCCGAGTCGCCGTCCACACCCCGTCAATCGGGGAGGAGTCTGGAAGGCTATCCTGCGATCGCCAGACTTGACGTGGCCACTTCCAGGGTGTCCATATCGCTCGACCAGCGACTGGCGATGAGAGTTCAGGAGGCCAACAGGTGACAACGGTTTCGCCGAAGCCGATCGTCGCGCGCCCATGGCCGGTGCGCCGGGAGCCGAAGGGCTCGTGGCTCGCCCGCACACTGCGCACGACCGACGCCAAGCAAATCGGCTTGATGTACCTGGTGACGTCGTTCGCGTTCTTCATGATCGGCGGCCTGCTGGCGTTGCTGATGCGGGCGGAGCTGGCCCGGCCCGGAATGCAGTTCCTGTCGGTGGAGCAGTTCAACCAGCTCTTCACCATGCACGGCACCATCATGCTGCTGATGTTCGCCACCCCGGTGGTGTTCGCGTTCGGCAACTACATCGTGCCGATCCAGATCGGCGCGCCCGACGTGTCGTTCCCCCGCCTCAACGCCTTCGCGTACTGGCTGTACCTGTTCGGTTCCTCGCTGGCGGTGGCGGGTTTCCTCACCCCCGGCGGCGCCGCCGACTTCGGATGGTTCGCCTACCAGCCGCTGTCGGACGTGGTGAACTCTCCCGGCGTCGGCGCCGACATGTGGTTCATCGGCCTGGTCATCTCCGGTCTGGGCACCATCCTCGGTGCCGTCAACATGATCACCACGATCCTGACGCTCCGCGCCCCCGGAATGACCATGTTCCGGATGCCGGTGTTCACCTGGAACATTCTGATCACCAGCCTCCTGGTGCTGCTGGTCTTCCCGATCCTGGCCGCCGCCCTGCTGGCCGTCATGGCCGACCGCACGCTCGGCGCCCACGTCTTCGACAGCGCCACCGGCGGCGCCATGCTCTGGCAGCACCTCTTCTGGTTCTTCGGCCACCCCGAGGTGTACATCGTCGCGCTGCCGTTCTTCGGGATCGTGTCCGAGGTCATCCCGGTGTTCAGCCGCAAGCCGATCTTCGGTTACAAGACCCTGATCGCCGCGACCATCGGCATCGCGGCCCTGTCGATGGCGGTGTGGGCGCACCACATGTTCGCCACCGGTCAGGTGCTGCTGCCGTTCTTCTCGTTCATGAGCTTCCTGATCGCGGTCCCGACCGGCATCAAGTTCTTCAACTGGATCGGCACGATGTGGCGGGGCCAGCTCACCTTCGAGGCCCCGATGCTGTTCTCCATCGGCTTCCTGGTGACGTTCCTGTTCGGCGGCCTGTCGGGCGTGCTGCTGGCCAGCCCGCCGATCGACTTCCACGTGTCCGACACGTACTTCGTCGTCGCCCACTTCCACTACGTGCTGTTCGGCACCATCGTGTTCGCCGTCTACGCGGGCATCTACTTCTGGTTCCCGAAGGCCACCGGCCGCATGTACGACGAACGCCTCGCCAAACTGCACTTCTGGTTGACGTTCCTCGGATTCCACGCGACGTTCCTGGTCCAGCACTGGCTCGGCAACGAGGGCATGCCCCGCCGTTACGCCGACTACCAGGTCGCGGACGGTTTCACGACGCTCAACACGATCTCCACGATCGGCGCGTTCATCCTGGGCGCCTCCACGCTGCCGTTCCTGTGGAACGTCTACAAGTCCTTCAAGGCCGGTCGCGTCGTCACCGCGAACGACCCGTGGGGTCACGGCGGCTCCCTGGAGTGGGCCACCAGCTCCCCGCCGCCGCTGCGCAACTTCGACCGGATGCCCCGCATTCGCAGCGAACGCCCCGCCTTCGACGAGAAGTTCGGGCACCTGCTGGAGGGCAACGGGAAACTCGACGTCCTGGAGGCGTCCGACCTCGGCGAACGCGACACGCCGTCGGAGGAGCCGCCCAGCGTCGAAGACCAGACCGAGGCCAAGCGCCGGGACGAGGAGTCCTGACCGACCGCCGAACGGCCGGACCCGCACGGGTCCGGCCGTTCGCGTGTCCGGAGGTGACCGGGCGCCGGACGTGCCCGCACCCACTAAGAGCTCCTGAATCGTTGAACTGTCTGGCTCGGAACGCTCAGGCGGCGACTGGCGGCGTTGTCGGGTCTTCTGCGTACAACACCGGTACGCACAAGACCCTCCGCCTTGCCATTCATCCACCTGAGGCGCCCCTCCCTGATCAGACGCCAACAATTCAGGAGCTCTAAGCTGACGGCATGGCGCGCGCACTCATCATCGTGGACGTGCAGAAGGACTTCTGCGAAGGCGGCTCACTCGCCGTGGTCGGCGGCACCGCCGTCGCCTCGGGCATCTCCGACCTGGTGGCACGGGAACGGGACCGCTGGGAACACGTCGTGGCCACCCGCGACTACCACATAGACCCGGGACACCACTTCTCCACCGAACCCGACTACGTCGACTCGTGGCCGGTGCACTGCGTCGCGGGGACGCCCGGAGCCGAGATCCACCCCGACATGACCGCCACACCGGAGGCAGTCTTCGACAAGGGCGCCTACGCCGCCGCCTACTCCGGCTTCGAGGGCAGCAGCGGTGACACCTCGCTCGCTGGGTGGCTCCGTGATCACGAGGTCGACGCCGTGGACGTCGTCGGCATCGCCACCGACCACTGCGTGAAGGCCACCGCGCTCGACGCCGCCCGGGAGGGCTTCGACACGACCGTACTGCTCGACCTGACGGCGGGCGTGTCCCAGACGACGGTGGACGCCGCACTCGACGCCCTCCGCGAGGCCGGGGTGACGCTCCGGGGCACCCCCCGCGTCGGCTGACCACCGACGAACAGCCCGACTGCATTCAGCCTGACCCCATTCCGGCTAGTATGCTGCCTGCATGGTGGTAGCCAAGCCCGCCGAGGTGTTCGCGCGCGACCACGAGTGGGACGCACTGTGCCGATTCGTGCAAAGCGACAAACCCGGGTTGACCATCGGCATCGTCCGGGGACGCCGCCGGCACGGGAAGTCGTGGCTACTGGAACACGCCTGCGCCGCCATGTCCGGGGTCTACACACTGGCGCTACGGCAGAGCCGGAAACCGGCACTACGACGATTCGCAGAACAACTGTCACAAGCGGTCGGTCACGAGCTGGGGGAGTTCACATCCTGGACCCAGGCGTTGAACACCGCCGTCACGGCCCTCGCCAGGACCGCTACCGGGAACCCGCTGCTCGTACTGGACGAGTTCCCCTACCTGGTGGCGCACTCACCGGAACTACCCAGCGTGATCCAGGCACTCTACGACGAACACGCGCCGGGCAAGAACGGTCCCCCGTTCCGGCTGATCCTCTGCGGATCGGCGGTCTCGGTGATGTCGACACTGGCACGCGGCGACCAGGCCCTGCGCGGACGCACGATCCTGGACCTGCGCGTGGAGCGATTCGATTTCCGCGAGTCGGCGCGATACTGGGACGTCACACCCGATGTCGGTTTCCTCATCGACTCCGTTCTCGGCGGGGCCGCCGGGTACCGCGACATCGTGGACGGCGTTCCCGCCGATGATGACGCCGACGGATTCTTCTCCTGGCTCGCCACCGGCGTCCTCGACCCGTCCCACGTGTTGTTCACCGAACCCGACTACCTCCTCTCGGAGGACCCGCGAATCGGTGACCGCGCCGTCTACCACTCCATATGGGAGTCCGCGGCCGCCGGCGCCTCCACACCCACCCGGATCGGCGGCGACGTCGGAATGGAGGCGAAGACACTCTCGTACCACCTCGGCATCATGCGAGACGCCGCCTTCCTCCGGTACGAACAGGACATGCTGCTGCAACGCAAACCGGTGATCACGGTCGCCGATCCCGTCGTCCGGTTCCACAACCTGATCGTGCGGCCGCAACTGGCCGCCCTGGAGGCCCGCCACACCGCCCGCGTCTGGGAGAGTGCCGAAGACGTGTTCCGGGCGAAGGTCCTCGGCCCCCACTTCGAACAGATCGCCAGGGACTGGGTATACCGGTACGGTCAATGGGAGGGACTGGCCGACATCGGTCAGGTCGGTACGACACAGGTGCCGTGCCGCCGGCACCGCGGGCATCAAGTCGACGTCCTCGCGCTGAACGCCGGCGGGATCGCCCGCAGCAAGAGCAGCCGCATCACCGTCATCGGCGAGGCGAAGTGCACTCGTGCCGGCTGCGGCACGACCGAGCTGGCGCGGCTCGAACACATCCGGGAGACGCTCGTCGACCAAGGCTGGAACGCCGCCGAAGCCCGGTTGGTGTTGTTCTCTCGCAACGGGTTCGGCGACGAGCTGCGCGGGACCGAGGCCGTGCTCGTCGACCTCGCGACGCTCTACGGGAGGGCGGGCGTGGCCGGCACGCCCGGCAGCAGGTAGGCTGCGTCGGGCAGCGACCTTCGGACTCAGGAGAGGCCATGCGGTGCACCGAACCGGTCACCGGCACGGAGAACACACGGCGGGAACACTGACCCCCACCGTCCGGTGACGACGACTCGACCGTCTCATCATGGCTTCGCCATGCACACCGGAAGGCTTCACCCGAAGTGTCCATCGCAATCCAGGACTACGCCCGCGCCGCCATCGTCAAAGGCGGCCACTCCCACCGGATCGGACCGTTCACCGTCCGCTTCGACCCCGACACCGACCACCCGTTCCTCAACTACGCCATCCCCGACAACGAGGCGCGACCCACCACCGCCGAAGTCGACGCGCTGGTCACCGCCTTCACCACCCGGGGACTCCGGCCCCGCGCCGAACTGCTCCCCGAAGCCGCCCCGGCGGTCGAGGCCGCACTCGCCGCCGCCGGACTCGTCGTCGAGGCCAGGAGCCCACTCATGACCTGCGCCCCCGGGGAGGCCGTGACGGCCGAACCCGCCGGTGTCCGGCTCTACCGCCCCACCCGATCCGACGAATACCTCGACGCCGTCACGATCCAGTACGCCGCCTTCGGAGAGACCGACACACCCGGCGAGGCCGAAGCCCACGCGCAACTGGCCGGACCCGCCGAACGCGGTGCCGTCGTGGTCGTCGCCGCCGTCGACGACCGGATCACCGGGGTCGGACTCTACGGCGCACCCGTCGACGGGATCGCCGAAGTCGCCGGAATCGCCGTCGCACCTTCCCACCAGGGCCGCGGCATCGGGGCCGCCATCACCGGCTGGCTCACCCGCCACGCCCACGACGCCGGGGTGCACACCGCATGGCTCGACCCCTCGGGCGACACCGCGCAACGGCTGTACCGACGCGCCGGCTACCGGGTGTCCGGGACCAAGCTCCACATGTCCGTACCCGCCTGACGGCGACGGGTCGGCGGCCCACCTCGACGGACCGCCGACCCGGCTCCGGCTATGGCAACATCACCACCGGGACCGTCGGGTCACCCGGCGACAGCTTCAAACCCTCCCACGGGATCGCGATCAGGCCCTGCCGCAGCAGGTCACGCGACTCCGTCAACGACGGCAGATCCGCGACGATCTCACCACCCCGCACCAACGGCCGCTGCAACTCACGGTCACCCGGCATCGACTCCGGGCGGCCCTGCGACACCACGACCTCCTCCACGACCGTCCCCGTCGGCTTGTGCCGCCGCACCGCCGTCTTACGGCCCCCCACGGTCCGCTTGTGCTCCGAACGCTTCACCACCGGCCGCCCCGCGACCTCCACGAGCTTGTAGACCAGGTTCGCCGTCGGCGCGCCCGAACCGGTCACCACGGCGGTTCCCGCCCCGTACACGTCCACCGGGGCCGCCGCCAACGCCGCGATCGCGTACTCGTCGAGGTCACCCGACACCACGATCGCCGTGTCGGTGGCGCCCAGCGAGTTCAACAACTCCCGCGACTGCTGCGCCATCACGTCCAGGTCACCCGAATCGATCCGGATCGCACGCAATCCCGGTCCCGCCACCGCGATCGCGTTACGGATCCCCTGGCTGATGTCGTAGGTGTCGACCAGCAACGTGGTGTCGGTCCCCAACATCGCCACCTGAGAGGCGAACGCCGCCGGCTCGTCGGAGTGCAGCAACGTGAACGCGTGCGCCGACGTACCGCCGGTCGGAATGCCGTAGGCGCGGCCCGCCGCCAGATTCGACGTCGACGCGAACCCCGCCAGGTACGCCGCCCTCGCCGCCGCCACCGCGGCGTCCTCGTGAGTCCGGCGCGAACCCATCTCGATGATGGGACGGCCACGCGCCGCCGTCACCATCCGCGCCGCCCCCGCCGCGATCGCGCAGTCGTGGTTGAGGATCGACAGGATCACCGTCTCCAACAGGACACACTCGGCGAAACTGCCCGACACCGTCAGTATCGGCGAACCCGGGAAGAACAGGTCACCCTCGGCGTAGCAGTCGATGTCGCCGCTGAACCGGTACCGGCGCAACCACTCGGCGGTGTCGGCGTCCACCACGCCGTTGCCCCGCAGGAAGTCGACGTCCTCCTCGGCGAACCGGAAACCGGCGAGCCGCTCCACGAGCCTGCCGATGCCCGCGACCACCCCGTACCGGCGTCCGTTCGGCAGCCGGCGCGCGAACACCTCGAACACGCACGGCCGTTCGGCGGTGCCGTCGGCCAACGCCGCCGACACCATCGTGTACTCGTAATGGTCGGTCAGCAGCGGCACCGACGTCGTCGCCCGGCCCGCCGGTACTGCGTCACGCATGACGGGAAGCCTACTGTGCGACCGCACCGCCCACGACCGGTATCGCTCCCCGGCCCCCGCACCGCGACGCCACAATGGACCTCACGTGGCCGATTCCGTTGACCGGATTGGTCACGGCGGAGAACGTCGCAGCCGTTGACACCCCGTGACGGCTGTGGAATATTTCCCCGCGTCAAGATCAGCGCAACAGTGAAGGGGTTCCCATGCGCAAGATCACGAAGGCCGTGGACCGGGTACTGGACCGCATGCTCAACACCGGCAAGGCCCAGGCCAAGCCGTGCGGTGAATGCTGGAACGTCGGCGACTGCCTGGTGTGCAGCCACCCGATCACCTGCGTCGAGACCATCCACTGCGGTCCCTGACCGCGCCCCGCCGGGCTCGGCCCGGAACGACAGTCCCGAGAGCGCCGGAGCCGTCAGGCCCCGGCGCTCTCGCCACGTGCGGAACCCTCACCACACCCGCACCGCCACCACCTCGGGCCCCGGGCACTCCCGGCGACGGTGTTACCGTCCGACGTCAAGGAAGCAACGACAGGAGCGCCAATGACCCTCGAACGTCCGACCGTGACCCCCGACCCCGGACCACCTCCGGCCGAACTCACCGTCACCGACATCACCGTCGGCGACGGCGAGGAGGCCACCACCGGCCGCGAAGTGGAGGTCCACTACGTCGGCGTGTCCCACTCCACCGGCACCGAGTTCGACGCGAGCTGGAACCGCAACAGCGCCTTCCGCTTCCCGCTCGGCGGCGGCATGGTCATCAAGGGCTGGGACGACGGCGTCGCCGGAATGCGCGTCGGTGGCCGACGCCGACTCGTCATCCCGCCGCACCTGGCATACGGCGACCGCAGCCCCACACCGGCCATCAAGCCCGGCGAGACCCTCGTCTTCGTCGTGGACCTGATCGGCGTGCGCTAGACCATCCCGTGGCCGCCCGGAGCCCCGGGCGGCCACGGCACGTCCCCGCGCCGGTCACCACGGGCGCCCACGCGACACCACTCCCAGGGGCCTTACTCCGGCGAACGAATCGCCGAGGTGACGGGGTTTCAAGTGCGGCCCGCGACGCCCCCCCTCCCGTACCCGCAATGCCTCTCACACGGGGATGGCGTTCCGCACCATCCCTGCAATGCCTCTCACAGGGACTGGCGCGTTCCGCGCCACCCCCTGCAATGCCGCTCACACAGGGATGGCGCGTTCCGCACCATCCCTGTAGTGTTGTCGCCGTGTTGCGGATCGACCATGCGCTAGTCAAGGCGATGGTCGCGCATGCCCGCGCCGACCACCCCGACGAGGCCTGCGGCGTCATCGCAGGACCGGCGGACACCGGTACGCCCGTTCGCCACATCCCCATGCTCAACGCCGAACGCAGCACCACGTTCTACCGCTTCGACTCGATCGAACAGCTCAAGGTCTGGCGCGAGATGGACGACGCCGACGAGATCCCCGTCGTCATCTACCACTCTCACACCGCCACCGAGGCATACCCGTCCCGCACCGACGTCAAGTTCGCGGGCGAACCCGATGCCCACTACGTCCTGGTGTCCACTCGACACCCCCAGGTCGCCGAGATCCGGTCATTCCGCATCGTCGACGGCCAGATCACCGAGGAACCCGTCGAGCCGACCGGCGATGCCCGGCTTACGGCGACACAGCACCGGGGCGACGCCGACGCCGTGCAGTCGTACAAGTTCGGGCACAGCCCGGACGCGTTGATCTACGACTGTCAGTAGCGCCGCGTCCCACGACGCGGCGGCTCCGCGCATCCCGCTGAACCTTGAGTGACGAAGGAACCATCATGTCTGTACAAGTGCGTATCCCCACGATCCTGCGCCAGCACACCGGCGGCCAGAAGACCGTCGAAGGCACCGGAACCACACTGGACGAACTCTTCCAGGACCTCGACGGCCGCCACAACGGGCTGCGCGCCCGCGTCGTCACCGACGAGGGCGCCCTCCACCGGTTCGTCAACGTCTACGTCAACGACGAGGACGTCCGCTTCACCGGTGGACTCAAGACCCCGGTCGGTGACGGCGACTCGGTCACCATCCTGCCCGCCGTCGCCGGCGGCTGACCGCCCAGATCGACCGGCACCGCCGGCCGCCCCGCCGGCGGTGCCGCCCACGCCACCGCGACCCGCCCGCCACACGGAGAACAACATGGCACGGTTCGACAGCCTCGCCGACACCGTCGGGGACACGCCACTCGTCGGCCTCCCCAGGCTCTCACCCGGCCCACGTGTCCGCCTGTGGGCCAAACTCGAAGACCGCAACCCCACCGGCAGCGTCAAGGACCGCGCCGCCCGGTACATCATCGACGAGGCCGTCAAGGACGGCCGACTCACCGACGGCGCCACCATCCTCGAACCCACCAGCGGAAACACCGGTATCGCCCTGGCCATGGCGGCCCGGCAACGCGGCTACCACCTCGTGTGCGTCATGCCCGAGAACACCTCGGAGGAACGCCGCCAACTCCTCGCCGCGTTCGGCGCCGAAGTCGTCGACTCCCCGGCCGCCGGAGGCTCCAACGCCGCCGTCGCCAAAGCCCGCCGCATGGCCGCCGAACACCCCGACTGGGTCATGCTCGACCAGTACTCCAACCCCGCCAACGCCCGCGCCCACTACGAGACCACCGGCCCCGAGATCTGGCGCGACCTTCCCACCGTCACCCACTTCGTCGCCGGCCTCGGTACCACCGGCACCCTGATGGGAACCGGGCGTTACCTGCGGGAACGCAACCCCGCCATCGAGATCGTCGCCGCCGAACCCCGTTACGGCGAACTCGTGTACGGCCTGCGCAACATCGACGAGGGCTTCGTCCCCGAACTCTACGACGAATCCGTCCTCACCCGACGGTTCTCGGTCGGCTCCACTGACGCGCTCACCCGCACCCGCGAACTCCTTCACGCCGAGGGACTCTTCGCCGGGCTCTCCAGCGGTGCCGTCACCCACGCCGCCCTCGCCATCGCCGCCGAAGCCGTCCGCCGCGACCGGGAGGCCGACATCGTCATACTCGTGGCCGACGCCGGATGGAAGTACCTCTCCACCGGCGCCTACACCGGAGACGCCGAGGCCACCGCCGAGACCCTCGACGGGCAACTGTGGGCCTGAACCGCGAGAAATATCCCCGCCGAAACACCAGCTCAACCCGCACCCACTCGCGAACCGGGCCGGAAATGTCCTATTTGAGGGTTTCCTCCGCACCGTCTAGTTGGTAGAGTCGGCCAACGTGGGCAACGTACAGACAACACACCAGGCGACGCAGCCGGTCATCACCGTTCCGGCTCACGACCAGGCCGTTCCGGCCCCGCACGCGACCGTCCCCTCGCAACAACACCAGCCACCACCCCCACGACAGGACACCGCCGCGCCCACCGTCAAGGCGTTCCCCGACCTGAGGATGCGCCGCCTCATGGGCGTCAGCGCCTGGGCGCTCGCCCTCGCCGTCACCGGATTCGTCGTCGGAGCCATCGCCCTCATCCGGCTCATGGGCGACATGCCCGGCTGGTTCGAACCCGTCTTCGCCGCCACCGGCGTCTTCGGGCTCCTCCTCATCGTCGCGGCCTTCGTCACCGTCCAGTACCGCCGCATCCCGTGGCTGCTGCTCGGCGCGAGCAGCGTCACACTCGTCGCCGGCATCATCATGCTCGGCAACGCCTGACCAGGTCAGAGGGCTACGGGCCATCGACGAACGTCCACGTGTCGCGCGACACGGTGTCGGGTTCCCGACAAACCCGCCGGAACCTGCCCGGTTACCGCGCCATCACCGCGTAACCTGGCCTGTCATGACGGCTGCCCCGATCGGGATATTCGACTCAGGAGTCGGTGGACTCACGGTCGCCCGCGCGATACACGACCTGCTGCCCGGCGAACCCCTCCTGTACCTCGCCGACACCGCCCACGTCCCCTACGGGCCACGTCCCCTCGCCGAAGTACGCCGTTACACCCTCGCCGCCTGCGACCACCTCGCCGCACAGGGCGCCAAACTCATCGTCATCGCCTGCAACACCAGCAGCGCCGCCAGCACCGCCGACATCCGGGAACGCTTCGACATCCCCGTCGTCGAGGTCATCCGCCCCACCGCCCGCCGCGCCGCCACCGCCACCCGTACCGGCCGGGTCGGCGTGATCGGCACCACTGCGACCATCACCAGCGGCGCCTATGCTGATGCCTTCCACGCCTCACCCGGGATAACCGTCTCGACCGCCGCATGCCCCGCATTCGTCGACTTCGTCGAACGCGGAGTGACAACTGGACGACAGTTGTTGGGCCTCGCGGAGGGCTACCTTGAGCCGCTACAGCGCAACCAGGTGGACACATTGGTGTTGGGCTGTACGCACTACCCGCTGCTGACCGGACTCATCGGCCTGGTGATGGGAGACGAAGTGACACTCGTGTCCAGCGCGGAATCCACCGCGCAGGAGGTCTACCGCCTCCTCACCGAGCGAGACCTGCTGTCCGACGCCGACCACACGACCGTCGCGCACCGCTACCTCGCCACCGGCGACCCCGCCCGCTTCGCCCGGACAGCACGCCGCTTCCTCGGCCCCCAGCCCGCCCGGCTGCGGGTCGAGGCCGTCCCACACGGACGGCATGGACTCGTGGAGGTGGTCACGTGACCGAACGACACACAACCGGGAAGACCGACACCACAAGGCGGTGGCGCCAGTGAAACTCACCGTCATAGGCTGCGCCGGAAGCTTCCCCGGCCCCGACTCGCCCTGCTCCGCATACCTCGTCCAAGCCGAGGACTACACCCTGCTGCTCGACTTCGGCTCCGGATCACTCGGCGCACTCCAACGCCACATCGACCCGTACCGGATCGACGCCATCATCCTCACCCACCTCCACGCCGACCACATCATGGACGCCTGCCCCTACGTCGTCATGCGGCGATACGCCCCCGGAGGTCCCCTCCCACAGATACCCCTCTACGGCCCCACCGGCACCGAGACCCGCCTCGCCACCGCATACGGCGGCGCCGGCGAAACCGGCTGCCCCTCACTGTCCGACGTATACCGCTTCCACACCCTCACACCCGGACAACTCGACATCGGCCCCTTCCACGTCACCGTCGACGAAGTCGCCCACCCCGTCCAGACCTTCGGCGTCCGCCTCGAACACGGCGGCCGCTCCCTCACCTACTCCAGCGACACCGGCACCTGCGAACCACTCCGCCGGCTCGCCAACCACTGCGACGTCTTCCTCTGCGAAGCCTCATACCTCGAAGGAAGACCCAACCCACCCGGCGTACACCTCACCGGCCGAGAAGCCGGCGAGACCGCCACCAAGGCCGGCGCCGGCCGGCTCCTGCTCACCCACCTCGTACGGCGATGGGGCGACCCCGAACGCACCCTCGCCGAAGCCACCGCCGCATACGCCGGTCCCGTGGAACTCGTCGAATCCGGCGCCGTCTACCACATCTGACCGAAACCGCGGACCGGTTGCCCGCCGGAGGCGGCGGGCGACCGGATCATGCCCCCAACAACTCCGCGACCGCCCGGAACGCCTTCCCCCGATGCGAGATCGCGTCCTTCTCGTCCGCCGACATCTCCGCCGTCGATATCTCGAAACCATCCGGCACGAAGACCGGGTCGTACCCGAAACCGTTCACACCACGCGGCTCCCGCAACACCCTGCCACGCACCTCACCCCGCACCACGTGCTCACGTCCGTCCGGGAACACCAGCGCCGCCGCGCACACGAACGCCCCACCCCGGTCCTCGTCGCCGACGTCACCCAACTGCCCCAGCAGCAACGCCAGGTTCGCCGCGTCGTCACCGTGCCGCCCCGACCAACGCGCCGAGAACACCCCCGGCATCCCGTTCAACGCGTCCACCGTGAGACCCGAATCGTCCGCCACACACGGCAGACCCGTGTGCCGCACACCGTCCCGCGCCTTCGCCAGCGCGTTGCCCTCGAACGTCAACGCCGTCTCCGGCTCCTCCGGATACGGCGGCACGTCGTCGAGCCCCACCAACTCCACCGACGTGGACTCCGCCAGGATCCGCCGCAACTCCACCAGCTTCTTCGCGTTCCGCGTCGCCAACAACAACCTCATGACAGCAACGCCCTCACCTGCATGCCCGTCAACTCCTTGCAGCCCTTCGCCGCCAGGTCCAACATCGCGTCCAGCCGCGCCCGGTCGAACACCGCGTTCTCGCCGGTGCCCTGCACCTCGACGAAGTCACCGTCACCGGTGCACACCACGTTCATGTCCACGTCCGCGGCGGCGTCCTCCTCGTAACACAGGTCCAGCAGCGGGACGCCCTTGACCACGCCCACACTCACCGCCGACACCGACCGGGTCAGGATCCGGTCCGGTTTGCGGGCGATCTTCTTGTCCGTGATCCACGAGACCGCGTCCTGCAACGCCACGTACCCGCCGGTGATCGCCGCCGTCCGGGTGCCGCCGTCGGCCTGCAGCACGTCGCAGTCGATCATGATGGTGTTCTCACCGAGAGCCTTGAAGTCCAGGCAGGACCGCAACGCCCGCCCGATCAACCGGGAGATCTCGTGGGTCCGGCCGCCCACCTTGCCACGCACCGCCTCGCGGTCGCCGCGGGTCGTGGTGGCCCGGGGCAGCATCGAGTACTCCGCTGTGACCCAGCCGGCGCCGCTGCCCCGCCGCCACCGGGGGACACCGGTCTCGACGGACGCGGTGCACAGCACCCGGGTGGCGCCGAACTCGACCAGCACGGAGCCCTCCGCGTGCATGGTCCAGTTCCGCTTGAAGGTCACGGGGCGTAGCGCGTCAGCGGCGCGATTATCGGGTCGAGTCACCCGGCCAAGGTTATACGCGGCGGTTCCGGCGGCCTCGCCTGGCCGTGCCGCGAGTAATGCGATGGAGGCGAGACCGGGCCGCCGACTATACTCGGAGCGTCACTCGGCGGGAGTGGTGGAATGGCAGTCACGAAGCGCTTAGGTCGCTTTGCCCGAAAGGGCGTGGGGGTTCGACTCCCCCCTCCCGCACTCGGTCCGCCACCGGTGGATCACTGTCGCGCCAGCCCACGACTGTCGGACCCGCGACGGGTGTCGAATCGACTCCTCCCCGTTGATGTGATCCATGTGGAGCGTCAAGGGATTTCCCGTCGTGCCGGGCCTAGGCCGCGTCCTTCGTTGGCATACGGCCGCCCGCACTCCACCGGTGGAGTCGCCGGCGGTTTCGGCGAGTGGTTCACGTGTGTCCTTCATGGATGGCGGGCTGACCGGTCGGTACCTTCCGCAATGCCTTTAGTCATGTCTATGGCGTCGCCCCGGCCGGGTCCCGGTGCGGGAGGGCGTGGCGGTGTCCCGCCGGTCGGTCGGTGGTTCCGGTCCGGTGCCCCCGGTCACGGTCGGTCGTTTCGCAGGCGCATGAGCATGGCCTGGGCTATGGGGAGTTGTCCTGCGGCGGCGTAGTAGCCGGTGGCGCGTAGTCCGACGGCGAGTAGGTAGCAGCGGATGCGGTGGACGGCGTCGGGTTCGGTGAGGTGGGCCTCCATGTGGTCGGCCTGGGCCTTCATGCAGGGGAGGAACGGCGCCCAGAACCGGAGGTTGGCGAGGTCGTAGAGGGGGTCGCCGATCATGGCGGCCTCCCAGTCGATGACGCCGCTGACGTGTCCGTGGTGGATGAGGAGGTTGTCGGCTCCGTAGTCGCCGTGGATGAGGCGGCGGTGGGTGGGGAGTCCGGTGGCGAGGTCGTGGAGTTCGGTGTGGTGTCGCCGGGCGAGCGCGACGTCGAGGTGTCCCTCGTGGGGTGTGAGGTCGGGGGCGTGGCCGGTGACGACGTCGCGCCAGTGGCGGTGGCTGGTCTCGCCGGTGAGTGGGTCGAAGTCGCCGTAGCCGTCGAAGTGGCTCATGTCGACGGCGTTGACGTGGTGGAGTGCTTCGGTGGCGCGCGGCGTGACGGCTGCCAGAGTGGTGGGGTCGGTGACGTCCTTGACGGTGTGGCCGGGGAGCCGCAGGCTGACGCACATGTGGTGTTCGCCGACGGCGGCGATGTGGTCGACGGCGGGTACGGGGATGCGGTGGCCGAGATGCCGGGCGGCCCAGGCGTCCTTGTGGAATCCCCTGGCGCGCGGATTGACGCGCACGACGTGCGGCGTGTCGTGGTGGTCGAAGGAGAAGGCCTGGGATTCCTCGCCTTCGACCATGGGTGTGAGGGTGACGGGTCCGTAGCGGTCTTCCAGGGCGGCCTGGACGGTGTGCCGGTCGAGACGTGGTTTGGTCACCGGCGGAGGTTATCGCCCGGCGGGGTTGGTTGTCGGCCGGTTTTCGCTGTGGGTGTGTGCAGCCGGTGGTCTGGGTCGAGTGTGGTGTCGATGAACGCCTGGACGGCGGCGCCGGTGGCGTTGCGGTGGGGTGACTCCCCGGAGGCGGCGCGCGGCGATGGAGCGGGCGGTCGGGTTCGTGACGGGTGGGACGGAAACTGTCGGCGGTGGCGGTTAACCTGGCCGGGTCCGTGGTGGCCGTCGGGAGGCGGTCGGGCGTGGGGCGTACCCGCCCCGGGGATGCGGTGCCGTGTCCCGGTTCCAGACGGGGCCGGTGCGGACCGCGGGGGTCCGACGTGGTGTGCGATGCCGCAGGAGGGCACATGGCTGTGGAGGTTCACTTCGCCGTTCCGGCGGTTCGGCGTGCGGTGGTGCGGAACGCCGAGGCGCCGGGGGTCGACGGTTCCAGGGCGGCGGCGGGCTGGTGGTCGGCCCGGCCCGGGCTGGAGTGGCTGCGGGACGGCCTGTTGGTGTCGCTTCCGCTGGTGGTCGCCGGTGTGGTGACGGCCGCAGTGGGATTCGGGGCCGATCGGTGGTGGCTGCCGGCGGCGGCGTTGTTCCAGTCGGCGGCGTTGGTGTTGTGCCGGCGGTATCCGCTTCCCGCCCTGGTGGCGGTGGCGGCGTCCGAGGCGGCGCTGGCGTGGACGGGCTGGTCGTTGTTCGTGGCGGTGCTGGTGGCCGCGATCGGGTTGGGCCGGTGGGGCAGGCGCGGTCAGCGCCGTGCCGGTGCGGTGTTCGGTGTGGCGGTGCCCGCGGTGTTGTCGGTGGCGGGCGTGGTGGCGGGCATGGTGTCGCCGTGGCGCGCGGTGGTGGTGCAGGCGGTGATCACCGTGGTCGTGGCCGGTTGCTGGTGGGTGAGCCGGTGGGACGCCCGGCGGCGCGGCAGGCTGGAACGCGCGGAGGCGCGGGCGCGGGAACGGGAGCGCCGGTTGGTGGCCGATCGCGCGGCGGTCCGGGAACGGGAGTTGTTGGCGGCGGAGCTGCACGACCTGTTGGACGAGGCGGTCGCGGCGATCGTCGCGGACGCGGAGTCGGCCGCCGTGTACAGCGGTGACGACGCGGCGCGTTCGGCGTTGTGGCGGGTGGCGCGTACCGGTCGGGAGTCGTTGGCGGAGTTGCGCCGGTTGCTGCGGGTGGTGGGGCCGGAGCGGGACGCGGCGTCGGCGGGCCTGGCGGGTGTGGACCGGTTGGTGGCGCAGGCGCGTGGCGGTGGGCGGCGGGTCCGGTTGCTGCGGTGCGGGAGGTTGCCGGCGGTGCCGGTGGCGGTGGAGCGGGTGGTGTTCCGGGTCGTGGCGGCCGGGTTGGCGGCGGCGCCGGCGGGGGACGTGTCGGTGTCGGTGACCTGCGTGGGTGACGGGGTGTCGGTGAGAGTGCGGAGCGGGGACGTGGTGCCACCGGACGACGCCGGTGAGTGGGCGGCGGTGCGGGAGCGGGTGCGGCTGTTGGGTGGCGACTGGGCGTGCGATTCCACGGTGGATGGTGTGGTGTTGTCGGTGCTGCTTCCGGTGCGGAGGGTCGCCGCGGTGGCGGGGTGACGGTGACCTCGCCGGCGGCGTGCCCGCCACCGGTGACGGGGCCGGGTGTGGAGAATCGAGGCGTGGCGTCGTTTCCGGAGTTCAGTACCGCTCGGCTGCGGTTGCGGCCGTTCCTGGCCGGGGACGTGTCGGCGCGGCACCGGTATCAGGGGTTGCCGGAGGTGAGCCGGTTCCTGTATCGGCCGCCGTTGACGCGGGACCAGGTCGCCGTCTCGGTGTGGGACGGAGTGACGCCGCACCGGTTCCGGTGTGACGGGGACCGTCTGTTGTTGGCGGTGGAGGAGCCCGGCGGTGAGGTCGCCGGTGAGGTCGTGTTGACCCTGGTGAACGCGGCGGCGGGGCAGGGCGAGATCGGTTGGGTGTTCGATCCGGCGTTCGCGGGCAGGGGTTTCGCCACCGAGGCGGCGCGGGGCCTCGCCGGGTGGGGGTTCTCGCGGGGGCTGCATCGGATCTTCGCGCGCCTGGACGTGCTGAACACGGCGTCGGCGCGGGTGTGTGAGCGGCTGGGGATGCGGCGTGAGGCGCACCTGGTGGAGAACGACCGCGACGGTGACCGGTGGGGGTCGGAGTACGTGTACGCGTTCCTGGCGCGGGAGTTCGGGGCGGCATAGCGGCGGCTCCGCCGCGTGCGTCCCGTGTGGACCAGAGCACGTCGGCCGGATATTCGTTCGCGTCCGGAGGCTGCCGGTCCTACAGTTGTCGCCATGTCGAGTCCCGAGGCGTCCAGACACTAGCCACCGGCCGTGTCCCGGTGGCTTTCTCGGCACCCCGCCGGCGTTCGCCGACGGGTTGATCGCCGTCCACCGTCACGGTCGTCGCCTCGGGCCGACCGTCGTGTGTGCGTCCACGCCGCATCGGCCGGTTCACCTTCTCCGTTTCCCCGCGTCTCGGAGGCCGGCCTCGATCCTCGTTCGACGCGCGGCAGAACAGCGGGATCGCAGCCGGCCTCTCAGGAGGTCTCACCGTGCCGGTGACCGTCTATCTGCTCGCCCTGGCCGTGTTCGCCCAGGGAACTTCCGAATTCATGCTCTCGGGTCTGGGGCCGCGCATCGCCGCCGACCTCGACGTGTCGATCGCGTCGACCGGGTTGCTGACCACCGGGTTCGCCGCCGGGATGGTCGTGGGCGCCCCGGTCATGGCGGCGTTGGCGGGGCGGTGGCCCCGGCGCGCCGCGTTGACGGCGTTCCTGTCGCTGTTCGTGGTGGCGCACCTGGCCGCCGCCGTCGCCGACGACCTGTGGTCGCTGGTGGCGTTGCGCGTGGTGGGTGCGCTCGCCAACGCGGGTTTCCTGGCGGTCGCGTTGACGACGGTGGCCGAGTTGGCGGGTCCGGCGCGGCAGGGCCGCGCGACGGCGGTCCTGTTGGGCGGGGTCACCACCGCGTGCGTGGCCGGGGTGCCCGCCGGTGCCGTGTTGGCGCAGGAATGGGGGTGGCGTGCGTCGTTCCTGGCCGTGGCGGTGCTGGCGTCGCCGGTGTTGTGGGCGATCCGCGTCGGGGTTCCGGCGGGCGGCGCGGCGCGTGCGGCGGGCACGCTGGGACCGGAACTGCGGGCGCTGGCGGACCGGCGTCTGATCGCGGTCCTGGTGTCGGGTGCGGCGGTCAACGGGGCGACGTTCTGCACGTTCACGTACGTGGCGCCCATGGTCACCGGGGTGTGGTCGTCGCCGGAGTGGTTGACGGCCCCGGTGTTGGCGCTGTTCGGTGCCGGTGCGTTCACCGGGGTGGCGGTGGCGGGCCGGTTCGCCGACCGGTTCCCGGCCCGGTTGGCCGTCGCCGGCGCGTGGTGGCTGCCGGTGGGCTGGGCGTCGTTGGCGTGGGCCGGTGACCGCCCCGCCGTGGCGTTGCCGGTGTTGTTCGTCCAGGCCGTCGTGTCGTTCGCGGTGGGTTCGACGTTGATATCACAGACGTTGCACGTCGCCCGGAGTGCCCCGACGTTGGCGGGCGGGTACGCGACCGCCGCGTTCAACGTGGGTGCGGCGGTCGGCCCGGCACTGGGTGGCGCGGCCATCGCGGTGTGGCACTCCGTGGCGGTGGTGC
Source organism: Stackebrandtia albiflava (assembly GCF_007994225.1). Taxonomy (GTDB): domain Bacteria; phylum Actinomycetota; class Actinomycetes; order Mycobacteriales; family Micromonosporaceae; genus Stackebrandtia; species Stackebrandtia albiflava. Next base: position 1,262,106 of record NZ_VLLL01000006.1, read on the forward strand.
CGTGGACGAGTGCGGGCCTGGCGGTGGTGGCGGTGGTGTCGCTTCCGGTGGCGCGGCGTGCCTTCTCGCGGCCGGGGACGCTGGTGGCGTGACGCGGCCGGTGCCGCCGGGGCGTCAAGAGAACGTCAACGTCGCACTCACCGGGGTCAGGGAACCGTCAAGGACGTGGCAGGCGTGGGCCGGGCCGGTCTTGACTTGTTCACCGTCCCCTTCCGGCGATCGAGACGAGTTCCCCCGTGCCCCTTCCCGCGGCCGCTCCGGTGGGTGCGGCGCGGCGGTTCCGGCCGCCGCGCCGTGCCGGGTTCCGGCGTCCCCCGGCGCATCCGGTCCGCCGGATCCCGTTGGCGTTCCTCGCGGCGATCGTGGTCGGCGCCGGCCTGTTGGCGACTCCGGCGGCGCGCACCGACCCGGGCGACTTCGACGTCATGCCGGCGTTGTTCACGGCCGTGTCGGCGGTGTGTGTCACGGGGTTGGCGACGGTCGACACCGCCACGTACTGGACCGGTTTCGGGCAGGTCGTGATCCTGGCGTTGATCCAGGCGGGTGGTTTCGGGATCATGACCTTGGCGACGATGGCCGCGTCCGCGGTGGGCGCCCGCCTGGGGTTGCGTTCCCGGTTGGTGGCGCAGACGGAGTCGCGCAGTACCGGCATCGGCGAGGTGGCGGTCGTGGTGCGGCGGGTGCTGGTGGTGTCGGTGACCGTGGAGGCCGTGGTGGCGGTGGTCCTGGCCTGCCGGTTCGCCTTCGGTTACGGCTACGACTGGCCGACGGCGTGGTGGCACGGTGTGTTCCATTCGGTGTCGGCGTTCAACAACGCCGGATTCGCGTTGTACGGCGACAGCCTCACGCGGTTCGCGACCGATCCGTGGGTGACGTTGCCGATCGGTGCCGCGGTCATCCTGGGGGGCCTGGGTTTCCCGGTGGTGGCGGCGCTGTGGGCGTGGCGGAGGCGGAGCCCGGGGTTGCACGCCCGCATGTCGCTGTGGGGGACGGCGGTGCTGCTGCTGGTGGGTTTCGTGACGTACCTGGGTTTCGAATGGGACAACCCGGCGACGCTGGGCGGGTTGGCGTGGTGGGACAAGGCCCAGTTGGCGTGGTTCAGCGGGCTGGTGCCGCGTACCGCCGGGTTCAACGCGCTCCCGGTGGGGGAGTTGACCTCGGAGACGCTGCTGGTGACCGACGTGTTGATGTTGGTCGGTGGCGCGCCGGCCGGGACGGCGGGCGGCCTCAAGGTCACCACGGTGATGCTGTTGGGCGCCGTGATCTGGTCGGAACTCCGGGGCCGCCCCGACGTGTCGGTGTTCCGGCGGTCGATCGGCGCGGCGACGCAGCGGCAGGCGTTGACGGTGGTCCTGTCCGGTGTCGCGGTGGTGGGGGTGACGACCTTGGCGCTGTCGGTGTCGACCCCGTACGACTTCGAGGCGGTGTCGTTCGAGGCGGTGTCGGCGTTCGCGACGGTCGGGTTGTCCACCGGGATCACACCGGAGCTGTCGGCCGTCGCGCAGGTGGTCCTGATGGTGGCGATGTTCCTGGGGAGGGTGGGGACGGTCGTGGTGGCGACGGCGCTGGTGCTGCGGGCACGGCGCACCCGGTACCGGTTCCCCGAGGAGAGCCTGTCGGTGGGTTGACGTCAGTCGGGTAGCCGCCGGGCGGCGGCCGCGACGGCGGCGGCGTGTTCCCGGTCGGTGTCGGCGTACCGGGTGGAGAGTGCGACGGCGGTGTCCCGTAGCTCCTGCAGCCGGGCCCGGATCCGGTCCAGTGCCGCCAGGTGGGTGTCGATCCGGTCGTCGAGGAGCCGCGCGGCGGCGTCGCCGGGGGTGGGCGGCCCGGTGACGGGCCGCGGTTCGGGCCGGTGGCGGGTGATCCCGTCGGCCAACGCGGACGCGGCGGTGCCGGCGGCCCGGGTGACGATGTCGCGGATCGCGGCCGGGTCGACGTGGAGCCGGTCGGTCGTCACCGGGACGCCGCCTCCTTCTCCGGTGTGTCGTGCCAGTCGACGGGGGTGGTGATTCCGGTGGACCAGTCGTGGCGCAGCATCGCGTACCCGACCGAGTCGTGGCGGACGCCGTCGGGCGCGGGCCAGGCGCGGCGGTAGTGGGCCTCCTTGACGTAGCCGCAGACCGTCAGGACCCGCCGCATCGCCCGGTTGTCCTGCCGAGTGGTGGCCTCCAGCCGGGTCACGGTGGGGAAGTCGGTGAAGACGCGGCCGGTCAGCCAGGTGACGGCGTCGCGTCCCCGGCCTCGGCCTCGCGCGTTCCGGGTCAGTCGCAGGTCGAACATGGCGGTGTCGTCGGTCAGGTCGTACAGCCGGATCAGGCCGGTGCGTCCGGCCGGGGTCACCTGCCAGTAGGTGCGGGTCTGCGCGTCGTCGAATCCTCCGGCGTCGAACCGTTCCCGCAGCCGGGTGGGGTCGGGGCGTCCTCCGGTGTGGAAGGGCCAGTCCTCGCCGGTGAGGAAGTCGACGAGTGCGTCGCCGTCGTCGGTGGTCAGCCGCGCGTATCGGATGGTCACGGGGGCACCTTAGAGCTCCTGAATCGTCGGCGTCTGATCAGGGAGGGGTGCCTCGGGTGGATGAATGGCAAGGCGGAGGGTCTTGTGCGTACCGGTGTGGTACGCGGGAGGCCCGACAACGCGGCCGGTCGCCGCCTGAGCGTTCCGAGCCGGACAGTTCGATGATTCAGGAGCTTTCAACCGGCGGTGACGCGGGTGACGACCCGGTTTCGTCCGGGTCCCGTGGCCCGGGCGGAGCCGTGAATTCGCAGTGACGCCGCACCGGAGTGGGAACGTGTGGCCCGCTGGTGAGGCACAATGCAGGGACCCGTGTGCCGGCCGACCCTCCCGTGCACGCGTCCACCCCGGTAACGCGGAGGCGTCCCATGTCCGGCAATCCCGACCGCCCCTTGATGCTCGGTGGTCAGCCCATGTACGAGGTCGTGCGGGCGCAGGCCCGTCGGCTCGCGCATCACCTGACCGACATCATCGCGTCGCAGGTCGAGACGTACCGCCGGATGCCGCAACTGGACCTGCACCGCGACATCGTGGCCATAGTGGAGCAGAACCTGTTGCACCTGGCGGACATGTTCGAGCGGCGCCGGGCGCCGACCGCCACCGAGATGGAGTCGCTGAGTCAGGCCGCCGGGCGGGGCGCCAGGGACGAGGTGCCGTTGGAGGACATCCTCGCGGCGTACCACCTGGGCGGGAAGCAGGCGATCAGCATCCTGTTCGCCGACTGCGACCCGGAGGACTACGGCGACGTCGTCGCCGCCTACAACCTGCTGCTGGACTACAACCAGATCGTGTCGGCCGTGGTGTGCAACGGGTACAGCGCGGTCAGGGAGTCGATGCGCAGCCAGGAGCAGGACGCCCGGCACTCGGTGGTGACGGCGTTGTTGAACGGTCAGCGCCCGGCCGACCCGGCGATGCTGGCGGGGGTGCGGCTCGCCGACCGGTACCTGGTGATGTCGACGGCGGTCGGCAGGCATCCCGACGAGGGCGCCGACAACTCCTACGGCGTGCACGCCGGGCGCAGCAAACTCGACCGGATCCGGGTGGCCCTGGACGGGTACGGCCCCGAGCCGGTGCTCACGGTGTTGGACACCGCGGGCGGCCTGTTGCTGGTCCCGGCCGCCGACCCGGAGCGGGACGAGTCCTCCACGGCGCAGTTGGTGTCGGAGTTGACGGCGGCGGCGGGGGCGGGGATCTGGGCGGTGGTGGAGCCCGCCGACTCGATCGGGCAGATCGCCGGCGCGGCGCGGCTGACGCAGGAGGTGTTGGCGGTGGTCCAGTCGTTCGGGCACGGCCCGGGCGTGTACCGGTTGTCGGACGTGTTGTTGGAGTACCAGTTGACGCGGCCGTCGAAGGCGTTGGACGAGTTGGCGAGGCTGCTGGATCCGTTGGAGGACAACCCGGATCTGTTGCAGACGTTGCGGGTGTACATCGACTGCAGCCTGGACCGGCGTGCCGCGGCGGCGCGGCTCCACGTCCATCCGAACACCGTGGACTACCGGTTGCGGCGGGCGGTGCAGTTGACGGGGCTGGATCCGATGGTCCCCGGTCAGTTGCAGCGGATCGGCGCGGCGTTGACCGCGCGGCGGGCGCAGACGACCGGTTGAGCCGGTACGGTGCCGCGCCCCGGCGGCACCCGGCGACCGGTCGTGCGCGTCCGTCTCCGGTACATGATGGCCGGTGGCGTGTGAGAATGCTTGAGCGCGTGGATTTCCGTGGGATACCGCATGATCGATGGTGGAAAATGTGTGAATGCACGTGCATTTGCACCGGGCGCCCCGGCGGGTGAAGATCCAACCGGGGGCCTTACCCTGCAAAGGGGAGCGACGACGCTTCCGTCGCCGGATCCGTTCGGCGACACGGGAAGGACCCACCGGCGGCTACCGATGGGTCCTCGAAGGAGACCCCCCGTACAGATTCCAGTCGACAGAAAGGTCTCGCACGTGACGATACAAGGCCACGACGGCCACCGGCCGCACCGCCGTCTACTTCGGGTACTGTCACATCCCGCGTGGGGCGGCATCGCCGCGCTCGCCGCGGTGATCGCCGCCATGGCGCGGGTCATCGCGATCGGCTGACCGTGGGTGCCGTCCCCGGTCGCGGCGACGGCACCGTCTCAATGCCCCGTGGTGATGGGGACGTACTCACCGCAGAAGCGGCACACGCTGCCCCGATCGGGGCCGCCCTTGACACACGGACAGTGGACCCGGTGCCGGTGCGCGAAGTCCACCAGGTGGTTCAGTTCGCGCCACCGCGCGTCGATCGACGCCGCCATGGCCTCTGACAGGAGATGGTCCGGATCGAGCACGTACTCGTCGTAGGTCCACTCGGCGGGAGCCGGGCAGCGGCCGAACAGCAACCGGTCGGTGCACACCGAACCACCGGGCCGCCGGGCCGGACCGATCACGACGTCCCGTTCGGTCCGGCCGCACCAGTCACAGGTCCCGACCACCCAGCCGTCCTGGTCGCGTACCGCCATGCCACCGTCTTTACCCGACGCTCACGGCGGTACACGCGCCGATGCCGATTCGTGACCGAGTCGTCGGCGAGTCGCCACCCCGGCTCGTGCGGTAGCATCGGCGACGTGAAGCGTGCCGCCATGACGACGACGCCGGAGACCGTCCCGGCGCGCTGAGCGATGTCTTGAACAAGCCCCGGGGCGAGCGCCCCGGGGCTTCGCCGTGTGGTCGCTCGTCCCCTTCCCGAAGGAGACACCATGCGAGACCACCGCAGAATCGGACGCGAACTGGAGATGTTCGACACCGATCCGCTCATCGGCGCGGGACTGCCGTTCTGGCTGCCGGCGGGGGCGACCGTCCGGCATGCCCTGGAGGAGTACATCCGGTCGGTGGAGCGCGCGGCCGGATACCGGCACGTGTACTCGCCGGTGCTCGGCAAACGCGAGTTGTACGAGCTGTCCGGACACTGGTCGCACTACCGCGACGACATGTACCCGCCCATGGACGTCGGTGGGGAGCAGTTCGTGCTGCGGCCGAGCATCTGCCCACACCACGCCGTCATGTTCCGGTCCCGGGCACGCAGTTACCGGGAGCTGCCGCTGCGGATGGCCGAGCTGGGCGGCATGTACCGGGCGGAGCTGTCCGGTGTGCTCGGCGGCCTGACCCGGGTGCGGGCGATCCAGCTCAACGACGCGCACGTCTTCTGCGCCCTCGACCAGGTGCACGACGAGGTCGCCGCCGCGCTCGACCTGATCCGCGACGCCTACCACGCCATGGGTATCGCCCCGGCCAGGTACCGGTTGTCGTTGCCGGGGGAGGGCGGGAAGTACGTGGACGCGCCGGAGGCGTGGCGGCGTTCCGTCGACATGCTCACCGAGGTGTTGCGCGCCTCCGGCCTGCCCTACGACGCCGAACCCGGCGAGGCCGCCTTCTACGGACCGAAGATCGACGTGCAGGTCGCCGACGAGGGCGGCAGGGAGGCGACCCTGTCCACCGTGCAGATCGACTTCCACCAGCCCGAGCGGTTCGGGCTGCGGTACGTGGGGGCGGACGGGCGGCGGCACCGACCGGTCATGATCCATCGCAGCATCATCGGCAGCGTGGAGCGCGCGGTGGCGCAGCTCCTCGAACGGCACGAGGGCGCGCTGCCCGCGTGGCTCGCCCCGGTGCAGGTGGTGGTGTTGCCGGTGTCCGACGCCGAGTGGGACGCCGCCGCCGCGTTCGCCGATCGGTGCGCGGCACTGGGACTGCGGGCCGAGATCGCGCCACCGGAGCACGGTGCGCTGGGTGCCCGGATCCGGGCCGCGCGGCTGGTCCCGTACCAGTGCGTCATCGGGTCCAGGGAGGCCGACGCCGGCCTGGTGTCGGTGCGGTTGCGTGACGGGCGGCGACTGGATCCGATGCCGGCCGGGGAGCTGGCGGCCCGGTTCGCAGACCTGACCGGCGCGCACCGCCCCGAACTGTGGCCCGCCGACTGACCCGCCTCTCGGATCGGCGCGGTTGGCCGAAACGCCGAAAGGGGGGCGGTTAACCTCCGGGAGCCGCCTCAGCCCCCACCCCCCAGGAGGTCAGCGTGATAACGGTGACACCCGTGCTCGCCCTCGTACTGGCGGCGCTGCTGCTGCTCGCCGTGACCGTGGCCGCCTGGTGCCGGTTGTCGCCGGACACCGGCGCGCCCAGGTGGCGGGAGATCCTGGTGGCGGGGCTGCGGGCGGCGGCCCAACTGGCGGCGGTCTCGCTGGTCGTCGTGTGGGCGTTGGAGTCGGCGGCGGTCCTGGCCGGTTTCCTGGTGGTGATGCTCGGTGTCGCGGTCCGCACCGCCGGCCGCCGTATCACGCCGGGGCCGGGATGGTGGTTCACGGCCGTCCCGATCGGGGTCTCGGTGGTGCCGGTGGTGGCCGGGCTCCTCGCCACCGGCGTCGTGCCGTTGCGGGGTATCACCTTGATCCCGGTCACGGGAATCCTGATCGGAGGCGCGATGACGGCCACCACCCTGGCCGGTCGCCGGGCGCTCGACGAACTGGCGGCGCGGCACGGCGAGGTGGAGGCGGGGTTGGCGTTGGGCCTGCGGGACCGGGACGCCCGGCTCGCCGTGGCGCGGCCGTCCGCCTCCGACGCGCTGTTGCCCGGCCTCGACCAGACCCGCACCGTGGGGTTGGTGACGTTGCCGGGCGCGTTCGTCGGCATGTTGCTGGGCGGCGCGTCACCGGTGATGGCGGGTGCCGTGCAACTGTTCGTGCTGGTGGCGTTGTCGGCGGTGCAGGTGGTCGCGGTCGCGGTGACGGTGGAACTGGTCGCGCGGGGCCGGTTGCGGCGGGAGCCGGTGGCGTGACGGGCCGCCGGGACCACAACGACCACAAATGACAACACGACCACAACGGTGACGGGCGGCACACCGCGAGGCGACGATCGGGGCACCTGTCCGCAGTGTTCCGCAAGCACAAGGAGAAGTCGTGCCCATGCCCGCAATGACGCGGCGCCGTCTCGTCGCCCTGGTCGGCGCCACCGCGCTCACGGCCGTCACCACCGGCTGCAACGCCGAGGGTTCCGGTCCCGCCGCCGAATACCCCACCGGCACCATCCAGATCATGGCGCCCGCCGCCGCCGGAGGCGGCTGGGACCTCACGGCCCGTTCGATACAGCAGGGCCTCACCGAGGGCGGCCTGGTCGAGGAGACCGTCGAGGTCTACAACGTCGAGGGTGCCGCCGGCACGCTCGGACTGTCGCAACTGGTCACGAAGAACAGCGGTGACGCGCACCAGCTCATGGTCACCGGCCTGGTCATGATCGGCGGTGTCGTCACCAACGCCTCCGACGTGACCCTGGAGATGGTCACCCCGATCGCGACCCTCACCGCCGAGCAGGAGGTCGTGGTCGTCCCGGCGGACTCCGAGTACGAGACCCTCGAAGACCTGATGGCCGCCGCCGTGTCCGACCCGGAGTCGGTCACCTGGGGAGGCGGCTCGGCCGGCGGCACCGACCAGATCCTGGTCGGGATGCTGGCGCAGGCGGCCGGCGCCGATCCGCAGGCGATGAAGTACATCCCGTACTCGGGCGGTGGGGAGTCGAAGGCGGCGCTGCTGTCGGGCGACCTGACCGCCGCCGTGTCGGGTGTCAGCGAGTACAAGGACCTGGTGGCCGCCGGTGACGTGCGGGTGCTGGCGACCTCGGGCGCCGAGGGCGTCGACGCGGGCGAGGGGAAGCCGTCGCCGACCATCATGGAGGCCGGTTTCGACGTCGAGTTGATGAACTGGCGTGGCATCGTGGCGCCGCCGGGCCTGTCGGACGCCGACCGGGACGCCGTGATCGCGCTCATCGACGAACTGCACGCCTCCGACGAGTGGCAGCGGATCCTGGAACAGCAGGGCTGGGACGACTTCTACAAGAGCGGCGACGACGCCGCCGCGTACTTCGCGTCGGAGAACGAACGCATCACCGAGGTGTTGCGGGAGATCGGGTTGGCGGCGTAGGTGTCGGCCTCCGAATCACCCGCCCGGCCGGAGGCGCCGCGCGACGGCGCCCCGGCCCGGCACCCGGTCGGGCCCCGCGTCTTCGCCGGGGTCCTGTTCGTGTCCGGCGGCGGCCTGTTCTGGTACGCCTTCACCGAATCCGGCGACGATCCGATCACACTGGACAGTCCGCACCTGGCGCCGCTGGTCGTCACGGGACTGTGGACGGTCCTGGCGGCGGTGTTGCTCGTGAAGTCGCTGGTGCGCCCCGACGAGGCGCCGCCCGCCGACCCCGAGACCGACGCCGGAGAGACCGACCCGGCCGACGTGCGGTGGCTGACGCCGGCGCTGCTGGCGGTGGCGTTGGTCGGTTACGTGCTGTTGTTGCCGACGGTGGGCTTCCTCATCACCACGACGGTGTTCTTCTTCGCGGCCGCGGTGATCCTCGGCAGCCGGAGATGGTGGCGGGACGGCGTCATCGCGGTGGTGCTGTCCACGGCGGTGTACTTCGCCTTCACCCGGCTGCTCGACATCTTCCTGCCGAGCGGGGTGCTGCCGATATGAGCATCCTCGACGGGCTCCTGGACGGATTCGCGACCGTCCTGTCGCCGGAGAACCTGCTGTTCGCGGCAATCGGTGTCACCGTCGGCACCTTCGTGGGGGTGTTGCCCGGCATCGGGCCCGCCCTGACGATCGCGCTGCTGCTGCCGGTGACGTTCTCCATGGACAGCCCCACGGGCGCGTTCATCATGTTCGCCGGCATCTACTACGGCGCGATGTACGGCGGTTCCACGACCTCGATCCTGTTGAACACGCCCGGCGAGTCGGCGTCGGTGGCCACCGCCATCGAGGGCCATCAGATGGCGTTGCGGGGGCGGGCCAAGACCGCCCTGGCGACCTCGGCGATCGGTTCGTTCGTCGCCGGGACTCTGTCCACTCTGGCGTTGACGTTGTTCGCGGTGCCGTTGGCGAGCCTGGCGGTGAACTTCCAGGCGTCGGACTACTTCGCGCTGGCGGTGCTGGCGATGCTGTCGGTCACCGCGCTGGTGGGCCGGTCACTCCTTCGGGGGCTGTTGTCGCTGGCGGTGGGCCTGTTCATCGGCCTTGTCGGCCTCGACGAGCTGACCGGCCAGGCCCGCTTCACCTTCGGCACACTGGAACTGTTCGAGGGCATCGGCGTGACCCTGGTGATCGTGGGCCTGTTCGCGGTGGGGGAGACCCTGCACGTCGCGGGCCGGCTGCGTCACCTCCCCGACCACATCGCGCCCCTGGACCCGGGTGGCCGCCGCGTCGGCTGGATGTCCCGGGCGGACCTGTCGAGGTCGTGGCGGCCGTGGCTGCGGGGTACGGCCGTGGGCTTCCCGTTCGGCGCGTTGCCCGCCGGCGGTGCCGACATCCCGACGTTCCTGTCGTACATGTGGGAGAAGCGGCTGTCGAAGCACCGCAAGGAGTTCGGCAAGGGCGCAGTGGAGGGCGTCGCCGGGCCGGAGGCGGCCAACAACGCCGCGTTCTCCGGCGTGCTGATCCCGTTGCTGACGCTGGGAATCCCGACGTCGGCGACGGCGGCGGTCATGCTGGCGTCGTTCCAGGTGTTCAACGTGCAGCCGGGACCGCAGTTGTTCGAGAAGTCGTCGGCCCTGGTGTGGGCGCTGATCGCGTCGCTGTACGTCGGCAACGTCATGCTGCTGCTGTTGAACCTGCCGCTGATCCGGTTGTGGGTGCAGGTGTTGAAGATCCCGCGGCCGCCGTTGTACGCGGGGATCCTGGTGTTCGCGACGATCGGCGTGTACGCGGTGTCGGGCAGCGTGTTCCAGGTGCTGCTGGCGTACGGCGTCGGCGTGCTGGGCCTGTTCATGCGGATGTACCGGTTCCCGATCGCGCCGGTGATCCTGGGCGCCATCCTCGGCCCGATGATGGAGATCCAGTTCCGGCGTGCCCTGTTGATCTCGAACAACGACCTGTCGGTGTTCGTGACGCGGCCTCTGACGGTCACGTTGTTGGCCCTGGCGGTGGTGGCGGTGGTACTGCCGTTCCTGCCGAAGTGGATCGCCCGGCTGCGGGGTCGCTCCCGGGACCGGCTCGCCTTCGGCGAGGACGACTGACCCGCCTTGGGTGGCCTGAGGCCCGCCTTGGGTGGTCTGAGGCCCGGAGAAAACCGGACATCTCGGCATATTCGAGGCATGTCGATGGGCCTGCGCCCACCCAAGGCGGAAAGTAAGGAGGCGTCAGGGCTTCCAGCGGTACAGGCGCTCCGGGCGCCCGGTGGTGCCGTACCGGGGCCGTACGGTGGCGCGGCCCGCCGAGACGAAGTACTCCAGGTACCGGCGGGCCGCCACCCGTGACAGGCCCGCGGCGGCGGCGCACTCGCTGGCGGACATGGTGTCGGCGGCGGCCTTCAGGGCCGCCGCCACCAGGTCCGCCGTGTCGCGGGCCAGTCCCTTGGGGAGTGTGCCGTCGTGCGACCGCATCAACGTGAACAACGAGTCCACCGCCGACTGGTCGACCTGGGCGGCGTCGGCCAGCCCGCGCCGGGCGGTCGCGTACTGTTCCAGCCGCCGCGACAACGCGTCGAAGGTGAACGGTTTGATCAGGTAGTGCACGACACCGCCGCGCATGGCGTCGCGCACGGTGTCGACGTCGCGGGCGGCGGTCACCACGAGCACGTCGGTCGACAGCGACCGTTCCCGCAGCCGCCGCAGCACCTCCAGCCCCGTCATGTCCGGCAGGTAGACGTCCAGCAGCACCAGGTCGGGGCGCAGCTCCTCGGCCGCCCGCAGCGCCTCCGTACCGGTGTGGGCCACACCCACGACGGTGAAACCGTCGACCCGTTCGGTGAAGCCGCGGTGCACCCGGGCGACCATGAAGTCGTCGTCGACCACGAGGACCCGGATCACGGCGCCTCCCTTCGCGGCATGGGGATCCACAACGCGAAACCGGCGTCGGAGACCGAGACTCCGCCGCCCCGCCGGGAGCAGATCAGGCCGACCAGGGCCAGCCCGAGCCCGAGGTGGCCGCCCTGCCGGTCCTTGGTGGTCCAGCCCTGCCGGAACACCTCGTCGGCCAGTTCGGCCGGTACGCCGTCGCCGGAGTCGGAGACCCGTGCCCGGAGCCGGTCGTCGTCGGCGGTGACGGTCACCGCGACCCAGCCTCCGGCGTCGACGGCGTCCAACGCGTTGTCGATCAGGTTGCCGAGGATGGTACCGAGGTCGGCCGCCAGCTCGTCGTCGAGCGCCGTCAGGTCGCTGTCGTCGGTGACGCGGAGCCGGACGTGCTGTTCGGCGGCGACACTGGCCTTGGCGATGAGCAGCGCCGCGACGGCGGGGTCGCGGATCAACCGGGACACGTCGCGGCTGAACTCCTCGTGGACCTGGTTGGTGCGGGTGATGTAGCGGATCGCCTCGTCGTGTTCGCCCAGTTCCAGCAGACCGGCGATGGTGTGCATCCGGTTGGCGAACTCGTGGGCCTGGGCGCGCAGTGTGTCGGTGGTGTGGCGGCTGATGTCCAGTTCGCGTTGCAGGGCGACGAGTTCGGTGCGGTCGCGCAACGTGGTGACGGCGCCGACCTCCCGGTCGCGCACCAGTACGGGCCGCCGGTTCAGCACCACGATCCGGTCGCCGGACAGGACGACGCGGTCGGTGCCGGTGACCTTTCCGGTGAGCACGTCGCGCAGGTGGGGGTCCATGGACTGACTGTGCAGCGACCGTCCTATCTGGTCTCCGGTGAGTCCGAGCAGCCGCAGCGCCTCCTCGTTGGCGAGGGTGACCCGGTCGGCGGAGTCGGTGCCGAACACGCCCTCCTTGATGCCGTGCAGCATCGCCTCACGGTGCTCCACGAGACCGGTGATCTCCGGCGGCTCAAGGCCCAGTGTCTGCCGCTTGACGCGGCGGGCCAGCAGCAGGGAGCCCGCCACGCCCAGTGCCAGGCCCAACGCCAGGTAGAGCATGAGGTCGGAACCGGCCGAGACCAGCCGTTCCACCAGCGTGGGGTAGCCGACCCCGACGACGACCAGGCCGAGGAGGCGCCCGTCCTGGTGGTGAAGGACCGGCACGTGCGCCACCAGGTGCCGGCCGCCCTCGTCGACCACTCCGATCCACGACTTGCCGGTCAGCCCGGTGGATTCGGCGAGCGCGGCGGGACGGCCGGAGTCCGGTCCGGTCATGAGGGTCCCGGCGGAGTCGGTGATGAAGACGTACCCGGCGCCGGCGACGGCGCGGGCGCTCTCGGCCACCGACGACAGTGCCTCGGAACCGACCGGGCTGCTCAGGCCCATCCGCACGGTCGGGTTGATCGCCAGGTTCTCGCCGACCGACCGCAACCGGGCGCCCTCCTGGGCGCGGAAGTCCGCGTCGGATTCGGCGATCGACACCGCCGCCACCGCGATCACGACGACCACGACGATGCATATCTGCAGTATCAGCAGTTGACCGGCCAATGACAGTCGCTGGCGCAAGGGTCCCCTCCCGTCCGGCTGGTGCGGCACTCCGCCGAAGCAGACTACGCTGCTGACCAGCGGCGCAGTGGCCGCCGATATTCACGTGACTCGAAGTGAGGGGGTGGCGACCGGATGCGCCGATCCCTACTCGTCGTGCTGGTGACCCTGCTGGGCCTGACCGCGTGCGCCGGTGGTGTCCGGCCGCCCGCCGACCTTCGCATCCTGGTCCCGAACCTGCCCGGCAGCGGCTACGACGTCACCGCGAGGGTGGCGGCCGAGGCCGCCGGTGAGGCGGGGCTCTACCCGGACCTGGAGGTGTTCAACCTGCCCGGCGGCGGCGGCAACGTCGGCCTGCAACGGATGGGCCTGGAGGCCGGTAATCCGGGCCTGCTCATGTTGATGGGCCTGGGCGTGTTGGGCGGCCAGCACTCCGCGGACTCCCCGACCACCCTGGCCGACACCACGCCGGTCGCCCGGCTGCTGTCGGAGCCGGGGATCATCGTGGTGCGCAGGGAGGCGCCGTACCGCAGCATGTCGGCGCTGGTGGAGGCGTGGCGCGACTCCCCGTCGGCCACGTCCGTCGGCGGTGGCTCCGCGGTCGGCGGACCGGATCACGTCGCGACGATGCTCATCGCGCAGGAGATCGGCATCGCGCCGCCCGAGGTGGACTACCGGCAGTACGACGGCGGCGGCGACCTGTTGACGGCGGTGCTGCGCGGCGAGGTCGCCTTCGGTGTCTCCGGGATCAGCGAGTATCCGCCGCAGGTGTGGTCGGGGCAGTTGCGGGTGCTGGCGGTGAGCGGCGCCGAGCCGACGCCCGGTGTCGACGCCCCGACGCTTCGGGAGTGCGGCATCGACGTGGTGTTCACGAACTGGCGGGGGATCGTCGCGCCACCCGGGTTGACCGCCGCCGAGACCGAGGCGTTGCGGGGCCTGGTCGAGGCGCTGCGTGACAGTGCGCCGTGGCGGAACGCGTTGGAACGATACGGCTGGACCGACGCCTACCTGCCCGGCGACGAGTTCGGTGACTTCATCGCCGCCGAGACCGACCGGCTCGACGACCTGTTGACGGAACTGGACCTCGCGACGGTCCCGTGAGGGCCGGCGGGTCTCCGGCGGGTTCCGTCCATGACCGGGATACAACCGGGCCCGGCGGTGGCCTTCATGCCTTGCATGCATCCATCGGCGTCTATACCGTGAGGTGACGACCGGTCTGCCCGCCCGGCCCATCCATCCACTCTGGAGGACACCTTGTCTCCGAAACCCCTGAGCCGCCGCGCGTTGCTGACCGTCCCGGTGGTGGCGACCGCGGCCGCGACCGTCCTGCCCGCCGCACCCGCGCACGCCGACCCCGCCGCCGCGCGCACCGACACCACCGACGCACCCGTCGTCGAGTGTGCCGCCGACCTGCTGGGGCGGCACTGATGGCGACGATCCCCTGGCTGGCCGACGTACTGCGCGCCGAGGGCGTACAGGTCGTCGAACACGGCGACTGGCGCAACTACATGCGGCCCGGCTCCTTCGACCCGATCGGTGTCCTGTGGCACCACACCGCCGCCTCCACGTCCAGCCCGCAGAACCCCCACCCCGGCCTGAGCGTCGTCATCAACGGGCGCCCCGACCTCCCGGGGCCACTCGCCCAGGCCCTCGTCGACTACAACGGCGTCTTCCACGTCATCTCCGCCGGACGCTGTAACCACGCCGGACGCAGCGGTGGAAGCGGACCGATACCGGTCGGCGACGGCAACACCATGATGGTCGGCTGGGAGATCGACTACAACGGTGTCAGCCAGGAGATGTCACCGGCGCAGTACTGGGCGTCGGTGAAGGCGACCGCCGCGGTGTTGCGACGGCTGGGCCGTGGCGCGGAGTTCGCGCGCGGGCACAAGGAGACCAGCACCACCGGCAAGATCGACCCGGCGTTCATCGACCTCAACGCGATGCGCGCCGACGTCGCCGCCCACCTGGCCGGGTCGGGAGGCGTGTCGGGGACCGCGTACGGCTACGGCGACTCCCAGCACTTCACCGCCGTCAACACCGGCGGGACCTTGACCAACTTCTCGTGGTCGCCCTCCACCGGTGTCATCCGCCCCGACTGGGGCGGCGCCGCCCTGGCCGGCAGGACCGTCGGCTACGTCCACGAGGGACTGCAGCACGTGTTCGCGCGCGGCGCCGACGACACCCTCCGGCACTGGTTCCAGTCCGGTGGCAACCCGCCGGGGCTCGACGACTGGGACACCGCCGGACTCGTCAAGTCCGCCCCGGCTGGGTTCCCCTACGGCAGTCAGCAGCACGTGTTCTTCCGCAACCCGCAAGGCCGTCTTGAGCACCGGTTCTACGACACCTCCGGCCACCACCTCAACGGCGGGGTGTGGGGTGACATCCCCTTCGTCGGGAACCCCGTGGCCTTCGTCCACCGCGACCAGCAGCACGTGTTCGCCCGCACCGCGTCCGGAGGTCTCGCGCACTGGTACTGGTGGCCCGGGATCGATCCCGGGCACGACGACTGGGGTGTCACCTCCGGTGTGGCGTCCGACCCGACCGGGTTCTCGTATCGCGGGCAGCAACACCACGTGTTCTTCCGCAACACCGCCGGGAACCTGGAACACCGGTTCTTCGACGACCCGTCCGGAACCGTCAACGGCGGCGTGTGGCCGGGTGGCGGCTTCGAGGGGAACCCGCACGCGTTCGTCCACCGCGACCAGCAGCACGTCTTCGCCCGGCGCCCCGGCGGCGACCTCGCGCACTGGTACTGGTGGCCCGGGATCGACGCCGGGCACGACGACTGGGGTGTCCGCGGCGTGGTCGCCGGCGACCCGGCGGGCCTGTCGGTCCCCGGGCAGCACCACGTGTTCTTCCGCACCGGTGACGGCTCCCTGGCACACCGCTTCTTCATCGACGACACCGGGCACATCGGCGCCGACAACTGGGGAGGCGGTATCGCCGCCTGACCGCCGGGTGCGGACGGGATGCCTCCCGCCCGCACCCGGCGTGGTTCCCCGCCGACGGTGCGAATGCCCCGGCTCGCGTTGCGGGCCACCGGTCCCGGTTGGCAGACTGGGGACACCGGGCGAGGTGAGGAATCGAGGAACCGTCATGCGGTTTGGCGTACTGGGGCCGTTGGAGGTTCACGGCGACTCCGGCCCCATCGAGTTGACCGCGGGCAAACAGCGCGCCCTGCTCGCGATCCTGATCAGCCGGGGGAACACACCGGTCGGCGCCGACGCGCTCATCGAGGCGCTGTGGCACGACGACCCGCCCGCCTCGGCGCGGAAGGCGCTGAGCTGGCACCTGTTGCAGCTGCGCAACACCCTCGGCGACCGGGACCGCATCCGGTACGGCTCGGCGGGGTACCGGCTGGTCGTCGAGCCGGACGAGGTCGATCACCTCCGGTTCGAACGGGGCATGGCGGAGGCCGCCGCACTGGCCCCGCGCGCACCCGCCGAGGCGTTGGAGTCGTTGCGCCACGCCCTGGACCTGTGGCGGGGACCGGCGTACCTCGGTCTCACCGACAGCCTGTTGCACGAGGAGGCCGACCGGCTCGACGAACTCCACATCACGGCCGTGGAACGCGCCTGCCAACTCGAACTCGACCTCGGCGGTCACGACGACCTGATACCGCGACTGTCCGGACTGGTCGGAGAGCACCCGTTCCGGGAGGAACTGCGTCGCCTGCTGATGCTGGCCCTGTACCGGGCCGGGCGGCAGGCCGACGCGCTGCGGTTGTTCCGGGAGGGCCGCCGCGACTCCATCGACGCGCTCGGCCTGGAACCCGGCCCGGCACTGCGCGACCTGGAGCGGCGCATCCTGTCCGCCGACCCCACGCTCGACCGGTCGCCCGCCTCCGGCGCGGCGCGGCGTCCCGCCACCGCCACGCCCCGGCAACTGCCCGCCGACACGGCGGCCTTCACCGGCAGACAGTCCGAGATGGACGCCGTCACCGCCGCCGCGCTCCACCGGAACCCGGGGACGACGACGGTCGCGGCGATCGACGGGATGCCGGGCGTCGGAAAGACGACCCTCGCGGTCCACGTGGGGCACGCCCTGGCCGACGAGTACCCCGACGGGCAGTTGTTCATCCACATGCACGGCCACTCTCAGGGGGCGTCGCCGGTGCCGCCGTCGGAGGCGCTTCACCGGTTGCTGGTCTCGATGGGCGTCGAGGGGCCGCAGATGCCGTCCCTTCTGGACGACCGGGCGGCGCTGTGGCGGTCGCTCACCGCGGACGGCCGCATCCTGTTGCTGCTCGACGACGTCAGGGACGAGTCCCAGGTGCTCCCGTTGCTGCCCGCGTCACCGGGCAGCCTCGTCATCGTCACGAGCCGTCGCCAGCTCGTCGGACTCGACAACACCCACTTCATCGAGTTGGACGTCATGCGTTTCGACGAGTCGGCGTCGCTGTTCACCCGCCTGGTCGGTGAACCGGGACGGCAGGTCACCGAACACGCCTCGTTCCGTGAGGTCATCCGGTTGTGCGGCGGCCTGCCGTTGGCGACCCGGCTGGCGGCCGCCCGGCTCGCCCGGCAGCGGCACTGGACGTTGCGGGACCTGGAGCAGCGGCTCAGCACCCAGCACGAGGCGTTGCGGACCCTCGCGGTGGGCGACAACAGTGTCGCCGCCTCTCTCGCCATGTCCTATCAGGACTTGAGTCCGGATCTGCGTGACGCCTTCCCCCGGCTGTCCCTGCTGTGGAACGGATCGATCGACGTGGCCGCCACCGCGGCCCTGCTGGACGTGTCACCCGTCCGCGCCGCCGACATCCTCGACGAACTCGTCCACGTGCACCTCCTGCACAGCCGGGGCGCCGAGGAATACGGCTTCCACGACCTCGTCGGCCGGTACGCCGCCCAGATCGCCGCCGGACTGCCGGAGGACGAGCGCCGCGAGATGACGCGGCGACTGCTGGACTTCTACCTGCATCGCGGTCACGCGGCGGCCATCGCGTTGTTCCCGTCCCGGGAACGGCTGTCGTTGAACGCCCCGATCCACCGGTTCGACGGGGAGGAGGTGACGACGGTCGACGCGGCGGTGGACTGGTTCGACCGGAACCTCCGCGCGATGCGCACCGGGGTGCTTCACGCGGTCGCGCACGGCTCGGACGAGTTGGCATGCCGACTGGACTGGACGCTCACCACCTATTTCGAACGCAAACGGCTGTTGGACGACTGGCTCGTCACCGCCGAAGCGGCCTACGCCGCGGCCGACCGGCTGCGGTCGCCGTTCTGGCGGGGAAGGACGGCGTCCGGGCTGGCCAGGGTTCGGTCTCTGTTGCGGCTGCCCGGTGCCGAACGGCTCTACGGCGAGGCCGCGGCCCATTTCGAGGCCGACGGCGATCTGCGCCGAGTCGCGCACACCCACGTCAATCTCGCGCGGGTATACGAAGACGCCGGGGAGTTCGAGGCGGGGATCCGGGAGGTCTCCAAGGGACTGCGGATCTACCGGGAACTCGGTGACGTGGTCGGCATCGGCGAGGCCAACAACAGCATCGCCTGGTACTGGTACATGCTCGGGCGCATCGACGAGGCCCGGGAGCACGCCGTCGTCGCGGTACGGACCATCGCCGCACACGCCGAGGGCACCGCCGCTCACGTGTCGGCGCTCGACACACTCGCACACGTCTACCAGGCGGACGGTGACCACCGCGCCGCGTTGACGCAACTGCGCCGGGCGCTGGACTACAACCAGCGCAGCGGAAGTGTCCTGCTGGAGGCGCAGTTGTGCGCCGCCATGGGGAGCTGCCACGCTGCGCTGGGGGACGGCGCGACGGCGGAACGCTACTGGCAGCGCGCCGCGTCGACGCTGCCCCCGCAGCGGGACTCGGCCGCGCAGGACGTGCTGGACCGGATCGCGGCGGATCGGCGGGCGTTGCGCGCCCGCCGATCCGGTCGCCCCGCCGCCGCCTGACCCCTTACTTCGGCTCGGTGGGGCGGAAGGCGGAGATCAGGGACGGGTCACCAGAACCGCACCTCGGGGAACTCCGGCGACGGCCCGTCCAGCAGCGGTCGGTCCTCGCCGTGCAGGTGCTCGGCCAGGAACGCGCTCACATACGCGCGGGTGATCTCGTCGCACCTGGCGCCCGGCAACTCCTGCAACGGAATGTCCAGGTCGTCGGCGAGCGGGGCGAAGTCGGTGAACGAGCTGTGCGTCATACCGTCCACCGTCAGCCACGCCCGCCATCCGGTCAGGCCCGGCAGGAAGTCGGCCCAGGTCGCCTTCTCGCCGCCGGGTTCCTGATTCGGGTTGCCGATCAACAGGAACGGCCGGTCGGTGCCGGGCAGCGGCCCGCCGTCGGCCGGCGCGTGCAGCGAACCGTCCATGTTGACCCCCGCCGCGATCCGGTCGTCCCGCGCCATCGCGGTGAGCGCCGAGGCGCCGCCGATGGAGTGGCCCACCATCGCGATCCGGTCCTCGTCGATGAGGTGCCCGCCGTACCAGGCGGGGTGGCGACCGGTGAGCCGGTCGAGCACGAAGCTCACGTCGTCGGCCCGCACCTCGGTGACGTCGTGACCGTCCGGGTCGGCGGAACAGGCGAGGCATTCACTCGTGCGCCCGTCGGGGAAGGTGGTCGCGGCGGCCTCGTGATCGTGGCCGATCGCCGCCACCAGGTACCCCTGCGACGCCAGTTCCTGGCCGAGACCGGTCAGGGTGTCGCGGGGCATCGAGAAGCCCGGCGACAACACCACCAGGGGCATCGGGCCGTCCCAGAACCGCAACGGCGCGTCCCGGTGGGACTGCGTGGTCACCTCGTGGAACGTGTCGGCGGGTATGTCGAGTCGCGCCATCGCCACGTAGGCGGCGGACTCCTCGGACGTGAAGTACCCGCCCGGCTCACCGCTCGGCCACGCGGCCGGGTAGAACATCGTGACCATCAGTTCCCGGGGACCGTGCTGCGACCAGGGGTCGATCCGGTCCTCGTCGACGAGGTGCAGATCGGTGGTGCCGACCGGAACCGAGTTGCTCGGCGGCGTCACCGACGGTCCTTCGGCGGGCTCGGCCCAGGCCGACACCGGCAGGGCGATCGCGAGTGCCGCACCGGCGGTCACGGCCGCGAGTCGTCGTCTCACTGTGTCTCCTTCGTTCGGGAAGCCACCAGCCTGCCCGCGCCGGTGCCGGCCGGGTACGGCCTTTGGTGAGCCGATCCGCCCCACTTCGGTAACCCGTGTCCCGGAACCTTCGTCAGGGCGATCCCCGACGCACGTGGGCCGGAGCCGGGTGCTTCGCGGTGAGCGGGGCCGGCCTCGGATGCGGGATCGCGGCCGCCCCGGCGATCGGGGGAACACCGGGGCGGCCGAACCCGGCCGGGCGGAACGGACCGGGCGGTGCCGCCGGGCGGGACGTGGACGCCCACCCGGCGACCGCCACCGTCAGGTGGCGGGGACGGCCACCGGGGAGGCCGCCCGAGACGGGGCCGTGGTCGGTGGACGTCGCGGTCGGTGGTGCGGCGGGTGGCCCCGTACGCCGCACACCGCGCATCCGGCGGCGCGACCACCACGGCGATGCGGACGACGCACGATGGCGCGGGTGGCCGGGATCGGTTCAGCCATCGCACGACCTCGCCGACCTCCACCGGTCGTACACGCGCAGCGCGCCGGACTCGATCTCCCGCCGCCACTCCTCCGGGTTCTCCACCCAGCCCGCGCCCCACCGCGCCTCCGGGTAGCCGTCCGGGCAGGCGATCGTCAGTATCAGCGTCCGCCGCCCACGCCAGGGGCCCCACACCCGCAGCGTGTCCTCGGCGGTCGGCGCGGAAGTGACGGTGAGGACCTGCTGTGCGGTCGCCACCCAGAAGGTGCCGTAGACGGTCAGGCCGCCCCACACGACGTCCGTCGCCGGTGCGGCGTCCCGCGCGGTCACGACCGCCTCCGGGATTGCACGACACCGCAGGGCCAGTCGGTGCGGCAGACCTGACAGGTGACTCCCCGGATCACGTCGGGGAAGTGCGGGCGGGTGTTCACGTCATCTGAAATCCGTCGCGCCGCCGCCGACTGGATCGGTGTCGTCACGCCGCGTATCCTGTCGTTGCCATCCATGGTCGCTCCTAACGCTCGTGGACGGTCCCGGGAGCCGGGCGCGTCGCAACCGCGCCCGGCTCCATTCCTCACGAGACGAACCCCGAAGGTTCACCTCGCACACTCAAAGTAAGTGACCGAAGACGCCACTGTGAAGTATTTCGTCGTGCCGCGTTTTTCGCCACGAGGAGCGCGCTCCTAAGTACGCGGACGACGTGCGATACTGCCACTATGGATCCGGCACCGCCGTTCATCAGTAAACGCGCCCTCGGCGATCTGCTACAACGGCTTCGGGGCGAAGCCGCCATGAGTGTCGCCGAAGCCGCGAGCGAGCTCGACGTCGACCGCGATACGGTGCGCCGCTGGGAAACCGGAGCGCACGTACCCAAGAAGTCCGCGCTCGAACACCTGGGTCGTCTCTACGGCGCTTCGGCCGACGAGGTTCGCCACCTCGTCAAGCTCTCCCGAGACAGCAAGCGCCCAGGTCTGTGGGAGGGTGCGGATGTGCCGCAGCAGATGCGGCAGTTGTACGAGTCGGAGCCGGCGGCCGAATCGATCCAGACTCTCGAACTTGCCTTGATCCCCGGTTTGCTCCAGACCCCGGAGTATCACCTGGCAAGTCAGGAGGTGGAACTCGTGTTGCCTCCAGAGCGGGCCGGGTCGGCCAGACGAGTGCGGGAACGTCGACAATCCGAAGTATTCGGACTCGAATCTCCTCCGAAAATGACGTTCATCATGGCGGCCGCCGCACTTCAAAACTTGTCGAACCATCCTGGTGTTGGCCCTGGGCAAGTCGCCCGACTGCGGGAAGTGAACGCGATGGAGCGAGCTGAAGTTCTGGTCTTGCATGGCTGTTTGCACGCCGGGATGGTCGGGTCATTCACGATCGTGCATCCGCCGGAAGGATTGGCGCGTCCATTCGTCTACGTGGAATCCGTAGACGGGGGAAGGTACGTCGAAGATCGAGACGTAGTGTTCTCATACACGAGAACATTTGACCTGGTTCGCGCATCCGCGATTCCTTTGGAGGAGTATCTGACATGACCCCTGGTAGGTGGCGCAAGTCCAGTCGTTCAGCTCCCAGCGGCGGCAACTGCGTCGAGGTTCGGATGTCCGGCGCCGTGGAGGTTCGTGACAGCAAGGCACCCCGGCTCGGAAGTCTCGCGGTCGCACCCGCCGAGTTCGTCGCCCTGTTGCGTTCGGTGCGGTAGCGCGACGCCGCAAGCCTTGTGAGCCGCCCACACCACGGTGTGGGCGGCTCACCTGTCCGTCTCGATCAGTCGACTTTCCGACACGAGCAACGCCCCGGCCACTCTGCGGCTTTAGGCTGTGACACAACGGGTGCGATGCGAGTGTTGCTGGGAGTGGTCGTGATGGCACATCCGAAGTGGCGAAAGTCCAGCCGTTCTGGGCCCAACACGGGCAACTGTGTCGAGGTCCGGTTGACCGGCCCCGTGGAGGTCCGTGACAGCAAGGCACCCGACCTGGGCAGCCTCACCGTTCCCCGACACGAGTTCATCGCCCTGTTGCGCGGCCTGCACTGATTCCCCGACCGGAAGCCGAGCTCGGTGGAGACCTCCCACCCTACGACGACTGATTTTCGGCTTGGTTGGTTGAAATGCCGGCTTGGTTGGTCATATGACGGTAAAAAATCGGACATCAGGGCTTATTCGAGGCATGTCGATGGTCGTACGACCAACCAAGCCGCGACCGGACGGGCGTGGTGGTGGGGGTGGCGCGGCCTTATCCTGACGCGATGGACCTGACGTTCACCGGCGAGGTGTGGTACTGGCGCGGCCCCGCGCCGTGGCATTTCGTGACCGTCCCCGACGCCCAGTGCGGTGAGATCGAGGCGGCGTCGGCCGTGGTCAGCTACGGCTGGGGCATGATCCCGGTGACGGTGCGGCTCGGTGGTTCCGAGTGGACCACGTCGCTGTGGCCCAAGGACGGCCGCTACATCGTCCCGCTCAAGACCGCGATCCGCCGCACCGAGAAGGTCGACGTCGGTGACACCGTGACCATCCGGTTGACGGTCGGAGCCTGAAGCCGGAACCCGGCCGTTCGACGGGTTCCGTGAGGCGCCGGGCGGCCTGGTCAGCTCGCGCGGACGGGTTCCCAGCCGTGCAGCCGGATCAGGGCGGCGGCGACCCGGACGAAGCGGTCCGGGTCGAGTACCGAACCCTCGCGCCGGATGTCGTCCTCGTCGAGGGCGAACACCCGGTCGAGCCGCAGGTAGGAGTCGCGCCCCTTGCGGTCCCACGAACCCGATCCGACCGGCAGCCAGTCGGGGTGGTCGTCCTCGCCGCGGCTCGACAGCATCATCGCCAGCAGGCGCGGGCCGTGCCTGCCGACCACCAGTAGCGGCCGGTCCTTGCCCTGGGTCGGGTCCTCCTCGAAGGGCACCCAGGACCACACCACCTCGCCGGGGTCTGCGAGGCCGTCGAGGTCGGGGGAGTACTCGATGGTGGCGAAACGTTCCGGGGTGTAGATCTCACGGACGCGGCGCAGCGCGCCTGAGTCGGTCGGCATGCGGTGAGACTAGCGAACCCGGTCCACGGCGGCGGGTGCGGTGGACCGGGTCGCGGCTCCCGGCGGAACGGGTGAACCCGGCGGTGCCCGGCGCGGTCGTGTGGGCCGTACGCGCGTTCCCGTCGTCACCGCACGCCGGTGGCCGCCCGGCGGTACCGGGCGGCCATGATGGACGGTCAGCTGGTGTAGGAACCGAGTTGACTGTCGGCGGAGTCGCCGTCGCCCTCTTCGCGGCTGTCGATGAGGCTCAGGCCGGCGTCGAACAGGTGGAGTGTCGGGGTCGCGTCCCCGGCCGGATGACCGCGCGTGAGGATCTCACCGGTGGGACCGAACACGACCTCCCGGTAGTCGTCCAGGCCGCCGGGCGTGACCTTGCGGTCCGTTACGGTGTCCCAGATGACGTTGCAGTCGAACGAACTCTCCGGCCCGTCACCGGGCTCGAAACCCTCCGACGTCGAGTCGTAGACCGCCAACACCTGGTGGCACACGTAGCGGCCGTCCGGTGAGACACCGGTGATCTCCCAGGGGCGCGCGGTCTTCTCGCCCAGCAGCCAGTCCTCGCAGTCGCTTCCCGGGTTGGCCTCGCGTTCCGCGACGCAGTCGTCCATGCGTTGCCGGTCGGCCTCGGGCATCAGTTCCGACCACTCGCTCGGAAGGTCACCGGCGTCGAAGTCGCGCCGGTTCCCGCCGTCGGGGTCGGCGATGGTCCAGCCGTGGTCGGGATGGCCCCACACCAGGTAACCGCCGTCCGACGTCCACAGTGCGCTGCGGAGTTCACCGACGTCGGCGATCTCCACGGCCGCACCCGTTTCGACGTCGACCACCAGGAGCGAGTTCGCGTCGTCGGAGCACACCCCGACCAGCACCGACCGGGAGTCGGGCGACCAGGTGAGCGAATGGCACAGGCCCTCGCGTTGCAGCACCACCGTCGGCTCGGAACCGTCCAGGGGGCCGATACGGAGCGCGTCGTCGTGGACGACGGTGACCAGGCCGCCGTCCGGTGAGACCGTCCATCGCGCCGGCGGGCGGTCGGCGGTGCCGTCGTCCTCCGAGTACGGCAGTCGGATCGACGTCTCGACACCGTCGGTGACGGAGACGGCCGTGTACTCGTCGTACCACTGGTACACCACGGTCGCGGGAAGTGCGGTCCAGGCGGTGGTCTCGGTCGCGGTCTCCTCGGCCGGTGGTGCGCCGGTCTCACCCGGACGCATCACCGCGTAACCGCCGACGACCCCGGCCGCGACGATCACGGCGGCGAGGCCGGTCATGGAGTTGCGCACCAGGCGCATCCGCCGGCCGGAGCGGATCGCGGCCTCGGTCAGGGACCGGTGTGTGACGTCGTTCGCGCTGTCCCGCAGCGACCGGCGCAGTCGGGTGGTCATGACAGTTCTCCTCTGAGTTCCGGGACGAGTTCGGCCAGTCGCTTCAACGCCCGCTGGAGTTTGTGGTGGACGGTGGATCGGCTCAGCCCGAGGGTCTGTGCGATCTCCGTCTCGGTCTGGTCTTCGAAGAACCGCAGCACGATCACGGCACGGTGGGCGCGGTGCAGTCTCAGCACCGCCTGCCGGATCGCCAGTTCCAGGGCGAGGTCCCGGCCGGGTGCCGGTGTGGTCGGCATCGTGTCGGTCAGTGTCTCGGCGACCTTCCGCCGCCGCCACCAGCTCACCTGCCGGTGGTACATGACCTTCCGGGTGTAGGCGGCGGCGTTGCCGCGATGGTGGAGTCGCCGCCACGACAGGTAGGTGCGGGCGAGCGATTCCTGCACCAGGTCCTCGGCGAGTTGCTGGTCGCCGGTGAGCAGGTACGCGGTCCGCAGTAGTGACATGGTGTTCGCCGCGGCGAACCGGCTGAACTCGGTGTCGACGTCCGTCGAGGTCGTCTCGGCGGTCGTCGGCGGGTCGTGGCCCGGCGCGGCGGGGCCGCGGGCCGCCCGCATGGTGTCCGCTTGCAATCCGTCCTCCAGGTTCGCGGGACCGGGTTCGAGGCCGAACCCACCTATACAGATGTCGATCCCGCACGCGATGCCGGGGACCGTTCGGTCAGAGGATCATGCCCGAACGGTGGAGGCCCCGCCGCGTGATGGAGGCGTCTCCGGGAAGCGCGGCCGGTCACCCAAAGCCATCATTCACTCGACATATATCGATGCCGAGTCTTGAGGCTTGAGGCGGCATCCGTTGCGCGGCCGGGCATATGGTGGTCGCGGAGGCCGCAGGTCCGAAGCCCGTGGTCCTCACTTCTCGAAGGGGTCACCGGTGGGAAGGTACCCCGCCACACTCGCCTGGTACGTCAGATGGTCGGCGTGGGCGTGAGAGCCACGCCGACGCGGCAGCGCGGCGCTCAACGGGTCAGCGGTTCGGATCTTCGGAGACGAAGGTGATCTCACCCTCGTTCTGGTACACCGCCCCGATCGGGGTAAGCGGGACCGTCACGTCGGTGTCTCCGTCGAGTACGGCCTCACCGGCCGTCACGGTGGTCACCCGTGCGATACCGGTGTCGTCCACCGCCACCTCGATCTCCGGGTACGAGACGACGTCCCACGGTCCGTTGAAGAAGGGGTCGTGGGACATCTTCTCGGACTTCCACGGGCACTGCGACGGACGGGACCCGAAGTCCTCCATGACGTCGTATGTGGCGCACGCGTCGACGAGTCGCCTCACCTGCGCCTCGACCTCCTCGGCGGCCTCGGCCCGTACGGTGAGCCCGTCCGCCACGACGGACAGCGGTGGGCGGCCGGTGGCGCCCAGCAGCGTGGAGGTGACCGGGACGTCGTCGGCCATGTCCTCGAACAGCGGGTCGTCGGTGATCGACACCCGGTAGGTGCCCGAGGGCACCCACATGACGCCGGCGCCCTCGGTCGCGGCGACCCGGAACGGCGTGTACTCGTCACCGAGTCGCATCACGCCCAGTCGCACCGAGGTGATCCGCCAGTCGCCGTCGCCACCGTCATCCAGTGTGAACAGCTCGGTCGCGGGCCGTCCCGCGACGGTGTAGGTGGCGACGACGGTCGCGTACTCCCGTTTCGCGTCCTGGTCCATTCCAGGCGGTACGGCCTCCGCCAACAGGGAGAGCGAGACGTCCTCCGGCGGGGTGTAGCCGGCGTCGAGCACGCCGTCGGTCCACATGGGCGAGACGGTGTCGCCGACGGCGTCGGCCACCAGTTCACCCGCCCGCCGGCCGTCGTGGTCGGCGAGCCTCGTGAAGTACTCCGAGACCAGTTCTTCGGCGGCGGACGGACGATGCGCCTCCACGGCGAACAACGCGATCCCGGCCACCAGGGCGACACCCGTGAAGGCGCCGATCAGGGTCCAGGTGTGCGCCTTCCGCCAGCCGGTGTCGCCGAGCGGCGGAGCGATCGGCGGCCCGGTGAGAACGGGTATCTCGCCGGTGTGGTGTGGCGCGGGCGTGATCGGGGCGGTGCCGGACATGGAGTTCACCTGTTCCCTCGTGCGACGGCGGTTCCCACCGCAGTGTGACGGTGACGGAGCGGGAGGGGTCCCGCGCGACCGAGCCATTGAATGAATGTTTAACATATTGAACATGGGTTCAATGCCTGACGATCGATCCACACCCGCGAGGATCCGCGACGCCGCCCTCACGCTGTTCGCCCAGAACGGCCCCGACAAGGTCACGGTCCAGCGGATCGCCGAGGCCGCGGGGGTCTCACCGGGACTGGTGATACACCACTTCGGCTCCAAGGACGGGTTGCGTCACCGCGTCGACGAGTACGTCGGCGGAGTCTTCGACGAACTGTTCGCGAGCGTCGAATCCGCTCCGCCGACCGACGACCTCGGAGGTTCCTTCGCCGACGCGATCCTCGCCGGACTGCCACCCGGCTCCCCCGTACCCGCGTACCTGCGCCGACTGTGGCTATCCGGCGACGAGGGCGGACGACGCCTGTTCCGGCGCTGGTTCGAGGCCGGGGCGGCGTGGATGACACGGCTCGAAGCCGCCGGAGTGGTACGGCCCTCGGCGGATCCGCCGGTACGGGCCGCCGTGTTGATGGTCAACGACCTCGCGGCACTCCTGTTCCGCGAACACCTGACCGACGTCCTGGGCATCGACCTGGCCACCCACGACGGCATGCGCCGCTGGGCGACCGAGGCCGTCGCGTTGTACCGCGGCGGCATGTTCCCCGACGACCGGGCCTGACGGTTCCCGGGCGACCGAATCGAAACGACCCGCGAGAAGGGATTCCCGTCATGTACGGCAGCACCGACCCCTCCATCCCCGCGAGATCACTGGTGACCGCGCTCCACGCGGCCGCCGTCGGCGTCGCGGCCTGGTTCCTGTTCGCGGGAACCGATACCGTCGCCGCCTGGTTCGGTACCTCCCTGCCCCACGCCGACCCGATGCGGCGGTACCTGCTGATCACGCTGTCGGTCGTCTACTTCGTCCGGTTCCTGGTCACCACGTTCGTCACCCTGAAACGCCGCATGGCGGTGACGGAGGCCGTCACGGTCGGCTGCTGGGTCATCGTCATACACGCGACCATGGCGTTCACCGGTGGCGTCGACGATGCGAGCGTGGGAGTGCTGACGTGGGCCGGGGTGGTGTTGTACGTCCTCGGCTCCTGCATCAACACCGGGGCGGAGCTGCAGCGGATGAGGTGGAAGGCGAGGCCCGAGAACCGCGGCAGGCTGTACACCGAGGGGTTGTTCCGCTACACCATGCACCCCAACTATCTCGGCGACGTCACCCTGTTCACCGGTTTCGCGCTCGTGACCGGCAGCCCGTGGGCGCTCGTCATCCCGGCGATCATGGCGGCCATGTTCGTCTTCGTCAACATCCCCATGCTCGACCGCTACCTGGCCGAGCGGTACGGCGACGCCTTCACCCGTTACGCCTCCCGCACCGCGAAACTGATCCCCTTCGTCTACTGAGGACTGTGACGCGCGGTGGCGTGGCCGGTTCCGTCCCCCGTGACCGGAACCGACCACCGGCCGCGCCACGAAGACGCGCGGCGTCCACACCGGGAACCCGAACGGGCGGGATTCCATTCCGCAGGCGGGGACGCGGGACCCCTCCCGCACACGGGGGTGTACAACGGAGGTGTCACGTCACGATTCCGTCACCCGTTCCGCCCGTGCCGGGCGGCGAGAGGAGCCCGGATGTCACGGAAGGCCCTCGTCCTGATCGTCCTGACGGCCACATTGGCCGGTTGCGGGGGATCCCAGACCGGTGAACTCACCGAACCGGTGGACGGTGAGCCCGGCGGACCCGCCGAGACCGGTGCCCCCGCTGAGACCGGATCCCCGTCCGAAGCCGGGTTGCCGGAGGCCGCCGACGGTTCGGACCTGACGGCGTGCGAGGACGGGAACTGCGAAGTCGTGGTCACCGAGTCGGACGAGATCCCGGTGGATCCGGCGTTCGGGGTGGACCTGTTCACCGTCGAGTCGATCGAACAGGACACGGTGACGGTGCAGGCGACCGGTGCGGGTACGTATCTCCGGGTCACCATCAGCCCGTCGGGCGCGGGATCACTCAACGGGATCCTGGTGAAGGTGGTCGCCGTCGACGGCGACCGGGCGGTACTGAACTTCTCGACCTGAGGCGGACGGTTCGTGGTCGCGGATCTCCGGTACGGGGCGTGGGAAGCGGTGCGGGGGTGGCCGGAGTAGTCCGGCCACCCCTGCACCCGGGATTCCGATCGGTGGCGCTGGAGGTTATCCCACCGCGCAGACGCCGCAGGACCAGCCGCCGCAGGTGCCGTCCTGGCAGCAGGTCCGGCGGCACCGCTGGTACTTGCCGACGCCGCAGCTGACGGTCTTGGACTGCGTCCAGCAGCGGAGCGCGGCGTCGGCGGTGGTCTCGGGGACCAGGCGGCCGAGCATGCGGTCACCGATGCGCGTGGCGAGACGGGAGAGTTTCATGGGTCGCTCCTGAATTGGATGGATGAATTTCCATTCATCGTGTGAACGCGGCGGAATGTATCCACACCGGCGCGGCGGACTCAACATCCAGGGTGGCCGGTCCGGTAGCGGTGTGACCGTCGCACACCCGGTGTCCTGCCGAATCGTCGAAGGGCGTCCATCGGGCCACAAGATTGCCACAAGATCGGCGTGAGAACGGTCGTCGCCGGGTCGCGTAGCCCGGTCGCCCGGCAGGTCCGTCCCGTGGCGACTCGTCCCGTTTGTCCACATAGACTTTCGCGGTGTCGCGTGAGAGGATCCTGTGGCCCAGACCCCGATCCGACAGGTGAGCCGATGCCCCCACGTGACTTCTCCGCCGAGTTCGACGACCTCGTCGCGCGGCAACTGGCCGACGTCGCACCGCCGACACCGGGCGAGCCGAGGATCGAGGTGGCGCCGTACGAGGCCCGCTTCATCGAGGAGGCCCTGTCGGGCCTCGAACAGACCAACGGCCAGTGCGAGGGCTTCGACACGGTCAAGGGCCGTCTCCTGCGCAACCTGTGGATCCGCGGCGACGGGAACTGACCCGTCACCAGGACTCGATCAACGCGGCGTCGTGCGCGCGGCGCCGCCATTCCACCGTGAGCCTGCCGAGCCGGGAACGGGACGCGACACCCCACACGGTGCCTATCCCGTCGTCGTCGACACCCAGAACCACCACTCCCACGACGTGGTCGTCGATCACCGCGACGACGGCGGGTGCGCCGTTGACCACGCCGGCGTGGATCGCCGGCGCCCCACCCGCGAGGCGACGTTTCGCGGCCGTCGGCTTGAACCCGGCACGCAGCACGGCGGCGACACGTTCCGCGGTCGTCACGTGCATGAGGTCGGTGGCCAGGCCCGCCCGGTCGGAGACCGCCGCCGCGTCGGCCGTCAACAACGCGACCAGGCGCTCGGTCCGACCCGAGGCGGCCGCGGCGACGAACGCCTCGACGATCCGGCGCGCGGTGGTGGCGTCGGTGGGCCGGTACGTCCGGCCGCCGGCGACGTGCCGGCGCGCCCGGTGCGCGTGCTGCTGGCTGGCGGTCTCGGTGATGTCGAGTATCCCGGCGATCTCGGCGTGGCTGTGGGAGAACGCCTCACGCAGCACGTAGACGGCCCGCTCGATCGGTGACAGCCGTTCCAGCAGCAACAGGACCGCCAGGGTCACCGACTCGCGTTGCTCGACCGTATCGGCGGGTCCGAGCATCGGATCGCCCTCCAGCAGCGGTTCCGGAAGCCAGGTGCCCACCGCGCGCTCGCGCCGGGACCGCGCCGAACGGAGCCGGTCGACCGCCAGGTTGGTGACGACCTTCGTGAGCCACGCCTCCGGTACCTCGATCCGGTCACGGTCGGCGGCCTGCCAGCGCAGGAAGGCGTCCTGGACGACGTCCTCCGCGTCGGCCGCCGAACCCAGTAGGCGGTACGCCAAAGCGGCCAGCCGTTCCCGGCCGGCCTCGAATCGCGCCACGGTGTCCGGATTCATGCGTCACCTCCGAGCCCTCTTCCGGCCCGCCATCCCATCCATGCGCCACGACGGTTCGGCGCCCGTCTCGTGGATTCTCCCGCGACCACACCGTACGCGGGAGAATCCACGCGCCTCGCGAGCCCGTCGTCCGGACCACCGCGCGTCATGGGGTGAACGGGACCGGACGTCAGGCACGCGCCCCCGTGACGGCGCGCCGGCCGGCTTCCGTCGTCCGTCGCCTGCGTGACGGGATTCCGAAGGTGGGGTGCCGCAGGCTGAACACGGTGCCCTTGAGGATGGCGGCCTTGACCACGGCGGCGGTCCGGCCGCGCAACGCCCACCGCCGTGGTGTCGCGTCGCCGTCGACCAGCTGGAAGAGGCCGTCCCGGCGCCCGATGCTGATGTGGTTGCCGTAGTAGGCGAGCGGGGACTTCGGGGCGGGGCTGCCGGTCAGTTCCGACAGGATCGCGGCGGTTGCCCGCCGGCTCGTGAATCCCGCGGTGGCGCAGGACATCGGCAGTGGGCGGCCGTTGTCTCCCACTGCGAGGGCGCCGTCGCCGATTCCGAAGACCTTCGGATGCGACACCGAGCGCATGTCACGGTCCACTGTGATCAGGCCGTCGTCGTCCACCGCCAGGCCGGAGTCGGCGGCGAGCGGGTGGACCGCGAACCCGGCCGCCCATACCGTCGCGTCGGCGGCGAAACCGGTGTCCCCGGCGAACACGCGGTTCTCGGTCACCCTCGTCACGGTGGTGTGTTCGTGGACGGTGACACCCAGCCGGTCACAGGCTCTCGACAGGTGGCGGCGCGCCGCCGGCCCCAGCCCGTCGCCCAGCCGTCCGCCCGTCACGACGGAGACCGACAGTCGTCTCCGGGACTCGGCGATCTCGGTGGCCGTCTCGATCGCGGTCAGGCCGCCGCCCACGACCACCACCGTCCCGCCGTCGCCGAGTCCGTCCAGGTGGGAGTGGAGCCGGAGCGCCGCCGGGCGGCTCGCGACGTGGAACGCGTGGTCGGCGACGCCCGGTACACCGTGGTCGGCGATGCCGCTGCCGAGCGCGAACACGAGCGTGTCGTATCCGATCCGGTCGTCGTCGCTCCCGTCGTGGACGGTCACCGTACGGTGCTCCGGGTCGATCGAGGTGACTCTTCCGATGCGAAGCCGGACGCCGGTGCCCGCGAAGAGGCCGGCGAGCGGATGGCGTGGCAGATCCGCGCCGGCGGCGACCTGGTGGAGTCGCAACCGTTCGACGAAGTCGGGTTCGGCGTTGACGACGGTGACCGTGACGTCGTCGGGATGGAGGTGACGGGCGAGGTACCCGGCGGAGTAGGCCCCTGCGTAACCGGCGCCGAGGACCAGGATGTGGTGCGGCATTGTCTCGCTCCTTCGAGTCGCTTGCACCCTGAACGAGACGGCGGCCCGATTCCTGACAGTCGAGCCGAGTGACGTGCGTCACGGTCTCCGGCGTCGGGGTGGGTGCGCACGGGCCGGCCGTGCGGACGCCGTCCGTTCGAGGGACCGGAACCTGTTGCGGGGCCTTGTATCCTGTGTGTCGAAGCCGGTACACGACTGTCCATTCAGCGCCACCGGGGTCCACGGCGCACCTCGGATGCGGTGGCGCACGGCCCGGTCGCCGCTCACGGGCGCGATCATTCGTCCACAAGTCACGAATCAGCGATACGACGTCCGGCGGAACCGAACGGCACACCGGTCGCATCCCGCCTCGACATACGCCTGAATCCCGCCTACGGTCCGTCGGCACCTCGACGGCAGGCGGTCAACGTAGAACGGAGCCACATCATGAGTGACGAGATGCAGGGGACCGTGTTCGGCGGTCCGTTGGAGCGGCTGAGGCAATGCGCCCGGATAGACCTTCCTCGAATGGCCGACGAGTACGCGGAGGTCCGCAACGGTTGCGAGACCAGTAAGAGCGCGGATTCGGCGCTCGAAAGGGACGCGTACTTCGGTGCCAAGGCGCTGAAGGACCCGTGGGTTCAGTTGCGAGACCTCATCTGGGGCGCGGCCGGTGAGACCGGGGCGAACCTCTGGGCACTCTCCGTGGGACTGGACCAGGCGGTCTCCGATTTCGCCGAGCAGGACACCGCCGCGGGGGCCGAGATGGAGAGGCACCGCCTCGACCTGCAGGGGGACTACGACCCGGGTAACGACGAGTGGAGGGGCGGCTACGACGACGGTGACTACCCCGGCAAACCCTGACCGCCGCAAGACCGATCCCCTTTGGAGTGATACTCGTGAGTGAGTTCCCAGGCAACCTGGAATCCGCGATCACGTCCCTCGTCAACACCCTCGTCAACAAGATGATCCAGGCGGAGGAGGACAGCGACAGTCTGGAGGAGTTCCAGCGGTTGATGGCCGAGGCGGGATTCCCCGGCGGCGTCAACGACGTCAACATCCGCAACTACGCGAACCAGAAGGCGGAGGAGATCTGGGGACCCTTCAAGGAGTTGCCGCAGGTCTCGTCCTTCGACGCCCCCATCGACGCGATCAAGGGCGCGAAGGACCGCATCACCAACACGGGAGTCACGGATCTGGAGTCCGCCGAGAACTTCAGTATCAACGCGCTGATCCCCGGATACATGGAGTCGTTCGAGACCAACCAGCGGGGTTGGCGGGGCTACACGGTCGACGCGATCCGCAGCGACTACCTGAACCGTTGGGGCGGAATGACGTTCCTGCAGGCGAACACGTTGGCGCTGCTCCAGATCCTCCTGGAGGCGTACAGGCGACAGGTCGAGGAGGCCCAGAAGGACGTGGTGCGGCTCGTCACCGCGGCCGAGGAGGTCATCGCGTCGTTCGACCCGGGTTCGTTGTGCGGTGGCGCGGACTCGCGTGCCGACAAGTTCAACATCGCCATCGGTGTCGCCACCGTGGTCTCGGCCGCCGCCGGTGTGGCGTCGTTCGGCACCACGTCCATCGCCGCCGCGATGGCGGTGGGCATGACGGGCTGGGGGAAGGACAAGTTCGCCTACGAGGAGAAGAGCAACGAGTTCAACATAGACGGCGACTCGGTGACGGCGATCTGGCAGAGCATCATCACCAGCACGGAGGAACTCCGGAAGGAGTACGAGGACTCCGAGGCGCAACTCGCGGACATGGCCACCGAGTTCTACAACGGAATCGAAGGCGGCACGGTACGCACCGGCAAGGACGCATACGGCGGCAAGGTGGAGATCGCCGCCACGACACTGATCACCTGCGGTCCCCTGCCGTCCACAGGCGACGTGGACCGGCCGCTCAACGGCGCGGACAACCCGGATCCCGCCCACACCCCGGACCGCACTCCCAACTAGGAGACGCCCGGCGACCACAGTCACACGCGCCACCGGCAGGAAGGGGCTTCTCGATGGGAGACGTCACCGACGACCTGAAGGACATCACCGTCACCGTCACCTCACCGGACGGCCGTATCGAGGGGCACATGCGAGGGCTCCGATCGGTGTCGTTCCGTTTCCGGTTCAACGACTACGAGAACTACTACCGGCACGGGGACGTCGCCGTACTGGAACACCAGCTCGCCAGGGGCGCGACACTGCTGGCGACCACCTACATCAAGAACCGTCAGGAGGTGATGAGGCGTCACGGGTTCACACCCTTCTCGTCATCGAGACAACCGACGACCCGTCGCCACCGCGAGTACCTGGAGAAGGGGGCCGAGCTGAAGGCGACGGGTGGCTCGGCCGGTGGAGAGATCAGGGCCAGGACACGCGCCATGCGGGACTTCAAGGTGAAGATCGACCCGGTGGTGTTCCGCAGGTGCGACCAGGCGGAGTTCCTGCAACTCGCGAACGCCGCGATGGTCGGCCTCCGCAAGGACTACGATCAGGCGTTGAAGTCGTTGCGTCACACGCTATACCTCAAGTACAGGGACCAACCGAATTGGTAGCCGACAAGCCCCGCCGCACACCGTCCCGGCGCGCCCTGATCATCGGTGCGGCCGGTGTCGCCGGTGTCGCCGCGGCGGGCGTCGTCTTCGGCGAGTGGGCGGGACCGTCGCTGGGCCTGTTCGGTGGCGACGCCTCACCCTCGGAGGACGCCTCCACGTCACCCGGCGACGAGGTCGTCGCCGACGACCTCGTCGAGGGCGTCGAACTCGTGGACAGCGGTTTCAGTCGGCAACCGCCACGTGCCGGCCGGGACACGCCCCTGTTGGGTGTGGGCGCGAGACTGCGCAACACGACCGACGCGGCGCTGTGGGTGTCGGCGGTGTACATACCCGTGGACGCCGAAGGCCGGGCGCTTCAGGACGGCGACGGCACCGGGCGGGCCTCCTTCGGATACGGCGAGATCCCCGTTCCGCCGTCCACGGAGCTCGACTCGGTCGGCATCGGCCTGCTGGAGGAGACCGCGTTGCCCACCGAGCGGATCGGCGGCGTGGCGGTCCAGCTCCACCGCCTCGACTTCGAGGCGAAGTACCGGTCCGGAGCCCGGATCGTCCCCGCGACACCGTCCTCACTCGACCACCACTCCGGTGACGGCCCCGGCGTGGACCTCGTGACCTTCGAGGCCGACAATCCCGGTCCGGAAGTCCGTCACGCCGACTACATGGTGCACTTCCGCGACGCCGACGGCGGCACCATCGGTGGTTGGTATGCCGACCGGGCACGGTGGAACGGACTGGAGAAGCGACTGCCGGAAGGCGAGACGGAGGTGTATCCGACCGGTACGAGTTCTCACACCCTGCCCGTCTGGTTGCCACCGGGACTCACACCGCGGCACGTGGACATGTACCTGTGGGAACGCCCCTGAGCGAGGTGTGGCGGCGGGGACACCGCACCACCGTGTGAGTGGCCGCGACACCGTGCGCACGACGGCCGGTCGGCGCCAGGCGTGGGGCGTTCTAGAGCGAGATCCAGCAGAACAGGGACTCGTCGTGGTCGCGGGCCTCTTCGGCGAACGCGACGAACACGGCGAGCCAGCCGGCGAGCTCTTCGGGGACCGAACCCTCCAGGTCCTCCAGGCGGGCCCACCGCTCGCACCATCCGAGGAGGTCGGCCGCCCGCAGATCCGCGAACAGGTCACGGATCCCGTCCGGAAGCTCCTCCACCCACGGCCCCTCGTGCTCTGACAGGGTCTCCTTCCAGGTGTCCTCGGTCCCCGGTTCCGGGAACGGCCATATCAGCCGACTGTCGAGTGTGGCCGGTGTCCACTCGGTGTCCCGGATCAGGGCCACCAGGGTGCCCAGCACCACGCCGGGGTCGATGCCCTTGGCGTCTACCCCGGGAAACACCGGTGGACCGCCGCCGGACGGGTACAGCGGGCTTCCCCGGTCCACGGCCAGCCGCTTCAGGACCGTGTCGGTGTCGGGCGCGCGGAAGTAGTCGTACAGGGGCATCGGGTCTCCGGGGATCGTGAGTGGCCGTGACCATATCCGGCCCCTGCGACACCGGTCCCGGGCACCGGCGGGGTACCCGGGACCGGTGTCGGTCACGGCTCCACGATGAGGAAGTCGGGGTCACCCGGATCCAGTACCGAGGTCAACCGTTCCAGGACCGACGTGTCACCGTCCATGGTCATGCCCGCCGACCGGGCGGCCGCCATGTCACCGGTGGCGAGTCCACCCAGCGCGGTGCGCGGCACCGTCACCGTCAGCCCGGAGTCGCCGTCACCGTCGCGCACGTAACTGAACACGCCGTTCCGCAGTGTGGTGCGGAACCGGGCGTCGTGGTCGGGGAAGACCCACGCGATCGCGAGGTCGAGGTCCCACGCCTTCGGCCCGTCGATCTTGACGGCGAGCGCGTCGAAGAACATCTCCGGCGGCAACTGGTTGAGCATGTCGGGCGAGCTCGACACCGTCGGCGTGCCGAACGGACCGTTGCGCAGTTCCCTCGCCCCCGACAGGTAGCAGTTGCGCCAGGTGCCGTTCTCGCTGCCGAAACCGAGCCGCTCCAACACGTCCGCCAACAGGCCGCGCGCCTCCCGGTGTCCCGGTTCGGCGAAGACGACGTGGTCGAGCACCTGCGCCGCCCACCGCAGGTCGCCCGCCTCGACGGACTCGCGAGCCTTGCCGACCACCGCGTCGGCACCGCCCATGAACTCGACGTAGCGGGCGGCGGCCTCCTCCGGCGGGTGCTGCCACAACCGGGCCGGATTGCCGTCGTACCAACCCATGTAACGCTGGTAGATCGCCTTGACGTTGTGGCTGACCGAACCGTAGTAGCCGTGGGTGTGCCACGCGCGCCGCAGCGCCGGCGGCAGTTCGATCATCTCGGCGATCTCGATGCCGGTGTATCCCCGGTTCAACAGCCGCAACGTCTGGTCGTGCTGGTAGGCGTACAGGTCCCGTTGCAGGCCCATGTACTCCCGTACCTCCGCGGCGCCCCAGGTCGGCCAGTGATGGGAGGCGAACACGACGTCGGCCCGGTCGGCGAACAACTCGATCGCCTCGGTGAGGTAGCGCGCCCACGCGTGCGGGTCACGCACCAGCGCGCCGCGCAGTGTCAGCAGGTTGTGCAGCGTGTGCGTGGTGTTCTCCGCCATGCACAACGCCCGCCTGTCCGGGAACAGGAAGTGCATCTCGGCGGGCGCCTCGGAGCCCGGCGCCATCTGGAACTCCATGCGGACCCCGTCCACCGTGAGTTCCTGCCCGGTGCGCGATATGTCCACGGTGGGCGGTATCAGGCTCACCGTCCCGGTGGAGGTGGTCTGCCCCAGGCCGGAGCCGACCCCGCCGCGCGGGTCGCGTGCCAACACCGCGCCGTACATGTACCCGGCGCGGCGCGCCATCGCGATCCCGGCGTAGACGTTCTCGGAGATCGCGTGCGTGACGAACCCCTCCGGCGCGATCACCGGGACCCGCCCGGCGTCGACGTCCTCCTGCGAGACGACCCCCTTGACGCCACCGAAGTGGTCCACGTGGCTGTGCGTGTAGATCACACCGGTCACCGGCCGGTCGCCGCGATGCGACCGGTAGAGGTCCAGTGCCGCCCGCGCGGTCTCCACCGAGATCAACGGGTCGATGACGATGACGCCCGTGTCGCCCTCCACGAAGGAGATGTTGGAGAGGTCCAGCCCGCGTACCTGGTAGATGCCCTCGACGACCTCGTACAGGCCCTGCTTGGCCACCAGCGACGACTGCCGCCACAGGCTCGGGTGGACCGTCTCGGGGGCCTCACCGGTCAGGAACGCGTACGAGTCGTTGTCCCAGACGACGGTGCCGTCGTCGTCGTGGACGACGCCCGGGTCCAGCGTCGCCAACAGGCCCCGGTCCGCGTCGGTGAAGTCGCGCCGGTCTTCGTACGGGAATCCCGCGTCGGTCATGTCGCCCCCCAAAGACTGATGTGCCCACCGGTCGTGCCCGGTGCCTCACGTCAGGGTATGTAGATCCGCGCCGCCGTCATGGACTTCGCACCGCCGTCCGCGCGCCGCGCCGAAACCACCACCCGGCCGGGCCGTCGCGCCTACCATCCAGGTCACGGGGGTGGGCGATGGGGGAGACGCCGTTGACGCACGGCGAACGCGCCGAACTGGCGGAACTCCGTGCCCGCCACGCCGCGACCCGCCCGGCGCGGCGCCGGTGGCGCTGGATCCTCGCGGTGCCGCTGTTCGTGCTGGCGGCACTGCTGACGGTGACGGTCGGTGGTCGCGGTGTTCGCCCGCAACGAGGTACTCGACACCGACCGCTACCTGGAGAACGTCGCGCCCCTGGCCCACGACCCGGCCGTGCAGGCGGCCGTCGTCGACCGCGTGACCACGGCGGTCACCGAGCGCCTCGACGTGGCGGCACTCACCGCCGACGCACTGGACGCGATCGAGTCGCCGCGGCTGCGCGACCGGCTCGACGCCCTGGCGAGCCCGCTGGCGTCCTCGGTCGAGTCCTTCATCCGCGACCAGGTCGAGGAGCTGGTCCACGGTGACCGGTTCCCGCAACTGTGGACGAACCTGAACCGTGAGGCGCACGAGGGCGTCACGGCACTGCTCACCGGCCGGCAGCCCGAATCGTTGACCGTTCACGACGGCACGATCTTCCTCGACTTGGGGCCGGTCGTGGCGGAGGCGAGGGACCGGCTCGTCGCCCGCGGCTTCGGCCCCGCGGCGGCGCTGCCGGACGTGTCGGCGGAGCTGCCGCTGACCGACGCCGCCCCCGTCGCGCGCGCCAGGAACGTCGCCGCCGCGCTGGACCTGGCGGCCTGGCTGCTGCCGGCCGCCGCCGTCGTGCTGTTCGCCGTGGCGCTGCTGACCGCACCGGACCGTCGCCGTGGCCTGCTGACCGGCGCGCTGTGCGTCGCCGTGGGCGCCGCGCTGTTGTGGGCGGCGCTCACCGTGGCCAGGACGGCGTTCCTCAACCGGTTGCCCGAGACCGTGCGGTCGCCGCAGGCCGCCGCGGCGATCTACGACACCACGACCCGGTTCCTGGTCGCCGCCGCCCAGACCTTGACCGTCCTGTTCCTGATCGTGGCGCTCGTATGCGTACTGGCGGGTCCGGGCCGCGTCGTGACGGCCCTGCGGCGGTCGGCCGCGCGGGGTTGTGCCGCGATCGCGCGGGGAATCACCCTGACGGGGGTTCCGGCCGGTCCGGTACCGGGATTCCTTCGCGTCCACCACGCCGCCGTGCTCACCGGCGTCGTCGCCGCCGCGGTGGTGTGGCTGGTCCTGTGGCGCCACCCCGGCGTGACCGGGGTACTGGTCGTCGCGGCGGTGACGGCGGTGGTGGTGGTCGTCGTAGAGGTCGTGGCGAGGGTCGGACAAGCCCCACCCGCCGACACCGGCACCTGAACGCCACACGCCCGGCGATCGCCGTGGCCCGGAACGAGGGAGGACGTTGTGGGAACCGTCATCGGGGAGCTGCTGCCGTTGGCGGTGGCGGTCGCGATCAGTCCCATCCCGGTCATCGCGGTCATCCTCATGTTGCTGGCACCCGAGGCCACCGCCACCGGTGCCGGATTCTGCGTCGGATGGGTCGCCGGGATCGTGGCCGCGACCGTCCTGTTCACCGTCCTGACGGCGGTCCTCGACCTCGGAGGCGCGGGCGGATCGTCCACCGTGGTGGCGTGGGTGAAGCTGGCCCTGGGCGTGCTGCTCCTGGCGCTGAGCGTCCGGCAGTGGCGATCACGGCCGGGACCGGGCGAGGAACCGGTGACACCGGGCTGGATGCGGGCGGTCGACCGGTTCACGCCGCCGAAGGCGTTCGGGCTGGGCTTCGCGTTGGCGGCGGTCAACCCGAAGAACCTCGCCATGTGCGTCAGCGCCGGCGCCACCATCGGAACCGCGTCGTCGACCGCCGGAGCCTCCGCCGTCGCGGTCGCGGTGTTCACCCTCGTCGCGGCGGCCACCGTCGCCGGCCCGGTGCTCGGCTACGCGGTCGCCGCCGACCGGTTGCGGGGCGCGCTCGACCGGCTCAAGGTGTGGTTGTCGGCCAACAACGCGGCCGTCATGAGTGTCCTGCTGCTGGTGATCGGGGCGGTACTGCTGGGCAAGGGCATCGGCGGCCTCGCCTGACCCCGGCGGGTCTCGTGGCGGATGCGCGGCCGGGTGCCGTATGTCGTCTGTGGACGACGACCCGGGCGGGGCGTCTTCGTTCCCGCCACTTCAACATATGTACCACGCGCCGTGCCCGACGCGACACCGGGGGTGTTTCGGCAGCGTACGCATGGTGCAGAATCTCCGGTCACGAGACAGACGACAGGACCGGAGGCGCGGGATGCGAGTGTTGTTGACGTCGGTGGGTTCACGCGGTGACATCCAACCCCTGGCCGCCTTGGCGCACCGGTTGCGGGAAGGCGGCGCGGAGGTGCGGGTGTGCGCGCCACCGGACGAGGAGTTCGCGGACCTGCTGGCCGGGGTCGGGGTGACCCTGACGCCGATGGGTCCGACGGTGCGGTCGGTCGTCGCCGGTGACCGGCCGCCGACCGCCGAGGACGCCTTCCGGTTCGCGCGGGAGCTGGTCGCCGCCCGGTTCGACGTCCTCGGCGCGGCAGCGCGGGGGTGTGACGTGCTGGTGGCGACCGGCCTGATGCCGGCGGGCGCGCGAGACGTCGCCGAGCGGTTCGGAATCCGGTACGTGTACGCCGGGTTCCACACCTACGGGCTGCCGTCACGGCACACGGTCCCCGGCGCGCGGCCGGGGAAACCGTCCCCCGATGACGAGACCGACAACCGCAGGCTGTGGGAGCAGGACGCCCAGCGCGTGAACGCGTTGTACCGCGAGGCGCTCAACACCCACCGGCTCGCGATAGGGCTGTCGCCGGTCGAGAACGTCCGCGACCACGTCTTCGGCGACCGGCCGTGGCTGGCGGCCGATCCGGTCCTGTGCCCGTGGCGGCCGGGCGTGACGGACCTCGACCTGGTGCAGACCGGCGCGTGGATCCTGCCGGACGCGCGCCCGCTTCCCGACGAACTGGAGGCGTTCCTGGATGCCGGTGAGCCCCCGGTCCACGTCGGATTCGGCAGCATGGCCGCGTACACGCCCGCCGACATCGCGGAGGTCGCGATCGGGGCGGTCCGCGCGCACGGCCGCCGCGTCGTGCTCTCCCGCGGCTGGGCCGGCCTGCTGCCGACCGACGACGCCGGCGACTGCATCGTGGTCGGGGAGGTGAACCAACAGGCGTTGTTCCGGCGCGTGGCGGCCGTGGTGCATCACGGTGGTGCGGGCACCACGACCACGACGGCGCTGGCCGGTGCGGCACAGGTGGTCGTCCCGCACATCGCCGACCAGCCGTACTGGGGCGCGCGCGTCGCGGAGTTGGGAATCGGTGCGGCGCACGACATGTCCGCGCCCACCGTCGAGTCGCTGGCGGCCGCTCTGGAGATCGCGCTGCGCCCCGGCACCGCCGCCCGTGCCGCCACGGTGGCCGGATCGATCCGCACCGACGGTGCCGCAGTGGCGGCGGGCCTGCTCTGAAACCCGCCTTGGGTGGCCTGAGGCCCATCGACGTGCCTCGAATCACACCGAATGTCCGGATTT
The DNA here is from genome assembly GCF_007994225.1 of Stackebrandtia albiflava. Taxonomy (GTDB): domain Bacteria; phylum Actinomycetota; class Actinomycetes; order Mycobacteriales; family Micromonosporaceae; genus Stackebrandtia; species Stackebrandtia albiflava. Next base: position 1,303,767 of record NZ_VLLL01000006.1, read on the forward strand.
CGGCGGGCTCACGGCCACCCAAGCCGGGCCTGCGGCCACCCAAGGCGGAACGGTCGGACGGATCCGGCGGTCAGTCCGTGGTGCCGTTCCGCTTGGCGCGGGTGGTCGCGACCGCCGCGAGCACGGCCCCGGTGACGGCGGCGACGAGGTAGACGGCCAGTCGTGCCGCGAAGCCGCCGGGTAGGAATTCCAGCAGTCCCGCGTCCTCGTGGTCGACCAGGAGTCGTATCCCGCCTTGGGCTCCCAGCACCAGTAGGGCCATTCCGGTGATGGCCGTGATCGTGTTCCGCGTGTCCACGTTTCTCTCGTCTCCTGAGTGCGATCTTTTATGGTTCGATCGAACCATAACACGGTTTTGGTACGATCGCACCACGGCATCGGCCGGGCACGACGACGAGAGACGGTGAACATGCCCCGACAGGCGGACCACGACGCGCGACGCCGCCAGATCGCCGAGGCGGTCTGGCGGTTGGCCGCCCGAGGCGGACTGGAGGACGTGACGCTCCGGCAGGTGGCCGCCGAGGCGGGCGTGTCCGCGCGGCTGCTCCAGTACTACTTCGGGACCCGGGACCGGCTCCTGCTCGGAGCCTTGGAGATCCTGAACGCCGACGCGGAGGCCCGGGCCGCGGAACGGCTGGCCGGACTCGGTGAGGCCGCCGGGACCCGCGCACTCGTGCGGGGGGTGCTCCTCGAAATGCTGCCGCTGGACGAGGAACGGCGCAACCGGCAGGTGGTCTACGCGGCGTACTTCGTGCGGTTCCTGGTCGAACCCGCGCTCGCCGCCGTCGCCGGGGCGGCGACTCCCGCCCTGGAGGAACTGGTCACCGGGTTGATCGTGCGAGCCCAGCACACCGGCGAGGCCCGGGGTGATCTCGACGCCGCCGGCGAGGCCGCGTATCTGTTGGCGGGGGCGGAGGGGCTGCAATCGGGTGTCCTGTTGGGACAGCGGGACGCCGACCGCGCGGTCGCGCTCATCGACCGGCAACTCGACCGGATCTTCACCGCTACCACGTGAGTTGCCCGGCGGCCGCCCGTCTCGCGGCGCCGTCGTGCACCGATCCCGTGCGCACTTTTCATCTATGCATTGACATGTGCAAGTGCCTGCGGGCATGCTGTGTGGCGGATCGACCGCCCCTCAATCCACCACACACGCCGGCCCGACGATCCCGCCGGGTCCATTCCGCCCACTCGGCCATGCCGGAACGTTCCACCGGACGCGACGCATACCGCCCCGACAGGACCAGCCGGTCGCCCCACGACCGATCACCGGAGGATCCGCCCATGTCACTCCAGACTCGATTCCGGGCGGCCACGGTCGCCGCCGTTCTCGCCGTACTCGTCGGGACCGGAACGGCCACAGCCGTGTCGGCCGCACCCGTTCCCTCGGCGGGCACCGAATCCGCCGCCGTCGCGGCGATCCCGGCATGGCCCGTCCTACGCCAGGGAAGCACCGGTGCCGACGTACGGACCGCCCAACTCCTGTTGACCGCACGCGGATTCGCCACGACCGCCGACGGACAGTACGGTCCCGGAACCGCCTCCTCGGTGGCCCGGTTCCAGACGTCACGAGGTCTGGCCGCCGACGGGGTGATCGGTGCCCGCACCTGGTCGGCGCTCATCGTCACCATCTCGGAGGGAGCCCGCGGCGACGCGGTACGCGCGCTGCAGGTCCAACTGAACAACCTCGGCGCGAGCCTGGCCGTCGACGGCGTCTTCGGCGGCATGACCGCCTCCACCGTCCGGTTCTGGCAGTCACACATGGGCCTCACCGTCGACGGGATCGTCGGCCCTCAGACGTGGCGGGCCTTCATCGGCCACTGACCCCGGCGACACTTCGCCCTCGTCCAGGCGGAAACGGTGCTCCCCGAACGGTTCGCCCGGGCAGGGGGATCCCCCGATCGCCTTCACAGGTCGTGGAGTGGCCTACCGTGTCTCGCAAGGGACGGCCGGGGCCTCACGTGAGCAGGCGACGGCGGTAGCCCTCGGCCACCGCCGAGGCCCGGTCCCGGACGCCGAACTTGTCGTAGATGTGTTGCAGATGGGTCTTGATGCTCGCCTCGCCGATGAACAACGCCGCGGCGGCCTCACGATTCGAGCTACCGTTCGCGACCAGCTGCAGCACCTGCCTCTCCCGGTCGGTCAGCGTGCCGGCACCGGGCCTGCGGACCTGCCCCATGAGGTGCTGCGTCACCGACGGCGCCAGCACCGACTCGCCACGCGCGGCCGCGCGGACCGCCCGCGCCAGTTCCTCCGGCAGCGCGTCCTTCAACAGGTAACCGAACGCACCCGCCTCGATCGCCGGAAGGACGTCGCTCTCGCCGTCGAAGGTCGTCAGGATCAGCACCCGGGCGTTCGGGGCCTCCTCGCGCAGGATCGCGGTGGCGGCCACGCCGTCCGTCCCCGGCATCCGCAGATCCATGAGCACGACGTCCGCCGCGAGCGCCTTCGCCCGTGCGACGCCCTCGGCGCCGTCACCGGCCTCACCGACCACGACGATGTCCTCGGCGTCCGCGAAGGTGTCCCGTAGGCCGCCCCTCACGATCGGATGGTCGTCGACGATCAACAGCCGGATCACCGGTCGCCCTCCCCTTCCGCTCTCACGCCCCGGGGGCTATCGCCGGAACGCGCGCGCTCACGGACGTCCCCTCACCCGGGGTGCTCTGCACCTCCACGTGACCGCCGACGCCCCTGATGCGTTGGCGCATGCTCGTCAGGCCGAAACCGGTGTCGGCCGACTTCGCGAACCCGCGTCCATCATCCCGCACGTCCAACAGCACCTCGGTGCCCGTGTACGACAACGTGACACCGACCCGCGAGGCGTCCGCGTGTTTCGCCACGTTGGTCAGCGCCTCCTGCGCGACCCGGAAGAGCGACACCTCGATCGCCGGACTCAACGGTTCAGACGCGCCCGTGACCTCCACATGCGCACTCACCCCCTCGTCCCGCGACCATCGCCCGGTCAACGTGCGGAGCGCGTCGGGCAGGTGCGCCTCGGCGAGTTCCCGAGGCGCGAGCGCCCGCACGGACCGTCTGGCCTCGGCCAGGCTGCCGCGTGCGAGCCGAAGGGCACGCGTGACGTGCTCCTCCGTCTCGCCCCGCGCGCTCGCGGCACGCTCCGCCGCCTGGAGCTGCGTGATGATGCCCGCGAGACCCTGCGCGAGCGTGTCGTGGATCTCACCGGCGAGACGCTGACGCTCGTCCTGTGCCCCGGACTCCCGGGCCTGCGCGACCAGCTGCGCGTGGAGCCCGGCGTTCTCGTGCAGGGCCGCCTCCAGTCGTGCGACGAGCTTCTCCCGTTTGCGTTCCTCCGGCTCGCTCCGCGCGGTGAGCAGGATCCCCGCCCCGATCGCCGCGGTCTGCACCGCGACGATCAGCACGAACTCCGCCAACGCGGCCGGGCTCGGGTGCGAGAACGACACGCCCATCGACGCGCCGTTGAGGGCCACGGAGGTGGCCAGGACCCCGACCATCCCCACCGGCCAGGGTTTGAGCAGATAGGCGTGGAAGAAACCCGCGATGGTGAAGACCAGGAAGATGTCGGAGTACGTCATCAGGGTGACGCACAGTGCCAGCAGCCCGACGAAGTAGAGGGCGGTCGGTACGGGCCGCAGCGCCCTCCTCTTGATCGGCAGCGTGTGACCGAACAACATCCACAACGCCGAGACCGCGACCAGCCCGAGGACGGAGGTGCCCTCGGGCCAGAAGCGTTCACCGGAGGCCGGAAGCACCCACGAGAAGTAGATCGTCGTCGAGACCGTCAGCAGCAGCCACGGTGTGAACAACTGCAGCAGGTCCCAGACCCGCAGCTGCTCCTCCTTCCAGGCCAACCGGGAGCGGTTCGCGACCGCGGCCTCTCCCGCGATCGCGGACTCGTGCGCGCTCGCGCGCGGGCGCGCACCGGCCCCGGCGTCGTCGGTCATCCCCACCTACTCCCAGCGGAAGAGCTTCGCGGCGATTCCGCCGGCCACCACCGCCATACCCGCCATTATCGCGATCTGCAGCCAGAACGGCTGCCCACCGGCCGTGGCCGTGATCTCGCCCGCTTCGGGGGACCACGCCGCGGTGAGGGCCTGCAACCCGGGCGGAATGTACTCGCCGGCCTCGCGCAACAGGTCCGGCATGAGGACACGCGGCAGGAAGGCCCCGCCGAAGAACATCAACGCGACGAACAACAGAGTGCCGATCTGGTTCGCCGCACCACTCGTACGGACCACCGCCGCGGAGATCATGCCGAGTCCGAGCAGGGCCGCATAGCCGACGGTGAAGGCGACGACGAACTCCAGGAGGCGTGTGGGCGGCGAGATGCCCAGTACCGCCCACGCGACCAGGATCATGAGTGCCGCGGAGACGACCACGGAGGCGAACGCGACGATCATCTGCGCGAGCAGGATGGTGCGCGGATGGGCCGGAGTGGTCGACAGCCTCCGCAGGACGCCTCGCTCGCGGTACGTCGCGATCACCACCGGGATGTGCTGCACCGCGATCATCACCATCCCGAACACCAGGGCGGTCGGTGCCCAGACGTCGATGGATCTGAGCCCGCCGGTCTCCGGCGACGGCTCCCTGAGCGCCGGAATCGCGCTCAACGCGAGCAGCAGTCCGGTCGGGAACAGCACGCCGAAACCGACGGTGGCGGAGTCCCGGAGGAACAGTCTCGTCTCGACCTCGATCGTCTTCGTGAGAGCGGACACGGGTCAGCCTTCCTTCTGGAGGGGTTCGGGGGATTCCGGGGCGCGACCGGTGAAGGCCTCGAACGCGTCGTCGAGGCCGTGGCGGTCCACGCGGAGGTCCTCCGCGACGACCTGTGCCCTGGCGAGAGCCCCGGCGACGCTGCTCAGGAGTTGTCCGCTGCCGGTGACCGTCCAGCGGCCCTCGGTGATCTGGACGTCGGTCACGTCCGGAAGCCCGGTCAGGACACGCCCGTCGAGCGGCTGCCTCACACGGAACCGGACCCGTTGCACCGCGTTCGCCTGCGCGATCAGTGCCGCCGGCGTGTCCACCGCGGCGACCCGGCCACCGTCGATGACGGCGATCCGGTCGCTGAGGCGTTCGGCCTCGTCCATGAAGTGCGTGACGAGGAGGATCGTGACGCCGGTGTCGCGCACCCGGGCGATGAGGTTCCAGGTGTCGCGTCTCGCCTGCGGGTCCAGTCCCGTCGTGAGCTCGTCGAGGATCGCGATCCTGGGGCCGCCGACCAGGGCGAGCGCGATCGACAGCCGCTGCTTCTGTCCTCCGGAGAGGGCCTTGTACCGGGTGTCGCGCTTGTCGGCGAGACCCAGCAGCTCCACGAGTTCTCGCCAGTCGGCCGGGTTCCGGTAGTAGGAGCTGTAGAGCTCGAGGGCTTCGGCGACCGTGATCGCGTCGGGGAAGCCGCTCTCCTGCAACTGGACGCCCAGTCGTTCACGCACCTCCGCGCGATCCCTGATCGGGTCCAGTCCCAGTACCGAGATCGCGCCGGAGTCGGGCGTTCGCAGCCCGGCGATGCATTCGACGGTCGTCGTCTTGCCGGCGCCGTTGGGTCCGATGACGCCGAATATCTCGCCCTCCTCAACGGTGAAGGAGACGTCCTCGACGGCGACGTGCCGCCCGTAACGTTTGTGCAGATTCCGTACTTCCAGTGCGGTCATACCGCCAAGTTATGGGCGTACCCGACCCGCGACATCGACCGTCGCAGGCGTGCTCGGGTTGATTCGCGTCTCCACCGTTCGGTGGACCGCCGGCCCCCGACCGTCGCCGTGCGTCGATGGGACGGCGAGTCGCACGCCGGGACCCGTCCGGAGGGCGGTGCCCTGTCGGACCCGCGTGGAACACTCCGCGCATGGAGATGACGGTGCAACTCACCATCGACTGTTCCGACCCGCAGGCGATGGTGGCCTTCTGGTCGGAGGCCCTGGGCTACGTGCCGGAGCCGCCACCGGACGGGCACACCACCTGGCGTGCCTACTGGGCGGCGATCGGGGTTCCGGAGTCGGAGTTGCCGTCCGGCGCCGGCGACGTCCCGGAGTCGATCATCGACCCGGCGGGGCGTGGACCGAGAGTGTGGTTCCAGCAGGTTCCCGAGCCGAAGGTCGCCAAGAACAGGTGGCACTTCGACCTCAAGGTCGGCGGAGGCCGTGACGTCCCACTGGACCTCCGCGCGCGGCGTGTCACGGCGACCGTGGAACGGTTGGTCGAAGCGGGCGCCACCCTGCTGAAGATCAAGGACGAACCGGAGGCGGGTCTCTACGCCGCCGCCATGCGGGATCCCGAGGGCAACGAGTTCGACGTCGTGTAGCGCCCCGGTGTGCCCGCCCGCACGCCGGGGCCGTCACCGGCCGACCGGGTCGATCGCGACGGCCGCCTCGGACGGACTCGTCGTGGTCGGGATGTCCAGGAACGGTGAGAGCAGGCCGACGCCCTCCGCGATCCGGCGCCAGAACCGTGGCGAGTCGACGGGCAGGAAACCGCCGACGTGGAGGACGAAGAGCGTGTCGTCGACGATCTCGATGTGCGCGGATCGGCTCAGCGGGAAGACGACCTCGGCGATCCCCGTCGCCAGGAGCCGACCGAGGAGCGGATGATCGGGCCGGGTGCTCCACACCGACCCGCCCGCGGGCCCGGGAACGGGTTCCAGGTGCGCCAGTCTCCGAGGCGGTGATCCGGGCTCCCGTGCGACCACGGTGTGCGGATAGGACTCCCGGAGGGTGAACATGACGTATCCGGCCTCGAAGGACGAGGACCCGTCGAGGTCGTCGTCGTAGACCTCCTGGTAGTTCGCCACCGTGAGGAAGCCGGGTCGAGAGAGACGGTCGAGGTGGCGTTGCCCCACGACCAAACCGCTGAAGATGTGGGCGGCGGGGCGCCGCACGTCCGGTTCCGGCCGGTACTCCAGGCCGTTGCGGCGGGCGAAGCCCGCGAGCCGGTACCGGCGCCGGGTCCGGGTGACCCAGAAGTCGCGCCAGGTCGCCGCGACCGTCGTCGCCCCACCTATAAGCGCGAACCCGGCGATCAGCGCGGCGCCCAGAATCGCTTGCGACGTCGGCCCCTCAACGGTGAGGATGACCACCGGTGCCGCCACGAGGATCGCGAGGAAACCGACGATCACGAGGGAACGTGGCATCCACTGCCACCCGTGCCGGGTGGCCAGGTCGGTGCCGTGCTCGCCGGACGCCGCCTCCCGGCGGAATCGCCGCCACGCCGCGCCTCGTGGGCGGGCGGTCAACGGTGACAGGTCGAACCCGTGCGCCCGTTGCTCGCGTGGGCTCGTCCGGTCGGTCGCGCCGTCGACGTCCATGACTTTCCTACCTGTGCCGCGGTGTGCCGTGGATTCGGCCACCTCAGGATGACACGTGCCCTTCGCGCAGGGAACCCTCGACCTCCGCCGCCCCAACGGTTCACCGATCCCCTGTCCGAATGAGAGCGTGGCGGGTCCTACCATCGGGAACGTGACGACATCCGAGTACGTGCCCCATCTGGACGATGTGGAGGGTGCGGGCCTGTCGCCCACGACCAGCCACCCCGCCTACGTCGCCGCCGTGCCGGACTGGTTCTGGGACTCCGGGGACTGGCGCGCCCCCTTCGGCAACGACGACGGCAACGACACGCTCCGCCACCTGGAGAAGCACTAGGCGACGGGCACGCCCCGGGCGGCATCGCCGACCTGGTGGCGGAGTGGGCACTCGTACCGGAACACCTGTGGGAGAGTTCCCAGGACGACATCGTCGCCTGGCTCGACGCCGACGCGAGCCACATCAGGTTCATCCGCGCCGAGGTCGACGCCTACATCGCGGGAGCGTGCGGGCAGTTCAAGATCTCGGGCTGGATCCATCCGGCACTGCGTTTCTGGGCGGAACGCGCGATGATGCTGCTGGAGCACGTGCTGGACGAATGGGAGCAGCGGACCTTCGCCGTGGAGCCGGGCCGGTACGCCGAACGGCTCGCCGCCACCAGGGCGGTCATCGCCGCGGCACCCGAACCCCCGAGCGAGTTCCGGCTTCCCATGTACGAGGCGGCGCCCGGCGCGTAGCACCGGGGGAGTAGCCGCCCACCGGTGAACGCCTCTCGGTCACCGCCGCCGCCCGCCTTCGTGGCGTGGCCGGGTCCCGGTGCGGCGAAGGAGACCCGGCACCCCGATCGCTTCGACGTGATCCGGAACCGACGGTGCCGCTCAGAAGCGGTAGCGGACGACCCAGACGCCGCGACGTGCCTGGCCTCGCCAGCCGGCGAAGAGACGTGCGAGAAGCCGGTAGGCGAGGTTCAGCTTGTCGCGTTCCGGTGCGGCGTCACCGAACTGCTCATCGATGAAGGTGAGCGCGGGATTGAGTGCGGTGACGTCCTCGGGATCGGAGATGCCGTAGCCCCGGAAGTCGTGCGGCATCCCGACCACCTGGGTGAAGCGGCCGTTCATGCGGGCGGTGAGCCTGGTGTAGGCGTTGAACACGAGCTCTCCCGTTGCGAAGTGATCCGTGATACGGCGCAGCACCCTCCGGTTGTCGTCCTCGGAGAGGAAACCGAGCACGCCGTCGGACAGGATGACGGCGGGCCGGTCGCCGGGAATGGTGTCGGTCCATGTGGAGTCCAGGAGGGACACGCCGACGGAGTGGCCACGGTCGGCCTCGTCCATGAGAGTCTCGCGCAGTGCGATCACCTCCGGGAAGTCCACGTCGTACCAGTCGACGTCGCGCCAGGGTTCGGGTTCGGACGCGGTGAGCCGCCAATGGCGCGTCTCCAGGCCGCAGCCCAGTTCGACCACCACGGCGTCGCGGTGCCGGTGGACGAAGGCCGTCACGGCGCGGTCGAGCATCCTGCTGCGAATGGCGACGGCCTCGGGCACCCCCGCGCCCAGTCGCACAGTGGAGTGGTCGTAGTCGATCCCGCGTGCCAGTTCGACCGCCTTGGCGTCGTCGAGGAGTGGGCGCTTACGGTTCGCGTCGAGGACGCGGCCGTTGAGCGTGATCAGGAGCGTTTTTTGTAGCGGGGTTAGGTGGTCGATCGTGACCGTCGTCATCGTGGTCTCCTGTCGGGGGCGTCGTAGTCTGCGGTGGAGTCCTTGATCCGTTGCGCCGTAGGTGAGGTCGCGAACTCACCCATCGCGGCGTAGAGGTCGAGCATCGCGCCGCCGATCCTGGTGGTGTGGGGACGGTCGAGCGGGTCGGAGCCCATCTGCCTGGCCAGGTGGTCGTGAAGCACGATGGTGCCGCCGTGCATGGCGGCCATGACCGCCGCCGTGTGTCGCGCCGTGGGCGAACCGGCCGGGAATCGGTCCGGCCAGGTCTGACTGAGGAACGCCTCCGCCTCGGCGGAGAGCCGGTCGAACACCGTCGCGGCCGCCGGTGAGCCGTCGACGAGTGCCCGAGCGAGATAGCGCAGTAGCGGCCCGCTGGTGTCGTAGAGCCGGGCCATGAGATTCGGTTCTCCGAGTGTCCCGTCTGCGGCGCTGCGCGTCAGACGGTGACCGAACGTCTCGACCACGTGCGCGTCACAGGCCTCCCGTAGTGCCTCTTTGGAGGTGAAATGGTGTTGGACCGCTCCCAGCGAGACCCGGGCGGCCTCCGCGATGCCGCGCATCGAGGCGCCGGCGAAGCCGCGTTCGGCGAACTGGGCCAACGCCGCGTCTCTGATTCGTGCGCGCACCGTCAGGTCTGACGCCGGGCGGTCTACAGGTGACATGTGAGTACAATACATATGTATCGAAAACAAGTCAATTGTATTGCTTGCCGGGCCATCGATCGACGGCTGTGCAGTCAACGCCGCCGGCGCCGCCCCCACGGGGACGGTCTTGGTGATCGAGGTGCCCGTCCCGAGGGCGACGACATACCCGCGCGGGCTTCGAGGTGTCGACGGTGAGAACCCGCTCCGCGGGTACCCCGTTGATGCGGGAGGGGTCCCGGCCGTCCGGAGTTGGAATGAGACCCATGAAGGCCAACAGAAGCAGTGGAACACGGCTGGTCGTCGTCGCCGCCGTGGCGGTCCTCGCCACGGCGTGTGCGGCGGACCCTTCCGCCGGAGTCGACGGGCGATCCGGTCCCACCGGCTCCGATGCGTCGTCAGAGTCGACCGGGTCGGCGTCACCGTCGCCCACCGGGCCGTGCGCGGACGGGACATGCGAGCTCGACGTCGCCGAGGGCGACGTCGTCGCGGTTCCGCAGGAGTACGGCCTCGGCCCGATCGAGATCATCGCGATCACCGACACCGAGATCGAGATGGTCGCACCGGTGACCGGATCGGGCTTCAGCATCTCGGGCTGCGCGGGTGGTGGAGGTGTCACATCGCAAGGCGGTGGCGGAGTCACACTCACGTGCGCCGAGGGGACGACGGCCACCGTCAACGACGCCATGGCCCTGAAGGTCGTCGACATCCGCGATGGCACCGCCGCGCTGCACATCACGCCCGCGGAATAGGTCGCGGCCGCTGACGTTGCCTCGCGCACCCGGCGACGGCCCGGACCGTCCGGCGTGCCTTACGGGTCCGGGAGGGTCGGGCTGCCGTCAGGCTCCGGCGGTCAGTGCCTCGACGAGTTGACGGGCGCGGGTCTTCTCGTTGAGGAGGGTGTCGACCAGGGGACCGGTGCCCGGGTCGGTCATCGCGTCGCCGGAGGCCGCGCCCCGACCGAGGTAGCCCGCGACGGGCCGTGCGTCGTCCGTCAAGGGGACGCGATTCCCGGTGACGGCCCGGTGAACCGAGGCGTAGTCGACGCCGAGGTGGGCCAGCCGCTCACCGCCGCTGTACCGGGTGCCGGATCCGGCGGCCCGTTCTCTCGCCAGATGCGGGTAACGGAGCGCGACCTCATGGGTGGCCAGGACGGCCAGTAGTACGTGCTCGGTGCCCACCACGCCGTCACCGAGGCGGTGGGCCTGCTCATAGGTCTCCATGCCGACCCATTGGGCCGGCCGCGACGCCAGGTTGACCCCGGTGTTCTTGACCAGCCACCGTTTCCAGAAGGACAGGTGCCGGTAGTGCCCACGGCCGAGGACGACGTCGCGGGTGGCGTGCAGCAGGGGCGGGAGGTCGTCCTCCGGGCTTCCGGCGCCGCCGTCGAGGCGGACGAGTACGGCGTTCGGTGAGACGCCGCACGCGGACAGCAGTTCCACCGCCCGGTTCTCCCCCTCCAGCAGGCCGCACAGCAGGTGGGCCGCGTCGAAGCTCGCGGCGTCGTCCCGCCGTGCGTGCCCCATCGCCGTCGTGAGGGCGTCACGCGCCGCGCCGGTGAAGCGGACGCGCCGATCCGCGTCGTCGCCCAACAGCTCGCGCGCGCCGATGGCGTTCCGGGCGTCGTCACCGTTGGCCCAGGCGTCGTCCCGGCCCGCCCTGTCCCGCAACACCGCGAACAGCGCCGTCTTGGTCGCGCCTTCGGCCGCGAGCGCGTCCCGGGCCGCCCCCTTGGTTCCCGTGACACCGGCGAGCAGGTGCTCGGTACCCACGGTTTCGCTGTCGGTCGCCAACGCGCCGCCGCGCGCGGCCCCGAGGACTCCCGTGACGCTCAAGTCGGGTTCTACAAAGGCTGTCATGCGTTCGCCCCAATCCTCGTCCGGCTCGAACGCCAGCGTACCCAGGCGCGACAAGGCCACCCACTCCGAAGTGGAGCGACTGGGCAGCGGGAGGCGCCGGGTCCCCCGGTCGACACGATGCCCGGCGTCGGTTGCGGGAGTTTTGGGGCGGCGGAGCGTGGATTGTGAGGTCCGGCCGAGGCGAGGTGGTGTCGTGTGTCGGCGTCTGACGGCCGAGGTGCCGGCCGGTGGCGCTGACATTCCGCTGACGCGGCGGGCCTGGAGACCGAAACAGACCGGCACTCGTGTGCCGGTCTGGCTGGTGTTCTGCTTGGTGCCCCATGCAGGATTCGAACCTGCGCTCCCGCCTCCGGAGGGCGGTGCTCTATCCCCTGAGCTAATGGGGCCTTGCGACCTGACGAGGTTACCAGACGGTCCCCGGCTGCCCTCGGTCGCGGCCCCCGGCGGAGCGGGTACGCGCCGCCGGGGGTCCACCTTCCGGGTGACGTTCCGCTGCTCGGCGGGCGTGTCCGACTCCCTTGAACACGCCGATTTATCAATACCTTGGGGTGCCGGACTAGATGAACCACAACATGTATGCTCTCTCGTGCTGATCGCGTGAAGCGTGATCTTGCGGTTGGACAGCAGTATCCATCGCGTCGAGCGGGTCGTTCGTCGTGCCCGTAGACGCCCGCATGAGGGGAAACACCGTGAGCATTTCGACAGCGGCTCCGCTTGCCCGGGACACCGCCGAACTGGTCGCCGATCTGGTCCACCGGCTCTCCGAAGGGCTCGACGGCGTCGACGCCGCCGAGGTCGCCGGTCCGGTCGTCGCCGGCGTCTGGCCCGGCGCCACGGAGACCGACCTGCGGTCCCGGGCGATCGAGATCGCCGCCTCCCTGGTCGTCCGGGAACCCGCCTACAGCCGGCTCGCCGCCCGGCTGCTGAGCCGCCACATCGCCGCCGAGGTCGCCGATTCCGGCATCGCCCACTTCAGCGACTCGGTACGGCACAGCCACCGCGAGGGCCTGCTCTCCGACGGTGTCGCGGAGTTCGTCGCCACCAACGCCGCCGCCCTCGACGCGTTGATCGACACCGAGGCCGACGACCGTTTCGGTTACTTCGGTCTGCGCACCGTCTACGACCGGTATCTGTTGCGGCACCCACACCATCGTGGGGTGTTGGAGACCCCGCAGCACTTCTTCCTCCGGGTCGCCTGTGGACTCGCCGAATCGGTGGCCGACGCCGCCGAACTGTACGCCCTCATGAGCACGCTGTCCTATCTGCCCAGTTCCCCCACGCTGTTCAACTCCGGTTCGCGCCGTTCCCAACTGTCGTCCTGTTTCCTGTTGGACTCCCCACGTGACGAGCTCGAATCGATCTACGACCGGTACGGGCAGGTCGCCAGACTGTCGAAGTACGCCGGCGGCATCGGCATCTCCTGGTCCAAGGTCCGCAGCCGTGGTTCGCTGATCCGCGGGACCAACGGCCACTCGAACGGCATCGTGCCCTGGCTGCGCACCCTCGACTCCAGCGTCGCCGCCGTCAACCAGGGCGGGCGCCGCAAGGGCGCCGCCTGCGTCTACCTCGCCACCTGGCACGCCGACGTCGAGGAGTTCCTGGAACTTCGCGACAACACCGGTTCCGAGGACCGCCGCACCCACAACCTGAACCTGGCCAACTGGATCCCCGACGAGTTCATGCGCCGCGTGGAGGCCGACGCCGAGTGGTCGTTGTTCGACCCCAAGGACGTCCCGGAACTGGCCGACACCTGGGGCGAGGAGTTCGACCGCCACTACCGTGCCGCCGAGGCCGCCGGCAAGGCCGTCCGTACCGTCGCCGCCCGGGAACTCTACGGCCGCATGATGCGCACGCTCGCCCAGACCGGCAACGGCTGGATGACCTTCGCCGACGTGTCGAACCGGACCTGCAACCAGACGGCCAAACCGGAGAACGTCGTCCACCTGTCGAACCTGTGCACCGAGATCCTGGAGGTCACCAGCGACTCCGAGACCGCCGTGTGCAACCTCGGATCGGTGAACCTGGCCGCCCACTGCACACCGGACGGTTTCGACTTCGACCGGCTGGCCGCCTCGGTGCGCACCGCGGTGACGTTCCTCGACCGGACCATCGACCTGTCCTACTACCCGACTCCCGAGGCGGAGAAGGCCAACAAGAAGTGGCGTCCGATCGGACTGGGCCTGATGGGCCTGGCCGACGTGTTCTTCACCCTGCGGCTGCCGTTCGACTCGCCGGAGGCGCTGCGGCTGTCGACCCGGATCTCCGAGCACATCGCCCTGGCCGCCTACGAGACTTCGGCGGAACTGGCCGCCCGGCTTGGCGCGCATCCATCCTATGAGGACACGCGTGCCGCGCGGGGTGTGCTGCACGTCGACCACTGGCCCGACGCCCGGATAAGCGAACCCGCGCGATGGGAACGGGTCCGTGCCGCCGTCGCCGAACACGGCCTGCGCAACTCGCTCATGATCGCGATCGCGCCGACGGCGACGATCGCCGCGATCGCGGGCAGCGCCGAATGCACCGAGCCGGTCGTCACCAACGTGTTCAAGCGGGAGACGCTGTCGGGTGAGTTCATCCAGGTCAACCGGTACCTGGTCGCCGACCTCGCCGCCCGCGGCCTGTGGAACGAGGACGTCCGGCAGGCCATCCTCCGGGCCGAGGGCTCCATCGCGGACATCCCCGGCATCCCCGACGACCTGAAACTGTTGTACCGCACGGCGTGGGAGCTGCCACAGCGCGCGCTCATCGACCTGGCGGCCGGACGCACGCCGTTCATCGACCAGAGCCAGTCCCTGAACCTGTTCATGGCCTCACCGACCATCGGCAAACTGTCGTCGATGTACGCGTACGCCTGGCGGAGCGGCCTGAAGACCACGTACTACCTGCGGTCCCGCCCGGCGACGCGCATCAACCAGACGACCGTCAGCGTTCCGGCCCAGGCGCAGGTCCCCAGCGCCGAAGCGGTCGCCTGCTCCCTTGAGAACCCCGAGACCTGTGAGGCATGCCAATGACACTGCTCGATCCCGGAATGGACCTGACCCTGCGCCCGATGCGCTACCCGGACTTCTACGAGCAGTACCGGGCCGCCATCCGCAACACCTGGACGGTCGAGGAGGTCGACCTCGCGTCCGACCTGGCGGACCTGGCGAAGTTCACCGACGCGGAACGCCACCTGATCAACCGGCTCGTCGCCTTCTTCGCCACCGGTGACACCATCGTCGCCAACAACCTGGTACTCAACCTGTACAAGCACGTCAACTCGCCCGAAGGGCGGCTGTACCTGTCGCGTCAGCTGTTCGAGGAGGCCGTGCACGTCCAGTTCTATCTGACCCTTCTGGACACGTACCTGCCGGATCCGGAGGACCGCGCGAAGGCGTTCGCGGCGGTGGAGCACATTCCGTCCATAAAGGAGAAGGCGGACTTCTGCTTCCGCTGGATCGACTCCATCGACCGGCTCGACGCGTTGCGCAGCCGGGAGGACCGCAAGGCGTTCCTGCTCAACCTGATCTGCTTCGCCGCCTGCATCGAGGGGCTGTTCTTCTACGGCGCCTTCGCGTACGTGTACTGGCTGCGGTCGCGCGGACTGCTGGACGGGCTCGCCACCGGCACCAACTGGGTGTTCCGCGACGAGTCCTGCCACATGAACTTCGCGTTCAGCGTGGTCGACGTCGTCCGCCGCGAGGAACCCGAGCTGTTCGACGACGCGCTCACCGAGTCGGTGAGCCGGATGCTGGACGAGGCGGTCGCGTGTGAGCTCCAGTTCGCCGAGGACCTGATCGGGTCGGGCCTGCCCGGTATGACGGTGCCGGACATGAAGTCCTATCTGGAGTACGTCGCGGACCAGCGTCTCGCCCGGCTGGGGATGCCCACCCGTTACGGCGCCAAGAACCCCTTCGGTTTCATGGCGCTCCAGGACGTCCAGGAGCTGACGAACTTCTTCGAGCGCAGGCCGACCGCGTACCAGGTGGCGGTCTCGGGCACCGTGGACCTCGACGAGGACTTCTGACCGCTCGGGCGTCCATGGCCGACGACGCATAGATCTCGGACCCACTGGTGGCCGGACCCGTTCCGCCCCAGTGGGTCCGACACGTATGGGAATGTATCGGTGACATAAAGTCACCGCATGCCCTCGGATCTACACGAGACGCCGACCGTGCACGTCGCCACCTGGAGGCTATCTTGAGTACTGTGACCTTCCCGTACCACAGCGCCTTCACACAGCGCTACGTCGATCAGGGCAAGTCCGAAGGCTTGGCCGACTCGGTGCTCCGAGCCCTGCGGAACCGGGGTCTGCCGGTGTCCGCCGCGGTGGAGGCCCGGGTGCGCGGTTGTCGTGACGTGTCGCTGCTGTCGGCGTGGTTCGATCGCGCGTTCACCGTCGACGCCGCCGAAGACGTCTTCACCGATTGAGGTGACGACGGCGAAGCCTCGGCCCCCGTTGCGGTTCACCGCGTTCACCCGGCCCTACTACGAGCGGGGCTACGCCGAGGGCTATGCGGAGAGCTATGCCGAGGTGGTTCTCAGGACCTTGCGGATGCGTGACATCGAGGTGTCCGACGAGGTGGCCCGGCGAGTGCGCGGTTGCGGCGATGTCGCGCGACTGCGGACCTGGTTCGATCGCGCGTTCACCATCGACGCCGCCGAAGACGTCTTCACCGATTGACGACCGCCCGGCGGCGGAGCCGCGTGGCACACTAGTCGGCCATGACCGCCATCGCCCGTTTCCGCGCCGCCGCCCGGCGTGCCGTCGCCGCCGGTGACATCACCACCGACCGGATCCCCCGGCCCGGTGGGAGATGGGGTATCAGTGCGATCCTGCGGCCAGGCGAGCCGCTGCGTTCCCGGCTGCACGAGTCGGCGACGGCCGCCGCACGGTTTGCAGGTGCCGGGCATTGGGTCCACCATCCTGAGACGCTGCACGTCACCCTGCGGGCCTTCGAGCCGCACCGGCGGTTGCCCGATCCAGCCGCCGATCCGGCCGTCGCCCGCTACCGCGCGGCGTTGGCCGCCGCCTGCCGTGTCTTGCCGCCGATGGCGGTGACGGCGTCCGGCATGACTGTGCACCGCGGCGGCCTGCTGGCCTTCGTTCACGGCCGCGCCAACGGTCTCGCCCGACTGGACGTCACGCTGACGACCGAGCTGGGGAGGCACGGTGTCACCGACTGGCAGGTCGAGGTCGGATTCCGCCGGAACTTCCACCACATCAACGTGATCCACTTCACCGGCCCGGTTTCCGAGATGGACCGGCTGACCGACTGGTCGGACCGCCACGCGGACCTGGACTTCGGCACGGACGTGCTCCATACGGTCGAGCTGGTGGCCTGGCGGTTCGAGTCCGGTCAGCCGGCCGCCGATGTACTGGACCGGTTCCGTTTCACGGGCTGACCGGGTGACGCATCCGGGCGGGGAATCCACTTGGCGAGTGCGGCGGCCCCCAGGAGACCCACGCCGCCCATGACGAGCACGGCGGGGGCGAGGGCGGTGACGGCGGTGACGGCGCTGATCAACACCGGTCCGCCCGCGTTCCCGGTGTCCGCGCACAATCGCCAGCCGCCCAGGAACGCCGGTCTGCCCACCGCGGGTGAGGCGTCCGCGCCCAGCGTCATGATGATCCCGCTCCCCATCCCGTTGCCCAGTCCCATGAGGATGGCCGCCGCGAGCAGCCAGCCGGGCGTGGTCGTCAACGGGATCAACAGGTGGGACACCGCCATCACCAGCATGCACGGCACCGCGACCCAGATCCGGCCGAACCGGTCCATCGCCTTGCCCGCCGGATAGAACAACGCCATGTCCACCGCGCCGGCGATGCCGAAGATGATGCTGGTGGTCGTCGGGTCGGCCCCGACGTGCTCGGCCCACAACGGGATGACGACCTGACGCGACGCCCGCACCGCCCCGACCGTCATGGCGCCCAGGCCGAGGGTGCGGAACACCGGCAGATGGGTCCGCAGCACGTGGAAGGTCTCGCCGACACTGCTGCCGCCGCGTTCGGAGGCGGTGCCCCTGGCGGGGTCGGGCAGCACGGCCACCAGGGTGCCGGCGGCGATGACGGCGGCCAGCTTCACCCAGTACGCGCCGTCCGTGCCCCACCACTGCATGGCCGCCGCCCCGACGAACGGCCCGATGAACATCCCGATTCGGTGGGTGCCACCGAGTGTCGACATCGCCCTGGCCCGCATCCGGTAGGGCACCACCTCGGTCAGGTAGGTGTGCCGGGCGATGCCCCACACCGCGTTGGCCAACCCGAGGAGCCCGATCGCCAGGCCCAGCATCCACACCTCGGTCGCGGCGATGCAGGCGACCAGGGTCGCCGCGATCAACACGACCGCGAGCAGCATCGCCCGGCGTTCGCCCACCTTGGCGGCGAACGCGCCGGCGGGAAGGTCGCCGATGAGCTGGCCGATCCCGGTGAGGGCGACGATCAGGCTCGCCACTCCGATCGAGGCGCCGAGGTCCCGTGCCGACAGCACGATGACCGGGGCGACGGCGCCCGATCCGACGCCGAACAGCGCGGCGGGCAGGTACACGGTGGGGATGACCGAGCTCAGCCGGAAGCCGTCGGTCGGAGGCGGGGAGGAAGGCATCACGGACATCCTGCTCCGCCTCGGGCGGCGATGGAATGCCGATGTGTCGTCTTTCACCGGCCTGACCCGACGTCGGGTCGCGTCGTGGACGCCGTCCGGTCACCGCGGGTACCGGTTCCCGTCGCCTCAGTGGTGTAGGCCGACCTTGCCGGGGGTCCAGAACGGCTTGACTGTCACCGCGTGGCGGGGTACGGCGTGCACCGTTTCCAGGATGCGCCGGAGTGACTGCCCGGTCCGGGCCTCACCGGCGAGGTAGAAGGCGGTGGCGGCGGGGGCCGCGTCGGGCCGCCACTCCCGGACCGCCTCGCGCAGCGCCACGGAGTCGACCGGGGACCGTCCCCGGCGGTGTACCCGGTGCAGTCGCGTCAACCGGTCGGCGGGCAGCGGCACCTCGTCGGTGTGGTCGTCGCTCTCCACGACGGCTTCGGCGGTGGCGTCGGCGGGAAGCGCGTCGATGAGCGGCCGGAAGGCGGCGGTACCGGTCTCGTCGCCCATGAACACATGGTGGGAGGCGTCTCGAAGGGTGAAGTCGCCCATCGGTCCCCAGTATCGGACCGGGTCGCCCGTTCTGGCCGCCGTCGCCCATCTCAGCCCGATGCCGTCGCCGCCGTAGCGGTGGACGAGCAGGTCGAATCGGGTGACGTCCGGAGAGGTCGTCCAGATGGTGTAGGTCCGCAGCGTCTGTGACGGCCGCATGATCCCGTACGCCGACAGCGGGTCGTTGATCTCGATCCGTACGTGCTGGCCGGGGATGACGCCCTTGTCCGGCAGGGCCGGTGAGGTGATGGCGATCCGGCGCATCCGGGGCGTCAGGTCCTCCGTCTCGGTGACGACGCCGTCCGAGATGTGTCTCGCGAAGGCGTGGGCCAGCGGATTCCAGGAGCGGGAACGGGAACGGGGCATGACGGGACCTCCGAGTTAACGGCGATAACTTCAGTAAGAGGCTATAACAAACGGACATGGCTATGCTGTGCGGGTGGAGGAGGAGGCGAAGCCGCCGGTCACGTCGCGGAGAACACTGAAGCGGGAAGCCGCCATGAGCCGGATTCGCGTCACGGCCAGGGAACTGCTGGTCGAGCAGGGAACCGCCGCCGTCACCGTCAGCGCCGTCGCGCGCCGCCTCCAGGTGACCGGCCCGGCCATCTACCGGTACTACGACAGTCACGAAGCACTGATCCAGGCGGTGACGGCCGACTTCTACGACGAACTGATCGACGTCATCGCGGCCGCCCGCGACGCCGGAACCGACGCCGCCGACCGCCTGCTGCGCATGTGCCGTGCGCTCCGGGCCTGGGCGGTCGCCCACCCGGCCGAGTACGGCTGGATATTCCAGCATCCCGCGACCGCCGCCGGCATGGCCGCCGAGAGCGCCGGCGCCGCCGCCGGTGACCGGTTCGGGGCGGTGTTCCGTGCGGAATTGGCGCGGCTGTGGCGAAACGGGGGCTTTCCGGTACGCGACACCGCCGAACTGCCGCAGGCGCTACGCCGCCAACTGGAGGCGTACAGCGCCGACATCGTCGAGGACCTGCCGCCGCAGGCGGTCCACGTCCTACTCGGCTGTTGGATCCGGTTGTTCGGGACGTTGTCGCTGGAGATGTCGGGTCAGCTGGAATTCGCGTTCGACGATCCGGAACCGGTGTTCGAGGAGTGCCTGGCCGAACTGGCCGACCGGCTCGCCCTGGAGTACCGGCCGCCCCGTTCCCCGGATCAGGTGTAGAGACAGAACGGATGGCCCACGGGGTCGCGAAGTACCCGGACGTCGTCCTGTGGTCGGTGCTCGCACGGTTCCGCCCCCGACGACACGGTGCGGGCGGTCTCGGCCGCCAGGTCGGTGACCTGGAAGTCCAGATGCGGCATCATCTGCTGCGCCCCGGAGGGAGCGGGCCATTCGGGATGGACGTAATCCGGATTGAACCGCACCCCGAGGTAGGCGACGCCCTCGCCCGAATCCGACGCGGATCCCTCTTCGTCCATCTTCCAGATCCGCCGGCCACGCAACGCGGAGTAGAACCTGGTCAAGGTCGGTACGTCGTCGGTGTCCCACACCACGCCCCACCGGTCGGACCGCCGCCACCGCTCGGGAACCACACCGTTCGGGTCCCGTTCCGTGGGGATACCCGGCAGTCTGTTGCCGTGCGGCCCGACCGTCCTGGGACGACCGGGCCGCACGGGTGTCACGGTTCAGTCCGGACGGGGCGGCGTGTTCCGCATGACCGAGGCCAGCAGCGGACGACTGACCGCGCTCGCGCCCACGACCCCGACCACTCCGAAACCGACCACCGTGAACAGCAGCGCCAGATTCCCGGCGATCTCGCCGCCGGAACTGAACGGCATCGCCATGAGCATTCCGCAGGCCAGTGAACCGCCACCCATGACCGCCAACGGAAGCAGCGTCTCCATCCGGCGGGCGGAGTTGAGTACCTTCATCGGGGTGCCCGACAGGTGCAGCAGTCCGTACACCTGCCGCCGGTCGAGTACCGAGGACGCGCCCGACACCGCCGCGCTCACCATCGCGATCAGGATCGACACGCACAACACCACCAGGACACCGGTCTTGACGTCGGTGAACAGCTGATCGTCGAAACGCACCCAGTCGTCGGTACCCATCGTCGGGCTCCCGGGCGCGATCTGCGCCACCTCGGTACGGAACCGGTCGATGGCGGCGGAGTCGACGGGGGTCTCGACGTCCACCAGGGACACGCCCTCGACCTCGTTCGTCCCCGTCACCTTCGCGCCGTCGGGAAGTACCGTCGCCACGGACGCGGTGACCGCCTCCACCTGTGTGGTCGGCACCGACACCGTCAACAGTGTGCGGTCTTCGGCGTACCCGGTCAACTGCGGCGACAACAGCACCGTGAATCCCGCGACGAAGCCCGTCAACGCGATCCCGGCGACGGTGCGCCACGCCGAACGGGGATCGTCGACCAGCCGCCTGCCCGCCAGCAGCGGCGCCGGACGTCTCGCGGCGAGCGCGGTGACCCGGCCCAGCAACGACACCACCCAGGGACCCACCAGGTTTATCGCGCCGAACACACCCGCCAACAGCACCAGCATCAGGAGACTGCCCAGAGCGCCCATACCGAGGAACCGCGACGACATGAACAGGAACGCGCCGACGAAGGCCACCAGCACCAACAGGCGCGCCGCCCGGATGCCCGGCGGCGTCTGCCTGCGCGCCACACCGAGCGGGCTGATGACGACCCGGCGCAGGCCCACGACCGCCGACAGTCCCACCAGGAGCGGGACCGCCACGATCACGGCGCCGGTCGCCCACAGCGGGGGCCACAGGTCCGCGACGAACCACGGCCCACCGTCGATCGGGATGCGTGCCAGCAGCGGCATCACCGCCGTGTACAGGATCGCCCCGGCCACCGCGCCGACCAGTGCCGTCAGGATCGCCTCGGCCACGGTCACCCGCACGACCTGGCCGGGTGTGGCACCCACCAGCCGCAACGACGCCAACCGCTGGTCGCGCCGCGCGACGGTCAACCGCGCCGCGGCACCGCCGAACACCAGCAGTGGCACGACCATGAGGACCGTGGCAACCGCCATGAACGACTGATACAGCCGGTACGTCTCCGAAGCGGCGTCGGTGCCGAACTCCGAGATGCCGACGACCGTCTCGCCGTCGAGGGGCCGCGCCGACAACACGGGGGAGTCGGACGCGACGCCCACGACGGCGACGAGTTCGTTCCCGTGGACGAGGGCGGCGTCGCCCAGCTCCCCGGTGACGGGAGCGTCGAACCGGTCGGCGAGCTGGTCGGCGGGCAGCCGCTCCAGCAGTGCGGCCAGCTCCGGGGACGCCCACAGTTCGCCCGGCGCGGGGAACCCGTCCATGCCCGGGGGGACCGGGGGAGCACCGGATCCGGTGGCGGTCAGGTACACCACCGTCATCGGCCGCCCGTCCACCATGTCGAGCACGCTCAACTGTCGGGCCGTCTCGACCTGTCCGGCCGGGACGGGGGTGCGCCACGCGGTGCGCTCCGCCCGATCGGCGAACGCGAAGTTCCCCGCGACCGCGAACATCAGCAACGTCGTGGTGACGCCGACCGCCGCCAGGGTGAGGACGGAGCCCAGCATCCCCTTACGGCCGCCGCCGCGTAGCAGCGTCCACGCCAGGGTGACGGCGTTCATCGGGCGTCACCTCCACTCGGGTCGTCGGGCCGGCCGTCACTCGGACGACCGAACGGGTACGTCATCGGGTTCACCAGGCACCCGCCCGCTGTGGCAGTTCCGGTTTCGCGGCCCCGGGGCCCGCGTCCACCACGAGGCGGCCGTCGCGCACCTCCACCTTGCGGTCACAGTGGGCCGCGACCGAGGCGTCGTGCGTCACCAGCACCAGACAGGAGTCCTGGCCCTTGGTCGCCTCGACCAGGATGCGCATCGTCTCGGCGCCGTTGGCCTGATCCAGGGCCCCGGTGGGTTCGTCGGCGAACACCACGGCGGGACCGGTGACCAGGGCCCGGGCGAGGGCGACACGTTGTGCCTCGCCGCCGGACAGTTCGCCCGGCCGCCGGCGTTCCAGGCCGGCCAGGCCGAGCGGGCCGAACCACGACCGCGCCGGCGGAAGGGCCTTGGGCTTGGGAGTGCCGTCGAGCAGCAACGGAAGCGCCACGTTCTCCTCGGCGGTCAGTTCCGGCAGGAGTTGACCGAACTGGAACAGGAAGCCGAACCGGCTGCGCCGCAGCCGGGAACGCTGCGCCTCCGACTGGGTGTCGACGCGTTGGCCCAGCAGGGTCACCTCGCCCCGGTCAGGTCGCATGATCCCGGCGAGGCAGTGCAGCAGGGTGGACTTCCCGGAGCCGCTGGGCCCCATGATGGCGATGGTCTCGCCGCGGCGGATGCTCAGATCGACCCCGGCCAGGGCGACGGTACCGCCGAAGCGCTTCTCCAGCCCGGTACCCGACAAGACGGTCTCAGTCATCGCGCGTCACCTTGCGTTCCCGCCGGGACTCGGTGACCTCCCAGAGCGGCAACAGGACGCCGCCGGCCAGCAGGAACGCCGCCCCGATGACGACCCCCAGCAGGGTGCTCAATGTGTTGATCGTTTCCATGTCCACCACCATCCCGATTCCAAGCCTCGCCGACATCGGCCGCCGGACCGGTTGCGTGGCGCGGCCATCGGTCTTTCGGCCGACCCGGCGAATCCGCCGGATAGCGTGGCGGTGTGATCAGCCAAGAGGACGTCCACCGGATCGCCGGGCTGCTGATCCGCGTGGTCCTGGCCGGCGGCCTCGGCGTGTTCGGCCTGTTCGGCGTCTTCGCGTACGGCGTCACGCCGGATGTGCTCGTCGCGTGCCTGCCCGGATTCGCGGCGATCCTGGTGATCCTCGCCGGGCCGGACCGGGTCCTGCGGCTGGGGATCCCCGTCGCCGGGCTGTCGCTGGCGTTGACGCTGTGGGCCATCGTCGCCGGTGACGGCGACCGGGTGCCGATGTGGATGGGCGAGGCCGGCGCGCTGCTCGTCCTGGTCGCCTGGTCGGTCCGCCGCTGGGACGCCAACGTCGGGCCGGCCGTGGTGACGTCCACGTCGGTGGCGATGCTCGCGATCACGTTGCGTGCCGCCGACATGGTGGTCATCCTGGCCGTCGGCATGCTGGAGATCATCGGTCTGTCGATAGCCGTGGCCGTCGGGCTTTACCAGCGCAGCCAGGACAAACGCCGCCAACGGGCACTGGCGGGCGTCCGCCGCGGCGAACGCCTGGAGCTCGCCCGCGACCTGCACGACTTCGTCGCCCACCACGTCACCGGCATCGTGGTCCAGGCGCAGGCCGCCCAGTACATCCCGCCCGACGACACCGAACGGGCGAGGGAGTCGTTCAAGGCGATCGAGGCGGCCGGGTTGGAGGCGTTGACGTCCATGCGCCGCCTGGTCGGCGTCCTCCGCGAGGAGGACTCCGGCCCGGGGTCCCGGCCCACCGGTGACCTGGCCGAGATAGCCGAACTCGTCGACCGGTTCAGCGTCGGAGACGTGTACGCGTCGCTGTACGTGTCGCCGGACCTCGCCGGTCGCGTGCTGCCCCCGGAGGTCGGCGCGACCGCGCACCGCGTCGTCCAGGAGTCCCTGACCAACATCCGCAAGCACGGCGAGGCGGTCACCACGGTGTGGGTGACGTTGTCGGCGGCCGACGGCGGCCTGGAGGTGACGGTCCGCGACGACGGCCGCGCCGGCGGTGGCCGGGGCGGGCTCGCCAGGTGGGGCGGCGGATATGGTCTTGCCGGGCTGCGCGAACGGGTCGCCGCGCTCGACGGCGCCCTCAGGGCGGCACCCCGCCCGGAGGGCGGTTGGGAGGTCGTCGCCTCCATACCCTTCACCGGCACACGTGGCGCGTCGAGAGGAGACACGTGACGATTCGGGTTCTGATCGCCGACGATCAGCAGATGGTCCGCACCGGGTTCCGGATGATCCTGGACGCGCAACCGGACATCGAGGTGGTGGCCGAGGCCGCCGACGGCGTCGAGGCGGTCGAGTTGGCGCGCCGCCACCGCCCGGACGTGTGCCTGCTCGACATCCGGATGCCCCGGCAGGACGGTCTCCAGGCGGCCATGCTGCTCGCCGGACCCGGTGTCGCCGAGCCGCTTCGCGTGGTCATGGTGACGACCTTCGACATGGACGAGTACGTCTACGCGGCGTTGCGCGCCGGTGCGAGCGGCTTCCTACTCAAGGACGCCGGTCCCGCACTGCTCATCGAGGCGGTGCGCGCCGCCGCCGAGGGCGAGGCCCTGGTGTCACCTGCGATCACCGTCAGGCTCCTGCGCCGGCTCGCCGCGCCGGCCCGGCCCCAGACGCCGAACCCGCTCAGCGAGCGGGAACTCGACGTCGTGGAACTCGTCGCCCGTGGCCGCACCAATTCCGAGATCGCCGCCGACCTGTTCCTGTCGGTGTCGACCGTGAAGACGCACCTGGAGTCGGTACGCGCCAAACTCGGCGTCCGTAACCGGGTGGGAATCGCCTCGTGGGCGTGGGAGAACAAGGTCGTCGGGTGAGCCTCAGGGCTGCGGCCCGACCACCCCCAGCGCCCACACCAGCACGAACACCACGCCCATGATCCCGACGAGGATCGCCACGGTGGCTGCGACCCTCGCCACCGAGATGAACGAGGCGTCGGCGGGTTCACCCGGCCGGGGCGGTTCGGGCCGCGGAACCGGTCCACCGGCACCGGGGGCGTCCGGCGCGTCGTCCTCCTCTTCGGTGAACCCGTTGAACCGCCGTGAGAAGTCCGTCTGGGCGCCGCCGCGCCGACCCGGCGGGCGGAAACCGTCCGGCCGGCCACGGCCAGGATCCGGCCGATGATCGTCGTCCCGCCACGCCGGCGGTTCCGGTTCGGGCGGGAGCGGCCGGGACGTCGGAGGCTCGACGTCGATCCGCAGTTCACCGGGCCGCCGCGCCGGTGGACGCCACCGGGTGTGCGGGTCACCGGGTGTGTCCGGCGGATTCCCGGGATGAGACCGGTCGGGTGGCGGCCACTGCGGAGGGGAGTCGTAGTCGTGGGGGTCGGGCCGGGGGCTCATGGTCGGTCGAGGCTCCTCGCGGAGAGGGGTCGTCGCGGCGGTCGGGGAACCGGCGCGGGAACACGGACGCACACGCGTCGGGAACAAGAATATGCGGCGTACGTCACTCCCGGGGACGCCCGGTGTCCCGCCTGGTGGACGCGCCGTCGCGCGCCGAAGCCCCCGGCGAGCGGCCCGTTACGATGGCGTGCGTGACTCCAGAGACTCTCGCCGACAAGGTGCTGACCGCCGCCGACGCGGCCTTTTCCACCGCCGGGCTGGACACCGGTGTGCTGCCCGAGACGACGAGCGTGGAGCGACCCCGAAATCCCGAACACGGCGACTACGCCTCGAACCTGTCACTTCAGGTCGCCAAGCGGGTCGGCCGGCCCCCCCGGGAGGTCGCCGAACTGATCGCCGCCCGGTTGCGTGAGGTCCCCGGTGTTGCCGGAGTCGACGTCGCCGGTCCCGGCTTCCTCAACATCAGGCTCGCCGCCGACGCCACCGGCGTCATCGCCGGTCAGGTCGTCGCCGCCGGAGACGCCTACGGCCACAACGACAGCATGGCCGGTCACCGGCTCAACCTGGAGTTCGTGTCCGCCAACCCCGTCGGGCCCGTCCACATCGGTTCCGTCCGGTGGGCGGCGGTGGGCGACGCGCTCGCCCGGGTGCTTCGCGCCTCCGGCGCGGACGTCGCCACCGAGTACTACTTCAACGACGCCGGCGTCCAGATCGACCACTTCACGGCCTCGCTGCTGGCGGCGGCCAAGGGTGAACCCACGCCCGAGAACGGCTACGTCGGCGGCTACATCACCGACCTGGCGCGTCAGGTGGTCGCCGACCACCCCGGTGTCCTGGAGTCCCCCGACGCCTCCGAGGTGTTCCGGACCGAGGGCATCGCGCTCATGTTCGCCGAGATCCGTGAATCACTCGCCAGGTTCGGCGTCCACTTCGACGTCTACTTCAACGAGAAGGACCTGCACGACCGGGGGGAACTCGACGCCGCCCTCCAACGGCTGCGCGACCAGGGCCGGGTCTTCGAGGCGGACGGCGCCACGTGGCTGCGCACCACCGACTTCGGTGACGACAAGGACCGGGTGCTGCGCAAGTCCGACGGCCAGTGGACGTACTTCGCGGCCGACTGCGCCTACTACCTCGACAAGCGGCAGCGCGGCTTCGACAGGGTCGTCATCATGCTCGGCGCCGACCACCACGGCTACATCGGCCGGATGCGGGCCATGGCGGCGTGCTTCGGCGACGACCCCCAGACCCACCTGGAGATCCTGATCGGGCAGATGGTGAACCTGCTCCGGGACGGCGAGCCGGTCAAGATGAGCAAACGCGCCGGCACCTTCGTCACCCTGGACGACCTGGTCGAGGCGATCGGCGCCGACGCGGGACGCTACGCGCTGGCCCGTTACTCCAGCGACTCCACCATCGACCTCGACCTCGACCTGTGGACGAAGGCCAGCAGCGAGAACCCGGTCTACTACGTCCAGTACGCGTACTCCCGTATCTCCTCCCTGCTGCGCAACGCCGCGGAACTGGGCCTGAGCCGCGGCGACGACTACGACGCGTCGCTGCTGTCCCACCCGAGGGAGTCCGACCTGCTCAAGCAGCTCGCCGAGTTCCCCGCGGTCGTCGCGGCCGCCGCGGAGCTGCGTGAACCGCACCGGATCGCCCGCTACGCCGAGGACCTCGCCGGCACCTACCACCGGTTCTACGAGGCGTGCCGGGTCCTGCCGCGTGGCGACGACGAGTTCACCGCCACCGGCGCCGCCCGGCTGTGGGCCGTGGAGGCTACCCGGGTCGTACTCGCCAACGCGCTGGGCCTGCTGGGAGTCTCCGCACCGGAGAAGATGTGAACCGCCGACCCGGGGAAGGGGAACGCTGATGCGCGCACACGAGGCCGGTGCGATCCACGGCGAGTACGGGCACAGTCCCTCGTGGCTGCGCCCGCCCGTCGACGTCAACGACCTGCTGCCGCAACTGTGGGCGCGCACGGTCAGGCGCGGTGACGACGGGTACCTGCAGGTCGGCGGCGTGTCCGTGGCCGCGCTCGCCGAGGAGTTCGGGACACCGGCGTACATCGTCGACGAGGCCGACTTCCGGCATCGGCTCGCGGAGTTCCGCGA
Source organism: Stackebrandtia albiflava (assembly GCF_007994225.1). Taxonomy (GTDB): domain Bacteria; phylum Actinomycetota; class Actinomycetes; order Mycobacteriales; family Micromonosporaceae; genus Stackebrandtia; species Stackebrandtia albiflava. The sequence continues at coordinate 1,331,463 of NZ_VLLL01000006.1, forward strand.
CGCGTTCGCCGAGGCGTTCGGGCCGGGCTCCGGCCAGGTCTACTACGCGGGTAAGGCGTTCCTGTGCAAGGCGGTCGCGCGCTGGGTGGCCGAGGCCGGTGTCAACCTCGACGTCTGCACCGAGGGCGAGCTCGCGGTGGCGCTGGCGGCCGGGTTCCCCGCCGAACGCCTCACCTTCCACGGCAACAACAAGTCCGGCGCGGAACTGGCCGCCGCGCTGCGTGCCGGTGTCGGCAGGATCGTCCTGGACTCCTTCGACGAGATCGACCGGCTCACCGGCCTGGCCCGCGACACCGGCAGCACTCCCGACGTGCTGATCCGCACGAAGGTGGGCGTGGAGGCGCACACCCACGAGTACATCGCCACCGCCCACGAGGACCAGAAGTTCGGCATGTCGCTGCCGTCGGCGGCCGAGGCGGCCCGCCGCGTCATCGGTGACGGCGTGTTGCGGCTGCGCGGCCTGCACTCCCACATCGGTTCGCAGATCTTCGACACCACCGCGTTCGAGGTCGCGGCCCGCCGCGTCATCGGACTCCACCAGCGCATCCAGGCCGAGCACGACGTCACGCTGCCGCAACTGTGCCTGGGCGGCGGATTCGGCATGGCCTACACCACACAGGACGATCCGGCGTCGCCCGCCGCGCTGGCCGGTGAACTGCGCAAGATCGTCGACCACGAGTGCGCCGCCCTGGGGATCCCGGTCCCGGTGATCTCGGTCGAACCGGGCCGGGCGATCTGCGGTCCGTCCACATTCACCCTCTACCGGGTCGGGACGGTCAAGCCCGTCGACCTGGACGGAGGACGGGTGCGTTCCTACGTCAGCGTCGACGGAGGGATGAGCGACAACCTGCGGACCGCGCTGTACGACGCCTCGTACAGCGCCACACTGGCCTCCCGCACGTCGGACGCGGCACCGGTCCTGGCCCGGATCGTTGGCAAGCACTGCGAATCCGGCGACATCGTCGTCAAGGACGAGTTCCTGCCCGCCGACGTCACCCCCGGCGACCTCGTCGCCGTACCCGGTACCGGCGCGTACTGCCGCAGCATGGCCAGCAACTACAACCACGTGCCCAGGCCCCCCGTCATCGCCGTAGCCGACGGCCGGGCCCGGGTCGTCGTCCGCCGCGAGTCGGTGGACGACCTGTTGCGACTGGATGTGGGATAGACCGTGAGACTGGCACTGCTCGGCTGCGGGACGGTCGGGTCCGAGGTGGTGCGGCTGCTGCACGACCAGGCCGACGACCTCACCGCGAGAATCGGGGAACCGCTGGAGATCGCCGGTATCGCGGTGCGCCGCGCCGGTCGTGACCGGGGTGACCTGCCGGTGTCCGCCGACCTGTTCACCACCGACGCCGACGCGCTCGTCGCCCGCGACGACGTCGACATCGTCGTGGAGGTCGTCGGCGGCATCGAACCGGCCCGGTCCTGGATCACCGCCGCCCTGCGCGCCGGGAAGGCCGTGGTCACCGCCAACAAGACCCTGCTGGCCGAGGACGGCGCGACCCTGCACGCCGCCGCCGCCGAGGGAGGCGCCGACCTGTACTACGAGGCGGCGGTGGCCGGGGCGATCCCGTTGCTGCGCCCGCTTCGCGAATCCCTCCACGGTGACTCGATCTCCGCCGTCATGGGCATCGTCAACGGCACCACCAACTACATCCTGTCCAGGATGACCGACACCGGTTCCGGGTTCGCCGAGTCCCTGCAGGAGGCGAGCGACCTCGGATACGCCGAAGCCGACCCCACGGCCGACGTCGAGGGGTTCGACGCCGCCGCCAAGGCCGCCATCCTCGCCTCGCTCGCCTTCCACTCCCGGGTGACCGTCACCGACGTGTACCGGGAGGGCATCACCGAGGTCACCGCCGCCGACGTCGCTTCGGCGGCCCAGATGGGTTGCGTGGTGAAACTGCTGTGCATCGCCGCCCGCGACGGCGACTCCATCAGCGTCCGGGTCCACCCCGCGATGATCCCCCGGGAGCATCCGCTGGCGGGAGTCGGCGGCGCCTACAACGCGGTGTTCGTGCAGGCCAGGGCCGCCGGCCAGTTGATGTTCTACGGCGCGGGGGCCGGCGGTACCCCCACCGCGTCGGCGGTGCTGGGCGACCTGGTCGCCGTCGCCCGCAACCGCCGCGGCGGCGCGCTCCCCGTCACCGACTCCGCCTACGCCGACCTCCCGGTCCGCCGCATGGGCGACGTCGTCACCCGGTACCACGTCAGTCTCGACGTCGACGACGAACCCGGCGTGCTGGCCGAGGTCGCCTCGGTGTTCGCGGCCCACCGGGTCAGCATGCGCACCGTGCGGCAGTCCGGCCGCGGTGACGAGGCCGTACTCGTCGCCGTCACCCACACCGCCACCGACGCGCAACTGTCGGCCACGGTCGAGGATCTGGTGAAGCTTCCCGCGGTGCGGCGGGTGGCCAGTGTCATGCGAGTCGAAGGAGAACCATGAAGGCATGGCGGGGCCTGATCGAGGAGTTCCGCGACCGGTTGCCGGTCGGGCCCGACACTCCCGTGATCACGCTGCGAGAGGGCGGCACACCGCTGCTGCCCGCACCGATGCTGTCGCAACGGACCGGTTGCGACGTCTACCTGAAGGTGGAGGGCGCCAACCCGACCGGGTCGTTCAAGGACCGGGGCATGACGGTGGCGGTGTCGAAGGCCGTCGAGGCGGGGGCCAAGGCCGTCATCTGCGCCTCGACCGGCAACACCTCCGCGTCCGCCGCGGCCTACGCGGCACGGGCCGGCATCACCTGCGCGGTCCTGGTGCCGAACGGCAAGATCGCCCTGGGGAAACTCGCCCAGGCGCTCGTCCACGGCGCGCGACTGCTGCAACTGGAGGGCAACTTCGACGACTGCCTGGCGGTGGCGTCGAAACTCGCGATCGACTACCCGGTGTCGCTGGTGAACTCGGTCAACCCGCACCGGTTGGAGGGGCAGAAGACCGCCGCGCTGGAGGTCGTCGCGGCGCTCGGCGACGCGCCCGACGTCCACTGTCTACCCGTGGGCAACGCGGGCAACATCACCGCCTACTGGATGGGATACCAGGAGGAGGCCGACTCCGGGGCGGCGAGCCGCCGACCCAGGATGCTGGGCGTACAGGCGTCCGGTGCCGCCCCGATCGTGACCGGGCAGGTGGTGACGGAACCGCAGACCATCGCCACCGCCATCCGGATCGGCAACCCCGCGAGCTGGACCAGGGCGCTCGACGCCCGCGACCGGTCCGGCGGGCAGATCATCGCCGTCACCGACCGCGACATCCACGCCGCGTACCTGCTGTTGGCGCGGAGCGAGGGCGTGTTCGTCGAACTGGCCAGTGCCGCCAGCGTCGCCGGACTGCTCGCCTCGGTAGCCGCGGGCACCGTGACCGCCGGGTCCACGGTGGTCTGCACGGTCACCGGACACGGTCTGAAGGACCCCGACTGGGCGGTCTCCACCGCACCCCGGCCCGAGACCATCCCGGTGGACGCCGCGGCGGCCGCGCGGGCGCTCGGGCTGTGACCGGGTTTCACGCCCGGCGGTGAACGTCCACCGCCGCGACGGTCAACGGATCTTCGGGATCTGGCCGGTGTTCGTCAACGCCTCGTCCAGCAGCGGACGCACCTGCGCCGCGAAGTGCCCGATCTCGTAACCGAGCTGTTCACGGCTGCACTCCGACACCGCCAGCAGCGACAGGCAGATCTGCGGCCCCACCGGTGCCGCCAACAGCAGACCCTCGGCCATCTCGACCATGATCTGCGTGGCGGTGCCGGTGTTCATCACGTTGCCCGCGCCTTCGGCGATCGACAACATGCCCGCGCCGATGCTCGCCAGTTGCAGCGCGCGTTCCCTCGGCAGGCCCGTCGACATCGCCAACGGCATCCCGTCGACACTCACCAGGACCGCGTGCGACAGGCCGGGAGTGCGCGCCACCAGCGACGCCAGCAGCATGCTCAACGAGCGTTCGTAGACACCCAGGTCAGTCAACTCGCCGCACCGTCCTCATCGGGTACCGGCACCGACGGTTTCACGTCGTGCCCTGGTCCAACCGCGGAAGTAACCGGCCGTCCGGGAGGCCAGCGTCGACGCGTCCCGCTTGATCGGCGCGGGCTTGCCCTCGCCGAGGATCGCCGAACCCGGAACCAGGTTGGCCTGCGGAACCCGGCGCGGCAACCCACTGCCGGTGGATTCGTTCGGGGTGTTCTGACTGGTGGCCGCCGCCGCGGCGGCACGCCAACCGGCGTCGGCCGGGGTCCAGTCGTCGTCGGGGGAGTCCACGGCGGCCGGCCCCTGGAACCACGCCGACCGGGCCTGGCTGAAGATCAGCAGGTCGTCGTCCTCGGCGTCGAGGTCGGTCACCGGGACCGACAACAGGTCCGGCCCCGAGGGCGCACTCGACGACGGCGTCAGGCGCTCGGTCAACGGCTCCACGAACGAGGGGGGCTCCGGCATGCGCGGGAACCCGTGCGACGGGGTCATCGGCTCGGCGACGTCACCGGGCACCGGGATCGTCAACGGTTCCTCGTGCGGCGGTGTCATCTCCGGCCGGGACGGCAACGGGTCGGGAGGGGGCGGCGACGAGTAGACCCGGGGCGGCTCCGACTGCCGGGGCGGTTCGGGTTGCCGGGGCGGCTCGGGGCGGCGCCGTCGCCGGTTCAGTTCCACCACGGGGGTCTCGGTAGTGGGTTGCCCTAGCGGCGTGGGTTCCGGTTCGCGCGGGACCCGTCGGCGCGGCGGGCGCAGTTGCCGGGTCATGGCCTCGGCGAGCGCGTCCAGCGAACGGTCGCAGGACTCGACCATGTCGATGGCCGCCACGATGGCCTCGGCGACACCCGGCTCGGAATCGGTCTTCATCGACTGCGCGACCTCGCCGAGCGACTGCACCAGCGAACCCACGGTCCGGGGATCGGCGACCGAACGCAGCCTCCCGGCCAACTCGGAGGCGTCGGCGTGGGCGGCGTCGGCGGGATCGGGCAACGCCCGCAACACGGCGAGGGCGTCGTCGTCGGTCGGGTCGTCCCAGGCCGTCAACACCGCCGGGTGACACTGCCGCAACAGTTCGGTGAGGCCGCCGCGCGCGTGGTGACGCGAACCCACCAGGGCGTGCGCGGCACCCAGTACCCGGCGCAGCGTCGCGGTGCTGGCGGCGCCTCCCACCATGGTGGGCAGGGACCCGCCGGACAGGGAACGCGCGATGTGGACGGCGATCTCCAGGCCGTCCTCGGTGCCGTCGGGCCGGGGGGCGTCCGTCGCCACCTGCTGCCCGGCCGTGGCGGCCAGCCGGAGAAGCTGCAGTGTGCTGCCGTCGTCTGCGACCGCGATCCCGGGAAGCTCGGCGTGCCGGATCCACATGTGGCACAACGCCAGGTAACCGTGTGGATCGTCGGTCACCTCGGCGGTGGCCACGACACCACCGCGTTCGTTGACCAGGGCCGCCGCGACCGCCTCGTCGACGCTCGCCAGTCCGCAGAATATCCGCACTGTGCCGTGCTCCTCTCAGCCGCCGCGTGAACGGTACACGCCCAAGGCGACAAACCGTCAGCCTCGATGTTCCCGCATGAGGGCTACTTTCGCCAGTCCACGGCGTCGTTGATCTTCACGACGATGCCCCGCCACGCCAGTGACGTCTGCTCCGCGCCCACCTTCCGGGCACGGCGTTTGGCGAACACGGCGCGAAGGCCGCCCTCGGCGACGGCCCGCAACGCGTTGTCGAGGTCGTCCAGCGGCGAACCCTGCGCCAAGGTGGACATCACCGACGGGATGCGCAGCGCGTAACCCAGGTCGCGGGCGACCTCGGCGGCACTGACGATCAGGTCGGGATCCCACGTGTCGTGACCGCCGCGCAGGTTCCGCACCACGAGGTCCAGCTCGTAGGTGTCGTCCTCCGACGCCACCACGTACTCCGGCTTGATCCCCTTGACCAGCTCGTCCCAGGTGTCGATACCGGACAACTCGGTCGGCGGCCGCGACTTGACGAACTTCACCAGCGCCTTCGGAGAGTCGAACAACGGCAACCGGCCCCGCAGGGTCAGGAACACCGGGATCTCCTCCACCGGTTCCTCGACGTCCTCGTCGGACTCCTCGTCGTCGTCCTCGAACTCCTCGTCGAGTTCCTCGTCGACGTCCTCCGGCTCGGGTTCCGGTTCCGGCTTCGTCTTGCCCTTGCCGCGCTTCGGCTTCGGTTCCGGCTCCTCCGCCGGCTCCTCCTCGGCCTCGACCGGCTCCACCGTGTCCGACATCCGGTACGCGCGCAGCGTCAGGCCCACGCCCTTCGGAAGCGCGATCTCCACCGGCTCGACGCCGACCTTCTCCCAGAAGGCATCCGCCTTGGCGCTCCGCGTCGGTGTGGCGTCACTGTCGAGCGCGTCGGTGTCCGTCTCGGTCGCGTTGGACTTGTCGTCCTCGTCCGGTTGGCTGTGCCGTCCCACGGCGGCCTCCGTGTCGTCGTCTGTCGGCTGCGTCTGCGGTCGTCCCGCCCCGCCCCGCACCGTCACCGGGGCAGGGCATGGCCGACGGCCGCATAGAGCTTATGGTGTCCATCTCAGTCGACGGCGATTGGCCCGGCGAGTCCGCCGCCCGCTACACCGCGCGGCACGTCGGCACGGCACTCACCGTGCCCGGCCGCGCACCACCACGCCCCGGACGCGCCCGGTCACAGGCCCGCCGGATGCCACACCGTCTTCAGTTCCACACACGCCCGCAACCGGTCCAGACCCGGTGCCGCCGTCCAGTCCGGCCTCACCGGCCGCCACACCCGCTTCAGGTTCTCCGCGGCGGCGCGCTCACACTCGGCGGCCAGCTCGGCGTCGTCCACGCCCGTCAGGTCGACGGCGTTGACGTCGGAGTGCGACGACAGCCACGGCGCCAACTCCGCGACCCGGCCGCTGAGCACGTTCACCACACCGCCCGGCAGGTCCGACGTCGCCAACACCTCAGCGAAACTGATCGCCGGCAACGGCTGTTCCTGCGCCGCCAACACCACCGTGGCGTTACCCGCGGCGATGACCGGCGCCAACACGCTGACCAGCCCCAACAACGGCTCCCCCTGCGGGGCCACCTGCGTCACCACACCCACCGGCTCCGGCGCGGTGTGGTTGAAGTACGGGCCCGCCACCGGGTTCGCGCCACCCAACACCTGGGACAGCTTGTCCGGCCAACCCGCGTACCACACCAACCGGTCCACGGCGGCGTCCACTTCGGCCGTGGCGGCCTTCACCGTGCCGCCCCGGGCGTCACGCACCTCCGCGACGAACTGCGCGCGGCGGCCCTCCAGCATCTCCGCCACCCGGTACAGGATCTGGCCCCGCAGGTACGCGGTCGCCGCCGCCCAACCGGGCTGCGCCTTGCGCGCCGCCGCCACCGCGTCACGCACGTCCTTTCGGGACGCCAACGCCGCGTTGGCCAGCCCGGAGCCCTCGGCCGACTTCACCGGGTACGTCCTCCCCGATTCGCTGCGCGGGAACTTCCCACCCAGATAGAGCTTGTACGTCTTGCGCACCGTAAGACGATCAGACATCGAGGTATGCCTCCAGTCCCTGGCGGCCGCCCTCGCGGCCGTAACCGGACTCCTTAAGACCGCCGAACGGCGACGTCGCGTCGAACTTGTTGAACGTGTTGGCCCACACCACGCCGGCCTTCAACCGGTCGGCGGCCCACAACATCCGGGACCCCTTCTCGGTCCAGACCCCGGCACTGAGGCCGTACGGCGTGTTGTTCGCCTTCTCGATCGCCTCCTCGGGGGTGCGGAACGTCAGCACCGACAACACGGGACCGAAGATCTCCTCGCGCGCGATGCGGTGCGCCTGCTGCACACCGGTGAAGATCGTCGGCGCGAACCAGTAACCGGTGTCGGGAAGCGGGCACTGCGGCGACCACGGTTCCGCGCCCTCGGCGCTGCCCACCTCGGTCAACTCCCGGATCCGGGTGAGCTGCTCCGCCGAGTTGATCGCACCGATGTCGGTGTTCTTGTCGAGCGGGTCGCCCAACCGCAACGTCGACATCCTGCGCTTCAACCGGTCCAACACCTCCTCGGCCACCGACTCCTGCACCAGCAGCCGCGAACCCGCGCAGCACACGTGCCCCTGGTTGAAGAAGATGCCGTTGACGACGCCCTCGACGGCCTGGTCGATCGCCGCGTCGGCGAACACGATGTTGGCGGCCTTGCCGCCCAGTTCCAACGTCAGGCGCTTCCCGGTCCCGGCGACCGACTTCGCGATCAACCGTCCCACCGCGGTCGAACCGGTGAACGCGACCTTGTCGACACCCGGGTGGGACACCACGGCCGCACCGGTGTCTCCGGCTCCGGTCACGATGTTGACCACGCCCGGCGGCAGGTCGGCCTCCCGGCAGATCTCGGCGAACGCCAGGGCCGTCAAGGGCGTCGTCTCGGCCGGTTTCAACACGACCGTGTTACCGCACGCCAACGCGGGCGCCACCTTCCACGCCAGCATCAGCAGCGGGAAGTTCCACGGGATCACCTGACCGGCGACCCCCACCGGCCGAGGCTGCGGCCCGAACCCGGCGTGGTCCAGCTTGTCGGCCCAACCGGCGTGGTAGAAGAAGTGCGCCGACACCAGGGGCAGGTCCACATCACGGGTCTCCTTGATGGGCTTGCCGTTGTCGATCGACTCCAACACCGCCAACTCCCGGGACCGCTCGGCGATGATCCGGGCGATCCGGTACAGGTACTTGGCGCGTTCGGAGCCCGGCATCGGACCCCACACCTTCTGGTACGCCGTGCGCGCCGCGGCCACCGCCGCGTCCACGTCGGCCTGCGACGCCTCGGCGATCTCCGCCAGCGTCTCCTCCGTCGCCGGGTTCACCGACTTGAAGGCGCCGCCCTCCTTCGGGTCGACGAACTCGCCGTTGACGAACAGGCCGTACGACGGCTTGATATCGACGATCGCCCGCGATTCGGGCGCTGGTGCGTACTCGAACATCACGAGCCTCCGGTGGATGTCAGGGGACGGGTGCGGCGCATCAGTCGACCGTCACGTAGTCGGGGCCGGAGTAGCGGCCGGTCGCCAGCTTCTGGCGCTGCATCAACAGGTCGTTGAGGAGGCTCGACGCACCGAACCGGAACCAGCGGGCCGTCAACCAGTCGGGTCCGGCGACCTCGTTCACGGTCACCAGGTAACGCATCGCGTCCTTGGTGGTGCGGATCCCCCCGGCGGGCTTCACACCGACCTGACGGCCCGTCTCGGCTCGGAAGTCGGCTACCGCCTGCAACATCAGCAGCGTCACCGGCAACGTCGCCGCCGGAGACACCTTCCCGGTGGACGTCTTGATGAAGTCCGCGCCCGCGTACATCGCCAACCAGCTCGCGGCACGCACGTTGTCGTACGTCGCCAGCTCCCCGGTCTCCAGGATGACCTTCAGGTGCGCGGCACCGCACGCCTGCTTCACCGCGACGATCTCGTCGAACACCACGCCCCACCGGCCCGACAGGAACGCGCCGCGGTTGATCACCATGTCGATCTCGTTGGCGCCGGCGGCCACCGCCGCCTGCGTGTCGGCGACCTTCACCTCCAACGGCACCTGACCGGAGGGGAACCCCGTCGCCACACTCGCCAGATTCACACCGGAACCGGCGAGTTCGGCGGCGGCGGTGGGAACCATCGCCGGATACACGCACACCGCGGCCACCTTCGGGCAGCCCGGATCGGAGGGGTCGGGGCGCATCGCCTTGACGCACAGCGACCGCACCTTGCCGGGGGTGTCGGCCCCCTCCAGGGTGGTGAGGTCCACCATGCCGATGGCGGTGTCGATCGCCCACGCCTTGGCGGTGGTCTTGATCGACCGGGTGGCCAGGCCCGCCGCGCGCTGCTCCAAGCCCACCTGGTCGACGCCGGGTAGACCGCGCAGCCTCGCGAGGGCCTCGCCCGAGGCGAGAAGAGAGGTCATGATCGCGATCTTACGGGGCGAAACGGGCGCTTCGTAACCGCCCGACCACCAGCCATCCCGGCCGTGCCCGTCCGTGTAGGGGGCGACGCCCGGCGCGGACGGACCGTCGGAAGCCGGACGGGCGTACCGGTAGAGTCTGCCGCTGTGGACGTACACGTCGTAGAACACCCCCTGGCCGCCGCCCGGCTCACCGTCATGCGCGACGAGCGCAGCGACTCGGTGGTATTCCGGGCCGCCCTGCACGAACTGACGACCCTGCTGGTGTACGAGGCCACCCGCGACATCGACGCCGAACGCTTCGAGATCCGCACCCCCGTCGCCGCCACCACGGGCGTCCGGTTGGCGAACCCGCCGCTGCTGGTGCCGGTGCTGCGCGCCGGGCTCGGCATGGCCGACGCGGCCCACCGGCTGCTGCCCGAGGCGACCATGGGCTTCGTCGGGCTCGCCCGCGACGAGGAGACCCACGAGCCCCGCGCGTACATGGAGTCCCTTCCCGAAGACCTCACCGGCCGCCGGGTCGTCGTGCTGGACCCGATGGTCGCCACCGGAGGATCGCTGCTGCGCTGCTGCGAGATGATCGCCGAACGCGGCTGCACCGACATCTCCGTGGTGTGCGTCCTGGCCGCACCCGAGGGCATCCGCAAGCTCGAGGAGTCCGGGCTGCCGCTGACCGTCACCACCGCCTCCGTCGACGAGGGCCTGAACGAGGCCGCCTACATCGTCCCCGGTCTCGGCGACGCCGGAGACCGGCAGTTCGGCCACTACCGCCGGTTCTGACCGCCTCGACGGCACACCGGGACACACCAGTCCCACCGCTCACCGATCCGCGGCGACCACCCCCGATCCCGGGCTCCGGGGCCGCCCCACTGCCGTAGGCTGCGAAACGTGGCGACATCGTCACGGTTCGCGAGGGCGGGGGGAACCGATGATCCCGATCACGGCCGTCAAACTGGGGCCGGAAGTGGAACGGGCCGTCGTGGAGGTCGTGCGGTCGGGGAGACTCGCGCAGGGCGACCGGGTCGAACGGCTCGAACGGGAGTTCGCCCGAGTCGTGGGCATACCGCACGCCGTGGCGGTCGACAACGGCACCACCGCACTCGTCGCCGCGATCCGCGCCGCCGGAGTCGGCCCCGGTGACGAGGTCGTGACCAGCCCGTTCACCTTCGTCGCCACCCTCAACGCCATCCTGGAGGCCGGAGCCACCGCCAGGTTCGCCGACATCGACGCCACCGACTTCTGCGTCACCGCCGAGACACTGGAGGCGGCGATGTCGGAACGGACCACGGCCGTCGTCCCCGTCCACCTATACGGGCAGTGCGCCGACATGCCCGCCATCCGCGACATGGCCGCCCGCCACGGCGTCGCGATCGTCGAGGACGCCGCCCAGGCGTTCGGCGCGACGGTCGCCGGGACGGCCGCCGGCGCGTTCGGCATCGGCTGCTTCTCCCTGTACGCGACGAAGAACCTCACCACCGGGGAGGGCGGCGTCGTCACCACCTCCGACGACGCGGTCGCCGAGCGACTCCGGCTGTGGCGCAACCAGGGCATGCGGGAACGCTACGAGTACCTGGTGCCGGGACACAACTGGCGGCTCACCGACCTCCAGGCGGCGATCGCACTGCCGCAACTGGCGGCCTACCCGCAGACCCTCAAACGCCGTCGCGCGAACGCCGACCTGCTGACGGAGGGACTGGCGGGACTGCCGTTGACGACCCCCCGCCGGATGCCCGACCGGGAACACGTCTGGCACCAGTACACCGTCCTGGTGGAACCGGACTCCCCGCTGCGCCGCGACGCACTCGCCGCCGCCCTCGCCGAGGCCGGTATCGGCACCGGCGTCTACTACCCCCGCCTCGTCCACGACTACGACTGCTACCGGGGTCATCCCCGGGTGATACGGACGGGTACGCCCGTCGCCGCCGACGTGGCCGCGCGCTGCCTGTCCCTACCGGTACACCAGCACCTCACCGACGACGACCTCGACCGGATCGTCGCGGGGGTGCGCACGGCACTGAGGAGGGAAGATGTTGCACGTCGCGTTGATCGGCGCCGGGACGATGGGAGCACATCACGCCCGGGTGATCAGTCAGTCCGAGCGAAGTGACCTCGCCGCGGTCATCGACCCCGACGAACAGACCGGCCGAGAGGTCGCCGAACGCCATCAGGTGCGGTGGCTGCCCGAACCCGGCGACTGGTCGGGTCTGGACGCGGTGGTGGTCGCCGCACCCACCCCGCTCCACCGCCGCATCGCCGAGTCCGCGCTGACGGCCGGTCTCCCCACCCTGCTGGAGAAGCCGGTGGCCTGCGAACTCACCGAATGCCAGAGCATCGTCGACACCGCCGCCCGCGTCGGCGTCCCGCTGATGTGCGGGTTCGTCGAGCGGTTCAACCCGGCGGTGCTCACCACCCGGCTCATCGTCGAACAGCCGGTGCACGTCAACTCGGTCCGGCACGGGCCGTACGCGCCGAGGATCCGCACCGGCGTCGCCTGGGACCTTCTCATCCACGACGTCGACAGTTGCCTGCGAATGGTCGGAGGCGAGCCGAAACGGGTGTGGGGCAGCACCGGCCGGTACCACCCGACGTCGCTGCCGGGCGCCGAGGACGTCTCCGAGGCGATCATCGAGTTCACCGGGAGCGCGGTCGCCACCGCCTCGGCGAGCCGGATCAGCCACCGCAAGGTGCGTTCGATGACCGTCACCGAACTGGACCGGGTCATCGAGACGGACCTGTTGCGCCGCACCGTGACGATCTACCGGCACGTCGACCACGACTCCGGTGCCGACGCGCACGCCGGGTACCGGCAGCAGACCGTCATCGAGATCCCGGAACTGGCGGCGCACCGGGAACCGCTCGCCGCGCAGTGGGACCACTTCTGTGACCTGGTCGACGGGGCGGTCGACATGGTCGCCGAACGGCAGACCATCCTGCCGCCGCACCGGGTCATCGCCGACCTGTGCGCGTCCCACCGGCCGTGACGGTGACGCGGGCCGACCGCGAGCGACGGACGGGTTCATCGGGGCGACGGCGTGGTGAACCCGCCCCGCACCACCTCGACCGCGCCGCCGGGGCCACAGCGCGGCCGCCACCACCAGCGGTCTGCGCGTCGGCCCGACCGGCCGACCCCGACCGTCTGCGGAACCACCACGGCGGTCGTCCACAACCACCCGGTTATCCACAGGCGGATCGTTTCCCGCTGTACGGGCTCCCCCGGACGGCCTAGGCTCGACGCCATGGGGAGGAGGAGTGGCGGCCCCCGACCACTTCCGCGGCACCGGGTGTCGGCCGTCCGCTCTCCGTCATGCGCGGCTCCGAAAAGGCCGTTCCGGTGGCCGCCGCAGGAGGTTTCACCGTGGAACCGGGCCGTCGTGGGGATTCTTCCCGAGCGGATATGACCGCCCTCCGACTTCGATAGCATCACCGACTGTGAGCACACCGATCGTCAGCGTGATCATCCCGGTGTACAACGTGATGCCGTGGCTGACCGAGTGTGTTCAGTCGGTCCTCGACCAGACCATCGGCGCCTCCGCCGTCGAGATCGTCGCCGTCGACGACGGGTCCACCGACGGCAGCGGCCCCGAACTCGACCGGCTCGCCGCACAGGCCGCGAACCTGCGGGTCACGCACCTCCCCGGCAACTCCGGCGGCCCGGGACTGCCGTGCAACATCGGCGTCGCCCAGGCCACCGGCCGCTACCTGTTCTTCCTCGGTGGTGACGACTACCTCGGCACGGAGGCCCTGGCACGGATGGTCGCCATGGCCGAACGCGCCGGCTCCGACATCGTGCTCGGCCGCACCGCCCCCGTACCGGGCTACGGCACGCGGAGCCACCAACGCATCTGGACCCGCAACCGGCCCCGCGCGGACCTCTTCACCACCCGCGTGTACGACTCCCTGGGCCAGATCAAACTCTTCCGCCGGGACTTCTTCACCGGCCTGAACCGCCCGTTCGAGGTCGGCCGCCGACTCGCGTCCGACCAGCCGGTGGTCGCCTACGCCTACCTGCACGCCGACGTCATCTCGATCGTCGCCGACTACGACTGCTACTACATCCGGGACCGCCGCGACGGCACCAACGCCACCGCCCGGCCCGACGACCCCGTCGAGTTCATCGCCCACGTCGACGGGATCTGCCGGATGCTCGCCGACCACATCCCGCCCGGCCGCGACCGTGACCACCTCGTCGAACGGCACGTCCGCAACGAGGTCCTGAAGTGGGCGGTGGGCCGGTGCTGGGACGATCCCGACACCGACCGGCCCGCGCTCCTGACCGCCGCCGGAGACTTCCTGCGGGACTGGCTCACGCCCGGCGTCGTCGACGAACTGACGCCGCTCTACCGCGTCATGGCCGACCGGGTCCTCGCCGCCGACGAGGCCCGGCTCACCCGGGTCATCCGGTTCCAACAGTCGGACGCGCCCCGCCGCGCGATCGTCGAGGGCGATCGGGTCTACGTCGACCTGCCACTCTTCGGCGACCCCGAGGCGGGCGTCCCCGACCGGTACTACGACGTCACCGAACGGCTCACCGTCCGGCACCGCGTGGACGGCTGCGAATGGCGGGGATCCCGCGTCACCCTCACCGGCGCCGCCTGGACACCGCAACTGCCGGGCGAACCACATCGGACGTACCTGGTGCTGCGGGAACGCGACACCGGAGCCGAACACCGCATCCCGGCACGACCGGGCGAGGCCATCGGCCACGGGGACGAACCCGACGGTGCGGCCTTCCGGGTCGAATGCGACCTGTCGACGGCCGCCGACGGCGGCCCCCTCCCGGACGGCCGCTGGGACCTGCTGGTGGCCGTCGAGTTCGCGGGCGGCACCCGTGACCACCGCATCGGCGCCGTCCACGGCGACGGCTACGACCTTGCGACCAGTCGCCGGGTCGTGGACCTGCCCGGCCGCGACCCGGCGCTGGTGACCGCCCACACCACCAGATTCGGCAACCTGACGTTGCGACTGGAGTCGCGTCCGGGCGCCTCCCGCCGCACCGCGCTGCTCACCGAGTCGATCCGGGCCGGTTCCCGGCTCCGGTTGAAGGTGCGGGCCGGACTGGCGGACTGGCCGACCCCGCTGACCGCCGCACTGTGCCTGCGACGCGGTACCGACGTCCGGCGTGTCCCCGCCCGGTCGCAAGCCACCGTCGACGGTCTCGACGTCACCGGCACCCTGGCCTGGCCTGGGACGGGATGGCTCCGCGCCGCGTGGACCGTCGTGTTGCGACTCGACTGGCCCGGCGGCGGAATGGACCTACCCGTGGCGTCACCCCGGGGCCGTACCGCCGGATTCCCCGCCCGGCCACCACTGCGGCGGATCCTGCGAAGGATCGCGGGGGCCGCCCGCCGCGCCGTCGCCACCACCGCCACGCCGGTCGCGGTGACCCGCGCCGAGACCCGGCCGGGCGGCCGGGGCACCGTAGTCATGCTCGTCGACAACGCCGTCGTCAGTGACTCGCGTGTGCAGAAGACCGCCCGCTCGGCCGCCGAGAACGGCTGGGACGTGACCCTGCTGGGGCGGTCACCCGACAAGCGTCCCCGGACGTGGCGGATCGGCGGCGCGAGGGTGCGGCTCATCCCCATGAGGTCGCCGTTGCGGTTGCGGCCCGCGCAGTTCCGCAAGGACTGGCTGCACCGCCCGCTGGCCTACCCGGCCGGCCGTACCAGCGCGTGGCGGGTCCAGAAGGCGAAGGCCCGCCGGGCCGACCTGGACACCCGGTTGGCCGCGTGGCGGGTCCGCACCGCGCCTGACGGTCCCGGCCCCCTCGACAGGTTGACACTGCTGGGATGGCGGTTCGCCAGCGCCTCCGCGAAACTGTCCCGCCGCTGGGTGGCGTTGCGGGAACGGCAGACCACCGCCGCCAAGCGCGACGCCGGACGCGGCGACCTCCGTGGCCGGGCCGCGTACGCGCGACTGTGGGGCCGGTTCGGTGGCGCACGCGCCTGGCGACACCTCGACCCCTCGTTGTGGGACTACGAACTGGCCTTCGGCCCCGTCGTCGACGCGCTCCGTCCCGACATCGTCCACGCCAACGACTTCCGCATGCTCGGCGTCGGGGCCCGCGCCGTGTTGCGTGCCCGCGCCGCCGGACGCCCGACCCGCCTGGTGTGGGACGCCCACGAGTACCTGCCCGGTATCAAACCCTGGCGGGACGATCCACGGTGGCTGCCCGCCATGACCGCACACGAGACCGAACACGCCCGGTACGCCGACGCCGTCGTCACCGTCTCCGACGAACTGGCCAGCCTGCTCCGCAGGCGCCACGGGCTCACCCGCACGCCCGCCGTCGTCCTGAACGCCCCCGACGTCGACGCCGCACCGCCAGCCGGGGCCCGGCCCGACCTCCGCGCCTCCTGCGGCCTGGGGCCCGACACCCCACTGGTCGTATACAGCGGCAGTGCCGCGCCGCAACGCGGCCTCGACGTCATGATCGAGGGACTGCCCGCGCTGCCGGGCGTCCACGTCGCCCTGGTGGTCAACCGCCCGGAGTCGCCCTACGTGGCCGGGCTGCTGGCGACCGCCGCCGACCTCGGGGTCGCCTCCCGCGTGCACGTCCTGCCGTACGTGCCGCACGAGAACGTCGTCGACTTCCTGTCCGCCGCCGACGCCGGGGTCATCCCCATCCACCACTGGCCCAACCACGAGATAGCACTCATCACCAAGTACTTCGAGTACGCCCACGCCGGGCTGCCCATCGTGGTGTCGGACGTACGCGCGATGGCCGACACGACACTGCGCACCGGAATCGGTGAGGTGTTCGTCGCCGGCGACGCCGACGACTACGTGAGAGCCCTCAAATCCGTCCTCGCCGACCCCGGACGCTACCGCCGGGCGTACGACCCGGCCCTACTCGAACAGTGGACGTGGCGGCGACAGGCCGCCATCCTCGACGAGGTGTACCGCCGCCTGTCGCCCGCCCCGGCGGCACCACAGACCGACCCGCGACGTCCGCACCGGCCCGACCCGGCGAACCGGACGGAACCGGGCGACCGGACCAGTCGAAGCACCGTCACCTGAGGAGCCGCCATGCGCGTCTGCGTCGTCGGATTGGGGAAGATCGGACTGCCGTTGGCCGCGCAGTTCGCCACCAGGGGCCACCGGGTGTCCGGCGCCGACATCGACCCCCGGGTCGTGAAGGCCGTCAACTCCGGCGGCGTGCCGTTCCCGGGGGAGACCGGACTGGCCGACGCGGTGTCGGCGGCGTCGTCGGCGGGGCTGCTCACCGCCACCACCGACGTCGCCGAGGCGGTCGCCGAGGCCGAGACGACCGTGGTGGTGGTGCCGTTGTTCGTCACCGACGACGGAACCCCCGACTTCACCACGATGGACGCAGCCACCGCCTCCGTCGCCGCCGGGTTGCGGCCGGGTTCCCTCGTCAGCTACGAGACCACCCTGCCGGTCGGTACCACCCGGAACCGGTTGGCACCGGCACTGGAGGAGGGGTCCGGTCTGGTCTGCGGGCGGGACTTCCACCTGGCGTTCAGCCCCGAGCGCGTGTTCACCGGCCGGGTCTTCACCGACCTTCGCCGATACCCGAAACTGGTCGGCGGCTTCGACGAGGAGTCGGCGTCGCGGGCCGTCGCGTTCTACTCGGCCGTACTGGAGTTCGACCACCGCCCCGAACTGACCAGGCCCAACGGGGTGTGGAACCTCGGCACCGCCGAGGCCGCCGAGTTCGCGAAACTCGCCGAGACCACCTACCGCGACGTCAACATCGGACTCGCCAACCAGTTCGCCAGATACGCCGACTCGATCGGCGTCGACGTGTACGACGTCATCGCGGCCTGCAACACCCAGCCGTACAGCCACATCCACCGGCCGGGGATCGCCGTCGGCGGACACTGCATCCCGGTGTACCCGCAGCTCTACCTGTGGAACGACCCCGACGCCACCGTGGTGGCCGCCGCGCGCGCCGCCAACGCCACCATGCCCGACTACGCCGTCGCGGCGCTCGCCTCCGCGTACGGCGACCTGCGGGAGGCGAGCGTCCTGGTACTGGGCGCCGCGTACCGGGGCGGCGTGAAGGAGACCGCCTACTCGGGCGTGTTCCCGCTCGTGGACCGGCTCACCGAACTCGGCGCCCGCCCCGTGGTCTCCGACCCGCTGTACGACCCGGACGAACTGTCCGCGCTGCGCCTGCCGCCCTACCGCCGGGAACCGGTGGACGCCATCATCGTCCACACCGACCACGCCCGGTACCGGCACCTGGCGGCGGCGGACTGGCCCGGAGTCAAGGTGCTGATAGACGGCCGCCGCATCACCGACCCGCAACGGTGGACCGGTGTGCGGCGGCTCGTCATCGGTGACGGCGCCATGGCCGAACAACCGGACTGACGCGCCCGCACGACCGGGTGCCGACCCGCCGAGACGACCACGGCGCGGCCGGACTCACAGGCCCAACGCCGCCGACACCTCGGTCCGCAACGCCTGCAACGCCGCGGCGGCGCGTTCCCGGGCCGCCGGGACGTCGTCCTCGGCGACGGGCTCCACGACCTCCAGGTACGCCTTCAGCTTCGGTTCGGTACCCGAGGGCCGCACCACGACACGGCAGGACGCCGTCCGTAGCGTCACCACGTCGGCGTCCGGCGCCAGGTCGTCGTACTCCGTGACCGGTTCGTCCAGCAGGGTCGCCGGGACGTCGGCGCGCAACCGGGCCATGGCGTCGGTGATCTCCCGCAGATCCTCCACCCGCACCGAGAGCTGATCGGTGCGGTACACCCCGAACTCCCGGGCGAGCTCGTCCAGCCGGTCGGAGAGACTCGACAGCGCCGCCTTCAACCCGGCGGCCAGTTCGCACGTCAACAACGCCGCCGACACGCCGTCCTTGTCGCGCACCGCGTCCGGTGCGACGCAGTAGCCGATGGCCTCCTCATAACCGAACGCCAGGTCCTCGTCTGCGCGCACGATCCACTTGAACCCGGTCAATGTCTCGCGGTACTCCACCCCCCGGGCCTCGCACATCGCCCGCAGCATCTGAGAGGACACGATGGTGGTGGCGTAGACGCCGCGCCTGCCGCGCCGGATCAGGTGGTCCGCCAACAGGACGCCCAGCTCGTCGCCCCGCAACGCCCGCCAACCGGACGCGTCGGGCACCGCCACGGCGCACCGGTCGGCGTCGGGGTCCAACGCGATCGCCAGATCCGCGTCCGACCGGTCCGCCAGCCCGACCAGTAGGTCCATCGCCCCCGGCTCCTCCGGGTTGGGGAACGCCACCGTCGGGAACGCCGGGTCCGGGGCCGCCTGCTCGGGCACCAGTGACGGCGGCGCGAAACCCGCCCGTTCCATCGCCGCCACCAGTACCTCGCCCCCGACGCCGTGCATCGGCGTGGCGACGACCGTCAACTCCTTGGGATCGTCCCGGTCGATCACCGACGCGACCGCCGACAGGTACTCCGCCACGATGGAGTCGTCCAACACCGTGCCGGGATCACCCAGCGGTATGTCGGCGAGCGGTCCGAGACCGGCGATCGCCGCCTCGATCTCGGTGTCCACCGGGGAGACGATCTGTGCCCCCGCGCCCGACGCGCCGCCGAGCTCCTTACCGAGGTAGACCTTGTAACCGTTGTCGGCGGGCGGATTGTGGCTGGCGGTGACCATCACCCCGGCGACCGCGCCCAGGTGCCGCACCGCGAACGCCAGCACCGGTGTCGGCAACGGCCGGGGCAGCACCAGGGCGTCACGGCCGGTACCGGTGACGACGCGCGCCGTCTCATCCGCGAACTCCGCCGAACCGTTCCGGGCGTCGTAACCGACGACGACCGGGCCGCTGACGCCCTGCCGGTGCAGCCACGCCGACAGGCCCGCCGCCGCGGCCCGCACCACCGCGCGGTTCATCCCGTTGGGGCCGGCGCGGACCGGCCCGCGCAACCCGGCCGTACCGAACACGAGTCGCCCCGCGAACCGGTCCGCCAGTTCACCGTGGGACTCCGGCAGCCGGTCCAGGAGCCGGTACAACTCGTCCCGGGTGGCCGCGTCGGGATCGTCGGTGATCCACCGCAACGTCACGGCGCGCAGACTGTCCAAGGTGTCGGTCGTCATCGGATCTGCCATGGCTGCGATCCTTTCACAACCGGCTCTCGGAACCGGTACACCCGGAGCGTTTCAGGCGGTCAACTCGTACGTCGCCACCGCGTGTTCGTAGATCGCCAGGCTGTCGGCGAACAGCTCCTCCGGCACCGACATGTACACGTGGTAGTTGTGAGTGTCGGTGTGGACGATCAACCAGATCGCGTGACGGGGCTGCTCGTCGTTGGCGCGGATCCCCTTGTACTCCAACTGGTAGCCGTCGACACCGGCCAGTTGTGCGGGTTCCAGCGAGATCCGTTCGAACGACCCCTTCACGAAGTTGCGGCCGTCGTTCTTGAACCCCTTCTCCGCGTTCTCCAGGACCTTCTGCGGGTCGCCCTCCTTGGGGGGCACGTTCAACCGCAGCCACCGGTCCTCGTTGTCCGGATCGACGACGTCGACATAGGTCTCGCCGCCCTTGACGATGTCCCATCCCTTGGGGATCTCCACCGTGAACCGGCCGTCGGGGTCGGCGTACACCTCGGTCTCGAAGGGAGGTGGTTCCTCCTCGGAGTCGCCGGTGGACGTGATCGGTGGTGGCGTCTCCTCCTCACCGGAGGACAACACGACGATCAGGGTGACGACCATCGCCAGCACGACGGCACCGATCCCCCCGGCCAGCAGCAACGGCGTCCGGTTGGGCTTCGTCGTGGCGGCCGGAGTCTCCCGGTACCCGTCGGGCGCGGTAGGGAAACCGGGCGGTGGCGCCGCGAACGCCGACGTCGGCGACGGCCCCACGGGCGGACCGGCCGGACCCGCCGGCGAGGTCACCGGCGGCGGCATCGGGATGCCGGAGATGGGGCCACCGGAGGTCGGGGGTGAGGCGGGCGACTGCGGACCGTCACCGGCGAGCGGACCGGCCAGCAACGCCGTCAGCGTGTTGCGCACGTGCGCCAGATCGACCCGGCGTTTCGGGTCCTTCTCCAACAGGCCCGCCAGGAGCGGACCGAGCGGACCGGCGTTGCGGGGCGCCTCCGGCGGATCGTGGACGACGGCGTGCATGGTCGCCGAGGTCTCGCCGCGTTCGAACGGCGGTCGGCCCTCCAGCGCGGCGTACATCGTCACACCCAGCGAGAACACGTCACTGGCGGGCTCGGCCGGGCCACCCACCGCACGTTCCGGCGCGATGTAGTGCGCCGAGCCCAGGACCATGCCCGGGGCGGTGTGCCCGGTGCCGGCGGAACCGGCCGCGGCACCGAAGTCCGACAGGACGCACCGGCCGTCACCGCTGATGAGCACGTTGCCGGGTTTGATGTCGCGGTGCAGGATGCCGGCCTCGTGCGCGGCCTCCAACGCACCGGTCAGGGCCAGACCGATCTTGGCGACCACCCGGGGAGGCATCGGACCGTCGCCGCCGATGATCTCGGCGAGACTGCGGGCCTGAAGCAGCTCCATCACGATCCACGGCAGGCCGTTCTCGGTGATGACGTCGAACACCCGCACCACCGAGGCGTGCGACAGGCGTGCCGCGGCCTGCGCCTCACGGAGGGTGCGCTGACACAGTTGGTCGCGTTCCTCCGGGGACAGGCCGGGCGGCAGGATCACCTCCTTGACGGCGACGTCCCGGCGGAGCAGCCGGTCGTGGGCACGCCACACGGTGCCGTGGCCGCCGTCGCCGATGCGGGCGGTCAGCTCGTATCTGCTGGCCAGGACGGTGGACTGGGCTTGTGGTCCGGTCGCAGGGCCGGTGTGGAAGTGGGGCCGCTCATCGGCTTGCGGACCGGGGGGCGGGTAAGTCACGGGGGCGCCTCCTTACGGACATAAGTGTGGCCTGCTTTCGCCACTCCGGCGCATCCAGGTCGCCCCCATCACGGTGAGTGGAGTCGCGGCTACCTGTCAAGGTTCCGGCTGATTTCCGATCCGGCCCCCGTTGCTGTCGCCTCGCCCTCGGACGGCCTTCCGGGGGCGTGTGGGTGGCGTGCGGCCGTACGGCGTCACACGTCCACGGTTGTCCACAACCGCCGGGTTGTCCACAGGCGCGCGTCCACCGGCTCGACAGGGTCCGGATTCTCGTTCTACGCTCAAGCCATGGGGTGGAGGATGGCGGCCCCCGCACCGCGGGTGACCGGGCCGTCCGCCCCGGCGCCCCCGGACGGGTCACCCGGCGGTGATGAGCGCGCCCCCTGTGATCCACAGCCTCTGAGAGGCTGTCCTCGGTCCTGCTGTTCTGCTGCGCGTCGCCCGGTCGGCGCCTCGCGGCGTTGTCGGAGGCCCTGCGTACAACACCGGTACGCAGCGCCTCCTCCGCCTTGCGAATGCACTCGACCGGACACCGCTCGCGACGAACGAGGACCGAGGACAGCCTCTAAGATCGGCGTCATGTCCGTTCGTCACAGTGAGTCAGGCTTCCCCATCGCGCCGGTCTACGGTCCCGACGACGTCGCGCCGGGTCTCGGCGAACGGCTCGGAGCGCCCGGTGAGTACCCCTACACGCGGGGCCCGTACCCGACGATGTACACCGCCCGGCCCTGGACCATGCGGCAGTACGCGGGTTTCGGCACCGCCACCGAGTCCAACCGCCGCTACCACCAGCTGCTGGAGGCGGGCACCATGGGCCTGTCGGTGGCCTTCGACCTGCCGACCCAGATGGGTTACGACTCCGACGCCCCGTTGGCGCACGGCGAGGTCGGCAAGGTCGGTGTCGCGATCGACTCCCTCGCGGACATGCGCACCCTGTTCGACGGGATCCCGCTGGACAAGGTCTCCACGTCGATGACGATCAACGCGCCGGCGTCGCTGCTCCTGCTGCTGTACCAACTGGTGGCGGAGGAGCAGGGGGTCGCGTCGTCGGCGTTGACCGGCACCATCCAGAACGACATCCTCAAGGAGTACATCGCGCGGGGAACCTACATCTTCCCGCCCGCGCCGTCGCTGCGGCTGGTGTCGGACACCTTCGCGTACTGCCGCGACGAGATTCCGAAGTGGAACACGATCTCCATCTCCGGATACCACATGGCCGAGGCGGGCGCGACGCCCGCGCAGGAGATCGCGTTCACCCTCGCCAACGGCATGGAGTACGTGCGGGCCGCCATCGAGTCCGGATTGGACGTCGACGAGTTCGCGCCGCGCCTGTCGTTCTTCTTCGTCGCGCGCACCACGCTGCTGGAGGAGATCGCGAAGTTCCGCGCGGCGCGGCGGATCTGGGCACGGGTGATGCGTGACGAGTTCGGCGCCCGCAATCCCAAGTCGCACATGCTGCGTTTCCACACGCAGACCGCCGGTGTCCAGTTGACGGCGCAACAGCCGGAGGTGAACCTGATCCGGGTCGCGGTGCAGGGCCTGGGGGCGGCACTGGGGGGTACGCAGTCCCTGCACACCAACGGATACGACGAGGCGATAGCCCTGCCGACAGAGAAGGCGGCCCGTCTCGCGCTGCGGACGCAACAGGTCCTCGCCTACGAGACCGACGTGACGGCGACCGTGGACCCTTTCGCCGGTTCGTACTTCATGGAGGCGATGACCGACGAGGTGGAGGCGGCCGCGCAGGACCTCATCGCCCGGGTCTTCGACTTCGGGTCCTCGGTGGCGGCGATCGAGGCGGGATTCCAGAAGGGCGAGATCGAGAACACCGCGTACGCCACGGCCAAGGAGATCGACTCCGGTGAGCGGGTCGTCGTTGGTGTCAACCGGTTCACCGTGGACGTGGAGGAACCCTACGAGCCGCTGCGGGTCGACCCGGCGATCGAGGCGGCGCAACGGGAACGTCTCGCACGTCTGCGGGCCGAACGGGACGGCGACGAGGTGCGCCGGGCCCTCGACGCCGTACGTGCCGCCGCCGCCGGGACCGACAACGTGCTGTACCCGGCGAAGCGGGCGTTGGCGGCGCTGGCGACCGTCGGGGAGGTCTGTGACACGCTGCGCGAGGTCTGGGGCTCCTACCGCCCACCCGAGTCGTTCTGACGGCCACGCCCGCGTCTTCGGGAGTCGCGGACCGGGCGAGGCCGGTGCCCCGCCGGGGCCGCCTGCCGGTCGGTTAGATTGGCCTCGATCACTCCGGCAGGTGATCCGCCCCCGCCCACGTCGCCTGCCCGTTCGGCGACCCCTCTCCGTGGAAGTCATCACGATGAACGCCGACGCCCCAGGCCGCCCTGCCGCACCCGCCGCCGACTCGGCGCACCCCGACGTACCGCCGCCCGCCGGACGCCCCGTCCCCGTGTGGACCGGCACGGGCCGGGTCGCCAACGTGCTGAAGGCCGTGGTGTTGTTGACGAGTGCGGTCGTGTTCGGGCTCACGTTGATCTCCATCGGCGGTGGTCATCCGGGATTCGCGCCGCCGTTCGCGCCGATGCGGACGACACCGGTGGAGGTACTGGACTGTCGCACCGTGACCGGGATCCACTGGTACGGCGTCGGGGAGTGGACCGAATGCGACGTCACCGCGACGATGCCGGACGGTGAGCGGATCACGCGGACACTCGGCCGGTCCGTGGTGTCGCCGGACTCGGTGGGCGACACGGTCACGCTGTGGACCCGCTGCGACGCGACACTGCGGTGGTGTGAGTGGTACCGGTCCGGGGATCCGGCCTCGACCGGTCCCGGGCCGTTCATTCAGGTGGTCGGCAGATCGGTCGCCGCGGTGTGCCTGGTCTCCGCCGCGTGGTGCCTGGCGGCGTCGGTGGTGGGCGGCGCGAGGGTGTCGCGACGGTTCCAGACACGTCGTTCCCGCGCCGGGATCCCGGTCGCGTGGCCCGCGCCCGGGGACGTGCGCCGCGTCGAGTCGCCGGACGGAGTCACGGGGGACGCCCTCGTCGCCGTGCGTTTCGGATACCGGCACGACGGTGAGGCACCGACCCGGCCGCCGCTGCTGTCGGTGAACGGTGTGTCGGTGCCGCTGTCGGAGTGGGCGGAGTACGAGATACCCGTACCGAGCCGGAGACTGTTCATGTTGCGGGCCGGCGTGTGGCGGGCGGACGGCACGACGAATCCGGCGGGCAGGGTGGCCCTGCGACTGCGCCCGGGTGACCGGGTGGAGCTGGACTACCTGGCGCCCAAGGATTTCGGTAAGCCCGGTCGTCTGGTGGGGCGGCCGGTCCGGGCCGTGGAGCGTTCCTGGTGGCGGTTGACGGTGCTGCTGATCGTTCCGGCGGCGATCCTGGCGGTCGTCACCGGGTGAGTGGTCCCGCCCGGCGGTGCGGAGGGTTCAGCCGGTGAGCACGAGCGCGGTGAGGCTGCCCGCCGTGGCCAGCACGGCCAGGACGCCGCTGGTGGCGATGAACCGCCGGATCGGCACGTCTATCCGGTCGGTGCCGCCGTCGCGTCGTCCGGTGGCCAGGTCGAACCACAGCAGGGTCGCCAGCGACGCCCACGGCAGTACGATCGGCGCGACGTTCGTGCCGATGAGCAGTCCCAGCAACGGTGTCAGGTGCCCTTCGGGTACCACCGACTCGACCGCCGTGTACGCCGGCAGGTTGTTGACCAGGTTGGACAGTGCCGCTCCGGTGAGCCCGGCCCGCACGGTCTCTGCGTCGTCGGCCGAGTCACCGACGGCGACCGACAGCAGGTCCGCCACGCCCCAGGACATGATCGCGGGCACCAGGAGGAACAGCCCGGTCACGAACACCAGTAGCCGCCAGGGGAACAGCGACCAGTCGAGCAGGTCACGCCGGCGGGTGAGGCAGTAGGCCAACAGGATCACGGCGGCCGCGGTGGACACGAGTTCGATGTGGACTCCCGCGAGCACGGCGGCGACGAATCCGGCGCACACCACCGCCGCCACCGTGAACAGCGGCCGGTCGGCGACGGGAGGCAGCGAGGGAGACCGGTAGACGTCGAGCTCGCGATGCCTTCTGCGCCAGTAGAACCACCACAGGCAGCCCGCCGTGGCCAGCAGCGCGGCCAGTTGCGGCAGCCACATCCGGCCCGCGAACTCCAGTGGTGTCAGGCCGATCCGGTCGGCGGCCAGCAGGTTCGTCAGGTTCGACACCGGGAGCAGCAGGCTGGCGGTGTTGGCCAGCCACACGGTGGTCATGCCGAGTGCGAGTCCGGGGGCGCCGGTCTCGCGGGCGAGTGCCAGCATCACCGGTGTCAGCAGGACGATCGTGGTGTCCAGGTTGAGGAAGATCGTGGTGGCGGCGGCCAGCGCGACGGTGCAACCGAACAGGACCGCGTGATTCCCCCGGCCGAGCCGGGCCAGACCGGCGGCGGCGACGTCGAACACCTGGGAGTGCTGGAGGATCACCACCATCACCATGACGGTGCCGAGGAACAGCAGGAGCGGCGCCACCCGGGTGAGGCTGGCGACCGCGTCCGCGTGGGGGAGCAGACCCGTGGCCCAACACAGCAGGCCGGCGGCCAGGATGCCGAACCGGACCCGGTCCAGCGGGGCGATGCGGCGTGCGGCGCGCTCCGGTGATGCGTGGGACACGGCGGCAATGGTCTCACAGGGCCGCGAATCGGGGCCGCTGCGCTGAGTGGCCGTCCGACCGTAGAATGTGGCGGCCCGGTCCACCCGTATTCCGAAGGGGACAGTCATGCGGCGTTCCGTGCGCGACCGGATCCGTGGTTTCGCACGGTCTTCCGGTGACTACCTCGACCTGATCGTCGCCTGCGGTATGGCCTTCGTGGTCGCCGCGGTGAGCCTGCTGGACGTGTTCGGCGGTGACGAGTTCATCAACGAGGCGATCCTGCTGGTTTTGGGTTTCTACGCCCTGGCGGTGATCCGGGACCGCCGGGGCCGCCAGAAGGCGCTGGAGGACGCGAGCGCGTTGCGTTGCCTGGACGACGCCGCCGTCGACCGGGTGTTGACGGAGGAACGGGACCACACGACGCACTGGGCGCACCGGGACGGCACAGGGTCGTTGCTGCGCAGGCGGTTGCTGCCACGGCTGGCGGCCGAGGGCGGCCGGCGCGGCGGCGCGTTCGGCCTACAGGTGGAGTTGGCCGACCCGATGGACACGGGGCTGTGCGAACGCTACGCGGCGCAGTTCCGCTCCGGCGGCGAGAACGACTGGCGGGCGGCCGACGTCCGGGACGAGATCCTGGTGACGATCGTCGCCCTGTTCTACCTGGGGCTGCGGACGACGGTGCGTCCCCGGGTGGCGGTGTCCCGGAACCTGTCGATGTTCACCGTGGACCTGACCGACCGCGCCGTGTCGGTGGATCCGTTGCCACGGGGCGCACAGAGCCTGTTGGTGTCCGGTTCGCTCTCCCACTTCCGGGGCTGGCAGTACGATCTGGCCGCCAGCTACTCCCACGGCAGGGAACTACCCTTGGAACAGTCCCGGCACCGCGTGGAGGAGCCCGACGTCGTGGACATCGACGAACTCAACGCGGTGCTGGTCGATCTGGCCGTCCTCCCCGACGACTACCGCCGGGCCGACCTCTCCCGGTTGGCGGCGGCGGTGACCGCCGCGCTTCCGGCACGCGACGGCCGCAACTGACAGCAGCCGCCCGCGCGGCCGACGACGAAGGTGTGAGGCGATGTCCCCGGCGGAGACGATCTCGGTGCTGCACGTGCCCGGTCCCCGGCTCGACGGTCGCGGCGACTGGGCGGCGCAGGCCGCCGGTGTGGTCGCGCACACCGACGCCCTCTGCAACGCCGGCGCGCCCGTTCCCGATCTGGTGGTGGTGTCGGGTGACGTCACCGCCTCGGCGACACCGTCCGGTATGGAGCACGCGTTGCGGTTCCTCACCCAGTTGCGGGACGAGCTGACGACGGCGCCGGGGAGGCTGGTGACGGTGCCCGGTCGCGGTGACATCAGCCTGTCGAAGTGCCGCGCGCACTTCGCGCTGTGTGAGGACGAGGAGGTCCCGGCCCGGGAGCCGTACTACCCGAAACTCGAACGGTTCGCGGCGATCTTCGCCGACCTGTACTCGGACGTCCCCGGTGCCGGTTTCGGTGAACACCAGCCGTGGAGCGAGTTCGGTTACGACGATCTGCGTCTGTCGGTGGCGGCGTTCAACTCGACGTGGTCGATGAGCCATCTCCCGGAGCACGACGGCGGAAGTCTCGGGCAGCGGCAGACGGCCGCGTTCGCGCGGTGGCTGGGCGGGGCCGTCGAGGCCGGTAGGTTGCGGCTGGGTGTCATGAACCACGCGCCCGTGCACGCCGGCACCCGGCTGCGGCTGCACCACGGGATGCTGCACGACACCGACCAGTTCAACCGGCATCTCGCGCCGCGGCTGCACCTGTTGTTCCACGGGCCCGGGGAGGGCGCCCGCCGAGGTGACGCGCCACTGGTGGAGTTGGCGGGCGGCCTGTTGGCACACCAGGCGTCGCCCACGGGTGTTCCCGAGCTGGTGGAGATCGGCGTGGAGGAGGTCCGGGTGTGGCGCGGGCCGGAGGCACCGGTGGTGGCCCGGCCGCACGGCTTCACCGGGCTGGTCGACGTGTTCGGTGCCCCGGATGTGCCCGCCGGTCCCGTGGAGGTGGCGACGGTACCGGTGACGGCCGGGCCGGTCAGAACCAGCGACCCGCATCAGATCCTGCTGGACCGGGTGCACGAGGTGTGCCAGGTGCGGTTCGCCGACGCCCGGATCAACCGCATCGAGGCGGATCCGGCGTATCTGTTGATAACCCGCAGCGAGGGCGGCATCGTCAGCCAGATCCAGGTCGGCGTGGTGTGCGGATCGCCCGACCGCGCGGACCTGACCGACTTCCTGGGGGCGGCGTTCTCCGGCAGCACCGCCTTCGAGTCGTACCTGGTGTACGACTCCGACCGGCCGCCCGGCGACGAGTTGCACGCCGAGGCGCGGCGTCGCGCGGTGCGGATCCAGAGTTTCCTGGAGTTCCAGGGATTGCGCGGCCTGTTCGACCTGAGCCGGTACGTCCGCAAGCAGAACCAGCTCCTGGCGTCGAGCCGCGCCTACGCGCCGGACCTCTACGTGCCGCAGCGGTTCCGCGACCTTGACGCGCAGCAGGCGCGACGCGGTGACACGCTCCTCGAAGAACTGCTGGAACTCGCCGACGATCCGCACGGCCGTTTCGTGCTCCTGCTCGGCGAGTTCGGGACGGGCAAGACGTTCGCGTTGCGGGAACTGGCGCAGCGGATCCCGGAACGCTATCCGCACCTGATGCCGCTCTACATCGAACTGGGGAGGCAGGAGCGGCCCAACACGGTCCCGGCGATGGTGGCCTCGCATCTGGCCAACCACGGTGAGGACCGGATCGACCTGCGTGCCTTCCACTACCTGCTGGAGCAGGGCCGGCTGGTGTTGTTGTTCGACGGTTTCGACGAGCTGGCGGCACGGTTGACCTACGACACGGCCGCCGATCACCTGTCGCACCTCATCCAGGCGGCGAAGGGGAAGGCGAAGATCTTCGTCACGAGCCGCACCCAGCACTTCCGGTCCCACCGGCAGGTCCGTACCGCCCTGGGGGAGCGGGTGGAGTCGTTGCCGCAGCACCGGATCCTGTCGTTGCGCCGATTCGACCACGGCCAGATCGAGGCGTTCCTGGTCAACCACTTCGGCGGCGACACCGCGCGGGCCAGGGAGCGGCTGGAACTGGTGGGCCGGATCGCCAACCTGGAGGAGTTGGCGATGAACCCCCGGATGCTGGGTTTCATCGCCTCCCTCGAAGCGGCGCAGTTGCGCCGGGTCGCGGAGAGCCGGGTGACGTTGAGCCCGGCCGACCTGTACCGGGAGATCCTGCACGCCTGGCTGCGTTTCGAGGCGGAGCGGCCGGGCGCGGCGGGGCTGACCGTCGACGAGCTCATGCACGCGGTCACCCGGTTCGCGACGACACTGTGGACCGAGCGGACGGCGGCGCTGCCGTTGTCGCGGTTGACGGAGGTGGCCGAGACGCTGACCAGCGTGACGGCGCGGGTCCTGTCGACCGATCAGCGAGTCCACGCCGTCGGGTCGGGTTCCCTGTTGGTCCGGCTCGGGGACACCGACGAGGCGGTGGACGAGGTCGACGACGGCGAGGACGAGCCGTTCACCTTCATCCACTCGTCCATCATGGAGTGGCTGGTGGCGGCCCGGCTGGCCGAGGAACTGGCCGAACCGGGCGCGGATCCGGTGTTGCTGTCGGAGCGGCGCCTCACCGACCTGGCCCGCAACTTCCTGTGCGACCTCGCCGACCACGCGCACTGCCGCCGCTGGATCGAGCACGTCCGCGACCACGTCGACGTCGCCCAGGAGGTCGCGCACTTCAACGCCCGCCGGATCGCCGCGGCGCTGCACACGCCGTACAGCAGGAACATGCGCGGCGCGATCCTGCGGGGCGAGGACCTGAGCGAACGGCAGTGGCCCGGTGTGGACCTGCGGGGCGCCGACCTGCGCGACGCCCTGTTGTCGCGAGTGGACCTGTCGGGCGCGGACCTGTCGGGTGCCGATCTCACCGGGGCGCGACTGGAGAACGCGAGACTGAACCGGGTGGACCTCACCGACGCCGTGCTCGACCGGACCAGGCTGCTGCACGTGGACCTGGCGGGAGCGCAGTGGCGGGACAGCCGGTGGGGGCACGCCGCGCTGGTGGAGGTCTCCGCCGACCCGCTGCTGCTGGACCACGCGGTGGCCACCGGGGCGGTGGTGTCGGGCCGGCACCGGGTCGAGGCCCAGCTGTACCCGGCGTCGGTCGGTGTGCGGGTGGGATTCGATCAGCGGATCGGCAGGCTGCCCGCGTCGGTGGCGTACCACGGCACCGGCACGATCGTGGCGATCGGCTCGGACGACGGCGGCGTCCTGTTGTGCGACTCGGCGACCGGGCAGCCGATCCGGACGCTCAGCGGGCACTCGGCACGGGTGTACGCGGTGGCGTTCGAACCCGGCGGCGAACGGCTCGCGAGCGGGTCGGCGGACGGTACGGTGCGGATCTGGAACGTCGCGACGGGCGAACCCCTGGGCGTCACCGGTTCACACCACCACTGGGTGTGGCCCATGGAGTTCGCGCCGCAGGGCGGCCTGCTGGTCACCGGGGACGCCGCGGGGGTGTTGCGGATGTGGGACACCGCGACGGGACGGCCGGTGTGGCGGTTCGACGTGGCGGACGACATCGCCTACTCGGTGGCGTTCCATCCCGACGGCGACGTCGCCGCGGTCGCCTTCCGCAGCGGTGCCGTCCGGGTCCTCTCGACGGTGAACGGGCGGTTGCTCGCCGAGCACCGCATCTGCGACAGGCCGGTCTACCGGGTCGCGTACTCCCCGGACGGCAGGTACCTGGCGGTCGGGGGCGGTGACGGGACGCTCCAGCTCTGGGACGGCCGGGGCCGGGAACGGCTCCGGGTGTTGGAGGAGCCGTCGGGCAGGGTGTACAGCCTGGCCTTCCACCCGACGCGGCCGCTGCTGGCGTGTGGTGACACCGGCGACGCCGTCCACGTCTTCGACACCGACACGGGACGGCCGGTGTACGGTCCGCTCCGGCACGCCGCGCACCTGTACTGGGTGGCGTTCTCGCCGGACGGCCGGTGGCTGGCCAGCGGGGACCGTTCCGGCACCGTGCAACTGTGGGACGCCGAGACCGGCGAACCGCACCGCACCCTGGACGAGCACACCGGTTCGGTGTGGCCGTTCGAGTTCCGGCCGGATTCGGCGCAACTGGCCATCAGCGACGACCAGAACATCACCCGGTTGTGGAACAGCGACGAGGGGCGATGCGAGCACACCATCGCCGGGCACGGCAGGCAGGTCACCTCGGTGAGTTTCGACCGCACCGGGCGGATGCTCGCGACCCGGTGCAGCGACGGGCTGGTCCGGTTGTGGGACACCCGGATCGGTGAGCCGGTGGAGCACGGCCGCGGCGACCACGGCCTGAGCAGTTTCGGCGACGTCGTCCTGCACCCGGTCGAACCGATCCTGGTGACCGTCAGCAACGAGCACCGCATCAGCCTGCGGAACCTGGTGACCGGGGCGTTCGAGCGGCATTTCAGCTTCGACCGCGAGATCTGGGCGATCGCCTTCGACCCGCGTGGCGAGGTGCTGGCGACCGCCAACGACGACGACACGGTGGGGTTGTGGCGCCGTACCACCGGGCAGCAGATCCACGTGCTGCGCGAGCACCGCGGCAGGGTCCGGTCGATCGCGTACAGCCCGGACGGTTCCCTGCTGGCGACCGGTTGCGACGACGGCCGGGTGAGGGTCTGGCTGGCGGCCGAGGGCCGGCTTCTCGCCACCCTGACCGGGCACACCGACCGGGTGTACTCGGTGGCGTTCAGTCCCGACGGCGGGTTGCTGGTGAGCGCCTCACTCGACGGGCGGGCGCTGGTGTGGAACCCGGAGGACGGGACCCTGCAACGCGAGTTCACCGAGCACAACGGACAGCTGTGGACGGTGGCGTTCCATCCGGACGGCCGGGTCGCCACGGCGGGGGACGACCTGGCGATCCGCATGTGGGACCCCGACACCGGCGTGGTGGACCGGGTGCTGCGCGGTCACCAGCGCAGCGTGTGGACGCTGGCGTTCAGCCCGGACGGTTCCCTGCTCGCCTCGGGCGGCGACGACGGTACGACGCGGTTGTGGCGCATCGACGACGATCCACATCTGGAACTGATCCTCTCCGGACTCCCGGAGGGCTGGGCGGCCATGACGTCGGACGGCCAGTACAAGGTGGACGGCAGGGTCAACGGTCACCTGTGGTATGTGCTCGGGGCGTGCCGGTTCGAGCTCGGGCAGTTGGACGCGTTCCTGCCGCAGGTGCGCCGCCTCCCGTTGGGCGCCCCGTTCCGGCCTCGCGAAGCACGCTTAGGCGGGGGCCTGTTACACACCGCTCGCATTATGGGTAACAACGGTCAATGGAATGTAAATTCTCGATAAAACAGTGAATTCGAATCCCACGACGTGGCACGATTTCTCATTACTCAACGTGATGGTTACCCACGGGCGAGTCACGAACCGCATAGACCGTCGTCGTCGCCACCGCGGTCGGCCGCGCCCGTAACCTTGTGCCCTCCGATGCGTTATAGGAGGTGTGGGACGTGGTGTCGATGTCATCGAGTCGTGGACGGTCAACATCTCCACGAATCGACAACGGCCGAACCGAGCCGTCTTCAGACCCAGCGGCGGTTGCGCACCGTAACAATCGTCGGTCTAGGCTGACCGACGTTCCCCGAATCAACCGTTCTCGATGCGAAAGCCGTGGATCAGTGACCACCATGCCGACGCTGACCGCAGAAACAAAGGCGGATCAAGTCATGTATGTCGAGCCAGGGCCGTCGGGCCGCGAAGCGGGATCCTCCGATCCGCTCTCCGGTGTGCTCGACGGCTGGCTCCAGACTCACGAGGCCGAACTCATCGGCGTACGCCGCCACCTGCACGCCCATCCGGAACTCTCCGGCTTCGAACAGGGCACCGCGAACCACATCGCCGAACGACTCCGGGCCGCCGGTCTGGAACCGCGCCTCATCCCCGGTGGCAACGGTGTCCTGTGCGACATCGGTGACAGCGAGGACGGCCGGATCGTGGCGCTCCGCGCCGACATGGACGCCCTCCCCATCACCGACCCCAAGGACGTTCCGTACCGGTCGACCGTCGAGGGCGTCTGCCACGCATGCGGTCACGACGTCCACACCACGGTGCTGCTGGGCACGGGTCTGATGCTCGCCGAACTGCACCGCCGGGGCCAACTGCCGGGCCGGGTGCGGCTGGTGTTCCAGCCCAGCGAGGAGAAGTTCCCCTCGGGTGCGCCGGTCATGATGCGCGCCGGCGCGCTCGACGACGTGTCGGCGATCTACGCCTTCCACTGCGACCCCAAACTGCCCTGCGGCATGATCGGCGTCCGTTCCGGGCCGCTGACCGCCGCCTCGGACATGCTGGAGGTGCAGTTGCGCGGCCGTGGCGGTCACACGTCCCGGCCGCATCTGACCACCGACCTGGTGCACGCGCTGTCGCGGGTCGTCGTGGACGTCCCGGCGCTGCTCGACCGGCGCCTGGATCCGCGCACCGGATGCGCGCTGGTGTTCGGCGCGATCAACGCCGGTTCGGCGGCCAACGCGATCCCGCAGGAGGGGAGCGTCCGGGGTACCGTCCGGATGCTGGACCGGGACGCCTGGAAGACCGTCCCCGACATGGTCACGCAGATCATCGAGGACGTGGTCCGCGCGACCGGTGCCCAGGCCGAGGTCACGTACACCCGTGGCGTTCCGCCGGTCGTCAACGACCGGGTCGCCACCGCCGTGTTCGCGGGCGCCGCCGCGGCGGCGCTGGGCGAGTCGGCGGT
The DNA here is from genome assembly GCF_007994225.1 of Stackebrandtia albiflava. Taxonomy (GTDB): domain Bacteria; phylum Actinomycetota; class Actinomycetes; order Mycobacteriales; family Micromonosporaceae; genus Stackebrandtia; species Stackebrandtia albiflava. The sequence goes on from NZ_VLLL01000006.1 coordinate 1,365,496, forward strand.
CGTCGAGGCCCCGGTCAGCATGGGCGGTGAGGACTTCTCCTGGTACCTGGAGCAGGTGCCGGGCGCGATGGCGCGGTTGGGCGTCGGGCGTCCCGGAGAGCAACTCGACCTGCATCAGGGTGACTTCGACGTGGACGAGCGGGCCATCGCCAACGGTGTCCGCGTCCTCGTGCACACCGCGCTCGCCGCCTGCGGCTCCGCGGCCTACTGACGACCCGGGCCGTGACGTCGCCCGCGACGGCACGGCCCGGGTCATGTGCGACAACCGATCGGGGGGTTATGGCCCCTTTGTGTCAATTTCCCGTCAGTTTCGCGATACCCGGTTCCTCCGGCCCTTCTCTGGTGTTCCATGTGGTGGACGCGTAACCGCTCGGTGACGATACGTCGCGGGCGGTGCGTCGCACGTCTCACACGACAACGAGAGGAATCAACATGACCAACTCATGGGCGCGTAAGACTCTGGCGGTGGCGGCTCTGGCCACGGGCGCGATCCTGTTCGCGGGCGGCACCGCTCAGGCCTCCGAGGCCGCGCCGGTCGTCGAGGGCGGCTGGAGCGACGACCAGAACGCCGGCAACATCTGCGGCAACGTCATGGCCCATGACAGCATCGTCGTCAACTTCGTCGACTGCGACGCCACCAACGTCGACGACAGCTGGGGTCTGCTCGACGTCCTGTAAGGACGGTGGTCAGCGACGGTGCCCTACGTGGCAACGATGTCACCGCCGCTAACCGATTTCGCGGGGCGGTCGCCTTCACCGGGCGACCGTCCCGACGTCGTTACCGACCGGTTGACATCAGGGTACGCGCATACGACCGTCCGCGCGGGGCTTACCCGCCGGAGACACCACCCGGCCTACGAGGGTGTCGTCGGATGCTTGCGGAGCGCCGCGATGTAGTCGGCCGGCGCGCCGGCCTTCTCCGCGGCGGCGGCCAGTTCGGCCAGGTACCACACGCTCGGCAGTCCGCCCTCGTACCCGTTCAGCACGTACAACCAGACCGGCTGGTCGCCGTTGAGGGTCGCGGCGGTGGTGTGGATCCGGCGATAGGTGCCACCGGTGGCGCCTTCGAGTTCGTCGAGGGTTCCCGCGTCGGTCGACTCGACGTCGTACAACGCCACGAAGGTGCGTTCGCCCGCGTCCTCGACGACCGTCGAGACGACGGACTCCCAGCCGAGCTCCCGGCCGCCGAAGGTGAGGCGCCAGCCTTCCAGCCACCCGGTTCCCACCATGGGGGACCGGGGGCAGGTCGCCCGCATGCGTCCGGGATCGAGGTTTGAGCCATAGGCGGCATACAGCGGCACGCTTAAGAAGATAGCGTGAGAGACAATCGGTATGCGGTAGTTGTCGGCAATAACGGAAGTGAGTGGTCGGTCGTGTCGCGGATTGTCATCGTCGGGGGCGGGCCGGCCGGGTACGAGGCGGCGTTGGTGGCCGCCCAACTGGACGCCGATGTGACGCTGGTGGAGGACACCGGCGCAGGTGGTGCCTGTGTACTGAGCGACTGCGTCCCCTCCAAGACGTTCATCGCCTCGTCCACGGCCATGACCTCGATACAACGCGCCGAGGGACTGGGCGTCATGGCGGAGAACATCACCGTCGACGCGGGCGCCGTGCACGACCGGGTGAAGCTGCTGGCGTTGCAGCAGTCGGCCGACATCTGCGCCAAACTGCTGAAGGTCGGCGTGGAATACGTCACCGGGCGGGCGAAACTGCTGGGCCGCAGCGGTGATTTCAGTCACCGGGTCCACATCGTGCCCTCCGCGGGCGAGCCCTACGAGGTCGAGGCCGACGTCGTGCTCCTGGCCACCGGCGCCAGTCCCCGGATCCTGCGGGACGCCCGCCCCGACGGCCGCCGCGTGCTGACGTGGCGGCAGGTGTACGACCTGGAGACGCTCCCCGAGAAGCTCATCGTGGTGGGATCCGGCGTCACCGGCGCCGAGTTCGCCTCCGCCTACCTGGCGATGGGAGTGGACGTCACCCTGGTGTCGTCCCGCGAACACGTCCTGCCGCACGAGGACGTCGACGCCGCCCAGGCGATCGAGTCGGTGTTCGCCGAACGCGGCATGACGATCATCCCCAACGCCCGCGCGATGCGGGTCGCCGCCGAGGGCGACGGTGTCGTGGTCGCGTTGGCGGACGGTCGTGAACTCACCGGCAGCCATGCGCTCATGACCGTCGGGTCGGTGCCGAACACCGCCGGTCTCGGCCTCTCCGAGGCCGGTGTCGCGCTCGGTCCGGGCGGGTTCATCACGACCGACCGGGTCTCCCGCACCAACGTCAACGGCGTCTACGCGGCCGGTGACGTCACCGGCGTCCACATGCTGGCGTCCGTCGCGGCCATGCAGGGCCGGATCGCGATGTGGCACGCACTCGGTGAGGCCGTCAAGCCGCTCCAGTTGCAGACGGTGGCGGCCAACGTGTTCACGAACCCCGAACTGGCGACCGTGGGCGCCACCCAGGCCGACGTGGACTCCGGCCGGGTCCCGGCCAGGACGGTCACGCTCCCGTTGGAGGGCAACGCCCGCGCGAAGATGTCCGGCCACGTCGACGGCTTCGTCAAACTGTTCTGCCGCCCGGCTTCCGGACTGGTCGTGGGCGGTGTCATCGTCGCCCCGAAGGCGAGCGAGCTGATCCTGCCGGTGTCGCTCGCGATCGAGCACCACCTGACGGTCGCGCAGCTCGCGCAGACCATCACGATCTACCCGTCGTTCTCCGGTTCGCTCGCCGAGGCGGCCCGGCAGCTCATGCAGCACGAGTTCCACTGACCCGCCGCGCCCGTGGTGCGCACCGGCCGCCGTGGTGACGCCGCGGCGGCCTCAGACCTCGCGGCTCGACAGCACGCAGAACTCGTTGCCCTCTGGGTCGGCCAGGACGTCCCAGGTCGCCTCCGGTGGCTGTCCCACGTCGACCCGCCTGGCGCCGAGTCCGATCAGGCGGGCGACCACGGCGTCCCGGTCCTCGTCGACATGCGGGGCGAAATCCAGATGGAGCCGGTTCTTCGTACGCTTCGGCTCCGTCACCGGCACGAACACCAGACCCGGCGGGCGCTGCGCGAACTCCAACGTGGGCCCCAGCTCGCCCGCCCACGGCGGCACGACCACGACCTCCTCGTCGGTGTCGAAGAGGACGTCCCAGCCGATCGCCTCCGCCCACCAGGCTCCCAAGGCCCGGTGGTCGACGCTCTCGACGACGGTGGAATACCAGCGCAACGCCATGGGGTCGCCTTTCGTCGGTGTGGCCGTCACCCGGCGCCGGAGGCGACCTCCGGACGTCCCGGCGCACGAACCGGTCACGTCATCGGTGTGGCGCCATTACACATCGACGGTCTGACATCACGGTCGCCCGGACGCACCGCCGGGCCGGCCCGGGTGGTCGCCGGTGGACTCCCGCAGCCGCTCGGCGACCGCGGCGGTGATGAACCGGTGCAACAGTTCACCGCCGACCAGGTCGCGAAGCCGTGACATCAGTTCGGTGGGCAGATCGACCACGAGGACTTCCGTACCGGACCGTGGAGAGGTCATCCCCGGATGCTACCGAGCCGGTCGTCCCGGCGTGTACACGACCGGTCACCAATCCGACAGCGGAGCGCCCTCGGTGAAACCGGCGGCGCTCTGCACGCCGATGACCGCGCGCTCGTGGAACTCCTCCAGATCGGACGCCCCGGCGTAGGTGCAGGCACTGCGGACACCGGCCACGATCGTGTCGAGCAGGTCCTCCACACCGGGCCGCGCCGGATCCAGGTACATCCGCGACGTGGAGATGCCCTCCTCGAACAACGCCTTGCGCGCCTGCTCGAACGGCGAGTCGGCCGCGGTGCGCAGCCGTACGGCCCTTGCCGAGGCCATGCCGAAGTTCTCCTTGTACAACCTGCCGTCGGCGTCGCGTTGCAGGTCGCCCGGCGACTCGTAGGTGCCGGCGAACCAGGATCCGATCATGACGTTGGAGGCGCCCGCCGCCAACGCCAACGCGACGTCGCGGGGATGCCGGACGCCACCGTCGGCCCACGCGTGCCTGCCCAGCCGGCGGGCCTCCGCGGCGCATTCGAGGATCGCGGAGAACTGCGGACGGCCCACACCGGTCATCATGCGGGTGGTGCACATGGCGCCCGGTCCCACACCGACCTTGACGATGTCGGCACCGGCGTCGACGAGGTCGGCGACGCCCTCGGCGGTGACGACGTTCCCCGCCACCAGCGGCGTGTCGGGGACGACGGCCCTGACCAGTGACAGCGCTTCGCGCATCCGTTCCTGGTGGCCGTGGGCGGTGTCGACCACCAACAGGTCCACGCCGGTCTCCACAAGCTGCGCGGCGCGTTTGGCGACGTCGCCGTTGATGCCGATGGCCGCCGCGATCCGCAGTCGCCCGGCGGCGTCGGTGTTGGGACGGTAGAGCGTCGACCGCAACGCACCCGGGCGTGTGACGATGCCGCTGAGCCTGCCGTCGGCGTCGACCACCGGGGCGAGCTTGCGGTTGGCCTCGAACAGCCGGTTGAAGGCGTCCTCCGCCGGTGTCCCGGCCGAGAGGGTCAGGACGTCGGTGGACGCGACGTACCGGAGCTGGGAGAACCGGTCGACACCGACGCAGTCGTGCTCGGTCACGACGCCGACCGGCCGCCGGTCGTCGTCGACGATGATGACCGCGCCGTGGGCCCGCTTGGGCAGCAACGCCAGCGCGTCGCCGACGGTGTGCCCGCCGGTGAGGGTCAGAGCCGTGTCGGTGACGGTGTCGCGGGACTTGACCCACTCGACGGCCTCGGCCACGACGTCGACCGGGATGTCCTGCGGTATCACCGCCAGGCCGCCCCGGCGCGCGAGCGTCTCGGCCATCCGGCGGCCGGAGACGGCGGTCATGTTCGAGGCGACGATCGGTACGGCGGCGCCCGAGCCGTCACGTGTGGAGAGGTCCACCGCGAGCCGGGAGGTCACCGCCGACTGGGTCGGCACCATGAACACGTCGGAATAGGTCAGGTCGGTCTGCGGGACCTCCCCGTTGTGGAACCGCATCGTCGCCCCCGTCAGCCGTCGTTCTTGATCTCGCACAGTGAGGTGCCCGCGGACACCACGTCCCCGACCGAGGCGGTGAGCCCGGAGACGGTGCCCGCCTTGTGGGCGGTGAGCGGTTGCTCCATCTTCATCGCCTCCAGCACCAGCACCGTGTCGCCGGCCTCGACGGTCTGGCCGTCGGACACCTCGATCTTGACCACGGTGCCCTGCATGGGGGACACGAGGGCGTCACCGCCGACGGCGGCTGCCTGACCGCGCCTACCGGCCCGTTTCGGGGCCGCCTTGGTCGCCGGCGCCGCGGTCTGGGCGAGCCCGGCGGGCAGGGTCACCTCGATGCGCTTCCCGCCGACCTCGACCACGAGGCTCTGCCGCTCACCGGGGGCCTCGGGGGCCGCGGTGTCGGTGAACGGGGGGACCGTGTTCTGCCACTCCGTCTCGATCCACCGGGTGTGGACCCGGAACGGTTCGTCGACGAAGGCGGGGTCGGTCAGGACGGCGCGGTGGAACGGCAACGCGGTGGCCATGCCGTCGACCACCATCTCGCCGAGGGCGCGCCGGGCGCGCTCGACGGCCTGTCGGCGGGTCGCGCCGGTGATGATCACCTTCGCCAGCAGCGAGTCGAAGTTGCCGTCGATGACGGAGCCCTCGTCGATGCCGGTGTCCACGCGCACACCCGGTCCGCTGGGAAGCCGCAGCCGCGTGACGGTGCCCGGTGCGGGTAGGAAACCGCGCCCGGGGTCCTCACCGTTGATGCGGAACTCGATGGAGTGGCCCCTGGGGGCCGGGTCCTCGGTGAGGTCCAGGCGCTCGCCGCGCGCGATGCGGAACTGTTCCCGGACCAGGTCCAGACCGGTGGTCTCCTCACTGACCGGGTGTTCCACCTGGAGCCGGGTGTTGACCTCCAGGAAGGACAGCGTGCCGTCGGCGCCGACCAGGAACTCGACGGTACCGGCGCCGTGGTATCCGGCCTTGCCACAGATGGCGCGGGCGGCGGCGTGGATGCGGCCGCGCTGGTCGTCGGTGAGGAAGGGCGCGGGCGCCTCCTCGACTAGTTTCTGGTGGCGGCGCTGCAGCGAGCAGTCACGGGTGCCGACCACGATGACGTTGCCGTGCGTGTCGGCGAGGACCTGCGCCTCGACGTGGCGGGGCCGGTCGAGGTAACGCTCGACGAAGCACTCACCGCGCCCGAACGCGGCCTCGGCCTCCCGGACCGCGGACTCGTACAGGGCGGCGATCTCGGCGCGTTCCCGTGCGACCTTGAGGCCCCGGCCGCCGCCGCCGAAGGCGGCCTTGATGGCGATGGGGAGCCCGTGCTCGTCGGCGAAGGCGATCACCTCGTCCGGACCCGAGACCGGCTCGGAGGTACCGGGGACCAGGGGTGCGCCCGCTGCGGCGGCGATGTGCCGGGCGACGACCTTGTCGCCGAGGTCGCGGATCGCCTGCGGTGTCGGTCCGATCCAGGTGAGCCCGGCGTCGATGACCGCCTGGGCGAAGTCGGCGTTCTCGGAGAGGAACCCGTATCCGGGGTGGACCGCGTCGGCGCCGCTGCGCGCGGCGACGTCCAGCAGCTTGTCGAACCGCAGGTAGGTGTCGGCGGCGGTGAGGCCGTCGAGGGCGTACGCCTCGTCGGCGAGCCGCGCGTGTGGGGCGTCCCGGTCGGAGTCGGCGTAGACGGCGACGCTGGCGAGTCCTTCGTCCACGCAGGCACGGATGACCCGAACCGCGATCTCACCTCGGTTGGCTATCAACACCTTGCGCACTGAAGTCACTCCTCCTGCTGGGTTCGGCCCGCATGGAGTGTAGTCCGCCGCGAGCCGGCCCCTCGGGTCGCTTCGCCCCCGTGACGGACCGCACAGCGGGTGACGTCAGGGCTTCGGCCGGTGCCGCCCGTGCGCGTCGAGTCGTTGTATGCCGTCGCGCCAGTGCGACGCGCCGTCGCGGGTGCGCCGGTCGTCGGATTCGTCGTACAGTTCCCCCGCCTCGATGCGCTTGGCGGTCTCGGCGCTCCAGTCGATCTCGATCTGGGTGTGCCGCAGCATCAGTTGCAGTCTGGCCGTGACGTGCGCGGGCAGGAAGTCCGGTTCGGTGGGGTCGCTGCCGCGGTGTTCCAGTTTCGCCTGGAGTTCGCCGTAGGCGTCTCGCAGCAGCCCGGCCCGGTTGCGGAGCATGGCGGCGGCCTCCCGGTGGGACAGGACGGGCACGAAGCTCCACGCCACCAGGAAGTCCGGGGAGGTGGCCGCCGACCCCCACAGTTTCTCGCGCAGCAGCGTGTGGAAGTGGCGGTCGCCGGCCTCGGTCATGCGGTAGACGGTCCGGGCGGGTCTGTTGTCGACCTGTTCGACCTTGACCACGGCGAGGTCGCCGTCCGCGGCGAGTTTCTTGAGGCCGTGGTAGATCGAGCCGCGTTGGACGCCCGCCCAGTCGGCGACGCCCCAGGACATGAGTTCCCGCAGAACGTCGTAACCGTGCACCGGCTGTAGCCAGCGCACCAGGCCGAGGATGAGGAGACGGGTCGTCCACATGGCCGAATTTTAGTCGACGTTGACCATTCGGCGGCGGCTACCCGGTCGTCACCTCGCAGGTCGGTGCGGATGTCCATCATCATTAATCAACTTTGACCAAGTTCGCACGATGAGGTACTGTCATCCGCGAACATGATGATGTCTAAGTGATGTCGTAAATCGGACGATGTGACACAGAGAGGTATCTCGGCATGTTGATCGAGACCGCCGGCCTGCGGAAGACCTACCGCAGCCGGCAGAAGAAGGAGGAGGTCGAGGCCGTCCGCGGCGTCGACCTCACCGTCAAGGAGGGCGAGATATTCGGCTTCCTGGGACCGAACGGCGCGGGCAAGACCACCACGCTGCGGATGCTGGCGACACTGCTGGAACCCACCGGGGGCACCGCGCGGGTCGCCGGGCACGACCTGTTGAGGGAACCGCACCTGGTCCGCCGCGCCATCGGTTACGTCGGCCAGTCCGGGGGCACGTGGGGCGAGGTCACCGCCCGCGAGGAACTGGTCATGCAGGCGAAACTCTACGAGATGCCCAAGGCCGAGCAGCGGACCCGCGCGCAGGAGGTCGTCGAGGCGTTCGAGATGACGGAGTTCGCCGACCGCAAGATCAAGGGATACTCCGGGGGCCAACGCCGCCGCCTCGACGTGGCGCTGGGCACCGTACACCGGCCCAGGCTGCTGTTCCTGGACGAACCCACCACCGGTCTCGACCCCCAGTCCCGCGCGCACATGTGGGAGGAGGTCCGCAAACTCCGCGAACGCGGCACCTCGGTCTTCCTGACCACGCACTACCTGGACGAGGCCGACGCCCTGTGCGACCGGCTCGCCATCATCGACAACGGCGAGATCGTGACCGAGGGGACCCCGCTGGAACTGAAGCGCCAGATCGCCGGCGACATCGTCGAGATCGGCGTCTCCGGTGACGGGCGGGACGCCGCGGCGGTCCTCGCGGACAAGCCGTTCGTCCGCGAGATCGACACCGACGAGTCCGGCGCCACCGGGACGACGTTGCTGCGCCTGTACGTGGACGAGGGCTCGGTCGCCGTGCCCGACATCCTGCGCACCCTCGACGGCGCCGACATCGCGCCCGCCTCCATCGAGCTGCACCGCCCCAGCCTCGACGACGTGTTCCTGAAGCAGACCGGCCGCTCGCTGCGCGAGTCGGCGGGATAAGGAGATACCCCGATGAAACTGATCCGCGACACCTGGCTGGTGTACTCACGGCAGATGAGCCTCGTGCTCCGCCAGCCCATCTGGGTGCTGGTCATGCTCATCCAGCCCATGTACTACCTGGTGCTGTTCGGGCCGCTGCTGCAGAACATGCCGACCCGGCAGATGGGTTTCGAGTACGGCGCGATGGAGACCTTCGTCCCCGGCCTGGTGATCATGATGGCGATGTTCGGCACCCTGTTCGCCGGGTTCGGGCTGATCGCCGAGATCCGCGAGGGCGTCATCGAACGGATGCGCGTCACCCCGGTCAGCCGGCTGGCGCTGCTGCTGGGCCGGTCGCTGCGTGACGTGTCCACACTGGTGTTCCAGGCCGTGGTCCTGGTACTGCTGTCCGGGCTCATCGCCGGACTCACCATCAACTGGGCCGGACTCGGGCTGATGCTGCTCATCGTGCTGGCGATCGGACTGGCGCTGTCGGCGGCCTCCTACGGAGTCGCCATCATGCTCAAGAGCGAGGACGCCATGGCGCCGCTGCTCAACACGATCACCCAGCCGGTACTGCTGCTGTCGGGCATCATGCTGCCGTTGACGGTCGCGCCCGACTGGCTGCGCACCCTCGCGAAGTTCAATCCGTTCGCCTACGCGGTGGACGCCGCCCGGGCGCTGTTCAACGGCGACCTGACCAACCCGGTGATCTGGCAGGCGGCGGCCCTCATCGGGGCACTCGCGCTCCTGCTGGTGTTCTGGTCGAGCCGGAAGTTCGCACGTTCCACCTCCTGACCTCCCCGTTCCGCTTGGTCCCCGCCCGGTTCCGCTTGGTCCCCGCCCGGCGAAGGCGGCCTGTCCGTTATGGCAACGGAAAGCGCTGTCTGTCTGGATTACAAAGCGAGTGAGCCCCCGACGGCGGGGACCACGCGCGCAATGGCGGGGACCAAGCGGTACGCCGGGGCGGTGACGGGGACGCCACCGCCCACGGTGGGCTTGCTCAGTTCTCGGCGGCGTTCTCCGAGGCGAGCCGCGCGGCTTCCTCCTCGGCGGCCAGGCGGGCGTCCTCCTCCAACACCTCGATGTCGAACTCGCCGTCCTTGACGCCCTCGACGAAGGCGTCCCACTCCTCGGGGGTGTAGATCAGGATCGTGCCGTCGGGTTCGTCGGCGTAACGCAGCGCGACGAGACCGTTGTCGGCGAAGCCGATCTCCAGCTTGCCCGGCGAACCGTCGAGGTTGGTCGTGCGGCGCCATTCCGCCGTCGCGGTGTCGAATTGGCCCTTCAGGGGGTGTTCACGGATCGTGTCGCTCACTGATCGTCTCCTATTCGCGGTGTCTCCACACCGTTCTAACGTACGAATCAGCCGCCGGACACGCGGTGTCTCACCGATCGACGGCGTCCCACAACGCCGACATCGGCACGCCCCACGTGATGAACATCCGCCGCAGCATGGGCATCGAGACACCGATGACGGTTCCCGGGTCACCGTCGATCCGGTCGACGAACGGTGAACCCAGTCCGTCGATCGAGAACGCCCCGGCCACCTGCATGGGCTCGCCGGTGGCGACGTAGGACGCGATCTCCTTGTCCGTCAGATCGGCGAAGTACACGGTCGTCGCCGACGACCGGGTCAGTCGTAGGTCCCGGCGCGTGTCGATGAGGCAGTGGCCGGTGTGCAGGACACCCGAGCCGCCTCGCATCGACTTCCACCGGGTGACGGCCTCCTCCGCGTCGGCGGGCTTGCCGCAGATCCGGCCGTTGAACTCGAGTACCGAGTCACAACCCAGCACGTAGGCGTCGTCCTCCAGCTGCGCGGCGACCTTCTTCGCCTTGGCCTTGGCCAGGGCGCGACTCAGGCCGCCCGCAGTGTCCTCGGTGACGGTCGATTCGTCGAAACCCGAGACGATTACCTCCGGCTTCAGCCCGGCTGCCTGGAGGGTGCGCAACCGGGCCGGTGATGCCGAGGCGAGAATGAACCTCATGGCGGTGAGCCTAAAGTATGACGGCGCTCCCAGCCCGTCCAGGCAACGCCGACGAACGCCATCCGTGTGTCACACCCAGCCGGGCCGCCGGATCCGACCACGCCGACCGGCGCGGTGGTGCCGCCGGGGGCGCGACGGTGGTCGCGGCCGACAGGACCGCGCACACCACCGCCAGCTCGGTGTCGTCGGGAGAGCCCGCGGTCACCGTGATCTGCACTGGTTCACCTCTCGATGTCGAATTCCCGGTTGACCCGCTCCCAGAAGCCGTCGCGGACCCAGATGCGGGCGCCGGGATGGTCGCGCAGCGAGTATCCCAGTTCCTTCTCGGCCTCGACGAGCAGCTCCTTGTCGATGACGGTCGGCAGCGTGGGCCCCGGCAACAGGTCGGCGATGTTCTCCCGTCCCCGGGTGAGGATCCACTTGTGGGCGACGTACTCGCCGATGCTGACCACCGCCTCCTGCTCGAACTGGCCGCCCACGCCGGTGCGGACGAACGACGGCCGGGCCTGTTCGGCCTCCTCCAGCGCCTCGGCCGCGCTCATCGTCACCGCCACCGAGTGCCGTTGCCCGAAGACCGAGGCGGGCGACGGCTGCTGCGGCACCGGCTCGGCCACCGGCGCGCCTGCGATCTTCGCGGACGCGGCCGCGGCGGTGCCCAGCTTGGCGAAGTAGGAGCGGCAGTCCTCGGCGGAGATGATGTCCAAGGTGTCGGCCTCCCACACCAGCCGTTCCGCCTGGTTGGTGCCGTACGGGGGTTCGACGCCCCACACGTGGACCCGCACGCCGTACGCCTGGGCGATCTCGACGGCCGAGACCATGTCCTCGTCACCCGCCAACAGGATGGCCTCGTGGATCGCGCGGTGCCGGGCGAGCTGTTCCAGGTCGGTGCGGATCATCGCGTCCACGCCCTTCTGCTGGCCGCGCGAGTTCAGGTTCCCCAGCCGCACCTTGACCAGTTCCATGTGCGCGATGACGCGCTGATCCACCGTCGGCACCCGGTCTCGCGCGGCGTCGAACCAATACACCCGCAGCAGTTCACCGTCGGGAAGCTGGTGGGCGGCACGTGCGATGAGCGCGCTGATCAGCTTCTCGGCGTCGACCTTGTACTCGCGCCGGGACGTGACACCCAGCAGGACCTCGGCGGCGGCGGCGTACAGGTAACCGACGTCGATGAGGATCGCATACCGGCGGGACACTTTTCCAAAACAATCGTGGTCGAGCAGGGACATCCAAAACTCCAATGTAGATTCCAATGGGCTGGATCCCCGGCCCGGCCGAGCGGCCGGCGAGACCGTCACCACACGGCGACCGGTCGGCCGACGGCCCGGCGTCGTACCGGGAAAGATCACGCGCCCATAACGAAGCTACCGGAATCCGGGCGGATCGGGCACCCGCCACCGCGTGGATGTGCGCGGCATGACCCCCACCGCGGCGGTGTCGTCGCAGGTGGCCGTGCCGTCGAGGGGTCCTCGGACGGCCGCCGCCGGGTGTGGCGTGGTGACGGCACCGGAGGGCGCCGCCACCACGGGTCACAACGGGATGTTGCCGTGCTTCTTGGGCGGCAGCGACTCGCGCTTGGAACGCAGCAGCCGCAGCCCCCGGGTCAGTTCCACCCGGGTCGCCGAGGGCGCGATGACCGCGTCGATGTAGCCCCGCTCGGCGGCCACGTACGGGTTGGCGAGGGTGTCCTCGTAGTCGGTCATCAGTTCGGCGCGCCGCGCGGCCGGGTCGGCGGCCTCGGCCAGTTCCCGGCGGTACAGGATGTTCACCGCGCCCTGAGCGCCCATCACGGCGATCTGCGCGGTCGGCCACGCGAAGTTCAGGTCGGCGCCCAGGTGTTTGGATCCCATGACGTCGTAGGCCCCGCCGTACGCCTTGCGGGTGATGACGGTCAACTTTGGCACCGTGGCCTCGGCGTAGGCGTACAGGAGCTTGGCGCCGCGCCGGATGATCCCGTTGTACTCCTGGTCGGTGCCCGGCAGGAAGCCCGGCACGTCGACGAAGGTCACGATCGGGATGTTGAACGCGTCGCAGGTGCGCACGAAACGGGCCGCCTTCTCCGAGGCGTCGATGTTCAGGCACCCCGCGAAGTGCATCGGCTGGTTGGCGACCACGCCGACGGTGTGACCCTCGATCCGGCCGTAGCCGACGACGATGTTCTGCGCGAACAGCGACTGGACCTCGCAGAACTCCCCGTCGTCGAGCACCGAGGTGATCACGTCGTGCATGTCGTAGGGCTGGTTCGCCGAGTCGGGGACGAGCGTGTCGAGCGCCGCGTCGGACTCGTTGACCGACAGGTCCACGTCCACGGGGTACGCCGGGGCCTCGTCGAGGTTGTTGGCGGGAAGGTAGCCCAGCAACTGCTTGACGTAGTCGATGGCGTCCTCCTCGTCGGTGGCGAGGTAGTGCGCGTTGCCGGAGGTGGTGTTGTGGGTGCGGGCGCCGCCCAGCTCCTCCATCCCGACGTCCTCACCGGTCACGGTGCGGATCACGTCCGGGCCGGTGATGAACATGTGCGAGGTCTTGTCGACCATGACGGTGAAGTCGGTGATCGCGGGGGAGTACACCGCGCCGCCCGCGCAGGGACCCATCACCAGTGAGATCTGCGGGATGACGCCCGAGGCGCGGACGTTGCGGAAGAAGATCTCGCCGTACAGGCCGAGTGAGACGACGCCCTCCTGGATCCGGGCGCCACCGGAGTCGTTGATGCCGATGATCGGGCGTCCGGTGCGCATCGCCAGGTCCATGACCTTGACGATCTTCTCCCCGAACACCTGGCCCAGCGATCCGCCGAACACGGTGAAGTCCTGCGCGAACACGCAGACCTCGCGCCCGTCCACGGTCCCGTAACCGGTGACGACCCCGTCGCCGTAGGGGCGGTTGGCCTCCATCCCGAAGTTGGTGCTGCGGTGCCGGGCCATCTCGTCCAACTCCACGAACGAGCCCTCGTCCAGCAGCAGCGCGATGCGTTCCCGGGCGGTCTTCTTGCCCCGGGCGTGCTGCTTCTCCACCGCGCGGGCGGATCCGGCGTGTACCGCCTCGTCACGTCGGGCGGCGAGATCGGCGAGCTTGCCCGCCGTGGTGTGAATATCGATATCCGGCACGCGGCGATCGTACCGGCTGCCGGGTTCGCCCGATCACCGTCGCCGTGGCCGGGGAGATCCGTCACCGGGGCGCGGGCGACAATGTCGGACGGATCGACAGGGAGGAACGGACATGACGGTGCGCGACCCCTTGGACCCGGCGGGGCTCACCGCGTCGTCGGTCGGCGGCATGTGGCGACGGGTCCGGGTGCGGGAGGAGGTCGGCTCGACCAACGCCGAGGTCGCCCGGCTGGCCGCCGAGGGCGCTCCACACGGCACGGTCGTCACCGCCGAGTCCCAGTCGACCGGTCGGGGCCGTGCCGGCCGGGAGTGGGTGTCGCCGCCGCGCGGCGGCATCGCGGTGTCGATGCTGCTGCGACCGACCGCCCCGCAGGCCCGTTGGAGCTGGCTGCCGTTGTTGGCGGGAGTGGCGCTGGCCGAGACCGTCGAGACCCGCGCGGAGGTGCCGGCCCACCTGAAGTGGCCGAACGACCTGCTCGTGGGGCCGGGACACAAGACCGCCGGCATCCTCGCCGAGGTGGCCGCCGGAGCCGTCGCGCTGGGTGTGGGTCTCAACGTCACCCTGACCCGCGAGGAGCTTCCCCGCCCCGACACCACCTCGCTGCTGTTGGCGGGCGCGCGTCTCCTCGACCGCACCGTGCTGCTCGCGGGCCTGCTGCGGACGGTGGAACGCTGGTACACGGCCTGGGACGCCGCCCAGGGCGACCCGGAGCGGTCGGGGTTGCGCGCGGCGTACTTGCGGTACTGCCATACGGTGGGCCGCAACGTATCCGTCTGGCTGCCCGACGGCGAACGTCTCGACGGTGCCGCCGTCGACATCGACGCCGACGGGCGGTTGTGCGTCGAATCGGAGGGGCGCGTCACGCCGGTGGCGGCGGGGGACGTCCACCACGTACGTTTGCCTTGAACCGGGGCGGGCCGGCTCCGACACGCCCGGCCGGCGACCCCGGTACCGCCCGGCACGCGGCCCCGGAGGCGGGTCCACCCCACACGCGCCGACCCCTTGGAGGTGCAGTTCGTGATCGGCCACTCCCTGCGCGCCCTGGGCTTGACGTCCGGCGAGGAGGGCGCCTATCGCGCCCTGCTGGCCGTCCCGGACTCCGACGTCACGGAGCTGGCCGCGTCGCTGGGAACATCGCAGTCGGCGGCCACGGGCGCGTTGCGGACGTTGACGCAGCGGGGACTCGCGCGGATGGTCACCGACGAGCGGTTCGCCGCCGTGGCCCCCGACGCCTCACTGATCTCCATGTTGTCCGAGCAGTTGGAGGCGCTGCGCACCGGATACGCCGCCTTCGGTGAACTGGAGCAGGTGTACCGGGACGTTCAGGCCCGGCACGGTGTCGTGGCGGGTGTGGAGACGGTGCGCGGTGCGGCGGCCATGCGGTCGCGGATCGGTCAACTCCAGGATCACGCCCGGCACGAGGTGTGCAAGTTCGTCAGGCCGCCGTTGGTCACCGACGGAGACACCCACGCCTCCTGTGACGCCGCGGTCCGCCGGGGAGTCCGCTACCGGCTCGTCTACGAGAAGGCGATGCTCGACGACCCCACCGCGATGGCGACCGTGCGGCGTGCCGCCGACCAGGGGAAACAGGTCAGGTTCGCCGCGACACTCCCGGTGAAGCTGATGCTGGTCGACGGCCGGACCGCGTTGATCTCCGAAGCCGACCAGCCGGTCGCGCTGGTCACCGAGCACCCCTCGCTGGTGCGGTTGGCCTCGGGGCTGTTCGAGCAGGTGTGGCCGACCGCGGTGCCGGCCGCCGGGGGAGTCTCGGCGGGGGATGTCGCCGGCGAATCCGGTCTCGCCGACCCCGACGACCGGTTGTTGTTGTCGCTGCTGCTGGCGGGCCTGACGGACCAGGCGATCGCGGTGCGGTTGGGCGTCGGGCTCCGCACCGTCCAGCGCCGGGTGCGGGACCTGATGGACGCGGCGGGGGTGGACACCCGCATCCAACTGGGCTGGCAGGCCAGCCGCAAGGGCTGGGTCGCCTGATCGCGCCCCGGTCACGCGGGGCTGCGCGATGCCGGGGTACATCCGCCGGATATGCGGTAGCTTGCATACGACGCACCGAAGGAGGTCGCCGTGGGGTTCCCGCAGAACCTGCTCTCCGAGGACGAGCGGGTGGTGTTGCACATGCATCCCCATTGGAAGGAGCTGATCGGGCCGGCGGTGTGGTTCGTGGTGGTGGCGGTGGCCGGCGCGGTGGCGTTCTTCGTCCTCCCCGGCACCCTGGGCGGTTGGTCGGGTGTCGGCCAGGTCGTCGTCGTGGCCGTCGCCGTGGTGCTGCTGCTGTGGCTGTCGGTGCTGCCCTGGGTCGACTGGGCCACCACGCACTACGTGTTCACCACCCACCGCCTGTTGTTGCGGACCGGCGTCATCACGCGCAAGGGGCGTGACATCCCGTACGCGCGGGTCAACGACGTGTCGTTCGAGCAGACGGTGATCCAGCGGATGTTCCGTTACGGGAAGCTGATCGTCCAGTCAGCCAGTGAACAGGGCGCGGTGATCTTCAAGGACATGCCGAAGGTGGAGCTGGTGCAGTCGACGTTGTACCGCCTGGTCGAGGAGGACCGCAACCGGCGTGCCACCGACGACGCGGGCATCTGAGCCGACACGGCCGTCGTGACCGGGGTCAGCCGCGGCGACGCCGGAACCAACCCCGGAAACGCATCCGCAGCACGACCACGCCACGTTGTTCGCAACGCAGCGCGCCCGAGAGCGTCACGGTGCCCAGGCCCGGGCGGGACCGCGACGGCGCCTGCGCCAGCACCCGCAGCGAACCCCGCAACCGGTCGCCCGCGCGCACCGGGGCGTTCCACCGCAGTTCCTCCACCCCCGGGGAGGCGTCGGCGGCCGCGCGCGACAGCACGGCGGCCACGTACAGCCGCATGAAGAGGGCGCTGGTGAACCAGCCGCTGGCGATCACCCCGCCGAACGTGCTCTCGGCGGCCAGCTCGTCGTCCACGTGGTACCACTGTGGATCGAACGCGGTCGCGAAGGCCCGCATCTCCGCCTCGTCCACGACGACCTCACCCAGGTCGAACTCGCGTCCCACCGTCAGGTCCTCGTAGAAGAGGTCGGCGGGGCCACCGGTACCGGATCGCATGAGCCCAGAGCCTACCGGGCCGCGTCTCCCACCACGGTGCCGTCGGCGGAGGTCCGGGCCGTCTCCTCCTCGTCGGGAACCGCCGGCCGGTGGGCGCCGAAGACGAACCGGCGGTACGACCAGAACCGGAACGCGGTGCCCAACGCCAGGCCCCCGAACTTGGCGATGTTGAACGCCAGGACGTCGGTGTGCTCGTCGAAGTGCATCCCGTACCGGGCGATGAACAGGATCATCGACTCGATGATCAGGCCGACCACGTTGAGCGCGAAGAACAGTCCGTACTCACGCCGCAGCGACGACTTCGGGAGGTGACGGTACGTCCAGTGCCGGTTCATGAAGTACGAGCACGTGGTGGCGACGGCGGTGGCGACCACGTTGGCCTTCAACGGGCCGATCGGCAGCAACAGGTTGAAGATCGCCAGGTTCACCACGGTGTTGACGGCCCCGATGCTCGCGAACTTGCCGAGCTCCTGGGCGAGGTTTCGCCACCGGTCGGGTGGTCGCCGAATCAACCGCACGCCGTAACGATACGTGTGAGCCCCACCGCGGCCTCAACGGCGACCAGGTGGCGGCGGGTCGTGCGGCCGGCGGTGTCCTCAACGGGTGGGCGCCGACTCCGGGCGCACCCGGCGGAACACCCAGGTCCGGTAGGCGTGGAACCGGAACAGTGTGCCCAACCCGACGCCCAGGACGTTCACCACCAGGTTGAGAGCCAGCGGGTTATCCAGCACCTCCGGCCACCGTGCCACCGCCACCTGGTACCCGACCGCGACGCCCAGGGTCAGTCCCAGCCCGACGGTGTTGAACGCGAAGTAGGTCAGGTATTCGCGGTGGAGGGCGGCCCTCTCCCGGTCACGCCACGTCCAGAAGCGGTTCCCGACGAATGCCAGGCTGGCGGCGAACACCGTCGACAGCAGTTTCGCGGGGACGGTGTGGACGTGCCATGCGTAGTGCGCCAGGTTGAAGAGACCGGTGTCGACCAGGTACGCGACCGAACCCACCGCCGCGAACCTGGCCGCCTCCCTGCCCAGGTCCGGCAGCCGTTCCCGCCACCGCGCCCAGGCGGTCGTCCGGGAGGTCATCCCGGCACCGGTGTCGCCACGGCCAGCACTCCGACCTCCAACGGATCCCCTCCGGCGTCCAGGAGTAGAACGGTCGGTTCCGGGGAGGTGGTCGTGCGGCACACCCCCACGTCGACGCCGAAGGTGTGCCGCCGGGGCCCCTCCAACGCCCCGTACGCACTGCTGTGGCCGAGGTTCGCGGGAATCCCCAACGGCCTGCCGGCCACCGAGAGGTCGTCGCCCAGGAGCGTGCGGTCGCCGTCCCACAGCGTGTAGGCGACCTGGACCTCGCCGCCGGCGGGTATCCCGACGGTGAGTTCGTCGTCCGCGCGGGGCTGTGCCAGGCCCTCGTACACGGCCGTCTCCCGGGGCGGCGTGCCCGCGACGCGGTACACCACCGTCATGCTCCACCCGGCGTACTGATGCCGTCCCGAGGGGATGTCGGCGGAATCGGTCGCGAGCCAGTAGTCGCCCGCGCCGGTGACCAGCGCCGTGACGTCGGCGGCGGCCTGCCTGACCGGTCGTTCGACACCGGTCCACTCCCGGTCCGCCGCGACGTCGTGCGCGTCGCCGCCGGGGCCGAACAATCGCACCGACGGGGGCGGTGTGTCGCCCGAGTTCGCCCAGTGCAGCCCCGCCCACAGCACCTCGGCGCCCCCCGGCAGGTCGAGACGGGCGCCGCTGGCGGCCGCCGACGGGTCGAGGCCACCGGGCCGGCCGGGCGCGTCGAGGTACGGCTGGAGGTCCACGGTGTGATTGTCCGCCAGCGGGTGAAGGCACATCGGTCCCGGGCGGCAGGTCAGCCAACCGTTCCCGGTCGCGGTGACCCCGGTCGCGTCGACGGCGGCGAACGCGGTGGTGGTGCCGGGCGGCGCGATCGGCACGCGGAGCGCGGCGGCGCCCTCTATGCGCGGGCCGGTGACCTCGGCGTGGATGTCGTGGAACCCGGTGACCCGCGGCGGGATGGTCAACGGCACCCTCGCCACGGTGCTCTGCCCCGGCCGCAGGGCGTCCCGGTGGCATTCGACGCGACCGGTCCCGGCGGTGCAGTCCCATCCGTCCCCGGCGTCGCCACCCGGCCCACCGATGGACTCCGGAAGCGTCAGGACGAGCCGGAGGTCGCCGGACGGCGTGTGGGCCGCCACCGTCGCGACGCGACCGGACCGCGCGGCCTCGGTGACCGTGCCGGTGCGTCCCGGCGGTGCGTCCGGGACGGACAGCTCGACCGGCAGACTGCCGTCCGCGCCGGCCACGAGTGTGGACAGTGTCGGGTCGGTGGTGATGACGTAGTCGGCCGGCGGCGGCGCGTCGTCGGGCTCGTCGGGTTCCTCACCGGGCGGATCGTCGGCGGGCTCCTCGTCCGGTGGCGGGTCCTCGGCGGGCGGGTCGTCCTCCGGTGGGTCCACCGGCGGCTCGGGCTGTTCGGCGGGAGGCTGCACCTGCGGTGGTTCGGGCGCCGGACCGTTCGCCAGCATGACGAGCGCCAGTACGGCCGCGATCACCGTCATCCCGGCGCCGGTGGCGGTGGCCGTCCGGCTGCCGACCCGCTCCACACCGGTGCGGATCCAACCGATCACGTGCCGCACCGCCTCCGCGAGGCCGAGTGTGAGGCCGCCCCACCATCCGATGACGACGGCTCCCTTGACCGCTCCGGCCGCCCCCAGGTACGCGGGCGCGGAGCCGCCGACCACCAGGAACGCCAGCAGTTCCCGGAAACCGGAGTTGATCTCGGCCAGCTCCAGCAGCGCCAGCCCACAAGCGGCGCACCCCCGGAGGTGGTCGTCGACCTTCCCGGCGTCACGCGACGACAGGCCGCCGCGGACCCGCGCCCCGAGCCGACCGGCGGTCCAGCGGCACTCCGCCTCGGTGACCGCGTGCAGATGCTCCTGGAGGTACATCTGCCGCAGCTTCTCCCTGGCGCGGTAGGACAACGCGGCCACGGCGTTGGGCGTCAGGCCCAGCATCGGCGCGATCTCGGCGGCGGACTCCCCCTCGACCTCGGTGTGCCACAACACGACCTGCCAGCGTTCCGGCAACCGCTGGAACGCCCGTGCCGCGAACCTGCGTTCCTGCCCGGCGACCGCGGTGTCCACGAACGCCACTCCCGGGTCGTGCTTGGACATGTCGTCGGTGAACTCGACCCTGCGGTCGCGCCGAGCCCGGTCGTAGAAGGTGTGCCGCAACGTCGTCAACAGGTACGCCCGGAAGGCCAGATCCGGTCCGTTGCCGTTGCGCAACGCCGACAACACCTTGGCGAACGTCTCCGACACCAGGTCGTCGGCCGCGGCGGCGTCCCGGGCCAGGATGCGGCCGAGCCGGCGCGCGGCGGCCACGTGTCGCTCGTACAGCTCACCGTAGGCGGCCGTGTCGCCGTCGCGTGTGGCGGCGATGAGTTCGGCGTCGCCGCGGGGATGCGGAGACTCCGGTGCGGGATCACGGGGGGATCGGCGTGAGGCCATCGGGCATGAGGTCTTTCACGTGTGATGCTCATTGTGGGGAGCGAGACGAACACGGATTGTCGCCACAGATTAGAGGAAAGCGCGTCATCGCGGGCCGAGACGCGCGTCTTTCCTTCGTCGGAAGGGCGACGGCCCTTGGCCTCCGACGGATTCGAGGGGTTGATGAAGCGGCGCAGATGGTTCAGTTGCGGCCGGGTCGTTCCGTCCACCGGTGACGGTCTGCACCGGTTGCGGGAGGTGGTCGTGCGGTTGTGCCGGGAAGGTGCCTCCCCGGGATACGCCCTGGTGGCGGTGGCACCCCCGGCGGAACTGGCCGGCTTCGACCGGTTGGCGGCCCGGCTGGAGTACGCCCGCGTGCTGGCACAGTCGCCCGCCGCGTCGCATGTCACCCTGACCGGCGCGGGGCCGGTCGTGGCGCTGTGGACGCCCGACGGTGAACGGGAACGGTGGCGCGCGTTGCGCGCCCGGCTCCACCGCGCCGACGGATCAACGCACCCGCCGCGGTTGCGGTTCGGACGGTTGCCCGTCGAGCCGGAGGGGGCGCTGCGGCTGCTCGTGGAGTTCTCGTCGTGACCGGGTCCACAGGTCACGGCGTGAACGGCGCTCCGACCCGGCCCTCTAAGCTGGCACGCGTGAAGTCGCGTGTGCCGGTCGTCGTGGCGGCTCGGTCTTGGGGAGGTCACGATGGATGAGCGGACTCAACTGCCGGTGCTCGGCATGGTCGGCGGCGGCCAGTTGGCCCGGATGACGCATCAGGCGGTGATCGCGCTGGGGCAGTCGCTGCGGGTGCTGGCCGAGTCGCCGCAGGACGGCGCGGCCGTCGTCGCCGCCGACGTGTCGATCGGCGGACCGGCCGACGCCGAGGCGCTGGCGGCCTTCGCCGCGGGCTGCGACGTGGTGACCTTCGACCACGAACACGTCCCGGGTGAACTGATCGAGAAGCTGGCCGCCGCCGGTCACGTCCTGCGTCCGGCCGCCGCGGCGTTGCGGTACGCGCAGGACAAGCGGGCGATGCGGCGGCGGTTGGGTGAACTGGGCCTTCCCATGCCACGGTGGCGGACCGTCGACTCCGCCGACGACCTGGTGGAGTTCGGTGTCCCCTGCGTGGTGAAGACCGCGACCGGAGGTTACGACGGCCGGGGTGTGTTCATGGTCGAGGCCGTGGACGACGTCGCGGCGCTGCTGGCGGCGGGAGTGCCGCTGTTGGCCGAGGAGCGGGTTCCGCTGGTGCGGGAGTTGGCGGTGCAGATCGCGAGGTCTCCCGCCGGTGAGACCGCCGTGTACCCCGTCGTCGAGACCGTGCAGCAGGGCGGGATCTGCACCGAGGTCATCGCCCCGGCACCGGATCTGACACCGGAACGGGCGCGTGAGGCGACCGACATGGCGGTGCGGATCGCCACCGAACTCGACGTGGTGGGGATGCTCGCGGTGGAGTTGTTCGACACCGGCGACCGCCTGTTGGTCAACGAGTTGGCGATGCGACCGCACAACAGTGGACACTGGACTATAGACGGTGCCGTGACCTCGCAGTTCGCGCAGCACGCGCGGGCGGTTCTCGACTATCCGCTCGGTGCCACCACGCCGGTCGCGCCGGTGGTCGTGATGGCGAACGTGCTGGGCGGCGAACCGGGGGGACCGCGTCTCGACGAGCGGCTGCAACGCCTGCTGTCCCTGGACCCCGAGATGCGGGTGCACCTGTACGGCAAGGCCGTGCGGCCGGGGCGCAAGATCGGGCACGTGACCGTCACCGGTGACGACGTGGCGGACCTGCGGCGCCGGGCGACCCGTGCCGCGGCGTTGCTGCGCGACGGCGTCTAGCCGCGAATCCGTGATCACCGCCGCGGCGCCGGCGGGGCGGGCCGGTGTCGCCCGCCGGACGACAGGTCCAGCGCCGGTGGAACCGAACGATCAGGAGGACGGATGAGTGACGGGCAGGCCGTTGTCGGTGTGATCATGGGCAGCGACTCCGATTGGCCGACGATGAAGGCGGCGACGGAGGCACTCGACGAGTTCGGTGTGGGCTACGAGGTGAGGGTGGTGTCGGCGCACCGTACCCCGCACGCGATGTTGGCCTACGGAGACAGTGCGGAGGACCGGGGACTGCGGGTGTTGATCGCCGGCGCCGGAGGCGCGGCGCACCTGCCGGGCATGGTGGCCTCGGTGACCGCGCTCCCGGTGATCGGGGTACCCGTGCCGTTGTCGCATCTGGACGGTATGGACTCCCTGCTGTCCATAGTGCAGATGCCCGCCGGTGTCCCGGTGGCGACGATGTCGGTCGGAGGCGCGCGGAACGCGGGCCTGCTCGCGGTGCGGATGCTGGGTGTGGCCGACGAGGTGCTGCGCGCGCGGATGCGCGACTACCAGGTGGACCTGGAACGGTTGGTCGCCGAGAAGGACGCCCGGCTGCGGGCGTCGCTGGACTGACGACTTCGGCGGGGAACCGGTGAGGTTCCCCGCCGGGCAGGTGAACTAAAGGTCGTCGTCGCCCTTCCACACCGTGTAGCTGACGGCGAGGTCGTTCAGGGTTCCGTTGTCCTCCAACTCGACCGTGTCGACGCTGAAGTACCCGGTGCGTCCTTCGGCGGTGGTGAAGCAGAAGATCCGGTACTGCTCCAACCGGCTCAGGTGGACCGTGCCGGACGTGGTGCTCACGCCCTCGCACTGCGACACCGTGGTCGGGGCGGAGGGTTCGACCCACTCTCCGAACTGGACCTGGTTCATGCCCTCCAGGCCGTCCGTGGTGAGCAGGGCGTCGAAGGTCTGCTCGTCGTCGTCGTAGCTGATGTAGTCGTCGCCGCCGTCGAAGTCGAACGCGGAGTCGGGATAGCCCTCCAGCACGCCGGAGATGAAGACCGGGTCCTCCTGTGCCGGGGCGTCGTCCGCGGGGGACTCGCTGCTCCCGTTGCCGGATCCCGTGGCGTCGGAGTCCTCGGTCTCGCCGGTGGTGTCGTCACCTTCCTGAGTGGACTCGGTGGTGGTGTCGTCGCCGGTGTCGGCCACGGTGGCGGGGGCCTGGAACGACCGGACGGCCAGCACGGTGACCGCGACGATCAGGATCACGAGGGTGCCGAGCACGCCCGTCACGATGGCCGGATGCAGCCACAGGTCCTTGAACCGGTTGCCGCTGGCCGGTGGTGGTTCGGCGGCCTGGGGGATGTACCCGGTCCCGCCGGAGACCGGTGTCTGCCAGCCGCCCGGCGGCGACTGCGGGTACTCCGGTTGCGGGGGCGGTGTTCCCTGCGGCGCGCCACTGGAGGGTCCGTCGTATGACATGGCGGTACTTTCATGGTTCGAAAGGCATCGGAGGTGGGCGTCCACACAATACCGGCCGACCTCAACCGGCCGGAGACTGCGGACGGTGTCACGCCGCGGTCGCGGGGACCGGAACGGGGCGGGTACGCGCCGCCCATCCTGCGGCGGCCGGAACCGCCACGCCCGCCACCGCGAACGCGACACCGAACAGCAGCCACCCGGGCAGTCCCCAGCCGATGACCACACTGGTCAACAGCGCGGGCGCGATGATGTCGGCGATCTGGAAGCCGGTGTTGTAGAGGCCCTGGTACTCGCCCTGCGCGTGGGCGGGGGCCAACTCGAAGGACAGTCCCCAGGCGCCGGCGGCCTGCAGCAGTTCCCCGAGAACGTGGACGAGGGCACCCAGCGCCAGGACGATCGTCGCCGTCACGGGTGAACCCTCGGCGGCCAGCGCGTACAGCGCGCAGGCGACCAACAGCAACAGGCCGGCGCGGCGCTGTGCCGTGGCGGCGCCGGTGACGGTCGCGCTGGATCGGCTGGCGCGCACCTGAAGCAGGATCACGAACACGGTGTTCACTCCGGCGAGTACCGCCACCGTCCACGCGGGAGCCTCGGTGCGCTCCACGACCCACAACGGGATGGCGATGTTGAGGACTCCGTAGTGGATGTTGAGCACCGCGTTGAGTGCCGCGAGCGCCACATAGGGCCGGTCGCGCAGTGCGGTCCACCGTCGTGGGCCGTCGGTGACCGGTACCGGTACCGGCCGGGGCACTCGCAGCGTCAGCAACGCCCCCGACATCTGCATGGCCGCGGCCGCGGCGATCAGGGCCGCGTATCCGGTGACGGTGTCGTGGTACAGCGCCAGTCCGGCCAGTGGTGCGCCGACCATCCATCCGACGTTGGTGACGGCGCGCAGGTACGCGCGGGTGCGCACCCGTTCTCCGGGAGGCACACTGCCCGCGATGAGCGCGCCGCGGGCGGCCTGCTGGGCGGCCTGTAGGAACGCTACGACCGAGGCCACCAGCACGAACGTCCACCACGTCCGGACCTGTAGGTACGCCAGGGTTCCGACGGCGGCGACGGCCGCGAAGCACACCGTCATGCCGCGGGCGCCGAACCGGTCGGCGAGGCGGCCCATCGGTATCCCGGCGGACAACGAGACGACGGCGGCGAGGGTCATGCCGGTGCCCACCTCGACCGCGGACAACCCGGCGACGTGGTGGAAGTAGATGACCGATGCCGTCACGAACAGGCCACGCCCCGTGGAGGACGCGAGGGTGGCGTAGGCGAGCGCCCGAGAGGCGCCGGGGGCGGGGAGGAGTCGTGCGGCACGGGTCGCGAGAGTGGTCACGCCGGAACATTAACAGTACGTGCGTACTGTTTAGTGCCGGCCGGGGTGTGATCCGTGCCGCCCGGAGCGGCCCGTCCTCCGTGCCGGACGACGGTTCCCTCCGCCCGGAGTGGACTGTCGTCCGGTCGGGTCCGGCGGCACGGCCCACACCGCCGTCAGGTGAGTCCGGCGGCCGGTGTGGTGGTGCGCCAGTGGTCGACGATGGGGATCAGACCCTCGGCGAGTGCCGGATACGACGGGAGCAGTACCGCGCAGGCGACGATCTGGAGTAGCCGGGTGGCGTCCATCACCGCGAGGACGTCCTCGTCGAGCCTTCGCATCCCCAGGGGCACCGCCGCGGCGTTGTAGGCGGCGACGCCGTCCGGCCCCGTCATGGTCATGTCCCACTCCACCGGACCGCATCCGACGTCCTCGAAGTCGGAGTAGACCTGTCCGCCCTCGGTGGAGATCAGGTTGAACGGGGGAGAGTCACCGTGAATGGCCTGCACCTCGACACCGGGGAACGTGTCCGCGAACGCCTCACGGCTGCCGATCCGGCGGGACAGGATCTCCCACTCCCGGTTCGCGCGTGCCAGGTCGTCCGGGGCCAGCAGTTCCGGGTGGTCCGCCAACTCCGCCAGCGACACCGGAATCATCTCCAGCATCGCCATGAACGGCAGCGTCTCCGGGTACTCGCGCAGTTCACGGTGCAGTGCCGGTATCAGCGCGTAGTGCGCGATGTAGTCGGGCGTGTCCTCGGTCGCGGGCCGTCTCACCGGTTCCCACATGGTGATGTGGAACCCGTTCCGCCGGATCGGCTGCTCCGGAACGAGTGGACTCGGCACCGCCACCGGAAGTCCGCGGCCGGACAGCCATCGGACGACGGCGAGTTCGGTGCGCTGTCGGAGTTCCATGGCCTCGGGGGAGCGAAGCGGCGTAGGGAGCACTGTGGGCACTCGCGCCACGACCGGTGAGGGGTCGAGCCTGGCGACGACCGAGAAGGCGTCGTGGAGGATCACCGGGTCGGTGACCTCCAGTCCCGCGTCCCGGGCCGCCTCGACCGCCGCGGTGAGGGCGTCGGCGCTTCGTGTCGTCGCTGGGGTGGAGATTTCCGGCATTCCGACATCCTGTCACGGGCTCCGTGGCCGGCCACGGAGCCCGTGACAGCCCTCAGCCCGTCCGCGACGTCGCCACGCGACGCGGTGCCGTGCCGGCGCGCAGCGGAGCCGCCTTCGCCGCCCACAGGGCGATCCCGATGTACAACACCTGTTCCGGGATTCTGATCCACAGTGGGGTCGCGGGCGTGCCGTTGAGCGGTATGTCGGCGACCGCGGCGTACACGTTGGCGGGCAGCATGACGGCGAACAGTGCCGCGAGGCAGAGCCCGGCCGCTCTGCGGGTGGTGGGGTGGACCAGCCCGGCGGCTCCGAGCAGTTCCAGGACCCCGGTCGCGTACACGGCGAGGCTCGGCCACGGCACGAACGGCGGCACCATCGCCACCATGTCGTCGTGACTCGGCATCGCGGTGACCGAGTCCGGTACGAAGTGGGCGGCGGCGGTCATCAGCAGCATGACGGCGAGGGCGTGCGCGGCACTGGCGTGCCACGTGGCGAACCGGCGCCATCCGATCGCCCCGAGGGCCCGCAGCACCGGCGTGCCGACGAGTGGGATGAAGACGACCTCCATGGCTCCTCCAATAGGTAGTGGCGCTATCTGCTTTCGATAGTAGCACTATCCATCAGGACGGCAAGCCGATTCCCGGCCCCATCGGGATCGCACCCTCGATCGGTGCCGTAAACCACCGGTAGCTCTTGCCGGTATGGGAACGCCGCCCGCGACGTCACCCCGAACCGGTGCCGGGCTCGCCACACACGTCAGGACGACGCGCCCACCGAGGCGTCGGTGCGTCCGGCCGACGCCCCCCGCCGCATCGTGATGAATCCGGCCGCCGCGAGGCCGGCGCCGATCCCCAGCGCCAACAGGGTCGTCACCCTGGCCACCTCACCCGGCCACGGGGTCGGCACCACGGCGCTGGTGAAACATCCGAACCTGGTCGCACCGGCCAACAACGCCATCGCCGCGCCCGCGACCGCCAGACCGAGATCCGCACCGGATCCCCGCCGCCACGCGTATCCGGCCGCGACCACTCCCGCGAGCCCGGCCAGGGCCGGCCACGCCTGCGCGGACACCAGTTGCCACAGCCAGGATCCCTCCGCGTCCGCGCTCACCACCGCGCGCCCCGCCGTGTCGAACAGGACCGCGACACCCGCCACGGCCGACCCGGCCGCCGCCACCCACCACGATCCCGGATGCCGGCTCACGGCGACACCGGCGGCGGCGGTCGCCGCGGCCAGTAGGAGCGCACCCGCCAGCCAGCTCGGCGTCTGCGGTGGTGCCAGCCAGTCCACCGTTCCGGTGACGGCGTGCAGCCGGATTCCGGTGCGCAACGGGATCGTCCACTCCATGACCCGGTGGTCGCGCGCCGGGTCGGCGACCACGGCCGGAGGCGGTGACTCGCTCATCCAGTGCGCGCGGTGGTCGTACCAGCGGAGCCGCGGCTCGTCGCCCGCCTTCACCCACTGTGGAGCCTGTGCGGCCGACGCCCACTCGGGTACCGGTTCGGCGTCGTCGGCCTGTTGATTCAGGTATGCGGCGGGCGACATCCGGTTGACATACAGCCCGTCCGGGCGAAGCTCGGCGTAGGGTTCACCCGCGTAACCGAGCACCTCGACGGTGACCGTCGTGGTGCTGATCTCCAGCCGGGCGCCCTTCTCGACCGTCCGCACCGTCACCCCCGGGATGTCCGGTACCCCGGTGACCGTGACGACGTAGTCGGACTCGGTCAACACCGACGGTCCGTGCGCCGCGGCCGTAGCGGGCCACAGCGACACGAGGACGAACACCGTGGCGAGGAGCACGGCCGGGACTCCCCCGAAGGGCCTCCCGACCGTGCCGTGCCGCATGTGTGTACCTCAGTCCTGAGTGGTTCCCTCGGAGGCGGACTCGCTCGGCGAAGACGACTCGTCCACGCCCGCCTCGGCGAGCTTCGCCGACAATGTGGTACGGAGCTTCTCGATCACGGCGTCGAGGCCCTGACCCGCCGGTACCTCGATCTGTTCCCCGTCGACGAACACCGTCGGTGTCCCGGTGACGCCGTCGGCGGAGGCGGTGTCGGTGGCGTCCTGCACCCAGCCCCGGTAGGTCTTGTCCTTCACACAGGACTCGAACGACGAGCCCAGGCCGATCTCCTCACCGAGCGCGATCAGCTCCTCGTCGTCCAGGCCGGGGGTCTGCTCCTCCGGCTGATTGGTGAACAACGTGTCGGCGTACTCGACGAACTTGCCGTCGTCGGCGGCACACACGGCCGCGGCCGCCGAGCGGGTCGAGTAACGGGTGCCCTGTGACGCGCCGTCCAGGATCGCGATCGGGTGGACGTTCAGCGTGATACGGCCTTCCTCGGCCATCTGCTTGAGCTCACCGCCGACCTCCTCGTCGAACAGGCCGCAGATGGGACACATGAAGTCCTCGTAGAGGTCCACGGTGACCGGACCGTCCCCCACGACGATCGCGCCGGACTCGGTGTGCTGCGCCTGCGGCGGTACGACCTCCTCGGACTGGTTGAGGTACAGGCCGACGCCGATCAGACCGAGGATCACCACCACGACCCCCACGATCGCGCTTCCCATGATGAGCTGCCTGCGCCTCTGCTCACGTTCCCGCTGTTCCCGCATCACGCGTGCGGCCTGTTGCTTCTTGTCGTAGCGTTTCGCCATGTAAGTCGGATCTCACTTCGTCTTGAAAAGGATGCGGTCGGCGGAGAACGGCGTCCGGGGACGCCAGACGAGCAGGCCGGTCAACGCCAACAGACCGATGTCGCGCAGGATCTCCGCCAGATACTGGGGTTTCTCCCCCTCGCCGAGCTGCCCACCTCCACCGAAGCAGCCGCAGTCGATCTGTAGGCCCCTCGCCCACGCGGAACCGATGCCGACGATGAACGCCACCAACAGCAGCGCGGACACGACGGCGGCCGGTTGCGTCGCCAGGCCGGCGATCAGCAACAGCCCGATGCCGACCTCCACCAGCGGCAGCACGATGCCGACGAACTCGGCCAGCGAGTTCGGCAGCAGTTCGTACACCTGCACCGCGCGAATGGAGGAACGCAGGTCGGACACCTTCAGGCCACCGGCGACGAGCCATACGCCGCCGACGATCAGCCGGGCCGCCAGGCCCACCCACGGGACGGTCCGGTCCAGCAGCGACTCACCCGTCGCCGCTTCCATGGTCTTGCTCATGGTTGATTAGTCGCCTCTCATCACCGAATGGTTCCGGTATCACACGGTAGCGGTACGACTCCAGGCGGCGATCAGGTCATCACGTGCTCGGGCGACCCGCGACCGGATCGTGCCGATCGCCACCCTCTCCACCTCGGCGGCCTCCGCGTAAGACAGTCCCACGACCTGGGTGAGTACGAAGGCGGCGCGCCGTTCCGCCGGCAGTCTCGCCAGCAGATCCGTCACGGCGAGCAGTTCGTCGGTCGGGGGGGTGTCGGTGGGGCGCGGCTGCGCGTGGACGCGCGCGTCCAGCCGGCGTCGCCGGGTGAGGGTGCGGATGTGGTCGGCGCACGTGCGGCGGCCGATGCCCAGTAGCCACGTGCGGACGGTGGAGCGGCCGGCGAACTGCGGCAGGGCCTTCAGCGCCCGCAGGTACGTCTCCTGGGTGAGGTCGTCGGCCGACTGCCGATCGATGAGCGCGGCACACAGTCGCCACACGTCCTGTTGGGTGGCGCGCACGAATGCCGCCACTGCCACCGGATCGCCGTCGCGAGCCGCCAAGGCGAGCCGGGTCGCCTCGTCCTCGGGTGCGGGCTCCACGGGCGAAACCTTACGGGGAGCGAAGCGGTGAATGCCATGTGGTCAAATGTCGATACGTAGAGTCAACGGGTGATCACATGCGGTGAATCGGCACGGTTCGGGAACTTTCCGGCCGTTGCGCGCGACCACCTTCACATGACGTGTGCCAAAGCCCGCGCCGCCGTGTCGGCCCTTCTCGACGGCGAGTCCGTCGACGACCGCCCCGCGGTGTCGGCGCACCTGGCCGCCTGCCCGGACTGCGTCGGCTGGCGTGCCCGCGCCGAGACCGTCGGACTGCGGATGCGTGGCGCGTTCGACGACGTGCCCGACCTGACCACCGCCGTCCTGTCGGCCGCGACGGAGCGGGAACGGCGGGACGCCGTCCGCCGCCGCGCCCAGGTCGCCGGCCGCCGCCGCGTCCTGCGGTGGGCCGTCGGCGTGGCCGCGGTCGTGCAACTCACCCTGGCGATACCGGCGCTGCTCACCGCCGCCGGGGTCACCGACCTGGCCGCGGTGCACACCAGCCGGGAGATGGCGTCGTTCGACATCGCGGTGGCGGTGGGATTCCTGCTCGCCGCCGTGCGCCCGGAACGCGCGCGCGCCTTCGTCCCGGTGGCCGTCGTCCTGGCGGCCTGTCTCGGCATGACCAGCATGCTCGACGTCGCCTCCGGGCTGACCGGGATCGTCGACGAGGCGGGACACCTGGTCGCGCTCGTGCAGGCCGGTCTACTGTGGGCGTTGGGTAGGGTACCGGTCGACACCTCCACCTCCACGAGACCGGTGACCACATGACGCCCACACCCGTCGTCCGTGCCCGTACCCTCCTACCGCTGTCGCTGCTGACCGGCCTGCTGCTGGTCCTGCTGGCCGGCACCCCCGCCCACGCCCACGCCACCGTGGTCTCGACCAGTCCGGCCGCGGACGAGATCGTCGCCACCGCGCCCTCCGAGATCGTCGTCGAGTTCAGCGAGCAGGTCTCCGTGGTCGCCGCCGAGACCGGCGTCATCGCGCCGGACGGTGAACGCGCCGACGCCGAACCCGCCCGTTCCGAGGGCAACGTGCTCACCTACCGGTTGCGCGACGACCTGCCCCGGGGCACCTACCTGGTCAGCTATCGCGTGATCTCCGCCGACGGCCACCCGGTCCCCGGCGGTTACACCTTCTCCATCGGGGAGCGCTCCGCCACCCCCGACTCCGACGCGCTCGACGTCGAGGCCGACCCACTGGTGGGCGCCCTGGTCCTCGTGAACCGGTACCTCGGGTACGCCGGACTCGCCCTCGTCCTCGGTCCCGGGCTGCTGCTGGTCGCCGCGCGAGGCCGCGGCTCCGCCTTCCCACCGCCACGCGGCCCCCGTCTGCTGGCCACCACCGGACTCGCCACCGTCGCCGTCACCGCGGTGATCGGCCTGTACCTGCAGGCCCCCTACACCGCGGGCGCCGGACTGTTCGACGTCTCGGGCGACGACATCGGCATGGTCGTGCAGTCCCGGTACGGCGTGGCCGCGATGGCCAGGCTGTTGGCCGTGCTCATCGCGATACCACTGCTGTACCGGGCGATACGGCCCGACGCCGGAACCGCCGACCGGGTCCTGCCCGGGTTCGCGGCGGTGGCCATGGCACTCACCTGGCCGATGTCGGGGCACGCCACCACCTCGCCCGCGCCACCGCTGACCGTCCTCACCGACACCGTTCACGTCGCCGCCATGGGCATGTGGGTCGGCGGCCTGGTCACGATGGCCGTCTACCTGTTCCGGCGACACCGCCTGCGGGAACTGGAAGACTTCCTGCCGAAGTGGTCGATCTGGGCGACCTGGCTGGTCGCCGCGCTGGCGGTCGCGGGGGTGGCCCAGGCGGTCATCGAGATCGGTACCGTCACCGCGCTCCTGGACACCGACTACGGGCGGCTGGTCCTCGTCAAGGTCGGGCTGTTCGCCGTGCTGCTGGCGGCGGCCTTCCTCGCCCGCCGTACCGTCGCCCGCGCCGAGCACTCCGACACGACCACGCGGATCCGGCGGCTCGTCACCGTGGAACTCGCCGTCGCGGCCGTGATCCTGGCGTGCAGCGCACTGCTGGTGCAGACAGTGCCCGCGCGGGTCGCGGCCGAGACGGGCGAGGGGGTCACCGACGAGGGCCGGTTGTACTCGGTCAAGTTGACCGACGAACTCTTCACCCTCCAGTTCGAGATCGAACCGGTCGCCGTGGGGGACAACACCGCGCACCTGTACCTGTTCACGCCGGAGGGCGAGCCCCTGGAACCGTTGGAGTGGTCGGCGACGTACGGCCGACTCGACGCCGACATCGCCCCCGTGGGCATCGGGCTCGCGCTGCTGTCGCCCAACCACGTGCAGGCCGACGTCGCGCTGCCCACCGCCGGACAGTGGGAGTTCACCTTCACCATCCGGGTCGGTGAACTGGACCGGGCGACCGTGAGCACGGTCGTCACCGTCATGTAAGGAGAGAATCCCGATGTCAACCCCGATCCGCCGCCTGGCAGCCGTGCTCGCCGGCGCCGCCGTCGGCGTGCTGGCCTTCGCCGGCCCGGCCGCCGCGCACGTCACGGTCGACCCCGGTGAGGCCGAGGCCGGCGGCTATGCCCGTCTCGACTTCCGGGTACCGAACGAGTCCGACGAGGCGGCCACCGTCCGGCTGGAGGTCAACCTTCCCGAGGACGCGCCACTGGCATCGGTGCGGACCCTGCCGGTTCCCGGTTGGACCGCGGAGATGGAGGTGCGTGAGCTGGACGAACCGGTGGACCTGCACGGACGGCAGATCACCGAGGCGGTGTCGAAGATCACCTGGACGGCCGACGACGACGCCGGCATCGACCCGGGTGAGTTCGGCGAGTTCGGGGTGAGCGTCGGCCCGCTGCCCGACTCGGGAGTGCTGATCTTCAAGGTGATCCAGGTCTACTCGGACGGCGAGGAGTCGGCGTGGATCGACGAACCGACCACCGACGGCAGTGAACCGCCGGGTCCCGCGCCGGTGTTGACGATCGTGCCCGGCGACGGCGACGGCGACGGTCACGGTGACGACGCCGCGGCGGACGAGGGCGAGACCGACGCGGAGACGGCGGCCGACGCCGAGGACGACGGTGGGACGGTTCCGTTGGTGCTGTCGATCGCCGCGGCCGTGGTGTCGGTGGTGGCACTGGTGTTGGCCGGCCTCGCCTGGCGGCGACGCGACACGTGACGGGTCGACCCTGGTGGCCGCTGAGGGAGAGCGGCCACCAGGATTCGGGGGGAGAGACCGGCGGCCCCCTCAAGGCCAGGAATGAGGGGGCCGCCGAAAGGCCGTGTCCGTGCCGGGTCAGTTGCCCCACTTCCGGCACGGGACGACCTGATGGGGAGGAAACGCGGTCGGGCGGGACTCCAGATGCACCCCCAGTGGTCGACGGCATGTGCGGTAACCGGTACGCGCGGCGAGACGGGTGGTCGTCGGGAGGAACCCCCGCCTCGGCCGCGGCGTTGTGATCACCTTATGACGCTGTGAGCAGGGTCGTCAGTCGAGAATCCGACAAAACCACACATATGAATGTCTACTGTCCCCCCGCCGAGCGGAGCCGCCCCGCCCGGGCCGGTGCGTACAATTGATCGCTCGCCCGCAGCCCGAAAGCCATAGGAGTCCGTGTGTCTGGAGACGACCGTCAGCTCAGTGTCCGCGACACCGAGATGGCCGCCGAGCAGCGGCACGTCGACGTGGTGTACCGGCGGCTGGCGGAGTTGCGAGACGCCGCCGCGGGCGCGCAGCGGGCCGGTTACGGGCACCGCGAGGCCACGGTGCCCGGCGCCCAGTTCGAGCGCGACGTGTTCGTCTACAACGCCGCCAAACGCATCGCCGACATCGACGCCCAGCACGAGGGCCTGGTGTTCGGGCGGTTGGACCTGCGGGACTCCGGGGACGCCGATCGGGTGGACGCCGACGAGCGGCCGCCGGCCGCCGCACCGAAGGACGTCGCCGAGGGCGAGGTGAAGGTGCGGCACATCGGTCGGCTGGGGCTCCGTGACTCCGACTACCGGCCGCTGTTGATCGACTGGCGGGCTCCCGCGGCCGCGCCGTTCTATCAGGCCACGGCCGCCGACCCGCAGGGCGTCATCCGTCGCCGGGTGATCAGGTGCAGCGGTCAACGCGTCACCGACGTCACCGACGACCTGCTCGACCCGACCGAGTCCGGTTACGCCGTCGTGGGCGACGGCGCTCTCATGGCGGCGCTCACCCGCCGCCGCACCGGGCGGATGCGTGACATCGTGGCGACGATCCAGGCCGAACAGGACGCGGCGATCCGGGCGCCCGCGCGCGGCGCCACCGTCATCACCGGCGGACCGGGCACCGGCAAGACGGTCGTCGCCCTGCACCGGGCCGCGTACCTGCTGTACTCGGACCGCCGCCGCTTCGAGGGGGCCGGGATCCTGATCGTCGGCCCGTCCGACGTGTTCATGCGCTACATCGAGCGGGTTCTTCCGTCGCTGGGAGAGGACACCGCCGCGCTGTACTCGCTCGGCGACCTGTATCCCGGCGTCACCACCGACCGGCGTGACTCCCCGTCGGTCGCGGCGATCAAGGGCGGCCTGCGGATGCGGAAGGTGCTCTCTCGCGCGGCCCGCCTCGCTCCGGCCGGTGTGCCGACCGAACTCTCCATCGTCTACAAGGGAGAGGTGTTGCGGCTCGCCCGGGAGGAACTGGCGGCGCTGCGCACCCAGGTGCACGCCAAGGGGATGAAGCCCAACACCGCCAAGCTGGAGGCCGGGCGCGCACTACTGGTCGGCCTGTGGCGCAAGGCCAA
Organism: Stackebrandtia albiflava; assembly: GCF_007994225.1. GTDB lineage: Bacteria > Actinomycetota > Actinomycetes > Mycobacteriales > Micromonosporaceae > Stackebrandtia > Stackebrandtia albiflava. Next base: position 1,400,094 of record NZ_VLLL01000006.1, read on the forward strand.
GCCGATCGTGCCGGACCTGGTGCCGGCGGAGTTCTCCCGGGAGCTGGGCGGCCGGAACGAGTTCCTCGCCTTCCTCGACCGCTGGTGGCCGATGCAGAGCCCGGTCGACGTGTTGCCGACCCTGGCCGACCGCCGCCGGCTCGCCGAGGCGGCGCAGGGCGCGTTCCACCGTGGAGAACTGGCGGAGTTGGCCGAGTCGTTCGGCAAGGAGTTCACCGTCTCCGACGTGCCGCTGCTGGACGAACTCGACCAACTGCTCGGCCGCGAACCGAAGCAGCCCACGCGGCAGGTCAAGGAACACCAGGGCGTCCAGGAGCTGACGACGATCCAGGACCGCATGTTCACCCGCGCCCCCCGCGCGCACCGGGGCGCCGACTACTCCGAGTACGCCCACGTGATCGTCGACGAGGCGCAGGACCTGTCGCCGATGCAGTGGCGGATGCTGGGCAGGCGCGGCCAGATCGCGGGTTGGACCGTGGTCGGTGACGCGGCGCAGAGCAGTTGGCCGGATCCGGCCGAATCGGCCGCCGCGCAGCGGGCCGCTCTCGGCCGTGGGCCGCAGCACCGGTTCCACCTGAGCACCAACTACCGCAACTCGGCCGAGATCTTCGACTACGCGGCGGAGGTGGTGCGGGAGGCCGTACCGGACGCCGACATCCCCGACGCCGTGCGCCGCACCGGTGTGGCACCGCGACTGTTGAAGGTCCCCGCCGACACGCTCCTCACCGAGACGGCCGCGCAGGCCGGACGCGCCCTGTCCGAAGTCGAGGGTGTCGTCGGTGTGATCGCCGATCCCGACCGGCATTCCGAACTGGCCGAACGCCTGCCGCAGGACGACCGCGTCATCCTGGTGGGGCCGTTGGAGTCCAAGGGGCTGGAGTACGACGCCGTCGTGGTGTGCGACTTCCCGGGCCTGGTGGAGAGGTTCACGATCCGGGTCGGTTACGTGGTCCTGACCCGCGCCACCCAGCTGTTGATCCAGGTGGACCCCGACGTCCGCTGACCACGCTCCGTGCCGGTGCCACGCCGGCGCGCGAGCGCGTGCCCGAATTCTGAAACTGTGACCCGGATCACACTCGGTGCCGGTATCTGACGCGCCCGCCGCCGCTCTATGAGGGCGGAGGCAACGCGCCGACCGGCCGGGATCCCTCACCTGCCAGAGAGATCCCGGCCTCGCCACATGGGGTGCCAAGGAGCCGCGGGATCCTGCCGTCTCGCGGACATCGGGGGCATGGGGCCGCGGCGGACGCACTGGGGAGCGTCCGCCGCATCCCCACGACCACACGGGAGTGGCGATCGGCCGCCAGACTGATTCCACACGACCAGCACAGGAGCGGGAATGAAGATCGTCTTCACCGATGAGTCGGCGAGCCTTGAGCCGCCCAACCCACGCCGGGACCGGTCGTCGGGCGTGCCGTCGCTGCCCGAACACGTCCTCGATCGCCACCGCGCCAGGGTGTTGCGCCCCGGCGACGCACCGGTGGCCGCCGGAACACCGACGCCCGACGGGACCGTCTACCGGTACCAGCGGCTGCTGATGTGCCACAGACTGCTCGGCGACACCGGACGGCTCGCCGCCCTGGACGACGTCCTCACCGGACACGGACTCCGCATCGACCGCAGCCGCATCGCCGACCGCCCGGCCGCTCGCATGCACCGCGCCGAACTGGGGGCGGCGGGTACCCGTCCCACCCGGGTGGACGCCTGGACCGTCCTGCAGACCGTGCGCGCGGCGGTCGAGAACGGCGACTGCGACCGGGGCGTCGGCAACGGCCTGCGCCTGGAACACCTGCTGGTGGCGGCGAAGGGTGGCGGTCCGTCAGCGGGCACCCCCGGTGGTGGCGGGCCCGGTGGCCCGTATCCGTCCTACCCCGACCGGTTCCCCGTCGAGTTCGCCGCGCCGATGCCCACCCGTCGTCCGGTCGCGGCGATGCCGGGTGGCCGGCGTCCCGTGATCGCGGTGCTCGACACCGGCATCGCGCCGGGGCACCCGGCGCTCGACGTCTCGGATCGCAGTGAGGGCAGGGACACCTTCGTCTCGGTGGATACCGAGCTGCAGAAGACCATCACGATCGACTCCGATCCGGAGGGGCCGCCGCTGGACACCCCGTGGGACACCCTGGTGACCGACGAGTCACTGCTGGGAGAGGTCAGCTCCCACTTCGGACACGGCACCTTCATCGCCGGACTCATCCGGCAGATCGCGCCCGACGCCAGGGTGCGGTCGATCCGCGTCATGCACGACGACGGGCTGGTCTACGAACACGAGTGCATCCACGCGCTGAGCCTGTTGGCCGACGAGGTGGAACGCGCCCGAGCCGGTGACGAGTCGGCCGACCCGGTGGATCTGATCACGCTGTCCTTCGGCTTCGTCGACGAGGATCCCTACGACCAGCCCAGTGCCGGCCTCATGCGGGTCGTCGAACGACTGGCGCGGCTCGGCGTCGGAGTCGTCGCCGCCGCCGGTAACCAGGCCACCAGGCGGCCGTTCTACCCCGCCGCCCTCGCCGCCGAGGACCTCGGTGAATCGGCGGCCCCGATCCTCAGCGTGGCGGCGCTCAACCCCAACGGCACGGTGGCGATGTTCTCCAACGAGGGATCGTGGGTCAACTGCTACGCCACGGGCGCCGGACTGGTCTCGACGTTCCCGACCTTCGCGAGCGGTTCGCGTTCCCCCGACCGGCAGTCGGCCGGACTGCGTCGTCGCCGGGAGGGGTTCGACGCCGACGACTTCAGCAGCGGGTTCGCGGTGTGGAACGGCACGTCCTTCGCGGCTCCGGTGGCCGCCGCCGGCGTGACCGCGGCGATGCTCCGGTTGCCCGGTGTCGACCTGTCGGACCGTTCGGCGGAGGCCGCCGCCGGGCGGCTGACCGGTGCGATCAGGGTCTTGAAGGGATAGCGTCGAGTTCATGACCATCGATGTGCCGGACGCGATCACCGGAAACGCCAAGCGATACGCCGACGCCCTGCGGGACGCCCGTGAGGGCGTCGCCCATGCGCTGGACGATCTGGTGGCGGAGTTCAGCCCGATGCTGTGGCGGGTGGCGCGACGCCAGGGGCTCGACCGCGTCGAGGCGGAGGACGTGGTGCAGAGCACCTGGCTCGCGCTGCTGCGCAGTGTGGAGTCGCTGACCACGCCCGCCGCGCTGCCCGGTTGGTTGGTCACCACCGCCAAACGGGAGGCGTGGCGGATCCGGGCGAAGGTGCGTCGGGAGACACCCGCCGACCGGGAGTGGGACGAGTTGGCGGACGGGGAGACGGGTATCGACTTCGACGTGGTGGAGCGGCTCGGGATGGCACCGCGCTACGCGTCGTTGTGGCGGGCGGTCCGGCAGTTGTCGGACCGCTGCCGTGATCTGGTCGCGGTGGTCGCCACCGTGGAGCGACCGGATTACAACGAGGTCGCGCGGGCACTGGGAATGCCGCGCGGCAGCATCGGTCCCAGCCGGGGCCGTTGTCTCAATCAGCTCCGCGAACTCTTGCAGGCTGATCCGGATTGGAACGGTTGAGGGGAGAGAAGGATGGAAACGGCCGGGAGGAACGTCGCCGGGGCGGACGCCCCGCTCGACGAGGTGGACGCCGCCAACCTGGCGGCGGTGCGCCGGTTGCAGGACGCGCTGGACCCGATGCCGGAGGACCTGGTCGCGGGAGTGCGGTTCGCGTTGTCGCTGGAGCAGTTGGACGCCGAGGTGGCGAGTCTGGTCGAACAGTCCAAGGTGGATGCCCGGGCCGGTGTCGACACCGCCGAACAGGCCCGGACCATCATCTTCGAGTCCTCGACGGTCACGGTCATGGTCACGGTGGCCCTGCTCGACGACGACCGGATCCGGGTGGACGGCTGGCTGTCACCCGAGGGTGAATACCGGGTGGAACTGCGCACCCCCAGCGACCAGTTCCGCACCGAGTCCGACGTGATGGGCCGGTTCGTGATCGAGTCGGCACCGCGTGGCATCTTCCGGCTGGTGATCCGGCCGCCGCGCGGCAGGCACGGCAATCCACCGGTGGTCATCACCCCCTCGGTGGTCATCGACTGACCGGCGCCGATCGTCACCGGGTGCCGAGTGAGGCGCCACCCGTGGTCACGATCCGCCGTATGAACGAGAATGTCGGGATGGCATCGCCCGAACCCCATCCCGACCTGCTCGCCGAAGCCTGGCGCCTGCAGGCGCTTGGCGCCGAGACCATGAACCTCGGCAAGCCGGCCGAGGGTGCCGCCCTGCTCAGGCAGGGGCTTGAGCTGGTGGGTTGGCGGGAGCGGGAACCGTTCCATGCGCACCCGACGGTCCGCCATGTCACCGCGCGCCTACTGAACAGCCTGGCGTATGCGGAGTCGGAACAGGGCCGTCATCTGTACGGCTTGCGTCTTCTCGATCTCGCCGAGCCATTGGCCGCCGACGAGCACCGTGGACTCATCCTTCAGCAACGAGGTGTGGTCACTTGGAAGGCGGGACGACTGGAGGAGTCTTTGGCCTGGTATCTGCAAGCCGAGCCGTTGATGGAGCGGCATGCGCCTATGTCGATGTTGGCCATCATGCTGCTCAATCGCAGTGGTCTGCAAGCGGAGATCGGAAGATTCAAGGCCGCTCGGGCAGACTTGAAGCGTTGCATCGACCTGGCTGTACAACACGGACTACCAGTTCGCCTCGCTCAGGCTTGGCATTCTCAGGGCAATGTGGAATTGTATTCGGCCAACATACCCGCAGCTCTCATCGCCTACGACAAGGCACTACGGGGATACGCTGAACACGCACCAGACCTCGTGCCGCAAGTGTTGCTGAACAAAGCGCACGCCCTGATTGAAGTCGGACTTTTCCGGGAGGCCGCTCGGCTGCTCGACTCCGTCATCGGCGATTACGGGAAGTCCGGTCGAACCTGGTGGGCCCTGGCGATCGTGCACATTCATCGGGCTCGCATCGCGTTGGATCTCGACTCTCCTGAGGCGGCATTGGCGACGGCACGCCGCACCGAGGAAGTGGCACACCAGATCGGATCATCGTTCTCGATTCTCCACGCCGAGCGACTGCGGCGTCAGAGTCAACTTCGATTCGGGGAGGTATCGAAGGACTTCGTGGACCAGTTGCTTCGCCTCGCCGACCAGACCGCAGCGGTGGGAGTACCGGACGACGCGGTATTGGTGCGGACGATCGCGGCCAGGGCGTTGATCAGGCAATCACGACTCGACGCCGCCACCGAGATGTTGCGAGAGCCGGTCAGTCGGCAGGGTTTCGACCGCCAACACCTCCCCACCCTCCGCCGTCTCGCGCGTGCCGAGCTGGCGGAGGCCGAGGGGAACCCGTCCGGGGCGTTGACCCAACTCCGGTTGGGGCTCAACGACCTCCACCGGCATCGTTCCAGGCTCGGCAGTGTCGAGATGCAGGCCGGTATGTCGTCGCTGGGTCGGGAACTCGCCCAGATGGGGCTGCGGCTGGCGGTGGACTCCGGCAGGTTCGGCACCGTGTTCTCGTGGGCGGAGCGGTCCCGGGCGCAGACGTTCCGCTCCACGCCGGTGCGGCCGCCCGAGAACGAGGAGGCGGCCGAACTGCTGGCGCGGGTCCGCAAGGCCCGCGACGACATCCGGGAGGGTGAACTGGCAGGCGACGACGTGACCGACCTGCGGGCGCAGTGCCGGCAGTGGGAGCACCGGTTGCGGGAGCACTCCTGGCACTCGACCGGCAGCGGGGAGTCGGTGCCGGTGGTGAGGCTGGGCCAGGTCCACGAACGGCTCGCGTCCGGTGGGCAGATGATGGTCAGCTACGTCACCGACCGGGGGCGGCTGCACGCGCTCGTACTGCGGGACGGCCGCAACTACCGGGTCGAGCTGGGTGGAGAGCCGGAGGTCGCCGAGGCGGTGAGGCGACTCCACGCCGACCTGACCGTGTTGACCGGCCGGCGTCTTCCCGAGCCGATGACCAAGGTGGTGCGCGGGTCGATCCGGAACCAGGCCGACCGGCTCGCCGAGCTGCTGTTCCGGCCTCTGCTGCCGCTGCTCGGTGACCGCGAGCTCGTGATCGTGCCCACCCAGGCGATGAGTTCGCTGCCCTGGGGCCTGCTTCCGCCGTTGTCGGGCCGTCCGGTGACGGTGTCGCCGTCGGCGTCGGTGTGGTGGAGTGCCGCCGGGCGTGTCGTCGCGCGTGGTGTCGGCGTGTTGCTCGCCTCCGGCCCGGACCTGGTCCACGCCGAGCGTGAGTTGTCGGAGATCGCCGGGCATCACACCGGGGCGGAGGTGTTGCAGGGGAGTGACGCCACCCCCGCGATGGTGCTCGCCGGCCTCGACGGTGTCGGACTGGCGCACCTGGCCGCGCACGGCTACCACGAACCGGAGAACGTGCTGTTCTCCCGGTTGGACTTCGCGGGCGGGCCGCTGATGGCCTACGACATCGCGGCCCTGTCGCGGCCGCCCGCGCAGGTCACGTTGTCGGCGTGTGACGTCGGGCAGTCGACGAACGTGACGGCGGGGGAGGAGAGCCTGGGTTTCACGGCGGCGCTGCTCCACGCCGGCACCGGTACGGTCGTCTCCAGCGTGACCAAAGTGGAGCACGGAGCGGCGGCGGACGTCATGACGGCGTACCACGCCGGTCTGGTGGCGGGGGTCTCGCCCGCACGGGCCCTGGCGGACGCGTCGCTGCGGCGACCGCTGTCGCCGTTCGTCTGCTACGGCGCCGGATAGCGCCGCCGGGCGTGAGAGCTTCGTGACAAACCGGGCCGAGCGAGCCCGGAAGGGTGCAAGATTGACATGTGAGACGAATCGTGATCGTCGGAGCGGGCCACGTGGGCTTCTACGTGGCCGACCAGCTGTCCCACCGGCTGCGCAAGGACATCCGGCGTGGTGACGTGGAAGTCATGGTCATCGATCCCCAACAGCACATGACCTATCAGCCGTTCCTCCCCGAGGCCGCCGCCGGCCACATCTCGCCGCGACACGGCGTCATCCCACTGCGGCGGCAGCTCCACCGGTGCCGGATCCTCAACGGCACCGTCACCCGCATCCGCCACGCCGACAAGACCGTCACGGTCCAGCCGATCGTCGGCCCCTCCCGCGACATCGAGTACGACCAGATCGTGGTCGCCCCCGGTTCGGTCTCCCGGACGCTGCCGATCCCGGGACTCGCCGAGAACGCCATCGGCTTCAAGTCGATGGGTGAGGCCATCTTCCTCCGCAACCACGTGCTCGCCCGCCTCGACGCCGCCGCGGCGACCCCGGACCCGGAGGTGCGCCGCCGCGCGCTGTCCTTCGTCTTCGTCGGTGGCGGTTTCGCCGGTGTCGAGGCGATGGCCGAGTCCGAGGACATGGTGCGCGACACCATGAAGGACTACGAGGAACTCGACTTCGAGGAGACCCGCTGGACCCTGGTCGAGGCGTCCCAGCGGATCCTCCCCGAGGTCGGTGCCGAGATGGGCGCCTACACCGTGGAGAAGCTGCTGCAACGCGGCTTCGACATCCGCCTCAACACGCTGTTGAAGTCGTGCGAGGACGGGCACGTGGTCCTGTCCGACGGTGAGGAGTTCGACGCCGACACCATCGTGTGGACCGCGGGGGTCAAACCCCACCCGATGTTGCAGGACACCGACCTGCCGCTGGGACCGAAGGGACACCTTCGCTGCCGCCCGACCCTCCAGGTGGAGGACGACGCCGGGATCGTCGAGGGCGCGTGGGGCGCCGGCGACTCCGCGCAGGTCCCCGACCTGTCGGGTTTCTCCGAGTACTGCTCGCCCAGCGCGCAGCACGCCGTCCGGCAGGCCGCGCGACTCGCCAAGAACATCGCCGCCGTCCTCTACCAGCGGCCGGTCAAGGACTACGTGCACAAGTACGTCGGCTCCGTCGCCTCCCTCGGCCTGTACAAGGGCGTCGCCCACGTGTACGGCTTCAAGGGCAAGGGGCTGATCGCGTGGTTCATGCACCGCTCGTACCACCTGATGCGGGTGCCCGGTTTCGGCCGGAAGGTCCGGGTCGTGGCGGACTGGACGCTCGCCGTCTTCACCAAGCGCGAGACCGTGCAGCTCGGTGAACTGCACGACCCGCGCGGGCCGTGGGAGGACGTGGCCACCGGCCGGACGCCGCCCTCACCGGGCTGACCCCTTCGAACGGCCGGTCCGGTGCCGGTCAGAACAGGGTCGGCTGAGTCTGATCCACCGTGCCGCGCAGGGCGTCGTAGTCCACCGTCACACAGCGGATTCCGCGGTCCTCGGCGAGGACGCGCGCCTGCGGTTTGATGACCTGCGCGGCGAACACCCCCTGCACGGGCGCCAGCAACGGGTCGCGGTTCAGCAGCTCCAGATAACGGGTGAGCTGTTCGACGCCGTCGATCTCGCCGCGCCGCTTGATCTCCACCGCCACCGACACGCCCCCGGCGTCCCGGCACATCAGGTCCACCGGGCCGATCGCGGTCGGGAACTCCCGCCTGACCAGCGTGTAGCCCTCGCCGATCGGGCTCGGGTCGGCGGCCAGCAGTTCCTGGAGATGCGCCTCCACGCCGTCCTTCCGCAACCCCGGGTCCACTCCCAGCTCGTGGGTCGAGTCGTGCAGTACCTCGTCGATCGTGATGCGCAGGCTGTCACCGGTCTTGCTGTTGACGACCGTCCACTCGCCCGGTTCCTCCTTGACGACGCACGGCGGGGTCATCCAGTTGAGCGGCTTGTACGAGCCGCCGTCGGCGTGCACCAGGATGCTCCCGTCGGCCTTCAGCATGAGGAGCCGAGGAGCCATCGGGAGGTGGGCGGTCAACCGCCCGGTGTAGTCGACAGAGCAGCGGGCCACCACGAGACGCATCCCGCGAGACTACCGGTCCGCCGTCACGCCTCCACCGCCCGCCGCCGTCAGCGGGCCGACCGGCCGCCGGTGCGGAACAGTTTGGGGATGACACGTTCGGCGGTGGTCGTCAACGGGTCCCCGCCGTCGTCCTGTCCGGTCGGTCCCGCCCACCGGCGGCGCGGTCGCCGGCCCATCCGGCCGCACACGACGGCGGCGAAGGTGGCGGCGACACAGCCCGGCACGATCTCGTAGATGCCGGTCTCCAGCGGGTCGACCAGCGGCCACACGAGCACGACGAGGGCGCCCGTCACGATGCCCGCCAGCGCGCCCGCCCACGTCATCCCGCGCCAGAACAGCGACAGGATGACGACCGGACCGAACGCGGCGCCGAAGCCGGCCCACGCGTAGGCGACGATCTGGAGCACCGAGCCGCCGCCGAGGGCGAGGGCGTAGGCGACGACCGCGACCACCACGACCATTCCCCGGCCCACTCCGACGAGCATCCGGTCGCCCGCCCGGCGGTTGAGGAAGGCCCGGTAGAAGTCCTCGGTGAGCGTGGTCGCCGAAACGAGGAGCTGACTGTCGGCGGTCGAGATGATCGCCGCCAGGATCGCGGTCAGCAGGATCGCCGAGACCCACGGGGAGGTGAGTTGCTCGGTGACGACGATGAACACCGTCTCCGGGTTCTCCAGCGGCGCGTCGAGGACCGACACGCCCAGCAGTCCCACCAGGGTCGCGCCGAGCAGCACGACCACGACCCAGCCGGTGCCGATGCGTCGTGCCTCTGCGACGTCGGCGACGCTGCGGATGCCCATGAACCTGGCGAGGATGTGCGGCTGCCCGGGATAGCCCAGGCCCCACGCCAGGCCGGACACGATGGCGACGAAGCCGATCGACTCGCCGACGCTCCACGTCCCCTCGACGAAGGCCGCGCCGGTCACCGGGTTGAGCAGCGCCCCGGACTCGCGCGCGAGGTCTTCGCCCAGTCCGCCGAAGCCGCCGATGACGACCAGGCCGCCCAGCGGGAGCGCCACGAGTGCGAAGCCCATGAGGGACGCCTGGAGGACGTGGGTGCGGCTGACCGCCCGGAAACCGCCGAACGCGGTGTACACGACGATCACGACCATGACGGCGGTCGCGGCGACGTTGCTGTCGACGCCGAGGATCGTTCCGAACAGGACACCGCTGGCGACGAGCCCACTGGAGACGTACACGGTGAAGAAGATGAGTGTCACCGCCGCGGAGATGATCCGCAGGACGCGGGTGCGGTCCTCGAAACGTTCCTCCAGGTAGCCCGGCAGCGACACCGAACCCGCGCGTTCGCTGTAGGCGCGGAGCCTGGGTGCGACGAACCGCCAGTTCAGGTACGTGCCGACCGCCAGTCCCACCGCGATCCAGGTCGCGCCCACGCCGGTGGCGTAGACCGCGCCGGGGAAGCCGATGAGAAGCCATCCGGACATGTCGCTGGCTCCGGCGGACAGGCCGGCCTGCGGGCCGGTGAGGTCGCGACCGCCGAGCACGTAGTCGCCGAGGCTCTGGTTCCTCCGGGTGACCCAGACGCCCACCATGATGAGCGCGGCGAAGTACAGGGGGAAGACCACCGCGATGGGCAGGCTGAAGTCGAGCAACGGGTCCTCCGTGGCTGGTGGAGCGGACCGGGAACGTGGTCTGTCGGACGGCGGGTCGGCGAACCTGCGATGAACCTTGACGGAGTGAGGGTGGACAGTCAATAGTGCTTGTGCATATTTGGCTATAACGGAACAGACGAATTCGGCGGGTGTTGGACACCGGCGGGGCCGACGTCGCGTCGCGGGCCCCGGGCACTGGGAGACAACGGAAGCCGTCCGGCTTCGGGACTTCGTGCCGCGTCAGCCGCCGCCGGGCGACCGTGCGGGCACGCACGTGACGAAACCGACATTTCGGGCGCGCGGAGTGTCGCCGAGTTGACGGACTTTCCCGCTGAGTTCCGCCAAGATGACGGTGTGTCCAACATCAGCGTCGAAGAACTGAAGGCGGCGATCCTCGCCGCCATGCAACAGGTGCGGGACGGCCAGGCCGCGATCACCGTCGCGACGGAACGGCTCGACCAGGCCCAACAGGCCCTCAGCGCCGTCCTGCGCGGCAGTGCGCACGCCTCGGTGACGGCCGCCCAGGCGGCACTCGCGCAGGCGAACCAGGAACTGGAACAGTCGATGGCGGCCACCCTCGCCGCCACCGAGCAGGCCGAAGCGTACGCGGCCACGTTGTGATGTCCGATCTGGAGACCCTGGGAGCCCGGCTGCGCGCCGTCGCGGCCGAACTGCCACGCGCCGACACCGCCACCGCCGCCGACCGGCTCGCCGCCGCCCACGCCGGACTGACCGAGGCGTTGCGCGACTCGGTCGAACCCGCCGGAGCCCCCCGGTTGGCCGCCGCCCGTGAACACCTCGACAGGGCGGCCCGCCACCTGGTGGCCGCATGTGACCGGCTGGACGACTACCTCTCCGACATCGGATTGGCTACCCTGGGTGAGAAGCCCGAGGAGACCGTCACGCCCACAACGGTTCCCTCGGACGCACCACCGGGCAGTCTCGATTGGTGGAGTCGCCGGATCAACGAGATCAGCGACGGAGACGCCGAGGCCGAACTCCGGGAGGTGACCGTGACCAGGTTGTTCTCCGAACTGGTCGATCTGGCGGGCAAGGGTGACCGCGACGCGTACCGTGCCAGGCTGCTGTCCGCGGGTCCCTCCCACGGCGTACGGCTCAGTGGCCTGTCGTGGCCGATGATCCGCACCCTCGCCTCCGACGCCCTCGGTCGGCCCGTCACCGGCAGGGACGACGACCTCCTGATCCGTTTCACCGACGAACCGGTGAAACGGCTGCTGCCCAGGCTGCCGCCCGACGTCGCACTCGCGCAACTGCACGGCGCCAGCAGCCTCCCGCACCGGCATCGTGACGCCGAGGGGCGCGAGACCACCGAGCCGCCGCACCCCGCCGACGCCGCGGCGGTCGGTCCCGTCCTGGTGGCCGCGCTCCTGCGTGCCCGGGAACGCACCAGAAAGGACGCCTAGACATGGCAGGCTGGCGCACGCGATTGTCCCGGCAGGTCGCGGAGGACCTGTCAACCGCGCGAGGCGCCGCCCGCCGGCTCGCGCAGCGGGCCTCGGCCGCCGCCGACTCCGCCAGGACCACCGCCGCGGAGGCCCTGGAAGCGGCCCGCGCCAAGCATTCCGGCCTCACCGCCACCCACCGGAAGGTGCTCGACGGCATCACCGTCCGCGCCGAACGGGAGATCGAGTCGGCGGTCGCCGCCCTGTGCGCCGCCACCGGACCCGAGGCCACCGGCCCGGCCGGCACCCGGTGGGAGCGATGGCGTCGCGAGCCCGCACCACGCCGCGAGCCGATGTGGCTGCTGCGCATCGGGGAACTCGCGGTCGGTTCGGCACAGGGCGCCGAGCGGCCGCCCGCGCTGGCCGGCCTGGCGGACCACTCCCACCTGCGGCTCCGGGCCGACGCCGAGTCGGCGTTGCCGGGCATACTGCTGCGCACCCTCGGAAGCGCCGCACCGGGAATGGTCAGGTTCACCGTCTACGACCCGGAACGGCTCGGCGGCAGCCTCGCGGGGTTCGCCCCGCTGGCGCCGTGCGGCCTGCTCGGTTTCGTGGGGCCGCACGGTCTCGGCGACATGCTCGACGCGCACGTCGAACACATCCGCCGCATCAACGCCACGGTCCTGGCCGGCGACCACGCGTCCCTTCTGGACCTCGCCGTACGCACCGGCAGGCGCCCGGAACCGTGGCGCGTCCTGGTCGTCCTGGCCGCGGACATGTCGGAGTGGACGAAGGAACAACGCGCCCAGCTGACCCGGATACGCCGCACCGGCGTCGCCTGCGGAGTGCATCTCATCGTCGTGGGCGACGACCTTCCCGACGACACCGACACCATGACCGTCTCCGCCGCCGCGACCAGCCTCACCGGTGCCGCCCGGGTCGTGCTCGACCCGCCACCCGGCCAGGCGCTCGTCACCGGCACCTGCCGCGAGGTCGCCCGCGAGTACGCGGCCGGACCGCAACCCACCCAACTGACCGACCTGATCCCCGACGTGTTGTGGACCGAGTCCTCCGCCGCCGGCCTGCTGGTCCCGATCGGCGAGGGGCGCGACGGCAGGCTCGCCGAACTGCCGCTCGGCGACAACCCGCCACACGCGTTGATCGGCGGCCCGTCGGGTTCCGGAAAGACCAACCTCCTCTTCGCGTGGCTGGGCGCGCTCACCTCCCGTTACCACCCCGACGAACTGGAGCTGTACCTCCTCGACTTCAAGGAGGGCGTCTCCTTCGCCCGGTTCGCCGGTGGTAAACGGGATCCCAGTTGGCTCCCGCACGTGAAACTCGTCGGCGTCAACATCAACGACGACCGTGAGTTCGGACTGGCGCTGCTGCGTTACCTGCGAGACGAGCTGCGCCGCCGCGCCGAGGCGGCGAAACGCCACGAGGCCACCAAGTTGGAGGAGCTTCGCGCCGTCGATCCACACGGGCGGTGGCCGCGCATCATGGCGGTCGTCGACGAGTTCCAGGTGCTGCTCGACGGACGCGACGGCGTGTCGGCCGAGGCGGTGAACCTGCTGGAGGACCTGGCGCGGCGCGGCCGGTCGCAGGGCATCCACCTGGTACTCGCCAGTCAGGACGTCGCCGGGATCGAGGCCCTGTGGGGCAGGCCGTCGCTCATCGCGCAGTTCACCCTGCGGATCGCCCTGCCGAAGGCGCGGCGGCTGCTCGCCGACACCAATCCCGCCGCCGACGAGATACCCCGCTTCCACGCCGTCGTCAACGCCGACTCCGGTGTCGTCGCCGCCAACCAGGTCGTCCGGTTGCCCGACGCCGGAGGCCGCGCGGTGTGGGATCCCTTGCAGGAGAAGCTGTGGCGGGCACGACCCGCCGACAACGACTCACCACGGCTGTTCGACGGTGACCACGTGCCGCCGCTTCCCGACACGCCCGTCCTGCCGACACCGGAGGCGGGACCCGCCGGCGACGTACCGGTCGCGGTGCTCGGGCAGGCCATCGACGTCACGTCACGCCCCGCGACGCTACGACTGACCCGGACCCCCGGCCGCAACCTCGCGGTCCTGGGCACCCGGACGACGGAGGTCTGCGACATCCTCGCCGGGGCGGCGCTGTCGGTCGCCCGACGTCACCCGGTCCGGGTGACACTGTGCTGCCTCGACCCGGACGCCGCGCCGCGCGTCTACCTGTTGGGAGGCGCCCTGGAGGCGTCGGGCGCGACCGTCGACTGGCGGGACTCGCTGCGAGAGGTCGTCGACACCTGGGATTCGGTCGTGACGGAGGAACCCCACCTGGTACTGCTGTACGCGGTCGACGCCGCCGGAACCACCATGGACGGCCCCGCGCGGCAACGCCTGCGGGACATGCTCCTCACCGGCCCGGAACGCCGCGTGCACACCTTCGGCTGGTGGCGGTCGGTACCCAGGCTCCGCGAGGACCTCGGCGGGTTCGCCGCCCGGTTCGACTCCATCGACGCCTGGGTGGCCCTGGACGTCCAGGGACCGGAGCTCGCGCCGCTGTCACCGCAACCCGGTGGGCCGGCGTGGTATCCCCGGACCCGGCGCGGCCTCTACTTCGACCGGGCCGTGCACCGCAACCCCGAAGTGCTGATTCCCTACGACACGTCCGGCGTATTGCCTACAGTGGATAACCTGTTGACGCAGGAGGCCCGCAGATGAGCACCGAACCACCGGTCCCGGCCACCGACGCGCACGGATCTCCACCCACGACCGGGACGGTCCCCGGAACCGCGCTCGCCGTCATCCCCAGGCCCGGCCTGCCGGCCCGCCGTGAACAGGGCGGCCCGGCGGCGCGTTCGCCTCAGATGGCCGCCTACCAGGCCGCCTGCCGGGCCTACGCGGACGCGGTGACGGCCGCGCATCTCGCCCGTACGGACGCCGAGGACCGCTACCGCCGCGAGGTGGAATCGGTACGCCAGACCGCGTCCCGCGCGGTGGCGGCCAGGGAGTCCGCGGTCCGCGCCGCGGAGGAGGCACGCGCGCTGGTCGCGGAGGCCGACGAGGCCGCTCACGACGTCTGGCGGCGGCTGGCCATGTACACGGGACGCCGCAGTCCGGGCATCACGCCACCACCCGACGACGCGGCCGAATGCGAGGACGCCGCGCGGGTGCGCGCGCTGTTGACCCGAAGCCGGCGCGCCATCGCGCTGGCGCAACGGGGTGAACTGCCGTTCCCGCCGCCACGACACGCGCTTCCGGTCGCGATCGTGGTGGGCATCGCCTGCGGGCTCGCCGCACTGTGGGGCGCCGGGCTGTTGCTGGGCGCGGCCTCGGGCGGTTCGAGCGCGCAGGCGGCGATACAGGCCGCCGCCCTGGTGGTCCTGTTCCTCGGTGCCTTCGCCGCCATCCCCGTCGTGACGGGCTGGCTGGCGGTCCGGCACCGCATGGGAGTGCGACCCGCCCACATCGCCGCCTGCGTCCTCGGTTCGGTCGCCGCCATCTGTGGACTCGCGCCGGTCGTCCTGTTGTGACGCTTTCGGCCGGTGCTCGTCGTGGAAGTGGTCTTGCCGGTCGGTGACGACGGCCGCGTGGGCGCCCGGGTGTTCGACCGGGCGCCCACGCGGTCAGGCCTCGTCGTCGAAGAGCCGGTCGATGTCGGTGATCGTGGCCGCCCGGGCCACGAGGGAGTTGAGCCGGTCGGCGTCGGTGCAGGCGTTGATGCGGTCGACGACCCCGGCGGGGACCTGGAAGCCGCACGCCCGCAGCACGGTGAGAAGCGCCTTGGCCTCGCCTTCGGCTTTACCTTCGGCTTTACCTTCGGCTTTACCTTCGGCCCAGCCCTCTTCCTTGGCTCGCCCGAACAGTCGGCGGCCCAGTTCGCTCTGGAATTCATAGGTCGCGCCCATGGCGGTCATCATAGCCTCCAGTTGTTGTTGGATCGGCTTGCTCAGCTGCAGATAGACGTAATCGAAGTAGAGTCCGGCCTCGTCACCGTCGAGTCGGGGCACCGCCGCCAGCCAGCGATTCAGCACCTCCGTGCCGGCGTCGCCGGGCCCGGCGTGCGCGATGACCGACAGGGCGGCGAGTTCGGGATTTCCGACCATGTGCTCCACGGTGTGCACCAGGGGGATCTGGGACGGGCCGACCACGTGTGGAAACAGGTACGAGCCGGCTCTTCCCAGCTCGATCGGTTGTGCCGCCCACCTGGCGGTCTCGTCGTTGGGGCAGATGACCAACAGGTCGGTGGGCGTGCGTGACTTGGCCCGTTGGTTCGCCACATACGCCGGCCAGCTCCACCGCTTGACGGAGTCGTCGGAGAGTTGTATCTCCACGACGAGCGAATACACCGGTTCGCCCCGGCGGGTCAACGAGATCACCGCGTCGGCCCGGTACTCGGTGGGCGGGCACTCGCCGAGGTCGCTCGGCAGCTGTACCACTTCGTCGTAGTCGGGAATGGCGTAACGGTCGTCGAGCAGATCGACGGCCAGATGAGGATTACGGGTGAACATTCGAGAGGTTGTCTTTGGTCCTCGTTCGTCGCGAGCGGTGTCCGGTCGAGTGCATTCGCAAGGCGGAGGAGGTCCTGCGTACCGGTGTTGTACGCAGGATCCTCCGACAACGCCGCGAGGCGCCGACCGGGCGACGCGCAGCAGAACAGCAGGATCGAAGACAACCTCTACGGGAGCTCATGCCCCAGAGACGGCATGAACAGATGTTACCTATAGTGCCCGGGCGATCTCGCGTCCGGGCACTATGGAGTGAAGGTGGTCGATGCGGCTACTCGCGCAGGAGGGCTGACAGGCCGTCGGGGTAGCCACAGCCGAGGCGCATCGCGGTGTCGATGTCGGTGATCGTGGCGTAGCCGGAGTCGGCCATCGCCTGGCCCTCGGCCACGTGCGGCGGGATGAGCTCACCGACCAGGGCAGCCGTCCGCTGTGGATCCACGTCGGCCTCGGGCCGTTCACCGGGTTCGTAGAATCCGCCGCCGGACTTACGGCCCAGCCTGCCCCGGTCCACGAGGGACCGGAGGATGTCGGCGGCCTCGTGCCTGGGGGAGCCGGAGTCGGCGTGGATGACGTCGAGGATCTCCACGCAGGTGTCCAGGCCGATGACGTCGAGCAGGGTGAGCGGACCCATCGGGAGGCCGGTGGTCCGGATCGCGACGTCGATCTCGGCGGCGGTGGCGGTGCCGCCGTCGACCAGTTTGGCGGCCTGGTTCAGGTATCCCAGTAGCAGCCGGTTCACGATGAACCCGGGGCGGTCTCCGACGGTGACCGTCGTCTTCCCCAGTCCGGCGGCCAGTTCCTCGACCTCCTCGACCACTTTGGAGTCGGACTGTGCGGTGGTGATGACCTCCACGAGCCTCATCACCGGCGCGGGGTTGAAGAAGTGCATGCCGATCACGCGGTCCGGGCGGCCGGTGAATCCGGCGATCTCGGTGACCGACAGCGAACTGGTGTTGGTGGCCAGGATCGTCTCCGGCGGGCACACCGCGTCCAGGCGGGTGAAGAGTTCGCGTTTGACGGGGAGCCGTTCCGGAACCGCCTCGACCACCAGGTCCGCCCGGGCGATCCGGGCGAAGTCGGTGGTGAAGTCGACCCTGGCCATGATCTGGTTACGTTGCACGGTGTCCAACCGGCCGCGATCGACCTGGCGGTCGAGGGACCGGGTCAGGTTCCGCTTTCCGTTGTCCAGGGCGACGTCGTTCACCTCCACGCCGATCACGGTCGCGCCGGACCTGGCGAACACCTCGGCGATTCCGGCGCCCATGGTCCCAAGGCCGACAACGCTCACAGTCTCTATCACGGGATACCTTCCTGCACGGGTTCGGGATTCTGAGTCTGCCATGCCCGGGCCTCCGCTCCCACAGTCATGACGGCGAAGCGTGAGACATCGACCACTGTCCGGGCCCTTCCCGGGCGGCCGTTCCGGCGAGCGATTGTCGTGAAACCCGTTCATCTCTAGGCTGGGAACATGCAGACCGTGACCGGGCCGGAGATCGTCGACGGCCACCTCGTATCCCGACACCCCGCGACCGGTGCCGAGGTCGCCCGGCTGCCGGTCGCCACCGCCGAGACCGTGGCCACGGCGGTCGCCACCGCCCGGGAGGCCTCCCTGTGGTGGGCGGGCCTCGACTTCTCGGAGCGGCGCAGGCTGCTGCTCGCCTGCAAGGCCGCGATGGCGGGCCGCGTCAAGGAGCTCATCCGTCTCATCCGGATCGAGACCGGCAAGAGCGTGTCCGACGCGTTCTCCGAGGTGTCCACCGCGTTCGAGCACATGAGCTGGGCACCCCGCCACGCGCGGCGGGTGCTGGGGCCGCGCCGGGTCGGCACGCCGCTGAGCCTGTTCGACCACACCGCCACGCTCGAATACCGGCCGTACGGGGTCGTCGGCGTGATCGGCCCGTGGAACTACCCGATGCACACGCCCACCGGATCCATCTGTTACGCCCTCGCCGCCGGGAACACGGTCGTCTTCAAGCCCAGCGAGTACACCCCGGCGGTCGGCCAGTGGCTCGCCGACGTGATCTGTGAGACGGTGGGGCGCCCGGTCGTCCAGGTCGTGCACGGTGCCGGCGACGTGGGGGCGCTGTTGTGCGACGCCGACGTCGACAAGATCGCCTTCACCGGTTCGGTCCCCACCGCGCGCAAGGTCGCCGAGACCGCGGCGCGGCGCCTCGTGCCGGTGCTCATCGAGGGAGGCGGAAAGGACGCCGCGATCGTCGACGAGGACGCCGACGTGGCGGCGGCGGCCGAGTTCGTCACCTGGGCGGCGTTCACGAACGCGGGCCAGTCCTGCACCGGCATCGAACGGGTGTACGTGGTCGAGCCGGTGGCCGACCGGTTCGTATCGCACCTGGTCGAGGCGGTACGGGAACTGCGGGTCGGCGCCGACGACGAGGCGCAGATCGGACCGATCACCATGCCGCGGCAGATCGACGTCATCGCGGCCCACATCCGGGACGCGGTGGAACGGGGAGGTGTCGCCGTGGTCGGTGGACCCGACGCGGTGCGGCCACCCTACGTGCACCCGACGGTGCTGCTCGACGTGCCGGAGGACTCCGCGGCGGTTCGGGAGGAGACCTTCGGTCCGGTACTGGTGGTCAACCGGGTCCCCGACGCCGACGAGGCACTGCGCCGCACGAACGCCCTCGGTTACGGCCTGGGCGGGCTGGTGTTCGGTCGCCGCAACGCCATGCGACTGGCACGCGGGATGCGGTCGGGGATGACGGCGATCAACTCCGGTTTCGGTTTCGCGGCCATTCCGGCCCTACCGTTCGGGGGCGTGGGCGAGTCGGGTTACGGCCGTGCCCACGGCGCGGACGGACTGCGGGAGTTCGCCTTCGCCAAGTCGATCGCGCGTCGGCGCGTCCGCCAGTTGCTTCCGCTGATGTCTATGCGCCGCAGACCGGTCCACAACCGGTTGATCGCGCGGTACCTGAAGATCACCGGCGGCCGCTGACCGTCGCCGGGGCGCACCGGGGCGAGAACCCCTCCGGCCCGGCTCCTGTCAACTGATTAACCTAGGGCGCATGAGTCCCCGTCGGCACCGCCGGGCTCCCGGACCGGAACGGCTTGACGAGGCCCGGGCGCGCCACGGCGTTCAGAGTCTGGAGTCCGGTCCGGACGGTGATTGGTACGTGCGCGGCATCGCCGGTGGCCAGGCCGAGAAGGCGTACCGCTGTCCCGGTTGCGACCAGGAGATCGGGCCGGGAGTCGCCCACGTGGTCGCCTGGCCCGCCGACGGACCGGTGGACGAACGCCGCCACTGGCACACGCCGTGTTGGCGGGCGCGTGACCGTCGCGGGCCGCGCCGCACCCGTCGCCGATGAATGGACGGGGTCACGATTCCGGCGGTCCGCGGACCGTCCCGTGCGGGCTTGAGAGACTTGACCGGTGACTCGAATCAGTGCGAACTCGATCCTCCCCGGGCGGCGCGAGGCCCTGACACTTCACACCGCGGACGGCCTGTCGCTGGTGGGGGAGTTGGCGTCGCCCGCCGACCGCGACCCCGTCGCCACCCTCATCTGCGTACATCCGCTGCCCACCCACGGCGGCATGATGGACAGTCACCTGTTCCGCAAGGCGGCGTGGCGACTGCCCGCGTTGGCGGATCTGGCGGTCCTCCGGTTCAACACGCGCGGCACCTCCAGCGTCCACGGCACCAGCGAGGGCGAGTTCGACAACGCCGACTCGGAGCGGTTCGACGTGGCTTCGGCCATCGAGTACACCGAGTTCGCGGAGCTGCCCGACGTGTGGCTGCTCGGCTGGTCGTTCGGCACCGACCTGGTGCTCAAGTACGGCCGTGACCCACACGTCACCGGGATCATCCTGTTGTCGCCGCCGCTGCGGTACACCTCGCGGGCGGAGCTGGCGGCCTGGGGCGAGGACGGACGCCCGGTGGTGGCGCTGGTTCCCGAGCACGACGACTACCTGCGGCCCGAGGCCGCCGCCGAACGGTTCCAGGTGGTCCCGCAGGCCGAGGTCGTGGGTGTGGACGGTGCCAAACACCTGTGGGTGGGGGACGCCGAACGGGTCCTCGACGAGGTCGTGGCCCGCGTGAATCCGCAGCGGTCGCCGCTGCCCGTCGAGTGGGACGGTCTCATGGAGACGGGTGACTCGTCCGCCTACGCCGACCGGACGGTCGCCGCGTTCTCCGACGTGGAGGTACAGGGGCCGCCGCAACGGGACGCCCGCGACGCCGACTGAGTCGTCACCGGCCGCACGCCAGGTACTCGCGCAGCTCCGCGGGCACGTCGGTCTCGCAGCCCGACACGATGCGCCACCGGCCGTCGGCCTGGCGCAGCACCATGCGCCGCGTGTCCTCCTCGGACGCCACGTCCGCGGTGACGGCTACGTAACCGTCCTCGCCGCACAACCGATCGGTGACGACGGCGCGGGCGATGGTGTCACGCACCGCCTCGGTCAGCTCGGCCTCCGACGGGCAGCGGGGTTCGGCGCTGGCGTCGGTCGCGGTGAACGTCAGGAAGCCCGCGCCACCGACCGCCGCGAACGCCAGCACGGTGGCCGCGGCCACCTTCACCGGGCGGGGCACCCGGAGCCGTCGCCGCCTGCGGGGTGTGACGGTGACGGCGACGTCGGCGCCGCCGGGAAGGCTGACCGGCCGGGGTCCGCCTCGCGGCAGCAGACCGGGGGCGACCCGGTGCGGCCGCGTTCCGGGTTTCACGTGGCCGGTGAGGTCGATCTCGGCGAGACGGCGGCCGAGTGTCGCCGCGTCGGGCCGCAGTCTCGGATTGGGGTTCATGCCGTCGCCGAGCACGTCGGTCAGCGAGGTGCTGACGCCGGGGATGTCGGGTAGCGGCGCCGACCGCAGCATCGGTTCGGAGGCGTCGCGTGGTCCCGTCAGCCACGGTGGGCGTCCTCCGAGCGCGCCGTACAGCAGCGTGGCGAGGTCGTAGACGTCGGCGGCCGGACTGCCGTGAACGGACCCGGCCTGGCACGCCTCCAGATGCTCGGGCGAGGTGTATCCGGTGACGGGCAGGCAGTGCGCGAGCGACGGCGCGGTGGTGTCGAACCCGGCGACGATGAGCCTGCCGTTGGCCCCGGCGAGCACGGTCGCCGGTTGCAGCGCGCCGTGGATGAGGCCGGCGGAGTGGATCCCGCTCAACGCGTCGGCGAGGGCGACGCCGAGTGCGCGCACCTGCCCGGCGGGCCGTGGGCCGGTCTCGGCGAGGAGATCGGCGAACGTCCGCCTGGTGGTGTGGACCGCCATGTAGGGCCGACCGGTCTCGGTGAGTCCGGCCGACGCCAACGGCGCGATGTGCGGGTGGGTCGAGAGCTTGGCCAGCCGACTGGCCCAGTCCAGGAACACCCCGCGGCCGGCGCCGTCGGCGCGCCGCTCGGCGACGGTCACTACGACCGGCGCACTGGAGTCCACCACCGTGCCGGAGTAGACGCTGGCCGTGGAGTCCTGGTGCAGTAAACGAACCAGGCGTACCGCTCCGGCGGTCGCGACCGCGCGCATGACTCACCTCCGCTCGTTCGTGATCGGGTCCGCCCCCGTGCCGTGTCGTGGCGGCCCTCAGTGCCGCCCGGTGTCACGGAGTCGCGGACCGGCATCGCATGCGTCCACAGTGCCTGACATCGGTGTCCTCCGCCCGTTCGGCAGGTCGCGTGTGGGGGCCGGGCCGGAATCGGTGCGGGGGCGTGGATCCGGCGCGGACGGTTTCACCCTCAGCCTACGTGGAGACCCGCCCGGCGCGACAGCCGTCCGGCGAACCCGGCACGCCTGAGGCAGCCGTGAACGGGTCACGTCGCGTCCTGCCGGGGGATGTACACCTCGCGCACCAGCAGCTGCACGGTGGCGACGGCCGGGACCGCCAGCAGTGCCCCGACGACGCCCAGCAGGGCCGCGCCGATCAGGATGCCCAGGATCGCCGCCAGGTCGGAGACCTTCACCGACCGGCGCATCACCGCCGGATAGATCAACCAGTTCTCCAACTGCTGGTAGAGGATGAAGAAGACGGCGCACGCCACGCCCACCCACACCGAGACGGTGAGCCCGACCAGGGTGACCACCACGGCTCCGAGTGTGGCGCCGACCTGCGGGATCAGATCGAGGACCGCGACCACGAACGCCAACGCGTAGGCGTACGGCACCCCGGCGATCAGCATGAACACGAAGGAGCAGCCACCCGCGATGGCGGCGATGCTCAACGCGCCGACGGTGTAGCCGCCGACCTTCGCCAGCACCTCGTCGCCGAGTGACCGGGCGCGCTGCCTGCGGCTCGCCGGGAGCAGTCGGTAGAAGCCCGCCTTGAGGCGGTCGAAGGACACCAGGAAGTAGACCGTCAGCAGGACGATCATGACCCCGTCGAAGACCGAGCCGATCGCCACTCCCAGCACGCTGGCGATACCGCCGGCGGCGTCGAACACGGTGGCGGCGCTGAGGCCGCTGGCGGCGTCACGCAACGCCTGCACGATGTCGTACCGCTCCTGGAGTTGCAGGACCCACGGCTGGTGGCTGAGCGTGTCGATGTAGTCCGGCAGCGCGTCGATGAACGCCGTGCCCTCGGTGATGATCGGGGGCACGATCGCGAGCAGTCCCCCGCACAGTACGAGTATCGCGGCCAGGCACACCGTCGTCACGGCCAGGCCACGTGGCAGCCCGAGGCGTTGAAGCCGGACGACCACCGGGTTCAGCCCGATCGCGATGAACGCCGCCACGACGATGACGACGAGGAGCCCGAGCACGACCCCCAGGCTCTGGTAGATCAGCCACGCCGCCAACAGGCCGAGCCCGCCGTACAGCCCCTGATGGAAGGGCGTCTTGGCGAAGGGCCGCCCGGACGCTCCGAAGGGGGACGCGGGCGCGCCCGCGGCCGGAGTGTCCGCCGGCGGCGGTTCGGGCGAGGTTCCCCGGGCGTCCGTGTCGTCGGAGGGCGGCTCGACCGGCTTACGCCGGCGATCACGTCGTCTGCTCATGGCCGTCTCTCATCACCAGGGGGTGGTTCTGCGTTGTGGATCCGGTGGTGGAGTGGTGTGCCCGTGCGACCGTCGCCGGCCACGGGGAACCGCCTCCCGCCCACCCGATGCGCCCGTACCGGTACCACCGTGGCCGCTCACCGAGCGGGCGTGTACGGGGAAACCGCACACGCCCGGATGACGACCGCCGCGAGGGCTCAGTTGGGCGTGGAACCAGTGTGCACGGTCTCACCGTCCGATGCACGGTCGGTGCCGTTCTGGCCGCGGTTCCTGCCCTTCTTGCCGCCGTTCTTGCCACGGTTCGGCTTGTTGCCGCCGTGCGGCTGGCCGGAGTGCTTGGCACGCTCGACGCTCGACGCGTCGATGGCCTGGGTGGCGTCGGTGTCCGCGGGGCTCTCCGGGGCCGCGGGGGAGTCGGCCTCCTTCGGCGCCTCGTTCCCGGTGTCGCCGGCGGTGACGGCGGCGACGTCGATCGCGGCCGTGGGTGGTTCGGCGTCACCCCCGGTGGCGGCGGGAGCCCCGGTGTCGCCCGCCGGTGTCCCGTCCGGCGTGGCCGGCGTGGTCCGGGCCGCCGCGGCGACGTCCGCCTTACTGATGACGACCGTCTCGTCCTCGGGGTTCTTGCCCTGGCGGGCCTGGGCCACCAGGCGCTTGGCCTGCGCGCGTGCCGTGGCGAGGATGGCCTCGGCGTCACGGCGCGCGGTCTGGACGGCGGCCTTGGCCGCCTCCTCCGACCTGGTCCTGACCGATTCGGCGCGCCGTTCGGCGGCGGCGGTCTGTTCCTCCGCGCGCTCGGCCGCCTCGGTGGTGAGCCTGCGGGCCTCCTGGTCCGCCTCGGAGGTGAGCGCGGCGATCTGCCGGTCCGCCTCCTCGGTGACCCGGGAGGCGCGCGCCTCCGCCTCGGCGGTGATCCGGGCGGCGTGCTGCTCGGCGTCGGCCACCAACTTCTCGGCCGTGCGGGTCGACTCGGTGGTCAGCTTCTCGGCCTCGGCGCGGCTGGACTCGGTGAGCTGCCGCGCGGTCGCCTCCGCGTCGGCGATCAGCGCGGCGGCGTTGCGTTCGGCCTCGGCGAGCGCGGCTGCCGCCTTCCGGTGGTTCTCGGCGGTCTCGGTGCGGAGCCGTTCGGTCTCTGCCTCGGTGGCGGCCCGCAACCTGGCGGCCTCCTCCTCGGCCTGAGTGCGGATGACCAGGGCCGCGGCCTCGGTCTCCTGCTTGAACCGTTGGGCGTTGGCCTCGGCCTCGTTGCGGATCTGCTGGGCAGCCGACTGTGCCTCGGTGCGCAACCGTTCCGCCTCGGCGGTGGCCTGCCCGACGGTGTCCTTGGCCTGGTTGGTCGCCGAGACGCGGATCTGTTCGGCCTCGACCTCGGCGTCCTGCTTCGCCTGATGTGCCTCGGTCCGGAGCCGTTCGACGTGGACGACCAGTTGCCGGGCCTGTTCGTCGGCCGCCTCGCGGATCCGCACCGCCTCCGCCTCGGCGTCGCTCTTCATCGCGGTCGCCTTCTGGGACGCCTCGGTCAGCATGTCCTGGGCCTGTTGGGCACGCTTGTTCATCTCGGCGTCGACGATGCGGCGGCGATCGGCCTCCGCCTTCTCCGCGGCGGCGCGGCGCGCGGCCAGAGCGGTCTCGAAGTCGCGGCGGGCGGACTCGGTCTCGGCCTCGACGTCGCGGCGCATCTGCTTCAGAGATTTGCGCTCCTCGTCGAGCTCGGCGGCGGCGCGTTGCTTGATCGAGTCGGCCTCCTCCTCGGCGAGGGTGAGGATGTGCTCCACCCGCGGTCCGAGGTGCCGGTACGACACCTTGTCGTCCACGGCGGTGCGGCGGCGGATGTCCACGATCTGAGCCTGAAGCTGCTGCACCTGCATGACGAGCCGGTCGACCTGCCCCACGGCCTCGGCGCGTTCCGCGGCGAGCTGGGCGATCTCCTGATCCATGTTGCTCAGGTACTTGTCGACCTGCTTCTTGTCATATCCCCGCAGCGACTGCTCGAAGTCCCGGCTGGCGCCGTGGGACGATCCAAAGCTGCTGAAGAAGTCTCCACCGTGCGACATAGGCCCCATCCTCACACGCGAACGCATCCGTCACATCGGATATGACGGGACAGCTCACGATTCTGCTTGATAACCGTCGAATAACGATCTGATCGATTTCCTGCCGTTAAGACGTTAGCTCGGAAGCACGGGAACTGGGAATGCACCCTGGAACACTGCTAAATGTGTTGATATCGTCACAGTCCGGCCCATTATGGACCGACCCGGCGGCCGGCGCACGGAACAGGCCCGCCGTCGAGGTGTCGACGGCGGGCCTGTCGTGTCGCCATGCGCGGGTCAGGAGGACGCCGCGGTGTCCTTCTCCTTCTCGGACTGCTTCTTGTCGTCGGGGTCGCCACCCAGGGCGCCCAGGCCGATGCCCTGAAGCTGGCCCATCATCGTGCGCAGCGTGGACTGGACGTTGTCGCGCTCGCGGGTGAGCATGTCCACCTCCTTGCGCGCCTTCGTGGTGGTCTCCTCCGCGTCGGCCTTGGCGTCGGAGATGAGGCGGGACGCCTCGGCCTTGGCGTCGGCGACGGCCTTCTCGGCGGCCGACTTGGCCTTCTCGGTCGTGTCGGTCGCGTACCGCTCCGACTCGATGCGACGGGCCTCGGCCTTGGACTCGATCTCCTTGGCGCGTTCCTCGGCGGTCTTGGCCCGCAGCTCGGCCTCCGTCACCAGCTTCTGGGTCGCGGCGATCGCCTCGGCGTGACGCTCGGACTCCTCGCGCTCCGCCCGCTCGCGGCGCTCCGCGAGTTCCAGGTCCAGCGCCTGGAGCTCCTTGTCGCGCTTCTCCTTGGCGTCGGCGAAGAGCTTGGCGGCCTCGGCGCGCTTCTCCTCGGCCTCCCGCGCCGCCTTGGCGCGCAACTGGGTGATCTCCCGGTCGGCGGTGGCGCGCAGGCTCGCGACCTCGCGTTCGACGCTGGCCTTGAGTTCGGCCACCTCGTGCCCGGTCGAGGTGCGCAGCTGCTTGGTCTCGCGCTCGGCGTCCGACCGGAGGGTCTCGGCCTCGCGGCGGGCCTGCACCCGCATCTCGGCGGCCTCGCGTTCGGCGGCGGTACGCAGGTTGCCTGCCTCGCGTTCGGCGGCCTGCTTGTAGCCGTTGGCCTCGTTGCGGGCGGCGTCGGTGATCTCGCGGGCCTCGAGGCGTGCCGCGGACAGGATGCCCTCGGTCTCACGTTTGGCCTCGGCCCGGTGTTCGTTCGCCTGCTCCTCGGCCAGGCGCAGGATCTGCTCGACCCGCGTCCCCAGGCCCGACAGAGTGGGGCGGCTGTTCTCCTCGAGCTGTTGTGCCTGCTCCGCCAGCCGCTGTTCCAGCCCGGTGACCCGCTGCTCCGCCTGGCGGAGTCGCCGCTGAGCCTCGGTCATTCGCTGTTCGGCTTCGGAGCGTGCCTGCTCGCTCTGCTTCAGCGAGGCGTTGACGCGCTGGAAGTGTTCCTCGACCTGATTCCGGTCGTAACCGCGAAGTACGACGGGGAATTCGACCTGTTGGTGTGACGGTTCGAAGAAGGAATTGGAGGGCTGCTGGGACATTGGCCTATCGTCGCAGATCGACTGGGGGGAAGCGCAACCCCGGTGGAGGATTTCACCCGAAAATTTTGGGCGGATCGTACGTTGGTATGCCGGAATCGTGACACTATGTGGGATTCGCCGGGTTTGGCCCGGCCTCACAACGAGCTGAAATCGATTTCGTTACGCAATGACGCAGTCGGATAGCCGACAGTTCGATCCGGTTCGATGTGACCCGTGGGAGACTGCCCGATTCACTGTGCCATGCGGGGACCGGCCGCCACCGCCCGGCGGCCACGGCGCGCCGGTGACGTACGACCGCACCGGGGGTTGCGGCCGGTCGGCGCGGCGGAGCCGGTGGGTAGCATCCACCCCATGACAAAGTCGCTCACTCCCGATGATTACAAGGTCGCAGACCTGAGCCTGGCCGCGTTCGGTCGCAAGGAGATCGATCTGGCCGAGCACGAGATGCCGGGCCTCATGGCCGTGCGCCGGGAGTTCGCCGACGCGCAGCCGCTCGCCGGTGCCCGGATCACCGGCTCACTGCACATGACCGTGCAGACCGCGGTGCTCATCGAGACCCTCGTGGCGCTCGGCGCCCGGGTCCGCTGGGCGAGCTGCAACATCTTCTCCACCCAGGACCACGCCGCCGCCGCGGTCGCGGTGGGAGCCGGGACCCCGGAGGACCCGCGGGGTGTGCCGGTCTTCGCCTGGAAGGGTGAGACCCTGGAGGAGTACTGGGACTGCACCGAACGCGCCCTCGACTGGGGCGACGAGGAACCGAACATGATCCTCGACGACGGCGGCGACGCCACCCTGCTCGTGCACAAGGGCGCCGAGTACGGCAAGGCCGGCGGAGTCCCGGACCCGGCGACCGCCGACAACGAGGAGTTCGCCATCGTGCTGGCGCTCCTGCAGCGCGTCCTGGCGGCCGACCCCGACAAGTTCACCCGGATGGCCGCGGAGATCCGCGGTGTCACCGAGGAGACCACGACCGGCGTCCACCGGCTTTACGAGATGTTCAAGTCGGGAACGCTGCTGTTCCCCGCCATCAACGTCAACGACGCCGTCACCAAGAGCAAGTTCGACAACAAGTACGGCTGCCGGCACTCCCTCATCGACGGCATCAACCGGGCGACCGACGTGCTCATCGGCGGCAAGGTCGCGGTCGTCTGCGGCTACGGCGACGTCGGCAAGGGATGCGCGGAGTCACTGCGCGGCCAGGGCGCCCGTGTGATCATCACCGAGGTCGACCCGATCTGCGCCCTGCAGGCCGCGATGGACGGATACCAGGTGACCACTCTGGACGACGTCGTCGGGGAGGCCGACATCTTCGTCACCACGACCGGTTGCAAGGACGTCATCACCGCCGACCACATGCGACGGATGAAGCACCAGGCGATCGTTGGTAACATCGGCCACTTCGACAACGAGATCGACATGGCCGGACTCGCCAAGACCGACGGCGTCGTCAAGACGGAGGTCAAGCCGCAGGTGCACGAGTGGCTGTTCCCGGCCGCGGACGGCCGCGACGCGCACAGCATCATCGTGCTGTCGGAGGGCCGGCTGCTGAACCTGGGCAACGCCACCGGGCACCCGTCCTTCGTGATGAGCAACAGCTTCACCAACCAGGTGCTCGCCCAGATCGAACTGTACACAAAGCCCGGTGAGTACCCCGTCGGCGTGTACACGCTTCCCAAGGCGCTGGACGAGAAGGTGGCGCGCCTGCACCTGGACGCCCTGGGCGTCAAGCTCACCACACTCTCCAAGGACCAGGCGGACTACCTGGGTGTGCCCGTGGAGGGTCCGTACAAACCGGACCACTACCGGTACTGATCGGCCACGTCTTCGGCGCCCCGCGCCTCCGCCGTCCACGGTGGGGCGCGGGGCGTTCCATGTCGGCCGGGAGGTGACGCCACGGCCGCCCGCCGCTGGTTAGAGTCATCCTCATGACCGACTACAACAACGACCCGGTTACCGGGATGCCGTCGCCGCATCAGCCCGGCTACCCGGACCAGCCCGGTTACCCGGTCGGCCCCGGAGGTTATCCGGCCGGGGGCCACCCGGGATACAGCCCGGGTTATCCGGGCTCGGGGGCGCCGGTGGTGCTGACCATCGGGGACATCGCGGTGACCCAGCACGAGGTGATCGTGCCGCAGGGACGATTCCCGTTGCGGGGGACGACCTGGACGGTGCAGGACTCCAGCCACATGCAGGAGAGCATCCCCGCCTACGCGATCGTGCTCGCCGTGATCTTCTTCTTCTTCTGCCTGTTGGGTCTGCTGTTCCTGTTGATCAAGGAGCGCAAGTACACCGGCATGGTGATCGTCAGCGTCGCCGGTGAGGGGCTCTACCACTCGGTGCAGCTACCGCCGGGTCCCGGCACCGTCCATCAGGTGACCCAACAGGTGAACCAGGCGCGCGCGATGGCGGCGATGGCGTAGACCGAGTTGCTTCGGTCAACTAACTGAAGGGTCGTTCGTGGACGCCGCGCGGTCCACCCGACCTGGTGCGGCGTCCCCGCTTCCCGTTGGGGTTATGGGAAACTTATGGAATCGGCGGCCGGGCGGCCGCCGTTCCCCTCCACCGTTCGGACGGGCCGACCAGCCGATCGCGCGACGTCACACGCTGTGCAAATAACAAGGTCATCACGAAAGGGCTGCGGTTGGTTGCCGAGGGTCCAGATCCCCTGGAGCTTATGCAAAGCTGTCTCAATCGACGGATGCCGATCGAGTAGATGGAGCAGAATTCAATGCGATTGAGAAAGCAGCCAGCGGCGCTCGTCGCCGCGGGTGTGGCCGCAGCACTCGCGCTCAGCGCGTGTTCCGGTGACGACAGCGGCGACGGTGGCAGTGCCAACGTCGGCGGTCTGGAAGCCTGTGTCGACGACCCCAACAACTGCAACGCGGCCGAGCGCCGTGACGGTGGCGAGCTGACCTGGGCGCTGTCTTCCGGCTGGGACGCCTGGAACGGCAACACCGCCGCCGGGAACTCCCTGTACCTGACCCAGGTCATGGCCGGCACCCGGATCCCGACCGGTGAGTTCCTCCCCGACGGCACCTACCAGTGGCCGAAGGACCTGCTGACCGCGGCTCCCGAGCTGATCTCCGAGAGCCCCATGCAGGTGCGCTACGAGATCCGCCCCGAGGCCAAGTGGGACGACGGGAACGCGATCGACCTCGACGACTTCCTGTTCCACTGGTACGGCGCCACCAGCGACGCCGACAAGTGCGACCAGGAGCTGTGCGACCCCGCCGCGATCTCCTACGGCGACAACGTCGAGAGCATCGAGGAAGTCGACGGGGGCATCGTGGTGTCCTACGTCGAGGGTTACACCGACCCCGAGTGGAGCCTGGGCGTCCCGGTGTCGCTGCCCGCGCACATCGCCGACGAGCAGGGCTTCGACTGGAAGAACGACCCCGCCGACATGGGTGCCGCCGCGGAGTTCTTCAACACCACGGTTCCGACCTGGACGGCCGGCCCGTACAAGATCCTGCCGGACTCGGTGGAGATGGGACAGTCCCTCTCCCTGGTGCCGAACGAGAACTGGTACGGTGAGATCAAGCCGACCCTCGACAAGATCAACCTGGAAGTCATCGCCGAGCAGCCGACCATGCTGACCGCGCTGGAGAACGGTGAGATCCACGGCTCCGAGCCGGCCTCGCTGGACCCCGACGTGGCCGAGCAGGCCGGTGACCTGCCGGGTGCCGTCTCCGCGATCGGATCGCGTCCGGCGTGGGACCACCTGGACTTCAACCTCAGCAACGAGTTCCTGTCCGACATCGAGGTCCGCAAGGCGATCATGACCGCCATCAGCCTCGAGGACATCAAGGCCGCCACCTACGCGGAGCTGACCGAGACCGAGACCCGGACGAACCACATCTTCCCGGCCACCTCGGAGTACCACACCGACGTGACCTCGGAACTGGGCCAGGGCTCCGGTGACGTGGAGGCCGCCAAGCAGATCCTGGCCGACGCCGGTTACACCCTCGAAGGCGAGACGCTGAAGACGCCGGAGGGCGAGGACATCGAGCCGCTGAGCCTGGTGTGGCTGGAAGGCAACACCATGCGCGAGATCACCATGACGCTGGTGCAGGCCGTCCTGAAGGAACTGGGCATCCCCGCGAACCTGGAGCCGAACGCTCCGGACAAGCTGGGCACCACGCTGGCCGAGCGCAAGTTCGACATCGTCGAGTTCGGTTGGATCGGTTCGCTGGCCTTCACCGGCGCCCCGAGCCAGTACTGGCACTCCGGCTCCGCCTCTAACTACGCGGGCATGAAGAACGACGAGATCGACGCGGTCATCGAATCGGTCACCCAGACCACCGACCTCGCCGAGGCCGCCGCGCGTGCCAACGAGGCCGCCAAGATGGTCGCCGAGCAGTACGTGATCCTGCCGGTCGTCACCACGCCGGGTCTGATCGTCATGTCGGACCAGGTGGCGAACGTCCGCCCCAACAGTTCGGACCAGATCGGCCCGTTCTACAACATGGAGGAGTGGGGCTTCAAGGCCGAGGGGTGATCCAGGTCACCTCTCACTGAGAGGCAATCCTTCACGTGATGGTGGGGTCTGGGCTGAGGCTCGGGCCCCACCATCCCGGCAAATAAGGGCGGAATACATTGCTTGCTTACATCATCAGGCGGCTACTCGTCGCCATACCGATCCTGTTGCTGGCCTCGCTCTTCACCTTCGTCATGGTGGAGTACTCGAGTGACCCGATCCCGACGTACCGGCAGCAGCTCGAACAGAACGCCACCGCGTCGGGTATGGACGCCGAGGCCATCGACGCGGCGGTGGAACGCTTCAAGGAGCGCAACTACTACGACCGCTCCACACCGGAGCGGTACTGGCTGTGGCTGACCGGGATCGGCGGTGACGGCGACATCGGCCTGCTGCAGGGCGAGTTCGGTCCGTCCCTGCGCGCCAACTACGACATCAAGGGGCAGCTCGGCGACCGCTTCTTCATCACCCTCAGACTCGTGATGATGGCGGTCATCTGTTCGATGGGACTGGCCATCCTCGCGGGGGTGGTCATGGCCGTGAAGCAGTACAGGAAGATCGACTACATCCTGACCTTCATAGGCTTCATCGCGTTGTCGATGCCGGTGTTCTGGTTCGCCGGCCTGGTGAAGAACATGGCCGTGTCCTACAACAAGGCGACCGACACGGAGACCTTCGCGACCTACGGTGAGAACGCCGCGGGCGGCACGGGCAACATGACCACGTTCGAGGCGCTGCTCGACTCCGCCTCCCACCTGATCCTTCCGTCCCTGGTCCTCATGCTCGCCGGTTACGCGTCGGCCAGCCGGTTCCAGCGGGCGGCCATGCTCGACGTGCTCAACTCCGACTACGTGCGTCTCGCGCGCGCCAAGGGGCTGCGCAACCGTACGGTGATGCGCAAGCACGCGCTGCGCACCGCCCTGATCCCGATGGCCACCCTGGCACCGGTCGCCGTCCTGGGGGCCATGGCCGGCGCCGTGGTCACCGAGACGGTGTTCGAATGGCAGGGCATGGGCAGATTCTTCGTGGACGCACTCGGACAGCGGGATCCGTTCGCGATTCAGGCGTTCCTGATCATCTCCGGTGTCCTCACGATCATCGGTGTACTGATCTCCGACCTGTTGTACGGCATCGTCGACCCGAGGATTCGTTATGAGTAGTACCACTGAGGCTCCGGTCGACGCCAAGGTCGGATCCGGCGACGCCATCACGTCGAAGGAACGCACCCAGTTCGAGATGGTGGTGCGCAGGTTCATGCGCCACCGTCTCGCGGTCACGTCACTGATCCTGCTGGTGCTCCTGCTGCTGATCGCCTTCGTCGGTCCGCTGTTCTACAAGTGGGGATACGAACCGCAACCCGGTGAGATCCCGATCGCCAAGGCCCCCAGCGGGGAACACTGGTTCGGTACCACCCGCAAGGCCCAGGACCTGTTGGGCCTCATCATCCGCGGAACCCAGCAGTCGTTGAAGATCGGCCTGCTCGTCGCGGTCCTCGACATCGGCATCGGCGCGGTGTGGGGTGCGGTGGCCGGACTGTTCCGCGGCTGGGTCGACGCCATCATGATGCGCATCGTCGACGTCATCTTCGTCGTGCCGTTCCTGGCCGTCGTCGCCGCCGTGTCCACCGGCATCAACCGGGTGACCTGGCTGGAGATCGCGCTGCTGATCGGCCTGCTGGGATGGGGTACGACCGCGCGGCTCGTGCGCGGTCAGGTGCTGTCGCTGCGGGAACAGGAGTTCATCGAGGCGGCCAGAGCCGTCGGTGCCTCCAACACCCGTATCGTGTTCCGGCACCTGCTGCCGAACGTCACCGGCATCATCCTGGTGTCGGCGACGCTGGCCATCGTGTCGGCGATTCTGCTGGAATCGGCGTTGTCGTTCCTGGGCTTCGGCATCCAGGCACCCGACACCTCGCTCGGTTCACAGGTATCGGACGGTGCCGGTTCGGCGCAGAACAAGCCCTGGTTGTTCTACTTCCCGGGCATCACCCTGGTGTTGATCTGTCTGACGTTCAACTTCATCGGTGACGGACTGCGCGACGCCTTCGACCCACGGCAGACCCTGGAGCGGAAATGACAATCGAGATCGACGCGAACCGCCCGGACACGGAGAGCGAGTACGTCCTCGACGTCGGGGACCTGACCGTCGACTTCCCCAGTGACGACGGCCCGGTACACGCGGTCCGTGGTGTCAGCTACCGGCTCCGCCGGGGTGAGGCGCTGGGGATCGTGGGCGAGTCGGGATCCGGGAAGTCGGTGACCTCGCTGGCGATCATGGGCCTGCTGCCCCGTTCGGCCAAGGTCGGCGGAACCGTGCATCTGTTGGGTCAGAGCATGCTGGGGCTCAAGGACGAGGAGATCTCCAGGATCCGGGGCAACAAGATCTCGATGATCTTCCAGGATCCGTTGACGTCCCTCAACCCGGTGTACACGGTGGGCAAGCAGTTGGCCGAGGCCGTGCTGGTGCACAACAAGATCGGCAAGGAGAAGGCACGGCAACGCGCCATCGAACTGCTCGACGTCGTGGGCATCCCCAACCCGCAGCAGCGGGTCGACGCCTACCCGCACGAGATGTCCGGTGGTATGCGGCAGCGCGCCGTCATCGCCATCGCGATGGCCAACCAGCCGGACGTGATCATCGCCGACGAACCCACCACGGCACTGGACGTCACGGTGCAGGCGCAGGTCATGGAGGCGCTGGAGACGGCGCGCAAGGAGACCGGCGCCGCCATGGTGCTGATCACCCACGACCTGGGCGTCATCGCCGGGCACGTCGACAGGGTCCTGGTCATGTACGCCGGTAAACCGGTCGAGACCGCTCCGGTGGACGACCTGTTCTACAGCCCCCGGATGCCGTACACCCTGGGGCTGCTCGGTTCGCTTCCCCGAATGGACGAGAACCGGGAACACCGGCTGACCCCCATCAAGGGCAACCCGCCCTCGATGGTGAACCTGCCGCCGGGATGCCCGTTCGCGCCGCGTTGTCCGATGGTGCAGGACGTGTGCGTCCAGAACGAACCGGAACTGTTGCAGATCGAGGTTCCCAGCCGGGCCGCCGCGTGCCACTTCCACGAGCAGTTGGTGGACGTGGAGGCGACCGACGTGTACGACACCGGTGACCCGGAATCGGAGGAAGTGGCATGACCGTGACAACCGAGACCGCGGCCGCCGAGACCACCGGGCAGACGGTGCTGTCGGCACGCAATCTGGTCAAGCACTTCCCGGTGCGCTCCAAGGGCGTGCTGCGGCGCAAGATCGGTGACGTCCACGCCGTCTGCGACGTGTCGCTGGACCTGAACGAGGGCGAGACCCTGGCGCTGGTCGGCGAGTCCGGCTGCGGCAAGTCCACCACGGCGCGGCTGCTATTGGGACTGATCCCGGTCACCTCCGGGACGGTCAGCTACAACGGCACGGAACTCACCAGCCTCAGCCGCAACCAGATGCGGCCGTACCGGGCAGAACTCCAGATCGTCTTCCAGGACCCGTTCGCCTCTATGGACCCGCGTATGACGATCTTCGAGATCATCGCGGAGCCCCTGCGGGTGCACGGCCTGTTCGCCAACGGCGGACGGCAGCGGGTCCGGGACCTGATGTCCGTGGTGGGGCTCAACCCCGAGCACGTCAACCGTTACCCGCACGAGTTCTCCGGCGGGCAGCGGCAGCGGATCGGAATCGCCCGGGCGTTGGCGCTCAATCCGAAGGTCCTGGTGCTGGACGAGCCGGTGTCGGCACTCGACGTGTCGATCCAGGCCGGCGTCATCAACCTCCTGGAGGACCTTCAGGAGGAGTTGGGCCTGTCGTACCTGTTCGTCTCGCACGACCTGTCGGTGGTGAGGCACATCGCCGACCGGGTCGCGGTGATGTACCTGGGCAGGATCGTCGAGACCGGTACGGTGTCGGAGATCTTCGCGGGTGCCTCGCACCCGTACACGCAGTCGCTGATCTCGGCGGTGCCGTTGCCGGACCCCCGCAAGGAGCGGTCGCGCAAGCGGATCCTGCTCACCGGCGACGTCCCGTCCCCGGTGACGCCGCCGTCGGGATGCCGGTTCCGCACCCGCTGCCCGAAGTTCGCCAACGAGCTGACCGAGGAACAGCAGAAGTCCTGCATCGAGGAGATCCCGGCGCTCAGCGCGGACCGTGACGGCCCGACCACGTCGGCGTGTCACTTCGCCGCGCCGGTGAAGCTGCTGTAGAGCGCGGCACCGGTGAAGCTGCTGTAGGGCGCCGCTCCGGTGAAGTCGCTGATGGGCCCGCCCCGGTGACCTCACCGGGGCGATAGGCGAGATCGGGGACCGTCCGTCCGGACGGTCCCCGATTCGTGTCCCCGGTCCGCCGATCCTATGGAGGGACAAGGCGGGCCGCCGGGTTTCGGAGAGACCTCGGCGACCCGCGTAGGGAGGGGGCGTTCCCTACTGTCGGATGGGCATCGGTGGAATCGTGAGGCCGTCACCGCACCACGCCGCGGCGGATTCCGCCAGCCGCTTGGCGTCCGCTCGGCGGCGTTCGAGAGCCTGCCCCGCGCGACGCAGGATCTCTTCGGTGCCGTGCCGGGAATCCATCTTCCGACGCCTCCTGATATCCGACTCCCAAGACGCTAGTGAGCCACGCCAACTCCATAGTGGATCAGAGGTGGCGTGAGGACGGACGTCTGGCGCCGCTTGAGAAGGAGTCGCTGGTCGCGGGCTCGGCACTCCGCGACAGAGGGCTCCAAGTAGTGACGCACATCACTTTATGGTCTGTTAAATCCGCGTGAAGCGACTCAGGCGTCCGGCTCGGGAACGAAGGCCCCCGGCACGTCGGAACGCACCCGCCACCCCAGCGACAGGTACAACGCCCGGCCCTCCTCGGTCGCCACCAGGACCCCGACCCGCATCCCCGCCGCCGCCGCATGATCCTCCAGCGCACGGATCACCAGGCGCCCCAACCCCCGGCGCCGATGCACCGGTTCGGTGACCACCCTGTCGACTATCCCGAAGTGCCCCGCGTGGGCGAGCCGTCCCGAGGCCGCCACGTGACCCTCCCCGTCGCGGACCACCGCCACCGTCACGGAGTCCTCCGTGGCCGTCTCCAGTCGATACGGGTCCGGGCAGGCGTGGCCGACCGGGCGGAACGTCGTGGTCATCAGGTACCCCGCGGTGTCCATCCGCCACGGCCCGTCGAGGGCGGCGCGGAACTCCGCCGGATCACCGGCGGCCTTGAGCCAGCTTCCCGGCACCGCCTGCCGCTTCGCCAGCCCGGACAGCTCCCCGGCCGTGTAGTCGAACAGGACGTGCCGGAACCGCGCGCCCACCTGACCGATCTCGATGCGGTATCCACCCGGAAACGCCACCGGACGCCCGGTCCGGCGCGACGTCGCCCAGCCCTCACCCCACGCGGTCATCAGTTCGGCGACCGAGAGCGCGTCGGCCTCGGGATACGCGAGCGGCATGGGGACCTCTGCACCGGGAGACGTGGCGGCGTACGGCCACCTGATCGACGGGACCGGGCGAGCCTAGCCACCGCCGCCGTGGAGGGCACCCCTTTGTGAACGGCCTCTCAGCCGGACCCGACGGCGCGCCGTTCGGCGTCCGGGTCGGCGTCGTACCCCTCGGCGATCGCCGCGCGCCCCCGCATCACCACGTACACCAGGAAGCCGGACAAGGCGAAGGCCCCGATCGGGATGGCCACCAGCCCCGGCAGGTTCGGCGTGACGAACCCCTCGATCAGGCCGGCGACCGCGAGCACCGCCACCAGCCCGAGCGCGACCATGATCCCGGAACGGCCCGCCGCCGCGAGCGAGCGGCTGCGGCTGTAACCGGCGGCCGGCACGATCCACGACCAGCCGATCCGCAGCCCCACCGCGGCGGCCAGCAGTACCGCCCCCAGCTCCAACAGGCCGTGTGGCGCGATGAGCCCGAAAAACAGGTCGGCGCGGCCGTTGCCGACCATGACGCCCCCGGTGAGACCGAGGTTGAGGGCGTTCTGCCACAGCACCCACAGGGTCGGCAGTATCAGGGCGCCGCCGACCAGCGCGATCGCCGCGATCTGCGCGTTGTTGGTCCACACCCGCAGGGCGAAGTTCTCGTTGCGGTACTCGGAGTAGTAGTCGGCGAAGCTGTGGTTGACCAGGGACTGGATCTCCTGCGGCGACCACAACTGCGCCTGCACCTGCGGGTTGGCGGCGACGTAACCGATGAGCACGGCGACCACCACCACGAACCCGAAGGCGGTGCCCGCCCACCAGTACCGGGCCTGGTAGCACGCGAGCGGGAACGTGTGGGTGAAGAAGCGCAGGAAGCGCCGCCGGGCGAGGTCACCGGTTCCGGTGATGGAGCTGCGCGCCATCAGGACCAGGCCCGACAACCGGGCGACGACGAGGGGGTCGGGCATCCGGCTGCGCACGACCGACAGGTGGGTCGACGCCCGCTGGTACAGCATCAACATCTCGTCGGTCTCGGCGGGCGCGAGACGTCCCGTCCGGGAGAGCTGTTCGAGGCGCCGCCACTCGCCGTCGTGCTCGGCGACGTAGGCATCAAGGTCCACGTGGCGACCTTATCCGTACCGCGCCCGCCCGCGATCGTCGTACGCCCGCCCGGGTCGGCCGTGATGGAGCACCGGTGCGGCAGACTGGGGGCATGACCGACACCTCCCATCCGGCCGCGCAGGGCCGGTTGGTCTCCGGCGAGGCGGTGGAACTGGACGTGCGGGTGGCCCGCATCGGCTCCCGAGTCCTGGCCTTCGTCCTCGACTTCGCGCTGGCGGCGCTGGCGTTCGCGATCCTGCTGCCGCTGTCGTGGCTCCTGCTGAGCCTGTTCAGCGTGGACCAGGCGCTGGTCGACGCGGCCATGGTGTTGGTCGGCGTGGCGGCCTTCGTCGGGTTCCCGGTGACCGTCGAGACGTTGAGCAGGGGGCGATCGCTGGGCAAGCTGGCGATGGGGCTCCGGGTGGTACGGGACGACGGCGGACCGATCCGGTTCCGTCACGCGCTCGTACGAGGCGTCACCGCGTTCGGCGCCGAGTTCCCCGGCATCGTCATGCCGGGCATCACCTGGCTGGCGACGATCGGTGTGATGCTGGTCCACCCGTCGGGCAAGCGGGTGGGCGACCTGCTGGCGGGCACCATCGTGATCCACGAACGCACTCCGATCGGACGGGCGTGGGTTCCGGCCATGCCGCCGGGACTGGAGGGTTGGGGGCGGGTGGCGGACCTGACCGACCTCGACGACGAGCTCGCCCTGGCGGTTCGGCACTTCCTGTCCCGCAACCACGATCTGGCGGAACCGGCGCGCAGTTCGCTCGGCCGGGCGCTCGCGTCGGAGTTGCGTTCCAAGGTCGCGCCGCCACCGCCGCCCGGCGCGCCGGCGTGGGCGTTCATGGCGGCGGTGCTGGCGGAGCGTTACCGACGGTCGGCGCAGCGCATGGCGGGGAACCGCCGGATGACCGCCCAGGTGTGGGACACCCTGTACGGGGCACCGCAGGGAAACGCCTGGTGGGAGGGCTATCCGGTGGCCGGTCCGGTGCCTTCCAAGCCCCTGGGTGAGGTTACGGCGGGCGCGACGGGGCACCGTCCTCAGTAAACCGGTGCCGCTCGTGGTGTCGACAGGGGACGACATGTGACCCGAAGTAACATAAGAGTTGCATATTGACAAGTATCGTGTCGCAGATGCGACTTTCTGAATATTCACCGCCCCATAAGCGTTCTATGCCCGGTTTGGCCGGTGCGGTGAGTCGCACATCACGGCTAACGTGTCTTCATGCACCCCGCCCGGGTGGTGAAAAGGGAGACACGGCTGCCTTAAAAGCAGTTGCCGGACACGGCGTGCGGGTTCGAGTCCCGTCCCGGGCACCACACAGATCATCACGGCCGTCTGTAATGCCCCTGGCCAACGCGGCGGCGGTTACAGTGCTGTCGGGTGTAAGGGTGATCCGGCATGTGACGAGGCGTTCTTCGTGTCGGTAAGTGACCTGTAGCCGCAACGCCTCGCCAGGCCACCGGAACGCTGTCGCGTTACGCCCGCCCGGCGAGCGCGACCTGCGCTCGTGCCACTGTCACACCGTCCTGTGTGTTGGTGATGCCGTCGCCGGTGACATCACAACGGCGGCGAAAGTGCCATAGGCGAAGTCGGATTCAGCGGGGCATTCTTGTCGGCGTCGACGGAACGCACTTCGAGAAGGAAGCAGCCCACCTGTGCCTGAATCCACCATTCGCGCGGAGGACACACTGCGGTTCTATCGGGCGCTGGGCTTCACCGTCACTTGAGAACAGACGAAGCCGTACCTGTACCCGGCCGTGGAGTGGAGCGGGTTCGCGCTGCACTTCGGCAAGCAGGTCAAGCGGACCGACCCCGACGGCGAGGGTGCCGGAGGGTGCCTGGTCATGGTCGACGCGGTCGCGCCCTATCACGCGACCCTCACCCGGGCCATGCACCACGCCTACGGCAAGGTGCCGGCGTCGGGACGCCCCCGCATCACTCGCTACCGGCCCTGCGCCAGCCGCTTGGGGCCGGGCCATGCCACGTTCTCGCATGCCCACGCACTATGCGGATACGTGAACGTCAAAGGCATCGGGGAAGTCCTCGGATGGCACGACGCCGACTGACGGCTCGCTCGGATCGGCGCATGGGCTCCGGAGTCGCGGGTTTTCCGCTGCTAGCATCTGCAGCATGTCAGCCGCATCGTGCTCGGCCGCCTGCGCGGCAGTGACCAGGGCCTCCCGCTAGCGGCGGGACGTCCGGCACAAGGCAACACGTCACCTGGAACGTTCAGCCGCTTCGTGATCAGACCGAAGCGGCCCCTTGAGCTGCTCGGTTCCTCTTCAGAGCGACGGAGCAATCGATGCTTTCAGGCACTTTCACTTCTTCACGCGGGCACAGTCCCGCGCGTGCGCGCGCACGGCTGGTGTTGTGCGCGATGTCCATGTTGCAGTTCTTCATCGCGGTCGACGTGACCGTGGTCAACATCGCGCTGCCCGCGATCGGCGCGGAGTACCACGTCGACGGCCATGCCCTGACCTGGGTCGTGGTCGCCTACGCCATCACCGGCGGCGGGCTGCTGATGCTCGGCGGCCGGCTCGCCGACCTTCTCGGCCGCCGTCGCACCCTGCTGGTCGGCACGACCCTGTTCGGCGCGGCCTCCCTCCTGGCGGGTCTGGCCCCGACGTTCCTGATCCTGGTCGCCGCCCGCCTGCTCCAGGGAGCCGGCGAGGCCGTCGCGCTGCCTGCGGCCATGGCGACCATCGTGCTGCTGTTCCCCGAGGGCCCGCGCCGGTCGCGCGCCCTGAGCGTGTGGGCCGCGGTGGCCAGCTGCGGACTGGTACTCGGGTTCGCCCTGTCCGGGATCGTCACGGCCCATCTGGGTTGGCGCTGGATCTTCCTCATCTCGGTGCCGTTCATCCTGGTGGTGATCGTGGCGGCGCTCGTCCTGGTCCCGGTGGACCCGTTCGCATCCCGTGAGCGGCAGCGTCTGGACGTGCCGGGTTCGGTCCTGTTGACGGTGTGCCCGCTGCTGTTCGTCTACGCCGCGGTCGAGGCCGGCTCGCCCGCCACCGGCCCGTGGATGAGCCTGACGGCGCTGGCCGGCGCGGTGCTGGCCGCTGTCGGGTTCGTGCGCGTCGAGTCGAGGTCCCCGAACCCCCTGGTCCCGCTCGCCTTCTTCTCCGACCGGTCCAGGGTGCGGGCGAACCTCACCACGATGCTCCTCAGTGGAGCGCTGTCGACGTCGTTCCTGCTGTTCACCTTCTTCCTGCAGGACAGGCTCGGGATCGGTCCGCTGGGCGCGGGCTTGACGATGCTCCCGTTGGCCGTGTCGTTGATCGTGGCCTCGGTGCTCGTGCCCCGGCTGCTGGGACGCTGGGGCGCACGCACCTGTGTGCTGGTCGGGCTCGCGGCCACTTCCGGCGCGATGGTGGTGATCGCGCTCGTGGCCGTCCTGGGTGGCGGAGCGGCGTGGTTGCTCCCGGCGATGCTGCTGATCGCGGCCGGTATGGGCTTCGGACTCGTGGGACTGCAGTACATCGCCGTCAGCGGGACCACCGACGAGGACGCCGGGATCGCCTCCGGCGTCCAGCGAGCATCCGACCAGCTCGGCGGAGCAGCCGGCGTGGCCGTGTTCGCCGGGCTCGGGTTCGCCCCCGCCCTGCACCGTGGTGAGCCTTTCGTGGTCTCCGTGGTTCTCGCGATCGCCGGACTGGTCGTCGGTGCCGCGGTGATCTCCCGCTCGCCGGCCACGGTGGAGGCGCGGCCGCAGGTCGAGTAACGAAGCAGGCTGTCGCGCCGGAGCCCGGACGGCTACGGCGCGACGGCCTCTCGCCCGACCCCGCAGACCCGTTGCCCTGACCGGCGGCGTGAGCCGGGTGCCGCCCGAGGCTCGACACCTCGCTTCGCGTCTGGTGGAGGGTGATTCGGTGAGGAGACGGCGGTCGTGGTCGCCGGGGAGTCTCGCCTACCGGCGGAGCGCCCGTGCCCGGCGCGTCAGCAAGGTGATGCGTGCCGGGTCGTGGCCGCCGTTCAACTCGGCGATGAGTTCATCGGGACAGAGCTGGTAGAGGTCGCCCCACCAGCGACGCGCCCGGTTGTCCCACACGCGGTATCCACCCGGGACACCACGCGCGACGTAGCGACGCCTGCCCACCGGG
Organism: Stackebrandtia albiflava; assembly: GCF_007994225.1. Classification (GTDB taxonomy): domain Bacteria; phylum Actinomycetota; class Actinomycetes; order Mycobacteriales; family Micromonosporaceae; genus Stackebrandtia; species Stackebrandtia albiflava. Next base: position 1,441,941 of record NZ_VLLL01000006.1, read on the forward strand.
CCTCCTCGACGTGATCGGTGTGCGGAGTATGCCGGAGGTCGTCGAGTCGGGCATCCGGTTTTCATCGCGGGCGTGCCGCGCGTATGGCGCCATCCACAGTTCATGGTCGGTTCAGGACCGCCACTCGGCGTGGGGCTGAGGGGCGTGATCGACCGCCGATCCGGGCCGCGAGCGCGGTGGTGCATCGAGGACGCGGGCCCCGGACGGGACGTGCGCGATCGGCGCCGACGACGTTCAACGACACCGAAGGCGCGCATCGACGGTGAGCGCGGCGCGACAGCGTCACGTGGTGGGGCCGGGTGCGGAGGGCCGCTTGGTCGTGTCCCGTCGGGAGACGGCCTCTGCCACCTCGTCGAGGGCGATGCGCAGGGAGGCACCGTATGCGTCCCGGGGGAGGTGGTGGGCGTGCTCCTCGGCCGCGTGGATGTGCTCGGTGGCCGCCTCGAAGGAGCCGAGGCGGCGGTAGTCGTCGGCCAGATTGAGGTGGAGGGAGGGGTAGAAGCCGGCGATGTGGAGATCGGTGTGGTGCTCGTGGGCACGCTGTTCGGTCACTGCGTCGGCGGCGTCGAGGGCCCGGACGTCCCAGGCGAGGGCCTGGGCGGGATCCTCGTAGAGGTCCGCCAGATAGTGGGCCAGTGAGCAACGGTGTAGCGGGTCCCCGGTGACGCCGATCTCCGACCACAGGTTGAGGAGTTTGCGGCGGGCGGACGGGATGCTGCCCGTCCGACCTTCGACGACGGCTCGGCCGATGGCTTCCATGGTCGGGTCGGGGCCGTGGGGTGTGGTGGTCATGAGGTTCCTCGTCGTCGTTCTCGGGTCGGGTGGTCGCGTGTGACGGGCATGGCGAGAGTGGTGAGATCGCCGCGGTCGGCGGAGCGGATCGTGGTGGGCTGGTCGTTTCTCCTCAGGTCGAGCATCACGTCGGGGCCGATCGCCGTGCTCACGGCGGGATGGAGCGTAGTCATCTCGAACCGGATACGGCGGGCCTCACCAGTCACGTCGGCGGGGAGCGCGATCGCGGGGTGTGCGTCGTTCGGGGCCAAGACGTTCACATGGCGATCGGTGACGTGCAGTACGACGTGTTCATCGGGGTGTTCCTCCAGAACCCGCAACAGCCGGTCCTTCGAGACGGTCACGCGGGTGGTGACATCGTCCAGGGACTCCCACATCGAACGGTGGTCGGGGAAATCCTCGGGAAGTGTCCGGCAGTGCCGGTCATTCCGTTCCGGCATGCGCAGCCGGATCCCGTGTGGCACCACTTCGATACGGACCAACGGACTGCGCCGGACCTCGCTGGCCGCTGTCCGGAGATCGTTCCCGTCGACCGTGCCCGCCCAGGTCTGCTCCGCTGGCCGCGCCGGCACCAGGGTCCGGGTGGAGAGCCGGTACCGGTCGGTCGCCGTCAGGACGACCGCCTCGTCACTCGCCTCGACGTGCACGGCGGCGAGCACCGCCATCCCCGGCTCGTACGTGGTCGCAGTCAGAACCTGCTCGACCGCACTCGCCAGCACGGGCCCCTTGAGCGTGGCGATCAGCAGGCCCGGCACATCGCCGCCGAGCGCGGACTTGATGACCGCCGCCTTCCGCCGCACCGCCGCCGCATCCGCTTCGATCCTGGCGACATGCGCGTCGAGCAGCCGTGCGGCCTCGTCCACGCCGGCGGCGAGAACGGCCTCGACCGTGGCGAGGGGCATGGAGATCTCGCGGAGCCGGCGCAGGGTGGTCGCCCGCTCCAGCTGGTTGGCGGCGTAGTAGCGGTATCCCGTGACCGGGTCCACGTCGGCGGGGGACAGCAGTCCCGAGTCGGCGTAGAACCGCAACGCACTGGAGGTCAGGCCACTGCGCCGCGCGAAGACCCCGATGGACATCAATTCCGAACCAGGCACCCCACCATCATCGAGCCTCAACCGACTTGAAGGTCAAGTGCGACGCGGATCACGGCTCACTGCCAAGCCGCATGGAACCCACACCGCTCTCCACGGACGGTCGGTCCCGGCACCGCCAGGGCTGCGCACCCCCGACATGTCGTGCGCCATCGACTTGAGCGGGTCACGGAGAGGCGTTCGGGATCGTGGAAGTCCGCCGAACATCTCCTCGAATACTGGTGTCATCCGTCCGGGCGGGTTCTCTCCTGCGCAGGCCCCGCCGTGTTCGGTGGCCGGTTCGGGGGACATGCGGCCACGGTGTCGGTGACCACGTGCAGACCCCTCCCGTCAGCAGTCGGCCGGGAGGAGCGGCGAGTGGACCGCACGTCATGGCGGTGGCCGACGAGTCAATCCGGCGGCCGGTGCGGCCACGTCAGCCCTTCGTCTCTCGGAGGTCCGTTCCGTGTTCGGCGAACGCCTTGAAGTCCCGCATGTGTTGCAGGGACTGTTTCCGGAAGGTGCCGGGCATCAGGCGACTGACCAGTCGCATCAGTAGGCCGTCGAACCGGTACTCGTTCTCACTCGTCCAGAGCGTCGTCTCCGGACCGGATTCGGTGAACCGCTCGCGAGCGGCGTTCCACATGCCACCGCCGACGATCTCACGCTCGAAGTGGACGACGGCGGCTTCCGGGATCCGGTCCAGGTCCGCCGGATCGAGGCGTGTGATCGTCTCGATGCACTCGAACTCCTTTCCGCCCATCTCCAAGACGACCCGAGACCTGGTGCCGACGCGCCCGTGCATCCCGTTCAGCGGTTCGTGCAGCACCACGCCCCGCAGCCACTTCGGTAGGTGCGCCGGATCCGCGAGCAGTTCGACCACTCGCTCCCGTGGCAGGGCGATCTCGATCGAGACGGTGTACTTCATCGCGGTTCCTCCAGGTTCACGACACCTGGCGTGCACGGCTGCACGCCGGATCATCACGTGACGCCGGTGCCCTCACCGGGCCCGATCCACGATCTCCGCCGATGCTATGTGCCGGGTACGACCGTCGTCGGCTCGACGGCGTCGTCGACCACTTCGCGGATCAGCTCGGTGTTGCAGTGGTGGGGTGCGACGTGTGAAGTGCTCCGCGCGAGCGGGACCCGGTTCACATCTGGTTATCCGTCCGGATAATGTTATCCGCATGGATAACGAAGACAAGAGTCGGTCCACCGCCTGGTCGTCGATCGCGTATCCCCGCCGGAGACGGCGCCCGGCCCTACTCACGCCGAGGGCCGGAACCGGCCCGGGTCCGGGGACGGTGAAGGCATGACCGGTCGGGAGGCCGCGACCACGGCGCGCCGGGAGCAGATCATCCGCACCACCATCGCCCTGTTGGCCGAGCGTGGATACCAGGCCACCACCTTCGAGGCCATCTGCCGGGCGGCGGAGCTCAGCAGCAAACGGCTCATCACGTACCACTTCTCCAGTAAGGACGAACTGTTCGCCGCCGTGGCCGAACGGGTCGCCGCCGACAGCGAGACCCACGTGCAGGCGGCGATCGCCGGTGTGGACGATGCTCGCGAACTGCTCACCACCGTGATCCGGGCGAACGTCATGTTCATCGCCGACCACGCGCCGCAGATGGAGGCGCTTCGGCAGATCCTGCTCAACGGCGGCATGAGCGACTGGCGGCGGTACCACGTGGACTCGCAGGACCGCCTCGCCCGCCTGTTCGCCGAAGGGCAGGACGCCGGTGCGTTCCGTCGATGCGATCCACGGGTCATGGCGGCCGCGCTACGCGCCTCGATCGACAGCACGGCCGCGCTCATCTCCGACGGCGTCGACCCCCGGCGCTGTGCCGACGAGTTGGTCACGCTCTTCGACCTCGGCACGAACCCACACCACGACCGCCGCACCGAGGACGCCCACCCGACGCGAAGGGAATCGCCATGACAGATGAGACCGCCGGACGGACGTATGTGGTGACCGGTTCGGCGTCGGGGATCGGCGCCGCGACCGCCGCCATGCTCCGTGAACGCGGTGCCGAGGTCATCGGATGCGATCTCGACGACGCCGAGATCCACGCGGATCTCTCCACTCCCGACGGACGTCGTGCCCTCGTCGAGCACGTGAACGCGCATGGGCGTGTCGACGCCGTGCTCGCCGTCGCCGGAGGCGGGAGGACCGGACTCCTCGAAACCAACTACTTCGGAGCCGTCGCGACCCTGGAAGGGCTGCGTCCGTTGTTGGCGCGGAGCCGGGCACCCCGCGCGGTGGTCGTGTCGTCGACGTCCTCGCTGGCGCCCGCGGACGAACGCGTGGTGCGGGCGTGTCTCGACGGTGACGAGGTCGCCGCCGTCGCGCTTCTCGACGCCGAACCGGCCATCGGTGGGGTGACCGGCGGCTACGGTATCGCCAAGCGCGCCCTGAACCGCTGGGTACGAAGGACGGCTCCGACACCCGAATGGGCGGGAGCCGGTATCGCGCTCAACGTCGTCGCTCCCGGGGTCGTCGACACGCCCGCGGCGGCGTACATCTTCGCGGACGAAGACATACGCGCGGCTGTGGAGGCGTCGTCGCCCCAACCGTTCGGTGGATTCCCGGGGCGACCCGAGTGGATCGGTGAGCTGATCTGCTGGCTCGGCGGAGCGGGCAACCGATTCGTCACGGGCCAGGTGATCTTCGCGGACGGCGGCGCGGAGGCCGCATTGCTGGGTGATCTGCACTGGCGCTGAGTCATCGTGCACTCGTCGTGCCGTCCCGCCGTGAGTCGGACCGGTGTCGAGCGGCGGCGACGGCGGTGAGGTCGCGTCGGGCGGCGGCACGTCGCGGCATTCTGTCGCATGCCACCGGAGCGCCTCGAACCGTTCGGGGTGTCGGTGGCCGGTGCGACGGTCTCGGCGCGACCCGTCCATGTGGAACGACTGCCACCGGACCTGCGATGTGGCGGCATCGCGGGCCCCGGTGTTCGGTCGCGTGTGGTCGCGTCCTGCCGTACCTCGTCGGCCACATCGAGTGATATGAGGCTGCACATCCCTCGCCGGTGTTGTCCCCGGATCGGGGGGTGTGGCGGGTCCGCCGCGGTTACGCTCTCTGCACCGACGGGCCGCGGTGCGGGGAGGAACGGAGACGTCGTGCTCTCGGCGCATGTCACGCCTGCGCCGGCGGCCCCGTGCGAGGCGCGGTGGGGAGGCGGGGTCGAGTCCGGACCCGAGTGACCCTCTGGGAGGCGACTGTGTGGGACGCGTTCGGTGCGATGCTTCCCTACGCCACCGGCCTGTTGGTCTCTCCCCTGCCGGTGGCGGCGGTCATCATGCTCCTGGTCTCTGCCGGTGGCAGGCGCAAGGCCGCCGTCTTCGAAGTCACCTGGCTGGTCGTCTCCCTCGCCTTGCTACTGGTGACGGCCGTGATCGTCGGTAACGCCCCGGCTCGCCAGCGAGGCGCCACGCCGACCTGGGAATCGGTGGTGGCGATCGTCCTCGGCGTCATCATGCTCGTCATGGCGCTGATCATCGCGGTGACCTGGCGCCGCCGGAGCGGGCCGACGACGCCTCCCCGCTGGATGCACGTCCTCGACGTCCTCTCGCCGCGGAAGACCGTCGGCCTGGCCGCGGTGCTGATCATCGCCAATCCCGTGAACCTCGGTATGCTCCTGGCCGCGGGCATCGAACTGGGGCAGTTCCGCCTCCGCGCCGGCGCCGAACTCGCCGCAGCCGCGCTGTTCGTCCTCACCGGATCGCTCACGATGCTCGCCCCGTGGTTGATCACCCTTGCGTCGGGACGCGACGCCGGCTTCCTGCCGAAGGCCCGCCGCTGGCTGCTCAGACACAACGACGCCCTCTCCTTCTGGATGACGTTCGGTTTCGGCATCCTCTTCCTGACCAAGGGCCTGCGGGCCCAGTTGTGAGGGGCGTCCATGCCGAACCCACTGCGGCACTATCGGTCCGCCTGGTTGCGCCCGGACCTCGTCGCGGGACTCACCGTGTGGGCCGTCCTCGTCCCCGAGTCGCTCGCTTACGCCGCCATCGCGGGCGTCCCGCCGGTGGTGGGCCTGTACGCGGCGGTTCCCGCGTTGGTCCTGTACGCGTTCTTCGGGTCCTCCCGGCACCTCGTCGTGGGTCCGATGGCCGCCACCGCGGCGTTGTCGGCGAGTATCGTCGCCGTCTACGCCGACGGGAGGGACTACGCTGTCGTCACCGTGGCGCTCGCCCTCGTCACCGGTGTCGTGGCGCTCGCCGCCGGGCTGCTGCGGCTCGGATTCCTCGCCGCGTTCATCTCCGAGCCGGTGCTGAAGGGCTTCATCCTCGGTATGGCGCTGACCATCATCGTCGGACAGGTTCCCAAGCTCCTAGGTGTCGAGAAGGCCGAGGGGAACTTCTTCGCGCAGGTGTGGGAGGTCCTCACGCGACTGGGTGACACGCACCTGTGGACGCTCGGGATCGGTGTGTCGTGCCTGGCCGTCGTGCTGGGCTTTCGGCGGTGGCTGCCTCTGGTGCCCGGTTCGCTGGTGGCGGTGGCGGTCGGCATCGTCGCCGTCGCCGCCCTGGGCCTGGACGAGCAGGGCGTCGCCGTCGTGGGGCACATCGACGCCGGCCTCCCCGCGCCGGGCCTGCCGGACGTCCCGGTCGCCACCCTGGTCGATCTCATCGGACCGGCCGTGGGGGTGATGCTCATCGGCTTCGCCGAAGGACTCGGCGCCGCGAAGACCTACGCCGACCGGAACGGATACCGGATCGTGCCCGACCGCGAACTCATCGGGCTCGGCGCCGCGAACCTGGGGGCCGGGCTCACCTCCGGCATGGTCGTCAACGGCAGCCTGTCCAAGACGGCCGTCAACGGCGGCGCGGGCGCACGCACCCAGCTCTCCGGACTGACCGTCGCCGTGCTCACGGTCGTCACCCTGCTGTTCCTGACCGGACTGTTCGCGCGGCTGCCCGAGGCCGCGCTCGCGGCGATCGTCATCGCCGCCCTCATCGAACTGGTCGACTTCCGGCTGTTCGCGCGGTACTGGAGGGCGTCGCTCGCGCCACGCGGCACGCCCGCATCCCTCGCCGCCCGGCCCGACTTCACCGCAGCGGTCGCCGCCATGCTCGGCGTCCTGATCTTCGACACCCTCCCCGGGCTGGTCATCGGGATGGCGCTCTCGTTGCTGCTGCTCGTCTACCGTTCGTCCCGGCCGCGCCTGACACCGCTGGGCCGCACCGACGACGGCCGATGGGTCGACCGGACCCGCCACGAGGGCGCCGAACCGGTCGAGGGTGTCGCGGTGGTCCGCTGCGACGGCAGCCTGTACTTCGCCAACGCCGACTACGTGCGCGCCGCGCTGCTGACCGCCGCGGCGGGTCGGCGGGCCCTGGTCCTCGACGGCGAGTCCATGCCCGCCGTCGACCTCTCGGGTGCGGAGATGCTCACCGATCTCGACCGTCGCCTGGCAGGTGACGGCGTCGACTTCTATCTCGCCCACGACATCGGACAGGTGCGGGACATCCTGCGCCGTACCGACAGCGACCTGGAACGGGTCTACCCCACGGTCGAGGCGGCCGTCCGGGCCGCCGAGGAGTCCCGCTGAGCGTTTCCGGCGGGTACGCGGCGCCCGGTGGAACCCCGATCGGGTCGTGGCGGCCCTTGCGCCGGTCCGGCACACCGTCGATGGGCGAGAGCTCGGCGCCCCTGTGGCCGGTCGTCCTCCCCGTTACTTCCGGGGCGCCGGTGGCGGCGTCGGTCTCGCGGCATCGCGTTCGGGCGCCGGATTCGATACCGTGACATGGATTCCGCCGTTCAGTCCCTCCGAGCGGAGACGACCGGCGGCGGTGCCCGGGAGTGCGATGAGTTACCTGATGGACGCCGTCGACGTGGGCGGCGAACTCCACGACGAGCGTGTCGTCCCGATCCCGCCGACCCCGACGGAGGTCGCCGAGTTCGGCGACGCCGCGCAGGCGCGTTACGTGCTGGTGGGCGACGGCCGTGACCTCGTCACCGTCTACGGCCGTGACACCGACGGCTCCTGGGCGGTGATCGCCGCCGACGTCGACGAGGAGACCGCCGAGGAGGTGCGCCTGTGGTTCGACGTCACGCGGCATCACCCGCCGCCGGCGAACGGCGACACCGGTGGCCGACCCGACCACCCCCTGGACGGTTTCGCCACCCCGGAGGACGAACGGCTGCCCGCGGAACGGGCCGTCGAGGTCGTCGTGGACCGGATCCGGACCCGGCGACTGGACTACCCGGTGCACGGGCTGGTGGCGGATCGCTTCGACGCGGGCTGGAGCGTCTACGCGCCGGTGGAGGTCGACGAGAGCGATGGTGGAGTGGGTCGGCTATTCGGCCAGCCGGGTCGCCCAGAGGCGATTCCTGTTCCCCACCTTCTACGACAACCGCTGGACCTTCGACGTCGGCCGGTATCCCTATCACGGCGGAGAGAAGGTCGCGGTGTCCTTCTCCAAGGGCGGTCGCCACGCGGAGCAGCCGGAGGGCTGGACGTTCCTGGTGGACCTGTCCCGGCGGTACCTGGAACCCCGATTGCGCGACGAGCTACTGGCCCGAGTCCATCGTGGTGAGACGGTCACGGTCGGCGGCAGCGTGGAGATGAACCGGGACGGCATTTCGTGTGTGAAACCGCGTTTCTCGTTGCCGTGGAACGCCGTCAGCCCGCCGACACTCCAGAACGGACTGATCGTGATCGCCAGGAGGGGTGTCGCCGCCCCACTCGTCACGGTGCCTCTCGGTCACCCCAACGCGGTGTTGATACCCGACCTGTACGCCGCACTCGCGCGGTGACGGCCGCCGTCGTCGCGTGTAACCCGGCCACCGCAGGGGAAAGGAGGTGTGGCCGGGTCGGAGCGTGAGTCATCCGGCCACGGTCGATCCTTCATGGACGGACGGTGTGGGCCGCCTGCGGTGCCGGGGCCGCCAGGGCCAGCAGTGCGGCGGGCGCGGGCTGCCCCAGTCTCCGGAACAGGTCGAGCGCCCGAGCGGCGTGCTCCCTCGCCTCGGGCGCGCCGGGTTCGAGGAGCGAGGCCATCCCCTCATGTCCTCGGGCCTCCTCCAGCCGGTCGCCGAGTTCCCCGGCGGCCTCGATGGCGGCCCGGTGATGTCCGGCCGCCCGATCCCGTGCGCCGGTCGCCGACGCCACGGCCCCGAGCCCGTTGAGCGAACGGGCCTCACCACGCCTGATCCCGAATCGCCGGTACAGTTCCAGCGCCGCCCGGTGACACTCTTCGGCTTCGGCGAGCCGACCCCTGCGGCGGTGGACCCGGCCGAGGTTGTCGAGCACGTCGGCCTCCCCGTCGGGACTGCCCGACGACCGGAAGGTGTCCCGTGCGGTGCGCAACGCCGCCAACGCCTCGGTGAACCGGTCGGCCTCCCCGTGCAACGCACCCAGGCTGTTCAGCGCGACGGCGCGCCCGAAGTCGTCTCCCGCGCCGGTGAACAGCTCCAGTGCGGTGGTGAAGCGCCGCACCGCCTCGGCGTCCTCACCGCGCCGTTGGAGTACACATGCGACACCGTGTTGAGCCCTCGCGTGGGCGACGTCGTCACCGGCGGCCGCCGCCTTGGCCACCGCCTCCTCGAAGTGCTCCAGCGCCTGCGGGTAGCCGCCGCGCCCGAACCACAGCCAGCCCAGGTCGGACAGTGCCCGTGACTGTGCCGCCGCGTCGTCCCCGCGACGCGCGGCCGTCAGTGCCGCCGTGAAGACGACCTGCGCCTCGGTGCCGTGACCGTTGTTGTACAGGTAGCGGTACAACAACGTCGCGAGGTCGGCGACCTGGGCCGGCCAGTCGCGTACCGCCGCGAACTCGCACACGGCCGCCAGGTTCGCCCGTTCCGCGTCGAGCCAGGCCGTCGCCTGCTCGGGTGTGAACTCCCGGTTTGCGGGCGGGATGTCGGGCCGACGATGCCGACTGTCCGGATGCAGCACGTCGGCGGCCGAGACCGACGTGCGCAGGCAGTGGTCGATCAACCGGGACAGGGCCGCGGTGCGCGAGGCGTCGTCGTCCTCCGACGCACCGGTGGCCCGCGAGTGTTCGCGGAGCAGGTCGTGGAAGGTGTACCGGCCGGGCTCGTGCTGGAGCAGCATGTGCGCGTCCAACAGGTCTTCCAGGTCGGATTCCGCCGCCATCACCTCGACACCGGCGAGCGCCGCGGCCGCGTGGGCGTCCACGTCCCGGCCCGGGTGCACTCCCAGCAATCGGAACATCCGTCGCTGGGAGGCGGGAAGCTGCCGGTACGACAGGTGGAACGCCGCCGCCACGTCACGTTCCGCGGTGGTCAGCTCCGTCAGGCGGCGCCGTTCGTCCCGCAACCGGTCCGCCAGGTAGCCGACGGTCCATCGTGGCCGGTGCTGGAGCCGTGCGGCGGCGATCCGGACCGCCAGCGGAAGGTGACCGCACAGCCGCAACACCTCGCCGGAGGCGGCGTAGTCGTGGCGTGCCCGGTCCCCGACGACGTTGACGAACAGGGCCATGGCGTCGGGCGCGGGAAGCACGTCCAGTGACAGGGCGTGGACACCGTCGAGGTCGGTGAGCCGGCGACGGCTCGTCATGAGGACCGTGCTCCGTGACGCCCCCGGCAACAGCGGCCGTACCTGGCCGGTGTCGGCGACGTTGTCGAGGACGATGAGCACCGCGCGATCGGCCAGCCTCTCGCGCCACAGTGCCGCCCGCGCGTGCGCGTCCAACGGGATGTGATCGGCGGGTACGCCCGTCTGGCGCAGCAGCGCGTCCAGGGCGTCGAACGACGACGACGGCGAATGCCCCGAGGAGTGCGCCCGCAGGTCGATGAACAACCGGCCGTCGGGGTACCTGTCGGCGAGACGATGCGCGGCGTGGACCGCCAGTGTGGTCTTCCCGACGCCGGCCATGCCGTCGACGACACACACCCGGTGATCGGAGACCGCCCGCGTCAGCCGGTCCAGTTCGACGGCGCGGCCCGTGAAGTCGGGGACGTCGTACGGCAGGAAGTCCACCACACGCGGCGCCGGATCCGGCGCCGCCGGTGCCGGCCGGGACCTGTCGCGGAGGACCTCCCGTTCCACGGCGAGGAAGTGGGAACCCGGATCAAGGCCCTGTTCCTCGGCCAGGCTCGTCCGGTACCGCCGCCCGGCCGCGAGCGCGTCCGCCTGACGGCCCGACAGGTGGAGTACCCGCATGAGCTGCGCGGTCAGCCGCTCCCGCAACGGATGGGCCGCCACCCAGGTCGACAGTTCCTCCACCAGCGAGGCGTGGCGGCCGAGGTCGGACTCCCATTCGACCAGTTGCTCGAACGCGGCCAGGCGGCGCTCCTCCAGCCGGGCGCGCGCCCCCGCGACGTATCCGGCGTTCACACCCGTCAGTGCCTCGCCCCGCCACAGGGCGAGGGCCTCGCGCAGTCCCGCCGCGCCGGCCGCGCCGCCCTCCCGTCGGGACTCCTCCACCATCCGCCCGAACTCGGCGAGGTCGAGGGCGCCGGGGGGAGGGGTCAGCACGTAACCGGCGGACCGGGTCTCCAGCAGCGAATCGGCGTCGGCGACGCGCAGCACCCGCCGGATCGTCGTCACCGCGGCGTGGATCTGCGAGCGTGCGGTCCCGGGAGGGGAACCCGCCCACACCGCCGACGTGAGGCGATCGGAACCGATCACCGTACCCGCGTGCAGCAGCAGGTATGCCAGCACCGCCCGGTGCCGGGGAGCCAGCCCCGTCAACGCCCGGCCGTCGTGCAGCACCTCGACCGGTCCCAGCACGGTGAAACGCACGTCCACCCGTCATCACCTCCCGAATCCACCCGTGGATCGGCGACGCATCGCCGATGCATGGCCGAGATATCAACCCGACTCCCCATGATCGCTCAACAGACACCGATCAGCCGATCGGGACGAACCCAGGAGGAACAGATGACCGCGGTGCGGATACACCACTACACCGTCGACCCCGCCGACCTCGCCCAGCTCCTCGCACGCCGCGGCGAACTCATCGCGGGTATCCGGGCCGGATTCACCGGCTTGCAGGAGACCAGGCTCACCCGGTTGGAGGACGGCAGTTACGAGGACGTGTGGCGTTGGGAGACCGCGGAACAACGTGACGCCGCCGTCGCCGCGTCGGCGGCGTTCCCGCCGGTGGCCCAGACCCTCGCCCTCACACACGACGCCACCGTGGGCAACGGCGACATCATCGACGAGCGATAGGACGGACACCTTCCATGGGACCGAGGATGAAGAACCCGGCTTTCGTACTTCCGGACGGCATGAAGGGGATCGGCGCGCTGTTCAAGGCGATCGGCGCCGGCGGGCTGTCTCACGCCGTCCAGGAGATCACCGCACTGCGTGCCAGCCAGATCAACGGCTGCAGCGCGTGCGTCCACGCGCACACCGCCAACCTGCGTAAGGCGGGCGAACCCACCGAGCGGGTGGACTCGGTGGCCGCGTGGCGGGAGGCGCCGTTCTACAGTGACGCGGAACGGGCCGCGCTGGCCTTCACCGAGGCCGTCACCCGGTTGGCGGATCGCTCGGGCGACGCGGTTCCCGACGAACTCTGGGAGGACGTGTCGCGGCACTTCGACGAATCCGAACTGGCCGCGTTGCTGCTGTCCGTCGCGGTGACGAACATGTTCAACCGGCTCAACGCCGCCGTCAAGGAGCCGGCCGGCGCCACCTGGTGACGGCATCGCGGCCGCCCACATCCTCCTGCGGACGGTGTGGGCGGCCGCCGACGTCCTGCCCGGGGCGGCTGCCTTGAGGTGACTGCCGTGGTTCGTGTGTGGCGGATACGTCGAGCGGGGTGGTCGGGTCGTCACCCGGGTGACTCCGGATGTGACACCACGGACCGTCACGGGTGCGACGGAGAGGAGTCGGAATCCTCCTCCTCTTCCAGGTCGCTGTCGGAGCCGTCGGCCTCCTCCTCGGCCTCCCGTTCTGATTCCCCCTCGGACTGCTCCGAGTTGTCCGACGATCTGTTCGGCGTTGAATCCCAGTCGTCCTCGTTCCAATCGGGCTCGGCATTCTCTTCGCTCCCACCTCCCCGTCCGCGTGAGCCGAACTGCGCGAACAGGTCGGCCTGGTAGCCCGCCAGGCCGGGGGCGGGCCGCTGCTGTTCGCCGGACACGCCCTTCACGTCCCGTTCACCGGGGACGGGAACGGGGGCGGGGGTAGGGGTGGGAGCCGGGGCCGGAACGTGCGACGTGGTTGTGGTTGTGGTTGTGGTCGTGGTCGTGGTCGTGGCGGGCAGCGCCTTCCACTGGTCTTCGGTCATCCTGCGCCGGGCGTCGTATCGCGCGGCGTTCTGCAACAGCACCGCGATGAAGGCGTCCGGGTCGCGATCGCCCAGGTAGGCCGTGGTGATGTCGACGGCGCGTTGTTGTTGGTGGCCCAGCGACCGGGTCGCGGGTGTGTTGAACGACTTTCCGGCCGGGGTGCCCAGCCGTTTGGCGTTACGCAGCAGCTTGGCACCACCGTCGTTGGCGCCCAGGTACACCGCCCGTGGTCCGGCGAAGGCGTCCGCCAGGGTGCCCCTCCCCTGGGCCACGTGGTGGAGCGCCGCCGCGCAGAACGCCAATGCCGCCGAACTGCGTGACATCTCGGCACGCACCACGATCGCCAGGAAGTGGTCGATCTGGACCATGGTCGGCTCCGACAGCCTCGGAACCACTCCGTTGGCGAGGATGTCCAGCATGGCCGCGGCCAGACGAGCCTCACCGAGTTTCTCACCGTTGCTGTCGGCGCTGATCAGAGCGGTGCACAGTTCGGCGTACGTGGCGCCGGTGCCTCCGCCACGGCCACCCATGGAGTGCCGGGAACCGAGGCTGATCCCGCCCAGGTGGGTTCCGAGCCGGACCGGCTCGACGGTGTTGTCGAGCCGTTTGTGTTCGTCGGCGTCCCGACGGCGGAACGTGGGCGCGAAGGTCGTGAGCGCGGGAAACCCGTCGGCGTTGCCGAGAACCTGTTCACGGAGGTCGGAGGCGGCGCGGGCCATCTCCCCGACTCGTCGGCGCTTGCGCTCGCGTTCCTTCTCGTCCTCGGGGCGGCCGTCCGGTGCCGGACGGGCCTTCTCGGGGGCGAGCTTGCGTTTGCGGATTCGTGTCGTGGGATTCCGGTCCACATCGGTGATGGAGGCGGGTGGTGCCACCGGCTTGATGATGCGCCACAGGGTCGCGGGGACGTCGTTGAACGTATCCGCTGCCGTGAGGTCGTGCTGGGTGTCGTCCTCCACCCATTCCTTGAGCCGCCGCCACAGTAGCGCCTCGTCCTCGGGGCTGAGGTGCATCGCCTCGACCCGGCTCCGTAGCGCCTCCTTGCGAGTGGTGGTGTGCGATTTGGCCTGTCCGGGCGCCTTGTACTGGAAGCGGCTCTTCCAGTTCGCCCCGTTGAGCTCGAATCCTCGTCTACCGCCGTAGAGGATCCGCCGCTGCACCGCCGCGTTACCCGCCGCCGCCTGCAATCGGATCACGGTGGCGGGATCCCAGGGGCGCATCGGGTGAGGGGCCGGAGCGGATCCGGGGCCGACGGGGGACGGCCGGGATCGGCCGGGGGCGGGTTCCGGTTCCTCTCGTTGCACGCGCATCGCCTGCTCCTGCCGTCGTGCTTACCCGGAAATCGTCTCAGGGTCTCGACGGTGGTGTCCACGTTCCGACACGATGGGGCGACACCCTGCCCGATGGGGAGGTCCAGGCTTCCCGTTCGGCCCGGGGGAGACCGGTGTCGTCGCGAGGTGGGGAGGGCGTTCCCGTGCGGAAGCCGGGTACCGGCGCGATGCCGAACGGGCCGCCGACGGGGTCGGCCCGTCGCGTCTACGGTCGGTCCCGGGTCGCCGGTCACGGACCAGGCGCGCGGACCGGTGGACTCATCACCGCACCTCCTCGGTGTCGCCTTCGGACGGACCGGGCAGGCCGAGTACGCCCCGTGCCGCCCGGTCCATGAGCGTGATGTCGTGCGGATCCTGGCCGGCCAGTTCGATCCCCACCGCCTCGACGACCGCGGTGTACGCCGCCGCGGTCTGCCGCGGTGGTGGTCCGGCGGGGATCGTCCCGTTCGCGCGGCCCGCCGCGATCAGGGCGGCGCACTCGGAGTCGAGTCGGTCGATGATCTCGGTGATCGCCGCCCCGACCGGGTGTTCCTGGCCGGCGAACTCGACTCGCAGGGTCATCAGCACCCGGGCGACGTCCCGCCGGCAGAAGACGGCGTGTCGGTGGGCGATCGTGGTCAGCGCCTCGACGGGATCGGTCTGCGCGGCGGCGAAGCGCCCCACCTCGGCCTCCCAGGTGTCCCGCACCCACGTCACGACCGCCAGGGCGAGCTCCTCCTTGTTGGTGAACAGGTGGTACACCGCTCCTCGGGAGTAGCCCGCGTCGCGGGCGACCCGTTCCAGCATCAGGTTGGCGTATCCGTGGGTGGACAGCCGCCGCGCCGCCGCCTCCAACAGCGCGTCGCGGGTCCGCGCGCGCCGCTCGGCCTGCGTGCGCCGGGGTTTCGGTTCCGTCATCGGCGTCACCCGCTCACCGTGGTGTCGCGGAGGACGCTTCGCTCTCCTCCGTCGGGTTCCGGTTCGTTGGGGTGACCGGGGACCGGACGACCGGCGCGGTCTCCGACGACGATGAGCGCACCGACCACGACCAGTGCCCAGGCCGGTGAGACCGGCGCGGCGGTGGCGAGTACCGACGCCCACACCAGGAGGAGCCAGCCGAGTCCGGCCGGGACCCGATGCCGCCGCCGCACCGACCACAGGACATGGCAACCGAGGATGAGGACCGGGACGCCGAAGCTTCCGATCGTCATCCAGAACGTCTCCGACCGGTCGAGTGCCGCGAGGGTCGTCGCCTGGTCGAGGGTGAAGGTGTTCCACCAGCCTTCGGCGAACACCTGCGTCCAGGTGTCCCGGGTGTCCCACGGTGCGACGGCGGTGTGGACTATGCCGAACGCGACGGCGATCCAGCCGGCCACCGTCGTCGGCCGGGATCGTCTCACTTCGTGGTCTGCAGTCATGGCTACAAACGTACACGCATGTTTGTTTCTTCGGCGAGGTGTCGCCCTGCTCCGGGACCACGTCTTCCGAAGCGTCGGTCACGTCGGTCCGGGCGTACCGATCCCCACCGCCGCAACCGGAGAACGCCGTGTCGGCCGAGCATCACCGCGTCCACCCGGCCGGCGGGATGTGGAGTGGCGGGAGTCGGCGGCCGGGTTCCGGGGGTGGCGCTCGGCCGGATGTGTTCGGGCGCAGGCAGCCGAGGCGGGAACAAGGCGGTCACCGCGAGCGTTCGTCACAACGGTGACATGGCGCATCATCTTTACCTGGTCGTTGCCATTTCCCATTACAGTTGACGCATTGAAGCGTCCCAAGGAGGTTTTCCGCGATGCGGAGCAACAACACCGCACTGAACCGGATGGTGCAGACTCAGGCGCACCAGCACCAGCAGATGGCCCCTGAGTACGGACACTACGGTCAGATGGCCGCCCCACCGCAGGTCCAGCCGATGACCCTGGACGACGTGGTCGTCCGTACCGCCGGCCTGTTGGTGCTCACCGGTGCCGCAGGCGCGCTCACCTGGTTCCTGACCGACGTCAACCCCGCCGCCGCGCAGGGTCTGATGTTCCTCGGCATGATCATCACCCTCGGCGCCATGCTGGCCTCCTGGATCGGGTCGGGCAGGCTCTTCGCCAACCCGGTCGTCCCCTCGCTGTACGCCGGCGGCGCCGGTCTCATGCTCGGCGGCATCAGCTACGCGTACGAGACCGCCTACACCGGCATCGTCATGCAGGCGGTGATCGCGACCTTCGGCACCTTCTTCGGAATGGCGCTGCTGTTCAAGGCGAAGGTCGTCCGCAACAGCCCCCGTTTCACCAAGTTCATGGTCGGTGCCGGTATCGGCATCATGGGCCTGTTGGTGATCAACCTGGTCATGAGCCTGTTCGGCGTGAACCTGGGCCTGTTCAACAACGGCGACGGCGACGTCACCCTGATCCAGTGGGGCATCGCGCTGTTCTTCGTCGGATGGGGAGCGTTCTCCTTCATCCTCGACTTCGACATGGTCCAGGAGAGCGTCCGCTACGGTGCCCCCAAGAAGATGGCCTGGGTCGCCGCCTTCGGGATGGTCGCCGGCCTCATCTTCCTATACCTGAGCATCCTGCGGCTGCTGAGCTACCTGCGCCAGTAACCTCGGGTCGTGCCTGACATCGAAACGATCGGGCGGGAGTCCAGGCGCGTCGTCCACGGCGTCGCGCATTGGAGTCCCGCCCGTTGGCGTACCCCCGCCCTCGACGGGGAGGGCGATCGCGCGCAGGTGATGCGGACGCTCGTCCAGACGCTCGCCGACCTGGCGGCACAGGCCGAGGGCGAGCCGTCCCGAACCGTACCGCCGCCGGAACACGACACCGTCCTGCCCGACCAGCTCACCGTGATCACCGCCGACCTGGTGGCGGCCCGGCCCGGTCCTGAACAGTGCGACCTGGCGGCCGGGGCGATCCGGGTCGCCAGGGCCGGACTGTTCGGTTCCGAAGAACACCTGACCCGGTCTCCCGAGTGACACAATCCCCCTGAACACCGGGCTCGACCTGATGAGGGGGTGGCGGACGCCATGGATCACGCCGGGGAATGGCAGGTGGTCTGGCAGGGACTGCGGCAGGTGACGTCCGAACCGTCCGTGCGCCTCGTGCTGCTGATCGGCCTGTTGCTCTCGGTGCCGCTCGGATGGTGGCTCGCCACCGTGGCCGGCTGGCGGCGGATCCCCACGGTGCTGACCCTGGTGTGGACGACGGTGATCCTGGCGCTGACGCTGCCGGTCAGTACCGGCGGCACCTTCTCCGCCGAGGCGGTCCGGTCGGGCGCCGGATTCCTGTGGCACCTCCCGGGCCAGGACAACCTGACCTTCTGGGAGTACACCCTGGGCACCGCCTACGGTGTCGCCAACATCGCCCTGTACGTCCCCTTCGGACTGTTCGCGGCCCTGGCGACCCGGCGGTACGTGTGGTCTCTGCTGGCCGGTGTGGTGCTGACCGTGGGAGTCGAGACGACCCAGGCCATGTTCGGCAGGATCGCCGAATCCGACGACGTCATCAACAACACGCTGGGCGTCCTGCTCGGCGTGGCCGCGGCACTCCTGATCGGGGGACTACTACGGCTCGGCCGGGGACGACCGGCCGGACGCGGAACGACCAGCCGTCACTCCGCAGACGGCGGCCGCAGCATCGACCAGGTGTGAGGACCCCCGTCGGGCAGGTCGTAGTCGGCGGTCACCCGGAAACCGAGTGACTCGTACCAGGTCACGTTGCGCCGTATCGACGTCTCCAGGAACGCGGGGACGCCCTCACGGGCGGCCTCGGCCAGTCCAGGCGCGATGACCGCGCGGCCCAGCCCGGCCCCCTGCCGGTCGGGCCGCACCCCGATGGTGCCGAGGAACCACACCGGCTCGGTGGGGCGGTGGCGGGCCATGACCGCCTCCGCGTCGGCGTGCTGCCGCGCCCGGTCACCGGCGATGTCGATCAGCTCGGCGGCCACCCCGGCGAACACGTCGCCGGCGGCGGCGGTCGCGGGTGTGGTCCACACCGCCACCGCGGCGTGGTCGTCGGCCACCCACACCCTCCCGTACGGAAGACCGATCCGCTCCAGGAAGAGCCGCTGGAACCGTCGCAGCCGGTCGCGGTGACCGTCGGCGGCGACCGTGTGCCGGGTGAACGCGTAGCCGTCGAACGCCTCCGCCAGCGTGTCGGCGGCGGGTGCGATGTCGTCGGCGGTCGCGAGCCGGATGTGGGTCATCGGGCGCCTCCGTTCTCCGGGCCGGGCGGTGCGCCCGGCGGCGACCACGGTAGCAGCGGCCCCGGTCACCGGCCGTGGTGTGTACCGAACCGTCTAAAGGAGAACACGCACGGGTGGACGATCCGGCGGATGGCGGCGTAGCGTGTGGAGTTCACAGATGCCATGGCGGCGAGAGAGGTGGGTCCCCTCGTGGAAGCCGAGTTTCCCGGGTTTCAGCCGGAGGACAGGCAACGACTCGTCACGTTGCGAGAACGGTTGCGGGGATACCGGAGTGAGCTGTCGGAGGGCCACGTGTCGCCGGAGCTGTGGTCGGGTGTCGTCGAGTGCGGGGTGGAGGCGACGGCGTTGCGCAAGGCCGCGATGGCGCTCCTCGACAGGGATCCCGAGTCCGACCACATCCGTCGTGGTGCGGGGTACGCCATCCGCATCGAGACCGACATCTGGTCCTTCGCCAACGCGATAGCCGGGCTGTGCCTCAAACAGTCCGACGCGCGCCGCAACCGGGAGGCGTGACCGCGGTCTCCTCCGCTTGCGGTCGTGGGGCATGATGCAGCCACCGTCCCCTACGAGAGGAACCCCCCGGTGGCAGGTCGGCTGCTGTATCTGGTCCGGCACGGCGCCTACGATCCCGACCCGGCGGACCCGCTGCACGGCGGCTCGCTGAACGACGCCGGGGTGGCGCAGGTCTCCGCACTGGGGGAACGGTTGTCGGGTGTGCGGTTCAGCGCGATGCACCACTCGACGGCGTTGCGGGCCGTCGAGACCGCCGACGTCCTGGCCTTCACGCTCCCGGCGGTTCCCCGGTTCGGCGACGACCTGTTGCGCGAGTGCATTCCCACCGTTCCGGACGACGGACTGTTGACCCCGAGCCAGCGCGACTTCTTCGCCCGCTTGCCCGCCGATGTGCGGCGAGAGGGGCCGCACCAGGCGCGCGCCGCCGTCGAACGGTACGGCGTCCCCTCCGACACCGACGAACGCGTGCTGCTCGTCACGCACGGCAACCTGATCAACTTCTTCGTCGCCTCGGCCCTGGAGGCACCGCCGCACGGGTGGTTGCGGCCGCTCGACTACCACTGTGGCCTCACCGTCATCAGGTACGCCGACACGGTGCCGCCGAGACTCATCACCTACAACGACACCGGTCATCTGCCCGCGGACGGGCGCGGCCTCGACTACCCGGCCGAGCTGCGCATCTGACCGTCCACGATGGTGTCGGGACCGGTTCCGCCGCCTTCGACGGCGCTCACCGTGCCCTCGACCACGGCGGTCGGGCGACGGGGTCGCCGTGACCACGCCGTCACGGGAGACAGTGGACACTCCGGTCCGATCCGGCCGCGTGGACCGCGTTCGCGGTGGCCGGTCTCGCCGGGCGGCGCGCCTCACAACGTGTCCGGGGCCACTCGTGCCGGCGCCACTGGTGTGACGCGGTCGTCGCCGTGACCTACCACCCCGGCGGCACCGGGCGGTGGCAGGGTCGATCAGGGCGGCTACACTCGCATTCACCGTCCCCAGCATCGGAAAATTCGAGGAGCATCGTGGCAAAGACGCTGAACGTCGAGCTGGTCGCCGTCGAGGAGAAGGTGTGGTCCGGCGAGGCCACGATGCTGATCGCCCGCACCACCGAGGGTGAGCTCGGTGTCCTGCCCGGTCACGCCCCGCTGCTCGGCCAGCTCGCCGACCCCGGCATCGTACGCATCAAGCGCGACGGCGACCGCGAACTCGTCTACCGGGTCAACGGCGGATTCCTGTCGGTGACCGGTGAGGGCGCCACCGTACTCGCCGAATCATGTGAACCGGCCGAGGCAGCCTCGGCCGCCGGGCACTGACCCGAACCAGGCGCGGGTGGGGATGCCGATGCTGAACACGGTTCTCGCCATCGCCGCCGTGCCCCTGCTCGCCGGTGTCGCCCTGGCGCTGCTGTTCGCGAGGCGCGCCTACGTCACCCGTGACGGCGCCGTCGCCATGGCGGTGCGGATCTACCAGCGGATTCCGGGTCGCGGTTGGGCGCCCGGATTCGCCAAGTTCGATCACGGCCGACTCCACTGGTATCGGATGTTCAGTTATTCGCTGCGTCCGCGCCGGGTCCTGCACCGTTCCGACGTGAGGGTCGAGCAGCGACGCGACCCGGTGGGCGCGGAGCGGCAGGTGTTCCCACCGAGCATCGTGATCCTGTGTTGCCAGTCCGCCGAGGGCCAGGTCGAGATCGCCATGACCAGGTCGGCACTCACCGGATTCCTCTCGTGGCTGGAGGCCGCCCCACCCGGGGCGGCCTCCAGCGTCTACAGCGACTGATCCGATCCCGCCCGCGGTGTCCGTTCCGGTCACACCGTCACGGTGCCGGGCGCGGGAGTGCGCCCGGCGATCGGCCCGGCCGGTGCGCCGCGGCGGCCGTCAGGCGTTCGCCGCGGGCTTCCACAGCACGTCGGCACCGTCGTTCGCGGTGCGGGCCAGTATGAACAGCAGATCCGACAGCCGGTTCAGGTAGGTGGCCGGCAGGGCGTGTGTGTCGTCGGGGTGCTCCTTCAACAGCGCCCAGGTCGCCCGCTCGGCGCGACGCGCCACCGTGCACGCCTGGTGCAGCAGCGCCGCGGCCGGAGTGCCTCCCCGCAGGATGAACGAGTCGAGCTTGGGCAGGTCGGCGTTGAACTCGTCGCACCAGCGTTCCAGCCGGTCCACGTACGCCTGGGTGATGCGCAGCGGCGGGTACTTCGGTTCCGGGTGCACCGGCGTCGACAGATCGGCGCCGACGTCGAAGAGGTCGTTCTGCACCGCCTGAAGCACCTCGGCGAGCCGTTCGCCCGGTGAACCCAGGGCGACGGCGACCCCGATCGCCGCGTTGGTCTCGTCCACGTCGGCGTAGGCGACGATCCGGGCGTCGGTCTTGGAGACCCTGCTGAAGTCCGACAGGCCGGTCGTGCCGTCGTCCCCGGTCTTGGTGTAGATCTTGGTCAGATGCACGCTCATGGCCGAACCATACCGGGCGTGTGGGGTGGCGCTCCGCGCCGCTGAACAACCGTTAAGGTCGATGGCGTTACCCACGAGTACGCGGCGCGCGTCGGCCGGGCGTCTCACGTCACGGACCGGCCGCTTCGAGAGGAGTAGGCATGGCAGGTCAGGTAGCCGTAATCGGCGCGGGTCTGATGGGCGCGGGCATCGCCCAGGTGGCCGCGCAGGCGGGATGGCGGGTCACATTGCGCGACCTGACGACCGAGGCGACCGAACGCGGTGTCGCGGGCATCCGGAAGTCGCTGGAGAGGTTCGCCTCCAAGGGGAAGATCACCGAAGACGACGTGAAGGCCACCCTCGACCGCATCACGACGACCACCGAGCTCTCCGCCGCCGCTGACGCCGACAT
The DNA here is from genome assembly GCF_007994225.1 of Stackebrandtia albiflava. GTDB lineage: Bacteria > Actinomycetota > Actinomycetes > Mycobacteriales > Micromonosporaceae > Stackebrandtia > Stackebrandtia albiflava. The sequence continues at coordinate 1,463,856 of NZ_VLLL01000006.1, forward strand.
CGTCGTCGAGGCCGTCTTCGAGAAGCTCGAGGTCAAGCAGGAGGTCTTCAAGGCACTCGACGACATCTGCAAGCCCGGGGCGGTGCTGGCCACCAACACCTCGGCGATCCCGATCACCCAGATCGCGGCGGTCACGCGGCGGCCCGAACAGGTCGTGGGCACCCACTTCTTCTCGCCCGTGCCGATGATGGCGTTGTGTGAACTGGTGCGCGGGCTGAAGACCTCCGACGAGGCGCTGGCGACCGCACGCGCTTTCGCCGAGGAGATCGGTAAGACCTGCGTGGTGGTCAACCGTGACGTCGCCGGATTCGCGACCACCCGGCTGATCTGCGCCCTGGTGATGGAGGCGGTGTCCCTGGTCGAGAACGGCGTCATCTCGGCGGAGGACCTGGACGTGGCCTGCAAGCTCGGTTTCGGACACGCCATGGGGCCGCTGGCGACCACGGACCTCACCGGGTTGGATGTGCTGCTGCACGCCACCCGCAACATCCACACCGACACCGGCGACCCGAAGTTCTTCCCGCCGGAGTTGCTGTCCCGCATGGTGGCGGCCGGAGACCACGGCCGCAAGACCGGCAAGGGCTTCTACGAGTACGACGCGGGCTGACCGCGTCTCGACAGCCGAAGGGCCGTCCCCCGCACCGCTGGGGGCGGCCCTGTCGCATTCCACGGGCATCACGGTGATGCGCGTCCTCGTGTCAGTCGGTGCCGAGGATCTTGAACAGCATGTTGTTGACCTCGGTGAGCTCGCCGATGGTGGCGCGGCCGACGGAACCCGTGACGGCGGACTTCGGAATGCTCGTCACCCAGCCGGGAACGGCGTATCCATGTTCTCCGAGCTTCACCGTCAGCGGTCCTGAGGCGTTGTCGGTGATCGGGACTGCGACCATTCCGGGTTCGTCGGGCAATTGGTTGAACATGCCCCCCGAGACCACCAGTACGACGTCGGGTCCGACTTGGACCAGTTCCCCCCGTTTTACCGCCACTGTTCCCCGCTCAGCTTCCACAGGCGCATCATCTGCTCCTCATGCGCCGTTTTGACCTCGGGATTGGCCCTCAGCCATTCACCGTGGTCGGCGATGCGGCGACGCCAGACGGTCTCCTCGGTGGCCTTGGCGATCTCCGCCGCGAGATTGGTGCCGTTCTTCTTGGCGAGATCCGCGAGAATCGCGCCGACGTCATCCGGGATGCTCACGGTTGTTCTGATCATGCATGGATTGTACATAACAGTGACGGTAACAATTCGACGACCTTCTGTATAAGCCGGGCCTGTTCTTTTGAGGACGGTCGATGAACACCCCCGATCCGCTGCGGCGTTCCGGCCGACCACGCCTCTCTTAGGCGGGTCGGATGGCCTGGCCACGGCGGGGCCGGAGGTCAGAGCCGGCCGGTCGCCTTCAACGTCAGATAGCGGTCGACGACGAGCGAGGCGAACCGGTCCGCGGGCTCGTCGATCACCTCCACGCCGTGGCGGGCCAGTGCCGCCGTCACCTTCCCCCGCTCCAACAGCGACTGTTCCGCCGCGGCCGCGCGGTACACGTCCAGCGGCGAGTCGTTCGCGTCACGCAACCGCGCGACCTCCGGATCCGACACCGCCGCCACGATCACCCGGTGCCGGGAGGCCAGCGCGGGAAGCGACGGCAACAGGGACTCGGTGATGACACCCGGCTCCAAAGACGTGAACAACACGACCAGTGCCCGCTTCGACTCCCGCCGCAGCACCTCCGACACCACCAGGCCGAAGTCGGTCTCGACCAGGGCCGGTTCGAGCGGGCTCATGGCCTGCAGCAGCCGCGGCACCACCGACTTGCCGCCGCTCTGCACCGCGGCGCGCACCTCGGTGTCCACCGCGAGCGCGTCCACCCGGTCACCGGCGACGGCCGCGACCGTCGACAGCAACAGGCACGCCTCGATCTGCGCGTCGAGCCGTGGCTCGTCTCCCACCCGGACCGCAGAGGTGCGTCCGGTGTCGATGACCGACACGACCCGCCGGTCCCGCTCCACCCGCCAGTTCTTGACCACGATGGACTGACTCCGGGCCGAGGCGCGCCAGTCGATCGAACGCACGTCGTCCCCGGGCACATAGTCGCGCAGGGCGTCGAACTCGGTGCCCTGACCACCTCCGCGCATCGCGACCGTCCCGTCGATGACCCGCAGCCGGGCCAACTTCTCGGGCAGGTGCCGTCGCGCGTGGAACGGCGGAAGCACCCGCACCCGCCATCGCGGGGTCAGCGCCGACGCCGCCCGGTTCCCGGTCTGCCGGTACGCGAACCCCATCGGTCCGAAGGACCTGATGGTCACGGTCGCGGCGTGCCGGTCGCCACGCCGCACCGGCGTCAGCCGGGTCGTCAGGGTCGCGGTGGCGCGCGGCGGCAGGTTCAGCAGGTACCGCTCGTTCTCGGCGCCGGCGGACGGCGTCCAGGCGTCCCGGACCCTGCCCCGGATCGGGCGCGCACCGTCGTTGCGCACGTGCAGCGTCACCTCGGCCGAGTTGCCGAGCCGGACCACCGTGTCCCCGGTGCGCCACATGTGGACGGCGGTCGGCGGCACCGCCAGCAGCCAGTCCGCGAGGGCCACCGCGGCGACCACGACCAGCCACGTCCACAACACCGGCCAGGGCGACGGCCAGGCCGGCAGCGTCAGGATCCCGGCCGCCCACAGCGCGACCGGCCGCCACGTGATCACCGCGGCGTGGGGACGGCCGCGAGCAGCGAGCCCAGTACGTCGTCGGCGGTGACCCCCTCCAACTCCGCCTCCGGGCGCACCTGCACCCGGTGTCGCAGCGTCGCGTGGGTGAGCGCCTTGACGTCGTCGGGCGTGGCGTAGCCGCGTCCCGCCAGCCACGCCCACGCCTTCGACACCGCCAGGAGCGCGGTGGCCGCGCGCGGCGAGGCACCCAGCGACAACGACGGCGACTGCCGGGTGGCCTGGCAGATGTCCACGATGTACGCCAGCACCCCGTCGGCCACCTGCACCGCGTCCACGGCGTGCTGCGCGGCCGCCAGATCCGCCGCCCCCGCCACCGGCGTGACGCCCGCGGCGGTCAGGTCGTGGGGGTCGAATCCGCGGTGGTGGTGCTGCAGGATCGTGATCTCGTCCTCGCGGGAGGGGGTCGGGACCGTCAGCTTCAACAGGAACCGGTCGAGCTGCGCCTCGGGCAACGGGTAGGTGCCCTCCTGCTCGATCGGGTTCTGGGTGGCCGCCACACAGAACGGCGTCGGCAGCGGCCTCGGCACACCGTCCACGGAGACCTGCCGTTCCTCCATGACCTCCAGCAGCGCCGCCTGCGTCTTGGGAGGAGTCCGGTTGATCTCGTCGGCCAGCAGCAGATTGGTGAAGACCGGGCCGTTGCGGAAGTCGAACCGGCCCGTCTGCGTGTCGTACACCAGCGAACCGGTCACGTCACCGGGCATGAGGTCCGGCGTGAACTGGATCCGCTTGGTGTCGAGCGACAACGCCGCCGCCATCGCCCGCACCAACAGGGTCTTGGCAACACCCGGCACGCCCTCGAGCAGCACGTGGCCGCGGCACAGCAACGTCAGGACCAGCCCGGAGATGGTCGCGTCCTGCCCGACCACCACCTTCCCGACCTCCCGGCGCAGCAGCCCGAGGGACTCACGTGCCTGTTCGGCGCTCACCGCCGTCGTGTCATTCACTCATCTCTCCCTTGTGGTCTGGAGTTCTCCACCGCGGCAACCAGGGCGTCCAGGGTGTGGCGGGCGTGAAACAGTTCGGCCTCGGACCGGGGCTCCGACCGGAACAGCACCGCGGCCACGTCCGGTTCGGACCAGCCGCAGTGCGCGGCCGTCCGCGAGACGACGGTGGCCTCGTCGGCCTGGGACGACAGCCCCAACACCGGCCGTATCCGGCGAAGGGCACCGGCGCGCAGGGCACGCAACGCCTGAGGATAGGCGTAGGCCCGGCGGTACAACCGCGCCCGCCCGTGCACCGTCTCGGCTGACGGCACCGACGCGGGCAACGGCTCCGCGACGGGCGGCCCCAGTCGTCGGCCCCGCCACAACGCCGCCATGACACCCAGGACGAGTAGACCGACCAGACCCGCCCACAGCCACTGCGGCATCGCGTCGTACAGCGGGTTCGTCGGACCGGCCTCCGGCCACCGGATCGGCACCGACGGCGGCGGCTCGGGTGCCTCCACGTCGGGGTAGTCGGACGGCTGCGGTGCCGGTGCCGGTGTCGCCAACGCGTGGACGTCGATCCACACCAGCCGGTCGTGACCCGCCAACAGTTCCAACGCCAGCGTGCGGTTGCCCGGCAGGGCCATTCCCGCGTTGCCGAACGGGTCACCCGCCCCGACGACCGTCACGTCCAGACCGGTGAGTTCGGCGCGCGCCAGATACCCGTCGAAGCACAGCGACCACTGCTCGCCGGCACCCGCCACCGTCTCACTCGGCCGGTACGCCTGCCGGCCGACGTCGGCCTCGGCCGTCGTGGCGAGGGCGTCGCATTCGGGCGCCAGCCGCCTGGTGGCGATGCGCGCCCCGCCGGAGGTGTCCAGGCCCAGTGGCGTGATCTGGTTGCGAGGCGGATCGACCATCACGATCGTCACGTCCGACGCCGTCAGGACGAGATCACCGAGCTGGTAGAGCTGATCGGTGTTGAGGAACGCCGGAGCCGGGAGGAACACCGTCGTCCCGTCCCCGGCGGCGGCGAGTCCCTCCGTCGCGTCGGTGAAGCGTTCGACCGTCACCCCCGCCGCGGCCAGTTCCCCGGCGAGAACGCTGCCGCCGTCGGGCTGCGCCGATTCGGGCGACAGGTACGCGGGATCGCTCGGGTCGGGGCTCTCCACCAGGGCGGCCACCACCGTGAACACGATGAGGACCAGCGCGACGAGCAGCGGAATCGCCATGCGCCGCCGGTCGAACCGCGGCCGTGGCGTCGTGGGCTCCTCCGGGCGCTTCACGTCCGGTTCGGCGACGGCGGTCATGACGCCGCCTCGGCGCCACGCACCAGCACCGGCGAGTGCGGGACCAGGGCCGTCGCCAGCCGATCGCGCAGGCCACGCATCCGTTCGGCGCTCGCGATGTCCGCCTCCACTCCGCCGTACCAGATCGCGGAGAACACCTCGGCCGCCTCGCTCATCGGGCCCGCCGCGCCCGGCACGGTCCATCCGGCGGCGGTCGCCAGCTCCGTCACGGTCATGCCGGGACTGTGCACCAGACCGCCGTCGTCGATGAGGTCGCGCACCATCACCCGCAGCCACTCCCGTACCGCGCGCCGGTAGTCGCCGGAGGCGGTGTACCGGTGCGCCCGGTCCACCAGCACGTCGCCGGGGACGTCCGGCACCAGCTCGTCATCGGTCTCCTCGATCTCGGCGGTCACCTTCGCCTCCCGAGGCGGTGCGGCACGCCGGCGAGAGGGCCGCCACCGGAACAGGCCCCGGCGCTGTATCGCCAGCCCCACCAGTACGGCCGCCACGACGACCGCCAGCAGCAGGCCGAACAGTCCGCCGGGGAACCAGTCGGCGACGTCGGCCACCAGGTGCGTCCACCACTCGGTCATCGCGCCTCCGGTGCGGGGAGATCGACGGGCTCACCACGCGCCCGCATCCGCGCCACCGCGACGTCGAGGGCCTCGGTGCGCACCCTCGCCTCGATGTGGATCACGGCGTCGGCACACGCCATCATGGCGTACCCGGCGGTGTTCACCAGTAGGTACACGAAGCCGAGCAGGATGAGGAAGTAGTCGAACAGCAGGGTCGTGAAGTCGAAGTACTGCAGTAGCGCCATCGCGCCGCAGGTGATGCCGAGCCGGATCACCAGCCAGGCGAAGTAGGTCACCAACCTGATGTACCCGGTGCGCCACCGCGACCGGGCGAGCAGTTTCGGGGACCGCCAGAACGCCTTGCCCGGTACGAGTCGGTCGGCCACCAGCGCCGGCACCGACAGGCCGAACACCATGTACACCGCGAACCACGGGAAAAAGCAGGCGGCGGCGGCCACGCCGCCGATGAGCGCGATGATCCCGGCGAACGCCGTCACCTGGCCCCAGCGGCCGCCCGACAGCGTGGACCACGGCAGCGACGCGGGATCCTCGCCGCGTACCGCGGCTACGGCGGTCCGGGTCGCCGGTCCCGACAGCAGCGTGATTATGAAGATCTCGCTGGTCAGCCCGATAGTGATCCAGGCCCAGGCCATGCCGCCGTCGCCGACCAGTTCCCCCCAGTAGCGGGGCCGGACGTCCTCGGCGGTGGCGAGCCGCAGCGCCGTCATCCCGACCTGTTCGATCAGGGCGAGCGCGAACGACATCCCCAGGAGCGCCTGCCAGCGGGTGCGCAACAGCGCCGCCGCGGTGTCCAGCACCTCCCCGACGGTCATCGGGCGCAGCGGGATCACCGGGGATCCGGTCATACTTAACCCTTGTCGCGTGATGAGTGGTCGGTTCATCGTGCCATGGCGGGGCCAGCGGGCCGTGACAGCGGTGCCGCGACCGGTTCGGAGGAACGCCCGCCGCCCGCGCGTACGGTGCGGGGTGACCGAACGGACCGGGTATGCGGTGATCGGCCGACGCGGTGGTGTAGCGGGCGGCAATAAGCTGATCATGCGCCGCTAATGTCGGAGTTCTACGAGTAGTTTTGGCCGGATGGAAGCATGGGTGTTATGAGAGCAAGGGTTCTGGTCGTCGACGACGACCCCGCGCTGGCGGAGATGCTCGGAATCGTGCTGCGCAGTGAGGGCTTCACGCCGTTGTTCGTCACCGACGGCGAACAGGCGCTGACCGCCTTCCACGAACACCGTCCCGACGTGGTCCTGCTGGACCTGATGCTGCCCGGCATGAGCGGTATCGACGTGTGTAAGTCGATTCGCGCGGAGTCGGGCGTGCCGATCGTCATGTTGACCGCCAAGAGCGACACCGTGGACGTGGTGCTGGGGTTGGAGTCCGGCGCCGACGACTACATCATCAAGCCGTTCAAGCCCAAGGAACTGGTCGCCCGGGTGCGTGCCAGGTTGCGTCGCGGCGACGACGTCGCCCCCGAGAGGCTGCAGATCGGCCGCCCGGGTCTTCAGGTCGCCATCGACGTTCCCGCGCACAGCGCGACGCTCAACGGGGTGGAGGTCAAGCTGACGCCGCTGGAGTTCGATCTGCTGGTGGCGTTGGCGCGTAAACCGCGGCAGGTCTTCACCCGTGAGGTCCTGTTGGAGCAGGTGTGGGGTTACCGCCACGCCGCCGACACCCGGTTGGTGAACGTCCACGTGCAGCGGCTCCGCGCCAAGATCGAACCGGATCCGGAGAACCCGCAGCTCATCCAGACCGTGCGGGGTGTCGGATATAAGGCGGGGACGGCCTGACGGGTGGCCGTGGGACAGTCGGCCGTCCGCGTGACGGTACGTGACGGAGAGCCGCTCGGCCGTGTGCCGGGCGGCGTCCTCGCCGGGTGCCCGGCGCCGGCCGGGTTCCCGTCGGCGTCATGACCGGCCGCGACGTCGTCGAGGGCATGGCCCGCGCGACCGGCCGGATCGTGCGGTTCGCCCGGCGGTTGGCCGCGCCGGTGTTGCGGGCGTGGCGTGGGTCGATGCAGGTCCGGGTGGTGTCGGCGACCCTGGTGGCGTCGACCGTGCTGGTCGTGGTGTTCAGCCTCGTCGTCGCCTCCACCATCATCGGCGGCATGGTCGACACGAAGGTCGACGGGTCGGTGGACCAGGTGGAGCGGGCCGGTGACGTCGTCCGGGACGCCCTCGACACGGTGGTGACCGCCGAGGAACCCAATCTGGGCGGCCAGATGGGGGGCCTGGTGCGGGAGCTCGCCGGCGAGGAGGACCAGGTCGGGCAGCCGACCGTGTTGCTGCGCATCCGCGGCGCGAATCCGATCGGGGAGGCGTGGCCCGCCGAGGCGTCGGTCACCGAGGCGCAGTTGCCGGAGGAACTGACCGACAACGTCCGTGACGGCAAGTTCAACCGGCAGTTCGCCACGCTCAATCCCGACGGTGAGGGGAACCGGCCGTTCCTGGCGGTGGGCACACCGGTGTACACCGACCAGCTCGTCTACGAGCTGTACTTCCTGTTCCCGTTGGACGCGGAGAACCAGATCGCCTCGCTGGTGCGGACGACCCTGGTGATCGCCGGTGTCGCCCTGGTGCTCCTGCTGGGGGTCATCGCGGGCCTGGTGACCCGGATGGTGGTGACGCCGGTCCGGTTGGCGGCCCGCACGGCACAGCGGCTCTCGGCGGGTCTGCTGCACGAACGCATGACGGTGAAGGGCGCCGACGACCTCGCCAGGCTGGCCGGGTCGTTCAACCTCATGGCGGAGAACCTGCATCAGCAGATCCTGCGGTTGGAGGACATGTCGCGGTTGCAGCGCAGGTTCACCTCCGACGTCTCCCACGAGTTGCGGACGCCGTTGACGACGGTCCGGATGGCCGCCGACCTGTTGTACGACAACCGGGAGGACTATCCGGCGCCGGCGGCGCGCAGCGCCGAACTGCTCCACGACGAACTCGACCGTTTCGAGGACCTGCTCGCCGAACTGCTGGAGATCAGCCGGTTCGACGCCGGCTTCGCCCAGTTGGACACCGAGCCGGTCGAGGTGGGGCCGATCGTGACGAGTGTGTCGGCGTCGTTCCACGCGCTCGCGGAACGCTGCGGAGTACCGGTGCGGCTGCACATCCCGGACACGCCGTTGATCGCCGAGATCGACGTGCGGCGGGTGCAGCGGATCCTGCGCAACCTGATCGGCAACGCGATCGAGCACGCCGAGGCGGCGCCGGTGTGCGTCGTGTTGGCCTCCTCGGAGACCTCGCTGGCCGTCGTGGTCCGCGACCGGGGCATCGGCCTGAAACCGGGGGAGGAGGAACTGGTGTTCAACCGGTTCTGGCGGGCGGACCCGTCACGTGCCAGGCAGACCGGCGGCACCGGCCTGGGCCTGTCGATCAGTTCGGAGGACGCGAAACTCCATAACGGACAGTTGGAGGCGGTGGGCCGGCCCGGTGAGGGCTCGGTGTTCCGCCTCACACTCCCGCTGCGTTCCGGCGACAAGGTGCTCAGTTCGCCGTTGCCGTTGGACTTCGCGGCCGATCCCTGCGGTGGAGATGACGATGACCAGACCGAATAGGCCGCTGCTGGTGGCCGCGTCCGTGACCGTGTTGACGATGTCGGGCTGCGGCGTGCCCTCGTCGGGACCGGCGACCGTCGTCAGCGAGGTGGCCCGCGAGGACACCCAGGAGTCGTTCAGCGAGCAGTTCCCGCCACTGGAACCCGAACGCGACGCCGAGCGGACCGTCTCCAACTTCCTCGGCGCGTCGGCCGGTGACTGGGCCGGCCGCGACGACCGGCTCGACATCTTCCTGGAGACCGAGGCCGACTGGAGCGAACCGTCGGCGGGCATGCCGGTGATCCGGTTGCGCGAGGACGGCGTCCGGTCCGTCTCCGGTGGCAGCACCACGACCGCCACCGTGGAGGTCGCGGCCGACATCGTGGGCGTGTACAGCCAGTCCGGGCAGGTCCGCAAACCCACCGGGGACACCAGTTACGTCAAGGAGTTCAAGCTCTCCCGCGACTATCAGTCCGACCTGTGGCGGATCGTCAACCCGCCGGAACAGGTCGTCGTGCTCGACACCGTGTTCGGTCAGCGTTACGAACCCCGTCCGCTGTACTTCCCGGCGACCTCGGACGCCGCCGGCACCCTGGTCCCGGACCTGCGGTGGCTGCCCGGTGCCATCTCCGATCCGGCCGCGCGCCACGAACGCATGCTCGAATGGTTGCTGGCAGGGCCTTCGGAGTGGCTGGAGGCCAGCGTCTCCAGCGCGATCCCGCCCGGGACGGCCCGGGAGGGCGTCACCGTCACCGACACCGAGGTGACGGTGGAGGTGTCGGCCCGTTCCGCGACCGCGCAACTCGACAGGTTCGACGTGGTGGGCGCCCAGCTGGCGTGGACCTTCGGCCTGGACGACGACATGGTGCTCACCCTGGTCGTCGACGGCCGCGAACAGCTCAGCGACACCGTGAGCAGCTGGGCCGAGCACAACCGCGCCCCCTCGGACGAGGAGACCGCCGACGGGGCCGCCATCTACTTCATCGACGAGGGCGTCGTCCGGGGGGTGGATCCCGACGCGCCGTTCTCCGGTGAGGCGGTGGAGGGCCTGCGGGAGGCCGCGGTCCAACCGCGCGGAACCCAGATGGCGGCGGTCGTCAATCAGGGCGCCGGTGACTTCCTCATGGTGGGGCCGCCCGGAAACCTGGAACGGGTGGGCGACTTCTCGGCCGGGTACATCACCGATCCGCAGTGGATAAACGCCGCGACGCTGTTGGTGCTGGCCGACGGTCGTCCCACGGCGGTGAAGGTGAGCAGTGGTGAGTCGGCGCCGGTGTCGATGGGTGACATCGACGCGCAGATCACCGACATCTCGCTGGCGCCCGACGCCCGCAGGCTCGCGCTGGTCGCCGGCGAGCACACGTACGTCGCGCCGGTCAGTTACACCGACGAGTTCGCGGTGAAACTCGGTGAGGCACAGCGCGTGGGGGTGAACATCGCCCAGGTCGCCGACGTGGGCTGGAGCCAGGAGACCCGGCTGCTGATGATCGGCGTCGTCGACGGCGCCGAACCGTGGCTGTGGGAGGTGTCGATCGACAACTCCGAGCAGCTCCCGATGCGCGACGTCGTCGACAGCACCACCGGTCAACGGGGTGACGCCCTCGCCGTGCGGTGCAACCCGCCCGACCGCAACCCCGCCGTGGGGCAGCCGATCGTCGTACAGGTCGGCGGCAGTATCGGCCGTGTCTACGGTGGCGGGAGTTATTCACCGGTACGCATCGAGCGGGACGGCGACTCGATGGACGCGGTCGGCGTCAACCCGTTCGTCGTGGGCTGACGGCGCCCGACGCGGAAACCGACTGGCGCGTCCGGCCGCTCCGTGCTGTCATCACATGATGACCGAAGGTGGGGATTCGTGGTGGCGGGCCGGGTTCCACCGGCTGCGGGATCTCGTGGTGCCGGACGAGTGCGGCGGCTGCGGCGGCCGACCGCCTCCGGGCCGGGCGGTGTGCGAGGGCTGCCGCGCGGTACTGGCGGGCTCGCCGGTGCTGCGGCGACGGCTCCCCGGGCTGGTCGTCCTGTCCGGCTGGCCGTACCAGGGCGTCGCGCGCAGTTGCCTGCTCGCGTTCAAGGACGGCGGCCGGCGGGACCTGGCGGGGGTGGTGGCCGCCCGCCTCGCCCGCCTGCCGGTGTTGGCGGGGCCGGAGCCGGTGGTCCTCGTCCCGGTGCCCTCGACCCGGCGGGCCAGGCGGCGCCGGGGGTTCGACCACGCGGCGACGTTGGCCGCACGGGTCGCCGCGGGACGTCCCGGGACGTGGTGGGTCCCCGCACTGGGTTCCCGCGACCGGCCCGACTCCGCCGGGCTGTCGGCGACGCACCGCCGGTCGGCCGCCGAGGCGGCGACGTACCCGCGACGGTCGGCGCTGTCGCGGTTGCGCCGCCTGGGACGGGGATCCCGGATCGTCCTGGTGGACGACATCGTCACCACGGGCGCGGCGTTGACGGCGGCCAGGCGGGCGCTGCGACGTGAGGGACTGCTGGTGAACGCCGCGATCACCGGGGCGACGGCCTTGCGGCGGGTCGAATCCGACCCGGATCTGATGATGACATCCGCCCTGTGACGCGCTACTGTCTAGAGATCTCAAGAAGATAACGCGCAAGGCGCGAACGGATGAAGGGAGATCGAATTCCCCCGCCGTCCCGCTGCGGGTTATTGCCCGGCCGTAACGGCCGCGGTCGGCGGGCGACCCGGTTCATCGACTCCGATTGATACACGTGTTGACGTGTGGGAGGTATGACGTGGAGATAGTCGTCAAGGGCCGCAACGTCGAGGTTCCGGATCACTTCCGGCAGCTCGTGACCGACAAGCTGCGCAAGAAGGTCGAGAAACTCGACCAGAAGGTGATCCGCATCGACGTCGAGCTACAGCATGAGCCGAACCGACGGCAGCACGAGCAGTGCCAGCGCGTGGAGATCACGTGCCGGTCCAAGGGCCCGATCATCCGGGCCGAGGCGTGCGCCAAGGACTTCACGGCCGCGTTCGAGGCGGCCAGCGACAGACTGGAGGGCCGGCTCCGCCGGATGGCGGACCGTCGACGGGTCCACCACGGCCGCCGGACCCCGTTGTCGGTGGGACAGGCCACGGCGGCGTTGGTGGACAACGGAGACCGCCCGTCCGGCAGGCGGGAGATCTCCGAGGACGTCGATCCGTACGACGGCCTGGTGGAGGACCGTCTGCCCGGCAGGATCGTGCGGGAGAAGTCGCACCAGGGCGAACCGATGACGGTCGACGACGCGTTGTTCCACATGGAGCTGGTGGGGCACGACTTCTATCTGTTCCACGACAAGGAGACCAGTCAACCCTGTGTGGTGTACCGCCGCAAGGGCTTCGACTACGGGCTGCTCCGTCTGGAGATCTGACCCGCCGCGTGGGGCGGATGCCCGGTCACCTCACCGGGCGGCCGCCGACGCACACGCCAGGGGCACCGGGGTCGTGGGAGACCTCCGGAACACAGCGCCCGCCATCGCGACCGTCTCCACCGGAGACGGCGCGACACCGGCAGTGGTTGGGCGCGTCACCTCGTGATCGTGCCGGTGGCCGGATTTCCGGCCGCCCGGCGAGACACGACGCCGGTGTCCCGGCGGTCGGGCCCCGCCGTCCGTCCGCGACGTACCCGGAGATGGCGTGTGCCGCCACGCGCGTGACGCGCCGCGTGGGTCACCACGCCGCCACCTCCTGTTTGGGCGGTTTGGATTCCAGCTCGTCGAACAGCACCCAGCCGTCCACGGCGATCTCGTAGATGCGGTGGTGGACCTCCTCCTTGGCCAGCCGCTCGACGTCGATCGCGTTGACCGCCTTCGGCCACCGGGCCAGGTACGCCGATACCTGGACGTCGACCCCGGTGGTGGGGAGCTGCCGGGCGGTGCCGGTGAAGGTCACGCCGCGCACCGGTGTGCCGCCCAGTTCATCCAGTGTGGTGTTCAGTACGGCACCGGCGACCTGCGGCCGTGCCCGCAGGTTCGCGCAGTGTTCACGGTCGTGGCGGGAGATGAACCACAACCTGTCGGGCCGAAGCGCCGAGGCGAACCACAGGTGGCAGATCGCGGGGTGGCCGGTCGGGGCGGTGGTGGCGAGTTGCATCACCTTCGCCTGGCTCACGTACTCCTCCAGCATCCGCCGGGCGTCCGCCATCGGGGCCTCCTTGCATCCGGGTTCGTCAATATCTGACCCTGGCGCCGCCGGAGGCCCCTGTCAACGGTTGCAATCAGTCGGGTATCCGACACAACACGGCGGTGGCGTCGTCGAACCGCTTGCCCCGCACGGGTTCCGGCCGGCCGCCGGCAGTCCCGGCGCGGGCGTCCTCGCCGTGCACCGTCTCGATGAGCGCGAGTGGTCCGGCCTCGTCCGCCAGGTCCATCACCCGCTCCCAGTCGTAGCCGTACCGGTCGACGAGCCGCGACACGCCGTCGGTCATCAGCAACACGTCACGCACCGACGCCCGGGGGACCTCGCCGGTGACGCCCCGGTGCGCGGCCTCGGGCGAAGTGCTGGCGACCCAGAAACCGCCGGGACGGTTGCGCCAGTACGCGACGGCGTCGAAGGTGTACGACGGCAGCCGGTCGACCTGATCGTCGACGACCGCCGTGACCTTCCCGTCCACGTCCCGCAACACCAGCGGTGAGTCCGCCAACGCCAGGTACTCCAACCGGTCACCGGTCTCGCGCAGGATCGTCACCGTCGTGGACGGCGAGTCCGGATTGGACAGGTCGCAGTCGCCGTGGTCGCCGCACATACCGCGGATCGCCTCGGCCAGGACCTCCGGCAGCGGCAGGTCCGGCCGGTGCAGCAGGGCGGCCGACAGGTGGCCGGCCAGCCGCGCCACCAGCCACGGGACGTCGTGGGAGCAGCCGCTGTCGCGTCCGGGATCGGTGCAGCCGTCGAACACCGCCGCGAAGCCGGCGCCGATGACGAACCCGTCGTCGTTGACCCGGCCGGGGGCCGGCCGGGTCGCGCCGATCACGTCCACGTCCGCTCCCCGCTCAGCAGCGACCAGGAGACGTTGTCCACCCTGGACCCGTCGGCGCCGGGCAGCCGGGAACGCTCCACGCCTTCACGGGTGAAACCGAGCCGGGTGAGCACCGCCTGGGAGGCGGTGTTGTCCACCGCGGTGCCCGCGACCAGCCGGACGACACCCGCCGCGTCGAACGCCCAGTCGGCCAGCAGTCTCGCCGCCCGGGTGATGTGGCCGTGGCCACGGGCCTCGGACGTGAGCTGGTAGCTGAGCATCCCCTCGCCGGGCGGCCCCATGAACATGTGCAGATCCACCTCGCCCAGGTACCGGCCGTCGTCGGCGGCGACGACCGCGACCTGGGCGGACCGGTCCTCCAGCCACCGCTCCGCGGCGCCGAACCGGCACGCCTCCTCCACCTCGGTGCGTTCCGGAGGGCGGGGAGGAACGCAGCGTCCCCACACGTCGGGATCGGAGTACATGCGGAACATCGGTTCGACGTCGTCGGGCCGAAGTGGACGCAGCGTCACGACCCCGTCGGACAGGCCGCCGTCGGGGAAGTCCGGTAGCGTCCGGTGGACCGGTCCCGGCGGGTCCTCCGGCACCCGCGAGTAGACCACCCGGTCCACCCGGGCGCCGGAGCGGTCGGTGATCGCCGCCCGCAACCTGCCGTCCTGCCGGAACCCGGCCCGTGACGCCGTGCGGCGGCTCGCGATGTTGGCGGGGGAGATGTGCAGTTCGGCGCGGCGGACACCGTGCCGGAACAGGAAGTCCGCGACGCCGGCGGCGGCCTCGGCCGCGTAGCCCTCGCCGCGCGCCCACGGCGCCACCAGGTAACCGATCTCGGCGGTCTCGAACGCCCATTCCAGGCGCGGCACCCCGATTCCACCCAGATACCTGCCGGTCGCAGGATCGGCGATCGCCCACTGTGCGGTGCCCTCCTGCCATCGCGCGGTGGCGCCGGAGATGAACTCCTCGGCGTCGGACCGCCGGTACGGCCGCGGTATGGAGTAGATGAACTCACCGACCGACGGGTCGGCGCAGGTGGCGGCGACGTCGTCGGCGTCCTCGGGGGTCAACGGCCGCAACAGCAGCCGTTCGGTGCGCCACGGTGTCGCGGGGAACCGCCGCGCGTTCACCGGCCGTCACCCTTGAGCAGCGCCGCCTGCCAGGCGTCCAGTCGGCCCTGCGGCCCGGTCAGGCCGCCGCGCACGGTGCCCTCCATGGTGAAACCGCACTTCTCCGCGACCCGGCGTGACGCGACGTTCCCGGCGTTCGCGTGCCATTCGATCCGTTCCACGCCGAGCCTGTCGAAACCGAAGTCGCACACGGCGTTCACGGCCGCGGGCATGTAGCCGCGGCCGCGTGCCCACGGCGCGGTCACGAATCCGACGTCGGCCTCGGTCGGGTCGTCGGCGTGCAGTCGGATGTCCACGGTGCCGCAGTAGGCGTCGTCGGCGTCGGCGAGCGCGAAGATGGCGGTCGTGCCCCGTCGCCAACCGTCCGGTGCGATCCGCTCCACGAAGCCCTCGGCGTGGAACCGCTTGTACGGCCGGGGCACCGTGGTCCAACGCATGGTCTGCGGATCCCGGCTGGCCTGCGCGACCCGATCGACGTCGCCGGCCGTGAGCGGCCGCAACGTCAGCTCGGGAAGTGCGGTGGTGAGACGGGGCTGCGGGGCGGCGAACACCTCGGCGCGGCGACGCGCGAGGGCGTAGCCCGGCGGCGGGTCGTCGAGGGCGCGTAGTTCGCCGGGGAGCATCCCGGCCGTCCAGGTGTCCACGGGTGTACCGCGCTGCATCGCCCCGGCCCTGGTCACCCCCTCCGGCTGGAAGCCCAGCCGTAGGGCCAGTAGCAGGGACAGGTGGTTGCCGACGATCGCCGACCAGGTGAAGCGAGACACCTCGAGTGTGTCGGCCGCCCACACGAGCGCGGTGTGGCAGGCCCGCAGCGCCACCGCCTGCCGCCGCGCCCACGGCGCCGTCTGGTAGACGAGTTCGGCGGAGTGCCCCGACACGTTGAGGCCGACGGTGCCGCACAGCCGGTCCCGGGAGTCGGCGATCGTCCAGCGCGGCGAACCGGCGTGCCAGGCGGAGGCGACCCTCTCCAGGTAACCGTCACGGTGTTCCGTTCCCCACGGGACCGGTACGAGGGTGAACCGGACGATCTCCGCGTCGGCGAACATCTCCGAGAAGTCCGGAAGGTCCGATTCGCGTGGCGCGCGCAACACGAGGGGTCCCGACGCGTCGCCGGTTGCCCCGGTGGCCGCCGGGGTGGTTAGCTGTATGGGCTCCATCCGAACGAGCATGCCCGATCGCACCGGAATCGGGCGACTGAATTCGGCGTCGCCGGTGACAGGTGCCACATTCGGGCGGGCACGTACGATGGAATGCCAGGACATCCCATAGGAGCACTGACTACACCGTGTCGATATTCGAGAAGTTGTTGCGGGCCGGCGAGGGCCGGACGCTCAAACAGGTCAAGGCAATCGCCCAGGCGGTGAACACTCTTGAAGAGGATTACACCGATCTGACCGACGCGGAGCTGCGCGCCCTCACCGACGAGTACCGGGAGCGCCTGGCCGACGGTGAGAGCCTGGACGACCTGCTGCCGGAGGCGTTCGCGACGGTGCGGGAGGCCGCCAGCCGGGTCCGTGGGATGCGGCACTTCGACGTGCAGATCATGGGCGGCGCCGCGCTGCACCGCGGCATGATCCCCGAGATGCGCACCGGTGAGGGCAAGACCCTCGTGTCGACCCTTCCCGCGTACCTGAACGCGTTGTCCGGCGAAGGCGTCCACATTGTCACGACGAACGACTACCTCGCGCAACGTGACGCCGAGTGGATGGGGGAGATCCACCGCTTCCTCGGGCTCACGGTGGGAGTCGTGTCGCCCGGCGCCGGTGCCGCCAAGCACCGTGAGGCGTACAACTGCGACATCACCTACGGCACCAACAACGAGTTCGGTTTCGACTACCTGCGGGACAACATGGCCCGCAGCAAGGAGAACCGGGTACAGCGCGGCCACAACTACGCGATCGTGGACGAGGTGGACTCCATCCTCATCGACGAGGCCCGGACCCCGCTGATCATCTCCGGCCCGGCGGCGCACTCCAAGCGTTGGTACGAGGAGTTCTCCAAGATCGTCTCCCGGATGCAGATCGGGAAGCACTACGAGGTCGACGAGGCCAAGAACACCGTGTCGGTCACCGAGGCCGGCGTCGCCAGGGTCGAGGACCGGCTCGGAGTGGAGAACCTCTACGAGTCCTCCAACACGCCGCTGGTCGGCTACCTGAACAACGCCATCAAGGCCAAGGAACTGTTCAAGAAGGACAAGGACTACATCGTCTCCGACGACGGCGAGGTCCTCATCGTCGACCAGTTCACCGGCCGGGTACTGGCGGGCCGCCGCTACAACGAGGGCATGCACCAGGCCATCGAGGCCAAGGAGGGGGTGGCGATCAAGCAGGAGAACCAGACGCTCGCCACCGTCACGCTCCAGAACTACTTCCGCCTCTACAACAAGCTCGGCGGCATGACCGGTACCGCCACCACCGAGGCCGGCGAGTTCAACAAGGTCTACGACGTCGGTGTCGTCGAGATCCCGACCCACCGGCCCATGGTCCGCAAGGACCAGATCGACGTCGTCTACAAGACCCAGACCGCGAAGTTCCAGGCGGTCGTCGAGGACATCGTGGAGCGTCACGAGACCGGCCAGCCCGTACTGGTCGGCACCGTCAGCGTCGACCACAGCGAACTGCTGTCGGCGATGCTGCGCAAGCGCGGCGTGGAGCACGCGGTGCTCAACGCCAAGCACCACGCCCGCGAGGCCGAGATCATCGCCCAGGCGGGCCGGCGCGGCGCGGTCACCGTCGCCACCAACATGGCGGGCCGCGGTACCGACATCCTGCTCGGCGGCAATCCGGAGTACCTGGCCGCCGCCGAACTCCGCCGCCGCGGCATCGACGAGGCCGACGAGGAGAAGTACGCCGCGGAGTGGGAGACCGTGCTCGGCAAGTGGAAGGAGGAGTGCGACGTGGAGGGCGAGGAGGTCCGCGAACTCGGCGGCCTGTACGTCCTCGGCACCGAACGCCACGAGTCGCGGCGCATCGACAACCAGTTGCGCGGTCGCGCGGGCCGGCAGGGGGACCCCGGCGAGTCCCGGTTCTACCTGTCCCTTCAGGACGACCTGATGCGCAAGTTCAACGCCGCCGCCGTCGAGGCGCTGATGAGCCGCCTCAACATGCCCGACGACATGCCGATCGAGAACAAGCTCGTCTCCCGTATGATCCGCAGCGCCCAGGCGCAGATCGAGGGCCAGAACGCCGAGCAGCGCAAGAACGTCCTCAAGTACGACGAGGTCATGAACAAGCAGCGGCAGGTCATTTACGCCGAACGCCGCCGGGTCCTCGACGGGGAGGACGTCAACGACGAGATCGCCAACATGGTCGACGACGTCATCACCGCCTACGTCAACGGCGCCACCGCCGACGGCTACTCCGAGGACTGGGACCTCGACGAACTGTGGAAGGGACTCAAGGAGCTCTACCCGGTCGGTGTCACCGTCGAGGACGTCGAGAAGGACGCCGGCGGCCGCGACAAGCTGGAGCCCGACACCATCGTCGAGGCGCTGCTCGACGACGTCCACAAGGCGTACGAGGCCCGTGAGGAGGAGGTCGGCGGCGAAGAGGTCATGCGCAGCCTCGAACGCAACGTCCTCCTGGAGGTCATCGACCGCAAGTGGCGGGAACACCTCTACGAGATGGACTATCTCAAGGAGGGCATCAACCTGCGCGCCTACGCCCAACGCGACCCGGTCATCGAGTACCAGCGCGAGGGCTACGACATGTTCAAGGTGATGCTCGACGGCATCAAGGAGGACACCGTCCGCTACCTGTTCAACCTGAACGTCCAGGTCCAGGAACAGGAGGAGCAGGCCGCCGCCGCGCCCGCCAAGGGCAAGTCCAGCCGTAAACCCAGCCCCAGCTCCTCGGCGATGGCGACGGTCACCGCGCGCGGACTCACACCGCCCAAGCAGCCGGAGCGGTTGAGCTACTCGGCACCCAGCCTCGACACCGAGAGCGGCGTGGAGGTCGCCGACGAGGCCCCTGCGGCGTTGCGGCGCGGCTCAGGCCCGTCGTCCCGGGTGGCCACCGGCGGCAAGAAGCCCGCACCCGGGCAGAAGGTCGGTAGCGCGCCGTCCCGCAACGCGGAGTGCCCGTGCGGCTCGGGCAAGAAGTACAAGCGCTGCCACGGCGCGCCCGGCCGCAGCTGATCGACGCACCACCGGACGCCCCCGCGACCCGTTCGCGGGGGCGTCCGCGTGCCGGTGGACCGTTGACACGGCACCCCATACTTTCCGGCGTCGATCGACGACTGAAAGTGAGGAACCGTGAATCCGCCGATCCCGTCGCTCCCGCCGTCCGTCCCCGCCGTACGGCTGCGGCCGCTGGCGTCCACCGCCGCAGTCGCGATCACCGCGCCCCGGGCGCCCGCCCCGCCGGATCCGCTCCGTTCGGCGGCCCACCGACTCGCGTGTCGCTGTGCCGCCGCCCTGACCGGTGACCGCGCCGTCGAGACGTTGCGCGGCGACGCCACCCGTGGCGGATTCGCCCAACTGCGGCGGACCCGCGAGGCGATAACCGGCCTGTGCCGGCCCGCCCGTATCGAACCGTCACGCGGCGGCGGCTCCGGTCACCGCTGGGAGGCCGTCTGGATGCTCCGCACCCCCGCCCGCGACCGGGCGGTCAGCCTCACCCTCGACCACGACGGGAATGCGTGGCGGCTCACCGGTTGCCACCTGGTGTGAACCGGTGACGGCCGTGCGCCTTCGGCGGGTGTCACCGGTTGCCGTCCTGTGACGCCCGCCTACTTGGATAATCGAGCCATGACGCGGATATACCTGTCGGCCACCGTGCCGTTGCTCCGGGAGCTGTCGGAGACGTCGAAGCTGCCGGTGTCCCGGGCGCACGCCGTCACCCCCGGCCTGCGTGAGTGGTACATCGAGGGTGAGTTGGAAGACCTGGAGTACGCGGCGTTCACCCGTGCGGCCCAGGACGCGTTGTGGCTGCTGGCCGACGATCCGTCCGCCCCGCCGCGCCGGGTGGTCGTGTCGGTGGACCTGCCCGACGACCAGTTCAGCGTGCCGGTCGGGGAGTTGGGCGACAGCCGGGTCACCGTCGCGGCGGCGGTGCCGTTGCGGGCGGTGGCCGCGATCCACGTGGACGGCCCGGAGGCCGCCACCGACGTGACCACCGCGCGTGGCCTGGTCACGGCCGCCTCCGCCGGTGACGCCGACGCCGAGTTCATCGTGGAGTCGGTGGAGGACCGGGAACTGGAGTGGTACGACCCGTCGGAGTTGGCGCGGCTGCTGGAAACCCTGTGACGGGGACGACTCAGCGCCGCGCCTTCGCCTTCGCGCCCTTGCCGCCGGTGGACTGAGCCGGCGGCCCACCCCTCTTACCGGCGCCGCCGGGACGGCCGCCCCTCCCCGTCGCGGGGCCGGACGGCCGCTTGGGAAGCAGGATGCCGAACGCCAGGACGGCCGTGGTGGCGCCCGCGAACAGCGTGGTGAGGCCGCCGTTGAACTGGGAGGCCGCGCTCAGCGCCAGGCTCAGGTTGTCGAGGTTGACCGTGCCGTCCTCGCCGGGAAGGGTCAGCCAGCTCGCCGCGATCTGCGTGACGAGTTCGCCCAGCAGCCACAGCGCCCCCGGGGTGGCACCCGCAAGGATGAACCCGTACAGCCCCACCCGGCGGGTGTGCCGCCGCAGGTAGAGGAACGCGGTCACCCCGACGCACAGACCCGCCACCAGGCCGCCCACGATCACGACCATCCGGTACGTGCCGACGTCCCTGCCCAGCTGGCTCAGCAGCTCGTCCATGAAGTACGCGCGCAGCACGAACACCGCGAGCAGCACCGCGGTGCCCGACAGTCCGGCGGTCACCACGGGCACCGACCTGATCGCGCCGACACAGCCGCCCAGCAGGCCCGCGACACCCACGGTGGCCGCGACGAGCGTCGCCAGATCCGGCGACTCCGCGAACGTCAGGTACGACGCCGTCGCCATGACGACCCCCACACCGAGCCCGCCCGCCGCGGCCGGCACGATCCGGGGCGGCCTCGACAGGAACCCGCCGGTGCGGTCGGCGAGATTCGCCAGCGAGACACCCGCCACCCCGCCGGCGTAGACGGTGCCCACCACGAGACCCGACAGCGAGATGACCAGGTTGGCGACCTGTCCCGGGTCCGCCGCGACCGCCCCGGCGAGCAGGGTCCGCATCGCGAGCAACTGCAGGCCGAGCCACACCACGGCGACCGTGGACAACAGGATCGTGGCCACCGGGCCGAGTGCGGCCCGGGACGTGTTCTTGGAGCCCTTCACGCACGTCAGGGTACGTGGCCTCACAAGCGGGCCGTCTGGCGCATGAGCCGTCGCCGAGCGTGACAGCATGGCCGGAGGTCGTCCGGTCATCCGGCCGCCTCGGCGGCGACGGCCCGCGGTGCCGTCACCCCGCCGGACACGACACCGGTGCCGGGACGGTCTGCGCCGGCCCCGTGCCCGGCCCGTCTCGCACGACCGGATCCGGCGGGACGGCCACTAGAATCGATCTTGCGAAGGAGCACGTGATGGACGCCCTGTTTCAGGTACCGACACCGGTGAACGAGCCCGTGCGCACGTACGCGCCGGGCAGCGCCGAGCGGGATTCGCTCACCCGGCGGTTGGCCGAACTCGCCGACATCCAACACGACCTGCCGATGACGGTCGGAGGTGTCGAACGAGTCGGAGGCGGCGACCCACTCGACGTCGTGCAGCCCCACAAACACGCCCACGTCCTCGGTGTGACGCGCAACGCCACCGACGCCGACGTCGCCGCGGCCGTGTCGGCGGCCAAGGCGGCGGCCCCGGAATGGCACCGCAAGACGTTCCACGAGCGCGCGGCGGTCTTCCTGCGGGCGGCGGAACTGCTGGCGGGTCCGTGGCGCGACACCCTCAACGCCGCGACCATGTTGGGCCAGTCGAAGACCGCGGTACAGGCCGAGATCGACGCCGCGTGTGAACTGATCGACTTCCTGCGCTTCAACGTGCACTTCGCCGAGGGCCTGATCGCCAAGCAGCCGAACTCCTCGCCCGGGGTGTGGAACCGGTTCGACCACCGGCCGCTGGAGGGCTTCGTGGTGGCGATCACCCCGTTCAACTTCACCGCGATCGCCGGGAACCTCCCGACCGCTCCGGCGCTGATGGGCAACACCGTCGTGTGGAAGCCCTCGGTCACCCAGCAGTTGGCTGCGCACTACACGATGAGGCTGCTGGAGGCGGCCGGCCTGCCCCCGGGCGTCATCAACATGGTCACCGGCGACGGCATCGCGGTGTCGAACGTGGCGCTGCGGGACCCCGACCTGGCGGGCATCCACTTCACCGGCTCCACGCCGACGTTCCAGCACCTGTGGCGGACCGTCGGTGAGAACATCGCCGACTACCGCGGCTACCCGCGCATCGTCGGTGAGACCGGCGGCAAGGACTTCGTCATCGCGCACCCCAGCGCGGAACCGGAGGCGTTGGTCACCGCCCTGGTGCGCGGCGCCTTCGAGTACCAGGGCCAGAAGTGCTCGGCGGCATCGCGGGCGTACCTGCCGGCGTCGCTGTGGAACGCGGGCCTCAAGGACCGCCTCGTCGCCACCACCGAACAGCTCACCTACGGCGACGTCACCGACCTGTCGCACTTCGGCGGCGCGGTCATCGACGCGCGGGCCTTCGCCAAGCACACCGCCCTGTTCGACCGGCTCGCCGCCCAGGGCACCACGACCGTCCTCACCGGCGGCAAGGGCGACGACAGCGTCGGCTACTTCGTCGAACCGACGATCATCCAGTCCGACGACCTCGAGCACGAGCTGTTCACCACCGAGTACTTCGGGCCGATCCTGGGCGTCCACGTCTACGAGGACGACCGGTTCGACGACGTCGTGACCCAGGCCGCCGACGTGTCCTCCTACGCGTTGACGGGCGCGGTGTTCGCCACCGACCGCGACGCGGTCGACTACGCGACCGAGGCGCTGCGTCACGCGGCGGGCAACTTCTACGTCAACGACAAGCCCACCGGTGCGGTCGTCGGCCAGCAGCCGTTCGGTGGCGCGCGCGGGTCCGGCACCAACGACAAGGCCGGTTCCTGGCAGAACCTGGTCCGCTGGGTGTCGCCGCGCACCATCAAGGAGACCTTCGTGCCTCCGACCGACTACCGCTACCCGCACATGGGCTGACCGGCGCGCACGGCCGGGCGGATCGTCGAGACCGCCCGGCCGTGCCGTCCCGCCCGGGGGTCACCGGGATCCGACGCCCGCCACCGCCGCCCCCGTGACCCGAGTACCTTGGGCGGGTGCCACAAGATCACTTCCACCGCTTCGACCCCAAGTTCGGCGAGCAGGGTGGTCAACTCACCTACAACACCTACCTGCGCATCCCGCAACTGCTCGACCAGCAGCACCCCGAATCGGAACCCGAGGCCCACGACGAGCTGCTGTTCATCGTGATCCACCAGGCGTACGAACTGTGGTTCAAGCTGATGCTCCACGAGCTCGACGACGCCCGGGACCGCATGCTGGCGGGTGAGACCTACCTGCCGAGGGTCAGGCTCGACCGCTGCAAGGCGATCATGAAGGTCCTCGTCAGCCAGGTGGACGTGATCGACTCCATGACGCCCCAGGACTTCCTGGAGTTCCGCAACCGGCTGGCCCCCGCCTCGGGCTTCCAGTCCGTCCAGTTCCGTGAGATCGAGTTCCTCTCCGGACTGAAGGACCCCGGTTACCTGGACCGGTTCCGGGGCCTCACCGAACCCGAGCGCGCCCGCCTGGCGACCCGCCTGGAACAGCCGAGCCTGTGGGACGGATACCTCGCGATCATGCGTTCGGTCGGGTTTGACACCACCGACTACGATCGGCGGATCTCGGCCCTCCGGCGCATCGCCGGTGACCGGGAGTCCTACGGACCGCTGTGGGACCTCGCGGAGGCACTCGTGGACCACGACCAGGCGCTGTCGCTGTGGCGGGCGAGGCACGTGCTGATGGCGGAGCGCCAGATCGGGACCAAACCCGGCACCGGCGGCAGTGCCGGCGGGGCGTACCTGCGGTCGCGGGTGGAACTGCGTTGCTACCCCGAACTGTGGGAGCTGCGCAGCGCCCTGTGACGTCCGCGGAGTCCCGGTTTCGTGCCAGTTCGGCCCCCGCGGTGTGGCCCCGCGTGCGTGGCCTCAATAACGTTGTGGGCAGAACCTTCCAGGGGAGCCCGCCATGACACAGCCACTCGCAGACCGTTACCAGTTCGAAGCCGAGATCGCCCGCGGCGCGGCCGGTGTCGTCCACCGGGCCCGCGACCTCATCACCGGTGAGTCGGTGGCCGTGAAGGTTCTGCACGCCGAGGCCGCCGGTGAACCCGTCATGGCCGCCGCCTTCCTGGACGAGGCCGAGGTCCTCTCCGAGCTCAACTCCCCGGGCATCGTGCGTCCCCGCGACCTGATCGTGGACGGCACCGTGATGGCGCTCGTCATGGACCTCGTGGAGGGCGTCGACCTGCGGCGCGCCCTGATCGACGAGGGACCGTTGTCCCCGTCCGCCGCCGCCACTGCCGCGGCGCAACTGGCGCAGACCCTCAGCCTCATCCACTCGGCGGGGATCGTCCACGGTGACGTCAAGCCCGGCAACATCCTGATCCCCCGCGACGGCAGCCAGGTCCGGTTGGTGGACTTCGGTGTGGCGCGTCGCATCGCCAGTCCCGAGGCGGCCACCCACGGCACCCCCGACTACGCCGCCCCCGAGATCATCGAGGGCATGCCCACGTCGGCGAAGTCGGACGTGTACGGGTTCGGGCTCGTCCTGTTCGAGATGCTGTGCGCGCGCAACCCCTACCGCGGCGGCAGCATCGACGACGTACTGGAACGCCACCGCACGCACATCCCGGAACGTCCCGGACACGTGCCCGCCGAACTGTGGAGCATCATCGAGCCGTGCCTGGCGGCCGATCCGGCGCACCGGCCCGAGGCGGGGGCGCTTCCGTCGATGCTGCGCGCGGTGACTCCGCATCTCTCGACGACCCCCGGTCCCGCCCTCATGGAACCTCCGGTGCTGCGCCCTCGCGGCGACGAGGCCGTGACGCGTGTGGTCGGCGGTGTCGGAGTGCCGGTCGAGATGTCCCCACCCGACGACGCCCCGTTCCTGCCCACGGGCGACTCCGCCACACGACGCAGGAACCCCCTCGTGCTGGTGGCCGGCATCGTGGGCGGCGTGGTCGCACTGGGTGCGGCGGCGGCGATCGGGTGGAGCCTGCTCGGGACCGCCGAACCGGGCGTCGTCTCCGAACCGACCGGGGTGGACGAATCGGCCGAAACCGACCCGTCCGAACCCGAACCCGACACGGGTGACTCTCCGTCACCGGACTCGGACGAAGAGGACGCCGAACCGTCCCAGACTCCCGATGACTCCACCCCGGACAGTGGGACGGACGGTGACGCAGGGGACGGAAGTGACTCCGGTGAGTCCGAACAAGACATCCCCGGCGGAGATCTCATCGGAGAACCGATGCCTGGTAAAACTGGTGGTAACTGACCGGTTTCAATCCCAATGAGTCATATTGGAGCACCATTAAGCACGACTCATTTCCACAGTTCGCCTGGGACAGTTGCCAATGGAGCAATTCGGAGCACAATAGATGCCCTCCGGTTGAATCGAATATAAAGACATGGCATCATTGTCGACATGGCAGGAAAAGAACTGAACGCGACGGCGGCGGCCCTTTTGGGTCTGCTGCATGACGGATCAATGACCGGCGGTCAACTCATGTCCGAGGCCACCAGGCGCCTCGGTCCGTTCTGGACGATGACCCGCAGCCAGGTCTACCGGGAGCTCCCCGCCCTGGCCGAGGTCGGGTACGTGCGGGTCGGCAAGCCCGGCCCGCGTGCCAGCGTCCCCTACACGATCAGCGCCTCGGGCAAGCGGGCCTTCGCCAAGTGGATCAACGAGGAGAGCGGCATCGGCCAGCTGCGCGACCCCGTCGCGCTGCGCACCGCGTTCGCCTCGCACATGACACCCTCGGCGCTGTCGGAGATGTACAAGTCCGCGGTCGAGTACCACACCGAGGCGCTGGCGGACGTCCGCGCGCGCGCCAAGGAACTGGCCGCCGACGACGCCGGCGCGGCGACCGCGATGGACTTCGCGGTCGGCTACCACAAGGCGGCGCTGAGCTGGCTCAAGGCCCGCCAGAAGTAGATCGGAGACGGGGCCGGCCGAACGCTCGTGATCGGCGGGCCCCGATGAGCGGGAGCCGTGGCGTCCGTGGCAGAGACGGCCGCCACGGCTTCGCCGTGTCCGCTTCCGGTGGCGACGTCGACACGTCGGGTCCGCCACGCACACCTGATGTGAGGCCCGGGGCCTGCGGCGTAAGCTCGATGGTTGTGACCGGTAACGACTTCTCTGCTGAACTGCGCGACCTCAACGCCACCCTCGACTCCGTGACGGCGGTCCTGGACCTGGACGCGCTGACCCGTGAAAAGAACGAGTTGGAGGCGGCGGCGCTCGCCCCCGACCTGTGGGACGACGTCACTCACGCCCAAAAGGTGACATCCCGGCTGTCTTACGTACAGAACGAACTGAACCGGGTGGCCAATCTGCGCCGCCGGCTGGACGACGCCGAGGTGCTGTGGGAACTGGCCGCCTCCGAGGGCGACTCCTCCGCGACCGCCGAGGCCGGTGAGGAACTGGCGGATCTGCGCAAATCGATCGAAGAGCTCGAAGTCCGTACATTGCTCTCGGGCGAATACGACGAACGCGAAGCCCTGGTATCGATTCGCTCCGGCGCCGGTGGCGCCGATTCCGCCGATTTCGCGGAACAGTTGATGCGCATGTATCTCAGGTGGTCCGAGCGACACGGGTATCCCACCGAGGTCTACGACGTCTCGTACGCGGAGGAGGCGGGCATCAAGTCGGCGACCTTCGCGGTCAAGGCCCCCTACGCGTACGGCACCCTCGCGGTCGAGCAGGGCACCCACCGCGTCGTGCGGATCAGCAAGTACGACAACCAGGGGCGCCGCCAGACCGCGTTCGCCGCCGTCGAGGTGGTGCCGGTGGTCGAACAGACCGACGACATCGAGATCCCCGACGACGAGATCCGGGTGGACGTGTACCGCTCCTCCGGTCCGGGCGGGCAGGGCGTCAACACCACCGACTCCGCGGTCCGCATCACGCACCTGGAGACCGGAATCGTCGTCTCCTGCCAGAACGAGCGTTCCCAGCTTCAGAACCGCGCCACCGCGATGGGCGTCCTGAAGGCGAAACTGCTGCAGCGCAAGCGGGACGAGGAGCAGGCGAAGATGGACGAGCTGCGCGGCTCCGTGGCGGCCTCCTGGGGTGAGCAGATGCGTTCCTACGTCCAGCACCCGTACCAGATGGTCAAGGACCTGCGCACCGGCTGGGAGTCGGCGAATGTGATGGCCGTCTATGACGGAGAGATCGACGGATTGATAGAGGCCGGTATCCGTTGGCGCAAGCAGCAGGAGAACCGCCGCGACGGCGACGGGGCGTAGACCGTCCACGGCCCGGCCGGGGACGGATGGCCCGAACCGGTGACCAGGGCATCCGATGTTCGTGTGATTGCGCGGTATCGGAAGCCCGCTCCACCGCGTGATACGAGAGGGGGAGTGGCAGAGGTCCCAGCGAACGCGCGTAGACTCTCGCAGCGTGATTCGGCTCGAGCACGTGACGAAGCATTACGCTAGGTCCAACCGCCCCTCCATCGAGGACATCAACGTGTCCATCGAGAAAGGTGAGTTCGTCTTCTTCATCGGTCCCACCGGCGCCGGTAAGTCGACGATCATCAAACTCCTCCTTCGCGAAGAGGTGCCCAACAAGGGCAAGGTGTGGGTGAACGACAAGGAGGTCACCGGCATGCGCCGGTGGAAGGTGCCGGCGTTCCGGCGCTCCCTGGGCTGCGTGTTCCAGGACTTCCGTCTGCTCCCGCACCGCACCGCCGCGGAGAACGTGGCCTTCGCGCTGGAGGTCATCGGCAAACCCAAGACGGTCGCGCGCCGCGTCGTGCCCGAGGTCATGGACCTCGTCGGGCTGGGCGGCAAGGAGCACCGTTACCCCCACGAGCTTTCCGGCGGTGAACAGCAGCGCGTGGCCATCGCCCGCGCCTTCGTCAACCGGCCGCTCATCCTGCTGGCCGACGAGCCCACCGGAAACCTCGACCCCGACACGTCGATCGAGATCATGCGCCTGCTGGACCGGATCAACCGCACCGGCACCACGATCGTCATGGTCACCCATGACTCCAACATCGTCAACCAGATGCGACGCCGGGTCATCGAAATCGAAGGCGGGCACGTCGTACGCGACCAGGCTCGCGGCGTTTACGGCTAACGGCGGAAGGCATATAAGAAACGATGCGTGCTAAGTACGTATTGTCGGAGGTCGCTGTCGGCCTCTGGCGCAACATCAGTATGACCATCGCCATGATCATCACCATGGCGGTCTCGCTGACCATGCTGGGCGCCGGCCTGTTGATGTACTTCCAGGTCCAGTCGATGGAGGCCTACTACCGGGGCCAGGTCGAGATCATCGTCTACCTCAACCACGAGATCACCGAGGAAGACGAGGTCAAGGGCCAACTGGAGGAGTCCCTGATCGGCGACCCCATGGTCAAGACCGTCGAGTTCAAGACCAAGGAGGAGGCGTGGACCGACTTCCAGGAGCTGTTCGCCGACGCCCCCGACCTGGTCGAGAGCGTCGACAAGGACCGGCTGCCGGCCTCCTTCGAGGTCTCCCTCAACAACATGGACGACGCCGACGAGTTCATCGCCAAGTACGAGGGCTTCGGTGACGGGGCCGTCGAACGGATCATGAACCAGCGCGACGCGTTGGAGGAGGTCTTCGGGCTCATGGGCGGGGTCCAGCGGCTCTCGCTCATCCTCGCGCTCGTACAGGGCATCGCGGCGCTCCTGCTGGTCGCCAACACCATCCAGGTCGCGGCCTACTCCAAACGCCGTGAGGTCTCCATCATGAAACTGGTGGGCGCCTCCAACTGGTTCGTCCAGGCGCCGTTCGTGCTCGAAGCCGTCTTCGCCGGCCTCATCGGCGCGATCCTGGCGTTCCTCGCGCTGGTCGCCGGCAAGGCGTTCCTGGTGGACGGCACGTTCAAGGCGTTGTTCGACATCATGACCGAGATGTCGTGGACGAGGATCTGGCTGATGCTGCCCATCCTGGCAGGCATCGCGAGCGTCATCAGCGCGATCACCGGCTGGGTCACGCTCAGATTCCAGGTCAAGGTCTGACCCCGAACCGATTCACACACCGCGGCGCGTCCCACACGGGGCGCGCCGCGGTCGTGTCCGCACCCGGGGCGGCGGCACTGTGGACCGACATTCCACCGTGACACGCCGACGCCACTCCCGAGTTTCCGGACTTACCGTGATAATGCGATCACTCGGCGTACATTACCCGGATGAAGACGAGACTGTGGACAGCCGCAGTGCTGGCGGCGCTCGTCTTCGCGGGGACCGCTTCCGCGGAGCCGAGCACGAGCGACCAGCAGCGCATCGACGAGGAACTGGCCCAGGCCGAGGCCACACTGGAAGGTGCCACCGAGGCGGCCCGAGAGGCGGCCCTGGCGTTGACCGAGACCGAGGAACTACTGCCCGCCGCACGCGACCGCGCCAACACCGCGAGAGGTGCCGTCGCCGCCGCCGAGTCGCTGGCGGCGATCGCCGGCGACGAGGCCGACACCGCCCGCGCCACCTACCGGGGTGCCGTCGCCGACTACGACACCGCAGCCGGGGAGGTCGACACGGCCCGCGCCGAGCTGGGCGACCTCGTCAGGTTGTCGTACCAGGGGGCGGGCATCATGGCCGTCAACGGCGTCATCACGGCCGACGACCCCTTCGAGGCCGTCGCCCGCATGTCCTACGTCCAGGAACTCGCCGACCGGCAGAACGCCGCGGTCGACGAGGTCGTGAAACTGCGGCAGGAGGCCCGCGACGCGGAGAACGACGCCGAGGTCGCCCGTGACGCCGCCGAGGCCGCCGAGACCGCCGCCACCGAGGCACTGGAGACGGCGGAGGCGGAGGCCGCCGCCGCCGAGACGGCCGAGCGCGAACTGGCCGACCTGCTCGACACCCGGACGGCCGCCCTGGCGGTCGCGGAGGACGAGAAGGAGGCGAGCCTGGCCCGGTACGAGGAGGTCAAGGAGGAGAGCGAACGCATCGCCGCCGCCCTGCGGGACGTCGGCAGCGGACACGCCACCGCCGGGTCGCAGTCCGGTGCCGCGGGCGCCCGGCTGCTGATGCCGGTCCAGGGATGGAAGTCCAGCGACTTCGGCAACCGGTACGACCCGTACTACCACGTGTGGCAGCTCCACGCGGGGGTGGACTTCGCCGCAGGGGGTGGCGCGCCCATCGTCGCCGCGGACTCCGGTCAGGTCGTTCAGGCCGGCTGGAACGGCGGCTACGGCAACTACACCTGCATCTACCACGGTGACAACCTGTCGACCTGCTACGCGCACCAGTCGTCGATCGGGGTGTCGGTGGGGCAGTGGGTGGATCGGGGCGACCGCATCGGCGCGGTCGGCACGACGGGAGCCTCCACAGGTGACCACCTGCACTTCGAGGTCCGGTTGAACGGCAGCCCGGTGGAACCGCTCCGGTGGTTGCCCGGTTGCCTGTGCTGAACGCGGAGGGCGGTCCGGTGGGGGCGCGTGTATCGCCTTCGCCGGGCGGAGCCACCGCCTCGCCCAGCGGAGGTCTCCGGTGCGTCGGCCGGCGTGATTCCGTGGGCGCCCGCGTGCCGTCGTCCATCGCCGGGGCACGGCGCGACGGCCCGTTAGTCGGTCGCGTCCGACCGGCCGGTACCGATAGGCTTGGCGTATGGCGAGGGAAACCGGACACAAGCTGATCACCTCGAATCGGCGTGCCCGACACGACTACGAGATCCTGGAGACCTACGAGGCGGGGATCGTGCTCACCGGTACCGAGGTGAAGTCGTTGCGGACCGGCCGGGCCTCGCTCGCCGACGCCTACGCCGACCTCCACAACGGCGAGGTGCGGATCCACGGCATCCACATCGCCGAGTACAGCCACGGAAGTTGGACCAACCACTCGCCTCGCCGCATCCGTAAACTGCTGCTGCACCGGGCCGAGATCGACAAGCTCACCGGGAAGCTCACCCAGAGCGGACTGACCCTCGTCCCGTTGTCCATGTACTTCAAGGACGGCTGGGCGAAGCTCGAACTCGGGCTGGCGCGAGGCAAGAAGACCTACGACAAGCGGCAGTCGATCGCCAAACGCGACGCCGACCGCGAGATCGAACGCGCCGTGCAGCGCCGGGCGAAGGGCCTGCGGGACTGACGGTGCCCGGAACCACCCCGTTCGTCCGGTTCGGGTGACCGTGGCCCACTCCGTGGGCTCGGCCGACGGCGGTACGGGAGCTGCGAGGAAGGCCACAGCGCGGCCGGGCGGGTAACCGGAATGCGTTCCCGTGTCGCAGGCGTTAACATTGTCGAGCGTCGCCGGTGTAGCCGGTGGGCGCGTGATGTACCGAAACTGCATAGCGTGTACCGCACGATCCACGGGAGTACGTGGCCGGCCGCAGCCGGTCCCGACGACCGTCGGATCTCTCACCACTCGTCGGACCACCGGTTCGCGGCGCCTCCCCTGCGGAGGCGACGTCACCGAAGGCCCGGCGGGTACGCACCATACGCGACACCTCAAGGGGCCGATCGGTTTCGACTCCGTACGTTGACGTAAGGGAAGCGGGTCGAGGAAGCCAACGTCGTCTCGTTAATCGTCGTTGGAAAACACAAATGCGAAGTCTAATCGCAACGACTTCGCCCTCGCTGCATAAGCAGGGTTGAAGTCTGTCGGTCCAGGGGCGCGCCCGCCCTGGTCACCGGCATCATTTTAGGGCGCTAGGCGAACGAATCGGCCACGGATTCGTGAGCGACATCTAACAGTGGCTGGAGCCCGTCACATCGACTTGTTCGCGTGATCGATGGGGCTTGAGGAAAGGCACTGCGAACTGCACCCGGAGAAGCCTTACTGAGCCGGCGGAGGACCAGGGTTCGATTCCCTGCGGCTCCACGAGCGGTACACGCCCCGGCGGAACGCCGGGATCTCGGACGCCGACGGCGCCCCGGTCTCACGACCGTGGGCGCCGTCGGCGTTTTCGCACGTCAGGACACCGCGCGCGGGTCGCGTCGCATCGCCGCGATCGGGCCGTGCCGGAGACCGGTCGGCGCGGCCGGGGTGGGGTCTTCCCGGGGGCGCGCATGTCCGGGGACCCGGATATGGTGCGGCGCATGGAACATCCGGTCGGGGAGTCGTGGCGGCGTATCGCCGAGGGGCTTGAGCGGCTCGCTCCCGTGACGGCGGCGGCGATCCGTCCCGCAGTGGCGGCGGCCGAAGTCCGCCGCACGGTGGACGCCGTGGGGCGTCCACCGCCCACCGATCTGCTCCGGTGGTGGGGGTCGATGGACGGCATCGCCGACGAGGGGCACCACCCGGGCACCCCGATACCCCCGTTCTATCTGCCGTTGCCGGTGGCCGAGGTGCGAGACCGGCTCGCCGGGCTCGTGCGGTTCGTCGACGAGCAGTGCTGCGGCCCGGACGGTACGCACGCGCTCGCGGCCGGGCAGCCGTCGTTCGGTTTCTGTGCCGCCACCGTGCCGATCTGCCGGGACGTCGGTGGGGACCTGCTCGTGGTAGACCTCCGCGACGGTACCCGTCACGGCTGCGTCATGGAGTGGTCGGCCGAGTGCGGCTACTCGGAGCCGGTCTGGCCGGGAGTCGCCGACATGCTCGCCGACGTCGCGGACCGGCTCCACGACCCCACACAGACCGAGATCGTCGAAGGCGGTGTCCTGCAATGGCGCTGACCGCCCCGCGTCGGTGGTGATCGTCCACGCGTGTCGGTGGCCGTTTCGGCGACTACTCCGAGGCCACTGTGGAGTGATGACGGGTGAGGTGGTGAGAAGATGAAGCAAGAGCTTGCGTCCTACGGTCCATATCGAGTCGGCGATCTGATCGACATCTCCATGGAGCCCGTGGATGTGGAGGTCCTGTCCGGGACCGAGCGCTTCCTCACCGTGAGATGGCCGTGGTAGGTGACGGACGCCCGCCGCGAACTGGAGGCCTAAGGGTTGTTGCTCTGTTGCCAGGGAGCGCGTCCGAACGTATATCCATCGGGGATGCAACGTCAGATGGAACTGGGACGTTACGCGTACATGCTGGAGCGGGCCAAGCGGCCTCTGGATGTGGTGGACGTTCTGGCACCCGCAGACCCCGGTGAGGTCGGGACCTTGGAGGAACAACGGCAGTTCGTGTTCGGGTTCTACGGACTGTCCCCGACGCGACGGTCCACGGGCCGCACTCCCGCCGATGCTGAGGAGCGTCCATGCTTAACGGCGATGTACGCAGCCGGTCCGAGTAGGGGCGGCATGCTGTCACAGGTGTTGGAGTATGTCGACCCCGTGTCCGAGGCGGAACTCGACGAGCTGGAGGAGCTTTGTGCGGCTGCTACGCCGGGGCCGTGGTTCGTCAGGGTCCTGGATGATGACGCGGCGATGAACTTGGTGGCCGTCAGCACTCGGGACGGTTCGCGATCGGCTACCGAGCCGTGGCCGCAGTTCGACAACGGCGAAATCGTCGCGGCTACGCTCGTGCAGTCGCCGCGATACGTGGACATCGATGACGAACGATGGGACGAGAACGCCGTGTTCATTGCGGAAGCACGTGAGGCGGTTCCTCGCCTCGTGGCGGAGGTCCGCAGATTGAAGCGGCAGATCGAAAGCGTTTCGGGGCCGCTGCCGTGATCGACTTGCCATTGACGAGAGCCCTGGTGGAACTCGTACTCTTCATCGACCAGAGTGACGAAGAGGTCGTGGACCCCGATGCGGCGGCGAACTGTATGCATTCACTTGCGGGTGGCTTCGACCGGCTGGATGGACAGCAGCGGGTCGAGATCGCCGAACTGCTGCGTGTCGTGGCTTCGGAACAGCGAGACGCGTCATCGCGTCGTCGCGTCAACGACCTTGTCCATGAGCTCGGCCTATCGGCATAGCCATGACCGTCATACCGGCGACAGTCGGCTTGGGTCCTTCCCACCTCGAACGCAGTCGACATCCGGAACCGGCGGCAACGCACATGTGGCATGGACGCTTGATGCGGGCTGCTCATGTGCCTACCGTGGGCGCGGTGTGGAATGGATGAGTTGACGGCTCAAGACCTGCCATGCCCCGTCGCCTGAACCCGTTGAAACCATCACCGACATCCCCATCCACTGGCTACGTGCCGGCTGATGGTTCGGTATCGGCGAAACCGGTTGAGGGAGGCCGGTGTGATGCGTCATCGGTGGCGGTAGAGGTCTTGCGGGGTTATCAGCGCAATGTCGTCCGCGTTGCCGGCCTCGGTTCGCAGGGAGTCGCTGAAGCCGGCGGTGGTGAAGTGGAGTAGCCGGGTACCGGTGGTGTCGTACTTTCCACTGTGCTCGATCAGGTCGCGGATGTGCCGGAGGCGTTCCAGGTGCGCGATGCCCATCGTTTCGCCCCACTTCGCCTCGCCGACGGCCAACAGTGGTGGCCTGCCCCCGTCACCGATCCCGATGACGGCCACATCCACTTCGTATCCGGTTCTGGCGGCCTGATCGGTGACGACGCCGTGGCCTACCCGCGCCGGTAGGCCACCGAACAGCTCGGGTGGCGCATGGTGCAGGCTCCAGTCCCGGCACAACTGCTCGAAGTGCGGACCGAGAACCTTGCTGCGGAACCGTTCGCGGCTCGCCTGCCAGACTCTGTCCCCCGATCCCGGTCGCTCCAGTTGTTCCCAGACCGGACGCATGATCGCGTGATAGAACCGGATCAGCGGTTCTGCGACCCGGTATGTGGTGCGGTTCGCGCGGAAGACGTCCGCGTCTCGGTACAACAGGGCGGCGTCTTCGAGCACGCTGATCGGGTGGGAAAGGTCGGAGGCCTTCCTGCCGATGAAGTTCGCGATACCTCCCCGGGTGGCGTTACCGTTCGCCACAGCCGCCAGAACGGAGGTGTACAGGGCGGTGTCCCTCGCATCGACCTCCTCCGTGAGAAGGTATCGGGCCTCCCGGAACATCGGACTCTGGGGATTCAGGACGGTGCGGACAATCCAGTCGTCGAAGTCGGTGGCGTCTGCGGGGCTGTCGTTGCGCGCGAATTCCCGGCGATATGCCGGAGTGCCCCCGACCACGGCGTTCACCTTGATCGCCAATGTGGGGTCCGCGATGTCCCAGAAGTCGGCCGCCAGTGGGAATTCGAGCGGACGAATCACCAGTTCCAGCCCGGCGCGGCCTCGTAGCGGAGCGTTTCCCGCCAACAGTCTCCCCATGAACCCCATGGAGGAGCCGCACAGCAACAACCGGGTTCGTGAACGCGTCCGTTGCTCCCTCAGCGGTCGCAACGCCGCCTGAATCAGTGAGGGAATCTCCGGGTTGTTCCGGGCGAGGTAGGGGAACTCGTCGATCACCACCGGTACGGGCCGGTCCCGGCCCAGAGCCAGTACGGCGTCTATCGCTTCGGCCCAATCGTGGAAGTGGAAGGGGACGTCCGGGCTCACGTGGGCGGTCAGTGCGTCGCCGAAGCGTCGAAGTGATTCGGCGTCGGTGGCCTCCGTAGCGCCGAAGTAGAACCCTCCCAGTGCGTGGCACAATGCCGCCAACAGGTATGTCTTGCCTTGCCGTCGCCTTCCACTGACCACGCCGAGGGTGGCGCCGGGTTCGGTGTCGGTCGCGAAGCCGATGAGAGCCCGCCACTCGACGTCCCGGTCGAACATGTCCGCGGGTTTCGCGACCACTGACGGCCTCCAGTTATGAGAACTATACTTCTCATAACCATAGCTCTGCAACTCTCCGTGTTGGGAAGATGGCCTGACTCAGGTGGTGTCTTACCGGCAACGTCGACGTGGACGGCTACGGCGACGACACCATCACCGCGACCAACGGCCACACCCGTCCTGGCCCGCCGACTCCGAGGCGTGGGCCGATGCGATTCTTGGAGTTGGACGACATCGGCGGGAGGCCTGGTCGCTCGGGCCGCTAAGACGAGGGTGGTGAACCGGATATCGGCGGCACGTGCCGGCATCTCGTTGACGATAGCTCTATGGAGATGGCTTGCATCTGAAACGTTATACGGAATCGTATGTTGCTCCAGTGCGTATCAAGGCCGTCAGGGATCATCTGGTCGATGTCGGCTTGCCGGCCTCGACCACCTTGTTCGTCGCCGCAGAACGGGCAACGGGTCTTGAGGAAGTCTCGCTTGCCAAGGAGACGGAGACGATTCTCAACATCGGCTACGCGACAGAAGGAGAGGGTTTCTATGGGATCAACTGCCGTGACGGCAGTGTCGTATACATTGAGAGCCACAGTCACGCACTCTTCTTCGTGAATTCGGCACCGTCCGCTTTCGTGGCATGTTTGGCGCTGTTCTACGACGAGAATTCGCGGGTTTCCTCAGAATCGGATCCCGAGGATTTCGAAAAGGCGGCTCGCTCGATAGCCCGGCAGATTCATGACATCGACGAGCCGGCACTGGTGGAGGGCGGGTTCTGGCAAGACCTGCTCTTCGACGTGGCCCTGGGGGACTACGCCGAGGAAGCGTAATGTGCCCGACAGCGATGTTCGCCGGACCCAACCCGTTTTCGAGTACCCGTGGAGCGGTCGATTACCCAGTCCCGAAGATTGGCCAAATGGCAGCTTGTTGTCGGAACGGTGGTGAGACACGCGAGCTTCGGATTGCTCATACGTGTATCAACGGGTGAACAAGGTGTCGTGGATGTTTGGCTTGAGGGGTGGTGAGAAGGTGGAGCGTAAGATCTCGTCGCACGGCTCGTATCGGGTTGGTGATCTACTGCGGATATCGATGGAGGTAGCAGATGCGGAGGTGATGGCCACGACCGAGCACTCGGTCATTCTGCGATGGCCGTGGTTCGTTCCCGATCCTGAGAATCCCGTTATCCGGTCAGGGGACGTAAGGCTGCCACGAACTGATGATGAAGCCTCTTGGCTCGATATTCCCTGGCGAACTGAACCCGACACGCCGTTTCTTTCGGTGGGCGACGTGTGTATGGTGGGAATACCTTCGACGGTCGTCAGGATACTCTCTATCGTCCATTTTGATCCGCCAGTGAGTTTCGGTCGACTGCCTCGTCGAGAGTATGTTTTGGATGTCGTTCCTTTGGAATGGGAGGGCAATGATGAAGCGGGATATGCAATTGAGCTGGATGCCGCTGAGCCTATTCGGATTGAACGGATAGAGCCGTAGGCGTTAAGACGGGCATCCATTTTCTCGTTGAAATATTCGGGCACATCTCCGGTCCTTGTTGACAGTCGATGTCTTTGCCCAGAGCCGGTCACGTCGGTATGGGACCCCAGGAGCCGTGACGGGATTGCGCGGGGTCGTCGGGCTCGGGCTCGGCGGCGGCACGGGGTGTCAGGGGTAGCATTCAGCGACTGTTCATTGTGAAGGAGCCACCTGTGAGCGATGCCGACAAGAAGCCGGAAGCCGTTGAGCCGGAAGCGAACGAGGTGAACGAGACCGACGCCGCCAAGGCGGACGCGGACGAGGCCGCCCCCGCCGCGGAGTCCACCGAGGCCGCCGAACCGGCTGCCGCCGAGGAGTCCGCGACCGACGCCGACGTCGCCGAGTCGGACGTCCCGCCGACCACCGAGGAGGCGGCCGCGGCCGACGCCGAGGACGAAGACGGCGATGATGAAGACGAAGAAGACGACGAGGAGTCGTCATCATCCTCCTCTTCCTCCTCCTCGTCGAGTGGATCCGGTGAGGACGAGGACGAAGAAGACGACGAGGAGGACGCCCACGGTGAGGAACGCCAGGCGGACTCCGACGACGAAGACGCCGACAAGACCGACTCCGGCAAGGGCGACGCCGACGACAAGGGCTGATCGCCACCGATGAACGACACGATTCGGGCGGCTTCACCGCCGCCCGGCCACGTCAGCGGGGCGGGTTCGCAGGCGGGGGACTCGGTGGGGGGCCATCGAATCGTCAATGCCGTCCGATTGCGCGGGTGCGCGGCGATCTACCGTGCCACCGCACCGGACGGCAGCCCGGTGGCGCTGAAGACGCAGTGCGTCGCGGCACCGAAACGGCTTCGGCTGCGGATGGACAACGAGATCGCGGCCCACCGCCGGCTCGCCGGTATCGCACCGGTGGCGACACTCGTCGACACCGGAACCGACGGCGACCAGCGGTTCGTGGCCGCGGAGTGGCGTCCCGGTGTGCCGCTGCGACGCATGGCGGAACACACCGGCATCTCCCCGCGTGTCGAGTCGGCCGAAGCCGCCGCGCTTCTCCCGGTGCTCGCGGTCGCGGTGAGTGAGGCGGTAGCCCGTCTCCACACGGCGGACGTGGCCCACGGTGACCTGAGCCGCTTCAACGTATTGGCCGCAGTGGATGACCGCGTGAGTCTCATCGACCTGGAGAGCGCGCTGGTCGTATCGGACCCGGATCCGCTGCCGGTGCGTCGCAAGGTGACCTGGAGCTACGCGCCACCGGAGTTCGCCGACCGGGTACGTCCGTCCAAGGCCGCCGACCAGTACTCACTGGCGGCGGTGTTGTTCCGGCAGCTCACCGGAAGACGCCACCGCATCCCCGTTCCCGGCGCCGCGCCGGATTCCGCTCAGGCACTCGGTGCGCGAGTGCGGGTGGTCGCCGGATGGCACGCGCGACGCTGGCCGGGCCTCCTCCGGGTGTTCGCCCGTGCCCTCGCCACCGATCCTTCGGAACGGTACGGCGACGTCGCCGAGTTCACCGAGGCCCTGCGGCATGCGTTCGTCTGACTGATGCCACGGCTCCGTTCCGTTGCCGGACAACGAATCCGCGACGACCGGCGTCCGTGCCGGTGCCCATGAGTCACAACCATGCCGCACTCACCGGGCCACCGCCTACAGTGGCCTGAGCCAGCCGCGGCGGGTCACTGAGACGTGTCGCGGCGTCAGCGACCGGCGAACCGGTCCAGGGCGGTGACCAGTGCCGTCGCGGTGTCGAGGTCGCCGGTGCCGTGTCCCGCCTGCGGGATCAAAACGAGTTCGGCGTCGGGCCATTCCTTGGTGAGCCGCCAGGCGATGTCGGGTGGTCCGCTGATGTCCAACTGTCCGTTGACGAGTACGCCGGGGATTCCGGCGAGCCGGTGGGCGCCGTCGAACAGCGCGGTCTCTGACAGCCAGGCGGCGTTCGCCCAGTAGTGCGTGACGATCCGCGCCCACCGGTACCGGAACACGGGGTCGTCGTAGCGGGGATCGGGTTGGTATCCGGCGTAGGTGGCGACGTGGGTGTCCTCCCAGGTGCACCATTCGCGGGCGGCGCGGTCGCGGACCGCCGGGTCGGGGTCGGCCAGCATCCGGGCGTATCCGGCGGCCAGGTCGCCGTCGCGGTCGGTCTCCGGGAGCGTGTCACGGAATCGTTCCCACTGCGCCGGGAAGATGCGGCCCATTCGCCGGGTCACCCAGTCCACCTCGGCACGGGTGGTGGCGACGACACTGACCATGACGATCTCGCTGACCCGGTCGGGATGCCGTTGGGCGTACGCGATGCCGAGGGTGCTGCCCCAGGATCCCCCGAACACCAGCCAGCGGTCGATGCCGAGGTGCTCGCGAAGCCGCTCGATGTCCGAGATCAGGTGCGCCGTGGTGTTGACCGACATGTCCGTCGCGGGGTCCCCGGCGTCGGGGGTGCTGCGACCGCAGCCGCGTTGATCGAATTGGACGATCCGGTAGCGCGCCGGATCGAAGTATC
Organism: Stackebrandtia albiflava; assembly: GCF_007994225.1. Lineage (GTDB taxonomy): Bacteria > Actinomycetota > Actinomycetes > Mycobacteriales > Micromonosporaceae > Stackebrandtia > Stackebrandtia albiflava. The sequence continues at coordinate 1,503,661 of NZ_VLLL01000006.1, forward strand.
GCCGCGCACCCGGGGAACTGCCGGAGCCGGGTCCGCCGTGCAGGCACACGGCGGGCTTCCCGTCCGGGTTTCCGCTGGTCTCCCAGTGAATGTGGTTGCCGTCGCCGACGTCGAGCATGCCGGAGTCGTAGGGGGCGATGGCGGGGTACCGGGCGGTCATGGCGGTTCCTTCGGGTCGAGGAAGGCGAAGTGTAACAGTGCTGTCATAATCGACGGCATGGTCGACCCCCTCGCCATCGGCACCCGGATGCGGCAACTACTCGACGCGATGGAGGCCGACATCGCGGCCCGTTACGCCGCTCAGGGCGTACCGGACTACCGGCCCCGGTACTCGCCGGTGATGCGGCTGTTGGCGGAGTCCGACGGCCTGCCGATCCGCCGGATCGCCGCCGGGGTCGGCGTCACCCACTCGGCGGCGAGCCAGACCGTCGCCCAGATGGCGCAGTCCGGCCTCGTCGAGTCGGTCCCCGGCGCGCACGACGCCCGGCAACGCATCGTCCGGCTCGCGGAACGTGGCCGCCGGCTGCTGCCCGTGGTGGAGGAGGAGTGGACGGCCACCACGACCGCCATGACGGAGTTGGACGCCGAACTGTCGACGCCGCTGCACCGCGTCCTCACCGAACTGGACGCCGCGCTCGCCCGCCGCCCGCTGCGCGACCGGATCCGCCCGCCGGCCTCCCCCCTGACTCGGCTTGGTTGGCCAGAATGCGCGCTTGGTTGGCCATACGACGGCGAAAAATCGGACACTAGGGCTTATTCGAGGCATGTCGATCGTCGTGCGGCCAACCAAGCCGCGAAGGGGAGGCGCATAAGCTGATCGGCATGGCCAACATCTCTAGAGTCGCCGTCGTCACGGGAGCCGCCTCGGGAATCGGGGCGGCCACCGCCGTCCGGCTCGCGGCGGACGGCAACGCGGTCGCCGTCCTGGACCTGCCGGACACCGGTTACGCCGAAACGGTCGAGGCGATCGAATCGGCGGGCGGCCGGGCGATCGGCCTGGCCGTGGACGTCACGGACCGCGACGGGCTCGCCGCGGCGATGGCACAGGTCGCCGACGAACTCGGGACCGTGTCGATCCTGGTCAACAACGCCGGGTACTCCCACGATCTCCCCATCCAGGACATGACGTTCCAGCAGTGGGACGACATGACCTCGGTCCACCTCGACGCCGCGTTCTGCACCAGTCGCGCGGTCCAGCCGGGCATGGCGGCGCAGGGGTTCGGCCGCATCGTCAACATCTCCAGCACCTCCGCGCTCGGCACCGCCGGCCGCGTCGGCTACTCCGCCGCGAAGTCCGGCGTCATCGGGTTCACGAAGGCCCTGGCGCTGGAACTGGGGCCGATCGGTGTCACCGCCAACGTCGTCGCGCCCGGTTTCATCGTCAGCCGGATGACCGCCAAGACCGCGCGGCGGCTCGGCCGTGACTTCGACGAACATCAGGAGATCGCGGCGAACGGGATCCCGGTGGGCCGGGTCGGCCGACCGGAGGACATCGCCAACGCCGTGTCCTTCTTCGCGGGGGACGCCGCCGGGTACGTCTCGGGCCAGGTCCTGTTCGTCGCCGGAGGCCCACGCGGCTGACGAGTCGTCCGGAGTCGGAGACGTCGACGTGGAATGACGTAGATGCCCCCGACCGCGCCTGAAGTCACTATGGACCTGGTCACTCCCAGGTGGCGCCGACCAGGTCGGCGGTGATGTGGTCGACCGCCCGCATCGCGCCGTACGACAACAAATACACCGTGCAGTGATCGGACAACCGGGCGTCGGTGGCCCGCCACGCGGCGACCCGCGCGTCGGTGATCAGTTCCGGCGCCACACCCGCCAGGGCGGCCAACTCCGCACCGGCGCGTTCCGGTTCGGACAGACCCGACATCGCCGCCTCCCAGTCGGGGAGGGCGAACGGCCGGCGGCCGTGATGGTCGGCGATCACGGTCTCCGCCGCCGTCCGGGCGCGCGGAGTGAGCAGACCCGCCCCCTGGGACGTGCGGGCGACCAGGGCCGCATGGGCCACTCCCACCGGGGAGTCGCCCGCCCATTCCGCCACGGTGCCGCGCGGGCCGGTCTCCAGTAGCTCCAGGCTGCGCCCGGCGGGGACCGTCGTCGGCGGCCGGAACACCGGAGCCCCGTCGAACGGTGGCGGGTCCTCCGGCCGGAGGGTCCCCGGACGCAGGTCGGCCGGAAGCATCGCGGCCACCATCCGGTTGATGAAGTGGGTGAACAGCGCCGTGCCCAGGTACTCGGCGCGGTACGCGGGCGCGAGCGGGCTGATCGGCACCGGATGGTCGCCGGTGGCTCTGGCCCAGGTGAGCGGTTCGGCCAGTGCCGGGTCCCTCGGCACGTCCCGGGTCTCGATCTCGTCGGCGACCGCCTCGGCGCCCGCGATCCGCAGCATGGCCAGGTACGAGTGCACGTCGTAGTCGCACCGGTTGGCCTGCGCGACCCCGAGGGCGATCATGACCTTGCCGAGCATCGGCGCGTCACCGGCCAGTTGCGACTCGCGCAGCAGCGACCAGGCGGCGGCGGTGATCTGGTCGGCGGGGGTCAACATCCGCACGGCCGGTCCGATGCTGCTGAACTCGTCGCGCACCTGCCGGTACACGCGTGCGACGAGTCCGGTGGCGGTTTCGGGTGTGACCGGGGTGACGTGCCGGACGGGGAACGACATCGCGGGATCCTTTCTCACGGGCGGCCAAGCCTGCCCTCGCGCGCCGCCGGGCGCATCGTCTCGGGGTGGCGAGTCGGGCCTACTCCACGGGGCGTACCGGCGTGGCGTGACGGGTACGTGGTGTTCACGAGGCGACCATGTCCGTGAAAGGCGGTGTCGGCGGTGACGAGGTGGGACGGGCTGCGAGCCGGTGGCGTGATCGTCGTCGCCGTCGCCCAGGTGGTGGCCGGTGGGGTCGGTGGAACCGGGGTGTGGGGTGAGCCGGTCGGGGAGGTGGCGCGTTCCGAACCGAATCCGATCCTCCCGGCGTCCGGGGCCTTCGCGATCTGGTCGCTGGTCTACCTGGCCGTGGCGGCGTACGCGGTGTGGCAGGTGCTGCCGGGCCAGCCGGGACGGCCGGTGCATCGCGCGTGCGGATGGTGGGTGATCGGTGCCGGGATCGCGAACGTCGGCTGGATCCTGTCGTTCGTACAGCGACGATTCGTGGTGGCGCAGGCCGTGATCCTGGTGCTGCTGGTCCTGTTGCTGATCGCGTGGTGGCGGGCGGAACGGGCCGCCGGTCGCCGCACCGCCGATCGGTGGTGGGTGTCGGGTCCGCTGGCCCTTTACACCGGCTGGGTGACGGCGGCCGCGGCGGTCGGCGCGGTGACGACGGCGTCGGCCACGGGCGTGGAGGTGTCGGCGGGGACCGCGGTGGGCGCGTTGGTCGCCGTCGCCGTGGTGTCGGCGGCGGTGGTGCTGTGGTGGTGGGGTCTGGCGGGATTCCTGGCGTCGCTGTGGTGGGCGCTGTCCTGGACGGCCGCCGCCGGTGACGCCGCGCCTCCGATCGCGGTGGGAGTCGCGGTGACGGTGGTGGCCGCGGTCCGGGTGCTCCACTCGCCGCGTCGCATCGCCGTCCTCTTCGGACACTACTAGGTCCCCAGTGGAGCGGATGCCCGGTTCCCGCCGCTGGTACCGGGGATGTTACGCTGTCGGAGTCATGACGATTGATCATGACGACATCACACGCGAAGTGTCCCGGCTCATCCGGGACTTCACCGAGGCGTTCGACGCCCGCGACGCCGACGCGCTCGACCGGCACTACGTCACCGGTGCGGTCGTCGTCCCGGTGCCCGGTCATCCCCTCACCGGTGACGCCGCCAAGGCCGCGAAACGGCACGTCATGGAGCGGGGGATGCCGATTCACGCCGAACTGCGACGGGTCTACCACAGCGGCGACGTCGCGTTGGCCCTCACCGACTGGCGGATCGGGGATCCCGACGACGGCGGCTTCGCCGGTACCGCCACCGACGTCCTGCGCAGAGTGGACGGGCGCTGGCGTTACGTGATCGACAACCCGTTCGGAACCGCCTGAGAATCCCGGGGAACCCGGTCGGCGCACGGCCTCCGCGCCGTCGTGGCCGCCTGCGCCGACCGGGTTCGACCCTACTGCGTATCCTGTGGCACCGGGCACCTCTCACCCCGAGGCGCCGATTCCGGGCAACCAATGTGTGACGCCGTGGCGTCATGGAAGGTGAACGCAGTAGGTGCTGTGTGAGTAAGGCAGAGGATTCCGTCGAGGACCAGTTCCGCGAGTTCGTCGCGGCCCGGTCCGCTGCCTTGCACCGCGCCGCCTATCTGCTCACCGGCAATTGGGCGACCGCGGAGGATCTTGTGCAGACGGCGCTGACCAAGACCTACCTGGCATGGCGCCGCATCGGCCACATCGACTCGGTCGAGGCGTATGCCCGGCGGGTGCTGTACAACGCCAACGCCAGTTGGTGGCGTCGCCGGTCCTCGGGGGAACGGCCCATCGACGTCATCCCCGAACCCCGCACCGCGCAAGCCGACGGGGGCGACGACGTGGCGCAGCGGGACCTGATGTGGCGTTACCTGATGGCGCTACCCAGGCGGCAGCGCGCGGTGCTGGTGTTGCGGTTCTACGAGGACCTGAGCGAGGCCGAGTCGGCGCGCATCCTGGGCGTCTCCACGGGGACCATCAAGAGCCAGACCTCACGGGCGCTCGCCAACCTGCGGGCCCGACTGGCCGCCGACGGCATGGGGACCCTCACTGACATAATCTCGCCGGTGGACGGTCGGTCGGCATGACTACCCGGTTGGAAGACGCCCTGCGTGACGAGTTGTCGGCGCGGGCGGCCGACGTGCCCGCCTCCGCCGACATCGCCGACATCGTCATCGCACGCGCCCGCCGGACCCGCCGCCGCCAACGGATCGCCGCGGCCGGTACCGCGTGCGTGGTGATGCTGTTCGCGGCCGCCGGTGGCACGTGGTGGCTCAAGGGCGGCCCCGAGGCCGCCGAACAGGCCGCCGCCATCACCGACGCCACCGAGCAACTCGGCGAGTTCAGCGTCCTCACCGACGACGCGGCGATCCTCACCGGTACCGGCGAGTTCATACACACCGGGCTCACCGTCGCCGAGACCGCGGTGGAGGTCCACGGCGGCTGGGTGGTCAGCGGCGTGACCGGCGACGAGGGCGAAAGGCGCGCCAGCTACATCGGGTACGACGGTGAGATCGTCGAACTGATGACCGGCGACCTGCTGGAGGTGCACCCCAACGAGCGGGGCGACCGCGTCGCGGTGGCGTCGATGTCGCCCGACGGCGGGGACGGTCTCGCCGTCGTGTACGCGGCGACCACCGGCTCCCGTATCGCCGAGGCGGGCCGATTCGACGTCCCGGCCGGGATGGCGGTCGGCGGTGTGAGCGGCGCGAAGATCTGGTTGCGCGCCACCGAGGCGAGCGACGCGGTGGATCCGGCCGCGCCGGGCTACTGGATGTGGGATGCCGCCCTGGGCGGGGAGCCGCCGGCACCGTCGGCGCTGACCTCGGACGTCGTACTGCTGGAGTCCGTCGCCGAGCGGATGGTGCTGGCTCGGACGACGTCGGACGTGCCCACCGATCTGTGCGTGGGCACCCTGGACCTGAACCTCGGCGACTTCACACCCACGTCGCTCGAATGCTTCAGCGAACTGTCGCTCAGCGAGGTCGTGGTGGGCCCCGACGGGGAACAGGCGCTCGGGTACGTCGAACCTCTGGAGCCGACCGAGACCGACCCGGGCGAATGGGTGTGGTTGCCGGTCGGAGACCGGGTCGGTGAGGGTTTGGAACCCACCGGTTTCCGCGACTTCGACGTGAAGCCGTTCTTCACCTACCACGACGTGGCGTTCTACGACCCCGACGGCGACTGGTACTCCCTGGAGCACGAGGAACTGGGGATACCGCAGCTGGCGGGGATCCCGATCCCGATCAGCCACGTGCCGCGCTGATCCGACGCCGGAGCCGGGTGTGGCGGCCGTGACGGTGGCATAATCAGCGCTCGTGCAGGGATTCGGTCTGATCGGTGAGGCGTTCGTGACGCTCTTCGTGATCATGGACCCGCCCGGCATCGTGCCGATCTTCCTGGCGCTGACCGGTGCGATGGACGCCAAGGCGCGACACAAGGCGGCGTTCCAGGCGACCGTCCTGTCGCTGGGTGTCATCACGTTGTTCGCCGTGGCGGGTCAGCAGATCATCGCGTACCTGGGTATCGAGCTTCCCGCGCTGCAGGCCGCCGGCGGGCTCCTGCTGCTGTTGGTGGCCCTGGAGCTGCTCACCGGCAAAGCCGACGATCCCACTCAACAGGGCACGTCCAACATCGCGCTGGTGCCGTTGGGGACGCCGCTGTTGGCGGGGCCCGGCGCGATCGTCGCGGTGATCCTGTTCGTCCAGCAGGCCGACCGGCCCGCGAGCTACGCCGCGGTCGCGGGGGCGATCCTGGGCGTACACGTGGTGATCTACCTGGTCATGAGGTATTCGTCCGTGATCGTGCGGCTGATCAAGCGGGGCGGGATCGAAGTCCTCACCCGCATCGCCGGTCTACTCCTGGCGGCGATCGCCGTCCAGCTCATCGCCGAGGCCGTCGCGGGGTACGTCGAGTTCTTCCTGGCCAACTGACCTGCGGTGGACGACGGCCATCCCGCCGTCGAGGTCGATCAGGTTCAGCGGCTCGCCGGTCTCGGCGTCGAACCGGGAGTTCGTCTGCTCCATGATGAGTTCGGTCTGCTTGCGCTTCGACGGCGCGAACACGGCCTCCAGCTCGGCGAGACCGGTGGACAGCCCGGTGACGGCGGCGTCGTTGTTGTCGTCGCCGCCGCGCATCCATCGCAACAAACTCATCTTCACTCCGATCTCGGGACTCGATCGTAAGGCGTGAAACCGGGCCCGGCAAATGCCGAGCCCGGTCGGCTCGGCCGGTCACACGGCCGGAGAGCGTCCGGAATGGACCCTCATGCCCGGTTTCGCGTGTTCTGTGACCGGCCGAGCCGACGTCGTGTCCGTTCGGGTCTCAGACGAGGCCGGCGATGCGGTCGCCGAGATCCTTGTCGATGTTGCGCCAGTACTCCAGCGCCCTCGCCAGGATCGGTTCGCTGACACCACCGCGCAGGGCACCGACCACGTTCGCGGCCAGCCTGCCGCGCGCGGCGTCGTCCATCACCTGTCGCACCAGCGTGCCCGCCTGCCCGAAGTCGTCGTCCTCGGCGTGCAGCGTGTACGCCGCCCGGACCATCTCGCCGTCGGAGTGCCAGCCGTGGTCGGCGCCCGCCGCCTCGTCGACGGCGGGGCCGCCGTAGGAGTTGGGCGAGTAGACCGGCTGCCCGGGCGTGTAGTGGAAGCGCATCGGCCCGTCGAAGGTGTAGGTGTTCACCGGCACCTTCGGCTGGTTCACGGGGAGCTGCTCGTAGTTCGGGCCGATCCGGTACCGGTGGGTGTCGGCGTAGGCGAACATGCGGCCCAGCAGCATCTTGTCGGGTGAGACCCCGATACCGGGCACCAGGGCGCTCGGCTCGAAGGCGGCCTGTTCGATCTGCGCGAAGAAGTTCTCCGGGTTGCGGTTCAGCGTCAGCTTCCCGACCTTGATCAGCGGGTAGTCGCCGTGCGGCCAGACCTTCGTCAGGTCGAACGGGTTGAACCGGTAACCGGCGGCGTCGGCGTACGGCATCACCTGCACGTACATCGTCCAGGACGGGAACTCCCGCCGCGTGATGGACTCGAAGAGGTCCCGGCGGTGGAAGTCGAGGTCGGTCGCGGAGACCGCGGCGGCCTCGTCGGCGGTGAAGCACTCGATGCCCTGGTCGGTCTTGAAGTGGTACTTGACCCAGAACTTCTCGCCCGCGGCGTTGACCCACATGTAGGTGTGGGAGCCGAAGCCGTCCATGTGGCGCCAGGTGCGGGGCAGGCCCCGGTCCCCGAACAGCCAGGTCACCTGGTGCGCGGACTCCGGGTTGAGGGTCCAGAAGTCCCACTGCATGTCGTTGTCGCGCAGGCCGGAGTCCGGGCGGCGCTTCTGCGACCGGATGAAGTGGGGGAACTTCATCGGGTCCCGGATGAAGAAGACCGGGGTGTTGTTCCCTACGAGGTCGTAGTTGCCCTGCGAGGTGTAGAACTTCAGCGCCCAGCCGCGCGGGTCGCGCGCGGTGTCCGCCGAGCCCTGCTCGCCGGCGACCGTGGAGAACCTGAGCAGGGTCTCCGTGGTGGCGCCGGGCTGGAAGACGGCGGCCTTGGTGAACTGGCTGACGTCCTCGGTGGTGACGAACTCGCCGAAGGCGCCGCCGCCCTTGGCGTGCACGTTGCGCTCTGGCACCCTTTCCCGGTTGAAGTGGGCCATCTGCGCGATGAAGTGGTGGTCGTGCAGCAGCAGCGGACCGTCGGCACCGACCGACAGCGAGAACGCGTCGCTGGGAGCGGGTGCGCCGGTCTCGGTGGTGGAAACGGGAATCGGGTTGTCGGCCATGGAGTACGGCTCCTGATCGCTAGGGGAGTGGGTTCTGCTGACAGCGGGGGCAGCGGCCCCAGTAGGTGACTTCGGCCTCGTCGATGACGAAGCCGTGGTGTTGGGCGGCTTCGAGGCATGGGACCTCGCCCACCGCGCAGTCGACGTCCTCGACGGCGCCGCAGTCCCGGCACACCACGTGGTGGTGGTTGTCGCCGGTCCGCGACTCGAACCGCGCGTGGCTGCCGGAGGGCTCGACCCGGCGGGCCAGTCCGACGTCGTCGAGTGCGGTCAGCACGTTGTAGACCGCCTGTGTGGAGAGTGAACCGACTCTTTCCCTGGCGCGGCGGACTATCTCGTCGACGGTGGGGTGGCCGCCCTCGTCGAGTACGGCGAGCACCGCCAGGCGTTGCCTGGTGACACGTAGTCCGTGTTGCCTGAGGAGCTGTTCGGAATCCACGTGATCTACCAAAGCACGTTTTCTGGAATGAGTCAAGAAAAGTGCGGCCCCGGGCGACGTGAGCGTCAGCACGCCGTGACGGCGGGTGGCGCGACGCCCCGGGGGCGGGTAAGGCAAGCCTTAGTGCGGTTGAATGGTCGGCATGATTGAGATTCTGGGACTGCCCCTGCACCCCCTGCTGATCCACCTGCCGGTGGTGTTGTTCCCCGCACTCGCCCTGTTCCTGCTGGGCTACCTCCTGGTGCCCCGGCTCAGGCAACGGATCGGCTGGCTCGTCATGACACTCAGCGTGCTCACCCCGGCCGCAGTGGTCGCGGGCTGGTGGTCGGGACACCGCTTCTACGACGAGCACATCGAGATGATCACGGCCGCCGGCGCGAGTACCGAGACCTTCGAGAACCTGTTGGCCGACCACATGGCCAACGGCGACGTCGTGGTGTGGCTGGTGCCGCCGCTGGCACCGCTGATCTGGCTGTTCGGCGCGCTGGAACGCGGTCGCCGTTCCGCCGCCGCCTCCCTCACCGCGCCGGCGACCGACGGGCAGGAGTCGGCCCCGACGGGGACGGACCCGGCGGCCAAGGGGCGCCGGGTCGTGATGGTGGTGCTCGCGCTGGTCATCCTGGGACTGGCCGGCGTCGCCGGGTACTACGTCTTCGAGACCGGGCACACCGGTGCCGAGGCGGTCTGGGGCACGCCCTGACGGACGCCGTCGGTGCGGGCGGGACTCAGGTGATCGCCCGCACCAGGAGCACCATAAGGATGACGAAGACCATGCTCCCCGAAAGGATCGCCACGCCCTGCGTGATGGTGCGGGCGCGACGGCGCTCGGCGTGCATCCGCTCCCGGTCCTGGGTGGGTAGCACCCGGGGCGGCGCGACCGCGATGACCTGCGGTACCTGCCAACCCCTGGGCGGTGGATCGGACGCGGGAGGTCCGGTGTACTCCGGATCGGACATGGGTGGACGGTATCAGCCCTCGTCACCACGGGCGGGCCGACGGCGCCTGCGGCGGCGCGGCTGGCCGCCACCGGCCTGGGACGGCGAGTCCCCCGCCTCCGGTGCCTTCGTGCGGGGCGCGGGAGCCGTGGCGTCCGGCTTGCCGGCACCCGAACGGGTGCGCCGGCGCTGCCGCGGTGCCTTGGCCGCCGCAGACGCCTGCGGCTCCGGTTCGCCCTGGCCCTGGCCGCCGCCACGACGTCCACCGCCACGACGGCGCCGCGGCTTGCCCGCGCCCTCGATGTCGATGTCGGCCTCGGCGGACAGACCCGCACGCGTACGCTCGGCCGACGGCAGGGCCGCGGGAGCGCCCTCGGGGATGCCGAGGTCCGAGTACAGGTGGTCCGAGGTGTGGTAGGTCTCCTGCGGATCCGCCAGGTCGAGGTCGAGGGTCTTGGAGATGATCTTCCAGCGTGGGATGTCCTCCCAGCTCACGAAGGTCACCGCCACACCAGTCGCACCCGCGCGGCCGGTGCGGCCGATCCGGTGGACGTAGGTCTCGGAGTCCTCGGGACTGTCGTAGTTGACGACGTGGGTGACGTCGTGCACGTCCAGCCCCCGGGCGGCCACGTCGGTGGCCACCAGCACGTCCACCTTGCCGGAACGGAAGGCGCGCAGTGCGCGTTCCCGGGCGTTCTGGCCCAGGTCGCCGTGGACGGCCGCGACCGCGAAACCGCGGAACTCCAGCTCGTCGGCGATGCGCTGCGTGTGCCGCTTGGTGCGGGAGAACACGATGGTCAGGCCCCGGCCGTCGGCCTGGAGGATCCTGGCCAGCACCTCGATCTTGTTGAGCGAGTGCGTCAGGTAGGCCAGTTGCCGGGTCTGGGCGCTCAGGCCCGCGTCGGCGGCGGTCTCGGCGTGGATGGTCATGGGCTGTCGCAGGAATCGCCGGGACAACGCCACGATCGGATCGGGCATGGTCGCGGAGAACAACATCGTCTGCCGCTGCTCGGGAAGCGAGTTGAGCAGTTTCTCGACGTCTTCGGCGAAACCGAGGTCGAGCATCCGGTCGGCTTCGTCGAGGACCGCGGTGTGGACACCGTCGAGTCGCAGCTTCTTGCTCTTGAGCAGGTCGAGCAGCCGGCCCGGCGTCCCCACCACGATGTCGACGCCGGACTTCAGCGCCTCCACCTGGGGCTCGTAGGCGCGACCGCCGTAGACGGGCAGGACTCTGATGTCGCGGGTCTTCCCGGCGGCCTCGATGTCGCGGCACACCTGTAGCCCGAGTTCACGGGTGGGTACCACCACGAGTGCCTGCGGTCGGCCGTCGGCGCCCTCCCGGGCACTGACGACGCGCTCCAGGATCGGCACGCCGAATCCCAGCGTCTTGCCGGTGCCCGTGGGGGCACGGCCGATGATGTCGTTTCCGCGCATGGCGATCGGAATGGCGTATTCCTGGATGGCGAATGCCTGGGTGATGCCGATGGCGGCGAGTGCCTCTACGGTCTCGGTGCGGACGCCCAGGTCACTGAAGGACGGGCTGTCGGCGTGCACCGGCGGAGGCGCAGCGGTGCTGGACGTGAGCGCACCGGGAGAGGTTTCCGGGTGCTGCACGACGTCTTCGGAATTGCGTTGCAGTGTTTCATCCCTATGTCGCGGCCTCAGTCTGAGGTGAGGCTCTTCATGCGTACCGGGTTCAATGGTACGCGCCGTGTTCGGATGGTCCGGTTACCGGTAGCCTGCCGCGTATGCCAACTCACCCGCAAACACCGGCGACGGAATCCGTGGTCGACCTTCTGGGCATGCTCGCCTACGGTGAGCTCGTCGCGTTCGACAGGGTCGCCGTGGACGCGCGGCTGGCTCCGGACCTGCGGCGTCGTGCCCAATTGTCCACCATGGCGGCGGCGGAGATCGACAATTACCGCCGATTGGTGGCAAGAATCACCGAGCTGGGAGCCGACCCGCAGGAGGCGATGCGGCCGTTCGTCGACGTGATCGACGCGTTCCACGACTCGACCAAACCGCGGAACTGGCTGGAGGGCCTGGTGAAGGCGTACGTGGGCGACGGCATCGCCGACGACTTCTTCCGCGAGGTCGCGGGCCTGTTGGAACCCGACGACCGGCAGCTCGTCCTGGAGGTCCTGCACTCCGACAACGAGTTCGCGGTCGCCGAGATAACCGGGGCCATCGCCGACAACCCGGCGGTGGCGAATCGGCTGGCGCTGTGGGCGCGGCGACTGGTGGGCGAGGCCCTGAGCCAGGCGCAGCGGGTGGCGGCCGAACACGACTCGCTGACCATGCTCATCGTCCAGGGCACCGGCGACCTCACCAAGGTGGGGGAGCTGATCAAACGGCTCATGCAGGCCCACGCCGACCGGATGACGACGGTCGGCCTGAACAACTGACCCGCTCCACCGCGATACACGACGTCGGGTGACTCCGACCTTGAACCTTTACAAGAACGGAGCCACCCGGCTTCGGACGCCGACGGCTCACAGCCCGTCGGGGATGTCCAGCGGATCGAGCGGTTGGGGGCTGCTCGGTGTGGGTGCCGCGAAGGTCTCGAACTCGTTGTCCTGCCTGGTGCCGGTCAGCCACTCGACCGCGTCGGCCATGTGCGCGTCCAGTAGGGCGGCCAGGCGGGGTTCGTCGCGGTCGGCCAACGCGTTGACCAGCAGTTCGTGCTTCTCGGCCAGGTCGGCGCGGACTTCCAGCGAGTCGTGGATCGAGAAGATGCACAGCCGGGTCTCCACCAGGAGCGTGCGGATCGCCCGGCTGAGTCGCCGGCTTCCCGCCGCGTCCACGAGCGTGCGGTGGAAACTCAGATCGCCGTCGGCCAGTTGCCGGGCCGCGCCCTTGGCGGTGGCGCGTCCCATCTTGCGCAGCTCGGCCGTGAGCAGCTTGACCGTCTGCTTCACGTGCCGCTGGTCGCTGCGGAGGATCTGCCGGCTGGCGGCGCGCTCGATCGAGGCGCGCATCAGGTAGACGTCGGCCACGTCGGCGTGCGTCATGGTCGCGACGCCCAGGCCGCGGCGCCGCACGGTGGTGAGCAGTCCCTCCTGGACCAGTCGTTGCATGCCCTCGCGCAGCGGCCCGCGGCTGACCCCCAGTTGTTGGGCCATCTCGGCCTCGCCCAACGGGGCACCCGGCGGCAGTGTGCCGTCGAGGATGGCCTCCCGGATTCGGTCGGCGATGAGATCGACCGTTGAGGCACGGAACACCGGCTCAAGTCGGATACCAGAGGCGTGGGTCGTTCGTGGGGGCGCTTGCTGCGTCACCTGCGAAACCTCCTGTATGTGAAACGGGCGTTGTGCCCGCGTGTGAACCGATACGTTGAAAAGTACCGGAGGTCCCGGTACGGTCTCGCGCGCTGTCCTGTAGCCGGTCGGTTGCGGACCGTATCGTTATTGAACGTCAATGATCAGATTGTCGACAAACATACATTCGCGGTTAAGATCAACGGTTACAAAACCCGAGTTGGTAGTGGTGCCCGGTGGGGTAAAGACCAGCTCCCATGAGGTCACTGAACCGAAAGGACTCATGACGTGACTGCACAACCGCGCTGGTCCCGGCGCAATTTCCTCCGCGGTGGCATGCTCGCCGGCGGAGCGTTGACGATCCCCGGACTCGCGAGCGCCTGCTCCTCGACCGCGGGAAGCACGTTGGAGAAGATCGAGAACGGCGAGACCATCCGGATCGCCTACGCCGACGAGGTCCCCTACGCCTACACCGAGGGCGGCAAGGCGGTCGGCCAGGCGATCAGCCTGCACACCGAGATCCTGAAGAGCCTGGGAGCGTCCGACGACCAACTGGAGTTCGTGCTCACCGACTGGGGGAACCTGATCCCGCAGCTCGGCGCGAACCACGACATGGTGGTCGCCGGCATGTTCATCACCCCCGACCGCTGCCGCAGTGCCGTGTTCGCCGACCCCGACTACGTGATGCCCGACGCCCTGCTCGTCATGGCCGGCAACCCGTTGAGCCTCACCCAGCTCGAGTCCTTCGTGGACTCCGACGCCGTGCTGGGAGTGATGAACGGCACCTCCGAGCTGGAGTACGCCACCGCCCTGGGTGTCCCGGAGGACCGCATCAACGTCCAGGACAACCTGGACGCGCTGGTGCGTGAACTCAAGTCCGGCCGGCTCGACGGCGTCTGCCTCACCGCGGTGAACCTGACCCTCCAGGCCGAGTCCGACTCCGAACTGGAGGTCACCGAGCCCTTCGTGCCCGTCATCGACGGGAAGGAACAGCTCGGCGCCGGCGCGGCGGTCTTCCAGGAGAAGGACACCGACCTGCGTGACCGGGTCAACGAGGAACTGGACAAGATCCTGGCCGACCCGGACAAGTGGCTCAGCCTGGTCGAGGAGTTCCACTTCACGATGGACTACTTCCCGCCCGAGGACCTGACCGCCGAGAGCATCTGCGGCGACGACTACAAGTAGGCCGTCATGGACTTCCTCGGAAACGTGACCGCGGCACTACCCGCCTACTGGACGCCGCTGTGGGTGACGATCGGCGCGACCGTCGGCGGTTCGCTGTTCGCGCTCCTCGTCGCGTTCGCGCTGGGGCTCATGGCGGGTTCCCGGTTCCTCCTGCTTCGCGGCGTCGCCCGGACCGTCATCGAGTTCTTCCGGGGAACGTCGCTGGTGGTGCAGCTCTTCTGGTTCGTCGTGGTGCTGCCCCTGGCGCTGCAGATCCGGTTCGACGCGGTGATCGTCATCGCGATCCTCGCGCTGGGGATGAACTACGGCGCCTACGCCGCCGAGGTCGTGCGCGGTGCGATAGCCGCCGTGCCGCCCGGCCAACTGGAGGCGTGCACGGCACTCAGTTTCACCTACTGGCAGAAGATGCGGCTGGTCGTCATCCCGCAGGCGTGGCCCGAGATGATCCCGCCGCTGTCCACACTGGCGATCCTGCTGCTCAAGGGCAGCTCACTGGTGTCGCTGGTCAGCCTGGCCGACCTGACGTTCCAGGCGCAGGTGCTGGGCCGCCGTCCCGACCAGGAGATGCTGTTCCACCTGGGACTCATCCTCGTCGTCTACTTCATCCTGTCCTACCTCATCGCCACCGGCATGCGCTTCCTGGAGCGCCGCGCCAAGCGTGGCCTGGGACAGGAGCCTCCGAAGAAGTCGGCGCTGGCCAGGCCGGTCCCGGTAGAGGTCCAGTCGGCGGCCGCGGCCGCGGTGGAGAGGTAGAGCGATGGGATGGAACTGGGAGACCGCGCAGGAGCTGTGGCCCCTGCTCATGGAGGGTCTGCGGATCCTGCTGCTGGTGACGCTGATCAGCTCGCTCATCGCGCTCGCGCTGGGTCTGGTCGTCGCGTTGACCGACCGTTCGGCCCCCCGGGCGGTGACGATGCCGCTGTTCGCGGTGATGGAGTTCATCCGAAACACACCGGTGCTGGTACAGGCGGTGTTCGTGTGGACGGCCGTCACGATGTGGCTGGGAACCGCCGCGAGCCCGATGTGGACCGGAGCGATCGTGCTGGGCGTGCACTACGCGTCCTACACGGCCGAGGCGTACCGCGCCGGAATCGACGGCATACCCAAGGGGCAGTGGGAGGCGATCACCGCGTTGTCGCTGCCGAAGCCGCGCGCCTGGATCGCGGTCCTGCTCCCGCAGGCACTGCGCCGTTCCACGCCGGCACTCGGCAACTACGTGATCGCGTTGTTCAAGGAGGTGCCGATCCTCAGCGCCATCGGCGTCACCGAGATGGTGCGGCAGGTCGACGGTTACGCCGGCCTCAACTACACGGGAGCGCTGGAGGGCTTCACGATCGCCGGTCTGATCTTCCTGGTGGTCAGCTACCCCGTGGCCCTCCTGATGCGGAAATTGGAGAAACGCCTTGCCAACTGAAGTCGATATCTCACCGAACACCCCGAAGCTGCCGCCGGGCACTCCGATGGTGCACTTCGAGAACGTCGTGAAGCGGTTCGGCGACCTGGAGGTCCTGCAGGGCCTCAACTTCCAGGTGCAGCCGGGGGAACGGGTCACGCTCATCGGGCCGTCCGGCTCCGGGAAGACCACGATCCTGCGGTTGATCATGACGCTGGAACAGGTGACCGACGGGGTGATCTGGGTGGAGGGCGAACCGCTCTCCCACATGCGCAAGGGCGAGCGGCTGGTGGCCGCCAACGAGGCGCACCAGCGGCAGGTCCGCAAGAAGATCGGCATGGTCTTCCAGCAGTTCAACCTGTTCCCGAACATGCGGGTGCTGCGCAACATCACCGAGGCGCCGGTCCACGTCCTCGGCCAGTCCAAGGAGCAGGCCCACACCCGGGCCAAGGAGCTGTTGGAGCTGGTCGGACTGTCCGACAAGGCCGACGCGTACCCCTCCCAGCTCTCGGGCGGTCAGCAGCAGCGTGTCGCGATCGCGAGGTCCCTCGCCATGTCGCCCGACATCCTGCTGCTCGACGAGGTGACCTCCGCGCTCGACCCCGAGCTGGTCGCCGACGTCCTCGACCTGCTCAAGGACATCGCGCAGAGCACCGACATCACGATGCTCATCGTGACCCACGAGATGGGATTCGCCCGAGACGTCTCCGACCGGGTGATGATGTTCGACAGGGGCGTCATCGTCGAGGACGGACCGCCGTCCCAGGTGATGGGGGACCCCGAACACGAACGGACCCGGTCCTTCCTCAAGGCCGTCCTGGGGGAGTCACAGGGCTGAGAACACCGGTGGGGGCGGCGCGGACATCCGCGCCGCCCCCACTCGTGTGTCACGGACGGGCCGGAGGCTCACCCGGGCCGTACGGCGAATGCGGGTCCTGCCACTGCGGGGGCAGTTCCGGTTCCGGTGCGGCGGCGCCCGGGTGCTGTTGGCCCGGCTGCGGCGGCGGGCCGGTGTGGTAGCCGCCGGGCGGCGCCTGGTGGGGCGGTGCCGGGGCCGGAGCGCCGGGCTGCGCGTTCAACCAGAACACCACCTCGGGCTGGAACAGCCCGTACAACGCGAAGCCGATCGCCGCGGCCTCCAGCAGCAGGCCCAACAGCGCCAGCAGCACGAACCACGCGGGTCCGGACGTGAGCAGTGCCGTCGTCACCGTCGCCAGACCGGCGACGCCCAGCACTATGAACACCACGAGCCGGCGGTCGGGCAGGCCCATCCGGGCGAATCCACCCTTGAACAGGGGTATCGCGGTACCGATCACCGCCGCCGACAGCAGCAGGCTGAAGACCGCCGACGCGACCAGTCCGCCGCCACGCAGGTACCAGGGGACCGCGACGACCGCGAGCAGACACGACAGCGTGTAGAACAGGCCGGCGGCCCCGGCCGCCCACAACGCCTGCACGAGACGGGTGACCTTCGGCGGGACGTCGGGGCGCGGGACCAGTCCGAGGTCCCCGAGCGTGCCGCCTCCGGAGGGCGGGGGTGGCGGGTACGCGGGCGGGCCGGGTTGCGGTGGGGGGTGGGACACGGGAAGTCCTTCTGTCGTCGAGGGGCTGACGGCCTCAATGTACTTGGCGTGTCACGCCGCGACCCGGTTCGCCCGGCGTCGGTCCGCGGCCACGACGAAGGACACCGGCCGAAGCGGCACGGTGTCCTTCGTGGATGGATGTCTCAGTACGTCGGCAGGCTCGGGTCGACCTGGTTGATCCAGGCCAGCACACCACCCTGCACGTGGACGGCGTTGCTCAGACCGGCGGCCTTCGCGGCGGCGAGCGCCTCGGCGGAACGCACACCCGCCTTGCAGTAGAAGACGGCCTGCCGGTCGGTCGGCAGCTCCGACAGGGCGGCCCCGGACACGATGTCGCCCTTGGGCAGCAGGCGCGAACCGGGGATCCGGACGATCTCGTACTCGGCGGGCTCACGCACGTCGATGAGGTCGATGTCCTTGCCCGCGTCCAGCCATTCCTTCAACTCGCTCGCGGTGATGGTGGAACCTTGCACGGCCGCTGATGCCTCCTCGCTGACGGCGCCACAGAAGTCGTCGTAGTCGATCAGACCCGTCACCGTGGGGTTCTCACCGCACAGTGCGCAGTCCGGGTCCTTCTTGACCTTGACGGTACGGTACGACATCTCCAGGGCGTCGTAGACCATGAGCCTGCCGACCAGCGGTTCACCCGTGCCGGTGAGCAGCTTGATCGCCTCGGTGACCTGGATCGAACCGATCGACGCGCACAGCACGCCGAGCACGCCGCCCTCCGCGCAGGACGGCACCATGCCCGGCGGCGGGGGCTCCGGGTAGAGGCAGCGGTAGCACGGGCCCTGCTCGGCCCAGAACACGCTCGCCTGGCCGTCGAACCGGTAGATCGAACCCCACACGTACGGCTTGCCCAGCAGCACCGCCGCGTCGTTGACCATGTACCGCGTGGCGAAGTTGTCGGTGCCGTCGATGATGAGGTCGTAGCCGGAGAACACGTCCATGACGTTGTCGTTGGTCAGCACCTCGTTGTGGATGACGACCTCGACCAGGGGGTTTATCTCCCGGACCGACGCGGCGGCGGACTCGGCCTTCGGCCGTCCGATGTCGGACTGCCCGTGGATGATCTGCCGCTGCAGGTTCGACTCGTCGACGACGTCGAAGTCGATGATCCCCAGCGTGCCCACTCCCGCGGCCGCCAGGTACATCAGGGCCGGCGAGCCGAGGCCGCCCGCTCCCACACACAGGACACGGGCGTTCTTCAGCCGCTTCTGGCCGTCCATCGCCACGTCGGGGATGATGAGGTGTCTGGAGTAACGTCGGACTTCGTCAACGGTGAGCTCGGTGGCCGGCTCGACAAGTGGAGGCAATGCCATGTCTCCAATAATGCCTGTCGGATTACTCGTATTCCCCCAACGGGCCTGTGAGGTATTCGCCGTCCACATACGGCCAGGCGTTGGCCCGGCAACCACGCAGTTCGAGCGTCTGCTGCGCCATCACCGGCGACGGCGCCCCCGCCTCGGGACACACCACGTGGCCCTCGCCGAGCCGGTGGCCGATCTCGTGGTTGACCACGTACTCGCGGTACGACTCCAGCGGGGCGTCCCAGTGTTCGACCGCCAGCAGCCACCGCTCCAGGTTGATGACGACGGCGTCGCCGTTGCGGCAGGAGGTGAAGGTGTCCGGTGAGCCGCACAGTTCCGCGCGCGTCGCCGGGGACACCAGGTAGATCGTGAAACCGACCCAGTCCTCGTCGCTGTGGGTGAAACGCCAGTCGCCCCCGGCGGTCCAGCCGCGCTCGTCGGCGAGCACCCGCGCCACGAACGCCGCGAACTCGTCGGGTTCCTCGCCGATGCCGTTCTCCACCGCGACCCGGTAGGTCATGAGTTCACCACCGTCGCCGACGACTTCGGCGTCGGAGGGGACGTCGGCGAACTCGAAGTCCCCGTCGCCCCGTTCGGTGACGGTCGGGGTGGGGCTGGGAGTCCCCTCGGGTTCCGGGGCCGCGGCGTCGGCCCGGCCGTCCGCGTCGGCCGACTGATCGGCGTCCGGTGAGGTGGACTCGGCCATCGCGGCGTCCACGTGATCGCCGGCGGGATCCCGCAGCGCCCAGGTGGTCAGCAGTACCGAGACCAGGAGCAGTACGGCTCCCAACACCGTCCGGCGTCGGCGGCGGAGCATGCGTTGACGTGCGCGTTCACTCCTCGACATCGGCTTGAGTGTAGTTGGTGTCCCGGGTCTCATCGAGCATCGCCAGAAACGCGCGTCCCACGATCTCGGGGCGCTCCATCATGGCGACGTGGCCCACCTTGTCGAGGATGAGCAGACGCGAGTCGGGGATGGTGCGGCCGACCTGCGGAGCGAGTCCCACGTTGACGAGCCGGTCCAGGTTCCCCCACACCACCAGTGTCGGCGCCTTCACCTGGCCGGCCATCCGCCACAGCGACGAGGACCCCGGAAGGTAACTCTGTAGGAAGCTGCCCACCAACGCCCGGAACGTCCGCACGTACGCCTGCGAGTTCCACGGCACCGACATGCGCCGCCGGACCTCGTCGATCGCCTCCAGGCGCCGCTGGTCGGGCAGGCAGTCCGGTTCGCCCCAGCAGTTGGCGGTCACCTGGTCCACGACCTGTTCGGGACTGAGCCCCGCCATGGCGCGGGCCGCGAGCCGATCCGCACGCGGGATCGCCAGTAGCGGAAGGAAACGTGACTGGGTCGACCGGCGGACGTCCGCGAACGGCATGGCCGGGGAGATCAACGTCAGGGTGCGGACGAGCTGCGGGCGGGTCGCGGCCAGGTACACCGAGATGGCGCCGCCCAGCGAGTTCCCGAACAGGTGGACCGGTCCCCGGTCGGACTTGCCGATCCACGCCGCGACCCGTTGCGCGAGGGCCGGAATGGTGTACTTCGTGCTCGGGGCGGAGTGCCCGAACCCGGGCAGGTCGATGGCCTGGCCGGCGAGCCGGTCGGAGAGCACGTCGGCCAGGTCGGTCCAGTTCTGGGAGGAGCCGCCCAGGCCGTGGATGTAGAGGGCGGGTTCGGCCGAGTCCGAGGTGGCGGGGGTCTGCCTCACGAACAGCCGTTGGTCGTCGACGAGGTGTTCACGACCGGGCCACGGGGGTGCGAGTCTGTCGCGCTTCCTGATCTCGGATACGGGTGCGAGCAGTGCGCGTTTCATGTTTCCGATTCTATGACCGATACGGGCGGTGGTTTCCGAGTTGAGGGGGACCGGCGCGTCACGGCGCCCCGGTGGAACCGCCTCACGCCAGCAACGCCTCGATGCGGCGGTTGAGCGCAGACAGGGTGGCGTGAACGATCGCCTGACGGCGGTCGCCGGTGACCGGCGCGGCGCCCGCGAGCTGTTCCGCTCCGGCCTCGGTGAGCAGCAGGACCACCACCAGCGCCACCTTCACCGAACCGGCGGGCTCGATCGAGGCGTGTTCCACCACGACACGGGCGTCCCGGCCGACCAGGACGCCGACCGCGTCGACCGTGGCGTCGGCCGCGCCCCGCAGGATGTGCCAGTCGACGGCCGGACCGCTGGCCCGCCCGACGGCCCGCGCCCCGTCCACGGCGAGCGCGACCTCGACGGTGGATTCGAAACCGGAGGTGATGACCTGGATCCGTTCCAGGACGGCGCGGCTCACGGCCGGGACACCGCGGTCGGCGCCGTCGGTCTCGATGGTGCCCACCGCGGCGCTGACCGGCCGCGCCTGGACGCCCAGTTGCCGGTTGAGGATGTCGGCGACCTGCCGCTGCACGAGTTCGGCGTCGGCGTCGTCGGCCACGTCGAGGGCCAGCCGCTGGTCCGAGTCGGTCAGCCGGGCACCGTTGACGCCGGGGATGTCGCGGACCGCCGCCAACACCGAGTCGGTGGCGTCCACCGGCTCCGCCGGTGAGGGGATCAGCGGGGTCGGTTGACGCCGGGTGACGGTCGGCAGTTCGGACGTCTTCTCCGCCACGCCCGCCGCCGCCTCGTCGTCCGCCGAATCGGCTTCGGTCTCCTGCGTGCGTCGCAGGAAGGTGGCGATGCGGGTCAGGTCGGAGCGTCGCGTGGAGGCGTACTCGTCGGCGGTGTCCTCGTCGGTCTCGTCGGCGGACGGGTTCTCGGCCTGCCGGCGGCGTTCCGCCCGGCTGGGCCGGCGCGGTTCGGGAGTGGTCGCACCCGTGCTGCCGTTGAGGAGGTGGTCGGGGCGCGCCACCGTCCAGCCGGGGCCGCCCTCGTCCTCCGAGTCCGTGGTCTCGGTGGTCTCGGCCGTCTCCTCGGGTTTCTCACCGGCGTAACGGCGACGGCGGGGACGCGACGGATCGAAACGGTACGTTTCGGGCACATCGGCCGATTTGTCGCGGCGGTGTCCCGCGCCGTTACTGCCCGGGCGTGGTGAACCGAACTGCGATCGCACCATGTTCTCGGGCGCGCCGGCGTCATCGGGTTGGTTTGGCTGGTACACCACGCGACCCCTCTCATAGGCTGTTCGCACGTTACCTTAAGAAGGACCGGCGACTGAAGACGCCCGTAGCACGCGGAGTCGTGACCGGCCGGTAACGACATGACGCGAATACAGAATCGAGGCTGGAGTATGACTCTCACAGACGGACGTGGTGCCCGGTTGCCGCGGACCGAGCGTCGCCGCCAGCTACTCGACGCCGCCCAGGAGGTGTTCGTCGCCCGTGGCTACCACGCCACCGCGATGGACGACATCGCCGACCGCGCCGGTGTCAGCAAACCGGTCCTGTACCAGCACTTCCCCGGCAAGCTGGAGCTCTACCTGGCGCTGCTGGACACGCACGGCGCCGCACTCGTCGACACGGTCCGCAAGGCCATGGAGTCCACCACCGACAACAAGTTCCGCGTCCAGGCCGCGATGCGGGCGTACTTCGACTTCGTCGACGCCCGGGGGGAGGCGTTCCGGCTGGTGTTCGAATCCGACCTGCGCAACGATCCGGCGGTCGCCGAGCGGGTCGACCGGGTCGAACGCGACTGCGGCCAGGCCATCGCCCAGACGATCATGGCCGACACCGGCGTCGGGCGGGAACGCGCCGACCTGCTCGCCATCGGATTGACGGGCGCGGCGGAGATGGCCGCGCGGCGCTGGTTGGCGTCCAAGCGCGCGGTGCCCAAGGAGGAGGCCGTCGAACTGCTGGCCACGTTGGCGTGGCGCGGCATCTCCCGGTTCCCGTTGCAGGGCGAGCCGGAGTCCGATCCGGCCTGATCCCCGCGCCGGGACCCCGGTTCCGTGGGATCGGGAATGACGGCCCGGCGGGTGCTGTTGTCACGCCACGGCACCTCACCGGGTCGCGGGTCGCGGCCACACCGGTGCCGGTGTACCGACGGTTGTCTCGTAACCTCGTGCAGGGCGGCGGGCGCCGGATCGGGTGCCGTGTGACGCCGGGAGACCGGCGGCGCGGTGGTGATCGGGCGGCGCGCACCTGCGGGTACGGGTGCCGTGGGAACACGTCACACCCATGACGACGAAGAGGAGAGGGCCTGTGGAGGTCAAGATCGGTGTCCAGTACGCGCCGCGGGAACTGGTGTTCGAGAGCGCCGAGTCGGCCGACGACATCGAGGGCGCGGTGTCGGCGGCGTTGTCTTCCGACGAGCGCACCTTGAGCTTCCAGGACGACAAGGGCCGCCGGCTCATCGTCCCCGTGGACAAGCTGGCCTATGTGGAGATAGGTGAGCCGGTCGTCCGCGGTGTCGGTTTCACGGCGGGCGGCTGACGGGTTCCCGACAGTCACATCGCGCTCGGCGGCTTAGGCTGCCCGGTATGAGCAACGCCGGGGTCGCCGCCGGCCACCCGGCCACAGTGGAGGCCGGTGTGGCGGTGCTGGCCGACGGCGGCACCGCCGCCGACGCCGCGATCGCGGCGGTCCTGACGTCCTGTGTCGCCGAGACGGTCATGACCGGTCTCGGCGGTGGGGGATTCGCCACGTACTACGATGCGAAGTCCAGGCAGGTGAGCTGCCTGGACTTCTTCGTGTCTACGCCCGGACTGGATCCGCCCGCCACGGTCGCACCCGTGCGTCCCATCGACGTCGACTTCGGCGGGATGCCCCTGGAGTTCGCCGTCGGCGCGGCCAGCGTGGCAGTGCCGGGCGTCCCGGCGGGCTGCCGCGAACTGCACCACCGGTTCGGCCGGCTGCCCTGGCGCCGGCTGATCGCCCCCGCGATCGCCATCGCCGAGCGCGGCGCCCCGCTGCTGGCCCGGCACGCCGCAGCGTTGCCCGCCCTGGCGGCGGCCCTGCTGCCGGGGGACGGCGGACGCGCCTACGCCCCGGACGGGAAGCCTTTAACCGCCGGTCGTCTCGTGAGGCATCCCGGGCTCGCCGACACGCTGAGGGCACTGGCCGAGACCGGGACGGCCGACTTCTACCACGGTGACACGGCGGCGCGCCTGGTGGCGGCGGTACGCGCCGAGGGCGGTGCCCTGTCGGCCGCCGACCTGGCCGCGTACCGGCCCCGGTGGTTGCCGGTGACGGCCGTGGACTTCGGTGGGCGGCGCGTCATCGGTCGCCGCGACCGCGCCGACACCGTCGGCACCCTCGGCCGGCTCGCG
Organism: Stackebrandtia albiflava; assembly: GCF_007994225.1. GTDB lineage: Bacteria > Actinomycetota > Actinomycetes > Mycobacteriales > Micromonosporaceae > Stackebrandtia > Stackebrandtia albiflava. The sequence goes on from NZ_VLLL01000006.1 coordinate 1,527,391, forward strand.
GCCCTGTCCGGAGTGGACGCCGCGAAGCGCCCGGTGATGCTGGCCGAGGCGTTGAGCAGCCGGCCCGACGCCTCGCCGGGCGACACCACGAACATCTCCGTGCTGGACGCGGCCGGCAACGCCTGCGCCGTCACCACCACACTCGGCGTCGGTTCCGGGGTGTGGCCCTCGGGCACCGGCGTACACCTGAACTCGATGCTCGGTGAGGGCGAGCTGCGTGACGCCGGAGTCGGTGTGGGCGACCGCATGCACAGCATGATGTGCCCGAGTGTGGTGCTGCGTCCCGGCGCCGACGCGGTGGAACTCGCCATCGGTGCGGCCGGGGCGTCCCGCATCCGGACCGCACTCGTCCACACCCTCGTCCGGCATCTCCTGGACGGGGAACCCATCGACGCGGCCATCGCCGCGGACCGGTGGCACGTCGTGGGTCGGCGGGTCATCTGTGAGGCGCCGTTGCCCGGCCGCGCCGAGGTGGACCTGCGTCGCGCCGGCTACCGGGTGACCCACTGGCACGGCGACGCGCACTACTTCGGCGGGGTCAGCGCCATCGGACCCGCCGGTGGCGCGGGCGACCCGCGCCGCGACGGCTGCGTGGGTACACCGTCCGACGACCGGTCCCGGCGCGTCCGGCCCCGGCTCGCGCGCCGGAGGGCCACGAGTGACACCGCGGCGCCGGAACCGAGGCGCGCGGACTCACCGCACGGGCGCTAACCGGTGGGCCGCACCGAGTCCATGACCTCGCTGACGACGTCGTCGTACTCGGAGTGGGTTCCCGGGATCGACACGTACAACACCGCGGCCTCCGCGCGACCCACGTCGATGAGCGCCACACCCACCAGCTCGTCGGTCGCGGTCAGGCCCTCCTGGGTGAAGCTCAACCGGAACTCACGGATCCACGCGGGCCTGCCGCCCAACACGACCGCCTCGTCCCGGATCGACTCCATCTCGTTCGGCTGCGGATAGTAGTTGTCCCGCACGTCGGCGACGACCTGCTCGCTCACGCACTTGAGGTCCAGGTCGGTGCCGTCGTTGACGGCCGCGGGCACGTGACCGGACAGGATCGACGCGAGATACTGCCCGCCCGCGTACTCCTCGGTGACGAAGTACTGGCCCACCAGGTAGGAGACCTGCAACTCGCCCTGCGTCCAGTTCTGGGTCCAGGGCAGCCACGGGTCGTCGAACGCCTTGTAGCTGATGCCGCTGGCCTCGTCGACGGTGACGTCCCCCTCGTACGGGGGCATCTCCTCACCCTCCGGCGGCTGTTCCGTCGGCGGTGGGCACGCGGCCGCGAGCGGGGGAAGACTCTCGCTCGGACCCGGTTGCTCCCCCGGGGTGTCACCGGGCAGGCCGCTGGTCAGCGTGAGGATCAGCACCAGCACCACACCGACGACCGCGATGCCGCCGCCCGCCGCGGCGAACCACAGCAGCATCCTGCGATCGACGCCGTCGGTCGGCGGCGGCGGAGGGCTCTCGGGCCGGATCTCGTCCTTCACGCCGTCAAGTGTCGCCGATGCGGACAACCGGCACGGCCGGGGCCACGGGCCACCGGCCCTCCCCGCACCGGTTATCGCCCGGTTATGGACCTTCGGGCCCACGGTGCGTGATCGCCTCTGGACATCCGTCCCCGTTCCTGGGACCGTGGAGTACATCACGCCCAGTATCCATTCTCGACCCCCGGAGGACTTGGATGCGCTCCCTGATGAAACTCGGCATGGTGGCGGCCGCGGCCGCGACGATGCTGCTCGTCTCCGTCGGCCCGGCATCGGCGGACCCCGGCGGCGACGCCGTCGACTACGTGGCCCTGGGTGACTCTTACAGCTCCGGCACCGGAACCCGTGAGTACTTCGACTCCGGATGCCAGCGGTCACACCACTCCTATCCCGCCCAACTGGCCGTACAGCACGGCTACACCCTGACCTTCGACGCCTGCTCCGGCGCCAGGATCGCCGACGTACGCAACGAACAACTGGGGAACCTGTCCGCCGAGACCGACCTGATAACCGTCTCCGCCGGAGGCAACGACACCGGCTGGACCGACGTGCTGGTGTCCTGTGCCCGGCCCTGGCCGTGGACCTGCTGGGGCGACATCGACCGTGCCGAGAACTTCATCCGCACCACACTGCCCGGCAGGCTCGACGCCCTCTACACCGACATCGCGGCGGCGGCGCCCGGCGCCACCGTGATCGTGGTCGGGTACCCGAGGCTGTTCAACGGCGAGACCTGCAACTTCGCGGCCCGGATCAGCGCCGGTGAGCAGGAACGCCTCAACGCGGCGGCCGACCTGTTGTCCGACACCACCGAGGCGGTCGCCGCCGACTTCGGATTCACCTACCTGGACGCGCGGGACGCCTTCGACGGGCACGCCGTCTGCGACGACGTCGAATGGCTCAACGGACTGTCCAATCCGATCGGTGAGTCCTACCACCCGAACCGGCTCGGACACGACGGTTACACCCGTGAGGTCACGGCGCTGCTGTGACACCGCGGTCGTCCGCCCCGCCCGCCGTGGGTCCGCCCGCGGCGGGCGAGGTGTGTTCCTCCGCCGGCGTCGCGGTCCGGGTCCGCGGCAGTGGTCCGGTGTCGCGGGTCCGCAGCGGCTCGGCCAGCTCCGCGAGGCCCGGAAGGTCGGCGGGCCTGATCGTGACGTCGTCCGCGACGTGATGGAACGCCGCCGTCACCTTCGCCACCGGGACGTTCCGCAGCGCCGCCCACGCCTGCCGGTATGCCGCCAACTGCATCGCCGCGGCCCTGGCGGCCCGGCCGCGTGGCGGTGGTCCGGTCTTCCAGTCGACGACCTCGTATCCGCCGTCCGGTGTCGCGAAGACGGCGTCCATGCGTCCCCGCACCACGACCGATTCCAGAACCGTCGTGAACGGCACCTCCAACGCCACCGGAGTCCGGCCCGCCCACTCCGACGCCTCGAACGCCTCCTGCAGTTCACGTAGCGACTCGTCCGGTGCCGCGTGTGGGTCGGCCGCGCCCGGCAGCTCGGCCAGGTCGATGAGCGCGGTGGCGCCGAACCGCCGTTCCACCCAGGCGTGGAAGGCGGTACCGCGCCGGGTGTGCGGTGCGGGTGCCTCCGGCACCGGCCTGCGCAGCGAGGACGCGAACCGCTGCGCGTCGGTGTGCCAGGCGACCAGTTGCGACACCGACAGCCGGTCGGGCCGCGGCAGTACCGCCTCGTCGGCCGCCGACTCCGCCCGCTCTGCCAGCAACAGGTCGACCTCCTCGGCCCACCGGGAGTCGGCGGCGTCGGAGCCGGGCTCGACGGGACGACGGACCGCCTCGGCGGCCGCGAGCCACGCGGCCTGCCGTTCGCCGAGCGGATCGGTGGGCGGCCACACCGCCTGCACGTGGTCGGCCAGCAGCGGATTCTCCTGCGAAGTCGGTGCCGCCAGCCATTCCCCGACCGTGGCGCCGGCGGCCCGCAGCTCGGTGAGGAAGGTGGAGGGTCCCCGGGGCGACTGCGCGGCGGGGCTCCACCAGTGGCCGCAGGCCCACAGTCGGTGGCGCGCCCGGGTGAACGCCACGTACGCCAGTCGGCGTTCCTCCGTCTCGTGGTGTTCCCGCAGATCCGCGGCGAACCGTTTCACTGCCGTCGTGAGGTCGCGGGGAGCGGTCACCTCGCTCAGGTCGAACACCGGCAACTCCATGGCGTCGCCGCGCAGCGGGTACGGGAGGCGGCCGGTGGCGGTGAGCCAGTTCGCGTCCCGGGTGCGGCCCGGGAATCCCCCGTCGACCAGGCCGGGAACGGCCACGCAGTCCCACTCCAGGCCCTTGGCGGCGTGGACGGTCATGATCTGGACGGCACCGGTGTGCACGGTGGCGCCGGTGACCTCCAATCCCCGTTCCCGCTCCTCGGCCGCCTCCAGATAGGACAGGAAGCCCGCGAGGCTCGGCGCCGCCGCGTAGCCGCTGTACCGGGCGGCCTCCTCGACGAAGGCGTCGAGCCGGGCGGTGTCCTGCCGGTGGACGATGATCTCCACGTCCAGGCCCGACACGCGGCAGATCTCGCCGATCAGGTCGGTCACCGGTTGGTCGGCGCGGGAACGCAGCAGGGCGAGTTCGGCGCGGAGTTCCCCGAACCGCTCCCACGCGGCCGGGCTGTAGGAATCCGGGTCGCCCGGGTCCTCCAGTGCCTCCGCGAGTGTGACCTCGTCGAGCCCCTCGGCGGTCGGCTCGTAGCCGCGCTGTTCCGGGGCGAGTTCCCTGGCCCTGCGATACAGCGCCGTCAGGTCCCGTGGCCCGATCCGCCACCTCGGCCCGGTCAGCAGCCGCACCAGCGCCGGTCCCGAACCCGGCTTGGCCAGCACCTGCAGCGTCGCGTACACCTCCCTGACCTCGGGCGCGTCGAGCAGGCCGCCGAGACCGACCACCTCGACCGGCAGGTCGCGGTCCCGCAGCGCCCGCTCCAGCCGCGCTATCTGGTCCCGTTTCCTCACCAGCACCGCCGTGGACGGCGGCGACTGCGGATCGGTCTCGTCCCAGTGACGCCGGATCCGGTCCGCGACCCATTCCGCCTCGTCATCCACCGTGGACAACAGCGCCGCCGTCACCTCGCCGTCGCCCGCCGCCCCCGGCTCCAGGACCGACACCGGCAGGCCGCCGGCCCGCAGTGGCTCCGAGATCGCGTTGGCGACGCCGAGCACCGCGGCGGTGTTGCGCCACGAGACGGTGAGTTCGGCGCGCGCGGCGGGTTCACCGTCCCGGGTGCGGAAGTCGTCGCGGAAACGCGCGAGCGTCCCGGCGCTGGCACCGCGCCACGCGTAGATCGACTGGCAGGGGTCGCCGACCGCCGTGACGGGATGCCCGCCGCCGAACACCGCCTTGAGCAGTTCCACCTGGGCGTGCGAGGTGTCCTGGTACTCGTCGAGCAGGACCACCGGGTAACGCTCACGCTCGATCACGCCCACCTGCGGGACCGTGATCGCCAGATGGGCGGCCTGCGCCAGTTGGTCCGCGAAGTCCTGTGCGGGCATCGCCCGCTTCCGTTCCCGGTACTCCGCCACCAGTGGAAGGAGCTGGAGCCTGGCCCGCAGGCCCGTCACCAGGTCCTCCACCGCCTTCGTCGACCGGCCGAGCCGTGCCCGCAGTTCCTCCAGCAGTTGCTCGGTGTGGCCGCGCACGCCGTCGGCGTCGCTGAGGTGTTCGGAGATCTCGTCGGACAGCGACAGCACCCGTTTGGCGATCTCGTCGACACTCAGGTTCGTCGCCGACATGTCGCCGTCGTAACCCCGCACCACCGCGTACGCCACCTGCCACGCCTGCGCCGACGACAGGACCGTCGCACCGGTCTCGATACCCGCCCGCAGACCGTGTTCGGTCACCAGCGAGGCGGCGTACGCGTGATAGGTGGAGACGGTCGGTTCCCCGGTCGCGGGCTCGCCGCCCGGGCCGGTGACACCGTCCACTCCGGCCAGTCGCGCCAACCTGCTCCGGATCCGGCGGGCGAGCTCGGCGGCGGCCTTGCGGGTGAAGGTCAACCCGAGTATCTGGTCCGCCCGGACGTGCCCGTTGGCGATCAGCCACACCACCCGCGCCGCCATGGTCGCCGTCTTCCCCGAACCGGCGCCCGCGACGATCAACTGCGGCGAGAGCGGCGCCTCGATCGCGGCGGCCTGCTGCGCCGTCGGCGGATGTGGGTCGCCCAGCAGCGCCGCCAGCCGACGCGCCGAGAAACGGTGCCCGCTCATCCTGCTCCCTCCCGTCCCACCCGGACGCTCACTCGGTGACCGACCCGCCCTTACCGCTGATCGGGCAGCATTGTTTCACCGCGCAGGTGTCGCAGCGACGCGAGTGGACCGCGAGGAACGTCGCACCCGCCATCCGCCCGGCCACGTCGGTGACCTTGTCCCGCGCCCACCCCGGATCGGCGGCGTCGGGCAACGCGGGCTGTTCCCGCACCGACACGGACGCGCCCTTGGTGCCGGTGTACACCAGCGACGCGCCACCGGGCTCGCGGACGTCGCTCCACTCGGAGAACGCGCCCGCCTCCACCGCCAACTGGTAGGCCGCCAACTGTGGGTTGACCGCCGCCTCCTTCTGCGTGATCGGCGTGGTGCCGGTCTTGATGTCGACGATGTGCAACCGGCCGTCCATGTCCCGCTCGACCCGGTCGACCACGCCCGACAGCTCGGCCGACACGCCCGGGGCGATGTCGGGGAGGGAGACGGTGAACCGAGCCTCGGCCGCCACCAGGGTGCGTGGATTGTCCGCCAGCCAGCCGCCGAGCTTGTCGACCATCCCGCGTACCCGCTCCATGTCCTGCCGGGCCTTCCACGGTGCCGCGAACGGCAACAGGCCGATGCGCCGGTCGACGAACTCGCGCATCGCGCCCTGCGGGTCGGCCGTACCGGCGGCCGCCTCGGCGGCGGCGTGGACCAGGTCGCCGATCTTCTGCGGCAGTCCGGCGGGTTCGTTGCCGCCGTGACGTTCCAGGATCCAACGGAGTCCACACTGGTCGAACCGCTCGATCGTCGAGGGCGACACCTTCACACGCTCGCCCGGAAGGTGCAGCTCCCGCTCGTCCGACAGGGGACGCAGGCCCCACCAGTCGGCGGGGTCGGCGCCCGGCACACCGGCCTCGGCCAGGCGCCGCAACTGCGCGATCGCGGCGTCACGCCCGGCCCCCTCCGGACCGCACGCGGCGGTACGCAGCTCCGCTACCAGCGCCGGCAGCGTCAGGGCACGCGGCAACGCGGTCACCTCCACCGGGGTGACCCCCAGTTCCGACACGAACCGGCTCGGCTGTGACTCGTCGTCGTCGGAGACGGCCGTCACCACCAGGCGATCCCGCGCCCGGCTCACCGCCACGTGGAAGAGCCGCCGCTCCTCCTCCAGCAGCGCCGCCATCACGTTCATCTGTTCCGGCGGGTTCCCCGCCGCGGCGTCCACGAGCTGTTCGGCGCCCATCAGCGAACCGCGTGGCCGCAGGTTCGGCCACCGGCCCTCCTGGACACCGGCGACCACGACGACGTCCCACTCGCCACCCTTGGCCTGGTGGACCGTCGTCAACCGGACCGCCTCACCACGCCGGGCGTGCCGCGCCAGGGAATCGGCCGGGATGACCTGTTCCATGACGTGCGCGCAGAACACCTCGGGGCCGGCGCCCGGCAGCCGGTCGGTGAACTCGGCGGCCCAGTCGAACAACGTCATCATCGCGTCCAGATCGGAGTCCGCCGCCTCCGCGCGACTGTCGCCCGAGACCGCGAGCGCGGCGAGCCGGTCCGACACGCCCGCCGCCCGCCACACCTCCCACAGCACGTTCTCGACGCTGCCGGTCGCGGTGGCCGCGACGGTCAGCAACCGGGCGATCCGGCGGGCGGGCGCCACCCAGTCGGCGTCGTCGAACTCGTCGAGCACGTCCGGTTCCCGAAGCGCCTCCACCAGCAGCTCACCGCTGTGCCTGAACACGTCGGACCGCACCGCGCGGCGCCGCAACTCCTGGCGCAGTCGCCGCTCCCGCAGGGCGTCCGCCCCGCCGTACGGGGAGTGCAGCAACGCCACCGCCGTCGGCTCGTCCAGCAGTTTCGGGTTCAACCCGCAACGGATGACGGTCAGCAACTGCGCCACCATCGGCTGCGCCGACAGCGGCGTGTCGTCGGCGGCGCGCTTGACCGGTACTCCCGCCTGCCGCAGTGCCCGGGAGATCTGCGGCAGGTGCTCCGTCGCCGACTTCACCAGCACCGCCATCCGCGACCACGGCACGCCGTCCCGCAGGTGCGTGCGGCGCAGCACGTCCGCGATGTACCCGGCCTGCCTGCCGCCGGACGGCAGGACCGTCACCGTCACGTCCCCGGCACCGACCTCCGGCGGAGGCAGATGCCCGCGGTGCCGCGCCGAGCCGCGCAGCCGCGCCGCCACCGAGGCGGCGGCGGAGTGGGGGGCCGAGGCGCTGCGGTGGCAGACCGCGAGATCGACCTCCGGCGCGGGATCCCCCGCCGCCGTGGGGAAGACCGTGGGGAAGTCACGCATCACCGTGGGATCGCCGCCCCGGAAGCCGAACACGGCCGAGTCGGCGTCGCCGAACGCGACCAGGTTCGCCCCGCCACCGGCGACCAGCCTCAGCAACTCCGACTGGGCGGGCACGATCTCCTGTAGTTCATCCACGTAGACGTACGCGGGCGGCCGGATCAGGCCCGGATCGGAGGCGAGTTCGTGGGCCGCCGCGCGGATGATCTCCGCCGCGTCGTAGGACGCCGCACCGGTCAACGACGACAGCGCCAGGACGTCCACGTACCTGGTCAGGAAGTCGGCGGCGGCCACCCATTCCGGCCGGTCGTGGACGCGCCCCAGTTCGGCGAGCCGCGGCGCCGAGATACCGCGTTCGGTGGCGCGTTGCAGCACGTCGTGCAGTTGCTCGACGAACGCCCGGGTCGCCAGGGCGGGCGTGACCGAGTCGGGCCAGGCGACGTCGTCGGCGGCCAGCAGTTCCCGGATCACGACGTCCTGCTCCGGTCCCTTGAGGAGCCGGGGTGGCGGTGCGCCACGCCGGGCGGCGGCGAGCCGCAGCAGCGCGAACGCGAACGCCGGGAAACTGTGGACGGCGACCTCGGCGCCGGTGCGACCCAGCCGGGCGGCGATCCGGTGCCGCAACCGGGCGGAACCCCGCCGCCCGAAGCCGAGTACCAGGATGTCCTGCGGCGGTACGCCCTCATCGACCCGGGCGGCGACCGACTCCACCAGCGTGGTGGTCTTGCCGGTTCCGGGGCCACCGTGCACGAGCAGCGGCCCGAACCGGTGGGCGACGACCCGGGCCTGCCCGGGGTCCAGGCGACGGGGTGCGCCGCCGGCGGTCGCATAGGCCGGCGGGGCCACGAAGCGATACCCGGGCGAAGTCACGCGAGTCATCAAACCACGCCCGCCCGACATCCCCGGCCAGGGTGCGGGTCCGCAGACCCTACAACGCCAGGTGCAACCGAGTGGCCCGGTCGAGTTCCATCAACTTCTGGTCGCTCAGTGTCGACAGGCGATTTCGGATCCTGCTCACATCGACGGCCCGGATCTGTTCTGTCTGGATCTTGGAGTCCTGCCGGAGGCCCGATTCCCGGCCCTCTAGGTATACCTGAAATGACAGGATCCGGGTGGTGTTGGACGTGAGTGGAACCACGGTGACCACCCCACGACCGCGCCTCTCCGCAGACCGGTTCGCCGCATCGTTGCTGACGATGACGGCAGGACGCACCTTGTTGGCCTCACTACCTTGATGTGGTTCGAAATCGACCAGGTAGATGTCACCCCGCCGCATCGGCGAGTCCATCGCTGCTGGTCTGATCCCACAGTGCGGCGTCGTCACTGCCTTCCCACTCGTCCCAAGCCTGTGAGTACTCCTCTTCAAGCTCATCCATGCGGAGCAGTTCCAATGCCTTGTGCAGCACGGCAGAACGGGAGGGGACGTTCATTCTCCGGGCGTAGTCGTCCACGAAGGTGATGTCACTCTCTGGTAGGCTCACGCTCACTTTCATGGGTTAATGCTACCAGTGGTCCTACTGGTGCTGCCACCTGGCGTTGAAAAACATGTCCCAGTTAGTGGCATCAACCGGTTTTCCTCAGGAGCAGCGATGACGGTCATCAGGTCGGATCACGCCGGATGGCATCGACAGGCGGGTCACTCGGAGGACTATGAAGCCGCCCGCCGCGGTTATCTGCTCGGCCGGCTCGTCTACGACCGTCGGATGGAATTGGGCATCAGCCAATCCGAACTCGCCGAGCGGGCCGGAATGAGCCAACCGCAGGTCTCGCGACTGGAGGGCGGCGGGGTGACGCCGACCATTCCACTTCTGGAGAGGTTGGCGGACGACCTGGAGGTGGAACTGACCATAGGATTCACACCGCGCTCGGCGGCATGACGTCGCACCGCCCGGCCCATCGGCGTCGTGGGCCGGGCGGTGCACTCGTGCCGTCTACGACCGATCGGGTCAGAAGGCGGGGATTACGGAGCCGTCGGAGAAGGTGTCCTCGATGAACTGCGCGACCTCGGGGGAGTTGAGCAGTTCGGCCAGCTTCTGGACCTGCGGGTCGTCGCGGTTCTCCTCGGTGACCACGAGCAGGTTCGCGTAGGGGTTGCCCTCGCCCGCCTCGGCGGCGAGCGCGTCGTCCGCCGGTGACAGGTCCGCCTCCAGCGCGTAGTTGCCGTTGATCACCGCCAGGTCGAGGTCTTCCAGCGATCGGGGCAGTTGTGCCGCCTCCTGCGGTACGACCTCCAGGTTCTTCGGGTTGTCGACGATGTCGTCCTCGGTGGCCAGTTCACCCGCGCCCTCCGCGAGCGTGATCAGTCCGGCGGTCTGGAGCAGTTGCAGTGCGCGGCCGCCGTTGCTGGCGTCGTTGGGTATGCCGACCTGCGCACCGTCGGGGATCGCGTCGAGCGAGGTCACGGAGTTCGAGTACAGACCCATCGGTTCGACGTGGACCTCCGCGACACTGACCAGGTTCCCGTCGTTGCCGTCGTTGTACTCGGCGAGGTAGGCGGGGGTCTGGAAGTAGTTGGCGTCGAGGTCGCCGGCCTGCAGCGCGGGGTTGACCTGCGTGTAGTCGGCGAACTCCTCCACTTCCAGGTCGAGCCCGGCGTCCGCGGCCAGGTTCTCGGAGATGAACTCCAGGATCTGCCCGTGCGGCGTGGGACTGGCCCCGACCAATAGGGTGTCGTCGTCTCCGGAGGCGCAACCGGTCAGCACCGTGGCGGCGGTCAGGCCGGCGATGCCCGCGACGGCGAGGTGACGTTTCATAATTCTGTTTCTCCTATCGGATTCAAAGGAAACACGGGGGCCGCGACGATGCGGCCGACGGGGGAGTGCTCAGCGGCGGTCGAGTCGCCGCGCGGTGTGGTCGCCGAGGAACTGCACGACCTGCACCAACGCCACCAGCAGCACGACGGTGGCGATCATGTAGCCGGTCTCGTAGCGCTGGTATCCGTAGCGGATGGCGAGGTCGCCCAGGCCGCCGCCGCCGATCGCGCCGGCCATCGCGGAGTAGCCGGTGATGGCCACGACCGTGACCGTGAAGCCGCGTAGCAGTCCCGGCAGTGCCTCGGGGAGCATCACGTGCCGGATGGTGCCGAGGCGGCCGGCGCCCATCGAGTCGGCGGCCTCCAGCAGGCCCGGATCCACGTCGAGCAGTGCGGACTCCACGAGCCTGGCGAAGAACGGCACGGCGGCGACCGCCAGCGGCACCACGGCGGCGGCGCTGCCGATGGTGGTGCCGACCAGGGCGCGGGTGAGCGGGGTGATCGCCACCATCAGGATGACGAACGGCGCGGACCGCCCGACGTTGACGACGGTGCCCACCACGCGGTGGGTGACCGGCCTGCGCCGGAAGCCGCCGGGTCCGGTCGCGAACAGCAGCACACCCAACGGCACACCGGCCAGGAGCGTCCACAGTGCCGAGAGGCCGACCATGTGGAGGGTCTCCAGGCTCGCCTCGACGAGTTTCTCGGTCATGCGCGTCGCACCCCGTATCCGTTGGTCGCCAGCCACTCCACGGCCGGAACCGGGTCGGTCCCCTCCGGAAGCCGCAGCCGTAGCCTGCCGACCGTGCCGGAGGTGGTGGTGTGCACGGCGGCGTCGGTGATCGACACGTCCAGTCCGAACCGGTTGACCAGTGTCGCCACGACCGGGTCCCCGACCGCGGCACCGGTGAAGGTGATCTCCAGGCCGGTCCGGGGGTCGAGGGACACGCCCTCGTCCGGTAGCCGGAACGCCTGGGAACCGAGTTGCGAGCCGGGTGTGGCGAGCAGGTCGGCCACCGGGCCGGACTCGGTGACGGCGCCGTCGGTCATGATCGAGGCCGAATCGCAGATCCGGGTGACCACGTCCAGTTCGTGGGTGATCAGCAGGATGGTGAGGCCGAGTTCGGCGCGCAGCTTCACCAGCAGGTCCAGGATGTCGATGGTGGTCTGCGGGTCGAGTGCGCTGGTCGCCTCGTCGGAGAGCAGCACCTCGGGACCGGACGCCAGGGCGCGGGCGATCGCGACGCGTTGCCGTTGCCCGCCCGACAGCCGGGAGGGGTAGGCGTCGGCCTTGTCGGGCAGGCCCACCAGTTCCAGCAGCTCCCGAACGCGTGTGGCGCGCAGGTTACGGGGTGTCCCGTGGAGTTTCAGCGGGAGCGCGACGTTGGCGGCGACCGTCCGGTTGTGCAGTAGGCGGAAGTGTTGGAAGACCATCCCGATGCGGCTTCGGGCGTGCCGGAGCGCGTCGTGGTCGAGCCGGGTGAGGTCGACGCCGTCGACCTCGACGGTGCCACGGTCGGGCCGTTCCAGGAGGTTGACGGTGCGCAGCAGCGTCGACTTGCCGGCGCCGGAGCGGCCGAGTACGCCGTGGATGCGGCCGGCGGGTACGGAGAGGTTCACGTCGTCGACGGCGACGATGTCGCCGAACCGTTTGGTGATGTCGCGGAGACGGATCATGGTGTGCCTATCGGGCGATGGCGAACGGCCGCTTCGGGGCGCGGCGCGGGTGTGGCGGGAGCCCTCAGATGGCACACATTCGGCGGCAGACGACCATGACGGACGGCGCGGTGTCCCCGCGGTGTCCCCAGTGGTGTCGGCTCGTCACGATTGGCAAGTAAAGCAGCCGACCCGGCCGTCGGCAACGCCCTGTGAGCAATGCCGCAGCCGGGTCGGCGCGGGGTCGTCAGTGGCCGTGGCCGCCGTCGTCGTCCCCCTCGTGGCCGTCACCGGACGGGGACTCCGTGGCGGTGTCGCCCGAGGGCGTGTCGTCGGGGTGGCCGCCGGTGGGCGGCACCGAGAGCGTGAACTCGGCGGTGCGGACCTCGCCGTCGTGCTTGAAGTCGAGGAACAGCCGGTAATCGCCGGGGCTGGGAACGGTGATCTGGAATCCGACCTCGGGGCCGGGGGTGGTCTCACCGTCGCCGGGGGTGCCCTCGGGGTGGACGTGCAGGTACGCCAGGTCGCCGCCGCGCAGTGCGACGAGGTGGCCGTACGCGCCGAGGTAGGGCTCCAGGTCGGTGACGGGTTCCCCGTCCAGGCTCACCGACAGGGTCACCGAGGTGGCCGTTCCGGCCGACACGTCGCCGTCCAGGGTGACGGTGTAGTCGTCCACCCGGTATTCGGCCGCGGGCTCGGGGAGGTCGGCGGGGGTGTGGTCGCCGGGTGCGGCGAGGTCGGCGCCGAGGGTGAGTCCTTCGGCCCCGGCGGGGGCGAAGTCGGCGAACACCCGGTACTGGCCGGGTTCCGGCAGGTCGAGCGGGGTGCTCCAGGTGCCGTCGTCGGCGAGTTCGGGGTGGAGGTGCTGGTAACCGGTCAGGTCGCGGCGGGCCACGATGAGGTGGAGGTCGGCGTCGTGTTCGGTGGTGAACTCCGTCACGGGTGCGCCGTCGGGGCCCTCGATGTGGAAGCGGTAGTCCCCGCCGGTGTGCACGTCGCTTTCGGGGACGAGCCGGTAGCCGTCCTGTGCGATCTGCAGCCCGCCGGGTGGGTCGTCGGCGGCGGTGTCGTGGTCGCCGCCGTGCCCGTCGTCGTGTGCGCCGTCCGGTGTGGCCTCGGCGTCCTGGGGTGAGAAGTCGAACCGGCCGCCCGCCCACAGGGCGGCGGCGAAGACGACCGCCAGCCCGGCGACGTATCCGGCGATCTTGATCGGGGTCTTCAACGCAATCACCTCTCGTCGTCTCGATATACCCGCACGGGGTATGGGAGCGACCTTAACATGCCCCCGGGGGGTATGGCTGCGGGGTGTCGCACCGCGTGGCCGACGATCCGGGCGGGACGCGGGATATGGTTCGCTTGTGATAACTCCCGAACAGGTGGACATTCCGGCGACCGCCTTCCCGGTCGAGCAGTTTCGATTGCCTAACGGCCTGCGGGTGGTGCTCAGCCCCGATCGCGGCGTCCCGGTCGTGGGCGTCGCGGTGGTGTACGACGTGGGGATCAGGCTGGAGCCGCAGGGCAGGTCCGGCTTCGCCCACCTCTTCGAGCACATGATGTTCCAGGGCTCCGCGAACGTCGCGAAACTGGAGCACATGAGTTACGTGCAGGGCTCCGGCGGCACTCTCAACGGCTCGACGCACCTCGACTACACCGACTACTACGAGATGCTGCCCTCGAACGCCCTGGAGCGGGCGCTCTTCCTGGAGGCCGACCGCATGCGCGGCCCGGCGATCACCGAGGAGAACCTCGCCAACCAGATCGACGTGGTGAAGGAGGAGATCAGGGTCAACGTCCTCAACCGGCCGTACGGCGGTTTCCCCTGGTTGAAGCTCCCCCCGGTCATGTTCGACACCTTCCCGAACAACCACGACGGCTACGGGTCCTTCGAGGACCTGGAGGCCGCCACGCTGGAGGACGCCCAGACGTTCTTCGACACCTACTACGCCGCCGGCAACGCGGTGTTGAGCGTCGCCGGCGACTTCGACGTGGCCGAGGCGACCGCGATGATCGAACGGCACTTCGGTGACGTCCCGGCCCGCGAGGCACCGGTGCACCCCGGCATCGGGGAGCCGGACCTGACGGCCGAACGCCGCGCGTCGTACACCGACCCGAGGGCACCGCTGCCGGCGATCGCCGCGGCCTGGCGGGTGCCCGACCCCGTCCGTGACCTCGGTGGATACCTTCCGTACGTCGTCCTGGCGGAACTGCTCACCGACGGCGACGCCTCCCGCCTGGTGGAGCGGCTCATCCAGAGGGACCGCAGCGCCACGAGCCTGTCGGGTTACCTGGGCTTCATGGGTGAGCCCTTCGCGGTGCGCGACCCCACGGCACTGGTGCTGCAGGCGCACCTGCCACCGGGAGGCGACGTGGACCGGTTGCTGGCCACCGTCGACGAGGAGGTGGCGCGGATCGCCTCCGACGGCCTCGCCGAGGGCGAACTCGCCCGCGTGAAGGCCCGCATCGCACTGCACCTGCTGCACGAGGACGACTCGGTCATCAACCGGGTGCTGCGGCTGGCGACCTCGGCCGCGCTCCACGGAGACGCCCGCGTCGCCCGGGAGCTTCCCCGCCGGTTGGGAGAGGTCACCGCCGAACAGGTCGTCGAGGCGGCCTCCCGGCTCGTCCCGCACCGCCGTGCCGCCATCGAAGTCATCGCCGGAGGAGCTGCGTGATGCCCGTCCTGACCGTTCCGGACCTCGCACCGGACACCGAGTTCACCCTGCCCGGCTGCCACGAGCGCACCCTGGCGAACGGCCTGACCGTCCTGGCCATCCACCGGCCCTCCGTGCCGTTGGCGGAGGTGCGATTGCGGATCCCGTTCGCCTACGCCGACGTCGCCGAGTCGTCGGTGTTGGCGCAGACGCTCCTGTCGGGCACGGCGGACAAGACCGTCGTGCAGATCGCCGCCGAGTTGCAGAGCGTCGGCGGCGCGCTGTCGGCGAGTGTGGACGCCGACCGCATGCTCATCGCGGGCAACAGCCTGGTCGACGGCCTGCCGAAGGTGTTGGCGACGATCGCCGAGGTGGTCGACGGCGCGGCGTACCCCGAGGACCAGGTGGAGTCGGAACGCAACCGGCTCGCCGACCGCATCAACGTCGCCCGGCAGCAGCCCGCCCACCTGGTTCAGGTGGCGCTGCTGGAACGCCTGTACGGCGACCACCCGTACGGCACGCAGACCCCCGAACCGGACGCGGTGTCGCAGATGACGCCCGACCGGCTCCGCGCGTTGCACGCCGACCGGCTGCACCCGGCGGGTGCCACCCTCGTGATCGTCGGCGACCTGTCGGCCGAGGCGGCCCTGGACGCCGGCGAGGCGGCGTTGGGCGGCTGGAACGGTGCCGGGTCGCCCCGCGAGATCGCGCCGGTGCCGGCGCTGCGCACCGGGCCGCTCGTGCTGGTCGACCGTCCCGCGTCGGTGCAGAGTTCGCTGCGCATCGCCGTGACGGCGCTGCCGCGCACCGATCCCGACAACGCGGCCCAGCAGTTGGCCAACCTGATCTACGGCGGATACTTCTCCTCTCGTCTGGTGGCCAACATCCGTGAGGACAAGGGCTACACGTACTCGCCGCGTTCGGTCGTCGACCACGGCCTGGCGGGGTCCTCCCTGGTGATCTCCGCCGATGTCGCCACCGAGGTGACGGCGGCGGCGCTGTGGGAGACCTGGTACGAGATGGGCCGGATGGCCGTCGGTGAGCCGACCAAGGAGGAACTGGAGCAGGCGCGCCGGTATGCGCTCGGCACGTTGCGGTTGGGAACCGCGACCCAGTCCGGCCTGGCGTCGCTGACGTCGGGGTTCGCCGGATTCGGACTGCGGCTCGACTGGTTGCTGGAGCACGCCGGACGACTCGCCGAGGTGACCGTGGACGACGTGGCGCGGGTGTCGGCCCGGTTGTTCGCCCCCTCGAACGCCGTCACCGTCGTGTTGGGTGACTCCGGTGAGATCCGGAAGCCGTTGGAGGCGCTGACCGCCGTGGGGGCCTGACGTGCGGCCGAGGCTGGCCCGGTCGGTGTTGGACCGGGCGGCCCACCGCAGGGCCGACGCGAAGTGGCTCGACGAGGCGTGGCACCGGGGACGCGTCCTGGTGGTGGATCCGGCCACCGGGCACGCGCCGGTGGCCGGGAATCCGCCTCGGCTGCGTTACGTCACCGCCGCCGAGGCACCCGTCGGCGACCGGCTCTACCTGGGCGGCGAGGACGAACCCTACTTCGCCGTGGCCGGCGCCGTGACCGACGGCGCGGGGCTGCGTGAACTGGGGTCCGACCTGTCGGACTTCGACGTGGGCGTGTTGACGGAGGCCCTGTCGCTGGTGCGCTGGCACGCCGACCACCTGTTCCACACCGTCGACGGTTCCCCGACCGAGGTCGCCTCGGGCGGCTGGGAACGGCGCAGCGGGACGCGGACCGTGTGGCCGCGCACCGATCCGGCGGTCATCGTGTTGATCACCGACGGCGGCGACAACTGCCTGCTCGCCAACGGCGTGGGCTGGCCCGTCGATCGTTTCTCGTGCATCGCCGGCTTCGTGGAACCCGGCGAGTCGGCCGAGGCGGCGGTCCACCGTGAAGTGGGGGAGGAGGTCGGTGTGACGCTACGCGATCTGGCCTATGTGGCCAGTCAACCGTGGCCGTTCCCCAGGTCGTTGATGCTGGGCTTCCACGGGCTCGCCGATCCGGGTGCCCCGGTCGTCGTGCAGGACGACGAGATCGCCGCCGCCCGATGGTTCCACCGTTCCGAACTCGCCGCCGCGCTGGCCGGTGCCGACGCGCCGCTGCGGGTGCCCCCGTCGATCTCCATCGCGCGGTTCCTGATGGAGCGCTGGATCGCCGCCTGATCCGTCCGATCGTCCCTCCGATGTAGTGGACCGCCGGCATACCGGGTTTTCGGCCGTTCGGCGGACTCGCGAGGCTTGGAAAGAGTTCTTTCGAAAGATATCTTTCGACACATGGAAGACGCCGAGACCTCCGAACAGTGGCCGATCCGCACCATCCGGGACCCCGCCGTGTTGCGCGCCATGGCGCATCCGCTGCGGCTGCGCCTGATCGAGCTGTTGGCGGTGCACGGTCCCGCCACCGCCACCCGGTTGGCCGCGCAGGTCGGTGAGAGCCCCGCCAACTGCTCATGGCACCTGCGGCAACTCGCCGCGGGTGGCTACATCGAGGAGGCGCCAGGTGGCACGGGACGCCGTCGCCTGTGGAAGTTCGTCGAGACCGGCCACTGCTACGGCGGCGCCGACGACGAGCCGGAACTCGCCGCCGCCGGCCAGGCGGCGGGCGCCATCCAACTCGAACACGAGGTCGACCGGTTGCGGCACTGGCGGGCGGCCCGGACCGACGAGTCCCCCGAATGGCGCGAGGCGGTCTTCTCGACCAACTCGATCGCCTGGCTGACCGCCGATGAGCTGGCCGCACTCAACCGCGAGGTCATGGACCTGTACCTGCGCCACATACAACGCCACTTCGCACCCGAGACCCGGCCGGCCGGATCCCGCCCGGTGAGGCTGGTCGCCTGGGGCATCACCGACACCGACCTCGAGACACCCGCCGAACCCGACACCCCCGCCGACGCCGGTCGTCGACCCCGCTCCTGAAGGAAACCACCCCATGCGCACCCTGTTCGCCCAACCCGGTTACGCCCGGCTGTTCGCCGGTACGGCCGCCGCCACCATCGGCGACTCACTCCTGCTGCTCGTCCTGGCCATCTGGGTCAAGGACCTGACCGGCTCCGACGGCGCGGCCGGCATCACCCTGTTCTTCTACGGCGCGCCGATGCTGGCCGCGCCCCTGTTCGGCATGCTCGTCGACAGGTTCCGCAACCGTCCGTTCCTGGTGGTGGCCAACGTCGTCAACGCCACGTTCCTCATCCCGCTCGCCTTCGTCGGCGGAAGCGCCGACGTGTGGCTCATCTACCTGACGGCCCTGCTGCTCGGGGTGGGGAGCACCGTGGACAGTCCCGCGCTGAACGGACTGCTCAAACGCATGCTGCCCGCCGAGCTGCTGGTGCAGGCCAACAGCGCCTCACAGACCGTCCAGCAGGGAATGCGGCTGGCCGGCCCCCTGGTCGGTGCGGGCCTCTACCTGGTCGGCGGGGGCATCGTCGTCGCCGCCGTGGACGCCGCCTGCCTCCTGATCGCCGCCGCCACCATCTGGTCGCTGCGGGTCGAGGAACCGAAACCCGCGCCCCGGCCGGCGGAGAGCCGGTGGCTGCCGGAGATCCTCGCGGGCTTCCGGTTCGTCGCCGCCGACGGCGCCCTCAAACGGATCACCCTCGGCATGTTCCTCGCCGGGTGCGCGATCGGGGCGGTCGAATCGGTCGGGTTCGCGTTGACCGACAAGGGGCTCGGTCAGCCGCCGGAGTTCATCTCCGTGATCGTCACCGTCATGGGCATCGGTGGACTCCTCGGAGGACTCACCGCGGCGAAGGTGGTCACCAGACTCGGAGAGGTCGCCGCGGCGGCACTGTCGATGGCGTTGATCGCGCTGACCTGCCTGGTCTGGGTGATCCCGCAGACGGTGGTGGTCCTGGTGATCACGCCGGTGGTCGGGTACGCGCTGCCGATCCTGGTCGTGGCCGCGAACACGCTCGTGCAACGGAGGTCGCCGCAGGAACTCATCGGCCGGGTCTCCTCCGTCACGAACCAGTCGATCTCGGTGCCGCAGGTGTTCTCGATCGCCCTGGGGGCGTTGCTGGTCAGCGTCCTGGACTACCGGTTCGTGCTGCTCGGAATGGCGGTGCTGTTCGGCGCCTCGGCCGTCTACCTCTTCCTGGGGCGCCGCCTGAGCCGCGACACCGGCGCGACACCCGAACCGGAGGTGTCCGCCGAGGCCGCGACCGCCTGACCCCGGCCGGAGCCCACCCACCGGGGAACCCCGGTGGGTAGGCTCTGCCGTGTCACGACAAGGAGCCGCCATGGTGGGCTACGCGAAGGGCCGGGTCCGCCGGGAGGACATCATCGCCGCCGCCGCGGCGGCGTACGGGGAGTCGGGTTACCGGCAGGCGTCACTGCGCGACATCGCGCGCCGCGTGGGGATCTCGCACTCCGGTCTCCTCTACCACTTCCCGACGAAGGAGGCGTTGCTGACCGCCGTGCTCGAACGGCGCGACGCCGTCGACGCGGCCCGCGAACGGTTGCACGGTCCGCCCGGGGCGGCGGTGCTGCGCAGCATGGTGTCGCTCGCCGCCCACAACACCGACCACCCCGCCATCGTGGAGCTGTACAGTCGCCTCGCCGCCGAGGCGGTGTCGCCCGACCATCCCGCCCACGGATACTTCGCGCGGCACTACCGGCGGGCCCGTGACCTGGTGCGCGCCTCCTTCACCGCCATGGCCGAGGCGGGGGAACTGCGCGACGGGGTCGACCCCGACCGGGCGGCGACCGTGTTCATCGCCTTGATGGACGGTCTACAGGTGCAGTGGCTCACCTCGCCCGACGAGGTCGACATGACCGCCACGCTGCGCACGCACCTGGCGACCCTGCTGCGGGACGGGAGCTGAGGCCGCGCCCGGTCACGCCGTGCGCTTCATCGGATCCCATCCCTCCGGCAGTGGCGCGACCGGCACGAAGTCCGAGGTGACCGGTACCGGCGCGCGGGTGCGGATCGACTCCTCCACGGCCAGCATGACGTCGAGGACGTGGAACGCCAGTTCACCCGACGCCCGCTCCGCCGCACCGCCCTGCGCGGCACGCACCAGGTCGAGGACACCGACGCCCCGCGTCGCGGTGTGACCCTGCGGCGGAAGCTCCGATGTGTCGTCCAGCTCGAACAGGTGCAGGGTCGTGTTCCCGTCGAACCGGTTCGGGTCGGGCAACACGGCGGTCCCGGCCGGTCCGGTGATCTCGACCAGCCCGGTCCGGGACACGCCGGAGTCGAAACTCATGACCAGTTGCGCGACACCGCCGTCGCGGTATTCGACCAGTGCGTTGACGGAGGTCGGCACCGTCACCGGGAAGGCGGTGCCCGCCCGCGGTCCCGAACGGATCACGCGCGTCTCACGACCCCGCGTCCCGGTGGCGGTAACCCTGCAGACCGGACCGAACACGTGCGCCAGCGTCGTCAGGTAGTACGGACCCATGTCGAACAGCGGCCCGGCGCCCTCCTGGAACAGGAACTCCGGGGCCGGGTGCCAGGCGTCGGGGCCGGGTGACTGGAACACGGCCAGTGCCGTCGCGGGGCGCCCGATCCGGCCCTCCGCCATGGCACGGAACGCGGTCTGGAGTCCGGCGCCGAGCATGGTGTCGGGTGCGCAGCCGACCCGCAGGCCGTGGCGGTGCGACAGGTCCAGTAGTTCCCGCGCCGAGGCACGGGTCAGTCCCAGTGGTTTCTCGTTCCAGACGTGTTTGCCCGCGGTGACCGCGGCGGTGGCGACCTCGACGTGTGCGGCGGGGATCGTCAGGTTGACGACGACCTCGACGTCGTCGCGGTCCAGCAGTTCCGCGAGTGTGCCGCTGTGGGGGACGCCGTGCCGTTCGGCCTGCCGGGCGGCACGGTCGGTGTCCAGGTCGGCCACGAACCGCACCGCCAGATCCGGGAAGGTGCCCAGGTTCTCGAGGTAGGTGTCACTGATGACGCCCGCGCCCACCACTCCGACTCCGACGGTCATGACACCGACCCCCGCAGGTAGCGGAGACCGGCGGCGATCCCCTCGAAGACGTCGCCGTCGTAGGAGTCGAACTCGACGACCCGAAGGGCGGACCCCGCGGCGGCGAGGATCTCCGGAAGCGGCACGACGCCTTCTCCGGCGGGCGCCTGCCCGGATCCGTCGAGTGCCAACCCGCCGTCCTTGACGTGGACGGCGACCACGCGGTCGCCGAGCCGGCGCAGCAGGTCGGCGGCCGGTTCACCACCGGCCGTCGCCCAGTACACGTCGATCTCCAGGACCACGGCGGGATCGAGTCGATCGGCGAGGACGTCCAGCCCGGTGCGCCCGTCGAATCGGGTCTGCAACTCCCACCAGTGATTGTGGTATCCCAGCCGGAGCCCGTGGGAGGCCGCCTGCGGCGCGAGTGCGTTGAGGGCGTCGGCGATCCGGCCGATGTCGTCGACGGTCTTCCACAGGTCGGGTTCGGAGAACGGCTGGATGACGGTGTGGACGCCCAGGTCCGTGGCCGCGCGGAACGCCTCGGCGGGGTCGCCGTCGAGCAGTCCGGCGTGGGCGGTGGGGCATGTCGTTCCGGTGTCGTCGAGGGCGCGGCGGATGTCGGTGTGTCGTTCGGTGATGCCGAACGCCTCGATCTGCCGGAAACCGATGTCGTGCAGTCGCCGCAGCGTCTCGACGGGCCGGTCGGCGAAGGAGTCCCGGACGGAGTAGAGCTGGACCGAGGGCTCGGAGGGCGATGGTGTCGCGGACATGTTCGCTCCTTGTGGCCCGTCGTTGCGAGGGGAACGGGCCTGCCGAATTTCTACCACGTGGTCGGGATTTCAGCTACCGTCGCGTGTGGACCGCCATGATTCCTCCGCAATTTATGGCCGTATTGCGGGGGACCGACCGGATTCTCCGATTACGAGGTATTCGCAACCGTGAATTTTTCATACAGTGGGGTGCCGCCGTCCCCTCGCTCCCAGGAGGAAGCCATGACCCTCATCGGCGCCCGAATCCGGTATCGGGCGGCCCTGTGGCTGGCCGCGGTGCTGGCCGTGACCACGCTCGGTGTCACCGGTTGGCCCGCGCAGGCCGACGCCGCCGCGTCCGACATGCGACTGGAGATCAGCCGCACCGATCCCGCCCTACTGGACGCACTGCACGACCGGCTTCCCGAGGCGGGCGTCGTCGACGTCGTCGACTCGGCCAACCGCACCGCCCGCTCCTGCTCCGCACCGGTCAGCCACCGGGTGGCGTCGTTCTGCTGGAACTCCGGCGACGGATCCGTGGCGTACTGGATGCCGCAGGGGATCACCAGCAGTTCCGACGCCTACCCCGGCGGCACCGTCGACGGCCGGGAGGTCCTGATCACGAGCTGGTACGACACGGGAAGCTCCGGGATCAACCGCGGTGTAAGGCTCAGCTTCGTCGACATGAGCGACCCCGTCACACCCGACTACCGGCACATCCTGCTGGTCGAACCGTACTGGAGCGGTTCCGAGCCGAACTACAGGCGGGTGGCGGCGCACGCCGGCGGCCTGGTCTGGTACGGCGACAAGCTGTACGTCAACAACACCTACGACGGCATGCGCGTGTTCGACATGGACGACCTGATGCGGGTCAGCACCGGCGACAGTGGAAAGATCGGGCGGCAGTCCGACGGCCGGTACATGGCGCACGACTACCTCTACATCCTTCCGCAGTCCGGCCGCTACGTACCGAGCACGGTCGGCGGCGAGCCGCGAGTCCGGTACTCGCAGTCCTCACTGGACCGCACCACCTCGCCCGACAGCATGGTGGTCAGCGAGTACGGCAACCCCGGGGACGGCACCCGGATCATCCGCTTCGACCTCGACGAGGCGAACCACGAGATCCGGGCCGACTCCGACGGATACGCCCGTGCCGACTGGTCCCGGGTGACCTCGTTCCGCAGCGTCCAGGGCGCCACCGCCGTCAACGGCACCTTCTACGTGCAACGCAGCAACGGCGACGGCAGCCGGGGCGACCTGTTCACCTGGCGGCCCGGGAACTACGCCGAACCACACGACGGGACGGTCCCGATCGGTCCGGAGGACCTCAGTTACTGGAGCCAGAAGGGCCAACTGTGGTCCTTGAGCGAATACGCCGGCAAACGGTACGTGTACGCCTCACGGCTGTCGAGCTGGTGACGACCACCGGCCCGGCCGTCTCCACGGCCGGGCCGGCCGCCGTCCTCTCGGATACGAGCCGCCAGGTGCGATCGTGGTACCGAGTGACGGCGTAATTCGGTCGTCCGGATGCCGCACGGCTGTCTACAGTGCGGCCATGTCTACGGAATCCCTTCTGCTCAACGTCATCGACGTCGAGGCCACCTGCTGGCGCGGCTCGCCACCACCCGGTCAGACGAACGAGATCATCGAGATCGGCCTGTGCGTCGTGGACCTCACCGAGCCGCGTCGCGTCGGCCGGCACCGCATCATGGTGCGGCCCGCACGGTCCACGGTCAGCGCCTTCTGTACCGAACTGACCGGGCACACGCCCGCCGACGTCGCCGAGGGCGTCGACTTCGCCGAGGCGTGCCGACTGCTCCGGGAGGAGTACGACGGCAACACCCGGCCGTGGGCGAGCTGGGGCGACTACGACCGGGAACAGTTCCGCCGGCAGTGCCGGGCGACCGGCGTCGGCTACCCCTTGTCGCCCGCGCACACCAACGCCAAGGCGGTGTTCACCGACGCGAACGGCCTGCGGAAGCGGCCGGGCATGGCCAAGGCGTTGACGCTTGCCGGGCTGCCGCTGGAGGGCCGTCACCACAACGGCGCCGACGACGCGTGGAACATCGGCGCGCTGATCCTCACCTTCGCCGAACCCGGACGTCGTCTCCCCGTCACCACGGCCGCACCGCACGGCGGCCGAGGTTCAGGTCCGGGCCGGCGTCAGTAGCTCCGCCAGCCGCACCGGATCGGCCACGTGCAGGCTCACCGTCCGGACCGTCCTGGTGCGTTTCGCCCGGGAACCCATGCCGGGCAACACCACGCGGCACGGAGCCGCGAGGACCACGTCGAGGTTCGTGCCGTCCGCGCCGGCGATGTACAACCGGTCGTCGTCACAGGCGGGGTAGGTGTGCGAGTAGCGGCGGTTCTCCGACACCGAGACGATCGCCGACAACGGGATCACCGCGACCGGTTCAGCGCCGTACCGCAACGTCAACCGCGTCTCCGACACCAGGTGCGGATGCACCGAACGCGACGCGAGCAGACCGAGTAGGAACACGACACCGTAGACGGTCAGCACCAGCAGCACCACCCGCAGCCACTGCCAGGGCACCAGCAGGTGCACCACGACCGCCTCCAACAGCGACACCGCGATGAACGCCACCGGGATCACCATGGTGCCCCCGGCGTAGTCGAAACCGGCCACCGACGCCGACACGCCGTCGCGACGCCCCCGGATCCACAGCCACAGTGACCGGAACAGCCGGAACTCGCTGCGCGCGGCGTGCAGGAACGGGTCGGTGGCGGCGTGCGCCCCGAGCGCCCGGCGCCACGTGGACCCGGTCTCCCGGCGCAGCCGCAGCACCGCCCGCCATGTCAACGCGACGGTGAGCAGCACCAACGGGATCTCCACCGCCAGGGTGGCGGTCAACGCCTGGCCGGGGGTCAGGACCCCCAGGAGGGTGAGCAGGCCGTTCCCTCCGACGACCACGACGGTCACCACGGTGAAGGCGACGTGACGAGTGCGACCGGGAGGGGAGGACATGGCACGATTGTCCGGCACCACGGACGATCCGTCCAGTCGGGACGGTCGGGACGGTCGTTCGGCCTCGCGGCGCTACGGATGCATGACCAGTTCGGCGATCCGGCGAACCCGCTCCACGGTGATGCCCGTGCGCTGCTCGACGGCCAACGGGTGGTCGGTGGGTTCCAGTTCGACGAACGGCCGTTCCCCGACCGGTCTGGTGTGGACGAGGGTCTTCAGGTCCAGCGTACTGTGCGGGTACACCGTGAGTTCGGTGCTGAGCCAACCGAAGTACGGTGGTTCGGACTCCCTGCCGGGATCCTCCCAGCGGTGAACGGCACGCGCGAAGTTGTCGCGGCTCAACGACACCCACACCACCCACGAGAAGACCTCGTCGGTGCCGACGACCGGGATCTCCACGAGACCCTTGACGAAGAACAGTTCCGCCATGACGACGCACTGATCCGGGCCCAGGACGCTGTCGGGGTCGTGCTCGAACTCGTCGCGCCACACGGCGGGGGCGGTCGCGGCGTAACTCATCGGTGTCGCGGAATGGCGCATTCCGCAACTCCCGCAGTCGAACCCGGTGTCCACGGTCATGCCCTCAGCCTACGAGGCACCGGAACCGCGACCTCGGCGACGTCCACCGGCGACCGAGCGCGCCAGACCCGTGTGGGACGCTGCGGCACATGTCTCTCGCGGATCTCACCCTCGACGAATGGCGGTCGTTCGACCCGTCCACCGCACGCCGGATCGCCGAGCAGGCCGCACAACGGGCGGGCGGCCGGGTGACCCTGATCGACACCACGGAACACCTGGACGGCCCGCTGCACCGTGTCCGCATCGTGCGGGACGGCAGGGCGTTCGCCCTGATACCCGGCGGTCGGGTGTCCCTCGGATTGGACCTCGACCGCTGGCGGCCGACCCCGCGACAGGCCGCCGACTACGCCGAGAGCCTGGAACAGGGCTTGTGCCGGGGGACCGACCTCCGCGCCCACCTCGCGGAGGTGCTCAGTCCCCGCCGCGACGTCGTCCTGGCGACCGTGTTGATGGCGGTGGAGGACGAGAACCTGACCGCGCCGCCCACCGACACGCGCGCCGTCCTGGCCGCCGACGGCCTGCGGATGCCCACCGCCGACGAATGGGAACACGCCTGCGGAGCCGGGGCCGACACCCTGTTCCGGTGGGGCGACGACTGCCCGCTCGACCGCGTCCCCCACGAGGGCGCGCCCGGGCCGGAGACCGCGCCGAACGCGTTCGGCCTGCGCATCGCCTACGACACCTACCGTTCGGAACTCACCGCCGACACCACCTCGGTCCACGGCGGAGACGGCGGTGAATCGGTGTGCGGGGGTTACGGGCGCATGCTGGCATGGCTTCCCCTCGCCACGGCGAACCGGAATCCGGCGATGGCCGGGTTCGTGTACGGCCCCGAGGGCGAAGACCTCTACGAGGACTACTCCACCCGGCCGGTACTGACGCTCTGAGGCCGGGTCGGCCGCGACGCAGCCGCCCGGCCGCCCGGATGGTCGTCTCGGGTCAGGCGGCGGCGAGTTTCTGCTTGACCTGGACGATCGTCGGGTTGGTCAACGCGGATCCGTCCTCGAACCTGACGGTCGGGACCGTCTGGTTGCCGCCGTTGACGCTCATCACGAACTCGGCCGAGGCGGGGTCCTCCTCGATGTCGATGACCTGGTACTCGATGCCCTCCCGGTCCATCTGGCTCTTCAACCGGCGGCAGTAGCCGCACCAGGTGGTGGAGTACATGGTGATCATCGGGTTTCCTTTCCGAGGGGAGCCTGCAGACCGCTCAACATACCCCGCGCGGGCGGCATTCCCGGCCGCCCGCCGACGCCACGGGTCGGCATGTCACACCAGGGTGAGAGCATGGACGACTGTGACGTCCGAAGCCTTGCGAAACATCCTTGCCGGCCTGGACGACGAGCAGGCCGCGGCCGTGTCGGCGGACGCGGGACCGGTGTGCATCCTCGCCGGAGCCGGCACCGGCAAGACCCGTGCGGTCACCCACCGGATCGCGTACCGGGTGCGGCGTGGTGACCTGCGCGGTCAACACGTCATGGCGGTGACCTTCACCGCCCGGGCCGCCGGCGAACTCCGCGACCGGTTGCGTGGCCTCGGTGTGACGGGTGTCAACGCGCGCACCTTCCACGCCGCCGCCCTGCGCCAGTTGCGGTTCTTCGCCCCCCGCCTGTACCGGGGCGAACTGCCCGAGCTGCTGGACAACACGTGGAAGTTCGTGAGCATCGCCGCGGCCCGCGCGGGCCTGCGACGCATGGACAAGACGAAGAACCGCGACCTCGCCGCCGAACTCGACTGGGCGGCCGCGATGCTGGTCGGCCCCGACGACTACCCCGCGGCGGTCGCCAAGGCCGGGCGGATCGCCCCGATGGACCCGGCGGACGTCGCCAAGGCGTACGCCGCCTACACGGAGGCCAAGCAGCGCGCGGGGGTCATGGACTTCGCCGACCTGCTCGCCCGGACGGCGGGCGCGCTGGAGGACCACGACGACGTCGCGGCGCAGATCCGCTCGCAGTACCGGCTCTTCGTCGTCGACGAGTACCAGGACGTCAACCCGTTGCAGCAACGGCTGCTGGACGCCTGGCTCGGCGACCGGGACGACCTGACCGTCGTCGGCGACGCCAGCCAGACGATCTACTCGTTCAACGGCGCCACCTCCCGCTATCTCGTGGACTTCACCCGCCGCCACCCCGACGCGACGGTCGTCCGCCTGGTCCGGGACTACCGGTCCACGCCACAGGTCGTGAAGCTCGCCAACCAGGTCATCAGCCGGGCCGAGAGCGCCGAGGCGAAGCTGCGACTGGAACTGGTCGGGCAGCGGCCGGACGGGGAACCCCCCAGGTTCGACGTGTACCCCGACGAGGTCGCCGAGGCGTCGGCCGTCGCCGACCGGTCCGCGAAACTGATCGCCTCCGGTGTCCCGCCCCGCGAGATCGCGGTCCTGTACCGGACCAACGCGCAGTCCGAGGCGTACGAGACGGCGTTCGCGGAGGCCGGTATCGCCACCGTCGTGTCGGGGGCGGAACGGTTCTTCCAGCGTGCCGAGGTCCGCGCCGCGGTGGTCGCGCTGCGGCAGGCGGTGCACACCGACACCGGTGAGGGGTCGCTGACCGACACCGTGGTCACCGCGCTGGAGGCCGTCGGTTGGCGTCCGGGTGAGCTGCCCGAGGGCGGGGCGGCCCGGGAGCGTTACGAGGCGGTCGCCGCCCTGGTGCGCCTGGCCGAGGACCACGAGGAGTTGCGGCTGGCCGAGTTCGTGGCCGAACTGGGACGCCGGGCCGCGGCGCAACACGCGCCGACCCTGGAGGGCGTCACGCTCGCCTCGTTGCACGCCGCCAAGGGCCTGGAGTGGGACGCGGTGTTCCTGGTCGGCCTGGCGGAGGGCACCCTGCCGACCAGCCGGGCCCGGACCGCCGCGCAACTGGAGGAGGAGCGGCGACTGCTGTACGTGGGCATCACCCGGGCCAAGACCCGGTTGTTCCTGTCGTACGGGCTGACCCGGTCCTCGGGCGGCCGCAACCGGGAGGGCAGTTCCTTCCTGGCGGGCTACGGGTTCGCCTCCACCGCGGAACCGGCGCCGCCGTCGGCGAAGCCCAGGCGACGGAAACGCGATGCCGGTCCGGTCCTGTGCCGCGTGTGCGGCGCGACCCTCACCGACGGCCGGAGCCGGAAACTGGGCCGCTGCCCGGACTGTCCCTCGACGATGGACGAAGACCTGTTCGACCGGCTCCGGCAGTGGCGCAAGGACACCGCGACCGCCGCGGGCGTTCCGGCGTACGTGGTGTTCACCGACGTCACGTTGACCGCGATCGCGGAGCGCTCTCCCAGGTCGGAGGCCGAGCTGGTGTCGATCGCCGGAATCGGGGCACGTAAGCTGGAGGCGTACGGTGCGGCCGTGCTGGCCATCGTGGCCGGTGAGGTACCACCGGTCACGGAGTGACCGGCCGGTTCGGACGGGTCCGGATCGGCCGAACGGGTGAGTTTGAGTTTTTTCCTGAAACTCGCGTTAATTCGGTTGCGGCGGGTTCGACGCCCGACATAGCCTGACTAGCGCCGTCACGGTGACGGGGATTCGATCGGTATGGACGAGGAGGTGACCACAATGGAGATCATGATGAAATCGCGCGGGAACGCCGCGGTGTATCGCGCCGCGTCTGATCAGACCTCCATGGTCGGCCTCTGCGAACGTCCAGAGGTCCGTTTCCTCGCGCCAAACCAGCAGTCGGTCCAGGGGATCAGTGTGTCCTCCGCCGGTGCGCGGGACGAGTCCGTCCGCGCCCTGCGTGGCCTCGATATCCACGTGACCGCCATCACCATCGCCAACAAGGGACGCAACGGTAAGCCGGCGGGCTTCGCCGCAGGCGTCCGCCGCGGGATTCCGCCTCGAAGTAGGCCAGTGATCGGGCATCGAGCCCGATAGACCGGCTCCACTTCGAGGCCGCGAAACCCGACTCCCGGGATTCGCGGCCTCTTTCATTTGTCCGGCACGAGACGGTCGCGCGGCTCCGCAGTCACGCGACACACCAACAAGACGAAGAACCCGAAAGAGAGGAGACCGAGGTGTTGACCCTCGGCCCCGGTCTGCGTGAGCAGGCCATCGAGCAGGGTAGGGACCTCCCCTGCCGCCAGTACGACGCGGACCTGTGGTTCGCCGACACCCCCACCGAGCTGGAGTACGCGAAGTCGCTGTGCGCGGACTGCCCCGTGAAGATCGAGTGCCTCGCGGGTGCGCTCGACCGGCAGGAGCCCTGGGGCGTGTGGGGTGGCGAGATCTTCGAGGCCGGCGTCGTCGTGGCGCGCAAGCGGCCCCGGGGACGCCCCCGTAAGGACGCGGCTCAGATCGAGGCCGCGGCGCAGGCCGCTCTGGCGCAGCGCACCGCCGGTGTGCTCGCGCAGCTGGAGGTGGCCTGATGTACCGGCAGGACGCACCACACGGCACCGCCACCAGCGTCGTCCCGGCTCCCGCCACGACCCTGGCCCGACTCCTTTACACGACCACCCAAGCCACCATCAAGAACGGAACCGAAAAGATGAATCTTCTCCATGAAGCCCTCGCCCGCGCGCGAATGCGCGAGGTATGGCGCGGAGAGCACAGGCACAGGCGCCGCGGCGCCCGTGAGGTCATGCTCGACGTGCGCCGTCGCACCCGCGGTTTCTGATCCCGGTAGGGGATCGACGCGGTCGACACGATGATCACGGCCCCCGAAGGCCGCCGTTTCCGGCGGGTCCTTCGGGGGCCGTCGTCGTGAGAGAGGGGAGGGGCGTCATTCCGCCTCGAAGCCCGGCAACCACCGGTCGAGGACCTCACGCCAGGCGGCCTGGGCCTCCAACTGGCACAACACACCGATGGATCCCATGGTGACCCGGTGGATCAGCAGGTAGGACGGCGGCAGGTTGAGCTGCCTGCTCAGCGCGTAGCCCGGACCCTTGGGATTGGACAGCCTGGTCGCCTCGGCGCGCAACCACTCGCGGCTGAACCGGAACTCGTCCTCCGCGATCGGGGCGAGCATGGGGAGCAGGAAGTCCAGGACCACCTGCGGCTCCAACCGGGAATCGCGGGGGATGAACCCCTCGTCGCGCAGCCCGGCGAACACCGCCTCGGCGTCGCCCCGCAACGCCAGGGTGACGAGTGAACCGATCGGCGCGGGCAGACCCTTCGGCAGCCGGGCGACGGCGCCGAAGTCCAACACGATGAGCCGGCCGTCCTCGGCCATGCGGAAGTTGCCCGGATGCGGGTCGGCGTGCAGCAGGCCGGCGCGCGCCGGCCCGGAGAAGTGCAGCGTGGACATGAGCCGGCCCGCGTGGTCTCGTTCCGCCTGGTCGCCGGAGGCGATCACCTCGGCCAGTGGGACACCGTCGGCCCACTCGGTGACGAGCACCCGCGACGAACCCGCCACCACCTTGGGCACCAGGATCTCGGAGTCCCCGTCGTACGCCTTCGCGAAGGCCCGTTGCGACTTGGCCTCCAGGGTGTAGTCCAGTTCCTCCACGACCCGGGACTTCAGTTCCTCGATCAGCGGTTTGACGTCGATGCCCGGTTGCAGGACCCGGAACAGCGCGGACAGCCTGCCGAGTTGTTTGAGGTCGGACACCAGCGCGTCTCCGGCGCCGGGGTACTGCACCTTGACGGCGACCTCGCGGCCGTCCTTCCACACGCCGCGGTGTACCTGGCCGATGCTGGCGGCGGCGGCCGGTTTGTCGTCGAACTCGCTGAACCGGCCCCGCCATCGGGGACCCAGTTCCTCCGCGAGCACCCGGTGCACCGTGGCGGCCGGCAGTGGCGGCGCCGCGTCCTGGAGTTTGGTCAGCGCCGCCCGGTAGGGGGCGGCCAGGTGTTCGGGCAGTGCCGCCTCGAAGACCGAGAGCGCCTGGCCGAGCTTCATGGCACCGCCCTTGAGCTGTCCCAGCACACTGAACAGCTGCTCGGCGGTGCGTTGTTGGACCTTGTCGCTGATGACCTCTTCGGCGAAGCCGGTCACCTTCTTGCCCAGACCGAGGGCGGCGCGCCCGGCGAAGCCGAGAGGGAGGCGCGCGAGCCGGGCGGTGCGGGACACGGTACCTCGGGGAATGTCCGTCACGTTGACAATCGTGCCACGGCCGACTCGCCACGGCCTGAACCGAGGCTTAGAGGCTGTCTTTGACCCTGCTGTTCTGCTGCGCGTCGCCCGGTCGGCGCCTCGCGGCGTTGTCGGAGGTCCTGCGTACAACACCGGTACGCAGGACCTCCTCCGCCTTGCGAATGCACTCGACCGGACACCGCTCGCGACGAACGAGGATCAAAGACAGCCTCTGAGAGCCCGACCGCACCCGGACGCCCCGCGCGAGGGTGTGGCCAGGCGTGCGTCACGCCTGACAAGGCGGCTCGCACGCGGCGCGCCAGGCGTCCGATACGCGCCATTCATGGCATTCTGTGCCCAAGCGCGTGGTGGTTCCACGCCGGAACGATCGAGGGGGCCTTTTAATGGCGATGTACAACGGCTACTGCGTCAAGTGCCGACAGAAGCGGGACTTCGAGGGCACCGTGGAGGAGACCGCGTCGGGTCGGCGCATGGCCAAGGGGACTTGCCCGGTGTGCGGCACCAAGATGAATCGCATCCTCGGTAAGAACGACTGATCTCGGGTTCCCCCGTCGTTGTCCCGGATGGTGGGATGCCGGCGGGGATTTTTGCGGACCAATCACCGCGAATCAGGACACATCGAGCCGCCACGGACTGTACGCGGTGGCGTTGGCTGGATAGCGTACCCACTATGGCCCGGAAAGCTTCTCCCCCGGTTGACGTGCGCCGCAGCACCCGCCGTCGCCGCACCGTCTCGGCCTATCGCGACGGTGAACGAGTCGTGGTCCTCATACCCGACGTCTTCACACGCGCCGAGGAGGCCGAGTGGGTCGACCGCATGCTCGGCCGGCTCACCGAACGCGACATGCGGGCGGGCCGCGGCGGTGACGCCGCGTTGCACGCCCGGGCGGTGAGGTTGGCGAACCGCTACTTCCCGGACCACCCGCAGGCGGCTGCCCCGGCGAGCGTCAAGTGGGTGGACAACCAGAACAGCCGGTGGGGGTCCTGCACCCCGGAGGACGGCACGATCCGGCTGTCGTCGAGGCTCGCCGCGATGCCGAGCTGGGTCATCGACTACGTCCTACTCCACGAGTTGGCGCACCTGGTGATACCGCGCCACGGCCGGGACTTCTGGCGCCTGTTGGAGCGCTACCCGAAGACCGAACGCGCCAGGGGTTACCTGGAGGGCATCGCCGACGCCGGGCTGGAACCCGCGCAGGCCGCCTGAGGCGCCATCCCCGGCGAGCGGGTCACGCCCGCGTGCCGCCGGTCGGCTCGTCCCCGTCCTCACCCTCCTCGTCGCGCGGATCGTTGACGGAGAGCTGCTCGAAGATCGACATGTCGAGGTCGTCGAGCGCGTCGCCGCGTTGCGCGAACGCCTCCGGGTCCGCCAGGTCCTCCGGGCTCGGCATCAGATCGGGGTGCGACCACACCCGGTCACGTTCCTCACCGCCTCGCGCCGCGGTGACCGCCTCCCACAGCGCCGTCGCCTCACGCAGCCGCTTCGGATTCGACTTCAAACCCACCAGTGTCGCGAACGTCCGTTCGGACGGGCCGCCTGTGGCGCGCCGCCGCCTGGCCGTCTCGGTCAGTTTGCCGAGCGAGGCGAGCCGGTTGCCGGCCGCCTGCGCCGCGACGTGCGAGACCCATCCGCCGATGAGCGCCAGCATGTGTTCCAGGCGGGCGAGTGCCGCCTGCTGGGCGGGGGTGTCCTCGGGACGGAACAGTTCACCGAGGTCGATCTGCCGCATCGCCTCGGAGTCGCTGAAGTCGAGGTCGGCGGCCAGCGACTCCACCGCCGACTCGTCGATGTGGATGCCGCTCGCGTACGCCTCGACCGCTCCGACCACGTGGGCGCGCAGCCACGGGACGTGGCCGAACAGCCGGTGGTGGGCCGTCTCACGCAGCGCCACGTACAGCCGCACCTCGTCCTCGCCGATGTCGGTGAGTCCCTCGGCGTACCGCTTCAGGTTGCGGGGCAGCAACGCGGCCGTTCCGGCCGGGCCGAGCGGCAGCCCGACCTCGGTGCTGCTGAGCACCTCGCCCGACAGCTCCGCCATGGCCTGGCCGACCTGGGCGCCGAACAGCGACGAACCGATGCCCTTCATCAACCCGGCCATCGGCCCGAGCATGCTGCGCATGTCCTCCGGGACCAGGCCGTTGAGCGCCTCCGACATCTTGTCGGCGAGCGGTTCGGCGAGTTCACGCCACGTGTCGATCGACTTGGTGATCCAATCGGTGCGGCTCCAGGCCGCCGTCACCGTCATGCCCGACGGGAACGCGGTCGCGTCCTCCAGCCACAGGTCGGCCAACCGCAGCGCGTCGGTGACCGCCGTCGCCTCGGTCGACGAGGGCGAGGTGTCGCCCCCCTGGAGCTGCGAGCGCGCGATCTGCGTGGCGAGATCCCAGTTGATCGGCCCCTGGGACGCCGACTGCGACATCATCTGCTGCAACTGGGCCATCATCTGCTGAACACGGGGGTCGTTCGGATCCGGCATTCCCGGCAATCCGCCGAAACCAAAAGGCGTATCAGGACTCACCTGTGCAACGGTACGCCAACGACCTGAGCGTGGCCTGAATGCCGCGAGATCCGTCCGCGCGTCTGCACGTAAGCTCGGCGCATGAATCGGCGTGGTGTGACGGTACTCCTCGGTGCGGTGATGGTGTGCCTGTTGACCTTCACGGCATTGCAGATGCGGGTGGCGTACGTGGCCCTGGGCCCCGGCCGGACCGTCGACGCGCTGGGCGAGTACCAGTACGTCGGCGCCGACGAGCAGGTCCACACCGCGACGCTGATCACCGCCGACCCGGAGTACAGCAGCGATTCGGAGGGCCAACTGCGGTTGGTGACCGTCGAGATCCACGACCGGATCGACCTGGTGCGCGCGCTGTACTACTGGATCCACGGTGACTACGCGGTCATCCCACGGGAGTTCCAGTACCCGGACGACCGGGACCGGGAGGAGATCCAGCAGGAACAGCGGCAGATGTGGGTGAACTCTCAATCGTCCGCCGAGACCGCGGCGCTGCGTGCCCTCGGGTACCCCGTGTCGCTGCTGGTGACGTCGGTCGACGCGGAGTCGCCCAGCCACGGTGAACTCGTCAACGGAGACGTCATCACGGAGGTCGCCGGTGAGGAGGTGACCTCGCAGCAGCGGCTCGTGGAACTGCTGACCGCGGAGGTCTCCGAGGCGCCGGGAGAGACGATCCCCCTGACCGTCGACCGCGACGGCGAGGCCGAGGCCGCGGAGGTCGTCCCCGAGGAGATGTCGGACGGCACGGTCGTGTTGCCCGGTGTGACGGTCGAACCGGTGCAGGAGGACCCGTTCGGCCTGGAGGTCAACGACGACGAGATCGGCATAGGCGGGCCGTCGGCCGGTCTGGTGTTCGCCCTCGCCATGATCGACCGGGTGACTCCGGAGGACCTGACCGGTGGCCTGGTCGTCGCCGGTACCGGCGAGATCGACGAGGACGGGAACGTCGGCGCGATCGGCGGCGTGGCGCAGAAGGTCGTCGGCGCCAAGGAGGACGGCGCCACCGTGTTCCTCACCCCCGCCGACAACTGCGCGACCGCGAAGGCCAACGCCCCCGACGGTCTGCTGCTGGTCAAGGTGGACACATTGGACGGCGCACTGGACGCCCTGACTGCTCTCCGTGACGGCGGCACTCCGCCGACCTGCTAGACATGACAGTGAACCGTGAGCAACCCGAACGACGGTAGTGAGGAAGTCGCCGAGAGTATGGCCAGGCGGTGTGGACGCGCAGTCCCTCCGTCGTGTCCGGCGGCGGTGGGGAGACCGGTCACCGGTCGCCGGCGGCGTGTCCCCACCACCCCCGTCACACGTCCTCTCGTGACCTCCGGCGTACCGACGCCGGGATCACGCGCACCACGAAACCGCACACACCAGCGAGGGAGTCGCAGTGGCGACACGAACACCAATGCCCCGTATCAACCGCCGAGGTCGTTACGTCCTCGGCCTGCTGGTCGGGGTCATCGCGCTGCTGACGGTCGCCGGTTGGTTCGTCAGCCTGTACACCGACTATCTGTGGTACGACTCGACCGGGTACACCGGCGTGTTCAGCACCACCATCTGGACCCGGGTCATCATGTTCGCCGTGTTCGGCGTCGTGATGGCACTGTGGACCGCGGCGAACCTGTGGGTGGCGTGGCGGTTCCGGCCCGACTCCGTGCCCCACACCCCCGAACAGCAGAGCATGGAACGGTACCGTGCCGCGCTCGACCCGAAGATCGGCTGGTGGTTCGCGGGTGCGGGCATCCTGGTCGGCCTGTTCGCGGGCGTGTCGGCGCAGGACCGCTGGCAGCAGTGGCTGCTGTTCGCCAACTCCCGGGAGTTCGGGCGCACCGACCCGCAGTTCGACGTGGACGCCGGCTTCTACGTCTTCGAGCTGCCGTTCTGGGAGTACCTGGTCGGTGTGGGCTTCACCATGATCGTGGTGGGCATCATCGCGGCGCTCACCATGCACTACCTCTACGGCGCGGTGCGGCTGTCGGGCCGGGGTGAACGCATCACCCCGGCGGCCCGCTGGCACCTGTCGGTCCTGATCGGCCTGTTCGTGCTGTTGAAGGCCGTCGCCTACTACCTCGACCGGTTCGCGCTGACCCTCCAGTACAACGACATCACCGACCTGACCGGCGGTGGTTACACCGAGATGACGGCCCTGCTGCCCGCCAAGGAGATCCTGATCTTCGTGTCGGTGCTCGCCGCGGTGGTCGTGGTGGTGTTCTCCAACTTCTGGGTGCGCAGCCTGCTGGTGCCCGGTATGGCGCTGGGCCTGGTGCTGCTGTCGGCCATCGTGGCGGGCGGCATCTTCCCGTTCGCGATCCAGCAGTTCGAGGTGCGTCCCAACGCGCCCGAGAAGGAGAGCGACTACGTCCAGTACACCATCGACGGCACCATGTTCGCCTACGGCATGGAGGGCATGGTCCGGGAGGACCTGACACTGGACGGCGCACCGGACGCGTCGGCGTTGCTGACCGACACCGGAACCGTGCCGTACACGCGGTTGCTCGACCCGTCGATCGTGTCCGACGCCTTCACGCAGAAGCAGCAGGCGCGCGGCTTCCACGACTTCAACGACAAACTCGACGTCGACCACTACGTCAACGCCGACGGCGAGGTCCAGGACTACGTCGTGGGCGTCCGGGAACTGAACCCCGACCAGCTCAACAGCCAGGACTGGACGGTCCGGCACACCATCTACACGCACGGATACGGACTGGTCGCGGCGCCCGCCAACCGGGTGTGCGACTCCGGGCCGTACTTCGAGTCCGGTTCGCTGCTCGAACTGGAGGACTCCGACGAGTCGGCGGTGGAGGAGGGCGAGGAACCGGCGGAGGATCCCGACTCCGGGTCCACCTGCCGTTCCTCGACGGACTTCGTGGAGATCACGCACCCGCAGATCTACTTCGGTGAGCTCAACAACGACTACGCCATCGTCGGCGTACCCGACGGCGCGTCGCCGCGCGAGTACGACCGCCCGTCGGGCGGCACCACCACGGAGGACAACGCCCAGACCGGTGAGGAGGAGGTCGACGACGAGGGCAACGCCTACGTGACCTACGAGGGCACCGGCGGCGTCGACGTCGGTTCCTTCTGGCACCGGCTGTGGTACGCGTGGGAGTTCGGTGAGACGAAGTTCCTGCTGTCGGAGCAGTTCAACGACAACTCCAAGCTGCTCTACCACCGCACGCCCCGCGAACGCGTGGAACGGGTCGCGCCGTTCCTGACCGTGGACGGCGACCCGTACCCGACCGTCGTCGACGGCCGGATCGTGTGGGTGCTGGACGGCTACACCACGTCGAGCTCGTACCCGTACTCCGACATGGTCGACCTGCAGGACGCCACCAACGACTCCTACACCGGTCAGGGCGCCACGCAACAGGACGCCAGGTCCATCAACTACATGCGCAACTCGGTGAAGGCGACCGTCGACGCCTACGACGGCACCGTCACGTTGTACGAGTTCGGTGAACCGGACCCGGTCCTGCAGGTGTGGGACGCCGCCTTCGGCGACATCGTGAAACCGCAGTCGGAGATACCCGCCGAACTGATGGAGCACCTGCGTTACCCGGTGGACCAGTTCAAGGTGCAGCGGGAGATGCTGGAGCGGTTCCACGTCGACAACGCGCGCGTCTTCATCGACGGCAGCGAGGTGTGGGAGACGCCCCCGGACCCGCGCGTCGACAACGCCAAGCTGCCGCCGTACTACGTCCTGGCGACCTACCCGGGGCAGAACGAGGCGCAGTACCAGCTGACGTCGAACTTCTCGCCCAAGGACCGGGGCAACGTCTTGTCGGCGATCATGACCGGCCGGTACGACCAGGACAACAGACCGGTCCTGACGTTGTACGAGCTACCGAGCGGCCAGGTCGAGTCCACCGGGCAGAAACACCAGGACATGACGTCCACACCGGACGTCGCCGCCGACCTGAAACTGTTCGAGCAACAGGGGACCACGGTGCAGTGGGGCAACCTGCTGAGCCTGCCGGTCGGCAACGGCATCATGTACGTCGAACCGATGTACCTGCAACGGCAGGGATCCAACGAGGGGACGGCGCTTCCGCTGCTCCGCCGGGTCCTGGTGTCCTACGGCGACTACATCGGTTACGAGGAGACCTTCGACCAGGCGATCGAGTCGGTGGTCTCCCAGTACACCGGGGACGACAACGCACCCGAGGACCCGGGCGACGAGGAGACGCCGCCCGACGACGAGACCCCGCCCGACGACGGGGAGGTCTCGCCCGAGGTCCAGGAGGCGTTGGACGCCATCGACCAGGCCATCGCCGACCTCAAGGAGGCCATGGAGAACGGCGACCTCGCCGCCCAGGGTCAGGCGTTGGCCGACCTCGACGAGGCCCTGAAGGCATATGATGAGGCCACCGGGCGGGGCTGACCGCCTCGTCCCACCTGGACTCACGGCGCCGCCCGGTCCGCTCGCCGCGGACCGGGCGGCGCCGTCTCATTCGGAGGTCGACGCAATGGGTGCACTCAAGCCATGGCACATCCTGGTGCTGTTCTGCCTGCTACTGGTGGCCGGGGCCGTCGTCCTGACCGTCGTGCTGGTGACCCGCTCCGGGAGATCGGCGGCCCCGCCGTCGGCGCCCCCGCCGGGTCACCGGTACCCGCCACCGATGGAGTACCCGCCGAGCCAGTACGGCCACGGGATGCCCACACAACCGCCCGGCGAACAACTACAGCCCGGTGCGCCACTGCCCCCGGAGCCCGGCGAGGAACCGCCGCGCGGACCGTCCGAGCCGCCGCCTCCCCGGTGAGCCCGCCCGGGCACGGTGTTGCGGTGCGCCGCCGGGACCGATAGGTTCGGCGCGGAGGCGACTATGAGACTTCGATGGGCTGTGGCGGCGGTGGCCGCGATCGCGGTGGGCGCCGGTGTGGCGGTGCTGGCGCAGGCGGAGGAGGCCGCCCCGGCGGGCGGATTCGACTTCGGGGCGCCGGAGGTCGTCGCGGACGGGCTCGAACTGCCGTGGGGCATGGACTTCCTACCGGACGGGTCGGCGCTGGTGACGCAACGCGACACCGCGCAGATCCTGCGGATGGCCCCAGGTGAGCCCGCCGAACCCGTAATGGTGGTGTCCGGGGTCGTGCCGGGCGGCGAGGGCGGCCTGCTCGGTCTCGCCGTGTCGCCCGCCTACGACACCGACGGACTGATCTACGTGTACTACACCGCCGAGTCCGACAACCGGGTCGGCACCGTCACCCTGGACGACCACACGCCGACACCGGTGTTGACCGGGATCCCCAAGGCGAACATCCACAACGGAGGCCGGATCGAGTTCGGGCCGGACGGCATGCTGTACGTGACCACCGGCGACGCGGCCGACCGTGACGCCTCCCAGGATCCCGAGAACCTGGGAGGCAAGATCCTGCGGGTGGAGCCGGACGGCGCGGTGCCGTCCGACAACCCGTTCCCGGGTTCACCCGTCTACAGTCTCGGCCACCGCAACGTGCAGGGAATCGCGTGGACCGGGGACGGCCGGGCGTACGCCAGCGAACTCGGCCAGAACACCTGGGACGAGGTCAACCACGTCGTGCCTGGCGCGAATTACGGGTGGCCCGTCGTGGAGGGACCCGGCGGTGAACCCGACTTCACGCCGCCCCTCCACACCTGGACCACGGCCGAGGCGTCACCCAGCGGCGCGGCGATCCACGGCGAGACCCTGTTCGTCGCGGCACTGCGAGGCAGTCGGCTGTGGCTCGTCCCGCTGGACGGCGGTGAACCGTACAGCGTCCTCGACGGATCGTACGGCCGGCTCCGCACCGTCGAGATCGGACCGGACGGCTGGCTGTGGATCGCCACGTCCAACGGCGGCGACGACCTGGTGTTGCGGTTCCCGCCGACCACGTGACCCGCGTCAGCCACGGGGCCGGAACAGTCTGGCGTACCGTCCGGTGTCGGCGGTGAAGTCGACGATCCTCACCGGATTGCCCGCCGGGTCCCGGAACAGCGCGTAGCCGCCGGTCGGCAACGTCACCGGCCCGAACATCCAGTCCAGGTCGGAGTACGAGGCGTGGAACCGCGCGACGTCGTCGATGCGGAACACCGGACCGGCCCCGGCCGCCGACTCCACGGGATGTCGTTCCAGCATCACCTCGACATGGCTGGAGTCGGGTCCCGCCAACAGGACGGTGTCGTGGTCGGGCCTGGCGACGTCCCGGAATCCGACCTTCAGGTACAGGTCCGCGGCGGCGTCGATGTCCTCCACGGGATACATGGTGCACAGAAGTTCCATACCCCGCACTGTGCCGCAGCCGACCGGTGTTCCGCAATCGTCGATCCGGGTGTGACGGAGGTCCCGCCGGGAGGCCCCGGCCGCGCCGGTTCACCGGTGGTGACGCGTCACATTCGGACGGTCCGGGCGGCTCGCCGGTCGTCGGCGGGCTAGCCTGCGACCGGCGTTGGTTCACCCGGCCGATCCGGGTGTCGAGCCGGTTCCCCTCGTGGCGGGCCGGTGGAGAGGGAACCCGGTGCGATTCCGGGACTGCCCCGCAGCGGTGAACGAGAACGACCGCCGTCAGGCGACCGGCACGGCCGGGTCGCCGAGCACTGGGCTCCAGCCCGGGAAGCGACGGCCGGTAGGCCCACCGGTGGTGACCCCACCGGATCGCTCACAGTCCGAAGACCTGCCGCGCCCGGCACCACCGTGCCGTCTCCGCACTCTCCTCGAGGGAAGGAACGCAGTGACCACACGCGAACCCGTGCCCGCGCGCACACCCGCCGACTCGGCGATCACCGTGTCCAGCATCATGAGCCCCCACGACACCAACCTCATGGGCACCGTCCATGGTGGAGTCGTGTTGAAGCTCATCGACTCGGCGGCCGGGGTGGTCGCCGCCCGGCACTCCGGTGGCCCCGCCGTCACCGCCTCCATGGACGAGACGGTGTTCCTGGTGGCCGTCCGCGTCGGCGACGTCGTACACGTCGACGCCCGGATCACCTGGGCCGGCAGGACCTCCATGGAGGTCGCCGTCAAGGCGACCGCCGACCGCTGGAACGAGTCCGTACCGCCCACCACGGTCGCCACCGCCCACCTCGTGATGGTGGCCGTGGACGCCGACGGCGTCCCCCGCCCCGTCCCGGAACTCGTCACCGAGACACCCGAGGACGTCCGGCGATACCGGCAGGCGGAGATCCGCCGCAGCCACCGGCTCGCCCTGCGCGCCGCCCTGAAGGCCGCCGGTGAGGCGGGCGACGATGTTGCCTGAGGCCGCGACCTACCTGGCGTACCTGGGCGCCATCGCGCTGCTGATGATCACACCGGGACCGGACATGATGTTCGTACTGGCCAACGCGGGACGGTGGGGTGTGCGCGCCGGCGTCGCCGCCGCGGTCGGGGTCGCCGCCGGTGAGGCCGTCCACGTCGCGGCGGCGGCGGTCGGCCTGGCGTCGCTGTTCGCCGCGAACCCGGTGCTGTACCAGGTGGTCCGGTACGCCGGTGCCGGATATCTCGTGTGGCTGGGGATCAGGGCGCTACGGCACCGGGCCGACACCGCCCGGCCGCAGTCCGGCGAGTCGGGATGGTGGCGGTCGTTCCGGCGCGGCCTGGTCACCAACGTCCTCAACCCGAAGATGGCGTTGTTCACGGTGGCCTTCCTGCCGCAGTTCATCGATCCCGCGCGCGGTTTCGTCACCGGGCAACTGCTCGTGCTGGGCGCCACCTTCATCGCCGTCCAGTTGACGGTGGACCTCGGGCTCGCCCTCCTGGCCGGGCGGTTCGGCGACAGGTGGCTGCGGCGGCCGTCGGTGGCCCGCCGCATCAACACCGTCACCGGCACCGTCTTCATCGGACTCGGCGCCCGGCTGGCGACACTGGGCTGACGCGGTACCGGTGCGGTCCGGCCGCACCGGTACCCGCACGGTTCACCCTCGGGGCACGATCAGTCCGCTCTCGTAGGCGATGATCACCAGTTGCGTCCGGTCCCGGACGGCGAGCTTGGTCAACAGGTGACTCACGTGCGTCTTGACCGTCGCCAGGCTCACCGTCA
This sequence comes from Stackebrandtia albiflava, assembly GCF_007994225.1. Classification (GTDB taxonomy): domain Bacteria; phylum Actinomycetota; class Actinomycetes; order Mycobacteriales; family Micromonosporaceae; genus Stackebrandtia; species Stackebrandtia albiflava. The sequence goes on from NZ_VLLL01000006.1 coordinate 1,569,178, forward strand.
GGTGCGCGGCGATCTCGGCGTTCGACAGGCCCCTGCCCACCAGCACCAGGATCTCCCGCTCCCGCGCCGTCACCTCGTCGAGCCGGCGCGCGAGCGGCCCCGGAGCGGCGGGCCGCCTGGTGAACTCGGCGATGAGCCGACGGGTGACGGTGGGCGCCAACAGGCTCTCACCGGCGGCCACCACCCGGATCGCGTGCAGCAACTGCGCCGGTGGCGCGTCCTTCAGCAGGAAGCCGCTCGCCCCGGCCCGCATACTCGCCCACACGTACTCGTCGAGGTCGAACGTCGTCAGCATCAGGACCCGTGTCGCGGCGTGGCGGCGGCATATCAGCCGGGTCGCCTCGATCCCGTCGGTGCCGGGCATCCGCACGTCCATGAGCACGACGTCGGGGGACAACCGGTCGGTGGCCCGGACCGCGGCCGCGCCGTCACCCGCCTGGCCCACCACGCGGAGGTCGTCCTCGCAGTCGATGAGGACCGCGAAACTGCCGCGCAGCAGTTCCTGGTCGTCGGCGATCAGGACGGTCGTCGGCGCGGTCATGACACTCCGGAGGGCAACGGCAGGGACGCGGTGACCCGGAATCCGCCGTCGGCGGTGTGGTCGGCGTGGAACTCCCCATGGTAGGCCGCGACCCGTTCGGCCATGCCGCGCAGGCCGTGCCCGGGCACCGAGGTCGCGGACGCGGCCCGGCCCGCGGTGTTCTCCACCAGGATCCGCAGCTCCCGCGACTCCACCGTCACCGAGACGTCGCACCGCGCCGGAGCCGCGTGCTTCACCACGTTGGTCACGGCCTCCTGAACGATCCGGTACGCCGCCAACTCGACACCGGCGGGCAGCGGGCCGGGAGACGGCGCGTGGACGTGCAACTCGACCCCGGCCGCCGCCGCCCGCGCGCCCAGCCCCGGCAGGTCCGCCAGCCGGGGAACCGCCTCGTCGATCGTGTCCCCGGTGCGCAGGATCCCCAGGATGTGCCGGATCTCGGTGAGCGACCCCTTCGCCGCCGACTCGATGTCGCGCAGCGACTCCCACGCCGTCTCGGGACGTTTGGCGCCGACGTGGTTGGCGACCTGCGCCTTCACCGCTATCAGGCTCATGGTGTGCGCCACGACGTCGTGCAGTTCGCGCGCGATGCGCAGCCGCTCCTCGGCCACCCGTTGGTCGGCCAGTTGCCTCGCCGCCGCCGCGGCCGCGTCCCGGCGGCCCTGCACCGCCTGCCCCAGACTCCAGGCACCGCCGAGCACCACGCAGCCGATCAGCAGCGACGTCAACATCTCGGGCGCCGGCGACGGCGCCCCCATCACCGTCAGGCACGGGAACACCGACAACACGATTCCGGTGATCACGGTGGTGAGGACCCGGCTGCGCGCCCGGTGCCCGACCGCCACCGTGTACAGGGTGAAACCCGCCGCCGCGAACCAGTCGTAATGCCAGTCCCACAGCAGTGACGACAGGGTCGCCACCAACACGATCCCGAACGCGGTACGCGGCAGGTACCGCCGGAACCCGACCGGCAGCGTCATCGCCGCCGTCAGGACCACCACCGCCCACACCGGCACGGCGGTGTCACCGGGGAGGTCGGCGAGCACCAGCAACCCGAATCCGGCGACGGCGAGCCAGTCGAGCGCCACGAGCCGGCCGGGAGGCCGCGGTCCGGCCGGGGCGGGCGGCCACGCCGGAGAGGTCGATGGGGCGTTCACCCTGCGACCCTAGCCGCGAAACCGCCCCCCGGCCTCCGGCCGGAGGATGTCATCCCCGGGGATGAGGGCGCCGGTCGGTGGGCCACCCGGTCACTCCGGCGGCCGATGTCGATGTCGGTCGGCGCCCCGATGCGTACCGGTCCGGATCCGGCGAGGCTTCCGGTGTGATCGAGATACGAGATCTGACCAAGCGATACCGGGGCCGGGCGGCCGTCGACGGACTCTCCTTCGACGTCTCGCCCGGCACGGTGACCGGCTTCCTGGGCCCCAACGGGGCCGGCAAGACCACGACCCTGCGGGTGCTGTTGGGCCTCGCCGACGCCGACGGCGGTTCCGCCAGGCTCGGCGGCCACCGATACCGGGACCTGCACCGACCACTGTGTCACGTCGGTGCGCTTCTCGACGGCGGTGGGCATCCCGGGCGGACCGCCCGTGGACATCTCAGGGGGATGGCCGCCGCCAACGGCATCGGTCGTCAACGGGTGGAGGCCGTCCTGGACGAGGTGGGCCTGGCGTCGGTGGCGCGCAGGCGGATCGGCGGCTTCTCCCTGGGTATGCGGCAGCGGTTGGGGATAGCGGCGGCCCTGCTGGGCGATCCGGCGACGCTCGTCTTCGACGAACCGGTCAACGGCCTGGACCCCGACGGCGTCCGCTGGCTCCGCGAACTGCTGCGGCGGCTGGCGGGGGAGGGGCGCACGGTGTTGCTGTCCAGCCACCTCATGAGTGAGATGGAGTTGACCGCCGACCGCCTCGTCGTCATCGGGCGGGGGCGGCTCGTGGCCGACACCTCCGTCGCCGAACTGGCCGCCCGGTTCTCGCAGGGCGTCTCGGTGCGCACCCCGGACCCGGACGGACTGTCGGCCGTGGTCGCCGGAGCCGGAGGAGAGGTGGCCACCGGGCCGGACGGCGCGATCTTCGTGTCCGGAATGGACGCGGCCTCGGTCGCGGAGGCCGCGGCCGCCCGCGGCGTCATCCTGCACGAGGTCGCCACCCACCGGTCGACGCTGGAGGACGCCTACCTGCGGTTGACCGCCGACAGTCTCGAATACAGCGGAGGTGCGTCGTGATGCGGCAGTACACGTCGGCGGTGGCCGGCGAATGGCACAAGCTGGCGGGTCTGCGCTCCACCTGGTGGGCGTTGACCGCGATCGTGGTGGTGGCCTGCGGGCTCGCCGGGCTGTTCGGCGCGTTGTTCGAGGGCTATCCCCAGACCGCGGAGGACGCCAGGGCGTTCGATCCGATGTTCCCCACCGGTCTGGCACTCAGTAACGCCCTGCTGGCGGTGGTCGCCTTCGCGGTGCTGGCGATGGGCGGCGAGCGGTCCGGCCGGTCGTTGCAGACGTCGTTGCTGGCCGTACCACGTCGGGGCGTCCTGTACCTCGCGAAGTTGACCGTCACGATGCTGCTGGTCCTGGCGGTGTGCGCGGTGACGGTGCCGGTGTCGTTCCTGTTGTCGCAGCGGACGTTGGGCGACCTGGGAGTGGGATTCGACGCGCCCGGGGCGGTGGAGATGGTCGCCGGTTCGACGTTGTACCTGCTGTTGATGGCGGTGTTCGCCTTCGGTCTCACCGGGATGTTGCGCCGGTCGGCGTTGGTGCTGGCGTTGTTGATGCCGCTGCTGTTCCTCAGTTCGCAGGGTTTGGGGAACATTCCGGCGATCAAGGACGTGGTCCAGTGGTTCCCGGACCAGGGCGGTCAGATCATCCTGCACGTGGTGCCCGAGGACGATTCCCGGTTCGCGAAGGACTACGGCGCCTGGACGGGGTTGGCGGTGGTCGCGGGCTGGGCGGCGCTGACCTGTGTCGGAGGGTGGCTGGTCACCCGGCGGTCCGAGGGCTGAGGACCCCGGGTTGCACTCCTTGGCTAAGCATGTTAGCTTTTTGGCTAACCTACTTAGCCAAGGAGTGAGATCAGTGAAGACCATCGCCCTCGAAGACGGAACCATCGCCTACCGGGAGTCCGGCCCCGCCGACGGCCCGCTCGTCGTCCTCGCGCACGGCATGGGCGACACCCACGCCACCTACCGGTTCCTCGCGCCGGAACTGGCCGCCGCCGGATACCGGGTGATCACCCCCGACCTGCGCGGCGCCGGAGAGTCCTCCCTCGAATGGCCCCGCTACGGCACCCTCGCCGTCGCCGAGGACCTCACGGCGCTGATCGCAGGCCTCGGCGGACCCGCGGTACTCATCGGACACTCGTTCACCGCCGGTTCCGTCGCCCACATCGCGGCGGACCGGCCGGACCTGGTGTCCGCGCTGGTCCTCCTGGGCCCGGCGGTCCGCCACGAGAAGCCCAACCCCGTCATGAACCTGGTGGCGAGACTCGTCACCGGTAACGCCGCATTGTGGACGATGTACTACCGGTCGCTGTACCCCGGTGCCAAACCCGCCGACTTCTCCGAGTACCTGGCCGGCCTGAAGAGGTCGCTGCGCCGCCCGGGCGGGATGCGCGCCGTGCGGGGAACCCTGGACTCCTTCACCGTCGACCGCCCACCCGAGCTGTCGAAGGTCACCGCCCCCGCGCTGGTCGTCATGGGAGGCAAGGACGGCGACTTCTCCGACCCGGCGGGCGAGGCACGCCGCATCGCCACCACCCTGGCCGGGCCGTCCGACGCGCTGGTGCTGCCGGAGTCGGGCCACTATCCGCACGTCGACGCCGCCGCCGAGGTGACCGCGGCCGTGCGCGAGTTCCTGGCGGCCCACTGATGGCGCGCGCGGGACTCACCGGCGAGGTCGTCGTCGACCTGGCACTGGAGGTCGTCGACCGCGACGGACCCGACGGGTTGACCCTCGCGGCCGTGGCCAAACTCGCCACCGTCGCGACACCGTCGCTGTACAAGCACGTCGCGGGCCTGCCCGAGCTCCGGACCCTCGTCGGCGTCCGGGTGATGGACGAACTCACCGAACGGGTCACCGCGGCCGTCCTCGGCCACGGCGGCGTGGCCGGGCTGGAACGCTTCATGCGGGCGTACCGCTCCTACGTCGCCGACCATCCGCGACGCTACGCCGCCATGCCGCAGCGGCCGTCGGACGACCCCCGGTGGGCGGCCGCCTCAGACCGGTTGGTGGGAGTGCTGTTCGCGCAGCTCGACGGGTGCGGCCTGACGGGGTCCGCCGCCGTGGACAGGGCGCGGGCGATCCGCGCCGCCGTCCACGGGTTCGCGACCCTGGAGGCCGCGGGCGGCTTCCAACTGGCCGAGGACGTCGACGCGAGCTACCGGCACCTGACCGAGCTGCTGACGGCCGGTCTCCGCTAGCCGCCACCGACCGCGGGACCGTTGCGGACCAGTGGTGCCTTCCAGGGCGGGGCGCACCCGGATCCGGCTCGGGGGCCGCCACTCCTCCTCCCCATGGCGTCGAGCCTATGCCGCATCGGGGCGGGCGTCGAGGCCCGCCGCCGGGGGCTGTGGATAACCCACCGGTTGTGGACGACGGGCGGGGAACGGTCACGGGTTCAGGCGACGGGGGCCACCTCGGGTCGCTCGACCGGTTTCGACGACGGGTGCCGGAACGCCGCCTTCAACAGCAGGAGCGCCCCGATGCCGCTGAGGATCGCCGTGGCGCCCTGGATGTTGAGGACGGTGACGACGTCGAGTCTCCCGGCGGTGAATCCGGCGATGGCGGTGCCCGCCAGCAGCGACACCGACATGACCGTCGTGATCAGTGACAGGACGCGGCCCCGCAACCGGTCCGGTACGGCCTGCTGGACCATCGTCAACCACGCGGCCATCGACACCGAGGCCGGAACCCCGACCAGCACCATCAGCGCGATCGCGGGCGGAACGTGCGGGTACCACTGGGGGTAGTTGAAGATCGCCAGATCGATCAGCCCGAAGCAGATGATGCCGCCGCCGAGCACCACACGCGGCGACAGACGGGCCGCGATGACACCTCCGGCGAGGCCGCCGAGCACACCGCCGACGGCCTGCGCGGCGTTGAGCCAGCCGTACACCTGGCTCCCGCCGCCCAGTTCCTCGGCCACGAACACGACGTACAGGGTGCTGAACACGCCCTCTCCGAGTTGGCTGACCGCGATGAAACCGGTCAGCACCCACAGCAGTCTGTTGTGGACGACGATGTCGAAGCCCTGCCGCAGTTGCCGCCACAGCCCACGGGTCGCCGGCTCCCCGGGGTCCGGTTCGGCGGTGTGGCGTCCGGTGACCATCACGACGAGGGCGGCGGCGAGGAGGTACGTGGCCATGTCGAACCAGACCACGCCACCCAGGCCCGCCCACACGGCGACGGAACCGCCGGCGAGGGGACCGAGGAACCGGGCGAGGTTGTTGTTCACGGCGTTGAGTGAGTTCGCCGCGGCGAGGTGACCGGCGGTGACGACCCTGGGCAGGAGCGCGTTCTCGGCCAGTTGGCTGAACTGCCCGACGCTCTGGGACGCCAACGAGACGGCCACCACGATCCACACCCGGCTCGCGTCGTCGACCAGCAGCAGCGGCAGGAGGATGACCGCCTGCGCCAGGTTCGCCCAGATCATGACGTGTCGCCGGTCCCAACGGTCGACCAGGACACCCGCGAACGGCCCGATCAGTAGCGCGGGAACGAAGCCGGCGGCGGTGGTGGCGGCCAGAGCGGCGGCCGAGCCGGTCAGTTCGTACACCGTGATGGGCAGGGCGATGCGGAGCATCCAGTTGCCGAGCATCGAGATGAGCCCGGCCCACCACAACAGTCCGAAGTTCCGTTGCCACAATACGGTCATGATCGCCTCGTTATGATGTCGCTATGAATGCCAGCGACATCATAACGACATCAGTCACGCCGCGCCACCCGCTCCGGAGAGGCGATCGGTGACGGCTGTTCAGGGTGCCCCGTCGTGCGCAGCAGGACCAGTGCCGCCGACCCGGCCGCGATGGGGGTGAGCGCCTGAAGGCTCAGCACGGTCACCACGTCGAGGTGGGACTGGCTCGCCGCCGCGAGCCCGGTGCCCACGATCATGAATCCGGCCATGACGGCGCCGCGCACCGCGAACACCCTGCCGCGCAATCGATCCGGTGTCCGGGTCTGCACGACGGTGGTGAGCGCCGCCTGGCTCAGTGCCGAGGGGAGGCCGACGACGATCATGGCGGCAAGCCCCGGCCACACGTGCGAATACCACTGTGGATAGTTGAAGGTGAAGAGGTCGCAGCAGCCCAGCGCGACGAGCCCGAAACCCAGGATGTGACGTTCGGAGAACCGCGCGGCGAACCGGCCGCCCGCCAGGCCGCCGCACACCCCGCCGACCGCCTGGGCCGCGACCAGCCAGCCGTACGCCGCGGCCCCGCCTGCGATCTCCTGCTCCACGAACACGACGAACACGGTCGCCATGACGCCCTCGCCGAGTCCGATGAGGACGACCATGCCGAAGACGACCCGTAGCGGACCGTCGGACACGATGGTGGAGAACCCCTCGCGCATCTCCCGTGCCACCCGCCGCACCGGCCCGGCCGCCGCCGACGCCACCCCCGCGGGACGATGCCCGCCCGAGACCAGGGCCGCGAAGCCGGCCGCCACCAGGTAGGTGGCCGCGTCGAGCACCACGACACCCGGCAGCCCGACGGTCACCGCCAAGGTGCCGCCCAGGACCGGACCGACGAAACGGGCGAGGTTGTTGTTGACGGCGTTCAACGAGTTCGCGGTGAGTAGGTGCCGCCGGGGGACCAGCCGGGGGAGCAGCGCGTTCTCGGCGATCTGGCAGAACGGGCTCACGCCCGCCGACACCAGGGCCACCACGACGACGATCCACACCTCCGAGGCGGAGTCGACCAGCAGCAGCGGCGCCAGCACCGCCGCCTGGACGAGGTTTCCCACCACCATGACCCGCTTGCGGTCCCACCGGTCGACGTAGACGCCGACCAGCGGGCCGATCAACAGGGCGGGCAGGAGCCCGGCGGCGGTGGTGGCGGCCAGCGCCGCCGTGGAGCCGGTCAGTTCGAGGACGGTGACGGGCAGCGCGACGCGCAGCGTCCAGTTGCCCAGGAACGAGACCAGGCCGCCCCACCAGAGCAGGGCGAAGTCACGTTGCCGCAGGACGTGCAGGGTGTCCGAACGCATGGGGATCCTCGTCGGGATGTCGATCGACACCGCAACGGAGGTGGATTCGCCGGAAACGGTTGCGGGCGGCCCGGGACGGTCCAGTGCCGGCGGAGACCGCGACGCTATCGGACTCCGCCGGGGTTGTCAGCCGGATTTCCGCGCGGCGAGGAACCCCCGCAACAGCGTGAGGAATCCGGGGGCCAGTTGCGCCGTCCGGTCGGTGCCGGGCGTGGGAGGTGCGATGAACAGCCCGTGGTCGGCGTCGGGGAACACGGCCAGTCCGTTGGCGGGGTTCTCCGGCAGCCCGGTGGCGAAGGCCGCCACGCCCTCGGCGACGGGTACCAGCGGGTCGGCGGCACCGAACAGCGCCAACACCGGGCAGCGCACGTGCGGCAGGATCGCCTCGGCGTCGAAGTCGATGATGCGCGCCAGGAACCCCAGGCCCGCCTCGGTGTCGAAGTAGCGGGTCGTTGTGGCGTACCAGGGCCGGTCGGAGAGGGAGTTCTGCAGTTCGAGGACCTCGGCGACCGGTCGTCCGTCCGTGAGCAGCCGGGCGCGTTCGTCCAGCCAGGCGAGTGCCTCGGCGGTCTCGGCCTCGGCACGGCCCTCGGCCCGCAGGTCGCGTGCGATGCGCACCCGGTCCTGGCGGGCGGGTGAGACGCCGGGACCCGACAGCGACACGATGAACCCGACCTGGTCCGGAGCCAGTTTCGCCGCCGACAGTGAGACCCAGCCGCCCTGGCTGACCCCCAGCAGGCCGACCGGGCCGGCCACCTCGGCGCGACGGCGCAGGACGGCGGCGGCGGACAACGCCTCGTGAGCGCGGTCTTCGAGGGTCTGCGTGGTCCAGTCGCCGGGCGAGCCACCGCAGCCGGGTTTGTCGTGGGTGAGTACGACCGCGCCGAGGGCGGCGACGCGTTCCGGCCAGCCTCCCCAGTCGTCGGCCGTGCCGTCACCCGAGCCGTCGACCATCACGACGCCCGGCAACGGTCCGGGCAGGTCGGGTACGTGGACCAGGGCGTTCAGCGGCCCGGTCGGAGTGTCTACAGTAGTGGAAGCGGTGTGGACCGTGGTCATGACGGGGTCTCCTCCGGAGGTGGGGCGGTGTCGGTGGCGGAATCGGGGTCGAGCCTGATCGAGAGTGGGGTGGCGGCCAGCAGCATCCGGACCAGTCGGCTCCCGGGTGGTCGGGTCGCCGGGTCGGTGAGGCGTTCCACATAGGGCTCCAGCACCTCCCGCAGTCGCCGGTTGACGTCCGCGAGTTCGGCGGCGGTGAGCGGGAGGCTCATGCCGCCCAGTGACGCCGCGTCCCGCCATTCGGCCGGTTCGGTCCCGTGGTGGTCCACCCAGTCCAGGAGCCGGCCCGCCTCCCGTTCGATGAAGACCTTCTCCAACTCGGCGGCGGCCGGATCGTCGGAGGACCACCGCTGCCGCAGGTCGGTCAACCGCCAGTGCCGTTCCCGGCGGTCGGGGCCCGGGGGAGCCTCCTCGACGAACCCGTACTTGGCGAGCTGGCGCAGGTGGAAGGAACAGGACGCCTGGCTGTGGCCGAGCTCTCTGGCGCAGGCCGCGGCGGTGGCGCGTCCGCGCACCGCCAGCAGCTCGATGAGGTCCAGGCGCAACGGGTGCGCCAGGGCGCGTAGCGCGCGGGGATCGGTGGACGCCATAAAGCCAAAGATATCTTTGGCTTTATGGCGGTGCTCCGGCGGGGTGGCGTGTGCCGCGTGGAGAACATCCGAGCGGTGCCCCTCGCCGGGGATTCGGCGTGGTCGGCGCCTCCGGTGGACGGAGGCGCCGACCGGGTCACAGCCGCAGTGGTGCCGGAGGCGTGCCGATGAGTGTGGGGTCGGCGCGCCAGTCGATCCCGGGCACGTCGATGTACAGCTCGATCTCATTGCCGTCCGGGTCGGCGATGTAGAGACTGTGCGTGACGTGATGGTCGGTCGCGCCGAGGATCGGCACGCCGGCCTCGTCGAGGCGCCGGACCGCCTCGCGCAGTTCGTCGTCGCTGTCGCCGATCTTCAGTCCGAAGTGGTACATGCCGACCCGGCGGCCCCTGGGCAGCGGAGCGGCGTCCGGGCCGACCTCGATCAGCAGCAGCTCGTGGTGGGTGCGGCCGGAGGGTGCGGCGAACGCGGCGAAGCCGGCTCCGGCGAGTTCCGCGACGTCGCCACCGGGGAGGATCTGCCGCCAGCCGAGGACGTCGCGGTAGAACCGCACCGACACGTCGAGGTCCCTGACGTAGAGCACCACGTGCCCGAGTTCCATCACACGCATGTCGTCTCCCTAACCCGCCGTCGCGGGGGCCGACGCGGTGACCGGGCGTCCGCCGCGCAGCCGGGCGAAGTCGCGCCAGGCGACGAAGCCCGCCACGATCGCGAGCACCGCGTTCATCGGCAGCGCCGCCCACTCGCCGCGCGCGGCGTGCAGGATGATCGCCCCGGCCATGATCAGGACCAGGCCGGCCGCCGCCATCGGTGTCAGCACCTCCGCGATGCGGAACGCCGCGGGCAGTATCAGCCCGGCCGCGGCGGCGAGCTCAAGGGCGCCGATGACCGGCACCGACCATTCCGGGAAGTCGGACACCCACGGCATTCCGGTGGCCAGGCTCTCGACGGGCGTCGAGACCTTGGTGAAGCCGGCCATGCCGAAGAAGCCGGCCAGGCCGATTCGCAGGATCCACAGCAGTATCGTCATCGTCACTCCAATGATTGAACCTTCAAGTGTTCGACACCATAGCACAGTTGAAGGTTCAAGTGTCGCCGTATGATCGTCCCATGACCGAGCCGGTACGGTGGCTGGACGCCGAACAGCAGCGCACCTGGCGGGCCTTCCTGTGGGCGACCCGTCGCGTCAACGAGGACCTGGACCGCCAGCTCCAACAGGACGCCGGAATGCCGCACGCCTACTACATGATCCTCGTCCGGCTCTGCGAGGCACCCGAACGACGGTGCACGATGACCGAACTCGCGCGGCAGACCGGCTTCTCGGCCAGCCGGTTGTCCCACGCGGTGAACAGGCTGGAGGCACTGGGCTGGGTGCGGAGACGGAAGGACCCGCACTGCGGCCGGACCACCCTCGCGGCGATGACCGAGGCGGGCTACGACGCCCTCGTGTCGGCGGCGCCCGGTCACGTGGCCCAGGTCAGGCGATCGGTGTTCGACAGGCTCAGCGCGGAGGAACAGCGTCAACTACTCGGGATCTGCCGGCGACTACTGGAGGACGGGCCGGAGGAGACGGGCTGCCCAGGCTGACGGTCAGTTCATCGCGAGGGCGTTCTCCCGCGACTTCCACGCCCGGAACGCCTCGTCGGTGTCCCCGTGGCGCCAGTAGCCGGAGATCGACAGCCGGTCCCGGGGCACCCCGCACTCGTTCAGCAGGTACGGCCGGATCCGCTTCATGACCGTCTCGGCCTCGCCGTGTACGAAGAACTGGCCGTTCCCGTCGGGGAAGCTCATCGCCCGTACCGCCCGCATCCACTCGTCCCGCGGGTCGGCGGTGGCGGCCCGGTCCCGGAACAGCCAGGTGACGGACACGTCGCCGGGGCTCTCCAGCTTCTGCTCCTCGTCGGGATCGGACACCTGCAGCAACACCTGCACGGGTACGTCCATCGGCACCCGCTCCAGCGACGCCGCGATCGCGGGCAGGGCGCTCTCGTCGCCGATCATCACGTGCCAGTCGGCCTCCGGCCGGGGCGCGTAGGCGCCGCCGGGGCCAAGCAGCCGGACGACGTCACCGGGCACGGCGCGCGCCGCCCAAGGGCCGGCCACCCCCCGGTCGCCGTGGCAGACGACGTCGATCGTCAGTTCGCCCAGGTGAGGCTGGAACTGCCGCACCGTGTAGGTCCGCTTGACCGGCCATTCGGTGCGCGGCCGGTCGGCTTGAATCGCCTCCAGGTCGAACGGCTCGGGGTAGGTGACGCCCTCGGGCGCGAACAGCAGCTTCACGTACTGGTCGGTGAAGTCGTTGGCCTGGAAGGCGGCGACGCCCACTCCACCCAGCACCAGACGCACCATGTGGGGGGTGCGCCATTCGGTGCGCAGCACCCTCAGCTCCACCACTCCACGTGCCTTGCGAGCCGGTTTCTCAGACATCCTGGACCTCACGACGAGACTATGGTTAGGCAACCCTAACACTGTAACCCCGGGGTGCCTCCGGCGGTGTCGAACCTGGAAGACGCGCGTTTCGTGTCCGTGTGGACACGCTCACGGCCGGTCGGCGTCGGTGATGACCATGTCCATATAGGCCACCACATCCGCGTGCCGGACGTCGAGATCGGGATAGCCCGGCGCGGTGTCCTCCCCACGCCGCAGCCGCAGCGACTCCGTGATGATCGGAGCCCACCGGTCGTCGAACACCCGCATTCCGTACTCGCCCGCGCCCGACTTGGACGTGATCGCCCCGGTCGCCAGTGTGTAGTGCAGTCGCGTGACTCCCAGGACGCACCACGGCGGCGTGAAGTCGTGTCGTCCCTCCCGCCGGGCCGCCTCCGTGCCGGCGCTCAACGTCCGCCACAGGTGACGCCAGTAGCCCCGGAGGTTGTCACGCAGCCAGGCGTTCAGCGCGGCCCGGTCGGTGTGGATGCGCAACGACTCCACCGCCGGGCCCCGCACCGTCACCCCCGTGTCGGCCAACGTGTGCCAGGTGACCAGCAGCCGCTCGAAGGTGCCGTCGTCGCCGAACCGGCCGTCACTGCTGTGCGGGCCGGTCGTCCCGGTCGGATCCGAGGCCAGTGCGTCGGCCGTGATGTAGACGCCGTCGAGATGGGGGCGCGGCAGTCGCTCGGCCAGTTCCGCGTGCACTTCCCGAAGCCCGCCCCGGTCCCCGGCGTCCAGAGGGCGGGCCGTCACGAAGACGGCGTCCACGTCGCTGTGAGCGGGGCGGAAGTCGCCCAACGCCACCGAGCCGTACAGGTACATGCCGGTGACCAGGCCCGGGAGCCGGGCGTCGGCCAGGGCCAGATACGCGTCGCAGACGTCGTCGACGAGGGGATGCCGCATGACGCCAGCTTAGAGCTCGTCTCTGTCGGCGCGCGGGCATGCGGTCGGTGCGGCACGAACTCGCCATAGTCGGCGCGCAACGACGGTTCGGTATCGATGATCAGGAATACGACCGTATCGCGCTCGTCCGGTTCCCGTGGTGGCACAGGTCGTAAAACGGTCGCGGCCCGATGTCGGTCGGGGCCGTGCGGTTGTTCGAGGTGTTGTCAGACGTCGATGAGCTGTCGCAGTACGAACCGGATGCGGTCGATCTCGGCGTCGGTGAGCCGGGCCGGGTGCGGTTTGTCGAACCGGTCGACGCTGAGGGCCTTGATCTGGTCGCACAGCACCACCCCGGGCCGGCCATCCAGGTCGACCTCGGGGTGGATCGCCAGACGCCGGTTGGTGGTCGTGCACGGCACCACCGGCACCAGGCCGTTGGGCAGGTCGCACATCAACTTCGTACCCACCACGACCGCCGGGCGGTGCCCGGCCTGTTCCCGGCCGACTTGTGGGGTGAACTGCACCCACCACACCTGCCACGGCGCGAACGGCGAACGCCGGCTCACTCCACCACCTCGACGTCGACCTCGGCCCACGTCCGCGCCTCAGCCAGGTACTCCGCCATCGACTCGGGGTCCTCGTTCGCCAGCCGGTCGAAGTCGGCGCGCGCCTGGTACTCGAACAACACCTTCTGCAGCGCCTCGTCCAGGCTCACGCCGCGGGCGTCGGCGATGGCGGCCAGGGTGTCTCGGCTGGCCCGGCTGATTCGCATCGTCGTACCCGATTCCTGTTTACGTGTTCTCGCCTGCATCCCACAAGTATGCACTCGCGTATACGATATGTAAACCACTATTCCAAGCACCGAGTGGCCTCGATACGCGGGCCATTCGTCGGTGACGTTCCGGCCCGATCTTGCAGGCCGGATTCACGCACGATCGCACGGCAGGAGCGGCATGTCGGCGATCGGATCGCCCGCCGTGGGCATCGAGCCCCCGGCCCTGTTCGACGATCCTCACGCCGAACGCGTGCGGGACATGCAACGACTTCTGCAAATGGTTGGAGACGGAACTCCCGCCCTCATGGAGCGCTGGGACCGCGAACGGCCTTGATCGACATCAACGCCGAACCGAGACGCGCTTGCAAAGGCGGGCCGCGAACCGCCGTCGGTACACCGGACGGCGGGTCAGTCGCCGGTGCCGGTCATCGCCTCGACCAGCGGGGCCAGTTCCGGCTGTTCGGCCGCCTCGGCGAGCGCCTGGCGGAGCTGTTCCTCGTGAGTGGGGCGGGCCGCCGCCAGCGCCGCCTCCCCGGAGCCGGTGATGCGGGTGTAGATGCCGCGCCGGTCCTCCTGGCACAGGTAACGCGCCAACAGTCCGCGCTGTTCGAGCCGGCTCACCAGTCGCGTCGTCGCGCTCTGGCTCAACGCGACGGCGTGTGACAGCGCCTGCATCCTCATGTGCCGCGCGGGTTGCGCGGACAGCACCGCCAGCACCGAGTACTCGCTGACGCTCAGCCGGTGCCGCCGTTGCAGGGAGCGTTCCAGCCGATCGGCGATCCGGGTGTGGAGCAACGAGAGCGCGTGCCAGCCGCGATCACGGACGGCGGTCGGGAGAGGGGGTGTCATGAGTCACATTATGGCCGGTGGAGGTGGTGTGCCGCAGCGGGTTCGGCACACCACCTCCACCGGACCGGCCGTCACCGTCGCGGCAGTTCCGCCAGGATCCGGCTCAGTCCCTCGGGATCGGAGAACATCGGCCAGTGGCCCGTCTCCAAATCGAACCGGGTCCAGTTCTCGTCGATGAGTGAACGCAGCCAGGGGTTGTCCGAGTCCAGCAGCGCTCGGAAGTCCTCGCACGCGACCAGAACGTTGCGTGGACCGCCCTGCGCGGGACCGTGGAGCCGCAACGGTTCCAGAAAGCTCCCGAGCGGGTGGCCGGTGGCGCGGGCGTCGATCGCCGCCATCGTCGGCGGGGTCAGTCCGGTGACGCTGCTCTGGTCGCCGAGGTTCGCCGCGCCGGGGAACGGGATGCTCACCCCCTCGCCGTGCTCCCGCGCCAGGGCGGCCAGGTGCGCGGCCCCCTCCGGGCCGGTGATCTCCGTCATCGCCCGACCGTCGCCCAGCGGCGCGGAGTCCACGTAGACCACATGGGACAGTCGGTCGCCGATCCGGTGCACCGCACCCGGAACCGGTATCGCGCCCGCGTAGCTGTGTCCGACCAGTATCGCCTCCCGTAGATCGTTCCCCTCCACCACGTCCACGACGTCCTGGACGTGGGTGGCGGCGGTGACGTGGTCGCCGCGCTCGGAGAACCGGTCACCCACGCCGGTCAGGGTCACCTGGTGGACGTCATGTCCCTGTGCCCGCAGTCGTTCGCCGACGTCGTCCCATGCCCATCCGCCGAGCCATGCGCCGGGAACCAGTACGTAGGTCGTCATCTTCCACTCCTTCATCCGTCCGTCTTCGGCTTCACCATATGCGGGTAACCGGGCGGATTCCGCCCTGATTAGGATGTGGTCCGTGTCATCGTCCACCCCTCGGATCCTGGCGTTGTTGGAGCTGCTGCAATCCCGGCCGGGCGCGACCGGGCCGCAACTCGCGGAGAGCCTCGGCGTGGACCAGCGCACGCTCCGCCGCTACATGCGGCAGCTCGACGACCTCGGCATCACGGTGCAGGCCACCCGGGGCCGGCGCGGGGGATACCGGCTGCGGCCCGGATTCAAACTCCCGCCGCTGCTGTTCACCGGCCCGGAGGCGGTCGCGTTGAGCGTCGCCCTGCTCGCCGCACGGCGTATCGGTGTCTCCGCCGGTGACGGCGCCTCGGCCACGGCGGAGGCGAAACTGCGGCGAGTCGTGCCCGCCGACGTCGCGGAACTGACCGCCCAGCTGGGTGACGCCCTCGACTTCACGCTCCCGGAGACGGCCGCGACCGCGCCGCCGGTGGAGGTGTTGACGGTCTTCGGTGAGGCCGTCGCGCGTCACCGTCGTGTCCACTTCGGATACCGGACGCACGACGGCGCCACCGGTGAACGCGAGTTCGAGCCCTACCGCCTGGTGTTCCACTCCGGACGGTGGTATGTCGTGGGACGCGACGTCACCCGCGCCGCCCTGCGGAACCTCCGCGTCGACCGCGTCGCCGGTCCACGGCTCACCGACGTCTCCTTCACCCCGCCGGAGGGCTTCGATCCCGCCGCTCACCTGTTGGGCTCGCTGGCGGCGGTCCCGTACCGCCACGACGTCGAGGTGCTGCTCGACCTCGACGCGGCGGCGGCGCGCGACCGGATCCCCCGCTGGGCCGGCACCGTGGTCTCGACCGGCGCGGGTACGGTGCTGCGAGCCCGGGCGGAGGACCTGTCGGGCATGGCACGGATTCTCGCCGGCCTGGGATGCCGGTTCACGGTGCGCCGTCCCGCCGGACTGCGCGACGAGGTACGGGCGCTCGCCGGGCGGCTGATGGAATCGGCGGACGGCGTGACGTGACACCTGTGGCGCATCGGTGCCGCCGCTGCGGCGTCGGCGTTATGGCAGACTGTCGCGACGAACCCCACGCCCGGTCACCCCGGGTTCGACGAGGAGAGACGTTGACGGCTCCACCCACCGGTACCGCCCGCCCCATCGTGCACTACGGCGACCCGGTGCTGCACCGGCGTTGCCAGCCGGTGAGCGGTTTCGACGACGCCCTCGCCGAACTGGTCGCCGACATGTTCGCCAGCATGTACGCCGCACGGGGCGTGGGCCTGGCGGCCAACCAGATCGGCGTGGACGCCCAGGTCTTCGTGATGGACTGCCCCGAGACCGGCGGGGCGAACCGGGTGGCCCACATCGTCAACCCGACCCTGCTGGATCCGCCGCCGCCCCGGGAACTGGTCACCGGCTCGGAGGGCTGCCTGTCGGTTCCCGGCCGGTACCACGATCTGGCCCGGGTGTCGACCGCGACGGTGACGGGCTTCGACATGACCGGCGCACCGGTGACCGTCTCCGGTGACGGCCTGGTGGCCAGGTGCCTGCAACACGAGTACGACCACCTGCAGGGCATGGTGTACGTGGACCGGCTGCCCCGAAGGACGCGACTGGAGATCCTGGCCTCGGCGGGCCTCTCGGAGCGCTGACTCAGCCGGAGGCGTCACGCAGTCGCGCGGGCGCGACGTGCCGGTAGGCGTCGGAGACCAGCTCGGCGACCTCGTCCCAGTCCACCTCCGGCAGGTCGAGCCGGTAGCCCAGCCAACCGCGATGACCTACATAAGGCGGTATGAAGAACCGGTCGGGGCGCTCGGCGACCAACGCCTCGGCCGCGCCGGGTGGAGCGGCGCACCAGAACGCCAGGCGGTCGTCGTGGTGGTGTCGCGCCGCCATGACGAACATCGGCGCCCTGCCGGTGAACCAGGCCGGTTCGCCGTGGCTGAGCCGTTCGGTCGCCTCCGGTAGCGCCAGGCACAGCCGGCGCAGTCGTTCCACGGGATCCGAGGTCTGTTCCGTCATGTCCCCATCCTGTCGGGCACCGGTGACATGTTCCGGGAATCGCGCGGACGGCGGTGACCGGATCGACCCGGTTCCGTACCCGATGGTGCCTGGCCGCCGCGACGTCCTCCGGCGAGGATTCCGGCATGAACTCCGCACTACTCGTCATAGACGTACAGGAATCCTTCCGGCAGCGGGAGAGCTGGCGCGCCGCCTCCGACCCCGACGTCGCCCACGTCGTGGCCCGCCTGGTGGACCACCACCGGTCGCGCGGCGACCTGGTCGTGTGGGTGACGCACTCCGAACCCGGCACCGGGAACGTGTTCGACCCGGTACGCGGCCACAACACTTACCAGCCGCCGTTGCGACCGGTCGCGGGCGAGCCCGAACTGGTCAAGACCTCCCACAACGCGTTCACGACCACCGATCTGCAGCGGATACTCACCGTCCACGGGATCACCGACGTCACCGTGTGCGGCATCCGCACCGAACAGTGCGTCGAGACGACCGCGCGGTTGGCGTCCGACCTGGGATACCGGGTGACGGTCGCGGTGGACGCCACCGCGACCGAACCGCTGGGGCACCCCGACGGCCGGGACCGGCCGTTCGCGGAGATCCTCGCCGACCCGTCGACGCTGACCACGGCCGATATCATCGAGCGGACCAGGTACGTACTCGCTCACCGGTTCGCACGCGTGGCCACGGTGGCCGAGCTGATCGCGGAGGGCTGACCGGATCGTGCGCCGTGTGGTCTTCGCGTTGACGTCGTGGTTCCACCTGCTGGACATGGCCGGGCCCGCGCAGGTCTTCAGTACCGCGGACCGTCTCGGTGTGCCCTACCGGTTGGAGTACCTGGCCGACACCCCGACCGTGGAGTCCGCGCAGGGCGTCACCGTGACCGCCGAGACCGGTTGGCGGCGGCGCGATCCGGCGGCGCTGTTGGTGGTTCCGGGATGGCGCACCCCGATGCGGCCGGGTTCTCGGGTCAGCCCGGCGATGGCGGATTTCGTCGCCGGGCACCACGCGGCCGGCGGTACGGTCGTGAGCGTGTGTTCGGGTGCGTTCGCGCTCGGACAGGCGGGGTTGCTGGCCGGGCGGCGTTGCACCACGCACCACGAACTGCAGGCGGAACTGGCGCGCCGCCATCCGGCCGCCGTCGTGGTGCCCGACGTCCTGTTCACCACCGACGGCCGGGTCGTCACCTCCGCCGGGATCGCCAGCGGCATCGACCTGGCCCTTCACCTGGTGGCGGTGTGGCACGGCCCGCCGTTGGCGGCGCGCATCGCGCGCGACATGGTGGTGTACGCCCGCCGCAACGGCGACGCCGGCCAGGACAGCGCGATGCTGCGGCACCGCTCACATCTGTCCGATGTGGTGCATCGTGTGCAGGACCGCATCGACGGCCGGTTCGCCGAACGGCTGCGACTCGACGAGTTGGCCGGTGAGGCCCGGGTGAGTCCACGGACCCTGACCCGGATGTTCGTTCGGGCCACCGGCCTCACGCCGCTGCGGTACCAGCAGTCGCTGCGACTGGAACGCGCCCGGGACCTCATCGGCCGCGGCGTCACCGTGGACGCCGCGGCCCGGTCCGTCGGCTTCGCCGACGCGCGGATGCTCCGCCGGTTGCGCGCCCGCGCCGGTGAACCGGAGGGGGCGCACACCGCCGGCGTGCCGGCGACGTCTCCCGAGGCGGACCCCCTCGGGCCGACCACCACGCAGGTACACAGTGGATCGAATCCGCTGGCCGTGCGGGTCGGCCGCCGGGCGACCGTCCGGTAGAGTCGGCGGCCCGGCGGGGCCGCGTTCCCGAGTCGCTCGGATCGCGCGAGAGTCCCGCCGCAGGAGGGCCGCCAGGCCCGGCGGCAGCCCCGTCTCACGTGAAAGCGAGTCGACGTGTCCAACACGATGTTCAACGTGGCCATTGACTGCAACGACCTGTCCGCCCAGATCGAGTTCTGGAGCCGGGTCATGGAAACACCGGTGGCCTTCAGCGACGACCACGAGGCGGTCATCGAGTTCCCGGACGGTCCCAACCTCTTCTTCCAGCGGGTCCCGGAACCGAAGACGGTGAAGAACCGGGTCCACGTGTGTCTCCGACCCAGCCGATTGCGGGAACTGGAGGTCGCCCGGCTCGTCGATGTCGGCGCGACCGTCGTCTCCGACCACCGCACACCGGACGGCGCGGGCTGGGTCGTCCTGGCCGACCCGGAGGGCAACGAGTTCTGCGTCCTGCGCAGCGACGCCGAGCGCGAGGCACAGCAGTCGTGACCCGGCTCGTGGCGGCGTCGGCGTCGCCCGGCGCGGGGGCAGTGGAGTCGCGGCTGCAGTGGCGGGGCGGGGCGACCGATCTGTGGCCGCTGTTGCGCGTACCGGCCGACATGTCGGCGGTGGCGGACGCCCTCGCCACCGGACTACCCGACGCCGACGTGGTGCTCGGCCCGGACCCCGGCGGCGTCCTGCTGGGTCCGCCCGTGGCCGAGCGGTTGCGGGTGCCCTTCGCGCCGGTGTGCCGTGACCGGCGTTTCTTCTTCCAGGGGCCGCACGCCACGGTGACCGCGCCGACGGGCGACGGTGAACTGTGGGCGCACGCGGCGGCCCTGCCGCCGGGAACCCGGGCCGTACTGGTCGACGACTGGACCGAGAGCGGCGGCACGCTGCGGGCGGCGCGTGCCCTGGTGGACTCCGCCGGTGCGCGTCTCGTGGGCGTCGCACTACTGGTGGACTGCCTGCCGGAGGACGTGCGGAGGCTGTTGACGGACGGTGGCACGGTCGTACGGGCGCTCGCCCGGCCGGAGGCCCGGCGCGGCGACGGGATCAGCGCGGCGGGAGCGCGTGACGCCGATAGCGGCGGTCGGGATCGTAGTCCCAACCGGTCAGCTTCCTGACGACCGCGAACACGTAGTCCTCGTCCGGTCCCCAACTCGGAATCGGGATCTCCGCCTCGACCGGCAGCGCGGCACCGGCCGAGACGACCGGTTCACCGTCCTGGAACACCGCGCGCCGCACCGCCTCGCCGTTCTGGAACCAGGCGAATCCGTAGGTGCTCGACACACTGCTCAGCACCACCGCCAGCAGGCCACCGGAATGGACCGGTGTGGACTTCTCCAACATTCGCGCCGTCACCCGAAGCTCCGGGTCCCAGATCTCGGTCCAGTCGCCGCAGCGGGAGGTGAAGACCACGTCGGTGGCGAAGGCGCCGGTCGCCTCGTCGGCCGAGACCCACTCCGCCGGATCCGACGTCAGGCCTACGGCGGTGAGCGCGACCTCCTCGGTGACGCTGGAGACGAAGGCGGCGCCGGTGTTCCAACCCATGTGGTGACTCTTGCACCGGGGTGTGACGTCTTCACCGGCGCACCCGGTCGCGCGCCGCCGCACCGATGCCGGAGAATCCGGTCATGTACGACGTACTGGTGATCGGCGGGTCCGGAGTGGACACGACTGTCCGGGTTCCGGAGCTGCCGTTCGAGACGAGGGATTCACTACACGTACCGCCGGTGCGGGACCACGTGGGCAACACCGGAAGCGGTTACGCGCGGGCGTGTCACCGGCTCGGCCTGCGCACCGGTCTCGTCGACCTCATCGGGGACGATCCGCAGGGTGAGATGATCCGGGAGACCTTCGCCCGGGAGGGCCTGGACTTCCACCACCTGATCAGCCCCGCCGGCACGCCGCGCTCGGTGAACCTGGTCGACGGCACCGGTCGCCGCATGTCGCTGCACGACGGCAGGCATCCGGTGGACCTGCGGATCCCGGTGGAGTTCGCGAGGCCCCTCATCGCCGAGGCACGGCACGTCCACCAGTCGATCACCGGTGTGAACCGGGACCTGTTCGGCGAGATCCGTGCCGCGGGCGCGACGGTGTCCACGGACCTGCACGACTGGGACGGCGAACAGGCCCACCATCTCGACTACGCGCTGGGTTCCGACCTGGTGTTCCTGTCGGCGGTGGCGTTGCGGGACCGTCGGGACGAGGTGATGGAACGGATCCGGGCGGACGGCCGCGCACGGGTGGTGGTGGCCACCGACGGCGACCGGGGCTGTCACGTCCTCACCGGCGACGGTCTCCTGCGCGTACCGGCCATCCGGCCGGACGAGGTGTTCGCGTCACTCCCGGAGTGGCGAGGATGGTCCTGTGTGGATTCCAACGGTGCCGGGGACGCCTTCGCCTCCGGATTCCTGTGGGCCTGGACGCGGGGCGAGTCGATCGCCGAATGCGCGACGGCCGGGTCCATCGCCGGGGCCTACACGTGCCGGTCGGCCGGAACCCACACCGACCTCATCGACGCGGCCGGACTGGCGGCGGCACGTCAGGCGGTGCCCGGCGCGGTGACGAAGTCGATCAACTCCTCCACGCGCCCGAGCAGCGCCGGCTCCAGGTCGGTGTGACGGTTCACCCTGGACAGGATGTGTCGCCACGCCTCGCCGGTGGTCATCCGCCACCCGAGCCGTGCCACGACGCCCTCCTTCCACGGCTCGCCCGGCGGCACCTCCGGCCACTCCGGGATCCCCACGGCGGCCGGTGTCACGGCCTGCCACACGTCCACGAAGGGGTGCCCGCACACCAGTACGTGCGGTCCCGAGGCGCGGGCCGCGATCCGGCTCTCCTTGGAACCCGGCACGAGATGGTCGACCAGGACGCCCAGTCGCCGTTCGGCCGTCGGCGCGAACTCGGCCACCACGGCGGGCAGGTCGTCGATCCCCGCCAGGAACTCGACGGCGATCCCCTCCACGCGGAGGTCGTGCCCCCAGATCCGCTCCACGAGCTCGGCGTCGTGGACGCCCTCCACATAGATCCGGCTCCGGCGCGCGACCCGTGCCGTCGCATCGGTCACCGCCGTGGAACCGGAGGCCGACCGCAACCGGTGGGGCGGTGTCGTGGTGGCCTTCGGCCGTACCAGGGTCACCGGTTCACCGTCGATGAGGAAACCGGCGGGACGCCACGGGAACACCCGCCGCGCGCCGTGGCGGTCCTCAAGGGTGACACCGTCCTTGTCGCATGCGACGACCGCACCGCAGAAGCCGCCGACCGGGTCCTCCGCGACCACGTCCGGGGTCGCGACGACCTCCGGCACCGGTCTGCGGCGCGGCCCGCGCCGGTCTCCGGACAGGACGTCGTTGCCGTAACGCATCGCCCCAGTCTGACAGAGCGGTGCCCCGGCGAGGATCCGCCGGGGCACCGCCGGACGTCAGCGGTCGATAGTCACGACCGGCGACTCCCAGATCTCGGGCGGGCCGTCGTCCAGTGACTTGAAGAACGACAGCCGCAGTGTGTACTCACCGTCGGGTGCGGGGGTGCCGTCGGCCAGCCGGGTGTCCCAGCCGTAGAAGTCCATGCCGGTTCCGGCGCCGCTGTTGCGGACCACCATGAACTCCCTGACCGGTGTCGCCACCACCCGGCCGTCGCCGTCGACGACCTCCATGCGCAGCTCGGTCAGCATGGGGAAGCCGTGCGACAGCATCACCCACGCCTCGCCGTCCGCCTCGGTGACCGTGATCGGCGCGTTCTCGCCGAAGTCGAAGTGGCCGGGACGCAGCGCCGGGTTGTCCAGTCCGGTGTTGACGTCGGTGAACGTCGGGTTGATCGCCGACACCGCGTGCCAGTCACCCGACACGCCCATGTAGGACACCCTGGACGACTCGCCGAAGAACAGCGGATCGAACTCCACCCAGCCGCCGAACACGGTGCCGTCCGGGACGTTCTCGGGCTGGCCGATCCTGATGCGGACCGTGGTGCTGCCGTGCGGCGGCACGACGACCGTCCGTCGCACCTGGACCTCGGCGTCGGCGGTGACGAGGGTGTACTCGGAGGTGTAGGGCGGCGCGGCGCCGTGCCCGGCCTCGGTGTCGACCCGGTAGATCGCCGGCAGGAGACCGGTGTTGGTGAGGGTCACCTCGCGGGTCACCGTGGCACCCTCCAGCTCTCCCAGCGGGAGCTTCGCCGGTGACACGGTCGTCCTGGTCGCCAGCGCGGCGGGCAGGTCGATCAGCCCGGCACCCTGCTGCGCCACCGGGTGTAGGCCGTCGGCGGGCGCGCCGGAGAGTCCGGTCGGCCGGGCGGTCGACTGCAACAGGTCCCGGACCTGGCGTGGCGTCATGTCACCGCGTTCGGAGAGCAGCACCGCGACGGCACCGGCGACGTGCGGTGCGGCCATCGAGGTTCCGGAGTTCACGCCGTAATGTCCCATGTGGCTCGGCAGCGTAGAGAAGACGTAGCCGCCGGGCGCCACCAGGTCGGGCTTGTAGTCCAGTTCGTGGCTCGGTCCCCACGAGCTGGACGCGTCGGGGGTGCCGACGTACTCGTCCTGGACGCCGATCCGCCAGTACGAGCCCCACTCCGCGGTGACGGTGCCGTCCTCGGCCAGCCGCTGCTGGATCAGCCGGGCGTCGTTCTGCCGGATCGCCACCGCCGGAACGGTGCCCGCGACACCCCAGAAGTGGCCCTCGGGGATCTCGTCCGGATCGGTCCACTCACTGTCGTCGTAGTACAGGACTCCGGCCGCGCCGCCCGCCGTCGCGTTGGCGACCATCGTCGTCGGTGTGCACGGGTACGCGCCGCCGGTGGACAGGACGAGCACGCCCGCGAGGCTTCCGGGTGCGGCGGGTTCGCAGACCGCGCCGCCGTCGACGATCTCCAGTGTCCCGGACGCGGGTGCCGCCGGACCGGTGTGGAAGACGTTGAACGGCACGGTCTCGCCGCTTCCGAGCGTCAACGCCAGGTGCGTGTACCCGGAGGAGTAGACGCTGCCGACCGTGATGGCCTCCGAGGCGATACCGGGGCTACCCGGCTTGAACGGCCCGGCGAAGCCGTTGCCGATGGCCACGACCGGTACGACCCCCTGAGCCGCCACCGCGTCGAGAGCCCTGGGCAGCAGGGCGTTCTGGTGGACCTGTGACTGCGCCTGGCCCAGACTGAGGTTCACCACGTCGACGCCGTCGGCCACCGCGCGCTCCAGCGCCTCCAGGACGACCACGTCGGTGGTGGGGCGTTCCTCACCGAACACCCGGTAGGCCATGATCCGGGCGTCCTTGGCGACTCCCACCAGGGTGTCGTCCTCGCCCGCGGCGATCCCGGCGACATGGGTGCCGTGGCCGCCCGACAGGGTCGCCTCGTCGTAGGGGTCGGGGTCGCGGTCGACGACGTCGTAGCCGCCGATCACCTTCTCGTTGGGGAACTCGCCGCCGCCGAGTGCGGGGTGGTGGTAGTCGATCCCGCTGTCGACGACTCCGATGACGACGCCTTCGCCGGTGGCGCCGTCGCGGTGCGCCTCGGGTACGCCGGTCAGGTCGGTGACCGTCACGTTCTCGCGCGTGACCTCTCCGTCTCCGGGCGACCGGTACGCCTCCACCGGTGGGGCGCTGTAGGTGTTGACCGGGTGCACGGCGATGACGCCGGGCAGGTCGGCGAGGGCGGCGGCGTGGGCACTGTCGACCTCGACCGCCACCGCGTTCATCACCGTGTCGTACCTGGCCAGCTCGGTGACCTCGACGTCGAGGCGGGCCGCCGAACGGGCCAGGCCGTCCTTTCCGGAGTCGCGGGCGGCGGCGTCACCGAACTCGACGATGACCACCGTGTCCTCGCCGGACTCGGTGGGGACGCCGGGATCGGCGTTGCTGATGCCGGGTATCGCGGTCACGGCGAGGACGCCGAGCGCGATCCCGATCCTGGGGAAGATCGTAATCGTGGGCTCCTGGGGTAGGGGATCACTCGGGTGTGGGCCTTCGGCGCGTCGGCCCGTGCCGTGCGGGCCCGGTCGCCGGGTCATTCGGGGATCTCGGTCTCCGGGGAGGGGTAGACCGTCAGGGCGATGCCGTACCGGTCGTGCCCGGGGCCGGCGTCGGGGAGGTCGTCCGGTCCGGCGAGGTGCAGCAGGACCTCCCGCAGCCGGTCCAGTTGTTCACGGGTCAGCCGGACGTGCCGGATGCCGAGGAACTCCGGTGCGGCGGGCGTGGCGGCCATCTCGTCGGCGACGCCGCGCATGAGGCTCGCGACACCGGCGGGGTCGGCCTCGGCGGTCGCCCTGGGGATGTGGTGATTGCGCTGCGGCCGGTGGTAGTACCGGGTGGTTCCGCCCCGCACCGACGCGGTACGGGCGACGGCGACGAGCCCGGCGCGTTCCAGTATTCCGAGGTGGTGGGCGATGTTGCCCTTGAGCGTGTCCAGCATCCGCGCCAGTTGGCCGGCGGTCGCCTCCCTGTCGTCCAGGACGGACAGAATGCGCTGGCGCAGTGGGTGCGCCAGCGCCTTGTACTGGGCGGCGTCGGCGGTCGGGACCGTTTCGTCGTCGGACACCGGCTAAGTGTCAATTTCTCTTGATACTTTGTCAATACCGCCGGCCGTGTGACTGCGGTCTCAGCCGGGTGAGCCGGTGGCCACCAGATCGGGACTCGCCGGACGCGAACGCCGGTACACCGCCAGCGTCTCCCGCGCCACCCGGTCCCACGTGTACCGGCTCAACACCCGCTGCCGCCCCGACCGGCCCATCCGGTTGCGGGTGGCCGGGTCACGTGACAACCGGGTCACCGCCAACGCCAGGTCCTCGACCCGGCCGCCGGGCACCAGCAGGCCCGTCACCTGGTCCTCGACGCTGTCGGTCAGGCCCCCGACCGCCTCCGCCACCACCGGGACACCGCAGGCCATCGCCTCCAGCGGGACGATCCCGAACGACTCGTACCACGGCGTGCACAGCAGCAGGTCGGCGTCGCACAGCAACCCGGGAAGCCGGTCGCGATCGGTCTGGCCGACGAACCTCACCCGGTCGGCGACACCGTGCCGCAGTGCCACCGCGCGAAGCCTGCGGGCCTCGGGATCGGCGGCCAGTTCCGCCTCGGGGGGTCCGCCCGCGATCACCAGTTCGGTGTCGGGCAACTGGGCGAGCACCCGGATCGACTTCTCGAAACCCTTGTGCGGCACCAGCCTGCCCACCGCCACCAGGCGATGCCGGAACCGGCGCGGTTCGCCGTGCCCCCGCCCCGGACGGAACAGGTCGGTGTCGACACCGCACGGCACCACCGACAACCTCTCCGGCGACACCCCCATCGCGGTGAGTTCGGCGGCCTCACTGGAGCAGCTCGCCACCACGCCGGTGGCGTGGTGACCGATGTGGCGTTCGCCGGGGATGCGCTGCGGTGGGCTGGCGTCGGCCCGCCCGAAGTGACGTCGCTTGACCACGCCGAGCGCGTGGAACGACTGCAGGACCGGCACGCCCAGTCCCCGGGTGGCGCTCAGCGCCGCGAGTCCCGACATCCAGAAGTGCGCGTGGACGAGATCGGGCCGCCGCCGTCTCCAGTCGTTGCGCAGCCACCTGGTGAACCGCGGCATGTACGGCGGCAGTTCCTCCTTCGGCAGTCGCGTCGCGGGACCGGCCGGCACGTGCACCACGCGGTACCCGGCGTCGGCGACCACCCGCACCGGTTGCGCCGGGTCGTCGCGCCGTGTGTAGACGGTCACCTCGCAACCCGACCTGGTCAGCGCCGCCGACAGTTCCGCGACGAAGAGGTTCTGCCCGCCGGCGCCGGACTCCCCGAGCGACGCCAGCGGATTCGAGTGTTCCGACACCATGGATATCCTCATAGGACGGCCTCCGTGTGCTTGTGGGCGACCGGTCCGATGCCTGGCACATCGGGTCGCCGGGCGCGCGGCCGGGCTACCGAGCACGTCGTTGGGCCGGATCTTCCGTTTCACCGCGCATGGGATCGGGCGGTTCACGCCGGACGGCCAGGTGGAACCGGCCCCATCAGTCCACCGAAGCCGGAGGGACGAGGAAAGGGGCGTTCGACGGCCCGGAACGGGACCGGTGGCCGGTGCGGAGGTGACCTTCGGCCGTTGCGGGCCGCGTGGAACGCGATTCCTCCGATCCGGAGGCCGCCCGAGGTGCCTTGTCATAGGCTCGACGCGAATGTCACGGGTGTGCCCGGAACCGGTCCGCGTGACCCGGCCCGGCCCTCCGCCGAACGCGCACGTGACCGGTGACCGTGCCGAGGGGAGAACTCATGCGAGCACTGACCGTGGTGGCCGGACGCGCCGACTCCATGGCGGTGTCGGACGTGCCCGAACCGGAGCCCGCCGCCGACGAGATCCTGGTCCGCGGCCTGGCCGTGGGCGTGTGCGGAACCGACCGGGAGATCGCCGCCGCCGAGTACGGTGAGGCGCCACCCGGACGTGAGCACCTGGTCATCGGGCACGAATCGCTCGGTCGCGTCGTCAGTGCCCCGGAGAACAGCGGGTTCGACACCGACGACTACATCGTCGGCATCGTCCGGCGCCCCGACCCCGAGCCCTGCGGCGCCTGCGCCCGCGGCGAGTTCGACATGTGCCGCAACGGCCGCTACACCGAGCGCGGCATCAAGGGCCTCGACGGCTACGCGAGTCAACAGTGGGTCGTACCCACCGAGTACGCCGTCAAGGTCCCGGCCACCCTCGGTGACCTGGGCATCCTCGTCGAGCCCGCGTCGGTGTTGGCCAAGGCGTGGGACCAGATCGACGCGGTCGGGAACCGGTCGTGGTTCGCCCCCGAGTCGGTACTGGTCACCGGGGCCGGGCCGATCGGGCTGCTCGCGGCGATGTTCGGGGTGCAGCGGGGGCTCGACGTCCACGTCCTCGACCGGGTCGAGGACGGCCCGAAACCGCGACTCGTCGAGGCGCTGGGCGCCACCTACCACCACGAGGACATGCGGGACCTCGCCGGACGGCTCGAACCGGACATCGTCATCGAGGCCACCGGTGCCCCGGCGGTCATCACGCCCGCGCTGACCGTCACCGGGCCGTACGGGATCGTGTGCGTCACGGGCGTGTCCACCCCCGGCCGCACCACCCGCGTGGACATGGGCGAGGTCAACCGGGAGATCGTGCTGGACAACGACGTCGTCATCGGCTCCGTCAACGCCAACCGCAGGCACTACGCGGGCGCCGTCGACGCCCTGGCGGCCGCCGACCGGGACTGGGTGGCCCGGCTGATCTCACGCCGGGTGCCGCTGTCCGACTTCGCCGAGGCGTTCGCGCCCCTCGAGGACGACGTCAAGGTCGTCATCACCATCGACGGGTGACCCCTCCGGGCCGACCTCACCCCGCCGCCCTCCTCGCGGCCTGGTTGGCCGTACGACCATCGACATGCCTCGAATAAGCCCTGATGTCCGATTTCCGGCCGTCGTATGACCCACCAAGCCGGGGAATCGGGGCGGGCGGGTGGTGTGGGTCGCTGCCGGGCCGCCCGCGCGGTGCCGCCGCGCCCGGCGGCGGACAATGGCCCCGAATCGGGACGAGTCCCGTGATCCCCAACTGACGCACATCGGATCCCACGCCCCGCGCGACGGATCCCGCGAAGAGGACGGTGCCGGATGTCCACGACCACACTCGTCATCGGTGGCGGTGCCGCCGGGGTCATGCTCGCCAGGCGGTTGAGCCGGTCCGGTGGGGACGTGATCCTGGTGGACCCGTCGGCCGACCCCGGTGCGGGCGTCGCCTACGGCACCGCCGCGCCGTGGCACCTGCTGAACTCGCCGGCCGCCACCATGAGCGTCGACTCCGAGGAAGCGGGCCACTTCATGACCTGGGCCGACCGGGCGGGCAGCCCGATCGGCGCCGGCGACTTCGCACCCCGCCCGCTGTACGGCCGCTACCTGCGCGCGGTGCTGGCGGAGGCCCTGTCCGACCACGGTGACCGGGTCCGCCTGGTGACCGGCACGGTCGCGGAACTGCGTCCCGGCCGGGACGGGGTGACGGCCCGGCTGACCGACGGCGGCGTCCTCACGGCCGACCACGCGATCATCGCCACCGGGAACCCGGCGTCGCAGCACCCGCTTCCCGGCCTCGCCGACCACCCCCGCTACGTGCCGACACCGTGGCACCACTCGGAACCCCTGCGTGACCTGCCCGGCCCCGTCCTGCTCATCGGCACCGGGCTCACCGCCGTGGACGTGGCGCTCAGTGTCGCGGTGGGGGAGCGGGCGGACCCGATCACCGCGATCTCCCGCCACGGCCTGGTGCCCGCCGGTCACCGGCGGCCCGACGAGGTCGCCGCCGTGCAGACCCGCACCCCCGAACCCGACCGGTCGCTCGCCCGGCTGACGGCCGAGGTCCGCAGGTCGGTCGGCGACACCGGCGACTGGCGCGCGGTGGTGGACGGCCTCCGCCCCCGGGTGGACCAGCTGTGGGAGGGGCTGTCCGACGAGGGCCGGGAACGTTTCCTCGCCCATCTCGCCCGCGTCTGGGAGGTACACCGGCACCGGATGGCGCCGCACGTGGCCGCCCGGTTCCACCGGTTGCGCGACACCGGCCGCCTCGACCTGCGCGCCGACCGCATCACCGCGGTGCACGCCGGGGACCCGGGGCACATCGGCGTCGAGTTCGCCTCGGGTGTGAGCGGCCGGTACGGGACGATCGTCAACTGCACCGGTCCGGGCAGACTGCCGGGATCGGCGAACCCGCTGGTGGCGCGCCTGCTGGCCGACGGAGTCGCCGCGATCGGGCCGTTCCGGCTGGGGTTGGACGTCGACGGCAACGGCCGGCTCGTCGGGGCCGACGGCTGGGTACACGAAAGACTGTGGACGATCGGCGCGTTGCGGCGGGGAAGGCTGTGGGAGACCACGGCCGTGCCCGAGATCCGGGCGCAGGCCGACCGGATCGCCGGAGCGCTGACCGGTTCGGTCGCCCGCGCCTGACCGCCGACCGTTTCGACGGGTGGACGTTCCCTGGGGTCGAGTCGGATGGGCACGACGAGTCGGTGCCGGGAATCGCCCGGTGACGGGCCGGTGTCCCCGTCCGATCACCTGTCAGGTGATCGACTCCGCGATCGCCTGCGCCCGGTCGCGGGCGGCCTCCACGGCGTCGGCCACGGCGGCGCGCACCCGGTGCCGTTCGAGTTCCCGGACCGCGTTGATGGTGGTGCCGGCCGGTGAGGTGACGGCCTCCCGCAGCCGCACCGGGTGTTCTCCCGTCTCCCGCAACATCGCCGCGGCGCCCACTGCGGTCTGCACGATGAGTTCGTGGGCGACGGTGCGCGGCAGACCCAGTAGGATCGCCGCGTCAGTCATCGCCTCCACCAGGTAGTAGAAGTAGGCCGGACCGGATCCCGACAGCGCCGTCACGGCGTCCTGCTGCTTCTCCGGCAGGATCAGGGTGCGGCCCAACGGTTTGAACAGGTTCTCGGCGTGCTCCAGGTCGCTCGCCGAGGCGAACCGGCCCGCGGAGAGCACCGTCATCGCCTGGTCCACCAGCGCCGGTGTGTTCGGCATCGCCCGCACCACCGCCGTGCCGTCGGGCAGCCGCTTCTCGAAGAAGCCCGTCGGAAGGCCCGCGCACAGCGACACCACCAGTCGTCCCGCCGGAAGGCCGGACAGCTCCGTCAACAGGTCGGCGGCGTCCTGCGGTTTCACCGCCACGACGGCGATCTCGGCGGCCTCCACCGCCTCGGCGGTCGGCAACACCCTGACGCCCAGGGACTCCCGCACCACCTCGGCCTGCTCAGGGCGCCGCACGGTCGCGATCAGTTCGTCGGCGCCACGCCCCGACCTACGCAGTCCACTCAGTACGGTCTGGCCGATGCGGCCCGCGCCGAGTACCGCCACAGTGGTCATCCGATCCTCCTGGTTCCTTGCGTACGGATGTCGCGGCCCCCACGGGACCGACGGCGCGAGACCGAACCGGAGGACGCCACACCGCCGCGGAGGTGTCCCTCACCGCAGTGCGTCGGAGAGCACGTCCACGGCGTGATCGATCTCCTCCGGCGTGATGACCAGTGGAGGTGCGATCCTGACGGTGGTGTGGTGGGTCTCCTTGCACAGCACCCCCGCCCGCGCCATGGTCTCGCACACCTCGCGCGCGCTCGGCGCGGCGTCCGACAGCTCGACCCCGGCCCACAGGCCCCTGGTCCGCAGTCCCGTCACCTTCGACGGGTCGAGCCTAGACAACCGGTCGGCGAGCCGGTCGCCGAGTTCCCGGGCGCGCCGCTGCCACTCCCCGGTGGACAGCATCGCGACGACCTCGCGGCCCACGGCGCAGGCGAGCGGATTCCCGCCGAAGGTGCTGCCGTGCTGCCCGGGCCGGAACACGTCCATGACCGCGCGGTCGGCCACCACCGCCGACAACGGCAGGATGCCGCCGCCGAGTGCCTTACCGAGCAGGTAGACGTCGGGCCGCACCCCGTCGTGCTCGCACGCGAAGGTGTACCCGGTGCGCCCGAGCCCGGACTGGATCTCGTCGGCGATCAACAGCATCCCGTGCCGGTCACACAGGTCCCGGAGTCCACTGAGGAAAGCCGCCGGGGGGATCACGACCCCCGCCTCGCCCTGTATCGGTTCCACCAGGACGGCCACGGTCCCCGGCGTCACCGCCGCCGCGACGGCGTCCACGTCACCGTAGGGGACCACGTCGAATCCCGGCGTGTACGGACCGTAGTCGCCACGCGCGTCGGGATCGGTGGAGAAGCTGACGATCGTCGTGGTCCGGCCGTGGAAGTTGTTGTCGAAGACGATGATCCGGGCCTCGTCACGGGGGACGCCCCGGCTCCGGTAACCCCACTTGCGGGCCAGTTTGACGCCGGTCTCGACCGCCTCGGCCCCGGTGTTCATCGGCAGGACCGAGTCCATCCCGGCCAGTGCGGCGAGTTCGGCGCAGAACGGGCCGAGCTGGTCGTTGTGGAATGCCCGGCTGGTGAGGGTGAGCCGGTCGAGCTGCCGCCTGGCCGCGTCCACCAGCCGGGGATGCCGGTGTCCGAAGTTGACCGCCGAGTACGACGCCAACAGGTCCAGGTACTCGCGTCCGTCGACGTCACGGACCCGGACGCCCTCGCCGTGGCTGAGCACCACCGGAAGCGGATGGTAGTTGTGTGCGCCGTGCGCGTCCTCCACGGCGATCAACTGCGCGGCGGTGTCGGGCACGGTGCCTCCTGAAGCTCGGTGGTCGCGCCGTCCCCGGTCGTGTGACGGACGGCGACGCCAGCATCGGTGCTCCACGGCCCGATCCGCGTCATTCCGGTGCCCCGGCGTGTTGCGTCAACGCGTGACGCTCAACAACGCCCCGGTGAGCGGTGCCGACGGGTCGGTCGACATGTCGAGGCGGGACCACGGCGCGCCCGCGTCGGTGAGCATGCTCCCGACCGCCGCGATCATCGCGCCGTTGTCGGTGCACAACCGGGGCGACGGCACCCGGAGCGTGACTCCGGCCGCGGCGCAACGTTCCTCGGCGACCTCCCGCAGCCGCGAGTTTGCGGCGACCCCACCGGCGATCACCAGGGTGTCGACACCGTGCGAGGTGCACGCGTCCACCGCCTTGGCCGTCAACACGTCCACGACGGCCTCCTGGAACGAGGCGGCGAGGTCGGCCACCGGCAACGGCCCGTCGTGGCGTTGCACCCAACGCGCGACCGCGGTCTTGAGACCGGAGAAGGAGAACCCGAACCGGCCGGTGGTGGGACGGGGGAACCGGATCGCCTCGGGGTCGCCGGCTTCGGCCGCGCGCTGGATCGCCGGACCGCCCGGGTATCCGAGGTCGAGCAGCCGGGCCACCTTGTCGAAGGCCTCACCGGCGGCGTCGTCGGCGGTGTCACCCAGGTGGACGATGGGGTCGCGGGCGAGGTCGCCCAGCAGCAGCAGGGACGTGTGCCCACCCGACACCACCAGGGCGACGCTCCGCTCCGGCAACGCGCCGTGCTCCAGGGTGTCGGCGGCGACGTGACCGGCCAGATGGTGAACACCCAACAACGGGACCCCCAGGGCCACCGCGTAACCCTTGGCGGCGGCCAATCCCACCTGCAGCGCGGTCGCCAGGCCGGGACCGGAGGTGACCGCGACGGCGTCGACGTCGCTCAGCGACACCCCCGCCCGGTCGACGGCCTCCCGGACCGTCGGGACCATCGCCTCCAGGTGTGCGCGGGCGGCGACCTCGGGGACCACCCCGCCGAACCGGATGTGCTGTTCCATGCTGGAGGACAGGCAGTCGCCGAGCAGCCTGCCGTCGCGGACGATCCCCACACCCGTCTCGTCACAGGACGATTCGATGCCCAGGACGAGGCTCATGCGTCCACCCCCGGGTGGACCGGGCGGGTGACCGGCGCGCGGCACGACATTGGCTACTCCACGGAGGTTCTGGTCGGGTGCGCCGACCGGCGGAACTGCTATTGCAACATACCCGCCACCACGGGTGAGACACGACCGGCGGCCGTCCCGGGGGGAGGGGTCACACCGGCAGTCTCTCGCCCGCCTCCACCAGCACCGACAACCGGTTCTCCGGCAGCGGCACCGGACAGGTGGAGAAGTCGTTGAACGCGCACGGGAGGTTGGCCGCCCGGTTGAAGTCGACGATCACGGTCCCGTCACCCTCGACCGGCGGCAACACCAGCGACCTGGCGGAGGCGGCGGTCGTGACACCGCTGGTGCCGTCACGGAACAGCAGCCAGAGCCGTTCGGGTCCACCGAACGCCAGCAGGCCGTGTTCCCGCCCGGAGACGTCGAACCGGACCTCGCCGGACACCACGTCGCGATGGCTCACGCCCTCCACGACCGAACCGACCGTGACCTCCCGGGACTCCGCGAACGGGACGTACCGTCCGGTCAACCGCCACGCCGCGTCGAACCCGTACCGCGGCAGCCCCCGGAACGCCGCCCGGGCGGGCGCCTCCGGGTCACGGACCCGGATCGCGGCGGCGCCGTCCCGCAGGATCGCCTCCACGACGCGCGGCCCCCACGACACCCGGACGTCCCCGGCGGCGGTGTCGAGCCGGACGGTGCCGTCGATCGGCACACCGTCCACCGACAGCCCCTCGGAGCCGGAAGCGGTGACGACGACCGCGCCGCCGTCGGACCGCCAGCGGCCCGGGATCGGTGGATGTGCGGTGTCCTCGTCCGCCAGCCATTCCAGCGCGGTGAGACTCAGCGGGCCGTCGGGCGCGCCGATGGCGGCGTCCCGTCCGGCCGCCCATTCACGCCACTGCGCGATCAGGTCCACGTCTGGCTCCTTTTCCGTCGGTCGCACAGGAGGCTACTTCGGTGGGACACGCCGTGGCTCCGGCGGTGACGGTGACGTCGGTCATGCCTCACGGGGCGAGCAGGCCCGCCGACTCCGCGACCGCCGCCAGGGTCGCCGCGTCGCCCGTCATCACCGCCCGCACGTTGGCCGTCACCAGCGACACCGGCCAGTTCCACCACGCGGCACGCCGCAACAGGTCCACGTCCGCGTCGGAGAAGCGGCGGCGGATCTCGCGGGCGGGGTTGCCACCGACGATCGTGTACGGGGCGACGTCGGAGGTCACCACCGCGCCGGTGGCGATGATCGCGCCGTCCCCGATCGTCACCCCCGGCATGACCGTCGCGCCGTAACCGATCCACACGTCGTTGCCGACGACGGTGTCGCCACGGCTGCCGGCCGACATCACGATGTCGAGGGTGCGTTCGGTCCACTCGCCGCCGAACATCGTGAACGGGTACGTCGACGGTCCACGATCGACGTGCGCGGCGCCCGCCATGAGGAAGCGGGTGTCGCAGCCGATGGCGCAGTACCGGCCGATGACCAGCCGTTCGGGACCGTACGCGTAGAGGACGTTGCGGGTGGCGAACTCGGTGGCGGCGTCCGGGTCGTCGTAATAGGTGTACTCGCCGACCTCGATCTTCGCCTCGGCCGTTCCCTCCGCCGCCGACCGGTCGATCAACGGTTTCAGGAAGACGACGCGCGGGTGTCCGGGCAACGGGTGTACGGCGGTCGGATCGGCACTCATCGGGTCTCCTCGGTCGGAACGGTCGCGGTCGTCGCGGCGGCGGACATGGTAGGCACGGCACGGGGATTGGACGTCACGGTGTGCCTTCAGTAGCGTGGAATCTCACGACCAACACGACCACTCACGTGGTCCGGCCGGAATGCGGGTGACCATGCGACGAGGTCTTGTGGCGATCGGACTGGTTCTGACGGCGGCCGGTTGCGGCTCCCCGGCGGAGGTCACCCCGCCGACGTTGGAGCCGGAGTGGTTGCAGTTCCGGGCGGTGACGGCGACGGCGCCGGTCGCGCCGGTGGACGAACCGGTGGAGTTGACCGGAGATCCGGCCACCGACGTCGAAGGCGTGTGGCGGCGGGTCGGTGAGGAGGCGGCCGCCCTCGCCCGGGGCCTCGACGCCCCGGTACACGACGCCGCCGACACCGAGGTGTTGGCGCCGTTCGGCGCGCTGACCGCCGAGGAGGTGGCGTTGCTGCCGGCCGAGGTCCGGTTGTACACGCCTTCCATCCACTGTGAACAGCTCGTCCCGGGCGGCGACTTCCTCGATCCGGCGACCGATTCCGTCCTGTGTGACACCGGGGCCACCGCCGAGGCCGCCACGAAGCTGTGGCTGGCACCGGCGGCGTTGGACGGTGGGGACGTCGCGGAGGCCGAGGCGGTGTCCGGCCCGTCCGATCCCGGGTCGGGTGTGGTCAGGATCCGGTTCTCCGAGGCCGGTACGGACGCGTGGGCCGAGCTGACCGGCGCGCAGATGGGTGAGCGGGTGGCGATCGTGCTGGGTACCGAGGTGCTGTCCGCGCCGACCGTGCAGCAGGCGATCACGGAGGGGACGACCGACATCACCGGAGGCTTCACGCCCGCCGAGGCCGAGGAACTGGTCCGCGCGTTGACGGTCACGGAGTGACCCGGCCTCACCACCAGGAGACCAGCCACTCCACCGCGTCCCCGTAACCCTCCGGGAAGAAGCCGAGCAGGGCGGCGTTGAGACCGGTGACCGGGAGGGTGAAGAAGCCCAACACCATCCCGGTCACACTGCGACCCGGGTTGGTCGCCACACCGCGCCGGTGCAGGCGGTATCCCCTGATGCCGAAGACGATCGCGAGAACCGACAACAGCAGTCCGCCGATCGGCAGACAACACGCCACCACCGCCATGACCCCGATGACGACGGCGCTGTTACCCATGGCGTTGCGGGGTACGGGCGGGTCGCCGCCCGTGACCGACGGCGACCATGACGCCGGGGAGTCGCCGGACCGGTTCATGTCGCCCCTCTCCACGTCACGGTCCGGTGCCGCCGCGCCCTTCGCGCATGTCGGACACCGGAACGGCGTTCCAGCCTACGCGGTCGCGGTCCACGGCGCGGTACCTCGCCGTTTCGCCGCCGGACAAGGTGGACTCTCCGCTCGGTGACTCGTGGCGGCCGCCTTCAAGAGGCCGTCTTCGATCCTGCTGTCCTGCTGCGCGACGAACGAGGACCGAAGACGACCTCTGAGCGGCTAGCCTGACCGGCATGACCGCAGAGCGCATGCGCGCCGCCGGAAGGCGCTGGGTGGCCGCACTGACCGACGGGCAACGCGACCGGGGGTGCCTGCCGTTCGACTCCGAGCGGCGCCGACACTGGGAGTACCGGCCGAGGCCCAGGCCCGGCCTCGCCCTGTCCGAGATGGACGCCCCGGCCCGCAAACGCGCCCACGCCCTCCTCGCCACGGCGATGAGTCCGCACGCGTTCGCGCAGGTCACCACGATCATGGGGCTGGAGGAGGTGTTGGACCACCTGGAGGGCGGCCGCCGCGACCGGCGTTCCGACGACTTCCGGCTGGTCTCGTTCGGCTCGCCCGACGCCGAACTGTGGACGTGGCGGTTCGAGGGCCACCACGTCTCGGTGACGATGAGCCTCGTCGGGGACGCCGTCAGCCCGACGCCGGTGTTCCTCGGCGCGAACCCGGCGAACCTGGGATTCCGTGGCAGGCCGGTGATCCGGCCGTTGACCTGGGAGGAGGATCTGGCCCGGGAACTGCTCGCGTCGCTGCCGGCCTCCCGGCGCGGCGAGGCGGTCGTGTCGCCCACCGCACCCGACGACATCCGGTCCCGCAACGCGCCCGACGTCTCGGACTTCGACGAGTTGCCCGGCCTTCGGGTGGCGGAGATGCCCCGCACCGCGCGGGCGCTGCTCGACGAACTCGTGGACCTCTACCTGCACCGGCTACCGCCGGAGACGGCCCGCCGGGAACGGGCGGCGTTGACGCCCGACCGGCTGCGATTCGCCTGGGAGGGGACCACGGAGCCCGGAGGCGGCCACTACTACCGGATCCAGTCGCCGGAACTGCTCCTCGAATACGACAACACCCAGAACGACGCCAACCACGTCCACACGGTGTTGCGTCGTCCCGGTGACGACTTCGGCGCGCGGCTCATCCCCGAGCACGTGGCGACGGACCACCGGAAGCCGTGACCGCACCGGCCCGGGTGCCGCAGTGCGGATACCACCTCGGGTCCACCGCGACGCCGATCGCGAGCCGGATCCCGCACCGTACGCGGCGAACCGGCCGAGCACCGACGGTCACTCCTCGATGGCGCCGTCCCGGGCACGGAGGTGCTGTCGGAACGTGAGGTCCGGTTCCGCCGCCCGGCGGGCGAGGAACTCGGAGAACGCGAGCTGTTCGCGTAGTGACCTCCCCGCGCGCAACGCCGCCACCTGCGACCGTTCGGCGGCGGCGATGCGCGCCGCCGCTTCCGACACCGCCTCGGCGGCGGAGGCGGAGACGAACACGACGCCGTCGTCGTCACCGAACACCAGGTCCGCCTCGGTGACGGTCAGATCGCCCGACCGGGCGGCGACGAGTGCGTCG
Source organism: Stackebrandtia albiflava (assembly GCF_007994225.1). Lineage (GTDB taxonomy): Bacteria > Actinomycetota > Actinomycetes > Mycobacteriales > Micromonosporaceae > Stackebrandtia > Stackebrandtia albiflava. Next base: position 1,606,884 of record NZ_VLLL01000006.1, read on the forward strand.
GTGGGGCGGTCGTCGAGCCGCAACGGTCCGGTGGGCAGCGCGCCGAGGCTGAACACCGGCAGGCCGATCTCCCTGATGTCGGCCGTGTCCCGGTGCAGGCCCCATATGACCACTCCGGACAGTCCGGCGGCCGCGGCCTCCCACACGACGAGGTCTCCCACGCACGCCTCGTCGAGACGCCCGGCGTTGTCGACCACGAGGACGTCGCCCGGATCGGACCGCTCCAACGCCTCCAGGAACACGTCGACGCTGCCGCAGTGCCGCACCGGTCTTACCCGTCCGGCGAGTCTCACGCCGGGGGAGACCGGAGTGGTATCCGGCGGAGCGCAACGCACCGGTTCGCCGACGCGGAGGCAGCCGTCGGCGATGTGGGCGGTGCTCAGGCCCTCGAACCGTCGTCGCAGTTCCTCGGCTCGCATTCGGGACTCCCTCCGTCGCGTCGTGGTCTTCGCCGTGACGGCTCCACGGACTCGGTGACGTGTGCAGGCCGGTGACCGAGTCGCGTTGTGTGGCTTGACGATCGGGCGCCGGGGTGACATCGTACCCACGACCGTCTCTACCTTTTGGAGGCTCATATGAAGGTCGTCACCCGAAGCATGGACCGTGTCCTGGACGTGCTGCTGCGGAAGGACACCGCGGACGCGTCGTGCACTCTGGAGTGCAAACGCGTCAACCACAACGGACAGGACTGCGAGAAGTGCAGGCGGCCCGACTGCACCATCACGGTCATCTGCTACCCGCCGCCGATCGACTGAACGCCCGCACGAGTAGACCAGGAGCCCCGGTGCGCTCACGCGCACCGGGGCTCCACCGTGATGCCCGCCGCGAACTCCGTGACGTCGGCCGTCGATCGGGACTCCGGACACGGACCTCCGATGTGATGGACGATCGGTCCGAGGAATCGCCTGGCGCATCGTGGCGCCGGCGGTTAGCGTCCTCTCGTGGCCCACATCGATGTAGAGACGCCGGCGATCCTCATCGTCACGGGGATGCCCGGCGCGGGGAAGTCGACGGTGACCCGCAGGATCGCCGCGGAACTGCCGCGTGCCGCCCGACTCGACGGTGACCAGGTGAACCGGTTGGTCGTCAGTGGCAGGGTGGGGCCGTTGGGTGAGCCTGTGGACGAGGCCGAACGTCAGGTGGAACTGTGTAACCGGAATCTGTGCGCGCTCGCCGCCAACTTCGCCGACGCCGGTTTCACCGCGTTGATCGACTGGGTGATTCCGACACGGGAACAACTCGACCTCTTCGTCCGCCTACTCGCGCCCCGAACCGTCCACTTCGTGATGCTGGCCCCGGGGATCGCGGCGTGCCGCGACCGTGACATGCGGCGCGATCCTCGGGAGCGGTTCCGCTTCGACGGCTACGAGGCGTTGGAGGCCGCGATGAGCCGCGAACTCGGTGACGTCGGCTGGTGGTTCGACACCTCCGCACTCGAACCGGGCGAGACCGCCCGGCGCGTCATCGAGGAGGCCGGTGAGCGCGCGAGGGTCGGTGGTCGAGAGGCCGGGCCCCGCCCGGCGGCGGTGTCCGACGGGGCTCAGGGGCGCCAGGTCACCCAGTCGGCGGTGTCGTTGGTCACCACCGACTCCTCCATCCACATTCCGGGATCCAAGATCACGTAATTCATGGTTTCGACGTCGGTGATCACTGCCGTCATCTCGGTCCGGTTGTACCAGGAGGAGACGGTGTCCCCCATGTCGAAGTGGTTGAGGTTCACGTCGTACCCCTCCGCGATACCGAACGCCGGCCCCTGCCAGGAGTAGTCGCGGTACAGGCAGAAGGTCCTGTCGGGGCAGGGCTCACCGTCGTTCAGGGCGATGACCCCGGGCGGAAGTTGCTCCGTCGGGGCCGCCTGCGCCGTGGCGGGGGAGGACAGTGTCACCGCGGCGACGGCGGCGGCCACCGCGGCTGCTCGGGTGATGCGGATGGTGTTCATGTCGGCTCCTATGTGTCTGAAAATCGTGTGTGACGTCGTGTCACGGTGTCATCGCGCTTCGCATATCACTCTTGTCGTTCCGCTGGTGGGCAGTGGGTCCGCAGCTCCACGTGGCGCCCGGTACGGACCCCGCAAACCGCCGACCGGCGCATCACGATGGTCGAGAAATGCACCCGACGGTTCGGCGCCGAGCGAATCCATGTGCGCCTTGAGGGTCTGGGCCCGGCCGATCACCGGATCCAGACCCTCACCGCCCGACCTTCATGAACCGGTCCCACTTCGGGGGACCGGTTCATCGCCGTCTCCGCGTGTGGAGCACAGGAGACCGCCCCGCGCGTCATCGATCAGCCGGTGAGCCCGCGAGACCGTGGCCTCGTCAGGCGGCCGAGTGGGACGGGATCAGTGGGTCCAGACCACCCAGTCGGCGGTGTCGTTGGTCTCCTGGGACTCCTCCATCCACTGTCCGGCCTCCACCACCTGGTGGTGCATGGTGTCGGCGTCGACGACCAACGCCGTCATCGTGGTGTTGTTGATCCAGGTGGAGACGGTGTTCCCCATGCCGAACTCGTGGAGGTTCACGTTGTAGCCCTCGGCGATGCCGTACGCGGGTCCCTCTCCCCGGTAGTCGCGGTACAGGCAGAACGTCATCGGAGGACAGCCCTCACCGTCGTTCAGCGCGATGACCCCGGGCGGAAGTTGCTCCGCCGGGGCCGCCTGCGCCGTGGCGGCGGAGGACAGGGCCACCGCGGCGACGCCGGCGGCCACCGCGGCTGCTCGGGCGAAACGGATCGTGTTCATGACGACTCCTAGGTGTATGAATACCGTGCGAAACGCGCGTGTCGCGGTTTCGTTACTCTCCGTATATCACTCCTGTCGTTCCGTGAGTGGGAACCGGAGTCGCCCGCTTCCGCGTGGCGCTCAACGACTGCGCGGCCGTTGCCGTGCACTGTGCTCTGTGTCACAGTTGACGCGAAGGAGGTGGTGTCGATGCGCACGTGGACGACGCATCCGTCGGCGCCCGTCGTCCTCGTGTTGGCGATCGTGGTGGCCTCGTGCCTGGTCCTCGGCACCGCCGGTCGAGGGGTGCGGTCGGAGTCGGCCTCCACTCCGGATCCGGACGTTACGCCGTCGATCCCGGTCGAGGGCGGCGACCGCGCGTGCGGCGGTGAGCGCTTCGACGCCTCGGCGGTGTCGCCGTACGCGCCGGAGACCGCCGCGTACTCCGGGACCGGGCCGCACCCGGTGGTCCTGTTCAAGATGGACGGTGGGGCGGTGGACGCCGAGCCCCGGCTCCCGGCCGACTGGCTCAGTTGGCGGTACTGGTCTCACACCCAGCTCGTGGTGTGCCAACACCTGGACGACGACCCCGTACCCAGGGTCGCCGGGACCTGCTTCACCACCGACGGCAGCCGGGAGACCGCGTCGGTGGCGTTGTACTCGGCGAGCTACGTGTACCGGGTGTTCGAGGCGAGGACCGGTGAACCGGTGACCACCTTCCGGCTCGCGGGCTCCATAAACCCCTGTGGCGCGCTGCAGGCCGGGGGCGACACCGGGACGCTCCGGGCGTTGGTGTCCAGTGCGGACCTCGCCGACCGGTTGCGGCCGTGGGTGGAGGGCGACGCCCCGGGCTGAGAGGCCGTCAACACACCCGGAACCACAGGCATACCACGGTGGTGTCGTCGTCGACCGGGGTCCCGATGTCACGCCAGAACCGCGCGTGGGACTCCCGCCAGTGCGCCACCGACTCGTACCCCTCACCCTCGGCGGCGGCGAACTCCCAGGTGACCTCGTCGAACCGCACCTGCTCCACCCTGGTGATCTCCACGGTGGCGACGTGCCTCTCCCCGGTGGCGAGCAGGGCGAGGTGTTCCCCGACCGTCTCCAGCGCCTCGGACTCCGTCTCGTACTCCGCCAGGAGGCCGGCGGTGGCGGTCTTCTCCCCGGCCAGCACCAGGGCGGTCAGTTCCTCCCGGAGCTCTCCGGGAGTTCCCAGTTCCAATGCCCGTAGGCCGTTCACCCGTGGCCACATGTCGCCTCCCCGTCATGACCGGTGTCTCGGGCGCGGGACCGGTCGGTGCCGCGCCGGAACGACCCTATCCCCACCGATCGGGAACGTGACCGTGCTCCGCTCCCATCGGGCCGGTGTGATCCGTCCATAACACGCATACAAGGCGGATACGCCCGAATCGATCTCCGCGGCCGTGACCGGCGGGAACCCCCGGGGGGTGGCGGCGTGTGCGGGTCATTGCCACGCTTGTAAATCTGTGGAATTCTGATTCCGCCCTCCTGCAAGCGGTTGCCCGCTTGTTCCTACCGAGGAAGGAATTCTCATGCGACTCTTCTCCAAGGCACACACCCTCGCCGACCGCGCGCTGGACCGCATGGTTCACGGCACCCGCGCCGCCGCCGGCTGCGCGCCGGACACCTGGACCCGCTGCGTCCGCAACGGCGTCTGCTCCAGCGGTCACTCCAAGGAGCGCTGCTCCGTCAGCGGTGGCTGCACCGTGAGCTGCAGCCACATCGGCTGCTGCTGATCACGACCCGACGCCGCCCGGTGCTCCCGGGCGGCGTCTCGCCGTATGCCGCCGGCCGCCTCAGCCGTTCATCTCGGCGATGACGGCCCAGGCCATGTCCTCCCACTGCGCGTAACGATCGGGATAGGCCGACCGCTGGACCGCCTGCGCCGCCACGGTCAGCTCCATGTCCTCCCAGCCCGCCACCTCGTCCAGCGCGCGGTAGAACACCGTGGTGGAGTACTCCACGTCCATGCACTCGGCGACCGTCCCCCAGCCCATGCTCGGACGCTGCTGGAACAGCCCCACGGAGTCGTAGTCGATCATGATCCCCTCGTGCGGGTAGTCGAGGGATTCGGGCACCGCCGTGCTGGCGACGTTGCGCAGCAGGCTCTCCTGCATGGCCGTCACCAACGCGACCGCCTGACCGCGTTCGGAGAAGCCCAGTTCCCGGCCGATCTCCACCACGGTGACCGCGTTGGCCATCTGCGTCTCGTCGAGCCCCGCCACCGGCTGCGGAGGCGTCTCGGGTTGCGGGGCCTCCGCCTCGGACGACTCCGTGTCCTCTGAGGACGGCTCGGGTTCCGGGGCGGCCTCCCGTTCGTGAGACCGGTCGCCGTGGTCCTCGGTGAGTCGTTCGGTGGCGGCGGTCGCCGTGCCGGGAGGCGAGTCGCCGTCGGGTTGCGCGGCCACGCCTACGCCGACCGCGGTCAGTGTCGCCAGCGCGGCGACGGACAGGATCGCCCACGGCCGGATCGGCGGCAGGCGGAACGGTCGGCGGTGTGCGGTCGCCGGGGAGCCCGGATCGGGCGTCCCCTCTGATCGGGGTGTCGGCATTCGGCCACCCTAGGCGGCGAAATCGCAGGTGGGAAGCCTGTCGTCGTTGACTCCACAAGGGATGATGTGGCGAGAGCGACCCGCGGTGACTGCGCCCGGAATCTCCGGAAGGCCCCGTTGGTGTGGATTCGTCGCCGACTCGGCGCCGCCGGCCCGCTTTGGGCTCACTCGCTTCGCCGCTCGCGCCGGCCCGATCGGGTGAGTTACCCCGATGTGATTCGAGTTGTGATGTGTATCACTTAGATGGCTCCATTGTGGCCTCAATGGTCACGTTCCGTCGCGGTCCCCGTGCGGAGCGGCGTCGCGACCGGTCCGGGAGGTGGTCGGATACATGCCGCCGAAGTGGCCGCGCCGTTCCTCCTCCGGCGGCGGCAACGCGATCAACCGGAACCGCGCCGTCAGTTCCGGCAGGATCGATTCGAGCGCCAGATGGGTCGCGCCCCTGTCGCCACCGCCGTCGTGCAACAGGACGATGCCGCCCGGCCCGGTATGCGCCACGACGTCGCGCGCGATCCGCGCGGCACCGTGGCCGGCGTTCCAGTCGCCCGGGTCGACCGACCAGTGGATCGGCACCATGCCCAGCTCCCGCGCCACCCGCACCACACGATCGGTCCACGCGCCGCCCGGTTGCCGGAAGTACCCGATCCGGGCGTGCGGCACCGCGGCGCGGATCGCCTCGTTCGTGCGTTCCAGGTCGGCGCGGATGGCGGACTCGCTCCGGGAACCGAGGTCGTAGGAGTGCCGCCAACTGTGGTTGCACAGGGTGTGGCCGTCGGCGACGATGCTCCGCAGCAGTTCCGGATACGCCCGCGCCTGCACGCCGACGACGCAGAACGTCGCCCGGACACCGTGGCGACGCAACGACGCCAGCACCTTGGGCGTCCAGTCGGGATGCGGACCGTCGTCGAAGGTCAACGCCACCTCCGCGACACCGGTCTCCCGGACCGTTCCCGCCGGACCGTCCCACTCGCGCGCGGCCGGGATCACCTCGCCGATCCGGTACGGCGGTACGTCCACCACCCCGTCGCCGTGTTCCCGCCGATGCACCGGGGCCGGCGCGGCAGTCGTCGGCGCCGTGTATCCGGCCGCCCGGTCGCCGTGGGAGGAGCCGGGAGTCGTCACGACCACCGCGGGGAACACCACGGCCACGGCGACGACCGCGGCGAACACCATCCGTCTCATGTGCGCAACGTAACGGATCGACCCCCCGCGGCGACGGTTATCGCGGGGCGACACGGGCTCACGCGTCGGAGGGGAACCGCAACTCGGCGACCGTGGTCAGGTCGATCCCGTACCGCGCGTACACCTTCACGGTGTTCTCCGAGGTCAACACCTCGGACGTGAACCCCAGACGCGCCGCCGTCTCCACGACCTCCCGAGTGGAGGAACCCTCGATCTCCAGGTACGGCGGAATGCCCGGCCACCTGTCGAGGTCGAGCCGTACACCGTCCAACACGAACGACGTGCGGTCGTTCTCCTGATAGGACTTCGGTGAGTGGCCCGCCCTGCGCAGCAACGCCGCCGCGGTGTCGAAGTCGTCTACGACGATCTCGGTCTCGGTCGTACCGTCGATCCCGTCGTGGGCGATCTCCTTGACCGCCAACGTGACCCTGGTCCCGTCGTCCCGCAACCTGATCCAACGCGACTCGTCGCCGGGCACGATGTCGTAGACGAACCGGCGTTGCCGCGCCTCCCCGACGAGCCGGCCACCGAGCGCGCGGACGGCGTCGGTGATCGCCTCCGGATCGACCTCCAGGACCTTGGCCTCGTACTCCACCGGCATGGGCGACCTCCTCACGGAACGGGACCGGGCGGGGCGGTTCACGCTACCCGGCGCGGTGAGGGCCGTCCGGTGGCGGGCGGCGGGAATCCACCGGCTGATTCCCGCCGTCAACCGATCCGATGCGCCGTCACCGTCGAGTGGTCGATGTCCGGGCGTCCCCGCCGCCGCAGGCTGGAGACCCCCTCGTGAAACGGAGGCCACATGTGGTCGACACCCGCACCCGCCCCGGCCCGATCGGCGTCTCGGAACGCTCCCGGGCCCCCGACCTCGCCCGGGGCGCGATGCTGCTCCTCATCGCACTGGCCAACATCCCGATATACCTGCACGGCCGCCCCTACGGACTGCGGCAGCACATCGTCGAAACGGGACTCGCCGACCGGTTCGTCGCCGTCGTGACGACCGTCCTGATCGACATGCGCGCGTATCCCATGTTCGCCGCGCTGTTCGCGTACGGCCTGGTGACCATCCACCGCAGACAACGCGCGGCGGGTGTCGCCGAGCGGCAGGCGCGCCGCGTACTGCGACGCCGCCACCTGCTGCTGATCGGATTCGGGGCGGTCCACGCCGTACTGCTGTTCTCCGGCGACATCCTCGGCCTGTACGGCCTTCTCGGCCTACTCGTCACCCGGCTGCTGCGGCTGTCGGACCGGGCACTGCTGTGGCTGGCGGCGGCGTGGCTGCCGATCGCGAGTCTCCTCCAGGGCGCCGCGTTCGCCGACACCGACACCCGCCCGGACCGCACGATGTTCTGGTCGTTCGCGATCCCCGACTACCCGACCGCGGTGGCGTTCCGCGCCATGGAGTGGCTGTTCACGCCGGTGGGACTGCTCGCGGTGTTCAGCGCCGCCCTGATCGGGGTCTGGGCCGCCCGGCACGACGTGCTCACCGACCCTCACCGTCACCGGGTGCTGCTGCGGCGCACGGCGATCGTCGGCCTGACGTCGATGGTGCTGGGCGGCCTGCCGATCGGAACCGCCGTCGGTGGCCTGTGGACTGTCACCGACCCCGCCGTCGCGTACCTGCTGTCGGCGCTGCACGTGGCCACCGGAGTGTGCGGTGGCATGGGTTACGCCGCCGCCATCGCGCTGTGGGCGACGCGGCGGCCCGACCGTCCCGGCCCGGTGACGCGCGCACTGACCGCCCTGGGACGGCGTTCCCTGTCGGGTTACCTGGCGCAGTCGGTGGCGTTCGCGGTGCTGCTGACGCCGCCGATGCTGGGCATGGGGCGCTGGATCGGGTCGGCGCAGGCCGCCGGTATCGCGGTGGCCGTCTGGGCGGTGACCGTGTGCGCCGCCGTGCTGGCGGAACGACGCGGCCTGCGGGGACCCGCCGAGGTCCTGCTGCGCAGGCTGGCGTACCGGCGCACCGGGCGCGTGGCAGGGTGATCCGATGACCGCCGACCCCCACGAACACCGGATCCGACGATGGAACCTGTGGTGGACGCTCGCCCCCTACGTCGCGCTCCTGCTCGTGGCGGTCGTCGCACTGATCACCGGCACGGAACACCCGTGGCCGGTGATCGGTCTGTCCGTGGCGGCCGCCGCGTGGCACGCGTGGTGGATCCAGTCCCACCCGCACTGGTGGGAGCGGGCCATGGTGCCCATGTCGGCGTACCTGGCGGGGATGCTGGCACTCCTGACCGTCCTGTGTGAACTGGACGGCAGGTTCGCCGTCGCGGCGGCCGCCTGCTATCCCACCGTCTTCGTCGCCCTGCGGGGCGGATGGGCGTATCCGGCGGTGTTCGCGGTCTCGCTGCTCACCGTGCCGGGCGGCCCCGTCACGGTGGTGACCGGCGGGATCACCCCGGACGCGCTGGTGATCCCGCTGCTGTGGGCGGGGGTGGTGTGCTTCATCGGCGGCATGAGCCGGAGCCTGGAACGCGAGACCGCCCGGCGCGGCGAACTCAACCGGGCGCTGGCGCGGGCGAACCGCGAGCTCACCGCGCTCGGAGCGGAGAACGCGGCACTGCAGCGGCGCCTGGTCGACCAGGCGCACCGCGCCGGCGTCACCGCCGAGCGTTACTGGATCGCCCGCGAGTTCCACGACACCCTCGCCCAGGGACTCGCCGGGATCACCACCCAACTCGACACGGTGGACGCCGAGGTCCCCGACCTCCCCACGCGGGCCCGCCGCCGGCTCCACACCGCCCGGCGCCTCGCCCGAGACAGCCTCGTCGAGGCACGCCGGGCCGTCGAGGCGCTACCGCCCGGCCCGCTGGCGACCGCCTCACTTCCGGAGGCCGTCGAGTCGGTCGTGCGAGACTGGCGTGAGCAACACGAGGGTGAGATCGCGTTGACCGTCACCGGTGCCGTGACCGTGCTGCCCGAACCCGCGGAGGCGGCACTGCTGCGCGCCGTGCAGGAGGCGATCGGCAACGTCGCCGCGCACGCCCGCGCGAGACGCACCGTCGTCACCCTGTCTTACATGGAGGACACCGTGCTCCTGGACGTCCGCGACGACGGCCACGGCCGGCACCCCACCGCGACCACCGGTCTCGGCCTGGCGGCGATGCGGGACCGGATCCACCGCCTCGGCGGCGAGGTGGTGGTCGAGGCGATACCCGGAACCGGCACCGCGGTCGCCGTCAGCGTCCCGATCCGCGCCACGGCGGCCGCATGACCGACGGGATCACACTGGTCGTCGTGGACGACCACCCCGTCGTACGCGACGGGCTCGTCGGGATGCTGTCGACCCGGCCCGAGTTCACCGTGGTCGGGGAGGCCGCCGGAGGCGCGGAGGCGCTGACCGTGGTGGAACGGACCCGCCCCGACGTGGTGGTCACCGACCTGCGGCTGCCGCCACCCGCCGGGGCCGACCTGGTGGCCGCCCTGTTGGCGGCCGCACCGGTGCGGGTGCTCGTGTTCACCACCTTCGACGGCGACGACGACGTCTTCCCCGCCATCGAGGTGGGCGCGTCCGGGTACCTGCTGAAGGACACGCCGCGCGAGGAACTGTTCCGGGCGGTTCACGAGGTCGCCAGGGGCGAGTCGGTACTGTCGCCCACCGTCGCCCGGCGGCTCATAGGACGGGTCCGCGACACCGCCCGCAGGCCCGAACCACTTCTGAGCGCCCGCGAGGTCGAGGTGCTGCGCCTGGTGGGGGAGGGGAACACCAACCGTGCAGTGGCCGCCGCACTGTTCGTCAGCGAGGCCACCGTCAAGACACACCTGCTGCACATCTACGCCAAACTGGACGTCAAGGACCGCGCCGCCGCCGTCGCGGCGGGATACACCCGCGGTCTACTGTGACCGGGCCGGCCACGGCTTCGGCGGCGATGCGTCAACCGGCGCGGTGCCTTCAGATCTCCGACACGTGCGGCAGGTCCTCGCGGCGGCAGTGAAGTGTCACCGTGCCGTCCTCGTCCACCTCGAAACGATCCCGGGCGGCGAAACCGGTGTTGCGGTGCAACAGATCCATCAACACGCGCAACACGAACGGCCTCGGTTGCCGCCGCCGCTCGAAGCCGAGCAGCCGCCGTGCCCGGTCGGCGACGATGACGCCCTCCACGACGAGCGTGCCCCGGTCGGGGCGGGTCCGCACGTCGATGACGATGCCGCAGTGGGCTCCCGTCACGTCGTACACCGGCGCGGTGATCAGGTCGCTAGTGCGCATCGCCCGCCCCCGGTATCCGGTCGACGATCTTCCGGCGGAGCCACCGCTCGGCCGGACTCGACATCGACTCGGCGGCGGCGTGACTGATGGTGACGGTGCTGTCGAGGTTCTCGATCTCGGACAACGGGATCCGTGTCGGCGGCCGGGACCGACCGAAGAACCGGCCCGGTCGCAACCGTGACCTGGTGTCCAGCCGTCGCCGCCACGCCGACGTGCCGGTGAGGATCGCCGTCACCTCGATGACGCCGTCGTCGCGCAGTTCCAGTTCCACGTCGTCCACCTTCCCGAAGGGCGCACCGTCGGGGTCGACGATCTGCCGGTCCAGCAGTTCCGCCGACAGGTCGATCTGATCGTGTCCGTGCCACCCGCTCATGCGCCCATCCCCGTCCCGATCATCAAGGGGATCGCCGTGACCGCGGCCACCACCACGACCACCAGCATCGACACCCCGACGAAGTTGCCGAACCGGCCGTTGACGTGCTCGCCCATGTAGGTGCGGTCGTTGGCGACGACCAGCACCGGAAGATACGTCAACGGCAGTGCGACGGCCGAGAACAACAGCGAGTACTCCGTCACCAGGATGGGATCCACGCCCGTCTGTATGAACAGGACGGCGATCGCCAGGGACACCATCAACGACACGTGGAACCGGGCGGCGCGCTCGGGCGCGACCCTCTTGCCCCACGTCCAGCCGAAATACTGTCCCAGGGCGTATCCGCACGAAAGCGCCGCCTCGAAGGTCGCGCCCAGTGTGGCGCCGAGGAAACCGAGCAGTGCCGCCGCCACGCCCACCACACCGAACGCCAACGCCACCGGGAGCATGATCTGCCCCAGCGTGGACACGTCCATGCCGGTGGGTTCCAGCGCCACCGCGGCGGCGGCCATGATGCCCAGCGACAACACGCCACCCAGTGGGAAGCCCAGCATGACGTTGAGGCGTTGCTGCCGCAGCTGGGACGGCTTCCAGCCCTCCTCGACACCACCGGAGGAGAAGAACAGCACCGTGTACGGGGTCATGGCCGAGGCAAACAACGCGACCGCGTGGTAGAAGTAGGTCGGTACCGGCTCACCGGCGGGCGGCGCGGGCCGGGTCGCCTGGGCGAACAGTTCGCTCCAGTTCGGGTCCAGCCACCAGATCGACAGCGCGAACACCAGGATCGTCAGACCCGCGAAGCCGAACACGCTCTCGATCGTCTGGAACTTGACCCGCCACAGCACGAACCACACGACTAGGCCGATCGGTATCACCCACACCACGTGCGGGATGTCGCTGGCCAGTTCGATGACCAGCGCGATGCCGCCGATCTGCGCGCCCAGCGTCAGCAGCGTCACGAACATCGTCGCGAGCAGGTTCCACAGTGCCGCCGTCGGTCCCAGCCGTTCCCTGACCAGGTCGAACAGCGGTCGGCCGGACACCGCTACGACCCGCCCGGCCATCTCGGCGTAGCAGGCGACGCCGATGACGCCCAGGATCAGCACCCACAGCAGCGCGAGTCCGTACCGGGCGCCGATCGTGCCGCCGGCGACCACGTCGCCGATGTCGACGAACCCTCCCACCGCCGACAGGATGGCCAGGGCGAGTGTCAGCAGCTTCTTCACAGCGCCTCCGCTTCGGAGGCCAGTTCCGCGATGACGGGCTCCAGGTCACGGAGGGCGGCGCGATCACCGGATTCGACGGCCTCGCGAAGGTCGGCGGCGGTGTCCATCGAGTCGGACACCAGTTCCAGGAGCACGGGCCGGGCGGGGTCGTCCGTGGCGAGCCCGACCGCGGCGTCCTCGGCGTCGCCCAGCGCGGAGTCCACGTCGGACATGATTGCGCTCAGCGTGATCGTCGGCGGGTCCCGGCGTTGCGCGGCCCGGTTCACCAGGGACATCACCTGTGCCTCGCTGCCTATCGCGTCCGCGGTGCGTTGTGCCTCCGAGCCCGCCGAGGCGCTCCACGAGGAACAACCGGACAGCCCGGTCAGTGCGAGTGCGAGACCCGCCGTCAACAGCAAACGCCACACCATGCGAACACCTCGACCGAGATCGTATGGCCGGAATCGGACGTTCGGGCCGGAACCGGGAAACCCGGGGGACGGGCACGGGCACCCGCGCCACCACACACGTCCGTTGTGGACTGGAGTGTGCGGCGGCGTCGTACCTCGCCGTTACGATCGCGCGATGTCCCACCCCCGCGCCCGGCACGTCACCGATCTGGCCGCCCCGCCCGACGGCCGTCTGCTGTTCGCACCCGGGCCCGCGACCGCCGCATACCGGTGGGACGGAGAAGTCCTCTGCCGGTTGGACGCCCGGCTGTCGACGGCCGGCGCGGTGCCGTGGGACGTGCCACCCGGTGAACGACTCCTCGCCGCCCTGCCCGACCTGTCCCGGGCGGTGTTCGGTTCCGGGGCGGGGCTGCGGATCACCGGCCCGGGCCGGACCGGCCGGGTCGTTTCGGTGAGACACGCCGACTCCGCGACCTTCGTCGCCCGGAACCGGCTGCTCGTGTCGGCCCCGATCATGTACCTCCCGGACGGGCGGGGGCGGGAGGAACGGGGGTGGCATCGCGTCCACCTCGTGGACACCGAAGCGGCCCGGGTCGTCGACCGGCAACTTCTCGGCGACTCCGTGGACGCCGGGGTCGACGCCCTGGCCCACCCGCACGACGGGACCGTCCTGCTCACCGCGTTCGAGGGACAGGACGGCGGAAAGGTGTTCGCGGTCAGGGTCGACGCCGACCGGATGACGGTCCGGCGGATCGCCGACGACCTCATACCGGTCGACTTCTCACCACGCGGCGACCGGTTGTTGTGCATCGGGTACCACGGAGGCCCCGTGGTGATGCTGCGGTGGCCGGACCTCACCGTCGTGCCACCCTGCACCGGCTCGACACCGGAGACGAGACGCCGGACGACGACTCGTGCTTCGCCCCGTACGGTTGCCTCGTGGCCGATCGGCGGGCGGTGCTCCTGGTGAACGGACCGGGAGTCGTGTCGTGGTTCCCGGACTCGGGCGAGACGGCTCGCGTGACGTTCCCGGAACCGTGGACCGATGTATCGCACGAGACCCTGCACGGGCTCGGAGGCGGCCGGTTCGCCACCACGGCGTGGGCGCGAACCGGCACCGTTGCGGTGTGGCGACTGCCGGGACGTCCACCCGAACGGCCGTTGACCGTCCACAAGGCTTGGCAGTAGCGTCACGGCATCCGTCGCCTATCGAAGAAGGTCGATCACATGCCCACTCACGATCGCCGCCGCCTGCTTCAGACCGCCGCCGTCACGTCCGCCGCCGCACTGGCCGCCGCCGCCATGCCCGGTACCGCCGCCGCCGAAGAGGCCAAGAAGTACGAACTCGACGGCGGTCCGGGCGACTGGACCGACGCCGAACGGCTCGACTACCGCAACATCCGCATCGCGGGGTTCACCCACGACGAGGCGATCTGCTGGCTCCTGGTCGCCCGTGCCACCCTCGCCATCTTCGACCTCCCCGAACAACATCCCTCCGACATCCCCGAAGTGGTCACCCTGGTCCACGGCATCCAGAACAAGCTGCTGGCCCGTCCCACCTACCGCGACTACATGGAGGCGTACCAGGGCGACACCGAGGCCGACGCGTTGGCGACGCCGCCGAAGACCGGCTGACCTCGCCGCACGGCCCGGTGACCGGTCCGGTCACCGGGCCGCACCGTGACGGCGTGGCCGACTCCGGGACGTGCGGCGCGCGGCGGCCGTCAACCGTGCCGCGTCATGACCTCCGCGTAGTAGCCGATCCCGGAGACGTGGTGCACCACCTCCCGGATCGTCCACGTCGTCTCGCCGGGCCGGTGGTCCAGCGTCTCCGGGGCCAGGTCGCGCAGTCGCGCCTCATAACACGCCGCCAACCTGGTCAGCCTGCTGGTCGCCTCGTCCAGGTCCGCCTCGGTGAACCTCGCCCAATCCGCGTCGGTGGTGAGTTTCCTGCCGTGCCACCGATCGGGGACGGTCGGTATCCCGGCCAACCGGCACTCGATCTCGGCGAGATGGTCGATCAGGTGATCGGCCACCCGGCGCAGGCACTTGTGCGGGGTCCACACGTTGCCGTCGGCGTGGCGGCCGATGCCGTCCCAGCCGAGCCACGACTCGGCGGTCTCCAAGACCGCGGTCACCGCCTCGGGGATCAACCGCGCCACCGGGGCCGTGGTGGTCTCCGGGCGTTCGGCGTAGGCGGCGTGATCGATCGTCAGGTATCTCGTCATGCGGCGACGCTAATCGGCGGACGGTTCGGCGCCCGCCGAAACGTGTCGGCGCCGGGCCGCGTGACCCGGTGAGAGAAGTAGGTCGGCCGCGTGTCGCACCGCACTGCCGTGCCTTACTTCGGCGCCCGCCGCAGTGTCCCCGCGCTAGGTTCGACCGGTGGAGACCGTGAGCACCACCGGAGAGGTCGACGTGGCCGCCGTCGCGCGGCTCGTCGGGGAGCCCGCGCGTGCCGCCATGCTCGACGCGTTGTTGGCGGGTCGGGCGTTGGCGGCCGGAGAGCTGGCCAGGGCGGCGGGCGTGAGTCCCGCCACCGCGAGCCAGCACCTCGCCAGGCTGCGGGACGGCGGTCTCATCGAGACCGTTGCCGCCGGTCGGCACCGGTACCACCGGCTGGCGTCGCCCGAGGTGGCGGCCGCATTGGAGGCGCTCGCGGCGGTCAGCCCGCCGAAACGGGTGACGACGCTGCGGCAGTCCCGCCGCAACGACGCGCTCGCGGTGGCCCGCACCTGTTACGACCATCTCGCCGGAAGGATCGGGGTAGCCGTCCACCGGTCCCTGATCGAATCGGGGGCGCTGGAACTGATGCCGGACGGGTACGCACTCACCGACACGGGAAGACGCACGCTGTCGGGGTTCGGTGTCGACGTCGACGCGGCGGCGGCCCGACGCCGCGTGTTCGCGCGGCCGTGCCTCGACTTCACCGAACGGGTCCCCCACCTTGCCGGGGCGCTCGGCGCGGCGCTGTGCACCCGCACGCTCGACCTGGGTTGGCTGGTCCGCCGGGCCTCCGGCGACCGGTCGCTACGCCTCACGGAAGCGGGGACGGCCGGATTCGCGGAGGTGTTCGGCGTCAGGCTCACCTGACCGGTACCGGCGGATGCCGCAGGTCCGGCGTGGCCGATGACCAGGACCGTCCGCGGTCGTCCGTCCGGTTCCGCCGGGGCGAAGTCGGTGACCAGGCCGCGCCGCAACAGGACCACCCGGTCCGCATCGTCCATGCGCGACATCCGACCGCACCGGTACCGGAGTGACCATCCGCCGGTCACCGGAGGCGGGCCGTCTCCGGGCGGCGCCACGCGGTGCGCGGCACCGATCGCTAGACGGGATGAGGGCCGTGCGCCTCACCGTCAGGCCGCCGTCCTCTCGGCGTCCAGCACCCGGGAGGTCGGGGTGTCCCGTCCCGTGTAGTCGGCGACGTGCCCCTCGAACAGCACCGCGCCGCCGTGCCTGCCCGGTCCGGGACCGAGGTCGATCAACCAGTCGGCCCGCCGGACGACGTCCAGATCGTGCTCGATGACCACGACCGTGTGACCCCGATCGACGAGCGCGTCCAACACCCCCAGCAGCGTCCCCACGTCGTTCATGTGGAGACCGGTGGTCGGTTCGTCCAGTACGTACAGTGTGGAGTCGGCGGCCCGCCGGAGTTCTCTGGCGATCTTGACGCGCTGGGCCTCACCGCCCGACAGCGTGTTCAGCGACTGGCCGAGCCGCAGATACCCCAGGCCCACCTCCGCCAGGTGCCGGAGTCCCGCCACGATCTTCGCGTCGGACAGCCGGGTCATCGCCTGGGAGACCGTCAGGTCGTCCACGTCGGCGATCGACAGCCCGTCCACCGTGTGGGCGAGCACTTCCGGGGTGAACCGGCGGCCCCGGCAGGTCTCACAGACGACCTCCTGACCGTCCATGAACGCCAGGTCCGTGTAGACGACGCCGAGCCCGTCGCAGTCGGGGCAGGCGCCCTCGGAGTTCGCGCTGAACAGCGAGGCCGGTACGTCGTTGTGCCGCGCGAACAGTCTGCGGATCGCCGGTGCCAGCCCGGTGTAGGTGACCGGGGTGGACCTGCGGTTGGCGCTGACCGGGCGCTGGTCGATGACGGTGGCACCGTGGCGGGCGACGATCTCGTCGGCGAGACTCGACTTCCCGGACCCCGCGACCCCGGTCAGCACGGTCATCACACCGGTCGGGAGCGTCACCGTGACGTCCCGCAGGTTGTTGCGGGTGGCGTTCTCGACCGTGAGCCGGCCGGTCGGGGTACGTGGCGCCGGTACTGCCGCCGTGGTCCCGTCGAGCGCGCGACCGGTCGGGGTGCCGGAGCGCCGCAACGTGTCGAAGTCACCGTCGAACACGATCCTGCCGCCCGCGCCACCGGCACCCGGGCCGACCTCCACGATCCGGTCGGCGTGCGCCATGACGGCGGGATCGTGTTCGACGACGAGCACGTTGTTCCCCTCGTCGCGGAGCCGCGTCAACAGCGCCACCACCGCCTCCACGTCGGTGGGGTGGAGGCCGACGGTCGGTTCGTCGATGACGTAGGTCATCTCGGTGAGGCTGGAACCGAGATGGGTGACCATCTTGATCCGCTGCGACTCGCCGCCCGACAGGGTCGGTGTCGCGCGCGACAGCGTCAGGTAGCCGAGGCCCACCGTGACCATCGCGTCGAGTCGCTCGGTCAACGCGCGTACGGCCGGTGCGACGGCGGGGGAGTCCAGGCCGGCCACGAACCGGACCAGTTCGGTGATCTCCATACGGGACAGTTCCCCGATGGTGTGCCCGTCGACGGTGGCGGTCCGGGCCGCCTCGTGCAACCGGTCGCCCGCGCACTCGGGGCAGACGGCGGCACGGGTGAACCGGCGGATCACCTCCTGTTTACGGTCCGACAGGTTGTCCGAGGTGCGCAGGTAGATGCGTTCGAACCGTTCCACGACGCCCTCGTACTCGCGGGGTGGCCGTCGCCCGAGCGAGGCCGCCGCCTCCCCGCCGTACAGCAGCGCGTTCCGCTGTTCCGCCGTCCACTGCGACAGCGGCGTGTCGGCGTCGAACACCCCGATGTCGGCGTACTGCGAGTACCAGTACCCGCCGTTGCCGAAACCCGGCAGCAGGATCGCGCCCCCGGCGAGTGACCTGTCCGGGTCCAGGAACCGGTCGACCGCGCTCACCACCACCTCGCCCAGGCCGGAGCAGGCCGGGCACATCCCGGCCGGGTCGTTGAACGAGAACCGGTTCGACTCGCCGACGTGGGGCCGGCTCGCCCGCGAGTACAGCAACCTCAGGTACGTCCAGGCGTCGGTGATCGTGCCGACCGTGGAACGGGCGTTGCCACCGATGCGGCGCTGATCGACGACGATGACGGGCGTCAACCCGCCGATGTGGTCGGCGTCGGGACGGTTCCACTTCGGCAGCCGGTTGCGCGCGAACGGTGGGAAGGTCTCGTTGAGCAGGTAACCGGCCTCGGCGGCGATCGTGTCGAACACCAGCGACGACTTGCCCGAGCCCGACACGCCCGCGAAGACCACCAACCGGTTGCGCGGGATGTCCAGGTCGACTCCGGCCAGGTTGTGTGTCCGTACGCCGCGTAGGCGGATGGTGCGCTGCGTCATGATCACCACGCTAGGTGCGGATGCGGCCGGATCCTGGCCGCGTCTGCTGGGAACATCGGGGCATGGCCGATGTCACCGAACGGATGCTCGCGCTGCTGTCCACGCTTCAGACCGGCCGCGCGTTCAGCGGTGCGGAACTGAGTCGCCGCCTCCACGTCAGCCCTCGCACCCTCCGCCGCGACGTCGACCGGTTGCGCGGCTACGGATACCCCGTGGAGACCCGGCCTGGCCCGGGCGGGCACTACCGGTTGGCGGCGGGCAGGACCATGCCGCCGTTGGTGCTCGACGACGACGAGGCGGTCGCGGTCCTGTTGGCGCTCGCGGCGTTCGGTGCGGTGGGGTCGGCGGTCGAGGGCGGCGTCGACGAGGCGGCCACCCGCGCCCTCGGGAAACTGGACCAGTTCCTGCCGCGCCGGTTGCGTCCCCGGATGGCGGCGGTCCGCGCGAGCCTGGAAGCCGGTCACACGCCCGCGCCGCCGGTGACCGCCGGACTGTTCGACCTGGTCGCCGGTGCCGTCGCCGACCACGACGTCGTCTCGTTCGGTTACGTCGACGCACACGGCGGACGATCGGTCCGGCGCGTGGAGCCGTACCGCCAGGTGCATCACCTGCTGCGCTGGTACCTACTGGGTTGGGACCTGGACCGCCGGGACTGGCGGGTGTTCCGCGCCGACCGCGTCGAGGATCCACTGCGGACCGGCGAACGGTTCACGCCCCGCGCGCTGCCCGCGTCCTCGGCGGCGGAGTTCGTCCGGCGGGCGGTCGGCCGGGACCGCCGGACGGTGACGTTGCGTGTGGCGGCACCGGTCACCGCCGTCGCCGACGCCCTCAGGTTCCAGGACGCGCGCATCCGGCCCGTGGACGACACGACCACCGAGGTCCGATTGGCTCCGGAGTCCTGGCAGTGGCTCGTGCTGAACCTGGCGTTCCTGGAGGCCGACTTCACCCTCACCGACGACGACCGGTTCGCGGCCGACTGCCGGGCGTTCGCCGAACGGCTCCTCGCCGGGACGGCGGGGCCGAAGTGACCGCGCCGAGCAGCGGGCCGGATCCGGGGTTGCATCCGGTGCCGGGGTACGGGTTTACAGTCGATTCATGACCGACGTGACCGACTGGACACCCGAGGCCTGCACGCTGCCCACCGCGGCGCGACCCCTTCGCCACGCGGAGTTCGGTGCGCTGTTCGCGACCGCCCTCCGTGACGTGACCGCTGTTTCGCCGACCCGGCTACGGATGCGATTCGACGCCACCGCCGGCACCGAGATCACCCGGCTGACCGAAGCCGAATCGGCCTGTTGCTCCTTCTTCGCCTTCACGATCGGGAAACCGACCAACGGGCTGATCACCGTGGACGTGGACGTTCCGCAGTCGCGGGCCGACGGGCTCGACGGCCTCGCCGCCCACGCCCGGGCGGCCCGGCGGTGAACGAGGGTCTGCGGGTGGGTGAGGTCGTGACCGCCGCCGGTGTGGGCCGCGAGACGCTGCGGTACTACGAACGGCGCGGCCTGATCGCGCGCCCACCACGCAGCCTCGGCGGGCACCGGCGCTATCCGGCCGAGACGGTCGAACGGCTGCGGATCATCAAGGGCGCACAACGGCTCGGCTTCACGCTGGACGAGATCGCCGCCCTGCTCGCCCGGCGAGGTGGAGCGGGCGGCCTGCACGCCACCGCCCGGGACAAGCTCGCACAGATCCACCGCCACATCGCGCAGTGGCAGCACAACGCCGAGGTGCTGCACGCCGCGTTGGCGGCCGGCTGTGACGACCTCCACGACTGCGCCGCCACCCCGGAGTGCCCGCTGCCGTTCCCCACGGTTTCCGGTGGGGTGACGAACCGCTAGATTGCCCACGGTGAACCTCCTGCGTTCGATCGTCCTGTTCCTGCTGGCCGCCCTCGCCGAGATCAGCGGTGCCTGGCTCATCTGGCAGGGCTGGCGGGAGAACCGCGGTGTCGTCTGGATCGCCGGGGGAATACTGGCTCTGGGGGTGTACGGATTCGTCGCCACCTTCCAACCCGACCCGAACTTCGGGCGGATCCTCGCCGCGTACGGCGGCATCTTCGTGGCCGGATCACTGGCGTGGGGAGTCCTCGTGGACGGTTTCCGGCCGGACCGCTGGGACCTCGTCGGCGCCGGAATCTGCCTGATCGGCGTCGCCGTGATCATGTACGCGCCACGCACCTGACCAGGTCCCCGGCCGGGTGGTCCCGCCGTCGCGTCGCGGATCAGCCGCCCGCCATGCCGTCCCGCACCGCCGCAAGCAGCGACTCCGCCCTGCGGTCCACCACTCCCTCGCGTACGTGATTGGTCACGTAACCGAACGCCAGCCCGGTCGCCGGATCGGCGAAACCGAGTGAGCCACCCAGTCCCGGGAAGCCGAAGGCGGCCGGGGTGTACCAGAACGTGTCCGGTGTCGGGAGCCCGAAACCGGTGGCGATCCGTACCGGGACCTTGAGGACCCGGTCCACTCCGGACACGCGTTCGGCGGTGGCGTCGGCGAGCGTGTCGGCGGACAGGATCCGGCGACCGCCGACCTCACCGATGAGGGCGGCGTAGAACCCGGCGAGGGCACGAGCGGTGCAGGCACCGTTCGTCGAGGGCATCTCGGCGGCCAGCTCCTCCGGCCGGTTGTGATCGAGCGGCGGGGTGACGACCTTCATCGTCCGCATCGTGAGGGAGTCCGGGTCGGCGTAGGCGGCCATCATGTCCCGCAGCGGCTCGGGATGGTCCGCGGGATCGATCAGGGTCAGGGAGTCGAAGTCCGGGGCGGCCGCGACGATGCGGCTGACCCGCTCCCGCTGTGCCTCGGGTAGTCCGATCCACAGGTCCAGGTCGTGCGGGACGGCGATCTCCCGGCGCAGGAAGACTCCGGGTCCCACCCCGGACACCCGGCGGATCACCTCACCGACCAGCCAGCCGTAGGTCAGCCCGTGGTAACCGTGAGCGGTACCGGGTTCCCACTCGGGCCGCTGCGCGGCGAGCGCGGATACCACCGGTTCCCACCGCACGGCCTCGTCCGGCGTGACCGGACTGTCGATCGCCGACAGTCCCGCCTGGTGGGTCAACAACCACCGCACCGGGATGTGCTCCTTGCCGGCGGCGGCGAACTCGGGCCAGTAGCGGGCCACCGGGGCGTCCAGGTCGAGCGTGCCGCGCTGTGCGAGCAGGTGGGCACAGGCGGCGGTGAACGCCTTCGTCACCGAGTACACGACCTGGAGCGTGTCGTGCCGCCACGCGCGGCCGGTGTCGGGGTCGGCGCTGCCGCCCCACAGATCGACCACCTCGCGGCCGTCGACGTAGGCGGCGACCGCCCCGCCGATCTCACCGTGATCCCGCAGGTTGGCGGCGAACGCGTCGCGTACCGCCTCGTATCCCGGTGCGGTGGTCCCGCCGATTTCGGGCATGGTGTATCGCCTCTCTGAGCGTGGTGTCTGTGGAGGCGGGTTCAGGCCCGCCACTTCTCGATGAGCCAGGCGCACAGTTCCGGCTCGGTCATCTCGGGGAACTCCTCGGCGAAGACGTCCAGTGCGCGCAACGCCTCGTCCCGGTTCAGGTCGTGCTTCGCGGCCTCGCGCAGGTACGCCTGGCGGGTCGCGGAGGGGCGGCCGCCGCCGGTTCCCCGTCCGGGCAGTCCCTCACGCCATCCGGTGACCTCGGACAGCCGTTCCGGGAGCCAGCCGGGTACGCCGTCGATCTCGACGTCCGGTTCGGGGAAGGGGTGCCGGGATCCGGCGGGGTGGCGGGACCGCCACTTGTGTACCGCGTGCCGGGTGACGCCCAGTGCCTCGGCGATGCCGAGGATGCCGAGGTACCGCTTGGTCATGGTGTTCCACTTCGCTGTGATGGGCCTCCTGTGGACGTCATGACTATCAGGCCGGCACCTCGGGGGCACGCCAACCCGTCTTCGTCTCTTGCCGAGACGATGTTATGCCCTCGGCGTTACGTTGTCAACGACGGAGACGAGGTTTACGGGCCGGTTCTCATCGCCGATGCCGATACGCCCAGGCCCGCCACTTCGACTGGAGCACCGTCTCCTCGTACAGGCGGCGACAGGTGAGCTGCCCCAGCCGGGACGCCGTCGCGGACACGGCCGCGCGGGGCACCGCCGCCATGCCGCCGACCCTCAGATGGCCCCGGATCGGATCGTCCTCCGTCAACGGCACCCCGAACGCCCCACCGGACGACATGACCGGGATCAACAACGCCTCCACACCCGGCCGCCAGGTGGGCGGCATGGCCGCCGCGTCCTCGTACACGACGACATCCCCGGGCCAACCGTCCACCGTGCACACCGTCCCGCGCGGCATCGGCCCCGGGCCGCCGGGGACCTCCGTCCGTGCCCCCTCCCGACCCGCCCGCGACACGAACTCGTTCCACCGCCGCAGCTCCACGTCGTCGCGCTCCGCCTCGACCGCCGCCCCCAGCGCCGCATCCAGCAGCGCGTGGGCAGCCCAGGTCCGCAGGTCGAGACCGGATGTCGCGGCGGCCCGCTCCACATGACGCCGCACCGCCGGGCTGAGCCACACCTTCACACGGTTGCCGGGCATCCGAAAAGCCCCTCTCGTCACATGCGAAACGCCGGGACGACCATACCGGTACACGTCCGAACGCCGCCACGCCAACGGAAACCGGGGACCTCCAGAACATCGGGCACCGTGCCGCCGGCCGGGGCGGGGCAGGTCCGGCGGCCTCCGCCGTACCGTGGTCGGCGGCGCACCCGACACGACACCGGCCCCCTCTGCCGCCCGTCGCGCGGACCCGAACGACGGGCGACCGCCGGTCTCCCGGCGGTCGCCCGTGTGGCCGGCCGTGTCGGTCACCGATCGGCGACCCCACTGGACTTCCCGGCGGCGTGTGACGTCGAGGACCCGGCCTCGTCCTTCACGTTCGAGGCCGCGTCCTTCGCCGTGGACTTGACGTTGTCGGCGGCCTCCCGCACCGCCTCGCCGGTGTCCTCCTTCACATGCCGCACCGCCTCGGTCACGGGCTCGCGCACCTGCTCGACCAGTCCTCCCGACCGGTCCTTCAACTCGCGGCCGAGCCGTTCCTCCCGGCTGCTCTCCGGAATGACCGCCGCCGCCACGAGCCCGGCACCGAACGCGATCAGTCCCATCCGGACGGGGCTGTCCTCGGTCTGGCGGCGCATCATCCCGGGAACCTCCTTGGCGCGGTGCGCCACGTCGGAGGCGGCGGCACCGGCCCTGTCACCGGCCTTGTGCGCCATGCCCTGCGCGGACCCGGCCGCGGACTTCAGCCCGGACTTCGTGTTCGACGCGCCCGACTTCGACGACCCCTTGAACTTCTCGTTCATGGCGCCGATCTTGTCGCGCATCGACCCCCACGTCCGCTCCGCGACCCGCTTCGGGTTGGCCTGATCGGCCAACAGGTCGACGTCCCGGGTCAGCCGGGATCGCGTCGACTCGATGTCGCTCCTGATCCGGTCGGATTCCTGAACCATCGCGCATCCTCCTTCAGCGTCTCGACGGTTTGACGGGGCACGGGTGAGACGTCGCGTAGCCGCTTACGTCCGCTCAGGTAGGCGATGAGACCGACGACACCCCACAGGACGGCCACGATCAACACCGCCCAGATCGCCGGCATCACATACGACAGCGCCAGCACGACCGCTCCGGTCAGCAGGATCGCCACCATGTAACCGGCGAAACCGGCCGTACCGAGCATCCCGGCGGCCTTCCCGGCCTTCCCGGCCTCCTCACGCACCTCCGCCTTGGCCAGTTCCACCTCCTGGCGGAACAACTGCGACACGTCGTCGCTGATGTCACCGATCAGTCGACCGATGGACGTCTCCGAATGGTCGGCACCGGGTGGACGCGTGGTCGTCGGTGCCTCGCGATAAGTCGTCACGTCGGCTCCTTTCGATTCCAGTCGTGCACGGGCGGCGGTCCGCTCGGCGGCGACAGGTCCGGGTCGGTCACCGGCCGTTCCACGACCGGTATGGGGCCGCCCCGAGACGGTGTATCGGTGGCGCCGGCCGAGCCGGAACCGGTGGTCGTACCGGCGGACCCGGTCCGCGCCCCCGACACCCCGGTGGACACCGTCGCGGTGCCGCCCGTTCCGGCGGTCCCGGTGGTCTCGGCCCCGGCGGTCCGGGTGGTCTCCGAACCCGTCGCGGCGGACTCCGACGTCTCGGCCCCGCCGTCGGAGGCCATGTCCTTCGCTCCGGCCTTCACGACCGCCTTGCCCAGCCGTCCCACGACGAACCCGCTAGCCGCCGCCGCCAACACGAACGCCCCCGGCTTGCGGCGCGCGAAGTCCTGGACCTCGTCCAGAACCCCCTCCGGCCCCTTCTCGGAGAGGTCGTCCGCCAGGCGGCGCCCGGCGGCGGCGACCTTCGACACGATGGTGCGCGCGGGAGACTCCTCCCGGTTCGCGACCATGTCGTCGAACTCGTCGGCCATGTGGCGGATGCCCTCGGCGAGCCGGTCACTCTGCCGGTGTGCCTCGCCGGTGACACTGTCACGCATCTCCGCGCCGACGTGCCGGGTCTGTGCCGCCGTCTCACCGGCGACCTCACGGGCCTGGTCGGCCACCTTCCGCCCGGCGTCCTTCCCGGTGCTCGAGCTCTCGGTCCCGGTATCGGCGTCCCGTGCCCGGTGTCCCTCGGAAGTCCGGGCCTCACTGAGTGTTCTGCTCATGTTCCAACCTCCTTGGAAAGAGCTCCCCGGAGGATCGTTACCCGTGACACGCCACGCCATGCCTTCCATTTCGGCGCCCCGAGGGCGATCACCATGCCGCTGACCAGCGAAGACACCGCCCATACGGACAACAGGCAGCACAGTGAAATCCGGTAACCCCGGCCTCGCGCGGCCACGGCCCGACACGATCGCCACAGCCGTACCGCCCCGAGACCCGATCCGCGGCTCTCGGACGCCGGCCGCCGACACTCGCGGCCGCCATGCCGCCCGGTCAGCCGGTCTGGTGCCGGTCGACGGTTGCGTGGCCGGCGACGGTGAGAACGCAGCCGTCGCCGGTGCAGGAGCGGCGCAGCCGCCCGCGGGAGATCGTCTGCGCCAACCCGATCGCCCAGCACATCGGGCAGCCCCGCAGGAAGACCAGCCCCACGGGCGCCAACAGCAGGGTGACGGGCCCGAACACCGGTATCGATCCGACCGAGGCGATCAGGGCGCCGATGCCCAGTACGCCCCGGATCAGATGCCGAGGCAGCGAACGGCTCGCGAAGTCCGGTCGGTCAGTCATCACTGCCTCCCGCCGGTTCGGTCAATGCCTCATGGACCGCCGCCCGCGCCCGATGCAGCCGCGACTTCATCGCCGCGACGCTGAGCCCGAGCGCGTCGGCGACCGTCCGCCCGGGACGGCCCTGCACATCCCGCATGATCAACACCCGGCGCTGGTCGAGGGGGAGTGCGGCGATCGCCGCAGCCACCCGCTCGGCCTCCAGCCGCGCCAACACCTGCTCCTCGGCCGATTCGGCCGCCACCTCCCGAGCCGGCGCGACGGGGCGGCGCACCAGGCGGGCCCGGCGAAGACACTCGTTGCGGACGATGCGGAACAGCCATGACGCGAGCGCCGCGGACGCCCGCAACAACCCGATCTTGCGGTACAGGATGATCAGCGCCTCCTGTGCGGCGTCCTCGGCGTCCTGCGGCGAGGCGCAGAGCGTGTGCGCGAACCGCCACACATGCGGGTGCGCCCCGGAGACGACCGCGCTGATCGCCGCCACGTCACCACGTTGCGCCGCGCCGATCAGCGCACCGTCGGGCCAGGTGGTGCGGCTCATTCGGCACGACTCCGGCGACGCAGCAGCAGCGCGGTACAGGTGCAGATCAGCAGCGCAGCACCGGCGACGATTCCCGCGATGAGCATTTCGGCCTCCGATTCCTCCCGGCACGGTACCGGGACAGGTATAAGAGGCATCCCACCCCGAAAAGGATTCACCCACACCCCGAAAGCAACCCGTGTTCAATCAGGCCGGCTGTCGGTATGAAACTTCCGTCGGTGCCCGGGGGTGCGTGGCCGCCTGTTGACGGGGCGGCCACCGAACGCACGAAAAGGGCCTCCGACATTTGCCTGTCGGAGGCCCTTTCACCTGGTAGCGGGGACAGGATTTGAACCTGTGACCTCTGGGTTATGAGCCCAGCGAGCTACCGAACTGCTCCACCCCGCGTCGAGTGCTTGTTAACAATAGCCCACCCCTGGAAGGGTGCCAAATGGGGGGTATGTGATCCATGTGACCCGGTTTGTCCCGATGGGATTCCCGCAGGTCAGCGCCGTATCGGCCCCCGACGGGGGCGCCACTGGCGACTTCCGGGTGACAGAATCCGGTTCTCCCCGACGCTAGGAGCCAAAGGTGGTCGACTCCCTTCCCCTGCACACCGGCTGGACCTGTCACCCCGTCGCGGGTCCCGCACGTGACCGGGACATCCCCGCGTCGATTCCCGCGACGGTGCCCGGCTGCGTTCACACCGACCTCCTCGCCGCCGGGCTCATCGACGACCCGTACCGCGACGCCAACGAGGAAACGCAGCGCTGGATCGGGCGCAGCGACTGGGAGTACCGCTGCGAGTTCGACTGGCCGGGCACCACTCACGAATACGCCGAGTTGGCGTGCGACGGCCTCGACACCGTCGCGGAACTGTGGCTCAACGGTGAACCACTCGGCCGGACCGCCGACATGCACCGCCGCCACCGGTTCGACGTGCGCCGGCTCCTGACCCCGGGCCGCAACCGGCTCGTCATCCGGTTCACCTCCGCGTACACGTACGCCGAGGCGCAGCGCGATCGGCTCGGCGACCTCTCCAACGCGTACGACGAACCGTTCCAGTTCATCCGGAAGATGGCCAGCAGCTTCGGGTGGGACTGGGGCCCCACGACGGTGACCGCAGGGATCTGGCGGCCGATCCGTATCGAGTCCTGGACGGGTCCCCGGCTCGCCGAGGTGCGTCCCGCCACCACCATGGACGGTGACACCGGTGTAGCCCGGATCGTCGTGACCCTCGCCGGCGACACCGGCCGCCCCAGGACCGTCACCGCCGAACTCGCCGGCCGCCGCGCCGCCGTGGAGGTCGGTCCCGGCACGACCGAGGCGACACTGGAGCTGCGACTGCCCGGTGCGACCCCCTGGTTCCCGCACGGCCACGGCGAACCACACCGCTACACGCTCGGTGTCCGGTGCGGCGACGACTCGTGGCGACGTGAGATCGGTTTCCGGACCGTGGACCTCGACACCACGCCCGACGACACCGGCCGGGCCTTCAACCTGCGGATCAACGACCGGCCGATCTTCGTCAAGGGCGTCAACTGGATCCCCGACGACGCGCTCGTCACCCGGGTCGACGCCGACCGGTACCGTCGACGGCTCCGCCAGGCCAGGGACGCCGGAGCCAACCTCATCCGGGTGTGGGGCGGCGGACTCTACGAGTCCGACGAGTTCTACACCGCCGCCGACGAACTCGGGCTACTCGTCGAACAGGACTTCCCGTTCGCCTGCGCCGCCTACCCCGAGGCGGCGCCCTTCCGTGACGAGGTCGAGGCGGAGGCGCGCGACAACATCGCCAGGCTCGCCCACCACCCCAGCCTGGTCATGTGGTTCGGCAACAACGAGAACATCTGGGGCGAACAGGACTGGGGTTGGCGTGCCGCCCACCCGGGGAGACCGTGGGGCGCCGACTACTACTTCCGGCTGCTTCCGGACCTGGTGGCGCGGCTCGATCCGAGCCGCCCGTACTGGCCGGGCAGCCCCTACTCCGGTGACCCCGCCGTCCACCCGAACGACCCCGCCCACGGCAGTTGCCACATCTGGGACGTCTGGAACACCCACGACTACCTGCACTATCGGCAGTGGCGGCCGCGTTTCGCGGCGGAGTTCGGTTACCAGGCGCCCGCCACGTACGCCACGCTCACCGCGGCGCTCTCGGACACGCCGTTGGCGGCCGACTCGCCCGGGATGCGCCACCATCAGAAGGCGGTCGACGGTGACGTGAAACTGGCGCGCGGCCTTGCGGCGCATTTCGGGGAACCGGCCGACTTCGACGACTGGCACTTCCTGACGCAGGTGAACCAGGCCCGGGCGATCCAGGTCGCCCTGGGGCACTTCCGTTCGCTGCACCCCGAATGCGGTGGCGCGATCGTATGGCAGCTCAACGACTGTTGGCCCGTCACCTCATGGTCTGCGGTGGATGCGGCGGGCCGGCTGAAACCCGTGTACTTCACGCTGCGGGCCGGATTCGCCGACCGCCTGGTCACAGTGCAGCCCCGTGGCACCGGCCTGGTCGCCGTCCTTCACAACGACACCGACGAGACGTGGCGTCCCCGGTTGTGTGCCGCCAGGCGTGACTTCACCGGCCGGGTCGTGGCCGACGACGCCGAGGACGTCACCGTGCCGCCTCGCACGGCGACGACGGTCCCGTTGCCGGAGCGGGTCGCCACCACCGGGTGCGGACGGACCGAACTCGTGACGGTGGACGCCGACACCGACCGGGCGTGGTGGTTCTTCGACGTGGACCGGCGGCTCGACCTGCCCGAGGCGGAGTACGTGGCCGAGGTGGTCGACACCGTCGACGGACACGACGTCACTGTCGCCGCCCGGACTCTGCTGCGGGACCTGTGCCTCTTCCCCGACCGCCTGCACCCGGACGCGACGGTGGACGAGGGCATGGTCACGCTGCTGCCGGGCGAGTCCACCCGGTTCCGGGTGCGCGGTGCCACCGGCCTGGACGCGGCGGCCCTGGCCGCGGCGCCGGTGCTCAGGTGCGTCAACGACCGGCCGCTACCGCGCCGTGTCGAGTGACCGGACGCGCCCGGCCACCTCGTGCGGCTTCGGTCCGCGCCTGCGCGGTCGGCTACGGCCGGCGACCGGGGCGACGCGCCCGCCCCCATCGGGACGCCGGCGCGCGAGTCGGGTGCCGTCCGGTGTGGACGGCGTCACGTCATCCGAGCGAACCCCACCCCGACCGGGGGCAGACCACCCCGGCACTCGAAGTCTCGCAATGCCGGACGAACCGTGTCAAACGGTATTCAGCGGGGCTTAAGGCGCGGTGCGGTGCGACGGCCACGCCCGGCGACGACATACCGCGCACCCGGCGCGGGCGGAACCGTTTCGCGGTCGGTGGGCACGTGCCCACGGCGCGACGCCGTTCACCGCCCCGGGATCGCGACGGCCGTCACCTGATCCGAGGCTGCACCGATCGGATGCCGTTGCCACCGGTTTCGCGGCCGGTCCTGCGGCCCGCCGGGGGACGGGGCTGCCCCGCCGGGCGCGTGTTGTCGTCCGAGGGGGAGACCGGAGCGATCCTGGGCCTGCGCCGCGCCGTCTCCTGGTTCTCCTGCGGTGGTGGTCTCCGCTCCACCGGCACGGGGGCCGGCACCGGCGGCAACGCCGCCGCCTGCTGTGGTTCGGCGAACCGGGTCAACGCCAACACCGTGCCGAGCGTGACCAGGAAACCCACCGCGGCTAGCCATTCCAGTCCCGGCCGGATCTGGTCACCCAGCAGGACGAGCCCCACCGCGGCGGCCGGGGCCGCGAACGCCGCGTCCATGGCGGCCACCGCCGCCGTCGTACTGCCGCGCTGCATCGCCAGCGCCAGCAACAGTTGACCCGTCAACGACTGCACGATGATCAGGTACAGCAGCGGATCCGCCAGCAGGTCCGTGACACCGGCCGACGCCAGGGGCCGGGACGCCACCGCGGCCACTCCGAAGGCCAGGCCGGCCAGGGCGCCGAGCGCGACCGAGCCCGGTACCCCGTGGACCTTCTGCGCGGTGATCCATCCGGCCGCCGCGATGACGAGCCAACTGGCGCCGAGGATCACCACGGCCAGGGTGTCGAGGTCCTTGGACGCGGAGGGCTGCGCCGACACCACGAGAGCGGCGATGCCCAGCGTCAGGCCCGCCAGCAGCGCGATCTCCGATCGTGGGAGCTGCCACTTCAGCACGATGACGCCCAGGATCGCCGTGACGCCGAGCCCCGCGGCGACGGCCGCCTGCACCAGGAACAGCGGCAGGTCGGCGCGCGCGACGATGGCGAGCAGGAATCCCAGCACCTGGCAGGCGATTCCGGTCAGATAGGTCTTCTGCGAGGCGAGCTTGAAAAGCAGCCTCGGATGGAAGCTCTCGTGTTTGCGTTCTCGGCTCGCGGCGACGGCTTGCAGGAAGTTCGCGACCCCATAAGCGATGATCATCGCCGCGAGGAAAAACCATCCCGCGGTCACCCAGTGAGACTAGTCGCCGGGCGGGTCCCGCACCAGGCGGGCGGTATGACCATCGGTGGTTTCCGGTCGAAACGGGCGTATCGGGTGAGACGGTTCACGCTTCGAGAGCGGTCAACACCTCATCGTGCAGGACGCCGTTGCTGGCGACCGCCGAACCGCCGTCCGGCCCGGGCCGTCCGCCGAGATCGGTGAACCGGCCTCCTGCCTCGGTCACGATCACCGACGGCGCCGCCAGGTCCCACAACGCCACCTCGGGTTCGAGCGCGGCGTCGACCGCGCCCTCGGCGACCAGCATGTAACTGTAGAAGTCGCCGTAGGCGCGGCTGCGCCACGACCGCCGCAGCAGCTCCACCATCTGCGGGCCGCGGCCGTGATCGAACCAGCTCGGCAGGCTGGAGTAGCTGATTGAGCAGTTCGGCACCCGGCGGACCCCGGACACCTCGATGCGTTCGGCACGGGTGCGGTGGCGCCCGGCGAACGCCCCGGCGCCCTTGGCGGCCCACCAGCGGCGGCCCAGCGCGGGCGCCGACACCACGCCCACGACCGGCTCGGTGCCGTCGAACAACGCGATCAGCGTCGCCCACACCGGGACCCCGCGGATGAAGTTCTTGGTGCCGTCGATCGGATCGATCACCCAACGTCGCGACCCGGCGCCCGGCTCGTCCCCGAACTCCTCGCCCATGACGCCGTCGCGGGGGCGGGCCCGCGCCAAGGTCGAACGGAGCGCCTTCTCGGTGGCGGTGTCGGCGTCGCTGACCGGCGTCATGTCGGGCTTGGTGTCGATCTTCAGGTCCAGCGACCGGAACCTGTCCGTGGTGACGGAGTCGGCCGAGTCGGCGAGCAGATGGGCCAACCCCAGATCGTCGCTGTATGGCATGGCGGTGAGTCTAGAGGTGCCCGGCGACGGGACGGACCGCGGCGAACGGGTCGCCGGCCCCTCAACCCGTCAACGACTGCAGGAGCCGGCGGTAGGACACCAGCCGTTGCGGCGGGGCGCCGTCGACGTCGCGGAGGGTGTCGAGCGCGCAGTCGCCCCCCGCGCCGGTGTGGTCGCAACCGCGTGGGCAGTCGGTGGCGACCTGCGCGAGGTCACCGAACGCCAGCAGCAGCGAGTCGGGGGACACGTGCGCCAGCCCGAACGACCGCACGCCCGGTGTGTCGACGATCCATCCACCGCCGGGCAGCGCGAGCGCCACCGCGCTGGTGGAGGTGTGCCGTCCCTTGCCGATCGCCGAGACGGCACCGGTGGAGCGGCCGGCTCCCGGTACGAGCCGGTTCACCAGGGTGGACTTCCCCACACCCGAGTGGCCGATGAAGACCGACACCTTGTCGCGCAACGTGTCGGCGAGCGCGGTCAACGGCCGGTCCGGGGCGCAGGTGACGAGGTTCAACTCCAGGTCGGCGTAGTAGGACTCCACCTCGGGGATGGCGGCGGAACCGATGTCGGCCTTGGTCAGGCACAACAACACGTCGATGTCGGCGTCGAACCCGGCGACGATGCACCGGTCGATGAAACCGGTGCTGGGCGGTGGATCCACCAGCGCCGACACCACGACGAGCTGGTCGACGTTGGCGACGATCACCCGCTCGGTGGGATCGTCGTCGTCGGCGGTGCGGCGCAGTTCACCGTGCCGCGGCCCGACCTTCACGATCCGGGCCAGCGTGCCCGGCCTGCCGGACACGTCCCCGACCAGGCCCACCCGGTCGCCCAGGATCACCGACTTACGGGCCAGTTCCCGGGCCGACATCGCGACCACGTCGACCGGGCCGTCCCCGTCGGCGACCCGCACCTGGTAGCGGCCCCGGTCGACACCGAAGACGAAACCCTCCACCGCCCCGGCGTGCTTGGGGCGGACCTTGGTGCGGGGACGGGAGCCACGTCCGGGCCTGATCCGGACGTCCTCCTCGTCGTAGTTCCTGCGCCGCCGGTTCAGGACGAGGTCCCCAGCAGCTCGTCCCACATGTGCGGGAAGTCGGGGAGCGTCTTGGACGTACACGCCACATCGGACAGTTCGACGTCCGGGACCGACAGGCCGATGACGGCCGCCGCCTGGGCCATCCGGTGATCGTCGTAGGTGTCGAACAGGCCGCCGCGCAGCGTCCGGGGCCGGATGCGCAGGCCGTCGTCGGTCTCGGTGACGTCGCCGCCCAGCTTGTTGATCTCGGCCGCGAGCGCGGCCAACCGGTCCGTCTCGTGGCCCCGCAGGTGCGCGATGCCCCGAAGCGTCGACGGTGTCTCGGCGAGCGCGCACACCGCCGCGATCACCGGGGTGAGCTCACCCGCCTCGGACAGATCGATGTCGATGCCCTTGATCCGGCCGGTGCCCCGCACGGTCAGGCCCTCGTCGGTGAGCGCGATACGTCCCCCGAACTCCACCAACACGTCCCGCAGCAGGTCGCCGGGCTGACTGGTGTGGTACGGCCAACCGGGAACCACGGTCGTCCCGCCGGTCAACAGGGCCGCCGCCAGGAACGGCGCGGCGTTGGACAGGTCCGGTTCGATGTGCCAGGCGCGGCCGGTGAGACGCCCAGGTTCCACCTCCCACACGTCCCGGCGGGAGTCGTCGACCGCCGCACCGGCGGCCCGGAGCATGTCCACGGTCATCCGTACGTGCGGCGCGGAGGGCACCGGCGGACCCTCGTGCCGGACCACGATCCCCCGGTCGAACTCCGGCGCCGCCAGCAGCAGCCCGGAGATGAACTGGCTCGACCGTGACGCGTCGAGCGTGACCTCGCCGCCGGTCACTCTTCCCACACCGGTGACGGTGAACGGGAGTCCCTGACCGCCGTCACGTTCCACCGAGACCCCCAGGTCCTCCAGGGCGCCCAGCAGCGGCGCCATCGGCCGGGTCCGGGCGTGCGGGTCGCCGTCGAAGGTGATCGCGCCGGTACCGGTGGCCGCCAACGGCGGCAGGAACCGCATCACCGTTCCCGCCAGCCCGCAGTCGATCTGCGCGGGTCCCCGCAGCGGACGCGGATGGACGAGCCACAGCGCGTCGTCGGCGGTGACGACCCTGGTGCCCATGGCCTGCAACGCGGCGACCATGAGACGGGTGTCGCGGGCGTGGAGGGGGGACGCCAGTGAGCTCGCGCCGACACTGGCGGCGGTCAGCACCAGCGCGCGGGACATCATGGACTTGGAGCCGGGGAGCGCGACACTGGCGTTCACCGGGTCGGAGGCGACGGGGGCGCGCCAGCGCTGCGCCGCAGGGGCACGGGTATCAGTCACGTCCATCAGCGTATCGGGGATTGTCGGTGGCGCGGCGTAATGTGGCCGCATGTGCGGACGTTATGCCTCCACCCGGTCGACGGCCGATCTGGCGACCCTGTTCGACGCCGTGGACGTGACCGGCGGCGACACCGACATCGGGTTCAACATGGCGCCCACGCAACGGATCCCGGTGGTCCGGATGTCCCGCTCCGCCGAGGGCCGCGTCGTGTCGGCGGCCCGGTGGGGGCTGGTGCCGCCGTGGGCGAAGGACCCGGCCGTCGGTGTCAGGATGATCAACGCCCGCGCCGAGACGGTCACCACGTCGCGGGCGTACCGGGCGCCGTTCGCGCGCCGCCGCTGCCTGGTGCCGGCCGACGGCTGGTACGAGTGGCAGAAACTCCCCGGCGGGAAGCAGCCGTACTACACCACCGGTGTCGACGAGGCGCCACTGGTGTTCGCGGGTCTGTGGGAGACCTGGGGTGGCGACTCCGACCGCCTGATGACCTGCACGATCCTCACCGTGAACGCGGTCGGAGGGCTGCGCGACGTCCACGAACGGATGCCGTTGGTGTTGCCCGTCGACTCCTACCGGGACTGGCTGGAGGATCCCGACGCCGCCGAGCACCTGTTGCGGCAACCGGGGGAGGAGTTGTTGTCCCGGTTGCGTTTCCACCCGGTGGACCGGGCGGTCGGCAACGTCCGCAACGACAGTCCGAAGTTGATAGAACCGGTCGAGGTGGCCGGTGGCGCGACGGTGCCGTCACAGGACACTTTGTTCTGACCCGTTCGGTGGGGCACCGGCGTGACGTGCCGGTTCACCTGTCGTGAACGGTTTTTGACGCCGGGGGGTCGTCGTGTCGATCCGGGTTTCCCGCCGGTCACCGACGGCTGGCCGTTCGGGCCGAATCGGAATGCGGCTATTGCGCTCCGTCGGACATGTGGGGTAAAACACAACACTACGCGCGTTGCGATGTCGGTCCGTCGGCAACGTTTCCCTCGACGATTCTGTACGGGAGGCTGGGTAGTGTGAGCCGGAGCAAGAAGAACCCGAGCCCGGAGGAAGTCGACGCCGCGCGGCGGGACCCCCGGCTCAGGCGTGCCATGGACGTCGGGCGGCGCGATCCCGAATGGCGGCTGCGGGGCCGGTGCCTGTCGGTGGACCCGGAGACCTTCTTCCCCGAACCCCAGTTGAAGGAGACCCCCAACGCGGCGCTGGCGTTGTGCTCCGGATGCGGTGTGCAGGCGGCGTGCCTGGCGTGGGCGTTGGACGCCGGCGACCGCAACGGCGTGTGGGGCGGCACCACGCCCCGGGAGCGCCAGGTGATGCTGGTGGCGTGGCGGGACACCGTCGCCGCGGCGTGACCGCTCGGACGGCTGGTCGGATAGCGGAGGCGGCCGGCCCCGGAGCGTCTGGATCTGCCGTCCCGGACCCGGCGGTGGTGTCTCACCGCCGGGCCCGGGCAGGGCCTGGGAGATTGGCACGGGCCCGAAGGCCCGCTGTGGGAGATCCCTTATGGGTTCACACTGGTAAACGAGCCCGATGTCGTGAGGTAACGGGTCGGTCACGCGAAGCGGTGATCCGTCTCACGAGCGGGGCCGTGGCCGGGAATGTTCCGGGCGGGGCCGCTGTTGCATCGGGTCGTGGCGGCGGGTACCCCTCGCCGTGGAAGGAGTGGCCCGTGATGACGTCTCTACGGGAACGTGTCGCCAATCGCGACACCGAGCGGCTGCAACGCCTGCTCAACGCCCCTGCCTGGCCGGTCGACGCGCCGGGGGCGGAGGGCGCGGGCGGCGCCGTGCACCCGGCGATTCCGGTTTCGGAGGCCCCTTCGGTTGCCGTACCCTCGGCGCAACAGCCGTGGAGAGGGGAGCCGGTGACCGACGCCGATCAGGCCGATCAGGAGGAGACCGCGCAGCAGCAGCGTGACCGTTTCGAACGTGACGCGATGCCGCTGGTCGATCAGCTTTACGGGGCGGCGCTGCGGATGACCCGCAACCCTCAGGACGCCGAGGACCTGGTCCAGGAGACCTACCTGAAGGCCTTCAGCGCGTTCCACCAGTTCAAGGCGGGAACGAACCTGCGGGCGTGGATGTACCGCATCCTCACCAACACGTACATCAACTCCTATCGCAAGCGCAAGCGTCAGCCGGTGCAGGCGCCGACCGACGAGATCACCGACTGGCAGTTGGTGGAGGCCGAGTCGCACACCTCCTCGGGGTTGCGTTCGGCGGAGACCGAGGCACTGGACCGGTTGCCCGATTCGGACGTCAAGGACGCGTTGGCCCGGCTGCCGGAGGAGTTCCGGTTGGCGGTCTACCTCGCCGACGTCGAGGGTTTCGCGTACAAGGAGATCGCCGACATCATGGGGACGCCGATCGGCACCGTGATGTCGCGTCTGCACCGTGGCCGGCGTCAGTTGCGCGACATGTTGACCGAGTACGCGGCGGAGCGGGGCTTCTCCGCCTCGTCGGGTAATGAGGAGGTATCACGGTGAGCGGTGGTGAACCGCACGACGTGGACTGCCGGGAGGTTCTCTCGGAGGTCTACTTCTATCTGGATGCCGAGTGCGCCGACGCGAGGCGGGACATCATAAAGAAGCACCTGTCGGAGTGCTCGCCGTGCCTCGCCGAGTACGGCATCGAGCAGGACGTGCGCGCACTCGTCCACCGGTGCTGCTCCAACGAGGTGGCCCCGGACGAGGTCAAGGCCCGGCTCCGCGCGAAGCTGGCGATCCTGACCTCACCGGAACAGCTCGACCGGCCCTCGGGCTGAAGACGGCCTCACGCCGGAGGCCGACCGCCTTCGGCATTCCGTTCCAACAGTTCCACCGATATCCGCACCGTCGCATCCCGCAGCTCGTCGTGGTCCGCGTCGAGGCCGATCGGCAGGAACCACGCCGAGTGCATCGTCATGATGGCGTCGTGGGCGCGTAGCCGCTCGATGAGTGGGGCGTCCGGATCGACGAGGAAACCGTGCAGCCGGTGCATCCGCTGTTTGAAGATCGACTCCTTGTCCTGCTTGCGAAGCACCGGCGGGTTCTGGTGCATGAATCGCAAGAGCGTGTGGTGCCTCATCAGCAGGTCGGCGTAGCGGTTGACGAGTTCCCTGCGTGCCTCCAGATTCGGCGTCCGCTCCTCACTCCACGCCACCAGCGCGTCGACGTCGGCGCCGAAGCCCTCGAAGAAGCTCGCCGCGATCTCCTCCTTGGTCTTGAAGTGGTAGTAGAGTGCCGCCTTGGTGACCCCGAGCCGTTCGGCTATCTCCCGCAGCGAAGTCTGCTCGTATCCCTGTTCGGTGAACAGATCCATCGCCACCTGCTGGATCCGTTCCCTGGTGTTACCCGGCTCACGCATGGACGTCCTCTACTTACTTGCCGACCGGCTAGTTCCGGTCTACGTTTCAACGGTAACGCACACTTACTTGCCGGCTGGCAAGCTTCCGGAGGGAGTCCAGCCCATGTCTCAGGCCGAACGGCCGACGGCCGCACCGCCGAAGATGCGACGTGAAGTCCTCATCGTGCTGCCCGGTCTGATGCTCGCCATCCTCCTCGCGATGCTCGACAACACCATCATCGGCACCGCGATGCCGACCATCGTCGGCGAGTTCGGCGGCTACGCCCACATGTCGTGGGTCGTCACCGCCTACATCCTGGCGGCCACCGTCTCCACCCCCCTCTACGGCAAACTCGGCGACATCTACGGCCGCAAACGCCTGTTCATGTTCGCCATCGGGTTGTTCCTCATCGGCTCCGCCGCCTCGGGAGCCGCACAGAGCATGGCCCAGCTCATCGCCTTCCGGGGAGTGCAGGGGCTCGGCGCCGGCGGCCTCATGGTCGGCGCGATGGCCATCCTCGGCGACCTCGTCTCACCCCGCGAACGCGGACGCTACCAGGGATTCATGGCGGCGGTCATGATGCTGTCCACCATCGGCGGACCCCTCGTCGGCGGATTCCTCACCGACCAGTTCACCTGGCGCTGGGCCTTCTACATCAACCTGCCCCTTGGCGCCATCGCGCTAATCGTCATCGCCTTGACGCTGAAACTGCCCCGCCACCGCGCCAGGGTCCGCATCGACTACGCGGGCATCGCACTGCTGTCCCTCGCCGCGGCCGGACTCGTACTGTTCACCACCTGGGGCGGCACCGAATACGCCTGGGACTCCCCACAGATCATCGGACTCGGCATGGTGTCCGTACTGGCCCTCGTCGGACTCGTCGTGGTCGAACGCCGCGCCGCCGAACCCGTCCTGCCGTTGCGGCTGTTCACCGACCGCAACTTCGTCGTCATCAACGTCATCGGATTCCTCCAGGGTTTCGCGATGATGGGCGCGATGACGTTCATCCCGATGTACCAGCAGATCGTCCAGGGCCAGACCCCCACCGAATCCGGACTCTGGTTCATCCCGATGATGCTCGCCGCCATGACCTGCTCACTGGCCGCGGGCTCCTACGTCACCCGCACCGGTCGCTACAAGATCTTCCCGATCGTGGGCGGCGCGATCCTCATCGTCGGCATGGTGCTGCTCACCGGCCTGAGCGTCGACACCTCACTGATCCAGACGGCCATCTACCTCGTGGTGTTCGGGGCCGGCCTCGGCCTGCTCATGCAGATCACCATGCTCGTCGCACAGAACAGCGCCCCGCAACGCGACATCGGCGTCGCCAGCAGCACCGCCACCTTCCTGCGCAACATCGGCGGCTCCTTCGGCGTCGCACTGTTCGGCGCGGTCTTCGCCGACCGGCTCGCCGCCTCCGTCCAGGGCCGGCTTCCCGCCGAGATCGCCGCGAACTTCAACGGCGGCGGGGAGGGCGCCGGGCTCGACCCCGAGAAGGTCGCCCTGCTTCCGGAGTGGATGCGCGCCATCGTCACCGGCGGCGTCACCGACGGGCTCACGACCGTGTTCGTCTGGACGATCCCGTTCGCGGCCGTGGCGTTCCTGCTCGCCTGGTTCGTCAAGGAGGTGCCGTTGCGCGGCAGCCCGAGCGCGGAGTCGACCCCCGCCGCCGTGGAGGACGCACACGTCAAGGCCCCGGTCTGACCGCCGACACGACACGGCCGCCGGTGTGAACGGGTTCACCCGTCGCACCGGCGGCCGTCGCCCTGTTCAGGCGTTGGGGCGCTTGCCGTGGTTGGCGCCCTTCTTCTTGCGCGCGCGGCGCTTACGGGCCCGCTTGGCCATGGTTTCCTCCTGAAACGTGTGGCGATCGACGCTTTAGGATACGCATCGCCTGGCCGAGTCCCTTCCGCCCGGCGTTCTAGTGTGTGTGCAACCGAATAGAAACTGGAGGCGGCCATGGCCGAGGAGATCCGCGCCGAGATGGTGGCGAACGTCTGGAAGATCGTCGCCAAGCCCGGTGACGAGGTGAGCGACGCCGACCCCATCGTCATCCTGGAGTCCATGAAGATGGAGATCCCGGTCCACTCGGAGGACGGCGGAGTGGTCGCCGAACTGCACGTCACCGAGGGCCAGGTCGTCCAAGAGGGCGACCTGATTGCGACCGTCGAATAGCGTCGTGCCGACTTCGACCACGGACGAGCGGCCCGTCGGTGTCCAGATCCGGGCCGCCACCGCACACGACCTCGCCGAAGTGGGCAGGATCGCGGTGGACGCCTACCGCGCCGACGGGCAGCTCGACGAGTCCGGCTACGAGGCCGCGCTGCGTGACGCCGCCGGACGCGCCCGGGACGCGGAACTGCTGGTGGCGGTGATCGACGAACGGGTGGTGGGCGCCGTGGCGTTGTGCCCACCCGGCAGCCGGTACGCCGAGATCTGCCGAGCCGACGAACTCGAATTCCGCATGTTGTCGGTCGACCCGGCGGCACAGGGCCGCGGCGTCGGACGGCTACTGGTCACCGCCTGCCTCGAACGCGCCCGGGAACTCGGCTGCCGTGCCGTGGTCATCTGCACCCGCGCCGAGCACGGCGACACCGCGAAACGCCTTTATCAACGGCTCGGCTTCACCCGGCTGCCCGACCGCGACTGGGCCCCCGTCCCCGGCATCTCACTGTGGGCTTGGCAACGTCTACTGGATTCCACCCCACCGGAGGCCGCCGCGCGAAACTGAGCGGAATATGCTTGCGCTGCGCAACAGCGCGCAGAGAGCAAGCAGTGGGAGTAGTGATGAGTCAGCAGCAGTCGGCGACCTCGGCCGGGCGTACCGAGACCGAAGGGCTCGCGGCGGCACCCGGCGCGGGCATGACCGGCGACATCGCCGAGCAACCGGAGGTCTTCGCCCGGCTGGCCGACAGCCGGGCCGACGAGATCGCGCAGGTCGCGGCCGAGATCGCCCGCCGCCGACCCAAGTTCGTCATGTACACCGCCCGCGGAACCTCCGACCACGCGGCGCTGTACGCGGCGTACCTCACCGAGATCCGGTTGGGCATCCCCGCCGGGCTCGCCTCACCCAGCGCCATCACCGTCTACGGCGCGCGTCCCGACCTCTCCGAGGCCCTGGTGGTGGGCGTGTCGCAGTCGGGAGGGTCCCCGGACATCTCCGAGGTGCTGCGGGTGGCCGCCGAGTCGGGCGCGGCGACCCTGGCCGTGACCAACAACCCCGGCTCGCCACTGGCCGCGCAGGCGCAACGCCACATCGACGTGTCCGCCGGGCACGAACGCGCCGTCGCCGCCACCAAGACCTACACCGCGGAACTACTGGCGTTGTTCATGCTCATCGAGGGGATCCGCACCGGCGACGGCCGGTTGGGCGAGGAGGAGTCGGCTCTCGTGGCGGAGCTTCCGGAACTGGCCCGGACCGTCCTGGACGACGACACGGCCGTCCAGTTGGCGCCCCGTTACCGCTTCGCGGAACGGCTAGTCACGACCGGACGCGGGTACGCGTACCCGACCGCCCGGGAGACCGCGTTGAAGCTCATGGAGACCTCCTACCTCTCCGCGTTGGCGTTCTCCGGCGCCGACCTGCTGCACGGTCCGCTGGCGATGGCCGACCCCGACGTGCCGGTACTGGCCATCGTCGGTGACGGCCCCGGGGGAGGCGCCATGCGCGACGTGATCGGCAGGCTCGGTGAACGGCGGGCCGACGTGGTCGCCGTCGCCTCGCAGGACGTTCCCGGCGCGCCGCTGCGAATCCCGTCGCCGCGCGTGGACGAACGGCTGGCACCCATGCTCGACATCCTGCCGCTGCAGCGGTTGGCGCTGGCCCTGGCGCTGACGCGCGGGGAGAACCCGGACGCGCCCCGCGGGCTCCGCAAGGTGACCGAGACGATGTAGGCGCGACCGCCGGCGCGGAGCGGGGACGACCGCACCGCGCCGGCGGCTGCGCGTTCCTGCGCGGTTCCGCGCGGCTTTCCGCGCCGCCGGTGGAGCCGCCGGTGGAGCTGCGGAGCTCCCGACGTCCACCCGGTGAGCCGGATCCGTCGCCCGTCCACAATCGCGGGGTTATCCACAGGCGAGGTCCGCCGCGCTGGACCGGACCGGCCTCCCCGCCATAGGCTCGACGCCATGGGGAGGAGGAGTGGCGGCCCCCGCACCGGTCGGGAGGGCGTCACGCCCGTCGTGAAGCGGGCGGTGGGGCGTGCCGCCGGGCTAGAGTTGCCCCGATGTCGACCCTTCGTGACCTTGTCGAGGCCCGGACCGATCTGTCCCGCGCGACCAGTGAACACCTGCACCGGCTCGCCGCCGAGTGGCAGTTGCTCGCCGACCTGTCGTTCGCCGACCTTCTACTGTGGGCGCCCGTTCGCGACGACCAGCCCGGC
This sequence comes from Stackebrandtia albiflava, assembly GCF_007994225.1. Taxonomy (GTDB): domain Bacteria; phylum Actinomycetota; class Actinomycetes; order Mycobacteriales; family Micromonosporaceae; genus Stackebrandtia; species Stackebrandtia albiflava. The sequence goes on from NZ_VLLL01000006.1 coordinate 1,648,273, forward strand.
GGCGCCTCCGACGGCACAGGCGCGTTCATCTGCCTGGCGCAGGTCCGGCCCACCACCGGCCCCACCGCGTACGACGACGACCAGGTCGGTCAGGTCATCGACGGTCCCGCCGCCGAACATCTGCGGGTGGCGTTCACCGAGGGCCGCATCTACCGCGAGGGCGACCCGGTGTGGCACGGCGAGACCCCGGCCCGTCACGAGGCGGTACCGGTGCGCCGCAGGGACCGGCAGAAGGTGGTCGCGGTGGTCGCCCGCGACACCAACCTCTCGGACACCCGCAGCCCGAGTCACCTCGAACTCAACTACCTGAAGACCGCCGACTACCTGGTGCAGATGCTCACCGACGGCGGGTTCCCGCCGCCGCTGCTTCCGGGCGAACCGACGACCGCCCCCCGGGTGGGCGACGGCCTGGTCCGGCTCGGGGCCGACGGCCTGGTCCGTTACGCCTCGCCCAACGCGTTGTCGGCGTACCGGAGGATGGGCGTGACCGGGATCCTTTCCGGTGAGGAGTTGGCGTCACTGACCCGCAAGCTCGTCAACGACCCCGGCCAGGGCGAGGACGCCGCCCGGCGCATCACGACCGCGCTCGCGGGCGGCACGCCCCGCCGCAAGGAGTTGGAGGCGCGGGGCGCGGTCGTGTTGATGCGGGCGTTGCCGCTGCGTCCCGACGGGAGGGGCGCGGGGGCGCTGGTACTGGTCCGTGACGTGACGGAGGTGCGGCGGCTCGACCGGGAACTCGTCACCAAGGAGGCGACGATCCGGGAGATCCACCACCGCGTCAAGAACAACCTCCAGACCGTCGCCGCCCTGTTGCGTCTGCAGGCGCGCCGGGTGGGCGTGCCGCAGGCGCGTGCCGCCTTGGAGGAGTCGGTGCGCCGGGTGGCCTCGATAGCGCTGGTCCACGAGACCCTGTCGTTGTCGAGTGACGAGTCCGTGGCGTTCGACGCGATCGTGGACCGGGTCGCGTCGATGGCCACCGAGGTGGCGGCCGCGGAGTCCGACGTGCGGCTCCGGCGGGACGGCAGTTTCGGGGTGTTGCCCTCCGAGGTCGCGACACCGCTGGTGATGGTGTTGAACGAGCTGGTGCAGAACGCAGTGGAGCACGCCTACCTGCCGGGGCAGGGCGGTGAGGTGGTCATCGGAGTACTACGGGAGGGCGATCGGTTGCGGGTGACGGTGTCCGACACCGGCCGCGGCCTACCCGAGTCGTTCCGGGTGGACGCGACGCACCGGTTGGGGCTCCAGATCGTCCGCACCCTGGCGACGGGGGAGTTGCGCGGCCAGATCGAGTTGCGGAACCGGGACGGTGGCGGGACCGAGGCGGTGCTGGAGTTCACGATCGGATGAGCCGTGGCGCGCGGGCCGGTGCGGCACCGCGCCGTGCGGCGGCGGCGCAGCAGGCGGCGGCCAGCCATATGAGTGGTGCGACGACGCCCTCGGCCCAACCGACGTGTCCGGGGACGAGCATGACGGCGATGAAGGCGGCGTCGACGGCGCCCAGGACGGTGAGGTTGAGCCAGTGGCCGACGCGGTCGTTGCGGCGGTTGAGTGTCACCGCGACCATGACGGCCTGGGCGCCGAACACCACGGCGCTGACGAAGAACATGGTGCTCTCCGCCGCGAGTTCGGATTGATATATATCGATCCCGAGGTTTCGGCTGAGCATGGCCGCGCCGAGGCCGATGTGCAGCACGCCCCAGAGGGTGTAGCCGGCGGTGGCGACGAGGGTCAGTGTGCGGAGGGTGCGTGGTGGCATGGTCGCTCGATTCTGGAAATCAATACGGCTCGTGTATATTACACGTCGTGAATTAATTGGAGGATCCATGACCGGCGATGCCCTCGAGGTGCTGAAACGCCTGCGGCGGTTGCATTCCCAGACCGACCTGTTGCTCGACCAGGTCGCCGCCGGGTACGGCGTCAACCGCAACGACCTGCGCTGTCTGGAGATCATCGAACGCGACGGCCCACTCAACGCCCGTGCCCTGGCGGAGGCCGCCCGACTCAGTCCCGCCGCCGTCACCAAGGTCACCGACCGACTGGTCGCCGCCGGCTACGTCGTCCGCGCAGTGGACGAACGCGACCGGCGGGCGCAGTCGCTGACTGTCTCGTCCCACCACGCGGCACTACGCGCCGCGACGTGGAATCCGCTCGTCGCCGACCTGCTCACCGCATTGGACGACGGGACCGTCGATCTGTCCGGACTCGCCGCACTACTCGACCGGCTGAACACGGTGATATCCGCACACGGCGCCCGGCTCGCCACCGAACCGCCGGCGGCCTCGAACCCGGCTCCTCAGTGACCGGTACCGGGATGCCGTGACAGGGTCAGCCAACCGGAGACGATGAGGTACTGGGCGGCGATGTAGGTCGCCATGATGATCAGGCCACGTCCGGTGAAGTCCACTCCCGCCACGCCGACACCGATCAACAGGTCGGAGATCAGGAACAGCACCCCACCCAGCCCCAACCGGTTCGACAGGCCCACCGCGAACATCGCCATGGTCGCCAGGGCCGTGCCGTAACCCGCGATCGGCACCGCCATGTCCCCGAGCTGATTCCACAACGGCACGAGGAACGCGGCCAGGACCAGGGCGAACACCGACACCAGCCACGGGAAGCGGCGAATCCGGTTCCAGGCGCCCATCCGGAGGAAGACCGTGATGTAGCAGACCTGCATCACCAGGAAGAAGCCCATGCCGACCAGGAACGCCGTGTCGCCCTCGATCAGCAACGCGACGTCGGCGACGGTGGCGGCCGCCAGGCCGGTCACCATGGTGACGCCGTGCCGGAGTCGCAGCCCGCCTGATGTCAGCAGCAGCACCGCCAGCATCGGCATGAGCAACGGCTTGGTCGCCCATTCCACCGCCGGCAGGTCGAAACCGACGCCGACGAGGTTTCCGGCGGTGAGCAGGGCATAGCCCGCCAGGGGGAGTACGGGGCTCAACGGTGGTCCGCCGTCCATCCGGGCGGACCGAACAGGTAACCGAGCCTGGTCCGCAGTCCACGGTGGGCCCGCACGTCACGCCAGATGTCGGCGTACTCGTGGAAGGCCACCTTGATCGGGTTGTGTGTGTCGATGTCGCGGGTCAGGCCGTAGACGACCCGCACGTCCTCGGGCTGGAACGTCCGGAACAGCCGGTCCCACACGATCAGGATGCCCCCGTAGTTGCGGTCGAGGTACATCTCGTTGGAGCCGTGATGCACCCGGTGGTGTGACGGGGTGTTCATCACGAACTCCACCGGACGCCAGAGGGTGCCGATCCGCTCGGTGTGCAGGAAGAACTGGTAGATGAGGCTGATCGACTGCTGAAGGAAGATCATCCACGGTGGGAAGCCGATCAGCGCCAGCGGCAGCCAGAACGGCAGGCCGCTCATCGGCGTCCAACTCTGCCGCAACGCCGTGGTGAAGTTGTAGTAACGGCTGGAGTGGTGGACGACGTGGCTCGCCCACAGGAGCCGGACACGGTGGTGCGAGCGATGGAACCAGTAGTACGCGAGGTCGTCCGCGACGAACAACCCGAACAGGGTCACCGTCACCGCGACGGCGCTGCCCGCGATCACCGGGTTCCCCACGATGTCCAGGTTCCACGGGGCGAGGTACTCGAACGCCGCGGCGTAGACCAGGATCGTGGCGAACTTCCAGAAGAAGCCGACGACCTGGGACCCGGCCCCCATCGTCAGTGAGGTCGCGGAGTCGCGAAGGTCGTACCCGCGTTCCTCCTCGTCCGGTGCGAAGTGGAACGACAACGCCTCGATGACGACGAACAGCACGAACGCGGGGATCGCGTAGACGACGGCTTGGATCATGGCGGGCGGTTCCGTTCGGGATGGGGTGCCGTCGAGTCTCGTCTACCGGTCGGTAGCTGTCAAGTCGGCGCGTGGCCGTGACGGTACCGGTGCCCCGCCCCGGCACCGACCGTCTCGGGGGCCGCCACTCCTCCTCCCCATGGCGTCGAGCCTATGGGCGGCGGCGCGGGTGGGGCAAGGCGTTCCGGACGTGCCTGTGGATGACCGGGGTGTTGTGGAGAATCGCGTGTGGAACCCGGTTCCGTGGCGCGTCGGCCGGGCGGCGAACAGGCGTATCCCCGGGCACCAGCGGGGTGGGGACCAGGCGCCACCTGGCGCCGAACCCCCGCTCACTCCCCGCCGAACCCGGGCGAACCGGCCCGAACCGGTCCGAACCGGCCCGGAAGGCCGTAGCCTCCGATGTGGTGCGTTCGCGTGACCGGCGCGGACCGGGGGCGAGCCGACTTGGGGGGTCGCGTGTGGCACTGGTTCACCACCACGCTGGGCGAACACCCGGAGATCGCGATCTTCCTGGCGTTGGCGGGTGGCTTCTTCATCGGCCGGTTGCGGTACCGTTCCCTCACTCTCGGCCCGGTCACCGGAACGCTGTTGGCGGGCGTCCTGGTCGGGTTGACGGCGGACATCGAGATCCCCGACCTGGTGAAGACCGTCGCGTTCGTGGGGTTCCTATTCGCGTTGGGTTACAACGTCGGTCCGCAGTTCTTCGCGGGTCTGCGCGGCGACGGCGTGAAGCAGCTGGTGCTCGGTGTCGTGAACTGTGTGATCGGGCTCGGCGTCGTGTACCTGGCGGCGCGTCTGCTGGGTTACGGGCCGGGTTGGGGTGCGGGTCTGTTGGCGGGCGGCCTGACGCAGTCCTCCGTCATCGGTGTGGCCTCGGCGGCGATCCAGGAGCTTCCCGGCGTGTCGGCGTCGCAGGTGAAGGAGCTGGAGTCACAGATAGCCGTCGGGTACGCCGTCTGCTACCTGTTCGGCACGGCTGCCGCCGCCTACTTCCTGTCGAGTCTGGCGCCACGGATGATGGGCACCCGTGACCTGGCCGCGGCCGCTCATCGTCTGGAACGGCGGTTGGGTGTCTCCAAGGATCCCGACACCGCTCCCGCGTACTACTCGGTGGTGCGGAGGACGTACCGGTTGACGGGTGACGCGGTGATCGGCAGGACGGTGTCACAGGTCGAGTCGGACAGTGTGGAGTCCGGTCACCGGTTGTTGTTCCTGCGCATCCGGCGGGACGGTGAGGTGGTCGACGCCACGCCCGGGGAGGTCCTGCGGGACGGCGACGTGGTGACCTTGGCGGGCCGCCGTGCGGATCTGATCGCGCTCGGAGTGCCCGGCGGTTGGGGTGAGGAGGTCGACGACCCGGGACTGTTGGACTACCGGGTGGAGACCCTGTCGATCGTGGTGACCCGGCGGGAGCTGGTCGGCATGACGATCGGTGACGCCTTCGCCGCCTACGCCCCCGACCTGTTCGTGAACCGGTTGGTCCGGGGCGGGAAGGAGGTGCCGTGGAGTGACCGGGTGGTGCTGCATCGCGGTGACGAGCTGGAGGTGCAGGGCGACCGGGCGCACATGGAGGACTCGTTGCCTCGGTTGGGTTACGCCAACCGGAACAGGGACGAGACGGACATGGGCTACGTCGGTTCGGGGATCGTGATCGGTGCGCTGGTGGGTGTCCCCACGGTCGCCGTCGCCGGTGCCGACATCGGGTTGACGACCTCCGGTGGCGCGTTGATCCTCGGCCTGGTGTTCGGGTGGCTGCGGGCTAGGTATCCGGTGTTCGGAAGATTCCCGCCGGCGGCGAACTGGTTGATGAACACCGGCGGCCTGTGCACGTTCGTCGGGATCGTGGGGATCACCGCCGGGCCGGGCTTCGTGTCGGGAATCGGGCAGGAGGGCTTGAGCCTGGTCGTGGCGGGGCTGGTCGTGACGCTGCTTCCGATGGTGGTCTCGCTGTACCTGGGGCGGTACCTGTTCGGTTTCTCGACGCCGATCCTGCTCGGGGTGGTGGCGGGCGCCAACACGACGACCGCGTCGATCGGGGCGATCACCGAGGCCGCACGCAGCCAGACCCCGGTGCTGGGTTACACGGTTCCGTACGCGATCGGGAACACGCTGTTGACGATCTGGGGCGCGATCATCGTCGCGCTCCTCGCATGATGGGGGATGACGCATGACGGTGACCGGTCCCCGGCACACCGGCCGGGACAGGCAGCGGGAACTGGAGGGGCTCAGCCCCTTCGAGTTGAAGAACACGCTGATCGGTTTGGCCGACGCGCAGCACGAACGCACCGCGAAGGCGATGATCAACGCCGGTCGCGGTAACCCGAACTGGGTGGCGACGACGCCCAGGGAGGCGTTCTTCCTGTTGGGCGCGTTCGGGATGGAGGAGAGCCGCCGGACCTGGGACGAGTGGGACGGCCTGGGTGGGATGCCGCGCGCCGACGGCATCGCCGGACGTTTCGACGACTTCATCGGCCGCAACGGCGACCGTCCCGGCGCGGACATGTTGAAGGCGGCCGTCGCGTACGGGGTCGACCGTCTCGGTTTCGACGCCGACGCGTGGGTGCACGAGCTGGCCGACTCCGTGGTGGGCGACCAGTACCCGGTGCCGGACCGGATGCTCACCCACATCGAGAAGGTGGTCCACGAGTACCTGGTGCGGGAGATGTGCGCGGGGAGTCCGCCGGAGGGCGGGTACGACCTGTTCGCCACCGAGGGCGGTACCGCCGCGATGTGTTACATCTTCGATTCGGCGGTGACGAACGGCCTGCTGAACCCGGGCGACAGGATCGCGATCATGACGCCGATCTTCACGCCCTACCTGGAGATACCGCGGCTGGAGCGTTACCACTTCGACGTCGTGGAGGTGCGGGCCGACATGCGGACCGAGGAGGGCGTCCACACCTGGCAGTACCCGGATTCGGAGATCGACAAGTTGGCGGATCCGTCGGTGAAGGCGCTGTTCTGTGTGAACCCGTCCAATCCGCCGTCGGTGAAGCTGTCCGATCCGACGCTGGACCGGATCGCGCGGATCGTATCCGAGGACAATCCGGGCCTGGTCGTCATCACCGACGACGTGTACGGCACCTTCGTGGACGGTTTCCGCTCGTTGATGTCGATCGTGCCCCGCAACACGATCGGGGTGTACTCGTTCTCGAAGTACTTCGGCTGCACCGGTTGGCGGTTGGGGGTCATCGCGGTGGCCCGGGACAACGTCTTCGAGGAACGGTTGGCGGCGCTTCCCGACGAGTTCCGCGACAGGTTGCACGAGCGGTACTCCAGCATCACGCTGGAACCGGAGAAGTTGCGGTTCATCGACCGGATGGTCGCGGACTCCCGGCAGGTCGCGCTCAACCACACCTCGGGGTTGTCGCTGCCGCAGCAGACCCAGATGGCGCTGTTCGCGTTGTCGAGCCTCCTCGACGAGCGGCAACGGTACAGGCGGATCTGCCAGGCGATCATCGCGCGGCGCAAGCACGCGCTGGTGAAGGGGCTGGGGCTGCCGATTCCGCAGGACGACGAGGCCGCCGACTACTACCTCGAACTGGACCTGTTGTCGTGGGCGGAACGTCACCTCGGCCGGGACTTCGCCGAGTGGATGACCCGCAACTACGAACCGGTGGACCCGATCTTCCGGTTGGCGGAGCAGGGCAGTGTGGTGCTGCTCAACGGCGGCGGCTTCGACGGTCCGCAGTGGTCGATCAGGATCTCGCTGGCGAACCTGGAGATGTCGGCGTACGAACAGATCGGCAAGTGGCTGCGCGAGATCGGCCGCGAGTACCAGGCGGAGTTCGCCGAACAGTCCGGGAGCTGACCGATGGAGTGGGTCAAGGATCTGCTCCAGTCCACACCCGAGCTGGCGTTGTTCCTGTGCCTGGCGGTCGGGTTCGGCATCGGCCGGGTCAAGGTGTGGAAGCTGTCGCTGGGTGGCGTCGCCGGGACCCTGATCGTGGCGATCCTGGTGGGCATGGTCGGGGGCATCACGCTCAACTCGCAGGTGCAGAACATCGCGTTCGCCCTGTTCATATTCACGCTCGGTTACATGAGCGGGCCGTCGTTCTTCGCGAGCCTGAACCGCCGGAGCCTGCGGTACGGGGTGTTCACCGCCGTGGAGGTGGTGACGGTACTGGCGGTCACCGCCGCCGCGACGCTCCTTCTGGGGCTGGACCAGGGGACGGCGGCGGGCCTGATGGCCGGTGGCGCGACCGAGTCGGCGGTGGTGGGTACGGCCACCGACGCGATCGGGCGGCTCCCGTTGTCGGACGACCGGATAGCCACGCTCCAGGCCAACGTGGGGACCGCCTACTCGATCTCCTACATCTGCGGCCTGATCACGATCGTGTTGTTGACCAGTCAGTTCGCGCCGATGCTGATGGGCGTGAACCTGCGCGACGAGGCCGCGAAGCTGTGGCGGAAGCTGGGCGGCGGTGCCGGTGACGAGACGGCCGCGCCGGCGCTTCCGGGCCTGGTGGGCCGGGCGCACCGTGTGTCGACGGCGGCGGGTTCCCGGATCCGCGACGTCGAGGCGGGACTGGGTGAGGGCGCGACGGTGGAACGGTTGCGTCGCGACGGGGAGACCGTCGCGATGTCGCCCGACACGGCCCTGGAGGCGGGCGACGTCCTGTTGCTGGTGGGTCGGCGCGACGCGTTGATCGACGCCGAACGGTCGGTAGGGCCGGAGGTGGCGCCGCAGACCGGGATGGACCTGGAACTGGACGCGGTGGACGTGGTGGTGCACAACACCGAGTACATGCCCGCCACCGTCGCCCAGTTGCGGGAGCGGATCCCGCCGCGGCAGCGGCACGGCGTGTTCCTGGCGGGTATCACCAGAATGGACCACGCGCTGCCGGTGCGGCCGGCCACCGAGGTCCACAACGGTGACACGGTCCGGTTGACGGGTGTGAAGTCCGACCTGGCGTCGTTCGCGCCGAAGGTCGGGTTCCGTATCGACCGGGGTGTCAAGGCCGACTTCGTGTTCATCGCCCTGGGCGTGATCGTGGGGATGCTCATCGGCAAGTTGACGCTGACCGTGGGTACCGTGCCGTTGTCCCTGGGGACCGGCGGCGGATGCCTGTTGTCGGGCATGGTGTTCGGGTGGCTCAGGGCACGCAACCCGCGGTTCGGGCAGTACGATCCGGCGGCGGCCTCGGTGGTGAAGGACCTGGGCCTGGCGACGTTCATCTGCGCGGTGGGCCTGTCGTCGGGTCCGCAGGCGGTGGCGTTGATCGGGGACTACGGTTTCGCGCTGCCGGTGGCGGGTGTGCTCATGACCCTGTTGCCCGCGTCCATTTCACTGTTCGTGGCGTGGAAGGTGATGAGGTTGCCGGCGCCGCTGGCGCTGGGTTCGGTGGCGGGCCAGCAGTGCAGTACGCCCGCCATCACCGCGATCCAGCAGGCGGCGGGCAACACGACGCCGCTCATGGCGTACACGGTCGTCTACGCCCTGTCCAATGTGGTGTTGCCGTTGCTGGGGCCGGTGGTGGTCGCCATGGCGGGCGCGCTGGGTTGAGTCGACCCGTGCGGCGGTGTCGTCGTCCTGCGAGTCGGGACGGCGCCGCCGCCGCACTGGCGTCACCGGCCGGGATGTGGCATTCTTGGGCGCATGTCATCCGCACTGCGCCTTCGACTGGTGGTCCGCCGCCACGTCGACTTCGGGCGCGTGCGCAGTGCGCTGTGTCGGGCCGTCTGAGCCTCCCGCCCGCACGTCTCCTCCCTGTTCCCACACAGTCCGGGCGCGTGGTGCCCGGCCGTCGCAGTCCGTGCTCCCCGCGTCACACGCCACCTGACATTCCGCTAGGAGCGCCGTGCCGACCGTCACCCGAGGACGCGCGAAGGGCCAGGGCCAGTGGGCCCTGGGCCACCGCGAACCGTTGAACGCCAACGAACAGCAGAAGAAGGACGACAACCCGCTCAACGTCCGCGCCCGCATCGAGAACGTCTACGCGCACCGCGGGTTCGCCTCCATCGACCCGGCGGACCTGCGCGGCCGGTTCCGTTGGTGGGGCCTGTACACGCAGCGGCGCCCCGGCGTCGACGGCGGGAAGACCGCCGTCCTGGAACCACACGAGCTCGAAGACGAGTACTTCATGCTGCGGGTGCGGATGGACGGTGGACAGTTGACACTGCCGCAGTTGCGCGCGGTCGCCGACGTGTCGACCCGGTTCGGCAGGGACACCGCCGACGTCACCGACCGGCAGAACGTGCAACTGCACTGGGTGCGGGTCGAGGACGTCCCGGAGATCTGGCGGATCCTGGAGTCGGTGGGCCTGTCGACGCAGGAGGCGTGCGGCGACTGCCCGCGGGTGATACTGGGCAGCCCCGTGGCGGGAGTGTCCGCCGAGGAGGCCGTCGACGCCCGGCCGCTCATCGAGGAGATAACCCGGCGCTACATCGGTGATCCCGCGTTCTCCAACCTTCCGAGGAAGTTCAAGTCCGCGATCTCGTGGTTGCCCGACATCCCGTACGAGTGCAACGACATCTCGTTCCTGGGCGCGGTGCATCCCGAGCTCGGTGCCGGATACGACCTGTGGGTGGGCGGTGGCCTGTCCACGAATCCGATGCTGGCGCAGCGGACCGGTACGTTCGTGTCGCCGGAGCGGGTGCCGGAGGTGTGGGAGGCGGTCGTCTCGGTGTTCCGCGACTACGGCTACCGGCGGCTGCGCAACCGGGCGAGACTGAAGTACCTGGTGAAGGACTGGGGGATCGCGCGGTTCCGCGAGGTGCTGGAGACCGAGTACCTGGGTTACCGGCTCCCGGATCTTCCGCGTCCGCCGGTGCCGGAGCGGTTGACCGACCACATAGGTGTCCACCGGCAGCGCGACGGCCGCTACTACATCGGGGTCGCGCCGGTCGTGGGCCGGGTCTCGGGTGGGTTGTTGGCGTCGCTGGCCGACGTCGCGGAGCGGCACGGTTCCGGCAGGGTCAGTGCCACACCGATGCAGAAGCTGTTGGTCCTGGACGTCCCCGCCGACGCGATCGACGCGGCCGTGGCCGACCTGGCCGCGATCGGCCTGTCGGCGTCGCCGTCGCCGTGGCGCCGGTCCACCATGGCCTGCACCGGAATCGAGTTCTGCAAGTTGGCCATAGTGGACACCAAGGACCGCGCGACGGCACTGGTGGCCGAACTGGAGCGGCGGGTCCCGGAACTGGACACGCCCATATCGATCCACGTGAACGGCTGCCCGAACGCGTGCGCCCGCACCCAGACCGCCGACATCGGGTTGAAGGGGCAACTGGTCACGCACGAGGGCAGGCAGGTGCCCGGTTTCCAGGTGCACCTGGGCGGCGGGCACGGCGTCCACGCCGGATTCGGCCGCAAGCTCCGGGGCCTGAAGGTGACCTCCGACGAACTCGACGACTACGTGGAACGACTCACCCGGCGGTACCTGGCCGGGCGCAAGGAGTCGGAGCCGTTCGCCGAGTGGGTGGTGCGGGTCGACGAGGAGGAGTTGCGATGACCACCCGCGCCGTCCCCTACTTCTGCCCCTACTGCGGAGACGAGGACCTGCGTCCACATCCCGACGGCGGATGGCACTGCCGGGCGTGCACCCGGGTGTTCTCCGTCACCCTGAAAGGACTGGTGATCGAGTCGTGAACCGAGACCCCTTCGCACTTCGAGACCTCGCCCGGCGCGCCGACCGGGAGCTCGAAGGCGCCACCGCCCACCGGATAGTGGAGTGGGCCGCGACCGAGTTCGGAGAGGCGTTCTGCGTCACCTCGTCGTTCGCCGACGCGGTGCTGGTACACCTGGTGTCACAGGTCGCGCCGGGCGTCGACGTCGTGTTCCTCGACACGGGGCTTCACTTCGCCGAGACCCTGGGCGTCCGGGAACACGTGACCCGGCGGCTGCCGGTGACGGTGCGGTCCGTCACGCCCGCGATGACCGTCCGGCGCCAGGACGGCGAGTTCGGGCCACGGTTGTGGGAACGCGACCCCGACGAGTGCTGCGCCATGCGCAAGGTCGCGCCGCTGGCCGACGCCCTGGAACGGTACGACGCCTGGGCGACCGGACTGCGCCGCGACGAGTCACCGACCCGCGCCGACACCCGGGTCGTCGACTTCGACGCGTCCCGCAGGAAGGTGAAGATCTCACCGATCGCGGCGTGGACGCAACGCGACGTCGACGAGTACGTGGCGGCGCACGACATCCCGGTCAACCCGTTGCTGGACCAGGGCTACGGCTCCGTCGGCTGCTGGCCGTGCACCAGGCGCACGGCCCCCGGCGAGGACCCCAGGGCGGGACGCTGGGCGATGTTCGAGAAGACCGAATGCGGCATCCACGGCTGAGCCGGCCGACGGTCCTGGTGGCCCACGGCAGTCCCGACCCCCGCCACGCGGCGGCCGTGCGGGAACTGGCCACCGCCACCGGGACCGTCGCGGCCTTCCTCGAATTCGACGCACCGCATCCGGTGACGGTGTTCACGGCGCTGAGCGACGCGGGCCACCGGTGCGCCGACCTGGTGCCGCTGCTGCTCACCGACGCCTATCACGGCCGGGTGGACGTGCCCAGGGTGGCGCGTGAGGCGCGGGAGGCCACCGGTGCCGACATCCGGGTCAGGCCGACGGTGGGCGGCACCTTCCTGGTGCCCGCGTTGCGGCGGACGCTGCCGCCATGCGACGCGGTGGTGCTGGCGGCCGCCGGTTCACGCGACGCCGGTGCGCTGCGTGCCGTGCGGGAGGTGGCCTCGGCGCTGGAGGCCGAGGCGGGTGTCCCGGTCACCGCGGCCTTCGCCACGGCCGCCGATCCGGACGTGGCCGCCGCGGTCCGCGCGCTGTCGGGGTACGGCAGGGTGGCGGTCGCCTCGTACTTCATCGCTCCGGGGCGGCTCCACGACCAGGTGGTGAGTCGTGCCACGGCCGCCGGTGCGGTGGGGGTCGGGCCGGTACTGGCCGGATGTCCGGAGCTGGCGGCGGCGGTGACCGGCGGTCACTCCACGCCGAGCGCGGCGCGGCTGGAGGGCACGATCAGCAGCGCGGCGGTACCGATTCCCAACGCCCACGCGGTGGCGGCGTACCAGCCGAGTCCGGCCTGAGCCATGAAGTAGCCCAGCGGCAGGTACAGCAGTTGCGAGAACACGGCGATTCCCCGCATCCCCGGCCTGCCCCTGCCCATGGAGACCGCGGCGCCCGCCATGAGGGCTCCCACACCCAGGGCGATGACGGCCTCGGCGATGCCGGCTCCGGCGGAGGTCTCCTCGGCGGTGAGGCTCAGCCACACCAGCCATACCGCGACCGCGGCGAGCCCGAGGCTTTGCAGCAGCAGGGATCCCAGGGCGACACGAAGGGGTGTCGGTGTGGTGACTGCTGACACGGCTTGGGGAGAATCGTCCACCGTTCCAACCTACCTGGCAGTACAGTCGCAGAGCGTGAGAGCGCTCCTGATCGTCAACCCCAAGGCCACCACCACGAGTGAGCGGGCCCGCGATGTGCTGGTGCGGGCGTTGCGCAGTGAGGTGGATCTCGACATCGCGCACACGTCCCGCAGGGGGCACGCCGCGGAACTGGCGGGCCGTGCGGCGGTGGAGGGCCTGGACCTGGTGGTGACGTTGGGCGGTGACGGCACCGTCAACGAGGTGGTCAACGGCCTGTTGGCGCAGGAGCGGACGGCGGAGTCGGCACCGGCGTTGGCGGTGGTGCCGGGTGGTTCCACGAACGTGTTCGCCCGGGCGCTCGGCCTGCCGATGGATTGGGCGGACGGTACGGGCGTGATCCTGGAGGCGTTGCGCGACAAACGGTTCCGTCGTATCAGCCTCGGCAGGGCCAACGGCCGGTTCTTCACCTTCTGTGCCGGATTCGGGCTCGACGCGGCGATCATCAAACGGGTCGAGGACGCGCGCAAGCGTGGTTTCTCCGCCACACCGGCGTTGTACATGCGATCGATGGCGGCGCACTTCCTGGACCGGGAGGTCCGGCGGCACCCGGTGATCTCGCTCGAGATCCCGGGGCGACCCGCCCGAACGGGTCTGTCGATGGCGATTGTGCAGAACACCTCACCCTGGACCTACCTGGGGGGACGGCCGATGAGTCCCAGTCCGGCCGCGTCCTTCGACGCGGGGCTGGATGTGTTCCTGCTCAAGCGTTTGACGGCTTCGGCGATGGTCCGGACGGCGGGCCAGTTGCTCGCCGGACGTGGCGCTCCGCACGGTAGGCAGATTGTCGCTCACCACGATTTGGCGAAATTTCGGCTGCAATCGGCCAGAGCGCAAGCATTTCAGCTCGATGGCGACTATCTTGGTGAATGCGATGAAGTCGAGCTGGATTCAGTCCCCGACGCCCTCCGCGTGGCGTGCTGATCCGTGAATCCATCAACACGACATCTCAAGAAAACTTGCCAAAACACCGCAACACTGGGACCATGCGTATTACATTCGCTACGGGTCTTTCGCGTGTTGAGCCGAGAGCTACCGAATGAATCTGGAATCATGTCCGTGAGCTTCCTCACGGGACCGAGATTTTTTTGGCTAGCCCCTTGACATTGCGCCAGTTCGTGAAAGTATTCACAAGGTTGCTGGTGATGAGGCCCGCCAACTGATGTATCGATCCGATCAAGGAGTGTCGCACTAATGGACTGGCGCCACCACGCCATCTGCCGGGACGAGGACCCGGAGCTGTTCTTCCCCATTGGAGACAGTGGTCCCGCCTTGGTGCAGATCGAGCAGGCCAAGGGAGTCTGCCGGCGCTGCCCCGTAACCGAAGAATGCCTCAAGTGGGCGTTGGACTCCGGCCAGGATGCCGGGGTGTGGGGCGGAATGAGCGAAGAAGAACGGCGCTCTCTCAAACGCCGTGGCGGTCTGCGCAGGCTGACCGTTCAATCGGCCTAAGAATGCGTTTACGAGGGAGAGGTATGGCTCCGGCCATGTCTCTCCCTCGTTTTGTGCCCTCGGTAGCCTTGTGTGGCTAACGGCGTACCAACCGTGGCCGTGACAATCAGAGAATTAACCCGCACTCGTTGTGCGACATGTATTCCCGTCGAATCGGTTAGCATCCGCCGCCAATAATGGGCGGGTGAGGGCAATGATCGGTGTCAATCCGTATCCGAGGGGAGCCGCTGCGTCAACCGCATCGTGGTGACCCCGTCGCCTACTTCCGTGACCACACTGCCCGCCAGGGCGTCCAGCACCCTCCAGTCGAACGACTGCCGGTCCGGCAAAGGCCGGATCCCGGTGGCGCCGATCGTGATGAGCAGGTCCGCCTCCGTCACGTCGAAGCGGCAGCGCAGCACCGTCTGTTCACCGGGGGCCGCCGCGAGCATCAGGCCCGCCGCCTCGTCCACCGCCACCCGCAGGTCCTCGATGGCGTCGAGCCCGAAACCCAGCCGGGTGGCCAACCCGGCCGTCGCGGTCCGCAGCACCGGGAGGAATCCGGTGCCCGCCGGAATGTCCAACAGCAGGACGTCTCCCTCGACCGCGTGTGACACAACAGACTCCGTCTGGATCGTTCGGGCAAATGTGACGGCGACCCCAGGCCGCCCGGTTGTAGACGATAACCGTTGAGGTCCGGCGGGGTGTGACAGCCCGCTCATCCGGTGTGCGACACGTTCGAGAAGCATGGAGAAGGACCGGGGTACCGCGCGTACGTGGCGCCGCCTGCCCGTGGCGGGACGGGCCGGGGCCGTGCCGCCCGTGAGGCGACGCGCGTCTCCTGTGACGTCGGACGCGGTCCCCACCGACACGGCGACGCCCGGCCACGGACGGGTCCGTGACCGGGCGCGGGATCGGCCTGGGCCGTACGCCACCGGGGCGTCAGGCCTTCTTGGTCTCCCAGAAGATCTTGGCGATCTCGTCGATCTTGCCGAGCAGTTCGTCGGCGACCGACGGGTCCGCCGAGCCCTTGGCGCCGGAGGCGCCGGCCAGCTTGGTGGCCTCGTTGACCAGTTGGTGCAGCTGCGGGTACTTCTCGAAGTGCGGCGGCTTGAAGTAGTCGGTCCACAGCACCCACAGGTGGTGCTTGACCAGTTCGGAGCGCTGCTCCTTGATGATCAACGCACGGGTCCGGAACTCCGGGTCCTCATTGTCCTGGTACTTCTGGCAGATCGCCTTCACCGACTCCGCCTCGATCCGGGCCTGAGCCGGGTCGTACACGCCGCACGGCAGGTCACAGTGTGCGGAAGCGGTGGCCTGCGGCATGAACAGGCGGGACGACAACAGATGCGAAAGGCGCATCAAAACCCTCCAGCGTTATGCGAACGAGATGATCTTTTCGTCGCGACCATACTCCGGTCACCGGCTCCGGCGAGGACGGACCCGACACCTCGGCATGGCGGATCCGGAACCTGAGGCGCCCGTCACCTCGCGCGGACACCGTGCCGCCTCCTCCGGCGGTGCCTGTGGGAGCCGTCTCGCACGATCCCGTGCCGGGGCCGACCTCTAGACTCGGTGACGCACCGTCGGCGATCCCGCGGTTCGGCCCCTCACCTCCCGGTTCACCATCGGCCGGAGCCCGTGACCATGCGTTATCTATGTGGAGTGAGGACTTCATGACTATGGACAAAGACCGGATATTCCACGATCACCGGGGCGGAAAACTGTCCATCGCCCTGTCCCGGCCCCTGGTGACCCGGGAGGACCTCTCGATCGCCTACACGCCCGGGGTCGCGGAGGTCTGCCTGGCGATCGCCGACCGGCCGGAGCTGGCCGCCGAGTACACCTGGGCGTCTCATCTGATCGCCGTGGTCACCGACGGGACGGCCGTCCTCGGACTGGGCGACATCGGCGCCAAGGCCGCCATGCCGGTCATGGAGGGCAAGGCGGCCCTCTTCAAGAAGTTCGCCGGCGTCGACGCCGTGCCGATCTGCCTCGACACGAAGGACCCCGACGAGATCGTCGACACCGTGACGCGGATCGCCCCGTCGTTCGGCGGCATCAATCTGGAGGACATCTCGGCGCCGCGCTGCTTCGACATCGAGGCCAGGCTGGACGCCGCCCTCGACATCCCGGTGTTCCACGACGACCAGCACGGCACCGCCGTGGTGGTGTTGGCGGCGCTGCGCAACGCCATGCGGTTGACCGGCCGCAAGTTCGCCGACCTGCGGGTCGTGGTGGTGGGGGCGGGCGCCGCCGGTGTCGCGGTGTCCCGGATGCTGATCTCGGCGGGAATCGGTGAGGTGACCGTCTGCGACTCGCGTGGAATCCTCAGCCGGGAACGCGACGACCTGTCGCCGGTCAAGGCGGAACTGGTCGAGGTCACCAATGCCGGCGGCCTCCACGGTGACGTGACCACCGCGCTGCGGGGCGCCGACGTCCTGGTGGGCGTGTCCGGTGCGAGGCTGGAGGAGTCCGCCGTCGCCGGTATGGCGGAGGACGCGGTGGTGTTCGCGCTCGCCAACCCGACCCCGGAGGTGGACCCCGAGGTGGCGCGCAAACGGGCCGCGATCGTGGCGACCGGCCGCAGTGACCTGCCCAACCAGATCAACAACGTGCTGGCGTTCCCCGGCATCTTCCGCGGTGCGCTGGACGCCAAGGCCCGCAACATCACCCCGGCGATGACCCTGGCGGCCTCCGAGGCCATCGCCGGGATAGTCGCCGAGGATCTCGCACCCGACCACATCGTTCCCAGCCCGTTGGACACGCGGGTGGCGCCCGCCGTGGCGCGCGCGGTGCGGCAGGCCGCCGAGGAACAGTCGGGAGCCGAGGCGGCCCGGCACCTGGCGGCCCGGGCGGCGGACTGAGGAGACCACGATCCGCAATGGAGCGACGTCCACCCCTTCACATCCGGCGCCGGGGCTGGCATCCTGGAGAGCTCACCAACGGTCGACCGGCCGCCCGGTGACACACCGGCCGGGTGTGCCCCACACCGGATGGGGAGTATGGGGCACACCCGGTCGGCGCCTGAGAGAATGGCCGCGTGATCACGAGGATGTGGGAGGTCCGGGCCGAACCCGCCGGATTCGACGCGCTGGTGGAATGGGTGCGGCACACCGGGGTACCCGCCGTGGCGGCCCGGCCGGGATTCCGGGGGAGTGAGGTGTACCGCTCCGAGGACCACCGTCTGGTGGTGATATCCCACTGGGACACCGAATCCGCCGACCTGCCGGAACCACCCGAGGGCCTGGCGGCCCGTCCACCGCACGCCTGGGACTTCACCCGGATCGGCTGACCCGGATCCGAAACCCGGTGGCGCGTGAGGCGACGCCACGCGACACTGTGGCCATGCCGATCACCGTACGACCGTTGGCCGCGACGGACTGGCCGTCGCTGTGGCGACTGTGGCACCACACCGACGACCCGGAACCGGTGGCACGCGACAGGTTCCGGGATCTGCTCACCGACGGCCGGTGGGGCATGTTCGGTTCCGTGACCGACGCCGGGCGGCTCACCGGTTACGCCGCCGTGCAGGATCACGGTCCGCACTGGCGCACCGGCGATCACCATCGGGTCGCGCGGTTCCACGACCTGTACGTGGCCGAGGCCGACCGGCGTACCGGAGCCGGCCGGGCGCTGGTCGCCGCAGTCGTCGAATGGGCCGCCACCCGGGTGCGATACCTGGAATGGCAGGCGCACCACGCCCGGGCGGCCCCGTTCTACGAACGCCTCGGGTACCGGGGCGACCCCTGTCCGCAACCGGACTACCCGCACTTCGAGATCGACTTCCGCGCCGGCGGCGGGCACCCGACCACACCGGATACGGCCTCGCGATGACCGGGCGGCCTCGCCGCCGTGAGACCGTGTGGACCGGGTGGGACGACCGATAGGGTCGGGGCCATGCTTTCCGCCTTCGCAGAGACCGTCGACTCCACCGATCCACTGTCCGCGTTGCGGGTCGGTGAGCGCCCCGAGCCGCGACCGGGCCCCGACCGGGTGGTCGTCACCGTCAAGGCCGCCGCCCTCAACCGGCACGACCTGTGGTCACTCGCCGGTGTCGGCCTGACCGCCGAACAGTGCCCGATGATCCTGGGCTGCGACGCTTCCGGCGTCGACGAGGACGGCAACGAGGTCATCGTCCACTCCGTCATCGGCGACCCCGCCGCCGGCGGTGGTGACGAGACCCTCGACCCCCGTCGCCACCTGTTGTCGGAGGACCTGCAGGGCACTCTGGCGACCCGGGTCGCGGTGCCACGGCGCAACCTGCTCCCCAAACCGCCGGAACTCGACTTCGCGCAGGCGGCCTGCCTTCCGACCGCCTACCTGACCGCGTACCGGATGCTCACCACCCGGGGCAGGCTCCCGGCCGGCGGTGCGGTGCTGGTGCAGGGCGTGGGTGGTGGCGTCGCCACGGCGGCGATCCTGCTGGCCGTCGCCATGGGTGCCCGCGTGTACGCGACCGGGCGCGACGGTGCCCGCCGTGCGGCGGCCGAGGCACTGGGGGCGATCGCGGTGGAACCGGGCGCGCGGCTGCCCGAACGGGTGGACGTCGTCGTGGAGAGCGTCGGGGCGCCGACCATCGCGCATTCGATGAAGTGCGCCAAGCCGGGCGGCCGGATCGTGGTGTGCGGTTCCACGGCCGGTCATCTCGCCGAGGTGGACCTGCGGCGGCTGTTCTTCCTCCAGTTGGAGCTGGTGGGATCCACCATGGGCACCCGGGACGAGCTGGCGCGACTGATCGCGCTGTGCGTCGACAAGGGCGTCGCGCCGGTCGTCGACGGCAGGTACCCGTTGTCGCGGGCCGCCGACGCGTTCGCCCGGTTGGCGTCCGGTGCCGCGTTCGGCAAGATCGTCGTCGAACCCTGACCCCGACGCGCCCGCGTGTGCCTGTCACCGCCGGGCCGGCCACGGGGGCGGCGTGGCCGGTCGCGGCGGGCCCGTGATCGGATATGGCCATGACCGAGCAGATCCGTTGGGGAATCCTGGCCACCGGCGGCATCGCCGCCACCTTCACCGAAGACCTCAAGACGCTGCCCGGCGCCGTGGTCGGCGCGGTCGGGTCCCGTTCGACGGAGTCGGCGCGCCGGTTCGCCGACCGTTACGACATCCCCCGCGCGCACGGCTCCTGGGCGGAGCTGGCCGCCGACGAGGAGGTGGACGTGGTGTACGTGGCCACTCCCCACCACGCCCATCACGAGGCGGCGAAGCTGTGCCTGGAGGCGGGCAAGGCCGTCCTGTGCGAGAAGGCGTTCACCGTGAACCACGCGCAGGCGCGGGAACTGGTGGACATCGCCCGCGATCGTGGCGTGTTCCTGATGGAGGCCATGTGGATGCGGTGCGTACCGGCGATCCGGCGACTCGCGGAACTGCTGGACGACGGCGTCATCGGAGAGGTCGCCAGGGTGAACGCCGATTTCGGCCTGTCCGGTCCCTTCCCGCCGGAGCACCGGTTGCGTGACCCGGAACTGGCGGGTGGGGCCCTCCTGGACCTGGGGGTCTACCCGGTCTCGTTGGCGCACCTGGTGCTCGGAAGGCCGGAGACGGTTCACGCGACGGGGCGGTTGACCGCCGAGGGTGTCGACGAGGTCACCGGGATGCTGTTCGGGTACCGGTCCGGGGCGGTCGCGACGCTGTCGTGCGGCCTGACCGGCGGAAGCCCGGTCACCGCCATGATCACCGGTTCGCTGGGGCGGGTCACCATACCGTCGCCGTTCTTCCGCCCGGACGGCTTCACCGTGCACCGTGCCGACAGCGACGAGGTGTTCCGGGTGGGGTACACCGGTCACGGCATGGTCCACGAGGCCGCCGAGGTCATGCGTTGCCTGTCGGAGGGCCTGACGCAGAGCCCGCTGGTGCCGTGGGAGGCGACATTGGACGTCATGTCCGTCATGGACGACGTCCGGCGGTCGTTGGGTGTGGTCTACCCGGGCGAGAGTCGTTGAGCCGGTTGATATCGGCCGATCCGATGGTGACACGGGGGGCGACGGTGGGGCACGATTCGTACATGCCGGAAACCGATTCGCCGCCACCGGCGGCCGTCATCGATCTGGGATCCACCTTCACGAAGGATCCGCCCGAGTCCGTGGAGCCGGGCGGCTCGGACACCCCGCCGGCCGAACCGGCCGCTCCGGGGCTGTGGCGTTACGTCGTGGTGGCCGCGGTCGCCGTCGTGGTGGCCGCCGCGCTGACGTTGTGGGGAACCATGCGGTTGCTGACTCCGGAGACGGTGACACCGCCGAGCAACTCGGCCGAGTTGCTGGCGGAGATGGAGGGCCGGGTGCTGGCCGCGCTCGACGGCGAACCCGAGCTGATGATCACCGTCCCGGCGGCCATCAACGCGTCCGAACTCGTGGTGGTGTCCCCGGGCGACTACCGGCTGGGACTGATGTGCGGTGTCCTGAGTGTCTACCGTGAGGCCGTACCGGAGATCATCGTCAACGTGCAGGCCGACACCACCCGCGGATACCGGATGCCGTGCCCGTCCACACTGGTGTGGGCGCCCGACACCTGGCACTTCACGGAGGACGCCGCGATGGAGTTCACCGTCTACAACGAGTCCGGGGTTCACGGCTACGTGATCTACGCGGTACTGACCCGGATCGAGGAGTGAACGGATGAGGAGCAGGCTGCTGCGGCCCTGGCCGCGCACCACGCTGGTCGCCGTCACCGCGATCGTCGCCGGATTGACCGCCTATCTCGTGGCGGAGGCCCGGCTCGGCCTGGACGCCGTCGTCGACGCGCAGCCCGCGGCGGTCACCCCGGAGAGCTGGATCGATCCGCTGAGCGAGGAGGACCCGTTCAGCACGCCGGAACTGCGAGAGCTGGCCGCCGAGGTGTCCGACACCGAGCCGTCCGGTGATCCCGTGGTGGTGGTACAGGCGGAGGCGATGAGCCCCTCGCTCGCCGTGCTCCCGCCGGGGGACTACTCGGTGTGGGGGGTGTGCCGGTCACTGGATCAGCCGGAGAACACCGCCTTCACGGTGGACGTCTCGGTGGACGGCGTGGAACCGCCTACCGGGTTCGACGTCATCTGTGACCTGCCGGTGGAGGACACCGGGCTACGGGTGACGGTGTCCGAGCCCACGCCGATCCGGGTGTCGGCGTACATGTCCGACATGGACACCTCGCTCCCTGAAGAGGGCTGGGGCGCCTTCGAACTCGTCGCGGCGGTCCACTTCCTACCGGGGTGACGACCGGCCCCGGTCGCCGTGGATCGTCCCCGTCTCTCACCGTGTGACGACTCGTCCCGCTTCCGCCCCTCCGACGTGGTGAGGGTGGATCCGCCGGGTGCGAAAGGATACTTGAATGCCGATGCCTGAATCCGCGCCCGTCGCGGTCATCGACCTGGACGCCGAAACGGCCCGCGAGCCGGTCTCGGAGGACCGGTCAACGCCGGACCCGTCGTCGCGGGGTCTGTGGCGCTACGCCGCCGTGGCGCTCGCGTCGGCGGTGCTGGCGGCCGCCGTCACCTTCTGGGGGGTGCAACGGTGGCTCACACCGGAGGCGGCCGATCCGATCCGGGACTCCGCCGAGTTGGCTCGGGTGATGGAGGACGAGCTGTCGGCGGAGCTGGGAGCCGAACCCGAACTGATGGTCACACTCGGCGTCGACGGGGTGCGTTCCTCGCTCGAGGTGATTCCGGCCGGGCGATATCGTGTCGGCCTCCTGTGTGGAGTCCTGAACGTCTACGGTGACGCGCCCGAACGGGTGGAGGTGTACATCCCGATGGCGGAGTCACCCGGCTTCCTGATGCCCTGTCCGTCCACACTGGTGTGGGCGGAGGAGGAGCCGTCGTACACCGAGGACACCGCGATGGAGCTGTCCGTCGACGATCCCGAGGGCTTCGGCGCCTACGTCGTCCACATCGTCTTCATGGCGGTGGACGCGTGATGCGGCGGAACGACGCGCTCCTCCGGCCGTGGCCGCGCACCAGGATCTTCGTGACGACCGCCGCCCTGGCGCTCCTCACCGGATTCCTACTCGCCGACGCGCGGTACGACGCGACCGGGACGGCCGACCGGCTGCCGGAGGTGGTGGCACCGGAGGGCTGGCTGGAACCGTTGCCCGACGATCGGTCGGTCGTGACGGAGGAACAGGGCCGGGCACTGGAGACCGTGGCGGCGGCGGAACCGGAGGTCACGGTCGTGCCGTTGCTGGTGGACGTCGTGGCCACGGCGGCGCTGCTGCCGGCGGGTGAGTACACGATCCGGGTGGTGTGCGTCTTCGTGGACACCGATGACGAGGAGACGTCGGGAGAGGGCCAGATCGAGGTGCGGGGCGATGACGGCCGGCGGCATCAGGTGCCGTTCTCCTGTCCGCAGACGGGCCGGGACACCGGAGTCACCGTCGTCTCGGACGGCGGCGCGATCAGCGTCAGCGCGTATCTGCGTTCCCTGGTCGTCGGTGGCGACGGAACGCTGCCGTCCACGGATGGAAACCCGCAGATGGCGGTCGGAGTCCACTTCGTCCCGGAGTGACGGGGCGGCGCCTCACTCGTCGAAGCCGTCGGGTTCGTCCGCCTCGTCGTCGAGGCGGGCCAGCCAGGTCGCGAGCCGTTCGACGGCCGTCTCGAACTCCGGGTTGTCGTCTACGAACTCCCGAAGCCGGGAGGCCAGCCACTCCAAAGTGACCTCCTCCTCGCCGCGACGCTGTTCCAGTTCCTCGATGCCACGGTCGGTGTAGTACATCGGTGTCTCCTGTGGACTTTCGCTTCAGGGCTCTGCGACGGACGACGCCGCCGGGCCGTGATGGGCACCGCCTCGGCGGCGGAGAGAGCCGGACGGGCCGGGCGATGGACATCCACCGCCCGGCCCGTCCGGGTGGATCAGGACTTGGCCGGCATGGCCACGTCGATCAGCGCCTGCTGCTCGACGTCGTGGATCTTCTGCGAACCGACCGACGGGGCGGCGGCGGCCGGACGCGAGATCCGGCGCAGGCTGACACCGTCGAGGTGTTCCAGCAGGTTGAGCGCGATGTGCGACCAGGCGCCCTGGTTCGCCGGCTCCTCCTGCACCCAGGCGTGCTCCTCCGCGTTGCCGAACCGGGCCAGCTCCGCCTTGATCTCCTCGGCGGGCAGCGGGTACAGCATCTCCACCCGGATCAACGCGGTGTCGGTGATCCCGTGCTTCTCGCGGGCCGCGGCGAGGTCGTAGTACACCTTGCCGGAGCACAGCAGGACCCGCTTCACCCGCGACGGATCGACCGTGCCGTCGGCGACCGCGGGGTCGCCCAACACCGGCTGGAACCGGCCGGAGGTGAAGTCCGACACCGCCGACACGCAGTGCTTGTTGCGCAGCAGCGACTTCGGTGTGAAGACGACGAGCGGCTTCTTCTTCGGCGACAACGCCTGGCGGCGCAGCAGGTGGAAGTAGTTCGCCGGGGTGGTGCAGTTGGCGACCCGCATGTTGTCCTCCGCGCACAGCTGGAGGTACCGTTCCGGGCGCCCGGAGGTGTGGTCCGGACCGGCTCCCTCGTGGCCGTGCGGCAGGAGCAGGACCACGCCGGAACGCTGGCCCCACTTGGCCTCACTGGAGGAGATGAACTCGTCCACGATGGACTGGGCGCCGTTGGCGAAGTCGCCGAACTGGGCCTCCCAGCACACCAGCGCGTCCGGGTTCTCCACCGAGTAGCCGTACTCGAAGCCCATCGCGGCGAACTCGCTCAGCAGCGAGTCGTACACCCAGAAGCGGGCGCCGTCCGAGGCCAACGAGGCGATCGGAGTGTACTCCGCGGCGGTGTCGTGGTCCACGACGACCGAGTGCCGCTGCACGAAGGTGCCGCGACGGGAGTCCTGACCGGCGAGCCGGACCGAGACACCCTGCGACAGCAGCGAACCGAACGCCAGGATCTCCCCGAACGCCCAGTCGACGTCGCCCTCCACGGCGGCCTTGGCGCGACGCTGCAACACCTGGTTCACCCGCTTGTGCGGCGTGAAGCCCTCCGGCAGCGAGGTCTGCACCTCGCCGATCCGTTTGAGGACCGAGGCGTCCACGGCGGTGTCGACCTCGACCTCCGGTTCCACGGTACGGGTGCGGGTCGGCTGGCCGATCCCCGCGATCGCCTTCTTGGTCGAGGTGAAGACCCGTTCCAGTTGGGACTGGTAGTCCTTCAGCGCCTCCTCCGCGTCGGCGACCGAGATGTCACCGCGCCCGATCAGCGCCTCGGTGTACAGCTTGCGGACCGAGCGCTTGGCGTCGATGATCTGGTACATCAACGGGTTGGTCATCGACGGGTCGTCGCCCTCGTTGTGGCCGCGGCGGCGGTAGCACAGCATGTCGATGACGACGTCCTTGTTGAACGTCTGCCGGTACTCGAACGCCAGCTTGGCGACCCGGACGACCGCCTCGGGGTCGTCGCCGTTCACGTGGAAGATCGGCGCCTGGATCATGCGGGCGACGTCGGTGGAGTACAGCGACGAACGCGAGTACTCCGGTGCGGTGGTGAAACCGACCTGGTTGTTGACGATGACGTGGACCGTCCCGCCGGTGCGGTAGCCCCGCAGCTGCGACAGGTTCAGCGTCTCGGCGACCACGCCCTGCCCGGCGAAGGCGGCGTCACCGTGCACCAGCAGCGGCAGGACGGTGTAGCCCTCCAGGCCGAGGTCGAGCCGGTCCTGCTTGGCGCGGACGATGCCCTCCAGCACCGGGTCCACCGCCTCCAGGTGGCTCGGGTTCGCCACCACCGACACCGTCGTGGCGTACTCGCCGTCGGGGGTGGTGAACTTCCCGGTCATGCCCAGGTGGTACTTGACGTCGCCGGAGCCCTGGACCGTCTTCGGGTCCATCGAACCCTCGAACTCGGAGAAGATCTTCTCCGGCGGCTTTCCGACGATGTTGGACAGTACGTTCAACCGTCCACGGTGGGACATGCCGATGACGACCTCGTCGAGCGACTCGCGCGCGGCGTGCGACAGCACCTCGTCCAACAGCGGGATGAGCGACTCGCCGCCCTCCAGCGAGAACCGCTTCTGGCCGACGTACTTGGTGCCCAGGAAGGTCTCGAACGCCTCCGCGACGTTCAGCCGGCCCAGGATGTGCTTCTGGTGGTCGGTCTCGGGCTTCTCGTACGGCCGCTCGACGCGCGCCTGGATCCAGGCCCGCTCTTCCGGTTCCTGGATGTGCATGTACTCGATGCCGACACGGCGGCAGTACGACTCGCGCAGCACACCGAGGATGTCGCGCAGCCGCATCTTGCGCTGCCCGGCGAACCCGCCGACCGGGAAGAACCGGTCCAGGTCCCACAGGGTCAACCCGTGTTCGAGGATGTCCAGGTCGGGGTGGCGACGGATCTCGTACTCCAACGGGTCGGTGTCGGCCATCAGGTGGCCGCGGACCCGGTAGGCGTGGATCAGCTCGATGACCCGCGCGGTCTTGTCGATCTGGCCCTCGGAGGTGTGGGCGACGTCGCGGACCCAGCGGACCGGCTCGTACGGGATCCGCAGCGAGGTGAAGATCTCGTCGTAGAAGCCGTCGGTGCCCAACAGCAGTTCGTGCATCCGCTTCAGGAACTCGCCGGACTGGGCGCCCTGGATGACACGGTGGTCGTAAGTGGACGTGACCGTGATCGTCTTGGACACGCCCAACTCGGTGATCGTGTCGTCGGAGGCGCCGGCGAACTGCGCCGGGTACTCCATCGCGCCGACACCGATGATGGTGCTCTGCCCCGCCATCAGCCTCGGTACCGAGTGGACGGTGCCGATTCCGCCGGGGTTGGTCAGCGTCAGCGTCGCCCCGGTGTGGTCCTCCAGGGTCAGCTTGTTGTTGCGCGCCTTGCGCACGATCTCCTCGTACGCCTGCCAGAACTGCGCGAAGTCCATCTCCTGGCAGTTCTTTATGCTCGGGACCACCAGGGTGCGGGAGCCGTCGTCCTTCTTCAGGTCGATCGCCAGGCCCAGGTTGACCGCGCCGGGCACCACCAGGTGCGGCTTCCCGTCCACCTCCGCGTAGGAGTGGTTCATCTCCGGGTGGGTCGCGAGCGCCTTCACCAGGGCGTAGCCGATGAGGTGCGTGAAGCTGACCTTGCCGCCGCGTCCCCGCTTGAGGTGGTTGTTGATGACGATGCGGTTGTCGGAGATCAGCTTGGCGGGAACGTCCCGGACGCTCGTGGCGGTCGGGATCTCCAGGGACTTCTCCATGTTGGCGGCGACCTTGCCGGCGACGCCGCGCAACGGGGTGCGCCGCGTCTCACCGGCCGGTTCCGAGGCCACCGGCTTGGCGGGAGTCGGCTTCTTGCCCGGCTCGGCGGACTTGCCGGTCGTGGTGCCGGGCTTGGGCGGGGCGTCGGTCTGCTTCGTCGGTGCCGCCTTCGCCCGTGGGCGCTCCCCGGCGGTCGCGGTCTCGGCGGGCCGGTTGCCGTTCCCGGTGGACGCGGGGGTGCTCGGGGTCACCGAACCGCGGGTGGCGGTGGCGACCGGGGCGTTGGCGGGCGCGGCGGCGGGTTCGCCGCCCTGGGACGGCTGGTAATCGGCGAAGAACTCGTGCCAGGTCGGCTCGACGCTGGCGGGATCGGTGAGGTAGCGCTGATACATCTCCTCGACGATCCACTCGTTGGGACCGAACTCGGTGAGTGAGTGTGCACCTGAGGTGTTGTCTTGACTCGACACGGCCTTTGATCGCCTCTTCTGATGGGACCTGGTGGACGTTATTTCCCGACCGATAAGACTACGCGCTCGCCTCGGCGATCGTGAAGCCGGTTACCCGGCTAGCTGGGCAGTTGTCGCCGGGGGTGGTGAGGATTACCCGCCGGTAGTGGCCCGCGCCGCTGCGGGCCGTGAGACGACGAACGGCCCCGGGCGGCGGCTTCGCGCCCGGGGCCGTTCCACGTCGTGTCCGTACGCCTTCCGAATCAGCGTTCCTTGACCGCGGCGGCGAACGCGCTGGTCTGCTCCTCGAGCAGTTCCTGCGCACCCACCACGGTGAAGAGCCTGGTGATGAACTTGTTCGGATTGGTGACCGTCACCGGGATCCCCATGTCCCGGGCGATGCGGTAGGCGACCACCAGGGTGCCGATGCCGGTGGAGTCCAGTACCGTCACGTGAGCGACGTCGACCTGGATAGATGTCACATTCTCACCGCGGAGGACCGCCGTGATGGTTTCGCGAATCTTGGGAGCGGTGGCGTAGTCCACTTCGCCTGCCAGGCTCAGGACCATACCGCCGTCGGCGGTCGTACGAGTATCGATCGACAGCGTCATCTGCGCCCTCATTGAGGTCGGTAGTCGGTGCCCATCATTGGGCCGGTGGCCCGCGAGACCGGGCGCTTGGCACCCGGGCGGGAGGTTTCAGCGTATCCGATCCCCCTGCCGCCCGTGTAGTGCGACAACCGCCTATTTTCCGCCGACCGGCCCAGGGGCGTATCGGCCGTGCGGTTGATCACCCCGACGTCATGGGATTCACAGTATCTTCTCAGGCGTTATTCAGCACCGATCCAGAGGTCTTGGATCAAGATGGTAGGCATGACGGTAGCGGACAAGGAGCCCGAGGGCGAGGCCACGCTGCTGGTCGTGGAGGACGATCCCAACATCTGCGAGTTGCTGGCGACCAGTCTGCGGTACGCGGGGTTCACGGTGTACCAGGCGACCGGGGGCGAGGAGGCGGTGCGCGCGGTCACCCGTCACCGGCCCGATCTCATGGTGCTGGACGTGATGTTGCCCGACTTCGACGGGTTCGAGGTCGCCAGGCGGGTGAGGTCCGGGTCGGACCGCACCCCGATCGTGTACCTGACCGCCAGGGACGCCCTGGAGGACAAGGTGCGCGGCCTCACGCTGGGCGGCGACGACTACGTCACCAAGCCGTTCAGCCTCGAGGAGGTCATCGCGCGCATCCGCGCGGTGCTGCGGCGCAGCAAGGGCGACGTGCCCCCGCCGCCGCGCCTGAAGTACGCCGACCTGGAGTTGGACGAGGAGACGCACGAGGTGTGGCGCGCGGGGCGCCCGGTGCAGTTGTCGCCCACGGAGTTCAAGCTGTTGCGGTACTTCATGGTCAACGCCGGTCGAGTGCTGTCGAAGGCGCAGATCCTCGACCACGTGTGGCGTTACGACTTCCGAGGCGACGACGGCATCGTCGAGTCCTATGTGTCCTATCTGCGCCGCAAGATCGACAACACCGAGCCCCGGTTGATACAGACGTTGCGGGGCATCGGTTACGTCCTGCGGTCCCCGTCGTGACGAAAACGGAGACACCCGCAGATCCGACCGACGCCCGCGCTCCCGGGCCGTTGGGACGGCGCTGGGAGAACACGCCGTTGCGGGTGCGCCTGGTGGCGGCGGTGTTGCTGCTGGTGACCGGCGCGCTGGTGCTGATGAGCGTGGCCAACGTCAACTCGCTCCAGGAGTACCTGATCGACCGTGTCGACGAGGACCTGCGGCAACGGCTCGACTCCCGCAACGCGGCCATCATGATCGACACACCCGGCACCTCGTCACAGATGCTCTACACCGAGTTCGTGGTCTACCAGGCCGTCGGCAACGACCTGGGCGTCTACGACACCCACTTCGCCGTCGAGGAGATGCCGCTGCTGACGGCGGAGGACCTCTACGCGATGGCGGACGTCCCACGGACGATGCCGTCGGCCGACGGCAAACTGCGCTGGCGCGTCCTGTCCACTGTGATAGATCCGCACATCTCGGACGGCCAGCGCGTCGCACTGGCGATCGCCACACCGATGGACGAGGTCGACACCACCGTCGCCCGGCTCATCTGGATCGACCTGCTGGTGGGGGCTGCGGTGCTCGCAGGGCTCGCCGCGCTCGGAGTCGCCCTGGTGCGTGCCAGTCTCAACCCGCTCAAGGAGATCGAGCACACCGCCAGCGCCATCGCCGCCGGAGACCTGTCGCTGCGGGTGCCGCGGCGCGGCCCGGACACCGAGGTGGGCCGGTTGTCGGCCGCCCTCAACGTCATGCTCGGCCAGATCGAGACGGCACTGGAGGCGCGCGAGGCCTCCGAGGAGCGGGCGCTGGCCTCGGAGGAGCGGATGCGCCGGTTCGTCGCCGACGCCAGCCACGAACTACGGACGCCGCTGACCACGGTGCGCGGGTTCTCCGAGCTGTACCGCCAGCGTGGCGACGTACCCCCCGAGGAGGCCGCCGAGCTGATGCGGCGCATCGAGGCCGAGGCGATCCGGATGGGGCTGCTCGTGGAGGACCTGTTGTTGCTGGCGCGACTGGACCAGCAGCGGCCGTTCGAGTGGCACCAGGTGGACCTACTCAGTGTCGCCGCCGACACCGTCTCGGCGGCGCAACTGGTCGCCGACGGCCGCACCATCGACCTGTACACCGAGGGCGGGCCGTTCCTGGTGCGCGGCGACGACCTGCGGCTGCGCCAGGTGCTGTCGAACCTGGTGACCAACGCCATCCGGCACACCCCCACGGGTTCCCACGTGGAGGTGCGGTTGCGCAGTGACGGCGACTACGTCGACATGGTCGTGACCGACGACGGGCCGGGCATGTCCCAGGAGCAGGTGGAGCGGGTGTTCGAGCGGTTCTACCGTGCGGACAAGGCCCGGTCCCGGCAGGCCGGCGGCACCGGACTCGGCCTGGCGATCGTGGCGGCGCTGGTGGCCGCGCACGGCGGCGAGGTGTCGGCGCGATCGAGCCCGGGGGAGGGCGCCGAGTTCACCGTGCGGCTGCGACTGGATCCGGACGTGCGTTCCGGCGACGACGGTCCCGGCGAGGAACCGGAGGGGGGATCCCCATAGAACTCTGAAGGTTTCTCCAGTCTCGCCGAAGCCCGGGGCGTCATGCTGAGGACATGAACGCTCAGGAACAAGACCCACACGGACGGTTCGACCGGTCGGCGGATCACGCGGAGGGGAATCCGCCGGCGGGCGACCGCCCCGCCCCGGGCGCGGCGGACCCGTCGCCGTACACGGCGTCGGCTCCCGGCGGCCCGCAGTGGCAACCGTCCCCGTACGTCCCCGGCGGCACGGCGATGCCGGGCGGATACGTCTCCGGGCCGGTGACCGCGCCGCCGTATTCCACGGAGCCCGCACCGCCGCGGCCCGGTCGCCGCGGCGGCAGGGCGGTCGCCGCCGTCGCGGCGGCGGTGGCCATCGCGTTGGGTGCGGGTGGTGCGGGTGGCTTCATCGGGTACTCGCTCGCCGACGACGACCCGCCCGCGTCCTCGCCCTCGCAGTTCGTCGGCGACGGGGCGACCCTGTCCGACGTGGCGGCGGCCGTGCAGCCGTCCGTGGTGTCGGTGGAGACCGAGACGGCCGGTGGATCCGGGGTCGTCTACGACGACCGGGGTCACATCATCACCAACAACCACGTCGTCGCCTCGGCGGTCGGCGGTGAGGTCACCGTGCAGTTCGCCGACGGGACCTCCGCCCCGGCCGAGGTGGTGGGCACCGATCCGGCCGGAGACCTCGCCGTGCTCAAAGTGGATGACGTGGAGGGGTTGACGCCCATCACCGTGGGCGACTCCGAGGGGCTCGAGGTCGGGGACACCGTGTTGGCGCTCGGATCGCCGTTGGGACTCCAGGGGTCGGTGACCTCCGGCATCGTGTCCGCTCTGGACCGCACGATCTCGGCCGGAGAGGGCCCCCGGGGATCGGCGACCACGTTGAACGGCCTGATCCAGACCGATGCCGCCATCAACCACGGCAACTCCGGTGGCGCCCTGGTGAACGGACGTGGCGAGCTGATCGGCATCAACACCGCCATCGCCACGGCCGACAGCTCCGGCGGCAACATCGGCGTCGGCTTCGCCATCCCGGCCTCGACCGTGCGCGCGACGGCCGACCAGATCATCGAGGGCGGGTCGGTGGAGCGGGCCTTCCTGGGTGTGAGCATGACGGACATGCCCGGAGCGGTCGCCGGGGCCGTGGTCACGACCGTGCAACCCGGCAGTCCCGCCGAGGACGCCGGACTGGTCGAGGGCGACGTGATCACGGCGATCGGCGACACCGAGGTGTCCTCGGCCGCCGACGTGGCCGCGGCGGTGCAGTCGAGGCAGCCGGGGGACCGGGTAGAGATCACCTACTCGCGTGACGGCGGTACGTCGGAGACCGTCACCGCGACACTCGGCGGTACCCCGTAGCGGAGGGACGCGGGCTTCACCGGCCGAGGCCGGTGAAGCCTACTTCGGCTCTCCGTACGACGTCGAGGTGCCGGAACCGGGACTTCAGGGTTCGGGCCGCCAGGTCTCGGTGGCCGAGACCGTCGCCTGGCGGCGCAGTTGCAGCCTGCGGGCGAACTGTCGTTGCGCGGAGGCGCGACCGTGTACCGGCATGACCACCGCCGCCTGAGCCCGCGCCGCGACGTCGACGAGTTCGTCCTCTGTGGCGTGGGCGCCCAGCCGGTACTGGCCGACGTGCGCCGCCACCTCCAACGGTTCGTCGCCGTCGGGGAGCGTCATGCGTCCGCCTCCCGCGTCGGCGAGCCCCAGCAGCCGCGAACCGGGGCTGTCGGCGTCCTGGTAGCCGACCACCATGAGCCCGGAACGGGCGTCGGGCAGGATGGCGCGCGCCCAGGCGACGGCGGGCCCACCGGTGAGCATCCCGGAGGTCGAGACCACCAGACACGGCCGCTCGTCGGCGATCTCCTGCCTGGTGCGGCCCGGTTCCACCGGCCGCACGTTGCCGTGGAACACGGCGATCCGCTCGCCGTCGGGGCCGGGGTGACGCTGATAGGCGTGACTGAGTTCGCGGGCGAGGCCGTCGACCAGTACCTCGGCGTCGGGTAGATGGCGTCGGCAGATGAGCGCGATCTCCTGCGCGCGGCCCAATGCGAAGGCCGGGACCAGGATGCGCCCACCCCGGCCGAGGACACGGTCGGCGTCGGCCACGAACTGGTCCACGATGGCCTGTCTGGGGGGCAGCCGTCCGGCTCCCGCGTAGGTGGACTCCAGCAGCATCAGGTCGGCACCGATCGCCGACTCCGGAAGCCGCAGGCCACCCACACTGAGCTGCCCGGGCAGCGACACGTCACCGGTGACGACGATCCGGTGAGACCCGGCGGTGACGACCACGCCGGTCGCGCCGATGATGTGGCCGGCCTCGAACATCTCGACGTCCAACGCGCCGACGCGCCTGGTGCGACCGCACCCCAGGGCGTCCAGAGCGGACACCGCTCTATCCACATCAGACTGACGGTACGGCGGCAGCGGACCGCCCGCCCACGACTCGTCGGAGTCGGCCCGCCGGGCCATGACCTTCGCGGAGTCGGCCCACATCGTGCCCAACAGATCGCAGGTCGCCGCCGAGGCGATCACCGGTACCCCGGGGAACCTGGACAGCAGCGCCGGAACCCAACCGGCGTGGTCGTTGTGCGCGTGGGTGACCAGGATCGCGTCGGGGGCGGTGTCCAGTTCGCCGATGCCCTCCGGCGCGAGCGAATCGGCGTCCACTCCGGACGGCCGGGTCCCCGCGTCGATCAACAGGCGACTCCCACCCGCCGTCACCAGCACGCACGAGCCGCCGATCTCGGTGCCGCCGCCCAGCACCCGCACGGTCGGCGACAGGTCCTCACCGACGGTCGCGCGCGGCACCGGCTCCGGTCGGGGCGCCTCCTCCGCCGCGTCACGGACCGCCTGCAGCCGTTCCAACCTCGCGTGGGCGATCTCCAGATGACGACGCAACTGACCGAGTTCGTCGTCCAGGTTCTCGATGGTGCCGCGCAGTTCCCGGTTCTCCTCGCGCAGCGTGGCGAGCTGCACCTCCAGGCGGTCCCGGGCGGCCCGGAGGTCACCGACCCGGTGCTCCAGCCGGCTGAACCTGCGCTGTTCGGCGTCGGGCCGTTCCGCGCGGCGGCGCGCCCGGTGCTCCCGCCGCTGTGCCCGCCGATGCTCCGTCAACAACCGTTGCACCGCTGCGGCCGCCCGCTCGGCGGCCACCGGATCCGCCGCGACCAGGCCGGTCGCCGGTTCGGTGTCGATCCCGGCGCCCAACCGGCGGCCCAGCAGCCGCCGCAGGCCGGCCGAACCGGTCAGCACCGCCAACAGGCCGTGAACGCCGTCGGTGGTCTCCAGCAGCCTGTCCCGCGACAACGGCACGGCCGACCGCGCGACCACCATCTCCGCCGCGGCCGACAGGACCGCGGTCACCTGTTCCGGCAGCTCCTCCCACGGTGGCGTCATGACGTGCCGCCGTCTCCCGGTGCGGCTCCCGGCGGGAACACCGAGGCCGGTGCCGGTTCGGGACCGTACAACGGATCCGGGCTGACCGCCAACGACAACGCCCGGCACACCGCCGCCGCCGCCAGCCGGTACGGGCCGGTCGCGCCCGCCAGTTCGGCCTCGATGTCGGGCAGTGCCTTGTCGGTGCGTTCCCGGAAACGGGTCAGGGCGTCGAACCGCCACACCGCCGTGCGGTCGGCGTGCCGCTCGCCCCGGATGTCGGCCGCGATCGCGACGGCGACGTCGGCGAGGTCCAACACCTCGGTGAACTTGTCGGTCAACGTCTTGCGGGCGCCCGCGACGATTCGGGTCCGGTTGGCGTCCATGAGTTCGGCGGCGGTGTCGTCGATGGCGCGACCGGCCCCGAGCTTCCGGCACTCCTCGGTCAGGGCCTCCACCTGCTCGATCGGACCGTTCTGGGCGAGCGCGTCCACGAGCGGCCGGAGGACCCCTCCCGGTGCCATCCAGTGCCGGTAGACCTTGGTCGCCTTGTCGAACTTGAGCGTGCGCGTCTCGGCCGACGAGAGCAGTTCCTGAGCCGACAGGCTGGTGTGGTGCAGCCGGCTCGTCAGGTCGGCGAGCCTGATCAGCGCGGGATCCCGCGGCTGCACTCCTTGACGGCACAGTTCGGCGATCGCGTCGCGCAGTGCCAGGACCCGCGGGTACGCCGACAGGGCGCCCGGCGGCTCCGAGAGCCACGGCACGCCCCCCGCCGCCGGATCGACCAGTGACACCGGCATGGCCGCGGACACGATCAGCATCCGCGACACCGGATCCGCGGCGACGTCCGGTTCCAGCTCCGCCGAGACACGCTGGAAGCGTTCGGCGACGGCACCCTGCGGCACCCTGATCTGAAGTGCGAGCGCCACCAGTTCCCGTACCGGGTCCGGGACGTCGGGCACCGGCGGTTCGCCGGAGCCCGCGTCCGCCGGCGCGCCCGCCGCCACCGGTGCGTCCACCTCCGCGATCCGTTGCCGTGGCGGGGATGCGGCCGGTCCCGCCAGCGACGCCAGTCGCGCGCCCGCCTCACCGCGCAGCACACCGTCCAGATCGGCCAGGTCGGCGTCGTCGGACTCCGGAACCGCCGGTGTGACGGTGTCCTCCGGCGCCCCGGCACCGCTCTGCGGCGGGTCCGTCCGGAGCGCCGCGAGCCGCCGCGCCACCTCGGCCCGGGTCCCCGGGACCTCGCCCAGGTGCCGTGCCGCCTCCGGTTCCGAAAGCGCAAGCGCCAACGCGGAGTCGACCGCCTCACGGGTGGGCGCCACCTGCCGCCCCAGCACCAGGGTGAGCAGTTCCGCCATGGGCGTCATCTGCTCCTGAAGCACCCGCAGCGGCAGCAGGTCCACCGGATCGGGCGCCTCACCGGCGATCAACCGCTCGGTGATGCGCCGGGACGCGATGACCGCGTTCGCCCAGTCCTGAACCCCCGGAAGCGCGGGGCCGTCCTCCAGCGGCGGGCCGGCGGGAGGCTCGGAGGGCTCCGGGGCCGACGACACCTCCGGTTCGGCCGGCAACGGCGGCGCGTCGTCGTCGGGTGTGCGGGCGCGTTCCCGTTGCGCCTGCTCGAGTTCCGCCTGCCGCACCCGGGAGTCGTCCCGCAGCATCATCCGCAGTTCGGCCGGTGTGCCCGGTATCCTGCGGTCCGGTCGCCCCGCGAGATACCGCGTCAACGGGTTCGTGGTCGTCAACCGGCCGATCGCGACCGGCGGCAGCGCCGGGTACTCCGCGCACAGTGCCGTGTACCGCTCGGCGATGTCGGGGTGGGAGGCGGACAGGTAGGCCGCCGCCAACGCGGCGTGTGAGCACTTCAGCCCGATGACCACCGACAGCGTCAGGTCCTCGAACGAGTCCTCCGCCCAGCGATGCCAGGTGCGCAGACCGGCGACCACCTGGTCGTTCGTGACGATCAACGGCAACGCCAGGTCGACCAGCTTCAGACGGAGGCCGGTGACCTGACCCGACTCGAACGCGGCGTGGTGGAACAGTTCGGCCGCCGGATTCAGCATCGCGCCCAGGATCGGGCTCTCCGCCGGCGTGTCGTCGGAGCGCAACAGCGCCAGAACCTGGTCGGCGGCCCGGAGACTGACCTTGGTGACCGGGATGTTGTGCGGCTCGAAGACGGCCTTGCGCGCCGGGGTGTCCATCCGCTTCAACAACGTGCGGACGGTGTCGGGTTCCATCTCCTCCAGAAGCGTGGCCGCCAGGGAGTTGATCTCCAGACGGTCCTTCAGGACGTCACCGTCGGGCCAGCCTTCGGGCGTGGGAGGGACGTCGGCCCGGGGACGGGCGACGTGGCGGCGCTTGGCGCGGCTGCCGCGAGAGGCCGTTCTGCGCATGCCTGCCTTCCTGAGAGGCCGTCTTCGAACCTGCTGTCCTACTACGCGACGCGCGGTCGGCGCCTCGCCGCGATGTCGAAGGACCCCGCGTAAAACACCGGTACGCAGGACCTCCTCCGCCTTGCGACCCACTCGACCGGACCGCCGCCCGCTACGGACGAGGCCCGATGACGGTCTCTAAGCCGGTTGGTTCGCGCAAGTGTATGCGGGTTCCACGGGACCGGCTCGGGGCGATCAGGCCAGCATCCAGGTGAGCGCCGCCGCCAGGTCGATCGCCACGCACATGACCAGACCGTCCCGCGGATGCCGGTAGATGCGCTCCGGCCGCTTCGACCGCCGCAACCGGGGTCTCCCGAACGTCCCGATCATCAGGTAAGCCACCGCGAACGCCACCGCCGGTGCGATCGCGAACCCCAGCGCCGCGTCGGTGAGGCCGTTCCGGACGATGAACAGGGCGTGGACGGCGGCGGCCACGACCGCGCACAACGCGTACATGGACAGGTGCCGCAGCCGCGGACCCGCCTTGGGTAGGAAACCGGGAACCGTCGCCCATCGCAGGGCGTGGGACATCGCGGCGTCGGCGGTGTCGATGTGCCGGTAGGCGGCGGCGACGGCCCGGCGGGGATCGGTCACCGGGTCGGCGGGGGGGACGGCGGACAGCCGCGGCGGCGAGTACCGCAGCCTGGTCGCGGTGTGCAGCAGGTCGGCCTGCTGTTCGAGCAGCCGGTCGTCGAGGGCCTCGAGGTCGCCGTCCATCTCGCTGCGGCGGCGCTGCGGGGAGCCGTGCGTGGTCAGCTCGTCGGCGAGTTCACCCAACAACCGGTCGTAGTCCGCGCTGCTCACGGCGGGTCTCCGATCAACCAACCGTGCTGGTCGGCGAGGTCCGCGCACACCCCGCGCACGACCTCCGGGTCCGGTACGCCGTCCACGACGACGGGCAACGGCACACCGGCGACACTCACCTGTGGACCTTTCATCGAGACGTGGGTGGTGGCCGGCAACGTCCCGCCGCGCCAGCCGGCGACCACCAGGTGGAGCCGGGCGGAGACGGCGGCCGCCGCGAACGCGGTCAACCGGGCGACCACCCGGGGGTCGGCGCGGTGGAGCCCGCTCAACACGACGAGCCGTTCGGGCAGGTCCGAGACGTGCCGCCGGCGGGCCGACGCGATGTGCGACTCGGTCTCGGCGAGGATCCGGTCCAGGCCGGTGGCGTCGACGGCGACCGGTCCGGTGAGCCCGGCGGTCTCGATCGCCGTGAAGTCGGCGAAAACGCCGTGTCCACTCAGGTCCGCCAGCGACACCCGGAACGAGTCGGCGGGCCGGGCCGCGAGCAGCCGCAACGGCACCGACTGCACGATGGACAGTGCCCGGGGGTCGTCGGCGTCGGCGTCCACGCACAGGTGGCCGGTGCCCAGCAGGTTGACCACCACCGGGAACCGGTGGTCCGGTCCCGCCTCGCACTCGCCGATGCGTACGGCGAGCGGGTCGGTGCCGGAGGCACCGCCGAGCGGGGGAGGATCGGTGGCGCGGGTCAGCGCCCGTCCTAACCAGCCGGGCGTGATGACGGTGGCCGCCTGCGCCAGTCGGGTGATGATCCGGCGCTGCCGGTCGGGGAGTTCGGGCGCGAAGGCCGGTGCCGCGTCACGGGCGGCGTTCGCCAGCCCGGCGGCCGTCCGGTACTCGCGTACCGCGCGCTGGAACTCCTTGCGTGCCGCCATGTTCCTCACCTTCCGTTCGCCGGGCACGGGGCCGGTCGACGGATCCCGCCGTCGCCGGTGATCGTCACCGCCCAGCATAGATGCCGCCGGCCCCGGCGACGGCGGCCCGCGCCGCTCGTGGCGGGTGGTCAGACGTTGTCATTCCCTGACATTCCGGAATCTCCTATCGTGTTGTCCCATGCGGTACGTGGAGTACGAGTCGACCCCCGGGCGTCGACTGCCGAAGATGGCGGTCGCGGTGCGCCTGTCCGATCGGCCGCAGGATCTGGTGGTGTGCGCCGCACTGTCCGCCGAGTACAACGGCGAGGAGCCGCGGCGGGCGCTCGTCAACGCGCAACAGCACGTGGCCAAGCCCCGCAACGCGTTGTTCGTCGCGACGGGACCCGACGGCGGAATCGTCGGCTACGCCCGGATCAGCTACGTCACGACTCCGCCGAATCCGGCGCCGGACTCCGCGCCGGAGGGGTACTACCTCGGCGGCATGGTCATCGACCCGCGCTTCCGGCGGAGGGGCGTCGGGACCCGGCTCACCACGGAACGGTTGAAGTTCATAGCGAATCGAAGCGCCGACGCCTGGTATCTGGTCAACAAGGACAACCGGGCGTCGATAGCGTTGCACGTGGCGCACGACTTCCACGAGACCACCCGCGAGTTCACCTTCCCCGGCGTCGTTTTCGACGGGCCGGGCGGGATCCTCTGCCACAAGCGGCTGGACGAGTCCGCGACACGGTGCCGCGGCTGCCCCTAGAGGCCAACGATGACCGGCCCCGGACCGAAGGGTCCGAGGCCGGTCACGTGGTCCCGTCGCGTCAGCTCGCGTAGGGGTTCATGTTGGTGCCCAGGCCGGGGTTCTGGGAGTTGTCGGTGTCGCCGTACTCGACGGTCTCCAGGTACCCGTCACCGTCGGCGTCGGTCATCGTCACGTCCGCCACACCGTCCTCGTCCTGGTCGGTGATCACCGAGTCCACCAGGCCGTCGGCGTTGGCGTCCACCGCGTAGGTGTCCAACGCCCCGTCACCGTCGACATCGGTACCCACCGAGTCCACCAGACCATCGGCGTTGGTGTCGGCCGCGACCTGATCCACGTCACCGTCACCGTCCAGGTCGGTGTGCACCTCATCGATCAGACCGTCACCATCGACGTCGATCAACTGCGAATCCAGCACACCATCACCATCGGTGTCGGAGAACAACTCCCCGTCGGCGGTCAACACCCCGTCGGCGACCCCGTCGTGATCCACATCGATGAAGGTCTCCTCACCGGCCACCGTCGTGGCGTCCTCGATACCATCACCGTTGATGTCGAAGTAGTCACCCGACGCGTCATCCGCGGTGTAGTCGTCCTCCACCGGCTCATCCGTCGTCGTGTCCTCGAAACCGTCGCTCATCGCGCTTTCCTCTCCCATGTGGG
>NZ_VLLL01000007.1:0-188980 GCF_007994225.1 Stackebrandtia albiflava
GCCCGCCAGGAACCGGCGAACGACTTCAAGCTTGAACGCAAACGAGAACGACCGCTTCGTCGCCTTGGCCACCAACGCTCCTCTACCGCGCACTTGCCAACGGTGATACAACCGCTTCACCGCCCACTCACTCACCGCCAAC
Organism: Stackebrandtia albiflava; assembly: GCF_007994225.1. GTDB lineage: Bacteria > Actinomycetota > Actinomycetes > Mycobacteriales > Micromonosporaceae > Stackebrandtia > Stackebrandtia albiflava. Next base: position 143 of record NZ_VLLL01000007.1, read on the forward strand.
CGTGTTGCGACAGAACGTTCACCCCAACCGGCCTCAAACAAACCTATCGCCGCGACTTGCTGCTCCTGCGACAACGAACTCTGTCCAGCCATGACACTGCTCCCCAGAAATCGGAACTGAATTTCTCAGTCCAACTTCAGGGGAGCAGTTCAGATACGACCGGCCCCACGTGGAAAACGGTCTACTTCGTGCTGAAGGCGGCGTCGAAGGACGCCGACGGGGGGTCGAAGGCCAGTGACCGGACGAACTCCACGGCCTCGGCGGCGCCGCGCAGCCGGTCCATGCCCGCGTCCTCCCACTCGATGGAGATCGGGCCGTCGTATCCGATCGCGTTCAGGGTACGGAAGCAGTCCTCCCACGGGACGTCACCGTGGCCGGTGGAGACGAAGTCCCAACCGCGCCGCGGGTCGCCCCACGGCAGGTGCGAACCGAGCCTTCCGTTGCGGCCGTTGCCCACCCGGCGACGGGTGTCCTTGCAGTCGACGTGGTAGATCCGGTCGGCGAAGTCCACCAGGAACCCGGCGGGGTCGATGTCCTGCCAGATCATGTGGCTCGGGTCCCAGTTGAGCCCGAACGCCTCCCGGCGGCCGACCGCGTCCAACGCCGCCACCGTCGACCAGTAGTCGTAGGCGATCTCGGACGGGTGCACCTCGTGGGCGAAGCGGACACCGACCTCGTCGAACACGTCGAGGACCGGGTTCCAGCGGTCGGCGAAGTCCCGGTACCCGGCCCGGATCACCTCGTCCGACACCGGCGGGAACATCGCGACGTACTTCCAGATCGCCGAACCGGTGAAACCCACCACCGTGGACACACCGAGCCGGGCCGCCGCCCGGGCGGTCTGCTTCATCTCCTCCGCCGCGCGCCGGCGCACCCCCTCGGGATCACCGTCGCCCCACACCCGCTCGGGCAGGATGTCGCGGTGCCGGTGGTCGATGGGGTCGTCGCAGACGGCCTGACCGACCAGGTGGTTCGAGATCGCCCACACCCCGAGCCCGTGCCGTTCCAGGGTCTCCCGCTTGGCGGCGAGGTAGTCGTCGTCCTCCACCACCCGGTGCACGTCGAGGTGGTCACCCCAGCAGGCGATCTCCAGGCCGTCGTAACCCCATTCGGCGGCGTGCCGGCACAGGTCCTCGAACGGCATGTCGGCCCACTGGCCGGTGAACAGGGTGATCGGTCGCGTCATGATGTTTCCCTTCCGCGGCGCGGGTTGTCGGTTCCGGCGGCGTCGCGCAGCCGCCGCAGATGGTCGAGACCGTCGGTGGCCAGGGCGTTCTGGCTCTCGGCGAGCGGACGCCAGATGGAGGCGGCCGTGGCGATGCTGGCGTTCTCGGCGGTGAAGGACTCGATGACGAGGGGCCCCTCGTATCCGGCGGTGTCGAGCGCCCCAAGGAAACCCGGCCAGTCGATGTGGTCGCGACCGGGCGCGCCCCGGTCGTTGCCGCTGACCTGGACGTGCGCGATGGCGTCGCCCGCGGCGGCGACGGCGGCGGCGATGTCGGTCTCCTCGATGTTCATGTGGTACACGTCGAGGGCGAGCCCGCAGTGTTCCCCGGGGAGCCCGGCGATCGCCTCCAGTCCCTGCGCGACGGTGTTGACGAGGCTGGTCTCGTACCGGTTCAACGGTTCCACCGCGACCCGGATCCCGGCCCGGCCGGCGTACTCCACGACCGGCCACAGCGCGCCGCGCAGCTGCTCGTAGGCGTCCTGCCGTTCGCGCTCGGTCATGCGCCAGGTGCGTCCCACCGAGGTGTAGGCGGGGCCGGCGATCACCGGGGAACCGAGTTCGGCGGCGACGTCCACCACGTGACACAGATAGTCCTGTGTGGATTCGATGATCGGCCGGGGGGCCGCCGTCAACTCACGGCCCCGCCCCATCACCAGGACGACGGTCGCGGCCAGGCCGAGGTCGTCCAACAGGCGGCGCGCCCTGCCGGGATCCCAGTCGCCGGGGGCCTCCACCGGCAGTTCGATGACGTCGAAACCCCAGTCGCGCACCCTCGGCGCGATTCCGGCGAGGGCGTCGTCGGTCAACGGCGACGTCCACACCCAGGTGTTGACGCCCAACGCGTTACGCATGTCGGGTGGTTCCTTCCAACCGTGGCGAGGACCGGCCCACCGGTGGCGTACGCCGCCGGTGGGCCGGTCAGGACTAACGATCCTGCCACGCGTCGGGGAACCCGGGCAGGTCCTCGCCACCGAACTTCGCGTAGTGCAGGCTCGGCATGTCGGCGTTGCGCTCCAGGTACTCGTCCAGGTCGGCGTCGGTGATCGGGTCCTGCGGCAGCACCCACTCCGACGGCACCTCCTCACCGTTGAGGATCTTCACGGCCGCCAGGATCGGCGTGCGCCACTGGAAGTTGGAGTACACCGGCGCGATCGCGGTGATACCGGTCTCCTTCCACTTGCGCAGGAACGACAGCTCGTCCTCACCGACCATCACCGGGTACGGCTTTCCGGCGTCCTCGAACGCCTCCAGCGCCGCGACCGCGCCGTCACCGGCGTCCATCCAGATGCCGTCGACGTCGCCGCGCTGCAGGTACTGCGTGACGATGTCCTTGATGGTGGCGCCGTCGCCCTCGGTGAACTCGAATCCGAGCACGTCGAGCTCACTGTCGTTGAAGATCTGCTCGGCGGCGGCCCAGCGGTTCTCCAGCACGTCCACACCCGGCAGGATGCGCAACGCCAGGACGGTGGAACCCGGCTCCAGGTTGTCGACCAGGAACTCCGCGCCGTCGGCGCCGTACGCGTAGCCGCCGATCGGGTGGATGAACGTGACTGCGCAGTCGGTGTTGACGCCGCGGTCGAACACGATCACCGGCACGCCGCTGTCGCAGGCGGCCTGCACGGCCGGGGTCAACGTCGCGGTCGTCGACGGGGAGATGATGATGGTGTCGCAGTCACCGGCGTCGACGAACGCCTGGATGTCGGAGATCTGCTGGTTGTCGTCGTCGGCGGCGTCCGACACCCGGAACTCGCCGATGTCGCCGGACTCCTGCAGCACCTCGACCTGCTGCTGCATGGTGATCCAGCCGGTGACCCGCCACGGGTTGGAGACCGAGGCGTTGGAGAAGCAGACCGTCGCGTCGCCGCCCTCCTTGGCGAACGCCGCGGTGTCGACCCATTCGGGTTCGATCGCCTGGAGCCACGGTTCGTCGGCGGAGCCCTCCGGGGTCACGTCCCGCTGCGCGAGCTGCCGGTCGAAGTCCTCCTGCACGAACCAGTCGCCCTCGGCGGAGGTCTGGTCGTCACCGGTGTCGGCCTGGTCGTCGGCGGGTGCGTCGGTCGTACAGCCGGTCAGCACCAGACCGGCGATCGCCAGACCCGCCAGGGCGGGTTTTGTCAGTCGCATGTTGCACTCCTATGGGGTCGCCACGTCGGTGTGGCGGGGTGTGGGGTGGGTTTCGGTGACGGTGCGGGCGCGACGGGCCCGATCGATCGCGGCGTAGGCGACCGCCGCGATGATGATCAGTCCCTGCGCCGCGGGCCGTACGGTCGACGGCACGCTGAGTTGGTTGAACAAGGTGAACAGTGCTTCCACGGTGAGGGCGCCCGCCATCGCGGCGACCACCCAGCCGCGTCCGCCGCCCAGGACGACGCCGCCGAGGACGACCGCGGTGATGGCCGTGAACTCCATCCCCTCCCCGACCTGGGCGGTCACCCCGGCGTAACCGCCGATGAGGATGCCCGCGCCGGTGGCGAGGAACCCGGACAGCGTGAACGCGGCGGTCTTGACCCACCAGACCCGGGCACCGGCGAACCGGGCGGCCTGGTCGTTGTCGCCGACGGCGATGAGCGTGCGGCCCCACGGGGACCGCATCAGGAACACCGCGCCGACACCGACGACGAGCACGATCAGCAGGGCCCACGGCAGTTGCCCGATGAGTGGGACGTCGTCGACACCCTGGCGTCCGGCCGCACGGAACGCCGTCGAGAGCGACCCGGTGGGGGCGCCGCCGGTGAGCCAGCGGATCGCCCCGTACAGCACGAGCATGGTGCCCAGTGTCGTGATGATCGACGGCACCTTCAGCAGGGTGGTGACGAGGCCGTTGACCAGGCCCACCACGATGCCGCCGGCGAACATCAACAGGATCACCGGCAGTGTCGCGGACTCGTTCCCGTCGATGAGGAGCGCCGCGATCACGACCTGCGCGCCCACCAGTGAACCGACCGACAGGTCGAACTCCCCGGACACGATCACGAAGTACTGGCCGATGGCGAGCAGGATCAGCGGCGCGGCCTTCTTCACGAACGCCATCAGGGACATCGGTTCGGCGAAACCGGGGTTCAGCGCGAAGACGACGGCGAAGATGACCGCCAGCAGTACGAACACGGTCGCGTTGCTGCTGAGGATCCGGGAGGTGATCCCGGAGACGGTGGTCCTCACGCCACTCCTCCCTTCACGTGTGCCGCTTCGGCGCCGTCGCCCGGAGCCGGCCGGGGCGGTGGATCGACGTGGCCGCCGAACCGGTCGGGTTTGCGGGTGAGCCTCCTGCGGGCGTAGATCGCGACGGCGGCGATGATGATGACGCCGCGCAGGACGTCCTTTATGAACGGGTCGACGCTCAACACGTTGAAGACGGTGTCGAGTGTCGCCAGGATGAACACGCCGCCGAGGGTCCCGCCGATGCCGCCGCGGCCACCCAGCAGGTACGTGCCGCCCAGCACGACGGCCGCGATCGACTCCAGGTCGTACCCGTCGTCGTATACGAGCGCGCTGCCGGTCCCGAACCGGGACGCGATGAGCAGTCCCGCCACGCCGGCGGCGACCGCGCACAGGATGTGGGCGACGATCACGGTCCGGTCGGTGCGCACGCCCGACATGCGGGCGACGTCGGTGTCGCCGCCGACGGCGAACATGTGGTGACCGGTGCGGGTGTAGTGCAGGAACCAGATCCCGGCGCCCGCCAGCGCGACCATGACGATCGCCGACAACGGCAGCGGCCCGATCCGGGTGTACCCGAACGCCTGGAAGGCGGGCGCGACCTCACCGGCGGGGCCGGCGTACCAGGTGTCGAGGTAGCCCTTGACGATGAGTCCGACGCCCAGGGTCGCGATGAACGCGTTCACCTTGAGCTTGGTGACGACCAGGCCGTTGACGAGCCCGATGACGGCGGCGACGCCGAGCGCGGCGGCCATCGCCAGCGGGATGCGGGCCGGATCTCCGTCCATCGTGGTCGCGGCCACCAGGCTCGACAGCGCGACCACGTACCCGACCGACAGGTCCAGGGACCGGCACAGGATGACCAGGGTCTGCCCGATCGCGATGAAGCCCAGCAGGCTGGACCGGGTGAGCATGTCGACCAGGTTGGCGTTGCTGAACAGGGTGTCGCCGGTGGCTGCCACGACGATGCCGCCGACGAGCAGGATCCCCAGCAGCGCCAGGTACACCACCGTGGTGGTGCTCAGCGGCGCCCGGCGCGCCGTCGCGGTGGACGAGGTGGGTTTCATCGGGCGGCTCCGGTGTTCTGCCCGGTCGCAAGGGCCATGATGGTCTCCTCCGCGGTGTCGGCGGGAAGCCGTGCGGCGTCGAGTTCACCGCTGATCACGCCGTCCCGCATCACGACGATCCGGTCGGCCATCCCGATCACCTCGGAGAGCTCGGACGAGATCAGCAGGATCGCCATGCCTGCGGCGGCGAGTTCCCGGATCAGGGTGTAGACGGCGTGTTTGGCGCCGACGTCGATGCCGCGTGTCGGTTCGTCCAGGATCATGACGCGCGGTTCGATGACCAGCCACTTCGCCAGGACGACCTTCTGCTGGTTGCCGCCGGACAGGAACCTGACCTCCTGGTCGTGGCCGCGCGCCACCAGCTCCAGTGACGACAGCAGGCCGGGGACCGCCTTGGCGGCGCGGCCCGCCGACCGGGGCCGCACCGCGTCCAGCACGAGCCGCGCGTTGGCGGCGATCGACTGGTTGAGGGCGAGGCCCTGCGTCTTGCGGTCCTCGGTGACGAGTCCGATGCCGTACCGCACCGCCTGCCGGGGGGAGCGGATCCGGGCGCCCTCACCGTCCACCTCGACACGTCCCACGGTGAACGGCGCGATGCCGAACAGGGCGTGCGCCAGTTCGGTGCGGCCACTGCCCTGGAGGCCCGCGAAGCCGACGATCTCACCGGACCGCACCGACAGGTCCACTCCGTCGAGTTGCGTGTTGCCGCCGCCGGTCACCCGCAGCCGGACGTCGCCGAGCGCGGTGCCGGGCAGTTTCGGCGGGAAGAAGCCGGTGATCGAGCGGCCCACCATCTTCCGTACCAGGTCGTCGGTGGTGAGGTCGGCGGTGTCCGAGGTGTCGACGAGCGCGCCGTCCTTGAGGACGGTCACCCGGTCGCACAGGTCGAAGATCTCCTTCAGACGGTGCGACACGTACAGGACGGCGACACCGAGCTGCTTGAGCCGTTCGATCAGCCGGTACAGCAACGCGACCTCGCGTCCGGCGAGGGCGGCGGTGGGCTCGTCCATCGAGATGATGCGGGCGTCGTGCGACATCGCCTTGACGATCTCGACGATCTGCTGCTCGGCGACCGACAGGTTGCGCACCCTCGCGCGCGCCGACAGGCCGGTGACTCCCAGGTCCTCCAGCAGCCGCCGGGTGTCGGCGACCATCCGGCGGCGGTCCACCATCCCGCGCCGCCGGGGTTCCCGCCCCAGGTACACGTTCTCGGCGACGGTGCGGTCGGGGAGCAGGTTGAACTCCTGGAACACCGTCGACACGCCGGCCCGTTGCGCGGCGGCGGGGTGGCCGAACCGCACCGGCTCGCCGTCGAGGGTGACGGTGCCCGCGTCGGCGGTGTACACGCCCGCGAGGATCTTCATGAGCGTGGACTTGCCGGCGCCGTTCTCACCGACCAGCGCGTGCACCTCACCGGGCCGGACCGTCAGGTCCACCCCGTGCAGTACCCGGACGCCCAGGAACGACTTCTGGATGCCCGTCATCGTCAGCAGTGGCGCGGTCACGGCGACACCTCCACCCACCCGCCGCGCTCGGCGGAGTCCAGTACGGCCGCGGCGATGCGCGCGGCTCGGGCGCCGTCGACGAACCGGGGCAGGCCGTCGGGGGACTCCCCGGCGACGGCCGCGGCGGTGTCGGCGACGAACGCGTTGAAACAGTCCTGGTAGCCCTGGGCGTGCCCGGCGGGCACCCGGGACAGCCGCGCCGCCTCCGCGCCCAGCGTCGCCGGGTCCCGGACCAGGAGGCTGCTGTGGTCGCGCCTTCCCAGCCACAGCAGTTCGGGCTGCTCCTGGTCGAAGCTCAACGTGGCCTCGGTGCCCGAGATCTCCAGCAGCATCCGGTTCTTCCGGCCCGCCGAGACCTGACTGATGACGGCGGTGCCGACCATCCCGGCGGCGGTGGCGAACTGGAGGGTCGTGATGTCTTCGGTGTCGACCGGCGCCCCCCGGTGACTGTGCACGGTGGACAGTTGGGCGGAAACCCGGGTGATGCGGTCGCCGGTGACGAACTCCAACAGGTCGCACCAGTGTGAACCGATGTCGCCGAACGCCCGCAGCGGCCCGCCCAGCTCGGCGCTCACCCGCCAGTTGTCGTCGTCGGCACGCAGCAGCCAGTCCTGCAGGTAGCTGCCGTGCGCCAGCGACAACGCGCCCAGTTCACCGGCGGCGATCCGGTCGCGGGCCTCCCGCATCATCGGGTGGAACCGGTTGACGAACGGGACCGTCGCGACCACGCCGGCGGCCTCGGCGGCGGCGGCCATCGCGGCGGCGGAGTCGGCGTCCACCGAAAGGGGCTTCTCGCACACGACGTGCTTGCCGGCCGCGATCGCGGCCTTGGCGAGCTGTTCGTGGAGGTGGTTGGGGGTGCAGATGTGGACCACGTCGACCTCGGGGTCGGCGAGCAGCGCGTCGGTGTCGGGGTGTGCCCGCCAGGCGCCGATCTCGGCGGCGATCGCCGGGCCGCGTTCGGGCGTCGAGCCGGACACGGCGGCCACCGCCCCGCCGGCGGCGTGCACCGCCCGCGAGTGGACGCGCCCCATGAAACCGGTCCCTATGATTCCGGCGCGGTAACCGGGTCGGGTCGCACCTCCCGCTCCGGCGACTGTGTCCTCGCTTACTGCCATGGCCGAACAGTGTCAGGACTTATGACACTTGTCAAGCAAAAGTTGCCGGGCAGCGGTGAATAGTTGCGCATTCGAGACCATAAGATGGCTGTGGTTCACTGAGAACTCCCGATCGGGCCGACCACCACCGCGAATCCGGACCGCCACCCGGCCGTCCACACAGCCGAGCGGCGGCCGACGACGGGATCTCGACCGCACCACGTCGCCCCCGCGAGGCCGCCGCACGCCCCGCGAGACGCGACCACCACCGAACGCGACGAAGAGACGGGGAACATGCTCGGGACCAATCCGCGATCCCATCCGGAACCGGCCGCGACCGCGCCGCCCAGCCCGGGCGCCGGCACGCTGCTGCAACTCCTCCGCGACGGAGTCCCCCGCACCCGCTCCGAACTCGCCGCCGTCACCGGCCTCGCCCGATCCACGGTGACGCAACGCGTGGACGCGCTCCTGGCCAGCGGCCTCATCGGACCCGCCGGCGAGGCCGCCTCCACCGGCGGGCGACCGCCGACCACCTTCGCGTTCCGTCCCGAGGCCCGCGTCGTCATCGCCGCCGACCTCGGCGCCACCCACGGCCGCCTCGCCGTCACCGACCTCGCCGGGGCGGTACTCGCCGAGACCAGCGCCGACCTCGACATCGCGCGCGGCCCGGACCCCGTCCTGGACTGGGTCGTCGCCCGGGGACGCGACCTGCTCACCGGGCTGGGCCGCGACACCGGGGACCTGCTAGGCATCGGCATCGGACTCCCCGGCCCCGTCGAACACTCCACGGGCCGGGCCGTCAACCCGCCGATCATGCCCGGCTGGGACGGATTCGACGTCCCCGGTCACGTCTCCAACCGGCTGCCCGGATCCGTCCTGGTCGACAACGACGTCAACATCATGGCGCTCGGTGAACACTTCGCGCACTGGCGCGACCACGACCATCTGCTGTTCGTCAAGGCCGCCACCGGTATCGGCTGCGGCATCATCAGCGACCGGCAGGTGTTCCGGGGCGCGCAGGGAGCCGCCGGCGACATGGGACACATCACCGTCGCCGGCGACGACGGTCCCGCGTGCCGGTGCGGCAACACCGGGTGCCTGGAGGCCGTCGCCAGCGGTGCCGCCATCGCCGCCGAACTGACCCGGCAGGGCATACCCGCCCACAGCGCCCGGGACGTGGTGGAACTGGCCCGCGCCGGGTCACTGCCCGCGCTCCAGGCGATCCGGCAGGCCGGCCGGGACATCGGTGAGGTGCTGGCGGGCGCGGTCAACCTGCTGAACCCGTCGGTCGTCGTCATCGGGGGATCGCTCGCCCTCGCCGGCGACCACCTGCTCGCGGGGGTACGCGAGGTCGTCTACCAGCGTTCACTCCCGCTGGCGACCCAACACCTGCGGATCGTGCAGTCACGCACCGGAGAACGCGGCGGCGCGATCGGCGCGGGCGTGATGGTGATCAACCACGGCCTGCACCCGGCACGGATCGACCGCCTTGTCGCCACCTGACCTCGCTACGACCCGGTCGGCCGAACGGCCGTCGCGCCTCGATCAGTGAGCCGGCGTCATGACGGGTTCGCGGCGCTCAGTGGACCCGGGCCGGAGGTTTGCGGCTCGGTCGCACTGTCACGTCCAACTGTCCGAACCGCAGACCGCTCGTGCGGGTGAACCGCTCCGCCGAACGCTCCACCCGGTCCCGGACGTCGTCCAGAGTCACACCCGGTTGCAGGTCGAGCCTCACCCACGCGTCCGGGCGCGGCTCCCTACCGGTCATCACGACCTTCGCCGCCCGGATCTGACCGCCGGTCAGATCGCGTTCCATCGCGTGCACCAGGGAGTGCGCCTTGACGTTCGTCCGCCACTCCCGGGTGCCGCCGTCACCGTCGTCGGACTCACCGCGGTGCGTCAGGTCGTTCAACCCGGGCGCGCCGCGCCGCATGAACTGCCGCCGGAAGAACCACAGCCCCACGACGAGCAACAGCACGCCCACCCCGACCAGCACCCACAGGTTCCAGTCGTCGGCGGCGTGCCACCAGTCCAACAGCCGGTCCCCGAGCAGCCGGGTGTCGGCCGGCAGACCCGGGAACACGTCCAGATGCGCCAGCACCGCCGCGACGCCGAGCAACGTCAGGAGCAGCGCGAGGATCGTCCACAGAATACGGTTAGCGGTGTCGGTCATCCGCCGCCACGCCCTCTCTCATGTCACCCGCCGAAGCCGGTGCAGCCGGACACGAACCCGCCGCCCCTCCGGCGCGCCCAGCCGGGTCAACTCATCGTCCACCGCGGACCTGACGTCGTCCCGGGAGTCCGGGTCGCCCGACGCGGTCACCTGACAGCGCCAACGTTTCGACACCTTCGCCCTGGCACCGGTCACACCCGGCACCTGGTCGACGGCTCCGGCGACCCCCCGCTCAAGGCCGCGCCGCTGGACGTACCAGTCCTCGTCCACCGACGTCGCCATCCTGACCGGCCGCCACGGCCGCAGCTCCAGGAACAGCACGACGAGCCCGACCACGATCGCCGCGATGCCCGCGTACAGCACGACCGGACTGTCGAAACCGGTACCGGTGAGACTCCGGTACCAGCGGGAACCCGGGATCAGCACCGGGTCGGCGCCCGCGATCACCATGACCGCCTCCAGGCCGATCACGATGCCGAGGGCCGCCAACGCCAGACCCAGCAGCATCGAGGCCAGCCGGTTGAACGTCCTCACCGGTTCACCCCCGCCTCGGCGGCAACGAGGACACGTCCACGTCGGCCACCACGACCCGCACCGGGCGGTCGTCGCCGTAACGTGTCATGACCTCGTCGCAGGCCCGCAGTACCGCCTGCGCCACCGGTTCCACCGGCAGGCGCGACACCGCGACGTGGACCTCCGGCCGGTCACCGGCCACCTTCACACCGGGGATGGTGCCGCCCGGCACCTGGGTGGCGACCTCCACGATCCCGGTCGTCACCAGCCGGGACACGCCCGGCACCGTCCGCACCGCGTCCCGCAGTGCACCGGCCAGCTCTCCCCGATCCACCGCCGTCGTCACTGGACCCGGGACTCCTTGTCGCTGCCGTTGCCGTTGCCGCTCTTCTTCTTCTCGCCGTCGTCGTCACCCTCGACGTAGACGTCGTCCACGTTGATGTTGACCTCGACCACCTTCAGACCGGTCATGGCCTCGATCCGGTTGATGACGTTGGAACGGACCGCCTCGGCGACCTCGACGATGCTCTGGCCGTACCAGGTGACGATGTCGAGGTCCACCGCAGCCTCGCGCTCGCCCACCTCCACCGAGACACCCTGGTCGAGGGTCTGGTTCCCGCCGGGCACGAGTGAACGCAACTGGCCCATCCGCCGCGCCATCCCGCCGCCCATCGACTGCACGCCGGGGATCTCCCGCGCCGCGAGACCGGCGATCTTGGAGACCACGTTGTCGGCGATGCTCGTGTTGCCGGACTCCGTCGTCAGGCGCGAACCCGACCCGGAATCCGACCGCCGGCCCTGCGACCGTTGCCCGGATTCGCCCATCCCCGACTTCAGGTTCTCGGTGCGCCGGTCTTCCTTCGTACTCGGGGTGTTCATAGTGGAGGATTCAGCCATGATTCACGCCTTTCGGGCTATGACGGTCAACGAGTCTTGACACCACTGCGGGTGCTGAACCGCTCGACGAGGTCACCGATGTCGGCATGACCGTCGAGCACACGTCCGATGTAGAAACCGATCCCACCGACGATCAACGCGCCCAGGGCCGCCCCGAAACCGGCGACCGCCCAGAGCGCGACGAACAGGAAACCGGCCAGGAAGCCGAACTGCTGCCATGACATGGTGTTCCCCCTTGTGAGCGCGGCACGCCGACGGTGACGCCAACACGACCCGTCGGCATGACTCACCGTAAACGATGAATCACTCACGAGTGCCCGAACCGGGAAGGTGGCGGAAGGCCGCCGGACGGCGGCGCTCCGTGGAACCGGGGCACGCACGACACGTGCGGACGACGTGGTGCGCGGGCGTGTCCCCCATACACGACGAAACGGCCCCCGGTCAGCGTCTCCGCTGGTCGGGGGCCGTTTCTCGTACCCGTGGCGCGTGCAGGATTCGAACCTGCGTAGGCAAAGCCGATGGATTTACAGTCCACTCCCATTGGCCACTCGGGCAACGCGCCGCTGAGCCACATGCGTGTCGCACATGTGCCGCCGAAAGGATAACCGGTCGGGGGTGGGGGTGCGCAACAGGGTTACCCGTGGCCCCCACCACCCCTCGTCACTCCGCGCCCGGCAACCCGAGAACCACCACCACCGCGCGGTGGTCACTGTCCTCCACCGCGTGCACCGACACGTCCCGCACCGCCACCCGCTCGTCCACGAGCACCCGGTCGAGCGCCACCGGCGGGGCGAGTCCCTTGACGCCGCCCACGGGCCGCCAGGTTCCGATCAGTCCGGTCCCCGTCGCGTCCGCGGCGTCGGTGTACCCGGTGTCGATGAGGTCCCGCAGCGACCGGTGGTCGAGGGTCGCGTTGAAGTCGCCGGCCAGGATCCGCACCGCGCCGTTCCGATCCGCCGACGGCAGCGCCGCCAGGTCCCGCCGCCACTCCACCATCCGTTCCGGCGCGTGCGGCGAGGCCGGATGCACCGCCGTGAAGTCCACCGGTGCCGCGCCCGGCACCTCCAAGGTCGCCCGCGGCATGTGGAACATGCCGTCCACCGGTTCCCGCTCCGTCAGGGGGAACCGCGAGTAGATCCCGGTGCCGCCCGCCGCCTGACCCACCTGCACCACCTCGTACGGCAGCAGCGGCGCGACGTGCCGCCGCAACGCCTCCAGTCCCTCGGCGGTCACCTCCTGGACGCTGAGCACGTCCACCCCGTTCTCCCGGATCAGCTCCTCCAACGTCGCCACGTCGCCGCCGCCGACCCGCAGGTTCGCGGTCATCACGACCAGCTCCGGACCGTCGACCGAGGGCGGGGTCGTCGCGATGCCGCGCGGCGCCACCACCGCCACCAGCGCCATCGCGGTGAGCAGCAGCAACGTCAACGCCCGGCCCGCCCGCAACAGGAGCGCCACGATGATCGGCGCCAGCGACGCCGCCAGGACGTACGGCGTGTACGCGAGCGCCACCACCGCCGCCCACGGCCGGTCGGGACCGAACAACCGCCACACCGCGAACACCGCCCAACCGGCGGCGGCGATCCACAACAGCACGTGCGGCCACCGCCGTCTCCTTCGGACCGGCGCCGCCGCGGTCTCCTCACCGGGGTCCGTGGTGATCGTCATCGACCGAGTATGCCCGCGAGCCGCCAACGGTCCGTGTTGCCGGGGGTGCGGGCACCATTTAGGCTCGGTTGCCGGTATTCGAGACAATTGGGAGGCATACAGTGGCGAACCCGTCTTTCGACATCGTCAGTGAACTCAACGCGGCGGAGTTGGACAACGCCATCAACCAGGCCGCCAAGGAACTGTCGACACGATTCGACTTTCGGGGTACCGGAGCGGGGATCGAACGGGCCGGGGAGGAGGCGGTGACGCTGACCGCCGAGACCGAGGACCGTGTGAAGGCGGCCCTGGAGGTGTTCAAGGACAAGCTGGTCAAGCGGGACATCTCGCTGAAGGCCCTCGACGCGGGTGACCCACGGCCGTCCGGCAAGACGTACAAGATCGACTGCGCGCTGAAGCAGGGCATCGCCCAGGACCAGGCGAAGAAGATCAACAAGCTGATCCGCGACGAGGGCCCCAAGGGCGTCCAGTCCCAGATCCAGGGCGACCAGATCCGGGTCTCCGGCAAGAAGCGCGACGACCTGCAGGCCGTGATCGCCCTGCTGAAGAAGGCCGACCTGGACGTGGCGTTGCAGTTCACCAATTACCGGTAGCGCGAGGAACGAGCGCTGCCGGTAGCTCGTGAACCGGAAACACTGCACGAACTATCGGTGAGCCCGGCGAGGAACGAGCCGGGCACCGGCGTGAGCCCCCGCGAACGCCGGTAGCGCGATACGGCTTGGTTGGTCATATGTCCCGCTTGGTTGGTCATACGACGGCGAAAAATCGGACATTGCGGCCTATTCGAGGCATGTCGATCGTCGTACGGCCAACCAAGCCACGTATGACGGGCGGTCCGGGAAGCGCAGCGGGCGGCCGGATCGGGTCAGCGGCCGGAGGCGGCCACGATCCCCGCGATGTAGTCGGGAAGCGAATGCGCCGGTTCCCAGCCCAGTGCCCGCACCTTCGAGTTGTCCGCCCGGCCTCGCACCCGTTCACCGGGTTTGGCGGGGATGTACCGGATCTCCGTGCCGAACATCTCGGCCACCTCGGCGATCGGCCACTCACGTCCGGCCCCGATCAGGTAGCCGTCGCCCTTGCCGTGCTCGGCGCACAGCAGCAGCCCGGACACCGTGTCGTCGATGTGGGTGAAGTCGCGGGTCTGGGTTCCGGGACTGACCACCGACAGCGGCTCCCCCTCGCGGAACTGCCGCTCGAAGATGCCGATCACGGTCGCGTACCGGCCGTCCTCGATCTGGCCGGGGCCGTACACGTTGTAGAAGTAGGTGATGACGTAGTCCAGGCCGTACCAGTCACCGTAGTTGCGGATCAGTTCGCCGTTCTTGGCCTTCGTCCACGCGTACGGGTTGAGGTTCTCGTCCTCGCCGTCGTTGCCGAACTTGGAACTCGAACCGGCGTACACCAGTCGCGCGCCCCGGTCGGCGCAGAACGTCACGACCTCCTTGGTGCCCCAGGTGTTGTACTCCCACACCCGGTCGAACTCGTCGAACGACTGCGGGATCCGGGCGTACTCGCCCAGGTGGAACACCAGGTCGGGGTCGGGAAGGTCCTGCTGCGGCCACAGCTTGTTGATCGTGACCGTGTTCGCCTCCAGGTAGGTGACCCGGGGGTCGTCGAGCTGCGCGTCACGGCGGCCCGTGAAGTAGTTGTCGATCGACACGATCCGAGCGGCCGGGTACTCGGTGACCAACCGGCGGATCAGGTGACTGCCGACGAAACCGGCCCCACCGGTCACCACGATCGTGCGGTCGGACACTGAGGGCTCCTTACAAGGTTAAGACGAAACGACGTCGAGGTTACCGCAGCGCCCCGGCCATCTGCTCCAAGCGTCGGATGCGTTCCGGCATCGGCGGATGGGTGGAGAACAGTCGACTGAGGCCACCACCGGCGAACGGGTTCGCGATCATCATGTGCGCCGTGTCGGTGACCGGGCCTTCCGGCCGCATCGGCAACTGCCTGACGCCACCGGAGATCTTACGCAGGGCGCTCGCCAGCGCCAGCGGGTCACCGGTGAGTTCGGCCCCCGACTCGTCGGCCTGGTACTCGCGGCTGCGACTGATCGCCATCTGGATCACCCCGGCCGCGATCGGCCCGAGGATCATCGTCAACAGCAGTACCAGCGGGTTCGGGCCGTTGCGGTCGCCGCCGCCCAGGGGAATGAACCAGGCGATGTTGGCGAGGACCGAGATGATGCCCGCCAAGGCGCCGGCGACGCTGGCGATCAGGATGTCCCGGTTGTAGACGTGGGAGAGTTCGTGCCCGATCACGGCCCGCAACTCCCGTTCCGAGAGGATCCGCAGGATGCCGTCGGTGACGGCGACCGCGGCGTGTTCCGGGTTGCGTCCGGTGGCGAACGCGTTGGGCTGCGGAGTGGGGCTGATGTACAGGCGCGGCATCGGTTGGCCCGCCTTCTGGGACAGTTCCCGCACCATCGCGTACAGCTGCGGCGCCTGCGCCTCGGTGACCGGCTGCGCCCGCATCGACCGCAGGGCGAGCTTGTCGGAGTTGAAGTATGTGAAGGCGTTCATGCCGATCGCGACCACACCGGCGATGACCAGGCCGGTGCCGCCCCCGATCCAGTAACCGACCGCCACGATGAGGGCCGACAGCGCGCCCAGCAGCAGTGCGGTCTTCAGGCCGTTGCGATGCTTCATACGTCAACTCCCGGTCCTGCCCGCGAGCCGCCCCGGCTCGCAGTGGTCACAACGCGGTGACTCGGGGCGCTTCTTCCCGAGTGTGACCTTTCCCCGAGGTCGGCACGCCGAAACCCGCCAAGCGGGGCCGCCGGGGTTCGTGGGGTGTGCGAGCGGAGCTGCGGCGTTTCAGCACCAATTCGCGTCGAAGCCCCCACCATGGGCTCACTCCGCCGCTCTCATGGCCGATGTCCGGACTTCGGCCGGCGGGAACCGGCGCGTCGTCCACAACCCCGTGGTTATCCACAGGCGGTCGCTCCACGGCTCGACAGCCACCGGCGCGGCCCCCTAGGCTCGACGCCATGGGGAGGAGGAGTGGCGGCCCCCAGACCACAGTCGGCGGGGGTGCGAGCGGTTTGCCGACCGTGCTCGCGGCCTGCCACCGTCCCACCGGCCCACGACCGGCGATACCTCCGCCTCACCCGAACGACGCGAGCCGCCACAGCAGTTGCGGGGCGAACCCGACAATGACCAGGGCCGCGACCGACAACGCCAGGACGGCGGTGACCGGCCAGCCCGCCGGTGCCGGTTCGGTACCCCGGCCTCGCACCAGCAGGACACCGAACCGCAGGTAGTAGGCCAGGCCGACGACCGCGTTCACGGCGACCACGACCGCGAGCCACGGCATCGCCATGGCCACCGACGACACCACCGTGATCTTCGCGAACAGGCCCGCCAACGCCGGCGGCAGTCCCGCGAGGGCCGCCAGGGCCAGCAGCAGCACCACGGCGGGTCCGGGGGCGGCGCGAAGGCTCCCCGCCAGGTCGCCGAGTTCGCCGCCGTCCGCACGCGGCCACCGCAACGCGATCACCCCGGTGAACGCGGCGACCTCCATCATCACGTAGAACAACGCGAACACCAGGACGGCCGTCGCGGCGGTCGCCGCGGTTCCGGGCGGCCCGGCGAGCGCGGTGAGGCCCGCCAACGGCACGAGCAGGTAGCCCGCCTGCGCGATCGAGGACGCCGCCAGCAGTCGCACGGTACGCCGCTGCCGCAACGCCAGCAGGTTCCCGACGCTCATGGTGGCGACGGCCAGGACGGTCAACACCGGTCCCGCGATGTGCAGCACCGGCGGGAACGCCTCGGTCACCAGCCACAACAGGACCGCGACGCCGCCCAGTTTGGAGGCCGTCGACAGGTAGGCGGCGATCGGCAGCGGCGCGCCGTCGTAGCTGCCGGGTGCCCAGCCGTGCAACGGCACCGCCGCGAGCTTGAAACCGACACCGGTGATGATCACGGCGACGGCGACGGCCGTCAGCGGGATCGTGTCGCCGCGCAGGGCCGCCGCGATCCCGGTCAGGTGCAGGGTGCCGGTGACGGCGTACAGCAGTGCCGCGCCCAACAGGGTGATCGCGCCCGCCGTGACCGACACCAGCAGGAAGTTGACGGCCGCGACCGCACCACGTCGTGAGCCGCCGCGCATCGCCACCAGTACGTACAGCGGCAGCGTCAACGTCTCCAACGCGACGATGAGGGTGATGAGGTCGCGTCCGTAGGCGAGCATGACGCCGCCGGTGACGGAGCAGGCCAGCAGGAAGGCGTATTCGCCGGGCGGGGCGTCGCCCGCGAGCAGTGGGCGCGCCGACAGCGCGAGGACCGCGAGTCCCAGCAGTGCGGTGGTGGCCGCGATGGCGGCACCGGGTCCGCCGGTCACGAGGGAGCAGCCGGTGTCGGTGCAGAACGTCTGGCGGGGCGGGAGCGTGCCCAGCCAGACGGCGGCGGCGGCCGTCGCGGCGAACCCGATGCCGGCGACCGCGATGCGCGGTACGGGGTGGCGGGAGAACAGGTCGGTGAGCAGTACGGCGAGCGCGGTGGCGGCGGCGAGGTACGCCGGCAGCAGGGCGACGTGGTCGATGGTCTGGCTCATCGGCTCACCCATTCCAGGAAGGGCGCGGCGGTGAAGCCGTCCAGCAACAACCCGGGCACGACGCCGAGCAGGACGGTGGCCGCGACGAGCGGTCCCCACAGGGCCAGGCGGATCGGTGTGACCCGGAGGGCGGCGGCGGCGCCGTCGACGGCGGCCGTGGGTGGGCCGTAGTTGACGCGTCTGATCATCCTGAGCAGGTATGCCGCGGCGAGTGCGGCGCCCGCCGCGGCGACGGCGGCGGCCACGGCCCGGGCGGTGGAGTCGCCGGCGAGTGTCGCGTAGACGGCGAACGCCTCGCCCCAGAATCCGGCGAGGCCCGGGAGGCCGAGGGAGGCCAGGGCCGCGAATCCGAGTATCCCGGCGAGGCCGGGCGCGGTGGTGCGCAGGCCGCCGAGTTCGGTGAGCATGCCGTGGCCGGTCGCCTGTTTGATGGAGCCGACCAGGAAGAACAGCAGTCCGGTGATGAGGCCGTGCGCGATGTTGCCGTACAGGGCGGCGGTGATGCCGGTGCCGGACAGCGTCGCGATGCCCAGGAGGACGAATCCCATGTGTCCGACCGAGGAGTACGCGATGAGTCGTTTGAGTTCGCGTTGCGCGAGGCAGATCAGTCCGCCGACGACGATCGCGGCGACGGCGAGTACCAGTAGGACGGGCGCGGCGGCGTGAGCCCCTTCGGGGGCGACGCCGAGGCCGACCCGGATCAGCCCGTAGGTTCCCATCTTCAGCAGGACACCGGCGAGGATGACGGACCCGACGGTGGGGGCCTCGGTGTGCGCGGCGGGCAGCCAACTGTGCAGCGGCCACAGTGGGCTCTTCACGGCGAAGCCGACGCCCAGCAGTGCGAAGGCGACGAGCTGGGTGGCCGGGGACATGCCGCCGCCGCCCGATTCGGCGAGGGCGACGAGGTCGCCGGTGCCGGTGGAGGACACCACGACGTACACGCCGACCAGGAGCAGCAGTGACCCCAGGACCGTGTACAGGGCGAACTTGGCGGCGGCGGCGCGGCGGCCGGGGCCGCCCCAGAACGCGATGATCGCGTACATGGGGAGGAGCACGATCTCGAAGAACACGAAGAAGGCGACGATGTTGGCGGCGAGGAAGACGCCGAGGATGCCGACCTCGACGGCGAGGAGCAGTCCGATCAGGGCGGTCGGGCGGCGGGTGGTCTCCGACATGGTGTGCAGGCAGCACAACAGGGTGAGGAGCGCCGTCAAGACGATCAACGGGTAGGAGATTCCGTCCACGCCGATGTCGAAGCGCAGCCCGATCGCGGGCGCCCACGCCACGTCGAAGCGGTGCCACAGTGGACCGTCGCCTCGGGAGGCGGGGAGGAACACCGCGGCCAGCAGTCCGGCGGCGGCGAATCCGGTGGCGAGCCACCCGGCGGACCGGTGGCGGTGTCCCAGGGCGGCGAGCACTCCCCCGGCGGCGGGGAGGGCGAGCACGGCGATGAGCACGGCGGTCACGAGGTCCCCCTTCGCGGACCGGCCCAGGGCCGTACCGGGTGTTCGGAATCGGTCATGCCCACATCCCCAGGTACGCGGCGGTGCCGACGGCGGCCAGCAGTACGGCGCCGGCGGCGGTGAACCACAGGTGCCGGGGCAGGCCGGCCAGGTGCCAGCCGGCGATCCGGCGCGCGGTCGCGGAGGTGACGTGCCCGGAGCCGTCGACCGCGCCGTCGACGATCGTGACGTCCGCCCACGACGCGAACCGACCCAGCAGGGTCACCGGGATCACGACCAGGGCGCGCTGCAAGGTGTCGAACCCGAATCCGGCCGCGAACAGCGGACGGGCGGCGCCGAGGCGGGTGGCGGGGTCGGTCGCCGGTTCCCGCCGCCACCACAGGTACACCGCCGCGGCGCCGAGCGCGGTCGCGGCCAGTACCGGCAGGGTCGGCCACAGGTGAGGCGGTTCGCCGGAGACGGGCCCGGCGAAGGCGGCGACTCCCAACAGCACGGTCGGTACCGCCAGGATCAGCAGCGGCCAGCGCATGAGCGGTTCCGGGTCGTGCCCGGTGCTGCCGCGCGGCGCGCCGAGGAACACCAGCAGCCAGGCGCGGGTCGCGTACGCGGCGGTGAGCGCCACCGTCACGATCCCCGCCCACAGCACGAGGTTCCCGGTGAGGCCGCCCGCTCCGGCGGCGGCCCCCAGGATGCTCTCCTTGCTCCAGAACCCCGACAGTGGCGGGATCCCGGCCAGTGCGGCGAAGCCGAGCGTCATCGTCGTGAACAGCACGGGCGCGCCGTGCCGCAGACCGCCCATCGCGGCCAGTGAGTTGCCGCCCGCGACGTGGATGACGGCGCCGGCGGCCAGGAACAGCAACGCCTTGAACGCGGCGTGGCTGAGCAGGTGGAACACGGCGGCGTCACCGGCGGCGACGGCGATGCCGCCGAACATGAACGCGACCTGGCTGACCGTCGACCACGCCAGCACCCGCTTCAGGTCGTCGGACGCCAACGCGGCCAGTGCCGCGCCGATCATCGTGACGGCCGCGACGAGGGCGACCACGACGGCGGCCGCTCCGGTGTACAGCGGCAGCAACCGGAACAGCAGGAACGCGCCGGCGGCGACCATGGTGGCGGCGTGGATGAGCGCGGACACCGGGGTGGGGCCGGCCATCGCGTCGGGCAACCAACTGTGCAGCGGGAACTGGGCGCTCTTCCCGGCGGCGCCCGCGAGGACGAGCAGGGCGGCGGCGGTGACCGTCCCGGGCGTCATGTCCGGGAGCGCCGCCAGGACCTCCGGTATCCGGAACGATCCGGTGTGGAACCCGAGCAGCGCGATACCGAGCAGCAGGCCCACGTCACCGACCCGCGTCACCAGGAACGCCTTGACGGCCGCGGCGGGCGCCTCCGGTAGGCGGCGGTCGTGCCCGATCAGCAGATACGAGCAGGCGCCCATGAGTTCCCAGCCGATGAGCAGCAGGACGAGGTCGTCGGAGACGACGACGAGCAGCATCGCGGCGGTGAACAGCGCCACCTGGGCGGCGTAGGGGACGTACCGGTCGTCGTCTCGCAGGTACGCGTACGAGTAGACCTGCACGAGCAGCGCCACGGTCGCCACCGCGACGGCCACGTACGCGGCGACCGGGGTGACGGTCACGGCCGCGTGGACGGTGATGTCACCGAAGCCCGCGAGCCGGGTGGCGAAGTGGTAGGTGCCGCCGCCGAAGGCCAGGGCGACCGCGGTGACGAAGGCGATCGCGGTTCCGGTGACCGCGATCGCCGCGGCGGGGCGTCGGCCGGACGGCGGCACCAGTAGCCCGGCGAGGGCGCAGGCGGCGGGGGCCAGCGGCAGCAACCAGATGCTCGCGCTCATCCCCGGCTCCCGGTCGGCGCGGTGGTCTCGGGCGAGGGCTCGCCCTGTTCTCCCCTGTCGATGTCCTGGGTGTCGATGTCGCCGCGCAGCCGGAACAGGTGGAGTACCAGGGCGAGGCCGACACCGATCTCGGCGGCGGCGATGACGATGACGAACAGCGCGAACGACTGTCCGGAGTGTCCGGTGTCGCCGGTGAGCGGGGCGACGTCGGCGGTGACGAGTATGAGGTTCACGGCGCCCAGCAGCAGCTCGACCGCCGCCAGCACCATCACCGCGTTACGCCGGACCAGTACGCCGTACAGGCCGACGCCGAACAACAGCGCCGCGATGACATACGGGATGACCGGGTGCACTAGGCACCACCTGTCCCGGGCGTTACCGACATGGCCCCTATCTTGCCGTGTCGGTCGCCGCGATGGGTGACGCGGCCCGGCGCCGTCTCAAGAATCCGGCCACGGTTCGTCCTTCAACCGCTCGCACAGGTCGGCGACAGCCACCCGTTCCCATTCCGCACCCTCGGCGACATATGACGCCCACTCCACAGGGTCGGCCTGGAGCCGTGCGTAGGCGTCCAGTACCGCCTGAAGGCGTGGCGGCCATTCGGTGATGTCGTCGGATTCTTCGCTCGGCTGCTCCATGTCGAGCCCAACGACGGACGCGGGGCGCCGTCGCTGTCGCTGTCGCTGTCGCTGTCGGATATGCGACCACCGAAGGTCGCTATTCGGAGTCGACCGCGCCCGCACCGGACCTCGTTCGCCGCCGCAGCCAGGCGCGTAGACCGCCCGTGATCGCGAACCCGAACACGGCGACCAGGGCCAGCCACGCCATCACCAGCAGCAGAAGCGCGAGACCGCCCACGATCAGCACCGTGGGGACGACCGCCAGGAAGTAGGGAAGTTCCGGCACACGATCCTCCGTCGCGTCGAACTCCCGTGCCGGAGGAGCATGTCGCCCCGATCATGTCATGCGGCATGCCATGCGGCCGCCCTGCCCGATCAGGCGGCCGGGCCCTCGACGGGCGCGCGGCTACCCTCCTCGAGGCCACGACGAAGCCTGCTGCGTCGAAATCGGCCGCCGACTTCAGTTCACAATGAGCGCCCTGATATAACGGGCCGGCAAATCATTGGTGGCGATCTCGCGGTGTTCGATCTGGCTCACTCGGCCAGTGGAGACGACCATGCGTTCGACGACACCGCGCGATCACACTCCGTGTCGGCGAAGTATCGTAACCATATGCTGCTCGCGTATGTGGATGAGTCTTACAGCAGCGACTGGTATTTCATGGCGGCGATTCTGTGTGATGGTCCTGCGGCCATCGCCCTGACTGCGTCACTTGATGCCGTAGTGGATAAAGCCGTCGCATCTTTCGGAGTGAGGGAAGACGCGGAGCTACACGGTTATGAATTGTTTCAGGGGTACGACTGTTGGCAGGGTCTACCGCCAAGAGCTCGCATCAGCGTGTATAACGATACCTTTCAAGCCATCGCCGACTACTCCACCGGGGTGATCCTCCGTGGCGTGGACGCGGCAGGGCTCCGAAAGCGGTATGTGGAACCGTCTACTCCTCATTCGATCGTCCTTCAACACCTTCTTGAACGGATCGACGTTCTTGCCACCGAGTGGTGTCAATATGCGTTGGTTATCGCCGACGAGGTCGATGGGCAGGCCCAACATCGGACCAACCTGAATCTTTATCAGCGAGGACGGACTCCGGGTTATCGGTCCAGAAAACTCACCCGAATCGTGGATACATTGCACTTCGCGCCGTCACACGCGAGTCGCCTCGTACAAGCTGCCGACATGGTCGCATTCCTGCATCGGAGAATTCAAACTCATACAGAGTCGAATGACCGCGCTACGAACGCAAACCAACGTCTGTGGGGACGACTCGCGCCTAAGATCATACACAACCATTGTTGGCGCCCGATGGGACAAGTAGCCCCTCAACGCACAAAGGCCCCACATGATGTGGAGCCTAGGGCTGGATCGGAAGGCGAACCCTCCTACGCGTTAGTCTAGCACCCCCGGAGAATTCCGTCATGGGGCGGCACCTTGTTGCCACCCACCATTTCAACCTCCGACCTGCACTTCTGAGAGGTGGATCACCCCTCCCGAGGTCCGGTGGCGGACATGCGACCGGCCCGGACGCCGTACGGCGTCCGGGCCGGTGTGAGTGCGGAACGGGCTACTTCGCCAGGAACTGGCCGGCACCGTCCACGATGTTCAGCAACACCTGCGGGGCCAGACCCAACAGCACGGTGAACACAACACCGACGGTGACGGCGGTACCGGTCATGAAGCCCGGCATCGACACCGCCGGCGCGTCCTCCACCGGCTGCGAGAGCCACAGCAGGACGACGACCTTCAGGTACGGGAACGCCAGGATCACGCTCGACAGCACACCCACGATCACCAGGGAGGTCTGTCCCGCCTCCAGCGCCGATGAGAACACCGCGAACTTCGCCGCGAAGCCGGACGTCAACGGGATACCCGCGAACGCCAGCATCAGCAGCGTGAAGATCACCGCGAACCGGGGTGACCGCTTCGCCAGCCCGGCCCACCGGGACAGGTGGGTGGCCTCGCCCTGCGAGTCCCGGACCAGCGTCACCACCGCGAACGCCGCCAGCACCGTGAAGCCGTACGCGACCAGGTAGAACAGGGTCGCGCCCAACGCCTGGCCGAGCGCGATCACGCCCACCAGCAGGTACCCGGCGTTGGCGATCGACGAGTAGGCCAGCAGCCGCTTGATGTCGGTCTGGGTGACCGCCAGGATCGCGCCGATCACCATCGTGGCGATGGCGATCGCGATCAGGATCGGGCGCCAGTCCCACGCGAGGCTCGGCCCGCCGGGGTTGCCCGAGTTGCCGAACGCGACGTTGAACACCCGCAGCAGTCCGCCGATCGCGGCGACCTTCGTGCAGGCGGCCATCAGCGCGGTCACCGGCGTGGGGGCACCGGTGTAGACGTCGGGGGTCCAGACGTGGAACGGCACGGCGGCGGCCTTGAACAGCAGGCCGACGGCGAGCATCGCCAGACCCGACAGCAGCAGCACCTGCGAGTTGCCGGAGGCGGCGATCGCGGCGTTGATGTCCACGAGCTGCACCGAGCCGGCGTAGCCGTACAGCAGCGCGACACCGTAGATGAAGAACGCCGACGCGAACGCGCCCAGCAGGAAGTACTTCATCGCGGCCTCCTGCGACAGGAGGCGGCGGCGGCGCGCCAGACCGCACAGCAGGTACAGCGGCAGCGAGAACGCCTCCAGCGCGATGAACATGGTCAGCAGGTCACCGGCGACGCAGAACAGCATCATGCCGCCGATGGCGAACATGGTCAGCGGGAACACCTCGGTGGCCCCGGGGTGCCGGGCCTGTGCGGCGTCCGCCTTGCTGTCCGCCGCGACCGCGGCGTGGGCGACGAACGCGCCACCGGCCGAGACCCGGCGTTCGGCGATCAGCAGTACCGCGATGACGCCCATCGCCACGATCGCGCCCATCAGGAACAGGCCGGGACCGTCGATGACGATCGCGTCGACGCGGCTGCCGTCGGACATCGCGAAGGCCGGGCGGTCCTCACCGACGTTCATCACGATGGTCACCAGTGCGGCGACCAGGCCGACCACCGACAGCACGAGTTGCGCCGAGTAGCGGCGGGTCCTCGGCAGGAACGCCTCCAGGAGGATTCCCACGCAGGCGGCACCGAACACGATCAGCAACGGTGCCAGCGCCAGGTAGTCGACCTCGGGGAAGCTGATGTCGAGAGTATCGGCGGAAACCATGGTGGTCACTTAGTTGTCTCCCGTCGCGACCGGTTCGGCAGTGGGTACGGTGGGCGCCGGATCGGTCACGCCCACGAAGTCGAGGGTGCTCTCCACGGCCGGGTTGATGATGTCCAGGACCGGCTGCGGGTAGACGCCCAGGGCCAGGATCCCGACGATCAGCGGAGTCACCACCAGCTTCTCGCGCAGGTTGAGGTCCCTGCGCATCGGCTTGAGCTCGGTCAGCGCCGGGTTCAGGGTGCCCTGCATGGTCCGCTGGTACATCCACAGCACGTAACCGGCGGCCAGGATGATGCCCAGCACCGAGATGATCGCGACCGGCTTGTTCACCGAGAACGTCCCCAGCATGACCAGGAACTCCGAGACGAACGGCGCGGTGCCCGGCAACGCCAGGGACGCCATGCCCGCGATGAAGAACGTGCCCGCCAGCAGCGGCATCAGCTTCCCGGCACCGCCGAAGTCGGCGATCTGGGAGGAACCGCGCCGGGCGGCCAGCATGCCCACCACGATGAACAGCAGTCCGGTGGCGAGGCCGTGGTTGACCATGTACAGGACCGCGCCGGTGCCCGACTGGGTCGTGAAGGCGAAGATGCCGACACCGATGAAGCCGAAGTGCGCGATCGAGGTGTACGCGACCAGGCGACGCAGGTCGGTCTGCCCGATCGCGACCAGCGCACCGTAGATGACGCCGACGAGCGCCAGCGCGATCGCCAGCGGCGCGAAGGTCTGCGACGCGTCGGGGAACAACGGCAGGCAGTACCGCAGGATCGCGAAGGTGCCGATCTTGTCCATGACGCCGACCAGCAGCGCCGCCACACCGGCCGGGGCGGCGCCACCGGCGTCGGGGAGCCAGGTGTGGAACGGGAAGAACGGCGCCTTGATCGCGAACGCCAGGAAGAAGCCCAGGAACAGCCAGTTCTGCAGGGTCGGGTCGACGGGGCCGCCGTCGATGAGCGCCTGCCAGTCCATGACGCCGCCGGAGGCGACCCACAGTCCGATGATCGCGGCGAGCAGCACCATGCCGCCCAGCAGCGAGTACAGGAAGAACTTCACCGCGGCGTACTGGCGGCGGAGTCCGCCGTAGGAGCCGATCAGGAAGTACATCGGCACCAGCATGACTTCGAAGAAGATGTAGAACAGCAGGACGTTGGCCGACACGAAGGTGCCGATCATGGTCGCCTGCAACGCCAGGATCAACGCGAAGAACGTGGGGACGTTGCGCTTCTCGGCGTCGGCGTCGTTCCAGGACGCCCCGATCACGACGGGGGTCAGCACGGCCGTCAACGCCAGCATGACCAGCGCGATGCCGTCCACACCGAAGCTGAGGTTCAGGCCCCAGTCGGGCACCCACGAGTAGTGCTCGGTGAACTGGAGCGCCCGGTCGCCGGCCGTGAACCGCACGCACATGACCGCGGTGATCGCCAGGACGACCAGCGAGAAGCCCATGGCGATGAACTTGGCCTGCCGGGGTTTGCCCTTCGGTACGGCGGCGGTGATGAGCGCCCCGATCAGGGGCACCACGATCAGCGCCGAGAGGAACGGAAACGAGCTCACCCGAACGTCACCACCAACAGGGCCGCCACGACGACGACCGCTCCAGACAGAATGGACAATGCGTAACTGCGGACGAAGCCGGTCTGGGAGCGGCGCAGTCGCGCCGATCCGCCGCCCACTGCGGCGGCCAGGCCGTTGACGACGCCGTCCACACCCCGGTTGTCCACCCACACCAGCGCGCGGGTGAGCAGTCGGCCGGGCAGTTCGAGGACCAGTTCGTTGAACCGGTCGGCGTACAGGTTCTGCCGCGCGGCCCGCACGATGTGCGTGCGGGCGGGCTGCTCGGCCAGGGCGGTGCCGCGGCGGAACAGCAGGAACGCGATGACCACGCCGAGCACGACCAGCGCCATGGTGAGGCCGGTCGCCGTCCAGTGCGACATCTTCTCCTCGTGGTGCTCGGTGTGCCCGAACACCGGGGTCAGCCAGTTCACCACCGAGGTGGACATGAGCCCACCGGCCGCGACCGAACCGACCGCGAGGATCCACAACGGGATCGTCATGATCGCCGGCGACTCGTGCGGGTGCTCGATGTCGTCGGTCCACCGCTTGGGGCCGTGGAAGGTCAGGATGAACAGTCGCGTCATGTAGAACGCGGTGAGTCCGGCGCCCAGCAGCGCGGCGCCGCCGAACACCCAGCCCTGCCAGCCCTCGCGGTTGAAGGCGGCCAGGATGATCGGGTCCTTGGTGAAGAAGCCCGACAGCGGCGGCAGGCCGATGATCGCCAGGTAGCCCAGCAGGAACGTGAACCAGGTCGACTTCATGTACTTCCACAGTCCACCGAACCGGCGGATGTCGACCTGGTCGTTCATGCCGTGCATGACGGAACCGGCGCCCAGGAACAGGCCGGCCTTGAAGAAGCCGTGCGCCAGCAGGTGGATGATGCCCAGCGCGTAGGCGGCGCCACCCAGGCCGACGGCCAGGAACATGTACCCGATCTGCGACACCGTCGAGTACGCCAGTACCCGCTTGATGTCGTCCTTGGCGCAGCCGATGACGCACCCGATCAGCAGGGTCAGTGCACCGATCGAGACCACGACCAGTTGCGCGGTCTCGTTGGCCGAGAAGATCGGGTGCGAGCGGGCGATCAGGTAGACGCCCGCGGTCACCATGGTCGCCGCGTGGATCAGGGCCGACACCGGGGTCGGACCCTCCATGGCGTCGGGGAGCCAGGTCTGCAACGGGAACTGGCCGGACTTTCCGCAGGCGCCCAACAGCAGGAACAACCCGATCGCCAGGACGGTCCCGGACGCCAGGTTGTTGGCGGCGGTGCCGTTGAACACGGTCTGGAAGTCCGTCGAACCGAACGACGCGAACATCAGGAAGATCGCGATGAGGAACCCGGCGTCGCCGACCCGGTTGGCCAGGAACGCCTTCTTACCGGCGGTCGCGGCGCTGGGCCGGTTGAACCAGAACGAGATCAGCAGGTAGGAGGCGACACCGACGCCCTCCCAGCCGACGAACATCATCACGTAGTTGTCGCCGAGCACCAGCAGCAGCATCGCCGCGACGAACAGGTTGAAGAACGCGAAGAAGCGGCGCCTTCCCTCGTCGTGCGACATGTACCCGATCGCGTAGACGTGGATCAGGAAACCCACGCCCGTGATCAACAGGACGAACACCGCGCTGAGCGGGTCGAACAACAGTCCCGCCGAGATGTTCAGGCTGCCGGACTCGACGAAGGTGAACAGGTCGAGTGTCGCCGACCTGGCGTCGTCGGGCAGGCCGGACAACTGGAGGAAGAACACCAGTCCCAGCACGAAGGCGGCACCGACGGTGGCGGTGCCCAGCAGGTGGCCCCACCGGTCGGCGCGTCGTCCCAGCAACAGCAGAACCGTCGCGCCCGCCAACGGCAGGGCGATCAGCAGCCACATCCAAGAGAGCGCCCCGGTGGCGGGCGCGAATACGGTATCCACGACGGTTATGCCCTCACTTTGCGGGCCGACAGGCCGTTGACGGTTTCCGATGTCCCGGCCGCGCCGCCGTGGGGCGGGGAACCGGGCACGTCATGACGCGACGCACCCGCGGACAGGCGGCGGGCGAGGGCACCACCAGGTACGGACACACCAAACTCCAAGCAGGACATCAGTACTTCAACAGGTTCGCGTCGTCGACCGACGCCGAACGGCGGGATCGATAGATGGACATGATGATCGCCAGACCGATCACGACCTCGGCGGCGGCGACCACCATGACGAAGAACGACATGATCTGGCCGTCGAGCGTGCCGTTGATACGCGAGAAGGTGACCAGCGTCAGGTTCGCCGCGTTGAGCATCAACTCCACGCACATGAACACCACGATCGCGTTGCGGCGCACCAGGACCCCGACCGCGCCGATGGTGAACAGCGCGGCGGCCAGGACCAGGTAGTAGGTGGGGGTCATCGCGCGTCACTCCAAACCGGCGGGCACGCCGCCTGCGGGGAGAGCACGAGGTGGCGAAGCCCCTCGTGAGAAGACACGGCATAAGTGGGAGTCATCGGACGTCACTCCTCGGCGACGGGCACGTGATGGACGGGCGGACGGGGACGGTCACTTCCGCTTCCCTCCGTCCGTGCCCTTGGGCGCGGCCTCGGCGGGGGTGAGTTCCCGCACCGGCACGACCGGCGAGATGCTGCGTTCGCTCTCGGTGCCGTCCGGCAGCAGCGCCGGGGTCGCGACCGAGTCGGAGGTGGCGAACACGCCCGGGCCGGCCTTCGGTCCGGGGTAGTTGCCCTTCCGGAACCGCAACCGCGACAGCTCCTTCTGGCCGGGCCGGTCGCCCTTGCGGCGCTCGACGTGGGCCAGCAGCATGGCGCCGACGGCGGCGGTGATGAGCAGCGCCGACGTCACCTCGAAGGCGAACACGTACTTGGTGAACAGGTCCGCGGCGATGCCCTGGACGTTCCCGTTCGCGTTGGCCTCGTCGAGACCGACGGCGGTCACCGAGCCGATGCCGCGGGCCAGGCCGGTGCACAGCAGCAGCGCCATGCCGATGCCGAGCCCGATCGCGGCGAGCCGCTGACCGCGTAGCGTCTCCAGGAGGGAGTCCCGGGAGTCGCGGCCCACCAGCATGATCACGAACAGGAACAGCATCATGATCGCGCCGGTGTAGACGATGATCTGCACGAACCCGATGAACGGTCCCGACTGGAGCATGTACAGCACGCCCAGCGAGAGCATCGTGCACGCCAGCAGCAGCGCGGAGTGGACGGCGCTGCGCGCCAGCACCATGCCGATGGCGCCGCCCAGCGCGATGGGGGCCAGGATCCAGAACGTCACCGCCTCACCGGTGGTGACGGTTCCGCTGGCCAGTGCGTCGGCGAGCAGGTTCATTTCTTCACCTCTTTGCTGGGGTCGCCCGCGAGGTTCGGCGCCTTGGAGGGGTGCTCGTCCTCGGTCACGGCGGCCTCGTCGCGGAGCTCGGCGAGCCGCGCGGCCTCGCTGTCGGCGGCCGTGTGGTCGGCCACCCACTGTTCACGCTGCGACCGTTCCGCACCGACGGAGGTACCGGGGTCGTCCAGCGCCTTGACGTAGTAGTCCTTCTCGGAGTCGCCCAGCCGCATCGGGTGGGGAGGCTGCTCCATCCCCTCCATCAGCGGCGCCAGCAGCATCTCCTTGGTGAAGATGAGGTCCTTGCGGTTGTCGGCGGCGAGCTCGTACTCGTTGCTCATGGTGAGTGAACGGGTCGGGCACGCCTCGATGCACAGTCCGCAGAAGATGCAGCGGGCGTAGTTGATCTGGTAGTCCTTGGCGTAACGCTCACCGGGCGAGTAGCGGGCGTGCTCGGTGTTGTTGCCGCCCTCCACGAAGATCGCGTCGGCGGGGCACGCCCAGGCGCACAGTTCGCAGCCGACGCACTTCTCCAGCCCGTCGGGGTGCCGGTTGAGGATGTGGCGCCCGTGGTAGCGCGGAGCCGTGGGCTTGCGCACCTCCGGGTACTTCTCCGTCACCTGCTTCTTGAACATGTGGGCGAAGGTGACGCCGAAACTCTTGGCGGTACCGAACACGGTCAGCCCTCCTTTCCTTCGGCGGTGGCGTCGTCACCGGCCGACACCGACACGGGTTCACGTTCGGCGGTGAGCCGCTTGACGCGCGGCGACGGCGGGACCTGCAGGTCCAGCGGCGGGACGGGGAAGCCGCCCAGCCCGGTGTCGGGTTCGGTCGCC
This sequence comes from Stackebrandtia albiflava, assembly GCF_007994225.1. Taxonomy (GTDB): domain Bacteria; phylum Actinomycetota; class Actinomycetes; order Mycobacteriales; family Micromonosporaceae; genus Stackebrandtia; species Stackebrandtia albiflava. The sequence goes on from NZ_VLLL01000007.1 coordinate 30,799, forward strand.
TGCTCGTACTTCTTGCGACCCGGCCAGAACCAGATCACCAACAGCACCAGCAGGAACGCGCCACCGATCATGCCGACCCACTGGGCCGACCACTCCGGCTGCTGGGTGCCGGCGCGCACGGCGGCCAGCACCACGATCCACAGCAGGTTCGCGGGGACGAGGACCTTCCAGCCCAGCCGCATGAACTGGTCGTAGCGGAACCGGGGAAGCGTCCCCCGCAGCCACACGAACCCGAACAGCAGGATCAGGACCTTGAGGAAGAACCACAGCACCGGCCACCAGCCCTCGTTGGCGCCCGGCCACCAGCTCGCCGGGAACGGAGCCTGCCAGCCACCCAGGAACAGGGTCGTGGCCATCGCCGACACGGTCACCATGTTGATGTACTCGGCGAGGAAGAACAGCGCGAACTTCAGCGACGAGTACTCGGTGTGGAAACCGCCGACCAGTTCCGACTCGGCCTCGGGGAGGTCGAACGGGGCGCGGTTGGTCTCACCGACGACCGAGATCGCGAACACGATGAAGCTGGGGAGCAGCAGCAGCGCGTACCAGCCGGGGATCGTGAAGGACGTTCCGAAGAGCGTGACCTCCTGCCCGCCCTGCTGGGCGGCGACGATCTGGCTGGTGGAGAGGCTGCCGGCGGTCAGGAACACCGCCACGATGGACAGGCCCATCGCGATCTCGTACGAGATGACCTGCGCGGCGGCCCGCAGCGAGCCCAACAGCGAGTAGGTCGAGCCGGAGGACCAGCCGCCCAGCACGATGCCGTACACGCCGAGCGCCGACGTGGCCAGCACCAGCAGCACCGCCACCGGCAGGTCCGTCAACTGGAGCGGGGTCTCCACTCCGAAGACGCTCACCACCGGGCCGAACGGGATCACCGCGAACGCGGTGAACGCGCAGACCGTGGAGATCATGGGCGCGAGCAGGAAGACGATCTTGTCGGCGGCCTTGGGGACCAGGTCCTCCTTGAACGCCAGTTTCAGACCGTCGGCGAGGCTCTGGAGCAGACCGAACGGGCCGTTGCGGTTGGGGCCGGGACGCACCTGCATCCACGCGACCACCTTGCGCTCGTACCAGATGCTGAACAGCGTCAACAGCACCAGGATGACGAAGATCGCCAGCGCCTTCAGGCCGACCAGCCACCACGGGTCCTGCCCGAAGGACTCAAGACCGTTCACGCGGATTCCTCCACACTCACTCGTTGCCGGAGCGGCTCGGAAAACCTCATCTGCCGCCTCCGTCGTACGCGGCGATCGACACGACCTCGCCCGCCGTCACGCCAAGTCCTCTGTGTACGCCGGAACCCGGCGAGTTGGTCGGCAGCCACACGACCTGGTCGGGCATGACGGTGACCTCCAGCGGCAGGGTGATCCCGCCCGCCGGGGTGGAGACCGTGACCGCGCCGCCGTTCACCGCGCCGATCGCCGCCGCGGTGTCGGCCGACAGCCGCACGACCGGCTTGCGTGCCGTTCCGGCGAGCTGGGCGTTGTTGTCCTGCAGCGTGCCGGAGTCCAGCAGGTGCCGCCAGGTCGCCAACAGGGCCTGTCCGGCACCCGCGCCGGCCGGGGTCGCCGCCGACACCAGCGGAGCCGGGATCCGGCCGCCCGGGGTCGGGACGCCCGCCAGTTCACCGCGCACCGCGCGCAGCGAGTCGAAGCCCAGGTCGGCTCCCATGACCTCGCTCAACGCCTGCAGGACCTCGTAGTCGCTCAGCAGCGGCGAGTCCAGCGCGGCGTCGAAGGTGCGCAGCCGGCCCTCCCAGTTGAGGAAGGCACCGCCCTTCTCCGAGACGGTCGCGATCGGCAGCACCACCGAGGCCCGCCGGGTGACGGCGGTGTGGCGCTGCTCGATGGAGACGATGAACGGCGCGTCGTACAGCGCCGCCTCGGCGGCGGCCGGGTCGGCCAGGTCGAAGACGTCGACACCGGCGACCAGCAGGCCGCCGAGTTCGCCCGCCGACGCGGCGGCCAGGATGCCGGCCGTGTCGCGGCCCGCCGACGAGGGCAGCGATCCGGTACCCCAGTAGGCGGCCAGTGTGGACCGGTCTGCGGCGTCGTCGACGGCTCCACCGCCGGGCAGCAGGCCCGGAAGGAGTCCGACGTCCACGGCTCCCCGGTCGCCGGCGCGGCGCGGCACCCACGCCAGCTTCGCGCCGGTCGCCTTGGCGAGCCGGGCGGCGGCGGTCAGTGCGCCGGGCACCGTCGCCAGCCGCTCACCCACCAGGATGACGCTTCCGGGTGCCCGCAGCACGTCGGCCATGTCGCCGTTGCCGTCGGCGTACCCGGACAGGACCGTGGCCTCGCCGCCGGGCACCGTCGCGACGAGTTCGCCGCCGAACTTGCGGGTGCCCTCGGTGGCGAACGGCGCCACCACGTAGGACTTCTGGCCGGTCTTGCGGTGCGCCTTGCGCAGCCGCAGGAACAGGATCGGGCACTCCTCCTCGGCCTCGAGTCCCGCGATCAGCACCACAGGTGCCTGCTCGACGGTCTCGTAGGTGGTGGCGCCCGAGGCGGGGTGCACTCCGGCGACGGCGTGGCCGAGGAACTCGGCCTCCTCCGCGGAGTGGGGGCGGGACCGGAAGTCCACGTCGTTGGTGTCCAGCACCAGGCGGCTGAACTTCGAGTACGCGTAGGCGTCCTCGATGGTGAGCCGGCCGCCGGTCAGGACACCGACGCCTCCGGCCTGCTTCGCCCGGGCCAGGCCCTCCGCCGCGACGCGCAGCGCGTCGGGCCAGGAGGCCTCGTGCAGTTCACCGTCCTTGCCCCGCACCATCGGGTGGAGGATCCGGTTGTCGGTGTTCTGGTATCCGAACGCCCAACGGCCCTTGTCGCAGTTCCACTCGGCGTTGACCTGCGGGTCGTCGCCGGCGAGGCGGCGAAGCACCTTACCGCGGCGGTGGTCGGTGCGCTGCGCGCATCCGGCGGAGCAGTGCTCGCACATGCTGGGTGAGGAGATCAGGTCGAACGGCCGCGCCTGGAACCGGTACTGGGCACCGGTGAGCGCGCCGACCGGGCAGATCTGCACGGTGTTGCCGGAGAAGTACGACTCGAACGGCTCGTCCTCGTAGATCCCGACCTGTTCCAGCGAGGAGCGCTCCATCAACTCGATGAAGGGGTCGCCGGCGACCTGCTCGGAGAACCGGGTGCAGCGGGCGCACAGGACGCACCGTTCCCGGTCGAGCAGCACCTGGGAGGAGATCGGCAGCACCTTGCGGTACGTCCGCTTCTCCTCGTGGAACCGGGACTCGGTCCGGCCGGTGCTCATCGCCTGGTTCTGCAGGGGGCATTCGCCGCCCTTGTCGCACATCGGGCAGTCGAGTGGGTGGTTGATGAGGAGGAACTCCATGATCCCCTCCTGCGCCTTCTTGGCGACCGGAGAGGTCAACTGGGTCTTCACCACCATGCCGTCTGTGCAGGTCGCGGTGCAGGAGGCCAGCGGTTTGCGTTGCCCCTCCACGTCGACGAGGCACTGCCGGCAGGCGCCGACCGGTTCCAGCAGGGGGTGGTCGCAGAACCGGGGGATCTCGATGCCCAGTCGTTCGGCGGCCCGGATCACCAGCGTCCCCTTGGGGACGGTGACTTCCAGCCCGTCGATGGTGAGCGTGACGGTTTCGTCGGTCATGGTCAGTGCGCTCCCACCAGGTCCGCGGCGTTCAACAGGGGCTTGCGACGGCCCTCGATGTAGTCCAGGTAGTCCTGCTTGAAGTACTTCAGCGAGGAGGTGACGCACGAGGTGGCGCCGTCGCCGAGGCCGCAGAACGACCTGCCCAGCAGGTTGTCGCAGGCGTCGAGCAGGGTGTCGAGGTCCTCGTGGGTTCCCCGGCCGGACAGGATGCGGCGGTACACCCGCGTCATCCAGTAGTTGCCCTCCCGGCAGGGGGTGCACTTGCCGCAGGACTCGTGCGCGTAGAACACGATCCAGCGGTAGGAGGCGTAGACCGGGCAGTCCTGGTCCGAGAAGATCATCATGGCGGTGGTGCCGAGGATCGAACCGGCCTTGGCGATGCTGTCGAAGTCGAGCGGCACGTCGGCGTGCTCGGCGGTCAGCATCGGGGTGGAGGACCCACCGGGCGTCCAGAACCTGAGGTTGTGCCCGTCGGCCATGCCGCCGGCCAGTTCCAGCAGCTCGTTGAGGGTGATGCCCATGCCGCACTCGTACTGGCCGGGGTTCTTCACCCGGCCCGACAGCGAGTAGATCATCGTCCCGGCGGCGTTCTCGCTGCCGAGCGACTTCCACCAGTCGGCGCCGCCGAGCACGATGTGCGGCACGGAGGCGATGGAGCCGACGTTGTTGATGACCGTCGGGGAGGCGTAGAGGCCGTGGGTGGCGGGGAACGGCGGGCGTAGGCGCGGCTGGCCGCGGAATCCCTCCAGGGAGTCCAGCAGCGCGGTCTCCTCGCCGCAGATGTAGGCGCCGGCACCGGAGTGGATGACCACGTCCAGGTCGAAGCCCCTGCCGAGGACGTTCCGGCCGAGGTAGCCCTTGGCCCGGGCCTCCTCCACGGCGTTGCGCAGCCGCCGGGCGGCGTGGACGGCCTCACCGCGCACGTACACGTACGCGCGTTCGGCCCGCACCGCGTAGCAGGCGATGATGATGCCCTCGATGAGCGAGTGGGGGTCGTTCATCATCAGGGGCAGGTCCTTGCAGGTGCCCGGCTCGCCCTCGTCGGCGTTGACGACGAGGTAGTGCGGCTTGCCGTCGTTCTGCGGGATGAACGCCCACTTCATGCCGACGGGGAAGCCCGCGCCGCCGCGGCCCCGGTGGCCCGACTCCTTCATGAAGGCGATGATCTCGTCGGGGTGGTACTCGACGGCCTTGCGCAGCGCGGCGTAGCCGTCGAGCTGCTCGTAGACGTCGATCTTCCACGCCTCGGGGGACAGCCAGCGCTTGGTGAGCACCGGGGTCAGCTTTGACAGGACCTCGGCGGAAGGTGCGGAAGCCATCGGCTCAGACCTCGCTTCGCTTGCGGGTTTCGATGCCCGTCGCCGTGACGGGACGACACCGGGTCATGAGTTCTCCTTCTTGACCAGCGGCGTCGCCGGGTCGATCTGCGGGGCGGTGACGCCGTTGTCGGCCGCCATGCGGGCGCCCGCCAGTGTCGCGTCGCCCAGCGAGTTGTCTGCCAGTGCCTCGGCGCGGTCCTCCGACCAGCCTGCGAGTTGACGGGACATCTCCTTGAGCGTGCACAGCCGGGCACCCCGGGTGGGGGCCGGGCGCTCGCCCTTCTGGAGCGCCTCGACGGTTCCCAGCGCCGAGTCGGGGGTGACCCGGTCGTAGAACTCGTAGTTGACCGTCATGACCGGCGCGTAGTCGCAGGCGGCCAGGCACTCGGCGTGCTCCAGGGTGATCTTGCCGTCGGCGGTGGTCTCGTCGTGGTCGACGCCCAGGTACTCCTTGAGCGTGTCGTAGACCCGCTGTCCGCCCATGACGTCGCACATGGTGTTGGTACAGACGCTCACCAGGAAGTCGCCGGTGGGTTCACGCTTGTACATGGTGTAGAACGTGGACACCGCCGCGACCTGCGCCTTGGTGATGCCGATCATCTCGGCGCACAGCGCGATGCCCTCGGGGGTCACGTAGCCGTCGTGGCTCTGCACCAGGTGCAGCATCGGCAGCAGCGCGGAACGCTGCCTGCCCTCGGGGTAGCGCGCCATGATCTGCCGCGCCTGCTCCCGCAGTTCCTCCGAATACGCCATTACCGGTCACAACCTCCCATGACGGGGTCGAGCGATGCGCCGCCGACGATGACGTCGGCGAGCAGGCCACCCTCCGCGACGGCGGGTACTGCCTGCAGGTTGATGAAGCTGGGTTCCCGCATGTGCATGCGGTAGGGCCGGGTGCCGCCGTCGGAGACGAGGTGGACGCCGAGCTCGCCGCGGGGGGCCTCGATCGGCACGTACACCTGCCCGGCCGGGACCCGGAAGCCCTCGGTCACCAGCTTGAAGTGGTGGATCAGAGACTCCATCGACTGGCCCATGATCCTGCGGACGTGGGACAACGAGTTGCCCATGCCGTCGCCGCCGACCGACAGTTGCGCGGGCCAGGCGATCTTCTTGTCCTCGACCATGGTCGGTCCCGGCTCCAGGCGGTCCAGGGCCTGTTCGACGATGCGGAGGCTCTGCCGCATCTCCTCCAGCCGGCACAGGTACCGGCCCCAGGCGTCGGCGCCGGTGTGGGTGGGGACCTCGAAGTCGTAGGTCTCGTAACCGCAGTAGGGCATGGTCTTGCGCAGGTCCCACGGCAGGCCCGCGGCCCGCAGCACCGGTCCGGTGACGCCCAGCGCCAGGCAACCCGACACGTCGAGGTAGGCCACACCCTGGGTGCGGTCCTGCCAGATGGCGTTGCCGGTGAGGAGCCGGTCGTAGTCCTTGAGGCAGCCCGGCATGTACGCCAGGAACTCGCGGATCTTGGTGATCGCCTCGTCGGGGAGGTCCTGGGCCAGGCCGCCGGGGCGCACGTACGCCATGTTCATCCGCAGGCCCGAGGCGAGCTCGAAGATGTCCAGGATGTACTCGCGGTCGCGGAAGCCGTAGATCATCATCGACAGCGCGCCCAGCTCCATACCGGTCGTGGCCAGGCCCACCAGGTGGGAGGCGATCCGGTTGAGCTCCATCATGATGACGCGGATGACGGTGGCGCGTTCGGGGACCTCGACACCGAGCAGTTTCTCCACGGCGAGGCAGTACGCGGTCTCGTTGAAGATCGGGGCGAGGTAGTCGGCGCGGGTGACGAAGGTGGTCCCCTGCGTCCAGGTCCGGAACTCGGTGTTCTTCTCGATCCCGGTGTGGAGGTAACCGACCACCGGCCGCAGTTCGCGGACGGTCTCGCCCTCCATCTCGACCACCAGTCGCAGCACGCCGTGGGTGGAGGGGTGCTGCGGTCCCATGTTCACGACGAGGCGTTCGTCGCTGATCGGGTCGTGGCCGCCGACGACGGTGTCCCAGTCGCCACCGGTGACGGTGAAGACCTTGCCCTCGGTGGTGTCACGGGACTGCGCGTAGGCGTCCTCGTGGGTCGTGGTCTCGTGGGTGGTCTCGGCGCTCACTTGTACGCCCTCCGTTCGTCCGGCGGCGCGCAGAGCCGCTCCTCCGTGGGGGGCTCCGCCACCCCACACCCCCCGAAGGGGTCGATGCGAACCATCACTTGTACGCCCTCCGCTCATCGGGTGGCGCGATCTCGGCGTCGTTCTTGTACTCCACCGGGATGCCGCCCAGCGGGTAGTCCTTGCGCTGCGGGTAGCCCTCCCAGTCGTCCGGCATCAGGATCCGGGTCAGGTTGGGGTGCCCATCGAAGACGACTCCGAACATGTCGTAGGTCTCACGTTCCTGCCAGTCGGCGGTGGGGTAGACCTCCGTGACGCTGGGGACGTGCGGGTCGGCCAGTGACACCGAGACCTCCAGCCGGACGGTGCGGCGGTAGGTCATCGAGGTGAGCTGGTAGACGACGTGGAACCGCGCCTCCTGGTCCGGGTAGTCCACACCGGACACGCTGTTGCACAGTTCGAAACGCAGGCCCTCGTCGTCGCGCATCGCCCGGCAGACCTGGGCGATGTGGTCGCGGTCGACGTGGATGGTCAGTTCACCCCGGTCGACGACCACCGCGTGGACGCTCTCCGGGTCGACCAGGTCGGTGAGGGTCTCCACGACCTCGTCGAAGTAGCCGCCGTACGGGGGCGGGGTGGGGACCACGGCCGCCAGCGGACGCGACCGGACCAGACCTCCGAATCCGGAGGTGTCGCCGGTGCCGCGGACGCCGAACAGACCCTTGTCGTCGTTCTTCACGATCCGGCTCCTATGTGAGACAGCGAGTACATCAATCCACCTTGACGCCCTGCTCGGCCATCCAATTGCGGATACGCAGCTGCTCGGTGGTACCGGTCTTGGCGGCCTCACGCCACTGGGCGGCCTTCTCCTTGTTGAACCGGTAGCTCGACGGCATCGAACCCGGCGGCACGAGCTGCGGACCGGCGGCCTCCAGCTGCTCGCGGCGCTTGTCGCCCAACGGCTCGGCCATGATCTTGTCGTGCAGCTTCAGGATCGCGTCCAGCAGCATCTCCGGCCGCGGCGGGCAGCCGGGCAGGTAGATGTCGACGGGGACGACGTGGTCGACGCCCTGAACGATCGCGTAGTTGTTGAACATGCCACCGGAGGACGCGCACACACCCATCGACAGCACCCACTTGGGTTCGGCCATCTGGTCGTAGATCTGGCGCAGTACCGGGGCCATCTTCTGGCTCACCCGGCCCGCCACGATCATCAGGTCGGCCTGTCGCGGGGAGGCGCGGAACACCTCCATGCCGAACCGGGCGGTGTCGTAGCGGGCGGCACCGGTGGCCATCATCTCGATGGCGCAACAGGCCAACCCGAAGGTCGCCGGCCAGAACGACGCCTTGCGCGTCCAGTTGACCAGCTTCTCCACCGTGGTCAGCAGGATTCCGTTGGGGAGTTTCTCTTCGATACCCATGGGTCAGTTCCCGTCCATTCCGCTGGTTCCGGTCGTGTCCGCCCAACCCGGCGGAGGACACGTACCGGGTGATCCGAGACGCGTGGCCATCAGTCCCAGTCCAATCCGCCGCGCCGCCACACGTAGGTGTAGGCGATGAAGACGGTGGCGATGAACAGCACCATCTCCACGAACCCGAACAGGCCCAGCGAGTCGAACGCCACCGCCCACGGGTAGAGGAAGATGATCTCGATATCGAAGACGATGAACAGCATCGCGGTCAAGTAGAACTTGATCGGGAACTTGCCGCCGCCCGGTCCGGTGGGGGTGGGTTCGATACCGCACTCGTACGCCTCGTTCTTGGCGCGGTTGAACCGGCGCGGCCCGGCGAGACGGGCGCCGACGACGGAGATGATCGCGAAGGCCAACGCGATCGCGAAGAGGACGACGATCGGTCCGTACAGTTCCATCGTTATCGCCTACCTACGATGCACATTTCGGTCACCTTAGTGAGTGTCGGTTGGTTCCGGCCGCCTGGGTGCTCCGGCACATGACGCACCGGAACGGCAGTTCTGGGGGCACGTGGAAAAGGAACCCGTCCGCCGTCTCCGGACGCGTTCCCCGTTGGCCGGTGAAGGGTCATACCGCTGGAGCCACCTTCGAGAGACCGTTGATCACCCGGTCCATGGCGTCGCCGCCGCGCGGGTCGGTCAGATTGGCGAGCAGCTTGAGCACGAAGCGCATGAGGGTGTGGCTGCGCATCCCCTGCTCGGTGCACAGCTTCATGATCGTGGGGTTGCCGATCAGCTTGACGAACACGCCGCCGAGCCGGTAGTAGCCGCCGAACCGCTGGGAGAGCTCGACCGGGTAGCGCCGCAGCACCGCCTCGCGGGCCGGTCCGGCCGTACGGGCGAGCGCGTCGACGGCGAACTGCGCGGCGACCTCGCCGGACTCCATGGCGTAGGCGATGCCCTCACCGTTGAACGGGTTGACCATGCCGCCGGAGTCGCCGACCAGCATCAGGCCGCGCGAGTAGTGCGGGACCCGGTTGAACCCCATCGGCAGGCCCGCGCCGCGGATCGGCCCGTCCGCGTTGGTCTCGTCCCGCATCCCCCATTCCTCGGGGGTGCTGGAAAGCCAGTCCACCAGCAGTTGCCGGTAGTTGGTCTTGCCGAACGCGGACGACGAGTTGAGTACGCCCAGGCCCACGTTGACACGGCCGTCACCCAAGCCGAAGATCCATCCGTAGCCGGGGAGCAGGGTGTCGGGGTCGTTGGCGCTGCGCAGTTGGAGCCACGACTCCAGGTAGTCGTCGTCGTGTTTCTCGCCACTGAAGTAGTAGCGGCGGACGGCGACGCCGAGCGGCCGGTCGTCCCGCTTGTTGATTCCCAGTGCCAGTGCCATCCGGCCGGACACGCCGTCGGCGGCGACCACCAGCGGGGCGCGGAAGGTGGTGGGTTCCTTGTCGGGGCCGACCTGCGCGGTGACTCCGCACACCCGCCCGGCGCGGTCGAAGACCGGGGCGGTGACGTTGACGCCGGTGCGCAGCCGGGCGCCTCCGACGACGGCGCGCTGGGCGAGCAGGTCGTCGAAGTCGAGCCGGGTGCGGGTCAGCCCGTAGGCGGGGTAGGAATCGAGGGTCGGCCAGTCGAGGGTGAGTTTTATGTCACCGGCGACGACGCGGAGGCCCTTGTTGTGCATCCACCCGGCTTCGGGCGAGGTGTCCACGCCCATCCTGAGCAGCTGCCTGACCGCCTTGGGGGTGAGCCCGTCACCGCAGACCTTCTCGCGCGGGAACTCGGTCTTCTCCAGCAACAGGACGTCGAGGCCGTGGCTGGCCATGTGGTAAGCCGCCGCCGAACCACCTGGTCCCGCGCCGACGACGATGACGTCGGCGTCTGCGGACGGCTGGAGACTGCTGGGCACGTCGATCCTCGCGGTTGTTGTCGGGTTCTTCGGTCTGCCGGGGCGGTGGCGGTAACGATCCGAGTGTCGTTATGGGCTTGTGAACGCATTCACAAAGGTTGTCGGTGTGCAGTCTAGGCCCTAGGAGAACGCCCCCTACGGGTTAGGGCAACCTAACCTGGAGGCGCCGGGGGCTTGAAGCCCCGGTGAAGCGCCACCGCTCCCCCGGCCAGGTTTCGCCAGGCCACCCGGGCGAAACCCGCCCGCTGGATCTGCGCGGCGAACTCCGGCTGCGGCGGCCACGCCCGCACCGACTCCGCCAGGTACACATAGGCGTCCGGATTGGACGACAGCCGCTTGGCCAGCAGCGGGAAGCCCCGCATGACGTACTCCATGTAGACGGTCCGGAAGGGCCGCCACGTCGGGGTCGCGAACTCGCACACCACGATCCGGCCGCCCGGCTTCAACACCCGGTGCATCTCGGCGAGGCCGAGGTCCACATCGTTCAGGTTGCGGATCGCGAACGAGATGGTGACCGCGTCGAAGGACTCGTCGGAGAACGGGAGCGCCATCGCGTCCCCCGCGATCAACGGCACACCCCGCCCGGTCCCCTGCGCCAACATGCCCAGCGAGATGTCGGCGCCGACGACGTACGCCCCCGACTTGGCGAGCTCCTGCGTCGAGACACCGGAACCGGCACCCAGGTCAAGGCAGCGCATCCCGGCGGACAGTTCGAGGGCGCGCCGGGTCTCGGCGCGCCACAGCCGGTCCATTCCCATCGACATCACCGAGTTCATGAAGTCGTACCGACGGGCGACCCCGTCGAACATCTCGGCGACCTCGTGGGTCTGCTTGTCTAGCGATGCTCTGGCCACGGACTCAGCCTTGCACACCCGTCACGGGGCGGGCAGCGGGCACACCGTGAAAGTGGGCGGCCCCCCGGCCGGTCACTTCAGGAGCCCCTGAGCCTCGGTGAGACTCTCGGACACCGCCTGCCGGTAGGCGAAGACCTCCGCCTCCAGGTCGGGGCCGCGTACTGCCAGCAATTCGTCCCATCCGGTGTCCAGGGCCGACCACAGTCCGACCGTCTCACCGCATTCGGCGGCGGCCGCCGCGTAGGCGAACTCCTGCCGCTTCGCCTCCTCGTAGGGCCACGGCGCGCCCTTCGCCACCGGGACGGCGGCGAACTGTTCCTCGATCTCGTCGGCGAACTCGCCCGCCTCGGCGGCCAGTTCGGCGGGCGTCCGGTAGAACAACCGCACGTAGCCTTGGATCTCGGAGCCCTCGGCGTCGACTGTCAACGGGTCGTAGCCCTCCGCGACCGTGCAGTCGTTCCACTCCCGCCAGGTCGGTTCCATCGCGATCTCGAACTCCTCCGCGATGCCGCTGCCGTGGAACAGATCCGGCCAGAAGCCCATCCCGGGCAGTCCCCCGGAGTAGTCGCCCGGAGTGAACTCGTCGGGGTCCGCGAACACCTGGTCGGTGACCTCGGCGTAGCAGCCGCCCACCGGGTGCGCGGCGTCCCCGCTGCGGGCGTCCTCGGCGGCCATCCGCAACGAGGCGACCACGTCCTGGCCGTCGCCGGAGAACACCCCGAAGTCGGGGTCGAGGTTGTCGACGAGGTCGTCGCCGTACATCGCCCGAAGGTACGAGTCCCGGTACGTCTCGTTCATCGCGGAGAACTCGTCGGGCTGCTCCCTGCGCGGGTCCGGGGCGGTACTCGCCCATACACCGAACCCGTTCTCGGCGGCGACCGCCGGTTCCGGGATCAGGGAGTAACCGGGCGGCTCCTGCGGGAGCGACAGGATCGGCCCGTACAACGACTCCACCGGCTCGTTCAGCCACTGTGGATGGACCTGGAACTCCCGCAGCGCCATGCAGTCCCGGAGCAGCCGGTGGTAGGTCTCACCCAGTTCGAGCACCAGCGTGTTGGTCTCCTCGATCGCCGAGATCAACGGGCTCTCCCCCGGAGTGGCCGGCTCCTCGGCGGAACACGCGGTGACTCCCAACAGGACCGACATCGCCAGGCCGGTGACTCGGTATCGCATGAGGGGCAGGCTATCCCGGAACGCGAAGCGCCGGGGACGGCCGTGTGGCCGCCGTGTAGCCGCCGTGTAGCCGAAAGGGGGCCGGCCCCGCGAGCCGTGGTGGGGGGAAGGGCTCGCGGGGCCGGCGTGAGGGGTAACGCGTGACGGGTCACTGGTCGCCGTAGGTCGTCGAACGACGACGGCGCTTCGTGACGAACAACGCGGCGGCACCGAGCGCCGCCACCAGAGCGGCACCGACGACGGCCGTGCTGAGGCTGACACCGGTCACCGGAAGCTGCGGGTCCGGGTCCTCACCGGGGCCGCCCGGACCGGGGACCTCCGGCTCGGTCTCGGCGTACACGGTGTACTGGGTCAGGTTGTCGGTCTCGTCGGTGTCGGGGTGCGCCATCGAGAACACCGCGGCGTTCCCGGGAAGCTGCTCCTCCGGGGCCGCCGTCAGGGTCAAGGTGATCTCGATGTCGCGGGACTCACCGGGAGCCAGCGGTTCGGTGACACCGCACCAGATCAGCGTGACGCCGTCGCCGACGTCCTCGCAACCGGCGGGGGTCTCGGCGAGCGCGGCGTGCTCGGGAACGTCGAACAGCACCTCGTAACCGGTGACGGTGGCGGGACCGTCGTTGGTGACGGTGACGAGTCCGGCGATCGTGTCGTCGACCTTGCCGGAGAAGTCGCTCACGGTGATCGACAGGTCGGCCCGGTTCTCGGTGGCACCGACGAGGAAGGTCGCGGTGTTGTTGTCCTCGACCGGGTCGGGGGCGTTGCCCAGCACCGAGGCGATGCCGGACTCCTGCTCCGCGGGAGCCTCCACGATCGTCACCGGGATGGTGAACGTGACACTTCCGCCGACCTCCAGCGACTCGCCGGAGGTACAGGTGACACCGACGCCACCCGGCCGGCAACCGGCCGGGAGCTCGCCCACCTCGGCGTGACTCGGGATCAACGCCAACAGGCTGAAGCCCTGGTCGGCGGCCGGTCCGTTGTTGACGACGGTGAAGTCGAGGTTCAGCACGTCACCGGGGTTGCCGGAGACGTCGCCGACCGACAGCGCCAGGTCGGCGCGGTTCTCGATCGACTCCACCGCGAAGAACGCCGAGTTGTTCAGCAGGTACGGGTCCTCGTTGGCGCCGGCGACGATCGCCATGCCGAACTCGGACTGTTCCGGGGCCGACACCAGTTCCACGGTGGCCGTGTACACGACCTGGGCACCGGCCTCCAGGGCCGTGTCGGTCTGGCAGACGAACTCGGTCTCGGTCTCGCCGCGGACCGTGCAGCCCTTCGGCGCGGCGGTGATCCGCGCGTACGACGGGATGCGGGCCTCAACCCGGTGGCTCGCGGTCGCGATCGGGCCGTGGTTGACCACGGTCACCGGGACGGTGACGGTGGTGCCGACCGAGCCGCTGATGGTGGGGACACCGACGGCCAGGTCGGCGCGGTCCTCGTAGCTGAACACCGCGAACTCGACCCAGTTGTCCTCATAGGGGTTACGCGGTTCGGCCTCGGCCGTGGAGAAGGTGGTGGGCTCCTCGCCCGCCCCGGTCTCCACCCGGACCTGCTCGGCGGCGCTGGCCGACTCGATGACCAGGGTCTCGGAGCCGGTCGGCTCGACCTGGTCGTAGGCGTTGAACGCCCCCATGGCGGGCCCCAGCTTCACGTTGAACGGGGCGTCGCCGGGAAGCGTGAACGGCAGCGCGTACTCACCGGCCAGCGGGAACTCACCGCCGGCGGGGATGCTCACGTCCGGCCAGACGCACTGCACGTCGGCGAGTTCCTCGCTGACGGTGCAGCCCTGCGGCACGTCGGTGAACCGGACCGGCTGCGGCAGCAGCAGGAAGAACTGCAGCCCGGTGACGTCGGTACCGGACTCGTTGGAGACCGTCAGCACCGTCTCGTCGACGGTGCCGCTCTCCCCGGGACGCAGCGCGATGTCCCGGTCGGCCCACACCGCCAGGTCCACGCCCTCGCCCTTGGCGATCCGGGCGATCAGCACATCGGAGTTGTCGTCCTCGAAGGCGTCGGCCTGGTCGGCGGTCACCGACACGTTGACCCGGCCGATGAGCGGCCGGTCGTATTCGCCCGGCTCACTCGGGTGAACCGTGAACACCTTGAGGTTCTGGACCGCGCCCGGCGCGATGTCGTCCAGTTCGCACGACCCCTTGGTGCCGGCGTTGTTGATCGTGCAGCGGGACGCGAACTCGTCCGACAACGTGATCTCGCCGGCGTCCTTCGCCTTGGGAAGCTGGAACTCCAGGGTCACACCGGTGGCGGTGGCGGTGGCCGACACGTCGTTGCCGACCACGACGCGGACGTCCTTGCCTCCGCTGTCGGCGGTGGCGGTGGCCGTCGGCACCCACACCGACAGGTCCACGGTGTCGTCCGCCTGAGCTGGAGCGGCGGCCACGGCGACGACGCCGAGACCGAGGGCGGTTGCGCCGACCAGGGCCGACGCGCGCCGCATGAAGCGACGGTTCAAAGACATATGGGGCTACTCCCGGATTCAGGGGCAAGAGGGCGCGGATGCCGGGGTCCGGACGCCGATCAAGACACGCCAACCCTGCCCGCCGCGACGCGTCCGGGCAAGGAACGATACGAGACCGTTATAGCTTCGCCGCCGGAACCACCCGCCGCATCGCCCTAACGGCCCGCCCCGCTCCCCGAAGGTGCCACCTCACGCTTCCATCGACCTACCGGGTGGCGTCGAGGACCTCGGGGCGCCCCAGCGAAAGCAACACGCGGTCCGCGGTGAGCAGGCGCAGACCCTCGCAATTGGCCTGGGCGAGAATCAGCCGATCGAAGGGGTCGTGCTTGACCAACTCCGGGAAATCCCGAATCGATGTCGCGTGTTCTGCCGTGATCGACACCAGTGTCAGCCCTTCGTCGTCAAGGCGGGTCTGGAAGTCGTGCGGGATCGACAGTTTCCCCAACATCGTCTTGATCGTCAACTCCCAAACGGTCGCAGCCGAGACGAATGTGCGGGTCGCCGACTTCATCGCGCTTCGGGCAGCCCGGCCGAGCCTGGGATTGTCATCCAGCATCCAGAGGACCACCTGGCTGTCAAGAAGAATCAACGTCGTCTCCGTAGAACATGGATTGGATTTCAGGGTCGACTTCGAAAGCACTGTCGTCATAACGCAACTCACCGGACATGCCACCGAAGCGGATCGATTTCGGCCGGTGAGGTACCAGATCGGCTATCGGCGTTCCCGCCTTCGAGATGACGATGTGCTCGCCGGCCGCAACCCGCTCCAAGAGCCGGGACAGGTGCGTCTTGGCTTCGTGGATGTTCACCGAGTAGGTCATGAGCATAGTCTAATCCTAGACTAGACTTAGTCCAGCCCGTTGCGCAGTGTAGCCGCTTGATTCGATATCACCTGCTGGGGCCGTCCGGGCACCGCCCGCACCGGCGGCGACAACCGGGTGTCCCAGTCCGCACTCGCGAGCTGGCGTTCCGCGAAGGTGAGCACCTCGAACACGTCTTTCGCCAGATAACCGGTGGTTCCACGCTCCACCTGCTTCCGGTGCAGGATCCCCGCTTCGGCGAGCTCTTCCAGTGCCGCACGCGCGGCCGGGTGACTGACCTTCAGCAACCGCTCCACGATCCGCGCGGTCAAGGCGGGAGTCTCGGGAAGCGTCGCCAACAGTCGGGCCACAGCCGAGCCCGATCTCGGAGCGGGCCGAAGTCCGTGCGCGGTCCGATACGTTTCGAGCCGGGCACGCCACCTCCCCTGCAGCTCGGTGAGCTCGTGGAGAAGCTCATCGGCCTGGGCGACGGCGATCTCGCCCGCCTCCAGAAACACCCGCAACCAGCGGTCGACTCCCTCGACCGCCACATCGGAAGACGCATCACCGAAGTACCGGTATGCGGTCAAACCCTCCACGTATTCGGCTTGCCGGGTACGCAGTGCGAGGGAGATCGGCAAGATCGCCGTACTCGTCAAGCCGCGCCTGGCCAGCACCGTGTGGATGAGAGCCCGCCCGATGCGCCCGTTCCCGTCCGTGAACGGGTGAATCGTCTCGAACTGGGCGTGCAGTATGGCGGCCTGCACCAGAGGTCCGTCCCCGGCCGAATTGAGATAGTCGACGAGGTCGGCCATCAGCTCGGGAACGTCTTCGGGGGGAGGCGGGACGAACTGGGCTCCCAGTGGATTCGAGTCACCACCACCGATCCAGTTCTGTACCTTTCGCAGTCCGTGGTGCCGCGAGTCGAGCAGCAGGGCGCGGTGCAGGTCGAGGATGTCGTCGACCCCCACTGTCGGCATCGTCGCCAATTCGGATACGGCTCGCCGCAACACGGCGATGTTGCTGGCGATCAGGCGGGCGGTTTCGGTGAAACCGCGGACCGTCTCATCGTGCACCTCGGCCATCTCGGCAAGCGCGATCTTCTGGGGAGCGGCGACCAGTCCTTCGATCTTCGACGAGGCGACCGCCTCCGACCGCAGGAGGAACCTGGCGACGCCCTCCAGCAGATGCGCATGTTCACGGTCCGCGAGATCCCGAATCGCCGACTCGAGTTTCGCGGCGCGCACCGTCGTCTCCTGCGGTATGCGGCTCGGACGGCCGACCAGCCGGTCGGGCAGATACATGTGGAAGGCCCCACCACTCCGACGGCGCCTTGTCGGCGCGTTCCAGTCGACGGGCCACGAACCCCGGCGATGCTCAGCCACGGCCTTATCCTTTCACGCCCTCGGCATTCGTGTAAGGATACCGGTTATCCTTACACAGATCACGGCGGCGTGAAAGGTTAACAGGTCAGGCGTGGGTGATCAGGCGGCCGGCCAGGACGGTCGCGCGGCAGGCACCGGCGGCGTCGGAGACGAGGGCGGCGTACGGGTCGCCGTCGGTGGGGACGTCGAACACCGCCAGGTCGGCGCGGCCCCCGACCGTCAGGGTCCCGAAGTCGGTCCGCCCCATCGCGCGGGCGCCGCCCATGGTCGCCGCGGTGACCAGCCACTCGTCGAGACCGTCGCCGTCGTCGCCCTGCGCGAGCGCGATCCGGCGCAGTTCCGGCAGTTCCGCCGCGACGTCCAGGTCCGGCGACGACGCCAGGGAGTCGGTGCCGACCGCGACCGGGTTCCCCTCGGCGCGGTGCGCCGCCACCGGCGGCTCGCCCGCGCCCAACCGGGCATTCGACCGGGGGCACATCGCGACATGGGTGCCGTGGGCGCGCAGCAGCGCCCGGTCGGCGGCGTCGAGGTGGACGCCGTGCGCCACGTGGGAGTCCGGCCCGAGTAGCCCCCACCGGTCCATCTCGGTCGCCGGTGAGGTGCCGCAACCGCCCGCCAGCAGTTCGAACCCCGCCGCCAGCTTCCGGTTCATGTCCGCGAACGGTCCGGTCGCGGTCCGCACGTATGCGTCCTCGTGCAGGGTCTCGGCCAGGTGCGGGTGCAGTCGTATGCCGCGTTCCCGGGCGAGTCCGGCCAGGTCGGCGCCCACCGCGCGACCCAGCGTGTACAGGGTGTGCGGGCTGACGCCCAACCGCATGTCGGCGCCGGCGGTGGTGAGGGCCTGGTCGAGCACCGCCAGGTACTCGACCCGTTCGGTCTCCCAGCGGGCGTCGTCGATGAAACACGCCTCCAGGTACAGGGTCCCCGCCATACCGGATCCGAGCAGCGCCGGGAGCGACGCGGGCGGCGTCACCACGTCGGCCAGCCCGGTGACGCCGTTGCGCAGTGAACCGTCCACGCCGGCCTGCGCAGAGTCGTACCAGTCCTGCGCCGACATGCTCGGGTTCCGGCGCGCGAAGTCCTGGATCCACTCGAAGAACTCCTTGCCGTTGCCGTAGTGGTCGGCGTAGGCGGAGAAGCACAGGTGGGTGTGCGCGTTGACGAGGCCGGGCGTGAGGATCCCGTCGAACTCGACGACCTCGTCGGCCCGCGGCAGCAGCGCCACGGGACCGACGGCGGTGATCCGGCCGTCGGCGACGGCGACGCCGCCGTCCCGGATGGGCGCGGAGTCGACGGGCAGCACGACGGAGGCGCGGTAAATCGTGGTCATGGGGTTCCTCGGGCCTGTGTGGGGGTACGTGGTGGACCGTCACGCCCGGCGGCGACACGGTCGCCGGACACCGGCGGGCTCCCGGCCCGCGACGGCGGGGACCGGCCGGAACGGCCGGTCCGGGGTCAGGACTTGGCCTCCAGCAACGGGAGCGCGATGGACGACACGTGCGAACGGACCCGGTCGTCGGTCGGGTCGTCCTCGGGCGTCCAGTGCACGGCCAGGTGCTCGTAGGTCGTGTTGCGTTGCGCCGGAATCCGCCCCGCCGACCGGATCAGGTCGATGAGTTCGTGCAGGTTCGAGCGGTGCCGGGCGCCCGCGGAGGAGATCACGTTCTCCTCCAGCATGATCGAGCCCAGGTCGTCGACTCCCATGTGGAGCGACAACTGGCCCGCGGCCTTCCCGGTCGTCAGCCACGACGACTGGAGGTGCGCGATCTCGTGGAAGTACAGCCGGGCGACCGCGATCAGCCGCAGGTACTCCATGGTGGTCGCCTGGGTGCGACCCTTGAGGTGGTTGTTCTCCGGCTGGTACGTCCACGGGATGAACGCCCGGAAACCCCCGGTCCGGTCGTGGACGTCGCGGATCATCCGCAGGTGCTCGATGCGTTCCTCGTTGGTCTCACCGGTGCCCATCATCATGGTGGCGGTGGACTCCAGTCCGAGGTTGTGCGCGACCTCCATGATCTCGCACCAGCGTTCCCCGGACTCCTTCAACGGCGCCAGCGCCCTGCGGGGCCGCTCCGGCAGCATCTCGGCACCGGCACCGGCGATCGAGTCCAGCCCGGCGGCCTTGATGCGGCGGATCGCGTCCTCGATCGACACGTCCGACACCTTCGCCATGTGCCCGATCTCGGACGGGCCGATCGAGTGAATCGCCAACTGCGGGAACTCCCGCTTGACGGTGCCGAACAGCTCCTCGTAGTACTCCACACCGAAGTCGGGGTGGTGACCGCCCTGCAACATGACCTGGGTGGCGCCGAGGTCCACGGCCTCCTCGCAGCGGCGGAGGATCTCGGCCATGTCGTGGCTCCAGCCCTCCTTGTGCTTGGGGGCACGGTAGAAGGCGCAGAACTTGCACGCGGTCACGCACACGTTCGTGTAGTTGATGTTGCGGTCGATGAGATAGGTGACGATGCCCTCGGGATACCGGCGGCGCCGCACCGCGTCGGCCGCCTCACCCAGCTCGTGGAAGGGCGCGTCGGTGTAGAGGAGTAGGGCCTCCTCGGTGCTTATCCGGCCACCGTCGGCGCCGCGCTGCAGAATCTCGGCGATCTCGTTCGACACGCCTCCGAGAGTACCGCCGCCGGCGCAGGGTGGGACCTTCCACGACCCCTAAGCGCCCTACACCACAGTCGGCTTGGTTGGTCGAAATGCTGCCTTGGTGGGTCATACGACCCGAAAAAATCGGACATCAGGGCTTATTCGAGGCACGTCGATCGTCGTATGACCGACCAAGCCGCGGAGAGGTCCTAGATTGGGCGGGGTGACGGAACCACGCCCGGCCCCCGAACCGGCCGACGACGCTCCCGTGTCGCCCCCGCCCGGTGACGCGCCCGCTCCGGCCGACGACGACACGCCCACGGACGACGCCGGGACCGTGCGGCTGTCGCCCGGCAGGGCCAAACCGATGGTGTTCGTCCTGTTGACCTGCGGTTTCCTGTTCTGCCTGTTGTGCGTGGCGGGCGCGTTCGCCGTGGTCGTGTTCCTTTACGGCACCGCCAACGGCATGTGGTGACCGCGCCGGCGTGAACCGGCCCCACCGGATCGTGCGAAAGCCTGACCCGCGTTGCCGTGACTGGCAGTCTGGAACCGACCACACGGGACCGGCCGCGGCGGACCGGCGCCGCCCCGTCCGCCCACGCCGCAGCGACAGAAAGCAGCACCGCATATGGCACCGCGATTCACCGAGGGCGCTCCCTACTGGGTCGACATGTCGGCTCCCGACGTGCCCGCCACCGTGGACTTCTACCGCCGGTTGTTCGGCTGGGACGCCGAGGACCTGGGCGAGGAGTCGGGGAACTACACGATGCTCAGCTACCGGGGGCAGCAGGTCGGTGCGATCGGTCCCTCGTTCAACCCGCAGGCCGACCCCGCGTGGATCGTCTACCTCAAGTCGCCCGACGCGTTCAACTCGACGAAGGCGGTGGAGGCGGCGGGCGGCACCGTCCGGATGCCACCGATGGACGTGTTCGACCAGACCACCGTCGCGCAGTTCACCGACCCGGGCGGTGCCGAGTTCGCGATCTCGCAGCCGAAGAAGCACCAGGGCGCCGAACGGTGGGGACAGACCGGCGCGGTCACCTGGCTGGAGCTGATCGTGCGGCAACCCGAACCCTCGCTGAGCTTCTACCAGCGGGTGTTCGGTTGGACGACCCGCCAGGAGGCCATGAGCGACGGTTCGATGTACACGCTACTGACGGCCGCGGACTCCCGCGAACCGTTCGGCGGCCTGCACGTGGCGGGCGCGGCCCTGCCACCCGACGTCGCGTCGCACTGGATGGTGTATTTCGCGGTCGAAGACTGCGAGGCCGTGGCGCGGGAGGCGGAACGGCTCGGCGGTTCACGGGTCACCGAGCCGATGACGGTGCCCGAGGTGGGGACGTGGGTGACGTTGCGCGACCCGAACCGGGGCGTGTTCTCCGCCATGACGGGTACCGGTTGACCCCGGCCGGCCGGGACGTCCGGCTTCGGTGCCCCGCCTTCCGGGAATCGACGGAGCACCGAAGGTCTGTGGCCGGATGGGGCACGGCGACGACCACCGCGGGTGGAACGTTGCGGCAATGTTGTCCCGACTCGACGGCGGATGCCAACCTCGGGGGAATGGTGTTGCCAACCCGAGACCGTTTCGCGACACACCACCGCCATGATCCCGGCATGACCGAGACCTCGCGCCCCGCCGCCGACCGGTTCACGCCCGGCGAGACGCTGTACCGCTCCGACCTGAGGTTCCGGATGTGGGAGTACACCGTCAGCCACAGCACCGTGTTGTTCCGCGGCGATTCCGCACCTGACGGCACCTTCACCGACTTGATCTTCAAGCCGGTCGACCACCTGGACGTCCCGACCGAACTGGACGGTGTCACGGTGCGGTATCCGACCGAGGCCGAACTCGACTCCCCCGATCGCTGCTTCATGGTGGAGTCCGGTGGCGCGACCCACCGGGTGACGGCCGCCGCGTTCTGGTGGGACACCGTCCACGGCGACCAGCGGGACTTCAGCCGGTTCGCCGACCCGGACGAGCACCCCGTACCGTGGCGGCACCACGTGCTGCCCGGCACCACGGCGGGACTGCGGTCCCCGATGGCACCGGCCGCCGAACTGCGTGACGCCCTCGACGGCCGCCACCGCCAGGTGTACGCGGTGATCGACCCGCGCGGCGGCATCGCGTCGGTCCGTCTCACCCGGGCCGACGCCGAGGCCGAGGCCCGCCGTATCGCCGAACGCCTCGGGGACGACGCGTACCGGGTCGAGGCGACACCGGTGGTGTTCTGACACGCGGCCACCCGCGAAGGAACGGTTCAGGCGTCGTAGTCGACGGTGAGGTTGTCGGTCTCCGGACGGGACTGGCAGGTCAGGATGTAACCCGCGTCGAGGTCGGCCTCGTCGAGCGCGAAGTTCCGCGCCATGTGCACCTTGCCGTCGACGAGCCTGGCCCGGCAGGTCGCGCACACGCCGCCCTTGCACGCGTACGGAAGCTCACCGCGCACCCGCAGTGCCGCGTCCAGGACCGCCTCGTCCTTGCCCATCGTGACCGTCGACGAGCGGCCGTCCAGCATCACGGTCAGCTCGGTGTCGCCCTGCGGCGCGTTCTCCGGACGCGGCGGAGGCGGCACCTCCTCGGCGAAGAACAGTTCGGTGTGCACGTGCCCCGACGCCACCCCGGCGTCCAACAGGGTCTGGCGGGCACCGGTCACCAACCCGTACGGTCCACACAGGTACCAGTCGTCCACGTCGTCCAACGGCACCAGGTCCGCGAAGATCTCCGTCAACCGTTCCGGGTCGAGCCGGCCGTGCAGCAGCCGGGACGCCTGCGGCTCCCTTGACAGCACGTGGATCAGGTGGAACCGGTCGGGGAACCGGTCCTTCAGATCGGCCAGTTCGTCGACGAACATGACCGTCCCGGAGGCCCGGTTGCCGAACAACAGCGTCACCCTGCTCTCCGGTTCCGTCTCCAACGCGGTCGTCACGATCGACAGGACCGGCGTGATGCCGCTGCCCGCGACGATCCCCGCGTAGTGACGGCTCTCCACCTCCCCCGCCCGCCAGCGTTCCGCGTTGGGGCCACCGAACGAACCGAGCGGCGGCAGCACCTCCACCTCGTCGCCGGGGTTGAGGCCCGTGTTGGCGTAACCGGAGAACTCGCCTTCGGGCACCTGCTTGATGCCGACGCGCAGCAGGCCCTCCTCACGCAGCAGCCGGGCGGTCGAGCAGATCGAATAGGACCGCCGAAGCTCCTCACCGTCCGGCGACTCGCGGCGCAGCGTCAGATGCTGACCGGCGGCGAAGTCGAACAGGCCACGCGACTCCGCCGGCACCGCGAAACTCACCCCGACCGCCTCGTCGGTCAGCCGGTCCACCGCCGCCACCGTCAGGCGCTGCCACTGGGGCCGCCGCCGCTTGGGCCTACTGAGCACCACGCTCACGTTCGGTGTCCCTTCTGGCTGTCTTCCATCAGTGCGGTTTGACGTGCTCGAACGGTTCCAGGCACGTGTGGCAACGCCACAGCGACGTACACGCGGTCGGGCCGAACCTGCTCAGTTCGGCGACCTCGGTCGAACCGCACCGCGGGCACTCCGGAGGCGGTGCGCCCACCAGCGGAAGACCGGTGCGTCCTCCCGGCGCGGCGCCGGGCGGCGCGATACCCGCCGCTGCGAGCTTACGACGCCCCGCCGGGGTGATCCAGTCGGTCGTCCACGCGGGCGCGTACTCGGTGCGGATGTCCACTTCGGTGTAACCGGCGGCGCGCAGCGCACGGGCGATGTCCGCACGGATCGTCCCCATCGCGGGGCAACCGGAGTACGTCGGGGTGATCGTCACCGTCGCGGTGGTTCCGTCGCCGTGCGCGTCGCGCAGGATGCCCAGCTCCGCGATCGTGACCACCGGAAGCTCGGGGTCGGTGACCGCGGCGGCGGTCGCGAACGCGTCGGCCGTCACCACACCGCTCCCGGATGGCTGCGATGCAGGTGCTGCATCTCCGCGAGCAGGTAACCCATGTGTTCGGTGTGGACGCCCGACCTTCCACCGGTGGGACGGAACCGGTCGGCGTCGTCGGCGGGGCGGGTCAAGGTGGCCTCGGCCAACACCCGTTCCACCCTGGCCAGCCACGCCCCACGTAGGTCACCCTCGGTCTCGAACAGTTCGTGGGTGTAGGGCCACAGCTCGTCCACTGCGCGTTGCGCCCGGCGGTGCGACTCGGCGGTACCGTCACCCAGCCGGACGGTCCACCTGGTCGCGTGGTCGAGGTGGTACGCGACCTCCTTGAGCGACTTGGCGGCGATCGCGGCCAGGTCGGGCCGTTCGCCGGACTCCGCCTCCAAGCGTAGGTAGAGCTCGGCCTGATACGCCGAGAAGAACAGCATCCGCACGACGGTGACCGCGAAGTCGCCGCGCGGCAGCTCCACGAGTTGCACGTTCCGGAACTCGCGTTCGTCACGCAGGTACGCCAACGCGTCCTCGTCACGGCCGGCGCCCTCACGTTCACCGGCGAGGGTCAGCAGCATCCGGGCCTGCCCGAGCAGGTCCAACGCGATGTTCGACAACGCGATGTCCTCCTCCAGGTCGTGCGCCTGAGAGGACCACTCCGACAACCGGTGCGACGCGATCAACGCGTCGTCGGCCAGGCCGAGCAGGTAACCGACGTCCTCGTTCATATGTGCTCCGCGCCCTCGGGCATCTCGTAGAACGTGGGATGCCGGTAGATCTTGTCGGCCGCCGGGTCGAAGAACGCGTCCTTCTCCTGCGGGCTCGACGCGGTGATCTCGGTGGCCGGGACCACCCAGATCGAGACGCCCTCCTCACGGCGGGTGTAGAGGTCCCGGGCGTTGCGCAACGCCATCTCGGCGTCGGGCGCGTGCAGCGACCCGACGTGCCCGTGTGACAGGCCGCGCCGGGGCCGCACGAACACCTCCCACAGTGGATTCGAGTCCGTCACGCCATCGCCTCCTGCCGTGCGGCGGTCCGTTTCGCCGCGTACGCGGCGGCGGCCTCGGCGACCCAGGCACCGGACTCCACGGCGTCGCGCCGGTTCGCCATCCGCTGCCGGTTGCACGGGCCGTCGCCCTTGATCACGCGCATCAGTTCGTCGTAGTCGGGCTGGGTGTAGTCGTAGTGGCCGCGCTCGGCGTTCCACCGCAGATCCGGGTCCGGCAGTGTCAGGCCCAGCACCTCGGCCTGCTGGACCGTCATGTCCACGAACTTCTGCCGCAGCTCGTCGTTGGAGTAACGCTTGATCTTCCACGCCATCGACTGCGCCGAATGCGTCGAGTCCGAGTCGGGCGGACCGAACATCGCCAGCGAGGGATACCACCACCGGTCGACGGCGTCCTGCGCCATCGCCCGCTGCCGCTCGGTGCCGCGCGCCAACACGTACAACGACTGGAAACCCTGCCGCTGGTGGAACGACTCCTCCTTGCAGACCCGGATCATCGCCCGCGCGTACGGGCCGTAAGAGCAGCGGCACAACGGCACCTGGTTGACGATGGCGGCGCCGTCGACGAGCCAACCGATCGCGCCCACGTCAGCCCAGGTGACGGTCGGGTAGTTGAAGATCGACGAGTACTTCTGCCTGCCGGACAGCAGTTGCGCGTACAGGTCGGCGCGGTCCACGCCCAGCGTCTCGGCGGCGGCGTACAGGTACAGCCCGTGCCCGGCCTCGTCCTGGACCTTGGCCAGCAGGATCGCCTTACGGGCCAGCGAGGGGGCGCGGGTGATCCAGTTGCCCTCCGGCTGCATGCCGATGATCTCGGAGTGCGCGTGCTGGGCTATCTGCCGGATCAGGGTCTTGCGGTACGCGTCGGGCATGGCGTCACGCGGCTCGATCTTCTGGTCGGCGGCGATCACCGCCTCGAAGTACGCGTCCGCGTCGGCGTCCGGACGGTCCCGGGCGGCGGCCTCGGCGAGGTCGCGTTCGGCGTCCGCGACCTGGTCGAGCAGGCTGCGGGCGCCCGGCTCCTCGGGCAGCTCGTCGGGCGGCATGTCGTTTCCGTACACGCTGCCAGTGTTACAGATTCCCGCCGCCTCGGCAAACCGATGTAACACTTCCGGTCTCGGGGTGGCCGCAGGCGCTACGCCTCCCCGTTTCCGGCTCTGCCCCGGCGAGCCGGCCCTCCCCCTGAAACGCGCCTTGGGTGGCCGCAGGCCGATCCGAATCAGACATCCGGTGCAAAACCGGGCGTGATTCCGGGCCTACGACCACCCAAGGCGGAGAAGAACGCGGACTACCAGGTGGCGACGGCCGCCCGGCGACGCATCAGCACCACACCGGCGACACCGGCGACCAGGACGGCCGCACCGCCACCGATCCACCACGACAACGCCACACCAGTCACCGGGAATGACCCGTCACCGGGGCCGGCGACATCGTCGTCGTCAGACACATCGGTGGTATCGGTATTCAACGCGAGCATCGCGATGTTGTTGGACAGGTCGCCGTCGAGGACGCTCCAGTCATTCCATTCATTGACGAAGTACCGCGCGTGGATGCGGCCGTCCGTCGCAGCGGAGGCGTTCTGAACGCTCGCAGTGATGGTGGCCGTCTGCGCGCGACCGGCGACCAGCTCTCTCCCCACACAGGCGAAGGCACCCTCAGCCCAATCCGTGGGATCGATCCAAGGTCCGGCGTCCTCCGTCGCGTAGCAGACATCGCTGTCGATGAACGTCATGCCGGTGGCGGGTTCGATCACCACGAACCAGAGGTGGCCATCGACATAGCCGGTCATGTCAGCGGGTCCGTTGTTGGAGATCGCGACGGTGAAACTGACTTCCTCCCCCTCCGCTCCATCGACCCGTACCGGGTTCGCGGCGAGGTCCAGCGGATTGGCGGAGATCTGGAGGTCGATGGTGCCGTTGCCACCTTCGTAGGGCGCCCGGTCCGGCGTCTCGGTCGTCACCAGCTGAAGGACGTTGCCCGTCTCGGTGCCACCGAACTCAGCCAGTTCCGCCCGGGCCGCGGCCTCGCCGACGGCCAGGATGCTGTGGTTGCAGTACGCGCAACTCGTCATCGGGCCGGGGATGTTCGACGGAACGGCGATACCGAACGGCGTCGCCGGGTCGACCGATACGGCCGCGCCGGCGGGAATCTCCGCGGTGGGCAGCACACAGGTGGCGAACTTCTCCTCACTCACGACACAGTTGTCGTAGGAGGTCGTGACCGTGAAGGACCGATTGAGGTTCACCTCTATGACCAGTCCGCGAGCACTCGACTCCGTCGCATTGGCGAACGTCGGCGTGAAATCGACGGTCGTCCCGGGGTCGGCGGGAACCGTCTCCAACCATCTCTCCAACACCGGTTGCTCGTCGGCGTGGGCGGGTGTGGGGGTGACTGCGGCTATTGCCAGTCCCGTGATGGCGGCGGCGACCGCCGCCCGTACGGCCGGTTTACGACCGCGCAGCGAAGAACGCATTGATTACTTCCGTGTGAAGGGGCATACGAGGCGCCGGATCGGGCGGGCAGGCCCGACGTACCGAGATCACGCGCACTCTCGGCGACCGGTTGCCGAGACGCCGCCTTCGTTATGGACCCTTTACCGATCATCCGCGCAGCCCCGAAAGGCGCCTTGGGTGGCCGCAGGCCGATGCGAATCAGACATCCGGTGCAAAACCGGGCGTGATTCCGGGCCTACGACCACCCAAGGCGGAGAAGAACGCGGACTACCAGGTGGCGACGGCCGCCCGGCGACGCATCAGCACCACACCGACGACACCGGCGACCAGGACGACCGCACCGCCACCGATCCACCACGACAACGCCACACCAGTCACCGGCAACGACCCGTCGCCGGGGGCGTCGGTCGGGTTGACGACCAGCTTCGCGGAGTTGTTGGCGGCGTTGTGATCCAAATCGATCAGTTCACCACCACCGTCCTGCTTGAAGATCTCAAGGTCACCGGCCGAGTCGGTCACGTCCTCATCGATCCGAAGCGTGAACGGATACTCGAACTTGCCGCCCGGCGTCAGCACCATGTCCGTGTTGCACTCGTACTCGTCATAGCCGGGAACTCCGTACTCCCATTCCCATTCGTCCAGTTCGACGAAACAGGACTCGGGTACCGCGACCGCGGTGGTCCCTTCAGGGATCTCGATCCGGACTGCGAAAACGTCATCACCGCTGAGATCGTTCTTGAACGAGGCGTTGCTCACGTTGGTGACCTCGACGACGGCCTCCACCTCGTCGCCGATCGAACCGACGACAGCCGTTTCGGCGATCTCCGCGTCCAACGGGTTGTCCCCGGTGATCGCCAGCCAACCACCACCGTAGTTGTTCTCAGGGTCGGTATCACTGTGCGCGGAGCTTCGGAGTCCCGCCTGCTCCACAAGGGTGGCCGGGGCGGCCGTACCCGGTTCTCCCAGATCGGGCTGGTACGGCAGTACGGCGAAGTCCGCGTTGGTGTGCCATTGGTGGGAGAGGTATCCCCGCCCCGGCGCCACCGCGTCGTCGGTCACCGCGATCGAGATTCCCTCGATCTTGTAGGTGGCACCCGGTTGCAGCATCTCGTCGAAGAAGCAGTACGTGTATCGCTTGTGTGGTGCCGAGCAGTTGGAGGGCACATCCACGACTTCGGTGAATCGTGCGGTGTCTATCAGGACGGTGACGCCTTCGACAGGCGTGTCCCCGGTGTTGGTAACCGTCATCGCACCATCGAACGTCGAACCGTACGCCACCTCGAGGCCGTCATACTCGCCGCCGACCAGGTCGGTCGGGTGGGCCAGCGTGACGCTGCTCTCGTATGTGAGCATTTCGTATCCCTCAAGGGAATACGTGAAGTGGATGCTTCCCTGTTGCACCGGGGTCGCCGACTCGGGCACGGTGATCTTGAACGACTCGATATGACTCTCGCCGCCACTGATGAAGGCACGGCCGGCACAGGTGAAGACCGCACCCTCGACCGAGCAGTCGGGGTTGCCCTCCTGCATCCCAAGGGTCGCCCAGCCTGCGATCTCGGAGAAGTCGACGGTCAGTTCGTATCCGGCCCAGATGTCGAGGTCAGCAGGTTCGGAGTGCAATTCCAGGTACAGGTATTCCCGTTCAGCACCTGGAGTCACCACCACGTCGTGGAAGGCCAGACTCGCGTCGAGGGTCTCGTCGGCGTGGGCTGTGGTGGGGGTGAAAGCGGCCAGTGCCAGTCCCGTGAGGAGGGCGGCCGCGGCCGTGGCGACCGGTTTACGGCCGCGCGGGGTGAAACGCATGAGTGTCTTCCGGGTTGAAAGGGCGATGGAAGCCGGACCGGGCGGAGCCGCCCGGCGTACCCATTAGACGCATGAGTGTGGACAGCGGTTGCGGCGCCGGCTCGACCGATCGATCCTGAATCGACGGTCGTCGCCGAGGCGCCGGTGAGTACGGGTTTCCGGCTTCAGGGCTGGAAGAGCAGCGGGCCGTCGGCGGGCAGTGGCGGGACCTCACCCCGTTCGGCGGCCTTGGCGGCGAAGGCGCGCAGCCCGGTCAACTGCCGCTCGCCCAGCGAGAAGTCGAGTGCGCGGAAGTAGCCGGCCAGGGTGGCGGCGTCGAAGGGTTCCCACCGGGATGCCGCGGCGGCCGCCTCGTCGAGTTCGTCCCGGCACAACGCGAGGGAACGGGTGAACGCCTGGTGGACGTCCTTGACCACGCCCGGGTGGCGTTCGGCGTACTCGCGTCGCACCGCCCACACCGCGAACACCATCGGCAGGCCGGTCCAGTCCCGCCACGCGGTGCCGAGGTCGGTGACCGTCAGGCCCTGTTTCGGGGCCTCGTACTTGGCGCGCAGTGCGACGTCGCCGATGACGACGGCCGCGTCGGCGTTGCGGAGCATCCTGGGCACGTCGGGCTCGGTGCGGACGTACTCCACGTCCACGCCGAGGCGTTCGGATATGAGCATCTGCGCCAGGAGCACGCCGGTACGCGACGAGGAGCCGAGCGCGACCCGGCCACCGTCCATGTCAGACAGTGGCCGGGGGTGGACGATGTTGACGCTGAGGACCGGGCCGTCGCTGCCGACCGCGACGTCGGGCAGCAGGACGAGGTCGTCGGCGTGTCGCAGGTACTCGACGAGACTGATCGGCGCGATGTCGAGTTCGCCCGCGACGAGCGCGTCGTTGAGGGCGACCGGGGTGTCACGGGTGAGCTCCACGTCGATGAGCGCCCCGGACCGCATGAGACCCCAGTAGATCGGCATGCAGTTGAGGAATTCGATGTGCCCGACCCGGGGCCTGCGGAGATCGCTCATGGCCAGCACGCTACGCCTGTTTCCGGGCCGCCCGTCGGCAACCGGACCGGATGTGACGCGGCATGGCCGGGCTCAGATCGCGCTTCCTCCGGAGACGTCGATCACCTGCCCGGTGGTCCAACCCGACTGTGGTGAGGCCAGGTACCGCACCAGGGCGGCCACCTCCTCGGGTCGACCGATCCGGCCGAACACCGAGAGGGCGGCGGCTTCCGTCGCCTTGCCGGGGTCGCTCAACCAGCCGGCGTTCATGGGCGTGTCCGTGACGCCCGGCATGACGGCGTTGACGGTGATGCCGCGCGGCCCGAACTCGGGTGCCAGCGCCAGGGTGAGTGCGTTCAGCGCGGCCTTCGTCGCGGAGTACACCGGGTGGGTGGGGGCCGCGATACGGGTGAAGCCGGTGGTGACGTTGACGACGCGCCCGCCGTCGCGCAGCGAGTCCGCGAGGCGCTGGGTGAGGAACAGCGGTGCGGTCAGGTTCACCTCGACGTCGCGCCGGTAGGTGGCTTCGTCGATCTCGCCCAGTCGTTGCGGTATCGAGATTCCGGCGTTGTTCACCAGGACGTCGACGGTCCGGTCGCCGGTGTGGCGTTCCACCTCCGTCAGGAACTCGTCGGACATGCGGCCGACCGCGCCGACCGGGTCGTCGGCGAAGTCGGCGCGCAGCGGTACCGGTACGGCGCCCCGGGCCTTCACCTCGTCCGCCGTCTCTGCGGCGGCCGCGGCGTCGGTGCCGTAGTGGAGGCCGATCACGCCGAAGCCGTCTTCTGCGAGGCCGATCGCGATGGCGCGTCCGATCCCCTTGGTCCCACCGGTGACCAGTGCCGTGCGGGTCATGTCCGACCCCTTTCTGTAGTGTTCACTAAAGAATTGATTTGTATAGTAGCCACTATGAAAAAGCGGAGCGGGCGGGGTCGGCCGAAGGGCTTCGACCAGGCAGAGGTGCTCGAGAACGCGATGCGGGTGTTCTGGGAGGACGGCTACGAGGGCGCCAGCCTCACCGCGCTACAGGAGGCCACCCGTCTCAGCCCGCCGAGCATCTACCACTCGTTCGGCTCGAAGGAGGGGCTGTACCGGGCCTGCCTCGACCACTACCAGGGCCGCCACGGCTCGCCCGTCGACGCGATGCGGGCCGAACCGCCCGGGCCGGAGGGGCTGCGACGGCTGTTGTCCACCGCCGCCGCCGAATACACCTCCCCCGACCAGCCCGCCGGCTGCATGATCTCCACCGCGGCCCTCACCGTGGGTCCACAACACGACGCCGTCGCCGGGCAGGTCGCGGCCCGCCGGGCGACCAGCCTCGGGCTCGTCCGCGACTACCTTGCGCAGGCGCGGCGGCGTGGAACACTCCCCGAATCCGCCGACCCGGCGGCGCTGGCCCGGTACTTCGGCGCGATCATGCAGGGCATGTCGGTCCAGGCCCGCGACGGCGCCACCCGTGAGGAACTCGAGGCGATCGCCGACATCGCGATGGCGGCGTGGCCCGTGGAGTGACCGGGCCGCCGCCCTCGGGGGCCGCCACTCCTCCACCCCATGGCGTCGAGCCTATGGCGGGACACGTGGTCCGGTCGAGCGCGACGGGCCGGGGTTGTGGACGACCGGCCCGATGTGGAAAATCCGTTGTGGACTGAAGAGGACGTCCGCCGAGCGACGCCGTGCCTCCCTTCCATCACCGCCCCGAACGGGTAGGCCACGACACGCCTAACCGCGCACGAACCGGCACCCGGTGCGGGCGGATGCACCGGGTGCCGGAGTTTCGGGGCCGGGTGGACCGGTCAGACGGTGACCGGTTCGGGGGTGGGATCGGTGGCGGGCCGGGATCCGGTCGCGGCCGGGGCGCTGTCGCCCGAGGTCGCGGCCCCGGCCACGGTGTTGACCGACGTCTCCGCGCCCACCGCCCGACCGGCCCGGATGACCGGGGTCAGGCAGGCGATGACGGCGACGAGTCCACCGATTCCCAGCGCCATGAAGATGGTGCGGGGGTCGAGGTATTCGAGCGCGAGGCCGCCGCCGACGAAGCCGACCATGGTGGTGCCGTTGACGATGCCGCTCTCCTTGGCGATCGCTCGGCCCTGCTGCTCCAGCGGCACGCGGCGGGCCATGGTCACCGCGACGACGCTGTTCTCGCCGGCGTTCGCGGCACCGCCGATCAGGAACAGCGGCACCACCATGGTGATGGAGGTCAGGGCGCCGCCGGCGAACATCACGAGTGAGCTGGCGCCGAGCAGCCCGAACAGCAGGTAGGCGAGTTGTCCGTCGTGGCGGGTCCGCGAGATGACCATGGCGAACAGCCACGCGCCGACCGCCATGCCCGCCATCCAGGTGGCGTTGATGATCCCGTAAAGGGTCTCGCTGGCGCCGAAGGACTCCCGGACGAGGAACACCTCGGTGACGTTGGCGGCCGACAGCACTCCGACGACCGCGGCGAGCCCGATGATCATGGTGGCGACGAGCCGGTCGTCGCGGAGCCGCCAGGTGGCGGTTGCAGGGGTGGTCCCGGTCGCGGTGGCCGGGGCGTTTCCGCCGCGCCGGGTCCGGATGTTCAGGCTGGCGACCGTACGCAGCACCGACATCGCGGCGGCGGCGAGCAGGGTGGTCTCGGGTCCCAGTTCACCGACGAGTACGCCGGCGAGCGCGGGTCCGGCCATCATCCCGACCAGGGCGCCGGTCTGTCCGACCGCCGCCGCCTTGGGCAGGTCGTCCTTGGTCGCCATGGTCGGGAGCAGCGCGCCCATGACCGGTTGCAACAGCGCCGTCCCGCACGCGACCAGCATCGACAGTGCCAACAGTGCGACGAGGTGGTTCGTGAAGACCATCGCGAAGGTGGCTCCGGCCTGGACCGCACCGCTGAGCAGGATCAACCGGCGGCTGTCGAACCGGTCGGCCATCCTGCCGGTGATGGGGGACAGCAGGACCAGCGGCAGGGTCGACGCCAGGGTGAGCGCCGCGACGGCGAGGCCGCCGAGGCCGGAGGTCTGGAGGTGGAGGACCAGTGTCACCGAGGTGGTGAACATTGCGGCGCCGGCGAGGAACCGGCTCGCCGCGGAGATGTAGACGTCGGACCAACGGGTCGCCAAAACTGTGAAAGACATGCTTCAAAGTTAGCGACGTACCGCCGAGATGTCAAACAGAATTTTCACAACTCGCCGAGACGCCGCTCACACTTCGGGAAAGAGCCGGAAGTGGAACGCCATCCGCCTGGCCCCCTCCGGAGCCTCCGGACGCGCCCGCCCCCCGAAGGGTTCCATCAACGCCATGAGCCCCTTCTTGAACTCCTCGACCTCCTCGACGGTCAACTTCAAGGAGACCTGTGAGAACGTCATGGTGTCGTACCACTCGCGGGGCTCCTCGGACGCCGCGTCGAGCCACCGCCGCATCTTCGCGTCCGAGTCGGCCTGGAACGCCTCGATCATCGCGCGGCCGACCAGCTTCTCGCTCTCCGGCGCGTCGTACTCCACGCCGACCGAGAAGCCGCCGACCTTCCGCCGCCAGACCCGTTCCCGGCCGTCGCCGCGCCCCTCGGCGTCCTCCACCAGACCGACCTTGGCGAGGGTCCGGAGGTGGTAGCTCATCGCCGACGGTGACAGGCCGGCCACCTTGGCGCATTCGGTGGCGGTCGCCTCTCCCGCGTCCGAGAGGTAGTCCAGCACCGCCACCCTGGCGGGATGGGCCAACGCCCGGATCATCTCCGGGTCGGAATACCTGATCTCGTTCTGATCGTCCTGTTCGCTGCTCATGCCGACAGCAAAACACGCGGCGTCGCGACCCGAACGGTGGAGTATGCTTTTCCGTCCGCGCCGGTTCAGAAGGTTTCTCACGCCTCGGCGCGGCCCGTCCAGCCGGGCGACGCCGGACGTGACCTCACGGCCGGGCCTGAGGCAGTGGGCATTCCTGCTCCGCGAGAAGGCCGATTCATGACCGAGACCTCCACCGACACCGCGCTGCGCGCCGAACACGACCACCTGACCGCGTCCCGTGACGCACTCGCCCGGATGCGAACCCGCACCGAGGCCATCACCGACAACGCGGGCGACCAGCTCACCGCCTGGGCGCTCGGCCGGGTCCGGATGCTCCGGCTGGCCGACCTCGCCGACCGTCCCGACACACCGCTGTTCTTCGGCCGTCTCTTCTTCGACGACGAGGACTTCCACATAGGACGACGCCACGTCGTGGACGCCGCCGGCAATCCCATGGTGCTCGACTGGCGGGCGCCCCTGTCGCGCACCTTCTACCAGGCCGGCGCCCGCAACCCGATGGGTGTGCAGCGGCGGCGCCGCTTCGGATTCCAGGGCGGCACCCTCACCGGCTTCGAGGACGAGCCGCTGGGCGAGGGCGTCGACCTGGGCGAGTCCTCCCGCATCCTGGCCGAGGAGATCGAACGCCCCCGCGTCGGTCCGATGCGCGACATCGTCGCCACCATCCAACCCGAACAGGACGACCTGGTCCGTAGCCCGCTGGCGACGACGATCTGCGTGCAGGGCGCGCCCGGCACCGGTAAGACGGCCGTAGGTCTGCACCGCGCCGCCTACCTGCTGTACGCGCACCGGGAACAACTCCGCCGCAGCGGGGTGCTCATCGTCGGCCCGAACTCGGCGTTCATGTCCTACATCCAGAACGTCCTGCCGACACTGGGCGAAGTGGACGTCACACAGGTCGCGGTGGACGAACTCACCACCGGGGTACCCGTGCGGGGCACGGACATGCCCGAGACCGCATCGGTCAAACACGACGCCCGGATGGCCGAGGTGCTGCACCGCGCGGTGTGGCGGCACGTCGGCGAACCCGACGACTCGCTCATGATCCCCGAGGGCGGCTGGCGGTGGCGGCTCGGTGAGGAGTACCTGCACCGCGCCGTCACCGAGACCCTCGCCGAGGAACTGCCGTACTCGGTGGGCAGGGAACGCGTCCGCGCCCGGGTCGTGGCGGGCATCCGGCGGCAGGTGGAGATCCGCAGCGGCGACTCCCCCGGCGAACCGTGGGGCCGCCGCATGGGCAGGCACAAGGTCATCACGGGCTTCCTCGACCGCTTCTGGCCCGCTCTCGACGCGAAGAAGCTGCTGACCAGGCTGTACACCGACGCCGAGTTCCGCGCGGCGGTGTGCGAGGGCGTCCTCACCGAGCCGGAGGCGGAACTGTTGGCGTCGCGCACCAAGACGCCGCGGTTCAGCCTCGCCGACACGGTGCTCATCGACGAGATCACCGGTCTGCTCGACCGTTCCACCGGCTTCGGCCACGTCGTCGTGGACGAGGCCCAGGACCTGTCCGCCATGCAGTGCCGCGTCATCGCCAGGCGCAGCCGGCACGGTTCCCTGACCGTGTTGGGCGACCTGGCGCAGGGGACGTCGCCGTGGACGGCCGCCGACTGGCGCGAGTCGTTGCGTCACCTCGGGAAACCCGACGGCGACGTGGTCGCCCTGACCACCGGCTTCCGGGTACCCGCCGACGTGATCGCGTTGGCGAACCGGCTGCTGCCGTCACTGAAGGTGGAGGTGCCCGCCGCCCGGTCGCTGCGTACCGACGGCCTGCTGGAGATCGTCCCCACCGAGTCGCCGGACACCACGCTGGCCGAGGCGGTCGCCCGGGCGCGCGGCTACGAGGGTTCCGTCGCCGTGATCGCCGCCGACGCGGCGGTGCCGGGACTGCGGGACGCGCTCGGGGAGGACGACCGGCTCAGCATCGTGCCCGCGACCGAGGCGAAGGGCCTGGAGTTCGACCACGTGATCGTGGCCGAACCGGCCGACATCGTCGCGGCCGAACCGATGGGGCTGCGCCGGTTGTACGTCGTGCTCACCCGCGCCGTGTCCCGGCTGACCGTCGTCCACTCGGCACCGTTGCCGGCGGCGCTGCTGCCGGCCTGAACGGCGCGGCACCCGTCCCCCGCGCGGCACGGATAGGCTCGGCGACACCATGGACGTGTCACGGTTGTTCCTCGCGCTGGCCGATCTGGCCCCCAAGGGCCGCAACGGCCTCACCGGTGCGGTTCCGGAGAGGACGCCGTTCTCGTGGCACATCGGCCTGTTCTCGCCGTTGCAGGGCATGGAGGCGTCCCGGTTGGCGTCGCTCGACGAGCTGCACCGGCACGAACGACTGCTGCGGCACGGTTGGGGCGTGGTGGTCGGAGACACCACCGTGGACGGTCGTCGCCGCCCGGTGATGCTGCCGCTGGTGACCCGGCCGGTCCGCTTGCGGCGGATCGGGCACCGGTACCGGGTCGAGGAGGCCGGTGACGTCACCGTGCATCCCTCCGTCACCGACCAGGCCACCGTGGACACACTCGAGGCGGTGTTCCACTCACCGGCGGGCGCACCCGGAGGGGACGCACTGTTGACGGCCGCCCGTGCCACCGGCCTCCCGGTGGCACGGGTCGCCGACGGGCCGGTGGAGGACGCCCTGGTGGTCGTGCCCCACGCGATCGTGTTCCTGGCCCGCCACGCCGACCGGGTCGGTGTCGCCGACGACCTGCGCCGGTGGGCGACCGTCCCCGGCGTCGCGGAGACCGCGCTGGGCGCCGTGCACCGGACCGCCGCGACGGAGCAGGCCACGGAACCGGGGACCGACTCCGAGCCGTGGTCACCGCTGCCGCTCAACACCGACCAGCGGCTGGCGCTGCTGCGGGCCAGGAACGGCCCGGTGACCGTCGTGTCGGGGGCGCCCGGCTGCGGGAAGAGTCACCTGCTCGCGGCCGTGGCGCTCGACGCGATCGACGCGGGCCGCTCGGTGCTGTTGGCGACGCAGTCGGTGCACGCCGCCGACGTTCTCGCCGGGTTGCTGGCCCGGCAGCCGGGTCCGACGCCGGTCCTGTTCGGGGACAGCGAGAAACGCGCCGCGTTCCTGACCGAGTTGTCGGGCGGCCTGGCGACCGGCTTCACCGCCGAGGAGGTCCGGGTTCACGAGCTGCGCGCCGAGGCCGCGCAACGGCACGTGCGCACCATCGAGGCGGAACTGCGGGAGGCGCTGCGACAGGAGTCGCTGGCGTCCCGGGTGCGGCCCGCCGACACGCTGCTGCTCAACGACTTCCCGCGTCTGCGTGACACCGGCACCGACCTGTCGAGGGTGTTCCGGCACCTCGCGGCCGCCGAGGCCGGCGAGGGTTGGCGTGCCCGCTGGGGGCGGTGGCGGCTGAGACGGCTCGCCGGGG
Organism: Stackebrandtia albiflava; assembly: GCF_007994225.1. Lineage (GTDB taxonomy): Bacteria > Actinomycetota > Actinomycetes > Mycobacteriales > Micromonosporaceae > Stackebrandtia > Stackebrandtia albiflava. The sequence goes on from NZ_VLLL01000007.1 coordinate 67,739, forward strand.
ACCGGCCACTGCCGGAGGTGCGTGCCGCCGCGACCGTCGCCGAGCACCACCACGCCGCGGCCCGGCTCGCCGCGGGTAGCGGCACCGACCTGACCGGACGCTGGACGGACCTCCACGAGGCGGAGGAGCTGGCGCGCCACGCGATCGGGGACCGGCTGCGACACCGGGCGGGGGCCGCGTCACGCCGGGACGGCGGCGCCGCCCGTGCCCTGACCGCGCTCACCGCCGCGATGCGGGCGGGACGGTCACGGCGGCGCGGCATGCTCACCGAGATCGACCCGGTTGACCTGCTGCGGGCGTTGCCGTTGTGGATCGGCACCGTGTCGGACGTGGAGGACGTGCTTCCGGCGATCCCCGGGATGTTCGACCTGGTGATCATGGACGAGGCGTCGCACATCGACCAGTTGCGGGCCGCGCCGGTCCTGGTCCGGGCGAAGACCGCGGTGGTCGCCGGTGACCCCCGCCAGCTCCGGTTCGTGTCCTTCGTGTCCGACGCGGAGGTCGACGTGGTCGCCGCCCGGCACGGTCTCACCGGGGACCGGGACCGGTTGGACGTGCGGCGGTCGAGCGCCTTCGACCTGGCGGCGTCGACGGCGGCGACGGTCCGGCTCACCGAGCACCATCGCAGTGTCCCGCACCTGATCGACTTCCCGGCGCGCCGGTTCTACCAGGGGAGGGTCGCACCGGTCACCCGGCATCCCCGCAACGACGACGTCGACGCGATCGACGTCCACCGCGTGACCGCCGAGGCACCGGAGGAGTCCGGTGCGGTGCCCGCCGAGGTCGACGAGACGCTCCGGCTGGTCGACGAGGCGGTCCAGGCCGGCGAAGAGGACATCGCGGTGATCACGCCGTTCCGGGCGCAGGCCGACGCGGTCGAACGGCACCTGTTGGCGCGTTACCCGGAGACCATCTCGCGGCGGTTGCTGCGGATCGGCACGGTGCACGCGTTCCAGGGCAGCGAGGCGGACACGGTGGTGGTGTCGCTGGGTGTCACGGACGGCTGCTCCGCCGGGCGGAAACGGTTCGCGGCCTCGCCGAACCTGTTCAACGTGATGGTGACGCGGGCGCGGCGGCGGCTGCACGTGGTGACGTCGTTGACCGCGCCGGACGGCCTGATCGGTGACTTCCTCGCGCACGCCGAGCGCCCGTTGCCGCCACCGGAGGCGACCGAACCGGGTGAGTGGGTGCGTGAATTGGCCGTCGAACTGCGCCGGGCGGGCGTGGCGGTGACGGAGGGCTATCCGGTGGGACATTGGACGGTGGATCTGTGCGCGGGCCGGGGGGAGGACGCGGTCGGGCTGATCTGCGCCGTGCACCCGGACGGCGTGGACGCGCACCTGGCGCGGCAGCGGTCGCTGCACCGGGCGGGTTGGCGGTTGGGCGACGCCTTCGCCAGCCGGTACCGGTCGGACCCGACGCGGGCGGCACTGGACCTGCTCACCCGGTACGGCCTGACCGCCTCCTGACCCGCCCCGTTGTGTGCCTTGGGTGGGCACAGGCCGGTGAAAGTGCCTCGATTACGCCCTTATGTCCGGTTTGCGCCTCAGGCCACCCGAGGCGGAGGTGGCGGCGGGTAACGGCCGGGCGAGGACGCCGGCGAGCGCGTCGAGGACGACGGCGTCGTCGCCCTCCAGTTCCACGTCCTCCCCGGTCCTGACGTCCATCGCGATCACCAGGAGCAGACTCTTGGCGTCGACCGGTTCGCCGCCCGCCCGGCGGATGTGCACCGGGGCGGTACTGCGGCCCGCGACGCGCGCGAACTCGACCGCCGCGCGGGCCTGAAGACCGGTCTCGACCGCCACGGTCGCCGTGCGCCGTGCCATTCCGCCACCCCCGTCCTCCGGCGAATGATCGTCCATTGAGGCGGGTCGGCGTCATCCTGCCGTGACGCCGACCCGCGGCTTCGCCCGGTGTCACCACCAGTCGTAGAGGGCGTCGCCGGAGACGACGCTGCCGCCCGCCCTCACCTTGAGGCTGCGGGCCTCCGCGTCGAGCGCCACCACGGGCACCATCGGGCAGCATCCGCCCGCCTCGACCGCGGTGACGTCCCAGCCGACGACGGGCTGCCCGGCGCGGACCCTGGCACCCCGCGCGACGAGGGTGTGGAAGCCGTCCCCGGTGAGCCGTTCGGTGCCGATGCCCAGGTGGACCTTGACGCCGCGGCCGTCGTCGCCTTCGACCGTGTACATGAAGGGGCCGATCTCGGTGACCACACCGTCGATCGGGGCGACCGCCTTCCCGATGGCCGACACCGGCTCGATCGCGAGCCCCGGTCCGGCCTCCCCCTGAGCGAACGACCTGTCGGGCACGTAAGCCAGTTCGATGGCCCTGCCTGTCACGGGTGATACCACAGTGGTCATCATTCCTCCGCTTCAGTCCGCTTGCGGTCCGGCGACCGGTGCCGGTGCCCCGTCCGGCGAGTACTCGATCCGCCGTCGTCCGGCCCCCGGGTGGTCACGGTGTGGGTGGGAGCGGTGATGGTTCGGCGGTCACGTCGTCCTCGGCGTCTCCGGTCACGCCGGGATGCGGGTCGGCTCGGGCTGGCTCGTTCCGGTCCCCCTCGGTCCGCCGCTGCGCCGGTTCGGTGTCAGCGGCCACAGCCCACCGGTGACTCCCACGGTACCGACGAGAACCGGTTCGGGTTCCGGCTTTGCCGCAATCGGCCGGGTTCCGGTGTGGTGGAAGATCGTTGTGGGCGCCGCGATCCGGACATCCCGCACGGTTTTAGGCATGTCGATGCGCCTCCACACCGGAGTATCGGCGGCACCGTCGGTCGGTCTCCGTCACAGCGCCCCCACGCATAGCGGAGGCCCCGAGACATACGTCTCGGGGCCTCAACTGGGAAGGGACGGCAGGCTCTCACCAGTCAGGTCGCGCGCGTGCGCTCACCCGTCACCATGCCCAACGCACCGAACGACCACTCAGTTACGGGCAAATCGGATGTTTCTCGCATCTGCGATCGTCCCGTGCGAGTCGCATCGGCGTTCCGGTCAGGCGGCCAGCTTGCGCGACAGGTTGTCGGCGATGGCGGACATGAACTCGTCGGTGGTGAGCCACGGGGTGTCGCCACCGACCAGGAGTGCGAGGTCCTTGGTCATCTGGCCGCCCTCGACGGTGTCGATGCAGACCTTCTCCAGGGTGTCGGCGAACTCGGTGACGGCGGGGGTGCCGTCGAGCTTGCCGCGGTGCGCCAGGCCCCGGGTCCACGCGAAGATCGACGCGATGGGGTTGGTCGAGGTCTTCTCGCCGCGCTGGTAGGCGCGGTAGTGACGGGTGACGGTGCCGTGCGCGGCCTCGGCCTCGACGGTCTTGCCGTCGGGGGTCATCAGGACCGAGGTCATCAGGCCCAGCGAGCCGAAGCCCTGCGCGACGATGTCGGACTGGACGTCGCCGTCGTAGTTCTTGCAGGCCCAGACGTAGCCGCCCTCCCACTTCAGCGCGGCCGCGACCATGTCGTCGATCAGGCGGTGCTCGTAGGTGAGGCCCCGGGCGTCGAACTCGGCCTTGAACTCGGTGTCGAAGATCTCCTGGAAGATGTCCTTGAACCGGCCGTCGTACGCCTTGAGGATGGTGTTCTTGGTCGACATGTACACCGGGAAGTCCCGGGCGAGGCCGTAACGGAACGAGGCGCGCGCGAAGTCGCGGATCGACGCGTCGAGGTTGTACATGGACAGGGCGACACCGGAGCCGGGGAAGTCGTAGACCTCCATCTCCATGGGCTCGCCGCCGTCCTTGGGGGTGAAGGTCATGGTCAGGGTGCCTTCACCGGGGATCTTGATGTCGGTGGCGCGGTACTGGTCGCCGAAGGCGTGACGGCCGACGATGATGGGCTTGGTCCAGCCGGGCACCAACCGGGGGACGTTGCTCATGATGATGGGCTCGCGGAAGATCACGCCGCCGAGGATGTTGCGGATGGTGCCGTTGGGCGACCGCCACATCTTCTTCAGCCCGAACTCCTCGACCCGCGCCTCGTCGGGGGTGATGGTGGCGCACTTGACGCCGACGGAGTGCTCCTTGATGGCGTTGGCCGAGTCCACGGTGACCTGGTCGTCGGTGGCGTCGCGGTGCTCGATCGACAGGTCGTAGTACTTCAGGTCGACGTCCAGGTACGGCAGGATCAGGGTGTCCTTGATCTGCTGCCAGATGATCCGGGTCATTTCGTCGCCGTCGAGTTCGACGACGGGGTTCTCTACCTTGATTTTGGCCATGCCTGGATTCTCCTTGCTTCGGTTTCACTGGCGCGGCGCAGGTCAGGTCGACGGCCTGAAGCGCTAACAGTACAAGCGTACTGGAGTGCCCCGCGGGCCTCACCGTCCCGTCACTGAGTCGGTCACCACACCCCGCGACCGCCGTCCGGCCCCGGCCGGGCGACCGGGACGGGCGGCCCGGCGTGGACCGGTTCGGGCAGGATGGCGGGATGGCAGTCTCCCGCCGGATCGGCAACACCGAGATCTTCGCCCTCACCGACGCCGAAGGCGGCTTCTTCACCCACCGCCACGACGCCTTCCCCGCCGCGACCCCCGAGCAGTGGCGCGCCGCCGACCGGTTCGATCCCGGCGCGGTCACCACCGAGGGGAGGTGGTGGCTGCAGTTCCGGTGCTTCGCGGTGCGCACCGCCGGTGGCGTCACGATGATCGACACCGGGGTCGGCCCCGCCGACTCGCCCGCCGCGTCCTGGGCACCGGTTCCGGGGCGGCTGCCGGAGGAGCTGGCGGAGGTCGGCATCTCACCGGACGACGTCACCCGGGTGGTGATGACCCACCTGCACACCGACCACATCGGATGGTCGGTGACGCGCCGGGACGACAGGCTGCTGCCGTTCTTCCCGAACGCGGAGTACCTGTTGCAGGCGGCGGAGTTGGCGGCGGTGCGGGAGTTGAACCCGCACCTGCGGCACACGTTGATCGCGCCGCTGCAGGAGGCCGGCCGGCTGCGTGTCGTCGACGGCGACGAACGGTTGTCCCCGGAACTGCGCGCGGTGGCGACCCCCGGCCACACACCCGGCCATCAGAGCGTCCTCGTCGACGACGGCACCGACCTGGTGACGATCACCGGCGACCTGTTGGTACACCCGATCCAACTGCTGTACCCGGACGTCGCGTACAGCCACGAGAGCGACCCCGAACTGGCGAGGCGGAGCCGTGTCGCCCTACTGCACGAGGCGGCGGAACGCCACGGCGAGTTGGCGACCCCGCACCTGACCGAGCCGTTCCTCCGGGTCCCGGAGGGCACGCTCCCGTCCCGGTGAGCCCCGGCGCGGGGAGCAGGCCGAGCTCGGCGAGGCGCCTCGGTGCGGCACCCTGGCTCCGGAGAACTACGCCGACACCTGGACACCGACCTGCGGTACCGGCACCGGATCGGCGCGGCGCGCCGGGTCGGCTGCCGTTCCACCGACCCGGCGACGAGGAGTACTGGGAGTTCGGCCTAGACCGGTCACCGGAGACGGCGAGGTGACGGTCCTGCGTCACGACCATCTCGGCGGCGTGCCGCCCGAGGTGTGGGCCGAGTCGTTCGGCGGATTCGTCCTGCGGTGCCGTCACGAGATCGGAGGCGTCCGACGCCGCACGTGGAACCTCACCGCCACCGGGCCGGGTCCGGCCGGTGGCAGGCCCAGGGCGGCCCGGCGCGCCGCCAACGGCGGGTACCCGGTGGCCGAGTCCAGCACGCTCGGTGACGGCGTCCCGCGTCGCCACCAGGTCCCCTCCGGGGAGTGCACGGTGACCGGTGTCCCGGCCGGCAGTACGGTCGCCGGGTCGAGTCGCCACCACCGGCGCGCCCCGACCACGACGAGATGGTCCACCCCGCCGGTTCCGGTCACGGCGGGAAGCCCCGCGTCGGTGAGGGCACGCCGTGTCCAGTGCGCCGCCGGGTGCCGCAACGGGCCGAGGTAGCCGACCCGCCCCGACTCGGCCGCCCGGATCCGCAGGTAGCCGAGTTCGTAACCCGGCCCGGGCGGGCCGCCCCGCGCGACCTCCGCCGCCAGGTCGTGCCCGAACCGGTCGTACCAGTCGCACAACCGGTCGAGCAGTCCGGTGTCACGCATCGTCGGAGTGTTCACCCCGCCACCACCTCTCGTTCGGGGGCGGGGACGACCGCCGGGGACTCCGTCCGCCGGTCACGCGCCCCCATCACCCACAGGAATCCGATGTGGACGAACAGCAGTGCCCGTTGCGGCAGACCGCGCCAGCTCCCGCCGTCGGCCAGCCACGGCAGGAAGGTGTTCACGGTGGTGATCAGCAACGTCACCACCGACACGATCGCCAGCCAGCGCAGCACGACACCGTGCCGGCCGCCGCGGCACGTGACCGCCAGCCACACCGCCACCCCGGTCACGCCCACGAACGCCGCGCCGGCCGCGTACCGGTGCACCTGCCCGGCGAACGTCGAGACCGCGACACCGGCGTCGGTGGGGAACACCACCACCAGCACGTACATCACCGCCGCCCCGGACAGTCCCCACACCGCCGGCCTCGACCGGCCGAGGAACGCCAACGCCGTCAACCCGCACGCGGCGGCCACCGCGAACGCGCTCGCCGCGAACACGGCGTCCCCCGGGGAGCCCAGCGCGTAACTGGAGACCGGCTGCCGCAACGGGTCCACCCGGTCGGCGGCCGCCACGTGCAGGAACGCGAAACCCGCCAAAGCGACGGCCGCCGCGATCCGGGTGGCCGTCCCGCCCATGCGTGCCATGTTCTCGTCCATGGCGGCGAACCTATGGACGATCCACGGCCGGGCCGTCACACCGCAGCGGGGTTCTGCGCCTCCACCCCCGGTACTACGCGACACCGCCGGTACCCACCCGTGGATCGACGCCGCGGCGGCCGGTACCCGCCTATCGTGTCCTGGTGACCCGCACCCCTCCTACGGACAATCCGGTGCGCCGGGTCGTCAGCCTGCTGATCGACACCGGTCCCCCCTTCGACGGCCGTTGGCGTTTCCGGTTCACGACCGTCCTGGCGCTGGTGGGGCCGGGCTCGGTGCCGTTCGCGGTGCTGCTGTTCGCCGTGCAGAACCAGATCCTGCGCACCAACTACGGCGTCCCGGGTATCTCGCTGCTCATCGCGTTGCTGACCGGGATCTCGGTGCTGGCGGCCCGGTTCCATCCGTTGGCGGCCTGGCTGATGTGGCTGGCGTCGGCGGCGTGGGCGGCGGTCGCGGCCGTGCAGCAGACCGGCGACCCGTGGCCGTTGACGCCGGGCGGCCTGTTCGCGCTGCTGGTGGTGCAGTTCGCGGTGGCCAGGGACGCCCGGACACTGTGGGCGTTGACGACGTGGGTGGTGAACCTGCTCGTCTTCTACGGCATCAGCCAGGAGATGCCCGGTGTCCTCGCGCAGCAGAACCTGCTGTTGGCGTCGCTGTTGAGCCTGGCCGCCCTGCTGATCGGGGTCATGGTGCGGGCGTCCCGTCGTGCCCGGCGCCGGGTGGAGGAGGAGGCCAGGCTCACCGCCGAGGAACGGACCCGGCGGCGGCTGCTGGAGGAACGCACCCGGATCGCCAGGGAGCTGCACGACGTGGTCGCGCACCACATGTCGGTCATCACGGTGCAGGCCGCCACCGCCCCGTACCGGCTCCCGGACCTGCCCGAGGACGTCCGGGCCGAGTTCCACTCGATCGGTGCGCAGGCCCGGCAGTCGTTGGCGGAACTGCGCCGCCTGTTGACGGTGCTGCGCAACGAGGACGACGCCGCCGAACGGGAGCCGTTGCCCGGCATGGAGAGGCTCGCCGAACTGGTCGAGTCGGTCCGGCGTTCCGGTACGCCCGTCGATCTGCGGACCGACGACGTGTCGGGGTTGCCGGAGGCGGTGGCGTTGACCGGGTACCGGATCGTGCAGGAGGCGTTGAGCAACGTGGTCCGGCACGCACCGGGCGCGGCGGTGGCGGTGCGGGTGGCCGTGACGGCGGCGGCCGTGGAGATCACCGTGGTGAACTCGGTACCCCCGGAGGGGGTGCGCGCGGTACCGGAGGGGGCGGGCCTGGGACTGGCGGGGATGCGGGAACGGGTGACACTGCTGTCGGGCGAACTCTCCACCGTCGCGACCGACGACGGTGGTTTCCGGGTCCACGCGGTGCTGCCGCTGGGCGACGACGAGGAGGATCGATGATCCGGGTACTGATCGCGGACGACCAGGCGATGGTGCGCGCCGGTTTCGCGGCGTTGTTGGCGTCCCAACCGGACATCGAGGTGGTCGGGGACGCCGCAGACGGCGTTCAGGCCGTCGACCGGGTCGCGCGGCTGCGTCCCGACATCGTGCTCATGGACGTCCGGATGCCCGAGATGGACGGTCTGGCCGCCGCGAAGCGCCTGCTGTCGGAGGAGTCGGGGTTCCGGCCCAGCGTCATCATGCTCACCACCTTCGACATCGACGACTACATATACGAGGCATTGCGCTACGGCGCCAGCGGTTTCCTGTTGAAGGACGCACCACCGGAGGACCTGATCGCGGCGGTCCGGGTCGTCGCGGAGGGGGAGGCGTTGCTGGCGCCCTCGGTGACGCGGCGGTTGATAGCGGAGTTCGCCAGGAGTCGTCCGGCGGCGCCGGTGCGGTCGGCCCGGTTGGCGGAGTTGACCGAACGGGAACTGGACGTGCTGCGGCTGGTGGCGCGCGGTATGTCCAATAAGGAGATAGCGGGCGCGTTGTTCGTGTCGGAGCAGACGGTGAAGACCCACATCAACCGGATCTTCGCGAAACTGGGGTTGCGGGACCGGGCGCAGGCGGTGGTGTTCGCGTACGAGTCGGGGCTGATCACCGCCGGGCGACCTGACTGACCGCGCCGCGGCCGGTCAGCGGTCGTCCCGCCATGCCGCGTCGGCGGGTGGTGCAGCGGTGGCGAGGAGGTGCGCGACGATCCGGAACGCCTCCGGCAACGGCACGGTGTCGGCGTCCGGGTACTCGTCGTCCTGGCCGTTCTCCAGCCGGAAGCCGTCGCCGTGACCGACCGCACCGGGTGAGGTCGCGTGCCCACCCGCATCGCCCGGTCCGCGCAGCAGCATGACCATCGCCCGTTCGCCGTTGGTGACGTACGTCAGTGAGCGGCCGTCGGGGTGGGTGAGCCGGGTCTCGTACCGTCCCCGCGCCATCCGGCCACGCAACAGTGCCCCGACGTCCTCCGCCGTCACCGGCTCACCGTCCGCGGTCCACGGTTCCATCCGATGAGCCTACGACGGCCTCTCCCCCTGGCATCGGGCCTCAGTCGCCCGTGACCGTGCCGCGAACCACCGCGTCGCGGCGCAGCCTTCGGGCCCGGTCCCGCTCCCTGGCCGTGTACCACTGCGCGGCCAGGACGACCGCAATGGCCACTTCGACCACGTCACCGCCGTAGTACATCCACTGCGCTCCCGTGTGGAGGTCCACCGGGTCGAAGGACGTTCCGGGCGGCGGTGTGGCGTACAGGGACTTGGCGAGGATCGCGTGTGCGGCTCCGGCGACGAACAGTGTTCCGCCTCGCAGAAGGAGACCGTGACGGTGACGAGTCGGGTCCACCTGGCACACGGCGAAACCGAACAACAGTCCCGCCGCGAGCAGGTGGAGCATCACCGCGCCGTGCCACGGTGAGTCCTGCCCGGTCGCGGCGGCCAGCGGTGTGCGGTACAGCAGCCACAGGCCACCGAGGTTCCACAGTGCCGCCACAGGCGGAAACAGCAGCCAGGAAGCGGGCCGGGAGCGCGTGGTCCGCAGCAGCGCACGACGATGCCTCCCCGGCGGCAGCGACCGCAACGTCAGCGTGACGGGTCGTGCCAGGACGAGGAGCACCGGGGCCACCATCGCCACGGCCAGGTGACGGACCATGTGGACGGTGAACGGGCCACCCGGTGGCGTTGTCCACACCGAGACGGCGAGCAGCACACCACCGGCCGTGAACGCCACGTCGCGGGCGTGGTTCCAGGCGTCACCGCGCCGCCGCAACCGGGCCGCAGCGACGAGATAGAGGATCACCGCCGTCACCGCGAACACGGCCACACCCGCCTCCACGACGGGGAACGGCGTACCGTGGCCGGGATGGGGATGGTGCGCGGACCAGGTCATCGACGTCCGTCCCCGCCTGCACGGCGGTTCTTCTCCGCGCGGACGACCAAGACCAGCCCGACGACCAACAGGATCACCGCCGCGCCGTTCCACGCGAGGTCATACGGCAACAAGTCCACACCGTAACGGATCTGGTGCAGCCGCAGCAGTTTGTGGTCGACGACGCCGTCGAACAGTTGGAAGCCGCCGAGTCCGAGGAACAGGCCGGACCACGCGTGCGGCACCGACAGGGCGTGGCGGCGGCGCAGGTCGGCGAACCACGCGAACCCCGCCACCATGCCCAGGAGTTCGGCGGTGTGGAGCAGGCCGTCGGAGAGCAGCCCGATCGCGGGCGTGGCGCGGTCGTAGAAGTGGTGCCACGCGAGGATCTGGTGGAAGACGATCTCGTCGACGGCGGCCATGATCGCCACACCGATCAAGGCGCAGGCCGCCGTGGAACGACCCGGCGACCGGCCACCGGAGCCGTGCCGGAACGCGCCGGACATCCGACCTCCCCTCGTCCACCGCCGCCCGAGACGGCCACGGCGCCGCGGCTACCCGGTCGCACTACCCGCGCCGGTCGGATCGAAACGCCCGTAGGGGAGGCCTCGTCGACGGCGGACGTCAGCCGAGGGCGGCGGCTATCGTGGCGGCGGCCTCCTCGGGCGTGACGTGGGCGGTGTCGACGGTCAGCGGTGGCCGGTCCCACGGCTCGTACCGGCGGGCCCGCACCGCACCCCAGTCGGGTTTGACCAGTCCCGGGACGTCGGTCTCCCGTTGTTCGATCCGGCGACGGTGTACGTCGCCGTCGGAGCAGACGAGCTCCACCTCGCGGATGTCCGCGCCCGCCGCCGAGGCGACCCGTCGCCAGGCGTCACGGGTCTCCGGCAGGGGGTTGACACACTCCACCAGCACACTCAGCCCGGCGCGCAACTGGTCGTCGGCGATCCGGTGACACGTCAGGTAGCCCACCGCGTGGAGTTCACCCGCCAACTCACCCGAATCCCTGATCGCCTGCTCGACGGTGTCCATACGCAGGTATGGGACACGCAGCCGCGCGACCAGCCGTTCGGCCACCGTGGTCTTGCCCGTACCGGGCAGCCCGCACAGCAGGATCAGGGTGGGTGTCGGCGCCATGCCGGAAACCGTACCCGACAGCGGGCCTCCGCGTGAGTCCACTGAGGGTGAACGGTCAGCGCTGGATCCAGAAGACGGCGGTCTGGCCGAGTCCCGCGACGTTGAACGCCTGCACGCTCATGCAGTCGAGCGAGTCGCGGTACACCTCCACGTCGAAGGTGTACGAGTCCACACCCGCGAGGTGGTTGCCGGAGCAGTCGGTGACCAGGTAGCCGAGGATGTCCGCGCCGCCGTCGTCGGCGGGCGTCTCCCACTTCGCCGCGTATCTGCCGTCGCCCGCCCACCACGCCCCGAACAGGGTGGGGTGGCTCGGCACGGTCACCGATTCCGGCGCGGAGTCGTCCGGTTCCCCGGCGTCGTCCTCGGGCACCTCCGACTCCGGGGCGGACGAGGACGGGGTGTCCTCACCCTCCGGCGGCGTCGGTTCCGCGGTCGAGCCGGCGGGCACCGGTTTCCCCGACGCCGGTGAGGAGTCCGGGGTCTCGGTCGCGACCGGACCCGGTTCGGCCGCCGGGGCGGGCGTTCCCATCGCCGACAGGCCGACCAGTCCCCCGGTGACGGCCGCGACGAGCAGCACCAGTGCCGCCGGAATCAGCCAGCGCGGGCGCGGCCGGGAGGGCTTCGGCGGTGTCGCGGTGACGATCGGCAGTTCACGGGTGTGGTCGGGGTCGTCCTCGACGGGCCCCGGCGGGGTCGTGGTGAAGACCGGTTCCGGCGGCGGTGTCGGCTCGGCCGTCGGCTCCTCCGGCGGCGACGGGTCGGGAACGGTCGTCGAAGGGGGATCCCAGAAGCCGCGGATCCGTTCGGGGGCCGGTGAACGCGGCGCCACCGGCACGATCGGGTGCTCCTGGGTGTCGTCGGACCCGTCGTGCGGCGCGAACGGGTCGATCGGTCGCTGGTCTCGCATTCCTGCCGTCCTCAAGGGGCGTTCCACCCGGACGGCACACCCCGGGAGGCGGCGGCCGGCCTCACACCGGTCCGTCGCCGTCACCGGCCGGGCGTCACGACGGGTGGAACTGAAGCTGTTGGTGGTCCGGCTCCGAGCAGGGCGCGGTCGCCACGACACGACCCTCCGCGAACTCGTGGTCCTCGAACACCGCCAGGCACTGCCCGGCCGCGGTGCGCAGCCGGAGGGTCCCGTCGTCCGACGGCGACAGTGTGAACTCCTGCATCGGTTCCTCAGCGTCACATGCGTAGGGCGCGAAGTAGTAGACGTCGTCCTCCTCGGCGGCCTCGTCGTCGAGTTCGGGGCCGTCAGCCTGAAGACAGTAGTCGTCGGCGAAATCGGGGTCAAGGAATCCGATGCGGACGGTGTCCGGGGCCGTCCCGTCGACCGTGAACCGTGTGCCGTCGCCTTCGCATTCCATGGCGGCCAACACGATCCGGTCGACATCACCACCGTGTGGTGACAGGCCCAGACAGCTTCCCGGGCCGCCGATCGAGATCCGGTACTCGCCGTCCGCAACCGGGCCGTCGTCCACGGGCGTCTCGGAGGCGGTCGCCGGTTTCCCGGCGGGCGCGGCCTCGTCACCGCCGCCGGCGGACAGGGTGACCCAGATCAGCGCGGCGACCAGCACGACCGCGACGGCTCCCACCGCGACCACGGCGGCACGGGCACCGCGGGCGGTGGCGAGGGTGGCTCCGGCGCCGGTCTTGATCCGGTCGGGGGTGGAGGGGCCGTCCTCGCGCCAGCGTGCGGTCATGCGGACTCCAGGGGTGGGTTCACAGGGAGGTGAACGCGAACGTCCGGCCCTCGGCCGGGTCGCAGGGGGCGGTGCCGACACCGTCGCCGGCGGGCAGGCTCCATTCGGTGAAGACCGTCAGGCACTGTCCGGCGGCGGTCTGGATCCGGAACAGGTCGCCGTCGGCGACCAGGGTGAACTCCTGGAGCCGCTGCCCGGCGTCGCAGGAGTAGGGCGCGAAGTAGTACAGGTCCTCGGGTTTCGCGGTGTCGTCGGCGAGGCCGGGGCCGTCCGGTTGGAGGCAGAACTCGGTGAAGCCCGGGTCGAGGAAGGCGAGCCGCACGGTCTGGGCGTCCACGGCGGTGAGCGCCAGATGGCTTCGCGTGTCGTCGCAGGTGCCGCCGGCGACGACGAAGCGGTCGGGAAGGCCGTCGGGGTGTTCGGACAGTACGAGGCAGGTGTCGCCGCCGTCCGGTCGTATCTGGTAATCCCCGTCCGGGACCGGGCCTTCCGGCGCCGCCGGAGTGGTCGGGGAGGTCTGCGGTTCGGGGCTCGGTGAGGCGGAGGGGGACCGCGCGGGGTCGGCGACGGTCGCGCCGCCGTCGCCGCCGAACGAGACGGTCGCCCAGATCAGCGCGGCGACCAGGACCACGGCCACCGCCGCCACCGCGACGAGTGCGGCGCGCGGGCTGCGGGCGGTGTTCAGCGTGGCGCCCGCGCCCGCCCGGATACGGTCGGGTGTGGACGGACCGTCGTGTCGCCACTGTCCGGACATGGGCTCTCCTACGGCAGGGGGCTCGGGGCGCCGGGATCGAACAGGCTCGATTGTTGCATCTCGCGTTCCCGCTCCTCCCGCTCCTTGCGTTCCTGTTCCTGCTGGAACGCGCTGGTGACGGCGATCGCGGCGACGATGAGGGCGACCACCACGAGTCCGATGAGGGCGGCGGGCCACAGCGACAGGCGTTGCCGCCAACTGCGCGACGCGCCGTACAGCAGGGCGGACCTCAGTTGCCGTCGCCGCAGCGCCGCGGCCTGGAGGATGTGCCGTTCGGTGTCGGCGGTGCGACGCATGGGAGTGGGCACCGGGTCCCGGTCGCCGGGGCCGGCCGGTGCCGCGGTCTCCCCGGCGGCCGGGTCGGTCACGAGAACCTGGAGATCATCCGGCCGGCGAGCGCGGCGATGGACGAGGCGTTCTCGTCGGTGGCGTTGATGAGCCGCTGGAACGCCTCCTGCGCCTGCTGGTAGTGGTCGTCGAAGTTCTTGCCGTCGGCGTCCTTCTCGTCCCAGCCGGCGCCCTCCCAGTTGCCGAGGACGGCCGCGGTCTGGGACTTGACGTCGTTGAGGATGGCCTCGAACTGCCCGCGGTGGCCGATCTGGGTGTCGGCGAGCGCGCTGAGCAGTCCGGAGTCGCCGCCGAGTTCGTATCCGATGCTCACGGTGGTCTCCTTGTCGGGTCAGACGTGATTGATTGTGAGGCCGGTGCGGGCGGCGGCGAAGGTGGCCTGGCCCTCGTCGTCGGTGGTGACGGCGTCCTGTTGGCCCTCGGACAGGTCCACGCCGTTCTGGGAACACCATCGCATCAGGCCGTTGAACGCCTCGGTGAGGTCGTTGCGGGCGTCGCGGAAGGCGGGAAGGGTGTTCCCGGACACCGCCCGGTGGTCCTCCTCCATGTCCGCGATCAACTGGCTGAGCCGGGTGTGCATGTCCTGGGCGGAGTCTCCGGCCTGCTGACCGGCCAACCCCATGGCGTCCCCGGTGGTGAGTTTGAACGCCTGCTCGCTCACTGCGCCTCCTCCATTGTGTAGTCGATCCGCGGGGCTTGAAGATTGCAGATGCAAAGGGTACTGTACTCACCCGAAGAGACAGGTGTCAAACCGTGACGACTCAGAGGCCGCGCACATCGGACGCGGGGTTCATGCCCGCAAAGGCACCGAGAACGGGCGGACGTCGTGGTGACGGAGACAGGAGGCAACCATGGTCGTCGGTGTTAACGGTGACGCCGCAGCCACCGCCGGGGACAACACGATCGACGCGTCGGTGGTGTTCCAGCGACTCGAAACCGACTTCGCCACGTCACTGGAGGACGCCGCCGCCGCGTGCAAGGGCGAAGTGGAGTCGGTCGTCGGATCCGGCTTCGAGTCCTACCTCTCCGAACACCGCGGCGCACTGGCCGAAGTCGAGGCCCACGGCACGAGCGCCGGGGGGAACCTGCGCGCCAGCGCCTTCGACGGCGCCAACACCGACCACGACATGGCCATCACGTACGAGGGCGCGTCACGCGGCCCGGGACCGTGGCGCGACGGCGGATACGCGTACGTCCCGTACTCGGACGGGTCCACTGCGGACGGAGGCGCGCCGCCCGCCGACGGCACCGGCTTCTCCCCCTACATAAACATCAACTGAGCCGGCCAGATCCGGAAGGACCCTTCGATGGCAACGTTCTCCCCCTACGAACCCGAGACGGATCCGGGCGTCCTCGCGGACCACGCGGCCCAACTGATCGGCATCGCCGGCCGGATCACCGGGCACGGCGTCACGGTCACCACCGCCATCGGTTCCGGGGCGATGGAGTTCTCCGAGATGATCGCCGAACCGATCCGGGGGGTCGCCACCGAGAACGAGGCGGCCTGGACCTCCGCGATGCAGGCCGCCATCTACGGTGCCGCCGTCGCCGCCGACTTCGCCGCCGACATCCTCGAATACGAGGGCAAGATCGACGCCCTGAAGGAACGGTGGCACGAGGGTGCCGTCCGCAACTTCGGCGCCGGCCACGACACCGAGGCCGAGGGGTTCGACGCCGACTTCGACGCCGGGAGGGCCGCCCTGCTGGCGGAACTGAACGCCGAGGCCAAGGCCGCGAAGTCCGACTTCGAGACCGCAGCAGACGACCGCAAGGCCGACCTCGACAGCGGCCCGACGGCCGAGTCGATACAACGGCTCATCGACGAGGGCATGATGCCCTGGTTCATGGGGAACAACCTCTGGGGCGACGCCGCGGGCACACCACCGGCCGTCCTGCAACGCGAGTACGCCGACAAGGCGGAGTACCACCTGAACGGCGGGGCGGACGGCGAACTCGACGAGGCCGACCTGCGCGCCGCCAACCGGATCCTCGGTGCCTTCGGTGAGTACGCCGACTTCAGCTACCGCCTCATGGACAACCTCGGCGCCCAGGGACTCCTGGAGACGGCGGGACGCATCGGCGCCGGAGGTTTCGGCTCGGACCTGACGGCGGAGATCCAGGCGAACCTGGGTGTCGCCCTCGCCACCGCCACCGACCCGGACAACGGCGGCCCGTCGGTGGGTTCTGAGTGGATCCAGGAACTCATGAACGCGGGTGGCCAGGACCTTCAGATCGTGGGTAGTAGCGGAGAGGGCAACTACGGCCTCGGGTACTACGCACTGGCTCCCCTGTTGCTGCAGACCGACCGGCCGTTCGCACCCGAGCTGCTGGTGCCCGTGACCGAGCACATGATGCGCCTCGACGAACGCGGCGCGTTCATGAACCCGAGCATGTTCGGCATGTCGGGGGCCGATGCCAACCGGTTCGATCCGACCGGGCGGCTCAACGGCAGCCCGCTCAACGCCGGCCTCACCGCGATGAACAACAACCCCGAGTCGGCGACCATCTTCTTCTCCGAGAACGGCCGGTACGAGGAACTGGTCGGCGAGTACGAGTACCAGGTGTACGGTCACGCGTTCGACGACGACGCGATCGACGACAACCTGACTCACCTGATCGGGGGCCAGGCGTCGCATCACGTCGACATGGACCTGGTCGGCGACGCCTTCGAGGCCGCCGTCACCGGGCTTCCCGCCGGCACCGCTGTCGACGGCGACCGGCCGCGCCACACCGAGGACATGATCACCATCATGGAACGCGCCATCGAATACGTCGCCGAACACCCCGAACGCTTCGACAACGATGAACGTGCGTTCGTCGTGATGGACAACTTCGCGAACGCCTCCGTGCACTACATGGAGGACATCCACCGGCTGTTCTCCGACGAGATCTACGAGTGGATGCCCGAACCGCACGGCGACCGTGCGTTGGACGTGTCGGACTCGAAGCTGGAGAACTGGTTCAACCTCATCGGCGGCGACGTCGAGGCCGCCGGCACGGTCTGGGGCGGCAGCCAGGCACTGGTGCTCAGCCAGATCGCGGAACTGCCGCCGGAGGCGTTCCAGTCCGGCGCCGGCGAGATCTCCGAGGTCCACGGCCTGATAGCGGGCGCGTTGCACAGCGGCATGTACGAATCCCTGCACGGCGACGTCAAGGACGAGGCGGAACTGCGCAGCAAGTGGATCTTCGGCGCCAAGGCGGGTCTGTCGTTGGCAGGCGGCTTCGCCACCGGGGGTCTGTCGCTGGCCGCCGGCGCGGCGGCCGGCGTCCCGATCGGCTGGGGAATCGACGCGCTCGCCGGGACGTGGGAGATGTCGCCGGAGGAGTTCAACGCCCGGGTGGAGGAGAACGCCGAACGGTACAACGACGACTACGACGAGATGCGGGAAGGCGCAGGCGGCGAACACATCGACGCCTATCGGGACGCGTTGATCGAAGCCAACCCGGCGTTGGCCGACGCCACCGTCGAGGTGGAGGACGAGAACGGCGACATGGTGGACTACCCGGTGGTGGACATCATCGTCCACAACCACTTCGAACGCTACTGGGAGAACGTCGAGATCCCCGTCGAACGCTGACGACGCGCCGGAGTCGCGCCCGAACCGGGCGGATCCGGCGGGTGACACCACGCCCGCGCGTCCCGGGCCGGGTCGCCCGCCGTCCCCCGCTCCGCCCGGGCCATGCGCCCCCGGCACCGGCCGGCATCCGGCCGTGATCGTTCACCCGCCGCGCATTCCTGAAGCCGGGCTGAATATCCCGTTGACACCGTTTCGCCCGATTCTGGATACTTCGGGTGCCGGGGTGGTCTGCCCCCGGTCGGGGTGGGGGGTGGATGTGGTGCGTCCACGTCGTCCCGTGTGGTCGTCGTGGCCTTGTCGTATCCACCGGTGGAGTTCCCGCCGTCCACAGGCGGTCGCGCGCACGCCGATGGCCCCGTCTCACACCGTGCGAAGGCCGGCCGGTTCCATCCCGCGCCGCCCGGCCCGACCCGGCCCGCCCACCGTCGGCGGGTTCCTCACCAGCCCACCGCCGCGTACAGGCCGGTGATCTGGCCGCAGATCGCGATCATCCCGGCCACCAACAGGATCTCCACGACCCGGATTATGCGGGCGGCCGACGCATTGGCCACTGTGGAACGCGGCACCGACGCCAGGCCCACGTATACGAGGGCCGCCAGCACCGCGACCGCGGGCGCCCACGGCAGCAGCACCGAACCGGCCAGCAGCCACCCCGCCGCGCAGATCGCCAGGGACAGCGTGCCCGCCACCCGGAACGGTGCGACGTGGCGGGTCTGGTCGAACACCCGGGACCGCGACAGCAGCGCCAGTCCCGCGCCGAGCGCCAACAGTCCGGGCCACAGTTCCCCACGGGACACCAGGACCAGGACGGCGGTCGTCGCCACCGTCGCGATCGCCAGGATCGCGCCGGTCAACACGGCGTCCAGCCGGGCCAGGATCGCCGCCAGGCGCGGCTCTCGCACCTCCTCACCGGCCTGAATATCGCGGTCCACACCGAACAGTCCACTGAGTCCCATGGCGGCGCGCGGCAGCAGTCCGATCGCGAACACCGTCAGGACCAGGGCGATGCCGACCGTCGCCGTCAACGGCGCGCCGAACTGCATAGCGATGACGACGGGTGTGGCGATCGAGGCGACCACCGCCAGGCCGACCGTGAACGGCAGTGCCAGCGGCGTACCGACCAGCGACACGAGCATGAGCGCCACCGCCGCCCAGGCGCCGTAGGTGTGGCGCAGCAGTTCACCCACGAGTCCGTCGGGGGCGATCGACTCGGAGGCCAGGTGGGTGATTCGCCACGCCCACAACGCTCCGGCGGCCAGGCTCAGCCGGGACAACAGCGGCGCCTGGTCCGCCGACCACCAGCTCACCACCGTCGCCGAGAGGCAGACCAGTCCCCCGGTCAACAGCACGGCGAGATCCGCTCCGGGTACGAACGCGGCGGCCACCACCGCGACGGCCGCGACGATGGTGGCGTAGAGCCTGCCGGTTCCGGCCCGCCACCGGTGTCCGGCGGACTCGACGTGATCCTCGACGCTGTCGCGCACGTCCTCCACGGCGGCGGGCAGTACCGCGTCGGTGGCGTCGTGGAGGTGAAGGACGTCGCCGTCCCGTACCGCCGCGTCGGCGAGGCTGCGCGCCGGGTGGAGCCGGGTGCCGTCCACCGTGGTGAGTTCCCAGCTCGCGGCGTGCCCGTCGCGGCCCGCGAGGCCCCGGTTCAGCAACGGTGGCAACAGTTCCGCCACCGGCACGCCCGAGGGCAACGCCATGTCCCTCGTGCTCTCCGGACCGACGACGGTGACACTGCTGTACTGGCCGGGCACGCTGACTCCAGAAGACCTCGAAGGGTGTCTATGATTGCGATCGCGAAGCATGAATGCGCGGGAGGTTGGCGCCGCGACCACAACGAAGGTAACCTACGCGAACTGCTCGGCCGCAGTCAAACGTCCCCACGGCCGAGACCGACCCCTCCGAGACGGGAGCTGGCGTGTCCACGACGCTGATCCGGCGACCGGCGAAGCCCGCCGCCTCACCGGTTTCCGAAGAGCCGATCACGCTCGCACCACCTCCGGTCCAACCGGAACCGGCGAACCCCGCCATGGGCATGACCATGATCGCCATGCCGATGATGGCCGGCACCTCCGGCCTGATCATGGCGTTGAGCAACATAGACCGTCCACTGTTCGCGATGGTCGGCCTGTTCATGCTGGTGGGCGCGGTCGCGTTGGGCGGCATCATGTTCGTCTCGATGCGGCTCGGTCCACGCCGTAAACTCCGCGACCAGCGGGAACGCTACCTCGACTACCTCGACGACATGCGGTCGCTGATCCGGGACGCCGTCAGGGCGCAGCAGGACGCCGCCGCCGCCCGGCACCCGCACACCCCGTTGCTGGCGGCGATCGCCGGCGGCGACGACCGCCGGTGGGAACGCCGTTCCGGTGACCGCGACCTGCTCGACCTGCGGGTCGGCCTGGCCCGGTTGCCGTTGTCGCGCACCCTCACGCTGAAACTCGACGAGAACAACCCGCTGACCGGTTACGACCCGGTGTGTCACTCCGGGGCGGAGGAGCTGGTGCGGCGTTACGTGAGGCTGGGCGGTCAACCGTTGACGGTCCCGCTGGCCGGTTGCGACCGGGTGTCGGTGGTCGGTGACTTCGAGGACGGACGTCATCTGGTGCGCGGCATGCTGGCCCAGCTCGTCACGCTCGTCAGCCCTGACGACGCCGCCGTGGCGATCGTGCGCGATCCCCGCGCGGCCGCGCACTGGCGGTGGGCGTCGTTCCTGCCTCACACCCTCGGCGACCAGCAGTCGCACTCGGGACTGCCCGACAGTCTCGTCTGCGACAACACCGACATGTTGACCGCGCGGCTGGCGACCGACATCGCCGGGCGGCAGTCGGACTGGCGCCGGCGCCGCGGCGGGCCGCCCGGTCCCGGGACCCGCCACCTGGTCGTGGTCATCGACGGTGAGCACCAGGTGTCGCTGCCGGGATTCGCCGACGGGGCGATACCGCCCGCCGAACTCGGCATCCACATCGTCTCCCTGGTGGATCGTGCGGAGGCCGAACCCGAGGACGTCGACGTCCGGTTGACGATCGCGTCCGACGGCGCGGTGACGCTGTCCCGGCCACGGCGGGTCGTCGCCGCCGGGACCGACTCCGGGGAGGTCACCGGTGTCGCGGACGGTCTCGGGATCGCCGAGGCCGCCGGGATCGCCCGGGCGCTGTCCCCCTACCGGCTGGCCGAGTCCGACTCCGGTGAGGCACTGCACGCGGTCCACGGCCTCGGAGACGTCCTCGGGGTGCAGGATCCCGCGGCGTTCGACCCGTGGGCGGCGTGGAGCCGACGGGACACCGAGCGGCTGCGCGTCCCGTTCGCGGTGTCGGCCGACGGGGAACCCGTGGAGCTGGACCTGAAGGAGTCGGCTCTGGGCGGCATGGGGCCGCACGGCCTCATCATCGGCGCGACCGGTTCCGGCAAGTCGGAGACGCTTCGGACCCTCGTGGCGGCCCTGGCGACCCGGCACTCACCGGAGGAACTGGCGCTGCTCACCGTGGACTTCAAGGGCGGCGCCACCTTCGCCGACTGCGACCGGTTGCCGCACAACGCCGGTTCCATCACCAACCTCGCCGACGACCTGGCCCTCGTGGACCGGTTCCGGGAGGCGTTGTTCGGTGAGATGGTCCGGCGCCAACAACTGCTGAAGGACGTCGGGAACCTGCCCAACGTGCACGCCTACCAGCGGTTGCGGGCACAACGGCCCGACCTGGCGGCGCTGCCGCACCTGTTGGTCGTCATCGACGAGTTCTCCGAACTGCTCACCGCGAAACCCGACTTCTCCGAACTGTTCCTTGCGGTGGGCCGGATCGGCCGCTCCATCGGGGTGCACCTGCTGCTGGCCACGCAACGCCTGGAGGCGGGCCACATCCGGGGACTGGAGTCGCACCTGTCGTACCGGATCGGGCTGCGCACCTTCTCGGAGGCCGAATCCCGGGAGGCGATCGGCGTTCCGGACGCGTACCGGCTGCCACCGGAACCGGGTTCGGGTTACCTCAAGGTCGACACCTCGGTGTTCACCCGGTTCAAGGCCGCGATGGTCTCCGACCCGTACGTGCCCCCGGCGACCGGTGGCCACGACGGCCTGCCCGTCATGGAGTGGCCGCCACCGCCGTTCGATGCTTCGGACGTGTCCGCGTTGCTGCGCCTGGGTGACGACACCGGCGCCGACTCCGCCGAGGCGACCTCGGCGCGGACCGTCCTGCAGGTCCTGGTCGACCGGATCGCGGCCGCGGACCCACCGCCGGTGCGGCCGGTGTGGTTGCCGCCGTTGCCGAACGCGCTCCCGCTGGACGCGGTTCCCGGCGGCACCGAGGCCGCCGGCGACCCGGCGCGGGTGTCGGCGGTGCTGGGGTTGAGCGACGATCCGCGCGCCCAGTCGCAGGAGGCGATGCACTGGGACATGACCGGGTCGCAGGCGAACCTGCTCGTCTACGGCGGCCCGGGTTCGGGGAAGTCCACGCTGCTTCGGACCCTGGTGTCGAGTCTGGCGCTGCGGTACTCGCCGGGGCAGGTGTCCTGCTACCTCATCGACTACGGCGGTGGGTCGCTCGCCGGGTTGGCGAACCTGCCGCACGTGGCGGCCGTCGCCAACCGGTCGGATCCGGAACTGGTGCGCCGGGTGCTGGCCGACGTCAGGCGGCAGCTCGACCTCCGGGAGGGCCTGATGCAGCGGCACGGCCTCGACTCGGCGGCCCGGTTGCGGGCCGCCCGCGCCGAGGGTGTGATCCCGTCCGACGTCGCGGGTGACGTGGTGCTGCTCATCGACGGCTGGGCGGCGTTGCGCGAGAACGACCTGGAACTGGACGAGCAGTTGCGCGACATCACCGGGCGCGGCCCGGCGCTGGGCGTACACGTGGTCCTGACCGCCGTGAACCAGCAGCAGGTCCGTACCCGGTTGTCGGCGGCGTTCGGCGGGCACATCGAGTTGCGGCTCACCGACGCGTTCGACTCGGTGATCGGTCGCCGGCTCGCGGAGAACCTGCCCAAGGACGTGCCGGGGCGGGTGCTGTGCGCGGACGAACGGTTCGGGCAGGTCGCGCTGCCCCGCATCGACGGCGGGACACGGGTCGACGACCTCAACCACGCCGGTGACGAGATCGCCGAGACGGCGGCACGGCGGTGGCCGGTCGCGCCGGTCCCGAAGGTGAAGACCCTGCCGACGCTGATCACCCTGGCGGACCTGCAGTCGGACTGGGTGGAGGGTCCCCGCGCCGACGTCCACGCGATGCGGCCGGTGCTGGGTGTGTCGGAACGCGACCTCGGCCCGGTGTGCGCCACTTTGGACACCGAACCGCACCTGATGATCTACGGCGACCCGCAGACCGGGAAGTCGACGGCGATCCGCACGATCCTGCGGCAGATCACCCGGCGTCCCGCCAACGAGGTCGGGATCGTGCTCGTCGACTACCGGCGCGCCCACCTGGAGGAGGTGCCGCAGAAGTACCTGCTGTCGTACTGCACCTCCGCCCCGCACGCCGCGCAGAACGCCGCCGAGATCGCCAACGGCCTGCGGGAGCGACTGCCCGGCCCCGACGTCACACCGGAACAGCTGCGTCGCCGTTCCTGGTGGAAGGGCCTGGAGGTGTTCGTCGTCGTCGACGACTACGACCTCGTCGCCTCCGGCAACGGGAATCCGCTGCTGCCGTTGGCGGAGTTCATCCCGCAGGGCCGCGACCTCGGTTTCCACATGATCGTGGCGCGCCGCACCGGCGGCGCCTCCCGGGCGGTCTACGAGAAGGTCCTCCAGGCCATCGGGGAGCAGTCCCCGCCGGGGCTGCTGTTCTCGGGTGACCGTATGGAGGGACGGTTGTCGAACGGTGTGGCCTCGCAACGGCTCCCGGTCGGGCGGGCGCTGCTGACCCACCGGGGCGAGTCGCCGCAGTTGGTGCAGGTGGCGTTGTCCTGACCCGGATCCGTCGTGCGCCGGCGGTGGGGCACGACGGATCCGGCGGGGTCAGGTCTTGCTCTTGCGGTGGACGATCCTGCCGTCGTTCATCGCCAGCGTCAGGTCCGCGCGGGAGGCCAGCCCCCGGTCGTGGGTCACGACGACGACCGTGGTGCCGCCGCCGGCGAACTCCCGCAACAGGGTGATGATCCGTTTGCCGTTGCGGCTGTCCAGGTTGCCGGTCGGTTCGTCGGCCAGGATGAGCGACGGCCGGTTCGCCAACGCCCTTGCGACGGAGACCCGCTGCTGTTCGCCTCCGGAGAGCCTGCCGGGCAGCCGGGTCTGCTTGCCACCGGTCAATCCGACCCGGTCGAGCAGTTCCACGGCGCGGGCGCGCCGTTCCGCCGTGCGCCGCCCGGCGAACTCCATCGGCAGCATCACGTTCTGCACCGCCGTGAGGTCGGGGATCAGGTGGTACTGCTGGAACACGAATCCGATCCGGTCGCGCCGGTAGGCGACCTGCCCGCGCGGCGACAGCGCGGTGACGTCCACGTCGTCCATCGTGATCTTCCCGGCGCTCGGGGAGTCCAAGGCCCCCAACAGACCCAGCAGCGTGCTCTTTCCGCTGCCGCTGCGTCCCACGATGGCGGCGAACGTGCCGGTGGCGATCTCGAAGCTCACGCCGTCGACCGCGTCCACCGCGCCTCCACCGGACTTGAACCGTTTGGCGACGTCCTCGACCAGTAGCATCTCATTCTCCTCTCAGGACTTCGGCGGGCCTGACCCGCGCGATCAGGTATGCCGGTACCGCGCTGCCCAGCAGCGCGATCCCCAGTGCCGCGAGGGCGCCCACGCCGATGGTCCGCGGCCCGATTCCGGCGGTGACCTCGCCGATCAGGTCGCCGCCGCCCTCGATCGTCTGCCCGGGGCCGGTTACCCGGATGGTCTTGCCGCCGGTCCCGCTCAACGTCTGTCCCCCGTCGGTGTCCTCGGCGGCGGTGGAGTTGGTGGCGACCAAGACGTCGGCGATCACGTCGGAGGACGCCGCGGCGACCCCCATGCCGAGGACCGTCGCCAGGGACACCAGGACGACCGCCTCGACGCCGAACTGCGCGATCACGCCCCGGTCGGTGCCGCCGATCGCCTTGATGACACCGACCTCGCGGCGTCGTTCCCGCACCGTCATCGCCAGGGTGAAGAACACGATGACGGCGGCGGATCCCAGCGACACCCAGAAACCGACGGAGGTGATGTCCTCGACGGTCTCCAGTCCGGCCGACGCCTGCATCACCGAATCCGCCTGCGAGTGGACCTCGAACGCCGCGCCCAGTTCGGCCACGACGGCCTCCTGCACCGAGGCGATGTGGTCGGGGTCGTCCACGTCGATCGCGAAGGAGTGGAACCCCTCGACCTCGCTCAGTTCACGTACCGTCTCGGCGGTCATGACGACGCCGACCGAGTCGAAGTCGTCGCCGCTCTCGGCGACGCCCACCACCTCGAACTCCTCGTCGAACGCGGTGAAGGTGTCGCCGAGGCCGAGCCCGTTGGCCTCGGCGATCTTGTCGCTGATCACGGCCTCACGTGCGCCGTCGGGCAACTCGCCCTCGACGAGGTCGTACCGGACGCCCTCCGAGTCGCGGTCACCGGTGACCCCGGTCAGCGAGATCGGGAACGCGACCCCCTCCGGCGCGCCGACCGTGTCGGGGTCCATTCCGGACTTGAGGTCGGTGGTGCCGAAGGAGGCGCCGGGTCCGATCTGGACGGCACTGGACGTGCCCTCGGGTTCCTCCTCCGGTTGCGGCGTCTCCAGCATCGCCGACACCGTGGCGGAGGCCTCGGTGACGTGGGGCAGGTCCGACACGGCGGCCAGCTCCGCCTCCCCCAGGGTGGGTACGTCCTCGACGTCGACCTCCGGGCCGAAACCCGGGCGGACCGTGATGGTGGTGTCCATGTCGTCGCGCAGTGCCGCGAGTTTGCCCGCGACCGCCTCGCCGGCGACGAGCATCGACAGGGTCAGGCCGATCGCGACGGCGAGCACCAGCAGCACCGCCACCGATCTCGTCTTGTTCCTGAGGGCGTTGCGTACGCCCCGGACGGCAACACTCATGCGTGAACCTCACTCGGGTATCTCGTCGGGATGGCGCCGGGTGACGGGCGTGCCCACCGTCCCCGGCCCGCCCACCAAAGCACCCGTGGAGCCGCGATGACGGATACCGCAGCGGTTTCCCACCGAACTCCCATCCGTACCCCAGCGCATCCCCAAGTGATCGGGGCATGATGGACGCCGTGCCACCGAGCCGATCACCCGAACCCGCCCGGCCGGGCGACCTGACCGTGTCGCGTCGCGCCGACGGCAGCCCCGTGCGGCTGCTGGTCGCCGAGGACGAACCGCTGCTGGCGGACATGCTGCTGGACGCGCTCGGTTTCGCCGGCTACGCGGTAGACGTGGCGCGGTCGGGCGCCCAGGCGCTCGACGGTGTCGAGCGGCGGCGGCCCGACGTGTTGCTGTTGGACGTGAACCTGCCCGACTTCAGCGGTTTCACGGTGGCCGAGCGGCTGCGGAACCGGGGCGACGCGACCCCGGTCATATTCCTGACCGCCCGGGACACGCCCCGGGACGTGCGGGACGGTTTCCTCGCCGGCGGCGACGACTACCTGACGAAGCCGTTCCGGTTGGAGGAGCTGCGCCTGCGCATCGAGGCCCTGCTGCGCCGGACGATGGCGGCCCGCTCCGAGGCGGACCCGGCGATCCGGATCGGTGACCTCACCGTCGACGTCGAGGCCCACCAGGTGTGGAAGGGCGACCGGGAGGTGCCGTTGTCACGCACCGAGTTCCGGTTGCTGGCACACCTGGCCGCCAACCCGGACCGGGTGTGGTCACGGGCGGACCTGCTGCGGCACGTGTGGGGGTTCGGCGTCGACACCGACACCTCGCTCGTGGAGACGTACATCTCGTATCTGCGCCGGAAGCTCGACACCGACCTGATCCACACCGTGCGGGGTGTGGGGTACGTGCTGCGGACCCCCGGGCGGCGGCATGACGATTAAGGCCCGGCTGATCGCGTCGACGGCGGCACTGCTGTGCGTCGCGACGGTCGCGATCGGGACGGTCGCCATCGGCGCGGTGACCACGACCATGACGCAGCGCATCGACACACAGTTGACCGAGTTCCTGCGGCAGCCCACGATCACCGGCGGCACGACCGTCACCATCACCAGCCGGGGCGGCCCACAGGTCGCGTACCAGTCGGTGGCGATGCTGCTGCTGGAACCGGACCGTACGGTGTCGATGGCGGTGCAAGCGGGTTATTCGACGGACCTGCTCCCGTTGCCGCGCGTGCCGGATCCGCTGCCGCCGCCCGGTGAGTTCCGGACCGTTCCGGCGGTGGACGGTTCGATCGAGTACCGGATGGTGACGGTGGAGTTGGCGGGTCCGTCCGCGGACGCACCCCGCCGGCTGGTGGTGGCGCAGCCGATGACGGAGGTCGCGGTGATCCGGGAACGGCTCGTCGCGACGATGGTGGTGACGGTGGTGCTGGTACTGGTGGCGAGCGCCGTCGTGGGTTGGTGGATCACCCAGCGGGGTCTGCGGCCGGTGGAGGACATGATCGACACCGCCGCCGCCATCGCCGACGGTGACCTGTCACGGCGGGCGGAGGCGCCGGGACACACCGAGATGGGCAGGCTCGCGGACTCGTTGAACCGCATGGTGGGGACGCTGGTGACCACGATCGGCGACCGGGAGGCGGGGCAGGAGCGGTTGCGTCGCTTCCTCGACGACGCCTCACACGAGTTGCGGACGCCGTTGGCGACGGTGAGCGGGTACACGGAGCTCTACGAGTCGGGTGGGGCGCCGCCGGGGCCGAAGCTGGACCGGGCGATGAGCCGGATCCAGGCGGAGAACCGGCGGATGGCGCGGCTCATCGAGGACATGCTCCTGTTGGCGCGGTTGGATCGTGACGCCGACCGGCCCGCGCAGACGGTGGACCTGCGGCGGTTGGCCGCCGACGCCGTGGACGACTCGGAGGTGACCGACCGGGGGCACCCGGTCACCTTGGAGGCCGCCGAGGCGGTGTACGTGCGGGGTGACGAGTCGCGGCTTCGTCAGGTGTTGGCGAATCTGCTCGACAACGCGCGGCGGCACACGCCGGAGGGCACCCCGGTGCGGGTGTCGGTCACCGCGGACGGCGACACGGCGGAGTTGCGGGTCGCCGACGAGGGGCCGGGTGTCCCGGAGGAGCACCGCGAGCGGGTGTTCGACCGGTTGTACCGGGTGGACGCGTCCCGGTCGCGGGCGACGGGCGGGTCGGGGCTCGGGCTGGCGATCGTGGAGTCGATCGTCGCCGGTCACGGTGGGACGGTGGCGCTGGCGGACCCGGGTGCCGCCGGTGGGACGGTGGTCGTCGTCAGGCTCCCGCGCGCGCACTGACCGCGTCACGGGCTGTGGCGACTCCCGGTGACCGGGATGTCGTGGACGCGGGAAACCCGCGTGCACAAGGGGAAACGGCGACCGGTCTCAAAGTGTGGCCGCACGGTCAATAAACGTAACAATTTGGCGGCAGGGCTAGCGTGACCTGCCACACGTCGGCTACGGTCCTCACTAGTAAAGAGACTTACAAGTACGGATGTCCCGAAGGAGTCTCCCGAGTGGCCGTCGATGTCCAAGCCCCACCCGACAAAGAGGTGGACACACCCGTACCTCCACGACGACGGAGGAACCTCCTGAGCCGGATCTGGCGGATCTACCTCGTCCGCCGCCTGGTCTACGCCGTCTTCGTCACCTGGCTGGTCATGACCGGCACCTTCTTCATGGTGCGCGCCATGCCCGGCGACCCCGTGGAGGTCCTCGCCGGCCGCCTCTCCCAACAGGGCATCAACCTCGAACAGGCCCGCCAGCAGGCCAAACAGTCACTCGCCTACGACCCCGACGCGCCGATCCTGCAGCAGTACTGGGAATACCTCACCAACCTGTTGCGTGGCGACTTCGGGATGACCATCTCGCAGCGCGGCACCACCGTCGTCGACCACGTCATGGAGTACCTGCCGTGGACGCTGTTCAGCGTCGGCGCGGGCATGGTCATCGCGATCGTCGTCGGCATGGGACTGGGCATGGTCATGGCCTACCGCCGCAACGGCTGGTTCGACCACCTCCTGAGCAACATCGCGTCCACATTGAGCGCCATCCCGAACTACCTCGGGGCGATGGCGCTCATCCTGATCGGTTCCGCCTGGCTCGGCCTGTTCGACTTCTGGAGCATGCGGGGCCGGCTCAGCGAAGGCGTCGAACCCGGATTCGACGCGGTGTTCTTCGGCGACGCGCTGTACCACGCGATCCTGCCGATCGTCACCTACGCCTTCACCATCACCGGTGGCTGGATGCTCGTCATGAAGGCGTCCACGACCGAGGTCCTGTCGGAGGACTACGTCACCGTCGCCAACGCCCGCGGCCTCAAGGGCCGCCGGGTCGGGCTCGCCTACGTCGGCCGCAACTCGGTACTGCCACTCGTACCGCAGGTCGCGCTGGCCCTGGGCACCCTGGTCGGCGGCGCCATCATCGTGGAACAGATCCTCAGCTACCCCGGCGTCGGACAGCTGTTCATCAACGCCATCACCAAACGCGACTACCCGGTGATCCAGGCCGTCGTCCTGATCCTGACCGTGGCGGTGGTGTTCAGCAACCTCGTGGTCGACATGCTCAACAGCTGGCTCGACCCCCGCATCCGCACCGGAGACGCCGAGGAGGCCGGAGCATGACCGTCAACGCGGCCCCCGAGACCACGGCACTGCCCCGGCAGGGCACCCTCTCGATCATCTGGCAGGGCCTCACCCGCAACAAGAGCGGCTTCGCCGGCGCCGTCATCGTACTGCTGATCCTCGGCCTCGCCTACATAGGACCGTTCCTGATCGACCGGCACAACCCCTCCGACGGCGCCAAGGTGTGGCAGGCACCCAGCGCCGAACACCTGCTGGGCACCAACCTGCAGGGCAAGGACACCCTCATCAAGGTGATCCTGGGCGGCGCGGAACCGCTGTGGGTCGGCATCCTGGCGGCCCTCATCGCCGTGGGCGTCGCCGTCGTCGTCGGCTCGGTCGCCGGCTACTTCCGCGGCAAGGTCGACACCGTCGCCCTGCAACTGACCGACATCACCCTGACCATCCCGGGCATCGTGCTGATGCTGGTCCTCACCACGATGTACCGGTCGATCTCGGCGACCGCCATCGCCGTCATCATCGGGGTCACGACCGCGCCGGTCCTGGTGCGTTCGATCCGGGCGCAGGTGATGTCGCTGAAGGAACGCGAGTTCGTCGAGGCGGCCCGGCTCCAGAACCTCGGGGCGGGACGCATCATCTTCACCGAGATCCTGCCCAACATGGGCGGCTACATCTTCGTGAACTTCATCCTCGCCATCAACAACGCCATCTACGCCCTGGTCGGCATGTACCTGCTGGGACTCCTGCCGTCCACTGCGGACAACTGGGGCCTGATGATCTACGAGTCCTGGAACTCCGGGGCGTTCCGGCTGCCGCGTGCTTTGCCGTACATCGCCGTGCCGCTGGCGTTGATCATCCTCTTCCAGATCGGCCTGGTGGCGATGAGCCGCTCCCTCGAACAGGCACTCAACCCTCGACTGCGGGAAAGGTAGGCCGCGCGTGAGCGAAGAACCCATACTGTCGGTCCGCGATCTCAGGATCACCTACCAGACCGGTAGGAACTCCGAGGTCGTCGCCGCCCGGGACGTCGAGTTCGACCTCTACCCCGGACAGTCGATGGCGCTGGTCGGTGAATCCGGTTGCGGCAAGACCACTCTGGGCCTGGGGCTGCTGCGACTGCTGCCGAAGCTCGGCCGGATCCCGCAGGGCGAGATCGTGTACCGCCGCAAGGACGGCACCACCGCCGACATCCTCAAGATGGGCAAGGAGGAGCTGCGGCGGTTCCGGTGGAGCGAGGCCGCGATGGTGTTCCAGGGCGCCATGAACGCCTTCAACCCGGTGCAGCGCATCGGCGCGCACTTCGCCGACACCCTCAAGGACCACCTCCCCGAGGGAAAGCGCCTGAGCAAGACCGAGATCCGGGAGCGCAGCGAGGAACTGCTGCGGATGGTGCGGTTGGAACCCGGGCGGGTCCTGCCCAGCTTCCCGCACGAACTGTCCGGCGGCATGAAGCAGCGGGCACTCATCGCCCTGGCGTTGGCGCTGAATCCGCAGGTGCTAGTGCTGGACGAGCCCACCACCGCGCTGGATCTGCTGACGCAGTGCTCCATCGTGGAGGAACTGCACCGGCTGCGCGCCGAGTTCGGCTTCACGATGATCTTCATAACCCACGACCTGGGCCTGGCGGCCGAACTGGCCGACCGGGTGTCCACCATGTACGCCGGCCGCATCATCGAGACCGGTACGGCCGAGGACATCTTCTACGATCCGCGCCACCCGTACACCTCCGGCCTGATCAACGCGGTCCTGCCGGTCGTGGGCGACCTTCCGCAACTGGCGAGCATCCCCGGCTCCCCGCCGTCACTGGCGACGCTGCCGGCGGGCTGCGCGTTCGGCCCCCGCTGCGAGTACGTCCAGGACCGGTGCCGCGAGGCCGTTCCGGCGCTGGAACCGCTCACCGACCGCCCCGACGGCCTCACCCACGCCACGGCCTGCCTGCGGGCCGAGGACGTCCAGCACTCCCGCGAGGTGGTGTCCCGTGCCTGAGACCCCCACGATCCCCGACTCCCCCGCCACCGCGCCGCTGCTGCGGCTCTCCGGCCTGGAACAGGTCTTCGACACCAAGCGCGGCAAGGTCCCCGCTGTGTCCGGAGTGGACCTGAAGGTCGAGGCCGGCAAGGTGCTGTGCCTGGTCGGCGAGTCCGGCTGCGGCAAGACCACCACCGCCCGCGCCGCCGCCGGCCTCACCCGTCCCACCGGCGGCAGCGTCGAATACCTCGGCCACGACATCCACCGGATGGGCGCCGCCGAGTGGCAGGAGTACCGCGAGGCCGTCCAGTACATCCACCAGGACCCGTACGCCTCGCTCAACCCGGTCAGGACCGTCCTGTCGTCGCTCACCGCCGGACTACGCAAGCACAAGAAGGTCAAGGGCCGGCACGAGGCCAGGCAGGCCGCCGCGCGGCTGCTGGAACAGGTCGAACTGACCCCGGCCGAGTCCTACCTCGACAAGTACCCGCACCAGTTGTCGGGCGGCCAGCGGCAACGGGTCGCGGTGGCGCGGGCGTTGGCGATGAACCCGAAGCTGCTCATCGCCGACGAGTCCACGTCGATGCTCGACGTGTCGATCCGGGTCAGCCTGCTCAACACGCTGGGCGGGCTGCGCGACGACCTCGGCGTCGGCTTCATGTTCATCACCCACGACCTCGCGGTGGCCAAGTACTTCGCCTGGGACGGCGAGATCGCCGTCATGTACCTGGGCAAGGTCGTCGAACACGGCCCCACCCCGCAGGTCATCAACGATCCTCAGCACCCGTACACGAAGGCGCTGATCGCTGCGGTATGCGAGCCGGACCCGCGGCTGGCACGCAGCAAGAAGACCATCCCGTTGCGCAGCGCGGAGATCCCGAGTCTCACCGCGCTGCCGTCGGGGTGCACCTTCCACCCCCGGTGCCCACTCGCCGAGTCCGGCGACTGCGACACCACACCACCCACGCTGGCGCCGCTCGACGAGCGGCGACGGCTCGCCTGTCACGTGGTGGCACGCGACCACGTGGCGGCACAGGCCGGTACCGGGTGATGCCCGGCCAGTTCGCCCGGCTCGGCCTGGCGTTCGCGGGATTCCTGATCCTGTCGGCCGGGCTGCTCCTGTTGTTGTTCCTCAGACCGGGAACCGCCGAGTTCGTCATCACCGTGCTGACGTTCGGGCTCGGCTGCCTTCTCGGCGCGATCAGTGCATTGGTCCTCCATATAGAAAGGAAGAGGTCGTGACCTCTCGCAACCTCGACATCTCACGGCGCCGCCTGCTGCAACTGATGGGCATCGGTGCCGTGTCCGCGGCGGGTGTCACGTCGCTGACCGCCTGCAAGGCCGACTCGCCGGACTCCGGTGGCGACGGCGGCACCTTCACCACCGCCTACGACTTCGACGTGACCTCGCAGAACTACAACGCGATCATCGCCGACACCACCCTGTTGATGGCCTCACCGTTCAGCGAGTTGTTCTACCCCCGTTCGGCACTGCTGAACTGGGGCGACAACTCGTGGGTGTACATGCTCGCCGAGAGCAGCACCTGGGACGGCGACGTGTTGAACATCAAGTACCGCACCGGCATCAAGTGGAGCGACGACACCGACTTCACCATCGACGACGTGCTGGGCAGCTTCCGGGTCGCGAAGCTCAACACCGCGCCCGGCGCGGACGGCTGGGCCCAGGTCACCGCGATCGACAAGGTCGACGACACCACCGTGGCCGTCACCTTCACCGAGCCCTACCCCGGACTGGAGCGGGAGATCCTCCGCTCCCGGATCCACGCGACGTCCCGCTACGGCGAGCACTTCGCCACCGCCGAACAGCTCGTGACCGACGGCGTCGTCTTCGACGACCCGGAGCAGCAGGAGTTCGTGTCGGTCCTGGGTGAGCTGTCCTTCGAGGACTTCGTGACCTGCGGCGCGTTCGCGGTGGACGCCGCGACCGTGTCCGACACCCGGATCACCATGAACCTGCACGAGGGCGGCCTGTTCGCCGACCAGGTCAAGTTCGACAAGGTCGTGGTCGTCAAGGCCAGCAACGACGAAGCCGCACAACTGGTGGCCGAGCGCAAGGTCGACTACATCACCCACGTGCTCGGCCCCGCCGAGCGCGCCCAGTTCGAGGGCACCGAGGGCCTGGTCGAGATGTCCTTCGTGGACAAGCAGGGTACCGGCCTCATGCTCAACAACAAGAGCAACCCCGAGTTCGAGGACTACCGCGTCCGCAAGGCCCTGCTGCACGCCATCGACAAGCAGCAGGTCGGGCAGATCGCCCTCGGCGATGGCGCCTTCTTCGTCCCGCAGTACATGTCCGGCCTGTCCGACGTCGTCAGCGAGTCCATCCTCACGGCGGACGAACTGGCGAAGTTCGACCCCTACGAGTACGACCTCGACAAGGCGACCGCCTACCTGGAGGACGCCGGATGGACCAAGGACGGCGACGCCTGGCTCAAGCCCGACGGTGAACCCGCCGAGTACGAAATCCTCGCCGTCAACGGCTGGAACGACTTCGACCTGACCGCGCAGCAGGTCGCCGAGCAGTGGAACGCCTTCGGCATCAAGGCCGTCACCCACAACGCCGACGAGGCGTCGATCTGGGGCATCTGGCCCGCCGGCGACTTCCAGGTCGCCGTCCGGCAGTGGGGCAACCCGTTCATCCCCGGGATCCACGGAGCCTGGCAGATGAACTGGTTCACCGACAACAACCGCACCGAGGACACGCCCGGGATGTGGCTGGAGACCGAGGAGGTCGAGACCGAGGCGTACGGCACCGTCGACATCCGCGAGATCTACGACACCGCCCGCATGTCCCAGGACGAGGCCGAGCGCACCGAGGCCAACAAGAAGCTCGCGGTCATCTTCAACGAGACCCTGCCGCGGCTGCCGATCTGGGGCTTCAACCGGCTCAGCTTCGGCGTCACCGGTGTCGGGGTCGGGGAGTTCGCCGTGGACTCCACCCTGAAGAACAACGACATCTACCAGGACAACCCGGTCATGATCTCCGTCCTGAACGGCGACATCGGACCGGCCTGATCCACACCCCCTCTCCTCGCGTGGCCCCCGCGGCCGCGTGCCACCGCCCACCGGGCACGGCACGCGGCGGCGGGGGCCACGCCCCGTCGCGGCGGCGGGCCTTCCCGGGCCCGTGAGGCGTCTACCATGTCCGGGAGCCGAAAGGGGCAGGGGCGTTGGGCGGACAGCATCTTCACGGCCACACCGGGCGCGTCGGACGCGGCGCGATCCGGTTCGCGATGTGGATCCTCATCCCGACCGGGATCGCCGGTCTCGTCGGGATGGCCCTGCTGTGGCCGGGCGAGCGACCCGTCACCGGGACCGAGGCCAACACCACCGAGATCACCGGCGAGGTCGTCGGGCTCTCCGAACACGAGTGCCCGCCGCTGCCCGACGGCGCCGACGCCAACCACCCGGACGCGCCCACCCGGTGCGGCCAGGTGTCGGTCAGGCTGGAGACCGGCGAGATCGTCATCACGAACCTGCCCAGCGGCGCCAACGCCCCCTACGTCGAACTCGGCGACGCGGTCGTCCTGTTGCACCTGCCCGACACCATGGAGGGCCAGTACTCGTACCACATCATCGACCACGACCGCTCCACGTCCATGTGGATCCTCGGCATCGCGTTCGCGCTGGCCGTCGTCGCGTTCGGCCGGTGGCGGGGCCTGCTGGCGCTGGTGGGCCTCGCCGTCACCTTCGCGGTACTGCTGCTGTTCATCGTGCCCGCGATCCTGGCCGGGGAGTCGCCGCTGCTGGTCGCGATCGTCGGGGCCTGCGTCATCATGCTGGCCGTCCTCTACCTCACCCACGGCTTCAGCACCGCCACCACCATCGCCGTGCTCGGCACCCTCGCCAGTCTCGTCCTGACCGGTCTGCTGTCGGCACTGGCGGTCGCCATGACCCACCTGACCGGCGTCGCCGACGACGACACCAGCTTCCTGTCGACCTACCACGGCGTCAACATGCAGGGCCTACTGCTGGCGGGCATCCTGATCGGTTCGCTCGGCGCGTTGGACGACGTCACCGTGACCCAGGCGGCGGCGGTCACCGAACTGGCCAAGGCGAACCCCGCGATGCGCGCCGGCGCGCTGTACCGGGCGGCGGCCCGCATCGGCCGCAGCCACATCGCCTCCGTCGTCAACACGATCATCCTGGCCTACGCGGGCGCGTCGCTCCCGCTGCTGATCCTCATCGCCGCCGCCGACCGGCCACTCGGCCAGGTCCTCACCATCCAGTTGATCGCGGAGGAGATCGTGCGCAGTGTCGTCGGCACGATGGGCCTGATCGCGGCGGTGCCGCTGACGACGCTGCTCGCGGCCCTCACGGTGAGGCGGTTCGCGCCCGGCGACCTCTCCGACGACATGCCGTTGCCGGTCACCGGCCCCGACGACGAGACGGGGGGCGAGACCGCCACCCCGGACGAGCCGCCACGCCCCGGCCCGCGCCCGAAACGCGACCGCGACGCCTGGCTACGCATGCACGACGACCAGGAGTGACGACCGTTGATTTGTGCCTACGATTTGGTATGGTTGTAGGCACAAATCAGGGGGTTCCATGACGCGAGTATCGATTCGAGAGTTCTCCTACAATCCGAGCGCCATGTTCGCACGGGCAGAGCGCGGCGAAACGCTGGAAGTGACCCGACATAACAAGGTCATCGCCGTGTTGGTCCCCGGCGACGAAGAGGCCGGCAGGTACGCCGAGTTGGCGGCCTCCGGGCGAGCCCACTTCCGTCCACGACGACCCGGTCCCCCGCTACCCCGATACGAGGTGGAGACCGACATCGATCCTCTCCAGGCACTCCTGGACGAACGCGATGAGGACTACCGGTGATCTACTTGGACGCCTCCGCCATCGTGACCTATGTCCTTGGACGGAGGTACGACAAGGAACTGGCCGAGTATCTGGGCCAGCAGCAGGGAAAACCAACCGCCACAAGCACCATCGGACTGGTGGAGGCAGTGCGCAACTGCGATAAACACGGCTCGTTTCCGACACTGATGTCGGAGTTGCGAGGCCAGATGACCGAGCTGCTGGTCACCGACGAGATTCGAGACCTGGCCGCTCAAATACCGGAGCGGCTCCGCGCCATGGATGCCATTCACGTGGCAACGGCCGAATCGATCGGGGAGTTCTTGACCGCAGTGGTTTCGTACGACGAAAGGATGTTGAAGGCGGCACATGCCCGCGGTCTACCGATAGCCCACCCGGGCATGCCGCGCTAGTCCCGCTCCCACGCCGCCGACATGATCTCGGGATCGGACAAGTCCGGCAGACCACCTTCGGCCAGCCAGTCGAACAGTTCCCGTATGCGCGCCGCCCCCTCGGTTTCCCGTGGCTCCGATGCGCCAGGTGATGAATCAGTCACCCAAACATCAGGTCGCGGCCCGAGTTCATCCCGGGCCGCGACCCTCTGTCGATGATCGACTACATCTCGGCGACGTCGGCCTGCTTGGCGCGGACGGCCTCGGCGGCCTCCTTCAGCCCGGCGAGCTCGCCGTCGGTCAGCGGGATCTCCACGACCCTGCGGACACCCTGGGCGCCGATCTCGGCGTTCACGCCCAGGTACACGCCGGAGACGCCGTACTCGCCGTCGACCCACGCGCACACCGGCATGACGTCGCCGGAGTCCTCCGCGACCGCCTTGGCCATCCGGGCCGCCGCCGCCGAGGGCGCGTAGTACGCCGAACCGGTCTTCAGCAGCGCGACCACCTCGGCACCGCCGTTGCGGGTCCGGGTCACCAGCTCCTCAATCTTGTCGGCGGGCAGCACCTCCGACAGCGGCTTGCCGTCGACGGTGCACTGCGACGGCACCGGCACCATGGTGTCGCCGTGCGAGCCGAGCGTCAGCGTCTTCACCGACGCGACCGGAACGCCCAGCTCCTCGGCGACGAAGTTGGTGAACCGGGCGGTGTCGAGCATGCCCGCCTGGCCCATCACCCGGTTCTTCGGGAAGCCGGAGGCGAGCTGCGTGAGGGCGGTCATCTCGTCGAGCGGGTTGGACACGACGATGATGACGGCGTTCGGGGCGAACTTCGCGACGTTCTCGGCGACGCCACGGACGATCTTGGCGTTGACCTCCAGCAGGTCCATCCGGCTCATGCCCGGCTTGCGGGGTAGCCCGGCGGTGATCACGACGATGTCGGAACCCTCGATGACCTCGTAACCGGTGCCGTCGGTGCCGGTGGTCTTGCCGATCACCTTCGTCTCGAAACCCTCGATGGCGCGCGACTGGTTGATGTCCAGCGCCAGCCCCTCCGGCTTACCGTCGATGATGTCGGTGAGGACGACGGTGTCGAACACGTCGTACTCCGCCAGCCGCAGCGCCGTGGTGGCGCCGTAGAAACCGGCGCCGACGACGGTGACCTTCTTGCCCATGACTGCTCCTGTGTCGAAGTGCTTGTGGAGGTTGTCGTCGGACCTGTCACGCAGTGGGACAGCGGGTTCGAAGACAGCCTCTAAGCACCGTATGACGCGGTTACCGGTCGGTCGGCGCCGGGGCGGCACCGGGTGAGCCGGCGGATACCCGCACCCCGCTCCCGGCCGCCGCCGTGCCCGATTTGCCGGACGGGTCCGATTCCGGCGATTCCGGCCGTATCGTGACGCTTGAGCACCCATGATGTGACCATTCGACCACGAGAAGTCATCGACCGAGGAGTGCACATGCGGAAACGAAAGGCCGCCGCCGCGACCACGTTGCCGGTCATCGCCGTGGTGGCGCTGGTCGGCTGCGGTGGGGGTTCCGACTCCGGTGAGAGTGCCAGCGACGGCATCGTCAGCATCGGCATCGGCGAGCCCCAGCACCTCTTCACGACGAACGTCGGCGAGACCGAGGGCCACCAGGTCCTCAGTGCCCTGTACACCCCGCTGGTCACGTACAACGACGACCTGAGCATCAGCATGGCCGCCGCCGAGTCCGTCGAGACCGAGGACAACAAGGTCTGGACCATCAAGATCCGCGACGACCAGACCTTCCACAACGGGGACAAGGTCACCGCCGACAGCTACATCGACGCCTGGAACTACGGGGCGTACGGCCCCAACGCCCAGCAGCTCAACAGCTACTTCTCGAAGATCGAGGGTTACGACGAGCTCAACCCCACCGACACCGACGCCGAACCCTCGACCGACACGCTGTCCGGCCTGCGCAAGGTCGACGAGCAGACCATCGAGGTGACACTCACCGAGCCGTACATCAACTTCGACAGGTCGCTCGGCTACACCAACTACCTGCCGCTTCCCGAGGCCGCGTTCGAGGACCCGGCCGCGTTCGAGTCCTCACCGATCGGCAACGGGCCGTTCAAGATGAAGGGCGAGTGGGAGCACGACAAGCAGATCTCCGTCGAGAAGTGGGCCGACTACCCCGGCGAGCAGCAGCCGAAGATAGACGGCATCGACTTCAAGATCTACCAGGACCCGGTCGCCCAGTACAACGACGTGCTGGCCAACAACCTGGACATCACGAAGTCCATCCCGACCGAACAGATCGCCAACGCCGAGAGCGACCTCGGCGACCGGTACCAGCAGTCGCCGTCGGGCTCCTTCCAGGCGGTCGCGTTTCCCGGCTACGACGAGAAGTACGAGGACATCCGGATCCGGCGGGCCATCTCCATGGCCATCGACCGGGAACAGATCATCGAGACCATCTTCGCCGGCTCGCAGTCGGTGGCGACGTCCTGGGTGTCGCCGGAGATCCCCGGCGCGCAGGAGGGGACCTGCGGACAGTGGTGCGAGTTCGACCCGGACGCCGCCAAGCAGCTTTGGGACGAGGCCGGCGGCGTAGACGGCAACAGCATCCAGATCACCTTCAACACCGACGGCGGCCACCAGGAGTGGGTCGAGGCGACCTGCAACCAACTCTCCCAGAACCTCGACGTCGAATGCACGCCCAACCCGATGCCGAAGTTCGCCGACATGCTGACCGACCTGCGCAACCAGGAGGAACTGGGCATGTTCCGGATGGGCTGGATCCCGGACTACCCGGCGATGGACAACTACCTGGAACCACTGTTCAGCTGTGACGCCGTCCCCGCGCCCAACTACAGCGCCTACTGCAACGAGGAGTTCGACCAACTGCTCGTCGAGGCGTACCGGGAGGAGACCGAGGAGGCCGCCCAGCAGAAGTTCCTGGAGGCCGAACAGCTCATCGCCGAGGACCTTCCGAGCCTGCCGCTGCGGTTCGGGAAGAACAACTTCGCGCACTCGGAGAACGTCACCGGGGTCTCCATCAACCTGTTCTACGAGATCGACCTGTTCGCACTGGAGGAGACCGGCTGACACGTCGTTCCCGGGACGGCGGTGCGATCACCGTCGTCCCGGCACCGTCCCGTTCACCCGCGTAACCCGGAAGGGCGCACCGATGGCTCGTTACATCGTCCGGCGCGTGCTGCAGATGGTCCTGGCGTTCTTCGGCACCACGCTGCTGGTGTACTGGCTCATGTTCGCCGCCAGCGGCGACCCCATCGCCGCCCTGGCCGGGGAACGGCCGCTGTCGGAGTCCACGCGGGCGGCGCTGATCCAGGAGTTCCACCTCGACCAGCCGTTCCTGGTCCAGTACGCCTACTACATGAAGGGCCTGCTCACCCTCGACCTGGGCGTCAACACCTCCGGCCGCGAGATCGGGGAGCTCGTCGCCTCCGCGTGGCCGTGGACACTGCGGCTGGCCCTGCTGGCGTTCGTGTTCGTGGTCGTCGCCGGGATCGCGCTCGGCGTCATCGCCGGTACCCGCCGCGGCGGCGCCTTCGACAACACCACCCTGGTGCTGACCCTCGTCGTCATCTCCATCCCGGTCTTCGTCATCGGCCAGGTCCTCGCGCTGGTCGGCGCCCGCTACGACCTCTTCCCCACCAACGTCGTCGGCGACGACAGCCTCGCCGCGCTCATCGTGCCCGCCCTCGTACTGGGCTCGCTGTCCCTGGCGACGACCGTCCGGCTCGCCCGCACGTCCGTCACCGAGAACCTGCGCGCCGACTACGTCCGCACCGCACGCGCCAAGGGGCTCATCCACCGCCGCATCGTCGGCGTCCACGTGCTCCGCAACTCGCTCATCCCCGTCATCACGTTCCTCGGTGTGGAACTGGGCAGCCTCATGGGCGGCGCCATCGTCACCGAGAAGATCTTCAACGTCCCCGGTATCGGATTCCAGCTCTACAAGGCGATATCCATCGAGGACGGCCCGACG
Organism: Stackebrandtia albiflava; assembly: GCF_007994225.1. GTDB lineage: Bacteria > Actinomycetota > Actinomycetes > Mycobacteriales > Micromonosporaceae > Stackebrandtia > Stackebrandtia albiflava. Next base: position 108,022 of record NZ_VLLL01000007.1, read on the forward strand.
GTCGTCACCATCGTCAGCCTGCTGGTCATCGTCTACCTCGTGATGAACCTGATCGTCGACGTGCTGTACGGCGTCCTCGACCCACGAATCCGCTACGAGTAGCCGGAGGGTGCACAGTGTCCGAAGCAGCAATCGCCGAAGCCGCCGCGGAGGCGGGCGCGAACACCCGCAGCCTCGCCGCCGACGCCTGGCGCGACCTGCGCCGCAATCCGGTGTTCTGGGTGTCGGCGGTCATCATCGCGCTGCTGGTCACGATGGCGGTGGTGCCGCGGTTGTTCACCTCCACCGACCCCCACTCGTGCCGGTTGCGGGACTCGCTGCTGCCACCCAGCGGGGAGCACTGGTTCGGGACCAACCTCCAGGGCTGCGACATCTACGCCCGCATCGTCTACGGGTCCCGGGCGTCGCTGGAGGTGGGTTTCCTGTCGGTCGCGTTCGTCGCGGTGATCGCCGTGATCCTCGGGATGATCGCCGGGTACTACGGCGGCTGGTCCGACGCGCTCATCGCCCGCGTCACCGACATCGTGCTGGGCATTCCGCTGCTGCTGGGCGCGATCGTGATCCTGTCCAGCATCGAGTTGCCGTCGGTGTGGCCGGTCGTCCTGGCGCTCGGCCTGCTCGGCTGGACCACCGCGACCCGCATCGTCCGGTCCTCGGTGATATCCGCCAAGCAGCAGGACTACGTGCAGGCCGCGCGGATGCTCGGCGCCAACAACCGCCGCATCATGGGAAGGCACATCGCCCCCAACGCGATGGCACCCGTCATCGTCATCCTCACCATCACGCTCGGGCAGTTCATCGCCGTCGAGGCGACCCTGTCGTTCCTCGGCATCGGCGTCAAGGGCAACACCATCACGTGGGGCAAGGACATCGCCGCCGCCACCGCGCGCGTCACGACGTCGCTGGGGCCGGTGCTGTTCCCGTCCGCCTTCCTGGCACTGACCGTCCTCGCGTTCATCATGCTCGGCGACGCCGTACGAGAGGCGTTCGACCCGAAACTGCGCTGACCACTCCGACCGGACCGAATCGAAGGTGACAGCCATGGGCAGGCACTCCGCACCCGAAGCCGACGACGCGGCGGCGGCACAGACCGGCGAACCCCTGCTGCAGGTCGACGACCTGCACGTCGAGTTCCGCACCGGCGACGGGGTCGCCCACGTCATCAACGGCGTGAGCTTCGACCTGCGCGCCGGGGAGACGCTCGCGGTGCTCGGCGAGTCCGGCTCGGGGAAGTCCGTGACCGCGCAGGCCGTCATGGGGATCCTCGACACGCCACCGGGCCACGTCACACGCGGCGCCATCCGCTTCCACGGCGAGGACATGCTGCGGATGTCGGGCACGCGGCGCCGCCAGATCCGCGGGAAACGCATCGCGATGATCTTCCAGGACGCGCTGTCGGCGCTGAACCCGGTGTTCACCGTCGGGTGGCAGATCACCGAGACACTGCGCAAACGCGAGGGCATGTCCAAGAAGGACGCCGACGAGCGGGCGGTCGAACTCATGGACCTGGTGCGGATTCCGGCGGCCCGCGACCGGCTCAAGTCGTTCCCGCACCAGTTCTCCGGCGGCATGCGGCAGCGCGTCATGATCGCCATGTCGCTGGCCGAACGGCCCGAGATCATCATCGCCGACGAACCCACCACCGCCCTGGACGTGACCGTGCAGGCGCAGATCATGGACCTGCTGGGCGACCTGCGCCGGGAACTGGGCACCGCGCTCATCCTCATCACCCACGACATGGGTGTGGTCGCGGACGTCGCCGACCGCATCGCCGTCATGTACGCGGGCCGCATCGTCGAACACGCCGACGTCCACTCGCTGTACCGCAATCCCGCCCACCCCTACACGATCGGGCTGCTCGACTCGATCCCCCGGCTCGACGACAAGGGGAAGCGGCTGCGCACCATCCCCGGCCTGCCGCCCAACCTCACCGCGATCCCGTCGGGTTGCCCGTTCCACCCGCGTTGCCCGTTCGCGCAGGACATCTGCGTGACACGGGTTCCGCCGAACATGGATCTCGGGGGCGGCCGGCGCAGCGAATGCCACTTCGCCGACCGCATCGTCACCGGTGAACTCACCCGGCCGGACCAGGAGGACGAATGACCGCGACACCGGGTGACCACGCGGGGAACCGCACGCACCACCGCCCCTCGTCCGCGACCACACACGACGCCACCGGGAGTGCGAATGGCTGAGGCGATCCTGACCGTCACCGACCTGGTCAAACACTTCCCGGTCACGCGGGGCATCGTGTTCAAACGTCACATCGCGTCCATAAAGGCCGTGGACGGGGTGTCGCTGACACTGCACCGGGGTGAGACCCTGGGCGTCGTGGGCGAGTCCGGGTGCGGCAAGTCCACCCTCGCGAAGGTGCTGATGCGGCTGGAGGACGCCACCAGCGGCACCGCCGTCTATAACGGACAGGACATCATGTCGTTGCGCGGCGAGGGGCTGCGCCGGATGCGCCGCCAGGTCCAGATGGTGATGCAGGACCCGTACACGTCCCTGAATCCGCGCATGACCGTCGGCGACATCGTCGGTGAACCGTTCGAGATCCACCCCGAGGTGGCGCCCCGGGGAGACCGGCGCGCCCGGGTCCGCGAGCTGCTCGACCTGGTCGGGCTGAACCCCGAGCACATCAACCGCTACCCGCACCAGTTCTCCGGCGGACAACGGCAGCGCATCGGCATCGCCCGGGCGCTGGCGCTCAAGCCGGAGATCATCATCTGCGACGAACCGGTGTCCGCGCTCGACGTGTCGATCCAGGCGCAGGTTGTGAACCTGCTGGAGTCCCTTCAGGACGAGATGGGATTGTCGTACATCTTCATCGCCCACGACCTGTCGGTGGTGCGGCACATCTGCGACCGTGTCGCCGTGATGTACCTGGGCCGGATCGTCGAGATCGGCACCGACGACGAGATCTACCGCCGCCCCACCCACCCCTACACGCAGGCGCTGCTGTCGGCCGTGCCGCTGCCGGACCCGGACGCCCGCGAGCACCGCCAGATCATCCGGCTGCAGGGCGACGTGCCGTCACCGCAGAACCCGCCGTCGGGGTGCCGGTTCCGGACCCGGTGCTGGAAGGCGACCGAGATCTGCGTCCGGGAGGACCCGCCCCTGGTGCCCCGGGAGGCCGACCCGCATCCGAGCGCATGTCACCACGCCGAGACCAACACCCACGTCGTCTGACCCACCCCGGAGCCCGCCTTGGGTGGTCTGAGGCCCGCCTTGGGTGGTCTGAGGCCCACTCAAAATCGGACATTAAGGCTTATTCGAGGCACATCGATCGGCCCCGGGCCACCCAAGGCGAACGAAGCGGAGGCAGTGGCGGAGACATTACAGAATGTAGTCATGACGACACACCTTCCGTTCACCGCACGACAGGCCCGTCACCTTGGAATCACCCGGGCGCAACGCCGACGACTGTTGGACTCCGGCGGTTGGAGCCGAATCCGCCGTAATGCCTATGTGGTCACCAGGTACGCCGAGGCCACGCCGGACCTCCTACTGCGCGCCGGCGCCATACTCCCCCAGCTCGACGGCACCACGGTGATCAGCCACGAGTCGGCGGCGGTGCTCTGGCGACTGCCCCACCTGCGTCCGCCGACCGACGACCTGCAACTGTCCCGCGCCAGACGATGTCAAGGCAGAACTCGGTACCACGACACAGTGATCCACCATGCCGCCGTTCCCCGGGCACACACGTCCGACCTGCACGGCCTTCCGGTGACGACCATGGCTCGCACTATTTTGGACATCACTCGCCTCCGGGGCATGCGAGCGGGGTTGGTCATCGCGGAGGCGGCGTTCGCGCGAAGGGACGAGACCGGACTCTGCCCCGTCGAGCTGGCCTTCACCGCGTCCGAGTGTCGAGGCTGGCCGGGAATTCGAACGGCGCGTTGGGTGGCGGAACACGCTGGCCAGTCCAGCGAATCGCCCCTGGAGTCATTGTCGAGGGCGCTGTTCTATCGATACGCGCTGCCGATTCCCCGGCAGCAGGTGGTATTCGGCCACGACCGCGTCGACTTCCTCTGGGAGGCGGCACGACTGATCGGGGAGGCCGACGGACTGGCCAAATACGAGTTGCGGCCAGACGCCCGCGCGGCCGAGCAAGCCCGCGAGCAACGATTGGCGGCACAGGGCTTCAGTGTCCTACGCTGGGGCTGGAACGAGGCCATGACGGCACCGGAACGCCTGGCCGCCACGATCCAGTCGGCACTCGCCGCCCGGGGCCATCCGGTCCGCGACCCACACCCACAATGGTTGTCGGGACGTCGGCAGTGGTTCCTTCCAGCTCCGCCGAAACGTCGTCGTATCCATCGGCTTCTCGGGAGCGGTTGACACCCCGCCAGGACGGCCGCCGTCTGTGGGGTCGGCCCGGACTCCACAGGCGGCGACCTCACCCGGCCCTCAAAATCGCCTTGGGTGGTCTGAGGCCCGCCTTGGGTGGTCTGAGGGCTGCAAAAATTCGGACATACTGTGCGATTCGAGGCATGTCGATCGGCCCCAGACCACCCAAGGCGGAGACGGGGTCAGTGGGAGAAGTGACGGGTGCCGGTGAGGTACATGGTGACCCCGGCGGCCTCGGCGGCGGCCATGACCTCCTCGTCGCGGATGGAACCGCCCGGTTGCACCACGGCACGCACGCCCGCGTCGATGAGGATCTGCAGGCCGTCCGCGAACGGGAAGAACGCGTCGGACGCCGCCACCGCGCCGGAGGCACGGTCACCGGCCCGCGACACCGCCAACCGCGCCGAATCGACCCGGTTGACCTGGCCCATGCCGACGCCCACGGTCGCCTGCGAGTCGGCGAGCAGGATCGCGTTCGACTTGACGGCACGCACCGCCCGCCACGCGAACGCCAGGTCGGCGAGGCCGGTCTCGTCGAGCGCCTTGCCGGTGACCAGGCGCCACCCGGCGGGATCGTCGCCGTCTGCGTCGATGCGGTCGGGCGTCTGCGCGAGCGCGCCACCGGACACGAACCGGAACTCCACCGGCGCGGGCGTCCAGGCGGGTGCCTTCAGGATCCGCAGGTTCTTCTTGGCCCGCAGGGCCTCCAGCGCCTCGGCGGTGTACCCGGGCGCCACGATCACCTCGGTGAACACCTCGGCCACCTGCGCGGCGAGTTCGGCGGTGACCTCCGAGTTCACGGCGATGACACCGCCGTACGCGCTCACCGGGTCGCACGCGTGGGCCTTGCGGTGCGCCTCGGCGACCGTGCCTGCGACGGCGATCCCGCACGGGTTGGCGTGCTTGATGATCGCCACACACGGGCCGGTGAAGTCGTTCGCGGCCCGCCAGGCACCGTCGGCGTCGACGTAGTTGTTGTACGACATGGGTTTGCCGTTGAGCTGTTCGGCCTGCGCGAGACCGGCGGGCACCTGCGGGTCGTCGTACAGCGCGGCCGTCTGGTGGGGGTTCTCGCCGTAACGCAGGTCGGCGCGTTTGACGAGCGGCGCCCCCGTGAACGGCGGCAGTCCCTCCGAAGTGGAGGCGTTGAGCCAGCCGGCGACCTGGGAGTCGTAGGTGGCCAGGTGCGCGAACGCCTTCGCCGCCAGGGTGCGCCGACGCGCGCCCGTGAACCCGCCCGCGGCGACCGCCGCCAGCACCTCGTCGTAGTCGCCCGGATCGACCACCACGGCCACGTTGGCGTGGTTCTTGGCGGCGCCCCGCACCATCGAGGGACCGCCGACGTCGATCTGTTCGACCACCTCGTCGAACCCCGCACCGGAGGCCAGCGTCTCGGCGAACGGGTACAGGTTGACCACGAGCAGGTCGAAGGGGGCGATGCCGAACTCGGCCAGTTGCGCGACGTGGGTGTCGCGGCGCACGTCCGCCAGCAGGCCCGCGTGCACCGTCGGGTGCAGTGTCTTGACCCGGCCGTCGAACGCCTCGGGGAAACCGGTCAGCTCCTCGACCCGGGTGACCGGCAGTCCCGCCCCGGCGATCGCCGCCGCGGTCCCCCCGGTGGACACCAGCTCCACACCGGACTCGTGGAGGCCGCGCGCCAGCGCCTCCAGCCCCGACTTGTCGTACACGCCGATCAGTGCGCGTCGCACCGGCTTACGGACATCGGATGAACTCAACTTGCTCTCCTCAGCAGACGGCGGCCCGGACGGCCGCGTGACGGATCACGTGACCTACGGCCCAGGCGTTCGACCTCAGTCTGCTGCTCGTGTCGCTCCCCGGTGGTATCCCACCCTCGGCGTGTCACCGCCTTGGCGCCAGTCGCGACCCCGACACCCTAACACCGGGTCCGCCCGCACCCGTCCGCACGCCTGAACACCTGCGACGCCACACGGCCCGCCGGCGGATACGACCGCCCGCCACCGGACCGGGCGTCAACCGATGACGACGCGGCGGCCGTCGACCCGCCAGCCCTCCCGGACCATGCGGCCCACGGTGTCCACCAACTGGCGGCGCTCGGCGACCTTGATGCGCTCGGTCAGCGTCTCCACCGTGTCGTCGTCGTGCACCGGGACGGCGACCTGCGCGATTATCTGCCCGGTGTCCACGCCCGCGTCGCACAGGAACAGGGTCGCCCCGGTCACCTTGACCCCGTATTCGAGTGCCGCCGCCGGTCCCCGCATCCCGGGGAACGACGGCAGGAGCGAGTTGTGGGTGTTGATGTACCGGCCCGCGAACCGTTCCAGGAACACGTCACCGAGGATCTTCAGGAATCCGGCCGACACCACAAGGTCCGGGGAGTGACCGGCGACCGTCTCGGTCATGGCGGTGTCCCACGCCTCACGGGTCGGGAAGTCCTTCACCCGATGGGTGAAGGTGGGCACGCCCACCGCCTCCGCCCGTTCCAGGCCCGCGATGCCGCCCCGGTCGGCACCGACCGCCACCACCTCGGCGCCGTAACCGGGTTCCCGGCACGCGTCGAGCAACGCCTGCAGGTTCGAACCCGAACCCGAAACCAGTACCACCAGTCGCGCCGTCATACCGGCCACCCGTGAATCCGCACGCGCGCCACCTTAACCGCAGCGCACCGGAGTACCCGCCGCCGGGACCGGGTCGGGTGACTCACCGTGGCCCCGCCGGGTGCCGCCGGGGAGTCCGTCATTCCGGTTCGCGGCGTGCGAACAACCGGATCAGCACCGAACCGAGCAGCACGGCGACCGCCACCTCCACCGCCGCGGTCCCGGCCGTCTCCAGGACTACCGGACCGACCGCCGCCATCCCGCCGACGGCACCGTGTGAGACGGCGAGCAACGCCGTCAGCAGGCCGAACACGGCGACACCTGCGGCGACCGCCGTCCACAGCAGTTGCGGAATCCGCAGGTCCCGGGAACGCAGGCCGACCGCCACCCCGTAGAACATCCCGACGGCGGCGGGCACCCCCAACAGCAGCGTCCCCCAGGCGTCGAGTGGCCCGGTCGGGACGGCTCCCAGCAGCGGGAACGGCGGCAGGACCGCCCCGAGTTCCACCTCGACCAGACGCACCGAGGTGCCCGCCCCGATCGCGAATCCCGGGCCGACCAGGTAGGCCACCGACCACACCGCCATGGTCGGCACGTACAGCAGGCACAACAGGCCGACGCCGATGCCGGCGGCACCGAATCCGTCGGTGATCTCGGCGACGGTCGCGCCCCGCACCGCGATGCCGACGCCCGCGGTCAACGCACCCACCGACAGCAGCAGCACCGTCGCGAGTGCACCGGCACGCAGGCCACGCCGCGTCCACACCGGCATCCGGTGCCACCACACGGTTCCGGTGCCCGATTCGCTCAACGCGCCGAGACTGCCGAACACGGCCGCCAGTACGGCGGCGTGTACCGCCGCCCGCCACACCGGGACCGAGATGACGTCACTGTCGACCAGGAAGGCCGCGGTGGTGACCACCGAGGTGTAGGCCAGGGTCACGGCGAGCGTGACCGCCCTGACGGCGGCGAAGTCTCGTCCGCCGATGGCGCGGACGGTGTGGGCGCCGGCCCTGGTGAGCCGCCAACACACGGCGCCGGTCAACAGCAGCGGCGGCAGGCCCAGACCCCCGGTGCCGATCCCCAGTGGGACGTCGTGACCCAGGAGCCAGGCTGCCCCGGCGAACCGGACGACCACGTTGACCGGTTCGACACGTCCGGCCAGCCACCAGACGGCGATGACACACACCAGGATCGGCAGGAACACCACCAGGCCGTTCCAGAAGCCGGTGACGAAGGCGGCGGTGAACACGCCGCGCGCCCGATCGCCCACCCGGGGCGTCACCGTGACCGTGTCCCGTTGGACGGCACGGTACCGGGGGGCACCGCCACGCTGCCGGGGCACGTCACGGGAGATGGCCACGGTCTCCCGCTGAACGCCACGAGAACCGGTCAACCGGGGATCGGGCTCCTCATTCATCGCTCCACAGTCTGACACGCGCCGACCGTCCCGGCACCCCAGAACGGGCGCGGCCCCGCGATCACTGCATGAACAAGGCGAACTGCTCGACCTGCTCGGCGGCCTTCGGCTCGATGTCGGTGTGGATCACGACCTCCGCCATCGAGGAGAAGGGACCGTGCCGGTCCCGCCAGTCCCGGATCTCCTCGGCGACCGCCCGGGTCATGCCGGGGATGGTCATCAGCATCGCCACCGGGGCCGAGTTGAAGTCGACCAGGCCGCCGTCGTCGTATCGGCGCGGCAGGTCGGGGCGGCCGATGCGCAGCTCACGGGCGGCGACCGGGTCGTTCGCGGCGAGTTCCCTGGCGTCCTCACGCAGCTTCCGGCGGTGGTTCACCGCGGCCAGTGCCTCGCTGTTGCGGACGTCGGACGGCCGGATCGACGTCTTGGCGGCGCGTTCACCGCGGGCGATCCGCTGCCACAGGTAGAAGGCGTGACTCCCGCCGCCGATCGCCAGGGCCGCCATCATCAGCAGCGCCGCCAGCATGAGGCCGCCGCCCGCGGCGAATCCGACCAGGGCGAGCAGGGACACCGCGAGGTACCCGAGTGCGGCCAGCCCGTCGGCCGGCGACTTCACGCGCCACGCGGCGTATCCGACCGCGACCGGTGACAGCAGTCCGGCGGAGAACACCACGGCGGTCGCCCACACCCACCCCGGGTAGGTGCCGTCGTCCTCCGGTGGCGGGGCCGGGCGGGGCGGCAGCGGCACCATCGGCGGTGGGACCTGCATCGGCGGCATCGGGGGCGGCGGCACGAGTACCTGCGGCGACCGGGTGGCCGACGATGCCGGCGGCACCGGAGACGAGACCATGGTGCGCGGTTCCCTCGGTCCTTCGAGGCGTTCACGCAACTCGGAGGTCGTCAGGACCGGGACCTTCTGTTCCTGCGCGCGGACGAGCGCCGGGTCGTGGGCCGGGACGGTCCGGTCGATGACGACGTAGGTCAGGTCGGACCGGTAGCGCCACACCACGGTGGCGCCGCTCTCGGTGAGCAGTCCGCGAGCCTGTTGGGCACGGCTTCCGGTTCCCAGGACGAGTACCTGGGCGCCTTCGAACGGCCTGGGGTTCACTTTGCGGCTCCGGTCGGGCACGGGGGCGGCTGATCCTGCGATGGTAACCAGCGCCCGCCATGCCGGACAGGGGTTCGCGGAGTCTCCACACGACCGAGGACCCCGGGGTGTCACGCACACCCGGGGTCCTCGGTGAAGGTACGGACCGGTCAGCCGGCCTTGACGACGTCGCGCATCAACCGGGCGGTCTCCGAGGGCGTCTTGCCCACCCGGACACCGGCGGCCTCCAGCGCCTTCGCCTTGGCGTCGGCGGTGCCGGAGGAACCGGAGATGATGGCCCCCGCGTGGCCCATGGTCTTGCCGGGCGGCGCGGTGAAGCCCGCGATGTAACCCACCACCGGCTTGGTCACGTTCGCCTTGATGAACTCGGCGGCGCGTTCCTCGGCGTCGCCGCCGATCTCACCGATCATCACGATGGCCTCGGTCTCCGGGTCGTCCTGGAACGCCGCGAGGCAGTCGATGTGGGTGGTCCCGATGACGGGGTCGCCGCCGATGCCCACGCAGGTGGAGAAGCCGATGTCGCGCAGTTCGTACATCAACTGGTAGGTCAGCGTGCCGGACTTCGACACGAGACCGATCCGGCCCGCACCGGTGATGTCGGCGGGGATGATGCCGGCGTTGGACTTGCCCGGACTGATCACGCCGGGGCAGTTCGGTCCGATGATCCGGGTCTTGCCGCCCTTGGCCTGCGACTGCGCCCAGAACGCCACGGAGTCGTGCACCGGGATGCCCTCGGTGATCGCGACGACGAGTCCGATCTCGGCGTCGACGGCCTCCAGGACGGCGTCCTTGGCGAACTTCGGGGGCACGAAGACGACGGTGGTGTCGGCGCCGGTCTCGGCCATCGCCTCGGCGACGGTCGCGAACACCGGCAGCGAGTTGCCGTCGAAGTCGGCCTTGGTGCCGGCCTTGCGCGGGTTGACGCCTCCGACGACGTTGCTTCCGGCGGCCAGCATCCGGCGGGTGTGCTTGGTGCCCTCGGCACCGGTCATCCCCTGGACGATGATCTTGCTGTTCTCATTGAGGAAGATCGCCATGTCATGCTCCCTTGGCTGCCAGCTCGGCGGCCCTGTCCGCCGCGCCGTCCATTGTGTCCACGCGAATGACCAGCGGGTGCGCCGCCTCGTCCAGGATGGAACGGCCGAGCTCGGCGTTGTTGCCGTCCAGGCGGACCACCAGCGGTTTCTCGACCTTCTCGCCACGCTCGGCGAGCATGCCGAGGGCGCCCACGATGCCGTTGGCGACCTCGTCGCACGCGGTGATGCCACCGAACACGTTCACGAAGACGCTCTTGACGGCCGGGTCCGACAGGACGACCTCCAGGCCCGCGGCCATCACCGCGGCCGACGCGCCGCCGCCGATGTCGAGGAAGTTGGCGGGCTTGACGTCGCCGTACCGCTCGCCGGCGTAGGCCACCACGTCGAGCGTCGACATGACCAGACCGGCACCGTTGCCGATGATGCCGACCTCACCGTCGAGCTTGACGTAGTTCAGGTCGGCGGCCTTCGCACGCTGCTCCAGCGGGTCCACCGCCGCGGCGTCCTCCAGCTCGGCGTGATCCGGGTGCCGGAACGCCGCGTTCTCGTCGAGCGTCACCTTCGCGTCCAGCGCCAGCGCCCGGCCCTCCGGGGTGCGCACCAACGGGTTCACCTCGACCAGGGTCGCGTCCTCCGAGACGAACGTCTCCCACAGCTTGACGATCATGTCGACGAGCTGGTCCCTGAGGTCGGCGGGGAAGCCCGCCCGGTCGACGATCTCCCCGGCCTTGGCCTCGTCGACACCGGTGAGGGCGTCGATCGGCAGCTTCAGGACCTTGTCGGGGGTCTCCTCCGCCACCTGCTCGATCTCCACACCGCCCTCGGTGGAGGCGATGCACAGGAACGTGCGGTTGGCGCGGTCGAGCAGGAAGGAGAAGTAGTACTCCGAGTCGATGTCGGCGGTGACGGTGAGCATCACCTTCTTGACGGTGTGGCCCTTGATGTCCATCCCGAGGATGTTGCCGGCGTGCTCGCGAGCCTCGTCGACGTCGTCGGCGAGCTTGACGCCCCCGGCCTTACCCCGGCCACCGACCTTCACCTGTGCCTTGACGACCACTCGTCCGTTGAGCCGCTCCGCGAGGCCTACGGCCTCGTCCACGGTCTCGGCGACACCGCCGTCCAGCACCGGCACACCGTGCCGGGCGAACAGGGCGCGCCCCTGGTATTCATACAGGTCCACTGTTTGAAGTCCGCTCCAGTCGTGTCAACGTTGACGGGACCCACCCCGGCGCGCGGGCCGCGTCCGGAACGTGCGAAATCCCATCCCGGCAGCGTATCGAGCAGGCAGCACGCCGTTCCCGGCCGGGTACGGCGCGTGGGATAGTTCACTCCCCCGGCCCCGGTCCCGTCTGCGTCGCACCGGAATCAGCGGTCCCGGCCGGCCTCGTCGATGTGGGCGCGCGCACGGGCCGCCGACTCCTCGATGCGGGCGCGCAGTCGCGCGTACTCCGACTCCACGTGGGCGAGCCGCCGCCGCTGCTCCTCGGTGGGCGACGCCGTCGCCCCGATCGCGTCCCGCAGCTCGGCGCGCAACGACTCCAACCGGTCCAGGCTCAACCGCAACTCGCGGTCCACGGCGGCGTGGGCGACGGCCGGATCGGCCGGGGTCCGGTCACGTGACTTCCGCGTCCGGCGGAACAAGGCCATGGGGGTGCCCCTTCGTCTGGGTGTACGAGAGAACCGCCGCACCCCGGAAGGAGTACGGCGGTTCACGTTGGTCGGGATGACAGGCGATGCCTCCACCGGCCTCCGGCCGGGCGAACCTGCGACCAGCCTACGTCCCCCTCGCACGCCCCACCGCCGAGTGATAGGCCACCTTTCAGGCCACCCGGATACGTCAGAGGCCGGTTTCCAGATCTGGAAACCGGCCTCTGACCTGGGTCGGGATGACAGGATTTGAACCTGCGACCTCTTCGTCCCGAACGAAGCGCGCTACCAAGCTGCGCCACATCCCGATGTATTCAATTGGTGCCCCGGGACCTGACGCGTCATGTGGTGTCCGGGGCTTCGTCCCGAACGCCGCGCCTTCGCGCGGTTCGCTCCGCTCACCGCGGTGCGCTACCAAGCTGCGCCACATCCCGATGTATTCAATTGGTGCCCCGGGACCTGACGCGTCACGTGGTGTCCGGGGCTTCGTCCCGAACGCCGTGCTTTCGCGCGGTCGCTCCGCTCACCGCGGTGCGCTACCAAGCTGCGCCACATCCCGAGTATTCAGTTGAGCACGCATTCGGGACACATCCCGAGTGGTGCCCGGCAATACTAACCAATCGATCGGGGCGGCGGCCACCGGGTGGCGGTCAGGACACCGGGATGAGTGTCAGGACGCTCGCCTCGGGCGGGCAGGCGAACCGGAACGGCGCGTACGGGCTGGTGCCGAGCCCGGCGGAGACGTGGAGCCAGGAACCCCCGTAGTGGTGCAGGCCTCGCACGCGGCGCCGGTCGATGCCGCAGTTGGTGACGAGTGCCCCGTACCCGGGGACGCACACCTGACCGCCGTGGGTGTGCCCGGCGACCAGCAGCTGGTAGCCGTCGGCGGCCATCTGGTCCAGGACGCGGGGTTCGGGTGAGTGGGTCATGCCGATCGTGACGTCGGCGTCCTCGTCGGCGGGTCCGGCGATGAGGTCGTAGTCGTCGAGGTCGAAGTGGGGGTCGTCGACGCCGGCGAGGGCGACGCGGCGGCCGCCCGCGGTGAGCACGGTGGTGGCGTTGTTGAGGTCGGCCCATCCGGCGCCGGTGAGGAGGCCACGCAGTTCCTCGGTGGGCAGTTCGTCGCCGTACTTGTGTTCCCGGTTCGGGTTGAAGTAGGTGAACGGGTTCTTCACGACCGGGCCGTAGTAGTCGTTGGAACCGAAGACGAACGCGCCGGGCAGTTCCAGCAGCGGGCCGAGGGCGGCGGCGAGCGCGGACACCGCCTCGGGGTGGGCGATGTTGTCGCCGGTGAGCAGCACCAGGTCCGGGTCGAGGGCTGCCAGCGACGCCACCCATTCGACCTTGCGGTCCTGTTGTGGAGTGAGGTGCAGGTCGGAGACGTGCAGCACCCGCAGCGGTTCGGCCTCGGGCGCGAGCACCGGCACGTCGAAGCGGCGCAGCGTGTAACGGTGGCGTTCGATGAGGGTGCCGTAGGCGAACGCGGCGGCCCCGGCCGCCGCCACGATGCCGGTCGCGGTGATAACGCTTCGCTTCTTCATGGCTTCCACGGTAGTTTGTTACCCCATGAGCACTCTCAAGGCCCAGCTGGAATCGGACATGACCGCGGCGTTGAAGAGCCGGGACGAACTGGTGTTGAACACGCTGCGGATGACGTTGACGGCGGTGCGCAACGCCGAGGTCGCCGGTAAGACGGCCCGGGAACTGTCCGACGACGAGGTCTTGAAGGTGATCGCCAAACAGGCGAAGCAGCGCAAGGAGGCCGCCGAGGCGTTCGACGCCGGCGACCGGCCGGAGCAGGCGGCCCGGGAGCGGGCCGAGGAGGCGGTGCTGGCGGGGTACCTGCCGCAGCAGCTCTCGGAGGAGGAGGTCACGGTCGTGGTCGACCAGGTCCTCACCGAGGGCGGCTTCACGGAGGCCCGGCAGATGGGTCAGGCGATGAAGGCGGTGCAGGCGAAGGTCGCCGGTCGCGCCGACGGCAAGCTGGTCGCCGGCCTGGTGAAGGCACGGCTGGTCCGCTGACCGCGTGCGGCGGCGGTCTCCCGGGGCCGCCGCCGGTTCAGTAACCGGTCCACTCGGACTGCGAGTACTCGAGGATGACCGGGTGCATCAGGGTCGACTCGGAGACCGTGAGCGGCTGCTGGTCGGGCGGGAACACCTGGGCGGCGTCGAGGGTGGCGGTGTCCAGCGAACGCAGTGGCATACCCGGGTCCAGGGCGGGCACCGGCTCGGTGTCCTTCGCCGCGAGGATGAACCCCCAGTCACCGAAACTGGGGACCGGCACGTGGTACGGCGTGGTGCGCAGCCCGGCGTGCCCGACGGTGGTGGCGACGCACCAGAACGACTTCGGCGCGTGGTACGGCGATCCCGCCTGGACGACCATGCGGCCGGTGTCGGTGAGCACCCGGGACGCCAGCCCGTAGAACTCGACGGAGTAGAGCTTCGCGGTGGCGGTCTCGTCGGGGTCGGGCATGTCCACGATGACGGCGTCGTAGCGTTCCTCGCGCTCGCGCAGCCACGAGAAGGCGTCCGCGTTGACGACGGTCACGCGCGGATCCGACATCGACGACTCGTTGAGTGCCACGAGGGTGGGATGGTTCGCGGCGAGGTCGGTCATGGCGGGGTCGAGTTCCACCAGGGTCACGTGTTCGACGTCCGGATAACGCAGGATCTCCCGCAGCGCGAGTCCGTCGCCGCCGCCGAGGACCAGGACCTCCGCGCGGTCGCCGGCGAGCGCGGGGTGGACCAGGGCCTCGTGGTACCGGTACTCGTCGACGGACGCGAACTGCAGGTCGCCGTTGAGGTACAGCCGGGTGTCGGAGGGCTGGAACGGGTTGACGGTCTGGGTGATGACTATCTGCTGGTACCGGGTCTGTTCGCTGTAGACGATGGGGCTGGCGTAGAGGGCCTGCTGGGCGGCGACCTCGAACCGTCCCGCGTAGGTGTACGCGCCGACCAGAGTCACGGCCACGACCACGGCGATGCCTCCCAGCCCCCACTTGGCGCGCTTGCCGAGGTCGGACCGGAAGATCGTGAACACCAGGACGAGTCCGGCGACGGCGTTGAGGGCGCCGACGATGAGCGCGCCGCGGATCTGGCCGAACACGGGCAGCAGCAGGAACGGGAACGCGAGCCCGCCGAGCAGGGCACCGACGTAGTCGGCGGCGAACAGGTCGGCCACGGCAGAGCCGGCGGCCTGTTTCCGGATGCGTTGCAGCATCACCATGAGCAGCGGGATCTCCGCGCCGATCAGCCCGCCGAGGACGACGGCGAGGACGACCATCGCGGTGGTGTAGATGTGCAGCCACGCGAAGGCGGCGTACAGCGCCAGGACCGACAGGCCGCCCAGCAGGGCGAGCAGTAGTTCGATGACGGCGAAGTTGCGGGCCGCCTTGCGCTGCAGCGGTTTGGCGGCGAGGGCGCCCAGTCCCATCGCGAACACCATGACGCCCAGGACGATGGACGCCTGCCCGGCGGTGTCGCCGATGAGGTAGCTGCCCAGCGCGACGAGCGCGAGTTCGTAGACGAGGCCGCACGCGGCGCAGACGAACACCGTGGCGAGCAGCCCGGCGCGGGCGAGGCGGTGGCGGGTGGTTCCCCGTGGGGTGGACATGTGGTGCTCCCGAGTCGGGTGGCGTCGGCGTGCCGTGCGGTCCGTGTTCCGCGTGGGGCGACGCCTGCGACGGCGGTCGCGGCTCCCGGACCGGGTGGTCCGGGAGCCGCGTGTGTCAGGAGAGTCCGGCGACGACGACGCCGGCGACGGCGAGGTGCATGGCCGCGGAGACCCAGACGGCGGGGTGGTCGGCGTTGCCGACCAGTATCTCACCGAGCTTGCCGGGGGTGAGGGCGTCGAGCAGGACGAACGCGAGCGCCATCACGATGAGGCCGATGAGGCCGTAGACGAAGCTGTAGGCGAGGCCCTGGACGAGGTCGCCCTCCGACGCCCAGATGGCGGCGGTGACGATGACCCCGACGGCGAGCAGGTTGCTGGCCAGCAGGATCGCGGCGTTGCGGTTGCGCTCGGTCCAGATCTGCCGGCGCAGGTTGCCGGGCGTGACGATGTCGACGGTGACGAAACCGAGCGCCATCAGGACGATGCCGACGCCGCAGTAGGCGAGTACGGCGAGTGATTCGGTGGCGAGGTCGAGAAGCATTGAAGGCACTTTCCTAAGTGTGTTCGGGTTTACTTGCCGCCGGATCCCCAGCCGCCGCTGCTCGACGACGGCCTGGTGGCCGTCCATCCGAACACGGAGACGTAGGTGGAGTGGCGTCGGTAGCCGGTGTCGTAGTCGTCGAGCAGGATGACGGATCCGGCGGCGGCGGCGCTGATGGCGACGATGTCGTCGGAGTACTGGAGGAAGACGGTGCCGTCGTCGGCGGTCCGGCGGTCGATCGGCGAGGTGTCAGCGGCGATGCTGGACGCGACGACTCCGGGCGAGTCGCCGGATTCGCAGCGGACGCTGTCGACGTCGTCGGGGTTGTAGTCGCAGTCGTACCGGTCGCCGATGAAGGCACGTGGGCTGGAGGAGGAGTTGGCGATCGCGATGACGGCGATGAGAAGGCCGACGCCCGCGATCACGGCGAAGACTATCCAGCCGGTCTTCTTGTTGTCATCGGATGTCTTCATGTGTGTTTCCCGTGAGTTCGTGGTGGATTTCGTGGGGGAGAGTAGTGGGATCGGGCAAACCGGGGCCGGTGACGACGGTGCGGGTGTGGACCCAGTCGCCGGTCTCGGGGTAGGCGTGGACGGTGGCCCAGCCGGGCCGGGCGGGGTGGGCACTCAGGCACGTCATCGCGTCGGGGTGTCCGGGGAAGCGGCCCAGCAGCGTGTGCGGCCGGCCTTCGGCGTGGCGGCGCAGGGCGGCGGCCAGGCGGTGGAACCGGGCGGGGTCGAGCTGGCGGTGGCGGTACCGGAACCGGACGTCCCAGTCGCCGAGGTCCTCGCGGTGCCGGACGGGGGGTGGATCGCCGGTGTCGGGCAGGCAGGCGAGGGTCTCGGCGTAACGGCCGCCGGGGGTGTGCAGTAGTGCCTGGTGGCTGGCGCCGAGCAGCCGCAGTGTGAGGCTGGCGCCGAGGCCGGGGTATTCGACGGTGAAGGCGTCGAGCACCGGCAGCGGCGGTGCCTCGGAGAGGAAGCGCAGGTCCGCGACGCTGGAGTCGGTGTAGGGGACGGCGAGTGGGACGATCACGGCGACTGCGGGTAGATGGTGATCTCTTCGCGGCGGATGACGAGTCCGATCGCGGCCTCGTGACGGCCGGTGCCGAAGTCCTCGTACGACAGGCGGGTGTCGTCGGAGGCGCGGTAGTCGTGGTAGCGGACGTCGCCGCGGGGTTGCAGGCCCGTGGTGGCCTCGCTGACGTAGTCGGCCCTGCCGGACTCCTCCAGGTGGAAGGTCTTGCCGTCGTACTGGAGTTCCCGGCCGCCGGGGGCGGGGGCGCCGGACACCTCGGTCCACAGGACGAGCTCCAGGTCGGGGTCCTCCTCGACGGAGAGCCAGCGTTTGACGCCGCCTCCGGTGTCGATGAGGTGTTCGCTCCAGTGGTAGCCGCCCTCCTTGAGGCGCAGGCTGCCCCGGACGGTCAGGGTCTCCCCGTGCGTGTCGAGGATGTCGCCCGCCTTCAACGCGCGGGGGTCGCCGCGCAGTACGTCGGTGTCGAAGTCGGCGAACGGGTCCTTGGGGGCGGCGGCCTGCCGGGCACGGCGGTCGGCCTCTCGCCGGTCACGGCGGATCTTGTACACCACGAACGCCCCGACCGCCAGTGCGACGACGACGAGCGCGACGCACAGCAGACCGAGCAGGATGTCGGAGAACATGTCGGGCGGCACCTCACAGATCAAGGGACTGCCAGCCACCATAACCGGCGGTAGCCACCCCCGTCATCGGCGGATCGGACGAGAGGGCACGTGGCGGGCGTTTTCGATCCACAATTCAGCCCATCAATGTATTGAATCGCGACAATGCGTGTTCTTGCTAGCGTTCAATGGATCTGGCACCATGGTCTCGCCCCTTCAGGCATGTCCATATGTAGGGCGTGTCGTTTCGACGTGGACGCACCGGTCTCCGGTGGCATGCAACGGTGAGGTGAGACGAATGGCGGCGGAGCCGGCACGCGGCAGGAGGCCGTCGTGGTGCGCGGTACGCCTCTACGCGGTCGATCGCCCGTTCCGGCGCGCGGCGACGCCCGTGCGACCTCCCCACCGGCCCCTTCACCACCGTACGTGACCCGGTGTGCGTTGTTCCTCCCCCAGGAGACTCCCCTTGATCGCACGAGCAAGACGATTCACCCGGCCGCTGGCCGTGGCCTTGGCGGCATTGACCGTGGCCGGGGGTGCGGTCGCCTGTACGAGTCAGGACACCCTCGCCGTCTGCACCTCCATACCCTATGAACCCTTCGAGTACAAGGACTCCTGGCAGGACAACAAGGTCGTCGGCTTCGACGTCGACCTGATGAACCTCGTCGCCGACGAACTCGGCCAGGAACTCCAGATCGTCGACATGGGTTTCGGACCGATCACCTCGGGCCAGGCCCTGGACGCCGGTGAGTGCGACGTCGCGGCGGCGGCGCTGACCATCACCCAGGAACGTTCCAAGGTCATGGACTTCTCCCAGCCGTACTACAACGCCGACCAGGGCCTGGCCGCCGTGCCGGGCACCGGTGTCTCCGGACTGGGCGACATGGACGGGAAGCTGCTGGGCGTACAGACCGAGACGACGGGTGAGGCGTACGCCCTGGAGAAGCAGGGCGAGTACGGCTACGAGATCAAGCCGTACTCCGACCTCGGTGAACTGCAGGAGGCCCTGGTGTTCGGGGTCATCGACGGCGCGATCGGCGATATTCCACTATGGAACTCTGAGGCGGCCAGGAACCCCGACCGCCTCGGCGTCGTGGACCGCTTCGACACCGGTGAGCAGTACGGGTTCGCCGTCGCCAAGGGCAACGACGACCTGATGGGCACCATCAACGACGTGCTGACCGAGGCGAAGGAGAGCGGCGAGTTCGCCGCCATCTACGAACGATGGATCAACGAACCGTGGCCCGGGAACTGACCGGCACGACGTGACGACGCGGCCTCCGTCCACCGGGCGGGGGCCGCGTCAGTGTTCCGGCGGCGACTCCCCGATCCGGGACTCCAACCGGGACAGCTTGTCGTCGACGGCCTCCAGCGCCTCGTCCATCCGCCGGCAGAACGCCGCGTACAACTCCTTGTGCTGCAGGCGTTGCCGCTGCACCTTGCGCCGGAGCCTGCGAAGCCGTTCCAGGGACTCGGGTGTCGCGGGGAGTTCCAGCCGCTCGAATCTGTCGATGTCCGCCGCGAGGCGACGGGACAACTCGGCGAGGTCGGCCGGTGGTTCCATGCCGGTCAGCGTACCGGTTCACGCCGCCCGGAGTCGGGTATCGGCCCGGAAACGCCGAGTGCGGCCGCGTGGATCGTCGCGGCCGCACCATGAACCGGATCCGGTTCCTCCTTGGCAGGATGCCTCCAGTGTGCCCGGCGGGTACGACAATCCCCGGCAGCCCGGGATCGGGGCGTGGCGTACCCGCCGGAACCCGCCTCAGGCGAGCCAGACCGTGGCGGTGGCGGGCAGCATGCCGTCGACCACGGGAGCCGAGGACACCAGCACCTCACCGGACACCTCGACCGGCGTGGCACCGAAGTTCACGACGCACCGCAACGCGCCGTTGTCGAACGCGAGGACGTCGGCGGTGGCCTCCCGCTCCGGCAGCCAGGTGAGGCCCCGGGGGGTGCGTTCCCGCCGGACCCGCAACGCGGCCCGGTACATCTCCAGGGTCGAACCCGGCACACCGTCCTGCGCCTGGACACTCAGCGTGCCCCAGTCGGCCGGCTGCGGAAGCCAACCGGGCGCGGAACCGAACCCGAACGACGGCCCGGTGGCCTCCCACGGCAGGGGGACCCGGCAGCCGTCGCGTCCACGGTCGGTGTGGCCGCTGCGGTGCCAGGTGGGGTCCTGCAGCAGCTCCTCGGGAAGGTCCAGGACCTCCGGCAGCCCCAGTTCCTCACCCTGGTAGACGTAGGCCGATCCGGGCAGCGCCAACATCGCGAGGCTCGCGGCCCGGGCACGGGCCAGACCGGTCTCCCCGTCGCCGTACCGCGTCACGTGCCGGTGACGGTCGTGATTGGACAGTACCCAGGTGGGAGGGGACCCGACCGAGGCGGCGGTCGCGATCTCGGCGTCGATCACCTTGCGGTAGTCACCGGCGTCGAAGTCGGCCAGCAGCAGGTCGAAGTTGAACGCCTGGTGCAGCTCGTCGGGCCGCACGTACCGGACCCGGCGTTCGGGGCTCTCCACCCACGCCTCGGCGACCGCCATCCGGTCACCCGGGTAGGAGTCCAGGATCCGGCGCCACTCCCGGTACACGTCGTGGACCTGGTCGACGTCGAAGTACGGCGAGCGGGTGGTGCCCAGCATCTCGATGTCCAGGCTCTCCCCGACACTGGGCAGGCCGGGTTCCTTGATGAGTCCGTGGGCGACGTCGACCCGGAAGCCGTCGACTCCCCGGTCGAGCCAGAACGTGAGGACGTCGTGGAACTCCGACCGCACCTCGGGGTGGTCCCAGTTGAAGTCCGGTTGACTGGAGTCGAACAGGTGCAGGTACCACTGGCCGTCCTCGGTGCGGGTCCACGCGGGACCGCCGAACACCGACCGCCAGTCGTTAGGCGGGTTGCCGTCCACGTCGTCCCGGAAGTGGTAGCGCTCGCGCTCGGGCGAGCCCGGTCCGGCGGCCAGGGCGGCGCGGAACCAGGCGTGCTCGCTGGAGGAGTGGTTCGGGACGATGTCCACGATCACCTTGATGCCCGCCTCGTGGGCGGCGGCGACCACCGCGTCGAAGCTCGCCAGGTCGCCGAACAGCGGATCGACGTCGCGGAAGTCGGCGACGTCGTAACCGCCGTCGCGCTGCGGCGAGGTGTAGAACGGCGACATCCAGATCGCGTCCACGCCCAGCGCCGCCAGGTAGGGGATGCGACTCCGGATGCCGGCCATGTCCCCCATCCCGTCGCCGTCGCCGTCGGCGAAGCTGCGCGGATAGACCTGGTAGATGACGGCGTCCTGCCACCATTTCGGCATGTCGTTTCCTTTCGGGTCGGGGGTGCGGGACGCCTGGTCACCCAGCGCGTCCCGGACACTTCGGTGCTCGCCGCGCAGCCCGGGCTCCGCGGCGTGTTCGGGTGGACGCGTCACCGGGCGGCGCCGGTCCTCCGGGGCTCGGCGCAGGGACGCGGACCGCCCGCCGGCTCCGCCGTCCACCCGGTCGCATACCCGCGTCCCCGCCGGTCAACCGGCGCAGGGCGCGGTGGAACCGCGCACCACCAGTTCCGGCCGGAACAGGTACTCGGAGGTCGGCGCCGGCTGGCCGCCGATCTCGTCGAGCAGCGCCCGGACCGCCGCCGTGGCCATCGCCCGGACCGGTTGCCGCAGCGTCGTCAACGGCGGGTCGGTGTAGGCGATCAGCGGCGAGTCGTCGTAGCCGACGACCGAGACGTCCTTGGGGACCGACAGCCCACGGGAACGGGCCGCCTGCACGGCGCCCAGCGCCATCAGGTCGGAGCCGCACAGCACCGCCGTCGCCCCGGCGTCGAACAGCCGCCCGGCCGCGGCGGCACCGCCCTCCACACCGAACAGCGTCAGCTCCACCATGGGATCGCCGACGTCGGCCATGGCCGCGGTGTACCCGGCGAGCTTGCGGCGCACCGGGATGAAGCGTTCCGGGCCGGATATCAGGCCGATGCGCCGGTGTCCGAGTGCGGCGAGGTGTTCGACGGCGAGGGTCGCGGCGGTGGTGTCGTCGCAGGAGAAGCAGGGCGCGGGGAGCCCGTCGACGTAGCCGGTGACGAAGACCAGGGGCAGACCCGAGTCGACGAGGTCGTGGTAGCGCTTGGGGTCGGCGGCGGTGTCGGCGTGGAGGCCGGAGACGAACACGATCCCCGACACGTGGCGTTCCCGCAGCATGTCGACGTACTCGTCCTCGGTGACGCCACCGGGGTTCTGGGTGCACAGCACGGGGGTGTATCCCGCCGCGGCGAGCTCGGTGCTGATCACCTGCGCGAACAACGGGAAGATCGGGTTCTCCAGTTCGGGTACGACCAGGCCGACGAGTCCGGCGCTGTGCTGGCGCAGCAGTGCGGGCCGTTCGTATCCCAGCACGTCCAACGCCGTCAGCACCGCCTGCTTCGTGGCGGCACCGACACCGGGCTTGTCGTTGAGCACCCGGGAGACGGTCGCCTCGCTGACACCGGCCTGCCTGGCGATGTCGGATAGTCGTGGACGCATGGGGTGACTGTAACCCATGCGAAAAGAGGACACAATATCGTTGCAAGGACTTCCAATCCCTGAAATCTCTTGCTAATCTGCGGCCCATGGAACCCGACACGTGGTTTCGCTCACCCCGGCCCGCCCCCGGTTCCCCCGGCCGGCACCCCCACCGGGCCAGGCCGGCCGGCCGGCACCACCCCTAGGAGAAGACCCATGCGTACCAAGACCGCGACCCTCGCGGTTGGCGCCGCCCTCACCATGGCGCTGGCCGCCTGCGGTGGCGACGCGGAACCGCAGACCACCGACGAGTCCGGCATCGACTTCCAAGGAACCCTGGTCATCTGGACCGACGAGGAACGGGCCGAGTCCCTCAAGCCCGTCGTCCAGGAGTTCGCCGACGCCAACGGCATCGAGATCGAGGTCCAGGGAATCGCCGAGAACCTCCAGGACCAGTTCGTCACCGCGTCCGAACAGGGCGAGGGCCCCGACATCCTGGTGCAGGCACACGACTGGATCGGCAACCTGGTGCAGAACGGCGCCATCGAACCGATCCCGTTGACCGAGGAACAACAGGCCGCGATGAACCCCGACGCCCTGCGCGCGGTCACCTACGACGGCCAGATCTACGGCACCCCCTACGCCATGGAGAACCTGGCGCTGATCCGCAACACCGACCTCGCCCCCGAGGCACCCGCCACCATCGAGGAGATGGTCGCCACCGGCAACGAACTCAAGGACGCCGGTGACGTCGAGGACGTGCTGTCCATCGAGGTCGGCAAGGACGGCAACCCGTACAACGCCTACCCCTTCTACGCCTCCGCCGGCGGATACCTGTTCGGGCAGGACGCCGAGGGCAACTACGACCCGGCCGACCTCGGCCTGGCCAAGCCCGAGGCCGTCGACGCCTTCGAGAAACTCGCCTGGCTCGGCGAGGAGGGCGCCATGAAGACCACCATGGGGCCCGAGCACGCCATCCCGATGTTCGCCGAGGGCAAGACCGCCTTCCTGGTCACCGGACCGTGGGCGATGAACCAGATCCGCGAAGCCGGGATCTCCTACGACATCACCCCCATCCCCTCCTTCGAGGGCGGCGACCCCGCCACGCCGTTCATCGGCACCCAGACCTTCTTCGTCGCCAGCAAGGGCGAGAACAAGGCGTTCGCCCAGGAGTTCGTCGCCGACTTCATCACCGGCGCCGACCTGGCCACCAAGCTCTACGAGTCCGACCCCCGTCCCCCGGTGAACATCGAGGCGGCCAGCGCCGCCGCCGAGAGCGACCCCGACATGGCGAAGTTCCTCGCCGCCGGTGAGGGCGGCTACATCCTGCCCGCCATCCCCGAGATGCAGGCGGTGTGGGAGCCGTTCGGTCGTGCGCACGCGGCCGTGATCTCCGGCGACGACGTCGAGGCCGCGGTCAAGGGCGCCGCCGACGCCATCCAGGAAGCCATCGGCGCGTGAACCGTGCCGGGGCGCCGCACCGGTCTCATCCGGTGCGGCGCCCCGGCGCCGGTTCCGGCCCGTGCCCGATGCCGCGACCGTGAGGAGCCCCATGTCCACCCGGCCACCGCTGTCCGGCGTATCCGGTCAGCTCGTCAAGATCCTCGTGCTGAGCGTGGTCGCCGCCCTGGCGATCTGGGCGGCCACACCACTCGTCCACGCCGGGGCGTGGGTGGGCCTCGGGGTGGTCGTCGCCGTCACCGCGCTCGTCTTCTACGTCTACCTGAGCCCCCGGCGGCTACCCGCCAAGTACCTGCTGCCCGGCACCCTGCTGCTGATCACGTTCCAGATCCTGCCGGTCCTGCTGACCATCACCACCTCCGTCACCAACTACGGCGACGGGCACCGCGGCGACAAGGCCGACGCCATCGCCGCCATCCAGGCCGCCGCCGTGAAGGAGGTGCCCGGGTCACCCCGGTACCTGCTGTCGGCGGCGTGGCGGGGCGAGAACGCCACCGACGGGGAACTGGTGTTCCTGCTGACCGAACCCGGCTCCGGCGAGTACCTCGTCGGCGACGCCGAAGGTCTCGAACCGCTCGACCCCGGCGGCCTCACCGTCGACCCGGAGGGCCGGATCGTCGCGGCCGAGGGCTACACGGTGATGACCCCCGCCGAGTTCAACGCCCACAGTGAACGGATCACCGGGTTCGCCGTACCCACCGAGGACGGCGGCATCCGTTCCACCGGCTTCGACGCCTACGAGGGCGTCTCCACCCGCACCTACGACGAGTCCTGCGACTGCATCACCGACAGCGAGACCGGCGACGTCTTCGTCGCCGACAACGAGAACGGCTACTTCGTCACCGAGACCGGAGACCGCATCCGGCAGGGCTGGCAGGTCAACGTCGGGCTCGACAACTTCACCCGGTTCTTCACCGACCCCGACGTGCGCGGCCCGTTCACGTCGATCTTCCTGTGGAACATGATGTTCGCGGTCTGCTCGGTGCTGTTCACGTTCGTACTGGGCCTGTTGTGCGCCATGGCGATGAACCACGACCGCATCCGAGGCAAGACCCTGTACCGGGTCCTGATGGTGCTGCCCTACGCGATGCCGTCGTTCGCGATGCTGCTGGTCTGGCGGGACATGTTCAACGCCGACTACGGCCTGCTGAACCAACTCCTCGGACTCGAACTCGACTGGTTCGGCGAGACCTGGACCTCCCGGGCCGCCGTGCTGCTGGTCAACACCTGGCTGGGCTACCCGTACATGTTCCTCATCTGCACCGGCGCTCTCCAGGCACTACCGCGCGACACCCTGGAGGCGGCCCGCATCGACGGCGCCACCGGCTTCCAGGCGTTCCGGAAGATCACGCTGCCGTTGCTGCTGGTGGCGCTGACACCGCTGTTGATCTCGTCGTTCGCGTTCAACTTCAACAACTTCAACGCGATCCAACTGACCTCCGGAGGGCATCCCTTCCCCGACGCCAGCCCGCAGACCGGTGACACCGACCTGCTGATCACGTACACCTTCCGGCTGGCGTTCAACGGTTCCGGCGTCGACTACGGCTACGCGGCGGCGGTCAGTATGTTCATCTTCACCATCGTCGCGGTCATCTCCGGCATCAGCTTCGCCCGGACCCGCAAGCAGGAGGAGGTCTACCGATGAGAGGCAACTGGTTGACCACCATGGGATGGCGGCACGCCGTGGGCCTGCTCGCGGTCGCGTTCTCGCTCATCCCGATCGTCTTCGTCGTGTCGAGCGCCCTCAACCCGCTGGGCACGCTGTCGTCGACGTCGCTGCTCCCGGTCCACGGGTTCACACTGGACAACGTCACCGAACTGTTCGGCGGCACCGACTTCGGCCAGTGGTACCTCAACACGCTCGTCATCGCGGGGACGGCCTCCGTGGCGTCCATCTTCATCTCGGCGTTGGCGGCGTACGCGTTCAGCCGGTTCCGGTTCAGGGGGCGGCGGATCTCACTGCTGTCGCTGCTGCTGATCCAGATGTTCCCGCAGTTCCTCGCGATCGTGGCGATCTTCCTGATCTTCACACAGGTCGGCGAATACTGGCCGGCACTGGGTTTCAACACCTGGACCGGCCTGATCCTGGTGTACCTGGGCGGCGCGATGGGCGTCAACACCTGGCTCATGAAGGGCTTCTTCGACACCCTGCCCAAGGAACTCGACGAATCCGCCACCATGGACGGTGCCAGTCACGGCCAGATCTTCTTCCGGATCATCCTGCCGCTGGTCACTCCGATCATCGCGATCACCGGGCTGCTGGCCTTCATCGGGATGATGAACGAGTTCATCATGGCGTCGGTGTTCCTGACCAGCTCCTCCGACAAGACCCTGGCGGTCGGGCTGACCGGGATGGTCGCCGCCAACAACCGCGACGCCCAGTTCGGCATGTTCTGCGTGGGGACCCTGCTGACCGCGATCCCCACCGTCGGCGTCTTCATGTTCCTGCAGCGTTACATCGTTCACGGCCTCACCGGTGGCGCCGTGAAGGGCTGACCCCCGTGTCGGCGTCCTCCGACACGGCACGACCTGCCGAAGGACGCCAAACCGGCCGGATCGGACGGTCCGCTGGTTATGGTCGGTGCATCCGGCGGCGGACGGCGCGTGCCGTCCGCCGCCGATTCGTCACCACGTACGGGGGGAACACCCATGACCATCACACGGGCACACCGCACCCGGCCGCCGCTGCTGGCCAGCGCCGTGGCCACCGCCGCCCTGGCCGCCGCCGCGCTGTCGGCGGCCGGTACCGGGCACGCGCTGGAGACACCCGCCACCGGCGTGAAGCTGCCGTTGACCGCGACGGTGCAGGACGCCACCGTCACCGTCGACGGGGAACGGCTGCGTTCCGGGAAACTGACCGGCGGCATGCGGATGGAGGTCCTGCCCGACCCGGCCGGCCGCGACGCCACGGGCATACCCGTGGCCACCACCGGATTCCGTCTCGACCCGAAGTACCCACACGCCCCCGGGCCGCGCCTGACGGTGGAACAGGCCGACGCCGACGTGGACTCCCACAGCCGGATCGTCCGTATCGACCAACGGCCACCGCTGTTCGAGCACACCTGGCGGGTGACGCTGCGCGTGACACTCACCAGGACGGGGATGGAACCGGTCACGCTGATCAGCCGGTCCCCCGCCGAGCTCGTGGGCCGACTGGGACAGTTCCCGCCGCAGGGTGAGGTGTACCGGTTGACGCAGCTGGTCGAACTCGCCGACCCCGACCGGCCCGACGAGACCGTCGCGACCCTCGACCGGCTTCCGGTACGGTTGCGCGGTTGACCGGGTGGCCGACGGGCCGGGACCGTCCCGGGGGTGTCCCTGACCACCGCATGGGGGCGCCCCTGACGAAGGTACCGGGGGTCGCTCACCCGCGTGAATGACGCGGCGGTGTGACACTGCCCGTACCGTCGACACGTGTCCACGATATCCATTCAAGGCCTCACCAAACGCTACCCGCGGGTGACGGCGCTGGAAGGGCTCAGCGTCGAGGTTCCTGAGGGGGTGTGCGGCCTCGTCGGGGCGAACGGCGCCGGCAAGTCCACCCTCATAAAGATCCTGCTGGGACTGACCCCGGCGACGTCGGGAACCGCCACCGTGCTCGGTGACGACATCCACACCGCCGCGACCGCCATCCGCCGCAACATCGGCTACATGCCCGAACACGACTGCCTGCCGCCGGACGCGTCCGCGGCGGAGTTCGTCATGCACCTCGCCCGCATGTCCGGCCTGCCGGTCGACGCGGCGCGGCAACGCACCGCCGACACGCTGCGGCACGTCGGAATGTACGAGGAGCGGTACCGCCCCATGGGCGGCTACTCCACCGGCATGAAGCAGCGCGTCAAACTCGCGCAGGCCCTGGTCCACGACCCGAGGATGGTGTTCCTCGACGAACCCACCAACGGCCTCGACCCCACCGGTCGCGACGAGATGCTCGACCTGATCCGGAAGGTCCACACCCGGTTCGGCATCTCCGTCCTGGTCACCTCCCACCTGCTCGGTGAGCTCGAACGCACCAGCGACCACGTCGTCGTCATCGACGGCGGCCGCCTGCTGCGCTCGGAGTCCACCGGCAACCTCACCTCGCAGACCCACACGCTCGTCCTGGAGGTGCTGGACCCCGCCGGGGGCACCGACGCCACCGAGACCGCCCGCAAGGCCCTCGCCGAACGCGACCTGTCGCCGCGGGCCTCCGGTGACCTGCTGTACGTGCCGGTGACCGGCCCCGACACCTTCGACCTGATCCGTGACACCGTCAGCGCCCAAGGGCTCGGACTGGTGCGACTGCAACGCGACCGGCACCGGATCGCCGAGATCTTCGGCGAACCGGCCGCGCGAGAGGGGAGCGCCGGCGATGGCGACGACCACTGAACCCGGCAAGACCGGCGCGATCCACAACATCGGATACCGCCGGTACGACGGCCCCCGCCTGGGCCGCCGCGACATCTTCCTGGCCCTGTACGGGCAGACCCTCAAGGGCACGTTCGGGATCGGGCGCGGACTCGGCGCCAAGATCTTCCCGTGGCTGCTGTTCGGGTCCACCGTGCTGCCCGCGTTCATCCTGGTGGCCGTGCAGACCCAGATCCCGCCGGGACCCGAAGGGCCGCAACTACTCGTCGAGTTCGGCGCGTACACGGTGATGGTGCAGGCCGTGCCGTCACTGTTCCTGGCGTCGCAGGCACCACAGGCGGTGTCCCGGGACCTACGGTTCCACACCCTCCCGCTGTACTTCTCACGACCGCTGAGCTACGTCGACTACGTGCGCGCCCGGGTCGCCGGAATCGCCACCGGCCTCGGCATCCTGGTCGCCGCACCGCTGCTGGTCATGTACATCGGCGCCCTCCTGCTGGAGTTCCCGATCGGGGACATGACGTTGAAACTGCTGGCGGCCCTGGTGTCCCTGGTGTTCCTCGTCGCCATGTTCACCATGATCGGCACACTCATCGCGTCGGTGACACCGCGCCGCGGCCTCGGTGTCGCCGCGATCATCGCGGTCCTGAGCGGCAGCTACATGGCGGCGACGTTCCTGCAGGCGCTGCTGGGGTCGTTCGTGAGCGAGCCGGCCTCCGCGTGGGGCGGGCTGCTGTCGCCCATCACGATCTACGACGGCATCCAGGCGTTCCTGTTCGGCTGGTCACCCGTCGACGCGGCGCCCAGCACCCCCGCCGTCGCCCCCGGCGCCGCCGCGGGCCTCACCCTGCTGGCGGCCGCCGTGGCGATCACCGCCCTGTGCTACCGGCTCCTGCTGCTGCGTTACCGAAAGGTTTCCCGGTCATGACCTCCATCCACATCGACCGTGTGTCCAAATGGTTCGGTCACGTCGTGGCCGTCAACGACGTCAGCATGACGATCGGGCCCGGCATCACCGGCCTGCTCGGCCCCAACGGCGCCGGGAAGACCACGCTGCTGTCCATGATGGCCGGATTCGCGGCGCCGTCCGCGGGCACCGTCACCCTCGACGGCGACCCCACCTGGCGCAACGAGCAGATCTACCGCCACATCGGCATGGTGCCCGAACGCGAGGCGATGTACGACTTCCTCACCGGCGCCAAGTTCGTACTCGCCAACGCCGAACTCCACGGACTGTCCGACCCCGGGGCCGCCGCCAAGGCCGCCATCGACACCGTCGACATGCAGGCCGCCGCCGACCGGCCCATCGCCACCTACTCCAAGGGCATGCGGCAGCGCATGAAGATGGCCGCCGCCCTCGTGCACCGGCCCTCGGTACTGCTGCTGGACGAACCGTTCAACGGCATGGATCCGCGGCAGCGGATGCACCTGATGGAACTGTTGCGCCAGATGGGATCGGACGGACGCACCGTCCTGTTCAGCTCCCACATCCTCGAAGAGGTCGAACAACTGGCCAGCCACATCGAGGTCATGGTCGCCGGACGGCACGCCGCGTCCGGTGACTTCCGGGCGATCCGGCGGCTCATGACCGACCGGCCGCACCGCTACCTGTTGCGCAGCGACGACGACCGCCGCCTCGCCGCCGCACTCGTCTCCGACGACTCCGTGGTGTCGGTCGAGGTGGACTCCGAGGAGGAGGCGCTGCACGTACAGACCAGCGACTTCGGCCGGTTCACCGTGCGGCTGCCCCGGCTCGCCGCCGACCACGGCATCCGGCTGTACGACGTCACGCCCGCCGACGAGTCGCTGGAAAGCGTCTTCGGTTACCTGGTGCAAAGCTGAGGAATGAGACCATGAACTCGACAATCGCCCGGTTGACCGCGACCGGTCTACTGCGCGGCTGGCGCGGCCTGCTACTCGCGCTGCTGCCCTTCGTGATGTTGGCGTTGGCGCTGCTGGTGCGCATGGCGTTCGGCATCGACCCGGAGATCACCTCGGGGCTGCTCGACACGTTCAACCTCGACACCGTCGTGCCGTTGATCGCGCTCATCGTCGGCACCGGGGCCATCGCCACCGAGATCGACGACGGCGCCATCGTGTACCTGCTGACCAAGCCGGTGGCGCGGGGCCGGATCATCGTGACCAAGCTGCTGGTGGCGATCACGGTGACCCTGCTGTTCGCCGCCGTCCCGACCCTGATCGCCGCCATCGTCGTCACCGGCGCCGCCGGTACGGTGACCTGGGCGTACACCGTGGCGGCGACCGTCAGCGGCATCGTCTACTGTGCCGTGTTTCTGCTGCTGGGAGTGCTGTCCCGCCGCGCCGTCATCATCGGCCTGATGTACGTGATGCTTTGGGAGATGCTGGTGACGGGCCTCGTCGACGGCGCGCGTGCGCTCAGCATCCAGCACTGGGGACAGTCGATCGCGGCGGAGCTCGCGCCCGACGCGATCACCGCGTCCCTGTCGCTTCCGGTGGCCACGACACTGGCGGTCCTGGTGACCGGCATGGCGGCGTGGTTCGCCACGCAACGCCTGCGGTCGCTGACCCTCGCCGGCGACTCCTGAGGGCCACCGCCACACCGCCCGGGACGTCCGGTTCGCCGGAGGTCCCGGGCGGTGTCGTCGTCCCGGTAACCGTTATGGACCGCTTGGTCCCCGCCGTTGCGCTCTTGGTCCCCGCCATATGCGACACATGGGCATGAATCGGGCGGAATGTCGTCGTTTCTTTAACCGGCCGGGGACCAAGCGCAACACGGCGAGGACCAAGCGGTGGACAGGGGAGGAACGGGGAGCCCGGCGGCGATCGGGCTCCCCGTGTCACCACACCGGGGACATGCGAGCCGTCGAGTACCGGGTACGTGCGGTGATCGCCTCGTTCACCCGCTTCGCCAGAGCCGCCGGCGTGCGGAAGCACTCGTCCCAGCCCCATCGGACCACGCTGAAGCCACTCGCGACCAACCGCTGTTCGCGCTGCTTCTCACGGACGAACTCCGACGGATCCCGAAGGTACTTCTCCTCGCCGTCCGCCTCCCCCACGACACCGGCCGCCTCCCAGAAGAAGTCCACTCGGACTCCGCTCACCAGATCGTCCACCTGAATTCGCGGCCGTGGCACTCCGAATCGGAGGAAGCACAGGCGCGACAGGCTCTCCAGCGGGGATTCGCTCCGGCCGTCGGATATCCCGGCCACGTATCGCGCCCGCCGCACGAAGGGCCAGCCCGCCATGTGTTCGACCGTCCGAGCGATATCGCGCGGAGTGCAGAGCCCGTGCTGCAGCGCGGAATCCATCGCCACGACCCCGGCACGCACCCCGCGCAACCGCGCGATGTCGAGGACGGTCCTGGCGACCGTCGTCAGCGGTAGACCGTGCACGGACGAACGATGTTCCGGCCACATCGCCGCCTGGCGGATGATGGCGTCGGCCGGATCCCGCCGGCCTTGACCGCGTCTGCTCCGCACCAACTGGATGTGATCGGTCGGGGCACGAAGATGCGCGACACCCCAAAGCCTGGCAGCGGTCTCGTGACTCAGAACGGGATCCCCGATCAACTGGGGCAGGACCGCCCCGGCGCGGATCAGCAGCGGATGCCCGTCCTGCACCGCTTCGGCGGGAAGGTAGGCGTTCCGGCGCAGGCGGCGCCAAGTACCGGATCGGCAGAGCCCTCGAATCCGGTCCGGCGCGAATCCGGCCCGGCGGGCCTGAGCGAAGGTGAACGGCAGTAGCTGTTTCATACCCGAAGCGTGACAAACCCGGGCAAACTCCGCACCCCGGATTTCGGCTTGGTCCCCGCCGTTGCGCGCTCGGTCCTCGCCATATCAGACATACGGGCATGAATCGGGCGGAACCTCGCCATTTCGTCAACCGGACGGGGACCAAGCGCAACACGGCGAGGACCAAGCGGTTCGGGGAGGGAAGGATCGGATGGGGTCAGGTCAGCAGGGTGACCGTCGCCGTCAGGACGAGCTGTCCCAGCGCGACCGGCACCAGCACCTTCCAGCACAACCGCTGCAGCTGGTCGACCCGCAACCTCGGATAGGACACCCGCAGCCAGATGACCACGAACGACACCGCGCCCACCTTCAGCAGCGTCCACAGCCAGCCCAGCTCCTCCGAGGCGAACGGCCCACGCCACCCACCCAGGAACAGCACGGTGGTCAGTGCCGCGATCACCACGATCCCCGCGTACTCGGCGAGCAGGAACAACGCGAAGCGCAGCCCCGAGTACTCCGTCATGTAGCCGAACACCAGTTCCGAGTCCGCTATCGGCGCGTCGAACGGCGGCCGCCGGATCTCGGCCAGACCGGCGATGAAGAACACGCACAGCGCCGGCAACTGCCACAGCAGCCACCACGGGCTCCACGCCTCCACGATGCCCGACAGCGACAGGGTGCCCGCCGCCATCGCGACACTCGCCGCCGCCAGCACGAACGGCAGCTCGTAGCCCAACAGCTGCGCGGCGGCCCGCATGGCACCCAGCAGGGTGTACTTGTTGGCGCTGGCCCACCCGGCCATCAGTACGGCCAGGATCCCGATGCCCACCACGGCGAGCACCATGAACAGTCCGATGTCGAGCGGCTGCGCGACCAGGTCGTTCGGACCGAGCGGAATCACCAGCAGCGCCAACAGGTACGGCAGCAGCGCGATCATGGGCGCGAGCTGGAACACCGGCCGGTCGGCGCGCGCCGGTGTGATGTCCTCCTTCTGCACGAACTTGACGCCGTCGGCGAGCAACTGCGCCCAGCCGCGGTAGGCGCCCGCGTACATCGGACCGAGCCGGCCCTGCATGTGCGCCATGACCTTGTGCTCGGTCTGTCCGACCACCAGCGGTAGCACCATGAAGGCGGCCAGTACCGCCACGAGACGGATGACGAGCTCAAGCCAGAAGGGCATGCGGTAACGCTATTACGTCACACCGCTCCCGTTCAACTCCCACACTGCGCGGTGGGCTCGGCCCGGTCACCCCACTGGCACGACCGGCGGGCTCACGCACCGGCGGGCCGCCATTCGCCGTCGGCGGGCACCCCCGGTGGTCGCATCGGCTGCCGTTTGCGGCCGTGCTCGCCGCCGGGCTCCTTCGCGCCCGGCCACGGCTTCGCGACCCGCGACGCCAGCACGAAGTCCTTCCGCAGTGGATGCCCCTCGAACTCGGGCGCCAGCAGCAACGGGGACAGGTCCGGGTTGCCGGTGAAGCCGACGCCGAACATCTCGTGCGTCTCCCGTTCGTGCCAGGCCGCCCCCGGGTACACCGGCACGATCGATTCCACCACCGGGTCACCGGGCAGGGTGCGCAATAGCAGGCCGCGCCGGTCCGCCAGCGACCACAGGTGCGCCACGATCCGGATGCCGTCCTCCGCCTCGTCGACGGCCGACAGCCAGTCGAAGAAGTCGCAACCGGCGTCCCTGGCCGCCTCGGCCGCCTCCCGCCACCGCTGCGGTGGCACGTCGACGACCGGGCGGGTGTCGCCAGGCGTCACCTGTCCCTCCACGGCCGCGGCGATGCCCTCAGCCCACACGTCACACTCCGATCGGAAGCCGGTCGTTGCGGAACAGGTCCACGAACAGTTGGTGGTCGGCGCGCGCCCGGCTGCCGTACCGGTGCGCGAAGTCGACCAGGAGCTCGGTGAACCCGGTGTCATCATCCCCGACGGCGGCGACGATCGCCTCCTCGGTGGAGTAATCCACCAGTCCGTGGTCCGACTCGTCGTCGGCGACCGAGTGCATCCGGGCGACGGCGCGTCCCAGGTAGCCGAGGACGGGACGGATCTCCGCCGGTTCGTCCAGGTCGGACCAGTCGAGGTCGGCCGCGTACGGTGAGACCTCGGCGACGAGCTGACCGATCCCGCCGAGCTCGGTGTAGCCGCACCACGGGTCGGCGTAGGACTGCAACGCGCGTTGCGACTCGACGGTCCGGTGTCCCTGGTGCGCGAAGTAGCCGCGGATCTGCGGGTCGTCGATGACGCGGCTGACGGCGGGCACCTGGGCCTGTTTCATGTAGAGCAGGACGTCGTTCTCCAACGCCTGGCTGTTGCCCTCCAGCAGCAGGTTGTACGACGGCAGCCCGGCCGATCCGATGCCGACGCCCTTGCGCAACACGATGTCCTTGATGTGCAGCGCGGTGGGGCGGGTGATCCGGCCCGGCGGCAGTGTCGTCAGGTATCGCTCGAAGGCGGCGTGGACGCGGTCGCGTTGTTCGGCGGAGACCTCGTAGACACCCTCGCCCATGGTGAAGCGGCGGTCGTAGTCGACGACGTGGGTCTGCGAGTCCAGCAGGTGGAGTCGGGACCCGAGCCGGGCCTTCTGCAGCACCGCGTGGAGCGCGCCGTCGGTGGTGTCGAGGGTGAGTTCCCCGATCGCGTCGTCCCCGGCGGCGGCCAGCAGCCGCAGCTCCGCCAGGTACGCCGAGGCGAAACCGTTGACCAGGTCGGTGATGTCGTCGTCGGAGAGCGCCTTGGCGTATCCGATGAGCGCGACCGAGGCCACGAACCGCTTCAGGTCCCAGATGAACGGTCCCACGTACGCCTCGTCGAAGTCGTTGACGTTGAAGACCAGCAGGCCGTTGGCGTTCATGTAGGTGCCGAAGTTCTCGGCGTGCAGGTCGCCGTGTATCCAGACCCGGGACGTGCGTTCGTCGCAGTAGTCCGGCTTGTCGGACTGGACGTCGGAGTAGAACAGGCACGCGCTGCCCCGGTAGAACGCGAACGGCGACGCGGCCATCTTCCGGAACTTCCGGTGGAACGCGTGGGGGTCGGCGGCCATGCCGTCACCGAACTCGGTGGTCAGCACCTCGATGATGTGTGCGGTGCGTGCGGAGGAGGTCAAGGGGTGTGGTCCTTTCACGGTGCGGGGTGGTTACCGGTCCGGGGGGCGCACCATCCCGGCGGTCAGCGACGCGGCGTCGCGGGGCAGGCCGCCGATACCGGCCGGTTCCGCGGCGATCTTCTCCTGAAGCCGCATGATGCCGTGCAACAGCGCCTCGGGACGGGGTGGGCAGCCGGGCACGTACACGTCCACGGGGATGATCTGGTCGACGCCCTTGGTGACGCTGTACGAGTCCCAGTAGGGACCACCGGTGTTGCTGCAGGCCCCGAAGGAGATGACGTACTTCGGTTCGGGCATCTGGTCGTAGAGGCGTTTGATCGCGGGGGCCATCTTGTCGGTGACGGTGCCGGAGACGACCATGAGGTCGGCCTGCCGGGGGCCGTGCGCGAACGGGATGACGCCCAGTCGCATGAAGTCGTGCCTGCCCATGGAGGTGGCGATGAACTCGATCGCGCAGCAGGCCAGCCCGAAGTTGAACACCCAGAGGGAGTAGCGGCGGCCCCAGTTCAGCAGGAACCGGATCGGTTCGCCGAGGACTCCGCCGACTCCGCGACCGGGCATGCCGAGGTTCACAGCCACCGCAACACTCCTTTGCGCCACGCGTATGCCAGGCCGAGCGCCAGCACCGCCACGAACACTCCCATCTCGGCCGCCGCGGTCACCCCGAAGCCGGGCCGGTCGTACACGACCGCCCAGGGGAACAGGAAGACGCTCTCGACCGCGAACAGCGCGTAGAGGAAAGCGTAGACGTAGTACCTGATCTGCATCTGTGCCCAGCCGTCGCCGACCGGGTCGAGCCCGCATTCGTAGGTGGTCTGTTTGGCCGGTGAGGGGGCCTGGGTGCGCAGCAGCCGGTTCGCCGCGAACGCGGCGATCGACACCAGCACTCCGAGCACCAGGAGGAATCCCAGGGTGGAGTACGAGGCCAGGTAAGTGGTGCCCATGGTTTCACAGACTAGTCCTGTGCCACCATCGCCGCATGTGCCTGCGAAGAGGCGCCGCGACCGGTCAGCGGGAACCACGGAGCACGTGTTTAACGACTGTTGTACACTGGTCGGATGACTGTGGGATTCCGGGCCACCGAAGAAGACGTGAGAATCATCGAGGAGCAGCGCCGCGAGGGCGAAAGCACCACCGAAGTGCTTCGTCGTGGGCTTCGACTCCTCGACCGTGCCGCGTGGGAGGACCGCGCCCGCGAAGACATGTACCGGCTGCGAGATGAAGATCTTTCGCAGGAGCCCGATGAATGGGAGTACACCGAGACCGGTGAGGTGCGCATCGTCGGAGGCGGAGGTTGATCAGGGGTGCCGTGTATCCCATCGACCTCGGGGATCACAAACGCGGCCACGAACAACGTGGAAGGCGTTTCGGCGTCATGGTCAGCGTGACCCAGGACACGTGGAGCACCGTGACCGTGGTGCCCACCTCGACCAGTGCTCAGCCGTCGTCGTTCCGGCCTGAACTCGTCTTGCTGGGACGGGAGACCCGACTGCTCGTCGATCAGATCCGCAGTATCGAC
The DNA here is from genome assembly GCF_007994225.1 of Stackebrandtia albiflava. Lineage (GTDB taxonomy): Bacteria > Actinomycetota > Actinomycetes > Mycobacteriales > Micromonosporaceae > Stackebrandtia > Stackebrandtia albiflava. The sequence continues at coordinate 144,580 of NZ_VLLL01000007.1, forward strand.
ATCAGGTACGTCCTCGGCGATCCGATGGACTACCTCGATCGCACCGAGATGGCGCAACTGGACTACACCCTCCACCGGTATCTCGGGCTCACCATGGGGTGGAACTGACCGCGGCCCGGCGGGTCGGGCCGGGCCGCGGGTGGTGTGTCGTGGCTACAGGTGCGCGTTCAGCGCCTCCATGTACCCGATGCCGTGACCGTTCCGGTTCGGGTGGTACGACTCGGGGATGTTGAACCTGAGACCGTTGACGTAGGCGCCGGAGGTGCACACGCCGTGTCCCTCGAATGCCGGGATCGGGTCCACATAGGTGAATCCGGCGTTCTGCGCCGCGGTACTGATGACACCGTTGAGCACGTAGTTGGCCTCGTTGATGCGGGCCTGCTCGTCCAGGTTGATGCCGGTGTTGCCGAAGCAGCTCCGGCCGCTGAACAGCTTCGGATATCCGAGGATCAGCACCTGCGCGTTGGGCGCGCGGCTGCCGATCTCGGCGTACAGGTCGCTCAGCAGGCCGGGGAGCCGCTGCTGCGCGTCGGCCTCGGCGGCCTCGACCTTGTCGGTGCAGCCGGCCGTGCTGCTGGTGGTGCAGGTGATGATGACGCTGGAGAAGCCGACGTCGTTGCCACCGACCGACAGGGTCACCAGGTCGGTGCCGGCCGACAGGGCGGGCAGTTGGTCGGAGTGGATGTCGGCGACCTTGGCGCCGCTGCAGGACTGGAAGTCGAGGGTGGCGCCGAGTTGGTCCGCCAACAGCGGGCTGTAGGCGTTCTGGGACTGGAGGCAGTCGCCGCCCTTCCAGCTGTCGGTGGAGATTTCGGCGTAGTTTCCGGCACCGCTGCCGGAGGCGAAGGAGTCGCCCATGGCGACGTACTCGATCGATTCGTTGGCGGAGGCGACGGACGGGAACACGAACGTCACCGCGAGCGCGGCGACGAGGGTGAGGGAGAGTCGGGCGGTTCGCATGTGGTCGTCTTTCGCGACAGGCCCTGCCGGGGCGGGCTCGCCGCCGGTGCGGTCCGCCTCGGGGAAGTGGGCATCACCGGGACGCGAGCGGGGCAGGGGATACGGGGTGGGGGCTTTCCTGTGGTCGGGGTGGGCATGGGACGGGTCGACGTGGGCACGGTCGATCCCTCCTGGATGGAGGATGTCGGGGCCGTGCCGGTCGGCCTCTCGAAACTTCGTCCGGCGTCATTTTCACACGTGGTGACGGAAAGTCAAGCCCCACAGACGGTCCCGGCGGCCCGGATCCGGACGGTCATCGCCTCCCGACCTGCGACTACACGTCCCGGCGGGTGGTACGAATCGATTCACACGGCGGTGCCGCGACGCGCCGCCCCGCCACACGTCTCGCCATAGTGGATGATCGCACCACGCCCGTACGACACCCCGCGAGCACCCGAGCCGCCCCGGGCACGACAACGGCGGCCCGGTAAGGGAACCGGGCCGCCGTGTGTCTCCGTCGTTACAGGATGGTCCAGGTGTCGGAACCCGTCAGGAGCCCCGCCAGCTCCGCCTCTGCCGCACCGTCCGACTGCGCGTCGCTGACCTGCTGCCGCACGATCGAGTCGTAGGTGTCGCGCCGCACCGAACGGAACACGCCGATCGGCGTGTGGTCGAGCGAGTCACCGGACAACCGGCTCAACGCGAACGCGTAGGAGGGATCGGCGGCCGTGGAGTCGTGGACGACGATGTCGGACTCGGCCACGTCGGCGGTCTCGGCCACCGCCAGACCCCAGCCGTTCCGGACGACACAGTGCCGCCCCTCCGGTCCGAACACGATCGGTTCGCCGTGGACGAGCCGGATCAGCGCCTCGTCACGCGACTCCGGCGACTTCAACACCTCGAAGGCGTCGTCGTTGAAGATCGGGCAGTTCTGGTAGATCTCCACGAACGCGCTGCCCTGGTGGACCGCCGCCGCCCGCAGCACCTCCTGGAGGTGCTTGCGGTCGGAGTCGAGGGTGCGTGCCACGAAGGACGCCTCGGCTCCCAGCACCAGCGACAACGGGTTGAACGGCGCGTCGGCCGAACCGTACGGCGTCGACTTGGTGATCTTGCCGGTCTCCGACGTCGGCGAGTACTGGCCCTTGGTCAGGCCGTAGATCCGGTTGTTGAACAACAGGATCTTCAGGTTGACGTTGCGCCGCAACGCGTGGATCAGGTGGTTGCCGCCGATCGAGAGGGCGTCGCCGTCACCGGTGACCACCCACACCGACAGGTCGGGGCGGCTGGTCGCCAACCCGGTCGCGATGGCGGGCGCCCGGCCGTGGATCGAGTGCATCCCGTAGGTGTTGAGGTAGTACGGGAACCGGGACGAGCAGCCGATTCCGGAGACGAAGCAGATCCGTTCCCGCTCCATGCCCAGTTCCGGAAGGAACGACTGCACGGCCGCCAGGATCGCGTAGTCACCGCAACCCGGGCACCACCGGACCTCCTGGTCGCTCTTGAAGTCCTTGGCCTTCAACGGCTGTATCGGAAGGCTCAGCTTGTCAGACATTCTTGACGACCTCTTCCAGCACGGTCTCCAACTCCTGGGAGGTGAACGGCAGGCCGCGCACCTGGTTGTACGCGACCACGTCGACGCCGAAGCGGGCACGCAACACGGCGGACAACTGGCCGAGGTTCATCTCGGGCACGACGACCCGCTTGTACCCGGCGAGCACCTCGGCGAGGTTGGCCGGCATCGGGTTGAGGTGACGCAGGTGCGCCTGCGCGATGTGCAAGCCGCGTTGCCGCAGCGCCCGGCAGGCCGCACCGATCGGCCCGTACGTGGAACCCCAACCGAGCACGAGGACGTCGGCCTCGCCTTCGGGATCCTCCACCACGACGTCCGGGACCTCGATGCGGTCGATCCGGGCGGCACGGGTGCGGACCATGAAGTCGTGGTTGGCCGGGTCGTAGGAGATGTCACCGGTGCCGTCGCGTTTCTCCAGTCCACCGATGCGGTGTTGGAGCCCGGGCGTGCCGGGGACCGCCCACGGCCGGGCGAGGGTCTCCGGGTCCCGCTTGTACGGCCAGAACACCTCCGTGCCGTCGTCGAGGATGTGGTTGGGTCCGGACGCGAACTCCACGGTCAGGTCCGGCAACGCGGACACGTCCGGCAGCCGCCACGGTTCGGAACCGTTGGCCAGGTAGCCGTCCGACAGCAGCATGACCGGCGTCCGGTACGTCACCGCGATACGGCACGCCTCGATCGCCGCGTCGAAGCAGTCGGCGGGCGTGCAGGGCGCGACGACGGCTATCGGCGCCTCACCGTGCCTGCCGTACAGGGCCATCATCAGGTCGGCCTGTTCGGTCTTGGTGGGCAGGCCCGTCGAAGGCCCGGCGCGCTGCACGTCGACGATGACCAGCGGAAGCTCCAACGACACGGCGAGGCTGATCGTCTCCGACTTCAGGGCGATACCGGGGCCGGAACTGGTCGTGACGCCGAGGGCGCCGCCGTAGGAGGCGCCGAGCGCCGCGCCGACCGCCGCGATCTCGTCCTCCGCCTGGAACGTGGTGACGCCGAACCGCTTGTGCCGGCTGAGTTCGTGCAGGATGTCCGACGCCGGCGTGATCGGGTAGGCGCCGAGGAACACCGGCAGCTTCGCCCGCACACCGGCGGCGACGATCCCGTACGCGAGCGCCAGGTTCCCGGTGATGTTGCGGTAGGTACCCGGCTGGAGGGACGCGGGCGGCACCTCGTACCGAACCGCGAAGCTCTCGGTGGTCTCACCGTAGGCGTGACCGGCGCGAAGCGCCGCGATGTTCGCCTGCGCCAGTTCGGGGCGGGCGGCGAACTTCTTGGAGATGAACGCCTCGGTCGTGTCGGTGGGACGCGAGTAGAGCCAGGAGATCAGGCCGAGGGCGAACATGTTCTTGGCGCGGGCGGCCTCGTTCTTGCCGATGTCGAAGTTCGACAGCGCCTCGATCGTCAACGACGTCAACGGCACCGCGTGAACCTGGTAGGGCTCCAGGCTGTCGTCTTCGAGCGGGTTGGCCTGGTAGCCGACCTTCTTCAGGTTGCGGGCGGTGAACTCGTCGGAGTTGACGACGATGGTCGCGCCGCCGGGCAGGTCGGGCAGGTTCGCCTTCAGCGCCGCCGGGTTCATCGCCACCAGGACCCCCGGCGCGTCGCCGGGTGTGAGGATGTCGGTGTCGGCGAAGTGGATCTGGAAGCTCGACACGCCGGGCAGGGTACCGGCGGGGGCTCGGATCTCGGCCGGGAAGTTCGGCAGGGTGGACAAGTCGTTGCCGAGTTTGGCGGTCTCGGCGGTAAACCGATCACCGGTGAGCTGCATTCCGTCGCCGGAGTCTCCCGCGAAACGAATGACAACCCGGTCCAGTTGTCGGACGGTATTCACCTTTAAGCACTCTCCTTGGCGGGCTGACCGAAGCCAGGTGGCGATCGGGATCCCGTCCCGGTTGCAGGCTCCCGGGGTCGGATGGCGGCCCTCCACGAGCGGGTGTGGTCCCGGCGTGGCGACACCCGGTTCCGGCCGCCGCCGGGACCCGTACGTCACCATGCCCGTTGCCACACTCTCTCGCCATGGACCATCCACCACCGCAAAACTCTTACACTCGCGATCGTACGTCGCGGGTTCGGGGATATCGCGGTGTGCGACGGACGACACCGATGTCGCCGTAGCCTCACTCGCCGGTCAGCCGGGCGATTGTGAGCTTTCAAGGCTACGGGAGGAGTCCCCGGTGCCGTCGGGTTTGGCGGTGCCGGATCCTCCCGTGTCGCCGGTGCCGTTGTTGCCGGGGTCCTCACCACCGGGCGGGTCCTGCGACCCGCTGGGAGTGGGGGACGGTTCGCCGCTGGGTCCCGGTGAACCGGACGGTCCCGTCGACGGCTCGTCCGCGGGCGGCGTCCCGGTCGTTTCAGTGAATTGTTCACCGTCGAAGGTGAACTGCCGCAACGTCGTGGAGTCCTTCGACGGGATGCTGAGCGTGACCGTGGAGCTGTCGACGGCGGCCACCGCGATCGGCTCCTCCTCCTTCGGGGAGGTGTAGACGAACTCGACCGCGTCGAAGGAGTCCGGTTGGTGGTACAGCGCGATCACGCCGGGGACGTCGCCGCAGGCGACGGGCACGATGACCTCCTCGGCGGCCTTGCCGTCGAGGTCGGTGCGCATCGCGTGCGTGTCACCGGGCAGCAGGACCCACGAGTCGGAGTCCTCCTCGGGGCTGGGAGACCCCTTCGGCTTGTTGGAGGTCGTGCCGTCCGGGCCGTCGTGCGGCGCGAAGGCGTACTCACCGGCCGGACAGCGTTCACCGAGTTCGCCGGGCCACGCCGGCAGGGTGATCGACAGCGCCAACAACTGCGCCTCGACCGGGTCGGGACTGCTCGGCGGAAGACTGGGACTGGCTCCCGGGATGGACGAGTCGACCGAGACGTCCGCGTCACCGTCGGCCGTCTCGGAACCCGCGCCGAGCACGGAGGGCTCCTCCACGTCCGGGGAGGCGACGTTCTGCGCCACCGACACGCCGGCCACCATCAGGCCCGTGAACGCCAGGCCCGCCATCGACAGGCTCAACGCCCTGCGGCGCGGCTGCCGGGAACGGGCGGACCGGCTCATCAGGGCGCCGGCGGGTGCGGGCGAGAAGTGCTCGGGAGCGGCGGACCGGTACGACGCGAACGCGGCCGCGACGATGTCCTCGCCGTCATCGGTCACCACCTCGGGGCCACGGGGTTCAGCCACGTCTGCTCACCTCACCGGGTCGGCGGAGCTCGCCGGTGGCCTCGAACTCGTTGAGGTAGCGGGCGAGTTCACTACGGCCGCGATGAAGCCACGACTTCACCGTGCCCTCCTTGGCGCCGGTCTGGGCGGCGATCTCGGCCACCGACAGGTCACCGAGGTAGTGCAGCACGACGGCGCGCCGCTGCTTCTCGGGGAGCTTCCGCAGCGCCGCCACCAGGGCGACGTGGTCGGGGCTCATACCGGGGTGGGGTTCGGGTGGGGACGACCGCTGCAGGAAGCGGCGGGCGACCGCGACGCGGCGATGCCGTGAGGTGGCCAGGTTCCAGGCGACGCGCCGGATCCACGCCAACGGCTCGTCGTAGCCGCCGACGGTGTCCCACCGCTGCCAGGCCCGCAGGAACGCCTCCTGGACGAGGTCCTGGGCCTCACTCGCGTCGGAGGTGTACGCGTACACCTGGGCAGCGAGTTCTCCGAATCGCGTCTCGTAGAGCGCGATGAACTCGCTTTCCGACCGCACGCGCACTCCGTCAAGTTCCGACGCCTGGACGCCGTCGGAGATGATCGTCACTCCGACGGTAGAGGCCATTTTTCCTGGCGGCCGGTTCACCACACACCCCGGGGGGTGACCGATGTCAAGAGGCACGGCGCCGCCCAGCGCCAGTGTGCTTGCCATCGACGTCTCCTCACGGTCTTCTCAACGCGGCTGATCTGTCTAGGGACACGCCCCAACGCATGATCCGGTTGCGTGCGGAACGCCGCGCCGGACCCACCCCCCGGGCCGCGGGCCGGGGGTGAGATGCGTCTCTTCACGGTCGGGGCGTCACCGCGTTCCTCCAGGGGGTGCGCGGTCACGGTACGCTCCCGCAGGAGACGACCCCCGCGCCACGGCGCGGCCCCACCCCATCGACCACACACGTGTCGCCGCATCGTGAGGTACCGGTTCCCGGTCCTCGCCGCACGCGTTCACGGGTCGAAGGGCCGGGGCGTCACCTCACTTATACATCCGACGCGCTACGAGCTGGAATCACATGACATACCCACAGCAACCCGGCTACGGACAACAGCCGGGCTACGGCCAGCAGCCCGGTTACGGGCAGCAGCCGGGTTACGGGCAGCAGCAGCCGGGCTACGGTCAGCAGCCCGGATACGGGCAGCAGCAGCCGGGCTACGGTCAACAACCCGGATACGGCCCGCCCGCCGGGGGCGGCGGCCAGGGCTGGATCACCGTCGACGCGAAGTTCTTCGTCCTCAACTGGATCCTCTTCCTGTTGAAGCCGAAGATCTTCATCGACGGGCAGCAGATGCCCAACGCCCAGTGGAACCAGAACACCTTCCCCGTCACCGCCGGCTACCACACCGTGAAGGTCGTCAGCCCCTGGCTGTGGGACTTCGGTGCGGCAGAGACCCAGATCAACGTCCCCGCGGGCCAGAACGTCCCCATCGAGTACCGCAGTCCCCTCGTCAACCTGTTCGTGCCGGGTTCGATCGGCCCGCCGCCGCAGAAGTTCAACGGCGTCGGAGTCCTCATCGGACTCATGGTGGTCCCGTTCGTGCTGGTGGTCATCCTCTGCTGCATCAGCATGCTCGGCGCCGGCCTCCTGTAAGAGCTCGGCCGGCCCGGCGGACGCGCCGGGTCGTGCCCGGACGGCGTCGCGCGCCGATCCGGCACACCGTGCGGTTTTGTACTCATCTGGCACCATGTGCCAGATGAGATACCTCCTCAATCTCGTCGTGACCGCGTTCGCGCTGTGGATCACGACTCTCATCTTCGCCCCCCACATCGAGTCCACCGCCGACACCACCCTGGGCCACATCGGAACGCTCCTGGCGGTGGCGTTGATCTTCGGACTCGTCAACGGGATCGTCAAACCGGTGGTCAAGGTGCTCGGTTGCGCGCTCTATGCGGCCAGCCTGGGACTGTTCGCACTCGTGGTCAACGCCGCGTTGTTCCTACTCGTCGACCTGATCGCGGGCTGGTTCGATCTTCCGTTCAATGTGGAGAACTTCTGGTGGGCGATGCTGGGCGCGCTGGTGGTCGCCGTCGTGAGTTGGATCGTGAACCTGGTGATTCCGGACAAGAAGGAGTCCAAGAAGCGCAAGCGCCGCTGACTCGAGAGCGACGGGCCGGGCGAAGGGTCACTCGACGGGCGACGTCGGTGGCCGGGCGCCCGGCCCTCGTCGTGAGCGGCCTACAGCAGCGGCTCCAGTTCGTCGGCGGCCCGTCGCAACCGGTTCTTCACCCTGGTGCCGTAGAGACGCAGCTCCGTCAACGGCATCGTGCAGGCGATCACGGTGCGGCACCGGGGGTCGGGATCGTCCCGCACCACCGAGGCCACACAGCCCACGCCGTCCCGGAACTGGTTGATCTCGGTGTAGACGCCCTCGGCCGCGAGCTTCGCCAGGTCGTATTCGAGTTCCCGGGGTTCGGTGACGGTGTACTCGGTGTACCTGCGCATCCCCGCCTCGCTGAGGTAGTAGCGCCGTTCCTGGGTGGACATGGTCGACAACAGCGCCTTGCCCAGGGCGGTGGCGTGGGCACCCTCGTCGAAACCGAGTATCAGGTCCTCCAGGTGCGGCGATCTCGCGCCCTCGTTGACCGCGGTGATGGCGACCCGGCCGTCGACCATGCGGCCCAGGTAGTGGCTGTAACCGGTGTCGCCGACCGTGCGGCGCAACACCTCCGCGACCGTCGACGGGCCGCGCATCGTGGCGGCCAGGTCGGCGAACCGGTCGGACACGGCCAGCCCCACCTGGAACCGGCCGCCCTCGACACGGATCAGATACTCCTCATAGGTCAGTGTGCGCACCAGGTGGTACGCCGTCGGCAGTGTCAGGCCGCACCTTCGCGCGATCTGTTTCGCGGTCAGACCGTCGGGCGAGGCACCGATCGCCTCCATGACCCGCAACGCGCGCTGGACACTACGGATCAGATCAGTAGGTTCAGGTTTCCGGTTCGGTCGTGGATTCGGTGCCGCCGCGCCGGGTCTCTGGCCCCCAGCCATTCGTCATTCCCACCTTCGTCGTCACAATCCCCGTCGCCTGCATCGGATCGGGCGCTTCTGTCATACCTTATTGGTGACAACTGTGTCTACGGCGTCACGGTTTCACAATATGAAAAACGTCGAGTGGCGACGGTGCCCGACACGGGGGATAGTTGACGAGTCCATGTGATGCGGACTCAAAGTACGGCTCGTGTTCCACCCCCACCTGTGTGGACGCGGGCCTCCGGCGGACCGTTCCCCACCAACGGTCCGCCGTATCCGCGGCGACGGGGGGACAACGACCCCACCACCGTCTCCCCGTCGTCCCGGGTTCCGCGCGGACCCGCGCCACGCGCCGACTGTGGCGACAACCGCTTGCCGATCCGGTGACTTCTCCGCCGCGCACCGGTACCGTGTCGGCGGTGACCTCTCCACAACGTGCCGCCGCGGCGGCGGTGAGCACCACCGTCGCCACCGTCTGCCCCGTCTTCCTGGTAGGCGGACTCAGCGTGCAGATGGCGGACGAACTGGGGTTCTCCGCGGCCGGCCTCGGCCTCGCCGTCGCCCTGTACTTCTCCTCCAGCGCCCTCGTGAGCGTCTGGACGGGTCGGCTCGTCGAACGGGTGGGCGTGCGCGGCACGGCGGTGGCCGCGATCCTGCTGTCGGCGGTGTCCCTCGCCGGAATCGCCGCGTCGGTCCACTACCTGATGCTGGTGGCGGTCCTGGTGCTGGCCGGCCCCGCCAACAGCCTCGGCCAACTGTCGTCGAACGCCCTGCTCGCCAAACGGGTCCCGGCTCACCGACAGGGACTCCTGTTCGGGGTGAAACAGGCCGCCGTCCCCGCCTCGACCACCCTCGCCGGGATCTCGGTACCGGTCGTCGCGTTGACCGTCGGCTGGCGGTGGGCGTTCGTACTGGCGGCGTTGCTGGCGGCGGCGGCGCTGACCGTGCTGCCGAAGCGGGTCGCCGCACCGGCGACCCGGCCGCCCGTCCGGCGCAGACCGAGCCGGGCACTCGTCGTCATCACCGTCGCCGGGGCGTTCGGCGCCACCGCCGCCAACCCGCTCGGGTCGTTCATCGCCGACTACGCGGTGTTCCGCGGCGTGTCCGAGGCCGCGGCGGGCCTGACCGTCACGCTCGGCGGGCTCGCGGGCGTGTCCGCCCGCATCGGTGTCGGGTGGCTCGCCGACCGCCGCGACGGCGGCCGGTTGACCATGATCGCGGTCATGCTCGCCACCGGCGCGGCCGGGCTCGCGATGCTGGCGACCCCGGTGGCGTGGATCATCCCGGTCGGTACCGCCGTCGGGTTCGCGCTCGGCTGGGCGTGGCCGGGACTGCTCAACTTCGCCGTCACCCGCACCCACCCCGACGCGCCCGCCGCCGCGACCGGTGTCACCCAGACCGGCGTGTACCTCGGCGGGGCGATCGGCCCGCTCGGCTTCGGTGCCCTGGTGGACCTGTCGGGCTACCCGGTCGCCTGGTCCGCGATGGCGGTACTCATGGTCGTCGGTGCGGTGCTCATGGTGATCGGCCGCCGCATGCTGTTGGCCCTCCGGTGAGCGCGACCAGCGTCGCCGCCTAATTGTCGACTGGGCCACAGGGCGGGACGGCGCCCATCGATGACGGGGAAAGTATCGTGGTGGCGTGGTGAGTTTGGCGCAACGAGCGACGCCGTTGGAGTTCGTGGACCCGCGGCTGGAAGCCTCGGTCTCCTCGGGACTGGAGGTCGTGGAGCGGCGGCTGCACGAGGTGGTGGAATCCGGCGACCCGTTCCTGACGGAGGCCGCCTCGCACCTGTTCAAGGCGGGCGGTAAACGGTTCCGTCCGATGCTCGCGATCACCGCCGCGCACTTCGGTGACCCGACGGCCCGGGGTGTGATCGAGTCGGCCCTGGTCATGGAGCTGACCCACCTGGCGACGCTGTACCACGACGACGTCATGGACGAGGCGTCCAAGCGCCGGGGCGCGCCCAGCGCCAACTCGCGCTGGTCGAACTCGATCGCCATCCTCACCGGCGACTACCTGTTCGCGGTGGCGTCGGAACTGGTCGCCGAACTCGGTTCCGAGACCGTGTCGACGCAGGCGCGGACGTTCTCGCGGCTGGTCCACGGCCAGATCGCCGAGACCGTGGGACCGCCCGACGGGGTCGACCCGGTGAAGTGGTACCTGCACGTGCTGGCGGAGAAGACCGGTTCGCTCATCGCCACCGCGGCCCGGCTCGGCGCCCAGTTCGCGGGCGCGTCGACCGACGTGGTGGACGCGGTCGCCGACTTCGGCGAGACCATCGGTGTGGCGTTCCAGCTCTCGGACGACCTGCTCGACATCGCCTCCGACGACGACACCTCCGGGAAGACGCAGGGCACCGACCTGATGGAGGGCGTCCCGACGCTGCCCGTCCTGTACGCGAAGATCGGCGAGGACACCTCCCCCCGGCTGCGGGAACTGGTGTCGGGGCCGGTCGCGGAGGAGGACCTGCCCGAGACGCTGGAACTGCTCCGGGCGTCCCCGGCGATGGACCGGGCGCGGCAGACCCTCCACGAGTACGGCGACCGGGCCAAGGCGATCACCGCGGAACTGCCGGCCTGTCCGGCCCGTGACGCCCTCGCGGGCATCTGCGACTACATGGTGGCGCGCAACGCGTGACACGGGTGACCTCTCGGGTGAAGATCACAAAACCGGCGGCGGCGGTCGTCGCGTCCCCTTGAGCCGCCTAGGGTCCCGAACGGAACCGGCGGACATCCGATGAGGACCTGGACGTCCCCGGTTCCGGTCTTGTACCTCAAGGGAAGGGATCGTCAACATGTCCTTTGTGAACTCCATCGCCGACCGCGTGCTCGGCCGACTGGTCGGCGGCACCACCGCCGGCGCCGGCTGCGCCGAGGAGACCTTCATCCGTTGGGAGTCGCACGCCGGCATGCGCTGCTGGCGTCGTTGCCGCATCCTGCCGAACTGCTCGACGAGCTGCGGCAGCCTCAACTGCCAGGTCTAGTCGGACACCACCGCGCCGGGACCGATGTGGACGATCCACGTCCGTCCCGGTGCGCGTGACCGGGCGGGACTCACCCGTCCGGTTCCGCCTCGGCCCGGCGGCGCACCGAGATCACGATCGCACCGATCAGCGCCGACAGCAACAGCACCGACAGCAGCTCGAACGGCAGGACCCACGAGCCGAACACCTCCGCGCCCATCCGTTCGGCGCCACCGGGTTCCACCTCCGCCATGTCCACCCACCGCCACCGGAACGCCTCGATCAGGACGGCCGCCAGGCCCGCGCCCGCGGCGGCGCCCACCAGCGCGGCGGGCCAGCGGCGCCGGTCCATCCGGTCGTGCGCGCCGATGGGCGCGCGGGTCAGCATCACCGCGAACAGCAGCAGCACTACGACCGCGCCGACGTAGATCAGCACCTGGACCCAGGCGACCAGCTCGGCGGTCAGCACCAGGAAGCACGCGGCGAGTCCACCGAGCGCCACCACGAGCCACAATCCGGCGCGCACCAGATGGGCGGTGGTGACGACCCGGACGGCGGCGGCGAGGGTCACCGCGCCGAACACGCACAACAGGACGTCGGTGACGGTCATGTCAGCCCTTCTTCTCCGCCGTCGTCTCCTCTTTGGACAGCTCACCGCGCGGGTCGTGCGCGGGCGGGGCGGGGACGGTGGGCATCCACTCGCCGAGCCTGTCCTTCTCGTGCAGGAGGTCGCGGATGTCGGTCTCGGCGTACTCGAACTCCGGCGACCAGTACAGCGCGTCGAAGGGGCACACCTCGACGCAGATACCGCAGTACATGCACAACGAGAAGTCGATGTCGAACCGGTCGAGGACGTTGCGCTGCCGGGCGCGGGCCGCTCCGGGCGTCTCCACCGTCTCCTTGTGGGAGTCGATGTAGATGCACCAGTCCGGGCACTCCCTGGCGCACAGCATGCACACCGTGCAGTTGGCCTCCAGCAACGCGATGACGCCGCGCGACCGGGGCGGCAACGCCGGGGCCTCGTCGGGGTACTGCCGCGTGGTGACGGGTCTGGTCATGGTCTTGAGGGTGACCGCGAGCCCCTTGGCCAGTCCGCTGCCCGGAATGTTCATGTCATCATCCTGGCATGAACCGGGCCCGGGGGCGACCGCTCCACCGTGCCGTGCGGCCGGTCGCGTCGGCGGGGACGCGACCGGCCGCGGCCTCGTTCAGGCGGTCGTCTCGGCGGGGAACGGGTCGGCCGGGTCGGTGACCTCGGCCGGCGCCTCACCGCGCGAGAGCCGGTACCACCGGTTGACGCCGACCGCCCGCAGGAAGTCCACGTCGTGGCTGACCAGTATCAGCGCACCCCGGTAGGCGTTCAACGCCTGCTGGAGCTGCCGGACACTCGACATGTCGAGGTTGTTGGTCGGTTCGTCGAGCATCAGCAGTCCCGGGGCCGGCTCGGCCGACAGCACGCACGCGAGTGCCGCCCGGAGCCGTTCGCCGCCCGACAGGGTGGCGACCCGCTGGTCGGCGCGCGAGGTCCGGAACAGGAACCTCGCCAGCCTGGTACGGAGCAGCGTGTTCGACGCCGAGGGCGCGAACCGGCGCATGTTGTCGATGACGCTCAGGTCGTCGTCGAGCAGTTCCAGCCGTTGCGGCAGGTAGTGCGCCGCGACCGAGACCTTCACGGTGCCGGAGCGGGGACCGAGGTCCCCGGCCAGCAGCCGCAGCAGTGTCGTCTTGCCGGACCCGTTGGCGCCCAACAATCCGATCCGTTCGGGGCCGCGCAGGTGCAGATCGACACCCGCCGGCCCGAACAGGTCGGGACCGTCACCGCCGCCGGGCGCCAGGTTCGCGCCCCGTACGACGCACACGTCACGGCCAGCCGGTACCTCCGTCTCGGGCAAGTCGACGCGGATCGCCGCGTCGTCCCTGACCGCCTCCTCGGCCTCGTCCAGCCGCTGCCTGGCGTCGGACAGGTCGGTCTGCTTGTCGCCCTTGAGCTTGGCGGCACTGACCTGCGCCTGGCGCTTACGCGCGTTCATGACGATCTTCGGCTCGCGGGTGTTCTCGAACATCTTGCGGCCGTAGCGTTCCCGGCGGGCCAATTTGACCTGCGTGTCGATGAGCTCCTGTTTCTGCCGTTTCATGTCGGCCTTGGCGACCCGCACCATCCGGCGAGCCGCCTCCTGCTCGATCTCCACGGCGGCCTCGTAGGCGGAGTACGGCCCCTCGAAGGTCCGGATGTCCCCGTCGCGCAGTTCGGCGATGGCGTCCATCCTCTCCAGCAGGGCGCGATCGTGGCTGACCACCAGCAGCGTCCCTCCGAACGCCTCCACCGCCTGGTAGAGCCGTTCCCGGGCGACGATGTCCAGGTTGTTGGTGGGCTCGTCCAGCACGAGGATGTCGGGTTTGCGCAACAGCTTCCCCGCCAGTCCGACCAGCATGGACTCCCCACCGGACAGTCCCGCCACCGGACGGTCGAGGTCCACGTGGTCCAGGCCGAGCCGGTCGAGTTCGGCGCGGGCGATCTCCTCGACGTCCCAGGCGTCCCCGACGACCGTGAAGTGGCGTTCGTCGGCGTCACCGGCCTCGATGGCCCGCAACGCCCGGCGGACGTCCGCGATGCCGAGCAGTTCGTCCACGGTGGTGTGCAGCGTCAACGGCAGCTCCTGCGGCAGCCATTCGAGTTCGCCCACCACGTCGACGGTGCCACCGGACGGCCGCAGGACACCGGCGACCAGACGCAGCAGCGTCGACTTGCCGGTGCCGTTGTCGCCGATGAAACCGGTCCGGCCGTCGCTGGCGACGAACTCCAGTCCGTCGAACACCTCGGCGCCGTCGGGCCAGCGGAAGCTCAGATTGTTGACGACGATGGAAGTAGACATACGGGTGTCCTCCTCAATACTCGCGATCGCGGATGTCGGCATGAGAGAAGCGACACCGCGTCACGCGGTATGCGAAGGAGGCGGGGATACCCGGGGCATGAGAAAACCCGACGAGGTCCGGTAAGCCAGATCGCGTGCGCCGGACACGGTACGACGGTCTGCCGTCGTGGCGTGCCCTGAGGCGGTGTCGGCGATCTAGCGCTCCATCGGAATCCTGACGTCGGGGACAAGGACGTCGACCATTATAGCCGCGCGCCGGGTGCGCGTCGAATGTCAGTGACGCGACTCACCTCCCGTCCGGCCGCACGGGGCCGGACGGGAGGGCGCGGATCAGGCCAGTTCGCGGACCAGGATCTGGCCGGGCCAGTCGTCGGCCTCCGGCCGCGGCACCGTGAACGTCTCCGTCGGATGTCGAATCACCGACTCACGTCTTGTGATCAAGGCGCTACCTTCTCCATAGTGGGCTTATGACCTCTCCCAACGACCTCGGCATCTATACCGCCGTACTGGATTTCCCACGGTCCCGACGGCCGGTCATCGCACCAGCGGAACGCCACCACGCGCTGCGACTACGGAGGGAACACGCCGGTCAGTTCTACTGTGGCCTGCTCCTGGGCGGCTGCGGAGAACGGCTCCTGCTGAAAGCAGGCGAGATCCGGGCACCGCACTTCTCGCACCGGCCGCATGACGCCACCGCGCCACTCGCCTGCCGGCGGATGTCGTCCTCGCGGCATCGGGGCCGACAGAGCGCGAACCATCTGCACATCGCCACCGCGCTCGACACCTGGCTGCAGAAGCTCGGGCACTCCGTGGCAGCGGTGGATTTCGGAATGAGGGAGAAGGACGGCCACTGTACGGATATGCGCATCCGTGTCGGTGACCATGGCGTCATCGAGGTGATCCTGTCGGGGACCGATGTGAACAACTGGCTCAACCGCGTGCAGCAGCGGTGGAGTGACAAAACGACCCTCATATCGATCGGCGGAGTACGGTTGCCTCCGAACATCGCCCGGTACCGGCGTGATCAGATTCTTCAACTGAGATTCGACGAGGTCGACGACTACGACAGCTACACGATCGGAATGGAACGGCCCGGTCTACCCACCAGGCGTTTCGGGCTCGGGGAGTGTCAGTACCGGAATGAGGGAGTCCGCACCCCGCTCGGTTCCATTCCAGAACCCGCCGGAACACACATCACCACGTCCGCTACGGACAGCCGACCGCATGGTGAAGCCAAGACGGCACCACCGGACACGGACAAGGTCGGTTCGGAACGCTCATCCATACCAAGCGTTCCCAGGCAGCGCCAGATGGGTCCGTATGTACACGTGGTGGGTTTCGGACGGTTTCCCACCAAGCGCTTCGCAAGTGAACTGGTTGCCATCGCAACATACCTTCAAAGCGGTGGTAAGTCGGCGACGCGCGACCGGGCTCGGAAGTACCGTCATATGGCCGCGAGCCTGCTTGAGGCCCGAAACGACGTATGGATCACCGACACCGTTCAACTAGGCCAGGACATCCGGGCATATCGAACACCGACGGATCGACGTCGAATCCCACCGCAGAAGCCCGCCCGCACCACCAAGCCACGACCACTGGAACCTAAGAGTGCCCGCCGGAAGGCGACTCGGACGAGAGACGCCGCTTCGCCTCCTGCGACCCACGCGCAGAAGACGCAGCTCCCCCAGTCGGCCGACAGGCAACCGCCTCGTCGAGGAACCAACGGCCGGCGTACCGAGCAACACCGCCCCTCGGAGATCGTCACGCCACCAAGGATCACTCTCCGGAGGCCCCGAGACTTCTATGAACGCAACATAATCAGCCGCATACCCGGAGCCATGTACAACAAGAGCAACCGGGAGTGGAGCGTGCCGGGCAACACTTCGGCGGCACTCATTCAGCCGTGGATCAAACGGTAGGGGCCAGTTCGCGGACCAGGATCTGGCCGGGCCAGTCGTCGGCCTCCGGCCGCGGCACCGTGAACGTCTCCGTCGGCGTGAACCCCTGCGCCCGGTAGTAGTTCACCAGTGCCAGGTCCGGTCCCCGGAAACAGTCGACGCGCAGCCGCTCCACCCCCGCGCGCCTCGCCAGCGTCTCGGCGTGTTCCAGCAGGCGCGCGCCGATCCGGGATCCCTTCCGGGTGCGGTCGCTGGCGAGGAAACGCACGTACAGTTCCGGCACGGTCGCCGGTGGCACGTAGGGCATCGCCTCGCCGACCACCAGCGCACCGACCGGTTCACCGTCGAGGGTGGCGATGTACAGGCCCTCGTCCCGTTCCCACTCCTGCGCCCTCGCCACCCTCGCGGGTTCGGCGGACGCGGGGTTGCTACCCCACTGGTCGGTGCGTCCCAGCGACACCAGCCATTCCATCGCACCGTCGAGGAGCGCGAGGATCACCCGGGCGTCACCGGTACGGCCACGGCGGATCGCGAACCGGTCGTCAGTCATCGCCCCATGATGCCCAGCCGCAGGGGCCGTCGTCCTGTGATCTTCCGCGCTCCGGAGGCGATCCGCGTGGACGCGGCGAGGCGACACCGGGCCGTCGCGCTCCGGCAGCGCCCCCGGGTCAGGCGACGTGCCGGGCGAAGCGTTCCACGTTTCCACCGGTACTCGGCGGCGTCGGTATAACCGGGTTATACTTGCCGCATGAAAACCGCCATCTCGATGCCCGACGAGGTATTCCGAAAGGTGCAGGAATGCGCCGACGAGCTGGGAGTCAGCCGCTCCGAGTTCATCACGTCCGCAGCCGAGAGGTATGTCGCGTACGTGCGAAACCATACGCTGACCCACCGGTTGAATGCGGCACTGGCATTCAGCGTCCCCGATGAGATCACCGAGGAAGTCGTCTCGGCCGGCAAACGCCGGTTGGCGGACGAGGACGAAGACTGGTGATCCACCGCGGATCCGTCTACTGGGCCGACCTCGGGCCCACCACCGGCAGCCGACCCGCCAAACACCGGCCGGTCGTGGTGATACAGGCCGCTCCCTTCAACAACAGTCGCATCGCGACCGTCATCGTCGCCGCGATAACGTCGAACACCGCTTTGTCGTCCGCGCCCGGCAATGTGTTCCTACCCGCCGCCGTGAGCGGACTGTCACGGGACTCCACGATCAACGTCAGCCAACTGGTCACGTTGAACAAGACCGATCTGGACGGACCGATCGGTGCCGTACCGGAATACCTCCTGCCTCAACTCGATGACGGACTCCGCCTCGTCCTGGGTCTGACGTGATCCGGATCAGGCGACGTGCCGGGCGAAGCGTTCCACGGTCTCGGCGAAGACCTCCGGTCCCGGCCGGCTCCACAGGACGTCGTTGAAGAGTTCCACCTCGATGGGGCCGGTGTAGCCCGCCGCGTCCACGGCCGTCTTGAAGCGGCGGAAGTCGACACAGCCGTCACCCAACTGGCCTCTGCCGGTCAAGACCCCGGCCGGCAACGGCGTCACCCAGTCGGCCACCTGGAAGCTGCTGATCCTGCCGGCGGCGGAGGCTATCGCGTCGAAGACGCGGGGATCCCACCACACGTGATAGGTGTCGACGACCACGCCCACCGTCTCGGCCGGGAACGGCGCCGCCAACTCCACCGCCTGCTCCAGAGTGGACACCACGCAGCGGTCCGAGGCGAACATCGGGTGCAGCGGTTCGATCGCGAGCCGCACACCGGCCTCACCGGCGTACGGCGCCAGTTCCGCCAACGCCTCGGCGACCCTGGCACGCGCGGTGTCGATCCCGGTGTCGCGGTCGGGAAGGCCACCGCACACCAGGACCAGTTCCGGTGCGCCGAGCACCGCCGCCTCCTCGATCGCCCGGCGGTTGTCCTCGATGGCCGCCCGGTCACCACCGGTGAAGAACCCTCCCCGGCACAGCGAGGTGACCGCGACCCCGGCGTCCCGCACCAGCGCGGCGGTCGCCGCCAGGCCGGCCGCCGCCACCGGTTCCCGCCACAGGCCGATTCCGGCGCCGATCCGGGCGCACGCCTCCACGGCCTCACGCTGGTCCCAGAACTTCGTCGTCGCGTGGTTGAGCGCGAACCGGTTCACTGGTCCACCCCCATCACGGTCAGCCACGCGCGCATCCTGGCCGCCGCCGACTCCGGATCCGGGAACAGGCCCACCCGGTCGGCGAGGGTGAACACCGACACCAGGTGCGGCACCGACCGCGCCGACTCGCTGCCACCGACCATCCTGAAGTGCCGTTGCCGCCCCGACAGCCACGCCAGGAACACCACACCGGTCTTGTAGTGGAAGGTCGGCGCCTCGAACAACCGCCGCGCCAGCGGCACCGTCGGGTCCAGGACGTCGTGGAATCCGGCGACGTCTCCGGCGTCGAGCCGGTGCACCGCCTGAGACGCCTTGGCCGCCAACGGATCGAACACGCCCAGCAGTGCGTGGCTGTAACCCCGGTCGTCTCCGGCGATCAACTCCGGATAGTGGAAGTCGTCGCCGGTGTAGCACTTGACGCCGTCGGGCAGTCGCCGCCGGAATGCCACCTCGGCGGCGGCGTCCAACAGGGAGATCTTGACGCCGTCCACCGCGTCGGGGTGTGCCGCGATGAGGTCCAGCAGCACGTCCGCGGCCGCACGCAGGTCGGTGGATCCCCAGTAGCCGGTCAACGCCGGGTCGAACATCGGTCCCAGCCAGTGCAGGATGACCGGGGTCCTCACCTGCGTCAGCAGTCGCCCGTAGACGTCGCGGTAGTCCTGTGGCCCCGAGGCGGTGGCGGCCAACGCCCGTGAGCACATCAGGATCGGTACCGCGCCGACGTCCTCGACGTGCGCCAACTGCTCCTCGTAGGCGCCGGTGATCTCGGCGAGGGACGCCGGGGTGGTGAGCTGGTCGGTGCCCGCGCCGCAGGCGAGCAGTCCCCTGCCGGCCTCGGACGCCGACCGGCGGATGAGTTCCCGGGCCGTGGGCCAGTCGAGCCCCATGCCGCGCTGGGCGGTGTCCATGGCCTCGGCGACACCGAGTCCGTGTGACCACAGGTGTCTCCGGAACTCCATCGTGGCGTCCCAGTCCAGGGCCGCGGGTCGGCCCGGGCCGGTGTCTGCCGAGGGGTCGGCCACCACGTGGGCGGCCGCGTAGACGACCCGTGACCCGGCGGGACCCTGCGGAGAGGCGGGCGCGGGCTCACCCATCGTGTGTCGGGTGCCGTCGGGCAGCCGTACCGTGGCGGTCACAGCGCCAGCTCCGTCAGCGCGACTCGCCGACCGGTACGGGCCGACTCGTAGCCGGCCTCGGCGAGTTGCACTCCCCTCGCGGCGGCGAGGAAGTCGTGGTGCCAGGGGGCGTCGTCAACCACGTGGCGCAGGAAGTCGGCCCACTGCGCCATGAACCCGTTGTCGAACTCGGCGTTGTCCGGCACTTCGGTCCACTGTGAGCGGAAGTCGATGGGTTGCGGGATGTCGGGGTTCCACACCGGCTTCGGTGTGACGCTCCGGTGCTGGGCACGGCAACGGCGCAGTCCGGCGACCGCGCTGCCCTCGGTGCCGTCGACGTGGAACTCGACGAGTTCGTCGCGGAAGACCCGGGTCACCCACGACGAGTTCATGGTGGCCACGATCCCGCCGGCGAGTTCGAAGATCGCGTAGGCGGCGTCGTCGGCGGTGGCGCGATAGGGTTCGCCCGCCTCGTCGTACCGCTGCGGGACGTGGGTGCGCACCTGCGCGACGACCGATTCGACGGGTGCGACGACGCCTTCGAGCAGGTAACTCCAGTGCGGGAACATGTCGAGGACCATGCCGCCGCCGTCCTCGGCGCGGTAGTTCCAGGAGGGACGCTGCGCGGGCTGCCAGTCTCCTTCGAAGACCCAGTAACCGAAGTCGCCGCGTACCGACAGGATGCGGCCGAAGAATCCACTGTCGACGAGCCGTTTGAGTTTGATGAGGCCCGGCAGGTAGAGCTTGTCGGCGACCGCACCGTTCTTGACTCCCGCGTCGCGGGCGAGTCGGGCGAGGTCGAGTGCCTCGGAGACCGAGGTGGCGATGGGTTTCTCGCAGTACACGTGCTTGCCGGCCTTGATCGCCTGCGTGACGGCGGGAACCCGCTGCCGGGTGGTGAGTGCGTCGAAGTAGATCTGGACGGTGTCGTCGGACAGCACCTCGGCCAGGTCGGTGGTGTACCGGTCGATGCCGTGGCGGGCCGCGATGTCGGCGAGTTTGGCGGCGTTGCGGCCCACCAGGACGGGTTCCGGCCAGATGACCGTCCCGTCCGGCCTCGGCAGGCCGCCCTGGTCACGGATCGCGAGCAGGGAACGCACCAGGTGCTGGCGGTAGCCCATGCGGCCGGTCACGCCGTTGACGGCGATGCCGACGGGGATTCGGGTGGTCATATCGGTCTCTTTCGGGGAACGGATATGGCAAGCGCTTGCCAAACGAGCTCCCATGTTACCGCATCCACTCGCCTCATGGGGAACCCGCGACCACCCGGTCACCCGACGACAGAAGGCGGCACGCGAGGGATCGCGTGCCGCCCGAACGATTCGGATACCGCTCTACGGCGAGTAGTGGTAGAGACAGGCGGCGATGCGCACCTCTTCCTCCGCGCAACCGGAGGCGTCGCGCCGGGTCAGACCCGGATCTCCCTGACCGCCTCGGCCTCACCGCGCGGAACCCAGATCTGGTAGACGCCGATGTCGTACGGCTCCAGGCCGAGACGGTGCGCGGTGTGCGAATCCCCACCGACGTACTCCAGGCGCAGCCAACTCCCGAACTCGCCCAACACCATGAACTGCTCGCCCCGCCACTCGCACACGGTGCGCACGTAGTGGAAGTCCTCCAGCTCACCGAACAGCACGCCGCGCCGGTACCGGCCGTCGGCGACCTCCACGAACCCCTCCCCGGGTTCGGGCGAATAGAGCCGGACGTGCCCGCCGTCGGGACTGGCGTCGTACTCGACGCCCCGCCACCGCGCCACATAACCGTCACGCATGCTGCTGCTCCTGTCGGTACGCGTGAGCGGTCGACTCACCACGGCCCACCTGCACCCATTCCCGCCGGTCGGCGTCGAAGTACGCCACCTCGTCACTGGAACCGTCGGCGTGGATCCGGGTCATCGTCGCACCGTGCGGAAGCCGCACACTGTCCACCTTGTACTCCGGAATGCGCCGGCCGTCGGGATCGGGCGCGAACCCGTCCCCCCGGAACGGCTCCGGCTCGACGACCCAACCACCCGGACGCGACGCGGCGGCCTCCGGGTCGTTGCCGCCGACCGCCTGCCGGTACAGGTCACCGCGATGCCCGACCCAGCGCAACACGTGCACCGACTCGTCCGCCGAGGAGAAACCGCCGCCCTCCCGCAGCAACCCCAGCGCCCAGTACAACTGGTGCGGCGTGATCAGGTTCTCGACGTCCTCGTGGTGGTGCACGAACCCCGCCACCCGGTCGTAGCCGCGTTCCAGGATCAACGGCACCTGGTGGTGCGGCACCACCTTCTGCATCATCTTCGGCACCACGGCGCGCTCCGGAGCCCGCTCGGCACCGGCCGCGCGTTCCTCCATCTCGTACGCCGCCTCGATGAGGCCCTTACTGCGCGCCCAGGTGACGAGGGTCGCCACCTGCGGGCCGGGCATGTTCGCGCCCACCTCTGTGCCCGGGTTGACGTACAGCGAATACTCCAGGCCGGGCCAGTGCTCGGCCACCCGCGCGAAGGTCGTCCGCACGTACGGGCGGTCGCCGTAACGCGCGGCCAGCCGCACCTGCGTCGTGAACGCCGTCGCGCTGTACGCGCCGTCGATGAGATCGGTGTACCAGTGGAAACCCGGATCGCCCGGCCGGGCGCTCTCGGGAACCCCCTCCGGGACCGGCAGGTACGCCCAGCCCTGCATGAGCACACCGAGGAAGGTCTCGGTGTCACCGGAACTGGCGGCCTGCGCCAACCGGTCCTCCACCTCGGTCTCGCTCAACGCGACCACGGTCGTCAACGGCGGCGGCTCGGCGGGCGCGCGCGGCGGCTCCGGCCATCCCTGCGGCGCGGCGGCCGGGGGCGGCGGCTCCGGCGCGTAGCCCGGCGGCTCGGCGGAGAACCCAGAGGGACCCGCCGGGTAGGCGGGCGGCTCGGCCGGGAACGCGGACGGCTCGGGCGGATAGACCGTCTCCCGTTCGCCGTAACGCGGCGGCTCCGCGGGCGGATCGAAACGGGCGAACCCATCCGACGCCGGACGGTCCTCCGGCGGGTACGACGGCCATCCCGACTCGGCGGATTCCCGGCGGGCGGGTTCCGGCGCGGCCTGCGGCCACGACGGGCTGTCCATGGGTACGGCGGCGGCCGGGTCGGTCTCGGCCGGAGGCATGTCCTGCTCCGGCAGGGTCGTGTCACCCGTGGCGACCTGGGCGACGAACCACGACGGCAGGTAACCCTCGATCGGCAGCCCCGGGTTCACCGCGAGCCACCAGTCCTCGTCAGGCCAGCTGTCGGCCAACGCGGTGAACCGCACCGTACGGAACGGTCCGGCGTGGATGCGCAGGCAGGCGCGCAACGCCGCCTCCGATGTGAACGCGAGCACGTGGGTGCGGTCCTGGGTGGACCACGTGGCCCAACTCCCGGGACCTCCCGGGGCGTTGACGCCATCACCGGAAACGGGCAGCAGCAGTTCGAGCCGGGCCAGCAGTCGGAAGTAGTCCTCCCTGCGTCCGGCGCGCAACGCTTCGCGCATTCGCTGCTCGATGTCGGTGGCGGGCTCCCACATCGGCGTACACGACCTTTCTCAAGGACCCCATGACGAATTCGTAGACCGAACCGTAACCCGAACGGTGCGTCACCGCATCGGCGGATCGGGTTGGATAACAGCTTGGAAACGGCGACGGGGGTCGGCGAACCTGGTGATCCACCAGCGGACATCACGGTGAGGAAGCGCAGTGCCTCTCTCACTCGACGGACAAACGGCACGGTCCGCCTACGGTATCCACCCGGCCGTCGGCTCGCAAGACTGGCACCCGGCTTCGCACCGGCCGGGGCGGTCGCCCCCGGCGGAACGGTATCCACAACCGGCGGGTTATCCACAGGCCACCCGTTTCACGCTGGACCCGTCACGCGTGGCGTCCGATAGGCTCCAAGCCAAGTGGGGCGGAGGCCGGTGGCCCTGAAGACATGGGGCAGGGCGTGGGGCGGCGCAGGCACCCGGCTGCGGGAAGTAGGCGCGCGCCCACCCGGCGGCGAACCGACACCGCCGACCCGGTCGTCACCGCGAGCGACCGCGACGCTGCCCGGAGTGGTGTTGAGCCGGGATGCGACCCCGACGTAACCTAGGCCCGTGACAACCGAGGCGACCAGACCGGGCCGGCGGTCGGGCGAGACTCCGCTGGCGTTGACCAGGCGGGCACGCAAGATGGCACGGATCCTCGCCGAGACCCACCCCGACGCGCACTGCGAACTGGACTTCCGGAACCCATTCGAGTTGGCCGTCGCCACGATCCTGTCGGCGCAGTCGACCGATGTCCGCGTCAACCTGACGACACCCGCCTTGTTCGACCGCTACCCCGACGCCCGGGCCATGGCCGGGGCGGAGATCGCGGACCTGGAGGAGATGATCCGCTCCACCGGTTTCTTCCGCAACAAGGCGAAATCCCTGCTCGGCCTCGCGACCGCCGTCGTCACCCGGTACGACGGTGAACTGCCCCGCACCATGGCCGAGCTCGTGGAGTTGCCGGGAATCGGCCGCAAGACGGCCAACGTGATCCTCGGCAACGCGTTCGGCGTCCCGGGCGTCACCGTCGACACCCACCTGGCCCGGCTGGTCGGGCGGTTCGGCTGGACCACCCATACCGATCCCGTGAAGATCGAACGGGTCGTCGACGACCTCATACCGCGCAAGGACTGGACGATGTTCTCCCACCGGGTCATCTTCCACGGCCGACGGGTCTGCCACGCGCGAAAACCGGCCTGCGGTGCCTGCACCCTGGCCCGGCTATGTCCCTCTTTCGGCACCGGTCCCGCCGACCCGGTACAGGCGGCCCGACTGCTGAAAGGTCCCCGAGTCGCCGAACTGGCGGCAGCCGCAGGAGTCCCCGCACCATGAGATTCAAGTTCCTGGTCACCGCGATGGTGGCCGCCCTCACCCTGACCGCCTGCGGTGGCGACGCCGACGCCGCCACCCAGACCGATCCCGTACCGGAATGGGCGGTCCCCTGCCCGGTCAACTCCGAGTCGGTGGAGGCGGAGGACTTCACCGACATCAACCTGCCCTGCCTGGGCACCGGCAACGACTACACCGTGGGCCTGACCGGCGGCAAACCGCTGGTGTTGACCCTGTGGGCGTCGTGGTGCGCACCGTGTGCCGCCGAGGCGCCCGCCGTGCAGGAGTTCCACGAACTGCTCGGTGACCGGGTGTCGGTGGTGGGCGTCAACAACCAGGACGACCACGACAAGGCGCTGTACTTCGCGGAGGAGTTCGGTTGGACGTTCCCGTCGGTGTACGACGAACGCGGTGAGGTGTTGCGCAGCCAGGGGCTGGTGACCCTCCCGGTGATCTTCTTCATCGACGCCGAGGGCGCCACCCAGGGCACCCTGATGGACTCCGACCTGACCACCGACGACCTGTTGGCCGCCGCGGACGAACACTTCGGTATCACTCCATGACGCGACCGGTCACCGACGTCGTGCTTCCCGCGTGGTGGCACCCGCTCGCGCAGCGGGCGGCGGCCGTGGAGGGACGCGAGATCACCCGGTTCCTGCCGCCCCCGGGGTCGCGGGCGAGGGCTTCGGCGGTGTTGATCCTGTTGGGCGAAGGCGGTGAGGGCCCGGACGTGCTGCTGATGCAGCGGGCCGCGACGCTGCGGCACCACGCGGGCCAGCCGAGTTTCCCCGGTGGTGTCACGGAACCGGAGGACGCCGACGCGGTGGCGACGGCGCTGCGGGAGGCCAATGAGGAGGTCGGCCTGGACCCGGCGAGTGTCACGGTGGTGACGACGTTGCCGGAGTTGTGGATCAACGTGACGAACTACCGGGTGACGCCGGTGTTGGCGTGGTGGCACACCGCCCATCCGATCCTGGCCATCGACCCGGCGGAGGTCGCGATGGCGGTCCGGGTCCCGTTGCGGGATCTCGCCGACCCCGCCAACCGGGTCCGGGCACGGCATCCCACCGGATACATCGGACCGGCCTTCGACATGGACGGCCTGTTGGTGTGGGGTTTCACCGCCGGGGTCCTCGCGACGGTGTTGCGGCTGGGCGGTTGGGAACGGCCGTGGGAACCGGGCCGGATCGTGGAACTCGAATGACGGCCGCGTGACCGGGCGGCGGCGGCCCCGTAGGCTTCGAGGAGGGCGGTCCGTTCGTTCCGGTTCGCGCGTTTACCCCTCGCGGCGCGCCGGGTAATCGGCTCCGGTCGGACGGCGCGCGGTGGCAGCTTGGGAGGCATGGTGAACGGTGGCATCGTCGTCGACGTCCTGATCGTCCTGCTGGCGTTGCTGTTCGCGATCAACGGCCACCGGCAGGGGTTCATCGTGGGCGCGTTGTCGTTCGCGGGTTTCTTCGGCGCGGCGTTGATCGGGGTGCGGCTGGCACCGGTCATCGTGGAGCTGTCCCGGGAACCGCTCGCCCGGGTGATCCTCGCGCTGGCGACGGTGTTCGGGCTGGCGCTGTTCGGTCAGTGGCTGGCGTCGTTGATCGGGGTGCGACTGCGGCGCGGCATCACGGGCAAGGTGGCGCGGCGGCTCGACGAGGCGGGCGGCACGCTGGTGTCGATCCTGGCGGTGCTGCTGGTGGCGTGGATGGTGGCGGCCCCGTTGGCGTCGTCGGGTATCCCGGGTGTCGCGGCGGCGGTGCGCAACAGCGCGATCGTGGTGGCGGTGGACGAGAACATGCCCGCGCCGGTGCGGGGCGTGTACGAGGCGTTGCGCGATTCGGTGGACACCAACGGCTTCCCCGACGTGTTCGCGGGCCTGGATCCGACGGAGGTACAGCCGGTCGATCCCCCGGACCCGGAACTGGCGGCGTCGCCGGTGGTGCGGGAGGCGCAGGTCTCGGTGTTGAAGGTGATGGGCGAGGCCCCGCAGTGCGACCGTCACATCGAGGGATCCAGTTTCGTCTACGACGACGAGCTGGTCATGACCAACGCGCACGTGGTGGCGGGCACCGACTCGGTGGCGGTCGCGACGGCGCAGGGGGCGATGGCCGCCGAGGTCGTCGTCTACGACCCACAGCGTGACCTGGCGGTGCTGCGGGTCCCGGGTCTGGAGGCGCCGCCGATGCCGTTGTTGGAGACGGCCGCCGAGCCGGGCGAGGACACCATCGTGCTCGGGTACCCGCAGGGCGGCCCGTACACGGCGACACCGTCGCGGATCCGGGAGATGCGGGACGTCACCGGTCCCAACATCTACGGCACCGCGGACGTGACCCGCGAGGTGTACTCGCTGCGCGCCACGGTCGTCAGCGGCAACTCGGGCGGACCGTTGTTGTCCGCCGCCGGTGAGGTGTACGGGGTGATCTTCGCCGCGGCCATCGACGACGACGAGACCGGTTACGCGTTGACGATGTCGGAGGCGGCACCGGTCATGGAGTTGGGGCGGTCGGCGACCGTGTCGGTGGACACGCAGGACTGCAGCTGACGTCTCAGCCGGTGTGGTGGTCGCGCAGTTCCCGCAGGTCGGCGCGGATGTCGAACCTGGCGACGGCGAGTTCGGCGGCGAGGCGCACCCGCAGCAACCACGCCAGGCACACGGCGGGGCCGAGGACGACGGCGAGCCAGCCCACCGCGTCGCCGCCGACGACCCACAGCACGCCGGTGAGGACGAGCGCGAGGGCGACGAGGCAGGTCACGACCAGGTTCACGGTGTAGTAGACGGCGACGAGCCGGCGACCGGCCCCGCCGGTGACACCGGCGTCGAAGATCGCCGGCATCACGCCGGTCTCCGAGGGACTTCCGGTTCGGGGGGTGCCGCCGGGGGCGGGCGGACGAGCACTCATCGCGGTCCTTTCGGCACATCGAGCGGTGTGGCGGCTGAGTCTGGCGGGTGTGCTGTGAAGATTACGCTCCACGTCACGTACCGAGGTTCTTGTGGCGGACATTAAATCAGCAGAGATAAGGTCGTAACCGAATCCGGTCGGCACGGGTCGCAGCGACCCGGACACGGACGAAAAGCCAGGTGGGAGCGTCCACACCTGACAGGACAAATCTTCCGGGCCTCGGCCCTAAAGATCGCTGGATGGGCATACACTCGGGGCTGCGCGGTGTGTGCGCTAGTAGGAGGTGTGCAGGGATGGACGAGATATTGACCCGGGCCGGACTGTTTCAGGGTGTGAACCCCGAGGCGGTCGAGGCGCTTTCCAAGGAACTCGAACACGTCGAGGTGAAGAAGGGGCAGACCGTCTTCACCGAGAGTGAACCGGGCGACAGTCTCTACATCGTGCTGTCCGGCAAGGTGAAGCTGGGACGCCGTTCGGCGGACGGCCGGCAGAACCTGCTGGCCGTGATGGGTCCGTCCGACATGTTCGGTGAACTGTCCCTGTTCGACCCGGGACCGCGCACCGCCACGGCGACCGCGCTCACCGACCTGCGGTTGGCGAAGCTGAGCAAGTCCTCGTTGCGGCCCTGGCTGACCGATCGGCCGGAGATCGCCGAGCAGTTGCTTCGGGTGATCGCGCGGCGGCTGCGTCGCACCAACGACCTGATGGCCGACCTGATCTTCACGGACGTGCCCGGCCGGGTCGCGAAGTCGCTGCTGCAGATGGCCAGCCGGTTCGGCACCCGTGACGGCGGCGTGCTGCGCGTCACCCACGACCTGACCCAGGAGGAGCTGGCCCAGCTGGTCGGCGCCTCCCGCGAGACCGTGAACAAGGCGCTCGCCGACTTCGCCGGCCGAGGTTGGCTGCGGTTGGACGGCAAGAGCGTCATCATCCTCGACCCCGAACGTCTCGCCCGCCGCGCCCGGGTCTGACCCGGCGGCTCCGCACACGACGCGTCACGCGCGCCTCGCCGACTCCGGCGGGGCGCGCGTCGCCGTTCCGCCCTCTCGGGGCGTGAACCGGGCCGGAAGACCCGGCCGTGCCGGTCAGCCGGTGGCGAACAGGCTCCCGGAGGTCGGTTCGCCGTTGCGGGGACCCGCGACGCACAGGAACTCCCGGTTGCCCTCCTCGAACTGCGCGGCGGTGGGCGGTAGGACGTCCGACTGCCAGTCGGCCGCGGAGTTGCCCAGCAACGCCATGAGCGGGCTCTCGCTCACCGGTGCCAGGCACGACTGTTTGACCGCGTCGACGCGGATGACGTCGCCGTAGGTGGCGCCCGAGATGTCCTCCGGCAGCTCCCCCTTGGCGTACGCCTCCCAGTCGTGGGCCTCCTCGCAGGACACCGCCTCGGCGGCGGCCATGTCGTCGCCGTCGACGAGCACGCCGGTGAAGCACAGCGGTTCGCTCAGGCACGCGACGCCGAACTCCTCGACGACGCAACCCGTCTCGGTGTCGGCCCGGGTCTCCTCCGGCAGTGTCGGGTCGTCGTCGCTGTTTATGAGCCACAGCCCTCCGGCGAGCGCCGCCACGATGATCGCGATGGCGATGCCTCCGACCAGGAGGAGTTGGCCCAGCCCACCCGACTCCTTGCCGCCGCGTTCGGCGATGCGGCGTTCCCGCCTGGTGAGCAGTTCCCGGGACGGCATGGGGACGGGCAGTCGGGCGTCGTCGGCGGGGTCCCGCCAGGGCGCCTCGCCGGAGGCGGGTTCGTCGTGCGGGGTCCGGGGCGCCGGTGGCATGGGTGCGGTGGCGGGGCGGCCCCATGCCTGGTGGGGGGTCGGTTGAGGTCGGCGCGGTGACGGTGAGGGGGGCTTGACCTCCTGCGCCCATTCGGTCTGGGCGGGGGCCGAGGCCGTCACGGCGGCCGGTTCCCGCTCGGCGGGCGGCCGGACCGGGGGGGCCGCCTCGGCGGGCGGCCGTGCCACGGGTTCCAGGTCGGCGGGTGGCCGTACCGCCGGGATGGTCGTGGTGGCGGCCGCCATCGGCACGCTGTCGAGCATGTCGCGGAACTGCATCGCGGAGGGCCGCCCGGCCGGATTGTTCGTCATGGCCGCCCGCAGCATTCCCAGCATCACCTGGGAGACGCCCGGGATGTCGGCGATGGGCTCGCCGAACAGTGCCATGACGTCGTCGAGGCCGAACTCCCGGTCGTCCGCGGGGAACCGGGGCGGGTGTCCGCTGAGCAGGGCGTAGAGGGTCGCGGCGAGGGAGTACACGTCACCGGCCTCGCCGGAGGGCCGCAGGTGGAACGTCTCCAGTGGAGCGTAGGCGGGAGTCATGGCGGCGCGTGACACCTGTTCGCCGGGGCGGGGTTCCATCAGGGTGGCGACCCCGAAGTCGGCGAGCACGGGTTCGCCGTCCTGGTCGATGAGCAGGTTGGCGGGTTTGATGTCGCGGTGCAGGACGCGGTGTTCGTGGGCCAGGGCGAGCGCGTCGGCGATCCGGATCCCGATGCGCTGCACGTCGTCGGGCGGCAACGCGCCGTGACGGGCCAGGTGGTCGGCGTAGGAGCCGCGGCACAACTGGGTGACGGTGTACGGCAGGCCCGCGGGTGTCACATCGGCGTCGTAGACGTCGATGATGCCGGGGTGTTCACCCAGCCGCCTGACCGCCTCGGTCTCCTGCGCGAACCTGTCCCGCTCGGCGGGACTGGACACCGCACGATTGTCCACTTTGAGCGCCACATCCCGGCGGGCGGACACCTGGTGGGCGCGGTAGACCGTCGCGTGAGCCCCTCTGGCGATGACCGTGACGTCCGTCAGGTCCGGGAAGTCGGCATTGGTGGGCCATGTGTGGTCGTGTGGTGCCATCATGCTCACGTTCGCTAAGTTAGAGCACCGGCGCGCACGTGGTGTATGCCGTTCGGCCATAAGCGCGTGACCTTCTGGTTGAAATTCACGTCGTCAGAGCGCATGTCGCGCCGCGCGTACAGGCGCCTGGCCGGACCGGCCGCACACCGGGCGGCACCGGAAACCGGGTCGCCACTGCACACTACACATCTCCGCACCCGATCGTGTGGCTCACCCGCGCCGCGACACCGGTCAGGACGCCGGCACCATCGACCCGGCGGCCCGTGCGGTGTCCACACCGGAATCGATCGCTACCCGGGTCGCGAACTCCTCCGAGGCCGCGTCCTCGCCGGGAGCCCGCAGCGCCCGCAACGCCCACCGCCGGGCGGCGTCATGCTGCCCGTCTTCGAGCAGCAACTGCGCGTACCTGGCGACCACCCGCCGCCGCGAGTACAGCAACGCCGGAGACGTGTACGCCTTGGAGACGTCCGCGAGCCACCGAAGCGCCGCCGTCCGGTCTCCCTGGGCGAGTCTCGCCTCGGCCAGCAACGACATCGGCCCCACCTTGACCGGCTCCAGCACCTCGTGCGGCACGGCCAGCGACAGGGTGCGGCGCGCGGCGGCCTCGGCACCGGCGGCGTCGCCCATGCCGAGCAGGCAGTGGCCCCGCAACGTCAAGGCCATGCCGTTGAGCAGCGGATGCCCGGCCTCCTCCGCGAACGCCTGCGCCTCGTCCAGCAGCTCCAGCGCGTGCTCCGGTTCGCCGAGTTCACGGGCTATGGTCGCCCGGACCACCAGCGTGAAACCGCGGCCCCACACGTCGCCGATCCGGTCGAAGGCGGCGAAGGCGCGCCTGGCCATCGCGTCGGCCTGCGCGATCTCGCCGAGCTCGACCGCGCTGTACGCGTTGACGGCCCGCAGCATGCCCACCGCCCAGGCGTCACCGACCTGCTCACCGAACGGCCGGAACGCCTCCGCGAGCCGCGCGGCCTCCCGCAACCGTCCCGCGAGCAACCGCGTGAACGCCGCCGAACTGCGCACCCACGCGCGGCCGATCCGGTCCCGTTGCGCCGCGAACAGCCTGGCCGCCCGCCCCAGTGAGGCGTCGGCGGCGGCGAAGTCGCCCCGGCTGGTCTGGACCCACGCCAGGTGCTGCAAGGCCCACGCCTGCGCCCTGCCGTCCTCGGCTCCGGTGGCCACCTCCAATGCCGTGGTGAAACGCTCCTCGGCGCGGCGAAGCCGCCCGCCCAGGTAGTCCAGCATTCCGAGCCGGCACAGGGCGTCGGTCTGTTCGTTGGCCAGGCCGGCGCGGTCGGCCAGTTCCCAGGCGTGCCGCCACGAGACGGCCGCGCGGTCCTGTTCACCGTCGGCCCGGTACGCGCGCCCCGCCAGCAGCAGCGTCCGCGCCACCGCGGTCGCGTCGTCGGGGCCGATGTCGGCGACACCGTCCCCGGACAGGGTGACGCCCAGCCGGGACGCCAGGGCCTCCAGACCGGCGAGCGCCTCACCGGTGCGGCCCAGCCGCAACCGGGCGCGCACCCGGACCAGTTGATCCGGGACCGCCAGCGGCGCGATCCGCTCCGACTCGGTCAGCAGCCGCAACGCGTCGTCCGGTTCGGCCGCGTCCATCGCCCGCGACGCCGCCCGCCCGTACGCGGCGACGCACTCGTCGGAGATCCGGTAGGCGGCGGCGGTGGGCCGCAGCCGCATCGTGTCGGCCAGGTCGATCGCCTTCGTGCCGTGACTGATGACGAACTCGTCGGCCTGCTGCGGCGCCAGCCGGTCGGTGTCGACCGCCCACCGCGCCAGGCGGGCGTGCCGGTCGGCCAGGTCGGCGCGTCCCAGGCCGGCGTACGCGGCCTCCCGCATCAACGGGGTGACGAACCGGTATCCGCCGTGGGTGCGGCGGCGCAACATCCTGCGGGAGAGCAGTTCCTCCATCGCCGCGTCGAAGTCGCCGTTGAGGGTGCCCGCGAACACCTCCAGTGCCGCCTCCGGGATGGTGTCGCCGACGACGGCGACCTCCCGCAACAACTGCCGGGCGGTCGGAGGAAGACTGTCGATACGGGCGGTGAGGACCTTCGCCAGGTCGGCCGACAGCAGCCTGCCGGTCAGGGAACCCGGCGCGAGGTGCCACACCCCGTCGGACTCGGTCAGCATGCCGCGCTCGGTCAGCAACGTGACCAGTTCGGCCAGGTAGTAGGGGTTGCCCTGGGCGGTCGCCAGCAGCAGCGACTCGTCCTCCGGATCGACCTGGCCGTTGTCGCAGAACGCCGACAACAACCTCGCGGCGTCCGCGCCCCGCAACGGGGTGAGCGTGTACGCCTCGGCCTCGGATATCCGGGTCAACACACCGGCGGTACGCACCAGGTCCGGGCGGCCCAGGATCAACACCAGGATCGGGCCCGACAACCGCGCCACGGCGGCACTGAGCAGGTTCAACGCCTGCGGCGTGGCCGCGTGCAGATCGTCGACGATCAACATGAGGGGCGTCTCACGCGCCATGAGGTTGAACAGGTCCGCCACCACCGCCGGGACCGCCTCGGCGTCAACGTCGGCGTGGGCGCTGTCGGACGGCCGGTTCGCCGGCTGCGGTGCCGGACCGAACCCCAGGACCGACAGCAGCAACTCCACGTTGAGGGCGCTGGTGTCGTATCCGGCGGCGGCGTGCCGCTCGACGATGCGGCGCAACTGCCGCTCCGCGGCCTCCCGGTCCTCGCTGATCGACAGACCGATGGCCTTGCGGACCAGGTCCGCCAGCGGGCCGAGCCGGTAACCCTGGCCGTAGGCGGCGGCCCGGACCGACAGGACCCGCGCGCCGCGACTGGTGGCCAGCCGCGCCGACTCCAACGCGAACCTGGTCTTGCCGAGCCCGGCGTCACCGGTCATCACGACCGAGATGGGCTCGTTGCGGTCGATGACGGCCTCCAGGCGGCCGGAGATGCGGCCCATCTCGGGGCCACGGCCCACGAACGGGGCCTGGTCTCCGAGGCCGGCGCGGATGCCGGGCTCGTCGTGCAGGCCCAGCAGCTCGTAGACCTCGACCGGCTTGCGCTTGCCCTTCAACCGCAGCGGCGTCAACCGCCGCCAGGCGGCGACGTGCCGGGTCGCGGTGACGGTCTCGGCGCTGGCGTAGACGGTGCCGACGGCCGCGGCGTCCGCGAGCCGCGCGGCGGTGTTGACGGTGTCGCCGATGACGGTGTACTCGACCGACGCCTGCATACCGGCCACGACGAGACCCGACCGCAGGCCGACCCGCAGACCCAGCGGCACCCCGCCGCCGGACTCGGTCTTCAACAGGCTGCGCACCGCGCGCCGCATCCGCTGCGCGGCCCGGACGGCGCGTTCGGCGTCGTCGTCGTGGGCGATGGGCGCCCCGAACACCGCCATCAGGCCGTCTCCGGTGAGCTTGTCGACGTGGCCGCCGTACTCGTTGACGGCCTTGGCGCACTCGGCCAGGACCATGTCGGTGACCGCGCCGACCCGTTCCGGGTCCTGGTCCTCCGACCAGGCCGTGAAGTCTGAGAGGTCGCAGAACAGCACGGTAACGACGCGGCGTTCCGTGGCGGGCATCGAGGCGACCGGGGAGAGCGGGCCGCCGCAGTTGTGGCAGTACCGGGCTCCCGGCACGACCACGACGGTCCCGCAGAACGGGCAGGTCATCGCACCCCCTCCGACCGCGACGGGATCGGCCTCCTCGACCCGGGCCGCGGTTGTCCGTTACTCACGCCCACCCCAACCATCGGGACCGGCGATATGTTCCCCGTCACCACGGTCCAGGTACGCCAGTTGCGCCGCGACGGTCGCCTCGGCGGCGGGCCACACGGCCCGGTCGACGTCGGCGTACACGATCTCGACGACGTCGCGGGCGGTGACGGCGCCCGCCCGCCGCGCGGCCCGGACCTGTTCCAGGCGGTCCCGCCGGTGACGCAGGTACGCGGCGGCGGCGGCCGACACGTCCGGCAGTACCGGGCCGTGACCCGGCAGCACCGGGATCGGTCCCTGTTCCGCGAGCAGCCTGAGGCTGGACAGGTAGGCGCCGAGGTCACCGTCGGGCCACAGCACCGAGGTGGTGCCGCGTCCCAGGACGGTGTCGCCGGTGAACACGGCGTCGGCGGCGCCCGACACCCGGAACGACAGCGAGTCACGTGTGTGACCGGGGGTGGCGAGGGTGGTGACGACGAGGTCGCCGTGCCGCAGCGACTCCCCCGGTGCGGGATCGACCCGTGGGGCGCCGGTGAGCGCGGTGAAACGCGCGACACCGGCGGCGTGGTCGGGGTGGTGGTGGGTCAGCAGGAACCCGCGGATCGGTCCGTGGGCCGCCAGCGCCGACAGGTGGGTCTCGATGTCGGGTCCGGGGTCGACGACGAGCGCGGCGTCGCCGCCGCGCGGGGGTATGAGCCAGGTGTTGGTGCCGTCAAGCGTCATCGGCCCGGGGTTGGGGGCGCGGATCAGCGTGACCCAAGGTGGCGTCCCCATCACATGTTCCGTAACGGTCGTCACGTGAGCGAGACTACGTGGCAGAGCTGACAGGTCGCTGAGATCAGGCGGTGAGACCGGCCGAAACGGCAGGTGATTCCGGACCGACGACCGAGGCGGGGTTCCGGTGCGGCGCCCCGGGAAGGCGCCGCGGCGGCGGGGTCGCGGCCGTGGCCGCGGCTCCCACCGCCGTGAACAAGGTCTCAGACGGTCTCCGGGCGTGACGCCGTCACGCCACCTCCACGACCAGGTCGACCTCCACGGGGGCGCCGAGCGGCAGCGCCGCAACCCCGACCGCGCTGCGCGCGTGGGTGCCGGCCTCACCGAACACGTCGCCGAACAGGTTGCTGGCGCCGTTGATGACGGCGGGCTGCCCGGTGAACCCGGGAGCCGACGCCACGAACCCGTTGACCTTCACGATCCGGGTGACCGACGCCAGTCCGACCAGCGCCTCGACGGCGGCCAGGCCGTTCAGGGCGCACACCCGCGCCAGCTCCGCGGCGCGTTCCGGGGTGACATCGTCACCGACGAGGCCGGTGGCCAGGAGTTCCCCGTCGACGATCGGCAACTGGCCGGAGACGTACACGTGGTCCCTCGACCGGACCGCGGGCTGGTACGCCGCGATCGGCGGCACCACGGTCGGGAGGGTGATTCCGAGTTCGGTGAGCCTCGCCGTCACGTCCACGCCGGTCACCCCTTCGGACGCTTCAGGTACGCGACGAGCTGTTCGGCGTTGGGACCGGGCACCACGGCCACCAGTTCCCAGCCGTCGTCGCCCCAGGTGTCCAGGATCTGCTTGGTGGCGTGTACCAGCAGCGGCACGGTCGCGTACTCCCATTTCTGCATGGCCGCAGCATAACGATCCGGCACGGGCGGTACCTTCGCGGTGGCCGCAACCACGTCCCCGTTGAGGCGTTATCCATGACGAGGTGCCCCCACCGGTGACCTCACGGTGTCCGGCCTCCCGGGTCCGTACCGCCGGTGTGACGGCCACGCGACCGGGGAACCGCCGGGCGCGCGGTCGGTGGGCCGGAGCCCGCGGTGTCCGCGCCGGGAACCCCGACGCCGGCCCACGTGACGGGCCGCACCGCCCACCACGGTGTTAGTACCAAGGACCTGCGAGGAATACCCCATGCCGCTGCCGGAAGACACCACCACCGTCGAACCCGAGGAACCGTCCTCGCCTCCCAGGGGCACCCTGATCGCGGCGGCACTGCTGTCGGCCGTCGCGGTGTTCGTGGCCGCCGTGGTCCTGGGCGTGATGTGGCTGGCGGGAGCCTGGGAGGGCACCGGCCGGGAGAGCCCGGTCGAGTCGGTGGACGGCTTCCTGACCGCGCTGCTGGTCGACCGTGACCCGCAGGCGGCCGCCTCCTACACCTGTAAGTCGCTGACCGGTGACCTCACCGAGGCGCTGCGGTTGCTGGAGTCGCTGCCGGAGGCGGGCACGCCCGAGGCCGCGGCGACCGGCTTCACCTGGACGACACCCGACGAGATCAGCAACACCGACGACACCGCGATAGTCACCGCCGACGTCACCCTGGAACTCACGGGCGAGTCGGAGCGCTGGTCGTTCGCGGTCGTGACGGGCGACCCCGACCAGACGTGGCGGGTCTGCGGAGTGGTCACCGAACCGGTGGAGTGAACACCCCCGGGGCCGGGTGATCCACCCCCGTGCGCGCCTCCCTGAACGGGCACCGGTGATCCACGAGCTCTAAGCTGGGCCAATGCCATCGGATGCCGCGGCCGGCCCCGTGCCGCACCTTCACGTAGTCACCGGCAAGGGCGGGGTGGGAAAGACCACGGTCGCGGCCGCCCTGGCCATGGCGTTGACGCCGCCCGGTGGCCGGACGCTGCTGGTGGAGGTGGAGGGCCGGCAGGCGTTGGCGTCGCTGTTCGACACCCCGGCGCTGCCCTACGCGGAGCGGCACGTGGCGACCGCGCCCGGCGGCGGCGAGGTGTTCGCCCTGGCGGTGGACGCGGAGGCGGCTCTGCTCGACTACCTGGCGATGTTCTACAAGCTCGGGTCGGCGGGCAAGGCGCTGCGCAAGGTCGGCGCCATCGACTTCGCGACCACGATCGCGCCGGGGCTGCGGGACATCCTCCTCACCGGGAAGGTGAAGGAGGCGGCGACCCGCACCGACCACGGCCGGCGGGTCTACGACGCGGTCGTGTTGGACGCGCCGCCCACCGGGCGGGTGTCGCGCTTCCTGAACGTGACGGTGGAGGCGTCGAAGTTGGCGAAGGTGGGACCGATCCGGACGCACAGCGACGGCGTGGCGAAGCTGCTGCACTCCCCCGCGACGGCGGTTCACGTGGTGACCCGGCTGGAGGAGATGCCGGTGCAGGAGACCGCGGACGCGCTCGCGGAGCTGGCGGCGTTGAAACTGCCGGTGGGCGACGTGATCGTGAACTCGGTGAACCCGCCGCTGCTGGCGGGTGTGCGGGTCACCAAGGCGGGCCTGAAACGGGACCTGGCGGCCGTTGGCCTGCCCTCCGACCAGCGGACCGTGGCGGCGCTCGCCGCCGAGGCCGCCGACCACCAGCAGCGGCTCGCCGTGGAGGACAGGTTGCGCGGCGAACTGTCGGAGTTGGGCCGCCCGATGGTGGAACTGCCGTTGTTCACCGACGGCATGGATCTGTCCAATTTGTATGAGATGGCAGCGTTGCTGCGGGAACACCTCGACGGGGAGGCCCGGTGACACGTTCCAAGGTGCTCGACACCGACGCCCTGATCGGCGACCCGCAGACCCGGGTCGTCGTGTGCTGCGGGTCGGGCGGGGTCGGTAAGACCACGACGGCGGCGTCGCTGGCACTGCGCGCCGCTGAACGGTTCGGCCGCCGCACGGTGGTGCTGACCATCGACCCGGCGCGGCGGCTCGCCCAGTCGCTGGGCCTGGCCGAACTCGACAACGCGCCACGCCGCGTCGAGAAGGTGGTCGACGGGTCGCTCGACGCCATGATGCTCGACATGAAACGGACGTTCGACGAGGTCGTGCTCGCCCACACGACACGGGAACAGGCCGACGAGATCTTCGCCAACCCGTTCTACCAGGCGATGAGCGGTACCTTCGCGGGTACGCAGGAGTACATGGCGATGGAGAAGCTGGCGCAGCTCCGCGCCCGCGACGAGTGGGATCTCATCGTCGTCGACACGCCGCCGTCCCGTTCGGCGCTGGACTTCCTGGACGCGCCCGCCCGGCTGGCCAGGTTCCTCGACGGCCGGATGATGCGACTGCTGACCTCGTCGTCACGCGGCGGGCACAGCGTGTTCTCGCTGATGACGTCGTCGATGTCCTTCTTCACCCGCACCATCAACAAGGTGATCGGCGGCCGGCTGTTGTCGGACATCGGGACCTTCGCCGCCTCGCTCGACTCCACGTTCGGCGGGTTCCGCACGCGCGCCGAGGCGACGTTCAAGGCGTTGCAGAACCCGCAGACCGCGTTCCTGGTGGTGGCCGCGCCCGAACCGGACGCGATACGCGAGGCCGTGTACTTCACGAGGCGGCTCACGGAGGAGAGGATGCCGTTGGCGGGCCTCGTGCTCAACCGGTCGCATTCGGTGGCGGCCACGGGGTTGTCGGCCGAACGCGCCATGGGGGCGGTGGAGGCGCTGGAGGACTCCGGCGACGACACCCCGACCGCCGACGTGCTCCGTGTCCATTCCCGGCTGGTGTCGCAGGTGGCGACGGAGACGCGCATCGCGGCCCGGTTCACCGCGGCGTGCCCCGACGTCCCCCAGGCACGTGTACCGGCGTTTGCCGCCGACGTACACGACCTGGAGGACCTGCGTGCCGTTGCCGAGGCCCTCGCCGGTTCCGGTTCCGCTCCGCCGTAGCGTCCGGCCGCCGAGGCCCCGTCGTCTAGTGGGAGGTGAACCGAACGGCCCGGTCGCGCCGTTCAGCCCCCCGTCGTCCGTCTGCCGTCCTACCCGATGGTCGTGAGTGTGCGCGACCGCCGTTGCCGCTCCTCCTCGGCGAGCGCCTTCTCGAAGATCCGCCGCCAGCTGCGCACGTCGGGGTGCTTGCGCAGCAACGCACGGCGCTCCCGTTCGGTCATTCCGCCCCAGACGCCGAACTCGACGTTGTTGTCGAGCGCGTCGGCCAGGCACTCCATCCGCACCGGGCAGCCCTTGCAGACCTTCTTGGCGACGTTCTGTTCGGCCCCCTGCACGAACAGCGCGTCAGGGTCACCTTCACGGCATGCCGCCAAGGACGACCACTCCACCATCATCGTCATGTGCCAAACCCCCTGGTTCCCTCTCCTGCTGGTGAACTACGGAAGCCGACGCCGGCCTGCCTCGCGTGACGTCAACTCCGGACAGTGCACGTTTCGTAACTATATGACTACTCGCCGCACACGGCAAGTATTAGCGACTCTCAATCCACGGAAGTCGGCAACCATGTCACCGGCCTCAAACGTCTCTTACCCAAATGCCCCGCAACCGACCATGCGGCGGCGTCACGGAGATCCCGTAGGGTGAGGCGGTGCAGTGGATGAACCGGGACCGAAGCGTGGCATCCAACGCCTCGGCGTTGCTGATCTGCGGCCTGTTGGCCGGTCTGGTGGTGGCGGCCGCGGCCTTCCCCGCGCTGGCGGTGGCGGGATTGACCGCCAAGACCAGCGCCGACGGGTTCAAGAACCTCCCCGCGGTTCTGCAGGAACCTCCGACGCCCGAGACCTCGTGGGTGTACACCAAAGACGGCAAACTGATCACATCTTTCTTCGATGAGAGCCGGAAGCAGATTCCGCTCGACGAGATCGCGCCGGTCATGATCGACGCCATCATCGCCGCGGAGGACAACCGCTTCTATGAACACAACGGGGTAGACCTCTTCGGGGTTATTCGTGCGGCGGCGGCAAATCAAAGTTCCGACGGCGTGGAACAGGGCGCCTCGACGCTGACCATGCAATACGTGCGACAGGCACTGGTGTACAACGCCAAGACGAACATCGAGGTGTTGGAGGCCACCGAGGACACCCCCGAGCGCAAGATCCGCGAGATGCGCTACGCGGTGTCGGTCGAGAAAGAACTGTCCAAAGACGAGATCCTGGAGCGGTATCTCAACCTGGTCTATCTGGGCAATCAGTCGTACGGCATCTACGCCGCGGCCAACGCGTACTTCAACACCACCCCCGACGAACTGACCCTCCCGCAGGCGGCGCTGCTGGCCGCGCTCCCCAAGGCCCCCGGCACCATCGACCCCACGCTGGAGAACGACGAGGCGCAGACCAACGCCGTCGCGCGCCGCAACTACGTGCTCGACCAGATGGTCCGCACCGGCGCGATCACCGCCGCGGAGGCCACCGAGGCCAAGGACACCGAACTCGGACTGGACGTCCAGGCGGCCCCCAACAAGTGCGTCTCGGTTCCCGCCGACAAGCTCGACTGGGGTTTCTTCTGCGACTACTTCACCCAGTGGTGGGCCGGCAACGAGGCATTGGGCGGCACTCCGGAGGACCGGATGGCGATGCTCAACCGCGGCGGCTACACCATCGTGACCTCCCTGGAGTCGGACCTGCAGGCCAAGGCGCAGAACCACGTCACCAGCCGCGTCGACAAGGACAGCACCTGGGCGATGGGCACCGTGACCCTCGACCCGACCACCGGGCACATCCGGGCGATGGCGCTCAACCGCGACTACAAGCTCGACCAGAAGGACAACGGCCCCAGCACCAACCCGAGATTCCGAGCGAACGACGTCAAGGGCAGCTACCCCAACACCACGCTGCCGCTGCTGTCGGGCGCGCCGCTGGGCAGTGAGGCGGGGGCCGGCTTCCAGGTCGGCTCGACCTTCAAGATGTTCACCATGGTCGCGGCCCTGGAGGAGGGCATCCCGCTCAACCTCACGCTCAGGAACAAGAGCCCGTATCCGTCCAAAGAGTATTATGCGGGCAGCACTCCCAGTCCCGCCTCCTGCGGCCGGATGAAGGACGGCCTGTACGTCTGGTGCCCCGGCAACGACAGCCCGAGTTACCAGGACGTCACCGCCAACATGTGGAACGCCTTCGGCCGGTCGATCAACACCTACTTCGTCCAGCTCATCGAGATGGTGGGCGCCGAGAAGGTCGTCGCGATGGCCGAACGGCTCGGCATCGAATGGCGCAACTACGTAGACCGGGACTACTCGGAGCCCGGCTGCCAGGAGCACCCCGACCTTCCCGAAGACGAGTGGCCGTGCCTGGAGCCGGACCGTTGGGGGTCACTCACCCTGGGCGTCGCCGACAGCACCGCGCTCGACATGGCGGAGGCGTACGGCACCGTCGCCTCCGGCGGCATCCACTGCAACCCGCTCCCGGTGGTCAGCATCACCACCTCCACCGGAGAGGCCGTCGACGCGGCACAACCCGACTGCGAACGGGTACTCAGCAAGGCGGTCGCCGACGCCGCCGCCGACGCCATGCGCTGCCCGGTGGGTCAACAGTCCCACTACGGCAAGTGCAACACCGGCACCTTCTCGCAGGCGAACAGCATCGTGGGCCGCCCGATCGCCGGCAAGACCGGTACCACCGATCACAGCCAGGCCTCCTGGTTCGTGGCGAGCGCCCCCAACGCCACCACCGCCGGATTCATCGGCGACCCGGACTATCGAAAATCGGAAGTCCCCGGGTACATGCACAACCTGCCGCACGAGGCCGCCTCCTACACGCTGAGAGACGCGCTCAAGGGCATGGACACCGTCGACTTCAAGAAACCCGACGAGGCGATGGCCAACGGCAAGAACCTCGTACAGGTACCCGCGATGGACTGTGTCTCGCCCGAGGAGGCGGAATCCCGGCTCCAGAACGCCGGCCTGGTACCCAACCGGGTCGAGGGCGAACGTTCGAAGTGCGCCAAGGGCGAGGTGTACGGCACCTCACCGAGCGGTTCGCTCCCGAAGGGTTCCACGGTCGACTACCTGGTCTCCACCGGCAAGGAACGTGACGACCGGGTGCCCGCCACCGGTACCACCCCGCCGTGGGGGCCGCAGACGCCCCCGGACGGCGAGCTCCCGATCGCCGACCTGCCGCCGAACTGCCAACGCTGGATGTGCTGAGCTCCGCCACGAACGTGCTGAGCTGAGCCACATCACCGGCCGACGACGGGCCGCCCACCGACCGGTGGGCGGCCCGTTCCGCGTTCCCACCCCGCAATGCCCGTGTACCCATTCCCGCCCGGCCCGCGCACCGGGCTCGGTGGCCCGTTCCGGGCGCTCGGTGCCCGTTCCCGGCGCTCAGTGGCTCCATTCCGTGCTCGGTGGCCCGCCCCACCTCCCCCTTCCGCTTGGTCCCCGCCAAGCCGTGCTCGGTCCCTTCAGCAGGCGTGATCCCCGCACGCGGCGGGGACCAAGCGCCACCGGAAGGGGACCAAGCGGGTCAGAGGGTGCGGGGAGACACGAGGGCACGCGGCAAGGGTCCGCGGCCGGGCATGCGAAAGGCCCCGCCCGGTCGCCGTGTCGGCGGAACGGGGCGGGGCCCCAAGTACGTGAATCAGATCACGGCGGCGCGGCGGCGGTGCACCGCCCACAACAGCGGGCCGCTCACCAGATAGGCCGCCACCAGCACCAGGAACGTCACCTGGATGTCGATGAGGAGGCCCACCACCGGCAACGGCCACAACCACGCCGGAACCTTCCGGAGCTGGCTCAGCTTGGCGTACGGGAAGCCCGACACCATCATCAGGGCCAGCATCGCCACACCCGCGGCGAAGACGACGTTGACGTCCGCGAGCACCAGCGTGCTGATGGCCAGCACCGTCGCCGCGAGCGTCGTCGGGACGCCGGAGAAGAACCGGCCGTCCTTCGGGGAGACGTTGAACCGCGCCAACCGGATCGCCGCGCACACCGCCATCAACGCGCACGCGCCGCCGATCGCCCAGTTCGGGAGCTCACCGCTCATCGCCTGGAACACCACCAGCGGCGTGGCGATGCCGAACGAGCACATGTCGGCCAGCGAATCCATCTGCGCGCCGAACGGGCTCGCGACACCGAACTTGCGCGCGAGCGGCCCGTCCACGGCGTCCATGATGATGCAGCCCAGCAGCAGCGCCGCCGCCACCTGGACCTCACCGGCGAGCGACAGCATCACCGCGGCCATGCCGAGCAGGATGCTGACGAGGGTGCACGCGTTGGCCAACGCGAAGTACATGCGCCGCCGCAGGGTCGGTTCACCCGGCAGCAACGGGATCGGGGTGGGGGGCGCGTCCGGGTCGTCGACCGTGGGGACGGCACCGACCAGACCCGCCGGGGCGGGACTCACCGGCACCACCGCGGGGTCGAAGGGCTCCAACAACCGCACGCCGTCGGGGCGGCGGCGACGGAGAGTGCGAATCGGGTGTATCGGCCGAATGGTGACCAATCGGCGCGCGAGCGAACCGCTGCGACGCAATCGGGACAGGCCACGCCCGGCGGGCCGGGGGCTGTCACTTACACGCCGACGCCGCCAAGGGGTCGTGCGCACGATCGTTCCTCCTCATACGGCGAAGGCCGAACCGGAGTCCGTACCGACCCGGGCCGACCCGCCGTCATCGCGTTGCCTGCGGCACATGTGAAGCCGCAGACCCGCGCCGGACTTCTCCGGCGCGACTTACACCATGGCACATCGACACAAGCTTTCGCTAGCCCTCCCTGGTGGATGATCCGGTCACCGGGGTGTGATAGGTGACAGACCGGCATGAAACCGGCGACACGGTACGTATCATTTCGATCTCACTCCGGGGCCGTCAGGTGGTGATGTCACCCGCGATACGCAGGGCGTCGCTCAACGCCGCCGACATCTTCAGGCCCGGTACCTGGTCGGCCTGCCACCATCGCGACTCCGACGTCGAGCCGCCGGCCGTCTCCACCACCCGGGCGCGGCTCGGCCGCGAC
The DNA here is from genome assembly GCF_007994225.1 of Stackebrandtia albiflava. Lineage (GTDB taxonomy): Bacteria > Actinomycetota > Actinomycetes > Mycobacteriales > Micromonosporaceae > Stackebrandtia > Stackebrandtia albiflava. Next base: position 188,132 of record NZ_VLLL01000007.1, read on the forward strand.
ACACGTGTCCGATAGATGGCCCGTACGCCGTGCCAGTCGAGCGGGTACCCCTCCGGGCCGATGGCCCTGCGGTGCCGGAACGACGTCACGTCCAGCAGCTCCTCTATCTCGGCGTCCTGGCCGGTCTCCTCGGCGATCTCCCGCAGCAGCGCGTCCTTCGGCTGTTCCCCGAAGTCGACGCCGCCGCCGGGCAGATGCCAGCAACCGCCGCCCGGGTACCCGTCCGAGATGCGCGCCAACAGCACCCGGCCCGCGTCGTCGGTGGTGAGGCCGTAGACACCGAACCGTTGACCACGCCGGCGGCGTCCCCGTTTGGCGCGGCGCGGCGGTGTCGGCCGGGGAGTCTGGGGCTGCTTCTCCACGGTCAGGGATTCCAGATCACCGAAGCCCAGGACCATCGCCACGAACGGCGTCATCGGGTCGTCCCGCACCTCGGCCGGGAACACCCAGCGGGCCTCCTCGGTGGTGCCGTTCACCTCGGGACGCAACGTCCCACCGGTGATCCGGACGTCGAACAGGACACCGTTGTTGTGGACCTCGTCCCCCACTATCGCCGACACCACGTCACGTGCCCGCTCCACCTCGACGGTCAGGCCGGTCTCCTCGGCGAACTCCCGAACCACCGCGTCTCTGGGATGCTCACCGTGATTCACGCCGCCGCCGGGAAGGAACCACCATCCCGGATTCACCGCCCGCTCGGACGCCCGCGCCAACAGAATCCGGCCTTGCGAATCCCACACCACCCCATACGCGGCTATTCGGAACCTCGACTGCATCGCCCAAGCCTACGCCGGGTGACACGCCAGCTCACCGCCCCGAAAGCCCGCCGAGAGGCCGCCACGTGGCCCG
>NZ_VLLL01000007.1:189190-466703 GCF_007994225.1 Stackebrandtia albiflava
CCCGACATTCGGCCACACCACCGGCCGGGATCGCACACTCACCCCGCAGCCGACTCCATGCCCCTCCGTGTCGCCGGGGGTGTCACGTCCGGCGCCCGGTCGGGGTCACTCCCATTCGATGGTGCCCGGCGGCTTGCTCGTGATGTCGAGCACCACCCTGTTGACCTCGGCGACCTCGTTGGTGATGCGGGTGGAGATCCTGGCGAGCAGTTCGTACGGCAGGCGCGACCAGTCGGCCGTCATGGCGTCCTCGCTCGACACCGGGCGCAACACGATCGGGTATCCGTAGGTGCGGCCGTCTCCCGCCACGCCCACCGACCGGACGTCGGCCAACAGCACCACCGGGAACTGCCACACCGAGCGGTCGAGGCCGGACGCGGTGAGTTCGGCGCGGGCTATCGCGTCGGCGGCGCGCAGGATCTCCAGCCGTTCCGACGTCACCTCCCCGATGACCCGGATCGCGAGCCCCGGACCGGGGAACGGGTGCCGCCACACCATCGCCTCGGGCAGGCCCAGCTCCGTACCGATGCGGCGCACCTCGTCCTTGAACAGGGTCCGCAGCGGCTCCACGAGGGTGAACTTCATGTCCTCGGGCAGGCCACCCACGTTGTGGTGGGACTTGATGTTGGCGGTGCCGGTGCCGCCGCCGGACTCCACGACGTCCGGGTACAGCGTCCCCTGCACCAGGAACTCGATGTGCCCCTCGGCGTCGACCTCGCGGGCCGCCGCCTCGAACACCCGGATGAACTCGCGGCCGATGATCTTGCGTTTGGTCTCTGGGTCGGTGTGGCCCCGCAGCGCCGTCATGAACCGCTCGGTGGCGTCGACGACCTTCAGGTTGATACCGGTGGCGGCAACGTAGTCCTTCTCGACCTGCTCCGCCTCCCCCGCCCGCAACAGACCGTGGTCGACGAAGACGCAGGTCAACTGGTCCCCGACCGCGCGGTGCACGAGTGCCGCCGCCACCGAGGAGTCCACGCCGCCCGACAGGGCGCACAACACCCGCCGGTCACCGACCTGCTCACGGATGACCGCCACCTGCTCCTCGATGACGTTGTTCATCGTCCAGGTGGGTTCCAGCTTCGCGATGTCGTAGAGGAAGTGCCGCAGCACCGCCTGACCGTGCGGGGTGTGCGCCACCTCGGGGTGGAACTGCACGCCCGCGTGCCGGCGCACCAGGTCCTCGAACGCCGCGACCGGCGCGCCCGCCGTACGGGCCACCGCGGTGAAACCCTCCGGTGCCCGCGACACGCAGTCGGTGTGGCTCATCCACACCGACTGGCCGACGGGCAGCCCCTCGAACAGGCGCGACTCCCCCGACACCTCCAACGCGGTGCCGCCGAACTCCCGCATGCCGGTGGCCTCCACGGTGCCGCCCAGGGCGACCGCCATCGCCTGGAAGCCGTAACAGATGCCGAACACCGGGACGTCCGCGTCGAACAGGTCGGCGGTCGGCACCGGCGTGTCGTCGGCGTTGACGCTCGCCGGCCCCCCGGACAGGATGATCGCGGCCGGATCCTTCGCCAGCAGCTCCTCCGTGGACAGTGTCGACGGCACGATCTCGGAGTAGACGTTCAGGTCGCGGACCCGCCGCGCGATCAGCTGTGCGTACTGGGCGCCGTAGTCGACCACCAGCACCGGACGAGGCAGACTCATGCCCCAACTCTATGTCGCCGCATGTCAGCGGCCCCCGCCAGGCCGCCACCCCGTGCGTCGCCCGGGGCCGCGTCCGGCAGTTGCGGACGCGGGCACCGATCTGAGACGCAACGGGGCCGCCAGGATCTAAGCTGACGCGGTGAACTTCACTGGCCCCGCCCGACACGTCGGCCGGTCGCTGTTCGCATGGCACGCCGAACGCGTCCAGCCGGCCATGGCGATGCGGGCCGCGACCGGCTTCGGCGTCGTGCTCCTCGCGACGATCGTGTTCGCGCCCCTCATCCCGGCCGCGCCCGCCATGCTGGGCGCCTGGTGCGCGGGTATCACCCTGCTCGTACCGGGGGTGCGGCCCCGCCCGACACTGCCGATCCTGGTCGGCGCCGCCATCGGGGTGGCCGTGCTGTTGGGCAACCTGGCGGGCACCGGCCCGATACTGCTGCTGGTGTTGAGCGCGGCCTGGGCCCTGGCGATGGCGTTCATCGGTTCACTGGGGTCGGCCATCGGCTCCGCCACCACCGTGTGCGGTGTGACCTTCGTACTCGCCGCCTCGATCAGCGAGGGCAACTCCTGGCTCCTCGCCGCGGGCGCGGCGGTGTTCGGCGGTGTCGTACAGGGCGCGGCGACCCTGCTGCCGCCGTGGTCCCGGTTCCGGCCCGAACGGCTGGGCGTCGCACATGCGTTCCGGGAACTCGCCGAATACAGCCGGGGCATCACCGAATCGCTCAACGCGTCCCTGCCCACCAAGTCGCTGTTGGACGCCTCGACCGTCATCGGGGAACGCCGCCGGGTGCCGCACGTGCTCAGGGAGGTCACCGGGCAGCTCTACGAACTGCGGGCCGCCCTCATCGCGGTCGGTGTCGCCCGGGCCAGGCTGCTCGACGAGGACCCGATGGCGGCCCGCCAGACCGGCCGGGTCCTGCGGGAGTCCGCGACGGCCCTCGACCGGCTGGCGGAGTACATCGTCGACCAGAAGGGCCTACCCCGGGACTGGGAGGAGGACCTGGCCGCCTCCATCGACGCCGCCCCCTCCGACGAGTCCGGGGTCATGTCCACCCGGCACACCGTGGCGGGACAGGAGGTTCGGCGGCTGCAACGCGCCCTCCAACACACCGCCCGGCTCATCGAACGCGTCGTGCGGGGCGAACCCGCCACCACCGTCGTCTCCCGCCGCATCCGTGTCCGCAGCCGCTTCAGCGAGGAGTTCCAGACCATCCGGGCGAACCTCAGTCCCCGGTCGCCCGCGTTCCAGCACGCCATCCGCGCGGCCATGGTCATCGCCGCCGCCACCGGGGCGGGCCTGTTGTGGCCGGGGGACCACGGGTTCTGGTTGCCGTTGACGGCGTGGATCGTGCTGCGACCCGACTTCGCGGCCACGGTCGGGCGCGGCATCGAACGGACCCTCGGCACCACCGCGGGCGTGGTGGTGGCCACCGCGCTGGCGTTCGTGGTGGAGAACAGGTCACTGTGGGCGGCGGCGACGATCCTGGTGTTCGCGATGCTGGCGTACCTGGTGCTGCCGGTGTCGTTCTTCGTGTTCAGTGCCGCCGTCGCCGGGTTCGCGGTGTTCCAACTCGACTTCGCCGCCGAGGCGAACATGTCGGTCGCGTTGGAACGCGGCCTGGCGACACTGCTCGGCGGGCTCGTCGCCATCGGGCTGTACTGGCTGCTGCCGACCTGGCAGACCCGGCGACTGCCCGAACTCATGGCGGACCTCATCGAGGCGTACCGCGACTACGCCAACCTGGTGCTGCAGTTCCAGGCGCGACCCCTAGAACGTGACGAGAAGGTACTCCGCGACGCGGTGGACGAGGTACGGCTACGCCGGTCGGAACTCAACGCCGCGACCGAACAGGCGACCATCGAACCGATCGGCGGTCCCCGGCCGTACAGCGAGGACATCCGGGACCTGGAGGCCGTCCTCGAACGGGCGGCCCGGTCGCTGATCGTGATGGAGGGAGGGGTGCGTCGCGGCGACGCCGCGCAACTCCCGGGCATCGACGAGTTCGAGGACGCGATCGACGCCGCCTACCATCGGCTGGCCGAATGGGTCAGGACCGGCCGTGCCGGACCCGAGATCGACCTCGACGGCGCCGTCGAGGAACTGGACGTCGCGTTGGGAGCCGGCAGTCCCGCCACCCGCAGGCGCCGCCGCGTCCTCGACTGGGAGAGCGACGTCCTGGTCGACAGCCTCAAGGACGCCGGCCTCATCGTCGCCGAGTGGCAACGCTGACCCGCCGACGGTCTCGTACCCTCGCTCCGTGACACATCGCAGCGCCCTCCTGGTGATCGACATGCAGAACGCCCTCATGGACATCGCCCACCGCGCCCGGGACACCATCGCCGCCGTCGCGGCCCTGCGGGAACGCGCCACGGCGGCGGGCGCCCTCGTCGTCACCGTCCAGCACCGCGGCCCCGGCCTGGAACCGGGGACCGACGGCTGGCGGGTCACCGACGCGCTCACCCCCGCGCCCGGTGAACCGGTCGTCCACAAGACCGCCGCCGACTCGTTCCTGGACACCGACCTCGACGAGGTACTGCGCGCCGCCGGGGTCACCGAGGTCGTCGTGACCGGTTTCGCGACCGAGCAGTGCGTCGAATCGACCGCCCGTCAGGCGTTGAGCCGCCGCTACGACCTGGTGTGGGTCACCGGCGGGCACACCACGTCGCTGCGGTCACCCGGGGACGGTTTCGCGCCCGCCGCGCAGGCGTTGGCGCACCACGACGCGATCTACCGGGGCATCGAGTTCCCGGGACGGCGTATCCGGGTCCTGTCCGTCGACGAGGTCGACTTCACCGGCTGAGGACCACCGGCACGCGCAATGCCACTGCGCCGACGCGGGACGCACCGGCCACGATTACAGTGTTGTTCGCCCGGCGGCCGACGGCCGGCCGGGCGCGGCACTGGAAGCAGGGGTCGGCCGGTGTCTCCGTCCCACCGGGCGTCGTCCGGTATGCCGTTGTGTCGAGGATGAGATGTACACGCTGACTCACCATGCCCGTTCCCATGCCGGAGCCGACCGGTTGTGGCGGTCGTTCACCGATCCGAACGCGCTCGCGGCCTGGCTGTGGCCCGACCCGGCCGCCACCGCCGAGATCGCGTTGCGGGCGGGCGGCGGGTGGCGGATATCGGCGCCGACGTTGGGAATCGGCGCGTCCGGGGTGTACCGGTCGGTGTCGGCGCCGCAGCGGTTGGAGACCACGTGGCGGTGGGACGGCGAATCCGTCGAGACCGAGGTCGTGGTGCGGTTCTCCGGGGTGGGCCTGATCCTCACCCACTCCGGGTTCGGTTCGGCCGCCGAACGCGACGCGCACATCCAGGGTTGGCGGGACTGCCTGGCCCGGTTGCCGGACTGGCTGGACCGCACCCCCGTCTGACCCGTGTCCCTCGGCTCGGCCGGCCATACGACGGGCGACGTGCCTCGAATCCCACCGGAGGTCCGTTTCTCCGGGGTCGTATGGCCGACCGCGCGGGCGGTATGACCCACCGAGCCGTTTCGAGACGGGGAGTGAGGGGTCAGAGCCGGCGGGCCAGGGTGAGACCGTCACCGATGGGCAGCATGACCTGTTCCACGCGGTCGTCCGCGACCACCTGCGTGTTGAACCTGCGGATGATCTCCGTCTGGTCCTCGACGATCGCCGGGTCGGCCACCCGGCCGCTCCACAACACGTTGTCGACGGCGATCAGGCCGCCGGGCCGCACCCGGGGAACCAACTGCTCCCAGTACTCGGCGTAGCCGGGCTTGTCGGCGTCGATGAACGCCAGGTCCAGGTGTGGTTCCTCCGGCAACGACCGCAGTTCCTTACGGGCGTCACCGATCCGCAGTTCGATCTTCCCCGCCTGGCCGTCCCGTTCCCAGTACCGGCGGGCGATCGAGGTGAACTCGTCGGAGATGTCGAAACAGGTCAGCCGTCCGTCGTCGGGCAGTCCCCTCGCGATGGCCAGGGACGACATGCCGGTGAACGTGCCGACCTCGACGGCGCGGCGGGCACCGATCAACCGGGTGAGCAGCGTCGTGAAGGCCGCCTGCTCGGGTCCGATCTGCATACCGGCCCGCTCCGGAAGCGCCTTGCGGGTCTCCTCGATCAGCTCCCGCAGCAGCGGGTCGGGCGGGGTGCCGTGGGTGACCAGGTACTCGTGCAACCTGGCGTCGATTGACAGTGAAGCGCGACTCATGACGTGACACTAGCCGACGTGTGGCCGCGGCCACGGCACCGCAGGCCGGGGGATGCGCCGGAGCGGGGGCGTCGATGCCCGGTGACTCCGGAACATCGACTCCCCCGACGGTGCGGTCAGGAGACGGTCAGCTCGACCTTCTGGAACTCCTTCAGGTTCGAGTACCCGCACTTGGCCATCGACCGGCGCAGCCCGCCGAACAGGTTGTGGTTGCCGTACGGCTCGTGGGAGGGGCCGTGAAGCAGCGTCTCCATCGACACCGCGTCGCGGTCCTCCTCGGCCGGGCGGTACATGCCGCGGGGGAGTTTCGGGTGGCTGGCGGCCGAGTGCCACCACGCGCCGCCGGCGGGCGCCTCGGCGGCTTCGGCCAGAACTCCACCGAGCATGACGGCGTCCGCGCCGCACGCCACGGCCTTGGCGATGTCCCCCGAGCTCTCGATGTCACCGTCGGCGATGAGGTGGACGTACCGCCCGCCGGTCTCGTCGAGGTAGTCGCGGCGGGCCGCCGCCGCGTCGGCGATCGCCGACGCCATCGGCACCGAGATACCCAGGACGTCACCGGTGGTGGACCACAGGTCCGCGCCGACACCGACGATGACGCCCGCCGCGCCGGTCCGCATCAGGTGCAGCGCGGTGGTGTAGTTCGTGCAGCCGCCCACCACCACCGGCAGGTCCAGGTCGGCGATGAACTCCTTGAGGTTCAGGGGCTCGTCCCCGGTGGACACGTGCTCGGCCGACACCAGAGTGCCCTGGATGACGAGTACGTCCACTCCCGCGTCCAACACCACCGGCGACAACGCGATGGTGTGCTGCGGCGACACCCGCACCGACACGGTCGCGCCGGCGTCACGCATCTGCTTGACGCGCTCGGTGATCAGCGACGGCTTGATCGGCTCGGCGTACACCTCCTGGAGGCGCGCGGTCGCCGCGTCGTCGGACAGGCCCGCCAGCTCCGCCAGCACCGGGGTCGGGTCCTCGTAACGGCACCAAAGGCCCTCCGCGTTGAGGACACCGAGACCACCCTGCCGGCTCAGCTCGATCGCCGACTCCGGGCTCATGGTGGCGTCGGACGGATGTGCGACACACGGGATCCCGAACTGGTAGGCGTCCAGTTGCCAGGCGGTGGAGACGTCGTCGACGTCCCGGGTGCGGCGGCTGGGCACCAGCGACACCTCGGACAGTTCGAAACCGCGCCGGGCGGACTTGCCTTTTCCGATCTCCACCACGTCACGCACGGGTGATGCTCCTATCGGGAGTGGTAATTGGGTGCCTCGACGGTCATCTGGATGTCGTGCGGGTGGGACTCCTTCAAGCCCGCCGCGGTGATCCTGACCAGACGGCCGCGTTCGTGCAGCGCGTCGATGGTACCCGCGCCGGCGTATCCCATCGCGATGCGCAGGCCGCCGACGAGCTGGTACATCACCTGGGCGAGGGTGCCCCGGTAGGGCACCTGGCCCTCCACGCCCTCGGGCACCAGCTTCTCGTTGGTGTTGCCCTCCTGGAAGTACCGGTCCTTGGAGTAGGACTTGGCGTCGCCGCGCGACTGCATCGCGCCCAGCGACCCCATCCCCCGGTACGCCTTGAACTGCTTGCCGTTGATGAAGACCAGGTCGCCGGGGCTCTCCTCGCAGCCGGCGAACAACTGTCCCAGCATGACGGTGTCCGCGCCCGCCACGATCGCCTTGGAGATGTCGCCGGAGTACTGGATGCCGCCGTCCCCGATCACCGGCACACCGTGTCCCCGCGCGACACGCGCGGCGTCCATGATCGAACTGATCTGCGGCGCGCCCACGCCCGACACCACCCGGGTCGTGCAGATCGCGCCCGGTCCGACACCGACCTTGACCGCGTCCGACCCCGCCTCGATGAGCGCCAGCGCGCCGTCACTGGTGGCGATGTTGCCGCCGATGATGTCGACCCGGTCCCCGAAGTCCTTCGAGATGCGGGCGATCATGTCGAGCACGCCGCGACTGTGACCGTGCGAGGAGTCCACCGCGATGGCGTCGACACCCGCGTCCACCAACAACCCGGCCCGCCGGTACTGCTCCTCGCCGACACCGATGGCGGCGGCGACCCGGAGCCGGCCGGAGTCGTCCTTGGTCGCCAGCGGGTACTGCTCCTTCTTGGCGAAGTCCTTCACGGTGATGAGGCCGCGCAGCCGCCCCCGCTCGTCCACGATCGGCAGCTTCTCGACCTTGTGCCGCTTCAGCAGGTGAAGCGCCTCGTCGTCCGACACGCCCGCGGGCGCGGTGACCAGCGGCGCGCGCGTCATGACCTGTTCGACCGGGACGCTCATGTCCGTCTCGAACCGCATGTCACGGTTGGTGACGATGCCGACGAGGGCGCCGTCGTCGTCCACCACCGGCACGCCCGAGATCCGGTACCGGGCGCACAGGGCGTCCACCTCGGCGAGGGTGTCACCGGGCGCGCACGTGATCGGGTCGGCGACCATGCCGGACTCCGACCGCTTCACCAGGTCCACCTGCTGTGCCTGGTCCTCGGCCGACAGGTTGCGGTGCAGCAGCCCGATACCACCCTGCCTGGCCATCGCGATGGCCATCCTCGCCTCGGTGACGGTGTCCATGCCCGCCGAGATCAGCGGGGTGTGCAGGGTGATCCGGCGGGTCAACCGGCTGCTCGTGTCGACGTCGGCGGGCACCACGTCGGACTCCCCCGGAAGCAGCAGCACGTCGTCGAACGTCAGGCCGAGCGGGATGCCCGTCGTCGCACCCATAGGCACCGACACCCCGGCGGCGGTCGAATCGAAATCCCCAGTAAACGCCATCTCCCCATCCTAAAGGTCCCCTCGTCACGGGCCGGTTCGGCCGCGATGACGCCCGCCACGCGGCGCGGCGCCGGACTCCCCGGCGCGCCCGGGACGACGGGGCCGCGGTCGGCGAGTGCCCGCGCCCACCGTCGGATGGCCCTGCGGACGGGCGTCGCCACGGGCTAGGCTTGACGGGTGCAGGACGAGCCGCAGGATCCATTTCCGCAAGACCCGGACGATGACTGGCCCGGCCTGGAACCGCACGACCCGTTGACCGAGACCGAGCGGGCCGAGCTGATCGACGACCTGTCGAGTCTTGAGATCTTTCAGCAGGTTCTGGAGCCGACCGGTATCCGGGGCCTGGTGGTGGAGTGCCCCGACTGCCGGGAACCCCACTACTTCGAATGGGGCCTGCTCAAGAACAACCTCACCCACGTCCTGGGCGACAACTCACCGCGGATCCACGAACCCGCCTTCGACCCCAACCCCGACGACTACGTGAGCTGGGACTACGCCCGCGGCTACGTCGACTGCTGGCAGGACGTCTACCACGAGTTCGGCGACGACGGGCAGGCCGGCGAGGAACCCCCGCCCGGCGGCTGAACCGCGTCCGCCGATCCGGCGACCGGTCGCGTCACCGGCCGCCGCACCCATCGTCCCGTCGCCCTCCCGGAGGGTGTGGAACCGCCCCGCCGGGTCAGTGCACCAACCCACCCCGGAACGCCTCCGCCACCGCGTGCGCCCGGTCCCGCGCGCCCAGTTTCCGGAACAACCTGCGGGCATGGGTCTTGACGGTGTCCTCCGAGACGAACAGGTCCCTGCCGATCTCGGCGTTGCTCTTGCCCTGGCTCATCCCGCGCAACACCTGCATCTCACGCTCGGTGAGGCCACGCGGCGCGATCCGCTGCCGGGGCAGGTCACCGGACCGGCTCGGGCAGATCAGCATGACGGCCTGGGTGAGCGCCACGACCAGGTCCTCGCCCTCCCAGCCGACCCGGATGACGCCTCGGGCGCCGGCGGCCACCACCGCCGCCGCCAGACGTGGATCGGCCGGGCCGACCATGACCACGTCGGTCTGGGGGGACCGTGCCAGGACGCCCCTCGTGAACTGCACCGGGTCGGGGCGGGCCATGCCGACGTCGACCAGGACGACGTCGACGGGCTGTGCCGTCAGCCGGGCGGGGATCTCTTCAGCGGTCAGCACGGTACGCACCGCCGGGGCCATACCCACGCGGGCGGCGCAGGACGATATCCGCTGCGCGGCTTCCGGGGTCCTGACGCAGACCAGAACGGTTTTCACGTGAAGTCACCTTTCGCCTTCGGTTGAGGAGGTTCCTCTCAGTCGGGACCACGTCTCGCCGCAGGTATGACGGAGCGTGAGGGGATTCTTTTCCCGGAGCCCCGCACGACGCCCCCCGCGCCGGGGCGACACACCCGGGGCACCGGGCGTGACCCGGTGTTTCTCCACCGTGTCGGCGACCGCCCACGGACCGTCACCGCACACCTCCCCACCGAACGTGACGTGAAACACTCCGTCTCCTCCCACCAGTCCCACCAAACCGGCGCCGTCGACACGAGAAGCGGGGCGCCACACCACAATGGTGGCACCCCGCTTCCGATGGCGCACGCGCAGTCGCGATCCCGTCGGCGCTCCCGCCGACCCGCGACTAGTGCGAGTGGCCGTGACCGTGCGAGTGACCGTGACCGCCGGCGGCGGACTCCTCCTCCGGCTTGTCGACGACGAGGGCCTCGGTCGTCAACGCCAGCGCCGCGATGCTGACCGCGTTGGACACGGCGTTGCGGGTGACCTTGACCGGGTCGACGATCCCGGTGCCGATCAGGTCGAGGTACTGGCTGTTGGCGGCGTCGAAGCCGTGACCCCACGACAGTTCCGCGACCTTGGAGACCACCACGTCACCGGACTCGCCCGCGTTGCGGGCGATCAGGTGCAGCGGCGCCTGGAGCGACTCCTCGACGATGCGGACGCCCACGGCGGCCTCCTCGTCGAGATCCAGACCGGACAGGGCGTCGCGCACCTGGATGAGCGCCGCACCACCACCGGGCACGATGCCCTCTTCGAGCGCCGCACGGGTCGCCGAGACGGCGTCCTCGATCCGGTGCTTGCGTTCCTTGAGTTCCACCTCGGTGGCCGCACCGACCCGGATGACCGCGACACCACCGGAGAGCTTCGCGAGCCGCTCCTCCAGCTTCTCGCGGTCCCAACTGGAGTCGGTCTGCTCGGCCTGGAGCCGGATCTGCTTGACACGGGCCTCCACGTCGGCCTGGTCGCCGCCGCCCTCGACCACGGTCGTGGTGTCCTTGGTGACGACGACACGGCGGGCCGTACCCAGCTCGGCGAGGCCGACCTGGTCCAGCTTGAGACCGATCTCGTCACTGACGACCTGGGCACCGGTGAGGATCGCGACGTCCTCCAGGATGGCCTTGCGACGGTCACCGAAGGCGGGGGCCTTCACCGCGACCGCCTTGAAGGTCTTGCGGACCGCGTTCACCACCAGGGTCGCCAGGGCCTGGCCCTCGACGTCCTCGGCGATGATCACCAGCGGCTTGCCGCTCTGCTGGACCTTCTCCAGGACCGGAAGCAGCTCCTCGATCGCCGAGATCTTGGAGTTGGTGATGAGGATGTGCGGGTCCTCGAAGACGGCCTCCTGGCCCTCGCCGTCGGTCACGAAGTGCGGGGAGATGTAGCCCTTGTCGAACTGCATCCCCTCGGTGACCTCCAGCTCGGTCGCGAGCGTGGAACCCTCCTCGATGGTGATGACGCCGTCGGCGCCGACCGCCTCGAAGGCCTCGGCGATCAACGTACCGATCTGGCCGTCCTGCGCCGACACGGTGGCGACCTGGCTGATCGCCTCCTTGCCGGACACCTCGGTGGCCTTGGCGAGCAGTGCGTCGTTGACGGCCCGGGCGGCGGCGTCCATGCCCCGCTTGAGCGAGATCGGGCTCGCACCGGCGGCGACGTTGCGCAGGCCCGCGCGCAGCATCGCCTGGGCCAGCACGGTCGCCGTGGTGGTGCCGTCACCGGCGACGTCGTTGGTCTTGGTGGCGACCTCCTTGACCAACTGGGCGCCGAGGTTGGCGTACGGGTCGGCCAGCTCGATCTCCTTGGCGATGGTGACGCCGTCGTTGGTGATCGTGGGAGCGCCGAACTTCTTGTCCAGGACGACGTTGCGGCCCTTGGGACCGAGCGTCACCTTCACGGCGTCGGCCAGATGGTCGACACCGTGTTCGATGTTGCCGCGCGCTTCATCGGCGAAGCTGAGGATCTTCGGCATGGGTTTCCCTCCTGATCAGAACGCCCCGGCCCGGCGAACCGTCGCGGAGCGCACGAGGCGCGGCGCGACCGGCAGGCGGACCGGGGCGGAAGCGAAGATCGTTACTTCTCGATGACAGCGAGAACGTCGCGCGCCGACAGGACCAGGTAGTCCTCACCGGCGTACTTGACCTCGGTGCCGCCGTACTTGGAGTACAGAACGGTGTCGCCGACCTTGACGTCGATCGGGACGCGGTTGCCCTTGTCGTCAACCCGGCCCGGACCCACGGCCAGCACGGTGCCCTCCTGGGGCTTCTCCTTGGCGGTGTCCGGAATGACGATGCCGGAGGCGGTGGTGGTCTCCGCCTCGTTGGCCTGGACGACGATGCGGTCTTCCAGCGGCTTGATCGCAACCTTGGTCGCAGTGCCCATGTGGCTCATACCCTTCATACGCTGCTAGTTCGAGCGGGCAGTCGGATCGGCCTCGGTCGTCGCGGGTGACCGGGGCCGTCGGCGCCCGAGGACCAAATTAGCACCCGCCGCCTGAGAGTGCCAGCCCGGCACACCCGATTGGCACTCCTTCCGGTCGAGTGCCAGTTCAGCAGGTGGGGCACGGCTTTGAGGCTCGGGAACGACCGTAACGCGCGGCCGCGGACGCGAAACCCGCAACGCCGGTGTGGACCGCCACCGCTACCGCGACAATGACTCACGTGAACGCGACGCGGCTCGACAACCCCGAAGGACACGCACTCGTGGCGACCGCCACCCGGCTGCTCACTGAACGACCCGACCGGGCGGCGGTGGCACTGCGGCGGCACACCGACGACCCCGAACTCGCGCAGGCCGCCATGAACCAGGCGACGCTCCGCGCCGCCGCGTACCCCAAGTTCGGCCCCGACACCGCCCGGATGTTCTTCACCCGCGACGGACTCGAACAGGCCAGCCGCGCCGTCGTCGCGGAACGCCGCGCCGACCGGCTCGCCGCCGCCGGTGCCGACCGGGTCGCCGACCTGTGTTGCGGCATCGGAGCGGACGCGTTCGCCATGGCCAGGCACGGGCTCACCGTCGTCGCCGTCGACAGCGACGCCGAGACCGCCGACATCGCGCGCGCCAACGCCGCCGCCCTCGGCCTGTCCGGCCAGGTCGAGGTACGGCACGAACGCGCCCAGGACACCGACCTCACCGGCGTCGACGCCGCCTTCGCCGACCCCGCCCGCCGCCACGCCGGACGACGCATATTCGACCCCCGGATGTACTCGCCGCCGCTGCCCGAACTGTGGCGGCTCACCGAGGACGTCGACCACCGGGTCTGCAAGGTCGGCCCCGGCATCGACCACTCCATCATCCCGCCCGACGCCGAGGCCGAATGGGTCTCCGTCGACGGCGACGTCGTCGAGGCCGCCCTGTGGCGCGGCGGAGTCGCGACGGCGCCCCGCCGCGCCAGTGTCATCACCGGCCGCCGGGTCACCGAACTGACCGGCCCCGGCGACCGGCAGGCCACTGTCGGCGAGATCGGTGGGTTCCTGTACGAACCCGACGGTGCGGTCATCCGGGCGCACCTGGTCGCCGAACTCGCCGAACTGGTCGCCGGGAGGCTCGCCCACCCCAAGATCGCCTACCTGTACACCGACGCGATACATCCCACGCCGCTCGCCACCGGCTACCGCATCGACGAGGTCCTGCCGTTCCACGTCAAGAAACTCCGGCAGCTCGTCGCCGCCCGGCGGATCGGCAGGCTCACCGTCAAGAAACGCGGCGCCGACGTCGAACCCGACCGGTTGCGGCGGGAACTGAAACCCGCCGGCGACAACGAGGCAACCCTCATCGTCACCCGGATCGGGGAGAGGCACACGGCGCTGTTGTGCGAGCGGCTGCCGAGCTGACGTCGGGCCGGTGTCGGGTCAGAACATCACGACGCGGTTGGCGTGCAGTTCCGATTCGGGGCAGTAGTAGAGCTGGAGGGTGTAACCGCGGCCGATCGTGACGCCGACCGGGTTCGAGTCCATCCGCGCGTTCCCGGCCTCCTCCAGCGGGCACCAGGATTCGCCGTCGTACTCCCCGTAGTCCGCCGTGAACAGCGGCGACTGCTCCCGTCCGCAGTCGCACATCACCGGTTCCGGGTCGACGATGCCCCAACGGCCACCGTGCCGTCCTCCACAGGCGGCCAGTCGCCCTTCAGGGCCGCCCGCTCGGCCAGGACGTAGTCGAAGGGCTCGTCGTCGCAGTCCTCGTGTTCGAGGTCGCACATCGGCCAGGGCTCGGCGGCGGGCCACAGCAACGGGCCGCCCACCGAACTGTCGTGGACGCCCGGGTCACCCTGCCGGGGATGGAGCCGCACGGCGGGCCGGGCGTACTCGGCGAGCTCCGGGATGTCCGCGAGCAGGTCGTATCGGCGCGGCGGGGTGGTGAGGGCCATGGGCGGAGACCTCTTCTCGGTGGGCGGCGGACCAGCGAAAAATACCGCCGAGCGGTGACACTCCCGGCCACGACGGCGGATCGCCGGCCGGTACCATTGTGTCCACAAGCGCTTTTCCACAACCGGTGCGTCGTCCACAGGCCGGGCGGTCCGCAGTGGACGCGCCGACGACGGCGGCTCTAGGCTGAAGCCATGGGGTGGAGGAGTGGCGGCCCCCGAGGACGTCACCGGATCGGTGGGGGTGCCCGGACCGATCCGGCCGCCGGGCCGTCGTCAAAGACAGCCCGGCGGTGAGGTGCCCCGAAGGCTCCGTCTCACAGTTCTCGTAGGAACCCGGCGAGGGTGTCGAGTCCGACCGGTCCGAGGTCGAGCGCGGCCGTGTGCCACGCCTTCAGATCGAAGTCGGCGCCCAGGCGGGCCTTCGCCTCGTCCCGCGCGGCCAGCCAGGCGCGTTCACCCAGCTTGTACGTGATCGCCTGCCCCGGCCATCCGCAGTACCGGACGACCTCCGGAAGCAGCCGGTGTTCCGCGATGCGGCCCCGGTCGCGCAGTACCTCCACGGCGACGTCGAAGTTCCACCGTCGCCCGTGCCGGGCGGTCTCCTCCGCCGGGATCGGCAGGTCCAGGTGGAGACCGATGTCGATGACGACACGCGCGGCCCGCAACGCGGAACCCTTCAACATGCCCAACCGTCGACCCGGCTCGGTGTGCCAGCCGAGTTCGTCGGCCAACCGCTCCGCGTACAGCGCCCAGCCCTCGGAGTGGCCGCTGACGCCCGCCGACCGGTTGAACCGGGACAACCGGTCACCGGCGAGTTTCATCTGTCCGATCTGGAGGTGGTGCCCGGGCACCCCCTCGTGGAACACCGTGGTGGCCTCGGACCAGGTGGCGAACCTGTCGCGGCCGGCGACCGGCCACCAGGTCCGGGCGGGGCGGCTGAGGTCCTCACTGGGTCCCGTGTAGTACGCCGACCCGGCGCCCTGGGCGTGCACGAGCACGACCTCCAGGTCCTTCAATCGCGCGTCGATGTCGAAGTGGGAGCCGTCGAGCTGTTCCAGCGCCCACACGTGCAGGTCCTTCAACCAGGCGAGGTACGCGTCGGCTCCGTCGACGAACTCGGTGGCGTTGAGGTGCGCGATCGCGGACTCGATGGTCCCGCCCGGCTGCACCCGCTGCACCTCCGCGGTCATCTGGGTCTCCAGGTCACGCAGCTCGGCCCAGCCCCAGTGGTACGCGTCGACCAGGTCGATGTCGGCGCCCAGACCGAGCCGTGCCGCGACCGCGTACCGCTCCGGCCCGACACCGTCCGCCTCGGTGGCGCGCGGCGCGTACTCCTCGCGCAGGAACCTCACCAGGTCGTCGTACGCCTCGTGCGCCGCCGCCGCGCCCCGGGCGAGCCGGTCACGAAGCGGCCCCTCGCCGTACTCGGACACGATGGAGTCGAACGAGCCGATACGGACGTAGTTCTCGGCCTGGTTGGCGGCCTCCAGGGCCTGCCGCCGCGCGGCGACGGTCCCGTCGTCGAGCCCGACCTGGAGGCACTGCCGCCATCCGGCCAGCAGCCCCGGCATGCCGTCGAGCCGCATCGCGACGGTCTCCCACTGTTCCGGTGTCGTGTGCGGCCCCATGTCCACGTAGTTGCGGAGCGACTGGACCATGCCGTAGGGGGCGCGGAGTGCGCGTTTCCACTCGCCGGTGTCGTAGGCGGCCAGTTCCGCGGTGAGCCGTTCCCGCATGTGGGTGGCGGCGACCCGGTCCGCGTCGCCGGTCTCCGGGAGGGTGTCGAGTCGTGCCAGGGTGTCACGGGCGAGTGCCGCCTCGGCGGCCTGCCCGTCGGGGCCGAAGTCGCCGGTGCCGTCGAAGCCCTCGGTGATTCCGAGGTAGGTGGCCCTTACCGGGTTGCCGGCGGCGGTCCGGCGGATGAACTCGTCGCCGAGGGCGAATATGGGGGTCGTCATGCCGCCACACTCTAGCGCCGGACGGCGGCCTCGGCCGTGTGCGTGATCACAACACCGGTGTCCCCGGTCCGGGACCGGCGGGGCGCCAGACCGGCCAGGATTCCCGCCACGACCAGCGCCGCACCGGCGAGTTCCGGCGTCGTCGGGATCCCCAGGCCCAGTACCGCCTGGGTGGCGACCGCCCCCACCGGCATGAGTCCGGCGAGGAGGCCCGCGCGGCTCGGTCCCAGCATCGGCAGGGCCGTGTACCAGAGCAGGAACGCGCCCGCGGTGACCACCACGCCCAGGTACCCGATCGCGGCCCACTCGGCGGGAGTGGGGAACACGGCGGGCACGCCGATGTCCATCCAGGACAGTGCCAGTAGCATCGGCACCGCCAGCGCCGCCGTGTACGCCGACACCCGTAGAGCGCCCAGTCCGGGAAGCAGTGGCAGGGCCAGCAGCGAGAAGGCCACCTCGCCGCACAACGCGCCGGCGGCCCACAGGACACCGGCCGCCTCGACACCTCCGCCACCGGCGGCGACCGCGGTCCCACCGGCGACGACGACGGCGCCGAGCAGGACGCGCGCCGCGGGTCTTCCGGTCCGGGCGACGACGGGTCCGAGCAGCGCCATGACGACCGGGGACGCGCCGATCACGGTGGCGACGACGGCCGGTGACACGTACCGGTTCGCGGTCACGATGCACACGTTGAAGGCGACCAGCCCCGTCGCGGCCAGCGCCACCAGCAGGACCCATTCCCGTCCGGTCGGCCGGACCGGTCGGGTGCGGGTGACGATCAGGGCGACGCCCAGGGCCGCCGCACCCGCCAGGTACCGCCACATCTGTCCGCTGTAGACGGGGTGGCCGGCCGTGGTCGCCGACACGGCCACCAGCGTTCCCACCAGCAGCATCCCGCCGCCGCCCATCATGCCGCCACGCCACGTCGTCCCGTCCACACCGCGACGCTATGCCCGAACGGACCGGTAATCTGGACCGCTTCCCCTTCGAGAATCCGGACCGATTCGATGACCGATCTACCCATCCGGTTGACACCCGGCGGCAAGGACAGCGCCCGGCGGCTGGGCGACCAACTGCGGGAGGCCGTCCGGTCGGGGCGGTTGGCGGTCGGCTTCCGGCTGCCGGCGAGCCGCGTCCTGGCCGCCGACCTGGGTGTGGCGCGCGGCGTCGTGGTGTCCGCCTACCAGCAGTTGACCGCCGAGGGCGTGTTCGCGGCCCGTTCCGGTGCGGGCACCTGGGTCGCGCACCGCGCCGTCGCCGCCCCGGCGACCCCGCCGGCACGTGTCCGGGCCGCCGACGCCCGGTTCGATCTGCGGGTGGGCACGCCGGACCTGTCGGCGTTCCCCCGGCGGCAGTGGCTGGCGGCGGTGCGACGGGTCGTGTCGGCGCTGCCGCACTCCCGTCTCGGCTACCCCGATCCGCAGGGTCTCCCGGATCTGCGTGACGCGCTGGCGGCCCAGTTGCGGCGGGTGAGGTTCGCCGACACCGATCCGTCACGGGTCAGCGTGGTCGGCGGTGTGGCGCACGGTCTGCACCTGGTGGTGCGGGCGCTGCACGGGCCGCGCCTGGCGGTGGAGGACCCGACCAGCCCCGGTCAGCTCCCGTTGCTGCGGGAGGCGGGCGCCACCGTGATCCCGATTCCGGTCGACGCCGAGGGCATGGACGTCGCGGCGTTGGAACGCAGCGACGCGACCGCGGTGCTGTTGACGCCGGCCCACCAGTACCCGACCGGCGCGGTGCTGTCGCCCCGGCGGCGGGCGGCGTTGCGGGCGTGGCTGGACCGGCCCGGCAGGTTCGCCGTCGAGGACGACTACGACGCCGAGTTCCGGTACGACCGGGAACCGGTCGGGTGTCTCCAAGGGCTGCTACCGGACCGCACGGCGTTGCTGGGGTCGGTCAGCAAGTCACTGGCGCCGGGTCTGCGGCTCGGATGGGTGGTGGCGCCCGGGCACGTGACCGCCGAGGTGGTGCGGATCCGGCGGCGCACCGACCTCGGCGACTCGGTGTTCGACCAGGCGGTGCTGGCGGAGCTGTTGCGGCACGGCGACTACGACCGGCACGTCCGTTGGGCGCGGCGGCGGTACCGGGAACGGCGTGACCGGCTGGTCGCGGCCCTCACGGAGCGACTGCCGGAGGCGGAGGTGACCGGGGTGGCGGCGGGACTGCATCTACAGGTGGAGATCCCGGGAGTCGACGAGGCCGCGCTGGTGGCCGCCGCGGCGGCCCGTTCGGTGGCGGTGCGGGGCAGTGCGGACTTCCGGATCGCGGGTTCCGGCCCGTCCGGTCTGGTCCTGGGGTTCGGTGGGATCGCGGAGCGGCACGTCGAGGCCGCCGTCGCGGCGCTCGCGGCGGCGGTCGCCGACGTCGGCGGTCCGGTGGCGGCGCGCCGACCGGTTCCCACCGAACCCGTGAGGGGACCGGGGTCAGCAGCCCTCGCCGGTGTCGACACAGCCGACACCACTGCGGCAGTGCATCCAACGGCCGTTGTCGCAGATCCAGTAGTCGACGCCGGCGGTGGCGGAGCGCTTGGGAACCAGGCGGTTCAGTACCCGGTCGGCGAACCTGTTCACAGTCGACATGATGGTCTCCCGTCGTGGTAGGGGAACGGTGACGGGTCGGACGCTACCAAGTGGGCGCGTGATCGGGTGGTTTTGGCACCATCGCGCCACGCCCCGTCCGGTGGACGACGTCGACGACCGTGCCGTCCTCCATGGTGACGACGGTGTCGGCGGCATTGATCACCGCCGGGTCGTGACTGGTGATGATCACGGCGGCGCCGCCGGCGGCGTAGTCCCGCAACACGTCGGTGACGAGGTCCACCCGGCTCGGGTCGAGCTGCCCGGTGGGTTCGTCGGCGAACAGTACGCGGGGTCGTAGCCGAAGCGCCCGGGCGAGTGCGGCGCGCTGCTGTTCCCCACCGGAGGTCTGCGACGGGTACCGGTCCGCCAGGTGGTCGATGTCGAGGGCTCGCAGCCACGCGGTGGTGTGTGAGGGATCGGCGAGGTCGCCGGGTGGTGGAGTGGGTGCCAGGTTCACCGGCAACTGCACGTTCTGTGCGACGGTCAGTTCGTCCAGCAGCACCAACGCCTGCGGCAGGTATCCGGCGTCGCTCCAGGCGAGTCCGGCGGGAGCCGTGCCGCTCGGCAGCGGTTCGCGGAACCGGATCTCACCGGAGTCGGGGACGTCGAACCCGCCCATGATGGACAGAAGCGTCGTCTTGCCGGAGCCGGAGGGCCCGGCGAGCACCGTCAGGCGTCCGGGGTAGAACCGGGCGTCGACCCGGTGCAGTGCCGGACGTTCCGACATCCCGGGGTGCCGTTTGGTGACACCGATGACGTCGATCAGGGTCATGCCGCGACCTTCCCGTCGATGAGTCGGCAGGTCCGGTCCGCCCGCCGCGCGGTCTTGGGGTCGTGGGTGGCCACGACGATCGTCAAACCGGTGTCGCGCAGCAGGTCCAGCGTGTCGAGCACCTGTTCGCCGATCGCGTGGTCGAGCTGCCCGGTCGGTTCGTCGAGCAGCAGCAGGTCGCTGCGGCCGAGCGCGGCGAAACCTATGGCGACCCGCTGTTGTTCACCGCCGGACAGTTCACGGGGACGCCGGTGCCACTTCCCGGCCACGCCGAGGCGTTCGGCCAGCTCCGCGGGCCCGGTGGACGTACGGCCGCCCATCCCCGTCGCCAGCATGAAGTGCTGCCGGACGGTGAGGTGATCGATCAGGTTGTCGGCCGGGTTCTGCCGGACGTAGCCGATCCGGTCGCGGCGCAGCCGCCGCCGGCGGCGGGCCGAGGCCGTGGTGGTGTCCACACCACCGACGGCGATCGTCCCGGCGTGCGCCCGGTCGAGACATCCCAGAAGACGCAGCAATGTGGACTTGCCGGAGCCCGACGGCCCCGTCAGCGCCACGATCTCACCGGCCGCTATGGACAGTTCCAGGTCGTCCAGGACCAGGGATTCGCCGGAATCGGCGACATAACCGTGTCGCACCCCGCGACACGAGACCAACTCATCCGGTTTCACGGAGCACCTCCGAGGGACGGGCGGCGGCGATCCGGGCGTGCCCGAACCACGCCGCGGCGACGGTGACCACGACGGTGACGGCGGCCAGGTACCCGACCGACTCGACCGGTACGTCCAGCACCACACCGGGATTGCGGAACGTGTCGACGTCGAAGTCGGGACGCATCACCGCGACCAACAGGCCCGCGATGACGAGACCCGAGACCACACCGGCCACCAACAGGCCCCCGATCTCACGCAACAACGCCATCCGGTGCACACCCGAACGCAGACCCATCCGACGCATCATCACGAACGCCCGCCGATTCGCCGCCGACCTCGACTCCAACTGCAACAACATCCCGACGACCACGACCACCGCCGTCAACACCGACACCCACAACAGGTACTCCACCGCCTTCGTCACCGAATGCTTCGGCGTCCCCTGGTAGCGCTCGAACGCCGTCAGCATCCGGTACTCCACGTCGGAGAACTCGGTGGTGATCAGGTCCTTGACCGCCTCGGGCCGGTCGGTGCGCACCCAGAACTGGTATCCGCTGATCCGGCTCAGCTCGTCGGGCATGTGTTCCCGGTCGATGAGGACGACCGGCATGCCGCCGCGTTTCGCGGGCAGGTCCGGCACCGCCGACACGGTCAGGTCCAGTTCCGCGCCGGGGAGCGTGATACGGCCGTCACCGTCCTGAAGCCGGTCGCTGCCGCCCGCGACCGCCGGGACACTCCCGGTGTCGCCGTCGAGGGCGGCGGTCACGTCGGTGTCGGCGAGCAGATCCGCGGTGTCGGCGGTGCGCGCGAACGTCTCCGAGTCGACGAACAGGGCGCTCACCCGGGTGCCCTGCAGGGTGAGGCCGTCGATCCTGGTCACCTCGGTCACCCGGCCCAGCTCCGCCAGTTCCGGCGGGACCGTCTGCGGTTCGTCGAACGAGACCACGACGTCGGAGCCGATCTCGGATCGCGCCTGGGCGTCGATGGTGGCTCCCGCCGACGCCGAGGCCGTGATCGCGTAACCCGCCAACGCCGTCGGCACCGCCACCGCCGCCAACATCACGGCGCTCGCCCACCGGTCACGCCGGATGCGCCGCGACGCCAGGAACCCGCTGAACCGTCGCGGATCACGGCGTCTCGGCCGGTTCCAGTACCAGCGGGCGGCCCTGGCGACCAGCATCGCGACCGCGATCGCCGCCAACAGCGGCACCACGAACACCCGCGACGGCAACTGGGACACCACTCCGACCCGGTCGGAGGCCTCACCGGCGGTCACCTCGGTGACGGGTTCCATCAACGTCCACGCGGCCACGGCCGCGCCCGCGGGTACGAGTTCCCACGGCAGCCACGACAGGTTGCGGTGCGCCCGCGCCGGTTCGGTCAACCGGCGGCAGGCGCGGGCGGCGACGACCGCCACCGTCAGCAGGGCCGCGGCGGTCACCCCGGCCGCCATGTACGCGGCGTCGCGGGGCGCGGTGACGGCGATCAGGTCGGACGGCGCCCACACCGGCATCGAGTACCGGCACAACAGGTATCCGGCGACGCCGCCCAGGAGCAGCGCGGGCATCGCCTCCAGGGCGGCCTTGCCGCCCAACGCGGCCGGGGACACGCCGCGCCCGGCGAGCACCGTCAACTCGATACGGCGGCGACGCGTCCACAGCAGCGCTGCGCCACCCACGATGGACAGTCCGACGAGGACGGCGGCCGCGCCGACCGCCGCGACCGGCAGTCGCAGCGACTCCCCCACCAGGTCGGCACGCGCCACGAACCGGGGAAGGTCGGTGGTGACCTCGGTGTCACCCGTCTCCAGGGCGGACTCCATTGCGGCGAACCCGGCCGCGGCCTCGCGGGCGTCGTCCACCGTCGGCGTGGCCGCGAGCTCGTAGGTCAGGATCACACCGACCCGCTGTTCGACCTGTCCGCCCAGTCTCCAGAACGTCTCCTCGTCGACCAGCACGGTCGGCACCCATTCGCCCTCCGGCATGGCGTCGAACTGGAGCATGTCCTGCAGGTGGCACCAGTGCGAGGTGCCGAGGTCGGAGTCGTTGAGGGTGCGGTACTCACCGGTGACCGGGATGGTAACGCCGGTCGGGGCGTCGCCGTCCTCGTACTCGGTGTACAGGGTGACCGGGCCGTCCTCACCGGGGATCGTCTCTCCCTGGCCGGGTGGGACGAGCATGTCCTCCAGCGGCGATCCCTCGAAGATGGGGGCGAGCTCCAGTTCGTCTCCGACGCCGGCCTCGCTGAGGCTGCCGAGGTCGTCGGGAATCCACGCGCCGGGGCCGAAATCGCCGTCGATCTGTGTGACCATGCCGGGGGCGCCGTCCCGGTACGCGACGAACACCTTCGCGAGGTCACCGGAGTCGGTCCGCAGCCCCATGGCGATCTCCGGGATGCCGTACCCGGAGTCGGTCGTCACCGAATGGCCGATCACATAGGTGCGCTCCACAGGAGACAGACCCGGGATCTCCGCCGCCTCCGCGTCGATCTCGGCGACCCGTTCCCGCAGTTCCTCCATCGAGGGACCGGAGGCCACCCGGGTGACGGTGTCGCCCTCGACGGTCTCCTGCCAGCTCCCCTCCAGTGGGAACCGGACGTCGGATCCACTGGGGACCACGCACTGGTCGTCGATCTGCTGGGCGATGGAATCGCTCTGCGACGCCGAAAGCAGCAACGGAGTCCCGGCGGCCGGAACCACGGCGACCATCGCTGCGGCCGCCAGGGCCAACGCCACGCCTGGACGCCGGAACAACAACACCGGGGCCTTCGACCACGGCAGACTACGGTCGAGCAAAGCCACCCACTCTCATCGGTGGGCCGAACGTCCCGACCGGCGGTGTCGCCCCCTCGCAGGCACGAGACGGCACACGGTGACACCGACGGCCTCCATCCCAGGCACATCGACCCGATGGTCCGGGGAAGCCTAACCGAGTCCTCGCCCTGATCCGATATCGGCGACATCACGATCCGGTCGCGCGAAGACACCGGATTCGCCTCCCACCAGGCGAAAGCGGACATCACCGGACGAAGTGGAACGTCCTTGGGAGGTAAGTCGGCGGTGTCGCGCTCGCCGACCTCCCTGACCATCACCAGGGCGTCGCCGCCGCCGGGTTGGTAGTAGCCGCGCCGGATCGCCACGCCCACGAAACCGAACCGGTCGTACATGGCCTGGGCGGGCGCGTTGTCGGTCGCGACCTCCAGCGCGATCCGGTCGGCCCCGCGACGTCGCGCCTCCGACAACAGGTCACGAAGCAACGCGGCACCGACTCCACGGCGGCGCGCCCGCTCCCGGACCGCGATGTTGTTCACCCACGCCTCGCCGTCGGCCACCGCCAGGCCGGCGTAACCGAGGATCCGGTCGCCGTCGAGGGCCGCCCGGTAGTGGTGGCCGGCCGCCAGTTCGGACCAGAACATGCCGGCGCTCCACGCCTCGGCACCGAACGTCTCCCGTTCGATGTCCACCAGTTCCTCGATGTGCCACCAACGGAGCGGCTTCAGCTCCACCGGCATCAGGTCATCCGCTGCTGCCTGCCGGCGACGTGCACGTCCGGGCGGCGCAGGTACAGCGGCGTCAACACCTCGCCGGGCGCCTTGGCGGCGATCCGGCCGGAGGCCAGGAACGCCAGCACCTGCGGCGGCGGGTACCGCCATTCGTCCTTCGCGTCGGGGAACACCTCGGGGTACAGCAGTGCGCCGTCACCCACCACCCGGGTGGCGGCACGTGCCGCCTCGGGCAGTTCGGCCGGACGGGCCACCTCGGGACCGGCCAGGCGCTCACCGTCCGAATCGTACAGTCCCCAGTAGATCTCCTTGCGGCGGGCGTCGGTCGCTACCAGAACCGGACCGCCCCCGCCCGCCGCGGCGAACCCCACCGCGTCCAGCGAACACACCCCGTACGCCGGGACACCCAACGCGTGCGACATCGACGCCGCCGTCACCAGGCCCACCCGCAGACCCGTGAACGGGCCGGGCCCCAACCCCGCCACCACCGCGGCGAGGTCACGCGGCGCCACCCGCGCCTCGGCGAGCGCGCCGTCGATCAACGGCGCCAAGTGCTCGCCGTGCCCACGCGCGTCCACCACCGCACCGTCGGCGAGGCGTTCCACCGCGCCCGGACCGGAGACCTCGTACACACCCGCGGTCACCGCCGGGGTGGACGTGTCGATCACCAACGTCAACATGTCACACCTGTGAATCCCTCGCACCGATAGACGAAACGGCCACCACGGCCGGCGACGGCGATCACGTCGCCGCCAGAGTGGCCAGGCGCTCCACCCAGTCCCCGCCGTGACCGGTCAACGTCACATCACGCACGTCGTCGTCGCGGCGGTCGATCTCCACCAGCAGGTACGCGTCCGACAACTGCTCCGCCAGGCCCCCACCCCACTCCACGACGGTCACCGACTCCTCCAGCGACGCGTCAAGGTCGAGGTCGTCCAACTCGTCGACACCCGACAACCGGTACGCGTCCACATGCACCAGCGGCACCTTCCCGCCGTCGGGGCGGTGCACCCGCGCGATCACGAAGGTGGGGCTCGTGATCGCACCCGACACCCGCATCCCGGCACCGATGCCCTGCGTCAACGCGGTCTTCCCCGCGCCCAGCGGCCCCGACAGGACCAGCAGGTCCCCGGGTCGCAGCACTCCCGCCAACCGGATCCCGAACTCCCGGGTATCGGTGGGCGTGGCAAGTGAAAGCCTCACTCTTCCGTTCCGTTCTCGTCGCGCGACTTCTTCTTACGCCGCCACCCGGCGGGTTCCTCGGCGGGGGTCTCCTCCAACACCCGTTCCGGCCGGCCCGCCGCGCCCGGAGCGACACACGCGTCCAGGAACTCCAGCAGCGGCCCCGACACCTGGTGTGGCCGCTCCAGCAGCGCCACGTGACCGGCCTGCGGGATCATCAACAGCTTCGCGTGCGGCATCGCCTCGGCCAGCGCCACCGAGTGGGCAGCCGGGGTGAACTGGTCCTCCTCGCCACTGGATATCAACACCGGAACGTCCCGGAACGCCGCGAGCGACTCGTGTTCGTCGTGCTCCAGCAACGTCTTCGTGAACCCGACCACCGTCTTGATCGGGGTCTCGGTGTTCATCTTCTCCACGTAGGACACCAACGCGGGCGACGGGTCCGGGATCGCGAAACCGTACCGGCGGGTCAGCAGCCACGCCAGGTCACCGGCGATACGGCGGACCCGGTCGATGGCGCCGGGTGTCATCGCCACGGCGCGACTGAACACCGGCAGCAGCAGTCGCCGCGCCCGCGCCAGAGCCCGCGGCGCCCCGAACGACACCTGATCCAGCTTCCCCGCCGACGTCGACAGCAACGCGACCCCCGCCACCCGCGCCGCGAACTCCTCCGGGTGACGCCGCGAGTACGCCATGATCGTCATCGCGCCCATCGAGTGCCCCACCAGGACCAGCGGCCCGCGCGGCGCGACCGCCCGGATCACCGAGGCCAGCGCCTCCGACAACGAGTCCATGTCGTACTCGTTCACCGGGAGCGCGCCCGAACCGCCGTGGCCCGGCTGGTCGTAGAACACGCCCCTCACCGGCAGGTGTGACTCCGTCAGGGCGCGACGCTGGAAGTGGAAGGTCCCCTGGTCGAGGCAGTAGCCGTGCACGAACACGACGGTCGCCTTCGCCGCGGACGGGTCACCGGCGGTCGCCTCCGTCGCGACGGTCTCCACCCGCAGGGTCACGTCGTCGGGCGTGGTCACCATGCGCACCGAGTCCGCCGGCAGCCGCCCGAACGGTTCGTCCGCGTACGGGTCGTCCGGATCACGTCGGGCCTTGTTCACCAGGTAACGCTCCGTCGCCACACCCGCGGCCACCCCGGCCGCCGCCAACCCCGCTATCGCGCCGATGATCCCGACGCGACGCACCCGGCGCCGGGACAGGTCACCCGCCACCACTACGCCGCCGCCCCGACATGACGGCGGGACACCCGGGCACCGACCGACGTGAGTATCTCGTAACTGATCGTGCCGTGCCACTCGGCCCAGTCGTCCGCCGTGACGGCTCCCGGCCCGAAGAACTCCACGATCTCGCCAGGGCGCGTCGGGATGTCGCCGCAGTCGATGACCACCTGATCCATGCACACCCGCCCCAGTATCGGCGCTCGACGGCCCGATAGCAACACCTCCGCCCGGTTGGAGGTGGAACGGGGGATGCCGTCCGCGTAACCGGCGGGCACCACCGCCACGGTCGTGGGCCGCCGGGTCGTGAACGTGTGCCCGTAGGAGACGCCGCTGCCCGCCGGGAGCCGTTTGACCTGCGTCACCCTCGCCCTGACCGACATGGCCGGGCGGAGACCGAAGTCACGGCCGGGGATCGGCGAGTAGCCGTAGACGGCGATGCCGGGCCGCACCATGTCGAAATGCCGGTCGGGGGCGGTCAACAGGGCCGCCGAGTTCGCCAGGTGCCGCCATCGGGGCGTCAGGCCCACCGCGTCGACGGCGTCGAGGAACCGCAGGAACGCGGCGTGCTGGGCGGCGTTGGCGGGATGCCCGGGCTCGTCGGCGCAGGCGAGGTGACTCCAGGCGCCGACCACCTCCACGCGACCGGCGGCCTGCTCCTTGGCGGCGGTCTCCACGAACCGCGCCCAGTCGGCCTCCGGGACGCCACCGCGCCCCATCCCGGTGTCGGCCTCCAGGTGTATCCGGGCGGGCCGGGTCGCGCGGGCGGCGGCGATCTCCGTCAACTGCTCGTGTGACGACGCGGACAACTCGACCTCGGCGTCCACGGCGGCCGCCAGGTCCAGCCCGGGGGAGATCAGCCACGCCAGCACCGGCGCGGTCACTCCGGCGGCACGCAGCCGCCACGCCTCCCACAGTGTCGCGACACCCAGACCCACGGCGCCGCCTTCGAGGCAGGCGCGGGCTGTCGGTACGAGTCCGTGCCCGTAGGCGTCGGCCTTGACCGCGGGCAGTATCGCCGCGTCGGTGCGCGAGGCGAGTACCGCCACGTTCGCGCTGATCGCGTCCAGGTCGACCAGTGCCTCCGCCTGAAAGGACATGCCCACCAGGTTACGTCCCGCCCGGCCCGGTCCCGGCGGCGGCGCGACCGGCCGGGTGGTGGGTTGCGGGTGACGGTCTGTGCCCGGGCGGGGGCAGGCGGTAACGGTCGGTGCCCGGGCGGGGGCCGTCGTCCACAACCGGTGGGTTTTCCACAGCCCCGGACCGGCGGGCTCGACGAGCCCCCGGGACGGGACCTAGGCTCGACGCCATGGGGAGGAGGAGTGGCGGCCCCCGAGACGGTTCAGGGGCGGGGCTTTCGCGCCACCCCGCCGCCGTGACCGCCGGCGCCGGGTCGGGCCGCCTCCCCCGGTCTCACACCTGCGGGGCCTCCCCGATCGCCCGCACCTCCACCGCCAGGTTGAGCGGTTCTCCGTCCGGGCCGGGCGCGGTGGACGCCTCCGCCGCGATGGCGATCGCCCGGGCGACGTCCTCGACCTCGACGATCCAGTAACCGGCGAGGAACTCCTTGCTCTCGGGGAACGGCCCGTCCGTCACGACGGGTGTCCCGTCCGGCCCCGCCTTGACGATCCTGGCCTCCCACGGCATGGCGAGCCCCTGGGCGTCGACCAGTTCCCCGTCGGCGGAGAGTTTCGCGTTGAGGTCGATCATGAACCGGATGTGGTCCCGCACCGCCTCCGGCGGCCAGGTCCCCATCCGGCGGCTGTCGCTCTCGGTGCCCTGCATCATCAGCATGTACTTCACGGGTACCGCCCTTCACGGCTCACACGGCGCCGTCCTTCGGCGCCCTCACCCGGTACGTCGGTGCCGCGCCGCCGGATTCGACGTACCCGCACCGCGCCCGGCTTGCCCCTCAGTCGAGCAGCTCCGCGATCACCCTCGGGAGGGTCTCCGCGATGCCCGTCGCCGTCACCGGGCCGTGCCTGCCCGCCTCCCTGCCCGCCAGTCCGTGGACGAACGCCGCCGCCACCGCCGCCCGGTCGGGCCGCACCCCGGCGGCCAGCAACGCGCCCAGCAGTCCGGCGAGGACGTCTCCGGAGCCCGCGGTGGCGAGCGCCGGGTCACCGGTCGGGTTGAGGTGCACCTGGCCGTGCGGGTCGGCGATGACGGTGCGGAAGCCCTTCAGCAGCACGACGCAGTCGAGGGCGCGGGCCAGTGCCAGCGCGTCGCCGATCCGGTCGGGGCCGGTGGCGCGGCCCGCCATCCGCGCGAACTCCCGGTCGTGCGGGGTCAGGACCGTCGGCGCGCCGCGTCCGTCCAGGAGCGCGGGGTCCCGGCCCAGCAGGGTGAGGCCGTCGGCGTCGACGCACATCGGCACGCCCTCCTCCAGCGCGGAACGCAGCTGCGACTCCGCGACCGAGTCGGTGCCCAGGCCCGGCCCGACCGTCCACGCCTGTACCCGGCCGGAGTCGGCGACCCGGTCCTTCGTGACGACCTCGGGGTATCGGTACCGGACGTGCCGGGCGGCGGTGCCGGCGTACCTGATGTAACCGGCGGGGCCAGCGAGGGCGCCCGCGACGGCGAGTTCCCCCGCCCCGGGGTACCGGAAGGAACCGGCGCACACGCCGACGACCCCGCGGGTGTACTTGTCGTCGTACGGGCGTACCCGCGGCCACCATCTCGCGACGTCCTCGGCGGTCGGTATGACCGCGTATGGTTCGGGAAGGAACGGCCGGAGTCCTATGTCGACGCATTCGACCAGCCCGGAGTGGGCGGCGGCGGCACCCACCGCGACGGCCGGTTTCCTCGCCCCGAAGGTGACCGTCACGTCGGCCTCGACGGCGGGACCCGTGACCGCGCCGGTGTCGACGTCGACTCCACTGGGGACGTCGACGGCGACCATGGTGACGCCCGCGAGACCCGCGAGCAGCCCGACCGCCGCCTCCGGCAGGCCGGGACGGCCACCGATGCCGAGGATCCCGTCCACCGCCAGGTCGGTGCGGGCGGGCAACCGGTCGGCGAAGCGGCCTCCGACGGCCACCAGTTCCTCCCCCGCCGCGCGGTGGTGCCGCCCGGGGAACACCTCGATCGCGGTGACCCTCGCCCCGCGTCGCGCCAGGTCGGCCCCCGCGTACAGCGCGTCGCCGCCGTTGTCGCCCGCGCCGACCAACAGGGTGACGTGGGCGCCGTAGACGCCCCCGGTCGCCGACAGGATCCGGGCGACACGGGCGGCCAACGCGGCGGCGGCCCGCCGCATGAGGGTCCCGTGCGGCAGCCGGGCCATCAGGGCACGTTCGGCGTCGCGGACCTGCGCGACCCTCCACACCCCGGGCATCAGCGTTCCGCCACCACGATCGCGGAGGCGATGCCCCCGTCGTGCGACAGCGACAGGTGCCATCTGCCGACACCACGTTCGGCGGCGACCGCCGCGACCGTGCCGGAGGTGGTGAGCCAGGGACGACCGTCGGGGTCGCTGACCACCTCGCAGTCGTGCCAGTGCAGTCCGCCGGGGGCACCGAGGGCCTTGGCGACGGCCTCCTTGGCGGCGAACCGGGCCGCCAGCGACTCCCGGGACCGGGGGTTGCCGCTCGCGGTGACGCGTTCCTCCGGGGTGAACAACCGGTCGGCCAGTGGCGGTGTCCGGTCGAGCGCCTTGGCGAAACGTTCCACTAGCACCACGTCGATGCCGACTGCCACAATCACACCAGCCACTCTGACATATCGCGCGCCGTCGATCACGTTCGGCGGCGCGCGCCCGTGTCGTCACCCGGGTACGGCCCGGGACGGTTCACTCCACCGTCACGGACTTGGCGAGGTTGCGGGGCTGGTCGATGTCGAGGCCCTTGGCCGCCGCCAGTTCGCACGCGAAGACCTGCAACGGGACCGCGGTCAGCAACGGCGCCAGGAGTGTCGGCACCCGGGGGGTGAACACGGTGTGGTCGACGTGCGGGGCGACGACGGCGTCGCCCTCCTCGGCGATCGCGATGACGGTCGCGCCGCGTGCCTTGACCTCCTGGATGTTGGAGACGACCTTGTCGTGCAGGAGGCTGCGGCCACGGGGCGACGGCACCACGACGACCACCGGGGTGCCCGCCTCGATGAGCGAGATCGGCCCGTGTTTGAGCTCGCCGGCGGCGAAGCCCTCCGCGTGCATGTACGCCAGTTCCTTGAGTTTGAGGGCGCCTTCGAGTGCCACCGGGTAGCCGACGTGACGTCCGATGAACAGGGCACGGTCGGCGGTGCCCATGCTGCGGGCGAGTTCACGCACCGGTTCCATGGCCGCCAGCACTTCGGCGATCTTGTCGGGCGCTGCCGCCAGTTCGGCCACGACGGCACCGACCTCGTCGGCGTACTTGATGCCGCGGACGGCGGCCAGGTGCAACCCGACCAGGTAGCAGGCGGCGAGCTGGGTGAGGAACGCCTTGGTGGAGGCGACCGCGACCTCGATGCCGGCCCGGGTGTAGAGCACCGCGTCCGATTCGCGTGGGATGGTGGATCCGACGGTGTTGGAGATCGCCAGGACCCGCGCCTTCTGGTTGCGGGCGTGCCGCAGCGCCATCAGGGTGTCCATGGTCTCGCCCGACTGCGAGATGACGATGACGAGGGTGGAACGGTCGAGGACGGGGTCGCGGTAGCGGAACTCGCTGGCGAGTTCGACCTCGCAGGGCAGTCGCACCCAGTGCTCGATGGCGTACTTGGCGACCATTCCGGCGTGGTACGAGGTGCCGCAGGCGACGATGAAGACCTTGTCGACGTCGCGGAAGTCCTGGTCGGACATGCGGACCTCGTCGAGGAGGATCTGCCCGGAGGTGTCGAACCTGCCGCGGAGGGTGTCGGCGACCGCGCGCGGTTGTTCGGCGATCTCCTTGAGCATGAAGTGCTCGTAGCCGTCCTTCTCGGCTGCGGAGGCGTCCCAGTCGACGTGGAAGGGCACGCCCTCGGCGGGTGAACCGTCGAAGCCGGTGACCTTCAGGCCGGCGGCGCTGATCTCGACCACCTGGTCCTGTCCGAGTTCGATCGCCTCCCGGGTGTGGCTGATGAACGCGGCGACGTCGGAGGCGAGGAAGTACTCTCCGTCGGCGACTCCGGCCACCAGTGGCGAGTTGCGTCGCGCGCCGACGACGACGCCCGGGGCGTCGGCGTGCACGGCGAGCAGGGTGAAAGCCCCCTGGAGCCGGCGGCAGACGCGCCGCATGGCCTCGGCGAGGTCGTCGACGTGCGCCAGTTCCGCCGACAGGAGGTGGGCGACGCACTCGGTGTCGGTGTCGGAGCGGAACTCGATCCCGGTGGCTTCGAGTTCGGCGCGGAGCTGCCCGAAGTTCTCGATGATGCCGTTGTGGATGATCGCGGTCCGGCCGTCGACCGAGACGTGCGGGTGGGCGTTCCGGTCGGTCGGTGCGCCGTGGGTGGCCCAGCGGGTGTGGCCGATGCCGGTGCGGGGTTCGCGGAGCCCGCCCGCGGCGGTGACCGCCTCGGCCAGGTTGGCGAGTTTGCCGGCGCGTTTCTCCGTGACGAGGCCGGTGTCGCCGACGAGGGCGACACCCGCGGAGTCGTAACCCCGGTATTCAAGTCGTCGCAGCCCTTCGCTGACGACGTCGATCGCCGAGTTAGGGCCGACGTAACCCACGATTCCGCACATGTCGGCCAGCGTACCCCAGTTTCGCTCACGGCCTGTGCGCAATATCCGGTATTTCGATCACGACTTCTGCGTGTAGGCGTTGAGCTGGCCTTAGAGGCCGCCTTCGGGCCTCGTTCGTGGCGAGCGGCGGTCCCGTCGAGTGCATTCGCAAGGCCGAGGAGGCGGTGCTTTGGAAGGTCCGTGCGTACCGGTGTGGGTACGCACCGCTTCTGCGGCACCGCCTTCGCCAACGCCGCGAGGCGCCGACCGGTCGTCGCTCGGCAGCACAGCAGGTGCGAAGACAGCCTCTTACAGCCCGCCGGTTCACGATGCGAGGGCACGCGGACACGCCGCACCCCGGTGGAGACCTTCGGGAGACGCGCCGCGCACGCGGCGGGGACTCAGAGCACGGTGACGCCGGGCACCGGGCCGGTGACGTGATGCACCTGCCGGGCCACGCCCCGCAGACGCAGTCGCGCCGCCAACGCCTGCGCGTGATGGCCGTCCCGGGCCAGGAACAGCACGGTCGGGCCGGACCCGGAGACCAGGGACCGCACCGCCCCGTCGGCGTCACCGGCGGCCAACACCTCACCCAACTGGGGACGCAACGAGATCGCCGCGTCCGTCATGTCGTTGTGCAGCAGCCCGCCCAGCCGTTCGGCGTCGGCGCCCTCCGCCAAGGCCGCCAACAGTGCCGACACGTCGTCGTGGCAGCGCCCGACCCCGGTCTCCCGCAGCCGGTCCACCTCCGCGTACACCGCGGGCGTCGACAGTTCCCCCTCCGACACCGCGACCACCCAGTGACGGGTACCCGCCGCCGCCACCGGCGACACCCGTTCACCGTGACCGGTGCCCAGGGCGACCCCGCCCAGCAGGCAGAACGGCACGTCACTGCCCAATCCGGCGGCGACCTCGACGAGTGCGTCCCGGCCCACCGGCAGCCGCCACAACCGGGCGCACGCCTCCAGTGCCGCCGCCGCGTCCGCGCTGCCACCGGCCAGGCCGCCCGCCAACGGGATCCGCTTCAGGAGCCGCAACCGGACACCCGACGCGACGCCGTACCGTTCGGCGAGGGACCGGGCCGCCCGCACCGCGAGGTTCCGTTCGTCGCCCGGCAGGATCCCCGCGCCCTCACCGACGACCTCGGCCGTCACCTCCTGCGACGGCACCGCCACCACCTCGTCGTACAGCGACACCGCCTCGTAGACCGTCGTCAGGTCGTGGAACCCGTCCGGGCGCAGATCCCCCACGCCAAGGTGCAGGTTGATCTTCGCCGGGACCCTCACCCTCACCCAGTCGCGGGCGTCGTCCCGTTGGAGCACCGCCTCCGTCACCGGGCCTCCCGGTGCGCGGCGATCCTCGCGAAGTCGTGGACGTCCAACGCCTCGCCGCGCAGCCTCGGATCGATCCCGGCGGCGGTGAGGACCCGCTCGGCGGCCGGCATGCCGCCCGCCCAACCCGACAACGCGCCCCGCAGCACCTTCCGCCGCTGCGCGAACGCCGCGTCCACCACCTCGAACACCGCCTTGCGGTCGCCCTCCGGCGGGTCCCGCCGCTCGAACGCCACCAGCCCGGAGTCGACGTTGGGAACCGGCCAGAACACGCCACGGGGCACCGAACCGGCGCGGCGCGCCGCCGCGTACCAGGCGAGCTTCACACTCGGCACCCCGTAGATCTTCGAGCCCGGCCCGGCGGTCATCCGCTCCGCGACCTCCGACTGCACCATGACCAGTCCGCGGCGGATGCTCGGCAGCACCGCGAGCAGGTGCAGCACCACCGGCACCGCCACGTTGTACGGCAGGTTCGCCACCAACGCGGTCGGCGGGGTGTCGAAGTCGCTCGCCGTTACCGTCATCGCGTCGGTGTGGTGCACCTGGAGCTTGTCGAGCTGTTCGGGTGCGCGCGCCGCGACGGTGGGCCGCAAGGCGCCCGCCAACCGGCCGTCGATCTCCACGGCGTGCAACCGGGCGCTCGACGGCAGCAGCGCCAACGTCAACGACCCGAGTCCGGGACCGACCTCGATCACGATGTCGTCGGGTTGCAGCCGTGCCGCGTCGGCGATCCGGCGCACCGTGTTCGCGTCGATGACGAAGTTCTGACCGAGTGTCTTCGTCGGACGCACCGACAAGGCCTCGGCTATCCGCCTGATGTCTCTCGCCCCGAGAAGGTCAACCACGCGCTCAATCATCGCGTACCGGCCGCGACGGCACGGCGGCATCTCCCGTGCCGGGGCCACGGGACCGCCCCGGCGACTACCCTGACCGGGGTGGACGGGCGGGGAGGCACGTCGGCTGGGGGGAGACCGGCATGAAGATCACGTTCCTGACGCACTCGGTGGACGGTGTCGGCGGCACGATCCGTGCCATCCTCAACACCGCCACCGCGTTGACCGATCTGGGACACGACGTCGAGATCGCGGCCGTGTTCCGCCGGCACGCCGAGACCCGGTTCCCGCTGGACCCGCGGGTGCCCGTGTACCCGCTCGTCGACCACACGCCGCAGGCGTGCCCGGCGGCGGCCGCCGACACCTGGCGGGCACGGCGCGCGGCCCGCGCGCCCAGCGACCACCATCCCAGCGGGGACACCCGCAGCCACCTGTTCCACCGGCTCGCGGACCGGCGGTTGACCCGGTTCCTGCGGGGCTGTGACGCCGACGTGATCGTGGGGACCCGGCCGGGCCTCAACGTGTACATCGCCCGGCTCGCCCCGACGTCGATGATCCGCGTCGCGCAGGAGCACCTGTACCTGGGTCACCACTCGCCCCAGTTGCGTCGCGCCATCGCGGCCGAGTACCCGGGGCTGGACGCCGTGGTCACGGTCAGCGCCGCCGACGCCGAGGAGTACCGGGCGGCGTTCCCGCGCCTCGCCGACCGGGTCCGGTTCATCCCGAACTCGATCCAGCCGCCGCCGACACCGGTGTCGGCAGGTGACTCGCGGCTCATCGTGGCCGCCGGGCGGTTGGAGAGCGGGAAGCGGTTCGACCTGCTGCTGCGGGCGTTCGCGGAGGTCCACCGGCGCCACCCGGACTGGCGGTTGCGGATCTACGGGCACGGCCGCCGCGCGGACCGGCTGCGGGCGCTCACCGACCGGCTCCGGCTCGGCGACGCGGTCTCGTTCATGGGTGTGCGCGCGCCGCTGGACACCGAATGGGCGAAGGCCGCCATCGCGGTGTCCACGTCACGGCGGGAGTCGTTCGGCCTGACGTTGGTGGAGGCGATGGACCGGGGCGTGCCGGTGGTCTCCACCGACTGCCCGCACGGTCCGCCCGAGATCGTGACCGACGAACTGAACGGCCTGCTCACCCCGGTGGACGACGAGGCGGGAGTGGTCAAGGCGCTGTGCCGTCTCATCGAGGAGCCCGAACTGCGGGAGAAACTGGCGCGGGCGGCGATCGGCACCGCGGCCCGTTACCACCCGCGGCCGATCGCGGAACGCCACGTCGAGTTGTTCTCGCGGCTGCGTGCCCGCGGCCCGGGCCGCCGCCCGCGCCCGCACCGCTTCGCGCCGCACGCCGGTGACTCGGCGCGCCCGGTGGTGGAGGTCGACTGCGTCGACTTCGGACGGCTGTCGTTCTCGCTGCCCGGGCTGGCCCTGCACCGGCCGTGCTCGCCCGCGGTCACCGTCGCCGGGACGGTGCTGGACGCCGCCGCCCACACCGCACTGGTCGAGGGCGAGTGGACGGTCCACGACGGCGACCGGCCGGTGCGGGCTGGCCGCATCGACGACCGTGTCCTGTTCACCGGCGAGGCCGGTCCGGTCCCGGTCGTGGTCGTGCCGTTCGCCGACGACGACCGGTTGTGCCTGCGGGTGTGGCGACGCACCGGGTACGCCGAGGTCGCCGCGGTCAACTGGGACGGTCCCCGGCTGTCGCTGTCCGGGCGGCTCTTGGGCGCACCCGGTGGCGGCGACCTGGAGCTGACGTCCCAGGACGCGACCGACACCCGGACGGTGCCGGTGGAGTGGGACGGGGACGGTTTCCGCGTCGACGTCCCGGGAAGGGAACTCGCCAAGGCGTTCACCGGTGAGCCCCGGGACTGGGACCTGTCGCTGACGACGTCGGAGGGCCGGATCCGGCTCGGCCGGTTCTTCGGGGACATCGCCAGGCGCGCGGACGCGCAGCGTTTCCCGGCGACCGGGATGGGAGACGCCTCGGTCCGTCCCTACTTCACCGCAGACAACGAACTGTCCATCCGGGTCACCGCGCGGCCGTGACTCACCAGCCGCCGAAGGCGCGTTCGGTGTTGGCGGACAGGTCCGCGCACAGCTCGTCGACGTCGCGGCCCAGCCACTCCGCGAGGAACCGCACCGTCAACGGGATCAGGTACGGGCCGTTCTGCCTGCCTCGGAACGGCATCGGCGTCATGAAGGGCGCGTCGGTCTCCACGAGCATCAGCTCCGCGGGGCAGACCCGGGCGGCGTCCCGCAGGTTCGGCGCGTTCTTGAACGTGACGTTGCCGGCGAAGCTCATGTAGAAGCCGCGTTCGGCGCAGCGGTGCGCGAATCCCTCGTCACCGCTGAAGCAGTGCAGCACGACCCGGTCGGGTGCGCCCTCCTCGTCCAGGACCCGCAGCACGTCGTCGTGCGCGTCGCGGTCGTGGATCACCAGGGCCCTGTCGTAGGTCTTCGCCAACGCGATGTGCGCCCGGAACGACTCCTCCTGCTGGGCGCGGCCGTCGGCGTCGGTGCGGAAGAAGTCCATGCCGGTCTCCCCCAGCGCCGCCACGCGGGGGCGCTGCACCAGCTTCTCGATCTCGGTCAGCGCCGACGACAGGTCGGCCAGTTTCGGGGCGTCGTTGGGATGCAGCGCGACCGCGGCCAGCACCCGCGGGTCGGCCTCGGCGAGGTCGGCCGCCCACTGGGAGGACGCGACGTCGATGCCGACCTGCACGACGCGGTCGACGCCGACCGCCTGGGCGGCGTCGAGCTCCTCGGCGACCGCCGGATCGTCGGGGGCGACGGTCTCGGTGCGGTCGCCCTCCCACGTCCAGCCCGCCACGATGTCGAGGTGACTGTGGCTGTCCGGCACGGGCACGGTCAACGGCTCGGGCGGTTCGGGCCGACGGCCCCGCTCTGCGCGCTCCCGGGCGCGCTCCTCACGTTTGGACATCGGCACCAGCCTGCCACACGGCACCGCGACGGTCGCGCCGGTTTCCGCCGCGCGTGGCGGTGGCGCCGGCGGTGTCTGTCCGGTCACATCGCTTGACGGGGGCCGCCACTCCTCCTCCCCATGGCGTCGAGCCTAGGTGCGGCGCGCGCGGTGTGTCCAACAGGGACGCGGCCGCCTGTGGATAACCGGGCCGCCTGTGGATAACCGGGACAACAGGTCGGCCGTCATCGCCGCCAGGCGGCGGGCGTCGGCGGGGTCGAGGGTCTTCAGGGTGGACGGCAGCCGCCTGCCCCGGTCGATCGCGGTCAGCGCGTCACGTGGCGGCGCGTCGACCCAGTCCACGACGGGAGCCGCCGACCGGGCCACCGGGCGGGCCGCCACCGCGCCGAGCACCCGGATCACCCACCGCGCCGGAGCCGGCAGAGTCGACAGGTCACCGCTCCTGGTGAATCCGGGGTGGTACATGACGTACGGGACCACACCCCCGTACCGCTCCGCGTAGGAGACCCCGAGCAGGTCGTTGGCGCGACCCGCCTGCAGTTGCGCCTTCACCGGGCCGTATCCGCGCGTCAACTGCGGGTCGTCCCAGTGGATCGCGCCGGCGGTGACGCCCACACCCGCGACACTCACGATCACCGGCCGGTGGGCGGCCTCCAGCAGCGGCCGCAGTTCCTCACCGAGCAGGTGACGGCTCAGGTAGTACAGTGCGAACGTGTACTCGAACCCGTCGGTGGTCTCGACCCGGTGGGGGCGGGGACGGTTCGCGAACAACAGGAGCGCGTCCACCACGGGAGTCGTGTCGGCCACCAGCGCCGCCACCCGCCGGTTCTCCGCGACGACACTGAGATCGGCCCGGACGAAACGCAACCGCCCCGGCGACTCCCGCCGCCGCGCCTCCGCCTCCAACGCCCGGCCCTTGGCCTCGTTGCTGCCGATCACCGTCACGTGGTCGCCGTGAGCGAGCCGCGCCAGGGCGGTGGCCCGGCCCATCCCGTCCGTGCCGCCACTGACCACCACGACCTTCGATTCATCGTCTGACATGGGCACCATCGTCGGTACCGGGTCGGGATTCCCACAAGGAGGCAGTTCGTTGTCAGGTACGCACACGGGTGTTCCCTCTCAGGCCACGCCCCACGCCGACCGGATCACCGGAGACGTGTATCACTCCGCACCGGTCACCGGGCTGCTCCGGCGGCTCGGGGAGCGGTGGACGCCCGCGGTGCTGTGCCTGCTCGCCCGGCGGGCGCGGCGGTTCAACGCCCTGCACCGTGAGATCGACGGGATCAGCCAACGCATGTTGACCCGGACGCTGCGCGGTCTGGAAGAGGACGGCCTGGTCGTCCGTACG
Organism: Stackebrandtia albiflava; assembly: GCF_007994225.1. Classification (GTDB taxonomy): domain Bacteria; phylum Actinomycetota; class Actinomycetes; order Mycobacteriales; family Micromonosporaceae; genus Stackebrandtia; species Stackebrandtia albiflava. The sequence goes on from NZ_VLLL01000007.1 coordinate 227,418, forward strand.
GTCTTCCCGACGGTTCCTCCGAGTGTGGAGTACTCGTTGAGCGGGCACGGCCGGTCGCTGCTTCCGGCGTTGTCGGCGCTCATGCAGCGGCCCGACGCCCGTCGCGCCGAGACGCACACCCCGTAACGGCCTCGGCCGCAGGGGTCGCCCGGTTGGCGGTGATCGGGTACGCTCGCCGCTTCGACGCGTCGAAGGATCCCCCAGTGGAGACAATCAGCACCCTGTTCGATCACCTGTTCCGTCTGCAGGCGGCTCCCCCGACGCCGATCGTGGTCGCGACCGCGGTGGTGGCGTTGCTGGCGGTGGCCGTGGACGTGGTGTGGCGGCGGGTCCGTCACGCGGTGACCATCGCCCACGAGGGCGGCCACGCCCTGGTCGCGCTGCTGACGGGCCGTCGGCTGCACGGCATCCGGTTGCACTCCGACACCTCCGGTGTCACCTTCACCCGGGGCCGGGAGCGCGGACTCAGCGCCGTACTGACGTTGTTGGCCGGTTATCTCGCCCCCGCCGTGCTCGGTCTGCTGCTGGCGTGGCTCGTCGGATCGGGACGGGTCGTCCTGTCACTGTGGCTGTGCCTGCTGCTCCTGGTGGCGATGGCGGTGTTCATCCGGAACCTGTACGGCGTCCTGGCGATGCTCGTGACCGGCGCGGTGGTGTTCGCCGTCGCGTGGTGGGCGCCGGCGGACGTGCAGGCGACCCTCGCCTACCTGGGTGTGTGGCTGATGTCGTTCGGCGCGATCCGGCCGGTGTGGGAGGTCCACCGGCAGCGACGCGGCAGGCGCGACGGTCACTCCGACCCCGACCAGCTCGCCGGGATCACCCCGGTGCCGGCGCTCGTGTGGTTGCTGTTCTTCGCGTTGGCGAACCTGGCGATGCTGGCGGTCGTGGCGCGGATGCTCATTCCGGGCCTGTGGTGACCTCCGCGCGGTAACGCCCGGGGCTGACACCGTGCCGCCGCTTGAACGCGGCGCTGAGCGCGTACGGGCCGCCGTACCCGACCTGCCGTGCCACCGCGCTCAGGGTGGCGTCGGTGCCGCGCAACAGGTCCGCGGCCACGGCGAGCCGCCACCCGGTGAGGTACGTCAACGGGGGCTCTCCGACCCGGGCGGTGAAGCGGCGCGCGAACCCGGCGCGGGACACCCCGGCCGCGGCCGCCAGCGACGCGACCGTCCAGGACGTGGCGGGTGATTCGTGGATCAGCCGCAGCGCCTTCCCGACCACCGGGTCGGACATGGCCCGGTACCAGCGCGGCGCGTCCGAGTCCGGGCGGGCGAACCAGGCGCGCAGGACGGCGATCAGCACCAGGTCGAGCAGTCTGTCCAGCATCGCCTGCTGGCCGGGGGCCTCCCGTCCGATCTCGGTGTGGAGCAGCGCGAGTAGCGGCGAGTCCCAGTCGGTGGCGGACATCTTCAGGATGGGTGGCAGGGCGTCGAGCAGGGCGCGGCCGAGTTGGCCGTCCACCGGGTACGTGCCGACGAGGAGGCTGGTGGGACCGGAGGTGTTGCCCCAGGTCCGGACGCCGCCGAAGCCCCATTCGCCGGCCTCGCCGGTGACCGGGCCGAGGAGTTCCCGGCCGTCCACCGACGTGCAGCGTTGCCCCGGGTGGATGATCGCCTGCACGGGCGTGGCCGGGTCGTCGGCGCAGCGGTACGGTGCCGGGCCGCGCACCAGGGCGACGTCGCCGACGGCGAGGCCGACGGGCGGCCCGGTCTCCGGCAGCAGCCACGCCTCGTCCGACACGACCGCGACGAGGCTCAACGGTGCGCGGTCGCGGATGTCCACACACCACGGTGGCCGCAGCGACGCCCGCAACAGGAAGGCGTCGCGGGCGCGCGGCCCGTCGAGGAAACCGGTCAACACGTCCACACCCACAGCGTAGACGTTCACGTATGAACCTTGGATCGTGGACCATTGTGAGTCTCATCGGTCCGGGGTTTGATCGTCACATGAACACACTTCACCTCGTCATCGGCGGCACCGGTAAGACCGGCCGCCGCGTCGCCGAACGCCTCGCCGCGCACGGGGACCGGGTCCGTCCGGTCTCCCGGTCGACGGAGGTCCCGTTCGACTGGAACGTCCCGGCGACCTGGCCGGGCGCCGTCGAGGACGCCACGACCGCGTACCTGAGTTACCACCCCGACCTGGCGTTCCCGGGCGCCGCCGCGCAGATCGCCGAGTTCGCGGAGCTGGCCGCCGGGGCCGGGGTGCGGCGGCTGGTGTTGCTGTCGGGTCGCGGTGAACCGGCCGCCGCCGAGGCGGAACGCGGCCTGCACCGCAGCGGCGCCGAGTGGACGGTGCTGCGGGCCGCCTGGTTCGCGCAGAACTTCAGCGAACACTTCCTGGTCGATCCGGTGCGTGAGGGCGTCATCGCGTTGCCCGCGGGCGACGTCACCGAACCCTTCGTCGACGTGGACGACCTCGCCGACGTCGCCGTGGCGGCGATGACCGCACCGGGCCACCACGGCAGGACGTACGAGCTGACCGGCCCGAGACTGCTCGGGTTCGCCGACGTCGCCGACATACTCACGCGCGTCCTCGCCCGCCCGGTCCGGTATCTGCCGGTGAGCCCGCAGGAGTACCTGCGCGCCGCTGTGGACGCGGGGGTGCCCGCCGAACAGGCGGAGCCGTTGACGGCGCTGTTCACCACCGTCCTCGACGGACGCAACTCGCACACCACGGACACGGTCGCCGAACTGCTCGGCCGGCCCGCCCGCGACTTCGACGACTACGCCCGCCGCACCGCCGCCACCGGCGTGTGGGGCTGAGGGGAGGATGACGACCATGACGACCATGCAGCACGTCGCGCTCATCGCCGCGACCGTCACCGCCAGCCTCACCGCGGGGGTGTTCTTCGCGTTCGCGGTCGCGGTGATGCCCGGTCTGGCCCGGCTCGACGACTCCGGTTTCACCATGGCCATGCGACACGTCAACGAGGCCATCCTCAACCGGTGGTTTCTGGGCTGCTTCACCGGCGCGGTACCGCTGGGCCTGCTCGCGGTCGTCCTCACCTGGGTGACCGGTCCGGGGGCCGTCACCTGGTGGTCCCTGGCGGCCCTGGCGCTGTACCTGGTGTGTTTCGGGATCACCGCCGGCGTCAACGTCCCGCTCAACAACGCGTTGCGCGACGCCGGGGACGAGGATCCGGCGGGCGTGCGGGCGGCCTTCGAGCCCGCCTGGAACCGTTGGCACCTGATCCGCACGGTCGCGGTGGTCGCGTCGCTCGTCGCCTGGTGCGTCGCGTTGACGGTTCACGGCGGGTGACGTCGTACCCGACGGGTAGCGTCACGTTTCGACGTGAGGAGACGACATGTCCGAGGTGACGGAGTTCTTCGACGGCGCGGCCGGTGACTGGGAAGGCGTTCACCGGCTGCGCATGACCCCCGACGAGCCCTACCGGGAGTCGCGGCTGACCGCGACGGCGACGCCGGTCGCCGGGCACGGTCACACGCTGCGTTACCACTGGCACGAGGACGGTCGGCCGCAGGACGGCCTGCTCCTGATCGCCCCCGCCGAGACCGGTGGCGGGATCGCGGCGGACTGGATCGACTCGTGGGCGCAGCAGCCGCACTGGATGCGGCTCACCGGTTCCGTCGAGGGGGGTCAGCTGCGGCTGGCGGGCCGATACGCCGACGGGTCGTGGGGTTGGCGGATCCACTGCGACCCCGCGACCGGCGACTCGCTCCGGTTCACCATGCTGAACGTGCCGCCCGGGGAGTCGCCGCAGGAGGTCGTGGAGTTCGTGTTGCACCGGTGACCGGCGTGCGGCGGCGGAACCCGACGGCGACCTGGCACGCGGCGCCCGGCGGCGCCTGGCAAGATCGGACGCTATGACCGCCTCCACGTTGATCACGGTCGCCCCGACCGGCGCCGAATCCGCCAAGTCCGACGTGCCCGCTCTGCCGGTGACCCTCGACGAGCTGGTCGCCACCGCCGTCGACTGCCAGGCCGCCGGGGCCGCCGTCGTCCACGTCCACATCCGCGACGACGCGGGCGCGCCGACGCTCGACCAGGCGCGGTTGCGGGACACGGTGGCGGCGCTGCGGGAGTCCACCGACCTGATCGTGCAGTTGTCGACCGGCGGCGCGGTGTCCGACGGGGAGGCGCCCCGCCTGGCGGTCCTCGACGCCGCCCCCGACATGGCGTCCTGCACGATGGGCACCGTCAACTTCGGTGACGACGTGTTCATGAACCGGTGGGGTTTCATCGTCGACCTGCACGAGAAGATGCGCGACCTCCGGGTGGTGCCGGAGTACGAGATCTTCGACCTGGGTCATCTCGCGAACCTGGAACGGCTCCTGGACCGGCACGGCCCGCCGTTCGGCGGCCACGTCCACGTCGACTTCGTCCTGGGCGTCCCGGGCGGCGGCGCCGGGGACGCGCAGACCGTCGTCGCGATGGCGGAGGCGGCCCGCCGTCACCTCCCCGAGGGATCCACGTTCTCGGCGACCGGGATCGGCCGCGCCACCCTGCCGGTGATGTTCGCGTCGCTCGCCGCGGGCGGCCACCTGCGGGTCGGCATGGAGGACACCGTCTCGTTCGCGCGGCGGCAGCCGGTGGAGAGCAACGCGCAACTGGTGACCCGGGCGGCGGCCGTCGCGGAACTCGCGCAGCGACCCGCGATGGACATTCCCGCAGCCCGGGAATTGTTGCGGATCCGCGGTTAAAGTGCGCACATTCACTCGACTGCCACCACGGCGCCGGTTAGGTTCATACCGTGAGTGAGGTTTACCAGGGCGGCGACCTGCTGGCCGAAGTGGTCCGGTCCGGTTTCGTCGAGGGAGTCCACCGCGGCAGCGTCGTGGTGCTGCGCGGTGACGGTTCGGTGCACTCCACCGCCGGCGACTTCGAGGCGCCGGTGTTCCCCCGCTCGGCGAACAAGCCGATGCAGTCGGTGGGGGCGTTGCGGTGCGGGCTCGACCTCACCGACGACGCCGATCTCGCGGTCGCGTCGGCGAGTCACCGCGGCGAGCCGTTCCACATCGCGCGCATCCGCCGGATCCTGTTGCGCGCCGGGCTCACTCCCGACGACCTGGCGTGTCCCCCGGACCTCCCGATCGACCCGGACGCGCGGGACGCGGTCCTGTCGGCGGGCGGCGGACCGACCCGGCTGCTCATGAACTGCTCGGGCAAGCACGCGGCGATGCTCGCGACGTGCCGTTCCGCGGGCTGGTCCATCCACGACTACCTGGAACCGGACCATCCGCTGCAGAAGGCGAACCGGCAGGCCGTCACCGACCTGACCGGGTACGACGTCGCGGCGACCGGTGTGGACGGTTGCGGCGCGCCGTTGTACGCGTTCCCGCTGCTGGGTCTGGCCAAGGCGTTCCTGTCGCTCGTCACGGCGGAACCGGGCGGCCTGGAGCGCCGGGTGGCCGACGCGATGCGAGCGCATCCGGAACTGGTGTCGGGTACCCGCGGCGCGGACACCCTGCTGATGCGGGCAGTGCCCTCCGCCCTGGTGAAGGGCGGCGCCGAGGGGGTCGCCGCCATCGGCATCCCCGGTGTGGGCGCGGTGGCGGTGAAGATCGACGACGGCGCCCACCGCGCGGCGGTCCCGGTGGCGGTGGCGGCGTTGCGCACGCTGGACCTGTCGGGCCTGGAACTGGACGAGACGATACTGGCGCAGCTGGACCGCACGGTCCTGTACGGCGGCGGTGAGCCGGTCGGCGAGGTCCGGCCACTGTGGCCGGAGGGCTGACGGCGCTCCGGCGGCGCGGGTGACCGTGTGGCGGCCCGGGTGACCGGGACCGCCACACGTCTCGTGACGCGACCTAGTGGATTCGTGCGTCGCGGCACAGTTCCTCGGCCAGCTCCTCCACCTGTTCTTCGGGCAGGCCCCGCGCCTTGAACCAGTTGCCGATGTTGCGGACGTCGCGGCGCAGGAACTCCGCGCCACGCGGGTTGGCGATCACGTCGATGATCTGCGGAACGTCGATGATCACCAGCCGCCCGTCCTGGACGATCACGTTGTACGCGGACAGGTCGCCGTGCGCGAATCCGTCCCTGGCCATGATCGACAGGCTGTCGGACAGTTGCCGCCACAGGTCGGCCAGTTCGGTCGCGTCCGGCCGCAACTGGGCGAGCCGGGGCGCGGCCGTACCGTCCGGTTCCCCGATGAACTCCATCAGGATCTCGGTGCCGAAGATCTGCACCGGGTACGGGACGGCGACACCGGCCTCGAACATCCGGCGAAGCGCGTCGAACTCGGCGTTCGCCCAGCGTCCGGCGATCGCCTCCTTGCCGAACTGGGTGCGGTTCGCCATCGCGCGGCTCTCACGGGAGTCGCGGACGCTGCGGCCCTCCAGGTATCCGTCGTTGCGGCGGAACATGGAGTGCTCCGAACTGCGGTACCGCTTGGCGGCGAGCAGGCAGCTGCGGTCGGTGCCGGGGACGGCGCGTTCCAGTAGGAAGACGTCGGCCTCCTTGCCGGTCTTGAGGATGCCGAGTTCGTGGTCGACGGCGGCGGCCTCGGTGACCAGCCACTCCGGGTACGGTTTCGGGCCGCGTTCCAACGGTTCGGACTGGTCCCAGATGGACCAGCGGTCACCCTCGGGTGGGCCGTCCCCGCCCGGGGCGTCCTCGTCCTCCTCGTCGAAGAAGGACCGGTAGTAGTCGTGGTCCTCAGCCTCGTACGCCAGGTCGTCGGCGTCGAGACGGCGGTGGGACTTCTTGCGGGTACGCATGAACGTGTCGTGCTGTGACACTTCGGGGTCTCCTTGACCAGAGCCCACCGGTGGATGAGACGCCGGGCGGACGGCCCTCGATGCGGGCCGTGCGGTGGTTCAGGCGTTCACCGGTGGAGGCGAAACGGGGAACGATGGGTGCGCGCTGTGAAGTGCACGCAGCACGGAAACGGCAACCATCACGGTCATCGCCTCCTCTCGTTCGACCCGTCCGCGGTCGCGGAGGGTGGATGTCGCGCACCGGTGCCGGCCGACGCGATCGGACATCGCACCACAGCATTCCAGGCCGGCGCCGCGCGCGCAAGCCGTTTTCCGGTGACTCCGCGCGCGGCGCCTCGCGGGGCACCGGCGTCACCGATCTGGTGCCACTCCACTTGTCATGGCACCGATGTTGTGCCACCATGGCACCATGGACTTGGAACCATTTGTGGAGCGGGCGCGACGCGAACTCGCGCTCGCCGCCGACCCCGACGGCCGGCACCGTGCGGTCGCCGAGCGGATGGCCTCGGCACTGGCCCCGACCATCAGGTTGACACTGCTGGACGCACTCTCGGCGGCGGCCGACGACATCACACGGGAGCTCTCCCCGGGGGCGGTGGAGGTGCGGCTGCGGGGCGGAGAACCGTCCTTCGCGGTCACGCCGCCGCCCGGGGCCGCCGCCCCCGACGCCGAGACCACCGAGCCCGGTGGCACCACAGTGGTGCCGCCGGATGCCGACGACGGCCCGATGACGCGGATAAACCTGCGGTTGTCCGAAGGGCTGAAGGCGCGCATCGAATCCGCCGCCGACACGGAGGGCCGGTCGATCAACGCCTGGCTGGTACGCGCGGCGTCGGCCGTACTGGAAGCGCGCGGTCCCGGTACCGCTCGGGTCGTCTCCGGCGGCAGGCAGCGCCTCACCGGCTGGGTGCGTTGAGCACCGCCACCTCACACTCGAAAGGGACATGACATGCCCACATTCCACACGCCCCGGCCGGTCCGCGTCGAGATCGGCGTCATGCTCGGCAACCTGTCCGTCACCGCGGAGGACCGGACCGACACCGTCGTCACCGTGACACCCACCGACCCCGACGACGAGGCCGACGTGACGGCGGCGGCGGAGACCCGCGCGGAGTCGTCCGGCGGCACCGTCAGCGTCAAGGGGCCGACGTTCCGCAAGTACATCGGGCCGACCGGCAGGAGCCTGTCGGTCGACGTCGCGATCACCCTGCCGACCGGGTCGAGCCTGTTCGCCAAGGGGTACGGCAGCATCCTCAACCTGACGACGACCGGCCGGCTCGACACGTGCGAGTTCAGGACCGGGGCCGGCCGTCTCGTCGTGGACGAGGCCGGATCGATCCGGCTGCGCACCGACGGCGACATCGTGGTCGCCCGCGCCGGCGGCGACGTCGTCGCAACCACCTCCACGGGGAACATCACGATCGACGAGGTCAGCGCGGGCACCGTGGAGCTCAAGACCTCGATGGGCCGCATAGAGGTCGGCGTCCCGGAGGGGACCGCCGCGCTGCTCGACGTGCAGACCGGGTTCGGGTCCATCCGGAACCACCTCGACGAGACGGGCGAACCGGATCCGGGCGACTCCACCGTCAAGGTGAAGGCCCGCACCTCCGGCGGCGACATCGAGATCCGCCGCACCTGACCGGCGTCCCGCCCACGCGGTGGACGGGACGGGTCACCATCGGCGTCCGTCCCGTTCCACTCCGGAAAGCGGTCAGCCCGCCTGCGCGATGGCGGCGGCGAGCCGTCCGCCGGCGGCCGCCAGCAACGACCGCGCGGTGTCGGCGTCCACCTCGGCCTCCAGCATGAGGATCGCCGTCTTGGCGTGGTTGTCGGCGGCCGCCAGCGTCTCGGCGGCGCGCGCGACGTCCACACCGGTGATGTCGGCGACCATCTTCGCGGCGCGGGCGGCCAGCTTCTCGTTGAGCACCCGCATGTCGACCATGTAGTTGCCGTAGGTGTGGCCGAGCCGGACCATCGTGATGGTCGAGATCATGTTGAGCACGAGCTTCTGCGCGGTGCCGGACTTCAACCGGGTGGATCCGGCGACGACCTCGTTGCCGACCACCACCTCGATGCCGTGTTCGGCGACGGCGGACAGTTCGGCACCGGCGTTGCACGACAGGCCCACAGTCAACGCGCCGCGACGCCGGGCCTCGGCGACGGCCGCCAGCACGAACGGGGTCCGGCCGCTGGCGGTGACGCCGACGACGACGTCGCCGGGCGCGATCCGGTGTTCGGCGATGGCGGCGACACCCGCGTCACGGTCGTCCTCGGCGCCCTCGGTGGCGTTGGTCATCGCGTCGGGTCCGCCGGCGAGGATGGCCTGGATCAGCTCGGGGGGCGTGGAGAAGGTCGGGGGGCATTCGGAGGCGTCCACGACGGCCATGCGGCCGGCGGTTCCGGCGCCGACGTAACGCAGCCGTCCGCCGTCGGCCATCCGGGCGACGATCGCCTCGATCGCCGTGGCGATCACCGGCAGGCGCGGCCGGATCGCGGCGGGCACCTCGGCGTCCGCGTCGTTCATGACGGTCGCCAGTTCCAGCGGGGTCAGCTTGTCGATGTCGGCGAACCGCGGGTCGGCGCCCTCGGTGGCCAGTCCCCGCAAACTCGCCGCCACCGTGTTGGTGTCGCCCACATCCGCCTCCGTTGGTTTCCTACACGCCTTCACCTGACCAATGAAGGTTAACAACATTTCGAGCCGGTGGACACCCGCGCCGAGCAGCGAAAACTGTCATACCCTGGGGATAGATTCGCTGTACCGACCGGTTACTCCCATTCGTCTGGAGGCCCGATGTCAGCGATCGAACTCCCCCTCAACGGCTTCGTGGACTACCTTCGCACCCGGGGCGCCGCCCGGGTCGACGTCGCCAACCGTCACATCTCCCAAGCCCTCGAACCATACAGTCCCGCCCGCGACTTCTACCGCCGCATCCTGTCCGCGATCCTGGCGGGCCGGCGCAGCGGCGACGACCTCGCGGTGCTCCGTCACGCCCTCGCGGAGGCCCCTCCGTCGCGGCGCGGCAACTACCAGGCCGTCGTGGACGGCTGGCGGAAACTGCTCCCGCAGCTGGCCGGCACCGAGCACGTCAAGGTGCAGACCGGCCGGTGGCACGACCACGGCCTCACCGTGAAGGTCACGCCGCACCTCGCGTACCGGCTGCCGGACGGCCGCACCGAGGCGATGTTCCTCTACCTGAAGGCCGACCCGCTCCCGGCCGCCGACGCCGCCGCGATGCTGTGGATCGCGGCGGCGGCGATGCCGCAGGCGTGCCCGGGCGCCACCCCGGTGATCGCCGACGTCAGGCGGGGCAAGGCGTTCCGCAAGGTGCCGTCCGGTTCGGACTATCCGGCGTGGCTGGCCGCCGAGGCCGGCGGTTACCGGCAGTTGCGCGACCGGTTGACCACCTGACCGAGGACGCCGGTCGCGTCTCAGCGGCCGGCGTCCCCACCCGCAGGGCCGTCCAGTGCGTCGATCGTGGCGTGGGACGGCCCGGTCTCCGTGGCGAGCCGGGCGGCGACCTGTTCGGTGCGCCGCAGTACCCGCAGCACGTTCCCGTAGGTCAGTTTCGCGAGTTCCGCGTCGCTCCAGCCGCGCCGGGCCAGTTCCTCCAGCAGTCGCGGATAGGCGGCGACGTCGGTGAGGTCGGTCGGCGTGGTGGCGATGCCGTCGAGGTCTCCTCCGATACCGACCGCGTCGACGCCCGCCCGGTCCCGGATGTACTCGACGTGATCGGCCACGTCGGCGGAGGACACCGGCGGGCAGGGGTTCTCCGCCAGCCACTCCTCACGCCGCCGGCGCCGTTCCCGGTACGCCTCCTCGCTGGCGTTGTCGTCCTCCCACTGCGCGGGGGTGCGGCCCTCGGCGGCCTCCAGGGCGTCCATCCACTCCCGCCCCGCCTCGGTGAGGAAGCCGGGCACGAAGGTGGCCATGACGATGCCGTCGGTCTGCCGGACCAGGTCGAGGACGTCGTCGGGGACGTTGCGGGGGTGGGAACACAGCGCGAGCGCGTTGGAGTGGGAGAAGAACGCGGGTGCCCGGCTGGTCGCCAACGCGGCCCGCATCGTGTCGGGGCTGACGTGCGAGAGGTCGACGAGCATCCCGAGCCGGTTCATCTCACGCACCACCTCGTGCCCGAACGGGCTCAGCCCGCCGGAGGCGGGTTCGTCGGTGCCGCTGTCGGCCCAGGCGGTGTTGCTGGTGTGGGTGAGCGTCATGTACCGCACACCCAGGCGGTACATCATGCGCAGCGTCCCCAGCGAGTCCCCTATGGAGTGGCCACCCTCCATTCCCAGCAGGGAAGCGATCCGGCCGTCCCGCACCGCCGCCTCGACGTCGTCGGCGCTCCCGGCGAACCGCAGCGCGTCGTAGCGTTCGATCATCTGGTGAGCGGCATCGATCTGTTCGAGGGTCGCGGTGACGGCCGACTCCCCGGCCAGGGTCACCGGCACGAACACCGACCAGAACTGGCCCCCGACGCCACCGGCCCGCAGCCGGGGCAGGTCGGTGTGCAGCCCGAGGGGGGACTGGTCCAGGGTGAGGTCGGTGGCGTCGAAGTCGTAGCGGTTCAGGCCGCGAAGCCGGATCAGCAGGTCGTTGTGGCCGTCGACGACGGGAGATTTCTCCACGACGGCGTACACCCGGTTGGCGAGGTCTTCAGACATGCCGGACAGCCTAGAGGTTGCCCCGTCGCCGCGGGTCTTCCACGACGCGGGAGACGGCGGGGCGGCACCGTGACCGTCTCAGGAGGACCGACCGGGACGGTCAGCGGTCGAGGAGGGCGCGCCATCCGGCGACCCGGGCGGGGTCCACGGGCGAGTCCCAGTCGTCGCGGGCGGCCGAACCGATGTGGAACGCGGTGACGCCGGCGGCGAGCAGGCCGGGCACGTGGTGTTCGGTGAGTCCGCCTCCCGCCATGACGGGCGCGGCGGCCGCGCACTCGGCGACCCGCGCGGCGCCCTCGGCGAGTCCGGCGGGGGATCCGGCGGTGAGGATCTGGTCGACGCCGGGCAGGGCGGCGGCGCGGGCCACGGCGGCGCGGTGGTCGGCGGCGTGGTCGACCGCCCGGTGGCAGGTCCACGGGACTCCGCCGGCGGCGGCGACCTGCGTCATCGCGTCGACGTCCAGGCCGCCGTCGCGGGTCAGGAAGCCGATGACCAGTCCGTCGGCTCCGGCGTCGGCCAACGCGGCGGCCCGGTCGCGCAACCGGGGTACGTCGGCGGCCAGGAAGTCGGGACTCACCCGCACCATCGCCCGCACCGGCAGGTCGCAGGCGGCCTTGATCGCCGAGACCGTCGAAGGGGAGGGCGACAACCCGTCGGCGGCCATGTCGGTGACCAGTTCCAGCCGGTCGGCACCGCCCCGCTGGGCCGCCTCGGCGTCGACGGCGTCCAGGGCGATCACTTCCAGCAGGCGACGGGCTGATGCGGGTTGCGGCATGGGGAGGTCCTTCGTCCGGCCGACAGGGGTACGCGCCGGGTGGAGAGTACACCCGGCGCGCCCTTATAGTACGGAAACTTATCGTTTAGTGGGTGCCAGACGGGAACCCGGGTATTCGCCGGCGCACCGGGATCTCACGACACGCGAGTCGGCGTGATCGACCGGCCGGCGGCGGGGCCGCCGGAATCGCGGACGGACGTCACCGGCCGCCCCGCTCTCACACGGGGCGGCCGGTGACGGGTCAGCGCAGCCGGTAGGAGTCGACCACGGTCTGAGTCACGGAGTTGCCCGCGTCATCGGTGGCCGTGATCCGCGTGGACACGTTGTCCGCGCCGCGCGGCGGCCAGATCGCGGCCAGACCGGTCTCACCGAGCCGGACGACCGGCACCCGCTGCCACGTGGCGCCGTCGTCGTAGGAGACCTCGAAGCCCAGGGACCGGGTGCGGGCCTGGTCGCCCTGCCGTTCCACGTTCAGCGTCACCAGTTGGGGGACGCCCGCCCTGGCCTCGCCGTTGCGGACCCCGGTCGCGTCGAGACGCACCACCGACAGGTCGAGCGGCACGTAGTCCGAGGTGGTCGCGGACTCGAAGGTCCACTCCGCCTGGGACCGGCACTCCAGGCCGGCCCACGGCTGCTGCTTGTGGACGGACACCGACAGCGTGTACCCGCCCTCGCGGTGGCCCTCCGGGATGGCGATCGACACCGCCTCCGGTCGCCAGGTGTCCCGGGCGATCTCCTGTCCGTCCTGGTAGAGCACGGCCTCGCCCACGGCGGTCGCGTGCCCGTACTCGAAGCCCTCGGGGCTGGAGCACAACGGCGCCACCCCGAGGATGCGGTCCTCGTTGCGGCTCAGCGCGTACTGGTAGACCGTCGGGACGAGCGCCGGACCGAGCGGTCCGCCGCCCCAGGTCTCGGTGCCGCGACCCGGCCGCAGACTGCCGGTGTACCGCGACGTCCGGTCCGGATCGGAGGTTCCGTACACCTGGGCGCCACGGTGCCACTCGACCGCCGGGTCGGCGGTGAAGAACTCCGTCCGGGTGGACGGCAACGCCACCGGCACCTGCGGCACCACGTAGGCGGAGTTGTTGGTGGGGGTCAGCCGGGCGTAGTCCTCGCGCAGCACCAGACCGGGGACACCCGTGTGGGCGTACTCGACGGTGCGCCTGGCCAACTGCGAGTCCTTCGTGACGAAGTCGAGGTCCTCGGGGATGCCCGACTCCTGCCAGAACGCCAGGTTGTACTGCACGTCGGTCAGGCCCTCGGCGTCGAACGCGTCGGTGAGCAGCGGCCGGGCGGCGAAGTCCACGACCTTCTCGTCGGTCGGGGTCGTGTAGTACCGGTGCGGTCCGGACTGGATCACCGTGAAACTCATCGAGGAACCGGACACGGCGTAGTTCATCTGGAGCCGCAGTTCCATGGCCCGCAGTTCGACGCCGCGCCGCCCGGTGTCGAAGGTGAGCTGCTGGAGCCGGTCGCCACCGACGTCGACGGTGACGGGTTCGGCGCCCACCTTGAGACGCTGGAACACCAGCGCGAAGCCGGTGCCGCCGCCGTCGAGCACGGACTCGATGAGGGCGATGCCGTAGTACTCGCCCTGCGGGAGGGCGCCGGTGCCGACGCCCTCGGTCCCGCCGCGGATGTACCAGGTCTCGCCGGTCTCGACGTGCTGGAGGTTGATCTGGGCGGAGTCGAAGGGCTGTCCCTCCGGCGGAGCGAAGTGGACGGTCACCTCGGTGCCCTCGTCCTCGGTGGCCGACAGCGGTTCCACCTCGGCGACCGCGTCGTCGAGGAGCAGGCGGGCGTCCGGTGAGGCGTCGGCCGTCTCGGTCCAGTCGTTCCAGAACTCCTCGGCGTCGTCCACCGGCACGTCCTCCCGCCGGGTACCCGAGGCGTCCTCGATCCGGAGCGGGAGTTCGGTGGCACCGGCGTATCCGTGCCCGGCCAGCCAGGCGGGGTCGAACAGCCGGTGGTCGAGGCGTCCGACGGCGACGTCCTCGGCGGCCTCGGCGGGCACCAGAAGCGGTGCGCCGTCGGGCCCGGAGTAGGAGAGGTACCCACCGGGCCGGGCGCCGTCGGCGGCGATGACGGTGTATCCGCCCTCCGGCCGGGGTGCGAGCCGGTCACCGGTGACCAGGGGGATCGTGTCGGTCGGGGAACCGTTGTCGGGGGGCGGCTGGCCGTCCGGATCGTGTGCGGCGGTGGTCCCGGTGGCCAACAGGGCCATGACCACGCCGACACCGACTGCGGTGCGTCGCATGTCGCGCTCCATTCGATTGATGCATGGGGGCATTTCGATAGAGCACGAGCCGGGATGGCAATCGGTTGCCGTACTGGTGGGTATGTGCGACAACTCACCGTCCTCCGGTCACCGCGAAACGGACACCGGGGCCGTCGCCGGGAGCCACCACCGCGAACCGGCCCCCACCCGGGGAGAAACGGGTGAGGGACCGGTTGCCGTGCAGTGGCCCGCCACACCGCCGACCGGCTGCCGAACGGGGACGTGCCGTGACCGGGAGAGGCCGTCCAGCCTAAATGCCGCCTCCGCCGCGACCACGCCGGGTCGTCCCCACCCCCGGACACGCCGGAGGGCCGGGTCTTCACGACCCGGCCCTCCGGTGATGAACCTGGTGACGCCTGAACGGCGAACGGCTTAGAAGCCGCCCATGCCGCCCATGTCGCCGGCACCGCCGGCCGGGTCGGCCGCGGCCTTCTCCGGCTTGTCGGCGACGACGGCCTCGGTCGTCAGGAACAGCGCGGCGATCGACGCGGCGTTCTGGAGCGCGGACCGGGTGACCTTGGTCGGGTCGTTGATGCCCTCGGCCAGCATGTCCACGTACTCGCCGGTCGCGGCGTTGAGGCCCTGCCCGGCGGGCAGGCCCGCGACGCGCTCGGCCACGACGCCACCCTCGAGGCCGGCGTTGGCGGCGATCTGCTTCAGCGGAGCCGACAGCGCCTTGCGGACCAGCTGCACACCGGTCGCCTCGTCGCCCTCGAGGTCGAGCTTGTCGAACGCGGTCGCACCGGCCTGCACCAGCGCCACACCACCACCGGGCACGATGCCCTCTTCCACGGCGGCCTTGGCGTTGCGCACGGCGTCCTCGATGCGGTGCTTGCGCTCCTTCAGCTCCACCTCGGTGGCGGCGCCGACCTTGATCACCGCGACGCCGCCGGCCAGCTTGGCCAGCCGCTCCTGCAGCTTCTCGCGGTCGTAGTCGGAGTCGGAGTTCTCGATCTCGGTACGGATCTGCGCGACCCGGCCGTTGATCTGGTCCTGGTCACCGGCGCCGTCGACGATGGTGGTCTCGTCCTTGGTGATGACCACCTTGCGGGCCTGGCCCAGCAGGTCCAGGGTGGCGTTCTCCAGCTTCAGGCCCAGCTCCTCGCTGATGACCTGGCCACCGGTCAGGGTGGCGATGTCACCCAGCATGGCCTTGCGGCGGTCACCGAAGCCGGGGGCCTTGACGGCGACCGACTTGAAGGTGCCCCGGATCTTGTTCACGATCAGGGTCGCGAGCGCCTCGCCCTCGACGTCCTCGGCGATGATCACGAGGGACTTGCCGCTCTGCATGATCTTCTCGAGGGTCGGCAGCAGGTCCTTCACCGCCGAGATCTTGGAGTTGGCGATCAGGATGTACGGGTCGTCGAGGACGGTCTCCATACGGTCCTGGTCGGTCACGAAGTAACCCGAGATGTAGCCCTTGTCGAAGCGCATACCCTCGGTGAGCTCCAGCTCCAGGCCGAAGGTGTTGGACTCCTCGACGGTGATGACGCCTTCCTTGCCGACCTTGTCCATCGCCTCGGCGATGATGTCGCCGACCGTGGTGTCACCGGCGGAGATCGAGGCGGTGGCCGCGATCTGCTCCTTGGACTCGATGTCCTTGGACAGCTTCGACAGGTTGTCGGCGACGGCGGCGACGGCGGCCTCGATGCCCCGCTTCAGGGCGATCGGGTTCGCGCCCGCGGCGACACTGCGCAGACCCTCCTTGACCAGGGCCTGGGCCAGCACGGTCGCGGTGGTCGTACCGTCACCGGCGACGTCGTCGGTCTTCTTGGCGACCTCCTTGACCAGCTCGGCGCCGATCTTCTCGTACGGGTCCTCCAGCTCGATCTCCTTGGCGACGCTGACGCCGTCGTTGGTGATCGTGGGGGCGCCCCACTTCTTGTCGAGGACGACGTTGCGGCCCTTGGGACCCAGAGTCACCTTGACGGCGTTGGCCAGGGTGTCCATACCCCGCTCCAGGCCACGGCGAGCCTCTTCATCGAACGCGATGATCTTGGCCATTCGGCTTGTACCCTTCCGGATATCGATTGATCACGTCTGGTTGCCGGGCGCAGCGGGCCCGCGACGACCTGACCGGCACGTCCCCCACGCGACGACGTCACGCGGGCACGGACCGGCCCCGCCATCCCGGCTGGCACTCGACGGTCACGAGTGCCAAACACAGGTATAGCACTCTCAGGGCTAGAGTGCCAAACGCGGGGTGTGGAAACGGCCCGTCACCACAGTAGATGACGGGCCGGGTAACCGCCGGATCACCGATCCGCCTCCATCGACAACGACGCCGCCGACACCGGTTCGGTCCGGCCCCGCGCCCACACGTACGTGCACAGGATCATCCCCACCAGCCACACCGACGGGATGATCAGGACCAGCGACATGACCGCCTGCACCAGGATCAGCACGATCACCTCCGCCGCGCCGGACAAGGCGACCGCTGCCGCCGCGGACACCGCGCCCCCGATGAGACCCACGACGCACCCGAACAACACGATGACCAGCCACGCCAGCACGAGCCTGCCGAGCGCGCCGCCGAAGTTCCGGTGCGTCAACTTGATCGACCGCACGTACGGGCTGCCCGCCTCAAAGGTCGCGGCCGGCGCGATCAGGCTCAGCGCGAACAACGCCCACAGGCCGGGCAGGACACACAGCACCAAGCCGATCACCACGGTCAGGTACGCCAGGATGCCCCAACCCCACAGCCGCAGCCCCCGCCGCAGCCCGTAGGCCAGGGACTCCCCCACGCTCACCGACTCGCCGACCGACTCCTTGACGGCCGCGCGCAGTGCCGCCGTCCACGCCAGCGCGGTGAGATACCCCACGATGAGGGCCGCGATCAGCGACGGCAGCGAGCGTCCGATCATCTCGGTGTCGTACTCGTCCATCGAGGCGCCGTAGAGGTCCACCCCGCTGAGCGAGTTCGTCGAACCCAGGATGACCGAGGGGATGAACACGCCGATCAGCATGAGGACGGCGATCGTGCGCCAACTCCGGTGGAAGACCTCCATGCCGCGTTGCCACCACCCGCCGACGTCGTCGGACCACAGCGGGTCTCCGGAACGACCGCCGCCGGGTGGCTGACCGGGTGGCACGCCGCCGGGCGGTGTCCCACCCGATCCGTAACCACCCCAGCCGCCCTGCGCGGGTTGCCCGTATCCGCCCGGCGGGGGTCCGTAGCCTCCGCCGGGTGGTTGCCCGTACCCGCCGGGCGGCTGACCGTACCCGCCGGGCGGGGTCGGCGGGTCGCCGTATCCCCCCGGCTGCGGGGTCGGCCCCCGACCGCTCTGCGGCGCCCCCGGATCACCCCGATACGGATCTTCGGGGGGTTCGTGGCCCGGTGGCGGCGGTGGCGTGACAGTCATGCCCGCAACCTACCAACCGGAATGGACCGATTCGCCCGTTTCGGCCCGAGAGGTCGCCGACGACGGCGGCCCGGCTCAGATCAACTGCTCGGAGGTCACCAGGTCACGGTCACCGGCGCGCGTCTCCGCGTAGGTGACCAGCAGGCCCGCGGCGAGCACCATCCCGGTCGCGACACCCACGACCCAGGTGACCACGGCCTCCGCGCCGACCGACACGACCGTGACGTCCTGCGGCGACATCACCGCCAGGCCGGTCATCGCCAACAGTTGCGCGCCGAGAAGCGACACCGCGACGCACACCGCCCCCACCAGCAGGATGCGCCCGAGCATCGCGCCGAACGACCGGTGGACCAGCCGCAGGGAACGCGCCAGGACCTGGCCGCCGCCCTCGAACACGGCGACCGGCACGAACAACGCGAACACGACCGCCAGGTACATGCCCGGCAGCACGCACAGGCACAGGCCGACCATGACGCACAGCGAGACCAGCAGATACCAGCCCCACATGCGGAGTCCCCGGCGGGCGCCGAAACGCAGCGCGTCGGTGAGGGCGAGGTCACGGCCGTGGGCGTCGTACACCGCGATCCGCATCGCCGAGGCGATCCCCGCGAGCGTGAAGTAGCCCAGCAGCAGGGAGACGCCGACGAGGGCGGCGAACACGCCGGCGAAGGTGCCCAACGCCGACAGGACCAGCTCGAGGTCGGCGGCCGAGGCGCGGCCGGTGGGGTTCTCCGGCAGTGTCCGTTCCACCTCCGCCAGCACGCCGGTGGTGAGGTACGTCGAGTAGGCGCCGCCGATGGTCGGCACGACACCCCACAGCGCCGTCACCGCCGCCATCCGGCGGCCACTGCGGCGCAACGTCTCGGTGATCGCGGTGAACCAGCCGGCGAAGTCGGTGGGGATCAGCGGGTCGTGCCCTGCGGGCACGTCGGCCGGAACGGTCATCGGGGGTCCCATCCTGAAGCTCGGCGGTGACGCGGGGTGTCGCCGCCCACCTTAACGAGGGCGTCCCCGCCGGGTGGCCGCGCGGCGACGCGGGGGAACCCGTCACGGGTTCCGGGCACGAAAACGGCCCGCCCGGCGGAATGCCGGACGGGCCGTAGCGCTTGTCACGCCCCGCCTTATGCGATGCGCACGTTCTCAGCCTGCGGGCCCTTGTTGCCCTGACCGATCTCGAACTCGACGCGCTGACCGTCATCCAGCGAACGGTAGCCGTCCGTCTGGATTGCCGAGAAGTGGACGAAGACGTCAGCTCCGCCGTCCACGGCGATGAAGCCGTAGCCCTTCTCCGCGTTGAACCATTTGACGGTGCCCTGTGCCATGTATTTCCTTCTTACTGTGCCTTGACCCGGCAGCGCGGACGCGTAGCCGGTAGATCACCCAACTAACCTGCCATACGATTTGTTCCCACGGCACTGGTCGCGAACGATGACCGGTTACCGAGGCTACCCGATGGAACGCGGCTACCCCGGCTAGACCCGCAGGTGACGGGCATGACCCACCGTCAGGCGTGCCGCCGCGACTGCACGATCGTGAAGCGTCCGGACACGTAGGCGGGGTCGGTGAGCGAGGCGTTGGCGGCCGGGTTGCCGCCCGAACCGTGGAAGTCGGAGAACGCCGCGGACTGGTTGACGAACACGCCGCCGGTCAGATTGCACGACAGGTGGACGGCGACCTCCCGGGCGACCTCCTCCGCGGCGGTGAGCACGTCCTCGTCGGTGGAGTAGACGCCCATGGTGAGGGCGCCGCGCTCGGCGACGACCTCGGTGACCAGGCGAAGGCTCTCCCGGGTGTCGGCGGTGGTGACCAGGAACGACACCGGCCCGAAGCACTCGGTGCCGTAGACGTCGCGGGCGTCGGCGGGCAGCCGCACCAGCAGCGGCGTCCGGACCCGCGCGCCGGGGTACGCCGGGTGCTCCAGGCGTTTCGAGGCGAGCACCACCTCGCCGGTCTCGGCGGCGGCGTCGATGCGGTCGGCGACCTGCGGGGAGACGATCGCGCCGATGATCTCGACGGCGCGTTCGGCGTCACCGGTGAGTTTGGCCACCGCGCCCGCGATCCCCGCCACGACGTCGTCTGCCGAGACGTGACCGTCGGGGGTGTCGATGCCGCCCTCGGGGATGAAGATCGCCTGGCTGGTGGTGCACATCTGCCCGCTGTACAGACTGAGCGTGAAGGCGATGTTGCGGCACATGCCCTTGAAGTCGTCGGTGGAGTCGACGACGATCGTGTTGACGCCGGCCTTCTCGGTGTAGACCCGCGCCTGCCGGGCGTTGGCCTCCAGCCAGTCGCCGAACTCGGTGGACCCCGTGAAGTCGACGATCCTGACCCGGGGGTCGAGCGCCAGGGTCGCGGCGATCCGGTCGCTGGGGTCTTCGGCGGCCAGGCCGACCAGATCGGCGTCGAAGCCGGCCTCGACCAGCACCTCGCGGGCGTACCTGACGGTCAACGCCAGCGGCAGCACCGCCTGCGGGTGCGGTTTCACGATCACGGGGTTGCCGGTCACCAGCGAGGCGAACAGGCCCGGGTAGGAGTTCCACGTCGGGAACGTGTTGCACCCGATCACCAGCGCGACACCGCGCGGGACGACGTGGTAGCGCTTGTTCATCGCCAGCGGTTCGCCCTTGGCGGGTTTCTCCCAGTACGCGGTGGCGGGCGTGCGTCGCTGCTCGGCGTACCCGTACGCGACCGCCTCCAGGCCGCGGTCCAGCGCGTGCGGGCCGCCCGCCTGGAACGCCATGACGAAGGCCTGGCCCGTGGTGGCGTGGACCGCGTTGGCCAGGGTGAACACGTGCCGGTGGATCCGTTCCAGGATCTCCACGCACACCGCCGCGCGGGTGTCGGGGTCGGCGTCGCGCCACGTCGGCCAGGCGCGGCGGGCGGCGGTCAGGAGCGCCTCGGCGTCGGCGCGCGGGTAGTGGACACCGAGTTCGATGCCGAACGGGCTGCTCTCGGTGGCGACGTAGTCGACCACGTCGGGGGTGTCCAGGTCGAACTGCTTGCCGAGCAGTCCCTCGAACTCCGCCTTGCCGTCGGCCGCCGCGTTCTCGCCGTAGATCCGGGGACTCGGTGATTCGGGGTAGACCGAGTGGTAGCCGCGCGTCGTGATCGCCGAGACGGCCGCGTCGAGGGTGTCGCGATGCTTCGTGAGCAATGGGTGCGTCATGGGTGACATCATGCCGCAGCCTTGGGGTTCTCGGCCAGGACATCGGAGTCCCCGCCGGTCGTCGGCAGCTCCCGCATGCGGCGCAGCGGCGACAACACGATCGGCAGGAACGCCAGGCCGGAGCCGACGACACCCACCCACATCGTGCCCCGGGCGCCGAGGATCTCACCGAGGACGCCGCCGATCAGCCCGCCCAACGGCATGGTCCCCCACACCAGGAAACGCATGGTGGCGTTCATGCGGCCGAGGAGACGGTCGGGGGTGAGTCCCTGGCGGAAGCTGACCTGCGTGATGTTGTAGACGACCACGCCCATGGACACCACGACGCCGCCCAGCGCGGCCAGCCACAGGCTCCACCCCGGTGCGGCCATCGGCATCAGTGCGGCGGCCGGTCCCACTGGCAGCATCGACAGCCACATGGTCGGGCCCTGGCCGAACCGGGCGGTGAGCCGGCGGGCGACGAACGCGCCCAGCAGGCCGCCGGCGCCCGAGACGGAGAAGATCAGGCCGATGGTTCCGGGGGTCTGGTGGAGTTCCCGCGCCAGGAACACCAGTTCCATCGACGCGTACATGGTGTAGAACAGGTTCCCGATGCCGGTGCACAACGCGATCGACCACAGCAGCCGGTTGCCGAACACGAACCGCAGTCCCTCACCGATCTGGGTCCGCAACCGGGTGCCGGGCGCGACGGGTTCCACGACCTCGCGGCTGCGGATCCGGGCGACCGCCAGGGCCGACGTGGCCAGGGCGACGGCGTCGAGGAACAGGACGACCGGCGCGGTCAACCACTGGATGAGGAGCCCGGCCAGGCCGGGACCGGACAGTTGCGAGACCGCGCGGACCGCCTCCAGTTTGGAGTTCCCCTCCATGAGGTGTCGCCGCCCCACCAGATGCGGCAGGTAGCTCTGGTAGGCGACGTCGAAGAACACGGTGAACACGCCGTTGACCAGCACGACGACGTAGAGCTGCCAGATGGTGAGCACGTCGCACCACCAGGCGACCGGCACGGTCAGCAGCAGCGCGCCCCGGGCGACGTCGGCGACGATCAACACGTTGCGGCGGCGCATCCGGTCGACCCAGGCTCCGGCGGGTAGGCCGACCAGCAGGAAGGCGGCGCTGGCGGCGGCGGTGAGCATGCCGACCTGGAACTCACCGGCCGACAGCACCGCCACGGCGATGAGCGGGATGGCGAGTGTGGTGAGTTGGTGCCCGAACTGGCTGACGGTGGTGGACACGAAGAGGCCACGGAAGTCGTGGTCGCGCAGCAGTCCGAGTCGACGGGTGATCGGCATGTAGGGAAGCCTCGGCAATCGATTGGGAAAAGTCAATCGGTATTGTGTCGGAAACCTGGCCGGTGTCGCGCCGTGACCCCGTTCGTAGACTGAGCCGATGCGCGAAGACAAGCCGGCCGCGACCGAGGCGGAGGCCAAGGCACTGGCCTCGGGCCTGCGGATGCGCATCCTCCGGCTGTGCCTGGACGAGGCCCTCACCAACAAGGAGATCGCCGACCGGCTGGACATGAACCCGGCGACCGTCCTGCATCACGTCCGCACCCTGGTGTCGACCGGCTTCCTCGCCGCCCGGCCGGCCCGCACCGGCAGGCGCGGCGCCCGCGAGATCCCGTACCTGGCGACCCGGAAGTCCTGGCGCGTCGACGTCGGCGCGCACCATTCGGCCGGGTTGAGCTCGGCGATGATCGAGGCGTTCATCGCCGAACTCCCCCACGACCTGACCGGGACCGACGGCGGCATGTGGCGGCTCGGGCTCAGACTGACCGACGAGGAGCGCGCCGAACTGCACGCGCGCCTGCAACGCCTCTTCGACGAGTACGCCGACCGGCCGAACGTCGCGGGCGCCCGCCCCTACGCCCTGTTCACGTCACTGCAGCCCGACTCCGGTCGCGACTGAGCGTTCACCACGTCCGCTGGAACGTGTGCAGGGCCCCGTGCGGGCGGAAACCCAGGCGGTCGTTGATGGCGATCATGTGCCGGTTCACGTCGGCGTTGCCGGTCTCCAGGTACCTGACCGACGGGAACTCCGCGCGCAACATCCGGTGCGCCCGGATCTTGCACGCCAGCCCCAGGCGCCGCCCCCGATGTCCCGGGTGGACGATCGTGAGGCCCACCGAGGCGTGCTCGGGCGTCCCCTTCGGCAACTTGACGGTACTGAGGCCGCCCAGTTCACCGGTCTCGCGATGTACTGCGGCCACCGCCAACCTGCCGAGGCCCTCCGCCGCCATGCGCCGCTCCTCGGCCCGCCAGCGGGGCACGTCGATGGCGGCGTCCTCGATGTCCATGTCCCCGCTGGGCACCTCGCCGTTGGCGATGGAGAAGATCGCGGCCACGCCTTCGACGTACCGCTCCGGGACGTCGCCGACCCAGCCGGCGAGCGCGTAGTCGGTCGATCCGGCCACCGCCTCATCCCACGCCGCCGCCTCCGCGGCGGAGTCGACGCCCCGCAGGTCCAGTCGCCGGATCGTGGAGGTCAGCGCCGGGGTGAAGCCGGTGGCGCTCGCGAAGCCCGCAGCGGCGCCGCCGCCGTCCCGGATCGTCGCGATGCCGTTGCCCACCAACCGGGTCAGGCCGTGTGACCGGGCGGCGGCCACGAGAACGTCGAGGAGAGCGCGGCCGACGCCGCGACGGCGGTCCCCGGGTGAGACTCCGACCTCGATGACGCCGATGTCGCGGTTCTCGATGTGGAACCGGGTCAGCCACGCCGCGCCGACGATCCGGTCGGCGTCGCGGGCGATCCACACCTCGACGCTGTGGTCCTCGGTCACCGGTTCGCGCAGCATCGCGGTCAGGCGATGTGGACACACGGGCATGAAGTCGCGGTCGTGTCGCGCGGTGGCGACGACCATGTCGGCGAGTTCGGCGAGTACCCCGGGAGCGGCCGGCGTTTCAAGAGCGCTGATCTGCATGACGTCATGATGACATCAGCAATGCGCCATGGCAAGTGGCCGTGACGGTGGAACGAGGGGCACTGACGGCCGCGAGCCCAGCCGGAACACGGTACGGCAGGGAAGCCGACGAGGGGAAAGTGCCGATCCGGCTCACGCCGGCGGACGGTGGGACTGGGCGACATCGTCGCGATGTCACCGTGACGCCCGATTTGTCCACAACGCTCGGTTTGCGAGAACACCGGCGCCGGGCTCACGCGCATTCCGGAGCCGCCCCCGTTCGGCCACACCGGCGACGGGTGCGGCCGAACGGGCACGGCACGGCGTCAGGGGCAGCTCGGCGGGCCACCGGGGGTGGGGTCGCAGTCCCCCGCCGGAGTCACCACGTCGCTCGCGGCGGCCGTACCGGTCACGGCGGCGGTGCTCAACACGAGCCCGAGCATCACCGCACCGAAGAGCTTCCACATACGAGTGCGTTGGACCATCACAGTCTCCGTTCAGGACCCGACTGGCGCGTCGGCTGAGGGAAGTGTCACCGTGGCCGTCACGGTTCGCCCACGAGACGCGCATCGGCCGGGGACGGGGAACAGCGGGGTCCACCCACCGCCGTTGTCCACAACCGCCCCGTCGTCCACAGGCCACCTCCGCTCCACTGGCGCCGGGTGCCGAAACCGTTCTACGATCCACATATGGGGCGGAGGTTGGAGGCCCCCGGGACCCACCGGGCGAGGTGCCACGCCGCCTCCCCCGGACCACACACCGATCCGCCCGGTACCACGGTTCACCACTCGCGGCGGTAGGTGACGACGCTGCCGTCGCGGACGAACCCGAGCGTCTCGTTGATCGCGATCATGTGCCGGTTGGTGTCGTCGTTGCCGGTCTCCAGCCATCGCACCGCCGGGCGCCGTTCCCGCAGCAGGCGATGCGCCTCCAACTTGACGGCGAGGCCGAGCCGCCTGCCACGGTGTTCCGGGTGCACCAGGGTGATGCCGACCGCCGCGTGCGCGGGGGTGGTCTCCGGCAACCGCACCGTCGTGTACGCCGCCGTCTCGCCGGTGCGGCGATGCACCGCCACCACGTACAGGACCGCCACCCCCGACGGCGCCCGGCGCCGCTCGTCGGCGCGCAGCCTCGCCACGTCGACGACCATGTCCTCCACCTCGAGGTCACCGTGCGGCACCTCACCGTTGACGATGGACACCAGGGCCGCGAAGCCCGCCGCCCGCGCGTCCGGGATCCGGCCCACCCAGCTCACCAGGTCGTAGTCCGCCGACCGGTCCGACGCGGCCGCCCGCAGCCGGTCCTCCTCCTCCCGATCCACCCCGGCCAGGTCGAGCCGCCACCACAGTGTCCGGTGCACGTGAAGGAACCCGAGGCTGCGCGCGAACGCCCCGGCGACCCCGCCATCGTCGTCACCGTCCTCCGGTGCCGCCCCGTCCGCCGTCACGACGCGGCGCCCGTCTGCGGCGGCGGCCTCCAGGCACCGCGCGACGAGCGCCGTCCCGATCCCCTCGCGCCGCCGGTCGGGTGACACCACCACACCGAGCCGGGCGAGGTGCCGGTTCTCCTTCGCCGGCCGGATCAACCACGCCACGCCCACCGTCTCGTCACCACTTCGGGCGAGCCAGGTGTCGCGGTGGAACTCCGGGTTGTCGGTCTCGTTGAGCTCGAACGACAGCAGGGTCGTGCACGGCGGCGCGCCGAAACCGTCGTGGTCGGCGGCGGCGACGATCACGCCGACCGTCTCGGTGGTGAGCCGGTCGGTGTCCGGTGCGCCGGGGGCGAAGGCGGTGATCTCCATGACCCCATCCTGTCGCCGCCACCGCCTCCGTGACCCGTCGGGTGTCCCCCTCCCGGCGGACGGGGTTCACAGACGCCGCTGGTACACGGTGACCGCGCCGATCGGGCGGAACCCGAGCCGCCGGTTGACCTCGCGCATGTGGTCGTTGACGTCGGCGTTGCCGGTGTCGATGGTCGTCACGGCGGGGAAGTGCCGGACGACGTCGCGCTGCACCCGGATCTTCATGGCCAGCCCCAGCCGGTGTCCGCGGTGCGGCGGCGCGACCAGTGTCATGTTGACACTGGCCAACCAGGGGTTGCCGCGCGTGATGAGGAGCGTGCTGTAACCCGCCACCTCACCGGTCTCCCGGTGACGGGCGGCCACGCCGACCCTGCGGACGCCGCGTTCACGTTCCGCCACCTCGCTCTCGCGCAGTCTGGCGACGTCGAACTCGACGACCTTCCGGTCCACCTCGCCGGTCGGGACGTCCAGGTTCACGCGGGTCACCAGGGTCGCCACCCCCTCGGCCAGCTCCTCGGGCACCTCGTCGACATACCCGACGAGGTCGTATCCGGCCGAGGCCCGGGCCGCCTCCGGCCACCACCTCCCGGCGGCGGCCTCGGAGTCCGCCAGGTCGAGCTGCTGCCCGATCATCCGCTGCGCGGCGGTGAATCCGTGGACGGCGGCGAACTCGGAGGCGGTGTCGGCCCACACCGAGCGCTCGGGCAACGGGCCGGTGGCGTTGGTGAGCATCGTCGTACATCCGTGTTCCCTCGCCCGAGTCAACGCCGTCTCCAGCAGCGCCGTACCGATCCCCCGTCTGCGGTGGCCGGGTGCCACGAGCAGGCCGAACTGGGCGAGATGGCTGTTCTCCCGTTCGGGGATCGTGATCATGAGCGCGCCCACGGTCTCGCCGTCCTCGACCACGCGGTACATCTCGCGGTGCTCACCGGGCACGGCGCGGGTGATCAGGTGCCGGGTCTGGTGACGGCATTCGGGCATCCCGTCCCGGTCGTGGGCGGCGACGCGCTCCCCCAGCGTCAGGAAGTCCTCGACCTGCCGGGGATCGTCGGTGTCCAATCTCATCGGTGTCATGGATCATGTGTACACGACCTGCGCCAGACATGAAGCGGCCCAACGGGAAGCGCCGAAGCGCGGTCCCGTCGGGCCGTTTCGGTTCAGCCTCGCGGCAGCGTGATCTGGTACTCGTACCAGGCGTCCACGGTGCGGAAGCCCAACGCCTCGTTGATGGCGATCATGTGGGCGTTGACGTCGGCGTTGCCGGTGCCCACCGTCTTCACCTCCGGCCGGGCCGCACGCAGTTGGCGGTGGTTCTCCAACTTCACCCGCATGCCCAGTTTGTGGCCGCGGTGCTTCGGCGACACCAGCGTGATCCACTGGTCCGCGACGTCCCCCGGCTCGGTCTTCACGCCGATCACCGTGTTCGCCACGATCTCGGTGCTGCCGATCGGCCGCGCGACCACACCGCAGCAGAAGATGCCGCGCGCCAGGGTCGCCTCCTGGTTGTCGCGCATCCGCTGCTCGTCGATCTTCTCCGGTTCCAGGTCGAGCTCACCGATCGGAGCCTCGGCGAGGAAGGTGCTGTCCAACCTCGCCACCGGCTCCAGGAGTTCCCTCGGCATGACCCCGGTCCACGCGATCGTCTCGTAGCCCTCGGAGGCGGCCAGGGCCTCGGCCGTCATCCGCTCCTCCTCGGCCGGGTCCAGGTAGTCGACCGGCGCCCGCCGGTGCACCTCGGTCAACGCGAGTGACGCGCCCATCGCGGTGAGGAAGTGGCGTCCGGCCTCCGACCTGGCGGGGCCGTCCTCCCAGCCCGCGATGGTCCCGATCGACAGGCTCCGGCGGCCGGCACCCTCGGCGATCGCCACGGCGGCCTCGAACAGGGCGCGGCCGATGCCCCGGCGGCGGTGTCCGGGGTGCACGGTGATCTCCGCGCCGGCGAAGTGCAGGTTGTCCATGGTGGGGAGGTAGACCTCGGCGTGACCGACGATCACCCCGTCCCGCCGCACCACCCGATGCACGATGTCGGCGCCCGGACGTGGGTGACGGAGGTTCACGGGGAACGCGACACCGCACGGCCCCGGGTTGTCGGGTTGGTCGGCGTCGTGTGCGGCCCGGTGCAGCGCCAGCAGTTCCGCGGCGGTGTCCGCGTCGTGCGTGTCGATCGTCGTCGTCTCCATTCCCGAAGTCTGCGTCCGGTGCGGGGCCGCCGCAACCGGTTTTACCTCGGGCGGAGCCAGGGGCGGCCGACGCCACGGCCACCCCCGTCCGTCATGCCGTGAGCTTCTTCTGGAACGCGACCCAGCGTTCCTGCGCCCGGTAGCCGACCGCCTCGTTGATGTTGATCATGTAGTCGTTCTCCTCGGCGTTCCAGGTGTGCACGTACCGCATCCGGGGCCGGTAGGAGGTCACGAACCGGTGGTTCTCGATCTTCAGGATCGTGCCGATCCGGTGCCCCCGGTGGTCGGGGTCGACGATCGTGATGCCCTGCCAGCAATGGGTCTCGGATACGGGGTTCACGATGATGTCCGTCCATCCGGCCAGTACGCCGGTGGCGACGTGACGGACTCCGGTGTTGAGCGACAGTTGTCCGGCGGTCAGGCGGACGTCCTCCATCTCACGGATACGGGCCGCGTCGACCTTCTGGGGCTCCATGTCCAGGTCACCGGTCGGCGAGTCCGACAGCAACCGGCCGTCGAGGTAGGCGACCGCGTCGACGAGGTCGTCGGGTGCGCGACTCACCCACTGCACCAGTTCGTATCCCTCGGCGCGCTCCCACGCCTCGGCCAGCATCCGGTCGAGTCCCGGCTGGTCGGCGACCGAGAGGTCGGCACGACGGCGGATCTCGTCCAGGCCGGCGGTGAACCCGGTCGCCAGCGCGAACCGTTCACCGTGGTCGGCGCGTTCCGGCCCGTCCGGCAACTGCTGCATCACATAGGTGATCAGGGTGGTGCGGCCGTCGGCGACGGCGCGGCGCTCCACCTCGGCCAACAACGCGGCCCCGACGCCGGTGCGGCGGGCGGCCGGGTCCACCTCCAGTTCGAACTCCACGAGGTGACGGTTGTCCAGCTGTGAGTACATGACCTCGACGGTGCCGACCGGTCGGCCGTCGCGGACGGCCAGCAACTGTTCCACCCGCGTGGCCCTGGTCGTCCGGGTGAGCCGGACGATCGAGGGGGCCGGTGACGACGGCGGGAAGTCCGGTATGTCCTGTGCGCGGATTCGTTCCCGCATGGCGAGCCAGGCGTCGACCTGTGCCTGGTCCATGGGGTCGAGCGCGGTGATCTCGATATGCGACATGCCGTCATTGTGCGGTGTCGGCCGTGGTGGCGCGACCGGTTATCGCGGCCGCGCCGGACGCCCTATCCGAGCTCGGCGAACTCCTCCTGCAGCGCTTCGAGGATCGCCTCGGTGTCGGGTTTGAAGGTGGCGACGCCGGTCACCGTCCACGACGAGTTGATGGGGTATTCGACACCGTCGGCGGGGACGTTGAACGTCACGGCGCACGACAGCGACACCGTCTCGCCGATCTTCGCGTCGGCCTTGTCGTCGCACTTCTTCGAACCGAGCGGGCCGCCGTCCGCGGTGGCCTTGAACGTGATGGACACCTTGTCCGCCAACACGAACTCGCCGCTGATGTCGGCGGTGACATCGACGCTCATCGTGCACTTGAAGGTGGAGTTGGAGCACTCCATCGCCGGGCTGCTCTCGGCCAGGACGAGTTGGCTGTCGTCGGTGTACACGGTCGCCAGTTCCCCGATCGCGGTCTCCAGGACTTCGAGCAGGGCGTCCAGCGCGCCGTCGTCGAGCGCCGCGACATCGGTGCTGAGGATCACTCCGCCCGGGTCGGACGGGTCGACCGTGACGCCGACGTTCACGACCGCGACCACGGTGTGCGGCGGGGCCACCGTCACGTAGACGAAGCCCTCACCGACGGCGATCGGGTACACCTCGACTCCGTCGAGGTCCTGCGGCTCGGGCAGGGCGATCTCGGTGGATCCGGCGTCGCCCATCGCCTCGGTCAACAGCGCCGCGTACTCCTCGGGCGTCAGGAACGCGCCCGCGTCGAACCACTCGGCGGGATCGACCTGCACCCACTCGCCGTCCACTTTGGCCGCATGGCTGTCACTGGCGCCGTAGGAGATCCAGAACGCCTCGCTCGCCTTGACGTACACGACCCCGTCGATGGTCATGATGTCCACGGTGTACTCGCCGACCTCGGCCGTGCCGTAGGAGGTTCCCGACTCCGTCACCTCCATGCTGACCGTCGCCGGCTCACCGGAACCGCTGATCTCACCGATACCGCCGGTGTACTCCAACAGGGGGAGGTCCGCCAGCGCCGCCATCGCGCCGCCGACCACCTCCCTCGTCTGCGCGGCGGGATCGGTGAACGCACCGATCTGCGGCGACACGCAGCCGGCGAGTACGGCGACGGCGAAACCGGATGTCAGTGCGAGGGATCGTGAACGCATTGCGGAACCTCGTGTTCGACTGGCATGCGATGGGCGACCGTGAACCGCCGGGCACCGCACGGGGCGTCATGAGTATCGCATTATCCCGCGACGCCGCCACCCGCCGTTCGGCCCTCGCCGTTCACCCGCACCGGTCAGCGGTGAATCGGCCACCACATCACCGCTTTCGCGGATATATAGTCGAGTTCATGCCGAATCTGCGGATCAGTGAGGCCGCCGCCCTGCTGGGAGTGAGCGACGACACGGTGCGGCGTTGGATCGCCCACGGCAGGCTCACCGCCGAGCGGGGTGAGGGCGGCACCGGACCGATGACCGTGTCCGGCGCCGACCTGGCCCGGCTGGCCCAGTCGCTCGCCGACCACCCCGAACCCGGTACCACCGTCGCGGCGTCGGCCCGCAACCGCATGCGCGGCATCGTCACCCGAGTCGTCGCCGACGGGGTCATGGCACAGGTGGAGATGCAGGCCGGCCCGTTCCGGGTGGTGTCGTTGATGAGCCGGGACTCCGCGGAGGACCTGGGACTGCGGGTCGGCAGCGTCGCCGTGGCGTCCATCAAGTCGACTCACGTGGTGGTGGAGATACCCAGGGAGGCCTCGTGAGGTCCGCGATCCGGTGCCTCGTCGCCGCGGTATTCCTGCTGTCGGCGTGCGCCGCGCCGTCCGCCGACTCCGGCGGGCGGATCACGGTGTTCGCGGCCGCGTCGCTCACCGAGGGCTTCGGGGAGCTCGGTGAACTGTTCGAGGCCGCCAATCCGGGCGTCACCGTGGAGTTCGCCTTCGCGGGAAGCTCCACACTGGCCGCGCAGATCCGGTCGGGCGCCCCGGCGGACGTCTTCGCCGCCGCGTCACCGGTCCACCTGACCACACTCGTCGACGCCGGGCTGGCGACCGCACCGGCCGCCTTCGCCACCAACCGGTTGCAGATCGCCGTGCCCCCGGACAACCCCGCCGGGATCAGCGGCCTCGCGGACCTGTCGGACCCGGACGTGGTGCTCGCGGTGTGCGACCCGCTGGTCCCGTGCGGGGCCGCCACCGAGACCGTCTTCGAGATCGCGGGCATCGCACCGGAACCGGACACCCGGGAACGCGACGTCAAGGCGGTGTTGACGAAGGTGCGGCTCGGCGAGGTGGACGCGGGCCTCGTCTACCGGACCGACGTCCACGCCGCGGCCGGCGACGTCACCGGCATCGAGTTCCCCGAATCGGCGGAGGCCGTCAACGTCTACCCGATCGCCACCCTCACCGACGCCCCGGATCCGGTGACGGCGGCGGCCTTCGTCGACTTCGTCCGTTCGCAGACCGGCCGGGACGTCCTGGCCGAGGCGGGATTCGGTACGCCATGACGACACGACGGGTGCGCCGCCGCATCCCGGTGCTGCTGTTGGTACCGGCGCTCCTCGGCCTCGCGGTCCTGGTGGTGCCGTTGGCGGGCCTGCTCGTCGAGACGCCCTGGACCCGGTTGTGGCCGAGGCTGGCCTCGGCGGAGGTGTGGCCCGCGCTGCGGTTGTCGTTGTGGTGCGCGACCCTCGCCACGGGGATCTGCCTGGTGTTGGGGGTTCCACTGGCCTGGCTGCTGGCGCGCGCGGACGTCCCGGGCCGCTCACTGCTGCGGGCGCTGGTGACCGTCCCCCTGGTGCTGCCGCCCGTGGTGGGTGGCGTGGCCCTGCTGCTGGTGTTCGGGCGGCGCGGTCTCATCGGGCAGTACCTCGACGCCTGGTTCGGTGTCTCGCTGCCGTTCACGACCGCCGGCGTCGTGGTGGCCGAGGCGTTCGTGGCGATGCCGTTCCTCGTCGTGGCGGTGGAGGGGGCGCTGCGGGCCGCCGATCCGCGATTCGAGGAGGCGGCGGAGACGCTGGGCGCCTCGGGTTGGTACACGTTCCGCCGGGTGACCCTGCCGTCGGTGGCCCCGGCGGTGCTGGCGGGCACGGTGCTGTGCTGGGCGAGGGCACTCGGCGAGTTCGGCGCCACGATCACCTTCGCCGGGAACTTCCCCGGCGAGACCACCACGATGCCGCTGGCGGTGTACCTGGCGTTGGAGTCCGATCCGGAGGCGGCGATCGTGTTGAGCGTCGTCCTGTTGACCGTCTCGGTGGCGGTGCTCGCCGGTATGCGGGACCGATGGGTGAGGCGGGCGGCGTGACACTCGACGCGGATCTGCGACTCGACCGGCCCGGCGGCTTCCGGTTGGACCTGCGGTTGCGGGTGGCGCCGGGCGAGGTGGTCACGCTGCTCGGCCCCAACGGCGCCGGGAAGTCGACGACACTGCGCGCGATCGCGGGCCTGGCCCCGTTGACCGGCGGCCGGATCAGTATGTCCTCACAGGACTGGGACGTTCCGCCGCGCCGGTTCACGCCGCCGCGCGACCGTGGCGTCGGAGTGGTCTTCCAGGAGTACCGGTTGTTCCCTCACATGTCGGTGCGCGAGAACGTGGCGTTCGGGCTGCGGGCGCGCGGCGTCGACCGCCACGCCGCCCGCCGCCGCGCCGACGAATGGCTCGACGTGGTCGGTCTGCGGGACCACTCCGGTCACCGCCCGCACCGGCTCTCGGGTGGGCAGGCACAGCGGGCCGCGCTCGCCAGGGCGCTCGCCACGACGCCGGAGGTGCTGCTGCTCGACGAGCCACTGGCCGCGCTCGACGTGTCGACGCGGGCGCGGGTACGGGCCGAACTGTCCCGTCACCTGGCACGATTCGGCGGCGCGACCCTGTTGGTCAGTCACGACCCGCTCGACGCGATGACGCTCGCCGACCGGCTGGTGATCGTGGAGGACGGCCGTGAGGTCCAGAGTGGCACTCCGGTGGAGGTGGCGACCCGGCCCCGCACCGACTACGTGGCCAGGCTCGTCGGCCTCAACCTGTTGGGCGGCAACGCCACCGGTGATTCGGTGGACCTGGCCGGCGGCGGCCGTCTCGTCCCCGCCGACCCGGTACGGGGACCGGTGTGGCTGGCGTTCCCACCCAGTGCCGTCGTCCTGCACGCGACGGAACCACACGGCAGCGCCCGAAACCACTGGCCGGTGACGGTCACCGGGATCGAGCAACACGGCAACACCGTGCGACTGCACCTGGAGGGCCGACCGACCGTCCTGGCCGACGTCACCCCCGCCGCGGTGGCGGAGCTGCGCCTGGCACCCGGCACGGCACTGTGGGCGGCCGTCAAGGCGACGGAGATCAGGGCCTACCCGGCGGAGCCGGGTGAAGGGGGCATGGCCGGCGGAGCCGGGTGAAGGGGGCATGGCCGGCGGAGCCGGGTGAGGACGCATGGCCGGCGGAGCCGGGTGAGGAAGCATGGCCGGCGGAGCCGGGTGAAGCGGCGTGGTCGGCGGAGCCGGGTGGCACCGGTGAGGCGCGGCGCGGGTCGTGACTCGGGGACGTGGTCGGGAGGTCACCACTCCCGGCGCCGGTTGACGCCGATCGTCGTATGAAACCGGGGCACGGAGTCAACCGATTTCATCGGCGAAGGTGCGGTGACCTCCCGCAACACCGATTCTGCGGCGGTTTTCGTTGAGCGTCAATGGTTTCGATGGCCAATCCGACTGTCGGATATCCGACAGAATACTGACAGGTGGTCACACTGGGTGATATTGAAAAGGCTCCGAAATAGACAATGGGTGACCGAAAGGGACGCGACGGCGACGGCTCGACAAACCGCCGATATCCGTCATACCGCCGCGCCAACTGGTGATCTCATCACCACAGCCCGTCACCGACACTCCACACCGGAACCTCCGCCCCGCCCGGAGACGGAAACCGCCGATCACTCAGCGTCACCTTGCGGCTCGGGGCTCCCGGGAGCGGCCGCCTCACAGCGAGGTCAACAGACCCGCGTCACGCATCGCCGTCAGCGACGGCCGAATCCGGTGGGTGGGCGCCGCCTGCACCGCGTCGAGCGTCTTCAGGCCCTCGCCGGTGTTGTAGATGACGGTCTCGGCGGCCGGATCGAGCCGGCCCTCGGCCAGCAGCTTCCGCAGCGTCGCCACGACGACGCCCCCGGCGGTCTCGGCGAACACGCCGGTCGTCCTGGCCAGCAACCGGATTCCGTCGCGGATCTCGTCGTCCGACACGTCCGCCATCCAGCCACCGGTACGCCGGACCGCCTCGATCGCATAGGGACCGGCCGCCGGATCACCGATGTTCAACGACTTGGCGATCCCGGTCGGCTTCACCGGCGTGATCTCGTCGGTGCCGGCGCGCAGCGCCGTCGCGATCGGGTTGCAGCCCGAGGACTGCGCGCCGAAGACCCGGCACTCGGCCGAGTCGACCAGGCCGATCTCGGCCATCTCGGTGAACGCCTTGTCCACCTTGGTCAACAACTCCCCCGACGCCATCGGGATGACGACCTGCGCGGGCACCCGCCAACCGAGCTGTTCCGCCACCTCGTATCCGAGGGTCTTGGAACCCTCCGCGTAGAACGGCCGCACGTTCACGTTCACGAACGCCGTCGTCTCGAACTCGTCGGTCTCCGTCAACTCCGAACACAACCGGTTCACGTCGTCGTAGGAGCCCTCGATGGCGACCAACCGACCGCCGTACACCGCGGTCGTGATGATCTTGCCCGGCTCCAGGTCGTGCGGAACGAACACCATGGACGGCTTACCGGCGCGGGCGGCGTGCGCCGCCACCGAGTTCGCCAGGTTCCCCGTGGACGCGCACGCGTACCTGTCGAAGCCGAGCCGGTCGGCGGCCGTCAACGCCACCGACACGACGCGGTCCTTGAACGAGTGCGTCGGGTTCGCGCTGTCGTCCTTGACCCACAACGTCTTCATGCCCAGTTCGGCGGCCAGGCCGTCCGCCCTGATCAGCGGGGTCATGCCGGGGTTCAACGTGACACGGGACGACGGTTCCAGCCCGGCGGGCAACAGCGGCGCGTAACGCCAGATGTCCTGTGAACCGGCCTCGATGCGTTCCCGGGTGACGGCGGCCAACGCGTCGGTGTCGTACTCGACCTCCAACGGGCCGAAACACTGCCAGCAGGCGTGCTGCGCCGCCAACGGGTACTGCGCGCCGCAGGCACGGCACACCAGGCCCACGGCGGGGCCGTCCGTGAACACGGAAGTGGAGACGGGTGCGGTCATCGAGGCTCCTCCTCATCTCTCCGGTGTCACCACCGGCCGGATTTGGCACCTTCCGCGCAGAACGCGGTGGTTGCCGAAGCGTCACAGGGCCGTTCCCTCGGCTTCTCTGGATGAAGTACGAGCGAAGTGTAACGGCCCGACCGCCGCACGGGCAATGAGACCTGAAACACGACGCGGGGGCCGCCTTCCGGCGGCCCCCGCGTTCAACGCGTCGGTCAGAGCCCGCTCAACGTGTACATGGTGTCGTCGCTCTTGCCGTACAGGTAGTTCTCGAGGGTGGTCGCATCCAGGGCGTCGGTGCGGGTGGCGATCGTGACGATCGCGAACCTGCCCGCGGCCTCCGACCACCACAGGCCCTCCTCGTAGTCGGTGATGAAGCCCTCCGAACGGAACCGGTACGACTCCTCGAACTCCTCGATCTCGATGTCGGACTCCAGGGAGGAGGCCGAACCCTCGTCCGGGAACGCGAACACCAACTGCGCGATGCGCAGGTCGCCGCCCTCGGCCTCGTGGATCACCTCGAACGCGTACTCGCATCCGGCGCTGGTGAGGGCACCGCCGGACTCCACCGCGCTGCAGTCGTCGTAGTCCCACCCCTCGACGAAGGTCGCCGACAGGTCCATGCCCTCGTAGCTGCCCGTCCAGTCGACGCCGAAGTCCTGGTAACCGACCCGGTTGTCGGCCGGATCCTCCGAAGGCGACTCCGAGACGGACGGTTCGACCGACGGCGACTGGGACGCGATGTCGTCACCGGGTTCGTCATCGCCGCTGCCCAACACCGCGAACAGGACCGCGCCCACGCCCAACAGCAGGACGACGCCCAACACCACGCCCACGATCATCGGGGTGTTGTTCTTCTTCGGCTGCTGCGGGAACATCGGGTTGTAGCCGCCCATGGGGGGCTGCTGGCCCGGCGGGCCACTCGTCGGGCCCATCATCGGCTGCCCGGTCATGGGCTGACCGCTCATCGGCACGCCCGACATCGGGTACGACGGCTCCGGGGAGTAACCGCCCCCCTGACCCGGCGACGGGTACTGCGGCTGTTGGCCGTAGGGGTCGGGCTGCTGCTGGCCATAGGGGTCGGACTGCGGTGGTTGACCGTAGGGATCCGGCTGCTGCTGGCCGTAGGGGTCCGGCTGCTGCTGACCGTACGGATCGGGCTGCTGACCGTATGGCGCACCCGCCGGCGGGTACTGCTGACCGTACGGATCGGGCTGCTGCTGACCGTACGGGTCCTGCGGCGGGCCACCGGGGTAGCCGGGGGGTGGGGGGTAAGTCATGCTGCTGCACCTTTCCATACGTCGCGCCGGCGCGGCTGTGGCTCCCCTCGCCAACCGGCCGAGTTCGATTGTGCGACATGGCCGCAACGCCACCACGGGGTAATGGAGGGCATACACCGGGCATCCGGTGGTGCGAACCGGCCGACGCGACCGAAGCGACACCCCGTTGCGGCATCGCTTCACCCACGGCCCGGTGTCCGCGTGCGAGCGGCCTCGTCCGGCGACGTGGCCCCATGCTACACGCGGACACCCGCCACACCGTCGAAGGATTCACACATGACGATCTTCAACCGAGCAGGAGCGCGGTGGTGAAGTCCTCGTGGAACGCCCCCAGTGTGCGCTTGCCCCGGTCCACCACCGCCGGGTCCGTCGAGTCGATCGCCCCGATCGTCACCACCAGGTACTGTCCGATCGCCTGCGAATACGCGTATATCTCCATGTCGGTCTCGTAGATGCCGCTGTCGGGTGCCATGCGGTAGCTCATGAAGTCGATGGCCTCCGCCTCGAAGGCGGCGATGTCACTGCCGAACGCCAGGATCAACTGGGCGATACCGGTGTGGCCGTCCTGCGACCGGTACGCCGCCTCGATCCCGTAACCGCAGCCCAGGTCGTTCAACGCGCCCTGGCTCGACGACAGGCCGATGTCGCAGCAGTCGGTGTGGTTCCACACACCGAGGCGTTCCGCCGACTCCGAGGCGTCGCCGCTGTACGTCCACGGGTCGTGGCGGTAGAAGTCCTCCGCCACCAGCGGATCCACCTCCACGGGAGCCGAAGGGGGGACGCACGCCTCCCCGATCCGGCCGTCCGACGCCGACGGGGGCGCCGACGCCTCACCACCGATCAACACCAGCCCCGTCACCAACGCCGCCACCACGGCCAGCCCCAGGCCCGCCAGCATGAACCAGGGCCTCCGGGAGAATCGGGGCGGCTCCGGCGGCGGAGGTGGCAGGACGTAACCGGCGGTCGGCCCGATACGCGGTTCCGGTGGCGTCATCCGCGGCATGCCCGCCACGGGCTCACCCAGCCCCCGAGGCTGCTCGGACCGGTCAGTCACCTTCGTCCCTCCGCGGTGCGGGCATCGACTCGACGGCACGGCCGGTCACCCACTCGGCGGCCGCCGCACCCGCTACCGATACTGCCAGGCCCCCGACGGGCCCACAACCGGCCCGGCGGAAACCCCCGGCGCCGCGTCGAGGACCCGCCGACACGTCACGAGGTGACGTCCTTGCGTTGGAACCGCACGAACGCCAGCACCGTGAACAGCGCCGCGTACAGCAGCGACACCACGATCCCGCGCACCATCTCGTCGTACTGCGCCGGCTGCGACAACAGGCCCAGCCAGGCCTGCGCGTACCTGGTCGGCAGCACGTCCCGCAGGTCACCCAGCGCCGTCACGGCGTTGAGGATGTTGGACACGATGTGCAGCAGCACCGCCCCGCCGACCGCCGCCAGCGGCGCGTCCGTCGACACCGACAACACCAGCGCCAGCCCGGCCACCACCAGCAACGTCACCCCCAGGTACCCGGCGACGCCCAGCACCCGCCACACCGCCTCGTCGGCGGCCATCTCGCCGCCCAGCGGTGCCCGCAACGGCTCCCAGCCGTACGCGAGGAAACCCACCAGGAGACTCATGCCCGTCAACAACAGCATCGCCAACGCCGAGAACGCCACGCCGACGGCGAACTTCACCGCCAACAGGCGGCCGCGGGGCACCGGCACCGCCAACAGGTACCGCAGACTGCCCCAACCGGCCTCGCCCGCGACCGTGTCACCGCAGAACAGCGCCACCACCACGACCAGCAGGAAACTCGACGACACCAGCAACGCGAACAGGGTGAAGTTCGCCGCCCCGAAGGTCCCGAAGTCGGCCAGCGCGAACGCGTTCCCGCTGTCGTCGTCATCGCCGCCGACCTGGTCGCCGCCGATGGTGAACGCCAGGTACAACACGACCGGGAGCAACGCCAGCAGCGCCAGGGTCACCTGGGTGCGGCGCCGGGTCAGTTGGCGCCGGAACTCCGTGCCGAACGTCAACGTGGCGTGCGCGCGGTATCCGGGCGCGGCGCCGTCGGGTGCCACCACAGTGCTCATCGTCTACTCCACCAGTTCCAGGAACGCGTCTTCCAACCTGCCGCCGGAGCCGATGACGTCCTTGACCTCACCGGTGCCGACGACACGGCCGCGACTCATCACGACCACGTGACTGCAGGTCTGCTCCACCTCGGCGAGCAGATGCGACGACACCAGCACGGCGCGGCCGTCGGAGGCGTAGTCGTGCAGCACCCGGCGCATCTCGGCGATCTGCGGCGGGTCGAGACCGTCGGTCGGTTCGTCGAGGACCAGCAGCTCCGGCATCCCGAGCATCGCCTGCGCGATCGCGATCCGCTGCTTCATGCCGTGCGAGTAGGTGCGCACCTTCCGGTGGATCCGCTCGCCCAGGTCGGCGATCCGGACCACCTCGTCCAGGCGCGCCTCCGACTCCGGCCGGCCCGTGGCGCGCCAGAACAACCGCAGATTGTCCATCCCGGACAGATGCGGGAGCAGCCCCGGTCCCTCCACCAGCGCCCCCAGCCGGGACAGCACCGGTGCGCCCGGCGTCACCCGGTGACCGAACACCCGGATCTCGCCGTCGGACGGCTGCAACAGTCCCATGAGGACCCGCAGGCTCGTGGTCTTGCCGGCGCCGTTGGGACCGAGCAGCCCCACGACCTGTCCCCGCTCGACCCGGTAGTCGACGCCGTTGACCGCCGCGAACCCGTCCGCGTACACCTTCCGCAGGCCGCGCACCACGAGTGGCACGTCGGCGGTGTCGGGGTCCACGCTGCGGTCCCGGCGACGGTGCCGTATCCGCGCCACCAGCCACGCCCCGGCCGCCCCCACCGGCAGGGCGATCAGCAGCACCACCAGGGCGACCTGCCACGCGCCGTCCTGTGAGGGAAGCGGCGTCGAGGTCGTCTGCGGCAGGGTCACCCGGTCGGGCATGGCGATCGTGTACTCGACCGGCTCGACCGGGCCGGCGTACGACTGGTCGGCGGTGGCCACCACGATCCGCAGGTGGTGACCCGGTTCCAGCCGGTGCACGATCCCCGGCAGGGTCACGGTGACCGGTTCCGCGTCCGCGATGTCGGTGGGCAGGCCCGTCAGCCGCACGGGTGCGATCAGTCCGTTGGGGAGCGTCGCACGACCACTGGAGTCCACATCGTACAGTTTGACGAACAGTACGGCCTCACCCGTCGGCGACGCCGCCCGCAACGACACCGACGGGGCGCCCACGATGTCCACGGCGTCGTCGAAGGACTCGGTCTCCACGGCCGCGAACTGACCGGGAATGTCGCCGCCGAAGCCCGCACCGGCGAAAGTGGCCAACTGTCCCAACGACGGCAGCGACGACAACGCGGCCGGAGTGCCGTCGGGCGGGCTGGCGATCGTCGCCGTCACCGGCTGCTCCACCCGCACCGACAACGGCGACTCGGTTCCCGCCAACCCCGGATAGGAGTCTCGCGTCAGGCCCACCGTCGCCAGGTCCGACCGGCTCGACGTCACACCGCCGATCCGGCTGTACGTGAAGTCGTCACCGGGATCGTCGCCCTCCCCCTTGAGGTGGAAGTCGAGCCACCGCACCGTCAACGCGTCGATGCGTTCCTGATCGGACGCGGTCCCGGCGGCGTCGTGGCCACCCGCGTACCAGGCGACCTTCACCGGCGCGTTGATGATGCCCTCCGCGTTGGCCTCCGCCTGCCCCAGGTCGAACAAGGTGTCGGCCTGCCCCTGGATCAACAACGTCGGCGCCTCGATGTGACTCAGCACCGACGCGGGACTCGACGCGTCCAGCAACTCCCTCGCCTGCGGCGTCAACCGGCCGGAGGCCGCGATCTCCTGGTACACCGCGCACACGTCGGGTGCCCACCGGCCGCACGCGGGCGGCAACGCCGGCGCCCCCTGCGCGGAGACACCGGGCGGACCCGCGCCCGCCAGGCCGGTCGCGTAGAACAGTCCCGCCCACGCCCGCTTGAACACGCCGTCGTGACCGGGCGGCGTCCCGGTGTCCGCCACACCCTCGCCCCGCCCGTCGTCGGCCGTGCCCGCCGGGTCGGCGTGGTTCGGGAACAGCGACTCGGCGAGGCTGTGCCAGGTGATCTGCGGGACGATCGCGTCCACCCGGTCGTCGTATCCGGCCAGCAGCAACGACAACGCGCCACCGTAGGAACCGCCGACGGCGGCCACCCGTGGATCGCCGTCGCCGTCCCGTTCGACCTCGTCCCGGTCCGCCAGGTAGTCCAGCAGCTCCGACGCGTCGGCGACCTCGTAGGCGGGAGCGTTCAGGTGGATCAACCCACCCGACGCCCCGAACCCGCGCGCCGTCCACGTCAGCACCACGTAGCCCCGGCCCGCCAGGCGCTCCGCCGACTCCGTCACCGACTCCTTCGTGCCCCCGAAGCCGTGCGCCAGCAACACCGCCGGCGCCGGAACCGAATCCGGCACGTACAGCCGGGCGTCCAACTCCGCCGGCTCGTCGGTGCCGACCTCGATCCGAAGGTCCTCAGTGGTGTGAGGGGGCGGCTCGGTGTACCACCACCACGCGCCCGCCGCCGCGGCCACCACCGCGATCACGACACCGAACGTCACCCAGCGCCGTCTCCGGCGCAGCCACACACGCATGCTCCACAACCTACGCGGCGGGCCCCTTCGCGCCCGGTCACGCCTCAGCGGTGTCTCAGGCTCCCGGCGCGACAGGCGGCCCCACCACCCGGGTCACCGTGATCACCGGCCGCGGCCCGCCGTCGAACAGTCCCGAAACACGGTCGGCGAGATCGCCCATGCCCGCCAACCGGATCGTCCCCACATCCGGATGCCGCACCAGGACCTCGGTCACCGCCTCACCCACCCGGACCTCGATCCCGGTGATCTCCCGGACCGGCAGCAGCGGCGGCAACGGCGTCACGGTTTCGGCCCCCCGACCGGCGCGCCGCCATCGGGCCTTGAGCCGTCTCCTCAGCCTCGGATGCCAGGCGACGAGCAGAAAACCGACGAGCCACGCCACCGTGATCAACAAGGCCCACCAATCCAGCAGGAAGTACAGCAACGAGGTGGTGAGGTCGGGCGCGCCCGGCCGGACCGGGCGGCGGACGCGGAGGTGGAGACCGTCGCAGTCCAGTACCACGGGCGTGCGCCCGGGTAGCAGGGTCAGGTTCCGCACCGCCGGATACATTCCGTGAACCTATCCGTCCACGATGTCCTACCGGCTCCCCCGAACCGGCACACCTCACTCACACCCGACGCCGTCCTTGTGGTGCCTCAGGCTCCCGGCGCGGCGGGCGGGCTCACCGCCCGGGTCACCGTGATCACCGGCCGCACCGTCGGATGGCGTCATTCCTCGTCGCTCGACTCGGCATCCGGCTCGGGCTCACTCGACTCGGTACCGGGCTCGCTCGACTCCTCGTCGGGCTCGGGCGACTCCTCGTCGGGCTCACAGGCCACACCGTCGTCGTCGCGGTCCAGCTCCTTCCGGAAACCGGGATCCTCGGGGAACAACGGCGCCGCGTCGTCCTCGCGAACCTCGGCGCAGTTCTCGTAGTAGACGTCGCCGTCCTCGGTCGGACCGGTCTCCTCGGACTCCGGGTCGTCGGGTGACTCCGATTCCGGGGACGGCGGCCGGCGCTCGTCCGGTTGGTCCTCGGACGGAGGGGCGCTCAACGACGACTCGTCGGGGCCGGGCGCCGGGTCGGTGGGCGCCGCCGAGGTCTCCACCGGATATGGAGTCTGACCGTCCCCACCCGCGCAGCCGCCGAGGCCGCTCATGACGAGGGCGGCGACGACGACGCCGATTCCGTGCCGGTTCCTGGCGCGTACCGCCATGTCCTCTCACCTACCGATCGCCTCGCCGAACGGCCGGACGGTCCGTCCGCGTGTGTGGGGCCGAGTCGGGTCCATGGTCGTCCGGTGCATCGGCAGGGGCACGGAATTCGCCCATATCGGGGACCGGCGCCGACTCCAGTGCTACCCGTCCCCACCGAACCGGCACACCTCACTCACACGCGACGCCGTCCTTGTCTCGGTCGAGTCCCGGCCGGTAACCCGGATCCCCCGCGTACAACGGTGCCGCACCGGCGGCGCGCACCGCCGCGCAGTTCTCGTAGTACGGGGCGTCCCCGTCGTCGGGCTCTTCGCTCGGCTCTGGATCGGGTTCCCGGTGGTCGCTCGGTTCCGGCTCCGGCTCCGGATCGGGGTCCGGATCCCGGTCGTCGTCGGCCGGGCCGGATTCCGCGGGGTCGTCACGCGGTGGCGACGACTCGGATGCCTCCGTGGAGGACGTGTCCGATGTCCGGGGCGGCCTCCCGGTCTGGTCCGGCGACGGCGTCACCGAGGCGTCGACAGGCCCGACGCCTCCCTCCGGTGTGCACGCGTTCACGACGCCGCCCAGGCAGCACAACGCGATTCCGCCCGCCACGATCAGGGTTCCGAAACCGATCCCGGTCTGCTTGTCCATATCCTCACCCGCTTCTCGTCGACCTCCGGTACACGCGCCCACGGCTTCGCCGGACGTGGCGGACGGGCTATTCCGGACCTGCGGCGCGCGATGCCGGCCGATTCGCGGGGAGAAGGGCACCGTTCGACACCGCTCCCCGACGATCGGTGTCACCCGGGGTCGGACCGGTTGCCCACCCGGCCGCCCGATCGAGCCACGAACGGCCGGTGAATCCCGAGTGGCGGCGAGACCACACCGGAGAAACGACCGCTGGAACGGGGCCCGTACGACAACGCGACCGGCGAGCGCCGAGTCGGTCGGATCCGAGGCGAAACGGGCTCGGCGCTGTGATCCCCGCCGCACTGTACCGAGTAGTAACCTACGATGGCGTAAGTTGGCGAAGCCGGAAGGAGGCACCATGTCCCAGGCCATCGAGGAACTCGTCAAACCCCGCCTGCGCGGCTGGCTGCACACCGCGGTGTTCCCGGCGTCCCTCGTCGCCGGAGTCGTCCTGGTGCTGCTGGCGCCCCACCCGGCCGCCG
Source organism: Stackebrandtia albiflava (assembly GCF_007994225.1). Lineage (GTDB taxonomy): Bacteria > Actinomycetota > Actinomycetes > Mycobacteriales > Micromonosporaceae > Stackebrandtia > Stackebrandtia albiflava. The sequence continues at coordinate 270,873 of NZ_VLLL01000007.1, forward strand.
CGGTGTCCGCGGGCATCTACGCCGTCACCTCCGCCCTACTGTTCGGCACATCCGGCTACTACCACCGCCGCACCCACACACCCCGCGCCGACGAAGTACTGCGGCGCATCGACCACGCCAACATCTACCTGATCATCGCCGGGACGTACACGCCCTTCGCCGTCATCGCCCTCGACGGCGCCTCCCGGCTCGCCGTCCTGCTCATCATCTGGATCGGCGCCGTCGCCGGCGTCGTGTTCCGCGCGGTGTGGATGTCGGCACCCCGGTGGCTCTACACATCCCTCTACATCGGGCTCGGCTGGGTGGCGGTGTTCTTCATACCGCAGTTCGTCGCCGGAGTCGGCGTCGCCGCCGTCATCCTCGTATTCGCCGGCGGCATCCTCTACAGCATCGGCGGCGTCGTATACGGCCTCAAACGCCCCGACCCGTCACCCCGGTGGTTCGGCTTCCACGAGGTGTTCCACTCCTTCACCATCGCCGCCTGGATCTGCCAGTACGCCGCCGTACTCCTCGTGGTGCTGAACGCCCGGTAGGAGGCCGCCCCCCAGTCCACTAGGGTTACGCCATGAGTTGGACCTGGCACTTCACCGACGCGAGCGGCGCACCGGTCGACGCCGAGCACCCTGAGCACACCAACCAGGGCGACGCCGAGTCGTGGCTCGGCGAAGTCTGGCGCGACCTCGCCGCCGCGGGCGCCGTCATGGCCACCCTCAAGGAGGACGACCGCACCGAATACGAGATGCCCCTCACGTCACCCGAATAACGCGTCCGAGTCACCGCGTACTCGCCGGTACGCGGTGACTCCGGCGCCCGGTGGCCCACCCGACCCGACCACCGCTCACCACGTAGGCGGCGCGACGCCAACCTCTAGGCTTCAGCCGTGACCTCGCAGCGATCACTGGACCTCGCCGTAGCCCTACGCCCCGCCGCCCTCGACGCGCGGCGCGGCATCGTCAGGCTCCACCCCGAGGTGCTCACCGCCCTCGGCCTGCAACCCGGCGACCCCGTACGGCTACACGGGCAACGCACCACCACGTGCATCGCGCTGGCCGCCGAAGCCCACGCCGGTCGCGGCGCCGTCCACGCCGACGACCTCACCCTCGGCAACCTCGCCCTCCGCGACGGCGACCCCGTCACCGTGCAACCCGCACGACTGCGCGCCGCCCGCCGCGTCACCGTCGCCGGCCCCGTCGAGGTCAGCGCCGCCGTCACCGCCGAGACACTGCGGCTCGCGCTGCTCAGCAAGGTCGTCACCGAAGGCGACGACGTGTCACTCCTGCCGCTCGACATCGGCGGCGCCGAACGCGACACCGTCGCCGCCGCCCGCCGCAGCCTCTCCAACACGGTCGGCATGGGCTGGACCACCGTCCTACTGTCCATCGTCGACAGCGAGCCCGCCGGACCCGTCATGATCACCTCCGACACCCGGGTCGGCTGGCGACGCGGCGGCACCACCGCCGCCCCCGCGCAACGCCCCGACCTGCGCCTCGTGCCCACCGTCAGCGACGACCACGGCGACCAGGACGACACCGTCCTCCCCGTCTCCGACCTCGCCGGACTGCGCGAGCCCGCCGAGAACCTCCGCGAACTGCTCGACCTCGGCTTCCACCACCGAGAGATCCTCGACAGCGTCGGCACCGACATGAGCCTCGGCATCCTGGTCACCGGCCCCACCGGCAGCGGCAAGACCACCATGGCGCGATCCGTGGCGGCCGACGTCGGCGCACGACTGGAACACCTGTGGGCGCCCGAACTCGCCGCCCTCACCGCCAACGACGCCGCCGACCGGCTGCGCGACGCGGCATCCCGGCTCCACCACCCCGCCGTACTGCTGGTCACCGGAGTCGAGGCGCTGGCACCCCGCGACACCAACACACCACTGTCGACGGTCTTCCGGCGCACCGTACGGGAACTCCTCGCCGCCGGCCACGCCGTCGTATGCACCACCGGCAACCCGGAAGAGGTGTCACCACTCCTGCGGCAACCGGGTCTGCTCGAACACGAGATCACCGTCCCCATGCCCGACACCGCCGAACGGATCGAACTGCTCACCGCCTTCACCCGCGGCATGCGACTGGCCGACACCGTACGACTCGACGACATCGCCGCCCGGGCACCCGGATACGTCGCCGCCGACCTGCTCACCCTCGTCCGGGAAGCCGGAGTACGGGCCGCCATGCGCGCCAAGGACGGCGGCGACCGCACCCTGCAGGCCGAGGACTTCACCACCGCGCTGGCGACCGTACGACCCAGCAGCATGGCCGACTCCACACTGGAACTCGCCCGCATCACCCTCGACGACGTCGGCGACATGGCGGAGGTCAAACAGGTCCTCACCGAATCCGTGCTCTGGCCACTGGCCTACCCCGACTCGTTCACCCGGCTCGGCATCGAGGCGCCACGCGGCGTCCTGCTTTACGGGCCGCCCGGCTGCGGAAAGACGTTCCTGGTCAAGGCGATCGCCGGCAGCGGCAAGTCCAATGTGCTCTCGGTGAAGGGCGCCGAACTACTCAGCAAATGGGTCGGCGAATCCGAATCCGGTGTCCGCGACCTGTTCCGGCGCGCCCGGCAGGCCGCACCCACCCTCGTCTTCTTCGACGAACTCGACGCCCTCGCGCCGGTACGCGGACAGGACAGCAGCGGCGGCACCTCCGACCGGGTCGTGGCCGCGCTCCTCACCGAACTCGACGGCATCGAGTCACTGCGCAACGTCGTGGTCGTCGGCGCCACCAACCGACCCGACATGATCGACCCGGCGCTGTTGCGGCCCGGGCGGCTCGAACGCCTCGTCTACGTACCGCCACCCGACGCCACCGCCCGGGCCGCAATCCTGCGCGCCGCGAGCCGGACCGTGCCGCTCGGCGACGACGTCGACCTCGCCGCCCTGGCCGAGGAACTCGACGGATTCTCCGCCGCGGACTGCACCGCGCTCATCCGGGAGGCCGCGTTGACCGCAATGCGCGAATCCATCGACGCCGCCGTGGTCACCGCGCGCCACATCGACACCGCCCGCGGCGCCGTCGGTGGTTCGCTCGACCCGGCGCAGCTCGCCTGGCTGGAGCGGTTCGCCGCCAACCGTCCATAGTGCCGCAACTTTTTCCGATAACTTTCTGTGACACGGAACCGGCCGTTCCGCATGTTGATCATGAAACGGCGGTGACACAGCGTGAGATTTAACCGCCACCTCACACCGTCAGTAACCGGCCGGGTTGCGTCTGTCGTGTGTGCTCAGTATGGTTACTGATACACGGGGGCCGGTTACAGAACGGCCCCGGTCGCACTGGAGGACAACGGGAGCCCATGGGCGAGAACACTTATTGGGGGACCGGGCAGGCGCCCGGCACGGCACACCATCGGCCCCCAGAGCCCGACATCGACTATCAGCCGGTCGAGATCGACGTCGACTCCGTCGGCGGCTTCGGCACGCAACTACTCGCCACGGCGACGAACCTGGGCACGGCCACACCGGGGATCGTGGAACTGCTGAAGGATCCGGACGGTAAGTACGATTCGGGTATGCCACTCGGCAACGACCCCCGGCAGACGACCCTGCATGCGCTCGGTGTCTCTCACACCGAGCAGATGGCAGCGATGACGGATCTGATAGAAAATGTACAAAGGGGTATTGAGAACCTCGGCCTGATCACCAATGCGATCGTCACGCAGTTCGGTGACCGGGACGTCCTCAACGGCGCCGACGTCACCGCCATCGACGCCGCCATCTACGGCCCTCCGTCGACCGATCCGAGCACCGGATCGGAGGTGTAGTCATGGGCGAATACGACGGCTACACCATCGACGAGATCATGGACATGATCAAGAACGACTCCATCCCCGACATGGAGAACCAAGCCCAGGGCTGGGCGAACGCGGCGGCGGTGTTCCAGACCGAGTACGACGCCATCGACGCCAACTACCAGACGATCAAGGGGATGTGGACCTCCGAGTCGTCACAGCCCTACCGCAGCACCATCGAGCGGACCCTCATGGTCATCCGGGAGGCGAAGGTCCACGCCGAACGCAAGGCGGCCGCGTGGGCGAATGTCGCGGGGAACACGCAGCGTGCCTATGACGCGGTGAAGACCAAGTACGACGAATGGCAGGAAGCGAAGCAGTTCGGCCAGGCGATGGTGGTCTCCCCGGCCGGCTTCGCCGAGACACTGGCCAACGAGCTGTTGATCGGCGCGCCCACCGAGTTCGACGAGAACGCCGCCCGGCAACCCTTCGACCGCGCGGTCCGAGAGATCATGAACTCGGCGGCGCTCTACGCCGAGGAACAGTCCCGGGACATCACCCGGCCGGTACCGGAGTACAAGCCGGTGGAGCCACCACCAAGCTGGGACGATCCCGGCTACGAGGGTCCGACCCCACTCGACTACGGCAGCTTCGCCTCGCAGGCTCCCGCGCTGGTCGCGACCGGCCCCAGCCTGCAGGGCGGTGGCCCAGCACCGGTGACGCCGGGCCTTCCGATCCATACCGGCCCGACGACACCGGTGGCGCAGACGCCGTTCGCGCCGACCGGACCTCCGGGTCTGCCGCCCGGCGGAATGCCGCCACTGGCGAAGTCGCCGACACCGCCGGCCTTGAAGCCCCCTTCCCCGACGAGCGGCCCGAACTCGGTGAAGCCGAACGGCCCGCACGCGCCCCGCACCCCGGGGCTGCCGCAGCAGCGGACTCCGGTGTCGCCGCGCACTGGTACCCCTCCACCTCGGACGGGACCCACCGGGCGGACGTCTCCGAACGCCACACCCCGCACCGGCGCCACCGGCCGGAATGGTCCGGTCAAGTCCCAGATGGCCCCGGTCGACCGGCGCAACTCGGTCAGGTCCGCGAACCAGGTGATCGGGCAACGCCCCACCGGGAAGCAGTCGGCGCCCCAGGCGAAACCGACCGGTACACCTACCCGGCGGGTACAGCCGCCGGTCATCGGGACACGCGGCGGTAAGTCCGGCCGGAACGAGGATCCGGCCAAGACGCGGCGCACCCGCGCCGATCGGACCGGCCAGGGCTACACCCGTTCGGTGTTGGGAAGCAAGGCGAGGCGGAACGAGAAGGACGGCGAGGAGAAGTTCAGCCGCACACCGGTGGTGCCGCCGCCGATCGAGACGGTCGGACTGGTGATCGGGGCGCGGTCACTGGCCGCCGCCGAGAGCGACCGGGAACGCCGACTCGAACAGCGCCGCGCCCGTCGTAAGAAGCTCAGGATGGGTGGTGACGAGGTCAACCGGGCGGTGATCGGCAACGGCATCAGCCACCGGGCACAACTGCCCGACGCCGAGCCCACCAAGCTCGCCCCGGTGAAGGCCGAGGACGCCTACTGGCAGACCGAGACCCAGGTGGTCTCCGGTGTGCTGGGCGCCCGGCGGCCACGCCCCGAGGTCGTCCACGATCCGGGGCCCGGCACGGTGACCGGCAGCCCTGGCGTGGAGGAGCCGACCGAGACACCGCACACGGCGGGACCGGTCGCCTTCAAGAACCGGACCAGCGCACCCGATCACGGCTGGTGACCCGCTGCCGCCGGTGGCCGGGCTAGCCTGGCCACCGGCGAATCCCTCAGACGGTTGGAGTAGGAATGCGGTTGCGTGTGGCCGCCACCGTGGCGGTGGCCGCCGTGCTGGTGGCGCTGCTGCCGGGCACGGCACAGGCCGACGAGATCCGGGACGGGCAGTGGTATCTGGACGCCCTCGGCATCCATGACGCACACGAACTGTCGCAGGGCGCGGGTGTGACGATCGGTGTGATCGACACCGGCGTCGACCCGAACCACCCCGACCTGGAGGGACAGGTCATATCGGGAACCAGCCTGGCCGAGAACGCGCCAGGTGACGGACTCGAAGACGAGTACGGACACGGAACCGCCGTCTCCTCGGTCCTAGTCGGCAATGACGACGCCAACGGCGTGCTCGGGATCGCCCCCAAGGCCAAGATCATCTCGGTGAACATCTTCGAACCCGGCGCTAAGACGAGCGACCCACATCTAATGGAACCCGCAATCGAGTGGTTGGTGGATCAAGGTGTTGACGTCATCTCCACCTCCGCAGGCGGTAGCGGTGGCTCCGCCATCCAATATGCGACCGACCATGGGGTTCCCGTGGTAGGCGCAGCGGGAAACCGATTCCAAGACTGGGGCCTCGGAGAACATGAAGTCTCCGGAACGAATGATCCCGGCGGCCAGTCTGGAGCTATCCCGGTGTCTGGCACGACTATCGACGGGGAATTCTGGGACCGCGGCCTGGACTTGTCCGGAGCTGCACCTCAACCCCGCTACGGTCTTTCCGCTCCCGCCGTCGACATCCCCATCGCCCTGCCCGGCGGCGAATACGACGTCGTCAACGGCACCTCGTTCAGCGCGCCCATCGTAGCCGGAACACTGGCACTGATCAGATCCGCATATCCCGACCTCGATTACACGACGTGGATCGCACGTCTCCTCGAAACCGTGGACGACAAGGGGCCGGAAGGCTATGACGTCGAGTACGGCTGGGGAATAGTCAACCCACTCGCGGCCCTCACCGAGGACGTGGCCTACGAAGATGAGTACACCTCGATCAACTCGCCGTCGGCAGACCGCCTTCCACTTGACCAGCAGGGCGACGACATCTCGCCCCCCGGCAACCCCGACGGCGACGCCACACCAACCCCGCCCAGCGACTCCAGCGACGCCGCCCTCGACGGCGACACCGGAATGTCCGTCCTGTGGCTCCCCATCACCCTGGCCGCCGCCATCATCCTCGCCGGCACCATCGCCATCACCGTGGTGGTGCACCGTGGTCGACGCAGGACAGCCCTCGATTCCTCTGAGTTTCAAGCACCGGTACCTCCGCGATAGCCATATTCCCGACCTCAAGCCAAAGAACACCAGACCGTAATGCCAACCACTCCAACGGAAGTTCAACGGGGACCCCTAACGGAATGAGCACCGTACAGTCATTCATCCAGAACCGGGAATTCAGCGCTTGCTCTCCCGACGGCCGTATACGACTGACGATATCAGCGAACACCGTAGCCATCGATATCGAAAGTGACATCAACGACTCCTACAGCGAAGAGAACTTCGATCAGCACTTGGAGTCCGTATTGAGGGACGTCGCAATTCAGATGTGGGAAACATCGCCGCCTTCCTCCAGAAAGAATGACGTAAGGTCACAGAGCGACAATGCGAAGTACACCCTCATCGAAGGCCTTGAAGTTACCGCAGTATCCCCAACAGGCCGTATAACTATTGATTGGCTCGGGGTTTCAGACTTCGTCGTAACGTCGAAGCCTGGCACCTTGGCGATTTCAGGTGCCGACCTAACACGCGAACTTCAAATGGGTATACGTCTTCTCTTCGCACTTCGGCATCAAGCAACCCTCCAGCTGTATAACGCGGCGAAGCAGAACTTTGGAAGGTAGACCACTTATGAACTCTCCCAACCAACTCAGCGTCGATGTCGCCCAGATGATTCAAATCGGCAAATATCACTTGCCTGACCTTGCACACCTGCATCACGCAGCCGCAATCGAACTCGATGCAGTCGAATACCTTCGCCCACAACTATTCCTTACACCTGCCAGCCCGACACCCAACTCCAAAAGTGTCTCGTATGCAAAATGGCTCGAACTATACGCTAGGACACAACAGGTCCTGCATGATACAACGGTGAACTTGGCGGACGCGGGCACTGCGGTAGTGAAGGCGGCGGAGGCCTATTACGACGCGGACCTCACCACAAGTGAAAAGTTGGACACCGATGATCTTATGAAGGTCTACGAACACGGAGATTCCGAGTGGGAAGATTCGGGCATGGGAGCTCCTCCGCCGGAAATCAACACCGACGAGGTTCCATCCCCGAACGAGACACCTTCTGACGAGGAAATCTACGAGGATGGGGCCGATATCGAGGAAAGTGACCTCGTCAGTGTCAAGGGCAAGGAGGAGAGCTGATGGCTACTGTCGAGGACATCGTCGCGATGGCGCGAAGTGTGCGAGAACGGGCGAACGACCTGAGAGCATTGGAGGTACTTTCCCTAGCTCCCATGCCGATGTACGTAACGGCTGAGGAGGTCTCGCAGTTCGGCGACACCGGTGCGAGTTTCTGGCAGCACACTCGTTCCGAGTTTCCAAACCAAAATCTCAATGGAACACTCGACGAGTACCTTCCCGGCAGCACGGAGAACTACGGAACTGAGTTCGACTACATCCCGCAACGATTCGAAGAGCTCGCTTTCGGTGACATATCCGACTACAACGCGGTCCTGAGCCAACTCGACAAAGCCTCCAAAGCGCTCGGCCCCGACGCCACAACGTACGTGGAGAACCGTACGGTGAAGCTGGCTGGCGATCTCAACGAAGGATGGATCGGTACCTTCCCAAATACTTATCGCGAACGTTTCGCATCAAAGCTTCAGTACCATATTCCACTGCAGAAGCAGCTGATCCAGGAACTGGCTGTGGCAGTCAAAGGGCACTGGAACCTGGTAGAGGGTTCCAGGGAAAGCCTACTCGCGATACTAAGCGAAACCGAATCTGTTCTTACTAATACGATCCGCGCCAATTTCGGAAGTTACATGGGGGAAGGCGACGAAGTCGATCCGGCCAAGGCGGCGACGCTCGCCTTGCAAGTATTCGGTGCGATCGTCGGGATCGCCGCAATCGTAGCAACGCCACCGGCAGGCGTGATAGGAACCATAGTTGCGCTTGCCGCAGCTACTAAGGGTGTAGGCGATGCGGCTGTCGCTTATGCCGGTGGTGTCGAGCTGCCTGACGAAATTCAAAAGACCTATTTCTCGATCCAAGGCGACACCGTAGATGCGATAATCGCTTCAATGTTTGACGCTGTCACTAGATTGCAACAGGAGATTTCAGTCGAGGAATCCAATCAGGCAGACTTTCTACAAAATACCATTGACGAGGTAGATCGATTGATGTCCTACAGCGACCCGGATTTGCAGGAAGCGTTCCTAGTGGTGCCTTATCGTGCAAGTTTCGTCGATGACGTACCGAATGTCGGCAGCGAACAATTCGATCACACGCGATGATACGGAGAGCAGGATGACGTTGAAAGCGCGATCCCTCGAATGGCTCACTCTTGGCGGCCTTATTCTGATCTTCGGCGCGACTGGCTGCACGAGCACAACCTCCCGAGACGATCCAACAACCGAGGCGACCCCTTCCCTGCCGAGTGATCTCTACATACATGTAGAAGAGATTTGCACCCGTATAGACTGGACCATTGCGGAAGGGCTCGATTCGGTGTCCTCGTCCAGCGCGAGCGATGATTACTCATCTAGCACAACTGATGATTATTACTCGAACTGTCGCCGTGATCTCGGCGATAATGGAATAATCCAACTCAGGGTCGAGTTGGGGCAAGACGTAGAGGATGGGCAAGCTCACTTCGACACCATGATCGCCTCGTCGCAATGTGGTGCAGATGTAACCGAACTCTATCCAGAGTGGGATGCGGCCTATGCGTACTTTGAATCAGAATCGCTACACGGCGAGAAGCTACAGTATGCGGCGTGTTTTGCTGGATTGTCCAATAACTTCGCAGTGGCCGTGGGAATACAGTATCCGTCGCGCCCAATTGATATGTCCGAGGAAGATCTCCTGACCATCCTTGAGGAACTTGCCAACAGTGCGCGTTCACTTTCGGCATCCAGCTGATTCCAGCTTGAATCGCTTCTACGTCCGTTGCCACAAGCGGGACTGATGAAGTGTCGCACTATTACGGCGTTCTTAAATGGCGCCATTCATTCCGCTACAGCAGTGGCTGCAGGCGCTGGCACTCAACGGTGACCTCGAGGATGCTCCGCGGGTGGATGGCGAACGGTTCGCCCGTAGTGAGTAATAAGGACAGCATGTGCAGATCATGAAGCGGATTGTTGGCCCATTGATCGGTGGCTTCTCGCTGATAGCGCCCGCTTGGCGGCCATACAGAACTGACGCTCGCATGGATGTGCCGTGCACCGACATATGACTCCACTACCGAATTCTTCGACCCGGACGGACCTTCCTGATGTCGTGTAATGGCCGACCACCCAGAATCGTTGTCGCAGGCGTGGCCATACTCTCGCTGGCACTTGCCGGGTGCGGCCTATTTGACGATGGTGCCGATGATGCCGGCTCCGTTCCGGTGTGGGAGGTATCCCTGCCTGAAGATGTCGACCCGTTGTCGCTCGTGGGTTTCATCGAAGATCGAGTTGTCGTAAAGACGACCGAAGGAATTTGGTTCGGTGATGCTTCGGGCGACACGGATTGGCAGTTGATCGACTTCGAGCGATATAGGGACTCCGATACCGACGAGATCCTGGCGGGTGCCATTGAAGTCGGGATTTTCCAAGATCAAGTCACTATCGCGGGTCATCCTGTCGGCGTGGTGGGGTTCTCCGCATCGGGCTCCGAGATCTTTCGATTGCCGATGGAGGACTCCCGATTGGTATCCGCAGCCATGTTCCAAGATTCCGTGGTGGGCATCAGCTGCTTGATCGAAGACGAGCGCGCTTGCAGCCTTGAAGCGTTCTCCGGGCCATCCGGCACCAGTCTTTGGCGCACCCCGTTGGAGCTGGATACTCCAATCCTGGTGGCACCGGCTAACGGCCCGCAGAGTCTGCGAACCCAGACTCAACAGATCCGGACGGACAGCATGACACCCTCCGACGTGGAAACCGTGTTCGTGGCAGGCGGGTCCGACAATGCGACAGTCCATGGGTACTCCGTGGCGGACGGTGCGGAGACCGCAGTATTCGACACTTCCTATGCCCAATCACAACAGCTGCGTCCGGTTGGGACGAATGGATTGCTGGAGTGGTCACTGCCCAACGACGGATGCGTCGTCAGCTTGAAGGCATGGGACGGCGCTACCGGCGAAACCGCATGGGACCTGAGCCTGCTGAACAGTGCTACGGAGCTCGCGAACGTATCAACTACCTGCGCAGGTCACATGGTAGGTCCTCGGGTTTCACAGGGCCATTTGATCACCGTAGATACCGAGGGCAGACCTACGCTCACAGATCCGGCCACCGGCCGAGCGGTCTGGCAAGGACAGGCAGGCGACGGTCTACCTGTCGGCTATGGCGCAGAGGTGATCGTGCTGGCGACCCCCGATGGCGACTCGGACGAGGTCCGCGGCCTCGACATCGGCACCGGTGAGGAGCTTTGGACGTTCACAGCCCCACCCGTTTTCACGCGAGGGTGGCCACCCATGGCAGTCGGGGCAACGAAGTTCGTATTCGAGCACGGCGATAGCGAGTCGCCGGCAATCACAGTGTTGGATCTGAGAACAGGAGAGTCGGCAACACTGGAGAACCAGACACTCGTGTCCGTCCAAGGCGTCTCCATCCTCACTCAGTCCACCAATCGCGTACTGCGGCTCTACCAGTGGTGAGAAAAGGCAGCCAGTTACTCAGCCCCTTGGCCAAGGCAGATCGTGGTCAGTAGTGCCCGCCAGTCGCACTCGGAAGCGGCAAGCACACTGGGATTCTCGATCGGAGCTTGCTTGGAATCTCGAACGAGAAAGCCCGTGGCGTGACGCGCCACTTCGACACAGGCGGTGTTGGCATTGCTTCTGCTGGACTTTCGCCACCGAATGGGTACGGTCGAAGGAGGGGTCATTGGGCACCGCCGAGTTCTTCTAGTAGTCGCTCAACGCACGCTCGATGAGGTGTCGGCTCCGGTCTGGTGATAGAGCCCGTGCGAGCAATTGGCCGAACGCCACATTACAGGCATCGGCGTACTGACCCTCTGGATAGATTTCGCCCGCCGGGGTTTCGACGTACGTAGCGGTGCCGTCTGCGAGGGTGAGGATTGTGAAGCCGCCACGAGTCCCCGGGTGGGCGCCTTCGGCGAAGGGCATGACTTGGAGGCTGACCTGTCGATAGGGAGGGTTGACGAGTAGTGAGAGTTGCTCTTTCATCACTTCGGCTCCGCCGACGATCCGATGCAGGATGCTTTCGTCGATCACCATCCAAAGCCTGACATCCGCCAACCTCTCTTGTCGCGCGAGACGTAGTTGGATCTGACGCTCTACCTCTGCGGTAGGAAGGTCTGGCGCCGTGCCTCGGATGACGGCTCGCGCGTATGCCTCCGTCTGCAGCAATCCATTGACCAGCAGTGGCTCCCAACACCGGATCTCGTTGGCACTGGTTTCGATGCCTATATATGTGTCGTACGTTTTGGAGACTTGGCCGTACACCGACCACCACCCGGGCTTCTTGCCGTCCCGCGCCATGGCGGCGTAATGACTGACTTCGCCGTCCGCCGTGACTCCGAGTTCCCTGAGCAGTTCCCGAAGTTCCCTGGGCTTGATTCCTTGTCGTCCTCCCTCAAGACGGTAGACCTTCCCCGGGTCCCACTCCATACGCGCGGCGAGTTGTGGGCCGGTCATGCCGGCCTCTTCACGTAGCCGACGAAGTTCCACGCCCAGTTGACGGCGCCTGATCGTCGGGCTTTGCTCCATTGAGGTCATTCGCTTCGCTCCTCTCCTGCGTTACAGATCGACGGTCCGTAGACACACAGGACTCGGTATTGCATAGTGTATTTCACTATGCTACAGTTCGTATTGTAGCCATTCGATGACAGGCCACTGGGGAGTGGGCGGGGTGGTTGCGCGAGAGGGGGTGTTCGGCGTGTCCGGAACAGAGCGGGATCCGCGAGATCGGATGGTCGCGCGGGCACTGCGTGAGCGTTACATCGTGTGGCTGCCACTGCGACGCGGTCTGTCCTTTGAGGTGGCAGCCCGGCGGGCACACGACCTGATCGTCGCGGGGCACGGCCGGCTCGGCGACCTGCTGGCCGCCGCCGACACCGAACTGCGCTGCGAGACCGAACCGCACGCCCGGTGGCGGTTGTACGGGCAGTCGGTCGATTCGGTGGCCGATGCGTTGCGCCGATACGACTTCCACGGCGGTGACCGTGCTGAACGACCGTGACCGCCGGCCGTTGACGGTGCATCCGACGGATCGCGCGCTCGGGGTCCGTCTGCTCAACGACGGCGTACTGCGCAGTCTCGCCTGCGATCACCCGATGGTCGCCCCGGCGAACGAGGTCACCAGTTGCGTGTGCGACCCGGCCGCGTGTGGTTGGCACACCGCGAATCTGACGTTGATCGGGGCCGGGTTCCGCCGCTACGACGTTCCCGCCGACAAGGAGCCCGACACGATCTGGGTGATCGCCGGAACCAGTGCGATCCCCGGAATCATCTACCGGGCCCGCAGCAGACCTTGACCCTCCCCGGATCCGGTTGCCGCCCCGCAGAGTGATTTCGCGGTCACGCGGGGCGGCAACCGGGCAACCGATTCGGAAAGGCGAATCAATGCAATCCGTGACGCTACCCTATGCACTCATCGTGGCACTCATCGCCACGGTGGTGACACTGACCGTGGCGGCCGCGGCGTTGTGTGTACAGCATGGTTCGGCCCGTCGCGCCGTCGACCTGTCACCGCCTTCGCCGCACACACCACGGTCGGACTGTCCCCGATCGGGTTGCACCATCGTGCACCCCCGGGTGGGCCGACACCGGCGTAGACCCGAGCCGGCGGGGCCGGTCGAGGTGGTGGCCTCGGTGATCGCCTGCGGTTTCGGGCTATTCGCCGGACGCGGCAGGCACTACCGCTGACCTCTCCACCAGGCCGGCGAGATGCGCGGCCGCCTGCGTCGCCGTCCAGCCGAACGTCTCCCGCAGTCCGGCGGCGATGGTCGCCAGGTACGCGGGGGAAGGCCGGTTCAGCGGACGGACCGGGGCGGGCGCGGTGAACGTGACCATGGGTGTGCCGTCGAGGCTCCCCAGGTGGAGTAGCGTCTCGTAGCGGCCGGGACCGAGCGCGAGTCGGCCGTTCCGGCACAACACGGCCAGGTCGATGTCGGTGGTTCCGGGGTCTCGGCGCATCTCCTGCGCGCACACGTCGGCGAACTGTTCGACCGTGATCAGGTGTCCCCGAGCGGGAGACGGCCCCGGCGTGTCCGGGTCGTAGAACGCCATTCCCCCCGACCAGGTCGGCGAGTGCCCGGCGAAGTAGACGCCGCCGTCGAGCCACAGTGGACGACTCTCCGCCGGGAGCGTGGTGTCCCGGCACCCGGGGTACCGCCGGGTTCCGCCGTCGGGTGTGCCGCCGCGCAGGTAACAGGCGAACCGGGTGGCGTTGAGGTTGGAACCGTAGGAGACGTACCAGACGCGCGGCATCGCGCGACGATACACCTCATCGGCCCCGGTCGACTCCGGGACGACTCGATGACGGTCGCCCGGGCCGTATCAACCGGTTCTCGTACGCCCAGATGACCACCTGTATCCGGTCCCGCAGTCCGAGTTTCGCCAATACCCGCGCCACGTGGGTCTTGACCGTCCCCTCCGACACGAACATCCGCCTCGCGATCTCGGCGTTGCCCGCGCCTCGGGCCATCTCCAACAACACGTCCCGTTCGCGCGGTGTGAGACGGGCCGCCGGGTCCACACCCGGATCCGGCGGCCCCAAGTCCGGTCCTATGTGCTCGATGAGTCGACGGGTCGTGGAGGGCGCTATCACCGCGTCACCTCGGTGTACGGTGCGAATCGCGGCGAGGGTGTCGGCCGCGGGAGCGTCCTTCAGGAGGAACCCCGCGGCCCCGGCCCGGATCGCGGCGAACGCGTACTCGTCCAGGTCGAAGGTCGTCAACGCGATCACACGGGGCGGATCGGGACGCGCCATGAGCCGGGACGTCGCCTCGATCCCGTCCATACGCGGCATCCGCACATCCATCAAGACCACGTCCGTTCCTGTGACGGCCAGCCGTTCCAGCGCCTCGGCGCCGTCACCCGCCTCCCCCACCACGACCATGTCCGGTTGTGAGTCGACCACCATGACGCAACCGGTGCGCACCAGTTCCTGGTCGTCGACGACGAACACCCTGACGGTCACGAGTCACCCTCTCCATCGGGCCGCCGCTGGTACGGCACGCGCGCCGTCACGGTGAATCCGGCACCGTCCGGTCCCGCCGTGACGGAACCGCCCACCGCCGCGACCCTCTCCCGCATTCCGGTGAGTCCGTGGCCCGGTCCCGTGCGACGCGGTCCCGTGGCGATCGAGGTGTTCGCGACTCGCACCCGGAGTCCGGCCGCCTCCCAACGGAGTTCCAGTGTCACACCGGGCTCGGGTCCACCGTGTTTCACGGCATTCGTCAACGCCTCCTGCACCAGCCGGTACACCGCGAGCTCGGCGGCCGGACTCAACCGTCTAGTGGTACCGACGTGGTGCTCGCCGACGGTCAGCCCCGCGTCCCGGGTCCGCCGCAGCAGTTCCGGCAGTTCCCGCAGGCCCGGCTGCGGGCCCAGAGGGGACCCCGGGTCGTCGGTGTCGGGCCGCAACACCCCCAGCAGACCCCGCATGTCCGTTAGCGCCTGCCTTCCGGTGTCCTCGATGGTGGACAGTACGCCGCCCACCCTGACGGGGTCGTCCAACACGTACCGGCCCCCCTTGGCCTGGCCGACGACGACCGCCAGCGAATGCGAGACGATGTCGTGCATCTCCCGGGCGATACGTTGTCGCTCCCGCCGCACCGCCTCGGCGGCCTGTCCGGCCCTGCGGGCTTCGGCGTCCCGGGCCCGTTCCTCCAGCACCGCCACGTACGCCGCCTGGGTTCGCCGGTACAAGCCCAGGCTCACGCCCACGGCGCACACCGCCGTCAGGGTCACGAAGACCAGCACCGGGTGTGGCCGCAGTTCGGCCGCAACGACACCGCTGTCGTTGACGAACCGCCACGTCGCCACCCCGGCACCCGCCGGTCCCGCCACGGCGGCCACCCACGGTCCCGCACGCCCACCCCGGGCGGTCACCGAGTACAACGCGACGGGGAACACCGCGGCCGACGGGACAGTCAGGAACAGTCCCGTCATCACGACCTGAACGGTGAAACCGGCGCAGACGAGCCCGAACGACGACAGCGGGGCGCGACGGCGGACCGCCAAGGCGAGGTGGGCGACGACGATGCCGGTGCTCACACCGACCGCCTTCCCGGTCGGCATCGCGAGGAGAACCATGACGATCGACAGCGCCGCCACAGGGGCGCCGAGCAGCGTATCCGGAGCCGACCGCCGCAGAACCCGCCACATGCGGGCAGCGTAGGCGGTCACGGTGTGCAGGTGGCACAGGCGGGTCGGGTCGCGCATTGGAAACGCCACGTCAGGACCACGAAGCCGCTGCCCGCCGCCAGCCAGCCACCGTAAACGGCGCTCACCATGACGACGCCGGTCCTCGAGTCGAAGTCGACGGGGCCGTCCGTCAGCCCGAGCAGTTGGGACACGGTACCGAACACCGACAGCGCACCCATGGACGTCAGGGCCGCGGACGCCGCCCATCCGGCGCCCAGGGTCGTTCTCCATACCGGCGTCCGCCGCCACCACGGCCGGATCATCGTCAGGCACAGCAGGGTCGCGGCGGTCACCGCGAGCAGTTCCCCGGTGGGTGGTCCCTCGTCGAATCCGGTGGGCCTCGCCACCGTGCCGCCCAGCCACCAGTACGCCTTGAGCAGGGGGTACGGCCACAGCGCGCCGATCGTGACGAGCCCGGGGACCCGTCGGCTCGCACGGTCGGCGGGTACCGTGCCGCACTCGGCGCAGCCGCCGCGGGTCCCCCGCGAGTGGCGCACGACGACGGACAGTACCGCGCCGCACGCGACGAGGCTGAGGAACCTGGCGGCGTACCCGGGCCAGTCGACGACGGCGAAGTCACCGGCGGGAATGCCGGTGAGGGCGAAGAAGGAACGGAAGCCGTCGAGGACGACCCCGGCCGACGACCACAGCAGCAGTGTCGCGGCCGCCCATGCCGCGACGACCGGCACGCGCGACGGGGCCGCTCCGGCCGGCCGTGTCGCGGGCGTGACCCGTGTCAGCCTCAGTGTCGTCAGGGCGCCGAGGGCGGCGCCTGCCAGGCCGATCCACCAGGGGGCGTATCCGATCGTGTAGTCGGACTCCGGTGGCAGCGACGGAAGTGTCTGCTTGACCGTGATTGCGGCGGCGGCGAGGCCGCAACCGAGGATCGCGAGGATGTGTCGGGGCGTGGTCATTCGGCAATCGTGTCCGCGATGCGCCGATACGGCGTCTGTCGCGCGGCCGGTTCGGGTCCGTCAGGTGGACGATCTTCACGTGGACGGCCGCACGGTGCCGTCCGTTACGGGAGCGCGTAGGCGTGGACTTCGGTGCTGGTTGCGGTGACGAGGGCTTCGGCGTTGAGGTCGATGAGGCGGCCGTCGGCGAGTAGGGCCGGGCCGTCGGCGTCGAGTCCGGCGAAGACCGTCTCGGCTTCGGGTTCCGGGCCGTCGTGGTCATGTCCGGTGTGGTCGTCGATGTGGGCGTGGGTCGCGGCGAAGCACCCGTATCCGGCCGCCATCGCGTCCGGGGCCTCGATGACGGGCAGCTCCAGTGTCCACAATGTTTCGGCGTCGTGGAGGGCGGTGGCGGGACCGAGTCCGTCGTCGCTGCGGGTGACGACGACTCCGTCGGCGAACGCCACCGGCAACCCGCCCGGCGGGACCCGGGTCGCCTCGCCGTTGCCCGCGTCGATCATGACGCCCTGCTGGTCGACATGGCCGCCCAGCAGCCGCCCGCCGGACAGGACCGGTTCGGCGTCGACCGTCTCCGGACACACCATGTCGTGCCCGGCATAGGCGAACAGCGACAGTTGCACACCCCAGACGGTCTCACCGGTGTCGATGTCGTGCCCGGCGAGTTCCGTGGCGCACTGAACCGTGTCGATGTCGGCGGACCAGGTCACGTAGCCGTCCGCCGACACCTGCCAGAGGTTCCCGGCGGGGGCGGGGTGTGTTCCGGTGACGTCGCCGGTCCGCGGGTCGATCGCCGCGAGCATCGACTCACCGGCTTCCGTGTAGGAGACGAGGACGCGGCCGGACGCGCCGGCGAGGTTCTGGTCGGCCTGTGACCAGCGCCCGGTGCGGTGACCAGCCCAAGGGACCAGGGCGGAGTCCGGGAGGTTGGCCTGCCAGACCGTGCCGGTGTCGGGGTGCCAGCCGGCGACCCCGTCGGCGGTGGGGATCACGGCGACGCCGCCGTACACGAAGCCGGTCCCGCTGGAGTCGATGTCGGCCGCGGGTTCACCGGTGTCGGCGGCGATCGCGGTGTGCGTGGCTCCGGTGTCGGCGATCAGGTACCCGTCGAGGACATCGACGGAGGTGGTCGCCTCGTCGAACCGCCACAGTTCCTCCCCGGTGTCACCGAGTCCGATGATCGCGTCCGACGCGTGGACGGCGGTGACGGTACCGATCCGGTGGGCGGTGGTGGCGACACCCGCGTCGCCAGGCAGCGTATACGTCCATAGTGGCTCCGCGGTCTCGATCGTGAGGGCGAGTCCGCCCTCGGATTCGGGTTCGGGATCGGCGGATTCGGTGGCGGTGCATCCCGCGAGCAGCACGACGACGCCGGCGGCGAGGGCGAGACGACGGCGGGGCACGGGGCGCATCTCCATGGACGGCAGTCAATCAGTTCATCGGTGCCGGCGGTGAACCGGC
The DNA here is from genome assembly GCF_007994225.1 of Stackebrandtia albiflava. GTDB lineage: Bacteria > Actinomycetota > Actinomycetes > Mycobacteriales > Micromonosporaceae > Stackebrandtia > Stackebrandtia albiflava. The sequence continues at coordinate 289,348 of NZ_VLLL01000007.1, forward strand.
TCCTACAACCCGGCCACAGCGTCCCGGCGTTCTCCACAACCGCCGGTTATCCACAGGCGCCCGGATCCGGGCTGGACCGATGCCGGGTGGAGGTCATAGGCTCGACGCCATGGGGAGGAGGAGTGGCGGCCCCCCAGAACCACATGCGGAAAGGGACCGGTCGCCTGCTCCGTGCGGCGATGACGTCTTCTCTCGCCGTGTGGCGGTGGTGGCGGTCAGCGGCCGGGGATCTTCTCGACCATGGTCTTTCCCCCGGTGTCGGGACCGTGCCGCTCCGAACGGTGGATCTCGTCGAGCTTGCCCTTGATCTCGGCCATGAGCTGCTGCTGGGTCAGTTGCCCATCCGGGTACTTCTCGTAGAGGTCGATCCCGAGCTGGACGGCGAGGCGGTCGGGAGGTTGAGGTGTGCCGTTGGTCATGTAATCCGCCAGGTCGGCGCCTGTCTCCAGTTCGACATCCGTGAATCCCAGTGACTTGCCGACATAGCCGAAGTGGATGTTCGACCAGATGTCACCGCGCACCTTGTAGTCCGTACCGGGAACCTCCACGTCGGTGTTCTCGATGTCCTTGCCGGCATGCAGGATCTCCTTGATGTCCGGCTTATGGTCCCAGTCGTTGCCCGGCCATACGATGTGTGCGAAGGCTCCGTACTTCGCACCCGAAAAGAACGCCGTGATGCCCGCGATCCCTGCCTTGACGTGCGGGAGAGGAGTCGACAGGGAGAATCCGAGCATCCCGAGGGAGATGTCGGCCATCGTGTCCATGGCTTTGATGAACTGGCCCGTCACACTCGTCGGGTTCAACCGCATCTCGGTAAGGATGTACCGGGAGAGCCGATTGAACTCCGAATCGTTCCATTCGACCTTCGTGTCGTTTCGCACCGCGGCCGCCAAGGTGGTGTCGATCCGCTCAGCCGCCGCCAGCGCCTCGCTGATCTGCCGGTTCAGTCGGGCGGCCTTCGCCTTGGGGCCGGCTACGAACATCTCATACACGCCGGGCAGTAGCGTCAGCCACTCGGCGGGGTGATCGACCGTGACCCGTCCGGTGCCGGAGATGCTCAGATTCTCGTCGGCCTCGGCTTGCGCGACGGCGCTTTCGAGCCGCGCCTTCGCCGCCGCGATCTGATCCACGGCCTCGCTGAGGATCTTGGCGATGACACCGGCCTGGGTACTTCCGCCGGAGACGGTGCCGACACGCCGCTTCGCATCGGATACGGCGTTCTCGGCGGCAGTACCCTTCCAGCCCGGTGAATCGATGAGATCCAAGGCCTTCTGACCTCCGTCACCCGCATCGTTCAGATGACTCCCCGCTTTGCGCCACGCGGCCGCCACCGATGTCAGCGAACTCGGGTCGGCGTCTCGCAGTTGGCTGTATTCCATCACCACTCCCGGCGTTGATCGGTCACGAACCGACGATCATCACGCGGCGTCCGCGGTTATGACCCGACCGAGTCGACCATGGTCGCGGTGGACTCGTCGGTGTTCGTCAACGCGGTGTCGGTCGCTTGTATACCGTCGGCGAACTTCCCCCACTGATCGTGTTCGGTCTTGGCCCGTTTCTCCCAGGCAGCCTCCGCCTCGGCCAACGCCGCGGTCAACTGCCAGCCGGGGAGTTTCGGTTCACCGCCCTTGGCGGGGGCTTGTCCGGCCTTATGCACATGGTCGGCGGCCTTGGACGCGTGCTCGCGTGCCGCCTCGAGGGTTGAGGCGTCCTTGACGACTTCGTCGTTCACGTCGTGCTCCGATTCGCCCGTGGATGGCGTCTCAGTCTATTGAGAACCTCGGCCCGGCGACAGTGTGTGTCGGGAACCTGACGTGAGTGGCTCAGGCCGTGGCCATACCGGTCTCCCGCAGGTAGCGGTACCAGGGGTCTTCCTCCCACCACGGTGACGACTGTTTGTCGAGGGGGCCGCGTATCTCCCGGTACCGGTCGCCGAGCGCCACCGTGTTCACGAACTCCGCCATGTCGGCGACCTCGACCAGGATGCCGCTGTCCCAACGGTACTTGAAGTACAGGTCGAAGTAGACGATCACGTGTTCCGTCTTACGGTCCCACATCAACATGTCCTGCGGCAGGTCACCGATCTGGAGCCGGTCGCCGTCGTCGACGGGCTCACCGAGGTAGTCGACCGCCACCTGCGGCCGGACGTCGCGGTACGCCCGGATGTCGACGTCCCCGAACCGAGCGCCGTCGGTGAGCGCGTAGAACCCGGCCAGGCCCGCCGGGACTCCGTCGAGGGACGTGACGGGGTCGTACAGTGCCAGCCTCGACTCGTTGTACCGCTCGGCGTAGTCGTCGTCCTCGTCCCAGCGGCGCTCCAGTTCGGCTTCGGCGTCCAGTGCGCGCAGGCGGGCGATCTTGTCGCGCATCTCGGCAAGGTGATCGGTCACTTCGTCTCCCGGTACACGTGACGGCGAAAGGCAGGCTACCCGCCCGGGGCAACCCGTTCCGACCGCCGGCGTTGTCCACAACCGGGCGGTTTTCCACAACCGGGAAGAACGAGCCTGGACACGACCGCGACACCGGCCCTAGGCTCGACGCCATGGGGAGGAGGAGTGGCGGCCCCCGCGAACGGAGCGGTGTGGAGACGGCCGGCCCGCCCCCTCACACCCGCGGCGGTTCACCCCTGCGGGTTCCCCGACAGGACCTTCAGGAAGTGCGCGACGGTGTCGGTCATGGCGTCTCGGGCCGCCGTCAGGTACTTGCGCGGGTCCACGTTGTCGGGGTGGGCGTCGAGGTGTTCCCGCACCGCGGCCGTGTACGCGACGTTCAACGCCGTCCCGATGTTGATCTTCACCATTCCGCCCTTGACGGCCTCGGCGAGTTCCTCGTCGGGCACGCCGGACGACCCGTGCAGCACCAGCGGCACCGTCACGGCGGCGCGGATCCGCTCGATCAGCTCGTGGTCGAGGCTGGCGTCGCGGCTGGTCATGGCGTGTGACGACCCGACGGCGACCGCGAGCGCGTCGACACCGGTCTCGAACACGTACGCGGCGGCCTCGTCGGGGTCAGTGCGGGCGCCGGGGGCGTGCGCGGACAGGGCGGCCTCGCCCTCTTTACCGCCGACCTGGCCGAGTTCGCTCTCCACCCACAGTCCGCGGCTGTTGAGGAATTCGACGGCCCTCGACGTCTCGGCGACGTTGTCGGCGTACGGGAGTTTGGAGGCGTCGATCATGACGGAACCGAAACCGTGTTGCGGCGCGACCTCCCACAACGCGGCGTCGGTGACGTGGTCGAGGTGTAGCGCGACCGGGACGTCGGCGGTCTCGGCGACGGCGCGGGTCGCGGCGGCGATCGGCGCCAGGCGTCCATGGTGGAACTTGACGGCGTTCTGGCTGATCTGGAGTATGACGGGGCGTGCGGCGCGTTCGGCTCCGGCCACGATCGCCTCGGCGTGTTCCACGGTGATCACGTTGAACGCGCCGATGCCGGTGCCTTCGGCGGTTTCGACGAGTTCACCGGTTCCGGTCAGTGGCATGTCATAGCTCCTCTACGTGGATGGTGCTGCGCAACCGCAGGTAGTCACGGACGTCGACCCGGCCGGCGATCGGCGCCCGCACCGACGCCGCCGACAACGCGGCCGCGCCGCGCAGTCGCCGCGGCCACGGGAGGCGGTGGGCGACGCCGTGGGCGAGACCGGCGACGCTGGCGTCTCCGGCTCCGGTGGGGTTGCCGGTCTCGGGTCGGGCGGGAGTGGCGCGCCAGTGGCCGTCGCCGGTGACGGCGACGAGGCCGGCGGGGCCGCGGGACGCGACGACCGCTCCGGCTCCGGCGGCGCGCAGCGCCTCGGCGGCCTCCCGGGTTCCGGAGGTGCCGGTGGTGTCCAGGTGCGGCATGGCCTCGGCCAATTCTGTCGCGTTGGGTTTGACCAGGTCGGGTCGTTCCGGTAGGGCGGCGTGCAGTGAAGGACCGTCGCAGTCCAGTATGGTGTACGCGCCCGCGCGGCGTGCGGCGTGGACGAGTGTCGCGTAGGTGTCGACGGGGAGTCCGGGTGGCAACGAACCCGACAGCACCACGACACGGCTCGGTTTCGCCAGTGCGGTGTACCTGTCCAGGAAGCGGCGCCACTCGTCGCGGGTCACGTGTGGCCCGGGTTCCCAGAAGCCGGTGGCGTCGTCGGGGTCGGCGACGACCACCGCCCGCCGGGATTCGGCGGCGACCTTCGTGAAGGAGTGCCGGAGCCCGGCCGGGAGGAGCGCGGCGACACGTTCACCGGTGTGGCCGCCCAGCAAGCCGGTCGCGATCACGGGTTCGCGGAGGGTGTGCAGGATCCTCGCGGTGTTGAGCGCCTTGCCGCCGGCCGCGTGTGTGACGTCGGTCACGCGGTGTGTCGCGTGGGGTGTGACGGGCCGGTCGAGCCGGTATGTGACGTCGAGTGCGGCGTTGAGGGCGACGGTGAGTATCACCGGTCGACCCATTCGCCGGCGCGCATGACGGCCTGCAACCGGAGGTCTTCGGAGTAGACGAGCAGGTCGGCGCGCATTCCGGGGCTGATCTGGCCCACGTCGTCGAGTCCGAGGAGTTCGGCGGGGGTGCCGGAGGCCATCTGTGACGCCGCGGGTACCTCCAGCCCGGCGAGGGTGACGGCGTTGCGGAATCCGTCGTCCATGGTGATGGTGGAGCCGGCGATGGAACCGTTGGTGAGACGGGCGGCGCCGTCGCTGACCTGGACGGTGAGTCCGCCGAGTTCGTACTCGCCTTCGGGCATGCCGGTGGCGGACATGGCGTCGGTGACGAGGACGGCCCAGGGCGCGCAGGACGCGTGCAGGGCGAACGCGAGGGTTCCCATGTGGAGGTGCACGGGGTCGGCTATGAACTCGCACACCACGCGAGGGTCGTCGATGAGTGCGGGGATCGGGCCGGGGTCGCGGTGGTTGAACGGCCGCATCCCGTTGAAGACGTGGGTGGCGGCGCTGGCTCCGGCGGCGATCGCGTCCATGGTGGTCTCGTAGCTGGCGTCGGTGTGGCCGATCGCGGCGATGACGCCCTGCACCGACAGGTATTCGATGGCCTCCAGGGCTCCGGCGCGTTCCGGGGCGATGGTCATCATCTTGACCGTCCCGGCTCCGGCTTCGATGAGCTGGTCGAGTTCCTTTATGTCGGGGTCGCGCAGGGCGGCGGGGTTCTGGGCGCCGCACCGGCTCTCCGCCAGGTACGGGCCCTCGAAGTGGATGCCGGCGATGACGCCCTCCTCGACGAGCGGCCGGAACGCCTTCGTGGCCGACAGCATGAGGTCGAACGGTGACGACACCAGTGACGCGAGGGTCGTGGTGGTGCCGTGGCGGAGGTGGAACGCGGCGGCCTTGCGGGCCTGGTCGGCGTCGCCGACGGTGTAGGAGGCGCCGTCGCCGCCGTGGCAGTGGACGTCGACGAATCCCGGCAGGATCCAGCCGTCCGGTTCGCCGGTGGCCTCGGTGATGGCGCCGATGCGGTCGCCGTGGATCTCGACGGTTCCGTTGACGACCAGGTCCGGTGTGACGACCCTGGCGTTCTTCGGCATCTGCATGTCCGACCCTTTCGAGTGAGTCCCGTGTGACGGCTCGTCGGCGGTGACGTCAGTCGTCGCCCTGTGACAGCCGTTCCAGCCCGAGTAGTGCGGCGCCGATGCATCCGGCCTCGTCGCCGAGTTCGGCCCGCACCAGCCTAGGCACGGTGTGGAAGGTGGCGCGTGCCGCCACCGCGGCCGACAGGGGTTCCAGTAGGAGGTCGCCGGCTTCGGCGAGTCCGCCGCCGAGTACGACGGTGTCGGGGTCGAGTGTGGCGATTCCGACGAGGAGGCCGTCGGCGAGGACTTCCACGGTCTCCTGCCAGACGCGGGCGGCGACCGGGTCGGTGGGGACGGCGGCGATGATCCGCGCGGCGGGCAGCGGGTTCCCGGTGGCCTCCCGGTAGCGGCGTTCGAAGGACACGGCGGAGGCCATGGCCTCGACGCAGCCGCGTTGGCCGCAGCCGCAGACGGGGCCGTCGGGCCGGACCACGACGTGCCCGAGTTCACAGGCGGCGCCGTGGGCTCCGGTGAGTGGGGTCCCGGCGATGATGTGGGCTCCGGCGATGCCGGTGCCGATGGCGACGAACAGGAGTTGGTCGCTGCCTCGTCCGCCGCCGAGCCTGGCCTCGGCGAGTCCGCCGGCGCGTACGTCGTGGCCGAGACCGGTGGGGAGGCCGAGCCGGGTCTCCATGAGGTCGCGGAACGGTACGTCCCGCCAGCCGAGGTTGGCGGCGTAGACGGCGACGCCGCGGGCGGCGTCGATGACGCCGGGGACGGCGAGTCCGACGGCGCGGGGCCGGTGGCCGGGGGTGGCGGCGAGTTCGGCGGCGGTGTCGAGGATGGTGTCGATGACGGCCTGTGGCCCGCGTTCCCGTCCGGTGGGGGCGCGGTGGCTGTGGAGGACGGTGCCGCCCATGCCGACGAGTGCGCACTTCATCGACGTGCCGCCGACGTCGAGCGCGATGACGGTGTCCTGTCCGGTCACGGCAGGATCACCGATCGGGTCAGGTGGCGGGGGCTGTCGGGGTCGAGGCCGCGGTGTTCGGCCATGGCGACGGCGAGGCGTTGCGCCCGGACGAGTTCGGCCATCGGGTCGAGGTCGCCGGTGATGAAGCGGCCGCCGGTCGCGGTGACCTGGGCTTCGAGTCCTTCGGGTGCGGGCCCGAACATCCAGGCGGCGCGGTCGGGACCGGTGATGCTGATGGGGCCGTGCCGGTATTCCATGGCGGGGTAGGACTCGGTCCAGAAGGTGGCGGCTTCGCGCATCTTGAGGCCGGCCTCGTGGGCGAGGCCCACGGTCCAGCCGTCGCCGAGGAAGGTGACCTGTTCGAGGGTGTCGAGGTTCAGCGGCGGTTCGGCGTCGACGGCGGTCTCGGCGTCCTTGATCGCGGCGGTGAGGTCTTCGCCGAGGTGCGCGCGCAGTAGCGCGAGTGCGGAGGTGGCGTACCGGGTCTGGACGACGGACTTCTCGTCGGCGAACGGCATCTCGATGCCGTGGGTGGCGAGGCGGGTGGCGGGGGTGCCGGGTTCTCCGACGATCGCGACGGTCGTGGTGTCGAGGTGCTCCAGGAGTTCGCACACCTCGGAGGTGGTGCCGGAGCGGGTGATGGCGATGACACGGTCGTAGCGGCGGCCGGCGGGCATCTGGGAGGCGGCGAAGGCGTCGGTCTCCCCCTGCCCGGCGGCCTCGCGCAGGGCGGCGTAGGACTGGGCCATGAACCAGGATGTGCCGCACCCGACGACCGCGACGCGTTCCCCGGGGGCGGGGAGGGCGTCGGCGTGGTGTCCGGCGAGGTCAGCGGCTTGCGCCCAGGTGCGGGGCTGGCTTGCGATCTCTTCGGCGACGAATGTCATGGCTCTCCCAACGATGGCGTGGCGCTGACGCGTCGTCGGCGGCCGCGCTGTTTCGCGCAGGCCCACCGGCGAGGCGGCGGGGTTTCGCGCATTATTGTGCACACATGAACGTCACCTGGTGTCTTCCGGGTGTGGTCTTCAGGAGGAACGATGGACCGTTACGCCCGGTGGAACACGCTGCTCGAGATCTTGGCCTCAGCCGGACGTATCACCGTGGAGGAGGCCGCCGAGCAACTGCACGTCTCGCAGGCGACGATCCGCCGGGACTTCGACCAGTTGTCGCAGCAGCAGATGATCACCCGGACCCGGGGCGGCGCGGTCGCCGGTGGCGTCTCCTACGACCTTCCGCTGCGGTACAAGACCGCGAAGCGGGTCGAGGAGAAGCACCGGATCGGCGCGGCGGCAGCGGGACTGGTGGCGTCGGGGATGGTCGTGGGTCTCAACGGCGGGACCACCATCACCGAGGTGGCGCGGGCCCTGGCGATGCGGACCGACCTGGTGGCGACGTCGGGGACGACTCCGTTGACGATCGTGACGAACGCGTTGAACATCGCCAACGAGATGATCGTGCGGCCGCACATCAAGGTCGTGGTGGTGGGGGGTGTGGTGCGGCCGCAGTCGTATGAGCTGATCGGGCCGTTGGCCGCGCCGATCCTGCGGGAGATCACGCTGGACATGGTGTTCCTGGGCGTGGACGCGGTGGACGTGAAGTTGGGTGCGACCGCGCACCACGAGGGTGAGGCCGCGATCAACCAGTTGATGGCGGCGCGTGCCCGCAAGGTCGTCATCATCGCGGACGGTTCGAAACTGGGCGGGCACGCGTTCGCGCGGATCTGCCCGATCGAGCGGGTGCACACGTTGATCACGGACACGACGGTGTCGGCGGACAAGGCGGCCGAGTTCACCGCCGCGGGGATCAAGGTGTTGCGGGTCTGACCGGCCGCACCGGGAGGCGCCGGTGCGGCCGTTCCCGGCCGGTGGTTTTCCACAACCGTCCGTTCGTCCACAGGCCGCCGCGTGACGGCTGGACCGGTGACCGGGACGGGCCTAGGCTCGACGCCATGGGGAGGAGGAGTGGCGGCCCCCGAGACGGGTCGGCCGCACCTCACACCGCCGGATCTCACCGCGGCCGCGTCGTCACCAGGGGAGTCTGCGGTCCCCGTAGTGCGGGTCGTCGGTGAAGAAGCCGCCGGTGGGGCCGTCCGGTCCGGTCAGTGCGAGTTCGACGGCGATGGCGGCGCCTTCGGCCGGGGTGCGTTTCCGTGGCGTGGCGCCGTCCCAGGTGTCGGGGTCGGGTGTGAACTCAGTGTCTCGTGACGCGGCGTCGAGGGGCCGGGGCCGTCCCAGGTCGGTGTCGGTGTATCCGGGCGATACGGCGTTCACCTTGACCGGCGTGTCCCAGAACTCCTTGGCGTAGGAGACCGTCAACGCGTTCAATGCCGTCTTCGACGACCCGTACGCCCCGAGCTGGAGTGGCCACAGGTGGCTCCGCGGGTCGAACATGACGCCGAGCGAACCGACCTCGCTGGACACGTTGACGATTCGGGCGGCGTCGGCGGCGCGCAGCAGCGGAGCGCAGGCGTTGGTGACCGACACGACCCCGAACACGTTGGTCTCGTAGACGGTGCGCAGTGTCTCGACGGTCATCTCGGTGCTGGCCCATGTCCCGTCGGCGAGGGCGATTCCGGCGTTGTTGACCAGGATGTCGAGTCTGCCGTGCCGGTCGCGGACGAGCGCGGCCGCCGCTGCGACCGTGGCGGGGTCGGTGACGTCCAGGTGCAGGGCGTCCGCCGTGACGCCTTCGGCGCGCAGTGCCGCCGCCGCGGCATCGCCGTCCGCTTTGGAACGACATCCCAGCAGCACGTGGACGCCGTGTCCGCCGAGGCCGCGTGCGATGTGGAATCCGATTCCCCGGTTGGCGCCGGTGATGAGAGCGATCTTCGTCATGGGTCGATCCTGCGGCGGTGGAACGGGTTCGGGCAGAGTCGGCCGATCCTGGTATCGGCGGTCCCTGTTCGGCGGGGCGGGCCTGCGGCATGCTGGCGGAGTGGACCGTGCCGAACTCGCCGCATTCCTGAAGTCCCGCCGCGCCCGGCTGGTACCGGCCCGGGTGGGCCTGCCCGACGGTGTCCGGCGCCGCACGCCCGGCCTGCGTCGCCAGGAGGTGGCGCAGTTGGCGGGCATGTCGGTCGACTACTACACGCGGCTCGAACAGGCCCGCGGTCCTCGGCCGTCCCGGCAGGTGTTGAACGCGTTGGCGCGGGCGTTGATGCTGAACCAGGACGAACGGTCGCACCTGTTCCACCTGACCGGTGAGACGCCTCGGCCGCGCGCCGCCGTGAACCGTGACGTCCCCGCCGGTGTCGTGGACCTGCTGGCGGCGATGGTGGACGTTCCGGCGTACGTCGTGGACGCGAAATACGACGTGCTGCGGATGAACGCGGCGGCGCGGGCGTTGACGGCGGGGGCGCCGGCGGGTTGCTGCGGCCCGGCGAACGTGCTGCGGGTGATGTTCGGTGACGGCGCGGCGGAGCGGTTGGCGGATCCGGAGCAGCGCCGGTTCGCGCGGTCCTGTGTGGCGGATCTGCGGGCGGCGTGGGCCCGGTACCCCGACGACCCGGGGGTGCGGGGGTTGGTGGCGGACCTGTCGGCGTCGAGCCCGCAGTTCCGGGAGATCTGGGCCGGGCACGAGGTGGAGACGCGGCGCGGCACGGTGAAACGGGTCGTGCACCCGGTGGTGGGGGCGTTGGAGTTCACGTGCCAGGTGTTGCAGGTCCCCGACCGCGACCAGCGGATCATCACGTACGTCGCGGCGCCGGGTTCGGTGACGGCGGCCCGGTTCCGGCGGCTGCGGGAGGAGGCCGGGAGTGCGTCAGCCGGCGAGTCCGGCGTGCCAGGCGACGATGGCGGCCTGTACCCGGTTGGCGGCGCCGAGCCGGGACAGGATCGCGCTGACGTGGGCTTTCACGGTCCCCTCGGAGATGTACAGGCGGGCGGCGATGTCGGCGTTGGACAGGCCGTCCCCGACCAGGGCCAGTACCTGGCGTTCCCGGTCGCTGAGGGCGGCCAACCGTTCGGTCGCCGCCTGGCGGCGGGCGAGTCCGTCGCCGGCGACGCGCGCGATGACGCGTTGCGCGATCCGGGGTGACAGGTAGGCGGCGCCGTCGGCGACCGCCCTGACGCCGATGACGAGTTCCCGTGGGTCGGCGGCCTTCAACAGGAATCCTCTGGCGTCGCCGGCGAGTGCCCGGGCGACGAAGTCGTCCTCGTCGAAGGTGGTGAGCATGACGACGGCGACGTCGGGGGCGACGCGGCGCAGTTCGGTGAGGGCGGCGAGGCCGTCCATGTCGGGCATCCGGATGTCGAGGAGGGCGACGTCGGGCCGGTGGGCGCGGACCGCCTCGACGGCCTGCCTGCCGGTGGCGGCCTCCGCGACGACGGTGATGTCGGGGTCGGTGTCGAGGATCGTCTTCACACCCACCCTGACCATGGGTTCGTCGTCGGCGATGAGTACCCGGATCACGCGGTCACCGCCGGGAGGGACGCGGCGACGGTGAAACCGTCGGGTGCGGGGCCGTAGCGGAGGGAGCCGCCGAGCAGGTGGACGCGTTCGGTGAGGCCGGCGAGGCCGGTCCCTCCGGAGGTGCGGGTGGCGGGGGCGTCGCCGGGCGTGTTGTGGACGGTCACCTCGGTCCGGTCGGCGTCGCGGGTGACGTCCACGATGATCCGGCTCCCGGGGGCGTGCCGGGCGGCGTTGGTGAGGGATTCCTGGACGATCCGGTGGACGGCCCGGGACGTGAGCTCACCTCCGGGCGGGTCGGAGCGGCGCAGTGTGACGTCCATTCCGGCGGCGGCGGCGCGTTCCACGAGCGCGGTGACGGTCTCGTCGGCGGGGGTGCGGGGTGTGGGGCCGTCCCGGAGGAGTCCGATGGTGCCGCGGAGCCGGTCGGTGGCGGTGACGGCGGCGGCCCGCAGCTCGGCCGCCGCGGTCCTGGCCGGTGGCGGCAGTTCGGGTGACAGTTCGAGCGCCCCGGCGCGCAACGCGATGAGGGCGAGTTCGTGGCCGAGTGAGTCGTGCATGTCGGCGGCGATGCGGTTGCGTTCTCTCAGCCGCGCCTGTTCGGCGATGAACCGCTGTTCGGTCTCCAGCCGGTCGATCTCGGCGCGGCCGGCTTCGACGAGTCTGGCCTGTTGGTGCCGGTACCGGCCCGCCAGCCACGGCAGCAGGGCGAACAGGGTGGCGCCGCCGGCTACGGCGGTGCCCTCCGACCAGTCCCAGACGGCGACGGCGGCGGCCACGGCGGCCGCTACGGCCCAGACGGCGAGGTGGAGGCGGGTGGGGAGCCGGCGGCCGTGCAGGTAGGCGGCGACGGCGATCCCGGCGTACAGCAGTTGCCGCCACATCGGGAGGCCGTCGGTGTCGATGCCGTTGGCCAGCGCGGCGGCCGCGATGACCAGCAGAAGGAGACCGTTTCTCACCGGGACGAGGGTATTGCGTGGCCGGTGCCGCCGCCAGTTCGCGGCGGCACCGGAGACGGGGTTCACGCCGGGTTCGCGGCGCGCAGCCGCGTCAACCGGGCGGCGGCGACGACGGCCGCGGCGAGTGAGACGACGGCGACGGTCACGGTCAGCGGCAGCGGGAAGCGGGTCAGTTGCTCCCAGGTGACGTGGCGGCCGTTGACGAGGACCTCGACCAGGTACGGGTAGGCGGGGAGCAGCGCGACGCCGGCAGCGGCGGGGACGAGTCTCGCCACGATCCGCCACGCCGGTTTGTGGGCGTGGCGGGAGGCCCAGCGACGTGACCGGAGGGCACCGGTGACGGCGGCGGCGACGGCGGCGGCCGCGACGAGCGCGAGTACGAGTTCGAAGGTCTGGCGGTCGGCGGCGACGGGGTCGGGTCGTTCTCCGCGTGACAGTGCCATGAGTCCGTTGAGGACCGTGTAGGTGACGTCTACGAGTCCGGCGTCGTTGCTGAGGACGGCGAAGCCGTGACCGGTACCGGGTATGACCGCGGCGGCGGCGTTGTAGGTGAAGAGGTTCCCGGAGTGGACGAGGTACGGTTCGCCGTCGGGGCCGGTCTGGTATCCCCACCCGAACCGGTAGGCGTGCTCGCCGGGGTCGGATTCGGCGGCGGTGGGGGTGTCGGTGAGCAGGTCGGGTCCGTGTCCGGCCTGGTTGACGAGCCAGCGGCCCATGTCGGTGGCGGTGGTGACGACTCCTCCGGACGCGGAGGGCAGGTTGGCGCGGATCTCGTCTCGGGGGATCCAGAGTCCGAACAGGGAGTTGTAGCCGGGTGCGGGTGGGTCGGTGGTGTCGCCGAGGGTGGTCGCGGTCATGCCGAGCGGGGTGAACAGTTCCTCGCGTACGAAGGTGGGGAAGTCGCGTCCGTCGACGGTCTCGACGAGCCGGGCCGCGATCTCGAAGTTGGCGTTGCAGTACTCCCATCCGGTTCCGGGGTCGCGGGCGAGCCCGCCGTCGGCAAGTTCGTCCATGTAGGACGCGAGGTCGCCGGTGGCGGACAGGGCCGGCATGTCCAGTGTGGTGTCGGAGAGGCCGCTGGTGTGGTCGAGCAGTTGCCTCACCGTGATGTCGGCGGCGCGCGGGTCGGACATGGTGAAGCCGGGCAACTGGTCGGCGACCGGTTCGTCGAGTGCGACGGCGCCGGTGTCGGCGAGCCGGAGTACGGCGGTCGCGGTGAACGCCTTGCTCAGTGACGCGACCCGCATCCGGGTGTCGGCGGTCATGGGGTCGCCGTTCCCGTCGTGGCCGTATCCGGCGGCGTGGACGATCTCGTCGTCGTGGGTGACGACGACGCTGATGCCGGGTGACCCGGTGGTCGCGATCGTCTCGGTCAGGTACTCGTCGACCGCCTCGGGGGTGAGGGCGGCGGCGGGCGCCGCGCTCGCGGGGGTGGGTAGGGCGGTCAGGAGGGCCGCGGCGGCGAGTAGTACGGCGGCGCGGCGGGGGATCGCGTGTGTCATGGGTACGAGCTTCGCGGCGCGTGGCCGCCGCGCCATCTGTCCGGCGGCCACGGCGGCTACGACGAAAGTCGTATCGTGCCCGGCCGGCCTTCCGGCGCCCCGTGGGTCACGCCGCCGCGCCGTGACGTCAGTCGGCCGGGGGCCGGTAGAACGGGGTGCCGGTACGATCAGCCTCGACGGGTGTGACCGGGGCCGGTGGTGGCGGTGGCTCGGTGGGTTGCGGCACCGGTTCGGTGGGCCAGTACTGCTGCAGCCGCGTATCGGCGTCGAACGGTGCGGCGGGCGCCGGGCGCACCGGCAGGGTCTCTGCCGTGTCGACGGGCGGCGGCTCGGCCGGCGGCGCGACGGGCTGGACGGGGACGACCGGCAACGGCACGGTCGTCGTCGCCGGTTCCGGTACGTCCGGGACGGCGGCGGCGGCCGGTGCCGGGCCGCCGACGAGGCGGGCGACCGGTATCCCCACCAGCAGCGCGACGGCGGGGACGATCTCGGCGAATTCCGGCAGGTGACGTGCCACGCCCAGGATCAGGACGCCCGCCGTCACGGTGCCGACGAACCCGCCGCGTGCCCCGTAGAGTCCGGTTCCGCCCAGCAGCGTCATCCCGAACGCGAGGAACGTCAACGTCGTGTACGCGCCGAATCCCGGCTGCAGCACCGGCGCCTCGGGCGCGAACACCATGACCCCCGCCGCCGCCGCGAGGAGCTGCGACACCAGTACGACCGTCCACAGTGTGCCCGCTCCGCCGGTGCCGCGTTCGGCGGCCGCGACACGGGCGGCGCGACGCAACCGGACTCGTGCCGACGTGAACGACATGGCGACACCGCCCAGAAGTGACAACGCCACGGCCGCGCCGACCGCGGTCCACGACTCGACCGGTCCCCAGGCCCATCCCCCGCCGAGCCCGGAGACGGCCTCCGGTCGCCACCAGGCGGCCCCGGTGACGGCTGCGGCGCCCGTGCCGAGGCACGCCGCCCACGCGGGGACACGCAGCAGGGTGACGCACCCGGCGATCAGCAGGGTCGCGGCGACGGCGACACCCGCCGCCGCGAGCACCGCGATCGTGGTTCCCGCCTCCGGGAGGACGACGGCGTACGCGGTGGCCGACAGGAACACCGTCCCGGCGGCCGCCAGGTTCGGGACACCGGCGCGCAGTGACACCGCGACCGACATCCCCGTCAACAGGTACGGCAGGAAGCCGAGCAGGGTCGCCGCGGCCAGGTCCGGCGAGCCGGGCAGTGCGCGGTTCCCGGTGGTCCACAGCACCGCCACGGTGGCCGCCAGGGCGGCGACCAGGACGCCGTCCCACGCGAGGTGTGGCCACCGGACCTCTCTCGGTGCCGGCGGCGCGGCTGGCGGCGGGGGCGCGGCGGGTGTCCCCGCGAACGGGTCGATCACGTCGGCGGGAGGGAGGTTGCTCATGTTCGCGTCCCCTTCGAATGCGGAACGGTCCGGTGTGCGGTGCCGTCAGCGTGGCGTGTCGAGGTCGTGGCGCCGGTACGGGTCTATGTCTGTGGCGTCGTAGTCGCGATCGCCGAGTGGCTGCCGCATCGGCAACGGCGCCTGGCCGGGTTCGGTGACCGGGGCGGCGGGGGCCGGTGCGGTCGTCCTGGGGCCGCCGAGGGTCTCCACGACCCTGGTGACGACGAGTCCGGCGCCGACCGCGACCAGCAGGATCCACAGGGGAGAGACGGGCCACGCGAGGGTGGCCGCCAGCAGCATCACGGTGGCCAGCAGCAGCGACGCCAGGAGGGTCCCGAGGATCCCGCCGCGCCGTCCCAGTGCGCTGGTACCTCCCAGCAGGGCCGCCGCGACGGGGAACACGGTCACGGTGGCGGGGTCGAGTCCGGTGGCGACGGCGGCACCGTCGGCGGCCGTCCACATCACCCACACGCCCGCGAACCCGGCGAGGACGGAGGATCCGACGAGCACGGCCGCGGTCGTCCAGACGGTGGCACGGTCACGTGGGCCGTCGGCGGCGGCGCGGCGGCAGGCCGCGAACCGGTGCCGGGGGCCGTTGAGGGCACTCACCACAC
Organism: Stackebrandtia albiflava; assembly: GCF_007994225.1. Classification (GTDB taxonomy): domain Bacteria; phylum Actinomycetota; class Actinomycetes; order Mycobacteriales; family Micromonosporaceae; genus Stackebrandtia; species Stackebrandtia albiflava. The sequence continues at coordinate 304,705 of NZ_VLLL01000007.1, forward strand.
CGGCGAATATGGACAGTGCGGCGACGCCGATCAACCAGATCCACGCCGACGACGTGGTCAGGCGACCGAGTGGTGCGGTGGACAGTTGCGCGAGGGTGACGTGTTCGTGCAGCCACAACAGGATCACCGCGGCGATCCCCGCCGACGCGAGCCACCCGGGGGTACGTAGTACCACCACCAGGGCCGCCAGGACCACGCCCGCGATCAGGACCACGCCCACGGCGATCAGCAGCGCGATCGCGACACCGTTCCGGGTGTTCTCCGCGAACAGGACGGCCGCCATGGCGGCGAACGCACCGCCCGCCAGGTTGACGTTTCCGGCGCGGAACGTGACACACGCGGCGGTCGCCAGCAGCAGCAACGGTATGAGCGCGACGATGACCGCGTCCCGGCCCTCCGTCGTGGACAGTGGTGAGCCACTGCGGTACAGCCAGAACAACGCGCCGGCGAAGGCGACCGCCAGCAGCGCCTCCCACGCGACGTGCACACCGAGCCGGTCCGGCCGGGTGTCATCGGGTGCGTCGTCGGCGTGTCGCGCCGCGGGGCCGTCGTCGAGGAGCATCTCGGTCGCCTTGCCGGTTGGTTCGAGAGTTGTCAATGGCACCCTAGCGGCTCGACACCCGCCACGGGTGCCCCACGTCACTCCGTGGGGGGATCCGAGTCGTCGTCCTCCTGCGGCGGGACCCGGCAGGCCCGTTCCAGCCACAGGGCCGCCGCCACCAGCACCAGGCACACCACGAAACCGAACGCGACGACCGGCAGGTCGGCCTGCGCGGCGGTGAGACGCTGCTGCGCCACGGTGTACACGACCAGTCCCGCGTACGCCCCCGCCAGCAACGCGCCCCCGACGGCGCACGCCTTCGCGAGCGCCGCGTACCTGGCGACCGTCAACGGTTCCACGGGGCCGCTGCCGGGCCGCCGTTCGATGCGGGCCTTCGTGTTGCGCGCCAACAGGCCGATCACCACCGCCAACGCCAGCAGCAGCACCGGCGTCAGCCACGACATGGCGGGCAGCCGTTCGTAGAACCGGGTCGCGATCAACAACGTCACCGCACCGGCGGCCAACGCCGTCACGAACAGGGTGGACGGCGTGGTCGGTGTGAGCGACGGCTTCGGTTTCCTCTGTTCAGGCATCGTGTTTCGACTCTAGCCCGCCCAGCCGCCGCAGGGTGCGCGCGTCGGCGGCCAGACCGGGGTCCCGCAACAGGTCCCTGACCCTGCCCCTGCCGGGGATGGCGGCCTCGGCGTCGATCGACAGCCACGGCACCAGCACGAACGCCCGCAGGTGCGCCCGGGGATGCGGCACGGTCAGGTCCGGCTCGTCGCAGAACACCGGTTCGCCGGAGTCCCGCCACACCGCGATGACGTCCACGTCGAGGACGCGGGGGCCGAAGCGGCGCGCGGGGTCGCGTACCCGCCCGGCGGCGCGTTCGCACTCGGAGGCGGCGGCCAGCCAGTCCCGCGGCGACTTCGCCGGGTCGGACACGATCATCGCCACGTTGTAGTAGGTCGGCTGGTCGTCGTCGCCCCACGGCGGTGTCTCGTACACGTCCGACACCCGTTCGGGTCGCAGTGCCCCGGTCGCCGCGCGCAGTGCCGCCGACCGGTCGCCGAGGTTCGCGCCCAGGCTCAACACCGCCCGTGTCACGTCCGCCTCCTGACGACGGTCACGGCGACGTCGGTGAACTGGTACGGGATGGGGGCCTGTGGCTTGTGCACGGTGACCTCGCAGCGGTCCACCCGGCCGTCGCGCAGGCATTCGGCGGCGATCCGTTCGGCGAGGGTTTCGAGCAGGTTGACGCGCATCGCCGACACCAGCCGCACCAGCGCCTCCGCGAGCGCTCCATAGTGCACGGTGTCGGCGACGTCGTCGCTCTTGGCTGCGGCGGAGGTGTCGAGGTGCAGGGTGACGTCGATGAGGAAGTCCTGGCCGGTGCGGCGTTCGGATTCGTACACGCCGTGATGCGCGTGAACCCGCAGACCGGTCAAGGTGATTCGGTCGGGTTGGTCAACCACGATGTCACGGTACGGCAGCGGGGTGCCGTGCGCGCGGTTACCCGGCGCGGCGCGTCGCCTGCCACACGGCGCGGGCGTCGGCGGTGCCGCGCACGTCGTGCACCCGCACCGCCCACGCCCCGGCGTCGAACGCCAGCACCGACGTCGCCAGTGTCGCGGCGTCCCTGGCGTCGGGCGGCCTCGGCGCGTCGCCCTCGGCCAGCAGCGCGCCCAGGTACGACTTCCGGGACGCCCCGAACAGGATCGGGAACCCCAGGTCCCGCAGCTCCGGCAGCCGCGCCGAGAGCTCCCAGTTGTGCGCGGGCAGCTTGGAGAACCCCAGGCCCGGGTCGAGGACGATACGGTCGTCGGCGACGCCCGCGTCGCGTGCGGCCGCCACCCGGCCGGACAGTTCGGCCGACACCTCGGCGACCACGTCGCCGTATTCGGCGTGATGTTGCATCGTCGCCGAGTGCGCCCGCCAGTGCATGAGCACGATCCGGCACCCCGACTCCGCCGCCAACGGCAGCATCCCCGGGTCGGCGAGCCCACCGGACACGTCGTTGACCAGTACCGCGCCACGGTCCAGCGCCACCCGGGCGACCGAGGCGCGCGTGGTGTCGACACTGACCGGCACGCCGTCCGCGGCGAGCGCCGCGACGACGTCGCCGACCCGGGCGGCCTCGGTGTCGGCGTCCACCCGTTGCGCGCCCGGCCTGGTCGACTCGCCGCCGACGTCGACGATGTCGGCGCCGTCGTCGCGCAGCCGCAGACCGTGCGCGACCGCCGCCGACACGTCGAGGTACCTGCCCCCGTCACTGAACGAGTCGGGGGTGACGTTGAGGATCCCCATGATGAGGGGCGAGGCGGGTCGCGCGGTCACGTCTCGACGGTAACCGGCCGTCGCGGCGGGCCGCCGAACGCCTCCGCCGCCACGCCGCGCCGCCCGCGACGGCACCGGCGACCAGGCCCGCGGCCATCGCGGTGGGGACGGCCGCGCGCACCGCCTTACGGCCGGTGCGGAAGTCACGGACCTGCCAGCCCCGCATCCGGGCCTGGCGGCGCAACGTCTGGTCGGGGTTCACCGCGACCGCGTGACCGACCGCCGACAGCATCGGCAGGTCGTTGCTGGAGTCGCTGTACGCGGTGCACAGCGACAGGTCGAGCCCCTCGACGGCGGCGAGTTCCCGGATCGCCTCGGCCTTGGCGGGGCCGTGCATGATGTCGCTCACCAGGCGGCCGGTGTACCGGCCGTCGCGGACCTCGCCGACGGTGCCGATGGCGCCGGTGAACCCGAGGCGTCGCGCGATGATGGCGGCGAGCTCGACGGGGGTCGCCGTCACCAGCCAGACACGCTGCCCGGCGGCCAGGTGCGCGTCGGCCAGTGCCTGGGTGCCCGCCCAGATCCGCGCCTCGATGGTGTCGTCGAAGATCTCCTCGCCGAGCGCCACGATCTCGGACACCTCGCGACCGGCCACGAACGCCAACGCGGACGCCTTGATGGCCGCGATGTGGTCGTGGTTCTCGGTGCCGCGAAGCCGGAACCGAGCCTGCTGCCACCCGAAACGGAGCAGGTCACGGCTGTTGAAGAACCGGCGCGCGGCGAGACCACGCGCGAACCAGTAGATGGACGCCCCGTGCACCAGCGTGTTGTCGACGTCGAAGAACGCCGCCGCGCGTTCCCGGGCGACCGGGGCGTTGTCGATGGCGGTACGGGGTTCCGAGCCGTCACGTTCCACAGCGTCGAGCCTAGCCTTCGGTAGCGTCAAAGACGAATCTGAATCCGGATATCAGGGTGAAGATGCTACGGCGGCGGGCGATCCGGTCGGCATCGCCCGGCACCGTCGCGACCGGGCCGGGGCGGCGGTCACGACGGGTGACGGATGCGGCCGACGACGCGACCGCATCCGAGACCGTTCGTGGTGGACTATCCGAGCAGGCCGGACAGCAGATCGCCCAGTTCGGACAACAGGCCGCCGCCGGGCTCCTCGTCGGTCGGGTCGTCGCCGGGTTCTCCGCTGGGACTGCCCGATGCGGACGGTTCCGACGCGCTCGACGCGGGTTCCTCGGACGGTGACGTGCCGGTGTCCGGCGTGTCGCCCGATTCTCCCGGGGTCGTCCCGGACGGGCCGGGGACCACCTGTTCGCCTTCGGTGCCCGGCAGGGCACTGCACTCCACCGGTACCGGCCCGAGCCGGTCCGCCTCGTCGGCGCGCACCCCGCTGCACAGCAGCATGGTGTGCAGGCCGTCGCTGCGTTCGGCGACGTCGGCCAACAGGTCCAGCGACTCGTCGGCGAGTTCCGCCGCCGGACCCGACAGGGAGTCCCGTAGCGATTCGAGCCCCGGGCGCTGGTCGGCGACGAAGTCGTCGACGTATCCCAGCAGCGCGGGATCCTCGCGAGCGATCGCCTCCGAGGTCAGCGACCTGACCCCCTCGACCGTGTCGGAGTCCATGTCGGCGAACGCGGTGGCCAAGGCCGCGTCCTCTCCGGACAGTCCCTGCGCCTCCTCGAGCCGCCCGTGGGCGAATTCGAGGTAGAGCTGCCCCCGGCTGACGTCCGAGCCGGCCAGGGCGAGCTGGGCGCGCTCGGTGGAGCGTTTCACCGGGTACAGCGCGTCGCCGGGGACCGCGTCGGCGCTGGCCGTGGCGACGCCCGACAGGCCCAGCAGCAGACCGGCGACCGTCGCCGCGATGGTGAACCTCTTACGCCTGGACGCCCGTACCGGTACGGGATCCGGTGTGGTGGAACCGATGCCCGTGGCCGCGGCCTCGGCGAGCAGCCGATGCCGCAGCGACGCCTGGAACGCCGGGTCGGGTGCACTGGCGGTGTGAGCGGCCGGGGCCGCCTGCCGCAGTGCCTGCCCGACTGACACCAGTTGCGCCATGTCGCCGTCCCGGTCACCGCCGCGCCCGTGCCTGCGGATTCCCCCGTCGGCCTCCTCCAGCAGTTCGGACAGGCGTTCCGCTCGGCGTTTCTCAATCGGATTGCCGATCAAAGTCGCGCACCCCCTCTCGTCGCGCGGTGCCGACCATTGCACCCGTACCAACGCGCCGGCGGGCGGGAGGTTACGGTCGGCGGGCGAGACGTGGCGGCGGCCACCCGGCGATTCGCCGGGAATCCCCCGGTTCGTCCCCCGACATGTCGCAGATGCGACATCACGGCCGGGTCATCGCGAGGCGGCACCGTGACCGGACGGTCCGCACCGGCGGCCGGCGGCCGGTTCATCGACTGAAACCCTCCGGCAGGAGCCGGGCCAGGGTACGGACCGCACGGTACTGCAGGGCCTTGATGGCGCCCTCGTTCTTCTGCATGGCCCGCGCGGTCTCGGCGACCGAGAACCCCTGCAGGAAACGCAGGACGATGCACTCCTGCTGGTCGGGGTTGAGCTCCCGCACGGCCTGGAGGAGCGTGATGTTGGTGAGCTTGTCGCACACCATGGCCTCGGGGTTGCCCTCCGGTGACCGCTCCTCGCGGTCGACGTCCAGCACCTCGGCCGTCGACATCTCCAGGCGGTAACGCCCGGACTTGAAGTGGTCGGCGACCAGGTTCCGGGCGATCGTGACGAGCCACGCCCCGAAGTCCCTGCCCTGCCACGTGAAACTGTTGATGCGGCGCAACGCCCGCAGGAACGTCTCCGACGTCAGGTCCTCGGCCAGCGGCCGGTTCCCGACCCGGAAGTAGATGTACCGGAAGACCGTCTCGTTGTAGCGGTCGTAGATGCGGCCGAACGCCTCGACGTCGCCGTCCTGGGCGTCGGCGACCAGTTCCCGGACCTCCGCCGGACCCGCCTCCTCGGCGCCGCGGTCGGTGGGGCGGGGAGAGGGCGCGCCCGCGCCGGTCCCCGAACGCCGGCCCGGTACCTCCGCCGGATCGGCCCGGCGGCGCGGCGGCTCCACCCGCGATCTGCGCGCCCGCCCGGGGCTCAGCTCCACGCTGAGCAACCGCCACAGGGCTCCCAGTCCGCCGGCGAGCGCGGCGTGGGCGCGCGCGGTGGGCGCGACGATGTCTGCGGTGACCGCCGGTACAGTGCCGGGCACTATTGGCCTCCTCGGGTGAGGGGATGTCGGTTCCCAAGGTCGTAGGGCGAACCGACCCGGATGATGATAGGGCCAAAATCGCCTAATCGTGTGGACGTGATTACTCGTCCAAGGATTGTGTCCCCGGCCGCGTCCCCGTCGGACGGACCCGCTGTGCGACATACCCGTACGTGTCACCCGTTCGGGATCGCCCGAACGGGCCGGATGGCGCCCGGACCCGGCCGGTAGATTCGGTTCCCAGCTCAGAGGCGTCGTCACCGGCCGGGAACCGGCCGGTCGCCGAAGCGGCGGAGGGACCCGATGGACCGGCTGGTTCTACTCACCACCAAAGAATGTCATCTATGCGAGACGGCCCGGCAGGCGATGGACCGGGTTTCCCGCGACTCGGGCGTGTCGTGGCGCGAGACCGACGTGTCCACCGACCCCGGACTGGCCCGCGAGTACGGCGACCGGCTTCCGGTGGTGCTGCTCGACGGCCGTGAGCACGGCTACTGGCGTGTCGAGGAGGAACGACTGCTGCGGGACCTCGGCCACGCCGGTTTATCCCGCCCGGCGGCCGCCACGACCGCGCGGAGATCATTAGGATTGCCCGATGGCGAAGCACTTGGTCTGGGACTGGAACGGCACACTGCTCGACGACTTCGAGGCCGTGGTGGCCGCCTCCAGCGCCGCCGTCGTCGCCTTGGGCGGGACGGCCTTCGACGGCGCGACCCATCGCGAGAAGTACCGCCGCCCGATCACCGACTTCTACAACGAGCAGCTGGGCCGCGAACTCACCGAGGCCGAGTTCGAACGGCTGAACGAGCTGTTCCACTCCGGGTACCTCGAACGGATCGCCGAGTGCCGTCTCGCGGAGGGCGCCCTGGAGGCCGTCACGGGCTGGAACGGCACCCAGTCGCTGCTGTCGATGTGGCGGCACGCCGACCTGGTGCCGCTGGTGACCCGGTTCGGGCTCGCCGAGCACTTCGCGCGGGTCGACGGGCTGCGCGCCACCGACCACGGCGGGAAGCACCGGTACCTGGTGGCGCACCTGTCGGAGTTGAACGTCCAGGCCACCGAGGTCGTCATGATCGGCGACTCGGTGGACGACGCGGACGCGGCGGTCGCGGCCGGTGCCGGGTGCGTGCTCTATTCCGGCGGGACCACCAGCGAGCGGCTGCTCCGCGCGACCGGTTTCCCGGTCGTCGACACCCTCGCCGAGGCGGTCGAGACCGCGCGACTGGGGTGACCCGCCCGACACCGTCCGGCGGCGGTCACCGCGTGTGACCTGGTCATTCGTCCCCGACACGGGGCGGCACCGATTTGTGCAAACCTTCACAAGGTCCTAAGCTGAACCGCGTGACGTCACCGGCCCCGGCCGGCGGGGGTCGTCCACGCGGGCCGCAGGGGCCGTCGTGTGGTGTACGCCCGTGCCCGACCGGTCCGCCACACGACGCAGCACGCCATCGTCCGCCGGCCGCCGGGCCACACCCCGCTTCGGAGAACCAATTGCCGACCGAACTTCCCGCCGGGGCAGACCCTCGGGACATTCCCGACGCCACCGTGTCGCGGCTTCCGGAGTACCTGCACGCGTTGCACACCCTTGCCGAGACCGGCATCGCCACGGTGTCCAGCGAGGGGCTGGCGGTGGCCGCCGGGGTCAACTCCGCGAAGTTGCGCAAGGACCTGTCGCACCTCGGCTCCTACGGCATCCGCGGCGTCGGTTACGACATCGCCGTGCTGACGACCCAGATCTCGGACGTGCTGGGGCTGCGGCAGCATCGCGCCGTCGCCCTGGTCGGGGTCGGTCACCTCGGTCAGGCGCTCGCGGGCTACGGCGGGTTCGCCAACCGCGGATTCGGGATCGCGGCGCTGTTCGACATCGCCGAGGACCGGGTCGGGACCGTGCTGAACGGGCTGCCGGTCCGGCACCTCGACGAACTGGCGGAGGTGGTCTCCGCCGAGGGGATCTCCATCGCCGTCATCACCACACCCCCGCTCGCCGCACAGCGTGTCGCCGACTCGCTCGTTAGAGCTGGTGTGACGAGCATCCTCAACTTCGCGCCGTGCGTGCTGGACGTCCCCGGCAACGTCGACGTCCGGAAGGTGGACCTGGCGGTGGAGTTGCAGATCCTGTCATTCCACGAGCACCGCAAGTCCCGCAACGGAAAGGTGGCCACGTGAACCTGCTGGTGGTGGGGGCGTCCCACCGTACGGCACCGGTGGAGGTCCTGGAGCGGCTGGCGTTGACCGCCGACCGCGCGGCCGAACTGGCGACCGGACTGGTCGCGGGCCGGTACGTGGGCGAGGCGGTGGTGCTGTCCACCTGCAACCGGGTCGAGGTGTACGCGGCGGTGTCGGGCTTCCACGGCGGCCTGACCGAGATCGCGGGCCGGTTGGCCGCGCACGGCGGCATGGCCGTGGACGACCTGTCGGGCCACCTGTACGTGCGGCACGAGGCGCAGGCGGTGCGGCACGCGTTCACGGTGGCCGCCGGCCTGGACTCGATGGTCGCCGGGGAGGCGCAGATCCTCGGCCAGCTCCGCGACGCCTACGAGTCGGCCCGGGAGTCCGGCCACGCCGGACGCCTGCTGCACGAACTGCTGCAACAGGCGTTGCGGGTCGGCAAACGGGTCCAGTCGGAGGCGCAGGTGGGGGCCGCCGCGCCCAGCGTCGTGACGGCGGCGCTGGCCGTGGGTGTGGAACACACCGGCCGTGAGCTGGCCGGGGCCGACGCCCTGGTGGTCGGCGCCGGCGCCATGGGGGCGCTGAGCCTCGCCGCGTTGCGGCGGGCGGGCGCGGGCCGCTGCTACGTCGTCAACCGGGACTTCGATCGTGCCGTGCGGCTGGCCGCCAACCACGACGCCGAGGCGGTGGCGTGGGACGCGCTGGCGACGGTCGTGCCGCACGTGGACGTGATCGTGTCGGCCACCGGGGCTCCGGCTCCGGTGATCGACGAGACGACGCTGGCGGATCGCCGCGGTGGTCTCCTGGTGTGCGACCTGGCGGTACCCCGGGACGTGGCGGCGTCGGTCGCGGCGCTGCCGGGCGTGCACGTGGTCGACATCGGCGGGTTGGGCGACAGCGACCGGCCGGGACCGGGGGCGCGTTACCTGGAGGCGGCCGAGCGGATCCTCGTGGAGGAGATCGACGCCTTCCTCGGGGTGGCCCGCGCCGCGCAGGTGGCCCCGACGGTGGCGGCGTTGCGTAGTCGCGCGGACGAGGTCGTCGACGGCGAACTGGCGCGGTTGCGGCGGCGTCGCCCGGACCTGTCCGACGAACAGCGCGCCGAGATCGCCCACACGGTCCACCGGGTGGTGCGGCAACTGCTGCACCAGCCGACGGTGCGGGTGCGTCAGCTCGCCAGCGAACCCGGTGGTGAGAGTTACGCCGCCGCGCTGCGGGAGTTGTTCGCGCTGGAGGCGCCGGACCTGTCCGCGGTGGAGCCGGATGTGACGGCTGAGGCGTTGCGCGTCACACCGGAGACCGTGGACCCTCGACAGTAGTAGCCACAATGGACTTGAAAGTGACATTCTCCCGGTTGTTCGGTACCCTCGACGACCGACGAGACCTGTTCACGTCCCTGGGCGGGGGTATGCGGGGCGCCCAGCCGCCATGCGCCCACACCCTCCGCCGAACCGCAATCACATCGATGGAGCGAGATAAATGACAAGTGTCCACAATATTGCCGGCCGGGTGCGCTACGTCGGCACCGGGCCGGGTGACCCCGGGCTGCTGACCCAGCGCGCGATCGACGCGATCGCCGGGGCGGACCTGGTGGTGCACGACCGGACCTTGCCGCAACAGCTTCTGGAGGCCGCGCAGCGCCACGCCGGCGAACAGGCGGTCTTCACGCTTTCCGAGACCTCCCCCAGTGAACTGGTCAAGGACCTGCTGGCCGCCGCCCGTGACGGCCGCCAGGTCGCCCGGCTGGTGTCGGGCGACCCGTATCCGCGCTCCTCCATCGTGACCGAGGTCTCCGACATCGCCGCCACCGAGGTGCCGGTCGAGGTCATCCCCGGGATCAGCTACGCCGCCGCCACCGCCGACTACGCGGGCATGCCGCCCGGCGAGCTGCGCACCCTCGTCGACATCGACGACGTCTCCGGGCTCGACCCGGCCACGATCGCGGCCGCGGTCGAACGCGGCACCGTCGTGTTCACCGCCGACATCACCGACCTGGCGGGACTGCGGGACGTGCTGCTGATGGCCGGGCTCAGCCCGACCACGCCGGTCGCCGTCACCGGCGACGTCACCGGCGAGACCCAGTTCACCACCGGATCCACCGTGGACACCTTCGTGGAGGCGGCGCTGGGCTTCGCGGGCCGGGTCGTCATCACGCTGGGCGACACCGTCGCCGAACGCGGCCGGCTCGGCTGGTGGGAGAACCGGCCGCTGTACGGCTGGAAGGTGCTCATCCCCCGCACCAAGGAACAGGCCGGCACGATGAGCGAGAAGCTGCGTGCCTACGGCGCGATCCCCTGCGAGGTGCCGACCATCGCCGTCGAACCGCCCCGCACCCCCGCGCAGATGGAGCGCGCGGTGAAGGGCCTCGTCGACGGCCGCTACGCGTGGATCGTGTTCACCTCCGCCAACGCCGTCAAGGCGATCTGGGAGAAGTTCGGCGAACACGGGCTCGACGCCCGCGCCTTCGGCGGCATCAAGATCGCGTGCGTCGGTCAGGCCACCGCCGACAAGGTGCGGTCCTTCGGCATCGAACCGGAACTGCTGCCCGGCGGCGAACAGTCCGGCGAGGGACTGCTCGCCGACTTCCCACCGCACGACCCGGTACTGGACCCGGTCGGCCGGGTCCTGCTGCCCCGCGCCGACATCGCCACCGAGGTCCTGTCGGCGGGACTCCAGGAACGCGGCTGGGAGGTGGACGACGTCACCGCGTACCGGACGGTCCGCGCGTCGCCGCCGCCCGCCGAGATCCGCGACGCCATCAAGTCCGGCGGCTTCGACGCCGTACTGTTCACGTCGTCGTCCACAGTGCGCAACCTGGTCGGCATCGCCGGTAAGCCGCACGCCCGGACGGTCGTCGCCGTGATCGGCCCGCACACCGCCGAGACCGCCACCGAGTTCGGGCTGCGGGTCGACGCCCGTCCCGAACACGCCAGCGTCCCGGCCCTCGTCGAGGCACTCGCCGAGTACGCCGTCGAACTGAAGAAGCGGATGGCCGAGGCCCCGGTGAAACAGCGACGCGGCGCCAAGGTGCAGGGCCCGACCGCACTGCGGTTCCGGTCATGACCGGCTTCCCGAACCACCGGCCGCGTCGGCTGCGCACCACGCCCGCGATGCGGCGCCTGGTCGCCGAGACCCGGGTGCACCCGGCGTCGCTGGTGCTGCCGATGTTCGTCAGGGAGGGCCTCGACGCGCCACGCGAGGTGGCGTCGATGCCCGGCGTGGTCCAGCACACCCGGGACTCGCTGCGCAAGGCGGTCGCCTCGGCGGCCCGGTCGGGGATCGGCGGCGTGATGCTCTTCGGCATCCCGGCGCAGCGCGACGCCTCCGGCTCCGGAGGCATCGACCCCGACGGGATCCTCAACACCGCCATCGCAGACGTGGTGAGTGAAGTGGGCGACTCCCTCGTGGTCATGTCCGACCTGTGCCTGGACGAGTTCACCGACCACGGACACTGCGGCGTCCTCGACGCCGCGGGCAGGGTCGACAACGACGCCACATTGGAGCGTTACGCCGAGATGGCGCGGGCGCAGGCGGAGGCGGGAGCCCACATGCTCGGCGCTTCGGGCATGATGGACGGTCAGGTCGGGCGGGTACGCGCCGCCCTGGACGTGGCGGGCCACACCGACACGGCGATCCTGGCGTACGCCGCCAAGTACGCGTCGGCCTGCTTCGGACCGTTCCGGGACGCCGTGGAGTCGGCCCTGGAAGGAGACCGGCGCACCTACCAGCAGGACCCGGCGAACCTACGCGAGTCGCTGCGCGAGGTCGACCTCGACGTCGCCGAGGGCGCCGACGTCGTCATGGTCAAGCCGGCGCTCCCCTACCTCGACGTGGTCGCCGCGGTGGCCGACCGGGTGACCGTTCCGGTCGCCGCCTACCAGGTGTCGGGCGAGTACGCGATGGTGGAGGCGGCGGCGGCCAACGGCTGGCTCGACCGCGAACGGATGATCGTGGAGACGCTGACCTCGATCCGGCGGGCGGGTGCCGAGCTGATCTGCACCTACTGGGCGGAGGAGGCCGCGCAACTGGTGCGCGACGCCTACTGAGGTGACGGCGGGAGCCGGTGACCGTCTCCCGCCGGTGTGATCGCCGGGGTGGCCCACGGGTCGCCCCGGCGTTCTCGTACCCGGGGCGGGTGTGGCGGGTGGTCGTCGGGGTGCTTCGGTGAGATGCGGGAGGTCGCGGGGTGCGGTGGGTGGTCACCGGAACCCGTGTCGCCGAGCACGACGGCACCACCGCCGCGCACCGTCCACACGGGATTCTCCACAACCGGTGGCTCGTCCACAGGCCCGGCCCGGCGCGCTCGACGGTCGCACCGGCGGGCCATAGGCTCGACGCCATGGGGAGGAGGAGTGGCGGCCCCCACATCGGTGGGAGTGGGCGGCCACCCGACACCCTCCCCCGCCTGAGATCACAGCGGCGTGGCCTCGGTGACCAGGGTGATCAGCTGCGCGAAGTCGGCGTTGGGCGCTCCGCCGCAGTCGTCGCCGGTCACGGTGGCCTCGGGGTGGCCGGTGGCCGCGCCACGTGTCACCGACCAGACGAAGGCGTCGGCGCAGCCGTCTCCGGAGGGCTCCGAGGTGACGGTGAAGCCGGTACTCCACGCCAGGGCCGCCAACTGTTCCACCTCGCCGTCGGTGAACTCGCCGGTCTCGGGGGCGCGCCGCGCCACCTCGTAGGTCCACGTGCCGTCGGACGACACCGTCAGGTGTTCGGCGAGCCCGGCGATGCCGCCGGTCCTGCTGACCGTCAACGCCGCGGGAAGCCCCGACACCGGTGCCGGTTCCGCGCCGGTCGCCCCCTCACCGGCTCCGCCGCACCCGGCCACCGCGAGCATCAGCGCCACACCTGCCGTGATCGTGATTCGGTGGTGTCTCATAGTGGTCCGACGCACAAACGCGGACCTAGGTTTCGTCCACATCCCGAACCTGGCATTCTCAGGCCATGCTGCAAGAACTGCGTGCCGCCCTGGGCGACGCCGCCGTCATCACCGATCCCGACATCCTGGCCGGGCACGCCCGCGACGAGGCCGCGCTCTGCGAGGCCGGCACGCCCCGGGTGCTGGTGCGCCCCAGCGACACCTCCGGGGTGCAGGCGGTGGTCCGGATCGCCGCCGCGCACGGCGTCCCGGTGGTCCCGCAGGGCGCCCGCACGGGCCTGGCCGGCGCGGCCAACGCCGTAGACGGTTGCATCCTGTTGTCGACGCAGGCACTCGACCGGATCCTGGAGATCGACCCCGCCAACCGGATCGCGGTCGTGCAGCCCGGCGTCGTCAACGCCGACATCTCCAAGGCGACCGCCCCGCACGGCCTGCGGTATGCGCCCGACCCGGGTTCGTGGGAGTCCTCGACGATCGGCGGGAACGTCGCCACCAACGCGGGCGGTATGTGCTGCGTCAAGTACGGCGTCACCACCGAGTACGTCCTCGGCTTGGAGGTGGTGCTCGCGGACGGCGAGGTGCTGCGTTGCGGACGCCGCACCGTGAAGGGTGTCGCCGGTTACGACCTGGTCCGGTTGTTCACCGGTAGCGAGGGCACGCTCGGGGTCATCACCGAGATCACCGTGCGGTTGCAGCCGATCCCGCGCGAGGCGTTGTCGATCGCGGCGGTGTTCCCGTCGACGTCGGCGGCGGGTGCCGCGGTGTCGGCGATCACCGCAGCGGGTCTCGTCCCGAGCCTGCTGGAGCTGATCGACCAGGTGCATCTGCGGGCGATCGAGGAGTACCGGCCGATGGGACTGGACACCGACGCGGCGGCGCTGCTGTTGGCGGCCAGCGACTCCGGCGTTCCGGAAGACCTAGACCGGATCGCACGGTTGTGCACGGAGGCGGGCGCGACCGAGGTCCACCAGGCCACCGACGCCCTGGAGGCGGACATGCTGCTGTCGGCGCGGCGGATGGCGCTGCCCGCCGTGGAACGGCTCGGCGCGGTCATCGTCGACGACATGTCGGTGCCGAGGTCACGCCTTGCCGAGGCCCTGGACGGGGTTGCGGCGGCCGCGGAACGTCACAAGGTCGTGATCGGTGTGATCGCGCACGCCGGGGACGGGAACCTGCACCCGAACATCCTGGTGGACCGGTCGGATCCCGCGAGCGTCGCGGCGGGCCAGGCGGCCTTCGACGACATCATGCGGTTGGCGGCGGAACTGGGTGGGACCTGCACGGGTGAGCACGGTGTCGGACTGCTGAAGCGGGACTGGTTGGCGGCGGAGATCGGCCCGACCGGATTGCGGGTGCAGCAGGCGATCAAGGACGCGCTCGACCCGGCGGGGTTGTTCAATCCCGGCAAGGTGTTGCGCTGATCGGGCGAGGGCCGTGCTCCGGTGTCACGGTCGAGCCGTGGTGGTCCCGGGCAGTCCCGCGATGAACCGGCGCACCTGCCGGGGCGTGCGGAGCCGCACCACGGGGCCGTCGTGGTCGGTCAGCGCGGCCGACACCTTCGGCCGTGAGTCCTTCGGGAACCGCCAGACGTAACGCAGGTGCCGGAGGGCGACGCGGTGCGGTGTGCCGGGTGCCATCTCCTCGCGGCGCGCGGCGCGGGTCACCACGCGCCACAGGCAGCGCCACCGGCCGACGTCCAGGAACACGACCAGGTCGGCGCGCGGCAGCCGCATCGGCATGGTGGTGACGTAGTTGCCGTCGTGGATCCACCGGTCCGCCGCGACGAGCCGGGCGAGGACGGTCTCCCATTCGGTGTCGGGCGGTCGTTCCCAGCCGGGACGCCAATAGTGGGCGTCGAGGTGGACCGACGGCAGGCCCAGTGCCGACTCCAGTTCCCGGGTGATGGTGGATTTCCCCGCGCCACTGCATCCGATGACCATGATCCGTCGTGGCGCCGTCATGCCGCGCGACGTTATCAGGCCGTGCCACCCCGTACGGCGACCCGGCACGGCCACGCCCCACCCCATCCGGGGGCGGGCCACCCTCACGTCGAAGTCTGCCGAATCGGGCGAAACGGCGTCGATCGGTTATTCAGGTGGGATTCAGGTTCCGGTCGCCGGGGCGGGGCGGCAACGGCGGATCAGTGTGATGCCGAGGTAGCCGGTCAGGACGGTCGCGAATCCCGCGGCGACCAGATCCGCGAGAGGGCCGATCCGCCACTGTCCCTCCAGTCCGGCGGCGACGGCGTACGAGGTGAGCATGAGGCCGGGGCCCGCCGCCGTCGACAGCACCGGTAGCAGTGGGCGTTCGGGACCGTGGCAGCCGACCCGCCACCGGAGGATCCTGGCGGAGGCGCCGAGCGTCGTCCCGACGACGGCCGCCACCGCCAGCAGTACGAGTCGTCCCTGCCACTGGCGGCTGTCGGCGCTCCAGTCGGGCCCGGGGTCCAGGTGCCCGAGGGTCGGGGAGGTGCGGGGGTCGGCGGCCACCGACACGCACATCAGTCCCCAACCGATCACCAGCCAGTAGAGCTGGCTCCACGCCGCCGGCTGGGATCGCGCGGTGAGGAAGGC
Organism: Stackebrandtia albiflava; assembly: GCF_007994225.1. Taxonomy (GTDB): domain Bacteria; phylum Actinomycetota; class Actinomycetes; order Mycobacteriales; family Micromonosporaceae; genus Stackebrandtia; species Stackebrandtia albiflava. Next base: position 320,358 of record NZ_VLLL01000007.1, read on the forward strand.
CACGCCACCGCCGAGGACCACGCCGGTGGTGACGAGCAGCATGATGCGTGACTGCGGGAGGTCACCGCCGAACATCTGCTGCCAGGATGCGATGCCGATGGCTACCGGTGCGGTGATCGACGCGCCGACGACGGCCATCGCGACGAGGCGGCGCCGCAGTGAGGCCGAGGGCGCGGTCCGTCGAAGCAGGATCGGTGCGGCCGCGGCGAGACTGACGGTGGCGGCGGTGATCCAGACGACGATCGCCGACTCGTCGACCACACCGCCGGGCGATTCGTCGCCGCGCCAGGCGAGGACGCCCACGGCGTTGCCGACCCAGAGCTGTCCGGCGCCGAGGACGGCGGCGAGCACGGCGGTGATGAGGGCGGCGGCGGAGACGCGCTCCCGGCCGTCGCCGTCACCCGCTACCCACCCGGTGTCCGACATGTGGACAAATTAGGCATATAGCGGGCAATTTCAGGACACGTACGCATCACGGTTGCGACACGATCACCGCAATGATCATCAATATAGCTATGAAACCGGCGTGGTGGGCGAAAAAACCACGCCGTGGCGCTTGCCCGAGCGCCACGGCGTGGAAAAACGGAGATATCCGCTTTATTCAATTGGCGCCGGGGTGAGCCGTGCCCGTTGGCTCACCCCGGCGGTGGTGCCCCCAGAGTCGTTCCGCGTCGATCGATCGAATGCCCGAGTCGAATCGATCAACATGTCGGCGTGACCGGAACTGATTTAACTATGGCCACGACTCCTGAATTGCGGCTTGAGGAATCCTGGGAAATCACTGGGAATTTCGGAGCGGGAGCCGTTCACTTGCCCGGCACGGGAAAGCCCGCCATCTCACTCAGGGTCGCCGTCAGGTCGCTCTGGTTGATGGTGACACCGTCGAGGGTGTGGACGGGGGCCACGCCGCGCACCGACGAGGTCATCCAGATGCCGTCGGCGGACATCAGTTCCGCCACCAGGACCCGGCGTTCGGCGGTGCGGATGCCCGCCTCCTCCGCGCGGTCGAACACGAAGCGGGCGGTGGTTCCCGCGAGGATCCCGGTGTCGGCCGGAACCGTGTAGAGGGTCTGGTTCTGCCACCACACCAGGGTCGACGTCGGACCCTCCAGCGCGAATCCGTCCTCCGAACGCCACAACAGGTCGTCGTGCCCGGTGGCACGGGCGTGCCGCTGCGCGGCCATCGCGACCGCGTACGACAGGCACTTCGCGCCGCCCAGCAGCCACGGGGCCTGTCCCCGGGTGTCGACCGGGTATCCCAGCGTCAGCACCGCCAGGTTCAGTCCGTCCCGGCGGGCGTTGATCTGCGCCTCCGGCACCGGGTTGAGCGTCATGTACACGGTCGGCGGGCCACCCTGTTCGGGGCCGCGCGTGCAGATGATGCGCAGCGCCCCCTCCTTTCCGGCACCGAACGCCTCGCACGCCTGGGCGGCGAGCCGCTTCAGCACCGCCGCGTCCGGCAGGTCCAGCTCCATCCGCTGCGCCGAACGGGCCATCCGGGCGAGGTGTTCGTCCAGCAGGAAGGGTTCACCACCGCGGACGTTCGCGGTCTCGAATATGCCGTCCCCTCGGAGGACTCCCAGATCATCGCCGTGCAGGAACGGCTCGTCGGCCGGGATCACTCCCCGGCCCAGCACTGCCACAACTTCAGCCATGACCGCACACTACCGGCACCGGGCAGGGAAAGCCGGTCTGTGGGAGGGGCAAAGCGGTGGGCGCGCTGCGGGTGCGGTCGGCGGCGGGCCGGAATATGATCCCAGGATGTCCAGTGATGCTCCGCCGTTGGCCGAGGTCCTCAGAGCCAACGGACTCCGGATGACGGCGCAGCGGCAGTTGGTGCTCGACGCGGTGGCCGCGCTCGGCCACGCGACCGCCGAGCAGGTTCACGAGGCGATCTGCGGGAAGGTCGCGGGCGTCAACATCACCACGGTGTACCGCACGCTCGATCTCCTGGAGACGCTGAACCTGGTGGCGCACACCCACCTGTCGCACGGTGCGCCGGTCTACCACCTGGCGGGAGACCGCGGCCACGTCCACCTGGTGTGTCACCGGTGTGGCGCGGTCGACGAGGTGTCCCCGGAAGTGTTCGGCGACCTGCGGCGTTCCCTGGAGGAGCAGCGCGGCTTCCTGCTCGACGTGGGGCACGTTGCGCTGTTCGGAATCTGTTCCTCCTGCGAAACGGTGAATCGGTGACTTCGGAGTGGTTGAAACGTGACGGCGCGGTCGTGGAGAACCCGGGCGACGAGGTCGCCTGGCACTACGGCGACCCGTTGCGGGAGCAGCGGCGGCTCGCCGGTGAGGGTGCGGTCGTGGATCGCGGTGACCGCCGGATCCTCACCGTCACCGGCGCGGAACGGTTGACGTGGCTGCACAGCCTCACGACCCAGCACCTGACCGCGCTGGAGGCCGGCCGGGGTACCGAACTGCTGGTGCTGTCCCCGAACGGGCACGTCGAGCACCACGCGAACGTGTTCGACGACGGGGAGACCACCTGGCTGGACACCGAGGCGGCCGACGGCGACGGGTTGCGCGGCTACCTGGAGCGGATGAGGTTCTTCACCCCGGTGGAGATCGCGGACGTCACGGCGGACTGGGCGCTGGTCACCTACACCGGGGACGACTCACTCACGGAACCGGACCGGTTGCCGGTCCCGGAGGCGAAGTTCGCCGCCGGGACGCTGCCGCCGAGGCCGTCGGTGATCTACCACGGGGAATCGACGACGTCGGGCGGGTTCCGGCGCCGCACCGACCAACTCGGTATAGCCACAGTGGACATGCTGGTGCCGAGGGTGGAGTCGGCGTCGGTACCGGAGCGGTCGGGGCTGCCGGTGTCGGGCCGGTGGGCGTTCGACGTGCTGCGGATCCCGGCGGAACGTCCCGTCGTGGGCGTGGACACCGATCACCGCACGATCCCCCACGAGGCGGCCGCGCTACTGGCCTGCGCCGTCCACCTCGACAAGGGCTGTTACCGGGGGCAGGAGACGGTCGCGCGCGTGCACCACCTGGGCAAGCCGCCGCGCCGCCTGGTGTCGTTGCACCTGGACGGCAGCGAGGAGCACCCGCCGGCGGTGGGCGCCGACGTGAAGGCCGGACCCCGCACGGCGGGCCGGGTGGGTACGGCGGGCCGCCACTACGAGGACGGGATGGTGGCCCTGGCGTTGCTGCGGCGCAACGTGGCCGACGATCCCGAGACCGTCTACGACGTCGAGGGTTCACGGGCCCGCCGCTGACCGCCCCGGCGAGGTGCCCTGACCGCCCTCCGGACCCGACGGGATGCCTCACTTGGTCCCCGCCCGGTTGCCGGAATCTCGCTGTAATGCCCGATTTCATGCCGATCGTCCGATATGGCGGGGACCAAGCGCCTTACGGCGGGGACCAAGCGGTTTGCCCGGGGTCGGTGCCGGGCGCCGAGGGCCGGCCGAGGGTCAGGCGAGGCGGGGCAGGTCGGCGGCGGTGACCTCACCGCGTAGCGGCTCGCCGGCGAGGAAGCGGGCGATCTCGGCGACCGCGTAGTCGCCGAGCAGCGCGATCTCGGTCCCCTGGGCTCCGGCCACGTGGGGTGTCACGGTCACGTTCGGCAGGTGCAGGAGCGGGTGGTCGGCGGGCAGCGGCTCGGGCTCGGTGACGTCGAGGACCGCCGACAGCCGCCCGGAGACGCAGTGACGGACCAGCGCCTCGGTGTCCACGATGGACCCGCGAGCGGTGTTCACCAGGACGGCGCCGTCGCGCATCATGGCCAGTCGCCGGTCGTCCAGCAGGTGCCGGGTCTCGGGGAGTTCGGGCGCGTGGACGCTGACCAGGTCGCTGGTCGCGCACAGTTCGTCGAGGTCGACGAGGCGCGCGCCGAGCGCGACCGCCTCGTCGGGGGTCAGATAGGGGTCGCTGACCAGCAGTGTGGTGTCCCAGTCGCGCAGCAACGCCATGACCCTGCGGCCTATCCGGGAGGCCCCGACGACTCCGACGACACGCCCGACGTATCCGCAGTCGCCCCGCCTGGCCTCGCCGGGCCAGCCGAGCGCCGGGTACTCGGCGGCGTGGCGCAGCGCGCCCTTGAGTCCCAGCAGGATCATCGCCCTGGTGTACTCGGCGACCGGTTCGGCGTTGGCGTCGGCGGCGGAGGACACGGCGATCCCGCGTTCCCACACGGCCGGGGTGACGTGGTGTTTCACCGACCCGGCGGCGTGGGCAACGAGCCGTAGGCGGGGGGCGGCGTCGAGGACGTCGGCGGTGATGGGCGGGCAGCCCCAACCGGTGACGAGGATTTCGGCCCGTTCCAGGTGTTCGCGGACGTCCGCGGCGGCGAAGTCGTCGATCAGGACGGTGCCGGGCACCTCGGCGTGGCCGTCGAGACGGTGCAGCACCGGAGCGGGGAAGGCCGTTTCACGTGCGTATCGGCTCATCGCCAGCACGCCGTAGGGGCGTTGGGACACCGTACCTCCACAACAGGACGAGAAATCGGTTTCTGAAACCTAGCAGTCCTTCGTTGCCCGTGCCGGTTACCCCTTTGGGAAGAATCCTCGAAAAAAGCTGACGGCAAACCCTTGCCAAGATCACAGAAACCGCATATCTTGCGTCTAAGTTCTCAGTGAGGAGGCTCACCGTTGGTCGCCACTTCGACCCGCAACGGCGAAGCGCCGCCGTCCACCCCGCCGGAGGTGGACCCGAAGGCGTCGCCGCCCCGCCGCGGCCGTGAGCCACTCCGGCGGCGCGTCCGCCGCGACTGGGCACTGCTCGCGCTGATGCTTCCGGGCGTCCTGTACTTCCTGGTGTTCCACTACGGAGCGCTGTTCGGCAACCTGATCGCCTTCAAGGACTACGTGCCGTTCATCGGCGTGTGGGACAGCCCGTGGGTCGGCATGGAGAACTTCACGTCCCTGCTGTCCGACGGGGACTTCTGGCACGCCGCGTGGAACACGGTCAGCATCGCCGGCCTCCAACTGCTGTTCTACTTCCCGGCGCCGCTGGCGCTGGCGCTGCTGCTGCACAGCCTCGCGGGTGACACGCTGCGCCGGTTCGTGCAGAGCGTCGTGTACCTGCCCCACTTCATCTCGTGGGTGATCGTGGTGGCCCTGTTCCAACAGGTGCTGGGCGACATCGGCGTGCTGAACGGCGTCCTCGGCGACATGGGCCTGTCCGCCGTGGACATCATCGGTAACCCCGACGCGTACCGGCCGCTGGTCATCGCGCAGGTCATCTGGAAGGAGTGCGGCTGGGGGACCATCATCTTCCTGGCCGCGCTCACCAACGTCAACGAACAGCTCTACGAGGCCGCCGCCATCGACGGCGCCGGCTGGTGGCGCCGGTTCTGGCACGTGACCCTCCCGGCGATCCGGCCGGTCGTGATCCTGCTGCTGATCCTGCGGCTGGGCGACATCCTCACCGTCGGGTTCGAGCAGTTCTTCCTGCAACGCAACGCCGTCGGCCCGGCCGCCGGAGAGGTGCTCGACACCTTCGTCTACTACACCGGCATCGGCTCCGGCGACTTCGGCACGGCCACCGCGGCGGGCCTGATGAAGGGCGCCATCGGCCTGGTCCTGGTCTACTCCGCCAACAAGATCGCACACCGGATGGGAGAACAGGGGGTGTACAAGTCCTCATGAGCGCCAACCGACCCGCGTGGATGGGGCGACCGAGTCCGGTCGTCCGGACGGCCAAGGCCGTCGCGTTGACCGTCGTCGTGCTGCTGGTGATCTTCCCGTTCTGGACGATCGTCGCCACGTCGATCGCCACACCCGAGGAGGTGATCGCCAACGGCGGCTGGGTGGTCATCCCCACGACGCTGTCCTTCTCGGCCTACACCGACGTCTTCGAGGGCGGCGTGATCACCAACGCGCTCGCCGTCAGCGCCGGGATCACCGTCATCGGCACCGCCGCGAGCCTGGTCGCCACGATCTTCCTGGCCTACGCGCTGGCCCGGCCCGGAGTGGTCGGCGGCCGGGGCGTGCTGCTGCTGGTGCTGTTCACGTTCCTGTTCCCGCCGGCGATGATCCCGTCGTTCCTGGTGGTCCGGGAGACCGGGCTGTTCGACGAGTACGCCGCGCTCATCCTGCCCGTGCTGATCAACGTGTTCAACCTGGTGGTCATGCGCGGCTTCTTCCAGAGCGTCCCCGGGGAACTGATCGAGGCGGCGCGGCTGGACGGTGCCGGAGACCTCCGCATCCTCACCAGGATCGTGATGCCACTGTCCAAAGCGGTCATCGCGGTGGTCGGGTTGTTCTACGCGGTGGCGTACTGGAACTCGTTCTTCAACGCGATCATCTACCTCGACGACTCCTCGAAATGGCCCATCCAGGCCGTACTCCGGCAGTACGTCAGCCAGGGCGCGGCGCTGACCGACACCTCCGAACAGACCATGGTGAACTCGCCGCAGTCGGTGAAGATGGCCGTCGTCGTCATGGCCACGATCCCGATCGTGCTGGTCTACCCCTTCATTCAACGGTTCTTCACCAAGGGCGTCCTGACCGGCGCCATCAAATCCTGAAAGGCCCCCGACATGACCTCCCTCAACAGACGCAATCTGCTGCGGCTCGGCGGTGTCGCCGCCCTGGCCGGAACCGCCGGACCGGCACTGGTCGGCTGCGGCGGTGGCGGCGGCGCCGGTGACGTAGGAAACCAGGGCAAGGACCTCGCGCCCTACCCGACGTACATCCCGTTCGCCGGACCGGAACCCGACATGCCCGGTGACGCCTCCGGTGTGCAGCCGCTGTACACCCGCTACCCGCAGGACGTGCAGAACGCCGGTTTCGACACCCCCGGCGACGGTTCCGAGGTGCGCATCAGCATCGTCACCTACGGCACGCCGCCGAGCGACCTGGAGAACAACAAGCTGTACCAGGCGTTCAACACCGCGCTGGGCGTGAAGCTGAACCTGACGCTGATCCCCGCCGCGACGTTCCTGGAGAAGATGTCGACCATGATGACCGGGGACGACTTCCCCGACATCATGATGTTCGGCGGCGGCCACGTCGTGCCCCGTGAGGAGCAGTTCATCCAGGCCAACTGCCAGGACCTCTCCGACCTCATCTCCGGCGACAACATCAAGGACTACCCGGCGCTGGCGAACATCCCGCCCTACTCGTGGGAGGGTCTGGGCCGCATCGGTGGCCGCCTGTACGGGATCCCGACCGAGCGTCCGATCTTCGGCGGCTGCCTGATGGTGAACCGGACCGCCCTGGAGGAGGTCGGCGCGCCGGTCGACTGGACGAAGGAGGACTACCTGGCGGCGATGCGGGAACTCACCGCCGGCAACAAGTACGGTGTCGGGCTCACCGGCGACTTCAACCCCGACTACTGGGCGGGGTCGATGGGCGCGCCGAACGTGTGGAGGGTGGAGGGCGGCAAGTTCACGTCCGCGTACACCACCGACGAGTACCGGGACACGATCTCGATGCTCGCGCAGCTGTTCGCGGAGGGCCAGGCGTACCCCGACGGCGCGAACCTCCCCGCGACGGACATGAAGACCCGCTTCTTCAACCAGACCATCGCCTGTTACCGGGACGGCTGGGGCGCGATGGGAACCTACGCCTTCACCAACGCGCAGGGCTTCACACCGGACTTCGGGAACCCGTTCAGCGGCGGCAACATGTGGGGCGGCCAGGGCCGGTACGGGTACGTCGCGTTCAAGAAGGCCGACGAGAAGCGGATCAAGATGTTGTTGAACATCTGCAACTTCCTGGCGTCGCCGTTCGGCACCAAGGAGTTCGAGCTGTTCAACTACGGCGTCGAGGACCTCCACTTCACCCGCGGCGACGACGGCGCGCCGACGCAGACGGAACTGTGGGAGACCGAGAACAAGACCAACCTGCCGATGACCTATGTGGCCTCGGCGCCGCTGGTCCTGTACTACAACGGATACCCGGAGGGCGCCGAACGTGTCTACGAGTGGGAGAAGCTGGTCGCGCCGCTGATCGTGCCCGACCCCCGCAACGGGCTGCGTTCGCAGACCTGGACCGAGAAGGGCGCCGAGCTGGAGCAGTCGTTGCGGGACGCCTACGGGGACGTCATCTTCCGTGGCGCGGACATCTCCGCGTTCGACGAGGCGATGCAGAAGTGGATGGAGGACGGCGGCAGCCAGGCCGCCGCCGAGTTCGAGGCCGAGTACGAGGCCGCGAACGGCTGACCGGGTCGTCGTGCGCGCCGGATCACGGTCCGGCGCGCACGATCGGGTGGCGTCGAGGCGTGGCCGCGCCGGTGCAGGGAACGTGTCCACTTCGCCGGTCGTAAGATGTGTCGGTACTGGACGGCACCGGCCGGGCACCGGATGTCGTCGCCACGGCGGCTTCACGTGACCGGGTGTCTCCCCGGTAACTCCCTCCTCGCCACGCGCGCCGCCGTTCGACGTAGATGGGAGTCACCATGACCGGTCCGGCGCCCGGCAAACGCGCCACGATCCGCGATGTCGCCGCCCGCGCGGGCGTGTCCGTCGCGACGGCGTCGCGGGTACTTTCCGGCAGCGACTACCCGGTGACGGGCAGGATGCGCGGCAAGGTGCTGCGTGCCGTCGACGAGCTCGACTACGTCGCCAACGCGCACGCCCGCGCGCTGTCGGGTTCCCGGCCGAAGCTCATCGCGATGGTGGGCGCGACGATGAACTCGCCGTTCTACGCCGACATCGCGCAGGGTGTCGCCAGTGAGGCCGCCGCCCAGGACCGGTTGTGCATGTACGCCAGCAGTCAGGGCGACGCGGAGTCGGAGCTGGCGATCGTGTCGTTGATGCGGCAGCAGCAGGCGGACGCGGTGATCCTCATGGGCGGTGTCGTGCCGACGGAGGAGTACGACCGGCGGATGGCGAAGTACGCGGCGAACCTGACGGCGGCGGGTAGTCGTCTGGTGTTGTGTGGCCGCCCGGGAATCGGTCCCGGGCAACCGGCCATCGTGGTCGGTTACGACAACGCCGAGGGCGCGGCGGCGATCACGAGTCACCTGGCGTCGTACGGCCATCGGCGGATCCTGCACCTGGCGGGGGCGTCCGGCAACACCACCGCGGCCGAGCGGGTGGACGGTTACCGGTCGGCGGTGCGCAGGCACGGCCTGGATCCGGATCCGGGCCTGGTGGTCCACGGTGGCTTCAACCGGGAGTCCGGTCATCGGAACGTCGCGGAACGGTTGCGCGCCAACGGGGGCCGCCCGGACTACACGGCGATCTTCGCCGCCGACGACTCGGTGGCGTCGGGCGCGATGCGGGCGCTGCGGGAGGCGGGCGTCTCGTTGCCGGCGGAGGTGTCCATAGTGGGTTACAACGACAGCATTCCCGCCAAGGACCTCAGTCCGTTGTTGACGACCGTGCACATCCCGGCCGACGAGCTCGGCCGGACGGCGGTCCGGTTGGCGTTGGCGCCGGTGCCGCCGACCGAGCCGGTGCTGCTGGGCACCCACATCGTCGTGCGGGACTCGGTGACCCACCCGCCGACGGTTTGACGCGGGGCGGACGGTCCGTCCACCCCGCGCCCGATGAGGACTACTCGGCGGGTCCGACGCCGAACACCTCCTGGACGATTCGCTGGTTCACCGCCTGGAACGGTCCCGACATCGACAGGTCCTTGTCGTCCACGTAGTTCAGTCCGGCGGTGAGGACCCGGGAGCCGTCCGCCGAGGCGTACATGAGCGCGGCGTGACCCGCGATCCCGCCGTTGTGGGTGATGACGGTGCCGCCGCCCGGCACCTCGTGGACGAACACCCCGAGGCCGTATGGGACCTTCTCGTGCACGGTGAACATCTCGGCCAGCAGTGACGCGGGCAGCAGCCGGCCGCCGACGAGTGCGGTGATGAACACCTGCAGGTCCCGTGGCGTGGAGACCATGTCGCCACCGGTGCTCACCCACGACGGGTCCTGTGCGGTGACGTCGGCGATCCGCTCCTCACCGTCGTGGTCGTAACGGTAGTAGGCGTGCGCGTGCGGTGTCGGAAGCTCGGTCGTGCCGTCGGGCAGCGAGGTGCCGGTCAACCCGAGCGGCCCGACGATCAGGCGGTCCAGTTCCTCGGCGAGGCCGCGGCCGGTGACCTTCTCGACCACGAGGCGGGCCAGGACGTAGTTGGTGTTGGCGTAGCTCCAGTCGGTGCCCGGTTCGAAACGCGACGGCCTGGCCAACGAGAACGCCACCAGTTCTCCGGGTCGGTACGACTTGAAGCGGCCCTCCACCCATTCCCTTCCCTGGAAGGGGATCCCGGTGACGACCGTGCCGTCCTCGTAGACCTCACCGGTGTGGTTGAAGACGCCGGTGGTGTGCTGCAGCAACATCCGGACGGTTATCCGCGGGTCGATCCCGATCTCGGGCAGGTACTCGGCGACGGCGGTGTCGAGGTCGATCCGTCCCTCGGCCACGAGGCGCAGGACGACGACGGCGGTGAACGTCTTGGTGTTGCTGCCGATCCGGTAGTGGCCGTCGGCCGGGGGTGCCTCGGTCCCGTCGAGTTCGCCCGTACCGGCGGCGCCGGTCCACTCGCCGTGCGCGTCGCGGAAACGCAGTCGCACGCCGGTGATGCCGCCTTCGACGAGGCCGTCGACGATCTCCTGGAGAACCGCCCGGTCGGTGCCGGTGGAGGACGATGCGGTGGAGGTGTTGTTCTCGGTCATGTGTCGAGCTTCGGCGCCCGCCCTTTCACCGCCCTGTCGGTGGCCTGACACGCCGCTGACACGGCGCGCCCTCCCGGCAGAACCGTTGTGGCGCGACCGATCACCGCACGACTAACCCGTTCGCGGACTCCACCGGGTGCCGCACCGGTGTCAGTTTCAGTTGCCGTGCCCGCGTCGTGGCGGGGTGCGGCGCGATCTGCCCGGCGGCGTACCGCGCGTCGCACAGTTCCGCCAGCCGCGCGTAGCCCTCCTCGCCCAGCAACGCGACCAGTTCGGCGCGGTTGCTGCGGTACACCGGTTCGGCGCCGCGATGCGCCAGCGGCGACGACGTGCACCACCACGCGAAGTCGTGTCCGCCCGGTCCCCAACCGCGCCGGTCGAACTCCCCGATCCACGTGACGTGCAGGCTGGTCTCGTCGTTGCGGTCGACGGTCGAGAAGTCCCGTTTGATCGGGAGCTGCCAGCACACCTCCGGCTTGTACTCCAACGGGTGCACGCCGTCCCGCAGCGCCTGCGCGTGCAGGGCGCAGCCCGTGCCGCCCTCGAAGCCCGGCCGGTTGTGGAACACGCAGGCGCCGTCGACGACGGCGGTCTTGCGCGCGGGCCGCTCCACCCCGTCGTCGTCGGGCAGCGTGTCGGCGGCGACGGTGTCGGCGAACCGCCGCCGGTGGTGCTGCCAGGTCTCGGGGGTCAACCGGGCCGCCGCCTTACGGACCCGTTTCTCGTCGTCCCTGTCGGTGTAGAACGCGCCGTGGACGCAGCAGCCGTCGTCGGGCTGGTCCGGTTCGATTCCGGGACAGCCCTGCCCGAAGACACACGTCCACGACGACAACAGCCACGTCAGGTCGGCCCGGATGACGCCGTTCTCCTCGTCGGGATCCGGGAACTCGATCCACTCCCGTGGAAAATCCAGCCCGGTCTCGGGCACGGCTGGCTCAGACATGATCTCCCCATTTCGACGACTCACCGGGGCCAACCATACGGCGGTGTCTCGGCCTAGCTGGGGCGACGCCCGCGTCCGGCGCCGTCCCGGGACGGTGCGAACGGCGACGCGGGACCGGTCACAACGGGCGAACCGGCAACGTGTCGGCTTCGCCACAGCCCGGTGTCGTTACGCTTACGTGATGGACGGTGAGACTCCACCCGTGCTGTTGTCGACCTCTTCGGTCTATCCGGAGCCCACGGCGGTCGCCTTCGAGCTGGCGGCGAAACTGGGTTACGACGGCATCGAGGTGATGGTCTGGACCGACAAGGTCAGCCAGGACGCCGAGACCCTCGCCACCCTGGTGGCGCACTACGGCGTCCCGGTGCGTTCGGTGCACGCCCCATGCCTGTTGATGACGCAGCGGGTGTGGAGCAAGAACCCGTGGGAGCGGCTGCGCAGGGCCGCCGCCATGGCGGAACGGCTGGACGCCTCGACCGTGGTCATCCATCCGCCGTTCGCGTGGCAGCGGGGCTACGCCAAACAGTTCCCCGAGGGGTTGGGAAGACTCGCGCAGCGCTTCCCCGGCATCAGGTTCGCGGTGGAGAACATGTACCCGATCAAGATGGCCAACCGGGGATTCGCGCCGTACTCGCCGCACTGGGACCCGACGAACCCCGGCTACGACCACTACACGCTCGACCTGTCGCACTGCGCGGCCTCGCAGGTGGACGCCCTCGACCTGGCCGACCGGATGGGTGACGGCCTGACCCACGTCCACCTCGGGGACGGCTCGGGTCCCGGCATGGACGAGCACGCCGTCCCGGGACGCGGGAACCAGCCGTGCGCCGAACTGCTGAACCGGTTGGCGGCCCGGCGCGGCGACTTCTCCGTCGCCGTGGAGGTGTCCACCCGCAAGGCCGGTCACCGGGCGGTCCGGGAGGCCGACCTGGCGGAGTCGTTGAACTTCGCGCGCCGGCACCTGGCGGTACGGACCGGCTGAGGCGCGTAAGACACCGTCTTCGGTCCTCGTTCGTCGCGAGCGTCCGGTCGAGTGGATCGCAAGGCGCGGGGACGCAATGCTCTGGAAGACCTGTGCGTACCGGTGTGGTACGCGGCACGTCCGACAACGCCGCGAGGCGCCGACCGGGCGACGCGCAGCGGAACAGCGGGGTCGACGACGGCCGCTAAGGCCGCGGCGGCCGCCTCCTTCTTGCGGGCGCGGTGGGCGGCGACGTGGGAACGGGTGGCACACCGTTCCGAGCAGAAGCGGCGGCACCGGTTGGACGAGGTGTCCAGGTACACGTTTCCGCACCTGTTGTCGGCGCACACCCCGAACCGGGCGCCCTTGAAGCGGCACAACCAGGCCGACAGGCCCCACGCGGCGCCGGCGATGAACTCGGACGCGACCGAGGAACCGCGCCCGGTGACGTGCATGTGCCAGTCTCCGCCACGGTGACCGGCGATGCGGGGCTGCACCGGGAACTGCTCCAGCAGGCCGTTGAGGACGTCCACGGCGGCGTGGTCGTCGCCTTCGGCGCCCTTGACGAACACGTCCCGGAACTTGCGTTTGGCGCGGCGGAACACCGCCAGATCTCGCTCGGTGAGGCGTTCGGACCACCAGGGCCGATCGCCGAAGAACGCACGCAGGTCCGCCAGATCGGTCAGTTCGAGGTTGGCGAGGTCGGCAGCGGTCTGGGCGTAGGCGTCGAAGTCCACATCCCCACGGTAGACAACTCACCGCCGTACAACCAGTAGTACCTTACATGGCTCCGGTCGCGCCGCAGGTCGCGCGAGGCGCGGCGGCCACCGCGCGGGCGGTCCTCCATCACACTGGAACGCTCCCCCGCGCCACTTTCACCTTCCGTGCGGATACGCTCGCAGTCATGCTGCGATCCATCATCCTCGCCGCTGCCCGCTCATCCCGGATGGAGAAGCTGGTGGCGACGGCGCCGGTCAGCCGGAACATCGTGTCCAACTACGTGGCGGGCACCCGGACCGAGGACGCCCTGCGAGTCACCCGGGAACTGGTCGAGGGCGGCCTGAAGGTCACGCTCGACTACCTCGGCGAGGACACGTTCCACACCCATCAGGCCGAAGCCACCCGGGACGAGTACCTGCGGTTGCTGGCGTCCCTGCGCGCGGACGGCCTGACTCCGGCCGCGGAGGTGAGCGTCAAGCTGTCCGCTCTCGGCCAGCGGTTCGACGAGGAGATGTCGGTGCGGCTCGCGGAGGAGATCTGCGCGGCGGCCGAGACCTCGGGGACGACGGTCACCATCGACATGGAGGACCACACCGTCACCGACACCACATTGGACGCGATCCACCGGCTCCGGGAGACGTACCCGGGGACCGGCGCCGTGCTGCAGTCGTACCTGCGCCGCACCGAGGCCGACTGTCGGGAGTTCGCGGCCAAGGGTTCCCGGGTCCGGTTGTGCAAGGGCGCCTATGCCGAGCCCGAGTCGGTGGCCTACCAGAGCCGGCTCGACATCGACCGGTCCTACGTGCGCTGCCTCAACGCGTTGATGCGCGGCGACGGCTACCCGATGCTCGCCACCCACGATCCGCGGCTCGTCGAGATCGGCATCGACCGCGCGAAGTGGTTCGACCGGGGACCGCACTCGTTCGAGTTCCAGATGCTGTACGGGATCCGCCCGGAGGAGCAGCGGCGGCTCGCGGACGAGGGCTACCAGGTGCGGGTCTACGTGCCCTACGGGGACGAGTGGTACGGCTACCTGATGCGGCGGATGGCGGAGAAGCCGGCGAACCTGGGGTTGTTCCTGCGTTCGCTGGGGCGCAAGGTCTGAGGTCTTCGGAGGTGTCGGAGGGATTCGGCACCCGTTGCGGGTCGTGAGCGTTCGGATCGCTCGGGCTGGACCCGAACCACCGGTACGGCACCGGTTTATCAGTGTCCAGCGTGCGTTCTCTCACTCAGTGGTCGAAGCGCCGGTTCTTCACCTCGGCGACGAATCCCCGCCAGGTCGCGGCGGGAGTGAGCAACATCGGCGCGTCCGGCGCGAGTTTCGAATCGCGCAGCCACACGACCGCGCCCTGCGTCGCGACCTCGACGCACTCGTTGCCGGCGAAGCTCCTGCTGCTCTTCCGCCACACCACTGGTGTGCTCTCGTACACTCGCATGAATCCTCCTCGTCGTGAACTATCTGTAGTCGTGAATCACCTGCTCGATGAATCGCCTGGTGCGCTCGGGACTGAGCGCCTCGGCGGCGAGCCGGTCGAACACGAGGGAACACGTGCGCAGCTCGGCCGGATCATCCAGCGTTACCTCGCCGGTGAACCCCTCGCTGTATACAACGTCGGGATCCGGTGGGAGGAAACGCATGATCGCGAACGAACCCGGCATGGCCTGGTGCGCGCCCGCCGCGAACGGCAGCAACTGCATCCGGATGCCGGGCTGCTCCGCCGCCGACAGCAGGCGATGCAACTGCGCGAGCATCACCCGGCGGCCGCCCACCGCGCGCCGCAGTACCGCCTCGTCGAGGATGATCCAGTTGTCCGGCGGGTTGGGCTCGGTCAACCGGCGTTGCCGTTCGGCGCGCAGCGACAACTGCCGTGACACCAGATCGTCCGAATAGTGCGGTGCGGTGGCCGTGATGACCTCCCGGGCGTAGTCCTGGGTCTGGAGGATTCCCGGAACGGCGGTCACCGAGACCCGCCGGATGGCCGTGGCCACGGTCTCCAGTTCCATGAACCGGCGGAAGCTGCCGGTGACCTCGTTGTTGTACTTGGTCCACCACCCACCGCGTTTCCCGCCGGCCGCCGCCAGTTCACGCAGTTCGGTGCGCACCCGGGTGTCGGTGACGGTGTACAGGTCCAGCAGCGCGTACAGGTCCCGCTGGTGCACCCGGACGTCGCCGTTCTCGATGCGGGAGATCTTCGACTCCGAACAGTCGAGGGCCTGTCCGGCCACTTCACGCGAGATGAGCGACCGTTCCCGGAATCGGCGCAGCACCGCGCCGAGCCTGCGCCGGTGCAGCGACGGACTGTCACGGGGTTCGGGGGACGGGTTGGGCATGGTGCGGGCCTTTCGGGTACGACGTGGACCGGCGGGGCGGCCGAGCGGGTGCCCGGCGGCGGGGTAGGCGCCGAGCCGGTCACGGAGCGGTGGTCCTCTCGGCTCACACAACGATCGAGTAGCCGTCCGGTAACGCCCTGACGACACCATAGAGGGACATTTTGGACATACCCCGCCATAGGGGGATCGTTATGCAATCGCAATCAGGCCGCATGGCGGGGTTGGCATAGCCCTCATAGTGTGTTGCGGTGACTTATGGTGCGCCTCCCTCCGGTCAGCCTCGGCAGAACCCGTCATCCGGCGACGAGAACCAGTGGGCGCCACCGCAGCAACGTGTTCCCGGCACCGCCGGTGATCCACAAGGGCCGTCCGTCGGCCACCCCCACGGGACGGCCGTCCCACAGTACTCGGCTCCACAGTCGACACCCGCCGCACCGGCGGTCCCGCACATCCCGCAGCAGCCGGCCGCCCCCGGCACGCTGCGCCCGCCGCAGCCGCCGGGCCACACCGGCCAGCCGTACGGCACCGCCCCCGGGTACCCGCCCCCGGGTTATCCGCCGATGTACCCGCCGCCCGGCGACGGCCGGCGGCAGCGCAGGGTGGTCCTGAGTCTCGTCGTCGTCCTGCTCTGCGCGCTCGCGTTCAGTGTCAGCGCGGTCGTCGCGTCCAACGGTCACAGCGCCGCCCTGGGGCCGGCCGCCATCCCCAGCCCCACCGACGGCGACGACCCGCAGGTCCGCGTCGACTACCTGGGCGCCCGCGCCGACGCCATGCTCGAGGAGCACTCCGACGCCCTACTCGCCGACGACGAGGCCGGCTGGCTCGAGATCTTCGACGAGTCGCTGCACGACGACATGTCGCAGCAGTTCGACGGACTGCGCGCCATGGAGGTGTCGCAGTACGAGTACCAGCGGCAGCACGACCCGGTGGAGCGCGACACCGACCGGTTCGAGATGCGCCTGGCCGCCAGCTACTGCTTCGGCGGGACCGTCGGTGAGGAGTGCGCCGCCTCGACCATCGTGTTCGACACCATGTGGGCCGACGACGACGACGGTTACCGCATCGTCGAGGTCAGCGAGTCCGACCAGGTCGGCCCCCGTCCCTGGGAGGTCGACGACATCAAGGCCGTCAGCGGCGAGAAGGTCATCGTCGCCGCGCCCGCCCGTTACGCCGACGAGCTCGAACGCGCGCTCCCGGAGGCGGAGGCCGCCGCCGAGAACGCCGACCAGTACGCCGTCTACGGCGAGGTCGAGAAGTACATCATCTTCCTGGCGGGCGACGCCGAGTTCAGCAAGTGGTACGGCCTCGAGGGCGCCAACATGGACAACGTCGTGGGCTTCGCCATGCCGGTGCCGATGCTGGGCGAGAACGGCCAGCTCCAACAGGGCGGCTCCGAGGTCGTGATGCACGTCGACCGGGTCCGTGACGACGTGGAGTTCACCTCCACCATGCGGCACGAACTCGGCCACGTCGCGACCCTGCACCACAGCCCCGAGCACGTGCCGCTGGAAGAGGACTGGTGGATGGTCGAGGGGGTCGCCGAGGTCATCGACCACGGCCCCGAGACGCCCCTCGACGGCTACCTGCGCAAGTCGGACGTGGCCGCCTACATCGACGAGGACCTGTGGAACAACGACCTCGTCCCCGCCTTCAGCGGCGACGACGCGTTGACCGGCTCGGCGAAGTACGGCATCGCCATGTACTCGGTCTACTACCTGTTCCAGGAGTACGGCAAGGACAAGTTCATGGACCTGTTCGAGCGGGTGGCCCGCAAGGGCGAGGACCCGGACGCGTCCGCGCAGGCCGTCTACGGCATGTCGTACGACGCGCTGGTCACCGAGTGCACCGACTTCGTGGCGGAGGTCGCAGGGTAGCCCATACGGACGGTAACAGGGACAACACCCCGAACCATGGCCACCACCCGCATTACCACATTACTGTTGGTATTCGACGCATCAGTGGGGTGTGTCGCGGTGATTCCGGGTAATACCCGGCAGGCCGACTGAAGGGCATGGTGGGAGAAGTCATGGGTTCACGCAGTCTTCTCGAAGAGGTCAAGTTCCTGACCGTGGCGGAGGTCGCGTCCCTGATGCGAGTCTCGAAGATGACCGTGTACCGGCTGGTACACGCCGGTGACCTGGCCGCGGTCCGGGTCGGCCGGTCGTTTCGGGTACCGGAGAACGCCGTCCAGGACTACCTGGCGTCCACGTTCAAGGACTCCTGAGAGTCGCGACACGGACCGGCGGCAGGGTCGCCGCACGACCCTGCCGCGACGGTCCGCCCGCCGCGGCGCCGCGGCGACGGGGCCGCGTGGCCGCCCTCCCGGATGTAGACGCTCGTCACCACGCTAGCCTAGAACCGACCCGTCGCCGGAACGTGGCGGCCGAAGGCCGCGGCGACCGGATCCGACGGGAACCGACAAGCTGAATCCCGCTCCGGGTGTCCCGGACGGGTCGATAGGGTTGACCGGCCTGTCGACGACCCCACGGGGGCCTCGACGGCAGGTGACACCCCGTCTCATGACTAACACTGCGAGGAACATCTATGGGTTCGGTCGTCAAGAAGCGGCGCAAGCGTATGGCGAAGAAGAAGCACCGCAAGCTGCTGCGCCGGACCCGCGTGCAACGCCGCCGCCAAGGCAAGTAGCGCCCACCCGGTGCGGCGCCCCGGTGACGCACCGACTCGGCGACACAGCACGCGGCGGGAGGTCGCCGGCAGCGGCCTCCCGACCCGTCCGGTCCCCGGACCGACCCGCGGCGCGCCGCGGGAAGTCACCTCATCGAGCAGGTGAAAGGCGACGCTGATGCCACACTCGAAGCCGACCGCCCGGTCGAGCCGCCGGACCGTCATGGTCACCGGCTCCGACCGTTATCTCGGCGGGCAGCTCATCGAGTCCCTGGCCGCCGACCCCCGGGTCGCCGACGTCGTCGGCGTGGAGACCGGCGCCATGCACAACGGCGCACTCAGCCGGCTGCTCACCCGCGCCCGGGTGGACACGGTCGTGCACGCGGCGGTGGCGGCCTCGGCGGTCCGCTCCGGTGGGCGCAGCGCCCAGAAGGAGTCGAACGTCATCGGGACCATGCACCTCCTGGCGGCGTGCCAACGCAGCGACACGGTCCGCAGCCTGGTGGTGAAGTCCTCGGTCGCCGCGTACGGCGCCTCGGCGCGCGACCCCGCGGTGTTCACCGAGGAGACCGAACTGCGCGCCAAACCGCGCGGTGAGTTCGCCGCCGACATCGCGGACGTCGAGGCCTACACCAGGGGGTTCGCCCGCCGCCGCAAGGACGTCACCGTCACGGTGCTGCGGCTGGCCCCGCTCATCGGCCCCACGTCGGACACCTCCCTCACCCGGTACTTCTCACTGCCGGTGGTGCCCACGGTCCTCGGATTCGACCCCCGTGTGCAGTTCCTCCACATCGACGACGCCCTGGAGGTGCTGCACCGCGTCACCCTCGACGACCGCACCGGCACCGCCGGGCGGCCGGAGGTGTTCAACGTGGCGGGTCCCGGCGTGCTGCTGCTGTCGCAGGCGATCCGGCGCGCCGGGCGGCTGGCCGCCCCGACACCCGAGGTGATGCTGCGGACCGTCGCCACCGCCGCCCGGGGCCGCAACATCGTCGACTTCTCCCTCGACCAGCTCGACTTCCTGCGGTTCGGCCGCGTCGTCGACTGCGGGAAACTCACCCGCGTCCACCACATCACCCCCCGCCCCACCCCCGAGGCGTTCGCCGACTTCGTCGCCGGACACGCCTTGATGTCGGTGCTGGGCGCCCCGGATCCCACTCCGGACGGGCCGTCCTTCGCCGAACGGATACGCGACGTCATCGGCACGAAGGGAACCGGGGATTGAGCGGCAACGACCGGGTCGCGGAGAAACTGGACGAGCTGTACCGGCTGGTGTCCCGGAGACTCTCCGGCGACTACGAGGTCGACGAGTTCGGATTCGACCCCGAACTGACCGAACAACTCACCCTGCCGGTACTGCGGCCGCTGTACCGCAAGTGGTTCCGGGTGGAGGTCATCGACATCGACCACGTGCCCGCGGAGGGACCCGCCCTCCTGGTGGGGAACCACTCCGGCACGATCGCCGTCGACGCCATGATGCTGCAACTGGCCCTGTTCGACGAGCACCCCGCCCACCGGAGACTGCGGCTCCTGGCCGCGGACTTCGTGTTCAAGACCCCGTTGCTGGGCGAGTACGCCCGCAAGACCGGCGCCACCCTCGCGTCCAACCCCGACGCGGAACGGCTCCTGCGCGCCGGGGAACTCCTCGGCGTGTTCCCGGAGGGGGTCAAGGGCACCGGGAAACCCGTGTGGGACCGCTACAAACTGCAGCGGTTCGGGCGGGGCGGTTTCGTGTCCACCGCACTGGCGACGGGCACCCCGATCATCCCCGTGTCGATCGTCGGCGCGGAGGAGATCTACCCGATCCTCGGCAACGTCCCGGTCCTCGCCAGGCTCTTGGGCATCCCGTACTTCCCCGTCACACCCACGTTCCCGCTACTGGGGCCGCTCGGTGCGGTACCGCTGCCCAGCAAGTGGTTCATCCAGTTCGGGGAACCGATCAGCACCGAGGGCATGTCCGACCTCGCCGACGACCCGATGGAGGTCTTCAACCTCGCCGACCGGGTCAAGGAGACCATCCAACAGACCCTGCACTCACTGCTGGAACGGCGCGGTGGCGCGTTCCGGTGAGACGGGGCGGCGGCGGCACCGCGCGAATCCGGTTAGGCTTCCACCATGAACGCGGCGCATACGATCGAGTTTTACAGCACCCTCGTCATCACCTCGGTGTGCAGCCTGCTGAGCCTGGTCGCGTTGGTGCACTGCGCCATCCAACGCCCCGACGCGTTCTCCGCCGCCGGGCCGCTCAGCAAGGGCGCGTGGCTCGCGATCCTCGGCGGCACGCTCCTGTTGACGGCGCTGGGCTTCGGCGGCGGCACCCTCGGCCTGTTCGGCATCATCGGCCTCATCGCCTCGCTGGTGTACCTGCTCGACATCCGGCGTGCCCTCCGCGGCTCCGACGGAAACTCCTGGTGACCACCGGAACCGACCCGCTGGTGCGCGGCACCGGCACCCCCGTCACGGTCTTCGCCCACGGATTCGGCGCCACCGCCGCCGACAGCCGCCCCTTCGGCGGCGCCGTCGGAGGCACCCGCGTCTTCTACACCGCCCTCGCCCACGACGGCGTCGACGCGCCCGGGTTCGGTCACCCGGCACTGGCCGCGCAACTGCGCGAGGTGGCCGACCGGTACGCCGCCGACCAGGCGTTCGGGGTCAGCATGGGCGCCGGAGCGCTGTGCCGGCTCCTGTCGCGGACACCGGACCGGTTCCGGCGGGTCGTGTTCCTGCTCCCCGGCGTGCTCGACGAGGTCAGGGAACCCTCCGCCCACGACCGGCTGTCACGCCTCGACCGGCTCGCCGCCGCCGGCGACCACGACGGCGTCGCCCGGCTGCTGCGCGACGAACTGCCCGCCGACGTGCGCGACACCGCCACGGCACGCGAGTACGCCAGACGGCACGCCGACACGATCTGCCTGCCCAGCATGCGGCACGTACCGCGACTGCTCGCCTCGACGCCGGCCGTCGAATCGGCCGCCGACCTGCGGGGCGTCACCGCGGAGGCCCTCGTACTGGGCAGCCGGGGCGACGACGCCCACCCGGTCGCCGTCGCCGAACGCCTCGCCGCCCACCTCCCCCGCGCCCGGTTGCACGTGTTCGACGACCCCGCCGTCCTGTGGACCGGTCGGCGGCGCCTGCGGGAACTGGTCGGCGGCTTCCTCTCCGGCGAGACGGTGTGACGACCGCACGCGTACCGGAACCACTGTGGCGGCGCCGATTAAGCTGTGTGAATGCGTGATATCGGTGCCGGGATCGGCTACCTGGTCAAGGGATTCGGTTTCTGGGGGCGCCGCCCCGGCGTCATGTTGCTCGGAGCGATCCCCGCGCTGCTGGCCGGGGCACTGCTCCTCGCCGCGTTCGTCGCCCTGGCGTGGAACATCGCCGACCTGACCGCGTGGTTGACCGGTTTCAGCGCCGGGTGGCCCACCGGGCTCGCCGACGCGATCCAGATCGCGGCGGGCGTCATCGTGTTCGCCATCGCCGGATGGCTCTCCGTGATCCTGTTCACCGCGATCACCCTGACCATCGGCGACCCGTTCTACGAGGCCATCAACCGGCGCGTGGAGACCTACTACGGCGGCTGCCACGAGGTCGAGCAGAGCGTCTGGCAGGGCGTCAAACAGTCGATCGTCGACGGGCTGCGGCTGCTCGCGGTGTCACTGCCGCTGAGCGTCCTGCTGTTCCTCATCGGACTCATCCCCGTCGTCGGCACGATCGTGGCACTGGTTCTCGGCGGTCTCGTGGGCGGCTGGTTCCTCGCGGTCGAGGTCACCTCGTACCCGTTCAACCGGCGGGGCATCCGGTACCGGCAGTACCGGGCGATGCTGGCGAAACGGCGCCCCATGGCGGTCGGCTTCGGCGTGGGGATCTTCCTGCTGTTCCTCATCCCGCTGGGGGCCGTCCTGGTCATGCCCGCCGCCGTGGCCGGTGGGACGCTGCTGGCCCGCGACGTCCTCGGTGAACCCGTGACGGTGCCCGCGCGGCCGCACCCGGCCGTCGCGCCCGGGCACCGCTGACCCGCCCGGGCCCCACCGGCGGCCCGGCGACCCACCGCCGGGGCTTAGCCTCAAGGCGTGCGATTCGAAGAGATGTGGTACGACCTGGCCCCGGTGGGGCGGTTCTCCGCGACCGGCGGCTACCGGCGGTTCGCGTTCGGCGCGGCGGAACTCGAATGCCGCGCCTGGTTCGCGGCGGAGGCCCGGCGGCGCGGCATGGCCATGGAGGCGGACGGGAACGGCAACCTGTGGGCATGGTGGGGTGACCCCGCCGCCGGGAACGCCGTCGTCACCGGCAGCCACCTCGACTCCGTCCCCGACGGCGGCGCGTTCGACGGCCCGTTGGGCGTGGTCAGCGGATTCGCCGCGATAGACCTGCTGCGCGCGTCCGGTGACGTCCCGGTCCGGCCCGTCGGGGTCGCCGCGTTCACCGAGGAGGAGGGTGGCCGGTTCGGCATCGCGTGCCTGGGTTCCCGGCTTCTCACCGGCGCCGTCGACCCGGCCGTCGCCGCCGCGCTCACCGACGCCGACGGCAACCGGCTCGACGAGACCATGGCCGCCGCCGGATCGGACCCGGGCCTGCTCGGCCCCGACCCGGACCGGCTCTCCCGCATCGCGGTCTACGTCGAGCTGCACATCGAGCAGGGACGCGCCCAGGTGGACATGGACGCCCCCGTCGCGGTCGGCAGCGCCATCTGGCCGCACGGGCGGTGGCGGATGGAGTTCCGGGGCCGGGCGGACCACGCCGGCACCACCCGGCTCGACGACCGCGCCGACCCGATGCTCACCTACGCCAACACCGTGCTGGCGGCCCGGAAGAAGGCCAGACTCGCCGGTGCGGTCGCCACGGTGGGCCGGGTGTTCTGCGAACCCAACGGCACCAACGCCATCCCGTCCCGGGTCCTGGGGTGGCTCGACGCGCGCGCGGAGGACCGCGCCGCCCTCGACCGGGTCGTCGAGGAACTGGAGACCGCCACACTGCAACGCGCCGAGCGGGACGGCACCGAGGTGACCGTCACCCGGGAGTCGTTCAGTCCCGAGGTCGCGTTCGACGCGGCCCTTCGTGACCGGCTCGCCGGGGTCCTGGGCGGTGTCCCCGTCCTGGCGACCGGCGCCGGGCACGACGCCGGGATCCTCGCCGCCGCGATACCCACCGCGATGCTGTTCGTGCGGAACCCCACCGGCGTGTCGCACTCCCCCGCCGAGTCCGCCGAGATGTCGGACTGCATCGCCGGCGTCCACGCCCTCGCCGACGTCCTGCGGGAACTGGCGTGCTGACCCGGTACTTCGCCGAGCGGGCCTGGCTGGGTCCCGACGACGGGCTCGCCGATTCGGTGACGATCGAGGTGACCGGCGACCGGATCACCGCCGTGTCGTCCGGTGGGCGGCCGAACGACGCGGTCCGGCTGCCCGGTCTCGTCATGCCGGGCCTCGTCAACGCCCACTCCCACGCGTTCCACCGGGCGTTGCGCGGCCGCACCCACACCGGACGCGGCGACTTCTGGTCGTGGCGGGAACAGATGTACACGGTGGCCGACCGGTTGACGCCCGACGGTTATCTCGCGCTGGCCCGCGCCTGCTACGCGGAGATGGCGTGCGCCGGCATCACCACCGTCGTGGAGTTCCACTATCTACACCACGCGCCGGGCGGCACCCCGTACCGCGACCCCGCGGAGATGTCGCACGCGTTGGCGTCGGCGGCCGCCGACGCCGGGGTGCACCTGGTGCTGCTGGACACGCTGTACCTGCAGGCCGATGTGGACGGTTCACCGTTGACGGGACCGCAGTCGCGGTTCGGGGACGGCGACCCCGACCGGTGGCTCGCCCGTGTCGAGGCGGCCCCGACCGGGCCGGGCCTGTCCACCGGCGCCGCCATCCACTCGGTGCGGGGTTGCCCGCCCGAGGCCATGCGGTTCGCCGCCGAATGGGCGCGACACAACGCCGTGCCGCTGCACATCCACCTGTCCGAGCAGGTGAAGGAGAACGCGGCGTGTCTGGCCCGGTACGGCCGCACCCCGGCGCAGTTGTGCGCCGACACCGGTGTCCTCGACGCCGACACCACGGCGGTACACGCCACCCACCTCACCGACGCCGACATCGCGCTGCTGGGCGGGCACGGCACGATCGCCGGCTTCTGCCCCACCACCGAACGGGACCTCGCCGACGGCATCGGCCCGGCGACGGCACTGCGCGACGCGGGCGCCGGCCTGTCACTGGGGTCCGACAGTCACGCCGTCATCGACCTGTTCGAGGAGGCCCGGGCCGTCGAACTCAACGAACGGCTCCGCACGATGCGGCGCGGCGGGCACGGCGCGACCGAACTACTCGCCGCCGCCACGGCCGGCGGCGCGGCGAGCGCCGGTCAACGCGACAGCGCCGGACGCATCGCCGCCGGGTTCCGGGCCGACCTCATCGCCGTGGACACCGGTTCGGTCCGGCTCGCCGGTGCCGACGATCCGGTGGCCGCGACCGTGTTCGCCGCGACCGCGGCCGACGTCACCGACGTGGTCGCGGCGGGCCGCCGGGTCGTGACCGAACGACGCCACCGGCTCGGTGACGTGGCGGCGTTGCTCTCGACCGCGGTCCACCCGCTGTTCCAGGACCGGTGAGGCGATGAACGGCGGTGGGCCGGTGCGGCGATCGCCGGAACGACCGCGCGGGTCCGGTACATGACGATCGTGCCGCGGGTGCTGCTGTTGCCGGGAAGCCTGCGGGACGGATCCGTCCACCGGGCGGTGTTGCGTACCGCCAAGGCGGCGGTCGGCATGGCGCGGGGCGTGCTGTTCGACGGCACGGCGGACCTGCCCCACTTCGATCCTGACGACGACGTGGACCCGTTGCCGCCGCCGGTGGCCGCGCTGCGTTCGGCCGTCGAATGGGCCGACGCGCTGCTGATCTGCACCCCGGAGTACGCCGGCGGGCTGCCCGGGTCGTTCAAGAACCTGCTGGACTGGACGGTCGGCGGTGCGGAGATCGACGACAAGCCCGTCGGGTGGATCACGGCGGCCCCACCGGGTCGCGGTGGCGGCGCGGAGGCGGCGCTGCGGGTCGCGCTGGAGTACACCGGTGCCAGGATCGTCGAGGACGCGTGCCGCCGGATTCCGGTCGACCGCTCCACGCTCGGCGAGTCGGGCATCTTCACCGACCCGGAGACGCGGATGCGGATCACCGGAACCCTCATGGCCCTGCGGATGCACAGCACCGCCACTCCGTTACGTTGTCGCGGTGTGCGGTGACGGCCCTGCCCGCCCGTCTTCGGGGGCCGCCACTCCTCCTCCCCATGGCGTCGAGCCTAGGTCCGGAACCGGTGGGCCGTCGAGGCGGTGAACGGGGCGGTGTGGACGACCGGGGGATTGTGGAAAAGCCACAGTGGAGCGACATGACGGTGTTCGCCACGACGGCCGTCCGATCGCCGCGCGGACCCGCACGTCCGCGGCACCGACTCACCCGACCCCGCGCGAACCGCGTGCCACCGGAAGGACACGGCCGGGTGACAACCTCCGGCCCCCTCCACGACGTCTATGTCGGTGGACGGCCGGATGCGGCGCGATCGGCCGTCCACCTCCTACTCCGCCACCACCGAGAGACGGAAGCCCATGGTCCACAGCCCTTCGACCGCCGAACCGGTGACCGTCGGCGACGTGACCGTCGAGGCGGACTCCGCCGACACCGGTCTCATCCACCTCGACGGCGTCGGTCTCACCTACCCCGGCCCCCCGCCAGTGGAGGCGTTGCGGCCGTGCGACCTGCGGATCGACTCGGGTGAGTACGTGGCCATCGTGGGCCCGTCGGGGTCCGGCAAGTCCACACTGCTGAACCTGCTCGGCCTGCTCGACAGGCCGACGTGCGGCCGGTATCTGTTGGACGGGAACGACACCTCGCTCATGTCGGAGAAGCAGCGCACGGCGCTGCGGGCCCGCACCATCGGCTTCGTGTTCCAGTCGTTCCACCTGATGCCGCACCGCACCGCCGAGGAGAACGTCGCGTTGTCGCTGGTGTATCAGGGCATCCCGGCGCGGCGGCGCCGCGAGAAGGCCCGTGACATGCTCGAACACGTCGGTCTCGGGCATCGGCTCGGCGCGGTTCCGACCACCCTGTCCGGCGGTGAACGTCAACGGGTGGCGATCGCGCGCGCCCTGGCCGCCGCGCCCTCACTGCTGTTGTGCGACGAGCCGACCGGCAACCTCGACTCCAAGACCGCCGAGTCCGTGATGAACACCCTGGACGAGTTGAACGCGGCGGGCCTGACGGTGCTGATCATCACCCACGACGACGAGATAGCCGGACACGCGGGGCGCGCCGTGACGATCCGGGACGGGGTGCTGTCAGAGGGCTTCGGTTCCTGACCGGCCGGGGGTACCGGCCGGCCGGGAACGGGTCACAGTTGCAACGGCCAGCGACGGTCCACGGTCTCGTCGCGGCCCTGCCGCCGCAGGTACGCCTCCAGGGAGGCCGCGTCGTCGGCGTGCCAGCCCATCTGGGAGACGTGGAGTTCGCCGAGGCTCATCTGGGCGATCTTCGGGTACCGGGCGCCGATCGCCCTCGCCAGGGCCACGGCGGCGGTCGCGTCCGCCACCGCGCTGTGCGCGTGTGACAGCGCGACACCGTACTGTTCGCAGACGGCCGACAGGGTGCGTTTCCCCTTGCGCCACTTGTCGCACTTCTTGTCGAGCACGAACGGGTCGATGACGTACAACCGGTTCCACGGGACGGGTTCCAGTCCGTGCCGTTCGAGTTCGTAGGCCAGCAGGGTGAGGTCGAACCCGGCTCGGTAGGCGACGACGGGTATGCGTTCCTCGGCGGCCTTGACGAGGATGCGTGCGATCTCGGGTAGTGCCAGGTGTGGCGCCACTCCGTGGTCGCGGGCGTGCTGCGTCGTGATGCCGTGGATCCGGGTGGCCTCGGCGGGTATCTCCACTCCGGGGTCGATGAGCCAGGTGGACACGTCGGCGCCGTCGACCACGGCGGCGGTGACGATGCGGTCCTCTGCGCCCGTCACTCCGGTGGTCTCGGTGTCGAAGCCCAGGAGTGGGCCGGTGTGCCAGCCGTCCGCGATCATGCGATCACCCCGCGGCAGCGAAGTGGACCGGCAGTGGTGACGGGATGTCGCCGAATGAGTTCGCTGTGCGTGTTCATGCGGCACAGACTACGGAGTGGATGCGACACCGCGCAATATGGTCACCAGGGGTTCACCTGGCGCGGATGGCCTCCAGCAGTTCGGGGTCGCCTTCGCAGTCGAGGACGTTGAACGGCACCCGGCCCCACAGCGCGAGGAAGAGGTCGGAGGCCGGTCCGACGGCTCGGGCCTGCACCGGCTGTCCCGGCAGGTCGACGTCGTCGGGACTGACCAGTGTGTACTTGGCGTCGCGCCACCGCACGTACCACTCCTCCTCCACATCGGAGGCGAACAGGTGCAGTAGACCGGCGACCTCCTCGCGACTGGCGCGGCGGTCGGCGGGGATGAACGAGTCGAGGACCTCCGAGACGCCTTCGACCGCCACGGCGGCCGCGACCGGTTCGGTGGCGCCGACGGCCATCTGGGCGTCCCAGCGGTGGATCGCGGCCTCGCAGGCGGCCCGTCGCAGCCAGAACCGGGCCTCGTCGGGTTGGGGCGCCCAGTTCCACGCGGGGGTGTCGGGGTCGGCGGCGGTGAGGGCCTCGGTGAGTATGCGGCCGGACTCGACGAGGGCCGGGCGTGGGTCGGGGTCGTCGGTGGCGTCGGACGGCTGCTCCTGCGGCGGCTCGGCGCTGGTGATGCGGAGGGCGTAGCGGCGGCACACCGTGTCCATGTGCGCCACGAGTTCCCGCAGAGTCCATTCCGGACAGCTCGGCACCGGAACGTCCAGGTCGGCCGGTACGACGGCGGCGTGGAGGGCTTCCAGGTTCGACCGCCAGTGGGCTATGTATTCAGACTTTTCCAATTCCCTATCCTGTCTGCGGTTGCCCGGATGTCACCCCGATCAGCTTATGCGCGCACGGCCACCCGGGACCGCCGGGTCGTCATGCGACCGCCTCCACCACGACGCCGCGTCCGGGACCGCCCGCACCCAGGAGCCTTGAGAGGTCGTCTCCGATCCCGCCGTTCTGCCGCGCGTCGCCCGGTCGGCACCTCGCGGCGTTGTCGCAGGCCCCGCTACAACACCGGTACGCACGGATCTTCCAGAGCATCGCCTCCTCCGCCTTGCGATCCACTCGACCGGACACCGCTCACGACGAACGAGGACCGAAGACAACCTCTAAGCTGGCAACCGTGTCTGAAACGAACCGGGGCCGGCTGGCCGACCACACCACGCTGCGGCTGGGCGGGCCGACCGACTCACTCGTCGAGGCCACCGACCGGGATCGGATCGTCGCGGCCGTCACCGGCGCCGACGCGGTCGGCGAGCCGGTGCTTCTGGTGGCGGGCGGCAGCAACCTGGTCGTCTCCGACGAGGGCTTCCGCGGCGTCACCGTGCTGCTGCGTTCCCGGGGCGTGACCGTGACCGACGACGCCGACCACGTCGAGGTCACCGTCGCGGCCGGTGAGAACTGGGACGCCCTCGTCGCCCGGTCCTGCGCGGAGGGCTGGTCCGGGCTCGAATTCCTCTCGGGCATCCCCGGCTCGGCCGGCGCCACCCCCATCCAGAACGTCGGCGCCTACGGACAGGAGATCTCGTCGGTGTTCCGGCACACCGACGTACTCGACCGGCACAGCGGCGAGATCCGCCGCTTCACCGGCCCCGAATGCCACTTCGGCTACCGGGACAGCGTCTTCAAACACGCCAGGGACCGGTACGTCGTCCTGGAGGTCACCTACCGGCTGGCGAAGTCGCCGCTGTCGCAACCCATCCGGTACCCCGAGACCGCCGCCGCCCTGGACGTCGCCGTGGGTGAGACCGTGCCGCTGGCGGTGGCCCGGCAGACGGTCCTCACCTTGCGACGCGGCAAGGGCATGGTCCTCGACCCCTCGGATCCCGACACCTACAGCGCGGGCTCCTTCTTCATCAACCCGGTCGTCGACACGGCACGTTTCGACGCGGTCGCCGCCGCGGCCACCACCACGCCGCCGCACTGGCGGGTCGACGGCGGGGTGAAGCTGTCGGCGGCGTGGCTCATCGGCCAGGCCGGATTCCGGCGCGGCTACGGGCACGACGGCGTCGCGATCTCCGGCAAACACCTGTTGGCGTTGACCAACCGGGGTGAGGGTTCCAGCAAGGCGCTGCTGTCGCTGGCCCGTGAGATCCGCGACCGGGTCGAAGAGCGGTTCGGGGTCAGGCTGCGGCCGGAGCCGACCATGGTCGGCATCGACTGGTAGGTCACCGGGCGCGGCGGCCGGTCAACCGTTCAGGTAGGCCAGTACCGCCAGCACCCGCCGGTTGTCGTCACTGGACTGCGTCAACCCGAGTTTCCGGAACACGTTGTTGCTGTGCTTGTCCACGGCCTTGTCGGTCACGTACAGCGCCGCCGCGATCGCCGAGTTGGAACGTCCCTCCGCCATCAACGCCAGCACCTCCTGTTCCCGGGGCGTCAACTCGTCCAGCCGGGACCGTTGACCGCCGAGCAGCTGCGTGATCACGTCGGGGTCCATCGCGGTCCCGCCCGAGGCGACCCGGTGCAGCGACTCCACGAACTCGGCGATGTTCGACACCCGGTCCTTCAGCAGGTAACCGACGCCGCCCGCCCGGTCGCGCATCAGTTCACGGGCGTAGAGCTGCTCCACGTACTGGGACAGCACCAGCACCGGCAACCCGGGGATCCGCGCCCGCGCCTCGATCACCGCGCGCAGCCCCTCGTCGGTGAAGGTGGGGGGAAGCCGGACGTCGATCACCGACACGTCCGGACGGTGCTCCAACAACGCCGGTGCCAGCCGGGGGCCGTTGTCGACCAGTTCGACGACGTCGAAACCGTGCGCGGTCAGCAACCGGGTGAGGCCGTCGGCCAGCAGCGCGTGGTCTTCGGCCACCACCACCCGCGGGCGCCGAGAGGAGGAATCTGGGGTCACCCGTCGAGATTACGGCGCGCGCTCAGGCGGAGGCGACCGCCGTCAACTCGCAGGGGATCTCCAGGGCGATGACGGTGGGGCCGCCTTCGGGGGAGGTGACGGTGACGGTGCCGTCGAACGCGGCGAGCCGCCGCACCAGGCCGTCCAGGCCGCCGCCCGGTGTGACCCGGGCACCGCCGTGGCCGTCGTCGCGGATGGTGATGCCAAGGCGTGGCACCGGCTGGTCCTCGTGGCGCCGCGCCCCCGGGGCGGGCAGGGCCCCGAAGTGCCCGATCCGGACCCGGACGGTGGTGGCACCGGCGTACTTGGCGACGTTGGTGAGTGCCTCGGCGATGGCGAAGTACGCCGCCGACTCCACCGGTGCGGGTGGACGCCCCGGCAGGTCATCGGTCACCGTGACCGGCAGCGGGTGGGCCAGGGCCAGTGCCTCCACCGCCTTGGCGAGACCCCGGTCGGCCAGGACCGGCGGGTGGATGCCCCGCACCAGGTTCCGCAGCTCGACCAGGGCGGCGCCGGAGTTCTCCCGTGCCTCGGCGAGCAGGCGGGCGGCGGCGGCCGGGTCGGTGTCGAGCAGTTCCTCCGCCATGCCCAGGCTCATACCCAGGGCGACGAGCCGTGCCTGCGCACCGTCGTGGAGGTCCCGTTCGATGCGGCGCAGTTCGGCGGCGGAGGAGTCGACGGTGTCGGCGCGGGACTCGGTGAGCTGTTCGACGCGCTGCTGCAGGCGCGCCGACCGGGTGGGGCGCAGCAGCAGGGCGGCGAGTTTCGCGTAGGACGTCTGCAGGAGGTCGCCCAGCCACCACCACAGGGTGAACATGACACCGGCGATGGGCCACGCCCACAGGGCGCCGCCGAGGGTGTCGAAGTGGAACAAGCCGAAGAAGCTGTTGAAGACGTTCGGCCAGCTCCACCACAGCACCGGGTACACGAGGTAGAAGAACGGGCTGAGGAACAGCGCGATCGTGGTGAGGTGCACGAGCAGGCCGAGCGGGAGGTTCACGGCGTGCCAGGCGATGTCACGCCACACGGTGACGTCGCGGGTGAGCGCCAGCAGTTGCATCCCGATGTGCCCCTTCGGCCAGCGGCCGTACGGCTGCTCGATGCGGTCGCCGTTGATCCTGCGGTATAGCGCGCGTTCGGCGCGGGTGAGGCCACGGGTCAGCCACACCGCGCCGATGCACAGCGGGATGCCGATGGACAGCAGGACCAGCGGGATCGACACGATGGTGAGGACCAGGAGGGCGGTCCCCGCCACCGCGAGACCGATCAGGCAGACCGCGAGACCGACCTGGGTGAGCCGCCGGCCGAACCGGCCGCGGAGGGTCTGTGAGTAGGAGACCGAGGTGTGCACCATGTACCCATTCTCGCCGGTCAGGGCGTGTGTGTCGGTGGGGTCAACCCCCCGATCGTCACACGACGACCGCCCGGACCCGTACAGGACCGGGCGGTCGTGTGGTCGGATCAGGGGTGGCGGAATGTGAAGTCGCCGGAGTTGACGGTCACCGTGGCGGCGCGGGTCGCGGTGTCGGAGACGGCGACCTCGACCTGGGAGCTGCCGCTGTCGACGGTCGCGTCGACGCGGTACGGGGCTCCGTCGTCGGGCACGACCAGGGTCACCGAACCGGAGTCGGCCTCACCGGCGATGTTGGCCGGTGGTTCGACGAACCCCAGTTCCACGTCCCCGGAGTCGACGTCGAAGGTGACGTCGGTGCTGGCCAGGTCGTCGCCCCTGAGGTCCCCGGAGTCGGCCGACAGGTCGAGCCGGCCGGTGACGTTCTCGAGGTCGATGTTGCCGGAGTCGGCCGAGAGGTTCAGGTCGGCGGTGATCCCCTCCACGACGATGTTCCCGGAGTCGACCTCGAGTTCCACCACCGTGTCGGCGGGGACCTCGATCCGGTAGTCGATGCTGCAGGCGCCGGCGGGCAGGAACTCGCGGCCGCAGCCCTTGAAGTCGATGGTCAGGACCTCGCCGGACCAGGTCTCGACCGCCTCGGGTTCCCGGTCGCCGTAGCGCAGGGTGCGCTCCACGACGACGCCGTCTCCGGTGCCCGCGACGACCTCGACGTCTCCGGAGTCGTTGTCGACGACGAGGCGGTCGATGGGTTGTTGGTACATCTGGCTGCGGGACTCGACGTGGTCGGGCACCGTGCTCCGCCAGATCGCCCATCCGGCGGCGGCGGCGCCGGCGAGGATCACCACGCCGAGGACCAGTGACAGCGCGATCTTGCCGCCTCGGGGCATGCGGCGGGTGTCCGTGTCGTCGGACATTCGGGCTCCTAGGTCGTAGTGGGGGCGTCGGGATGTCGTCACCGGTGGTGTGGTCGGCGTGGGCGGCGTTCCGGGGACCGGTGACGGGTCGTCTCCGTCAGGTTATTCCCGTGGTGGCCTCCCGGCATCGGGGAAAACACCCGATTCCGTCCCGGGTTCCGCTCGGGGTGCCGGCAGTCTCACTCGGGCAGGTACCGGTCGACGACGGCGGCGGCGTCGACGTCGGAGGGCAGGTCGCCGTACACGAGGCCGCGGCCCGCGGCGAGCCGGGCGGCGACGAAGCCCCTGGCGACGGGTTCAGGCGCGTACCGCCACAGCAGTGACGCCTGTAGTGCGAGCGCCATGTCCTCGGTGACGCGCCGCGCGTCGCCCGGCGCGACGGTACCGGTGAACCGGTCCCTCAACCGGTCGGTGTGGGCGTCGAGGTGCTGGTCGGTGCCCCGGGTGGTGTCGAGTTCGGCGAAGAACGCGTCGAGTGATTCGGGCGCGGTCTGCACTGCGCGCAGGACGTCGAGGCAGATGACGTTGCCCGATCCCTCCCAGATCGACATCAGGGGTTGTTCGCGGTACCTGCGGGCCAGCGGAAAGTCCTCGATGTAGCCGTTGCCGCCCAGGCATTCCAGGGCTTCGGCGGCGTGGCCGGGTCCGCGTTTGCACACCCAGTACTTGGCGACGGCGGTGGCGAGGCGCCGGAAGGCGGCCTGCGCGGGGTCGTCGTAGGCGGCGGCGAGCCGCATCATGGTGACGGTGGCGGCCTCGGATTCGACGCACAGGTCGGCCAGGACGCGGGTCATCAACGGCTGGTCGACGAGACGCCGCCCGAACGCCGACCGGTGCCGGGTGTGCCAGACCGCCTCGGCCGCGGACTGCCGCATCCCGGCGGCGGTGGCGATGACGCAGTCGAGCCTGGTGTGGTTGACCATCTCGATGATGGTGCGGACGCCGCGTCCCTCCTCGCCGACGAGGTGTGCGACGGCGTCGTGGAACTCGGGTTCGGCGGAGGCGTTGGAGCGGTTGCCGAGCTTGTCCTTCAGGCGTTGGAACCGGATGGCGTTGCGGGTGCCGTCGGGCAGGACCCTGGGCAGCAGGAAGCAGGACAGGCCGCCGGGCGCCTGGGCGAGAACGAGGAAGGCGTCGCTCATCGGCGCCGAGCAGAACCACTTGTGTCCGCGGAGCAGGTACTCACCGGTGGCCGTGGGGGTGGCGGTGGTGGTGTTGGCGCGGACGTCGGAGCCGCCCTGGCGTTCGGTCATCGCCATGCCGAGCAGGACGCCGGCCTTGTCGGCCATGGGGCGCAGCCCGGGGTCGTACACGCCGGAGGTGATCTTCGGCGTCCACCGGGCGGCGAGTTCGGGCGCGGCGCGCAGCGCGGGAACCGAGGCGTAGGTCATCGACATCGGGCAGCCGTGTCCGGGTTCGACCTGGGCCAGGAGGGAGAACAGGACGGCGCGGGCGGCGTGGGCGCCGGGCCGGGGGTCGCGCCACGGTGAGGCGTGGACGCCGTATCCGACGGCGAGGTCCATGAACCGGTGCCATGCGGGATGGAAGTCGACCTCGTCGACGCGGTTGCCGACCCGGTCGTGGGTGCGCAGCACCGGCGGGTGCCGGTGGGCGGCCTCGGCGGCGGAGGCGGTGGCGGCGGTGGACAACCGTTCACCGAGTTCGGTGGCGGTCTCGGCGACCCAGCCGGCGCCGGTCCATCCGGCGGCGTCGCGCAGTGCCGTGTCGGCGGTGTACAGGTTGCGGCCGGTCATGGGCGGGGGCTGGTTGAAGACTTCGTGCGGTCGGTGTGACGGCATCACCGGGACTCCTATTACTCGTGGGTAACCAGAAGGCTAGCGCCGCAACGGCATCCGGTGGCGTCACGGTAACGGTAATCGTGCCGTGACTGTTGTCTACCGCCTGGTAGGGGAGTAGAAAGGAGTAAGGGACATCCGCCGACGCTCTACGGACACGATCTCGAAGCGATCGACACGGACATCCCGACACAGCCGCCGGGAACCCACGTGCGACCGGCCGCGGGACGGCACTTCGGGCCGGTGACGCGAAGTCGCACCGACCCGATGGAACGAGCGCGCCTGATAGCCCGGAGTGGATGTGTGAAGAGTGCGTCCGGCTCGGCCGGACGCACTCTCTCGTGGCGGCGGGATCAGTAGACCGAGGCACCGATCCAGTCGTCGTGCCCGTAGCCGACCGGGTCGGCGTAGTCGCGGGCGGTGAGTCGCAGGCTTCCGGCGGTGCCGCAGTCGGTCAGCACGAGGGCGGCTCCGGCGGCCGGCGATTCGAACCCGAGGCACAGCGACGGGGCCGCGACCGGGTGGATGCCGGTGGAGTCGACGGTGAAGTCCTGGTTGGTGCCGCCGTGGCAGTCCCACAGCACGAGCCGGCCTCCGACCGACATGTCGCCGTCGGCGACGTCGACGCAGCGGTCGTGACTGAGTTCCACGTGCAGTGACTGTTGCGTCTGGTCCTGGTAGAAGCCCTGGTTGCGGCCGCCGTGGCAGCCGTACGCCTGTAGGGCCGTGCCGTTGCGGGAGTCGTATCCCTCGGCGTCGACGCACAGTCCGGTGGTGCCGTCCCGAATGTCCCGGAACTCGAACAGTCCCTCGTAGACGACGGCGTTCCCGGTGCTCGCCGGGTCCACACACGTCCCGGCCTGCCAGGACGGGTTGGCGTAGAACTGGGTGACGCACTGGGCGAACGCGCCGTGTCCACGGTAGTTGGGATGCATGGACTGCCGGAACGCGTGTTCGGAGGGCAGGACACCGACCTCGACGGTGAGGCCGCGCACCCAGGTGTTGTCGTCGCAGACGGCGTGGCCGTCCATGAGCCGGCCGGCATCGAGGTAACGGACGCCCTTGGACAGCGCCGCCTCCCGCACGCCGGCCTCGAACAGCGGGACGGCCTTGTTGCGGGCGAACGCGGCGTCGGCGAGGTACATGAGGCAGCCGCCCCGGTACCAGCCGGGGAAGTCGGGGTTGTCCTCGACGTCGGGGCTGGCGGGGCTGCCGTAGGACATGACGACGAACTGGTAGTCGGTCGCCAGGTATCCGGCGTCGGTCATGGTCTGGCGGATGCCGTCGATGGCGTTCTCGACGCCGTCCTCGGTGACCTCGACGCGGGCGGCCCAGCCGTCGGTGTAGTCCGACCAGCACGGTCCGCGGAACAGTACGCGGTCGGTGATGCACTGTGTCGCGACCGGCCCGAACTCGATACCGCCGTCGTCGTTGGCGCCGATGGTGATCCAGATGAGTTCGATGTCGGTGTTGCGGGCCTTGATCGCCAGTTGGTCGCCCTGGTTCAGTTCGTCCCACTGGGTCGCGCCGGTGGACTGGACGAGGTGGGGACTGGCGGCCCCCGAACAGGCGATGTTGTACTGCACGTCGCTGGCGATGCCGGTGCGGAACACCGCCTGGTCGTAGGAGCGGTCGCACCAGTTGCCGTCGCGGTGGGTGTCGGGTTCGTAGTTGCCCACGCCCTCCCCGGAGATCTGGCTGTCGCCCATGGTGACCAGTGAGCTGAGCCGTTCCTCACGGGGGCGGATCTCGGGGCTGCCGTAGAGTTCGACGGCCTGGGCGGCGCGGATCTCCTCCAGTGCGGGGGGAAGGTCCTGGACCGCGGGGGTGGCGGGGTCGGCGGAGGCGGGGGCCGCGAGCGGCGTCGTCGCGGCCATGACCAGGGCGCCGAGCAGGGCGAGTCGCCGGATGGCGGGGCGTGGCCGGGGCGGTGGGGCTGTGGACGCGTGCCGGGTCCGAGTGGTTGTCACAACAGTCTCCTATCGAGACATCGACATTGATGACTTGTTGGGAGACTACCGTTACGCGCGGGTAATGTGAAGAACCTTCAGATACTTGGTCACGACGGCGAACCCGGCCGTCAGCGCGACCACTGTGGAAAACGACGGCCGCGTCCGACCCGGGGGGACCCGGACCGGACGCGGCCACGGCGACGCCGGCGACGAACCGGCCGGATCACACGAACCCCCTGGCGTGCGCGGCTAAAGTCGCGACCGTCACCGACGGGCGGTGGAACATCCGGGCCAGCAACGCGTCCACCCGCCACACCTGTTTGCCGTGCCTGGCGTCCATCCAGAACCGGTGACGGACGTCCCCGGCGGTGAACGCCAGCTCCACCCCCGGAAGCGACGGGTCCGCCGTCCAGCGCACGTCCACCAGCTCGGCGAGCCCGGCGTCCACATCGATCCGGACCCGGTTCAGCACCCGCGACTGCTTGGTGACCACGAGCCGCCGCCGCGTCAGCAACAGCAGGTGGTCGCCGGACAGATGGCCGTCGGGACGCAGGCAGTGCGCCAGCATGACCACCTCGTCGTCGGCGGGCACGCTGCGACGGAAGCTCGGGACGTGGCGGCTGAGTGTGATCGTGGCGAGGCCGGACTCCGCGGCGGCCGCCAGAAGTGTTCTAGAAAATCGATCCATGACCATCGACCCCACCTTCTTGCCGATCAAGGCAATCCTCTTGTCCGGTTCAACGAAAACCGCACATGCAGGTAACGGCTCACGGTGTGGAATCCCGCGATGACCCATCGAAGGGGATCGAGGTGAGGACGGGCGGAACCGGCTGCGCCGACACCGAAGTCACCGCCACCGGCGGCCGGGCGACCAGCCGAGTCCCGGTCCACAGTCGTCGGATCCGCCCGGTGACGCGGTGTCGTCCGGCACGGGTTCGGGCTCCGGCTCCTCGACGCGCCAACCACCCGTCATCGACTCGGGACGGACGATGAACGTGACCGCCGGCGAAGGCGCCGGGTCGGGCGTCGCCGGCACCTCCGGCGGCGGGGCGGGCTGCGCGAACGGGGCCGGCGGCCGGGGCGGCACCACCACCGGCGGGACCGGCGAGGACGGCGGCCCCGCGACGACGGGAGCCGGGACCGCCGGCTCGTCGGTGATCTCCGCCATACCGCCGGCGGCGGCGACCCCCACCGACATCGACGTGGTCATGGCGAGGACGACGATCCCCGCGGTGTGCCGCCGCAGCCAGCCCACCCCGGCCCGGT
Organism: Stackebrandtia albiflava; assembly: GCF_007994225.1. Classification (GTDB taxonomy): domain Bacteria; phylum Actinomycetota; class Actinomycetes; order Mycobacteriales; family Micromonosporaceae; genus Stackebrandtia; species Stackebrandtia albiflava. Next base: position 357,766 of record NZ_VLLL01000007.1, read on the forward strand.
CGTCCTCGTCGAGGAAACCGCCCATGCCACCCCCGGGTGCCGACCGGTCGGCCGTCGACGCCGACTTCGCTTGGTGTATCAGTGGATGCCACCGGACGACCCGTCATCACCGCGCCGCGCGACGCGACCCGGCCACCGGGGCCGCCACCTCGCGACCGGGCGACACGCCGACCGGTCCGGCGAAATCCAGACTCGGGAGATCTTACCAAGCGTGAATCGGTGGATACATTCAGTAAATTTGATGATCACCACGTGTGGTCACGGGAGCCTTCTGGAATGCTGGGGGCACCCCAATATGTATCGGCCATCGCGCAAGACCGGCCACCCCGGGCTTCCGCACACCTGAACAGGGAGGACGTAGATGGTCAACGGCGATCAGAACCGTGCTGGTCCCAAGAAGAAGGCCGCACGCGGACGCAAGAAGCCCGCCGCGGCGGCCACCGGTCCCGTCGACATGGTGCAACTGCTCACGCCCGAAGGTGAGCGGGTCTCGCACCCCGAGTACGACGTCGACCTCAGCGACCAGCAGTACCGCGATCTCTACCGCGACATGGTGATCGTGCGGCGGCTCGACGCCGAGGGCACCGCCCTCCAGCGGCAGGGCCAGCTCGGCATCTGGGCGAGCCTCCTCGGACAGGAGGCGGCGCAGATCGGATCCGGGCGGGCACTCGCCAAACAGGACATGGTCTTCCCGACCTACCGGGAACACGGCGTGCTGTGGACCAGGGACATCGACCCGATCATGCCCTTCGGGCTGTTCCGGGGCATCGACCTGGGCGGCTGGGACTCCCGCAAGTACCGGTTCCAGATGTACACGATCGTTATCGGCGCGCAGAGCCTGCACGCCACCGGCTACGCCATGGGCATCACCAAGGACGGCAAGGTGGGCGGCGACGACGGTGAGGCCGTCATCGCCTACTTCGGAGACGGCGCCTCCAGCCAGGGCGACGTCAACGAGTCGTTCGTGTGGGCCAGCGTCTACAACGCACCCGTGGTGTTCTTCTGCCAGAACAACCAGTACGCCATCTCCGAACCGGTCATCCGGCAGGCGAAGGCGCCGCTGTACAAGCGCGCCGACGGTTTCGGCTTCCCCGGTGTCCGCGTCGACGGCAACGACGTGCTCGCCACCCTGGCCGTCACCACCCGCGCCATGGACAACGCCCGCCACGGCAACGGCCCCACCTTCATCGAGGCCTACACGTACCGGATGGGCGCGCACACCACCACCGACGACCCGACCCGCTACCGGGACTCCGGAGAGGTGGAGGCCTGGCGCGCCAAGGACCCCGTCTCCCGGATGCGCACCTTCCTGGAGCGGCAGTCGATCGCCGACACCGACTACTTCGACGGCATCGACGCCGAAGCACAACAGCACGCCCTCGACCTGCGGGAACGCGTCATCGCGCTGCCCGACCCCGAGCCCGGCGCCATCTTCGACCACGTCTACTCCGGCGGCTCGCCGCTGGTCGAGCGCGAGCGCGAGGAGTTCCAGGCGTACCACGCGTCCTTCGAGGGGAGTGAGCACTGATGTCGCAGACGCTACGCATCGGAGGCGCCGTCGGCGCCGGCCTGCGCCGCGCCATGGAGGACGACCCCAAGGTCATCCTGATGGGCGAGGACGTCGGCAAGCTCGGCGGTGTCTTCCGGGTCACCGACGGCCTCCAGAAGGACTTCGGCGAAGACCGGGTCATCGACACTCCACTGGCCGAGTCCGGCATCCTCGGGACCGCCATCGGCCTGGCCATCCGCGGCTGGCGGCCGGTGTGCGAGATCCAGTTCAACGGGTTCGTCTACCCGGCGTTCGACCAGATCGTCTGCCAGCTCGCCAAGATGCACTACCGGTCGCAGGGCACCGTGCCCCTGCCGATCGTGGTGCGCATCCCCTGCGGCGGCGGCATCGGCGCGGTGGAACACCACTCCGAGTCCCCCGAGGCGTACTTCGCCCACACCGCGGGCCTGAAGGTCGTCTCCTGCTCCAACTCCCACGACGCGTACTGGATGATCCAGCAGGCCATCGCCTCGGACGATCCCGTCATCTTCTTCGAGCCGCTGCGGCGCTACCAGGAGAAGGGCGAGGTCGACACCTCCGGTGACCTGTCGCAGGCGTACCCGCTGTTCTCGACGAAGGTCGAGCGTGAGGGCGACGACGCGACCGTGGTCGCCTGGGGTTCCATGGTGAAGGTCGCCCACGACGCCGCCACCGCGGCCGCCGAGGAGGGCCGGTCCCTGGAGGTCGTCAACCTGCGCACCCTGTCCCCGCTGGACATGGAGCCGGTCTACGCGTCGGTCCGCAAGACCGGCCGGATGGTCGTCGTGCACGAGGCCCCCTCCAACGTCGGCATCGGCGCGGAGATCGCCGCCCGCGTCACGCAGGACTGCTTCTACTCGCTGGAATCGCCGGTCCTCCGGGTCACCGGCTACGACACCCCCTACCCCGCCGCCCGGCTGGAGGAGGAGTACCTGCCCGACCTCGACCGGGTACTCGACGCCGTCGACCGGACCTTCGGGTACTAGAGGGAGCGCCATGCCGAAACTGCAACAGTTCAACCTGCCCGACCTCGCCGAGGGCCTGGTCGACGCCGAGATCATCAAATGGCTGGTCTCGCCCGGCGACACCGTCGAGCTCAACCAGCCGATCGTCGAGGTGGAGACCGCCAAGGCGCTCACCGAGATCCCGTCGCCCTACGCGGGCGAGGTCAAGACCCTCCACCACGAGGAGGGCACCACCGTCGACGTCGGGCAGCCGCTCATCACGATCGACACCGACCCCGGTGGCGCGTCCGGAGGCGACGAGCCGCCGGCCGAGACCGGCGCGCTGATCGGTGAGGAGACCGCCGACGGCCGTACCGCCGTGTTGGTCGGCTACGGCCCGAAGTCGGTCACCGCGAAGCGGCGGCCGCGCAAGTCCACCACCGCGCCGTTGGGCGAACAGGTGGCGGCACCGGTCGCGGTGTCGGCGCCCGCCCCGCCGCAACCGAGTCCGGCACCGGCTCCCGGTTCCGCCCCGATCCCGGCGGCGGCCCCCGGCGGTTCCGTACCGGTGCTGGCGAAGCCACCGGTACGGAAGCTGGCGAAGGACCTCGGGGTCGACCTGACCACGCTCACCGGTACCGGCCCGAACGGTTCGATCACCCGGGACGACGTGCAGTCGGCCGTCTCCGCTCCGGCGGCGACGGCGCGGCCCGCGGTCGTCTCCGGCGGTGAGGAGCGGATCCCGATCAAGGGAGTCCGCAAGTTCACGGCCGAGAACATGGTGGCGAGCGCGTTCACCGCACCGCACGTGACGGAGTTCCTGACCCTGGACGTCACAGAGACCATGGCCGCCGTGGCCCGGTTGAAGACGCTCCCGGAGTTCGAGGGCGTGAAGGTGTCTCCGCTGCTGTTGGTGGCCAAGGCGCTGCTCCTGGCGGCGCGGCGGCATCCGATGGTCAACTCGTCGTGGGACGAGGCCGCCGGGGAGATCGTGGTGAAGCACTACGTGAACCTCGGCATCGCGGCGGCGACCCCTCGCGGGCTCCTGGTCCCCAACATCAAGAACGCGGACTCGCTGGGCCTGCGGGAGCTGGCCGAGGCGCTGACCGAGCTGACCGTCACCGCCAGGGAGGGCAAGACCTCCCCCGCCGACATGTCGGGTGGCACCATGACGATCACCAACGTCGGCGTGTTCGGCGTGGACACCGGTACGCCGATCCTGCCCCCGGGCGAGTCGGCGATCCTGTGCTTCGGCGCCATCCGGGACACCCCGTGGGTTCACGAGGGCCAGGTCGTGCCGCGCAAGGTGACGACGCTGAGCCTGTCCTTCGACCACCGGATCATCGACGGGGAACTCGGTTCGCGGTTCCTCGCCGACGTGGGCCGCTTCCTGGCCGACCCGGGAACGCTCATGCTCGCCTGGGCCTGACGGAATCGCACGTCACCGGCCCTCCGCCCACCGGCGGGGGGCCGGTCTCCGTTTCCCCGGTTCCCGCCCGGACACCCGATTCGGCATCACCGGCGATCTGCCGGACATCTTCCGGTCATATATTGAGATCGCCATGTTATCGACGTCACGTGAGGGTCTTCACCTTAAAATCGATGGAATTTTCCTCCGTCCTGCGTTGTAATAGATGGGACGAAGACATCAGAATCCTCTGGGGAGAAGACACCGTGAGCACCATCGCCAAGTTCAAGAGCTACCGCCGCCGTCGCGCCGAGCTGGCCGCCACCCGGGTCATGCAGCGCCGCGACTTCCAGCCCCACAACGACACCACCCGCATGGAAATGCTGCTTTACACGAACCGAATCATGTAAACGCGCGTCCAAGTCCCGACTCCTCCCTCCCCGGGGCGCCTCCCGGTGACCGGCCATCCCAGGGCCGACCCTCACCTCCGGCGCCCGCCGAAGAACCGGTAACCGCGGCTGACGAGCCCCGGTTACCGGTTTTTCATCGCCCGTCCACCGCCTCGCCCGGGAAAGCCGTGAAGTGACCGGCGTTCACACCCCTTTGAGACAACCCGGTAGCGTGTACCCGACTGTCAGGTTCGAGACACCACGTGCGGCAGGTGCACGTCCGCATTGCAGGAGGCGTAATGACGTCCGAACAGAACAACCCGTCGGCGTCGCCGGGCGATCCCGCCGCCCAGCCGCCGGCCAACGATCCCCAGCACGACGAAGAGAACACCGCCGTGATCCGGCCCGGGCAGCCCAGCCAGCAGCCGGTGAGTGGACCACCCCACGCCCCGGTGAGCGGGCCGACCCCGCCCGTCAGCGGTCCCCCCCAGGGCGGCGGCGACCCGGCGACCACCGTGATCAACCCCGCGAACCAGACCCCCCGGCCGCCCACCGGCCCACAGACCCCTCCCGGCCCGCCCGGAAGCGGATACCCGACTCCCCCCGGCTACCAACCGCCGCCGCCCGCCGCACCACCGGCACCACCGTCCGGCAGCGACGTCACCCAGCGCATCGAGACCGGGCAGCCCGGCGCCGCGCCGCCACCCCCGCCCATGGCGGCACCCGCCGCCCCGGCGACACCGCCCACCCCGCCGCCGGGTTACGGCCCACCGACACCACCACCCTCGTCGGCGCCCCCCGCCGGCCCCGTCTCCACGCCCCCCGCGGCCCCGGCCTCCGGTGCGCCCTCCGCACCTCCCGCCGCCCCAGCCTCCGGTGCGCCCTCCGCGCCCGGCCACCCGCCGCAGGGCAACCCACCCACCGAACTCCAGCCCGGAGTCCCGCTGTGGGGCGGACAGACCGGCGCCCCCACCCCGCCGCCCGGACAGGGCGGATTCGGCGCACCGCCGCCCCCGGCGGCCCCGCAGCCCGGACAGCCCCAATGGGGCGCGCCGGCGGAGACCCCCACCCCCATGGGCGACTCGACGCCCGGCAACCCGTGGGGCGCCCCCGCGCAACCCACCAGCGGCGCGCCGGGCCAACCCGGACAGCCGGAGTTCGGCGCACCGGGCCAGACCGGTGCGCAGCCCGAGTTCGGCGCTCCCGGACAGCCCGGGCAGCCCGGCTACGGCGCTCCCGGACAGCCCGGATTCCCGGGCGGCCCCGGTATGCCGCCGGGCGGCCCCGGCATGGGTGACATCCCGGGCATGCCTCCGCAGAAGCCCAGCAAGAAACCGAACACACTGATGCTGGTCGGCGTCATCGTCGCCGTCCTCGTGCTGCTGGGTGCGCTCGTGTGGGCGGGCATGGCGCTGTTCGGCGGCCAGGACTTCGCCGTCGGCGGCTGCGTCCGCCAGGACGGCAACGAGGCCGTCGCCATCGACTGCGCGGACGCCGGTGAGAGCGAAGGCGCCGTCTACGAGATCACCGAGAAGGTCGCCGACCAGGCCGAGTGCGACGACCCGACCCAACCGATCGTCGAGATCGAGGGCTCCGGGGACATCTACTGCCTGAAGCCGTACGGACAGACCGAAGGCGAATGACCGACACCGGAGGGGCGGGACCGATCCGGTCCCGCCCCTCCGGCGCGCACGTTCCCCGACACGGGGCCTCCGGGGGCCTCACGGCGTTACGCTCCCAGCCATGATCAACGGGGCGCACATCGCCATACACACCAACGACGCGGCCGCCGACTGCGGCTTCTTCCGGGACGTGCTGAACTACCCGTACGTCGACGCGGGCAACGGCTGGTTCATCTTCAAGTCACCGCCGTCCGAGATCGCCATGCACCCCTCGGACACCTCCTCGCACGAACTCCTGCTGATGTGCGACGACATCCACGCCACCGTCGCGGAACTCACCGCGAAGGGAGTGCGGTTCACCGAACCCGTCAACGACGAGGGGTGGGGACTCATCACCATGCTGCGGTTGCCCGGCGGCGGCGAGGTCCGGCTGTATGAACCCCGCCACGAACGCGCCCACTGCCTGTGACCGCTCCCCGGGTCCACGGGCGTGACCACCAGCGGATTCGGGCGCGATCGGCGGCCACGCCATCGCGTCGGTCCGGCCGCGCCGGTGGCACCCTTGTCGCATGACCTCACGTGTCCGCGCCCCGGAACTGCCCGCCGGCCCCTGGCTCAACACCGGGGAGGCCGGGCTGCGCCTCACCGACCTGCGCGGCAAGGTCGTCCTGTTGGACTTCTGGACGTTCTGCTGCGTCAACTGCCTCCACGTCCTCGACGAACTCCGGCCGCTGGAGGCGAAGTACGGTGACGCGCTCGTCGTCATCGGCGTCCACTCCCCCAAGTTCGCGCACGAACGCGACCACGAGGCGCTCACCGCCGCCGTGGAACGCTACGGCGTGGCGCATCCGGTCCTCAACGACGCCGACCTGACCGTCTGGGACGCCTATGCCGCCCGGGCGTGGCCCACCCTCGTCCTCATCGACCCCGACGGTTACGTCGTCGCCACCATGGCCGGCGAGGGGCACGCCGACAGCCTCGACCGGATCGTCGGCGACCTCGTCGACCGGCACGCGCGCGCGGGCACCCTCGACACCGGCCCCGGCCCGTACACGCCGCCACCCGTACCGGAGACCACCCTGCGGTTCCCCGGCAAGGCGGTCCCCACGCCCGGCGGCGGTCTACTGGTCGCCGACTCCGCCCACCACCGGATCGCGCACCTCGCCGCCGACGGCGAGACCCTGATCCGGACCTACGGCGCGGGAGAGCGCGGCCACCGCGACGGCGGCCCCGGAGAGGCGGCGTTCAACGAGCCGCAGGGACTGTGCGTGCTCCCCGCCGAGGTGGCGTCCCGGGTCGGATACGACGTGGTCGTCGCCGACACCGTCAACCACCGGTTGCGGGGGCTGCGGCTCTCGGACGGGCACGTCACGACGGTCGCCGGCAGCGGAGACCCGTGGCGTTCCCAGGTCGACGACGAGGCACACGACGCCCTCACCACCGACCTGTCGTCACCGTGGGACGTCGCCTGGTACGACGGCCGGGTCGTGGTGGCGATGGCGGGAATCCACCAACTGTGGTGGTTCGACCCGATCGGGGCGCGGACCGGTGTCTACGCGGGCACCACCGTGGAGAGCCTGCGCGACGGGCCGATACCGGACGTGTGGCTGGCGCAGCCGTCCGGGTTGGCCGTCGACGGCGACCGGTTGTGGTTCGTCGACGCCGAGACCTCGGCGCTGCGACGTGTCGAGGCGGGCGTCATGCACACCGCCGTCGGACAGGGCCTCTTCGACTTCGGGCACGTCGACGGGCCCGCCGGTGACGCCCTCCTGCAACACCCGTTGGGGGTCGCGGTGTTGCCCGACGGCAGGATCGGGATCGCGGACACCTACAACGGCGCCGTCCGCTGCTACGACCCCGCCGAGAACACGGTGTCCACACTGGCGACGGGCCTGGCCGAACCGAGCGGGCTGACCGTCGACGGTGACCGGGTGTGGGTGGTGGAGTCGGCCGCGCACCGGCTCACGCCGCTGCGCGGCACCGAGACCGTCGTCGGCGGGCACGCGCAACAGGTCGTCCGGTCCGCCACCCCGCTCGCCCCCGGCGCACTCGTCCTGGAGGTGGTGTTCACGCCGCCGCCCGGCCGCAAACTCGACGACAGCTTCGGGCCGCCGACCCGGTTGACCGTGACCTCCGACCCGCCCGAACTGCTCGCCGAAGGCGCCGGCGAAGGCACCGACCTGACCCGGCGGCTGCGCGTCGCCGACGGCGTCCCCTCCGGGGTGCTGCAGGTGGTGGCGCAGGCGGCGAGCTGCGACATCGACGTACCCAACCCGGCGTGCCACCTCACCCGGCAGGACTGGGGGGTGCCGGTCACGGTCACGCGCGACGGCGAGGACCGGCTCACACTGATGCTGCACGGCCATGACGGCTGACCCGGTACCCGGCCGGGTCCAGCGGATCGCCGCGTACGCCCACGCCGAACGAGACGGCGCCGTCCTGCTGGTGCGGGTCGGCGGGACGCTGCCCGACGAGGCAGGGACGTGGATGCTGCCGGGTGGCGGCGTCGAACACGGCGAACACCCCGCACAGGCGGTCGTACGGGAGGTCGCGGAGGAGACCGGGCTCGACGTCACGGTCGAGGGACTGACGACCGTCGGTTCCGATCACCGGACGATCCCGTTCCCGTCCGGGCCGGTCGACTTCCACTGTGTCTACTTCGTGTACCGGGTGAGGGTGACCGGCGGGACACTGCGCGACGAACCCGACGGCACGACGCGCTCACCGTCGTGGCTGCCGATCGCGGCCATGGCTACGACACCGCTCCTGCCGAGCATGGCCGACACCATCCGGCGGCTCACCGGCCACACCGGTAAGTAGTCGAACGGCAGGTCGTGCAGACTCAGCCCTTCCCGCCATCGACGCCCGGTCAGGTCGTTGACGAGGGTGACCTCCGTGAGGACGTCGAATCCGGCCTCGTGGGCGCAGTGCATACCGGCGAGGTTCCGGGCGGCGGGGCGCAACGCCAGGTGACGCAGTCGACGGTTCCGGGCCTCCTCGGTCACCTGCGCCAGCAACCGCGAACCGACCCCGGTGTCCCGCATCGACTCGGTGACCACCAGGGGACGCACCTCGCCGTGCCGGTCCTCGATGAGCAGGCCCGCGAACCCGACGACCACGTCGGCCTGTTCGGCGACCCACATGCCCGACAGGTTCAGACGGGTCAGGTACTCCTCGAAACCGGCGCCCGGGTCGTCACCACCGAGGCCGGGCTCGTCGTACAACCGGCCGTGGTCGGCCACCATCTCGATCCACAGGTCGCGACAGGCGGCGTGGTCCGCCGGACGGAAGCCACGAATCTCGACACTCATGTCCTCTTCTTACCCGCAACGGCCCCTCCCGACCCCGGAAACCCGCAGAGCCGCCGCCCACGGCGCCGCGACGACGGCGGGGGACGTGCGTCGGGCGGGTACCGTACCCAGAGTCGGCCGCGGCGAACCGCACGCCACCGGACCAACGAGAACAGGCACGCACCCCATCGACGCTGGAGCAGCATCATGACTCGTCCCGACCGTGAACCCGTCATCCTGCGAGGCATCAGCTCCCGCGCCTGGGAGCACCCCGCCGACCGGGGCGCCCTGGTGGCGCTGCGGGAACTGCGCGGCTTCGACATCGTGCTGCGTAAGCTCGCCAGCCTGGTGAAGGAACGCCAGATGCGGCTGGACTTCCTGGGCAGCGCCATCCGGGTGGACCGTCACCAGTACGCCGACGTGCACCGGCACTACCTCCAGGTCGCGGCGGTCCTCGACATCCCCGAACCGCCGGAGCTGTACGTCCACCGCAACCCCGACCTGGCCGGCGTCACCATGGGCATCGACAAACCGATCGTGTCGATCAGTTCCGGTGCCGTCCAGATGCTCGACGACCAGGAGCTGCGTTTCCTGCTCGGTCACGAACTCGGCCACGCCGCCAGCGGACACGCCCTGTACCGGACGCTGTTCGTCTGGGTGCTGCGCCTGACCTCCAATCTGGCCTGGTTGCCGGTCGGTTCGGTCGGTCTTCGTGTGATCCTCGCCGCGCTCAGCGAATGGCGTCGCAAGTCGGAACTGACCGCCGACCGCGCCGGCCTGCTCGCGGTGCAGAACCCCAACACCGCGATCCGGGTGCTGGCGCGGATCGCCGGAGGCGGCGACCTGTCCCAGATCGACATCGCGGCGTTCCTGGAGCAGGCCAAGGACTACGAGTCGGGCGGCGACCTGCGCGACAGCCTCCTGAAGCTGGCGATGCTGGAGAACCTGAGTCACGACGTCCCGGTGGAACGCGCCGCCGCGCTCCAACACTGGGTGTCCGAAGGGGAGTACCGCGACATCCTCGGCGGCGACTACCCCCGCCGGGACGACGACGACAACGTCAGCATCACCGACGAGGCGAAGGCCGCGGCACGCCACTACCGGGACGCGTTCAACCGTTCCGGTGACCCGCTGGTCGACACGCTGCGCCGGTTCCGCGACAAGGTGACCCCCAACCGCTCCGAGTGACGCCCGCCGTACCGTTGCGGTGTGGACCTGGAATACCTGCGTGCCCACCCCGAACGGCTGCCGATGCTCATCGACCACCAACGGATCCGGTTCACACCGGTCCCGGGCGGATCGACCAGCGTCGCGCAACGGCTCACCTTGGACGACGGCACCGACGTGTTCGCGAAACTCCACGAGACCGGCCCGGAAGGGCTGATCGACGCGGAACGACGCGGCCTCGACTGGCTCGCCGCCGCCGGTGCACCGGTCCCCCGGGTGTGGGCGTCCACACCGGAACTACTGGTCACCGACTGGATCCCGGAGGCGGCGCCCACCGCCGACAACGCCGCCGCGTTCGGCCGCGCGTTGGCCCGGCTGCACCGCTCCGGCGCCGACCGCTTCGGCGCGGACTGGCCCGGTTTCATCGGGCGGCTCCCGTTGGACAACTCGGGAGCCGAGACCGACTGGGCGGGCTGGTACGCGACGCGGCGGCTGCTGCCCTACCTGCGGATGTCACGTGACGCCGGAACCCTCGACGCGGCCGACACGGCCCTGGTGTCGGCGGCGATCGACCGGTTGCCCGGGCACGCGGGCCGGTCCGACCCCACCGAACCGGTCGCCCGTATCCACGGTGACCTGTGGCCGGGCAACGTGTTGTGGTCGGCCGACCGGGCGTTCCTGATCGATCCGGCCGCCCAGGGCGGACACCGCGAGACCGACCTGGCGACCCTGGCGCTGTGGGGAGGCGCTCCCCGTCTCGCGGACATCCACGCCGGATACCGGGAGGTGTGGCCGCTCGCCGACGGATGGCGTGACCGGACCCCCGCGCACCAACTTCACCTGCTGCTGGTGCACACCGCCCTCTTCGGACGGGCGTACCGGGATGAGGTGCTGGCGGCGGCACGGAGCTGGTGACCGGCGCCGACCCCGCGACCGCCCGTGCCCGCACCGGTCCGAAACCGGCCAGGATCGGCGGCAACCCGCGCTCCACCTCCACCGTGACCAGGCCGTCCGATACCCGGCAGTCGGTGAGGCGCGCGAGGTTCGCGTCCGCGAGCCGGCCCGCGACGTCACACGGATCGTCGCGGGTGGCTCCCAGCCGCATGGCAGCCGCCAGCGCCGCCGCGTCGGCCGCCCACTGTGCCTGGTGACGTGCCCGCACCGCCGCCGTCACCGACAGCGCCACCGCTCCGGTGAGGACCAGCACCGCCGCCACCGCCAGCACCATCACGGTCGCGCTTCCGGCGTCACCGTCTCGGGCGTCGCCGCGCGCGGTCTCAACGGACACCGACGTCCTCCCGGGCGGCGGTCGCGTCGGCGCGCAACGGGACGCCGGGAAGCCACTCCGCCCACGGCCGCACCTCCACGGTCACCACCGCCGTCACCGTGTCCGCCGTGGTGTCGATACGGACCCGGGCGCCCTCCGGGGCGCGGGACGCCCCCACGAGTGCCCCCGCCTCGCCCCTGGCCTCCGCCAACGCCGCCTCCCGCGCCGCGTCGACGCACCGGACCTGGGCGACGGCCGCGTACACTCCCCCGACGACCGCCGCCAACAGCAGCAGCACGGCGGGGAACGCCACCGCCAGCTCGGCCGTCGCGTGCCCGGCGTCGCCGCCGGGACGTCGTCGGCGGATCATTTCAACGCCTTCTCGACGATGCCCGTCAACGCGGCCGAGACCGTGTCGGACGTCAACACCTTCAACAGCAGGCCCGCGAACGCGACCGCGGCGATCGTGCCCACCGCGTACTCCGCGGTACTCATGCCCGCGTCGCCGCGCAACCTCCGCCGCCAACGTTCACCGATACACCTCAAAGTGGACATGTACGACTCCTTTCGAGTCATGGAAGGGAAACGACGGATGCCATGAGTGACATCACGATCGGAATGAGACCGGCCGCCACGAAGGCCGGCAGGAAACACAGGCACAACGGCAACACCAGCCACACTCCTGCCCGTTGTGCGCGTGCGGCGGTGGCGACCGCGTGTTCGGCGCGCAACCGTTCGGCGAGCCGGTGCATCCCCTCGGCGAGGGCCGCCCCGGACCAGCGGCTGCGTTCCACCGCCGCCGCGAACCATTCGGCTCCGGGGATCTCCCGCAGTCCCGCCGCCGCGTCGGCCGCCGACTCGCCCCACAGCAGCGCCCGGCCGTACCGGGCCAGCAGGTCCGCCAGTTCACCGTCACCGGCGTTGCCGGCGGCGATCACGGCGTGCGGGAGCGGTGCGCCCGCCGACAGGCACGCCCCCGCCACGTCGAGCGCGGACGGCAGTTCGGCGGCCAGGCGGCGTCGCCGCGCGCGGCGACGCTCCTCACCGGTACGGGTGGTGGCGTACCTGGTGGCCGCCACGGTGGCCGCGCCCGCCACCACCCCCGCGACACCGCCGACCACCACCGCGACGGCGAGGCCGGTGGCGACCGTGACCGGCCACCCGTGAAGCAGCCGTCGCCGCGGTACGTCCGCCGCGGCCGGGGACAGGGCGCGGAGCCGTCGGGTCGCCTTCACGCCGCCACCGCCTCGTCCCGGGTGACCGCCAGGTGGATCCGGTGGCTCCACCACAACCCCACCACCTGGAGTGCCGCGGCGGCCGACAGGCACGCGGCCCCCACCGGTGTGGTGAACAGCAACGTCAAGGTGTCGGCGCCGACGAGCGCACCGAGGAGCGGACCGGCCAACGGAAGCAACGCGAGCAGGACGACGGTGGCGCGGGTGCCCGCCGTGTGGGCGGCGAGGGCGGCACGGGCCGCCGCCGCCGATCGCAGTTCGACGGCGAGACGGTCGAGCAGCTCCGCCGCGGGAGCGCCCGTCGTCTCCACCACACGTGCGATCCCACGGAGCCGCCGCGCGATCCCGCGGGTCGCCGGTTCACCGTCCAACTCTATGGAAGCGGCGAGCGCCGCCATCTCCGCGGGAGGGCTCAGGCCGGCCCGGACGTCCGCCGCCAGCAGTTCAACACCGCGGTACGCCCGGTCGGTGAACCGTTCCGCGCGTTTCCGCCTACGGGCTCCCCGCGACACGACGACACCCGCGACCGCGTACCCCGCCGCGAGGACCGGCGCGACCGGACCCGCCCACATCACGGGGGCCGCCGCCAGCACCGCCGCGGCCGCCGCGGCGCGCACCGGGTGACGCTCCGCCCACGCCGCCACGGCCGCCGTTCTCCGCCGGTGGCCCGGCTCGGGTGTCGTGGACAGCCGGTCCAGCGGGCTACCGGTAAACACGACGGCTCCCACGGCCGCTCCTCCGCCGACAACAGTCTCGTGAGCCTGGGCCTGCCCGGTGTGGCACCGCCGGTGATCCGCCAGGCCGGACTCACCCTGATCCGGCCGTGATCCGGGTCGACCTCCAGCAGCGATATCTCCGACACCACCCGCCGGGCACCGATCCTGCGCATGTGGACGACCACCCGAAGCGCCGCCGCGATCAATGCGTACAGGCCGGGCCGTGACAGGCCGTGCGGCAGCGCCAACGCCGCCAACCGGGCGGGTACGTCGGCGGCCGTGTTGGCGTGGACCGTTCCGGCGCTCCCGTCGTGCCCGGTGTTGAGGGCCGCGAGGAGTTCGATGACCTCGGCGCCCCGGCACTCACCGACCACGATCCGGTCCGGACGCATCCGCAGCGCCTGCCGGACCAGCGACGCCAGGTTCACCTCACCGGCACCGTCCACGTTGGCCTGCCTGGTTCGCAGGCTCACCACCTGCGGGTGCCGTGGCGCGAGCTCCGGTGAATCCTCGACGACCACGATGCGTTCACCGTCCGGAACCGACTCCAGCAGGCTGCGCAACAGTGTGGTCTTGCCGCTGCCGGTACCGCCCGACACCAGGAACGGCAGACGCCTAGCCACGATACGAGCCACCCACTGCGCCGACTCCGGCGTGAACGTGCCGGCCTGGATCAGCCCCGCCATGTCGAACGCGACCGGTCGATGGGTCCGCAGGCTCAGGTACGGCCCCGCGACCGCCAGCGGAGGCAGGACCGCGTGCAGCCGCGTCCCGTCCGGGAGCCGCACGTCCACGAACGGGTGCGCGTCGTCCAGGCGCCGCCCGGCCGCGGTCGCCAACCGCGCCGCCAACTCCCGCACCGAGGCGGCGTCGGGGAAACACACGTCGGTGGGTCGCAGCCCCTCGCCCGAGTCGGCCCACACCACGCCCGGGCCGTTCACCAGGACGTCCGTCACGTCGGGCGTGTCGAGGAGCGGTTGCAACCGCCCGGCCCCGGTCAGGTCGTCGGTCAACCGGCCCGCGAGGCCCAGCAGGGCGGGACCCGTCACGGGGGCGCGCCCTGTCGCGTGCAGTGCCGCAGCCACGTCGCCACCGGACACGTCGTCTCGTGTATCCGAGAGCAGTTGGCGGCGCACCGCCTTCAACAACGCCGTGGTCATCTCGGCGCTCCCGTACCGGCGGTGCGGTGATCCCCCGCCGCCGCCACCACGGCGGCGGCCACGACGGCGAGATCACCTCGCCGGAGTCTGGGCAGTGCCGCCCCCGACTCGACGGCCGCCGGTAGCTTCGGGTCGCTGCAGATGCGCCCGACTACGGGCACCCCCACGGTCTGCGCGATCTGGGCGACGGCGAGACGTCGCGGATCCCGCACGACGAGGGCGGCGCGCTCGGCGGTGCCGGCGTGGGCGGCCAGTACGTGCGGTGCAGCCGCCACCGCGCGCACCTCCCCCGGCACCACGACCACCAGGAGGTTCCCCGCGCCGGGGAGCCTAGGTGAACAGCCCGCCCCAGACCGGGGCAGGTCCAGCACCACGAGGTCGTGTCCGCGTCCTGCCGCGTCGATGACGGCGGCGAACTGGTCTCGACCGACCGGGCCACCGCCCCGTGTGTGCGACAACAGGGTCAGATCGCCTTCGCGGGGGAGGCTGTCCCGGAGCTTCACCGGGTCGAACGGTCCCGGCATGTTGGCCAGGTCGTGCCAGCGCAGGCCGCTGGACCGTTCCCAGCCCATCGCGAGGTCCAGGCCGGCGCCGTGTGGGTCGGCGTCGATGAGGATCGTTCTGCGGCGCTGCCGGGCGGCACGGATCGCGACGGCTGTCGCGAGTGTGCTGGCGCCCGCACCGCCACGCGCCCCGGACACCGAGATCACCGGTGCCCGGGGCCGCCGCGACGGCTGCGGCGCCAGGCGGGTCACCAGCCACGGCGCCGCCTCCGGCAGGCTTGCGACCTGATCGGCGCCCATCGTCAGCGCCATGGGCCACGCCCGGTCGTAGGGCATGCCAGGGCCGGTGAGCAGGACGACTCCGTCGCGTGGCGGGAACCGGGCGTCGGCGCAGGAGCGCACGGCGTCCTCACCGATGACGACGACCGACGCGGAGGACCAGAACCGGGCCGCCGTCTCGGCGTCGGGCACCGTCCACGCCGAGACGCCCGCGGCCGAGGCGAGCTCCGTGAGCCGGCCCGCGACGGCGGTGTCGGCGGTGATGAACAGCGGTCGCTGCTGAACCGCGGTGTCGAGCGGCGTGGTCCCCATGGATGCTCCTCGAATGTGGAACGGCGTGATGCATCCACTGTCGATGGCGTGCCCGGCGATGACAAGCACGACGATCGTCGCCTGTGGATAACCGGCCGGTTGTGGATAACGCCGGGGTTTTCCACAACCTCGGGTTCGTCCACAGCCTCCCCGGGTCGCGGTTTGACTCGCCGTGAATGGCGTCCGATAGGCTCGAATCCGAAGGGGTGGAGGCCGGTGGCCCTGAAGTGGGGGACACGGTAAGGGGATGGCGGGGCATCACGACCGACCGGTCATCACGACCGACCGGTCATCACGGCCGACGGGTCATCACAGCCGGCAGGGCCTCACGGCCGGGTTCATCACGTCCCCGGCGAGGTGAGGGGCGGCAGCACGGCCCCCGTCATCCCGACCTGCGGGGCGGCGTCATTACACGGAGCCTCCGGGGCCGTCGTAGGACGGCGAACCCGGGGGCGTCATGGCCGGCGCGTGGATGCGGGACGTCATCATGGCTGGCGCGGGGACGACCGGGCGCGTCATCACCGCCCGGATTGGATCAGCCGGTGTGGGTCAGGGTGTCCGGTGCGGTCCGGCGCCACACACCGTGTCGGTCAGTAGTCGCCTGCCGTGTCGGCGGCCCGCGTCGATCCGCACGCCGTCTCGGTCGGTTCACCGCCGACCCGGAGGCTCGCCAGGTGCCATGTCGTTCGAGTCCGGCCCGTACCTGCGAAAACACCTCCCGATCGGGCCGACCCACCGCAGGTGGCCCGCCATACCGGGTCGTCGTCTCGGCGGCTCACGTCGCCACGTCCGTCTCGGCGGCAAGCCACGGCCCGCGCGCGGTCACTCGGCGGTTCACAGGGGGTCTCGTCACCACGGCCACACCGGGCGGGGCGTCGTTCCTCGTCGTCCACACACCGAGCGCTCGCCCGGCCGCTCGCCGCCGCACCGGGTTCGATCCGACGTCCGGCGTCGGCACGCGCGGTGGATCCGACACGCCGGTGTTGTCGCCCGGGGGGGGCGGCCGGTCAGTTCTTGTCGCCCGCGTTGTCGCCCGAGATGGTGAAGGCCTGATGCAGGCCGGTGACGTGCAGCAGCCGGTCCAGGAACTCGGTCAGGTTGTCCAGGACGAGGACGCTTCGCGACCTCGTCGCGGCACGGTTCAGCACGACGAGCGTGCCGAGCCCCTGAGAGTCGCAGAAGGTCACCTGGGACATGTCGAGGACCACGCGCAGCGGCTGCGCCTCCAGCGCGTTCTCCACCGCCGCCGTCAGGCGCGGTGCGGTTCCGATATCGATCTCACCGGCCAGCGTCACGACCGCTCTATCCGATTCGTGACGCACCGAAATCTCCAAATCCGGGCGTCCCACATCGCCAAGGGTAACCGAACTCCCCCGCCAACGATTTGACCGATCGGAAGGTTGCGTGAAAGTCGTGACACCCGGGGGTGCGCGACGGTCACCGCGGCCCGGTCGTAACGGGTCGGACGGGTTGCGGCGGGGTGGCGCGCCCGAGGGTCACTCCACCGCCTGGGCCAGCACCTCCAGTGCCTTGGCGACGTTCTCCGGCGGCTGGTCGCTGTTGCCCTCCCGCAGGATGCGGGTCGCCTCGGCGGCGAGCCCGCGCAGCCTGTCCCGTTCCGCCACTATGGACGCCATCCGCGCCACCTCCGACTTGGTGCGCTCCTTCATGCTCCACAGGTCGACGAATATCGACACCTTGGCGCGGAGCGCCCACGGATCGAACGGTTTGGTGATGTAGTCGACGGCCCCGGCGGCGTACCCGCGGAACGCCATGTGGGAGTCCTTGTCGGCGGCGGTCAGGAAGATGATCGGGGTGTGCCGGGTGGCCTCCCGCTGTTTGATGCGTTGCGCCGTCTCGAAGCCGTCCATGCCGGGCATCTGGGCGTCGAGCAGGATGACCGCGAACTCCTCGGTGAGGAGTTTCTTCAACGCCCCCTCCCCGGACGTGACCGCCACCGTGGACACCGGCATGCCCTGCATGATCGCCTCGAGGGCCACCAGGTTCTCCCGCCGGTCGTCGACCAGCAGCACCCTCGCCTGGCGTGTCCCGCTCATCCCGCGTCCTCCTGTCCGGCCGCGGCGTTGTCGCCGCCCGCGATCCAATATGCCATCAGGTCGAGGAGCTCATCGAGGTCGACCGGCTTGGTGACATAGGACGAGGCGCCCGCGTCGAAGCTGGCGTCCCGGTCGGCGGGCATCGCCTTCGCGGTCAGGAAGATCACCGGCAGGTCGGCGAACCTGGGGATGCGGCGGATCGCCCGGGTGGTCTCGTTGCCGTCCATGTCCGGCATCATCGCGTCCATCAGGACGATGTCGACGTCTTCGCGTTCGGTGAGGCGGGCGATGCCGTCGGCGCCGTTGTCGGCGTAGACGACGGTGATGCCGTGCATCTCCAGTGCGGCCGTCAACGCGAACACGTTCCGCACGTCGTCGTCGACGATCAGGACCGTGGAGCCCTCCAGTTCCGCCATGGCGGGGCGGTGGTCCTCGCTCGATCCGGAGCCGCCGCGCAGGATGGGGCGGTTCTGCCAGTCCCCGGAGTCGCCTTCGGCGGGTTCGGGCTCCGGCAGGGCCATCGGCAGGTCGCTGACGTTGAACGGTTCGGCGGCGAGCCGGTCGGGGACGTACAGCGTGAAGGTGCTGCCCTCTCCCTCGCGGGTGTCGATGGTGACGGTGCCGCCGAGCAGTTCCGCGTACGACTTGCTGATCGACAGGCCGAGCCCGGTGCCGCCGTACTTGCGGGCGGTGCCGCCGTCGGCCTGCTGGAACGGCTCGAAGATCAGCGTCAGCTTGTCGTCGGAGATGCCGATCCCGCTGTCGGTGACGGAGAACCCGTATACGCGTTCGGCGTTGTCGAGCGACGGGATGCCGAACATGACGTCCGAGGCGACCGTGTCGACCCGCAGTGACACCGACCCACCGGAGTCGGTGAACTTGACGGCGTTCGACAGCAGGTTCCGCAGCACCTGCTGGAGTTTCTGTGAGTCGGTGACGAACGTCGCCGGGGTGCCCGGCGCGATCTCGACGCTGAAGTCGAGGCCCTTCTCCTCTGCCTGCGGCCGGAAGTTCTGTTCGGCGTGCCCGAACAGTTCCGCGAACGACACCTCGTGCGGATCGACGTCCATCCGGCCCGCCTCGATCTTCGACAGGTCGAGGATGTCGTCGATGAGCGCCAGCAGGTCGGATCCGGCACTGTGGATGGTCTTGGCGAAGTCGATCTGCTTGTCGGTGAGGTTGGCCTCGGTGTTCTCGGCGAGCAGCCGCGCCAGCAGCAGCAGCGAGTTCAGCGGCGTCCGCAGCTCGTGGCTGATGTTGGCCAGGAACTCGCTCTTGTAGCGGGACGCCTGCGCGAGCTGTTCGGCCTTCTCCTCGAGCCCGATGCGGGCGTTCTCGACGTCCCGGTTCTTGATCTCGATCTCGCGGTTCTGGGCGCCGAGCTGCCGGGCGGTCTCCTCCAGTTCGTCGTTGGCGCGTTGCAGCTCGTAGGAGCGTTCTCGGATCTCGTCGGCCATCCGGCGGGACTCGGTGAGCAGCGCGTCCTGCCTGGCGTTGGCGGCGATGTTGTTCAACGCGGTGCCGATGTTGGTGCCGAGCCGTTCCAGGAAGGAGATGTGCAGCGGCGAGAACTTGTGGAACGACGCGAACTCGACGACGCCCAACGGCTCGCCCTCGAACTGGATGGGCATGATGACGACGTCGGCGGGCGTGGCCTCGCCCAGGCCCGAACGGATCGTGAGGTAGCCGTCGGGGATGTCGGTGACCCGGATGGTGTGGCGCGACGCCGCCGCCTGCCCGACGAGTCCCTCGCCGGGCGCGTACACGACCTCGGTGCCGGGTTGGGCGTAGCCGTACCAGCCGGTGAGGCTGAAGCGTTCGCTTCCGTCGCCCTTGGTCTCCTTGGTGAAGAAGGTGCCGGTCTGGGCTTCGACCAGCGGGGTCACCTCGTTCATGATCATGCGGCAGACCTCGCCGACCTCCCGCTGGCCCTGGAGGAGGCCGGACACCCGGGCGAGGTTGGAGTTCATCCAGTCGGCGTCGGCGTTCTTGGTGGTGGTCTCGCGCAGCGCCACGATCATCTGGTTGATGCTCTCGCGCAGTTCGGCGACCTCGCCGGCCGCTTCGACGTTGACCGACTGGGTGAGGTCGCCCTGCGCGACGGAGTCGGCGACCTGTGCGATCGACCGCAACTGGTTGGTGAGGGTGGTCGCCAGGCCGTTGACGTTGTCGGTGAGTGCCCGCCACGTGCCGGAGACGTCCTTGACCTCCGCCTGGCCGCCGAGGCGGCCCTCGGTGCCGACCTCGCGGGCGACCCTGGTGACCTCACCGGCGAAGCTGGACAACTGGTCGACCATCGTGTTGACGGTGTTCTTCAGTTCCAGGATCTCGCCCTGCGCGTCGACGGTGATCTTCTGGTTGAGGTCGCCCTGCTCCACGGCCTTGGTGACGGTGGCGATGTTGCGGACCTGCTCGGTGAGGTTCGACGCCATCGAGTTGACGTTGTCGGTGAGGTCCTTCCAGGTGCCGGAAACGCCCCGCACCTCCGCCTGACCGCCCAACTTCCCCTCGGTGCCGACCTCCCGGGCGACCCGGGTCACCTCGCCGGCGAAACTGGACAACTGGTCCACCATCGTGTTCATGGTGTTCTTCAACTGCAGGATCTCGCCCTGCGCGTCCACGGTGATGGTCTGGGACAGGTCGCCTTCGGCGACGGCGGTGGCGACGGTGGCGATGTTGCGGACCTGCTCGGTCAGGTTCGACGCCATCTGGTTGACGTTGTCCGTCAACTCCTTCCAGATGCCGGACGCCTCCCGGACGTTCGCCTGACCGCCCAGGCGGCCCTCGGTGCCGACCTCCCGGGCGACCCGGGTCACCTCGTCCGCGAACCGGGACAGCTGTTCCACCATGGTGTTCATGGTGTTCTTGAGTTCGTGGATCTCGCCCTGCGCGTCCACGGTGATCTTCTGCGACAGGTCGCCCAGCGCCACCGCGGTCGCGACGGCCGAGATGTTGCGGACCTGTTCGGTCAGGTTGAACGCCATGAGGTTGACGTTCTGGGTGAGGTCCTTCCAGATGCCGGAGACGCCGCTGACGTTGGCCTGACCGCCGAGGCGGCCCTGTGTGCCGACCTCCCGCGCCAACCGGTTGACCTCGTCACCGAAGCTGGACAACTGGTCGACCATCGTGTTGACGGTGTTCTTCAGCGCCGCGACCTCGCCCTGCGCGTCGACGGTGATCTTCTGCGACATGTCGCCCTGCGCGACGGCCTTCGTGACCGACGCGATGTTGCGGACCTGGTCGGTGAGGTTGCGGGCGAGCTGGTTGACGTTCTCGGTGAGGTCCCGCCACGTGCCGGACACCCCGTAGACCTGCGCCTGGCCGCCGAGGCGGCCCTCGGTGCCGACCTCGCGGGCGACCCGGGTCACCTCGCCGGCGAAGCTGGACAACTGGTCCACCATCGTGTTGACGGTGTTCTTCAACTCCAGGATCTCGCCCTGCGCGGCGACGGAGATCTTCTGCGACAGGTCGCCCTGCGCGACCGCGGTCGCGACCGTGGCGATGTTACGGACCTGCTCGGTCAGGTTCGACGCCATCGAGTTGACGTTCTCGGTGAGGTCCTTCCAGGTGCCCGCGACACCCGGCACCTCGGCCTGGCCGCCGAGTTTGCCCTCGGTGCCGACCTCCCGGGCGACCCGGGTGACCTCCCCCGCGAACACCTGGAGCGTGTTGGTGAGGGAGTTGATCGTGTCGGCGAGTTCGGCGACCTCCCCCTTGGCGTCGACGTCGACGGTCTGGTCGAGGTCACCGGCGGCGATCGCGTTGGTGACGCGGGCGATGGAGCGCACCTGGTTGGTCAGGTTCGACGCCATCGTGTTGACCGAGTCGGTGAGCGACCGCCAACGGCCCGAGACGCCCTGGATGTCGGCCTGGCCGCCCAGTTTCCCGTCGACGCCCACCTCACGTGCCACTCGGGTCACCTCGTCCGCGAACGCGGCGAGCAGGTCGACCATGCGGTTGACCGTCTCGGCGATGCCGCGGAACTCCCCCCGCAGCGGCCGCCCCTCGATCTCCAGGTGGGCGCGTTGCGCCAGGTCGCCCTCGGCGACGGCGTTCAGGACGCGGGCGATCTCGGAGGTGGGCCGGACCACGTCGTCTACCAGGCCGTTGACCGCTTCGGCACCGGTGCGCCACGAACCGTCGAGGTGTTCCACGTCGAGCCGTTCGTTGAGCCTGCCCTCCCGGCCCACGACCCGGCTGATCAACTGGAGTTCACGGGTGTGCCGGTCGGAGCGTTCGGCGAGGCCGTTGAACCGGTCGGCCACCAGCCCCGCGACACCCTCCCCGCGCGGCAGCCGGACCGTGAAGTCGCCGGCCTCCAGCTTGCGAAGTCCTTCGGCAAGTGACTCCAGCAGGGTGTCGTCGGTGACGGCCACCTGGGTGCCTGTCATGTCGTCCTCACAATTCGTCTCACCGGGGTCTCTTCGGCGTGATCACGGGATCACCCGTCGTGTTTTCCGCCCTCCCCCGCATCCCGGCTTCACCGGTGCGGGAGACTCAGGTGGTGTCTGTTCGTGCACGTAAACAGCTTCGACTGCCGGCTGATCACCGGTCGCCCGCCGCGGCACGCGCCGTGGTGCGTGAAGTCCTCGCCGAAGTGGGCCTGACGGACCTGCTGGACGAGGCGCTTCTGCTCACCACCGAGCTGGCCACCAACGGCGTCGTTCACGCCGGTACGGATATCGACGTCAACGTCGTGGCCGATGACTCCGGGGTCACAGTAACCGTAACCGACTATCGGTCCGGTCCGATAGAGCCGACGACGTTGACACCACCCGACGAGATGGCCGAACACGGCCGGGGCCTGCTCCTGGTGGACCAGTTCGCGTCGTCGTGGGGCACCAGCCACGACGCGTCCGGCAAGGGCGTGTGGTTCCGCCTCGACCGGCACGGGAAGTCGGCGGGCACCGCCGAGCGTGGCGCGGAGGAGCCGCCCCCGGTGGCGTCGGCGGAGGTGTCGGAGGAGGACGTGGAGGCGACCGCCCGCGCCGCGGAGCGCGTGTCGTGGCTGATCCACGTCAACGACGAGTTGCGGCAACGCCTGACGTTGACGCAGCTGTTGTCGGAGATGCTGCTGCGGCTGTGCGAGGTCGTGGGCGCCGCCGGTGGCGTGGTGTGGCTCGACGGCGGGGACGGCCCGGTGGCACTGGCGAGGCAGGGCACCACGGGCACGGCGCCGCCGGTGCGGGTGCCGTTGCCGTTGACGCTGCCGGACTCCGGGCACCTGGAGGTGTTCCCGGACCGGCCCGCGCCACCGTACTGGTTGTCGCTGGCGGCGTTGTCGGCCGACCGGATGGGCCTGGCCATCGAGACCGACCGGATCGCGCACACCGACCGGCGGCGCCGGAACTGGCTGACGTTCCTGGCCGAGGCCGGTGAACTGTTGGCGCAGTCGCTGGACGTCGATCTGACGTTGGCGCTGATTCCGCAGATCATGGTGCCTCGGCTGGGTGAGTGGTCCGCGGTGCACGTCATCGACGAGTGGAACGAGCTGAAGCTCGCCGCGGTGCTGCACACCGACGAGTCGAAACTCCCCAGGTTGAAGCAGTTGCTGGGCGGTGCGGGAGCCGCCCGGTTGGCGGAGGCGCGGTCGGGTGGCGCGGTGGTCCCGTTGCCGCCTCCCCTGGAGGGCGTGGTGGTGCCGTTGACGGCGCGCGGCCAGGTGTTGGGGACGTTGACGGTGGGACGGCCCGTCGACCGTACGCACACGCCCGACGACATAACGATCCTGGAGGACGCGGCGCGGCGGGCGGCGTTGGCGATCGACAACGCCCGGATCCACTCCGACCGGCATCAGATCGCGCAGGCGTTCCAGCAGGCGTTGTTGCCGTCGGCGCTGCCGGTGGCCGAGGGCGTCGGGTTCGCCGCCGAGTACGTTCCGGCGTCGACGGGCACCGACGTCGGCGGGGACTTCTACGACGTCGTGGAGCTGTCCGGTGGCCGGTTCAGCGTGTCGGTGGGCGACGTGTGCGGCAAGGGCGCGCAGGCGGCGGCCGTGACGGGACTGGTCCGGGACGTGCTGCGCGTGATGGCGCGGGACGAGCGGCCGTTGCCCCGCACCCTGGAGTTGTTGAACCACACACTGCTGGAGCAGCCCGAGGAGGGACGGTACGCGACCCTGGCGACGGCGTTGGCGGAACCGGACGGCGACGACCTCGCGGTGACGTTGTACCTGTCGGGCCACGAACGGCCGTTGCTGCTGCACGCCGACGGCCGGTGCGACTACGTGGGGAGCCTGGGAACGGCGGTGGGCCTGCTGCCGAACCTGGCGGTGAACCCGGCGCGGCTGTCGCTGCGGCCCGGTGACGCCCTGGTGTTCTACACCGACGGGGTGACGGAGCGGCGGCACGGGAACCAGTTGTTCGGGCACTCGGGGATCTGCCGGGCGTTGCGTCCGCTCGGTGGCTATCCGGCGAAGGTGATCGCGACGAAGCTGCGCACCGAGGTGCTGAACTTCTCCGACGAGGACCCCCGCGACGACATGGCGATCCTGGTACTGGCCAACGAGACCTGACGACTACGGAAGCATTTCGATTCGTTACTCGAATAGCATCGTCGCTATTGGATAACACCCGGCCGGCGGATAATTCTGCTGACGGTGTTCCGGAAGGCCCGGATGCGTGAGCGACGCGAGATCACGCGGGCACGCTGGGCCATGATCCGGTGCATGCGTGGTGGAGGAACAGGATGGCGACTGAGGAGAGTTGGCGTTCACTACGGAACCGACGCATGGCCGAACCGGGGGCGGCCGACGCTTATCGCGCAGCCGAGGTGGCATACGAACTGGGCGCGCAGGTTCATCGGCTCCGTATCGAGAATCGATGGACGCAGGAACAGCTCGCCGTCGCTGCCGGGATGACGCAATCGGCCGTGGCCAGGTTCGAGGCGGGGGCCGCGGTCCCGACGATCCCCGTTCTCGCCCGCCTTGCGAAGGCGTTGTCCACCGAACTGTCGGTGTCCTTCGTGGACCGGCCCAAGGCGGGTTAGTCGACGTCTCGCGCGACCGCCACGACGACATGGCGATCCTGGTACTGGCCAACGAGACCTGACGGGTCACCGCCGGGACAGGTAGTGGCGGCGTAGTTCCGGGGTCAGTCTCTCGACGGCGTAGCGCAGTGTGACGCGGGGCAGGCCGGGGAAGCGGTCGAGGAAGTCGCGCAGCCGGGATTCGTCGACGCGGCCGATCTCCCGCAGCGCCACCCCCACCGACTTGTTCACCAGCTCCTCCGGGTCGTCGCGCAGCCGTTCCGCCAGTGCGAGGGGGTCGTCGAGGTCGCCCTGCCGGATGATCCAGAACGCGGCGGTGATCGCGGTGCGGCGTTCCCACCGGTCGGTGGATTCCGCGAGCCGGAACAACGGGTCACGTGGCTTGTCCAGCAGGTACCCGCCGACCACCCTGGGCGCCGCCCGGTCCACCAGGTCCCAGTTGTCGATCCGGTCGTGCCGCCGCAGGTAGAGCTCGTAGCACAGGCGCCTCTCCTCGTCCGTGACGCGGCGGCGGCGCACCTTGAAGTCGAGGACGGCGACCGCTCCGACGCGGGCCTCGTAGTACCGGCTCTCCAGTAGGCGTTCCACCTCGGCCGGCGGCATCGCGACGTGGCGTTTCGCGGTGTCGAAGACGTCTCTCATGCGCAGGCCCATGAACAGCGTGTCCTCGCCGCCGTGGAAGTGCCGGGGTCTCTCGGCCCCGCCGTCCCGGCGTTCGTGCGTCGCCAGTTCCGTGATGAAGGCGTCTGCGGTGGTTTCCACGGTGTCCTCGCTCGGTGTGGTGGGCGCTGGGAACCGAACGGTACGCGCCGGGTGGGACGACGGTGTGACGGCACACGGGGTGCGGGAGCCGTGCGGCGGGCACCGTCCGGTCACGACATTGGCGGGTAGCCTGACCGGATGCAGAATCCACCGGTCGCGAAACGCGTCGACAGCCCCCGTACCCATCACGGCGACACCGTGAACGACCCGTATGCCTGGCTCCGTGACTCCGACAACCCCGAGACGATCGCCCACCTCAAGGCGGAGAACGAGTACACCGAAGGACTCACCGGTCATCTGGCCGGGCTGCGCGGCGAGATATTCGACGAGATAAAGAACCGCACCCAGGAGACCGACCTGTCCGTGCCGTTCCGCAAGGGCGGGTGGTGGTACTACACCCGGACCGTGGAGGGCCGGCAGTACGGCATCCACTGCCGGGTGAAGGCCGACGGCGACACGCCGCCGGAACTGGGTGACGGTTCGGCGTTGCCGGGCGAGGAGGTGTTGTTGGACGAGAACGCGCTCGCGGAGGGGCATGACTTCTTCTCGCTGGGCGTGTTCGACGTGTCATGCGACGGCAACCTGTTGGCCTACGCCGTGGACTTCGCGGGGAACGAACGGTTCACCCTGAAGTTCAAGGACCTGGGCACCGGCGTCGACCTGCCGGACGTCATCGAGGGCGTCTTCTACGGTGGCGCGTGGAGCCGTTCGGGCGACTACTTCTTCTACGCCACGGTCGACGAGACGTGGCGGCCGGACAAGATCTGGCGGCACCGGCTCGGCGACACCGGTGACGACCCGCTGGTCTACACCGAGACCGACGAACGCTTCTGGACCGGTATCGAGCTGTCCCGCAGTGAGGAGTACCTGTTCCTGGAGTCGCATTCGAAGGTGACGTCGGAGATCCGGTTCCTGGCCGCCGGCGACCCGACCGGCGAGTTCACCGTGATGGGACCGGGCCGCCGCACCGGCATCGAGGTCAGCGTCGACCACCAGGGTGACCGGTTCATCGTGCTGCACAACGACGGCGCGGAAAACTTCGTGCTCGGTTGGACGCCGGTGGACGACACGACCCGGTTCCACACCCTCATCGAACACCGCGACGACACCCGGCTGGAGGGCGCGGAGGCGTTCGCGGACCACATCGTGGTGCACCTGCGGTCGGAGGGACTGTCGGGGATCCGGATCCTCCCGAATGACGGCCCGGCGCGCGACATCCGGTTCGACGAGCCGGTGTACACGGCGCGCCCGACCACCAACCCCGAGTACCGGACGGGCATGCTGCGGCTGTCGTACCAGTCGCTGGTGACACCGGACTCGGTGTACGACTACGACATCGCGACTGGGGAACTGTTGCTGCGCAAGCAGAAGCCCGTGCTCGGCGGTTACCGTCCCGAGGACTACCGGCAGCAGCGCGACTGGGCGACGGCCGCGGACGGCACCCGGATCCCGATCTCGATCGTGCACCGCGCGGACGTGACCCCGGACGGTACGGCGCCCTGCCTGCTGTACGGCTACGGCAGCTACGAGACCAGCATCGACCCGTACTTCTCGGCCGTGCGGCTGTCGCTTCTGGACCGTGGCGTGGTGTACGCGATCGCCCACGTGCGCGGTGGTGGCGAGATGGGCCGCCACTGGTACGAGAACGGCAAGATGCTGCACAAGAAGAACACGTTCACCGACTTCGTCGCCTGTGCCGAGCACATGGTGTCGGCGGGCTGGTCGGCTCCGGACGGGCTCGTCGCACGCGGCGGATCCGCCGGTGGCCTGCTGATGGGCGCGGTCACGAACCTGGCCCCGGACCGGTTCGCGGGCGTGTGCGCGGAGGTGCCGTTCGTGGACGCCCTCAACACGATCCTCGACCCGTCGCTGCCGTTGACGGTCATCGAATGGGACGAGTGGGGCGACCCGCTGCACGACCCCGAGGTGTACCGGTACATGAAGTCGTACAGTCCGTACGAGAACGTCACCGCGACGGACTACCCGCCGATCCTGGCGGTCACCAGCCTCAACGACACGCGGGTGGGCTTCCACGAGCCCGCCAAGTGGGTCGCGAGGTTGCGGGCGGAGGCCACCGGCGGGCCGTTCCTGTTGAAGACGGAGATGGAGGCCGGGCACGGCGGCCGCTCCGGCAGGTACGACGCCTGGCACGAGGAGGCGTTCAACCTCGCCTGGATCCTGGACCGGATGGGCAAGGCGTAACACCACGGTCGGCGGGCCACCGGTGATCCGGTGGCCCGCCGTCGCGTTCAGGGGTGGGGCGCGGTCAGGTACCGCTGCACGGTCGGACCGACCCACGCGACCAGTTCCCGTTTCGGCATGTCCACCACGGGTGGGAAACACAGCACGTATCGGCACAACGCGACGCCGAGGATCTGGCTCGCGGCCAGCGCGGCCCGTGACGCGGCCTCCGCCGGGTCGGTGTGCAGGGCGGCGATGACGGGGACCAACTGTCCTGCGAAGACCTCTCGCATCCGGTCGGCGGCGGCCGGGTCGGTGGCTCCCCGGCGCAGCAACGCCATGAGTGTGTCGTCGCCGTCCCAACGTTCCACGAAGTGCTCCACCAGGGCCGCGCCGACGCGCTCGGGCGGCAGCGCCGACAGGTCGGGAAGCCGCAGTTCGAACTCGGCGGCGGCGGCGAACAGTCGCTCCTTGTTTCCGAAGTACCGCATGACCATGGAGGGGTCGATCTCGGCGTCGGCGGCGATGCGGCGGATCGTCGTCCGGTCGTAGCCGTGTCGGGAGAAGTGATCGCGCGCCGTGGCGAGGATGCGGGCGCGGGTCTCGGCGGATCTGGGTCTCACCTGCTCGGACGTCATGCCCACGAGTGTAGGCCAACACGTGTTGACATGCCGGGGGCGCGGTGCTACATTATGCCAACAAGCGTTGGCCAACAAATGTTGGCATACTGTGAGGAGCCTCGCCATGCATACCGCCACCGACGTCCTCGTAGTCGGCGCCGGCCCCACCGGCCTCACCGTCGCCGTGGGCCTGGCCCGGGCCGGCCATCACGTCACGATCATCGACCGCCAGGCCGAGGGCGACAACACCTCGCGCGCGGCGGTCGTCCACGCCCGCACCCTGGAGGTGTTGGAGCCCTTGGGCGTGTCGGACGCACTCGTCGCCCAGGGCATCGAGGCCCCCCGCTTCACGATCCGGGACCGAGACAGGACGCTGGTCCCGATCCGGTTCGACAACCTCCCCACCCGGTACCCGTACAGCCTGATGATCTCCCAGGCCGTCACCGAGCGAACGCTGCTCGAACGGTTCGGCGCGCTCGGCGGCGAGGTCCGGCGACCGGCGATTCTCACCGGTTACCGCCAGGAGGCCGACTCCGTCGTGGCCGAGCTGGACGACGGCGACACCATCACCGCGCGATACCTGGTCGGCGCCGACGGCATGCACAGCACCGTCCGGGACATCGCCGGGATCGGCTTCCCTGGCGACGCCTACGGTGAGTCGTTCGCGCTCGCCGACGTCGTCGTCTCCGGCGGGCTACCCGAGGACGAGGTGATCCTGTACTTCGCACCCGAGGGGACACTGGTGTCCGCCCCGCTGCCCGGCGGCGAGTTCCGGTTCGTCGCACCCGTGCCCGAGGCACCGTCCACGCCGGATGTCGCGTTCGTGCAGGAACTCCTCGACCGACGTGGACCGCGTTCGCACCGCGTGAAGGTGGAGCGGGTGCTGTGGGGGTCGAGGTTCCGGGTGCACCACCGCATCGCCGACACCTACCGGGACGGCCGGGTGCTCATCGCCGGGGACGCGGCCCACGTCCACAGCCCGGCCGGGGGGCAGGGGATGAACATCGGCATCCAGGACGCCGCGGTCCTGGCCGAGGCACTGTCCACGGTACTGAACGGTGGTCCGGAGAAGGTCCTGGACGAGTACGTCGACCGGCGACGACCGGTCGCCGCCGAGGTCATCACACTCGCCGACCGGCTCACCAGGATGGGTGTCGCCACCGGCCTGCGACGGCTCGTCCGCAACAACGTCCTGCGGGTGGTGTCGCTGAATCCCCGGTTCCGCCGGATGTTGGCAGACCGGCTGTCGGGGCTGGTCTACCGGGGACGCTGACGCCTCCGCATCGATCACCACGACCATGCCGACGGCAGTTGCCGGGGGTCGCGGAACTGTGACCGGGGCGGGTATCGGCCCTCCCCCACGGCGGGGCTCTCTCGGGGGCCTCCAACCTCCTCCCCGTTGGATACCAGCCTATCGGCGGGCACGCGTGACGGGTCAAGCCGTGACCGGCACCGGTTGTGGACGAACCACCGGTTGTGGATAATCTGATGTGGAGGGTTGAGCGGAGCCCTCGGGAGGCGGTCACACCGGCGCCCGCACGGACACGGGTGGACTGATCATCCGGCCGTGATACGCCTCCGGTGCCCCCGCGATCAGGTCACCGGCGCGGCGGGCGAAACCGGTCATGTGCGGGGTTTCCATGTGCGCCGCGAAGTCGGCGTCGCCGCGCCACACCTCGTACAGGAAGAACCGGCCGTCGTCCTCCTCGTGCAGGTGGTATTCGACGTTGCCGGGTTCCGCACGGGACGGTGCGACCAGTGACAGCAGCACCTCCCGCAGCTCCGAGCGCATGCCCGGTGCCGGGGTGACGAATCCGTAAAGGCTGTACATCGGGGTCCTCCTCCGAACTCGACCGATGGCGCGGGGCGCGCCGTACCCCGCCCAACGACCGATCCCGGCACCCGATTCCGGCCGCACCTGCGATACCGGGCACACCGACGGACCATCACCGATCCGTCGTGGACGGTGCCGACGGCGCCCACCTCCGCGCCCCATCACTCGAAGGCGAAGGCCACGGCCTCCCACTCGACCCAGCCGCAACCGGTCAGGCCGTCCCAGTCGACCAGGGCCGTCACGTAGCCGTTGTGCAGCTCCAGGTACTCGGCGGTCGGCGGGTCACCGACCGCGATCTCGACCGTGAACTCGCCCAGGTCCTCCAGCACGCCCTCGACCTCGGCTGCCCCCGGGACCGGCTGGACGAGGGCGGGCGTGACACCGGTGATGTCGACCAGCTCCAGGCCGGTACGGTCGGCGGCGGGCATGCCACCGGGGCACATCTCGGTCGCGGTGGTGAAGTCGGCGGTGTACTTGACGACCGGAACACCGTCCTCCACGGCGACCGGGACCGGACGGGACCGGACCGGTTCCGTCCGTTCGTCGTCGCACGTGTTCGCTTCGAATCGTTCGACCATGACACCGGCCGGAGCGACACGGTTCGACGGGCCGAACTCCCGCTCATCCGAGAATCCGGCGTTCACACAGTTCCACAACCATGCCGCGGGCCATTTCACCGTGACGACCTCGCCGTCGTCCCACAACCAGAAGTACACCGCCCGCCAGCTTCGGCTCTCGTCCGCCGGGTCGGTCCACTCCAGTACCGCGGCGGCGTCCCAGTCGTCGTCTCCGTCGAGGTCGGCGTACGTCGGTTCACCGGTCGCCCGCATGTACGGTCCGTCGATGCCGGACGGGTAGTACACGCCGCCGTTCAACCGCGCGGGATCGGTGGGTATTCCCTGGTCGAGCAGGTGGAACTCCGCCTCGTCGAGGCGGAACACCTGGTCGATGCCACTCGGCGGAGGCTCGGGCTCCGGCCATACCCACCACCCCACGAGGGCGACCAGGGCCATTGCGATCAGGACACGGAACACCACGGTCGAGGGCCGCAGTTCACGCCGCACGGTCTGCTCGGCGGTGGCTTCAACGGGCATGCGCGCCCCCGATCATGTGGTCGGGGCGAGGTCGTCGCCCGGTGCGTTCGGATCGACGGCCGCCAACTCGGGTTCCGGCGGAACGATCAGGGCGAGTCTCTCCTCGATCTCGAAGACGTTGTCGGCCAGCGTCCGCCGAATCTTCTCCTCCTCATAGGAGATCTCGATGTCGAGACCGACGAGCGCCTGGTGCATGCTGTCGAGGATCTCGCGCACCCACTGACCCTCCACGGTCACGGCCGCATTGGTTCCCGCCAGAGCCGTGTCGGCGGTGACTACGCCGATCATCACCGTTCCGAGTTTGCCGCCCACCGACGTCAACGCGCTGGTCACCAATCCGGCCACCTTGACGGTGATCTCCGCCCCCTCCTTCGCGGACAGCCACAACGGCCACGAGTCGATGCCCTCCAGGGCGGCCTTGGCGGTCTCTCCGATCTGGAACGCCTTGTCGCGCATGCGGTCATACAGCTCGGTGTGTACTGTGACCGCCGACCGCAGCGATTCGATCAGGGTGGCGTGGATGTCGCGGTAGTCGTCCCATCTGGCGACGTAGTTCTCGTCGAACGCCCGTTTCGCGGTGCCCTGCCAGCCGTCGAGGCCGAGTAGGGAATCCTTGAGCAGCGCGGCGTCCCCGAGGCTGACGGTGGTGATGGCGGATTCGAGGTGCGTGGCGATGTCGGCGAACCCGCCGAGGTCCGGGGTCGTGAACTTCTCGAACTCCACGAGGATCGAACGGTAGTTCCCTTCGACGTCCTCCTCCGGCCACATCATGCTGTCGGTGTCACCGTATTCACGGATGCGTTCCACCTCCCTGGCGTGGCAGGCCGCCATGAACACCTCGCGGGCGATCGCCCTGAGGTCGTCGTTCGTCGTCACTTGTCCTCCGGCAGTATCTCGGCGACCACGGCGGTGTCCGGGATGTCGGGGTTGACCGGGATGCCGGGGGCATCGGCCAGGTCGTCCCAGTCCTCGTCGACGAGGTCTTCGGCGACCTCGGCGTCGTGGGTGTCGATCAGATGGTCGAGCTGGTCGACGACGGTCCCGAGCGCCGTGGCGTTGTCGGTGTCGGCCGCCGCGAACGCCAGGGCGGACTTCTTCAGTACCGTGCCGACGTCGTAGAGGTTCTGCGCGGTACGGCCGAGGATCGCCTGGGTCAGGTCCCGGAGGTCTCGCCAATCGTCGTAGGCGAGCGACTTCCCGCTCCCTCTCCTGTTACTGAACGTCGTCTCCTCGTCCACCCGCTCGTAGGTGTAGCTCAGGTACTGGGAGGCCAGCGCGTAGGCGTTGGCCACTGTGGGCAGGTATACGTGTCCGGCTCTCCACAGGTTCATGCAGTCGGTCGCGAATCCGCTGATGTCGGTGCCGTCGCCGGAGGGTTCCTCATTGACCATGTGCGGCTTCCTCCCTCAGTCGTCGCATCTGCGTGTCGATGGCTCGTCGGGTCTCACGGAGCGCCTCGTCCAGGGCCCGGGCGGCGTCCGAGGTCGTGTCGGACACGATGTCCAGCAGGTCCTGGAGTGAACGGCCGTCGAGGGTTCCCGGTGAGAGCCCGACGATGACGTCGCCGTCACCGCACAACTCCACGACCACGGAGCCCGACAATCGCTCGGCGCGTCTCTCCAGACGCTCCGACTCCTCTCGGCATCGTCTCTTGTAGTCCCGCCACAGCCGGTGGCCGCCGGGGATGTCGTCGAGCTTCGCCGGTTTCTCACCTCGGTACCGGGTGACAACCTCGGCCCGGCGGGCGCGGACTTCGGCGACGAGTCGCCGGATGAGGTCTTCCAGGGTTTCGGCGAGTTCGTCCTCGCTCCAGTCACCACGCTCGGTGTCGTCGGCCGTCAGGTGTATGCGGCCGGTGGCGTCGCAACGTGCCGACAGTCTCCGGCAGCGGGAGAACAGCTCCACGGCGATGGTGGCGAGTTCCTGCGGCAAGGGGGATTCCTCCGTGGGCTCGGCTTCCCGTTGTCGAGTCGCGGTCGTCGAAGGGGCTCGCTCCGGATCGGGCGGTCTCGAAGGCTCCGTGACGCCTCGAATCCGTACGGTGTCATGTATAGCGCCGTAACGCAACCGGCCGGACACGTCGGGTCGTGGTCGTCAGGCGATCCGTCTGCCCAGGAAGGCGGCCAGCTGGTCGGCGGCGGTGGCGGTGGGCGGTGCCGGTTGTTCGGGTGCGAAGCGGCCGGGGTCGCGGGGCCTGCGTGCCATCCGGGCCCGGAGTTGCCGTAGTGCCGCCTCGGCCAGTTCGGGTTCCAGGTCGGTGGGCCGGCCGGTGGCGCGGGCGAGGTCCCAGCCGTGCGCCAGGAACTCGTGGATCCGCATCCGGGCGATCACGGTACCCGTGAGTTCGCCGTACGGTGTCGGCGTGACGCGTTCCAGGACCCCGTCGGCGGCGAGCAGTGCCCGGGTGTGCGCGACCGCCGCGTCGAACGCGGCGACCGGGTCGGTACTCGGATGGCCGGGGGACGGGTCGGGTGGCGGTTCGCCGTTCAGCACCGTGTCGGTCCACAGCTGCCCGTATACGAGGTGGTCGAGCAGTCGGCGCACGTTCCACCCCTCGCACGGTGTCGGTAGCGCGTACTGGCGGGATGTCAGGTCGCACAGCAGCTCCCGCATCACCGCCGCGGCCCGGTCGTAGTCGGTGAGAACGCTCATCGGATCATCGTCACACCGTTTCGAGTCGCCGTCGCGCCGATTTCGCCCGGTGGTCCACTGGGGATGGGAACCGTCAGCCGAGGATGTCGGCGTGGCTGACCCAGCCGCAGGAGGTGGTGCCGTCGACGTCGACCTGCACGATGTACCACTCGGACTGGGTGATGCCGTCGACGGGACCGAGCCGGCGGATCTCGTCGTAGGTTCCGGGTTCGGCGACGGGGGTGGCGGTCTCGTCCGGCGACACCCGTGGCGTCAGGTCGCCTTCGACCGGGGTGACGGACTGGTAGAACAGCGGGTGGCACCGGTCCACGGCACCGAACACCGGCGCGGTCTGGACGAGTTCGCCGTCGACGACGGAGACGGTGAGGGTTTCGGTGAGGGTCTCGTCGTTGCCGACTCCGTAGCAGCGGGCTCCGGCGGCGACGCCGCTGACGTCGAGGTGGACTGCGCCGTCCTCGGCGGTGACGGCGTCGATGGAGCACAGTCCGGCGATCGTGCGGTCCATCTGGACGAGTTCGCCGTCCTCCCACAACCAGACCAGCAGGTACGGGTAGCCGTACTCGTACGCGAGTTCGTCCATGACGGCCACCGCGTCGAGGTCCATGTCGCCGTCGAGGTCGGCGTACACGGGTTCGTGTATGTACTCGTAGACGACCGTCTCGAACGGTGTCGCGCCCTCCTGGGTGAACCCGCCGTCGGTGATGGTGACCTCGCGGGTCTCGGTGCCGGGACGGTACGTACTGGGAATGAGCACCGTGGTGTTCATGAGGTCGACGCCGGTCGCGGACTCGTCCATGACGGGCTCCACGATGGGCGCGGTGGCGCCGCCACCGGAGTCGGACAGCAGTACGCCTCCGGTGACCGCGGCGCCGGCGAGTACGACCACGCCGATCCCGGCGCCGATCTTGACGCCGAGCCCGCTCGCGGTGCCGCCGGCCGCGGCGGCCTGCGCCTGCGCCGCCGCCTGGGTGTGCAGGTGCGCGGCGTGTTGGGCGGCGGTCGTGGCGGCGGAGGCGGCGGGGGCGGACTGTCCGGCGAGGATCGCGGCGGAGGCCGCCGCGCCACCCGTGGCCGCCGCCGAGATCCCGATGTTGGCCTTGACAACGGTGTCTGCGGGATCTGTCGGCTGCGGCGAGTGGGATGTCATGCCGACACGGTAGCGAAGGCGCGCAGCGCGGTCAGTCGGCCGGTGCGGCGGTGGGGGTGCCGAGGTCGGCGTCGCGGTCCAGTGTGACGTGTCGTGGGGTGCGGGCGCCGGTCTCCAGGACGACTATCTCGTTGTCGCCCTCACGCAGCAGCGGCCACGGCAGGTACATCGTCTGTTGTGGACCTTCTGCGCGGTATCGGCCGAGGCAGAATCCGTTGACCCATACGTACCCGGCGTCGCCGTCGACGACGCGCAGGTGGCTGTCGCCGGGTTCGGTGACGGTGAGGACGCCGCGGTGGAACGCGGGGCCGGGGGTGTCGCGGTCGCCGGTTCCCCAGGTGAGCCAGCCGATGTCGTCGAGGTCGATGGGCAGTGCCCGCCAGCCGTGTAGGGTCTGGCGGCCGTGCCGGACACCGTCGAGGATCCCCTTGGACTCGCCGAGCATCGGCCCGAAGTTCACCCGGCCCAGTGATTCCACGAGGATGTCGAGGTCGGCCCGGTCGGCGGCGGAGGCCAACGGTGTGCCGGTGGTCTCGTCGCGTCGCAGTACGGCGATGAGTGAGCCGTCGACGAAGACCTGGGCCAGGTCGGCGAGTCCGGCGAGTTCCAGGGTCTCCTGTTGCCGTGGCCCGCGCAGTTCGTGCCGGTACAGCACCATGCCCTGGTCGTGGCCGAGTTCCTCGAACCGTGGCGGCAGCGGTCGTTCGGTGGCGGGGAGGTCGGGGAGTGCGTCGAGCAGTGGTCGCCGTTCGGTGAGCGGTACGACGGCGGGTGCGAGCCGGGGTGGTTCGGGCGGGAGCTCGCCGACGGGGAGGTGGCGGCCGATGACCTCCCGGAAGGCGTGGAACTTGGCGGTGGGGCGGCCGGTCTCGTCGATGGGTGCGTCGTAGTCGTAGGAGGTGACGGTCGGCTGGTATCCGGCCTCGTGGTTGGCGCCGGCCCAGAGCCCGAAGTTGGTGCCGCCGTGCGCCATGTAGATGTTGACGGAGGCACCGGAGGTCAGCATGCGGTCGAGGACGTCGGCGGCGTCCGCGGCGTCGCGGACGTGGTGGGATTCGCCCCAGTGGTCGAACCAGCCGTTCCAGAACTCCATGCACCAGTGCTTGTCGCCGGGCCGGTGGTGTGCGAGGGTCGCGAACGCGGTCTCGGGGCGGGAGCCGAAGTTGACGGTGGCGAGTGCGCCGGGAACGGTTCCGGCGGTGAGCATGGCGTCGGTGGGTCCGTCGGAGGTGAACAGCGGCACGGTGATACCGAGTGCGGTCAACCGGTCGGCGAGGTGGCGCAGGTAGGCGGCGTCGCTTCCGTAGGAGCCGTACTCGTTCTCGATCTGGACGGCGACGACGTTGCCGCCTCGGTCGGTCTGCCGTTCCGCGATCCGGGGTATGAGGACGTCGAACCAGGTGTCGACGGCGGTGAGGAACGCGGGGTCGGCGCACCGTAGTGGCGCGTGGCGGTCCGCCGCCCGCAGCCACGCCGGGAGGCCGCCGTTCTCCCATTCGGCGCAGATGTAGGGGCCGGGGCGGGCGATGACGGCGAGGTCGAGCCGGGCGGCGGTGTCGAGAAATCCGGTCAGGTCGGCGAGGCCGGTGAAGTCGTATTCGCCGCGGCGGCGTTCGTGGAGGTTCCACGGGACGTACGTCTCGACGCACTCGGCTCCCATTGCGCGCAGCATCCGCAACCGGTGTTCCCACTGCCGCGGGTGGACGCGGAAGTAGTGAACCGCTCCCGACACGATCCGACGCTCTGGCCGCAGGAAGTCATCACCGGTCAACATGTTCACACACGGTAGAGCATGGTGACGGCGCCGCGAACGGCGCGGTGGCTTAGAGCTCCTACTCCGCCGGAGCCGGTTTCACGACGGAGTCGAGGACGCCGTCACCGGTGGTGTCGCGTTCGATGACGTCGGGTTCGCCGTCGCCGTCGACGTCGGTCTCCAGGGTGTCGTAGACGCCGTCACCGTCGGAGTCGACGACCCGGGTCCGGTACGTGTGGTCGCCGTCGAGGTCGGCGTACACCTCGCCCTCGGGGGTGACGACCGCGTCGAACTTGCCGTCCCGGTTGTAGTCGATGTAGGTGTGGTCCCCGATCCTGGTCAGTTCGTCGGGGACGCCGTCCCCGTTCAGGTCGTAGGTCTTGTCCGGCTCGGTCATCGCGCGGCACGCCTTTCACTGTGGGCGGTGGAAGTCCCGTCACCATAGCCCGGCGGCACCGGCCGCGTCCCGTCGTACCCGGGTGGCACCATGAGACGGACCGACCACGGAGAGGAGCCCACAATGGCCAGTATGGTGCCACCGACCGACGACGAGACGCACAACCTGTTCGCCTACGTGGATCAACAGCGCGACGCGTTCCGGCAGGTCGCGCACGGTCTCACCGACGAGCAGGCCCGGCGGCGGCCGGTACCCACCAGTGAGCTGAGCATCGGCGGCCTCGTCAAACACGTCGCCCAGATGGAACGCGGCTGGGTGGCGCTGGCGGTGGACGGTACGCCACCCGGCTACGACCCCGAGGGGTTCACGATGCTGCCGGAGGAGACGCTGAAGGTGCTGCTCGCGGACCTCGCCGCGTGCGGCCGTGAGACCCGTGCCGCCCTCTCGGGGCTCGACATGGACCATCCGGTGCCGGTACCCGCGGGCGTGCCGTGGTTCCCGAAGGACGTGACGGCGTGGTCGCTGCGGTGGATGCTCGCGCACCTGGTCGAGGAGCTGGCACGGCACGCCGGGCATGCCGACCTGGTCCGCGAGGCGTTGGACGGCAAGACCATGTACGAACTGCAGGCGATGGCCGACGGCCGCCACGAGGAGTACCTGGCGATGATGCGGGAGGCCCTGGGCGGCGGATCCTGACTCCCCAGTGGAGTGGATCTCGCCGGGTGGGCGGGCCGCCACCCACCGTTCGTCCGATGACGCCACCGTGGCCGGTCGCATATCTTCAAGATCGTCGACACACCCGGTTGCGGCCCGCTTGTACCGTGTGACTCGGCGACACCTGCACGGGAACACGGGAGTGGAGGCGCGATGGGCGACCTGGTGGAGATCAGTTTCGGTTTCCCCACCGTCGTCTTCAGTTTCGCCTTCATCGTCGTCATACTCTTCTGGCTGGTCGCGCTGTGCGGCCTGGTCGGCAGCGACGTCCTCGACACCGAGACCGACACCGGCGGCTCCTCCGGCGGCATCACCGGACTGCTCCCGGTGACCCGGGCCTCCCGGTCGGTACCGGTGACGGTGGTGCTGTCGCTGTGGATCGCACTGGCCTGGTTCGGCTCGGTCGCGGCGACCGTCCTGTTGCGGCAGTGGGAGCCCGGCGGCACCGCCGGTGTGCTCCTGGGACTGCTGACACCGGTCTTCGCGGCGGTACTGGCCTGGGTCGCCACCACTCTGGTGGTGTGGCCGCTGGGCCGGTTCTACGGCGAGGCGCCCGCGGCGTCCCGGCACGACTTCGTCGGCAGGACCTGCCGGATCCGCACCCAGACGGTGGGCGCGGACTTCGGTCAGGCCGAGATCACCTCCACCGACGGTTCCTCCGCGATCATCCCGGTCCGTACTCACGGCCGGGACGTCGGAGAACTGAAGGCGGGAGACACCGCTCTCGTATACGAGTACGACCCACACGGGGAGTTCTTCCTGGTCGCGCCGTTCGATCTGGCGACCGGTCCCAATCCGCCCGTGCGCTGACACGCACCGTTCCGCCCCCGCCCCCATCCGCGTCACATCGGAGGTCCCATCTAGATGGAAGCCATCACCGCGGGCTTCGGCCTGCTCATCGGCGTGGCACTGCTGATCCTGCTCGCCATCCTGCTCATCATCGTCCGCCTGTTCCGGAAAGTGGAACAGGGCAAGGCGCTCATCATCTCCAAGATGCGGCGCGTCGACGTCACGTTCACCAGTGCCGTGGTGCTGCCGGTGCTTCACCGCGCCGAGCTGATGGACATCTCCGTCAAGACGATCGACATCTCGCGCACCGGCCAGGAGGGCCTGATCTGCCGGGACAACATCCGCGCCGACATCCGCATCTCGTTCTTCGTCCGGGTCAACAAGACCAAGGAGGACGTCATCAAGGTGGCGCAGGCCATCGGTTCGGAGCGCGCCAGCAGCCGCGAGACGCTGCAGGAACTGTTCAACGCGAAGTTCTCCGAGGCGTTGAAGACGGTCGGCAAGCAGCTCGACTTCGTCGACCTGTACACGCAGCGCGACCAGTTCCGCGACCAGATCATCCGTGTCATCGGCACCGACCTCAACGGTTACAGCCTCGAGGACGCCGCGATCGACTACCTGGAGCAGACGCCGCTCGACAGTCTCGACCCGCAGAACATCCTCGACGCGCAGGGCATCCGCAAGATCACCGAGTTGACGGCGATCGAGGCGGTCCGCACCAACGACTACCGGCGCAACGAGGAGAAGGAGCTGACCCGGCAGAACGTCGAGGCCCGGGAGGCCATCCTCGAGCTGGAACGCCGCCAGGCCGACGCCGAGATGAAGCAGCGCCGCGAGATCGAGACGGTCCGCGCCCGCGAGGAGGCCATGATCAACCGGGTCCGGGCGGAGGAGCGGCTGAAGGCGCAGGAGGCCGAGATCCGCACCGACGAGACCCTCGGCATCCAGCGCGAGAACCAGCAGCGTGAGATCGCGGTGGCCGAGAAGAACCGGGAACGGGTCCTGGCCATCGAGAGTGAACGCATCGAGAAGGACCGCCTGCTGGAGGTGGTGGGCAGGGAACGCGAGATCGAACTCGCCACCATCGCCAAGAACAAGGAGGTCGAGGGCGAGAAGCGCGACATCGCCGACGTGGTGCGGGAACGCATCGCCGTGGAGCGGACGGTGGCCGAGCAGGAGGAGGCCATCAAGCGGCTCCGCACCGTCGAGGAGGCCGAGCGGCTGCGGCAGGCGGCGATCATCGCCGCGGAGGCCGAGGCGCAGGAACGACTCGTCAAGGACATCAAGGCGGCCGAGGCCGCCGAGGCCGCCGCCAAGCACCGGGCCCGGGAGAACCTGACGCTGGCCGAGGGCCGGCAGCAGGCCGCGGAGCTGGAGGCGCAGGCCATGATCCGGCTCGCCGAGGGCAAGAAGGCCGACGAGGCCGCCGCCGGCCTGGCACACGCCGAGGTGATGGAGGCCGAGGCGGAGGCGCTGGAGAAGGCCGGTATCGCGGAGGCGAAGGCCGCCGAGGCGCGGGGCCGCGCGGAGGCGGAGGTCACCGAGGCGAAGGGTCGGGCCACCGCGCAGGCGACCGAGCTGACCGGTGTCGCCGAGGCGACGGCGCTGCGGGAGCGGCTGCGCGGCGAGGCCGACGGCCTCACCGAGAAGGCCGCCGCGATGGCGGCGCTGGACGCGGCGTCCCGGGAGCACGAGGAGTACCGGCTGCGGCTGGAGACCGAGAAGGACATCCGGTTGGCGCACGTCAACGCGCAGCGGGAGATCGCGCAGGCGCAGGCGAGCGTCCTCGCGACCGGGCTGGAGAAGGCCGACATCTCGATCGTGGGTGGCGACGGCGCGTTCTTCGACCGGGTCACCGGCGCCGTCGGCATGGGCAAGGCCGTCGACGGTTTCGTGCA
The DNA here is from genome assembly GCF_007994225.1 of Stackebrandtia albiflava. GTDB lineage: Bacteria > Actinomycetota > Actinomycetes > Mycobacteriales > Micromonosporaceae > Stackebrandtia > Stackebrandtia albiflava. The sequence continues at coordinate 398,471 of NZ_VLLL01000007.1, forward strand.
GGGGTCCGAGGTCGTCAACGGCCTGGCGGGTGCCTGGTTGAACGGTTCCCGCGAGTTCACCGACGACCTGACGGGCCTGCTGGCCGGGGTCGACAGCAACGACCTGAAGAACCTGTCGATCGCGGCGCTGTTGACGAGACTGATCGCGCAGGGCGGGCCGGACACGGCCAAACTCAACAGCCTGCTGGATTCGGCGCGGACCATCGGGGTCGCCGAGACCCCGTTGGCGGCGCTGGCCGCGAGTACGCGCTGACACCACCCGGGGCCGCCACTCCGCGTGTGGCGGCCCCGGTTCACCATTCGACCGGTCCGTTTCGTGCCCGTGAGGATCACCGTTGAGCGAATTGGAAACCCCGAGCCCGAGTGCCGAACTGGACGCCGGGACGTACGAGGTGCTGCGCGATCGGTTGGCGCAGCACGCCGCCGAACTCGCCCGCCGCGCCGAGGCGTTGAACGACGAGCGGCTGAAGGTGTTCGGCGGCACCGAGATGCGCCTGTTGGGCACCGACCGGATCCGCACCGAGAACAACTGCGTCCCGCGTGACATCGTGCAGGTGGGTGGCCGGATGCTGTTCGGCTACAACGTGTTCATCGGGTTGAAGCCGCAGACCGACGTGTCGGACGTGTTCGCGTTGCACTCGTTCCGGCGGGACGGTGAGGCGTTCTCGTTCGCGCCCGCCGAGGACGACGCGCTGCTGGGTGACCCGGCGTTCCGGGCGGACTTCGCGGAGCTGTACCGGTATTACCGGCAGGCGCAGCTGCTCCAGTTGCGTCGGGTCGCGGGGCGGCTGTTGGCGGTGTTCCGGATCGGCGAGAAGATCGACGACATCCGGGTGCTGCGATGGGAGGTGACTCCGCCGGGTGACACGGTCGCGTACCTGGACTCACGGGGCGAACGCGATCACGTGTTCCCCGAACAGCACGACTTCGAGTGGACGCCGACGACCCGCGACGACCACATCGGCGGCCGGCATCCGCACATCTCGATCGAGGGCGAGGTCTTCGTCGAGTGCGTCGGCGGGACGTTGACCGTCAAGATCGAGGACAACACCTCCACCGGGGAGGGCATCTACTCCGAGCCGGTGACGGAGAAGTTGCAGAGTCTCGCCGACGCCGACGTGTCGTACGCCCGCATCGGTCCGCTGATCCTGTTGAAGATACTGCCGTACAACGAGACGGTGTGGCGGTACCTGGTGTTCAACACCCGCACCAAGACCGTCACGCGCGCCGACGGTATCGGTGAGGCGTGCCGGAGCCTGCCGGAGGAGCAGGGGGTCATCTTCCCCGGCGGCTACTACCTGGCGACGGGTGTGCACAAGACCTTCGACACCGACGTCACGGGCTTGGAGTTCGAGCGGGTCGTCCGCTCCCCCAACGGCGAGGACGTCCTGTACGTCTTCCACGCCCGTGAGGACGGGCGGAGCCTGCTGTTGCCGTACAACGTGATCCGTAAGGAGATCAGCACTCCGCTGCCGTGCCACGGTTACTCGATCTTCGAGGACGGCACGATGGTGGCGTTCCGGGCGAGTTCGGAGGAGCCGACCCGGGTGCACCCGATGCAGGTGTGGCAGACGCCGTTCGTGTCGGACACCTACGCCGCGGCGCAGCCGGTGGGTGACAGTCCGATGGAGCGGTTGGGCAACGCCGACCTGGTGCGGGGTGTTTCGGACGCGTTGTCGGTGTCGCGGATGGTCGCGGACATGGCGCCGTCGGCGGAGGTGTTCGAGGCGCTGATCGCGGCCTGTACCCGCGCCTTCGACGCCTACCACTGGTTGTCGGACGCGGCGTTCGGCGGTCTGGACGAGCCGTTGGCGGCGGTCCGGGACACCGCGCAGGCGGTGTTGGAGGAGTACGAGACGGTCGCGGCGTTGCGGCAGCGTGCCGCCGACGCGTTGCGGGACGCGGGCCGCGACGTCACCGCGGTCATCCGGCGGTCGAGCGGGGAGGCGCCCAAGAGCGCCGACGCCTGGGTGACGCAGTTGGCGGAGCTCCGGGCCGCGCAGGGCCGCTTGGTGACCCTGTCGGAGATGCGTTACATCGACGCGGCCGGTGTCGCGGCGTTGTCGGAGTCGGTGGTCGCGGAGTCGGCGTCGGCGGGGCGGCGCGCGGTCGCGTTCCTGGGTGGGGCCGAGGCCTTCACCGACTACCACCGGCAGATCGACGCGCTCGCCGAGGAGGCGGGCGGCCTGGAGTCGGTGGCGCAGGCGGCGCCGTTGACGGCCCGGTTGTCGGAGCAGAGCGACGGACTGGAGGTCCTCACCGAGGTCGTGTCCAGTCTGGACATCGACGACGTGACGGTGCGGACCGGCATCCTGGAACGCATCGCGGAGGTGCTCGCGGCGGTCAACCGGGCGAGGGCGATCCTCACCGCCAGGCGCCGGGAACTGCTCGACTCCGAGGGACGCGCGGAGTTCGCCGCCGAGTTCGCGCTGTTCGGGCAGGCCGTCACCGCGGGACTGGCGGCGGCCGACAGCCCCGAGGCGTGCGACGAGCAACTCGGCAAGCTGATGCTGCAACTGGAGAACCTGGAGTCCCGGTTCAGCGAGTTCGACGACTTCCTCGCCCGGCTGGGAGACAAACGCACCGACGTCTACGAGGCGTTCGCGACGCGCAAACAGGCGCTGTTGGACGAACGCGCCCGCCGCGGCGAACGGCTCACCACCTCCGCGGACCGGATCCTGACCAGCGTCGCGCGTCGGTGCGCCACATTGGAGTCCGTCGACGCGGTAAACACGTACTTCGCGACCGACCCGATGGTCGTGAAACTGCGCGGCATCGCAGAGGAACTGCGCGGGCTGGGCGACCAGGTGCGCGCCGAGGAACTGCTGGGCCGCATCAAGGCCGCCCGCCAGGAGGCGGGCCGGTCGCTGCGGGACCGGCAGGACCTGTACGACGGCGACACCATCACGCTGGGCGGCCACCGGCTCCCGGTCAACACGCAGCCGATGGAGCTGACGCTGGTCCCGGCGGGTGACCGGTTGGCGTTCTCGCTGTCGGGCACCGACTACCGGTCCGTGGTGGACGATCCGGCGTTCGACGACACCCGGGAGTTCTGGAACCAACTGGTGGTGTCGGAGACACCGGAGGTGTACCGCGCCGAACACCTGGCGACGGTGGTCCTCGCCGAGACCGACCGGGCGGTGCTGCGGCAGGCCGCACTGTCCGATGCGGACCTGTTGTCGCTGGTCCGTGACCACGCCGAACGCCGCTTCGACGAGGGATACCAGCGGGGCGTCCACGATCACGACGCCGCCGCGATCCTGCGCGTCGTGCTGCGGCTGGAGGCCGGGGCCGGCCTGTTGCGCTACCCGCCGGCCGAACGCGCGGCGGCGGCCCTGTTCTGGGCGTACGGCACCGACGACGCGACCCGCCCGGTGTGGTCGGCGCGCAGCCGCTCACTGGCGGCGGCCCGCGCCGTGTTCGGGCGGGCCGCGGCGATGACGGAGTTGGCGGACGAACTGGCCGAGGCGATCTCCGCCTTCCACGTGTCGGCGGGCGTCCCGGTGGAGTTCGACGCCGGTCTCGCAGGTGAGTACCTGTGCGAGGAACTCGCCGCCGACGAACCCGGTTTCGTCACGAGCGACACCGCCCGCGCGCTGTGGAAACGGTTCCACCGCAGGCTGGGGCGCGAAGGGGTCGCCGAGTTCCGGGGCCACCTCGCGGCGCTCCCCGACGACGTCGGCGGGCTCGCGACGCGCCGGGAACTGGTGGCCGCCTGGCTGGACGCGTTCGTGTCCGGTGAGGACGGTGACGGGCCGCCGATGGAACTGCCCGAGGCGGTGGCTCTGGAACTGTTGGGGGAACGGGTCGAGCGGTACGACTCCGCCGCGGAACTGACCGGGACGGTGGACGAACTGCTGGGCACCCATCCCCGCGTCTCGGGCCGGAGCCTGCCGGTGCGGCTGGACGAACTGTTGTCACGTACCCGGGTGTTCCGGCGAGACCGCGTCCCCCGGTTCCGCGAGTTCCTGCGGCGCCGCAACGCCCTGGTGGCCGCGGAGCGGGAACGGCTGCGGGTGGACGAGTTCCAGCCGAAGGTGATGAGCGCGTTCGTCCGGAACCGGCTGCTCGACGACGTGTACCTGCCGTTGATCGGCGCGAACCTCGCCAAGCAGATGGGCGCGGCGGGCGACGCCAAACGCACCGACCAGTCCGGGATGCTGCTGTTGATCTCGCCTCCCGGCTACGGCAAGACCACGTTGATGGAGTACGTGGCGAGCCGGCTGGGCATGGTGTTCGTCAAGGTGAACGGCCCGTCCCTGGGTCACGAGGTCACCTCGCTGGACCCCGCCGACGCCCCGGACGCCACCGCGCGGCAGGAGGTCGAGAAGATCTCGTTCGCCCTGGAGGCCGGCAACAACGTCATGTTGTACCTGGACGACATCCAGCACACCAACCCGGAGCTGTTGCAGAAGTTCATCTCGCTGTGCGACGGGCAACGGCGGATGGAGGGCGTGTGGCGGGGCCGCACCCGCACCTACGACCTGCGGGGCAAGCGGTTCGCGGTCGTCATGGCGGGCAACCCGTACACCGAGTCGGGGAAGCGGTTCCGTATCCCGGACATGCTCGCCAACCGGGCCGACGTGTGGAACCTGGGTGACGTGCTGTCGGGCCGCGAGGAGGTGTTCGCGTCGAGCTACCTGGAGAACGCGTTGACCTCCAACCCGGTGCTGGCGCCGCTGGCGTCGCGGGAACGCGGCGACCTGGAGCTGCTGGTGAGGCTCGCCGGGCGGGACGCCACCGCGAACGCGGAGGCGTTGTCGTACGCGTATCCGGCGGCCGAGCTGGAGCAGATCCTTTCGGTGCTGCGGAAGCTGTTGCGGGTGCGGGACGTGGTGCTGCGCAACAACCAGGCGTACATCGCGTCGGCGGCGCAGGCCGACTCGTCCCGTACCGAGCCGCCGTTCGGCCTGCAGGGTTCCTACCGGAACATGAACAAGCTGGCGGAGCGGGTCGTCCCGGTCATGAACGACGCCGAGTTGGAGGCCGTCATCGACGACCACTACCTGGGCGAGGCGCAGACGCTCACCTCCGGCGCGGAGGCGAACCTGTTGAAGCTGGCGGAGTTGCGCGGCCGGTTGACGCCGGAGCAGGCGGACCGGTGGACGCAGGTGAAGGCGGCGTTCGTGCGTGAACAGGCGCTCGGCGGCGACGGGGAGGACCCGGCGTCGCGTGCGGTCGGTGCGCTGGGCCTGTTGGCGGACGCGATAGGCGGTGTCGAGGCGGCGATCGCCAAGGCCGCCGATCCACGTGCGACGGCCCGGGGTACGGCCGCCGTGTACGGCAGACCGTCGTGACGGGCCGGGCCGGTGGTTCGCCGGCCCGGACGGTTCTCAGATCCGTGGTCTCGGCGTCCTGCCGGTGCCGAGGCCCGGGTCGTCGTCGATGACCAGGTTGCTGTACTTGTCGGTGAGGGTGTCGTACTCGGTGCTGACGTCTCGCAGGTACTCCAGCATGTCGCCGAGCGTGTCGTGTTCGAGTGACGTGACCGGCACCTTGTCGTCGGCGAGGGTGTGGAAAAGTCCCTCACCGGCCATGGTGTACTCACCGCCGTCGATCACGGACTTGAATCCGAGTTCGTAGCGCTTGGGGATGCGCGATTTGAACGTCTCGACGAACGACTTCGTGATCTCGTCGAACTCCCACTCTTCCATCTGGACGCCTCCTGGGGAACGGTCACCGCCGGATGCGATGACGTCGTCTGTCCTGTGACGCACACGTGCGACACGGTCGGACCCGAGCGCGCCGGCATATCGACCTCAATGGATGGTGAGCTTCCGGATCGGCGGCGCGGGAACGGATTGCGGCCCACCATATCCATCGACGAACGGTGATGCCAACGGAGTGTCATTGATCGGACACCGATCGGCGCGAATGATGGGCCGTGATCGGTACGCTGTGGTGTGATCCTCGGACTGCTCTTCGCCTCGGCCGCCGGCGCACTCGGCGGCGTGCTGCTGACGAACCTGGTCACCGGTGCGCCGGGCGGCCACGTCGAATGGTTCTGGACCACCGGGCTGATACTGCTGACCTGCCTCACCGCCGCACTGTGGCTGTCGGCGGGTTCCCTGACGCCGCCACCGCACCGGCTGCGGGCCGGCCTCGCGCGGGGACGCGGTGCCGTCGCCCGGGTCGTCACCGCCGCACCCGGAACCGAGGAGGAAGAGATCGCGGTCGTGGTGGCCCCCGACGACGGCCCGCCCTACCGGAGCACGGTGTCGCTGCGGGCCTTCGAGGAACCGCCGGAGACCGGTGACGTGATCGTCGTCGTCCGTGACCGCCCCGACCGTCCCCGGGCGTGGTGGCTGCGCGAACCCGACGCCGCGTGGCGCGCGAAGGCCGAGGCCGCCCGCGACGCGGCACCCCACGACGCTCCTGAATGGACACCCCGGAGACGCCCCCGCACCGGGCAGGTGCTCGGCCAAGGGATCGTCGCCGTGCTCGCCGCCGCCGGGCTCATGTCGCTGCACGCGGAGGAGATCGGTTGGGGGCTGCGGAGTATCGCGGCCGGTGAGGACCTCAACGACATGACGTCCGGCCCCCGGCAGGCCGAGGCGGTCGCCGCCATCGCCGAGGCGGCGGGAACCACGTCGTTCACCGGGCTCCACCTGTACCAGGACGGCCGGGTCCTCGCGACCGTCGTCGTCCCGGGGGAGACGGTGGAACGGGAGTGGCAGTGGGATCGCGGCCGGGCGTTTGAGCGCGACGTCCCGGGTTCACCGGTGACGGCCGCACCGGGTGCCGCGTTCGAGGTGACGGACGTCGACTGGCACGGCATCGCGGCACTGCGTCTCACCGCGATCGACCTTCTCGGGCTCGACGACCCGGACGAGACCTGGCTGGCGGTGGAACGCCACCACATGCCGTCCGACTCCGGCGCCTCGCCGATCCTCGTCCGGTTCACCTTCGACCGGACCGAACGGATCGAGTTCACCGTCGGCGGCGAGGTGTTCGAGTGACGCCGTGAACCGTCTCGGCGGCCGGGTTCAGGCGGTGCGGGCGTACAGGTCCCGGACGAAGGCGATCTCGGCGGTGTGGTGTATCAGTTCGCGGTTCATCCACCACACGATGTCCAGCACCGGCAGGGTCGGGTCGAGGCCCCACGGGAAGGCGCAGCGCCCCACCACGTCGAGTTCGTCGTCGCGGAGCGCGGTGACCGCGTCCCGCCACTCCGCCCACGACTCGGTCAGCGCCGGTGCCGCCGACGCGGCGGTCTCGGGCCAGTCGAGGTCGTCGTAGGTCAACCGGCATTCGCCGACCGTGTAGGCGGCGCGGAGCTTCGCCATCCCGTACAGATGACCGGTCAACAGGATGATGCTGCGGGTGCGCGGCGCGTCGTCGGGCACCGGGGCGGGCCGCAACCGGCCGTTCTCGCCCCGGACGACCGTGGCGGCGTCCGGTTCGGGCAGCCAGCGGTACTCGTCGTCGGTCATCCCGGCCATCCGCTCCAGCGCCATCGACAGCGAGATGTCGAGCTGCGCCATCAACGGCGCCAACCGTGGCACGACGTCGTTCACGTGTCTCTCCCGTCGGTAGGACGTACCGGTGCTCCGATGTACATCCTCCCCGACCCCTGTGACATCCGGATCACTACCGGTGGATTCTCATGCCGCCGCGCTACGTGGATCACTTCGACGGACCGACTCGTCGGTAACAGTCCGTACTTACGACGCATCTCGGCCAAGGGAATACGGGTGCCGTCGTCCTCGGACTTCGCGGCGTCATAGGCGGCGATGTCACCCGCCGTTTCGGGATCTTCCGGCTTCTCCGGACCGGTCGGCGTTGCGGCGGGCTTGTCGTTCTCCATCACCGACGCGGTTCCACGGTCGTGTGGTGCTCAGCGGTCGAGTTCACCTTCCCGTTGAATCATACGGAATCACCACATATGGTACGTGTGGCACACCGTCGGCGCCGTGGTCGGGCGGTCTCGGGGTCAGGCCTTGGTGGTGGCGCGCTCGGGTGACAGGTGGCGCAGCCCGATCGGGGCGAGGAGGGCGGCGACGATCGCGAGGAGTGGGATGGTCCAGATCGCCGCCGGCAGGCCGAGCAGTTCCCCGAGCCCGCCGATCACCGCCGGGCCGAGCAGCCAACCGGTGTATCCGCCGTTGGAGACCATCGCGATACCCGGACCGTCACCGGCGGCGCTGAACACCACCGGCACGATGACGGCGATGCCCAGGCCCAACAGGAACAGCCCGGCGATCACGGCGGCCTGCGCCACCGGCCCGGGGCCGGCGAGTTGCGCCACCACCAGGCTCGCCGACATGCCGAGTCCTCCGGTCAGCGCGGCGGTGAAGATGCTGCGGCTGCGGCCGATCCGGTGCACCAACCGGTCGCCAGCGAGCCGTCCCAGGAACATCGCGACCGAGAACAGTCCGTATCCCCAGGCGGCGACCAGGGCCGACGCGCCCTGCGTGTCGGACAGGAACACGGCGCTCCAGTCGGCCGCCGCCCCCTCCGCCAACAGGGCCGCGAACGCCACGAGCGACAACAGGACGAGGGCCTTCTCGAACCGCCACCGCCGGGCGGGTCCCGCCGCGACCGCGACGGCGTCGGGGATGAAGGCGGGGAAGAACACCGCCACGGCCGCCAGGGCGACCAGGCCGAGCACGAGCAACTGGATCCACAACGGAACCTCGTACTGCGCGGCCACTCCACCGATGCCGGCTCCGGCGGCCGCCGCGAGGCTCCACGCGGCGTGGAACGAGCCCATGATCGGCTTCGCCGTCGCGCGTTCCACCGTGGCCGCCTGGGAGTTCATGGCCACGTCGAAGGCGCCGACCAGCGCGCCCGCGAGCAGCAGGGCCGCCGCGAGTGTCCAGGCGTTCCCGGCTCCGAGTCCTATGAAGGTGAGCCCGAGGGTGTAGGCGACCGCGGTGACGCGGGTGACGGCGGCACTGCCGAACCGGGCACAGGCCGCGCCGGTCAGCGACATCGCGGCGATGGCTCCGGCCGGCGGTGCGAGCAGGATCAGGCCGAGGCCGCCCTCGGAGAGCCCGAGGTCGTCCTTGATCTGCGGGATGTGTGGCAGCCAGGAGGCGAACACGACGCCGTGGGCGATGAACGCGACGGTGACGGCCACTCGGGCGCGGGTGAGTCCGGGTCGGTGCGGTGTGGCCATGGTCGCATCTTGGACCAGTCGCACCCGGTTGGCAAGCGTTGTCGCCCAAGCCGTCCCGGCGCCGCGCCGACCACGCGTGCGGGTCACGTCCGCCCGGCGTGGGCGTACGCGGCGTCGATCGACCGATACCAGCCGGGGCCGTCACACACCGGGGTGGGAACTCTCTTGGCGGCGGGTTCACGCCTCGTCGGGGCGGCGGTTGTATCGGTTGAGCGTCGCCTTGTTGGTCGAAGCGTCTCGAAAGACCAGTTCCCACGGGCCGGTGTTGACTTCCATCTCCTTGCCGAACCCGACCCACTTACCGTGAATACGTCGGCCGGTGGGCTCGGCAAGCATCTGAACGGCACCGTGGTACCGCGCCCCACGGTAGTAACCGTCGGGAGCGGTCTGCTCGACCCAGGTCCCGGTGACCACGTTGCCGTCGACGGTCAGGTCCATGGTCAGCGGAGAGTCGGACGAACCCGGAAGACTTCGCACGGTGAGCCGGTCACCGTGCTGCAACACCACCACATGGTGCACCCCGATGAAGGTGTCGTCGCGTCCGCTCGAGTAGTACTCGTACCGGCTCAGCCATACGCCGGAATGGTTCGTGCGGGTCGTCGTACGGCCGCTCGACCAAGCCTTCGCCTGCGGCGTCGCTTCGGCCGAGTTCGATGTGGCTTCCAGATCGTGTCCGCCATGCCCATCGGCCGACAGGCGCGCTCTCGGCACCGGGACGGCGAATCCGAGCGAATCGATCGGCATCCCGGTGACGGATTCGAGTGCGCGGGCGTAGACAGGACGGGGAGTGGCGATCGTCCCCGCCTCCCATCGCTGCACAAGCCGCTTGTTGGCGTCGTTGGGTACACCCGCTCGCACTCCAGCCTCGCGCAGGGCACGGGCGAAGTCGTCCTGGCTCATCAGCATTCCGAGACGCACCGCGCGAAGTGTCGCGTTCGGAGTGGTGTCCTGATACGTCATGTACACAACGATATCAGTCTTCATGTCGCCGAAATGACGCCTAATAGGTCACCGAAAAGACACCTCGAGTGTCGTCGCGGCTCCGGACCGCCCGGACACAGACTGTGGACGGTCACCCGGCTTCGACGTGAGGAGTTCTCCATGAACACGTTGTTCGGCAGAAACGCCCCCACCCCGACACCGTGCTCGGCCAGCGCGGATATCGATGGCTCCTACAGACGACCATGCATGGCGTACATCCCATCACAACCCTCGATACCGGCGTACTCATATCGACAGACGACGGCTCATGGTGCCGAGCCGACAGCGCGCCCACAGTGATCACTGGAATCCGGGGTACGGCCGTGACGCCCAGGGTGGTAGTGGTCGTTTTCTAGAGGGTCCACCCCCCATTTCGACTCGTTACGTCACCACCGGCTGATCCAGGTGGACCGGCGGAGCCCCACGGGTCGTCGTCCTCGTCGTCCTCGTCGTCTTCATCGTCGTGTTCCTCGAACGCATCGGTGAACGTCGAGTCCCACACCAACAGGCCCGGCGCGGACGTGTCCGCGCCGGGCGGCCAGTACTCCGAGATGCTGTCGGTAGCGCCTTTCCGGTGGTGTGGTGGAAACAGGCCGAGAGTGAAGGCGTATTCGGCGAGTTTGTGGCTGCCCAGTTCCTCATACCGTGACCGGAGTCGGGCGAGAAGGGTCGGATCGTCGGTGACGATCACGGGTGAATTCCCCTGGGTCATTCCTCGATGCTTTCAGCGAAACCGTTCGCGTGCGGACACTGTGACGCCGAACCGACACGGGGCCGCGAAACCTCGATCTTCGGACGGGCGGGCAGGTGGGGCGGGGGGCCGGGCGGTGGGCGCGGGTGATGAGGTCGGTGGCCTCGCGCAGGGCCGCGACGTAGGCGCGACCGTGCCGGCGGCGGGGCCGATCGGGTCGTCCCGGCACCAGGATCACCGAGAACTGCGACAGGAAGTCGACAGCCCACAGGTGTTTCGGGCAGCCGTGGTGGCCCCAGGGTCTCCCGCAGTCGGCGCAGACCCGGCGGAGTCGGCGGCGGACGGGCCTGTGGGTTCTCCGGATACGGTTCGCCCACCGTATGTAGTCGACGTCTTGATGGGTTAGGCTCGTCTTCGACATGGCAAGGGCTCCATTCCCTTGTGATGTGGCGGTCTACCGGTGGTGTCGGTCGGCCGCCTTTTCTATTGTGGACTCGGCGGCAGGTGTTCGCCGTCGTGGAACGGCCGTCGCGCGCAGGGCGCGGTCGGGCAGTACAGCGTGATCGGGTTCAACGGGTCGTCGCCGGTGAACAGCAGCGCGGAACGCCTGGAGAGACCGGGCGTGGCCGGTTCCAGGTGGTGGGCCATCTCGATGGCGCGGATCCGCGCGTCGTTGGGTCCGTGAGCGAGGAACGGCAGCCCCACCAGCCAGGTTCCGACGTCGCCGTCGCGGGCCTCGTCGAGGGCGGCTGCCGATTCGGCCTCGGGTGGGCCGGGTTCCGGGTCGAGCCACACCAGCCATAGGTCGGTGCCCTCGGCGTGGGCGTACGCGGCGTCGATCGACCGGTACCAGCCGTACGGTTGACCGGCGATCAACAGGACGCAACTGCCGTCCGGGTTCTGCAGGCCCTGGTACTGCGGCCGGACCACCAGGTCGTCGACGTCCGGCCCGGCCGGGATCGCCTGGCACAGCGCGAACCGGCGCGGCCGGACTCGCCTGGCGACGGTGGCGAGCCGTGCCGCGACGGCCGGGTCGGGATGTTCGGGTGCCGGGCGGGTCGGCTCGCCGGCGGCGATCCGGTAACCGTGGGGCCGGAACTCCATGGTGTCAACCTCTCTGGACGTGTCCGGCCACCGCCGTGCGGTGTGGACGGTCGATGGGCGGGTGCGCCGGCGCCGAGGCGGACGTCACCGGGATCGGGGGATGCCCGGTGGGCGGAGTCCGCCGGAAGGACGGCGATCGCGACGCACCCGCCCCGATCCGGGAACGTCCGGTGCGACCAGGAGCACCGGTGCCGCCGTTCCCGTTCGCCCGCCGCCGTCGAGGACGCGGGCGGGTTCATGTCTCGGTCAGCCGGTCTCCGGCGGACGCGGTTCGGTGCCCCGGTCGCACGGCCAGTAACGGCCGTGGGTGAAGCACTCCAGTACGACTTCCCGGGTGGCTTCGGTGCGCCACTTGAACTTGCGGCATGCCTCCCCCGAGACATCCCTTGCCGGTTCCCGACGCGACATCCCCACCGGAACCACCTCCTTGCTCAGCGCGACGACGCGCGAGTCCCCTTGCGATCTGTGAGGTACCGACTACATGTTGCCATAGATTCTCGCGCGACACAAGTTGTGGGAGTGGCTAAATCGCGGCGAGTCGCCATCTTCTAAACTGAGTGGCGTTTCGATTACCGAAGCCGTTGGGGGCGAAGTCATGACCGACACCATGGGGCCTACGCTGCGGGCACGCTGGCTGGGCAGCAAGATGAAGGAACTCCGCAAGGCACGGAAGCTGAAACTCGCGCAGGTGGGCGACCTGTTGAAGCGGCACCAGGGAACCGTCAGCCGCTTCGAATCCGGTGAGTACCCCATCCCCAGCAACGAACTGCTGCAAATGCTGGACCTGTACGGCGTCTCGGACATCGGCCAGCGATCCGACCTTCTACAACTCTCCGAAGACGTCGCGCAACGCGGCTGGTGGGACGGCTACCGGCCGTTCATCAACAACAACTTCGCCGACTTCGTGTGGCTGGAGAACAACGCCCATGCCGTTAGCTTTCTCGGGCTCACGTCGATTTCGGGTCTACTTCAGACGACGGACTATGCCACCGCGCTTATCAGCAACGGTCCACAGCGCCACGACGAGTTCGAGATGAAACGACTCCTGGAAGCACGTCTGGTACGGAAACAGCTTCTCGAAAGGCCGGAATCGCCCTCATTTCGATTTTTGCTCCATGAAGCTCTACTGCATCAGCAGGTGGGGAGCCCGGAGGTTACAGCTGGGCAGCTAAGAAACTTGTTGAGCCTTTCGGCGTATCCCCGCGTGGAGTTGAAGGTCCTGCCACTTACCGCCTGGAGGCACACCGCCGCCGGGATGGCAACCGAGTACACGGTCTTCGAACTACGAGAGCCGTTCCCAACGGTTGTTGGAGTTGACACCTCAGCGGGCGCAATCTACAAGGAAGCACCCGACATACACTCGTTTACCAACACGTTCAATTCGCTCTGGCAAGACGACGCCCTCAGCGAATCCAACAGCATGACATGCATAGAGACGCTCATAAGGGAAATATCACCGTGACCAGGCGTAGCAATCCGCTTCCCACCGCAAGATGGCGAAAGAGCACCCGTAGTAACGGAACAGGCAACGGCAACTGTGTCGAGGTGGCCTGCCTCCACGACGCCGCGTGGCGCAAGAGCACGCACAGCAACGGCAACGGCGGTTCTGCCTGCCTGGAGGTCGCGCCGGTGGCCGCCGCGATCGCACTGCGTGACTCGAAACTGGCCACCACCGGCGACTTCCCGCACCTGATCGTGCCCGTCACCGAATGGGCAGGGCTGCTCGCCGCCGTCGAGTCCGACCGGTAGCCCGGCACCCACCTGAGCGCCCTCATTTCGCGGCTTGGTTGGCCGTACGACGATCGACATGCCTCGAATAGGCCCTGATGTCCGGTTTTCGGCCGTCGTATGACCAACCAAGGCAGCATTTTGCCCAACCAAGCCGAGTGGGGTCGGGTGCGCCGTGCCTCAGCACGGTATCGGCGAACCGACCGCGAGGGAGGGCCGTCACCGTGCGGGCGTCTCCGGTCGTTGGTGACCGCATTCGAGTACGACGCCGTCGGGGTCGGTCACGTGCGCCCGGACACCGTTGCAGTGCACCTGGATCCCGCGCCCGTGATGCGACACCTCGAACGGCTCGTCTCCGTGCGTCGTTCCGCTCCACGGAGATTCGGCGTCGGTGGAGCCGACCGTCCACACCAGCGCCGTCTCCCCCGGGTGCAACCAGTGGTCGCTCCCCCACGGTTCCACGCTCAGCTCGAGCGGCTCTTCGGCGTCGTTGTGCACCCGCAGCCGGGCGACCGGGGGTTCGCCCGGCATACGGGTCGCCAGATCGGTCACCGGGTGGACGACCGGTGCAGGGTGGGCCGGTAGACGAGTTCCTGCGTGCGGCCGTCGAGTGTCCGGGTCTCCAGCAGTTCCAGGTCGAAGTCGTCGGCGCCGCGGAAGATCGGATCGCTCCCCGACCGACCGGTGATCACCGGGAAGATCGTCACCTGAACGCGGTCGACCAGGCCGGCCGCCAGCAGCGCACGATTCATCGACAGGCTGCCGTGTGAGCGCAACGGCACCTCCGACTCCTCCTTGAGCCGGGCGACCACCTCGACGGCGTCCCCTCTCACGATGGTCGCGTCCGGCCATCCGAGCGTATCGTCGAGGCTGTTCGAGATCACGGTGGTCGGCAGGTTCCTGAACCGCTGCACCCAGGGGTCCCGGGTCTCCGGGAGCCCCCCGTCCGGCCCCAGCATCTCCGCGAACTGCCGGAACGAGGTGGCACCGAGCACCAGCCGCTGATCCTCCCTGTACTGGTCGAGGCGGTGCTCCAACAGCTCCGGCCCCTGCTTGCCCCAGTAGCCGCCCCAGTCGCCCTTCTCGTTGTACGAACCGAACCCGTCGACGCTGGTGAAGATGTCGAAGGTGTACGTCGCGGTCATGGTGTTCCCCTCCTGAGCCGAACGCGGCGATGTCACGCTCCATCGTGCACCACTCCACCCCCGCGCGGGGTGGACGACGCCGACACGGGGCAGGGCTCTCCGCGCGACCGAACGCCCCCACCCGCCGCGGGTAACTCCGAATGCCGGTGGCGCGGCACGGGTGCGTCCGAGTGCCGCCATCCCCTCGTGGTCATGCGGGTGCCGATGAAACCGCGCAGGCCGGCGGCGGCCCGCCTACCGGCGGAGTGCGGGGAGGACTCCGCGACGGCGGCGATCGCCGCCAGGACCGGGTCGGGCTGTCTACCGGCCAGGCTCGCGGCGCCGACCTGCCTGGCCCGCCGCGACGTGTGCACGATGAGCACCCGGATCCGCTGCCCGTCGTTTCCGGTGGCCGACAGCACGTGTTGGTCGACCGGTACCAGGGCGGCGCCACGCAGGTATTCGAATTCGAGGTCCGGCGTGTGCAACGGCAGTGACGCGATCCGGCCGTCGGCGAATCCGATGGAGATCCGGTCGGCGGTCAACAACTCCCAGCGTCGTCGGGGCCCACCGTCCCGCCGTGCGGCCTTGACCTCCTTGACGCCGTACCGGAGTCCCGCCGCGATCGCGAGCAGCAGCACCACCGCCGACGCCACGGCGAGCCAGACGGGCAGACCGTTCTCCTCCACCAGGATGAACGGGACGACCGGCATCGGGCATCCGAGTACGAGGACGAGGATGCCGACGAGGTATCCCCGCACCCTGGACGTGTGGTGGGCTCCCATCACTTCGGCGAGGTAGGTCAGGTACACGCCGTCATCCTGACGCGTAACGGCACGGAACCCGCACGAGTGCCGGGAGAGATCACGTGCCGTCGACGGGAACCGGGTCAGGCGTGTTCCCAGCCGTTCGTGGTCACCCGGGTACCGATGAACCCGCGGAGGGCGGTGGCGGTCTGTCGCCCGGTGGGATGGGGGGGAACCGGCGGCCACGTTCGCGATCGCCGCCAGGACGTGGTCGGGTTGCCGAACCGGCGTCGTCATGTATCCCGACAGGGGGTTCCACCGTGGTGTGTTCACCGTCAGGACCTTCGCCGGCGTCCCCTCGTGATCGGTCGCGGCCAGTACGTACTGGTCGACCGGCATCCGGCCACCCGACAGATACTCACACTGAGGTCGGCCGCGTGCAACGGCAACGACCGCACGGTGCCGTCGGCGAAGCCGATCTCGATGCGGTCGGCGTGCAGCCGTTCCCACTGCCGCGTCGGCTCGACGGCGCGCTTGGCGGCGTTCATCTTCTGGACGCCGTGCCAGGTCGCCGCCACGATCACCGACAGCAGCACCAGATTCACCAGTATGACCGCCCAGACCGGACGGACCTCCTCGGAGATCATGTAGAGCGGTATCGCGGGACCGAAGAGGAACCCGAGCATGAGAGGCATGAGAACGTATGACATCGCCTTCTCCCGGCGTTGGTGGTTCTCGTCGATCAGCGGACCCAGGTGAATGAGATACATCCCGTGATGGTCGTCTCACGACGCACGGAAACCGCACGGGCACGCGCGGGTTGGCCGTGCGACGGGCGAACCTCCGCCGTCCGGATCCACAGGCCGTCCATCATTCACATTGACGGCCATGGATGGCTCGATATCATGTGCGACAGCGGCGCGCCTGCGCCGCATCGTCACGCAAGGGGTATGTGAATGAAGCGCATCAACCGGATCGCGGACAAAGCACTGTCCAAACTGGTCGGCAAGTCGACCGCCAAGGCGTCCTGCGTCCCCTACTGGGAGTACTACTGCTCCTTCAACCCGGCCGTCTGCACCGGCGGCCACGCCAGATACCGCCGGTACATCACGGTCGACTGCACCGCCTGCTGCACCCAACACGTCGGCTGCTGCTGACACGACGCACGACCCCGCACGCCGCCCTACCGGCGTGCCCCCACGACCCCCGGCAACGTCGCACGCCGCCCTACCGGCGTGCTTCATCGCGACCCGCCCCCTGCAACGCATCACCCCGGGAGACACCATGACACTCGTCAACCGCATCCACCGCGTCGCCGACAAGGCCCTGTCGAAACTGGTCGGCGAATCGACCGCCAAGGCCGCGTGCGCACCGTACTGGCACTACTACTGCTCGTACAACCCGGCGATCTGCTCGGGCGGACACGTCCGGTACCGCAAGTACATCATGGGCACCTGCGACACCTGCTGCGTCGAATACGTCGGCTGCTGCTGACCCGCGCCCACGGAGAGGGCCGCGACCGCCGACCGTCACCGGGCGCGGACCCACAGCTCAACCCCATTGACGCGCACTTATTCCTCGATATGATCCCCCGGTGGTGCCGCCCTGCACCACTTCCGTCTATTCGAGGATGGTCACTTTGAGTCTCATCAACCGCATCGCCGACAAGACGCTGTCCAAGCTGGTGGGAGAGGCCACGGCCAAGGCCGCCTGCTCGCCGTACTGGCAGACCTACTGCGTGCGCTCCGGCGTGTGCGCCAGCGGACACGCCAAGTACCGCCGGTACGTCAACGTCCACTGCGACACCTGCTGCCGCGAGTACGTCGGCTGCTGCTGACGAACGACCGCCGGGAGCGCCGCCACCACGGCCTCCCGGCCCTCGGGCACACCCGGCGCGCGACCGGAAGCCCACCGTGACGGGCCCGCCACCGGCACGGCGATGTCGCATCGATGTGCCACTATCGTCGCCATGGCTCCCCCTCCGGCCGCGACGGCCGACGCAGACCTGGTGTGGCGCGAGGCCACCGACAAGTACCAGATAGCCCTCGACGGCGCGACCCTCGTATGCCGTAACGACAAGGGCAAACGCCTCAAATCGGTTCCCAAGGCGGTCCGCGACGGCGCCGTGGCGGAGGAACTGCTCGCGGTCCGCGACTTCCTGGAACGACACGAACGGCACTGTCACGCCACCGTCGAATCCTGGATGCTGGGCGCCCTCCCCATACCGGTGCCGCTGCTCCTGGAGATCTGGCCGGACCCCGCGTGGCGTCAGGCACTGGCCGACCTGGCGGTCGCGGAGGAACCGGGCGGCGAGCCCGGCCTGCTGCGGCAGATCGACGACGACGGCAGGATCGGTGTCGTCAACCTCGACGCCGAGACCGAGTGGATCGACGCCGAGCGCCTCTACATCCCGCATCCGGTGCTGCTTCCCGACCTGGACGACGTACGTGACTTCGCCGTGGAACTGGGTGTCTCTCAGCGGGTCCCGCAACTGGTCCGGGAGGTGTTCACCAAACCCGACACCGTCGAGGGCAACAGCCTCGGACGGTACGGCGGCGGGGTCTTCGACGAGCTCCGCCAGGCCAAGGGCCGGGCGATCAAGTTCGGCTTCGGTGTCCGAGGCGGCTACGCCACCACCCACGCCACCGACGGCGGCACCGAACTCCAGGCGCGCTACTGGCTGGGCGACGACGGTCCCGACTACGAGGCGTACACCGGGGACCTGCTGTGGGTGGACGACGACGAGCGTCCCGTCCCGTTGACCGACGTCGGACCGATCGCCTGGTCCGAGGGAGTGCGCATGGCCGAACTGATCTACGCCGGAAGGAAGACCGATGACGAGTGACGCCCTGCTGCGCGCCGGGTTGGCACCGTTGGACGCCCCCGACGGCATGCCCCTCCGCGCCCGCACCTACTCGCACCCGGCGCTCGGCACGCGCCCGGTCGTCCGCCTCGCCGGCGACCAGGTCGCCGAGGCCGAGGACCGCACCCTGGAGTTCCTCGGCTTCACCGAACCGCGTATCTCGGAACCGTTGGGACGCATCGTCGCCGGAGGCTCCGGATACCCCGCCTGGGCGTTGATCAACGATCCCGACAACGGCAGGTTGGCCCTGTCGGTCGTCCCCGACATGGAACGCGCCGCACGCAAGGCCGTGGCCTCGCCGCTGGACGCGCAGGCCGGATTCACGCAGATCGCGGCGAAACTGCCACAGACGCACCTTCCCTCCTTCTGGGAGCAGGCGGGCCGGGCGTTCCTCGACGCCGACCGCGCCCACTTCGCGGGCCAGATGTTCGGACGCGCCCGCGAGGTCGAACGCGTCCACGCGCTGCCAGTCGACGAGAACCTCCGCCGCGCGGTGTTCCTGGAGTTCGCGCTCGCCGGCGCCCTGTCGGTCAAGGCGCTCACCGAATACCTGAACGAGCTGACCAGCCGGTACGACCCCGACACCGCCGCCGACTCCTTCGAGTCGCTGACCCTGGGCAGGATCCGGGGCGGGCTGTCGCCCTGGGCCGACCTGCCCAAGCAGTGGCGGCGGCTCACCAAGTCCGCCGGGCGGGACTCGACCGCGGAGGAACGGCGACTGCTCGCGGAACTGCTCGACGCCGCCCCGATGCGGTCGGCGCCGGTGAAGTTCTGGCAACAGTGCCGGGCGTCGCTGGTGGCGCTGGGGCGTTCCGAGCCACGACACGCGCGCAGCCTGCTGTTCCTGTTCCCGCAGACCAACGGACGCCAGGACGCCACCGCCGGGTTCTTCGAGTGGTGGCTGGACCTGCTCGACGACGCGGGCGCGTTGCGACTGCTCGCGGAGTCCGACGCCCCGGTGGAGTGGATGAACCGGGCGGTCGCGGAGCTGAAGGTCTCCGACCGCAGGCAGAGCGCCCCGCAGCGGCTGATCGACCTCGTGAAGGAGTTGGCGCCCCGGTTGACGGGCCTCGACCTGGGCTCCGAGCAGCGTCGGTACAACCCGCGGATCAACATGGACCTGCTCAGCGTGTGCCTGACGTCGGGCGTCGCGATCAAGGAACCCGACGCGAAGGCCCACCTGGGGCCGGGGGACTGGTACGCGTCGGCCAACACCGAGATCGACCCGATAGCGGCCGACCCGAGGTTCCGGCCCATGCTGTACAGGGCGCTCGACCGGTTGGCCGGTCACGCCGAGGCGATACGCCACCCGAAGCTGCGGCCCGTCATCGAGGACTGGATCACCTCGCGGGCGGAACGCACCGTGGACTGCGGCCTACTCGACCTCGACGCCGTGTTGCCGCTGTTCACGCACGTCGAACTCGAGTCCTTCCCCAAGGCGGACCGCGCGTTGATCGACATCGACGTCGCCGAGACCCTGGCGCGTTCGCTGCGGGCGGGCCTGCCGGGCGAGCTGGGTTGGGCGGCCTTCGACGAGGCGGTGTCCGAACTGGACGGTCGGATCCGGATGACCGCGAGCTGGCCGATCCTGACCGTCTACAGTACCGAGAAGGCGATCGCGATCGGTCCGCAGGGCCGGATCGCCGAACACGAACTGCGATTCGCGGGCAAGCCGAGCCGGATCATCGTGACGTACTCCGACGACGCCTTCATGGTCGTGTGGAACGTCAGTTACAGCACCAACCACTTCTACTGGAGTCACGACCCCGCCCGGGTGGAGGAACTGAAGACCTCCTGGATCGGGGACCGCAGCGAGGACCAGGGCTACCACCTGCTGAACCCGCAGGGCAGGCTGCTCAGTCGCGGCGAGGTACTGCACCGCGGACAGGACACGCTGGAGGCGCAACGCTGGAAGGGCCTCACCGACGGCGAGACGTTCTGGTCGGCGGCGAACCACTCGTGGGACGTCCACGAGATCGACCCCGCCACCGGTGAACTCGGACGGGTGTCGTTCCCGTCGTTCTTCGACGACGCGGAACGTCCGGCGGGTCACAAATGGAGCATCACCTACAGCTCCCTCGTGGCGCTACCGGGCGGGATACCCGGGTCACCCTTGGGCAGTCGTGGGGACCTGATGGGGTTCCGTGTGTCCACGGGAGACGACGGGCACGCCATCACCGGCGTCGACGGCCGGCACGCCACGCTGCCGACCGGGCACTCGATACCGTGGGCGCTCATCGACATCCCCGGGGTCGACTCACCCAGGATGCTCACCGGGACCGGCAGGAACCGGCTGGTGGACCCCCAGGGGCGGGCGCACTCGACGATCGGGATCGGCGGCAGGGAGGCGCCACCGAAGGCGTTCTGGCACTTCATGACGCCACGCGACCCGGAGTCGTCGAAGATCCTGCGGGACATCGACCGCGAGACGGCGTGGCGGCTCATCAAAGCCGCACACGAGGACATCGAGACACGACGCGACGAGTCGGAGGACCGGAAACCGGCCCGGCTGGAGACCGAACTGTCCGAGGTGGGCATCACGCACGAGCGGATCCGCGACCACGTCGCCGCCGTGGTGCGCGAGGCCACCAGGATGGCGCGGAACCGCGAACTGATGCTGAAGCCCGAGAACGCACCCACGAAGTGGACACCGTCCATCGACCGTCAGGGACTGTCCACCGGACTCTCCGGGCTCCGTCAGGGTGACAACGTGTACAACGACAACACCGCCGAGGTGTTCGAGGCACAGATCGGATTCCTGGCCGGCACCATCGGTTCCGACGACGCCGCGAAACACGCCTGGCAGAGATACGGCGACTGGACCGACCTGTTGGGCAGGTTCGCGGCCCTGGCGGTGCGCGCGGTCAGCCCCGCGTTCGACGAGTCGGCGCGGAACGCCCTGCGCCGGATGCTCACACTGGCGGCGGAGAGTCCCATCACCTCGGGCGACGTGAGGATCGGCGCGATGACGTCAGGGGAGCACGTCGGCGTGCGGAACGCCGACGGTGCGCTGATCACGACGACGACGATCCGCGTCGACGGTGTCACCCACTACGTCTTCCTCGAGGTCGGCCGACCGGAACGGCCCGCCGTGTCCAACGAGTTGCGCGCCGTCACGACCGGTTGGGGTGCCTCCGCCAGGATCAAGGAGTTCCTGGCGGCCGTCGAGCGGCAACCGGTCGTGGAGGTCGATCCCGCGGCGGTGGCACTGCTGTCGGAACGGACCGGCATGAGCTCCGGGGCGGCGACGCTGCTCCTGACGGGGCTTCCCCGCGTCACCGTTTACGAGACGCACTTCCTGGACGCGGACACCCGGAAACGGCTCGGCCTGACGTCGGCGGCGGCGCAGTCCGGACGCGCCACCGTACGGAGACTGCGACAGGACGACGCCCTGGACTTCTACGAGGAGGTGTTGGGCGACGACCCGACGATCCTGTGGGACCAGCCCCGGTTCGCGGCGGGACTCGCGGAGGCGTGGGTGAAGCGGCACGGTCGTTCCGTCCCACTCTCCGAGGAGACCCGGGCCCAGGCCGACAAGATCGGGCTGTCCCACGGCGCCGACTCCGTACTGCGGTTCTTCACCGACGGCGACCGCGCGTTCTGTGACAAGAGCGGACTGCTCTCCCCGAGGGAACTGAACGACGTCCAACAGGCGGCGTGCTGGGCGTACGCGTCACTCCCGGAGGGCGACCCCGTGCGCGACGGGATCCCGCGCGCCCTGGCGGCCGCCCACGCGGACGTCGCCGACGAGTCGCAACTGTTCGGGATCGGATACCTCGACGTGCCGGACGACCTGTTGAGCGAGGACGAGCGGCACATCGCGCAGTTGGGCCGCACCGCCTACGACGGTGGACTCGTCGTCGCCGAACAGCGGGGACGACGCCAGTCGAGGACGTACTTCCGGCCCGCCCGGTTGACCGACGACTCCGCCGGGACGGCGTTGCGCGCCATCGACTACACCGGCGTCGTCCGGCTGGTCGACTGGTTCCGCAGCCCGGACGCGGCGGACATCGCGGCCCGGATCGGGAAGATCCCGGCGGGCCGGTACGAAGCCGACCCGCGTGCCTCGGTACCGCACCTGGTGGCGGAGGCACGCGACGACCTCGGCCTGTCCGAGGAGGCCGCGACCCTCTACCTGCAACTGCTGGCCCTGCCCGAACCCACCGACCGCAACGTCCGCACCTGGAACGGGTGGACCCCGGCACGGCACAAGAAGGCGATCGCCGAGTTGCTGGAGAAGGAACTGGTCGTCGCCGCCAAACGGTCCCGTGCCGGGCGTGGCGTGTTCCTCCCCGGCGGCTGGCAGGACCTCAAGGCGCCCGCCAAGCCGCGTGAGACCTGGAAGGAGCCGCTCTACCCGGCGCCGCCGACCAGCTACTACGCCTCGTCGCCGCTGGTGAACCGGCCGTTGACGGAACTGTTCACCCAGGCGTGGCGGCGTCACACCTCGGGAGAGGGACCCCGGTGAGTGCGGCCCGGACGGACGCCCCGGACACCGGCGACGCGCTGCTGCGCGCCGGGATGGCACCGGTGGACTCCGAGGAGGGGGAGCCGGTCCGCGCCCGCGGCTACCGGCACCCCGCACTGGGTGGCCGCCCAGTCGTCCGGCTGGTCGCGGAACGGTTGGGTGAGGCCGAGGACCGCACCCTCGGCTTCCTGGGCTTCACCGCGCCGACCGTCTCGCCGCCGGTGGCGCGCGGCGTCACCGGCGGCGTCGGATACCCCGCGTGGGCGCTGATCAACGACCCCGCCAACGGGAGACTCGCGCTGTCGGTCATCCCCGATATGGAGTTCGCGGCCCGCAAGGCCGTCGCCTCACCGAGCACCGCCCACCTGACACTGCTGGACGTCGCCGACCGGCTTCCCGCCGGGCACCTCCCCGCATTCTGGGAGGAGGCGGGGAGGATCTTCCTGCGCGCCGACCGCTCCCACTACACGGTGCAGTACTTCGGGAAGGCCAGGGAGGCGGAGCGGCGGCACGCGCTACCGGTAGACGAGGCGACCCTGCAGGCCGTGTACCTGGAGTTCGCGCTGGCGGGCGCGCTGTCGGTGAAGGCGTTGACCGAGTACCTCGACGAGCTGTCGCGGCGTTACGCGCCGGACGAGGCGCTGGCGAAGTTCGAGTCGCTGGCGTTCGGCCGGATCAGGGCGGGGCTGGCGCCGTGGTCGACGATGCACGCGCAGTGGCGGCGACTCGTCAAGGCGACCGGACGCGACGCGGACGCCGAGGCACGGCGGCTGCTCACCGAACTGTTCGACGCCCCGGCGTTGCGGTACGCGCCGGTGAAGTTCTGGGAGGTGTTCCGGCCCGCGCTGGTGGCGCTCGGTCGTTCCGACGAGCGGCACGCCCGGACGATCCTGCACCTGTTCCCGAGGTACTCCGACAACGACCGGGACGCGCACACGTTCACCACGTGGTGGCTGGAACTGTTGGACGAGATCGGGGCGTTCCGGCTGTTGGACGATCCGGGGCACGCCCGCTCCTGGCTCCACCGGATGATCGGTCAGCTCAAGGTGTCGGACCGCCGGGACAGCGCACCGCCCCGGCTGCTGGCGCTCGTGGAGGAGCTGGCTCCCCGGCTCACCGGAGTGGACCTGTCCGCCGGAACCGACTGGTACGTCAACCGCGTCAACATCGACCTGTTGAGCACCTTCCTGAGGCTGGGTGTTCCGGTCGCCGACCCGGTGAAGAACGCCAGGCTGGACGTGACCGACTGGATCGCGACCGCCCGGACCGATCTGGCCCCGGTGGTGACCGACCCGCGTTTCCGGGAACTGTTGTACACCGAACTGGACAGGCTGGCGGTCGGTCCCGAGACGTTGCGGCACCGCCGGTTGCGTCCGGTGGTGGGCGGCTGGCTGGTCGATCGCGCCACCCGCGCCGAGGGCGGCGGGCTGCTCGATCTGGAAGCCTCCATGAAGTTGTTCGAGCACATCTCGTTGGACGAGCAACCGGAGGCGCGGCGGGCGCTGGCCGACATGGATCCGGTGGAACGGCTGCGCCGGTCGCTGCGCGCGGGAACACCCGCCGAGCTCGGCTGGCCGGCGTTCGACGAAGCCGTGTCCGAACTGGGCGGCCGGGTGGAGATGATCCCGAGCTGGCCGATCCTGACCGTCTACAACGGAGTGAAGGCGATCGCCGTCGGTCCGGAGGGCAGGGTGGCCGAGCACGCGCTGCAGACGTCGGCCGGACCGGACCGGACCGTCGTCGCCTACGCCGACGGCGCGTTCATCGTCGCGTGGAAGGCCGGCCGGGAGTACCACCACTACTGGAGCCACGACCCGTCCCGGGTCGCGCCGCTGGCGAACTCCTGGCTCTCCACGCACATCCAGGGCATGGGGTTCACCCCGCTCACCTCGGACGGCACCCGCCTCACCGAGGGCACCGCGCTGCGCCGGGGCGACGACCGGATCAACGACAACGACGACGTCCTCAGCGACGGGGAACGCTTCTGGATCGGGCAGTGGGAGTCCGGAAGCGTCCGCTTCCGGGAGGTGGACCCGCAGACCGGCAAGGTCGGTGGTCACTCGACTCCCGCGTTCTTCGACGACGCGGCCCTACCCGACGGGCACTGGTGGCTGGTCCACGTGAACTCGCTGGCGGCGCTCCCCGAGGCCGTCGCCGCGGAATCGCCACTGGGACACGACGGCGGGCTGGTGGGGTTCCGGGCGTCCGCGAACGGGAAGACCACCGTGATCACCGGCGTCGACGGCCGCACCGCGACACTCCCGTCCGACCGGGACTCGCCGTGGGGACTGCTCGACATCCCCGGCCACGACACCCCCAGGATCATGACCGGCACCGGTTTCGTGAACCTGATCGGCCCCGACGGTGCCCTGCACTGGGCGGTGGCCACCGGCACCGCGACCACCCCGCCGGCCGCCTTCTGGCACTTCACGTCCCCGCGCGACCCCGAGGGGTCGAAGGCACTACGGGACGTCGACACGCCGACGGTGGAACGACTCGTCACCGCCCTCACCGAGGACAGGGCGGCCGTGGACTCCGGCGCGGAACCGAAGGGCACCACCGCCCGGACGGACGCCGTACTCACCGACATCGGCATCCGGCATCCGGTGCTGCGGGAGGCCGTCACCGACATGACCCGGCGCGCGGTGGGACTGCGGGACCAACGCGAACGGCTGCTGTCGGCCGGGCGGTCGACGGTGGGCCGGCCCCCGGCGATCGACCGAACCGGTCTCGCCGAGGGACTGTCGGGCCTGGTCACCTCCGGCCGGCCCGCCCAGTACGACCGGACGGCCGACCAGCTCACGGCACAACTGGACTTCCTCGCCGAGCGGATCGACGGCCCCACCACGCTGGCCGCGCTGCGTTACCACTCCACCGACTGGACGCCGCTGCTCGGCAACCTGGCCGCCCTGGCGGTCCGCGCGGTGAGCGTCGCCTACGACGACACGGTCCGCGACACGCTGCGACGGCTGCTGGGACTACTCGCCGACGGTCCGGCGACCACGGGGGTCCTGCGGCGCGGAACGATGGTCACCGGCGGCGCCGTCGCGCACCGCGACCCGGGTGGCGCCCTGGTCACCGTCGACTCCGTGTACCGGGACGGCCAGCGGCATCACCGGTTCATCGAACTGGGTGACCCGCGACGCCCCGCCACCGCCACCGCCGTCCACACCGTCCCGGTCGGGTGGGGTTCACCCGACCGGATCGCGGAGTTCCTCGCGGCGGCGGAGCGTCGGCCCGTGGTGCCGCCGGATCCGAAGGCGGTCGCGATCCTCTCGGAGCGGACCGGTCTCAACGGGTCCGCCGCGCTCCTGCTGCTGACGGGACTGCCCGGCATCGAGGTGTACGAGTCGGACTTCCTGGGCCCGGAGGGGCGGGAACGGTTGGGCCTGAAGACGACCACCGCCAAGGCGGGCCGGATGGCCTT
Source organism: Stackebrandtia albiflava (assembly GCF_007994225.1). Classification (GTDB taxonomy): domain Bacteria; phylum Actinomycetota; class Actinomycetes; order Mycobacteriales; family Micromonosporaceae; genus Stackebrandtia; species Stackebrandtia albiflava. The sequence continues at coordinate 424,724 of NZ_VLLL01000007.1, forward strand.
CGACGGGATGACCCGCGGCGACCGGCTCGCACTGTACGAGGCCGCGCTCGGTGAGGACGCGACGGTCCTGTGGGACCCGCCCCGGTTCGCCGCACGGCTCGCGGACGCCTGGGTCGCCCGGTACGGCCGCCGCATTCCACTGTCCGAAGAGGTCATCCTGGCCGCCGACCGGCTGGAGCTCCACAACGGCACCGAGTCGGTGTTGAGGTACCTGACGGAAGTGGGGCGGGAGCCCGACGCCGAGGCGCCGGCGGCCGCCCCTCCGTTGGGCGACGCGGACGGCCTGTTGACCGTCATGGAACTCCTGGACCTGCGACGGGTGGTCAGCTGGGCGTACACCGCGCTGCCGGAGGGCGATCCGGTCCGGGACGGCGTTCCGCGCGTACGGGAGGCGGTCCTCGCCTCGCTCGCCGACGATCGTCCACTATGGGATATCGGCGGTCACTCGGCGGCACGGTTCCCCCGGGAACTGCTGGGCGACGAACCGTACTGGGACCAGGCCCTCGGCCGGAAGGTCCACGACGGCGGCCTGTTCGTCGCCGTCGAGGAACAGGACTGGTTCCGCGTGTACTTCCGGCCCGCCCGTCTCACCGACGACGCGGCCGGCGCCACCCTGCGGGCCCTGGACGACATGCACTACACGACCCTCATCGACTGGTGGCGGGGACCGGACCCGGTGGCGCTCGCCGCCCGGATAGGCTCCCTCCCGCCCGGTCGGTACGAATGCGACCCACGGGCGTCGGTGCCGGAACTGGTGGACGAGGTGCGATCCACTCTGGACCTCTCCGAGGACGCCGCGACCCTGTACCTGCAACTGCTCACCCTGCTCGACCCCACCGACCGGCACGTCCGCACCTGGAACGACTGGACGCCCGCCCGGCACAAGAAGGCGGTCGCCGCACTGCTGGAAGCGGAACTCGTCGTCGCCGCCAAACGGTCCCGTGCCGGGCGCGACGTCTTCCTACCCGGCGGCTGGGGCACCGCGAAGGCACCCGAGGTGCCGTCCGAGACATGGAAGGATCCGATGTACCCGGTGTTCGACTCGATACCACGTTCGGTGACCCGGCCGCTGCCGGAACTGTTCGCGCACGCATGGCGGCGTCACACCTCGGGGGAGGGACCACGATGAACCGTCAGGTCGAACCCGCGGAGGTGAGGTACGCCGCCGAACTGGCGCTGCTCGCCGAGGAGAGCGGCCCGCGTCCACCCGGATGGCGCCTGACCCCCTCGGCCGTCGTCACGTTCATCATGGGCGACGGAGGCCGGATCAGCGGCAAGTTCCTCGGCGACCGCGCCCTGGTGGAACGCGCCGTCATCACACTGGCGGGCCGCCGCGGCCTGCTGCTGGTGGGGGAACCGGGTACCGCGAAGTCGATGCTGTCGGAGCTGTTGACGGCCGCGATCAGCGGCGACAGCTCCCGCACCGTGCAGGGCAGCGCGGGCACCCACGAGGAGCAGTTGCGGTACGGCTGGAACTACCAGCTCCTGTTGGCGAAGGGACCGTCGGCGGAGGCACTGGTGCCCTCGCCGATCCTGTCGGCCATGCGCGCCGGGGCGGTCGCCCGGATCGAGGAGGTGACCCGCTGCCTCCCCGAGGTGCAGGACGCCCTGGTGTCGGTGCTGTCGGAACGCCACATGTCGGTCCCCGAGCTGGGTGAGACCGAGTACGCCGTCGACGGCTTCAACGTGATCGCCACCGCCAACCTGCGCGACCGGGGCGTCAACGAGATGAGCGCCGCCCTGAAGCGCCGGTTCAACTTCGAGGTCATCGAACCCATCGGGTCGCTGGAGGCCGAGACCGCCCTGGTGAAGCGGGAGGCGATGCGCACCATCACGGGCGGCAACGCACCGGCCGAAGTGGACGACGCGGTGGTCGAGGCGCTGGTGACGGTGTTCCGCGACCTGCGGCAGGGCCGCACGGTCGAGGGCTGGCCGGTGGAACGGACCACCGCCGTCCTCAGCACCGCCGAGGCGGTCGCGGTCGCCGGTTCGCTGGGCCTCCAGTCGGCGTACTTCTCCGTCGGCGACCCGGTGTCGCTACTGCCGGGGCACCTGCTCGGCGTCGCCAGGAAGGACGATCCCGCCGACCAGGCCAAACTCGTCGGGTACTGGGATTCCACGATCCGGCGTCGGGCCGAGGGCGGCGCCCGGTTGTGGAAACGGCTCTACGAGCTCCGGCACGTCGTCGGCGAGTGACCGTGACCGATCCCTCCCAAGCCGTGGAACGGCTCGTCACCAGCAGTGCGCCCTTCCTGATCGGGGTCCGGCACCACTCGGCGGCGCTGGCGGTGGCGGTGCCGGAGCTGCTGAACGCCGCCGCCCCCGACGCCGTGCTCGTCGAGCTGCCGGTGGAGCTGCAGGAGTGGCTTCCGTGGCTCGCCCACCCGGAGACGACGACGCCGGTCGCGCTGGCGATCGCCCGGCCGGACGGCGCCCGGCTCGGCTTCTACCCGTTCGCGGACTTCTCCCCCGAGTTGGCCGCGTTGCGGTGGGCCGCCGCCAACGGCGTCCCCGCCCACGCGATCGACGTCACCGTCGACCGGAACGACGACTCGCCGCGGCGCGGTGTCGGTGACCTGCTCCGCAGGCACGCCGGGACCGACACCTTGGAGGCCGCCTGGGACCGGCTCGTCGAGACCCCCTCGTACGGCGCCGATCCCGAACGGGTGCGCCGCGCCGCGCTCGCCTACGGCTGGGCGGTCCGCGCCGACGCCGACCCGGTGAGCGACGCCGACCTGGTCCGCGAGACGCACATGCGCCACCGGTTGCGTGAGGTCGGCGCGGCGCGTCCCGCCGTGGTGGTCGGCGCGTTCCACGCCGCCGCCTTCGTCGAACCCGCGCCCGAGATGCCGTTGCCGGCGGCACGCGAGGACGTGGTGACATCCCTGATCCCGTACAACTTCGCGCTGCTGGACTCCCGGTCGGGCTACCCGGCGGGAGTGCGGGACCCCGGTTGGCATCAGGAGGTCGTGCTGTCGAAGGGGCGGCCGGAGGCGTTGGACGACGCGGTGGCGCTCCTGGCGGCCCGGGTGTGCGCGCGGCTGCGGGCCGACGGCCACGTCGCGGGCACCCCGGACGCCGTCGCCGTCTACACGATGGCCCGGGAGCTGGCGAGCCTGCGCGGCCTGCCCGCGCCGGGCCGGGCGGAACTGGTGGAGGGACTGCAGTCCGCGCTGGCGCAGGGGGAACCCCTGGGCCGGGCGCGCGCGGTCGCCAAGGCCGCCGAACAGGTCCTGGTCGGGGAGCGGCGCGGCCGGATCGCGGGGGAGGCGCCCCGTTCCGGGCTGGTCGCGCACGTGGCGGACCTGCGCAAGGAGTTGCGGCTTCCGGTGCGCGACAGGGCATTCCGGCTCGACCCGTTCCGGTCGCCGCTCGACCGCCGCCGGCACGTGGCGATGTTCCGGATGCGTGCCGCCGGCATCGACTACGCCCAACCCGGCGAGATGACCGGCGTCGCCGGCGCGGAGTCCGTCACCAAGACCTGGGAGGCACACTGGACACCCGCCAGTGACGCCACGGTGGAACTGGCGGGCGTCTACGGCCCCGACCTCGCCACCGCCGCCGAGGGACGGCTCACCTGGCGGCTCCGCCGGGGCACCTCCGTCACCGAGATACTCGACGAGGCCGCCGAGGCGGGCCTACCGGAGTTGACGGCACGACTGATCGCGGAGATCGGTGACACGTTCCCCGCCACGGCGGGCCTGGTCGAGCTGCTGGACGCGTACCGGCAGGTCCACCGCATCCGGTCCGGGGGCGTGCCGGGCATCCCGACGCCGCCGGCGAACGCCGACCGGACCGCCACGCGCCTCATGACCACGGCCGTGTCCGGTGTGGACGGCTACGCCGGCGCGGACTCCCCCGTCGAACTCGCCGCGCTGCGGGACCTGATCGGACTCGCCGACGACACGCACCGGGAATCACTGGTGTGGCAACTGGAACGGATGACCGACACCGCCGGACCCGCCGCGCAGGGCGCGATCGCCGCCGCACTGGTGCGGCTGTCCGCCCGGGACTCCGACTGGCTCACCGGCCGGATCACCGGCTGGGTGGACGCCGGCGGCCCCACCCTGGGCGACCGGTTGCGCGGTGTGCTCGTGATGGCGGGGCCGATGCTGGAGGCGTCCTCGGAGTCGCTGACCGGGCTGACCGAACGGATCGGCGCCTGGTCGCCGGAACGTTTCCTCGACCGGCTTCCCGCGCTCCGCAAGGGATTCGACACGCTGTCCACGGCCGCGCGCGACCGGCTGCTCGCGACCCTGGAACTCGACGCGATACCGGACACGACGGATGACCCGGCGGACCTCGCCCGCTGGGAGGCCGCCGACCGCGCCGGGTACGCCGCCGTGGCCGCCATGCTCCCGGCCCCGGCCGAGACCCCCGACGCACCGGCCGCACCGGCCACCGCCGGTGCCATGTCACCCGAGACGGCGCACCGCTGGCGTCTCATCCTCGGACGGCAGGCGGAGAAGCTGCCCGTCGAGCAGCGCAGGCTCGCCCGGGCGCTCGACGAACTGTACGGCCGCGGACACGGCGAGGGCTCCGCCGGAGGCGGGCTCGAGGCACCGTATCCGTCGGCGAGGGAGTGGGCCGAGGACCTGACCGAACTGTTCGGCGAACGGGTGCGCGAGGAGGTGCTCGGCGCCGCCGCCGCGCGCGGCCGGAACGACGTGGTGTCTGAACTGGACCCGGAACGGGTCGAGCCCTCGGTGGACCTGCTGCAGAACGTGTTGTCGCTGGCGGGCGCGCTTCCGGAGTCGAGGCTCGCCGTGCTGCGGCCCATCGTCGCGCGGATCGTCGACCAGCTCGTCAAGGCGCTGGCGACCCGGATGCGCCCGGCCCTGACCGGGTTGACGGTGCCGCGACCGACGTTCCGTCCCACCGGCCGGCTCGACCTGTCCGGAACGCTGCGCCGCAATCTTCACACCGCCCGGATGCGGGACGACGTACTGGAACTGGCCGTGGAACGCCCGGTGTTTCACAGCCGGGGAAACCGGACCGCCTCGTGGCACATCCACCTGATCGTGGACGTCTCCGGGTCCATGGAACGTTCGGTGATCCACAGTGCTCTGACGGCGGCCATCCTGCACGGCGTGTCCGCGTTGAGCATCACCTTCACCGCGTTCTCCACCCAGGTCCTCGACCTCTCCGACCGGGTGTCGGACCCGTTGTCGCTGCTCATGGAGGTGTCCATCGGTGGCGGCACCGACATCGGCAAGGCGGTCGCCTACACCAGGAAACGGCTCACCGTCCCGTCGCGCAGCATCGTCGCGCTGATCACCGACTTCGAGGAGGGCGGCTCGACGGGGAGGCTCCTGTCGGAGATCCGTTCCCTGGCCGAGACCGGCGCGGTGCTGCTCGGCCTCGCCGCGCTCGACGACACCGGTGTACCCGTCTACAACAAGCAGATCGCGGCGGCGGTCGCCGCCGCCGGGATGCCGGTCGCCGCGTTGAGCCCGAGCGAACTCGCCCGGTGGATCGTCGATCAGGTGAATCGGCGGTGAACCGGAACCCCGCGCACCCGACGCCCGGACCGACCGGGCCGAACAGGAGTACCCGGTGAAACCCAGCATCGCGCCAGACCTGTTGAGCGGACTGCTCTCCGACGCTCCCGCACGGGTCCGCAAACGGCTCGACGCCGACCCCGCGAAGGCCGACACGTGGCAGTGGAACGACACCGGCGACGGCGTCACCGTGGACACCGGCAGTGAGACGGTGCGGCTGTCTGCGGGTCCCCTCACCACCGCGGACCAGGTCGGCTGCAGTTGCCTGCTGAGTCCGAGGTGCCTGCACCTGTTGGCCGTCGTCGGCTCGCTCCCGCTCACCGAGGCCGCCGAGACGACCGGCGAGGACGAGACGGCGACCGCTGCCGCACCGGAACCGGCGGCCGTGGTCACCCTGACACCGGAGCAGCGCGCCGCCGCCGCGTTGGCGTGGCAGACCGGCGTCGAACTCGCCGACACGGGTCTGGCCGCCGCGGGCACCGCCTTGAAGGCGTCACTGCTGCGAGCCGTGCACGCCTGCCGGGTGGCCGGGCTCCACCGGGTGGCCGCGGCGGGGGCGGCGCTGTCGAAGTCGGTCACCGACCTGGCCCACGACCACCCGCACTTCTCACTGCCGACGGCGGCGGCGCAACTGGCCGAGCTGCTGGACACGGCATGGCGGTTGTGCCACACCGACGCCGTCGACGCCGCCGTCATCGGTGTCGCGCGGCGCGGCTACCAACCGGCCGATCCGATGCGGCTGCACGGCGTGTGCGCCGTCCCGGTCGCGTCGCACACCGGTTACGGCGGTGTCGTCACGGTGCTGGCCGACGCGCGGCGCGGACTGGTGACCGTGTCCGACGTGATGCCCGACGGCGTACCGGCGACGGCGTACCGTGGCGCCGTCTCGATCGGCGGCCTCTCCGTCAGCCACCGGGACCTCGCCGGTGGAGTGCTGTACCTGCAGGACGCGACCGCGACCACCACCGGGCGGCTCGGCGGCGGCAAGGCCCGGGCGTCCGTGACCGGCACCTCCGACTGGGACGCCGAACCGCTCGCCGACCTGTGGCGCACACCGTTGCCGGCGCAACTCGACCGGGCGTTCACGGCCTTCTCACTACCGGCGGAGGACCGGCCTGAGGCCGCGGACCTGCTCTTCCTGGACGCGACCGTACACATGGGATCGTCGGGGCCGGCTCTGGTGACCGACGAGGGCACCGCCATGACGGCCGTCGCCGACAACACCGACCCCCGGGTCCAGTTCACGCAGAACCTGCGGCGGCTCGGCGCGATGCAGGGCCACCGGCTCCGGCTCGTCGCCCGGCTCCTCCCCGGCCGCTCCCGCCGGGTCGCCCCACTGGCGGTCCGCCTCGACGGCCGTGTCGTCCACCTGGGATTCGAGGACCTGCCGGGCGTGCGCCCCGTCGACCTGCCCGGCTCAGCCGTGGACGACACCGGTTCCCCGATCGAACCGATGCGGCTGATCCTGCAACGGATCGCGATGGGCGGCCGGGACTGCGCGGGTACCGTCGCCGCGGCGTCGACCCGGCGGGCCGCGGCGAGACTGCGGCAGCGGTTCATGCCGCACGCGGCCGGTGTCCTTGACAACCTCACCCGGTGCGCCCAGGCCGTGGAGCAGGACATGTTCGGCCGGACCCGTCCCACCGACCGGCCCGGATTCGCCACCGCCTGGGCGGCGGCCCACGGGTACCAGTCCGCCGCCGACCTCGCCCTGTCCCGGGCGACCTGGCAGGACGCCACACCGGACTGAGAGACCGTCTCGGTCCTGCGCTCCGGCCGCCGATCGCGATCCGACCGGCGGCCGGAGCGGAACGGTCGCGACCACGCGGCACCGCACGCCGGGGCCGCGACGCCGTCAGCGGCGCGGTGCGCGGCGCCGGGCGGGGTGGTCGAAGTACTCCGGGCGGGTCTTGCGGTGCAGCGCGTCCAACAACGCGGCGTTCTCGGCCCGGTAGTCCGCCAGCAGTCTCGGGAACGCCGACTCCACCTCCCGGCAGAACTGCACCTCGTGCAGGGTCCGCACCGTGCGGGGTGCCAGGGTCACGTCCCAGTGCGTCCAACCGACGGTCGCGACCGTCACCCACCCGTTGTCGGACTCGCCGGTCGCCTCGATGCGGGCGCGCCTCTCGAAGAACTCCCGCTGTTCCGGGCTGCGGGGCTCCTCGTAGGCCGCCGCCGAGGACTCGCCCAGCGCCTCCTTGCGGGCGATCAGGCTGGCCCGGCGACGCCCGACCCACAGCAGGCGCGCCACGGCGGCCACCTGGTGAGCCAGCGAACCGTCCGCGTACGAGCGGTACGACTCCGGGACGAACGACAGTTCCAACCGGGTGCGGTCGGTCAACCGGGCCCGGATGTTTCTGTCGGGCGAGTGGACCTTCAGGTCGAGCCGGTCCATCATGCTCGCGTATACCGACATCTCGCATCCTCCTTCGGAAGTGGCACCGCGCGGTGGGCGGTGGTCCGGCGGCCCGGGGCGGCACGACGCCGCCCCGGGTGGGGTCAGGCCGGCGGGTGGTAGCCGTCCACGTAGTCGTCGTCGAGGCCGCCTTCGCCGCCCTGGTAGCCGATGGGGGAGCCACCCCGGGCGTCCAGCACCTCGGGGCCGACGATCTTCGCGCGCACCTGCCCGAACTTCTCCGTCAAGGTCTCCACGGTGGACTGGATGGTGTCCTCGCGTCCGTCGCGGGCGGTCTTGATCGACTCGGCGGCGCTCTGGATGTCGAAGAACAACCAGTACGCGCCCTCGCCCGACAGGTCGTACTTGGTCGGCTCCTCCGGTTCGCTCGCGCCGAGGATGGACGCCGCGCCCGAGGTGGCCGCCGCGACGATCGGCCACGCGGTGGTGGCGCCGACACCCGCCGCCGCCACACCGACGACCGCGGCGACGACGGTCACGAACGCCTCGGCGGTACCGCCGGGGCTCAGGTCGTCGCCCATTCCGGCCGCCTCCAACGCCTTGTCCACCAGTTCCTCGACGTCGGCACGGGCACGGGCGTGGACGGCGCGGTGGGCCTCCATCGTCACCTGGAGGCTGTTGATCATCCAACGCTGGTTGACGACCGCCTGGCCGGGACCGACGTAGAACTTGGCGAAGTTCTCCTCGAACGCGGTCGCGGACGCGCCGCTCCAACCGGGGTCGCCGGGTGTGCCGTCACCGGCGACCGTGTCGAGTGCCTTCTGCACGTAGTCGGTGACCCGGCTCGCCGCCGAGGTGTCGGGGTTGACCTCCTCGACGGCCTCGTCGTGGAGCTGGTCGGCCCCCAGCCGCAGGGACGCCGCCGAGTAGGCGGTGATCGCCGCGTCGAAGGAGGCCGGATCGACACTCACCAGGTCGGTCAGCACCTCGGTGAGGTGGTCGGTGGACAGGTAGGGCTGGGAGGGGTCGCCCCCGGAGCCCTCCTCGCTGATGGCGCCGTCGCCGTCGCGCAGCTTCTGCATCAGCTCGGATATCTTGCCGTTGAGCCGTTCGATGTAGCCGTCACCGGACACCGAGGCGAGTACGTCGTCGATGGGATCCAGACCGCTCATCGTCAGCTCCCGTCCGACCAGCCGTCGCGGCCGAGCTCGGGTATCTCCTTGAGCCCGGTCCTGGTGAGGAGGCGCGACGTCACACCGTCGCGTTCGGCGAGTTCCCACGCGAGGAGCCGTAGGACGTCACCCGCGTCGGAGATGTTCTGGCCGGCGTCCTTGAGGATGGACGCGGCGGCGCTGTTGGCCGCCGACCAGTAGGTCTCGCCGGCCGGGGCGTACACGCCGGCCACATCGGTGCGGGAGGTCTCGTAGCATCCCGCGGCCGTGGGCAGGTGGCTCGCACCCGCCTCGTGAATCAGCGCCAGTTGCGCGACGAGTTCCGCCATCGCGATCGCCTTTCGGAAGGGTGGTACCCGGACTGTCATCGGATGGGCACGCCGGGTCGGTTCACCGGGACGCTATCCGGCGGCGACAAACCGGCGGGTAACCGAAATGGACATTCGCGCGGAATTCGGGTCAAAGGCGTTACCGCTGGTCATGGCCGGGTTATGGATCAGGGAACGCCTCGCGCGTGCCGGGAGCGCTCCCGGCACGCGGAGACGGCCACGGGCGGCCCGCCGACGTTCCCTCCGCCCGGTGCCTGCCACCACCGGCGCGGTCGTGGCGGCATTATGGACCGCCCCGCCCCCGGCTCCGTCCGAAGCCGGGGGACACTCACGCCATTCCGGCCGTCGACGCCCCGACGCCACCACCGCCCGCGCAAGACGCCCCCGCCTGGAGGCGGTGCCGGCTCCGGGGGGCCGACGCCTCACTCGGGGATCGGTGGGGGCGGCGGTGTGCCTCGGCTCCAGATCACCTCCAGCGTCTGGGTGGCGAACCGCCAGCCGTCGGCGGTGCGGACCAGGTCGCCGGTGAACCTGTCCCCCACGACGAACAGTTCGCCGTGCTCGGCGGCGAAACCGGGGTGATGGACGTGGGTGTTGTAGGTGTTCCAGCGCGCGAATGCGCGATCACCGTCGATCCGGATCTCGTGATCGGTGGTGAGCACGTGCACGGCCGCGAACATCCCGGTCGCGTCACGCAGCGACCGGCCGACGAGTTCGATCCCCTCCAACACCGCGAACGGGTACTCGACCCGCACGTCCGGTGTGAAGTACGACCGTTCCCAATCGGGGCCGAGCCGTTCCGGGTGACCGTTGGCGGCCTCGACCTCTCGGTAGAACCGGCTGATCAACTCGGAGATCTCGACCCGGTCAGCCAGTTCACGCATCAGTACGTCGGTCATCGCCGGACTCTAACCCCCACGGCCGACGGTTCCCCGGTGCCGCCGCGTCACACCAGGTGGCCGAGCCGGGAACCGTCCTCGGGGTCGAACACCAGCGCGTCGTGCGGGTCGAAGGTCACCCGCAGCCGCGAACCCTCCCGGGCGCGGGACCGGGCGTCGATCTGGGCGACGAGCTGAGCGGTACCGAACCGGTCCCGGCCGCCGGTCACGTCGGCGACCGACTTCAGGTGCTCCGACACCGGCGGCTCGTCCAGGTTGAAGTAGGCGAGTTTGCTGGCTCCCAACGACTCGACGATGTCCACGGTGTCGTCGAAGCCGAGCCGGCCCTCGTCACCGGTGAACTCGGCGTCCTCGAACGCCTCAGGCCGCAGCCCGACGATGACCTCCCGCTCGGTGTCGTGCGCCGCCATGTCGCGCTGCACCTCGTCCCCGAGCCGGAGCGCGCCTATCGCGGTCTGCACCCGCCCCTCCACGACCCGTCCCGGCAGGAAGTTCATCGTCGGGGAACCGATGAACCCCGCGACGAACAGGTTCGCCGGACGTTCGTACAGGTCCTCGGGTGAACCGATCTGCTGTGCCACGCCGTCGCGCAGCACGACGATCCGGTCCCCGAGCGTCATCGCCTCGGTCTGGTCGTGGGTGACGTACACGGTGGTGGTGGCGAGGCTCTTCTGCAACCGGGATATCGACGTGCGCATCTGGGCGCGCAGCTTGGCATCCAGGTTGGACAGCGGCTCGTCCATGAGGAACGCCTGCGGCTCCCGGACGATCGCCCTGCCCATCGCGACCCGCTGCCGCTGCCCGCCGGACAGTTCACCGGGCCGACGGTCGAGGAAGCCGTCCAGTTCCAGGATCTCGGCGGCGTGCCCGACCTTCTCCCGGATCTCGTTCTTAGGCGTCCTGGCGATCGTCAACGGGAACGCGATGTTCTCCCGCACGGTCATGTGCGGGTACAGCGCGTAGGACTGGAACACCATCGCGATGTTGCGGTTCTGCGGCGCGGTGTCGTTCATGCGTTCGCCGCCGATGCGCAGTTCACCGGAGGTGATGTCCTCCAGGCCGGCGATCATGTTCAGGATCGTGGACTTACCGCACCCGGACGGACCCACCAGGATCAGGAACTCCTCGTCGGCGATGGTCAGGTCTATCTCCCGGATCACCGGGTCACCCTTGCGGTAGGACTTGGAGACCTTGTCCAGCACGATCTCGGCCACGGTTCACCCCTTCACCGCACCGGCCGTCAGGCCGCTGACGATGCGTCGTTGGAATATCAGTACGAAGATCACGATCGGGATGGTGACGATCACCGCCGCCGCCGACACCGAACCGGTCGGGTCGGCGAACTGCGACGAACCGGTGAAGAACGAGATCGCGGCGGGGGCGGTACGGCTGCGTTCGGTGGACGTCAACGAGATCGCGAACAGGAAGTCGTTCCAGCTCTGGATGAACGCCAGGACCGCCGCCGTCACCACGCCCGGCGTCGCCAACGGCACGATCACCTTCCGGAACGCCTGGAACGAGGAGGCGCCGTCCATCTTGGCGGCCTTCTCCAGCTCCCACGGGATCTCCCGGAAGAACGTGGACATGGTGTAGATCGTCAACGGCAGCGCGAAGGTCACGTACGGCAGGATCAGGCCGGGCCAGGTGTTGAACAGGCCGAGTGAGCGTTCGATGTTGAACAGCGGCGTCACGAGCGACACCTGCGGGAACATCGCCACCAGCAGGGCCGCGCCGAGCATCAGGTTGCGGCCGGGGAAGTCGAGGCGGGCGATGGCGTAGGCCGCGAAGGTGCCCAGGACGATCGCGATGAGCGTCGCGGACAGCGCGATCCCGATCGAGTTGACCAACGGTCGCAGGAACGCGCCGTCGGTGAACACGTTCACGTAGTTCTCGAAGGTCCAGCTACTGGGGAGGAAGTTCCCGTCGCCGATGGTCGCCGGGTCCTTCAGGGACAGGCTGGTCAGCCACAGCACCGGGATCAGCGCGAACGCGACGACCACGACGTCCAGCACGGTCCACTGTATCCTCTTACCGGTCATCGCCGTCCTCCCGATCCCGGGGCGCCGGTGTTGAGCAGTTTCACGAAGACGAACGCGATGATCGCGACGGTGATGAAGATCAGCACGGACATGGTGGAGCCGATGCCCAGGTTGAGGCCGCTGACCAGGTTCGTGTACGTCAGGATCGACACCGAGCCGGTGTCCTGGGCGCCGTTGGTGAGGATGTAGATGTTGTCGTAGATGCGGAACGCGTCGAGGGTGCGGAACAGCAGCGCCACCGCGATCGCCGGGCGCATCAGCGGCAGGGTGATCCTGACGAAGCGCTTCCAGCGGCCCGCGCCGTCCATGGCGGCGGCACGGTGCAGTTCGTCGGGGACCAGGGCGAGACCCGCCAACAGCAGCAGCGCCATGAACGGCGTCGTCTTCCACACCTCGGCGAGGATGATGATGAACAGCGCCGGCCAGTGCTCCGTCAACGGGGCGCTGCCCTCGGGAAGCATCCCGGCCAGCCAACCGGTACCGGGCGTCCACGCGTAGAACCAGCCGAACGCGGCGACCACCGTGACGATGCCGTACGGGATGAGGACCACCGTGCGGATCAGGCCGCGCCCCACCAGAGTGCGGTGCATGACGACGGCGAGACCCATGCCCAGGACGAGTTCGATCGCGACGCTGACGACCGTGATGAACACCGTCACGAAGAACGCGTCCCACCAGAACTGGTTGGTCAGGACGGTGGCGTAGTTCTCGAAACCGACCCAGCCCTGTTCGTCGGGGAACCGCAGGTCGTACCGCTTGAACGACAGCATGACCGAGTACGCGATCGGGTAGGCGGCCACCAACAGCATGAACACCACCGCCGGAGCGCACAACAGCCAGCCGAGCCGCCGTTCCGCGGACTTGACGTCGCCCTTGGCCGTCACGGAAGCACCCCCCTCGATTCCAGTGCCTGCACCAGTTGGTCCCGCATCGCCTGCGCGGTCGGCTCCGGGTCGATCGACGCGGGCGGCGACAGCAACGCCGAGGTCACGGTGGAGACGTTCTGGTAGACCGGGGTCACCGGTCGGGGCGCGGCCGTCTCCAACGCCGCCAGGATCGCGTCGCGCATCGGGTACGCCTCCGCCATCTGCGGGTCGTCGTACACCGACTCGATCGTCGGCGGGAGCCCGTCGTTGACCGCCGCCATCAACTGGCTCTCCTCGTCGCGCAGGCACAACGCCGCGTCGAACGAGGCCGCCTTGTTGGCGGAGTAGCTGCTGATGCCGAAGTTCGCGCCGCCCAGCGGCGACCGGCCGGGGCCGTCGATCCCGGGATAGGGCGCCCATTCGAAGTCCTCGGCGATACCCGGTTCGTTGGCGACCATGGACGCGTACACGAACGGCCAGTTCACCTGGGCGAACGCCACACCGCTCTCCATGGCCAGCCGCGCCTGGTCCTCCTGGGTGTTCGACAACGAGGGGTCGGCGGCGGCCGAACGGGAGAAGTCCCTGATCTCCTCCATGGCGGTGACGGCCGGCTCGCCGAGTTCCACCTTGTCACCGGCCTCGTTGAGGATCGATCCGCCGGCGCTCTCGATCATGCTGTTGAACCACACGACCAGGCCCTCGTACTGGGCGCCGGTCACCTCCACGTAGTGGGGGCGGTCCTCGGCGGCCAGCCGTTCGGCGGTGTCGATCAGCTCCCGCCACGTCTCGGCGGGTTCGGGCATGAGGTCGGAGCGGTACCAGAGCAGTTGGACATTGGTGTTGTAGGGCGCGGCGTACAGTTCGCCCTCGTAGGTGGCCGTCTTGAGTGGCGCCTCCAGGACGCCCTCCTCGGCCTGCCGCCGCAGGTCGTCGGGCCACGGTTCGATCCATTCGGCACTGGCCAGTTCGGCGGTCCAGGTGACGTCGAGGCCGAGAACGTCCATGCCCTCGTCGCCGGCGGCGAGTCGCCGCACCAGTTGCTCCCGCTGCGAGTCGGCGTCGCGGGGCAGCGTGTTGAGGACGATCCGGTATTCGCCGTCGGCGAGTTCGTTGCAGCGTTCGACGATCTTGCCCAGGTTCTCCTGCGGCGCGTTGTAGAGGTTGACGACGACACCGCCGCCCTCACCGCCGCATCCGGTGAGCAGACCGGCCAGCCCGGCGGCGGCGATTCCACCGCACACCAGTCGGGACATTCGCGACCGTCGTTTCCCAGACACATCGGGACGATAAGCCGGTCGGAGTGCGCGGCGACGCGTTTTCGGGATATTCCCGGCCCTGGAGTACTCAGACCGCGGCGGTGCTGCCGCGTACCACCAGTTCACCCGGGATGGGCACGACCTGGTCGAACGGGCCGTCCAACGCCATGCGCAACGCCCGGCCGCCCATGTCGGACAGTGGCAGCCGGACGGTCGTCAGCGGGGGGTGGAGGTCGGCCGCGAGCGGCACGTCGTCGAAGCCGACGACCGAGACGTCCCCGGGGATGGAGACCCCGGCCTCGCGCAGGGCGGTACAGAAACCGCCCGCCATCACGTCCGAGGAGACGAACACGGCGGTGGAGTCCCGCCCGGACTCGCAGAACCGGCGTCCGGCGGCGTAACCGCCGTCGCGGCTGAAGTCGGTGGCGATGACGGCCACGTCCGCGCCGGGCGGAAGCGCCGCCGCGAAGCCCTCGCGGCGTTCCGCGACCACCTTCAGGGTCTCGGGACCGGCGACGACGGTGAACCGCCGGTGACCGAGCGAGGCGAGATGTTCGGCCAGCACTCCGGCACCCTCCCGGTTCTGCGGGTAGAGGCAGCCGCCGGGCAGGCCCGGTTGTCCGATGGAGACGACTCCGGCACCGGACTCGCGGGAGGTGGCGAGCGCGGCGGCGAGCCGGTCCTCCGCGTCGGCGAGGGTGGTACGGGAACCGACCACTATGGTGGCGCGGGGCCGGAAGCCGCGCAGCGAGGCCAGTTGGGCGATCTCCGCGTCGGGGTCGATGCCGGTCTCGCCGATGACCATCTGCACGCCGCGTTCACCGGCGGCGACCAGGGCGCCCTGGGCGATGAGCGCGAAGTACGGGTCGGTGACGTCGTGCAGGAGCATGGCGACGACCGAGGACGTGTTGCGGGCGAGTCCCTGGGCCTGCACGTTGGGCGCGTACCGCAGCTCCTCGGCGACCTTGCGCACCTTCTCGGCGAGCGCGGCGCTCACCTTGTGGGGGGAGCCGTTGAGGACTCGGGAGGCGGTGGCGACCGATACCTGGGCGCGGGCGGCGACGTCGGCCAGTGTGGTGGGGCGGGTGTGATCCACGTATCGCAGATTACCCGAGACGTTCCACTCGCATACCGTCCGTATTGGCAGATCAGCGCCGCCGGTCGGTGGGGCGCGACACCGGTTCGGCCCCGGCGCGCCCACCACCCCGGTATGCGGTTGCCAAGGGGTAGGCTGCCAACCATGTACCAGGCGGGCTTCTCCACTCTTGGATTCCCCGGGCGTCCCGTCCCGGAGGTGCTGGACGTCGCCACCAGGCACGGCGCGGACCTGGTGCAACTGCGGATCGCCGAGGACGAACCGGTGAACCCGGGGCTCTCGTCACGGGGACGCGCCGAGGTGGCCTCCCGGTTCGGGGACGCCGGGGTGGCGGTCGGGGCGCTCGCGACATACGTCCGACTGTCCGATCCGGACCTGCTGGAGCCGCTGCACACCCACCTGGAACTCGCGGTCGACCTCGGAGCGCCCGCGTTGCGGCTGTTCCCCGGCGACACCGAGCCCGAGGTCGCGGCCGACCGGCTCGCGGCGGCGGTGGACGCCGCCGAGGGCAGCGGTGTCCGGTTGACGGTGGAGACACACGACGCCTTCCTCTCCGGAACGGCGATCGCCCGGTTGCTCGCGGGCGTCACCGGACGGGCCGGCGCGGTCTGGGACCTCCTGCACACCTGGCGGTCCGGTGAGAAGCCCGCCGACAGCGCGGCACTGTTGGGGCCGTACCTGGCCGAGTTCCAGATCAAGGACGTCTCGTCGGCGGAGGACCGCAGGCCGCTGGTGCCGGGCACCGGCGTGCTGCCCATCCGGGAGACGGTGGCCCTGGTGCGCGGCAACGGTTTCACCGGTCCGATCGTGTTCGAGCACGAGGCGCGGTGGTACGCCGACGCCGCGCCGTTCGAGGAGTCGCTGGCGGCGGCGCTGCGGCTCGCCCGGGGCGAGTGACCCGCCCTCCCACCGGAGCCGGGCGAGTCGGCGTCTCACCCCCGACCCCCACGCCGATGCCGGGCGACTTTGCCGGAATCGAAGGACGGGAACGGGTTTCACGTTTACCGTGGCGGGATGATCAGGAAGACGCACGTCATAATCGACTGCCCCGACACGACGTCCCTCGCCCGGTTCTACGCCGACCTGCTGGGCGGCGAGATCGGTGACACCGACAGCGAGTGGATCACGGTGACCACGCCGACCGTACGTCTCGGTTTCCAGCGGGTCGAGGACTACCGCGCACCCGAGTGGCCGGGCCAGCAGATCCCCCAACAGCTCCACCTGGACTTCGAAGTGGACGACTTCCAGGCGGAGGGCGACCGGGCCGTCGGCCTGGGCGCCCGGCACCTGGAGGACCACCTCGGCGACGACGGCACCGGCTTCGTCGTGTACCTGGACCCCGCCGGACACCCGTTCTGCCTGGTGAGCGGCTGACGCCGTCCGGTTACTCCGAGTTGCTAACATCGATGTTACTAACATTGATGTGAGCATTTTCGGAGAGCAATGCTATCCAAACCCAGCCGCCTGTTCGGCCGCGAAAGAGAGTGGCACGCGCTGGCCCGCTTCGCCACGCGCGCATCCCGACAACCACAGCTGGGAGTCGTCAGCGGACGCCGCCGGCAGGGCAAGACCTTCCTGTTGCAGTCGCTGACCGAGGCCGCCGGCGGTTTCTACTTCGGCGCCACTCAGTCCACCGAGACGGAGTCCCTCCGGTTGTTCGCCACCGCACTCGGCGACTTCCTGGGGGAACCGGTGGGCCGATTCACCGACTGGGACACGGCCGTCCGGTTCCTCTACGCCCGTCTACCCGCCAGAACGCACCTGGTCGTGATCGACGAGTTCTCCTACTTGACCGACGCGTCACCCCAGCTGCCGTCGATACTCCAACACGCGGTCGACCGGGCGGTGTTCGAGGAGACACCCCTGTCGATCCTGCTGTGCGGTTCGGCGATGTCGGTCATGGGCGGCATCCTCTCAGGCAACGCGCCACTTCGCGGACGGGCGAATCTGGAACTGGTCATCCGCCCCTTCGACTATCGCGAGGCGGCCGCCTTCCTCGGTATAACCGAGCCGATCACGGCCTTGAAGACCCACAGTGTGCTCGGAGGCACGCCCGCCTACCGCGGTTTCATCGCAGGCGATCTCCCCGACGGGCCGGACGACTTCTCCGACTGGGTGTGCCGTACCGTCCTCGACCCCACCATTCCGCTGTGCCGAGAGGCACGTTACCTCCTCGAGGAGGAGACCCGGGTACCCGATGCGGCCCTCTACCACTCGATACTGGCGGCGGTCGCGGCGGGCAATCACACGGCCGGGGGCATCGCCGGTTACGTGGGTCGCAGAGCGCACGAGCTCGCCAGACAACTCACGGTCCTCGAAGACTGCCAGTTGTTGTCGAAAGAGCCCGACGTCTTCCGTCGCGGTCGGCCACGTTACCGGATAGTCGAGCCCCTGATGGCCTTCTACAACGTGGTGATGCGGCCGCAATGGGCGCTTGTGGAGAGCGGGCGCGCCGAGCTGGTGTGGGGTAACGCCGGATCGCGGTTCCACAGCCAGATCCTCGGACCACACCTGGAAACCCTCTGCCGTGACTTCGCGCTGCTTCGTGACCATCGGGGCGAACCGGCGGGCGTCGTCGGTTCCGGTGTCGTCGCAGACCACAACCGGCGCCGCCAGATCGAGATCGACGTGGCGGTCTTCGCTCCGGAGGAACCGGGACGACCTCGCCGACTCCTGTCCATCGGAGAGGCGAAGTGGGGCGAGACGATGGGCGGACGTCAGGTGGCGCGATTGACAAGGGCGCGGGAACTGTTGGGAGACATGGGTATCGATGTCACCGACTGCCGCCTGGCCTGTTACGCCGCGGCGGGTTTCGAGGCGGCGGTCGAGGCGGATCCCGAGATCGACACCGTGTCGGTGGCCGACCTGTACCGCGCGGAGACGGTGTGACGGGGTCGTGCGCCGGGTGGTGGTTCGCCGGGCGTTCACCCGGCGGTCGCCGCGCCGGCATCCGCCGGTAACCCCGGCTCGGCCGTCCGGGGATAGGTTGAGCGCCCAACCGTACCGGTGCGGGCCCCCGACCCCAGGAGACGACGGCATGACGGCACCCCGCTTCCGTGAACGGCCCGGCCGGCGGTGGGCGACACGGGTCCTGCTCACCGGAACGCTGCTCGTCGCTCCGGCCGGTTGTGGCGGTCGCGCGGAGTTCGTGGACCCGGCGCCCCCGATGCCCGAGGGGGCGGCGCAGGAGTTCTTCGACGACCTCCCCTACGACTTCTGGGCCTCGGCGGAGGAGGTCTGTCCGAGCGAGGACGCGCTGCGGTCCGTGTTCCCCGGCTTCCCCGCGTTCGACGAGATCGACCTCACGGCGAGCAGCGGCGCCGTGGACGAGGCCGTCGAGTTCGCCGACGCCGGTGTCGGCGGGGACGAGGTGCTACACGCCGCCAGCGCCGTGAGCTGCGTGTACCAGTGGGACATGGACGCTTTCATCATCAACTTCTACGTCTTCGCCTTCGGCGCCGACGCCGCCGACGACTACTCCGGGCGCGTCCACCCCACTCCCCACGCGGCACCCGGGTGGGACACGTCCTCCTACGACTTCGCCGAGGACGTCGAGGACTACGACGAGCCCGAGGACGTCTACGACTGGATCGCGGTGACGGCCCTCAGTGGACACGTTTCGGCCAACGCGAGCGGCAACGTGTACAACGACGGCGCCGACGAGGCCCAGACCGTCGCCGCGGTGTTCTCGCTCCTGGACCGGGGCCTGGCCGGGGTGCGCGAGTAGCCGCCGGCCCCCGGACACACTGATGCCGGGACCCCCTGGCGGGAGCCCCGGCATGTGCCGGATCAGTGCTCGGTCACCTCAGGCGTTCAGGAAACCGATGTTGAGCAGTTTGTTGGGTGTGCCGGTCCCCGGGTCGGGGACGACGTCGGACAGCGCGTTGTCGACCAGGGCGGCGGACACGTCGGCCGGGGTGGCCGAGGTGTTCTCACCCAGGTAGAGCGCGGCGGCCCCGGCGACGTGCGGGGACGCCATCGAGGTGCCCGAGATGGTGTCGGTGCCGCCGTCGAGCCAGGTCGAGGTGATGTCCACGCCCGGCGCGATGATGTCCACACAGGTGCCGATGTTGGAGAACGACGCGAGGGCGTCGGTGTCGTCGCTGGCGGCGACGGTGATGGCCGACGGGGCCGATGCCGGCGAGGATCCGCAGGCGTCCGCACCCGAGTCGTTGCCCGCGGCGACCGCGTAGGTCACGCCCGCGGCCACCGAGGCCTCCACGGCGTCGTTGACGGCCTGGTCCTGCGGACCTCCGAGGCTCATGTTGGCGACGGCGGGGGCGGTGTGGTTCTCGGTGACCCACTCGATGCCCGCGATGACGCCCTCATAGCTGCCGGATCCGTTGCAGTCCAGTACCCGGACGCCGACGATGTCGACGCTCTTGGCGAGGCCGTGGGCCTCACCGCCGATGGTGCCCGCCACGTGGGTGCCGTGGCCCTGGCAGTCGGTCGCGTCCTCGTCACCGTCCACGGTGTCCACACCGCTGGTCGCCCGTCCCCCGAAGTCGGGGTGGTCCATGGCGACGCCGGTGTCGATGACGTACGCCGTCACGCCCGACCCGGCGGAGTCCGGGTAGGTGTAGGCGGCGTCGCCGGTGGCGGTGTCCTGGTCGACCCGGTCCAGCCCCCATGACGGCGGGCTGTCCTGTGTGGCGGCGATCGTCATGACCGCGTTCTGCTGCACGTACGCCACCGAGGGGTCGGCGGCCAGTGCACGTGCCTCGTCCTCGGACAGGTTCGCCGAGAAGCCGTTGATGGTGTCGAAGGTCTGACGGACCTTCCCGTCGTACTCGGACGCGATACCGGCCGCCGTCTTCGCCGAGGCGGAGACCCCGTCGTTCAGGACGACGATGTACTCCCCCGCGATGGCGTCCGGGTTCTCGGCGCCGATCACGGTGCCCTCGGCGTGTGCCGGGGCGGCTGCCAGTATCGCCGAGGCGATCGCGACGGATCCCGCCGCTCCGAGGGCGACCATGCGCCCCGTCTTGTTGATTCTCATGCGGTCTTCTCTCTCGTTGGGGTGGGCGGGCTGCTGCGGTGCCGTGCCTCAGCGTCCCTGTGGGTGTCGCGTCGCGACCTCCGTGGCGCCACCGAAGTAGTCGGCACCGCCGCCCGGCCGAAAGAAGCCGGCCCTCCCGGGGCTGGTCGCCCCGTCGAGGCCGTATGCGAACCGTATGTGCTGGATTTAGGCATGTAAAGAGCTCTTTCCCAAATAGTTCCTAAGGGGCGACGGCCGTCGCGGTCGTTACCGTGCGTTCTCGCAGGCAGGCTACCGATTGGTAGGTAACGGAAAAGAAACAAATTTATAATGTGGACAAATGGGCGGAATCGTCTCCGCGCGAACACTTTCCGTGACGCCGGGCGCGGGCACACGGCGACGCCCGGCCGGATGGTTCCGGCCGGGCGTCTGGGAAGGGAAGGGTGAAGCGATCGGGCTACAGCGTGATCGACCACTTGTTCAACGTGCCGGAGTCACCCGAGTAGTAGTCGATGACCCGCAGCGTCCACGTGCCGTTGCCGGCCTCGGAGGACAGGTTCACCGGGAAGGTGGCCTTGACGTTGTCCGCGCCGTCGAAGATGTTCTGGGTCTTCAACACGTACTGCGTGCCGTCCGGGGCGATCAGGACGATGCGCAGGTCACCGCGGTAGGTGTGGTTGATGTCCACGGTCACCGAGCTGCTGGCGGAGGCGTTGCGGCCACAGCTCACCGCGACGGTGGAGTTCACCGTGGCGGTGTCCGGCAGCGCCCGCGCCGTGTTGTTCGCGCCGGCGCAGTTACCGCCGGTGCCACCGACGGTCAGCGAGTAGCTGGCCGTGCGGGTCACCGAACCGGTCGCGGTCACCGTGATCGTGTAGGTGCCGGACGCGGCGCTGCTGGACGCCGTCAGCGTCAGCGTCGCCGAACCACCGGTGGTCACACTGGACGGACTGACCGAGGCGGTCACCCCCGCGGGCGCACCGGAGGTCGACAGGCTGACCGTCTGGGCGCTGCCCGAGGTGGTCTGGGTCGACACGGTGGCCGTGGTCGAGCCACCCGGCTGCACGGTACCCGAGGTCGGGGACACCGAGACCGAGAAGTTGTCGGTCGGCGGCGTGCCGTCGTTCAGGTAGCTGATGTTCAGCAGCAGGTTGGGGCTGCCGCTACCCGGGTTGGAGATGACACCGCTGGTGGCGTTGCCGACGAGGGCGGCACCGACCTGGGCCGGGGTGTCACCGGGGTTCTCACCCAGGTGCAGGGCGGCGGCGCCGGCGACGTGCGGCGACGCCATCGAGGTGCCCGAGATGGTGTTGGTGCCACCGTTCAGCCACGCCGAGGTGATGCTCACGCCGGGCGCGAAGATGTCCACGCAGGAACCGATGTTCGAGAACGACGCGCGGGCGTCGTTGCTCTGAGTGGCACCCACCGTCAGCGCGTCCGGTGTGGAGCCGGGCGAACCGTTGCAGGCGTTGGCGCCGTTGTCGTTACCGGCTGCCAGGGCGTAGGTGACACCGGCGTCGATCGAGGCCGAGACCGCGTCGTTGACGGCCTGGCTGAAGCCGCCGCCGAGGCTCATGTTGGCCGCGGCGGGCAGCTGGGCGTTGGCGGTGACCCAGTCCACGCCGGCGATGACGCCTTCGTAGGTGCCGGAACCGGAGCAGTTCAGCACCCGGACGGCGACCATGTCGGCGTTCTTGGCGACGCCGTACTGGGTGCCGCCGACGGTGCCGGCGACGTGGGTGCCGTGGCCCTGGCAGTCCTCGGCGTTGTTGTCGTTGTCGACGGTGTCGGCACCGCTGGACATCCGGCCTCCGAAGTCCGGGTGATCCAGGTCGGCGCCGGTGTCGATGACGTAGACGGTGACTCCGCTACCCGCCGAGTCGGGGTAGGTGTAGGAGTTGTCCAGCGGCAGGTTCGCCTGGTCGATCCGGTCCAGGCCCCACGAAGGCGGGTTGTTCTGGGTCGCGGCGATACTCACCGTGCCGTCCTGGGCCACGTACTCGACCGCCGGGTCGGCGGCGAGCTTCAACGCGTCGGCCTCGTCCATCCGGACCGAGAAGCCGTTGATCGAGCCGAACGTGCGCTTGATCTGTCCGTCGTAGGCGGCCGCCAGGCCGTCGGCCTGGGTCCTCACGCCGTCCTTGAGCGCGACGATGTAGCTGCCTTCGATCGAGTTGGGGAGGTCGGCGTCGAGAATGACCCCTTCGGCCTGTGCCGGGGTGGCACCCAGACTCAGTGCCGCCAGTGCCGCGGTGGCGGATACGCCCACCACGGCCGACAGCCGCCTTGTCCATCGTTGTGTCATGTGTCTCGCTCCCTGTGGGATACGGGGCGGCTCGGTCAGACTGTGCCGGAATCCGGCCGGGCCGCGAGAGGTTCGCTTCCGGGCGAGAAGCGCGGTTCGAGGGCACGAACCGCATTGAGCGTATTGAACTATTCTCATGTTGTAAATAGATTCACGCCCATCAATTTAATGATCATTAAAGCACGCAGAGTTCCGCGCCGCAGGTCAGCCGGGGGTCGAATCGAGGCCGGCCGCGAACCACAGTGGAGTCGTGACGACACGGTCGCGCAGGTGCGGCCGCACGCGGGCGCCGCCCACGACGATCCCGCGACGACGCCGGGTCGACAAGGGATAGTCGTGGGGAGGTCCCGAGCCCACTGAACGGCCCGGGACACGCGAAGAGCCGCCCGGCTTCACGGCCGGGCGGCTCTCAGACGACGTCGGTGTGGAACCGGCGCCGCATCACATGGTCAGCGACCAGCTGTTCAGCGTGCCGGTGTCACCCCGGTAGTGGTCCCGGACGACCAGCGTCCAGTCACCGGTGGCGGTCTCGCCGCTCAGGTCCACCGGGAAGGTGGCCTTCACGTCGTCCGCGCTGTCACTCACGCTCGCCGCCTTCAACCTGAACTTGGTGCCGTCGGGCGACACCAGGGTGATCGACAGGTCGCCGCGGTAGGTGTGGGTGATGTCCACCGTCACCTCGGCCGCGCCGGCCGACTCACAGGACAACGCCAGCACGGACTCCACGGTGGAGCGGTCCGCGATCGCGGTGGCGGAGTCACTGGTGGCCTCGCAGTCGCCGGGGCCGGGCTCGCCCGGTCCGCCGCCGCCGTTGAGGTAGCCGATGTTCAGCAGCTTGTTCGGGCTGCCGGAACCGGGGTTGCCGACCGCGCCGTCCACGGCGTTGTCCACCAGGGCGGTACCGACCTCGGCCGGGGTGGCGCTCGGGTTCTCACCCAGGTGCAGCGCCGCCGCGCCCGCCACGTGCGGGGAGGCCATCGAGGTGCCGGAGATGGTGCTCTCACCGCCGTTCAGCCACGCGGAGGTGATTCCCTCGCCGGGGGCGAAGACGTCCACGCAGGAACCGATGTTGGAGAACGACGAGCGGGCGTCGCTGCTGTTGGTCGAGCCGACCGTCAGCGCCTCCGGGGTCGATCCCGGCGAGCCGCCACAGGCGTCCGAGCCGTAGTCGTTACCGGCCGCCAGGGCGTAGGTGACACCCGAGGCGATCGAGGCGGCCACGGCGTCGTTCACGGCCTGGCTGAAGCCGCCGCCGAGGCTCATGTTGGCGACCGCGGGCTGCTGTGCGTTGGCGGTCACCCACTCCACACCGGCGATGACACCGTCGTAGGTGCCGGAACCGTTACAGTCGAGCACCCGCACCGCGACCATGTCCACCGACTTGGCGACGCCGTACTCGGTGCCGCCGACGGTACCGGCCACGTGGGTGCCGTGGCCCTGGCAGTCCTCGGCGTCGTCGTCGTTGTCGACGGTGTCGGCACCGCTGGTCATCCGGCCACCGAAGTCGGGGTGGTCGAGGTCCGCACCGGTGTCGATGATGTACGCGGTCACGCCGCTACCCGCCGAGTCGGGGTAGGTGTAGGAGTCGTCCAGCGGCAGCGAGTCCTGGTCGATCCGGTCCAGGCCCCACGAAGGCGGGTTGGACTGGGTACCGGCGATGCTCACCGTGCCGTTCTGCTCCACGTAGTCCACCGACGGATCGGCGGCCAGTGCCCTGGCCTCGTCCGCCGACATCTCCAGCAGGAAGCCGTTGAACGCGGGGAAGCGGGCGGCGACGTCGGTCTCGTAGGAGGCCAGGACACCTTCGCCGGTGGCCGTCGTGACGACGTCCTTCAGCTTGACGATGTACTCGCCGTCGATGGCGTTCGGGGCGTCCGCGCCGAGGACGGTGCCCTCGGCATGTGCCGGGGCGGCGCCCAGGGTCACCGCGGCGATGGCGGCCGTCGCCGCCACACCGACCGCCGCGGCCAGTCGTGTTCGTTTGGTCATATGTGCCTTCTCCCTCGAAGGGTTACAAGGGCACGGCCGACCACCGCCCGGGAGGGACGTGTGTGCCGGTCACGCCACTTGACGCTCGGGTAGAGCGGGGCTCGCGGGCACGAGCTTGCCGGGGAGAGTATGCGAATCGGATTCGCTTGTAAAGGCATGGAAATGGCTCGAAGCCTCAGTGGACCGCGGGAGACCGCCGCCGAATTGGGGTCAACACAGGACATATACGGCCGTATCGACACGGCCGGACAGTGGCGGGCATCACAGTATTCGCCCGCGCCGGCGAGCAAAACGTTTTTACGATTCTCCACCGCCGCCCCGGGGACCGCACACGACGACGGGGCGCGCGCGGACACCCGCACACACCCCGTCGTGACGAACGTGGATCAGCTCTCCTCGGGCTGCGGCTCCGGTTCCACCGTGACACCCTCGGCCAGCGAACCGTCGGTCGACGTCACCGTCCCGACCGTGATCTCACCCTGCACCAGCGCCTGCTTGCTGAGCGTCCCGATGTCCAGCTTCTTGAACTGTCCGAACTGGATGCCGTACGTCTCCTCCAGGCCGAGCTGGCAGTACGGCCGGTCCGGGCACTCCGCCGGACCGCCCAGGATGCTGGCCTTGCCACTGCACTTCTCCGCGAACTCGCTCAACGTCGAGATGCCGTGCTCCTCCGCGAACGCCGTGGTCACCGCGTACGCGTTGGTGTCCTGCGCCTCGGACGGCTCGCCGACGGTCAGACCCGCCTCGGTCGCCCACGGCTCCAGCATGGCCATCGTCTCGGCGATGTCACTGGACGCCACCGGCGCGGTGTCGGGACCGGCGTCGGGGTTCAGGAACTCGGTCAACGACGCCGCGTACTCCGGCATCACCTGGAACTGGCCGTCGCGCAGCGCCGTGAGGTACGCCTCCCGGTTACCCACCGCCTGAAGCTCCACTTCGAACCCGGCGGCCTCCAGGGCACCGGCGTACACGTTCGCGAGCGTCTCGCTCTCGGAGTAGTCGGCGTGGCCGACGATCAGCTCGCCCGAGCCACCGGAGAGCCCTTCGGCGGCACCGGACTCGATCAGGAAACCCTCCGCCGCGTCGGCCGGCGTCACCCGGTCCACGTCCACGGACTTGTTCAACTCGATCAGGGTGTCGGTGGTCAACACCGCCGACACCGCGTTCACCGCCGCCAACGCGGCGTCGTCCGCCGCGTCGGAGTGGAACACCGGCAGGACGTTCTCCGACGCCTGCAACTGCTTGTCGTCTTCGAGCGCCACCAGGGTGTCACCGGCGATCGGTTCGCAACCTTCGCCCGTGACGTCCTCCGGCGCCGTCGTGCCCGATGAACCCGGGTCACCGCAGGCTGCCAGCGTCAACGCCAGCAGTCCCATCACCGGTAGCGCGGTCATCCTCTTCATGGTTTTGGGGGCCATGCCCCCACCGTACGGGGTCACACCGACGAACGGAACGAGTATCCGCGTCTTCACACCCGCCCCGGCGCGCGCCGCCGATACGATGCGCCGCCCGGGATGTCGCGCCCGGAGCGCTACCGGCCGACCGCCGTCCGCAGTGCACGCGGTGTGGCGTACTTCTCGGCCAGCCCCAGCAGCCCCTCCACGACCAACGCGAGGGCCGCGATCAACAGGCCGCCCGCCAGGATCTCGCCCGCGCCCACCGCGATCGTCTTGCCGAAACCACGCGCGATGATCTCACCCAGGCCACCGCCGTTGAACAACGCCGCCAGGCTCGCCGTCGCCACCACCTGCACCGCCGCGGTACGGAACCCGCCCGCCAGGTGCGGCACCGCCAGCGGCAACTCCACCCGCAGCATCAGCTGCGACTTCGACAGTCCCATCCCGATCGCGGCGTCCCGCACACCGGCGTCCACCTCGCGGACCCCCGTGTACGCCGTCGCCAACAGCGGAGGCACCGCGAACACCGCCAACGGGATGATCACCGACCACGAACTGAACCCCAGGGCCGTGAGCGGGAAGATGCTCAACAACGCGATCGTCGGAATCGCCCTGGTCAGGTTGGAGACCGTCACTGTGGCGACACCGCCACGACCGGAGTGACCGAGCCACAACCCGATCGGCCAGGCAACCACGCATCCCAGCAGCACCGCCAGCGCCGACAGGTACAGGTGCTGCCACAGCAACACCAGCACGCCGTCCGGATTCGTCCAGTTCAGCGGGTCGTTGAGCCACTGGAAGGCCGCCGCGAACGGGTTCACGCCCGCCTCCTCGTCCACGGTGTCAGCATGCGCGCCGCCAACGCCAGGGCCGCCTCACACAGCAACGCCAGGAGCACGCACATCACCGTCGCCGTCATGATCTGCGGCTTGTACAGGTTGTTCCGGAAACCGCTGACGATCAACTGGCCGAGGCCGCCGTGCCCGACGACGGAACCGACCGTCACCAGCGCCACCGTCGAGACCGTCGCGATCCGCAGGCCGGTCATGATGCTCGGCAACGCCAGGGGCAACTCCACCCTGGCCAGGAGCTGCCGCCTGCTGTAACCCATGCCGCCCGCCGCGTCGATGACCTCCACCGGCACCTGCCGCAGTCCCGTCAGGGTGGCGCGCACCAGGATCAGCAGGGCGTACATGACCAGGCCGAACACCACCGTCTCGGAGGAGAGGCCCAGGTAGGGCGTCAACAGCGCGAACACCGCCAGCGACGGGATCGTGTACATGACGCCCGACGCCGACAGGATCGTCGTCGCCGCCAACCGCGACCGGGCCGCCACTATCCCCAGTGGAATCGCGATGGCCGCCGCGATCACCACCGACACCGCCGTCAACTGCACGTGCTCCCACAGCGCGTCGAGCAGGGACTCGTAGTTCGACTCGACATAGGACCACGAGAACCACGGGTTCGCCGAGTCGTCGAATGGGCTCGCGACAGACACCCCGTCACCGTACCGGCTGGACGGCCGGACCGCACCCCGGGCGATACCCCCCCCGCCAACGGCTCCGACGCCACCACCTGCGCCCGCGCGCATCGGCCCGGCCACACCCCGGCCTGAAACGTGCCCCCGATGGGTAGGGTCGAACCCAT
Organism: Stackebrandtia albiflava; assembly: GCF_007994225.1. Taxonomy (GTDB): domain Bacteria; phylum Actinomycetota; class Actinomycetes; order Mycobacteriales; family Micromonosporaceae; genus Stackebrandtia; species Stackebrandtia albiflava. Next base: position 452,554 of record NZ_VLLL01000007.1, read on the forward strand.
GTCTACCGCCAGCGCCGCACCGATCAGGCTCGACGGCGTCAACAAGGTCTACCCCGACGGCACCGTCGCGGTCGCGGACCTCAGCATGAACATCGCCGCCGGCGACCTGGTGGCCCTCGTCGGCCCGTCCGGCTGCGGCAAGTCCACCGTCCTCAGGATGATCAACCGGCTCATCCAGCCCACCGGGGGAAGCATCACCATCGGCGACGAGGACGTCGCCACCGCCGACCCGGTCGCGTTGCGCCGCCGCATCGGATACGTGATCCAGGACGTCGGCCTGTTCCCGCACCAGACCGTCGCCGCCAACGTCGCCACCGTGCCCGGCCTGCTCGGCTGGTCGAGGCAACGCACCAACGAACGTGTCGAGGAACTGCTCGACCTGGTGGGCCTCGACGTCGCCGTACACGGGAAGCGCTACCCGCACCAACTGTCCGGCGGCCAGCGGCAACGCGTCGGCGTGGCGCGCGCCCTCGCCGCCGACCCGGTGGTCCTGCTCATGGACGAGCCGTTCTCGGCCGTCGACCCGATCGCGCGCGGCAGGCTCCAGGAGGAGTTCCTGCGGTTGCAGGCGGACGTGGGCAAGACCATCGTCTTCGTCACCCACGACGTGGACGAGGCGATCCGGCTCGGCGACAAGATCGCGGTCCTGTCCCACGAGGCCAAACTGGAGCAGTACGGCACCCCCGCCGAGATCCTGGCCAGCCCGCAGACCACCTTCGTCGGTGAGTTCGTCGGCGCCGACCGGGGCGTGAAACGCCTATCGGTGACCGAGGTCCCCACCAGCGGACTCCGCGACCTGCCCGCCGGCGACCACCCGCGCGTCGACCACGACGCGTCGCTGCGGACCGCGCTGTCGGAACTGCTGGACGGCGACACGGGCCTGGTCGCGGTACGCGACACCGACGGCGAGGTGGCGGGCGGAATGTCCGCCGACGACATCTACACCGCCCTGCACCGCGCGGACGAGGCGGCCGTCAGCGACAATCCACAGTAGTGCTCGCGTGGGCGGTGCCGTCCACCACGTCGATCACCGTCACCGCGTCCCGGATCCGGTACGCCAGCACCGTCTCGTTCGCCACGAGCACCGTCGCCGACTCCGGCAGGTCCTCGGCGAGCCCGTCGACACCCGGCGCGCCGTCCGGGACGGTCGCCGTGCCCGTCACCGACCTCACCGTGCCGCCCGCGCCACCGCAGTACGCGCTCGCGAGCCGCCACACCGGGGACTCCACGCCCAGGGCCGTCAAACCGGCCGCCGCCTCGGCGGGCGGCTCGAAACCGGTCCGCAGGCTGCCGACCTCGTCACCGGGCGCCCGGCAACCGGTGTCGGCGACCCACACCACCCGGTCGGGCTCGGTGCGCAGCTCCAGCTCGACGTAACCCGGGACCACCCCGGTGTACCGGGGCGGCATGCCGTCGGCCGAGACCAACTCCAGCCGGTACGGTTCCCGCAGCGCCTCGAACAACGACGTCACGGCGGCACCGGTGTCCGCCGCGAACACCTCCGTCTCGCGCAGGTACCGGTCGCCGCCCCGCAACGGGGTGATGTCGCAGCCGCCCGTGGACGTCAGGCCCGACACCCGGTAACCGAAGTCGCCGCCGGCGAGCGCGACCGCGGCGTCGCCCATCGCGGCGTCCAGGGTGTCCAGCACCTCCGCGACGGTCGTCTGCTCCCGCACCGTCACCGACGGCGACAGGAACGCCAACACCGCCAGTAGCACCGCCCACGCCGTCACCACCACCGCCAGTTTCCGGCGCCGCACGAGACGCCACACGCGGCGGGCACCGTCGCGCGCGCCGCCCCGGCCACCGGTCACGCGCGCCACCCCACGAGTTCGATCAGGTTCACTGCCACGGCAACCACTATGCGACCCGGCGGCCACCACACCGACAGTGGGTCGCGCGACCTCGCCCTGCGTGTGCGCGCCGTCTCACCGTGAGGCTCCGTCAGGCCGCACCAGAACGCGAAGACCCGCGGACGGTGGGGTTCCCTTCCGCCGTCCGCGGGTCCATTCCGCCCCCGGGTCTACCGGTTCACTCCCACGGTCACCTCGTTGAGGCCCTGCCGTGCCGTCACGTCGAGCGAACCGTCGCCGTCACGCGACAACGCCCGCAACGTCCATCCGCCCGGCGCGGCGAAGAACCGGAACACGCCGCCCTCACCGGTGACGACCTCGGCGGTGAACTCGCCGCCGCCGTCGAGCAGGCGCACGTAGGCGCCGGTCACCGGGTCACCGGAGGCGTTCACGACCCGGCCCGACACGACCGTCTCGGTCGCGAGGTTCACCGAGGCCGGCAACGGGCCGCCCTGCGCAGGGGCGGCGCAACCGGCCGCCGTCTGATTCACGGTCACGTCATACCGCCTTTCCGGGCTCGTCGCCCAACGCGATCGGCACACCGACCAGGGAGCCGTACTCGGTCCACGAGCCGTCGTAGTTGCGGACGTCCCGGTGGCCGAGCAGCTCACGCAGCACGAACCAGGTGTGGGAGGAGCGTTCACCGATGCGGCAGTACGCGATGGTCGGCTTGTCGGCGTCGAGGCCCGCGTCGGCGTACAGCGCCGAGAGCTCCGCGTCGGACTTGAACGTCCCGTCCTCGTTGGCGGCCTTGCTCCACGGCACGCTCAACGCGGTGGGTACGTGCCCGGCCCGCTGCGACTGCTCCTGCGGCAGGTGCGCCGGGGCGAGCAGACGGCCCGCGTACTCGTCGGGTGAACGCACGTCCACGAGGTTCACGACGCCGATGCCCTTCACGACGTCGTCGCGGTAGGCGCGGATCGACTCGTCCAGCGGGTTCGCCACGTAGTTCGTCGCCGCGCGGGAGACCGGGTCGGCGGTGAGCGGACGGGCGTCCAGCTCCCACTTCTTCCGGCCGCCGTCGAGCAGCTTCACGTCCTGGTGCCCGTACAGCTTGAAGTACCAGTACGCGTACGCGGCGAACCAGTTGTTGTTGCCGCCGTAGAGGACCACGGTGTCGTCGTTCGCGATTCCGCGCTGCGACAACAGCGTCGAGAACTGCTCGGCGTTGACGAAGTCACGCCGCACCTGGTCCTGCAGGTCGGTCTTCCAGTCGAGTTTGACGGCGCCCGGGATGTGCGACCCGTCGTAGGCGGCGGTGTCTTCGTCGACCTCGACGAACACCACCTTGTCGGCGTTGAGGTTCTGTTCAGCCCAGTCTGCGCTGACCAGGACGTTGTCACGGCTCATGCGGTGTCTCCTGTGGATGACGGAAAGGATTCGATGGAGATGGAAGGCGACCGCGTTACCGGCTGACACGGACGGACCACACCAGGGACCGGGTGGCAGGCGCTGGGGACCACGCGAGGTGACTCGTCACGGGAGGACTGGCGATTCCAGATACCAAGACTTCGCGGAACGAATCACATGCGAAGCGGAGGCGCGCGCGTTGCAGCCGCCGACTAGCGGCGACAGAGACTGGCGGCGATCAGGCAGAAGTCGATCGCGCGCCGCTTGGTGAGCAGAAGCGAGCGCATGGCGAAACGGTAGCAGGTGAAGGACCGTGATCGCCACCTCACGCCGCGCCGGATCACACGACGGCCGCGCTCGGGACCACTGTGCTCAGTCGCGCGGGACGTCGTGCACGGTGCGCCGACTCGGGTACCACTCCTCGCCGACGGGCTCCCCGGCGAGATTCCAACTCCACGACACCGTCGGCGTGATCCGCATGTACACGCCGGGGCCGGTCATGCCGGTGCGGCGCACCGGCTGCTCCGCCCGCCCGTACACCCGGACGCCGCGCGCCACGAACGGGTCCAGGGACACCAGGTCGTCCACCACCAGCGCCACCCGGTCGGCCCCGGCGGCGACGTTGCGGAACTTCCGCGTGGCGAGGACCGACTCGCCCGAGCCACCCACCCAGAAGACCCGGCCGTCGCACTCGAACGCCACCGGCACCACGTCCGGCGCGCCCGCCGGATCGACCGTCGCCAAGCGCGCCAACGGCTGGGCGCGCAGATACGCGAGCTCCTCGTCGGTGAACGACACCCCGGCACCTCCTCCGGCGGCGGACCAGGACCGCCGCGACCAGCATGCCGGACCGGACGGGTCCGCGACGGGATGCCGGGCCGCGAGACGTCGGCGAGCCCACACCCCACCCCGACCGGGGGCAGGCCACACACACCGCGAAGTGTCGCAAACCGGGCGAAACGGCGTCAACCGGATATTCAGCCCGGCTTCAGGTTCCCGGGCCGCACGGCGCTACTGGTACTCCCAGCGGCAGATCTTCCAGGCGTCGCTCTCCTTCTGCAACACCGCGATCGTCACGCTCGTCTGCCCCTGGTACGTGACGTCCACGTACACCCGCGCCTCGGCCGTGTCGGCGCCCTCCTCACGCGTGATCTCGTACGAGGACGCGTCGGCCAGCGACCACAACTCGGTCTCCAGCTCCTCCTCCGTGTACGGGTCGGCGTTGTAGGCGTTGACCTCCACCTGGCACAGTGTCGCCAGGATCGCGTCCACGTCGTGGTTCTTCAGGCCCTGGTAGTAGCCGTCGACGACCTGCGTCGGAGTCAACGCGGTCGTGGCGTCGGTGTCGTCGGCCGTGGTGCCGGAGGAGCCACCACTGTTCGCGGCGATCACCACGATCACGACGGCGATGATCACCAACAGACCCAGCCCCAGGCCAACGAACAACCCCGCCTGCGACTTCGGCGGCGGGACCGGCGGCTGGTACTGCGGATACTGCGGGACGTGCTGCGGCGGATGGCCGGGCGGCGGCCCCGCCCAACCCGGCGGCGCCGACGTCGGATACCCGGGCGTCCCGTACTGCGGCGCGCCCGGCGACGCCGGGACGGCCGAATGCTGACCCGGGGTGTAACCGTCCACGGGCGAATCGAACCGGTACTCGGTGCCGGCGCTGCCCCGGTCCGGATAGTCGTGGGGTTCCTGCCGCGACTCCGGCCAACCGGAGGGATCCGGCGAGGGCATTCCGAAGGGGCTCTGGTGATCGGGACCTTGTGGAGGATGAGTCACGGCACACCTTCGTTCGAGGGCACGGTGCGGGCTTCCATCGACCATACCGGTCACACGCAACCCGCGACGCCATACGCGCAGGTGGTAGTCCTGACAGGACCGACCCCGCCGCGGCGAGCCGGGAGCACCGGGACGCCGCGGCGGGGGTGTGTCAGGCGCCGTCGAAGGGACGCTTGTAACCCTTCACGCCGTCCGACATCTCGCGCAACAGGTCGAGGTGCCCGAGATGCCGGGCGGTCTCCTCGATCATGTGCAACAGGATGTACCGCAGCGAGACGGGCCCGGACGACCCGGCCTCCGCCGGAGGCGGCGCCTTCTCGACGTCGTCGAGCGAGTGCGCCGCCGCGATCGCGCGGGACCGCGCGCACTCGGCGTCGTAGTCGTCCAGCAGTTCCGCCAACGGGACGGAGTCCACCATCATCTCCGCGTCGGGGTGACGGTCCGGCGCCCACGGGGTCTGCCCCGAGTCGGGCGTCCCCAGCAGGTTCAGGTGGAACCAGGAGTACTCGACCCACCGCAGGTGGGACACCAGGCCGGCCACCGTGGTCAACGGTGAGGACGGCAACAGGCTCCGGTGCGCGTCGGCCTCCGACAGGCCCTCGCACTTCGTCCGGACGAGACGTCGCTGCTGATCGAGGAAGGCGGTCAACTGGGCGCGCTCGTCGCCCCGGACCGGGAAAGTGGTCTTCGGCATGGATGCCGTTTCCTGTCTGTGTGGCCGCCGCCGTCGGCCGGGATCAGAACGGCTGGGATGCCTCCGGCGGCGTGCGGAACGTTCCGGTCATCACTCGCCACCTCCTCACATCACGGTCGATCGATCCGCGGTCAGCCTACCCCGGTCACCGGGAGCGGCGACGCGCCACCGTCATGATTCCCAGCACCGCGCCGACCACGGCCACCACGACCAGGGCGATCACGCCCACCGTCCCCCATCCGACCCCGCCGGAGTCGTCGTCGGTCGCGGCCGTCGCGGTGTCCTCCTGCGGGCTCGCGGGGGCGGACGACCGGCCGCTCGGCGATCCGGACGGGGTCGGGACCGACGCCACGTCGAACTCGATCGACCCCTCCACGGGGTGACCGTCCTGCGAGACCAGCCGGTACGAGAACGTGTACGTCCCGGGCGTGTCGATCGTGACGGGCTGTGTGATGGTGTCGCCCTCCACCGACGGGTCCGGCAACGGCACGGTGTCGCCTCCGGGGGCCACCAACGCCAGTTGGGTCGACGGCGCGTCCACCTCCTCGGAGAACTCCAGGACCACCTGGGCGGGCGGCTCCGGCAGCCGCGCGCCGTCCTCCGGGTCGGACGAGATCAGGCCCGCGTGCGCGGAGGCGGTGCCGGGCGCGAACGCCAGCACGGCGACGGCGGCGACCGCGACGGCGGCCAGGTTTCGCAGTGTCTTCACGGTGTTATCAGTCGTCCTCTCCGGCTCTGTGGTTCCCGGTAATACGGTCTGCAACCGCCCGGCGCGCCAGAGCCGACGGTACGGCCCGTCGACGGCGACCAGTTCGTCGTGTCGTCCGCGTTGCACCACCGCGCCGTCGTCCATCACCAGGATCTCGTCGAGTGCCTCCAGGCCGGTGAGCCGGTGCGTCACCAGGATGACCGACCGGCCGTCGGTGGCGGCCAACAGGTCGGCGGTGACGGCGTCGGCGGTCGCGTCGTCGAGGTGTTCGGTGGGCTCGTCGAGCAGCAGGATCCGGTGCGTCCCGAGCAGCGCCCGCGCCAACAGCAGGCGTTGCCGTTGGCCGCCTGACAGTTCACCGCCGTCCTCGCCGACCGGCCGGTCCAGGTCGAGGTCTGGCAGGCCCGCCAGGCGCAGCGCCGCCGTCAACGCCTCGTCCTCCGCCTCCGGGGCGGCGACCAGGAGGTTCTCTCGGACGGTGGTGTGGAACACGTGCGCGTCCGACAGCATCCCGCCTATCACGGTCCGCACGTCGTCGCCCCGCAACCGCGTCAGGTCGACCAGGTCGATGCCGCCCAGCGTCACGGTGCCCTGCGCGACGGGCGTGAACCGGACCAGCGACGCCAGCAGCATGCTCTTCCCGGCGCCGCTGGCGCCCACGATGCCGATGCGGCGGCCCGGCGGCAGGTCGAGGGTGACTCCCGCGCCGTGACTGCGCCGACCGGGCAGTTCCGGCCGGACGTCCCACAACGTCAACCGTGCCTCGCCGGTCGGAAGCGGCGCGGGGTCGGGCGGGTCCGGCACCACCGGTTCGGCGTCCAGCAGCGCGACGACCCGGTCGGCGGAGCCGCGGATCTCGACGAACCGCCGAGCCGCGTCCGGCAACGGCGCCACCACCTCGAACCCGACGAGCGCGGTCAACGCCAGGACCGCCGTCATGACGCCGAGCCCTCCGGCGGTGAGGAACACACCGACGACGGTCGCGCCGGCGATCAACGTCCCGGCCGCCGTGATCCCGGCACCGGCGACACCCGCGCGGCGTTCGGCGGCGGCCAGCCGGTCCGCGTCACGGCCGGCACGTTCGGCGGCGGCGTCGGTGGCGCCGTAGGCGGCCAGGTCGGCGGCACCGCCCACCAGGTCTACGGTGGCGTCGGCGAGTCGCGCCCGGTGCGCGGCGACCTCTCCGGCGTGACGGCCCGCGACCCGGCCCGCCAGCAGCGGCAACCCGACCCCGGCGAGCGCGAGCCCGGCGGCGACGACGGCCGCGGCGGCCGGCGAGAACACGGCGGTGAACCCGGTGACGGCCAGTGCGACGACCCCGGCGGTCCAGGCCGGTGTGACGACCCGCAGCACCAGGTCCTGAATGGAGTCGACGTCGGAGACCAGCCTGGTCAGGAGGTCACCGCCACCGTGCCTGCGCGTCATCCCCGGCGCCAGCGGCGTCACGGCCCGGAACACGTGGGCCCGCAGCCGCGCCAGCGCCCGCAACACCGCGTCGTGGCCGACGAGCCGGTCGAGGTACCGCAGCAGCCCCCGGCCGATCGCGAAGGCGCGCACGCCCACGATCGCCACGGTGAGGGACGTCAACGGCGGTTGCCCGGCGGCGGTGGCGAGGAGCCAGCTCGCGGTCGCGATCAGGGCGATCCCGGCGAGTTCGGCCGCGGCCGACACCAGTCCGGCCAGCAGGATCCGCGGCAGGTGGCTCCGCACCGGCCACAGTAGGCGCCACGCGTTCACGACACGGCCCCGGCCGGTGAACGGTGGACGACCTCGCGGAGCGCGCCGTCGGCGATCCGCCACACCTGGTCGGCACGGTCGAGCATCGATTCGCGGTGGGCGACGAGTATCGCGGTGCGTCCGGCGAGGAGTCGCGCGGTGGCCTCGGCGACGCGGGCCTCGCTGTGCAGGTCGAGGCCGGCGGTGGGTTCGTCCAACAGCACCAGTGGACAGTCGAGCAGTTGGATCCGTAGGAACGCCCTGGCCAACGCGATGCGGCGGCGCTGCCCCGCGGAGAGTCCGAATCCGGCGTCGCCGAGCGGGGTGTCGAAACCCTCGGGGAGTTCGTTGACGAACTCGGTGGCGAAGGCCGCGTCCGCCGCCGCCCGGACGCGGTCGGGGTCGGCGGTGGGTTGGCCGAGCCTGATGTTGTCGGCGACGCTCATGGCGAACAGGTGGGCGCGTTGCGGCACCCACGTGACGTTGCGCAGCCACGCCTCGCCGGGCCGGATCGGAGAGCCGCGGTGGTGGAGGGCGCCGCCGGTGACCGGTGCGAAGCCGAGCAGGGCGTTGAGGACGGTGGACTTGCCGGCGCCGCTGCGTCCCACGAGGGCGACGAGTTCACCGGGGGCGACGGTCGCGGTGAGCCCGGCGACGGCGGGCCGCTCCGCGCCGGGGTAGGTGACGGCCAGGTCGGTGAACCGGAGGAACGGTTCGACGGATCGGTCGCCTTCGATACCCGGGGGGCCTCCTACCTCCGCCCCACTCGTCATCCTATCCGGCGCCACGCGGGGCGGCGCAAGTCGCGGCCCGGGGGCCTGTGGATACTCGGCGGGTTGTGGACATTCCGGTGTGGAGGGTCTGGTGGCGTGGTCGATCATCGCGGTGTCCTTGCCGTGGCGGGGCTCGGGTGTCGGGGTGTCGGTGTCGGTGATGTCGAATGCGGCCCCGGTGGCGGCCAGTCCCTCCTGCGCGGCGTGGAACCGGCTGCCCATCGACCGCAGCGGCAGGTACACCTCGGGGGCGAGCAGCAGGATCAGGAACGCCACCCGCAGGTCCATGTCACCGCCGAGCAGTTGCAGCCCGATCGGCACCGCCACCAACGCCACCGACACGGTGGCGACGAGTTCCAGCGCGAGCGCCGACAGGAACGCGACCCGGAGGGTCGCCATCGTCGCGGCGCGGTAGTCGTCGGAGGTGCGCAGCACCGCGCGGGCGCCGTCGGCGGCCCTGCCGAACACCCGGGAGGTCGGCAGGCCCGCCACCGCGTCCAGGAAGTGCCCGCCGAGCCGCCGGAGGCTGTGCCACTGCCGCTCCGTCTGCGCCTTGGTGTGCCAGCCGATCAGCACACCGAACACCGGGATGAGCGGGATGGTGACGAGCACGACGATCATGGAGGCGGGGTCGTTGACGGCCATCACGACCAGGATCGCGACCGGCACGACCGCCGCGAGACACAGTTGCGGGAGGTAGCCACTGACGTACGCGTCGAGCCCGTCGACGCCCCTGGTGACGAGGGTGACCGCCTCGCCGGTGCGTCCCCGTCCCCGCCAGGTCGGGCCGTGGCGGGCGGCGGCCCGGAACAGGCCGTCGCGGAGCTCGGTCTTGACCTCGGCGACGCCGCGCGCGGCCGACGCCCCCTGCCACCACTGCACGGCGGCACGCGCGGCGACGGCCGCCAGGAACCACGCCGTCGCGGTGGTGACCTCGGGCGTGAGGCCGTCTCGCACCGCGGTGGCCAGCGCGACGGAGAGCGCGGCGGCCTGGCCGATGATCAGCCCGGCGGAGACGACGGAGGTGACCGCGGTGCGGCGCAGGTACCGTCGCAGTGACGGCAGCCTGCGCAGCATCGCGGGGTCCACGGGACGCATGACAGTCATTCTACGTTCAGTAGAAGAGTGGTTTCCGCGGCGCCCGCCGCCAGATCCACCACGTCACCATCTGGAAGCCCAACAGCACCGGTATGACGGGAACGGCGGTCACCAGGAGGAACCCGAGCGAGGTGTCGCCCGCCACGGACTGGGCGACGGTGAGCGAGTGCGCCGGGTCCTCGTGAACGAACAGCACCGGAAGCGCGGCGGTACCGGCGATGACCAGTGGAAGCGCCGACGCCACCCCCGTCGCCACCAGGGCGGCCAGCGGGCGGCCACGCCCCCGGAAACGCGCCGCGGCCAGCACCGCCAGCAGCAACACCGCGAACAGTCCGCCGGTCACCCACACCGAGGACACCGCCTTCGCGGTAAGCAGTGTCGTCACGGCGGCGACCGGCACCAGGACCACGGCGGAACCCGACATCCGGCGAGCGGCGGCGAGCGCCCTGTCCCGGACCGCGTCGCGGCCCCGCAGCGCCAACAGCGACGCACCGTGCAGAGTGAACAGTGCCGTGGTCAGCACCCCGGTCACGACCGGCAGCGCGCCGAACTTCAGCGGGAAGCCCTGGAGCATGGCGCCCAGGGCGGCACCCCAGCCGAACGAGATCACGAAGGCGGAACCGACGATCAACACGTCCCACACGCCGCGCCCCGCCTGTGACCGGCTGCGGATCTGCACGGCGGCGGTGAACACCAGGACGGCCGCCATCAACGGGACCATGATCGGGTACATGCCGGTAAGGAGTTCCCCCTCGGCGAGCGGGAACGCCGCGAGCAGCAACCCCAGCCCGGCCACCAGCCATACCTCGTTGCCGAGGAAGAACGGCCCGAGGGCGCCCAGTGCCATCCGGCGTTCCGTGTCGGTCACGGCGGTCACCCGCAGCAGGATCCCGACACCGTAGTCGTATCCGGCGAGTGCGAAGTAGCCGGCGAACACCGTGCCGACCAGCAGCAGGAACAACTCAGCCATGCAGGGCTCCTCGGGGTGTGGCGGCGGCCGCGACGGGGGCGGGTGCCGGTGGGGCGACGGGTGTGACGCCGAACAGTTCCCGGTTCGGTCCCCGCACGGCGTGGCGGGCGAGCAGCCACCAGTTGGTGACGAGCAACACCAGGAGGATCGCGGTGAACGCGATGAACGAGGTCCACATCATGCCGATGCCGTTGTCGCTGACGGCCTCGGAGGTGCGTTGGACGCCGTAGATGATCCAGGGTTGTCGCCCCATCTCGCGGAACACCCACCCGGCGACGGCGGCGAGGAACGGCAGCGGCAGGGCCAGCCAGAAGACCGGCATCAGCCACCACAGCTTCGCGGGGAGCCGCCAGATCACCAGGGGCGAGGCGAACAACATGACCGGGCCGAAGAGCTCGGCGACCATCATCATGACGGTGAACGCGGCGAACAGGCCGGCCGGGAGCAGGTAGTCCCCCTGTCCGAACTGGGCGACGAGTTCCGCCTGCACGGCGTCGGCCTCGCCGCCGGAGGTGAGGGCGTCCAGTGACTTGGCGGGCTGGTTCTCGGTGACGATCCCGTACTGGGCCCACCCGGTGCCGAACGCGGAGAGCAGGCCCACCATGCCGACCAGGTATCCCATCCGGAACGAGCGTACGAAGAACGCCTGATCGGGGGTCCGGCGGAACAGGTAGGCGGCGCTGACGACGGTGAGGATGACGCCCCCGGCGGCCAGTGCGGCGCCGCAGATGTGACTGAACGCCATGATGGCGTTGGGGCTGGCGAACAGGGCCGCGGGGTCGACGAGGTTGGCGCGGCCGTCGACGAGTTCGTAGCCGGTGGGGTCCTGCATGAACCCGTTGGCGACCAGCACCCAGAAGGCGGACGCGTACGCGGTGACGGCGACCAGCCAGATCAGCAGGGTGTGGATCCATTCGGGGAGCCGGCCCCAGCCGAATATCCACAGTGCCAGGAACGTCGACTCGGCGACGAAGGCCACGAGCGTCTCCACGGCGAGCGGCACTCCGAGCACGTCTCCGGCCATGTGGGACAGACCGCTCCAGTTCGTGCCGAACTGGAACTCCATGATGATGCCCGAGGCGATGCCCATGGCGTAGTTGATGACGTAGAGCATCCCCCAGTACCTGGTCATCCGGTACAGGAGTTCCCGTTTCCCGGGGTCGCGGGTCAGCAGCGCGCGGGTCTGGAGGATGACCAGCACGACCACCAGGCCCATGGTGACCATGACGAAGAGCCAGTGGATCGAGGTGGTGACGGCGAACTGCAACCGGGACAGGTCGAGGACACTCACGGCGCCACCACCAACAGGTAGGCTAGCAACATATCGAGAGCCTACATGTAGACAGCCACAGTATGCAAGCCGGACGAGTGAGAGTGGCGACCACCGCCGAATACCTGTAGCGTTGCTACCTATGAAGGCCGATACGTTGCGCGGACACCTCGACGCCATGCTGCTGGCGGTCCTCGAATCCGAACCCCGCCACGGCTACGCGATCATCGAAGCCCTCAAGGAACGCAGCGGCGGAACCCTCGACGTACCCACCGGCACCGTCTACCCGGCCCTTCGCCGCCTGGAACGCAACGGCTACCTACGCAGCAGTTGGAGCAACGTCGGCGGACGGGAACGCCGCACATACTCACTCACCGGATCCGGCACCCGGGAACTCGCCGCCCAACGCGGCCAGTGGCGGCAGACCGCCGACACCATCGGCGCCGTCCTCGGCACCGGCTGACGACTCACGTCACGCGGGGGCCAACCGGTCCGCGTGGCCCGCCGTACGCAGGCACCGCCACGCCAACCACACCGCGACACCCGCGAACACCGGATGCGACAACCCCACCAGCAGACTGAACGGATCCGCGAACGGCTCGAAGCGGCCGTACAGGACCATCAACGCCGCACCGGCGACCGTGAACAGCACCACCTTCGCCAGCATCGACCACGCCACCAGCTGCGCCAACCCCGTCCGGAAACGCAACGGGCTGAAACCGAACCCCATGGCCAACAGCAACACCACCGCCAGAAGGGACGCGCCCCAACCCACCACGTCCACCGCCTGCGACAGCAGGTACGTGTACTCCGGCGGCGACGCGACCGGCCCCACCGGCTCCGCGTTCGACCACTGGATCCGGCTCAACGTCTCCCCCACCGGGCCCGTCACCGCGAAGAAACCCAGGGCGAACCGGGTCTGCCGGGCCGCCAACTCGACCTGGAACTCCCCCGCCAACTCCGCCGGCCTACCGAACTCCGCCACCGCGGCGGCCTCGGCCTCGGCGGCGGCCATGCCGGACTCCCGGTAGCCGGCGGCGGCGTCGGACAACCCGTGCCGCACCTCACGCAGCATGTCCGCCTTCGCCCGGCGTGAGCCGTCCAGCCGGGCCGACAGGTCGTCGACGAACCGTTCGACGAGGTCCCCGTCCGCCCCGTCACGCCGCGTGGACATACGCACCACCTTCACTACCGGCACTCCCTCATGGATACCAGGGGCCGCGCGCCGGCACCATCGGGAGAAACCCTGAGACCTAGGTGAGCTCCCCCGGGCACGCCGACGGCCCCGCGGGCGGGCCGCGGGGCCGTCGGTGTCAGAACGTCACGCCGGTCGTCAGGCGTTCGGGTTCATGTTGGTGCCCAGGCCGGGGTTCTGGGAGTTGTCGGTGTCGCCGTACTCGACGGTCTCCAGGTACCCGTCACCGTCGGCGTCGGTCATCGTCACGTCCGCCACACCGTCCTCGTCCTGGTCGGTGATCACCGAGTCCACCAGGCCGTCGGCGTTGGCGTCCACCGCGTAGGTGTCCAACGCCCCGTCACCGTCGACATCGGTACCCACCGAGTCCACCAGACCATCGGCGTTGGTGTCGGCCGCGACCTGATCCACGTCACCGTCACCGTCCAGGTCGGTGTGCACCTCATCGATCAGACCGTCACCATCGACGTCGATCAACTGCGAATCCAGCACACCATCACCATCGGTGTCGGAGAACAACTCCCCGTCGGCGGTCAACACCCCGTCGGCGACCCCGTCGTGATCCACATCGATGAAGGTCTCCTCACCGGCCACCGTCGTGGCGTCCTCGATACCATCACCGTTGATGTCGAAGTAGTCACCCGACGCGTCATCCGCGGTGTAGTCGTCCTCCACCGGCTCATCCGTCGTCGTGTCCTCGAAACCGTCGCTCATCGCGCTTTCCTCTCCCATGTGGG
>NZ_VLLL01000008.1:0-86698 GCF_007994225.1 Stackebrandtia albiflava
AGCCTTCACCTGACGACCACGGCGTTGCGATCAGCGATTGCCACCCTCCCGCGAGGTGCTCACCCCCTGGTTCACACCGACCAGGGCTTCCAGTACCGACACCCCTACTGGCGTCGGCTCCTGAACGAGGCCGGCTTGGTCCAGTCGATGTCACGCCGCGGCAACTGCCTCGACAACGCCGTAGTCGAGAACTTCTTCGGCCACCTGAAATCCGAGATCTTCCAGCATGAACGCCCACACACCCCTGACCAGCTCATCACCGCCGTCAAGGAATACATCACCTGGTACAACACCGAAAGAATCCACACACGACTAGAGGGTCTGAGCCCGGTCGAGTACCGGGCCCAGACCCTCGCGGCCTAACCTTCAATAACCGGTCCAACTATCAGGGACCAGTTCAATCGCGACCGGCCCCACACCTTTCCTGTCGCCGGCTGGCTCACTGCCCACAGTGAACGGTTACTTGCGCCGGTTGCGCACGGGTGCTATGACTGTAAGCGACGAGCACGGGAACCCCTCGACGCAGCACACGGCCCCTTCCACGCGCACGTCCACGTGGTGGTCTTACGGAATCGGCATCACCGGTACACACGGAGGACCAAGACGGAGATGACGCACCCCTCGGCGGACCTCGCCGCCCAGATCAACACCGCCCGGATCAGCCTGACCGCCGATACGCCCGAGTCGTTCGACGGCTTGGCGGCACGGCTGGGGGAGATCGAGTTCGAGACCCTCTCGCCCTGCCGGTCGGTATCGGTGTGGATGCGCGCCAACGGGTCTCTCGCCGACGTCGTCATCGCCGACGGCGCCATGGACCGGCGAGACAGTGACGAGATGGCCGCGTTGATCGGCCGAACCATCACCACCGCGGAGGCCACCATGCGAGACGCACTCCGGCTCGCCACGAAGAAGCACGGGGACGGCGCGTGACCGACGAGGACTTCTGGGAACGGGATCGTGCCGCGTGGCGGGACGCGGCCTCCGGTCTCGCGGCAGCGGAGAAGAAGTCGATCCAGGCCGTATACGGAGCGGAGTCGGCCAACCGTCTGGTGCGGGTCGTCATGAAGGGCGACTTCCGGCTCGCCGTGCTCGGCATCCATCCCGGGGCCTACGAAGCCATGACGGAGGACGAACTCGGCGATGCCGTGATATCCGCATACAACAACGCCCGCCGGGCGGTACACCGAGGACAACTCGAACACCTTCTTCACGCCTCACGACAGGAGGGATGACATGTCCGACGAGTTCGAGGTCCAACAGGAGGCCCTTCTCGACTTCGCGAGGTTCGCCGACGCCAAATGGATCGACCTGGAGCCGTGGTCGAGCCTGCACGCCACCGACTTCCATCCGACGCCGGCCGCCTTCGGCGCGGTGTCCGCGGACACGGTGGACGTGGAGTACCAGTACTGGCCCTTGACCCCGGAGGAGTTCGAGCAGGAGAAGAACATCACGTTGAACCCCAATCGCGATCCCGGACCGGAGGTGTTGCAGACGTTCGGCACCACCGGTGCGAATGTGGCGTCGTACATCGCTCGATACGGCCAGTACGTCAACATCGGGACGCTCCTCGTGGGGCAGGTCGACTGGGGAATGGACACCGAGGTGGCGGACTGGTTCGAGTACTACGCGGCACGCGGTCCGGGCGGCGGCACGATGGTGTTCGACGCGGAACCCACCGACGCGCCGTGGGCGGCCAAGCTGCACGGCGACTGGTGCGCGGCGGTCGACAACCGGTTGAAGGAGGTCGATGAGGTGCGAAACGAGATCGACTTCCTCGTTCCCCTGCTCGCCGACGCGGCACAACGGTACGCGGACGTCGACGTGACCAACGCGGTGTCGCTCGACAAGTACGCCGACCCCGGCTCCTACTACTTCCCGGAGGACCTGCCGTGACCTCACTGCACGCCGTCGCCCACGGCAACGCGTTGAACATCGGCACCGCCGACCATCTCGCCAGGCTCGTCGCCCCCGGCGCCGCGACGCCGGGGCAACTCATCAACTGGATCAAACGTTTCGACACCGCTCAGCTCGACGACATCATCGAGCGTTTGGAGGACTTGGTCGGTCCGTACGGGAATACCGTCTCCGGTGAGCGAATCGCGGATGTGTCCGCACGCTGGACGGGCGACGGAGCCGATGCCTTCGTGTCGCGATGGAACCAACTTCGTATGTATATCGGTGAAGAGGAGGATCAAGGCCGCCGCAACGCCTTGGCCGAGCAACTCGGGGCTATGAAGGATCTACGTGCGAAGATCCAGGAACTCTACGACGGATGTGCCGCCGACATCGAGACGTACCTGGGCAACCTGCGAGCCGAGTACGTGAAGGCGCTGTGCCGGGACGCCGACGGAGCCGCACTGAAACAGGCGTTGACCGACGGTGGTACGGGGTCCGGTTGGGGGTCGCCCTTCGGCCTGGTGGGTACCGCCGCCGGAACCGCCGTCGGTGCGGTCGTCGGCCTGATCAACGGTTTCAGCACCGCCTGCCAGCAGCGGGCCACCGCACTGTTCGGAACGGGCACCAACATTCACGACCTCGCCACCACACTCAGCAAGGAGGCCAGCGCGCTGGAGCTCGCCGCCGACGGTACGGACGGTTTGTCGTTGGAGTTCCAGGCTTACAGTCCCGATACGAGAGCGGCCGGTGTGGAGGACTGGGACGAATTGGAGAACGAATGGGTGGTCGTGTGATGCGACGACACCTCTTGTCGTGGGGTTTGACGGCGGCACTTCTGGTTCTGGGAACCGTCGCCTGTGGGGGTGAGCCCGTCTCCGAATCGGAGTCCACCACGTCGGCCGGTGCGCAGGAGCCCTCCCCATCGGTCGATCAACGCCTGCTGGGCGACGGGTTCGGTGCTGAGGAGTGGGAAACGCAGTGCGATGCCTTGAAGGGTGCGTTGGCGAACTCGTTCGATTCGGTCGAAGTCGAGCTGGACGAGACCGAGGACGGCGATCCACTCTGTACCGTCAGTGGCCGGGACGATTCGGCGCAGTTGAGGGCGAGCATCGACTTGACGCACTACGTGCTTGAGCCCGAGGAGATCGAGGACATCCAGGACGTCATGAATGCGGAGGGTGATCCGGCGAGTGAGTGTGAGGTGATCCCATTCTGGGTGGACGAGGCGACCGAGATGCAACTCGACGGGCGACCGTACTGCGGCAGGACGGCGGTGGCGGAAGAGGCGTGGTCGTTCTCTTCGGCCTACTTCACGACTAGGGCGACGACCGTTCAGGTGACCGCGGTCATCGAGCCCGACGACAACAGCCGGGCGGGGGAATACGAAGCGGACGCCGAACGACTGCGGGATGTGGCCTTGCGGGAGCTATGGTCGCATCTCGGTGAGTGATCGATCGGTGACAGTCATCGTCCCGTGGTCTCGAACGCCTTGACGCAGACCGTGTGCGGAATGTGTCTTCCGGCGAGGCGAGCCGTTCATGAAGGGACGGGGCCGGGGATGGCATGTCGTGAGGGAGGATGTGGGGCAGTCGTCTGCGGCTGTGGTGCAACCCGGTGGGGTGCCGAGACGTGTGCTCTTAAATGTTTCGCAAATGGGGGACATATCGGGCCGTGGCGTCACGCAAATCGTCTTGCGAGCCGGTAATCTTGACGGTGGACAGCGGTTCCGGACGACCAGGTTTGAGGGAGTGGTTGCGCAGTGGCACGTCGTGACCGGGTCGGCATCACCGACGTGGCGGCCAAGGCGGGCGTCAGCGTCACCACGGTGTCGCATGTGCTCAGTTCTCGCCGCCCGGTGTCCGAGGCGACCCGGGCGAAGGTCCTGGCCGTCATCGAGGAACTCGACTACCGGCCGAACGAGCTGGCCCGCAGTATGCGCGCCCGCCGCACCCACACGGTCGGCGTGATCGTCCCCGACATCACCAACCCGTTCTACACGGCGGCATTCCGCGGCCTCCAGGAGGCGGTCGCGCCCGCCGGTTACCACTGCATCGTGACCAGCACCGACGCCGAGCGGAGTGTCGAACGCGACGTGGTCCGCCAGATGCTCACCCGCGTCGACGGCATCGTCATGTCCGGCGCGGACAAGCGCCTGGAGGACGTGCAACCGGTCGTCGACGCCGGTGTGCCACTGGTGCTGCTGGGCGCCGACCTGACCGGCGGCTTCGACGTGGTGACCAACGCCGACGAGGAGTCCGGAGCGGTGGCCGCCGAATACCTGGTCGGGCGCGGATACCGGCGCATCGCGTTCCTGTCCACCGAGTCCGAACCGGCGGCGCGACGGCTGGCGGGATACCGGGAGGTGGTGTCCCCGCCGGAGGAACTGATCGTGCCGGTCGCGGAGAGCCTCGAAGGCGGCGCGCGTGGTATGGCGACCCTCGCCGGCCTGGCCGAGCCGCCCGACGCGGTGATCTGCGGCAACGACGTGATGGCGATCGGCGCCATGTACGAGGCCGCCGACCGCGGCCTGCGGGTTCCCGACGACATCGCGGTCATGGGTTTCGACGACATCGACGCCGCCGCGCTGGTCTCGCCCCGGCTCACCACGATGGCCACCGCGTCCCGTGAACACGGCCAGGTGGCGGGGGAGATGCTGTTGCGCCGGATGAACGACGACGGCGCGGGCGAGCCGCGGCGGGTCGTGTTCCCGGCCAAGCTGATCGCCCGGGACTCCGCCTGAGACTGCCTCTCACATGCGGAACGCGTTGACGTGCCGTGGTTTCCGGCCTTAGGGTCGGCGTGCCCCGGTCGTTCGGTCCGGTGGTGTCCTCGTCGGGAGGTGCGGTGATGGACGTGACGTCGATGGTCCTGCGGGTGGTCGCGGCGGGCGTCGTCTCCGTGACGGCGGCACTCGCCCACGTCGGTGTCGCCGGCGCGGCACCCGCCGGTGTGGTCGAGGAGTCGGGCACCCCGGCGGTCTCGGACCGTCCTTCGGGCAGCCTCACCTCCGAACCCGGTCAGGGCGTCGAATGGTGGTGGCCCGCCGCCGCCCTGCTGGTGATCGCGGTCGCCGCAGTCTGGCTGTTCCTGCGGCGGCGGGCGGCGACCCGGCCGGTGACCTCCCCGCCGCGGCCTCCCGAGCCCCGGAGGCCCTACCGGTCGACGCCTCCGATCTACCGGCCACCCGAGCGCTGAGCCGGGTCCGGTGGAACGGGGGGCGGCCCGTATTCCGGTCGTTGGCGCGCTCCCTTTCGGAATCCGGCGCCCGTCCGCCGAACGGGTCCGGCGATGGACGAAGATGAGAGTCGTCGTGCCCATGCTTCACATGGAGACGCGAGACACTTATTGTCGTGTGGTGAGGTGATCGCACCTTCGGTCTGTGTGGACCGGTGGGACGCCCTCGTGAGACGTGCCGGGGCACGGTGTGACGCGCCCCGGCACCGGGACCATCCACGAGCATTGGAGTGACCATGGATGGCAGTGAAAGGATACGGAGGGATTCGGCCGTGATCCAGGTCGTCGAACCCGCCCGGTTTTCATATGGCGGACCAGAACGCCGGAGGGATCCCCTCACCGGCCGGGTGAGTGGTGAGAGTGGGCCGTGCGGTCCGGTGGTGTCGTCATGACCGCGCAGGACGCCGACCGGGCGGCGGCGACGGTGTGGGCGGACATGACGGTGTACGGCACCTACCGGGTGCCGACCGCGCACCAGACCCTCACGGTGACCTCGGCGCCGACGGCGGAGCACACCATCCGGGTGTGGGGGTGCTGGCGGGGTGAGCAGTCCTTGATCCTGACGATCTCGTGTCCGGACACCTGCCCGGAACCGCGTTGGGGCGCGGGCTGGGTGGACAACCCGCCGGACTGGCGGCGTGACATCGAGGCGGGGGCGTTGCGGGTGTACCGGCGCTGGCGGTCGGAGGGGCGGGCCGATGGCTGATCCGGCGGGTGTCCCGACCACGGTCCCCACGGTCCGGTGTCCACGTTGCCGGGTGCCCGGTGGCGCGGTGGTGTCGCCGGGTGCGGGCCGGGAGGGGCCGGGTTGCGGCACCTGCGGTGGTAGGGGTTGGCTGCCGTTCGGTCGGCGCGAGGCGCAGTCGGTCTAGTGGGTGTCGTCTCGGCGAGGTGGCCCGAGACCGGCCACGCCATCGGCGTATCGACGTTCCTAAAAATTATCAAATCGTTTTGCACCAGCCCTTCCCTCGGCGTGCGAATCCATTTAGAGTGACCGAAACGTCGGCGGTGCCCACCGGCCACGGCTGAAAGGGTTTCGGTATGCAGATCGATGAGGGACAGGTGCGTTCACTCGGCGCGCGCATCCGCACCCTGGGCGAGGACGCCGACGCATACCTGCGTGGCATGTCGGGCTCCTTCGAGGCCGGTTGCCAGGGCAACGACGGCTTCGTCGCGGTCGCGACCCTGCGACAGACCTTCGCCCGGTTGGAGGCGCTCACCGGCGCACTGGCCGGCGAGTCCCGCAACACCGGTGAGAAGGTCGTGACCGCCGCCGTCTGCCACGGACTCAACGACGACCGCCAGTCGAGCGGCTTCCGCGCGTTCACCGGCCTCGTGAACGGAGGCCGCTGACATGGTGTCGTTCCAACAGCTCCGCATGGCCGACCCCGGCACCCTGCGCGGCGCGGCCGACGCCGCCCGCAAGGTCGCACGGGAACTGGAACAGTTCGGCACCGACACCGACCGGCACCGGGTCGGCCTGGCCGCCGCCTGGTCGGGGACGGACTCCGACGCCGCCGGGGGAGTCCTGGCGAACCAGTTCGCCGACTACCGCAACACCGCCGCCTCCTACCGCCGGGTGGACTCCATCGTGTCCATGCTGGCCGGTGAGATGGACGGCGCCAGGCAGATCCTGGAGTCGGCGATCTCCATGGCACCCTCCATCCCCGGCCGGGTGGGCGAGGACGGCTCCGTCCACATCAACTGGGCGGCCCTGGGTTCCAGCCCGTCACCCGCCGCCGTCAGCGCGGCCCAGCAGCGTGCCCAACAGGTCGCCGGATACATCCGGCAGGCCGTCATGCGCGCCACCGAGGCCGATCAACGGGCGCAGGGCGAACTCGTCGGGCTCGTCGGTGCCACCAACGTGCGGCTCTCCGGGACCACCGCGCCCCGCATCCCCGCCGAGGGCACCGATCCCCGCCAGGTGAACGAGTGGTGGGACGGCCTCACAGACGCACAGCGCGAACAGCTCATCCAGAGCAACCCGCACGCCATCGGCGGCCTCGACGGCGTCCCGGTCGCCGCCCGCGACCAGGCGAACCGGCTCGACCTGGCGCAGGAACGCGGTCCGCTGCTGGAACGGCGTGCGGCGCTTCAGGAACGGCTCGACAGCCTCGGCTACCCCTCGCGCGGCGACTACGGTTACGCCCACGAGCACGCCCAGGTGAGCCGGGAACTGCGCCAGGTCAACGACCGCATCGCCAACATCGACTCGTTGCGGGAACAGATGGCCCGCACCGACCTGCAGGGTTCCACCGAACGGCTCTACCTGATCGACTACGACTCCGCGGCGGACGGCCGGGCGGTCATCTCGGTGGGGAACCCCGACCTGGCCGACAACGTGGTGACCTACGTGCCCGGCACCACCGCCGACGTGCCCGGCATCGGCGGCGACGTGAACCGTTCACTGTGGATGCAGGCGGACGCCGCCGCCGCGGACCCGAGCCGTACCACGGCCGCCGTGACCTGGCTCGGCTACGACGCCCCCGACCACGTGGTCCCCAACGCGATCTTCGACCACTACTACGAGGACGCCGCCGCCGACCTGACGTCGTTCCAGCAGGGACTCCGTGCCACCCACGAGGGCGCCCCGTCGCTGAACACGCTCATGGGACACAGCTACGGCGCCTCCACGATCGGCCACGCGGCGCACAACGCCGACCTGGGCGTCGACAACCTGGTCCAGGTCGCCAGCCCCGGCGGCGGCTTCGGGCGGGGCGACAACGCGTCCGACTACATCGGACTCACTCCCGAGCACGTCTGGGCGACCCGGGCGGGCGACGACCCGATCCGGTTCGTGTCCCAGATACACGGCAACGACCCCATGGATGAGGATTTCGGCGGCCGGACGTTCCCGGCCGGTGACGGTGGGCATTCGGGGTACTGGAATGCCGACAACGAGGCCCGCCGTCACATGGCCAACATCATCACCGGCCAGTACGACCGGGTGCCGAGCACGCAGCACCCGGTTCCGCAGCCGTAGTCCTCACGTCGCCGGTGGGGTCGACCGCCCACCGACTCCACCGGCGACCATTCGTTCAGGTAAACATGATGGCCCCGGTGTCGGCTCTCGATTCGGTGAGGTGGACGTGAAGCGCGTGGTGGCTCGGCTGGCGTCGGCGGTGGCGGTGCTGTGTGTCGCGGCCACCGGCGTGGTGGTGACGCCCTCCACGGCGTTCGCCGCCTGTGACGCGGAGTCCCGGGACGAACCGATGCCGCAGAAGCCGTGGCCGCTCGTCCGACTGCAGCCCGAACGGGTGTGGCCGTTGACCACCGGTGAGGGCGTCACCGTCGCCGTGATCGACTCCGGTGTGGGCGAACACCCCATTCTGGACGGTCAGGTCATCGACGCCTACGACTTCACCGAGGACGGCGCCGGCCCCCGCTGTGACCTGGCGTCGCACGGCACCCTGGTGGCGGGCATCATCGCGGGCAAGGCCACCGGGGAGTCCCCCTTCCACGGAATCGCGCCCGGCGCCAAGATCCTGTCGTACCGGGTCATCGAGAGCCTGGAGAGTTCCGGCCGCGACTCGACGGTGCCGGTCGTCAACGCCATAAACCAGGCCGTGGAGGAGGGCGCCGACGTCATCAACCTGTCGTTGACGGCGATTCACACCACCGCGCTGAAGAACGCCATCGCCAACGCCCACGACGAGGGCGTGGTCGTGGTGGCGGCGGCGGGCAACAGCGGCGCCACCGGCGGCAAGGAGTACCCGGCGGCGTACGAGACGGTCATCGCGGTGGCCGGGATCGGGCCCGACGGGGGACACGTCGACACCTCCAGTATCCGGGACTATGTGGACATCGCCGCGCCGGGCACCGAGATCGACGGCCCCGCCCCCGAGGGCGGCGGCTACGGTCGCCGTGAGGAGGGCGGGACGAGTTTCGCCGCGCCCTACGTGTCCGCGACGGCGGCGTTGCTGCTGGAGAGGTTCCCGGACCTGACCCCCGACGAGGTCGCCCACCGGCTCACCGTGACGGCCAACCACCCCCCGGAGGGGTGGAACGAGATCGTCGGGCACGGCGAGGTGGACCCGTACCGGGCCGTCACGACTGTGTTGGCCGAGGTGGAGGACCGGTTCGCCGCGCCGCCGATGGCACCGGTGGCCGCCGACGACCCCGGTCGGGCGATGCGGATGCGGGCGATGGTGCTGACCATCTGCGCGATCGGCCTGGTGGTGCTGTTCATGTGCGCGAAGGTGATCGTGCCGCGCGGCCGGAGCCGCAGATGGCGCGCCGGTTGACGCGGTACCCGCCGGCGGCGCGGAGTGGGTAACGGGGGCTCATCGGTCGCCGGGTGGATCGCGGCGGCCGGGACGAGCTGTGAGATGGGCAGCTCGGTACGCCCGTTCGGTGATCGCAGTGTCATCGCGCACTGCCCGTACCAGCCGCCGTCGCTCGACCTGATCCAGCGCAACAGCAGCCCCGGCACGGTGCTCGACACGTCGAGGCCGTAGGCCCGTACCCCGAGCGTGACGTTCTTGCGGGTGGCCGCCAGTGACGTGCCGATGCTCAGGTAGATGTCGACGCGCACGGGACGGGGCGGGAACACCTCCCGCACCGACACGTACCCATCAGACTCGGCCACGGTCGTACACTAGTACGAAAAGATCGCGGGGGAGCACCGGACCGGTCAGGTGGGCGGGCGACGTCTCGCTCGATTCGGCCCGGCAGGCGGCGTCATGTCGTCGTGCGGCGACGCGCGGACTTCTCACCGACGGCGGGGAGCCTGGTACGGCTCAACTGGGAAACCCGCTGGTAAGACACTCCCAAGACCTTTCCCGCGTCTCGTACCGACATCACGGATGTCAACCGTTGAGCCGCCTTGACCAGATTCACGGCTTCACGTTCGGACGCTTCCGCGCGACGCCTGCGGGCGAGCCGGAGGTCGTCCAGCTCGTGAGCGGCGGCGGGTACCTCGGTTTCGAGCTTCACCTCAACCATGTGGGCGGGGACGTCGACCATCAGCGCGATGGCCTCTCGGGCCATGGCCTCGCCTCGTTCGAGAGTCTTGGCTTGAGTGAACACGCCCGGGAGTTCCGGGACACTGATGGCCCACCAGTCACCGCTTCGCTCCGCGATGGCGACATAGGTCCTCACATCAGGCGCCTTCCGCGGGTCTTGATGATGCTCTTGGCGGTCAAATCGTTGATCTCGTCATGGCGGGGCACGATCAGGTTGGTCGACCTTATTCGGTACTTGTCGTGGCCGCCGCGGCTCTTGACCACACCGGTTCAGTGCCGCAGTGGGCGGCCGCCTCGGCGGCGCAACAGGTCCAGTGTCGACCGCAGTCCCAGGGTCCGCTCGGTCTGCAACAGGTAACCCGCCGGGGACGCCCGCACCGCCTCACGCCGCGCCCTCACCGCCGATCTGCGCACCGCCACCAGGCCCAACACCGCTCCGGCGGCAGCCAGCACCGGCTCACCCGCGGCCCAGCCACCCGCGGCCGTCGCCGCGGCGGCGGGCACCTCGAACCTGACCGCCGTGGTGTTCAGTGCGGCGTCGACGCCCAGACCCCGCAACGCCCGGCGCAGGTCCTCCAACGGCTGCCCGAACCGTCGTTCCACCTCGGTGGACAGATACGCGCGCAAGACCTCCGGGTCCGAGACGCCCGTCAGCCGGTCCGCCAGTTCGGTGGTGGTCTGTTCCACCAGGGTCGTGAACGCGTCGAACTCGGCGGCGTGTCGCCGCCGGACCTTCACGATCCGTGACGCCGGCACCGCCGAAAGCCGCTCGGGAACCACCAGCCGCAGCGCCAACTGCGCGACCACCGCCGATCGGTCCGGCGACGGGTCCGGTTCCGGCAACGGGTCGTCCAGCAACAACGCCGCCAACCGTTCCGCGTTCCAGTTGTGCGCCGACACGTGAGCCAGCGGTTCGTCGGTCACCGGTGACAGCCGGTTCGACAGCGCGAGCTGCTCGGTCAGTACGCACATGTACGCCCACGCGATGTTCGGATGCATCACCAGCCACCGGCCGGAGGGGACGGCGATCCCGGAGTCCAGGAGGACGGTGCGCAGTCGACGCGTCACCTTCGCGTCGTGGAGCCCCACCAGTCGGTCGAACCAGGTCTGCGGCACCGCATCGACCGATGGCCCCGGCCACCGGATGTGCATGGAGGACGCCCCACCGCCGACCGTGACGAACTCCCGGTACACGCCGTGGTATGTGCCCCCGCTGGTGGCGATGGAGCCGCTGCGGTCCAGGGGTATCGCGTAACGCTCGTGAAGGTAGTCCCGGAACGCCTCGACCGTCTCCGCCGTGATCGTCGTCGCGGCCTCCATGGCGGAGGTCGGCGTCACGTTCAGGACGAAGTCGAGATCGTCGGAGAGCGTCCGGGTGGTGTCGTCGTCGACGAGGGGCATGTCCGGGATGACGACCCGGGCCATCCTCGGCCAGTACAGCGCGGCGAGCTTCAGCCAGTCCGGGTCGCGGAAATGGGTGTACGGGTAGTACAGGCCGATCCGGATGTCGCACCTCCCGTTCGGGCCGTTCTCCATGATGGATGACCGGAGAGTGGTTCGTGCGAGGCGATCGGTTCGCCGTGCCGGCGTCCACCGTCGGTCAGTGCGAGCGTATCCCGAGGGGGCGAGACCCGGCGGCGGCGCGAACGGTGACTACTCTGTCACCGTGTGAGATGTGGCTCCGGCGGACGGCCACCACGGGGAACGGGAGCGACGCGGATGTACCGGCCACCCACGCAGCCCGAACCGGTTCCGCCCGATCTGCCGCTGTCGGAGTACCTCGCGCGGATCCGTGACATCGACATGCCCGACTGGCACGCCCGCCGGGACCGGTTCGCCCGGGTGCGGGATCTCGCGGCGGAACCAGTCGATCTGTTGCGCGGCGGTGCCGAGGACCTGCGGTCCGCCGGATCCGGCACCGCCGTCGCACTGCTCGCGGACGAGCTGGCCCGGCTCGCGGTGGAACTGGCCGGCCTGCGCGACCTCGCGGCGGCGGACGGTGATCGTGTCACCGAGGTGATCTGCGTACTGGACGGCCTGCGCGGCGACGCCGACCGGTTGGGCGCGGAGGACTCCGACTGGGAGGCCGACCTCGACGGCGACCCCGAGTGGCTGCGCACCGCGATGCGCGAGTCGGTGCGGGAGGAGTTGCGCGACCGCCTCGTCGAGGCCGAGACCGCGATACACGACCTCGCCGCGCCTTCCGAGGGGTCGGCCGCCGTGGACGAGGACCGCCGGGTGGAAGGCCGTGCCGGGCCGGTGGCACCGGGCGGGGAGGCACCGTCGCACCGGGCCACGGTCGGCCTCGCCTCGGTGGCCCCACCGCCGGAGCGGTCGGCGCCTCCGGTCGCGACCCCCGATGTGGAGGAGCGCACCGTGCCGTCGCACGACGAGGACGCCGCGCCGGTGGCGACGGTCGGGGTCGCGGCGCCCACGGCACCGGCGGCCGCCTCCCCGGCGGCCCCGCCGGGCAGTGGACGGCCCCGCCGGGAACCGGTTCCGGTGCGGTTGCCACCGGTCGTTCCCGGGTCGGGCCGGGCGACGCGCGGCGGCCGCGACACCCGCGCCTCGGGTCCGGGTCCGGTACGGCGGGACGCGCCCGACCACGTGGACGTCGCCGCGCACGTGACGGTCCGGGTGGAGTCGCCACCGGCCGTTCCAGCCGCCTGTTCACCGCGTGACCGGGCCGTCGATCCCCGCCCCGAGCCGGTCACGCCGGTGCCGGACGCCGCGCGGCGGGCCGGTCGGCGCCGGACCCGTCTGGCGGTGCTGGCGGCCGAGCCGCCCGCCGGGGTCAGTCCTCCCGGGCCTGCCGCAGGATCTCCGCTACCGACATCCGCGGCGTCGCCGGAGGCGCGAACCCGGGAGCGTGACTCCAACCCAGCCGAAGCACCAGGAGCGGATAACCGATCCCCATGAGCAACCCGGTGAGCCGGGCACGGGCGGTGTCCACCTCGATGGCCTCGCTGAACGGTTCCACCGACAGTCCCTCGTCGGTGGCGGCCAGCCACAGCGCGGACAGCGCCTCACCGGCCCGCAGCCACGCGTGGGCGGTGTCGGTGGTGCCGAACACCAGGCCGTACCGGGCGGAGGCGTCGGTCTCGGAGTCCTCGGGTGTGGACTCCGGCGGGCCACCGTGACCGAACCTGCGGGGCATCACCCGCACGTGTCCCGGCCTGGGGTTCACGGCGGCGGCGGGAACCCCGGTGCCGTCGTCGCGGAGCACCCCGGTCAGCCGGTCGAGTTCGGCGGTGCGGTGCGGGTCCGCCTCGATGACGCGGTGCGCGGCGTCGGTCGCGGCGGCCAGTTCGATGACCTCGGGGTCCCTGAGCAGATGGAAGTGGCCGCCCTCGGCCTCGGCGGCGGACTGGAGACGTTGCAGGACCGGTTCCGGGATCGGTGTGTCCGAGACCGGCCACCGGTCGGTGTGCCGGGACATCATCAGCCGCAGGGAGTCGGCGGCGGCCTCGGTGGTCTCGCCGGGTTCGCCCGCCGCGACGACGGCCAACAGCCCGGTGTCGGGCACGGTGTCCTCGGCGAGCCGGGTGACCGCCGGGTGCGGGTGCCCCTGGGCGGCCAGGGCGAGCCGGGCGTAGTGCAGGGCGGCTCCGCAACTGAACACCATGAGCCGCCCGTCGGGGTCGCTGGCCTTCAGTCGTCGGCGCGGGTCGACCGACAGCCGGAGCGTGTCGTTGTCGATCTCCCACCGCCACGGCTGCGAGTTGTGTACGGAGGGCGCGAACCGCGCGACGCTGACCGCGCTGAGGAGTGCCTGGTTGCGGTCGGTGGAGTTCTGGGACATCGTCACCCTTCCTGGCGTCCGCGGGCGGTCTGACGCCTGGAGTCTACGCAGGGTGACTCGTTCCGTGCGTGGAGTTGCGGAGTGTGGGGCGGGTGTCCGGCCGCCCCGTCGGGATCAGCGGGGTTGCCTCGCGTAGATGTAGAGGTCGTGGCCGGCGACGGTGGCGTTGGTCCACTCCTCCATCCGGGCGGCGTCCATGCTCAGCCAGTCCGGGGTGGCCTCGACCTGGTCGCGTCCCAGCCGCCGTCCGAGGTCGACCAGGGCGTTGCCGGCGGCGTTGCGTTCCTCGTCGTAGCCGGCGAGGGCGGTGGGCAGGTCGGGGCCGGCGGTGAGTCGTCGTTCGAGGCAGAGGCCGTCCTGGAGCGCCTTGGTCGCGCCGCTGGCGGTGTGCGGGCGGGTGATGGTGGCGGCGTCCCCGGCGAGAACGAACGGGTGACGTGCGCTGCGTTCGAGTTTCATGTCGAAGATCGGCTGGAACGCCCGGTCGGCGGCGGGTGTCTGGTGGACGATGCGCGCGAACTCGGTGGGGAGCACCCGGTCGACGATGGTCTCGAAGGCGGTGCTGAGCCGGTCGAGCAGTGTCTGAGAGGTGTAGGACATGCTCATGCCGACGTCGATGTCGGCGGGTGGGCGCGTGTAGACCAGCCAGTTGACCCGGTGCCCGCCGCGGCCGTCCGGAATGCGGTACATGATGGAGTGTCCACCGTCGAATCCGACGGTGACGGCGGCGTCGTCCAGCAGTGCGACGGCCGTGTCGCAGCCGGTGAGCCGGGGTAGGTCCACGACACCGCGCCAGGTCACGTATCCGGCGTAGTCGGGGGCGGCTTCGGGGGCGATCGCGGTCCGCACGATCGACTTGTAGCCGTCGGCGCCCACGACGAGGTCGAACCGGTGCGACGTGCCGTCGGACAGTCGCAGGTCGGCGCCGGTGTCGTCACCGGTGACCTCGACGACGGTGTGTCCGGGACGGTACGCGTCGGCGGGTACGTTGTCGCGCAGGGTCTTCCACAGCAGACCCCAGTTGAGTGAGATCATCCTGGCGTGCTGGCGCCACAGTAGACGGTGATCGCCGCCGGCCTCCCTGGCGAGCCAGACCCGGTAGGTGATGGGGTAGTGCGCCAGGTCGGGGGAGAGGTAGCCGGCGTCGAGGCTCTGCCGCATGAGCGGTTCCGGTATGCAGACGCCGAAGCCGCGTTCGGCGAGGTCGCCGGCGGAGCGCTCGAAGACGGTCACCCGGTGGCCCGCCTTGTGTGCGGCCACGGCGGCGGCGCAGCCGGATATGCTGCCTCCGATCACCGCGACGCTTCCGGCCGGTGCGGGAACGTTCATCAGTCCTCCAAGGGGGGGTGGGGTCTCCGGCGCGGAGCCACGCCGGTCTGCATTCGGCCAGTAACATATATAAAGTCCGCATTGTCAAGGCCGTCCGGCGCGCGTCACACGCGACCACGGCTCCACGATCGCCTGAGCGAAGGCGAATCGGCTGGCACCGAGTGGAATCCGCCGGTATCGTGTGCGCGACATCGGAGGTAGTCATCAACAGGGAATGGACGACGTCCACGCGATTCGACGACTGGTTCAACGGGCGGACCACCGCCCTCGTCTCGGAACCACCCGGCCGGGCGGCACGGCCCGACCACTGGCACGACATGATCGCGCCCCGCCCGATCGATCCGCCGGACCGGCGGTTCACCGAGGATGAGTGGCGGATCATCGGCCACGGATACCGGGCGCAGCAGATGGAGGAGAAGTGGAACGCCTGGTGCGACGGCGACACCCTCCACCTGGGACGCTCCTGGACCGGCTTCGAGATCTACCGTGTGGAGTTCGGCCGCGACGACGGCGGCCGGTTCATCAGGTCGGCGGTCGCGGAGACCGACCCGTCCCGCTACAACGGCACCCTCGAAAGTGCCGCCTCCATGCTTCCGTCGCTTCTGGACGTGGTGCTGCGGTCGCACCGCTGGAGCGAGGGGTTCTGCCAGGAGGACAACGCGCAGCGCGCCGAGGCCGCGTTGACGGGACTCCGCGTCGGGGACGCGCTCGGTTCGCAGTTCTTCCTTCCCTCCAACCGGGACCGGCTGCGGGACCGGGTGACGCCCGACGGGCCGTGGCGCTGGACCGACGACACCCAGATGGCCGTCGTCCTCACCGACCATCTGAGGCGCCGGTACGGCGGTGTGAGACAGGACGAACTCGCCGCCGAGTTCGCGGCGGCCTTCGACCTTTACCGGGGCTATGGCTTCGGGGCCGTGGAACTGCTGCAGGGCATCGCCCGAGGCGGCGACTGGCGTGAACTGTCCTCGGCCATGTTCGACGGAACCGGGTCGATGGGCAACGGCGCCGCGATGCGGATCGCACCGCTCGGCGCCTGGTACGCCGAGGGGACGCTGGAGACCGTCGCGGCGGTCGCGACCCGTTCGGCGGAGGTGACCCACCGGCACCCGGAGGGGATCGCCGGCGGGGTGGCCGTGGCGGTCGCCGCCGCCTTGGCGGCCTCCGACGACCCGCCGGGGCCGGCGGACCTGATCACCGAGGTCATCGCGCACACTCCGGAGAGCCTGGTCAAGGACGGCCTGGTCCGGGCACGCGACTTCGGTTTCGACACCGAACCCGCCGAGGTCGCCGAGACGGTCGGCAACGGCAGCCTGGTCATCGGCCCCGACACCGTTCCGTTGTGCGTGTGGCTGGCGGCCCGCCACCTGGGCGACTACCGGTCCGGTTTCTGGGCCACCGCGAGCGTCCGCGGTGACATCGACACCAACTGCGCCATCGTCGGAGGCATCCTTGGTGCCTACGGGGGGCCGGAGGCGGTGCCCCGTGAGTGGCGGGACGCCACCGAACCCGCCCGTCCTTGATCCCCGTACGTCGGCCCGGCCGGGAGTACGGCTCCCGGCCGGGCCGGCACGGTCAGGAGGATGCCTCGTCGCTGCGGGCGAACATCGCGACGACCACCCACAGCAGACCGAATATCACGCCCGCGATGAGCATCGGGGTGTGCAGTCCTTCCGCGTCGACCATTCCGATGATCGCCCAGCCGACGCCGTAGAGCGCCGACAGGACGACCATGATCTTGACCGGCATCGAGGGATTCATTGTATGTCCTCACTGGAGTAACGGGTCGTG
Source organism: Stackebrandtia albiflava (assembly GCF_007994225.1). GTDB lineage: Bacteria > Actinomycetota > Actinomycetes > Mycobacteriales > Micromonosporaceae > Stackebrandtia > Stackebrandtia albiflava. The sequence continues at coordinate 17,017 of NZ_VLLL01000008.1, forward strand.
ACGCCTGCGCTCGGATCCCTTCGCAGGTGGCATGATTCTCGGCCGGTGCGATGACAATCGGATGAAAGGTCGATGTCGACGGTCGGCACCGCACCGATACCGTGTGCGGTGACCACTGTGTTCGGACATTGAGGAGTCCGCGATGACGGCCGAGACCGCGGAACCGGTGTTCCGGGTGCTCGGCGCGGTCGCCGTCCGGCCGGTTCCGGGCCGCGACCGGCTGGCCGCCGGACTCCCCCGCCTGCTGTTGGCGATCCTGTTGTCCCGGCCCGGCGCGGAGATCGGCGCGGGCACCCTGATCGACGCGCTGTGGCGGCGGCCCGGACCCGCCGCGCGCAACAACCTCGCCGCCCAGGTACGGCGGTTGCGGCGCTGCCTCGACGACCCCGACCGGCTCGCCTGGCACGGTGAGGGCTACCGCCTGGAACTACGCGCCGGTGAACTCGACGCCACCGAGTTCGACCGGCTGCTGGTCCGTGCCGGCGGAACCCCGGCGGATCGGGCGGCACGGCTGCGGGGGGCCCTGCGGCTGTGGCGGGGGACCACCGCCTACGGGGACCTCGGCGACCACCCCGCCCTGTCCCACGAGGCCGCCCGGTTGGCGGGCCGCAGGCTCCTGGCGATGGAACGGTGTTTCGACGCCGAACTCGCCGCCGGGCGGCACGCCGAGATCGCGGCCGAGCTGACGGCCGTGGCCACGGCCGAGCCGCTGCACGAACGGTTCTGCGCCCAGGCGATGCTGGCGGCCTACCGGTCCGGTCGCCGGGCCGACGCGCTGGAGCGGTACGCGGTGACCAGCCGGGCGCTGCGCGACGAACTGGGGCTCGACCCCGGGGCGGAGCTTCGGTCACTGCACCGGGCGGTGCTGCGGGCCGAACCGGCCGAGGACGTGCCCTCGGCGGGCCCCACGGTGCCCGCCGAGCTGCCGCCGGACCCGGTCACGTTGACCGGCCGGATGGCGGAGACCCGGCGGCTGGTGGAACTGCTCGACGGCGGCGGCATCGCCGTCGTGACCGGCGGCGGTGGCGTGGGCAAGTCCGCGCTGGCGGTGCACGTCGCCCACCGGCTGCGGGACCGTTTCCCCGACGGGCAGTTGTACGTCAACCTCAACGGGGCGACACCGGGTGCCGTGCCGTGCACGCCGATCGAGGTCCTGGCCCGCTTCCACCGGTCGCTCGGCGACGCCGACGCCGCCCGGTTGACCGACGTGGGGGAGTCGGCCGCGCGGTTCCGTACCGCCGTGGCCGACCGGCGGGTACTGGTGGTGCTGGACGACGCGGCGGGTGTCGCCCAGATCCGCGCCCTACTGCCCGGAGGCGGCGATTGCGGTGTCGTGGTGACCTCCCGGCGCGGGTTGGCCTCCCTCGACGGCGTCACCCGCCTGGAACTGACCGGACTGGCCCGGGCCGACTCGGTCGCGCTGCTGGCCCGGTTGACCGGGGCGGAACGGTGCGCGGCCGACCCGGCGGCGGCCGACGCGGTCGCCGAGTCCTGCGGCGACCTCCCGCTGGCGCTGTGCGTGGCCGCCGCGCGCCTCAACACCCGTCCCCAGTGGACACTGCGGTGGCTGGCGGACCTGCTGGCCGACACCGGGCGGCGGCTGTCGCTGCTGGAGGTGGACGACCGGGGAGTCCGCGCGTCCTTCGACGTCGGATACCGGGGTGTCGCGGACGATCCGGCCACCGCCGCCGCCGCGGACAGCCTGCTCCACGCGGGGCTCCTGGACGCCGACCGTGTCGACCCCGGCATGATCGCCGCGGTGTCGGCCCGCGACACCCACTCCGTCGGCGACCACCTCGACGTGCTGGCCGACGCGCGGCTGCTCGAACGTGTCGGGCCGGAACGGTACCGGTTCCACGACCTGGTGCGGTTGTGCGTGCGGGAACACGCCGCCGGGCGTTTCGACGCCGAGGCCCGCCGCGCGTCGCTGCGCCGGGCCTGCCACCACCTGCTGGCCACCGCCCGCAACGCCCTCATGACCGTCGACAGGCACCAGCGTCACCGGGCCGCCGAGGGACCGTCCGGGTTGGAGGCGACCGGCGCCGGGTTCCCGCACCGGCAAGCGGTACTGGACTGGTTGACCACCGAGATCGGCGACATCGCCGTCCTGCTCAGGCAGTTCCAGGCGGAGCTTCCCGGGGAGGCCGCCGCCGTCGCCGCCGTCGCGGCCTGCCTGCTGCCGGTGTGCAACGAATCCGGCAACTACGCCGACCTGCGCACGCTGTGCGGTGCGGCGGTCACCGCCGCCCGCCGCGACGGCGACCCGGACGTGCTCGCGGCCGCACTGCACGACCTGGGGTACGCCTGCCTGCGGGTCGGCGACGCGGGCGCGGCCCGGCGGCACCTCACCGAGGCCGCCGAGTCGTACACCGGGCCGCGCCGGTCCGGGATCCTGTGGTCGCTGGGGGAGGCCCACAACTCCCTCGGCGACCCGCACGGGGCGCTGCGGCACCTCGGTGAGGCGTTGACACTGGCGCGACGCGACGGTGACGCCAGGGCGGCGACGTGCGTGTTGATCCACCACGGATTCGTCCACCGGGCGCTGTCGGACCCGGTAGCGGCGGCCGGGTACCTGCGCCGGGCCGTGACCTCGGCGGCCGACGCCGGACACGAGTTCCTGCACCTACTGGCGACGATCAACCTCGCGGAGGTCGAGATGGAGTGCGGGCACCCCTCCGACGCGCTCCCGTTGTTCGAGGCGGCGGCCCGCCGCAACGTGGAGTTGTCGGGGGAGGCGAACCTGATCTCGGCGTCGCTGCACTGGAACACCGCGATCGCCCACGACCGGTTGGGTGACGCCGTGTCGGCGCGGCGGGAGTGGCGCAGGGCGACCGCGATCCTGCACCGGCTGCGGCTCGTGGACGGGCCGACCCGGCACGCGCTCGACTCGGCGCCGCGGCTCCCCGCCAAGCCGGCGGTGTTGCTGCCCTGACGTCCGGGACACGCTGGGCGTACGCGGGTCCGTGGGCACGCCGGCGGCTTAGCATGTCGGAATGACCATCATGGGCGTGAAGAAGATCGTGGTGCCGGTGGCGGACCAGCGACGGGCGGTCGACTTCTGGACGGGCAAGCTCGGTTTCACCCTGACGGTGGACGCGCCGTACGCCGACACCGGGCGGCGCTGGATCGAGGTCACCTCACCGGACGGCCACACCGCGATCGTGCTGGACCCGGAGGTCGTGGGCGCGGAGCGGCCGGAGGGGCTGCCGACCCAGCCGTTCTTCTTCTACGCCGACGACATCGAGGCCACCTACCGTGACCTGTCGGCCGTGGGCGTGGTGTTCCCGCAGCCTCCCCGGCGCATGGAGTGGGGCTGGTGGTGCCTGTTCTCCGACAGCGAGGGCAACCGGTTCGCGTTGCAGGAGCGCTGATCCGGCGGGTCAGCCCTTCAACGCGCCCGCCATCAGGCCCTTCATGAAGAACCGGCCGAGCAGGATGTAGACCAGCAGCGTCGGCAGGCTCGCCAGCAGTGCCGACGCCATGACCTGCTCGAACGGGATGGTCTGGACGGCGGCGATGTTGTTGAGCCCGATCGTGATCGGCCACGCCGTGGTCGAGGTCATGACGACCCCGAACAGGAAGTCGTTCCAGACCGCCGTGAACTGCCAGATCACCGTGACCGCGAACGCGGGCGGCGCCAGCGGCAACGCGATGTGCCAGAAGGTGCGCAGCATCCCGGCACCGTCGACCTGGGCGGAGTCGAACACCGAGTCGGGTATCCCGGAGTAGTAACTGCGGAAGATCAGCGTCGTGATGGGTATCCCGTACACCACGTGCACCAGGATCAGGCCGAGCAGGCCGCCGGTGACGTCGGCGCCACCGCGCAGGTTGATGTCGGTCATGAACTGGGTCATCGGGATGATGACCGCCTGGTAGGGGATGAACATCCCGAACAGCAGGACCGGGAACACCGCGTCGGCGCCCGGGAACCGCCACTTCGACAGGACGAACCCGTTCGCGGCGCCCAACAGGGCGGCGATGATGCTGGCGGGGACGGCCAGCAGGAAGCTGTTGAGCAGACCGCGCGGGATCTCCGGTTTGTTCCACACCGCGACGAAGCTGTCGAACGACACCGGCCACGGCAGCTCCCACATGCCGGGCACGCTCACCTGGTCCGGTGTCTTCAACGCGGTCACCACGACCGCGTACACCGGCATGAGGAACACCAGCACGAACAGCAGCAGCACCACGTATTTCACGACCCGCACGTACGGCGCCCACGGCGACCGGATGGCGGGGTCGGCGCGGCGGCGCGACATGACGAGCCCGGTGCCGCCGCCCTTGACGAACCGGGACGATCGGGTGGCGGTGATCTTCATCGGCGGCGCTCCGCTCGCATCGTGTACCAGATGTAGGGGACGATGATGACCGCGATGCCCAGGACCAGCACGGTGGCGATGGTGGCGCCGCGCGCGTAGAAGTTGCCGGGGAACACGCTGTGGTACATGTACAGCGCGGGTGTCTCGATCCGGGGCGAGCGTTGGTCTATCGCGAACATCAGGTCGAAGGTCTTCAACGAGATGTGCGCCAGGATCACGACCGCGCTCATCACGGTCGGCCACAGCATGGGCCGCACGACGTGCCAGAACACCCGCACCTCGCCGGCGCCGTCGACGCGGGCGGCCTCGCGCAGTTCGTCGGGGACACCGCGCATCCCGGCGAGGAACAGCGCCATGATGTAACCCGACAGGGCCCATCCGGCGGGTAGCGCTATGGCGGCTATCGCCCAACCGGAGTCGGACTTGTGCCAGTCGCTGTGCAGGAAGCCGAGGCCGGCGTACGCGAACAGCTTGTTGATTCCGGCGGTGCTGTCGCCGGAGCCGTTGTTGAGCAGTCCACGCCAGATGATGGCGGTCGCGATGAACGAGATCGCCATCGGGAACAGGTAGACGCTGCGGAAGAGGTTCTCGCCCCGGACGCCCTTCTCCATCAGCAGCGCCAGCAGGAAACCCACCGCGAGGGCGCCCGCCACGAACACGAGCGTGAACACCAGGACGTGCCGGACGTCGCGCCACCAGATCGGGTCGTCCATCAACGCCGCGTAGTTCTCGAAGCCGACGAAGTCGTAGGTGGGCGCGAAACCCTGCCAGCTCGTGAACGACACCCGCAGGTTCCAGCCGAGGAACCCGTACACGAAGATCCCGACCAGGATCAGCGACGGCGAGATGAGCAGCAGCGCGGGGAACGCCTTGCGGAAGCGGCGCACTCGGTCTCCTTCGGTTCGGCTCGACGGGGCCGGGCGGCCGGCCCCGTGTCACGGCCTCACACGGGTCCGGTCGCGGTGGATGCCCCGCCCACACCGGGCCGGGGCACCCACCGTGGGTGCGTACACCGGGTCCGGGTCAGCCCGTCGTGCGCTGGTAGGCGTCGGCGACGGCGGCGGCGAACGCGGCGGCGTCGCCCTCCTGCACGAAGACACCGAGGGCGGTCTCGATCTCGGTCTTCCAGCCGGGGCGGGCCACCGCGCCGTGGGCGAGCGAACCGACCACGACGGTGGCGGGGTCGAGCCACTGACCGAGGTTCCACTCCAGATAGTCGGTGTAGAGGCTCTGGTCGGTGTCGGTGCGGGCGGGCAGTGAGCCCTTCTTGGTGTTGAAGGCGTCCTGGCCCTCCACGGAGGCGCACACCTTCAGCCACGCCTCGGCGTTCTCGCGTTGCTTGGCGCCCACCGGAAGTGTGAACGCGTCCGACAGGTAGTCGAACACGCCGACGGAACCGGGCGTCTCCGCGGCGCTGTACTCCTGGTCGTAGACGAGGCCGAGGTTGGTGGTCAGGTACGAGTACACCCAGTCGCCCATGACGGCGTACGCGGCGGTGCCGTCGACGATCTTGTCGAGCTGCGGCTGCCAGTCGGCGGCGGCCTCGCTCACATTGGACACCTTCAGGACCTCGGTGAAGGTCTCCAGGGCCGCCACCACCTCGGCGGACCGCCAGTCGACCTGGCCGGTCCACAGGCCGGAGTAGGTCTCGGCGCCGAGTTCGCCCAACAGCACGGTCTCCATGAGGTGGAGCTGTGTCCACGCCGAGCCGATCGACAGGGTCGTGACGCCCATCTCCGAGAGCGTCGCGTTCTGTTCGATCAGTTCGCTCCACGACTGGGGTGGACTGAGCCGCGCCTCCTCCAGAATGGACACGTTGTACCACAGCAGGTTGGCGCGGTGGATGTTGACGGGGACGGCGTACACCTTGCCGTCACGGGTGATGTTCTCCAACAGGCCGGGGTGCATGACGTCGTTCCAGCCCTCGGACTCGAAGAGCGCGCTGAGGTCCTCGATGACGCCGTTGTCCACATAGTCCGCGAGCTCCTCACCGGCGTGGCCCTGGAAGGAGTCCGGCGGGTCGGAGGCCTGTAGACGGGTCGCCAGCGCGGCCCGGGCCTGGTCTCCACCGCCGCCGGCGATGGCGGCGTTGACGAACTCGACGTCCGGATTGGCCTCTTTGAACAGACGCTCCAGTTCGGCCAGCCCCTCGCCCTCCCCGGGGCCGGTCCACCAGGTGAACACCTCGACCTGTGGCGAGTCACCGGAACACGAGACGAGCAGGGGCGCGACGGCCGGGGCGGCGGCAAGGGCAATAAAGCTGCGGCGCTTCACGTCACCCTCCAATTCAGTTAACGCAGGGGTGGGTGTGACGCTCTCGCCTTTGTGCGGGAATGTCAAGTCTTGTCCGGTACTGTTACCGTTTCGCGACCGGAATCACCTGATGTGGACACATTCGCTCGCGCCCAACGGTTCCAGCGCCACCCCTCAGGTTCGCCTTGGGTGGCCTGGGGCCCATCGACATGCCTCGAATAAGCCCTAATGTCCGATTTTATCCCGCCCTACGACCACCCAAGGCGGGCCTACGACCACCCAAGGCGGAGGAAAGGGGTCACTCCTTGCACCAGCGCAGGATCTCGGACGTGACCGTGTCGGGCGCCTCCAGTTGCGGGAAGTGCCCGACGCCGCGCAGCAGTCGCCACTCGTAGTTCGCCGTCACGTACCGGCCGGAGCCCTGTGCGGTCCGGGGCAGGATGCAGGTGTCCCGGGAGCCGTGCAGTTGCAGCGTCGGCACCTTCAACGGTTCCTGAAGCAGCCGGACGAACCTGCGGCCCGCCACCCGCAACGCCGTGCGCAGCGCCCAGCGGTACGCCTCCAGCGCGCAGAACGCCGCCTGTGGCAGCTGGATGGCGTCCCGGCACGCCCTGACGTAGGCGTCGAACTCCGGAGTTCCGCGCCACTGTGGACCCGCCCAGTGGCTCATGAGCGACGCCACCATCGCCGCGTCGTCCCGGGTCACGACGTGCTCGAACCGGGGAAGCTGGAACTTCAGGATGTGACGGCTGGCCGCCAACTGGCCGCGCGGGTCCACCGCCAGGGCGGCCCGCTGCCGCAGCGGGTGGGCCGAGGACAGCACCACGAGCCGCCGCACACTGCGCGGATGGAAGCCGGCGGCGGCGAAACCGAGCAGACCGCCCAGGTCGTGGCCCACCACCACCGCGTCCCGTTCACCGAGCGCCCGGATCAGCCCGATCACGTCCGAGGCCATCGTGTAGGCGTCGTAGCCGCGGGGCGGTTTGTCACTGGCGCCGTAGCCGCGCAGGTCCACCGCCGCGACCCGGTAACCGGCTCCGGCGAGCGCCGGCATCTGGCGGTGCCACGTCCACCAGAACTCGGGGAAGCCGTGCAGCAGCAGGATGAGGGGACCGGTGCCCTGCTCGGCGACGTGGAACCTGATGCCGTTGGCGTCGACGAAGCGGTGCCGCCACGGCCCGTCGATGAGCACCACGCTGTCGTCCAGGACAGGGCGGGTATCTCGCATGTGTCCAGGCTAGATGATCCCGGGCACCGGAAAGGCGGCTCGGTGGCCGGGCGTGACGTCACACGCGGCCACCGAGCCGGGTGGTCAGTCCTCGTCCGACTTCGACTTGGCCATGCCGTCGGAGATGAGCTGCATGACCGTGGAGTCCTGGAGCGTCGTGACGTCACCGAGCGAACGGTTCTCGGCGACGTCACGCAGCAACCGCCGCATGATCTTGCCGGACCTGGTCTTGGGCAGTTCCGGCACGACCATGATCTGGCGCGGCTTGGCGATCGGTCCCAGCGTCTTGGCGACGTGGTTGCGCAGCTCGCTCACCAGTTCGTCGCCGCCCTCGGTCTCGCCGCGCAGGATCGTGAACGCCACGATCGCCTGCCCGGTCACCGGGTCGGTGGCGCCCACGACGGCGGCCTCGGCCACCGACGGGTGCGACACCAGCGCCGACTCCACCTCGGTCGTGGAGATGTTGTGTCCGCTGACGAGCATGACGTCGTCGACGCGGCCGAGGAGCCAGATGTTGCCCTCGTCGTCGCGTTTGGCGCCGTCACCGGCGAAGTACATGCCCTTGAACTTGGACCAGTAGGTGTCGAGGAAGCGCTGGTCGTCGCCCCACACGGTGCGCAGCATCGACGGCCACGGGTCGCGCAGCACCAGGTAGCCGCCGCCACCGTTGGGCACCGAGTTGCCCTCGTCGTCGACGACGTCGGCCGAGATACCGGGCAGGGCGTGCTGTGCCGAGCCGGGAGTGGTGGAGGTCACGCCCGGCAGCGGGGAGATCATGATGCCGCCGGTCTCGGTCTGCCACCAGGTGTCCACGACCGGGCAGCGGCCGCCGCCGATGGTCTCGCGGTACCACATCCAGGCCTCGGGGTTGATCGGTTCGCCGACGCTGCCCAGGATCCGCAGCGACGACAGGTCGAAGCGGGCGGGGATGTCGTCGCCCCACTTCATGAAGGTCCGGATCGCGGTGGGGGCGGTGTAGAGGATCGTGACCTTGTACTTCTCGATGAGCTCCCAGTACCGTCCCCTGTGGGGGGTGTCCGGGGTGCCCTCGTACATGAGCTGCGTCGCGCCGTTGGACATCGGGCCGTACACGATGTACGAGTGTCCGGTGACCCAACCGATGTCGGCGCCGCACCAGTACACGTCGGTCTCGGGCTTGAGGTCGAAGACGGCGTGGTGGGTGTAGGAGACCTGTGTGAGGTAACCGCCGCTGGTGTGCAGGATGCCCTTGGGCTTGGCGGTCGTTCCCGAGGTGTAGAGGATGAACAGCGGGTGTTCGGAGTCGAAGGCCTCGGCCTCGTGTTCCTCGGAGGCGCCGCCGACGACGTCGTGCCACCACACGTCCTTGTCGGTCCAGGCGACGTCCTCGCTGGTGCGGCGCACGACGACCACCTTCTCCACCGACGGGCACAGCGCCACCGACTCGTCGACGGTCGGCTTGAGCGCGTTGGCCTTGCCGCGGCGGAATCCGCCGTCGGCGGTGATGACCAGTTTGGCCTCGGCGTCGTTGATGCGGCCCGACAGCGCGTCCACCGAGAATCCGCCGAACACCACCGAGTGGGTCGCGCCGATGCGGGCGCACGCCAGCATCGCCATCGCGGCCTCGGGGATCATCGGCATGTAGATGGCCACCCGGTCGCCGGCCCGCACACCCAGCGCGGTCAACGCGTTGGCGGCCTTCTTCACCTCGGTCAACAGTTCCGCGTATGTGATGGTGCGGGTGTCGCCGGGCTCGCCCTCCCAGTGGATCGCCACCCGGTCGCCGTGACCGGCGAGCACGTGCCGGTCCAGGCAGTTGTAGGCGACGTTCAGCCGGCCACCGGTGAACCACTTCGCGAAGGGCGGGTTGTCCCAGTCAAGTACCCGGTCCCACGGTGCCGCCCAGTCGAGCCGCTGCGCCTGCGCCGCCCAGAACGCGAGGCGGTCGTCGGCGGCCTCCCGGTAGGCGTCGGCGGTCACGTTGGCGTGTGCGGCCAATTCCGCCGGCGGCGCGAAGTGTCTGGTCTCGGTGAGCAGGTTCGCCAGAGTCTCCTGGGGTTTGGGGCTGTCGTTCACTGCCATCTCCTCGTTTCCGCCTGTCGGGCACCTGCGGGCCGTCGTGGCCGGTCAAGTGGGTTGAGAAGACCGGATCCGCCGACCGTGAGACGGCGTGTCGCGCACCCCTGGCCCGGCTTACTCACGCGTGTCGCGGGTCTCTCATCGCATGACCATAGTCGCCCCCCGACCAGGTGTCCAATGCGCCCCGATGCGCGAAGAACCGGATTGTCGCGCATTCGCATGCAGCTATGCGCACGACCGCTCAGCACGCCTTCGTGGGAAGTGCCATGCCATACGTGCAACCCTTCATACCTAACCGGTATGGTCTGCAATCGTGGACCCGCTCGACCCCCTCATGGAACTGGCCGAAGTCGCCGACGCGCTGGAACAGTCGCGTGCCGACGTCGACCGCACCCTCTGGCACCGTGCTCTGCGCAACGGCGGCCCGGCCGTCGCCACGGAGGTGTCGCTACGTTCGGCGGTGGCATCGGCCGCGCTCGACGGAGCGGAATACGACGTCGAGAAGGTCAGATCCGGGGTCGTCACCGACCCCGTCGTGCAGGGCGCCCTGCGGGTCGCCTCGGAACTGCCCGGCCTGGTCGACACGTGGCAGAAGGCGCCCCGCCAGGTGCTCGCGAGGCTGCACCTGCTGGCCGCCCGCGACCTGGCCGAGCCGGAGGAACTGGGCCGTCCCGTCGTCGACGCCGACGGTTCGATCCGGCTCGCGACGCTGTGCGTCCTGGTGACCAGCGAGACGAACCTCCCGGCCGCGCTGGTGGCGGCCGTCGTGCACGGCGAACTGCTCGCGTTGCGGCCGTTCCCCACCGCCGCGGGGGTGGTGGCGCGGGCCGCCGCACGGTTGACGTTGGCCGCACGGGGACTCGATCCCCGGCTGTTGATCGCCATGGACGTCGGCCACTTCGCGAGGTCCCCGGAATACGTCGGTTCGGCGGGTGCGTTCGCCACCGGCACGCCCGACGGTCTACGTTCGTGGTTGAAGCACTACGGCCAGGCGATGTCGGCGGGTGCCGAGGCCACCACCGCGGTCTGCAACCGGGTCTGACCGTCCGCCGCACCGCGTCGGCGGCGACGGGCGGACGCCGGCGGATCGCACGGAACGTTTCCGGTTGCACGACATTGCTATGTTCCGGGGTTGACTCTCCGGTCCGTTATCCCACGGGCCGTAGGGAGTTCACGCCCCCAGCAATCATGAAGGTTTTTCGATCATGGCAGATGTGACCGGTGGCGATCTTTACAGTCTGTGGAAGATCGCGAATGTCTCGCTACCTCGGGTGGCGAGTGTGTATACGAGTACCAGCGGCACGATGAACGGTGGTCAGGACGGTATGTCCGATCTGTTTCTCCAGGGTGAGGGGCAGTACGGGCAGCCGATGTATGGGGCGGCGTATGCGTCGTTCCAGAAGACCTACAGCGAGTTTCAGCACATTCTGGCGCAGACGGGTCAGAACATTCTGGATACGGCCGCGGCGGTGAATCTGGCGATTCAGAACTTCGGGACGGCCGATGGTGAGACCGGTACGACGTTGGACGATCTGAACGCGATCTTGGAGGGCGAGCAGATCGGCGGGACGCAGTATCACGATCCGAACGATCCGACGATGAATCCGCCGGAGGATCCGCCCGGTGAGGTGACCGAGCCGGAGGGTTACACCTCTCCCGGTGATGAGCCGGCGGAGGACCCCGGCGCCGAGGAGCAGGAGATCCAGGACACCATCGACGACCTCAACGAGATGGCGGAGGACTAGGCCGTGTCGTACTACAGCAAGAGCGAACTACGCGCCAAAGGCGAAGAAATCGTCGACGAAGCCGTCGCCGCGACGATCCGGGAGGCCGACTCCTGCGCGGACGCCCAGGACGGACTCCACCGGGACGAACACGGCACCGACGCCCACGGTTCCCACGAGTACTCCCACGAGGAGGTCGAGGGCTGGGTCAGGGAACAGCTCGCCTGGATTCCCGATCACTTCGAGCGCGAGGCCGACCCCGAGCCCGACAACTTCGAGGGCATCAGCGACGCGGTCAACACGACGATGAGCAAACTGGGCGGTGGCGACAGCGCCAGTGCCGACCCGAACATCGCGTTCAGCGCGAAGGCGCAGGCGGAGATCGAGGAGTGGGACGGTGTGTTCTCGGAGAACTTCCAGAACGGTTTCACCATCCCGTTCCCCACGATCGTCCAGAACCAGGCGGCGGTCGCGAAGATGCTCAACGACTCCCTGGGCGCGATCGTCAACGTGTACCGGGGTAAGCGTCGTGACTACAGTGAGCTGGCCGATCAGACGATCGCGGCGTTGAAGAACTGCGGTGCCCGCGACGGCGGCGACGAGAAGATGGGCCTCACCATCCTCGGTGCCGTGGCCGGTATCGCCGCCGCCGCACTGGCGATCCCCTCCGGCGGCACGTCCCTGTACGTGGGCGGCATCGTCTTGGCGACCATCGCGGGCAGTGCCGCGATCGGCGGTGAGACGGTGCCCAAGGAGAAGAACCTGGCGTTGGGCGCGCCGACGGTCATGGAGGTCATCTCCAACATGATCAGCCGGCAGAGCGACATCTACACGGCCGTCTACGACCAGGAGGAGAAGATCGCCGGAGTCCTCGACGGCAACTACGAACTCCTCACCTCGGTACGCCAACTCGGCGCCGCCAAGCGAATCGCGACACCGCTGACGCCGTTGCGGCCCAGCATCGCCGACGCGGAGGACCCCTCCTCCGGCCTCACACCGGAATAGGACGTCCGGGTGGAGGGCGCGAGCCCTCCACCGTGTCCTCGCAGGGGACGCCGGCGTGAGACGCCCGCCGGCTCGGGGCCCATGTCCTCGCAGGCCCTTTCGACGTGCCGGTGTGGCACTCCGGTCTCGGATGCGGGTGAGTGGATGGCGACGACGCGGCGAGGCACCGCCTGGGCAGCCCGAGCGCCACCACCCACTCCACCGCGTCAATGGACGGTCTAGTACTCCATCTCCAGGACGGGGAACTGCGCGCGGACCTCCGGCGGCAGGTTGAGGCCGAAGTGCCGGTCCTTCAACACCGTCGTCTTCATCTTCGAGTCACGCTGCAATGCCGCGAAGGCGCCCACGGTCTCCCGGACGAAGGCCGGTTCGTCGAGCTGACGGAGCGTGCCCGGGGCGATCCGGACCTTCCAGTACGCGAGGCCCTTCGAGCGGAGCTGTATCAGCCCGGACCGGGACGAGCCCTGCGCGACCAGGTTCGCGATGTCCTCGTCGTAGCGGCGGTACCTGGCGTCCCAGTGCTGCTCCTCCACCTCCGACACCGGGACGCCGCGTGTGTCGGCCTTGGCCTGTTTCCAGCCGCGCCGGTAACCGACCCAGGCCAGTGTCGCCAGTTTCGCGAGCTGGTCCGACAGCCGGTCCTCGTCGTAGCGCTCGTAGGTGTTGGGCCGGAACGCCAGGGTGAGCTGTTCGCCCGCGACCAGATGCGCCTTGATCTGGTTGTCGGGGGAGGTGACGGTCACCTTCAGGGAGTTGAGGCGTTCTTGAAAGTCAGGCACGGATGTAGCACTTCCTAGCAGTCGGTCACAGGGTCACCGACGGGTCGATGTAAACCTCGGTGTTGCCCGGTTCCCAGTCGGGGCTCGCCGAGGACACCTCGATCTGGCCTTCGCCGGTACCGGACGGGTATGCGAACAGTCGCGAGTCGTTCGGGGCGGAACCGCCCACGACGGCGCCACCGGCGTCCCGGTACACCGCGTACGTCGCGACCGACGTCAACTCCTCGGCGTAGGGCGAGTCGACTCGGAAATCGATCTCCCACGTGTCCCCGTCCCCGGCGACGGTCACCTCGGACACCTCGACCGCCTGGGCGCGGGCGTCGCCGGCGGGAAGCCACCGGGAGCCGTCGACGGTGACCTCCAGCGACGCGACGTCGTCGCCGTCGATGTACGTCGTGTTGGTGACGGCCTGCCGTTCGCCGGGCATCACCAGGTTGACGGTGGAGGCGATCCGGTCGTTGCCGGTGACCTCGTCGGTCACCGGTTCACCGGCCGAGTCGAGCAGCCGGATGTCGAGGTTCGTACCGATCGCGACGTCGGCACTGGTGTTCTCCACGATCACCGCGTACGTCACCATGACGTCGCCCGCGGAGTCCTCGGTGAGGCTGTGCCCGGTCTCGGCGACCTCGACGACACCGCCGTCGCCGGACTCGTCGGCGGGAGCGGGCGGCGCCGACTCCACCGGCTGCCCGGTGTCGGGGTCGTCCTCGGGGTTCGACGTGCATCCGGCGACCGCCACCGCCGTCACCACGCCCGCCAGCAGCAGGCGGTGACTGCGGCGGAGGGTTCGCCTGGTCAACCGGGTCACGGTGCTCCCTCGATCGGGGGACGGGGTCCGGACCATACTAGGGCAACCCGGCCACCCCGGACCACGTCCGGAGCCGGCGGTCAGTCGTCGTCGCCGGCCAGCTCGGCCCGCAGCCGCGCCTTCTGTTCCCGGCGGCGGCGCACCACCGAGTCCACGTCGGTGGCCATCTCGGTGCGCCACCGGCGCATCAGCACCAGCGACAGCAGGAACGACGCCAACAACGCGATCATGGCGATGACGAGCAGGTGGAGCCCGGTCGGCAGCAACGCCACCGCGATCACCACGAACAGTCCGAGCCTGCCGAGCAGGTACTTCATGAAGGGACTCACGACACCTCCTCACCGGTGATCAGGCGCATCCCGGTGAACCACAGCACCCCGTAGAGCAGGGCGGCGACACTGACCGCGAGAGCGCCGTTGTACAGCGGCAGCCAGAAGTCCGGCAGCAGGCTCAGGACTCCGAAACCGGCGAGCAGTCCGAGGACCACGCCGCCCGCGGCCACCGCCCAACGCGCCCGGTGGTCACGCCAGGCGCGGAAGTCGTCGAGGTAGACCAGTACCGCGAGCAGTCCGGCGATCCAGCCGGAGATCCGGCCGAACGAGGAACCGAGCAGCCAGAACACGCCGTCGATGAGCGACAGCATCAGAATCCCGAGCGCCAACGCCAGGATGACGAACATCAACATCTCGACCAGCGACACCAGCCGGCCCTCTTCGTCCTTGCGGGGGAACCGGTCGCTCGCCTGGGAGTCCTTCGCGGTCACGACATCACGCCCAGACCCGTTGCGGTTCGGACCTGCGGCGCGCCAACGGAACCGGCGGGTCGTACTCCCGGATGACGCGGTACCGGGTGTCGCGTTCCACGGGTGTGAACCCGGCGTCGCGGATCAGTTCCAGCAGGTCCTCCCGGTGCATGGTCGCGGGCGTCCCGTAGGAGTCGGCGTCGTGGGTGATCTTGTACTCCACGACCGAACCGTCGAGGTCGTCGGCGCCGAAGTTCAGCGACAACTGCGCCACGTCGAGGCCGTGCATCACCCAGAAGCACTTGACGTGGTCGAAGTTGTCGAGCAGCAGCCGCGACACCGCGAAGGTGCGCAGCGACTCCGTGGGCGACGCCATCGTGGTCCGCTCCTGGATCCGGTTGCGGACCTTGCCGTCCCGCGAGTCGTGGAAGTCGTGCTGGTACCGCAGCGGGATGAACACCGCGAAACCGCCGGTCTGGTCCTGCAGTTCCCGCAGCCGCAGCACGTGGTCCACCCGGTGCCGCGGTTCCTCGATGTGGCCGTACAGCATGGTGGCGGGAGTCTTCAGTCCCTTGTGGTGCGCCAGCCGGTGGATCCGCGACCAGTCCTCCCAATGGCAGTCGTGGTCGACGATGTGCTGCCGGACCTCCCAGTCGAAGATCTCGGCACCGCCCCCGGTGAGCGACGCCAGGCCCGCGTCGATCAGCTCGTCGAGGATCTCGTCGGCCGACAGACCGGAGATCTTCTCGAACCACTGCACCTCGGTGGCCGTGAACGCCTTCAGGCTCACCTCCGGCAGCGCCGCCTTCAGTTCCCGCAGCACGCGCGGGTAGTAACGCCACGGCAGGGTCGGGTGCAGGCCGTTCACGATGTGGAGCTCGGTGAGCCCCTCGCCCTCCATGCCCCGCGCCAGCTCGACCGCCTGCTCCACGCGCATCGTGTACGCGTCCTTCTCGCCCGGCTTGCGTTGGAACGAGCAGTACGCGCACGAGGCGGAGCACACGTTCGTCAGGTTCAGGTGCCGGTTCACGTTGAACACCACGCGATCCCCGTTCTTGGCGGTGCGCACCGAGTGCGCCATCCGGCCAAGCCAGGCGAGGTCGTCGCACTCGTACAGCGCGACCCCGTCCTCGCGGGTCAGCCGGACACCGGCGGCGACCTTCGCCTCGATGTCCCGCTTGAACCCCTCACTCGTCATCACACGCACCTCGCGTCGGTGTTCGGGCAGTCGAGGCCGAGCCTACCGGCGTGACCGGAACCGCATCCCGATGCCACCTGCCACCGGCCCGTCCGGCTGCCCGGTGAGGCAGACTTCCCCGGCACGCATCCGATATGTGTGCATTGCGCTGTCAGTATCGTGTCGCCTCTGGTGCACGAAGGCACTCACGCCCTATTGTGTCTATCGGTAGTCGTCGATCACCCCACCCGGTCACCCAAGGCAGGACATGAGAATCACCCCGTGGAGCCGCCGCAGCGGCAGAGTCATGCTCGCGTTCGGTACCGCGGTCGTACTGTTGTCGGCCGCCCCCGCGACCGCGATGGCCGACCCGCCCGAGGTCTCCGTCCCCGACGACGGCTCCCGGCCGGAAGGCGACCCGGGCACCGTCGGAGGCGATCCACTGCCGTCCTCCGGTGACTCCCCGGTGGCCGGACCCGGCGTCAGCCGCGGCCCCTACGCCAACCGGATCGCGCAGCTCGCCAAGGAGGTCGCGGTCCTGGGCGAGTCCACCACCGCGGCGGGCGAGGAGGTCACCCTGCGGGGCGAGACCGTCGTCGCTGCCCGCGCGTACTGGCTCGACCTCCAGACGCAGGCCGACCAACTGGCCGAACTCGCCGCAGAGATGGCCGCCCAGGCGTACCAGGAGTCGGCGTCCCAGGTACAGGGCGTCACCGACGAGTTCGACGACCTGTTCGCCGTCGATCCCGGACTGCTCGGTGACGACCGCACCACCGTGCAACGGCAGGCCGACGCGGCGGCCGACGACGCCGCCGTCGCGCTGGCGGCCCTCGACGCGGCGGTCGCCGCCGAGGCGATCGCCGCCAACGACTACGCCGACCTCGTCGAGGAACTCGACGCGCAGACGAAGAAACTCGAAGACCTCGTCGAGGAGAACGCCGAGGCGATCGCCGTCCAGGAGGAACAGGCGGGCCGCGAGTCGAAGTACGAACTGGGCGACATCGGCACCGACGTGGACGGCTGGCAGGCGGCGAAGGCCGCCCAGGACGCCGTCCGGTACGCCGTCGCGCAGGTCGGGAAACCCTACGAGTGGGGAGCCGAGGGGCCGTACACGTTCGACTGTTCGGGCCTGGTGCAGACCGCCTACGCCAAGCAGGGCGTCAACCTCCCCCGGGTCGCCAACGACCAGTTCCGCGCCACCCGTTCCATGGCCGTAGACGTCGAGAAGATGCTCCCCGGCGACCTGATCTTCTACGGGGACCGGGCCGGGGACTGGACCTCGGTCTACCACGTCGGCATGTACATCGGCGACGGCATGATGGTGCACGCGCCGCGCCCCGGGGACGTGGTGAAGGTCGTACCGGTGTGGTTCAGCGACTTCTTCGGCGCGCACCGGGTCGTCGCGGCGGTCGAGGTCGACGACGGTGACGACGGCTCCAACGAACCGGGCGACGGCGGCGACCCCGGTGACGGCGACGGCGGTGACGGCGGAGAGCCCGGTGACGGCGGCACACCGTCCACCAGGCCGGACCCGACACCGAGCGAGGAGACCCCGTCGGATCCCGCGACCAGCGGTTCCGGTGACGGCGGCGACGGCACGGAGTCCGGCGAACCCGAACCCACTCCGTCCGGCTGAGCCGACCCGGCGGGCACCACACCGGCGGTCCACTCCGGCTTGGTGGGTTGAAATGCCGGCTTGGTTGGTCATACGACGGCTGAAAATCGGACATCAGGTCTTATTCGAGGCATATCGATCGTCGTGCGGCCAACCAAGCCGATTCTGTCGAGTCGGCTACCGGCTGCGCCGGGCCATTCCGCCGGCTACCGGCTGCGCCGGTAGCATTGCCCACCAGGCCGAGGAACGCGTCCGGCAGGCCGGTGCGGAGTGCTCGGGACACCCACACCGTCTCCGTCGGAAGGCGGCCCCGGCCGACGGCCGTGACCACCCCCGCGCGGCACGGCTACGGCGGGTGAATCGGGTGCTGGCAGCGGGCAGGACGTTGCGGCGGTATGGCACCGTTGACGACGGCGGCTCTACGGTCCACCCGTCCGCGCCATGACCGCCATGCCGACACACGAACTTCCGGTTGGAGCCAGCAGATGGACAACAACAGTTGCGTGGCGTGCGGTACCCGGTTGCCGGCAGGTGCCCAGCGCTGCCCGCAATGCGGTGTACCTCTGGCGCCACCGCCCGGCGGTTTCGCGCCGCCCGGGGCCGCCCAGTACCCGCCGCAGAGTCCACCGACGCCCGCGCCCTGGCAGCCGGAACAGGGTAGGCCGTCCGGACCGCCGCCCGGCCCGGAGTTCTCGCAACACTTCGAACAGTCGACCGGCTGGGAGGAGGGAGCACCGCCGCCGCCTCCGCCTTCGCAGGGGCAACCGTGGGGTGCGCCCCCGCCTCCGCAGCAGCAGGGTGGCTGGCAGCCCCCGCCTTCGGGGCCGCAGTGGGGTCCGCCGGGTGCGCCGACGTCGGGTGTGCCGGCGAGTGGTCCTCCGGTGTCGGGTCCGCCTCAGCAGTGGGCGCCTCCGCCGCCCCCGCCTTCGCAGGGACAACCGTGGGGTGCGCCCCCGCCTCCGCAGCAGCAGGGTGGCTGGCAGCCCCCGCCTTCGGGGCCGCAGTGGGGTCCGCCGGGTGCGCCGACGTCGGGTGTGCCGGCGAGTGGTCCTCCGGTGTCGGGTCCGCCTCAGCAGTGGGCGCCTCCGCCGCCCCCGCCTTCACAGGGCCAACCGTGGGGTGCGCCCCCGCCGCCCCCGCCACAGCAGGGCGGCTGGCAGTCCCCGCCACCGGCGCCACCGGAACCGCAGTGGGGCCCTCCGCAGCCCCCGGCCGAACGTCCCGCCGCGCCACCCGTCCCCGCGCAGCCGGAACCGCCCGCCGCACCGGAGCCCGCGCCGGCCGCCGCCTCACCGGCGGTGCCGTTCGCGGTGCCGTCCGAGGACCCGGGCACCGGCATCCTCGGACGGCCACGCCGCCGCGTCGAGGCGGTTCCGCCGCCGGTGCCTCCCGCACCGGCCCCGCTCCAGGACAGCCCTAAGTCCACTGAGGATCCCGCTCCGGTGGCGGAGTTCGCGTCCGCCGCACCCCCGGCGATGCCGGACGCACCACCCGCCATGCCGGACGCGCCCCCGGCCATGCCGGCGACAGCCGCGCCGCCTCCGCTGCCACAGCAGCCGGCCGCCGCGCCCGTCGCCGATCAGGCGCCCGCCGCCGCGGACTCCGGGGACGGTGACGAGGCCGATGTCGCCCTGTGGGCGGGCATGTCCGGTCCCGGCCCCGCGACCGAAGCAGAACTGTCCGATGAGGACAAGGCTGCGATGGCCGAACTCGCCGATGACGACTTCGGGGACTTCGACGACGACGATGACGATGACGACGTGACCCCCGCGTCCGCCGACGCCCCCGCCGCCGAGCAGCAGGCGACCGCCGCCGCGCCGGACGAGGTCCCGCCGACATCCGCCGACCGCGACACCCCGCCGGCCGCCGTCGCCGAGGAGCCTGCGCCGTTCTCCACGCCACCGTCGTCCGCGCCTGCGCCGTTGACGGGTGAGGCCCCGCCCGTGGATGAGCCCGCGGCGTTCGCCACGCCGCCGTCGTCGGCGCCTGCGCCGTCGACGGGTGAGGCGCCGCCGGTGGAGGAGCCTGCGGCGTTCTCGACGCCGCCGTCTTCCGCTCCTGCGCCGTTGACGGGTGAGGCGCCGCCGGTGGAGGAGCCCGCGCAGTTCTCGACTCCGCCGTCCTCCGCTCCTGCGCCGTTGACCGGTGAGGCACCCGAACCGGCCTTCACGCCCGAGGAACCGCCCGCCGACCAGCCGCTCACGCCCCCGACCTGGGAGGCGGACGCATTGCGGGCTCAGGCCGAGGCGGAGGCCGCCGACGCGCCGGTCGAAAGCCGCCCGCAGTCCGAAACCGAGGCGCCGGAGGAGCCCGCGCAGTTCTCGACACCGCCGTCTTCCGCGCCTGCGCCGTTGACGGGTGAGGCCCCGCGGGTGGAGGAACCTGCGGCGTTCTCGACGCCGCCGTCTTCCGCGCCTGCGCCGTTGACCGGTGAGGCCCCACCCGCTGAGGAACCTGCGCCGTTCTCCACGCCGCCGTCGTCGGCGCCCGCACCGTTGACGGCGGAGGAACCGGCGGAGACGCCGGTTCCGGAGTCGGCTCCGGTTTCGCCGCCGGCCGCCGCCCCGGTGAGCGGCGCGGCCTTCGGGCGGGTGAGTGTCCCCAATCTCGTCGCTCCGGCCGAGGAGGTGCCGGTCAGGGCCTTCGAGGGGCAGACGTACCGTGCCGGGCAGGTCACGCCGTCTTCCCCCGACGTGACCGACGCCCCCGACGTCGCGGACTGGCAGGTGCCGGTGGAGGGCGGCGACCGCTCCGACGTTCCACAGTCGATGGACCCGTGGGACGCGTTCGGCAGGCGGGAGCCGGAACCGCCGGCGGCCCCCGAACCGCCGCCCGCGCCGCCCGCGCCGCCGGCGTCGGCTCCGGCGGAGTCCCCGTGGGAGGCGTTCGCGCAGCCGTGGCTGGAGTCGGAGCGTCCCTCCGAGCCCGAGGTCCGGGAGGCGGCACCGGCGGTGTCGGCGTCACCGGCCTCGGCGGGAGCCGCGGACGGGCAGTCGCCGCTCGCGGAATCCGCTCCGGCGGTGCCGGACGGTCCCGCGCGAGGAGTCGCACGGGTGCCGAACGCGCAACCGGTGACGGCGGCGGACCTTCCCCCCGACCTGCCTCGCCCGGTGGGTCGTGTCTACGGCGGGCCTCCGCCGGGTGACCAGCCGCAGAGCTGGCCGCCTCCGCCGCCCCGCTGATCGAATCGACACCGGACCGGGTGCCGCCGACCTCACCGTCGGACGGCACCCGGTTCGCGTAGGCGGCTCACAGGCCGAACCATTGGGCAAGCCGGTCGCCCGCGAGTGTCGCCGCCACCAGGCCGATGGCGACCATGACGACGGTCGTGACGACGAGGATCGCGATCACCCTGCCGATCCGGCCGGGCTGCGGGGTGTCGGGTCGCCGCAGGATCCACCCGGTCAGGGAGGTGGTCAACTCGCCCGCGATCCGCCAGGAACTCGACGGCGGTGAGACGTCCCGTGAGGTCGCGGCGGGACGAGTCGGTACCGGTGGCGTGACGGGATGCGGCGCCGCGGGGACGGATGGCGCGGGGGCCGGTGGGAGCGGCGGCGCGACGGGGACCGGCGGAGCCGGTGGGTGTACCGGGGGCGGTGGCACCGCCGCGCGGCCGACGGCGGACGGCGGTCCGGGTATCGCGGGCGGCGGAGGCCCTCCGGGACTCGGTATCGCCCCCGCCGACGGGTCCGGACGTCTCGCGGCGTCCCGCCGGTACCGTCGCAGGTCGACCCGCTGCCCGGAGTCGGGCTCACCGGTGCCCGGTCGTCGTCGGATCATGTCGCGTCCTCCCGTCCCGGCCGGGGCCGTCCGGTTCCCCATCAGGGTAGGTGCCCGGTACAACCCGGGCACCACGCGAAGACGGCCGCCGCACCCGAACGGGGTACGGCGGCCGTCGTGAGCCCCTCGGCTCAGGAGCTCTTGCGCAACACCTCGGTGAGTTTGACCTTGCTTCCGGTGCGCATCACGCTGCGGCGGTAGATGGTCGCGCCCAGCGCGAACATCCCCACGGCGGCGAGCGCCATCAGCAGCGCAGACAGTCCCTGTTGCCACAGTGGAGCATCGTTCACCGCGTCCCGGACCGGCATCATGAACATCGAGAACGGCGGGACGTACGACAGCACCCGCGCGACGAGTGTCGTCGGCTGCCAGGCGTAGACGGCGGCCACGACGTAGCTCAGGATCATGAGCATCGTCAGCGGACCGATCGCCGAGTTCATGTCCTCCTGGCGGGAGATCATCGACGCCAGCGCTCCCGCCATGGCGGCGTAGAAGCAGAAGCCCAACACCCACCACACGAGACTGCTCAGGATGGTCCCGGTCAGGCCGGACGGGAGTTCCGCGACGGCGCCCGTGACGTCGCCCATCGCCAGACCGACCGCGAGCGGAACGGCCAGGTTCACGAAACCGAGTACGCCCAGGCCCGCCACCTTGCCGACCAGCAGTTGCCACGGCTTCAACGACGACAGCAGGATCTCCACGATCCGGCTGCTCTTCTCCTCCACGACGCCCATCGCCACGTACATCGTCGGCATCATGACCATGAAGAACAGCACGATGACCAGGAAGTACGCGATGCCCTGCCGGGCGCCGGCGTCGTCGCCGCCGAGCTGGTCGTCCTGCAGCGGCGCGACCGTCAGGGCCGCGTTCACGTCGGCGGGGTCGAAACCGGCCTCGGCGAGCTGCCGCTGCGTGGTGACCGCCTGGTGGGCGCCGTCGATGACGACCGCCAGTTGCTGGTCGGCGCCGCTCTCGGTGACCAGGGTGGTGTTGTCGATGATGGCGGCGTCGGCGTCACCGGCCTCCACCTCGGCGCGGGCCGCCTCGGGGTCGGCCACCTCCGCCGTCTCGACCGAGAACTCCTCGAAGCCCTCCGCGGCGGCCTCGATGGCCGTGGCGAGTTCGGCGGACTCGGTACCGGTCAGGACGACCCGGTACTCGCTCGGGCCGCCCAGCAGCCCCGGAAGCAGGGTGAGCCCCGCGACCAGGACGGCGCTGACGACGACGCCGACGATGTAACTGCGTGACAGGCCGCGGGTGAGGATCTCCCGCTTAGCCACCAACCACACGCCCTTCATGCGGAGGCCTCCCGGAAGATGTCGGCGAGCGAGGGCTCGTCGTAACCGAATCTGACGACGCGACCGGCGGCCATCGCCGCCGCGAGGACACCCTGGTCGTCGGCGGAGTCGACGAGCCATTCCCCGTCACCGCAGGACGTCGCCGGACCGGGCAGGGTCTGTTCCCAGCCCGGGGTCGCGTCGGCCACGTTGACGCGGAGCCGTCGGCCGGCGCTGCGGCGCAGCTCGGTGACCGTGCCCGCCGCGACCATCTTCCCCTTGGAGATGATCCCGACCGTGTCGCACAGCCGCTCGACCAGGTCGAGCTGGTGGCTGGAGAAGATCACCGGGACGCCCGCCGCGCTGCGGTCGGCGAGCACGCCCGCCATGGTGTCGACCGCGAGCGGGTCGAGTCCCGAGAACGGTTCGTCCAGGATCAGCATCTTGGGGTCGTGCACCAGCGACACCGCCAGTTGCACCCGCTGCTGGTTGCCCAGTGACAGGTCCTGCACGAAGTCGTCGCCGCGGTCGCCCAGGCCGAGCCGGTCGAGCCATTCCCCGGCGGCGCGCTTGGCGGCGGCCGGGGTGAGACCGTGCAGCTCCCCGAAGTACGCCACCTGCGGGGCGATCTTCATCTTCGGGTAGAGCCCGCGTTCCTCCGGCATGTATCCGAAATCGGCGCGCCGCGACTTGGTGAGGCTGGCGCCGTCCCACCGGACGTCACCGGCGTCGGATTCCAGCACACCCATGGCGATGCGCATCGTCGTGGTCTTGCCGGCGCCGTTGGCACCCACGAACCCGAACATCCTGCCGGGTTCGACCGTGAGCGACACGTCGTCGAGCGCGACGTTGTCACCGAAGGTCTTGCGGAGATTCCTGACTTCAA
Source organism: Stackebrandtia albiflava (assembly GCF_007994225.1). GTDB lineage: Bacteria > Actinomycetota > Actinomycetes > Mycobacteriales > Micromonosporaceae > Stackebrandtia > Stackebrandtia albiflava. The sequence goes on from NZ_VLLL01000008.1 coordinate 40,668, forward strand.
GCACTGGGGGCTCCTGAATCGTTCACAGGAACGAGGTTAGAGGGGGGTTCGGGGCGGGCCGTCCTTCCCACGGACGATTCCGTGTCGGCCCTATCGCCCGAAAGTCCTAGACCACCTGCGGTGGAATCGCGGGCCGGGAGCCCGCCCGTGGTGCGGATGCCTTGCGGGGCCGGGGAAACAGCGATCCGTCCGCGTCACGGGACGGCGGGTGGGCGGCCGGTGGTGACGGCCGCCCCGGCGGTGTCAGGACTCGAACTTGTAACCCAGGCCACGTACCGTCACGATGTAACGGGGCCGGCCGGGTTCCGTCTCGATCTTGGAGCGGAGCCGCTTGACGTGGACGTCGAGGGTCTTGGTGTCGCCGACGTAGTCGGCGCCCCACACCCGGTCGATGAGCTGGCCACGGGTCAGGACGCGCCCGGAGTTCCGCAGGAACATCTCCAGCAGCTCGAACTCCTTCAACGGCAACGCGATCTCGCTGCCTCCGACCGACACGACGTGCCGGTCGATGTCCATGCGGACCGGACCCGACTCCAGGACGGTCACCATCGGGTCGGTCGGTTCGGCGTTGCGCCGCAGGACCGCCCGGATCCGGGCGACCAGTTCGCGGGGCGAGTACGGCTTGGTGACGTAGTCGTCGGCGCCGATCTCCAGGCCCACGACCTTGTCGACCTCGCTGTCGCGGGCGGTGACCATGATGATCGGGACGTTCGAGGTCGCGCGCAGCTCACGGCACACCTCGGTGCCCGACTTCTCCGGAAGCATCAGGTCGAGCAGCACGATGTCGGCGCCGGCGCGCTCGTACTCGGTGATCGCGGCGCCACCGGTCGCCGCCACCGCCACCTCGAAGCCCTCCTTGCGCAGCATGTAGGACAGCGCGTCGGAGAAGGACTCCTCATCCTCGACAACCAGTACACGGGTCACGGCGTGCCTTTCTGATTCCGGTTAACCTGCTCGTCGATTTCATCGGGCGGGGGTGCCGATTCGCGGGCCGAAAGCGCTACTGAAGGCAACAGCAAGGTGAACACTGAGCCGTTTCCGGGCATACTGGACACCTCGACCCGGCCGGCGTGGTTGCCCGCGATGTGCTTGACGATCGCCAGTCCCAGGCCGGTGCCGCCGGTCGCCCGGGATCGCGCCGGGTCCGCGCGGTAGAACCGTTCGAACACGCGCGCCTGATCGGCGGGCGCGATGCCGATGCCCTGGTCGATCACGGCGACCTTCACCCAGCCGCGCGTCTCGGTGACGTCGATGGTGACGGTGGTGTCCTCGGGGGAGTAGACGATCGCGTTGCGGACCAGGTTGCCGACGGCGGTCGCGAGCTGGCTCTCCGAACCGGAGACGGTGGCGCCGGACTCGCCGGTGCGGTGCAACGCGATCCGTTTCGCGTTGGCCGCCGTGCGGCTGCGGTCGGCGGCCTCGTTGACGACCCGGTCGACCGACACAGGGCTGAACGCCGGCAGCGGCTCGGCGCCCTGGAGCCGGGACAGTTCGAGCAGTTCCGACACCAGCCGGCCCATCCGGGCCGACTCGTGCTGGATCCGCGAGGTGAACCGGGCGGCGGCCTGCGGGTCGTCGACGGCGTCGGCCAGTGCCTCGGTCAGCAGTTGGAGCGCGCCGACGGGTGTCTTCAGTTCGTGGCTGACGTTGGCGACGAAGTCGCGGCGGACCTTCTCCACCCGGTGCAGTTCGGTGACGTCGGTCAGTTCCAGCAGCACGCGGTCCTCCGGGAGCGGCGAGGCGTGCACCCGGACCGCGACGGTCCCGGTCGACTCCAGCTCCAGTTCACCGGAACGGGGCTCACCGGTCGCGCGGACCTGCGTCACGATCGTTCGCAGGTCGGGCTGCCGGAGCTCACCCCGGTCGACGGCGCCGAGCTGTTCGGCGGCGGGGTTGGCGTGTTCGATGCCGTCGGGGCCGATCACGACGACGGCGGTGTGCAGCGCCGCCAGCACCCGCGGCCATTCGAGGGCGGGGCACGACGGAGGCGGCTCGGCGGCGCGCCGGCGGCGGAGGGCGGTGTATCCGACGGCGCCCGCGACCGCGCCCAGGCCGAGGGTGGCGAGCGCGGCGACGCCGCCGGTGAACCGGCGGTGCCGGTCGGGAGCGGTGGTCACGGATCGATCGTAACGGGGACATGTCTCGTTACCTGGCCGTCGAGTGAACACGGAGTGAACGATCCGCGTCCGCCGTGCCCGTGGAACGTGCCCCTTCTCACGGCCGGGGCGCCGCCCCGCCCGCCGGGATCGCGGCCCGGCACGTGACCGGTGCCGCCGCGAGACGGGTTGTCGACGATTCATGGACCGGTTGTCGGCCTGTCATGGACCCGTCTGGAATCTTCGGCGCGACCGGAGCCGACCGGCCCGGTCGTGGTTCCCCAACGAAGGAGACCCCATGAGGATCTTCGTCACGCTCGGCGACCTCCTGCTCGCCAAGGCGGTCCGTCAGGCTCCGGCCGAGGCGGCGTGCTCGATACGCACCTACTACGAGTACAAGTGCGGCCAGGGCATGTCCCGGTACCGCCGCAGCTGCACCCGGCACCCGAACTGCACCACCACCTGCACGAGTTGGGTGTGGGCCGGCTCGTGCCTGTGACCGGGTGACGTACCCGGCTTGGTTGGTCATACGACGGGAATCCGGCCCGGAATCGTGCCGGTAAGCGCTTGCGCGTCGTCGTATGACCAACCAGGCCAACGGAAACGGGGGCTACTTGCGGCCCTGGGCCGCCACCGCGGCCGCCGCCTCCGCGGCCGCCTCCGGGTCGAGGTAGGCGCCGCCCCGGGTAACGGGCCGCATCGCGTCGTCGAGTTCGTACCGCAGCGGCATCCCGGTGGGGATGTTCAGGCCCGAGATGTCCTCGTCGGAGATGTCGTCGAGGTGCTTGACCAGCGCCCGCAGCGAGTTGCCGTGCGCGGCGACCAGCACGGTCCGCCCGGCGCGCAGGTCGGGGACGATCTGGTCGTACCAGTACGGCAGCATCCGCTCCTTGACGTCCTTCAGGCACTCCGTCAACGGCGCGAGCTCCGGCGGCAGTGACGCGTAACGCGGGTCGTGGACCTGCGAGTGCTCCGCGTCGGGCGCGATCGGCGGCGGTGGCGTGTCGTAGGAGCGGCGCCAGATCATGAACTGTTCCTCGCCGTACTGCTCCAGCGTCTCGGCCTTGTTCTTGCCCTGGAGCGCCCCGTAGTGCCGCTCGTTCAGCCGCCACGACCGCTTCACCGGGATCCAGTTGCGGCCGCAGGTGTCCAGGGACAGTTCCGCGGTGCGGATCGCGCGGCGTTGCAGCGACGTGTGCACGACGTCGGGCAGCAGGTCGTGCTCGGCCAGCAGCTTGCCGCCGTGCCGGGCCTCGGCCTCCCCCTTGCCGGTCAGGTTCACGTCCACCCAGCCGGTGAACAGGTTCTTGGCGTTCCATTCGCTTTCGCCGTGCCGCAGCAGCACAAGTGTCGACGTCATGCCCCGATCCTGCCTGATCCCGCCGCGCCCGTCCTCCGGTGGCCCCTCCGCCGCCACCCGGATCGGTGGTGACGGCGGGATCCTCGCGGTCTTTCGCGTGCCGCCCGGCCACGTCGGCGCGGGGGATCACGGTCGGGCGGTGGCGCGTCACGGTCCGCACAGAGGTGCGAATCACCGTCTCACCAGGCGGCGAACCGGTCTCGCGGCCACGGCCGGGTCGTAGAGTCGCTGGCGACAATTCAAAGGAGTCCTTCCCGTGGCCGCCCCCGCTCGCACACCCACACGCGCCCCGCTGCCCCGCGCGTTCTGGTACATCTGGGCGGCGCTGCTTGTCAACAAGGCCGCCGGTTTCGTCGTCATCGTGTTGATGCTGTACCTCACCGGCTCACGGCACCTGTCGGAGTCGCAGGCGGGAATCGTGGTCGGCCTGTTCGGCGCGGGCGGAGCCGCCGGTGTCCTCATCGGCGGCGTGATCGCCGACCGGTTCGGCCGGAAGGTCACCATGGTGGTGTCCTCACTGCTGGCCGCCGCCGCGTTGTTCGCCCTCGGAGACGTCACCTGGCTGCCCGGCATCTGCGCGCTCGTCGCCGTGTTCGGTTTCGCGAACTCGGCGATGGGGCCGGCCGCCATCGCCTCCATGGCGGACGTGGTGGCACCGGAGGAACGCGACCGGGCGTTCAACCTGATGTTCTGGGCGGTCAACGTCGGCACCGGCCTGGCGACCCTGCTGGCCGGGTTCCTGGCGCAGTACTCCTACCTGTTGCTGTTCCGCCTCGACGCGGCCGGTGCGCTGATCACGGCGTTGATAGTGCTGGTGGCGGTACCGGAGACGATGCGCGACCGTTCCGCCCCGGTGTCCGACCGGGGCAGGTTCACCGACGTACTGCGGGACCGCCCCTACCTGGTCTTCGTCGGTCTGGTGTTCCTGCAGGCCGTCGTGTACGCGCAGACGTCCACGACCCTGCCGTTGGCGATGACGGGCGACGGGCTCACCGAGACCGACTACGGCATCACCCTCACGGTCGGGTCGGTGCTGATCACGGCAGGCCAACTGTTGATCCCGCGCCTGCTGCGGCGGTTCTCCAAGGCGGTGTCGCTCGCCGCCGCACTGGTCCTGATGGGTGCGGGCTTCGGCCTCGTCGGACTGTCGAACCCGTTCGGGATGTACCTGGTGTGCTCGGTGGTGTGGACGATCGGCGCGATGCTGGCCGCCCCGCCGAACGCCACGATCATCGCCGACCTGTCGCCGCCACGGATGCGCGCCCGGTACCAGGGCGTGTTCAGCCTGACGTACAGCGCCGCCGCGTTCGCGGCCCCGCTGGTCGGCGGTTTCACGTTGCAGTACCTCGGCGACTGGCACTGGGCGCTGATCGCCGGAGTCGCGGTCGCCGGGGCCGTGGGACACCTGTGGGCCGGGCCTGCCCGGGAACGCGCCACCGCGCGCCGCGCCGCCGCCCAGGTGAGGACGGTGCCCGCCGGCGAGGAGGTCGTGAGCCGGGCGTTACGGCCGGGCGGTTCACCCGTTCGCCGCGAGTGCGGCGCCGGGTCACCGGTTCGCCGCGAGCGCGGCGCTGGGTCAGCCGTTCGCCGCAAGCACTGCGAACACCACCACCAGGACGGTGCCGCCTCCGGTGGCGATCAGCGACAGTCGGCGGCTCATCGCCCGGTCCCAGGCGTCGCCGTCACCGGACGCGAGTCGCAGCAGCGGGGTCGCCGCCCTGCCGAGACCGAAACCGGCGCCCGCCAGCAGCGCCGCCGGGTAGCCCACCCCGGTGAGCAACAACGCGACCGCGACCACGTACGGCAGGCTCGCCGACACGTAGGTGCGGACACCGGTCCCCAGCTCGAAACCGAACTGCAGCGATCCGCGCAACAGGTGGCGTTGTATGACGTCCTGCGGGATCTGCCGGGCGTTCTGCGGCAACGGGAACCGCAGCACACCCGCGTCACGCAGCACCGCCACGGCCGCCACCGCGACCACCACCCACCGGCGCCACTCCACCGGAATCGGTTCGGTGAGCCCGGAGACCAGCCACAGTGCCGTGGCCGTGACGATTCCACCGGCGATCAGCCCGGCCGTGAACACGCCGAGTGCCGTCGTTCTCCTGTCTGTTGCCCGCCAACCTGGCGTGGCCAGCGCGAAAGCGCTGTTGCGGGTTCAAACGGAGCCCGACAGCGAGTAACCCGCCAGCCCGCCGACGATCGCCCAGGTCAGGATCGGCGCGTACCAGGCCGCGGCGACGGCGCCCGCCGCCAGCAGCAGGGCCGGACCGAGTGGGGCGGCGGCGGGCCGGATCGCCCCCGCCGTCACACCGCGCCCCCGGTGAGGGTGCGCCAGGTGTTCTGGCCGACGATGCCGTCGACGACGAGGCCGCTCTGCCGCTGGAAGTCGGACACGGCGGCGTCGGTGAGCGGACCGAAGACCCCGTCGACCTCCAGCCGGTGACCGTGCGCGTTCAACGCGCGCTGCACGGCGTGCACGTGGTGGCCCTCGTCGGCCCGGCGGGCCACGGCGACCAGCCGCGCCCACGTGGTGGCCTTCACGATCCCGTTGGGGCGCAGCGCGTTGGCGGTCTGGAACGCCTGAACCGCCGCCTCCGTGCCGGGACCGAACTCTCCGTCGAGGGCGAGGACGTGGTCGTGGTGGGTCAGCAGGTGTTGCACGACGTACACGTTCGCGCCGGAGTCGCCGAACCGCACGGTCGGCCACGTGACGGTGCTCTGGCAGCCGCAGTCGGTGTTCCACCGGCAGATCGACCGCACCCAGCCCGAGGAGGTGGCGCGGTAACCGTCGTGGCAGCGCCGTTCGACGCTGCACGCGCACGCGCCGCACGCCCCGGCGTACTTCCACAGCCAGCCGTCGTAGCTGCCGGAGTAGCACTGGTTCGGGCGGAGTGTCCAGGTGACACCGTCGTTGCGGTGGAATCCGGTGTACTCGCCGGAGGTCTCGCAGGAGCCCGCGTAGATCGTGCTGGGGCCGCAACCGGGCGAGCAGTCGTGGTCGGCGGCGTATGACGGGCAGGGTCCCTCATAGATGTCGTACCCGTCCGCGTAGGCGGCGCGGGCGGCGGGGAAGACGCCGATCGCGGCGAAGCCCACGGCGGTCGCGGCCTGGAACAGGCGGCGGCGCGGAACGGCGTAGACCACCGGGCGTGGTGCGGTCGCCGTCGCGTGATCGCCGGAAGGGGATGCGGAGGTGGAGGCGTCCCGCAGTGACGGGACCCGGTCGAACGTGGTCATCGGGAACTCCTCGACTGGGCGGTACGGGTGGTTTCGAGCAGGGCGCGTACGGCTTTGCGTGAACCGACCGGTTCGGCGCGCGCGACACGGCCGGTGGCGTCCACGACCACGGCGAACGGGGTCGCGACGGCGTCGTAGTCCTCGAACAGGTCACGACGTTCGCCGCTGGCGGGAAGGGGACCGTCGTCGGGGGCGGTGCCGCCGTACACGGCGTGGACCGGCGGGGCGTCCTCGGTCTCGCGCACCCACCGGGCCGCCTCGTCCAGTGCCTCGGTGCAGGAACGGCACTCGCGGCTCAGGAACAGCAGGACTCCGGCACCACCGAGCAGCGCGGCGGCGTCGGGGGCGTCGGCTCCGGCGGGCAGGCCGATTCCGCGTGGCGAACCCGTCATGCCGCGCGACAGCCGGTGGACCTGGCGGACCAGGCCCGACATGACCAGCGCCAGCAGCAGGATCGCCAGCCAGGACAGGATCAACGCGCTGGTCACGAAGTCCATCGGAGGTTCCTCTCGTCGGCCGGGTCCCACATGGCGGCGGGCAGTCGCCACAACAGCAGTGAGACGGCGGCGGCGGCGATGACCGCCAGGGCGAGTTCGGCGGGGCCGAGTGATACGGGAAGCGCGGTGGGGGCCGCCACGGCCGCCGCGAGACCGGCGGCGGCGAAGCCGAGCGCCCGGATCCACACCCAGTCGGTCATGGGCAGTCGATCACGGGAGCAGCCGCACGGTACCGATCTGCCGGTCCGGGCGACGTACCACGTGTAGCCGGCGTAACCGGTGAGCAGGGCGGCCGCGGCGGCGAGGGAGACGGTGGCCGCGAGCGGGCGTCCCCCGGCCAGGGATTCGAGGATCGCCAGGCCCAGCACGGTTTCGACGACCGACACGACGATCGCGACGGTGAGGACGAGGCGGGCGGGCAGGACTCCCTGTTCACGGAGGGCGTCGGCGAGCGGCCGGGGCCGGAACAGGTGGTGGAGGCCGCCGGTGAGGAGGCCGCACGCGGTGATGAGGCCGCCGGTGACGATGACGAAGGCGGCCATGTCAGCCGTCGACGTGGAGTGTCAGCGCGTCGGCCAGTCGGGGCACGTCGTCGAGCACCGTGTCGGCCAGCGGGACGAGGGTCGCCCACACCTGCGGCGTAGACAGCACGAAGAAGGGCTTCCCGTCGGCGAGGGTGTCCCGGTACAGTTCCCCGGCCTTGACGTCGACGCCCTTCCACGGCGGGAGTTGGGCGGTCTGTTCGGCGGTGGGGGCGGCCATCTCCAGGAGCCCGAGTCCGGGGATCTCCTTGATGACGGTCGCGGGACCCGCGAAGCCGACGCCGGCGGCGTTGTCGGGATGCAGCGACAGGCCCTCGGCGGACTCCCGGATGCCCAGGCGCCGCAGCATTCCCATGATCTCCGACTCGGTCTGCCGGTAGAGACGGGTGACCAGGCTGTGGCGGCGTCCCTGCCACACCACGAGGAGGGGTTCCTCGACGAGTTCGGTCTGCGGGTCGTACTCGGTCTTGGCCGCGAAGCGGAGGACGCCGTCGCCGAAGGCGTACTCGGAGTCGAAGTCGGCGATGTCGAGGGATTCGGCGACGTCGTCGCCGAGGCGTGAGCCGCCGGAGGTGAGTTCGTGGATCCGGTTGCCGACCGCCAGTTGGGCGACGGAGGTCGCGGGCCTGCTCAGGTCGAGGTCACCGGCGATCCGGTAACCGACGCCGTCGAGGGCGCGGTGGGTGGTGGACGCCGTCATGCGGATTCTCCAGGTGGGCCGGTGGAGTTCGACTACGCGCATGAGCGCGCGGCTGAAGACTAGTTGCATTCAATGTCGAATGTCAATCCATCGATGCAAAACGTTTGTGAATCCGGCACGGCCCACCCTCCGCCTCACCTCACTCTGCCTCCGCCCTCATCTCCGCTTGGTCCCCGCCCGGTGGCCCCCTCTTCCCGCTTGGTCCCCGTCCGGTTGGCGAATCGCGCCCGAAATGCGTGGTTCATACCCATGTGGGTGCCAATGGCGGGGACCAAGCGCACCACGGCGGGGACCAAGTGGAACGGGGCGGGGACCAAGTGGAACAGGGAGTCGAGGTGGCCGGGGAGCCAGGGAACGGGGAGTCGAGGGCCGGGGAGGCGGGGATCAGCAGGCGTCAGCGGACGACGACGGCGTGCTCGCCACGGGGGACGAGTTCCCCGATCACGGGATGGCCGGGGAGTTCACCGGCCAGCAACAGGCCACCCGAGGTCTGGGCGTCCGCGAGCAGCAGCCGGTCCAGCTCGCCCACCGTTCCGAACTCGACGTGCGGTGACACCCAGTCGAGGTTGCGCCGGGTTCCGCCGCTGACGTATCCGGCCTCGGCCGCCGGACGCGCGTCGGCCAGGTACGGCACCGCCGCCGAGTCGACGACCGCGGTCAACCCGGAGGCGCGGACCAGCTTGTACAGGTGCCCGAGCAGCCCGAACCCCGTCACGTCGGTCGCCGCCCGGATCCCCGCCTCGACCGCCGCCGCCGACGCCGCCGCGTTGAGCGCGGTCATGGTCGCGACCGCCTCGGGGAACACCGTCCCGGTGGCCTTGTGCCGGGAGTTCAGCACGCCGATCCCGAGCGGTTTCGTCAACGTCAACGGCAGGCCCGCCTCGGCGGCGTCGACCCGCAGCATCCGGTCGGGGTGGACGACGCCGACCACCGACATGCCGTAACGGGGTTCCGGGTCGTCCACGCTGTGCCCGCCTGCGACGTGGCAGCCGGCGGAGTGGGCGGTGTCGACGCCGCCGCGCAGCACCTCCCCGGCCAGGTCCAGCGGCAACAGTTCCCGTGGCCACCCGAGCAGGTTGACCGCGCTCAACGGCACCCCGCCCATCGCGTACACGTCGGAGAGCGCGTTGGCGGCGGCTATCCGGCCCCAGTCGTAGGGGTCGTCCACCACGGGGGTGAAGAAGTCGGCGGTGGTGACGACGGCCCGTTCGGCGTCGAGCCGGACGACCGCCGCGTCGTCGCCGCCGCCCTCCAGGCCGACCAGGAGTTCGGCGGCGGGCCGCCGGACGGGCGTGACCCGCCCGGACACGGTCGCCAGCAGGGTGTCCAGTTCGCCGGGCGGGATCTTGCAGGCGCAGCCGCCGCCGCGCGCGAACCCGGTCAGTCTCGGCCGCTCCGGGGCGGTATCGACGTCGGTCATACACTCCTCCACGGAGGCGGGCAGGTGTCTGGTGGCCCTCACGATCTTCAAAATCGATGCGGCCGGGTCGCCCGGCCGGGCGGGTTCGATTCCCGTACGCCTCCGCCACAGCCGTTCGGACGTCGGCATTCTACGCACACCGGTCGTCCACCGCCGGACCGCCGGGAGACACAGTGGACGACATCCGGAGGCGGGTGCCCCGCACCGACGCCGTACTGGCCGACGACCGGTTGCGGGCCGCCGCCGCCACGCTGGGAAGACGCCTGGTCCGCGAGGTCGTCGCCGACACCCTGGCGCGGGTGCGGGCCGGTGAGATCCCGCCGGAGTCCGCCGCCGACGCCGCGACGGCGGCCCTGCCCGACACCGCCGCCGGGCTTCGCGAGGTCCTCAACGCCACCGGCGTCGTCGTCCACACCAACCTGGGCCGGGCCCCGTTGTCCCGCGCCGCCCGTGACGCGGTGGTGGCCGCCGCCGGGTACACCGACGTGGAGTTCGACCTGCGGGACGGCCGGCGCGCACCTCGCGGCCGGACCGCGGTGGCGGCGTTGGCGGCGGCGGTGCCGGAGGCGGAGGCGTGCCACGTCGTCAACAACAACGCGGCGGCCCTGGCACTCGTGGCGACCGTGCTCGCCGCCGGCCGCGAGATCGTCATCAGCCGGGGTGAACTCGTCGAGATCGGTGACGGATTCCGCATTCCCGACCTGTTGACCGCCACGGGTGCCCGGCTGCGGGAGGTCGGCACCACGAACCGGACGTCCCTCGACGACTACGCCGACGCGATCGGATCCGGCACCGGATTCGTGCTGAAGGTCCATCCCGCCAACTTCACGCAGACCGGTTTCGTGTCGGCCGTGCCGGTGGGGCGGCTGACCGGCCTGGGGGTCCCGGTCGTGTCGGACGTCGGTTCGGGGCTGCTGCGCCCCGACCCGGCACTGCCCGGCGAACCGGACGTCGCCACGGAACTGCGCGCCGGGGCGCACCTGGTGACCGCCAGCGGTGACAAGCTGCTGGGCGGCCCGCAGGCGGGCCTGATGCTGGGTACCCGGGACCTCGTGGACCGGCTGCGCCGCCACCCGCTGGCCAGGGCGTTGCGGGTCGACAAGCTCACCCTGGCCGCCTTGGAGGCCACCCTGTCCGGCCCGCCGACGCCCGTCGCGGCGGCGTTGGCGGCCGACCCGGAACGGTTGCGTGACCGTGCCGAGGCGGTCGCCGCCGCGCTCACCGGGCACGGTGTCGAGGCGGTCGCGGTCGCCTCCACCGCACGGGTCGGCGGGGGTGGCGCGCCGGAGGTGTCGCTGCCGAGCGCCGCGGTGTCGTTGCCCGCCGGACTCGCCGGTCCACTTCGGAACGGCCGGCCCGCCGTCGTGGGGCGGCTCCACCGCGACCGGCTGTTGCTGGACCTGCGGGCCGTCCCCGCCGACGCGGACGACCGGCTCGTCGCGGCCGTCCTGGCGGCGGGCTGAACCGTGTACGTCATGGCCACCGCCGGGCATGTCGACCACGGCAAGTCCACCCTGGTGAAGGCCCTCACCGGAAGCGACCCCGACACGCTCGCCGAGGAACGGCGACGCGGACTCACCATCGACCTCGGCTTCGCCTGGACCGTCCTGCCCGGCGGCGCGGAGCTGGCCTTCGTGGACGTCCCCGGGCACGAGCGGTACATCGGCAACACGGTCACCGGTATCGCGACGGCCCCGGCCGTGCTGTTCACCGTCGCCGCCGACGACGGTTGGATGCCGCAGTCGCAGGAGCACCTGACGGCCGTCGACGCCTTCGGGATCCGGCACGGGCTGTTGGTCGTCACCCGCGCCGACCTGGCCGACCCGGCGCCCGCGACGGCGGAGGCGACGGCCCGTATCGCGCGTACCGGGCTGGGCCGGGTGGCGGCGGTCGCGGTGAGCGCCCGGACCGGCGCCGGGATGCCGGAACTGCGGCGGGCGCTGGCGGCCTTCACGGCCGGGCTGCCGTCCGCCGACCCGGCGGCACCGGTCCGGTTGTGGATCGACCGGGCCTTCTCGGCACCCGGGTCGGGGACGGTCGTCACGGGCACCCTCGCCGCCGGGTCCATCCACATCGGTCAGTCGCTTGAGGTGTCGCCCTCGGGCGAACGGGTCCGGGTGCGGGGCCTGCACCGGTTGGGCCGGGCCGTGGACGGGGTGACCGGCCCCGCGCGGGTGGCGGTGAACCTCGCTCGCGTCGCGGTCGCCGCGGTGCCGCGCGGTCGTGCCCTGGTCGCGCCGGGGCGATGGTGGCGCACCACCACAGTGGACGTGACCTGGCCCGCGACCGGACGGCCGCCCACCGAGGTATTGGTCCACTGTGGCACGGCGGCGGTTCCGGCGCGGGTCCGGCCGTTGGGTCCCGACGCCGCGCGGTTGACGTTGCGGCGGCCACTGGACCTGCACCACGGCGACCGGATCCTGTTGCGCGACACCGGGCGGCGGGTGTTCGTCCCGGTCACCGTCGCCGACCCCGACCCACCCGTGTTGACCGGCCGGGGCGCCGCCGCCGCGCGCGGCAGGCTGCTCGCGACCGGTTCCGGTGCGGCGGTGCTGCTCCGCGGCCACGACGCGATGCGCGGCGCCGACCTCGTCGCGATGGGCGTGACGCCGGAGTCCTCCGGCCACGACGGCTGGCTGCTCGACCCCGACCACCGCAGGCGCCTGGCCACCCGGCTGGCCGAGGTGGTCGCCGCCCATGACGCGGCCCGGCCGCTGGACCCCGGCGTGCCGGTCGCCGACGCCGCCCGGTCACTCGGGCTTCCCGAGGGCCTGCCGGTGGCGGCGATCCTGGAGCCGCCGCTGGTGGTCGCGGAGGGCCGGGTCACCCGGGCGGGGGCCGAGGCGCTGCCCGCCGAGGTCGCTGCGGGACTGGCGGCGCTTACCGACGAACTGCGCGCACACCCGTTCCGGGCGCCGACGGTGCGACGACTCACCGAACTGGGCCTGACACGTGCCGCCCTGGCGCGCGCGGTGAACCTGGGCGTGCTGTGGTCGTCGGGGGCGGTGTACCTGTCGCCCGACGCGCCGGAGCGGGCCGCGGCGGTGGCGCGGCGCCTGCCGGAACCGTTCACCGTCGGCGACCTGTCCCGGGCGTTGGGTGGTGGCCGACGGGTCGCCATCGCGTTGCTGGAACACCTGGACGCGGCCGGCGTCACCCGGCGGGCCGCCGACGGCACCCGCACCCTCACCCCGCGAGCCCGGGACACCGCCGACCACGCCGATCTGCGTTGACCCGGCCGGGCCGCCTCCGGACAGCCCACCGGCATCTCGCGGTGGTCGGTGGCGGTGGCGGGCGACGTCCGGAGGCGAGGTGCCGACCCGGGCAGTGACGGGCGACACCGCAGGTGAGCAAGCACACCGGTTAACGACGCGACAGGGGACGCCGGGCGGGCGTGTAATGGGTGCCGCCCCTTTCACCCCCTACCGAAACCGAGGCTCCCGTGACCGCCGTGCGCAACTGGTTCCGCCTGACCGTCGGCGGCCTGCCGCGCGCCTTCTGGCACCTGTGGGTCGTGACGTTGATCAACCGGCTCGGGTCCTTCGTGTTGATCTACCTGACGATCTACCTGTCGGTGGTCCGCGACCTGGAACCGGGAACCATCGGCCTGCTGCTGAGCGCGCAGGGGGCCGGCGCCATCGCCGGAACCCAGTTCGCGGGGGTGCTCACCGACCGGTGGAGTCGCCGCAAGACCCTGATGCTGTCGAACTTCGCGGCCTCGGTGGTGTTGCTGGCGTTGGCCTTCGCCGAACAGGTGTGGGCGATGGGCGTGATGCTGGTCCTGCTGGGCGCCGCCCTCAACATGGCCCGCCCGGCGTTCTCCGCCATGATCACCGACATCATCCGGCCCGCCGACCGGGTCCGCGCGTTCACCCTGAACTACTGGGCGATCAACCTCGGGTTCGCGGGCGCGGCACTGCTGGCGGGACTGGTCGCCGGTCTCGACTTCCACCTGATCTTCTTCGTGAACGCGGCGGCGCTGGCCGCGACGGGACTGCTCGTGCTGCTGAAGGTCCCCGAGACGCGGCCGGTCGTGGTCGCGGCGGACCCGGCGGCGGCCCCGGTCCGTGTGGGGCGTGTGCTGGTGCGCGACCGGGTGTTCCTGTCGTTCATCGGCCTGACGTTCCTGCCCGCGTTCCTGATGATCTCACTGGAGACCCTGCTTCCGTTGCAGGTCACCGGAAGCGGCCTCACCGAGCAGCAGTACAGCTACATCATCGCCACCAACGGCGTGATCATCGTCGCGGGGCAGTTGTTCATCCCGCGCCTGGTGGAGGGCCGCCGGCGTTCCCGGGTGCTCGCCCTGTCGTGTCTGTTCTGGGCCGCCGGTGTCGGCTTCGTCGGTGTGGCCGACACGGTCGCGGTGTTCATGCTGACGGTCCTGATCTGGACGATCGGCGAGATGTTGCAGACCCCGGCGAACTCCGCGACGATCGCGGACCTCGCCCCGCCGACCATGCGCGGCCGGTACCAGGCCGCCTACTCGCTGGCGTTCCAGGTGTCCGGCCTGGTGGCGCCGGTGCTGGGCGGGCTCGGGATGCAGTACCTGGGGCGCTGGTGGTGGGCGGTGGCGGCCGGCGTGGGCGTGGTCGCCGCGATAGGCAACCTGGTGGCCGAACCGGCCCGGGAGCGCCGGCTCGCGGCCGTGTACGCCGCCGAGGCCCGGGCGGCGAAGGAGACCCAGGCGGCCCAAGACGATTCCGCGACCGCCCCGGAGCCGGTGGCCCCCGCCGACCGCCGGCGCGACGACACCGGTGAACTGGCCGCCGTCCGCTGACGCGGGGCCGGCGGAAGGTTCAGGCGCCGAGTACGCGGTCGAGGTAGGGGTTGCCGAACACCCGCCCGGGGTCGAGGCGGTCGCGCAGCGCCAGGAAGTCGCCGAAGCGGGGATAGTCGGCGGCCAGGTCGGCGGCGGTGCGTTCGTGCAGCTTCCCCCAGTGCGGTCGCCCGCCCAGTTCCCGCATCACGGCCTCGACCTCGTCGAAGTAGCCCCGGTACGGCATGCCCCGGTACTGGTGCACCGCGAAGTACACCGAGTCGCGTCCGGTCGCCGTGGACAGCCACAGGTCGTCGGCGGCGGCCACCCGGACTTCGACGGGGAACACCACGCGGTGCCGGGCGGCCGCGGCGCGCAGCCCCTCGAACGCGGCGGCGAAGGACCCGCGCGGCACCGCGTACTCCATCTCGACGAACCGGACCCGCCGCGGGGTGCAGAACACGGCCGCCGAGTCGTCCATGTAGGTGCGCGCCGACAGCGCGCGGGCCGATATCGCGGTGATCGCGGGGACGGTCGCGGGGACGGCCCGCCCGAGGCGGCACACCGCGCCGAACACCCGGTTCGACAGGAACTCGTCGTCGAGCCAGCCTCGGAACCGGGACAGTGGGGGCGCCTCCCCAGCCCGGTTGTTGCGTTTGACCAGTGCCCGGTCGGCGCCGGGGAACCAGTAGAACTCCATGTGGTCGTTGTCGTCGGCGAAGGCGTCGAAACCGGCCAGGACGGTGTCGAGCGGCATGGGGCGTTCGTCGGCGTGCAGCCGGAACGCGGGGACGCAGCGCAGCGTGATGTCGGTGACCACGCCCAGGGCTCCCAGGTTGACCGCGACGGCGGCCAGTTCCGGGGAGTCGGCGTCGTAGCGGCGGACGGTGCCGGTGCCGTCGACGAGGGTGACGCCCGCGATGAAGGTCGCGAGTCCGCCGAGCCGGGCCCCGGTGCCGTGGGTTCCGGTGGCGGTGGCGCCCGCGACTGTCTGGGCGTCGATGTCGCCGAGGTTGGGCATGGCGAGACCGTGCGCGGCGAGCAGCCGGTTGAGGTCGTGCAGCGTCGTGCCCGCCGGTACCGTCACCAGCCCGGTGGCCGGGTCCACCACCGGCGCGGGCCGGTACGCGTCGAGCCGGATGAGGTTGTCCGGGGCGGCGGCTATCGCGGTGAAGGAGTGACCGGATCCGACGGCTTTGAGCTTTCCACCGCGTTCCCCGACCGCCTCGACTAGCGTGGTGACCTCGGCGAGATCCCGGGGGGCGTGGATCCGTGTCGGGTGGGCGGTCGCGGTGCCGGCCCAGTTGGTCCATCCGGTGGTGACAGTCACGCTAACGTGAATACTCCTCATCTTGCGGTTCGTCAAGGGTACGGTCGGCGGATCGACCACGCCGGGAGTACCGGCCCTGACACGGGTCGGGGGCGATCATCCGGGAGAATTCACACCGGATGCGAACCACGAAGGAGAAGACGTGTCAACGGTAGCTGAGCACCGGGCCACGACCGGCCGGACGAGCGGCGGCGGGTCGTCGGTCCGGACGCGGTCCACCGAACCCGAGGGCACCCTCCGGCGCAGGCCGGTGCAGCAGCGCAGCACCGAACGGGTGACCCGGATGCTCGACGCGTGCGCGGCACTGCTCGACGAGATCGGCTACACGAGACTGACCACGACCCTCATCGCCCAGCGCGCCGAGGTCGCCATCGGCTCGATCTACCAGTTCTTCGGCGACAAGCGCGCAGTCGTACGGGCACTGGGAATGCGCCACCTCGACACGTTCTTCACCCGCGTGGAGGCCCACATCGCCGCCGAACCGCCCCGGCAGTGGTGGGACATAGTCGACACGGTCATCGACGAGTACATCGAGATGCACCGCACCGAGCCCGGCTTCAGAACACTCCACTTCGGAGACATAGTGGACGTTCACCTGCTGGACGACTCCCGCAGCAACAACGACGTCCTCGCCGCCCGGCTCGCCGAACTGCTAGACGAGCACTTCGGACTCCCGATGGCCCCACCGACCGGCCTCGCCGTCATGGTCGCCGTCGAGACCGGCGACGCGCTCGTCAAACTCGCCTTCCGCAAGGACCCCGACGGAGACGACGAGATCCTGGCCCAGGCGAAGGTGATAATCCGCGACTACCTGTCGAAGGTCGTCGGCTGACACCGCCCGACGGTGGAGGGAGACGAGCCGCCCACCCGAGAGGGTGTGCCGCCACAAGCGGTGGGCGGCTCCCAACAAGACCGAAAGAGGTCATCGACACCGACGGTACCGCAGCCACCGCCGCCCGGCAGCCGTATTTCCGGTGCCGCCGTTCAGGATCCGTCAGGACCCCGGCACCCGGTGCACCTTGTGATTGGCGGCCTGCGCCAACGGCCGCACCACCAGCCGGTCCACGTTCACGTGATGCGGGCGCGTCGCCACCCACGCCACGCAGTCGGCGACGTCCTCGGCGATCAGCGGCTCCGCCACGCCCTCGTACACCCGCGCGGCGGCCGAGGCGTCGCCACGGAACCGCACCAGCGAGAACTCCTCGGTGCGCACCATCCCCGGATCGATCTCCATCACCCGCACCGGCCGCCCGTTCAGCTCCAGCCGCAGCGTCTCCGCCAGCACCGACTGCGCGTGCTTGGCCGCCGAGTAGCCACCGCCGCCCTCGTAGGTGCGCAGGCCCGCCGTGGAGGAGACCACCACGACCGAACCCGCGCCGGAGTCGAGCAGCGCCGGCAGCAACGCCTGGGTGACCCGCAACGTCCCCAGCACGTTCACGTCGTACATGCGCCGCCAGTCCTCGACGTCGGCGTCGGCGACCTCCTCCAGACCGATGGCGCCCCCGGCGTTGTTGACCAGCAGCGTCAACGTGCCGGGCAGCCCCGCCACCGTCGCCGCCAGCGAGTCCACGTCCGGCTGCGAGGTGATGTCGCAGGTCACCGCGACACCGTCGATCTCGGCGCACAGCTCGGTCAACCGGTCGGCGCGGCGGGCCGCCGCCACCACCTGGAAACCCTCCGCCGCCAGCCGCCGCGCCGTCGCGTACCCGATTCCCGATGACGCCCCGGTCACCACTGCGATAGGTCTGGTCATCCCGCCATGGTGCCACCGGCGGGCGCGGGCGCGGCACGCTCCCCGGCGGAGCGATTCAATGATTCATGTCGATCAGCTCACGTTTCGGGTGCCGGCGCGTCGCGGGATAACGTCATGTCGGGAAGATGCCAGCCGACGAATCGGTCATCACCGGCGACCCGGACCGTCGACGTGACCGCCGACTCCGGCTTCCCCGAGCCTTAGGAGACACCGCAGATGCGTAGCCCACGGCGCCGCGAACTGAACCGGGCGGCACGACCGTGCACCGGACGCCAGACGCCCCGCAGGGTCGCCATGCTGTCGATGCACACGTCCCCGCTGGAGCAGCCCGGCACCGGGGACGCCGGCGGCATGAACGTGTACATCATGCAGACCGCCCGGCAGCTCGCCGCCCTGGACGTGGAGGTGGAGATCTTCACCCGGGCCACGTCCTCGTCCCAGCCGCCGGTCGTACCGGTGTCGCCGGGCGTCCTGGTCCACCACGTCCCGGCCGGACCGTTCGAAGGACTCGCCAAGCACGACCTGCCGTCGCAGCTGTGCGCGTTCACCGCCGGGGTGCTGCGCGCCGAGGCCGCCCGCCCGGCGGGGCACTTCGACGTCATACACAGCCACTACTGGCTGTCCGGGCAGGCCGGATGGCTGGCCAAGGAACGCTGGAACGTGCCGCTCGTGCACTCCGCGCACACCCTCGCCAAGGTCAAGAACCTCAACCTCGCCGAATGCGACACCCCGGAACCCTTCGCGCGCGTCGTCGGCGAGGAACAGGTCGTCGCCGAGGCCGACGCCCTGGTCGCCAACACCGCCGCCGAGGCCGGTGAACTCGTCGGCCACTACGGCGCCGACACCGAGCGTGTCGCCGTCACCGCCCCCGGCGTCGACACCGAGGTCTTCACGCCCGGTGACACCGCCGAGGCCCGGCGGCGCCTCGGCCTGCCCGCCGACGCGATCGTGCTCGGCTTCGCCGGCCGCATCCAGGCGTTGAAGGCACCCGACGTGATGCTGCGCGCCGTCGCCCGGCTCCGCGACCTCAATCCGGCTCTCGCGGCGCGGATCCGGGTCGTGATCGTGGGCGGCCCGTCCGGTGTCGGCACCGACTATCCGGAGAAACTGGCGGCCCTGACCGCCGAACTCGGCCTCGACCGGGCCGTCTCGTTCCTGCCGCCCCGCTCCGGAGCCGGGCTCGCCGAGGTGTTCCGGGCCTGCGACGCCGTCTGTGTCCCCAGCCACAACGAGACCTTCGGACTGGTCGCCCTGGAGGCGCAGGCGTGTGGCGTACCGGTGGTCGCGACCGCCGTCGGCGGCCTCACCACCGCGGTCGCCGACGGCCGCACCGGGATCCTCGTCGGCGGCCACGACGAGACCGACTGGGCCGCCGCCCTCAACCGCCTGCTGACCGACCCGGACCTGCGGGCGCTGATGGCCGCCGAGGCGGTCCGGCACGCCGACGGCTTCACGTGGCGGCGCACCGCCGGCGACCTGATGCGGATCTACTGCGACGCCGTCATACGGCGGCGGGCGGTGTCGCCGCGCCGGGCGGGCATCCCGGGGCGGTAACGTCGGGGCATGGCGGACTTGGCGGCACTGCTCGACGCGTTGGAGGCCGACTGGGAACCGACCGGGGACCGGTCGTACCTGGTGCGGCTACCGGGCGTCCACAAGCTCAAGACCAACTGCAACCTGATCGTCGAGGACCACGCGTTGCGCGTCGAGGCGTTCGTGGTGCGCCACCCCGAGCAGGACCACGAACGCCTGTGGCGACTCCTGTTGCGCCGCAACGCCGGGATGTACGGGGTGTCGTTCGCGGTGGACGACCACGGCGACGTGTACCTGATGGGACGGGTGCCGCTGTCCACTATAGATGAGGCGGAACTGGACCGGCTGCTGGGCGCGGTGTTGACCTACGCCGACGAGGTGTTCGACACCGCGCTGGAGATCGGCTTCGCCGACTCCATCCGCCGGGAGTGGCGGTGGCGCCTGTCGCGGGGCGAGTCCACCCGGAACCTGGCGGCCTTCACCCACCTGCGCCCCACCGACTGACCCGCCACCCCTCCCCCTCAGATGCGCCTTGGGTGGTCTGAGGCCCATCGACGTGCCTCGAATAGGCTCGAATGTCCGATTTCTGGCGGGCCTACGACCACCCAAGGCGGGCTCCAGACCACCCAAGGCGGCGTTTTCGGGGTGGGGAGAGGCCGGGCAGGGGCGCGCCCCGCCGCCGGGGGGATGACGACGGGGCGCGCGCTCCGGGGGTCGGGTCAGCGGGGCACCGGGGTGAAGTCCCGTGTACCGATGAACTCCGGCCGGGGCTGGGGCGCCGCGAACGGTTCCACGCAGGTGTTCTCGACGCTGTTGAACACCACGAAGAAGTTCGAACGCGGGAACGGCGTGATGTTGCCGTTCGACCCGTGCATGCAGTTGCAGTCGAACATGGTCGCCGAACCGGCCGGTCCGGTGAACAGTTCGATGCCGTGCTTCTCGGCGAGCACACTGAGGCTGGTCTCGTCGGGAGTGCCGATCTCCTGCTCCTTCAGCGACTCCCGGTAGTGGTCCTGCGGGGTCTCGCCCACACAGGACACGAAGGTCTTGTGGGAGCCGGGCATGATCATCAGCCCGCCGTTGTAGGCGTGGTTGTCGGTCAACGCGAACGACAGGCTCACCGCGCGCATCCGGGGCATGCCGTCCTCGGCGTGCCAGGTCTCGAAGTCGGAGTGCCAGTAGAACGGATTGCCGCCGAAACCGGGCTTGTAGTTGACCCGGCTCTGGTGCACGTACACGTCGGACCCGAGGATCTGCCGGGCACGGCCCGCCACCCGCTCGTCACGCACCAGCGCGGCGAACAGTTCCGAGATCTTGTGCACCTCGAAGATCGACCTGACCTCGTCGGAGCCCTTCTCCCGCACCACGCGTTCGTCGCCGTCGAGCGACTCGTCGGTCAGCAGCCGGTTCAGTTCGTTCTGGTACTGCGCCAGCTCACCCGGCGACACCAGTTCGTCCACCGTGAGGAAACCGTCGTCGGCGTACCCGTCGAGGGTGGGCCCGTCGATCGGGCCGTCGGAGGCCGTCCCGTACACCACCGGGTCCTCGTTGCGGTACAACATGACCGGTTCACGGCCGGAACGTGTCGGATAGAGGTCGCGAATCGTCACTTTTCGTCCTCCGGTTCGGTGAGGAGTGGATATACCCCGTTCTCGTCATGCACCTCGCGACCGGTCACCGGCGGATTGAACACGCACACGGTGCGCACGTCGGTGTGGGCGCGCAACGTGTGGCGCTCGTGCCCGTCGAGCAGGTACATGGTTCCGGGAGACAGCCGGTACTTCTCGCCCGTCTCCCGGTCGGTCAGTTCGCCCTCGCCCTCGATGACGTAGACGGCCTCGACGTGGTTGGCGTACCACATCGACGTCTCGGTCCCGGCGAACAGGACGGTGTCGTGCAGCGAGAACCCGACGCCGTCGCGCGCCAGCAGCAGCCGGCGGGACCGCCAGGTGCCCTCCGCGACGTCGCGGTCGTTGCCGAGGACGTCGTCCTCGGTGCCGATCACGTCTTCGAGCCTGCGGACCTTCATGCCATCTCCTTCATGACCGCGCGCACCGAGTCGGCCAGAACGGAGAGGCCGTCGGCGAGCTGTTCGTCGGGCGTGTTCAACGGCGGCAACAGTTTCACCACCTCGTCCTCGGGACCGGCCGTCTCCACCAGCAGGCCGCGTTCGAACGCCTCGGCGCACACCGCCGACGCCAGCCGGGTGTCGTCGAACACCAGGCCCCGCGCCAGCCCGGAACCCCGGGTGGACACGCCGTCGTGTTCGTCGGCGGTCTCGGCCAGCCGCGCCGCCACCAGGTGCGACTTCGCGCAGGTGGCCTCGGCGAACGCCGAGTCGGTCCAGAACTCGTCCAACGCGGTGGCCGCGGTGACGAACGCCGGGTTGTAGCCGCGGAACGTGCCGTTGTGCTCGCCGGGCTCCCACACGTCCAGGTCGGGCCGGAACAGTGTGAGTGCGAACGGGAGGCCGTAACCCGACAGCGACTTCGACAGGCACACGATGTCGGGCGTGATGCCCGCCGCCTCGAAGCTGAAGAACGGACCGGTGCGACCGCAACCCATCTGGACGTCGTCGACGATGAGCAGGATGTCGTTCTCCCGGCACAACTGCGCCAGTGCGCGCAGCCACTCCGGGCGGGCGACGTTGACGCCGCCCTCACCCTGCACCGTCTCGACGATGACGGCGGCCGGTTGGGCGACACCGGAACCGGAGTCCTCCAGCAGGCGCCGCATCCACAGCAGGTCGGGCATCTGACCGTCGAGGTAACGGTCGTACGGCAGGGTCATGGTGTGCCCCAACGGGACACCGGCACCCTCGCGTTTCATCGCGTTGCCGGTCAGGGCGAGCGCGCCGAGCGTCATGCCGTGGAACGCGTTGGTGAACCGGGCGATGAGTTCCCGGCCGGTGACCTTGCGGGCCAGTTTGATGGCCGCCTCGACGGCATTGGTGCCCGCCGGACCGGGGAACTGCACCTTGTAGTCGAGGCCGCGTGGCTTCAGGACGACGTCCCGGAACCGGGACAGGAAACGGGATTTGGCGGCGGTGTGCATGTCCAGGGCGTGGACGATGTTGTCGCCGGTGAGGTACTCCAGCAGCGCGGCCTTCAGCACCGGGTGGTTGTGTCCGTAGTTGAGTGCGCCGGCTCCGGCGAAGAAGTCGATGTAGGACTTGCCGGACTCGTCGACGACCGTTGACTGCGTTGCTCTGGTGAACACCGTGGGCCAGCCACGGCAGTAGGAGCGGACCTGGGACTCTACTTCTTCGAATACACTCATGGGTCTTCCGGGTCGGCCTGTGGCCGCTGCCCCGATGCACCCGCGGACTGGGCCGCCCGGCAGGGCACGCGCCCGGGCCGGCTCGAAGCCCGGACGTGGATACGCGCGTCAGCGGCGGCCCAACGGGCCGATCAGGAACCGGAACTCCGGTTCGTGTCCGCTGCCGAGCATCTCCTCGGAGAACAGCGCGTCCCGCGTGAGAGTCGCCTCGCGCGCGGCGGCGAACGAGGTGAACAGTCGCGTGGACGGCAGGTTGCCCGGGGTGACGGTCGCCTCGACGTGGTCGACCCCGTGCGGGATCGTCCGGTCGGTGAGGTGATCGAGCATTCGCCGGGCCAGCCCCTGGCGGCGATGACTCGGTGAGACCGCGACCTGCCAGACGAACAGCACGTGGTCGTCGGCGGGGCGGCGGTACCCGGTGACGAATCCCGCGAGACGGTCGCCGTCATTGGCGACGACGCTGGTCGCGGCGAAGTCCCGGCACCACAGCACGTAGCTGTAGCGGGAGTTCACGTCGAGGGTTCCGGTCGCCTT
This sequence comes from Stackebrandtia albiflava, assembly GCF_007994225.1. Taxonomy (GTDB): domain Bacteria; phylum Actinomycetota; class Actinomycetes; order Mycobacteriales; family Micromonosporaceae; genus Stackebrandtia; species Stackebrandtia albiflava. Next base: position 63,708 of record NZ_VLLL01000008.1, read on the forward strand.
CGCCAGTTCCCACATGCGGCCGCCGTCGTCCAGCGTCGGGGTCGCCAGCCGGAATCCGGTCGGCTCCGAGACGTGGACGGCGGGCTCACTCGTGTCACTGAGGGGCATGGGTGCAACTTACCCGATCCGCCGGACCTCGAACAACGTGCCGTTTTGCCCGGTTATATCCGGACGAATCCGGGCGAAACGAATCGGTAGATTGTTGACAATATGCTGGCCAACAACCAGATCATCGTCAGAATGAGCCCGCAACGAATACTTGGTGACGGATTGGTAACGATTCGGTCGCCGTACGGTGATGATCGCAGCCCGGGGGCTCGCGATCGGCCGACCGCAGTACCCCGGCGCGGTATTCCACCGCCGCAGAGGGTCCACTGCGGACTCCGTCGCGCCGGAACCCCGTAACGGCACCCGGTGCCATCACGGCTACACCGAAAGCGGCACACCGGATCCGTCTCCGGAACGAGGCCACCGGCCCCGACGACCCGCACCATGGACCCACCCCACCCCACCCCACCACGCCGACCGGAGGCCGGAACGGATGCCCGAACCGCAGTACATCGCGATGGCCGCCGTCATGGCGGCCACGGCCGTCGCCTGCCTCACCTGGCGAGACGGCCGGCCCCGCCGGATCGCCGGTGTCCTCGCCTGGCTGCTGCCATTGGGATACATCCTGGTCGAGGTGGTCGCGATCTCGGCAGGCACCGTTCCGTACGACCCGTCGGCGCAGCCGATGAGTGACCTCGGTGTCACCACCTGCGGTACCGGCACCTACCCCTTGGCGGACTACCCGATCTGCTCGCCCCTGCACGACCTGGTCAACTGGGCGAACGTCCTCGCGGGTACCGGAATCGCCGCCGGGGCGATGTGGCTGCGCGGCACCTGGCCGCCCGGGCGACGTACCACCGCCGCGACGGTACTGCTCGTCGTCTTCGGGCTCTGCAACGCGATTCCCGGCCTCATACCGGCCGATGTGGACTTCGTCGCGCACGTCGCCGGGACACTGCCCGGCATGGTCGTGCAGATCCCCGCGCTGTTCCTGCTCGCGGCGGTACTGCGCCGGGCCGGGGCCACCGGGCCCGCCCGATGGACGACGGTGTGCGCGACTGCGACCACCCTCGCGCTCGTCCTCATCCCGGTGCAGCCGTTCCTGGACCTGCCCGGCGGCCTGTTGCAACGCGCCCTGTACTTCTCGGTCTACCTGTGGGCCGCCGTCGCCGGTGTGGAGCGCTACCGGGCGACCCGGCCCGCGCCTCTTATGGCGGCCACCGGCCCCGCTTCCCGGTGAGACCGTGCGGGCTTCCGACGCCGAGGACTTCGACGCGTGCCCCCGCCCTTGTTCAGCTGGTGCGGTCCTCGGTGGCGCGGGCGGTGTCGGCGTACCGCAGTGCGGCCTCACGCAGCGCCGACTCCGCGTCCACCCCGGCGGCACGGGCCGCCGCGACCGCCGCCAACAGGGCGTCACCGACCTCGTCGGCCGCACCGTCCACCGGCGCGGAAGGCCACGCGGGCACCGGAACGTCCAGTCCCGCCCGCTCCACCCGTGACAGGAACTTCGCCGCCAACGACAGCGCCGGTTGCGCCGACACCACACCGTCGACGGCGTACCGGCGTTCGGGTTTCTCCTCCGCCTTGATGGCGTCCCACCGTTGACCGAGTTCGTCCAGATCGGACGCGGTCACGTCACCGAAGACGTGCGGGTGGCGCCGGATCAACTTGGCGACCACGTCGGCGGCCACGTCGTCGGCGTCGAAACCCGATTCGGTGTCCTCCGACGCCAGGCGGGCGTGCAGCAACGGCTGGAACAACAGGTCGCCCAGCTCCTCCCGCAGGTGCGCGGGGTCGCCGGAGGCTATCGCGTCCGCCGTCTCATACGCCTCCTCCAACAGGTACGGCGCGAGACTGCGATGCGTCTGCGCGGCGTCCCAGGGGCAACCACCGGGAGACCGCAACCGGTCGATCACCGCGACCAGGTCGAGCAGCCGCGCCCCCGGCGGATCCCACGACCCGTACAGCAACTCGAACTCGACACCGGGGGAGTCCGGCAACCGGCGCCCGATCGCCGCCGCCAGGGTCTCGTCACCGTCCGGCCCCGCCAACCAGACACCACCCGACGACAGGAGCCGGTCGGCGGCCGACTCCGGCGGCACGACCGTCACCTCGACATCGTCGTCCCGCAACAGGACGGCCAACGGCGACTCCGCCGCGGCGAACACCGCCGTACCGCTGCACAGTACGTCCCAGGCGGCCGCGCTCAACAGCCCGGCCGGGAGCCGGGGCGAGGTGATGAGCCAGTGGATGTGCGGCATGGGTCAGTTCGGCACCGGGACGGTGAGCATCACGCCGCTGGGGTCGTAGAACGAGATCACCGAGACCCGGCCGTAACGCGGGTTCGTCTGCACGTCGTACTCGGCCACGTAGTCGGCGAGCTGCCGCCGTTCACCGACGATCCGTTGACCGGTCTCGCCGTTCAGGGTGACCGCAAGCTGCGAGATGCTCGCCTCGTCGAGCGGCTGACCCGTTACGGCGATGAAGTTGGCGGCGACGTCCGCCACCTCCTCGTCGGTCGGCGCGGCCGGTTCCGCGCCCTGCTTCAACATGGCCCGGTAGCCCTCGGCCTCACCGAGCAGCGCCACGAACGGGTTGTCCTCCGGCAGGCCGGTGCGCTGCGTCCAGCCCTCCCGCGCGGTCGCGTCCGCGGTCTCGTCGGGGGTCGCGCCGGTGTCGGCGGCGACCTGCCTGCCCAGTTCCACGACCACGAACGCCTCCATCACCTGCTGCCGGACGCCGCCGAAACCGGTGGTCATCTGGTCGGGGCCGGAGGTGAACAGTTCGGTGGGAACGCTGTCGACGACCTCGGAGATCTGCGTGTCGGTGACCCGCACGTCACCGACGAACAACGCGGCGCCCTGCTCCACGCGGCAGGCCGACACGGTGGCCGCCGCGGCGATCCCCAGGACGGCCGCCAGGACCAGGCGGCGTGACATGCGCGGTTTCACGGGGATACCTCCAAGGTGTTCGGACCAGCAGCGAGCTTAAAGCATCCCGGCCCCACCCCCTCACCCCGCTTGGTCCCCGGCAGGTGGCGCTTGTCCCTCCCGTGTTCCGCTTGGTCCCCGGCAGGTGGCGCTTGTCCCTCCCGTGTTCCGCTTGGTCCCCGCCGCGTCGGCGAAGTCCGCCCGAAATATCACATACATGCCTACATGTCCGCATCTGGCGGGGACCAAGCGCGCAACGGCGGGGACCAAGCGGAATGGGGCGCGCAACGGCGAGGACCAAGCGGGACCGAGCGCGCAACGGCGGGGACCAAGCGCGAGCCCGTGCCGGGTCAGCCCGACGTGGCGGCGGACTTGGCCGGCTCCGTCACCTGGTCGATCAGCTCGGCGCACCACTGCAACAACGCGACACCGTCGAGCGGGCTGCCGCCCACCCTGGCGGTCTGCGGCCGGCCGACCGAGATCAGGTCCGCCGCCTTCTTGTACACCGCGTCGGGGTAGTACCGCTTCAACCGCATCTGCTTGGAGTCCGGCAACTCGATCGGGGAGAACCGGATGTGCCTGCCCTGCAACGACACCTCCGACAGGCCGCGCGACCTCGCCAGCAGCCGGAACCGGGCCACCTGCACCAGGTTCTCGACCGTCTCGGGCGGTTCGCCGTACCGGTCGGCCATCTCGGAGCGCACCTCGTCCAGTTCGGACTCGGTGTGCACCTCCGCGATCTTGCGGTACATCTCCAGCCGCAGCCGCTCCACCTCGATGTAGTCGTAGGGGATGTGCGCGTCCACCGGCAGGTCGATCTTCACCTCGGTGAGGATCTCGTCCTTGGCGCCCTTGAAGGTGCGGACCGCGTCGCCGACCATCCGCACGTACAGGTCGAAACCGACCCCGGCGATGTGACCGGACTGTTCCCCGCCCAGCAGGTTCCCGGCGCCGCGGATCTCCAGGTCCTTCATGGCCACGTACATGCCCGCGCCCAGCTCGGTGTGCTGCGCGATGGTGGCGAGCCGTTCGTGCGCCTGCTCGGTCAGCGGCTTCTCCGGCGGGTACATGAAGTAGGCGTACGCGCGTTCCCGGCCGCGCCCGACCCGGCCCCGGATCTGGTGCAGCTGCGACAGTCCGAGCAGGTCGGCCCGTTCCACGATCAGCGTGTTCGCGTTGGGGATGTCGATGCCGGACTCGATGATGGTGGTGGACACGAGTACGTCGAACTCGCGTTCCCAGAAGCCCTGCATGATCTGTTCGAGCCGCGTCTCGCCCATCTTCCCGTGCGCGGTGACGACCCGCGCCTCGGGCACGATCTCGCGCAACCGGGCAGCGGCCTTCTCGATCGACTCCACCCGGTTGTGCAGGTAGAACACCTGACCGTCCCGCAGCAGTTCACGGCGGATCGCCGCACCCACCTGGCGGGGGTCGTAGGCGCCCACGAACGTCAGCACCGGGTGCCGTTCCTCCGGTGGTGTCGCGATCGTCGACATCTCCCGGATGCCGGTCACCGCCATCTCCAGGGTCCGGGGGATCGGTGTCGCCGACATCGCCAGCACGTCCACGTGCGCCCGCAGCGACTTCAGGTGCTCCTTGTGCTCGACGCCGAACCGTTGTTCCTCGTCCACGATGACCAGGCCCAGGTCCTTGAAACGGGTCTCGGCCTGCAACAGCCGGTGCGTCCCCACGACGATGTCCACCTCGCCGGCGGCCAGTCCCGCCTGGATCTGCTCGGCCTCCTTCGGAGTCTGGAACCGCGACAACTGCCGGATCGTCACCGGGAACTGCGACATGCGGTCGGTGAACGTGTTGAAGTGCTGGCTCGCCAGCAGGGTCGTCGGCACCAGCACGGCGACCTGTTTGCCGTCGGTGACGGCCTTGAACGCCGCCCGCACCGCGATCTCGGTCTTGCCGTAACCCACGTCGCCGCAGATCAGCCGGTCCATCGGGACGGTGGCGCGCATGTCCCGCTTGACCTCGTCGATCGCGGCGGCCTGGTCGGGCGTCTCGTGGTACGGGAACGCGTCCTCCAGTTCCCGCTGCCACGGCGTGTCCGGGCCGAACGCGTGCCCCTGGGTCGCCTGCCGCGCCGCGTACAGCTTGATCAACTCGGCGGCGATCTCCCGGACGGCCTTGCGGGCGCGGCTCTTGGCCTTCTGCCAGTCGGAGCCGCCGAGCTTGTGGACGGTGGGCATCTCCCCACCGACGTAACGGGTCAACTGGTCGAGCGCGTCGGTCGGCACGAACAACCGGTCACCCGGCTGGCCGCGTTTGCTCGCCGCGTACTCCAACACCAGGTACTCGCGTTCGGCGCCGTTGACGACCCGCCGCACCAGTTCCACGTACCGGCCGACGCCGTGCTGTTCGTGCACGACGTAGTCGCCCGCCGACAACTCCAGCGGGTTGACGCCGCCGCGCCGCCGCGACGGCAGCCGCCGCATGTCCCTGGTGGTGGCGCCCTTGCCGCCGGAGATGTCGTCCCCGGTGAGGACCGCCAGCCGGTTCGCGTCGTCCACGACGCCCTTGGTGAGGCCGCCGACGGTGACGGTCACCTGTCCCGGCGGCAGCTCCGCGACCTCGCCGGCCAGGACCGCCCCGATCCCGGCGTCGTGCAACTGCTCCACGGCCCGCTGCGCCAGGCCGTGCCCGGCGAACACCAGGCACACCCGCCACTCCGCCGCCACCCACCGGCGCACGTCCTCGGCGAGTTTCGCCGCGTTGCCGTGGTAGAGCGGCGCCTGCACCGCGTTCACCGCGATACCGGTCTCGTCGCCGTCGTACACGTCGGTGACCCGGATCGCGTCGCCGGTGATGGCCGCCAACTCGTCCTCGGTGGACTCCGGTGCCGCCGTACCGAACGGGCTGATCGACCACCACGGGCAGTCGTGCGCGGTAGCGGCCTCGTGGACCTCACCGAGGCTGCGGAACGCCGCCGCGCCCAGGTCGATGGGCGCGTCTCCGCCGGTCGCGGCCGCCGCCCAGCTCGCCTGCAGGAACTCCTCACTGGTGGCGACCAGGTCGTGCGCCCGGGACCGGATCCGTTCGGGGTCGCAGTTCACCACGATCGTGCCCGCCGGGAGGGTGTCCACCAGCAGTTCCAGTCGGTCGGCGCCCAGCAGGGCTGGAGTCAGCGACTCCATGCCCTCCACCGGGATGCCCTCCGCCAGTTGTCCGCACATCTCGGCCAGGCCCGGGTGCCGCTCGGCCAGCTCGGCGGCGCTCTCGCGGACCGCGGGCGTCAACAGCAGTTCCCGGCACGGTGGCGCGAACACCGTCTCGGCGTCGGCGAGGGAACGCTGGTCGGCGACGGAGAACGTCCGGATCGAGTCGATCTCGTCGCCGAAGAACTCCACCCGCGACGGGTGCTCGTCGGTGGGCGGGAAGACGTCCAGGATGCCGCCCCTGACGGCGAACTCGCCGCGTTTCTCGACCAGGTCCACCCGGGAGTACGCCAGATCCACCAGCGTCGCCGTCACCTCGGACAGGTCCGCTTCACCGCCGCGCCGCAGCCGTACCGGCTCCAGGTCGCCCAGGCCCTTCAACTGCGGTTGCAGCATGCTGCGGACCGGGGCCACCACGACACGCAACGGGGCGCCGCCGGGGCGCGCCAACCGGTGCAGCACCGCCAGCCGGCGGCCCACCGTGTCGCTGCGCGGCGACAACCGCTCGTGCGGCAGGGTCTCCCACGCCGGGTAGAACGCCACCGAGTCGTCGGGCAGCAGGCCCGCCAGGCCGTCGGCCAGTTCCTCGCCCTCCCGGCTGGTCGCGGTGACCGCCAGCACGGTACGGCCCGCCCCGGCGTCGGAGGCCAGGCCGGCGACCAGGAACGGACGCATCGCGGTGGGCGCGGTGACGTCGACCAGTTCGGCGGGGGAGCCGCCGGACGCCGCCAGCCGGACGGCCCGTCCCACGCCCGGTTCGGTCAACGCGGCCGTCAGCAGACCGGAGAGGTTCTTGGTGGACGATTTCATGGTCAGAGCTACCCCAAACACCGACAAAACGGGCAAACCGATCGGACTGCGGGCATACCGCAGCGCCGACCGGCAACTCTACCCCCGCCGACCGACGGCCCCGAAGGCTCGGCCCGGGCGGCGGGACCCGTATCGGGCGGGCCTACTCCAACAGGCCCGCGAACAGCTTGCGCATCTCCGGCAGCAGGAACAGCATCGCGCCGACGGCGGCCGTCGTGAACACCGGCATCAACACCTTGGTCTCCACCTTGCTGCCCGCCCGGATCGCCATCTTCTTCGGCAGGCCGATCTCGTACCACAACTGCCGCTTGATCGGCACCGGGAAGACGATCGGGCAACCCATCTTCGTGATCATGTCGCCGAAGGTGTGCACGACGCAACCGATCCCGACCGCCGCGCCGAGCACCGCGTAGGAGTTGTTGCCCGGTAGTAGCTGATAGAGGCCGAACGCCGTGGCCAGCGACAACAAGGTCACCACCCACCAGCCCTGCTTCTTCGCCCAGTCGTTCATGACGCCACGGATCGCCAACCCCGTCAACACGAACATCACACCGATCACGGCGGGCTTGCCGAAACTGTTCACCAGCGCCGCGACCCCGATCCCCAGCAGTGCGGCGAACAACCACGTGTGGGTGAAGGTGCGGTGACCGTTGGTCTTCTTACCGTCCTTTTTGGTGCGCGTGACGAGATAGATTCCCAGGGACGCCTTCTCGACGCACTCGGCGACGAACAACGAGACCACGCCGAACGTCCGGGCGACCGTGGCGCCGCCCTTGTTCTGCAGCACCCGGCCCGAACAGTCGAGGTCGGGAAGCAGCGCCGCCCCGGTGCAGGCGATGGTGCCGATGGCTATCGTGGCGGGTTCCTGGTGGTAGTCGAAGACGCCTTCGGCGACGGCGGAGGCCACCAGCCATGCCGCCGCCCCGGACACCGCATGGGTGGGGCCCATCACCATGGGTAGCTCCTCAATGGCTATTCTGTTTTGGACAAGGGGTAGGCGTCCAGGTTGTCAGACGTCCGCCGGTCCGTCTCGCGCGGGTTGACGTTGCGAGGCCGTCGTTCCCGGGCGCCGGTCACCGCACTGGGAATACCCGGGCGGGCCGAGCCCACGACGAACGGCCGGAAGCCGGTTCCCGGGGGAATCCGGTGACCGGGAAGCCGATGCGGGAATGGGCAACCGGACCTACGCACGCCACGTCACCGGCGTATATCTTGGGCGCATGTCCTCCCGGTTTGCTCGAATCGTCATGCCCGTCGCGCTGGGACTCGCGTTGACGACGACCGCCTGCGGCAACGTCGCCGCGGCCTTCAACCGCTACGGCCCGCCCGGCTACGTCACGGTGGCGCAGGCCGGCGAACTGGCCCCCGCCAACACTTTCGACGCCGGCGCCGACGGCCGCCCGGGCCAGCTCATCGGCCCGCACTACCACCTGGAACTGTCCGGTTACTCGGTGATGTCGGAGGTCCCCGCCGAACACGCCGCGGCCTTCGGTTTCGACGGGGGCCCCATCCGGGCCAAGGAGGGCACCGAGTTCTTCGTCGCGGTCGCGGGACCGGCGACCGTTCCCGCGAGTGGACCGGTGACGGCGGTCCTGCGCGTCGGCGACGAACAACGCCCCCTGGAACGGCTTCCCGCCGCGGGAGAGACCATCGCCGCCGTGATCCCACAGGGCGCAGACGTACGACTGTCCGTAATGGACGAAAAGCGCGGCCAGACCCTCGACCTGCGCACCGGCGACCGCCCCGAGGCCGTCGCGGGCTTCTACAACGCCGCGTTCGAATCCGCCGACCCCGCCGACTACGAGGGTGAGGGCGTCGCGGTCGGCGACGCCGGATCGGGCTACCTGCCCGAGAACCGCGACCTCACCATCAGCATGAACGTCGACGTCGCGCAACGCTCGCCGTGGCTCGAGGAACCCGGTTGGGCGCCCGAGGGCGAGGTCTGGATCGGTGTGCCCATCAGCGGGATGACCACCAACGCGGTGTGGGGCTTCGACACCGGACCCGACAGCCACGAACCCATGATGCTGTGGGAGTTGAAGCAGAGCGACCTGTTCTCGCTCACCCCCGAGGGTGGGGACGCCGTGGACGCCGAGGGCGACCTCACCTTCGTCGCCGACGAGGACAGTCCCTACTACGGGACCCCCGACAGCCCCTTCGACCCCGACTCGACGACCCTGTACTTCGCGGTGCCCGAGGACACCGTCGCCGCCGAACTGAAGATCTCACCCGGCGGCAAACTCAGCGCCGAATGGGCCGACGTCGACGGCAGGGGAAGCTGGGACAAGAAACCCAAGTCCGGCAAGATCGACCTCGAGTTCTGACCGACACGCGCCCGGAGACGTGCAGGGCTGCCGAAGGAAGGGTGCGTCGCCCCTGATTCGGCCAGTGGTGGCACAGCCCACGAGCTGACAGCCACCTGTGCGCCGAACCATGCGTTCAGCCGACTCCGATGCGCACGGCGAGATCCCGGAGACGCCATGTCGCGCCGGGAGCTGCGAGCAGGTGGGCGGTGAGCTGCTGTGCCCATGGCCGGCAGCGGATCTCCTGTGGGACATCCTGCTCGGCGCGAAGCAGGGTGTCGGCGGCATCGGCGTTGCGGCCCCGCCCATACAGAGCGAGGGCGGTGTCCTCCCAGTACCGCGCCCGCAGGCGGTCTGCCGCCGGACCCCCGTAACGGCGGCGGACGCTCGGCTTGGCGGCGGGGATCGGCGCGCCTGTGTCACCCGGTACGCCCCGCTCCGCCGGGAGATTGCATCGGACTGTCCGTAGGTGGCGCCGCGGGCACGCGGCGCGCCCGGCCACTGGCACCGGCTCACCCGTCCACCACCCGAACCTCCGCGCCGGCCGCCGCCGACCGGCCCCCGACTGGCGCGCCGCGCGTAACATCGCCACATGACCTTCCCCCGAAAGGCCGATGCCGCGTAACCGGCCGCGCGCACTGCGCGTCACACCGGAACGTCCACCTCGCTCACTGCGCCGGATCCGTGGCCTGTCCGGCCGCACCGCGAGCGCCATCGCGCAGTGGGAGGCCACGACCGGCCTCCTCGGCACCTCTCCCGGCATGACGACCCTCGCATGGGAGTCGTATCGGGCGTTCACGTCCCGCTCGGGAACCACGGTCCGGTACCCACGTCCGGAGACCTGTGGTGCCCCGACCTGTGCGCTCGACGACGTCCGGCACGCCCGCGACCTCCTGGAGCAGGCCCTCGTCCGGCTTCCCCGGCCCGCCGGCGCCGAGCTGCGGCGACTGCTGGCCCCGCTGGACGACGCCTACCTGCGGATCACGCTGCCCGACCCGTTCGCGCGACACGGCCCGTACCGGAACCGCGCGTGGTGGTGGCATCGCCTCACCCAACCGTACTGAGCCGTCACCGATCGCCGGAGAGGCATAATGCGCGCGAGGTCTCCCAGTCGCCCCGCCGCCCGGAGCCGGAGGCGATTCCGGTGCCCGACTCACCATCATGGAGGACGATGTGACACACAAGGCCGGACTCTCGGCGCTCATCCCGGTCGTGCTGGCGGCCGCCGGTCTGTCGGGCTGTTCCTCCGACGTGGACGCCCTACCGGATCCGTGCGCCCTTGTGGACATTGAAGCGCTCGACGCCCCGGTGTTGCCCTGGTACACCCACGACGACATCGTCGCCGACGGCGCGTTGGAACAGGCGACCTGCCTGTTCGCGTACGACCCCGCCCGTTATCTCGATACCGAGCAACGCGAGGCCCCGGACGGGGTGCGGACGGGGGAACCGACCGTAATGGCCGTCTCCCTGGCCAGATACGAGGACGCCGAGGACGCCTGCGGCGACCTGGAGTGGTTCGACGGTGAGACCACCTCGGTGCCGGGCGCCGACACCGCCGAACACGCCGCTCACGGCGGCCAGGACGAGGTCGGCCTGTGCGCGGGCAACATCCACATGCAACTGACGTACACCGTCGTGGCGGACGACCGATCGCGGATCGTGCTCGCCGCCGCCGAGACGGCCGTGGCCCGGCTCGCCGACGCGCCGACCGCACCACGGACCGACAGCGCGAACCTGCGGGAGTCCTACGGCCTGGGCACACCCTGCTCACTGCTGACCGGTGACGACCTCGCCGCCCTGTCACCGGCTCCGGCCGGTACGGCCGACGGTGAGGAGCTTCCCCGGGGCTGGGCCGGCTACGACGCCGGGCCGGTGGCGTGCACGTGGCGGGGTGGCTCTCATCCGGTCGACGCACCCTATTCCGACGCCACCGGTACCGGCAGCCACCGGTTCGTTCTGACACTCGAGGCGATCGCCTACCCGCAGGTCGCGGGACGGTCGGGAACCGAATGGGTCGCGCGGGACCTGGAGAACCAACGACCGTTCCTGGAACCGACCGTCACCGATCGGGTCGCCGACGTCTCCGAGTTCGCCGTGTACTGGACGCACCAGGGGACGCGGCAGGGCGAATTGTGGGTGGCGGCCGGGGACGTCGTCCTCGCGATGCGGTTCCAGGCCGAGGCGGTCGGACCCGAATACGTGGCCGACACCTTGACCGACGAGGACCTGAACCGCCACCTGCACGCACTCGCGGCGACCGTGGTGGAACGGATCACCGAGGGTTGAACCACTGGAGCCGCCACACCGTAGTGCGCACGCACCTCACGCCCCCGACGGTGCCGCAGCCCGCCGGGGGCACCGTCTACTCTGATCGGCCGGTGCGGACGCTCCGCGCACCGTGACGCCTCCGAGGAGACCCGTGACCGACGAATCCCTTGCCACGCCCCACGACCGCGCGCTGGCCCGGCAACTGGCGTACCTCACACTCAAGATCGAACTGCCGATCCCGGAGGGTCCCTTCGACCCCGACGGCACACCCCGCGACCGCGCACTGGCGGCCGAGTTCGGTGACGAGTACGCCCGGCTCGCGGCGATCCCACCCGACCGGCGGGAGGCCCCGCACCCCGACTGCACCCACTGCGACCCACGGACCTGAGAACGGACGGCCACCGCGCGTTGCGGCGCGTCGATACCGTGGGCCCGTGGCGTTCTCCCTCGCGCAGGCCCTACCGGAGGCCGGGACGGTGCCGTTCCCGTGGGCTCCGCAGATCCGCCGCGCCCACCTCGCCGCGTTGCGGCTGCGGCTCGCCGTGTCGGTCGCGGCGTGGCTGGTCGTCGGCGGCGGTGTCGGCTGGACCACGGCCGTCCTGACCTGGGCACGGCCACCGGAATGGTTGGCGGTGGTGCCTTCGGGCGCGGTCGTGGCCGTCCTGGTGTCCGTCGTCGCGGTGACCGCGATCGCGACCCTCGACGGCATCGGGCCGGCCCTGGTGGTGGTGTGGGGATACGGCCGTCCCGGTGCCGTCGCCGCCTCCGGGTACTGTGCCGCGCCGCCACGCGCGTTGCGCGGCCTCGGCGCGGTGGCCGCCGGTGCGGGCCTGTCGACGGGGCTCGCCGCGGGCGTCGCGACGGCACTGCTGACCTCCACCGGCCGGGGTGTCGGTGCCGCCCTGGTCGCCGCCGCGGCACTTCTCGTGTCCGGGATCATCGGCCTGTTCGTCGCGGTGAGCCTTCCGCGCCTGGTGAAGGCGTGGCGCGCCGAACGCCGCCGGGCGGCCGAGCGGGACCGCGTGTACACGACCGGCAGCCACGTGGTCGGCAGGGTGACGGCCGCCGACTACCAGGGGTACCGGTTGGACGCGCAGCCGGTGTTCCGGATGACCCTGGAATACCCGGTGCGCGAAGAGATCCGGCGCGTCGAGTTCCTGCACGCCGACCATCCGTGTTGGGCACCGCTGCCCGGCAACGAGTTCGACGTCCGGTACGACCCCGCCTCACCGGACGACCCGGAGACGACCGTACTGGAACGCCGCATCGTCGGCCAGTCCTTCGACCCCGACACCGCGCCGCTGCGTCAGGGCCGGCACGAGGGCGAGTCGTTCCTGACCACGGAGGCACCCGACTGGGCGCTGCCGGACACGAAGGCGTCACCGGCGCGCGTCCGTTACCTGCTGTACCGGGCGTGCACCGTCAACGCCGTCGCCGCCGTGCTGGTCGCGGGCGCCGCGGTCGCCTGGACGACCGGCCACGGCCTCACACCCTGGTGGCTCGTACCGTGCCTGCTGGTGATGTCCACCCTGTATACCTGCCACGCCGCGTGGTGGTGGGGGATGCTGCGACGCGCCGACCGGGTGGCCGACCGGTTGTGGTCGCCCACGGCCACCGCGTGGCTCGGATGCGGGTTGGCGGGCGCGGTAGTGGCGACGGTCCTGGTCTCGGTCGCCCCGGGGGCCGAACCCGGTGGCGTCGTCCTGTTCACCGGGGCCGCCGCCCTGCTCGCCGGCTTCGGCGGCGTCACCAACGACTCGGTACCCGAGGAGACCCGGTGGCTCACCGGCGACACACCGCCACCGGTCGACGAGGTCCGCCAGGCCATACGGTCCGGCGACCCCGAGGCACTGCCCCGGCTCGCCGCACGGCACGGCTACCGCGCCGGACCACGCCACGCCCCGTGAGCCTCAGCCGGTGTTCCGCATCCCCGCCGCGATCCCGTTGACAGTCGTCAGCAACGCCCGCGTCAACTGTGGATCGTCACCGGACTCGCGCCGCCGCCGCAGCAACGCGATCTGCAGATGGTGCAACGGAGCCAGGTAACGGTCCCGCACGTCCAGGGTGCGCCGCAGCTGCGGGTTGCCCGCCAACAGTTCCCGCTCACCGGTGAGCCGCAACACCTCCGACACCGTCAACGCGAACTCCGCGCGGATGACGTCGAACAACCCGTGCAACCGCTTCGGCACCAACGCCTCGACGTACCGTGCCGCGATGTCCAGGTCGGTCTTGGCCAACGTCATCTCCACGTTGGACACGAACGTCCGGAAGAAGTGCCACTTGTCGTGCATCTCCGCCAACACCTCCGGCCCCGCCGACTCGCGCGCCGCCGCAAGGCCCGAACCGACACCGAACCAGCCCGGCACGATCTGCCGCGACTGAGTCCAACCGAACACCCACGGAATCGCCCGCAACCCGTCCAGGCCCGCATCGGTGTCGGGGCGTTTCGCCGGACGCGAACCGATGTTCAACGCCCCCAACAACTCCGTCGGCGACACCGCCCAGAAGTACTCCGGCAGGCCCGGATCCTCCACCAACGCCCGGTACACGTCCCGCCCGGAACGCGCGACCCGCCGCATCGTCCCGTACCACGCCTCCAACACCTCGGGGGAGTGCCGGGGCCGTGCGTGCAACAGCGTCGCCTTCAACACCGCCGCCACCGTCAACTCCAGGTTCTCCCTCGCCAACGCCGGCAACGTGTACTTGTCGGACAGCACCTCACCCTGCTCGGTCACCTTGATCGAACCGTCCAGAGTGCCCGACGGCTGCGCCAGGATCGCCTCGTGCGTCGGCCCGCCACCCCGCCCCACCGTGCCACCACGGCCGTGGAACAACCGCAACCGGACCCCGTGCTCCGCCGCGACGTCCCGCAACTCCCGCTGCGCCGCCTGGATCGACCACTGACTCGCCGCGATACCGGACTCCTTGTTGGAGTCCGAATAACCCAGCATGACCTCCTGCACGTTCCCGCGCGCCGCCACGATCCGCCGGTACGCGGGAATCCGCAGCAACGTGTCCAGCGTCTCCCGGCCCGCCTCCAACTCCGGGACACCCTCCAACAGCGGAACGAAACCGATGTCGGCGCGCGGCGCCGCCGGATCCACCAGGCCCGCCTCCTTCGCCAACACCACCGCCGCCAACAGGTCGTCCGGTCCCTGCGTCATCGACACGATGTACGACTCCACGACCTGACCACCGAACCGGCGCTGCGCCCGCCCGATCGCGCCGAACACGTCCACCGTCCTACGAGCAGCGTCCGAAAGCGACACGTCCCGGGGCGCCAACGGCCGCCGCGACTCCAGTTCCCCCGCCAACAACGCCAACCGCCGGTCACGCGACAACTCCCCGTACCGGGGCGAACCGTCACCCTCCACACGCAACCGGTCGTACAACTCCGCCAACGCCACGTGATGCGCCGCCGCGTGCTCCCGCACGTCCATCGTGGCCAGATGCAGACCGAACGCCGCGACCGTGCGCATCGCGTCGGCGACCTGACCCACCGCCGACAACCCGCCCCGCGACTCCGTCAACGCGTCGTGAATCGCCGTCAAGTCCGCCAACAACTCACCACCGTCGGCGTAATCACGGCCCGGCCGGTGCGGCGCACCCTCCGCGTGCCTTGCCCGCGTCGCCGCCAACTTCGCCTTCATGCACCGCGCCTTCAACCGGTACGGCTCCTCGGCGTTCACACGACGGAACCGTTCCGGCAGTTCGGGAAGCGCCGCCAGATCCGCCGCCAACCCGGCCATGAACGCCTCACCCGCCGGCCGCAGTCGCTGCGAGATCGACAACTCCGAGATCAACGCGTCCAACGCCCGCTCCGCCGCCCGGATCCCGTGCTCGTGCTGCAACGTCAACACCGTCGCCGTGACCTCCGGGGTCACGAACGGGTTCCCGTCACGGTCACCACCGATCCACGTCCCGAACCGCAACGGCGTGTCCGACGGCTCCGGCGACGCCCCCAACGACTCCAGCGTCCGCGACAGGTCCGCCAACACACGCGGCGCGGCGTCCCCGTACAGATCCGTCAGGTAATACACGGCGTTACGCGCCTCGTCCGCCGGATCTGGACGCTCCACCCGGACCTCGTCGGTCTGCCACAACAGGTCGATCAACTCCGCCAACCGCGCGTCGGTCGCCGCCGAATCCGCGTCACCCGCCAACGCCCGCTCCGCGGCCTCCGCGTCCAGGATGTCCGCGACCTGCCGCAACTTCGTCAGGATCGACCGCCGCGCCGCCTCCGTCGGATGCGCCGTGAACACCGGCCGGATCGCCAACCGCGACGCCGCCCGCGCCACCGCGTCCGGACCGATCCCCTCCGCGCGGATCTCCGCCGCCGCCTCGTCCAACCAACCACCGCGCGTCGCGCGCCGCCGCCGCAGATCCCGCGCCCGGTGCACCTGCTCGGTGATGTTCGCCAGATGGAAGTACAGCGAGAACGCCCTCGCCAGGTTCATCGCCGTGGGAATGTCCAGCCCGGCCAACCGGGCGGCCGCGGCGTCCTGATCGTGCCGGACGGCCCGCCGCACCTCCTCCACGAGCGCCAACAGCTCCGGGCTCTCCTGCCTGGACAGACCCTCGCCCAGCAGGGTCGTCAACCGCCGGATGTCGGCGCGCAGCTCGGTGTCGTCTTCGGTGATGGGTCGGGCGTCCATGGCGTCACTCCTGATCGGCGGCGGGGGTGATGCGGACGGCACTGTCCGAGCCGAAGCCTAGAGGATCCGCCGCCGCCGAGGGCCTGTCGGGTGACCTTCGTCGCACTCTGCGACACGGCCCGCCCGGCCCACACCACCGGTGACGAGGCCTTCACCGAGACACTGGCGGGGCGAAACGGGCGAAACGGTGTGACGGACACGACCCACCGGATTGGCCAACCGCCGCCGCGCCTGCGAAACTGGGGAACGCGAGTCATGGCATGGAAGGGGAGTGGCGTTGGTGTCCGACTGGGTCCTGCCGGATGAGGTGCTCGCCGACGCACCGACATACACCCCACGGCCGCACGAACTGGCCGACCTCGAACTCCTGCTCTCGGGCGCCTACACGCCACTGAGCCGGTTCATGAGCACCGCCGAGGTCGAGTCCGTCGCCACCCGCGGCGCACTACCCGACGGCACACCCTGGCCGACACCGGTCACCCTGGAGATCCCCGAACGGCTCGCCGAGGTGCTGAACTCCTCGACACCCCGGCACCGCGTCCTGGTACTGACCGACCCCGAGGGCGCCCCCGTCGCCGCGGTCGACGCCGTCGAGACCACCCCCGGCGCACGCGGCGCCGTCCAGGTCGCCGGGCCGGTCCGCCGGATCGGGGAGGTACTGCACGGCCCGTTCCGCCGCCTCCGCGCCGGCCCCGCCCAGACCCGCAAGACCCTCACCACCAAGCGCGTCCTCGGAGTCATCGCCGACCGGCCACTGCACCGGCCGCAACTGGCCGAGATCCACCGCGCGGCACACACCCTCAACTCACACGTGCTGATCCTCGTCCCGGTCGCCGGCCTCGGCCCCGACGGGCTGCCACCGGCCGCACTCGTGCGCAGCGTCCTGGCCGCCCGGGACCGGCTCCCCACCGCCACCATCGTCGCCGTCCCGCTGTCCCACCGGGGCGACGAGGTCCGGGACGGACTGCTCACCGCCCGCGTCGCCGCCGCCTACGGCGCGACACACCTGCTGTCGATGGGACGGTCCTTCGCGGGCGGCTCCGGAATCCGCATCGTCCTGCCCCGGCAACTGTGCTACGACGTGCGGGACGGCCAGTGGCGGGCCGTCGACGAGGTCGAGCCGCCGTTCCGCCGGCAGGCCATGACCACCGACGAGATCTACGACATGCTCGACCGGGGCTTCGGCCTACCCGACTGGCACACCCCGCCCGCCGTCGCCGCCGAACTGGCCCGCGCCAGGCCACCCCGCCGCAAACGCGGCGTCGTCGTGTTCCTCACCGGACTGTCCGGATCGGGCAAGTCCACGATCGCGCGCGGCCTCTACGACACCATCCTGGAGTCCGGCGAACGCACCGTGTCCCTCTTCGACGGTGACGTGGTACGGCGCATGCTGTCGTCCGGGCTCGGCTACTCCGCCGAGGACCGGGCACGCAACATCAACCGGATCGGATTCGTCGCCGCCGAGGTCGCCCACCACCACGGCGTGGCGATCTGCTGCCCCATCGCGCCGTTCGCCCGGGGACGCGCCCAGGCCCGCCGGATGGCCGCCGAAGCCGGCGCCGACTTCGTACTCGTGCACGTCGCGACGCCCCTGGAGGTGTGCGAGGAACGCGACCGCAAGGGCCTGTACGCCAAGGCCCGCGCCGGACAGATCAGCGACTTCACCGGCGTGTCGTCACCGTACGAACCGCCCACCGACGCCGAACTCGTCGTCGACACCACCGAGATGACCGTCGAGGACGCGGTGGGCGAGGTACTGACCTACCTCACCGACGGCGGCTGGCTGGAGAAGACCGGCCTGGGCGTCTGACCGGGGAGGCGAAATGGGCGGGAGATCCTTCGACTACTCACTCGACTACGAATCCCTCGACCTGCGCGCCCACCCGGAGCTGTACCGGGTCGGCAGAGGCGAACAGGGCGTGCTGCTCGTGCAGCCGTACAAATCGGAACTCCTGCCGCTTTGGCGATTCGCGACCCCCGAAGCCGCCGACCGGAGCAGTCGCGCCCTCCTCGCCGCGTTCCGGCGATATCTGGCCGACGGCGACTTCGTCGGCGCCGACATGGCCCGCAAGTACCTTCAGATGGGATATACCCGGGCACGTCGCTACGCCGCTCACCGGGGCGGTCGGATCTACGAGGGGCCGGTACCCGAGGAGGCAAGGGGACGCAGCGGCGCCCACGGCAGGCCGCGCCGCCCGCGCGCCCCCGAAGACCGGGTGAAGGCCGAGTCCGCGCGGATATTTTACCGTGCGTGGCAGGAGGCGGCCGCAGACCCGGCGTACCGCCGAGCCCGCAAGGCGCATCGCGACCGATACGGCTGACGCCCACGGGGGCTTTCCCCACCGCAGCCATCCCCGCATGCGCGGAGAGCAGGGAGTACGAATCAATGACTATTCCGGGGTCACCGGAACATCCCCGCGTGCGCGGGGAGCAGGATAGTCCTCACCACGCGCTATCAGCGTGGCGTGGAACATCCCCGCGTGCGCGGGGAGCAGTGGCCACCGATTCCTCGGTGGTGGCGGTTCGAGGAACATCCCCGCGTGCGCGGGGAGCAGCCGTATCGACCACAACTCCCCATGACCTGGTCTGGAACATCCCCGCGTGCGCGGGGAGCAGGCGGCCAGGGTCTCGGTGACGCCGTCGGCGCGAGGAACATCCCCGCGTGCGCGGGGAGCAGCGGAAGCCGAAGCGGGACAAGGGCGAGAAGTGGGGAACATCCCCGCGTGCGCGGGGAGCAGAGGTTATTCCCCGTGATGATCCACAGCCGGTCGGGAACATCCCCGCGTGCGCGGGGAGCAGTTCTCACCAAAACGACGGAGCACCATTACCGGAGGAACATCCCCGCGTGCGTGGGGAGCAGCACCAATGTCAGCGACCGCCGCCGCCCGCGACTGGAACATCCCCGCGTGCGCGGGGAGCAGCACGCCGAGTTGGCGAGGCGGGTGAGGGTGCGGGGAACATCCCCGCGTGCGCGGGGAGCAGACCCTCTCCCTGATCGGTGCCGACACTCGCCCAGGAACATCCCCGCGTGCGCGGGGAGCAGCTACCTATCAAACGCCTCTACGAATAGAGAGAAGGAACATCCCCGCGTGCGCGGGGAGCAGGTTCGCCTCACGCGATCGCCCAGGCGGACTTGCGGAACATCCCCGCGTGCGCGGGGAGCAGATTCCCGTTTCCAGCTCGGACAACTTACCGAACGGAACATCCCCGCGTGCGCGGGGAGCAGAGCATGGAATCCAACGCGCGTCTTACCGATGGGGGAACATCCCCGCGTGCGCGGGGAGCAGAGGTCGGTCAGGGCCGCGTCGATCCCCGACACCGGAACATCCCCGCGTGCGCGGGGAGCAGATTACTGAACTGACGCCGGTCTGTGACAACCCAGGAACATCCCCGCGTGCGCGGGGAGCAGGAAAAATGTACGGCAGGCCGCGACCGACGTCGCGGAACATCCCCGCGTGCGCGGGGAGCAGGTGGTGCGCTACGAGACGTTGTACCGCGTCCGCAGGAACATCCCCGCGTGCGCGGGGAGCAGAGCATGCACACGCTCGCAAACTCGCTTTGATCCGGAACATCCCCGCGTGCGCGGGGAGCAGAACGTCTCGATTCACTTCCGACCCTCCTTTTCGGGAACATCCCCGCGTGCGCGGGGAGCAGCGGCCATCAGTTCACGCAGCGCCGCGTAGATGGTGGAACATCCCCGCGTGCGCGGGGAGCAGTTCGCGGGCGGCCCGGTCCCCGCACACGGTGAGGGAACATCCCCGCGTGCGCGGGGAGCAGCGTTCCACTGTCGTTGACATGGACGGGTTCGCCGGGAACATCCCGGCGTGCGCGGGGAGCAGACCGCGACCGGTCACCGGAGTCGGTGAACCCCAGGAACATCCCCGCGTGCGCGGGGAGCAGTCGGGGGTGGGTGCGTTCATCGCGGGTTTGCTCCGGAACATCCCCGCGTGCGCGGGGAGCAGCCGGTACGGGCTCGGACCAAAAGGCCGGCCTTTGGAACATCCCCGCGTGCGCGGGGAGCAGCCGGAGGTGTCCGGCGGAGGCAGGGGAGGCTTCGGAACATCCCCGCGTGCGCGGGGAGCAGCGTTGCCATTTCGGCGGTTCCTTTCGATGTCGAGGAACATCCCCGCGTGCGCGGGGAGCAGCTTCGCACGGACCTTTTTCGCTCCGACCGGCTGGGAACATCCCCGCGTGCGCGGGGAGCAGAGTGACGGTGGCTGAACCGACGACGGCGCGCAGGGAACATCCCCGCGTGCGCGGGGAGCAGCGATCCTGTGTGTACATCGTTACTTCGACCTGAGGAACATCCCCGCGTGCGCGGGGAGCAGCTTGAGCATCTGGAAATCCACCATCGCCGGGGGGGAACATCCCCGCGTGCGCGGGGAGCAGACTCGGTGACCTGGGAGTCTACCGGCCGGTAACCGGATTTTTCACCAAGATCATTTAGTCGTGCCTTTCGGCGGGATCCTTTGTTCGCTCATGGGAAGTGTACGCAGTCACGCTGTCGGCTCCGCCACCGGAAGCGAAACCACACCGCCGGATCGCGACCCGTCGGGACGGCGGTCCACTGTGCGCGTCCTCTATGGGCCGAATATGTGAATGCGGAGGAACATGACCATATGACCTGAGGAGGACCGATATGCCCAGACCGCACCGACTCGCCGCCCGGCTCTGCGCCGCCGCCCTCATGCTCGGCGCCTTGCTCGTCCCACAGACGGCGACGGCAGCCACCACCACGACCGCCTGCCCCGGGATCTTCGCCCACGGCGGCTATCCGACCGGTCCACAGGCATGGGAACGCGACCGGATCAGGCAGCCCAACAATCCCGCAGCCCTTCGCGACTACCGTTCCATGGGTGCGGTCGGAGTAGAGGCCGATCTGCAGCTCACCCGCGACGGAACCAAGGCCGTCATGTGGCACAACGACACCACCACCGCGCTCACCGGATCCGGTGCCCACGTCAACACCCTGTGGTGGAACACCGGCTGGGACCGGCTCAACGGCCGCACCATCGAAGTCGGTCCGTATCGAGGCGAGCGGGTCTACACGCTGCGGCAGTATCTCGACGCCGTTCACGGCCTGGACATGGTGCCGCTCATCGAGATCCGCAGCCCCGCGCGTCAATCCCTTCTGCACAGCGACTCGACGATCCGAAACCGTGCCTGGGCGGAGGTCCTCGATCCGATCAGCGAGCGGATCGACCGTCAGGAGATCATGCTGTACACCCACAACGACGCCATCCGGCCAGAGCTGTTGGCACGCGCCCAAGCGGCCGGACTCGGGCACGTGGTCTCCTACGGATCGCATCGCCCGGTGTGGCCGGACACGGTTCCATGGGAGGAACCGCCACCCTCCGCGACGGGCAACCACCCCGCCTGGCAGGCCGCGCTCGACAAGGCGCCGCGCCGCATGGCGACCAGTTGGCCCGCCCAGATGCGGGACTGGATGAAAGGCAGATGCGGCTGACCTGCGTCGTCACCGCCTAGCGGGGAAATGCCTGGTTTGACCGCCCGCGTCCGGAGGGTAACCAGCCGTCGAGCACGTATGCAGGTTGCCCACCGTCGGTGGGTGTGTCCGAGAGCGGTGGCCATGAACAAGTTGCTGTACCGACCGATAGGGCTGGGGCTCGGTGTGCTCGGGGGTTGGCTCGCCGGTGAGGTCGTGAAGCGGGTGTGGGGTGCGATGTCACACGGTGACGACACCCCGGACGCGCTGGACGAGGACCGCACCTGGCGCGAGATCCTGGCCGCGGCCGCGATTCAGGGGGCGGTCTTCGCGACGATCAAGGCGCTCGTCGACCGCAGCGGAGCCACCGCGATCCGCCGCATCACCGGTAGCTGGCCCGGCTGACGCGAACGCGTCACCGCCGCGGGCCGGCGAGTCCGTCTTGCGGTCGGGTGACGATGCGGTCCTCCACCGCACGGAGGTGGAGGACCGGAACCGCGCCCAGTTGTCGGGGCGGGGCAGCATGGCGGCATGACCGGCGCCCTGTGGGATGAGGTGGGCGACCTGTGGCACGCCGACGTGCTCGGAACCCTCCCGGACGTGCGCATCGACGACGTGTCGCTGGACGAATGGCAGGAACTTCTCGACCTGTTCGCGGAACGGAGGTGGCGGCGGGAGTATCGGGAGTCCGGACGACTGCTTCCGTCACCGTCCGCCGCGTGGGCACTGGCGGGACCCGAAGGCGTCGAGGCACCCGAACTGCGGGTGTGGCCGGCGGACGACGTACTGGTGGTCGTCCGATTCCGTCGCGAGGACCGCATCGACCTCGACGTGGACCTCCGGGAACTGCGCGATCGGCGGCGCTTTTCAACCCTCTGTGGATTCATCCGTGATGTCGGGCGTCTTCTCGATCGGCCGGTGTCGCTGTACCCCGAAGGTGCCAACGGCGAACCGGTCATCGGTTACACCCCCGAAGCCGACGACGTCATCCGCCTGACCCCGCCGTCCGGGGAGTGACGGGGCAACCGGTCCCATCCCCGCGTGGGCGGGGAGCAGCGAGGCGATCGCAATCCGGGCGAGTGGATCTCGGGACCATTCCCGCGTGCGCGGGGGGGCAGCGGATCCGCAGGCTGTACGCCCGCCACGCCCATGGACCATCCCCGCGTAGGCAGGGAGCAGATTCGAGGCGACCTATTCGCTATCGCGTATCGAGGACCATCCCCGCGTGTGCGGGGAGCAGCGGACTCGGGCACGTGTGGGCTCGACCTTGCCCGGACCATCCCTGCGTGTGCGGGGAGCAGACCAGCGGGTGTGCCTTGCTGGGGATCAGGTTGGGACCATCCCCGCGTGTGCGGGGAGCAGCCTGC
>NZ_VLLL01000008.1:87768-97293 GCF_007994225.1 Stackebrandtia albiflava
TGGGGGACCATCCCCGCGTGTGCGGGGAGCAGGGTAGTGCGGTACCCGCCCCGTTAAACACTAGAGGACCATCCCCGCGTGTGCGGGGAGCAGACTTGCCGACCTGGGAGTCTACCGGTGGGTAACCGGGTTTTTCACCAAGATCATTTGTGGGTTCCACTGTCGAAGCCGGATTCGGGTCGCCGTTGAGCCTACTCGGTGAAGCCGGCGCGGCACCCGAGGCTCACGATCCCGCTTCGTCGCATGATCGGACGGCCGGACACCCCGTTCGGGCGGCGTGGCGGTCCGATCGGGCACAGTCTCGTTGTCGCACAACCAGTCCGTCACCCCACCGGGTCGGCGTCGTGTATCTGTTGCGCGTGGGCGAGACATGGAACCCCGCCGAACTGTCCAGGGCGGCGGGTGTGGTGTGGGGCAAGGCGAGTTGGGACTCCGACGACTGGCTGCCGTTGTGGCGGCACCTGGCCGACGCCGGGCCGGTCGCGGGCCTGCTGTGGGACCACTGGGTTCCCGACCGTGCCCGCCGCGTCATCTCCGACTGTGTACCGGGCGGGGAGGACGACGCCCGCCGCCTGGTGGTGTGGCTCGCCGGCGTCCACGACATCGGGAAGGCGACACCGTCGTTCACCTGCCAGGTTCCCCGGTTGGCCGACCGTGGCACTGCCTTCGGGCTGCGGTGGGAACGTCGGACGTCCTATCCGGCCTGCGCGCATCACACCGTCACGGGTCAACTCATCCTGGAGACCTGGCTGATCGAACGACACGGCTGGAAGCGGTCGCAGGCGCGGCAGGCCGGGTGTGTGGTCGGTGGGCACCACGGCACACCACCTACCAGGGGGATGCTGACCGAGATCGCCGAGCACACCATGACGAAGCCCGCCATGGGGTGGCGGCCGGGCGACACCCGTCGCTCGGCGTGGCGGGACGTGCAGTGGGAGTTGCTGGACTGGGCCGCCGCCGGTGCCGAGGTCACCGACCGGCTCGACTCCTGGCGGGATCTGTGCCTCACCCAGCAGGCTCAGGTGTTGCTCACCGCGATCGTGATCATGGCCGACTGGATCGCCAGTAACGAGGAGTACTTCCCGTACTCGTCGGTGGACCGGTCCGACCGGATCACTGCCGGCTGGCGACAGGTGTCACTGCCGCCGCGCTGGCGGGCATCGGACCTGCCAACCGACGTCTCGGAGTTCTACCGGTCGCGGTTCGAGAACCGGCCGCCCCGACCGCTTCAGGTGGCGGCGGTGAACGTGGCACGCGGACTCCCCGACCCGTCCATCATGGTCATTGAGGCGCCGATGGGTGAGGGCAAGACCGAGGCGGCGTTGCTCGCGGCCGAGGTGATCGCCGAACGCGACGGCGGTGGCGTGGTGTTCGCGCTTCCCACCCGCGCCACCAGCGACGCGATGCTCGGCCGTATCCTCGCCTGGCTTCGGAGCGTGGTTCGGGACGACGACGCGCCGCTCGATCTGGGGCTCGGCCACGGTAAGAGCCGGTTCAACGCGCAGTTCCAGACGCTACTGCGGGACGGTTACGCCTGTGTGGACGCCGACTGGACGCGACGGCCGGGCAACCGGAGTTCGTTGCCCGCCGTCGCCGCGCATCGATGGTTGGCGGGCCGGAAGAAGGGTCTTCTGTCGCAGTTCATGGTCGTGACCATCGACCAGATTCTGTTCGCCGCCTTGAAATCGAGGCACGTCGTGCTGCGGCATCTCGGCCTCGCGGGCAAGACCGTGATCATCGATGAGGCGCACGCCTATGACGTGTACATGTCGCAATACCTGCACCAGGCGGTCAACTGGCTGGCCGGATACGGGTGCTCGGTGATCGTGCTGTCGGCGACGCTGCCCGCCGCGACCCGGGCCGAACTCCTCACCGCCTACCGGGGCACCGCACCGGATACGGCCGCTCTGATCGACGTGCCGTATCCGGCGATCATCTCGGCGGGTCAGACGGGTGACGTCCGGGTCGTGGCGAGCGAGGCGGACGCGACCCGCCGCACCCGTGTCTCAGTGGGGTACCTGGACGAGCCGGAGGACGACGAGTACGGGCCGCTGATCACCGAACTCGCCGATGCGTTGCGGGACGGCGGTTGCGCGCTCGTCATCCGCAACACGGTCGCGCGCGCCACCGGTACCGCCGCCGCGTTGGCCGACCACTTCGGACGCACGGTCCGGGTGAGGCTGATGCACTCCCGGTTCATAGCCGCCGACCGGGAGCGCAACGACGACTGGCTGCGCACCGAGTTCGGCGCCGACCGGGACGCCGTGACGACACCGACCATCGTGGTCGCCACACAGGTGGCCGAGCAGAGCCTCGACATCGACTTCGATCTACTGGTCACCGATCTCGCTCCGATAGACCTGATCCTGCAACGAATGGGACGGGTCCACCGGCACATGAGGGGACCGGAGCAGTCCGACCGTCCCGAACCACTTCGCGAGGCCCGATGCCTCATCACCGGAGCGGACTGGGCTGCGGGACCGCCGACGCCGGTGACGGCCTCCACCCGCATCTACGACGTCTACACGCTGTGGCGTTCCGCCGCCGTATTGGCCGACCACGTCGACGAGTCCGGCTGCGTCGTCGCGCTTCCCGGTGACATCGCCCCCTTGGTGCAACGCGCCTACGGTGACGCACCCGCCGGGCCCGCGGAATGGCGGCCGGCCGTCGACTCCGCGTTCACGGACTTCACCGCACGGCGGGAGCGGGATGCCGTGAAGGCGAAGCGGTTTCGGTTGAAGGACCTCGCCGAACCCGGTACGTCGTTGTTGGGCTGGCTTGACGTCGGTGTGGGGGACGTGGACGACCAGGCCGCCGGCATCGGGCAGGTCCGCGACGGCATGGACTCCCTCGAAGTGCTCCTGCTGGTCGAGCGGGACGGCCGTTGGTTCCTGCCGGACTGGCTACCCGCACTCGCCGGAACCGAGATACCGCGCGAATCGGAGCCCTTGCCCCGGCTCGCCAAGGCCGCCCTGGGCTGCGCGGTGAATCTGCCGTTCTGGCTGACGTCGGACGAGGTGATCGCGGAACTGGAATCCCGCAATGACAACCCGGCTTGGCAGGGTTCGCACTGGCTGGCGGGTGAACTGGTCCTGCCGCTCGCCGCCGACACCCTCGCCGCCACCGTCGCGGGCCACCACATCACCTACCACCCCGACACCGGCCTGACGGTACGCCGCGCCGCTTAACGAACCGCGCGGTGATCGGTTGCGCTCCGGACGGATCGAAATCCGCGCCCATACGGACAGTGACGAAACCGGATTCCGCCGACCTACCCTCGACGCATATCAGGAGGCGCCATCATGGACATAGAGGTCCGCTTCTCACTGCTGGACAGCGCCTGGATTCAGGTGTTGACGACCGACGGTGCGGTGGAGGAACTGTCGTTGCGGGAGTTGTTCGCCCGCGCCGACGAGGTCGTCGAACTGCTGGGCGAGTCCCCGACCCAGTCCTTCGCGATCATGCGGTTGTTGCTGGCGATCGTGCATCGCGCGGTGGATGGGCCGAGCCCGCGAGGATGGGGCGATCTGTTCGAAGCCGGAGCCCTGCCGGTCGCCTCGATCAAGGAGTACCTGGACCGGCACGCCGACCGGTTCTGGCTTTTCCATCCGTCCACGCCGTTCTACCAGGTGGTGGGGCTGCGAAGCGCTAAGGACGAGGTCTCGGGACTGGAGAAGCTGATCTCCGACGTGCCCACCGGCGGGCCGCTGTTCATCGGCCGCAGCGGCACCGCCCTGGAACGGATCTCGTTCGCCGAGGCCACCCGCTGGCTCGTCCAGTTGCAGGGCTATGACGTCTCCGGCATCAAGACCGGCGCGGTCGGGGACCCGAGGGTCAAGGGCGGCAAGGGGTACCCGATCGGTACCGGGCACGCGGGAGCCCTCGGCGGGGTGTACGTCCGGGGCGGGAATCTCACCGAGACGCTGCTGCTCAACCTGGTGTCGGACCGCGACGTCGGCACCGCCGTCTGGGAGCGTCCACCGCACACCTCCGCGCCCGAGGGAACCGCCGCGGTGGAACGGAGGCCGACGGGGGTCGCGGACCTCTACACCTGGCAGTCGCGGCGCATCCGGTTGGTCTGCGACGGTGAGGCCGTCACCGGTGTGGTGGTTGCCAACGGTGACCGGCTGCCGGCCCATGAGACTTTTCCGCTGGAGCCCATGACCATGTGGCGGCGCAGCAGGATCCAGGAGAAGAAGCTCGGCCTGCCCCTGGTCTACTTTCCGCGCCTGCACGATCCCGAGAAGTCGTTGTGGCGTTCGGCGGAGTCGTTGCTGCCCGCCCCGCCCGCCGGAACGGCCAACGCTGAGCCGGACTTCCGGCCACCTGGTGTGGTCGAGCACCTGGAGACACAGGCCGATGCCGACGCCTTCGGGCAGCAGACCTCCACGGTCACGCTACGCGCGGTCGGAATGCAGTACGGCACCCAGAACGCCGTCACCAATGAGGTCGTCACCGACGACCTGGAATTCCAGGCCGCGCTGTTGCGCGAAACCCACCCCGAGCTGCGGCGGCTGGTCCGCGACGCCGTAGAGGCGGCCGTAGAGGCGTGCAAGGCGGTCGGCCTGTTCGCCGCCGACCTGGTGCGTGCGGCAGGTGGAGACTCCTTCGCGCAGGTCGCGCAGCGCGACCGGGCCAGGGAGGCCGGATACCACGCCATCGACGGAGAGTTCCGGGAGTGGTTGTCGGGCCTGGGCGAGCACACCGACGTCGAAGATGCCGCGATCGACTGGCAGCAGCGGGCCGGCCGGGCACTGCGACGCCTGAAACACGGATTGATCGCGGCGACCCCGCCGTCGGCCTACCGGGGCCGGACCGAGGACGACCGCCAGATCAACGTGGCCACCGCCGAACGGTGGCTGAATCACCGACTGCGAAAGGCACTGCCCAAGGCACACGCCTCGGACGAGACACGAGAGGTCGCCGCATGACCACCGACACCACCACCAAGGAACGCCCCACCACCTGGGCCGGACAACGCGATGCACTGTCCCGACTGGTGTGGGGCAGGGTCGCGAGCCTGCAGAAGCAGTACTGCCGCCCGGATCCGACGCCACCGGCCAAGGCCGCGCTCGCGCAACTGCGTCGCGCCGCCGCCGACGACGGCACCTGGCGCGGCGTCAGCATGGACGCCTTCACCGTCGACATGTACACCCACGTACCGGTCGAGCTGTACCCGTTGACCGGCAACGGGAAGGAGCGCCGCTTCACCGACGACCCCACCAAGGCCGAGATAGCGGTGCGGACGGCGATGACGCTGTACGCGATCCACCAGCAGTCGCGGCGGGAACCCATACACGGCGGTACCCGGCCCGGCACGGCGCTGGCGCGACTCGCCTGGGGCGACGGCAACGAGACCGCCGTGCGTCGCCGGTTCGCCGCCCTGGTGACCGCCGACGGCTACCCGGAACTGATCCACCACCTGCGCACCATGGTGCGGATGCTACGCGACCAGGGCATCGCCATGGACTACGGCCAGCTGACGGGCGACCTGTTCACCTGGCAGTACCGCAGAAGCCGGGACGGCGTCCGGTTGTCCTGGTCCCGCGACTTCGAGAACCACATCGCTCCCCGCAAATCCGACTCCCAAGGAGACCCGACAACATGAGCCGCACCGTCATCGACGTCCACGCCATCCAGACCGTCCCACCGTCCAATTTGAACCGGGACGACACCGGTTCCCCCAAGACGGCCGTCTTCGGCGGGGTCACCAGGGCGCGGGTGTCCAGTCAGGCGTGGAAGCGGGCCATCCGCAAGGAGTTCAAGGATGTGCTGGAAGAGTCCGACCTGGGCCGCCGCACCAAACAGGTGGTGGAGGCGCTGGCCGCGCGGATCGCCGCACTCGACGAGGGCCTGAACGACGACGCCACCGAGCTGGCGATCGCCGCCTTCAAGGACGCGGGCGTCAAGATCGAGGCGAAGAAGACCAAGAAGACCGATACCACCGAGGAGAAGACCTCCCACGAGTCCGGATACCTGCTGTTCCTGTCGAACAACCAGTACGACAAGCTCGCCCGCGCCGTCGTGGCGGCAGCACGGTCGGGCGAGAAGTCGGACAAGAAGGCGTTGCGACAGATCATCGACTCCGACCACTCGGTGGACATCGCGCTGTTCGGCCGGATGGTGGCCGACCTGCCGGACATCAACGTCGACGCCGCCTGCCAGGTCGCGCACGCCATCAGCGTCCACGGCGTCGCCAACGAGTTCGACTACTTCACCGCCGTCGACGACTCCAAACAGGACGCCGAGGAGACCGGCGCGGGAATGATCGGCACCGTCGAGTTCAACTCCTCCACACTCTACCGGTACGCCACAGTGGACGTCGATGCGCTGCGGCGAAACCTCGGCGACGACACCGCGACGGTGCGCGCCGTCAAGGCGTTCGTCTCGGCGTTCATCACCAGCATGCCGTCCGGCAAACAGAACACCTTCGCCAACCGCACCCTGCCCGACGCCGTCGTGGTCAGCCTGCGAGACAGCCAGTCCGTCAACTACGCCGCCGCCTTCGAGGTGCCGGTGGAACCGGAGGACAAGTCCAGCCGAATCGCCAAGGCCGCCGAGGAACTGCGCCGCTACGCCACCGAGACGGCCACCAAGTACGACGCGCTCGCGCCGCTGCAGACATGGGTGCTGCACGTCGGTGACACCACCGCCGCCGTCGCCGAACTCGGTGAGTCCATGACGCAACGCGGACTCCTCGACGCGATCGAGACCGCTGTCGCCGAACGGATCACGTCGTGACCAGCCTGTGGTTCACCCTCTCCGGGCCGTTGCAGGCGTGGGGTGTGCGCAGCCGCTACGTCCGCCGCGACACCGCCCGGGAGCCCACCAAGAGCGGCGTCATCGGGATGCTCGCCGCCGCCCGTGGCCACCGCCGCACCGATCCGCTGCCCGACGACCTGCTGGGCCTGCGGTTCGGGGTGAGGACCGAACGGGCGGGCAGCATCGTCCGGGACTTCCAGACCGCCAAGCGGCTCGACGGCTCGTCGCTTCCGTTGTCGCACCGGCTCTACCTGGCCGACGCCGCGTTCCTGGTGGTGTTGGAGGGCGACGCGGCGCTGCTCGACGGGTTGCGGGAACGGCTGCTCCGCCCGGAGTATCCGCTGTACCTGGGCCGGCGGTCCTGCCCGCCGGGGCGGCCGGTCGTCGGCAAACCCGACGACCGCGGCTACATCGAAGTCTTGAACGAACTGGAGTGGCAGGTACCGGAACCGGTGGCGCGGCGCGCACCGGGCAGCGTGCGACTCGACATCGCGCGTGACGCCGGGCCGGGAGAGCCCTTCACACCCGGCATGGACATGCAACGCGACATCCCGGTCAGCTTCGACCCCGAACACCGACAACACGACTGGCGGCCGGTGATACGGGGCTCGGTACTCCTGGAGAACCCGCTCGGCGTCGATCGACCGGAGCCGACGCCCGCCCTGCCCGACCACGAACCCGCGGTATTCGGAGGCTGACGTTGTACCTCACCAGATTCCGGGTCAACCCGCAGCGGCGCGAGGCACGCAAGCTGTTGGGTTCCCCGCAGGCGATGCACGCCGCCGTACTGTCCTCCTACATGGACGCACCGGCGCCCACACCCGAGTCCCGGGTGCTGTGGCGGGTGGATCACCGGGGGCCGAACGTGACCCTGTACATCTCCGGGCCCGAACGCCCCGACCCGACCGCGTTGAAGGAACACGCGGGTTGGCCGGAACTGCCCGGCGGCTGGGATACCGTCGAGTACCAGCCGTTCCTCGACAAACTCGACGACGGCCAGACCTGGGCGTTCCGGCTGACCGCCAACCCGGTCAGATTCGGCCGGACCACGCACCACGAGAAGACCGTGGCGCTCGGCCACGTCACCGTCGCCCAGCAGACCGGCTGGCTACTGGACCGCGCCGAGAAACACGGCATGGCGATCGACCCGGCGACCGTGGCGGTCCAGGCGTCCCGGACCTGGCAGTTCACGCGACAGGGAAAGCCGGTCACCCTGAAGGTAGCCACATTCGACGGCGTCCTGTCGATCACCGAGCCGACGGCGTTCCGCCGGATGCTGTGCGCCGGTATCGGCCGGGCACGCGGCTACGGCTGCGGCCTCATGACCCTGGCCCGGGTGACCCCATGACCATCTCGGCCATCCCACCACCGGGCGCCACCGAACTGACCACCATGGGCAACCGGATCACGTTCCTGTACCGGGAGAGGTGCGTCATCGATCGCCACCAGAACGGGATCACGCTACGTGATGAACGCGGTGTCGAACACCTTCCGGGCGCCGGACTGGGCGTTCTGATGCTCGGTCCCGGAACGACCATCAGCCACAGTGCCCGGCGGCTGCTCGCCGACAACGGCGCCACCCTTGTCGATGTAGGTGAACAGGGCGTCCGGATGTACACGCACGGCAGACCCCTGTCGTCGTCCACAAGGCTCCTACAGGCACAGGCCCGAGCTTTCGCCTCCGACCGGGAACGGCTGCGGGTGGCACGTGACATGTACCGGATGCGGTTTCCGGACGATGATCCGACCGATTACGACATGCGAACCCTTCGGGGGAAGGAGGGGACCAGGGTCAAGCAGTGCTACCGGACGCACGCAGAGCGCACCGGTGTGGCGTGGACTCGTCGCGAGTACGACAGGACGGACTTCGCCGGCGGAACCCCGATCAACCAGGCGCTGTCGGCGGGAACCGCCTGCCTGTACGGCATCTGCCACAGCGTCATCGTCGCCATGGGGATGTCGCCGGGCCTCGGTTTCGTCCACACCGGCTACTATCCCGCGTTCGTGCACGACATCGCCGATCTCTACAAGGCGGACTACTCGATCCCCAACGCATTCGACGTGGTGGCGGACGGCGCCGACGACATCCCCCGCGAAGCGCGCACCAGGCTGCGCGCGCGGTTCGCCTCGGGCGCGCTGATGAAACGGTGTGTGGCCGACCTCCAACGGCTCTTGTTCCCCGACGGAGACGTGGACGAGGACGGGCGTGATCTCACGGTCACGGCGACGCTGTGGGACGACAGACTCGGTGAGGTGCCGGGCGGCGTCGACTACTCCGCCGACGCGGAGCGGGTCTGGGGGCCGGACGAGTGATCGTCATCGTCCTCACCAACTGCCCGGAGGGGCTACGCGGTCACCTCACCCTGTGGCTGATGGAGGTGAAACCCGGCATGTTCGTGGGAAAGGTGACCGCGCGAGTCCGGGACTCCCTGTGGACCAGGGTGACCGAGCTCTGTAAGGACGGGGACGCGATCATGATCCGTCCCGCCCGTAACGAGCAGGGCATGACGGTCACCTGCCACAAACACAAGTGGACACCGGTCGACCGGGAAGGCATCACCCTGATGAGCCGACCGCATCCGGGAGGTCGCGAGCCGAACCGGATGCGGGCCGGCTGGAGCAAGGCCGCCAAGTACCGCCGTTACGGTTCCGGGGCCGCCCGCCGATCGGACGGCCGAGAATGATCTTGGGGAACTTCTCGGTTACCCACCGGTAGACATCCAGGTCGGCAAGGGTGCTCCCCGCGCACGCGGGGATGGTCCC
>NZ_VLLL01000008.1:97694-364775 GCF_007994225.1 Stackebrandtia albiflava
CCCGGTGCTCCCCGCGCACGCGGGGATGGTCCCACCTCCCGCTTGCGGGCCTGGTGGGCGGCGTAGTGCTCCCCGCGCACGCGGGG
This sequence comes from Stackebrandtia albiflava, assembly GCF_007994225.1. GTDB lineage: Bacteria > Actinomycetota > Actinomycetes > Mycobacteriales > Micromonosporaceae > Stackebrandtia > Stackebrandtia albiflava. Next base: position 97,781 of record NZ_VLLL01000008.1, read on the forward strand.
ATGGTCCTCCTGACCTGTCTACCCCAACCCCAGACTTTCAGTGCTCCCCGCGCACGCGGGGATGGTCCCGGGAACGGCTGGGGCTGCACTGCCTATGCCGGTGCTCCCCGCGCACGCGGGGATGGTCCCTGCAACGTCGCCCCGTGCAGCGCGTTGAGCACGTGCTCCCCGCGCACGCGGGGATGGTCCGCCCCGAAACGCACTCCCGTTTCGGGAGTCGAAGTGCTCCCCGCGCACGCGGGGATGGTCCGGGCAACCACACCGAACAGGGCACCGCCAGGCAGTGCTCCCCGCGCACGCGGGGATGGTCCCTTGCGGCGGATCAGCCACAGGCCACCGGCGAAGTGTTCCCCGCGCACGCGGGGTTGCCCCGCGCTCGCCTCCTCGTCAGGTGGTGAGCCAGGTGGTGATGGGTTTGCGGGGGATGCCGCGGGTGACGCGGGTGCGGACCGCCGCCCGGTCGAAGTGGAGTCCCGGGTGGGCCGCCTCCAGTCGCCGCAGCAACTCGGGCAGGTCGGCGGGCCCGGTGGGGACGTCGACCAGGTCGCCGGTCAACGTGCCGCCCGACACCGGTACCCGGTAGCGTGCCGCACCCGCCGCCGCGAGGATCCGGACGGTCTGGCGTGGTCCCGGCCCGATCCTGACCTGCCACGGGAACACCGCGCTGCCGCCGGGTGCCCAGCGGACGTCGAGCAGTACGTGGACCGGTTGTGGTCGGCCGCCCGGGCCCGGCGGGGTGTGTGTGCCGGGCACGTCGACGGTTCCCTCCCAGCGCTGGAAGGGGACCGACAGGCCGATGTCGTGTGCCCAGGCGAGTACCTGGTCGACGGGTTCGGCGGCGAGCAGGTCGGCGAGTGCCCGGGTGGTCGTGGCGGCGGCGGGCAGTTCCGGGAAGTGGCGTAGCGCGTGGTGCAGTGTCTCCCGGTAGGCGGCGGGCATGTCCATGGTCGCCAGGTGTGAGAGGGCCGCGTCGGCGGTGCGGGCCGCCGCCGGGTCGGGGCCGGCGGCCGCGAGCGCGAGCAGGGCGGCGCCGTAGGACCACTGCACCCGGTTCCGGCTGCCGTCCAGCAGGTCACGGCCGGTCTGGGTGAATCGCCGTGCGATGGCGGCGGCGTCGGTGCGGAACGCCTGGGCGACGGCGGCGACCGACGCCGGGTCGATGTAGGAGGCCATCCGGTCGAACTGCGACCGGGTCTGGCCCTGGTATGCGAACCGGTCGAGCTGTTTGGCGACGGGTAGGTTGCCGACGAGGTGGTAGGTCAGCATGGGCGGTCCTGGCATGGGGGAGGTAGGGTGCCCGATCGCGATGGGCGGGGGACCAGGTGAGTGTATTCCGGTGTCGCAACGGCCGGTTGGCGGCCGGGGGTCCGACCGTACCGGGCGCCGCCTGGTGTCCACAGTGCACGTGTGGTGACGACCGGTCGTTTGACAGATGCGGTGCCCGCCGCCCGGTCCATACCGTCGGAGTATGACTGACACACGAGAGTACGAGACGGTGGAGGCGCAGGTCGTGGAGTGGATCGGGCGGACCGCCCGGCCGGTCCGGCTCACCGGCGGCGCCGACGATTTCGCGGACCTGTCGGCGCTGGGCGGGATCGTCGGCACGGCACGGCTGGTGGGCCTGGGGGAGACGACCCGCGCCGGTCACGAGGTGATGGCGGCGGGTGCCCGGGTGCTGCGGTACCTGGTGACGGTGAAGGGTTTCCGGGTCCTGGCGCTGCAGGACGACGTGTCGGTGATCGAGGAGATCGACCGGTACGTGCGTACCGGTGAGGGTGACCTGGCCCGGTCGATCGCGGACATGTGGAACCCGTGGCGGACCGTCGAGACCACGGAGATCTTCGAGTGGTTGCGCGCGTACAACGCCGCCCACCCCGACGACCCGGTGTCGGTGCACGGCCTGACCCCGCCCGCGGCCCGGGTCGCCCACTACGACCGGTTGGTCGCCCGGTTCGAGGCGGTCGCCCCGGACTCGGTCGCGCGGCTGCGCACCCACCTGGACCCGATCCGGACCGCCCACGACGTCAACGAGCACGTGCAGACCGCGCAGGGGATCCACCCGGGCCGGCCGTTCGCCGACCACGCGCGGGACGCCCTCGACCTGGCGGAGGCGACCGGGGACCGGGAGGCGGTGGAGCTGGCGGAACTGATCCTGGAGTTCCACGCCGGGAGCGTCGCCGGTGGCTACGACTTCGACGCGGCGGGGGTGCGGGCCGCCGAGGCGGTGGCCGCGTTGGTGGCGGAGTCGGCCGGTGGTGTCCTCTACTGGGAGGGCATGGCGCACACCGCGAACGCCGCGCACATCCGGTTGACGTCGATGGGGAGGTCGTTGCGGGGAGTCGGTTCCCGGTTGCGGGAACGGTTCGGTGACGAGTACGTGTCGATCCAACTGGGGTTCTCGCACGGGCGCATCCACCAGGACACGGTTCCGCCGCCGCCGGTGGACTTCGTGGACGCGGTGCTGAACGCCGGGCCGACTCCGTATCTGCTGGATCTGCGCGCGGCGGCGCCGGAGCCGGTCGCGGCGTGGCTGCGACGGGACCACAAGGTGCGGATCATCGCGGGGATCTACCACTCGGAGGAGGACGACGGGCACTTCGTCTCCGGGGGACCGTTCTCGGAGTGGTTCGACGCGGTGCTACGGGTCGGTGAGATCACACCGACGACCCCGGCGGGCCGGTAGCCGGTGGCATCATGGCGGGATGAACGAATCTGCCGGCGTCGTCCGGTTCGACGACCCGTTGCCCGCGTTCGACTCGGTGGTCTCCTATGTGACCGCGACGATCGGGCGGATCGGCGACGATCAGTGGGACGATCCGACACCCTGTGAGGAGTGGGACGTCCGGTACCTGGTCGGGCATCTGGCGTTCGTCAACGAGCGGTATCACGCCGTCGCGGCGGGCGACGAGAACCCGCCGGAGCGGCAGTTGGACTACTCGGATCCGGCGTCGGCGTTCACGACGTGGGCGAGTGCGGCGCGGGCGGAGTTCGTGAAGCCGGACTTCCTGACCGAGGTCATACCGACCCCGATCGGGGAGCAGCCCGGTGCGGTGGTGGTGCAGCACGTCGTCAACGAGTTGACGGTGCACGCGTGGGATCTGACGCGGGCGTTGGGAGCCGACACGGACTTCCTGCCGGAGCTGGCCGCCGAGGTGGAGGCCAGTTGGCGGGCGGTCTACGCGTTGCTGGGGAATCCGCCCCGGTCGGGCGACACGGTCGCGGAGGTCGCCGAGGTGCCCCGGGGCGCCTCGGCGGCGGACCGGATGGCGGCGTTCATGGGTAGGCGGGTCTGACGCGGGGGTGTGTGGGCCGGGCGACGTCCGTCGCCCGGCCCCTCCCGTTCCACAGGGGACCGGCTCCGGTCAGGTCCGTTTGCGGCTGCGGTACAGCAGCCAGAAGAAGTAGGGCGCGCCGATGATCGCGGTCATGAGCCCGGCGGGCAACTGGTCGGGCGCGATGACGGTGCGGCCCACCACGTCCGACACCACGACGAGGATGCCGCCCAGCAGCGCCGCGACCGGGATGACCCGGGCGTGTCGCCGCCCGACGAGCATCCGGGCCGCGTGTGGGGCGACGAGCCCGACGAACCCGATCACGCCGATGCCGGCGACCGCGACCGCCGTCAACAGCACCGCGCACGTCAGCAGCGCCAACCGTGCCGACGCCACCCGTACGCCCAGCAGCCGGGGCGTGTCCTCGTCGATGGACAGCAGGTCGAGCCGGCGATGCGCGAACATCACCAGCGGCACCAGCACCGCGCAGCCGATGGACAGCGGGATGAGGTGTTCGAAGGTGCGGCCGTAGGTGGACCCGGACAGCCAGGTGAGCGCCTTGGCGGCGTTGAACGGGTCGGTGGCGACGATCAGCAGCGTCACGAACGCGGCGGTCCCGTACGACACGCCGACACCGATGAGCACCAACCGGTCGGTGGCGAACCCGCTGCGCGCCGCGAGCCCGAACACCACCAGTGCCGCTGCCAGGGCGCCCGCGCCCGCGGCGGCGGCCAGCGCCCAGAAACCGGCGTGCGGGATCAGTGTCACGACGATGACCGCGGTGACCGAGGCGCCGCCGGAGATGCCGATGATGGCGGGTTCGGCGAGCGGGTTGCGGGTGACGCCCTGGATGGCGGTGCCGGCGACCGCGAGGGCGACACCGGCCAGCAGGGCGGCCAGGACACGTGGCGCGCGGGTGTCCATGACGGCGCTGACGATCTGGCCGGCCTGCCCGGTCAGCCAGTTCCAGAGGTCTCCGGTGAGCAGTCCCATGTCGCCGATGAGCAGTGAGCCGACGACGGTGGCGACGAGGACGACGGCGAGGACCGCCGTGACGATGCCGGGGTGGCGGACGCCGATGCCCCGCACGTCGAGTTCACCGTGGCTGGTTCCGGCCCGGTCGGCGCGCAGCCGGAACGCGAGCGCGATGAGGAACACCGCGCCCAGGATCGACGTCATGATGCCGGTCGGGACCTGGGTGGCGGTCTGGGCGCCCAGGATCGCGCGCAGCACGATGTCGGCGGCCAGGAGGAGAGCGATCGCGGCCAGGCCGGTGACCGGCAGCAGCGCCCGGTGCCGGTGGAGGCCGGGGATCCTGGGCGCGACGAGCCGGGTGAGGGCGGGCGCGGCGAGTCCGATGAACCCGATCGGTCCGGTGAGCGCGACGGCGGCGGTCGACAGCAGCACCGACATCAGCAGCACCCACAGTTGGGTCTGCCGGACCGGTACGCCCAGCGAACGCGCCTCGTCGTCGCCGAGCATCAGCAGGTCGAGGCGGCGGCTCATCAGCATCAGCAGCGCGAAACCGATCACCACGATCGGTGCCAGTGTCACGATCCCGTCGAAACCGTTGACGCCGAGGGTTCCGGCGGCCCACGCGTGGGCGCCGCGCGACTCGAACGGGAACAGGATCATCAGTCCCCGGGTGAGCGCGGTGACGGCGAGGGCGACCGCGGATCCGCCCAGGACCAGTCGCACGGTCCCGTACTCGGTGCCGGCCAGTGCCAGGACCAGGGCGGCGGCGGCGAGACCTCCGGTGAAGGCCAGCCCGAGGTCACCGAGGAACGGTCCCTGGACGCCCAGCGCGGCCCCGCACACCAGTGCCAGGTGGGCGCCGGCGTTGACGGCGAGCGTGTCGGGCGACGCCAGCGGGTTGCGCGAGATCGACTGCATGACGGTGCCGGCGACACCGAGCGCGATGCCGACGACCGCGGCGGCGGCCAGCCGGGGCAGGCGGGAGTCGATGACGACGGCGGCGGCCCGGTCGTCGGCGGTGCCGGTCAGCCACGCCCAGATGTCGGCGAAGCCGACGTCGGCGGTGCCCTGCGTGATGTGCAGGCACGCCAGGAGCGCGATCACGGCGAGGAGCACGACGACGACACCGGTGAGCGCGGCGATCCGCACCGGGGCGGGTGCGGCCGGTTCGGCGGTGGTGCCGGGGGCGTCGGGTGGGGTGCGGGTGAGGGTCACCGGTTGCTCTTTCTGGCGACGGTCCGGCCGGGGACCCGGGGCAGCCCGCGGGTTCCCGGCCGGTGTCGTCGGTGTCGGGTCAGGAGCCTTCGGCGATGGCGACGACGGCGTCGATGAACTGGGTCATGGCCGCGGGGCCGCCGAACATCCAGGTGCCGTCGGGGAGGCGTTCCACCTCGCCGTCCTTGACGAACTGGAGGCTCTGCCAGATGGCGTTGTCGGCGAGGGTGTCGGCGTACACGTCGGATTCGTCGGCGCCGCCGATGTACCAGAACACCGCGTCCTCGGGGAGTTTCGTGAGGCCTTCGACGTCGGTCTGGCCCAGGCCGTACACGGCGTCGCCCTCGACGCCCTCGACGTCCTCCCACGCGCTGGGCAGGCCCAGTTCGGCCAGGATGGCGCCCAGTTGGGAACCGGACGTGAACGGCCGGACGGTGACGGCCTCACCGGTGTCCCAGCCGTCGGCGAACGCGACGGGGGTGCCGGCCAGGTCGGTCGCGGCCACGGCCTCCTTCGCCTCGGCGAGCGTGGTGTCGAACTGGTCCTTGAGGTCGGCGGCGGCGTCCTGGGTGCCGGTGACCTCGGCGACCAGGTCCACGTTCTTCCACATGTGGCCGATCGGGTCGGTGGCGTCGCCGCCGTTCATCACGATGACGGGGACGCCGCTGTCCTCGATCTGTTCGACGGCGCCCTCGACGAGGGAGTCGGTCACGAACATGACGTCCAGGCCCAGCGGGGCGAGCGTGTCGAGGTTGGGTTCACCGCGGGTGCCGATGTCGGTGACCGAGTCGTCCAGTTGGACGGAGTTGTCCCAGGTCTGGAAGCCCTTGACGTCGCTGACGGCGGTGGGCTGGATTCCCAGCGAGACGAGGTATTCGACGACGTTCCACTCGGTGGCGCCGACCTTGACGGCGGGGCCGTCGAGGGTGACCTCGACACCTCGCTCGTCGGTGACGGTGATCGGGTCGCCTCCGGTGGCGGAGTTCTCGTCGGCGGGTTCCTCGGTGGTGCCGCACGCGGCCAGCGCGACGGTCGCGACCGCCGCGACGGCCAGTGCCGTCAAACGCTTCACAGTGGGGTTTCTCCTTTTATGCGGGGGTGACGGCACGGCGGGCGTGCCGAGAGCGGGCACCGGTGCGCAGCAGGCCGGTGTGCGGGTCCGGGTGGACGTCGATGGGGATGCCGTAGGCGTCGGTGAGGAGTTCGGAGGTCAGCACCTCCGCGGGTTCACCGGCGGCGGCGATCCGGCCGTCGACCAGCAACACGATCTCGTCGGCGACGGCGGCCGCCTGGTCGAGGTCGTGGAGGACGACGCCGACGGCGATGTCGTGGTGGTCGGCCAGGTCGCGGACGATGTCGAGGAGTTCGACCTGGTAACGCAGGTCGAGGTGGTTGGTGGGTTCGTCCAGCATGAGGATGGTGGTGTCCTGGGCGAGACAGCTGGCCAGCCAGACGCGCTGCATCTGGCCGCCGGAGAGGGTGTCGACGGCGCGGTCGGCGAGGGAGGCGACGTCGGTCATGCCCAGGGCGCGGTCGACGACGGCGGTGCCGTCGGGGTCACCGCCGCCCCAGCGGCCCCGGTGCGGGTGGCGGCCGTACTCCACGACCTCCCGGACGGTGACGCCGCCGGGGGCGACGCGGGACTGTGACAGCAGGGTGAGGCGGCGCGCGAGGTCGCGTGGGCTGATCGCCTTGATGGAGGCGCCGTCGGCGAGGGTGGTGTCGCCGGAGGCGGCCTTGTGGAGGTTCGCCATGGTGCGCAGCAGGGTGGACTTGCCGCTCCCGTTGGGGCCTATGAGCGCGGTGACCCGGCCACGGGTCAGGCGCACCGACACGTCGTGTACGGCGACGAAGGAGCGGTAGCCGGCGGTGATGCCGGCGGCGCTCAGCTCGGGGGCGAGATTGTCAGCTGGCACTCGACTAAGGTAAGGCAATCCTTATGGAAGCGCCAGGCGGGTGTCCGGGTTTGAGGTCCGTCACAGTTCGCGCGGCCAGGTTCCTACGTTTCGCGCCGCCTCGGCCTGCGGTCGGGTGGCCGCCTGGCCGGGCACTTCTCCTTCCGCTTGGTCCCCGCCGGGTGGCTCATCCCTTCCGCTTGGTCCCCGCCGTTGCGCGCTCGGTCCGCGTGAGAACGGCACGGAAAGCGCTATACCGGTACGAATCGGGCGAAGACTCCAGACCTGGCGGGGACCAAGCGGAACGGGAGATGGACCAAGTGCAACGGGGCGGGGACCAAGCGGAAGAAAGGGGAGGGCGCGACGGGGGTGAGGTGCGGGGGTCAGGCGGCTTCGGCCAGGGTCACGGTGACGCCGTGGCCGTCGTCGGTCCAGCGATCGCGGGGCCGGAAGCCGGCGGCGGTGAGTTCGCCGTCGATGCGGTCGTGCGGCAGGTCGGTCATGCCGAAGGTGGCGATCTCCTCTCCGGCGGCCAGTTCTATGCCGAACCCCAGTGCCGTCAGCGGCAACCGGAAGGCGGTGCGGGCGCGCAGCCGCAGTTCGGCGCGGCCGCCGCGGTCGCTGACGGTGTGGTCGAACGACGTCTCCAGGCACTCGGTGTCGAGTACGTGGTTGAGCACGTAGAGGACGTTGCGGTTGAACTCGGCGGCCGGTTCGGTCTCCGCCGACAGATCGGCCATGGCCTGCGCGGCCTCGGTGGTGGTGGTCACCAGGAGGCGGTCGCCGGGGGAGCATCGGGCGCGCAGCGCGGTGAGTTGCCCACGCCGTTCCGCCGCCGACAACGCCGTGAACCACTCGCCCAGGCACCACAGCAGCCGGGGCGGATCACCGGGCAGGGCCGGGAGCGCCGCGGGCAGTGCCGACACCAGGCCGTACCAGTCCGTGTGGGCGAACTCGCTGGACAGTGGACGCAACGTCTCGCCGAGCCGGGAGTGAGGGGTGTCGCAGAAGTTCACCGTCCGCATCGGAGTGTGCCGTCGTGCCGCCTGCCACAGTGGACGGGCGGCGCGGAGTCCGGTCGGCCCGACGTGCACCAGTGTGTGGGGGCGCATCGCCCGTATCACCGGATCGGCCAGGCGCCCCACCAGTTCGCGTTCTGCCGCGCCGAACCGGTAGTCGCCGCCGCCGGTGATCCGGTCCAACAGCCGGCGTCCGCGCCCGTCCAGGCTCCACCGCACCGACAGGCGCTTCCCCGGGGCCGTCAGACCCTCCCGGGCGTCCGCGCGCAACGCCGCCGCGTAGTCCTCGTATGCACAGTGGACTAAAACGTGAGGCTTCATCGGCGGCTCCCCGGCGGACTCCGGTGACGGCTGGGCCTCGCCGTCGAGGTGCTGTGACGATAACCGAACCGGCCGCGAATGGGAAGCCCGTGACGGCCGTTCCGTGGCCGGGTCACGGCGAGGCGTTACATTCGAATCGGGCCGTGACCAGGAGGGCGACCGTGACGGCGGCCACCCGGTGACGGCCCCGCGCGCCACGGTGGTCACCCGACCGGCGAGTAGGGTGGGGAACCGCACAACCGCGCCGCGCGGTTACTGACTAAAGACCAATGCGCCGCCCGGGCCGGTTCTGCCAATCTGGGTCGGCGGAGTAGACCCCCGGCCGGTGCCCGATGCCCGGCGACATGATGAGGAAAGTCGATGCTCGAAGAAGCGTTCACCGTGGTGCAGTTCCAGCGCGACGGACTGGACCCGGTGCCGGAGCTGGCGCGCCGTCGCGCCGAACAGCCGATCAGCCGGCTCCAGTACCCGATCGGGCCACCGGTGTGGCTGGTGGCCAGCTACGCCGGTTCCCGCGCCATCCTGGGCGACCACACCCGGTTCTCCAGCGACTTCGCCAAGCTGACGGCTTCGGAGGACCTCCAGGACCTCCGCGCGCTCAACCCCGGTGGTCTCGGATTCACCGACCCGCCCGACCACACCCGGCTGCGCAAGATGCTCACGCCGGAGTTCACGATGCGGCGACTGCGCCGACTGGTGCCGCAGATCGAGACGATCGTCACCGAACGCCTCGACGCGCTGGAGGCGGCCGGGCGCGGCGCCGACCTCAACGACCTGTTCGCGGTGCCGATCCCGTCGCTGGTGATCAGCGAACTGCTCGGCGTCCCCTACCCCGACCGGGCGGCGTTCCAGCGCATGTCGATGTCTCGTTTCGACATCCTCGGTGACATCGAGGGCTGCCTGGCCGCCGTGGACGAGACCCTCGACTACCTCAGCGGCCTGGTCGCCGGGCAGCGCAAGAACCCCGGCGACAACCTGCTGGGAATGCTGGTGCGCGAACACGGCGACAACATCACCGACGAGGAGTTGACCGGCCTCGCCGACGGCATCCTCATCGGCGGCCACGAGACCACCGCGAGCATGATCGCCCTCGGCGCGCTCCACCTGATGACCAGCCCCGAACACGCCGCCCTGATCCGTGACTCCGACGCGCACGTCGACGCCGTCGTGGAGGAGCTGCTGCGTTACCTGTCGGTGGTGCAGACCGCGTTCCCGCGCGTCGCCATCGAGGACGTCGAGGTCGACGGCCACCAGATCAAGGCGGGCGAGATCGTGCTGTGTTCGCTCAGCGGCGCCAACCGCGACCCCAGGCTCGGCCCCGAGATGGAACAGGTCAACCCGTTCCGGGACATGCCGCCGCACTTCGCGTTCGGGTACGGCCTGCACCGTTGCGTCGGCGCCGAACTGGGCCGCATGGAGCTGCGGATGGCGTTCCCCGCGCTGCTGCGCCGGTTCCCGAACCTGAAGCCGGCCGTGCCGTTCGAGGAACTGAAGTTCCGTGAACTGTCGATCGTGTACGGGATCGAGGAGCTTCCCGTCACCTGGTGACGCCGCCGACCCGGCTCGCCCCGCCCACCCGGGCGGGGCGCCGGGTCAGTCGCATGCCGGGTGGGATGCCGCCAGTCCGGGCACCGGCGTACCGCGCCGTCCGCCCGCCGTGGCGCCGGTCAACCGGTCGAGGTGTTCCTCCACGCCCATCCGGTGACCCGCCGCCACCTCCGCGTCGAACCGTTCGGGCCCCAACGCCCGCCGCAACGGTCCCCGCAGCCGGTCGAGTTCCGGGGTGTCGACGGGCATGCCGCCGCGTGACCGCAACCGTTCCACGGTGCCCAGCAGCCGGGCGGCCGCCTCGGCACGGCCCCCGGCGGCCTCACCACCCGCCAGGTCCTCCATCGCCCGCACCACGCCCCATCCGGCCGCGCGCGGCCCGGGCGGGTCCGTCGCCACGGTCGCCAAGCCGATCTCGGCGATCCGCTGCACCCCCGCGTCGCACTGCTCGACGGCGAGCCGCGCGGCCCGACGGTAGTGCCGGACCGCCGCCTCGGCCAGTCCGTCGCGTGCCAGCAGCGCCGCCAGGCGGCACAGCGTCCGCGTCAGTTCGGTCCGCAGCCCCAGCCGGGTCGCGACCGCCAGGTTCGCCTCGTACAGTCGCCGCGCCTCCGCCGGATCGCCCCGCCGTTCCGCCAGTTCCGCCAGGCAGCCGGTGGCGTACAGCCGCCCCCACTCGTCGCCCAGGTCGGTGAACCCGGCCAGCGACGCCTCCGCCGCCTCCCGCGCCGAAACCGTGTCGCCGTTCGCGGCGAGCCGGTACGCCCGGGTGGCCCGTGACGCGGCGGCCGTCCACGCGTCGGCGTCGCAGACCCCGGCCGCCTCACCGGGCAGCCCGAGCCGCACGTGGTCGAGGAACCAGCGGGCCCGCGCGGCCGTCACCGGGTCCTCGATCGCGTCGCAACCGGCGACGGCGGCGCGGTGGGCGGCCTCGTCGGCGGCGTTCATACGGGTCAGGACGCCGGTGTGCCAGGCGGTCGCGGTCGCGCGTGCCCCCTCCGGTGCGCCACCGGCGACGGCCAGGGCCGCGCCCAGTTCCTCCGCGGCCTCGGTGAGTCTGCCGCGCAGCACCCGGTACCAGGCGGTGTCGACCGCCAACCCCAGGGCGGCGACCGCGTCACCGGTGTCGCGGGCGTGCCGGGCGGCCTCGGCGAGGTTGCCCGCCTCGCCGTCGAGGGTCCGCGCCGCCGGGAACGCATCCGGTCCGCGCAGTTCCCCGTCCAGTGCCCCGGCGAGCGCCGCGTAGTACTCCAGGTGCGCCCGCCTGGCGGTCTTCTCCGCCCCCGAATCGGCCAACAGTTCCCGGTGGTACTCCGCGACGGTCGCCAGCATGTGGAACCGGGGGCCGCCCGCGCGGCCGGTCCTGATCTGCAGCATCGACCGGTCCGCCAACCGGGCCAGCATGTCGGGCACCTCAGCGACGGGTACCTCCCCGAAACCCGCGACCCGTTGCGCGCTCGCGGCCGTGAAACCGCCACGGTGCACCGAGACCCGTTCCAGCAGCAGCCGTTCCGGTCCGGTCAGCAGCTCCCGGCTCCAGTCCACGGTGGACCGGATGGTGCGGTGCCGCTCGGGGACACCCCGCCGCACCACCGCCGGCGGTTCCCAGTGCCGCTCCAGTCGTTCCCGCAGCCCCGACGGCCCCCACGCGGCCACCCGGCCGGCCGCCAGCTCCAAGGCCAACGGGATCCCGTCGAGACGCCGGCAGATCGCCGCCACCTCACCCGCGTCGCCGTCGGTGACCCGGTACCCGGCCGCCGCCGCGCGGGTCGCGAACAACCGTGCCGCGTCGGAATCCGGCAGCGGCCCCAGCGACAGGACCGACTCCGCGGGAACCGCCAGGGGTTCACGACCGGTCGCCAGCACCCTCGAATCCGGCGCCGCGCGTGACAGCCGCTCCGCCAACGCTGCCGCGGCCGCCACGACGTGCTCGCAGTTGTCCAGGACCAGCAGCGTGCGATGGGTCAACAGGTACGCGGCGAGCGCCTCGAAGGCGGAGGAACCCGGTGACGCGGCGGCGGTGTCGCCGGTCAGGCCGAGTTCCGCCGCGACGGTCTCGGCGATCAGGTCCACTCGGGACGTCCCCGCCGGAACCGGCGTCAGGTCGGCCAGCCAGACACCGCCTGAGTAGTCGTGCCGCAGCGACCGGGCCGTCGCGACCGCCAGGGAGGTCTTCCCGACCCCGCCCGGCCCCGTCACCGTGACCAGTCGGTGCCGTGACGTGCGGGCGGCGAGGTCCGCCAGTTCGGTCTCCCGGCCCACCAGCGGTGACGTCTCCGGGGGCAGGTTCCCGACCGGCCTGGGCCGGGGCGCCTCCAACGTCGGGTCGCGCCGCAGCATCGCCAGGTGCAGCCGGCTCAGCGCCGCGTCCGGTTCGACACCCAGTTCCTCCCGCGACCGGCGGCGGACCGCCGCGTAGAACCGCAGCGCCTCGGCGTGCCGTCCCGACTGGTAGAGCGACAACATCAGGACGCCGTTGAGCCGGTTGCGCCACGGGTACCGGGCGGCGAGTTCCCGCAACTGGGCCACGAGGCCGCGGTGCTCGCCCGATTCGAGCCTCGCCTCGGCCCGCGCCTCCACCGCCGAGAGGTACTGCTCGGTCAGGCGCGCAACGATCGGGACCGCGAACTCGCGGTCGGCGAGTTCCGGAAGCGGCTCGCCCCGCCACGACGACACCGCCTCGCTCAGCAGGCCGTCCCGCGCCACCGGGTCGGCTCCCTCGGCGCGCCGCACCAGGTCCTCGAAACGCGCGGTGTCGAGCCGGTCGGTACCGGCCTCCACCAGGTAACCCGTCGACCGCCACGTCACCAGGTCGTGGCCGCCCGGTTCGGCGTCCTCCAGCGCGCGCCGCAACAGTGAGACCTTGCTGCGCAGTACGGCCCTGCCCCGCGCCGGCGGCCGGTCACCCCACAGGTGGTGCATCAACCGGTCGGCGGGGACGACCTGACCGTTGTGGGCCAACAGGACGCACAGCAGCGCGCGTACCCGCGCCTCGGGGATCACCACGGCCTCCCCGGCGTCGGTGCGTACCTCCAACGGACCCAGGATCGCGAAACGCATGACCGCAACGGTAGCCGCCGCGCACACCCGCCCCGGCCGCGTCGACGGCGGCCCCGCTCGGCGCGGACACGCCCGGCAGCGCACCGGCCCGGCGTCCCACCACGGGTGCGGCCGAGGTGATCCCCTGTACCGCGAAAACCGAGGGGGTGCCGAATGAGGACCACGCCGCCGCTGTGGCGCTACGCGCTCATCACCGCCGTGGTGCTGGCGGTGATCGCCGTGGCCCAGTTGATCGTGCAGGCGAGGGCCGTCCTGGTGTTGCTGTTCCTCAGTTTCCTGCTCGCCGCCGGACTCGAACCGCTCGTGGCGTGGCTGGTGCGGCACGGAGTGCGCCGGGGCGTCGCGGTGGCCCTCGTGTGCGTGACCGGGACGGCGGTGGTGGCCGGCGCGATCGTCGTCGGGGTGCGCCCCGCCGTCGCCCAGTTCGGGCAACTGGTGTCGTCGGCACCGCGGGTGATGAACGAGATCGCCGCCGAACTCGGCGACACCGACAGCACGCTGGGCCGTTACCTGTCGGAGGCGGACGTCCAACAGGCGTGGCAGAGCGCGATGTCGAAACTCCCCGACGTGCTGCTGTCCTCGGCGGGCGCGATCGTCGGCATCCTCGGCAGCATCGCCGGGGCACTGTTCAGCGTCCTGACCGTCGCGGCCCTGACCGTCTACTTCATGCTCGCGTTGCCCCGCATCGTCGACAACGTCGCCATCGTCCTCGGTGAACCCGAACGCGCCGACGTGCTGCGGCGGGCCCTGCGGAAGGTCGGCGGATACGTCACCGGGCAGATCGTCATCTGCGGCTGCGCCGGGACCGCCGCGTACGTCTTCTTCCTCATCGCCGGGATCCCGTACTCGGCGGTCCTGGCCATCGGCGTCGCGGCCCTGGACCTCGTACCGCAGGTCGGGGCGACCCTGGGAGCGGTGCTCGGCGTCGGGATGGCCCTCACCGTGAGCGTTCCACTCGCGGTCATCACCCTGGCGTTCTTCCTCGCCTACCAGGGTTTCGAGAACTTCCTACTGGCGCCCAGGGTGTTCGCGCAGGCGACCGCGCTGTCGCCGTTGGCGGCGTTCTCCGCCGCGCTCGTCGGCGGTGCGGCGGCCGGACTGGTCGGCGCGGTCGCGGCCCTCCCGGTGACGGCGGCGCTGCAGGTCGTGGTGCGGCACTGGGCGGGCCGGCGGTTTCCGGAGCCGCCTCGGCGCAGCGGCCGCGACGACACCGCGCTCGACCCGCCGGGCGGCCGGTTACCGTGCACCGTCGGGCGGGACGGCCCGACGAAACGATGGTCGGAACGTGCAGAGTGGCCTCCGGTCAGGACTCGCGGTCCTGCGGGTACCAGCGCAGTTCGATGACGTTGCCGTCCGGGTCCTCGACGTAGACGGAGGTGGCGGTGCCACGGGCACCGAAGCGGCTGCCCGGTCCGTCGACGACGGTGAGTTCACCGGAGTCGATGACCTCCTGCCAGTCGAGCGGTTCCACCACCAGGCAGAAGTGGTCCACGTTGGACTCTCCGCGTTCCCGCGAAAACAGGTCGATGATGGTCGATCCGTTCACCCGCACGGACGGGAACGGGACCTCGCCCGCCCGCCACTGCTCGACCCGGACCGGCTCCAATCCGAGCGTGCCGGTGTAGAACTCCAGGGCACGCTCCACATCGGAGACGTTCAGGACCAGGTGATCGAAACCGGTGATCTTCACCATGTGCGCCTCCCTCGTCGATGTCGCACCGGCAGCCTAGAGCCCGGGCCTCCGCCGCCGATCGGGGAGGGGCCGAAGGTGGGGCGGGCGACACCACCGTCGCGCCCTCGGCCGTTCCGGGCGGGGATAACGCCGCCGACGGGTCCGCCATGTGCACGACCTCCCACACGTGGCCGTCCGGGTCCTGGAAACTCCGCGAGTACATGCCGTCGCCGTCCACCGGCTCCTTCGACGGACTGCCGCCACTGGACAGGGCCTTGTCCACCATGGTGTCCACCGCCGCGGCACTGTCCGCCGAGATCGCCACGATCACCTCGGTGTGAGTCGTGGCGTCGGCAGTCGGCTTCGTGGTGAAGGTCTCGAAGAACGACTTCACCAGCAGCATGACGTACGCGTCGTCCCCCACCACCATGCAGGTGGCGTTCTCGTCGGTGAAGTTCTCGTCGAACCCGAAACCGAGGCCGGTGAAGAACGTGACGGACCGGTCCAGGTCGGCGACCGGAAGATTGACGAAGATCGCTCGTGACATGGCGTCAACGTAACAGTGACCGACCGTCACCGTACCGGTTCGTCGACCCCGGTGACCGGAGTGCCGGATGGGACGCGGACCCGGCGTCAACCCGCCTTGCCGAACAGGTGCGTGAGGCAGTCCCGCAGCCGGGGATGCCGGTACCGGTGCCCGAGGTCCCGCAACCTGCCCGGCACCACGCGCTGCGACGCCGCCGCGATCTCCTCGGCGCCCTGTCCGCCCAGCAGCAGCTTCGGCCCCCACGACGGCACCGGGAGCAGGGTGGGACGACGGAGCACCCCTCCCAGCACCCGGGTGTACTCGTCGTTGCGCACCGGTTCCGGCGCGACCGCGTTCACCGGCCCCGACAGGCCGTCGTCGACGATGGCCCGGTGGTAGACGTCCACCAGGTCGTCGATCCCGATCCAGGAGGTCCACTGCCGGCCGTCACCGATCCGGCCGCCCAGACCCGCCGCGAACAGCGGGAACAGCAGCCGCAGCGAACCACCGGCGGGCGACTGCACGATGCCGGTCCGGATGTTGACGACCCGTAGCCCGGCGGCCGACGCGGGAGCCGTCGCGGCCTCCCAGTCGCCGACCACGTCGGCGAGGAAACCGCCACCGGGCGCGGCCGACTCCGTCAACTCGGTGTCGCCCCGGTCCGGGCCGTAGTAGCCGATCGCGGAGGCCGACACGAGGGCGCGCGGGCCGTTCGGGGTGGCCGCGGCCAGCCTCGCCAACCGCTCGGTCGGCCCGACCCGGCTGCCGCGCACCCGTTTCCGGTGGGTCTCGGTGAACCGTCCGGTGAGTGGTTCCCCCGCCAGGTGCACCACCACGTCCACGCCCGACAGCAGGTCCGGAGACGGGTTGTCCGGGTTCCAATGCCGGTGGCCCGGCCTGTCGGTCGGGTGCCGCACCAGCCTGACGACCTCGATTCCACCGGTGGTGAGGAACGCGGTCAACGCCGTACCGATCAGGCCCGACGAACCGGTCACCGCGACCACCGGCGGCGCCGACGACTCCGGCGTCCACGCGCGGGCGCGCCGATGCGCGGCGAGGTCGTCGGCGAGCTGGCCGTGCCGGTACCGGAACATCGCGGGCAGCAGCCGCCCCGGAAGATTGGTGTCCACCCTGTCGGTCAGCCGGGTCCGGCCGCCGTCCACCTCCGTGAACTCGTGGCTGTGCCGCCACTTCACCGGCAACGAGGTGTCCAGTGTGTCCACGAAGCGGTGCGGCGGACGGTAGGCGCCGTGCCGCGCCACCCACTTCAGGCCGCCGGGCAGCGCGATGACCGCGACGCCGTCCCGTAGCGAACCGGCCTCGCGGACCACCTTCAACTGCTGCCACGGCGGGGTGAGCCGCTGAAGCGCGCCGGGGCGTTCATGCCAACCGAACACCTCGGACAGCGGCGCGTCGATCACGGTGGAGAATCGTCGGTTCATCGGCCACAGCCTAAGCCGCCCGGCGCGCCGAACGGACGGTTTCGCACCCGCGCCACCCCGGGGACGGGGCCGGGGGGATCACCGACACCCCTCAACGGCTCGGGGGCCGCCACTCCTCCTCCCCATGGCGTCGAGCCTAGGGCGGCCGGGCGGGTGCCGTCGAGTCGGCGGACGCGGGGTTGTGGAAAACCGGCGGGTTGTGGATAACCCGGTGGACGACGCCGCCCGCCCGGGGGCCGGACGCGGCTCAGGTGGCCCGGCGAACGTGTGAGGTGTCGGCCGTGATCGGTGAACCGTCCTCGCCGCGTATGCGCAGTACCGGCACCGGGCGTCCCTGTGGGTCGACCAGGACGGAGTGTGTCTCGTGTGGGGCGAACGCGTGGCGTTCCCCCCACTGCCGCAACGCGACCACGGTGGTGAAGAGGTCCTTGCCGGCTTCGGTCAGCTGGTAGGTGTGTCGTCTGCCGCCGGTCGCGCTCCGATCGAGGATGCCGTGATCGACGAGTCTGCGCAGCCGGTCGGTGAGGATGTTCCGGGCGATCTGCAACCGTTCCAGGAACTCGGTGAAGGTCGCCGCCCCGTCCATCGCGTCACGGATGATCAGCAGGCTCCACCGGTCGCCGACCAGGTCGACGGTCCGCGCGACCGGGCAGGCGGGGTCGGTCCAGTTTCTTCCGGCGGTGAGTGTGACGTCCACTGGCTCCTCCGAAATGAGTTGCAATCCGAAACCATTATGCCCTAGCCTCATTGAGTTGCATTTTGAAACTCTTGGAGGCGTCATGGCGTCGGGATTGACCCGCGGACAGCTGACCGTGCTCGCGTCGGCATGTGCGGTGGCGGTGTCGGCCGTATACGGCGGCCAGCCGGTTCTGGAGGTCGCGGGCGCGGACCTGGGGTTCACGGACGGTGCCCTGGGCTGGCTGGTGGCCGCCGGACAGCTCGGCTACCTCATCGGCCTGGTCCTGCTGGTCCCGCTCGGTGACCTGCACGACCGCCGCCGACTCATCACGACGCACCTACTGCTCATCGCGGTCGGCACGGCGACGGCCGCCGTCGCCCCGAGTGGAGCCGTCGCGATCGCGGGGCTCGCCGTCGCCGGCCTGTTCGCCACCGTCGTGCAGACGACGGTCGCCTACGTCGCCGCCGTCTCACCGGTCGGCGAACGCGGCCGGAACATCGGGATCGTCACCTCCGGTGTGGTGATCGGCATCCTGGGCGTGCGGGTGATCGCGGGACTGCTGGGCGAACTGACCGACTGGCGGATGATCTATCTCGTCATCGCCGGGTCGTGTGTGGTGCTGGCGTTCGCCGCCCGGCGCGGTCTCGACCCCGACGTCCGCGCGACCCGGGCGCGGTACGGGCGGGCGGTATCGGAGATGGGACGGCTGTTCGTCACCGACCCACTCCTCCGCAGCCGAGGAGTCATCGCGTTCTTCCTGTTCGCCTCGTTCGGGACACTCTGGAGCGGACTCGCCCCCGTGCTCGCCGCCGCGCCGTGGCACTTCGGCACCACGGTGATCGGCCTGTTCGGACTCGCCGGACTCACCGGCGCGTTGGGCGCGGCCCGTGCCGGTCGATGGTCCGACAAGGGCCGGGCGCCGTCCATCACCACCTGGTCGCTCGCACTGCTGGCCGGTTCGTGGCTGCTCATCGGTCACGCCGAGTCGTCACTGTGGCCGCTCATCGTCGGGATCGTCGTCCTCGACTTCGCCGTACAGGCCGTGCACGTCAGCAGCCAACACCTGCTCACCGTCGCCCACCCCGGCAGAAGCAGCGGCGTCATCGGCGTATACATGGCCTGCTACTCGCTCGGCTCCGCGCTCGGAGCGGTGACCACCACTCTCGTGTACACCGCCGCGGGATGGCCCGCCACCGGTCTGCTCGGCGGGGCCTACGCCGTACTGGGGCTACTCGTCGCCGTCCTGACCCGCCGCTCCACACGTCCGGACGCCCATGCCGACCGCGCCGACATCCGTCCGCAACCGGTCGCGGACATCGGATGCCGGACCTGAACCGGGCGGTGGCCGGTCACGTCAGGCGTTTCGCCAGCCACCGGTCGACGTGCGGGTCGGTGTTGAACGGCGTGACCGGGGTGAACCCGCGGGCGGCGAACCGCCGTCCCGCCTCCACCAGGTCGCTGCGGGTGTCCAGCCGCAGCACCGAGAGGCCCCGCTCCCGTGCGGTCTGCTCCGCGAACGCCAACAGCGCCGAACCGGTCCCCGCCCCCCGGAAGGCGGGTGCGACGAAGAACCGTTGCAGCTCCCCGGTGTCGTCGGACACCCGCTTCACGCCCACGCACCCGGCCGGTTCGCCCGCCGAACGCGCCACCGCGAACCAGCCCGTCGGGGCGGACAGCCCGTCCGCCGGGTCGGCGGCCAACGCCGCGTCGAGTTCGGTTGCCGTCACCGGTCGCCCCAGGGCACGGCCGATGATGTCGGCGAAGCAGGCGCGGACGAGCGCGACCCCGTCGGCGGAGTCGACCGGTTCGAGCGCGATGGTCACGGTCATGCCGGAGAGACTGCCATCCCCGGCGCGGCTCACTCACACAGCCACCGGTGACGTCGGCTCCATCTCACCCGGTCCGACAACTGCCCGAGGAAGCCGCCGCGCAACCAGTCCGCCTGCGGCCGGTGACCGGCCCTGCCCAGCGACGCCACCAGGTCGATCGTGGCGGACTGCTCCTCGATCACGGCGTCGACCAGTCCCGCCGTCGACGGCAGCCCGTACGCCTCGGCGAACAACGCGATCCGGCGGCGCCGGTCGGGCGGCGAGGTGTACCGCATCCAGCGCAGGCAGTCGGTGTCGGAACGGAACGGCGCCACGTACTCCAACGCGTACGCCACGTCCGACAACCGGTTCCCCGGCCGGGCCAGTTCGAAGTCGATCACGCCGATGGGCGTCCCGTCCCGCCACACCAGGTTCCACGGCCCGAAGTCGCCGTGCCGGATCACCTCGCCGGGCCGGTGCGGGCCGCTGACCCACACCGCGTCCGGCGGCGGCGTGTAACCGGTGGCGGCGTCGTGCAGCCGCCGCAGCAGCCGGGCCATCCCGACGACGCCCGCGTCCCGGGTCAGGGCGCGCCAACCGGCGGCACCTGAGTCACCGGGCAGGTAGGACACCGTCTCGACGCCGTCGGCCATCCCCAGTGGAATCGGCGCCGCCCCGAAACCGACGGCGTCCAGGTGCCGGAGCAGCCCGTGGACGCTCGCCGTCCACGGACGCACCGGCCGCCGTACCGTGTCGTCACGCCGTACCACCAGCCGGTCCGGCTGGTCGGACAACACCTGCTCCATGGTCGAACGTTACCGGTTCACGCGTCCGGCATCGACTGTCCGAATCGGTGGCACCGGGCGACTCCGGTGCCGTCTCCGGTCCACCCCCGGGACGGCCCGTCCCGTCCTAGACTCGGCTCACACGCGAACGGAGGCGGCCCACATGGCAACCGACGACCTCATCGGATTCGGCCGTGCCGTCCAGGCCGGGATCTACCGGGCCGGTGCGCTGGGCCGCAGGCCGGTGGTACCGGTCGCGCCCGGTCTGCTCGCCGCCCGCGCGGCCCGGCGCATGACGGCCACGGCCCGCGCCTACGTGGTGGGCTCGGCGGGAATGGAACACACCGCCCGCGCCAACCGGACGGCCTTCGACCGGTGGCGCATCGTGCCGCGGATGCTGCGTGACGTCGCGGTTCGGGACCACTCGGTGGAGCTGTTCGGCCGGACCATGCCGTCGCCCCTGCTGTTGTCACCGGTGGGGGTCCTGGAGATGGTGCACCGCCGCGCCGACCTGGCGGTCGCGGCCGCCGCACGGGACCTCGGCGTCACGATGATCGTGTCCAATCAGGCCTCCACGCCGATGGAGCGCGTCGCGGCCACCGGTGTGCCGCATTGGTTCCAGTTGTACTGGAGCAGCAGCGACGAACTGGTGGCCAGTCTGGTCCGCAGGGCGGAGGCGGCCGGAGCCGAGGCGATAGTGGTCACATTGGACACCCATATGCTGGGGTGGCGCCCCCGCGACCTCGACGCCGCGTTCCTGCCGTTCGCGCGAGGGCAGGGCATCGCCCAGTACACCAGCGACCCGGTCTTCACCGAGCTGGTCCGCAGACGTGCGGCGGCACCGCCCACCGGTCCCCGGCCCCGCCCGACACCCGCCGCGTTGGCCACCCTCGCGGCGATGAGCCGCGGCTACCCGGGGCAGTTCCTGGCGAACCTGCGGTCACCGCTGCCGCGCGCGGCCGTGGACGTGTTCCTGGAGGTGTTCTCCCGGTCGACCCTGACCTGGGCCGACCTGGCGTTCCTGCGTGACCACACCCGGCTTCCCATCGTGCTCAAGGGGATTCAGCATCCCGACGACGCGCGGGCGGCCGTGGACCACGGGGTGGACGCCGTCATGGTCTCCAACCACGGTGGCCGTCAGATCGACGGCGCGACCGGTTCCCTCGACGCGCTCCCCGAGGTGGTGTCGGCGGTCGCGGACCGGGTGCCGGTGTTGTTCGACAGCGGGGTGCGGGGCGGAGCGGACGTGTTCAAGGCGATCGCGTTGGGCGCCACGGCCGTGGGTGTGGGCAGGCCGTACGTGTACGGGCTCACCCTGGCGGGGCGGGCCGGTGTCACGGCGGTGCTGCGGCACCTGCGCGCCGAGTTCGACCTCACGATGGGCCTGGCGGGCTGCACCTCGATCCGGGAGGTGACACGGGAGACCCTGGCGCCGTCGCCACGGTGACCGTGGGGTCTCGGGCCGGTCGCGTCACCCGGGACCGGCGCCGACGCCGGTGACCCCGGCTAGGCTGCCGGTATGCCGTCAGCGCCGGAGATCCGTCACGCCGTCGACCTGTGCCTGCCCGACGGGCGGCTCAACCCCGCCGCGGTGGGCTGGACCCGGCAGCCGAGGTACCGGGCGAACCTGCGCGGCTGGGGCCGCAACAAACGCTGGGAGTACTGGGGGATCGTGACACCGGACCACATCGTCGGCGTCGTCGCGTCCTCTCTGGACTACGCCGGTCTGCTCGGCGTCTACGTCCTGGACCGGTCGACCGGCACCGTCCCGGTCGACCGGGAGGCGGTGGTCCCGCTCGCGGCGGGTGTCACGATGCCCCCGTACAGCGGTGCCGGGATCGCGGCGGCCTCCGGAGGCGGTGTGGACGTCCGGATCGACCAGCAGCCGGACGGCTCCCGGTTGTTCGCCCGCACTGCGGACGCCCGGTTGGACGTGTGGATCCCGTCGCCGGAGGGGCACGAGTCGCTGGGGGTCGTGGTGCCGTGGAGCCCGCACCGGTTCCAGTTGACCGTCAAGGACCTCGGCCGCCCGGTGTCGGGTGAGCTCGTCGTCGGTGACCGCGCCTTCGCGATCGAGGAGTCCGGCTCCTTCGCGGTGCTCGACCACGGTCGCGGCAGGTGGCCGTACTCGGTGGTGTGGAACTGGGCCGCCGGGTCCGAACCGGGTGGCGGGCGTGCCGTCCAGCTCGGTGGCAAGTGGACCGACGGCACCGGGGTCACCGAGAACGGCCTGTTCCTGGACGGCCGCCTGCACTACATCGGCACCGACCTGGCCTGGGAGTACGACCGTGAGGACTGGCTGCGGCCGTGGCGGATCCGCGGCGACCGAGTGGACGTGACGTTCCACCCGTTCCACGAGCGGGCCGCCGCGACCTCGCTGGGGATCGTCGCGAACGAGACCCACCAGTGCTTCGGCCGGTTCACCGGGCGCGCCCGCGCCGACGACGGCGAATGGGTCGACCTCGACGGTCTCACCGGTTGGGCCGAGGAGGCCCGCAACCGGTGGTGACGGTCCGGGCCGTCACCACCGGTGAACACGGCCCGCCGCGTCGCCGTCCCGCACTCGGCGGACGCGCCGGACGCGCCGGGAACGCCGTGGCCGCACCGACACCGAATGGATGACGGTTCGTGCTGGAGCCCGCCGCCGCCCGGCGATACGGTGTCCCCACATCCCAGCCCCGCGGAGTCCCCATGACCTCTCACGACCTCACCGGCCCCTCGGAGTCCGAGCCCGCTCCCGAGCCGCCGTCCGCCACGGAACCCGCCTCCGAGGCGCCCGCCCCGGCCGTCGCGTCACGCCGCGGGTCGAGACTGCGTCGCCGGTTGCTGGTGGCGGCCGTCGCCGTCGTGGCGCTGGTGCTCGTCGCCACGACGGGGATCGGTTGGTACTTCTCGGGTGAGGTCATCAACGTCACGCACGGCGAACACTCCTTCCCGCTGAAGGTGATCGCCGCCGAAGCCGGCACCGTCACGCTTCCCGAGACGGAGGAGACCACCCGGCCGGGCGTGTGGGGCCTGCACTGGGAGACCGGCCGCGCCCTACTCGGCGATGTGCTCTCCACGGCGGACGGTGAAGTGGTGCGCGCGGTCGTCGAACCGGCCTCCGGTCCGCTCGCGGCGGGCACCATGGCCCGCATCGACGTGTGGGCATACGGCGAGGATCCGGCGCAGGCGTTCGACCTGGAGTTCCAGACCGTCGACATCGACACCGAACTGGGGCCCGCACCCGCGTGGTACGTACCGGCGTCCGGGAACACCTGGGTGATCGCGGTCCACGGCCGCAACGCCGCCCCACGCGAGGCGTTGCGGATCATCCCGACGTTGCACCGGCTCGGCATGCACGTCCTGGCCGTCACCCACCGCAACGACGAGGGTGCCCCCGCGTCGCCGGACGGCTTCCACCACCTCGGTGACTCCGAATGGTGGGACGTGGTCGCCGCGGTCGACTACGCGACCGCGCACGGCGCCGAGGACGTCGTGCTGTACGGCTGGTCGATGGGCGGTGCCGTGACCATGACCGCGCTGCGCAGGATGGCCGAGCCCGAGGTGGTCCGCGGTGTCGTCCTCGACTCGCCCGTCCTCGACTGGAACTCCACACTCGACAAACAGGGCGCGCAGCGTTCGGTGCCGCAACCCATCGTGACGGTCGCGAAGTGGCTGGTCGAGTGGCGCGCCGACCTCGACCTGGAGGGACTGGACCAGCGCGCCTGGGCCGCCGACATCACCACGCCGATCCTGTTGTTCGCCGACCAGGCCGACACCACGGTGGAGGTGTCGGCGACGATGGAGTTCGCGTCCCTGATGCCCGACGACCTCATCACCGTCGTCGAGACCCACGCCGGGCACACCGCCTCCTGGAACGAGGACCCCGACGCCTACGACGCCGCCGTCACCCGCTTCCTCACCACCTGACGCCGGTCAACCGGAGGCGGTGAGGGCCAGCGCCTCGGTGGCGTCGGCGGTGACGGTGACGTCCTCCGGCCCGGCGACCACCTCGCCGTCCACCACGACCGAGACCGTGTACTCGCCCGGCGGCACCGCCGCGAGCGTGTACACGCCGGCGGCGTCGGTGAACCGGCCCTCCTCGCTGAACGCGAAACCCGGCCGTGACGACTCCACCACCTCCGGCACCACCATCGCCCCCGCGACGGGTTCACCGGCCGCGTCGACGACCGTCACCGTCACCGTGCCGGTGCCCTCCGGCGCCACCGGCGACACCGCCGACGAGTCGTCTACCGGGGCGTCGGGGTCGGTGCGGCCGGCGGGTTCACCCGATCCGCAACCGGCGACGGCGGCGAGGAGCAACACCACCGCCGTCGACACGATCCGTCGTGACACCATGGTCTCCCTTCGAGAACGCGGAGGCCGCCGCGGAACCCGGGCGGGTCCGCGGCGGCGTGGTGAGCCGGGCTCGGTTTACAGGTCGCGCCAGTAGATCATGTTGTTGAACACGGCCTCGGTGATGCGGGTTCCGCTGTTGTAACTGCCGCCCCCGGTGCCGTAGGCGTGGATGCCCAGGGCGCAGGCCCCGCAACCGGAACGAGAGTACGAGTACACCGGGCTGCCGCTCTGGCAGTTGTAGGTGTCGTTCTGGTAGTAGACCTTGCGGGTGGTGGTCTGGTCCACGTTGTCGTAGTGCGCCCACTGTTCGCCGTACGCCTTGTCACACGGGTAGCCGCGCACGTAGGTGGAGGTGCCGTCCAGTGACGCCGACTGCCACCAGAAGCCGTAGGTGCCGGTCGAGGCGCCGACGGTGCAGTTCAGCTTGATGGCGCCGTAGTCGTACTCCCAGTCGCCGTTCTGGGTCCACCCGTTGACGGAGTGGAAACTCGCGGCGGTGCAGGAACCGTAGGGCGCGCTGCTGCCGTCACGGGCGGGCCAGGCGCGCACGCCCTGCCCGGTCATCCAGCCGCTGCCCTGGTCGTAGACACAGTGGCCGGCGGTCATGAGCGTGTCGTCGCCGATCATCCAGCCGGTGCAGAACTGGACGTGGCTGCTGCCGTTCCAGTAGGTGAGCTGGACGGTGGCGGTCGTCGGATGCCAGTCGGTGGGTGTGGTGCGGTACCGGCCGTCGGGCGCGATGACCGAGTCGACGCCGACGGTGCCCTCGACCTCCCCCTTCAGGTCCGCGGAGTAGTCGGCACCGGCGTAGTCGCGGTCGCCGGAGCCGGCGGTGCCGGGCACCATCGTCAGTCCATCCGGGACGTTCAGCGACGCCGGGTCGAGTACCGACCCGTCACTGGACGTCGGTGACTGCGGATCGACCGAGGGGCCCGGGTCGGCGGACGCCGCCCCGGCGCCGAAAGCCGTCAGAGCGGTGACGAGGGCGACGGTGGCGGGAACCGCCCGCCATCGTCTGTTGCGTGTGGTCATTGAGTGTCTCCCCGATAGGGCATGCCGAACACCGCCGATCCGGCGGTGGGCTGCGGTTTCCGTGGGTGTTTCCCGTGGTCCCGCCTCGGGCGGCGGGACGTGTACCCGTCACTGTAGGCCGCGAAGCGTTGTACGACAAGTAGTCTCACCCTCACGGAGCATGATCCGGACCGATCATGGCACTCATGGTGGATGATCGGTCACCGCAGTGCCCATTGGGGATTCACGATCGGGCAGTGGGACGTCACGGACGGCGTGTGACATGGCACGCCCTGGCGGGCGACCGACGCGGTGTAGGAGCGCCGCCGGCACCGGGCCGCGCCGGCGGATGGGGGTGTCCCTCACCTTCGGCCGGTGACGGCCACGTGCGGGCACCGGGCCGCCCGCCCGGGTCTGGTGTGGACTCCGAGACGCCACGACCGAGCCGCGCACGGGACGTTCCGCCGACGCGGGTTCACGACGCACCGACCTGGACGCTCAATCCCGGCGCAGGTCCCGGACCTCCGGCAGCGGACGGAAACCGGCGGCCCGGTAGGTCGCGACGGCGCCGGTGTTCCCGGTGCCGGTGCACACGATCGCAGTGGACGCGCCCATCTCCCGCAGTGCCGCCGCCGCGGCGACGGTGATCGCGGTGCCGTGGCCGCGGCCGCGGTGATCCCGGTGCACACCCATCGGCTCGATCAGCCCGGGCCTTCCCGGACCCGCCGACCACACCGTCACCGCCGCCACCGGCGTGTCCTCGTCGTCGTACCCGACCAGGCACCTGGCCTCGGTGTAGCGGGGCCCGGCGGCCATCGCGTGCCAACGTTCCTCGGTGAACGTCGAGCTCTCGAACGCCGCCCGCTGCACGGTGACCCGGTCGGACACCTGGCCGGGGCCGGCCACCGCGATCCGCAGCCCGGGATCGGCGACCGGCTCCGTCAGGTCGTGGCGCAGCGGTGTCCGGGACTCGTCGTCGGCCCAGCCGCCCTGCGACAGCAGTTCCCGGAGCCGCGCGTCCACCGGTACCTCGACGTACGCCTTCCCCGCCGGTAGCACGCGACCCGGCGCGGCCAGATCGGACGCGATCCGAGCCGCCAGCTCGTCGTCGCGCCGCGCCTCCGGTGCGGTCGTCAGCCGCAGCAGTGCCGGCTCGTCCAGCAGGCCCACCGCCAGGATCCGCCCGTCCCGGCTCCAGGTCCGCACCGCCGCGGCCGCCGTCTCGGGGCCGAACCGCCGGAACCAACCCAGGTCGCCCGGGTGCAGTTGCATCGGCGTGTCGTCGTGTTGCCAGGTGGCGAGCGCCTCGGCGATCTCGGTCAACGCGTCGACTCGCGGCTCAACGCACAGGATCGTCATACCGTGGATCACACACCGCCGCACCGGGGTGCGCAACCCGTTTCCCGTCGACGCCACGGTGTGCGGGTGGTTCACTCCAGGCGCAGCCGCCGGGTCGTCTCCCTGACCACCTCGGCGGGGATCTTCAACACCGCCCTGTCGTACGTCAACAGGCCGTTGAGTTCGTCCTCCACATCGGTCACCTGGGTGTACACCGTCGCCGACAGGCCGTGCGGGATCGCCGGGAGGATCTGGTCGGTGTGCAGTGCCGTGAACGCCTCCGCCAACGCGTCCCGGTCGGGGTATTCGCGGTACCCGAAGCCGTCGTCACCCCACACGTGGCCGGGCGCCGCGAGGCTGTAGCCGCCGTACTCGGTCAGGCACAACACCCGGTCGTCCCGGTCGGCGGGCACCTCGAACGCGGTGATGTAGGTGTGGACGCTGCGGATGTCCCCGGCGCCCTGGTCGTGCCAGCCGCTGGCGTGGTCGACGAGCCGGGTGGGATCGAGTTCCCGTACCCGGGCGGCGACCCGGGCCGCGTCGAACTGGCCCCAGCCCTCGTTGAACGGCACCCACACCGCCAACCCGACGACGCTGTCGAGCAGCCGCACGGTCCGCTCCAGTTCGGTCATGAACTCGTCGCGGCCATCGACGTCGGCGCGTCCGAACACCGGGTGGTCGTCGTCGGCGATGTGGTCGGGCGACGGCGGGTGCGCCGCCGGGGGAGTGTACGGGCCGCCGCCGTTGACCATGTCCTGCCACACCAGCATCCCCAGCCGGTCGCAGTGGTGGTACCAGCGCAGCGGTTCGATCTTGATGTGCTTGCGCAGCATCGTGAAGCCGAGCCGTTTCATCGTCGCGATGTCGTACACCATCGCGTCGTCGGACGGCGGCGTGTACAGGCCGTCGGGCCAGTAGCCCTGGTCGAGCAGCCCGGCGTGGAAGTACGGTTCCCCGTTCAGGAGCAGCCGCGGCGTGCCGAACGCGTCGGGGCCCACTCCGAACGACCGCATGCCCGTGTAGCTCTCGACCCGGTCGTCGGCCAGTTCCACGACCACGTCGTACAGGTGCGGGTCCTCGGGCGTCCACAACCGGGGGTCGGGGATGCGCAGCAGGGTCGGTGCCCCGGTCGGCACCGTCGAGGCGGCCACCGGCCGGCCGCCGTCGAGGACGGTGACCTCGGCGTCCCCGGCGATGTCGGCGTGCACGGTGACCAGGACACCGGAACGGTCGAGGTCGGGGGTCAGGGTGAGCGCCGCGACGTGCTGCACCGGGACGCTCTCCAGCCACACGGTCTGCCAGATCCCCGACTGCGCCGTGTACCAGATGCCGCCGCGTTCCAGGCGTTGCTTGCCGACCGCGTGGAACCCGGTGTCTGTGACGTCGCGGACGGCCACCACGAGTTCGTTGTCGCCGTCTCGCAGTTCCTCGGTGATGTCGCAGTGGAACGGCAGGTAACCGCCGATGTGCGCGCCGACCTGGTGGCCGTTGAGGAACACCCGGCAGCTCTGGTCCACGGCACCGAAGTGCAGCAGGACCCGGCCGCCGGGGGCCTGGAACCCGGCCGGGAGTGTGACGTTCCGCCGGTACCACAGCAGGTCGTCGGGTTCCAGCCGCCTGCCGACGCCCGACAACGGGGCCTCGGGCGAGAACGGCACCAGGATCTCGCCGTCCCACTCGGCGGGTACCGGTTCACCGACCGGCCGGATCGCGTAGTCCCAGCGGCCGTTGAGGTTCAGGTAGCTGTCCCGTCTCAGTTGCGGCCGGGGGTATTCCGGCAGCACCGATTCCGGATCCAGGTCTCGTCCCCACTCAGTCAGCAGCTCCATGCCGGGAATCTACCCGCTGAGCCGCCCGGGAACACGGCGGTCACTCCGGCGAACCGGATATGCCCTTGCCGTCGCCGGTCGCGGTGTCGTCCTCCGGTGTGGGGGACGTGTCGTCGTCTCCGGCCGGTTCGGTGTCGGGTGCGCCGGAGATGCCCTTGCCCCGGGTCTCCAGGTCGTCCGGCCGGTTCGCGTCCTCGGTCATGTGATCGCCCCCTTCGACGTGGTGTTCACGTCCACAGTAGCGCGACGCGTCGTCGGTGGACCGGTCGTTCACCACCGTTCCACGATCGTGGCGTTGGCCATGCCGCCCGCCTCGCACATCAGCTGCATCCCGTAACGTCCGCCGCGTGCCGCCAGCGCGTGTACCAGGGTCGTCATGAGGCGGGCACCGCTGGCGCCCAACGGATGCCCCAACGCGATCGCTCCACCGTGCACGTTGACCCTGACGGGGTCGGCGCCGGTCTCCCGTTGCCAGGCCAACACCACCGAGGCGAACGCCTCGTTGACCTCGAACAGGTCGATGTCGTCGATGCGCAGCCCGGCGCGGCGGAGCACCCGCGCGGTCGCGGGGATGATCGCGGTCAGCATGTACAGCGGGTCGTCCCCGGTGACCGCGAACGAGTGCAGCCGGGCGAGGGGTGTGAGCCCGAGACGGCGCGCGGTGTCGCCGTCGGTGATGAGGACGGCGGCGGCTCCGTCGCTGAGTTGGCTGGTGTTGGCGGCGGTGACGTCCCACCGGATCTGTGGGAATCGGCGGCCCATCGCCTCGTCGTGGTAGGCCGCGGGCAGCCGACTCAGTATGTCGAGGTCGCTTCCGGTGCGGACGCCCTCGTCGTGGGCGAGTCCCGGCAGCGGTGCCGTCTCGGCGTCGAATCCCCCGGTCGCCGCCGTGTGCGCGGCCCTTTCGTGGGAGGCGAGGGCGAACTCGTCGAGCGCGGTGCGGCCCAGGTTCCAGCGCGCGTTGATGAGCTCGGCGGCGATTCCCTGCGGTACGAGGCCTTCCGGGTAGCGCCGGGCGAATCCGGTCCCGAACGGGTCATCGGTGCCGGTCAGCGCCGACCACATCGGTACGCGGCTCATCGATTCCACGCCCGAGGCGATGACCATGTCGTACGCGCCGGAGGCGACGCCCTGGGCGGCGAAGTGGATCGCCTGCTGACCGCTGCCGCACTGCCGGTCGACGGTGGTGGCGGGAACGGTCTCGGGGAAGCCGGCGGCGAGTACGGCGCGCCGCGCGATGTTGGCGCCCTGTTCGCCGACCTGGGAGACGGCCCCGGTGATGACGTCGTCGATCTGGGAGGGGTCGACTCCGGCCCGATCGACGACTTCGCGCAGGACGTGGGCGAGCAGGTCCACCGGATGCACGTGGTGCAACGCCCCGGTGGGTCTTCCCCGGCCGATCGGCGTGCGGACGGCGGCGACGATGACGGCGTCCCGCAGCTGACTATGTGAAGGCATAGTCAGACCTTAGCTGCTGACTATCGAACTGTAAAGTCAGCTGGGTAGTATGTCGCCATGGTGAGACTGAGAGGACCCCTGGCCGATCGCTCACGCTGGCGTGCCGATGAATGCTCCATCGCCAAGGCCATGGACGCCATCGGGAACCGGTCCACCATGCTGATCCTCCGGGAGGCCTGGTACGGCACGACCCGCTTCGACGACTTCGCCGCCCGCGCCGGCGTCACCGACGCGGTCGCCGCAGCCCGGCTGCGGCGCCTGGTGGAGCTCGGCGTCCTCGCCAAACGCCCGTACCGGGAACCCGGCCGACGGACCCGCGACGAATACGTGCTGACCGGCGCCGGCCGCGAACTCGTGCCCGTCCTCATCGCGTTGATGCAGTGGGGTGACCGGCACCTTCAGCGCGACGGTGGGCCGCTCGACGTCGTCGACGACGACACCGGCGAACCGGTCACCCTGGTCCCGGCCACCGCCTCCGGTGTCGTCAAGGACGTCGACGGCCTGGCGATGACGGTCAACCGGGCGTGGCGGGGCGCGGCCGATCCACCGGGGTGATGCCGCCGGTCACCGCAGGACGAGGACGACGCCCACCCCGATGAGGAGGTCCACGACCGCGCACCATTCGGCGTAGGACCTCGCCACCGGCGCGCCGCGGCGGAGGTGGGCGAGGTCCCAGAAGGCGTGGAGGAACCAGCCCGCCGCGATCAGGTACACGGCCGTCTCAGGCGCGGTGAACAGCCAACCGACCGCGAAGGCGCCGAACAGGGCCATTCCGGTGGCCTGGATCCGGAAGCCACGGGACCGCCAGTCGCCGTCCGCGACGCTCCACGCCAGCACTGCCAGCGTCAGGACGCCGAACCCGATCGCGGGGGCCGACTCGTCCACGAACTGCAGCGCGACGACGACGGCGGTACTGGCGAACAGGACCGGCCAGGTCGCCGCCGGGCGCCCGATCTTGGCCGTCAGCAGGTAGATGAACGGGAGGATCACGAGGATCTGCCCCAGCCGGGTGACCAGCGGACCGGGTTCGGCGCCGGGGAACGGCAGGCCGAGCGCGAAAACGGCGAGCACCACCGCGGCCGGAATCGGCCACCAACGCAGGATGCGGCCGAGGCCGGTGGGCGGGGAGTGCGGATGGGTGGACACGGGTGCTCCTTCGGTCGTGCGGCCGGACCATTTCAAGATACCCCTACCCCCTAGGGGTACACAAGCGGCACGGGCGGGGAAACACTGCCGTACACCGGATCGGGAAACCGCGCCCACAGGCGAGAGACCGAAAGCGACACATCGACATCGACCACAGTCGATGTGCGTGCCCTACGATGGTCACCGTCGGTCCATGGGCCGCAACGGATCCGTCCCTCAATGTGTGAAAGGAACCGTCATGCGACTGTTCGAGAAGTTCGGTGACAAGATGCTGTCGAAGTTCGTGCCGGAGCGCAACGCCTCCGCCGGCTGCCCGCCGGACTGCATCCAGGAACGCCAGATGAGCGGCGGTTACTGCCGCTACCGGTCCTGCTGCTACCGCTCCAACTGCAGCTACGGATGCAGCGCGTGGAGTTCGTGGGGCTCCTGCTGATCGACGCCACCGGTCGCTCGGTGACGTCGAGACGTGCCCGCGCCGCCCGACGGCGCGGGCACGTTCGCGCCCGCGAACCGTCAGAAACAGCCCGGGGCGGACCAGACGGAGCCGCCCGAGGCGACGTGGACACCGTCACCGTGACCGGGTCGCCCCGCCCCGAATATCTCACCGAAACCGTGGTACCCGGCACGCCGCGCCACCTCGCACGGCGAACCGGCGACGATGTCCGCCGCGTCCCCGTACAGGTGCCGGCTGTCCGGTTCGCCGCCCAGCGCGTCATTGCACGCCCGGCTGCGGAAACCACCGACGACCGTGATCGGCCGGTCGCCGAGCGCGTGACGCAACGCCTCCAGCTTCCACATCAACCGCCGGGCGTTCTCCCTGGCGGTCGCGGTGGACACCGCGCCACCGGACCAGTCGTCGTCGCACTGATCGAACTCGGCGTAGTCGAAGTGAACGGGCGTGTTGTCACTGTCCTGTAGCTGGTAGATCTTGTCGAAGACCGCCTCCCCCGTACCGCCGTCGTCCGGCAGGGAGTAGGCGGCACTGAAACGGAGAAGCGCGGCCCTGGTCCTCGGGCCGAACACCCCGTCGACGGCCAACACCGCTCGGTAGCCCGGGTAGCCGGCCAGGCGTATCTGCAACTGGCGGATGTCGGCGGAAGTCATCTCGGCGAGGGTGGCCGGCCACCGGTACTCGGCGGCCTGGGCGGGGCCACCGGTCACGCCGACCACCGCGGCGGTGACCGGTAGCGTCACCGCCGCGGCCAGGAGGGTGCGTCGGGATCCTCGGAACATCGTTACCTCCACGGTCGTGATCGCGGAACGGATGGATAGTCGAGAGGTCGTCGAAGGACATGGCGTGGGGAAGGCCCGAGCCCCGGTCACGGCGATGTGAAGCGCGGCGCGGGCCGCGCGGTGGGCCCCGGCCGAGGCGGTCGGCCGGGGCGGGAAGGCCGCGTTCGCTATCGCGAGCGGTACGGTCGTCCGGTCAGAAGCAGCGGGAGGCGGACCAGGTGGTGCCGCCGGAGGCGACGTGGACGTGGTCGCTGTGTCCGGGGTAGCCGGGGCCGAGGATGTTGGCGAATCCGTGGTAGCGGGCGCGCTTCGCCATGGTGCAGAAGGAGTGGCTGCCGGTGAGGTCGGCGGCGTCACCGTACAGGTGCCGGCTGGAGGAGTGTCCTCCGACGGCGCTGTTGCAGGACTTGCTGCGGAAGCCACTGCTGATGGTGATGGGCTTGTCGCCGAGCGCGTGGCGCAGGGCTTCCAGCTTCCACATCAGACGGCGCGCGTTCTCCTTGGCGGTGGCCGCCGAGACGTTACCGCCGCCCCAGGTGCTGTTGCACTTGTTGAGCTCGCTGTACTTGAAGTGGATCGGCGTGTTGTCACTGTCCTGAAGGGCGTAGATCTTCTTGAACACCGCCGGGCCGGCGATGCCGTCGGCGTTCAGGCCGTACGCCTGCTTGAAACGTTTCACGGCCGCCGCGGTCTTGTCACCGAACTCGCCGTCGATGGCCAGTACGGCGTTGTAGCCGGGGTATCCGGCAACCCGGATCTGGAGCTGCTTGACGTCACTGCCCGACATGCCCTTCTCAAGGGTGCGGGTCCACTTGAACTCCGCCGCGTGGGCGGTGCCGCCGGTGAGACCGACGACTGCCGCCGTCGTCGGAATCGCCACGGCGGCCGCGAGGAACGTGCGACGTGAAGTGTTCGGCATCTGGATTTCCTCCAATGTGAAGTGAATCGCCTACGGGGCACGCGATTCGGCATCAGAATGCCGGGGCTCTACTGTGTCGTCAATCCGGTCCGGAGCCGGAATCGGCGTTCGTAAGATTGCCGTAAGAAATAGGGATATCCCCACATCGCCGCTTGTAGGCTCCATGATGGAGTCACGCCTGCGTCGCGCGCTTCTCCTCCTCGCAGAACGAACCGGAGCCGCCCCCGGGTGCCGAGATGACATCCTCGGCACCCGGGTTCTCGGGTCAGAAGCAGCGGGAGGCCGACCAGGTGGTGCCGCCGGAGGCGACGTGCACGTGGTCGCTGTGCCCCGGATAACCGGGACCGAGGATGTTGGCGAACCCGTGGTAACGCGCCCGCTTCGCCATGGTGCAGAACGAATGCGTGCCGGTGAGGTCGGCGGCGTCACCGTACAGGTGCCGGCTGGAGGAATGCCCTCCGACGGCGCTGTTGCAGGACTTGCTGCGGAAACCGCTGCTGATGGTGATCGGCTTGTCGCCCAGCGCGTGACGCAGCGCCTCCAGCTTCCACATCAGACGCCGCGCGTTCTCCTTGGCCGTGGCCGCCGAGACGTTACCGCCACCCCAGGTGCTGTTGCACTTGTTGAGCTCGCTGTACTTGAAGTGGATCGGCGTGTTGTCACTGTCCTGAAGCGCATAGATCTTCGAGTAGGTGTTAGGACCGGCCACCCCGTCCTTGGCGAGACCGTACGCGCCCTGGAAACGCTTGAGGGCCGCTTCCGTCTTGGCGCCGAACTTACCGTCGATGGCGAGGACCGCGTTGTAACCGGGGTAACCGGCGATGCGGATCTGGAGCTGTTTCACATCCGAACCGGATGTGCCGTTGCGCAGCTTGCGACTCCACTTGAACTCCGCGGCGTGGGCGGTGCCGCTGGTGAGCCCGACGACCGCCGCGGTCGTGGGAATCGCCACCGCCGCGGTCAGGAAGGTGCGCCTTGATGTGTTGGGCATCTTCATCCTCCAATGTGTTGTGAATCGCCAAGGCATGCGATTCACGTTTCACTCTCTCGCAGTGCCGTGGCGGGGTCAATGAAACAGTCGCCGAATCGGCCACGACGAAAGATTTCCGTAAGATGTGATGCCGCCGCGCGGCACCGTTCCGTTCCGGAGCCGGTACGGAGCGTGCCGCACTACCCGCCGTAGGGGCTTCGGCAGACCGTCCGGCGTCGTGGTCACCAGTAGTCCTCCGGTGCCTTCTGCCACCGCACGACGCCGGGAAGGGCGGCGCCGTCGAGGTCGTAGAACTCGTGCACGGCGAGCCGCGCGGCGTCGAACGGGATCGCCGCCGACGCCGGGAACTCGAACCCCGGTCCTTCACCGTGCCAGTACAGCCCGAAGTCCGTGTCGGCCTCGCCGCCGTCGGTCCACCAGGTCCCGGGCTTGTCGCCTCGGAGCATCGCACAGGCGATCGCCGCGACACCGGCCCCGACGTCCAGGTCGAAGACCATCTGGTTGTCATGGCCGCCGTCCGGTGACACCGAGGACATGACCGACAGCCGGGGATTGTGCCCGATCACCGGACCGTAGACGAACAACAGGTCCATCATGTGGTCGATGCCGTGATGGCCCCTCACCTCGAAGGTCCCCCGGAAGTACCGGGTCTGCAGGAAGAACTCGACGTATCGCCAACGCCGGGCGTCGGCGCGGTCCTCCCGGCACACGTACCCGCTCGGGACGGGCGGCGGCTTCGTCCCGTCGTCCGGTTCCGCGAGGTTCCCGAAGGCGCGTTCCACCACGGCCCGCCGTGCCCCGTCGAGATCCGAGCCCGACGGGGCGGGCTTTGAGACGGCCGGCCCACCGCCATGACCGGTCGGGTCGTCGCCGCCCGCGCCGGGCAAGGTCGCGTCGTTCACGTGCCTCCTGGGTTCGCCGTCGCCGCACCGCCGGTTCCGTGTGTTGTCTTGCGCGGACCGCCGTGGCCGGGAGGCGGAGCCGCCGGGTGCCGGTCTCGGTCCCGTGTTCCGGCGGGGAGCGGGCGCCGCGGCGAGCCGTGTGGTGTCCTCGATGCGTACCGCACCCACCGGCCTCCTCGCGGACCGGTGCGAGCCCTACCTCCGTGACTGATCCCGAAGGCCGGTGGGTGCGTACGTCAGCCAGTCTGCGGCGGGCTTGCACGATCCCGGCACGAGTCGGACACACCGCCACCGTGCGCCCCGTCACCCCACCGGCGACACCGCCACCTCGCAGACGGCGGCGACGTCGAGACATGGCCGGGAAGGGCGCGACTACCAGTGGTCTTCGGGTGCCTTCTGCCAGCGGACACCACCGGGCAGTCCGCCGCCGTCGAGGTCGAAGAACTCATGCACGGCCAGCCGCGCGGCGTCGAACGGGATCGCTGCCGACGCGGGAAACCGGCACTCGGGGCCGACACCGCTGTTCCAGGAGAGCAGGAAGTCCGTATCGGTCCGGTCGCCCTCGGTCCACCACGTCCCCGGATCATCCCCTCGCACCAGTGAGCACGCGATGGCCGCGACGCCCGCCGCCGAGTTCATGTCGAAGACCATCTGATTGTCGTAAGCGCCGTAGGGCAACGGTTTCACCGAGGGCAACACCGTCAGTCTCGGATTATGGTCGATGACGGGCGCGCAGCTGACCAACAGGTCCATGGCGTGGTCGATACCGGAATGGTCGGACAACTCCAGTGTCTCCCGGAAGTAGCCGGTCGACACCGTCAGTCCGACGTGGTGCCGGTGCCGTGGAGGCCCGGCCCGTGCCGACCGGCACACGTACCCGCTCGGGGAGGGCGAGTCCGGCGCCGTCGGCAGATTCGTGAGCGCTTCGAAGTCGTCGAAGGCGCGTTCCACGGCCGCCCTCCCCGGGGCGGTACTCCGTGACGCGCGGCCGGACGGCCCGGTCGGCGATGAGTGCATCACGGGCATCCCCGTGGCGGCTCGGGACATCGCCCACCGCCGGGTACGGCTGTTCGTGGGAGGGTCATGCCACGGAATCATTGCACGGGAAGGGATCGACCGGGGGCAGGTCCGGCACGTGCCCGCCTCCGCAAGCCGGGCGGCGGGCGGTCGGGAGGCGGCGGGCGCGCAGGTCGGTGGTGTGCCGGTCGCCCCGGCGAGCCCCCGCAGCGAGGCGCGTGCCCTCCCCACCGTGGTGCCGCCCGGGCCGGTGCCCGTATCGGTACGCCGGCCCGCTTCGACGCTGGTTACCGCACATGTCGGACACCGGACAGGAGTGGCGGAAACCGTCACCTACCCTCGATGTGAACCCGTACGGCTCCTGGAGTGAACAATGGCCAAACAGATCCCGAACGAGATCGTCGAAGCCGCGATCGCGTACGGCATATCGCATGTGAGCCACCACTTCCCGAAGTGGTGGGCGAACGCCTCCGCCGACGACAAGCGAGAACTCGAAGCCATCAAGCGCGCCGCCTACCGGTAGACCCCCGGCACCCACCCCGCTCCCCGGCCCGCCGGCCCGGCTCCGCCCCACGCGGCGACGAGCCCTACGGCCCGGCTCGGCCCCGGCCACGCCGCGCTGGCCGACTGTCCGCGTGATAGTTCTTGTCGTCTTACCTGCGTGGAACAGCGCTAGGGCTCACCGTGGCAGACGTCCCCCGGAGAATCCATGCGCGAGCCCGTCGCTGACGACGGATGACCTTTGCGTGATGCACGGTACCTCTGGCCTTCTCGCAGCCTGCTCCGTAGGAACTCGGTGGGTTCGCCATGCCAGACGAAAGTGAGGGCGTCGCGAGCGCGGGTGGCGGCGACGAACAGGAGCGCGCGCTCACGCTGCATCGCGGCTTGGTAGGCGGTGGGGTCGGCATCGGCCAGTTCGGTGGCGAAGCCGCGCGGGAATTGGTCTGCGTTGACTCCACAGATGACGATGCACCGGTACTCTAGGCCCTTCAGCCGCGCCATGGTCGCCACGTGTATGGCGTCGGGCTCGGTGGGGGGAGTCTTGCCGAGCCGCTCAGTGGGGATTCCGGCGGCACTCAACTGGGCGGCCAATCGCTTTGCCTGGTGCGTGTACGGGGCACACACAGCGATCGCGGTGCGGTCTACGTGATCCCATTCCTTGATCTGCGCAACGATCGCGTCCAGTTCCGTGTCGGTCGAATCGGTCGCGACGAACCGGGGATCGGTTCCCGACACGATCGCGCGATACCTGGTGAGGTCGTCGATGCCGCCGTCTAGATCATCCACCGTGGAGCCGGCCATGACCGACGTGGCGGTAGCGAGGATCTGCCGGGTACTGCGGTAGCTAATCTCCAGTCGGCGGGAGCGTCCCTTGACGTTGATTCCGAGGCTGCTCAGCGTCACCGGCTGGGCGAAGATCCGTTGGTGTGGGTCTCCGACGGCGAAAAGGTCGTTGGCGCCCGGTTCCACCAGGGCGCGTAGCAGTCGCCAATGTGCCGCGGTCAGGTCCTGTGCCTCGTCAACAATGACGTGCTGGTACCGCGCGGGCTCCATCATGCGGCGCATCTCCTCGGAGAGGGCGGCTCGCAGCTGCACCTGTTCGAACGTCCACTGGCCTTCGTCCTGCAGTCGCTTCTTGAATGCCGTAAGCAGCTGCCAGTACCGGGCGCGTTGCGCCCGGCTCATCCGACGGATGCGGCCGATGCGCGGCGCCGACTCGTACTCGTGCTGCGCGTTGATCATCTGAGCGCTCACGACGTGTTGCCATTCGTCGATGCAAAACGGCACGTCGAACTCGGTCTCACCGGCCGCGTCGAGGACCGTCTGCCAGTGGTCACGTTGTTGCTGTGTGTCGGCTATCTGAGGCGCCGGTCTCAGGCCGGCGAAGGCTATCCGTCGCGTAATCTTGTCCACATTGGCAACCTCAACTCGGCCAGCGAGCTCCCTGGGTAGAATCCCACGCAACTTGTCTTCGAGATCGGCGGCGAGGTTCGCCGAGTACGACGTCAACAGGATCCGGTCGTCGGGTTCCGCGGCTCGGGCCAGCCGGGCTGCCCGGTGAAGGGCCACCACGGTCTTACCGGTCCCAGGCCCACCGGAGACCTTGACCGGGCCGCGATGGTCGCTTTCGACGAGAGCCCGTTGTGAGGGATGCAGGAACAGCCGCCATGCCTCGAAGTCGCCTTCCAGCATCGCTTTTACGGCCGGATCGTCGGAGCGGACCGCAGTCCCGATGGTGCGTTCGACGGCGGAGTCGATGTCGGTCACGTCGACATCAGTGGTCACCCTCGGTGCAGTGATCTTCTCGTACACGTCATCGATGCTGGTACCGGTGGCGAGTTCAATCAGCACGTTCGCACTGTGCTGTGGGATGACGTCGACCAGGCGGAAGAGGCCGGTCTCGGTGCGGATCTCACGTACTGACGGCATCAGGACTGGTGCGACGCCGAGGTCGACGAGCTCCTTGTCAGTGAAACCGTCGAAGAGTGGCGGGGGGACCTGGGTTCCCGCGATGGCGGCGTCTGCTCTGGGCTCGGCGGCGGCCACCTTCTCGACGTCGTCTAGGGGTATCACCTCGAACTCGCCGGTGACCCGGTTGACGTCAGTCGCGACGTCCTCGGGGAGGTTGTCGTACACGCTCTGCCGAGCCGACACCGCGATCAGAAGAAAGGTCTCGCCTTTGGTTCGTTGCAGGATTCCCCGGTAGTCTTGGTCGATTCGTATCGAGTAGTGAGGCGAACTCTTCAGCTGTTTGAACTGCAGGCCAGGATGGCTGCGGTCTCGCTCGAAGTGCGCGATTGCCTTATCGCATTTGACGCGTAGGCCGTGAGGCATCCTGTTCATCTGCTTGAGCGCGGTCGGGTGGATGAACAAGCTCGCTGGATAAGGGGCGGTCAACCGTTTCTCCCGTGTGTGGACGTGAAGAGCGCATGCTGAAGCGGGCATGGGGATGGCGCTGCCGGGGCGTCTTCTGGTATAGCCAAGCCGTGACTCTGGGCTGTGACTGAACTATAACTGAAATCGAGAATCCTTGCAGGGGCGGTATTGTGTGGCGCAAGCCGGCTGTGGGACAGCCAGCAGGTCGCATCGCCGGTGCGGGATCTTTGGGGAAGCACCGTGATGTGGGGATGTGCTCGGTGGGCGGTTCTGTTGCAGGACCCAGCATCGAGACCCGCACGGTGGTGGGGGAAGCGACTTGGACGGAGCGTGGGAACCCGATGCGGATCGACTCGCGGAGCGCGGTTGTGGTCATCGCTATCGCTGGCATGTTGGTCGCAGGCTGCGCCGATGACGTCGCGCCTCGAGAGGTGCCGTCCGCTGCCTCCTCGGAGCTGTCGACTGGTGACGTCGTTGTCACAGAGGTGGATCACGCCGTGATCGACGAGGTGTGCGCGGCGATCCGGTCGGGCGTCGAGACATACGCCGGCGAGGTCACTGATGTCACCGATGAAGTCCTCGAAGACCGCGACGAGGCCTGTTACACCGCCCGCGGCAACGGACTGCTCGACTACGCGGTCGGGATGCTGCGGGTACACGAGTTCGGCTCCGGTGATGTGCGGAGCTACTCAGAAGCGCTCCAGGACGGGTCCGAAGAAGCGGGCCCGTGCCTCGTCTACTGGACGACCACGTCCGATGACGATGTGCCGTTCAATTCGGGGCCGACCGAGTTCAGCGAGGAGGCGGCCTCCGGCGAACCCTACTGCGGCGCCGAGAACGACAGTATGGCGCTCGTCTTCCTCACCGTTCCGGGAGCCGGATTGATGCTGGAGTTCGAGGCGACCGGCAGCCTCAACGGCCGTGACACCGACGTGCGGCAACTCCGAGACGCCATCCTGACCGAGGTCTTCACTGTAGTCCCCTGACCGTGCCTGAGGTTGTCTCCGGATCCTGGTGGCGCGATCCGATCCGTTGCTGCGTAACGAGTCCGGCCGGGATCTATACATGTCGGTATCTACGTATAGCGTTGGCCTATGCGCAGAACCTACGGGGAGATCGCTGGATACCCAGTCGGGTCTCGATTCGACAACCGGATGGAAGCGGCGAAGGCGGGCGTTCACCGCAACCCTCAGATGGGCATCGTTGGAGGCAAGGACGGGGCGGAGTCCGTGGTGCTCGCTGGTGAGTACGCGGACAAGGACCAAGGCGATCTCATCATCTACACCGGTGAGGGCGGACATGACTCGAAGGCCAAGAAGCGGATCGGTGACCAGCAGCTCACCAAAGGCAATCTAGGTTTGAGTCAGAATGTCACGACCGGCCAACCGGTACGGGTCATTCGCGGTGCGAAGGCTAAGACGCGGTACTCCCCGAAGGACGGATACCGGTACAGCGGCCTATACCGGGTGGCTGACTTCTGGCGGGACCAAGGAAAAGAAGAAGACAGCGGGTTCGTCACTTGGCGCTTCCGCTTGGAGGCGATTGGTGAGATCGCACTTGATGCGGCCCCTGAGGACCAGGCGGCCGCGGCAGAAATCAGCTCCCCAGTTGGGCGTATGGAACGCAAAGTGCGGGTGCAAATTCGGCGGGTTGCACTGGCGCAAAAAGTCAAAGAACTCTACGACTACCAGTGCCAAGTTTGTAATGTGCAGTTGAAAACACCCACGGGAAAGTACGCAGAGGCTGCCCATATCCGAGGGCTGGGCGAGCCGCATAATGGGCCGGATAGGCTTGAGAACCTTTTGTGTCTATGCCCGAACCATCATGTCTTGTTCGATCGTGGCGCGATTTCGGTAGATCCTAACGGCAAAGTGATCGATACTCGTACCGACGTGTGCATTGGTGAACTCTCCGTCGATGCATCGCACCACATCATTCCGGAGTACATCCAATATCACGCCACGCATGTCGCGGTTGCCCGTGAGGCTTGGAAGCACCAAGGCTGACGGCTGGCCAGCGGCCCGGCGCGGCCGCCACCGTCATGCGTGATGGAGGCAGTTGGTCAGCTCGGTGTGGAGGTGGTGCCAGGACGTGTTGCGGCCGGTGGGGTTGTGGAGTTGCCCGGTGCCGAGCACTCGGCGGAGGATTTCGATGGCGTCGGATTCTCGATACCGGCGCTTGGGGGAACTCACCTCGGACTTGAGAACCTGCTTGGGATCGTGAATCATCCCGGTATCGATTCGGCGTCGCTGTTTCGGTACCCGCCAGCCGGTCTGGTATCCGTCGAGCACATCCGGGTACAGCAGAAGCCAGGCTTCGAGCTCCGCAGTCGCGAGCAGGTAGTGGCTGCCGCCGATCTGACGGGTCAGTTCCGCCTGCACGCGCTGTTGAGCGTGTCGTGCCGCAGTGCATTCAACAGCGTCGTAGTCTTCGCAGACGATCAGGCACGCGAGGGGTGCGCGTTTGCGTGCCGCGACACCCTTGGCCAGCTTGTGCAGTGCCTTCACCCGACTGGCCAGTTGTTGGTTGGCTGCTCGCAGCCTTACGGCGTCTTTGATTTCTGCGACCCGGCCCACCGATTCCGGACAGATGTCGTTCAAAAGGAGTCGCAGGAACTCACGATCGTTGCGGTCCTCGCCGGCGAGCACGACGACGCCCTGTTCAGGTCGGCTCATATGTCGCCGCCCAAGGCGCCGGAGAACCACAGTCTTCCCAGCGGTTCGTCTTCACTGGCGGCGACGATCTCCCGGATCTGTTCGGTACTGATCGCGGGAATGGCCGAGGACCCGTCGTCTCGGCGTTCACACACGATGATCTCGTCGGGCCGGAGCCTGTCGACGAACGTGGGGGAGTGGGTCGCCACGATCAGTTGCGTCCGCTCGGACGCCTCACGCAGCCGCTCGACCAGCAGCTCCAGCGCTTGCGGGTGCAACCCGAATTCGATCTCCTCGATACACGTCAACGGTGGAGGCGTCGGGTCATGCAACGCCGCGAGAAGCGCGATGAGCCGGATGGTGCCCAGCGACGCGTCGGCGAGTTCGATGGGACGACGCAAGCCGGTTTCATGCAGGACGACGATGGCTTCGCGTGCCGGTCCGGACGGGAACTCGAAATCGATCGACTCGAGCTGGGGCAGCACCGACACCGCATCGGCCTGCAAGTCGGCGAAGCCGTCCGGGTGCATGTCATGCAGCATGAGCAGGTAAGCGGCGAGGTTGCCGGCATCGTCGGCGAGCCGTACCGCCGACTTGGGCCGGTACCGGCTGTGGCCGCCGGTCTGCCGCAGGTTCGTGATGTCGGAGTCGATGAATCGGATCCGCTGCAGGAATTGCGCCAACGCGGTGACTTCGCGACCACCGAATTCCATGGTGAGTCTCGGAATTAGCGCGAGCGCGCTTGTCTGTTCATCCACGCCAAGCTGTATTGAGTGGCGGGAGGAACGCGCCGGCTCCGTCAACGATCCGTCGGTTGGTCCGACGACGAGATTGTCGTGGCTTACCAACATCTTCATCGGCAGGTCACTGTCCGCGAAGTGGAAGAGTTCCGTTCGGTGCCAACCATCCTCGCCGATGCGGCCGATCCGCAAGCGATAGTCGTCGCCTTCATCACCGCCGGTCCAAGTCCCGGTGACCGATACGGCCAGCGCGTCGTCCGATCTTTCCGCGCTGCCGAACATCACCTTCGGCCAGATGTCGTCCAACGCCGCCGGAAG
Organism: Stackebrandtia albiflava; assembly: GCF_007994225.1. GTDB lineage: Bacteria > Actinomycetota > Actinomycetes > Mycobacteriales > Micromonosporaceae > Stackebrandtia > Stackebrandtia albiflava. The sequence goes on from NZ_VLLL01000008.1 coordinate 140,772, forward strand.
GTCGGACTCGGCGATTCTGCCGAGGAACGCCAGTACTTGAAGCACGTTGCTCTTGCCGGCGCCGTTCGGCCCCACGAGTACGTTCAGCCCACCGAGCTCCACGGTGACATCGCGGAGACTACGGAAGTTCTCCACGTGGAGCTGTTGGAGACGTGGCCGCATGGTCAGTCCTTCGGTCGATTGCTGCTGTGGCGCGATGATATGCGTTGTGTGACTGGTGGAAGGCGTTGTGCTTCCAAGACACAGTGCGCGATGCTGAACCGGCGCCGTTGGGCGGCCCTCCACAGCGCGGCGGTGGGTGGGTAGTCGAGGTTGAGCCGGCGCCCGAGGACCACTGCGACGGTACTGGCCGCGCCCGAGACCTTGAGGGCGTGCGACAGGGATTGCACTCGGGCGCCGGTCGTCCAGGTGTCATCGATGATGAGGACGCGGGCCCTGTCGATGTGATCGCGTACCTCGAACCGGTTGGTGTGGAATTCGCGGCCGCCGGCGTGCGCGGTGTTGACGGTGACGGCGACGGTCGGCAGCGAGAGCGTGACGAGTCTCGCCAGCGGATGGACACCGGTCCGACCCCGGGTGCTGGGGACGATCACAAGATGGCTGAATCGGCCGCCGGCGGCTGAGACCAGGCAGCGCTGATGACGGTTGAGGAACATCCACAGTAGGGCGTGGAGTTGAAACCGTTGTGCATCGGTGGCATCGTCTCGCTTGTAGAACGTGAGTACCTGCGCATGCTGTTCGCCCTTCAGCGCATATGAGATGGGCACCACGGCATCTGCCAGGCGATGTTCCGGATCGAGCGCGGCTTGGCAGGGCTTGCAATGGGTATAGCCGGGGCCTTTGGCGCCGTAGCAGGCGACGCACGAATCGCCGGGGATGGTGACCGGCGGCGTGAGATAGTGCGATTGCCGGGCGACTTCGGCGTGAAATCTCCGGTCATTCACCGGCATCAAATGGGTCCATGGACGACAGGTCGACGGAAGCAGGTTCCAACGCTTCGGCAACGGCCACGTCGAGTTCGTCGTACGTCTTCACGACGGTGACTCCCGGCTCGTCAGCGAGTCGCGCAGCCCAGTCGTTGCGGAGCACGTTCTCCAACAGGATGAGGAAGCGGCCATGGCCCAGTGCGCGACGCGCCTGGATCCGGCTGCCGCTGTGTTCGGACGCTTCGACGATCACGGTGGCGGCGGCGTAGCCGCTCATGGTGATGTTCCGCATCGGAAACGATTGACGCCGTGGCGGTGCGCCGGGCGCGAACTGGCTGAGGACCAGACCCCGTGCCGCGATCTCGTCCTGTAGTTCGGTGTTCTCCCGAGGGTAGTAACGGTCGACGCCGGTCCCCAGTACCGCGACCGTGCGACCGCCGGAAGTGAGTGCCGCCCGATGAGCGGCGGCGTCTATGCCGGCGGCGAGCCCGGATACCACTGTCACGTCCTGTCGGGCCAGAGCGGTGGCGATGTTGGTGGCCCGGCGTAGGCCGACGTCGGAGGCGTTACGGCTTCCCACGACCGCCACTGCGCGTGGGTCATCGCGCAGCGTGCCCTTGGAGTACACCAGGGGCGGCATTTCATGGATTTCCCGTAGCTGCGCGGGATAGTCGGGCTCGAAGTACGCACGGACGGTGATGCCGGCCGCTTCCCATTCGCTGATCTGCTCGTCGGCTTCGTGGAGCCGTTCCTTCACGTCGGCGATCGGAAACAGGTTGTCGGCACCGTTGACGTACGTGTCGAGCAGCGGGAGGATGCTGGGTGCGTCTATGACCTGGTCGGCGACCTTGCCCCACTGGACACCGTCGAGCGAAAGCAGCGCCAGGAGGGCGCTGCGTTCGAGTTCCAGATCCGGCACGCCGTCGATGATAGGGCCGCCCCGGCCACCGCCGTACATGTTCGGACGGAGATGTGGCCGAACGGTCATCCTTCGAACATACTTTCGAACGGGTGTGGTGGTCAAGGCCATCACTGGAGCGGAGCAGGTGGGCGTGAACCACCATCCGCGGACCAGCTTGCCCCTCAGAGCGGGAACAGCTCGCCCGATGACCGGGCGGCTTAGGCCGTGACGTGGCACGGGACTGTGCTTGGGTCAGGTCGACCTGATGAGCGTGGTAGTAACGATCAAGCCGGAGTGTTCGAGCTGGTTGAGGACGTCTTCAGTTGATTCTGGCGGGTGAAGGCGGGAGTCGGCGATCTGTTGAATACACGCCCACACCTCACGCTCGTGAAGATTGACGAGGTCGGCGAGGAAATCATCCGGTCCGATCGCGCATACCCCGAGACTTTCCAGGTTCTCTTCCGGAAAGTCTCGGAGGTTCGCGGTGACGATCAGTTCGGCGTGGCAGCGCACCGCTGCGGCGACCACGTGTCGATCATCGGGGTCGGGCAGCGATATGCCGTCTTCGAGACCTTCGTATCCCGTGACCAACACGTCACGTATCGATTGGTTCATGAGTTCTCTCAGCCTGTTCAGCTTTGCCGGAACGATGTCCGGCCGGTTCGCCTTCAGGGCGTTCATGACTTCGTCGAGAATCTTCTCCGTCCACCGAGCGCGGACCAGGCCGGCTTGCCCAACTCGTATGAGTAGGTCTCTGAGTGTGTTCGGGTACAACACGCAGGCGTCGTACACCACAGTCACCGTCACGGATACAACCCCAGTTCCTGAGTGAGTTCGCCCAGGTCGTCAGCTGCTTTTCTCCGCGTGGCGTCATCTTTGCGTTGGTACTCCTGTAGGTCGGCGAGCCTGACCCGTCGGTGTCTTCCGACTTTGCGATGCGGGATATCACCGGAGTCGAGCAGGCCGATGAGGTAGGGGCGTGACACGTTCAGCAGGTTGGCGGCTTGCTGCGTGGTCAGTTCGGCGTGGGAAGGGACGATGGATACACCTTCGCCCTCTGCTAGCTGGGCCAGGATCTTCGCGAACATCACCACGGCTTGCCTAGGTAGGACGAGCGACGGTTCGCCGTGTTCCATCTTCACTTCGATGGTGTCGGGCTTCTCGGGATGCCGGTCCAGGTAATCACGAATACGACGAGAAGCCCGTTCAGCGATTTCCGTCGGTACTGAGCCTGCCGGTACTGAACCGAGTGTCTTGTGTTTGGGCATAACACACCTCCTATAAGAGTATTCGCAGTAATCGCAATAAACGCATCATACGTTGGGATGATCTTTGGCGTGGTGAGTTGACGTCTGTGACGTGAGGTGTTTCTAGACTTGGCGAGCGTGGGTGCTGGAGTGGCGCCGCGTCGGACATCGTGGCCTGGTTGTTCGGCGCGGCGCGAGCGCTGCGACCGCTACCAGGCGGGGAGGGTGTGGCACCCCGGTTGGGGGCGGTATGGCGTAGCAGCCGGCCGGGAGACTTGCTGTACCGCTCGGGTGGCCCGGTGTAGTGCGCGGGTGTAGGCGGGGCGGTGTCTGCCTTTGGGTCGGTGTGGTGCTCTCGGGTAGACGACTTTGGAGAGCGCGGACAGGTAGTCGGTGGCCCAGAGGTAGGGGGCGCAGCCTCTTGTGCGGTGCCAGTGTTGGCGGCATTCGGTGCAGTGGCGTCGGAAGCCGTGTCGGGCTTGGCGTCTGCCGGGTGTGTGTAGTGCGCGGATGCGTTCGGCGCGGGCGATCTGTGTGGTCTGTTGGTTACTGGTTATGCTGCACCATGACATGGCGAGAACTCCTTGCTTCTCGTCCGTGTGGCGGCCCGGCTGTTGGCGCAGCCTGGTCGCCGTTTTCGTGTACGTGGGTGTCGTGCGGTGTGGCGGTGGCGTTCCGCGCTGTGGCTCTGGGGGAGTCCGCTTGGTCCTCGCCCGGTGCCGCTTGGTCCCCGCCCGGCTGCTCTTGGTCCTCGTCGGCTTGGTCCTCTTCCGGTTCCGCTTGGTCCTGCTCCGGTGGACGGACCGCGACCGTTATGCGTGGTTTACGCCTATTTGCGCCCACTTGGCGAGGACCAAGCACGACTTGACGTGGACCAAGCCCGATCTAACGGGGACCAAGTGCGACGTGGCGTGGACCAAGTGCGACTTGGCGGGGACCAAGTGGGTTGGGTCGGGTTCAGCTGTCGCAGGCGCGCCAGGTGACGGTGGTGGTCGGGTGGTCGTGTTGCCAGGTGGTGAGTGCTTCGGTGGCGGGTTGTCGTGGTTCTTCGACGGTCTCGGGCGGGTTTGGCTGTTGTTCGGGTGCGGCGGTTTCGGGCGGTGGTTGGTGTTGCCGCGTGTGTGCCGCGAGCGCGTCGGCGTTGCGTTGGTGTAGTTCTTCGGTGAGTGCGGCGGCGATGCGTTGGCGTGCGGTGGATGTCAAGGCGTTGTCGTGGGTGCGGCGGTCCCAGATCGCCTCGTGGCGCAGGATGTCGTCTCGTGTGAACCGGTGTCCGCAGACTTGGGCGTCGCCGTAGGAGTCGATCCAGTCCACATCTGCGGGCGTCACGACCGGTGGTCTGGCGGTCATCGCTCCACCCCGGGCTTGCGGTCGTGCGGCGGTCGGCCCGACGTCGCCGGTGGTGTTGCCGCCGGGCGGGACGCGCTGTCCGGTGCCGCCTCGGTCCCGGGTGTCGTCTGAGCGACGGGGGATGGTGTCGGGGCCGGTGGTGGGTCGGCGATCACTGGCGTGCCGGATTCCCCCTCCGGTTCGGTGGTCACGGCTGGGGGTGTGATCACTGATTCCGATGTGGACTCATGAACCGGCTGTGCGGTGGGTTCGTCGGCGGAGGCCGCCTCGCGTTCGGGTGTGATGTGGTGGTCGCCGTGGTGGTACGGCGAGAGCGTGCAACCCGGTTCGGGGCAGTACAGGGTGAGGAAGCTGGTGGACCTGGCCGCGTCGAAGATCCCCGCCGATTCGGCGAGCATTCCTGGCACGGTGTCTTGCAGGCAGGCCAGGATGTCGAGTGCGCGTTGCCGGGCGTCGGCTAGGCCGAGGGCGGCGAACGGTACCGCCATCAGGTAGATGTCGATGTCTTGGGCGGCGGCTTTGGCCTCGGCTTCGGTGAGTAGGTCGGGGTCGCGTTCCGGGTCGAGCCACACCAGGTACATGTCCGGTAGCGGCATCCGGGCGTGTGCGGAGTCCACGGTGGTGAACCACCCGAACGGGTGCCCGTCCTTGGCCAGGACCACGGCGGTGCCGTCGGGGTTCTCCACCCCGTGAATGATCAGGCCCGTGTCGACCCGCTCTTCGGTGACGCGGGTCTGCACGAACGCGAACCGCCTGGTCCGGGCCGCGCGTGCCACCGCGGTGAGTACCACGTTGACGTGCGGGTCGGGGTGAACGGGTGCCGGTGGTGCCGGGTCGGCACCGGGTATCAGGATCTCGTAGCTACACGAACGAATCGCCATGACGGTGTACCCCCAGAGGAATCGGATCGAAGTCTGCTGTGTGTGGACGGACGCGGCGCGCTTCACGAATAGCCGAACCGCGGCCCGGATGTGCGGAACGGCCGATGCCTCGCTCGGAGTCCGGGAACGTGGATGCGGGAGCATCGGGCCGGGTGTTGAGGCCGACGGTGGGCGGGTACCCGTCGATGCGCTGCGGCCGTGCGGAGGGCACGACCAAGGCACCGGGCGGAATGAGTGCCCGCCCACCGGGCGCGGCGGCGTTGTCGGCGCAAGACCACCGGCGCGCTACGGGAAAGCGTGAGAAATGGGGCTCGGTAGGGTGGCGGGTGTCGGGACCGTCGAGTCAGCCCGTGACGGGCGATCCGGTGACGACACCTGGCCGCGATACGACCCGGTGTGACAGACTGTTGACCGCGCGAGCTCCTTTCGCGAGTTCCGTTAGTTGAAGGACCGGGGCGGGACTTAGGTCGCCAAACTTCAGGACCCGCCCCGGTCTTCTCCCTCCCCGCCACCGCCCGAAGACGGCAACTGGGGAAGCCTCCACAACCACTCAGATCACTCCAAGTTGCTGTAGCAACACGATTACGCTAGCATGGCTTGTAATATTACGCAATAGCGGTCCTGCATGCCGATGACGGTCCGCTACCACCATGAGGGGCGCTCATGTCGAAGAATCGTTCTCTGTCGCTGCGGAACCAGTGGTTGGGTGAGCGTTTGAAGGCTGCTCGAGTTGCTGCGGGTCTCACATTGAAGGCCGCGGGAGAGCAGCTGAATCTCACCGATGCCACTTTGAGTCGCTTCGAGAAGGGCACCGTGAGAGTGCGGCACCCGTATGTCAAGGAGATGATCCACCTCTATGGAGTGTCTGATCCCCTGGAACGTGACGCGCTACTCCAGTTCAATAAGGACTCCTGGCGGAAGGACTGGTGGGACGGTGACACCACCGACATAGACCGCGGCTTTCTCGACTACACCTGGCTTGAGGCTCGATCGAAGCGCATCCGCATATTCTCGCCTCTCCTGATCCACGGTCTCCTGCAATCGCCGGGCTACATCCGAGCGGTGGTCGATCATGCCACTGAAGCGGAGATAACCGCCCAACACGTAGACCGACAGCTCGAGATTCGCCTCGCGCGACAGAAGACCGTTTTTCAAGATCGAACGACACCGTTGTCGGTGGTGCTCGAGGAAGCGGCCATTCTTCGGATGGTCGGAGGACGTACCGTCATGTGCGAGCAGCTTGAACACCTGGTGGCCGTCTCGGAACTGCCACACATCCAGATTCGCCTCCTCCCGATCACCGCAGAGTGGGACGCGGGCTATGCGGGGCCGTTTTCGTACTTCGAGATGCCCGACCCGTTTCCTGAGGTCGCCTACATCGAGAATCTCGCTGGCCGTACCTTCCTTGAAGAGAGCGGCAAGGTCTCAAGAATTCGGCAGGTGCACGCCGCTTTGGTACGGTCGGCATTGAGCCCCACCAAGACACGGAACTTCATCCGTGATGCATTGAAGGAACTTCAATGATCGCATCCCAGACCATGCCGCACATTGAGCAGGACCCTCCTAATTGGCTGATTTGGCGCAAATCCTCACGTAGCGACAGTGGCCCCGGGCAGTGCGTGGAGATCGCTGCATGGCGCAGCAGCGCCCGAAGCGCCAGCGGCGGAAACGCCAACTGTGTCGAGGTCGGTGCAGCAGCGGACACGGTTGCCGTACGCGACTCGAAACGTCCCACCGGTCCGGTCCTCACCGCCCCGGCCACCGACTGGAAGGCCATGCTCACAGCCATCAAACACGGCCACCTGGACGCATGATCGGTGGCTGATCTGAGCGGTGTGCGGATTCCGCATCGATCCGCACACCGCACCTAATCCGCAACGCAGGTGCTAGGCCTGGCTCCCCCACTGGTCAGCCAGCATCGCAGCATCGGCGAGGTACTTGTCGAGATTCGAGCGCATGTGCTCAGACCGATATGTGATGCTGCGGATGATCGGATACGCTGCGAGAATCTGGTCGTCGTTGCTGACATCATCGAGTAGGTGGTCCTCGCCGTAGAATGCGCGCACCACCGCTTCGATGACCAGTGGTTTCACCGGGGGAGTGGCGTTGCGGAACTCGTACCGTAGTTCTTCGGCGAACCTGGCGATGGCTTCGCGGCTGTGATCGTTCGCGAAGTGGTGCTCGATCGCACCGGCCATGACCGCCGAGAGATAGATGAAGTAATCCCCGCGATCCTCACTGCTGATTCGCTCATCAAGCTCCATGGCGCGGTCGGCATCACCCAGCGCCAACGCCTTAACGGTGTCCTTGAAGAGTTGTTTACTTGCCATCGTTCCTCTTCCTGATCATCCGGGACACGGCCTCCACGGCGAACGCCGACAGCAGGATTGCGTTACTGACGATATCCACGGCTTGAACATCGCCGCTGCCCGGTCCGGATATGGACGGCTGCCCCTTGTCGGTGGCTACAGTGGCCTGCCCGTACTTGTGTGGATCGTGACTTGCGACCTGGCTGGTACCGGACTTACTGAGATCCTTGCCTGTCTTCTGCAGGTCACCAGCCGCGCGAACGAATCGCCTGCCGAAACGCTGTAGGCGCGACTTGTCCTCTTCATCGCTGCCGGCCAGTTCCTGGCGAAACGGGTGAGTGGGCAGACCAGGCGCGTTGACGTCATCGCCGATATGCGCACTACCGCTGGAGACGGCGTCGGACTTGCCAGCTGATTCTCCGTTGCCCTGGTAGCCGCCGGTGCCGTTGCTGTACAGGCCGGTGATGGCGGACATGGCGATGAAGCGGCACTTCTCCAGATGCCCGTCAAGGTGTTCCGCCTCGCTCAACGCCTCACCCAGAAGTTCCACCGCCCGCATCGTCTCGGCACCGGCGGCGCTACCACCGATCCCCGCCGCGTCCAGACGGTCCAGCGCCTCCCCACCCGTGGCGACACTGCCGGCGACCCCGTCCCGCACCCGCCCCGCCGCATCACGCGCCGCAGCGATCAACGCCACCAGATCCCGGACACTCAGATTCCCACCGCTCATATCGTCCTGGCCAACTCCGCAGCCGCCCGCGCCTCCTCAAGCTTCGCCACCAGCGCCCTCTGCAACCCCAACGCCGCCTCCAACTCCCGCCGACACAGATCCACCTGCGCCGCCACCCCCTCCACCGCCAAGCCCATCAACACACCCGTCAACTGCTCCGCCATCGCCCGCGACGCCTCCACCTGCCCCGCCAACCCGTTCCCCGCAGCGACATCACCATCGATCGACGCCACCAGATCATCAATAGACGCCATACACCACAACACCTTCCACACAAGAGAAACCCGTCACCGACACCGTACAAACCACACGCCGCCCGTCGCAGCGGTAAGCCCCGAGAGCTGATGGGCAGCGGTATCGTCTCGGTAGCCGCTTCAACCACGGCCACCCCGGCCCTACGACGTGGCGGGTCGGGTCGAGCCGGCCGTAACGCGTCGAAGTGGTCGACGGATCGCTCCCGGTCGTCGGTTGTGTCCCGCCGGACTGTCAACGATTCCAGGCGGGTGACCGCCCGCGGAGGTGGGGGCGAGGCGCATCGGTGAAGGCCATCTCGCCGTTGCAAGCGCCGCTTCCGACCGCGCAACGCCACAGCCATACGCGCTTCTTGTCGCGACTCATGATGTTCACGCAGCGCATCGTTTTTCCACACTTCGGACAGTTGACGTCCTTCAGTAGGTCGGTGCTGCGTTCGTGCTTCAACAGCATCGCCGCCATGGGACCGCTGTCGATTTCGAGCATGACCTCCTTGCGCCGGTCCCGTTCGCCCTCGGCCACGGACAGCAGATTCTGGCTGCCTACGAAGCAATGTCGATCATCGACGACCACGATCTTCTGGTGCATGTGCTGCATGTGGATTATTCGGCCCTTGAATCGACCTTCGAAGTGGTGCAGGCTCGCCAGCGTCTTCTGGGTGAGCTCGCGCTCCGGCAATGTCACCACGTTGACCGCTACACCACGACCGTGCGCGGCGATCAGCGCGTCTTGAAGGCGCTGGTACTGTCCGATCCAGGGACTCCACATCCACACCGCGGTCTTGGCATGGTCGATACGGTGAAGTATGGGGTCGATACCGGTGACCTGATCGTAGATGTCGATCAGCTTCACATAGCTGCTGAGCGCGTCATAGACGTCACGCGCCGGCGTGCCGAGAGCGGGCGGTTCACCGCTGCTTCCCACACCCAGGAGCTCACGAGCGGCTACCCGAATCACCTTGTGCTCATGATGCAGGCGCAGGATCTCCGCCAACGGCCCGCTCTTCGCCGCCCGGAAGGCCGCCGTGTCGGCCAACAGGTACGTGCGGCGTCTCGCCCGTGTGACGGCGACGTTGAAGAGTCTCAGCGTACTGAGATGGAAGTCGCCGGCACCACTTTCGAAGGAGGCGAACTGGCCTCGTCCGTCTTCCACCATGTCGAAGAGCACGATGTCGAACTCACGCCCCTGGAACGTGTGTGAGGTGCCGACCTCGACCGCCGGCCCCACCGGCGACTGCTCCAGGAACTCCGTGGTCGCTCTCACCTGTTCCTTGTACGGCACCACTACGCCGACGGACTCCCGCTCGGCACCGAGATGATGATGCTCGGCGAGGGCCTGTGCGATCAAGGCGCCGATGGGCCAGGAGCCCTTGAACTTGCCGACTCGTTCGATGCCGGCCAGGTTGCTACCGAGATCTTCGGTATCGATGACGACTATCTCACCACCGGTGTCGGACATCGCCTCGAGAACACCCCGGTATGCGACTCGATTGACGAGCTCGGTCACCGTTCGGCCGAAGCGACGTTGCTCGGTCAGTACCGCGCAGCCTGATACACCACGGGCGGTGCGGGGGTCGGTGATGCCGAAGACCTTGAAGCAGTCGCCGGAGAAGTGTTCGGCGGTGAATGGATCCCGGCGCTCTGCGTCGTCGAGAATGGGTCCGTTCTGGAGGTAGTCACCGACCAATACGGCACCTTTTCCGGCGATGCCGACGGCCAGCGCGAGATCGGGAATGAGACAGGCGCCCGCCTCGTCCACGATCACGAAGTCGTAGGCCTTGGTACGAACCGCCGGGTTCATCGCCAACAAGGCCAGGGTGGTCGCAACGACCTGTGCCTCCGCGATTATCTTCGGACCGATCTCGCGGCGTTGCTTCGCTGCCAGTTTCGTCAGCTCTTCATACCGCCGAGTTGCCGCGTCGAGTTCCTGCCGCCATGTGCCTGCGGCACGTCGCAATTCGGGAAGCCGTTGCAACAGCTGCGGGATGCCTGCGGCATCCGCCTTCCGCAGCAGCTCCTCATCTCCCGTGACGGGCATCGGTTTCGCCTGGGCGTCGGAGGCTCGTCGCCGCACGGTCGCGATATGTCGCGCCAGTTCGGACAACGTCTGAGTAAGCGTGTTCCGGTCCTCGTCCAGTGTGTCGCGTCGACGACGCAGTTCCGCGGGATCATCGTCGGCGGTGACCGAAGGCGGCTCCGCCAGCCCTCGATACCGTTCGACCTCTTCGGTTTCGAAGTCCTCGCGACGTCGTGTCGCCTCGATACGCCTGGCTTCCTGTTCGATGTGGAGGCTGCGTACCCGTCGGGCGAGTCTCCGTTGTCTCCACCGGTGCACCAACGGCAGAGAACTCAGCTCCTGCAGGTGGTCGCCGAGTCGGGAGACTTCGGCCAGCTGCGCGAGTTCCGCAGCGCGCAGCACCGCCCACTCCGCCATGACCGCACTCGCGATGATCTGACCGAGTGCGGAGTCGAGGTCTCGTTCCCGGTGTTCAAGCGCGTCGAGTTCCGACTTCACGCTCTGAAGCCTTCGGCGATTCTCGGCCCGATCGGCCGCCGCTCGGTAACGCTGTTCGCCGAAGTCCTCGACCCTGCGTACCGCATCGGTCAGGGCCGATTGTCGGGGATCGTTCTGGAGACGTTTCAGGCCCTCTTCGCACTCGTCGATTCGGCGTTGCACATCCGCCTGACGTGCCTGGATCAACGCCGTCAACGACACATCGGGATTGCGAGCGATCTCGGGTATCGCCGGCGTTCCGATGCGAACGACTCGACCCGACGGTGGTCGGTTCAGTGTCACGAGCTTGGCGATGGCGTTGTCGACGGCGATGTTGGTGTTCGACACGAGCAGTACACTGTGTCCGCTCGCCATGAGATGGGCCAACGCCTCGGCGATGACATGGGTCTTGCCGGTGCCCGGCGGTCCCCATACGACTTGAAGCCCCGGCGCGCAGCAGGCGCGGAAGGCTGCCGACTGTTCCCGACTCACCCGGGTGTTATCGGTCGGCTGCAACGGAATCGGGTCGAGCCTGTGTTCGCCGAATCGTTCGGCGAGGCTGCCACCCGGCAGACCTGCCAACCCGTCTCGGCGTCCTTCGAGCTGCTTGCGCCGGTCGTAGCGTTCGACGAACAGGTACTGGGAGTCCGAAGGGGTCGTGATTCCGGTCTTCACGTACAGGACGCCGTTATCGACCTCCGAAGCGGTGACCGGATGGCTCTTGTCCTGTGGACCTGCACGGTATGCCAGTACGGCGTTCTCCAGTTGCTCCAGCCGTACCCGGGATGCGGGTTTCGAGTAGCGGTACCAACCCCGTCCGCGGTCGTCGGCCGGCTGCACCGCACCAACGGCCACGTAATCGCCGGCCCCGGCCTTGATGTTCTCGGCAAGCTCGACCGCCCGGCCCGCCGCCGTGGTCAGGTCGGTCAGCCACTTGGAACGGGGCATCGTCATGTGCGCACCACCGGGAAACCGAGAAGGGGACGTCCTTGAGGGCAGGCCAATTCGAGTACCAGCAATGAGGGGCTCCCGTGTCGCTCAAAGTGACAGCCTAGGGACTATATCGATACATCGCGACTACGGCAAGTGTTCGATCGTTGACCACTGTCGGCCGGTTCCCTTGCCGGCACTCGCGATGGCGCGTCTGGTCATGGCGGTGGTGAGCACGCTCGGCTCAGCCGTTCGGTGACCAGATCGATGCAATGGGTCCCGTGGCGTTCGTCTCAACGTGTGGCACAGTTGGTGGGCTGCCCGTGTACACGCCGTGAAGAAGGACCGCCGCAGGTGTCGAACAGATGGCAGGGGGATGAATCCGAGTTCTCGTGGGAGCGGGACGCCCTCGCCCATGTCAAGTCGATCATGCCCGATCGTGCCCCGTACGCCGCACGACAGTGCTTCCAGTTCACCGGCACCAACGGCCGGGTGTGGGAGTGCGACCTGCTGATCGCGGCACCGTCCGGGCTCTACCTCATCGAGATCAAGAGCCACCGCGGCCGGGCGTGGAATCGGGGCTCGACCTGGGTGTTCGACTCCGACGGCTCCATCAACAACCCGCTGCACATCACGAACCAGAAGAGCAAGGAACTCAGGTCCCGGCTTGAAACGGCCGCCCGCAAACGCAAGGTCGGGCCGGTCCCGTTCATCACCCCGATCGTGTTCCTGTCGGCGGCCGACCTGGTGTGCCAGTTCGACGAGATCCAACGGGTGGGCGTCTACGGGCGGGAGAAGCTCGGCGGAAAGACGAAACTGCCCGAGATCGGCACCGGCCTGTTGTTCACCCCGCCCAAGTCGGAGCAGCACCGGGTCACCCCGGCGTTCGCCAAGCACCTTCCGCAGTTGCTGACCGACATCGGGGTCGGCAAGTTGCGTAGCGGCGTGCACGTCGGGCCGTATGTTCTGGAGTCGAAGGCAACGGACGTCGGCCCCACCTGGTCCGACTATCTCGCCGAGCACCAGGACATCTCCGGAGACAAGCGCCGGGTACGGGTGTACTACGCCGAGCAGGACGATACGGCCGAACGTCGGCAGACCACTCGGGCGGTCGCGCAACGGGAGTATCGGGCGACGCTCGGCATCCACCACGACGGCATCGTGCAGGTGGACAGCTTTCACGACGAGCTCGACGCGGGCCCGGCCGTGGTGTTCCGACACGGCAAGGACTGGCAGCGGCTACCGGACTTCATGGCCGAGCACGGCGACGACCTGGTGATCGACCACCGAGTCGACATGATCCGCCAACTGGTCGACGCGCTCGACCACGCCCATCGGAATCGGCTCTACCACCGGGCGTTGGGTGCCCGCAGCATCCTGGTCGCACCGCCACGGGAGGGCGACCCGGTTCCGCACCTGCGGATCGCCGACTGGCAGACCGCCGGTGGACACGGCGGCACCGGTGAACTCCCCGGCCTGACCACGCGCAACATGACCACCTTGGCGCGGCACCTCAAGGATGAGGCCGACGTCTACCTGGCACCCGAGGTGGACAGCCACAACGCGGAACCGGCGCAACTCGACGTCTACGGGCTGGGAAGCATCGCCTACCTTCTGCTGACCGGGCAGGCGCCGGCCGCCGACCGAGGCGAACTCATCGCCCGGCTCCAACAAGACGGTGCGCTGGTGCCCTCGGCGGTACGAGACGACCTGTTGTCGAGCGTCGACGACCTGGTGCGGGAATCCACCGCGGTGCGGCCGGCCGACCGGTTGATGGACGTCGCCGCGTTCTCGGAATACCTCGACCTGGTCGAAGCCGAGCTGACCGACCCCGACGCGGCCGACATGCCGGACCCGTTGACCGCCAAACGCGGGGACGTGCTGGGCCCGTTCCTGGTGGAGCGGGTGCTGGGCAAGGGTGCTTCGGCTCGCGCCCTGTTGGCGACCGACACCGCGCACGACGACCGCCCGGTCGTCCTCAAGATCGGTCTGGAAGGCACCGACAGGGAACGGTTGGAGCAGGAGGCCGTACAGCTTCAGAATTGCCGGTCCAGCTACATCGTCGAGCGGTACGACGGGCCGATCAAACTCGGCAGCCGGTATGCCCTGGTGCTGGAACCGGCGGGAAACAAGACCCTGGCCGACTACCTCGGCCGAGAAGGCCTCACACCCGGTGAACTCGAGGCCTGGGCCGAGGACCTGTTCGCCATGCTGCAGTTCTTGGAACAGAAGGGCATCCGGCACCGCGACATCAAGCCCGCCAACCTGGGCATCCAGGAACGCGGCAACAAGAAGCGCCGACAGTTGGTGCTGTTCGACTTCTCGCTGGCCGACGTGTCGGAGGACAACACCGCGGCGGGAACCGACAAGTACCGCGACCCGTTCCTGGGACCGCCGAACCGGTTGCGGTTCGACGACGCCGCGGAACGCTACTCGGTGGCCGTGACCCTGCACGAGATGGCGTCCCGGCAGTTGCCGATCTGGGGCGACGGCGTGGTCTCACCGCAGTTCGGCACCGCGGAGTATCCCTCACTGGCGGAGGAGTCCTTCCACCCGGCGATTCGCGAGGGTCTGGTGGACTTCTTTCACACGGCACTGCACCGCGACCACACCAGACGCCACCCGGATCTGGCCGACATGGTCAAGGGATTCCGCAAAGCGTTCCTGGCCCTGGACACCGAGCCGCCGGTCACCACCGCCGAGACCGTGACCGAACAGTCACATTCCATGCAGGAACTCCGGCAGCGCGCGATCGACGCCGCGCAACCGGAGACGCCGTTGTCAGCGGCCGGCCTGTCCGACCGAGCGTTCGCACTCGCCCATGATCGACTCGGCGTGTCCACCGCCGGTGAACTGGCGCGGATCAATCCCGATGAGATCCGCAGGCTACGCGGTGAGGGCATGCGGGTCCGTAACGAACTGAGCCGGATCACCACGGCGTGGCGGCAACGGTTCAGTCTCGCCGAACGGTCGCCGGAATCGGCGAAGGCGCCGAGCAAGGAGTGGGACACCGCAACGGTCGACAAACTGGCCGATCAGTTCGTCGCCGGCCGTGGTGATGAGCAACAGTTGACCCTGCAACGCCTGATACTGGCACTTCCCGACGGGGAGAACAGTTCGCCGTTGAAACCCTGGTCGACGT
Source organism: Stackebrandtia albiflava (assembly GCF_007994225.1). Taxonomy (GTDB): domain Bacteria; phylum Actinomycetota; class Actinomycetes; order Mycobacteriales; family Micromonosporaceae; genus Stackebrandtia; species Stackebrandtia albiflava. The sequence continues at coordinate 155,933 of NZ_VLLL01000008.1, forward strand.
TCGAGCAGATCGCCGAGCAAGCCGAAGTCTCGGTCGCCGAGGTCAGCAATGCACTCACCAGGGTCGTCAACGATCGGTGGAAGAAGTCGGTCGTCGGAGTCTCAGCACTGCGGCTGACGGTCGTGGAACTACTGGAGAACCACGGCCGGGTCATGTCCGCAGAAGCACTGGCCAGGGCATTGCTCGCCGTGCGGGGAAGCGACTTGACCGACCCCGAGGAGCGGCTCAACCGGGCGAGCGCATGCCTGCGGGTGGCGTACGAATCCGACCAACGGCTGAACGAGCCGCAGTTGACGTATAAGCGGTACCCCGACGGCACGGTGGTGTTCGCCTCGGTGTCCGCGGACCCTAACCAGCCGGTGGAGTCCGAACTCATCGAGTACGCCGAGAAGCTCGCTGCCCGGGCCCGGGAACTGATCGGCCTGGGCGAGAACGAGCCACTGCCCTCGGCCACCCGGGTACGGACCGAGCTGGGTGCCGTGGCCGGCCCCAAAGGCATGATCCCGTTGTCGGACGCCGACATGGTGCGGCTGGCCGCCGACCTCGACCCGGCCGTCGAGGTGACCCCGCGGTTGGAGCTGTACCCGGTCGACCTCGATCCGGTGCGGGTCGTCCGACTGACCAACCTCGCGTTGCTGCTCGACAACCCCGGCGGCGTGGACGTCGGCAAGCTGAGGGAACGAGTCACCGCACGCTTCCCCAGGTTGGCGAACTTCCCGGAGAAGCGCAGCGACCTGCTGGAGTTGTTGCACCGCTGCGGCCTCAAGGTCATCGCCGACCCGGATGATCCGCGGAAGATCCGGTTGAGACACCCCGTCGGCACCGACACCTCGCGGCGCTCCGGCACGCGCAGCGGCGGCAGCCTCACCATGACGCCGCGCGCCGAGTTGGACGCCCGGTTGCGGGGCGCCACCCGGCGGGGTGGCTTCCTGGCGATCCGGGTCAACACCAAGCACGCACTGCCCGTCACCGAACGGCTCACCGAGCTTCCCGGTGTGACACCGGTCGACGTGTCGGCCGCGTTCCTCGATGCACTGAAATCGGTGTGGCAGGACGGCGGCGGCAAGCCCCCGTGGCAGACCGTTCTCGCCGCGGATCGGCCCGACGCACCGTTGAAGGCGCTCCGCGGCCTCAACAAACTACTGGTGGACGTCTGGCCCCGGCTCGCCGACCAGGTCGCAGAGCTGCCCGGTACGGTGCTGCTGCATGACGCCACCCCGCTGGCCCGGTACTCCGGCGGGCGTGACCTGTTGTCGTCCTTTATGCAGGCGGCCCGGCAGCCGAACCGGCCCCCGCATGGGCTGTGGCTGGTGTGCCCGATGGAACGGCCACACCTCCCGGCGCAGTTGGACGACCATCTGGTCGGCGCGATCGACAGCCAGGGCGAACAGCTCACCCTGTCGAGCGTCTTCACCGCCGGCGACTGATACCGACACCTGCCCGGTGACCGTGAGGCGTCACCGGTTTCGACGATTGGGGAGAGATGGACCGGGCCGGTTTGCTCAAGGACCTGCAAGGCGAGGTCAAGGCGCTCGTTGACGACCTCCGGGAACGGGCCGCAGAGGCTGAGTTCGCGGAACCGTTGCGGCGGGAGTACGACGCCGCCAAGGCCGCCGAACGTCTGGCCATCGGTTATGAAGCCTGGTTGGAAGACCAGCTTGCGCAGGCCGCCGTGGGTTGGGTGCTCGGCACGGTGTTCGTCCGGTTCTGTGAGGACAACTCGCTCGTCGAGGAGCGATGGATCGCGGGCGCCGGTAACGGCACCGAACACGCCATCGACCAGCAGAGCGCCTACTTCTCCACCAACCCCACCCACACCGACCGTGACTGGTTGATCCACGCCTTCCGCGGTCTGGCGACGGCCTCCACCGCGACCGCCGAACTGTTCAACGCCCACAACCCGCTGTGGCGGATCACGCCGTCCCACCCGGCCGCCAAGCGGTTGCTGTCGTTCTGGCGGACTCCCGGCGAGGCGGCCGGCAGCCTGCGATACGACTTCGAAGACCCGAACTGGGACACCCGGTTCCTGGGCGACCTGTACCAGGACCTGTCGGAGCACGCCAAGAAGACCTATGCGCTGTTGCAGACCCCGGAGTTCGTCGAGGAGTTCATCCTCGACCTGACCTTGACACCGGCCATCGACGAGTTCGGGCTTGAGCCGGAATACCCCGGGCCGCGAGACGACATGCCACGCGGACTGCGACTGATCGACCCCACCTGCGGCAGCGGCCACTTCCTGCTCGGCGCCTTCCACCGGCTACTGGACGCCTGGGAACGCAAGGCGCCCGGCATGGAACGCTGGGAACTCATCAACCGAGTGCTGTACAGCGTCCACGGTGTCGACAAGAACCCCTTCGCGGTGGCGATCGCCCGATTCCGGCTGCTGTTGGCGGCCATGAAGGCGGCGGGGGACAAGGAGACCCTGGCGGAGGCACCGAACTTCACGGTCAATGTGGCGGTGGGTGACTCGCTGATTCACGGCCGGGGTGCGCCACAGGTGCAAGGTGAGATCGAAGGGCTGGAAGCCAAGCCACCACACACCTACCTGGCTGAGGACATCAATGAGCCGAGGTTCAGGAAGAAAGTGGACCTGCTCGGGTCCGGCAGTTACCACGTGGTGGTGGGAAATCCTCCATACATCACCGTGAAGGACAAGCAGGAGAACGCCAACTACCGCGGTCTGTACAAGGACGTGTGCCGCGGCAAGTACGCACTATCGGCGCCGTTCGCCATGCGATTCTTTCGGCTCGCCATGCGTGGTGACGATCATGGCCGACCGGCCGGCCATGTCGGACAGATCACCGCCAACTCCTTCATGAAGCGGGAGTTCGGTAAGGATCTGATTGAAAAGTACTTCGTCAACTCGGCTCACCTGACTCACGTCATCGACACCTCAGGCGCATACATTCCCGGACACGGCACCCCGACCGTGATTCTGGTGGGGCGTAATCGCTTCCCACGTCCCCGTCCGGTTCGGGCGGTTCTCGGTATCCAGGGTGAGCCATCACAACCCGCGAATCCGGCCGAAGGGTTGGTGTGGCGGGCGATCGTTGAGCAGATCAACCAGCCGGGTAGTGAGAGCCAATGGGTGAGTGTGGCAGACCTGGAGCGAGAACGCCTAGCCACCCACCCGTGGAGCTTGAGTGGCGGTGGAGCTGATGTTTTGCTTGAGCATGTGGAGACGCAAGCTACAGGCAGATTGAAAAGCCGAGCCGTTGAGCTCGGCATTGCTTCGGTGACCGGTGAAGATGATCTCTACCTTCTTCCCTCAGACGGGGTCGCCTCTCGGCTTCAGATGGAGATGACCATTCCGCTGATAACTGGCGAGGTGGTGAGGGATTACGTTTGCAGGCCAACTTTCGACGCAATCTGGATATATTCAGATAACTTCGAAGTTCGGCCGATTGAATCGCTTCCGAAAACCCGCGAGTTGCTCTCGAAATATCGAACCGCTATTTCTTTTCGTCGCCGGTTTGGGACGCCAATGCTAGAGCGGGGGATGAGCTGGTATGAGTGGCAGGAGATATATCCTAAGAAGCTCCGCACGCCGCTCTCCATCACTTTTGCCTTTGTCGCCACCCATAACCACTTCGTGTTGGATCGGGGTGGGAAGGTCTTCAAACAGTCGGCTCCGGTGATCAAGTTGCCGGCGGGGGCGACTGAGGACGACCACCTGGAGCTGTTGGGCCTGCTGAACAGCTCCACGGCCTGCTTCTGGCTCAAACAAGTGAGCCACGGTAAGGGCAACGGTGGCGTCAACGAAGGTTATCGAGGTGACGAGTGGGAGGAGTTCTACGAGTTCACCGGTACCAAGCTTCAGGAGTTCCCCCTCCCCGCCACACTCCCCCTCGACCTTGGCCGTCGGCTCGACACACTTGCCCAGGAGCTCGCCGCACAGGAACCCGCCGCTGTCTGTGCGACCGACACTCCCACCCGCGACCGGCTCGACCAGGCCGCCGCCGCGCATGCCCGGATCCGTGCCCGGATGATCGCCCTGCAGGAAGAACTCGACTGGCAGGTCTACGGCCGGTACGACCTGATCCCGGAAGCCGACCGGGCCGCCCTACAGGCCCCCGACCTCGACGAGGTTCCCGGTATCGCCCTGGGGGAGCGGCCGTTCGAGATCGTCATGGCCCGCAAAATGGCCGCCGGGGAGCTCGACACCCAGTGGTTCGCGCGACACGGCTCCACACCGATCACCGAGATCCCCACGCACTGGCCACAGTGGTACCGAGACCTGGTGCAGCGCCGGATCGACAAGATCGAGTCGCACGCGCACATCGCCCTGATCGAGCGGCCGGAATGCAAACGCCGCTGGTCCACCGACCCGTGGCAGAAGAAGGAGACCGCCGCGCTACGGGACTGGCTGCTGGATGCTTGCGAGGATCGCGACCTGTGGTTCGACAATGCCGGTAACCCGGCGCCGTTGACCGTCAACCAGCTCGCCGACCGGCTCCGCGCCAACTCGGATGTCGTCTCGGTGTTGCGGCTGTACGCCGGTCCGAACGCCGACATCGCCGCCGTCGTCGCGAAATTGATCGAGGACGAGCACGTGCCCTACCTGGCGGCGCTTCGCTATAAGGACTCCGGCCTACGGAAACGTGTCCAATGGGAGCGGACCTGGGCGCTGCAACGCGAAGAGGACCGCACCGGTGACCGGCGCGACATCCCCGTGCCACCCAAGTACGGCTCCGGCGACTTCCGCAAGACCAGCTACTGGCGGCACCGCGGCAAACTCGATGTCCCCAAGGAACGCTTCATTTCCTACCCGGAGGCGTCCCCCGATACCGACCCGTCGCTGCTTCTCGGGTGGGCCGGCTGGGACCACGCCCAAGCCGCCCACGCCCTCGTCACCATCCTGCAAGCCAGGGCGGCCCAGTGGGCCGACGACATCGAGCGACTGACGCCGTTGGTCGCAGGTCTCGCCGAGATCATGCCCTGGGTGCGGCAATGGCACGATGAGATCGACCGGACCTATGGTTCGAGTCCGGCCCAGGACTACGGCACCTACCTGGCCGAAGAACAACAGCGGCTCGGCCTGTCGGACACCGCACTCGCCGAATGGCGGCCGACCGCCACCCGTGGACGGAGGAAGCAGACATGACCCGCACGCTGGACGACATCTTCGACATCCCCGAGTCGGTCCAAGCCGGCGACTGGGTCATGGTGCTCGGCCGCGACACCATGGACGACGTCGACAAGCTGCTGGCCGAATACGTCGTCACCGACCAGCTCGCCGAATGCTTCGACGAAGCCCTCACACTGGTGCGGACCGCCGTCACCACCGGGGTGTCGCAGGCCGCCTACCTGGAAGGCTCCTTCGGTGCCGGTAAATCGCACTTCCTGGGTGTACTCAAGGCGATCCTGCAACACCACCCGAACGCCCGCGGCAAGCACGGTCTGACCAAGACCATCGCCACGCACGACGCATGGCTGCCGGGTAAGAGGTTCCTGCAGATCACGCAACACATGATCGACGCCCAGAGCCTGGAAGACGCCATCCTCGGCCGCTACGTCGACACGGTGCGCGAACACCACCCCGGCAAGCCACTACCCGTGGTGTACCAGTCCGACACCCTGATCGCCGACGCCAAGGCGCTACGTCGCCGGATCGGCGACGACGCCTTCATCGGCGGCCTGTTCGAAGCCGAATCCGACGGCACCTCGTCCGACTCCATCCATGACGCCTGGGACGAATCCGGCTGGGACACCGACCGGTTGGACGAGGCCTTCGCCGCCGCCCCCGAAAGCAGCGAACGACAGGAACTCGTCAGCGCACTCATCGGCCGCGGCGCCCACTTCGCCAGTTACCACGACTCCTTCCGCGGCAGCGGCCGCGGCTTCATCGACCTGGACACCGGGCTCGCCCGAATCAGCGCACACGCCAAAGACGTGCTCGGGTACGACGCCGTGGTCCTCCACCTGGACGAGACCGTTCTGTGGCTGTCGCAGTTCACCGGCGACATCGTCCGCATGAACGCCGAAACCCAGAAGCTCTCCAAGCTGGTGGAATCCGCCGAGACCCACCGGCCCGCGCCCATCATCAGCTTCCTGCCGCGGCAACGCGACCTGATCGACATCCTCAACAAGGGCGTCAGCGGACGAGAGGTCCAATCCGTCTCCGACCAGGCCGAATACGGTGCCGGACGGTTCCAGCCGATCAAACTGTCGGACGAGAACCTGCCCACCGTGGTGCAGGAACGCCTACTGCGTCCCAAGAGCCCCGACGCGGCCGACGCACTCGATGCCGCCTTCGACCAGACCGCCAACAGCCGCACCGACATCTGGGACACCCTGCTGGACGCCCAAGGTGAAACCGGCACCGCCGCACAGTTCCGCAAGAGCTACCCGTTCTCGCCGGCGTTCCTGCACGTCATGGTCAACGTGTCCAGTGCACTGCAACGCACCCGCTCGGCATTGAAACTCATGAGCGAGATGCTCGGCGCCCACCGTGAGCTCCCGTTGGGCAAGCTGATGCCGGTGGGCGCGATCTTCCAGGCCCTCTGCGACAGCGCCGAACGGCCGTTCCCCGGCCGGCTCAGAGACGAGTTCGACAAGACCAAGCAGTTCTACCACCAGCGGCTACGGCCCTTCCTGGCGCGGCGCCACAACCTCAGTGACGCCGACATCGTGGACGGGAAGACCACCGCCGGCTACGACGCCGACGACCTGATCGTCAAGACCCTGCTGCTGTCGGCCCTGGTGACGATTCCCGCGCTACAGGAACTCACCGCCTCCCGACTGCACGCGTTGAACCTCGGCGCGGTCACCGCCCGAGTACCCGGCACCGAAGTACGGACCGTGGCGCAGACCCTGCGTGACCTGGGCGCGGAGTTCGGTGACTTCCACGTCACCCAGGACCCGGACCCCAGAGTGGACGTCAACCTCATCGGAGTCGACACCCATCGCATCATTCAACTGGCCGGCCCCCAGTACGACTCACCCGAGGACCGGCAACGCAAACTACGACAACTGCTGTGGGCGGAGCTCGGCCTCACAGACGACGGCACACCCACCGCCGTCAAGACCATCGTCTGGCGGGGCACCGAACGCACCGTGGAAGTCGTATACGGCAACGTCCGGGAACAGGCCACCGCGACCTTCCACCCGGATCGGCCCGGAGCGATCAAGGTACTGATCGACTACCCGTTCGACACCGGCAACTTCGGTCCCAGCGACGACCGCGGCAAGGTGGCCAACGTCGCCGCCGAAGTCGACGAACCGCCGTTGACCTTCGCGTGGCTGCCGTCGTTCTTCCAACACGATCGACTACAGGAACTCGGCCAGCTGGTCATCATCGACGCGCTGCTGAGTCAGGACCGGCTCGCCGAACTCACCGGGAACCTCACCAGCGACGAACGGGTACACGCGCGCGGTCAGTTGGAAAGCCGCCGCAGCAACCTGACCAGCCGGATCGTCGGCGTGCTCAAGCAGGCCTACGGCGTCGCAGGAGTCGTGCCGATCGATGTGGAGGCCCACGACGTCGACCACTTCTGCGCCGTCGACCGACAGCTTGAACTGGCGAAGCCGTCGGCGGGTCAGCCGCTACGCGAGGCCTTCACCCGCGCCTGCCACCAACTGCTGGCCCACAACTACCCGACCCATCCGGATCTGGACGCCGACGGCACCGGTAAACCGGTGCGTATCGGAGACCTCAACAAGGTGCTGTCAGCGGTGGAGCGCGCCGCACAGCTACCCGACCGACGCCTCGAACTGGAGATCTCGGAGAAATCGGTACTGCGCAGGATCGCCAATCCCCTGGAGATCGCCACCGTCGGTGAGGTCTTCGTGCTGCGGCAGGACTGGCAGCTGCGACTCGATCGGCTCGCCGCGGCCGCCGGCGCCACCGGGGACCTCTCGGTGCGGCGACTTCGCGGCTGGGTCGATGAGGAAGTTCCGGGCCTGCCGCCGCTCGTCGTCGACCTGCTGGTGCACGTCTACGCCAACCTCGCCGACCGGAGCTGGCTGATGGCCGGGCAACCGATCGACCCGCAGGCACTCGGCAAGATGCACGCCGACGCGGTCCTCCGGAAGCCCGAACTGCCTCCGCGTGACGCATTCGAATCGGCCTCCACCCGAGCCACCGACATCTTCGGTGCCGAACGTCGCGTCGCCTACACCTCCCGGTCCACCCAGGCGCTCTTCCGGCATGTGCGGGAGTCCGCCCAACAGGCACTCAGTGGGATGGACGCCCTCCGGTCGGACCTGGAAGAACGGGCGCGCGTACTCGGGTTGTCACCGGAGAGCGCGCGTTTGTCCACAGTCAAGGAACTGTGGACGGTGCTCAGCGACCTCGTGTCGCACACCACTGCCACGCCGCTGCTGCAGGAGCTCGCCGACGCCACCCTGCCCAAGGACGCCGGCGTCTACAAGAACGCCCTGGAGACTGCACGAGGCGTCAGGGAGGCGCTGCTGCGCACCCACTGGAACATCCTCGACAGCCTGGTCGGCCTGGCGGAAGGCGGCAGCGAACAGTCGCGCTCGGCCGCCTCGATCCTCGAACAGCTCCGCAAGGTGGCACGCGAGGACGAACTCACACAGCGGCTCGCGCCGGCACTCGATGAGGCGGTCGGGCAGGCATCCGCCCTGTTCGCCGCCGCGGTCAACCGGCCGACCCCACCGCAACCCGACCTGCCGCCCGACCCGCCGGTCGGCGCGACACGGGCGGCTTCGACGACTGCGGAGGAAACAACGGTCACCATGCCGCCACCCCCGCACATCAACGCCGTCACCAAACAGGTGACCGGGCGCGATGCCGCCGGCATCGTGGCCGAGTTGACCGCGACACTGCGCGCCGATCCCGATGCCCGGTTCGAGATCACATGGCGGAAGATGGACTGACTATGTCCGTATCCGCAGGTACCGTGCTCCCCGAGGCACGCCAGACGATGGTGCACGCCAAGGTCGTGGAACTGCTCAAGCAGCGTGCCGCCAAACCCGGCGAGTCCGCCGTGCTGCTGCTGCAGGCGGCACCGGTCTGGAACGGCCCGGAGACGTTCCCGGTACCCGGAGGTGACAGCCACCCCGGCGCCGAGGTGCGGGTGGTCCCGGCAGACAGCCCGCTGGCCGTCATGGAGGCGCTCAGCGGCGCCTCCAAGGACGAGGTCACCGTCATCGTGTCGCCATACGGCGATGAACTGGGCGCCAACGTGCTCGCCCGGGTGTACAAACGTCGCGCCCAGAGCCTCGACCTGTGGGAGATCATCCGAGTCGAAACCGGGGCACTACGGCTCGGCACCGACATCGGCAAACAGCACGACCGGCTCGCCGAGGCCGTGTTGGCGACCCCCAACCTGTTGACGAGGATCCGAGGCCAGGTGCTCCGGCGCGCCGACCTGCTGGAACGGTTGGCGGCCCACCGGCTCGGCTACGCCCCGACCCATCGGGTCGACGCCGCCACCCTGCTGGAGTGGAGCCGCGACGACTCCCGCGTCCACGGATACCTGCAGTACCCGGCAACCGACATCGACGAACTCGACGCCTACCTCGTCGAGACCGTCGGGCCGGTCGCACAGATCGTGCTCGGGCTGGCCAGGCACCGGAAGAACTACGACGCCATCCCGCTCGGGCTACTGCTCGCCGAGATATACGGCGACAGCGACCTACCCCCCGATGCCGTGGCGGACGCCAAGGCCCGCCTCGAAGTGGGCTACTTCCCCGCCGACGCACCCACCGAAGACGCCCTGCGCACCTTCGGGGAGACCTGCCTCGCATTCACCACCCGATGGTCGGACAACGTCCACACCAGTCGTGCCGTCACCGACATGTACGACCGCGCCGCGGCCATCCTCACCGAACTGCGGGCCACCCGGTTCGCCACCCACAGCGGCCTACTCTCCGCAGGTTTCGACGCCCGCAGCATCGCCTTCGCCAACCAGATCGCACGGTCGCTGCCGGCACCCAACCGCAACGAGCTCGACGCCGCCGAGGAGTCGCTCGCGCGTTTGATTGCGCACCGAGTGGCCCGGCGGGAACCCGAACGGGGAGAACCCGCCCGCTGCGCCATGCGGTTGCTGCGGTGGCTGGCAACGCCGACACCGGACATCAACTCCATCAGCGCCGGGGTCGAATGGCAGATACGGGAAGGCGCCTGGGTAGACCGCGCACTGCGGATGATTCGTCGCCCGGACCTGGCGGGTGGTGGAAGCGCCTTCGCGGCCCTGTTCGAGGCGTGCCGCGCCCGGCGCGCGGCGCTCGACGCGGCTTTCGCCAAGCGTCTCGCCGCCTGGCACGGCCAGGACACCGAACGGCTCGTTCTCGCCGAGTCGCTGCTCACCCGCATCGCGCGGCCGGTCGCCGAACAGGCCGCGCCGCTCATCATCGTGATCGACGGTGCCACGGCCGCCGACGGCATCGTGCTGGCAGAACAGCTCACCGCCCAAGGCTGGCGGGAAACCGGCCGGGACGAGACCGGCAGGGAAGGCGCACTCTCCGTACTGCCGTCTGCGACCCGGTACTCCCGCACCAGCCTGCTCTCCGGACGGCTCGTCGTCGGCGGCCAGCACGAGGAGGACACCGGGTTCACCCGGTTCTGGGGGCGGCGAACCGCGAAACTCTTCCACAAGGACGATCTACGCCCCGGAATCGGTGAGCAGATATCCGCCGAGGTGACCGCCGCATTGGCCGAACCGAGCACCGTCGTCGGTGTCGTGCTCAACACCATCGACGAGGCACTGAACTCCGACGAACGGATGGAGGAGCCGCTGTGGAACATCGACCGACTCGACTACCTCAAAGTGTTGATGAAACAGAGTGCGCTAGCGGGGCGTCCGGTCGTCATCACTTCCGACCACGGTCACATCAGTGATTTCGGCGAGGGAACCAAGACTCTCGCCGGTGAATCCGCACGGTACCGGACCGCGGTACCACCACCCGGAGACGGCGAACTGGTCTTCTCCGGCCCTCGTGTGCTGCACCGCGACGGGACCGTCGTACTGCCCTATGACGAACGCATCCGTTACGGCAACCGGAAAGCCGGTTATCACGGCGGCGCGTCCCTCGCCGAAACCGTGATCCCGATCCTGGTGTTCCTGCCGGCCGGCGTGAAACGCCCCGTGAAGTGGCACGACTACGACAAACCGGAACGGCACGAACCGGTGTGGTGGAACAAGGGCGTCGCCGCTGAGCAGACCCCCCCGACTCGACGCGCACCACGACAGACCGAAACCCTGTTCGACACCGACACTCTCGGCCATCGGCTCTGCGCCACCCCGTTGTATGCGGCGCAACGTGATGCCGTCCGGCACAAACCGCGTGACGAACAGGTCATCACGCTCATCAACGCGCTGGCGGAGGCGGGCGGACGGCTCCCCATCGCGCGAGTCGCCGAACTCGTCGAGCTCGCCGTCTTCCGAATCGACGGCTACATCGCCACCCTGCAACGAATCCTGAACCTGGATGGCTATCGGGTACTCGCCAAGAACGACGACGACCGGACCATCGTGCTCGACCGCAAACTCCTCAGTGAACAGTTCCTCGGAGGACGCGAATGACCACGATAAGCCCCGCCCGCCGCCGCGACGTCATAGACGCCCTCCGACGCGGCACGGTGCCGTACGCCGGGCTCGACCTGTTCGCCGTCGGTCTGGAACGGTTCGAATCCGCCATCGACGACGAGCTCGCCACCGTCACCGGCAGCGGCGCCATGTTCAAGGCGGTCAGAGGCGAGTACGGCTCGGGTAAGACCTTCTTCGCGCGCTGGCTCGCCGAACGCGCGAAACGACACGAGATGGCCACCAGCGAGATCCAGATCTCCGAAACCGAAACACCACTACACCGGTTGGAGACGGTCTACCGTCGCCTGGTGGAACGGCTCGCCACCGCCGCGCACCCGCCGAGCGCACTGCGGGAGATCGTCGACAGCTGGTTCTACTCCCTCGAAGAAGACGTTCTCGCCGCCGGTGACATCGATGATGAGTCCGCGTTGGCCGCCGCCGTGGAAACCCTCATGGAGAAGCGCCTGGCCGCGGTCGCTCGAACGACACCGGCGTTCGCGGCGGCCCTGCGCGCATACCGGCGCGCCCGGATCGCCGACGACACCGTGCTCGCGGAAGGGCTGATCTCCTGGATCGGCGGCCAACCCAACGTGTCGGCGAGCGTGAAACGGGCCGCGAACATCAAAGGCGACCTCGACCACTTCGGTGCACTCGGCTTCCTGCAGGGGCTGCTCACGGTGCTGCGCGATTCCGGGCACCCGGGGCTCCTCGTGGTGCTCGACGAGATCGAGACGCTGCAACGAGTGCGCGGGGACGTCCGAGAGAAGGGGCTCAACGCGCTCCGGCAGCTCCTCGACGAGATCGACGCCGGCCGGTTTCCCGGCCTGTACCTGGTGATAACCGGTACGCCACCGTTCTTCGACGGGGCACAAGGCGTTCAACGGCTGCCACCACTGGCACAGCGGTTGGCGACCGACTTCGCCGATCCCCGCTTCGACAATCCACGTGCGGTACAGATCCGACTCACCGGCTTCGACATCGACAAGCTCGTCCTGTTGGGCAAGGCCGTGCGCGACCTGTACGCCGACGGGGCACGACAACGCGTGCGAACCGTCGTCGACGACGAGTACATCGCCACTCTGGCGACGGCGGTCACCGGCGGACTCGGCGGCAAGGTCGGTGTGGCACCCCGCATCTTCCTGCGGAAACTCATCGGTGACGTACTCGATCGGGTCGACCAGTTCGACGACTTCGACCCGCGGCGGCACTACCGGCTCACGCTCGCACCCCACGAGCTCACCGATGTGGAACGCAACGCCGCGGCCGCATCGGCCGACGACGTGGACCTGTCGTCGTGAGCCTGGACGCCCTACACCCCTCGGTCGTCCATCACATCGTCAACACCCTCGGCTGGCCGGACCTGCGTCCGTTGCAACGCGCAGCCGTCATGCCGTTGACCGATGGTGAAGACGCACTCCTGTTGGCACCCACCGCCGGCGGTAAGACCGAGGCCGCCGTGTTCCCGCTGCTGTCCCGGATGCTCACCGAGAACTGGTCGGGCCTGTCGATGCTGTACATCTGCCCGATCAAGGCACTGCTCAACAATCTGGCACCGCGACTGGAAGCCTACGGTGGCTGGCTCGGCCGCCGGGTGGGTACCTGGCACGGTGACGTCTCCGCATCGGTGAAGGAGCGGATCCGGTACGACCCACCCGACATCCTGCTGACCACACCGGAATCCCTCGAGGGACTGCTGGTGTCGACCAAGACCGATCACGGGAAGCTGTTCGAGGGGTTGCGGGCGGTGGTCATCGACGAGGTGCACGCCTTCGCCGGCGACGACCGCGGCTGGCACCTGCGGGCGGTGTTGGAACGGCTTGCGGGAGTGGCGGGCCGGCCCCTGCAGCGAGTCGGTTGCTCCGCGACCGTCGGGAACCCGGACGAGCTTCTGGAGTGGCTGCAGGGCTCGCAGGCCGGCCACCGCCCCGGACGGGTCATCGCGCCCGACGTCACGGTGGGGGCAGGCCCGGCAGGCGATGTCGAACTCGACCACGTCGGCTCGGTGGAGAACGCAGCAAAGGTCATCGCCGCACTGCATCACGGTGAGAAGCGGCTCGTATTCGCCGATTCGCGGCGACTGGTGGAGGAACTGGGCACCGCGCTCCGGGCCAGGAACGTCACCACGTTCCTTTCTCACGCCTCGCTCTCGGTGGATGAACGCCGGCAGGCGGAAGCGGCATTCGCGTCGTCCCGAGACTGCGTCATCGTCGCCACCTCCACTCTGGAGTTGGGCTTGGACGTGGGCGACCTCGACCGGGTGATCCAGTTGAACGCGCCCAGGACGGTGGCATCGTTCCTGCAACGCATCGGCCGCACCGGGCGACGTGCCGACACGGTCCGCAACTGCCTGTTCCTCGCCCTGGACGAGCAGGGGCTGCTGGACGCCGCCGGACTGTTGACGCTATGGGGACGCGGCTGGGTGGAACCGGTCGTCGCGCCGCCGGAGCCCGCCCATATCGTGGCGCAACAGGTTCTGGCGTTGTGCCTGCAGGACGGCCGTATCGGCGATGAGACCTGGCATCAGGCGTGGCATGGATTGCACCCGTTCGACAGGACCGCACAGCCGATCCTGGACCACCTGATCACCGAAGGCTTCCTCGACCACGACCAGGGCATGCTGCACATCGGGCCGGCGGCAGAGAAGCGATTCGGCATGCGGCACTTCCTGGACCTCACATCGGTCTTCACCGCTGCTCCCGAGTTCACCGCGCTCAACGGCCGGACCGAGATCGGCCGCATCGACCCGGCCGTCCTCGCCGAGCCCGGTGACGGCCCGCGTGCCATCCTGCTGGCCGGGCGCGCATGGCGGATCACCGGAATCGACTGGAAGCGGCGACGCGTTCACCTGGAACCCTCGACCGAAGGCGGCCGCATCCGGTGGAACAGCATCGACAGTTCCGGGGGTAGATCCTTCGCGCTCACCCGCGCCACCCGGGACGTCATGCTCGGCGAAGACCCGCCCGTCCGGTTGACCAGGCGGGCAGTAGCCGCCCTGGCCGATGCACGTGCCAAGCACGACGGCCACGTATCCCGGGACGGGCTGGTGGTGGAGCGCAGCCCTCAAGAGGCCCGCTGGTGGACGTGGGCCGGTTACCGCGCCAACTTGACCATTCGCGCCGGCCTGGCCCACTTCGTGGACGACACCGGCGTTACCGACAATTGGCTGCGACTACGGCCCGAGACCACGATCGCGGACCTGCGGGGAATCGCCGCGGATTCGTTGGTGCCACCGGAACCGGATGACCGTGCCGTGCGGGGCCTCAAGTTCAGCACCGCCCTACCCGTCGACATCGCCAAGACGACACTCGCCGCCCGCCTGGCCGACCTCCCGTCCGCCGCCCAGGTGATAACAGAACCCCTGGTCCTGCGCGCCGACCGGTGAGGGCTACACGTAAGCGGCCCTGAGTTCCTCTCTTGAACGCTGGATCACGGATGTGAGAGCCGGCAGGTCGGCACCTGGCGGCAACGAACCGGCGGCGATCAGGTCTCGGACGCCGGCTGTCCCCGTGTCGCTGACCGCCAGTGGCCGCCGCCTCGGTCCACCTCACCAAGTCCATGCACGAGGCCACGGTGGTGTTAGTCGCTGGATCGATGAAGGGCTCACGAATGTCGTCACACTCGGTTGAGCCGGTCGCCGGCATACGTCGTCGGCTGCGTCC
The DNA here is from genome assembly GCF_007994225.1 of Stackebrandtia albiflava. GTDB lineage: Bacteria > Actinomycetota > Actinomycetes > Mycobacteriales > Micromonosporaceae > Stackebrandtia > Stackebrandtia albiflava. Next base: position 171,087 of record NZ_VLLL01000008.1, read on the forward strand.
GCCACGGCATCGAGGCGCGGAGATTACTATGGACAGACGCAGCCGAATTCATGGACTGTGCCGCGCTTCGCCGCAGGCGTAACGGCAGTCGGCGTATCCAATGTGCCCTCCGAGGGACCCGGAGTGTTCGTCGCCTAACATGTGTCAGTAGCCACCGAGAACGCAAGTGTGCGCGTCCTCGGGTGGCCGGCCTCCAAAGAATGCGTTCGTCTTTCCGTTGGGGTGCTTGGGGGTTAAGGCCATGAGGTTGACGGGCGGTAACATTGAAACCACGAACCTCGCGGCATCGCGCGCTCGACGGGAACGACTGTGGGGATCGGGGCGGAAGCTATGGCTCGCATGGTTGACACCGGGTGTCAAAGGAGAGTTGGCCGACGAGGACGACATCCGAGGGCTCGACAACTCGCCCATAAACAACTACGCTGAGCCAGCGTCGCCGCACGGATACGCGTTGGTACTACGGGTGGATCAACGCATGCACACTCACCCCGGGAGACCCATAATGAAGCTGTACAAGGACAGCACCTACTCCGTAGCGGCGTTGGTCGAAGACATCACCAAGGGCAAAGTCGCATTGCCCGATATACAACGGCCCTTCGTATGGTCGGCCGCGCAGGTGCGGAACCTCTTCGATTCCATGTACCGCGGGTACCCGGTAGGGTACCTGCTGTTCTGGGAGACGGGAGTCGCGGCAGGATCGCGACAGATCGGTGCCGGCGCAGACCTCGAAGCGCCTGCCAACCTGATCATCGACGGCCAACAGCGATCGACGGCACTCTACGCGGTCATGACGGCAAAACCGGTCATGCGAAAGGACTACACAACTGCCCGGATCACCATCGCATTCCGTCCGACGGACGGGACCTTTGAAGTCGGCAATGCGGCAGTCCAGCAGAATCCGGAGTTTTTGAAGGATATCAGCCGCCTCTTCTCCCCGGAGATCAGCGCCGGATCAGTGAAACGCGAATATCTGCGTCGGTTGCGGACTCATCGTCATGTTGACGAAGCAGAAGAGGACCGCATCGAGGAGGCCATCGAGCAACTCAGAGACCTAGCGAAGTATGAGTTCCGGGTCGTGGTGCTTTCCGCCAACGCTGACGTCGAAGAAATCTCGGAGATCTTCGTACGCATCAACAGTGCAGGTTCCGAACTCAACAAGTCGGACTTCCTGCTCACCTTGATGTCGGTATTCTGGGAGCAGGGCAGGCGCGAGCTCGAGACATTCTGCGCGGCCAGCCGTTCCCCCGCGGTAGACGGTAAGCCGTCCCCGTTCAATTGGCACCTACATCCGAAGCCGGTGCAGATGTTGCGTGCATCGATCGCATTGGCATTCAAGCGAGCCCGGTTGGAGAGCGTCTACGCGCTGCTGCGTGGTCGGGACGTCGACAACATGGAGAACCGAGCGGAACGAGTCGAAGCCCAATTCGCGACCCTTGCGATGGCCCAGAAGTCGGTACTGGATCTCGTTAACTGGCATGAGTTCCTGCAGTGTCTTGAACTGGCAGGTTTCCGCGGGAAGAAGATGATCAGCAGCGATAACGCCGTGATCTACTCCTACGCGATGTGGCTGATCGGCCGGACAGAATACAAGGTGCCGATCCAACGGCTAAGGCACCTCATCGCCCGATGGTTCTTCATGGGCCACACAACGAGTCGATACAGCGGGGCCTTCGAATCGACGGTGGAGCGTGACCTCGCTCAGATATCGGCGGTCGCGACCGACGCCGATTCCTTCTGTGCAGCCCTCGAAGAAAAGATCGAAGATCACCTTACTGGCGATTATTGGAACGTCACGCTTCCTAATGAGCTCGGCACCTCAGCCGGCAAATCGCCTGCATTGTCGGCATATATAGCTGCGTTGAATATCTTGGATGCGCAGGCTTTGCTGTCGCCGGTAAAAGTGCGAACTCGACTTGACCCGTCGATCATCTCACGGAAAGGAATCGAGCGGCACCACCTGTTCCCCAAGGCATACCTGGAGAAGTCGCTCGACATCACCGATCGTCGTCAGACCAACCATATCGCCAACATGGCGCTGGTGGACTGGTCTGACAACATATCGATCTCCGATCGTGCTCCGGCCGAGTACTGGCCTGAACAGTGTCGCGCCAACGGTTTGGACGGTGAGGAACTGGCGGCACAGGAGTACTGGCACGCCCTACCCGCAGACTGGACAACGCTCCCATACTCGGATTTCCTTCGCCAACGCCAACGTTTGATGGCACAAGTCGTGCGCGATGGTTACGCCAAGCTTGCGGCGGTGAGCTATCAAGCCCAATACCCCGCGCCCCAAGCTCCCACACCTCAACCCGCGGCCTTGGAACTCATCGGTCTACCCGATCTCGTTGAAGCGGGCATGCTGTCGCCTGGCGATGTGCTTGTCAACGGAGAAGACGACACTGAAGCCCTTGTGACTGAGACCGGGCAGATCGACTTCGAAGACGTTCTGTACGAGTCGCCGACGGCAGCGGCAACGGCGGCTTCCGGCGGCAAGACCAATGGCTTGTCCTACTGGTCAGTGGAAGTTCCGGAGGGCGGCATGCGGACACTTCAGCAGCTCACTAAAGAGTCGCTTCGCCGTTGGGATGATATCGACCCCGATCTTCTCGCCGACCCGGCGGCGGCGCCGCTGTTGCAAGGTATGAGCGTTGCAGGGGCGCCCGTGCCCCAGTTCGGTGTGGACCAAGTCGATGGTTGGGAGGCCGAGCTGGCTTGGCCAAGTCGGAAAGTCGCCGTTCTCAGTGGTGTCGACAACGATGCCGACAGAAGACTGGCGGCATTCACGGCGGCCGGCTGGCATGCGAAGACGGCCGGCAAGTGGACCATCGTGGACTTGATTCACGCCCTCACACAGTAATCGGGGAGTCAAATGGTGCGTAAGCGGCAACTGCTGCTACATGAGGGCGTCTACAAGGAGCTTCTACAACTCGACGCGGCAGTCAAGGCGAAGTTCGTAGCGTTTCAGGCGAAGTTTCACAGCGATCAAAATCTGAATGGCCTGAACTTCGAGCGCCTACGCAGCGTGCATGAACTATACTCTGCGCGGATCGACCGCCAGTTCAGAGCGATCATGATGCGGGTCGAGAACGAGACCTTCATGTTGCTGTCCGTGCTTCCTCACGATGATGCATACGATCGGATCGATGACCGTCTTTCCGTGAGGATTCGTGACAAAAGTGGTGGGATGGAAATACATGACATCCAGGCGACTGCGGAAGCGTTGCTGCGCCACGAGCCGTCCTATCCTGTCAAGAGACGACCTGAGCGTCGCCTATTCGATTGGGTCACGGATCGAGAGTTCTCGGATCTCGATTTGACTGGTCCGATTCTCGGTTCGATTCGGCTTGTGGAGAGCGAGTCCGACCTCGCAATCCTTTTGACCCATACGGATCCATACACATCTGAGGTGCTGACGGAACTGGCTCGCGGCACATCGGTCAATGCGGTGATGGAGCGCTTCACCGAGCCAGTAGCTGCTGAACCGGTGGATCGCACCGACTTCGCCGCTGCTCTTCGGCGTTCGACCACTAAGGTCGTAAGCTCCGACGACGCAGTCGCCGCGATGCTGGAATCTGAGCCGAATGCGTGGCGGCTGTTTCTACACCCGATGCAACGGAACATTGTTGACCGTAACTTCGATGGTCCAGCCCGGGTTACCGGTGGGCCGGGATCCGGGAAGACGGTCGTGACATTGCATCGCACTGCCCGGCTCGTAACCGAGGCGGCCGAACGACAGCGGGTCCTACTGACGACGTTCGGCGCGGCACTAGCTGCTGAACTCCGCGACAAGCTGGCACAGCTTCTCGACGAGGAGTCGATGCAGCGGGTGGACGTGGTCACGGTTGACAAGCTCGCCTTGGACCTCGCCACCCAGGCAAGACCTGGATACATGGTCAAGCGGAACTCCGACAAACGATTGTGGTTGCAGGTCGTCGGGGATGCATCGGAATCCGAGTTCGACGCGGACTTTCTCGCTTCAGAATGGCGGGATGTCATCTGCTCCCAGATGATCACCACTCGTTCTGAATACTTCACCGCACGGCGGTATGGGCGAGTGAACAAGCTCGGCCGTGCGCAACGAGCTCGCATTTGGAAACTCGTTGAACGCTTCCAGTCGCTTACCGACCAGCGCGGATTGTGGGGCTGGGACCAGATGAGGGTTCACGCCGCCCTCTTTGCGGAGCAGCTTTCTGAAAAGCTTTATGCCCACGTGGTCGTGGACGAGGCGCAGGATATGACGATGTCACATTGGCGCATGCTTCGGGCAGTGGTTCCCGAGCAGAGCAACGATCTGTTCATTGCGGGGGATGCCTTCCAGCGGCTTTACGGCCGTGCTCTGCCATTGAGTAACGCCGGCATCAAGGTACGTGGGCGCAGTACACGATTGACAATGAGTTATCGGGTTACGGAACAACATCTTCGCGCAGCGAAGTCGATCCTGGGCGGTGTGGGCACCGATGATCTCGACGATGGTATGGAGACGTTGACCGAGTTTCGTTCGGTACTCTCGGGTCCTGAGCCGCAGTTCATTCCGACGGCTGATCGAGACGCGGAACTCGCAGCAACGGTGGAGCAGGTCCGCGAATGGCTCACGACTGACATACCGGCTGGAGCTATAGCCGTTTCGGCCTACACCAACGAGCAGGTGAAGCAAACGGTCTCAGCCTTGCACAAGGCTGGAATTCCCGCCGAAGCTATGGGCGACGGACTACTGCCCGGTGATGTAGTGCATGTCAGTACAATGCATAAGTTGAAGGGCCTGGAGTACCTCCGTGTGGTCATCACGAGTGTGGGGCAGGGATTCCCTCATAAAAAAGTCCGCCAGCTTGAAGTCACGGATCCTCAGGCGTATCAGCAGGCGATCACCACTGCACGGAACCTACTGTTCGTGGCTGCTACGCGGGCACGGGACACCTCCACCATAATCTGGCATGGCGCACTCAGTGAGTTGCTGCAAGATGCCGTCAAGGGAAGTGCGGAATGACCGCGATTGAGCGGACCTCGTGGTGTTGGGCATCCCTCGGTGAGGCTGCTCAATGGGCGCCGCCTCCCATTCAACCGGTTGCGGTTCCCGGATGACCGACTCGTTGCGATGCCTGCGTCGTTGCAGGACCGACCGTACCAGTGTGCCGACACCAGTCCCGGCACATCACCGGACACCCGAACGGTCTGGGCGAATCGAGCGCCCGACCCGGCCGCCCGGCACACCCGTGCCGGGCGGTTCGGCGGGTGGATGCGTTTTCGAGTCCGGAACGGCGATGCACCTCAGACACCGTCGCCGTGCATCGTTGATGTGACGATCGCGTCCAGCGCGCCGAGGCGACACAGTGCCCGGCTCGGGCCGTCGGGGCGGGGGAAAAGCCCGGAACGGCCCTGCTGTTCATCCGATGGTCGCCGGGGGATCGGCGTGTTGTCGGGTGGGGGAGTGGTCGGGTTCCCAGGATGATGGCGGTGCCCCGACCGGTCGACGGTCCCAGACCGCGGCCGGCCGGACCGCTCACGGTCATGAGGCGGGCGCCACCGACCGCGCACACAGGAGCCGCTTCACATGAATTCCCACCAGCCCGTCGACCCGGCCGAACACGCCGACCGGCCCCGGCCCGGCCACACCGAGCCCGTCAACGCCGCCGAATCGTTCGCCCGAGCCGACCACGCCGAACCCGCCGCCCGTGCCGGCCAGGACCCCACCGCCCGTGCCGCCGACGGCAAGGCCGCGCACCCGACGCGCCGGTCGCTGTTCAAGATCGGTGGCGGCGCCGTCGCGGCCGCCGCGGTGGTGGGCGCGCTGCCCGGTACCGCCACCGCCGCCGAGACCGCCACAACTCCCACGGCGGCCACGACGGCCACCATCCCGGCGAACACCGTCCCGGCCGTCTACTCCACCCGCGACCCGCACGCCTACACCGCCCGCCGGAACAACCGGGAGCGGGACCGGAGCGAACCGCAGGTCACCATCCTCCCGATCGACGACGCGAAGTTCCGCGCCGGCGGCCGGTTCGACCTGCGAATCGAGGTCACCGGCGTGAACCCGGTCGAGGCCGAGGTGAGTGTGAAGATCAAGGGCCCCAAGGGCAACACCAAACTCGCCGAGCCGGAGTACTCCACGGCCGCCGCGAGCGACCAGATCGTGGTGTCGTACCCGCAGATGTCCTACCCGGCGCCGGGCGAGTACACCGTGAACGTCAAGGTGAAGGTCAAGGGCGGTAGGAACCACACCGAGAAGGTCACCCACACCGTGGTCGGCGCGGGCGAGGGCGGCGCCAAGAACGTCATCTTCTTCCTCGGCGACGGCATGGGCCAGGCCGCCATCACCGCCGCCCGCATCCTGTCGAAGGGCATGAAGCAGGGCCGTTACCGTGGCCTGCTCGCGATGGACACGATGGACGAACGCGGTCTCGTGGGCACCTCGGGCGCCGACTCCATCGCCACCGACTCGGCGAACTCGATGTCGGCCTACATGTGCGGGCACAAGTCGTCGGTGAACGCGATGGGCGTATACGAGTCCAGCGAGACCGACCCGAACCGGCACCCGCGCGTGGAGACCATGGCGGAGCTGGTGAAGCGGACCAGGGGCATGTCGGTCGGTGTCGTCTCGACGGCCGAGGTGCAGGACGCGACTCCGGCGGCGGTCTGGGCGCACACGCGCACTCGCAGTGAGTACGCGGCGATCATGGACCAGGCCCTCACCGAGGAGCAGATGCCGGACGTCCTGATGGGCGGCGGCCTGGCGTGGCTGCTTCCGAAGTCGCACAAGGGCTCCAAGCGGCCCGACGAACGTGACCTGGTGGACGAGTTCCAGTCGCTGGGTTTCTCGTACGCGTCGACCCGCGCGGAACTGGAGAAGGCGGTCGCGGAGAACCCCGAGAAGCTGCTGGGCATGTTCCACCTGGGCAACATGAACGTCTACCTGGACCGGCAGCACGCCAAGAACCCGGACGTGCTCGGGGACTTCGACGACCAGCCGACCCTGATGGAGATGACCTCGGCGGCGCTGAAGGTGTTGGAACGCAACGAGGGTGGCTTCTTCCTGATGGTGGAGGGCGCGTCGATCGACAAGATGGAGCACCCGCTGGACGGTCCGCGCGCCGTCTACGACGCGATCGAGCTCGACAAGGCGGTCCAGGTCGCCAAGGAGTGGGCCGAGGGCCGTGACGACACGCTCATCGTGGTGACCGCCGACCACAACCACGCGATGAGCATCGCGGGCACCCACCGCGCCGACGCGGCGGGCAGGGACGGCAACGGTGTCTACGGCGACGCCGGCTTCCCCACCTATGTGGACTCCGACGGTGACGGCTTCCCCGACGACCCGAACCCGGACGTGCAGTTGTTCTTCGGCTGGTCGAACCACCCCGACCACACCGACGACTTCCACCACAACCACACCCACCTGGCGCCCGCCGTCATCGACGACGCCACCGGGAAGGCCGTCCCCAACCCGGAACGTGATCCCGAGGCGGAACTCCAGCTCGGCAACCTGCCGCTGAACTCGACGAGCTGTGTCCACACCGTCGAGGACGTCTCGGTGTTCGCCTCCGGCCCCGGCTCCCGGAAGTTCAACGCCTTCAACGACAACACCGACCTGTTCCACCACATGATCGACGCGCTCGGCATCGACGCCACCGCCTGATCAGCACTCCCCCTCACGCCCCGGCCCGTTAGCATCCGGCGGGCCGGGGCACTCCGTGTACCGGGTCGGAATACAGCGCATCAGCCGGTCGCGGCCTCGCGGGCGGCGCGGATGGCGGTGATCATGGCGCTGAGCCGTGGGAGCCGGTAGTGCTCGACGTGGCCGCCGGTGAGGACGAGTGCCAGCCGGTCACCGGGACCGGCGACCAGGAGTTCGCCGCGCGGCATGGGAACTCGGCCGACCGCCTCGACGTCGCGCAACGCGATCTGGACCGCCTCGCCTCCGAGCCCGCGCGCGATCGGGTGCGGGACGAAGACGAGCCGGAGACTCGTCAGGTACAGCGTTCCGGCGACCGCGCGGCGGCCCTGGACGCGCCGGGCGGCACCTCGCCGCTGTGGCGTCTCACCGGGGATGACCGGTACGTTGCCGGGAAGGTTCATATCGGGATTGTCGGCCACCGCGTCCAGTCGTGCGCCGGTCGCGCCGCCGGGCCGCGTGAGACGCCCGCCGACGGTTCAGCCCGTATCGCCGTCGCGGAGCGCCGCCACGGTCTCCGCGATCCGGTCGCGGCGGACCGCATCGGTCTCGGCGCCGATCACGTGCTGGAGGTACCGGCTGCGGTCGGTCTCCGGTAGCGACTCGAACCGTTCCCGCGCGTCGGGTTCGGCGTCGAGGGCGAGCGTGAAGTCCTCGGGCATCTCCACGACCTCCGGTTCGGCGTCGAGGTCGATCAGCACGTCGAGTTCCTCGCCCGGCCCGACGCCCGCCTGGCCACGGACACCCTCGCTGACGGGGATCAGGTATCCGCCGTCGCCGGGCGTGACGCTGGTGTGCCAGGTGTAGTCCCGCAGCGTCACCCTCACCGGCGGCGAATCGCCGGAATTCAACACGTCCACGATGGCCTCCGGAACGTCGATCACGGTGCCGCCGTCCCCGGCCTCCCGCAACATGGCGGTGAACTGCATGTCGTCTCCTCACCTGGTCCTCGAATGCACCATAACCGCGCGGGCGGGGCGTGGGGGCCGCCTCGCCGAACCGGCCACGGGACACGCGCTCCCACGGTCGAATCGGCTGGCGATGGGGTGGTGGCCCGGGGATACTGGCCTGATGCCCATCGCCGTATCCGCCGGACAGTCCGGCTCCCCACCCGAGCGTGTGACCCCCGCCCGTAGGTGCCACCGATGATCGACGGCCTGTTCCACGGAACCGCGCAGTGGTACGCCCGGTATCGACCGGGCATCGCCGACGCCGTGACCGACGCGATCCGGGCGGCGGTGCCGGGCCACGGCGGGCGGCTGCTCGACCTGGGTTGCGGCACCGGCCAGGTGGCCGCCGCGTTGCCGGAGTTCACCGACGTCGTCGGGATCGACCCGGACGCCGACATGCTCACCGCCGCGCGGCACGCCCTGGCGGCTGCCCCCGACCGCCGGCGGGTCCGGCTGCTGCACGGTCCGGCGGAGACCGTTCCGCTGCCCGAGGGGTGGACGCCGGACCTGGTGACCGCGTGCCGGTCGTTCCACTGGATGAACGGACCCGCCGTGTTGCACCGCCTGACAAAGCTCCCCGGCCGGTTCACCATGGCGCTCATGGGCGACGGCACCGTGTGGACCGCTGCGGAACCCTGGGCGGTGGCGGTGCGCGGGCTGATCCAGCGCTTCCTCGGGGAACGCCGCCGCGCCGGAGGCGGTCACTTCGACGTGGCGGAGCGTCCCTTCACCGAGGAGCTGGCCGCCGCCGGTTTCACCGAGGTCGCGGCCTCCTACCTGCCGGTCTCCCGGTCGTGGACGCCCGAACGGGTGCGCGGGTACCTCTATTCCACGTCCTATTCGGCGCCCGCCCTGTACGGCGACCGGCTGCCGGAGTTCGAGCGGGAACTGGCCGCGACCCTGGCCGACCACTCGACCGACGGTGTCCTCACCGAGGCGGTCACCTGGGAACTCATTCTGGCCCGCCACGAGGCGCCGTGACCGGGCGGATCGGGGCGAGACGATGAGGGCGAACGACGGTTTCCACCGGTGGGTCGGTCTCGATCGGCTCGTCGCGGCCCGCGACCGCCACGTGTCGCCGTGGTACCGGCGGGTTCTGGAGTCCGGTTGGGTGTGTGTGGACGGTGCCTGGCTGTTGCGCACGTTCCACACCGGATATCACGGTGACCGGGACCGGTTCGCCGACCGCACGGCGTACGAGGCGGCCGTCAACGGCAGGGGTGTCCCGGACACGGACCTGTCCGCCGGTCATGCCGTCCGCTACCGGGAACTCTTCATCCGGGGCCACACCTTCGCACGGCGGGCGCTGCGCCTGTTGGCCGACAAGCCCGGTCGCCCGCCCGGGGAGGCGATCGTCTCGGTGTCACCGACGGCCGACGGCGACACCGTCACCGGGGCGGTGACCTTCGTGATCCGCCGCTCCGACGAACCGCCGTACATTGTGGATCTACGTCGTTCCGCGGGCACGGTGGTGGCCATCCTCGATATCGAGGACTGTGGACTGCCAGGGGAAGCGCGCTGAGGCGGGTGGCGGTCAGGCCGTGGCCGCCGGACCGGTGGGGAAGGACACCGCGGTGCGGCGGACGGCGTCGAGGTCCACACCGGCACCGGTGACGACGCGCACCGCCGTGGACTCCGGATCACCGAGCACGCTCAACAGCAGGTGTTCGGTCGCGACGTGGGGGTTTCCCAGCGACCGCGCCCTATCCGGCGCGCCGGTCAGCGCGCCCACCGCCCGGGGCGTGAACGACAGATCGGCGGTCGGCGGCGTCGTACCGCTTCCCACGACCGCGACGACCCCGGCGCGTAGCCGATCCGCTGTGAGGCCGTGGGAGCGGAGCGCGTAGGCACCGACTCCGTCGTTCTCCCGGCCGAGACCGAGTAGCAGGTGTCCGGTGCCGATGTGCGGATGGCGCAACGCGCGCGCCTCCTGCTGCGCCAGCACGATCACCCGTCTCGCACGGTCGCTGAACGTCTCGAACACCCCGACTCCCTCACCACGTCAACGGATCCGCCGTCCACAGGCTCCCACACCGGCCGGGCCGAACTGCCGGACCGGTTACGGCGACACCCGGGCGCCGGGAAGTCGTTCCGCGTCGACGGCGAACTCGGAGTACAGGACGTCCGGCGTGGCCGGCGGGGGCAACCCGGTGGGCACGTGTCTCCTAATCGGTGAGTGAGGTGTCGGGTGACGGCCGTTTCCAGCGCGGATTGCGGGACAGGGCGAGGTCGCCGACGGTGTCGGTGCCGCGCTGTTGCGGCGCGGGTTTGCCGCGCGCGGCCAGATACGCGCTCACGTGCGGGAACAGTTGCGCGACCCGCAGGAACTCCCCACCGTCGTCGAGTCCCTGCCGCAGCAGGTGCAGCAGCGCCGCGGTGAACGCGGAGTTGCGGTCGCCGTGCGGGGCGTGGGCGAGCCGGGTCGCCGAGGTCGCGGTCAGGACGTAGCTGCCGCTGACGTCGAGTTGCCCGGAGAGCCCCGAGTCACCGGAGAGGGTGTCGATGGCGCGTCCGGCGTAGCAGCAGTCGAGGACGACCAGTTTGTTGGCGGCGGGGCTGTCGCGCATGATGCCGCGCAACCGGTCGTACGGCCACGCCGTGTGCCGCGCCCGGCCGGCGACGGTGCCGGTGAGCCCCAGGTAGAGCTCACCGTCGGGTTCGACGAAGCCGTGACCGGCGAAGTACATCAGCAGGGTGTCGGTCGCGGCTTCGGCCACCTCGAGGATCTCGGGTACGGTCTCCCAACCGAATCCGGGAAAGGTGTGAACCCTGGCGGGATCGAAACCGCCGTTCTCCGGATCTGCCAGGCGCGCCGCCAGGTCGGTGATGTTGTTGACGACGCCGGGGATGTCGGGGATTCCGGGATCGGTGTAGCCGGCGGTACCGAGCAGGATCGCCGAGGACGCCGACCGCACCGGCAACCGGGCGCGGGAGCCGGTCGCGACGGTGGGCGCCGGCATGGGCGGCTCTTCGGTCACGTGGATCTCGGTGGGTGGTATCCCGGTCGTGGCGGCCAGTACCTCCACGACCAGTTCCTCGGTGACCACCGGGCGCGCGTACGTGGTCTGGCCCTGCGCGACGCGTTCGCGCGCCACTATCAGGGCCTTCTCGACGTCGCGGGCCACCGCGGCCGACTCGAAGTCCTGTGCCTCGATCGCGGTCTCCTTCGTCTCGCGGGCCTGCGCGATCCGCGAGTCCAGTTCGTCGAGTTCACGGCGCTGGGCCGTCACCATGGGGATCGACTGCCCGCCCTCCCAGATGCGCTCCCACTGGGCTCGCCGGGTGATGGCCTCCTTCTCCTTCTCGCGCAGCACCGCGGCACGGGCGAAGTCCTGCGCCTCGATGAGGGCCTCCTTGTCGGTGCGGAGCCTGATGATCTCGGCGTCGAGTTCCACGAGTTCCCGGGGGCGACGCAACCGGCCGAGCCCGACCTGAGCGCAGCAGTCGTCGATGAGGTCGACCGCTTTGGCGGGTAGGAACCGGTCGTCGACGTAACGGTCGGTCAGCCTGACGGCCGCCTGGATGGCGGCGTCGGTGATGGTGACACCGTGGTGGTCCTCGTGTCCGCGCCGCAGCGACGTCAGGATCTCCACCGATTCCATAACGGAGGGTTCGGGTACCGGTATCGGCACGAAGTGCCGGTCCATGTGGGAGTCGGGCGCGGCGAGCCGCCGGTGCACCGGCGGTGACATGGACAGGATCACCTGGATCCGCCGCCTGGCCACCAGTGACCAGAACAGCGCCGCGACGGTTCCCGGTGCGGGGTTCGGTCCGAGGTCGAGGTGTCGGTCGGCGTCCTCGATGTGTACGACGACCTCGCCGGCGTTGCCGAGGGCCTCCAGTATCTGCCGCAGTCTGGTGTCGAACCCGGAGCGGTCGGCGGTGTCGGCGGCGAGCCTGTCGAGGTCGACGTCGACGAGATAGCGGGTGCGTAGCGCCGGAGGCACCGATCCGGTCGCCATCGTGGCGGCCACACCGTCCACGACGGCGGACTTGCCGACGCCGCGTTCACCCACCAGGACCGCATTGCATCGACTGCGCCGCAGCAACACCCGTATCGTCCGGTCGATCTCGGCCTCCCGGCCGATCACGGGGGCGGCGGCGTCGAGGTGGGACGAGTGGTTCAGGTCGCGCAGGTACGGTTCGACGTCGCGCAGTGCCGCGGGCATGGCCGACTCGGTGTCGGCGGCGGTCGGGACCTCCGACACCCCCAGTCGCTTCGCGACGGTGCCGCGGATCGCGTCGGGTTCCACTCCCGCCCGCGTGATGATCGAAGCCGCCACGCCCCCGCCCTCGTTCAGCACACCCAACAGCAGGTGCTCGGTCCCGACATGGGTCTTCCCCAAGGCCAACGCCGCACGCAGGGACATCTCGATGGCGGTCTTGGCGCGTGGGGTGAACGGGATGTGCCCGGGCGGCTCCTCCTCGCCTCGTGGGTTCACCTCCGTCACGTCGGCGCGGGTCCGGTCGTAGTCGAAGCCGTGCGCCTGCAGACTCGTCGCCGCGACGCCCTCGCCCTCCCGGAGCATCGCCAGGAGCAGGTGTTCGGTTCCGATCTGTCGATGACGAAGGCTCCGCGCCTCCTCCTGCGACATCACGATCACCCGCTGCGCGCGGTCGGTGAATCTCTCGAACACGCGTCCCCCTGTGTCCCTTCGAATCTCGTCTGCACCAGATTGCCACGGCCGGTCACTCACCGTCGTCGTCCCAACGGCCGACCACCGAGCGCCACACGTACCGGTGGTTCTCAGTGGAGCGTCACCCGGCGGGCGGTTCGTCGGTGGTGGGGGCGTCCACGGCGAGTTCTCGAAGGATCCGGCCGGAGAACTCCTCGGCCCTGCGGCGGGAACCGGTCTCGATCTCGACTTCCCTGATGCCGTCGCTGATCCGGATGCGGGTGCGCCGGGCACGGGCCGCCGCCCACACCCCCAGCGACGATATCGCCGCCGTGACCACCGCCGGGTCGGTGAAGGTGGCCACCAGCGTGTCCACGACTCCGCCCATCGCCCCGTCGGCGGGTGGAGCGGGTAGTACGCGGACGGCCGTGCCCCGCAGCTCGGGGTCGCGACGCAGCCAGTCGAGGATCTCCCGCAACGCCGCCGCGTCGTCGGTCTCCACGCGCAGTTCGGAACTCATGGCTTCTCCCATAGTGGATTGCGGGCGAGCGCGAGATCACCCACGGTGTCGGTGCCGCGCTGCTGCGGCGCGGGCCTGCCCTGTGCGGCCAACGCCGTACTGATGCGGCGGAACAGTTGCGAGACCCGGATCAGTTCCTCGCCGTTGTCGATGCCGCCGTGCAACACGTTCAGCAGCGCCGCGGTGAAGACGGAGTTGCGGTCGCCGTGCGGGGCGTGGGCGAGCCGGGTCGCCGAGGTCGCGGTCAGCACGTAACCGCCGCCGATGTCGAGCTGACCGGACGGGCCGGAGTCGCCCGACAGCACGTCGATGGCGCGTCCGGCGTAACAGCAGTCGAGGATCACCAGCCGGTTCGCCGCCGGACTGTCCAGCATGATGCTCCGCAACCGGTCGTAGGGCCACGCGGTGTGCTGCTCCCGGCCCGGCACGGTGCCCGGTAGACCGAGATACAACCGCCCGTCAGGGGCGACGAAACCGTGTCCGCTGAAGTACACCAGCAGCGTGTCGGTGGCGTCGGCGGTCCAGTCGAGGATCCGGGGCACGTCGGACCAGTCGAGTCGCGGTGACTCGTGGACCCTCGCCGGGTCGAAACCGCCGTGAACCGGGTCGGTCAACCGGCGGGCCAGGTCGGTGATGTTGTTGCCGACGCCCGGGATGTCGGGGATCCCCGGATCGGTGTAGACGCCGTTGCCCAACAGCAGCACCGACGACGCCGACCGCAGTGGCAGCCGCGCGCCCCGTGCCCTCGACGCGACCGGTCCGGTCGTTCGCGGCCGGTCGGTCAGGTGGATCTCGGTGACCGGGATGCCGGTGACCGCGGCCAGTACCTGCGCCACCAGTTCGTCGTTCACCTCCGGAACCGCGAGGAACGTCGCGGCGTCCTCCATCTCCGCCTTGTCCCGCAACAGGGCCCTCTCCCGGTCGCGGGCCTCGGCCGCGCGCTCGAAGTCGAGCGCGTCGATGGCGGTCTCCTTCTCCCGTACGACCTCGGCGATCCGTGCGTCGAGCGCGTCCCACTCGGGTCGTCGCGCCGCGAGCTGTGTGATCGATTCGCCGCGTTCCCATCGCCGCCGCCATTCGTCGACGCGCCGGCTGAGGACGCGTTCGCGTTCCCGGGCTTCGGCGGCCGCCTCCCAGTCCTGGGCGTCGACCATCGCCTCCTTGTGCCGGACCAGGTCGGTGAGCTCGTCCTGCAGCTCGCGCAACTCGGGTGGCGGCCGCAGACTTCCGATCCCCGCCTGGGCGCAGCAGTCGTCGAGCAGGTCCACGGCCTTGGCGGGCAGGAAACGGTCTCCGATGTAGCGGTCCGACAGCCTGACCGCCGCCCACAGTGCGCCATCGGTGATGCTCACGACGTGGTGGCTCTCCAACCCGTCGCGGAGTGAGACCAGGATCCGCACGCAGGCGTCGATCGACGGTTCCGGCACCGGTATCGGCAGGCAGTGCCGGTCCACCGGTGAACCGGCGACCGCGATCCGGCGGAACTCTTCCGGAGAGTACGACAACAGCACCCGGACCCGCCCACGGGACACCAGTGACCACAGCAGCGCCGTGACACTGCCCGGCGACGCGCGGGGACCGAGGTCGAGGTGGCGCTGGTCGTCCTGTATGTACAGCGCGGTGTCGCCGGCCGTCGCCGCCGTCTCCAGCACCCGGCGGAGCCGGCCGTCGAAGTCGGCGCGATCGGTGGTGGTGGCGACCAGTTCCTCCAGGTCCACGCCGAGGACGCGAAGATTCCGCAGCGGTGCGGGGACCCTGCCGACGGCCACCGCCTCGGCCACTCCCGAGACCACGGCGCTCTTCCCGACACCGGGCTCACCGTTTAGCACGGGATTGTTGCGGTGCCGACGGGCGAGCACGCGAATCGTCGCGTCGATCTCGGTGTCCCGCCCGATGACTGGGCGCAGTTCGCCCTGCCGGGCAGCCTCGGTGAGGTCGCGCAGGTATGGCTCGGTGGGGGCGTTCTCGGCGGGTGTGGTGGCGGCGGTGGGCGGCGTCTCGCCCGCTTCGAGGGCCTCGACGGTGGTGTACAGAACATCCACCGGGACACCGGCGTGGCCGAGGATGTCGACCGCGACGCCGTCACCCTGGATCAGGAGCCCTCGCAGGAGGTGTTCGGCGCCGATCCGGCTCGCGGTCCCCGTACGCCGCCGGTCTTCTCGGGCGCGTTCGATGACCTGTTTCAGGCGAGGTGTGAACGGCATCGCGCCGTTCGATTCACGTAGCCCCCGCCCGATGATCTCGGTGATCCGAGCGCGCACGAACCCGACTCCGACGCCGTGATGCCGCAACGCGCGGGCGGCGATGTCGTCGCCGACGAGGAGTAGACCCAACAGCAGGTGTTCGGTGCCGACGTAGTCGTGGTACAGGGCGTGTGCCTCGTCCCGGGCGACCGCCAGCACCCGGCGGCCCTCGCCGGTGTAGTCGTTGAACACCCTGCCCCCTCGGTGACACAGCGGATTCCTCCCTGTCACCAGACTGCCACGTGGACCGGGCATCCCGGTCACCGTGACGGACACATCGGCATGGCCGGTCGGGTGCGAAGTGGACGAGGCGTGGGCACCATTGGATTCCCGCCGGCGAACCGGCTCGGGATTGCCGGCGGCGACTGTGGAGGACGGATACCGGGCGCCGGCCGTGGCTCAAGGCACACCGGCTCGGGAACGGCCGGGGCGTCTCGTCACTCGGCCGGGTCGCCACCGAATCCGATCTCGTTGCCGTCGGGGTCGCGGAAGATCGCCTTGCGAACGCCGTTCTCGTAGGTCTCACGGCTGTCGGGGGCCATTCCCCGTTCCGCCATGGCGGCCAGCCGTTCGTCGAAGTCGCTCACGAACAGGGTCAGCTGTGAGTGGCCCGCGTGTTCCGGCAGGTGTTCGATGTAGACGAAGCGGTGTTCCGCCAACTCCCACACCGCCTCCACGTCGTTGGGCAGGAAGGCCGGCGGGCCGCCGAACAGCCGCTCGTACCAGGCCAGCCCCGCCTTGAAGTCACTGACCGGCGCACACGCGAACAGATCCACTGACATGGGGGCATCGTATGCCGAACCCCGGACGTTTCCGGGCAACCCGGGGACGGTGGGGTTAAGTTCGAACCGGATTCCACTGGGACAGTGAAGAAGCGGGTGATGTCCTCGGCCGCGGTGGGGGACAACATCATCGCCTGGACCCGCGCCGACATCTCCGCGACGGGGCGGATCCTGGCGAACATCTCCGCCTCGTAGTCCCGGATCGCCGCGTCGGGGTCGGTGGGTGAGGCGACGAGCGCGCGGGCGAGTTCGGCGGCGTCGCGCATGGCCTGGTTGGCGCCCTCGCCGACCGGCGGCATGAGGTGCGCGGCGTCGCCGATCAGGGTCACTCCGGGCCGGTTCGTCCAGCGGGTGTCGGTCGGTACGGCCTCGATCCCGCGTGGGACGGGTGGTCCGTCCGCGGCGTCGATGAGCGCGGTGAGGCGCGGATCCCAGCCTTCGAACACCTCCCGCAGCGCGCCGGGGTCGCGGTAGGTGTCGGGGTCGGCGGCCGTGCGTAGTGACGCCCCGACGCGCAGGTTCCCGTCGCCCAGGCGTTGCGCGGCCAGGAGCCGGTTCACGCCGACGCACCAGAGGTTTCCAGCGCCGACCAGTTCCGCCAGCGCGGGGTGGTGGTGGTCGGCGTCCGAAATGTTCCACTCCACGAGCGTGAACACGTGGGACGACGTCACGTCGGTGAGCAGTGGACGCACGACCGATCGGGCACCGTCCGCGCCCACGAGGAGGTCGCACTCGGTCCGGTGGCCGTCGTGGAAGGTCAGCGTGAAGCCACCGCCGGGCCGTGGTGTCGCCGCGGTGAGCCGGTGTCCCCAGGCGACCGTCTCGTCCGGCAGTGAGTCGAGTAGGAGGTCCCGGAGAACACGCCGGTCGATCTCGGGGCGGCCCGAGAATGAGCCGGGCTCGGGGGTGTGGTGCACCAGTACCCGTCCCGTCGGGTCGAGGACGCGGTGTTCCGCGCCTTCGGGGCGCGCCTCGGAGCGGAACCGTTCGGTGAGTCCCGCCTCGGCGAGCGCCAGTTGACCGGTTTCCGGGTGCAGGTCGAGCATGCCGCCCTGCGAACGCGCGGCACGGTGGGCGTCGCGTTCGTACACCACCGCGTCGATGCCGTGAAGGTGCAGTATCCGGGCGAGGGTGAGGCCGCCGAGGCCGCCGCCGGTGATCGCGATGCGCATCGTCATGCCGCTACCGTACACTGTATTTCATGGATACACCGTACGCCGGGGACGCCCCTACGATCTGGGAACGGCCCGAGCCGCAGCCACGGGCGGCACCGGTACCGCTGAGCCGCACGAAGATCGCCGACGCCGCGATCCGGCTCGCCGACGCGCACGGACTCGACGGCCTGTCGATCCGCAAACTCGCCCGAGAACTCGGCATCGGCCCGATGCGGCTGTACGACTACGTCCTCAACCGGTCCGAACTCCTCGACCTGATGGTCGACGCCGTCTACGCCGGCATCGCCGCGACCGAAACACACGCCGACTGGCGCGCCACCGTCGTGGCGATCGCCCACCGGACACGCGACGCCGCCCTCACCCACGAGTGGTTCGCCGACCTGCTCGGCGGCAGACCCCACCTGGGACCCCACGCGCTCGCCGTGGGAGAGGCGACCGCGGCGGCCCTCGACCGTGCCCCCGGGATCTCCGGTCTCGACGACCTCCAGCGCGCCCTGGGAGCCCTGGACGCCTTCATGATCGGCGCCGTCCGCAGGGAGGTCACCGAGCGGCGCACCGCCCGCTCCACCGGCACCGACCTGACCGCCTGGCAGACCGGACTGGGACCGTATCTGACCCGGATGCTGGACACCGGCCGCTACCCCACCGTGGCGCGGCTCGTCGTGGACGGCGCCCACCTCGACGCCCGGGAGAGCTTCGACCACAACCTCGCCGTCGTCATCGACGGCGTCACCGGGCGGCGGTTACCCGTTCACCCGTCACCCCACCGGATCGTGTCAGGCCTCGAGCCGGAACGGGACCAGTGCTTCGGTTCCGTGTCGCAGGTACGCGTGGCCGGGCGCCTCGGGCAGCCGGTGCGCGTCGGGCACCCCGATGGCGATCCGCGACTCCGTCTCGTCCCGCGTCCGCATGGCGATCCGGTAGGACAGGAACCCGTCCAGGCCACGCACCCTGCCCGGCTCCATCCCGTCGGTGACGGCCAGCAGGTGGACCCCGAGCGCCCGGCCCGACCGTCCGAGCGCGACGAGCGTCGCCAGGAGGTCCGGGTTCGCGCCGACGAGGTCGGAGAACCCGTCGACCACCACGAGAAGGCTCGGCAGCGGCGGTAGCGGTTCACCCGCCAGCCGGGCGGTCTCGTAGTCGGTGTGGGTGGTGGAGTCCTTGTCGTCGAGCAGTCGCCGACGGGCGTCGAGTGCGGTGGACATCGCGTCCCGGGCGTGACGCACGGCGGCGGGTTCGCTCCGCAGGCCCGCCACGACCGTGGTGGCGTGGGGAAGCGCGGCGTAGCGCGCGAACCCCGCGTCGGAGTCGTTGCCCAGCAACAACAGCGCGAGTTCGTCGGGTGAGTGTGAGGCCGTCAGGCCCGACAGGACTGTGCGCACCACCGGGTTCCCGTCCGCCGCGTGCCCGCCGACATACAGGCCGTGTGGTCCCATGCCGCCCTGGGCGGGCTCCTTCAGATCGAGCGCCAACGGCGTCCCGTCCTCCCGGACACCCAGTGGAACGCGAAGGCGGCGGTGCCACGGCCGGGAGGGGCGGTCGCGCATGTCGTCCACTGCGCGTGAAGCCGTCGCCGGTCGCGGGAGGCGACGGTCGTCCCGCGCATCGTCATGACCCGCCCGCCGGATCGCCTCGGTCACGACGAGCCGGCCCGCCGTCCGCCCGACGGGCGCGACCATGTCACCGGGCTGAACCGCAGTCCGCGAAGCACCAGTCGTACGGGCGGTTCGCCCCCGAACCGGTCGACGAGTGCCGCCTTGACGCCCCGTCCGATGCTGTGGACGCACAGGTCGACGTCGTCGGGGAAGTCGGTGCTCCAGTCGGGCAACTCGGTCACCGCGTCGACCACCTCGACACCCTCGGTCGAGCCCCGTTCCAGGTCCGCCACGGCGATGATGACACCGCCACAGTTGCCGTAACTTCCGGCACGGACCCTGATCTCGCGGATCGGGAGGGCTGCCAGCAGGTCGTCGGCGGAGGTCACGCCGCCGATCCTACGGTGGACGGGAACGCGGGGACCGCCCCGGCGGGATCGCGCGAGTGGCGGTCGTGGAGGCGTCTCCCGCACCCCGGCGAGGCGATATCGTGGCCGTCACCTGCGGCGACACGGTTTCGGAAAAAACTTCGAGGAATTTCTTTCGTGGTGTCGATTTCGATGCCGGGTGTTCGTCGTGTGGGTGTCCGGTGAGAGACACCGGTGTAGTCGAAGGAGAAGTCGGATGCAGTACATCATGTGGCACCAGGCCAGCGCGGAGTCCGAGGCCGGCACGCCTCCCACCCCCGAACTGATGGAGGAGATGGGCCGGTACATGGCGGAGGTGGCCGCCGCGGGTGTGTTGGTGGCGGCGGGTGGTTGTCTGCCGAGTTCGCACGCGGTGCGGATCACGTCTGAGGGTGGGAAGGTGACGACGGTGGACGGTCCGTTCGCCGAGACGAAGGAGTTGATCGGTGGTTTCGGGATCATCGACGTGGAGACGAAGGAGGAGGCGGTGGAGTGGGCGCGTAAGTTCTGGAAGGTCGCCGGCGACGGCACCGGCTACATCGCCCCCATGTTCTCCGGAGACCCCGGACAGGACTCCTGAACCCGCACACCCCCGTGTCGGCCGCCCGGGTGAACCCCCGGCGGCCGACACGGCGGTGCGAAACCTGCGGCGCGATCCTCAGACCCGCAGCGCGGCCAGGATCTGCGTCGCATACGAGACCATGAGGTCCCGCGCCGCTTCGGCGTCGATCGCGTCGCGCGGCCGTACCGCCTGGATCACGCCGATGGTGAGGTCTCCGTCCCGCACGATCAGCAGGTACTGCTCCAGGTCCGCCATGTACGCGGTCGCTGCCTCGTCCCACGGGCCCTCGACGGGGGTCATGTCGGAGAGCGGTACGTCGGTAAGGCCGAGCGCGTCCCGGTAGTCCGTCTCCGCCGTCGCCTCGTCGTCGTACAACTGGGCGCGCATGTCGAGGCCGTGATCACGTGGTCCACCGTCGTCCTCGGACGGCCCCAGCCAGCAGTACATCCGGACCCGGTCGCCCAGGTCCTCGGTGGTCTCGTCACGTATCTGCGGTGCCACGCCCACGGTCGCCTCGTAGTCGGCGAAGTCCAGTACGCCGCACAGGTCGTCGACCGTCGTGTGGCCGGCCACCGGATCCGACTCCTCCGGCGGACTCTCCACCGGGCCGGACGTGCAACCCGCCGCGAGCAACACCGACGACGCGAGCAACCGCAGCCCTCTCCGGCGCGGCGGCCGATTCCCGGGTCCGGTCATGAGTGGTCTCCGTCCACTAGAAGCCCTCGGCGCCCATGATGGTGAAGGCCGGACGGGGCAGGTCGATCCGCAGTTCCGGCTTGTGGCGACCGTTGAGCACGGTGGTGTAATCCTCTCCGAGCGTGTCACGCAACTCGACGCCGAGTGCGTCCAACGCGTCGTGGGCGATCTGCATGGAGTCGAGGACGTTCGCCTTCACCTCGTCCACCGTGGAACCACCACCGAGGAACGCGGAGGAGGCGACACTGACACCACTGCCGCCGAGCGCGAAGCCGATGGCCGTGGAGCCACCACCGGTGTACACCGTGCCTGCGACCGCGATCGCGGCGGACAACACGTTGGTGGCCATGGCCTCCGCCTTGGCACTCTGGCCGCCGATTATCGAATCGCACGACAGTATCGCCGCGTCCATGATCTGGTCGAGCGTCCTGTGGGTGTCCTCGACAGCGGTACGGTACCCGTCCATGGCGCCGGAGAGCGTGCCGACCAGCATGACGTGCGTCTCGGCGATGTCCGGGTAGGCATTGAGGAAGTTCGACCGGAACGTGTCGGCCGCCGCGCTGTCCCAGTTGTCGGGGTGGAGGCCGTCCTTGGCGTTGTCGATCTCGGTGCCGAACGAGTTGAACAACCGGATACCGTTCCCGCCGATGGATTCGAGAGCGGCTACCGCGGGCTCGAAGTCGGCGGGGTCGTATTTCGTGCATTCCTCCACCTTGGACACGATGCCGCCGGAGGCCTCCCGCACGGCGTCCCCGTCGGCGGTGTCCATCAGGTCCTCCCGGTCGTACCAGCCCATCACCAACCCGTCGAACCAGGGCATCTCGGCGACCGCGGCCTGCCAGAGCCTGTCCTCGACGGTGGCCGCCTTCTCCTTCAACGCCTCGATGGTCGGCGCGTCCCCGTCGTAGTCGAAGTCCGGCGGTGTGGGGGAGGCGTAGTCACCGCCGTAGTAGCGTCCGCTCAACGGGATCGTCGTCTCACCGAGTTCGGGAATCGTGCCCGGTAGGTCCGCGGCGGCGGCGTTGACCGCCTCCCGGGTCTCGTCGTCACGTGTGGTGAGTTCGTCGAGTGACTCGAGGATGGCGACGGCGGTGTCGTGCAGGTTGTTCGCCGCGTCGGCGAATATGTACTCCACCTGGTCGCGCAGACCCTCCCAGTTGGTCATGAACGGGACGTCCATGCCGTTGACGGCACTCGTCCAGTGGACGGCGTGGTTGGCCGCCAGGTACGCCTCCGCCATGGTGGGGAAGGACTTGATGACCGTCTCCCACACCAGGGAGACGTCGGCGGTGATGTCGGTGCCAGTGTATTCCATTCAGGACTCCCGTGGTCGGTGCGCCGGTGGGGCGACTTCGTGGTAGACGCGCATTAGTTCCCGCCCCCACTTCGCGCGGGCACGGCGGATGGCCTGGTTCACTTCGGCCTCAAGGGTTTCCGTCGGCAGGTCGGTGCGGCGGACCGCGTTGCCGTGGAACCGGATCCGCAGCCGGCCCTCCCCGACGACGCAGGCCGCCACGTGCCCACGGTCGGACTCGCCGACGGCGCGGATGGCGCGGGTCTTGGCGAACAACGTGTCGGTCTGGGAACGGTCGAGCTTTGCGGCGGCCGTGCCGATGCCGATGTTCCGCCGGCGCAGCAGGTCCTCCATCTCCTTCCGGCCGTCGATCCAGGCCGCCTCGACGGCCTCGCTGATCCGGCTCGCCAGGTTCGGCTCGTCGTGGAGGTCGCGCGCCGAGGGTGAGAAGGCGACCCTGGTGTCGGTCCTACGGGTCACGGTCGCCCGCACCGTGCGATCGGAGGAGTAGGCGCGGACCCGGATCGCGTTGACGGCGTCGAGCAGTTCACCCATGATGGAAGCCTCGATCCACAGTGGTGTGCCGAGGCATGCCGGGTCGATGACACATGGCGACTCCAGTGAGACGTGGGTCGCGTCGCTACATCGGACGGTCGACGGTGATCGTCGCGGCGACGCGGGCGGAGTGGTCGGGTGTGAGCGTGTCTCCACCATGTCGGGAAGGCGCACGACGTCGGCACGAGTGGTCGGGGCCGAACCGTGCGCGCCGTGCCGTCGACCGGTGCGCCTCCGCCGCGGAGGTGACCGCCGACGTCGGCCGCTTCCGTTAACGTCACGGAATGACGAGACTCACCACACGCGACATCCTCGCCGCCGGGCTCGACGACTGGCACAAGCTGGCCCAGGCGCTCCACGCCCGGTACCGGATACCCGACTTTGCGGCGGGCGCCGCGTTCGTCGCCGCCGTGGCGGAGGCCGCCGAAGCCGCCGGTCACCACCCCGACCTGAGGCTGACGTACGGGGTGGTGGACGTGTCGTCGTGCACCCACGACGAGGGGTACGCGGTGACGGAGAAGGACGTGGCACTTGCCCACACCGTCAGCCGACTGGCCCGCGAACACGGCCTGGAACCGGAACCGGCGGCAGTGACCCAGATCGAACTGGCCCTGGACACGGCCGACCGGGACCGGCTCGGGCCGTTCTGGTCGGTACTGCTCACGGGCGAACCGGGCAACGTGACGCACGATTCGGTGTTCGACCCGACCGGCCGGGTTCCGGTGCTGTGGTTCCAGGACACCGACGCTCACCCGACGCCCCGGCAGCGCTGGCACATCGACCTGTGGTTGGCGCCCGAGGTGGCCGAGGAGCGGATCCGGGCGGCGGTCGAGGCGGGCGGAGTCGTCGTCGACGCCTCGGAGGCCCCGTCGTTCACGGTCCTCGCCGACCCGGACGGCAACAAGGCGTGCGTCTGTACCGCCCTCGACCGGTCGTGACGTCCACCCGGGTGGCGGACCGGCACAGCGTGGGTACGACACGCGGCTGACGAGGCTCCTGCGGGGAATCGTGAACAGGCCGCCGTCCCGCCCACTCACCGGACCGGGGCCGACACGCCGCAGCGGCGGAGCGTGGAGCCCGGACGCCTACCGGGAGGCGGTGAGTTCCGGCGTGAACATCTCGACGTCGCCCACTCGGTCGGCGGCCCATCGCGCGAGCCGGTGCCGGACGCCTGGGTCCTCGGCCTGCGGATGGGGCCGCGCGACGGTGAAGCGGTCGAGGAATCGGCCGGTGACGCCGCCGAGCTCGGTGTCCAGCACCGCCCGCAGTACGGGCAGGACTCCGTCGTCGATGGTCGCCTCGGGTGTGAAACCGCTGTCCCGCAACATGTTCGTCGGCATGAGGTGTGCCGGGTGCACCGCGTTGACGGTGGTTCCGGCGGGCGCGAGCGCGGCCGAGAGATCGACGGTGTCCATGATCAGCGCGAGTTTGCTCCGGCAGTACGCGGTCACACCGTCGTAATCCCGGTGGAAGTCGAGGTCGTCGACGTCGATCGGTGCTTGACCGATCGAGGCGACGTTCACGATCCGACCACCCCGGTCGGAACGGTGCAGTAGCCCGGAGAGGGCCCGGTTGAAGACGAAGGGGGCGAGCAGGTTGCCGGCCATGCGCGACTCGGTGCCTTGCGAGTTCACCTCGCGCCGGGTGGGATCGACTCCGCCTCCCACCGCCGCGTTGTTGACGACCACGTCCAGAACGGTCAGTTCCGCGCGCAGTCGCTCGGCGGCCCGCCGGACCTGCGCGGGCTCGGTGATGTCGGCCTTCGACGTGGTCACCGTCGCGCCGTCTCGTTCGAGTTCGGCCGCCACCCCGGCCAGCTTGGCGTCGTCACGGCCGTGCACGGCGACATGCCAGCCCCGGACGGCGAACTCGGTGGCCAGGGCACGTCCGAGTCCGGAGGTGGCTCCGGTGATGAACACCGTCGGTCTTCTGGTCATGGCAGCACGCTATCAAACCCTTGATTGTCATCAAGGCTTTGATGAAGGCTAAGGTGGCGATATGACGACAGTCCCCGTCGAACAGCGGCTCGGCCTCGACATCAAGCGTGCGGAGCAGGCGCTGATGGCCGAGAAGAACCGGGTGCTCGCCGCACACGGGCTGACCGTCGCCCAGTACGCCGTGCTGCTGACCCTCCGGGAATCGCCGGGGATTTCGGGAGCGGGCATCGCGCGCGCCTGCCTCGTCACCCCACAGGCCGCGTCGGCCGTGTTGAAGACCCTCGAACTGAAGGGCCTCGTCGCCCGGTCCCGCGACGAGTGGACCCGGAACTCCTCCCATATCGAGCTGACCGCTGAAGGGGGGCACCTTCTCGCGGAGGCCGACCGGGACGCGGCGGCCGTCGAACAGCGGATCCTCGACGTACTCACCGACGCCGAGCGCACCACACTGCGAGGACTCCTCGAACGCTGCGTGTCCGCCGTCCACCCGGGCGGCGACACACGGAAACCCTGAGCCCGGCGCCGCTCGGAAGACCGGACCGCGACGTGCGTGCGCCGAGCCCGTCGACTGTATACATGCGACAGAGTCGCTGCGGCGGGGGAAGAGGGCGTCCCTATTCCGGCGCGCGGTCCCGGGCGACAGGGACGGTGCGGGTGTGTAGCCTCAGCCGGCATGGCGGACGACATGGACATCGAGCGGTACTGGCACGGGACGGTGGAGATGACCGTGGCGGAACTCCGCGCCGCGTTGGAGGGGTTGCCCGGGGACGCCGCGGTGCGGATCGACGTACCGGCGCGCCCCAGACCCGCCGCGATGCGCGACCGGATCGACCTGGACGACGACCACCGTGTGGTCAGCGCGGTACTGGTGGACGACGCCGATCACCTCATGAAGGACGAGATGGTGTTGCAGGCCGACTTCTCATCGGAGTGGTACGTCCGACCGAGGAACGCCGGGAGCGACCCCGCATCCCACCCGGAGCAGGCGACCTGAGGTCGCCATCGGTCGGCCGGGACTCCGCAACGAGGGGACGGCGGACGGTGCCCTTCCCCGGTGCCCGTTCAACCCGGTAGGCGGGTTCCGGTGAGCTCCTCCGAGACCCGCCAGATCCGTTCGGCCTCCTCGGCGCCGCGCAGGCGACTGTAGAGCCGCTGCTCCTGGGGAGGCCCGCCGAGCCCGCCGGGCCCGCGCGGTCCGTAGAACCCGCCGGACCGCGCATGCGGGAAGGTGGCCGCGTACAACGCGGGAAGCTGCGCGGACTCCACGGTCCCGAAGAGGATCCCGCGCCGCGACAGGGCGCGGATGAGCCGCACGTCCAGAGTGTCCCGGTCGCGGCCCAGTTCCGGCCGGGCCGCGAGCAGACTGGTCGGGGCGACCCCGGGATGGGCCAGGTTGCTCGTCACGCCCCAGTCCGCCGCCTCACTGCGCCGGTGGAGTTCCAGCCCGAACAGCCCGAGCGCGATCTTCGACTGGCTGTACGCCCTCCGGCCGTCGTAGGACCGTTCCCAGTTCAGGTCGTCCCAGTTGACGGCACCCCGGTTGGCGGCGACGCTGAGCTGTGAGGTCACCCGGGCGCGCCCGGCCCGCAGCAGCGGCCACAGGTGAGCCACCAATGCGAAGTGGCCCAGATGGTTGGTGCCGAACTGCAACTCGAATCCGTCGGCGGTGGTCTGCCGGGCGGGCGGTGTCATGACCCCGGCGTTGTTGACGAGCAGGTGGATCGGACGGTCCTCGTCGCGCAGCGTCCGGCCCAACTCCGCGACGGAGGACAGCGACGACAGGTCTACGGCGCGCAGTGACACGTCCGCGTCCGGGACACGTCGCCGGATCTCACCGACCGCCGCCTCGCCCTTGCGGGGATTGCGGACCGGCATGACCACCTGCGCACCGGCGGCGGCCAGCCGGGCGGCGATCCCGAGACCCATGCCGTCGCTGGCTCCCGTGACGACGGCCCGCCTCCCGGTCAGGTCGGGGATCGTGATGTCGAAGTCTCGACGTGGCATGTGGCTTCACTTCCTCGTGTCGCTCGGACGGAACCGGGTACCACGGGTCCGTGCCGGTGGGCGCGGTGGCAGTTATACCAGCGCCGGCCCGCCGCAGGAGCCGGAACGACGCGGGTCCACGCGAGGCGTCGAACCTCCGCCGGCCCACGAAGCCCACTCCGCCGGTGATGTCACGTCCATGCCGTGAGCAGGCGTTCAGGGCCGAGGTGGTGAACTCCTGTCGCGGTACAGCCGCTTCGGGCCACGGCCAGCAGTGGGGTGCCGTCGTCTGCGCCCGGCAGCCGGTCGCGGTGGACGAGGAGCCGGGCGAGGTCACGTCGGTCGAAGGGTTTGTTCTCCAACCACTTGATGGATCCGACCACCGTGATCTGTTTGGCGATCGGAGCTCGGTCGGCGCCGACGACATCGATCTCAGGGTCGTTGGTGCGGGTCCAGTAGGCGCCGACGGTGTTCGACCCTTCGGGCAGCCAGTCGTCGCTCAGCCGCCAGAGCGCATCTCGAATCACGGGCTCGATCGCCCGCCCCCGCCAGGACGTCCAACTGGTGCGGATCGACTCCAGGACCCGGTCGCCGCGACCACGCTCCACGGCGGGGATCTCGGATCCGATGAAGGAGAGCCAGAACCGGAGGTACGGATCCTCGATACGATAGCGGGTCTCGCGGCTTGGCCGGGTCGACAACGGCAGTTCGGCGGTGACCACTCGCCGCGTGGTGAGTAGTTCGAGTGACCGCTTCACCGAGCCGGGATTCAGCTCGCCCGCGGCCCTACCGATCAGTGTGAAAGTGCGTTCGCCGTTGCCGATCGCGCCGAGTACGGCCCGGGCCTGGGCGTGTTCGGGGAATTCGGCCGCCAGCGTGCGTTCACCACTGACAAGGAGGGCAGAGGTCGGCCTGGCGAGTGCGTACGAGAGGTACTCCCACAGATTCGCGCCCCGCGGCCATTCCTCCAGGATCAGCGGTAGGCCCCCCGAGACCAGGTAGGCGTCGAACGCATCCGCCGGTTCCAGTTCCAGCATGGCGGCGATGTCGGCCGGGTTGAGCGGGGGCACGACCATCTCCGTGCCGCGCTGATAGAAGGGGCGGCCGTAGGTGTTCAACTGCTCCATCATCGCGATGTCAGAGCCGATCAGTATCAGCAGGACGGGGAGCCTGGACAGGGTCCGGTCGAACGCCTTCTGGAGCGTCCCTTCGAAACTGGGGTCTTCACGCACCAGTACGGCATCTCGTCGAGGACTACGATGCTGGGCGTATCGGTGGGCAACACCGTGGCGAGGAGACTCAGCGCGGCATCCCAGTTCTGCGGCGCTGCGAAGTCCTTGATGCGACTCGCATGCGGCAGACTGGAGGAAGCCACTTCCACGGCGAAACCCGCCAGATCCGCCGCGCGGTCGCCGCCGATCGCAGTGAAGAAGGCATGCGGCAGCGCGACGCGCTCCAGGAACTCCTCAACGAGGCGGGACTTCCCCACCCGTCGTCGCCCCCCGCACGAGGACGGCGCGACCGGGGCGACCGCTCCGACCGCCGGTGCGCACACTGGAAAGCAGCTCGTCGAGCTCGCCCAGTTCACGAGTACGTCCGATGAACCCGTCCATACCGGCGGCCCTCCCTTGCGTAAACTTGCCTCGGTGCAAGTTGCATGAATGAAACTTTCCTTGATGCAAGTAACTCCACCCGGTTCGCTCCGCGCGTGTGTGAATCGCCCAAACGGGCAGCGGGATCGTGAAACCGACACGGGCGAACTCGATGGCACCTCGGCCCGAATGGCGGCCTGGACTCGGGCCACCGCGCGACGACCACGACACGGTGACACGGACGCCGAGCCGCCTTTCACTCTGGCCGGGCGATTCCACAAAGGTGCCGAGTGGGTCGGAACCGCCTCCCCGCCGTGCAGGGGGGCCGAAGGCGTCAGCGGCCGGTTTCGGCGGCCTTTCGGTACCAGGTCTCGGCCTCGGTGGTGTTTCCCCGTTCCGTAAGCAGGATCGCGAGGTTGCTCATCGCGTCGGCGTGGCCGCCGTCGATGGCGGTCGGTACCAGCCCTCCGCCTCGACGGGATTACCGCGATTCGCAAGCAGGATCGCGAGGTTGTTCATCGCTTCGGCGTCGCCGGCGTCGGCGGCTCTTCGGTACCAGGTCTCGGCCTCGGTGGTGTTTCCCTGTTCCGTAAGGAGGATCGCGAGGTTGCTCATCGCGCCGATGTGGCCGCCGTCGACGGCCCATCGGTACCAGCCCTCCGCCTCGGCGGAGTCGCCCTGCTCCGTCAGCAGGATCGCGAGATTGTTCATCGCGTCGGTGTCACCGGTGTCGGCGGCCTTGCGGTACCAGGTCATCGCCTCGGCGGTGCTACCTCGCTGTGACAACACCACCGCGAGGTTGAACATCGAGGCGGTGTGACCGCCGTCGACGGCACGTCGGTACCAGCCCTCCGCCTCGGCGGAGTTGCCACGATCCGCGAGCAGGATCGCGAGGTTGTTCATCGCGTCGGCACCGGCGTGGCCGCCGTCGATGGCGCGCCGGTACCAGCCCTCGGCTTCAGCGGTGCTACCCCGCTGTGACAACACCACCGCGAGGTTGAACATCGAGGCGGTGTGACCGCCGTCGACGGCACGTCGGTACCAGCCCTCCGCCTCGGCGGAGTTGCCACGATCCGCGAGCAGGATCGCGAGGTTGTTCATCGCGTCGGCACCGGCGTGGCCGCCGTCGATGGCGCGCCGGTACCAGCCCTCGGCTTCAGCGGTGCTACCCCGCTGTGACAACACCACCGCGAGGTTGAACATCGAGGCGGTGTGACCGCCGTCGACGGCGCGTCGGTACCAGCCCTCCGCCTCGGCGGAGTTGCCCTGTTCGGCCGATTCGATTCCGAGGTTGTACATCGCGTCGGTGTGGCCGGTGTCGGCGGCTTTGCGGTACCAGGTCATCGCCTCGGCGGTGTCGCCCTGCTCGGCCAGCAGGATCGCGAGGTTGTACGCCGCGTCGGTGTCACCGGTGTCGGCGGCCTTGCGGTACCAGGTCATCGCCTCGGCGATGTCGCCCTGCTCGGCCAGCAGGATCGCGAGGTTGTACATCGCACCGGCGTGACCGGCGTCGGCCGCTTCGCGGTACCGGGCCGCCGCCTCGGCCGAGTCACCCTGCTCCTCCCGTGCGATCGCGAGATCGAACATCGCAGCGGGGTCGGTGATCGCCGGGTGGAATCCGTCCCCGGTGGGGCCGTATGCGGGCGCCGGTGGCGACGTAGGCGGGAATGCGGGCGGTGACACCGGTGAGGCCGATACGGGAGGCGGTGACACCGGATACGGGGATACGGGATGTGGCGATCCCGAGGGCGGAGTTCCCACCGGCGCGGCACCGATCCCCTCGGACGTCCACTGCTCTCGCGCGGGTGGGGTGGCCGCCACCGGGTCGGTGAGGGTCGCGCCGTGCGCGACCACGATCTCGGGTTGGTCGATGACCGTGGGGGCGATACCGGTGTTCTGGTGCAGCAGTGTCGCCACCAGCGGCATCCGGCTGGCCCCGCCGACGAGGAACACCCCGGCGGTGCGCTCGGCGGGCAACCTCGACGCGCGCATCACCGCCTTCGTCAACCGGACCGCCTGATCCAGCAGCGGTCGCGTCAGCGACTCCAGTTCGTCCCGGGTCACGTGGAGTTGCCGGTCCAGCAGCGGCACCACGATGTCCGCCTGGTTGTGCCGTGACAGGCGTTCCTTGGCCAGCCGGATGTCCTCGGTGAAGGACCGGAGGTGCCGGCGGTCTTCAGGTGATTCGGGCGTGACGAGCCGCCTCCACTCGGGATGGTCGCCCAACTGCCCACCGACGTGCTGGAACAGCGCGTGGTCGAGGTCCACACCACCGAGTTCCTGCAGACCGTCGACCGCGGCCACGTCGAGGCCGGAGTCGTCGCGGACCACCACCGACACGTCCAGGGTGCCGCCGCCGAAGTCGTAGACCACGACGCCGGAACCGACCGGGAACTCCCGATCCGCCACCCGCATGAAGTGCCCGGCGGCGGCGACCGGTTCGGGAAGCAGCCGGGGTGACGTGAAACCGGCCTCGGCGGCGGCGTCCTCCAGCACGAGACGGCGCGCCGGACCCCAGGCGGCCGGGTGGGTGAGGGTCGTGGGCGGCAGCGTCCCGGCGACCCTGACGCATTCGTCCCGCACGCGGGCCAGTACGGCGGCGAACAGTCGCGGCACCGGGATCTCCACGTCGCCCAGCAGCACACTGCCGTCGTCGACACGGCGTTTCGGGTGCGGCTCGAACCTGGTCGGGTCGATTCGCGCCGAGTGCACCGCGTCCCGGCCGGTGAACAGTTCGTTCTCGTTCGGCGCGTACACCGATGACGGCAACAGGGGCGAACCGTCGAACAGCAGCGGTGTGGTGCTTCCGTCGGCCCGGCTGAGCAACGCGACGGTGTGCGAGGTCCCGAAGTCGACACCCAGATGGACGGAGGAGGGCATCGTCTGAATCTACCGGGCATGTCCAGGCGGAGCCGGCCGTCGGTCACCCGCCTCACGCCGGGGTTTCACGGAGCGTCCGATGCGGGTCGGCGTGACCGAACCACTCGCGGGCCTGCCGCCGGTGCAGCAACGGGATGACGGACAGCGAGGTGGCGAACCAGGCCGCGGCTCCCCACATTCCCGGGTCTTCGAGACCGGTGCCGCTGGTCGAGACGAGCACGACCAGCGCCACGACCTGGCCGAGTAGTGCGTACTCGGCGCCCAGGGCGATCCGCCGGTTCACCGGTCCGCGACGGTGACTGCTCACCGCCCCGATGA
The DNA here is from genome assembly GCF_007994225.1 of Stackebrandtia albiflava. GTDB lineage: Bacteria > Actinomycetota > Actinomycetes > Mycobacteriales > Micromonosporaceae > Stackebrandtia > Stackebrandtia albiflava. The sequence continues at coordinate 202,858 of NZ_VLLL01000008.1, forward strand.
CCAGGGCTACGGCACCCGGCAGGTAGATCGGCCATCCGTACACCAGGCTCACCATCGACGGGGAGATGTAGGCATCAGCGTCGCGTTGCGCGAACTCGGCCAATCCAGCGACGGCGCCGATGATCGACGGTACGGCCTGCACCCACATCACGACCTGTACGAAGGTGAGCCAATCGGGCTTCGGAGACCCCATGCGGGGACACCGGTCACGGATCTCACGCCGATGCAACAAGGGCACGACCGCCATCGCCGGTAGCGAAGCCACCGCTACCAGAGTAGGTCCCAGCGGGTAGGCGGCGTCGTCCTCCATAATGGCGAATGAGGTCGAGACGTAACACAGCGCGGCGAGGCCGTACTCGACCACCAGCGCGGGCCACCGACGTGGCGCCGATCGTCCGAGCTGCCAGGTCGCCATTCCGGTGGCGACACCGACCATGATGAACACCGGGAGCGCGACGGTGAAGTAGTCGTTGCGGTTCAGGTCGCTGTCGAGGGCGACGGCGACGATACCGAACAGGCTGATCAACGCCCACGCCCCGGTCTGGAACAGCATGACGGCGAGCGCGGCCGTGAGTGCGCGGGGTCGTGTGGTGTGCCTCTGCGCTGAATCGCTCGGCGGTGTCGGCGTGTGAGGTGGAATCGTGGTCGACGCCGTGGGCGGATTCGGATGGGGCACCGGCGATGCAGTCCCGCCGGCGCCGCCGTGTGGCGAAACCGGCGCCGCCGCCGGAAGGGGTACGGAGACCGGTGAGGCGATCTGGGCCGGTATCGCCGCCGGTGGTGCCACCGAGGGGGTTGTCGATGGCCGGTGCGACAGCGTCGCGCCCTGAGCCACGACGAGTTCGGGTTGTTCCAGCACGGTCGGTGCGGTGCCCAGCGTCTGATGCAGCATGCTCGCCACCAGGGGCATCCGGCTGGCGCCTCCGACGAGCAGCAGGCCGGCCTGCCGCTCGGGTGGCACCCGGGCTGCTTTGACCACGCCGACGGTGAGCCGGACGGCGCGTTCCATCAGGGGACGGGCGACCGCCTCCAGTTCGTCGCGGGTGAGGTGGGTGTCGGCGCCCACCAACGGAATGGGGAACTCGACCCGGGTGCTTCGGGTCAGTCGCTCCTTGGCGGTGCGGACGTCCTCGTTCAGGGCGCGCCGGGCACGTCGGTCCTCAGTGGTCGAGGGCCGGGCGAGGCGCGACCAGTCCGGACTGTCGGCGAAGCGGTTGTCCAAGAGCGTGAACAGGGCGTGATCGACGTCTACGCCACCGAGATTCTCGATCCCGTCGACGGACAGCACGCGGAATCCGGTCGTCGTGTTGATCACCACGGAGGCGTCGAAGGTGCCGCCGCCGAGGTCGGCGACCATGACGGCCGAGTCCGTCGCGACCCGGTTCCGCAGTGCGTGCGTGAAGAATGTGGCCGCCGCGACCGGTTCGGGCACCATGTGGACGTCGTGGAATCCCGCCATCGCCGCCGACTCCTCCAGGGTCAGGCGTCGCGCCGAACCCCAGACCGCCGGATGGGTCAACGTCACCTCGACGACGGTGTCGCCCAGTATCCGCTCGCACTCCCGCCGCACCCGGCCCAGTACCGCGGCGATCAGCTCCACGACCGGGAACTCCCGGTCGCCCAGCAGGACCGTTCCGTCGTCCACCCGGCGCTTCGGGTTCGGTTCGAAGCGGGCGGGCTCCAACCGAGACGCGTTCACCGCGTCGAAGCCCACCAGGAGTTCTCCGTCGGGTTCGGCGTACACGGCGGACGGCAGGATCGGCGAGGAGTCGAAGAGCACCGGTACCGGGACGCCGCCGTGATCCAGGACCGCCACGGTGTGGGACGTGCCGAAGTCGACACCGAGCCGTATGGGGGAGGACATACCGTACGAGCATACCGGGACGGACCCGTCGCCGTGATGGTGAGAATGGACCGTGCGGCGCGACCGGTGGGGTGAGCCGGCGCCGGGGGTCAGGTGGTGCGGGTCGCCCGGGCTTCGGGTGGCGGTCCGTATGCGTTGGCGCGGGGAACACTGCGCTCACAGAGGAGCACGAGCAGTATGATCGGTCCGACGAGGGGTATCACGGCGAGGAAGTACCACCAGCCGCTGCGGCCGGTGTCATGGAGCCTGCGTACCAACGCCCCCAGCACCGGGACGAACAGGATGAACAGGATGGGCATGACGATGCGCGGCGACTCCGCGGCGATCGCCAGGGCCACGACGGCAACCGCGCACACCAGGTAGAACAGGTAGAACCACCAGAACTGTGCGCGGGTGGACCGGCCCTTCCAGTCGAAGGCCCGGCTGAAGCCTTCTTCGAGCGCGGACATCGGGTTCATGTCTTCGTCCTTTCCCCGGCGGGTGACGCGCGGCCGCGCGGTCCGTCCGGTGAGGACGGTGCCGGCGCCGGCCTCGATGGAGGCGTGATCAACGGTCGCAGGCGACGTACGGGACCGGTCCCGCCGGCGGGAAGGCGGGACGGGCGCGGCGCGATCCGGTCGATTTCGGGAGACGAGGGCGCCGTGCGTGCCGGAGGATTCACAGGCCGATCCCGAAGGAGTGGATCCGGTCACAGTGGGCGGTGGACCGGTCGTCGAGGGGCTAGGCTGTGGACCGCGAAGGGGAGTAGTCCTTCAATCGCATGATCGACATACTGACCGGCCTTCCGGGGCCGGTCCGGTCGTGCGGCCCCGGGTTCCCCGGGGTGGACGAGACCTTCGACTCAGGCTGTACACGCAGCCGGGTCGAGGTCGCCCCGTGCGCATCGCCGACCCGGCATGATCGGGAAGGTTCCCCATGACCGGCTTCTTCATCGCGTTCGCGGTGAGTTTCGGTGTCGTTTTCGTCGCCGAGCTCGGCGACAAGTCCCAGTTGATGGCGCTCACGTTCGCCACCCGCTTCAAGCCCTGGCCGGTGCTCATCGGCATCACCATCGCCACCGCGATCGTCCACGCCGTGTCGGTCGCGATCGGCTACGGCCTCGGCACGGCCCTGCCGACGGGCTGGATCGCCCTGGTGGCGGCGATCGCGTTCTTCGGCTTCGGCGCCTGGACGCTGCGCGGCGACTCCCTCACCGACGCCGAGCGGAGGAAGGCGGAGACCACCGACAAGAAGGCGGTCGTCGCCGTCGGTGTCGCGTTCTTCCTGGCGGAACTCGGTGACAAGACGATGCTCGCCACCGTCACCCTGGCGACCTCGTACGGCTGGTTCGGCACCTGGTTGGGTTCCACGGTCGGCATGGTCGCCGCCGACGCCCTCGCCATCCTCGTCGGCCGCGCCCTGGGCAGGCGCCTACCGGAGCGGACCGTCAAGTACGGCGCCGCGGCACTGTTCGTGGTCTTCGGGATCTGGCTGCTCATCGACGCCGTCGACCAACTCACCTGACACCGCCCGTCCCGGACCCTCGGAAGGCCCACCATGTTCGCCACCCTGCGCGATTACTCCCTGGCCGTCGCCCCGGGCCTGGTCGTGTTCGCCGCCTGCCTCGTCCTGGCTCGCCGGTTGCCGTCGGTCGGGGCGTCGATCGCGATCCTGATCGCCGCCTTCATCCTGATCCGCGACGCGATGACGCCCGCGGGCCTGTGGAGGTTCGGTGCCGCCGACGGCGTCGCACCTTGGATCCGGTTCACCGAGGACACCGGCGTCCTCGCGGTCCTCGCCGTTCTCACGCTCGCCCTCACCGCCGTGGTCCTGGCCGCCCATCCCGGGCTGCGCGCCCTGGTCGTCTGGGGCCGCCCCACTCCGGTGGTCCTCGCCCTCGGCGTCGGCGGGGCGGCCCTGGCCGCCGCGCCGGTCCTGGCGGTCTCACAGGCCTGGCCGATGGACGAACGCGGCGGCGCCGTCGCCGTCACGGCCCTGCCGGTGGTCCTCGCATTCTGCCTGGCGGGCAACCTGTTCGAGGAGGTCCTGTTCCGAGGGTTCCTGCAGGGACACCTGGAACGGGTGACGAGTCCCGTCCGCGCCGCGCTGCTGTCCGGACTGTTGTTCGCGGCCTGCCACGGCTATCTCGCCACCACCGTCACCGACACCGGCTGGCCGCTGATCGCCTTCACCGCCTGGGAAGGGCTGGTCTGCGCCTGGCTGCGCATGCGCCACGGTCTCATCCCCGCCGTCCTGGCTCACGGCCTGGCCATCGCCGCACTCACCAGCGGTCTCGCGTGACGTCCCGAATCGGCAACCCATGCACTTGGAAACGAGGTACCCATGTTCCGCTACCCGACCACGAACCCACTGCGGCTGTTGTGGGATGCCCGTCGCGCCCGGCTCGGTGGTGAGCCGGCGATCGCGCGACGGCGGACCGATCGACTCGCCGCGCTCGTGGCACACGCACGAGACCGTTCACCGTTCTACCGGCGACTCTACAGTGGTCTGCCGGAGACCGTCACCGACGTCGAGACGCTTCCGGTGACGGACAAGACGACCCTGATGGCGAACTTCGACGACTGGCTGTGCACTCCACACCTCACCTCCCGCGACGTGCGGGACTTCGTGGACGACGCATCCTCGGTGGGGCGCCTCCTCGACGACCGCTTCATCGTCACCACGACCTCGGGAACGACCGGAGTCGGCGGTGTGTTCATCCAGGACGACCACGCCAGGGCGGTCACCGCCGCCATGGCCGCCCGGATGGTCGGCAGCCTCGTGTCGCCGGGCGACGTCGTCAAGATCCTCCGCGACGGCCGCCGGACCGCTTTCGTGGTCCCGCACGGCGGGCACTTCGCGTCCACCACCGCGGCCACACGTATGTCCACCGGTCGCGACGCGACGGTGAAGGTCTTCTCGGTACACGAACCGCTCCCCACCCTGGTGGAGGGCCTGAACCGGTTCCGGCCCGCGGTCCTGCTGCCCTATGCCACGACCGGCGCGCTACTCGCCGCAGAGGCCGAAGCGGGCAGGCTCCGGATCGACCCCGCCCTGGTGATGCTGTCGGCGGAAGGACTGGCACCGTCCGAATACGACCGGATCGGTAGAGCCTTCGACGCTCCCGTCGGCCACAGCTGGGCCGCCAACGAGGTGCCGTTCCTCAGCTACAACTGTCACCACCGTTGGCTGCACGTCAACGCCGACTGGGTGATCGCCGAACCCGTCGACGCCGACCACCGTCCCGTCCCGAAAGGACGGACATCCCACACCGTGCTCGTCACCAACCTCGCCAACCGGGTCCAACCGATCCTGCGCTACGACCTGGGCGACTCCGTCCTCATGCGGCCCGACCCCTGTGAATGCGGTGATCCGCTACCGGCCGTGCGAGTGCAGGGGCGCGCGGCCGAAGTACTCACCTTCGACGCACCCACCGGCCGGCCGGTCACCATCACCCCGCTCGTTCTGACGACCCTGATCGAACGCGTTCCCGGGGTCGAGCTCTTCCAGGTACTACAGACCGCACCCACCGTCCTCCGGATCCGGCTGCGGCCGGCATCGGGCCGGGATCCCGAGGCCGTGTGGACCGCCGTTCGCACCGACCTCACGGGGCTGCTCGCGTCGCACGGCCTGCCCCACGTCGCGGTGGAGCCGGCACCGGAGCCGCCTCAACCGACCACCGGCGGCAAGTACCGCACCGTCATACCGCTACCGAGGTGAGTCCGGCCGGAACGAACCGCACGGGATCACCGTGAACACCGCTGCGGTATGACCACTCGGCGGGTGGAGCCTGCGAACTCGGGCGAACGGGTGCGTCTGCTGCACGTGACGCGCGGAGCGTGACACCCTGGGGCCATGAATCGGCTTGGTGACGCGCTCTCTCCCTACCTGCAACAGCACGCGGACAACCCGGTGGACTGGTGGCCGTGGGGTGAGGACGCCCTGACGGAGGCGAAACGGCGCGACGTGCCGTTGTTCGTCTCGGTCGGTTACGCCGCCTGTCACTGGTGCCACGTGATGGCTCACGAGTCCTTCGAGGACGACGAGGTCGCGGCGCGACTCAACGACGCCGTGGTGTCGGTCAAGGTGGACCGGGAGGAACGGCCCGACGTCGACGCGGTCTACATGCAGGCGACCCTGGCCCTCACCGGGCAGGGCGGCTGGCCGATGACGGTGTTCGCCACCCCGGACGGGACGCCGTTCTTCGCGGGGACCTACTTCCCGCGTGAGCACTTCCTGCGGCTGGTCGACGCGGTGGCGGAGGCGTGGCGCGACCGGCGGGACGAACTGCTCGCCCAGGGGGCCGCGATCGTGCAGGCGTGTGCCGCGGCCGGCCCGGAGCTGGCGGACGTGTCCCGGTCGTGCCCGATCGACGGCCCCTGTCCGCCGGTCTCCCCGGTCGGCACCGACGTCCTGGACAAGGCCGCGCAGGCGGTGCGGGCCGCTTACGACCGCGAGAACGGCGGATTCGGTGGCGCACCGAAGTTCCCGAGCCAGCCCGCCCTGGCGTTCCTGCTGGACCACTACGAGCGCACCGGCGACGGCACCAGCCTCTCCATCGTCCGGCACACCGCCGACCGGATGGCCCGCGGCGGCATGTACGACCAGCTCGGCGGCGGCTTCGCCCGGTACAGTGTGGACGCCTCGTGGACGGTACCGCACTTCGAGAAGATGCTGTACGACAACGCGTTGCTGCTCCAGACCTACACCGACCTGTCGGAGCTGACGCGGCGGCCGTTCTTCGCGCGCGTCGCGGAGGAGACCGCCCGGTTCATGGTGGACGCACTGGGCACGCCCGAGGGCGGTTTCGCCTCCGCGCTGGACGCCGACACCGGCGGAGTGGAGGGCGCCACCTACGCGTGGACACCCGGCCAACTGCGGGACGCCCTCGGTGACGCCGACGGCGACTTCGCCGCCCACGTGTTCGCGGTGTCCGACGCGGGGACCTTCGAGGCGGGGACGAGTGTCCTGCAGCTCCCGGTGGACCCGGAGGACCTGGACCGGTTCCACGACGTCAAGGCGCGGCTGCGCCGGGCCCGGGACCGGCGCCCGCAACCGGCCAGGGACGACAAGGTCGTGGCGGCCTGGAACGGCCTGGCCGTCACCGCGCTCACCGAGTACGCCGCCGAATCCCGGAGCGACTGGGCCGACGCCGCCGCCGACGCGGCGGCCCGGCTGCTCGCCGAACGCCACGTCGTGGACGGCCGGTTGCGGCGCGTGTCGCGCGACGGTGTGGTCGGGGACGCGGCGGGCATCCTGGAGGACTACGGCGCGGTGGCGCTGGCGTTCCTCGCCCGGTACGAGGTCACCGAGGACGACGTGTGGCTGGAGCGGGCCGGCGCGTTGTTGGACGTGGTGCTGTCGGACTTCGGTGACGGCAACGGCGGCTTCTTCGACACCGGTGCCGGTGCGGAGGAACTGGTCACCCGTCCGGCGGACCCGACGGACGGCCCGACCCCGTCCGGTTGGGCGTTGGCGGCGAGGGCGTTGTCGGAGTACGCCGACCACGCCGACTCCGAGGAGCACGACGACGCGGCGTGGCGCGCGTTGGCGGCGGTGGCTCCGGTCATCGAGAGTCATTCCCGGTTCGCCGCCGGGCTGGCGGGCGCCGCGGAGCTGATGGTGGTGGACGAGTCGGACTGACGCGCGGTCCGTCCGTCGTGGGTGTGGCCGTACCGGGCCGGGTGCCGAGGCCGGTCCGGCGGACGTGGCGTGCTCCTTTGGCTCTCGCGCGGTGTGGCCGGGTCGCGTGACCTCGGCGCGGGCCGGTTCGTTGTATCCGGTGGGGCGCCGTGTCATGGGCGGCTCGGTGTCCGCTGAGCACGACCGACACGTTCGTCACCGTCCGAAGTCGTATGACTACAATTCATCATTCGCGCCACTCCGCCGGCTACCGGAGGGCATTCGACGTCGCATCGCACGGGAGCTTTCCACATGAAACCGACATCCGCCATCACCGTCGCGGTCGCCGCCGCAGTGGCCGTTCTCGCCGCCGCCGGTCCGGCCGCCGCCGACGAACTCACCGGGATGACCGCCGTCGCGCAGCCGAGCACGGTGGACCCGGGTGACACGGTGACGATATCGATCACCGTCAGCAATCTCCACGACCGCAAGATCACCTACGACCCGATCGAGGCGTCCGACGGATACGAGGCCTGCGAGAAGCCGGTGGGGACGGTGGAGCCCGGCCAGTCGGCCACCGTCGCCTGCCAGGTGGTGATCACCGGCGACAGTGACCTGAATCCGCGGTTCTCGGTGCGGAACGCCGCCTCCGAGCACAACGAGACCTCGGCGCACGCGTCGGCGGTCATCATGTTGAACAGCCCCTCCGGTGAACCGTCCACGGCGACGCCGACGGTCTCGCCCAGTGACAGCCCGTCGCCGGGCGGGAAGACCTCCGGGACGAGGTCGCCCGACCAGTCCCTCCCGACCACGGGTTCCTCGATCACGCCGATCGCGGCGGTCGGTGCGGGACTGGTGCTGCTGGGCCTGGCGTTCGGCCTGTGGCGGTGGCGCGCCAACCGCTCCCGCCCGTGACGATCCACTGTCACCTCGTGAGGCCGCTGAGCCACAGGGGTTCTGAATCGAGTCCATAACGGTCGTCGTGTCGCCGCCCCGACGGGCGGCGACGCGGTCGGTTCCGTGGGCTTGATCAGGCCGTGACGAACGCGGAACGGTAGAGCAGCCGGAGCCGGTCGGACAGGACCGCGGTGTCCCAGCCGCATTCGGTGAGCAGTCCGTCCATCATGTCCGTGGACAGCAGTGACCACAGCATGTCGGCGCCGGTGTCGACGGTCCATCCGTCCGCGAGTCGTCCCGCGTCGGACAACCCCTGGATCAGCATCCGGCAGTTGGCGCGCTGCCGTGCGATGCCCTCGGCGCGGTAGGCGGCGGCGTCGGGGTCCACGAACCGGGCGGTGCGTACGGCGCGGTCGATCGCGAGGACCTTGGTGTGGTACCGGGCCAGGTGGGCCGCCCATTCGTCCAGTGCCAGGACCGGATCGGTCTGCGCCCACACCCGCCGCAGTGATTCGGTGCGGCCCTCCTGTTCGGCGGTGTGCTCGTAGATCTCGGCCACCAGTGCGGTGCGGGACTGGAAGTGCAGGTACACCGCGCGGCGGGACACTCCGGCGCGTTCGGCGACCGCGGCCATGGTGAGCGGCGCGAATCCCCTTTCCTCCAGGAGCTCCCGTCCCGCCGTCAGCAACGCGTCCCGGGTGCGCCGACTGCGGGCGTTGTGTGTGGTGCTCGCCATCGGTTCCTCCACTGGCCATAACTTCACAGCCCGTGTAGTTTACGAACTTCACATGCTGTGAAGTTATTTGAGGTGGACATGAATCGACAACGCAACCGCTGGGCCGTGGTCGTCACCGCGGGACTCGGAGTGTTCATGGCGCAACTCGACGCCACGATCGTCAACGTCGCACTCCCTGCCATCGGATCCCGGTACGGCGTCGGCACCGCCGTCGTGCAGTGGGTGATGCTCGGATACACGCTCCCGCTGCTGGCACTGGTCCTCCCCATCGGACGGTGGCTGGAGTCGGCACCGGTCAGACCCGTCCTGATCGCCTCCGTGGCGGGGTTCTCGGCCGGAGGGCTCCTGGCCTCCCTCGCCCCCGGAATCGGCTGGCTCATCGCCGCCCGGGTGCTGCAGGGCTGCTTCGGCGCGGCACTGTTCGTGCTGCTCCCGGTGCTCGCCACCACCGCGGTCACCCCCGCCGCCCGCGGCCGCGCCATGGGAGTCGTGATGACGCTGGGACCGCTGGGCGGCTTCAGTGGACCCGTGTTGGGCGGCCTGCTGCTGGAACGGGCCGGAACCGGCGGTGTCTTCCTGGTGAACCCGCTGATCGGCGTGCTGGTGGCGGTGTCGGCGTTCGTCCTGCTGCCACGCGGCGGCAGAGTGCCCGCGCCCGGCGGCGGCAGCCTCGCCGAGGCGGGCCTGCTGCTGGCCGCCGCCGGAGCCGTCCTGATGGCGATGACCCTGGCCGTGGGCGAACACCCCGCCTGGCTCGTCCTCGCCGCGGTGGCGGTGCCCCCGGCCGTGGTGTGGAGCCGCCGCCCCTACGGCCGCGCCGTCACCGGACTACTGCGCCATCCCGGTGTCGCCGGGCCGTTGGCCGCGCTCACGGCGCAGGCGACCGCACTGGTCGGCGTCCAGTTCCTCATGCCGTTCCTACTGACCCGCGAACTGGACGCCGGTCCCGGCACGGTCGGCGTCACCATGCTCGCCATACCCGCCGGAATGATCCTGTTCGGACCGGTCGGAGGCTGGCTCACCGACCGGTGGGGCGCGTTCCGCACCGCCGCCGCCGGAGTCGTCGTGTTCACGGCGGGATTCGCGGCACTGCTGGGGATGTCGGCCGACTGGCGGCCGATCGACCTGGCGGCCGGGCTGTGCGTCGTGGGTGTCGGCACCGGCCTGTTCTCCGGAGCCAACTCGGCGCTGACACTGTGGGCGGCGCCGCCCGAACGGCTGGCGACCGCCTCGGCGGCGATCAGCGTCGCCAGGCAGGCCGGTATCGCGGCCGGTCCGGCGGTGGCGAATCTGGTGTGGAGTGTGACGGGGCAGGGCTGGGACGGCGTCCGCGCGGCGGTCGCGGTCGCCATGGTGGTCGGCGCGCTCGGCTGGTGGACGATGTGGCGCTCGGCGCGCCGTCAGGCGGCACTCGTCACGACGTGAGGAACCGGGTGACACCCTCGGCCAGCGCCTCCGCCAGTTCCTGCCGGAAACCCGCGTCCTTCAGCAGCGCGGCGTCGTCGGCGTTGCGCATGTTGCCGCACTCCACCATGACCTTGGGAACGGTCGTCAGGTTGAGCCCGCCCATGTCGTCACGGGGATTGATGCCGTCGGTGCCGATGTAGTCGGCCGGCGGCATCCTCGTGGCCTTCATCGCCTCGGCCAGCAGCACCGCCAGGTCGTGGGAGGGCACGACGACGTCCTCGTTGTGGCCGTCGATCGGCACCGGTTCCATGATGTGGAAACCGGAACCGGTGCCGGGGCCGCCGTCGGCGTGTATGGACAACGAGACGTCGGCGCCCGCGTCGTTGGCGACGGCGACCCGTTCGGTGATGCAGGGACCGACGCCGGTGTCGTCCTCGCGGGTGAGGATCACCGTCGCGCCCGACTCGGTCAGCAGCGCCGACAACCGGGTGGCCACGTCGAAGTTGAACGCGTGTTCGGCGTACCCGTCGTCGGTCTCGGTTCCGGTGGTGTCGCAGGGTTTCTCACCGTTGCCGACCTCGACGGGCTCGGCGATCTCATCGGGCGCGTCGGCGTTGCCGCCGTTGTGGCCCGGATCGATGACGACGACGAGACCGTCGAGCGGTCCGGCGGGACCGGCGGGTTCGGCCGCGTCCCCGGGCGGGGTGCGGCCGTGGCCGGTGGCGGCGCAGCCGGCGGTGACGGCGGCGAGCGCGACGACGGCGGCCAGGCGGCTCAGGACGGTGTGTCTCACGGGGCGGTTCCTCGATCGGGTGGAGTGGCGAGGCTATCGGAACCCGTCGTGGCGGGTTCGGCCCGCCCGGCCGCCGCCGGTTCCATATTCCGGCTATCGCACCGGCGGCCCGGGCCTGCCACAACGAAACCGCGGCGCCCGCTTCACATAGACGCAGGTAAAGGCATTCATATAGGGAATTCGACGGATTCAACCGCCCCCGTCGTGGCGGTGTCACCCACCGTCCCCGCGGCCCCGGCGTTTGTCCAGGTTGTGGGCCGCTTGTATGTGACTGCGGTAACCCTGTACCTGGACACGCGGCGACCCCCACCGCGTGCCAGGTGGACGGCGAAGGTCGGCTCCAACCCGTTGTGAACCGGTACGCAATGGCCGCCCACCCGGTTTTGTGAAGGAGAACCACAATGTCACGCGAAACGCCCGGCCGCGGCATACGCGGCCGGCTCATGCGGCTTTCCCGCCGGAGCCGGATCGGCATCGCGGCGGCCGCACTGGTCGCCACGGCCATCGTCACACCCGCCACCGTCGCCTCGGCACAGGACGCCGGCACCGACGACGTCAGCACCCAGGCCGTCAGCCACCGGGTACCGTTCCCCTGCGGCCAGACCTGGTCGGGACAGACCCGCACCAACCACAGTCCACTGCGCGCCGTCGACTTCAACCGCACCAACGACCAGGGCGACGCCGTCACGGCCAGCGCCCCCGGAACCGTCGTCCACCGTGGATCGATGAGCGGCACCTCCTACGGCAACCTGGTCGTGATCCGGCACAGCGACGGCACCGCCACCTACTACGCCCACCTCAGCGGTTTCGCCGTCAGCAACGGCCAGAGCGTCAACCGAGGCCAGACCATCGGCTACGTCGGCGGCACCGGCTTCCCGAACACGCCCGGCGGCTTCGGAGCCCACCTCCACTACGAGCAGCGCACCTCCTACGGCGGCTCGGCGGTCTCCATCAGGTTCAACAACGCCAGCGTCTACTACTACGGCACCCGCAACTACACCTCCGACTGCGGCGGTGGCAGCACCAACCCGTACACCCCCGGTGAGGTCTGCGGCAGCGGTTACACCCAGATCAACTCGCACGCCGTCACCGGCGGACGCATCTACCTCATGTACAACTCCTCCAACCAGTACAACTGCGTCGTCACCATCAAGAGCACCAAGATCGGCACGGCCAGCCCCGTGTCCGCCTCGCTCGAAGTACAGGGCGGCACCAAGTCCACCGATTCCGGCAACTTCGCCTACTACGCCGGACCGGTGAAGAAACACGCCCCCTCCACCTGCGTGAAGTGGGGCGGCTCGGTGGGCAGCTCCAGTTGGACCAGCGCCTGGTCCCACTGCGGCTGACCTCTCAGGCTCACGGCCGCCGCCGGGCAACCGGCGGCGGCCGTTCCGTGTCCACCCGAAGGTAGCCTTCGCCGCATGCGGGCCGCGAGACTGATCAACCTGGTGCTGTTGCTGCAGCGGCGCGGCACCGTCACCGCCGAACGGCTCGCCCGCGAACTCGGCGTCACCACCCGGACGATCACCCGCGACGTCCTGGAACTCGCCGAGGCCGGAATCGGCGTCGAGACGATCCGAGGCAGGTCCGGCGGATACCGGCTCAGCGAGGACCTTCGGTTGCGGTTGGGCGGCCTGGAGGCCGCCGAGGTGGAGGCACTGTTCCTGTCCGGTGTGCCCGAAGCGGTCACCGGGCTGGGGCTCGCCGACGCCTCCGCCGCCGCCCGGCTCAAGGTCGCCGCCGCACTGTCACCCCGCGCCCGAAGCGCCCCCGACCGGGTCAGGGAACGATTCCACCTCGACGCCCCCGGGTGGTTCCGGGAGGCCCCGCCACCACCCCACCTCGGCGACCTCGCCCGCGCCGTATGGCAGAACCGCCACGTCACCGTCACCTACCAGGCGGGCACCCGGGTGTGGTCCACCGAACCGCCACCACCCACCCGCGGCAGGCTCGCCCCGTACGGGCTGGTCCTCAAGGCGGGAGTCTGGTACCTGATCGCCGCCCGCGACGGCGACCTCCGCAGCTACCGGGTCGACCGGGTCCAGGCGGTCGAGGTCACCGAGGAACGTTTCACCCGCGACCCCGACTTCGACCTCGCCGCGCACTGGCGCGCCCAGTCCGACCGCTTCGGCGTCGCCATCCTGCGGGAACGCATCACCGTCCGGTTGAGCCCGGCGGGCGTCGACCTGATCGGGCACGCCGTCTCACCCCACGCGTACGCCCTGATCAAGGACCACCTGGCGCCCCGCCCCGCCACCGTCGAGATACCCGTGGAGACCCTCGACGTCGCCTATACCGAGATGCTGCGACTCGGCCCCGAGGTCGAGGTCGTCGCCCCCGCGTCGCTGCGGGAACGGATGGCCGAGGCGGCCCGGCGGACCGCCGCCCTCTACCGGTGACGGTTCGCGGCAGAATTGGAGACGAGGACGGTGAGACGCGATGCTGTGGCGGATACTGAGCGACATCACCATGGTGGTGCACTTCCTGGTGCTCGCGTACCTCGTCGTCGGCGGCTTCCTGGCGTGGCGGTGGCCGAGGATGTGGTTCCCGCACCTGGCGATGGCGCTGTGGGGACTGGCGGCGATCATGTTCCCGGTGATCTGCCCGCTCACGTACCTGGAGAACCTGTTCCGTGACAGGGCCGGCCAGAACAGTCTCGACCCCGGCGGGTTCATCGACCAGTACCTCACCGACGTGGTCTACCCCGGTGAACACCTGATCCTGGTGCGGTGGATCGTCGTGGCCGTGATCGCGGTGTCCTGGGCGGGAGCCTGGTGGCGGTGGCGGCGGCGCACCGGTGCGGCCCGGTAGAGCCGCACCGGAACCGGGTCACCGGTAGTCGTCGGCGGTCCGGTCGGCGCCACCCTCCACGACCTCGGAGATGTAGCTCCACGCGTCCGGCCGTGAACCGTCCACATCGGTGGTCCCGTACTCCTGGGACAACCGGTGACTCGACAACGTCTGCCCGTTCCAACGCGCCACGTCCGGATCGGCGGCCAGTGCGGCCGTTCCACGCGCCACGAAGTACGGGGTCTCACTGATCAGGAAGTGCGGGTCACGGTTCGCGCCGTCCCGCCAGTTCTCCTCGGTCACCTCGAAGTGGGTGTCCAACATGGCCTCCGAGCGGATCCACCCGGGTGTCACGCACACCGCGGTCCCACCGGAATCGGCCAGTTCCTCCGCCAGCGCCTTGGTCATCCGGTGCGGCGCGGCCTTGGCCAGATCGTAGAAGAACGGCTTGCGATAGTGCGTCGAGTTGTACTCCCACGTGCCGTCGGTGACCTCCACGACCAGGCCGCCGGGTCGCCGGACCAGCAGCGGAAGGGCCGCATGGGAGGTCACGATGTGCGACTCCACACCCAGCCGGAGGATCCGCAGCCCGGCGTCCAGGTCGTGCTCCCACAGCTTCGCCTCCCCCTCCCACAGGTGGTCACCACCCCAGATGTTGTTGACCAGGACGTCCAGCCGCCCCTGCTCCGATTCGATGCGGGCGACCAGCTCCCGCACCCGCTCCGGCTCCAGGTGGTCCACCACGGCGTACGCGCCTCGGCCGCCCGCGGCCTCCATCGCCTCCACGGTGCCCTCGATCGTCTCCGGACGGTCGATCTCCGAACGCCCCGCGGCACTGCTGCGGCCGGTCGCGTACACGAACGCGCCCGCCCGGGACAGTTCCACCGCGAACGCCCTGCCCGCACCCCGGGTCGCCCCGGCCACCAACGCCACCTTGCCCGACAGCGGTCCCTGCATGGAATTACCTCCAGTTCGTCGAGACGCCGACGTTAACAACGAAACCAGACAACCCGTGTCGGGTTTTCCCGGCGGGTCGCCCGTTTTCCGGACGACCGTGCCCTCACCGCGTCCCGGACGGGCGAGGCGGTGTCGCGCGCCGGTGCCCACACTGGTGCCGAGGTGGGGAACATGACCGGAACGCCCGAAAGGCTCCCCGAGCCGCGTACGGCCGTCGCCGCTCGCACTCGGGCGGTGGCGGTACCGCCCGGCGGCGTCATGGCGCTGCAGGCGGCCGCCGGGAACCGCGCCGTGCAACGGCACATCGAACAGCAGAAGGCCGGTCTCGACGAGGCGACGTACCAGGCGCGGGCCGATCACAGCGTTCTCACCAACGCGTTCGGGGACTCCAATCGCGGCTGGATCAGAATCATGACGGGCGGCCAGGAGAGGAAGATCCCCGCCGAATCCCTCGGCGGGCACCACGCCGAAGGGCTCCTTTTGAAGAAGGCCGCCGAGATCATCACACCGCAGGCGCTCGGGAACCATCCCGACGACCAACGGTTCGCACGGGTGCTTGACATGTACACCGAGCGCCGGCCGTGCGCTCCCGGCCACAAGTACGGGAACCTCCGCTCCCGGACCTTCGGTACCGCCGATGACTGCCACAGCATGCTCCAAGCGGCACTGCACGCGCAGACCCCCGTCTACTACAGCGTTCCCGACGGGGACCGGGACCAGTGGCAGAAGCTTCGTCTCGCCGGAACCAACCGGCTCGCCGAGGAGGTGGTCGCCGGTCTGCGCCGCGGCTCGGTCCAGTTCAACGGGCCGATCCGTGCCGCCCACGAGGCTCGACATGGGACACCGGGCCGCGATTACCGCCGGGAATACCGATACTGGTCGACTGTGACGAGCCGGCTGGAGGGCGTCTATGCCGCGCGCACCGGCAAACGTCCGCGGGACCTGCACCAGGACCCGTTGTGGACGACGAGGACGCCCGGACGGTACGGCCCTCTGGAGTGGATCGAGGTCGGCGAGGAGAGCGGAAGCGACGTCATGCTGGAACGGATCGACAAGATCCGCTGCGACGTTCTCGCGGCGATCGAAAGCCTGCCGACACCGGCTCCGGTGTACGTGGACGCGGGGACGTCGGCGACGCGGGGGCGCCGCGGTGTGTCCAATTCCCCCGCCCACCCCTCCGGTGACGCGCTGAGCGACACGGAGGAACCCGAGTCGTCACCGGACCCGACTCCGCCGGTGCCTACCCGGGGGGCGATCACACCATCACCGGTGGCGGGCGTAGGAGGCCACGGCGGGACGGCGGTGGACGCCATTTCGTCCCCACCGGACGCCCTAGGCGGCGCCGCCGGAGGTGTCGAACGGGAGGAGGAAGAGGACGATGCGGAGGCCACGGCGTCCACACCAGACGAAGCCGCCTCGCAGTGGCGCGGTTCGGGCGTCGCCGTCTTCGGCCCGGGCGGTGTCCAGGAGGAGGACGAGGAGCCGGAAGGCCGGCACGATCCCGACCTCGTCCCCAACGCCGTATCCGTCGATGATCCCGGCTACCTGCCTGACTGACTACAACGGACTCTTCATGTTGAAGATCTCGCAGTACTTGCCGACGAACAGGTCGGTCCCCTTGTACTGCACGGTCGTGGCGGCGTCCAGGATTCCGGCGTCCGGCGAGTACGAGGCGCCGCCGCGGGGACCCAACGGGATCAGGAACATCGGTTGGCTCGGGTGGTAGCGCTTCAGGCGCCCACCGCCGCCCATCAGGGTCTTGATCTGCTCGGCGACCAGTTCCCCCTGCTCCATCGCCACCACGGCGGTGTCCATGGCGGGCGCGGCGGTGACGTCACCGATGGCGAACACCCGGGGCTGGCCCGCCAACCGCAGATCGGAACCCACCGACAGTCGCCCGTCGGTACGCCACGCCCCCGACAGTTCCCGGGACAGGCAGTGCGCCGCCGGTTCCCGGCCGAAGCACTGGAACCAGATGTCCGCGGTGATGGTGCGTCCCGACCAGGTGCGCGCGGTGAAGGGGGCGGTCGTGCCGCTGAGCACCGGCAGCGAATGCCGCAGCGAGTCGTTGAGGATGATCTCCACACCCATCGCGCGCAACTGCCGCCACAGGTCGTCGCGCAACCGGGCCGCCACGTCCTGCGGGAAGCCGTCGATGAACCCACCCGACAGCACCGTCCGGCCGGGATCCACTATGGTCACCGACTTGTCGGGCCACGCCGCCTTGATCTCACCGGCCAGTTCCAGCCCGACCGGTCCCGCCCCCAGCAACAGCACCCGCCCGGCACGGGACAGCTGCTCCGCCGTCCGGTGGAACCGTTCCCTGCCGATCTTCGCGCGGTCGTTACCCGGCTTGGCGGGGAAGGGATACGCGGTCCCCGTGGCCACCACCACGTAGTCGGCGGCGATGCGCGGCCCCGAGGCCAGCCGCACCCCCGTGGACTCGACCGAGACCGCCAGGTCGGTCACGACCCTGCCCCGTTCCAGTAGCCGCTCATAGGGGAAGAACACCCAGTCGGCCCACCACGGATCCACCACCGCGCGCAACGACGCGACATTGTGGACGAAGGAGTCCTTCGGGTCGATCAACACCACGTCGGCGACCTGGTCGAGTGCCTTGGCGGCGGTGATCCCGGCGTAGCCACCACCCACGATGGCCACGGTCGCGGACATGAGGACTCCTGTCGCTCAGCGGAAGACGTCTGCGCCATACAGGTTGCTGGAGCCCCGCGGCGGTGTCAACCGTCCACGGCGACGGGCCTGGACACCGGCCCCTCCTGGCGACCGCCCCCAACGCGGCGCCGCGCGGGGCGGGCGGCCGTGCCACCAGGCGAAATCCCGTTGTGGTCGGCGCCCGACCGGCCTACCGTCATCCCATGCCCGACGCGATCTTCGCCCACCCCCGCCTCGCCGCCGTGTACGACGCCTTCGACGGCGACCGTGCCGACCTCGACGCGTACCGTCGCGTCGCCGCGGAACTCGGCGCGCGTCGCGTCCTCGACATCGGCTGTGGCACCGGTAATCTCGCCGTGCTGCTCACGGAAGACGGCCTCGACGTCACCGGAGTGGACCCGGCGGCCGCGTCACTGGCGATCGCCGCGACCAAGGACCCCGACGGCGCGATCCGGTGGATTCACGGCGACGCCACCGACGTCCCGGCCACGGCACCGGGGTTCGATCTGGCGGTCATGACCGGCAACGTCGCCCAGGTGTTCCTCACCGACGCCGAGTGGACGGCCACCCTGCGCGCGATCCACGCGACACTGCGGCCCGGGGGCCACCTGGTGTACGAGACCCGCCGCCCCGAATACCGGGCCTGGGAGGAGTGGGCCGCCGACACGGCACCGGCGCGACGCGACGTCCCCGGAGTCGGGATCGTGGAACAGACGCGACAGGTCACCGACGTCGACCTGCCGCTGGTGTCGTTCCGGGAGTCGTACCGGTTCGAGTCCGACGGCGAGGTCGTCGACTCCCGGTCCACGCTGCGGTTCCGCGACCGTGCCGAGTCCGAGACCGCGTTGCGCGACAACGGTTTCGAGGTACGGGACGTGCGCCAGGCACCGGACCGGCCGGGCAGGGAGTTCGTCTTCGTCGCCCGCCGGGTCGGCTGAGGCGGGGGACTCCGCCGGTCCCGGGTCAGGCGGTCCCGGCCCAGCCCGACACGACCGCCGCCGCGACGGCCGCGACGTCACCGTTCGCGTCGACCGAGAAGTCGCCGAACCCGCTGCGGCGCAGCGTCTCGTTCCGCGCCACGGCCGCCTCCACCGCCCCCGGTACCTCCGACGGCGCATGATGCCGCCACGGGTTCCCCGGTTCCGGCCAGCCGGCACCGCCGACTCGTGCGGATATCCGGTCGCGCAGTGTCTCCGGGGACACGTCGAGACGGCACACCGTCAACCGCGTGACCGACAGGGCCGCCCGGTACCGGCCGAGGGCGGCGGCGTCGCCCGCCCTGCCGACCATGACGAGCCGCCGGGCGCCCGCCACGCCGAACCGGGGCCACAGGCCCGCCACCGTCCGCGCCGCGAGCCGATGGCCGTCGGCGTCGTCCGGGCGCGCGGGACCGAACCCGAGCTGCCCGAGATCCAGGAAGGCGCACGTCTCCGAGGCGACCAGCCGCAGGTACGCGGCGAAACCGATCGTGGACGCCCCGGCGCCGGGTGCGCCGCACAACCACAGCACCGCGCCGGGCGGGCCGCCACCGGCCTCGGCGTCCCCGCCGAGTGGCGGTTCGGACGGCGGCGGTTGCGGCCACCGCCGCCGCACCCGGTCGGTCACCTCGTCGACGGTGAGGTCCGTGGTGTCCACGACATCCCCTGTGGACGATGCGTCGAGTAGTGCCGCCTCCCGGCGCACCGCCGCCTCGGGTGGCGCGGACCCGCCGCGAGCCGTGATCCGTTCCCACAACCGGTCGAAGTCGGCGCGCAGCCCGACCGTCGTCACGGCCGCCCCCGGAACCGCGGTCGCCTCCGGGCCGCCCGCCGGATCCGTCACCCCCGACACGATCAGGCCGTGTGCGCCGTGGTCGCGTTGCGCGGCGACCACCGCCGCCAGGTTCCGCAGCTTCAGGCGATACCGGCCGGGGTCGGCCTCCGACTCGGGGTAGCACATGCCGAGCTGGTCGACGTCGACGTAACCGACCGCCGCGCCGGCATCGCGCAACTCGCGGTAGAGCCGCCACGCCACCGTGGTCTTCCCGGCGCCCGGCGGCCCGCACAGCCACAACACCGGGAAGCCTGCGGGGTCAGAGAGGCGCGTCATACCGGGATTCTCACGGCGCGACGGTGAGCGGTCAACGGAGTATCGGGGGGCGGGTGCCGGTGCCCGATCACAGAGGACGGTTGGGCGGTGGTGGGGGAGTGACGCCGTGGTTCGGTCGGTCGGTCGGGCGGTGCCGGTGTCACCGGGTCGCCGGGGGACGGGGCCGGCATCGCAACGGGCGCGATGGTGTGTGGAGTATGGACGGACCGGCCGCGGGGCTTCCGGGTACGGGCGAGGCGGCGCGGGGCATGAGGCAGTGGCGTGCCGAAAAGTCCGAGAACGGACTATTGACCGTTTAGTACTGATGTGCGAACATTGTGCACGGCGGATTCGCGGAGTGCGATCCCCCGCCGTCCCAACCCCCGGGCCACCGACCTCCTCCCCTGTCTGTGAACGTAGACGGGTTTCGCTGAAGGGAGGCTTAAGCGGCGGGGAGGGTTGTGGACGACGCAGGTGTTGTGGAAAAGCCATTGTGGAATATGTGGGGTGGAGGATGACGACGGTTCCCGGATGGCATGTCGCACGGCCACGATCGAGATGGCACCGGTGGTTCCGGCGCCACCGGCTGCGCCGGTTCGTGATCGTGTGCCCGCCGACCGCACTCGCCCGCCACGCCCGTGTCCTCGCGCGCCTCCGCCGCGTCCCCGACACCCACCTCCCGACCCGGCGGCCCCGGCTGGCCTGGCTGCTGGGCGTCATCCCGGTGCCCGTCGTCTTCGCCCGCTGCCGCGAGTGTGGCCGCCGGTGGCCCTGCGGCCCGCTGATCCGGCACCTACGCCGCCGCCACGGCTGGACCGGTTCCATCGCCCCGCACGTGGCCGCGCTGTCCACCCGCCGCCGCCGCGACCGCGCCGCCCGGCGGAACCCCGGGGCGGTCAGCCACCGCGCCGTCCGGCACGCCCCGCCACACCCCACCGCGCCGGCATCGCCTCCCCGACCACTCCCGGTCACCGCCCGAGGCCGGGGCGGGTCACATTCGGGCAGGTCGGCGTACCCGCCGGAAACCCGCTCCGCAAGATCATTCCCGCGTACCAGCCGCCCGACGTGGTGCCCGCCGCGTCGAAATGAGCGAAATCCGGGCGCGGAAATGGGAGATTTCGGTACATGGGGAAGAACACCTCCGGCACCGCCGCCGCATCGAAGGTCAACGGTTTCGACCGTTGGTTCCAGATCACGGCACGCGGCAGCACCGTCGGCGCGGAGATCCGCGGCGGCTTCACCACCTTCATGGCGATGGCGTACATCGTCGTCCTCAACCCGCTGATCCTCACCGGCGCCACCGACGTCACCGGTGAACGCCTCTCGCTGGTCGGCGTCACCACCATGACGGCGTTCTCGGCGTTCATCGCCACGACCGTCATGGGCGCGGTCGGGCGGGTCCCGCTGGCGTTGGCCGCCGCGTTGACCGTCAACGCCGTCGTGGCGTACCAGATCGCCCCCAACGTCACCTGGGCGCAGGCGATGGGCCTCGTCGTGTTGGAGGGCCTGCTGATCGTGGTGCTGGCGATCAGCGGTGCCCGTGCCGCCATCATGAACGCCATCCCACGAGACCTCAAGTACGCCATCGGCGCGGGACTCGGACTGTTCATCGCGCTGATCGGACTGGTCAACGCCGGATTCGTCACGCGACGCCCCGACGCCGACGGCACGACCGTGCCGGTGGTGCTGGGCAGCGGCGGTGAACTCCAGGGCTGGCCGATCGCGGTGTTCGTGATCGGTCTGTTGTTGACCATCGCCCTGTGGGGCCGCAGGGTTCCCGGCGCCGTCATGATCAGCATCGTCGTCGCGACCGTGCTGGGCATCGTGGTCGAGTCGGTCGCCTCCCCGGGTGGCTGGGGCCTGGTCACCCCGACCATGCCCGACCGTGTCTTCGCCGCACCCGACTTCTCGCTGTTCGGTCAGGTAGACCTGTTCGGCGCGTTCACGCACCTCGGCCTGGTCACCGTGGTCGTGTTCCTGTTCACCCTGGTGCTGTCCGGTTTCTTCGACGCGATGGGCACCATCATCGCCGTCTCCGACGAGGCGGGCCTCGTCGACGACAAGGGCAGGATGCCCGGGATCGGTCGTGTGCTGTCGATCGACGGCGCCGCCGCCGCGTTCGGAGGTGTCACCTCGTCCTCCGCCAACACCGTGTTCGTGGAGTCGGCTGCCGGCGTCGGCGACGGTGCCCGCACCGGCCTGGCGAGCGTCGTCACGGGTCTGCTGTTCGGCGCGACCATGTTCCTGGTGCCGTTGGCGGCGGTGGTGCCGCAGCAGGCCGCCGCACCCGCGCTGGTCCTGGTCGGCGGGCTCATGGTGGCGCAGGTCCGCAACATCGACTTCACCGACACCGAGATCGCGATCCCGGCGTTCCTGATCCTGGCGATCACACCGTTCACGTACTCGGTGACCAGCGGCGTCGGCGCGGGCATCATCGCGTTCGTGCTGTTGAAGACCGTGCGCGGCAAGTGGCGCGAACCCGGTTGGCTGTTGTGGATCGTCACCCTGGTGTTCGTGGCGTACTTCGGCATCCACGGCATCGAGGTGCTGTTCGGCTGAGGTCTCGCGGGCGGGCGTCCGGGTTTGGGCGCCCGCCCGCCGGGGAACCATCGTCGGGTCGGTTGCCGCCCATGGCATCCGGCCGTAGTCTGTGACACCCCGACGAGACGGAGGCCGTCATGCCCGCAGGATTCCGGTGGACGGCCGCCGACATACCCGACCAGTCCGGCAGGGTCGCCGTAGTCACCGGCGCCAACACCGGGATCGGCTACGAGACCGCCGCAGCCCTGCTGCGCCGGGGCGCGACCGTGGTGTTCGCCTGCCGGGACGTCGCCAGGGCCGCCGACGCCATCGCCCGGGTCGGTGAACACCCGGGAACCGCCGAGATCACCGTCGTGGACCTCGCCGACCTGGCGTCGGTGCGGACGGCCGCGACCGAGCTGACCCGGCGGCACCCGCGGATCGACCTGCTCGTCAACAACGCCGGTGTCATGTGGACACCCCGCACCCGCACCGTCGACGGCTTCGAGCTCCAGTTCGGCACCAACCACCTCGGGCACTTCGCGTTGACGGGGCTGCTGTTGGAGACGCTGCGCACCCACGCCGAGGCGCGCATCGTGACGGTGTCGAGCCTCGCCCACCACACCGGCCGGATCGACTGGGACGACCCGCACCGGGAACGCCGATACACCCGCACCGGCGCGTACGCGCAGGCGAAACTCGCCAATCTGCTGTTCGCGTTCGAACTGCAACGCCGGTTGGCGGAGTCGGGGAGCGCCGCGATATCGCTGGCCGCGCATCCGGGTCTGACGGTCAGCGAACTGGGCCGGCATGTCGGGCGGCCGTGGCGGCCGTTGCTGCGCGCCTTCTCCGCGTTGACCAACCAGCCCACCGCCGCGGGGGCGCTACCGGTGTTGCGGGCCGCGACCGACCCGACCGCGCGCGGCGGCTGGTACTTCGGTCCCGGGGGACCCGGACAGGCCAGGGGCGCACCGGTCAGGGTGTCGGCCTCGCCGAGGGCGGCGGATCTGGCCGCGGCGGCGAGGCTGTGGGAGGAGTCGGAACGGTCGACAGGTGTGCACCACTCGTTCGGTGCGGCGACATGACCGCCGTGCTCTCCCCGTCTGGTCCCCGACCTGTACGACTTGGTCCCCGCCGGATCGTGCTTGGTCCCCGCCGTGTCATGGATTCGCGGCCGAATCACGCCGATTCACGCGTGTCCGCCCGCAACGGCGGGGACCAAGCGGAACCTCGCGGGGACCAAGCGGAGCTTGTGGGCGGCGGCACCGTTACCCGTCGGTGATGCCACCGCACTATGATCCCGGGTTGTGAAAAGTACCACCGCAGTGCCTCCACGCCGCCGTATCGCCAACCGCAGCACCCGGATGTCCCGGTTCAAGGACCTCCCGTTGCCGTTGACGACGACCGGTGCGCCCGACACCGGTCCCGACCACGAATGACCGATCACGGGCCGTCCTCGGCAGGGGCGGCCCGTGGCGCGTCAGTCGGCCAGTTTCAGGTCGCGACGCAGCTTGGCGACGTGTCCCTTGGCCCGCACGTTGTACTGGGCGAGCGTGATCTTCCCGGCCTCGTCGATGACGAAGGTGGACCGGATGACGCCCTGCACGATCCGCCCGTAGTTCTTCTTCTCCCCGAACGCGCCGTAGGCCGTCAGGACCGACTTGTCGGTGTCGGAGACCAGCGGGAACGTCAACGCGTCCCGTTCGGCGAACTTCGCGAGCTTCTCGGGCTTGTCGGGGGAGATGCCCACGACCTCGTAGCCCTCCGACTTCAGCGAGGCCAGGCTGTCCCGGAAGTCGCACGCCTGGGTGGTGCAGCCGGGCGTCATCGCCGAGGGGTAGGCGTACAGGATCACCTTGCGGCCTTTGAGGGACGCGAGACCGAGGTTGCCGCCGTCGGCGGTCGGCAGGTCGAAGTCGGGGGCGGTGTCGCCCGGTTCCAAACGTGTCGTCATGGCACACCAGTCTAGGAGCAGGCTGTGACCACGCCGCCTTGCCGCGCATCGGCCGGGCGACGGGAGTGACCGGTTTCCTGAAGCCCCGCTGAATACCCGGTTGACACCGGTATGACCGGTTCGTCATGCTTTGCGATGTGGGTGGCCTGCCCCCGGTTGGGGGTGGGGCGTGCGTGAGCTGCATGAGCCGCACGTTTGGGGGTGGACGCACAGTGGACAGGCAGAGGGCCGCCCGTGACCGGTCGGGAGGTCACGGTCACGGGCGGCCGTACCGTCGCGTTCCAGGTGGCGCGACGGTTCCGGTGGCGGCCCCCGCTCTGGGGCCGCCTTCGGGTCACCGGGTCATGGGTGTTCGGGTGGCCGGTAGACGGCGACGATGGAGGCGATGAACGCCTGGTGTCGTGGCATGGGGAACAGCCATTCGCAGGCGGCGTCGGGGCCGTGGAGTTGTGTCCGGCAGTCGCGGTGGTCGGCGGTGATGTCGGGGCGTAGCCATTCGGGCCGGGTCTGGTGGGTGTCGGTGACGATCTGCCGCATCTGGTGCCACAGCCAGTCCAGTGCGGGCGCGGGCGCGTCGAAGCGGTGTACCCGCAGGGATCCGGGTTTGGCCGTCCAGCCGCGTGACGTCGCCGGTGGTACGGGACAGCGCGGGTCGGCCTGGCTCGCCGGGTCGCGCAGCAGCGCGGTCGGTCCCCGCCAACGGTGACAGTGGTACACGACCCGCCCGATACGGCCGGGTTCGGTGGAGGTGGTCACGGTTCAGCCCTCGCACTGCCGGGTCGCCGACCGGTACACCGCCAGGGCACGCTCCACCATGGCCTGTCGCCACGTCTCACCGCGCGTCAGGTACAGCGGGTGCCAGGCATCGACACGGCCCGTGCCGGTGTCCACTCGCAACACCGTCACGTCCCGGTCCTGCGACCGCCACACCACGTTCACCTCACCGGATCCGGCGGTCCCCGTCACCTGATACGAGACCGCCGGGTCGTCGAACACCCCATAATCGATCCTCATACCGCCTCCATGTTCGGACGTGGTCTCCGGCTCACGGTCGTGAACCGACCTTCACGGTATGGGCACGAACGGGCGATGAACAGCATGTCGGCTCTGCCCCTTCTGGACCGACCGCCGCGTCATGCCACTCACGTGCCGTACACGACGAGCCGCCCGAAATGTACGAGGCGGTTGGCACGATCTGATGTAGACCTGTCGGTCACGCACTGTCATCATCGTGGGCATGGCGAGCAGCGACACCGCGAACCAGCCGACCCTGGCGCGGATAGCCCTTGGAGACATGGTGAGACGGGCGAGGGAGGCCAAGCGCCTACAGCCCGCGGAACTCGGCGCGATGATCGGGTACAACCGGAACTCGATCGTGCGCATCGAATCGGGCGAACAGGGTACGAAGGCGCTCGTGATCGAGAAGATCTGCCAGGTACTCGACATACCCGCCGAACAGATGTCCCTCATGACCTCGCTCGTCGTACGCGGCAAGGAACGGGGCTGGTGGGAGAGTTTCAAGAACGGCGCACCGTCCAAGTTCTCCCTGTTCGCCGAAACCGAGCAGACGGCTTCGCTCATTCAGAACTGGTCCACCGAAACGATTCCCGGCCTGGTACAGACACCCGAGTACCTGGCCGAACTCCAGTCGGTGGCGCTTCCCCTGCCGCACAATCAGCTTCCAGACATTCGAGGATTCCGCCTGAAGCGCCAAGAGCTTCTCGCCAAACGGCGAGACAAGTTCAGAATCCAGCTCTTGATCGGCATCTCGGCACTACATCACCTCGACCAGATGGCCGCCGGCATCAGATCAGACCAGTACGGTCGCCTCGCCGAAGTCGACAAGCACGGTCGGTACGAGATCCGTGTCGCCCACAGAGCCCATGCCGCGGTGGACGGCGGCTTCACGATCCTCACACCCGGTCGGGGGCCTGCCGGTCAGGTCCGAAACTCCTTCGTCTACATCGAATTTCTGGACGGATATCGGTACATCGAGAAGACTGACGTAGTGTCGCGATACGAACAGGCTTTCGAGTCCGCATTCGCCAGTGCGGCACCGCTGAAGGAGTACTTGCCATGATCGTTCCCTCCCCGTGGCGCAAGTCGAGCCGTAGCCCCTCCGGCGGCAACAACTGCGTTGAGGCGCGGTTGGCCGAGACGCCGCAGTTGTCCGACAGCCGACACGGTGGGGTCCGTCCCGTCCTCCCGGTCACCACCGCCGACTACCTGGCCCTCCTCCACACCGTCAAGACCGACCCGACGGTCTGAACCACACGACGGCGAAGGCTCGGGTGGCCGCAGTCCCACCGGCCACCGGGACGTACCCGGTGCCAGAGGGGTCCGCGACCACCCGAGCCGACTCGTCTCATACCTGGACGGCACCGCCCGGTGCCGGGGAAACCGGGGACCGGCACCGGGCGGGCTGAGGGGAATGTCGGGTTACGGCCGGTCCATGCCGAAGGCGTAGGCGCCGGAGCCGGAGTACGAGTAGATCCGCCACACGTAGTAACCGGCGGAGCCGTTGTAGCTAATGCTCTCCTCGGACGTCGGCGTCTCCGAGCGCGCGACCACGCTCCAGCTCGAACCGTTCCAGCGCTGGAGTTCCAGGTCGTAGTCGGTGCCGGACGGTCCGGCGAGGCAGCCGATGTGGGTGCCGGCGCCGGAGTAGTAGTAGTCGCCGTTGGGCTGGAAGTCGTAGTCGCCGGTGCCACTCAGGGAACCGCTGTAGTTCTCGCCCGCGTCGTCACAACCGCCGGGGCCCGGGCCGGGGCCGCCACCGCCGTCGGTGGTGAGGGTCAGGCCGGGGTAGGCGGCCATGATGGTGGTCAGCGGGAAGAAGTACGTGGTGCCGCCGCTGTTGCAGTCGCCGCTGCCGCCGCTGGTGACGCCCTGGGCGCTGCCGTTGGAGATCCAGGAGCCGCCGGAGTCGCCGGGCTCGGCGCAGACGTTGGTGCGGGTCATGCCGCGTACGGTGCCCTGCGGGTACGTGACGGTCTGGTTCTTCGGCCCGATGGTGCCGCAGTGGACGCCGGTGGTGGAGCCGGACCGGCACACGGCCGCGCCGGAGGGCTTCTCGACGCCGTCGGTGACGGTGAAGTCGGCCTGGCCGTATCCGTTCACCTTGGGGGTGGAGGTCCAGTTGGTGTTGGTGGCGACCCAGGCGTAGTCGCTACCGGGGAACACGGAGCCGCGGAACGTGCCCATGGCGACCTGGTTGTAGCCCTGCACCGCGGTACCGACGGTGCCGCAGTGTCCGGCGGTGACGAAGCCGCTGCCGCCGGAGTGGGTGACGGAGAAGCCGACCGAGCAGCGTCCGCCCATGTAGTAGGCGTCGCCGCCGCGGATGTTATACAGCGGCCGGGCCTGCTCGGCGGAGTGTTCGTAGTGGACGTCGCGGGTGCGCAGTCCGGCGGCGTCGGTGAGCGCGGCGACGGCGCGGCGGTTCTCGGCGGTGACGACGACGGCGTTCTGGGTGACGTCGACGTACCAGGAGTGGATCCCGTCGGGCACGGAGGTGACGGCGTCGAGCCGTTCCTGTGTCGCCTGGAGGGTCTGGAGGTCGTGGGCGACGATCTTCGGGGTGGCGCCGAGTTCCTCGACCTCGGAGGCGCGGGCGGGGTCGGTGACGGCGACGATGGTGCCGGTTCCGTCGGCGTTGACCCAGGTTCCGGCGTAGTCGCCGAAGAACTGGATGCCGGCGACGGATTCGATGGAGGTGGCGACCTCGTCCACGGCGAGGCGGTCGTAGACGCCCTGTGTGGTGAGTCCGAAGTCGCGTTTCATGGCGGACATGATGTCGGGGTCGACGTCGCCCGCGATGTCGGCGCGGGCTTCGTCGAATCCGAGGACGGGGGAGGCGGTGGCGGGTGTCGCCGTGGCGGCGAGGGTTCCCGCCACCACGATGGCGGCGGTTACGCCGCTGGTGGTGAGGGTGCGGAGTTTCACGAACGGGCCTTTCGCGTGTGCGGCTGTGGCCGTGGGGCCTTGCGCGCCGGGCGACGCGCCGCGATCACAGTATCGACATGTATCGATCTTAGGGAAGGCCGGGCTTATTCAGTGAAACCTGCGGGCGGGTCACGGCGCGGCCCGTGACCCGCCCGCAGGGGGGTGCCGTCAGACCGCCTGCCACAGGGCGGGGGTGTTCGGCGGCTCCCAGCCGGGCATCGCGGTGTGCGAGATCCGGCACTGGTAGGTCGTTCCGCCGTAGGTGACGGTGTCACCGACGGAGTAGGCGGTCCACGCCTGCCAGGTGCCTCCGCCGCCGTTGTCCTCGCCGACGACGAGGGTCACGGTGGTCGTGCGGCTGACCTGCGGGGAGCCGCCGGTACCGGTGACGGTGACGGTGTACCGGCCCTCGGGGGTGCTCGCGGAGGTGGTGATGCGCAGTTGCGAGGAGCCGTTGGAGCTGATGCTCGCCGGGCTGAACGACGCCTGCGCGCCGGACGGCAACGCCGACGCGGCCAGGCTCACGTTGACCGCCTGGCCCGCGACGACACGGGAGTTGACCGTCACGGTGGCGGTCTGTCCCGGCTGGACGGTCGCGCTGGAGGGGGTGGCCGACAGCGCGAAGTCGTTCTGCTGGTTGCCGCCGGTGACGGTCAACGTGGTTCCGGTGTTGGCCAGCGCGCGGGCCAGCGGCTCGAAGAAGGTGGTGCCGCCGGTGCGGCAGTTGCCGCTGCCGCCGCTGGTGACGCCCTGGGCGCTGCTGCCGGAGATGTAGGAACCGCCGGAGTCGCCGGGTTCGGCGCACACGGTGGTCTGGGTCATCCCGGTGATGGTGCCCTCGGGGTAGGTGACCGACTGGTTCTTGGCCTGGATGGTGCCGCAGTGCCAGCCGGTGGTGGAACCGGACCGGCAGACCGAGGCGCCCACGGCGGCCTCGGTGCCGTTGGCCACCGACACCGTGGTGCCGTTGTAACGGTTGACGAGCGGCGCGACGGTCCAGCCGGAACCGGCCTCCACCCACGCCCAGTCGTTGCCGGGGAAGCGGGAGAAGCGGAACTGGCCGCCCTGGCCCACGCCGCCGGTGATCTGGGCGCCGACCCGGCCGCAGTGCCCGGCGGTGACGAAGCCGTCCCCGTAGGTGGGGTGGGTGGCCGAGAAGCCGACCGAACAGCGTGAGGAGCCGTTGATGTTGTAGGCGTTGCCGCCGACGATGTCGGCCAGCGGGCGGGGGCGGTCGCGGTCGACCTCCACCGTCACGCCCGTGACCCCGGCGCGTCGCGCGAAGCGCTCCCCGACGGCGTCGCTGTCGGCGACGACGACGACGGAGTTGGTCGTGACGTCGGCGTACCAGCCGTGGACGCCGGACGGGGCGGAGTGGGTGCGGTCGTACCGGTCCAGCTCGCCGACCCGGGCGTAGAGTGTGGACAGTGGATCGTCGACGACCTTCACGGTCGCGCCGAGGGCTTCGACGTGGGTCGTCAGCCCGGGATCGGTGACGGCGACGAGGATGTCGGAGGCGTCCTCGTCGACCCAGGTTCCGGCGTAGGCGTCACCGAAGCCGGCCTGGGCGACCGACTCGATCTCGGTGGCGACCGCCTCGGTGGCGAGACGGTCGTAGACGCCGGAGGTGCTGAGGCCGAACTCGGCCGACATGGCGGCGACGAGCTGGTCGTCGACCTCGGCCACCAACCGGTCCCGTGCGGTGTCGAATGTGGTCAGCTCGTCCGCGCCGGCGCTGGTGGTGCCGGAGAGGACGAGCGCACTGGTCGCCGCGAGCGCGGTGGCGCCCAGTGCGGCGAGGTGTCTGCGAGGGTTCAAGGTCCTGCCTTAGTGCTCGGGGGTCATGTCCGCCACCTGACGCGTGACGCGGCGTCGCCGGAGGTGGCGGAATCAGGGTATGGAGACCCCTAGATATTTGGAAGCTTTATTAATTAACTGAATCGTCACACGCCGCTGGCCACGGCTTCACAGACCGTTCACAATGCACGAAGGAACCCGCCCCGGCGCGGATCCGAACGCGCCGGGGCGGGTGAGGGGGAGGTGGAGGCCCGGTTCCCACACGGGGAACCGGGAGCGGTCAGGTCACCAGCGTCAGGCTGTACGCCGACAGGGCTTCACGCACCGGCTGGAAGTACGTCCGGCCGCCGGTGCGGCAGTTGCCGCTGCCGCCGGAGGTCATGCCCTGCGCGCTGTTGCCCGTGATGAACGAGCCGCCGGAATCACCCGGCTCCGCGCACGCGGTCGTCAGTGTCAGGCCCGAGACGGTGCCCTGCGAGTAGTAGACGGTCTGGTTCTTCGCCTGGATGGTGCCGCAGCGCCACCCGGTGGTGGAACCGGACCGGCACACCGAGGAACCCACGGCGGCCTCGTTGGCGTTGTTCACCGAGACCGTGGTGCCGTTGTAACGGTTGACGGTGTCGGTGTTGGTCCACGAGGACGCCGCGTCCACCCAGGCGTAGTCGTTGCCGGGGAAGGACGAGCCGCGGAACGTTCCGGTGCCGCCGTTGCCGCCGGTCACCGACGCGCCGACCCGGCCGCAGTGGCCCGCGGTCACGAAGCCGTTCCCGTAGGTGCCGTGGTTGACGGCGAAACCGACCGAGCACCGCGACGAGTTGTTGATGTAGTACGCGTCGCCGCCGCGGATGACCGCGGTGGTCTGCGGCACGTCCTCGGACACGACGACCTCGGCCGGGACGTCGAGGCCCGCCGCGTAGTCGGCGGCCGCGTCGGCGGCCTCGGGCAGCGCGGTGATCACGACCCGGTTGGCGGCCGGGTCGATGTGCGTGGTGGTGACGCCGTCGGGGATCGCGCCACGGTCCAGTGTGGCCTGCCAGGCGAGCAGTTCCGCCTCGCTGTACTTCACCACGGTGGTCTCGTATCCGTACCCGTCCACGGCACCGGTCGACGCGGCGTCGGTGACGGCCACGTGGACCCGGCCGTCGTCCAGCCACAGCCCGGCGAAGTCGTCGCCGAGCAGTTCGCGGATCTCGGGCTCGGCCTGCGCGGCGAGGCTTTCGGTGGTGAGGCGGTCGAGGGCCTCGTCGGCGGAGTACCCGAAGGTCTCCATCACGGCGTCGAGCATGCCGGGGTCGACCGAGGCGGCCAGTTCGGCGCGTTCGGTGTCGAACCCGGGTTCGGCCGAGGCGGGACTCCCGGCGAGGGCGAAGGTGGTCGTGGTGATGGCGGTGGCCGCGAAGACGGCGGCGAATCTTCGAATGTTCACGAGAAGTGGGGGCCTTTCACGTGTGCCGGACATTCAGGACTGGGCGGGCGCGGCGTGCGGCGGGGCCGAGGGGATCGGCGTTCGGGCGGCCGTTACCCGACCGTGACCCAGATTAATAGAAAGTCATCGATGCGCCACGGTTCGTGGCCGAACTTTAGGCGGCTTTAAGGCGGAGTGTCGTGATCGTGACGCGACAGTCGGAAACCCGACAACTCCTTCCGTTCCACGGTAGATGCAACATACTTGCAAGAACCGATCACTCTCCGCATCCCCCGGGCGACAGCCCCCGCCCCCTCGGAGGAAGAAATGGACACCGTGGCGATGCACATCGCCGACGGCATCATCGACGGCCCCACGTCCGCGGTGTTCGCGGCCGTCGCACTGGCGCTACTCGCCGCCTGCGTCGTCAAGGCCCGCGACGACCTCGACGAACGCCTGGTACCGATGGCCGGGCTCACCGCCGCCTTCATCTTCGCCGTCCAGATGCTCAACTTCGCCGTGCTCCCCGGAGTCAGCGGCCACCTGCTCGGCGGCGCCATGGCCGCCGCCCTGGTCGGCCCCTGGGTGGGAGCACTGTGCGTCTCGACCGTCCTCATCGTCCAAGCCCTCATGTTCGCCGACGGCGGCATCACCGCCCTCGGACTCAGCATCGTCAACATGGCGCTCATCGGCGCCCTCGTCACGTACGGGATCCTGCGGCTCCTGCTGAAGTTGTTGCCCCGCACCAGATCGGGCGTCACCGTCGCGGTGTTCGTCACCTCCGTCGTCTCCGTCGTCGCCGGTGCCGCCGGATTCGTGCTCCAGTTCGCGATCGGGGGCGTCGCCGACTTCGGTCCCGGACTCGGCGCCATCGCCACCGGAATGCTCGGCATCCACCTGCTCATCGGCGTCGGCGAGGGCGTCATCACCGCCACCACCGTCCTCGCGGTCGCCACCGCCCGGCCCGACCTCGTCCACGCCCTGCGCGGGCACACCCTCCCCCACCGACCCGCCGTCGCCGGAGGTGCCGAATGAGAAGGACCGGCGGATTCGTCCTCACCGGCCTCGTGGTGTCCCTACTGCTGGCCGCGGTCGTGTCCCACTTCGCCTCCGGTGCACCCGACGGACTCGACACCGTCACCCTGCGGGGCTGCGAACTCGACGCCGCACACGAGATCACCGGCGGAGAATGCCTCGCCCGCACCGCCGACGAACACCCCGTCGGCGGGCCGTTCGCCGACTACGCCACCACCGGCATCGAGAACGGGTTCCTGTCCACCGCGGTAGCCGGCGCCCTCGGCGTCCTCACGGTCTTCGTCACCGGATACGTCCTGTTCCGGTCGATACGGCGCCGAGACACCGGAACCGACCGATGACGGCCGGACACCCCGACGCACTGTACGTGCCGGGCGACTCGCCGGTGCACCGGCTGCCCGGCGAGGTCAAGATCGTCGCCGTCGTCCTGTACGTCGTCACGGTCGTGGCCACCCCCGCCACCGAGGTCGCCGCGTTCGCCGGATACGCGGCGCCCGTGGCGGCCGTCGTGATCGTCTCCCGGCTCGACCCGCTGCCGCTGGCCAGGCGCGCCCTCATCGAGGTCCCGTTCCTACTGCTGGCCGTCCTGCTGCCGTTCCTCTCGACCGGGCCGCGCGTCGAATGGCTGGGACTCACCCTCTCCGAACCGGGCCTGTGGGCGGCGTGGAACATCGTGGCCAAGGCGACCCTGGGCGTGTGGGCCGCCGTCCTGCTCGCCGCGACCACCGACGTCACCTCACTGCTGACCGGACTCCAACGGCTCCGCTGCCCGACCGTCATCGTCCAGATCGTCACCTTCATGGTCCGGTACGTGCACGTCCTCCTCGACGAGGCACACCGGATGCGGATCGCCCGGCTCTCCCGTGGCGACGACCCGCGGTTCCTGTGGCAGGTGCGCGCCACCGCGGCCGGTTTCGGGGCACTGTTCCTGCGTGCGTTCGAACGGGGCGAGCGCGTGTACGTGGCGATGCTGTCGCGCGGCTACACCGGACGGATGCCGGTCGGCGCGGAACGGCCGGCGGCGCGGGTGCGGGAATGGGCCGCCGGGGCGCTGCTACCGGCCACCGCGGTCACGATCGCGGTCACGGCGACGGTGGCGTGATGCTGCGCGTCCGGGGCCTGACCTTCGACTACCCCGACGGGCGGCGCGCCCTCGACGGCGTCGACCTCGACGTGGCCGACGGCGAACGGGTCGCGCTACTGGGCCCCAACGGGGCCGGCAAGACGACCCTCGTCCTGCACCTCAACGGCATCCTGACCGGCCGGGGACACATCGAAGTGGACGGAGTACCGGTCGTCCGGCCGCGACTCGCCGAGATCCGGCAGCGCGTCGGAGTGGTGTTCCAGGACCCCGACGACCAGCTGTTCATGCCGACGGTCGCCGCCGACGTCGGATTCGGGCCCGCCAACCTCGGACTGACCGGTGAACCACTCCGACGCCGCGTCACCGAGGCGTTGGAGGCCGTCGGAATGGCCGCGCACGCCGACCGGCCACCGCACCACCTGTCGTTCGGGCAGCGGCGCAGGGTCGCGGTGGCGACGGTCCTGGCGATGCGCCCGCGCGTCCTCGTGCTGGACGAACCGTCGTCCAACCTGGACCCGGCCGCGCGCCGGGAACTGGCCGCGATACTGCGCGGCCTGCGCGTCACCATGCTCATGGTCACGCACGACCTGCCGTACGCGTGGGAACTGTGCGACCGGGCGGTCGTCCTCGACGCGGGACGGATCGCCGCCGACGGGCCGATACGCGACGTACTGTCCGACGCGCCACTGCTGGCGGCCCACCGGCTGGAACTGCCCTACGGCTATTCGGTGCCCCCGGCGACCTGACCACTCCGGCGCATTCATGGACACCTATCGGTCTTCCGCAGTGGGTGCAATGCGTCGAGACCCTCATGGAGCGGTAGCAGTACACTAAGGATCGGGCGGGCGCAGACGCGAACGCCACGAGGTCTAGCGTCGAGCGATACACTAATCGGCACAACGGATCGCACACCGACGCCGTCGTCCATAGGCGACGATTCTGATTCCGGAGCGCCGCATGCAAGATCAAGATCCTGACTGCGTCCTCATCGAACTGCCCTTGCAACCGGGTGTGCGACAGACGTCTCTCTCCGACAACGCAGTGTATGAGCGGTCCGAAGCCGCCCTGCGCAAGGCTGCCGGGACGATACGGCGCGTCGCGGATGAGGTACACCAGGTGGTCGGCGCGATGGACTCCACGCCTTCGAGGATCGAGATCTCCTTCGGTCTCACTTTCAACGCCGAGGCCAAGGCGCTAATCGCGAGAAGTACCGCCGAAGCGTCTATGAACATCGTGCTGGCATGGGATCGCGACGCCGAAGGCACAACGGAGTGAGGTGAAGCGATGTCGGCATCGACGGGAGTCATCCTGCAGGATCCCAAGTCATACAGTGTCAAGCTGCAGGTCAGTGAAACTGGTCCTACGCTTGGCACCGGCATTCTGGTTTCCGCCGACGGCCTCATTGTCACGTGCGTCCATGTCCTCCGCAACGGTGAATCCGGTAGCCCACGCATCGGTGATACCGTCACGGTGTGCTTCCCGGCTAGAGCTGGACGTGCCGCCGTATTCGCCGTTGCCGAACTGGTATGGCTACCAGAGGGCCATGATGACGACATTGCGTGTATTCGGACGGCGGAACCGGTACCGAGTTTCGCTCGGCCCGTAGAGGCGCTGGGATACACATTCGAGTCGCTCCGGAATCGATTCATCAGCTATGGCTACCGCCGAATGGAGAAGTATCACGCAGGAGTCGCCGACGGTGTCATTCTCGGGGAGGTGGAAGCTCCCGACGGCACGACGCTCCTGACTGAGCCGATTCAGTTGCGGTCCACTCAGATCAACGCGGGTATGAGCGGTGCGGGCGTCCTCGATGTGGAGCGGAATCTCGTAGTGGGAATCGTTTCGGAGGCGTTCTTCACCGATTCCTATGGAAAAGACCGTGATACGGCCTGGGCCGTCAACGCTAAGGTGCTGTCGCTGTCCAGCCTGCCGCTCGAACTCCGGAACGAACCTCTGCCGCTCGGACACGCGGAAACCCCCTCATTCGATCAGGGGCTGATTGCGCAG
Source organism: Stackebrandtia albiflava (assembly GCF_007994225.1). Lineage (GTDB taxonomy): Bacteria > Actinomycetota > Actinomycetes > Mycobacteriales > Micromonosporaceae > Stackebrandtia > Stackebrandtia albiflava. Next base: position 238,390 of record NZ_VLLL01000008.1, read on the forward strand.
GCAAGTGCAGCCCCGGGCCACTTCCTGGAAGAAGCTCCAGGACTGTTGCCAGAGAGTATTGAACGTGAACCGTACTTTCAGTACCTCAACGATGCGTACGACGATGATCGATGCAAGGTCGTTGGGTTGATCGGCTTCGGTGGCGAAGGGAAGACCACCATCGTCCGTCACTGGCTCGACGATGTGCTCCGGCGAGCCGCTCAACCGGACGGAGTATTCTGGTGGGATTTCGGCGCACACCCTGATGCAGACCAGTTCTTCGACGCTGCACTCCGATACGTTACTGGAAACCGACTCTCGGCCGCTTCCGTTTCGAGTCAGGGTGACAACATGGCGGCGACCGTAGCGGGAATGTTCCGCCGCCGACGCTTTTTGATCATTCTCGACGGTCTGGAAACTCTGCAGCACCTCCAGTCCGATGAATACGGCGCCATCGCGAGCGGAGAATTTAGGGCATTCTTGCAGTATATGGCGGCGCCAGATCACGGCTCATTCCTCGTGGTGACCAGTCGAGCGCCGCTCATAGACCTCGCGCCCTATACGACGTACCAGCATCTGGCGGTTGCTCCCTTGAGCGTCGGTCAGGGCGTCCTTCTGCTTCAACGTCTCCACATCACGGGGCCCATACGTTCCATGGAACGCCTCGTGACTCAGTGGGGGGGCCACGCGTTGACATTGACCTTGCTGGCCGGTTACCTTTTGCGAAGGTATGGTGGAGACTGTCGGCATCTGACCACACTGTCCATACCTCATCGGCATTCCTCTCAGGGAGCCAAGCTAAAAGCGATCATGTCTCAATACGACGCGTGTTTGACCGACACCGAGCGAGGTGTGCTCGTACAGTGCAGTGTATTCCGTATCCCACTCAATTCTCAGCTGGTTCATCGATTCGCGGCGGAGTACGGTAGTAAGGCAGCGGCGGCTGAAACCGTTGGATACCTAATGGCCACGCGCCTAGTCCGCCCCATTGGAGCGGAGTATCTCAGTGTTCATCCAACAATCAGAGACTATTATGTACAAGACGCTAAAAAGGATGCAGAGAAGTTCGCCCGATTGCATGAGGTGGCACTGCGCCATTATCAGATTAGATTGGCGAGTTTGGCGCCGGCAGAAAGTCTTGAACAGTTGGTTCCAGCGATCGAAGCGGTACACCATGCGTGCGGAAGCGGTGAGTACGCTCTTGCACTCGAACTTGTCGAAGATCGTCTGTATCAGGGAACGACTGCGTTCATCACGAATGTTCTCAACGCGTATGACACCGTGCTTGCTGCTCGCTCCGAGTTCTTTCCCCAGGGTAGGTGGGAACTCGATCCCATGGCGCCTGACGACTCCGCGCGGGCTTGGATTCTGCATGAGGTCGCCACGTCACTTCAACTGCTCGGACGTCCTCGGGAAGCCGCGGGTATCTTCCGTCGGGCGTTGGCGGCCTTCGAGCACCGAGAAGACTGGCATATGGCCGCCGTTACCTGCCAGAACCTGGCCGAACTGTATCTCCGGCTCGGAGCCCTAGCGGTATGCGACGGTCTGGTGAGTAAGTGCTTCGCCCTCGCCCAGCAGGCTGATGATCGTGAAGACGAACTGGTGGCGGAGACCCTCCGTGGCGCGCTGCTGTATCTGAAGGGTGAGGGGGTGGATGCCCTCGTGTGCTTCCGCAACGCGCTGACGATTGCAGAAGAGGCAACGCCTCTACCCTTCCTCTACAGCTCAAGTGGACTCAAGTATGCCGAGGCGTTGCTGGAGCTGGGTCAGGTCGAGGAGGCCGACCAGGTATCGCGGATGAACCTTCGTATCTGCAAGGAAGCAAGTTGGCACGCAGACGTGGTGCAGTGCCGAATCGGGCTGGCCGACATAGCGCTAAGGCGCCATGAGGCCGGAATCGCAGAACGCGGCTACGTCGAGGCACTAGCAGCGGCGAAGCGACTTAGCCGCCGTGATGTCCTTGTTGTCGCCTTGTTGGGCTATGGTCGGTGGCTACTGTATGACGCGCAACCTTTGGAATCGGAGGTTGTGCTCAAGGAATGCATCAAGCTCGCGGCTCTCAGCGGCTACCGACTTTCGGAAATAGACGCACGGGTCGCCTACAGTGACGCTCTCCTGGCTCTAGGAGAAGCGGAGCACGCACTGTCGGAATTGACGGTAGCAGAGGAAATAGCCATTGAGATAGGATACGGGCTCGCGGTGGACAGGATTCGGCTCGCTCGTGAAGGTTACGACGCGGGTTCCGGATCCTGAGCACCGTCATCGTCTTCGGACACGGTGCTTGAGACGGAACCCTCGACGATCCGGCGAATGGTTTCGGCGTCGAGTCTTGGGTCGATCGGTGTGATGTGCCGCTTCTTGTCTTCGAATTCATCGGTACTCATTTTCGGCTCCCGTTGCTCAGGGCAGATGCCGGTTCAATGGATGCTCGCGAACGAATATAACAACGACCGTCGAGCGGCACGTCGTAGCGCTACCGCCGATCCAGACGACAATGGGTTGACACAGTCGTCGCGTGCGGAATGAAGTGGCTCGTGGCCGACAAGCCTCCCGTGGTCCGCCACGACACGGATTCTGGTATTGACAGTGGCTCTTCGCATGTATTTGGGCAGTTGCAATTGCCTCTGGCATCTGCCCGACGGTGCCAGTACCCCGGCGCGCGCTCGGCGGCGAAACGGATTCCGGTCAGCGCATCGCCGCGATGGCCTCCTTCACCCGGCGCAGGTTGCGGCGGCGGCGTTCGAAGGTCGCACCGACGACCAGCAGCAGCGCGCCCGCGATCGCCAGCGGCAGCCAGCTCGGCAACAGTGTCCACAGTAGCGCCAGTTCCCGGACCGCCACGACCGCCACGACGGTCCCGCCGACCACCACCGGCGCCTGCAACCGTCCGCGCACCCCCCACAACACGAAGGCGAGCGCGCCGGCGCCCAGCAGCAGACGGCGCAACGGCGTCTCACCGGTGACCAGGATCAGCGCGAGGCTCGGAAGCAGCGCCACGGCCAGCCCGGCGCCGTAACCACGCCAACTCGACAGCTCCGGCCGTCGCCGCCTCTCCAGTGCCCCACCCAACAGGGCCAGTGCCGCCAACGGCGACAGGTACGTCTCGATGACGCCGACGTCGCCGTTCCACAACAGTCCCCAGTACGCCAGCAGCGCCAGCGTTCCCGCCGCCACGTGGTACACGCGCGCGGGCAGCCAACGCCGTCCCCGCCGTAGCCCCAGTAGCGTGAGCGCCACCGCCTGGGCGATCAGGACGATCGTGACCGCCCACGCGGAGTCGGCGGTGAGTACGACGGCCGCCAGGAACGGCGGCCACGCGGCGAGCTCGAACCGGCGGCCGGTGCGCATCGCGGCCGACACGGCCAGCAGGCACACCGACACCGCGACCCCGGCGAGCCCGGCCGTCTCGGAGGGCAGGCCCGCCGCCAGGCCGGCGGCCACACCGGTGACGGTCGCGAACCCGCCGGCCAGGACGGCGCCGACGCGCCGGGTGGCCCGGGTGGCGGCGGTCGCCGAGAGCCAACCGCACACCACCGTCGCGAGCCCGAATCCGGCCAGGGTGGTGGTCGCGGCGGCGAGGGTCCCCGCCAGGCCCGACGCGCCCACGGTCGCGACCACGATCGTGATCGCCACCCGGTGTCCCACGTGCCAGCCCGGTCGTCCGGCCATCACCGCCAGTGCGGCCGCCGCGAGGACGGCCAGCACCGGCAGGGCGGGCCACGGCAGGTCCAGTACGACGGCCGCCGCCGGGATGAGCAACGCCGCCAGACCCCAGGCGGTGACCACTGTGGTGCGGAGTCGGGCGAACCCGGCGACCAGCAGCAGGAACGCCACCGCGGTGAGGCATCCGGCGGCGTATCCGTCGAGTGGGAACGGGATCTCCCACGAGTACGGGGCGAGGCCGTTCCTGGTGCCGGTGGGTTGCCTGCTCCACGCCGAGTCGATCCACCGCCACGGGAGCGCGTAGGTGGCGGCCAGGACGGGCGCGACCGTGACGAGGCAGGCGAGCGCGCCGGGGGTGGTCATCGCGGCGCGGCGTATCGCCCCGGCGCGATCGGGCAGCAGTAGGACCGCCGCACCGGCCGACACGACCGTGGAGACGCCCAGCGACGCCGCCGAACCGGTGAGCCAGATGCCCAGCAGCCCGATGCCGGTGGCGGTGACCGGGACCATCGCGGACACGGCGGTGAGTTCCGGGGCTCCCCGCCACCGCAGCAGCGCGGCGGCGAGCAGCCCGGCGGCGACGCCGGTCATCCCCGTCAGTTGCGTCAACGCCGACGGCCAGTCGAGGGCGAAGCCGGCCGCGACCCCGGTGATCGGCAGCCACAGCACCGCCCCGCCCGCCAACACCGCGGTGGTCGGACCACTGCGGGACCGCGCCGGGATCGACAACCCCAGGCAGGCCAGCAGGGTGACGGCGGGTGCGATCGCGTCGAGCGGGGGTGTCCAGGTGTACGACCAGGTCATTCCGAGTGCCCATGCCGACAGCCCGGCGCCGGTCCACACCGGCCAGTGGGCGTGGCCGAACGCCGCCGGGAGCGCCGCGGCCACGCCCGCCACCGCCACGCACACCGGAACCGTCCACCATGGAAGTTGCCAGGCCGCGGGCGCGGCCACCAGCGCGGCGGCCGTGGCGAGTCCCGCGATGATCCAGCCGGCCCGTGCCGACAGCAGCAACACCGCCCCGGTGGTCGCCAGGACCGCGAGCAGGACGGGCGTGCGCCAGTCGGGGGCCATGTCCCACTCACGGGGAAGGAGCCCGGTCGCGGCGTCGGCGGTCAGTACGGCGGCGATGCCGCTGAGCAGCGCGACGGCGGCGAACCGCAGGTCCCGGCCCGCCGACCCGGGGACGACGGCGGCCACGGCGGCGGTGAGGAGCCCCGCCGCGACGTACACCGTCGGCGGCCAATCCGGTGCGAAGGCGATCGTGACACCCCCGGACGCCACGAGGGCGGACACCATCGCCCCGGCGCGCGGCGCGCCGGCGCTCGCGACCCCCGTGGTCAGGGGCGTCACGAACAGGGCGGCGGTCGCCAGCGCCGCGAGCGGGATGACGGCCGCCAACGGCAGTTCCCCGTTCTGAATCAGTCGCATGGCCGGTCCGGCGGCGCTCAACGTGGCCAGTCCCAGGCCGGGCACCGCCCAACGGGCCGCGCGGGCGGCGTCGGGCGCGGTGGGCCAGGCCGCCACGGCCCACGCCGAGGCGACGGCGGCGACACCGATGAGGACGGCCGTTCCGTCCGGGACACCCGACAGGTGAAGCGCGGTGAGCACGGTGACGGTGCCGCCCCAGGCGGCGATTCCCCAGGCCGCACCGGCCACGGTGGCGGCCCGGCGTCCCCGGAGTCCGATGGCGACACCGCCCGCCAGGACGACCGCCGCCACGATCAGGGTGGTCGTGGCACCGCCTCTGGCGAGCGCGGCGGCCGTCACCAGCCACGCCACCGCCGTGACCGCCGCGGGTAGCCGACGGTCACGGTCCCGGAGGGCGTACGCGGCGGCGGCGACCGCGAGCCCGGCGGCCAGTGGCGCGACGGACGGCCATTCCAGCGGGGTGGTGGCGGGCAGGATCGCCGGAAGCGGGACCAGCGTGACCGTGGCGAAGGCGGTACGGAACCGCCGGGGGCCGCGCAGGGTGAGCGCCAGTCCCAGCGCGACGAGGAAGACCGGTAGCTGCCATCCGCCGCCGAGCGGGACGTCACCGGTGGGCGCCGACCACGCCGGTCCGGCGCGGGTGACGCCGACCGCGGTGGCCATGGCCGCGAATAGCAGTCCCAGGCCCCACAGTGCGAATGCGGCGAAGCCCGCCGTCCATTCCGCGCCCGGTCGCCACGGGGTGGGCAGGGCGCGGGCGGCGACCAGTAGCGCCGCCGCCGTCAGGCCGAGCGTCAGGATCTCCGTGTCGTCGCCGGTCCACGCCGAGACCTGGTCGGTCACCCCGTACAGCACGACGACGACGGCGGTGCCGGTGACGGTGCGCGCCATCGCCAGTCGCGGGCGCGACGGGTCGGCTCCGCGTCCGAACCACCAGGCGGCGAGCACGAGGACGAGCGCGGTGGCGGCCGGTAGCAGCGACCGGGCGGTTTCGCCGGCGTCGTGGAGGGTGGCGAGGACGGCCACCGCGACGGGCGCCAGCGCGAACCCGGGCGCGTGGGTGCGGCTGACCGGTTGGTAGACGGCGGTGACGACGAGTACGGCGAAAGCGGCGACCGGGAGCGCGACGGCGGGGCCGACGTGGAGACGGACCACGACGGCGTCGCACAGGACCGCGAGGACACCGAGTACGGCGACCGTCTCGGCGGTCGCGGTGAGTCCACGCATCCGCAGCGGCACGGGCGCGGCCAGCAGGACGGCGGTGACGGTGGCGAGGACGGCGGCCCGTCCGACGTCACCGAACTCGTTCCACGCGTAGACGGCGAAGCCGATGATCGCGACGGCCGAGACGAGTCCGCCCAGCATCAGCAGTACCCGTTGCGCCGACAGGGGAGACAGTTCGGGCCGGGCCGCCGGGGTGGGCGGTGGCGCCGGTGCGGTCGGCGGCGCGGCGGGCGGCGCGGCGGGCGGCGGCGGAACCGGAACCGGGGCCGGAACGGGCCGTGGCGTGCGGGCGGAGCGGGCGATGCGGTCGAGTCGCCTCAGGACGTCGGCGCGGTGTCCCTGGAGCGCGGTGAGCTCGGCGGTGAGCGCGTCGATCCGGCGGCGGGCGGCGGCCAGGGCCGCGTGCCGCCGGCCGACCTCGTGGTCGAGGCGGGTCAGTTCGTCGAGCAGGGGTTCGTGTCCCCGTCCGCAGCGCGGACATCCGGCGGCGGGCGCGAGGTGGCCGCACACCGGACATCGATAAGTTTCCACCTATGTACCGTGCCGCATGTGGACGCGTGTCCGCGCGGCCCCTCATCGAAGTTGGCGCGAATCCGGGATGGATCCGCGGCCGGACCGTGTAACGGCTCGCCCGGCGTGACCCGTGAGGTTCCGTCGATGCGCCGAATCGTTCCCGGGCGGTTCCGTGACCGGGGAGGATGGTGTCGTCCGGGGGCGCCACCGGTCCGGCGCGCGGAGTGGTTCCGCCGATCGTTACCGGCGAGTATTCTCGCAGTCGAGACCGGCGCGACCGGCTGGCACTTATTCACCAAACGCTGGAAAAGGTGACCCCTACATGGCCGCAAACCCGCAGTTCGACGTCTACCGTCTGCCCGAGGAGCACGAGGCGATCCGCGCCGCCACCCGTGAGGTGTGCGACGCCGAGGTGGCTCCCCGCGCCGCCGAGACCGACAGTGCCGCCGCGTTCCCGCAGAAGTCCTACGCCGCGTTGCGGGCCGCCGACCTGCACGCCCCCCACATCCCCGAGAAGTACCGGGGAGCGGGCATCGACGCGTTGGGTACCGCGATCGTCATCGAGGAGGTCGCACGGGCGTGCGCCTCGTCGTCGCTGATCCCGGCGGTCAACAAGCTCGGCACCATGCCGCTGCTGTTGGCGGCCTCGGAGGAGCTGAAGGAGCGTTACCTGCCCGAGGTGGCCTCCGGAGAGGCGATGTTCTCGTACTGCCTGTCGGAGCCGGAGGCCGGCAGCGACGTCGCGGGCATGACCACCCGGGCGGTCCGGGACGGCGACTCGTACGTGCTCAACGGCGCGAAGCGGTGGATCACCAACGCCGGCGAGTCGAAGTACTACACGGTGTTCGCCTCCACCGAACCCGGCGCCGGATCCAAGGGGATCAGCGCCTTCGTCGTGGAGAAGGACGACGCCGGGGTCAGCTTCGGCGCGCCGGAACACAAGCTGGGCATCAAGGGGTCGCCGACCCGCGAGGTGTTCTTCGACGACGTCCGCATCCCGGCGGACCGGTTGATCGGCGCCGAGAACGAGGGCTTCAAGATCGCGATGCGGACCCTCGACCACACGCGGGTCACCATCGCCGCGCAGGCGGTCGGCATCGCGCAGGGCGCGCTCGACTACGCCGCCGAGTACGTCCAGGAGCGCAAGCAGTTCGGCAAGCCGGTGTCGTCGTTCCAGGGCGTGCAGTTCATGTTGGCCGACGCGGCCATGAAGCTGGCCGCCGCCCGGCAGATGACCTACGTCGCCGCCGCCAAGTCCGAACGTGAGGACGCCGACCTGACCTTCTACGGCGCCAGCGCCAAGTGCTTCGCCTCCGACGTCGCGATGGAGGTCACCACCGACGCGGTGCAACTGCTGGGCGGTTACGGCTACACCACCGACTACCCGGTGGAGCGGATGATGCGGGACGCCAAGATCACCCAGATCTACGAGGGCACCAACCAGGTCCAGCGGGTCGTCATCGCCCGCCAGGTCCTCAACGGCCTGGTCAAGCCGTAGCGGAACCGCCCGCAGCGCGCGACAGGGGGACCGGCCGACTCGGCCGGTCCCGCCCCCGTCGCGGGACGATCCGATCGCTGCACGGTGGTCAGTCGATCGCCTGGTACAGCGTGCTCCAGAAGTCGTGCATGAGGTGCATCGGCGCGGGCACGGACGCCCCCACCTGGGTGAGGAGGATCCCGGTGATCCCGTTGTGCGGGTCGGCGTAGGTCGAGGTGCCCGAGCCGCCGTCCCAGCCGAACTGCCCCACGGGCGCGTAGTCGCCCCGGTAGGTCCGTACCGCCATTCCGAAGCCCCAGCCGCCGTGCTGTCCCTGTCCGTGTGAGATGTGGACGTTGTCGGTGGCCATTCTGGTGCGCGCGGCGAGCTGCGCCGGGTCGAGCCGGTTGGTCGTCATGAGTTCGACCGCCGGCCGCGACAGGATCCGCTCGCCTTCGTGGGTGCCGCCGTTGAGCAGCATCCGGAAGTACGCGTGGTAGTCGTCGGCGGTGGAGACCAGTCCGCCACCGCCGCCCTGGAACGCCGGAGGGCTGCTCCACCGGCCGCCTTCGGCGTCGTCCCACACGTGGAACTCGCCGGACTGCGGGTCGGGCGCGTAGAGGGTCGGCAACCGGTCGAGGTCCCGCTCCGGAACGTGGAAGCCGGTGTCCTTCATGCCCAGCGGCGCGAAGATCCGTTCCCGCAGGAACTCCTCGTAGGTCCGGCCGGTGACCCTGGCGACGAGCACGCCGACCACGTCGTGGCTGATCTGGTACTGCCAGTATTCGCCGGGTTGGTGCATGAGCGGGAGGGCGCCCAGGCGGCGCATCCACTCGTCGGGTTCCGGCATCGGCTCGGGCATGTTGGGGGTGAGTCCCCGCGCGAAGATCTCGTTCATGATCGGCGTGCCCAGGGACGTCATGTCCATGCCGAGTCCGAACGTGGAGGTCAGCAGGTCACGCACGATGATCGGGCGCCGCGCCGGGACCGTGTCGTCGAGCGGGCCGTCGATGCGGGCGAGGACCCGGCGGTCGGCCAGCTCCGGGAGCCATTCCTGTACCGGGTCGTCCAGCCGCAACCGGCACTCGTCGAGCAGCACCATGGCCGCCGACATCGCGACGGGCTTGGAGGTCGACGCCATCCGGAAGATGGTGTCCCGGCGCATCGGTGCGCCGCCGTCGTGCCGCATCGTGCCGAGCGCCTCGACGTGGGTCTCCTCGCCCCGGCTGACCAGGGCGACCAGTCCCGGGATCCTCCCGGACTCGACGTGCCGCGCCAGTACGTCGCGCAGCCGGCCCAGTTCCGCCTTCGAGAAGCCCTCACCGGTTGGGGTCGTCATGATTCTCTCCTGTGGTTCGTCGTGTCGTTCGATGGGGAAAGCCTCGCCGGGTGGGCTTTCAGGGACCTGACACCGCACTGTCACGTGACGACGGCCGCGTCGACCCGCACGGCGAAGGGGGTGGGCCGGTGTGTACCGGCCCACCCCCTTCGGTCCGTCGTCAGCGGGCCGGACGGTTGTAGAGACGTCGCGCCCACAGGTAGCCGCCCAAGGCGATCACGGCGCACCAGCCGAGGGCGATCGGCAGGTCGGCACCGACCGGGGCGCCGGTGAGCAGGCCCCGCAGCGCCTCGATGACCGGGGTGAACGGCTGGTACTCGGCGAACCAGCGCAGACCGGCGGGCATCGACGCGGTGGGGACGAAACCGCTGCTCAGGAATGGCAGGAGCGTCAGCGGCATCGGTAGGTTGCTGGCGGTCTCGACGCTCTTGCTGACCAGTCCCAGCGCCACCGACAGCCACACCAGCGCGAAGGTGACGGCGGCGAGGAGACCGACGGCGGCGAACCACCCGCCGACCCCGGCCGTGGGCCGGAACCCGACGGCGACGGCGATGCCGATGACGACCGCCAGCCCCAGGAACGTCTGAATGAGACTGCCGATGACGTGACCGGTGAGGACCGAGACCCGTGCGATGGCCATGGTGCGGAACCGGGCGACGATGCCCTCGGTCATGTCCATGGCGACCGAGATCGCGGTTCCCTGGACGGCGGCGGTCACCGTCATCAGGATGATCGCGGGTGCGACGTAGTCGACGTAGGCGGCGCGGCCACCGGTGGGGGCACCGAGTCCGTCACCCAGGGTGCCGCCGAACACGTAGACGAACAGCAGTAGGAAGACGACCGGCAACCCGATGAGCATCAGCGTCATGGACGGGTACCGCAGCATGCGTTTGAGATTGCGGCGCAGCATGGTCACCGAGTCGGTCAGGGCGTAGCCGGCGGTGCTCATCGGTCGGTCTGCCTTCCGTCACTGGAGGTCGGGGCGGTGAGGGTGAGGAACACGTCGTCGAGGTCGGGGGTGTGCACCGTCAGTTCGGTGACCTCGACGGACTCGCGGTCGAGGGTGTCGAGCATGGACCGCAGCGCCCGGCCGCTGCCCTCGCCGGGGACTCGGACGGTGAGCGTCTCGGCGTCGGGGACCGCGCCGTTCAGCACCCGGGAGGCCGCCTCCAGTTCGGCGAGGGCGGCGAACCGCAGCCGGATGTGGCCACCGGGCACCCGGCGTTTCAGTTCCGCCGCGGTGCCCTCGGCGACGAGGTGACCGTGGTCGAGGACCGCGATCCGGTCGGCGAGGGTGTCGGCCTCCTCCAGGTACTGGGTGGTGAGCAGGACGGTGAGGCCGTCGGCGACGAGATCGCCCACCATCTGCCACATGTCGCGCCGGCTGCGCGGGTCGAGGCCGGTGGTCGGTTCGTCGAGGAAGACGACCTTCGGGTCGCCCATGAGGGTCATGGCGAGGTCGAGCCGTCGCCGCATCCCGCCGGAGTAACCGGCCGCCGGTCTCGCACCCGCGGCCACCAGGCCGAAGCGTTCGAGCATGGCGTCGGCCCGGCGGCGGCTCTCCTTGCGTCCCAGGTGGTGCAGGTCGCCCATGAGTCGCAGGTTCTCGATGCCGGTGAGCAGGTTGTCCACGGCCGAGAACTGCCCGGTCACGCCGATGGCGGCGCGGACGGCGTCCGGTTCGGTCGCCAGGTCGTGGCCGTCGATCCGGGCGGTCCCGGCGTCGGGTGCCAGCAGGGTGGACAGGATGTTCACGGTGGTGGTCTTGCCGGCCCCGTTGGGACCCAGCAGCGCGAACACGGTGCCCCGCTCCACCGTCAGGTCGAGGCCGTCGAGGACGACCTTGTCGCCGAAGGACTTGCGAAGGCCGTTCACCGCGATCGCGGGTGAGGACGTGGTGGTCATGCCGGGTCTCCCTCGGGGTGTGCGCGGCGGACGGTGACGTCGCCGAAACCGGAGTGCGCGGTCACGTCGACGGTTCTCCCGGCGGGAGCGGGCGGTGCGCCGAGTTCGTCGAGTTCGCTGTGGGCGCGGCCGAAACCGGTGCCGAGGTCGAGCCGGGCGGCGACGCCTTCGGCGATTCCCACCTCGACATCCCCCATCCCGGTCTTCAGGACGAGCGAACCGCCGGAGGCGGAACCGACCCGGACGGCGCCGTTGGAGGTCCTGGCCTCGACGTCGGCGTGCGGCCGGTCCACCGAGACGGCGCCGTTGGCGGTGCGGGCGAGGACACGGCCGGTGACGGTGCCGAGCGCGATGTCGCCGTTGGAGTTCTTGACGACGGCGGTGCCCTCGACACGCCCGATGTCGACCCGCCCGGTCCCGGTGGTCACCTCGGTGTCGCCGGCGGCGGTGCCGACGGTGACGCGCCCGGCGCCGGTGTCGACGTGCAGCGGACCGGTCAGGTCGGCCCGGATGTGCCCGGCGCCGCTCTTGAACCGGCACCGGCCCAGCCGGCCGGTGCTCCACAGGTCACCCATCTGGGTGTCGACGTCCAGGCGGGAACCGGTGGGGACCTGGATCGTCACCCGCACCGACCGGGTCTTGCGGGTGACGTGGAACGGCTTCCTCCTCGGGGCGACGATCCGGAGCCGCCCGTCGGTGAAGTCGACGACGGTCTGTTCGGCGGCCTTGCGGTCGGACTCGTCGTCGGGGTCGGTCGGGGTCACCTCGACCACGGTGTCGTCCCGGTCGGTGGCGGTGACGTGGACGTCTCCGACGCCGAGTTCGGCCTCGACGGTGATCGGTGTGGGTGTGGGAAAGGCAGGCATGTCGGTTCTCCGGGTGGTGGATGTGTCGGTGTCGGGAGTAAAGGGGCGGTTCACTGGACCCAGCCCCGGTAGCGGTCGGATCCGCGTGGGCGTCGTCCGGGTGGTTGCCGATCCCGGTCGCGCCGTCGCAGTGCGGCGGAGGCGGCGCGGACGAGCCACGCGTTCAGCGAGCGGCCCTCCTGCGCGGCGTCCTCCTCGATCGCCGTCTTGAGCCGTTCGGGCAGGCGGAGGTTGATCCGGATGGTCGGGCCGTCGTGGCCGCCCGGTGGGTCGTCCTCGCCCACGGGTTCGGGGGCCTCGGGCGCGGCGGGTGGGGGCTCCGGGGGTCGGGTCACCACGAAGTCGGGGTCGCGTCCGCGGAGCCGCAACTCGACCGAGCCGGGGGCGAGCTCCCGGCTGATCTCGTCCGCCGCGGCGGACAGCGCCTCCAGGAGCGTCAACCGGATCGCCGGTTCCAGGGAACCCGCGAGCCGTGCGAACTGTGCGCGGGCCTCCTCGCCGCCGGTCTCCGCCAGGGCGGCGATTTCCCGCCCGAGACGGTCCACGTAAGAAGTCATGTCCATGGCATCATCATGACATCACGACGCCACTAATGCAAGCAATGCGACGTCATTCTGAGCCAAACTGAGCCAGGTTCGCGGCGCGACTGGCGCAGGCCGAAGGGAACCAGCTGGGAAATCGACAGATCCACGCCGATGATGTGGCGTGCGTCATGCCCACGCGGACAGGGATCGGCCGGGCGCGTCGGCGTCTCAATCCCCGATTGGCCCACTGCCCGGCACCCGATTGCGGAGGAGGCGGCGCGGGTGACGTCGTCGTGGCCGCCATGATGTCGTCGTGCCGCCGTGCGGCGTCATGGTGGACCGGCGCCGGGGACGGCACCGGTCCGCCGACGGCGTCACGTCAGGTGCGGCTATTCGCCCCGGAGTTCCCGGGCCATCCCCTGCAGCCGCTCCTGCAACGCATCCAGTTCCGCGGCGGAGGACGGGTCCGCCTGCCGCCACAGCCGGACCAGTTCCCGGGCCGCCGGCCCGTCCGAACCACCGCCCGCCGGATCGGCCGCCGACCAGGCGAGCAGGTGCACCCGGTGTTCCCGTTCCGGTTCCACGCCGAGGACGGCGTCGACCCACTCGCGCGGCAACGGGAACGGCCGCGCCTCCGCGGCGAGTTCGGTGATCACCTGCGCGGCCCGCTTCCCGGTTGTGGCTCGGACCTGCAGATGGGCGACCGAACGCGCGAGGGCGCTCGACAGCGGCGCGAACGCGATCCCGACCCCCACGCCGTACAGCAGGCTGAGCCAGATCCGCTCCGGGAAGGCGACGGCCAACGCCGCCGCGGCCACCACGACGCAGATCACGTACCACCGGTATCGGAGCCGTTCCAGGGCCCGGAACCAGCCGGGTACCGCGCCGGGGAATCCGGCGAGCGCGTCGTCGAGGCGCCGGACGGCCTCACGGACGTTCGATTGTGGACCGGGCGAGGTGACGATCAGCGCGCGGGACCGCGCACCGCTGGTGAGCCAGGAAGGCCGTGTCATCGGGGGCTCCTCGTCGTGGTGATCGGGGGGAACGGTGCGGTGCGATCAGTCCGAAGGGGACGTCGAGTGCCCCTGACGAAGGCGTGGCCCGCCGTCGTCGAATCGGGCTCGGCGTGGTCGCCGGGGCATCGCGACGGTGTGGGAGGTGCCGAGGTCGACGGTCGGCAGCTTCTCGTGTGAGTGGCCACTGTCCTCCTCACCACGGGCGACGCGACGGTGGTGTCCCGAGTGTATCGGCGGGGCCCCGGCCGGTCCCGGTCGTTGACGGTCGGGGGACGGGCCGTTCCGGCGTCACACCTCGTCGCTCCGGAGGCTCACGACGGCCTCGCGGTCGAGGCGGGTCAACTTCTCCGGATTGCGGACCGTGTACAGCCCGGCGATCCTGCCCGCCTCGATCCTGACGGCGATGACCGAGTCGAGCGCGCCGTCGATCCGGACCAGCAGCGCCGGTCCGCCGTTGACCTCGGTGGGTTCGAGACCAACCCGGCCCCGCAGCTTCCGCCGCCAGCCGCCGACCAGCAGTCTGGCTGCCTTGTCCGCGCCGGTGACGGGGCGGGGGAACGCCTGCGCGACGCCGCCGCCGTCGGCGAGCACCACCACGTCGGGGGCCAGGACGCCGAGTAGCCCGTCGAGGTCGCCGGTCTCCAGGGAGTGCCGGAACTCGGCGAGCACCCGGCGGGATTCGGCCGGGGTGACGGCCGCGCGGGGGCGTCGCGCGGTGATGTGCGACCGCGCGCGGTGCGCGATCTGGCGCACCGCGGCGGGGGACTTGTCGACGGTGCGGGCGATCTCCTCGTAGGACAGGTCGAAGACGTCGCGGAGGACGAAGACGGCGCGTTCGGTGGGGGTGAGGGTCTCCAGGACCAGGAGCATCGCCATGGAGACGCTGTCGGCCAGCGCGACGTCCTCGGCGATGTCGGGGGCGGTCAGCAGCGGTTCCGGAAGCCACGGCCCGACGTAGGACTCGCGTCGCCTGGAGAGGGTGCGAAGCCGGGTGATCGCCTGCCTGGTGGTGATCCGGACCAGGTAGGCCCGCCGGTCGCGGACGGTGTCGAGGTCGACGCCGGACCACTTCAGCCAGGTCTCCTGGAGGACGTCCTCGGCGTCGGCGGCCGATCCCAGCATCTCGTACGCCACGGTGAAGAGCAGGTTGCGATGCGTGACGAAGGTCGCGGTGGCGGGGTCGGGCTCCCCGGTGTCGCCGGGCGCGTGCGTCGACGGTGGCGTTTCGGGTTCGGCCATGACCGGTCCTGTCTGTGTGGTGCGACGATGACGATCACGAGACGCCGCCCAAGGTAATCCTGTGACAGGTCGTCGCGCACGTCACGCCGCCCCATCGGAGCGCTTCGGGGGGATCAGCGCGCCAAGGCGCCGCCCAGCACCGTGTCGACCAGGCGTTCCGCGTCGCCCGCCGCGATGGGGATGCGTCCCAGCGCCCGAAGCAGTACCGCCCCGACCAGTGCCTCCGCGATCTCCTGGAGGCGGCTGCCGTCGCGCAACTGCCCGGCCTCGACCGCGTCGGCCAGGCGTCCGGTGACGGAGGACTCGGTTCCCAGGCTGTCGTGCAACCGCCGCCCGATGTCGGCGTTCTCGGTGGCGGCCGCGATCAGCGACCGCACCAGCGACTCGCCGGAGGGCTCCCGCAGGATCGTGAATATCCGATCGGTCCAGGCGATCAGGTCGGCCTTGACGTCGCCGGTGTCGGGAAGGCCGAGGTCCGGCATGAGCAGGCCCTCCAGCAGGCACTCCGCGACGAGTGCGCTCTTGGAGGGCCACCACCGGTAGATGGTCTGCTTGGCGACGCCCGCCTCGGCGGCGATGCTCTCCATCGCGAGGTTGTCGTATCCCGACGCCTGGAACAGGTGCGCGGTGGCGCGCAGGATGGCTACTCGGGCGGCCTCGCTGCGGACCGCGCCGCGGCGACGCTGGGACATGTGAGTCATCATACGAGCCGATCAACTAGACGCAACGTTGCGTATATTGGATCGTCCCCTCGACTCGGAAGGAACACGATGGCGGAACTGCTGTACCGATTGGGCGCCTTCGCGGCGAGACGCGCGTGGCGGGTCGTCGCCGCGTGGTTCGTGGTGCTGCTGGCGGCGGGTGCCGGCTTCGTCATGGGCTTCGGCACCCTGACCACCAGCTTCGACATCCCCGACACCGCCTCCGCCGACGTCATCGAGGAACTCGAACGCGAACTCCCGGACTTCAGCGGCGCCTCCGGGACCGTCGTGTTCCAGACCGCCGACGGCACCGCGTTCACCGAGGGACAGCGCGCCGAGATCTCCGCCCTCATCGAGGACACCGACGGGCTCCCCGACGTCGCCGACGTCGTCGACCCGTTCGCCACCGAGGAACAACGCGCCGCCCGTGAACGGGAACTGGCCGACGGCCGGGACCAGATCGAGGACGGCCGGCTCCAACTGGACGAGGGCCAGGCGCAGCTCGACCAGGGGGTCGCCGACCTCGACGCCGCGCAGGCCGCGCTCGACACCGCCCGTGAGCAGGCCCAGGCCGCCGGGGCGCCACCCGAACAGCTCGCGCTGCTCGACGAGCAACAGGCGCAACTCGACGAGGCCCGTGACCAGCTCGCGCAGGAACAGGACAACCTCGACGCCTCCCGCACCGAACTCATCGAGCAGAGCGAACAGCTCGAACTGGGGGCCGAACTGCTGTCACTGGCCGCCGACATCCGGATGGTGTCGGAGGACGGCTCGACCGCACTGGTCAACGTCGCCTTCACCGAACCCCGGCTCGACCTGTCGGACGCCTCCAAGGAGGCCGTGATCGCGCACTTCGAGTCCGACCCGGTCGAGGGAGTCGAGGTCTCGTTCTCCACCGACATCGCGCAGGGCGTGCCGGAGATCCTGGGCGTCGGCGAGGTCGTCGGCGTCGGTATCGCGGCCGTCGTGCTGCTGGTGATGCTGGGCACCGCCGTCGCCGCCGCCCTGCCCATCGTCACGGCCCTCGTCGGCGTCGGTATCGGCGTCCTGGCCACCCTGGCGTTCTCCGACGTCGTGCAGATGGCGTCGATCACGCCGGTGCTGGGCGTCATGCTCGGCCTCGCCGTCGGGATCGACTACTCGCTGTTCATCATCAACCGGCACCGCAAGCAGCTCCAGAAGGGCGCCGACGTCGTCGAGTCGATCGGTGTCGCCAACGGCACCGCCGGCAACGCCGTGGTGTTCGCCGGTTCCACCGTCGTGGTCGCGCTCCTGGCCCTCAACATCACCGGGATCCCGTTCCTGGGGCTGATGGGTTCGGCGGCGGCGGTCTGCGTCGCCGTCGCGGTACTGATGTCGATCAGCCTCACCCCCGCACTGCTCGGCATGGTCGGGCAGCGCGTCCTGCCGCGCCGGGCACGCGCCGACTCCGGTGAGCCTCGGACCGAACCGGCCGCGCCGAAGCCGATGGGGACACTGCGTGCGGTCCTCACCGTGCTGGCGACGGCGGCGGCCCTGCTCACGCTGGCCATCCCGGCGCTGTCGATGCGCCTGGGCCTGCCCGACGGGTCGTCCGAGCCCGCCGACTCGGCGTCCCACCGGGCGTTCGTCGTCACCGAGGAGGCGTTCGGCGCCGGTGCCAACGCGCCCCTACTGGTGACCGCCGACCTTCCGCCGGGACTGGCCGACGACGAACTGCTGTCCGCGCAGTTGACGGTGGCGCGCGCGATCGCCGAACGGGACGACGTCACGGCCGTGGCGCCGATAGCGGTCTCCGACGACAACGCCCTGGCCGCGTTCCAGGTGGTCCCCTCCGGCGGCCCGAACAGCGAGTCGACCGAGGCGCTGGTCCACGACCTGCGGGGACTCGCGCCCGTGGAGGGCGAGGACGTCCTCGGCGTCGCGGGCCAGGCGGCGATAAACATCGACATATCCGAAGGGCTGCAGGAGGTGCTGCCGGTCTACCTGATCATCGTGGTCGGCCTTTCGCTGCTGATCATGATCGTGGTGTTCCGGTCGCTGCTGGTGCCGCTCATCGCCACCGGCGGGTTCATCCTCTCGCTGTTCGCGACCTACGGCACCGTGGTCGCCGTCTTCCAGTGGGGGTGGCTCGCCGACCTGGTGGGCGTCGAGAGTCCCGGGCCGATCCTGAGCTTCCTGCCGGTGATCCTGGTGGGCATCCTGTTCGGACTGGCGATGGACTACCAGTTGTTCCTCGCCTCGGGGATGCGGGAGGCGTACGTCCACGGCTCGTCTGCGCGACTGGCGGTCGCCCAGGGGTTCCGGGCGGGCCGCTCGGTGGTCATCGCGGCCGGGCTCATCATGGTGGCGGTGTTCGGCGGGTTCGTCTTCTCGGAGTCGGTGATCATCCGGCCGCTGGGCTTCGGTCTCGCCTTCGGGATCCTGGTCGACGCGTTCGTCGTGAGGATGCTGTTGATGCCCGCCCTGATGCACCTGCTGTCCAAGTCGGCGTGGTGGCTGCCGCGCGGTGTCGACCGCGTCCTGCCCAACGTCGACGTCGAGGGCGCGGCGCTGGAACGGCGGCACGCCCTCCACTGAGGACGGGTTCCTCCCGGTTCCGCGCCCGCGACCACCGCGGGCGCGGAACCGTCGGTCACTCCGGCTGATGTAGTCCGAAGTAGACGCCCTGGTCGTCGCGGCAGGCCGTGAACCTGCCGAACCCGGGACTCGGCTCACCGGGGTCGCCGGCGGTGCCGCCCAACTCCCTCACCCGTTCCGCCGCCGCCTCGATGTCGTCCACCCGGAAGTACAGCCCGATGGTGGCCGAGGAGTCACCGGGATGCACACCGCCCCGGATGCCCGCGGTCTCCAGCCTGGCGCCTCCGCCGGTGCGGTGGGTTCGCCACCCGAACAACGCCGAATAGAACCGTTCCGCCCGTTCGGCGTCCGGCACCCCTATCTCGAAGAAACTCGGTTCACCCGTCATCTCGTCTCCTCTCCACTGCGACGTTCAGAGGCCGTCTCAGCGCCCGCCGTCCTGCCGCTCGTCCGCTCGCGACGAACCAGGACCGAAGCCGGCCTCCAGGTCGCCGGCGGCACGGTCGCTCCCGGTCCCCCCGTGACGGCCCACGCCTCCCGGCGAACGCTCTCGCGGCGGAGGGCCGGTGGAGCCGCCGCCATATGATGTTCACCGCACGGCGGGACACGGGGAGGCCGATCGGTGGAATTCCGGGTACTGGGTTCCTTGCAGGTGTCCCACGACGGCGTCGAGATCCCCGTCCGCGGCCGGATCGCGATACGACTGCTGGCCGTCCTGTTGACGGCTCCCGGCCAGGGCGTCTCCATGGCGAGGCTCATCGAGGGCGTGTGGGACGGTGATCCACCCGAGACCGCCCACCGGCAGGTCAGGCACGCCGCCTCCCGGTTGCGGAAGGCCCTCGGTGACGGCCGCGTCCGTTCGGCCGGTGACGGCTACCGGCTCGACCTCGACGGCGCGTCCGTCGACTCGCGGCGCTTCGCCGAGGCGGTACGGCGCGCGAGGACCGCCGCCGAGTCGGGAGACCACACCGAGGCCGTCGAGTCGTCGCGCGCGGGACTGCGGTTGTGGCGGGGCGAGCCGTTCTCCGGCCTGTCCGGCCGGATCATCGACGCCGAGGCGGGCCGGCTGAACGAACTCAGGCTCGCCGCCACCGAGGACCGGCTGGAATGGGAACTCGACGCCGGCGACCACACCGAGACGGTGGGGGAACTGCGGCGCCTGTTGTCGGACAACCCGTACCGGCAGCGTCTCGCCGGTCTGCTGATGCTGGCGCTGTACCGGGAGGGCCGCACCCCGGAGGCCCTCGACGTCTACGAGCGGATCCGCGCCCGGTTCGCCGACGAACTCGGCCTCGACCCCGATCCGGCGTTGCGGAGGCGTCACGCCGCCGTACTGCGCGGCGACCCCGCCCTCGACGCCCGGCCGCCGGTCGGCGCCGCCCCACGCCGGGCGGAGCCCGCGATCGCGGGACCGGTGCCCGCGCAGCTTCCGGTCGCGCCGGTCGCGTTCACCGGACGCGACGCCGAACTGCGGGCGCTGGACGCCCAGCTCGACGCGGGCCGGTCACGTTCCTGCCTGGTCACCGGTGCCGCGGGTGCGGGCAAGACCTCCCTGGCGGTCCACTGGTCCCACCGGGTCCGCGACCGGTTCGGTGACGGCCAGTTGTTCGTGGACATGCGCGGCTTCGACGACGGCGAACCCGTCGGGGTGGCCGACGCGGTCGGCCGGCTGATCCGGGCACTCCACGGGCCGGGGGCCGTGGTGCCGTCCGATGTGGATGAAGCCGTGTCGCTGTACCGGACGCTGACCGACCGCAGGCGGTTGCTCGTGGTGCTCGACAACGTCCGCGACGCCGCCCGGGTGCGGCCACTGCTGCCCGCCGGAGACGGCTGCTTCGCGTTGGTGACCAGCCGCAACCGGCTCACCGGCCTCACCGTCCTGGACGGCACCGCGATGGTGTCGTTGGGGACGCTCCGCCGCGAGGAGTCGGTCGCGCTGCTGACCGACGTGCTCGGCGCCGAACGGCTCGCCCCGGAACCCGGTGCCGCCGACGCGCTCGCCGAGCGGTGCGGCGACCTCCCGCTGGCGTTGCGGATCGCCGCCGCGCACCTCACCGTCCACACCGAGAAGACCCTCGCCGGATACGGCGCGGAGATGCGCGACGGCGACCGGCTCACCGCCCTGTCGATCGACGGCGACCCCGACGCCACGGTCACCGTCGCCCTCACCCACTCCCACCGTGCCCTGGACGCCGAGGCGCGAAGGCTGTTCTGCCTACTGGGGATCGTCCCCGGGGACGACTTCTCCGGCGACCTGGCGGTCGCCGTCCACGCGCAGGCCGGTACCGACCGGGTCCTGGACCGGTTGGAGACCGCGCACCTGATCGAACGGCACCGGCCGGGCCGCTACCGGCTCCACGACCTGGTGCGGGAGTTCGCCGCCAAGACCGCCGCCCGCGACCTCGCCCCCGCCGACCGGGACGCCGTCGCGGACCGGTTCATCGACTGGCACTACCGCCGACGCCTGGAACCGCTACCCGACGAGGAGGACAACGTCATGGCGGGGTGCCTGCGGTTGCGTGGCCACCCGGAACTGTGGAAGTTGGTGTCCCCCCTGATGCACCCGCTCGGCCGTGGCCGACGGTTCGGGGAGGCCGGGCCGGTCATCGAGTCCGCCATCGCCAACGCCGCCGCCGACGGTGACGCGCTGGGCAGGTTCCGCGCGATGAACGTGCTGGTGGCGTACCACTGCGCCGCCGACGACGACGCCGCCGCGATAGAGACCGCCCGTGCGGCGGTCGCCGTCGCCGAGCAGGTCGACGACGCGTCGCTGGCGGGCGCCCACGCGAACCTGGGGGTATCCCTGTTCACGGCGGGCAGGTACACCGAGTCGGAGGAGCAGATCGGTCACGCCCTCGCCGTCGCGCCCGGCTCGCTCGACTGGCGGGTGAGATTCGGGTTCCTGCTGCAGTACCTGATAGTGAGCGTCGAACTCGGCCGGTACCACAACGTGGACGAGACCGAGCGCCGGCTTCGCGACGGGTTCCCGGTCGAGGAGTCACCGCAACGTGCCATGTGGCTCGACTTCGCGATGATGCGCCGTTACTCGGCCGTCGGGTCGCGTGACAGGGCGCTGCGCATGGCGGCCAGGGTGATCGAGGTGGCCACCGCACTGCCCGACGACCGCTGGAGGACACTGGCGCTGCTCGAACGCGGTGCGTTGCGCCGCCGGGCGGGTGAGTTCGAGGCCGCCGGGCGAGACCTGCGGGAGGCGTTGCGCCTGGCGCGCAAGGTCAACCGGATCACGGCCGAGGCCGGGGCGCTGGTCGAGTCGGCCATACTGGCGACCGAGATCGGCGACCACCCGGGCGCGGCCGAGTACGCGGGTGTCCTCCGCGAACCGCGTTTCCATTCGACGGCCAGGAGGTCGATGCAGGCGGACATCGCCTTGGCCTGGAGCATCGTGAGTCACGGGGTCGGTGAGCACCGTACGGCGGCGCACCACGCGAGGCAGGCCGTCACCCTGAACTCCCACGGCCCCAGGCCGTTGCCCACCGCCCGGGCGTACCTGGCACTGGGCCGGGCACAGGCCGGATACGGGGATCACACCGCCGCCCGCGAGTCCTGGCGGGACGCGCGGGACCGGTTCGAGGAACTGGGCGTACCCGAGGCCGAGAACGCCCGCCGGCTGTTGTCCCGATACGAGGCGGGCGGCGGCACCCGCTGACCCGTCACCGGCGCGGGCGACCGTACTCGGTCGCGACTCGGTTCCGACTCGTGCAGGCGCCCCGCAGAGTGGAGGACATCCGCTCGAAGGAGAACGGGAGAACGCATGGCGTCGGACCCGACGGCCGCCGGCACGGATACGGCGGCACGTCGTTCGCACGGGCTGACGGACCGGATCACCGGTCGTGAACGGAGTGAGCGGCCTTACCGTTCGCGGCCGTCACGGTGATCCGGAGCCCTGGGAACCGGTCCGGCGCCATGCGACCACATCGGAGGGAGCCTGGATGGATTCGGCCACCGTGGAGAGACTGGCGACGAGACTGCGTGCGCTGGCGACCACTCGGTCCTCGGCCTCGGGGGCCGTGACCGTGACGATTTCGTCCGGTTCGGGCCCCCGGGTCCGCATCGACGACGAGGCACGCCTCGGGCATGACGAACACTCACTGGCCACCGAGATCGAATACACCGTCTACATCGTCGAGGAGGAGTACTTCGGCGGGCTCATGGAGATGTCGAGACGGGTGTGCGGACGGCTCGGAATCCCGTGGGACGACACGGCGGCACCGGAGGACCGGGCGTGGTCGGAGGTCGAGGCACTCGGCACCGGCGAATCCGACGACGGGGCGGTCCGGGTGACCGTCTTCGACGGGATCGGGATCGCGGTGGAGTTCCGGCACAACGCGGTCCGGCGTACCGACGTGTCCACGGTCGCCCTGGAAACCGGACTGGACCAGGCGATGGCCGCCGCCCGGCGGGAACGCCGCCGGGCGCTCGGCCGGGCGCGCGCCGCGAGAAGGGGAGATTGACCATGCAGGTGGACACGGCCGCCATCCGCAAGACCGGCGACACCCACTATCCGGCGGTCGCCGACGAGTTCCAGCGGGTCGGCGACGGTATCGGCGGCGTGCAACTGGACGCGGCCCTCGACGACCCCGGGAACGCCGAGGTGAAGCAGGGCGAATCACAGGCGGCGCTCAACGGTTTCATCTCCTGCGTCGCGCTGGTCATGACCACCAGTGCCGACTATCTGCGCGACTGCGGAGACGTCCTGGTGACGATGGCCGACGAGTACGACTTCCTCGACGGCGAGACGGCGTACGGCATCGAACGCCCCTCGTCGGGATTCGACGAGCCACAGGAGGAGTGAGATGAGCGACGAGGTCGAGGACCACGCCGCGTTCATGAGCGCGTACGAGGGCCGCTGGGAACGGTTGCGACTGCTCGCGACGAAGAAGGTCGGCGAGGAACTGTCGATGCTGGGCCCGAACAATCCACAGAACCTGTACCGGGCCGGCGACCTGTTCGACGGCCTGGGCCGGTTGGACATGCTCATGGACGAGTTCGACGCGGTGGACCTGTTTCTGCGCGGTTTCGTCGAGTCGTGCTGTTTCCCTAACCTCGACTGCGCCGACATCGACGAGGCGATCGGCACGATCGGTGACAATCGTGACTCGATCTTCATCGAGAGGGACGTCGGTAGGATCCACGTCGGGCTCGACACCTGGAACACCGAGGACCGCACCGACCTGAACGAGGGCGGCGTACTGGGTGTCACCGAGGGGCCCGCGGAGCTGTTCAAGAAGTACTATGCGGACACCGTCAATCCCACCCTGGTGCGACAGGACCGCCTGATGGGCGACGCGATCGAATCCCTCAAGGCGTGGAAGACCCTGGTCACGGAGAACCGGCTCGTACCGTTGACCCTGTTGGACGACGTCATGAAGACACTGCGCGAGTACGAGCCGTTGGAGGGGTTGGTCTCGGCGACCATCCACATGGCGTTCACGGTGGTGGGCCTGGTGGCCGGGTCGGTCACGGTCGGAGCCGGGGCGGTGGCGTCCGATCTCATCGCCACCAAGGTGATGGAGGAGTTGGAGTACGCCGACGCCGGCTGTGCGGTGGAGGTGCTTCACGAGCTCCGGAACACGGCCATGTACCTCACCACCGAACGGGTGGAGGTGATCACCGACTTCACCGCCAACCTGGAGGACATGACCGACCAGGTGAACGACTCGGCGCACGAGTACGTCTGCAAGCGGCCGTCGCAGTTGGACGACACCGGGCCGACGGTGTACGTCTGACCCTCCCTCCCGAACGCCTTGGGTGGCCTGGGGCCCATCGACATGCCTCGAATAGGGCTGAATGTCCGAATTCTGCGGGGCCTGTGCCCACCCAAGCCGGGCCTGTGCCCACCCAAGCCGGGCCTGTGCCCACCCAAGGCGGGTGGTCAGCGGGAGCGGGTCGCCGGGCGGGCGCGCAGGTGGGCGCGTTCGCCCTGCCTGCCGAACAGGCTCAGGAACTCGACGGGCTCGGAGTCGGCGCTGCCGAACCAGTGCGGTGTCCGGGTGTCGAACTCGGCGGCCTCGCCGGGGGACAGCACGACGTCGTGTTCACCCAGGATCAGCCGGAGCCTGCCGTTGAGCACGTAGACCCACTCGTAGCCCTCGTGGGTCTGGGGAGTCGGAGGCGCTGCGTCGGTACTGCCGGGGATGACCAACTTGTACGCCTGGATGCCGCCCGGTCGCCGGGTCAACGGCAACATCGTCATCCCGTGGAGGTTCACCGGGCGCAGGTGGACGCGCGGGTCCCCGGTGGGCGGGGCGTCGACCAGCTCGTCCAACGTGACGCCGTGTGCCCGTGCCAGCGGCAGCAGTTGCTCCAGCGTGGGGCGGCGGCTGCCGGACTCCAGCCGGGACAGCGTGCTCACCGAGATGCCGGTGACGGCCGACAGTTCGGCGAGGGTGGTGTCCCGTCGCTGCCGGAGCATGCGCAGTCGTGGCCCGACGGCGTCGAGCGCGTCGCCGATGTAGTCACTCATCCCACCAGTTTGCCAGAACGGCAAGAATGTTTGCCGGTTTCATGGCAGAGTCGGCACGCTGGCCTCGGAGGTGTTGACCATGACGTTCCAGATGAACGACGAATACGACGCCGTGGTGATCGGCGGCGGAGCCGCCGGACTCAACGGTGCGCTGATGCTGGCGCGCAGCAGGCGGTCGGTCGCGGTGATCGACTCCGGTGAGCCGCGCAACGCGCCCGCCGCGGGAGTTCACGGCCTGCTGGGCAGGGAGGGTGTGCCACCCGCCGAACTGTTGGCACGCGGGCGGGAGGAGGTGACCGGATACGGCGGCCACCTGTTCACCGGAGAGGTCACCGAGGTGACACGTGACGGTGACCGGTTCACCGTGTCGTCGGCCGACGGCCGGACCGTCCGGGCACGTCGGCTCCTGGTGACCGCCGGACTGGTCGACGAGTTGCCCGACGTCGCCGGGCTGCGCGAACGGTGGGGCCACGACGTCCTGCACTGTCCGTACTGCCACGGCTGGGAGGTGCGCGACCAGGCCATCGGTGTCCTGGCGACCGGCCCCATGTCGGTGCACCAGACGTTGTTGTTCCGGCAGTTGAGCGACGACGTGGTGTACTTCCGCCACACCGCACCGGCCCTGGACGCCGAGCCCGCCGCCCAGCTCGCGGCGCGCGGCATCCGCGTCGTCGAGGGAGAGGTCACCGGTGTGGAGGTCGCCGACGACCGGATCACCGGCCTGCGGCTGGCGGACGGCACCGTCGTGAACCGGCAGGCGGTCGCGGTGGCGACCCGCATGGTCGCCCGTGCCGGATTCCTCGCCGGGATCGGGTTGGAGGCCGTGGAGCACCCCTCCGGAATGGGTGTGCACATCCCCGCCGACGCGGCGGGCCGCACCGACGTCCCCGGGGTCTGGGTGGCGGGGAACGTCACCGACCTGTCGGCCCAGGTGGGTGCCGCCGCCGCGGCGGGCGCGCTGGCGGGCGCCCAGATCAACGCCGACCTCGTGATGGAGGAGACCCGGCACGCGGTCGAGGCCCGCGCCGGATCATAGCCCCAGGTGAGGCGTGCGGCCCGCGCCGGCCGCCCACCACCGTCGAAGTCGGGGGACATCGACGTCGTTTCGCGTCGATGTCCCCCGACCTGGGCAGACTGCGGCTCGGCGGCGGTCCCGTTCTCTCAGTGCGTCCCACCGCCCGGCGGTGCCGGTCTCACGGCCCGCCGCCGGGCGAGCCCGCGCGCCGCCGCGACCACCTGTGGCGGAGTCGCCTCCCCGAAGGCGAAGCCGACCCTCTGTGGTGGCAGTGCGTCGGCGATCGGCACGAACCTGACACCGGCCGGTACCGGGTGACCGGGCGGTACGCACATGGCGTACCCGTCGCCCGCCGCCACCCGGGCGGCGGCCACGTCGATGCCGTGGACCTCCCCCCGGACCTTCGGGGTGAGACCGTGACTCGCGAAGGCGGCGAGTTCCCAGCCGCGAAGGCAACCGGAGCCGGAGTCGGCGGGCAGCAACAGCGGCTCCCCCGCCAGTTCGGTGAGCTTCACCGGCGAGGCCGCGAGCCGATGGTCCTCCGGCAGCAACACGTGCGCCTCGGTGACCTCCAGAGTGAACGCCCGCACCCGCGCCGGCGGCCGGTTCGCGGGCACCCGGTGGAACACGCCCGCGCCGATGTCGCCGCGCGCCACCGCCGACAGTTGCCCGGCGCAGTCCATCGGCACCGCCCGCACCGGCCGTTCCGGTGCGTCCGCCACGAGTGCGGCCAGCAGGCGGCGCAGCACCCCCGCGAGCCCGTACGCCCAGGCGATCCGGACGCCCGCCGGGGTACCGGAGGCGGCGGCACGGAGCGCCCGCTCGGCCGCGTCGAACGCCGCGACGGCCTGCGAGGCGTGTGAGATGTAGACCTCCCCGAGCGCGGTCGGTGTCATCCCGGTCGTCGTGCGATGGAACAACGCGCCGCCGACGTCGTTCTCGGCGCGGCGGACGTGTTCCGACAACGTCTGCGGTGAGACGAACAACGCCGCCGCCGCCGTCCGGACACCACCGGCCTCGGCGACCGCGAGCACGTACCGCATCTGTTGGACGTCCACGTCCCGATCCTGCCTGGAGTGTCAGGACGGACCTGACGGGGGTGTGGGAACACCGGACACGACACCGGATGAGCCCCCGGGATCGTCGTGTTGCAGCGGTCGTCCCAACGAAAACGAGGAGCCCACGTGGCCGAACTGCACATCCACACCGCCGGTGAGGCGGGACTGTTCGTCAACTCCTACATATGGGAGACCGAGACCGGAACGGTCCTGATCGACACCGGACTGCTCGTCTCCGACATCGCGGCGCTGAAGGAGCGGTTGGCGCGGATCGCCAGGCCGCTGCGCGCGGTGTTCGTGACCCACGCCCACCCCGACCACTTCAACGGCGTCCACGACGTCGTCGGCGACACCGGCGTCCCGGTGTACGCCACCGGGGAGGTCACCGCGGCGATTCGGGAGATCGCCGACGCGAAGCGCGCGCAGTGGGCGCCGGTGTACGGGGACGAATGGCCCCCGGTGACCGCCTACCCCACCGCCGAGCTGACCCACGGCCAGGCGTTGACCTTCGACGAACTGACGCTGACCGTCCACACCGTCGGGAAGGCAGAGAGCCACGCCGACAGCCTGTTCACCGTGACCGTTCCCGGCAGACCGCCGGCGGTGTTCGTCGGGGACCTGGCTTTCCACGGCACGCACCCGTACACCGCCGACGGCCACAGTGGTGCGTGGTTGGCGGCTCTGGACCGGGTGGCGGCCGAGGTGCCGGCGGGCGCGGTCCTGTATCCGGGTCACGGTGCCCCCGGCGACGTGACGATGCTCGACGCGCAGCGCCGTTACCTGACCCGGTACCGGGAGGAGGTGGCCCGCCTGGCCGCCGGTGCCACCACCCTGACCGAGGACGCCCTGGCCGAACTGGAGAAGCTGATGACCGGCTTCCTCCCCGACGCGCCCCTGACATGGATGATCGGATTGGGCGCGAACGCCGTAGCCGCGGAACTGAACGGAGTGAGATGATCGAGGAGACACCGGTGCGGTTCCGCACCGAGGACGGACTGACGCTGGCGGGTGTCCTGCGGGCACCGGCGGACGCGAAGGAAGCCGTCGTGTTCACCGGCCCCTTCACCGGGGTCAAGGACCAGGTGGTGGGCCGGTACGCGCAGGCGTTGGCGGAGCGCGGTTTCGCGACCCTCGCCTTCGACCACCGCAACTTCGGCGAGTCGGAGGGCACGCTGCGGCACCACGAGGACGCCGCCGGGAAGCTCACCGACCTGCGCGCGGCCGTCACCCTGTTGCGCGCCAAGGGATTCGACCGGGTCGGCATGACCGGGATCTGCCTGGGCGGCGGTTACGCGCTCAAGGCCGCGGCCCAGGACCCCCGCGTCTCGGCGGTGGCCTGTGTGGCGGCGGCGTTCCCGGGAGCGGCGACCGACTTCGCGGGGCGCGGTGAGGCGTACCGGGAGATCCTGGCGGGGCTGCTCGCCGAGGCCTGGACCGGCGACGGGGAACCCGTGTACCGCAAGGCCGTGAGCGACACCGACGAACCGGCGGCGATGCCCGGTGCGGAACCGTTCGCGTACTACGGCACGTCCCGTTCCGCGAGTCCACATTGGCAGAACCGGGTCACGGTGGCGTCGACGTACCAGATCATGACGCTGGACACCGTGCAGGCGGCCCGGTTGATCTCACCGACGCCGCTGTTGATCGTGCACGGCGAGGTGGACGAGTTCTGTTCGCCCGAGGCCGCCGCGCAGGTGTACGAGGCGGCATCCGAACCGAAGTCGCTGACGTGGCTGCCGACGACGAACCACATCGACCTGTACGACGTGGCCGAGTACGTCGACCCGGCGGTCGCACGGCTGGCGGAGTTCTTCGCCGAGCGGCCGTGAGTCCTCGGTGGCGGGCGGTCCGCCGTCCGCCACCGAGTCAACCGGGTTCGCCGGAGCCCGCCAGGCCCGTGCCGTCCAGGGTCACCGCGACGTCGGCGATCAGTTCGTCGACGAGTTGACCGGGTAGCCCGGACCGGACCACCACGCGGGCGCAGAGCGGCCCGGCGGGATCGGCCTGCGACCGGAACGTCGGTACGAACCAGCCGCGCGCGGCCATCCGCGCGGCGAAGTCGCGCACCGCGCGCCCGTCCGGATCGGTGTCCTGAAAGGACGACACCGGCAGGTCGGGCGCCGGATTCAGCAGCCGCACACCGGCCCTGGCCGCCATCATCCGGTTGATGGTCGCGGCGGCGTCCCGGCAGTAGCCGTGCGCCAACCGGTACCGTTCGATTGCCAACGGCCGCGTCAACAGGTGACGCTGCTGCAACACCGGTGCGGCGGAACGGGAGTACGTGAACCCCATCGGCGGCGCACCCGGGCGTCCGGTCGGTTGCCGCAACTCCGGCGGGCAGCACCCGGAGTCCCGCCACAGCAGCCACCCCAGGCCGAGCGCCGCCATCCCGAAGTTGTGCCCCGACGTGTTGATCGACACGACCCGGGGCAGCCGGAAGTCCCACGACAGCAACGGATCCAGGAACGGGGCCACGAATCCGCCGGACGCGGCGTCCACGTGCATGGGCACGTCCACACCCCGGAAGTCGGCCAACGCGTCCAGGGCCGCGGCCATGCCCGCGACCGGCTCGTACCGGCCGCTCTCGGAATCGCCGAGTATCGCGACCATGCCGATGGTGTCGGCGTCGCAGCTGCCCGCCAACGCCGCCGGATCGGGTTGGAGGCTCCCAGGGGCGGGCGGCACGGTCCGGAACTCGACCTGCCAGTAGGCGCAGAACCGGCGCCAGCAGGGATGTGCCGACCGGCTCACCACCAGGTTCGGCCGCCCGGCCGGACCCCTGCGACCGCGCCACCGCCGAAGGAGCGCCAGGCCCGCCAACAGGCACGCCTCACTGGAACCGGTGGTGGAGCAGCCGACCGGGTTCTCCGGGGTCGGGTGGCGCCACAGCCGTGCCAGGATGCCCAGGCAGTCGCGTTCGGCCGCCGCCATCTCCGGATGCGCCGCGCGGTGACCCAGATTGTGCCGCCGGTACCGGCGGTCGATCGCCGCCAGTTCCGGACACTGCCACAGACTCGAGTAGTCGGCGAGATTGCGTTCGGGCGCGACGCCCGTGGAACGGCGGAGCACGGCGGCGGCGTCGCCCGCGTCGCGGCCGGCCGGCGGATTGGTGGCGCCGGTGAGGAGGCACAGGGAAGTCAGCAGCACGATGGCACGTCCCTTCCGCGTCAGAGATGCATTCCGGACCCTCCCGGTTGGACGGTGGCGGCACTTCCCCGCCTGGCCCGGCAGCGGAACGCCACCGTGGCGACGCCTCGATCGCGTGCTGCCGTGAGTGACTGCCAGATTACTCCTCGCGAGTGGCCGGTGACAACCACTGATACGGCCCTGGCCAGCGGTGACAGCGTCCGTTTCCGCCTTCCAGGCGCGAGCCGGCGGCCGCCGGCGGCCTCGGGCGTCCCACATTGGCCCGAATGGTGTAGACCCGCCGCCTCACAGGTGCGGCACGCCGTTCGCCAGTTCGGCCGCGACCCGCCACAACCTCGCGGCGTTGTCGGGGTCCAGGGCGTAGGGCGCCACGCCCGGGACGTCCTCGGCGGGCCGGCGGAACACCGGCGCGACCCGCGCGCACGACTCGTGATAGCCGGGACCCTCCACGCCGTCGGCCACGGCGAGCATCACCGGGGTGGCCGCCGTCCGGGAGGCGTCGGTCGCCGGGTCGTCTCCGACTGAAGGCGATGGCGGAATCCGGTCGATCTCCGCGTGGCCGAGTCCGGCCGCGTCGGCGGTGATCCCGTCCGCCGCCCACAGGTGACCGATCGCGACCGCCGACAGGATGGCGCCGGTCTGCGCCTGGGCGTGGGCCGCCGCCGGATCGAACGG
Organism: Stackebrandtia albiflava; assembly: GCF_007994225.1. Lineage (GTDB taxonomy): Bacteria > Actinomycetota > Actinomycetes > Mycobacteriales > Micromonosporaceae > Stackebrandtia > Stackebrandtia albiflava. The sequence goes on from NZ_VLLL01000008.1 coordinate 269,205, forward strand.
CCGGAAGTCGAAGTGGAGGTCGTCGAACACGACCGGCGAGTACAGATGCGCACGGGAGGCGGACGTCACCACGCGCGCCCCGCGAGCCGCCGCGAGCGCCGGGCGCAGCGCCCGGCACAGTGCCGCGTGCCCCACGACGTTCACCGCGAACTGGGCGTCCCAACCGCGTGGCGTCCGGGTCCGGTGCGGCAGCATCGGTAGCGCCGCCAGGTTCACCAGCATGTGCAGCGGCCCCCGCCACCGCTCGGCGAACGCCGCCACCGACCCCAGATCCGCCAGGTCGAGCGCGCTCACCTCGACCCGGGGATTGCCGGTGGTCTCCCGGATCTCCGACGCCACCCGGTCCGCCGGCCCCGCGCGGCGGGCGGCCAGTGTCACGGCCGCGCCCGCCGAGGCCAACGCCCTGGCCGTCTCGATCCCCACGCCGGTCGTGGCGCCGGTGACCACCGCCGAACGACCCGTCAAGTCGACCCCGGCCAGTACGTCCGCCGTGGTCGACCCGGGTCCGAGACTTCCCGACATGACCCGCCCTTCCGCCGGTTACGCGGTGGACCCTACCCACGCGCGGCACCGGAGGCGGGCGAGTCGGCGGAAACGACCCCCGTCTTACGGCGTTGTCGCAGGTCCTGCATAAAACACCGGATGCAGGACCTGCTCCGCCTTGCGAACGCACTCGACCGGACCGCTGCTCGCGACGAACGAGGACCGAAGTCGGCGTCTCAGACGGACCGGTCGGACACCGGCCGGTCCGAGGCGGCACGGGCGCCCCGGTTGCCGGGCAGCAGTCCCAACAGGATCATGCCGACACCCAGTCCGAGGTGCAGCCAGTTGTCGGCCGTGTTGACCGGCACGAAGTTGGCGGCGCTGTCGTGGTCGATGATCAGCCCGTACAGCCACAGGACGAGATAGATGATCCCGCCGCCCACCAGGAACAGTCGCGCTCCGCCGGCCGAGGCGGCCAGCGCGATGCCGGCGACTCCGAACAGCAGGTGCACGATGTTGTGCAGGATCGACACCTGGAAGATCCCCAGCAACATGGCACCGGACTCGTGGCCGGCGAAGCTGAGGCTGTCGTACTCGGTGGTGATGCCCGGTATGAACCCGGCGATACCCACCAACAGGAACACCACACCCACCAGCAGTGCCAGCACCTGTACAACACTGCGTCCGGTGCGGTCGGTTCGCGTGGTCATGATCGGCTCCTCCCTACCGGGGCGCGCCCTCGACGTGCCCTCGTGGGGATTACCCGGTGTGACGGGTCGTCAACCGGATGGATTGGTGTCGCCGCGTGCCGGGTAGTCGGCGGGCGAATCGACCACGACCAGGGGAGAAGACGATGAGCACCGTGACCGACATGCTGACCACCTACCCGGCCGACCTCGGCGGTGTCGACCGGGCGAAGCTCGCCGCCTGTATCGAGGCGTGCCGCGACTGTGCGCAGGCGTGCACCGCGTGCGCCGACGCCTGCCTGAGTGAGGACGACGTCGCGGCGCTGCGCAAGTGCGTCCGGACGAACCTGGACTGCGCCGACGTCTGCGCGACCACCGGCGCCGTACTGTCCCGGCACACCGAGTACGACGCCGCGTTGACCCGTGCCGTGTTGGAGGCGTGCGTCGTGGCGTGCCGGTCCTGCGGCGACGAGTGCGCCCGGCACGCCGACGCCATGGACCACTGCCGAGTGTGCGCCGAGGCGTGCCGCCGCTGCGAGGAGGCGTGCCGGGAACTGATCGCCGCCCTGTGAACCGCCGTCCCCGCGACGGGCGCGCGGCCCGTCCCGGGGACGACCTCCGTCAACCGGTCCGATCGCTCCGGCGGGCCTGCCACCAACCGAGCACCAGGGCGGCCAGCAGTGCCACCAGGCCGATGATCAACAACCACTTCACCGCCTTGACGATCAGGCCGAGCAGGATCAACACGACGGCGACGACCCCGACGGCCACCAGCAGAGCGCGCATGGTCCCTCCATTCCACGAGTCGGCTGTGGACCTCTTTCCCCGAGGGCCCGTCCCGCAACCACGGGGAGGGTGACTTTCCCCGTCCGGCCCACGACGCCGCCCGGCGGTGCCAGACTGCTCACCAGAGACGGGACCCGACACGGGGGGTGGCGGTGACAGGGACCGAACGGGCCGCCGTGCGGCGGTTGATCACCGGGGCGGCCGAACTGGGCAGGCTGGAACCGGACCGGGTCAAGACCCTCCAGGAGACCGCCACGGTGGGGGACCCGTTGCTGGCCTTCGACTTCCTGGTGTCCCATCTGGACGACGCCGACGCGGCGCTCCCACCCGAGTACTTCGCCAAGGTGGTGTTGGCCGCCTACAAGTTGGGCGTGTTCGACGAACTCGACTCCGAGACCACGAGCGAGCCCACCATCGACGGCAACCGCATCCTGCGTGCCACCATCGACAGGCTCGACGAGAGTGTCACCTACCCGGCCTGATCCGGCGCGACGGCCGCGGCCAGCGCCGGGAGTATCCGGGACCGCCAACCGCCGCCGAGGAGTCTGCGGACGGCCTGTTGCGACTCGTCGGCGGTGTCGAATCCGGAGTGGACCAGCAGCACCCGGGTGCCGGTGCCCTCGCGCACGAGCCGCCAGGTCACCTCGGTGTCCACCCCGCCCGCGCGCCAGCCGATCCGCAACACCTCCGGGGCGGTGAACCCGAGGACCCGGCAGTGGACCACGCCGTCGAAACCGGTGCGGGGCACCGGCGTCGTGGTGAGGGTGAACCGGTGTCCCGCCTCCAGGCGGAAGTCGTTGGGCATCAACCAGCGCGCCATCCGGGCGGGATCGGTGAGCGCCCGCCACACCCGTTCCCGTGGGTGGGGGACGAACTGGTCGACCTCGATGCGCTCCTCAGCCATCGTCGTCCTCCTCGTCGAGCAGGTCTCGCAGTGCCGCCAACCGGTTCCGCCAGAAGTGCTCGTACGGCGAAAGCCACTCCGCGACCTCGGCCAGCCCGTCGCCCCGCAACCGGTAGTGGCGTTCCCGGCCGTGCCGGGTCTCGTCGACGAGGCCGGCCTCCCGGAGCACCTTCAGGTGCTCCGAGAGGCTGGGTTGCCGCATGTCGAAGTGAACCGCCAGATCGCGTACCGGTCTCGGGCCGTCCCGTAGCAGGTCGAGGAGCCTGCGGCGGACCGGGCTGCCGAGGGCGGCGAACACGTCGGCGGGCATCGATCACGTCCCTGGCGTCGGTGGGCCGGACAGCACTATGCCGTTGCCGTCCGGGTCGGTGAGCGTGCCGAACCTACCCCACGGGGCGTCCTGCGGGCCGTCGACCGTGACTCCGTGCTCCTTCAGGCGGGCGATGTCGCCGTCGATGTCGTCGGTCTGGAGGACCAGTCCGGCGACGCCGCCCGGTGGCATCTGCGGGAACCAGGTCACCAGTGTCAGGCCGGTGCCGCCGGACGCCGGTGCCACCTCCACCCAACGTGCGTTCTCGCCCATCGGGTTGTCCCGGACCAGCCGCAGCCCCAGGACCTCGGTGTAGAAGGCCAACGCGCGGTCCTGATCGGTGACGGGGACGGACACGAGCTGAATCGTCGAAATGTTCATGTCGTGAATATATAGGAAAAAACCTAACTATCGCACGCGGGTCCCCGGCGGCGGCGCGCACCCGCCCTAGCGCCAGGCGTCCAACACGTCCTCCGGCCCCCTGTCGCGGAAATCTCGGTATGGCGCGTATACGTCTCATACCCGGTCTCCGGCCGTCGGGCGACGCGCGTACCGGGCGGGCCGACGGCCGTCGGCGACGCGGCTCACACCCTCACGGGCGCCCGATATGTGGTCTCGTGTCACACTGCTGCGTCGGGTTCGGCCCGACGACCCCGATGAGGACCGGCTCGCCGCCGCCGACCGAAAGCCGCACCCGATGCAGATGACCTGGTGGGAGACCATCGTCCTGGGAGTCATCCAGGGCCTGACCGAGATGCTGCCGATCTCGTCCTCCGGACACCTCCGGCTCGCCTCCGCGCTGTTCTTCGACGCCGACGCCGGCGCCTCCTTCACCGCCGTCACCCAACTCGGGACCGAGGCGGCGGTCCTGCTGTACTTCGCCAGGGACATCGGCCGGTTCATCAAGGCGTGGATCCTGGGCTTCGGGAACCGTGAGATACGGTCCACCACCGACTACCGGATGGCCTGGTACGTCATCATCGGCACCATCCCGATCGTCGTCCTCGGAGTCCTGTTCACCGACCAGATCCGCGAACAGGCGCGCAACCTGTGGCTCGTCGCGATCAGCCTCATCGTGTTCGGCCTGCTGCTGGGCGCCGCCGAGCGCTTCGGTACGAAGCAGCGCGGCTTCGCCGACTTCCGGCTCAAGGACGGCATCCTGCTCGGTCTCGCCCAGGCCGGTTCACTGATTCCGGGCGTGTCGCGTTCCGGGGCGACCATCACCGCCGGACTCTTCATGGGGATCGACCGCGCCGTCGCGGCACGTTACTCGTTCCTGCTGGCCATCCCGGCCGTCCTCGGTTCCGGTATCTACAGCCTGGGCGACGTGTTCGAGCCCTCCGGCGCCGGACTCATACCCTCCGGCCCCCAACTCGCCGTCGCCACGGTGATCGCGTTCTTCGTCGGCCTGGCCGCCGTGCACTGGATGCTGCAGTGGGTGGCACGGCACAGCGTCTACATCTTCGTCTGGTACCGGGTGGCGCTCGGCCTGTTCGTCATCGCCCTGCTGTCCACCGGCGCGATCGAGGCCACCTGATGTCCGACCCGGGCAATACCATCGCCGCCGTGACCGACATCGACGAACACGGCCGTCCCGAGCCGCTACCGGCCGCCGACGAGACCACCACACTGTTGGGCTTCCTGGACTACCAGCGGGCCACCCTGGCGTGGAAGTGCGAGGGCCTCGACGCCGCGGGCCTGTCGGCGAGAGTCGCTTCCTCCACCATGACGCTGGGCGGACTGCTCAAGCACATGGCGTACGTGGAGGACCTGTGGTTCGGGCGGTCACTGGCGGGCCGCCGCCCCACCCCGCCGTGGGACACGGTCGACTGGAACGCCGACCGGGACTGGGAGTGGCACTCCGCCGCCGACGACACCCCGGAGGCGTTGCGTGCCCTGTGGCGGAGCGCGGTGGAGCGGTCCCGTGCCCTGGTGGCCGAGCTCCCGCCCGGCGAGGGGATGGACCGTCTCGCGGCGACCGCCTGGTCCGACGGGCGTAGACCCAGCCTGAGATGGATCGTGTGCCACATGATCGAGGAGTACGCCCGGCACAACGGGCACGCCGACCTGCTGCGCGAATCGGTGGACGGTCGAACCGGAGAGTGACGGCGGTCGGTCTCGCAGAGCCGTGACGGCTCAGCCCAGTTCGACACCCCGGTCGGTGAAGTAGCCGACCGGGTTCACGGCGGTCTCCGGCCACGCCGGGTACGCCGAGTGCGTCTCGAAGTGCAGATGCGGCGCCGAGGAGTTGCCCGAGGAACCGATCGCGCCGATGACCTGCCCGGCGGTCACCTTCTCACCGACCGACACCTCCGGCGCCGACGCCATGTGGCAGTACCGGGTCAACGTCATGTCGGTGTGCAGGATCTCCATGTACCACCCACAGCCGAACACCTGCGGAGAACCGTCCACATCGCACGAGTACGCCGCCCCGTCACCGGTGTGGGCGTTGCACTCCACGGTGACGACGGTGCCGTCACCGGCGGCCAGGATCGGGGTGCCCTTCGCGGTCAGGAAGTCCACGCCGTTGTGCCCCGGGTTCCCGGGCGGCTGGAACTGCTGCGCACTCGCCACCCCCGGCACCGGGTGCGTGTACCGGCCGGCGTCCAACACCGGGCGGCAGTCGATCTCGCCCTGCAACAGGTTCACCAGGATCGCGGCGGTCGGCTGGTGCGCGGCGTACCCGGCCCCCTGCCGTGCGCCCTGCACCTCCCGCGCCACCTGCGCCGGCGGCATGTCCCGCCAGCCGTCGACGTCCACCATCGCGTCGAAGAACCGGCCCGCCGCGAACCCGGGCTCACGCCGCTGTTCCACGGTCCCCCAGTCGGCCGACTGGGCGAAGACACCCGCCGCCTCCGACTCCTCCGCCGGATCCAGGTTCCGCAGCCCCGAATCGGTCATCGCGGCGGTGACACCGATCAACGACGCCGACTCCGGCAGGCCACGCTCCGTCGCGATCCGGTGGATCATCAGGGCGTTGTCGATCTGCTCCTGAAGGAAACCGAAGGTCGCGATGCCGACGGCCGCGTCGGACTCCACACAGACCGGTGCGGACTCCGGCGCGTCGGCGGCGGCCGGTGGGGCGGCGGCGAGCACTCCGGCGAGCACGAACGGCGCGGCGGCGAGCACGGACAGAACGGATCTCATCGACCATCCCGAGGGGTGACCGGCCGCGGGACGGCCGGGGGTCGGCCGGGGAACAGGGGGGTCGGCCGACACTTCAGCGAGGGGTGACCGGAACTATACGAGTCGGCCACGCAGGGTCGTCAAGGCCGGGACCCGCCCGATGCCGGATCGTTACCCTCCGCGACGCACCGGCCGTGGCCAGGGGTATCACCCCGTCACAGTGGTGTACCGAGCGCCGCCGGTGTGGTGGCGGCGGTCACCGGTCCCCGGCGGCGGTCGCCGGGCCGATGCGCAACAGCCATCCGACGTAGCCCCACAGCACCAGGGCGCACGCGATACCGACGGTCCCCAGCGTCACCGGCAGGGGCAGGCCGATCGCCGCCAGGCAGGCGCCCAACACGGCCACCGCGACGAAGATCCACGCGATCCACCGGAACTCCGGCATGCCGAACGCCTTCGCCAGCGGGAGGAAGTGGATCCCCACCACCACCGTGATCATCGGCGGGATCCAGGTCTGCGCGTCCAGCAGGTTCGCCACCGCGACCACCACGAAGATCCCCGCCACCTGTCCCAGGTTCACCAGCATGAAGACCCGGCCGGTGCGCTGGAACATCTCCTGCTCACCGGTGCGGTTCAGCCGCCGCGCCGACGCCACGAACAACACCACGGCGGCCACCGCGCCCAGTCCCATGAGCACCGGCGACACCCCGGCGGACAGGCCGCCGGTCCCTGCCAGCCACCACAACAGGCCGAAACCGGCCATCATCCACGCGGAGCCGCGGCTACCGTCTCGCCCGGTCGCCCGGCTCATAGTCGTCACGAGCGGCAACGCTAGCGCATCACCCTCCACACCCGTATCGAGTGATCTACATTCCTGCGTCGGCGGTCACTTCCGGGCGACCCGGCGGCACCCCTCCGGAATCCGTGCGTATGCCGGTGCCGCCCCGCCGGTGATCCGGTCCGGCGACCCGTACCGGCCGCTACGCTCGGCCCCGGGGGTGGCGGATGCGTTGCGTGGTGTTCGGGGCGACCGGGTACATCGGTGGCCGACTCGTGCCCGAACTGCTGAACGCCGGGCACCGGGTCCGGGTGGCGGCGCGCCAACCCGGCAAACTCGCCGACGCCGAATGGGCGGACGCCGTCGAGGTGTGCCGCGCCGACGTCACCGACGCCGCCTCGGTCGCCGACGCCGTCGCCGGGCAGGAGGTCGTCTACTACCTGGTGCACTCCCTGCACTCCGCCGGCTACCGCGACATCGACCGGCGGGCCGCGCGACACGTCGCCCACGCCGCCCACGAGGCGGGCGTACGACGGATCGTCTACCTCGGCGGCATCGTCCCGGACGCCGCGCACGTGTCCGAGCACCTCCGTTCCCGCGCCGAGGTGGGCAGGATCCTCCTCGACTCGCCGGTACCGACCGTGGCGTTGCGCGCGGCCGTCGTCCTCGGTTCGGGGTCGGCGAGCTTCGAGATGCTGCGATACCTCACCGAGCGGCTGCCGATCATGGTCACGCCCCGGTGGGCGCGCAACCGCGTGCAACCCATAGCGGTCCGGGACGTCCTCCATTACCTGAGACGCGCCGCCGAACTGCCCGACGGACTCGACCGCGGCTTCGACATCGGCGGCCCCGACGTCGTGACGTATGTGGGCCTGATGCGCCGGTACGCGCGTGCCGCCGGCCTGCCGCGCCGGGTCGTCCTGCCGGTGCCGGTGCTCAGTCCGTGGCTGTCGGCGCAGTGGGTCGAGTTCGTCACCCCCGTACCGCGCGCCATCGCCGTTCCGCTGATCGGCTCGCTCATCAACGAGGCGGTCTGCCACGACCACGACATCGCCGCGTACATCCCCGACCCGCCCGGCGGACTCACCGGATGCGATGACGCGATCCGGCTGGCCCTGGCCCGGATCCGCGACACCGACGTGCCCACCCGCTGGTCGGACGCCTCCACCCCCGGGGCGCCGTCCGATCCGCTGCCCACCGACCCCGGCTGGACCGGCGGCTCCCTCTACACCGACACGCGGCGCCGCGAGACCGACGCCGATCCCGCCGAGGTGTGGCGGATCGTCGAATCGATAGGCGGCGAACACGGCTGGTACTCGTTCCCGCTCGCCTGGGCGGTCCGCGGCTGGATCGACCGGCTCGGCGGCGGTGTCGGACTGCGACGGGGACGACGGGACCCGCACCGGCTGCGCGTCGGCGAGGCGCTCGACTGGTGGCGGGTGGAGCACCTCGACCGGCCCAGGACGTTGCGGCTGCGCGCCGAGATGCGGGTGCCGGGACGCGCGTGGCTGGAACTGTCGGTCGCGCCCCGGCCCGGAGGCGGCGCGGTGTACCGGCAGCGGGCGGTGTTCGTCCCGCACGGCCTCGCCGGACACCTGTACTGGAAGGCGATCGCGCCGTTCCACGGCATCGTGTTCGGCGGAATGGCCCGCAACATCACCGGAGCCGCGGGCAGGGTCGTGGCGCCGGGACGGGCCGGCGCCACGACCGGACGTCAGCGGCGGTAACCGCCGTCGTCGTGGTGCTGGTCGCCGTAACGCGGCGGCGCGGCCGTGGCGGTGCGGCCGTCGTAGTCGTAGTCCTCCTGACCGTAGGCGTCGTCGGCGTAGGGGGACCGTGCCGCCGGTTGCGGCTGGGTCTGCCCGGCGCCGTAGTCACCGGACGTGTCGAACGGGTTGACCGGGCGGTCGTCGTAGCCGTGCTGGTCGGCGGGCACCTCCAGGGTGCGGTCGTAGCCCCCGGCGGGGGTGTCGGTGTCCCCGGGCGACAGGGTCGTCCCGGCGAGGCTCGCGGTGTCCAGGTCCTCGCGTTCGGGTTCGCCTCGTCCCCGCCACCGGGCCGGGACGACCGCCGACATCAGCAGCAGGGCCGCGACGGCCACGATGAGGCCCGACTCACCGGCCACACCCACCGATTCACGGGGCAGCATGAAACCGGTCGTGGCCTCCGGCAGGGTGATCGTGAAGACGTCGGCGCGGAACAGGGCGAAGCCCGCGACGAAGACGACGCCCACCAGCACCGGGCCGGCGGGACTGAGCCGGGTGACGGCCAACAGGCCGAGCAGGATTCCGGCGGCGGCGAACATGACGATGGCGACGAGGCGGTCGGGGGCGCCGTCGTAGTCGGCGTACGTGGAGGGGTTGAGCCCGATCTGGCCCGCGCCGATCAGCAACCAGGCGAGCGGGGCGATGACGATGCCTGCGAGCAGGCTTGCGATGTGCCGCATGGGGGTCTCCTAAAAACGGGGTGCGGTGTCGCCGTGAGCCATCCTTGCGCATCAGCGCTACCCGTGTGAGGCAGTATGGGGCGACGCCGCTGTCTCACCGCCGAGAGAGGTACCCATGTCCGCCGAAGTCTTGTGGAATCCGCCCAGCGATGCCGCGACGACCACCAGGATGGGGCGCTACATCGAATGGCTCGCCGACCCGGCCGTCACCGACTACGACTCGCTGTGGCGGTGGTCGGTGGACCGTCCCGGCGACTTCTGGGCGTCGATCTGGCGTCACTTCGAGGTGGGGCCGGGTGACGTCACCGGCGAGGAGGCGCTCGCCGACGCCACCATGCCCGGGGCGGTGTGGTTCCCCGGAAGGACGCTCAACTACGCCGAGCGGGTACTGGCGGCGCCCGGCCGCGCCGACGAGGACGTACTGGTCGTGGCGCGCAGCGACTCCCGGGCCCCCGTCGCGCTGACCCTCGGTGAACTCCGGGACCGGGTGGGCGCCTGCCAGGCGGGGCTGCGCCGACTGGGCGTGGAACGCGGCGACCGCGTCGCGGCATACCTCCCGAACATCCCCGAGGCCGTGGTGCTGCTGCTGGCGTGCGCCGGGATGGGCGCGGTGTTCTCCAGTTGCGCGCCCGAGTTCGGTACCCGCAGCGTGTGCGACCGGTGGCGGCAGATCGCGCCGAAGGTGCTGGTGACCGTCGACGGATACCGGTACGGCGACAAGCACGTCGACCGTCGTGACGAGGTCGCGATGATCCGCGCCGAGCTGACCGGCCTGCGGCACGTCGTCGCGCTCGACTACACCGGGAACCCGCTGCCCGACACCGTCGACTGGAGTGACCTGCTGTCGGCCCCGGCCGCACCGGAGTTCGCGCCGCTGCCCTTCGACCACCCGCTGTACGTGCTGTACTCCTCGGGCACCACCGGCCTGCCCAAACCGATCGTGCACGGGCACGGCGGCATCACGCTGGAACACCTGAAGATGCTCGCCCTGCACCACGACCTGGGGCCGTCCGACCGGTTCTACTGGTTCTGCACCACCGGCTGGATGATGTGGAACTACCTCGTGTCGGCGCCGCTGGCCGGCGCGGCGATGGTGTTGTTCGACGGCAACCCGACCCACCCCGATCTGGCGGCGCAGTGGCGGCTGGCCGCCGACACCGGGATCACGAACTTCGGCACCTCCGCGCCGTACCTGTTGGCGTGCCGCAAACGCGGGATCCGTCCCGCCGAGATCGCCGACCTGTCCCGGCTGCGCGGCATCGGCTCGACCGGTTCACCGCTGCCGCCGGAGGGTTTCGAGTACGTCTACTCCGACATCGCGCCGGACGCCATGTTGACCTCGCTGTCGGGCGGCACCGACGTGTGCACCGGTTTCGTCGGCGGTGCGCCACTCGTTCCCGTCTACAAGGGAGAGATCGCCTGCCGGTGTCTGGGCGCCAGGGTCGAGGCCTTCGACTCCGAGGGCCAGCCCGTCGTGGGGGAGCAGGGCGAACTCGTCATCACCGCGCCGATGCCGTCCATGCCGGTGGGCTTCTACGGCGACGAGGACGGCTCCCGGTATCGCGAGGCGTACTTCGACACCTACCCGGGCGTGTGGCGGCACGGTGACTGGATCACCGTCACCGAACGCGGCACCTGCGTCATCACCGGACGCAGCGACGCCACCCTCAAACGCGGCGGGGTCCGGTTGGGCACCGCCGAGTTCTACTCGGTCGTGGAGGCACTCGACGAGGTCGCCGACTCCCTGGTCGTGCACCTGGAGGACCCCGACGGCGGAATGGGAAGACTGCTGCTGTTCGTCGTTCCCGCGTCCGGCGTCGAGGTGGACGCCGTACTGCGCAAACGCATCGCCGCCGAACTGCGCGGCAACCTGTCACCCCGGCACGTACCCGACGAGCTGCACGCGGTCCCGCGCATTCCACGCACCCTGTCCGGCAAGAAGCTGGAGGTGCCGGTGAAGAAGATCCTCACCGGCACCCCGATCGAGTCCGCCGCCGCCACCGGCGCGCTCGCCGACCCGGACTCACTGCAACCGTTCCTGGCCTTCCGGAACGCGGGCACCGGCTGACACGATCACGCCGGCCCGGAGGCGGCCTTCCCACGGCGGGGCCGCCCGGCGACCAGTAGGAGCAGCGACACCGCCTGACCCACCGCCAGCACCACGACACCGGCCCGGAAACCCGCCGTGCCGCCTCCCGCCGTGGTCCAGGCGAGCGCGGTGACCGCGGGCGCCACCGTGCTCGCCATGGTCCGCACGGTCGCGAACAGGCCGCCGGCCGTACCGATCATGTCGGGTGGGGTCGCGGCCATCAGGCCGGTGTTGACGGGACCGTTGAACAGGCCACCGCCGACGCCCAGGATCGCCATGCGCCACATCAGGTCGGGCAGCCCGGCGTCGCCGTCCAGGGTCAGCAGTCCCACCAGTCCGGCCAACGTGACCACCGCCCCCGCGAGGGCGACCGTGTGCGGCCCGAACCGGTCGGCCAGCCAACCCGCCACCGGTGACACCGGCGCGATCGTTCCGCTGAACACCAACAGCGCCAACCCCAGACCCTCCGGACCGGCGCCCATCCGCTCGGTCACGAAGTAGGGGAGCAGGAACGACACCAGGCCGACGAGCATGCTCGCCAGGAACAGGCTCAGCAGCGTCAGGCCCATCACCCGGCCGCGCAGCACGCCGACCAGCGGGCGCGAGTCGCGGAGCCGCAGCCACGCCGCGAACAACGCCACCGATATGGCCAGCAGGACCGCGCCGGTCGCCGTGGATTCGGCCAGCCGCTCCACGCCCGACAGCAACGCCACCATCGCGCCGCCCATCACGGCCGCGCCCCGCCACAGCCGCGCGGACGGTACCGGCAGCCCCCTGCCGTCGCCGCCCAGGGAACGCCACGCCACCCACACGGCGGCCACCACGACCGGCAGCTTCAACAGGAACACCGACCGCCATCCCCAGGTGCCCGTCACCAGGCCGCCCAACGGCGAACCGATCAGGCCACCGACCGTCATGATGGTGATGACGTAGCCGATGGCGCGGCCACGCTGTCCGGTGTGGACACTGGAGGCGACGATCGGCATGTACACCGCCATCGTCAACGCCGCCGCGACGCCCTGGAACAGCCGGGCCGCCAACAGCATCCAGAACCCGGTGGCCAGTCCCGCCACGAGACTGCTCACCGCGACCCCGGCCATCGACAGCAGGAAGACACGCCGCACGTCGGCGCGGTCGGCCCACTGTCCGGCGGGAATCGCCACGGCCGCCATCGGCAGGGCATAGGCCAACAGCACCCACGCGGTGTCGGCGGGGCTGACCGAGAAGTGCTGCCCGATGTCGGGAAGCGCGATCGAGGCGATGGTCAGGTCGGAGGTCACCACGACCATGGCCAGGGCCAACGCCACCACGGGAGCCCAGCGGGTGGTAGTGGGAGGGTCTGCGATGCGAGTCATGCCGGAACGCTATGGCGGGTCCGGCACGGGCGGCATCTGTCGATCGACCGGTGCCGTCGACACCGCCGCCCTCGGCGTTCCGCACCACCGGAACGGCACCCGGGTACCGAACCCGCGGGCCGTCGCCCACCGGCACCGCGACGGGGTGACCGATACGGCGACCGATCGGCGGGACCCACGACCGGTCACGTGACAGATGCCGCCACCCCCGGCGTCTCCGTAACTTCGAGACCGACAACACGACACCCGTCATCGAGGAGGAAACGTGTCGGAGAAGCCGCTCAAGTTGGCCGTCATCATCGGAAGCACCCGCAAGGGCCGGTTCGGGCCGGTCCCCGCCAACTGGATCGCCGAACGCGCCCGCGCCCACGGCGACTACGAGGTGGACGTGATCGACCTGATGGAACTCCGCCTGCCGGTCGACATCGGCCACCACGAGGAGGGCGAGGACGACTACCCCGTCGTCGTGGAGCTGGGGCGGCGACTCGCCGCCGCCGACGCCTTCGTCGTCGTCACCCCCGAGTACAACCACAGCTACCCGGCACCGTTGAAGGCCGCGATCGACTACTACAACGACGAGTGGAACGCCAAACCGGTCGGTTTCGTGTCCTACGGCGGCATGGTCGGAGGCCAGCGCGCCGTCGAACACCTCCGGCAGGTGTTCCCCGAGGTCCACGCCGTCACGGTCCGCGACACCATTGCCCTCGTCAACTACTGGGGCCTGTGCGACGAGTCCGGCGCGCTCAGGGAGAGCGTCGAGGCCGACGCCGCCGCGAAGAAGCTGCTGGACCAGTTGGCGTGGTGGGGGCGGTCGCTTCGCGACGCCCGGAACCGCACGCCCTACCGGCGCTGACCCCGGCCACGCCCCGGCGGGCCCAAGGCCCGGAACCCCTGAGACGAGGAGACCATGTACGCGATACGACAGTACGAGTTCGGCGGCCCCGAACGACTCCGGTACGAGGAGGTGCCGGACCTCGCTCCGGCGCCCGGACGGGTACGGATCGCCGTCGAGGCGGCCGGCGTGCACCTGCTCGACACCGTCATCCGCAACGGAGACGACTCCAACCCGTTCGGGCGGGCCGACCTGCCCATGACGCCGGGGCGGGAGGTCGCAGGGACGGTCGACGCCCTCGGTGACGGAGTGGATCCACAGTGGCTCGGCAGGCGGGTCGTCACCCACCTGGGCATCGCCAGCGGCGGATACGCCGAACAGGCCGTCCGGGAACCCGAGGCGCTGCACGTCCTCCCCGACGGACTCACCGCGTCGGCGGCCGTCGCGATGATCGGCACCGGCCGCACCGCCCTGGCCGTTCTGCACCAGGCGCCCGTCACGGCCGGTGACGTGGTGGTGGTGACCGCCGCCGCCGGGGGTGTCGGAACGCTGCTGGTCCAGGCCGCGCTGGCGGCCGGCGCCGCCGTGGTGGGCCTGGCGGGCGGACGGCACAAACTCGACCGGCTCGCCGAGGTGGCTCCGGGAGTGATCGGCGTCGACTACACCGCGCCGGACTGGCCCGAGGCCGCGCGACGCGGCCTCGCGGGCCGTGAACCGACGCTGCTGTACGACGGTGTGGGCGGCGAGCCCGCCCGCCTGGCCATGGACATGCTCACGGTCGGCGGCAGGATCGTCCTGTTCGGCTGGTCGTCCGGCGCGCCGATCGGATTCACCGCCGACGACCTGTTCGCCCGCTGCCTGTCCGCCCAGGTGACACTCGGCCCGGCGCTGCTGCGCGGCACCGGCGGCCTCCGTCCACTAGAGACCAGCGCGCTCGCGGCGGCGGCCGAGGGACGGATGACACCACTGGTGCGGGAGTTCCGGTTGGCCGACGCCGCCGCCGCGCACACCGCCTTGGAGGCGCGCGAGACGGTCGGCAAGGTGATACTCCGGACATGACGGTCGTCCCGGCTTGACTTACACCTAAGTGCAACCCGCAGAATCGACGAATGGCCACGACCGGAACCGTGACACTCGACGCCGCCCCGCCGACCGCCCCCGTCGACCACATGCCGCTCCACGGCAGGGAACCCGAACTGGCCCGCCTCGCCGGACTGCTCGACGCCGCCCGGCGGGGCCGCAGCGCCGCCCTGGTCGTCAGGGGCGAGGCCGGCCTCGGGAAGACCGCGCTGTTCGACCGGCTCGCCACCGACGCCGCACCGGACATGCGGGTCGTCCGGAGCGCGGGGATCGAGGCCGAGGCCGACCTCGGGTACGCCGGTCTCCACCTGCTGCTGCGCCCGATGCGGTCGAGGATCGACGACCTGCCCGAGGCACAGGCCGAGGCGTTGCACACCGCCCTCGGCCTGGCGTCGGGTGTCCCGGCGGACCGGCTCGCGGTCGGGCTCGCCGTCCTCACCCTCCTGGCGGAACTGGCCGAGGAACGCCCGGTCCTGTGCATCGTCGACGACGCGCACTGGCTCGACCACGAGACGGCGCAGGCCCTGCTGTTCGCGGCACGGCGCCTGGAGGCCGAGGGTGTCGTGCTGCTGTTCGGGGTGCGTGACCTCCACGCCCCGGAGTTCCCCGCCTCCGGTGTCGAGGAGATCGCCCTCACCGCGCTCTCCGACGCCGCCGCAGACGCGCTCCTCGCCGAGACTGCCCGGGACCTGCCCGAATACGTGCGGCACCAGATCAGACTCCAGAGTGGAGGCAATCCGCTGGCGCTACGGGAACTCGCCGTGGCGCAACGGGAGGGCCAGCTCACCGCCGACCCGTACGGTGTCGCGCCGCTGCCGACGCACTCCCGGATCGTCCGCACCTTCACCGACCGGATCACGGCCCTGCCACAGACCACAAGGGACGGACTGCTGGTGGCCGCCGCCGCCGGAGTCTGCGACGTCACCAAGATCCTCACCGCCGCCGCCGACCTCGGCGTCCAGGCGGGGGACCTGGCGATCGCCGAGCGACGTGAACTGGTGCGGCTCACCGCCGAACACTTCGAGTTCCGGCACCCCCTGATCCTCACGGCCGCCTACCAGTCCGCCACCCACGACCGGCGGATGGCGGCGCACAGGGCCCTCGCCGGCACCTTCGACGCAGAGGCCGACCTCGGCCGCCGGGCCTGGCACCTCGCCGCGGCCGCCACCGGCCCCGACGAGACGGTGGCGGCGGCCCTGGAAGCCGGCGCCGAACAGTCCAGGGAACGAGGCGGATACTCGGCCGTCTCGGTCGGCTACGAACGCGCCGGCCGGCTCAGTCCCGACCCCAGGGAGCGGGCCCGCCGCCTCACCGAGGCCGCCAAGGCCGCCCTTGACGCGGGACAACTCGACCGGGCGGCGCGACTCACCGACCAGTCGAGCCGGCAGCACCGCGACACCGTCACCTGCGCCGACCGGGCGATGGTCCAGGCGACCGCCGCCATGTGGCGGGGACACCCGATGGACGCGTACGAGACCTGGCGCGACACCGCGAGCGTCGTCGCCTCCGAGACCCCCGACCGGGCGAGCCACATGCTGTTCCACGCCGCCGAGGCGGCCTGGACCGCGGGACGGTTCACCCGGGTGCGGGAGGCCGCCGACCTGGCCGAACGCCTCGCACTGCCCCGAGCGCCGTGGGTCCGGGCGATGGCGAGGGTCGCCGCCGGGTTCAACGGCCACGCCGACGGATCCATGGCCGACGGTGTGGCGGCGCTGCGGGAACTGCTGGACGTCACCGAGCGGCGCGACCGGCTGCCACCGCAGGACGCGTCACGACAGGTGTGGTGGTACCTGATGCTCGGCGACCACGAACACGGCCGGACACTGGCGGAACGTCTGGTCGCCGAATGCCGCGCCACCGGCGCGGTGGGCGTGTTGCCCCGCGCGCTCGGCCTGCTGTCGAAGGCCCAGTTGTACGGCGGGCGGTTGCGCGACGCGGTGGCCACCGCCGACGAGGCGCTGGCGATCGCAGACCCCAGCACGGGTAGGAACCTGGTGTCGGTGGGGGTGCCGGTCGGCGTCAAGGCCACGGTCGCGGCCATGCGCGGTGACGAGGCGGAGGTCCGCCGGGTGTTGGACGACTCGGTCGCCGACGTCAAGTACGGCATCGTGGTCGTCGACGGCGCCCGGGCGCTGCGCGACATGAGTCTCGGCCGCTACGACGCCGTGGTGGAACGCCTGGTGGGGCTCACGTCGAGTGAGAACCCCATGGACGTCCTCCCGATGGTTCCCGACCTGGTGGAGGCCGCCGTCCGCACCGGCGACGTCACACCCGCGCTCGGCCCGTACGAGTGGTTCCGGTCCTACGCCGAGGCGACCGGTGCCGACGCGCCGATCGCCGTCGAGTTGCGGTGCCGGGCGTTGCTGGCGGGTGACGGCGAGGCCGAGGAACTGTTCCGGGCGGCGCTGGAGCGGCACCGCGTGGCGGGGCGGCCGTTCGAGCAGGCCCGCACCGAACTGCTGTACGGGGAGTGGCTGCGGCGGAACCGCAGGCGCGTGGACGCGCGGGTGCAGCTCCGGGCGGCGCTCACCGGCTTCGAGCGGCTCGGAGTGGCGCCGTGGGCCGACCGCGCCGTGAACGAGTTGCGGGCGGCCGGTGAGGGCCGGGCGCACCCGGCGGAGCCCGGCCGGCTGGAGCGGTTGACACCCCAGGAACTCCAGGTGGTGAGGTTGGCGGCCAAGGGCATGACCAACCGCGACATCGGCGGCCAGTTGTTCCTGAGCCCCCGCACCGTCGGCTACCACCTCTACAAGGCGTATCCCAAGCTCGGTGTGACCTCTCGGGGTGAACTCGTGTCCCTGGACCTCTCCGCGTGATGTGACCTACGCCACTTACGCGGGAAGTGGCGTAACGATCACTCTCGGTCGGCCGTTGGGTGGGGTGTGACGATGCTATATTCTAGTCAGTCTGGTCAGAGGCTCCGGCTGTTCGGAGGTTCCATCATGCACTGGCAGATACAAGAGGCCAAGGCACGCTTCAGTGAGGTACTGCGCGCCGCCGACGACGAGGGACCCCAGTACATCACCCGGCACGGCGAGGAATCCGCCGTGATCCTCTCCATACGGGAGTATCGCGAACTCAAGGGCATCCCCTCCTTCAAGGAGCTGCTGCGCGAACCTCCGTACGTCGACATCGAGAGCGACCTGTCCGACCTTCGCGCGGAGGTGTACGCACCCCGATTCCCCGAGGCGGATTACTGCGGTGAGTTATCTGGTCGACACCAACGTGATATCCGAACTCCGTAAGACACGACCGAGCCACCACGTCATGACGTGGTACGACCACGCGGGCGACGCAGAGCTCTTCTTCAGTGTGCTCACTCTCGCGGAACTGCGGGTATGGGAGCACCGGCTGCGACTCCGCGACGAACGCGCCGCCGATTCGTTGCGAAGCTGGCTGGCGCGGATGATCGAGTTCGACCACCGCCTATTGCCCGTCACCCGGGAGATATGCGAATTGTGGGCTCGAATGAACGTTCCCGACAGGCTCCCGATCATCGACGGATTCCTCGCCGCGACGGCCCGGTATCACGGCCTCACCGTCGTCACCGGCAACGTCAAGGACTTCGCCCGCACCGGCGTCCCCGTGCTCGACCCGTTCGCACCACGGTAGAACTCCCCCGGCGATGATCACGGCGGCCGATCCGCACACGGCCGGCCGCCGCTCCGCCACTGCGGCCCCACCCCGGGATCGCCACCGGAAACGGCCCGAAGGGACACCCTCGGTGTCTGATAACGGACACCCGGTCGCATAGCCCGCCATGCATGTGGCGCAACCGGTGCCGCGTAGTCTCGTAGGTGGGACCGATCACAACCGTTGCCATCGACAGGAGTGAATTGACTGTGTCCGGTGTACGAGTGCTAGTGGACGCCACCAGTGTTCCGGCCGATCGAGGCGGGGTCGGCCGCTACGTCGACGGCCTGCTCGCCGCCTTGGCCGACACCCCGGACGAGGTGGAACTCTTCGTCGTCTGCCAGCGCACCGACGCCGAACGCTACGTCGGACTCACCCCCGGCGCCGAGGTCGTCGCCGCCCCCGCCGCCGTGGCACACCGGCCCGCCCGGCTCGCATGGGAACAGACCGGCCTCCCCCTGCTGGCACAGCAACTCGGCGTCGAGGTGCTGCACTCGCCGTTCTACAGCTGCCCGCTCCGGGCCGGCTGCCCGGTCACCGTCACCATCCACGACGCCACCTTCTTCACCGAACGGGAACACTACGACCGGCACCGCGGCGCCTTCATGCGATCGGCCATCAAGACCTCGCTGCGGCGCGCCTCCCGCGTCATCGTCCCCTCCAAGGCCACCCGGGACGAACTCATCCGGCTGCTCGACGCCGACGCGCGCACCATGGACGTCGCCTACCACGGCGTCGACCCCAAGTCGTTCTACATCCCCAGCGACGCCGAACGCGCCAGGGTCGCCGCACGGCTCGGACTCGCCGACATCGGGTACATCGCCTTCCTGGGCGTCATGGAACCCCGCAAGAACGTCCCCAACCTGGTCCGCGGCTGGGTGGAGGCCGTCGCCGACCGCCCCGACCCGCCCGCGCTCGTGCTGGCCGGCGGCTCCGGACACGACGACGCCATCGACGAGGCGGTCGCGGAGGTCCCACCACACCTGAAGGTGGTCCGGCCCGGCTACCTGCGGTTCACCGACCTGCCCGGCTACCTCGGCGGCGCCCGGCTCGTCGCGTACCCGTCACACGGCGAGGGATTCGGGCTGCCCATCGTCGAGGCCATGGCCTGCGGCGCACCCGTCCTCACCACCCCCCGGCTGTCACTGCCGGAGGTCGGAGGCGACGCGGTCGCCTACACCGGCGAGGACCCGGGCGACATCGGCAGCGATCTGGCGGCACTGCTCGACGATGAGCAACGCCGCGCGAAACTGTCGCTTCTCGGCGTCGAACGCGCACGCGAGTTCACCTGGGCACACAGCGCCGCCGCCCACCTGGCGACCTGGCGTCGTGCGGCGGGCAAGTCGGCCTGAGCGCGGTCGCCACCGGTCGGCATACTGGGCCGCATGTTGTATGCGGTGATCCCTGCCGGTGGCAGTGGAACCAGGCTGTGGCCGCTGTCTCGCTCCTGGAACCCCAAGTTCCTGCACCCGTTGACGGGGAGTGAACACTCCCTGCTCCAGGCCACGACCGCGCGGTTGAACCCGCTGTCCGATCCGGATCACCAGTACGTCGTCACCGGCACCCGGCACGTCGCCGCAGTCACCCGGCAGCTTCCCCACGTACCCGAGGACAACATCCTCGTCGAACCGTCCCCCATGGACTCGGCGCCCGCCATCGCGCTGGCCGCCGCGGTGATCGCCGAACGCGAACCCGCCGCCATGATGGGCGCCTTCGCGGCCGACCACCTCATCGCCGACTCCGACGAGTTCGTCCGCACCGTCACCAACGCCATGGAGATGGCCGCCGACGGACTCCTCATGACCATCGGCATCACCCCGACCGGCCCCGAGACGGGATACGGCTATCTCAGGAGGGGCGAACCCCTCGCCCACGGCAACGTCCTCGCCGAATACCAGGAGAAACCCGACCACGTCGCCGCCGTCGAGTACGTCTCCAGCGGCGACTACCTGTGGAACGCCGGAATGTTCGTGTGGCGGGTGGACGCGTTCCTCGCCGAGCTCGACCGGCAACGCCCGGCCATGCACGACGCCGTGCGCCGCCTCGCCGCCGCCTGGCACGGCCCCGACCGCGAAACCCTGCTCGCCGAACTGTGGCCCCGGCTCGAACGGATCTCCGTCGACTACGCCGTCATGGAGGGCGCCGCGGCGGCGGGCAAGGTGGGGGTCGTCCCCGGCGACTTCGGATGGAACGACGTGGGCGACTACGACACGCTGGGTTCCGTCCTGCCCGGTGACGACGCCGGGAACGTCGTCATCCCGAACGAGAGCGGCGACGCCGACGTCGTCACCCTGGACGCCCGCCGCAACGTCGTCGTGGCGGCGTCCGGCCGCACCGTCGCCGCGGTCGGCGTCGACGACCTGGTCGTGGTCGACAGCGAGGACGCGGTCCTGGTCTGCGCGAGAGAACGCGCGCAGGACGTCAAACAGCTCGTGGACGAACTCAAGGCGCGGGGCCGCACCGGCCTGGTCTGACCTCCGGCCGGTTCGTAACGGGCAGGCCGCGAACAGTGCGCGGCTCGGCAACGAAGCGGCCGCGCACGGAACCGGGAGCGGTCCCGGGCACTCCGATCGGTAGCCCTCTACCGAAGGAGACCTCCATGAGACACAGGGGAACCGCCGTACTGCTGACCGCTCTCGGCGCGATCGTCCTGGCGGGATGCACGGGGACCGGGTCCACGGGCGGTGAGAACGCGGCCGTCGCCCCCGACTCCACCGACTCCGCGCCGGTGCCGACCGGTGAGGACGACGAGTCCACGTTCGCGGTCGACATCGACACCGCCTCGTACGAGTACGCCACGGAACAGATCCACAACGGACGACTACCCGACCCCGGTCTGGTGCGCCCCGAGGAGTTCGTCAACGCGTTCCGGCAGGACTACGCCGAACCCTCCGACCACGGTTTCAGCGTCACCGTGGACGGCACCCGCACTCCCGACTGGTACCGGCCCGCCGACTCGCCGAGTCACCTGTTGCGCGTCGGACTCCAGACCGCGTCGGAGTCGGCGGAGGACCGCGACGACGCCCACCTGACCTTCGTCATCGACGCCTCCGGCTCCATGGAACCGGAGAACCGGCTGCCACTCGTCAAGGAGTCGCTGCACCTGCTGATCGACCAACTACGGCCCGGTGACGCCGTCGGGATCGTCACCTACTCCGACACGGCGCAGGTCGTCACGGAACTCACCTCCGCCGAGGACAAGGCCGGCCTGCACGCGGCGGTGGACGCCATCGAGATCGGCGGTTCCACGAACCTCGCGGAAGGCCTGGCCGCGGGATACCGGGTCGCCTCCGACGGTTACCGCGCCGACGCCACCAACCGGGTGATCCTGTTGTCGGACGGGCTCGCCAACACCGGTGCCACCGAGTTCGAGCCCATCCTGGAACAGGCGCGGCAGGAGGCCGCCGAAGGCGTCGCGCTGCTGTGCGTGGGCGTCGGCATGGGCTACGGCGACCAGTTGATGGAACAGTTGGCCGACAACGGGGACGGCTTCGCGGTGTACTTCGCCACCGCGACCCGCGCCCGGGAACTGTTCGTCGACCAGTTGCCCGCCACGCTCGCCGTGCGGGCGAAGGACGCCAAGGTCCAGGTCACCTTCGACGAGACGACGGTGGAGAGCTACCGGCTCATCGGTTTCGAGAACCGCGCCGTGGCCGACGAGGACTTCACGAACGACTCCGTAGACGGCGGCGAAGTCGGTCCCGGTCACAGCGTCACGGCGCTGTACGCGGTGACGCTGCACGAGGGCGCCGAAGGCCCGGTCGCGACGGCGGAGGTGCGTTGGCTGCATCCCGAGACCGGGGAGGCCGACACCCGCAGTGGACGGATCGAGGTCACCACGGCCGACGTCGCCCCGGAGGCCGCCGACCCGAGACTGCGGGTGGACGTGGTGGCGGCCGGGTTCGCGGAGTGGCTGCGGCAGGACGAACGCGGCGCGGAGTTGGACATCCGGGCGCTCATCGCGCAGGCCGAGGCGCTGGCGGTCGCGACCGAGGACCCCGACGTGATCGCACTGGCGGAGGCCATGATCGCCGCCGCCGAGTTGGCGGGCTGACGGCCGGTCCCGGCGACGCGGCGCGGCGCGTCCGGCCCCGGCTCCCGGACGCGCGGTGACCCGGTGGCGGGGCGCCGGTGGACCGGCCCCCGGCACGGACTCGGGGGCCGCCACTCCTCCTCCCCATGGCGTCGAGCCTAGGTGTCGTCCCGGCCGGCTGTCGAGCACCGACCGCGCGACCTGTGGACGAACCACCGGTTGTGGAAAAACCATAGTGGACTAGTTCGGTGACGGTCGGTGCCGTCCTCCGGAGTAGTGGGCTATGGCCTCCAGAAGCGCGACGTCCGAAGGTGTCACCTTCGTCAGTTCGCAGATCCCGAACGCCTCGAGTCTGTCGTCCCACGCCCGGTGCTGGTCGGGCGATCCGAGCCCGTGGCGCGATGACAGCCGAAGGACCAGGAGCGGGCCGCTCCACGTCGACTCGACGGAGAACGCCTCGATCTGATCCCACGCGAACCTCGCCGTGATCGGCGGCGTGAACCTGGGCGCCGGGATGTGGACGGTGAGTCCGGCCTCGCTCAGTTCGATGTGCCGGAACCGGTCCAGGGGACCCAGTTGCCACAGGAGGAAGGCGATGACGCCCCCGCTCATCAGCGCGGGAATCCAGCCGACGGGTTCTTCGAAGTCCGCGGCCAACAGGAAGAAGAACCCCAGCAGGCATCCCGCGAGGACGGCGCCGATTTGCTCCCGGGTGTGGGACTGGGCCGCCCTGAACGACGACGTGTCACCGGTACCGACGGTGGCCGGGTCGGAGGGGGGCGCCGCCGGTGGACGGGTCGAACGGAACTGTCGATACGCGTAGTACGCGCCGACCGCACCGACGAGCACCCCCAGCGCCTGAAAAACCGTGTCCCACATGGAATCCAGGATGAGGCATCGGC
Organism: Stackebrandtia albiflava; assembly: GCF_007994225.1. GTDB lineage: Bacteria > Actinomycetota > Actinomycetes > Mycobacteriales > Micromonosporaceae > Stackebrandtia > Stackebrandtia albiflava. The sequence continues at coordinate 292,648 of NZ_VLLL01000008.1, forward strand.
GCCGTCCACGGGAGTCCCGGCCCCGCGCCGCCGGGAAACCCGGCCGCGCCGTCACCGGCGCAGTAGGAACCGTCCCGGATCGCGGTCCGGTCGTGGGCGCGGCTCCGACGCCGGATGCCCCACCGCCACCGCGCCCATCGGATGCCAGTCGTCCGGCAGCCCCAACTCCCTCCTGACGACACCGGGGCAGAACATCGTCGAGGACACCCAGCAGGCCCCCAGTCCCTCGGCGGCCAGCGACACCAGAAGGTTCTGTACCCCCGCGCCCATCGCGACCTGGAACATGGTGCGTTCGGCGTCGCGGCGGCGGTCGTCCGGGTAGTCGTGCGCGGCGTCGGCCACCAGGACCGGGACGAGCAGTTCGGTGGCCCGCCACAGCACGTCGCCGCGTGACAGGCGCCGCGAGATCGCGTCCTCGGTGAAGCCGTCGGCGGTCAGGTCCGCCCGCCACGCCTCCCGCATCGCCGTGAGCAGGCGTTCCCGCGCGTCCACGACGTGCACGAACCGCCACGGCTCCGAATGGTGCGGCGCGGGGGCCGTCACCGCCGCCGCGACCGCCCTCGACAACGCCGCCGGATCGACCGGCGCACCGGTGAACTCCCGGACGGTGCGTCGCAAGCCGACCGCCTCCCGCCGCCCCAGTTCCCGTGCCTCGGCGGTGCCCAGCGCGAACATGTCCTCCTCGACCGGTCGGACGAGCGCCACCGCCCCGGGGCCGTCCACGCCGTCGGCGAACGGCAGGCCCCGCAACACCGCCACGGGCGTTCCCGAGGTCTTGCCCTTCACCAGGTCGGCCGCCGCGGCCACCTCGTCGGCGATCGCCGTCACCGTCACCCCCAGCGGATTGCCGTGGGTGTCGGTGCCGCCCCGCAGATCGAGGACGGGCGACATGCCCGCGACCCCGATCGCGGCGTCGGTCTGCCCGACGCGCCATGCCCGGCCCAGCGTGTCGGTGACCACGACGGCGACGTCGACGCCCAACAGTGACCGCAGCGCACCGCGCAGCCGACGCGCAGAGTCGTCGGGGTTCTTGGGAAGCAACACCACCCGTCCCGGCTCCACGTTGGACGCGTCCACGCCCGCGGCGGCCGCCACCAGGCCGTGCGCGTTGCGGACGATGCGGGTGGGGCCCCGGCGGGCCACCACGGTCTCGGTCTCGGCGTCGATGGCGGCCTCACGGTCGCCGTCGAAGTACCGGCCCTCGGCCTTGCTGACGATCTTGCTGGTCACGGCCACGACGTCACCGTCGGCCAGCCAGGGCGCGGCCTCGGCGAGGATCGCGGCGAGGTCGTCACCGGGCAGCACCTCGCCGATCCCGGTGACCGGTATCAACTGGACGGTCACGCCGTGATCCCCACCAGGTCGAGGCCGCGCCGCACCATGGCCTCGGTCGCCTCGGGAGACGACATCCACAGTGGTCCCGCCGACACCGCGACCCCGTCCACGGTGGTCTGGGCGTCCTCGTCGTCGACCAGCCAGCCGTCCAGCACCCCGTCGTCCCGGCGGGAGCCGTACATGCGGCCGACGCCCTGCGCCGTCACGGGCACGTCGAGCGCGGCGAGGCACTTGTCCGCCATCCCGCGCACCGGCGCCCCGCCGATGATCGGCGACACCCCCACGACGGGGGCGGCGGTGGCGCGGACGGCCTCCCGCACCCCTGGAACCGCCAGGATCGGCGCGATGCTCACGACCGGGTTGCTGGGCGCCAGCAGGACGACGTCCGCGGCGGCGACCGCCTCGGTGACACCGGGCGCCGGGCGCGCCTGGGCCGCACCGGTGAACACGAACCGCCGGGCCGGCAGCTCGCCCCGGTGCCTCACCCACCACTCCTGGAAGTGGATCGCTTGCGGGCCGGAGTCTCCGTCCACGACGACGTGGGTCTCCACCCGGTCGTCCGACATGGGCAGCAGCCGCACGCCCGGCTTCCAGCGGGCGCACAGCGCCTCGGTCACGGCCGACAACGGGTACCCGGCGTCCGTCATGCGGGTGCGCATCAGGTGGGTGGCGATGTCCTTGTCGCCGAGCGAGAACCACCGCCCCTCGGCGTCGTACGCGGCCAGCTCGTCGCGGACCGTCCAGGTCTCCCCGGCACGTCCCCAGCCCCGTTCCGGGTCGGCGCCGCCGCCGAGCGTGTACATGACGCTGTCGAGGTCGGGGCAGATCCGCAGCCCGTGCAGTGTCAGATCGTCACCGGTGTTGACGATCGCGGTAACCTCAGCGGGCAGCCGCCGTACCCCTTCCAGGAAACGCGCGCCACCGATGCCCCCGACGAGTACGACGATTCGCATCCGCTCATCCTCGCCTACCCGTCCGCGTCGCCGACAGAAAGGTGCCAGGTGTTCGCCACGCCACACGAGACCGACCGGTTCCGCCGTCCCGCCGCGGTGATACTCCTGGCGGCGGCAGGGGTCTTCACGCTCGTCGCCCTGTCGCAGCTGTTCTTCGGGACGGGCGTCGATCCACGGGACTCACTCGGTTCCCGGGCGGCCGGATTCGGGTTCACCGACCGCGCCCACGCCACCCTGTTCGGTGTGATCCCGCTGGCGCTGCCGCTGCTGGCCGGCCTGTTGTGGCCACGGCAGGCGATCCGGCTCGTCGCGGCGGTCCAGTACCTCGTGATGCTGGCGACGGGCGCCCTCATCGCGGTGACGGCCTTCGGTTTCGGTCTCGACGCGGGCGGGCAGCAGCGGAGCATGGGCGCGGGCGTGTTCATCGACGACCGGTTCGCCGTGGAACAGCTCGTGCTTGACGTGACCGTGCTGGTGCTCGCCGGTCTCGCCATGGCGGTAATGGTCCGGGCTTATCGGCGTGACAGGGCGGCTGCGCAACGGTTACGCTCGTGCACTACTGTCCGTCATTGACCGGTGTCCCATCGGTGCGGGCAGCGGGGCGGAAAAAAATAGTTGTGCCCAATACCAGGTTTGGCATGACAAAACGGGTATTACACGCTTGTAATTTACCTGTGAGGTTATCGGCGGCGACATGGGTCGTCACCGCCACTTCACCGAACGGTCCGGCAGCGCGGTCGGCGGAAGACCGCGCCGGGCCACGTCAGTGGGGGCTTCGCGCCGGTCGCGAGACCGGTGCGTCAATGAGGAGGCGGACGTACATGGACGGCCAAGATTTCCTGGCCGATCTTTTGGGACACGTCCCCGAGTGGCAGGAGCGCGCACTGTGCGCGCAGACTGACCCGGAGGCGTTCTTCCCGGAAAAAGGGGGGTCGACAAGGGAGGCCAAACGGATCTGCACGAGGTGCGAGGTCAAGGCCCAGTGCCTTGAGTTCGCGCTCGCGCACGACGAGCGGTTCGGAATCTGGGGTGGATTGTCCGAACGCGAACGCCGGAAGGTGAAACGCGAGGCGAGGGAGGCGGCGCGGCTGGCGGCGGAGGCCGTCGTGATCCCGATGCCCGCGCGGATCGACGCGACGGAGAGTCTGGAACCGGCGCGGGACGGCGAGGCCGTCCCGGCGGCGGCCTGATCCGGGGCCACGCCCGCAGTGGCCGCACCACCGACCCCGTCCGGAATGCGGGCGGCCCGGTCACGGGCCGACGGGGCGGAACGCCGTCAGTCGGCGTCCGGGTCGATCTCTCCGGGATCGACTCCGAGCAGATTGGCGACCTGTTCGACGATCACGCTGCGCACCAGCGACGCCAGTTCCTCGGCGCCGTGGGCCCGCAGTTCGAGAGGACGCCGGTACACCACGATGCGTGGCTGTGGCCCGCCCGTGCCCGGCTGGGCCGGCAGCAGCCGCGCCAACGGGACCTGACGGTCCTCCAACACGTCGGTGTCGTAGGCGTTGACCTCGCCGGGAACGTCCTCGACGGCGAACTCGACGCCACGCAGCCGGGAACCGGGGAACCGGTCGCCGTCGTCGACGAAACGTTCGATGGCCTCGACGCTCTCGAGCACCATCTCGTCGAAGCTCTGCGCCCTGGTGCGCGACATGGGTACGGTGACCGGCACCAGCCGGCCTCGCAAGCCGCGTCCGCGGCGATCCCTATGACGCACGCGGACTAGCGTAGGGGAGCGGCCGACACAGCTGACGCATACCGGTCGCTTGGAGTGTCATGACACCACTGGAGGTGGTCGATATGGTCGAACCGACCGGCTCGCAACCCCTCCCGCCGCGCCGGTACCGGCGTGTCGGGGACATAACCGCTACCGGCCGCGCGCCGCGAACGATAGCGTTCCGCCCGTGAGATCGCATCGACGTTGTTCGCGCAACGGCTGCCGGCAGGGTGCGGTGGCCACGTTGACGTATGTCTACATCGATTCCACCGCCGTGGTCGGACCGTTGTCGACCACTCAGGAGCCGCACACGTACGACCTGTGCGAGGAGCACGCTCGCAAGCTGACCGCCCCGCGCGGATGGCAACTGGTCCGGCACGTGGAGGACTACGCCACCCCGATGCCGTCGGGCGACGACCTGCTGGCGTTGGCCGACGCGGTCCGTGAGGCGGCCCGTGCGAAACCGGAGCCCGCGGTGGAGCCCCCGCCGATGACGCCGCGCCGCCCCACCGGTCCCAGTGACCGTTCCTCACCCGGCAGGCCGCATCTGCGGGTGGTCAGCGATCACACCAAGACGTTCCCCGAACCGGGCTGACCCGGCCGCGATGCGGCGCGCGGCTCGGCCGGGCGCGTGACCGGCACGGTTCTTTCGGTAGGCTCTGCGGCGGCGACGTCACAGATTCGAAAGGGGCGCTACCGGTGCCGGAACTGAACGAGATCGTCAAGGCGTACGACATCAGGGGGCTGGTGCCGGGGCAGTGGGACGAGACGGTCGCGGCCGCACTCGGGGCGGCGTTCGTGTCGGTGACCGGGCAGGACCGGATCGTGGTCGCCCGTGACATGCGCGAGAGCGGCGTCGGGCTCGCCCGCGCGTTCGCCGAGGCGGCCGCCGCCGCGGGCGCCGAGGTCGTGGACGCCGGGCTGTGCTCCACCGACGAGATGTACTTCGTCTCGGGCCGGTACGACATGGCGGGCGCCATGTTCACCGCCAGCCACAACCCGGCCGCGTACAACGGCATCAAGCTCTGCCTGCCCGGTGCCCGCCCGATCAGTCTCGACAGTGGGCTGGCGGCGATCCGGGACACCGCCCGGGACATCCTGAACGGGGTCCCGGCGCCGGAGGCGGAGAAGCCCAGCGAGGTCACCGCCCGCGACTTCCTCACCGAGTACGCCGATTACCTGCACGGCCTGGTGGACGTCACCACGGCCCGGCCGTTGAAGGTCGTCGTGGACGCGGGCAACGGCATGGCAGGGCACACGGTGCCGGCGGTGCTGGGCCGTGACACCCCCTTCGAGATCGTGCCGATGTACTTCGAGCTCGACGGCGAGTTCCCCAACCACGAGGCCAACCCGCTCGAACCGGCGAACCTGGTGGACCTGCAGGCCAGGGTGCGCGAGACCGGCGCCGACATCGGACTCGCCTTCGACGGCGACGCCGACCGGTGCTTCGTCGTCGACGAACGCGGCGAACCGGTGTCCCCGAGCGCGGTCACGGCACTGGTCGCGGAGGCGCAACTGGCCGCGCACCCGGGCGCCGTGATCATCTACAACCTGATCACGTCCAAGAGCGTGCCCGAGATCGTCACCGAACACGGTGGGACCGCGATCCGCACCCGCGTCGGCCACTCGTTCATCAAGGCCCGCATGGCCGAACACGACGCGGTGTTCGGCGGTGAGCACTCCGCCCACTACTACTTCAAGGACTTCTGGTTCGCCGACACCGGGATGCTCGCCGCGATGTACGTGCTGGCGGCGCTCGGACGCACCGACCTGCCGCTGTCGGAGCTGGTCGCCGGGTACGGGCGTTACGTGGCCTCCGGCGAGATCAACTCGACCGTGGACGACCAGGGCGGCACGATCGCCGAGATCGCCGCCCACTACGCGACCGTCGCCGGTGCCGAACTGGACCAGCTCGACGGCCTCACCGTGTCCATGCCGGACGGTGACTGGTTCAACCTGCGGCCGTCCAACACCGAGCCGTTGTTGCGGCTCAACGTGGAAGCCGCCACCTCCGAGCGCATGGCACAGCTGCGCGACGAGGTTCTCGACCGTATCCGTCGTTAGGAGAGGCAAACCCGATGCCACTGGACGCCACACTGCTGGAAGTTCTGGCGTGTCCCGACACTCACCACGCGCCGCTGGACTACGACGCCGGCGCGCAGACCCTGACCTGTACCGAGTGCCGCCGGGTCTTCCGCATCGACGACGGGATCCCGGTCCTGCTGCTGGACGAGGCGACCCGGTCCGGTGACGTGGGCGAGGCCGGCGCATGACCGTTCCCTCCGACCGTTCGGCCGCCGCGGGCGACCGGCACGCCGACCCCGCCCGGATCGACTCGGCGGAGGCGCTGGCGGCCGGCGACCCGAGCGGCGCGCTGCGCGCCGTCGCCGCCGCGGGTCCGCAACTGCGGGAGGCCGCCGCGCTCGCCGCCGAGGCGGACCTGGCGTCACTGGCGGACGGGGGACGTCCCCGGGCCGTCGTGGTCGCCGGGGTGGGCACCGCCGCCCGCACCGGCGACATCCTCGCCACCGTCGCGGGACCGCACTGCCCGGTCCCCGTGTTGGCGCACCGCAGCGCGGGCGTCCCGGGCTGGGTGGGCGCCGCCGACGTCGTCATCGCCGTCTCGGCGTCCGGCCGCAGCCCGGAGGCGTTGGCCGCCGCCGAGGCCGGTGGCCGGCGCGGCGCCCGGGTCGTCGCCATCGGGCCGCCCGACTCACCGTTGGAGTCGGTGGCGGCGCGCGCCCGCGCCCCGTACATCGCGGTTCCCCGCCGCGCCCCCGCCCGGATGAGCCTGTGGGCGTTGACGGTCCCGGTGCTGCTGGCGGGGCGTGCCTGCGGGATGGTGCGCATCGCCGAGGCCGACATCGCCGAGACCGCGACCCGCCTGGACGTCGACGCCGAACGCTGCAAGCCCGGCAACGACTCGTTCGTGAACCCGGCGAAGTCGATGGCGCTGGACCTGGCGTGCGCGATCCCCGTCGTGTGGGGTGGGACGCCGCTGGCCGGGATCGCCGCCCGCCGGTTCGGGGACATGCTGGCCGCCAACGCCCGCTACCCGGTGCTGGCCGGGGAACTGGGTGAGGTAGGTCGTGGCCGGGTCGGTCTGCTCGACGGCGTCTTCGGTTCGCTGGCCGAGGGCGAACGGGACATCTTCGCCGACCCCGACGACGACTCCGAGGGCACCCGGCTGCGGATCGTGCTGTTGCGCGACGACGGCCTCGACGGCGACGACACCGCGCCGCCACCCGACACCCGACGCGCCGACGCGGTCGCCGAACTGGCCGAGCGACGCGGCATCCGGCTGGACATCCTGTCGGCCGAGGGCGGTTGCGCGCTCGAAAGACTGGCGTCGCTGATCGCCGTCCCCGACTTCGCGTCGGTGTACCTGGCGATGGCGCACGGCCTCGACCCGATGTCGGTACCGGCGGTCGGTGAGATGAAGGAGTACCTGGCGCGCACCTCCACCTAAGAGGCTGTCGTCGAACCTGCTGTTCTACTGCGCGACGACCGGTCGGCGCCTCGCGGCGTTGTCGAAGGGTCCTGCGTACAACACCGGTACGCACGGACCTTCTAAGGCATTGCGCCCTCCGCCTTGCGATCCACTCGACCGGACCGCCGCTCGTCACGAACGAGGTTCAAAGACAGCCTCTGACGCCCCGGCCCGCCGCCGATCCGCCGCTCCCCTGTGGCGGGCGGGGCGGGTGTAGGCTCACTCACCGCCGTGACCGGAAACGGTCGGGCGCGTGACCGTCCGTCGCGCGTGCGGTCGCGGCGCCGACGGACCCGGACGCCCGGGCCGAGCCGAGTGGGAGAACACGTACATGAGCACCGAAGGCGGAACGAAGGCGGTCGTCGCCGCCCTGCTTGCCAACCTGGGCATCGCCGTCACCAAACTGCTGGCCTGGGTCCTGACCCACTCGTCGTCCATGTTGGCCGAGTCGATCCACTCGCTGGCGGACTCCGGGAACCAGGCGCTGCTGTTGTTGGGCGGCAAACGGGCCAAGCGCGGCGCCACCCCACAGCACCCGTTCGGTTTCGGCAGGGAACGGTACATCTACGCGTTCATCGTGTCCATCGTGCTGTTCAGCGTCGGCGGGCTTTTCGCGTGCTACGAGGGCTACCACAAGATCGAGGAGACCCTCGCGGGACACCCGAACACGCTGCTGGAGTCGCAGTGGTGGTGGGTGCCGATCGCGGTTCTGGTCGTCGCGATCGGACTGGAGACCGCGTCGTTCCGGACCGCCATCAGGGAGTCCCGCATCGCCAAGGGCAAGGCGAGTTGGACGGAGTTCGTCCGTCGCGCCAAGGCGCCCGAGCTGCCCGTCGTGCTGCTGGAGGACCTGGCGGCGCTGCTGGGCCTGATCCTGGCGCTGTGCGGTGTCGGCCTGACCCTGCTGACCGGCAACGCCCTGTTCGACGGCGGTTTCACCTTGGCGATCGGTGTCCTGCTGGTCGTGGTCGCGATCGTCCTGGCCGTCGAGACAAAGAGCCTGCTGCTGGGCGAGGCCGCGTCCCCGGAGCACATCGCCGCGATCGAGGAGGCGATCTCCCGCACCGAGCACGTCGACCGGATCATCCACATGAAGACCCTCCACCTGGGTCCGGAGGAGCTGCTGGTCGCGGCGAAGATCGCAGTCGCCGCCGAGGACAACGCCGACAAGGTCACCGCCGCCATCAACAACGCCGAGGCGGGGATCCGCAAGGCGGTCCCCATCGCGCGGTCGATCTACCTGGAACCCGACATCTACCGGCCGCGCACCGACGAGACCGCCACACCGTAAACCGCCGGCCCTCTCGTACCGGGCGGGACTATCGTTCGCGCGGGACCACCACGGACGAAGGAGCACGGATTGCGCGAGCGGGGCGTGGACTGGCAGTACGGCGAACTGTCGGCGGCGGTGTACGAGCTGGACAAACCGGTGGGCAGGTCGCTGCACGGCGACATCGAGTTCTACACCCGGAAGCCGGCCGGTGTGGCCGGCGAGGTGCTGGAACCCGCCGTGGGCACCGGCAGGATGCTGATACCACTGCTGGCGGCCGGTCTCGACGTCGTCGGCTACGACACCTCCACGTACATGCTCGACATCTGCCGGCGAACCTGGCGTCGGCCGGTCGTACCGCCGAACTCGCGGTCGCGGACATGCTGGAGTACCGGCGACCCGGCAGGTTCGAGGCGGCGATCCTGCCGACCGGTTCGATCATCCTGCTGCCGGACCGGGAGGCCGTGGTCACGGCACTGGGCAACCTCCACGACAGCCTGCGGCCCGGCGGAGTGCTGTACGTCGACGTGCCCGCGCCCCGGCTGTCCACCGACACCGGGCCGCTGCGGCGCTACTGGAACGGCGACTCGGAACTGCTGACCCTCCAGAACATGCACACCGACGTCGACGCCGCCGCCCAGCGGGTCACGACGTGGCTGCGGTACGAACGGTGGCGGGACGGCCGGTTGACCGACACTCGGCTCCAGATCGGCGGCATGTTGTGGTTCGGCATGGCCGAGTTCACCGATCTGTTGCGGCGAGCCGGTTTCGGTGACGTCACCGTCTACGGCGACTACGGTGACGACGCCCCGGAGGCCGAGTCCGGCATGTGGACCTTCGAGGCGCGCCGCGCCGAGTGACCCCCGGCGGCGTCGGGGTCATCCCTCATTTCCCCCCGGCTCGGTCACCGATTTCCCGGTGTCCGGCGTGTGAATGCCCGGTTATATCCCCGCCCGTCCGGTTTGGCCGTTTCGGGTTGCCGGTACATTCATGTGCTCAACCCGCCACGCCGCATCGCGGCGGCGCGCACGGCGTGGACGAAACCGACGAACCGAGGGAGACTGGTCAGCGTGGAACTCCTACACGGAGCCGTCCGCCCCTACCCGTGGGGGTCGCGTACCGCGATCGCCGCACTGCAGGGACGACGGATGCCCACGGAGCAACCGGAGGCCGAACTCTGGTTCGGCGCGCATCCGGCAGACCCGGCCACCCTCGACGACGGCCGTCCACTCACCGCGTTGATCTCCGCCGAACCCGGCGTGCTGGGGGAGGACCTGGTCAAGCGGTACGGCCGGCGGCTGCCGTTCATGTTGAAGGTGCTCGCCGCCGAACAACCGCTGTCGTTGCAGGCGCACCCCGACGCCGAGCAGGCCGAACAGGGCTACGCGCGGGAGAACCGCGAGGAGGTCCCGCTCGACGCTCCGGAACGCAGTTACGTCGACACGCACCACAAACCGGAACTGGTCTGCGCGCTCAGCGAGTTCGAGGCGCTGTGCGGCTTCCGGGACCCCCGGACCTCCGCGGACGCCCTGGGCGGCCTGGACGTCCCCGAACTGGCGTCGATCGTGGCGCTGCTGCGTCAGGACGACCCCGGCCAGGCGTTGCGTGAGGCGGTCACGACGCTGCTCACGCTGCCGCGCGAACACCGTACCGAGCTGGTCGGCAAGGCCGTCGCCGCCGCCGGGCGGGCCGAGGAGCACCCGGTGCACGGCCGCGAGTACACGATGCTCGTCGAGCTCGGGAAGCGGTACCCCAGCGACTCCGGTGTCCTCGTGGCGCTGCTGCTCAACCACGTGTTCCTGCGGCCGGGGGAGGCGCTGTTCATGCCCGCCGGCAACATGCACGCCTACCTGCGCGGTGTCGGCGTGGAGGTCATGGCCGCCAGCGACAACGTGTTGCGGGGCGGCCTCACCGGTAAGCACGTGGACGTTCCGGAACTCCTGAGGGTGTTGCGGTTCGAGGTGCTGTCCGATCCCCGGGTCGCCGACGTGCCGACGGGTCCCGGGGTGTCCGAGTGGCGGGTGCCGGTCGAGGAGTTCCGGCTCAGTCGGCTGCTGCTGGACGCGGGCGCGGCGCAGCAGTGGCTCGACGCGGCCGGGCCCGCGGTGGTGTTGTGCTGGTCGGGGCAGTTGCGGCTCGACGACGGGGAACGGCCCATCACGTTGCGTCCCGGGCAGGCCGCGTTCGTCCGCGCCGACTCGCCGAAGGTGTTCGTCTCCGGGTTCGGTGAGGGGTACTGCGCCCAGGTTCCGCGGGATACCGCCTCCGTCACGTGAGGGCGACGTCACTTCCTGTGGCGTTCGAGTGGTGAGGTCTACGCGCGGCGCGCTAGTTTCGACCGATCGGCCGATTGAGTTTCGCCGGGTCGGCAGAGATTTTTTCCGAAATATCCGGCCAAACGCTTGACAATCTCAATCCGCTGAGTATTGTTCTAGATACGCAGCGTCACCGAGACGAAGCCGAAGAGCCGAATCGGGAGACGCAGCGGGGAACCAAACCGGGGGGAGTGCCGGGCAGTCTGGGGTGGCTGCCCGGCACGTTCGGTTTCCGGGCCGGTTCGTTCCGCCACTGCTCGGCGATTCCCGTCTTCACCGTCTCGCGGAGTCCGTGCCATGCGGCCGCCGTCGTTTCCAGTCGGCCGCGCGGCACCGAAACCACCGCCGGTTCCTGCCGCACCGCCGTGCCGGCGTCACGGGATCAGGCGTCGCCGGCTTCGAAACGCAGCGACCGCCACGCACCCAGCGCCCAGTCCAGGTCGGAGGGCTCATCGGTCAGGTAGGCGGACTGGACGTATCGGCCACGGCGGATCGTGTAGCCGTACAACCCCCACTGCGTCCGTTCCTCCACGGTCTCCGGATACCAGGAGCCGTAACGCCGTTCCTCCGGGTCGGACCCGGGCTCCTCGAACCGCCGCACGGGATCGGGGTGAACGTTCTGGCAGATGAACTCCGTCAACTCCGCCACGGAACGCTCCGCCGACGGCCGCCACACCGCCACCCAGATCGTGCGCACCGGTGGCCCCGGCGACACCAGTTGCAGGTCCTCGGCGACCACCCGGCCTCTGAAGGAGTCGTCGATGTCGATGCTCCACTCACTGGTCAACGCACGTCGCGGCATGACCGGACTCTACGAAGCCCGGTCCACTCGCCCCCCGCCACACGGCCCACGGCTTGGCGAGGCAGGGGGTGAGGTGTGTCTGCGGAAGGGCGTGGTCGTCCTCAGATGTACCGTCGCGCTTCCGAGGCGAATCGCGGTACACCTGATCGGTCCAGTACGCCGAGCAGTCCGGTCACGGACCGGGGCTCCCGTTTGTATCGGAGCGCCTGTCGTTCAAGCGCTTAGACCGTCAGCCTCGGATGAAGATCGAGTTGGTCCAGCAGAAAGTCGTCAGGAGAAACCGCCTCCATGTCATGAGGCTTCAGGCAGACCGGTGGAAAGTCTTTCAGATTGGCCGTGACTATCACCTGGGCTCCACCGCAGACCGCCGCAGCAAGAACATGCCGGTCCTTGGAATCGTTCGACATGTCATCGATGAGAACCTCATAGCCGGTCACCTCCGCGTCACGGAAGTGGCGACGCATCTGGGCGACCCGTCGCGCTGAGGCCTCCGCGCCGATGCGGCTGCTCAGGTTTCGTTGCAACTCAGCGAGGATTTCCGCCGACCACAGCGGCCGGTAGACGTCGTCCTCAGCCAGCGATAGAAGTGTGTCGCATAGGTAGGCGGGGAAGAGCACGCAGGTGTCGAGTAGTGCCGGGAATGCCACTCGTGACCGCCTACCTGGTCGGGCCGGGTGGCTCGACGACGTCATACAGGCCCGCCGCCTCGCCGTCGGCCACCATGGCGTCGAGGCCGGCACGCCGTTGAGCACGACTGTGTTGTTGATAGTCGACCACGTCGCGAAGCAGTACTCTGCGGTGTCGCCCTCGCCGCGAATAGGGAATCTCCCCTTCTTGCAGCAACTTGACCAGCGTCGGTCGAGAGATGTTCAGTAGGTCGGCGGCTTCCTGGGTCGTCAGCATCGTGTTCTGGGGGGCGATCGTGATCGCCAGGCCCTGCGACAAGGCCTCCACCACATCGCGGAGTGCGTGGTAGACCTCTTCGGGAAGATCCAGGGTGGTTCCGTCCGGTGCCATCAGCCTTGCCCGATGGCGCGACGGAAGTGCGGCCAGCACCCGTGCCATTTCATCAAGTGCGAGATGCTCGCGAGGTGGAAGGATCGTACGTTCGTCCAGAGTCCCTACCATGATGCCGACCTCCTTCGTCCGATCTAAGAGGCTGTCTTCACACCTGCTGTTCTACTGCGCGACGACCGGTCGGCGCCTCGCGGCGTTGTCGAAGGGTCCTGCGTACAACACCGGTACGCAGGACCCCCTCCGCCTTGCGAATGCACTCGACCGGACCGCCGCTCGCCACGAACGAGGTGCAAAGACAGCCTCTGACATTATTCGAAAAAAACGAAAGTCGCCTCCGATGTTCTTCGACGGTTTCTCCGGCGGTTCGGGCGTTTCGATCCCGGCCTGGTGTCGTCGGTTGTCAATGTCCGGGGGGCCGGTACTGGATGTGGAGGGCCGCGGGTGTGCGTCGGTCCGTCCACGGCCGTGACCACGGCCCGGCCCGCAGTTCGACGCAGTAGTGCGAGGCGTTCGGGTACTCGTGCAGGTATGACGGCCCCTCCTCGACGAGCCCGCGCAACGCGGCACCCGACGCCCGGAACGCACGGGCTCCACCGATCACGAACAGGGTGTGTGCCGCGACGGCGAACCGGAGGTGATCGCGGTACTCCCGGTGATCCCGGCGCGCGTGGTCGAGATCGTCGGGCACCCGGGGATCGTGGGCGGGCGTGGTCGCGGTGCGGAGCTCACCCGCGCCCAGCCGCGCCCGTAGCCGTTTCCACGACGACACGGGGAACTGCAGCCGGTGGTGCACCAGGACCAGGTCGAGTGCCGTCGAATCCACACCGTCCGGCGTGTCGCGCGGGACGGCACCGGCCCTGATCGGCAGGTACACCAGCGAGCGGGCGGATCGGGCGGCCAACGCCCACATCGCCAGCAGCCGCTCCGCCCCCGCCCGGTCGGCATACATCGACAACCAGTGATGATCGTCGCGCAACGCCAACCGGGCCGGCACCGGGTCCGCCCGCACCACGCGATACTCCGCGCGGCCCAGCCGGACCCCGTGCACCCGCACCCGGCTCGTCGGCAACCGCCTCAGCGCTCCGCGTTCCGGAGTGCTTCGTCGCCGCGCCGGAGCGACCACTCGGACGGGGCGGCTTTCGGGACTTGGGTGGTGAGACGGCGGGACCCGGGACCGGCCGGACCCGTCATGCCTTCTCGACCAGTTCGATCAACACACCGCCGGCGTCCTTCGGATGCACGAAGTTGATGCGCGACCCGGCGGTACCCCGCTTCGGCGCGTCGTACAGCAGCCGCAGGCCCTTGGCCCGCAGCGACTCGCTCGCGGCCTCGACGTCGTCCACCGTGAACGCCAACTGCTGCAGCCCCGGGCCGCGCGAGTCGATGAACTTCGCGATCGTCGAATCCGGGCGCGACGGCGCGAGCAACTGCACCTGCGCGCCGGAGCCGAATGTGATCATCGCCTCCGTGACGCCCTGCTCCTCGTTCTCCTCCACGTGCGCGCACCGGCCACCCAGCACGTCCTCGTAGAACCGGACCGCCGCCGCCAGGTCCGGTACCGCCACGCCCACGTGGTCGACCGCCGACAGCCCGACTGGCAATACCTCACTCATGCCCCTTAGTCTTGCTTAAGGTGGCGTGGTGGCCGACGGCGGACGCCACCTCCATGCCCGTGGAATACCGACTATTGGAGGTCGAACATGGCTGGCGACGAACGCACCACCAGTGTCGTGGTGGCCGGTGCCCGCACCCCGAACGGCAAGCTGCTGGGTGCGCTGGGGGACCTCTCCGCCACCAAGCTGGGCGGACACGCCATCGCCGCGGCGCTGGAGCGCGCCGGAGTCTCGCCCGACCAGGTCGACTACGTCATCATGGGCCAGGTGCTCCAGGCCGGCGCGGGCCAGATCCCGGCCCGGCAGGCCGCCGTCGAGGCCGGAATCCCCATGACCGTGCCCGCGATCAACGTCAACAAGGTGTGCCTGTCCGGGCTCAACGCGATCGCGCTCGCCGACCAACTGATCCGCGCCGGTGAGGTCGACATCGTCGTCGCCGGCGGCATGGAGTCGATGACCGGCGCGCCCCACCTGCTCATGGGACAGCGCAAGGGCTACAAGTACGGACCGGTCACCATGGCCGACCACATGGCCCTGGACGGCCTGACCGACGCCTGGGAGAACATCCCGATGGGCGAGTCCACCGAGAACCACAACACGAAGCTGGGCATCGGCCGCGCCGAACAGGACGAGTTCGCCGCCCGCAGCCACGCCCGCGCCGCCGCCGCGCAGAAGAACGGCCGGTTCGACCGTGAGATCGCGCCGGTGACCATCCCGCAGCGCAAGGGCGACCCGATCGTCGTGGACACCGACGAGGGCGTCCGCGCCGACACCTCCACCGAGGTCCTGGCCAAGCTGCGCCCCGCGTTCACCAAGGACGGCACCATCACCGCCGGCAACAGCTCCCCGATCTCCGACGGCGCGGCCGCCGTGGTCGTCATGAGCAGGGCCAAGGCCCGGGAACTCGGGCTGGACTACCTGGCCGAGATCGCCGCCTACGGCCAGGTCGCCGGGCCCGACAGCTCCCTGCACTCGCAGCCCGCCAACGCCATCAAGGCCGCCCTCGCCAAGCTCGACAAGGAACCCGGTGACCTGTCGGTCATCGAGATCAACGAGGCGTTCGCCGCCGTCGGGCTCCGGTCCGCCCGCGAACTCGGCGTGGACGCCGACGTGGTCAACCCCAACGGCGGCGCCATCGCGCTCGGCCACCCGATCGGTGCCTCCGGCGCCAGGCTCGTCCTCACCCTCGCCCACGAACTGCGGGAACGCGGCGGCGGTCTCGGTGCCGCGGCCCTGTGCGGTGGCGGCGGCCAGGGCGACGCGCTCATCCTGAAGGTGTGAGGCGTGGTCGAGGACGCGACGGTCGTCGCGCTCGCCGACAAGGCGACCTCCGGCGACCACCGGGCCATCGGCAGGCTCATCAGTCTCGTGGAGAACGGCGGCGACGGTGTCCGGCAGGTCGCCCGGGCGCTGCCGGTCTCCGACCGTAGGGCGCGCGTGATCGGCCTGACCGGTTCACCGGGCGTCGGCAAGTCGACGACGACGACGGCACTGGTGACCGCCTACCGCAAGGCGGGCCTGCGGGTCGCCGTCCTCGCGGTCGACCCGTCGAGCCCGTTCACCGGCGGCGCCATCCTCGGTGACCGGGTGCGGATGCAGGAGCACGCGACCGACCCGGAGGTGTTCATCCGGTCGATGTCGTCGCGGGGTCACCTGGGCGGCCTCGCCGCCGCCACGCCGCAGACGGTGCGGGTGCTGGAGTCCTGTGGTTTCGACGTCATCCTGATCGAGACGGTCGGCGTCGGCCAGGCGGAGGTCGAGATCGCCGGACTCGCCGACACCACCCTCGTGCTGCTGGCCCCGGGGATGGGCGACGGCATCCAGGCCGTCAAGGCGGGCATCCTGGAGGTCGCGGACGTCTTCGTGATCAACAAGGCCGACCGGGACGGCGCCGACGCGACGTTCCGGGACATCCGCGCGATGATGGCCTTGATCACCCGTGAACCACACGAGTGGCGGCAGCCGATCGTCAAGACCGTCGCCCACCGAGGCGAGGGTGTCGAGGAGCTGACCGAGGCGATCGACAAGCACCGCGACTGGCTCGCCGAGCACGGTGAACTCGACCGGCGCAGGCGCGAACGCGCCAAGACCGAGGTGACGGCGATCGTGCTGGGCGCCCTGGCGCGCCGGTTCACGGTGACCGACGACCTGTCGGCGCGGGTGGCCGAGGGCGAGGTCGATCCGTACGCCGCGGCCGACGAGGTGTTGCAGGGCTAGACCGCCGTCGTGTCGGCGGTGCGGGTGTCCCGCACCGCCGGTCCGCGAATCCGGTGGCGGCGTTCCGGACGTCGCCACTCGGCCGAAACGAAGTTCGGTGGGCGACGCACGTTGTCGGGCGTACCGGGCGGCCCGGTGACGGTTCAGCGTTTCGAGGCCGCCCGGTCGTAGCGGGCCGTCACCACGGCCGTCAGCATCGTGACCACCGCCGTCGCCAACAGCAGCCAGCCCAGGTTCGCGGCGTAGTCCTGATGGTTGACCGTCGGGTTCGGGTAGACGTTCCTCCGCAGCGCCAAGGGCACGCCCAGCAGCGTCAGCATCCCGGCCACCATCAGGCCGCCCATGACGACCTGCCGGACCCTCCGGGGCAGCACCGCGCTGGCGCGCCACACGACCGCCCCCAGCAGCAACTCCAGCGGCACGAGCACGCCGTCGTGGGCGACGACGGCACCGGCCAGCCACGGCAGCAGCTCTGCCGGCAGCGTGACCTCCCGCCACATGCCGGCGACGCCCACGATCACCGAGACGACTCCCACCGCCCCGATCAGGACCCGCGCCTTCGACGTGGCACCACCGGCGGGCGCGCGACGCGGTGAACCGGTCGTCACGGCAGCACCTCCAACCGGTACACCCACTTGGTCTGGAGCACCCCCGGCCGGGCGGCGGTGATGATCCGCGCCGGATAACCGTGCTCGATGTGCAGGACCTCGCCGTCGAGCCGCAACGCCAACAGGCTCAACGGATCCCGTGTGAACTCCGGAGTCATGTGCGAGACCGCGTAGGAGCCGCGTGTCTGCAGCGACACCACGCGCAGCGCCGCGCCCGGTGGTGCGTCGGCGGCGTCCAGCAGGTCCCGGACGCGGACCCCGCTCCAACGCGCCGACTGGCTCCAACCCTCCACACAGGATATGGGCAGGTCCGCGTCGTGTTGCGGGAACGCGCGCAGCGCCGCCAGGTCGAAGGAGGCCGGGGTCGCACCCACGATCTCCAGCCGCCAGTCGTCGGGAACGGTCACGGCCGCCTGGGCGGCGGTCCGGTTGACCGGCAGACCCTGTGGCCCCACCCCCGGCTGCCGGGGCGCCAGCAGTGCCAGCGGCCCCAGCGGAGTGAACGCCTGCCCGACCGTGGTCACGGTCACGGCCGCCGTGGTGGCGCCGACCGCGGTCAGGAAACCCCGCCGGGTCCACCCGGTGCCGGGATCACGTACCCGCCGCGGCCGTCCGGTACGCCGGTACCGCACGATCAGCGGCAGTTTCACCGCCACGTGAATCAGCAACGCCCCGACCACCACCCAGGCCAGCCAGAAGTGGACGGTCCGGAACGAGAACGGCCACGGATACCACTTCCAGGTGTTGAGCAGTCCCATGAACAGTTGGAGCACCGCCGACGACACCAGCAACGCCACCGACGCCCGCTCCAGACCGTGCCGGAGCGACGTCAGCGGCGGCCAGGCGAACAACCTCGGATACACCGTCCACAGTTTCGCCAGCAGCAGCGGAATCAACGCCGTCCCGGTCGCGACGTGGAGCCCGTGACTCACCCGGTACAGCCACACCGGCCGGGTCGGGAACACCTGCCACGGCAGCGGGTCCTGCAGGTAGTGGCTGTACAGGCCGGTGACCAGGCACAGCAGGAACCCGGCGATCAGCAGCCGCCCGATGACGGTCGCCACCCGTGGATGGTGCGGCATCGCGCGGAACGCACCCGGCCGGAACGGCGAACCCCGGCCGCGTCGTGCCCGGTCCAGGGCGGCGCCGACCCGGTGGCTGATCGCGTTCACCGGGGGATCACATCACGGAACGCGTCGCCGTGACGCCACACCACGCGGAGCCGGTCCGTCCCGTCCGCCCTGCCGGGCACCGCGCACCACGACACCCCGGGTGCCGGTTCGTCGTCGCCCACCACCGGTACCCGCGGGTGAGCCGAAAACCGGTCACCGGCGGTGGCGGGGATGCCACCATATGCGGCATGGCTTCCCCGGTCGAGCAGTCGCGCCGCACCGGACCGGCCGCCGACGGCGGAGACCGGCCTCGGTCCCGGCCCCGGTGGATCGGCGGCGGTGTCGCGGTGTTCGCGGCGGTGCTGCTGGTCGCCGGATGCGCCGTGTGGGGCGGCTGGCTGGACGCGCGAGGCCACCACCTGCACCTGGGGAACGCCTGGCCGCTCTCCGGGCACTGGGAGCCGCGGATCACCCGGTGGGCCGTGGCGCCGGTGCTGGTGGCGGCGGTGTGGATCGCCTGGGGGCCACGGGTGGCGGCCCGGGCCCCGTGGCGGCGCTTGACGGCACTGGTCTACCTGGTCGCGGTCGCCTGGCCGGTGGCGTTGGCGTCCTGGGACGGTCCCGGCGCGCTCACCGCGCCGCTGACCACACCCTACGAGTACCTGCACGACGTCCCCCGAGTCACCGACCTGTCCACATTCCTCGCCACCTACAACGACCACGTCATGGACCCGCCACGATGGACCACGCACGTGTCGGGGCACCCGCCCGGGATGCTCGGCTTGTTGACGGTCCTGGACCGGATCGGGCTGGGAGGCCCCGAGTGGGCGGCCGCGATGTGTATCGGAGCCGGGGCGTTCGCCGCGCCGGCGGTCCTGTCCACCGTGCGCGTCCTGTCCGGTGAGGAGACCGCGAGGCGTGCCGCCCCGTTCCTTCCGGCGGCACCCGCCGCACTGTGGATCGCGACCAGCGCCGACGCCTTCTTCGCCGGGGTGGCGGCGGCCGGAGTGTGCGCCCTCGCGCACGCCGCGGCGCGCACCGGCGCCCGCGGCGACGCCTGGGCCGTGGCGGGCGGCCTGCTGCTGGGCGGTTGCCTGTTCCTGTCGTACGGGTTGACGTTGATCGGTGTCCTCGCCGTGGCGGTCGTGGTGGCGCAGCGGCGATTCCGGCCCCTCGTGGTGGGCGGCGCGGTGGTGGTGGTGTTGCTGCTCGCGGCGGCCCTGGCGGGTTTCGACTGGTTCACCGGCCTGGATCTGGCGACTCAGCGGGTACGCGCCGGACGCGGCTGGATCGAACGGCCCGAGTGGTACTTCTGGTTCGCCAACATCGCGGCGCTCGCCGTCGCGGTCGGCCCGGCGACGGTGGCGGGCCTCGCCTGGCTGCGGCGGGACCGGTTCGCGGTCCTTCCCGGGGCGGTGGCCGTCATCCTGGCGGTGGCGTTGGCGTCGGGCCTGTCGGTCGGTGAGACCGAGCGCATCTACCTGCCGTTCGCGGTGTGGCTGCTGCCGCTGGCGGGGCTGATCCCGGTGCGCGCCGCCCGGTTCGGGTTGGCCGCGCAGGCCGTCACCGCGATCGCCGTGACCGGATTCCTCGTGCTGTGGTGGTAACCGCAGTGCGACGAAGTGCCGGCCGTGACTGTGCCACCGTTCCACGATCCGCCACCGCGTGCTCCGGGCGTGACCGGCGAGCGCGCGCGGCCCCACCCGCGCCCACGCGAACCGCTTCCCGTGTTCACCGTGCGCGTTCTCCACGTGGACGGTCAGGCGCTCGTCCACGTCGGCGGCCGCGACCTCGGCGAGCAGTAGCCCGCCCGGGGCGACGATCGCCGCGACCCGCCGCAGCAACGCCGCCGGATCGCCACCGATCCCGATGTTGCCGTCCATGAGCAGCGCGGTGTCCCAGTCGCCCTCCCCGGGGACCCGGTCGTACACCGAACGGCACAGCGCCCGCCCGCCCGACCGGCGGGTGTGGTCCACCGCCGCGGCGCTGATGTCGATGCCCAGCACCGGGCGGCACCGGCCGCGCAGCGCCGTCACGAACCTGCCGGGGCCGCAACCGATGTCGATGACCGCCCCACGACAGCGGCGCACCACCTCGTGGTCGGCGGCGGTGGCGGCACCGCACCACCGTTCGATGTCCAACGGCAAGGTCCGGCCGTCCGCGCGCCGCAGGAACAACGTCCCGCCTCCGGCGCGCAACGCCTTCGCGTACAGGTCCGACCGCCAGGTCAACGCCGGAGGCTCCGGCCCGGTGTCAAGTTCGGCTCGCAACAAAGGCTCCGATCCGGTCGGCTTCGGCGGCGAACGCCCCGTCCCGGGCCTGCGCGGCCACCACGGCGACGTCGGACGGCGTGTCGACGTCCCGCAGCGTCGGCAGGTCCCGTACCCGCAGTCCCGCGCGGACCAACCGGTCCCGCTGCACCGCTCCGGTGTCGTCCCGTGACATCGGTACGCCCCGCACCAGGTCCGGCCGGGGCGTCGCGAAGCCGAGCGCCCAGAAACCGCCGTCGGCGGCGGGACCGAACCACGCGTCGGTGTCGTGCCAGGCGTCCTCGGCGAGTACCGGCGCCAACAGGCCGGGCGTCACCTGTGGAGTGTCCATTCCGATCAACAGGCACGGTCCCGGGTCGACGCCGAACGCGTGGCCGAGCCGTTCGTCCAGGCCGTCACCGCGCTGCGGCACCACCTCGACCCCCTCGGGCAGCCAGTCACCGGCTTCACCGTCGAGCACCAGGACCCGCCGCCGGGCCGGGCAGTCGCACACGGTCCGCAGCGTGTCCCGCAGCGCCGCCTCCGCCAACGCCGCCGCCTGCACCGGTGTGAACCCGGGAGTCAGCCGGGTCTTGACCCGGCCGGGAACCGGCGCCTTGGCGATCACCAGCAGACAGGCCGCATCGGTCATGACTGCAACACCTTCCGCATGTCGCGCACCGCGTGCCACGTGCCGGTCCACGTACCGGTCACCTTGGAACGCCCGGTGCGGGGCAGGTACGGCACCGTCGTCTCCGCGATCCGCCAACCCGCGTCGGAGGCCCGGACGACCATCTCCAACGGGTACCCGGAACGCCGGTCCCGGATACCCAACGCCAATAGGTCGCGGCGCCGCGCGGCCCGCATCGGCCCCAGGTCGGGAAGCCGCAGGCCGGTGCGGTGCCGCAGCATCACCGACAACGCCCGGTTCCCCAACCTGGCGTGCAGCGGCCACGCCGTCCAGGTGGTGGGGCGGCGACTGCCCAGCATCAGGTCGAACCGGCCGGATTCGACCGTCCGCGCCAACGGGACCAGGGCCGACGGGTCCATGGAGGCGTCGCAGTCGCAGAAGCACACGATGTCGGCGGTCGCGGCGGTCAGCCCCGCGTGACACGCCGACCCGAAGCCCTTCCTGGGCTCGGAGACCACCGTCGCCCCCAGGCGTGCCGCGACCTCCGCGGAGCCGTCCCGGGAACCGTTGTCCACCACGATCGCGCGCCACCCCGCCGGGATCCGGCCCAGCACCCACGGCAGCGCCTCGGCCTCGTCAAGGCACGGCAGGATCACGTCCACCGGTGCCGGTCCGGTCTCCATCACGGCCTCCACCCTACGGAACCGGGACGGAACGGACGGCCGAAACGTGCATCGTGGCCGAGTCCCGCACGCCCGTACCGGGCGTCAGCCCGTGGCGCGCAGTTCCGCCTTCGCGAACTCCCGGATACCGGCGTCGAAACCGACCGCCGCCCGCCACCCCAGTTCGGAGGCGATCCGCCGCGTCGACGCGGTGATGTGGCGGACGTCCCCCAGCCGGAACTCCCCGGTCACCCGGGGGCTGGGCCCGCCGTGCGCCTCGGCGAGGGCCTCCGCCATCTCGCCGATGGTGTGGGGTTCTCCGCTGGCGACGTTGTACACCCGGAACGTCCCCTCACCGGTGTCCGCGAGGGACTCGGCGGCGGCGAGGTTCGCGGCGGCGACGTCGCGGACGTGCACGAAGTCGCGGCGCTGACGTCCGTCCTCGAACACGCGCGGCGCCTCCCCGCGTTCCAGCGCGGAACGGAAGAACGCCGCCACCCCCGCGTACGGCGTGTCCGCGGGCATTCCCGGCCCGTACACGTTGTGGTACCGCAACGCCGTCGCGCGTCCCCCGGTGGCGCGCGCCCACGACGACGCCAGGTGCTCCTGCGCGAGCTTGGTCGCGGCGTACACGTTGCGGGGATCGGCGGGGGCGTCCTCATCGACCAGTCCGTATCCGAGGTCGTCACCGCAGTCGGGGCAGCGCGGCTCGAAGGCGCCCCGGGACAGGTCCTCCACCCGGCGCGGACCCGGCCGGACCCGGCCGTGCCGCTCGCAGTGGTACTCGCCCTCGCCGTAGACCACCATGGAACCCGCCAGTACCAGCCGCCCGACCCGGTGCCGCGCCATCGCGGCCAGCAGCACCGCCGTCCCCAGATCGTTGCAGGCGACGTAATCCGGCGCGTCGTCGAAGTCCCGGCCCAGGCCCACCATCGCGGCCTGGTGGCACACCAGGTCCACTCCGGCCACCGCGGCGTCCACCGCGACCGGGTCGCGTACGTCGCCGCGCGTCAACCGTCCGTCCTGCGTCGGTGGCGCGACGGCGTGCGCGGTGGGCAGCAGGGCGTCCAGCACGGTCACGTCGTGACCGGCCGACGCGAACTCCGCCACGACCTGTGAGCCGATGAAACCGGCGCCGCCGGTGACCAGTACCCGCATCCCGTCACGATACGGATCCCCGCCGCGCCCGGAAGGGATTCGAGACCGGCGGTGCGGTCGGCGCGGCGCCCGCGTGGGTATCGGTCCTGTGTTGGAGGGTGTTCTCGGACGAGCGCCGGCCCGGTCGGGTGGATCACGTGACCGCGACGGCCTCGCGAGACCGCCACCCGGAGACCGCCTCCGGAACCCGGAGGCAACGAGAGGACGAGACGACATGGCCGCACCCGGACCCGTGTCCCCGCCCGGCGCCGCGATCGCGGTCGTCGGCGGATCGGGACTGTATTCGCTGTTCGAGTCGCCGGTCCGCCGGACCGTCGAGACGCCGTACGGCGCGCCGTCCGACGACGTGGCGGTGGGGGAGCTGGCGGGCAGACCGGTCGCGTTCCTGCCCCGGCACGGACCCGGGCACCGGTTCCCGCCACACCGGATCAACTACCGCGCCAACCTGTGGAGCCTGGCCGAGGCGGGTGCCCGGCGGGTGATCGGGGTCAGCGCCGTCGGCGGGCTGAGTCCCGATCTGGCGCCGGGCGGCCTCGTCGTGCCGGACCAGCTGGTCGATCGCACCTCCGGCAGGCCGCAGACCTTCTTCGACGGCCCGGAGACCGCGCACGCCCCGTTCGCGGACCCGTACTGCGGCCCCGGTCGCGCGGCGGTACTGGCGGCGGCGCGGTCCTGCGGCCGCCCGGCCACCGACGGCGGCACCCAGGTGGTGGTGGAGGGGCCGCGGTTCTCGACCCGGGCGGAATCCCGCTGGTACGCGGCGCAGGGCTGGTCGCTGATCGGGATGACCGCGCTGCCGGAGGTGTCGCTCGCCCGGGAACTGGGACTGTGTTACCTGCCGCTGTGCCTGGTGACCGACATGGACGCGGGCGTGGAGCAGGGCTCCGGAGTCACCCAGGACGAGGTCATGGAGTTGTTCGCCGCGAACCTCGCGGTGGTCGGCGACATCCTCGCCACCCTGGTGGCGGACCTGCCCGACGACCTCGGCTGCGACTGCGCCGACCTGGCGCCGAAGCCGCTGTGACCGGCGCGCGCGGGCTCCCCTCGCCTCCCCGGCTCCGGGTGCTGGTGCGGCGAGGTCTCGCGGTGGTGGGTCAGCCCGTCCCGCCTCGCAGGGTGCGTCCGATGCCGTCCGCCGACCCGGCCGACCGGACGGCAAAACCCTGATGACGGCCGCGCGCCGCGATTCGTAGACTTGTCTGGTGACGAATGAAGCGAAGCCCCAGGCCCGTACCGAACTACCCCCTCAGTACGCGCCCGCCGACGTAGAGTCGCGGCGCTATGCGCAGTGGGTAGCCGACGGCCGCTTCGCCGCGTCGGAGGACAGCGACAAGCCCGCCTACACGATCGTGATCCCTCCGCCGAACGTGACCGGAAGCCTGCACCTGGGGCACGCCCAGGACCACACCGTGATCGACGCCCTCACCCGGCGCGCCCGGATGCGGGGCTTCGAGGCGCTGTGGATGCCCGGCATGGACCACGCGGGCATCTCCACCCAGAACGTGGTGGAACGCAACCTCGCCGACGAGGGCCTGTCCCGTCACGACCTCGGCCGCGAGGCGTTCGTGGAACGGGTGTGGCAGTGGAAGAACGAGTACGGCGGCAAGATCTCCGGCCAGATGCGCCGGCTGGGTGACGCCGTCGACTGGGACCGTGAACGGTTCACCATGGACGAGGGCCTGTCCCGCGCCGTGCAGACCATCTTCAAGCGGCTCTACGACGACGAGCTGATCTACCGCGCGGAACGCATCATCAACTGGTGCCCCCGCTGTATGACCGCGCTGTCGGACATCGAGGTGGAGCACACCGACGACGAGGGTGAGCTGGTCAGCATCCGTTACGGCGACGGCGACGCCTCCATCGTGGTGGCCACCACCCGCGCCGAGACGATGCTGGGCGACACCGCCGTGGCGGTGCATCCCGACGACGCACGCTACGCGCACCTGGTGGGAACCGAGGTGGAGTTGCCGTTGACGGGCCGCCGCATCCCCGTGATCGCCGACGCGCACGTGGACCCGGAGTTCGGGACGGGCGCGGTCAAGGTGACCCCGGCGCACGACCCGAACGACTTCGAGATCGGCCGCCGCCACGACCTGCCGAACCTGACCGTCATGGACGAGCGCGGCACCGTCACGGCGCACGGCCCGTTCCAGGGTCTCGACCGGTTCGAGGCGCGCCCGGCGATCGTGGCGGCGTTGCGCGCCGACGGCCGCGTCGTCGAGGAGAAACGGCCCTACGTGCACGCCGTCGGCCACTGTGAACGGTGCAAGACGACGGTGGAGCCGCGGCTGAGCAAGCAGTGGTTCGTGAAGGTGGGGCCGCTGGCGAAGGCCGCCGGCGACGCGGTGCGGGACGGCCGGGTGCGGATCCACCCGCCGGAACAGGAGAAGCGGTACTTCTCGTGGGTGGACAACATCCACGACTGGTGCATCTCGCGGCAGTTGTGGTGGGGTCACCGCATCCCGATCTGGTACGGCCCCGACGGCGAACAGGTCTGCGTGGGACCGGACGAGACCGCCCCCGAGGGCTGGCGGCAGGACCCGGACGTGCTCGACACCTGGTTCTCCTCGGCGCTGTGGCCGTTCTCGACACTGGGCTGGCCCGAGGACACCGCGTCGCTGCGGAAGTTCTACCCGAACACGGTGTTGTCCACCGGCTACGACATCCTGTTCTTCTGGGTCGTGCGGATGATGATGTTCGGCATGTACGCCATGGA
Organism: Stackebrandtia albiflava; assembly: GCF_007994225.1. GTDB lineage: Bacteria > Actinomycetota > Actinomycetes > Mycobacteriales > Micromonosporaceae > Stackebrandtia > Stackebrandtia albiflava. The sequence goes on from NZ_VLLL01000008.1 coordinate 318,516, forward strand.
CGGCACCCCGCCGTTCAAGGACGTGTTCCTGCACGGCCTCATCCGCGACGAGGACGGCAAGAAGATGTCGAAGTCGCGCGGCAACGGCGTCGACCCGCTCGACCTGATGGACGCGTACGGCAGCGACGCGCTGCGGTTCTTCCTGGCCCGCAACACCACCCCCGGCGGTGACCTGGTGGTCAACGACGAGTGGGTGCAGGCGGCGCGGAACTTCTGCAACAAGCTGTGGAACGCCACCCGGTTCGCGTTGATGTCGGGCGCGACCGTGGAGGGGCCGCTGCCGGACGACCTGTCCACCACCGACCGGTGGATCCTCTCCCGGCTGGCGCGCACCGTCGAGGAGGTGGACGCGCAGTACGAACGGTTCGAGTTCGCGAAGATGTCCGCCGCGCTGTACCACTTCGCGTGGGACGAGGTGTGCGACTGGTACCTGGAGCTGTCCAAGCCGGTGCTGGCCGAGGGCGGCGAGGCCGCCGACCGCACCCGCAGGGTGCTCGGCCACGTGCTCGACAGCCTGCTGCGGCTGCTTCACCCGGTGGTCCCGTTCGTCACCGAGGAGTTGTGGCTGGCCCTGACCGGCGGCGAGGAACGGGGCGATTCCGTCATGGTCGCGGCCTGGCCGACGCCGGGCGAGACCGATCCGCAGGCCGAGGCGACCGTGGCGGCGTTGCAGGAACTGGTCACCGAGGTCCGGCGCTTCCGTTCCGACCAGGGACTCAAGCCGGGGCAGCGCGTCGCGACCCGGCTCTCCGGTCTCACCGAGGCGGGTCTCGCCGCGCACGAGAACCTGATCCGTTCGCTGGCCAGGCTCGACGAGCCCGGTGACGACTTCACCGCCACGGCGACGCTGGCGGTCACCGACCACGTGACCGTGCGACTGGACACCCGCGGCAACATCGACGTCGCCGCCGAACGCGCCAGGCTCGACAAGGCGCTGGCCGCCGCCCGCAAGGAGTTGGACGGCTGCACCCGCAAGCTCGGCAATGAGGGCTTCCTCGCCAAGGCCCCCGAAGACGTGGTCGCCAAGATCCGGCAGCGGCAGGCGACCGCGGAGTCCGACATCACCCGGATCACCGCGCAACTGGCGGCGTTGCCGGCGGCGTGACGCCGCCCGCCGTCACACGTGTACCCGGCGAAGTGCCCGGCCACCGGTCGTACCATGGTGGCCGGGCCACGTCGTGCCCACCGAGACCATCGCCAGACGGGGAGCCCAGTGACCAGCGCCGAGGAATACGCCCAGTACTTCGCCGTCGAAGCCGCGCTGGAGGCACGCGGTTACAGCCGCGTCAACTTCGACATGCACCGGATCAAGCGGCTGCTGGAGCTGCTGGGTGATCCACACAAGACGTTCCGGGCGGTGCACATCACCGGCACCAACGGCAAGACCTCCACCGCCCGCATGGTGGAGTCGCTGCTTCGGGCGCACGGCCTGCGCACCGGCCGCTACACCAGCCCGCACCTCGACACCGTCCGGGAACGCGTCAGCGTCGACGGCGAACCGATCTCGCCGGAGCGGTTCACCGCGCTGTACCGGGAGGTCGAGCCGTTGGCGGCCATGGTGGACGCGGAGTTCGACGAGAGCATGACCTACTTCGAGATGACGACCGCGCTCGCCATGGCGGCGTTCGCCGACGCGCCGGTGGACGTGGCGGTCGTGGAGGTCGGGGTCGGTGGCGAGACCGACGCGACCAACGTCCTGGCGGCCGAGGTCGCGGTCATCACGCCGGTGGGCATCGACCACACACAGTGGCTCGGCGACACGCTCACCGACATCGCCACCATGAAGGCCGGGATAGTCCACAAGGGTGCGACTCTGGTCACCTCACTCCAGGAGCCCGAGGCGATGGTGCCGCTGGTGGAACGCTGCCACGTCGTCGGCGCGTCCCTGGTGGCCGAGGGCCGCAGGTTCGACGTGGAGGAACGCCGGGTCGCGGTCGGCGGACAGTCGCTGACACTGCGCATGCCGTCGGGAGCGGTCTACGAGGACGTGTTCCTGCCCCTGCACGGGGGACATCAGGCCCACAACGCCGCCGCCGCGCTGGCCGCGGTGGAGGTGCTGCTGGGCGCGGGCGAGGCCAAGACCCTCGACGGTGACGTCATCGCGGAGGGCTTCGCGCAGGCGACGTCACCGGGACGCCTCGAACGGGTCCGGACCGCGCCGACCGTCCTGATCGACGCCGCGCACAACCCCGCCGGGATGCGGGCGACCGTGCAGGCGATGCGGGAGGAGTTCACGTTCTCCCGGTTGATCGGACTCGTCGCCATGTCGGGCGACAAGGACTCACACGAGATGCTGACCGAACTCCACACCATCTGCGACCACCTGGTGGTCAGCCAGGCGAGCGTCACCCGCGCCAAACCGGCCGCCGAACTGGCCGCGGAGGCGCTACGGGTGTTCCAGCCCGAACAGGTGACGGTGGTGCCCCGGCTGGCCGACGCCATCGAGACGGCGGTGCGACTGGCCGAGGAGGGCGAGGCGGCGTTCGGCGGTGCGGGGGTCCTCATCACCGGGTCGGTGTACACCGCGGGGGACGCGCGCAAACTGCTCGTGAAGTGAGCTCGCCGGGACGTGGGACGGCCCGGCCGCGATCACGCGGCCGGGCCTCTCAGATTCAGCAGTAGCACATTCCGCAGACGCCGTCGCAGCAGCGACGGTAGCAGCCGCGGCCACAGGCGTACGTCTGACAGGCCTGCGGGCCGACCGACTGGGGGGCCAGCTTGCCGAGCAGGCGGTCACCGAGCGCGTTGAGTCGTTTCACGACGATTTCCTTTCAGGACGGGCGAGTGGGGTCAGCAGAAGCACATGGGGGCGCAGGTGCCGTCGCAGCAGCGGCGCCAGCAACTGGTACCGCACGGGATGATGTGACAGGCCTGCGGGCCGACCGATCGGGGGGCCAGCTTGCCGAGCAGGCGGTCACCGAGCGCGTTGAGTCGTTTCACGACGATTCCTCTCCGGGGGCCGTCACGACCGGCCGCCGTCCCCGGGCATGAGGACGCGGTCTACCGAAACTCGACCGGTGACGGGTGTGATCGGTGGCCCCCGGCCGGATGCCGTGGGCGTCGACCCGCACCCGGTGGGGCATACCGGTGCGATCCGGCGGGAGCGGCCCGGTCCGCATGCGTGGGCCGGCGCACGCCGAGACCCGACCGGGCAGCCATCCCACGCGGTCGGCCATCGACGGGCGTTGATGGTGCGACCGGGAACCCGGTCGCGGCAATCATTGTGGCGGAAACCCATCCGGGGCGCAACACTCCGTCTCCGGTTCGCGGCGTCCCGTCGATGAGGCGTCCACACGGGACTCAGGTGCAGAAGCAGCTCGGTTCGCACCGCACGCCGCCGCCCGAGACCGGACAGCAGCGGCGCCAACAGCTCGTGCCGCACGGCTGGTTGTAGCAGCGGGGGACCGAGGCGGGGGCGAGCCTCGCCAGCATCCGATCGGCGAGGGAATTGAAGAGACGCAAGGGTTCTCCTACGGGTAACGGGGGCTCCCGGTGGTGGGGCTGCCACGGTTCCGTGGTCACCGGGAGGCCCGGGAATGCGATGTCGGTGGGATCAGGGGCAGACGCAGGCGCCGCAGACGCCGTTACAGCAACGCCGGACGCAGCCCGGGAAGGCGCAGGCGTACGTGTCGCAGGCGGCAGGTTTCAGCAGCCGGTCGGCGGCTCCGTTGAGGTAGGCCATGTCGGTTCTCCGATGCGCTGTTATGTGGGTGGATGTCAGGGACAGGCGCAGGCGCCGCAGCGGCCGTCGCAGCAGTGGCGGATGCAGCCCCCGGGCGCGCACGGGTTGACCGTGCAGCCCTTGGCCCCGATTCCGACCATGCGGGCGAGGACGCGGTCGGCGAGACCGTGTAGACGTGCCATGTGGATACTCCTTCACGAGGGGGTGTGGACCGGTGCTTTCCGGGGACGGTCAGGGGCAGGCGCAGGGGCCGCAGGAGCCGTCGCAGCAGTAGCGGATGCAGTCACCGCCGCAGCTGAACCATTCGCAGGCGTTCGGTTTGGCACCCACCATGCGGGCGAGGACGCGGTCGGCGAGACCGTGCAGACGTGCCATGTGTTCCTCCTGGAGAGATCGATGACGGTTGGGGTCGGGAGGTACCGGGTGCGGTGTCTGACCGCACCCGGTACGGCGATCAGACCGGGCAGATGCAGAGGCCGCAACCCTGGCCGGTGCAGCAGCGGCGGATGCAGTTGCCGCCGCAGTCGCGCCACTGGCACGCGTTCGGGGTGCCGCCGATAAGGCGGGCGAGCAGCCGGTCGGCGACTCCGTTGAGATGGGCCATCGTGGGGCTCCTTCGTTCGACGGCCGTGACGGCCGTGTGGGGTCGGTCGGCCGGGCGGCATCGCCGTCCCCGGCCTCGAAAGGGTGGGTGCGGATTCCGTGAACGCGGAAACGGTGGGCGGTGTGCGACGGGGTCGCCGCATCGTCGATCACCGACCTGGTGGGGGGACCCGCACCGGCGTTTCATTCCCTTCCAGCCGGGGACTCGTCGCGTCAGCAGAAGCAGGCGCTGCAGGTCCAGGTGCCGTTGCTGTAGCAGCACTGTTTCGTACATTGCGGAAGGTGGCAGCTACGGAACTCGCATCGGGTGGTCCCCGGCGGAGCGAGCCGGTTGAGCATCCTGTCGCCGACTGACTTGAGGAGTCGCATGGTTGGAAGTCCCTTCACACGTGACCCCACGCCCGGCCGGTGGGCCGAGGCGCGCACGCATGCCGGTGACCGTTGCCGTTCCACGGTTACGACGGAACCCGCCGGTGGGTCCGGCGGTGGAGTGTGATCGGGAGGCGGCGGCGGATCGCGGCACGGTGCCACGGGGTCGTCTGGTAATCGGTCGTATACCGGTGTGACGGTGGCGTGGCCACCGCGCACTCCGGTAGATCGACCGGGCGGCCCATCCCGCGCGCTCGGTCGAATGCGAACATTCGCGAAGCCGAATCCGGCTTCGGCGCTCATTGTGTCGGATAGTTCACGCTTCCGCAAGACCCCCGCGAGCCGGGTGAGCCGTACCCCGTCGCACCCGGCCGGGTGAGGTGGCGCGGAGGCGTCGGCGACAATCGGGGAATGACCGACTCCGACCGGCCCGGCGCAACCGGGGAAGCGGGCACCGACGCGGCGGATCCGAACGCCAGCGGCCTGGCCGACCCAGGGCGGGCGATCACCGCGATGGGCGCTTCCGTGGTGGCGTTGGAATCGCTGGTACTGCTGTTGTGCCTGGTCCCGTTGCGGATGTTGCGGGTGGAACCGTTGTGGCCGGCCGTGACGTTGGTGCTGGTGTTGACCGTCGTGTGCGTCGTCCTCGCCGCGTTCATGCGGCGGCGCTGGGCATGGTATGCCGCCGCGGGTGTGCAGGTCGTACTGCTGGCCGCGGGGCTGTTGCACTGGTCGCTGGCGGCCGTCGGGTTGATCTTCGGGTTGACGTGGTGGTTCGCCGTGTCGATCCGGCGTCGCCTCTCCCGCCCCCCGGTCCGCGACGACGCCTGACCGGTCCGCGCCCCGGTCACCCGAGCCGCCGCCGGGTCGGAACCGGCGGTGACGGCCCGCCGGGCCGGCCGGATCGAGGACCCTGGCACGACGCCGGTATCCGTTGCCGGGGCTAAGATCAAGAGCATCATCTATTCAACTGTCTCACTTTGCATCCGCCCTTCCGGCCGGGTCGCCGATACACCCCTGGTAGGCCGCATCGCTTCGGCGAATGCGTCGTTACTGTGAGCAGGGGATCGGCCACGTTGTGCGGCTGGAGGGGTGCCGCATGCGAACGGGACGGCCGGAGGTTTGGAGCAGACGTGCCGGAACATGAACTCACCGAGGCGGTCAGGAACCGCGATTACGACTGGGACGGTTTCAACTCCCAATGGTATAAGCAGCACAACTACGACGAACTGCGCAAGGACGACCAGCAGATCCTCGAGATCGTGCGCGACCACTTCGCGGCCGAATCAGGCCGCGGTCTCCGGGGAATCGACGTCGGTGCCGGAGCGAACCTGTACCCGGCGCTTGCGATGCTGCCGTATTGCGACCGTGTCGTGTTGTACGAGCGCTCCGCCGCCAACCGCCGTTGGCTCACCGGGCAGCTCACCGCACCCGACGAGTCGTGGCGGTTGTTCTGGGACGTTCTGGCCGAACGCAGCCCGTACGGCGAGTTGGACGGGGTGCGGGCGCTGTTGCCGCGACGATTGAGCGTGGTGCCCGGTGACGTGTTGACCGTTACCGAGGTCGCCGAGTACGACATGGCGACCATGTTCTTCGTGGCCGAGTCGATATCCACGGAGCTGCGTGAGTTCTCCACGGCGGTGGAGCGCTTCCTGGGACTGATCAAACCCGGCGGCCGATTCGCCGCCGCCTTCATGAAGGAGTCCGCGGGATACCGGGTGGACGAGACGCTCTACCCGGCGGTGGCGATATCCGAAACCGATGTGCGCCAGCAGTTTCCGGCCGACCAGGTTACAGTGGATATACACCCGATCGAACTGGTTGACCCGTTCCGCAAAGGCTACGGCGGCATGATCGTGGCAACCGGGACGGTCAACCCGATCATCTGACCGATCAGGCCGGCACGTCCATGGTGGTGCGATGAAGATACGTCCCCGACAGCAACTGCTCGAGGTGTGGAGATCACTCCTGGCCGCGTCGTGGTCCGACGGCCGATGGCGGTGGGCCGATCCCACCGGCAACGACTCGGTCGTGGACGCACAGCAACTGCTCTGCCTGGTGTTCCCGCCGGTGGACATCGAGTCGCTGCGGTTCAGCAACCCGGACGCCACCTATGAGGACGTTCTCAGTGCGCTGCAGCCCCTCGGCGGCGCGATCCAGATTCCACGCGTGGTACTGGACATCCAGATCCAGTACCTGGAACGGCATCGCGACGACGAGGGGCCCCGCTTCGACGGCGCCGGGTACCTGGTGCTGTCGGACGGTGCCACCGTCACGCCGGAGACGGCCGACCGCGACATCGCCGAGGGCTTCGCGCTGTCGGTCACCCTGACCCTGGCGATGCTCGCGTTCGCGCGGGAGTTCCGCCGGGTCGTCAACCGGGGCGAGGTCCTGGACAGTGTGCGGCGCCTGGAGGAACTCGCCAGCGAACGGTTGACGGCGGCGCTCGTGGGGCTGGTCCGAAGCTTCGCGGTGGACTCCTTCGAATACGACTCCAAAGAGGGCACCACGCTCCTGCAGATGCTCAACCAGACCGGTGCGTCACGGCGATCGGTCGCCAACGAACTGCGCCGCCGGCTGCAGACGGTCACCGCCAGTGTTCGCGACCTGCGACTGGGCATAGAGGAGCCCGGCGACCTCGACAACCCGAACCGGCTGTACCAGGTCGGTTGGTCGTGGGGTGTCGTCGAAGGCGTCGGTCCGATCGAGTTCATCGCCGAGAAGTCCTGGCAGCGGCCCGGTGACTCCTACCCGGCGCCGTACCTGTACTTCACGGTGGTCGTGATGGACGGTCTCGCCGACCTGTTCAGCCCACGCACCCGCCAGCTCGGCCTGCTCGACGACGTACAGCAGCGGCTCGCCCAGGCGCTTCAACTGCGCTGGGAACTGACCCAGCGGTACTGGTCCACGCTCGGCAGCTTCGGCGAGGGCAGGTGGCCGCTGGAAGACCTCCCGTGGCGCACCGTCGACACCGTCGAACACGACTACTACAGCCTTCTGGTCACCGCGATCATCGTGCGTGACCTCGCCAACCGGCAGATCCCGGAGCAGGACACCGCCCGCCTCGCCGAGGTACTGCGGGAACTCGGCAACCGGGCCCGCATCACCCGGCGCGCGCTCAGCGGCGATCCCGCCGTGGAGTCCCACATCTCGGGCATCCTCGTCGGCATGGACCGGGCGAAACTGTCCGAGGCCGAGAACCGGCTGCGCTGGACGACGGCCGACTTCGCCCCACTACTGCTGAAACGCACCGTCCGGCTCCTCCAGGTGGTGGAGAACCAGGGGCTGCGCCGCACCATGATGGAGTACCTGGACGAACTGTGGGACCACCTGGAGCGGCGGAAGCTCGGACCGCAGGCGGGACAGTCCCTTTGGGACGAACCCGTCCGCGCGTACCCCGGGTGGACCCACACCCGGGGAGTGCCCGCCTGGCAACCCACGCTCCGCGTGGTGGAGTCCCTGGTCCAGGCGGCGCAGCTCACCGCGAGCTCGCCGGTCCGCAATCCCGGCCTCGTCTCACAGGCCAGGGCCATGCTCGACGAGGCGGAGCACCTGTACGACCAGGAACTGCTGCGGCGCGGCGTCCAGGTCGCCCCGGCGATCCGGGAGATGCTCGATTCGGTACAGGGCCAGTTGAACCGGGTGCGGGAGATCATCCAGGTGCGCCCGGCCAGCGCGGTGGCGTTGCTGACGCTGGCGTTGCACGAGTTGGACAGTCAGGACTCCGCCCGCGCCGGGGGAGAGGAGTAGCGGTGCTGGTCTTCGCCACCTCGGACAAGGGGGGCACCGGCAGGTCCGTCACCAGTTGCAACCTGGCCTACCAGGCGGCACTGCACGGCCGGAACGTCTGCTATCTCGACTTCGACTTCGGCTCGCCCACCGCGGGCACGATCTTCAACATCGACGACGTGTCACAGGGGACTCCGCACGGGGGACTCCACGCCTACCTCCGCGGGCTGTGCGAGGCTCCCCACCGGGTGAACGTGTGGCTGGACTCCGAACGGGAGGCGATCCGGCGGCGCCCGGACGAGGCCGGTGAACTCGTGCTGTGCCCCGGTGACGTCGGCGGCGGTGAGTTCGAGGGCGACCCCCAGGTGGTGTCGCGGTGCGCGGACCTCTTCCTCGCCCAGGAGGCGGAGTTCGACCTGACGTTCGTGGACCTGTCGGCGGGACGTTCCTACGCCACCCAGATCGCCCTCCAGGTGCTCGCGATGCCCGCGTTGGAACCCGTGGCGGCGCGGTGGCTGGTGTTCCACCGGTGGACGAGGCAACACCTGCTCGCCGCCGACGGACTCGTCAACGGCGAGCGGGGGCTCATCAAGACCGGGACCTCGCTCGGGCATGACGAGCAACGGCTTCGCGACATGATCCGCTTCGTGCGGACCGCCGTGGTGGACCCGGATTCGCGCTCGCTGGCGGGCCTCACCGCGCCGCAGGTGGCGTGGCTGCACGAGTGCAACGACGAGTTGCACGAGATGGCGGGCAGGCTCGGCGCCGGCAGGACCGGTTCCATCGGCCGGATACCGCACGATCCGGTGTTGCAGTGGCGTGAACAGATCCTCACCAACGCCGACACCCGGACCCGTAAGACCGCCAATCTCGCGACGGTACGGGCGTTCGTCGACCTGACCGAGAAACTGACACCCGAGTACTCGTGGGTGTCGCTGTGACCGAACCGGCGGCGGTGGCCCGTTTCGACGAGGACGAGGCGACACCGCGCACCGACGGGCAACCACTGTCGCACCTGTCGGTGGAACTCGGACACCTCTACCGGGAGGACTACGCGCGGGACGACGCGGCGCTCGTCGAATACTTCCGGCGGGTCGGGTCCTGGTACGAGGCCGCGCGCGACATCGCGGCCCGGGAACTGGCACCGGTGCGACCGCGCGTCTGTACGACGTTCCTGGTGGACGACTACTCGGGCGGGATCCCCCCGCCGAACGAGTTGATACCGCGGGTGGTCCGCCTCGCCGGTGAGGCGGGCGTGACGATCGACTACGTCGCCAGGGAATCCGGATGCGCGCACACCGGTGACTCCGCGGTGGCGCCCCTGGTGGCCGCCCGGTTGGTGGACGAACCCCCGCCGGGCACGACGGGGGTGCGGCCTCCGGCGTCGGTCACCGGTTGGCTGAGCAACGGCGAGCGATCCACGGCGGGGGCGGGGCGACCCGCGATGGCGCCGTCACCACAGTGGACCCCACCTCGGGAGAACGCCGGCAACCCGCATTCGGTGTTCGTGGACGTGGAGATGTGGAATCTCGGCGCCGACCGGCTCCCACGCTGGTCCTGCGCGTTCCTGGCCGCGGTGTGGCAGTTGCTGCGCCTGGGCCTGTTGCGCGACGAGGGCCGGTTGGTGGCCGTCCCGGAGCCGGTCCCCGAACGGCTGGACGTCCCGTGGCGGGATCTGCCGGCCGTGATGCGGTCGACACCGCGACCGGCGCCGTTCGCCGCCTACCGGACTCTGTCGATCATGGACTCCCGTTTCCTGAAGACGGAACACGCCGTGCGCACCCTGATCGGCGCGTTCGCCGCGCAGCGGCCGGTCCTGGAGCAACTGGCGCGCCGGGCGGGCCAGGAGGGGATCGGCCTTCCCGACGTGGTCGCCGACCGGATCGGGTACGTGTTCCTCGGGCCGTCGTGGCGGTGACCGTACCCGTCCGGTCGGCGTCTCGGGGCTTCAGAACTGGTCGCTCACCTCGGTGGCGATCTTCCACAGCGTCTCGAAGTGCTTGAGGTGTTCGGCGGTCCTGGTGGGGTCGACGCCCACGCGCGTGGAACGGATGTAGGGCGCGGAACCGAGGTCCGCGCGGCTGGCCGAGATGGTCTCGTAGGTCACCTGGTCGTCGAACACGATGAAGTCGTACAGCGCGTTGGCGTTGACCTCGGCGCGGTGCATCGACAGCGGGTTCAGGACGCGCACCTCGACGCCACGGGCGCGCTGCCGTTGCAGGACGTCGGCGAGCGGGCCGCGGGGGTTGAGTTGAGGGATGTCGATGATGAAGATGCGCTGGACGGTCACTCCGCGCCGGATGGCCTGTTCCTGGTAGTCGAGGTAGCGCATCCCCAGGTCGGTCTGCCACAGGCCGCCGTCACCGGCGCCGGTTCCCGAGTCCACTGTCGCCAGGCTGGTGGCCTTGATGGAGTTCTCGGCCAGTTTGGCGAGGTTGAGCAGCCAGTCCCGGTCCTCGCCGTCGTAGGACCCCGCGCCGTTGTGCAGTTCCCGCATGAAGGTGAGGCCGCGCCGGATCTCGGACTGGATCACCTGGGACGTCAACTCGGGCGTCTCCTTGGAAACCTGGACGGCGGCACGCACCCAGTCCGACACCGCCTGGGCGGGTAGCGGTGAGTCGCTGACCAGAGCGTGCAGTTCGGTGGCCTCGCTGATCTGCCGGAACGTGCGCCGGATGTGCCCGTCCAGCTTCCGCTGGTGGTTCGAATGGGCCTCACGGAGCGCTTCGAGGTGTTCGGCGTTGTCGCGTCGCAGCGCGGCGATCTCGTGTTCCAGTGACCGTTGCAGGCCGTCGAGTTTGCGTTCGGTGTCGACGAGGAACTGCGTCACGAAGGCGACGCCGCCGAGGAACACCGAGGCCATGACCGCGAGCGGCCCGTCGTTGAGGGCGTTCTCGGTGAGCATGTACCCGAAGACGCCTACGACGACGGTGACTATGACCTTGCGTGCGACTATCGACACTCGCTGCTTGATCGGGGTCCTTTCCGTGGCGGATGGTTCCATGGGCATCTCGCATTCGTTAGAAGGGAGACGAGGCGCGGCTGGTCCGGCCGAGCATCGCAAGGGTCAACTGATCTCGGATCCGGTTGACCAACGCGGTCCACTGCCGGCTGAAGCCGGGGGTCCGCTCCAGATCCCGCCATCGCTGCCGCATTGCCCCATTGCAGTGTGCGGCCGGCATCCACAGATGCAGGAGATGGTCGACGACGGGTTTGAGTCGTGTGATGGTCGCGTCCCGGTCGGCGCCGCCGATCCGGGCCTGCGCCACCAGGGAGATGACACTGCTGAGCAGCCAGTCGTGATAAGCGATGTCCTCACACAACACGGTGACGTCCGAGACCGCCAGGTCCGGTTGCCGGATCAGCAGGGTGCGGTGATGCGATCGCCTCACGGTGAGGTGGAGCCCGGCGGGTTCGGATCCGGAGACCTCGCGCGCGACCCAGCTGAGCCGGGTGACGGGCAGCCGCAGCGGTGGGCGCCGGTCGAGCCGGTCGCTGCGCAACACGTTCTTGTAGGCGTGGTCTCCGATGGCGGACAACCGGAGCTGTCCGTCGTGCCGTGGGCCCGCGAGCAGCCCTTCGGCGAGCGCGTCGTCGGAGCGGGCGGTGAGCAGTTCGACCCTGCCGGGACGGGAGAGGTAGTGGGGCCAGCTCAACCTGCGTGGTGCCGGGGAGTCCGCGATGTGGGCGAAGGCGGAGCCCTGGAGGACGTGTCCGCCGGTGATGACGGCGCGGCTGAGGACGGTGCCCACCGCGCGGGTGGCCTTGCCCGCGACCGGGATCTCGCAGTCGACACCGGTGAGCAGTTCGGGGGACTGGGCCCGTGACAGAGGCCGGTGGGAGCGCCGCACCGGCTCGCCGGGCACCAGGTCGAGGAGGGCGGTGGCGCCGTCGGGGGTCAAGGCCACGGAGTGCTGCAGTAGTCCAGTGTGTACCTCGCCGGTCACCATCATGCGCCGAAACCCCCTGTCGTGCCGAAAATCCCGAAGATTACAGCCTATCCCCAAAATGACACATCTACATGTGTCAAATTGCTGACAGTTGTCACCATGGACGGTCACTAGCGTAATGACATGACCGGAAGCAGCGACAACGAGGCGATCGTCATCGGTGCCGGAGTCTCCGGTCTCACCACCGCCGTGGTGCTGGCCGAAGCCGGGATCCGCACCACCGTCGTCTCCGACAGGCCACCGTCCGACACCACCTCCGCCGTCGCCGGAGCCAGCTGGGGACCCTACCTGGCCGGTCACGACGACGTACTCCGCTGGAGCGCCCTCAGCCGAGACACCTTCACCGGCCTGGCACGTGACCCCGACTCCGGAGTGCGCATGGTCCCCGGCGTGGAGGCCTACGACGACCTCGACGAGGCGCCACAGTGGGCCAGGGACGTCCCCGGATTCCGCATGTGCCTGCCGCACGAGGTCCCACCCGGCTACACCGGAGGCTGGCGCTACACCATCCCCATGGTCGACATGCCGCGTTACCTGACCCACCTGGAACGGCGACTCGGCGACCTCGGCGGAACCCTCCGGTACGGACATGCCGTCACGTCCTGGCGCGACCTGGAGGGCGTCGTCGTCAACTGCACCGGCCTGGGCGCCGAGGAACTCGCCGACGACGACCACATGGTCCCCATCCGCGGCCAGCTCGTCCTCGTGGAGAACCCCGGGATCACCGAGTTCTTCCAGGACAACGTCGCGGGAAACGACCTCACCTGCATCTTCCCCCACCAGGACTATGTCGTGCTGGGTGGGACCTCGGCGCCCGGGGAACGGTCCCTCGAATGGGACGAGGACGAGGCCGCCGCGATCACGGCCAGATGCGTCGCGATCGAACCCCGGCTCGCCGGCGCCCGCGTCGTCGGACGGCGGGTCGGGCTGCGCCCCGGCCGGTCCGCGATCCGCGTGGAACGCGACCCCGACGACCCCCGGGTCATCCACAACTACGGCCACGGCGGTTCCGGAGTCACCCTGTCGTGGGGATGCGCGCAGGACGTCCTGCGGTTGCTGACCGGCCCCGTCGTGGCCGGTCCGCCACGGAATGTGGACCGTTGAGCGGGTGAATCGCATGCTCTAGGCTGTCGCGGAGCCTTCGTTCCATTCACGCCGCGGTCAGGGCGGCGACGGGGCTCCCGCCGAGTCGTGCTCTCAGGAGGACGAACCGGGGACCCAACGGCACCACCGCGGTGGAGTCCCGGGGTGAATCCGCGCAACCGCGCGGTAGGGCGTTCTTCGGCCCGAACCCGACAGCTAACCCGGTAGGCGGTCGACGAAGAAAGATCCCGCTACGTGACGAGATTTCCCCTCAGGCGCAGGCTCACGGTGCTCATCGCCGCCGCCGGTGCCTGTTCCCTGCTGTTCTCCGTCGGAACCGCAGCCGCCGACCCGTCCGAGGAACAGGGCATCGACTCCGAACTGTCCCAGGCCATCGACGACTACATCGCGGCCGAGTCGGAACTGAACGCCGCCGAGGAACGCCAGGACGAGATCAAGGACGAGATCGTACGAACCAAGGAGGACATCGAGAGACTCACCGTCCAGGTCAACGAGTTCGCGGTGGCCGCGTATCTCAACGGCGGCATCCCGTCGGCGGTGTCGGTGCTGGCCACCGGAGACCCCGCCAGCGCCGTGGACGGGCTCACCACCGTGAGCTACCTGGGAGACCAGAGCGGCCAGCACCTCCAGGACCTCGTCGACGCCAAGGAGGACCTGGCGGCGGAGGAGGTCGCGTTGGAGGACGAGGTGATCGCCGCCGAGAACGCGCTCGCCGACATGAAGGCCGCCCGGGACGCCGCGGCCCGCGCCGTCGCCGCGGAGGGCGGCGGCACCTCGGCCGGTCCGACCGGAAGCGACGCCCCCGCACCCGAACCCGCCCCCCGCAACACCGACGGCTCCTTCCCGTACGAGAGCTGCTCGGTCGACGACCCCACCACGGGCGGCTGCATCACCCCGCGCATGGACCACGCGCTCACCCAGGCCATCCTCGTCGGTTTCGACCGCTACACCAAGTGCTATCGCTCCGCCGAGGACGGTGGTGAACATCCGCGCGGCAGGGCGTGCGACTTCTCGGCCGCCGTCGGCGGTTTCCACGGGTACGCCGTCGGCGGTGACAAGGCGTACGGTGACGCGCTGGCGGGCTGGTTCGTCGAGTACGGCAGCGAACTCGGCGTCAAGTACGTCATCTGGTTCAACATGATCTGGGAACCGGCGCTGGGCGGCTGGCGCGAGTATCCCGGCTGCGGCGGTACGAGCCCGTCGTGCGACCACACCGACCACGTCCACGTGTCCATGGTGTGATGGGATCTGCGTCGGCGGTCCGGGCGGTGACCCGGGCCGCCGACGCTTCTCACCGGCGGGAAACCGGCGAAAAGGGGTGGCATGACCGATCACGACCTGGCCGCGAGCCTCAACCTGCTACTGCGCGACCTCGTGCTGGCGCTGCGCGCGACGCCGCACGAGGGCGTGAGCCCACCGCAACTGACCGTCCTGGCGACCCTGGAGGACGGGCCGCTCCGGATGACCGCGCTGGCGGCCCGCCACGGCGTCAAACTCCCCACCATGACCGCCCAGGTGAACCGGCTGGAACGCGACGGCCTGGTCGTCCGGCAGCGACGCGACCGCGACGCCAGGGTGGTGACGGTGGAGCTCACCGGGACCGGCCGGATCACGCTCCGGCGCGGGATCGCGCACCGCACCCGGTTCCTCGCCGAACGTCTCGCCGGACTCGACGACACCGAACGGGACGCCATAGCGGCCGCGTTGCCCGCCCTCGCCCGGCTCGCCCGCCGCGACGACCCACCCGCCGACCCGCCGCGACACCGCGACTACCAGCGGTGACATTCACGCACTCCCCGGGGGCGGTGGTTGCCGCCGCCACCGCCGGGCAATACAGTGGCCCCGGGCCGCCGTCCCCAACCGGTCGTGTCATGTGGAGGCGACCGCGACGGCCCACCGCCGAATCACCCCATGGGTGAACCGGGGAACCACCGCCACGTCAACACGGCAGGGGTGAATCCGCTCCGCGCGGAAGGGCAGTCTCGCCGCCCGAACCCGACAGCTAACCCGGTAGGCGGAACGAGACGAAAGACGGACCCTGTGCGAAACACACCCCGTTGGCGACGGCTCGCCGTCGTGATCTCGGCGGCCGCCGCGCTCGTGGCCGCACCGATCGCCGGACCCGCCGCGGCCGATCCCGAAGACGACGGCCACAGCATCGAAGAGGAACTCGAACAGGCCCTGGAGGAGTACGTCGAGGCCGAGAAGGAACTCGAAGACGCCCTCGAACGGCAGGAGGAACTCGAAGAGCGCATCGCCGACAACGAGAAGCGCATCGAGGAACTCAGCGTCGAGGTCAACGACTTCGCCCACATGGCCTACACCAACGGCGGCCTGCCGTCGGCGACGGCCATCCTGACCACCGGGTCACCGGACTCGGCCATCTCCGGTCTGTCCATGGTGAACTACCTGGGCGACCAGAGCGGCCGGCAGCTTCAGGAGCTGGTCGACGCGCGGGAGACCCTCGCCGCCGACGAACAGGCACTGGAGGACGAGGTCGAGGCCGCCGAGAAGGCGTTGGCGAAGAAGGAGAAGGCCAGGGACGCCGCGCAACGCGAGGTGGACGCCCAGAGCGGCCCCTCCGGCGGCGACTACGGTTCCGCGGAACCGGCGCCCCGCAACTCCGACGGCTCCTGGCCCTCCGAGAGCTGCGCCGTCGACGACCCCACCACTGACGGATGCATCACCGCGCGCATGAACCACGCCCTCAACCAGGCCCGGTCGGCCGGATTCGACCGTTACACGTCGTGCTACCGGCCCACCGAGGACGGCGGCGAGCATCCGCGAGGCAGGGCGTGCGACTTCTCCGCGCAGGCCGGCGGCTTCGGCGGCGTCGCCTCCGGCGGCGACAAGACCTACGGCGACAACCTGGCGTACTGGTTCACCGAGAACGCCGACTCGCTCGGCGTCATGTACGTGATCTGGTACAACCAGTTCTGGGATCCCGCGAACGGTTGGGGTCCCTACAGCGGCGGCAACGGCACCCCCTCGGGTGACCACACCAACCACGTCCACGTGTCGATGTTCTGACCCGGCCCCGGGTGGTGCCGGCGCGGTCGGCCGCACCACCCGAGACCGTGGTGGGCGGTCAACCCCGCCGCCGCCGCAGCAGGGCCGCCACGATCAGCAGGGCCGCGGGGACCAGGCCGGACAGGAAACCGCTCGGCCCGATCAGCCACGTACACGCCAGGCACCACACGGCGATCACCGGACCGAAGTACCCCGGCACCGCCGCGCCCGCCCGGGCGTCCCGCAACACCATCAGGCCCAACAGTGCCAACGTGACCACGAAACCGCCCGGAAGTGCCCAGAACGTCGCCAACGACTCCGGGTCCACACCCGCCTGCCGCAACCCGCCCGAGATCCAATGCTCCCAGTACGGGTGCGGCGCGAACACGGCGGTGTGGGCGGCGGCGATGAACAACATGAAGCCACCGGCCCAGTAGGTGAGGGTGCGGGCGGCACCGGACAGGGCGGGAAGCGCCCGAGGCGAGTTCGTCGTCATGGCTTCAGTTTCGGCCCGCGACGCCGCCACGCCCTCCCTCGCGAGAGGGAACGCCTCCCCCTCACGGGTGGTTCCCGGCCCGGGACGCGTCACCGAGACCCGACCGCCCGGTTCCCCCGGCGCCGTCCGGTAACACCGCGGCGGCGTCCTCCGAGGACCGTTCCGCCGGGTCACGTCTGGCCCGCCACTCCGCCGCGACCAGGCCGGCGGCCGCCGCCGCGAACGACAACGAGAGCGCGCCGATCCACGCACTGCCCGCGCCCAGGGCCATGGCCGCGGTGAACCCGGCGGCCGGGGACAGCAGCAGCACCCCGGTGGCGCGACGGGTGTCCCACCGGGGTTTCCGGCTGCCGTTGAGGATGCTGCCGATGGCCCCTCCGGCGGCGTGCTGCCGCCCGTACCGGGCCGCCACCGTCCGCCGCGACGGGCGCGCGGATCCCTCGGTCATATGAACTCCCACCGGTCGACACGTCGCGGTCATCCTAGTGGCCGTTCGATCGCTCGTGAACGGGCGAGGGCGGTACCCATACCTCCACAGTGGCGTGACGGGCGGCGCGGCGGGTGCCGCACTCGGGACACCGGACGACCTGACACGCCGGTCTGGAGTCCCGCGCCCTCAGTCTTTCTGTGGCACCTCGGTGATCTGAACGTCGAACTCCTGCAGCAGTTCGGTGAGCGCGTGCTCGTAGAACCCGGACTCCTGCGACGGGATGTTCTGCACACCGGGCAGATCCGCATTCCGCACCGACTCGATGACCTGCGCGTACAATTCGACCTGTTGCGTGTACTCGGCTCGGAGGTCCGCCCACTGATCCTGATTCAGCCCACTCTCACGGATCTGCTGCTTCCTCCTGACCTGTTCATCGACGATCGGATTGATGAGGAACTCCGGTATCGATGACGCCGTGACCGCTCCGAGGAACGGCCGGCTCGGCATCGCGATGGAGGCCAGATACCCGACGGTGATACCCAGCCCCAGCTTCAGCCAACGAGCGCTCGTGGCGTCGGCCTCGTTGAGAGCCGCCACCTCTTCCCGCCCCACCGCAAACCTACCATTGTGGACCTGTCCCATCAGGCGGGCGAACCCGTTGAGCGCGTTGATGGCGACCGCGCTGTCGCGGCCCTCCCTGGCGATCGACTTCGCCAGCTCGACCTGCGCGAGCGGAAGGGCCGCTCCCGTGATGACCGCGCGGCCCTCCTTCGAGAACGAGGCGAGCTTCATGAAGTCGTACAACGGTTGTTTGTCATCACCCCTCAATCCGCTCCACTGTGCGAGGTCCAATGGCGCACCGCGCGGCTTCAGGTCGGTGGGCAGCTTCTCCGTGTTCGGAGTGTTGAACCCGATGTAGAAGTCCTCTATGTATTCGGCCGCGATCAGGGCCATGTCGTTGCGGAAGGCGTTGAGTTCCGGAGTGTCGGAGCGGAGCAGGTTCGCCTGGTCACCCACCAACGCCACGATCTGGGCAGCCGCCTTCGCCTGCCAGGTATTGTGCTCGCCCGACCGCGGTGACGCCGCGTCGAGGGCGTCGTAGCCGGTGGCGGCGACCCGCAGGAACCGCCCCGTCAGTGAGATGTCCACCGGGCTCCCCGGCACCCGTTCCCCCGGCTGCGTCAGGACGTGCTTCAGGACGTCGGGTCGGGTGAGCGCGAACGTGGTCGCCGCCGAGGGATTGTTCGCGAGTCCCGTCAACACCGAACCCAGCGGGCTCAACGCCTCGGGGCCGATCACGTCGAAACCCGCGGCCATCCGGGCGTTCAGCGGGCTCACCGCGTTGTAGATATCGGAGGCGACCGGTACGAGGAAGGTGGACTCGAAGTCGCCGGTCTCCAGCAGCGGAGCGATGAGACCGTGGCCGGGCACCAGTTTCGTCTCACCGTCGTCCTCCAGCGCGACATGCGCTCCGACGAGATCGCGCATCCGCTGCCCGAAGGTGGGATCGACACGGTGGGGATTGACGGGATCCATCGCCGCCGACAGCAGACGCCCCATCCCGGCCTGGAAGTCCGGGGTGAGGCCACCCTCCAACGCCACGTTCCCGTACGCCTTGAGCAGCCCCTCAGGTCCGAGCTTCGCGAGCAGTGCACCCGCGAACTCGAAGTCCTGCGAGTTCTGGCCGACCAACTCCTGAAGCCGCCGCACCTCGGCGGGCGACAGCCTGCCGCCGCCCGCCTCCGTGAACAGTCGCAGCGCCGTCTCGGCGTCCTCGGTATCGGCGTCGGTCCCGAAGGCGCCTTGGTAGGCCGCCTTCGCCTCGGCCGGGGTATCGATGCGCGCCAAGGCGTTCGACGCGTCCCTGTCGAACCGGTTTGCCTGTTCCACGATCTGCCTCAACGCCTCGGTCATCGACTCGGCGTCGGCCTGGTTCCTGGCGAACGCCGCCTCGTACGACGCCTTCTGGCTCGGCGACTCGAAGGTCGTCGGCCACTCGTTCGGCCAGAACGCGGTGACGACCCCGGTGGACATGTCCACGGTCGCGGGGATCGTCTTGGCCGTCTCGATGGTGTCGCGCAGCACCTCCTGCGACTGCCGTAGTCGTTCCGCGAGCTGATCGGTCACCCGGCTGACCATCCTGAACACCTGACCGAAGTCCTCCAGGGGTCTCCTGGTCGCGGCCAGTGCCGTGTGCGCCTTACGGGCGTCGGGGCCGTGCCAGATCTCGCTCAGCGCCTTGTTGTGCTCCCGCATCGCGTCGGCCTGCGCGTCGAACCCCGACCCCGCCTGCGAGGCGGAGTCCCGGGCGCTGTGCAGTACACCCGTGTCGAGCTGGAGGAGTTCCGAGAAGTTCAATGCCCGATCCTCAATTCGTGCCGACCCGGTGGTCCCGGGCCTTCGCCGCCTCATGATCCCGGTGCCTGGCACCCGCCGAGCGCACCCGGCCACCCACACCGCCGACCTGGTCGGCGATCCGATCGGCGGCTGTCCGCCACGCCCCGGCCAACTCGGACAACGCGGTGGCGGTGGCCAGTCCTGGTGCACTCACCTTCACCCCGTCGAGTCGTTTCGCGGTGGACGACACCGCTGCCGCCGACTCCGATATCGCCCCGGCGACCTTGTCGACGCCTTCCGGTGGGACCCGGAAATCCAGTCCGCTCACGCCGTCACCGCCACTCGGTGGAGCCGATCACGGTGGGGGCCGCGTCCGTGGCGGTCCAGGTGACCTGGTCCTCCGTCAACCACGTCTCGTCGCCCTCCTCCTCGTCATGGGCCGCACCGCCACCCGTGGCCGGGAACAGGCCCCCGCGCCCCGACCTGTCACCGCCCGACCGGGCGGCGGCACCGGCACCGGCCGGTCCCCAACCACCCGACGCTCCGGCACCCGCGAGCCCCGCCACCGGCGGCGGCGTGTGCGGCTGCCCTCCGACGCCGGCAGTGGCCCCGGCCAGTCCGGCGGTGGCGGCGGGAGCCGACGCGGTGGCGGTGCTCGACCCGGCGGAGGCCAACCCGCCCCCGGGGGCCGTGACACCGGTGCCGCCGGTGTACTGCGGTGCTCCGGCGTCGCCCGTGTAACCGTCCCACGAAGGCGGACCGTCCGAATAGGGCGACACCGGACGGGAGTCCCGTGGCGCCTCGGCCACCGGCAGTGTCGCGTCGAAGTCCGGGTCCTCGGCCGCCCCGTCGTCGGGGAGGTTGTCCGGTGCGGCGGCCGGATCGTGCCACCAGGTGTCCATCACGTCCCGGTACGCGTCGGCCAACGCCTGCATGATCGCCGCCAACTGCGGCTGCAACCGCTTCTTCAGCTTCTCCCGTTTCACGGGATCCGTCTCGGCCTCCACCTGTTCCCGCAACGGGGTGGCGGCCTCCTGCGCGGTCCGCAGCGCCGCGGCGGCCCGCTGCGCGCCCCGCCGGACGTCGGCGGCGTCCTCGGACAGTTCGGCGGCGAACCCCGACAGGTCCGTCATCGCCTGACCGTGCGCGTCGGCGTCACCGCCACGCCAGTGCGGGCGCAGCGCCTTGAGCCGGTCGTCGAGGGTCGTCCTCACCTCGGCCAGCGACTCCATGACCTTCCGCCATTCGTCGGCGGTGGTGTCCAGTGCGCCGGGCCGGCCGCAGAAGACGTACCGGATCAGCGTGTCGAAGTCGGTTCCCGAATAGTCGGCCATTGTCGGTTCTCCTGTCAGCGGGTGCCGGGGACGTGGGCGGTGGCCATCACATGACCGGTCAGCGACTCCTCGTCGACGTGCCGGGCGAGCGCGTCCCGGGTGTCCCGGTCGGCGGTGTCGATCGCGGTCGCCAGTCGGCGGAGCCGTTCCAGATGCGCGGCCTTCAACCGCGAGTGCACGCCCTGCGCCTCGGTGGCCTCGGCGAACTCGCCGAGACCGTCGGCCACGGCGGCGTCGACGCCGGAACGGGCCGCCTCCGCGTGGCCGCGCAGGGTGTCGAACACGGTCGCGAACTCCGCGATCGCGTCCACGTCGACATAACTGTCGAAATCGCCACCGGAAACGGGTGTCGACGCATTTCCCGACGGAATCGACAGAATTGCGGGAGCGGGTACCACCGCCGCCTGGGGCGGCTGCGGAATGTCCATTCCCGCACCGGTGTTCGGCGAATTCATCATATGTGGATTCCCTTCATAGAATCGATGGACATCGAAGGCTCACGGCGGGACGGGGGCCATGGCGGCGACCTCGTCGAGGGTGGGGCCGGTGGGGATGAGGGCCAGCAACGCCGGCGGCACCCTCACCGCCGGCAGATCCGCCAGGCCCAGCCGCTCCGCCGCCACCGGCGTCATCGGGTACCTGGTGCCGGTGTCGTCGATCAGGTACCGCGTGCCGGTGTACGTCGCCTGCGGCGCGGCCTCGTCCACCAGGGCCGCGGACCCACCCGGCAGCCACACGTGGTCGGCGGTGTCCACGTCGTCCCTTTCGGACTCGCCGGGCGTCGTCACCGGAGTGTGCAGGTAGTCCGGCAGCGCCGGCTCCAGGGTCACCGTCACCGGCCCCGACTCGCTCGCGTAGTCGGCGCACACCCGCTCCACGACCGCCGGGTCGGCGACCTCCGGCATCTCCGACGGGAAACCCTCCGGCTGCACCGTCGTCGTGCCGTGCTCCTGCACGACACCGGCGGACACCACCCGGGCCGCCGCCGAACCGGTCAACACCAGCAGTTGCGCCATGACCTCACCCACCTCCGCGAACCCGTCCTCCGTCAACACCCAGACGGTCTCGTTGAGAGAGAACAGGTCGCCGTACCGGGCGGGGCGGCCGCCGATGTCGCCGGCCGCCTCACCGTCCCCGGGGATGTCGGGACGTGCGAACTCCGGACCGGTCGCCAACGCCGCGGTGAACACCGGCGTCACGTGACTCACCCGGTCCGGGTTCAACCCGACCACGTACAGCGACTCCACATCGGGCACCGGGAGCCTGGTGTCGTTCCACAACAACCAGGTCCGGTCGCCGTCGAACACGGCCAGCGCGCGCTCCCCGAGCGGCGTGCCCTCCGCCGCGCCACCGAGCAGCACGTGACTGCGGCGGAGCGCCGAGTTGCCGGCGTCGGGGACACTGCACACCCGCCACGGCAGTCCGACCAGCTCGTCCCCGGTCGGCAACTGCCTCGGCGCGCCAACGATCCCGACCTCCCAACCCACGTCCACACCGGACAGCTCCGCGCTGGTCACGTGGTACACCGCCACGTCCGCGTCGAACAACAACCGCGCCGACACCAGGTTCGGCACCGGGAACAACGTGAACTCCCGGAACGCGTACACCGCCCCGGTCTCCTCGTTCACGATGATCGAGTTGTTGCGCTCCGCGAAGTCCGTCGCCGGCGCCGGCCACAACATCCCCACCAGCGCGAAACCCGCGAACACCAGCAGGGCGATCAACGCGCCGCCCACGACCGACGCCGCGGTGCGCCGCATCGGCAACTCCATCGATTCGGGATTCCCCGACACCAGCGCCGACACGATCCGGCGGGTCACGAACCGGTGCGCCTGCACCTGTTCACGTCTGGTCCGCATTCCGCGACCTTACTGTGGAAAACACCCCGGAATGGCCGCCGAACACCGTCGAAAAGCCGATTCCGGCACCATTGCAGACTTTCTGCAACCATTACGGCGCTCATCGGACGGTCCGCATTGATAGCGTCGCCGAAACGGGGACCACACCCCGATTCCCCACCCCCGAAGCCGCCCGAAAGGACGCCCATGGCCACCACCGGCTTGACCGCGCACCGGGCGCAGCCGGGCTTCGGACCCGTCAGCACCGCACGCGTCATGGCCGCGCAACTCGTCCTCGCCGCCGCGATGCTCGGCCTGCGGCTCCCCGCCCCGACCGGATACCTCACCGCCGTCGCGGTGGGCTGCCTACTGCCAGTCGTGCTGTGGCCGGTCTCCCTACCACGACGGCGAACCCGCGCCGCCGACACCACCGACGCCACCGACGCCCTCGCGGCACTGGCCCCCCGGCTCCACATCGCGGCCGTCACCGAACGCGACACCGAGTACGGCGTCGGCTTCGACGGACGCGGCTGGTTCGCCGGAATCGCCCTGGAATCCGGACCCGACGCCCCCGGCGGCCTCTCCTCGGCGACGCTCGGGGCGGTCGGCGCGGTCCTGCTCGACCCGCACATCACGGTGTCGGCGGTACAGATAGTGGAACACCTCGTCCCCAGCCCCAGCGCGGAACTCGAACCCGACGCCGCGTGCATCGAGAGCTACCGGGAACTCCTCGGCGACGACTCCGTCGTCTCACACCGCACCACCTGGCTGGCGGTGAGGCTCGACGTCGACACCGCGGTCACCGTCGCCGGCGAACGCGGCGGCGGCGTACCCGGGGCGCGCCGCGCCGTCACCGCGGTCGCCGGGAGGCTCCGCAAACGCCTCACCGACGCCGGTGTCTCCCACCGGGTCCTCGGCGCGGACAGCCTCCGCGTCGCACTCACCCACTCGGTGTCCGGCGAGACGATCTCGGCGGCACTGGCGCAACGCGCCGAGGAACACCCCCACCTGTGGCGGCTCGGCGCGCTCGCGCAGGTCTCGTTCGGAGTCACCGGCAGGATCCGCGACGTCGAGTCGCTGCGCCGGCTGTGGTCGGCGATGGGAATGGTGTCGGCGTCGTTCAGCACCGTGTCGGTGACACTGCGGCCGTTGCGGCGCGGCGACACCACCGAACCCGGGGCGGTACTGCACACCATGCTGCGGGTCGCCTTCGACGACGAGGTCGACGACGGCATCCCCGACGAGGTGACCCAGTTGGCGACGGCGTGCGGCATCCGGCTGCGGCGGTTCGACCGGCGACAGGCGGCGGCGACCTACGCGTCGGCCCCCACCGGCGGCGGATACCCCGGCCGTTGAGGACATGAAGGAGAAGCGATGAACGACACCCCGGCGGCGTCGCCGCCCGTTGCCAAGTACCTCGCCGGTCAGGACGCCGGCACCTACGTGTCACCCGACGAACTGTTCTCCCAGGTGAAGGCCATCGACGGCACCGTCGAGACGATCGGCGTGAGCCTCGTCCAGGGGCGCCAGAAGGTCCGGATGGTGGGGACGCACGTGGAACGACTGGCGTCGGCGTCCGCGCTGGTCGACCTGGTCGCCAAGTGGGCCGAGCAGTGCGACGCCCAGTCCCGGCTCGTCGCCGAGACCGGCCGGCTCATCGGCACGGGGGGACAGCAGCACACGACGCAGGAGGCACTGCAGGACCGCAACTGGGCGCGGGCCCAACTGCCCACCGCCCAGACCGGGAAACTCGCGGGGGAGTGACGATGGACTACAAGACACTGCGCGACCTGGAGGTGTCCGCCATCCACGCCGCCGGGTTCCAGGCGGGCCGGTTCGCCGACTGGCTGGAGACCGGGGGAGAGGCCGTACGCAAACACGGCGACGGCGTCACCGAGTACATGTACGACAAGGCGGGCACCAAGGCGGGACGGCAACTCGTCACCCTGGCCGGCCCGCTGCGGGAGGCCGCCGCCAGGTTCCTCGACGTCCAGGGCATCGTCACCGGCCTGTACTCCCAGATGCAGGCGTACCGCGACCGGCTGCGTGAGATCGAAGCCGAGGTACAGGGCCGTGAACACCTCCGCATCGACACCGCCACCGGCCACGTCACCGTCGACCCGAAGACACCCCCGGAACAGCGGCAGGCGTACCAGAAGCTCGCCGACGAGTACAACAAGCTGATCAGGGACATGCTCGACAAGGCCGAACAGGCCGACCGCGACACCCGCGACGCCCTGGCGGCCCTGGCCCCCAAGGGCTCCGGGAAGAACGGCACCGGCGACACCGGCGGCGGCGACACCGGTGGAGGCCCGGGCGACCCCGGTCAGGTGGAGGGGCACCCACCCGCCGACGACAAGAGCGGTGACGGCCCGCCGAAGACCGAGCGGACCGACCTGAACGGCGACGACCCGTCGAAGGACCAGCCGCCGTCCGAGTCCGGGCCGCAGGAATCCGGGCCGGTCGAATCCGGGCCGGTCGAATCCGGGCCCGCGGAGGAACCGCCGGGCGACGAGCAGGGAGGATCACCGACCGAACCCGGCGGCCCCCTCACACCCCCCACCGACCCGTACGACCCCGACGCGTACGAACCCGCACCGTACGAGCCGTACGACCCCGAGGAGTACGAGTCCGAACCCGGCGGCGGCCTCGCGGGTGCCGGCGTGGGCGGCGGCTCCGGCGGCGGGATCGGCGGCGCGGCGGCCGGTTCCGGTCCGGCGAGCGGCGTGGGCCCCGCCTCCGGAGGCACCGGCGGGCTACCGGCCGGCACCGGGACCGGCGGTGGCGGCACCGGCGCCACCGGCATGGCCGGTCGCGGATTCGGCGTACCCATGGGCATGATGGGCGGCGGTGGACACGGGATGGGTGGGGACTCCGCCGAATCCACCTGGTTGACCGAGGACGACGACCCGTTCGGCACCGGGGAGGCGGCGCCCGGTGTCATCGGTTCGCTGCCGCAACCGGCGGCGGCCGGCCCCGATCCGGCCGCACCGCCCGCGAACGGGCGGGTGACCCTGTAGGCCCCGAGGCGTCGCCGATGTAGCCCCACGAGCGCCGTGCACCCTGCCAAGCACGGCACGACCGGCCCGTCGCGGTCCGACCGCGACGGGCCGGTCCCTTCCGGACTCGCACCGGCCGGGGGTATGCGGGCACACCGGACGGCATCGGTCCACAGTGGGTTTTCCACGACCGTGCCGTCGTCCACAGCCCCGCCGCCGCGCACTCGACACCCCGCCTGCGCGGCCCGTAGGCTCGACGCCATGGGGAGGAGGAGTGGCGGCCCCCCGACACCGGGCGGGGCGGCCGTCAGGCCCGGATCCACCAGTACGCGTCCCACACCCACAACGTCATCGGGATCACCGACACGATCAGGACGACCTGCACGATGTCCCCGATCCGCCCCCACACCGGGGACGTGCGCCGACCCGCCAGCGCGATCCCGTGCACCAGCATCACCGCCGCCACCAGCAGCAGCACACCGCCTATCACCGTCAGCCGCATCGTCCCCGTCAACCGGAACGCCCAGGCCGTCACCGGAACCGCCAGGGCCGTGAACCCGGCCGCCAGCAACGGAAGACGCTGCCGGACCACCTGGAAGTCCCGGGACTTCAACAGGCCGATGAGCCCCAGGATCACCGCCAGTATCACCGACGGCCAACGGCGTTCCGTCCCGATCCACACCGCCGCCACCGCCGTCGCCGCCGCGCAGGTACCCAGCAGGCACGTCAGGATCCGGTCGGCCAGGACACCACGCGCCAACGCCAGTTCCCCGTCCAGCGGCGGGATCTCGTCGCGAAGCTCCTGCGGAGTGCGGGGGATCTCGGGACCGGGCAGCTTCGCGAACCGGTAGGACAGCATCGGAAGCGCCGGAATCGCCGCCACCGCCACCGCCGCGACCGTCGCGGCGGCCGCCGCCTCGGTGACGCCGAGCCACGTGGTCAACGCCGTCCCCGCCACCAGGCCACCGGCGGCCACCACGATCGCGGCGAACAACGGTGCCGACTTCGGCAACAGCACGGTCGCCACCACGGCGTACACCGCCAGCAGGCAACCGCCCGCCAACAGATGCGCCGCACCCGCCTCCCGGAACGCGTTCCCCGTGGTCAACATGACGACACCGCCGACGAAGCCCGCGCCGGTTCCCAACAGGCCCAGGTACACGGCCGCGTCGGGACGGTCGAACGCGCGGGCCAACGCCCACGCCAGCGCCAACAGGACCGCGCCCGCCGTCAGCACGGCCGCCGCCGCGACCGGCCCACCCACCGACACCGCGACCGCCGTGCCGCCGGTCACCGCCGCACCGGCGACCACCAGGCCGAGCCGGCGGCTGGCGGCGGCCTGCCACCTACCGGCCCGTGACGAGGCCGCGGAGGCGATCGCGTCGATGACGTCGTCGAAGACCGCGGCGGGCGCGGTGTCCGATGCGGGCCGGAAGTAGAGCTCCTGGCCGTCGACCAGTCCCAGTTGCGCGGGCGTGAGGTCGGCGTCCAGTGGGGGTTCGCCGAGCCGTGCCAGCGTCCAGCCGCCGGACTTGACGCCGTCGTTGACGAAGTACTCGCCCTGCGGTGAGGCGGCGACCTGTGCCAGTAGGTCGGCCTGGAGTTCCGCGAGCGGTACGTGCGCCGGCAGCGCGACGTCCATCCGGGTGTGGGGGGCGACGACGGTGACCCGGCACAGCCCGGTCGCGGTGTTGGCCATGTGATCCCCTGTGGAGGGAGAAGGGTCGGGATGCGGTGAGAGTACCCGCCGTCGCGGCCCGTCGTCGTCGGCGAATGCCGCGTAACCGGTCGAAACGGGCGAACCGGCCTCGAATCGGTGCCGCTTTGCAGACATTCTGCAGCACTTGCGGACTAGCGTGGCCGCGACGTGAGCCGGGCGGGAGCGCGGACGCCGCCCCGTCGGCCTGTGAGGAGTCCCCTTGACCACAGTGGTGTACCGCCGACGGCAGCGCAAACCTGGGCCACCGTTGCCCGGTGGGCAACTGGAACTGGAACCGCCACCGGACCTGCCGGTGCCCTCGCCACGCAGTATCGGCCAGTTGCTCATCATGCTTCCGATGCTCGCCATGGTCGGCGCCATGATGCTGATGTACGTCGGGCGCGGCGCCGGCGCCTCCGGCGGTCCCATGTGGATCGTCGGTGGGCTGTTCGGGGTCGCGATGCTCGGCATGATGGGCGGATCGTTCCTGCAGTCGGGCGGTTCCGACCGGCAGAACCTCACCAACGAACGCCGCGACTACATGCGTTACCTGGCCCAGTCCCGCCGCCGGGTCCGCCGCGCCGCCGACCAGCAGCGCCGCGCCATGGTGTGGCGCCACCCCGCGCCCGAACACCTGTGGACAGTGGCCGCGTCGGTGCGCCTGTGGGAGCGCCGACCCGTCGACGCCGACTTCTGCGAGGTGCGGGTGTCGGTGGGTGAACAGCGGCTCGCGGTCGCCCTTAAGACCCCCGAGACGAAACCCGTCGAGGACCTGGAACCCATGAGCGCCATGGCGTTGCGCCGGTTCGTCAAGGCCCAGTCCAGCGTCCCTGGGATCCCCATCGCGGTGCAGTTGCGGGCGTTCCGCCGCATCATGGTGCGAGGCGACGACGACACCGCGCGGGGACTCGTGCGCGCCGCCCTGGCCCAGTTGGCGACCTTCCACGCCCCCGACGACCTGCTGATCGCCGTGGTGGCCGACCCGGCGCGGCGCCGCGACTGGGAGTGGCTGAAATGGCTCCCGCACAGCCAGCACAGCGGGGAACAGGACGCGGTCGGTCCCCGCCGGCTCGTCGTCGGTCAGCTCGCCGAACTGGAGGACCTGCTGGCCGAACCGCTGTCGGGCCGCAACCGGTTCGACTCCGGCGTGGCCGCCGTCCACCAGGGCTGCCACGTCGTCGTGGTCCAGGACGGCGGCGAGGTCGGCGGCAACTGCCGGCTGACCGGGCCCGGCGTGTCCGGGACCACCGTCATCGAGTTCCATCCCCAACCGCCCCGCCGGATGCAGCCGTGGCTGCTGTGCCTGGACGTGCGGCCCGACACCGTCACCATGACGCACGGCGACACCGACACCCCGTTGGGGGCACCCGACGTCCTCAGCGTGACCCGGGCCGCCGCGCTGGCCCGGCAACTGTCCCGGTTCCGGCTCGCCACGGCCGTCTCCACCGGCGAACCCCTGTCGGTGTCGATGGAGCTTCCCGACCTGCTGGGGATCGGTGACGCCGGAGCCCTGGACGTACGGCGCACCTGGAGTCCCGACCGGCGCGACAACCTGCGCCTCACCATCCCCGTCGGACTCGATCCGCAGGGCGGCCGGGTACTGCTCGACTTCAAGGAGGCCGCGCAGGGCGGTATGGGGCCGCACGGCCTCATCATCGGCGCCACCGGTTCGGGCAAGTCGGAACTGTTGCGCACCATCGTGTCGGCGTTGGCGATCACGCACTCCTCGGAGGAGTTGAACTTCGTCCTGGTGGACTTCAAGGGCGGCGCCACCTTCGCCACTTTGGACCGGCTACCGCACACCAGCGCCGTCATCACCAACCTCGCCGACGAACTACACCTCGTCGACCGGATGGCCGACGCCATCAACGGCGAACTCATCCGGCGGCAGGAACTTCTGCGAGACGCCGGGAACTACGTCTCGCAACGCGACTACGAGCGGGAACGCCGCGCCGGGGCGGCACTGGCACCGTTGCCGAGCCTGCTCATCATCTGCGACGAGTTCTCCGAACTGCTCAGCGCGCAACCGGAGTTCATCGACCTGTTCGTCCAGATCGGACGGCTCGGCCGTTCACTGGGCGTCCACCTCCTCCTGGCGTCGCAACGCCTGGAGGAGGGCAGGCTCCGGGGACTGGACACCCACCTGTCGTACCGGATCGGCCTGCGCACCTTCTCCGCCATCGAATCCCGCAGCGTCCTCGGCGTCCCCGACGCCTACGAACTGCCGCAGGCACCCGGGCACGGCTACCTCAAGGTCGACCAGGAGACGATGCTGCGGTTCCGCGGCGCCTACGTCTCCGGGCCGTACCACAGCGGCACCGGCGGCATGGTGGTACGCGACGGCCGGGTCGTGGCAGGAGTCCGCCCCTACACGGCCGCCTACCAGGAACCCCCGGCGGCGCCCGAGCCCGCGGAGTCCACCGCACCGGCGGCCCCCGGTCAACCCGAGACCGCCGCCGAGACCCTGTTGTCGGTACTGACCCGCCGCCTCGAAGGACAGGGCCCACCGGCCCACCAGGTGTGGCTGCCGCCGCTGGACGCGCCACCCAGCCTCGACACCGTCTACACCCGGCTCGACACCACGCCGCAACGCGGACTGCACGCCCCCGACTGGCCGCACGGCACCCTCCAGGTCGCCTTCGGGCTCGTCGACAAGCCGTTCGAACAACGCCGGGAACTCCTCACCGCCGACCTGTCGGGAGCCGGCGGCAACGTCGCGATCGTCGGCGGACCGCAGTCGGGGAAGACGACACTGCTGCGGTCCCTGATCGGCGGGCTCGCCCTCACCCACACCCCCGCCGAGGTCCAGTTCTACTGCGTCGACCTCGGCGGTGGTGGGCTGCGCGGCATGCGGGACCTCCCACACGTCGGCGGTGTCGGCTCCCGCCAACAGACCGAGGTGACCCGGCGGATAGTCGCGCAGGTGATGGCCGTCATCGACGACCGGGAGGCCCGGTTCGCGGAACTCGGCGTGGACTCCATGGCCGCCTACCGGCGGCTACGCGCCAACGGAGAGGAGACCGACCCGCTCGGGGACGTCTTCCTCGTCATCGACGGCTGGGTGGGCTTCCGCGACGACTTCGAACCCCTCGACGACGCGGTGCTGACACTCGTCCAGCGGGGGCTCGGCTTCGGCGTCCACGTCGTCGTCACCTGCAACCGCTGGATGGACCTCCGCCCGGCGATGCGGGACCTCATGACCACCCGCGTCGAACTCAAACTCGGCGACCCGCTCGACTCCGAGATCGACCGTAAGGCGGCCCGCAACGTACCGGAACGGTCACCCGGGCGCGGCCTGGTGACCTCCGGGCACGCCGTACTGTCGGCGCTTCCCCGCATCGACGGCAGCCCCGAGGTCGACGACCTGTCCGAGGGGGTGGCGGCCTTCGCCGCCGCCAGTGCCGCCGCCTGGTCCGGTCCCCGTGCCGAACCGGTCAAGCTGCTGCCGCGCCGCATCGACGTCGCGGAACTGCCCTCCCCCGAGGCGGGCGCACCCGTGGCGGTGGGCATCACCGAGGAACGACTCGCACCGTTGGGCCTCGACTTCGCCTCCGACCCGCACCTGCTGGTCCTGGGCGACGGCGAATGCGGCAAGACCAACCTGATGCGCACCCTGATCCACCAACTCTGCCGTATCGAGGCGGCCAGGCCACCGAAGCTCGTCGTGGTGGACTACCGCCGCACCCTGCTCGGCGAGGTCCCCGAGGACAACCTCGTCGCGTACGCGCCCAACGCCGAGACGGCCCGCAACGCGTTGCGCAGCGCCGTGTCCGCCCTGCAGGACCGGCTGCCCGGCAAGGACGTCACCCCCGAACAACTGCGCGCCCGCAACTGGTGGACCGGAAACGAACTGTACATACTGGTCGACGACTACGACCTGGTGGCGACCCAACAACCCAACCCGGTGCATCAACTGGTGGACCTGCTTCCGCAGGCCCGTGACATCGGCTTCCACCTGATCCTGGCCCGGCGCATGGGCGGTGCCGCGCGCGCCCTCTACGAACCGGGAATCCAACGGCTCGTGGAGTTGCAGGCACCCACCCTGCTGATGTCGGGGCCACGCGACCTGGGCCGTCTCATCGGGGACGTCAAGGTGACCCCGCAGCCACCCGGCCGCGGCACCCTGATCCACCGCGACGGAAACGCCCTGGTGCAGACGGCCTGGACACCCTCGCGATACGACGCCGCCGACTGAACCCGGGGGCGTGTCCGCTGCAACGATTCTGCAATCTTCATCCTTCCGACGCCGCCTAGGTTGGGTGGGACGGCGCGGTGACGGGCCGGCGGCGACCCGGAACCGGATCGCCGCCGCACCGTGCCGGACCACCCGAACCGCCGGGTCCACGGCGGGTGAAAGGACACACAGTGGACGAATTCGAGGTCAAACTCCAAGAGGTGTTCGGCGGAGCGCAGCAGATGGGAACCACCATCGACTCCGCGCAGAACTTCATCCGCAAGGTGCAGTCGGAGGCCCAGTCCTCGACCGACATCTGGCGCGGCTCCTCCAACACCGCCTTCCAGGGCACCATGGAGCGCTTCAACTCCGCCGCGAACCGGCTCTACGCGACGCTGGAGGAGATCCAGGGCCGGCTCAGCGGCGCCGCCAACGCGCACGAGCAGGCCGAGCAGGAGGACGCCGGCAGCTGGAACGGCGCCCTCATCAACTGACCCGTAAACCTCCGAACCATCAAGGAGAGACCATGACCGACGCGGTCATCGGACAGAACTGGCAAGGCATGGGCGGCATGGCGTCGAGCTACCTGGCCAGTGCCGACGAACTCGACGCCGAACTGAAGGCGCTATACGGCAAACTGCAGGAGATGGGCTGGAAGGGTGCCGACCAGCAGTCGTTCACCGACCTGCAGACCGCCTGGGACCGCGACGCCAAGCAGATGAACGAGGCGTTGCGTGAACTGGCGGGAAAGATCAACGCCACCGTCGCGAGCAAGCAGGCGCTGGTCGGCGACATCGCCAAGACGTTCAACTACACCCGAGGCTGATCGGCCGGCCGGGCGGATCGCCCCCGCACGCGGGGGAGTACCGCCCGGCCCGCCGCCACCAGCACCACCGCCACCACCGCGACCGCCAGCAACCGGCCGGCCGCCGACCGGGCCGCGTAGCCCCGATCGGCCTCCCAACGGATCCGCGGCGCCTCCCCGGCGGCGGCCGTGGTGTCGTTCGACAGGTCCGCCGTCATGGCGCGGTACGGGTCGATGATCCCGTGACCCACCTCCGGGTTCCACCCCTGCGGGGGATGCTGGGCGGTCCGTACGAT
Source organism: Stackebrandtia albiflava (assembly GCF_007994225.1). Lineage (GTDB taxonomy): Bacteria > Actinomycetota > Actinomycetes > Mycobacteriales > Micromonosporaceae > Stackebrandtia > Stackebrandtia albiflava. Next base: position 351,370 of record NZ_VLLL01000008.1, read on the forward strand.
CCGGTCGACGACGTCGGCGGCCGACAGCTCCGGCAGGTGGGAACGCAGCAGCGCCGCCAGACCCGACACGAACGCCGTCGAGTAACTGGTGCCGCTGTCGCCGCTGTAGCCCTCGCCGCGGCGGCCGGGGCCGACGACGCCCTCGCCGGGCGCCGCCACGTCGACGTGGTTCCCGGCCGAGGACTGCGACGCCCGCTGCCCCGACTCGTCGACGTTCGCCACCGCGAGGACGCCGTCGTACGCGGCCGGATACGGCGGCTCGTCGGGAGAGGACCGCTGGTTCCCGGCGGCGGCGACCACGACGACGTTCTCCGCGATCGCGTACTCCACCGCCGACCGCAGGTCCCGGTGGTGCGTGCCCTCATAGGACAGGTTGAGGACCGAGGCGCCGTGGTCGACGGCCTCCCGGATGGCGGCCGCCAGCCGGATCGGTACCTGTTCGTCGCTGACGCGGGTGGTGTCGCGCAGCAGCCGGACGGCGTAGACGCGGGCCGCCGGTGCCATACCGGCGAAGTCGGTCTCGGGGTCGGGGCGGCCGGCGATGATGCCGGCGATGAGGGTGCCGTGGCCCGACTCGTCGCACCGGCCGCCCTTTCCTTCGCCGGTGTAGTCGTCGCCCTCGTCGACGGCGCCGGCCAGCACCGGGTGGCGGTCGCTGACCCCGGAGTCGATGACCGCGACGGTCTGGCCCTCACCCCGTGCCAACGGCCACAGCGCCTCGGTGGACATGCTGCGCAGTCCCCACGGGAGGGTCTGCAACGTGTTCTCGGCGTCGTCACCGAGGTCGCAGGAGTCCGCCCACGCCGGGAACGCGGGAACCGTCAGGCCCGCCACCGCGGCGAGCACCACCAGGAAGCCCCTCATCAGCCGCATGACGCCAGCAAAGCAGCCGGAGTATGCAGACAGGTTGCAGCCGACGGAGCCCGGCGGGACGGGGCGCCCCCGGAAATCATCGGGGGCCGCCACTCCTCCACCCCATGGCTTCAGCCTAGGCCGGTCCCGGGGGCCGTGTCGAGCGAGCGGAGGGGCCGTTGTGGACGAACACCCGGTTGTGGAAAATCCACTGTGGTGTCAGTCGTCGGCCGTCCCCGAGCCGGTCGCGCGTTGCCGCAGTTCTGTGATGGCGAGCCCGTGCCCGTCCGGGTCCAGGAACGACGCGGCCCGCAGATCGTGCACCTCACCGGACAACGCCGACCTCGGCGCGTGGGTGAAGCGGACACCCCTGGCGCTCAGCGTCCGGTACGCCTCCTCCACGTCTCCGACCTCGAAGGTCAGGTGCATGACCGGGTAGCCCGCTTTGGGGGCGTCGTCGCGCCGCCACAGCAGGACCCGCCCGAACCCCGCCTCCAACAACACGGCGTCCCGCGCCCGGTCGATCTCGACCAGCCCCAGGAGCTCGGTGTAGAACATGAACGACGCGTCCAGATCGGACACGATCAGGGTCGCCGCGACGTCGCGCACCGCCTCCGGCGGCAACGCCGTCTCCTCCGCGTACGCCGAGAGCAGGTCGACACCGGCCGTCTCGGCCGCCAGCAGGTTCATCGGCGGGTCGTCGGGCTCCGCGGAAACCGGCACCACCTCCGGCGACGGTGGGACCGTCCCGGCGTCGACGACCTCCGGAGCGGAGTCCGGCCTGCCGCCGGTGGACGGTTCGTCCGCCTCCGGTGACTCCGGTTCCTCCACGAGCGGCTCCAACAGGGCCGCGATCACCGGGTCCTCCGGTTCCGGTTCGGCGCCGGCCTCCTCGGCCGCCGCGTCCTCGTCGGGACCCGATTCCGGATCGGGTCGGTCCGGGTCGTCCCCGTCGGACTCGTCCGGGGCATCGGGCGCCGCCGACTCCGCGCCGTCGGTCTCCTCTCGCGGCACCGCCGCCTCCGACCCGCCCACCGGTGCGCTCGCCGCCGCCACGGTCGTGGTCTTCGACGTGTCCGCCTCGGGGGTCTCCCGCCGGGTCTGGCGCGGGACCACCGGCACGACCTTCCGCTCCGGGGTCTCCGGTGCGGCGGCCGGATCAGCGTCGTCGGTCGCCGCGGCCGGTTCCGGGAGCACGACCCCGGTCACCACCGGCATCTCACGGGTGGGGTCCATGGCGGCCTCCTCGGCGCGCCGCATGCTGCGTTCCAGGTCCTCCAACGTGTTCAGTTCGCTGCCGTCGAGCCCCGGCCCCGGCGCGGGTTCCTCGTCCACTCTCAAGTCGTCGATGTGGAAGTCGCCCACCGGGTCCGGCTCCGCCGGGTGGTCCCGGTAGTGCTGCCCGGCGCGTGCCGCCGTGGCCACCGCGATGGCGCCCAACAGGAACACGAACGCGACCGCCGCCGTCCCGAGGCTGCTCGCCCCCAGCGCGATCGACCCGGTGAAGGCCGCCAACAGCAGTAAAGTGAACGCCGAGACCGCGCGCGTCGTCGTCCAACCCCGCACCGCCGTCGTGCCCATGCCGATCCTGCCCGCCTCACCGCGGCGGCCCTCCCGGTTACGGCGGTCCATCTCGTGGGTGGCCCACCAACTCCGCCAGCCGCGCAACGGTCCGCGCGACGCCGCCGGACGGCGCCCACCCGCCTTGGTGGTGCTCCGGCCGCCCGCCGTGCCGGTCGTGGCCTTGGCGCGTTGCCGCACACGCTGCGCGTCACGGGCGTGCTGGGCCGATCTGGCGGCGGCGGAGGGGCCGCGTTGCTTCGGTGTCGCCGCCTTGGTGACCTTGGCGGCCGGTTTCCCCCCGGTCTTGGTGACCTTGGCGGCCTTCGGGGCCGCCTTGGGTGTGGCCTTCGGTGTGGCCTTCGGGGCCGCCCGGCGCGCGGCGTTGCGGGCCGGTTGCCTGGGCGGTTGGCGCGGTGGTTGCGGCATGATGGACCTTCCCGCGTGGCGGCGTGATGCGTTGATGTTACCGGCCGACCACGACGTCTCCGGTGGCACCAGAACGGGCGCGGCGTCCGGTCCCGGTGCGCCACCGCCGGATGCGCCGGCCGGTCCGCCGCCACACGACCCGTGTCCGAGCGTCCACCCGCGTCCCCATTAAGATCATTGGCCCGCACACCACCGTCCGGCGGTGACGCGTGCGGGCCGTCGCACGCACACTCATGAGGAGCCACCGTGTCCCAGCAGACCCTCGTCCTGATCAAGCCCGACGCGGTCGCCCGCGGACTCGTCGGTGAGGTCCTGTCACGCCTGGAGCGCAAGGGGCTGACGATCGAGGCGATGCGTCTTCGCACGATGGACGGTGAGCTGGCCGACGCGCACTACGCCGACCACGTCGAGAAGCCGTTCTACCCGCCGTTGAAGGAGTTCATGACGTCGGGGCCGCTGGTGTCGCTGATCGTCTCGGGGGACGAGGCGATCGCGATCGTGCGGCTGCTGGCCGGAGCCACCGACGGCCGTAAGGCGGCTCCGGGCACCATCCGGGGCGACCTGTCCTCGTCCAACCGGGAGAACCTGATCCACGCCTCGGATTCGGAGGATTCCGCCAAGCGTGAGATCGGACTGTGGTTCCCCGACCGGGGGTGACCCGGTCGCCGTTCCTCACCCGGTGAGGAAACCGACGACCTCTCCGACGACCTCCGGGTTGCGCATGATCCGCAGGTGGCCCAGGCCGGAGGTGGCGTGCAGCCGCGTGTTCGGCCACGCCGCCGCGATTGCCTCACCGTGCGCGAAGGGGGTCGCGCGGTCGTCGCGGTCGTGCACGATCAGAGTCGGTGTCGGATCGGGTGGCGTGCGGACGTCGAAGTACGCCACGGGGTGGCCGCTGCGCGCCTCCGCCGCCGCCACGAACCGTGCGCTGCCGCGTCGTCCGGCTCCCAGGCGGCGGGCGAACATGCCGATGAACTCACCGCCGCCGATGAACGGCGACACCAGTACCAGGCGGTCGGCGGACACGTGGTGGCGCAACGACAACGCCGCTCCCAGGCACCCGAGCGAGTGCGCGGCGACCGCGCCGGTGCCGAACTTCTCGACCGTCGCGGTGAGGGCGTCGGCGAAGTGGAGCGGTGAGACCTGCCCAGGCCCGTAGGGGGAGTCCTCCGAGTGACCGTGTCCGGGTGCGTCGATCACGACCACGCGCCGTCCGGCGGCGACGAGCGAGGCGGCCAGGTATCGCATGTCGCCGCTGCAGCCACCCCAACCGTGCAGGAGGTGGACGAGGGGGCCGTCGCCCCAGTCGTATCCCCATACCCGGCCGGCCGCCGTGTCCAGGTGGAACTCGCGCGCACCGGCCGGTGCCGGTGCGGTGCGGTGCCCGGGGGGTTGGAACCACAGCCGGGTCAGGACGCGGGCGGCCCGGTCGGGGGCTAGGTATTCGGCTGCCGAGATGCCGAGCCGCAACAGGAAAAGTCGACGAACGTTCGTGCTTTTTCGGGCCGACGTAGGGGCCATCGGGAAACTCCTCGGGGTTCAGGACTCGTCTGGGCGGAGGGAGGTGAGCAGTCGGTCCAACGCCGTCCAGGCGCGCCGTTCGGCCTCGTCGTGCTTCAGGAACCGCCACGCCCAGTTGAAGGCCAAGAGGATGCCGAGCACCTCCTGCGCCACTTGGTCGGTGTCGGTGTCGGCCCGGACGTCGCCGGTGGACACCAGCGTGTCGATGATCTGCGTGAGTGAATCCTGCAGGTCGGACACGTCGGAGACCATCTGGTCGTGCAGCGGGCCGGGGAAGTCGTCGAACTCGGTCGCCGACGCCAGGAAGAGGCAGCCGCCCGGATGGTGGTACCACCGGATCCAGCGGGCCACGAGCGTCCGCAGCCGGGCTTCGCCACGGGGACTCGCCAACGCCGACCGCAGCACCTCGCCGATGAACTGCTCCCTGTTGTGCCGCATGGTGTCGAGCTGCAGCGCCTCCTTGGAACGGAAGTGCGCGTACAGCCCGCTCTTGGACAGACCGGTGCGCTCGGCCAGGGTGCCGATGGTGAGGCCGGACAGCCCGGTGTGCCGTGCGGCGTGCACGGCCTCGTCGAGGATCGCCTGCCGGGTGGCCTCTCCCTTGCGCATGACCGAAGAATAGCACGGTCGTACGGCGGGAGGGGTGGCCGAGCCACCGCCGAGCGGTGGGAAGCGGCGCCCGTCGCCGCGTGCCTTTAAAGTATGCGCATGAGTGAGGTTCCCGGTTCGTCGGCAGACCTGCCGCCGGAACCCGATCCGGTGGCGCCCTTCCCCAGCCTCGCCGAAGCCGGGCGACGGCGACGCGGCAAGACGGGACGGCCGGAAGCGAAGCCGGCGGCCCCGGAACCGGCGGCCGCGTCCCCCGAGCCCCCTCCGGCCGGTCCGGCGGCGAGACGGCGACGCGGCTGGTTCCGGCGTGATCGCCGCGAGACCACGGCAGATCGATCCATAGAGGACGTCACCGAGCTGCCGCCGCCCGCGCCGGTGCCGCGCCCCCGCCGTCACCCCGCGTCGCCCGACCGGACCACCACCGACGCGGCGATGCCACCGCCGGACGAACCGGTGGCGCCGCCTCACCCGGACGACGCCGGCACGGTGCCGACGGTGAACCCGCACTCCACGACAGACACTCCAGACGCGCCCGCCGGCTCCCCACCGCCACCGACTCCCGACGCCGGTGCGCCTGCGCGCGACCACGCCGCAGCGACGCAGGCACCCCCGCCCGCCACCACGCGCGATGCGGAACCCGCCACCACACCGGAACCCCGTCATCCGGTGGAACCCGAACCGGTGGCACCGGTGCCGGCCGAGACGCCACCGACGGCCCCCGGCGACGCACCACCCGCGACGGCCGCTCCACCGGTCGACGCGACGATCCCCGCGTCACCGCCGACCCGGCCGGGCGACACCGAGGCCGACGCCGGCCCGGCGTCGAGGCCGGTCGCCCCACCCGCCGCGACGCCGGTGACCCCTCAGGACCCGCCCGCCGTGGCCACCCCCGCCCCGTCGAAACGGCCACCCGCCGGGCGCGACGACGCACCACCCGCCGGGACCCGGAGCCCTGCGAGACACCGTGCCCCCGCTCCGCCCCCGAAGGCGGCGCCCACGCGCGATGCCGGACGGGCCCCGACCACGGCACCGCCGCCCGTCGTCCCCCACCGGCTCGCGGGAACCGGTGGTGGCTCGGCACCGCCGCCGCCCGGAGCCACCACCCCGTATCTGCGGCCGGTTCCCCGCTCCACCGTGCCCGCGACGAGCCGGGCCGCCACCGGCGCGCTCGCGAGCGCGTTGCCGCCGACACCGACGGACGATTCGCCGCCGCACACCGTGGACGGCGTGGAACCGGTCACGCCCGCCCCGGTCTTCCCCGTGACGCCCGCGCCTGGAGGTCCCGGGAGGGGTGCGCCGTGGCGGCCGCTCCTGGTGCTGGTGGCGGTCGCCGCCCTCGTCACGGCAGGAGTCCTGTTGTGGCCCACCGGTGAGGCGACACCGGAGGCGACGCCGACCACTACCCCCCAGCCGGTCGACACTTCGGCGACACCGCTTCCACCGGTGGACGCGTCGGTCGACCCACCCGGATACGGGCCGCACCTGTTGCGCGCGGTGGGGGCGCATTCCTGCGTGGGTTGGTCCAGCGCGGAGGGGTTGGCCACCGCGAGCTGCGACGACGCGGGCGCCCGGTTCGTGCTGCGTGCGGCGGACGGCGACTACCGGCTGGGGATCGCCACGGGCGGGACCGACTGCCTGGTGCCCGACGGTGTGGGGCCGGACCGGGGTTTCACCGCCGGATCCTGTGACGACCCGGCGGCCGCCTTCCGGTTCGACGCGGTGGCCGACGAGGTGTTCCGGATCAGGTCGGTCGCGGGGCAGTACTGCCTGGCGCTCGCCGGTGACCGTGTGGTGCAACAGGTGTGCCGGGGAGACGAGGTGTTGCAGCACTTCACGCCGCAACCGCTCGACGGGTGACGTGCGCGTGTTCCGGGTCGGACACCGGCGCGCCATCGAGACCACAGTGGATTATCCACAACACGTGTCCCGTCCACAGGCCGCCGCCGACCCACCTGACCGCAGCGCTCACAGGCCGTAGGCTCGACGCCATGGGGAGGAGGAGTGGCGGCCCCCGAGCACCGAACGGGGCGGAGTGGATCGCACCACCCCGCCCCACTTCGACGATGCCGGGAGGCCGCTGCCCGCAACGGATCGCGCCCGTCGGCCGGCGCCGGTCAGGCGACGGGTGTCGCCTCCGGCGCGGTCAGCCTCAGCACGTTGCCGATGACCCGATGCCCGGTGTGGTCGGCGGCGGTCAGGATCGACTCCGGGTGGAACTGCACCGCGAACCGCCTCGCGTCCGGGTCCTCGATCGCCATGACCACGTCGTCGGTGCTCGCCGTGACCGCGAACCCGCCCCCCACCTGGTCGGCGGTGGCGTACAGCGAGTGATACCGGGCGGCGGTGAACTCGGCGGGCAGCCCCGTGAACAACCGCCCACCGGACTGCTTCACCAGCGCCGGTTTCCCGTGCCACGGCACCGGCAGTGTCGCCAACCGGCCGCCGGCGTGTTCGACCATCGCCTGCAGGCCGAGGCACACCCCGAACACCGGTAGCCGCCGCCGGTACAGCGCGTCCAACAGTGCCGCGCAACCGAAGTCGCGGGGCGTGCCCGGCCCCGGTGACAACACCACCAGGTCCGGCCGCAACCCGTCCAGCGTCTCGGCGTCGAACCCGAACCGCAGGGTCGTCACCTCGGCGCCGTGCTGCCGGAAGTAGTCGGCGAGGGTGTGCACGAAGGAGTCCTCGTGATCGACCAGCAGCACACGGCGGCCCACGCCTGCCGGGCCGCCGATCCCGTCGACCGGGGTGGGGGCCGGCTGTGGCCGCCGGTCACCCGATACCGCCTCCAGCAGTGCCCGCGCCTTCAGGTGGGTCTCACGTTCCTCCGCGTCCGGGTCGGAGTCGTACAGCAGGGTGGCACCGGCGCGGACGGTCGCGACGCCGTCGCGGATCTGCGCGGTCCGCAGCGTGAGGCCGGTGTTCATGCCGCCGTCGACGCCGATCTTGCCGACCGCGCCGCCGTACCAGCGGCGGGGTGTGGCCTCGTGCCGTTCGATGAACCGCATCGCCCACGTCTTGGGGGCACCGGTCACCGTGACCGCCCACATGTGGGTCAGGAACGCGTCCAGCGCGTCCATGTCCGGCCGCAACCTCCCCTCGATGTGGTCGACGGTGTGGATGAGCCGCGAGTACATCTCGATCTGCCGCCGGCCGAGCAGCCGCACCGTCCCGGGCCGGCACACCCTGGCCTTGTCGTTGCGGTCGACGTCGGTGCACATCGTCAGCTCGGACTCCTCCTTCGGGGAGGCGAGCAGTTCGGCGATGTTGGCGGCGTCGCCCAGCGGGTCGGTTCCCCTGGCGACGGTGCCCGCGATCGGGCAGGTCTCCACCCGGTCGCCGGTGACCCGCACGTACATCTCGGGTGACGCCCCGACGAGGTATTCGGAGTCCCCGAGGTTGAAGAAGAACTCGTACGGCGCCGGGTTGGCCGTCCTGAGCCGCCGGTAGAACCGGGCCGGCGACGGGCACACCGCGTGCATCTGGTGGCTCGGCACCACCTCGAACAGGTTCCCGGCGGCGAACTCGCGGCGCGCGAGCCGGACCGTGTCGGCGTAGGAACCGGGGACCGGGTCGGCCGGCGCGGACGCGGCGGGCCGGTACGCCACGGTCGTCTGCTCGCGTTCCATCCCCTCGGTGGAGTCGTCGCCGACCTGGAACTCGTAGCTGAACCGGTGGGCCAGTTCCCGTTTGCGGTCCCAGACGCTGATCCGGTCGGGGAGGTGGAGGACCAGGTCGCGGTCCCGGTCGTCGCGGGGCCGGGCGAACTCGACCGGCTCGAACTGGAACGCCAGGTCGTATCCGAACGCGCCGTAGAAGCCCAGGTGTTCGTCGTCGCAGCGCAGTACGGTGAGGGCCGCGCGCAGCGCCGAGAACGCCGTGGGGCGGCGGCTGCGCTCCTCCTCGGTGAAATCGCCGTCGCCGGGCCGGACGTGCACGCTGACGTGCCGGTCGTCGCGGGACACCTGTTCCCCGGTGACCGCCAACGCCTCCGCCAGCACCGGCAGGATCACACGTCCGCGTGGCCCGAACGCGGTCGCGGTCACGACGCGGCCGCGCGCGGCGAGCTCCAGGCAGGGGTCGACGTACGCCATGTGCCAGCGGCTGTAGCGGCCCGGGTACTCCATGCCGGAGCTGAGGATGCCGCCGCGGCGGGTCTCGACCGCGTCGATGACGTCGTCGAAGTCGGCGGGCGCGAGGTTCTCGGCGTGACGGGTGATTCGGACGCCGCCCGCTGTGAGATAGCTGGTCATCAATGGCCCTTCCTGGCTGGCTGCTCGTGCCGGGCCGGGGGCCGATCCGCCTGGATCGTGACCGCCGTGCTCGGCGGTCGGGTGCGCGTACGCGTCACCGGTGGTTGCCGCCGTCAGCGGCGCCACCAGGAACGGTTCGTCGGGATGCGCACCCGGGTACTGTACCGCACGACCGGCCGGCGGCGGCCCGCCGCGCGCCGGTGCCGGCGGGCGGGAAATCGGGTGGTGGCGCCGCGCGACGGGTCGGTACGCTGGAATCCGGTCGGGCGCTAAGCTTGACCGGCCGGTCGGCGTCGTGTATCACGGTGGCGGCCGGGACGGCGTTGACCCGGCCATCACCGGTGAGCCTCCGGAAGAACGGGCCTCGGCCTCACTAGAACCGGACGGGTTCGGCCCGACACAGCCGACGAACGAGAGGGCGGCCGGTCACGGTCGTCAAGCGAGGTGGTACCGCGCGCCCGTCGGCGCGTCCTCGCACAGGCATGAGATCAGGCCGGTGCGAAGGAGACGTCGATGGCCTACCCGAAGGACGACCCGGCGCGGGGTGTCCCCGCCAGTCCAGCCCTGCCCCAGGTGGAGGAGCGCGTGCTCGCCCACTGGGCGACGGACGGCACGTTCGCGGCGTCCATCGAGCAACGCGACGCCGGTCCCGACGGCACGAACGAGTTCGTGTTTTACGACGGCCCGCCGTTCGCGAACGGCCTGCCGCACTACGGTCACCTGCTGACCGGTTACGTCAAGGACATCGTGCCCCGGTACCAGACGATGCGGGGCCGTCGCGTGGAGCGCCGGTTCGGTTGGGACTGCCACGGCCTGCCCGCCGAGGTGGAGGCCGAGAAGCAGCTCGGCATCTCCTCCAAGGCCGAGATCGAGGCGCTGGGCATCGACAAGTTCAACGCCGCGACCCGCGAGTCGGTCCTCAAGTACACGAGGGACTGGGAGCGTTACGTCACCCGGCAGGCCCGTTGGGTCGACTTCGACAACGACTACAAGACGCTCGACCTGACGTACATGGAGAGCGTCATGTGGGCGTTCAAGTCGTTGTACGACAAGGGTCTGGTGTACGAGGGGTACCGCGTTCTGTGGTACTGCTGGCGGTGCGAGACGCCCCTGTCGAACACCGAGACCAAGATGGACGACACCTACCGGGACCGCCAGGACCCTGCGGTGACGGTGGGACTGCCGCTGGAGGCACCGGGCACCGACCTCGACGGCGTGGAGATGCTGGTGTGGACGACCACGCCGTGGACGTTGCCGAGCAACCTCGCCGCGGCGGTGCACCCCGAGGTGGAGTACGTCGTCGTGGAGCACGACGGCCGTCGCTTCCTGCTGGCCGCCGCCCGGGTGGCCGCGTACGCCCGCGAGTTGGGCGACGAACCGCCCGTGGTGGGCCGCTACACCGGTGAGCAGTTGCTCGGGCTGCGGTACCGTCCGCCGTTCGACTTCTTCGCGGGCCGTCCGAACGCGCACCAGGTGCTCGCCGCCGACTACGTCACCACCGACGACGGTACGGGTGTCGTGCACATCGCCCCCGCGTTCGGTGAGGAGGACAAGCTCGTCACCGACGCCGCCGACATCGAACCGGTGGTGCCGGTGGACGCGCGCGGCAGGTTCACCGCCGACGTGCCGCCCTACGAGGGTGAGCACGTGTTCGACGCGAACAAGGCGATCATCCGGGACCTGAAGGCGGCCGGACGACTGCTGCGGCACGACACCTACCTGCACCCCTACCCGCACTGCTGGCGGTGCGACTCGGCGCTGATCCAGCGGGCCGTGTCGAGCTGGTTCGTGGCGGTGACCCGGTTCCGTGACCGCATGGTCGAGTTGAACCAGCAGATCGACTGGACGCCCGGGCACGTCAAGGACGGCCAGTTCGGGAAGTGGCTGGAGGGCGCCCGGGACTGGAACATCTCACGTAACCGGTTCTGGGGTTCCCCGATCCCGGTGTGGGTGTCCGACGACCCGCAGTACCCGCGGGTGGACGTGTACGGGTCGCTCGACGAGCTGGAACGCGACTTCGGGGTGCGGCCGACCGACCTGCACCGTCCCGCGATCGACGAGTTGACCCGTCCCAACCCGGACGACCCGACCGGCCGGTCCACGATGCGCCGGGTTCCGGAGGTCCTCGACTGCTGGTTCGAGTCGGGGTCGATGCCGTTCGCGCAGGTGCACTACCCGTTCGAGAACGCCGAGTGGTTCGAGGACCACTACCCGGGCGACTTCATCGTGGAGTACGGGCCGCAGACCCGCGGCTGGTTCTACACGATGCACGTCCTGGCGACGGCGTTGTTCGACCGTCCCGCGTTCAAGTCGTGCGTCGTGCACGGCACCCTGTTGGGCGCGGACGGCCGGAAGATGTCGAAGAGCCTGCGCAACTACCCCGACGTGTACGAGGTGTTCGACTCCTACGGCGCCGACGCGATGCGGTGGTTCCTGGTGGCGTCGCCGGTGCTGCGCGGCGGCGACATGGCGGTGTCGGAGTCGGGTATCCGGGACACGGTGCGGCAGGTGATCCTTCCGTTGTGGAACGTGTGGTACTTCCTGTCGCTGTACGCGGGCGCCGCCGGTTACGACGAGGACGTGGAGACGTCCACCCGGCAGGCCCGGGAGTCCACGCACGTCCTCGACCGCTACATCCTGGCCAAGACGCGGGAACTGCTCGGCGACGTCGCCGCCGCGATGGACGCCTACGACGTGTCGGGGGCGTGCAACGCGATCAGGTTCTACCTGGACGCGTTGACCAACTGGTACGTCCGGCGGTCCCGGGACCGGTTCTGGAGCGGCGACGAGGCCGCGTTCGGCACCCTGGCGACGGTGTTGCGGCTGGTGTGCGAGACGGCGGCACCGTTGCTGCCGTTGATCACCGAGGACGTGTGGCGCGGGCTCACCGGCGGCCGGTCGGTGCACCTGGTGGACTTCCCGTCGGTCGACGACCTGCCCGACGACACCGCGCTGGTCGCCGACATGGACGCGGTGCGCGACGTGTGTTCGGCGGCGCTTTCGCTGCGCAAGGCGACGAAGCTGCGGGTGCGGTTGCCGTTGGCGGAGTTGACGGTGGCGGCGTCGGAGGCGGGTTCGCTGCGCCGGTTCGAGTCGCTGATCGCCGACGAGGTCAACGTCAAGCGGGTCGCGTTCGACGAGGCGGTCGGCGACTATTCCGACCGCACGTTGAGCCTGGTGCCGCGGGTCCTCGGTCCCCGGCTGGGTAAGGACGTGCAGCGGGTCATCAAGGCCGTCAAGTCCGGTGACTGGTCGGTGTCGGACGGCACGGTGACGGCCGGCGGTGTCGCGCTCCAGCCGGGGGAGTACGAATTGACGTTGACTCCCCGGGCGGCCGATCGTACGGCGATGCTGCCCGACGGCGGCGGCGTCGTGGTGTTGGACACCGGTGTCACGCCCGAGCTGTACGCCGAGGGGCTGGCGCGGGACGTGGTCCGGGTGGTGCAGCAGGCGCGCAAGGAGGCCGACCTGGCGGTCACCGACCGCATCGACCTGCGCCTGGAGGCGTCACAGCAGGTCGTCGAGGCCGTCAAGGGCCATGAGAAGTTCGTGGCGGGGGAGACCCTGGCGACCGGTGTGGAGTACGGACAGGTCGGTGAGGACGTGGGAACCACCGGCGAGGTCGGCGACGGCGGAGTGGTCCGGGTCCAGGTGACCAGGGTCTGACGCGAGGTGTGGTGGCCGGGTCCGCCCGGCCACCACATCCGTCCGGCGTCCGGTACGCGCGCTGAACCCGCACGCGGGCTCGGTGTCTACCGCCGACATCTCACCGGCCACGCCGGTATCGGACGGGGCCACGGCATCACGTGCGGACGGGCCGTGCGTGGAGGGGGCCGGCGGTCATGTGAACTGCTCCCCTGAAGTTGGACTGAGAAATTCAGTTCCGATTTCTGGGGAGCAGTGTCATGGCTGGACAGAGTTCGTTGTCGCAGGAGCAGCAAGTCGCGGCGATAGGTTTGTTTGAGGCCGGTTGGGGTGAACGTTCTGTCGCAACACGGTTGGCGGTGAGTGAGTGGGCGGTGAAGCGGTTGTATCACCGTTGGCAAGTGCGCGGTAGAGGAGCGTTGGTGGCCAAGGCGACGAAGCGGTCGTTCTCGTTTGCGTTCAAGCTTGAAGTCGTTCGCCGGTTCCTGGCGGGCGAGACGAAGGTGGAGCTTGCCCGCCAGTTCGATTTGTCGTCGC
>NZ_VLLL01000009.1 GCF_007994225.1 Stackebrandtia albiflava
TCAGGGTGTGATGTTTCCGCCCCAGTTGTCGTGGTGTGGGGTGTGGTGGCCGTCGTCGATCCAGTGGTGGGCGAGGGTGCCGTTGGTGGTGCGGTAGAAGACGTGGTGTTGGCCGGGTGTGGACAGGCCGACGGGGTCGCCGGTGACGGTGTTTTGTGCTCCCCAGTCGTCGACGGCGGGGTTGATGCCGGGCCACCAGTACCAGTGGACGAGGTCGCCGTCGGTGTTGCGGGCGAAGACGTGTTGTTGGTCGCGGTGGACGAGGGCGTGGGGGTCGCCTTCGAAGGTGCCGCCGGGCCAGGTGCCTCCGTTGAGGGTGCCGGAGGCGTCGTCGTAGTAGCGGTGTTGGAGGTGGCCGTCGGTGTCGCGGTAGAAGATGTGGTGTTGGGTGCCGTGGTAGGAGAATCCGGTGATGTCGGAGGCGATGCCGGTGGTGATTCCCCAGTCGTCGACGGCCGGTGCGATGCCGGGCCACCAGTACCAGTGGAGGAGGGCGCCTTCGGCGGTGCGGGCGAAGACGTGTTGTTGGTCGCGGTGGACGAAGGCGTAGGGGTTACCGGTGAAGGTGTGGTCGCTCCAGACGCCGCCGTGGACCTGTCCGGTGGTGGTGTCGTAGAAGCGGTGTTCGAGTCTGTTCTGGGGGTTGCGGAAGAACACGTGTTGTTGGGTGCCGTAGGCGAACCCGGCCGGGTCGGACCTGACCAGGCCGGTGGTGTTCCACGAGTCCAGGCCCGGCGGGTGGGTCCCGGACTGGTACCAGTGCCGCAGGGTGTCGTCGCTGCCACGCGCGAACACGTGCTGCAACCCGTCATGGACATACCCCACCGGAACACCCGTTACCGCACCCCCACCCCAATCCGCACGCACCACACCCGTCCCCGCAGACCACGAGAAATTCATCAACGACCCCGACACATCCACCCCGGCGAAACGCTGAGAACCACCGAACAAATACGCCTGACCCGACGTCCGCGGTGACACGGACGCCTGCGCCTCCGCCAGCAGTGCCCGCGCCTTCGCCTCCACCTGGTCGTATCGTTCCGGGAAACCCGATCGCTGCACGCACTGCGCCACCTGTCCGGCGGAGTAGTGGGGGTAGCGGCGGTCGCAGTCGACGGCCCGTACGAAGAACTGCGTCGACGCGTAATGGACGTCGAGGATCTGTTCCGGGGTCCCCCAGCCCTGGCTGGGCCGTTGCTGGAACACACCGAGTGAGTCCTTGTCTCCACAGGGGAGGTTGTTCATGTGGGACTCCACCCAGCCGGCCTCGAAACCCGCGAGCATCACCTTGTCGTTGACGTGGTGGTCCAGCCCGACCTGGTAGACGACCCGGATCACGGCGGGATCGTGCCCCGGCGGGATGTAGTCGCACGCCTGTATCGCCACGTCGTCGGACGGGGCGTGAAAGGGTGCGGCGGCTGCGGGCGCCACCAAGGCCACCGAGGCGGCGAGACCGACGGCGGCCGACAGGAGTCGGCGGCGACCGGAACGGGCACTGTGGATACGCATGATCCGGCTCCAGACGGGCGTGACGGGCGTAGGTCGGGCGGGCGTGGTCGCGTGGACCGCGACACCGGCACGGTCACGCTATCGGCACCAATAGACGAACGTCAATTTCTAGGCCACAATCCCGCGACAATCCACGAGTCGGGACACTGCGCGCCACCAGCCGCACGCGGGCATGGGATTCAGTCGGTGACGGTCAGCCCGCGCGGGTCGCGCACCTCCACACGTCCTCTGCGGACTCGCACCGTTCCCCGGCCGGACAGCACGGCGAGCGCCCGATTGACGGTGACGCGCGACAGGCCGAGCTCCTCGGCGAGCCCCTGCTGTCCACCGGGCAGCGCGATGTCGCACCCACCCGTGCCCCGGTGCGCCGCCGACAGCCACCGGGACACCCTCCGCAGGCCGTCCGCGCCGTGGTCGTCGATACGTCCCCACCGCGCGCGCAGGACCTCCGCCGACAGGAACCGCAGCGCGTGGTCCCGCACCGAGGGCTCGGTCGCCAGCAGTTCGGCGAGCACCTGCCGGCTCATGACCCTCGCCGTGACGTCCTCCACCGCCGTCCAGGTGTACGGGTGATCCGCCGCGTGCAGCACCGCCGCCTTGTCCACCGCGCAGGGCGCGACCGCGTCCGGGCAGCGCAGCCGCTCACCCGAGGCCGTCTCGTGGACGGCGGTCAGTCGTCCCCGGGTCACCAACAGCACCGTCGAGGCCGACTCACCCTGCCGCACCGGCGCCGTCCCGGCGGCGAAGCGCCGTTCGGGACAGACTCGGGCCAGCCATCGCAACCGTTCGTCCGACAGTCCCGCGGTCAACGGGATCCCGGCGAGTCCAGCGGTGTCCATGGCCGCAAGTATCGCCGAGGCCGGGTGTATCAGCCGATACAGACGGCCGCCGGGGCGGGCCCGTAGCCTCCGTCCATGATCTGTGTACGACTCGAATTCGACGACGATCCCCGGCGCCTGGCCGCACGTCCCGCCCACCGGGAACTGCTGGAGTCGCTGCACGACCGCGGCGACCTGGTGACGGCCGGTCCCTGGCGCGACGACGACGGTGCGCTGCTGGTGTTCCGGTGTGATCGCGCCCGTGTGGCGGAGATCCTTCGGGACGACCCCTACTACACGTCGCCGGGGGTGACGGTGGCGGAGGTGCGCGAGTGGGTTCCGGTGGTGGGCGGCCAGGTGTGACCCGCCCGGCTCCGAGGCTGTGACGTACCCCCCGACGGTGGTGGAATAGGCCGGGGAACCACGCGGTTGAGGGTAGATGCAAACGCATGAACCTCACCGTCTGGAGTCACGATGCAATTCGGAATCTTCTCCGTCAGCGACATCACCCGTAACCCGGTGACGGGCGAGACGCCCAGCGAGGCGGAACGCATCGACGCGATCGTGCGCATCGCCGAGAAGACCGAGGAGGTCGGACTCGACGTCTTCGCCATCGGCGAGCACCACAACCCGCCGTTCTTCTCGTCGTCACCGACCACGCTGCTGGCCAACATCGCCGCCCGCACCGAACGGATCATCCTGTCCACCGCCACGACCCTGATCACCACCAACGACCCGGTCCGCATCGCCGAGGAGTACGCGATGCTGCAGCACCTGTCGAAGGGCCGCATGGACCTCATGCTCGGCCGGGGCAACACCGGTCCGGTGTACCCGTGGTTCGGCAAGGACATCCGCAAGGGCCTCGCGCTGGCGTTGGAGAACTACAACCTGCTCCACCGGCTGTGGCGCGAGGACGTCGTGGACTGGGAGGGCGAGTTCCGCACCCCTCTGCAGGGGTTCACCTCCACACCGCGTCCGCTCGACGACGTGCCGCCGTTCGTGTGGCACGGCTCGATCCGCACACCGGAGATCGCCGAACAGGCCGCCTTCTACGGCAACGGGTTCTTCGCCAACCACATCTTCTGGCCGGCGGAGCACTTCCGCCGCCTGATCGACTTCTACCGGCAACGGTTCGCCCACTACGGCCACGGCACCGTAAAGCAGGCCGTCGTGGGGCTCGGCGGCCAGGCGTACATCGCCAAGCGGTCGCAGGACGCGTACAAGGAGTTCCGACCCTACTTCGACGAGGCACCCGTGTACGGCCACGGCCCGACGCTGGAGGAGTTCAGCTCCACGACACCTCTGTCCGTCGGCAGCCCGCAGGAGGTCATCGACAAGACCCTGGGATTCCACGACACGTTCGGCGACTACCAACGCCAGATGTTCCTCATGGACCACGCGGGCCTGCCGTTGAAGACCGTCCTCAACCAGCTGGACCTGCTCGGCGAGGAGGTCATCCCCGTGGTGCGCAGGGAACTGGAGTCGCGCAGGGACCCGGAGTCGGCACCCGCGCCGACGCACGCCGGACTGGTCACGGCCAAGTACGGCGACAAGCCGGCGCGGCAGCCGCGTCCCAACGCCAACCGCGGTGACAACGTCACCGGCGCCTCGCCCTACCAGGACAGCGAGGTCGAAGCCGACTACCCGAGCCTGTTCTGATGGCCACCGGCAACGGCAGACTCGCCAACGAGAGCTGGGAGGCGCTGTTCCGCGCGCACACCACCCTCATGAAACGGTTCACGGCGGCCGACGTCTGGCAGGGCATCACGATGCGTGAGTACGACGTGCTGTACACGCTGTCGAAATGCCCCGGCCCGATCCGGCTCTCCGAGCTGCACCGCAGGCACCTGCTCAGCCAACCGGCGCTGTCACGGATGGTCGACCGGCTGGTGGAGCGGGGCCTGGTGGCACGCACCACCGACCCTCACGACGGTCGGGGCGTCCGGCTGGCGCTCACCGACGCCGGACGCGCCGAACAGCGCCGGGTCGGCGGGCGGCACGCGGTCGACGTCGCCCGCGCCATGACCGCACGCCTCACCGAAGAGGAGATGGAGACGCTACAGGCCTTGTGCCGCAGACTCTCCGGTGAGGACACACCCGCCGACCCCTCCACACCACGAGACGAGGAGTACTCCCCATGAACGACCCGACACGCGACACGACCACGCCACCGTTCCGGCTGGCCGTCGTCAGCGGCGGTACCGGTGACCCCTCCACGACCCGCATGCTGGCCGACCGGATCGCCGCCGCGGTCACCCGTCTCGCCCACGACCGCGGCGAGGCCGTCACCACCCGGACGATCGACCTGCGGGGCATGGCCGGCGAGATATCGACCGCCGTCGTCTCACAGTCCATCGGCCCCCGACTTGCCGAGGCCGTCGCGATCCTCGGTGAGGCCGACGGTGTCATCGTGAGCGCGCCCGTCTACAAGGCGGCCCCCAGCGGACTGTTCAGTTCGTTCTTCCACGTGCTCGACAACGACCTCCTGATCGGCAAACCCGTCGTACTGGCGGCGACCGCCGGAACCGCACGCCACGCGCTCGTCGTCGACGACCAGATGCGTCCACTGTTCGCCTACCTCCGCACCCTCACTGCCCCGACCTCGGTGTTCGCCTCCAGTGAGGACTGGAGCGACGGTGCGCTCGGCCGGCGGATCGAGCGTGCCGCGATCGAACTGCTGCTGCTCATGCAGAGCGGTTTCGCCCGCAGGCTGAAGGACGAGGCGTGGAACGGCTACCAGCACGAGTACGGCAGCGCCGGGGGAACCGAGTTCGACATCGACCTCGACAGCGACATGATGCGGCTGGCGGCCGGAGGTGGCGCGGGCGGCGGCGCGCGGGCGTGACGCCCTCCCCCGTCGGTGCCACACCGCGTGTCGGCGGGGGGCCACCCCCGCCGCCTCCCCGTCGTGGACGGTTCATCGGACGGCACTGCGCCACATTCCCTCCGGCCCCGCGTCCCACGACTCGGCGCCGGTGGGTATCGTCCACCCCATGGTTCACATGTACATCCGTCTCAGGGCCGCCTGACCCCGCGTGACGTCCGGTCGCCACGCGACCGAACCCGCGGCCAGACCGACGCGGTCCGCGACGGCGCAGCGCATCGACGCCGCCCGGCCGACGCGTCACCGTGTCCCCGCCCGCCTTTCGGCCGCCGGGACACAGGCCCTTTTCCCTCCGGCGAGGCCGGTCACACGACCGTGCCCGCCGCAGTACATGAGAACGGATCTCAGAGACATGACCGCAACCCCAGACACGCGTGCCCACGGCACCACCTTCGTACTCGTACACGGCTCAGGCTCCAACTCGTTCATGTGGGCGCCGATCCAGCGCGAGCTGGCCCTACGGGGACACCGCACGTTCGCCGTCGACCTTCCCGGTCACGGCTTCGACGCCCAGTACCCGACCGCCTACCAGGCACCTCAGGACCTCGACACCTGGGCGACCGAACCGTCGACCCTGGCCGGGGTCACCCTGCAGGACAACGTCGACATGGTCACCGACGTCGTACGCCGAGTCGCGGCGCACGGGCCGGTGGTCCTGGTGGGCGCCAGCCTGGGCGGCACCACGATCACCGGGGTCGGCAACGCCGTCCCCGAACTCGTGGACCGGATGGTGTACGTGTCCGCCTGGTCCTGTGTGGAGCGAAAGAGCCCGATCGAGTACATGGCCGAACCGGAGTTCGAGGCGAACCTGCTGGCGCCGCTGGCCACACTCAACGTCGGGGACCCCGGGGTCCTGGGCGTGGGTCGCGCCAACTACCGCACCTCGGATCCCGGCCTGATCTCCGCACTCAAGGCGGCGATCATGGCCGACGGCACCGACGCGCAGTTCCTGGCGTTCCTCAACATCCTGCAACCCGACGAGTCATTGGCGGTGATGACCGCCGACGCCTCCGTCGACGCCGAGACGTGGGGCACCGTCCCCCGCAGCTACGTACGCCTCACCGAGGACCGTTCGCTGCCGATCGCGATGCAGGACAGGCTCATCGCCGAAGCCGACGCGCTGACACCCGGCAACCGTTATGACGTGCACACCCTGCACACGAGTCACACCGGCTTCCTCCTCCGGCCGGAGGAACTCGCCGACATCCTCGACGGCATGGCTGTCTGACCTCCGGTGGCCGGGCCGGTCACGTACCGGCCCGGCCACCGGACCGGAACGGTCCGTCCTCAGGCTCCGGAGTCACGCAGGCCGACGCAGTCGTGAGCCCAGAACGTCTCCGAGTAGACGAAGGTGCCCGTCATCCACGGCTCGTACGCCGACAACCGGGCGACCTGGAACGCGGCCTCGGGGATGCGCAGCGACGGCGAACGGAAACCCGCCGCGACGGCGCCCTCGAAACCGCGCGCGCTGTAGTAATACGGCGAGCCCTCCAGGAACACCAACGGCACCCGCCGGGCGTCGGCCGCGTCAAGAGCGTGGGCGATGAGCCGCGAACCGACGCCCCGGCGCTGGAACTCCGGGAGCACGCCCAGCGGTGACAACGTCAGGACGTCCACGATCCGGCGCGGCGCGTCCAACCGGGTCGCGCTCAGCATGACGTGCCCCACGATCCGGTCGTCGACGGTCGCGACGAACGACATCGGCGCCGACGCGGCCTCCGCGACGCGGAGCGCCGCCACGAGTCCGGGCACGCGGTCTCCGTCGCCGAAGGCCCGGGAGTGCACCTCCCCCACGTCTCGGTGATCGTCGGCGGTCTCGTCCCTGATCACCACCGGCCCGGCGGGTGGGGCGGCGGCATGGGGGGACTCGGGCGCGTCGTGTGTCGTCACGCCGGTGAGGGTAGACCGTGGCGCGGTGCGGCGCGACCCGATTCCGCGCCGGTCCGGCGAGGCCACCCGGCGGCGGCTACGCCTCGTCCCGTCGCCGCACGATCTCGGCGATCCAGGTGGGCGCGAACGGGGACGTGCAGCCCGGCGAGGTCGGGTAGTCCTTCAGGACCTCCAGCCGCTCACCGATTCCGATGGCACGGGCGCGGTGGTCGGCGTGTTCGATGCCGATCTGCGCCAGGCAGTTGTTCATCGCCCACTGCAACCGGTCCGGAGCGGTCTTCATCTCCGCCTCGATCACGTCGAGCAGTCCCGGCAGGTCCAGCCCCTCGGGCCGCTTGGCGACACGTTCGGTGGTCAGCGCCCAACCGGCACTCGCCACCACGGGGTCCGAGTCGGTGAGCCAGGCGAGACGCAGCTCCTCGGCGTGCGTGGACTTCTTCACCACGTAGTTGACGAGCCAGTCGTGGACCTTGGGGGTGCGCGCCTCCCGCAGCATGGCGTCCAGCGCGTCCCGGGTGAACGCCTTGGGGCGGCAGATCAGGAGGGCCAGCAGCCGGGCGGCGGTGTCACCGGTGTCCCACAGTCCGCGCGCGAGGTCCTGCTGCGTCTTCAACCGCTTCGCGAGCGCCCGGAGGCTGCCGAGGTTGACGCCGTGGTCGTCCCCATGCCGCTCGTTCACCACGCGCGCCTTCGGGTCCTCCAGCGTGGCGAGCTCCGCCATCACCTCGGTCACCGTCGTATCCGTCACCTCGGTCCCTCCTGTCATCGCCTGCGGGAACAGCCTACGTCGCCTCCCGCCGCTCCGCGTCGCGGCGGCGACGGGGTGTGACCGGCCGCGGGACCGCGCCGGGGGTCGGCGGCGGCCCCGCGGCGGCGGCTCAGCGGGTGGAGGGCGGCGGCCGGAACTGCTCAAGGTCCGCGACACCGTCGGCCACGTCGGGTCGGCGGCAGACGAAGTCGGGGACCGGTTCGACCCGGTCCCGGTCGATCATGGTGATGTCCTCGGCCAGGATCTCGATCAGCTTGTCCTCCTCCCTCGTCATGGCGTCACGCAGTCCGTTGATCGCCTTGTCCATCGACTCCACGACCTCGGCGGGGTTCTCACCCTCGACCGTGACGCTGAAGGTCTCCTGGAGGCTCATGGCCTCACCGGTGGTCGCGATCAGTCCCAGCCCGATCGCCAGGCCCGGGCCCATCGAACCGAACGCGACCGCGGCCCCGGCTATGGTCCCGACGACCTTGGCCACGGCCATCAACTTGTCGAAGAACCCCTTCTCCTCCTTCTTGATCTGCTTGAGGACCTCGATGATGCCGTCCTGGAGTTCCAACATGTCCCGCTGGACGGTCTCCTCAATGTCCCGGGTCGCCTGCACGGCCCGGCGGACGTTCTCCGCGAGGAAGACCTGGCGGATCCGCACACCGTCGAACGGTGTCAGGAAGTTGTCGACGAAGTCCTTGGCGGTGTTTCCCTCCCAGTAGGTGAGCCGGGTGCGGATCCGTGCCATGGCGTCGGAGATCTCGGCGGAATCCAGTGTGGCCTTGGTGTACTCGATGTGTTCGAGCATCGGGTCGTACTTTCCGGGGTCCAGCTCGGCGGCCCACCGGAACCGTTCGATGACGTCGGCGTACGGCTCGATCAACCTGCTGAACTTGTCTCCGGCCGGTGCCGCGTAGGCGCACTCGACCATGAAGTCCGACTCGGCGATCTTCATGAACAGTTCCTGGATCTCGACCGCCTTGGTCATGATGTCGTCACTGTTGCTCACGGCTTCGGCTCCTCGTCCAGTACGACGACCTCACGATGGTCCGGGCCGAACGGCACCGGCGACTCCCGCAACTCCACATGGGTGTCGTGCTCGGCGCCCGGCATCATGATCGTCGGTATCTCCTCAGGTGCCTTGACCAGCCGGTCGTCCTGGGCGAACCCGGCCACCGTCTCCCGGACCGCCTCGGCGGTCGCCTCGTCCCGGGAGGCGTAGGAGTCGGCGACCTGTATCAGCACCGTGCCGGTGATCTGCAGGTTCCACGAGGTGTCTCCCAGGACCTCCTGCAGGCGGTCGCGCAATCCCTTCAGGTGCGGATACACCCGGCTCCGGGTCTCGACGCTCTCCCATGTCAGCCCGGACGGCTTCCCCTTCTCCCACGGACGTTCCCAGACGACCTTCTCGGGCAGCAGGGTGGTGCGCGTGCCGGTCTCGTCCTCGTCGACCATCACGTCCTCGTCGCGGGTCGGCACCAGCCTGTCCTCGGTGCGTTGGAACGCCTCCGACTCCCGCCAACTGGAGTTGTGCAGGTGCCGGGTGGCCTGGGCGTAGTACGCCGCGACCAACGGGAACTGGTTCGCGCCGGCCCAGTACAGGTCCGACAGCTCGGCGACGAGGGCCTCGTTCGGTTCAGCCATGTTCACGTGCTCCGTTCCGCCGAATGGAGGTCAGCCGCCGGTTGTACTCGCTCATCACGACCGCCACCGCCGAGTTGATCTCGGCAGCCATCGACGTCTCGTCGCGACGCAACAGGTGGAGGGTGCCGGGCCGGATCCGCAGGGCGAAGCCGTCGCGGCCGCTCATCCTGGCACGGACGTGGCCGTGCTCGGAGATCCCGCGCACCGTCAGGTCCGCGACCGCCTCGCCCAACCTGCGACGTCCCGCCACGACGCGGTCGCGGTCCTCGGCCGCCCACGACGCCCGGTGCCGTTTCATCACCATCGTGGTGGCTTTGCGGTAGCCGGCCACGGCACCGTTGACGGCGGACGACACCGCGGTGTCGAGGGTCCGCTCCTCATGGCCGTTCAGCCCGGTGAGTCCGAACTCGACGGTTATTCCGGAGGTTCCGGTGGCCTTGGCGCGCACCGTCCGGCACGGCGACACGGCGTTAACGCTGACGCGTTTCAGGTCTACGATCAGTGGCATGTTTCCCGCCTCGTGACAGAGGGACTTCGAATCGGGCGCGTGGCCCGTCGCCATCACTCTGCGGGGCCCGGCGTGTCGGAACCCTGCCGAAAACCTGTCACGGCGCGGATTCCGCCGAATCAGGAAGAGGGCCACAGTGGCGGTGTTCCGAGTCCTCGGGGCCGTGGCGGTCGAGAACGACGGGGTTCCGGTCGACGTCGGTCCCGCGTCACGCCGCGCGTTGCTGGCGGTCCTGCTGGTGGAGGCGGGCAGGGTCGTCTCCACCGACCAGTTGCTTCACCGGTTGTGGCCGGATTCGCCACCCCACAACGCCCGCCGGAACCTGTACAGCTACCTGTCGCGGCTGCGAACGGCGTTGGGCGGAGACGGCGTCCTGGAGCGACGGTCGGGCGGTTACGTCCTGTCGGTCGACCCCATGCGGGTCGACATGCACCGGTTCCGCAACCTGGTGATCCGGGCCCGCCAGGCCACCGACGACGCCGAGGCCGCCGAACTGTTCGCATCGGCCCTCGACCTGTGGCGCGGCGACGCCTTCGAGGATTTGGACGTGCCGTGGCTGCAGGCGGTCGCCGGCGTACTGGCCGCCGAACGTCTCGCCGCCGAACTCGACCACGACGACGTCCGGCTCCGGCGTGGCCGGCACGGTGAGCTGCTGCCCGTCCTACAGGAACGCGCCGCCGTCCATCCGTTCGACGAGCGCGTGGCCGGGCAACTCATGCTCGCCTCGTACCGGTCGGGGCGGCAGTCACAGGCACTCGACCACTTCCGTGAGCTGCGGGAACGACTCGTGAGTCAACTCGGCAGCGAACCGGGACCCGAACTGTCCCGGTTGCACCGTCGCATCCTCGGCCGTGACGCCTCACTGGATCTCGTACCCGCCACCGGGGCGGCACGGTCGGTGGTACCCCGGCAACTGCCCACCCCACCCGGCGGCTTCGTCGGACGCTTCGCGGACCTGGGGTTCCTCGACGACGTCGTGGCCGACGGACACCGGCTCGCGGTACTCACCGGCGCGGGCGGGATGGGCAAGACCTGGCTCGCCGTCCACTGGGCACAGACGCAGCGGGAGCGGTTCCCCGACGGCCAGTTGTTCCTGGATTTGCGCGGCTTCGATCCGCACGAGGAACCCGTTGCCCCGAAGGTGGCGATCCGGGATCTCCTGGCGGCGTGGGGGATTCCACCCCGGTCGATGCCGGTCGGCCTGGACGCGCAGGCGGGCCTGTTCCGCAGCCTGTCCGCCGACAAGCGGGTGCTCGTCGTGCTGGACAACGCCAGGGACACCAGGCAGGTGTCGCCGTTGTTGCCGGGCGGGGCCGGTTCGTTGACCGTCGTCACCAGCCGCTCCGACCTCACCGGCCTGGTCACGGCCCACGGCGCACGGCGTCGGGGGCTGCGTCCGCTCGACGACCGGGACGCCCGGGACATGCTGCGGCAGCGCGTCGGCCACACCCGGATCGCCGCCGAACCCGAGGCCACGGACGAACTGCTCACCCACTGCGCCGGGCTGCCGCTGGCGCTGGGCATCCTCGGAGTGCGGGCGGCGCTGTGGCCGGAGCTGCCGTTGGGCACCCTGACCGCCGAACTCAACCGCGCCCGGCTGGACGCGCTCGACTCCGGCGAGCTGTCGGTCGGAGTCCGGGCGGTGTTGGACACGTCGATCGCGGTGGCGAGCCCTGAGGCCGTGCACGTGTGGCTCCTTCTCGGGATCGCTCCGGGAGCCGACATCTCACCGGCCGCCGTCGCCAGCGTGGCCGCGATACCGGAATCGACGGCGGCGGCACTGTTGCGGGAACTGACGTCTGCGCACCTCGTCGACCAACCCGCCCCGGGACGCTTCCGGATGCACGACCTGACCAGGCTGTACGCCGCCGAGCGGGCCGCCGCGGACCTTCCCCGCGACGCACGTGAGGCCGCGCTGCTCCGCCTGACCGACCACTACCTGCACACCGCGTTCGCCGGGGAACGCCTGATCAGTCCACATCGGCCCGTCATCACGCTCGACGATCCCGCCGTCGGCACGGTCCACTCGACGTTCGCCGACGAGGACGAGGTTCATCGCTGGTTCGACGCCGAGTTGGCGAACCTGACCGCGATACAGCGGCTCGCGGCCTCGCACCACCGGTACGACCGGGTGTGGCGGATCGCGTGGTCCATGGAGAGCTACCTGTACTCCCGCGCGCTGATGCACCTGTCGGCCGGCTTCTGGCGGCCGGCGGTGGAGGGCATGGCGCACGTCGCGGACCCGGCGATCGAGATCGTCTGCCGTCGTAGGCTCGCGGTCGGTCTGGCGTTCACCCACCGGGTGGACGAGGCCACCGAACACTACCGCCGAGCGCTGGAACTGTGCCGGGTGACCGGCGACCGGGAGCAGGAGGGCTTCGTCCATCGCGGCCTGACCGTCATGCACACGACACACGGCGATTACGCCCGGGCGGTTTCGCACGGTGAACGCGCGTTGCGGCTCTTCCGGGAACTCGGTGTGGCGCTTCGGGAAGCCGAGTCCCTGAACAACCTGGCGTGCGGCCACCTGGGTCTCGGCGACCTCGGAAGGGCGCGCGTCCACGCCGAGGCGGCCCTGGACATCGCGCGCCGCCTCGATCACTCCGGCATGCTGGGGTTCGTCCATTCCACACTGGGCGACATCGCGCATGCGGAGGAACGTCACGAGACCGCGCTGGAGCACTATCGACTGTCGGTGGAGCGGTTCGGGTCGGACGAGGACCTGGACCGGGTGGACGTGATCGAGTCGATCGGTGACGTGCTTCGGGATCTGGGCAGGGACGACGAGGCCCGGGAGCACTGGCTAGAGGCGCGCGACATGCTCCGGCGGCAGCGCCGCGACGACCGCGCCGACGCCCTCACCACGAAACTCGCCACATCGGACACGGCGCCGCCGACCACATAGGACGAATGAGTAGGATCGCCGTGTTCGGCAGTATGCGCGGTAGAACCGGTTCGTGCACTCGCCTCGTCGTCGGTGAGCCGCCGGTACGCGCGTCAGTCCGGGCCGACGTTGCGCACCCACACGGGGAACGGCGCGGCCTCGGGCTCGGTCCATGCCGATTCCGCCCCGCCTACGTCGTCCAGATCCCCCCAGGGGATCAGACCCGGTTGCTCATCGTGCAGGAAGTCCGCCACGATGCCGGCGAGATCCGCCGTGGGTGTGTAGCGGCTCCCGAACGGCAACTCCGCAGCGGACACCGAGGCCGTCGAACAGCGGAGCTGCCCCGCCTGCGTGTCGTGCCACACGTAGAACGTCGCCACGCCGGGAAAGCCCACCTCCTTGACGCGATGCCGGACCGCGGCGACGACATGATCGAAGGCGGCCACCACCTCCGGAACCGATACCGCGCCACGGTCTTCGACGGTGGCCCCCAACCACCGGGTGTTGGCACTCATCTCCCGCCGACGGTCCCCGGGATCCAACACCGGCGGCTCGTCCGCGACCTCGGCGATGTACGTCAACAACACCCGGGAAGTATCCCCTCGACGTCCTCGACCCGACGATCGCGGCACCGGCCGTCGCAGCTCACTCCCGCGACGGTGACCTTCGCAGGGCGGCGCGTTGTGCCGGGGTCAACCGGTCGGGGGCGGCGGTCGCGACGAGGGTTCCGGCCGCGGTCGCACGTAGTGTCACGGGATCGGCGACCGCCGGATGCGCCCGGATCACGTCCACGGCGGCGGTGACACGGTCCCGGGGCCACCGGAGCGCGGCGGAGAGGACGTCCACGGTGACGGGCCGGCCCGCCTGCACCGTGGCGGCGATGACGGTCAGCGCGTCGGCGAGTGCGGCCTCGGTGAGGTCGTCACCGCTCATCTGTGTGTGGATGCGACCGAAGAACCGGCTCATCGCGGCGAGCCGGGTACCGGCGGGGGTGTCGGGGCCGAAGGTCTCGACGCCTCGCCGTGCCGCCTCGGCCACGGCGGCGTGGGCGCCCGCGTCGGAACGCCAGGCGCGGAGCCAGGCGTCCTCGTCGACGACGTACCGTTCGCGGCGGCTGCCGGGTTCGGTGTGCCGGGTGACCAGGTCCATCGTCTCCAGTAGTGCGATCGCCTTCGACACCGACGCCGGGCTCACCCGGAGCGAGTCCACCAGTTCGGCGGCGCTGCGTCCGTCGGTGTCGGCGATGAGCAGGGAGACGAACACCCGGGCGGTCATCCGGGGCAGACCGGTGGCCGCCAGCGACGCCGCGATCTCCTCGACGACCTCACCGCCTTCGGTGGTCCCTTCGGCGATCTCGGGTGAGGTGGCCCTGCCGGGCCTGCGGGAGCGGGCGCGGGCGTCGGCGGTCCTGTCCGCGGCGTCCGCCCGGTACGCGCCGGGTGAACCGTTGCGCATCACCTCGCGGCTGACGGTCGACGTCGGTCTACCGAGACGGCGTCCCATCTCGGCGAAGCCGAGGCCCTCGTCGAGCCACGCCTCGATGTTCCGGCGGTCCTCGTGTGTGAGCCTTCGACCCGGCATCCTCGTCCCCACCTGTGCGTTTCACGGCAATACGTTGCAACGATCCTAGCGGCAGCTTGCATTCACTCACATCATGGTTGCAACAATATGCGCTCTACGAGGTTTTTTGCTCGCATCTTTATTGACGATTTCAGAAACGCAACGTAGCTTTCGTTCATGCGAAAGGAGAAGCACATGGAACACGTGATGGCGGTGTCCACCGTCTCCGGCGAGGGGTTCTGGGACGGACTGCGACGCGCCTATGTGGACCTTCCCGGTGGCGTCGCCTGGAGGCTGGCGGTCGCGAGCAGAGACGGGACCAGGGCCGTGAACATCCTCACCGCCGCCTCGACCGAGGACGTCCGGCGGATCTTCGACTCCCACGTCGGGGACACCGCCGTGACCGAGTTCTTCGAGGTCGACGCCGCCAACGCGGTGGGGCTGTGACGATGCCGATCGACATCCCACGGGCCGAGGCCCACCTCAACGCGCTCCTCCCCCGGTACGGCATCCCGAGCGCCGCGGTCGGCGTACTCCACGACGGTGAGGTCACTGCGTTCGCCGCCGGGGTCACCGACGTCGAGACCGGGACGTCCGCGACGTCCGAGACCGTGTACCAGTGCGGTTCCATGACCAAGACCTGGACGGCCCTGGCGTTCATGCAACTGGTCGACGAAGGCGGAGCCGACCTGGACGAGCCGGTACGCGCGCAGCTTCCCGGGTTCGCGGTGGCCGACCCCGAGGCGACCGCGCGGATCACCCCCCGTCACCTCCTCCACCACACTCACGGGATCGCGGAGTCCTTCGGTGATCCAGGTGAGGACGACGACGTGTACGCGCGCATGACCGCCGCGATGTCCGACGCCCCTCAGATGTTCCCGCCGGGAAGTACCCACGGATACAGCGCGGCACTGGGTTACGCGTTGCTGGCACGGATCCTGGAGGTCCACGACGGAGAACGCTGGGACGAGGTCATGCGGCGCAGACTCCTCACACCGCTGGGGCTCGTGGACACCCACACCCGGCCCGAGGACGTCGACCCGGCCCGCACCGCGACCGGTCACCTGATCCGGTCCCTGGAGGAGGGACCGTTCCGCACGCCCGTCGACCACCTGCCGCGTGCCTTCGGTCCCGGCGGCAACATCACCTCCACGGTCCGGGAGGTCCTGGCGATGGCACACGTGGTCGTGTCCGGCGGCCTCGCACCGGGTGGCGACCGCGTGGTCTCCGCCGAGGCCGTCCGCGAGATGACCGGATCACGGGTGCCCGTGCCGGACCCGTACCTGATCGGTCCGCAGTGGGCACTCGGCCTGGTCGTGTGCGATTGGGACGGCCGGACCGTCTACGCCTCCGACGGCAGCACGATCGGTCAGAACGCCAGACTCCGCGTCTTCCCGGATTCGGGCACCGCCGTCACCGTCCTCACGAACGGCGGTCCACGGGAGCCCTTCCACCGCGAGGTGTGCGACGAGATACTCGGGCAGCTCAGCATGCCGGCCGCCCCCGGGCCACCGGTTCCCCGCAAGTCGCGGCCGGTGGACCCGTCGCGGTACACCGGTGTGTACCGGAACCTCGGCACGCGCTACGAGGTCTCGGCCGAGGGCGGTGACCTCCACCTGACGTTGGAGCTGGACCCGATGCAGGCCGCCGTCATGGGAAGGCCGCCCCGCATCCGGTACGACATGCTGCCGATCAGCGGGACCCACTTCCTCATGCCGCCGACCCACCCGTTGGAGGACCCCCAGACCGTGGCACTGTACGACTTCACCGACGGCCCGGCCCGCTTCCTCCACACCAACGCCCGGATACACCGTCGCCTCGACTGACGGCGGTGCCCCTCCCGGGTCCGGCCGTGGGCGCGCGATGCGGTCCCACCGGCGGGTGAGACCGCATCGCGCGTCAGGCGCGCGTCGCGAGCCTGCGTATCAGCACGGCGACCAGGAGGCCGTTGTAGACGGCCCCGATGATCACCGCCGGCCAGAAGTCATCGCCCGCCATCGCCGCCCAGGTGGCCTTCGCGGGCCAGAAGGACGGCAGGACACCGAACGCCCAACTCCAGGGCGAATCGACGAACCACGGAATGAGCGGCAACATGAAGATGACCAGGCCCAACGCGCGGATCACGGCGAGTCCCTCGACCTTGTTGCGCGCCCAGGCCGCCATCACGAGGCCGACCGCCGTCGCCAACAGGCCCGACACCACCGTGACCGGAAGCGCCCAGGACAGGTCATCGAACCCGGTGAGTGGCGAGATCAGTATCGCGGCCGTTTCGGACACCACCACGACCAACACCATCATGACCAACCGGTACACCGGGTAGCTCGCCGGATGAGCCGGGGTCACGTGGAGCGCGGCCAGTGTGCGCTGGTCCTTGTCCTCCAACAGGATCAGTCCGCAGACCGCGCCGAGCACCGCGATGGGGCCCAGCACCAGGAACGCGCTCACGATCAGCGGCACATAGGGCGTCAGGTCGAACTGGTACTCGCGTTGCAGGAACTCCGTCAGCGGGGCGACCGCCCAACTGGATCCCGAGTAGATGAACGGCCCGGCGAGTACGCCCAGCAGCAGCGAATCGCGGCGGATGTTCCTCAGGTCGTTGCGGCCGTACGCGGCCATGACGCCGGCCATCACGCGGCCCCTTCCCGGGCGATCACGAAGCGCACGAAGGCGCGTTTCGCGAACCAGCACAGTCCGGCGATCCAGGCCGCCTGATACCCGACGGCGTACCACCACTGCCAGGGTTCGAGCGACAGTTGGCCGAAGGAGGCGCCCAGCATCAGCAGCGAGCCGTGTGTCGGTACTAGGTACATCGCCGGGTGCTGCCACAGACCCGAATAGTCGATGAGCGGGATGTTGAGCAGCGCGATCACCACGGTGGACGGGATGAACCAGTCGCTGATCGACGTGAACGGCGTCGCGGAGATGAAGCCGGCCAACAGGAAGATCACCGCGCACAGGACGACGGCGCCGAGCAGTGGCAGCAACGCGAAGTCCAGGCCGACACCGGTGACGACGATGATCAGGCTCAGGACCACGCTCAGCACGGTGAGGGTGAACAGCTTCGCCGCCAGGTAGTGCCCGAACCTCATCGGCGTGACGAGGTTGGCGTACAGGGTCCGTTCGCCGCGTTCGAAGAACACCGCGCCGACGATGAAGAAGAACCCGACGATCGCGAGGTCACCGAAGATCAGGTAGGGCATGGCGGGTGCGCGCAGTCCGCCCGGCAGGAGGAACACCACCACCTCCCACAGCAGCACCGAGAACGCCGCCGCGTAGTAGAACCCGTATCGCAGTTGCAGTCTGAGATCCAGCCGGACACCGGCGGTCAGGATGTTCATCGCAGGCTCCGGCCGGTGACGTCGATGAACACGTCCTCCAGGTCCGCCTCCTGGCTGTGCAGCGCCTCCACCGTCGAGGTGGTCAGCAACGCCCGGAACTCCGGGTCGTCCACCAGGCCGTCCATGGCGAACTCGCGTTCACTCAGTCGATCGCCGTCGCGGTAGGTGACTCGGACGACGCGCCGGCTCCGGCTCAGCTTGTGCTCGGCGGGTGTGTCGAGGGCGGCGATCCTTCCGTCGACCACGAAGGCGACCCGGTCGCACAACTGCTCCGCGGTCGTCATGTCGTGGGTGGTGAGGAAGATCGTGCGCCCCTCGTCCCGCAGCTCGGAGATCATCTCCTTGACGGTGCGGGCGTTGCGGGGGTCCATTCCGGAGGTGGGTTCGTCGAGGAACAACAGCTCCGGCCGGTGGAGCAGTGCCCGGATGAATACCAGTCGCATCTGCATCCCCTTGGAGTACTTACCGACCCTGGTGTGGGCGGCGTCGGCGAGCCCGACCCGTTCCATCAGTTCCATCGGGTCGGCGGTGGGGCCGGGGTACAGCGAGGCGAAGAACTCGAGGTTCTCCAGGCCGGTGAGCTTGAGGTAGTGGTTGGGGAGCTCGAAGGAGACGCCGATTCGCGCGTAGTAGTCGTCTCCCCAGTCGGCGGGCTGCCGGCCCCACACGCGGGCGGCGCCGCCGTGCCCGGTCAACAGTCCGATGAGGATCTTCTGAGTGGTGGACTTGCCCGCGCCGGACGGGCCGAGGAAGCCGAACACCTCGCCCTTCTCGACGGTGAAGTCCATGCCGGTGACGGCCGGTGAGGCGGCCTTGGGGTAGGTGAACGTGAGGTCGTCGACCTCGATCACGGAAGTCATGTGGGGGGATGGTCCTTCTGACGTAGTAGCCACAGTTCGTGGATTCGTTCGTACTGCTCGGCCAGGAACGCGTAGACGTCGCGCGTCTCCCGCAACCGGCGGGTGTCGTCGCCGGGTCCGGACAGGAGATTCATGCCCCGGTCGGCCAGCTCGGTCCATTGCCGGGCGAGCCGGGCCTTCTGGGCGGCCTCGTTCAGCCAGAAGCCGGGGCGCATCCGGTAGTGGGTACGGCGCGAGCCGGCGACCGTGAAGCGTTCCACGGCTCCGGCGCGTTGCAGGCTCTGCACCGCCATGCTGATCGAGCCCCTGCTCGACCGCAGGCCGGTCGCCAGTTCCTCGGCCGACTGATGCGCGGGTTGGCTCACCAACAACCAGGCCAGTACCCGGGCCTGGATGCGGGGCATCCCCTCGTTCTCCAGGAACTGCCCGACCTCCTCGGCGAATCGTGTCCATTGCGGAGGGTCGGGGATCTGCGTGCTGTGCGTCTCGGATGCCATGCCGGAAGATTACCGATGAATTTCTGAACTTTCAATAGTTTTTGAAATCATTGGGTGCACTGGCCACCGCCCAATCGGCCACGAACGGTGAGGACGAGAACGTCCGACATCGGATTCGCGAGACCCGGCCCCCTGGGCTCCGGGTGTGACGCCACCGTCCGCCCGACCACTCGGAGGGCGCCGGAGATGAGAGGCGGAGACCGATGACGTGCCCCGTGACGAACGACCACCGCCGGCCGCTCCGTCCACGCGCAGAACGGCGACACGTCTCGCCACCTCCACTGTAACGCGCACAGGGGGGCTTGCGGCAAGTCCATGATGGCGGGCAGACTAGTCGGCCGTGATCCGATCCCGACCGAGGCCGGGCACCACTGTGCACGGTCGTGCGGGTGGGGGCGGGTCCATCGGGACGGAGTTCGGACGAGTGGAGGTGTCATGTACGACGTGATCATCGGTGGGGGCGGACCGACCGGGATGATGCTGGCGAGCGAGCTACGGCTACACGAGGTGAACGTGGTGGTGCTCGAGAAGGAGACCGAGCCGAGTCCGTTGGTCCGCTCCCTCGGCCTTCACCCCCGCAGCGTCGAGATACTCGACCAGCGTGGACTGTTGGACCGGTTCCTGGCTCACGGACGGCGGTACCCCGGCGGCGTCGGCCGGTTCGCGGCGATCGACAAACCGGCACCGACCACCTTGGACACCGCGCACGACTACGTGCTCGGCATTCCGCAACCGGTCACCGACCGCCTGCTGGCCGAACGGGCCGGTGAACTCGGCGCGACGATCCGGCGCGGCTGCGAGGTGGTCGACGTCGCGCAGGACACCGACGGAGTAGATGTGACGCTCGCCGACGGCAACCGGCTGCGCTCGCGTTGGCTGGTCGGTTGCGACGGTGGACGCAGCCGGATACGGAAACTGCTCGGGATCGACTTCCCCGGCGAATCCGCCCGAACCGAATGGCTGCTCGGTGAGGTGCGGGTGACCGCGCCGCCCGACGAGATCGCCACCGTGGCGGAGGAGGTGCGCAAGACCCACAAGGGTTTCGGTATCGGTCCCGCCGGGGACGGGTGGTACCGGGCCGTGGTGCCCGCCGCGACCGTGGCCGAGGACCGCACCGCACCACCCACACTCGACGAGTTCAGGAGCCGGCTGCGCGCCTACGCCGGCACGGACTTCGGCGTCCACTCACCGCGCGGGCTGTCGCGGTTCACCGACGCGACCCGGCTGGCGGACCGGTTCCGGACCGGACGGGTGTTCCTCGCCGGTGACGCGGCGCACGTGCACCCGCCGCTGGGCGGCCAGGGACTCAACCTGGGCATCCAGGACGCGTTCAACCTCGGATGGAAGCTCGCCGCCGAGGTGAACGGCTGGGCGCCGGAGGGGCTGCTGGACGGGTACCACACCGAGCGACACCCGGTCGCGGACGACGTGCTGAACAACACCAGGGCACAGTCGGAGCTCATCTCCCCCGAACCCGGACCCCGGGCCGTGCGCCGCCTGTTGGCCGAGTTGATGGACTTCGAGGAGGTGAACCGGTTCCTGGCCGAGAAGATCAGCGCGATCGGCGTCCGGTACGACGTCGGGGAGAGCGGCCACGCACTGTTGGGCAGGCGGCTTCGTGACATCCGGCTGTCACGCGGACGCCTCTACGAGCTGACCCACGAGGGACGCGGGTTGCTGCTCGACCGGACCGGTCGACTCTCCGTGGCCGGATGGGAGGACCGGGTCGACCACGTCGTCGACGACGGCACCGAACTGGACGTGCCCGCGGCGCTGCTGCGCCCGGACGGTCACGTGGTCTGGGTCGGCTCCGACCACGCCGCCCTCCACGAGGCCCTCCCCCGCTGGTTCGGCACCCCGTCCCGGACATGAGTCCGGGCGGCAACGCCTCGTTCAGCGGCGGCCCGCCGTGCACGGGTTTCGACCACTGTGAATCTCCATGCCGCGTGTTCACCGATGACGGTGAGGACGTTCGCGGTGTGTTCGGCGACTGACTTCCGAACCGCTACCGAAACGGCCCTCCACCATGGAGGGTGGAGGGCCGTTTTGCCTGGTGGGCGCTACTGGTTTCGAACCAGTGACCCCTGCTTTGTAAGAGCAGTGCTCTACCGCTGAGCTAAGCGCCCCGACCACCGCGACGGTGGACCGGTAAAGGCTACACGAGCCCCACGGGTTCACCGCAGCGATGTCCGGTCAGCCGGAGAGTTCGGCAAGCGCCTTCTGCCAGCCGGCCTGATCCCGGGGTTCACCGGGCAGGTTCATCTCCGAGAAGCGAACCACACCGGACTTGTCGATGACGAAGGTCCCACGGTTGGCGATCCCCTTGGCGTCGTCGAACACACCGTAGGACTGCGCCACCGCGCCGTGCGGCCAGAAGTCGCTCAACAGCGGGAAGTCGAAGCCCTCCCGCTCGGCCCACACCTTGTGCGCGAACGCCGAGTCGACGCTGACAGTCAGCACCTGCACCTCGTCGCTCTGGTACGCGGACAGGTTGTCACGCACGCCGCACAGCTCCCCCTCGCAGACGCCCGTGAACGCCAGCGGATAGAACACCAACAGGACGTTCTTGGCGCCCCGGAAGTCCGCGAGCGAGACCTCCTGGTTGTTCTGGTCCTTCAACGTGAACTCGGGGGCGGTGTGCCCCACCTCGATCGGCATCTGCGTCTCCTGTCTCATGCTGTCGGCAACCGGTTCGGACCGGTCCGCCCGGTCAGCGGCCACGTGGAGCGACGAGGCGGGTCGCCACCCAGTCGGCCCCGGCGTTGAGACTAGACGTCCCCTGGAGCCCGGCGGTCGGCGCGGCTTCGGCGATCTCGGCCGACTCGATGTGACCTTCGCGACCCGGCTTGGGTGTCAGCAGCCACACGACACCGTCCTCCGCCATCGGGGTGCGCGCGTCCATGAGCACGTCCACCAGATCGCCGTCGTCGTCACGCCACCACAACAGCACCGTGTCGACCACTTCGTCGG
Organism: Stackebrandtia albiflava; assembly: GCF_007994225.1. Classification (GTDB taxonomy): domain Bacteria; phylum Actinomycetota; class Actinomycetes; order Mycobacteriales; family Micromonosporaceae; genus Stackebrandtia; species Stackebrandtia albiflava. The sequence goes on from NZ_VLLL01000009.1 coordinate 22,120, forward strand.
TGCCCTCGTCGTGCAGTTCACCGACACAACCGACCACCGCCTCGCGAAGCGCGGCGTCGATGTCGCTGTCGAAACCGATCTCCATGACGACATCGCCGGGTTTCACACCCAACCGGTCGATGATGGTCTGTACGCCGTCGGCCGACCCAGCCGTGGCATTCACGTCGCGCTTCCTCCTCGCATCATTGCCGGCATCGTGACGTCCGGCACCAGTGGTGGCAGCCACCGCCCGAAGGCGACGCCGCACCGTGAGAATACGCAATGCCGTCGATTCATGGGCGCGCGAGTGTGTCGGCGGTCCCAGAAGACCGGATCCTGTGCACGAGGTGATCAAATAGAAGGGGCAGGATGGAAGGCGCGCACCGCACGAACCGAAGCAAGCACGCCTTGTCCTATCAGTGTCGATAAGCAGAGGAACAGCCCGTGGGAACGGAACGCAAACGCCCGGTCATCAGCGACGGCCTGCCCAGCCAGCTGCCGGACATCGATCCCGCCGAAACCACCGAATGGCTCGATTCGCTGGACGGTCTACTGGATGAACGAGGCAGGCAACGTGCCAGGTACGTCATGCTCCGCCTCCTGGAGCGGGCGCGGGAGCACCAGGTAGGCGTACCCGCGCTGACCAGCACCGACTACATCAACACCATTCCACCGGAGGCGGAACCGTGGTTCCCCGGTGACGAGCACGTCGAACGGCGCATCCGGGCGTACATCCGGTGGAACGCCGCGATCATGGTGCACCGCGCCCAGCGGCCCGGCATCGGAGTGGGCGGCCACATCTCGACCTACGCGTCGGCGGCGAGCCTGTACGAGGTCGGTTTCAACCACTTCTTCCGCGGCAAGGGCCACCCCGGCGGCGGTGACCAGATCTACATCCAGGGGCACGGGTCCCCGGGTGTCTACGCGCGGGCGTACCTGGAGGGCCGGCTCACCGAGCACCAGCTCGACGGCTTCCGGCAGGAGCTGAGCCACCCCGGTGGCGGCCTGCCGTCCTACCCGCACCCGCGTCTGATGCCGGACTTCTGGGAGTTCCCGACGGTGTCGATGGGCCTCGGCCCGCTCAACGCGATCTACCAGGCGCAGTTCAACCGTTACCTCCATCACCGCGGTATCAAGGACACCTCCGACCAGCGGGTCTGGGCGTTCCTGGGCGACGGCGAGATGGACGAGCCGGAGTCGCTGGGCGCCATCCACCTGGCGGCCCGCGAGGAGCTGGACAACCTCACCTTCGTGATCAACTGCAACCTGCAGCGCCTCGACGGCCCCGTCCGGGGCAACGGCAAGGTCATCCAGGAGTTGGAGTCGTTCTTCCGGGGCGCCGGCTGGAACGTCATCAAGGTGATCTGGGGCCGGGAGTGGGACCCGCTGCTGGCCGCCGACACCGACGGCGCGCTGGTCAACATCATGAACTCCACGCCCGACGGCGACTACCAGACGTTCAAGGCCGAGGACGGCGCGTTCGTCCGCGACCACTTCTTCGGGCGTGACCCGCGCACCAAGAAGATGGTCGAGCCGATGAGCGACGAGGCGATCTGGGGCCTCAAGCGCGGTGGTCACGACTACCACAAGCTGTACGCGGCGTACAAGGCGGCGACCGAGCACACCGGACAGCCGACCGTGATCCTCGCCAAGACGATCAAGGGCTGGACGCTGGGATCCCACTTCGAGGGCCGCAACGCCACGCACCAGATGAAGAAGCTGACGCTGGACGATCTGAAGTCGTTCCGCGACCGGCTCTACCTGGACATCCCGGACTCGGCGTTGGAGGAGAACCCGTACCTGCCGCCGTACTTCCACCCGGGTGAGGACTCCGACGAGATCCAGTACATGATGGACCGCCGTCGGAGTCTCGGCGGGCCGCTGCCGTCGCGCCGACCGGTCAGCCGGCCGCTGGAGCTGCCGCCGTCGAAGACCTACGACGTGGTCAAGAAGGGTTCGGGCAAGCAGAAGGTCGCCACGACGATGGCCTTCGTCCGGCTCCTCAAGGACCTCATGAAGGACAAGAACATCGGTCCGCGCTGGGTGCCGATCATCCCCGACGAGGCCCGCACGTTCGGCATGGACGCCATGTTCCCGACGGCGAAGATCTACTCGCCGCACGGCCAGAACTACCTGTCGGTGGACCGGGACCTCTTCCTGTCGTACAAGGAGGCCGAGAAGGGCCAGATCCTGCACCTGGGGATCAACGAGGCCGGGTCGGCCGCCGCGTTCACCGCCGCGGGCTCGTCGTACGCCACGCACGACGAGCCGATGATCCCGATGTACATCTTCTACTCGATGTTCGGGTTCCAGCGCACCGCCGACAGCCTGTGGGCCGCGGCGGACCAGCTCACGCGCGGTTTCCTGTTGGGCGCGACCGCCGGACGCACCACCCTCAACGGTGAAGGACTCCAACACGAGGACGGGCATTCGATACTCATCGCGGCGACCAACCCGGCCGTGGTGGCGTACGACCCCGCCTTCGGGTTCGAGATCGCGCACATCATGGAGGACGGTCTGCGCCGCATGTACGGCGAGGACTCCGAGGACCTGTTCTACTACCTGACCGTCTACAACGAGCCGATCTCGCAGCCCGCGGAGCCGGAGAACCTCGACGTGGGTGGACTGCTGAAGGGCATGTACCGCTACTCGGCGGCACCGTCGAACGCGAACCTGCCGAGGGTGCAGCTGCTGGCGTCGGGCACGGCGATGCAGTGGGCGCTGCGGGCGCAGGAGCTGCTCGCGACCGACTGGGGTGTATCGGCCGACGTGTGGTCGGTGACCTCGTGGACGGAGCTGCGGCGTGACGCGGTGGCGTGCGAGGAGTACAACCTGCTCAACCCGGGGGTCCACGAGAAGACCCCGTTCATCACCCAGCAGTTGCGGGAGGCGTCGGGGCCGGTCGTGGCCGTCAGTGACTTCATGCGCGCGGTCCCCGACCTGATCTCCCGGTGGGTACCGGGTGAGTTCACCTCGCTGGGCACCGACGGGTTCGGCCAGTCCGACACCCGTGGCGCGCTGCGGCGGCACTTCCACGTGGACGCCGAGTCGGTGACGGTGGCGGCGCTGCGCGGCCTGGCCCGGCGTGGCGAGCTGCCCCCGGAGGCGGCGGCGCAGGCGGCCCAGAAGTACGCGATCGGTGACGTGTCGGCGGCGGAGGCCGGCGAGACCGGCGGCGATTCCTGACCCACGCGCGACGACCGGCGGGCGGCCCCGAACAGGGCCCCCGCCGGTTCGCGTTTCCGGTGAATTCCGCGTGCGCCGAATGCACACGCACCGAAACGTGCCGTTGTGCGCACTTCCGGGTCGGCGCGGTCGTGTTCACCCGATCGACGCCTCCGGCGTGCATATGGTGCTTCCAGGACGGCCGCACCGGTGACGCCGGGACACCGCCGCCCGAGGTTGTGGGGACTCGGAATGGAGGCCGACGGTGCCAGAGCCCGTTGAGGACACGACGCCGCATTTCCCGGACGTGATCTACGGCAGGTGGTGCCGTCGATGCCCACCGCAGGACGGGGCGCCGGTGCCGTGGCCGTGCCCGGTGGTCAAGTCACGGCGGATGGAGGCCACGGCGCCCGCGCCGCAGGAGGAGCCGGGCCGGCTGTAGTCACCCGCCGGAAACGGTGGCGTGCCGCCGGTGGTCGGTGAGGACGTCGCTCGCGGCCCCTTCTGCCGCGTCGCGGCGCCCCGGGCGGCCGAGCCACGTCGAGCCGGGATGCCGTGGACGGCACGCGCGGGCACGGGTGTGGTGCGAGGATCGCCGGATGGAGTACACGAATCTGGGCCGGACGGCGTTGCGGGTGTCGCGGTTGTGCCTGGGCACCATGCACTTCGGCCCGAACACCGACGAGGCCGGCAGCCACGCGATCATGGACCGGGCGCGTGACCTGGGGATCGACTTCTTCGACACCGCAGACACCTACGGGCGCAGGCGCGGTGAGGGAGTCACCGAACGGATCATCGGGAACTGGTTCGCCGCAGACCCGTCCCGCCGCGACCGGGTCGTGCTGGCGACCAAGGTGTACGGCGTCATGGGTGACGGTGTGAACGACCGTGGTCTGTCGGCGCGGCACATCGTGGCGGGATGTGAGGCGTCGTTGCGGCGGTTGCGGACGGATCGGATCGATCTGTACCAGATGCATCACGTGGACCGGTCGGCGCCGTGGGCCGAGGTGTGGCAGGCGATGGACATGTTGGTGGCGCAGGGCAAGGTGCTGTACGTGGGTTCCAGCAACTTCGCAGGCTGGCACATCGCCGCCGCCCAGGAGGCCGCCGACCGCCGCAACAGCCTCGGACTGGTCAGCGAACAGTGCATCTACAACCTCCTCAACCGGCGGGTGGAGTCGGAGGTGCTACCCGCCGCCGAACACTACGGCCTGGGCGTGTTGCCGTGGTCTCCGCTGGCCGGAGGCGCGTTGTCGGGGGCGTTGGCGAAGCGGGAATCCGGTACCACCGGACGTACCGGTTCGCCCGGCACCTTGAAGACGATCGACGTTCACCGTCATCAACTACAGTCGTGGGAGGACTTCTGTCGGCGGCGCGGGCAGGCACCCGGCGAACTCGCGACGGCGTGGCTTCTCGCTCAACCGACAGTGACCGCACCGATCATCGGTCCCCGCACCGTCGCGCAACTCGACGGGATCCGCAGGTCACTCGACATCCGGATCGACGACGAGACGGCCCGCCGACTGGACGAGATCTTCCCGCCCGTCGGCGTCGGCCCGGAGGCGTGGGCGTGGTGACCGTTCGGTCCGCCGCGCGACTTTACGGGAGCTCATGAGCACGATCGACGACACACACGTCGACTCCGACGCCGGTTACGCCGCGAAGCTGCGGGCGTTGGAGGACGACCTGGCGATGCTGCGGGGAGCACGGGAACGCATGTCCACCGCGGGGGCGCGGTTGCGTGCGACGGTGGAGGCCGCCAAGGAGAAGGTCTACCGTTCGACCAGCGAGGACGGCCTGGCCGAGGTGGAGTGCCTGGGCAGCGGCAAGGTGCACCGGATCACGGTTGACAGCACCCGGTACAACGAAGTCGACGAAGCGCGGTTGTGCGAAGCGGTGGTCGAGGCCCGGACCAAGGCGCGCACCATCGCGCGCGGCGCCCGCCCGACGGCGCCGCACCGCGCCGATCCGGCAGGAAGGTGAACCGGATGGACTCCACCCCCGACGACGGTGCCCGACGCGACTACCGGGAGATGGCCCAACGGCTGCGTAAGGCGAAGGTCACCGCGACCTCCCCGCAGGGGGTCGTCAAGGTCGTCTACACCGGTTTCGGCGAGGTGGACGAGGTGACGTGCCGGCGCGGCGCGTTGCGGCTGGGCGACGACGAGCTGGGTGCCCACTTCACCGCGGCGTTCCGGGCCGCCGATCGTGCCGTCGACGCGCTGCACCAGCACGCGTACGGTGGTCTGCGACTGGGTGACGACACGGTTGCGGGGTGGCGGGAGAATCCGGAGACGGCCGCCGACACCGTGGCACGGTGTTTCGGTGAGCCGGTGTCGTCCGGCGGGCAGAGGAGATCGGCGTGACCCTCCAGATGGAAGCGGTGCTGGCGGAACTGCCCGACGACCTGCGCCCGGTGGCGACCCGGTTGTGGCGGCGCGCCGGGGACGTCACCGACGAGGTGACCGAGACGTTGATGTACGCGTACAAGGTGCTGGGCGAGGTTCCCGGCAGGCCGGAGTCGTTGGAGGCCGGTGCGGGGATCCTGGAGACCGGGGTCGCCGTGGAGTTGGCCGACGTGATCGCCGACCTGGAGAGCGCCCATCCCGACGTGAGCCAGTCCTGGCAGGGCGGCGGGAGCGAGGCGTTCACCCGGTACATGCCGAGGCTGACCGAGGCCGTGTCCCACCTGCATCAGGCGGTGTTGGACACCGCCGCGGCGGTGAAGGCGTTCAACGTGTCGATGACGTTGCTGTGGGAGCGGCTGCTGCGCCGGGTCGACCGCAGCGCCGACGAGGTGACCTTCGCGGTCTCGGCGGCGGGCCCGGACAGGGTGCAGGCGGCGATCTCGGTGATCGGGATCGTGGAGGAGTTCGCCGAGTACGTCGATCAGCTCGCCGAGTCGCTGGTGGCGCTCCGCGCGGATTCACACCAGGCGGGTTCGCTCCTGGTGTCGGCGGCCGAGCCGGCCCCGGGGTTGACCGCCACGGCGAACGGTCTGCGTCTTCCCTCGCCCTCGGAGGACATGGCCGAGGAATGGCACCCGACGCACTCACAGGTGTGGCTCGACACACGGGCGATGGCGAGCCTGACGGCGGCGCTCAGCGACTCCGCGGACTGCTGGCGGGCCGCCGCCGACTCCGGTATGACGGCCGCGCGCGAGCACTTCACGGTGTCGGCCTTCGGTCTGGCGGGTGTCGACTTCCAGCCCCGGGTGAGGGACATGCTGGACCGTGACGTGGAGACGTACCGCGGCGCAGACCGGCAGTTGACGGAGCTGGCGGACACGCTTCGGCAGATCGGGCGGGTCTGGGTCAGCGCCGACGACGCGGTGGCGGAGGAGCTGCGGCGGGGCCTCGACGACGCCTGAGCCGCCGTGTGGGTGCCGCAGCGGGCGTGGAACCCTATCCCGATGGAACTGGCCGCGACGATTCAACGGATTGAGCGCGCCGCCGGTGCTCTGGCGACGCAGAGCGTGGCGCGTATGGACGAGGAACTCTCCTGGTTTCGGGAGTTGCCCGCCGACCAGCGCTCGATGGTGATGCTGGTGGCGCAGGCGGGGGTCGGTTCGTTCGTGAACTGGCTGCGCGGTGAGGGCCGGAATCCGGCGGTGAGCGACGAGGTGTTCGACGCCGCACCGGTCGAGCTGGCCAGGTCGATCAGTCTGCAGCACACCGTGGCGCTGGTCCGGGTGATGATCGAGGTCGTCGAGGAGCAGGTGCCGCAGTTGGCGGAGCCGGGTGAGGAGGCCGAGCTGGCGACCGCCGTGATGCGGTTCTCCCGTGAGGTGGCGTTCGCTGCGGCGCGGGTGTACGCGCGGGCGGCCGAGTCGCGGGGCGCGTGGGACGCCCGGCTCCAGGCGTTGTTGGTGGACGGGCTGTTGCGCGGGGACGACGGTGACGAACTGGCCGGGCGGGCGGCCGCCCTGGGGTGGGGTGACGCCACGCCGGTGTCGGTGACGGTGGGCCGCTCCCCCGGTGGTGAGGCCGCCGCGATCCTGCACGGGATCCATCGGGCGACGCGGCGGATGGGTGTGGACGTGTTGGCCGGGGTGCACGACGACAGGTTGATCCTGGTGTTGGGGGGCGCTCCGGAGCCGCTGGAGGTCGCCGGGCACCTGACGGGCCAGTTCGGTGACGGACCGGTGGTGGTGGGGCCTGTGACGGCCAGCCTGTCCGAAGCGGGGGCGTCGGCGCGGGCGGCGATGTCGGGGTACCGTGCCGCCGGGGCGTGGCCGGACGCGCCCCGGCCGGTGTCGGCGGGTCAGCTCCTGGCGGAACGGGCGCTGGCCGGTGACACCGACGCGCGGCGGATACTGCGGATCGACGTGTTCGGCGCGTTGGAACGCGCCGGCGGCGCACTGTTGGCTACAGTGGACAACTTCATCGCCACCGGCGGCGTGTTGGAGGGCACGGCCAGGGCGCTGTTCGTGCACCCGAACACGATCCGGTACCGGATGCGGCGGGTGGCGGAGGTCACCGGTTTCTCGCCGTTCGACCCGCACGAGGCGTTCACCTTGCGTGTGGCGTTGGCCATAGGGCGGCTCGACCCGGCGTCCGATGTGATCCGTTAGGCCAGCTAGACCCGGTCTTTGGAGGAACCCTCCAAAATTTTTCATGAGATATCGTCAGTGGCGCTATGCGGAATTCGAGGTCACATGGGCGAGAGTCGTAGTCGTGCTTGCCGTTCTCTCACCCGGGCAGGGTGCCCAGAAACCCGGTTTCCTGACGCCATGGCTCGACCTGCCAGGTGCCCGCGACCGGCTCGCCGCCTGGTCGGAGCTGTGCGGGGTGGACCTCGTCCATCTCGGCACCGACGCCGATCAGGCGGAGATCACCGACACCGCCCGTACCCAGCCGCTGTTGGTCGCCGCCGCGTTGCTGGCGGCCGAACACCTGCCCGTGGACCGGGTCGACGTCGTCGCCGGGCACTCGGTCGGTGAGCTGGCCGCCGCCGCCATGGCCGGCGTCCTGACACCGGAGGCGGCCGTGACACTCGCGGCGGTGCGGGGCCGTGAGATGGCCGCCGCGTGCGCCCTCGCCCCGACGGGGATGTCGGCGGTCCTGGGCGGCGACCCCGACGAGGTACTCGCCGCGATCGAGGCCGCCGGCGCGTATCCGGCCAACCGCAACGGTGCCGGACAGATCGTGGCGGCGGGCACCACCGAGTCACTGGAGAAACTGGCGGCGCAACCGCCCGCCAAGGCCAAACTCATCCCGCTGTCGGTCGCCGGCGCGTTCCACACGCCGTTCATGACCCCCGCCCGGGAGGCACTGTCCGCGCACGCCGCCGGACTGGACGTCGCCGACCCGGCCCGCACCTGGCTGTCCAACGCCGACGGACAGCCGATGACCTCCGGACGCCAGGCGCTCGACCGCCTCGTCGCCCAGGTGACCGCGCCGGTGCGGTGGGACGCGTGCATGCAGACGATGGCCGACCGCGGCGTCACCGCCGTCGTCGAGCTGCCACCGGCCGGCACCCTCGCGGGCCTGGCCAAGCGTCAACTCAAAGGCATCGAAATCCTCAAGGTCAACACGCCCGACGACCTGGCCGCTGCGGCCGACCTGATCGCGCGGGTCAACACGGGAGGCGCTTCATGACCACCGGAACCCGCGTCATCGGACTGGGCCACTACCAGCCGGACAAGGTCCTCACCAACGACGACCTCGCGAAGATGGTCGACACCAACGACGAGTGGATCCAGTCCCGTGTCGGCATCCGGGAACGCCGGATCGCCGAGAAGGAGTCCGTCGCCGACATGGCGACCGCCGCCGCCGAACGCGCGCTGGCCGCCTCGGGACGCACCGCCGCCGACATCGACCTGGTCGTCGTGGCGACCTGCAGCGCCATCGACCGGGTACCGAACATCGCGTGCCGGGTCGCCGACCGGCTGGGCATCGAGGCTCCCGGCGCCTACGACGTCAACACCGCCTGCTCGGGCTTCTCCCACGCCCTGGCGACCGCCGACCACGCCATCCGCGCCGACGCGGCCACCAGCGCCATCGTGATCGGCGTCGAGAAGCTGTCGGACTTCACCGACTGGACCGACCGCTCCACCTGCGTCCTGTTCGGCGACGGAGCCGGGGCCGCCGTCATCACCGGCGTCGCCGACGGCGAGACCCCCGAGGTGGGGCCCGTCGTGTGGGGATCGGTCCCCAAGATGAGCGACGCGGTGCGGATCGAGGCGTCGCATCCCTACATCGCGCAGGAGGGCCAGACGGTCTTCCGGTGGGCCATCACGACGCTGGCCCCACTGGCCCGCAAGGCCGCCGAACGCGCCGGGGTGGACATGGCCGACATCACCGCGTTCGTGGCCCACCAGGCGAACCTGCGCATCATCGAGGGCATCGCCAAGAAGCTCGACGCCCCGAACGCCATCATCGCCAGCGACGTCGTCGAGTCCGGCAACACGTCGGCCGCGTCGGTGCCGTTGGCACTGTCGAAGCTCGCCGAGTCGGGACGGATCGCGTCCGGCGACCCGGTGCTGCTGTTCGGCTTCGGCGGCGGCCTCACCTACGCCGGTCAGGTCATCCGCTGTCCGTGACACGTCGACACCACAACACCACACATCGAAGGGAAACCGAATGAGCACCGTCAAGAACACGCGCGAAGAGATCGTCGAAGGACTGAGCGAGATCCTCGAAGAGGTCGCCGGGGTGGACCCGAAGGAGGCGACCGAGGACAAGAGCTTCACCGAGGAACTGGACGTGGACTCGCTGTCCATGGTCGAGGTCGTCGTCGCCGCCGAGGAGCGCTTCGGCGTCAAGATCCCCGACGACGACGTCCAGTCGCTGAAGACCGTCGGCGACGCCGTCTCCTACATCGAGAAGGCCCAGGGCTGACCCGCCCCGGGCGGTCCGCCGCGTCCTCCGGCGCGCCGTCGACGCCAGGCAGCCACCACTGCCTGGACCGGCGGCCCCGGCACGGTCGACCGCCCGCCATTGACCGAACGACTGTCTAGGAGCACAAATGACCGACGTTGTCGTGACCGGGCTCGGTGCGACCACCCCGCTTGGCGGAGACGTCCCGTCGACCTGGCGTGCCCTGCTCGACGGCGTCTCGGGGGTCGGCGCGCTGACCCAGGAGTGGGCCGCCGAACTTCCGGTGCGCATCGCCGCGCAGCTCGCGGTCGACCCCGGCGAGAAGATCCCCCGCGTACGGCAGCGGCGGCTCGACCGCAGCGAGCAGATCGCCCTCATCGCGGCCACCGAGGCGTTCGCGGACGCCGGGATGGCCGACGCCGCCCTCGACCCCGAACGCCTCGGCGTCTGCTTCGGCAGCGGTATCGGCGGCGCCATCACCCTGCTGGAACAGGACGACATCCTCGAAGAGAAGGGGCCGCGGCGGGTGTCACCGCACACCGTGCCGATGCTCATGCCCAACGGCCCGGCCGCCTGGGTCGGGCTGGAACTGGGCGCCAAGGCCGGCGTCCACGCCCCCACCAGCGCGTGCGCGACCAGTTCCGAGGCCCTGGCCTGGGGTCTGGACATGATCAAGTCGGGTCGTGCCGACGTGGTCGTGGCCGGAGGCGCCGAGGCCGTGGTGCACCCGCTGCCGATCGCCGGTTTCGCCTCCATGAAGGCGATGTCCACCCGCAACGACGACCCCACCAGGGCGTCACGGCCGTGGGACCGCAACCGCGACGGTTTCGTCCTCGGTGAGGGCGCCGGTGCCGTGGTACTGGAACGGGCCGACCACGCCGCCGCGCGCGGCGCCCGGGTCTACGCCCGGCTCGCCGGTGCCGGGATGACCTCCGACGCCTTCGACATCGTGCAGCCCGATCCCGACGGCGGGATCCGGGCCATGCGGATGGCGATGCGACTCGCCGACGTGGCCGCGACCGACATCGGACACGTCAACGCCCACGCCACCTCCACCCCCGTGGGCGACATGGGCGAGGTCCGGGGCATCTCCGAGGCCGTCGGCACACACCCCGTGCTCACCAGCACCAAGTCCATGACCGGACACCTGCTGGGCGCGGCCGGCGCCGTGGAGTCCATCGCGGTGATCATGGCGCTGTACGAGGGCGTCATCCCTCCCACCATCAACCTCGACGAGCCCGACGACGCGCTCAACCTCGACGTGGCGGCACACACGGCCCGCAAGGCCGAACTGACCGCCGCGATGAACAACTCGTTCGGATTCGGCGGCCACAACGTCTCGCTGGTCTTCACGAAGTCTTGACGCCGTGTGCGCACCGGTCGCCCGGTGCGCACACCACTCGCGCAACCCAGGCCCTCTAGGAGGTCTACAGTGTCCATCGCCACCACGCCGGCCACCCCGGTGACCGTCGACGTAAGGGATCCGCTTCCCCGGTTGACCGCGCTGTTCGACGCGGGCACCCTCCAGCTCGTCGCCCACGACGACGACTCCGGCGTGGTGACGGCGCGAGGCGACATCGGGGGGACTCCCGCGATCGCCTACTGCTCCGACGCCCGCAAGATGGGAGGGGCGATGGGCACCGACGGCTGCGCGCACATCGTCTCGGCCATCGACACCGCCGTGGCCGAACGCATCCCCGTGGTCGGGATCTGGCACTCCGGTGGAGCCCGGCTCCCCGAGGGCGTGGTGGCACTGCACGCCGTCGGCCAGGTGTTCGCCGCGATGGTCCGCGCCTCCGGCCGCGTCCCGCAGATCTCGGTGGTGCTCGGCCCGGCCGCCGGCGGCGCCGCCTACGGACCCGCGCTGACCGACATCGTGATCATGTCCGCGACCGGGCGGATCTTCGTCACCGGCCCCGAGGTGGTCAAGAGCGTCACCGGCGAACACTCCGACATGGAGTCGCTGGGTGGGCCCGACGTGCACGGCCGCAAGTCCGGCGTCGCCCACGTCACGACCAAGGACGACGCCACGGCGCTGGCGACCGCCCGGGACCTCACCTCGCTGCTGGGACGGCAGGGACACGTCCAACCCGCCGACGCGGTGGACGAGGGCGACCTCGGTGAACTGCTTCCCGACCAGCCCAACCGGGCGTACAACGTGAAGCCGCTGGTGAAGCGGCTGCTGGACTCGGGTGACGACGTCGAGTCCCCGGTGGAACTGCACGCGAAGTGGGCCGCCAACATCGTGACGGTGCTGGGCCGGTTCGCGGGCCGCACGATCGGTGTCATCGCGAACAACCCGCTGCGACTGGGCGGTTGCCTCAACTCCGAGAGCGCCGAGAAGGCCGCCCGGTTCGTGCGCATGTGTGACGCGCTCGGTGTCCCGCTGGTGGTCCTGGTCGACGTGCCCGGCTACCTGCCCGGTCTGGGACAGGAGTGGGACGGCGTGGTGCGGCGCGGCGCGAAGCTGCTGCACGCGTTCGCCGAGTCGGTGGTCCCGCGGGTCACCCTCGTCACCCGCAAGTCGTACGGCGGGGCCTACATCGCCATGAACTCGCGGGCGCTGGGCGCCACGGCCGTCTTCGCGTGGCCCGACGCGCAGCTCGCCGTCATGGGCGCGTCCGCCGCCGTCAACGTCCTCTACCGCAAGCAGCTGGCCGCCGCTCCCGAGGAGGAGCGCGAGGCGCTGCGTCAGACGTTCATCGCCAAGCAGGAGGCCGAAGCCGGCGGCGTCGGCCTGGCCAGCGAGATCGGCGTGGTCGACGAGGTGATCGACCCCAAGCAGACCCGCCACCGGTTGGCCGTGGCCCTGGCCGCAGCTCCGGCGGCGCGCGGCGCCCACGGGAACATCCCGCTGTAGCCGCCACGCCGGGTGTCCACACCGGCCACGCTCGGTACACCGACGTCCAGTCCACATCGGGTTCCGCCTCCGGGCGGGACCCGATGTGTCGTTCCCGGGACTGCACTACCCCGTTGACCTGCTGTTCCACGACAGGTGTGAGAGACGTCGGGGAGGGGTACTACACCATCATGGAATTCATACTCTGGATACTCGCGGTCATCCTGGTGATCTCCGGCATCGTCGCGATCGTTCGCGGCAGCCTGCTGTGGGGCATCGTCCTCATCGTCGTGGGCCTGCTGGTCGGACCCGGTGGAGTCTCCGTCTTCACGTGACCGCGCGCCCGAAACCCGATGACAGAAGAACCCGTCCCTCCGGCCGGGACGCCGCATCGGCGTCCCGGCCGGCTCACGTGCGCACCGGGCTCACACCGCGCCGGCTCCGGTCGGCGCGGCCACTGCGCGGCAGGACGGCGGACGTGGGGAGACCGGCCTCTATGATGTGACCCCGTGTCCGCGTCGTCGTAGGAGCCTCCCGTGTCCGACCTGCCCGCTTTCATCGCCGGACTCCCGAAGGCGGAGCTGCACGTCCATCACGTGGGCTCGGCCTCGCTGCGGATCGTGTCGGAACTGGCGGCACGGCATCCCGACGGCCGGGTCCCCGCCGATCCCGAGGCGCTCGCCGAGTACTTCACGTTCCGCGACTTCGCGCACTTCATCGAGCTGTACCTGTCGGTCATGGATCTGGTCCGCAGCGCCGACGACGTCGCGATGCTCACCTACGAGGTCGCCCGGGACATGGCCGCGCAGCAGATCCGGTACGCGGAGCTGACCGTCACCCCGTACAGCTCGGTCACGCGCGGTATCCCGGCGGAGGAGTTCATGGCCGCGATCGAGTCCGCGCGGCGCGACGCCGAACGGGACCTGGGCGTGGTGTTGCGCTGGTGCTTCGACATCCCCGGGGAGGCGGGCATCCCCGCCGCCGACCTGACCCTGGAACTGGCGTTGAAGCACCGGCCGGACGGGCTGATCGCCTTCGGTCTGGGCGGCCCCGAGATCGGCGTCCCCCGGCCGCAGTTCGCGCCGCACTTCGCGCAGGCGGTGGCCGCCGGCCTCCACAGCGTCCCGCACGCGGGCGAGACGACCGGTCCCGAGACGGTATGGGACGCGCTCCACCACCTCAAGGCCGAACGGATCGGGCACGGCACCAGCGCCGCCACCGATCCCCGGCTGATGGCGCACCTGGCCGCGGAGGGCATCCCGCTGGAGGTGTGCCCCACCTCGAACATCGCCACCCGCGCCGTCGCCGCGTTGGACGCGCACCCGCTGCGGATCCTGGTCGAGGCTGGGGTCCCGGTGTCGATCAACAGTGACGACCCGCCGATGTTCGGCACGAGCCTCAACGCCGAGTACGCGATCGCCGCCGAACTGCTGGGCCTCGACGAGACCGGGGTGGCCGCGCTGGCGACGGCCGCGGTGGACGCGTCGTTCGCCCCCGATGCGGTCAAGGCCGCGCTGCGCCGGGAGATATCCGACTACACGCGCCTCCACGGTCACGAATGAACCGGGAGGCTCATCACCCACTGCCATCACCGGATCACGGATTGCGGCACCCCACGGGATCTTAAGTGCCATGGTCGAGTCATGAACCGAAAATGGCTGATAAGAACCGCGCTGGCGCTCGTCGCCAACGCCGTCGCACTCGCGATCGCCGCCTTGGTGCTGCCGAGGTTCGAGATCGGATCGTTCTGGCTGTTCGTCCTGGCGGTGGTCGTATTCACCGTCGCGACCATGGCCGTCAAGGCACTGCTCGGCAGGTTCAACCGGCTGGGCACGTGGGCGGCCGGCCTGGTCACGACCTGGCTGGCGCTGCTGGTGACCGACATCCTGTCACGGGGCATCCAGATCGAGGGCTTCTTCACCTGGGTGTTCGCGACCGTGATCGTCTGGCTGGGAACCCTGGCCTACGACCTGATCGACGACCGCGCCTTCGCGGAGGTCGACCGGAGGATCCCGGGCTCGGGACCGAGCGCCCGGCCGACCTGACCGCCGCCGCCCGAATCAGCGCCCGTCGTCCATGGCCTGGTTGGCCAGGGCGTCGGCGCGCAGGTTCTCGGCGCGCGGCACCCAGTGAAAGCTCACCGACTCGAACTCGCCGACCAGGGCGAGCGCCTCGGCGGCGAGCGGCTTCAACCCGGGGTGCCGCACCTTCCAGTTACCGCTCATCTGCTCCACCACCAGCCGGGAGTCCATCCGGACCTCGGCGTGGACGGCACCCAGTTCCCGCGCCGCCGCCAGTCCCGCGATGAGGCCCCGGTACTCGGCCACGTTGTTCGTGGTGACGCCCAGGAACCCCGACCGGTCCAGCAACTCCTGCCCGTCGGCGTCCAGGACGACGGCCCCGTACCCGGCCGGCCCCGGATTGCCCCGGGATCCGCCGTCCGCCTCGATGACGACCTTGCCGATCCGGCTCACAGACCCGACTCCCCCGTCCGCACCAGGATCGCCCGGCAGTTGTCGCACCGCATCACGTCCGACGGCGCCGCACTGCGCAGCTCGGCCAGTTCGGCACCGGACTGCTCGATCCGGCACGACTCGCAACGCCGCTGCCTCAGCATCGCCGCCGCGATCGGTTTGGTCTTGCGGATCTTCTCGTACAACGCGACGAGGTCGGCGGGGATGTCGGCCGCGATGGCGTCACGGGCGGCACGCTGCGCGGCGGCCTCCGCGTCGATGGAGGCCGCGGCGGCGTCACGGGCGGCGGTGACCTCGGCGAGCTCGGCGCGGCGTTCGGCGAGCAGCTTCCCCTCGGCGGCCTCCTGTTCGGCCACGGCCTCCCGGCGTTCCATGAGTTCGAGCTGCTGATCCTCCAATTCGGACTGGCGGCGGGCCAGCGTCTCCAGTTCGTGGGCCAGGCTCGTCAGTTCCTTGGCGCCGGCGGCCCCGGAGTCCTGCCGGGCGCGGTCACGGTCGGCGCGGTTGCGGACCTGTTCGATCTCGCGTTCCACCCGGGCGATGTCCCGATCGAGATCGGAGGCGGCGGCCTCGAACCGGGCCTGGTTGTCGGTGGTGGTGTTGACCAGGCCGGTGAGTTCCGTGATCACGGCCTCCTCCGGCAGGTGAGTGCGGCGATGGGTCAGCTGGGTCAGTGCCGTGTCGGCCTGCTGGAGGTCCAACAGGCGGCGTTGGTCGGCCGGATCGGCGTGCACGCGCTCTCCTCGGTGTGGAGTTGTCATACCCGGGACGCGCGGTGAACGGTCCACGGGTCGGTGTTGTGGTCACTCACCACGGTATCGACGTCGCACGCGGCGCGCACCTGGGCCGCCACCAAGTCGAGCCACGGCCACTCCGTCGCCCAGTGCGCGGCGTCGATCAACGCCGGGCCACCGGTCTCGGCGAACTCCCCGGCGACGTGATGCCGCAGGTCGGCGGTGACGAACGCGTCCACACCGGCACGAGCGGCGTCGGCGAGGTACCCGTCGCCGGCGCCTCCCGACACCGCCACGGTCCGTACGGGGCGGTCGGGGTCGCCCGAGGCACGCACACCCCAGGTCGTCGCGGGCAGCGCCGAGGCCACCCGGGCGGTGAAGTCGGCGAGGGACACGGTCGTGGCGAGCTCGCCGATCCGTCCGATGCCGCGCGGCCCGTCGTCCACCGGTGACAACGGCCGCAGGCCGGAAAGCCCCAGGGCGGTCGCCAAGGCGTCCGACACGCCGGGCGAGGCGACGTCGGCGTTGGTGTGGGCGGTGTACAGGCCCGTCCCGTTCTCGATCAGCCGGTGCACCACGTCGCCCTTGTAGCCGGTCGGGTCCAGACTGGACACTCCGCGCAACAGCAGCGGGTGATGGGTGACGATCATGCCGGCGCCCACCTCCTCCGCCTCCCGCACCGTCGCCGGGACACAGTCGACGGAGAACAGGACCCGGTCCACCCGTCGCTCGGGACGGCCGCACACCGGCCCCACCCGGTCCCAGTCTGCCGCCCACTCACGGGGGTAGAGCTCGTCGAGGGCGGCGATGATCCGTCCGATCGTGGCACTCACCGGCGCGAGCGTACTGGACGCAGATCCCGGACCGTGTGCCACACCCGCCGCCACGGGAACGCGTCCCGGGACGGGCCGCCCTCCCCCGGCGGATGCAGCGGATGGAAGTCGTCCCCGAACAGGACCGTGACACCACAGGAGCGCAACAGGTCCAGGCTGTTCCGGAACGCCGGGTGCGCGGTGTGCGCCCGGTTGCTGTACGGGACGGCCACGATCGGGCAGTCCCGGCCCAGCGCCTCCGTCAACAGGCCCAACGCGAGCGTGTCACCGATACCCGCCGCCCACTTGTTGACGGTGTTGACCGTCGCCGGGACGACCGCCATGACGTCTGCGTAGGGCACGTCCACCGGGTCGGCCGGGTGCCGGTAACTGCTGTGGACCGGATTGCCGGTCGTCCGCGCGGCGGCGTCCACGTCGAAGAACCTGGTGCCGTACGGGGTGGCGACCACCCACACGTCCCAGTCCTCGGCCACCGCCGGGCGCAACATCCGGTCGATGTCACGCGCCAGCGGTGAACCGCACACGACGACCTGGAGCACCGGCCGGTCCGATGCGGCGGGTCCGGGACTCATGCGGTGATACCCATCCGATCGGCCAGTTGCCGCACCGGCAGCGGCGTCTTCGTCCCGTTTCCGCGACGCAGGACGTCGGTCAGGATGTCGTGTGCCAACGGTCGGCACCGTATCTCGCTGGTGGCGGCCTGGTCGGCGGCCAACAGTGCGCGGCCGGCCCGTTCCAGGTCGCCGATCTGGGCGCAGCCCCGCGCCAGGTCGAGGAAGTGATGGGCGCGCCGTTCGGGCACCAGCGCGGCCAACGCGTGGTCGGGGATGCGCTGGTGCACCTGGAGCGCCATGCGGCCCTCGCCCAGTTCCACGTAGGCGGCCGCGCGGTGCAGTTCCACGTTCGTCGGCCCGAAGGACGTCCAGTAGTAGTTGGCGCCGTCGCCGACCTGTTCGGCCGCCTGTTGCGCCGAGTCCAGTAGATCCCTGGTGGTGGCGGCGTCTCCGGTCAGGGACGCCGCCATCGCGCCCTGGAGCAGCAGGGCGCCGTACACGCTCAAGGCCGCCCGGTTGTTCTTGGCCTCCACACCCAGTTCGGTGAGGATGCCGTGCGCGACCTGCACGTTGAGGTCGAGTGCCGCCTCGAACCGGCCCAGTGACCGCAGGGCGTTGGCGACCCGGGTCGTGGCGATACCGATCAGGAGCGGATCGTCGCATCGTTGCGCGGCCCCGATCGCGCGGTCGGCGGCGAGCCACGCCAGTTGCGACTCTCCGAGTTTGCGCAACACGGTGGACGCTATCTGGTACACCTGCGTGAGCAGCCCGGCCGCCTCGGCGCGGGCGTCGCCCCGGGCCTGTTCCTCGGCCACCGGAGCGGCCTTGAGCAGGTCGATCAGGGTGCGGGCGAGGGCCGGGTAGTTGGCCTTCTCGTAGGCGTACCAGGCGTGGTTCACGGCCTTGCGCAGTTCCGGGAGCGGGGGCGTCTCGATGGGCGCCGCGCCCAGGTACTTGCCCAGCCGTTCGTACCTCTCCAGCGACGCCCTGATGTTGTCGACCTCCACCTGGTCGATGCAGTTGGCGTGGTCGTTGCGGCGCTGCACGTCGCGGCCCATCAACTGCTGGGTGTCGATGGACAGCGCGTCGGCTATCTCGTTGAGGACGGAGAACTTGTCGAGCCGGCGAACCCCACGTTCGACCTTGTCGACCCAGCTCTTGGACTTTCCTATCGCGTCGGCGAACACCTGTTGGGACATGCCGCGACGTTGTCGCCAATACGCGACGCGCCGCCCTATCGGCTGATCAGACCACTCCATGTCGACCCCACCGTCTCTATTGGAGTTGAGGCCGAGGCGGCCTCGCGGATATTGAGATGTACCGGTCGACGCGTTCCGCCCGGAGGGGCGGTGCACCCGGCGCGACCGATCGAACTGCCAACCCTGTTTCCTGGGCACGCCATCGTATTTACACCGACCGTCTGCAAGGCGCAACGATCAGTCGTGCCAGATGGTCACGGCCGACCACAGGCGAGTACGCATATTCCCATTCGTCGCTTCAGAAGGAATCGTTTACGCGCAACCCGATCGGGCGGAGAAACCCGTGGCGACCGCGCCACTTTCGTGACATCCCGTGGCCGGACGACGACTCGGTCGTTGTGTCGGATATGCGACAACCATTGCGATCCAGCAGACCCATCCGCCCCTGGCGGGCCGCCAGATGGGCCACCACGGTGATCGCGTCGTTCGCCGGCCTGGGCTTCGCACTCGCGTCCCGTGGCGTCGGAGGGTGGCTGTTCGTGACCGCCGTCGTCGTCACCGGCGCGGTCGCGTGGGGGATGTTCCCGTCCCCCGGTGCCCGCGCCGGCGGCGGAACCGTCGGTCAGTAACGCACGATCTTGGGGTGCTCCTCCGGTGCGGGCGCACCGGCCGTCTCCAGGGTCCGGGAGAACGCCCGGTTCCAGTCGCCGTTGCTGTACGCCTCCTCCAGGGTGGCGTTGACGAACTCGCGGAGCTCCGGAGAACCGTGCGGCAGCCCGATTCCGTAGGGCTCGGAGGTGAACAGGTTCTCCGAGACCGAGAACTCCTCCGGCCACTGCTTGGAGAATCCGTACAGGATCACGTTGTCGGTGCTGACCGCGTCGACGGTGCCACTGCGAAGCGCCTCCACGCAACTGGAGTAGTCGCGCATCGGACTCAAGTCCGCCTGAGGCGCCAACTGCTCGATCGTCGCCGCCGAGGTCGATCCGGTCGCCGCGCAGACCCGCCGCCCCGCCAGGTCGTCGACGTCCGAGATCTCCTCGCCCCGCAACGTCATGATCGACTGCCCGGCCTCGTAGTAGGGACCGGCGAAGTCCACGAGCTCCTTGCGCTCGTCGGTGATGGTGTAGGTCGCCACCACCATGTCGGCGACCCCCTCCTGGAGGTACGTCTCCCGGTTGCCCGCGACGGTCTCGATGAAGTCGAGGTTCTCCCCCTCCGCCACGTAACCGAAGATGCGCTGCGCCAGGATGCGGCCGATCTCGGCGTCGAAACCCTCGATGCGGCCGGTGGCGTCGTCGCGCATACCGGTGAGCGGCTGGTCGAACCGCGCACCGATCACCAGCCGTCCCCGCTCCCGGATCTCCAGGATCTCCTCCGGCATGTCGGCCTCGTCGGCCATCTCCATGACGTAGTCGCTGGGCACGTCGGTCGGGTCGACCGAGCTGGCCGCCTGGCAGGCCGAAGCCACCAGCATGACGGCCGCGAAGGACGCAAGCGAAGCCAGTTTCCGCCTCAGAAGCACGATGTGGGGCCTTTCTGTGCCGGGGGACGCGACGGCAGGGGGGTAGACGCGGTTTCACGCCAGTGCGACTCTACGCCAACCGGCCGATCCGATAGCCACATGTCAATATCCATTCGATATCGACCCGGCGCCCGGATCCGGTGCGTGGAACGCTCGGCACATTGTGCCCGACCCGCCACGGCCACCGTGACCGGCTCCACCCTCGCCGAACCGCCCACACGCCCCGAACCGGATTAGGCTGATATCCGTGACGACTACGGCTTCCCGCCGCCCGCTGAGCATCCACAAGCCCGGCCTGGTCGAATACCAGGAGGCATGGGAGCAGCAGAAGCGGCTGCAACAGCAACGCATCGACGATCACATCGACGACACCGTACTGCTCCTGGAGCACCCCAGCGTCTACACCGCCGGACGCCGCACCGAGGCGTGGGCGCTGCCTCAGGACGGCACCCCGGTGGTGGAGGTGGACCGTGGCGGCCAGATCACGTGGCACGGCCCCGGACAGATCGTCGGCTATCCGATCGTGAAGCTCAGCAAGCCGATCGACGTGGTCAAGTACGTGCGGCGTGTGGAACGCATGCTGATGGGCGTGTGCGCCGAGTTCGGCATCGACACCATCCAGGTGCCCGACCGGACCGGCGTGTGGCTCGCCGCCGACGACCGCGGCCCCGAAAGGAAGATCGCCGCCCTCGGAGTACGGGTGCGCTGGGCGGTCACCATGCACGGGTTCGCGCTCAACTGCGACTGCGACATGACGTACTACGACCGGATCGCCCCGTGCGCCATCACCGACGCCGGTGTCACCTCGCTCAGCCGGGAGCTGGGCCGGCCGGTGACGGTGGCCGAGGTCATGCCGATCGTGGAGGCCCGGTTGCCCGAGATCCTCGAAACCCCCTGACCCCTCCCCCTTCCGCTTGGTCCTCGCCGGGTCGCGCTTGGTCCCCGCCGGGAACGGACATACGACACATTTGCGCCCATTTCGGGCACTTCGTGCGGTGTGTCGTCCATCCGGCGGGGACCAAGCGGGCCGGGTTTACGGGGTCAGCCGGTGCAGGTCGCGCGGGAACAGCGTCACCTCGCGCACGTTGGCCGCGCCGGTCAGCTGGGCGGTGAACCGCTCCAGGCCGATCGCGAAGCCACCGTGCGGCGGCATGCCGTGCCGGAACACCGACAGGTACGACTCGTACGGCTCGGTGCCCTCACCCCGGGCCGCCAGGGCCGCGACGTAGTCCTCGTACCGGTGCAGCCTCCGGCCGCCGGTGACCATCTCGGTTCCCCGGAACAGCAGGTCGAAGGAGTCGCTGTAGCCGGGGCGACCCGGTTCGGGCGCGGTGTAGAACGGCCGCTTCCGCATCGGATAACCCGAGACGACCAGGAAGTCGCTGCCGTGCTCCCGCAGCGCCCACTCCCCCAACCGGCGTTCGTGTGCGGGACTGAGGTCGTCCTCGCCGGTCAGGTCCTCGCCGAGTTCACGCCCGAGCATCTCCATGGCGTCGGCGAAGTGGATGTGCGGCACTTCCTCCGGAAGCCTCGGCATCGATATACCCAGTTCATGGAAGGCGCCGCTCTCGGCGACCGCGCCGAGCATCCCCGCGACCACCTCGACCAGCACGGCCGCCACGTCGCGGTACGACTCGATGAACCCGAACTCCACGTCCAGCGAGGTGTACTGCGCCAGATGCCGGACGGTGTCGTGCGGTTCGGCCCGGAACACCGGACCGACCTCGAAGACCCGCTCGAACACCCCCACGAGCGTCTGCTTGTAGAACTGCGGGCTCTGCGCCAGGAAGGCGGGCCGGCCGAAGTAGTCCAGCGCGAACACGTTCGCCCCCGACTCGGTCGCCGAACCGACGATTCTGGGCGTATGCACCTCGGTGAAGCCCTCGGCAGACAGGACCGCACGGAACCCGGCGACCGCCGCGGCGGCCAGTCTGAACGCCGCCTTCCGGCGCGGGTGCCGCAGCGTCACGGGCGCGTTGTCGAGCAGTACCGGCAGGCCCGCCCGCAACGTCGGACGGAACAGCTCCACCGGCGGGGGCTCCGCCTCGGACAACACCGTGAACTGCGGCTCGGTCAACTCCAGGCCACCGGGCGCGGTCTCGTTGGCGGTGACGGTGGCGGTCACCTCGACGACGCTCTCCTCGCTGAGCGTTTCCAGTAGTGCTCGCGCGGGTTCCGCCGCGACGACGATCTGGCTCAGGCCGGCGCGGTCGCGGACGATGGCGAACGCCACCGACTTCAACAGTCGGCGGCGATGCAGCCAACCCGCGACCGTGACCCGACCGCCGGTGTGAGCGGCGAGCTCCGACGACAGCACTCTGGGCGGCCGGTCGAGGGCCGCGGGGCTCGGCGGTGACATGTGAAGGGACATGTGTGTGGACACCTCCTCGGTTCGAATCGAAACCCCGGAGGTGTGGGCGATCGGGAATCGCGGTGCCACCACACCTTCGCCCGGCACTGGCGGCGCCGGGCCTCGTTGGACGCCCGTGTCGTGGGCCAGCCGGCGGGTTCTACTTCGGTCGCGGACGACCGGTTCCTCCCGCGGTTCGGGAGTGTCTTCGGTCCGGGGCCGCGGTCCGTCGTCTCAGCGTGTGACGGCTCTCTCCGGGGTTGTGGACCCCTCACCGCGGTGATCCGGCAGACCTACTCGTCTCCGTCATAACCGTGGCCATGAGACTAACCCACCCCGCGCACGATGCGTCAAGCCCGTTTTCGGCCGATGTCACACCCCGCCGATTCAGTGCGGTATCGCCGCGACGACCTCGACCTCCAGTAGGGCGCCGGGGACGAACAACCTGCCGACCTCCACCGTGGTGCTGGTCGGCAGGTCGTCGCCGAGATAGCCACGGCGTACCGCGCCGTACTCCGCCAGGCGCCCCAGATCGGTCAGGAAGCTGCGGATGTTGACGACGTCGGCGAGCGTGCCGCCGTGGGCGGCGAGGACCGTCGACAGCGACCGCATCACGGCGTGGGCCTGCGCCGTCATGTCGTCCGGCCCGACGAGTTCTCCCGACTCGTCGACCGCGACCTGCCCGGACACGAACAGGAGCGCCCCGGTACCGACGTCCACTCTGGCCACCTGTGAGTACCGGCCGGCGGGCAGCCACACGCCGGGCGGGTCGTCGAACGTTATCTGCATGGTTTCTCCTTCATCGTTCAGGGGGTGGTGACGGCGGCACGGATACGCGGAACGATCCGGGCCACGTCGGCCTCGTCCGCACCGATCGACACCAGGCGGTCCCGCACCGCGGCGGTGACCGGCTGGTTGACGACGGCCAGGCCGAGGGCGACGTCCTTGGCGGCGAGCCGGATCGGGAAGTCGGCCTCCGTCGCGACGGAACGGCGCAACGCACCGGCGAGCGGGCCGTCCGCCAGCAGGTCCGTCACCGCCTCCTCGGAGAGTCCGAGTACGTCCGCCAGCGCCAGCGTCTCCGCCAGTGCCGTCAGAGTGGTGAGCATCGCGTTGTTGGCGACCAGCTTCATCGCGGCACCGGTGCCCGACGGTCCACAGTGCCTTACCCGCCCGAGCGCCGCCAGGCGTTCGGCGACCTCGGCCACCGGCGCCGGTTCCCCGCCCGCCAACAGGGTGAGACCTCCGGCGGCCACCGCGTGAACGCTTCCCATGACGGGCGCGTCGACCAGGCGCACCGTGGCGGGGAGCCGCCCGGCGAGCCATTCGACGGCCGCCGGGCCGACGGTGGACATCTCCACCAGTAGCGCGTGCGGGTCGATGCCGTCCCTCACGCCGTCCGGCCCGGTGATCACCGAGGCCAGGGCGGCCCGGTCGGCCAGCATGGTGATCACGAGGTCGGCGCCCGAGGCCGCCTCCGCCGGGGTCGGGCGGGTTCGCGCCCCGGCGGCGACCAGGGTGTCGGTGCGACCCGGCGTGCGGTTCCAGACCGTCACGGTGGCGCCCGATTCGCACAGCCGTCTCGCGACCGCCCGCCCCATCCGCCCCATTCCCAGTACCGCGATGTGCGTCATGCGCGCTCCCTTCGTCGTGGTCACCGACGCTAGAGTCGTTCCCGGCATTCGACCAACGAATGTCCGGCATGGCTGACATGCCGGAAGCACATGACGCGAGGTGGCAGTGGAGACGGACTGGCTGAAGGTGTTCGCCGCGATAGCCCGGCTCGGTTCGTTCACCGCCGCCGCGAGGGAACTGGGTTACACGCAGTCGGCCGTTTCGCGGCAGGTCGCCGCCCTGGAGTCGGACTTGAAGACGCCGCTGTTCGAACGCCTGCCCCGGGGTGTGCGCCTGACCGAGGCGGGCCGTCGGCTGGCCGCGCGGGCGGAGGTCGTACTGGACCAGTTGGGGGCCGCCAGGCGGGAACTCGCCGGGTTGCGCGACGGCGAGGTCGGGCACGTACGGATCGGGTGTTTCCCGACTGCCGGGGCGCGCCTCGTCCCGGAGGCGATCGCCGCGTTCCGGGCCGCCCATCCACGGGTGACCGTCACCCACGTCGACGCGTTGACTTCGGAACTGGTGCGACGGGTGGCCGACGGGGCGCTGGACGTCGCCGTGGTCGGCGGTTATCGCGACCGCATCGCGGGATTGACGGAGGTGCGGCTGCACCACCTGTGGGACGAACCGATCCTGGTGGCGGTGCCGCCGGGACACCGGCTCGCGGACCGGCGGTCGGTCAGGGTGGCGGAGCTGGCCGGTGAGTCGTGGATCGCCGGCAGTGACACCCCGGGCGAGACGCTCATCTCGGCGTTCCTGCGGCACGGCCCGGCGCCGCGCGTCGAGTACATCGTCCGTGAGTGGACCGCGAAACTCGGCTTCGTGGCGGCGGGACTCGGAGTCACCCTCGTCCCGGCGCTGGCGGCCGGCGGCCTGCGCGGCGACGTGCCGCTGTTGTCGCTGCATCCCGACGACGCGCCGCTGCGCGAGGTCCACGCCGCCACCTCGCCACACTCGGCGCCGGCCCCGGCGGTGCGGGGGTTCCTGCGGGCGCTGGCACGGACGGTGTCCCGATGGGACTCGATCGGCCCGTCGGAGGGGTGAGGAGCGCCGCGGGCACACATTCCGGCTGCGGATGCCATATGTTTGCCCGACCGTCGTCTCGTGACCGCCCGGGCGCGCCGCCACCGGGCTCCGCGTCGGCCACGCGGCGACGGCGTCGAGCACAACCCCCCTGTGATGAAAGGATCCGGGTGCGCACCAGAGGATACCCGCCCGCCACCCCGTGCCTCACCGAACTGTCCGGTGTGGACACGGACGTCGTGGTGCCGTTCTACACCGGCCTGTTCGGTTGGGACGCGGCCGACGACGCGACCGGCGTCAGGTTCACGATCCGGGACCTGCGCGTCGCGTCGGCCCGTCCCGACGGGGCCGACCGGCCGACCTGGCTGACCCACATCTCCACCGACGACCTCTCCGCGAGTGTCACGGCCGCCACCGGCGCGGGTGGCCGAATCCTGAGCCGATCCGACGAGGCGGCCGTGGTCGCCGACCCGGCCGGCGCCGTCTTCGGCCTGCGGGCCGGCGGTCACGGCGGAGCACAACTGCACGAGGAACCCGGCGCGGTGTGCTGGAGTGATCTGCGGACCGCCGACACCACGGCCGCCGAGACGTTCTACGCCGCCGTCTTCGACTGGAAGGCGCGACCCGGCGAGGCCGCCCCGGGAATGACCTATCTGGAGTGGTGGAGTCGTGGCCGGGCCGTGTGCGGCATGAGCGAACTGCCCGCCGAGGCCGCGGTGACGGCACATTGGAGCACGACCTTCGAGGTCGCCGACTGCGAAGCCGCCGCCGACACCTGTGTACGCCTGGGCGGCACGGTCCACCAACCGCCGTGGGACGTCGGCATCGGGACGTACGCCGGACTCTCCGACCCGGCCGGAGCCGCGTTCGGGGTGATCTCCCTGATACCGGAACTGCGGCTGTGACCCTTTGAGAGGCCGACGGCCGGGCCACCGTGATGGTGGCCCGGCCGTCGGTCGGTGGGGGATCAGCGGCTGCTGAACGGGTCCACGAAGTCCTGGATCGCCTCATGGTTGGGTGCGCCCAACCCGGCGTCGGCCAGCGGGTCACCGACGAGGTCGCCGTTGGCGTCCAGACCACTGGTGTCGGTGGCGGTCTCATCGGTCGCCGTGATCTCCTCCGACGTGTCCATGAACCCGTCGCCGTCGACATCGGTCATGAGGGTGTCCATGGTGCCGTCACCGTCGGTGTCGAACGTCATGGTGTCGATGTAGCCGTCGTTGTCCTCGTCGTAGGCGACCGAGTCGACGTCACCGTCACCGTCCGCGTCGTGCGAGTAGGCGGTGCTGCCGTCCTCGAGGGTCTCGGTCTCGAAGGCGTCCTCGTTGCCGTCACCGTCGAAGTCGATCCACATGTCGTCGCTCATCGGAATGCCTCACTTGTCGTTCTCAACGTCGTTACCCGTACAACATAGGCACCGCCGAACCGGCGCGACATCCCGGATGTGTGCCAGTTCGGCGGTACTCACGACCGGTCCTGCGGCCGGGGCGGCAGCGGCGGCGCGGACAGCCGGGGCCGGTCCGACGGGTCCGGACGGTGCCCGGGACGCCGTTCGAGCTCCTGCAGGGCCACCTCGACGGCCTTCGCCAACTGCGGGTCCTCCCCGGCGGCGTACGCCTGCGGCGGGTACTCGACCTCGACGTCGGGTTGGACGCCGTAGTTCTCCACCCCCCACTTGGCGTCGTCGAAGTGGAACGCGAACTCCGGCTGCGACAGGAACGTGTTGTCGGACAGGCCGGGCCGGCCGGTGTAGCCGATGACTCCGCCCCAGGTGCGGGTACCGACCAGCGGCCCCAACCCCAACAGGCGGAAGCTGTGACTGAAGATGTCACCGTCGGAACCGGCGAGTTCGTTGGTGAGCGCGACCATCGGCCCGCGCGGACTCTCCACCGGATGCGGGGTCGGTGCGTCCCAGCGGGAGAAGTCGTAGGCGTGGCGCCGCCGGGCCAGCTTCTCGATCAGCAGCGACGACACGTGACCGCCGCCATTGTTGCGCACGTCGATGAGCAGTCCCTGCCGGTCGTACTCGTTGAGGAAGCCGCGGTGGAACTCGGCGTAGCCGTGCGGCCCCATGTCGGGGATGTGGACGTAGCCGATACGCCCACCGGTCGCGGCGTGGACCGCCGCGCGGTTGGCGTCCACCCACGCCCGGTACCTGAGGGCCTGCTCGTCGACGAGGGCCTTGACGACCACCTGGCGCGGTGGCCCGTCGCCGCGTCGCACGGTGAGGCGGACCTCCTCCCCCGCCTGGTTCACCAGGCGTTGCCCGACGGTCGCCGGCGCGCGTCCGGCCTCGCCGACCGGCTGCCCGTTGACCGCCAGGACCAGGTCACCCTCCCGGACGTCCACGCCGGGCCGGTTCAGCGGCGAGGTCGCGTCGGGGCGCCAGACGTCGCCGCGCAGGATCCTGTCGATCCGGTACCGGCCCTCCTCGTCCACCGAGAAGTCCGCGCCCAGGTAGCCCTGTCCGTAGTGGGGACCGCGCCTGGGGTCTCCCGGGGTCTCGTACACGTGAGACGTGCCGAGTTCGCCGTTCATCTCCCAGATCAGGTCCGAGAGCTCGGCGCGGGTGGAGACCTGGTCGACCATCGGCGCATACCGGTCGTACACGGCGTTCCAGTCCACACCGGACATGTCCTCGGTCCAGAACTGCTGCGCCAGCAGCCGCCACGCCTCGCGGAACATCTGGGGCCACTCCAGTTCCGGCCGGACCGACACCTTGATGCGGCTCAGGTCCACCCAGCCGGACTCGCGGTTGAAGTCACCGCCGTCGGGGGCCTTCTCCGTCGCCTTGACGACCCGGACCTGGTCGTCGGTCAGGTACAGCAGCGCCTTGCCGTCGGCGCTGAGCGCCATCGCCGAGACCCCGTCTGCGTACCGCTCGACCTTCCCGGTCGCCAGGTCCACGGTCTCGATCACACCCTGCGAAGAGTCATCCGACTCATGCGACGGGATCGTCCCCGCGACCGGCTCCGACAGGACCAGCACCTTGCCGGACACACCCAGTACCCGCTGGTACACGCCGTCGGGCACCGGCAGGGGGACGACGCGGTCGCGCAGGCCCTCCCGGTCGATCCGGAAGGCGTCGGGATCGGGCGCCTCGGTGGCCTCCGGGGCGGCCTCCTCGCCGGAATCGGCGTCGGCCGGTTTGTCCTCGGATGCCTTGTCCTCGGCCGGCTTGTCGTCGCCGGACTCGACCAGCGGCGCCGGCTGCGGCACGAACGGTACCGGCGTGTCGGCGCGCAGCGACACCGCGTACGGGCGGGATCCGGTGGGGAAACCCAGGTCGAAGTGCAGCGAGTCGTACACCGGGTTGAACTCGCGGTGGCCGATGAAGTACAGGAACCTGCCGTCCGGGTCGAAGGCCGGCGACGAGTCCGACAGCACCCGCTCCGCGGCCGAGGTGATCTCGCCGGTGGCGAGTTCGACCAGCCTGATGCCGTTGGCCGGAGCGGAGTCGATCTCGGAGGGGATCTCCGGGCACGCGTACGCCAGCCACTTGCCGTCCGGCGAGAACACCGGGTCCGAGATACGCCCGTAACGGGCGGTGTCGAGCACCGTCAGACGCGGTTCCTCGCCGTCCAGGTCCACCAGCAGCAGCTGGTTGCGGTGGTTGGCGACGGCGATCCTTGCCTCGGTGGGCGACGCGACCAGTTGCACGGCCCGTCCCAGGTCGAGCTGCGGGTGACGCCGTTGCGGCTCGGACTCGTCGGCCGACAACTCCGCCAGGGTCTCCTCCGGGGAGGTGTCGCCGGCCACCGCGACGAGCCGCCTCCCACCGTGGAGCCAGGTCAGCAACCGGTAACGGGTGCCGTCGGTGTCGCCGTGCTGGATGACCGGGCCCTCCCAGTTGGCGAAGCTGAAGGCCTTGCCCCGGCTCGTCACCGCCAGTCGGCCGCCCTCGGGCGACGGTTTCACCGAGTGCAGGTAGGAGGACGCGTCGACGAACTTGCGGGCCCGCTGCGTGCGGGTCACCGGCGTGTACACGTCCAGCCGGCGCGGACCGTCCTCCGCCGGGTCCAGCAGGTACAGGGCGCCGCCGCAGTGGTAGACCATCCGGCTGCCGTCGCCGCTGAGCGAGCGGGCGTAGAAGTCGTCGTGGTCGGTGTGACGGCGCAGGTCACCGCCCGAGTAGTCGCAGGAGTAGACGTTGCCGTAGCCCTCGTGGTCGGACAGGAAGTAGACCCGGTCGCCGATGAGTTGCGGTGACGTCAGATTCCCGTCGAGCTTGATGAGCTTGCGGAAGTCGCCGTCGCCGTTCGCGTCGAGCCACAGTTGCCCGGCCGTGCCGCCCCGGTAGCGCTTCCAGTGGGCGAAGTCGCGCCAGTACTCGCGGCCGATGACGCGGGCGCCGCCGGGGCCGAAGCTGATCGATCCGGCGCGGCCCAGCGGCAGTTCCACCGAGTCTCCCCCGGTGGCGGCGACCTTACGCAACCGGCTCTCCACGCGGGTCGGGCTGGTGATCGAACTCGCGTAGAGGACGTGGGACCCGTCGGGTGTCCAACCGACGACCTTGCAGGAACCGCCCGCCTCGTAGGTGAGGCGGCGGCCCTCACCCCCCTCCGACGGAGCGAGGTAGACCTCGGCGGGTCCCTCCTCCGCACCGGTGTAGGCCACGTGACGGCCGTCTGGGGAGATCCGGGGATCGCTCGCGGCGGCGAGCCCCGCCGTCAACCGGTGGGCGGTCCCCCCGTCGGCGGGCACCCGCCACAGGTCGTCCTCGGCGACGAACACGATCGTGTCGCCGTGAATGGTCGGGAAACGTGGATATCCAGTGGTCATGTCGTCCTATCTAGACAGATGTGGGACCGCGTCACCTACCATGATCGGTCACGACGGCGTACCGGTGCGTCCGCGGTGGGGGTGACGGCCCCCACGACGGGACTCCCATCGGTCGCATGAAGCGTAGGCTTCCGGGGTGACTGTCGTACAGCCAGAAGGCAGGCGGCTGCTTCGAGTCGAGGCCCGCAACGCCGCAACGCCCATCGAACGCAAACCGTCCTGGATCAAGGTCAAGGCCAAGATGGGACCCGAATACCGGGACCTGCGGGGCCTGGTGGACCGCGAGGG
Organism: Stackebrandtia albiflava; assembly: GCF_007994225.1. Taxonomy (GTDB): domain Bacteria; phylum Actinomycetota; class Actinomycetes; order Mycobacteriales; family Micromonosporaceae; genus Stackebrandtia; species Stackebrandtia albiflava. Next base: position 52,300 of record NZ_VLLL01000009.1, read on the forward strand.
ACTGCACACGGTGTGCCAGGAGGCCGGCTGTCCCAACATCTACGAGTGTTGGGAGGACCGCGAGGCCACCTTCCTCATCGGCGGCGACCAGTGCACCCGCCGCTGCGACTTCTGCCAGATCGACACCGGCAAGCCGGCCGCCCTCGACCGGGACGAGCCGCGCCGGGTCGCCGAGTCGGTGCAGACCATGGGCCTGAAGTACGCGACCATCACCGGTGTCGCCCGCGACGACCTCGACGACGGCGGGGCGTGGCTGTACGCCGAGACCGTCCGCCGCATCCACGCCGCCGTCGCCGGATGCGGGGTGGAACTGCTCATCCCCGACTTCAACGCCGTACCCGACCAGCTCGCCGAGGTCTTCTCGTCCCGTCCGGAGGTACTGGCCCACAACGTCGAGACGGTTCCGCGTATCTTCCGCCGCATCCGCCCCGGATTCCGGTACGAGCGGTCCCTGGAGGTCATCACCCTGGCCAGGGAGGCCGGCCTGGTCACCAAGTCGAACCTGATCCTGGGCATGGGCGAGACCCGCGAGGAGGTCTCGCAGGCGCTCCGCGACCTGCACGAGGCCGGGTGCGAGCTGATCACCATCACCCAGTACCTGCGCCCCTCACCACGGCACCACCCGGTGGACCGGTGGGTCAAGCCGGAGGAGTTCGTGGAGCTGACCACCGAGGCCGAGGAGATCGGTTTCTCCGGTGTCATGAGCGGTCCGCTGGTGCGCTCGTCGTACCGGGCGGGCCGGTTGTACAAGCAGGCGGTCGCCGCCCGCCAACCCGCCTGAGGCGGCCGACACACCGCGGTGGCGTCGCCGGGACGGCTCACGTCCACGGTGACGTCCCCGCGGGGCCGTACCTGCGATGACGCCCGGCACACTCCGGCCCCCCACGAGCCGCCCTGTTAGACGGCGGCCGAGGCGGAGTTCTAAGCTTGCGTCTTATGGCGAGAGAGCAGCAACAAGACGGTTTCGGTGCCCGGTTGAAGCAGATCGGCTTGGCGTTCTCATTCACGGCGAAGCGCGACAAGCTGTTCCTGCCGCTGGTCATCCTGGCCGGGCTGCTGCCGATCCTGCTGGTCGTGGCCTACGTCTTCCTGCTGGACGGCAGTTGGCTCTTCCTCATCGGCGGCGTCTTCCTCTCACTGTTGGCGATGCTCATCGTGCTCAACATGCGCACCAGCAAGGTCGTCATGGACCAGTCGGTGGGGCAACCGGGCGCCGCGTACGCCATCGTCGACACCATGCGGGGCTGGTTCGTCACCCCCGGGGTGGCGGTGTCCACCCAGCAGGACATGATCCACCGGGCGGTCGGCAAGCCGGGTGTGGTGCTGCTGGCCGAGGGCGGTAGCCCCCGGATGCGGAACCTGGTCAACCAGGAGAAGAAGAAGCTCGCCCGCGTGGTCGGCTCCACCCCCGTCTACGACTTCAACGTCGGCGAGGAGGAGGGACAGCTGTCGATCCGTCAACTCCGCAAGACGCTCAACAAGCTGCCCCGCAACATCAACGCCAAGCAGGCGAACGACCTCAACCGGCGGTTGGCTGCCCTGCGCAACACCGCGCCGATGCCCAAGGGGCCGGTGCCGAAGAACATGAAGCCCCCGAAGGGCGCCCGCAAGGCGATGCGGGGTCGCTGACCCCGTCCCGCGCCTGAACGAAGGCCCGCCCGCGACCGGCACGACGCCGATCGCGGGCGGGCCTTCACATGTGGGGGCCGCTCAGGAGCGGGGAGGCTCCCGCAGCACGATCGAATCCCCCAACACGTCGTGGAGTCCGCGCCGGCGCGGTTCGTAGAACGCGGGGAGCGCGGGCAGGACCAGGGCCAGCAGGACACCACGCACCAGCGCCCGCGGCAGCCCGATCGCGCGGCCGTGCCGGATCGACACGCAGTGGATCCGCAGCAACCGCATCCCCGGCGTCTGGGTGAAGAACCCGAGGAAGACCGCGTACTCGACGACCAGGATCACGCTCGGCCACAGCGCCTCGGGATCGGGCAGCATCCCCAACCGGGTGAGGCCGCCGGCGAGCAGCAGGCACAGCAGCCAGTCCGCCACGAGCGCCCAGAACCGTTGGCCGAGACCGGCCGGTTCGGCGTCAGGCCGGGTCGCGGATTCGGTGGGGGGACTCGCGGTCATGGAAGCAGCGTAATCGGCGCGCCTCCCCCGGACCGGGCCGGTGTCGGTGGCAATGTGGCCTGGCTAACCAGTGCGTAACACGCCGGAAACAGTCGAGACACGCTCAAGCAACGGCCCGGCCGTAATCTGCCGTGAGACAGCCCGGCATGGCTCTTCACCGAAATGAGGGACATTCGCAGATGTTCACCGATCCCGACCAACTGCTGGCCTACATCAAGAACAACGACGTCAAGTTCGTCGACGTGCGCTTCTGCGATCTGCCGGGGGTGATGCAGCACTTCAACCTCCCCGCCGAGTCGTTCGACGAGTCGGTCTTCTCCGACGGTCTGGCGTTCGACGGTTCGTCGATCCGGGGCTTCCAGGCCATCCACGAGTCGGACATGCTGCTGCTCCCCGACGTGACCACGGCGTTCGTGGACCCGTTCCGGACCGCCAAGACCGTGGCGTTGAACTTCTTCATCCACGACCCGTTCACCCGGGAACCCTACAGCCGCGACCCGCGCAACGTGGCCAAGAAGGCCGAGCAGTACCTGGTCTCGTCCGGTATCGCCGACACCGCGTACTTCGGCGCGGAGGCGGAGTTCTACATCTTCGACGACATCCGCTTCGACACCGCCACCCAGCACGGCTACTACCACATCGACTCCGTCGAGGGCGCCTGGAACTCCGGTCGCGCCGAGGACGGCGGCAACCGCGGATACAAGCCCAAGCAGAAGGGCGGCTACTTCCCGGTCCCGCCGGTGGACCACTTCGCGGACCTGCGCGACGGCATCGTGCGGACCCTCGTCGACACCGGTTTCACCGTGGAACGTGCCCACCACGAGGTGGGCACGGCGGGCCAGATGGAGATCAACTACCGGTTCTCCACGCTGTTGAACGCGGGCGACCAGCTCCAGTTGTTCAAGTACATCGTCAAGAACGAGGTGTGGGCCGCCGGGAAGACCGCCACGTTCATGCCCAAGCCGCTGTTCGGTGACAACGGTTCGGGAATGCACACCCACCAGAGCCTGACCCTGGGCGGGGACCCGCTGTTCTACGACGAGACCGGTTACGCGGGCCTGTCGGACACCGCGCGCTGGTACATCGGCGGGCTGCTGACCCACGCACCGTCCCTGCTGGCGTTCACCAACCCGACGGTCAACTCGTTCCGCCGCCTCGTGCCGGGCTTCGAGGCCCCGGTGAACCTGGTGTACTCGCAGCGGAACCGGTCGGCGTGCACCCGTATCCCGGTCACGGGCACCAACCCGAAGGCCAAGCGGGTGGAGTTCCGGGTCCCGGACCCGTCGAGCAACCCGTACCTGGCGTTCTCGGCGATGCTCATGGCCGGACTCGACGGCATCAAGAACAAGATCGAGCCGCCGGAGCCGGTCGACAAGGACCTGTACGAGCTGGGCCCGGAGGAGTACGGCGACATCAAGCAGGTCCCCGGTTCGCTTCCGGCGGTGCTCGACAGCCTGGAGGCCGACCACGAGTTCCTGCTGGAGGGCGGGGTCTTCACCTCGGACCTCATCGACACCTGGATCGACTACAAGCGCGTCAACGAGGTGGACCCGGTCCGGCTGCGCCCGACCCCCCACGAGTTCGCGTTGTACTTCGATTGCTGAGCGAAGCGAAGCAGTCGAAGTAGAAGCACTGTGATTGCTGAGCGTGCCCGGGCGAGCGAAGCGAGCCCGGGCACGCTCAGCGAAGCGAAGCAACCGAAGCAGCGGCACCCGCACAAAGCCAGAGGGGGTATGACGTCATTACGGCGGTGATGACGTCATACCCCCTCTGGCTTTGGCACTACTGGGCTGGCGGGGCGAAACGTGCTAGCGGAGGAAACCCATCGCGCTACGGGGACGGGCTCACTCGCAGAGTGCCGGTCATCAGCGACAAGCCCATTGAGGAACGCAACCGCGTGGCAGCGTCGACCACCGAACGGTGTGCTCGAATCTGAGCGTCCAGTCCGTCGAGCATCTCGGTGATCTGGGACTGCACATCCAACGGGGGAACCGATACCGGCAGCCCACGTAGCAGCTCGGCAGAGATCGACCGCATGGCAGTTCCCGTGGCGTGGTGGTCCAGCCACTTGCGCACTACTGGCAATCGGAGGTAGTGGTGCAGGTATTCAGGCGTGATAGTTGAGGACTTGACACGGATTCGAATGAGCCCTGAGGAGAACAACCAGCCGTGGTGCTTGGCTCTTACCAGCGCAATGTGGCCGATCGTCGCGACCCGCGATATGAGGATGTCCCCAACCGCCAGCTCAAGGCTTTCGGCGGATCGACGGCTCGTAGTGCGCACGTACTCGATATCCCGCTCGATTATGTCACCATCATCGATATGTGAGGGTTTGATGAGGGGGCGTCCCCGTTCGTCCGGGCGTCCTCCGGTCTCGCTAGCTCCGGAGTACCCGGAGGACAGCCGTGCCAACTTCTCGAGGCAAACCGTCGCCCAGTCGGGAGGAAGCGGGCGGATCAGGGGTTCCATGGCAATAGCCTCTCCAGGTTCCGGCGTACCCTCTCGTCCATCACTTGAGCTTGCTGTTGCCGGTCGGCCAGTTGGGAGGCGACTTCCATCGTCTGAATAATCTGATCGGGCTCATCGGGGGCGAGGGGCAGGTACCTGCGCGGAACGAGCACGTGGTCGGCGGCCGTGATCTGTTCTGGTGCGGCCATTACCGCTCGCCGAGGTCCGAGTGGCAGCTCCTGAGGACGTGCCGCGCCACGGCCGGCTTCCACCGTTGAGACGATGAGTTGCATGTCGCTGTCGCTGAGTACCCGCAAGGTCGGGGTGACTCGCTCACCCGCATCGCTCATATCGATGAAGAGCACGTCGGTGGGCGCTCCCACGGGTTTGCGCAGGACCCAAACAGTCACCGCGATCCCAGTGGCGCTGAACAGTTGAGGCGGCAGTTCGATGATCGCCTCGACAGCGCCGGCATCGATCATCGCTCGTCGTATTGCCCGCTCACTGGGGTTCTGGGTGGAGGCCGCATTAGGGGCCATGACGATGCAAGCGCGGCCGTCCTCGTTTAGAAGCGATACGGCGATTTGCAGCCAGCCGAAGTTCGCGTTGGACTTGGGCGGTACACCGTACGGCCAGTTGAGATGGCCGGTCTGAGCATCCCAGAATCCCGCCGCCCTCATGTTGAACGGCGGATTCGATACCACCACATCAATAGAGTCTCCCAGGAACTCAGGGTGCACAGACGACGTCGGCTCGCATGATCCGCCGTGAAGCCGGATCCGCATCTCCGCCAATCCCCGATGGTGGCGTGTAGGCGTATATCCCCACACCTGTAGATCAGCGGCAGAACCTCCACGCTCGTCCATCAGCGCGGTGAGCAGTTCACCGGTACGGCAGAACGGATCGATGACCCTGACAGGACCATCGTCATCGTTCCTGGATACGAGTCGGGCAAGCAGTCGGGCAATGGATTCCGGTGTCTGAAGATCTCTCTTTCGTCCCTGCTGCTTGGAAACGGCAGTCAGCACCGCATCGAACACGATTGCCGCCTGCTGTGGGGATTCAATTGTTCGAACCACATCGGCCACGCCACGCAGGAATTCCTTTCCCCCCGCGCCGTCCAGAATGGGCTCGACGGCGACCGGGACATCGCGTTGATCGGCCAGCGACCACTTGCCATGAGACAACGCCGTCATGCCGTGCGTCACGACGGGCTCCATCGTCCCGGGATGACAACCTTGCAAGTACAGGAGCAGAGAGATCAACGTTTCACCGGTTGACATGCCGCCGCCGCCGTCAACGAATCGCCACAGTGCGCCAGTGAGCGCCTCCACCATCGGTTCGACAACAGGTGGAACGTTGGAGGCGCGACCGCTCATACGGTCGGCATAGGTCGCCGTATCGGATTCGCCCGGCCGTCGCGCGTCGGTCGGAATCCTGCGATCTCGCAGCCAGTCGATGATTGCTTGCTTGTTGAACCTCGCTCGTCCCCGCACGATGGTGCTCGGCGGGAAGTCGGTATGGCGTTTGCGCCATTGAGACACGGTCGCCGCCGTCACTCCGCATTCTCGTGCGATCTCGGATGCGGACATCAGTTCGTCATGATCGGTCAATGCGTCACCCCTGGCCTCTCCTCGGCGGGCGCTGAGCCAAAACCTCCGGAACGATGCTCGTCCTCTTCAGCTCTTCGGCGGCATCGAGATTCAGGTAGCTCATCAATCGGATGATCTTGGCATGGTCGGCGTTCAGGTCACGATGGAACACCGGTTCGTAGTGCATGATGCGGTTGCGAAGAAGCCGAACCGAATCGAATCCACGGTGTAGGTCGCTACGCCGTCCGGTGAAGTTGGGGAACGCCTTCCGGAGTGCCGGAATCCATAGCTGCCGGTCGTATCGGCTCGCCAACAACGACACCCAGAACCCGAAACTCGACTCGGCGACCACGTCGTCCGCCCGAGCCCGGCCGGCGTGTCGGCTCTTCCCGCCCGCTCGTGCCAGGGCGACAGTCGTCTTATTGTGAGCGACCGGGTGCAGATTTATCGCAGTCCACCAGTGCTCGCTCTTGATGAACAGCTTCATCTGAACATGAATGTGGTTTCGCAGACCGATCTCGAGCTTGTGGAGGGGATCGTAGAATGCGCCCGCCACCTGTGCGTTCCAACTGTAGAGTTCCATGGTCGCCGGGCCGTCGTGCCCGCATGCGTCGAGATATCTCCCGAGCCTCGGTTCGGAGTAGAAGACTCGAGCCCAGGCGGGGATACCACCATCGTTCGTCGTCGCCCTGGTTTCCATCACGCATCCTCGCCAATCTGGTACTCTTGCCTGGTACGCCCCGGGGCGCCGCTGCTTGCATGCCACCCGGGGCACTGCTGTTTCCAGATCCCCTCCCTCGGTTCGGCGAGGAAGGCCCGTACGACCTAGGCTGTACTGTAATACAGCTTGATTTGTTAACCTTCGCGAGGGGGGCCACTTCCGTTGCCATGACGGGGATACTAGGTCGCTACTCACGGATTCCCCGTTTCAGATCTGCTTCGATCGACACATAGGCGGCCGGTGTGACGGGGCGGAGCGACCGGAACCGGGGAGGCGGTGAGGGTGACTCGGCAGTAGTATCCGGCGACATGAGCGTTGCCCCCTCGCCTGCTCGCCGCCGATGGCGTTCGGCCGCCCGCTGGAGCCTGGTAGTCGTCTGTGTACTGGTCACTACCGCCTCGGTACTGGTGGGGTGGACCGCCCGGCGGTCACATCCCCAGTTCGACGGCGTGATCGAGCTTCCCGGCCTCTCCGGCGGCGTCGAGGTGCTTCGGGACGAATGGGGCGTGCCGCAGATCTACGCGGACTCCGCCGAGGACCTGTTCATGGCGCAGGGTTTCGTCCACGCGCAGGACCGGTTCTTCGAGATGGACTTCCGCCGCCACGTGACCTCGGGCAGGCTCGCGGAGATGTTCGGCGAGAGCCAGGTCGCGACCGACGCGACCATCCGCACCATGGGGTGGCGGCGGGTCGCCGAGGCGGAGTGGGTGGAGCTGGACGAGAAGACCCGGGCCTACTTCACCGCCTACGCCGAGGGCGTCAACGCCTACCTCGCCGGGAAGTCACCCGACGACGTCAGTCTGGAGTACACGCTGCTGGCGTTGACCGGTCTCGACTACGAGATCGAGGAGTGGACACCGGTCGACGGCCTCACCTGGTTGAAGGCGATGGCGTGGGACCTCAAGGGCAACTACTCGGCCGAACTCGACCGGGCGAGGCTGGCCGCGGCCGGGTTCACGCCGGAACAGATCGGGCAACTGTGGCCGCCGTATCCCGAGCAGGAGCACCTGCCGATCGTCACCCAGGGCACCGTCGTGGACGGCGAGTTCACCGAGGCCGCGCCCGACACCGACGACCCGGCGGAGAGCTGGCCGATCCCCCGCTCGGCCGCGGACGCGCTCGACCGGACGCTGCGCGTCACCGAGACCCTGAGCGGCGTCGTGGGATCCGACCGCGCCGACGGGATCGGCTCCAACTCGTGGGTGGTCTCCGGCGACCTCACCGACACCGGGATGCCGCTGTTGGCGAACGACCCGCACCTCGGCGCCGCGATGCCCTCCGTGTGGTACCAGGTGGGTCTTCACTGCCGCACCGTCAATCAGGAGTGCCCGTTCACGGTGACCGGGTTCGGGTTCTCGGGCGTTCCCGGGATCATGATCGGCCACAACGGCGACATCGCCTGGGGTTTCACCAATCTGGGCCCCGACGTCACCGACTTCTACGTGGAACGGCTCGACGGCGACCGGTACCTGGTCGGCGACGAGTGGCGCGACATGGAGGTCCGTGACGAGGTCATCGAGGTCGCGGGCGGTGAACCGGTGACGATACGGGTCCGCTCCACCGGGCACGGACCGTTGATGTCCGACCGGGACGAGGCGATGGCGGCGACGGCGGCGGGTTCGCCGTCGGCGTCCGAAGACGGCGAGTACGGCCTGGCACTGCGGTGGACGGCGTTGGATCCGGGCAACACCGCCGACGCGATCTTCGCCCTCAACCGGGCGACCGACTTCGAGGAGTTCCGGGCGGCGGCGGAGTTGTTCGCCGTGCCCGCGCAGAACCTCGTGTACGCCGACACCGAGGGCAACATCGGCTACCAGGCGCCCGGGCGCATCCCGATCCGCGGCGCCGGGGACGGAACCCTCCCCGCGCCCGGCTGGGATCCCGACTACGACTGGCAGGGTTTCATCGCGTTCGAGGAACTGCCCACCGTCTACAACCCGCCCGAGGGTTTCGTCGTCACCGCCAACAACGCCGTCATCGGGGAGCAGTATCCGCACCTGCTCACGAAGGACTGGGCATACGGCTATCGCAGCCAACGCATCCGCGACATGATCTCGGGGACCGCCGGTCCGGTGACCGCGGACGACATCCGGCGGATGCAGCTCGACTCCGCCAACGAGGGCGCGGTGCCGGTCCTGGCGGCGCTGCGGGAACTCCCCGACCTGCCGGCGCAGACCCGCATCCTCACGGACTGGGACCTACAGCAGGGCGCGGACTCGGCGCCGGCCGCGCTGTACAACGCCGTGTGGCGGCACCTGCTCGCGGTCACGTTCGACGAGCTTCCCGAGGGGAGTGAACCCGGCGGCGGGGAACGCTGGGCGCAGGTGGTGGCCACACTGTTGGCCGAACCCGGCTCGCCGTGGTGGGACGACCGGGCGACCGGCGAGGTCGAGGGCCGCGACGAGATGCTGCGCATCGCGGTGGACGCGGCCGTCGCCGAGCTCACCGAGTCGCAGGGCGAGGACCCGGCGGCGTGGCGGTGGGGCGACATGCACACCCTCGCCGTCACCCACGCGACCCTGGGAACCTCGGGCATCTCGCCGGTGGAGGACGTGTTCAACGCCGACCCGATTCCCGTCTCCGGCGGCGACGGACTGGTGAACGCGACCGGCTGGGACGCCGCGACCGGTTACGAGGTCGACGCGGTGCCGTCGATGCGGATGATCGTCGACCTGTCCGACTTCGACGCCTCTCAATGGGTGAACCTGACCGGCAACTCCGGGCACGCCTACCACAAGAACTACGCCGACCAGCTCCCCCTCTGGCAGCGCGGGGCACTGCTGCCGATGCCGTGGAGTCCCGGGTCGGTGGAGGTCACGGCCCGGTTGTCGCTGGAGCCGGCCGACTGAACCGTCACTCGCCGAAGAAGAGCCGTTCCGCGGCGGTGTGCGCGTGCCGCGCGGTCCGGAGGTGGTGGTCGACGAACTCCCCCGGGTCCTCGTCGGTCAGGCCCCGCACGGCCATCACCGCGGCGAGTTCCCGGCCGTGGCGCGGCAACTGATCGGAGGGCTTGCCCCGTGCCAGGGTCAACGCGTTGCGGACGCGTGAGGCGCCGAGCCACGCGTCGGTCAACGCCTCGGCGTCGGACTCCGTCACCAGGCCCGCGGCCTCTGCGGCGGCGACCGCGGCGAGCGTCCCGGTGGTCCGCAGCGCCGGTTCCGCGTAGCCGTGTTGGAGCTGGAGGAGCTGCGCGCCCCATTCGACGTCGGTGAGCCCGCCCGGGCCGAGTTTCACGTTGCCCTCCCGGTCGGCGCCGCGGGGCAGCCGTTCGGTGTCGATGCGGGCCTTGATGCGGCGCAGCTCGACCAACTGCTCGGCCGTCAACCCGCCCTCGGGGTAGCGGATGGGATCGGCCAGGGCGACGAACTCACCGGCCAGTGCGGCGTCTCCGGCGGCCGGGCGGGCACGCAGCAACGCCTGCGACTCCCACGGCCGCGACCAGCGTTCGTAATAGCGGCGGTAGGCGTCCAGGCTCCGCACCAGCGGCCCCTGCCGTCCCTCGGGGCGTAGGTCGGCGTCGATGCGCAGGGCGGGCTCGTCCGAGGGTGTGGACAGCAGGTCCCGGGCCAGTTCGACGACGGCGGTGACCGCCGCCGACTCCTCGGAGGTGCCGCCGCCGTGGACGAAAAGCACGTCGGCGTCGGAGGAGTACGCGCATTCGCGACCGCCGAGCCGGCCCATGCCGATCACCGCCAACGGGACCCGGGTTCCCTTGACGCGCTGCGCCACCGACAGGGTCACGTGCAGGACCGCGTCGGTCAGGTCGGACAGGGCCACCCCGACCGTCCTGACGTCGCACAGCCCCAACAGGTCGGCGCAGCCGATGCGCAGCAGTTCCCGCCTGCGGATGGCGCGGACCGCCGCGACCGCCTTCTCCGGTTCGGAGTGGCGGCCCGCCGCGGCGGCCATCCCGTCCCGCAGGTCCTCGGCGGTGCGCGGCCGCAGGTCGGCGTCGTGGGCGAGGAGCCGCAGCGCGGCGGGGTCCTTCAGCAGCAGGTCGGTGACGAACCGGGAGGTCGCGAGGATCCGGGCCAGCCGCAGACTGATCGGGCCGCCGTCGCGCAGCAGTCGCAGGTACCACGGTGTCCCGCCCAGCTTCTCCGACACCTTCCGGTAGGCGAGGAGCCCACGGTCCGGTTCGGGGGCCTCGGCGAACTCGCCCAACAGGACCGGAAGCAGCGTCCGCTGAATCGCGGCGGTCCGCGACACGCCCGAGATCAGGGCGGAGATGTGCCGCAACGCCCCGTCCGGGTCGGCGAAGCCGAGCGCGACGAGCCTGGTGCGGGCGGCGTCGGGGGTCAGTCGCAGCCCGCCGCTGGGCACTTCGGCGACCGCCTCCAACAGCGGACGGTAGAACAGTTTCTCGTGCAGTCGGCGGGCGGTGCCGGCGTGGCGGCGCCACTCGGCGAGGAAACCGCCCGAGTCGCGGTAGCCCAGGCCCCGGGCGAGCCAGTGCAGGGACTCCACGTCGGCGGGTATGCGGTGGGTGCGGCGGAGCTTCTGGAGTTGCAGACGGTGCTCGACGGTGCGCAGGAACCGGTAGGTGTCGGTGAGGGCGTCGCCGTCGGCGCGGGCCAGGTAACCTCCCGCGCTGAGGGCGTCGAGGGCGTCGAGGGTCCCGGTGACGCGCAGCCGCGCGTCATGGCGGCCGTGGACCAGCTGCATGAGCTGCACCGCGAACTCGATGTCGCGCAGCCCTCCCCTTCCGAGCTTGATCTCCCGTTCGGCGTCCTCCTTGGGGAGTTCGGCGACGACCCGGCGACGCATGGCGCGGATCTCGTCGACGACCTCGGAGGTGTCGGCGGTCTGCCAGATCGCCGGGCTGACCTCGGTCAGCCACTCCCGGCCCAGTTCGAGGTCGCCCGCGGCGGGGCGCGCCTTCATGAGCGCCTGGAACTCCCAGGTCTTCGCCCAGCGATGGTAGTAGGCGAGGTAGCTGTCGACGGTACGGACCAGTGCCCCACTGCGGCCTTCGGGGCGCAGACCGGCGTCCACCGGCCAGGCCACCGCCGCGCAGACCGCCATCATCCGCACCGCCCACGCGGTGGCGCGGTTGAGGTCGCCGTCGGCGACGAAGAGGACGTCCACGTCGCTGACGTAATTGAGTTCCCTCGCCCCGCACTTGCCCATCGCGATGACGGCCAGCCGGGTGCCGCCGGCGGTGTCGGGTTGCTCGGTCCTGGCGATGCGCAGGGCCGCCTGGAGGGTGGCGTCGGCGAGGTCGGAGAGCCGCAGCGACACCTCCGCCACGTCGATGTCACCGGTGAGGTCGTCGGCGCAGATGCGCAGGAGTTGTCCCCGGTAGGCCAGTTGCAGTGCCAGGACGCCGTCGGCCTCGGCCAGCGCGGTGAGGTCGGGTACGCCGTCGGTCAGCCACCGCCACTCCCCCGGGTTGGCCACCAGGTGGTCGCCGAGGGTCTCGGACGCGGACAGGACCGCCGTCAACCGGGCGCCGAGTGCGGAATGGTCGTGTAGGGCGGTGTCGAGGGTGTCGTCGGTCTCGCGCAGCCGGGTCAGCTGCCGCTTCGCGAGGTCCGCCATCACGAGTCGAGCAACGGCAGCGGGGTGCCTGCGACCCGCCCCGACACCAGGCCGCCGAACCGGTGGACGACGGGACGCCAGGTCTCCTCCAGGTGTTCCTGGACGGCGTCGACCCGTTCGGCGAGGTCGTCGCCGCCGTCGAGTGCCCGGATCATTGCGGCGTCCAACTCCATGTGCGACTGGACGCCCCAGGCGCGGTCGCCGATGCGGAACGCCTCGGGGACGCCGTGCGGGGACGCCGCCAGCAGAAGCGCGTCCTCGGGCAGCGCGGTGATCTCCTCGTGCCGCCACCAGACGACGTCGATGGCCATGGGGGCGGCGGCGAACAGCGGATCGTCGGCGGCCGCGTCACGCCGCCCGACCAACCGGGGCCCGGGGTGGAACCCGTCGACCTCACCGGTGGCGCCGCCGAACTCCGTGGCCAGCAGCCGCGCCGACGAACACACGGCCAGGGTGGGCACCGAGTCCGCGACGGCGCGGTTCAGCAGTGCCGCGAGTTCGCCGTTCCAGGCGACGCCCCGGCCGCCGCCCAAGGCGACGACGGCGTCGTGGTCGCCGGCGTCGGCCGGGACCGGTTCGTCGGCGTGCGGCCGCACGACCGCCGGTTCGAGCCCGGCCTCGTCGAGCCAGCGTCGCATCCGCCCCAGGTGCCACCGTGGGGAGTTCTCAATGACCAGTACGCGTCCCATCCGTCCCAGCCTAGTCCGTGCGGGTGCCCGCGAACCGTCGTCACCGCGCCGGACGGTCGCCCCGGCCGGGTATCCTCCTGCGCCATGACGACACCCCTGACACGTGCCCGCCGGTTGCGGCCGGGCGACACCGTCCGCCTGGTCGCCCCGTCCGGTCCCCCGAAGGCCGGGGCGGTGGCCGCCGGCATCGCCGAACTGGAGTCGTGGGGCCTGGTGGTGCAGTGTCCCGACCGGATCTTCGACGGGCGCGGCTACCTCGCGGGCGACGACGAGGCGCGCGCCGCCGAGCTGGTCGAGGCGCTGGCCGACCCCGACGTGGCGGGGATCTTCTGCGCCCGCGGTGGCTACGGCGCCGGCCGGATGGTCGACCTGGTGGACTTCGAGACCGCCCGGCACAACCCGAAACCCGTCGTCGGGTACAGCGACATCACGGTGCTGCATCAGGCGTTGTACGTCCGCGCGGGCCTCGCCGGGGTACACGGTCCGGTCGTGACGACCTTCGCCGCCGGGCACGGGCGCGGCACCGCCGAGGCGTTGCGGAACGCGGTGATGACGGCGGACCCGGTGACGGTCGAGGTCCGGGAGGACGAACCGGGCACGGTCCTGACCTGTGGTGAGGCGCCGGTGTCGGGGCCGCTTTTGGGCGGCAACCTGTCGCTGGTGGTGGACGCGGTCGGGACTTCGACGTGCCCGGACTACGCGGGCGCGATCGTGTTCCTGGAGGAGGTCAACGAGGAGCCGTACCGGGTGGACCGGATGCTGACCCAGTTGCGTCGCAGCGGGGTGTTCGAGGGGGTCGCGGGTTTCGCGTTGGGGCAGTTCACCGACTGCGCCGACTCGGACTGGGACGTCACCGTGGAGGACGTGTTGCGGGACCTGCTGGGCGCGTTCGGGGTGCCGATCCTGGGCGGGCTCCCGTTGGGGCACGGACCGGACCCGATGACCGTCCCGTTCGGCACCGTGGCGACGCTCGACCCGGTCGCGGGACGGTTGACGGTCGAGTCGGCGGTGGCCTGAGCAGGGGGCGGCACCGTCCTCACGCGGCGGCCGCCGACCTCCTCCCCGCACTTCGCACCCGGACCGGTTCCGGCCGTGTCGTCCAGTGCGAAGGCCCCTCGGCGTGGATGACCGGGCTTCGTGGACGACCGCATGTGGACGGACGCGGCGCGGTGGCGCCGTCTCGTCCGCATGCGGTCCCGCCGGCGTACCGGTCGCGGAACCGTCGCGCTCACAGGTCGCGGTAGCGGTTCAGTTCGTACGCGGTGACCTGCCTGCGGTACTCGTCCCATTCCGCCTGCTTGTTCTTGAGGAAGAAGTCGAACACGTGCTCGCCCAACACCTCGGCGACCAGCTCCGACTCCGACATCGCGTCGATCGCCTCGGCCAGGTTGGCGGGCAACTGCCGGTAACCCGCCGCGCGGCGTTCCCGGTCCGACAGCGACCACACGTCGTCCTCGGTGCCCGGTGGAAGCTCGTACCCCTCCTCGATGCCCTTGAGTCCCGCGCCCAGCAACACGGCGAACGCCAGGTAGGGGTTGGCCGCCGAATCCAGTGACCTGAGTTCGACGCGGGCCGAGTTCGGTTTGCCGTACGCGGGTACCCGCACCAGCGCGGACCGGTTCCGGTGCCCCCAGCAGACGTAGGCCGGTGATTCGGTGACCTGGTTGGCCAGCGGCATGGGGAACAACCGCTTGTACGAGTTCACCCACTGGTTGGTGATCGCGGTGTACTCCGGCGCGTGCCGCAGCAGGCCCGCGATGAACGCCTTACCGGTCTTGGACAGCTTGATCTCGTCCACCGGGTCGTGGAAGGCGTTGTGCTCCCCCTCGAACAGCGACATGTGGGTGTGCATGCCGCTGCCGGGCTGGTCGGTGAACGGCTTGGGCATGAAGCTCGCGTGTACGCCCGCCGAGGTCGCGACCTCCTTGACGACGTGCCGGAACGTCATGATGTTGTCGGCGGTCGCCAACGCGTCGGCGTAGCGGAGGTCGATCTCCTGCTGGCCGGGGGCGACCTCGTGGTGGCTGAACTCCACGGAGATACCGATGCGTTCCAGCGACAGGATGGCCTGCCGCCGGAAGTCGCGCGCCACGGCGTGCGTGGTGTGGTCGAAGTAGCCGCCGTCGTCCACCGGGATGGGCTGGCCCTGCGCCCCCAACTGGGTCTCGAACAGGAAGAACTCGATCTCGGGGTGGGTGTAGAACGTGAAGCCCTTGTCGGCGGCGCGGCTGAGCGCCCGCCGCAGCACGTGCCGGGGATCGGCCCAACTGGGTGCGCCGTCCGGGGTCACGATGTCGCAGAAGATGCGGGCGCTCTCACCGATGCCGGTGCCCTCGAACGGAAAGACCTGGAAGGTCGTGGGGTCGGGCATCGCCACCATGTCGGACTCGTACACCCGCGCGAACCCCTCCACCGCGGAGCCGTCGAAGCCGATGCCCTCGTCGAAGGCCGACTCCAGCTCCGCCGGGGCGACGCTCACCGACTTCAACGTGCCCAACACGTCGGTGAACCAGAGCCGGACGAACCGGATGTCGCGCTCCTCCAGCGTCCGCAGCACGAACTCCTGCTGGCGTTCCATCAGTCGATTCCTCCTGGCCGATCGTGGTGGTCACCCTCCGCTGTCCCGGCCCGCCGGAACCGCCCGGATACGGCCGCCGGTCCCACCAGTGTGCCCCTCGGGTGTTTCGGGCATGTTTCACGGTGGCCGACCGGGGAGACTTGGCGGACAACCACTGGCATACCGGACGGACGTACTGCCAGTATTGTCGCCATGGCTTTTGAGGACGTGGAATTGCCCGACGTGTCCGGTGTGACGGTCGGGATTCTCGGTGGCACGGGTGCGCAGGGACGCGGTCTGGGTTACCGGCTGGTGCGGGCCGGACACCGGGTGACGATCGGTTCGCGTGACGCCGCGCGTGCCCGTGACGCCGCCGCGGCGATCGCGGCGATGCCGGGCGGCGACCGGGCACCGATCACCGGTGGGGAGAACGCGGCCGCCTGCGACGCCGACGTGGTGATCGTGGCGGTCCCGTGGCCGGGGCACGGCGACCTGCTCACCGGGTTGGCGCCGCGGCTGGCGGGCAGGATCGTCGTCGACTGCGTCAACCCGCTCGGTTTCGACGAGCGTGGCGCGTACCCGCTGGAGGTCGAGGCCGGTAGCGCGGCCGAGCAGGCGGCGGCGCTGCTGCCGGAGTCACGGGTCACCGCCGCGTTCCACCACGTGTCGGCGACACTGTTGACCGATCCGGAGATCGAGTCGATCGCCACCGACATCCTCGTGCTCGGCGACGACCGGGCGGCGGCGGCGACCGTGCAGGCGCTGGCGACCCGGATCGAGGGCATGCGCGGAGTGTTCGCGGGGCGGCTGCGCAACGCCGGCCAGGTGGAGGCGCTGACCGCGAACCTGATCGCGATCAACCGCCGGTACCGGGCGCACGTGGGGATCCGGGTGACGGACATCTGATGGCCACGGTCACCGACGATCTGGGACGCCGTTTCGCGCCGGGCCCGGTACGGCGGGTGGTGTCGCTCGTGCCGTCGATCACCGAGACCCTCGCGCTGGCGGCGCCGGGGCTGTTGGTCGGCGCCACCGACTACTGCGTGCACCCGGCGGGGTTGTCGGTGACCAGGGTCGGCGGCAGCAAGTACCCCCGGGTGGACGCGGTGCTCGACTGCGAACCGGACGTCGTGTTGGCGAACGCGGAGGAGAACCGGCGCGAGGACGTGGAACGGCTGGAGGCCGCCGGCGTGCGGGTGTGGACGTGTTTCCCGAAGGACGTGCCGGGGGCGTTGACCTCGGCGTCGCGGATGCTTCGTCTGGCGCTGGGCGTTCCGGAGCCCGACTGGATCGGCGAGGCCGCGTCACTGTGGTCGCGGACGCCGCCGGTGTCGCGGCGGGCGGCGATACCGGTGTGGCGGCGGCCCTGGATGGTGCTGGGCGGCGGCACCTTCGCCGGGGACGTGCTGCGGCGGCTCGGTGTCGCGAACGTGTTCGACGCCGAGCCGGGTTATCCGCGCACGACTCCGGACGAGGTGCGGGAGCGGGGCGCGGACCTGGTCGTCCTGCCGGACGAGCCCTACGAGTTCTCGGCCGGGGACGGTCCCGAGGCGTTTCCGGGGCTGCCGTGCGCGCTCGTGTCGGGCAGGCACCTGACGTGGCACGGTCCCAGCCTGGTCGAGGCGCACTCCCTGTTGTCGAGACAGCTCTTCGGATCCGCGTGAACCCGGTCGAACGGCGACCCTCCCTCGACGTGCCCTGGCCCCGGTCAGTACCGAACGGCTCCCAGTGTCCCGGTCCGGGTGCGGAACTTCGCGACGGAGGTGACCGCGCCCGAGGAGATCGCGGTCTGATGGGTGGCCAGGAAGTTGGTGTAGAAGGTGGTCGAGGTGGCGCTGCACCGCAGGTACCCCTTCAACGGCTGCGGTTGGGCGCGCGAAGTTCCATCGGCGCGCATCCCCACCCAGGCGAAGACGTCCGGGTTCGCGTCGCGACGTGAAGTCCAGTTGAAGCCGTAGCTGGACATCGAGGGGGTGGAGAACTCGGTGGCGACGAAGTCCTTGCTGGCGGCGTTCTGGCTACGGATCACCCTGGCCGCGAACGGGCAGTGCACGTCACCGGCCAGTACCACCGGATTGCCTCCGGCGGCACGCCTGGCGGCCAGCGCGTCGGTGATCCGTCGCCGTTCGGCCGGGAAGGCCGTCCAGTTGGTCGGACTGGTGGGCACCCCGGCGGACGCGAAGTACACACTGAGCGGGCTGGCCACTCCCAAGGTCGTCCAGGTCGCCCGGGAACTGTTGATCCACTGTGTTGCGGCCGCAAGCTGGGTGGCCCCCAGCAGGGTGGGTGACGCCGCCCCCGGCGCGGTGCGGTGCTGCCGGCAGTCCAGCAGTGCCAGGTCGAGGTTGCCGCCCCAGTTGAGCCCGATGCGGTCCAGGCGGAACCGCAGCTTGTCCTCCCCACTGGCGGCGGTGGGCGGCCCGCCCCGTAGTGGCATGTTCTCCCAGTAGGTCCGCAGTCCGTGGTTGAACGACCGCAACTGCCAGTCGGTGCCTTCCCCGAAACGGGGCTTGATGTTGGCGCCCTGGTAGTCGTTGTACATCTCGTGGTCGTCGGGGACGGCGTACATCGGGTAGAGCCTGCGGACGCGCTGAATGTTGTGGCGTTCCAGATACCAACCCCAACGGCGGCGGTAGTCCACCAGCTCGGTGCAGTAGTCGTCCTTCGGAATGGTGTTCTCGTGGCTTTCGCGGTATATGTAGTCGCCGAGGTGAACGACGAAGTCCACCGGGTTGCTCTCCAGATGGGTGTAGCCGTGCCAGTAGGACGGACCGTCGTTGACGGAGGCGTCGGTCGCCGCCGACTGGCAGCTGATCACCGCGAAGTTCGGATCAACGTCGGCGGTCGACCGCGGCGCGGTCCGGGTCTGCCCGATCCACGCCTTGTACGAACCGTCCGGCAACGAGAACTGGTAGTAGTACTGCTTTCCAGGGGCCAGTGGCCCTCCGGCGGTCTTCACCTCCAGGTGAACCGACCAGGCGTCGGCCTTCCGCGCACCGACATTTCCACTGTAGAGACTGGTGGCGTCGCTCTGTACCGCCTCATGGCTTTCGGCTATCCGCCAGTGCACGCTGACCGTGTCGGGCTGGCCCGCCATCCCGAAGTCCGGCGCCGTCGGGGACGGCGCCAGTCGAGTCCACAGGATGACGCTGTCGGTCGTGGCGTCCCCCGATGCCGAACCGAGCTGGAAGGGGTTGACGGCGAACGAGGTGGTCGAGGGCGACTCGCCCATGAGCGCGGCGGTGACACCGGCGCCCGACAGGGCGAGGAAGGCACGGCGATCGAGGTGGGACACGAGGGCTCCGGGGTGGTCTCAAGGCGGGGCGGTACATCGAGAACCGCCCCATTCTGCCCATCCTCGACACCTTTGTCGAGTTTCAGCCGTTCCGGATGCCGCGTGTGGCTTGACAAGGGCGCCACGGCGTCGACGGCCGACGTGATCCGGGCGGAAGGTACGGCGCAACACCGGGCCGTCACCGACACCCACGAACGACCCCGACACCCTGCCCCCCGGACTACTGCGACCACCGGACGGTGTCGGCGACGCGGACGTCGATGAGACCGCCCGGCGGCACCGGCAGCGGCTCAGTCGTCGTCGCGGTCCTTGCGGCGGACGACCGTCCCCGCGATGGCCACCGCCACCACGATGAACAACAGGGCCGCGACCAGCAGCGGATCCAGCGCCGTGAGCCTGCCCACCAGTTGGGCGGCGAACGGAGTGGCCATGGCGATCAGGGCGATCAACGCGATTCCGCGCGAGTGCCGCCGCATCCACTCCATGTCGGTCTCCGTTCCCGGGGTCGGATCAAGGCCGTGCCGGTCGATTATGGGCATCGTCCCCGCGGCGCGCCCGACCGGGGCGGTCCCCCGTGACCGGCGCGTCTCTCCGCCTCAGCGGCCGCGCAGTAGGCGGCGGCGTACCACCAGCGCCACGGTGACGCTGAACAGGCTCATGCCGGTGGCGACCAGCATGGCCATGGGCAGGCCGCCGGCGCCGAGGATCGCCCCGCCCACGGCGGTGTACCCGAGGGAGCTGGGCAGCGCGCCCAGCAGTGTCCCGATCGCGAAGTGCCGGTATCGCACGGTCGTCGTCCCCGCGGCGTAGGAGGTGAATCCGAAGTGGGACAGCGGGATGACCCGGACGATCCACATGCCGACGAACCCGCTGCGTCCCAGCCAGGCGTCGACGTTCGCCAACTGGCGTTCCGTCCAGCGCCGCAACGCGGCACGACGGCCGTCCGTCCCGGCGCCGTCCCGGCTCGCCCAACGTTCCAGGCGTTGCGCCACGAACTCCCTGCCCAGCAGCCGCCCGATGACGAAACCGATGGTCGCGCCGAGCAGGCTGCCGATCATGATGTAGCAGAATCCCGGCAGCCAGCCGAACAGCAGGCCGGACGTGATCGACATGACGGTGCGCGGCACGAGCATGAGGATCCCGGTGGCCACACCCACCACAGCGACCCACGGCCCGAGGCCGCCGAGGTCGGCGACCCGGGCGCGCAGGAGCTCCGCGTCGGGCGGACCGGCCAGGAGCATGAGGGCGGCCAGCACGACGATCCCCCCGACGAGGGATCCGAACCGCCACAGGGCCGCCCGTGACTGGTGTGCCGTCTTCACGGCCATGACGCTACCGGGCTCCGCCCACGGAAGAGCCACAACGGGGTCGCGGGTCCCCGGTGACGGGCGCGGCGACCCGTCACCGGGGAAGGCTCACCGGAAGCTGTGTTCCTCGGCGGGGAACACACCGCCGCGGACCTCCTCGGCGTACCGCTGTGCGGCCTCTCCGATGACGTCGGCGACGTTGGCGTAGTTCTTCACGAACCGGGGGGCGGGTCCCTGCCGGAGGCCCGCCATGTCCTGCCACACCAGCACCTGGGCGTCGGTGTCGGGTCCGGCCCCGATGCCGACGGTGGGTATGGCCAGTTCCTTGGTGATCTGTGCGGCGACGTCGGCCATCACCATCTCCAGGACCACCGCGAACGCGCCCGCCTCGGCGACGGCCTGGGCGTCGGCGACGACGGCCGCGGCCTGTCCGGCGCGTCCGGCGACCCGGTAACCGCCGATGAGGTGTTCGCTCTGCGGTGTGAAGCCGACGTGTCCCATCACGGGTATGCCGGCGCCGGTGAGCGCGGCGATCTGGTCGGCGATCCTGGTGCCGCCTTCGAGTTTGACGGCGTGCGCGCCGGCCTTCATGAACCGGACGGCGGTCTCCAGTGCCTGCTGCGGCCCGGCCTCGTACGAGCCGAACGGGAGGTCGGCCACGACGAGGGTGCGTTCGGTGGAGCGGGCGACCGCACCGACCAGCGGCAACAGTTCCTCGACCGTGACGGGGATGGTGGTCTCGTAGCCGTAGACGTTGTTGGCGGCGGAGTCCCCGACCAGCAACGCGGGGATGCCGATCCGGTCGAATATGGCGGCGGTGTACTGGTCGTAACTGGTGAGCATCGCCCACTTCTCGCCCCGTTCCTTGGCGGAACGCAGGTCGCGAGTGCGGATGCGACTGTTCTTCCTTGCGGGTCCGTACAACGCGGGCACTTCTTTGTGCGAGGACATGCGATTCTCCGTCTCTCCTCGGGGCCGGTGCGGGGTCCCCGGGCGGGTGTGAATGTCGGTTTCCACCCTAGTCCTCACCGGGTGGCGGACGGTTGTGATCCCGGTAACGGGGAGGCCGGCAGGGCGTCGACGACGGCGCGGGTGGCCTCGGCGGTGGTGGCGTGACCGCCCAGGTCGCGGGTCCTGGTGGCGGGGTCGGCCAGGGACGCCGCCACGGCGGTGTCGATGCGGCGGGCGGCCTCGGGGTGGCCGAGGTGTTCCAGCATCATCGCGGCCGACCAGATGGTGCCTATCGGGTTGGCGACGCCCCGCCCGGCGATGTCGGGCGCGGACCCGTGCACGGGTTCGAACATGGAGGGGAACTCCCGTTCGGGGTTGAGGTTGGCGGAGGGGGCGATACCGATGGACCCGGCGACGGCGGCGGTCAGGTCGGAGAGGATGTCGCCGAACAGGTTGGAGCCGACGATGACGTCGAATCCGCTCGGCGCGAGGACGAGTTTGGCGCACAGGGCGTCGATGTGTTCCTGCCGCCACGGCACGTCGGGGTGCGCGGCGGCCCGTTCGGCGACGATCTGGTCCCAGAACGGCATGGTGTGGACGATGCCGTTGGACTTGGTGGCGGAGGTGAGGCCGCGCCCGCGTGTCCCGGCGAGCCGGAACGCGTAGTCGACGATCCGGGTGACGCCGGTCCGGGTGAACACGGACTCCTGCATCGCGGTCTCGATCTCGGTGCCCTCGTACAGCCGTCCTCCGATGCGGCTGTACTCGCCCTCGACGTTCTCCCGGACCACGACCAGGTCGATCGCCTCGGCCAGATCGGGGCGCAGTGGTCCGGTGACGCCCTCGAACAGGCGGACCGGCCGCAGGTTGACGTACTGCTGGAAGGCCCGCCGGATCGGGATGAGCAGTCCCCACAGCGACACGTGGTCGGGTACCCCGGGGGCGCCGACGGCGCCCAGCAGGATCGCGTCGTGCCCGCGCAGGACGTCGAGGCCGTCGTCGGGCATCATGGCGCCGGTCCGGCGGTACCGGGCGCAGGACCAGTCGAACTCGGTGGTGCGCAGGGTGAAGGCGTCCCCTGCGATGGCGTCGAGGACTTCGAGGGCGGCGGGTACGGTCTCGCGTCCGATGCCGTCGCCGGGGATGACTGCGATGTGGTGGGTCGTCATGGCGGCCAGTCAAGCAACGGGGTGCCGCGGCGTCCAGGACGTGTCGCCGATACGGCCGATAGGCGGCGCCTATGCCCGCGACGCCGGGGTGTCGGACGCGAGGGCGACGAACTCGGTGGCGGCGGGCGACAGCCAGCCCTTGCGGAACGCCAGCAGCAGCCGCAGTGAGGCTGCCGGGGCGAGGTCGCACACGACGGCACCGGCGCGTTCGGCCAGTGGCCGCCACGCCTCGGCGAGTACACCGACACCGACGCCCTTGAGGACCAGCGGGAGGACCGCCTCGCGGTGTTCGGTCTCGACGGCGATGGTGACGGCGACTCCGGCGGCGCGGATCTGTTCGACGAGGCGCCGGATGCCGGTGCCGTGTTCACCCACGATGAGGCGGTGACCGGACAGGGCGGTCCAGGGCACCGGTTCACCGGGCGCGAAGTCGCCGCCGGGTGGCGCGACGAGGACGAATCGTTGTCGTTGCACTTCGCGCAGGTGGACGTCGGCTTCGGCCGGGTGGTCCCACGACGAGAGGATGCCCACCTCCGTCCGCCCGTTGTGGACCATCTCGATGACGGCCTGCGCGACCTGGCCGTCACGGACGACGACGGTGACGTCGGGGAACGCGGCGGTGAACCGTTGGATCATGCTGCTGAGCGGTTCCACGGCGGGAGAGGGCATCGCGGCGATGGTGAGGTTGCCGCTGACCATCGTCTCCACCGCCGAGACGCTGGCCCGGGCGACGTCGAGGCTGCGGACGGCCTGCCGGGCCGGCTCGACGAGCGCGCGCCCGGCCTCGGTGAGGACGAGGCCGCGGCCGAGCCGGTTGAACAGGCGGCTGCCGACGTCTCGTTCGAGGGTGCGGATCGCCTGGGACAGCGACGGTTGCGCCAGGTAGAGTGCCCGCGCGGCGCGGCTGATGCCGCCGTGGTCGACCACCGCGAGGAAGTACTCCAACTGCCGTATGTCCATCGTGGTCCGCCTCTCCGCCACCGGGTCCGACCCATAGGCACCGCCTAACGGTCCCATAGTTCTTCGCCGTCTTGCCGAGCCCCGGCACCGCCACTAGGTTGCCGTTACCAGTACGGCGGTCCCGGGCGACCGGGCGCCGGCGGTGGTTCCGGCGTGCGCCGAACCGCGCGCCGGGTGCCGATCCGGCCGCCGACGACACACTCAGCGAGGAGTGGCCGATGGCCGGCAAAGCGGCGCCGGAGGGCGCCAGGACCGATGTCGACAAGGCGCTGTTGGGCAGCGCGACGTACCGGAGCCTGGGGGAACAGCGGCTGTCCCCCTCGGAGGAACGGTTCGAGAAGGCCCGCCGCACGACCGGGCTGTGGCTCGCCCCGTTGATCACCGTGGTGTTCTGGGTCCTGCCGCTGGAGATGGACCGGACGCAGCAGTCGCTTGCCGCGATCCTGCTGGGGGTGGTGGTGCTGTGGGTGACGGAGCCGGTCCCCATCCCGATCGGCGGCCTGCTCGGCATCAGCGCGATCGTGGTGCTGGGCGTGGTCGGGCCGGACGACACGCTCGCCCCGTTCGGTTCCTCGACGGTGTTCACGTTCATCGGCGCGTTCATCCTGGCGCAGGCGATGCTGAAGGTGGGCCTGGCGCGCCGGTTCGCGTTCTGGATCCTGGGGCTGCCCGGGATCGGCAAGTCGACGTGGCGGGTCATCGCGGCGTTCGGGCTCATCACGTGCGTGCTGTCGGCGTTCGTGTCGAACACCGCGACCGTGGCGATGCTGTTGCCGACGGCGCTGGGGTTGTTGGCCGTCATCGCGAAACTGCTGCAGGCCCGTGGCCTGGTGGCCGAGGACTTCGACCCGCTGCGTCTGCGGGTGGGTGCCGCGCTGGTGCTGGTGCTCGCGTACGGCGCCAGTGTGGGTGGCCTGTTGACGCCCATCGGTTCGCCGCCGAACCTGATCGGGCGCGGCATGATCGAGGAGGTGACCGGCGAGCGGATCTCGTTCCTGCAGTGGGTGATGACGGCGCTGCCGATCTGCGCGATCATGTTCGTGGTGCTCGTGGTGGTGCTCCTGCTGTTGAACAGGCCGGAGATCCGCCGGATCGAGGGTGTCGAGGAGTACATCAGGTCGCAGCGGGCGGAGCTGGGCCGGTTCAGCCGGTCGGAGGTCAACACCCTGATCGCGTTCGGCGTGACCGTGACACTGTGGATCTTCCCCGGTGTGGTGGCGCTGTTCGGCGGCACCGAGTCCCAGTTCTACGGCGCGGTCAGCGAACACCTCGACGAGGGTGTCGTCGCGGTACTGGGCGCGTCGTTGCTGTTCCTGCTGCCGATCGACTGGCGCGCCAGGGAGTTCACACTCACCTGGAGCGACGCGGCGAAGATCGACTGGGGCACGGTCCTGCTGTTCGGTACCGGCATCATCTTCGGGTCGCTGCTGGCCGACACGGGTCTGGCCGAGACGATCGGTGTCTCGGCATCGGACGCGCTGGGCCTGTCGAGCGTGTTCGCGATCACGGCCTTCGGTGTGGTGCTGGCGATCCTGGTGTCGGAGACGACCAGTAACACCGCGTCGGCGGCGGTCGTGGTGCCCATCATCATCCCGATCGCGCAGGCCGCCGGGGTGGATCCGATGGTCCCGGCGTTGGCGGCGACGTTCGCGGCGTCCTTCGGTTTCATGCTGCCGGTGTCGACGCCGCAGAACGCCATCGCCTACGGGTCGGGGGTCGTGCCGATCACCCGGATGATCCGGTCGGGGTTCGGTTTCGACGTGATCGGCGGCATCCTGATCCTGCTGCTGCTGCCGGTCATGGTCGTGGTGTCGGGGATCGTGTGACGTGACGGTGTGCGCCCGGTCCGCCGGGCGCACACCGTCAGCGCGACGCGGTGAAGACGATTCCGGCCACCAATGCGCCCCACGCGGCCCCGGCGACCGTCTGCGCGACGGTGTGGTCTCGCAGCCGGACCCGGGACCAGCCGATGAGCGCGACCACCGCCAGCCCCACCGACGCCCACCAGCCGTACACGGCCGCCAGGACCGCCACCGCTCCCGCGGACACTCCGGTGTGGAACGACATCTTCCACAGTGCGGTGACGGCGGTGGTGGTGACCAGGCCGGCGCACAACGCCAGTGTCAGCGCCGGCATCGGCGGCGGGGCCGGCCACCACAGTGTGAGGGCGACACCGGCGGAGACGGAGACGATCATCGCCAGTAGCGGCCGCAGGCGGGACGCGCGTTCACGGATGTGGACGTCGGTGACCCTGCCGCGTCGCATGTGGAGCCAGATCACGGTCATCGGGATGCCCGCGGTGAACAGGGCGCAGATCAGTCCCCACGCCAGTGCGACGGAAGGGGGATCGGTGGTCGAGGCGGCCACCGCCAGGCACAGTACGGTGATGACGGCCGCGGGTGAGAACACGTGCGTCACGGCGAGGGCGAACCGGTGGGGTGAGTCGGGCACCGCGACACCGTACCGGGAGACGGCCGTCGTCGAGGAGAGGGAGAGGCCGGCGTGAGACCGTCCGGGAGGTTGAGGTCGCTCGCCGTACTGGAACTGGTGAACATCCCGCTGTGGGGATTCGTCCTGGTGTCGTTGTTCCCGGCGTCGGTGGCGAATCTGGCGGGGTTCGCGGCGTTCGCGATGCTGCTGGCGCAGGGTTCGGCGTACTGGTGGCTGAAGCTGCGGCAGGTGCGGCGTCGGGAGTCGTTTCCGGCCGGACTGGACGGGTTCGCGTCGCTGCGGCGGTGGAATCCGTGGTGGCTGGCGGTGGTGGTGGCGGTGTGCGGCGGCCTGACGGTCGCCGCGCCGGGCGCGGGAACCCTGCCGGGTCTGGGACTGGCGTTGTTCGCCGTGGTGGAGCACGTGAACTACTTCCACGTGCAGTTGAGTTACGACAATCGCGCCGACCTGGCACGGCTGGGGCGTCACGGTCTGCGGCCAGCGCATCTGGCGCGTGACCTGCGCCGGTGGCGAAGGGCGTGGCGCGCCGGTTGACCCTCCCCCGAGGGGAGGGTTCATGATGTCCGGCATGACGACGGAGCTGCTGGGGATCGGTGAGTTCGCGGCGTCGTGCCGGCTCACGGTGAAGCGGTTGCGCAACTACGCGGCCAGCGGGTTGTTGCCGCCGGCGTGGACCGATCCGCACACCGGGTACCGGTACTACCGGCGTGATCAGGCGGAGGCGGCGCTGACGATCGCGTTGCTGCGTGACCTGGACGTGCCGTTGGCGTCGGTGGCCCGGATCGTGGCGGCGGCACCGGCGGAACGGCGGGTGCTGATCGAGGCCGAGCGGCGCAGGGTCGTCGCCCGGATGGCGGCCGACCGGCGCCGACTGGAGGTGTTGGAGCGGTTGGGTGATCCGGCCCCGGTTCCGGTGGTCGAGGTGACGGCGCCGCCGTTGCGGTTGGCGGTGGAGTCGGCGGAGTGCGCGCCCGAGGCGATCGGTGAGGTGGTCGGGGGGTGCGTGTCGCGGTTGTTCTCCCGGTGCGGCCCCGCGGTTTCCACCGGTTCGGTGGTGTGGGGCCTGTTCCCGGTGCGGCTCACGCCGGTGGTTCCGGTGCAGGTGGGTGTGGTCGCCGATGTGGCGGGGCCGTCGCGACGGCTGCCCGGCGGCGCCGCCGTGTCGGCGGTGCACGTCGGCGGGTACGGGTCCATCCCGGTCACGTACCACGCGCTGTTCGCGGCGCTGCACGGTCGTGGACTGACGCCGTCGGGTCCGGTGCGTGAGGAGTACCTGGTCGCGCCGGGTGACGGTGTCACACCGGTGACCCGGGTCTCGGTGACGTATCGACCGCAGAGGAGTACCGGTGCCGGTTCCGGGGCCGGGGACGTCGAGGAGGACATGTGAGTCACGCCGATCTGAAGCGCGAGTACCGGGAGCTGTACGGGGGTGGGACGGAGCCGGCCCTGATCGAGGTGCCGCCGTTGCCCGTGGTGGCGGTCGACGGGCACGGCGACCCCGACGACGCGCCGTACCGGGCGGCGGTCGGGGCGCTCTACCGTTCGGCGTATCAGGTGCGGGCCATCGTGAAGCGGGAGGACGGCCTCGCCCGGCCGGTGATGCCGTTGGAGGGTCTGTGGACGGCCGACCGGGGCATGATGACCGACCGGACGCCCCGGGACGAGTGGAACTGGACGATGCTGATCGTGCTGCCGCCGGAGTGCACGCCCGACCGCTTCGAGGCCGCCCGGGAGGCGGCGCGGCGCAAGGACCCCGACGCGCCGGAGGTACGGCTCGACCGACTGCCGTCGGGTCCGGCCGTGCAGATACTCCACATCGGACCGTACAGTTCGGAGAAGCCCTCCATCATGCGGATGCTCGACTTCGCCCGCGAACACGGCCACCGCGTCGTGGGAAGGCACCAGGAGATCTACCTGTCGGATCCGCGCCGGACCGCGCCGGAGCGGCTCCGGACGTTGATCCGGTACGGGATCGAGTGAGGGTCAACGGCCCAGCCACTCGGTCGCCGCGCTGAGCAGCGCCAGGACCGCGACACCGATGGCGACGGCGATGCCGACGCCGAGCACCCAGAACCGTTCGGGGCGCCACCAACGCCGCTGTCGCCGGATACGGCGGCGGCGGCGTTCCAGGTGCCAGCGCGGTGTGCGCCACCGCCGGGTGCGTTCGGCGCGGACGGTGGCCGCCCGCAGTCTCACCACGACGCGGCGCAGTTGCGCGAAGCGCCTGGCCTCGGCGAGTTCACGGTGCAGTTCGGCGTACTGTTCGGCGCTGATGCGGCCGTCGCCGTAGGTGTATTCGAGCCTGGTCGACAGGTGTCTGCGATACAGGTTCAGGACTTGCCAGCTCTGCCGGTCCATCGGGGTCTCCCGGAGGTCGTCGTACCTCAAGCTTGCCCCGGATCGGCGCTGCGCGAACGTGTCCGCGACGGCCCGTCGTCGGTTCGGTGTGGACGGTTCAGCCGGTGAGCAGTTCGCCGAGCACCTCGTCGAGTCTGGCCAGTGAACCGCGCAGCCACGGCAGTCGCGTCGGGTAGGCCGACCGCAGCGACGCCTCACGGTCGGCGTCGGTGTCGCCGTACAGCTGGCTGGTAGCGACACGCAGCCGCAACGACTTGGGATCGTCGCCGAAGGCGCTGCCCGGCAGGACCCCCACACCGAACCGGTCGAGCAGCAGGCTCGCCAGGTCGGCGCTGGTGGTGACCGACCAACGGCTCTCCAGCAGGTCGGCGTGCGCGGTGAAGTCCGGGTAGAGGTAGAAACCGCCCTGTGGTGTGGGCACCCGCACGCCGGCGTACCGGAAGCGGTCGGCGACCGCGTGGGCGACGGTGGCGTGCAGTCGCACCGAGTCGCGGACGCGGTCGCGCAGCACGGCGGGCTCGGTGAAGGCGTGCGCGGCGGCGAACTGCACCGGTTGCGGCGCGCTGGACCAGATCTCGCTGCCGATGGTCAGCAGCCGGTCGCGCACCCGGCGGCCGGTCGGCGAGTCGGGCAGCCGGCACACCCCGAGCCGCCATCCGCCCAGCGCGAGGTTCTTGCTGACGCCGGTGGTGACGGCGGTGCGCTCGGGCGCGAGTTCGGCGGGGCTGACGAAGCCGTCCTCTCCGGCGAACCGCAGGTCGCGGTAGATCTCGTCGGAGATGACGAACAGGTCCCATTCCCTGGCGATCCGGCACACCCGCGCGACGGTGTCGGCGTCGGCGGCGGTGCCGGTCGGGTTGTCGGGCAGCGTGAGTACGACGGTGGTGATCCGGCGTCCGGTGGCGCGGGCGTGGTCGAGGTGTTGGACGAGCAGGTCCGGGTCCGGCACGCCGCCCACTCCCGGTGAGGTGGGCACGTACATCGGAGTGCCACCGAGCAACCGGCACTGCGCGGCGTAGCTGACCCAGCTCGGCTGGGCGAGCACGGCGTCGCCGCCGAGTGCGGCCAGGAGGCCGTACAGGAGCGGCTTGCTCCCGGGTCCGGCGACCACCTGGTCGGGCGCGGTGGGGAGCCGTCGGCGGCTCCAGTAACCGGCCGCGGCCTCCTGCAGTTGCGGGACGGCCGACACCGGGCCGTATCCGTTGCGGGTGGCGTGGGTGGAGAGGACTTCGACGAGTTCGGGGTGTACCGGCAGGCCGGCCTCCCCGAACGCCAGCGGTAGGACGTGTTCTCCCGCCTGGCGACGTCTCATGATGGTCTCGTTGGCGGCCAAGGTGGCTGAGACAGACATGAATGCTCCAGTTATGAGGGAAGTACCGTCGGTGAAGTGCTGTGGTCCTGCAACAGTCTTACCCGGGAAAAGCATAAGCGCAAACGACTAAACATGGCCGTAGGAGTAAGATCTTCTTATGCTTGATCCGCGCCGGCTCCGGCTGCTGTGCGAGTTCGCGAGCCGCGGCAGCATCGCCGCAGCCGCCGATTCCTTGGGCTACACCGCATCCGCCGTCTCGCAACAACTCGCCGCCCTGGAACGGGAGGCGGGACACGCACTCCTCGACCGCACGGCACGTAGTGCCACGCTCACCGAGGCGGGACGGAAACTCGTCGAACACGCCCTGACGATCCTGTCCGCCATCGAGGCCGCCGAATCCGCTCTCGCCGCGCAGGACGCCACCCCGCACGGCCAGGTCGTCGTCACCGCGTACCCCACCGCCGCGGTGGCACTCGCCCCACCGGTCGCCAACCGGCTGCGCCGCCACCACTCCCTGACCCTGCAACTGCGGCAGGCACGTCCACAGGAGAGTCTCGACCAGGTGCGTTCGGGTGAGGCCGACATCGCGCTGGTGGACGAGTGGCCGGGACACGGCTGGCCGCGCACCCCCGGATTGTCGTGGCACTTCCTGTGCCACGACCCGCTCGTCCTGGTGGTGCCGCAGGACCATCCGCTGGCGGGCGAACCGGCCATCGACGTCGGGGAGATAACCGCCGAGTCCTGGATCATGGGCCTGGACACCGAACCGTCCCGGCAGGCCCTCGACCGGCTGCTGACCGACCGGGTGCAGCCGGAGGTGCGGTGGGAGTTCGAGGGCCTGGACACCATCATCACCCTGGTCTCCCGTGGGCTCGGCATCACCATCGCACCCCGGATGGCCGTGGTGGACCGGCACTACCGGGTACGGATGCGGGAACTGAAGGACGCGCCCGGCAGGGACGTGTTCGCGGTGTACCGCACCGCCAGCGCCGAACGCCCTGCGGTGGCGGAGGTCCTGCGGCTGCTGGGCGTCGCGGCGGGCAAACTCCGCTGAGACGAGAGGCGGGCCGCCTCAGGTACCCGTCTCGTACAGGTCGAGGGCGGCCACGCCACCGAACAGGTCGTCGTGGGCGATGCTCAGCGCCGTCTCCACCGCTCCCCCGACGATCGGGCTGTCCCGCAGCGCGGTGGGGCGGACCTCGACGGGCATCGCGTGCATGGTGGCCAGCCGCTCGGCGACCCGGTCCGAGAGGCGGTCGCCGCCCGCGATGCCGATCTGACCGGCGAGCACGATCATCCCCGGGTCGATGGTGGCGATCAACGCCAGCGCGCCCAACGCGATCCGGTCGGCCAGCGCGGTGATGAGGTCCCGCGCCGCCGGGGTGTCCGAGGCACAGGCCCGCGCGACCGCCTCGCCCGCACCACCGTCGGTGAAGCCGTGTTCGGCGGCGAGCAGCCGTACGGCCGCCGTGGTGACGAGGCTGTGGAAGCCGCCGGCGGCCTTGCCCGCCACGGGAGGCGGCGCACCCGGCACCGCGAGTTTTCCGACCTCACCGGCACCTCCGGAGGCGCCCTGTCGCAGCCGGCCGTCCAGGATGATCGAGGCGCCGACACTGCGGTCCAGCCACAGGACGGCGAGGTCCTGGCGGCCCTTGGCGGCGCCGTGTCGCAGTTCCACGACTCCGGCGAGGTTGACCTCGTTCTCCAGCACTATCGGGACGTCGAGACCGTCGACCAGTTCGGGCAGGAAGTCCGCGTCCCAGCCGGGGAACTCGTAACCGGGTCCGAGTTCGCCGGTGGCCTGGTCGACCGCGCCCGGCGCGCCGATGACGACGGTGTGGAGGCGGCCGGGGTCGGTACCGGCGCTTTCGGCCGCGTCGCGGACGGTCGCGCGGATCTGCTCGGACAACCGCACCCCCTCGTCGATGGGGCGGCGGGCGGTGGCGACGGTGTCGCCCGCGATGTTGGCGACGGCGGCGTCCACGGCGCCGTCGCGGACGTCCACGCCGGCCAGGTGGGCGCGGCCGGGGATGAGGCCGTAGAGCTTGGCGTTGGGGCCGCGACGTTTCCTGCCGCCCTCGCCGACCACCTCGATGAGCTCCTCCTGTTGGAGACGTTCCAGCAGGTCCGCGACGGAGGGGCGGGACAGGCCGGTCAGCTCGCGCAACTGGGTGGCGCTGAGCTTCTTGTGCCCGAAGAGCAGGTCCAACGCCATCCGGTCGTTGATGGCGCGGGCCATCGCCGGACTCGCGGGGTTGAGACTCATCACAGTCCTTTTCATCAGGGAGGCTGCCTGTTATTTTAGCCAGTGGGTCGCCACACGCACGGATCCGGCGATCAAATCACTACGGTTAAGGACGGCTTCGATGGACCAGCGGCGTGCCCAAATGGTGCTTGCCATGGTATTTGCCGTGCACGGCACGGTCTCGGGCAACTTCGCCACCCGAGTCCCATGGATTCAACAGCACCTCTCGCTCGGGGCCGGTGAGATCGGTCTGGCCCTGCTGTGCGTGGCACTCGGCTCGTTCCTGTCGATTCCGCTCGCCGGACGACTGGTCCGCCGGTTCGGTCCCCGCCCGGTGACCCGGGTGTCCCTGCTGGCACTGTGCCTCGGGCTGGCGACCCCGGCGGTGATGCCGGACT
The DNA here is from genome assembly GCF_007994225.1 of Stackebrandtia albiflava. GTDB lineage: Bacteria > Actinomycetota > Actinomycetes > Mycobacteriales > Micromonosporaceae > Stackebrandtia > Stackebrandtia albiflava. Next base: position 84,421 of record NZ_VLLL01000009.1, read on the forward strand.
TCGGCACCCTGTGCGCCGTCCTGCTGGTGTACGGCGCCGCCGCCGGCGCCTCCGACGCCGCCATGAAGCAACAGGCGATCGCCGTCGAACGCGACCTGGAGCGGCCGATCATGTCGCGGCTGCACGGACTGTGGAGCATCGGCACCCTCATCGGCGCGGGCATCGGCACCGCCGCCACCTTCGCGGCGCTCGACGCCCGGATCCACCTGGCCGCCGTCGGCGGAGCGCTGGCGGTCCTGGCGGCCGTCGTGGTCGTCGCGCTGCCCGCCACCCGCGTCGAGGAACCCGAGGCCGTCACGGTCGCCGCCCCCCGGCGCCGCGCCCTGCCGGGCCGAACGCTCCTCATCCTGGGCCTGCTGGGTTTCTGCGCCTCCTTCGCCGAGGCCGCCGCGCACAGCTGGAGCAGTGTGTTCATCGCCCAGCTCCCCGGCGGCGCCCCGGCCACCGCCTCGCTCGGTTTCGCGGTCTTCGTCGCCACCATGGCGGTCGGGCGGCTGTGCGGCGACAGGCTCGTCCAGGAGTACGGCCCGGTCACGGTGGTGCGGCTCGGCGGCCTGCTCTCGGCGACGGGCGCGGTACTGGCGATGGCGGCCACCGCACCCGCGCTCGCCATGGCAGGTTTCGCGATGCTCGGCCTGGGTCTGGCCGCGATCGGCCCCGTCGTGGTCTCGGCCGCGGGCCGGACCACGCCCGGCGGGAACGGCGTCTCGACGGTCGTCACCATCTGCTACCTGGCGTGCCTGGCGTCACCGGGTGCCATCGGCGGGATCGCCGACCGGTTCTCGCTGGCGGCGGCGTTCGGCATCACGGCCGTGGTCATCCTGGTCATCGTCGTGATGGCGGGCGTGCTGGGCCCGCAGGCGGCTCCGGCCACCGGCACCACGGTCACCCGCATCGCCCGGCTGCGCCCGCGCCGCATCAGCTTCACCCGGGTCGCCCGCTCCGCGCCGGTGGTGGCGTTGACGCTGGGACGGTCCGCCCGGCCCAGCGACATCGCGGTGAGCATCGGAGAGCCGGTGGTCGCGTCGGCGCCGGTGACGGTGAGCTTCGCCGACGACTCCCCCACGGTGGAGATGCCCGCGATGTCCCGCCGGTCGTCCGACGACCTCCATCGGGTCGAGGAGCCGGCCCGGATCCCGGCGGTCGAACCGGCCTGATCGACCACGCCGGCGGTGGGCGCACGGTTCTCACGTGCGACCCACCGCCGGCGCGTTCTCCGGCCACCGGGCCGCCCCGGGATCAGCCCTCGGTGAACCGGTTGGTGATCGGGAGGCGGCGGTCGCGGCCGAAGGACTTGCCGGAGATCTTGGTGCCGGGCGCGGTCTGGCGACGCTTGTACTCGGCGAGGTCGATGAGCCGCAGCACCCGGTCGACGGTGGCCGCGTCGTGCCCGGCGGCCACCAGGTCGTCGCGGCCGGTGTCGGCGTCGACGTATCCGGCGATGATCGCGTCGAGTACGTCGTAGGGCGGCAGCGAGTCGGAGTCGACCTGCCCCGGGCGCAGTTCGGCGCTCGGGGGTTTGGTGAGGGTGTTCTCCGGGATCGGCGGCGTCCGGCCGAGGCGTTCGGCCTCGGCGTTGCGCCACTCCGCCAACCGGTACACCAGCGTCTTGGGGACGTCCTTGATGGGGGCGTATCCGCCGACCGAGTCACCGTACAGTGTGGAGTACCCGACCGCGTACTCGCTCTTGTTGCCGGGGGCGAGGACCAGGTGCCCGTGCTGGTTCGACAGGGCCATCAGGATGACACCGCGCACCCGTGCCTGCAGGTTCTCCACCGCCAGGCCCGACAGCGCGACCTCCGCCATGATCGAGTCCACGACGGCCTGGATCGGCTCGCTGGAGTAGTGGAGCCCGGTGCGTTCCGCCAGGTCGGCGGCGTCGCCCTTGGAATGGTCCGAGGAGTACCGGCTCGGCATGGACACCGCGTACACCCGGTCCGGTCCGAACGCGTCCACCGACAGGGCGGCCACGACCGCGGAGTCGATGCCGCCGGACAGCCCGAACACGACGGACCGGAACCCGTTCTTGGTGACGTAGTCGCGCAGGCCCGTCACCAGTGCCCGCCAGGTCTCGGCCAGATCCGACAACGGCTCCGCGAACACCGGCGCGCCGGCTTCGGCCGGTGACACCGCGAGCGGGCCACCCGACAGGACGGTCCGCTCCACCGACATGATCTCGCCTGTCACCGGCCGCGGCGGCGACGCCTGCGGCAACTCCAGGTCGGTGATCAGCAGCGCCTCCTCGAACTGCGGTCCGCGGGTAAGCAGCGTGCCGTCGGCGGCCACGATCAGCGAATCGCCCTCGAACACCAACTCGTCCTGACCGCCCACGATGTTCACGTAGGCGACGGCGGCACCGGCCTCGGCGGCGCGGCGCCGCACCAGCGGCAACCGTCGCTCGTCCTTGTCGCGTTCGTACGGGGACGCGTTGATGTTCACGACCAGGCCCACACCGGCCTTGCCGGCCACGGCGAAGGGCCCGCCTGGCTGCCAGATGTCCTCGCACACCGTGACCGCGATGTCGACGCCGCCGACCTGGATCACCTGCAGGACGTCACCGGGTACGAAGTAGCGGTTCTCGTCGAACACGCCGTAGTTGGGCAGGTGGTGCTTGAAGTAGCGGGTGACGACCCGTCCGCCGTGCAGCACCGCCAGGGCGTCACGCGGCCCGGTGTGCCGGTCCGACTCGGCGTGGAGGCGGGCGGGTCCGTCGGCGTCGAGGTAACCCACGACCACGACGACGTGGCCGAGACCGGAGGACTCCAGGTCGGCGGCCAGTGTGGTGACCGCGGCGCGGCTGGCCGCCACGAAGGAGTCCCGGAACACCAGGTCCTCCACGGGGTATCCGGTGAGCACCATCTCCCCGAACGCGACCAGGTGCGCGCCGGCCTCGGCGGCGCGTGCCGTGTAATCGCGGACGATGGCGAGGTTGCCCTCCAGGTCACCGACGGTGGTGTTGGTCTGGGCGAGCGCGATACGCAAGATCGACATGCGGTCATTGTGCCCGCGCGTCCACCGGGCGCCGACCCGCCCCGGCCGTGACGACACGGGGCGGGTCGGCCGGTCAACTCCTGGCTCCCGCGGTCCTGCGCAGCCACATCGCGATCAGCTCCACGAGCATCACCACGCCGAACAGCATCAGGGTGATGAGGGTGACGGTGCCGAACTCCCTGACCCGGGACGCCTGGAGCAGGTAGTAGCCGATGCCGCCCGCGCCGACGATGCCCAGCAGCGTCGCCGAGCGGATGTTGACGTCCAACTGGTACAGCAGGTGCCCGATGACGGCGGGCAACGCCTGCGGCAGCGTCGCGGCGAAGAACACCTGGGACCGTGAGGCACCGGTGGCGCGGAGCGCCTGCTCCACACCGGGATCGACCTCCTCCACGGAGTCGGCCACCAGTTTGCCGAACAAACCGATGGCTCCGATCGACAACGCCAACGTCCCGGCGACCTCGCCGAGCCCGATCATGACGACGAACACGATCGCCAGGATCAACTCCGGCACACCGCGCACGCACACGATGAACATCCGGAACACCTTGCCCAGCCACAGCCGGGGCGCGACGTTGCGGGCCGCGAGGACACCCACCGGCAACGCCAGGACCGCACCGATCAGGGTCGCGGCGAACGCGACCTGCACGGTGACGAACATGGCGTCGATCAACTCGGCGGACGGGACACCGCCGGTGTCGGGCGGCCACAACCGGTCGAGGGTGTTGGCGATCCCCGACCCGGTCATGTCGAACAGGTCCCGTCCGACGAACCCGACCGATACCAGCACGATCATGACGCCGACGAAGGTCCAGGCGAGCCGGGCGAACCGGCGGCCGCTCATCGGGACGCTGACCCGTCGCGCCGCGGCCGCGGTCCCCGCCGCGACGCCGCGCCGGGCACGCCCCATCAGGCCCAGGATCCCGCCTCGGCGGGTGTCGGCCTGCGGACCGAGGATGGCACGCCGGATCGCCCCGGAGATCAACTCCATCACGATGCACAGCGCCAGCACGACGAGCGCCAGTGCGATTCCGCGCGGATAGTTCAACGTCTCCAGCGCGTTCTTGATCTCCTTGCCGATGCCCGCCACGCCCACGTAACCCAGGAGCACCGAGATCCGCAGGTTGATGTCGAGCCGGTGCATGGCGGTGGCGACGAACGACGGCATCACCTGCGGTAGGACGCCGCTGACCAGTTGTTGGAGCCGCCGGGCGCCGGTGGCGCGGATCGCGGTGCGGGGTCCCTCGTCGATCTGTTCGATCGCGTCGGCGTAGAGCTTGCCGATCATGCCGATGGAGTGCAGGCCCATGGCCAGCACACCGGGGATCACGCCGAGCCCGAACACCCGCACGAAGATGATCGCCAGCACCAGGTCGGGGATGGCGCGCATGCTGACGATGACGGCCCGCGAGCCCAATCGGGTGACCCGGTTGCGGGTGGTGTTGCCGGCGGCCCAGAACGCCAACGGGATGCTCAGCACCATCGACAGCAGGGTCGCGGCGATGACGATCGCGAGGGTCTGGCCGATCAGGGCGAGCAGTTCGCCCGGCGGCGGGAAGTCCAGCGGCACCACCCGGCCGAGGAACTCCACGGCGTTGTCGAAGCTGTCGATCAGAGTGGCGACGTTGATGCGGAGCGCGATGAGCGACCACACGCCGAAGCCCAGCAGTGCCAGGCCGACCGCGGTGGCCGCCATCGTGTTGACGCGGGGGACGGCCAGGGTGCGCCGGTGGGGTGCGGCGGTGCCCGGGGTCTTGGTGGGGGTGTCCATGCCGGCCTACTCGGCGGCCGCGTCGGCGACGTTCTCGGCCCCGACGCGGGCGTAGATCGACATCGCGTCGGCGTGGTCGATGTCGGCCACCGGGGTGTCCATCACGACCCGCCCGGTGTGCAGGCCGACGATCCGGTCGCCCCAGGCCAGTGCCAGGTCCACCTGGTGGAGGCTGCACAGGACGGTCAGGTCGTCCTCGGTGGCGACGCGCTTGATGAGTTCCATGACCTGGTGCGACGACTCCGGGTCGAGCGAGGCGACGGGTTCGTCGGCGAGCAGGATCTCGGGTTCCTGAAGCATCGCGCGGGCGATGGCGACACGCTGCTGCTGGCCGCCGGAGAGGGTGTCGGCGCGCTGGAACGCCCGGTCCGCGAGGCCCACCCGGTCGAGTTGGTCGAGGGCCGCCTCGCGGATGCGTCTGGGGTAGGTCGGCAGCCCCAGACGCGGCCCCCTGAGCCGGGCGAGGGCACCGGTGCAGACGTTCTCCAGGACGGTGAGGGTCGGCACGAGGTGGAACTGCTGGAACACGAAGCCGATGCGGCCACGCAGTCTGCGCAACGCCTTGGGACGGGCGGCCGCGACGTCGACGCCCAGGACGTGGACGCTTCCCTCGGTCGGCAGTTGCAGCCCGTCGACGTGCCGCAGCAGTGTGGACTTCCCGGAGCCGGAGAGCCCCAGCAGCACGACGACCTCTCCGAACCGGGCCGACAGCGAGACGGAGTCCAGTGCTGTCACGTTCGGGGGGAATCGTTTGGTGACTCCGTCGAAGCGGACGGCCTCCCGGCCGCCGGTGTCGGAGTTGTCGTTCTGGCGTGTCACGTGGGTCCTTGCGGTGGGGGTGGGGGGTGGCGGGGTTCGTGGGGGCGGACCAGGGATGTCCGCCCCCACGAGGGAGGTCAGGCCGCCGAGCAGGCCTGCGCCTGCGTGGCCTCACAGACCTCGATGAGGCTGGTGTAGTAGTCGTCCTCGACCGTCTGCCAGCCCCAGATCCGCTGGTCGGTCAGGTCGCATTCGCCTTCGATGCAGTAACCGTTGGCGACGAGGTAGTCCTGGTTCGCCTGCTCGGCGAAGATCTTCGCGATCTTGTCCTTGAGGCCGGCCTCCAGGCCGTTGTACATGGTGATGGGCGGTTCGGCGATGGTGTCGGACTTCCAGACGACCTTCAGGTCGCCCTCCTTGAGGTCGCCCTTCTCGATCAGGGTCGACTCGATCATGCTGTCGAGCGCGAATCCGGCGTCGCATTCGCCGCTGGCGACGTTCATGGCGGAGGCGTCGTGTCCGCCGGCGAGGTTCTCCTCCCAGTCGCCCATCTCGACACCGGCGTCGAGCAGGCCCTTGACCGGGTACAGGTATCCCGAGGTGGAGCTGATGTCGACGAAGCAGAGCTTCTTGCCGGCGAACTCCTCGATCGACTCGATGTCGCTGTCGGCGGGGACCACACCGTAGGACTGGTAACCGGGCTCGACGCCCTTCTCCTTGACCATCGCACCCAGCACCGAGATGTCCGAACCGGTCTGCACCGCCTGGTAGTAGGCGAGGGCACCGTATTGGGCGATGTGGATCTTCCCGTTGCGCTGGCCCTCGATGACGGCCGCGTAGCTGGTGGCGGGCTGGAACTCGACGGGTATGCCGAGCTCCTCCTCCAGCATCTTGATGACCGGCGTGTAGGTGTTGCTGAGGTCGGTGCCCTCTTCGGCGGGGACGCCGGAGATCACCAGCGTCTCCGGGGTGACGCCCTCTCCGTCGTCGGAGGAGGTGTCGGCGCTCTCGCCGCAGGCGGCCAGCGCCAGGACGGCGGCGCCCGCGACCGCGGCGAGCCGCAACAGACTCTTGCGTGGTCTCATGGGGGTCTCCTTGCGGACCGCACGTCGGCGTGCGGTCGGTGGGGGTACGGGGCGGTCCTGGTCCGCGAACGGCTTCCGCGGACGGCTCGCCGGCCTCTCGTGGTGCTCGGGGTGGTGGCTGGCGAAGCCGGACGGACGGACATTACCAAAGAACGACGGGGGCAACCGGTTAACGACTGGTCGTCACGGGCACGGCCGGGCGTCAGTCGAACAACAGGTACACGCCGACGCCCAGTCCATAGCAGACGATGAACGCCCGCAGCACGTTCTGCGGAAGGCGACGCGCGAGTTTGGACCCGAGGAATCCTCCGACGACCGTGGCCGGGGCCAGCACCAGGACCGCCGTCCACACGACCGGCGCGATCAGCCCGTAGACGAGCACGGTCACCAGGCCCACCACCGCCGACAGGGCGTTCTTCACCGCCGACACCCGCGCCAGGGAGTCCGGCAGGACCAGGGCGAGACCGGCGACGAGCATGACCCCCAACGCCGCCCCGAAGTAGCCGCCGTAGAGGCTGCCGACGCCGGTCAACACGTGGAGCAGCACGGTGCGGCGGCGAGACGACATGTCGTGCGGCTGGCCGACGAGGGTCCTGATCCGCTTCTGGAGCGCCAGCAGCAGGGCCGCCATGATGACCAGGAACGGCACGATCGCCTCGAAGGCCGCCGCCGGTGTGAACAGCAGCAGCGCCGTGCCGCCGAGTGCCCCCAGGATCGCGGTGGGGAACAGGGTGAGCGTGCGGCGTCGCTGCCCGGACAGGTCGGCGCGGCTTCCGAACGCCGCGGCCACGTAGCCGGGGAAGACCGACAGCGAGTTGGTGACGTTGGCCGACACCGGTGGCAGTCCGGTGCCCAGCAGCGCCGGGTAGGTGATGAGCGATCCGCCGCCCGCGAGGGCGTTGACGGCGCCCGCGGTGAGACCGGCGGCCACCAGCAGCACGGTCGAGGTGAGGTCCATGGGCGAAGAGACTACGATTGTCGAGGCGGACGAGCCAGCCAGGTGGCCGCGGCGGGGTGTTCTGCACACCGTCGAGGAACGTCCGGACTCCACAGGGCAGGGTGGTTGTTAACGGCAACCCGGGGCGACCCGCGGGAAAGTGCCACAGAGAACAGACCGCCCGCACTGGTTGCGGGTAAGGGTGAAACGGTGGTGTAAGAGACCACCAGCGCCCCCGGTGACGGGGGCGGCTCGGTAAACCCCACCTGGAGCAAGGTCAAGAGGAGCCCTCGGGCTCTGCGCGGACGTGTGAGGGCTGCCCGCCCGAGTCCGCGGGTAGACCGCTGGAGCGGACCGGCGACGGTTCGCCTAGATGGATGGCCACCGGCCGGGACAACGCGGTGACGCGTCCCGGTCACAGAATCCGGCGTACCGGCCGGCTCGTCCGCCCCGCCATCGACCGCCGACGCCCGGCCGGCGGGGTGGTCTTCCGACGCCACGTCGTCCCTTCTCCCCCACCGTCGTGGCTCGCATCGGCGCGCCACCCCTCCTGCGCTCCGCGCCTCGCCCGGTCTTCGCGGCCGAGTCCGAGGAAGCGGGCGTGTCCCCGGACAGGGGGCGGATACGGTCCTAGGCTCACCCCGGACGAATCATCACAGTGAGTCATCACACGAGGACGGGGAGTGCGGTCATGATGTCCGGGATGGGGTCACGAGGTGCCCGGTCGGTCCGTGCGGCGGGCACGGTCCTGGCGGTCACGGGCATCGTCACGCTGGTGGGAGGGCTGTTGGCGGCACCGGCGAGCCTGGCCGCCCAGGACCGGGTCGCCGAGAGCACCCTGGTCGAGCTGACCGTCACACCGATACCGGTCATCCCGGTGGAGGGGTTCGACGGCGCCTACGGCACCGCCGGCACCCCCGACACGGGAGCGCCCTCGGACCACGTCGACGGCGACTTCAGCGACCCCGACGGGGTGCTCGATCTGGTCACCGTCAACGGCACCCAGGTGGTGGAGACGTCCTGGGACGCCGCGTCCGGCCAACTGACCACCCGAGGCAACGCGACCGGGTTCGAGTTCGACTACAACGGCGTCGACGACTTCCTGACCGCCGGATCGGTGGACTCCTACGCGCGCTGCGTGGACGGCCAGGCCGCGGCGCTCGCCTACGCCCGCACCGACGCGGTGCAGTTCATGGTCCTCGGGCAGAGCATCCCCTATTACGTCCCGACCGAGATCGCGGTCACCGGGGCGGACCTCAACATGCCGGGAGTGGCCGGTGGCACCGTCACGGTGCTGGGTCAGGCGGTGGAGAACGTCGTCAACGAGCCCGAGCAGACCAGCGCGGAGGCGTACCTGGAGTACACCGCCACCGCGGAGCTGTACGACGAGAACGGCGACCTGGTGTACTCCGGACCGCTGTTCGACCTGACGGTGGGACACGTGAAGGTCGAGTGCCAGGCACCCGTCGACCCGCAGACGCCGAGCGAGACGCCGACCACGCCCACCGATCCGCCCACCACACCGACCGAGACACCGTCGGAATCTCCAAGCGAGACACCCACCTCACCCACGGAGACACCGTCCGAGTCGCCGAGCGAGACACCGACCACGCCCACCGAGACACCCTCGGAGTCCCCGAGCGCGTCGGAGTCGACGCCGCCCACCGGGCCGGACACCACGCCGCCCGCCGGTGGCGGCCCCGGCGACGGCTTGCCGGTGACCGGCGGACCGGTCGGCATCCTGCTGGCGGCCGGTACGGCCGCCACCGTGTCGGGGCTGCTGCTGTTGTGGGCGAGTCGTCGCCGGTTGCGAGGTTGACGGCGGCGGCGAGGGGTTCCGTCGTGGACGGAACCCCTCGCCGTAGACCGGTCGTCCACAGAAGATCCGCCACGAAGGTCGCAATGGGGCCGCCCGACTCGCCCTTTTCCGACACACCCACCCGTTTTCAGGTTAATGTCCGATTCGGCACCGATTCTGGTATCCGACGAAAGCGGGGAATCAACGACATGTCACGGACGACTGCGCCCGGTGCGCCGAGGGCGGGAACACTGCTCGTCATCACCGGAACCATCGCGCTCATCGGGGGACTGCTGCTACCGGGTGCGAGTCAGGCGACCTCGCCCTGGGAGGACTTCGATCCCCTCAGCGGCGGCACGGGGTCGGAGTTCGGGGACGGCGAGTGGAAGACGAAGACGCCTCACCCGACGAAGACGCACACCCACCACCCGACGAAGTCACCGACCGACAAGCCGACCGATCACCCGACCAAGACCCACACCCACCACCCGACGAAGTCGCCGACCGACAAGCCGACCAAGACGCACTCGCCACACCCGACCAAGTCCCCGACGGAGACGCCGACCGACACTCCGTCGACTCCGCCGACGAAGTCGCCGACCGAGACCCCCTCGACCGACGGCCCCGAGACGGATACGCCACCGGTGCACCACGACGTCCCGCCGGACGACGAGCAGCGGCTGCCGACCACCGGCGCGCCCAGCGGCGTCGTCGCGGCGGCGGGCGCCACGGCGCTACTGGCCGGCCTGCTGGTCCTGTGGCGGACCCGTCGCGACCGGCCCGCCGGCTGATCCCGCCCCGCCCGGCACACCCGGTTCCGTGGGTGTGCCGGGCGGCGTCCCGACCCGGTCGGTCAGGTCCGCCAGCAGCAGCGCCAACAGTTCCGCGAGTGTGTCGCGCTGATCGCGGCCGAGGCCGGCGAGCAGGTCGTCCTCCCGGTGGAGGATGGCGGAGACCGTCTCGTCGACCAGGGCGTGGCCGGCCTCGGTGAGGCCGACCACGACGGTCCGGGGGCGGCCGCCCGGAAGTTCGCGCGTCACCAGGCCCCGCTCCTCGGCACGGTTCACCCGTTGGGAGACGGCGCCGGCGGTCACCAGGCATCGGGCGGCGAGTTCGCGCGTGGCGAGCCGGTGGGGCGGGCCTGCGCGCCGCAGCGTGCTCAACAGGTCGAGGGTCGCCGGGTCGACGTCGTGCCGGGCGAGGAGTCGTCGCCGGTCGTCGGCGAGGAGTTTGGCGATCCTCCACAGTGGCGTTATGACGAGTATCGAGTCAACGGGCAGCTCCGGGCCCTCCCTGCGCCAGGCCGCGGCGATGTCGGCGGGCGAGACGTGGGCGGGCGGGTCGAGCGGGTACCGGTCGGTCATTTGCACCCCTGTATATTTAGCCCTAAATTTAGCGCTGAACAACGAACCTACCGGGAGCATTCTATGACCCGCAACATCCTCGTCACCGGTGGTGGTACCGGTCTGGGCGCCGCGATGGCCGCGCGCTTCACCGCCGGTGGAGACCGCGTGTTCCTCACCGGCCGCCGGCCGGAACCACTCGCCGCCACCGCGGCCGCCCTCGGTGAGACGGCGACCGCGATCGCATGCGACCACTCCGACACCCGGTCGCTGCGCCGACTCGCCGACGCCCTCCCCGAGCGCATCGACGTCCTGATCAACAACGCCGGCGGCAACACGGCCATCGGCGCTCCACCGCCGGAGGACATCGAGGGCGTGGAGATGGCATGGCGTGCCAATCTGTCGGCCAATCTGATGTCCGCCGTGTTGACCACGAGCCTGCTGATGCCCCGCGTACCGGACGGCGGCAGCATGATCCACATCGGTTCCATCGCGGCCGACAAGGGGACGGGCGCGTACGGGGCCGCGAAGGCGGCCCTCGCGTCGTGGAACCTCGAACTGGCGCGGGAGGTCGGCCCACGAGGCGTGACGAGCAATGTCCTGTCGCCCGGTTATATTGTGGATACGGAATTCTTTAAAGGACTCATCACAGAGGAATCACATGCGATGCGGGTCTCCGCCACCATGATCAAGCGCGCCGGAAATCCCTCCGATATCGCGGGCACGGCCTATTTCCTGGCATCGAGTGACGCACGTAATATCACCGGCCAGGTGCTGAAAGTGGACGGCGGCGCCTTCCCAAGCAGGTGACGGTTCGGCGTGCCTCGGCAACCCTTTGCACGTGAATCCCACCCAGCGGGAAGCTGAAGAGTTAATTGCCGTCACCGCCAGAAAGAAAACTGGTTTCGGTGCCTTTCGAAAACGACTCGGCGGAGTTACGCTCCCTGTCTGTCAAACCGAAAGGATCTTGGTGATGTCAACGGTGAAGCTGGCCGTGGTCGGCACGGGGGGCCGGGGACGGACCTATGCGTCCTGGGCACTCGAACACCCGGAGGCCGCGCAGGTCGTGGCGGTGGCGGAACCCCGTGAGGACGTGCGGCGCGAGTTCGCCGAACTCCACGGCATTCCCGAATCGCACCGCTTCTCCAGCTGGGAGGAGCTGTTCGACGCGGGACGGGTCGCCGACGCCGTACTCATCTGCACCCAGGACCGGCTGCACACCGAGCCCGCGATCGCCTTCGCCGCCAACGGCTGGCACGTGCTGCTGGAGAAGCCGATGGCGCCCACGCCCGAGGAGTGCGAGCAGATCGTCGCCGCCGCCCACAAGGGCGGCGGCGTGTTCGCGGTGTGCCACGTGTTGCGGTACACCCCGTACACCAAGGCGCTCAAGGAGATCCTCGACTCCGGGGCGATCGGTGACCTGGTGACCGTCCAGCACCTGGAGCCGGTGGGCTTCTGGCACTTCGCGCACTCATACGTGCGCGGGCCGTGGCGTAACGAGGCCGAGTCCTCCTCGATGCTGCTGGCCAAGTCCTGCCACGACCTGGACTGGCTGCGGCACGTCGTCGGGCAGCCGTTCACCCGGCTGTCCAGTTTCGGCAACCTCCGCCACTTCCGGCCCGAGGGTGCTCCGGAGGGTTCGACCACCCGGTGCGTCACGTGTCCGGTGGAGCCGGACTGCGCGTACTCCGCCAAACGCATCTACACCGCCGGGCTCGAACAGAAGACCTTCACCGTCCGCCACGTCCTCGACGTCCTGGACGAACCGCACCTGGAGAAGGCACTGGCCGACGGCCCGTACGGGAAGTGCGTGTACCACACCGACAACGACGTGGTCGACCACCAGGTCGTCAACATGGAGTTCGCCGGCGGCGTCACGGGCACCTTCACCGTCACCGCCTTCACCCCGTTCGAGGACCGCAAGACCCGGTTGTTCGGTACCAAGGGCGTCATCGAGGGCGACGGTGCCGAGATCCGGGTGTTCGACTTCAACACCGAGAAGACCGTGGTCTCGAAGGTCAAGACCACCGGTGTCGGCGCCGGCAACGGCCACGGTGGCGGTGACGCCGGGCTGGTCAAAGCGTTCGTCCACGCCGTCGCCGAGAACGACCAGTCGCTCGTACTGTCCGGGCCGGACGAGTCGCTGGAGACGCACCTGGCGGTGTTCGCCGCGGAACGGGCGCGGCTCGAAGGCACCGTGGAGTCGCTGGCCGACGCACCGACGCTGTCGCGCCCGGCGCTGGCCGTGTTAGGAGACGGCCTCTCGACCCGGCCACGCCGGCACGACACGGGACGCTGAACGTGGTGGCCCGGACCGATCGGTCCGGGCCACCACGTCGCTCACCAGGTGAGGCCGGTGATCCGTTCGTACGCCTCGACGTAACGACGCCGCGTCGCCTCCACGACGTCCTCGGGCAGTTCCGGTGCCGGTTCCCGCTTGTCCCAGCCGGTTCCGGCGGCCCAGTCACGGACGAACTGCTTGTCGAACGACGGCTGCGGCCCACCCGGCGACCACTGGTCGGCGGGCCAGAACCGGGACGAGTCGGGGGTCAGCAGTTCGTCGCCCAGGCACAGTTCCCCGGCCGCGTCGACGCCGAACTCCAACTTGGTGTCGGCGACGAGGAGCCCCCGCGACAGCGCCAGTTCGGAGGCGCGGCGGTAGATCTCCATCGTGACGTCCCGCAGCCGCCTCGCCGTCTCCGGCCCGACCTTGCCGACCACGTGGTGGTAGCTGATCGGCATGTCGTGGCTGCCCATCGGGGCCTTGGTGGAGGGCGTGAAGATCGGCTCGGGAAGCCGGTCGCCCTCGCGTAGACCGGCGGGCAGGCCGATGCCGGACACCTCGTCGTCGTCGCGGTAGTCGTTGAGTGCCGAGCCGGCGAGGTAGCCCCGGGCCACGCATTCGACGTCGATCATCTCCAGCCGCCGGCACCGCACCGCCCGTCCCGCGAACTCGGCGGGCACGTCGTCGGCGGAGATCACGTGGTTGGGTATGACGTCCGCGAGCCGGTCGAACCACCACAGACTCAACGCGGTCAGCAGCCGCCCCTTGTCCGGGACGGGCGTCGGCAACACCACGTCGTAGACCGAGACCCGGTCGGAAGCGACCAGGATGATGTCGTCACCGTCGGCGTATACGTCCCGGACCTTGCCGGAGTGCAGCAGTCTCACAGCGACATTCGATCACGGCCGACCGGGTGGCCGGGAGGCGGCCACCGGACCGTGTTCCCGCCGGTCCGGCGGGTCCTCCGAGTCCCTGCCGCCGCTTCGGATCGCGGTGTACAGGTGACTCGCCGGCCAGATCGCGGCGATGAGCGGCACCTTGGCCAGCTGCGCGTTGAAGGCCACCAGCGGCATGGTGCGGTCGGCGTCACCGACCAGCCAGATCAACAGTCCGGTCACCGCCCAGGCGATGGCGTAGGCGCCCACCAGCTGCAACCAGAAGACACCCTCGTAACGGAACCGCGGCCACGGTTCCGCCGGTGCCTTCGGGACGGGCGGTCCGCCGGCGAACCGGTGCGCGAACCTCCGGTCGGCCCAGCGGATGGTGCGGTGGCCGAACATGATCGAGTAGCCGAGGTAGGCACCGGCCAGGCCGTGCCGCAGATCGGCGGTCGCGCCACCGCGCATGTCGATGATCGAGGCCGCGAGCAGCACGACGTCCAACAGCGGCACCCCGATCAGCAGCACCGTGGACAGGCGTGGCGACCGCCACAGGTATCGCGCGGCGAGCCCCGCCGCCAACAGCACCCAGAATCCGACCTCGCACGCGATGATCACCCAGATCAGCACACCGGCCTCCCCTCTCCCCCTCAATGCTGTCCGACCCGGCGCGCGGTCTCGTCCACCGCGGCGACGAATCCCGGCTGCGACTTTCGGTGTATCCGGCGGTCGTGGCGGGGCAGGAGGCGGCGCGGCTGACTCGATGGTTCGATGTAGTGGTGAGATGGCGGACCGCCGGGGATCTACGGCACGGCGTCGGAGTGGCGGTGGTGTCGTTCGCGGCCGGTGCCGTCATGTTGTCGGCGGGCGTCTACACCGATACGGGCGTGACGGTGCCGACGTGGTGGCGGTTCGTCCCGCTGACCCTGGTGTGCGCGGGCCTGGCGTTGCGCCGGGTGGCGCCCCTGACGGGGTTGGCGCTGGGGACCGCCGGGATGGCGGTGGAGGTCGTGATCGGCCTGGCGCTGGTGACGGTCTGTGTCTACACCGACAACCTGTACTCGGCGACCGTGCGGGGGCCACGACGTTCGGGCGGCGTGTTGCTGGTCGCGACGGTGACCGTCTCGGTCGCGGTGACGGCCCTGGTGTTCGCGTTGACGGATCTGCGGACGGCGTTGAGCACCGGTTCGCTGTTGGCGGTCATCACGGTGTCGCCGGTCGCGACCGGGATCGTCGTCATGCAGCATCGCGAGCAGGCCGAGTTGGAGCGTGACCGCGCCGACACGATCGCCCGGTTGGCGGAGGTCGACCGGCGCGCGGTGTTGGCGGAGGAGCGCACTCGGATGGCCAGGGAGCTGCACGACACGATCGCGAACCACTTCAGCGCGATCGCGATGCAGTCGAGCGCGGTGCTGTCGCGTCCCGACATGCCGCCGGAGACCGTGCTGCCGGTGGTGACGTCGATCCGGGCGGAGAGCGTCGCGGGCCTGGCGGAGATGCGCCGCACCATAGAGTTCCTGCGCGCC
Source organism: Stackebrandtia albiflava (assembly GCF_007994225.1). Lineage (GTDB taxonomy): Bacteria > Actinomycetota > Actinomycetes > Mycobacteriales > Micromonosporaceae > Stackebrandtia > Stackebrandtia albiflava. The sequence continues at coordinate 99,793 of NZ_VLLL01000009.1, forward strand.
AACGAGTCGGGGGACGACGGGGTGCAGCCCCGGTTGGCCGACGTTCCGGGGGTGGTGGAGCGGATGCGGGCCGCCGGTCTGGCGGTGACGACGACGGTGGAGGGCACGGAGCGGACGTTGCCGACGGCGGTGGACTTCGCCGGTTACCGCATCGTTCAGGAGGCGTTGACCAACGCCCTCAAGTACGGGCGCGACGCCGTCGTCACCATCCGCTACCTGCCTCGGGAGCTGGAGTTGACCGTCACCAACGCGCTGCTCGAAGGCCCGGCGGCGCTACCGGGTTCGGGGAGCGGCCTGCCGGGGATGCGTGAACGCGCGATCATCCTGGGTGGTGAGTGCCGTGCCGGGCGACACGGTGACGGTTGGCGGGTTCACGCGGTCCTGCCCACGCCGGAGGAGGACGGATCGTGATCGAGGTGCTGATCGCCGACGACCACGCGGCGGTACGTGCCGGACTGGTGCTGATCTGCGCCGGCGCGGAGGACATCACCGTGGTGGGCGAGGCGGCCGACGGTGAGGCCGCCGTCGAGGCGGCGACCCGGCTGCGGCCCGACGTGGTGGTGATGGACATCCGGATGCCCAGGGTCGACGGCATCGAGGCGACCCGGCGGCTGGCGGGGATCGCCGACGTGCTGATCCTGACCACGTACGGCGGCGATTCGCACGTGTTCGCGGCGTTGTCGGCGGGCGCGGCGGGTTTCCTGTTGAAGGACACCGACGCCCCCGCACTGCTGGAGGCGATCCGGGTCGTGGCGCGCGGGGACGGCCTCATCTCGCCGACGGTGACGCGCCGCCTGATCGCGGAGTTCGGCCGCCGCCGTCCCGAGACGCCGTCACCGGATCTGGCGTTGCTGACGGCGCGGGAGCGTGAGGTGTTGGCGCTGGTCGGCCGGGGTCTGTCCAATGCGGAGGTGGCGGTGCGGCTCGACATGGCGGAGGCGACCGCCAAGACGCACGTGAGCCGGATGCTCGCGAAGTTGGGCCTGCGGTCACGGGTGCAGGCGGCGATCATGGCGCGGGAACACCGGATCGACTTAGTCCACTCCGCGTCACCATGAGACTCCACTGAGTCACTGATTCTCAGAAAATCCTCAGAAAGCTCCCAGAGTTCATTGGTAATATCCCCGGACCGTTACCCGCCCGTAATCCTTCGCGCGGGGACACGTTGCACCGCAACGGCTGCCGGGTAATGAGACGGCGACGTGACAGCGGCGTCACCGCACGGCCGATGCGCGGACACAACCGAACAGACCGAGAGCGACGAGTGGACACGGTATGCCGCGCGGGCCGAATCGCCGTACTCACGACTCGTCTGACTCCTGACCCGACGCCCGCGAGGAGTTGCCGAGACCGTATGTCCACTGAAGCGCCGGCCACGCCGATCACACCCGCCACCGACCAGGCCGCCCAGGCGGCACCACCCGCCGAGAAGAAACGGGACGCCTACTTCTCGAACGCGAAACTGGTCCTGATCGTGCTGGTGGTGTGCGGCCACGCCTGGTCCCCGCTGATCGGCGAGAGTCACTCGGTACGCGCCGTCTACATGACCCTGTACGCGTTCCACATGCCCGCGTTCATCCTGCTGTGCGGATACTTCTCGCGGAGCTTCACCGGCCGCCCCGACCAGGTCCGCCGGGTGCTGACCGGGATCGTCGCGCCCTATGTGATCTTCTCGGGACTGTACGGCGTGCTGCGGATCTGGATCGACGGGCACTTCTCCTGGAGCCTGCTCTACCCGTACTACCTCACCTGGTTCCTCGCCGCCCTGTTCGTGTGGCGGGTGACCTCACCGATCTGGCGGATCGTGAAGTACCCCGTCGTGGTCGCCACGCTGATCTCGGTCGGGGCCCTCATGATGGACCTGCCGGGCGTCTTCGACCTCGGGCGGATACTCCAGTTCCTGCCGTTCTTCGTCGCCGGGATGTTCCTGCGCCGTGAACACTTCGAACTGCTCAAGCGGCCCGTGTTCAAGTACGGCGGCCTGGTGCTGACCGCCGGGATCCTCGCACTCGCGTTCCGGTTCGGAGGCGACCTCAACACGAACTGGATCTACTTCAACGAGGGCGCCGGCCAGATGGACGTCAGCCGGACCGCCGCGCTGCCGATCAAACTGACCCTCATGGCGGCGGCCGTCGTCCTGTTGATCACGTTCTTCGCCTGGATCCCCGACCGCACGCTGCGGATCAGCCGGCTCGGCGAGGCGACCATGTACACGTTCCTGCTGCACGGGTTCGTGACGCGGGGCGCCTCCTACGTCTTCGGCTGGTACGACAACGCCTTCGTCCACACCGCACTGGGCGCGGTCACGGTGACCCTCCTGGCGATCCTGACGGCCTTCCTGCTGATGAGTCCGCCGGTGCGTTGGCTGACCCGGCCGCTGGTGGAACCCCGACTCGACTGGTTGCTCCGCAAACCCGAACGGCGGCAGAGCCGCGGTGAGGTCGAGACCCGCGGCGGTCGTGGCCGCGAGGTCACCGCCTGACCGGTTTCCGCCATCGGGCGGCACCCGCTCGTGACGAGGTGCCGCCCGATGGCGGAAACCGGTTCAACTCGTGACGTCGGCGGTGGTGAACCGCGCCCACGCCGCCGTGGCGAACACGACCGTGTACACCGCGGGACTGATGAGTCCACCGAGGACACCCGTCACGTCGACCGGGTCGCGCAGCAGTCCCGCCCAGTCGCTCCAGTAGGTGCTCAACAGGAACGGGTGCAACCAGTCGACCGCGCCGATGCCGCCGAGCACCTGGTCGACCACGAGCCAGCCGAACGCCCCGACGGCCGCCCCCACCGGCTGCTCGGTCAACGTGGAGGCGAACAGGCCGATCGCGGCCACCGCCGCCAGGCACGCCGTCACGTATCCGGCGATCAACGCGACCCTGCCCAGCGCGGGCCAGAAACCGAGTGCGCCCCCGGAGAGAGTGACCAGGTCACCCGCACCGAACAGGGCGACGCCGGTGACACCCGCGGTCGTGGCGACCGCCACGACCCCGATCGCCGCCGCGATCAGCAGCGCGGCGAACTTCACGGCCAGCAGCCGCCGACGGCTCACCGGCACGACCAACAGGTACCGGAGCGTCCCGAGGCCCGCCTCTCCGGCGACCGTGTCACCGGCCAGGATGCAGACCGCCATGGGCAGGAACACCGTCATCTCCACCGCCAGCGTCGCCAGCACGAGGAAGAGCCCGTTCCCGGTGAGCCCCGCCAGGAACGGCGGCCCGTCACCGGTGGGGCCGTAGACCCGCATCACGACACCCAACACGATCGGCAGTACGCACAACACCGTGAGCCCCACGATGTTGCGCCGCCGCGTCACGATGAGCCGCAGCTCGGACGCGAGCAGTCCACCGGTGACGCCGTCAGCCGCTGACATCGAAACCCTCCCCGGTGAGGCCGAGGAACAGTTCCTCCAGGCCGGGGGCGTGCACCCGGAAACCCACCACCGGGACCCCGGCGGTCACGACCGAGGCGATGATCTTCTCCGGTGGCGTCTCCCCCGGTTCGGCGGTGGCGCCGGTCCCGTCCGTGACCACCTCGGCCAGCCCCAGGGCCGTCAACGCCCCGGCCGCGGCGGCCGGTTCCGGCGAGTCCACCCGGACCCGCCGCCCCGCCCGGGCCGCCAGGTCGGCCAACGCGCCCTGCGCCTTCAACCCGCCCCGATGCATCACCGCCACGTGGCTGCACACCTGGGACACCTCGCTGAGCAGGTGCGTGGAGAGCAGGACCGTGGTGCCGTCGGCGGCCAGATCGGCGATCAGCGACCGGACCTCACGGGTGCCCTGCGGATCCAGGCCGTTGGTGGGTTCGTCGAGGACGAGCAGATCCCGGGGGCGCAGCAACGCGGCCGCCAGCGCGAGCCGCTGTTTCATGCCCAGTGAGTACGCCCGGTACGTCTTGCGGGCGGCCTTGAGCAGGCCGACCCGGTCGAGGGCCAGGCTGATGCGGGCGTCCCGGTCGGCGCGGCCCGTGCTGCGGTCGGCGGCGTCCAGGCGGCGGAGGTTGTCGCGCCCGCTCAGATACGGGTGGAACGCGGGTCCCTCCACCAGCGCGCCGACCTTCGGTAGCACCTGCGCCGCCCCGCCGGGCATCGGTTCGCCCAGCAACTCCACCCGGCCGCGGCTGGGCTCGATCAGGCCGAGCAGCATACGGATCGTCGTGGTCTTGCCACTGCCGTTGGGTCCGAGGAACCCCATGACGGCGCCCTCGGGTACCTCCAGGTCGAGGTCGTCGACGGCGGGAGGCGCCTTGCCGTAGGTCTTGCTCAGGCCGGTCGTACGGACGGCGCGGCGGCCGGAGACCGGCCGCCGCGCGCCGGTGGTCATGCCGTGGCCGCCACGGCGTAGAGGCGTTCGGGGGTCACCGCGCCGACGAGGAGCCTCCCGTCGTCGGTGATGAGCACCGACACCAGCGAGGACGTCAGCACCCTTCCGGATCCCCAGTCGCCGCTCACCTCGGGTAGCCGGTCGAGGAGACCCGACACCTCCGGGGCCTCGCCGGTGGCCTCCTCCGACATCCGCGCGGTGTCGAAGTCGATGACGGCGACCTTGTCCCAGCCCTCGCCTACCAGCCGTGGGGCGGTGGAGTCGGCGTGACGGCCCGACTCCCAGAGGTCGCCGACCTCGTCGGTGCCCTCGGTGACCGTCACACCGGCCGGCGCGGTGAAGGTGAAGTTCTCGGCGTCCGGAACGGTGAAGTCGATCCGGGAGAACGCGACCTCGAAGGCCGGTTCGTCACCACTGACCGGGATGATCTGGGTGGACAACGGGACACCGGTGTCGGCGTCGATCGCCAGCCGGATCTCGCCGACGAGGGAGTCCGGGTCCTTCGGCGACAGGACGAGCTGGTAGGCGGCACGGCCGGCCAGCTCGACGGTGCCGTCGGTGGTCACCTCGGTGTCGGGTTCGATCGCCGCCAGCGCCTGTTCGGCGGCCTCCATGGGCGAGGCGCCGGTGAAGTGGCTCGGCGGCCACATCGGCAGGTCGGCCGCCTCGGCGGGGGCCTCGTAGTGGACCGCCTCGTTGTCTCCGCTGTCCCAGGTCCAGACGTCGGCGCCGTTGCGGATCACGTCGGTCTCGCCGAGCTTGTCGAGGAAGGCGACGCGCACCTTGTCGGGAGCGGCGTACCACATGCGGATGCTGCTGCTTCCGGCCGACGGGAGGCCGCCGTCGGAACCGAGGTCGGGAAGGCCCAGTTCCATGTTGGCGACGACGGTTCCCGACAGCCCGGGGATGTCGGAGTTCTGGACGGCGGCGAGGAGTTCGGCCGCAGTCTGGTCCGGGAGGTCCGGTGGGTCGTCCGCCGAGACGATTCCGGCTCCGGCTCCCACCGCGATGGCGACCGCCGCGATGGACGCCGGTACGGCGAAGCGCCGGACGGTGCGATGTCGTGGCATGGTGGTCTCCTCGATCACTCGTGCGATGTGTGGAACACCATCATGCGCATCCTCGACTGAGGCGGCACTGAGAGCGTCACGGGCGGTTCCCGGTTCCGTCGATTACCGTCGATGCATGCGACTTCTGATCGTGGAGGACGAACGGCGGATGGCCGCGGCACTGGCGCGTGGCCTGCGCGCGGACGGTTTCGCCGTGGAGGTCGTCCACGACGGTCGGGCGGGCCTGGAGGCGGCCAGGTTCGGAAGCTACGACGCGGTGATCCTCGACATCATGTTGCCGCTGTTGTCCGGTTACGAGGTGATCAGGGCGCTGCGCGCCGAGAACAACTGGGTGCCGGTGCTGGTGCTGTCGGCCAAGGACGGCGAGTACGACCAGTCGGACGGCCTCGACCTGGGTGCCGACGACTACCTGACCAAGCCGTTCTCGTACGTGGTGCTGCTGGCCAGGTTGCGCGCGCTACTGCGGCGGGGGAAACCCGCCAGGCCGGCGGTGTTGAGCGTGGGAGACCTGACACTGGACCCCGGACGCCGCCAGGTGAAGCGCGGCGACACGCCGGTCGCGTTGTCCACCCGCGAGTTCGCGCTGTTGGAGTACCTGATGCACCACGCCGAGCAGGTCGTGACGAAGGTGACGCTGCTCGACCACGTCTGGTCGGCCGCCGAGGACACCCACGTCAACCTCGTCGAGGTCTACATCGGCTACCTGCGGCGCAAGATCGACGCGCCGTTCGGGCGGCGGAGTCTCCAGACGGTGCGGGGCGCCGGTTACCGGCTCACCGCGGACCCGGCGTGACCACCCGCTGGCACACCGTCCCGCTGCGGGTGCGGCTCGTCGCGCTCGGAGTGGCGGGACTGTTGATCGGCTTCGCGATCGGCGGAGCGGTACTGGTGTGGGCGCTGCACATGTCACTGCAACGCTCCGTGGACTCCTCCGCGGAGCAGACCGCCGCCGACATCGCCGAGCTGATCGCGGCCGGTGAACTACCCGATCCGATCCCCACCGGCCGGGACTCCACCATCGTGCAGGTCTTCGACGCCGACGGCCGGTTCGAACGGGGATCGCTGGGCGCGGACCCCCTGGTGCCGCTGCTTCCCAAGGACCTGTGGCCCCGCGCGTTGGAGGGCGAGAACTTCACGGTCGACGGCAGCCGGGCCAGCATGACCGGCACGCTGCGCGCCACCGCCGAGCGGGCCGGGGAGCGGACGGTGCTGGTGGCGGTGTCGCAGTCGGAACTGGACGCGGTGCCGAAGATGTCGTCGGGCCTGGCGATCACCTTCGGCGCGTTGGCGGCCGTGATCGCGGTGACGTTGTGGTGGGCGGTCGGTTGGACGTTGCGGCCGGTCGAGGCGGCCCGCGCCAAACAGCGCGCGTTCGTCGCCGACGCCGCCCACGAACTGCGCAGCCCGTTGGCGAACATGCACACCGAGCTGGAGGTCGCCGCGCGCATCGGTCCACAGGAGGACCTGATCGACGACCTGCTCACCGACGTGCGGCGGATGACGCGGATGACGGAGGACCTGCTGCTGCTGGCGCGCCTGGACGACGCGCGGCGCCCGTGGCGGCCCGAACCGGTGGACCTGTCGGCGCTGCTGCGGCAGACCGCCGACGACTACACCGACGCGCGGGTCCCGGTGCGGCTCGACCTGCCGGGATCCCCGTCGACCGTGGACGCCGACGCGGACGGGTTGCACCGCATCCTGGTGAACCTGGTAGACAACGCCGTGCGGCACGCCGACACCGAGGTGCGGGTCGCCTACCGGACGGACGGCGGCGACGTCCTGCTGTCGGTGAGCGACGACGGACCGGGCATTCCGCCCGCCGACCGCCGGCGGGTGTTCGACCGGTTCACCCGGCTGGACGACTCCCGCGACCGTGACCTGGGCGGCACCGGCCTCGGTCTGTCCATCGTGGCGGAACTGGTGGCCGCCCACCGGGGGACCGTCCGGTTGACGTCGGAGAACCCGCACGGCCTGCGCGCCGAGGTCCGCATCCCCCGGTGAGACACGGCGGCGTAATGCCGTTGCCGCCTTGCGGCCCATGGGCTACCTTGCCGTCACATCCATGCCGCGCAACGGAAGACGGGTACCGGCTTGAGCGACTACGCGCCGTTCGACGGCCTCCTCGGGCAACTGCAGCGTGGCCGTGGCGCGGGCGCCCGCACCGTGGCGGACGATCCGGCGGCCGAGTCCCTGGTGATGGACTGTGTCCGTCACGACTGGCGGTGGGAATGGCAGGTCGACGACCGCCCGGGTTACCTCGCCCGGTTGGTGCGCGACCTGGGCCTGCCGAGTGGTCCCATCGGGGAACAGCTCGAAACGGAGCCACCGGAAGCCGGTAACGACTTCGATGTCGCCGCCCGGATACTGAGCATGCTGGCCCTCATCGGGGACGAGACGGCCCGCGCCGGAATCGATCGGTACATCGCGCAGGGTCCACACTGGGTGGACGCCTTGGAGATCGTCGTCGACGAATGGCCCGCCGAGCAATGGCGGCGATACGCCGAGACCGCCCTCGCGCGACTCGATCCCCCGACCATCGACCGGTTGTTCCCGGCCGGCAAACCCTGGGCGACCTGGGAGACGATGGATCCACGGCTCGCCGAGGCGTTCACCGCGTGGCGTTCCCGATCGGACCGGCACACCGGCGACGGCCTGAGACCCGGCCTGTCCACCGATCGGTTGCTCGCCCTGCTGCGCGACCCCGACATGCCTCGCGCCGCCAAGGTGGCGGCGTTGCGGCGCCTCACCGAGCTGGCTCCGCCGCCGGAACTACTGGACCTCGCCGAGGGGCTCGTCCATGTCGTCCGCGAACTGGGAAGATCGGCCGATACCGATCCCCTTTCTCCGGCACGCCCTCGACGCACTCGGACCGGCCACCGTTCCGTATGCCCGGCGCTGGTCGGCCGAACCGGAGCACCCGCTCGCCCGGACCGGAGTGAATCTCCTCGCCGTCCACGGCGACGCCGCCGACATACCGTCCTGGCGGCGGAGTTCGCCAGGCTGCGGGACCAGGGCGAATGGTGCCGGTACGACACCTTGACCGACGGCCTGATCCGACTGGGGGTGGCCGAGGCCCCGGGGTCGGAGACGGCGACGTGGTTCCGGCGGGAACTGCGTTGCCTCTGGCAGGCGACTCCGCACAGCTATGAGCGCACCTCGTACCTTCGCGCCCTGGTCGCCCTCGACGGACCGACGACACACCCGAGCTTCTGGAGGGCCTGTGGGACTGCGAGGAGCAGGTCAGACTGCTGTCGGTCGCCACGGTTCCCGACTCCGCACCGGCCCGGGATCGGCTCCGACAGCTGAGCGACGACCCGCTGGAGACCGACGAGGTCCGCACCGCCGCGGCGGCGAGACCGGCCTCCCACCTCCCGTGACCGCCAGAGCTCGGGCTCACTCTGTCAGGGGTCGAGGCCGGCCTCGACGGCGACGGTCTTGGGCAGGCCGGGGATGTCGGCGGGTTCGAACCAGCGGACCTCGCTGGTCGAGCCACCCACGTCCACGATGGTCAACTGACTCGGGTTCGGCACGACGCCGTCCCAGATCAGGTTGATGCCGTGGAAGTCGGAGGGGCGGCCGTCCGGGGTGATCGAGTCCGGGTCGTGCCGGGACACCACTCGGCGCAGTCCGGTGAGTACAGCGCGTTGGCTGGTCTCCTCGTGGATCTCCCGCAACAGACCGGCCTCGGGCTGTTCACCGAAGTCGACACCGCCGCCGGGCAGGTGCCACTTCCCGGCGGCCCAGTAACCCTCCGGGATCATGGTCAGCAGCACCCGGCCGGCCGGGTCGGTCAGCCAGGCGTAGGCGCCGACCCGCTGCTCCAGCAGCTTGCCGGGCGGGGGTTCCGGGGCACGCCCGTGTCCCGGCGGTAGCCCGGTCTCGGACAGCCCGAGCATGGTGGAGGTGATCTGGCTCATCGGCTGACCGGCCAACTCGGTCGGGTCCACCCACAGGTTCCGGGCGTTCTCCCGCTCGGGGGCGAGTTCACCACCCGCGGTCTTCAGGTCGTAGACGATCAACGTGTGGTGTTCCCGCCACTGGTCCGTCATCGGCACCACCGCCGAGGTGACGGTGCGCAGGGCGGTGATCTCCACGTCGAGGCCGGTCTGCACGGACAGTGTGCGCGCCACCGTGTCGGCCGGATCCTCGGCGTGCTTCACCCGCCCACCCGGCAGCCACCAGGAGTCCGGCGACCCGGTCGCCTCGGTGGCGCGACGCATGAGGATCCGCCCCGCGTCGTCCGACAGAATCCCGTAAGCGCCCACCCGCATCGTCCGGTCCATGCCGACGAACCTAACAGCCACCCACGCAGATACTCGCCCCGGTCGATTCCGGGATCCGCACCGCGTCGTCCCAGCCTCGATGTCAGGCGGAGATGACCGTGATGCGTTCCGGCCTGCCGGACCACCGCTTGTCACCGGTGAGTATTTCAGCGTCGAGCGCTCGGCCTGTCGCCAACACCAACGCATCGGGGAGGCGTACGGCCGGTGACTCGGCATGGATCCGGGCCGCGATCCGGGCGATGTGCCGATCAACGGGCTGCACGGCACCTGCGAGGTCGTCGACCATGCTCTCCACCACCGCAACCGCAGATCCGCCCAGTCGCTGAGCCATCACGAGGATCTCGGCGAAGACACATGCGGGTATCACGAAAGTCTGGTCGGCCCGCCGTCGCAACTCCCGCTCGGCGGAGTCGTGGAGCGCATCCGACGGGTTCAGCAAGCCGATCAGCACGCTGCTGTCCAGTACTACCGTTCCCATTCGTCTCGCAACATCTCCACGTCGTCGGCGGTTCCCAGGCCCGGCAACGCCCCAGACCATGCGTCGAGCCTGCTGGCCTCTCTGACCAGGACGAGCCGGCCGTCACTTTCCACGCGCACGAGCAATTCGTCGCCGACTTTGATCCCCGCGGCCCGCATGGCAACGGCCGGCAGGGTCACCTGGTGTTTCGCGGATACACGAGTCACACCGGGCCTCCGCACTCGCTTTACTTTCTTGGCCATGGAGTAAAGGTATCGACGGGCCGAACTCACGTCCAGCCGATCGAGAACCTACTGATAAGAACGACGCGGCACACCACACCGTCACTGCGAGGAGATGTCCGATAGCCGACACGCGGCGGAGTGGGGCGGTGCCCGGAACGGGTGGCCGGCGGCCGGGGTCATATCGTCGGCCGTGGGGGGTATTCGGTCGCGATCCGGGTCAGTTCGCGGACCGTGGGGGTCGGATCGATGTCATGATCGATGAGCCAGTCGCACGCCGCGAGGTGATGCGCGACCGTGAAGGGTTCGTAGAGCCGGCGCACGTGGTGGCGGAACGCCCGCGTCGCCCGGTATCCGTCCAATACCGTGGACAGGCGTCCGCGGTGCCACATCGTCAACCGCACCAGGTCCCATACCGGGTCACCGGTTCGCGCGAGCCCGAAGTCGATGACCGCGGCGACCCGGCCGTCATGGAACAGCAGGTGGTCCGGGGAGAGGTCGCCGTGCAGGAGCCGCCCCGGAGCCTGCGGGGCGGCCATCGCCCGGGCCGTCAACTCCGCCAGCCGGTGTCGTATCGGATCGGGCAGCGCACCGACCGGCCCGGGCCGGTACAGCACCGGCGTACTCTCGTCGCCGCCGCCGAACAGCGTCGGCAGCCCCGCCGGTGGCGGATGGTCGTGCAGCCGTCGCAGCACCGCTCCGGCCCGATGCCAGTCGGCGTCGGGATTCTCCGGGCCGAGCGGGTTGCCCGCCGTCCACGGGATCATCAGCACCGCGAACTCGGTGGTGTCGAAATGGGCCAGGACGGCCGGTACCGGGACGCCGGCCGATTCGGCCGCGCGCATCCCCTCGACCTCGACGGCGAGATCGACGATTGCGGTCTGCGCCTTGACGACCACCTCGCCGAGGTCGGGATCGGAACTTCGGAACACCGCGCGGTCGTAGTGGTCGACCAGTACCTCCGCCACGATGACGCGACGGGCGAGCCGGCCTTCGACGGCTCGGATCACGGACACCAGCATCGACATTCGACGATCGTGCCTCTCGACCCGAACGCCCACAAGCCCCTTACCGACCCGCGACCACTTCGGAAGGATCGGCCGTCTGTCCGGTGGGCCGGTGGCCGATGACGCGGGCGGGGACGCCGGCGACCACCGCGCGGGGCGGGACGTCCCGGGTCACCACCGCTCCGGCACCCACGACGGCGCCGTCCCCGATCGTGACCCCCCTACAGACGACGACCTTGGTGCCGAGCCAGCAGTCGGAGCCGATCCGCACCGGCGCCTTGCGGATGCCCTGGTCCTTGATCGGCACGTCCACGCCGTCGAAGACGTGGTCGAAGTCGATCACGTAGACGTCGTCGGCGATCAGGGTGTCCTCTCCGATGTGGACGTCGAGGTAGCAGTTGACCGTCACCCTGGCGCCGAGGACACAACGGTCACCGACGCGCAGACTGCCCTCGTGCGCCCGCAACGCGCTGTCGGTTCCGATGTGGGCGTCGGCGCCGATGCGCAACCGGCCGTAGGTCGGCCGGGCGACCAGGTCGACACGACGACCCAGGTACACCATCCCGTCGCAGCGCACCTGCGGACGACGGACCCGCAGGTACGCGAACCGCAGGAGGTTCCACCAGAACCGGGGCTTCAGCCGCCACATTTCCGGCCGGTCACCAGGACGTTGTAGAAGACGTCGGCGGGCAGTACCCGGGCGAGCTCCCTGTCGAGTCGCGACAGCACCTGCCAGCCGCGCATCGCGAAGTTCGCCCAGCCGAAACCGAGCCGTTCCGGCGGCACGGCCGCCTCGAAGGTCCGCACCGGCCAACCGAGGAACGCCGCCGTCAACTCCTCGGTCTCGGTGCGCACGTCCACCGCGCCGGCCCGTTCGGCGAGTGCCGCCAGTTCACCGGGCACGAAGGTGTGCAGGTCCACGACGGCCTCCAGGGCCGCCGCGGCCGAGGACTCGTCCAGCTCCACCTGCGGTCGTCGCCAACCCGACAGACCGGGCAGCCGGGTCACCGTGGTGGTCGCCCACCAGGTCAACCTGCCGAGCCGCCGGGCGTAGAAGTCTCCGATGCGGGTCGGGTCACCGGCGAACACGAACCTGCCGCCGGGGCGCAACACCCGAAGCACCTCCTCGAACGCCTTACCGACGTCGGGGATGTGGTGCAGTACGGCGTGCCCGACCACCAGGTCCACCGACTCGTCCGGGTAGGGGATGGTCTCCGCGTCGGCGACCCGTCCCTCCACGTCGAGGCCGAGCCGTTCGGCGTTGCGGCAGGCCACCTCCACCATGCGGGGCGAGATGTCGGTGACGACGCCGCGCGTCGCTACGCCCGCCTGCATCAGGTTGAGTAGGAAGAACCCGGTGCCGCTGCCCAGTTCCAGTGCCGTCGGATACGGCCAACCCGTCTCGCCGGCGGCGAGGGCGAACCTGCCCCGGGCGTAGTCGACGCACCGCCGGTCGTAGGAGATCGACCACTTGTCGTCGTAGGTCTCGGCCTCCCAGTCGTGGTAGAGCACGTTGGCGCGCTTGGGATCGCTGCGGGCGGCCTCGACCTCCTCGAACGTGGTCATCGGCCGCTGAATCCCGGCTTGCGCTTCTCGGCGAACGCCGTCATGCCCTCGTGGGCGTCGTGGGTGGCGAACAGGCCCGCGAACAGTTGCGACTCCCACGCGAGGCCGGCCGGGAGTTCGAGTTCGAGACCGGTGTCGACCGCCTGCTTGGCGGCCCGCAACGCGCGGGGCGCACCGTCGGCGAACACGCCGGCGAACGCCTTGGCGGACTCGAACACCTCGGCGGCGGGGACCACGTCGTCCACCAGGCCGATCCGTAGCGCCTCCTGCGCGTCGATCATGCGGCCCGTGAAGATCAGTTCCTTGGCACGCGACGGACCGATCAACCGGGGAAGTCGCTGCGTTCCGCCCGCACCGGGGATGATCCCCAGCTTGATCTCCGGTTGACCGAGCTTCGCGTCGTCGGCGCAGATCCGGATGTCGCAGGCGAGCGCGAGTTCGCATCCGCCGCCGAGGGCGTATCCGGTGATGGCCGCGATCACCGGCTTGCCGATCCTGGCGACCGCGTCGAAGGCGGACGACAGCCGGGGCGCCCGGGTGGACATCTCCGGGTATCCCATGCCGGACATCTCCTTGATGTCGGCTCCGGCGGCGAACACCTTCTCGCCGCCGTAGACGATCACCGCCCGGATGTCGTCGTCCTCGTCCGCGGCGAGGGCGGCCTCCCGCAGCTCCTCCTGCACCCGGGTGCTGAGCGCGTTCATCGGGGGCCGGTCGAGGCGGATGACACCGATACCGTCGGTTTGCTCAAGGTTCACGAACTCTGCCACACCGGCAGGCTACACGCCGTGCGCATCCCGGGCGCGTTGTCGCCGTGTCGGTGCGGTCAGGTCGCGGCCCGCGACGGCGGCGCGAGTACCTGGCGCAGCGCCGAGTACCACTTGTCGGCCATCTTCCGGGCGCCCGAGCCGTCGGTGTGGAGGCCGTCATAGGTGTCGGCCTCCACGTCGAACCCGGCGTTCTGGTCCACGACGAGGATCGGCGACTCGACGGTGTCGTGTCCCTCCGCCCACGCCGGGATGCGGGCGTTCAGCTCGTCCACCTGGGACGGACAGTGAAGGCACGCCTTGTCCATCGGGTACTCGGTCATCGGGATTATCTGGGCGATCACGATGACCATGTGCGGGTTCATCTGTCGCATGTGGTCGACCAGGGTCGAGTACCCGGCGAGGATCTCGTCGGTGGTGTCGCCACGCCTGATGTCGTTGGATCCGATGTGGACGAGCATGACGTCGGCCGGGTCGCGTTTGAGCCAGCTGAACAGCAGCCCCTCCTCCGCGACGCCGGTGGCCTCGAAACCGCTGTAGGCGCGGCTGTCGTCGTCGAATCCCTCGTCGCACTCGGGTCCCTGCCGCTTCCCGACGAAGTCGAGGTCGTCGTAACCGGCGTCGGCCAGCCGGTTCCACAACAGCGAACGCCAACAACCGGTGGAGCCGCTGATCGAGTCCCCCAGCGGCATGATGGACACGGTGCCGTCGTGCACCGAGATCGGCAACGGCGACTCGACCGGGTTCCGCATCACCACGGCCGCCGCGGTGGCCATCACCGCGAGAACCGTCCACAGCAACGCCCGCTTCGCGATCGTCCTCAATCCTGCTCCTCGTGTCGGTCGGCCCAGAGGTCCGGAGGGTCGTCAGTCACAGCCGGGCAGCGCCGGGGGCTGTCGCGTGAGCAACCGCGGTTCTTCGCCGGTGAACACCGCCAACATGTTCGACCAGGCGTCGGAGTTCGGGATGAACACCTCACTGTGCGCGTGGATGCCGCCGATCTCCTTACCGGTGATACCCAGACTGCCCAGGGTTCGATTCACGTCGTCGAGGGCCTGGGGATCGTCGGGCAGCGACCCGGTGACCAGGCGGAGCACCCCGGGCATGTCGGCCACCTCGACGCCGTGCCCGAGGCCGGTGAAGCCGGGGACGTCCTGGACGTATCCGATCGGGTCGCCCGGGGCCATCAGGTCGTACCGGGTGCGGCACGGCGAGGTGTAGTCCCGCGGGCCGGACACGCCGTATCCGGCGCCGGCGGAGGCGATGTGCATGACCCGGTCGACGTCGATGTCGTAGGTCTCGGTCATGCCTACGACGGCGCCGCCGTAGGAGTGACCGGCCAGGGTGATGGTGGTGTCGCCGCCGACCTGTCTGCGCAGGTCGGCGAGGAACTCGGCGAGCCGGGGCGCGGCGTCGGCGGCCCAACTCGACCCGGCCTCCTGTATCCACCCGGAGGGGAACGGCGAACCGGCCCACACCAGCATGGCGAGGTCGCCGCCGGCCGCGTCTACGAAGCTGCCGGCGCGGTCGGAGTAGCGGGTGAAGTTGTCGCTGGATATGAAGGCGCTGCCGCCGGGGACGAGCACGCCGACGTGGCGGGCGGTCGACAGGTCACCGACCAGTTCCACCCAGGAACCCTGTCCGTCGTTGGCGAGCGGGTCGAGGTAGACGAGCCGGTGGCCGCCGTCGATCACCCGCTGGAAGTCGGCTCGCGGTTCCCGCTCGTCGTGCCAGGGTCGGTCGGGGCCGGGCCAGTAGGTGGATTCGGCGACGGAGGCCGCCAGCCGGATCCGGTTGGCGGTGACGCGGTTCTCGAAGGGTGCGCCCGCCAGGTTGCCGACCACGCCCGGGAAGACGACCGCCAGCCAGTCGGCGACGTCGCGGGGGAGCCGCTGGTACACGTCGCCCGGCGCGGTCGAGTCCTCCGCGGACATGCCGGTGACGAGGGCGGCGAAGGCGGCCTCGGTGGGATTCGGGGAGTCCGGGTCGGGTCTGGCACCGCTGCGTTCCATCGCCAGCAGCGGGTCGGCGGCGACCCGTTCGGCCACCACCTCGGGGGACGACCCGACGTATTCGGCGGGTAGGTGGGCCTCGACCATCCGCATCGGGTCCGCGTCCGTCATCCGCTCGGCGATCTCCACGGAGTCGACGACGGTGGATTCCCGGGGTGCCGGCGGCCACCAGGTAGTCGTCACCGCGAGCAGCACGAGCAGCACTGACACACCGGCGATCACTCGGCGGGTGGTTCGGTTCACCTCAATCAGGGTAACGGTTCCGGCGGTCGTCCGACGTCACGCGGCCCGGGCGCCGTACCGGTCGCCGTCCCGGGTGAGGGTGAGCGGCAGGCCGAAGGTCTTCGTCAGGTTCTCGGCCGTCAAGACGGTGTCGATGAGCCCGGACGCGACCACCGCGCCCTCCCCGAGCAACATGGCGTGCGTGAACCCGGGCGGAATCTCCTCCACGTGGTGCGTGACCAGCACCAGGGCGGGTGCGTCGGGGTCCATGGCGAGTTCGCCGAGGGTGGCGACCAGTCGCTCCCTGCCGCCGAGGTCCAGGCCGGCCGCCGGTTCGTCCAGGAGCAGCAGCTCCGGGTCGGTCATGAGCGCCCGGGCGATCTGGGTGCGTTTGCGTTCACCCTCCGAGAGGGTCCCGTAGTCGCGGTCGGCGAGGTGGCCGATCCCGAACCGGTCCAGCAGTTCACGGGCGCGTTCCTCGTCGACGGCGTCGTACTGCTCCCGCCAGCGGCCGACCACCGCCCAGGCCGCCGTCACGACCACGTTGAGGACCTTCTCGTCGGCCGGGATGGACTCGGCCAGTGCGGCGGTGGTGACGCCGATGCGGGGCCGCAGTTCGGCGAGGTCCACTCTGCCCAGTCGCTCGTCGAGGACGCGCATGGTGCCGCCGGTGGGGTGCATCCGTCCGGCCGCGAGGTTGAGCAGCGTGGTCTTACCCGCCCCGTTGGGACCGAGCACCACCCAGCGTTCGTCCAGTTCCACCTGCCAGTCGACGGCGTCGAGCAGGGTGTTCCGGCCGCGGCGAACCACGACCTTGGCGGCGTTGATGACGAGATCGGCTGAATCCGGCACGCTTGAATACTGCCATGGCCGCCGTGCCGGGGTCCGGGTCGGCCCGGGTCACCGGCGCGGGCGCGCCCGTTCCCTGCCGAGTATCCACAGTGCTTCGACGCCGTCCCGCCAGGTGATCTTCTTGCCCTCCTCGCGGGTCCTCGCCCGGTAGGAGATCGGCACCTCGAATGGGCGGATTCCCCGCCGCAGCAGCTTCGCCGACAACTCCGCCTCCACGCCGAAGCCCTGCGAACGGATGCGCAGCGACCGGTACAACGCGACCGGCATCACCTTGAAACAGGTCTCCAGGTCACCGATGTAGGAGTTGAACAACACGTTGGCCGCCAGCGTGACCGCCTTGTTGCCCATGACGTACCAGAAGGAGTAGGAGGTGTGGCTGCCGAAGGTCCGGTTGCCGTACACGACCTCGGCCCTACCGGACAGGATCGGCGCCAGCAGGTGCGGGATGTCCTGGGCGTCGTACTCCAGATCGGCGTCGAAGATCACCAGGTACTCACCGGTCGCGGTGGCGACGGCGGTGTTGATGGCCGCGCCCTTCCCCCGGTTGCGGCGGTGCGTGAGCAACCGCATCCGCGGGTCCCGGATGTCGGCGAGGATGGCCGCGGTCCGGTCCCGGCTGCCGTCGTCCACGACGATGAGCTCGACCGGGCACGGGTACTGGACGGCAAGCACGTGCGCGATCGCGTCGGCGACCCGCGCCGCCTCGTTGAACACCGGCATCACGATGGTCAGCTTCATCACGTCTCCGTCGTACGGGCGGCCGGGTGGCGGACCCGGCGGGTGTATGGCGGCATCAGCCGTGGCCACCGCGGCGAATTCGGGCACGCCGGGTGGCACCGAGCCGTTCGGGCGTCCAGGTCGGTGTGCCGGGCGGCATCGCGCCCCTGTCACGTCGCATCCGCGACACGACGAGTCGCCGGAACTCGGCGAGCCCCTGCCGGTCCGGGTGACCGGAGGTGAGTACCCGGTGCAGTACCCGGCGGGCGTCGTGACGTGGCAGTTCCTCCAGTCCGGCGATGATCTCGCCAGGACCGTCGAGTTCCATCAGGCGCAGCGACGACTCCGCGGTGAGGAGTTGCCGCTCGTCGTCGGTGAGGTCGATGAGGTCGAGGATCCCGGTCTCCACGAGGCACACCAGGGCCGCCGGGGCCAGGGCCGGGTCCGAACGCACCCGCCGCAGCAGCTTCGCCGAACCGGGCTGCACGTCGTAGAGCAGTTCCAGGATCGCCGCCGCGCGGCTTCGCAGCGGGGTGGCGCGGGCGACGTCGAGCAGGGCCTCGAGATCGCGTCCCGGCTCGGACAGCCAGGCGTCGACCTCGCTGGCGGCGGCGGCCGGCGGATAGTGCTGGGTGACGACGCCGAGCATCTCGGTCGCCTCCGACGCGGCCAGTTCACCGACCAGGCCGGCCTCGCGTCCCTCGGCGAGCATCCTGTCGCGCAGTACGAAGGTGGCGAGGTCGGTGAGCCGCACCAGCTCCGTCGGCTGCCGCAGTTCGGCGGCGAGGTCGGCGGTGGTGTCGGGGTCGAAGGGGCTGTCGATGCCGTCGCCGGACAGGTCGGCCAGGAACACCGGGTCGGTGACGCCGAAGTCGCGCCGGACCGCCCCCAGGTCGGTGAGCCGGTCCCACAGTCCGGTGAGGTCCCGTTCCAGGAGTCCGCGTTGGCGGCGCCGCACCTGGGGCGGCATGGACTCTATGTCGACGACCGCGCCGCAGCAGTGCCACCACACGGTCTCCTCCAGGCGCTTGACCGGCATGGGTGAGGGGAGACTGTAGAGGGAGCTGAGGATGTCGGGCAGCACCTCGTCGAACCCGGGTTCCAGGGCCGAGGGCGGCGCCGCCGGGTCGGGTCGCAGGAAACGGCCGCCCAGTGCGGGGATCGCCTCGAACAGCCGGCGCCACAGGGCGATCGGATCGGCGAGCACCCGCCTGGCCCGCGCCACCGGCACGAGCCGTCCCCGGTAGCGCCGGACCAGCCGGGCGCGCTTGGCCCAGGCCACGAGCAGGTCGGCCTCCGCGCGGGAGCCCGCGCCGATCGCGGCGACCAGCTCCCGCGACCGGTGCCCGGTCAGTCCGCCGGTCGCCGGGTCCACCGGTCGCCCGGTGTCGCCGAGCCACCGGATCAGGCCGTGGACCCGTGCGACGGTGGTTCCGGTCGCGGCGGCGTCGGCGAGCCGGTGGTCGTCGGGCAACGCGACCGGGAGCTGCGCGGGTGCCCGCTCCTCCCCCGGCTGCCAGTGCCCGGCCTGCGCCGCGGTCAGCCTGGCGAGCAGCGCCTCGTCCACACCGAGCCGTTCCCGCCGGGCACGACGCTGGAAGGCGGCGAGCCGTTCGGCGTCGTCGACGGAGACGCCGTGGCGGCGTGCCAGCAGTGACCAGTACTTGCCGACGCCGTACCGTTCGACGTCGGCGAGGGCGGCGGGGTATTCCCGCGCGGCGGCGTCGATCGCGGCCTCGTTGTCGGGCAGGGCCGCGCCCCTGGGGTCGCGGAGCCCGTAGTCGGCGATGAAACGCAGCAGGGACCGCAGCACCTCGGGGGCGGCGGCGAGCTCCTCCGGTTCGGCGTCGAGATACCGGGGGATCCACTCCAGAAGGTGATGACGCACGTGGGCGGGCGTCCAGTAGGTGAGCCTGCCGTCGCTGGAGTAGTGGCGGGAGTCCAGTGCGGACC
Source organism: Stackebrandtia albiflava (assembly GCF_007994225.1). GTDB lineage: Bacteria > Actinomycetota > Actinomycetes > Mycobacteriales > Micromonosporaceae > Stackebrandtia > Stackebrandtia albiflava. Next base: position 119,260 of record NZ_VLLL01000009.1, read on the forward strand.
GGAGCAGTTCCGGGTCGGCCGGCAGCGACCGCTCCCGCGCCCACACCACGCACCGGCGGACGAGCAGATTCCGGGCGACGTGATATTCGTCGCGTTCATCTATCTCGAAGCAAGTCCGCACGCCCGTTGTCACCCCTGTCGCCTTCGCGACCATGGTAGGTCGGTGATCACGGGTAGCCTGACGTGGGTGACCGATACGAATAACCCGTTCTTCGTTCCCAGTACGCTGCCGTACGAGATGCCGCCGTTCGACACGATCGAGGAGGCCCACTACCTTCCGGCGGTGGAGAGGGGAATGGCCGAGCAGCGCGCCGAGATCGAGGCGATCGTCTCCGATCCCGAACCCGCCACCTTCGAGAACACCGTCGTGGCGTTGGAACGTTCCGGCCGGATACTTCAGCGGGTGCTGCTGGTGTTCTACAACATCAGCTCCGCAGACACCAACCCGAACCTCCAGGACCTCCAGAAGCGGATCGCCCCGATGGTCACCGCCCATCAGGACGAGATGCGTCTCGACGCCCGGTTGTTCGCCCGGATCAAGGACCTTCACGACCGCGCCGGGGAACTCGGCCTCGACGAGGAGCAGGCATGGCTGCTCCGCAGGTACCACCTCGACTTCGTGCGCGCCGGTGCCGCCCTGTCGGACGAGGACAAGCGTCGCCTCAGGGAGCTCAACGAGGAGTTGGCGCTGCTGTCGACCACGTTCTCCCAGAACCAGCTCGCGGCCACCAACGCCGCCGCCGTCGTGATCGACGACGTCGCCGAGCTCGACGGCATGTCCGCCGACGCGATCACCAGCGCCGCCAAGGCGGCCGCCGCCCGCGGCCTGGACGGCAAGTACCTGTTGACGTTCAACAACTTCACGATGCACCCGCAGCTCGCCGCCCTGACCGACCCGAAGGTGCGGGAGCGGATCTACACCGCGTCGATCCGGCGCGGCAACGACGGGTCCGATTCGGACAACTCGGAGACGGTGCTGCGCATCGTCGCCGCCCGTGCCGAGCGGGCCGCGCTGCTGGGCTACTCCGACCACGCTGCCTACACCATCGAGGACCAGACGGCCGGGACGGCGCAGGCCGCCGCCGACATGCTCGCGCGGCTGGCTCCGGCGGCGGTGGCGAACGTCAGGGTCGAGGCGGTGGAGCGCGCCCAGGTGCTCGGCCGCGAGACCATCGACCCGTGGGACTGGTCGCTGGCGACCGAACGGCTCCGCAAGGAGCGCTACGACTTCGACGCCTCGGCGCTGCGGCCGTACCTGGAACTGGAGCGGGTCCTCCGGGACGGCGTCTTCTTCGCCGCGAACCGGTTGTACGGCCTGAGCTTCACCGAACGGTCCGACCTTCCGACGTACCACCCGGACGTGCGGGTGTTCGAGGTGTTCGAGGAGGACGGTTCGCCGCTCGGACTGTTCTGCGCCGACTTCTTCACCCGCGACTCCAAGAACGGCGGCGCGTGGATGAACTCCCACGTGCTGCAGTCGCGGCTGCTGGATCAGCGGCCGGTGGTGGTGAACAACCTCAACATCCCCAAGCCGCCCGCCGGTGAGAAGGCCCTGCTGACCTTCGACGAGGTCACCACCATGTTCCACGAGTTCGGTCACGCCCTGCACGGGCTGTTCTCCGACGTGACGTACCCCCGCCTGGCCGGGACCAACGTGCCGCGTGACTTCGTCGAGTTCCCCTCCCAGGTCAACGAGATGTGGTCGACCTGGCCGGAGGTGCTGGCCAACTACGCCAGGCACCACGAGACCGGTGAACCGATGCCCCGGGAACTGGTGGACCGGCTGCTGGAGTCGCAGCAGTTCAACGAGGGGTTCGCCACGACCGAATACCTCGCCGCGGCGCTGCTGGACCTGGCGTGGCACCGGTTGTCCGCCGACCGGGTGCCCTCGGGCTCCGACGCCCGCGCGGTGGTGGAGGCGTTCGAGGCGGCCGCCCTGGAGACGGCGGGTGTCGCGGTGCCGGAGGTGCGTCCCCGCTACCGGACCACCTACTTCGGACACGTCTTCAGCAGCGGGTACTCCGCCGGCTACTACTCCTACATCTGGAGTGAGGTGCTGGACGCCGACACGGTGGCGTGGTTCAAGGAGAACGGCGGCCTGACCCGCGCCAACGGCGACCGCTTCCGCGCGCGGCTGCTGTCGCGCGGCGGCAGCACCGACGCGATGGGCCTGTTCCGCGACTTCGCGGGCCGCGACCCGCGCATCGAGCCGTTGCTGCGCAAGCGCGGCCTCGACGCCGCGATCTGACCGATCCGCCCGCCGGTGCCGCGCGGCACCGGCGGGCGTCTTCTCCGGACGGTCAGTCCGGCCGGTGCCCGGCGACGTACAGGGCGAGCCTGGTGCGGTCGCGGAGTCCCAGTTTCCTGAGCACGGCCGAGATGTGGTTCTTGACCGTCCCCTCGGTGATGTAGAGCCGCCTCGCGATCTCGCGGTTGGTGGCGCCGTCCCCGACGAGCCGTGCGACCTCGTGTTCCCGTGGTGACAGTTCCGACAGTCCCCCACCGTCGCCCACCGCACCGTCGGAGCGCAGGCCCGCGACCAGGCGTGCCGCGGCGGCCCCACCCAGCACGGTCTCACCCCGCGCCGCCCGGCACAGCACCGACACCAGTTCCTCCGGCGGGGTGTCCTTCAGCAGGTAGCCCCTGGCCCCGGCGCGCAGCCCGCCGAAGACGTAGTCGTCGTCGTCGAAGGTGGTGAGGATGACCGCCGCGACGGCCGGGTGCCGGTGGGACATCGCCTCGATCAACGCGATCCCGTCCATGTGCGGCATGCGGACGTCGACGAGGGCGACGTCGGTCTCCACTCGTTCCAGCAGGGCGAGGGCGGCCGCCGCACCCGCCGCGTCACCCACCACCTCGACGGCGGGTTCGATCTCCAACAGTTTGCGTAGTCCCTGGCGCATGAGCACCTGGTCGTCGACGATGAGCACCCGCACCGGCCGCATCGCCGTCACCCGACCCGGGCCGGAACCGGCGCGGGGAGTTCGGCGCGGAGTGTGAACCCGCCGGTGTCGCCCGTCGTGGTGATCGTGCCGCCCAGCACGGCGACGCGGTGACGCAGGCCGTCGATGCCCAGGCCGTCGGAGACGTCGTCGCCGCGGCCCCGGCCGTCGTCGCGGATGGTCAGCACCACACCGAGCACCGACCGGTCCAGCCGGATCGTCACCCGGCGGGCACCCGAATGTCTCACCACATTGGTCAGTCCCTCTTGGAGTACCCGGTACAGCACCAGTTCGGCGTCCTCACCGACCTCGTCCACGCCGGTGTGGGCGGCGAAGTCGACGGTCAGGCCGTCCCCGTCGAACGATCCGGCGAGCGCGGCGAGGGCGTCGATCCCGGCCCGTCCCTCCAGTGCCAGCGGCCGGAGTGCCCGCACCCACCGCCTGGTGTCGGCCAGGGCCTCGGCGGTGAGCTGCCTGGCCTGGGCGACCTCCTCCCAGGCGCCGTCCCGTCCCGCCGCGCGGTACCGCTCGGCGTTGCGCAGGCCGAGAGCGATGACCGTCAGGTAATGACCCACCGAATCGTGCATCTCGCGGGACATGCGGGCGCGCTCCTCGCCGACGGTCAGTTCCCTGACCCGGTCGGCGTACCGGCGCAGATCGGCGTGGGCGCGGGCCTGCTCCGCCAGCAGTTCCCGGGTGCGACGGGCATGCCGTTGCTCCGAACTCAGGACGTTGGCCATGGCGATGGCCCACGCGGCGAAGACCCCCGTCACGGCGGACTCCACCAGCGCCACGGTCAGGCTGTTGCGGAAGTACAGGGAGATGCCGAAGGCGACCGCCAACATCACGAACCCGTACACGATCGCCCCGCGGTTGCCGAAGACGAAGACGACGTGGACGACGACCAACGCCATCAGCACGACGCTCGCCCACCCGCCCACGAGCAGCATCAGGCAGATCAGGGCGGCGAACACCGCGCTCAGTACCTTGCGCCAAGCGGGCGCGGTGGGTGTCCACCTCAGCATCGGCCAGATGGCGGCGGCCAGGAGCGCACCCACGAGCATCGGTGCCGTCGTGGGTTGCATCCGTTGTGGAGTGCCGACGTCGACGAGGTTGAGGTCGGCCGCGGCGGACGCCAACACCAGTACGACGGCACACCAGAACGGTCCGCTGAACAGCAACGGTGCCCGGCCGTCGACGACCCGGATCCACCGTCCGCGCGGGTCGGGTGGTGTTGGTTCCTCCATACGGCAACGCTAACAGCGCGCGACCGCAGCGCGAGGTGCGGCGGCGACGTCTACGCTGGTCGGGGCGGTGGCACCGTGCCGAGGACATGACCGTGGTCATGGCCCGGCATGGCCGGAAGGCCGTTCGGCCGTGTCGATCGGGGGACTCCGGTCCGGTGTTCCACCGTGCCGCGACATGACCCGCCGGGTCCGCTCGGCCGATCCGCCCGCCGACGGGGTCGCCATACGTTCGGGGCATGAGTGAGATCGAAGAGTCAAAGCCCCCGAGATTCCATCCGCTGGTGCGGATCCTGTTGACCATGGCCGGGATGTTCGGCTTCGTGGCGGCGGGAATCGCGGTGTCCCTGATCGTCATGCCGTTCGGGCTGCACTCCGAGGTCGCCGGCCTGTTCTCGGTGGCGGGTATGGCGGCCGGTGCGATCGGGGTCGCCGCGCTGCTGCGCCGGTTCGTCGACCGGCGGCCGGTCCGCCCGGTGCGCCGGTCGTCGCCGTGGAGTGCCAGCGGGGCGCTGCTCACCGGTGTCGTGCTGGCGGCGGCGGTGATGGGCCTGGTGAAGGTGGTACGTGTCCTGTTCCTGGGCGACACCTGGCAGGCGTTCCCGATGAGCGGCTGGGTACTGGCCGGATTGCTCGCGCTGCGCGGGTTGGTGATCCTGCTGGGCCAGGCGTTCCCGGAGGAGTTGCTGTTCCGGGGCTACCTGTTCTCGTCGCTGTCGCGGCAGTGGCCGCGTTGGGCGGTGGTCACGGCGGTGTCGGTGTCGTTCGGCGTGCTGCACGTCATCTCCAACCCCGGCGCCGACGCCGACCTCGGTTTCCGGTTGCTGTACGCGGTCATGGCCACCGGCCTCGGGCTCGCCGTGGCCGCGTGCCGCGCCTACGGCGGCACGATCTGGCTCGCGGTGGGTTTCCACACGGGTCACAATCTGACGGCGGGGGCGCTCGGTACGTCGGCCTACGACTGGTCGCTGCTGTTGTCCGGCGCGGCACTGGCCGGCTTCGGCACGGTTCTGCTCCTGCTCGACCGGCGGCGTTCCCGTCGCGCCGGGAACGCCGTTCCCACCGCCACGGCGGTAGCCGCCGGACCGGCGGCGTGAACCGTCCACCACACTCGTCGTGACGTTCGCACCACCGGAGTCGGGGACACCGCCTCATCCCGCCGATGAGACACCGGCACCCCCGGCTCCGGCCGCCGATGACGTGCCACGGGACGGGCGACGGGCCGTCGACGAGGTGGGGTCGTGACCACGCGACGGCCGATGTTCCCGAACGCGAATGTCGTGCGGCGTAGCCGAAGGCGGCTCCCACATGGTGGACACACCGGCCAGGTCACATGACTCCGCAGGTGAGAGCGGCCGCTACCGACACCGCAGCCGCTACGGAGTATGTCGATTATGGTTGCGAATATTGACAATCGTAAAGTCACAGTGGGACGATTCCGACCCACCGGGACCCACGTCCCGGCGAACCGGAGGCCCCGGTCACCGACCGGCCCGCCCGCGTACCCACGGCGTCGCCGGATCCCCGGCACCACCGCGGCCTCCGGTCCAGGTTCGCCACCACGGCGAACACCGCCGACCGGCCGGCGACGGCCGGACACCGCCCGGAGAATCACCATGAACAGAACACCGACACCCTCTCGTGTCGGCCACTCCCGCCGCCGACTCACCCGATTGCTGGTGGGGCTGACCACCGCCTTGGCGCTGGCGGTCACCGGCGTCGTCGGCGCCAACCTCGCCTACGCCGCACCCGCCACCACCGCCGCTCCCGCCTGGCCGCTCGTCCGCAACGGCGACACCGGCGACCGGGTGAAGACCGTGCAGCTCCTGCTGCGTCACCACGGTGAATCGATCGACGCGGACGGCATCTTCGGTCCGCTCACCAAGGGCGCCGTCACCCGGTTCCAACAGGACAACGGACTGGGCGCCGACGGCATCGTGGGTCCGCAGACCTGGCCGGTACTCACCGTCGACCTGAACACCGGCTCCTCGGGCGAGGCGGTGAAGGCGCTGCAGACCCTTCTCAACCGCCACGACCACGACGTGCCGGTCGACGGCGCGTTCTCGTCCGCCACCCAGGCCGCGCTCGCCGAGTTCAAGGCCGAACACGGTCTCGCCGCGGGCACCGCCGTCAACGACACGGTGTGGCAGTACCTCGTGGGCGCCTCACCGCCGGTCGGCGACGCCTCGCTGCCACTGGACCACGACCTGTTGCCCCGCACCGAATGGGACGACCCGCACCACGACTACCCCGCCATCGACCTGGCCGTGCCGACCGGCACGCCGGCGCTGGCGGTGGTCGCCGGTACCGCGAGCCGCATCAACGATTCGAGCTGCGGCCTGGGCGTCAACATCGTCGACGCGGCGGGGAACCGCTACACCTACTGCCACTTCTCCTCCATAGGCGTCTCCAACGGGCAGAAGGTCACGCCCGGGCAGCAGATCGGACGCACCGGCAACACCGGGAACTCCACCGGCCCGCACCTGCACTTCGCGATCCGGAAGCCCCCGAACACCAGTGTCTGCCCGCAGCGTTGGTTGATCGCCGTGTACGACGGTGACCCCGTACCGAACCCGACGACCCTTCCCACCACCGGCTGCTACTACTGATCCCGGCGCTCCTCGCCCGTGATCGCCGGGGGCGGTCGCGGCACGGCCTTCACCCGTGACCGCGACCGCCCTCCGGCCGTGTTCAGGTTCCGGCCACCCAAACGTCCGCCGTCCGCCCCGCCGGGGTGGCCGGCAGGTTAACCGGGCGGCCTTTAGTTCCGTCTGACGGTTCACCGTGATCTCCGTGATCCGGCCGGGGGCCGTCACCACCGCGCGCCGGCATCCGGCCGGTCACGGTGCGGCTCCGTGCGTTTTCGGCCGATTCCGCCATTAAGATCCGGCTATTGCCAAGTTTGGATCTTTGTGGGTATCGTCCTTGCGTCGGAACCAGGGTCGCTTCCGCGTTCATCCATAGTGGGGTGACCTCTGCCCCGGTTCCCACCCCGGGAATCCATTTAAGCCCATTATGGAGGAAGAATGCGACGCGCTCGCGCGATCGCCGGCTGTGCGCTGGCGGCGCTGCTCGTGACCGGATTGACGGCATGCAGCGACGAACCCGAAGACGAAGGCGCCATCGACGTCTGGATCGGATTCACCGACTACCGACTGGACTGGGCGAAGGAACGCGCCGCCGAATTCACCGAGAAACACCCCGAGTTCACCGTCAACGTGCAGGGCTACGAGAGCTACGAGGTCCTGTTCGACGCCTTGACCGCGGCATCCCAGCAGGGCGAGCCCCCGACCATCGTGCAGAACTTCGAGGCCGCCACGCAGGAGTCGAGGGACGCCGTCAACGCCGACGGTGAACCGCTGTTCGCCTCCGTCGAGGACGCCATCGGCGGCCGCGACGAGATCCTCGGCGAACCGGTCGTCCTGGACGACGTCGTGGACGCCGCCCGCTCGTACTACACGGTCGACGGCGAGTTCTCCTCCATGCCGTGGAACACCTCCACGACCCTGTTCTACTCCAACTCGACGTACCTCGAGGCGGCCGGCGTCGACGCGCCCCCGCAGACCTGGGAGGACGTCACCGCCGCCTGCGACAAGATCATGGCGCTGGACGACGCCCCCGCCAACTGCATCAGCTGGCCGAACCACTCCTGGTTCCCGGAGCAGGTGCTCGCCGAGCAGGGCGGCCTGCTCGCCGACCAGGACAACGGACGGTCGGGCCGCGCGGAGAACGTCGACCTGACCTCTCCGGAGTGGCTGTCGTTCATCGAGTACTGGAAGGAGCTCAACGACTCCGGCCACTACTACTACTCCGGTGTCCAGGAGGACTGGGACGGCCCCAAGAACGCCTTCGGCGGCCAGGAGGTCGCGTTCCTGCTGACCTCCTCCGGTGACGCGACCTCCGTCGTCACCGAGGCCGAGGCCACCGGATTCGAGGCGCAGGTCAGCCGGATGCCCGTCTTCGCCGACAAGCCCTACTCGGGCAACCTGATCGGCGGCGCGACACTGTGGCTGGTCGACGGCCTCCCCGAGAACACCCGAGACGGCGCCCTGGCCTTCATGCAGTACCTCAACAACCCCGAGAACGCCGCCGACTGGCACAAGACCACCGGCTACATCCCGATCACGAACTCCGCGATCGAACTGCTGGAGACCGAGGGCTGGTTCGAGGAGAACCCGTACCAGCAGGTCGCGACCGACCAGTTGGCGCTGTCGGACGGTTCACCCGCCGCTTCGGGCGTGTTGCTGGGCAGCTTCGTGGCGATCCGCGCCGAGATCACCAAGGCGGTGGAGGACATCCTCACCTCAGGAGCCGATCCCGCGACGCGGTTCGAAGAGGCCGACGCCGCCGCGCAGCAGCTCCTCGACGAGTACAACTCGCTCTACTCGGGCTGACATCCGTGACGGTCTATCCGATAATGCTGCCGCTGTTCGCGATGACGGCGGTGGCCGGAGCCCTGGTGGGCCGGGCGGTCTGGCGTTCCGCCGGACTGTCCGGCCGCGCCGGCGCCCTCATCGTGGCGCCGGCGGGTCTACTGGGTCCCCTCATCACCATGGTCCCCCTGGAGTCGTGCACCTTCGAACCGGAGCGCGGCCTCATGGACAACGCGGTCGGGACGGTCGCCTTCGCGGGAGGCGCGGCCGTGGCGATCGCCGCGGTGGCGTGGATCGGCCGGGCATTGAGCAGTCCCGGCGGACTCGGGAACCTCGACAGCGGCGGCGACTCGGGAACGTACCGGCACCGGCCGCTCATGCCGTGGCTGCTGCTGGTGCCCACGCTGACGATCCTCGCCGTGTTCCTGTACTGGCCACTGGTGGAGACGTTCCGGCTGTCCACGCACCTGGTCCGGCGCGGCGCCCCGCGTGAGCCGTTCGTCTGTGTGGACAACTACACGGCGCTGCTCGGTCCGAGCCTGGAGTGGTGGTTCGTCGTACCCGCCGCGGCCCTGCTGGTGGCGGCGGTGGCGGCCCACGTCGCCAGACGGCACGCCCGCCCGGGCCTGGACGACACCGCGAACCGGTTGGCGAGGCTGCGTGGCGCCCTGGTGGTCCTGACGGTCGTCGCCGCGACCGCGTCGGTGTTCGGCCCCGGTTACCGGCCGGTCTTCGTCACCACCCTGATCCTCACCTCCGGGACAGTCCTGATAGGTCTCGCCGTGGGCCTGGGAATCGCCTTGCTGGTGTCGCAGCCGATCCGCGGCAGGTCCATCTACCGAACTCTCCTGGTGTGGCCGTACGCCATCAGCCCGCCGATCGCGGGCATCCTGTTCTTCGTCATCTTCGACCCGCTCACCGGCATCGCCGGGCACATCTGGGAGACCCTGACACCCTGGGAGATGCCGAACTACCGGACCGACGCCACTCTGGCGCGGGTGGTGGTGATCGTCGCGAGCATCTGGAAGACGCTCGGTTTCACGATCCTGTTCTACATCGCCGGGTTGCAGAACGTCTCCACCCAGATGTTGGAGGCCGCGCAGATGGACGGGGCGAACGCGTGGCAGCGGTTCCGGCACTTCATCCTGCCGAGTCTGACGCCCATCACGTTCTTCCTGATCGTCACGAACGTGACCTACGCGTTCTTCCAGGTGTTCGGGACGATCGCGTATCTCACCGGCGGCGGCCCCTCCGGCGCCACCACCGACGCCATGACCTCCATCATCGAGGTCTCGACCGGCAACATCGGTGACGGTGCGGCGGGCTCCCTGGTCCTGTTCGCGATGGTGCTCGCGGTGACCGCCTGGCAGTTCCGGGCCACCGGCCGACGTGTCCACTACGGAGCATAGGAGGCCATGGCATGGACATCACCAAGGCCGTGACCGCGACCGAGGAACGGGTACCGAGACGCCGCGGCCGCAGACGCGGCGGCAAGTGGTACCTGCACGTGGCGTTGTCGTTGATCTGCGCGGTCTCGTGCGCACCGGTGGTCTACGCGATCCTGGTGGCGACCCAGAACAACGCGCAGATGATCAACTTCGACCTCACCTTCGGGGACTCGTTCCTCGCGAACCTCGACACGGTGTGGAACGACCGCGATCTCGGCGGGTTCATGGTCAACTCGGCGATAATGGCGATCATCATCTCGGTCGGCAAGGCCGCTACCGGCCTGCTGGCGGGTCTGGCGTTCGTGTACTTCCGGTTCCCGGGTCGTTGGATCGTGTTCTTCTTCGTGTTGATCACGCTCATGATGCCCACCGAGATCTCGATCCTGGCGTTGTTCGAGGTGACGCACGACTTCGGGATCTCGGGAACGATGGCGGGTCTGACGATTCCGTTCCTCGCCTCGGCGACCGCCGCGTTCCTGTTCCGGCAGCACTTCGCGAACCTTCCGGCGAACCTGTCGGAGGCCGCGCAGCTCGACGGCGCCAACCCGATCCAGTTCCTCACCCGAGTGCTGATCCCGTTGTCGTGGAACGTGTTGGGCGCACTGCTGGTCATCGAGTTCCTGTACGGCTGGAACATGTACCTGTGGCCGCTGCTCACCGTCAACGACCGGTCCGACCAGGTCGTCCAGGTGGGACTCGCCAGCCTCCAGCAGTCCGGCCAGGGACAGCTCTACGGGCCGCTGATGCTGGGTGCGCTCATCGCGTCGATCCCACCGATCCTGGTGTTCCTCGCCTTGCAACGCCCGTTCATGAAGGGCTTCGCGATGGCTCGCGACAAGTAGTACAGCGCGATGGCTCGCGACAAATAACGCCGCGCGACGGCTCGCCTTGAACGACGAGGCGAGCCGTTCGCATGTCAGACGGCAGGGCGCACGAGTCCGTCACCTACGGACGGGCCGGCGGCCTTCGGAGTCGGCACCGGCTGCGAACACCGGCCGCGCCACGAGTCGCGTCACCGACGAACGGAACGGCGTGGTCGCCCGGCGCGCCCGCGGAGGCCGGTCGAGCGGTCACGTGAACCGCCCATGGGAACGACCGAGGCCGCCACCCGGGCGCTTCACACGCCGGGTGGCGGCCTCGGTTCCCCGATTCAGTTGACTCCCGCCGGTTCCCGATCCAGCACCGCCGCCAGCACACCGGGGTAGTCGGTCGTCAGGGCGTCGACGCCCCAGTCCAGCAGTTCACGCATCCGGTCCGGGTCGTTGACGGTGTAGACGTTGAGGCGCAGCCCCGCCGCCTGCACCCTGGCGACGTCGTCGGGTCCCGACACGGCCCGCTCGTCCACTCCGAACTCGTCGGCCCAACCGGCGAGCCGGGCGAGTCGGCTCCTCCCCGGGATTCGCGTCGCCAGCCACATCGACGCGACTCCCGGGCGCAGTGCCGACATCCGGCGCAGTGAGTCCGCGGCGAACGAGAGGAACGTCAACCGGTCCGCGGCGATCAGGTCGTCCCATCGGGAGTCGGACGAGAGGACGTCGTCGACGGCCCTCTCCAGTCCCGGGTGCCTCGCGGGGTGCTTCAACTCGACGAACAGGCCGGTGCGGCAGGGCCCGATCAGGTCGGGCACCTCGGCGAGGGTGAGGATCCGCTGTCCGGCGAACCGCCCGTTCCGGTGGGCTCCGGCGTCGAGGCGGTGGAGTTCCGACAGCGTGAAGGTGTTCACGGGGTGGTCGGCCCGGCCCGGGAAGACCGCCGCCACGTCGGTCGTACGCGCCGGGGTGAAGTCGTGGAGCAGCACCGGAACACCGTCCCGGGTCAACTGCACGTCCACCTCGATGGTCGTGGGCCGGTGGGCGGCCGCCGCGGCGAAGGCCGCGGCCGTCATCTCGGGCGCGTCACCGCAGCCGGCCCGGTGTGCCACCGCGAAGCGGCCACGTCCACGGTGGAGGCGACGGTGTGCCCGCGCGGTGGGGACGGCCCGGGTTCTGCGTACGTGAATCATGGTTACGCACCTCGGTAGAAGGTTCGGTCCCGCGCCAAGGTAACGGCCGGACCGCACGGAGGGGACACACGCGGATGTCGGGCGGGGAAACTCGGTGCGGCGGGCGGGTGTCCTGCCACCGGTCGTCCGGCATGTCGCCGCTGCGCGTGGTCGCCCTCACCGGCCACCGGTATAGTGCCAGCACTCGAAGGGAGACGGCGTGGCGTTGATCGAGTTGGAGGGCACCCCGAATCTGCGGGACGTCGGGGGCCTGCACACCGCCGACGGCAGAACGGTCAAGAGCGGCCTGGTGTACCGGTCGAGTTCGCTGTCGGGACTGACCCCGGCCGACGTGACCCGGGTGGCGGAGCTGGAACTGCGCACCGTCATCGACTTCCGGACCTCCGACGAGGTGCGCACCGACGGTCCCGACCGCCTGCCGGAGGGTGTGGAGCCCGTCGCGTTGCCGGTGGGTGGCGGCAGTATCCAGCAGTTCTACGCGCTGGCGGTGTCGGGCGATCCCGGGAGACTGACGCGAGTACTCGGCGACGGCGGCGGGGCCCGGTTGATGTGCGACGTGAACCGTGGATTCGTCGACAACGACGCCGAACGGGCGCAGTTCGGGAAGGCCGTGGGGTTGGCGGCCGGCCCGGACGGGCTGCCGGTGCTGTATCACTGCACGGCGGGGAAGGACCGCACCGGATGGATGACGGCGATCCTGTTGACCCTGCTCGGAGTCCCCCGTGACTCCGTGATCGCCGACTACCTGGCGTCCAACGAGTTCTACCGGCCCCGGGCGTCGGACCACCTGGCGATGCTCATCCGCGCCGGTGTACCCGTCGACCTGTTCATCCCCGTGCTGGAGCAGCGACCGGAATACCTGACGGCGGCGTTCGACACGGTGGACCGACGGTACGGTTCGTTCGACGGGTTCGTCACCGACGGACTGGGCCTGACACCGGAGGCGGTGGACGGTCTGCGGGAACGCCTGCTCGATTGAACCGGGACTCCTCCGGGGAAATACGGTCCTGCGGTGAGCGGACCCGTCACCGCCGACGGCGACCGCGACGCGCATCGCCCCGCACAGAGGACGGTGACTCATGGACTTCTGGGAACATCTCGGCCTGCTCGGCCTCGCCCTGTTCCTCGGCCTGCTGATCGGGGCCGAACGCGAGTACGAGGGCAAGCCGGCGGGCATGCGCACCCACGCGCTCATCGCGCTCGGTTCGGCGCTGTTCGTCATGGCGGGACGCTACGGCTTCGACGTGTCGGCCGACTCCCCCGGCGTCGATCCGGCCCGTATCGCGGCCCAGGTCGTGTCGGGAATCGGTTTCCTCGGCGCGGGCGTCATCTTCTTCCAGCGCAACCTCGTGTTCGGGATGACGACGGCCGCCTCGATCTGGGTCACCACGGCGATAGCCATGGCGTGTGCGGCGGGCCTGCCGGTTATCGCGGTCGGCGTCACGGTGCTGCATCTGATCGTGGTGGCGGGGTTGACGCCGATGGAACGGTTGATCGGGCGGTTCGCGAAACGTTCCGGGCGGCTGCAACTGACCTACGACTCGGGTACGGCCCTGGCGGCGGCGCTCGCGTTGTGCACCAGTCAGGGGTTCACCGTGACCGAGGTCAGCACCGAACGGTCGCGGGAGGGTTCCCGGAGTACGAGGCTGACGGTCCGGGGGCGGGGCTCGATCGCCAAGTTGACGTCCGACCTCAGCCAGGAGGCGCACATGCTGGGTGTCACGCTGGAGGAGCTGTGACCCTCACGGCGAGACCCTGATCGCCAGCACCGCCATGTCGTCCCGTCGCCTGGCCCCGAAGTCGTCGAGGTCGACGTCGATGAACTCGACGAGCTGCGCCGCGGTGACGTGTGGTTCGTCGGCGAGCCGCCGGGTGACCCTCTCCACCAGCGGGTAGAAGGTGCCCTGGCGGTCGCGGGCCTCGGTGACTCCGTCGGTGTAGGCCAGCAGTACGTCGTCGGTCTGGAGCCGGGCGGAGACGGTGGTGACGCCGCCGCGCAACTGGCCGGCGAGGCCCAGCGGCGGACCCGGCGGCGCGACCAGTTCCCTGACCCTGCCGCGCCGCAGCAGCAGCGGCGTGGGGTGACCGAAACTGGTGAGTCTCACCTCGCGGTTCCCCGGCGGGAACTCCATCAGCAGCGACGTCGCGAACGAGGTCCTCCACTCGTCACGTCCTGCGTTGTCCCACGCCATCCGGCGTTCGAGGCGGCCGCCGATCCCGTCCAGGGTGGAGTCGTCGAGTGCGCCCTCCCGGAAGGAGCCCAGCAACGCCGCCACCGTGGCGACCACGCCCAAGCCGTGGCCCTTGACGTCGGCGACCATCACGCGCACGCCGTAGGACGTGTCCTGCACGTCGAACATGTCGCCGCCCACCATGGTGTCCTGTTCCGCGGGCCGGTACCAGGCGGCACACCGCAGGGCGCCCACGGCGTCGGGGATGTGCGGCAACAGGGCGAGTTGCGCGGACCGGGCGACCGTGCTGACCCGGACGAGCCGGTTGTTGTACCTGTCACGCACCCACGCCATGAGGATGCTCATCACCACGATGCCGAACATGGTGGACAGTCCGTCGGTGGCGGTGTCGTGCCAGCCGTCGGGCGTGTCGGCGAGCAGGTAGAACAGCACGAACTCGGTGATCGCGACGAGCGACAGCAGGCTGGTGAACAACGGGCCGTTGACGAGTGCCGCGAGCGGTGGCATCGCCACGATGAGGAAGGAGAGTCGTACGTTGTCGGGTGTCAGCAGGTGTGCCGGCAGTAGTCCGAGCAGCACCAGCACGGGAAGCCATCGCAGCCACGCGGGTGCCCTGTCCCCCGGGGACGCCATCGCGGTCCGCTTCAGCAGCTGAAGCACCCGGCCAGCTCCTCTCCGGCACTCCTCCGGTGCACCGGTCACACCGTGTTCATGGATTGTGCACCGATGTGGCCGCGTCGGCGGTTCCCGACATGCCGGGGTCGCCGACTTGTGGTCGCCGGGCGCCGTCCCGGCGCAACGTGGCGACGGCCAACAGGCCCGTCGTCACGGCCGTCGCGCCGGCCACGGCGGCGAGGACGGGCACACCGGACGCGGTGACCTGACGGATCCACACCGGATACCAGCCGCCCAGGCCGCCCAGCAGGAACACGATCGCCGGGTAGAGGAGCAGCGGCGCACTCCAGGCGGCGACGAGCCGGGCGGTGACCCTGCGCCGCGGCGGCCACAGGCACCAGTCGGCCGTCAACGCCAACGGCAGGACCCACTGCGGCAACGGCCACGCGGGGACGGCCTCCGACGCCAGGCAGGTCACCGCGACCACGACGCCGGAGAGGCAGGCGGCACCGCGCAGGCCGTCGAACCGGGGGTCACGCGGGTCGGACGCGGCGGCGGTGACGATCAGGCTCACCGCGGCGAGCAGGCCGACGACCATGGAGGCGTCAGTCAGTTGGGCGGCGACCCCGTGGCCCGGGGCGTCATGCCACCGGCCGAGTTGAAAGGCGACGGTCGCGGCGACGACCAGGCCGAGAACCGCCCTGGTGTATCTCGCGAAACCCTCCGTCATGTACCCCCCGCACCGGACTCTAGCGGGTGGGGACCTGGTCGGGGGCGTGAACATTGTGGTGGAAGGCGGAGGCGAAGCGGCCCGCCCACGTCCGGCCGCGCGCCGTCACCCGGCCGGGCGTGCTGCGGCGCGGAGCGCGGTTGCGGAACGTCGGCCGCGGCGGGAGGCGGCTCCCCTCAACCAATGGGTACCGCTACTATCGATAGTGGCGTTACCCATTATCCACAGGAGGCGGCACATGGCCGACACGCTCTTCACACTGGTGTTCGTACTCGCGGCACCGTTCTGGTTCCTGATGATCGTGCTGCCGCGCTGGCGGTGGACGGTGACGATCATGAAGTCGCCACTCATCGCGCTACCGGCCGCCGCCTGTTACGTGATCCTGTTGGTGCCCCAGTTCGGGACGGTGCTCACCGCGGTGTCCCGACCGGACATCGAGGCGGTATCGGCGCTGCTCGCGACCCCGGAGGGCGCGGCGCTGGGCTGGGCGCACTTCATCGCCTTCGACCTGTTCGTGGGGGCGTGGGAGTACCGGGACTCCCGGCGGCGCGGCGTGCACCCGCTGGTCATGGCCCCGATCCTGCTGGTGACGATCCTGCTCGCGCCGTTGGGATTCGTGCTGTACCTGGCGGTGCGGGCGGTGTGGCCGCGCTCCCGGACCGAGGCGGCCGGGTGAACTCGACCGACGGCGGCAGCACGGGCGTGCCCGGAATGCGGACACGCCCGTGATGTCGTGACGGATCAGACCCCGCAGCTCGGGGCGTCCCAGAAGCGACCGGAACGGGCCGCGACGTGAACGTGGTCGTTGTGGCCCGGGTAACCGGGGCCGAGGATCTCGTAGAATCCGTGGTTACGGGCCTGCTTGACCATCGTGCAGAACGAGTGCGAGCCGACCAGGTCGACGGCGTCGCCGTACATGTGCCGGCTGTTCGTGGCACCGCCGACCGCGGAGTTGCACGAGACGCTGCGGAAGCCGCTGCTGATGTTGATCGGGCGGTCGCCGAGCGCGTGACGCAGGGCCTCCAGCTTCCACATGGCCCGGCGGCCGTTCTCCTTGGCGGTGGCCGCCGACACCCGTCCGCCGCCCCATGTGCTGTTGCACCGGTTCAGTTCGGCGTAGGTGAAGTGGATAGGGGTGTTGTCGGAGTCGGACAGCGCCTGCAGCTTGCCGCGCGTGTTCGGGCCGACGATGCCGTCCACGGCCAGGCCGTATGCCTGCTGGAACCGCCGGACCGCCGCGTGAGTGGCCGGACCGAAGGCACCGTCGATCGCCAGGACCGCGCCGTAACCGGGGTATCCGGCGACGCGGACCTGCAGTTCGCGCACATCCGAGCCGGAGTGGCCCTGTTGCAGGGTGCGGGGGAAGACGTATCCGGCGGCGTGGGCGACGCCTCCGGTGAGACCGACTACCGCGGCGGTGGTGGGCAGGGCGATCGCCGCCGTGAGAAAGGTGCGCCTTGACTGTTTGGACATTACCGGGTATCCCTCCAGTGTGTCTGAGCCGCCTGGGGGCGGCGGCTCGACAACAGGATGCCGCAGTTGTCAAGCCACGTCAAGAAACTCGCCGTGATCTGCGCAGATGGAAAGTTTCCTACATCGGCATATTCGCATCGAATTCTTCACGCTGAGGTGACGACCGGGGATCGGGACCTCATCCGGCCGCCCGCCGCCACACCGTCGGCGACGCCTCGACCACAGGGCGTGGCACATCATGATGCGATGATGGATCGATGCGCACGACCATAGACCTACCCGTCGATCTGCACCGGCAGGCGATGTCGATCGCGCGGGACACCGGCAAGACCCTGAGCGAAACCGTGGCCGACCTCATGCGCCGCGCACTGGGCACCGGTCAGGCGACGTCACAGGTGTTCCGCAGCCAACGCACCGGCCTCTCCGTCATCAGGCTCGGCACCGTCATCTCCACCGAGGACGTCAGGGCCTTGGAAGACGACGATCGATGATCGCGCTCTTGGATGCCGACGTGCCGATAGCGCTTCTCGTAGAGGACCACGTTCATCACGCCGCTGCCGAGAACCGGCTCACGGAGTATGACGGCGACATCGCCACCTGCCCGATCAGGGAAGCCTCGTACGTCTGGCCCGACGGCCCGCAGTCCACCGAGGTGGCGATGACAGGCGTCATCGGCCACCGGCAGGTGACCGACGCGTATCCGGCCGCGCTCGCCCGGTCTCATGACGGCCGGCCGGCGACCTTCGACCAGGGCTTGGCGAAACCACACCCGGACGTCACCGAGCTGGTACCCGTCTGATGATGTGAGCCGACGGCGCGACCGGTTCAATCCGGTTTCCGCGCCACCACGAGGAAGCGGTGATGCCGCACCGCGAGCCCTCCGTCGGCGGTCATCCGGTCGTGCAGGGCCGACAACCGGTCGCGGTGCGCGGCGGGATCCCAGCCGTCGATCTGCCACGGCGCCATCCGCAGGTACAGCACCACCGCACCCACGTCGGTGAACCGGCCGGGCGGGAACGCCTCGCGCCGAGTGGTCACCGTCAGGCCGGCCTCGGCGACCAGTCCCGCCGCCGCGTCCAGGTTCCAGTCCCCGTACGGGTTGGCCGGGCCGCCGAGGGCCGCGTTGAGCTCCGACAGGTCGCCGCCGCCCACCTGCTGGGTGAGGAACACGCCGCCGGGCCGAAGGATCCGGGCGACCTCGCGGGCGTCGAAGGACTCGTGACGGTTGAGGACGAGGTCGAATCGCGCGTCCTCGAAGGGCAGCACGTCGTCGCGGTCGGCGTCGGTGGCGACCACCTCGACACCCAGCGGTTCCAACCGCCGCCGCGCCACCGGTACGTTCGGCGGATACGACTCGGTGGCCGTCACCCGGCCGGGAGCGGGCAGCAGACGCGCCAGGAACTCGCCACCGCCGGTCCCCATGTCCAGTACGGCTTCCGCCGTCGCGACCGCCTCGGCCGCCGACGTCTCGTAGTCCCAGTCCGGATCGCCCTCGGTCAACCGTCCCGACAGGACGGAGAAGTCCCACCCCTCGAAGTCCGTCGACAACGCCCGCTCGATCAGCTCATCACCGTCCATATCGGCGAAACTATCCGGTCCCCTCCGCCCCGGCCACCGAATTCCCGGCGGGCCGTTCACCGTCCCAACGTGCCCGCGTCATGTCGATCCGGGGCAGATGCCGGTCACCGGTACCGTCTCGCAACGGCGTCCCCTCCCGCCGGTACCGCGCCAGTGCCTCCGTCTCGTGCCCCGGCAGCAGACGACCGTCGGCACGCACCACCCGCCACCACGCCACGGTCGCGCCGTAGAGCGTCATCACCCGGCCCACCTGCCGGGGACCGCCCCGGCCGAGGTGGTCCGCGACGTCGCCGTAGGTCATCACGCGACCGGCGGGAATCAGGTCCACGACCGACAGGACGTCGTCGGCGTACTCGGGCAGCGCGTCAGTCACTCGGCATATTCTGCCGCACGCCGGGCAGCCTCGCCGCCTCCAGCTCCTCGCGGATGCCGCGCACGTTCATGCTCGCCACCACGATGTCCAACGCGGTCTCGGGGTTCTGCCGTGACCGTTGGGCACGGAACAGCGCCTCGCTCAGCTCCACCTGAGCACGCTGCATCCGCGACACCAGTTTCTTGCCCGCCGTGCCGTAGATGAACTCGGCCTGTTTGCGGGCCTTACGACGGGTCCGCAGGTTGCGCATCGACTCCATCTCCTCGGGCGTGATCACCGTCTCGGGCTGCCCCTGCATGATCTCGGTGAACCACCGCCACTCCCTGCGCACCGCGTGCCGGTACAACGACAGGAAGAAGACGAGGATGAGGATCCCCTTGCCGTAGGTCACCAGGACGTTGAGGCCGCCGGGTAGCCAGGCCGGCATCGGTGAGTTCCACAGGAAGTGCATCGCCCAGGCCGCCAGGAACAGTGCCGCCGCGGTCAGGTACCGCACCGTCGCCGGGCGGCGGCTGGTGACGGCGAAGGCGACGCCCAGTCCGGCGACCCCGGTGTAGATCGGGTGGCTCCACGGCCCGGCGACCAGGATCCGGGTGATCGTGATCGACAGTGAACCCGCCAGGTCGCTGTTGGGATTCGACAACGCGAAGTTCACCGCGTAGGTCAGGTTCTCCGCCACCTGGAAGCCCAGCCCGCAGAACGCGCCGTAGATCAGGCCGTCCAGGGCGTGGTGGAAGTGCTCCCTGACGATGAGGACGATCGCGATGACGCCGAGCATCTTCAACCACTCCTCGTTGAGCGGTCCCGCGATGGCCGGCCCCCACCGCGTGGCGAACGGTACACCGTACAGCTTGGTCAACAGCGCCAACAGGTTGTTGTTGGCGATGATCGACACCGACGTCGCCACCAGCGCGCCCCAGATGAACGCCGCCGCGCGCACCGCGGCGGGTTCCCGCTCGAACAGGTCCATCCGGCCGAGGATCCAGATGAACACGGCCGCGAGGACGCCGTTGAGCAGGATCGCGATCCACAGCGCGGTCGACAGTTCGCGGAGCGCGCCGGTCAGGGTCTCTCCGATGTGGATCAGGCCGAAACCGACGAGCCCGACGTACAGCCAGAACGCGGGTTTCCTGACCCGGACGAACGTTCCCTGACCCTCCACCACGACCCGTGTGGTGTGCCCGGTCATACGACCTCCAAGGTGGCGAGGATCTGCTCGATGGTGAGCGCCTCGCCGTCGAGACGGCCCAACGGCGCCCGCGTCACGACCACGGCCGCGACGTCGCCGCGGCCCAGGACGTAGAGCGTTCCGCCGTACCGCTCCCCGGTGAGGGTTCCGCGGTAACCGGTCAACCCGGTCGGGGAGGTGTAGCGTTCCTTGCCGGTGGTGAACATCGCCGGGTCCTCGTTGCCCAGGTCGCGGGACTGCCGGTCGAACAGCACCCCGAAGTCGTCCACGCCGGCCATGGCGTGGGTCTCCAGCCACACCGAACCGTGCACCAGGACGACGGTGCTCTGCCGGTTCCGGCCGGTGGCCGTGCGCCAGCCGGAGCCGTCGGCGGGGATCGTCAACCGGATCCGGCCGAACGAGCCCGTCTCGGGCGGTCCGGTCGCGGACAGGGTCAGCACCGTCCCGGGTGCCACCTCGGCCTCCCCGGGCACCGCCTTGTTCCACTGTGTCCAGAACAACGCGGGGAGGAAGACGGCGATCGCCAGCGCCACCGCCGGCCAGGTACGGCGGCGTTCGAGCCCGAACCGGTTGAGCTGGACCGCACCTTCGATCACGTTCATCCCCTTCGCGCGGTTTAGGAGGTCTCGGTCAGTGTGGCAGCTTATCGGCCCGACTCACCGGTATCGGACCGTGCGCCGTGGCGTTCGCGGGCCCCCACGGAAACCCGGTTTGCTGGTAGGTTCTCGCGTGACATGACCCTTCCTCATGTTCTGCGGTCATCCTCCCGTCAGTCCCCCATGGAGGCAGCCATGACGACCATGCCGCCGTTTCCCGACGACTTCGCCTGGGGCGTCGCCACCTCCGCGTTCCAGATCGAGGGAGCCGTCGACACCGACGGACGTGGCCCGTCGATCTGGGACGGTTTCAGCCACACCCCCGGACGCATCCGGGGAGACGACGTCGCCGACACCGCGTGCGACCACTACCACCGGTACCGGGAGGACGTCGACCTGCTGCGGCGACTCGGCGTGGACGTCTACCGGTTCTCGTTGAGCTGGTCCCGGGTCGTCCCCGACGGCCTCGGCCACGTCAACGGCGCGGGCCTGGACTTCTACGACCGGCTGGTGGACGCACTGCTCGACGCCGGGATCACCCCGATGCCGACCCTCTTCCACTGGGACCTCCCCCAGGAGCTGGAGGACCACGGCGGATGGCTCCGGCGCGACACCGCCGAACACTTCGCCCGCTACACCGGCGTCGTCGCCGAACGACTCGGCGACCGGGTACGCGACTGGATCACCCTCAACGAACCCTTCGAACACATGGCGCTGGGCCACGCGCTGGGCGTCCACGCGCCCGGCCACACGATGGGACTGGCGGCACTGCCGGTCGCCCACCACCAACTCCTCGCCCACGGCTTGGCCACCCGGGTACTGCGCGAGCACTCCGCCGCGCGCGTCCTGCTGACCAACAGCTACTCCCCCGCCCACGCCGCCTCCGACGACCCCGCCGACCACGCGGCGGCCGCCGCCTACCACGCCCTCCACCACGGGCTGTTCACCGATCCGGTGCTGCGGGGCCGTTACCCGGACCTGTCCGCCTTCGGCGTCGACGTCACCGCCCTCGACTTCGTCGCAGACGACGACCTCGCGATCATCTCCACGCCCCTCGACGGTCTCGGGATCAACTACTACAACCCGACCCGGCTCGCGGCACCACCGCCGGGCGAGGCGCTGCCGTTCACCATGGTGGACTTCCCGGGCGTGGCCGTCACCGACTTCGGCTGGCCGGTGATCCCCTCGGGTCTCACGCAGCTCCTCACCGGACTCGCCGCCGAATACGGCGAGGCACTGCCACCACTGTGGATCACCGAGAACGGCTGCTCCTACCGGGTCGAGCCCGGCACCGACGGCCGGTTCCACGACCAGGCCAGGATCGACTACCTCGACGCCCACATCAGAGCCGTGCACGCCGCCATAACGCTCGGCGCCGACGTGCGGGGATACCTCACCTGGACACTGATGGACAACTACGAGTGGGCCGAGGGCTACCACCAACGCTTCGGCCTGGTCCACGTGGATCCCGAGACCCGCGACCGCCACCCGAAGTCCTCGTTCGACTGGTACGCCGGCCTCATCTCCGGGCAACGCGGATGACGACCCCGCACACCGCCGAACCGCGGCGGCGTGTCGGAGCGGGATGGATCGGCGGCATCAGCGCGGCGACGCTCGGCGTGTACGTCGCGTTCTTCACGCCGATACAGGTCCTGCTGCCGCTGCATCTGGCCGAGGTCGACGCGGACGGGCGGATCGGCTGGTTCGGCGTCGTCACCGGGGCCGGTGCCCTGGTGGCCGTGGTCGCGAACCCGGTCGCGGGCGCCCTGTCCGACCGGACCACCTCCAGGTTCGGCAGACGGCACCCGTGGACGCTGGGTGGGGTACTGGTCGGAGCCGTCGCCCTGGTGGCCCTCGGGCAACAGACCACCGTGTGGGGCGTCCTCGTCCTGTGGTGCCTGGCCCAGGCCGCGCTCAACGCCGGATACGCCTCACTCAACGCGGCGGTGCCCGACCACGTCCCGGTCCGGCAACGCGCGGCCGTCTCCGGTTGGATGGGGTTCCCGCAGGCGCTCGGCCTGGTGGTCGGCGCCGTACTGGTGACCATGGTGGTCACCGGCACCGCCGCCGGTTACACGGCGGTCGCCCTCGCGGCGGTGCTGCTCGTCCTTCCGTTCGTGCTCACCACCGCGGACCCGCCGCAGCCCCGAAAGACCTCGCCGCGGCGCCCCGCCCGTGAAGTGCTGCGGGCACTGTGGATATCACCGCGCAGGCACCCCGACTTCGGCTGGGCCTGGATCACCCGGTTCCTCGTGATGCTCGGCAACTCCACCGGCACCCTGTACCTGCTGTACTTCCTCCAGGACGCGGTCGGATACGAGCGGCTGTTCCCCGGTCACACCGCCGACGAGGGCGTGCTGATCCTGACCCTGGTGTACACCGGCGGCGTGCTCGCCACCGCGGTACTCGGCGGGATGCTCTCGGACCGCCTGGGCCGCAGGCGTTTCCTCGTCACCGCGTCATCGCTGGTCATGGCGGTGGCGGCACTGCTGCTGACGTTCTGGCACACCTGGCCGGTGACCGTCGTCGCGGCGGCCGTGATGGGGGCCGGCTTCGGCGTGTACCTCTCGGTCGACCAGGCGTTGATCACCCAGGTCCTACCGCGCGCCGCCGACCGCGCCAAGGACCTGGGGGTCGTCAACATCGCCAACTCGGCGCCACAGGTGCTCGGCCCTGCGTTGGCCGCCCCGATCGTCTCGTGGCTCGGCGGGTACACGGCCCTCTACGCGCTCACCGCGGTGGTCACCGTCGCCGGCGGGATCCTGATCTGGCGCGTCAAGTCCGTCCCCTGACCCGACCACCCCGCGCGGTCCCCGCCGACAACGGCGGGGACCGCGCGGAAGAACGGGTCAGTCCAGGACGGTGGTCCAGCCGTACGGGTCGGGGATCTTCCCGTGCTGAATGTCCAGCAGGGTCTGCCGGATCTGCATCGTCAACGGCCCGGCCTGCCCGTCGGAGGCGCTGAACTCACCGTGCACGTCGCGGACCGCGCCGATCGGGGTGACCACCGCGGCCGTGCCGCAGGCGAAGGCCTCCGTCAGCTTGCCGGAACGCGCGTCGGCGCGCCATTCGTCGATGCTGTACGGCCGCTCGTGGACCTGGTAACCGGCGTCGCGCGCCAGGGTGAACACGGCGTCGCGGGTGATGCCGGCCAGGATCGTCCCCAGCGGCGGGGTCACGATCGTCTTGTCGGCGTCGAACACGAAGAAGATGTTCATCCCACCGAGCTCGTCGACGTACTTGCGGTGCACCGCGTCGAGGAACACCACCTGCTCGCAGCCGTTCTCGATGGCCTCGGCCTGCGGCCGCAGCGAGGTCGCGTAGTTCCCGCCGCACTTGGCCGCTCCCGTGCCGCCGGGTGCGGCCCTGGTGTACTCGTGCGACACCCACAGGCTCACCGGCTGCGGTCCCGACTTGAAGTAGGCACCGGCGGGAGAGGCGATCACCGAGAACAGGAACTCGTGGGCGGGCCGGACGCCCAGGAACTCCTCGGAGGCGAACATGAACGGCCGCAGGTAGAGGCTGGTGTCCTCGCCTTCGGGAACCCACGCCCTGTCCACCTCCAGCAGCACCCGCAGCGATGCCAGGAAGGTCTCCTCCGGCAGCAGCGGCATGGCCATCCGGTCGGCGGAACGCTGGAACCGCGCCGCGTTCTCCTCCGCCCGGAACAGGCCGATCCGGCCGTCCGCGCGGTGGTACGCCTTCATCCCCTCGAAGATCTCCTGCGCATAGTGCAGGACGGCGGTGGCCGGCGACAACGACAGCGGTCCGTACGGCACCACCTCGGCACTGTGCCAGCCCTTACCCTCGGTATAGCGGATGGTGACCATGTGGTCGGTGAAGTCACGCCCGAACCCGGGGTTGGCCAGGATCGCCGCACGTTCGGATTCCGACCTGGGGCTGGGGTGGGGCCGGATCTCGAACTGTGACACGTCTATGCCGGTCATCTCAATCCCTCCAGGAGACGTCGTCGTCGGTGGGTGTGCCAGGTGGAACCGCGCCGCGGGTGGCGTGGTGGTGATACCCATATTGAAACTTACCGTTCGTTCAGGAGCCCTGATGCACCCGTACCGCCGGACGACGACGCGCCCGGACGGCGGCTGCCGACCGGGCGCGTGTGAGTAGGACGGGACGCCCGCCGCTCGTGGGGCGGCGGGCGGTGGGTTCGCCGCGGGTCAGCCGAGGAGCTCGGATACTCGCGCGGCGACCCGGTCACCGACGGCGGAGGTGTTCCGCGACTCGCCCGGGGTCCGCCCGGCGAGTTCGTCGGCGACGGCCCGGCCGACCGCGGTGGCGGCCTCACCGTGACCGAGATGTTCCAGAAGCATGGAGGTCGACAGGATCGCGGCGACCGGGTCCGCGACGCCCCGGCCGGCGATGTCGGGAGCCGAGCCGTGCACCGGCTCGAACATGGAGGGGTGCGAGTGGTCCGGGTTGACGCATCCGGATGCCGCGAGGCCGATACCGCCGGTCACCGCGGCGGCGATGTCGGTCAGGATGTCGCCGAACAGGTTGTCGGTGACGATCACGTCGAAGTCCTGCGGCCGGGTCACGAGGTACATGGCGGCGGCGTCGACGTGTTGGTACTCGGTGGTCACGTCGGGGAACTCGGCGGCGACCTCTTCGAAGCAACGGCGCCACAGGTCTCCGGCGTGGGACAGCACGTTGGCCTTGTGGACGCAGGTCACGTGTCGGCGGTCGCGGCGGAGCGCGCGCTGGAAGGCGTCGCGGATGACACGTTCGGTGCCGTACCGGGTGTTGAGGCTCTCCTCGGTGGCGATCTCGGCGGGTGAGCCGCGATGCAGGCTGCCGCCGGCTCCGGCGTACAGGCCCTCGGTGCCCTCACGCACGACCACCAGGTCGATCTCGCCGGGTTTGACGTCGGCGAGCGGCCCGTTCGTTCCGGGCCAGAGGCGGGACGGCCGCAGGTTCACGTACTGGTCGAAGTCGAAACGCAGTTTCAGGAGTAGACCGCGTTCCAGGACGCCCGGGGGGACGGTGGGGTCGCCGACCGCGCCGAGCAGGATCGCGTCGTGCCCGTCGATCTCGTCCTGCACCGATCCGGGGAGGATCTCGCCGGTGCGGTGGTAGCGGGCGGCGCCGAGGTCGTACTCGGTCGCCTCGTGCCCCGGCAGGGCCACGTCGAGGACCTTGCGCGCCTCCGTGATGACCTCGGTGCCGATTCCGTCGCCGGGGATCACCGCGATCCGCGTCATGTCATTCCACCTTCGTTCGCCGCCTGAACGGCACCACCATACCGGAAGCTTCCCGCATTTCGGTGGATCGATCCCACGATGTGGCGCACTCACCTGTTCGGGTGCCACCACTCGTGCCAACGGCCATACCACCGCACCGGCGCCACACGGACGTTTCCGCAGTTGGGAGCCTCGACGACGGACGACCGTCACCCGGTCGGTGGAAACCTGCATCTGCAAGTCGCACCGACGGTGCGACTCCGAGGACGCGCCACGGTCCAGTCTGTACCGGCCGGGCACCGGACGATCGGTCCCGGCCGGTACCGATGCTCGCGAGGGGACGACCGACGAGATGACGAACTGTATCTACGATCCGGCGATACGCCTGGCCGCGCCCGAACAACTGCGCAGCAGCGCATGCGGCAACCCGATGCTTCCCGCACAGGCCGACCGGCACACCCTTGTCTACCGCTGTGACCCCGACGTCTGCGGCGAGCACGTCGCCGAGATCGACGCCGTCGAGGCGGGACTCGTCCGCGAGTACCGCGCCTTCCGCGTCCACGAGTGCTGGGGCCGCCCGACGGAGGCGCTGCTCACCGCGATGTACGACGCGCTGAAGCTCGCGTGGGTCTCCGACGGACGGGTCTGCCCGGGCGCGGTGAGGTTCCGCGACTCAGCGTGAGGCCGCGGTCGGATCGGGGCCCGGGGGTGTGCCGTCACCGAAGGGCCGGCCTCCCAACGCCTCCCTACCGTGGGGAGTCGTCCAGCCGGAGAGGTCGGGGCCGCACGGAACGATCCGCGTCGGGTTGATGTCGGTGTGCACCTGGTAGTAGTGCCGCTTGATGTGGTCGAAGTCGACCGTGTCGGTGAATCCCGGGGTCTGGTAGAGATCCCGGGCGTAGGCCCACAACGCGGGCATCTCGGTGAGCTTGTTCCTGTTGCACTTGAAGTGCCCGTGGTAGACCGCGTCGAAGCGGACCAGGGTCGTGAACAACCGGATGTCGGCCTCGGTGATGGTGTCACCGACGAGGTAACGCGAGCCGGTCAGCCGCTCCTCCAGCCAGTCCAGTCGCGAGAACACGTCCCGATAGGCCGCGTCGTAGCGTTCCTGCGTGGTGGCGAAACCCGCACGGTACACACCGTTGTTCACGTCGCGGAACACCGCCTCCACGACCTCGTCGATCTCGTCGCGCAACGGTTCCGGGTACAGGTCCGGCGCCCCGGGGCGGTGATGCGCGGTCCACTCGGTCGACAGGTCGAGTGTCATCTGTAGATAGTCGTTGGTGACCAGCCGTCCGCTGGGGACGTCGACGATCGCGGGGACGCTCACGCCGCCCTCGTACCCGGGTTCCGCGAGCTGGTACGCCTCGGCGAGGTAACGGATGCCCAGGACCGGATCGACGTCGCCGGGGTCCAGTGTGAACCGCCAGCTCTTCTCGTCCTGGATCGGATCGGCGACGCCGAGCGAGATCGCCTCCTCCAGGCCCAACAGCCGCCGTACCACGAGCATGCGGCTCGCCCACGGACACGCCAGGCTCACCACCAGCCGGTACCGACCGGGCTCCACCGGCCATCGCGCCCCGGGGTCGTCCAGTATGCGGTCGTCGAAACGGCTGCGGGAACGCTTGAACTCCCCTGTGGAGTCGGTGCTGTGGTTGTTCTCGACCATGTGATTCACCTCATCGGTCCGGGATGTCCGCTCAGCTTAGAGGCAGTGTCGGTCTCCCGTCCGTCGCGAGTGGCCTCCGGCCGAGTGCGCCGTCCCGTGACCGAGGCCTCGTTTCTCGGAGCGTCGACAGGTCGGCCCTCGCGGAGACGCACGCGGCGATACCCGGCCACGTCCGCCACGACGCCCCCACTCGCACGGTGACGACACCATCGGCGGCTTGACGGCATTTCGCAGCTGTTGCTGCTATATTGCATGCATGACCGTATCGATCACCATTCGGCATGTTCCCGAATCGGTACGCAACGAGCTCGCGGCGCGAGCGGCGAAGAACGGCCGCTCGCTACAGGAGTTCCTGCTCCACGAGCTCTCCGACCTGGCCGCCCGGCCACCCCTGGACGAAGTGGTGGCACGGACTCGCCGCCGTGTCAGCGACCTCGGAAGCCGGGTCACCCCCGATCACATCCTCGACTTCCGCGACGCGGACCGCCGGTGACCGGTTCATCGGCCGGGTCCCTGGTCATCGACGCGTCGGCGGTGGTCGCGCTGCTGACGGAACCGGGCGCGGTCGGACACTGGGTCGCCGAAACGATCAGCGGCACGACGCTGCACGCTCCCGAGCTGATGTGGTACGAGGCGACGAACATCCTGCGCCGGGCGCGCCTGGCCGGACTGCTGAGCGAGGCACACGCCACCCTGGCGCACTCGGATCTCCTCGATCTCAACATCAACCTGGACCCCTACCGCGACCTCGCCGGTCGGATCTGGGAACTCCGTGACAACGTCACGTCCTACGATGCGGCGTACGTCGCGCTCGCCGAACTGCGGGGGATCCCGTTGTTGACGCTCGACGTGAAACTCGCGCGCGCCAGCGGGCCGCGGGCTCGGATCCTCACACCACCCGCCACCTGACGTCCGACCACGAAGAGGCCGGAACCGGGTGGAATCGGTATCGGCGTGTCCGAGCCGCGTGCCCGCCGTTCCGGAACCGGAGCGGCGGGCACGCGACGACGTCAGTCGGTCAGGGTGACGGCGGTGGCGGTCGTGGCGCCCACCGTGGACGACAACCGGGACAGCAGTTCGGGGGACACCTCGGCGTCGGCGGCCACGACCATCAACGCCTCTCCGCCGGCCTCCTTACGTGCCACCTGCATCGCGGCGATGTTGATACCGGCGTCGCCGAGCGCGCCTCCGACCAGGCCCACCACGCCGGGGCGGTCGTGGTATCGCAGGATCAACAACGGACCCTCGGCGTCGATCTCGATGTCGAAGCCGTCGATCTCGGTGAGCTTGCGGATCTCCTTGAGGCCCTGCGTCACCGTCCCCGACACCGTGAGCGCCCGGCCGTCCACCAGCGCGCCCCGGACGGTGAGCTTGTTGTGGTAGTCGAGGCTGTCTCCGGAGGTGAACAGGCCGACGTCCACGCCGCGTTCGGCCGCCAACAGCGGCGCGTTGACATAGGTCACCTGCTCGGCGACGTCCACGAACAGTCCCTTGGTGGCGGCGAGCTGCAACACGGTGACGTCGTTGGCCACGACCTCACCGCGCACCTCGACCGTCACCGACTGCGCGGCCCCGCCGGACACCGCGGTGAAGACGCGCCCCAGCCGTTCGGCGAGCGGCAGCAGCGGCCTGACCTCCTCGGCGACCAGGCCACCGGCCTGGACGTTCACCGCGTCGGGGACGAACTCGCCGGACAGGGCGAGCTTGACGCTGCGCGCCACGGCGAGTCCCGCGTTGTCCTGGGCCTCGCGGGTGGACGCGCCCAGGTGCGGGGTGACCACGACGTTGTCCAGTCCGAACAACGGCGAGTCGGTGCACGGCTCGGTGGCGAACACGTCGATGCCGGCACCGGCCACCCGGCCGTCCGACAACGCCTCCGCGAGGGCGGCCTCGTCGATCAGGCCGCCGCGGGCCGCGTTGACGATCCTGACTCCCGGCTTGACCTTGTCGAGTTCCGCCTTGCCGATCAGGCCGACCGTCTCGGGGGTCTTGGGAAGGTGGATCGAGATGAAGTCCGCCTTCAGCAGCAGGTCGTCGAGGCTGACCAGGTTGATGCCCAGTTGCGCGGCGCGCGCGGGCTGTACGTACGGGTCGTAGGCGATGAGCCGCGTGTCGAACGCGGCCATCCGGGCGGCGAACAACTGCCCGATCTTGCCGAGCCCGATGACGCCGACGGTCTTGCCGGCCAGCTCCACGCCGGTGAACTTCGACCGCTTCCACTCCCCCCGTTTGAGTGAGGCGTCGGCCTGGGCGGTGTGGCGGGCGGAGGCCAACAGCAACGCCACCGCCTGTTCGGCGGCGGACACGATGTTGGAGGTCGGGGCGTTGACGACCATCACGCCACGTGAGGTCGCCGTGGAGATGTCGACGTTGTCGAGGCCGACTCCGGCGCGCGCGACGACCTTCAGTCGCGGCGCGGCCGCCATGGCGTCGGCGTCGATGCGGGTGGCGCTGCGGACGATGACGGCGTCGGCGTCGGCGAGCGAGGCGTGCAGCGTCGGGATGTCGGTGCCGTCGATGGTGCGCACCTCGAAGTCACCCGACAGCACGGCGATCGCGGAGTCGGCGAGCTTGTCGGCGATGACGACGACGGGTCGGACTGGCGTGGTCATGGGTTGAACGCTCCTGGCGGATTCGCTTCGATACGGCGGGCCGATGGCCACGCTGCCATCACAAAGATCACGCCGCTGCGGCTGCTGAGCAGCGGTGATGAGCCTCGCCAATGGTATGTCCGCCCATCTGACGAGACGCCACCGGGGCGTCACCGGGGGCTCGGCGCAAGAGACATCCACATACCTGCTTGACAGCCGGTGAATACCGAACTACTTTCGAACTATGATTCCGGCCGTGACCGTCAACTTCTCGGAACTCGTCAACAAGAACCGCAGCACCCTCGCGCTTCTCGACGACAACCCCGGAATCCGGCTCCACCGCCGGGACGGGGAGGACCTGGTCCTGACGACCGTGGAACGTTACGAGACGCATCTGGCGACGGTGTCGGACGCGCATCGTTTCCTCATCGCGCTGACCCGGATGAAGGCCTGGCGGAAGGACGTCCTCGAAGAGGTACTGCCTTCGGTGTACCCGTGGGTGCGGTTCCTTCCGGAGCCCGAGCGCGCCGAGTTCGCGGCCGAACTGGCCGACCTCGCCGAAGCCGCCGACAGCATAGGCAATCAGTCCGCGTTGCCGACACTGGTCGCCGCCTGGCGGCATACCGCCGAGATCCACGCCGATCCGGTGCTGCACCGAGTCCTCAACCGTGAATACGGTGACGACTTCGGTGAGGTACCCGAGCCCGGCGCACCGGAGGCCGCCGGGTGAGCCCACGGCGTGGTGACCGGGTCGCGCCACCGGCGGTGGGCGGTGAGTGGCACATACGTTTCGCCGACAACACCTCGGCGAAGGGCTGGGAAGACCTCTGTTCTCAGGTGCCGTCCGCCGCGCGAACGGCGTGGGACCTGATGCGGAACCGCCCACCGTCAGTGGTGGGGAACGAGCGCCATCACCGTCTCAAGGGCTCCCTCCGGCATTCGACCTACCGGGGTGTCGTTCACGAACAGTGGCAGATCGAGGTGACCGGAAGCGGCCGCGTCTGGTATCTCGCCGACGTGGAGCATCGGACGTGCTGGATAACGTACGCCGGTGTCCGCCATCCGAAATCCACCGAATGATCCTGTGAGTCAGTGGCCGGTGCCCTCGACGGTCAGGCCGCGCGGTGTCAGGAGCCACACGACGACGGCCGCCGCGAGCATGAGCGCCCCACCGGCCAGGCCCACCACGCCGAGGGAGTCGGTGAAGGCGGCCTGCGCCTCGGCGGCGAGGCCGGCCCCCCGCGCCCCCAGGTCCTCCGCGACGGCCAGCGCACCACCCAGTGATTCCCGGGCGGGTTCGACCTGGTCGGCGGGAACGCCGTAGCCGGCGAGGTCCCCCGCCGTGATCAGCGAACGGAACACCACCGCGGCGATACTGCCCAGCACCGCGACTCCGAGGGCGTTGCCGATCTCGAAACTGGTCTCCTCCAACGCGGCGGCGTTGCCGGAGCGTTCGGCGGGAACCGAGGAGAGGATGACGGCCGAACCGATCGCCAGGGTGGCCATGCTGACACCCACGAGCACCTGAGAGACGACGATCAGGCCGAAGTGCATCGAGTCGCCGCCGAGGTAGAGGACCCCGAATCCGACGCCGCCGAAGGCGAGCCCGCCGACCATGACGGTGCGGGCGCCGATGACGGCCGCGATCCGAGGTGCGAGCGGGGACAACACGCCGGACACGATCGCCAACGGCAGCAGCCGCAGGCCCGTCTCGATCGGGCTGTAGTTCTCGACGAGTTGCATCCACTGAGCCAGCAGCAGCATGATCGCGGCCATCGCGATGCTGGACACCAACGCGCACACGAGTCCAGCCGACAACTCGGGTTGCCGCAGCAGCCTGATGTCGAGCAGCGGTTCGGGGCGGCGCAGGCTCCGGAGCACGAACCAGGTCAGGCTGAGCACGGCCACCGCCGAGGCCGTCAGCGCGAGCGGGTCGTCGAACCCGTCCTTGCCCATTCCCTTGATGGCGTACATCAGGGCGGTCATGCCGAGCACCGACAGGGCGATGCTCGGGAAGTCCCAGCGGACGGCACGGCCCCGTGATTCGGGCAGCAGGGCGATCGCGGCGATCGCGGCCACCACCATCACCGGCGTGTTGAACAGGAAGGCGGCGTGCCAGTCGAAGGTCTGCACGAGCAGGCCACCGACGATCGGGCCGAGTCCGCCGCCCACGGCGGCCATGGCGGCCCAGGCGCCCAGTGCGACGGCGCGTTCCCGGGCGTCGTGGAAGAGGTCACGGATCATCGACATGGTGGAGGGCATGATGAGCGCGCCGCCGACGCCCAGCAGGGCGCGCAGCGCGATGAGCCCGGGCGGCGAGTCGACCACCAGGACCAGCAACGGCACCGCACCGAACACGGCGTATCCGACGAGGAGCATCCGGCGGCGGCCGAACCGGTCGGCGAGACCGCTCGCGGTGACCAGCAGGCCCGCCACGACGAGCCCGTACACGTCGACCATCCACAGCAGCTCCACCGACGTGGGCAGCAGGTCGGCGCTGATCCGGGGCAACGCGACGTTGAGCACCGTCAGGTCCATCACGACGATGAGCAGGCTGGCGCACAGTACCGCCAATCCGACCCAGCGACGCGGGTCGGGCTCGGCGGGACGCGCGAGTCCGCGATCGCGGGCAGGGCTCGCCGGGGACATGGTCACCTCGTTTCGGGTCGTGGAAGTACGTGCCGGTCAGGCCGACACGCCGTGCAGGATCGTGTCGCGTAGCAGTCGTTCGGCGTCTCGTACCGCGACGGCGCCGTGGCGCAGCGCGTCCCGCAGGCCGACGAGCAGACCGAACACGGTGTATGCGATCCAGGCGGCGGGCATGTCGCGGCGGAGCAGGCCGGATTCCTGCGCCGCGGCGTAGAACGCCATCTCACGCTCGTGAAGCCGGACGCTCTCGGCCGCGATGGCGGCGTCCTGGACGTGCTCGGTGAGCGTCAGGGTGAAGCCGTACTCGTCGGCGTCGCGCACCAGTTCACGGCACAGGACGTTCATGGCGACGCGGATCCGCTCCGGGTCGCCCGACCCTCCGGCGGCGTCGACGTCCGCCGTGTCGAGCGCCTGCCGCCACGAGTCGAGGCTCATCCGGCCGAGTTGGCGGATCAGGTCCTCCCGGCTGGCGAAGTTGCGGTGCAGGGTGGCCCGGCTGACGCCGGCGGAGGCGGCGATGCGCGACATGGAGGCGGTGGGTTCGGCGTTGAGCGTCCGCAGTGCGGCCTTCGCCAGTTCCTCGGCACCCATCGGGCCTCACCTCCCCTCGCGACCTTGAGACGATCTTGTCTCAGATGATACAAGAATGTCTCATCGGGCCGCCGCGGATATGACCGACGGCACAGGACGCCGGCCGGCTCCCGACGACTTCGACTCGGGCAGGAGT
This sequence comes from Stackebrandtia albiflava, assembly GCF_007994225.1. Taxonomy (GTDB): domain Bacteria; phylum Actinomycetota; class Actinomycetes; order Mycobacteriales; family Micromonosporaceae; genus Stackebrandtia; species Stackebrandtia albiflava. Next base: position 152,846 of record NZ_VLLL01000009.1, read on the forward strand.
CGTGAAACCGAGCTACGGAATCTTTACAAGCCATGAAGATTTCTGGCAGCATGACGGGAGAGGCGTCCCGGAGCGAAACCGCCCCGTCACTCCACAACGGATCCGCCTCACGCCCCTCCGGCCCGCGGGAGTCACCATGCGTCAGCCCGTCCGCGCTCGCCTTCTCCGTCTCGCGACACTCCTCACCGTCCTACCCGCACTCGTCACCCTCACCGTCTCCCCCGCCACCGCCCATCCGACCGGTCAGGACGTCACCGGTTCCGACGAGAACCGGACACGGGCGTGGGTGGAGAAGCGGCTGAAGGACATGTCCGTCGAGGAGAAGGTCGGCCAACTGTTCGTCACCTACGTCTACGGCCAGACCGCCGACACCACCGACCCGGCCGACGTGGCCGCCAACCGGGCCGCCCACGGGGTCGACAACGCCGCCCAGCTCATCGACGAGTACCACCTCGGCGGCGTCATCTACTTCGGATGGTCCAACAACCTGGAGAACCCGCACCAGATCGCGGAACTGTCCAACGACATGCAGGCGGTGGCCACCGAGGACGACGGCGCTCCGCTGCTGGTCTCCACTGACCAGGAACAGGGCATCGTCACCCGGTTCGGTCCACCCGCGACCGCGTTCCCCGGCAACATGGCACTGGGCGCGGTCCGCAACCCGTGGGCCGCCGGAGCCGCCGCCGTCGTCACCGGCGCCGAGTTGAAGGCGGTCGGCATCAACCAGAACTTCGCCCCGGTCGCCGACGTGAACGTCAACGCCGACAACCCGGTCATCGGGGTCCGGTCGTTCAGCGGCGACCCCGGACTGGCCGCCGACCTGACCGCCGCGCAGGTCCTCGGGTACCAGGGACTCGGCGGCGTCACCGCCACCGCGAAGCACTTCCCGGGTCACGGTGACACCGACGAGGACAGCCACGTCTCACTCCCCCGCATCACGCACACGTGGGAGGAGTGGCAACGCCTGGACGCGCCGCCGTTCGAGGCCGCGATCGACGCCGGAATCGACTCGATCATGACCGGCCACATACAGTTCCCGGCACTCGACGACTCGTTGCTGCCCGCCACCCTCTCCCACGACATCCTCACCGGGTTGCTGCGCGAGGAAATGGGCTTCGACGGCGTCGTCGTGACCGACTCGTTGAGCATGGCGGGGGTCCGCGAGACCTACGGTGACGACAGGGTGCCGGTGATGGCGTTGGCGGCGGGGGCCGACATGCTCCTGATGCCGCCCGACATCGAACTCGCCTTCGACTCGGTGCTCGCCGCGGTCGAATCCGGTGAGATCGGCCTCGACCGGCTCGACGGTTCGGTGCGGCGGATCCTGACGCTCAAACACGAGCGGGGCATCGTCGCCGACCCGTACGCGGACCTGGACCGGATCGACCACGTGGTCGGCAACCGCCTCCACACCGCGGTCACCACCGTGGTGACCGAGGCGTCGACGACCCTGATCCGCAACGAGGCGGAGACCCTGCCGTTGGGCGCCGACTCCGGCGGCGTCTTCGTCACCGGTTGGGGCCAGTCGACCACCGCCTCGGTCGCCCAGCGGATCGCCGACCGGGGCGTCACCGCGTCCTCGTACTGGGCGGGGACGTCACCGACCGACGCCGCCGTCGCGGAGGCGGTCGCGCGTTCGGCGTCGCACGACACGACCGTGGTCCTGACCAACGGCGCCTGGCGCAACGCCGCGCAGGCGCGGCTCGTCGACGCGCTGATCGACGCGGGACGCACCGTCGTGGCGGTGGCAGTGGGCGTCCCCTACGACATCGCCACCCATCCCGGCGTCGATGCGAGCCTGGCCACCTACTCATACACCGGTCCCGCACTGGACTCCCTGGTCGAGGTCCTGTACGGCGAGGTGAACCCGTCGGGGCGCCTACCGGTGACCGTTCCGACCGCCGAAGACCCGCAGATCCCGTTGTACGAGTTCGGACACGGCCTGCGCTACCCGTAAACCGTCTGATCAGGAGCATCGATGCGACGTCGCGCCGTTCTCACCGGGATGGCCGCCCTGTCGGCGGCACCTCTGCTGAGTGGCACCGGCCATGCCGAGGAGACCGCCGGAACACCGACCGGGCCGCCCACCGTCACCCCGCAGGACATCCGGTTCCCCCGGCGGCCCCCGGTCCTGCGGCCGGGTACGGCCGCCGAGGCGGGTCTGACACCCGAACACCTCGCGGAGCTGATACCGGAACTGACCGGCCACATGCACACGTCACCGCCCTCGTTCCCCGGCGCGGTCGTCCTGGTGGCGCGGCACGGCGTGGTCGCCGAGACGGCGGCGATCGGGCACGCGGTCCGGTACGCCTCATGGGACGACGAGAACGACGTTCCGGTCGCGCTGCCCGCCGATCAGTGGGTGCCGATGACGACCGACACGATCTTCGACATGGCGTCGGTGACCAAGCTGTTCACATCGGTGCTGGCGACCCAACTCGTCTGGGAGGGCTCGCTGGACCCGGACGCGCCGGTGACCCGGTACCTTCCCGAGTTCGCCTCCCTCGACCCGGACAAGGCGGCCGTCACCGTCGACCAGCTCTACCGGCACGTCTCCGGACAGATCGCGTTCATCAACATGTACTCGCTCCCCGACGACGAGGCCCGGATGCGCGCGATCTACGCCAGGCCGCTGCAGCGGGAACCGGGAAGCGGTTACGAGTACTCCGATCTCAACCTGATCGTGCTCGCCGAGGTCATGTGCCGGATCACCGGCGACACGCTCGACGGGATGGTCGCCGCGCGCATCACCGGGCCGCTCGGGATGACCGACACCGGCTTCAATCCGCCCGAGGACCGGTGGCACCGCGTCGCGGCCACCGAGTACCAGCCCTGGACCGGCCGGGGCATGATCCGCGGCAGCGTGCACGACGAGAACGCCTGGTCGTTCGGCGGCGTCGCCGGACACGCGGGGATATTCAGCACCGCCGCCGACCTGGCGGTCTTCGGCCAGACCGTCCTCAACGGCGGCGAGTACGACGGCGTGCGGATCCTGCCGCAGGACGCGGTGCGCGCCATGATCACGAACACCAACGCCGAGTTCGGTCCCTCCGCGGCACGTGGCATCGGCTGGCAGATCGACCAGCGGTTCTACATGGACGCGCTGACCTCGCCGGTGACGGCGGGACACACCGGGTACACCGGCACCAGCATCACCGTGGACCCGCTGTCGGGGACGCTGCTGGTGCTGTTGACCAACCGGGTACACCCCACCCGTGAGTGGGGGACGGTCAGCACCTACCGGCGCGGCCCCGCCCGCGTGGTGGCGCGCAGCGTCCCGGTGGAGCCGCGCCACGGTCGCCGGGCGTGGTTCGGCGGCCAACGGGACGGCTTCACCGCGACCCTGACCGCACCGATGCGGCGGGCTCTCGACGACGGCTCCGCGGAGTTCTCACTGTGGTATGACACCGAGAGCACCGACCACGCACGGCTGCTGGCCTCGCCGGACGGCACGACGTGGACGGCCGTGGACCTGACCGTGGAGACCGACGACCACCGGTGGTCCACCACGGACGGAGCGCTGGCGGGTTTCCAGGGCCGGCAATGGTGCCGCGCCCACGGTGACCTCCCCGCCGGCACCACCGTGCTGCGCTGGTCCTACGAGAGCGATCCCGCGTACCAGGGCCGCGGCGTCTACATCACCGACGTCAGGGTGCGTGACGGTCACCGGCTGGTCTTCGACTCCCGGCGCCCACGCGACGACGACGCCTTCGTCGCGGTGGGTTGGACCCGGGCACGGGACTGACGACCAACCGCGCCACCTCGCTCCCCTCTCCGGAGGCGCCGGAACGGTTACGGTGCCGTGTGTGCGGGGGCCGTTTCCCGCACACGTCGGACGCGGTGGCCACCTACCGCGTCACGGGCCGCGCCCCGGTTCGGGCACGGCCCCGTGCGCACCACCGCTCCGATGACGGAACCCCCCTGGGGCCGAAGTCCGGTGACTTCGGCCGAGACGACGGAGAGGACGACGACATGAGGCTCATTCGCGGGTTCGGTGACGCCCTGCTCGACCGACTGCTTCCCGCTCGCAGCGCGGCGGCCGGGTGCGACCCGGATCCCTGGTACCAGCACCGCCGCATCGACGGCATCCTGTACCGGCGCCGGTGCCTGTACAACGGCGACTGCACCACGATGTGCGGCGCCTGGTACCGGCCGTAACCCGGTGAGCACGACGTGGGGGCGGACCCGATCGGGTCCGCCCCCACGTCGTCAGGGCAGGGTGTCCAGGTGCGGACCGACCGTGCCGGAGAACGCCAGGCCGCCGGCCCGGTCCCAGTTGATCGACCAGGTCATCGCGCCCCGGATCGACGGGTAGGTACGCGGCGGCGTGAACGAGCCGCAGTTCTCGCCGGTCGCCAGGCAGTCCAGCGCGGCGTTGACCACCGAGGGCGACACGTATCCGCCTCCGGCGGCCTGCCTCGTCGCGGGCAGGCCGATCGCGACCTGATCGGGACGCAGGCCGTTCTCCAACTGGATGCAGGTCAACGCCACGATGAAGTCGATCGTGCCCTGGCCGTACGCCTGGTTGTTGTCACAGCCCAGCATCGAACCCGAGTTGTAGAACTGGGTGTGGACGACCGTCAGGATGTCCTTGATGTTGAGGGCGAGCCGGAAGTAGGAGCCACCCGGCGACTGCATGTCGATGGTCTGCGGTGCCATGGTGATGATCAGGTCGGAGCCCACCCGGGACGACAGGTCGCGCAGCGCGGTGGTCATCGCGTCGGGATTGAGACCGTTCTCCAGGTCGATGTCGACGCCGTCGAAGCCGTAGGTGGTCATCAGATCGTGGACGCTGGCGGCGAACGCGGCGGCCGCGGCGGGGTTGCCGACCGACACGCTGCCCTTCTCCCCGCCGACCGAGATGATCACCTTGCGGCCCTGGGCCTGGAGGGCGGCGACGTCGGCCTTCACGTCCGCCTCGGTGTAGCCGCCCAGGGCGTCCGACAGTTGCGGGTCCACCGCGAAGTCCACGGCACCGGGCGTGCCGGGCACCGCGTCGGCGAAGGCCACCGCGATCAGGTCGTAGGCCGGCGGCACGTCGCGCAATCGGAGGTTGGTCGATCCGTTGACGAAGTTGTGCCAGTATCCGGTCAGCGAGTGCTTCGGCAGCGGGCCGTCACCGGGCGGATCGGTGGGCGGGTCGGTGGGGTCGTCGGTGGGGGTGGGTTCGCCGGTGGTCGTGGTGGGTGTCGGGTCGGGGCCGCCCGGACCGGACAGGACCAGGTCGTCGGCGTGGTAGGTCGGCTGGCCGTACCAGCCGTGGATGTACACGGTGACGCTGGTCTGGTTCGCGCCGGTGGTGAATGACACCGACAACGCCTGGTACGCCGCACCGGTTCCCGGCGTCCAGTTCGAGGCCCCGCCCTCCACTCCGATGTAGATGTATGAGCCCCTGACGTGGCCGGTCAGGGTGTAGTCGGTGTCGGCGAGGACCGAGACGGTCTGGCGGCAGCCGGCGTACCCGGAGCCGGCGGGGGTGCCGGCGAGCGCGTGTCCGCCGGAGCGCGCCTGACCGGAGACGGCGGTGCCGGCGTCGCAGTCCCAGCCGGAGAGGTCGCCGGTCTCGAAGTCGCCGTTGACCAGGTTGACGGTGTCCGCGTTCGCGGGCCAGGTGACGAGCAGCCCGGCCAGCAGGAATGTCGCCGCGGCGGCGATCACGGAGAAGAGGTGACGTTGTCGCATGGGTCCGACCCTCGGGGAGTAGGAGATATTAGATCGATATAAGTGGATCCCTTCCGGCATTGTCAAGGTTTCTTATCTAATCTTTAGGCCCGGCCGCCCGACCACCGCCCGACCCACCCGATCCGCAAACCGTGTACTTCGAAGTACACGAAAATCGTGTACTTCCATGTACACGCCTTTCGTGTACATTGAGGTACACACCGAGCGGGGAGGGCGCCATGCGGAAGCCGGATCGCGTGATCGGACGAGACCACGAATGGCGTGTCCTGGAACGCTTCATGCGCCCCACCGATGATCCGGGGCTGCGGATCGGCATCGTCTCCGGACGCCGACGAGTCGGCAAGACGTTTCTGCTCACCGCCGTCGAAGGCGAGACGGGCGGCCTGTACCACGCGTGCGTTCAGGACGAAGGCGACCTGGCGGCGAGGAGGCGGTTCGCCGCCAGCATCGCCCGTTACGCCGGCGGCACGCCCGTCCGACACGACGATCACGACGGCTGGGAGGAACTACTCCGCACGGCACTGGCCGTCGCCGCCCGGGTCGCCCCGGCCGGAACACGACCCGTGCTCATCATCGATGAGTTCCCGTACGCCATGGCCAACGCACCACAGCTCCCGGGCATCCTGCAGCTCCTCTACGACGAAGCACAGCGGGACGGGACCTCGTCCGGCAACATCATCCTCTGTGGATCATCCCTCAGTGTCATGCGGGAACTGCTGTCCGGGACGAAACCACTCAGGGGCCGCGCGACCATCGACCTCCGACTGCGGCCGCTGGACTACCGGGAGACCGGCCGGTTGTGGGGAATCGACGACGCGCAGACCATGCTGCACGTCCACGCCTGCATCGGCGGCTATCCGGGGTATCGACGGCTCATCGACGAGCGACCGTCCGGCTTCGCGGACTTCGACCGCTGGATATGCGACACGATGCTGAGCGTCGGCATGGGTGTCTTCACCAGTACCGAGGTGGACTATCTGCTCCGGGAGGATCCACGGATCTCCGACAAGGCCATCTACTACGACATACTGGGGGCCATCGCCGACGGCCGCGTGTCCCTGAGCAAGATCGGGGCCGCCACCGGACGCACGAAGGAATCGGTCCGCAAACCGATCGAGACCCTGCAATCCGGGGGTTACGTCACCTCGATCACCGACCTGATCAACCACCGAGACACCGTCACGGTCGCGGATCCGATCATCCGGTTCGACCGCCTCATCACGGCCCCACATCTCGGCCAGCTCGAACTCGGCAGACAGGAGCAGGTCTGGAAGGCCGCCGCACCGAGCTTTCGTTCGCAGATCCTCGGCCCTCACTTCGAGGAGATCGCACGCGAATGGCTGCGGCGGTTCGCTCCGGACGAGTTGGGGAGACCCAACGGCTTCGGCGACATCGGAACGGCCAACATCCCCGATCACAAGGGCAGGGCCAAACACGAGGTCGACGTACTGGCCGTGCGAGGTAAGAACATCGAGTTCATCGGTGAGGCGAAGGCCACGCTACGCGCTCAGGGGACGAGCACGGTCGAGCGCCTGAGCCTGCTGCTCCGTCTGCTGGCCGACATGGGTTACCGGACCGACGGCGCCGTCATCGCGGTGTTCTCACGGACCGGTTTCACACCGGACCTCACCACGCTCGCCCGCGAACGGGCCGACATCGAGCTGGTGGATCTCGACCGGCTGTTTCACGGCCGACCGGCCTCGACGGCACGGTGACAGGACACCCCGTCGTCATGTGTTGAACCCCTAGGACCGGTGACAGACCGCCATGTGATCGGTATGGCGGCCACTCGCTACGGTGGGCGCGTGACTAGAGCGTTGGTACTGATCGACCTGATGCCCCGGATCATCGCGCTGCCGGTGGCGCCGCACTCGGGTGAGGAGGTGCTGGAACGATGCCTGCGGCTCGCCTCGGCGTTCCGCGACGGCGGTTCGCCGGTGGCGGCGGTGCGAGTGGACCGCCCGAACGTCGACGCGCAACCGCCGGGCAGTGGCTTCGCCGACGGAGTGGTGCGCCCCGGTGACATCACGGTGGTGAAACGGACCATCGGCGCCTTCCAGGGCACCGACCTACACGAGCGGTTGCGGGAACGCGGTGTGACCACACTGGTGTTCGCCGGTCTGGTGACCAACATGGGAGTGGAGTCCACCGCCAGGGCGGCCAACGACCTCGGCTACGAACTGGAGTTCGTGTCGGACGCCATGTCGGGTTTGACCGCCGAGGAACACGACTTCGCCGTCACCCGGATCCTGCCGAGGTTCGGCACCGTCCGCTCCACCGCCGACCACCTCGCCGCGGCCCGGCCGGGCGGCTGACCCTCCCCCGATGCCGGCCCGGCGGCACCGTCACACCGGGCGTGGTGTGTCCGGGTGCGACGACGACGTCCGGAATGTACCGCTCCAGATCGATGGCGACGCCCTTGTTCCACGACACGTCGAGTTCCGCGCGGGAGTTCCGGATGATCTGCTTGCCGAGCCCACCGGTCGATCCGTCGTTTCGTGCGTGGAACCGGAAGTCAGTGCCGTGACGGAGGCCGGATCACCGGTATGTCCGTGTGGACGAAATCCTCTCCGACGCAGAGGATCGGCCGGTCGAATTCGGCCGCCATGCCGTAAACGATGCAGTCTCCGAAGTTCAGCTTCGCTCGGTGCCGGCCCTTGCCGTATCGGCGCCACCCTTCCAACGCTCGTTCAGCGGCGGCGGCGGTCACCTCGACGATCTCGATCCCGGCATCGCGAACGAATCGGGCGGCTGCTCCGGTTCCGGCTGGGCCGAATCGAGACTCCAGGACCATTCCCAGCTCCAGGTAGGTCGCGGCCGGCATCACCGCGGACTCCGCCTCGGCCAGGAAGTCGACCAGCCAGTCGGCGTCAGGCTCACTGCTCAGGATGGCGACGGCCGCCGATGTGTCCACCACCGGGTATGCGTCCATGTTCACGCGGGGAGCCCGTTCTCGTCGTATCCGACGATGTCGTCGCCGGTACGCGAGTCGGCAACCGGCGCCGCGTTCAATTCGGCACGGAGTGCGTCCAACCGGTGGTGAATACGCCGGGAACGCGCGCCTTGAAGCTGCCGTTCCAACCGCTCCCGGATAGCGGTCTCCACAGCCTCGGTCAACGACTCTCCCGTGGCCGCGGCCAGTTTACGGGCCAATTCGTCCGCCGACGGACTCTTGATACTGAACGCCATGTCCACCATTCTAGCCTCAGGTATGGCATTCCAGAACGAGAGACGCCGGCCTCGGCGAACGGTACGCGGCGATCCGGTTCACCACGAGGCGCGCGAAAGGCCCGGGAGTACGTGGTGTGCCACGTGCTCCCGGGCCTCCGGTGACGCTCAGGCGGTCTTGCCGCCCTTGGCGGCCCTGCCCACCCACGGCATCATGTCGCGCAGCCCGGCGCCGACCTGCTCGATGCGGTGGTTGCGCTGGTCCTCGCGCAGCTTCTCGAACTGTTCGTAGGTCTTGGACTCGGCGACCCACTCACGCGCGAACGAACCGTCCTGGATCTCACCCAGCACCCTGCGCATCTCCGCGCGGGTCTCGTCGGTGACGATCCGGGGTCCCCGGGTGACACCGCCGTACTCGGCCGTGTCCGACACCGAGTACCACATGTTCGACAGTCCGCCCTCGTTGACCATGTCCACGATCAGCTTGAGTTCGTGCAGCACCTCGAAGTACGCCGCCTCGGGGGCGTACCCCGCGTCGACCAGGGTGTCGAAACCGGCCCGGATCAGTTCGGCCACACCGCCGCACAGCACGGCCTGTTCACCGAACAGGTCGGTCTCGGTCTCCTCGGTGAAGGTGGTCTTGAGGACGCCCGCGCGGGTGCCCCCGATCGCCTTGGCGTAGGCCAGGGCCAGCGCCTGCGCGCCTCCGGTGGCGTCCTGCTCGACCGCGATCAGGCAGGGCACGCCCTTGCCGTCGACGAACTGGCGCCGCACCACGTGCCCGGGGCCCTTGGGCGCCACCATGGCGACGTCCACGCCCTCGGGCGGGTTGATCAGGTCGTACCGGATGTTGAAGCCGTGACCGAACAGCAGCGCGTCACCCCGTGACAGGTTCGGCGCGATGTCGCGTTCATACACCTCGGCCTGCACCGTGTCGGGGATCAACACCATGATCACGTCGGCCTCGGCGGCGGCCTCGGCCGGAGTGAGGACGCGCAGGCCCTCCTCCTCGGCCTTGGGCCGCGACTTCGAGCCCTCCGGCAGGCCGACGCGGACGTCCACTCCGGAGTCCCGCAGGCTCAGGGCGTGCGCGTGCCCCTGGCTGCCGTATCCGAGGACGGCGACCTTGCGGTCCCCGATCACGGACAGGTCGGCGTCGTCGTCGTAGAAAACCTCAGCGGTCATGAATCCCTTATCTCCTATCGGACGGGCGCGGCGGCCCGCTCACTCCTGGTAACGCGGCGCGGGACCGCGCCATGGACGTCATCGACTTGGCACCCCGGCTCAACCCGACCAGCCCCGACTGGGCGAGTTCGGCGATACCGAAGGGTTCCATCACCTGCAGGAACGCGTCGATCTTCCCCGCCGAACCGGTCGCCTCCACCGTGACGGTGTCCGGCGTGACGTCCACGACCTTGGCACGGAACAGTCCGGCGGCCTCCACCACCTGAGAACGCACGACCGAGTCGGCCCGCACCTTCACCAGCAGAAGTTGCCGCTGCACCGACGCGTCGGGTTCGAGTTCGACGATCTTGAGCACGTTTATCAGTTTGTTGAGCTGCTTGGTGACCTGCTCCAGCGGAAGCTCGGCGGCGTCGACCACGATCGTGATGCGGGAGACGTCCGGTTGTTCGGTCTCCCCGACGGCGAGGGAGTCGATGTTGAACCCCCGGCGGGAGAACAGCGCGGTGACCCGTGACAGGACGCCCGGCTTGTTCTCCACCAGCACCGACAGGGTGTGCTTGCGACCGGGTCCGGTCGAGTGGCGGTCGATCATCAGCAGTCGTCCTCGTCGAAGATGGGGCGCACGTCCCGGGCCGCCAGGATGTGGTCGTTGCTGACACCGGCGGGCACCATCGGCCACACCATCGCGTCGGCTCCCACGATGAAGTCGATGACGACCGGGCGGTCGTCGACGGCCATCGCCTTCTCGATGGTGGCGTCGATGTCGGCCTCGGCGTCGCAGCGCAACCCGACGCAGCCCAGTGCCTCCGCCAGCTTCACGAAGTCGGGGACGCGCGGGCCGTGGGTGCCGAGGTTCGTGTTCGAGTACCGCTGCTCGTAGAACAGTGTCTGCCACTGCCGAACCATGCCGAGGTTGCCGTTGTTGATGACGGCGACCTTGATCGGGATGCCCTCCAACGCGCAGGTGGCGAGCTCCTGGTTGGTCATCTGGAAGCAGCCGTCGCCGTCGATCGCCCACACCGCGGTGTCGGGTTTGCCGAACTTGGCGCCCATGGCCGCGGGGACCGCGTACCCCATGGTGCCCAGTCCCCCGGAGTTGAGGAAGCTGTACGGCCGGTCGTACCGGATGAACTGCGAGGCCCACATCTGGTGTTGACCGACGCCGGTCACGTAGATCGCCTCGGGTCCGACGAGGCGGCCGATGCGTTCGATCACCTGTTGCGGCGCGAGAGTCCCGTCGGCGTGCCTGTCGTAGCCGAGCGGGTAGCGGCGCCGCAGGTCGGTCAGCTCCTCCCACCACGTGTCCATGCGGGAGCGCGGCGCCTCGGGGTCGTACGCGTCGGCGAGCATCCCGATGGCGGCCTTGGCGTCGCCGACGATGGGGACGTCGGCGTGCCGGTTCTTACCGATCTCGGCCGGGTCGATGTCGACGTGCACGACCTTCGCGTCCGGTGCGAAGCTGTCGATCTTGCCGGTGACGCGGTCGTCGAACCTGGCGCCCAGCGCCACGATCAGGTCGGAACGCTGCAGGGCGTACACCGCCGACACGGTGCCGTGCATCCCCGGCATCCCGACGTGCTGCGGGTGGCTGTCGGGGAAGGCGCCCCGTGCCATCAGGGTCGTCACGACCGGTGCCCCGCTCGCCTCGGCCAGCCGGGCGAGTTCACCGCACGCGTCGGCCTTCAGGACGCCGCCGCCCACGTACAGGACGGGTCGGCGGGCGGTGGCGAGCAGTTCGGCGGCCTGCCGGACCTGTTTGCCGTGCGGCTGCGTGGTGGGCCGGTATCCGGGCAGTTCGAGCCGGGGCGGCCAGTCGAAGTGGGTGTTGGCCTGCAGGAGGTCCTTGGGGATGTCGACGAGGACGGGACCGGGCCGACCGGTGGCGGCGACGTGGAACGCCTCGGCCAGCACGCGGGGTATGTCGTCGACGTCGGTGACCAGGTAGCCGTGTTTGGTGACCGGCATGGTCACCCCGTGGATGTCGGCCTCCTGGAACGCGTCGGTGCCGATCATGGATGTGGCCACCTGGCCGGTGATCGCCACGATCGGGACGGAGTCCATGTAGGCGTCGGCGAGCGGGGTCACCAGGTTGGTCGCTCCCGGTCCCGAGGTGGCCATGCAGACGCCGACCCGGCCGGTGGCCTGCGCGTAGCCGGTGGCGGCGTGGCCGGCGCCCTGTTCGTGACGCACCAGGACGTGCCGGACGCGGGTGGAGTCGAACAGCGGATCGTAGGCGGGCAGGATGGCCCCGCCCGGAATGCCGAACACCACCTCGACGCCGAGCTCTTCGAGGGAACGTACGAGCGACTGCGCGCCCGTCATCGTCGGAGCGGACTGGCCCGGTCGCCTGCCGGGCGGGCGTGGTATGGCGAACTTTTCCGAGTTGTTCATCCCATTAATCCGGTTCGCTGATCCTTGTGTGTCTCGACGATTCCGCCTGGTGAGCGGATTTGGGCAAAAAAAGTCGCCCGCGTGCAGAGACGCACGGGGCGAGCGCACCGTCGTGGTGACGACGGTGCGCTAGATAAGTACTACAGCCCCGAGCACACGGAGGTCCTCCGTGGTCGGGTCGGCGATTCGCAGCTGTGGCACGCCGCAAGAATGCCCCATCGTCCCGGTAATTGTCAACCTTTCCCGAATATCGGGAGTGTCACGTGGTCCGAATATCGGGAGTGTCATATAGCCCGGATATCGGGAGTGTCATATGGCCCGAACATCGGGAGTGCCGCACCGCCCGGACATCGGGAGGGCCTACGGCCGACCGCCCGAGGACGTACGAGGGGCCGCCGCAAACGTCATACGCCCCGAGCCCGGTGCCGCCGGTCGCCGCCCCGAGGCACGCGGCGGTCGACCGGGGCGTCACGACTCGATCGCCAAGGGCGAACTGCGGTACAGGGCGGCCTCCTCGGCGAGCAGCCGGTCGATGTCCTCCACCGGCATCGGCCGGGCCAGCAGATAGCCCTGCACCATGCCGCAGCCGGCCTGCTCCACCACGTCGAGCTGGAGTTCGGTCTCCACGCCCTCGGCGATGACCGACAGACCGAGCCGGTCGCCGAGCCTGACCACCACGTCGGCCAGCGGTGCCGCGCCGCGGTCCCCGCCGGCGACCAGGTCCCGGTCGATCTTGAGGATGTCCACCGGCAGCCGGTGCAGTTGCCCGAGCGACGAGTACCCGGCGCCGAAGTCGTCGAGCGCGATGCGGACCCCGGTGCCGCGCAACGCGGCCAGTTGCGCGACCAGGACGTCGATGTCACGGGCGACGTCGTGCTCGGTGACCTCCACGACCAACCGCGACGGCATGACTCCCCGCCCCAGTAGTGCCTGCGCCAGCTCGGTGGCGAACTGCGGGGAGTGCAGTTGCCGGGGTGACAGGTTCATCGAGATCCACGTGGGATGCCCCGCCGTCCGCCACACCGCCAGCCGCTCGGCGACCTGCTGCAGCGTCCAGTTCGTGAGCATGGTGCTGAGCCCCGCCTCCTCGACGATCGGGATGAACTCCCCGGGCGACACCGCGCCCAGCACGGGATGGTTCCAGCGCATGAGGGCCTCGGCGCCGACGATCCGCCGGTTCGGCAGCGAGATCACCGGCTGGTACACCAGGGACAGTTCGTCCCGCTCGATCGCGCCGTGCAACGCCTGTTCCAGGATGTTGGCGCGGCGCACCCGTTGCTCGAACTCCGCGTCGTACACCTCGATCCGGTTCTTGCCGCTCTGCTTGGCGGCCCGCAGCGCCAGGTCCGCGTTGCGCAGCAACGCCTCCACGTCGTCGGCCGTCGCGCAACCGGCGAGGCCGATACTGGTCGACAGGTACACGCCGGCGTGCCGGTCGAACTGGTACGGCTCGGCGAGCACCTCGCGCAGCCGTTCGGCGATCTGGAAGCCGTCGTCCGGGTTGCACCACAGCAGCACCGCGAACTCGTCACCGCCGAGCCTGGCGGCCACGTCGGTGGGGCGCAGGCTCGCGGTGAGCCGCCGCGCCACCTCCACCAGCACCGCGTCACCGATGTCGTGGCCCTGTGTGTCGTTGACGTTCTTGAATCCGTCCAGGTCGATGGCGAGCAGCGTGCAGGGCATCGACCCGCCCACGACGTCGGCCTCCAGAGTCCGCATCAGCGCCCGCCGGTTCGACAGCGACGTCAACGCGTCCGCGTAGGCCAGTTTGGCCAGTTCCCGTTCCAGCGACCGGCGGCGGCCGACGTCGCGGGTGTGCAGGACCAGTCCCTTGACCTGCGGGATGTCCCGCTGGTCCGCGACGGTCGACTCGGTGTCGCGCCACACGCCGTCCACGTCGCGGATCCTGGCGTCGACCAGGATGCGCCTGCCGTCGCACGGTTCCGCCAGCAGCTCGGCGAGCCGGCGGTCCACTTCGGGGGCGTCGTCGGGATGCACCAGCCGGGTGAAACTCGAACCGACGACGTCGGCGGCGTCGGGTCCCAGCCGCCACGCCGGGGAGGCGGCCTGCCACCGGACCCGGCACCGTTCGTCCAACACGGTGATGACGTCGCTGGAACCGGCCACGATGGACCGCAGGTAACGTTCCCGGTCGGCGGCCTCCTCCGCGTAGCGGCGCACGTCCATTCTGGCCAACAGCTGCCGGGCGGACATGATGGCCACCAACGTCAACGCCAGCAGGAGTAGGTCTACCGGTAGCGGCCCGACCGCGAAGCCGTACACCAGTGCCGTCAACGCCGCCATCCCGGCGGGTACGAGCGAGACCGCCGCGTCGACCCGAGGTAGCGGGGTCGCGACCGGCGAACCGGGGTACTGCCGGGCGAGCCACGCCGCGCCGGCGGCCAGGCCGCAGCCGGCGCACCCGAGGACGACCATCACCCGGCACACCCACAGCGACGCCGGAGCCGTGTTGGTGACGAGGATGCCCACGTGCGCGGTCCCCACGAGGGCCAGACCGGCGACCAGCAGCAGTTGACGCCGCCGGTGGCTGTCGGCCCGGATCGCGGCCACCAGCCCGATTCCGATCATGACGGCGGCGGTGGCGGTGGTGGCCGCCGCCAGCGCGTAACGGGCCAGCAGGGCGGGGCCGTCGGGGCCCGGCCCGAACACGACCCAGCCGGCGAACAGCAGGCACATTCCGATGAAGACGCCGTCCAGCGTCCAGCGGGAGCGGGTCGCCTGGCCGGAGTCCTGCGGCATGCGGGTCAGCGCCTCGGTGAACAGCAGCATCATCGCCATGCCGCCCACCGCGATGAGCGTCGTCCCGGTGAAGATCACCGACAGGCCCATGCCGACGGCGGCGACCTCCAGACCGACGGCGAGCCGGCGGTAGGGCACCCGTTGCCGACGCGGCCGGATCGGGTCGCTGATGCGCCACACCGCGGCGCCCGCGGCGGCGGCGGACACGGCCAGCATCACCGTCCACAGTCCGGGCCTGGCCTGGACACCGCCGATGGTGCGTACCAACGCGGTCGTGGCGGCGATCAGCAGGACCAGTCCCACGACCGTCGCGGTCAGTAAAAGGTTCGGCCGCCGCAGGCGGGCGATGCCAAGGGGGTACACACATCTAGAGTGCCATCCCGCCATACTCGGCATCTACCGACGCCGATCAGGGGATCCTGCGATAGGCGCCGTCGCTGGCGGCCGTGGTCATGGCCGCGTACGCGCGCAGGGCGGTGCTGACGGTCCGGTCGCGGTCGACCGGGGTGTACGGCCGGTCGCGCTTCTCCTCCTCGATCCGGCGGGCATCGAGTTCGTCGTCGGACACGCACAGCCGGATGGTCCGGGCGGGGATGTCGAGTTCGATCCGGTCGCCGTCGGCGACGAGGGCGATGACACCGCCACCGGCGGCCTCGGGTGAGATGTGGCCGATCGACAGTCCGGAGGTTCCGCCGGAGAACCGCCCGTCGGTGATCAGCGCGCAGGCGCGGCCGAGCTTCCGTCCCTTGAGGAAGGACGTGGGGTGCAGCATCTCCTGCATCCCCGGTCCGCCCTTGGGGCCCTCGTAGCGGATCACCACGACGTCTCCGGCGGTCACCGTGCCGTCCAGGATGCCGGCGACCGCCGACTCCTGGGACTCGAACACCCTGGCGGGACCGGCGAACACCAGGTTCTCCTCGGGGACGCCCGCCGTCTTCACGACACATCCGTCCGGGGCGAGGTTGCCCGACAGCACCGCCAGGCCGCCGTCCGCGGAGTAGGCGTGGTCCGCCGCGCGGATGCAACCGGATTCGGCGTCGGTGTCCAGACTCGACCAGCGGTTGTCGGTCGAGAACGGTTGCGTGGTGCGGACTCCGCCCGGGGCGGCGTGGAAGAGCTCCAGCGCGGCCTGCGAGGCGCCGCCGGAACGGATGTCCCACTCCGTCAGCCACTCGTCCAGCGAGGCGGAGTGGATCGAGCCGACGTCGGAATGGAGCAGGCCGGCGCGGTGCAGTTCGCCCATGATCGCCGGGATGCCGCCGGCGCGGTGGACGTCCTCCATGTAGTAGTCCGGCGAGTTGGGCGCGATCTTGGCCAGGCACGGGACCCGCCGGGAGATCGCGTCGATGTCCTCGACCGAGAAGTCGACGCCGCCCTCGCGGGCGGCGGCCAGCAGGTGCAGCACGGTGTTCGTCGAGCCGCCCATGGCGACGTCGAGGCTCATGGCGTTGTCGAAGGCGTGCCGGTCGGCGATCCTGCGCGGCAGGACGGACTCGTCGTCGCCGTCGTAGTAGCGCCGTGCCAGGTCGACGACGACCTCGCCGGCGCGCCTGAACAGGTCGCGGCGGGCCGAGTGGGTCGCCAGGACCGAGCCGTTGCCGGGCAGTGCGAGCCCGATCGCCTCGGTGAGGCAGTTCATGCTGTTGGCGGTGAACATCCCGGAGCAGGAGCCGCAGGTCGGGCAGGCGGATCGTTCGACGCTCGCCAGCTCGTCGTCGGAGACGCCCTCGTCGGCGGAGGCGACCATGGCGTCGATGAGGTCGAGCCTGCGGGTGACGACACCGTCGACGGAGACGGTGCGGCCCGCCTCCATGGGGCCTCCCGACACGAACACGGTGGGGATGTTCAGCCGCATGGCGGCCAGCAACATGCCGGGCGTGATCTTGTCGCAGTTCGAGATGCACACGAGTGCGTCCGCGCAGTGCGCGTTCACCATGTACTCCACCGAGTCGGCGATGATCTCCCGGCTGGGGAGCGAGTAGAGCATCCCGGCGTGGCCCATGGCGATGCCGTCGTCGACCGCGATGGTGTGGAACTCCTTGGAGACGCCACCGGCCTCACTGATCGACTCGGCGACGATCTCGCCGAGGTCCTTCAGGTGTACGTGGCCGGGGACGAACTGGGTGTAGCTGTTGGCTATCGCGACGATCGGCTTGCCGAAGTCGTCGTCGGTCATGCCCGTGGCACGCCACAGTGCCCGGGCTCCGGCCATCGTCCGTCCGTGCGTCGAGGTACGCGATCGCAGTGCTGGCATACGCTCAGTCTGCCACTGTCCGCATAATGAGACACTCCGCCCAAGCTTTGAATGCCGGTAACCGTACGCCAGGTAGATCAGCACGCCCAGCGCCATCCACGCCAGGAACCGCAGCCACGTCAACACCGTCAGGTTGACCATGAGCCACACACACGCCACGATCGCCAGGATCGGCACGAACGGCACACCCGGCGCCCGGAAGCCGCGCGGCAGGTCGGGCCGGGTACGCCGCAACACCAGCACACCGCCGGACACCAGCACGAAGGCGAACAGCGTGCCGACGTTCACCATCTCCTCCAGCCGCGCCGCCGGGAACACACCGGCCAACAGCGCGACGAACACCCCGACCCCGATCGTCGCCCGCACCGGCGTGCCGTGACGGCCGGTCTTCGACCACGACGCCGGAAGCAACCGGTCGCGGGACATCGCGAACAGCACCCGGGTCTGGCCGAGCATCATCACCATGACCACCGTCGTCAACCCGGCGAGCGCGCCGAAGGCGATGACCGCCGCCGCCCAGTCGACCCCGAGGGCCGAGAACGCCGTCGCCAGGGTCGCCCGCGTGCCGTCCGGCTGCGTCTTCAACTCCTCGTAACCGGCCATCCCCGTGATGACCAGCGACGTCGCCAGGTACAGGACGGTCACGATGACGAGGGAACCGAGGATGCCGCGCGGCAGGTCGCGCTGCGGCCGCCGGGTCTCCTCGGCGGTGGTCGCGACCACGTCGAAACCGATGAACGCGAAGAACACGATCGACGCGCCGGCCAGCACCCCGTACCACCCGTACTGGGTGCCCACGTCACCCAGTACGTACGCCAACAGTGACGACTCGACGTTGGCGCGTTCCTCCGGTGCCGGAGTCGACGGCGGGACGAACGGCGTGTAGTTGGCGGCGTTGATGTACGCCGCGCCGACCACCACGACCAGCAGCACCACGGCGACCTTGATCGCCGTGATGACCATGCTGACGTGGGCCGACAGCTTGGTCCCGGTCGCCAGCAGCACCGTCAGCGCCGCCACGATCAGGATCGATCCCCAGTCGAGTGCCACGCCACCGACATCCACAGTGGTGTGGATGTCTGCGCCCAGGTGCCCGACCGCCTGCTGCAGGTACGTCGACCACCCCTTGGCCACCACGGCGGCGGCCAGCGAGAACTCCAGTACCAGGTCCCAGCCGAGGATCCAGGCGAGGAACTCCCCGAAGGACGCGTACGCGAAGGTGTAGGCGCTGCCGGCCACCGGCACCGTCGAGGCGAACTCGGCGTAGCACAACGCGGCCAGGCCGCAGGCGATCGCCGCGATGACGAACGACAACGTCACCGCCGGGCCCGACAGGTCTCCGGCGGTACTGGCCGCCAAGGTGAAGATGCCGGCACCGACGACGACCGCGACACCGAACACCGTCAGGTCCCACGCGGTCAGGTCCCGCCGTAGTCGCCTGCCCGGTTCGTCGGTGTCCGCGATCGACTGTTCGATCGACTTGGTCCGCCACAATCTCGACATGCCGCCCCGCTTCCCCGTTCTCCACTGAAGCGAAACACGGCGCGGGCGGCTCGGCGGGTTAGGCGCCCTCTCGGCGTGTCGGGTCCGCCGCGCGGATGTCGTCCTCGGAGAGCACCACCGCGTCGTCGTCGAACACCACGGCACCCAGATCGGGCACCGCGGCCGCCGCCGGGTCGGTCATGCTGAGTTTGCGGACCTGCACTCCGAGGATCTGGTCGACGGGACACGGTCCGTGCTGTTTGGAGTCCTCACTGTGCGGGTGGTCGCCGATGACGACGACGTGCCCGGACGGCACCACGCCCTCGCGTTTCATCACCTCGGGGTAGGGCTGCCCGGACACCGCCACCACCCGCTTGATGTACCAGGAGGTGGCGTCGAGGTCCCGGCCGGCCGGTGCCAGCCGCCGCCACCCCTCACCGGAGCGGGGCCGGGCGAGGACCACGATCCTGCCCGGCCGGATGCCCCGGATCCCGCGGCGCACCAGCACCTTGTCGCCGGGATACAACGCGGGGCTCATGCTCATGCCCTCCACGGTGATCGCGACGTACTGGCGGCGCACGTAGGCCGCGACGCCCGCGGCGACCGCCACGGCCGCCCCGGTGGCGAGAAGTCCGACACGGCGAGCGGTTCGGGGGTGGGTCATGCGCGGAATCCTATCCGGTCGGGGTGGGCGGCGCCTGGGTGTGGCGGGGACCGGCGGCGGCCCCCGCCGTCACTCCGCCTCCTCGACGTAGTTGGCGGCCTGGATGCTGAACAACCTCGCGTACTCGCCGCCCGCGCGCATCAGGGAGGCGTGGTCGCCCTCCTCGGTGATGACGCCCTCCTGAAGGACCACGATCCGGTCGGCGTGCCGGACGGCACCCATCCGGTGCGAGATGAGGACGCTCGTGGCGCCCTTCCGGTACTCGCGCAGCCGGTCGTGGACGGCCTGCTCGGCGGCGGCGTCGAGCCCGGCGCTGGGTTCGTCCAGGATCAACAGGTCCCGGCCGACGCGCATCATGGCGCGGGCCAGCGCGATGCGCTGCCACTGCCCGCCCGACAGGGTCACGCCCTGCTCGGGGTCGTCGTTGTCCTCGCCCTGGAAGAAGATCCGCGACAGCATCGTGTCGTATCCCCTGCCCAGTTCCGAGACGAACTCGTGGACGTCGGCCCGTTCGGCGGCCCTCACGACACGGTCACGGTCGTCCATGTTGGCCAGGTCGCCGATGCCGATGTTCTCGGCGGCCGACAGGTCGTAGGACATGTAGTCCTGGAACACGGCGCTGATCCGGTCGCGGAGGTCGTCCACGGCGACGTCCCGCAGGTCCACGCCGTCCCACAGGATGCGGCCCTTCGTCGGGTCGTACAACCGGCACAGCAGTTTGACCAGTGTGGACTTGCCCGCGCCGTTGAGACCCACCAGCGCCAGGGAACCGCCGAACGGGATGGTCACCGACACGCCCTTGAGCACCCACGGCGAATCGTCGGTGTAGCGGAACCACACGTCCTCCAGGCGGATCTCCGCGCTCAGCGGCGGTAGCGGCCTGGAGGGGGCGGCCGCGGGCAGGTCCGACTTCATGTCGCTGACGTCGACGTAGTGCCCGAACAACAGCAACGACTCGTACCCCTGGGTGGCCCCGGCGACGACACCGGCGATCGCGGCCTGCACGCCGGCGACGGCGGCGATGAACGCCGAGATGTCGCCGATGGTGAACTGGCCCTCCAGCGTCCGGAACACCATCCACACGAGGCCGCCGGCGGCGACCACGGCACCGAGTCCGGCGAGCGGCCCCTGGGAGACCATGACCTTCCGGTCGAGTCGCTCCTCGGCGGCGTTGATGGCGACGGTCTCGCGGCGCATCCGGCCGAGCAGGAAGTCACCGAGGCCGAACAGCCGGATCTCCTTCACCGCGGCCAGGTCCAGCATGAGCATCTGGTAGAACAGCTGCCGCCTGCTGCGGGGACTGAACGTCCACATCATGTCGGCCTGCTGGCGGCTGATCCGAAGCTGCACGAACAACGCCGGGATCGCCGCGACGACGGTGATCAACGTGATGAGCGGGCTGATCACCAGCAGCACGCCCAGGAAACTCATCACCGTCAACATGCTCTGCGCGATCCCGAAGATCGACGCGGTGGTCTGTTCGGGTGCCATCGTGGCGGCCTGCTGCGCCATCCGCAGCCGGTCCAGGAACGCCGGGTTCTCGAACCGCGCCATTCCGTCGAACCCGTTGACCGCCCCGAACAGCCGGTCCTGCACGACGAGGGTGACGCCGCGCTTCAGCCGGGACTGCACGTAGGTGGTCGCGTAGGGCAGTGCGGCCACCAGGATGCCCAGCACCCCGATCCCGGCCACCAGCATGATCGGGTCGAAGGTGCCGGCCGGTTTCTCACCGGCCGGCACCTGGGCGAACTGGATGCCGTCGAGCAACCACTTGGTCAGCAGCGTGACGCCTGCGGGGATCAAACCCTGGGCGAGGGTCAGTATCAGGTACAGCGACGCCGACCACGGTCCCGCGCGCCATGTCAGCGCCAGGGCACGTCCGGCCCGCGAGAGCAGTCCGCGCCAACCGCCGACCTTGGTCACCTCCGGCTTCTGCATGATCAGGCGGCTCCGGCCAGCTCGTTGGCGCCGCTGTGAGACTTGTCGACCTTGCCGTCGGATCCGATGTGGACGAAGGTCGGGAAGGCGCTGACGGTGAACGCCGCGGTGACCTCACCCATCTCGGACTCCCAGACGACCGTCGCCTTGTCCTTCAACAGCTCGGTGAACTCGGCCTGCTCGTCACCCTCACCGTTGATCACCGCGACGACCTGCTGGGGCTTGAGACCGTTGGCGTCGATGTGGGCGACCAGCCGCGGAACGGCCGGCTTGCACGCCGAACAGGTCGTCGAGAAGAACGCCATCACCGCCGACTGACCGGCGAACGACGCCGCGGTGACGGTGGTGCCGTCGGTGGCCTCGGCGGTGAACTCCGGAACCGGGCTCCCCTTGGGCGGGCCGGACTCCATCATCGGCGACATCGCCGACTCGTTCTTGCGGAGCCTGCGGATCACCGCCATGGTGAGCAACAGGTTCAAGACGGCGATTGCGCCGACGAGGACGACGGCCGCGATCAGAAAGGGCATGGGGTGTCTCCAATGTGAGGGTGGGGATGGGAAGGGGCTTATTCCAGTACCAGGTCCATGATGTCGTCGTAGAAGGCCGCCAGCAGCGCCACCAGCGCCGCCGCCAGGGCCGCCACCGCGACACCGGCCGGATCGGTCGCGGGCGTGGCACCGCCGCCCCACACCACCAGGCCGGTGACGGCCATCCCCAACAACACCAGGTTGCGCCAGAAGTGCCGCCATCCCAGTGGTGTCGTGGCACGGCCGAAGCACGCGCACTTGAGGTTCATGGTGGTGCGGGCCGACACCACGGCCAACACCGTGAAACCGACCAACAACGCGGTCGCGGGCCACAGGCCCCAGGGGAACAGCCACACCGGTACCAGCAGGGCCAGACCGGTGGCGAACTCTCCGGCGATGAGCGCCCAGGACGCGACTCCGGCGAGGCCGGCGGGCAGTCGAACGGCCTGAAGCAGGTCGGTCCACATCCGCACCGTGTCCGCCAGTGCCTTCACCTTGGCGACGGAGGACACCAGGAACACCCCCGCCAGCCCGAATTGGACGGCCAACAGCAGATACGGCATCGGACTCCTTGTCGTGAGTGGGAGATACGGCCGCTCGATTATGACTGCTGTCGGACGATAAGTGAAGATCCCGGGATGCATCGGTTGTGACGGCCGTGGACGGCGGTCGCCGTCCACGGCCGTCGGGGCCTCAGCAGCTCGTGGAGCAGGAGACGATGGCGCAACCGGTGCCGTCGGTCCAGCACCAGAGTCGGGAGTCGTACTTGAAGCAGCAACGCGAGCTGCACGGACAGGGCGCCGCCGCGGCCTCCGTGGTCGGAACGAGTCTCGCCAGCATGGCGTCGCCGATGCGGTTCAGGTGCTTCATCTCGGTTCTCCTTGAGAGGTAATAGAAAGCGCCCGTCCAACGGACAGCCTACGGACGATGTGGACCGAAGGCAAGCCCTGTACCGCAGCGGTTTCACGTGTCAACCTCCCGCGACCGACGGCAGGATCCGCACCTGTGCGCCGTCGGCGACCTCGGTGGCGAGGCCGCTGAGCGTGCGGCACTCGTCGGCGTCGACGAAGACGTTGACGTAGCGCCGCAACCCGCCGTGCTCGTCGCGGATGCGGCGGTCCAGCCGGGGATACCGCACCGCGAGCTGGTCGAGGATCTGGGCGAGGCTGGTGGGCGCGATCTCGGCGAGGACCACCGAGGAGGCGCCGTCGCACTCGTTGCGCAGGACGCCCGGGATGTACACGGTCACCGACATGCGATCACCCGACCTCGGCGGCCCGGACGCACAACACGTCGGGAAGGTGCGCCGCCACCTGTCGCCATCCGCCTTCGGACTCCACCGCCGCGTAGACGTCACCGCAGCGGGTGCCGAAGTACCAGCCGGCGTCGGAGGCGCCGTCGGTGGTGGCGGCGTCACGCAGCACGATCCCGAAGTACGGCTCCTCCGGCAGACCGTCGCTGTACGAGCGCCACGTCGCGCCCGCGTCGTCACTGCGTTGGGCCTGGAGCCGGTTTCCGGGCGGGAAGCGGCCACCGGCGGAGTCGACCGGGAAGTTGAGGACCGTGCCGCCCCGCGAGGGGTGCGCCACGATCGCGAAGCCGAAGTCGGCGGGCAGGCCCTCGGCGATCGACGTCCACCGGCCGGCCTCGTCGTCGCTGCGGTACACGCCGCCGTGGTTCTGCACGAACATCCTCGCCGGGTCGGTGGCGTCGCGCACCGCCTTGTGCACGCACTGCCCGAACTCCGGTGTCGGTTCGGCGAGGAAGTCCGCGCCGATGCCGTGGTTGGCGGGATGCCAGGTCTCCCCTCCGTCGGTGGTCTGGTAGACGCCCCCGGTGGACATGGCCACGGTCACCCGCGACGGGTCGGCCGGATGCGGCAGGATCGTGTGGATCGCGGGCCCACCGAATCCGGGGAACCACTCGGTGCGGTGCGGGTGGTCCCACAGGCCGCGGTTGAGGGTGTACGTGACGCCGCCGTCGTCGCTGCGGAACAGGCCGTGTGGCTCCACCCCGGCCCAGACCACGTCCGGTTCCGGGCCGAACGCGAACTGCCACGCACGTACGAAACTGGCCCCCGTGTCGGGCGGGAACGCGATCGGCGGCGCGTCGGACGGTTCCGTCCAGTCGGCTCCCAGGTCGTCGGAATGCCACACGCTGGGACCGAAGTGGGAGCTGTCCGCGCCGACCAGCAGCCGCGGGCGCTCCCTGCGGGTGTCGATCCCGATCGCGTAGACGGAACTCTGGACGGTGCTCTCGTCGCGGCCCAGCACCACGGGGCCCGTGACCTCCCAGTCGCGCCGGTCGGCGCTGACGGCGAGGAACAGGCCCTTCTTCGTACCGATTGCCAACAGGTATGTCATGAGGACGCCCTTCGCGTCGTATGGAGATGCCGATCACAGTCTGGCCCGACGGTATGACATTTCGCGTCCGGCCGACGGCCCAACCGGGCACTCCGCGACCCGATGTGACAGCATCGGGTCATGTCGGTCGTCAACACCTCATCCCGGGTGATCCGGTTCCGCCGCAGCGGCGGCATCTGGCTCGCGGCTTTCCTGAGCTGGGTGTTCGTGATGCCGTTCGCCGTTTCGGTCTTCGTGGAGCTGTCCGAGACCACGCGCCTTCTACTGGCGCCGGTGGCGGTGGTGGCCCTGATCGTCCCGCTGCTGGTGGTGGTGTGGTCGCTGCGTTCGGGAGTCGACGCCGGCCCCGACGGGGTGACGGTGAAGGCGCTGTTCAACGGCCGCCGGGTCCGGTGGTCGGAGATCACCGGTTTCGACCGCCGGGAGGGCAGGGTGTTCGCGGTCCTGGAGTCGGGTAACCGGCTGGAGCTGCCGAGCGTGCGGCCGGCCGACCTGCCCAGGCTGCTGGCCGTCAGCGGCCGGGAAGTGAGCGACGAGGACGCTCAGTAACCCTCCGACACGACGTTGCGGAGCGGTTCCCCGGCGGCGTACCTGCGCAGCTGTTCCCCGGCGATGCGGTACATGTTCGTCAACGCGCCGTCCACGGTGCCGCCCACGTGCGGTGTGATCAGTACGTTCGGCATCGCCCACAGCGGGCTGTCGGCGGGCAGCGGTTCGGGGTCGGTGACGTCCAGTGCCGCCGACAGGCGCCCCGAGGCCGTCTCGGCCGTCAACGCCGCCGTATCGACGACCCGGCCCCTGGCCGCGTTGACCAGGAGGGCGCCGTCCCGCATCCGCGCCAGGAAACCGGCGTCGACCATGCCGGTGGTGGCGTCCGTCAGCGGGACGATGACCACCACCACGTCCGCTTCCGGAAGTAGCGCCGGAAGCGCCGAGGTGTCGTGCACGCCGTCGCGGGCGCGTCGCGCCACGAGGACGGGTTCGGCGTCGAACGCCGCCACCCGCCGGGCGATCGCCTCACCGATGTCGCCCGCGCCGAGGATCAGCACCCGCCTCCCGGCGAGTCCGGGGCTCGACCGGGGCGCCCACTCCGCCCGGTCCTGGGCGCGCACGAACTCCGGTATCCGGCGCAGCGAGGCCAGCATCGCCGTCACGGCCCATTCCGAGGTCGAGGCGGTGTGGGCGCCCTGGGCGTCGCACAACACCACGTCCTCGGGGACGACGGGCACCCACACCTCCGCGCCCGCCGACAGCAACTGGATCACCTTCAGCCCCGTCATGTCGGACAACGGCCGGGTCGCGGAGTCGCGGCCCATGTACGTCGGCACCCAGAACTCGACCGTGCGGGGGTCGGACGGGTAGTCGCCGTCCTGGCGGAAGACCTCCACCGTGACGCCGCGGGGGATCTCCCCCATCGCCGCCAACCCGGCCTCGTGCGATATCCACGCCTTCATGACGCGAAGCTTAGGACGCGGCCGGGCAGGCGCTTGCCGCCGGCCGGACCACCGAGGGATGCGCCGCAGTCACGCGGCCACACATCGTGACATCGATCCACTGTGTCTCATTTCGGGCGCCCCGCACCGGCGGCGCGGCGACGCCGACGGGGCGGGCACCGGGCGGCGATCCTCTACGCTGGCGGGGTGACTTATCGACCCTGGCGCGCCCTCCTCGCCACGGCCGCGGTGGCCGCCTCGATCTCGGCTTGCAGCTTCGGGCCACCGCCGCCCGACGAGACCGGTGAGCCGCCCAACCTGCCGACCCCGTCCACCTCTGCGGAGGCGCCGGACCAGTCGGTGGTCGCCTCCGTCGTGGCGCAGGACCTCCACACGCCGTGGGGCATCGACTTCCTGCCCGACGGTTCGGCGCTGGTCACCGAACGCGAATCCGCCCGCATCCTGCGCGTCTCACCGAGCCCGGACGGCGAATCGGCCTACACCACCGAGGAACTGCAGGTCGTCGATGAGGCGGAGCCGGCGGGCGAGGGCGGCCTGATGGGGATCGCCGTGTCGCCCGACTACCAGGACGACGGCACCGTCTACATCTTCTACACCGCCGCCGAGGACAACCGGATCGCGAAGTTGACGCTCGGCGAGGAGCCCGACCCGATCGTGACCGGCATCCCCAAGTCCACCAACCACAACGGCGGCCAGTTGTCGTTCGGTCCCGACGGGATGCTGTACGCCACCACGGGAGACGCCGGTGACGCCGAGGCCGCACAGGACCGCGACAGCCTGGCCGGGAAGATCCTGCGGATGACGCCCGACGGCGAGGTGCCCGACGACAACCCGTTCGACGACTCCCTGGTGTACACCTTGGGGCACCGGAACTCCGAGGGCCTCGCCTGGAACGCCGACGGCGAACTCTTCGCCACCGAGTTCGGTGCGGACTCCGCCGACGAGGTCAACCGGATCGAGGCCGGCGAGAACTACGGATGGCCCGAGGTGGAGGGCACCGGCGGTGACGACGAGTTCGTGGACCCCGTGGTCACCTGGGATCCGGCCGAGGCATCCTGCGCGGGGGCGTCGTTCGCCGACTCGGTCCTGGTCACGGCCTGCCTTCGCGGAGAACGGTTGTGGACCATCGAATTCACCGAAAACGGCACCACCGTGGGCGAGCCGACCGCTAGTCTGACGGGAGAACTCGGCCGATTGCGCGCGGTCGCCGAAGCCCCCGACGGCACCCTGTGGATCAGTACCTCCAATCGGGAGAAGGACCAACCGCGCGACGGCGACGACCAGATCATCCGGATCGTGGCCGGAGGATCGACGGAAGGGCAGACCTGATCAACGGCAACTCCTTCACCGAAGCCCGCAGCCGCCTCGCCGCCGGCGCCCGGCGGACCGCACGCCGCGCCCGAACGGTCTACCGGCACGGCCGGAACCACGCCGGACGCGCGTGGAAGTGGGCGCGCGGGAACCGGGGAGTGCGCAGGACCGCCAAGGCGGCCATGTTCACGGCGCTGGCGGTGATCGGAGCCGCCTTCGGCGTCTACCTCGGCGGAATATCCAGTGTGGACGTGGGGCCGTTCAAGACGACCATGTCCATCGAGCCGTCCAACGCCGGCGAGTCGGAGGTGTACCTGCCACCGTTGGGTTCTCTGATCTTCGACAGCCACGACGGGCCGCTGCGGTTGTCGCTTCGACTGGACACCTTGGACCTGTCCCGCACCCAGGAACTCATCGCGGACCCCGAGGGTGTGAAGAAGGCGAGCGAGAGCGTCCCCGACGACCTGCTGTTCGGCATCACCAACGTGGGCCTGGGCGCCGTGGCGGGCGCGACCCTCGGCGGGATAATCCTGGGCGCGCTGGTGTTCCGGTCGCGACGCCGGGCGGCCATCTGCGGCACCCTCTCCATGGTCGTGGCGCTCGCCGGGCTGGGCATGGCGGCGGCCACCGTCCGGCCGGACTCCATCACCGAACCGCGGTACGAGGGCCTGCTTGCCAACGCCCCGGCGGTCGTCGGCTCGGCACAGAACATCGCCGACCGCTACCAGCAGTACCAGGACCAGCTTCAACGGTTCATCATCAACATGTCGCAGTTCTACACGATCGCGCGCACCCTCCCCGCCTTCGAACCCGACCCGGGGACCATCCGGGCGTTGCACGTGTCGGACCTGCATCTCAACCCGGGCGCGTGGGACATCATCGAGTCGGTGGCCAAGCAGTTCCAGGTGGACCTGGTGATCGACACCGGCGACATCAGCGACTGGGGTACCGAACAGGAGGCCGGGCTCTACACCGAACGCATCCCCGACATCACCGTGCCTTACGTGTACATCCGGGGCAACCACGACTCCGACGCCACGGCCGAGACCGTGGCGGAGTACAGCAACGCCGTCGTGCTGGACGACGAGGTGGTCGAGATCGAGGGGCTGCGCATCGCGGGCATCGGCGACCCCCGGTTCACTCCCGACAAGTCCGCCAAGGCGTCCGACTGGCGGGAGGAGCAGGTGATGCTGGACTCCGGCATTCAACTGCGTGACACCGTCATCGAGTCCGGCGGCGCCGACCTGGCGCTGGTCCACGACCCGGTGAGCGCCGGCCCGTTGGGCGAGGAGGTGCCGCTGGTGCTGTCGGGCCACCGCCACCAACGGCAGTCGTACCTCATCGACGACGACACGCTCCAACTCGTACAGGGGTCGACCGGCGGTGCGGGACTGCGGGGCCTGCAACAGGACCAACCGGTGCCGATGCAGCTCTCGGTCATGTACTTCGACAAGGAGACCCGCCAGTTGCAGGCGTTCGACGACATCTCGGTGGGTGGTGTCGGTGAGACCGAGGTGACCCTGCAACGGCACATCCTGACCGACGGCCTACCCGACGACTCCTCCGACCTGATCCCCAACCCGGACGAGGTGGATCCCGCCGACCTGGAGGAGGAGGCGGGCCGCGAGCCCGACAGCAACTGACCCGGGCACACCGAACCACATACCTGAAGGCGGCTTAAGGCCGGTTAAGGCTGCGTTCAGCGAAACCGGTCTACGGTCGACATATGGGGCGGAGGTTGGAGGCCCCCGTGACCCGCGTGCCGGGAACGAGGTGTCTCACAGGCGTCACGCCCCGGACCGCCGCCTACCCCACCCCGCCTCCTCCCTCGCCCCACCGCGACACGGAAGGGGCACCGACCCGAGTGGTCGGTGCCCCTTCGACGTGTACCGGCTCAGGACAGCCGGGACAGGATCAGTTCGCGGACGGTCTTGGCGTCGGCCTGTCCCCTGGTCTCCTTCATCACGGCGCCGATCAGCACACCCGCCGCGGCGTGGACCCCGGAGCGCACCTTGTCGGCGACGTCCGGGTTGGCGGCTATCGCGGCGTCCACGGCGGCGGTGAGCGCACCGGTGTCGGAGACGATCGCCAGCCCGCGCGCGTCGGCCACCGCCTTGGGGTCGCCCTCTCCCGCCAACACGCCGTCGATGACCTGACGGGCGAGTTTGTCGTTGAGGGTCCCGGCGTCGACGAGGCCCTGGAGTTCGGCGACCTGCGCCGGGCTGATGCCGAGCGCGCCCAGTTCCATCTCGGCCTCGTTGGCGCGTCGGGACAGTTCACCCATCCACCACTTCCGGGCGCCCTCCGGCTTGGCACCCGCGGCGACGGTCGCCTCGATGAGGTCGACCGCGCCGGCGTTGAGCACCGCCGCCATGTCCAGACTCGACAGTCCCCACGCCTCCTGGAGACGCCGCCGCCGGTCCCGGGGGAGCTCGGGCAACGCCTCGCGCAGCCGGCTGACCCACTCCGGGTCCGGGGACATCGGGGTCAGGTCCGGTTCGGGGAAGTACCGGTAGTCGGTCGCGGTCTCCTTGCTGCGCCCGGGCGTGGTCTGCCCGGTGTCCTCGTGGAAGTGACGGGTCTCCTGGACGATCCGTTCACCCGCGTCGAGCAGGCCGGACTGCCGGATGATCTCCGAACGGACGGCGCGTTCCACGCTGCGCAGCGAGTTGACGTTCTTGGTCTCGGTGCGGGTTCCCCACTCCTGGCCGGGAAGGTTCAGCGAGGTGTTGACGTCGCAGCGCAGCGATCCCTGCTCCATCCGGACGTCGGAGACGCCCAGCGAACGGATGACCTCGCGAAGCTCGGTGACGTAGGCCCGGGCGACCTCCGGTGCCAGCGCACCGGTGCCGTTGACGGGTTTGGTGACGATCTCCACCAGCGGGATGCCCGCCCGGTTGTAGTCCACGAGGGACTCGGTGGCGCCCTGGATCCGGCCGGTGGCCCCACCGACGTGCATGCTCTTACCGGTGTCCTCCTCCAGGTGGACGCGCTCGATCTCGATGCGGACGGTCTCACCGTCCACGTCGACGTCGAGCCAGCCGTCCTCGCACAACGGCTCGTCGTACTGCGAGGTCTGGAAGTTCTTCGGCATGTCCGGGTAGAAGTAGTTCTTGCGCGCGAACCGGCACCACTCCGCGATCCGGCAGTTGAGCGCCAGGCCGATCCGGATGGTGGCCTCGATCGCGGCCTCGTTGGCGACCGGCAGCGCACCGGGCAGACCGAGGCACACCGGGCACACCTGCGTGTTCGGGTCGGCCCCGAACTCGGTGGTGCAGCCGCAGAACATCTTGGTGCGGGTACCCAGTTCGACGTGGGTCTCCAGGCCGATGACGGCCTCGTACTTGGCAACGGCGTCCGCGTAGGACGGCGAGGTCACGGTCGTCATCTCACAGCTCCTTGTCAGCCACGTCGGGGACCTGGTCGGCCAGGCGGGGTTCCTGCGTCGACTCCAGTGCCGCGCCGACCCGGTAGGCGACGTCGTCGCGCATGGTCGGCGCCATCACCTGCAGTCCCGCGGGCAGGCCGTCGGCCAAGCCCACCGGCACCGACACGGCCGGGCCGCCGGACAGGTTCGACGGGATCGTGTACAGGTCCGCCAGGTACATCTGGTACGGGTCGGAGGTGCGCGCGCCGAACTCGAAGGCCGCGAACGGCGTCGTCGGTGAGATCAGGGCGTCCACCTTCGCGAACGCGGCCTCGAAGTCGCGGGTGATGAGTGTGCGGACCTTCTGCGCCTGCCCGTAGTACTCGTCGACGTAACCCGAGGAGAGCGCGTAGGTGCCGAGGATGATCCGGCGTTTGACCTCGGGGCCGAAACCGGCCTCCCGGGTCGCCGACATGACCTCCTCGAGGGAGCGTGAACCGTCGTCGCCGACCCGCAGCCCGTACCTGACGCTGTCGAAGCGGGCCAGGTTGGACGAGCACTCGCTCGGCGCGATCAGGTAGTAGGCGGGAAGCGCGTACTCGAAGTGGGGGCACGACACCTCGACGATCTCGGCACCGAGCTTGACGAGTGCCTCCACGCCCGCCTGGTAGGCGGCCAGCACCGCCGGTTCGGCACCGTCGCCGCCGAACTCGCGGACCATGCCCAACCGGACGCCGGTCAGGTCGCCTTCGGCGCCCTGGCGGGCGGCGGCCGACACCGGGGGCACCGGCTGCGGGATGGACGTCGAGTCGCGCGGGTCGTGCCCGGCGATGACCTCGTGGAGCAGGGCCGCGTCGAGCATGGTGCGCGCGACCGGCCCGGGGGTGTCGAGGGACGAGGAGAAGGCGATGAGTCCGTACCGGCTCGTGCCTCCGTAGGTCGGCTTGCCTCCGACGGTCCCGGTGACGGCGCCCGGCTGCCGGATCGAGCCGCCGGTGTCGGTACCGATCGCCAGCGGCGCCATCCGGGCCGCGACGGCGGCGGCCGAACCGCCGCCCGAGCCGCCGGGGATCCGGTTGAGGTCCCACGGGTTGCGGGTCACTCCGAACGCGGAGTACTCGGTGGAGGAACCCATCGCGAACTCGTCGAGGTTGGTCTTGCCGAGGATCGGCATGCCCGCGGCCTTCAGGCGGGCCACGATCGTCGCGTCGTACGGAGGAATCCAGCCCTCCAGGATCTTGGAGGCGGCGGTGGTGGGCAGCCCCTTGGTCACCACGATGTCCTTGACGGCGACGGGGACGCCCGCCAGCGGTCCCAGTGCCCGGCCGGCCGCGCGGTCGGCGTCGACCTGCCGTGCGGTGGCCAGCGCCCCTTCGGCGTCGACGTGCAGGAAGGCGTGCACCCTGCCGTCGACGGCCTCGATCCGGTCGAGGAAGGCGCGGGTGACGGCCTCGGCGGTGAGTTCGCCGGCGGCGATCGCCTCGGCGAGTTCCGCCGCGGTCTTGTGGATGATCATGTTCACTCCTCCTCCCCGAGGATGCGCGGCACGCGGAAGCGGTCTTCGGCGACGTCGGGGGCTCCGGCGAGGGCGGCCTCGCGGCTCAGGCCGGGGACCGGCTCGTCGGCGCGGTACACGTTGGTCAACGGGACGGCGTGCGAGGTGGGCGGGATGTCGTCTGCGGCGACCTCACCGATTCGCTGCACGGACTGAAGGATCACATCCAACTGCTGGGCGAAACGGTCGAGTTCGGCTTCCGTCACGTCCAGGCGCGCCAAGTGCGCCAGATGCGCGACCTCGTCACGGGAGATTGCGGTCATCGGTCGATCCTTCGTGAATCACGGGATTAAGGACCGGTCGAGTCTAAGTGCGACGCGACCGGCGGCCGGTGCTGGGTGGCGGCTCCGGTACGCACGGACGGCGGTGTCCGTCACCGGGATACCGCCGGCCCGCGGTGGGCCGCCCATTCACTGTAGGCGTCGCCGGCCCGGGTGAAACCACTGGTCCCGGCGTCATCGCGGCGAAACACCCGGGAAACGGCGGGGTCACACCGATTCGGCGGGCACCGTGGCGCCCTCCGGGACGGCGTGCGGCAGGACGGGCGGCCGGTACCGGTGCAGCCAGCCGGCGAGTTGCCCGGCGGGCATCGGTTTGGCGTGGAACCACCCCTGCGCCATGTCGCAGTTGAGGTGCCGCAACTGTCGCCAGGTGCGTTCGTCCTCGACGCCCTCGGCGACGACCTGGAGGCCCAACGCCCGCCCGAGTTCGATGATGGAACGCACGATGGCGACCGCGTCGGCGTCGTCGCGCATCCCCAGCACGAACGACTTGTCGATCTTGACCTCGGTCACCTGGAGTCGGCGCAGGTGCTGCATGGAGGAGAAACCGGTGCCGAAGTCGTCGAGGCTGAGACCCACGCCCAGTTCCTCCAGGCGTTTGAGGGTCGCCACGACGCGCCGGGGATCGGCCATGAGCGCGCTCTCGGTGATCTCCAGCCGCAGTGACGCCGGCGGCACCCGGTGTTCCCTGAGCCGGGTGACCAGGTAGTCGCAGAAGTCCTGGGCGTGCAGGTCGCGGACGCTGACGTTGACGGAGGCGCGCAGTCGCAGGCCGGCGCGCCGCCAGCTCGCCAGTTGGGAGACCGCCTCGTCGATGACCCGGTAGGTGAGGGTTCGCATGACGGCGCTGTGCTCGGCCAGTGCGATGAGTTCGGCGGGGTCGACGCTTCCCTGGGTGGGGTGGCGGTAGCGCAACAGTGCCTCGACGCCGACGACCTCGCCGCTGGAAAGCTCGATCTGGGGTTGGTAGTAGAGCTCGACACCGGGCAGGTCGGGGGCCTCCAGTGCCCGGCGCAGGTCACCGAGCAGTGCGAGCCGCTGCGGGGAGTGGTGGTCGTACTCGGGGGCGTAGCGGGCCAGACCGCTCCCTCGGCTCTTGGCCTCGTACATGGCGACGTCGGCGTGCCGGAACAGGGTGTCGAAGTCGCGGCCGTCCTGGGGGTAGCAGGCCATGCCGATCGCGCCGGACACGTCGACGCTGATCTCGTCGAGCCACACCGGTTCGGCGAGCGCGGCCTGGATCCGTTCGGCGAACGCGACGACCTCGGACTCGTCGATGTACTCGGCCAGCAGGAACCCGAACTCGTCACCGCCGATGCGGGCGACCAGTTGGTGGGGCCGGTCTCCGCAGACCTGGAAGCGGCGGGCGAGTTCCCTGAGCAGCCGGTCGCCGACCGCGTGGCCCAGCGAGTTGTTGACGGCGGCGAACCGGTCGAGGTCGCAGATCAGCACGGCCATCCGGCCGCCGGACTCGGCGGTGCGGGAAAGGTTGTCCTCCACGACCGCGCGGAAGCCCTTGCGGTTGGGCAGTCCGGTGAGCGAGTCGGACAGGGCCATCCGTTCGTGTTCGCTCGACAGCCGCGCCATCCGGTACACCGCGTAGATCGGTACGGCCGACAACAGCACCAGCCACGCGTTGACGCCCGCCGCGACGGCGAGGATGGGGGCCAACGCGAGTTGTGCGAAGTGGACGACCGCCTCGTAACCGAGCGACTGGACCGTCATCCGCAGCCAGGACACCGAGAATCGCAGCGACCAGGCGGTGCACACCAGTAGGTGACTGACCAGGAACCACGCCGTTCCCGCCAGCAGCAGCGCCAGCAGGCCGGTGCCGCTGTGGAGGAGGGCGCCGGCGGCGCCGCCGAAGGCGAGCAGCACCAGGTGGGACGCGGTCAGGGCGAGCGCGAACTGCGCGGCGTTGAACGCGATGCGCCAGGCGGTGGCGCCCAGCCGGTGGAAGATGAGTGCGGCGACGACGGTCTGCACGACCAGGGCGGGCAGGTATCCCCATCCCAGCAGCAGCGCCATGATGAATCCGAGGGAGATCATCGCGGCGGGTGAGAACCGGGAGCCCGGGGGCAGCAGTGGCCGCCACTCCACCAGGACCGCCATCGCCGCCAGCAGCCACATCGCGGCGGGCACCTGGGCGAGCTCGGGTATCCAGACGGGGGGCGTGGTGAACAGCGTGACGCCCACGGTCACCAGGGCCAGGCCGATGACCGACCAGATGTATCCGAAGAAGACGCCGCGGCGGTGTGACGGCGCGGTATTTCGCAGTGATGTCGTCGTCATTCAAACCCTCCCGACGTCGTCACTGGTTGCCCAACCAATAACGTTCTCGGCCCGGCCGCTCTATCGAGAGTGGCACAGTTCGCCGTTCCTAGAAACCCCCGCCCTAACAACGACAGCCATTCCCCTGAAGTGACGGTCGAGCGATCTCCGGACCGCCAGTGCAGCGTATATCAGTGAAGGGCGGCAAACGATTCCGTGGCACGCCCGAACTGCGATCGCGACGAAATCGTCATCCCGGGGTGACATGCGAGCGGAAATGTATCGAAACGATCACATTCGGTGGGTTTCATAACCGGTTTCCCACCAATTCGGGTAACGGCGGGGACGAAAAGCGAGCACCCTCGCCGAATTGCGACGAATTAATCACCCAGAGTGATATTGCACGGGCCGGCGGCGGGCACCGCCGGCCCGGGTCAGCTCTGCGCGTCCTCGGACTCGACGGGGTTGCGGGCCGCCGCCCGGGCCGCGTCGGGGCCGTTGCCGAGCAGTTCGGCGAAACCGTCCACCTCCAGGACCGGGACGCCGAGCTGGACCGCCTTGTCGTACTTGGAACCCGGTGAGTCACCCACGACCACGAAGGAGGTCTTCTTCGACACCGAACCGGAGACCTTGCCGCCGCGGAGACGTACCGCCTCGGCGGCTCCGTCTCGCGTCCAACCCTCCAGGGTGCCGGTGATGACCACGGTGACGCCCGCGAGGTTCTTGCTGACGCCCTCCTCGGGTTCCTGGACGAACTCGACTCCGGCCCGGCGCCACTTCTCCAGGATCTCGCGGTGCCAGTCCTCCTCGTACCACTGCCGGACCGCCGCGGCGATGGTCGGCCCGACACCGTCCACTCCGGCCAGGGTCGCCTCGTCGGCGGCGAAGATCGCGTCCAGGTCACCGAACTCGGTGGCCAGGGCGCGAGCCGCCACGGGGCCGACGTGCCGGATGGACAGGCCGTTGACGATCCGCCACAGCTCCTGCGACTTGGCCTTCTCCAGGTTGGCCAGTAGTTCGACGGTGCCCTTCTTGGGTTTGCCGTCCTTGGTCGCGAAGTAGGCGACCTCCTTGTCGCCGCCGGTCTTCGGGTCCTTCTTGGGCAGGCCACTGTCGGGGTCGAGCACCAACGACCTGATGGGCAGCAGTTTCTCCAGCGTGAGGTCGAAAAGGTCGCCCTCGTCCCGCAACGGCGGCGTCTTGGGTTCCAACGGCTGCACGAGCGCGGTCGCCGCGACGTATCCGAGGCCGTCGATGTCCAGGCAGGAACGGCCGGTGAGGTAGGCGAGCCGTTCCCGCAACTGCGCGGGGCAACTGCGGGCGTTGGGGCAGCGCAGGTCGATGTCGCCCTCGGCCATGGGACGCAGTTCGGTACCGCATTCGGGGCAGTCGTGCGGCATCACGAACTCGCGTTCGGCGCCGGTGCGCGCGCCCTCGACCGGCCCCACGATCTCGGGGATGACGTCACCGGCCTTGCGCACCACGACGCGGTCTCCGATGAGGACGCCCTTGGCCTTGACGACGTCCTGGTTGTGCAGGGTCGCGAACTCGACCTCGCTCCCGGCCACCCTGACCGGTTCCAGCACCGCGTATGGGGTGGCGCGGCCGGTGCGGCCGACGCTCACCTTGATGTCCCGCAGCAGGGTGGTCACCTCCTCGGGCGGGTACTTGTAGGCGATGGCCCAGCGCGGTGCCCGGGTGGTGGAGCCCAGCCGCCGCTGCGCGGAGGTCTCGTCGATCTTGATCACGACGCCGTCGATCTCGTGGACGACGTCGTGCCGGTGGTCGTGGTAGTACCGGATGTACTCCCGTACGCCGTCGAGGTCGTCGACGACCTTCCAGTACCGGCTGGTGGGCAGGCCCCACGCCTGCAGCGCGGCGTATCCCTGCGACTGGTGGGTGGGTTCGAAGCCGCGTCGCGCGCCGACCCCGTACACGGTCATGCTCAGCGCCCGCTTGGCGGTCTCGGCGGCGTCCTTCTGCCGCAGCGAACCGGCCGCCGCGTTGCGGGGGTTGGCGTACATCGGAAGCAGCTTCTGGAGCCGCTTGCCCTCGGCGGCACGCTGTTCGTTGAGTTCGGTGATGCGGGCGTTCTCGGCCATCCGGTCGGCGTTGAGCCGCGCGAACGACTCGGTCGTCATGAAGACCTCGCCGCGCACCTCGATGAACTCCGGCACCGGGTACTCCGGGGTGCCGGTGAGACGGTCAGGTACCTCGGCGATGGTGCGGACGTTGGGGGTGATGTCCTCGCCGGTGCGACCGTCGCCCCGGGTGGCGCCGCGTACCAGAACGCCGTTCTCGTAGGTCAGGTTGACGGCGAGACCGTCGATCTTCAGTTCGCACAGGTAGCTCGCCTCGGGCACCTCCGCGGTGATGCGGTTGGCCCAGGCCGTCAGCTCCTCGCCGTCGAAGGCGTTGTCGAGGCTCAGGAGGCGTTCGGCGTGCTGAACGGAGGCGAACAGCGACGAGACGTCGCCACCGACCTGCTGTGACGGGGAGTCCTGGGTGCGGAGCACCGGGTAGGTCTCCTCCAGGGCGATCAGCTCACGCATCAGCGCGTCGTACTCGGCGTCGGAGATGACCGGCGCGTCGTCGCGGTTGTACAACTGCCGGTGCCGTTCGACCTCGGCGGCCAGCTCCTCGTGGCGGTTACGTGCGGCGTCGAAGTCGCCGGAGCCCGGCCGACCAGCGGTGACGTGGGAACTCATACCTGGAATCTAGTGGGTGGGTGCGACGTTTCCCCGCCCGGACGCGGACGCGCCGGATCACTCCGACAGCCGCCGGGCGGCCTCGACGCAGGCGGCCATGGCGCGCCGGGCGTGTTCCGGGGAGGCGCCCGCCATGCCGCAGGCCGGGGTCACCGTCACCAGGTCGCGCCGCCGGTCGGCGGGCAGTCCCAGGCGTTGCCAGAGCCGGTCCACCAGGGCCGCGGCCTCCTTGCCGCCGCCGTCACGGTCGGCCACCGGCGGCACGACGCCGGCGAACAGGGTGACGCCCGCGTCCAGCGCCTCCCCCAACGGGTCGAGCCCGGCGGCGGTGTCCATGTCCACGAGGTCGAGGTCGAGCCCGACACCGGCCGCGCCCGCGTCG
This sequence comes from Stackebrandtia albiflava, assembly GCF_007994225.1. Classification (GTDB taxonomy): domain Bacteria; phylum Actinomycetota; class Actinomycetes; order Mycobacteriales; family Micromonosporaceae; genus Stackebrandtia; species Stackebrandtia albiflava. Next base: position 190,589 of record NZ_VLLL01000009.1, read on the forward strand.
CGGAGCAGGCCGACCGGGACTCCGGGGGCGCAGCAGTGCACCACGACCGGGGTCTCGCGGCCGATGACCTCGGCGAGCCGGTCCCGTGCCACGTCGGTGGGCACCGCCGGGTACCGGGACAGGCCGCTCTCGGTCGGGACGGTCCCCGCCAGGACGGCGGGCAGCGACGGTTCGTCGAGTTGCAGGACCCACCGTGCCCGGGGAAGCCGGGCGGCGAGTTCGGCCAGGTGCAGGGACAGGCCCTCCGACAGCGACGCCGTCAGGTCCGCGACCGCGCCGGGGTCGCGCAGCATCGGCCCGCCGATCTGCCGGTGGAGTGAGGTGGCGAGGGTCCACGGACCGGTCGCGGCGACCTTCACGGGCCCGTCGTGGTCGGCCACCAGGTCGGTGAGGGCGTCGAGGTCACGGGCCAGCAGGTCGCGGGCGCGGCGCAGGTCCATTCCGGGCCGGGACGCGATCTGCCAGCGCCCGGCGTACAACTGGACCGGGAGGTCGACGAGCAGGGCCGCGCCTCGGCCGATCAGGTCGGCGCCGGGGCCGCGAGCGGGAAGTTCGGGCAGGTGTGGGAAGTCCGGCAGTTCGCCCCACACCGTGCGTACCGCCTCGGCGGCGTCCGTACCGGGCAACGAGCCGACGCCGGTGGCGACACCGGTGGGCACGTGGGATTCGGGCATGTCGGTTCTCCCCTGTCGTGGACTGCCGTGGTGTGGCCCGGGGCCACGGCTCACATCATCGCGGACGCCCGTCCGGCGTCGTCACACCAGGCTGGGCCTGCGGGTCTCGGTGTGGTCGATGGTCGCGCTGGCCAGGACGACGTCGCCGTCCGCGTCGGGGCGGTACACGACCATGGCCTGCCCGGCGGCGACGCCCTTTGCGGGGCGGTGCAGTCGCGCGGTGAGCCGGTCGGCGTCCCAGGTGAGCGTGGCGGGGTGGCATTCACCGTGTGCCCGCAACTGGACCTGGCATTCCAACGGCATGGAATCCGGTTCGGCGCCGAGCCACACCGGGCGCTCACCGTGGACCACGTCGACGTCCAGTGCCTCGCGCGGCCCAACCGTCACCCGGTTGTCGACCGGGGTGATCGACAACACGTACCGAGGCCGGCCGTCCGGGGCGGGGCGGTTCAGGCCCAGGCCGTGGCGTTGTCCCACGGTGTACTGGTGACTCCCGGTGTGGGTGCCGACCACCTCGCCGGAGTCGGCGTCCACTATGTCGCCCGGCGTGTTGCCGAGGCGGCTGTTGAGGAATCCGCGGGTGTCGCCGTCGGCGATGAAGCAGATGTCGTGGCTGTCGGGCTTGTCGGCGACCGACAGTCCCCGGCGGGCCGCCTCGGCGCGTACCTCCTCCTTGGTGATGTCACCGAGCGGGAAGATCGCCCGCGACAACTGCGCGGAGTTGAGGACCGCGAGGACGTAGGACTGGTCCTTGCCGGGGTCCACCGAACGGCGCAGGACACCGTCGGCGAGCCGGGCGTGGTGACCGGTCACGACGGCGTCGAAACCCAGGGCCACGGCCCGGTCGAGCACCGCCGCGAACTTGATCTTCTCGTTGCAGCGCAGGCACGGGTTGGGGGTGCGGCCGGCCGCGTACTCGGCGACGAAGTCCTCCACGACGTCCTCGCGGAACCGTTCGGCCATGTCCCAGATGTAGAAGGGGATGCCGATGACGTCGGCGGCGCGCCGGGCGTCCCGGGAGTCCTCCAGAGTGCAGCAGCCACGGGCCCCCGACCGGAAGGTCTGCGGGTTGGACGACAGCGCCAGGTGGACGCCGGTCACGTCGTGTCCGGCCTCCACGGCACGCGCGGCGGCCACGGCCGAGTCCACGCCGCCGGACATGGCGGCCAATACTCGCAAAGTCACCGAACCAGCCTACCGGCCCGCCGTCTCGCGGACACCTGATAACCCGTGGCCTGTGAGGTGACCGGCATCGCCGCGCCACCCGTGGTCGAGGGCGACCGCCAACCGGCGCAGCCAACTCCGCCGGTCGCCCTGGACGGCGGGATACTCCTCGACGAAGTTCGCCCAGTCCACGTCCCACTGAAGCACGGAGCGGGGCGTGAAGTCGGCGGCCGAGTCACCCAGTTCGCGGGCGAGCACGCCGCGGACCAGATCGGGGCCGGCCGTGGTGTGTTCGGCGAGCAGCACGGCGTCGTACAGGTCCTTGCCCTGTGGATGCATGTCGGTCTCCAGCCACAACAGTTTCCACGCCAGGGACAGCGGCGCGGTGGCGGCGAGCATCGGCCGGTCCACACCCGGGATCTCCAGCGGCTCCGGCGGCACCGGAAGCGGCTCCCTGAACACGAAGTCCGCCTGCACGGCGATCTCGGGCAATCCCTCCGGGCGGAACGGGAACACCATTCGTCTGCCGGAGGCGCGTTCGTAGGCCCAGATCTCCTCGACGGCGACGTCGCCGACCACCGTGCCGGGGCCCGGGTCGCGCCGCACCAGGGCCGTCAGATCGTCGAGGAAGCCGGCGTCCTCGACCAGGAGGGTGTCCGGCACGACGACGAAGTCCAGGTCACCCGGTTCGCGGGCGGCGTTCCCGAGCCAGGCGCTGAGTGTGACGCTGCCACGCAACACCACCGTCTCCGACCACGGTGACGCGGCGATCAGACCGAGCAGGTGCTTCATGAGGGCGCGCCGGGTGGAACGCCAGGCGGTCTCCGTGGCGCTGTCGGTGAACACCGGTTCACCGTGCCGGTACGCCCTGGAAAGGTGCAGCAGCGCAGGATCGAACACGCCGCGATACGTGACCCCGGGGGCGTTCACCGGCCGGTAGGTCGCCGGGTACCCCGGAGTACCGGCGGGGGCGGTGCGCGCCTGGTCTTCATAGGCGCGATGGCGTTCGGTGTAACCGTCGGCATCCGTCTCGGCGGGGTCGTGAATCCAGCCGTCGTCGAGCCTCAGCTTGGAGTCGACGACGACGTACTCCTCCTCGACCTCCAGGATGTCGTGCCCGGTCCCGCGCAGCGTCTCGATCAAGGCGGCGAGCCGGCCGCGGGCGGTCTCCTGCCCGACCCGGTGGCAGCGCTGGGTGACGAAACGTTCGTGGCCACCGTCGTCGCGATGCCGGCGGGCGTTGTGCGACAGGTGGGCGTGATGCGGCGTGACGAGATCCGCCAACGCGATCAGCCGGGACACCGAGTCGTCCGGCAGCAGCAGTTTCACGTGGTGCTCGAAGTAGCGTTCCGGCGGGTCGTCGGCGGCCTCGGCTTCGGTGACGGGGACGCCCGCGTTCCACGGCGCGGCCTCGATCTTGACCCGATCGAGGTGTAGGTTCTCCGCCGCGGCCTTCGCGGACCACTCGCGGGCGCGTTCCTCGACCTGTCGCAGCGTCCCGGAACCGGTGAAGGTCACCATCTCCTGCCGTGGCCGTTCACCGCGTTCCAGTCTGATGTCGACGTATTTGAGGCCGTGACGGGCCGCGAAACCGGCGACGCCGTCCACTCCTCGGCCCCACAGGGTGATGTGGACGTCGAAGTCGCCCTGATAGTCGGTCACGGTGGGACAGCCTGCCATGCGGGCGCAACCGTTGCGCGGCGGTGGTTCGACGGGTCAGGACAGGCCGGCCGCGCGGGCGCGTTCCACGGCCGCGGGGAGTGCGGCGATCAGGGCGTCCACGTCCTCCCGGGTGGAGGTGTGACCGAGTGTGAAACGCAGGGACGACCGGGCGTGCGGCACCGACGCGCCCATCGCCAGCAGCACGTGTGACGGCTGCGCGACCCCCGCCGAGCAGGCCGACCCGGTGGCGCATTCGACTCCGGCGGCGTCCAGCAGCATCAGCAGGGCGTCGCCTTCGCAGCCGGGGAACGAGAAGTGCGCGTTGCCGGGCAGCCGGTCGGTCTCGGCGCCGTTGAGGACGGCGTCGGGGACGGCCTCGCGGACCCGCGCGATCAGTTCGTCCCGCAGCGAGGTCAACCGCGCGGCGGTGGCGTCACGGTGGTCGACGGCTTCGGCGACCGCCGCCGCCAGTGCGGCGATCCCCGCCACGTCGAGGGTGCCGGAGCGGATCTCGCGTTCCTGGCCGCCACCGTGCGACAGCGGGACCACGGCCGCGTCGCGACGCAACAGCAGTGCGCCGACCCCCACCGGTCCGCCGAGCTTGTGGCCGGTGAGCGACAGGGCGGTCAGTGCCGTGTCGGAGAAGCGGACGGGCAGTTGGCCGACGGCCTGTACGGCGTCGGAGTGGGAGGGCACACCGGCCTCCGCGGCGAGCCGCGCGGCCTCGGCGACCGGGTTGACGGTGCCGACCTCGTTGTTCGCCCACATGAGAGTGAGGAGGGCGACGTCGTCGGATTCGGCGAGGGCGTCGCGGACCCGGTCGGCCTCGACGCGGCCCTCGGCATCGGACGCGAGCCAGCCGATCTGGGCTCCCTCGTGCTGGGCGAGCCAGCGGACCACGTCGAGGACGGCGTGGTGCTCGGCCTCGCTGACCAGGATGCGGCGGCGTGCGGGGGCCGCGTCCCGCCGGGCCCAGAACACGCCCTTTATGGCCAGGTTGTTGCTCTCGGTGCCACCGGAGGTGAACACCACCTCACTGGGAGCCGCGCCGAGCCGGTCGGCGACCAGTTCCCGGGACTCCTCGACGCTGCGGCGGGCGGCGCGTCCGGCCGAGTGCAGGGACGAGGCGTTGCCTCCGATGTCGGCGGCCTTGAGGTACGCCTCCCGGGCCGCCGCAGTCATCGGGGTGGTGGCCGCGTGGTCGAGGTAGCTCATCGGGCGACGACGCCTCGGGCATGACGGGCAGTGAGCACCACATCGTCATTCATGCGCCCACCCTATGCCGCGGTTCCGGATGGGCGGGAATCGGGCACGCCGCGCGCCCGGCGGTGACCGATCTGGACCGGTAAACGCTCTCTCGACCTGCGCGGCCTTCCATATCTTGCCTACAGCCACGAGCCACGCCAGGATGTTCACATGGCAATGAATTCAGTGGAATCCGGCTCCGCGGTCACTGATCCCGCGGTTGCCACCGCATTGGCGCAGGGCCCGTTCCACGTGGCTCTGCGCGCCGCCATCACCGCGCGCGGCCTGGGCCTGGACCGGCTTCGGCACCGGCTGCTCGCGAGGGATCTCCAGGTCTCGACCACAAGTCTGAGTTACTGGCAGCACGGCCGTACCCGGCCCGAACACCCCAAGTCCATCGAAGCCGTGGCGGCTCTTGAGGAGATCCTCAATCTGCCGCCCGGAAGTCTGCGAAGCCTCCTGGGGCCTCGCCGTGCCCGGGGGCCACGCAGTCTCCGGGTGAAGCAACGCCGTCCCGAGGCCGTCATCGGCGGGGGTTCGGCGATGCGTGAACTGTGTGACCGGCTCCCCATGGCGCGGGAGCACAATCTCGACATCCTGACCCAGCAGGTGACCGCCACGATCGACCGGGAGGGCCGCGACGCGGGCCACGACGTGTCGATGCTGGTGCGTGCCCGGCGGGACGGCGTCGACCGGCACATCGCGCTGTTCCGGGGGGATCCGGGCTGCGACATCGAGAAGGTGAAGGTGACCGCCTGGCGGGACTGCATGATCGGGCAGGTGGTGCGGCACCCCACCGAGCCGATGCTGTTGGCGGAGGTGACGTTCGGCACCACTCTGGGGCAGGGGGAGACGCATCTGCTGGAGTTCGCCGTCACCGACGGCACCAGTGAGCCCGCCACCTGTTACGGGCAGGGTTTCCGGTATCCGGTCGGTCATTACACGTTGCAGGTCAGGTTCGATCCGGCGTTGTTGCCGCAGCGGGTCTTCCGGTTCGCGCAGTCGCGTCTGGACACCGAGCTCCAGGAGACCGGGGACATCCAGTTGAACCGGTGGCTCACCGCCCAGTTGTCGCAGTCGAACGTGCAGCCCGGCGCGTTGGGCATCGGTTGGCGGTGGTGACGGCGTGGCGCACCGGTTCCCGGTGCGCCACGGTCGATCAGCGGCGGAACCGGGTGACGAGCCGCCAGGTGCCCGGCAGCAGCGCCGCCGCGATGAGCACCTTGATGGCGTCGGTGATCAGGAACGGCACGACGCCGACGGCGAGGCCCTCGGTCCAGCTCATGCCGGTGTTGAGCACCAGGTACGGCACACCGAAGGCGTAGATGGCGAGGTTGCCGGCGATCATGATGCCGGCGGTCCGCAGGACGGTGCGGTCGCCGCCGCGCTTGGCGATCTCACCGACGAGGGCCGCCGCGGCGATGTATCCGACGATGTAGCCGAGCGAGACGATGCCGACTCCGGATTCGGCCTCGGCGAACCAGGGCATGCCGGCGGCACCGGCCGCCAGGTAGAGGCCCATGCTCAGGATGCCCCGGATCGGTCCGAGGGCGGCGCCGACCAGCAGCACGGTCAGGGTGCTCAGCGCGAACGGGACCGGGGAGATCGCGGGGATCGGGACGGCCACCTGGGCCGAGACGCCGACGAGGGCGGCACCCGCGCCGACCAGGATCGCGTCGCGGGCCCAGACTCCCAGCCGGGCGGCGGGGATGAGGTCGGCGAGCACCTGCCGGGGCGCGACGGCCGCGGAATGGGTGGTCATAGGGAAATCCTCCAAATCTTTTTAGGAGAACCCCACAAATAGGGGTGCGGCAGAGAATCTACCGCACCCCTGATCACAGTGGTAGCCCGCGCACCCGTGTCATCGCGGACGGTTCACGCGCGGCGCTTCTTGATCTCCTCGCCGGCCTGCGGCAGCACCTTGAAGAGGTCGCCGACGACACCGAAGTCGGCGATCTCGAAGATCGGCGCGCCGTCGTCCTTGTTGACCGCCACGATGGTCTTGGAGGTCTGCATCCCCGCGCGGTGCTGGATGGCACCGGAGATGCCCGCGGCCACGTAGAGCTGCGGCGAGACGGTGGAACCGGTCTGACCCACCTGGAACTTGTGCGGGTAGAATCCGGCGTCGGTCGCGGCCCGGGAGGCGCCCACGGCACCGCCCAGCAGGTCCGCGAACTCCTCCACGACGGAGAACTGCTCGGCGGAACCGACACCACGGCCACCGGATACGACCACCGAAGCCTCGGTGAGTTCCGGCCGGTCGCCCTTGGCCTCGGTGACCCGGTCGGAGACCGTCACGAGCTTGGCGGCGTCGGACACCGCCACCTCCACCGCGACCCGTTCGCCCGCGGCGGGTGCCGGTTCGGGGGTCAGCGAGTTCGGTTTCACGGTCACCAGCGGCACGCCGCGGGTCACCTGGGACTTGACGACGATGCCGCCCGCGAAGATCGACTGGGTGGCGGTGCCGTCGGCCTCCAGTCCGACGACGTCGGTGAGCAGGCCGTTGTCGAGGCTCACCGCCACGCGCGCCGCGATCTCCTTGCCCTCCTGGGTGCTGGGGAGCAGGACGGCGGCGGGCCGGTGCTGCCCGATCAGGGCGGCCAGCACCTCGGCCTTGGGAGCCACCAGGTACGCGTCGAGGGCGTCGTCCTCGCCGACGTAGATCTTGGCGGCGCCGTACTCGGACAGCTTGTCCGCGATGGCGTCGGCGGTGCCCGGGGCACCCAGGACGACCGCGGAGACCTCTCCGAGGCCGCGCGCCATGGTCAGCATTTCGTAGGTGAGCTTGTTGGCCGCGCCGGCGACAACGAATACTTCAGCCATGTCTGTCTATTCCTCCGCTACACGAACTTCTGGGACGCCAGGTACTCGGCCAGGGCGACGCCGCCTTCGCCCTCGTCGGTGATGCGCTGGCCGGCGCTGCGCGGCGGCCGCGGTTCGGCCTGCACCACCTTGCTGGTGGCGCCCGCCGCACCGACGGTGTCGGGGGCCAGGCCCAGGTCCGACAGGCTCAGGGTGGTCACCGGCTTGCGCTTGGCGGCCATGATCCCCTTGAGCGAGGGGTAGCGCGGAGTGTTCATCGAGTCCCACACCGACACCACGGCGGGCGTGGAGGCGGTCAGCGTCTCGTGCCCGTCCTCGGTCTGACGTTCCACGGTCAGCTTCTGGCCGTCCACGGTGAGCTTGCGGGCACCGGTCATCGCGGCGACACCGAGCCGGGCGCCCAGCATCTGCGCCATGCCTCCGACCGCGCCGTCGGTGGATTCGGTGGCGCACAGCACCAGGTCGTACTCCAATGTGCCCAGCGCCGCCGCCAGCACGGCGGAGGTCGTCACCGCGCAGGAACCGGCGATGGCGTCGTCCTGCACGTGGACGGCCTTGTCCGGTCCCATCGACAGTGCCTTGCGGATGGTCTCGACGGCGTGGTCGGGACCGACGGTCAGCACGGTGACCTCGTCGGCCTGCCCGGCGTCCGCCAGAGCCATGGCCGCTTCGATGGCGTTCTCGTCCAGTTCACTGATCACGTTGGACGCCGACGCGCGGTCGACGGTGAAATCGGAGCTCAGGTGCCGCTCCAGCCCCGAATCGGGTACCTGCTTGACAAGGACAACGATCTTCATCTAGGTCTCGGGGTTCCGGTCTGGGACTCGGCTCCCCTGCCTCCAATCTCAGAGAGTGTCTGGTGTCGCGGTCGATCACTGGTCACGCCGTGGCCGTCCGCTCGGTTCGGGGCGGCGACGCGCGTGGCCATCCCACGACCATCCCGTCACGGGCACACGGGCGGCCCACCACTTGATGACCGAGACCACCGTAGGCGGTCGCCGGGAGCCCTCGGGCGGCGCCGGGAGACCCGCGTGGGCGGTCACCGCGGCGTGCGCCGGTCGAGACCACGTCATCCCCGCCTCCTCGTGCCTCACGTCGTGACCGTGACCCGGCCGTCCTCCGTGGTCGTGGAGCACCGGATCGGGTCACACCATTCTCAACGAACCTACGGCCCCGTCCTCCCGCCGCGGGGTGAATCGCGTCTCGTACGGCCGCCACGGCGAATACTACCCTGACAAGTTACCGGCGGGTAACCAGGCGGTTCCCCGGTTCCGGTCGTCCCGACGCCACCGGTGGGGTACCGACGCCACGTGACCGGACTCACCGCCACATCGTCCTGGGCGCCGGGGCCGCCCGTATCCTTGAGTGGTGCCGCATGAATCCCGCCGGGCGACCATCGCACTCATCGGCATCGACGGAGCCGGGAAGACGACACAGGCCACCCGGCTGGCCGAATGGCTCACCACGCTCGGCCACCCGGTCCGCTACCGGCTGGCCGCCAGCGGGCGGCGCGTCCTCGGCAACGCCGCGCGGCACCTGGGCCGACGGGACTCCGTCGCCCTACTCGGGCCGCGCATGGCGCTGCGCGCCGAGACCTGGCTGCGACACGCCAACCTGGTCGCCGCCCGCAACGCCCCCATCCTCGTCGCGGACCGCTACGACGTCTGCCAGTACGCGCGGACCAGGATGCTCTACCCCGCCATGGAACCGTGGGTCCGGCGGCGGCTGAGCCCCCACCCCGACCCCGACGTGACGTTGTTCCTGGAGATACCCCCGGAGGTCGCCCACCTGCGGGTCAAGGAACGGGGCATCGACCACGAGACCGTCGACGAACTGATCGCCCTCGACGCCGCCTACCGGTCGCTACCCGAAGCCGGTGAGTACGTGTTCGTCGACGCCAACCGGGAACCCGACACCGTCAGCGGCGACATCCGTGCCGAGGTGCGGTCGGCGTTGCCCGGTCTGTTCCCCGGCAGGGCATTATTGAGCCATGGGCCGCTTCGTCGTCATCGTCGCGTTGGCATATCTGGCATCCCTCATCGCCGCGGTCGCCGACTGCCTCGGAGGTGAGCACCCGCCACGTCGCCTCACCCGCGGACTGTGGGTACTGATCATCGTGCTGTTGCCGATCGGCGGCGCGATCGCCTGGTTCACCGCCGGCCGCCATCGCGGCCGCCCCGCCGGGCCGGCCCGGCCCGCCAGGGCCACCGGCCCCGACGACGACCCCGACTTCCTCAACGACCTCCACCGCCGGTTGCGAGAGGACCGCGACGAACGCTGAGGGCACCGGCCCGGCCACCCGGTTCCCACGGCCGAAGGCCGCCACCGAACCGACGCCGCCGTGACCGGAAGGGCGCGGCGACACTCCCGGCACCGTCCCGAACCGGTGCCGCCACCGTGGGACTGCGACAATCGCGGCCGTGCGTATCTTGATGCTCTCCTGGGAATACCCGCCGGTGCTGGTCGGCGGACTGGGCCGCCACGTGCACGCGCTGGCCACCGCCCTGGCCGCCGCCGGGCACACCGTGACGGTGGCCACCAGGCACGGCCACCACGCCGACGGCAGCCCGGCCGCGATGGACGAGACCGTCGACGGGGTACGGATCGTGCGGGCGCCGCAGGATCCGCCGCTGTTCGACTTCCATCAGGACACCCTGCTCCCGTGGACACTGGCCTTCAACCACGCGTTGACCAGGACCGCACTGCGTGCGGCCAAGACCCAGGACTTCGACGTCGTGCACGCCCACGACTGGCTCGTCACACATGCCGCCGTGACGCTCAAACACCACCTCGAACTGCCCCTGGTGGCGACGCTGCACTCGACGGAGGCCGGCCGTCACCAGGGCTGGTTGCCCGACGACACCTCGCGCGCCATCCACTCGCTGGAGTGGTGGCTCACCTACGAGGCGCGACGTGTCCTCACCTGCTCGGCGTACATGCGCGACGAGGTGGACGCGCTCTTCGACCTGCCCGCCGACAAGACCGAGGTCGTGCCCAACGGCGTCGACGTCTCGGCGTTCGCGTCACCCGACCCGGCCAGGGTCGCCGCGACCCGCAGCGGCTTCGGTGGCGGCCCCATCGTCCTGCACGCCGGCCGCCTCGTCCACGAGAAGGGCGTCCAGGACCTGCTCGACGCCGCACCGTCACTCGCCGCCGCGCACCCCGGCCTGCGGGTCCTCATCGCCGGCGAGGGACCGTGGGAGACCGAACTGCGGGAACGGGCCGCCCGGCTCGGACTGGGCGACACGGTGAGGTTCCTCGGTTTCGTGTCGGGGGAGAACCTGCCGGTCCTGCTCGCCGCGGCGGACTGCTTCACCATCCCCAGCCGGTACGAGCCGTTCGGGATGGTGGCCCTGGAGGCGGTGGCGGCGGGAACCGTCGTGGTCGCCGCCGCCAGTGGCGGGCTCGCGGAGTTCATCATCGACTCGGAGACCGGCATGACCCACCGGCCGGGCGACCCGGCCGCCCTCGCGGCGGCGGTGTCACGGGTGCTCACCGAACCCGCGCTCGCGGCGCGGTTGCGCGCTCAGGCGACCGAGATGATCGACCGGCACTTCACCTGGGGACCGATCGCGACGCAGACGGTCGCGGCGTACCGTACCGCCGCCGACGGGGAACGCGACATGTCGGCACGGCTGATCGCCGAGGAACTGCGCGTGGTCATCCCCGAGGGAAATCTCTTCAGCCGCGACCGCCGCTGACCCGTACCGGGCCAGGGCATGAGAGAACCCGCCGGGTGTACACCCGGCGGGTTCTCGTCGTCTGGTCGCGGACGCGCCGTTCCGGTCGCCGGGTGTAGCCCGGTGACCGTGCGTCACACCGCGGTGTGAGCCGTTGGGCTCCGCCGCGGTATGAGCTATTCGGCTCCGCCGCCGAATGCCCCCGCGTCCACCAGGCGCTTGGTGGTGTCGGCCCAGCCCTGGTCGGGGAAGGCGTCGGCGAAGGCGTCGAGCTCGACGCGGATCTTCTCGCCGTGGCCGGCCTCGGCCAGCGACTTGATCTCGGCGGTGAATGCCTCCGAGTCGGTGGCGGCGTGCACGGTCTTGCCCGTGGTCAGGTTGCGGATGTAGGCGTGCTTGCCCTTGTTGAGCGGGATCAGGTACTTGAACTCACCCAGGACGCTCAGGCCACCGCCCTGGCCGGCCTGCCCGGCGCGAACCGACGCCCGCGCGGTCTTCGAGGTGTTGTTTGCCATTGCCGGCACTCCTCACCATTGGATTGGAAAACGAATGGTTTGCTCGCCGAAAGCGGCGGGAACCACTCGGCGGGACGTCATAACGGCCGGTGCGCAGACCGGCCTCCGACCACCATACCCGACGCCGTTTCGCCGCCCGCCGGTAGCCGAACGGCCATTTTCGGCGGTCCGGGCGCGACGCGGGCGGCGTGACCAGCGCCGCGCCACCGGGTGTGACTCCGCCGACACGGTTCCGGGAGGCGACCTATAACATGCCGTTGTACAGCCACTTCGCCGCATTCGCGTCGGAGGCGGTCGCCGTCTGCCGCCGTCACGCCTGCGGAACCGTTACGACCCGCACGGAAGTCCCTAGAAAATTTATCCCACAAACCCCTAGCGCCACACCGCCAACGGCAGCCATCATTGTTGTCAGATTCGCGCAACGTGGTGCGATACCTGGCCGAGAAGTGACGATCGCGTTCGGATTGGAACCCGGATCACCATCGCGGTCGCCACTCGTTTGACGCAATGAGTTTGGGGAAGGCGCATTACGCCAAAACTGCCAGGAGGTTCGACGTGCCAACGCGAGGCGTTATATACGTGCACTCAAGCCCACCGGCAGTGTGCCCACACGTCGAGTGGGCGCTCGGTCGTGTCCTTGACGCCCCCGTCGATCTCGACTGGTCGGTGCAACCGGCCTCCCCCGCCGCCTGGCGTGCCGACTGCGCGTGGGTCGGTCCTCCCGGCACCGGTGGACGCATCGCGGCCGCCCTCCAGAAGTGGCAGATGCTTCGCTTCGAGGTGACGGAGGACCCCAGCCCCGGGGTGGACGGCGAGCGGATCATGTTCGTGCCCGGCCGTGGCGTGTACCGCGCGGCGACGAGCGCGAACGGGGATCTGATGATCGCCGAGGACCGCATCCGGGCACTGCTGGCCACCTGCCGCGACCCGGACAGCCTGCGGCACGGCCTGAACAGGTTGTTGGGTACCGAGTGGGACGCCGAACTCGAACCGTACCGGCATTACGGCGAGGACGCGGGACAGAACTGGCTGTCACAGGTGAGCTGAGGCCCTGAGCCCGGCCGGCGCGTGCGACCCCACGCGCCGGCCACACCCACACCGGACGTTTCCGGTTTCCCGACCGCACCGGCATACTGGTAACGACCGACCGCCGAACCCATTGCCGACGAGGATGTCCACGATGTCCCACACACCCGTGCCCGGTGATCTTCCACTGTGGCCCGGCACCGCCGAGGAGGCCGAACGGGCCCGAAAGGCCGCCGAGGCCAAGCGTCGCGCCGAGTTGGCCGCCAAGAAGGCCGCCGCCGAGGAGGCCGCGCGCCGTAAGGCGGCCGCGGAGGAGGCGGCCCGTCGCAAGGCCGCGGAGCAGGCGGAGCGGGAACGCCGCGCCGCGGCCGCACAGGCGGCACCGCCGCCGGCGGCGGCGACCGGGGTGGCGACTCCGGGCGTGGCCCTCACCGATGAGCAACTCGCCGCCCAGCACGCGGCGATACAGCGGATCATCGCCGAGCAGGCCGCGATCCTCGCGCAGCAGATGGCCGCCCAGCAGCAGCAACCACCGGCGGCACCCGCCGCCCCTGCGCCCGCCGTACCTCCGCCCGCCGCGTCGGCGTCGGTGTCGGCCGCCTCCACCCGCCTGACGTCCGGCGTCCAGTCGGACCCGGCGCCGCCACCACCGCCACCACCGCCGGTCAAGGCCCCACCATCGGCGTCCACGCCACCGTCGAAACCGAAGGCGGCACCCGGCCCGGCGAAGAAGACGGTTCCCAGGCCGCCGGTCTCGGCGGACGGCGAGCCGATGCCGCTGTATCCGGAACGTCCCGCGCCGCCGGCGCCAGACCCGCACATGCCGCTGTACCCGGCTCCCGGTACGTCGGCGCCACCGCCTCCGCCGCCGGTCCCGGCCGGTTTCTCCCTGCCACCGGGAAGCACCCCGGCGCCGCCGCCCCCGCCACCCGCCGGCGCGTATCCGGCCGTTCCACCACCGCCCGGCCAGCCTCAGCCGGTCCCGCCGGGGCAGTGGGGTGAGCCGGCTCCCGACCACTCGGTGGGGCAACGGATGGGTCACGGCGCGAAGCGGCTCTCGGGGAAGATGCTCGCGGCGACGGGCAGGTTCATCCAGCGGGCGGGCGACCGCCTGAAGGAGCACCGTGAGCAACAGGACCAGCAGGCACCGGACGGGCCGCCGCCTCCTCCCGGTTACGGGCCGCCGCCGGGATACGGGCCGCCGCCCCCGCCGCCACCCGGTTACGGCCCACCGCCGCCTCCGCCGCCGGGACGTCGCTGAACGCCGACAGGCCGCCGGGAACCGGTTCCCGGGCGGCCTGTCGGTAGCGGTCCCCGCTAGTCGATGAGGTCGACGAGGCCGCTGTCGAGGTCGTAACGTGCGCCGACCACCGTCGCGCCCTCGCATTCACCGCTTTCGACGAGTTGCCGCACGACGGAACGCACCTGGAGGCGCATCGCGGTCGCCTGCGGCCGTTCCGGGTCGTGCCCCCACGCCTCGGTCGCGACGGGCCGCAGACGCTCCACCAGGTAACCGCCGGGGGCGTCGCCGGCGTCCGGGCGGCAGGCCTCGACCGCCAACTCGATGGCGCCGCAGCGTTCGTGCCCCAGGACCATCACCAGCGGTACCGACAGTTCCTTGACCGCGAAGCCCAGCGAGGCGACGGAGGCCGGGTCCGGTACCTGGCCGGCGGTCCTCACGACGATCAACTGGCCGAAGTCGCAGTCGAATATGGTCTCGGCGGGAACCCGCGAGTCCACACAGGTGAATACCGCGGCGGCCGGGTGCTGCTCCGTGGCGGTCGCCCGCGCGGCGGCGATGTCGCGCGGGTATTTCGGTTTGCCCGCGGCGAACCGGCGGTTGCCGTCGAGTAGTTCCCGCAGCGGGCCGAGATGGGCCTGGGTCTCCGTGGTCTGCGAACGAGTCGTCGTCATGTTGCCGCCAATCCTCGGTTGCGTGTCCGGGCCACCGCCCCGTCGCGGCGACCGTCCGGTTGTGCGCCGCCGCCTGCCCGATACGCGGTGACGTGTCCGCACGCGGAGCCGCGCTCGTCACGCCTCCGGCATCGGGGCCGGAGGCGTGACGACTATATCCGTTCCGTAATCGGTCCATCACTCGAATATCGGGCCCTGGGTGCGGGTCCGCTTGATCTCGTAGAAGCCCGGCGTGCCCGCCACCAGGAGCGTGCCGTCCCACAGACGTCCGGCGGCCTCGCCCTTGGGAGCGGGGGTGACCACCGGGCCGAAGAAGGCGATCGGTTCGCCGTCCGCGCCGGGCACGGCGATGACCGGCGTGCCGACCTCCTGGCCGACGAGTCCGATACCCGCCTCGTGGGATTCACGGATCGCGTCGTCGAACTCGGTGGAGTCGCCCGCGTCGGCGAGGTCGGTCGGCAGGCCGACCTCCGCGAGCGCGGACTCGAACACCTCCCGGGTGTGCCCCTGGCCCTGGTTGTGGAAACGGGTGCCGAGCGCGGTGTACAGCGGACCGACCACCTCGTCACCGTGGGCGGCACGGGCCGCGGCGACGATCCGCACCGGACGCCACCATTCCCCGGAGGCGACCCTTTCGCGGTAGAAGTCGGGAAGCTCGTCCAACTTGTCCTGATTGAGCACCTGGAGGCTCATGATGTTCCAGTCGATCTCGACGTCGCGGATCCTGGTGACCTCGATCATCCAGCGGGAGGTCATCCACGCCCACGGGCAGATCGGGTCGAACCAGAACCGCGCCGTCGTCTTCTGCTGTGTCATGCCCTGGAGCATATTCAGCGGCGGGACGTCCTCCGCACGCGACGGCGGCGGGGCAATCGCCGTCACAGCGATCACAGCGGACACACCGGAAACCGGGACCGTGACACCGGAGCCGTCCCGGGATCCCAGACCACGCCAAGGTTTCCGATATGTCACCCGGAGTGACGAACAGGTGATTGACTGTCGACATGTCCATCGAGATGAGCGCCGACCCGCGTCGCCGGGCCGCCCGGTGGACACATCACGGCGCGGACCAGCTCACCGCCTGGCGCATGAAGGGTTCCTGCGCCCGGATGCTCACCGCCCGCGCCTTCTGCCCCCGGCATCACCGTTACTGCAACACGCCCACCTTCTACTCCGCGTGACGCCCTGACAGGTCCGGCCCGTCCGGACGACCGCCCGGCACGACCGAAGGTGACGACGACCGTCACCGGTTCCCACGTCGGCTCTTCAGCCGCCCTGCCACCGGCCTTCCAGTCAGGAGACGAGACCACATGCACACGACACTCAGCCGCCTTCGGGCACTCCTACCCCACCACAGCGACCTGATGGACGTCCGCGAGGCGCCGCGCCAGGATCTGCTCGCCGGACTCACGGTCGCGATCGTGGCCCTGCCGCTGGCACTCGGGTTCGGGGCGGCGGCGGGGTTGAACCCGGCGGCCGGACTGGTCACCGCGATCGTCGCGGGTGTGCTCGGGGCCGTCTTCGGCGGGTCGCGGCTCAGCGTGTCGGGGCCGACCGGTGCCGTCACCGTCGTGCTGATCCCGGTCGTGGCGGCCCACGGGCCACCGGGCGTGTTCATGCTGGCGCTGCTCACCGGCGGTGTCCTGTTGGCGATGGCGCTCCTGCGGGCGGGACGGTTCGTGCGGTTCGTCCCCGTTCCGGTGATCGAGGGATTCACCGTGGGCATCGCGGTCGTCATCTTCCTCCAGCAGGTACCCGCCGCGTTGGGCATCGACGGGGAGGGCTCCCACGTGGTGCCCGCGGCGTGGTCGGCGGTGGTGGGTTTCGCGTCGAACCCCGGTTGGATCGACCCGGCGATGGCGGTGGGTGTCGCCGGAGTGATGCTGCTGGGTGCGCGATGGCGTCCGGCCGTCCCGTTCTCACTGCTGGCGGTGGCCGCCGCGACGGTCGCGGAGTTCGCCGGTGGTTTCGACGTCGCGCTGATCGGGGAGCTTCCCAAGACACTGCCCGCCCCCAGTACCGACTTCTTCGACGCCTCACTGGTACCGGCGCTCCTGGCTCCGGCCGCCGCCGTGGCGGCGTTGGTGACCCTGGAGAGCCTGCTGGGCGCGACGGTCGCCGACCGGATGTCGGGCACCTCCCGTCGCCACTCCCCCGACCGGGAGCTGTTCGGTCAGGGGATCGCGAACCTGTCGTGTTCCCTGTTCGGCGGGATGCCGGCGTCGGCGGCGATCACCCGCACGGTGGTCAACGTCCGTTCGGGCGCGCGTTCTCGTATGGCGGCAGCCTGGCACGCCGTCATGCTCGCGGCGTTCATGCTCGCGGCGGCGCCGCTGGTCGGCCACGTCCCGTTGTCCGCGCTGGCCGGGGTCCTGCTGGCCACGACGGTGAAGATGGTGGACTCCCGGTCGTTGGCGGCGGTGGCACGGGCGACACGCGCCGACGGCGCGGTCTTGATCGTGACGATCGTGGCCACCGTCGCCCTGGATCTGGTGTGGGGTGTGGTGATCGGCCTTGCGGTGGCGGGGGCGATCGCCCTGGTCAAGCTGGCGGCCTCGCTGCGCCTGCACGTGGAGGCGCCGGACGCCCATCACGATCACCACGACGAGCGGGCGGGCCGGATGGCGGAACACATCGCGGTGTTCCACCTCCACGGCCCGTTGTTCTTCGCCGCGCGCAAGGACGCGCTGCTGGAGTCGTGCGAGGGCCGCACCCTCAGCGTGGTCGTCCTTCACCTGCAGAACGTGACCACGATGGACGCCTCCGGCGCCCTGGCGTTGTGCGACTTCGTGGACGACCTGGCGCGTCGCGGCGTGTCGGTGTACATGTCGGGCGTCCGCACCGACCAGCACGACACCCTGACGGTGCTGGGTGTGCTGGAGAAGGTCTGCACCGGCGACCACCTGCACGGGGACGTGGACCAGGCCGTCGCGGCGGCCCGCAGGCGGCTCCGTCAGACCGGCGTGTTGTAAGAGGCCGTCTTCACACCCGCTGTTCTACTGCGCCACGACCGAGGTGCAAAGACGGCCTTTGAGAGGCCGTCTCACCCCACCGCCGCGCGCAACGCCCGGACCGTCGCCGCCGGATCAGGTGCCCGCATGATCACCCCCATGACCGCCACACCGTGGGCACCCGCGTGGCGGGCGCGCTCGGCACGTTCCGGTGTCTCGATGCCGCCGAGCGCGTAGACCGGCAGGAGCGTCGACCGGCACGCGGCCGCCAGTCCCACCACTCCGGTCGCCGGGCCGTATCCGGGTTTCGACGTGCTGGCGTGGACGGGCGAGAACGTCAGGTAGTCGACGTCGCCCGGCGGCGGGTCTCCGGCGTGCGCGGACCGGCCCACCACGCGGGGCCGGGGCGTGGGCACCGGGCGGTGAACGGACAGGTGGCACGCCTCGACCGGCCACCGCGGGTCGGCGACCAGGACCTCGCATCCGCTACCGGCCAGGGCTTCCGTGATGTGTCCGGTGAGGTCCCGGCGTTCCGCCACCGGTAGGTGTTTCTCCCGCACGACCACGCCGAACGGACCACCGCCGGCCGCCGCCGCCAGTTGCGTCACGAGGGGGCGCGGCGACTGTGCCATGTCGGTGAGGATCAGCAACCGGTGCCCGGGAAGCGCCATGGCACCAACGTATTCCGACGTCGCCCGGCCCGTCGTCCCGGACTGCTCATGACCGGCCACTGTTCGTTAACGTTTCGATATCGCCTGTGCGCAGATGTTGCGTACGCCACGCCGGACTGCCAAACTCCACCAGATGGGAGCTGTGGAGCACATCGTCGCGCTGCGACGTGAAGGCGCGTTGCTCGCCGAGGTTGCCGACGAGGTCGGTCTCTCCGCGCCCGTGCCGACATGCCCCGGTTGGACCGTCCGAGACCTCTTGTGGCACACCGGAACCGTACACCGGTGGGCCAAGACCATAGTAGAGGAGCGACGCACGGGCGAGCCCGGTGCCGCCGAGCTGAGTCGTATCGCCGGCCCGATCCCCGATCCCGAACTGCTCGTCGAGTGGTACCGGGAGAGTCACCGACAGCTCGTGCGGGTGCTCGCCGACGCCGACCCGGCGCTGGAGTGCTGGCACTTCCTACGCGCCACCTCGCCGCTGGAGTTCTGGGCGCGGCGGCAGGCCCACGAGGCGGCGATCCACCGCGTCGACGCCGAGAGCGCCAGAGGCGACGAGATCTCACCGGTCGGCGACCTGTTCGCCGCCGACGGGATAGACGAACTCCTCAACGGCTTCCACAGCCGTTCCCGCAGCCGGGTCCGTTCGGCCACCGAACGGGTGCTGCGGCTGCACGCCACCGACCACCCGACCGGCGGCGACTGGTACCTGTTGATCTCCCCCGACCCCCCGGTCTGCAGCAACACCCCGCCCGCGCACGTCGACTGCACCCTGACCGGCCCGGTGGAACTGCTCTACCTGGCGCTGTGGAACCGCTGCCGGGTCGACGACCTCACCGTCAGCGGCGACGCCTCGGTGTTGAAGCTGTGGCAGGAGACCTCCGCGATCGAGTGGGACTGAGTCCCGGCTCGGGCGGTCCCCGAACCACCCGGACACGTGCCGGAGCCGGGGTCATCCCCCATACCGCCCCACCGGCCACTACTGGAACACCCCTCACCAAAGACAGGTGCGCGCCACCACTTTCGGACGATGTCCGGGATGCGGCGATGTTCTACTGTCGTGGGCGTGAAGGAACTCGAACACGCGATCATGATCTACCTCGAAGGGATCATGGCCTCGCCGTGGATTTACGTGGCCGTCTTCGGCATCGCCTTCCTCGACGGCTTCTTCCCGGTCGTGCCGGGTGAGACGTCGGTGATCGCGGCGGGTACCGCCGCGGCGGCGTTCGGAAACCCGAACATCGGCCTGATCATCGGCTTCGCCGCCTTGGGGGCCTTCTGCGGGGACCACGTGTCGTACGCCATCGGACGATTCGGCTTCTCCCGGTTGTCCAAGCCCGGGACACGCCGCAAGGCGGCGTTCGACTGGGCGCACAAGGCGTTGCTCGAACGCGGCGGGCTGGTCCTGATCATCGCCAGGTACATCCCGGGTGGCCGCACCGCCATCACCATCACCTGCGGCGCGGTGCGTTACCCGTTGCGGAAGTTCTCGTTCTTCGACGGGATCGCGGCCCTGTCGTGGGGCGTCTACTCGGCGATGATCGGTTTCTTCGCCGGGAAGATCTTCCAGGACCGGCCACTGCTGGCCCTGCTCATCGGGTTCGCCATCGCGATGACGGTCGCGGGTGTGGTGGAGCTGGTGCGGTACCTGGGCAAGCGCCGCAACCGGAAGACGGCGGAGGCGGTCGAGGCCGTCGAGACGGTGGTCGCCGCCGACGTCCCGCCGGAGAACCGGCCGGGCTCGGGACCGCACACGATGCACAGCGTGGCGCTGCCGACCACCGGGACGGTCACACCCGGACAGGGCACCATCGGGAAGTGACGACGACGTGGAGGGGCCGGGCGTGACTGAACTGGTCCCTGATAGTTGGACCGGTTATTGAAGGTTAGGTCGCGAGGGTCTGGGCCCGGTACTCGACCGGGCTCAGACCCTCTAGTCGTGTGTGGATTCTTTCGGTGTTGTACCAGGTGATGTATTCCTTGACGGCGGTGATGAGCTGGTCAGGGGTGTGTGGGCGTTCATGCTGGAAGATCTCGGATTTCAGGTGGCCGAAGAAGTTCTCGACTACGGCGTTGTCGAGGCAGTTGCCGCGGCGTGACATCGACTGGACCAAGCCGGCCTCGTTCAGGAGCCGACGCCAGTAGGGGTGTCGGTACTGGAAGCCCTGGTCGGTGTGAACCAGGGGGTGAGCACCTCGCGGGAGGGTGGCAATCGCTGATCGCAA
>NZ_VLLL01000010.1 GCF_007994225.1 Stackebrandtia albiflava
CGCCCAGCCCTCGATCAACTTCGGCGACGACAAATCGAACTGGCGGGCAAGCTCCACCTTCGTCTCGCCCGCCAGGAACCGGCGAACGACTTCAAGCTTGAACGCAAACGAGAACGACCGCTTCGTCGCCTTGGCCACCAACGCTCCTCTACCGCGCACTTGCCAACGGTGATACAACCGCTTCACCGCCCACTCACTCACCGCCAACCGTGTTGCGACAGAACGTTCACCCCAACCGGCCTCAAACAAACCTATCGCCGCGACTTGCTGCTCCTGCGACAACGAACTCTGTCCAGCCATGACACTGCTCCCCAGAAATCGGAACTGAATTTCTCAGTCCAACTTCAGGGGAGCAGTTCATACAGAGGGCGGCCCTTTCTTCGCGTGAGGTGGCGCGCGGCCCGCGTGCCGCCACGGCAGCAGAACCGTCGAGGTCATCGCCGGCACCGCCGGCATTTGATGAGTCCGCCGTGATCCGAGACGTGCCGGCCGGTGGGGCGCCGCGTCAGGGCGACGCCCCACCGGCTCAGCCTGACCGGCGGCGCGTCAACCCGCTCAGTGCCGTGGGGATCCGGCTCGACCGTTCACGGAACCGGCCGACACCCGTCTGGAACCCCCGGCGCCAGCGGCTCAGGAGTGAATGCGGGAGCAGGTCGGCACGGACCCGGTTCAGGAGTGGTACGGCACGGATCATGCCGTGGCGTGCCTCCCGCAACGCGGTCGCCAGCGTCGTCCCGGAGGCCGGCCGCGGTGCGTACCGGGCGCGTTCCTCGGCGGCCGCCAGATGCCGCACGCCCGCCTCCGCCGCGCCGGAGAGACCGGCGGTGGTGATCAGGTCGCCCGAGGCCGCTCGGGGCGATCTGCCCGGGTCGATCGGTATCCCGAGGTCCTGGGCGGTCTCCAGCAGCTCGCGCCACGCGTTGGCCGAGGCCGGTACGGGCGCGCCGTCGGCGGTGGCGACCCGCCGTCGTCGCCGGACCACTCGTGCGGTTGCGGGTGTCAGCAGGACCACGGCCACGACGCCGGCGCCGGCGGCCCACCAGTGCCACACCGTCGGCAGCGGCCGTCCCGTGAACACCGACGCGGAGGCGTTCTGGCCGTTGGGCGCGGTCGGATCGGTCGGGTTCTGGCCGGGGTTGTCGGCCGGGTCGCCGTCGGGGCCGTTGGGGTTCTCACCCGGTTCCGAACTGTCCGGACGATCCGGGTCGGGGGCCCACTCGTAGTCGGCGGGGGTGCGGATGTTCGCCGACGGTGTCGGGTCGAACGGCACCCAGCCGTAGTCCTGGAAGTAGACCTCGACCCAGGCGTGGAAGTTGAAGTTGGTGAGGCGGAAGCCCTCCCTGACGATGTTGCCGCGGGTCAGGCCGATCGCGACCCGCGCGGGGATGCCCGCCTCGCGGACCATCCACGCCATGGCACCGGCGTACTGCTGGCAGAAGCCCTGCTTGTTCTCCAGGAAGTCGACGATCGCGCTGCCGCTCCAGCCGTCCTCTGTCGTCAGTTCGTACCGGAACCCGTTCGTCTGCGAGAAGTGGTTGTGGATCGCCATGACCCGGTCGTACGGGGTGTCGGCGCCCTCGGTCAGGTCCGCCACGAGTGCGGCGACCGTCTCGTTCTCGGGTACCGAGGTGTTGCTGCGGTACACCGGGCTGGAGTCGGGGACCGGTTCGGCGGTGTCGAGTAGCTCGGGGGTGTACTGGTAGTCGGTGTACTCGTACCGATAGCTCATGCCCTCGGTGGTGGAGGTGGACGAGGTCGCGGTGTTGCTCCGGGGGTCGTAGATCCACTCCTCGCCGGCCTCGATGAACACCGGGATGCCGTACAACGGCAGCGCGACGTCGGCCAGTCCGGTCGACGTGAAGGTGGCCTCCCACGTCTGGGACGGGACGTCGGCGGACACCTCCGGGGGGTTGATGCCCACCGTCACGGGTGTCGCGTTCTCGGAACGTTGCAGGTCGGGTTGGAAGCCGTCCTCCGTCAGCACCGACGCCGACCACATCTTCATGTAGCCGGGGCTGGGGTTGTCGGTGGTGACGATGCCCAGTTCGGTGGTCTGGCTCGCCTCCAGCGCGCCCTGGAGGGCGGCCACCGGGTCGACCCGCACGGGGGTGGTGGTGCCGTTGCCTCCCGGGCCGGAACCTCCGGGACCGTTGTAGAACGCGTCGATCAGGCCGGAGGTCATCCCGGGCAGCAGTCCCGGCAGGATCAGTGCGATCGGGATCGCCACCAGGGTCAGCCAGCGGCCGGTCGTGGCCAGCGGCGAGGGTTCCCAACGGTCGATGCCCCGGCCGTCACCGGAGAAGCGGCGGCCGAAGCCGCGCACCCGTTCGACGTTGTCGGTGAGCAGGACCCACAGGTATCCGGCGGCACCGGGGATGAAGAGCATCCACGGCACCTCGTCGGGGACGGTCGCCACGACGGCGACGTACAGGATCAGCAGCGGCAGGCCCGTGAGCGCGGCACTGCGCAGGATCGACACGCACAGGTCCATGAGGATCGCGAGGACGCCGGTGCAGATGGCCAGGAGGAACACCAGGCCGTCCGAGGCGACCACGGGGATGACCTGGTCCTGGATCTCGAGTCCGGCGCTCTGCAGCAGGGCCGCGAAGTGTTCCAGGGTGGCGTCGGTGGGGATCACCAGCAGGATCTCGCCGCCGCTCTGGAACATCAGCGTCAACAGCAGGACGAACGCGATGATCATCCCGGCCATCTGGACGACCGGCCCGCGCCGGAGCCGACGCAGTCCGTACGCGGTGCCGATGACACCGGCGACCATGATCAGGATCGGGCCGAACCACTCGAACAGCCCACGGAACAGCATGACGAGTGGTGCGGTGCCGAGCAGTAGCGCGCACCCCGCGACCAGGGCGGTGCTGCGACGGTCGGTCATCGGGGACCTCCTGAGACGGTCTCCGCCAACGCGGCGCGGTGGGTGAACCCCTGCGGCCCGTTGGCGAGGCTGCGCCAGACGTGGTCGAGCCGGTCACCGTGCCGGATCGGCACCACCCGCCACCCGGCCCGCAGCAGGTTCAGCATGCTGTCGTAGAACGCCTTGTCGGCGTCGGCGCGCGCGGCCTCCGGCAGGCTCATCCACGTGCTGGAGTCGATGAGTACCGCGACGCAGGTGGCGCCGCCGGCCCGGACGGCACCGAGCGCGGTGGCCTCCTCGGGGGTCATCATGCCGAAGACGCCCACGATCAATCCACTGTGGTCGCCGCGCCGGATCTGCTCCACGAGCGTCTCCATCTGGCCGTGCCGGCGGCTGCGTACCCCGGCGAGATGGTCGAGCATGACCCCCGACGAGTCGAGATCCGGTGACAGATCGACGGACTCGGACACCATCCGCATCTTGTAGCCCGACAACCGCAGGTGGTCGGTGATGCTGGCGACCGCCGCCACGGCCCACTCGAACGACGACGCCGGACCGTCACCCCGGAACCCCGCGGCCCGCAGGTCCATGACCACCGTGGCGCGTGAGTCCCACGGTTGCTCCTCCCGCCTGACCATGAGTTCGCCGGTGCGGGCGGTGGACTTCCAGTGGACCCGGCGCAGGTCGTCGCCGTGGCGGTACTCGCGGGTGGCGGCATCGTCCTCACCGTGTACCGCCACGGCCCGGGAACGGCTGTCACCGGCCCCGGCGAACTCGCCGGGCAACCGGATCGACGGCAGCGGCGTGATCGTCGGAATCACGGTGAGCCGGTCCACGCCCGGATAGGTGTGGGTCAACTCGATCAGCCCGAACGGATCGGTGATCCGGATGACGAGCGGTCCGACCTCGTATCGTCCCCGCTGTTCGGCCCGCACGGTGTAGGCGACCGCGCTCCCACCCCCGCCGGGCAGGCGTTCCAGCACCAGGCGGGGACGTTCGCCCAGCGTGTAGGGCAGCCGGTCCTCCAGCATCATCGTGCCGGTGGAGACCCGCGACTGGTTGCGCAGCCGCAGCGTCACCCTGGCCTCCTGGCCCATCTCGACCCGCGACGGGTCGAGGACCCTGGCGGCGTTGATCTGGTATCTGGTGCGGGCCATGACGGCGGCGGCCAGCAGCGGCAGGAGCCCCACCAGCAACGCCACCCGCAGCATGTCCTTCTCACCGATGACGAAGGACACCAGCACCAGCGCCAGGCCGATGGATATCAGCGACTTGCCTCGGAGCGTGAGGCCGCGCAATGCTTCGGCCACGGCGGCCTCAGCGCCCCGGCTCGGCGTTCACGGGCAGTCGACGGACCACGTCGGCGATGATCGCGTCGGTGGTGCGGCGTGCCAACTGCGCGTCCGACGTGGGGATGACCCGGTGTGCCAGCACCGGGACCGCCAGGTGCTGGATGTCGTCGGGTAGCACGAAGTCGCGGTGTTCGAAGGCGGCGACGGCCCGCGCGGTGCGGAGCAGTTGGAGGGCGGCGCGGGGGCTGGCCCCCAACCGCAGGTCCGGTGCCTGGCGGGTGGCGGTGACCAACGCGACCGCGTACTGCTTGATCGCCTCGGAGACGTGGATGCCCCGGACGGTCTGGATCATGCGCGCGACGGTGTGGGCGTCCACGACGGCCCCCAGGCCGTCGAGCGGGTCGGAGGCACCGTGGACGTCGAGCATCGCCAGCTCGGCCTTGGCGTCGGGGTAGCCGATGGCGACCCTGGCGGTGAAGCGGTCCCGTTGCGCCTCCGGCAGCGGGTAGGTGCCCTCCATCTCGATGGGGTTCTGGGTGGCGATCACCATGAACGGCGTCTGGAGGCGGTAGGTCTCACCGTCCACGGTGACCTGTCGCTCCTCCATGCACTCCAGCAGCGCCGACTGCGTCTTGGGCGAGGCCCGGTTGATCTCGTCGCCGACCACGATGTTGGCGAAGACGGCGCCGGGCTTGAACGCGAACTCGTGACTGTCCTGATTGAAGATCGATACACCGGTGACGTCGCTGGGAAGCAGGTCCGGTGTGAACTGGATCCGGCGGACCGAGCAGTCGATCGAGGTCGCCATGGCCTTGGCCAGTTTGGTCTTGCCGACTCCCGGGACGTCCTCGATCAGCAGGTGCCCTTCCGCCAGCAGCACAGACAACGCCAGGCGGACGATGGCCGTCTTGCCCTCGATGACCCGTTCGATGTTTCCGACGACCGCGTCGGTGGCCTCGTTGAACTCCCGGGCTGTCATCGCCGTGACGTGGGTCTGCGCCGTCGAGCCGATGGGGTGTGCTGTCACCGGCGTCCTCCTTACGAGTGTGGGGGTGGGCCGGTATGGCCCGGTGCGGGCCGGATCGGCCCTCGGGCCGCCGGGTCGGTTCGTGGTGGGTTCGCGCTTGCCGTCTGGATTTCCAACCTTCAAGACGCGTTGAGACGTGTTTCTGGTCGCACGTGGCCAACATTATGGCCGGAATGGTCATTTTTCAATAACGAGACGGCCGAGAGCCGGAGTAGCGGCAGGCACGATACGAACACGTTTCCGGCGTCCGCCCGCCGGACCGGCTCGTCCGCCGCGGGGTAGTGGCGTGGCCGGCGTGCCGAATCGTCGGCCGCCCGGCCGGAGGGGGTGAGGTACACTGACCCCATGACCAGGCGTGTGCTGCTTCTTATCGGGCCGTGCTGACGCGCAGCGTTACGGCGACAGCACGGCGACCCCTCCTATGCGAGGGGCATTTTTATGCCCGGAGAAGAAAACACCGACAAAGAGGACGAACGATGAGTGACACACGCGATGAGGCGGTGCCGCAGTATCGCTACGACGCGGCGATGGCGCAACGTATCGAGATCAAATGGCAGGACAAGTGGGAGCAGGCCGCGCCGTTCAACGCCTCCAACCCGGTGGGGCCGCTGGCGGCTCCGAACGCCCCCCGCGCCGACGGGCCGAAGCTGTTCGTGATGGACATGTTCCCTTATCCGTCCGGGGCGGGACTGCACGTGGGGCACCCGCTGGGCTACGTCGCGACCGACTGCTACGCCCGTTACAAGCGGATGGCGGGCTACAACGTCATGCATCCGATGGCCTACGACGCGTTCGGTCTGCCGACCGAGCAGTACGCGATCGCCACCGGTGAGCACCCCGCCAAGATCACCGAGGCCAACATCGCGACCTACCGCCGGCAACTGCGTCGCCTGGGGATGGGCTACGACACCAACCGCACCTTCGCGACCTCGGACCCGCGGTACTTCAAATGGACTCAGTGGATCTTCCTGCAGATCTACAACTCGTGGTACGACACCGAGGCCGACCGCGCCCGCCCGATCGGGGAGCTGGTGTCGCTGTTCGAGTCCGGCGCCAGGCCGGTGCCGGACGGCCGTGACTGGGCGGCGTTGACCGATGTGGAGCGCCGCGCGGTCGTGGACGATCATCGCCTGGTGTACATCAAGGAGGCGCCGGTCAACTGGTGTCCCGGCCTGGGGACCGTCCTGTCCAGTGAGGAGGTCACCTCCGACGGGCGCAGCGAACGCGGCAACTTCCCCGTCTTCACCCGCACGATGCGGCAGTGGATGATGCGGATCACCGCCTACGCCGACCGGTTGGCGGACGACCTGGACCTGGTCGACTGGCCCGAGTCCACGAAGCAGATGCAGCGTAACTGGATCGGCCGTTCCACCGGCGCGCACGTGGACTTCGCGACCGACGCCGGGCCGGTCCGGGTGTTCACCACCCGTCCCGACACGCTGTTCGGTGCCACGTACATGGTGCTGGCGCCGGAGCACGAACTGGTGGACCGGCTGACGCCGCAGAGCTGGCCGGCGGACGTGCCCGAGGTGTGGACCGGCGGGTACGCCACGCCCGCGGAGGCGGTTGCCGCGTACCGGGCGGAGGCCAAGTTCAAGTCCGATGTGGAACGCCAGGCCGACGCCAAGGAGAAGACCGGCGTCTTCACCGGCGCCTACGCGGTGAACCCCGCCAACGGCGAGTCGGTGCCGGTGTTCATCGCCGACTACGTGCTGGTCGGCTACGGTACCGGCGCGATCATGGCGGTACCCGGACAGGACGAGCGGGACTGGGCGTTCGCCGAGGCGTTCTCGCTGCCCGTCATACGTACGGTCGAGCCGCCGGAGGGCTTCGACGGCGGCGCCTACACCGGCGACGGCTCCGCGATCAACTCCACCGCGCCCGACGGGTTCAGCCTGAACGGCATGGCCGTGACCGAGGCCAAGGAGGCCATGATCGCGCGGCTGACCGCGCAGGGCTCGGGCGAGGGGACGGTCACCTACCGGCTGCGGGACTGGCTGTTCTCACGGCAGCGGTACTGGGGCGAACCGTTCCCGATCGTCTACGACGAGGCCGGCATGCCGGTCCCACTGCCGGAGTCGATGCTGCCGGTGGAGCTGCCGGACATGGACGACTTCTCGCCCAAGACGTTCGCGCCCGACGCGGCGGACACCGCGCCGGAGTCGCCACTGAGCCGGGCGGTCGACTGGATCGACGTGGAACTGGACCTGGGCGACGGCGTCCGCAAGTACCGGCGTGAGACCAACACCATGCCCAACTGGGCGGGTTCGTCCTGGTACGAACTGCGGTACATCGACCCGCAGGAGGACGACCGGATCGCCGACCCCGTCAACGAGCGGTACTGGATGGCGCCGGCCCGGCCGGGCGGCGGCGGTGGCGTCGACCTGTACGTCGGCGGCCAGGAGCACGCGGTCCTGCACCTGCTGTACGACCGGTTCTGGCACAAGGTGCTGTACGACCTGGGGCACGTCTCCAGCGTCGAGCCGTTCGGAAAGCTGTTCCACCAGGGCATGATCGAGGCGTACGCCTACACCGACTCCCGGGGCGTGTACGTGCCCGCGGAGGAGGTGGAGGAGGTCGACGGCGGATACGTGTGGAACGGTGAGCCGGTCACCCGTGAGTACGGGAAGATGGGCAAGTCCCAGAAGAACGTCGTCACGCCGGACCAGATGTGCGAGCGGTACGGCGCGGACACGTTCCGGCTGTACGAGATGAGCATGGGACCGCTGGACGTGTCGCGTCCGTGGGAGACGCGCGCGGTCGTCGGTTCGCAGCGGTTCCTGCAGCGTCTGTGGCGCAACGTGGTCGACGAGCGGACCGGCGAGGTCACCGTGGTGGACGAGGCGGCCGACGAGGAGACGCTGCGCCTGCTGCACCGCACGATCCGCGACGTCCGCGAGGACATGGACGACCTGCGGATGAACACCGCGATCGCCAAACTGATCATGTTGAACAACCACGTGGTCGGCCTGGAGCGGGTTCCCCGCGCGGTGGTGGAGCCGTTGGTCCTGATGACCGCGCCGTTCGCCCCGCACCTGGCCGAGGAGCTGTGGCAGCGGCTGGGCCACGACGGGATGCTGGCCAACGTGGACTTCCCCGAGGCGGACCCGGCGTACCTGGTCGTGGAGACCGTCACCTACCCGGTGCAGGTCAACGGCAAGGTGCGTGACCGTGTGGAGGTCGCCGCGGAGGCGTCTCAGGAGGACGTCAAGGCCGCCGCCCTGGCGTTGGAGAAGGTCGCCAACGCCCTGAAGGGCGCGGAGCCGAGGAAGGTCATCGTGGTCCCGGGCCGGATGGTGTCCATCGTGGTGTGAACCCGGGGACGGCCCGGCGGTTCGCCGCCGGGCCGTCGTCGTGTGTCAGGAGAACCGCACGTCGGAGCACTGGTAGAAGGCGTTGCCGGTGTCGGCGATCGTCCACACCGCGAGGATCAGGTGCGTACCCGAGCGGGACGGCATGGTGCCGGAGTGCGTGATGTCGTACGCCGGGCGGCTTCCGCCGTAGGGGACGGTCAGGAACGGCGTCAGGTCCAGTGCGGACCGTGTGAGCTTCTGCGCGGGGTTCCAGCCGGGTTTGGTGATGTAGTAACGGAAGTCGGTGGTGGCGTGGTTGACGGTCAGGTGCCACTTGAACTGGTAGGACTGGCCGCTGCGGACGCTGTTGGTGGGCCAGGCCCCGCCGCGCGGGTCGTCGAGCTGTGAGAAGCGGGAGAGTCCACCCGCGCACAGTGTGCCGTCGACCGGACCGGCGGACGGGAAGCCCTTCGGTCCCTCGACGCTCTGCGGTTCCCATTGGATCGGGCCGCAGTTGGTGACGACGCCCTGTTTGCAGAACAGTGAGCGGCTGATCGGGGCGTTGGTGTAGCCGTGTGCGGAGGCGGGGGGTGCGGCCACCAGTGCCAGGGCGGTGACCACGACGAACGCGAGGCCGACGACTGCGAGTCGGCTCAGTCTTCTTATTGCCATGGGCGAGATCTCCTCGTCTGCGGCCGTGCGCCCGGGTGGCGCCGGCGGCTCGGGAGGCCGGTGGTCCGGATGGCGGGACACCGGCCGCCAGAGATAGATGAATGTAAAGCTACCTAAGAATAGGGGCTGCCGGCCTGGATGTCCAGGGTGTCGGTGCGCGGCGTGGCGCCCGCCGGTGTCTGATCATCCACGTGCCCGCTCGTCCGAACGGGCCGACTCTCGAATACACACGGTGACCGTATTGTCAAAACCGGTCCCGCGCTGCTTCAATGGGAACAGACGCGACGGCCGCGCCGCACCGGGGCCGCCCGGGCCCCACAGTCCAGTGGGGACCTCGTCCGGTGCCGCGGCGGGCGTTCCGGCACACCTGATCGTCGATCGGCGCACGGGACACTCCTGACACACCGTGTTCCGGCCGGCGAGGGGCGTAGAGGCTCCCGTGTGGATGATCGGCGTCGTCCGCGTGCGAGCCCCACGGTTCCGGCCACGCCCCGAATCGGACCGATGTGTCAGGGGGGCCAGGGCGTGGCGGCGGATTCGGCACCCGCCCTGTCCAGGAGACTGCCGACCTGTGTAGGTGTGGACGGCGACGCCGTCCGGACGCACGGCGGGGCGCGACGGAGCGGTGTGCTCCCGGCCGTGTCCCACGGTGCGAGCCGGAACGGGCCGCGCCACCGGCCGACACAGCACTCGCGCACAGGACCTAAGTGGGGTGGACCTCATGCGTGGACCCGGACGCCCGGGCCGGGTCGGCCTGATACGGCGACGACTGCTCGACCGGATGGCCGCGTCACTCGACGGCGGTGCGGTCGTACTGTGCGCGCCGTGCGGGTTCGGCAAGACCACCCTGCTGGACCAGTACGCCTCGCTGATGGCGCAACCGGTCGCCTGGCTCGTCGCGGGTCCCCGGCACGTGGAACCCCACGGCTTCACCGTCGATCTGGTGCGCCGGCTCCGGCAGGCCCGGCCCGACCTCCCCGACACCTCCGACCTGGAGGAACTGCTCGCCGCCGACTCCGGTCCGGTGCTGCTGGTCATCGACGACGCGCACTGCCTGGGCGGCACCCCCGCCGAGGCCGTACTGGAACGACTGCTCGTCATGATGCCCGAATGGCTGCAGGTCGCCGTCGCGACCCGCCACACCCCGGGCATCAACCTGACCCGGCACGAACTGTCCGGTGTGGAGGTCATCACGTCGGAGCAGTTGCGGTTCCGGTTGTGGGAGACCGCGCAACTGCTCGACGAGGTGTACCGGGAGCCACTCCCGCCTTCGGACCTGGCGGCGCTCGACCGGCACACCGGCGGCTGGCCCGCCGGAATCCACCTGTACCACCTGTCGACCCGGGGCCGGGCGCTGCCGCAACGCCGCGCCGCCGTGGCGGCCCTGGACGGACGGGCGTCGGTGACCCGCAGCTACCTGGCCCGCAACATCCTGGCGGACCTGCCGGGACCGCTGCGGGACTTCCTGATCCGGACGAGCGTCTTCGACACGCTCACCGCGGCGCGCTGCGACCGGCTGCTGGGCGGCGACTCCAGTTGGCGGCATCTGGCGGAACTCGAACGCCGCCAGGCGTTCACCACCGGGGACGGTTGCGGCGGCTACCGCTACCACCAGGCCATGCGCTGCCACCTGCTCGCCAGCCTCGTCGAGGACCTGGGACACGAGGCGGCCCGCGCCTGGCATCGCAGGGCCGCCGAGCTGCTGCGGGAGGACGACGCGCTCGCCGAGGCCGCCCGCGCCTACGTCCGCGCCGACGACTGGGCGATGGCGCGCGCGATGCTGGAACGGATCGGCGTCGACATCGTCGTCGACGAACTCGAACCGTGGCGTGAACTGTTCCCCGACGCGCTGTTGGCGGACGACCCGTGGCTGTTGCTGGCCGAGGGCCGGCACCTGCTCGCGCAGGGGCGACTCCGCCCGGCCGTGCGCTGCCTGGAACGGGCGGCCGGACTGTTCAGCGACGAGGCGGGCCGGGCCCACTGCCACCGCAGCATCGCCACCGCGAGGATCTGGCTGCCCGGACCGTCCCGGGGCTTCGGCGAGTGGTCGGCCTGGCTGCGCGCCGCGACACAGCGGCACCCGGGCCTGATCGCCGCCCAGGCCGAACGGCTCGGCGGCGACCGGGGCCGCCTGGTGCGCGCGGTCGCCGGACTGCTGGCGGGCTCACCGGACGGCGAACGCCCGGTGCCGGACGGCGACTCCGAACCGGGGGGACCGGTCGCGTCCGCACTGCGGCTGTGCCGGTCGGTGCGGGACGTCGCGACGGGCCGGCTCCCCACCGGCACCGTACTCGCGGAACTCGCCGGTGACCTGGCTCCCCGGCTGCCCTGGCTCGCCCGGATGGCACGGCTGGCCGCCACCGTGACCGGCACCGAGCCCGACGTCAAGGCGGCCAGGCACATCGCGGAGGAGTGCGTACGCGACGACGACGACTGGGGAGCCGCCATCGCCATCGGAGTCGGGCTCTGGCTCGCACTACGCACCGGTACCGTGCAGCCCGACACCGACAGGTACGTCGCCGAGGACCTCGTCGCGCGATGCCGCAGGCTCGACGCGGCGGTCCTGGAGGCGTGGGCGCGGGCCCTGGAGGTGCGGGTGCTCGCGGCCGACGACGCCGACGACCTCACCGAGGCGGCGCAGTCGGCCGCCGCGTTCTGCCGGAAGGCGGGGGTGCCGGGGGCCGTGGCCCTGATCGAGGCCGTCCGCCGTCCCGAGACGGTGCCGGTCCCGGTGGTACGGGCAGCCGTGGCGCCCGCGCCCGCAGAGCCGGCGCGGAACGCCGTGTCGGTGTGGTGCCTGGGCGGTTTCCGGATGGAACGGGCCGACGGTCCACTCCGGTGGGACGCCGTGAAGCCCCGGGTGAGGGCACTGCTGCGGTTGCTGGCGTTGCACTCCCCGGGCGCGGTCCACCGTGAGGTGTTGGCGGAGGCGTTGTGGCCGGCGGCCTCCCCGCGGGTCGCCGCGCACAGTCTCCACGTGGCGTTGTCGAGCCTGCGGCAGTTCCTGGACCCCGGGGCGCCACGGGGACGATGCCGCTGGCTGGAACGGGAGGGCGAGGCGTACCGGCTGGTGTTGCCGGGTGGTGGACGTACCGACGTCGCCGTGTTGCGCGAGGCGATGCGGGCGGCGGCGGCCTGCGGCACCGACGCCCCGCACGCCGCCGGGCTGCAACGGGCGGTGCTCCAGGCGTACGGCGGTGATCTACTGCCCGAGGACGGTGCGGCGGAATGGGTGGTCGCGGAACGCGACCGGCTCCGGCGCGCCACGGCCGAGGCCGCGGTCACCCTGGCGCGCATCGAACTGCGCAACGGATCACCGGCGGCGGCGGCCTCGGCCGCCGGCCGGGCGGTCGCCGTCGACCGGTATCACGACGCAGCGTGGCGGTTGTTGGTCGAGGCACTGGATCGGCAGGGCGCGCACGCGGCGGCGCGGGACGCCCAGACCAGGTACCAGTCGGTGTTGGCGGAACTGGGCATCGCGTCCCCGGTCGCGGCGGGGCGCCGCCGCCCGGTCCGCGCCTGAACCGGCTCACCGGTCACGACGGCGGGCCGGGCACCTCCGCCCGGCCGTGAGCGACGATCCGCACCCGTACCGGGACGTGCGCGGGCACGGCGTCCAGGATCGCGGCCCGCAACCGTTCGGGGTGGACCCGCGACCCCGGAGCCGGGCGCACCCGGACCTCCACACCCGGAAGTTGGTCACCCGGCGGGTCGGCGCCCGGCTCACGCGACCACGTGCAACCCCCCGAGTCGACCACCTCCACCTCTCCGCCGGTCATCAACCTCACCTGGGCGGCCAGGCCACGGGAGGTGCCGCGCCAACGGTGCAACTCGACCGCGTTGCCCACCACCTCGCGTCGCCGCGCGTCGTCCCACGCGCCGTCCAACGGGAACGCCACCCAGCCGGCCAGCCACTCCAGGAAGTCCGGTGGGCACAGCGCCGGATCGAAGTACTGCGGCAGGCAGTCCAGGACGGTGAACAGCGGTGCCAGCACCTCGTCGAACGCCTCGGTGAACCGGGTCGTGAAGTCGTCGCCCAGGTACACCGAGGGAAGCCGGGCCGACAGTGGATGGGGCGTCGGTAGGCCCGGTATCGCGCCTCGCACCTCAGTCCCCCTCCGCGACGCGGACCTGGTGGCCGTAGGAGAACGCGAGGGCGTGCGGCGGCAGGTCGATCCGGGGGACGTTCCCGCCGCGCCTGCCGGTGATCGGGTCGGCGCCGAACAACTTGAGGTCCTCCACCAGGTCCACGCCCGGAACCCGTTGCAGCACCGCGTACACCTCGCCGGCCTGTACCGGCCGGCCGAACGGCCACCCGGCGTCGTCGGGTCCGCCGACCAGCGGGTTCAGGTACCGGTACAGGGCCGTCGTCGCCTGTTCCTCCAGCGACTCCGGGGACGTCCTGGGACGTGGGCGGAGCCTCGCCACCACCGTCACCCCCTGGTAGAAGGGCGGTTCCACACTGATCCGCGCCCCGAGGCAACGCCGCGCGTCGAGGTGTTCGGCGATCCGGGCGAGTGTGTCCTCGCGCGGGTCCAGTTCGGCGAACCGCGCCCGCACCGGATCGGCCACCGCGGGGACCACCAGCAGCCGCACCGCGCCCGGTTCGGCCTCGATCGGTACACACCTGACCCGGGCCGCGTCGGGCGCGGCGGCACGGGCGAGCTGTTCGTAGTCCTCCACGGTCACGGCGCGGTCCTTGGACCGCAGCACCAGGGGGCCGCGGATCGCCGCGTCCCGGACCGTCTCGCCGTCCACTCCGCCGGTCGCCGGCCTGCGGTTCGTGACGGCGGTGACGAAGGTGACCGGGTCGCGCTGCACCCGCAACCGGCCGCGCGCGACGTTGCCCGCCCGACCGCCGCCGACCCGGTACGCCACCACCCTGACCGGGGAACCCTTGGGCGGCACGGCACCGTAGTACCGCAGCGCGCCGTCGGGTTGACGCACCGCCGGACCGAACACCAGTTCACCGGCGACCCGGTCGACGGTGAAGTGACGGTCGTCCGGACCGGAGTCGGTGAAGCCGTCCACCTCCGACCACGCCTGCCGGCCGTCACCACCGGCGACCTCGACCACCGGCGAGTCCGCGGCGATCACCGGCCGATGCGCCAACCGGAACCGCTGACCGGGAACCCCCTCGGACAGTCCCACCACCTCGTCGGTGACCAGGCGGCAGTGTGTCGCCGGAACGGATCCGCCGATGACGGTCGCCGACGCGGAGGTCAGTCGCGGCGGCGCCTGGTAGAACGGCTGCCCCTCGGCCGGTTCGGCGAGTACACACCGGATCCAGCCCGCGCGGTGCCGGTCGACCAGGGAACCGGTGTGGCCGCCGGGAAGGTGCACGACGACGTCGCCCGGCCGGTTGAAGCCGCCGGTGGTGTCCCGGTCCAGTTCGCAGTCGCGCCACTCCTCACCGGTCCACGCCTGCCACCGCCACGGCGGATCCCGAGGATCGACGCCGACCCCCTCGACCCGGCAGTCGACCTGCAACAGCACGGCACAGCGCGGCGCCGCGTCGTCCAGACCGAAGTAGACGGCGTCCCCGGGGGCGGGGGTCTCGGCGAAGCAGGTGACGCCGGCCCGATCGGTCAGCGCCTCGGTCTGGTCGGTCGGGCGGCCACCCGAGGCGGCGGTCACCAACCGGGTCAGGGACCGCGGCGGTATGACCAGTTCACGGTCGGTCTGGAACACCTGCGGCGGCACCGCCCCGGACGCCTCCGAGGCGATCTGGCTGCCCTCGGGCACCGTGACCGGGGTCGGCTGCGGTGCCGAGAGCCAGTAGGTGACCTCGGTACGCGCGGCGGTGGGTGGGTACAGCCGTACACCGATCAGGTCGAGGAACCGCAGGTAGTTCGACTCGGGGATCCGGTTGACGCGGTACGTCAACTGATCGACCATCATCGCGAAGGTCTCGATGAGCGTCACCCCCGGATCGGAGACGTTGTGGTCCGTCCATTCCGGGCACTTCTGCTGCACGAGGCGTTTGGCCTCGTCCACCAGGTCCTGGAACCGGCGGTCGTCGAGGTTGGGCACCGGCAGGCTCACGTCGCGGCCTCCTTGTCGGGGGTGTCGTGGGAGGGGATCACGTAGAACGGGAACACCAGGTTCCGGCGGTCGTTGCCGCCGCGCACCGTGTACTCGACGTCGATGAACAGACAGCCGTCGGCGACCGCGTCGAACCGGACGACGACGTCGGTGACGGTGATCCGCGGTTCCCAGCGGTCGAGGGCACGGCGCACCTCGTAGGCGATCCGTCCGGCGGTGGCCGCGTCGGCGGGCGCGAACACCAGATCCGCGAGCGCGCAACCGAACTCCGGTCGCATCGGCCGCTCACCGGGGTTGGTGGCCAGGATCAGGTGCATGCTCTCCACCAGTTCCCGGTGCCCGGCGACCAGCGCGATGGAACCGGTCGAGTCGGTGCGCATCGGGAACGCCCAACCGGCGCCGACGAACTCCTCCGCCATGTCAGCCTCCTATCAAGACGGTCGGGCAGCCGGACAGGATCGGTGCGCCGCAACCGGACATGTCGCCCATCCTGGCCGCCGGCTTCCCGCCGACGAGTACCGTCGGGCAGCCCGGCGGCACGATCGGTGTCGGTGGATGCGGTGGCGTACCGGGGAACCCGCACGCGTGCATGTCGCCGACCGTGGCGGCGGGCATCCCACCGATGAGCACGGTCGGGACGCCCGGCCCGGTCACGTTTCCCGGGTGTCCGGTGGGGTCTCCGACCCTGGCGGCCGCCGGCATGGACTACACCTCTCAGTTGATCTTGACGATTCCGCCGCGCACGGTGAGCTGCCCGCTCGCGGACACCTCGCCGGTGGCCTGCGCGGCGACCTTGACCTGTTGGCCCGACACCTCGACCGACGTCTGGCCGGTCAGCTTCACCGACTGCCCCTTCAGTTCCAGCACACCGGTTCCGGCGTCCACCGTGACACCGACACCGGTCACCTTCACCGGTCCGTCGCCGAGCAGTTCGATCGTCTTGCCGGCCGGGTCCAGTCGCAGCTTCAGACCGCCGTCACCGGTGGCGACGAGCACCCCCGCGCCGTCCGGCGCGTCGACCAGCTCGACCCGGTGGCCGGTGCGGGACACCCAGCCGCGTACCGCGATCCGGCCGTCGCCCCCGTCCACGACCGGCACCCCCAGCGCGGGCGGCGCGTCCTCGCCGTTGTACAGGCCGCCCAGTACGTAGGGGCTGTTCAGGTCGCCCATGGCGAAGCCCGCCAGGACCTCGTCGCCCACCTCGGGGAGCAGCAGCGCACCCCGGTCGGCCCCCGCGCCCTGCTGCACCGTCCGTGCCCAGCCGGAGGTGAAGTCCTCCGCCAGCCAGGGGAACGTCAACTTGACGCGGCCCAGTGCCAGCGGATCCCGCACGTCGGTCACCACCGCCGGGACGAGACCCGTGAACGGCGCGGCCGGCACCGGCCGGTCCCCGTCGGTGATGCCGGTCAGTGACCGCACCCGGCGGCCCGACACCGTGAACGCCGTCGTGTACCCGTCCAGTTCACCGAACACGTGGCGACAGGTGGCCAGGGTGTACTTGCCGGTGAACGGTTCCCCCACCCCCGAGAGCGCCACGGCCGCCCCGGGAAGGAGCCGCGGGTTGCCGCGCGCGACACCGTCCAGCTCCACCGCGGCGTCCCCGATGAGTTCCGCGAGCCCGTCGGCGGTCGCCTGCAGGGTCTTGGGATCGTGCCGGGCCGGGTCGGCGTCTCGCAGCGGCGCCGCCCCGAACCGGTTCGCCAGCCCGACCGGGTCGGCCGCCGGCACCTCCGAGGACACCGCCGCGGGCACCGCGGTCGCCGAGAGCGGCTGCTTGTGCTCGTAGTCCCAGCCGCGCACCTCCACCTGCGGTACCTGCGCGGTGGCGGTCATGCTGGCCCGCAGCGAGATCAGGTTTCGGCCCTCCTCCAGCACCAGCGGGTCCGACGTGGCCGAGGCCGAGCGGCCGGGCGCGGCGGCGGGCGACCGGGGGAGCCGGAAGTGGAGCCTGCCCTCCGAGGCGGTGACCTGGGCGCCCACCGTGTCGGCCAGGTCGGTCAGGAACTCCCAGTCGCTCTGGTTCCGTTGGCTCAGTTGGGTGTGCGGGCGGCCGCCACCGGGAACCGGATCGACGGTCCCGACGGTCAGCCCGGCGCGGGAGCACACCTTCCGTACCACGTCGGGTATCGACATGTCCGGATACGCGGCGGTGCGCCTGCCCCGGCACAGCCGGTGCGCCAGGTCGAGTCCGCGCACCTCGGTGACGCTGCCGTGGACGTCGATGTCGAGTTCCACGGCGGTGATCTCGCCGGTCATTAGCGTCACCGGTGCCCCCGGTTCGGAGGTGTTGACCTTCACCGTCACGGTCGCGCCGATCTCGATCCCGGCGTCGGCGAGCACCCCGCGGTGGGGGTCGCGGAACCGCAGCAGGCACGAGTCCGGCAGGTTCAGGCTGCCCTCCACCCGGGTGTAGGCCAGTTGGTGGGCGACCGGAGCGGACAGCGGCCGTCCGCCGATCTCCACCAGGGGCGCGTTGGCGAAACTCTCGTTGGGCACCGGGCTCACTCCTCGGAGTCGTCGGCGGCCGGGATGAGCAGCCTGGTGCCGGTCGGCAACCGCAGCGGGTCGTCGATGTCGTTGAACACGGCGATGCGCCGCCACGCGCCGGCGTCGCCGTACGCCTGGTACGCCAGCGAGGGCAGCGTGTCCCCGGCGACCAGCACGTGCGACCGGCTCGCCACCCGGGATCCCGAGGTGGGGTTCTGTCCGGCGGTCTCGCCGGATATCTCCTCCAACGTGACGGTGCACAACGCCCGCACCGGGGTCCCGCCCGGGGTGAACAACGTGTACTTCGCGGTCACCTTCGACACGTAGGACGGGAAACCCGTCATCCCTCCCCAGTGGAATATCACCCAGGGCGGG
This sequence comes from Stackebrandtia albiflava, assembly GCF_007994225.1. Classification (GTDB taxonomy): domain Bacteria; phylum Actinomycetota; class Actinomycetes; order Mycobacteriales; family Micromonosporaceae; genus Stackebrandtia; species Stackebrandtia albiflava. Next base: position 18,061 of record NZ_VLLL01000010.1, read on the forward strand.
ACGCCGTTGCGGTCCTGGAGGCTCTTGGCGGTCGGGACGCAGCAGGCGAAGAGACGTTCGACGGTCTTGACGACCGTGTCGTCCATCCGTTCGGTGGCGTCGAGGAACATCTCCAGGTTCAGCTTCGACGGATCCGAACCGGTGAACTGCGGCGGTCCGCTGGAGGACGCGTTGCGCTGCGCGTCGCGCTGCCACTTCGCGTTCTTCTCCAGCGTCAACTCCTTGGGGTTGAACTGGAACTCGATCACGCCGAGGGAGCCGCCGGGCTGCGCGGCCGCCGAGCCGCCCGGCGGCGGCTCCAGCAGTTCCAGGTACGCCTTCTGCAGGCTCGCCTGCGCGTCCCCGCCACCTCCGGCGGCGGTGAAGGTCACCGGTGAGGTCATCGCGTCAGCCGCCCGCCCCGGGCGCCAGGAAGCCGTGATGTGCCAGTTCCAGGGTCTCGGTGGCGACCTTGGCCGACTCCGCCGACAACTGCGGACCGGTCCAGCGCACCGGCACCACGTCCACCAGCGACCACCGGGCGATCACGGTGCCCTCCAGGTTACGGGCCTCGATGGTGGCCGTCTTGCGGGTGACACCGGACGCCAGGGCCGCGAACCACCCCGTGATCCGGGAGCTGGCCTGGGTGACCGGCCGGGACAGTTTCACGTTGGAGTACTTGATCCGGGTCGGCAGTTGCCACACGGCCCCGTTGTTGCCGCCCTCCTCCCGCTGCTCCATGACGAACTCGCATCCGAGTCCGTCGCAGCTGTTGAAGGCGCCGAGGCTCTCGTCGTCGATGCTCACGACGAAACTCACCGCGACGGCGTCGGTGTCGACGTATCCCATGTGTCCTCCTGTCCCACGGTCAACCGAGTCGGCCGTGACGTTCACGTTCCTGTCGAAGTTCGACGCGCAGCCGCCGCAGCAGCGGCTCGAACAGTCCCGCCAGCAGCGCGGCCGTGTCCGGTGGCGACCCGCCGCCCGGCGCCGGGACCGCGTGGGTGTCTCCCGGTGCCGTGGCCGACCGGCCGGTGGTGTCGATCGGTGGCGACGCCGACGTCTCGCGCTGCACCGTCACCTCGACCGGCACGGCCGGGGTCACCGTGGCCGTACCGGCGACCGGTGGAGCGGGTGCCGGTGCCGGGAGCACGAGCGGCGTCGGCGGTGGAGCCGTCACGGGCGGCGAGGCCGCCGTCCTCGTGGCGGTGGCGGCCAGCAGCGACACCGAGACCGGGGGACCCGGCGTGATCGGCGGCCCGGCGGTCGGGCGGGCCGCGCCGGTGACCGCGCCGGGGGCGTGCCCGTATCGCTGTTCCCCGCCGGCGCCCGGCGTGTCCGGGCCGGAACGGCCGGTGGGAGGTGCGGCGGGCCACCCGATGACGGGTGCGGGATGCGGGGTGAGCGCGGGATGCGTCATCGCACGGTTCACCGACAGCAGCGGTGCCACCGGGCGGGGCGGCGGGGGGCTCGTGACGACGGCGGCCGGATCCGGTGCCCGGTCTGCGGTGACCGTCGTGACGGGCGGTGGGGCGCCGGCCGACCCGGCGCTCCCCGGCGCCTCCGCTGGGACGACCGGGGGCGGTGAGGCCATGACGAACGCGGCCGGTGCCTCCGCCGACATCGTCACGCCGCGTGGCGGATCCGGCGGGTCGGCGGCGGTGGTGGGTGGCGCGATCGACGACTCGCCGGGGGTGAGCGGTGGCGTGTCCATGACGCGTGAGATCACCGTCATCGGCGCGGCCTCGGCGACCGCACCGGTGCCTGGTGCGTCCGGCGGCGTGGTGGTGGTCGGGTCGTTCCCCCGGCGCAGCCGTTGCACCACCGGTGGTGCGGTGACCGGCGTCGGCGTCGGCGGTGCGCTGCCGGTCACCGGCTCGCTCACGAGCGCCGGATCCACTGCCGCACCGTCGATGCCGGAGCGGTGGCCGGGCGGCGTCGTGGTGAGTGGGACGACCGTCTCGGGGGCGGCGGGCGGTGAGGCGAGTGGTTTCGGCGCGACGGACACGGTCGGGTCGGTGAAGACCGGAGGGCCGATGCCGAGCCGGTGGGGGGTGGCCCGTTGCACGGCCGTCGGTGGGCGCGACGGTTCGGGGACGGGCCGGGGTGGCGCGGGGCGATTCGCCGGCCGTGGGACCGGCGGCGGCTCCGGTATCCGATGGACCGTCACCGGACGGTCCGGCGAGCTGGGGCGCGGAGTCGCGGCGGTCTCGGGCGGACCGAGCCCGGTGGACCCGATCGAGGGTGCCGGGGGTGGCGCCGGCGGCGTCGGGGAGACGACCGGTGTGGCCTCGGTCGGCGCGACCTCCGGAACAGACCGGCCACTTCGGACGGTCGGGGCGGTGGGCGTCGGCGGTACCGGTGGCGGCGGAACTGGAACTGGTGGGCCACCGACGTTCCGTTGCGCGACGGCGGGGACGGACGGCATCGCGGTGAGCGGGACGCCGTCCGTGGCCGGCGGCATCGCGGTGTGGTCGCGCGTCGTGCCGGGCGCCGTCTCGGTGGCGGCGGGCTCGTCGGCCGTGGGGGCGGCCGGTACCGGGGCGGGAACGCCCGCCGACACCGGCGGCACCGGCGTCACCGTCCCGCGCGACTCCGGCGCCGCCGGGCGCCGTACATCCGCAGTGGACGCCGGGTGTCGCGATACGACGACGGGACGCCCGGCCGGACCGGCCACCGGAACCGGCGGCGACGGCACCGTGCCGGACTCCCCGGCGGCGACGTGCGGCGGCTCCGGCTCCGTCGCCGTCGCGCCGTGGGGGCCCGGGGTGGCCGGCGACAGTACGGAACGGATCCTGCCCAGCAGTCCGGCGCCACTGCGCTGCACCGGGGTCCTGCGGGGCGGGACCGCCAGCGGGAGCGCGGGCGCGGGTTCGGCCGGTGTCCCGGTGCCCTCGGCGGGCGCGATCACACCGGAGGGCCCGTCGGGATCGCGGTCGTGCCCGAGCGGGGCGAGGTAGGCGGGTGATCGCCAACTGGCAAGCGAGTCGGTCATCCGCTGCACCGGATTGACCACCGGGTGGGCTCCCAGTACCGGGGTGATCGGGGGCAGGCCACGCCACTCACCCCGGTGCACCGGAAGCGGATCCGGTGCGGCACCGTCCTCACCGGAACGCCGGAACGGCCACCATGCCGGTGCCATGACTCACCTCCCCTCGCTGATGCGGGTGTTGATCCTGCCGATCTCGGTGACGTACCTGAGCCGGTCGGCGTGCTCCATGTCGAGGATCTCGTCGAGTCCCCAGTGGAAGTGGTAGGCGACGTACGCGATCTCCTCGTGCAGTCGGTCGCTCGCGTACGTCACGATTCCCCCAGGCGACCGCCCGACACGTCCACGTGGAAGCGGTGGCGGCACTCGGGGCAGTCGACGGCCGCCCGGGTGTGGCCCTCGGAGTTGATCCGCCGGTACATGTCCTGCAGGAACGCCAGGTCCGAGGCGAACAGGTTCTCGATCACGCCGACGTGCACGTCGGAGACGCCGCCGATGCGGGTCACCACCCTCGCCAGGAGGACCACGGTCAGATACGCGGAGTTCTCCCGGACCCGGTCGTCTCGCAACGGGACGAGTTCGTCGCGGGCGGTCGCCAGCCGCATCACGCCGTCACGGTGCAGCCTGCCGGTGTCGTCCACATAGCCGCGTGGCAGGACGAACCCGAACTCCGTGCGCATCGGCTCGGCCGGTGCGGCGGCGTCCGGGACGGAGGAGGCGGGTTCGTCCCTGACCGTCATGGTGCGCCGCATCGGCCTACTCGACTTCCATCATCTCGTAGGTGATGACCAGCTTCTCCGTCAGGACGCTGGTGTCGCCGGCCTTCAACGCCCCGATCTCCAGGCTCTTCGGCCAGGCGTTGGTCAGCTTGTAGCGTTTGAGCGGGTTGCCCTCGTAGTCGTAGACGATGACGGCGCCGCCCTTGCGGGCACTGGACATCTTGCCGAACTGGGAGTCCTGGACCCACTTCTCGAAGCTGGTGTCCTCGGTGAGGCCCCGCGTGAGGGTCACCTCACCGGCCTTGGGGCGGCCGGGCAGCTTCTTGAGCATGTACTTGCCGTCGGGGGAGTTCTGCTTGAGTTCGATGACGTCCTGTTCCATCTTCAAGCCGCTGACCTCGGAGATCTGCTTGATGACGATGCCATCCATCTCCAGTCCGAAGGAGTGGCCGACCGACGTGTCGAGTTCGGGGAGTGCCATTCGTTGTCACCTTTCGGGTGTGAGTCGGGCCGCCCGCGGCGGCTTCCGGGCGCCGCCGGTTACCGGGCGGGTCATTCGCTGACGAGGCTGGTGCCGCCGGACATCTGGGAGAGCCGGAAGATCACGAACTCGGCGGGCTTGACCGGTGCCACCCCGATCTCGCAGATGACCTGACCGGCGTCGATGCTCTCGGCGGGATTGGTGTCCCGGTCGCACTTGACGAAGTACGCCTCGTCGGGAGTGAGACCGAACAGGGATCCCTTCCGCCACTCCATGACCAGGAAGGCACTGATCGTGCGGCGGATCTTCGCCCACAACGCGTCGTCGTTCGGTTCGAACACCACCCACTGCGTGCCGCTGAGGATCGACTCCTCCAGGTAGTTGAACAGCCGTCGCACGTTGAGGTACCGCCACGCCGGGTCGCTCGACAGGGTCCGCGCGCCCCACACCCGGATGCCCCGGCCCGGGAACGCCCGGACGCAGTTGACGCCCAACGGGTTCAGCAGTTCCTGCTCCGCGCGGGTCAACTGGCTCTGCAACGCGATGGCGCCCCGCACCACCTCGTTGGCGGGTGCCTTGTGGACGCCGCGCTGCGCGTCGTTGCGCGCCCACACCCCGGCCATGTGGCCGCTGGGCGGTACGAACTCGTTGCCACCGGCGGCGGGGTCGAAGACCTTGACCCACGGGTAGTAGAGCGCGGCGTACTTGGAGTCGTAGCCGGCCAGGTCCACCCGCCAGTCCTTGACCTGCTGCGGCGACATGTCCGGCGGGGGGTCGAGGATCGCCATCCGGTCGCCCATGAGTTCACAGTGGGCGATCACGGCGAGTTGCACGGCCTTGACGGTCTCCAGGTCCACGGTACCGCGCTCGTAGGCGCTCATGAGGTCGGGGACGGCGACCATGGTGATCTCGTCGATCACCTCGAGTCCACTGAGGCCGGTGCGGTCGCCGACGTCCCCCACGTAGTCCTCCGGTTGGATCCGGCTCGGGGCGGCGGGTACGGGCGCCGGCGCGGCGAGCACCACGGTGCCCTTCTGCGGCGGGGTCGCCTGCCCGATCTCGGTGAGGGTGATCAGTTTGGACTTCTCCGCCACGACCTTGACCGCGTTGTCCTTGCCGCGCTTGGCGGCCGACACGCCCTCGAAGGACTCGGCGACCTTCCCGTCGCGCTTCACGAGCAGCGTGAACCGGTCGGCCGGGTCGTCCTTGCCGACGGTCACCTCGACGCTGAGTTCGCCCTCGGCCGACGGCAGGGCCGCCACCCGGTATCCGCCGAGTTCCGCCTGCGGCCCCCGATGGGAGGTCTCGCCGTTGCCGCGCGATCCGCCGACCCTGACGATGTAGCAGTTGCCGCCGCCGTTGAGGAAGTAGCCGTACACCGCGTGGGCGAGATAGCAGTCCTCGGTGAAGTCCCCGAAGGTCTGGCTGAACTGCGCCCAGTTGCCGACCAGGGTCGGCGTGTGGAACGGCCCCTGCGGGGCGAACCCCACGAACGCGGCCACCGCGGTGCCGACGCCCTCGATGGGCCGGGATCCGCTCTCGACCTCTTCGACGTACACCCCGGGCGACAAATAGCTTGGCATGCTGGCTCCTCGGTATCACTGTGGGATTCGATCGTGCGGCGTACCGCGCCGCCCGGCCACGGCCGTCGGGCTGGAACCCGGGGAAGCCCGGGCTGCCTGTTGGGGCACCGGAGCCGGGGTCAGGCGGACTCCTCGTCCAGGTCCTCGGTCTCGCGCTGCACCGCTTGCACCGCGGCCTCCTCGGGTTCCTCTTCGGGCACGCGCTGCACACCCGCCGGGGCCGCGGTCGCGGCGGAGGGGACGACCGGTGCGGGAGCCGACATCACCGCGTCGGCGGTCTGGGCGGCCTCCCGTTCGAACCGGTCACCGGGGTCGCTCACCTGGACTCCGCCGCCGACGTCCGTGCCGTCGACGGGACCGCTGCGCTGCTGCACCACGTGGGTGAGTTCGTGCGCCAGGACGTGGCGGCCGGAGTCCGAGCCGGGGGAGTAACCGCCGTCGCGGAACACGATGTCGGTGCCCACGGTGTACGCCTGGGCGTTGAGGGACCGCGCCGACCGGTCGGCCTCCGGCCCGGTGTGGATCCGCACGTCGCCGAAGTCGTGGCCGAACCGCTGCTCCATGTCGGTGCGGGTGGTGTCGTCGATGGCGGATCCGCCCGAGCCGATCACCCGGTGGACCAGTCCGGTGTCGGACTCGCCCTCGGCCATCGACGCGGTACCGGCGTTGCCGGCGACGCGTTGCATCCGCAGCATCCCGGCCGGGCCGAGCACCTCCGGGCGACCCGCGGCGGCAGCCGGGAAGTCCTGTGGCCCGGCGGATTCCGCCCGTGCGGCGCCGCGCCGGTCGGCGGCCTCGTCGAGGGCCGGATTGTCACGGTCCCGCATGATCGGTACCTCCCGAGGACGCTCTGGGCCTCCAGGGTGGAGCGTCCTCGGCGGCGCCGCCAGTGCCGGGGCGGCAGCGGGTGAGGCAGCGGCGGCGGCCCGTTGGGGCACCGCCGCCGCCCGCCGGTGGGCCGGGACGTCAACCGGTCAGTTGCAGATAGGGACCGAACTCGCGTTCCAGGCACAGCCGGCCGAGCTTCTGGTACTCCCTCGCGACCGCCTTCACCAGGTCCGGCATGGTGACGGGGCGGCGGCCGGCGGCCGCCAGGTACGCGGCCGTCACCGCCGCCGATCGGATGTGCCCGCCCGCCAGGTCGAAGGAGGCCGCCAGGAAGTCCAGGTCGACGCCCTCGTCGCGGGGGAGCCGGTCTCCGAGGCAGCGGTCCCACAACCGGCGGCGGTCGGGTTCGCCCGGCAGTGGGAAGTCCGCGACCACGTCGAGCCTGCGGGTGAAGGCGTCGTCGAGGTTGGCGCGGAGGTTCGTCGCCAGGATCGCCAGCCCGTCGAAGGTCTCCATGCGCTGCAACAGGTACGCGCTCTCCACATTGGCGTAACGGTCGCGGGCGTCGCGCACCTCCGAGCGCTTCCCGAAGATCGCGTCCGCCTCGTCGAAGAGCAGCACGCCGTTGACGCCGACCGCCTCGGTGAAGATGCGTTCCAGGTTCTTCTCGGTCTCACCGATGTACTTGTCCACCACCGTCGCGAGGTTCACCGTGTACAGGTCCATGCCGAGCTGGTGCGCGATCACCTCGGCCGACATCGTCTTGCCCGTGCCGGAGTCGCCCGCGAACAGGGCCGTGACGCCTCGTCCCCGGCCCGCGCCGGGCCGCATCCGCCACCGGTCGAGGACCTGGTCCCGGTACCGGGCGCGGTCGGCGAGTTCCCGCAGTGACTCCATCACCGGCTCGGGGAGTACGAGGTCGTCCCAGCCGACCGACGGGGTCACGCGGCGGGCCAACCGTTCCAGGCTCGCGGAGTTCTGCGAGCGCGCCCCGTCGCGCAGGTCCGCGCCCGTGACGTCCCCACCTCTGGCGCGCGCGGTGAGCACCGCCGCCCGCGCCGCGCGCCGGATCTGCGGACCCGAGAGCTGGAAGTGCGCGCACACCGCGACCGGATCCACCCGGCCGGCGTCCCCGCCGAGGGCGTCACGCCACACCGCCGCGCGGCGGGCCGGCGACATGGCGGAGGCGGCGGCCCGCAGTACCGGCCGGTCGCTCCACGACGGGTCCCACTCGCGGCGGCCGGAGAGGATCACCGCCACACCGGGGTGCCGCCACGTCCGCACCCACGTCGCCACCGGCGCGGTGTCGACCGGACCCGCCACCAGGACCGCGTCGCGCAACACCGCCTCCCGGAGCACCGCCACGACCTCGTCGGGGGCCGTGACCAGGCCCGCGACGTCGACCCGCAGCACCCGCCGGCCGAGCCGCGCGGCGGTGGCCTCGCCGACGTCCACTCCCGCACCGGGTTGCCGCTCGGTCAGGTAGGCGAGTCCGGCGCCTTCGGCCACGGCGGCCGCCACCCGTACCGACTCCTCGTCGTCGGGAGTCGCGACGCCGACGACCTCCACGGCCGGCAGCGACGGCGGGGGCGTGTCGTCGCCCAGCAGGTGCGCCACCACCCGGTCGGGCACCCTGAGCAGGCGGGACAGTTCCGGCCGGTCGAGGTCGGTCACCTCCACGAGTCCCGCCGTCACCAGCGGCGCCGACCCGTGAAGCCGAGAACGGGCGGTCATGTCGGCCTCGGGGAGACCGCACAGCCGCAGCGCGAGTCCGACCGAGACGCGCCGACGGGTGACGTCGTCGTTGAGGTAGCCGTAGAACTGTTCGAAACGTCCGTCCACATCGGGTGCCAGAGCCAGTAGCAACAGCTCGGCGTCCAGATCGGACAGGCGCGCGGTGCGCACCAGGGCGTCGAATCGCTCACCGGAGGGCTCGGGCGCGGCCGGCGCAGCCCACGGACTGCGGCGGTGCGCCAGCAACGCCTCCACCGTCTCGTCGGACAGGTAGAGCCCCCGGAACGGGTCGTCCGGGGCCGGATCGGTGCCGCGACGCTCCGCGACCGCCACCCGGATCCGTCGCTCGACCCCGGCCAGTCGCCGCAGCAGCGCGGGGACACCCGCGTCGCCGCCGTTCACCGGTGCGTCCGCCGTCTCACCATGGCGACCCGCGGCGGTGCGCCGTCCCGCGCCGCGTCCGGCGGCACCAGGTGGCCCACCGGTTCGTCGTCGCCCACCGTGATGCGCATGCCCTCGGTCGCCGGAGGTCCGGCGGCGACCCGGCGCGCGGCGTCCAGCGGCGACGACACCACCACGTCCAGGGAGGGTTTCAGCTCCCCGCCGAGCGCGGTCCAGACGTCGGCGAACGACCTGTCCTGCGGCGGCGGCAACGCCACACTCAACGGCACCGGTAGCCCCAGGGCCGCAAGCGATCCGGTGAGCATGGCGGGTGGCAGCGCCTCGTGCCGGATGATGCCGGTCAACAGGTTCGACAGCAGCCGGTGCTCGTCCTCGGGGCGCTGCGTCCACGCCGTCAACAGGTACGACAGCTTCACGTGGCGGGGCGGCGCGTACCTGGCGGTGACGGCGCCCTCGGCGTCGTAGGCGTTGACCAGGCCGCGTTGCCGCCGTTGCATGTCCTCGCGGATGTCGTACAGGTACAGGTTCACCGTCGGGGCGTTGCGGCGCGCCGCCCAGTCCTTCGTGGGCGCCTCGAAGGAGACCTCGACGGCCGGTTCGCCCAACGCCTCGTCGCGCACCAGGCGCCGCAGCGCCTCGTCGACCTCGTGGATCATCAGATCAGCCCGTTCCGCAGCGCGTAGGCCACCGCGTGCGCCCGGTTGCGCAGTTGCAGGCGAGAGGTCACGTCGTGGAGGACGTTCTTGATCGTCCGTTCCGAGTAGGCGAGTTTGCGGGCGATCTCGGCGGTGTCGAAGCCCTCCGCGACCAGTTTGAGGACCTCCACCTCACGGTCGGCGAGACCGGAGAACCCCAGGCCGCGCGGGGCCAGCACCTGACGCTGCAACCTGCCGATCTGGCTCAGCAGCCGCCCCAACAGGTCCGGTGGTACGGTCCCCTCCCCGTTGGCGGCGGCGGAGATGACCGACACCAGCCGATCGGCGGTCGCCTCACCGCGACGCACCACACCAGACACACCGACCTCCATGATGGTCGCCAGGTCGGAGTCGTCGATCCTGCCCGCGACCATCACCAGGTGCGGTATCCCGCCGCAGCGGAGGGCGCGCAACGCCTGGACCGCCATGGCGTCGACGGTGTCGCTGACCACCAGGGCCACCGCCGCCTGGTCGCGGGCGTCGGGTTCCAGCACCAGCACCTCGGGGCGGGGCCGGAGCTGGCTCGCCAGTCCGGCGTGACAGATCGGGTCGTGGGCGTGCAGGTACACCGGAATGCGGTTCATCTCGTCTCCCCAGGGCGGCCGTGTGGCGGGTCGGGCGGCGCCGCCCCACCGGCGGCGTGGGCGGCGAAACCGGGCCCCCCGTTGCCTTCACGGTCGAGGTGGACCGGTCCGCCGCCAGCATCGCGGTCGAGAACATCCCGGCAGTCAACGCCGAGTCAACCCGCAGTCAACGGGACGGTCCGTCACACTCCGAACGGCCGGTCTCACCGGCCGCTCATCCTCCGTTCGGACGCGATCCCGGAGGCGAACGGTTCAGACCTCTCGGATCTCTTTACCGTCCGGCTCGGAACGCTCAGGCGGCGACCGGCGGCGTCGCCGGGCTTCCCGCGCACCACACCGGTACGCACAAGACCCTTGTCGTTCATCCACCCGATACGCCCTCCCGGATGAGACGCCGATGATTCGGGAGCTCTCAATCCCGGCCGAGGACCGGTGGCTCCTGGTTTCCGGGCTGTACGAGGTATCCGGTGGTGACCGGTCCGAACAGGTCGCCGCTCACCGGTGCGGCCGTGAGCGTCCGGGTCCCGAGCCGGTCCCGGTAGAAGACCAGCAGCGGCAGCCGGAACGTCCCGTCGGCGCCGACCGTCACCGTGGAGGCCGCCGCCGGTATGCCCCGGTCCCAGGTCAACCGCACCTCCACGCCCGGTGGGAAGTCGGTCCCCGTCGCCGTGGTGACCCTTCCGGGCGGCCCGACGGCGGGGTTGACCCGCAGCACCGGCTGCTTCACCGTGACCACCGCGGTGGCGGTGTCGGCGATCGACAACGGGCCGGCCGGACCGGTGGAGGGGTCGTCGGCCGGCACCGGGGAGGATGGATCGGTGGAGGGGGTGTCGGTCGGCACCGGGGCGGGTGGATCGGTGGCCACCGTCGCGGTGGCGGTCTCGCGGTAGGCGTGCGACGTGGCCAGGGTGAGACGCACGACCGTCTGCCCGCCGCCGGGGATGTCGGCGAGCACGCACCCGGTGGGTTCCAGGCAGTCGCCGGGTTCGGTGACCGCGCCGGCCCGCAACGCCTCCGGCAGTGTCAAGGTCAGGACGACACCAGACGCGACCCGTGCGGAACCGTTGCGCACCACCACGTCGAGCACCACGTCCGGACCGCCCACATAGGCGGTCGTCGTCTCGGGGGCGATCGCCACCGCGACGTCGGTGGTGTCGTGGACCTCGATCGCGGCGACGGCGGTGTTGTCCTCGACGTCGGTGTCGGTGGTGAACGACCACACCTCCGCCGTGATCTTCCCGGCGCCCGGTGCGACGGCCGTGACGTCGACCTCCAGGATCCACTCGGCCCCCGGCGGCAGCGGTTCGCCCTGGCACTCGGTCCCCTCCGGAGTGCAACCGCCGGTCGGTGTCTTGACCTCGGTTATCGCGACCTGTTCCCCGACCGACAGGTCGAGCATCGGCACCGCCGTCACCACCCCCTCGTTGACCACGGTGACCAGCACCGTGGCGGACTCCCCGAACGCCAGTTCGGGTGGCGCGGTGACGGTCACTGCGAGGTCGGCGAACGGCTGCCAGGTCGGCTCGACCGCCAGGCCCGACGACACCAGCCGGGCCCGGGACACCTCGCCGGGCGGTGGATTCGGGTACACCCAGATCCCCGACGCGTCGGCGGCGTCGGACAGTCCGTGGAACGCGACGGCGGTGCCGTCGGGCGACCAGGCGGGCCGGCCCACGTCGTTCCAGGTCCCCGCCAGCGGCACCGGTGTCGACTCCGAGGTGTCGAGTGTCAGCAGCCGCAGCGACTCGCCGTCGCGGGCGTACAGCAACGCGTTCGGGTCCACGGGGGACCATGCGGGGGCACGGTCGTCCACCGGGAAGCACATTTCCCCGTTGCACTCGTTGAAGCTGAGCTGCGTCACCGGTTCGTCGCCGGTGAAGGGGAACCCGAAGTCGACGGCGTAGACGTGGCTCGACTCGGGGTCGGCCAGTGGCGCGAACCCGATGACGATCTCCTGCACCCGCGCCAACTCGCGCACGAAGGCGATGCGGGTCCCGTCGGGTGAGAACGTCGGCTCCGTGTCGTACGTGTAGTAGTCGGTCTCGTCCACGGTCTGGGGGAACGGCCCGTAACCGGTGTACTCGCCGGACTCCAGATCGACGACCATGATGGACGACACGTCCGCCCACCGGTCGGGTTCCACGGTGATCCGTTCTTGGAAGCTGACCGCCACGTACCGGCCGTCCGGGGAGAACACCGGGTCCCGGTAATGCTGGTTGTATCCGGGTGCGGGCAGCGGAAGGTCCGCGACCACACCGGGATCGGAGACGTCGGCGACGCTCACCGTCGTCGACGTCCCGGTCCGTCGCGTGTACGCCAGCCGGGTCCCGTCGGGCGAGAACGCCGGCCGGCCGAGGGCCGCCTCCGGTTCGTCCCGGAACAACGCGTCCCCGGTGCCGTCGGTGCGGATGGTCCGTATGTCGGCGGCACCCCCGGCGACGGCGTAGCCCAGCAGCCCCGGAGCCGCGACCAGCGGCACCGGGTCGGCGTGTGTGGGGATGCTCGACACCAGCAGCGTCGACACCATGACCAGCACCGCCGCCACTGCGGTGGCGGAGTAGAGCCGTCGTGGCACAGCACGTCCTTTCCCCGGTGGGCACTACGCTCGACTGTCACCCCGCCGCCGGCCCATCACCAGCGAACCCGGGAATCCGGCGGGGCATCAACCGGTGCCTGAAAGGCTTCCCGCGCTCCCCGTGTCCTTTCCGCCGCCGGCCTTAACTTCGGTGCCATGACCCATGCCATGCTCGGACGGCCCCTCGTCCACGCCGTACCGGGGGAGACGGCCGACACCACGTTGTCGCTGCGCAACACGACCGACGTCGTGGACACCTACCGGCTCTCCGTCGTGGGAGCGGCGGCCGGCTGGACGACGGTGGAACCCGCCGAGGTCTCGCTCTACCCCGGCGCGGAAGCCGAAATCCTGGTCACCTTCGGCCCGCCCCGTTCCTCGGAGGTGCCCGCGGGTGAACACGGCTACGCCGTCCGCGTCATGCCGCAGGAACGCCCCGACTCCGCGGTCGCCGTCGAGGGCCGCGTCGACGTCGCACCGTTCACGCGGACCACGGCCGACGTGGTGCCACGCACCTCGCACGCGGTGCGCACCGGTCGCCACGAGATCGCCGTCGACAACCGGGGGAACGTGCCGGTGGAGGTCGAGGTCTCCGGAAGCGACCCCGACGACCGCCTGGACTGCGACGCCAGGCCCGACACCCACGTGATCCCGCCCGGCCAGGCCGTCTTCACCCGCCTCCACGTGCGGGCGCGGAAACGACTGTGGCGGGGCCGGCCGGTCACCCACCCGTTCACGGCCGTCGTGACGGCACCCGATCCGGTGGGCGGGGAACCCGACCGGATACCCCTCGACGGTGCGCTCGTGCAGCGGCCGTTGATCCCCCGGAACGCGCCGCGCTGGCTGGCCGCGTTGCTGGCGCTCGCGGTGGCCCTGGTCGCCGTGTGGTTCCTCCTCCTGAAACCCGCCGTGGAGACCGCCGCCACCGAGGCCGTCGAGTCACCCATGCAGGAGTTGGCCGAGGAGATGGAGGCCGTGGGGGACAAGGCCGACGACGCCAAGACCGCCGCCGAGGAGGCGGAGGCCGCCGTCGAGGGCACCGAGGGTGAGGAGGAGCCCGCCGCCCCCGAGACGGTGGAGACCCCCGTGACGGTCAGGCTGGAGACCACCGTCCCCGACAACGGCACCGGCACCGCCACGCACACCGTCCCCGCCGAGACCGTCCTCGCCGTCACCGACCTGTTCCTGGAGAACCCGCAGGGCGACGCCGGGAAGTTGGAGGTACTGATCGGCGGGAAGGTGTGGCGGACCTTCGCCCTCGCCAACTTCCGTGACCTCGACTTCCACCACGTGACGCCGATCGAGGTGCCCGCGGGGCAGCCGGTCCAACTCCGGGTGACCTGTGAGACGCCCGGAGACCGGCTCGCGGGCGTCCCCGCCGACCGGTGCTTCACCGCCATCGCGCTCAGCGGCGTCAACCGGACCCGGACGGACGAGGAATGAGACGAGAGGCCGCCATGCTGTGTGAACGCTGCGGAACCCGGGCGAACGCCGACGAGCAGTTCTGCGGGGACTGCGGTGAGTACCTCGACTGGGACGCCGCCCGCGCCGATGAGCCGGCGCCCCCCGAACCGTCGGAGCCACCCGCCGCCGAGGAGGCCGCGGATCCGGAGCAGCCGGGACCGGTCGCGGTGCAGCCGGCTCCGGTGAAACCCGGGGAGGCGGTGAACCGTCCGACGTCGCCGGCGCCGGCCGCGTCGCGTCCGGAGGAGACCGGCGCCTCGTGCCGTTCCTGCGGAACCGGCAACGCCACGCATCGGCGGTACTGCCGTCGCTGCGGCACGGAACTGACGGCCCCCGCCGAACCCGAACGCACCACCTGGTGGGGGCGGCTGCTGGCCTGGTGGCGTGCCCGGCGGACCCACCCGGCGGGGCACCGCCGCAGGTTGACCCCCCGGCGGTGGGGCCGCGTGGTGGTCGTGACGTTGCTGATCGCCGCCGTCGTCGGCGTCATCGCGGCGTTCCCCGGCCGCCCGGTGGTCGACTGGGCGGTGAACTCGGTCATGGACCGGTTCTCCGACCGGGCGCCCGTCGTCCCCGTCGAGGTGACCGCGTCCAGTGTGGTCGGTGGCTTCGGGGCGGACGACGCCTTCGACGGCGTGTCCAACGAGTACTGGGCGCCGGATCCGGCGTCGGACGGCGTCGGGGAGTGGATCGAGGCACGGTTCGCCGAGCCGGTGCGGCTGGTCGACGTGTTGGTGTCGTCGGGGGCGTCCCGGGTGCAGGAGGACTTCCTCGGCCAGGCCCGGCCGGCCGGCCTGGAGATCACCTTCACCGACGTCGAGGGCGAGACCACGGTGGCGGAGGTGTCGTTGCAGGATTCCGCCGAGCCCCAGAAGTTCGGCTTCGGCGTGTCCGACGTGGTGTCGGTGCGGTTCACCATCACGTCGATGTACGGCCATGAACCTGGCAGGCACGTCGCGGTGGGTGAGGTGGAGTTCTTCACGCGAGCGTAGCGAGGGTGAAGCGGAGGTGTGGCACGCGAGCGTAGCGAGGGTGAAGCGGAGGTGTGGCACGCGAGCATGGCGGGCGTGAAGCGGAGGTGTGGCACGCGAGCATGGCGGGCGTGAAGCGGCCCTCGCCGCGTCTCCGGTCGCACCGGAACTCCGAGCCGGCGGGGGCGATGCGCGATTCGTTCGGGAATTCGAATGGGCGACTCGCCCGGTTTTGCATTCGCCCTATTCGGGGGCTAGATTGAACAGTTCGCGTCAGCGCGAACATGGAGCGCTGCGCCATTACCGCGAGTATGGGATAACGGTGAGAGAATGCCGTTCCCGGTTCATTCTAGCAGATGGGAAATCGATTGTCGCACCGGCCCGCCGACGCGCTGCATCCGGACCTGCCCGCCGAGCAGCGGTACGTGTCCATGTTGTACTCACGGCTCGACGACCTGCGGGAACGCCTGTCCGCGCGGCGTGACACCGCGCGAATGGAGGAGGACGAGACCCCGGGAAGGCTGACTCACCGGGACAATCTCACCGCCCTCTACAATCGGCGGCTCCGGCAACTCGACGCCGTGGAGAACGGATTGTGTTTCGGGCGGTTGGACACCGCCGACACACACCGGTACATAGGCCGTATCGGAATCTTCGACACCGCGCGGGAACCGCTGTTGATCGATTGGCGAGCCGACGCGGCCCGCCCGTTCTACACCGCCACGGCCGCCAGGCCCGGCGACGTGACGCGGCGCCGCCACATCCGCACCACCGGCCGCCGCGTCACCGAACTCACCGACGAGGTCCTCGACCTGGCCGCACCCCAGGACGGCCGCCGCACGATCGCGGGAGAGGCGGCCCTGCTGGCGGCACTGGAATCCGAACGCACCGGCCGGATGCGGGACATCGTCGAGACGATCCAGGGCGAGCAGGACGAGATCATCCGTGACGGGCTCGACGGCGTCCTCATCGTCGAGGGTGGCCCCGGCACCGGCAAGACGGCGGTCGCGCTGCACCGGGCCGCCTACCTGCTGTACGAACACCGCGCCCGGCTCGCGAGCCGCGGTGTCCTGCTCATCGGCCCCAACCAGACCTTCCTCGACTACATCTCCGAGGTGCTGCCGGGCCTCGCCGAGACCGACGTCCTGTTGCGGACGGTCGGGACGCTCTACCCGGGTGTGACCGCCGACCGGGCGGAGAACCCCGAGGCGGTGGCGGTCAAGGGGGACGTCCGGATGATCGAGGTGATGGCGGCGGCCGTCGCCGACCGACAGCGGCTCCCGGTGGAACCGGTGGAGATGGACACCGAGTACGGCACGCTGTCCCTGGACCGGGAGACGTGCGCGGTGGCGAGGGACAAGGCCCGTGCCACCGGACGGCGGCACAACGCGGCCCGCCCGGTCTTCGCGAAGGCGCTCGTCGCCGCGCTCGCCGAACAGGTCGCCGAGCGGATCGGCACCGACCCGCTCGGCGGCGACAACCTCCTGGACGCCGCCGACGTCGACGAGATCGCCGCGGAACTGGCCGGGGAGTCCGACGTGCAGGCGGTGCTGGACTGGCTGTGGCCCGTGCTGACGCCGCAGCAGTTGCTGGCGGGACTGCTCGGCGGCGAGGAGCGGTTGAGGACCGCGGCGCCCCACCTGTCAGCGGCGCAACGGGAGTCGCTGCGTCGTGAGCCCCACAGTGGATGGACCGTCGCGGACGTCCCGTTGCTGGACGAGGCCGCCGAACTGCTCGGCCTGCCCGACGACCGGGAACGGCGGGACGCCGATCGCAGGCGCGCCGAGGAACGCGCCGCGTACGCGCAGGGCGTCCTGGACATCGCCATGGGCTCCCGTTCCATCGACATGGAGGACGAGGACGACCCGGAGATCCTGATGGCCACCGACCTGTTGGACGCCGCGCTGCTCGGTGAGCGGCACACCGACACCGGACATCTCACGACGGCCGAACGTGCCGCCGCCGACCGCACCTGGACCTTCGGGCACATCGTGGTCGACGAGGCGCAGGAGTTGTCCGCGATGGCCTGGCGCATGCTGATGCGCCGCAGCGTCGCCCGCTCGATGACGATCGTCGGCGACCTGGCGCAGTCGGGTTCACCCGCCGGGACCACCTCGTGGCGGAAGGTGCTGGAACCATACGCGGAGGGACGGATCCGGCACCGGCGGCTGACCGTCGGCTACCGCACGCCCGCCGAGATCATGGCCGAGGCGGCGGTGGTGCTGGCCGAGATCGACCCGGCGTTGCGCGCGCCCGAGGCCGTGCGGTCCACCGGGGTGCCGCCGTGGCGCCGGACGGTGGACGCCGACCGGTTGCCCGCCGAGGTCGCCGGCCTTGCGACGGAGGAGGCCGCGCGAGCCGGCCGGGGCTCGGTGGGGGTGATCGCGTCGAGGCGTTTCACGCCGGGGGTCGCCGAGGCGGTGGCGGCGGCCGGCGACGCCGACCGGGTCACCGTCACCGCGGTGGACGGCGCCAAGGGCCTTGAGTTCGACGCCGTGGTGGTCGTCGACCCGGCGGGCATCGTGGCGGAGTCGGTGCGGGGTCGCAACGACCTGTACGTGGCACTCACCCGGGCGACCCAGCGGTTGGGCGTCGTCGACGTCGTCTTACCCGCCGAAGCGCGGACCGGTCACCGGGGCGGGAACGGGTCGCCGGTGACCGGTGGCCGACCGGTCGACAACCGCAGTAACGCGAAACCGCCGGGCGGCACCCGGTAGTCGCCCTCGGCGGTCTTGCCGGTCACCAGGTCGGTGCCGTATCCGCCGACCTCGGTCGGCTTGTCGCCGTGGTTGATCACGATCCGGTAGGTGTCGTCCTCGGTCTCCCGCACGATCGTCTCGATGTCCGGGTCCGCTACGGACGGGAGGATCCCCGTCTCCGCCAACAGGTCGGTGAAGTCGCCGTCGTCGAGCTGAGTGGACACGTACCACGCCCTGCCCGAACCGTACAGATGGCGGGTGATGGCGGGACGGCGGTCGAGCACCCCGCCGCGGTAGCCGCACAGCACCTCGGCGCCGTCGGTGTGGAGGTGCTCGGCCCACACCCGGCCGGTCGCGCCGTTCGACAGCCGTACCGCCTCACCCGGGGGCAGCGGATGGGGTTCCTCGCTGTGGACGCCGAGGACGGCGTGCAGCGCGCCGGGCCATCGACCGGACCGGATGTTGCCGTCGGGGTCGGCGACCCCGCTGAGGTACGTGACGACCGCGTCGCCGCCCTCGGACACCCAGCCGGTCAGGTTGTCGGCGGCGGCGTCGTCGGTCAGGTACAGCTGTGGCACGACGATCAGGCGGTATCCCGACCAGTCGGCGTCGGGGCGGACGAAGTCGGCGAGGACGTCGTGCCGCCACAACACCCGGTGGACCTGCCGCACCGCCTCCAGGTAGTCGAGGTGCGGGGTGGGCGCGCCGGGACCGGACAGGGCCCACATCGACGGCTCGTCCCACACGATGCCCACCGGCGCCCGGACCCCGGCGCCGTCCAGTTCCGCGAGACCCGGCAGCATCTCGCCGAGTCGGCACACCTCGCGGAACACCCGGGTGTCGCTGCCGGCGTGGGGGAGCATCGCCGAACGCCAGGCGGTGGCTCCGCCGCGAGGCGCCCGCCACTGCGCGAACATGACGCCGCGGGACCCGCGGGCGATGTGGGCCATGCTGTGTCGTTCCAGCCGTCCGGGTTCGATGTTGCGTGGTCCCCGCGGTGTGTGGAACAGCCCGGTCGACTGCTCCTTGAGTAGCCACGGCCCGCCGCCCGCCCACGAGCGGGCGAGGTCGGCGACGAAGGCGGTCTGTTCCTCGGCGCCGCGATCGTAGCGGTCGGGGAAGCTCGCCACCGTGACGACGTCGACCTCGGCGGACCATCTCCAGTGATCGGCCGGGACGGTCGTGCCGAGTTCGAAGGTGGTCGTGACGGGGACGTCGGGGCTGTACTGGCGCAGGATGGTCCGCTGTTCGGCGAAGTGGGCCAGCATCTCGTCGGACTGGAATCGCCGGAAGTCCAGCAGTTGCGCGGGGTTGGGCGTGTCGGTGGTCGCCTGCGGCGGCCGGACCTGCGGCCAGTCCGAGTAGTGCTGGCCCCACACGGAGGTGGACCAGGCGGCGTTCAGTCCGTCGAGGTCGCCGTGCCGTTCCCGCAACCACTCCTGGAAGGTGCGGGCGACGTGGGGGCAGTGGCAGACCGTCCGATATCCGTTGTGGACTGTCCACATGGTCAGTGCGGGGTGGTGCCGGTAGCGCGCCGCCAGTTCCCGGGTCAGTCGTGCCGACACCGTGCGGAACGCGGGCGCGGCGACGCAGTGCGCGTCGCGGCTGGCGTGGCCGTACCGGATCCCGTCGGGCCCCACCGGAAGCGCGTCGGGGTGCCGCATGCCGAACCAGGGCGGCGGGGAACCGGTGGGGATCGCCAAGATGACGTGGACCCCGTTGTCCACCAGCAGATCGAGCACCGTGTCGAGCCAGCCGAAGTCGTACTCGGCCTCGGCCGGTTCCAGGCGTGACCACGCCGACCCGCCGACGGTGACGAGGTTGACACCCGCCTGCCGCATGAGCGACATGTCCTCGTGCCACACGTGTTCGGGCCACTGTTCCGGGTGATAGTCGCCCCCGAAGCACAACCCGGCCACCCCGCGTGGCCACCGTGCCGCTGACTGGTTCACCGCACGAATGCTAATCGGGGGGCCGGGTGTGCCGCAATGGTGAGATCGGCTATTCGGCGTTCCGCCGGGCGGCGAGCCAGGACGCCAGCAGTCGTGTCACCTCGGCCTTGGCGGTGGTGTGGTCGATGCCGAGGTCCACCAGTGCCCGGGCGCCCGGATTGTCCGGTGCGGAGAGTGTCGCCAGCAGCAGGTGCTCGGTACCGACGTAGTTGTGCCCCATGCCGAGGGCTTCACGCAGGGTGCGGGTGGAGACGATGTCCAACGCCTCGGGGGACAGCGGCAGTACCTCGGAGGTGGGTTCGCCGTCCGGGGGCAGCGTCTCGCGGACCGCCCGCACCGCCTGTTCCAGGGTCACGTCTCCGGCGGTCACCACCCTGGTGGCCAACGCGTCGGCGTCGGCGAGGACGCCCAGCAGCAGGTGCGAGGGTTCCACGGCGGTGTGTCCCGCGTTCGCGGCGGACCGCTGCGCGGTTTCGAGTGCCGTGCGGGTGCGGTCGGTGAACCTGGTGAACATTGCCGGGTCGAGGGTCTCGGGCCGGTTGGCGACGAAACGTTTCTGGACCGCCTGCTTGGAGACGCCCATGTGTTGACCGATCTGGGTCCAGGAGGCTCCGGAGCGGCGTGCCCGGTCGACGAAGTGGCCGATGAGGTGGTCGGCCTGTTCGCCGAGCCGGTCGGCCAGCAGTACGGCGTCTGACAGGTGTTGGAGGGCGTCGCCGTCGGGTTGGCCCCCGGTCACGTGGTGGATGAGGTCGTCGAGTTTGACGGGAAGTGGTTCGCTCATGCGTCAACCATAGGTTGACGGCGCCGATTCGTCAATCGTCGGTTGACGATGAGTCGTCGGGCCGCCCCTTGATCCGGAAGTGCGGCCGCGCGCCACCCAACCGGATCCGGGGGCGCTGCGACGCCCCCAGCGCCTCACCCACCGCCGCCCGCACCGCGTCCGCCAGGCCGTGCGCGCCACGCCAACCCGCCGGACCCGCCCCCGGATCGGTGCGCAACTGCCGCATCAGCGACCAGCACAACAACAGCATGACCACGACGAACGGCAACGCCACCAGGATCGTGGCCTGCTGCAACGCCTCCAGGCCGCCCGCCACCAGCAGCACCGCCGCCACCGCGCCGATCAGCACACCCCAGACCACGACGAGCCACCGCCGAGGCTGCAACGCGCCCCCCGACGACAACGAACCCAGCACCAGCGACGCCGAGTCGGCACCGGTGACGAAGTACAGGGCGACCAGGACTATGCACACCACCGACGTCACCACATAGGCGGGCAGCGAATCGAGCAACCCGAACAGGGCCGCCTCCTCACCCTGTTCGAGGGTCGCGACCAGATCCGCCCGGCCCGTGGACTGAGTGCGGATCGCCGCTCCGCCCATGACCGCGAACCACACGGCACTGGCGCCACTGGGGACCAGTAGGACACCCACCACGAACTGACGGATGGTGCGGCCCCGGGAGATCCGCGCGATGAACGTGCCGACGAACGGCGCCCACGACAGCCACCACGCCCAGTAGAAGATCGTCCACGTCCCCAGCCAGTCCCCGTCCGAGAACGCCCCCGTCCGCGACGACATCCCGATCAGGTTGTTCAGATACCCGCCGACGCTGGCCGGCAACACGTCCAGGATGTACACGGTCGGGCCGAGCAGGAACACGAACACCATGATGAGGACGGCGAGCACCACGTTCGCGGTGCTGAGCCACTTGATCCCGCGGTGGACGCCGGACACCGCCGACACCACGAAGGCCGCCGTCAACGCGCCGATCAGCACCAACTCCAGTTGCCGGCTGTCCGGAACCCCGGCCACCAGATTCAACCCGGCGCCCATCTGCAACGCGCCCAGGCCCAGGCTGGTCGCCGAGCCGAAGACGGTCGCGAACACCGCCAGCAGGTCGATCGCCCGCGCCAACGCGCCGTTGGCGTGCCGTTCGCCCAGCAACGGCACGAACGCCGCCGACATCCGGTTGCCGAGCCGTTTCCGGAACGTCGCGTACGCCAGGGCCAGACCTACCACGGCGTAGATCGCCCACGGGTGAAGGGTCCAGTGGAAGAGGGTGTACTCCATGGCCGCCTCCGCGACCGCGCCCCGCTGCTCCGGGGACACCCCCGGCGGCGGCTCGGCGAAGTGCGTCAACGGTTCGGCGACACCGTAGAACATCAGCCCGATGCCCATTCCCGCCGAGAACATCATCGCCGTCCACGCCAGTGTGGAGAACTCCGGTCGTTCGTCGTCCTCGCCCAACCGGATGGCGCCGTACCGGCCGACGGCCATCACGACCGCCAGGACGAGGAACAGGTCGGCCGAGACGACGAACAGCCAACTGAAGTTCGCGATCACCCAGTCGAGGGCGGCACCGGCGGCGGTGTTCAACGAATCGGGAGACACGACGCCCCAGCCCACCACGGCCAGGATCAGTACCACCGACAGGCCGAAGATCACCTTGTCCGGAGACGGTGCGTCCTCGGGGGGACGCGCCGCCGCGTCCGGTTCGGTCGTCTGCTCGCTCATCGTCCCCCGCCATCCGGCGCCCACGGCGGGCTGCCGTCGCGCCCACTATGTCCAATCGCGCGACGAACGGGCAAGCGACGCGCCGGGGCGCGGCGTGGAGGCGGGTTCGTGGATTCGGCGCCGTCCCGGGTTCAGGCGACGAACCCGGGACGGCGGAGGCCCGCCGCCGGGAGGAATTGGGAACGGGCCGCTTTCGGTCGGTAGCGAAGCCGTGTGGCTCCTGGCTGCTACCGGCCGTGGTCGGGGGGACGGGCGACGGCCGCCGTGCCGGTGGCACGACGGAACGGCCGCACCGTCGCGAACGGGACGAAGCCGTCGCCGTCGCAGTGATGGCAGTCGATCGTCTCGAGGGGGAGGGAGTCCGCCTCACCGTCGAGAGGGGTCTTCTTGTGCCCCCGGCACAGGGGACACTGCACGCTGATGCTCACCGCTCGACTGCCCGTCCGTCGCAGGTCGCCCCGCGATACGTGTCCAGGGCACGTCGCTGCATCGCGTCGTACCACTCGGCGGAGCAGTGCAGCCACGTCACACCCCACGACGCGGTCGGGGTACCGGTGATGCCGCTGATGGTGCACAACATGGACCGGTCTCCGGGACCTTCGGCGTACACCCGGATGGTGTTGGGGGCGGCCGAACTGGCCACCGAGTATGTGCCGGAGGAATCCGAGAACCGGCCGTACTCGATCTCACGCATAACCGGAATCGCCGCCTGGGTTGTCGATCGGTGGATGAGGGGGACGGAGGTCGTACCGCGGAACGGGACGTCGGGGCCGGTTGCGTCATCTGAAAATCCGCACGGCTGAAACCGTGGCAGGCGGCGACCCCGACACCTACGCTGGTGAGACCATCCATGGCAACTCCTATCGTCAGTGGATGGCAGGGCGGTCGGCCATTTGGGTGGCGGACCGCCCGTCGTCGTCATGTGGACTTCCGCTCCGTCCACGTCCCGACGTTATGTGGCGACTGGCACAATGTGAAGCCGATACGACGTTTCCGTTGCGGAAGTGCCGTGACGGAAGTCTTGTGGCGGAAGGCTTCATGTCATTCATGCAACCCACTGTGGCGCGACGGGCGCTGGGCGCCTCGTTGCGGAAACTTCGCGAGGCGGCCGGATTCACCCGTACCCAGGCGGCACAGGCGATCGGATACAGTCCACAGACGATCCAGCGGATCGAGGAGGGCACCCAGGCCACACGGGACCATCAGGTCGAACGGCTCGGCAGGCTCTACGGCGCGCCACCGGCCCTGATGAGCGAGATGTACCGGTACGCCCTCGACGGGAACCGGCGGGGTTGGTGGCAGGCCCACAAGGAGGGCATCCCCTCCGAGTTCCCGCTGTTCCTGGAGGCCGAGCACGACGCCGAACGCATCTGGGTGCTGGAGACCGAGTACGTCCCCGGACTGCTCCAGACCCCCGAGTACCTGATGGCCGTCCAGGCGGCGCAGCCGCCGTTGCCGGCCGGCAAGGCCGCGGCGGTGCGGGAACTGCGATCCCAACGTCAGGGACTCCTGTTCGGTCGTGAGGAGCTTCCCGAGATCCGTTTCGTCATCGGACGGTCCGCGCTGGACTATCTGGACGGTCTCCCGGACGTGCGGAAGGGGCAGGTGGAACGCCTCGTCGAGATGTCGAGGCATCCCGAGATCGACATCCGGGTAATCACGGGACTCCACGCGGCGATGGCCGGATCATTCAATATTCTGACCCCGAAGGGAATCCCACAACCGTTCGCCTACGTCGATTCCGTGGACGGGTGTCGCTATATCGAAGACCACGCCGTAGTGTCGCTATACGAGCGAACATTTCGTCATGTCCGCTCGTCCGCAATCACACTGGAGGAATACCTGAGATGAAGCCAGGGAAGTGGCGCAAGTCCAGTCGTAGTGGTGGTTCCGGTGGCAGCTGTGTCGAGGCTCGCCTCAATGCAGGGGGTCCGGAGGTCCGCGACAGCAAACTCGGTGACGATTCACCGATCCTGAGCCTCAACCGCTCAGACTTTCTCGCGTTGCTCGACAGCGTGAGGTAACGCCCCGATTGCGAAACCGGTCCGCACTGGACGGTGCGGACCGGTTTCCGTGAGCGGTCCGCCACTCGAAAGATCGCAGCCGCAAACGGAATCGTCGCGTTAGGTGGACGCCCGGTTTCGGATTGTGGAGGCAATAGCGTCATCGACGGCACAACGCGTCAACCCGGATACCGAACGTCATTTCCGGGAACCGCCACAAACGTCACTGTGGGGAATCACCGACGCACCGTGCGGCCGTGGACGGCCGAGATCAGTCGGCCGCCACGGCGCCGATGACCGCACGCGGATCGGCCGCACCGCCGCGCATCTCGTCGTCCGACACCTCGATCAGGTGGGCATGACCGAACTGGCTCCCGGTCCGTTCGAGCCGGTGACCCAGATCCGCCAGGCCGTCCCACGCCTGCGGCGCACCCGTCTCCAGACAGGTCGGATTCGCGGTGGGCATGGTCCAGGTGTCGAAGCCGTTCAGGTTGCCCAGCCGGAACCTCGGCGCGCCGATCGCCTCACCCGGGGTCTGGCCGTGCCGCAGCAACCGGGTCAACACCTGCAGCAGGATCTGCGGCTGCGTGTCGCCGCCCATCGTCCCCGCCACGGCCCGCAACGTGCCGTCGGGACGCGTGACGACCGCCGGCACCAGGGTGTGCGGCGGCCGCATTCCCGGCCGGTACTCGGCGGGGTGACCGGGAGACAGATGGAAACCGAGCCCCCGGTTGTGGAGACCGATCCCGGTCGACGGCTCGAAGATCCCCGAACCGAAACCGGCCGCGTTCGACTGGATGAGGGACACCCCCATACCGGAGCCGTCGACCGCGCACAGATACGTGGTGTCACCGGGATCCGCCGGTGCCGACACCGTCCCGGCCCTCCCCGGGTCCACCCGCGCGGCACGCGCACCCACCTCACCCTCGGTGAGCAGCCCCGACACGTCGGCGCCGTCGAACAACCGGTCCGGCCGGTCGTACCCGGCCTGCCGGCTCGCCTCGATCAACAGGTGCGCCCACGCCGGGTCCGCCGGGTCGTCGGGCAACTCCAGGCGCTCGGCTATCGCCATGCTCAGCAACAGCAGGTAACCCTGCGAGTTGGGCGGCGCCGTCCACACGTCGTGGCCGAACACCCGCACCGACAGCGGCGTCGTCCACTCGGCGTTGTCCCGCGCCAGATCCTCCGGCGTGAACAGTCCCGGTGCGATCCGCGACAGTCCCCGCCCGAAGTCACCCCCGTAGAAACCCGACCGCCCGTCCGAGGCCACCGCGCGCAGCGCCCGCGCCACCCCCGGGCGGCGCACCCGGGCACCCTGGTGACGCGCCGCCACCAGGTCCTCGGCGCCCACGACGCCCTCCAGGGCGACCGACGACTGCGCCAGCAGCGGTGAGGCGCCGAAACCGTCCTCGGCGTATCCGGCGGCGGGCGCCAACACCTCCTCCAACGGCAGCCTCCCGTACCGGGCGTGCAACGCCAGCCAGCCGTCCACGCAACCGGGCACCGTCACCGACGCGACGTCGCCCCGCAACGGCATGGTGGTGTGACCGGCGGCCCGCAGGGCGTCGGGATCGGCACCCGAACCGGCAGGCCCGGACGCGTTCAACGCCGCGAGCGGCCGCCCCGGCACGTGCACCAGCGCGAACAGGTCACCACCCATCCCACACATGTGCGGTGCCGTCACGGCCAGTACGGCGTTGGTCGCGACGGCCGCGTCCACGGCCGAACCGCCCCGCCGCAGCATCGCCAGCCCGGTCGACGACGCCAGTTGATCGACCGAACACACCATTCCCGAAGTGCCGTAATACGTCGCAGTCACGCCACAGACGTTAGTTGCCGTTGCCGGGAGTCGGCGTCCGTGAAGATCACGGTTGTAGAACGATGCGGAGGCGGTACGACCGCCCGTGTCCGGCCCGGCGCGAACCGTGTCCGATCCGTGGAACCGGGTCACGCTCCGGACGTTCTACCGTTACCGCATGACGCCGCCCCGCCTGATCGCGACCGACCTCGACGGCACCCTCATCCGCGACGACCACTCGCTGTCGGCCCGCACCGCCGACGCCCTGGAGGTGGTGCGCGCCGCCGGGATCGGGATCGTCGCCGTCACCGCCCGGCCGCCCCGGGTGTTCGAGGAGCTGTCCGCCCTGCCGCACCTGCTCGACGCCGCGATCTGCGTCAACGGCGCGATGGTCGTCGCGACCGGCACGGGCGGGGTGCTGCGCGCCTCGGCGATCCCGGTGCCCTCGGCGAGGAAGACGGCCGCCGAGCTGCGTGCCGCGATCCCCGACATCACCTTCGGTGTCGAGACCGGCCGGGAGGTGGTCGCCGAGGCCGTGTACCGCAGGGTAGACCGGGTCGCCGACCGGCGGGTCATCCTCCCCACCCTCGACGAGGTGTTCGCCCGGGCCGACCCGATCCTGAAGCTGCTGGCCCACTGTCCCGGCCGGCACGCCGACACCCTGTTGACGGTGGCGCGCGGCATCGACGCACCGGGTGTGGAGTTCAGCCACTCCGGTGGCCGCGGGCTGCTCGAGATCAGCGCGGCCGGAGTCACCAAGGCCGAGGCGCTCGCGTGGTACTGCCGCTCCATCGGCGTGTCCGCCGCCGACGTCGTCGCCTTCGGGGACATGCCCAACGACGTCCCCATGCTGGTCTGGGCGGGAACGTCCTACGCGATGGGCGGTGCCCATCCCGAGGCGGTCGCGGCGGCCACCGGCCGCACCACCGGCAACGAGGACCACGGCGTCGCCCGGGTCCTGGAGAGGCTGCTCGCCCCATGACCGACGTCGCGTGGATCCGGTGGTGGCATTCGCTGCCGGCCCCCGACCGGGAACACATCGACCGGCTGGTGACCGAGGGACGGATGATCCACGCGATCACGGCGATCCGTTACGCGACGTCGCCGAAGACACCGCTGTCCGAGGCCGTGGACCTGCTCGACTGGCGGTACCGGCGCCTGGACGTGCGGGCACCGGCCGGCGGAAGTCGAGAGCTCACCGTCCTGGAGAGGCCGATCCGCGACCACCCCGGACGGTTGACCGGCGTCGAGGCCGAATGGGACGCCGACACCACCGGTTGGTTCGTCACGCTCGTCGCCGTCATGGCCGACCCGGCGGACCGGCTGAGACTGACCGTGATCCGGGAGGGCGACGACCTGCGCCTCCTCGAATCCGAGGTCCCGCCGTGGCCGGAGCACGGCATCGCCGTCGATGTGGGGTCCCGGTTGGCGCACCGGTGGATCGTGCCGTTCCGGGCCCCACCACCGGGACCGTGAGGCCGCGGTTCAGTCCAGCTCCGCCAGCCAGTCCCGCAGCCGCCGCGACTCCGCCGCGGTCACATACGGATTCGCGAGCCGTTCCCGGATCGCCACCCGCAACACCGGTTCCGGGTCGTGGTCGGTGGCCGCCAGGAACCCCTCGATCAACGGTGCACGTGCCGCGTCGATCAACGCCGGGTCCACCTCCGGTGGAGCCGCCACCCGTAGCAGTACCACGGTGTCGGCGACGTCCAGGGCCGGGTCACCGGCGGTCGCGTTGCTCCAGTCGAACACGACCGGTCCGCGGTCGGTCAGCATGACGTTGCCCGGGTGGAGGTCCAGGTGCAGTACGGCCCCCTCGCCCAGCCACTCCGGAGCCGGAACCGCGTGCAGCCGGTTGTGCAACGCGGCCAGTGCCGCACCGTGACCGGCGGGGTCGCCGCCGGCCAGCATGGCCGCCATCATCGGTTCACCGGTCAACCGTTCCATGATCAGGTCCCCGTCGGAGACGCCGAAGACCTCCGGCACCGGATAACCCGCCTCGCGCAGGTACCGCATGATCCGCACCTCCGAATCCGGTACCGGCCGGTCACGGTACCGACGGAGCACCCGGGTCTCGTCCAGGGCATACACGTCGGCGTCGCGGCCGCGACCGAGAAGCGTTGTGCGGTCGTGGCCTGGAAGCGACGTGCGGTCGGGAAGCTCGGCGCCCGCGCGACCGGATTCTCCCGTGCCCTCGACGTGCGTCATCGCCGTGCCGTCCCGGTGGTGAGCCGCATGCGCATCGACGGGTCCGTGGTCCGGGTGAAGCCCAGCGCGGTGTACATCGGTTCGGCCTCCGCCGACGCCCGCAGGTCGAGCCGGTCCACGCCTCTCCCCGCGAACCAGTCCATGAGCGCCAGCATGCAGGCCCGCGCGTGGCCTCGGCGGCGGTACGGCACGTCGGTGCAGACGTTCGACACGTAGCCCACCAGCCCGGAAGGGTTGCCGGGAGCCGGAAGCCGCTGCTGGATCGTCCCGGTGGCGCAGGCGGCCAGGGCGGCGTCGCCGGCGTCGACGACGAACACCATGATCCGCGGTTCCGGCTCGGCCAGTTCTCTGCGCAGCATCCGTGCCGCCGCGTCCCGCCACTCCTGCTCGGCGATCCCGTCGGATCCCATCGAGTGGTGCATCAACGCCCGCAACCGGACGATCTCGCCGGCGTCGTCCGGCGACGCGGCACGTACCTGTGTCATGCCGAAGAGTCTACGGCCGCCGCCACGGCACCCCTCGTCCCTTGTGGTCGACGCCGGATGCACGAGAACGTGGATCTCGTCGTCACCTCGCCGACGTGTGAGCCCCGGACCGACTTCACCGGTGTGGGGCCGCGCTCTCGACCCGCGCACCTATGGTGGTGCGGTGGCCAGAAGCGTCTACATCGCGGCACTGGATGTCGCCAGCGGTAAGTCCCTGATCGCGTTGGGCGTCACCGAACTGTTGACCCGGCAGACCGGCACGGTCGGGGTGTTCCGTCCGGTGGTGCGCGACCGTGACCGCCCCGACCGGCTCCTCGGGCTGCTGCGGGAACGCTTCAGCCTCGCCGGAGAACCCGGCGACGGTGTCGGCGTCGACTACGCCCGGCTGCGCGCCGACCCCGACGCCGCGCTCGCCGAGATCGTCGACCGGTACCACGCCCTGGCGGACCGTTGCGACGCCGTCCTCGTCGTCGGCACCGACTACACCGACGTCGCCTCACCCACCGAGTTCGAGTACAACCTGAAGATCGCCGCGAACCTCGCCGCGCCGGTCCTACTGGTGGTCACCGGAACCGGCCGCAACCCCGCCGCGATCGCGGCGGCGGCCCGGCTGGGGCGCGCGGAGGCGGCGGCCGCCCACACGACCGTGTGCGGCGTCATCGTCAACCGGGTCGCGCCCGCCGACGTCGCGGCCGTCAGGAAGGCCGACCCGGACCTGTGGGCGTTGCCGGAGACACCCGCGCTCACCGCACCGACCGTCGGCGAGTTCGCCGCCGAGATCGGTGCGGAACTCCTGCTGGGCGACCCGGAACTGTTGGGGCGGACCGCCACCGGCCTGCTCGTCGCCGCCATGACCCTCCCCAACATGCTCGACCACCTGATGCCCGGCGCCGTCGTCATCACCCCCGGCGACCGCGCCGAACTGCTGCTGGGAATCCTCGCGTCGCACCACAGCGCCACCGGAGCGGTCAGCACCGGCGTCGTACTGACCGGCGGGCTGCGACCTCCCGCGCAGGTGACCCGCCTGATCGCCGACAGCACGCTCCCCGTCCTGTCCACCGACCTGGACACCTTCGAGACCGCGGCCCGGCTGTCCGACGTCCGGGGACGCATCACCGCGTCCTCGCCCGCCAAGGTCGCCACCGCACTCGGCCTGTTCGCCGACAACGTCGACACCGACGTCCTCGCCGAACGGATGCGGCTGGCGAGGTCGGCGGCGGTGACCCCGTTGATGTTCGAACACGGACTCATGGAACGCGCTCGCGCCCACCGCCGCCGGATCGTCCTCCCCGAAGGCACCGAACCCCGGATCCTGCGGGCCGCCGACACGATCCTGCGGCGCGGCGTCGCCGACCTCACGCTGCTCGGCGACCCCGACGAGATCCGCGCCGCCGCCGCGGTCCTGGGAGCCGACGTCTCGGCGGCCGACCTGCTCGACCCGGCCGAGCCCACGTTGCGGCGACGCTTCGCCGACGAGTACCACCGGTTGCGCGCCCACAGGGGAGTGAGCCCGGAACAGGCGTACGACACCGTCGTCGACGTGTCCTACTTCGGAACCATGATGGTCCACGAGGGACTGGCCGACGGCATGGTGTCGGGCGCCGCGCACACCACCGCGCACACCATCCGGCCCTCCTTCGAGATCATCAAGACCGTCCCCGGCACCGACGTCGTGTCCAGCGTCTTCTTCATGTGCCTCGCCGAACGGGTCCTGGTGTACGGCGACTGCGCCGTCATCCCCGAACCCACCGCCGCGCAACTGGCCGACATCGCGGTGTCCTCCGCCGCGTCGGCGGCGGCGTTCGGGGTCGAGCCCCGCATCGCGATGCTGTCCTACTCCACCGGCGACTCCGGCGCGGGCGCGGACGTCGAACGGGTCAGGGAGGCCACCGCCCTCGTCGCCGCCAGACGGCCCGACCTGCCCGTGGAGGGACCGATCCAGTACGACGCCGCCATCGACGCCGAGGTGGCGTCCGCGAAGCTGCCGCACAGCGCCGTCGCGGGCCGCGCCACCGTGTTCGTCGTGCCCGACCTCAACACCGGAAACAACCTGTACAAGGCGGTGCAGCGCACCGCTGGCGCGGTCGCGGTCGGACCGGTCCTGCAGGGACTGCGCAAACCGGTCAACGACCTCTCACGGGGCGCGACCGTGCACGACATCGTCAACACGGTGGCGCTGACCGCCGTACAGGCACAGGAGGCCGCCGAATGAACCGTCGCGTGCTCGTGCTCAACTCCGGATCCTCGTCGGTGAAGTACCGGCTCCTGGACCCCGCCGACGGCGGCATCGTCGCCGGCGGAATCGCCGAGGGCATCGGTGAGCCCACCGGACGCCTCACCCACCAACACGGCGGCACCGAGGCCGTCGACGACGACCCGATCCCCGACCACGAACAGGCACTGCGGCGCGTACTCACCGCGTTCCGGGACCACGGACCGGACCTGGAGTCCGTGCCGCCCGCCGCCGTCGGCCACCGGGTCGTCCACGGCGGCCGGCGATTCAGCGACCCCACCGTCGTCACCGACGAGGTGTGCGCCGCCATCGACCGGCTCACCCCGCTGGCGCCACTGCACAACCCCGCCAACCTCACCGGCATCGAGGTGGCGCGCAAACTCTTCCCCGACGTGCCGCACGTGGCCGTGTTCGACACCGCGTTCCACGCCACGATCCCCGCCGCCGCTCACACCTACGCCGTGCCACCGGAGTGGCGTGACCGGCACGGCGTCCGCCGGTACGGCTTCCACGGCACCTCCTACTCCCACGTCGCGCGTGCCGCCGCGGCCGAACTGGGCGCCGAGGTCACCGACGTCAACCTCATCGTGCTGCACCTGGGCAACGGCGCCAGCGCGTGCGCGATACGCGGCGGCGTCTCGGTGGACACCTCGATGGGCCTGACACCGTTGGAGGGCCTGGTGATGGGCACCCGCAGCGGCGACCTCGACCCGGCGGTCATGATGCACATGCACCGCGCCGCCGGAATGTCGGCGGTCGAACTCGACCACGCCCTGAACCACGAGTCCGGCCTGCGGGGCCTGGCCGGCGACAACGACATGCGGCGGCTGCGGGCGCGCGCCGATCGGGGCGACCGGGCCGCCCGGCTGGCCCGCGACGTCTACTGCCACCGGATCCGCAAGTACGTGGGGGCCTACCTGGCGGTGCTGGGACACGTCGACGCGATCGTGTTCACCGGCGGGGTGGGGGAGAACGACGACGGGATCCGGGCGGGCGGCCTCGCCGGGCTGCACCACCTCGGAATCGCACTCGACGCCGAACGCAACGCCCGGGGCGAGACCCGGGTCTCGACCGTCGCCTCACCGGTGGCGGTGCTGGTCGTGCCCACCGACGAGGAGCTGGAGATCGCCCGGCAGTCACTCGCGGTCCTCGACGCCCGGAACCGACCCGGCGACGCCGCGCCACCGGAGTGAACCCGCCGCGGGCCGGCCCGCGGCCGGCGAGGTGAGGGCTTTCCCACAACCGGGCACCGGTATCCCGACGCTCACACGCGCCGGCGGCGAGCCGTTCCCACCGCCACGGCGGACACGGCCCCGTCGCGCCGTCGCACACCCGGCGACGGCGACATGCGTTGGCGTCCCGCCGGATCGGGCCGACGCGCCGGGCACCGGCCCGGGTCCACGGCACGGCATCCGGTGACGGCCGAGCCGCCTCCGCGGGCGTCAACCGGATTTCCCGGGGCGGTCGCCGACGGGCGGACGCCCGCCGTTCCAGCGGCTATGTTCGGTTGTCATGAACGTGACGATCACCCGGCTGTCGCAGTCCCCGGACCTGGCGACCCCGATGTGGCAGATGCCCGACACCTGGCCCGCCTTCGTCGCGGAGGACCTGGTCGGCTGGTCGTACTTCACGAGGATCCCCACCACCTTCGCGGACTTCGTGCTGGTCGCCACCGACGACACCGACGGCGAGGTGGTGGCGCGCGCGTTCAGCGTCCCCTTCGCGCTGCACGTCCCGGGCAGGCAGACCCTCCCCAGCGGTGGTTGGGGCCGGGTCATCCAGTGGGCGTTCTCCGACGCACTCCGCGGCCGCGACACCGACACCGTCAGCGCCATCGAGATCACGGTGCGACCGGACCGGCAGGGCCGCGGGCTCGCCGGCCGCATGCTCGCCGCGATGCGCGACAACGCCACCGACCTCGGGTACACCGAACTCGTGGCGCCGCTGCGGCCCACCCTCAAACACCTCGAACCGCACGTCCCGATGCCCGAGTACGCCTACCGGGCCGACGACGAGGGCATCCCCTTCGACCCGTGGATCCGCACCCACCTGCGCGCGGGCGCGGTCATCGACTCGGTGGCGACGCACTCGATGGTCGTGGCGGGTTCCCTCGCCCAGTGGCGGGAGTGGACCGGGCAGCCGTTCGACACCGACGGACCGCAGGTCGTCCCGCAGGCGCTCAGCCCGGTGAGGTGCGACCTCGCCGAAGGGTACGCCGTGTACGTCGAACCGAACGTGTGGGTCCGGCACGCCCTCACCTCCACGGGGGACGTCCCGGAGGCGCCCGACGGCACACCGCCCGCCGCCTGACCGGTCACCGCGGCGGCGTGAACACCGAACGCCGCCGCAACCCCGCCCGCCGGCCCTTGGCCGCCACCACCAGCGCCATCTTGCGGGACGCCTCGTCGATCATCTCGTCGCCCAGCATCACCGCTCCGCGTCGGCCGCCGGCGTCGGAGGTGTGCCACTCGTAGGCGTCCAGGATGAGTTCCGCGTGGTCGTAGTCGTCCTGGCCCGGGGAGTAGACCTCGTTGGCGGCGTCGACCTGTGCCGGATGCAGCACCCACTTGCCGTCGAAACCCAGCGCCGCCGAGCGGGCCGCCGACTCCCGGAACCCCTCGACGTCACGGACCTGCAGGAACGGCCCGTCGATCGCCTGGACGTCGTTGGCGCGGGCCGCCGTCAGGATCCGCATCAGCACGTAGTGGAATGCGTCGGCCGAGTAACCGGGCGGCTGCTGTCCCACCGCGAGCGACTTCATGTTGATCGACGCCATGAAGTCCGCCGGTCCGAACACCAGTGCCTCCAGCCGGGGTGACGCCGCCGCGATCTCGTCCACCCTGGACAGGCCCGCGGCGTCCTCGATCTGCGCCTCGATGCCGATGCGGCCCACCGGCAGCCCGACCGCCTGTTCGATCTGGGTGAGCAGCACGTCGAGCCACCGCACGTGCCCGGCGTCGCGCACCTTCGGCAGTAGCAGGCAGTCGAGGTTCGCGCCCGCGCCCTCCACGACGGTGACGACGTCCCGGTAAGTCCACTGTGTGGTGACGTCGTTGACCCGTACCGCACGCACCCCCGCCCGCCAGCCGCCTCCGTTGAGGGCCTCGACGATCCGCGACCGGGCCGCCTCCTTCTCCAACGGCGCGCAGGCGTCCTCCAGGTCCAGGAACACCTCGTCCACCGGAAGACCCCGCGCCTTCTCGATGAACCGGGCACTGGAACCCGGCACCGCCAGGCACGAACGCCTCGACCGCCACCGGTCCACCGTCGACATACTCACTCCTCACCCCGGCCGTGTCACGGAACTCAGTTCAGGGCGTGCCGGACCGCGTCCAGCACCTCGTCCACACCCGACCCCGCCTGCGTCACCGTCACCACGACCCGGCGGTCCGACATCCGGCGACGCGGATCCACCAGACCGTCCCGCACCGCCCGCAGCGCGTGATCCAACTGCGCCATCGCGTCACCGGTGCCGCCGCCGCGCAGCCACCGTCGCAACACGTGGTTGTGCGCCGCGACCACCGCCGCCGCCGACACCTCCGCCATCAACGGCGCGTCCGGGGAATCCGGGCTCGCCGAAGCCGACGGGTGCGCCAGCAGGTACTTCGTGAACAGCCGCTCGTAACGCGACACCACGGCGATCTCCCGTTCCCGCAACGCCGGTACCTGCCGCAGCAACCGGTAACGTGCCACCGAGACCTCCGCCTCGGCCGCGTACATGCGCAACACCTCGCGGATCGCCCGGCACACCACGGTGATCGGTTCCTCGCCGTCGCCCTCGGCCTCCAACACCAGCGACACCTTCACCAGGGTGCTGTCGTGGTCGGGGAAGACCGCGTCCTCCTTGGTGGGGAAGTAGCGGAAGAACGTCCGCCGCGCCACCCCGGCCGCCGCCGCGATCTGATCCACAGTGGTCGAATCGTAGCCGTTCTCCGCGAACAGGCTCAACGCCGCAGCCGACAGAAGCCGCCGGGTCCGAGCCCGACCCGATACACCCACCATGGGTCACCAGGCTACCGCCCGGCGACCGCGTCACCGCCACCCCCCGGGGGTGCCCACCCGAGACCCGAAACCCCCCGTGACCTGCGGGCATCAGGGGCGACTCAGGGACACGTCAGGGTCACCGGTTCAGGGCCGCGACCGGGACGTTCCCCGATGTGCCGCGTCCCGATTTCGCCGAGGCTAACTGGCAGACACCCGAAGCCGACACGCTGTCGGCGGAGCCTCGACAAGGAGCCCACAGATGCACCGCTCACCGCACTCGTCACGGCGGACACCGTGACCTGGCAGGTGGTGGCCGCCGTCGTGGGAGCCTGGGCCATCGCCATCGGCGCCGCCGCCCAGGAACAACCCGCCACCGCCGCCTCCGGCCACGCCGTCGGAAGGCTCGGACTGGTGACCCAACTGCTCCGCAGCCCCCGCTGGCTGTGGGGCGGCGCGATCACCGTCGCAGGGATGATCCTCCACCTGGCCGCCCTCACCAACGCACCACTGACCGTCATCCAACCACTGGGAATCAGCGGACTGCTGGTGGCGGTGTGGGTGTCGGCGCGGTGGCGGGCACGCCGCCTCACCCGCCTGGAGATCGCCGGAGCGATCGCCGTCACCGCCGGACTCACCGGACTCGTCGGCGCGCTCCCGCACGACACCTCCACCGCGCCACGCATCGGCGACACCGAACTGCTGTGGCTGTCGGCGGTCATCGTGCCACTGTCACTGGTCACCACACTGTCGGCGGCACGCATGAGCCCACGCTGGCGGGCCGGGATCCTGGCCGCCGTCGCGGGCACCTGCTTCGGCGTCACCGCGGCACTGGTCAGGGTCGTCGCACACCGGCTCCCCGAAGACCCCGCACAACTGTGGCACTGGCGGACCGCCGTGGCGGTCTACCTGCTGTGCGTGGGCGGACTCCTCCTGCAGAACGCCTACCGCGCCGGCCACTTCGGAATGTCCTACTCACTGCTGTTGATCTCCGACCCCGTCGTGGCCGCGGCCGTCGGCGTCGTGTTCCTCGGCGAGGCACTTCCCGGCACCGTCCCCGGCGCCGTGGTCGCGACCGTCTCGGCGGTCGTGACCGCCGCGGGCGTCGCGGTGCTGGCCCGCCGGGCACGCGCACCCGGCGACCGGCCACTCGACCCGACCCACGTTCCCACCGATCCGTCCGTCAAGGAGTACCACGATGTTCGACCAGATGTCCCCAGTGCTGGACCAGCCCGTCCCGTCGTACCCGGCGCCGCCGACCGGAGGACGCCGAATCCTCATCGGCACCGACACCTACCCGCCGGACGTCAACGGCGCGGGCTACTTCACGCACCGGCTCGCCACCGGACTGGCGGAACGTGGCAATGACGTCCACGTCGTCGCGGTGTCCGACACCGGGAAGCCGTACCGGCACGACATGGACGGCGTCACCGTCCACCGGCTCCGCTCCCGTTCGGTCGTGGTCTACCCCGACCAGCGCGCGGTCCTGCCCGGCGGTACCTCCACGGCGGTGCAACGGATCTTCGACGAGGTGAAACCCGACGTCGCCCACCTGCAGTCCCACTTCGTGGTCGGACGCGCCTGCATGCGGGTCGCGCACCGCTCCGGCGTCCCCGTCGTCGCCACCAACCACTTCATGCCGGAGCCCCTGCTGTTCCACGTCCCGGTCCCGCAGCGGGTCCGCGACTGGGCGGCCACCCGGGCCTGGCACGACGCCGCCCGCTTCTTCGCCCGCGCCGACCACGTCACCACACCGACCCCGCTGGCGGCCAAGACCTTCGCCGACCGCGGCTTCGACGGAGACATCGACGCCGTCTCCTGCGGCATCGACCTCACCCGCTTCCGTCCCCGCGACACCGACGCCGCCACCGCGCGCGCCCACTTCGGGCTGCCGGACCGCGCCACCGTCGTGTTCGTCGGGCGGCTCGACCAGGAGAAGCGCATCGACCAGCTCATCCGGGCGATGCCCGCGCTGCGCCGCCGCCACGACGTACAACTGGTGGTCGCCGGAGTCGGGCCCGCCCGCGAGAACCTGCTCGCGCTGGCCGCCGACCTCGGAGTGTCCCCCTACGTGCGGCTGCTCGGCTTCGTCCCCGACGAGGACCTGCCCCGCGTCTACCACACCGGCGACGTGTTCGCGATCGCCAGCGTCGCCGAACTCCAGTCGATCGTCACCCTGGAGGCGATGTCGTCCGGCCTGCCGGTCGTCGCCGCCGACGCCGTGGCCCTACCCCACCTCGTCACCGAGGGACACAACGGGCACCTCTTCCCACCCGGCGACGTCGACGCACTCGGCCGCCACATCGACCGGATCCTCTCCGACCCGGCGACCGCCGCCGCCATGTCCGTCGCCGCGCGCCGCATGGCGTCCCGGCACGAGATCGCCGCGTCCCTGGCCCGCTTCGAAGCCATCTACGACGGACTGACGGGGCGGTGACGGACATGACCGCACCACAACCGGCGGCACCGTGGCAGACCGTCGTCGCGGCGGTCGGCGGTGCCGCCGCGGCGGTCGGATTCCTCCTACTCCACCTCGTCATGGCCGACAGCGTCGACCCGATGGTGCAACCCGTCAGCAGCTACGCGCTGCGGGCCCCCGGCTCGATCCTGTTCCCCCTGGGCACCCTCGGGCTGGCCGCGGGCTGCGCGGCACTGGCGGCCGCCGGCCTCGGACTCCCACGCCAGCGCCCGGTACGCGCACTACTGGGCCTCGCCGCCGTCCTACTGGTCCTCGTCGTGGTGTTCCGCACCGACACCGGAGACACCGTCACCTCGACGGCGGGGGAGATACACCGCTGGTCGGCCGGAGCCGCGTTCGGCGCGCTGCTCCTGGCGGGACTGGCCGCCGACCGCGCGATGCGTTACACGACCGTGGACCCGTTCCTGCGGCGCCTGTCACGGGTGCTGGCGGGACTCAGCCTCGTCGCCCTGGCCCTGACCGCCCTCAACACCTTCCTACCGGAGTTCGCCGACGGCGCGAGCTGGCGGGGACTGCCGCAGCGGATACTGCTGGCCGTCGAGACCGGGCTCGTACTGTTGTTGGCCCGCCTACCGATGGCCGCCGAACCGCCGCCCCGGCCGCTCTCCTGGCTGCCGGAAGCCACCCCCGACGCCCGCCCCGTGGCCGTGGCACCGCGCGTCCCCGTCCGATCCTGACCCCGCCGGCCCGACCGCCGGCGGGGCAGGTCACCGCCGGTCACTCTGATGCGAAAGTGTGGCTGTTCCAGCGTGGCGGCCCCGCCACCGGCGCATTACCATCAGGCAATGGCCTCCGACCCCGCACTCCATGTCGTCAGTGACGTGCACGGGCACTACGACGCGCTCGTGGCGGCGCTGGGCGACGCCGGCCTCGTCGACGGCTCCGGTCACTGGAGCGGCGGCAACGCCCGGCTGTGGTTCCTGGGCGACCTGTTCGACCGGGGCACCGACGGTACCGCGGTCGTCGACCTGATCATGCGGCTCGCCGACGAGGCCGAGGGCGACGGCGGGCTGGTCGACAGCCTGCTCGGCAACCACGAGGTCCTCATGCTGGGGGCGCGCCGGTTCGGCGACGACGACTTCGCCGACGAGGACGGCAACTCCCGCAACTTCATGATGTGGTGGCATCTCAACGGAGGTCAGGACGACGACGTCGCCCGCCTGACCGACAAGCAGATCAACTGGCTCCAGAACCGCAAGGTCATGACCTACGCCGCCGACCACCTGCTCGTGCACACCGACACGGTGGAGTACGCCGCGTACGGCCGCAGCATCACGGCGGTCAATCGCGCCGTCCGCAAGATCGTCAAGTCAGCCGACCACGAGAAGTGGTGGATGCTGTTCCGGAGGCTGACGATCCGTCACCGCTACGAGGCCGAGGACGGTGCCGTGCAGGCCGCCGCCATGCTCGACTGCTTCGGCGGCAGCCAGATCGTCCACGGCCACAGCACCATCCCCGACCGGCTGGGGATCCCCGGCGACCAGGTCGTGGGACCCCGCCGGTACTGCGAGGCCCTGGCGCTGTGCGTCGACGGCGGCATATACCAGGGCGGCCCCTGCCTGGTGGTGTCGCTCCCGGTCGATCCCGCGCTGCTGCAACCCGACCCGTCACCGACGTCGCCCGACACCGCCGCGGAGCCGGAAGGGGAGACCCGCCGGTCGAACTTCGAGGGTGAGGGCGGGGCCGACACCGACGCCGTCACCGCGGCGGCGTTGGAGGTGGCGACCTCCGACGCCGATTGAGATGTCGCCCCGCCGTGGCGGGGCGACGTGTCCGTTCAGAGGCCGTCTTCGACCTTGCTGTCCTGCTGTGCGTCGCCCGATCGGCGCCTCGCGGCGTTGTCGCAGGCAGCGCCGCTGAAAGACCGGTGCATACAACACCGGTATGTACGGACCCTCCAGAGCATTGCGTCCTCCGCTTGCGAACGCACTCGACCAGACACCGCTCGCGACGAACGAGGACCAGAGACAGCCTCTGCGACACCCGCCCGGTGTCGCCGCGCGACGTTAGTCTGGACGGGGGAAGCCCCCACCGGCTTCCCCCGTCACTCTCATCCGGTGACGGATCGGGGAGACCCCCACCGGTCTCCCCGATCACCCCACCCGGAGCACCCCTCCCGGTCCCACCGACCGGAGCGATGCTCCATCGGTCGGAGAAGGCGGTCCCACCTGCCTTCCCGACCGTCCCACCCGGAGAGTCCCGCGCGGCCCCCACCGGCCGCCGGACCCTCCCCGGCGGATCGGGGGAGTCCCCACCGGCTGCCCCGGTCCGCCAGTCGAGCGAAGTCCTCGCGCGCGATGTCAGTAGAACCGCGCGGTGTAGATCCTCCCGTTCCGCACCCACGCCAGGTGCAACGCGGCGAACATGTCACCGAGTATGTCCTCATCGGACAGGCCGTACGTCTTGGCGACGCAGCTGCCCCGGTAGTGCCACAACAGGCCGGCACGAACCTCGTCGGCGCCGGCGGTGTGCCTTCCACACGGGAGGCCACACCGGTAGACCGGGCCGTCCGGAGCCGTGTCGATCGACATCGTCTGGTGGCAGGAGGAACTCCACAACTTGTCCGCGGTGGCCAAGTCCAGCAATGCCGGGGAGTGTCGTTCGACCATGGCACCAAATCCCATCTGGTCAGGCGCGGAACCCGTCGGCCGGAGCCGACCGGTCGCTGAGAAACGGCGAAACGGTGAATCTGTCCGGGTGCCGCGCCGCGCCGAAGAGCCGTGGGATCGCATCAGGACGATGCGGAACCGGCCGGCTCAGTGGACGAACGCCGCCGCACGAATCGGTATATGCGGATCGTAGTCAACTGTTCCTTCACTTGTCGTGCATTGTCACACCCATCATACTATGCATCGACGCCGGGCAGATGCACGTGCATGGGCGCGTGCAGGCGCACAATCGCGATATGCCACTCTAATGGGTGACCAGAGATGGGACGTCGCCCGGCGCCACCAGGTCACCGCGGCCGTGAGCCTGCCCTTCCCGCCCGGAAGGGCCACGGCGGCAACGACTCCGGCGCGACCGGGCGACGTGGCTGGTCAACCGCATCTCAATTGGAAGGAACCACCGATGAGCGAGTTCTACAACGGCATCCCGGCGGGCGACCTGCCGTCCACCGTGGTCTGGCAGAAGAGCGGCCGCAGCAACCCCAGCGGCAACTGCGTCGAGATGACCGCGCTGCCCACCGAAGGCACCGTCGCGGTCCGCAACTCCCGCGACCCGCACGGGCCCGCCCTCGTCTACACCGTCGACGAGATCACCGCGTTCGTCCAGGGCGCCAAGGACGGCGACTTCGACAACCTGATCCGCTGACCCGACCCGGCCGGCCGGTCAGGTGGGACGGTCGGCCGGGCCACCGCCCGGGTTCCGAGGCGCCCGCGACGCCTCGGAATCCGGGCGCAACCCTCCGCAGGCTCCCGTCGGTCCGATGAAGCACGGTTCGGTTACCTTTGGTCTGAAACGTCAGACGTCCCGGATAGCCTGTCGGCGTGACATGCTTGATCGAGGAAGTACACATTCAGGGATAGCCGAAACTCCGGAGGTCGGGAAGTGACAACGCCTTCTCCAGGGAGCGCCACTCCCGGAGGGCCGACCGCGCTGCGGATGTTGCTGGGCGCCCACCTCCGCAGGCTCCGCGAGGAGAAGGGCATCACCCGGGGAGAGGCCGGTTGGGAGATCCGGTCGTCCGAATCAAAGATCAGCCGCCTGGAACTGGGCCGGGTCAGCTTCAAGGTCCGCGACGTCGAGGACCTGCTCACCCTCTACGGCGTCGAGGAACCCGCCGAACGCTTCCGCTGGATCGAACTGGCAAAAGAGGCCAACAACCCCGGCTGGTGGCACCGCTTCGGCGACGTCCTGCCCAACTGGTTCCAGTCCTATCTCGGCCTGGAGGCCACCGCCACACTCATCCGCACGTACGAGTTCCAGTTCATCCCCGGACTCCTCCAGACCAAGGACTACGCGCGCGGCGTCGTCCTACTCGGCCACGGCTACGCCGGACGCGCCGAGATCGATCACCGGGTGGAACTGCGCGAATCCCGGCAGAAGATCCTCACCCGCGTGGATCCGCCCCGGTTCTGGTGTGTCGTCGACGAAGCCGCCCTGCGCCGCCCGATCGGGGGGCGCGCCGTCATGCGCGCCCAACTCCAGTCGCTCATCGAGCACTGCTCACTGCCCAACGTCCGCATCCAGGTCATCCCGTTCTCGGCGGGCGGCCACTCGGCGGCGGGCGGCGCGTACACGATCCTGCGGTTCGCCGACCCGGACCTGCCGGACATCGTGTACCTCGAACAGCTCACCAGCGCGCTCTACCTCGACAAGCCCGACGACGTCGACGAGTACACCGCCTCGATGGAGTCGCTGTGCGTGCAGGCGACCGAGCCGGACCAGACGCCGGCCATCCTGCGCGGCATCATCGACGAGCTGTACAGCTGACCCGATCCCGCATCCCGCGGCCGTGCCCGCGCACCGGCCACACCACCGGATCCCGGAGCACACGAAGGGTGGGTACGCGGCCCGACCGCGCACCCACCCCCACTCGAATCACGCCTTGTAGGCGATGCCCGCCATCATGATCCGCTGGTACGGTTCCAGTTCGGTCAACTCCGGCACCCTCCGGTCCGGCTCCTCGGGGAACCAGCGCGACACGAAGTCCAGGCCCGGGGGGATGAGCGGTAGACCGAGGAAGTGCTGCTCGATACGTTCCGGCGTGCGCACCCACCCGTTGCCGAGGCTCTCCAGGCCGGCGCGTTCGATCGCCTTCTGGTGCGGCTCGCCGGTGTCACCGAAGTCGGTGATGAACAGGTAGCTGCCGGGCGCGGTGGCGTCCATCAGGGTCCGGACCCACTCGTCCGGCTGCTCGTCGTCGTGGAAGTGCATGTGGAGTCCGACGACCATCAACGCCATCGGGCGGTCGAAGTCGAGCACCCGCCGCACCTCGTCGTCGGCCAGGATCTCCTCCGGCCGCCGCAGGTCGGCCGTGATCACCGTCGTGGATTCGTTGGTGGCCAACAGGGCCCGGCCGTGGGCCAAGACGATGGGGTCGTTGTCGACGTACACGACCTTGGCGTCCGGGTTGATCTCCTGGGCGGCCTCATGGGTGTTCTTCACCGTCGGCAGGCCACTGCCGATGTCGAGGAACTGGTCTATACCGGCCTTCCGGGCCAGGTACTGCACGCCGCGGACCAGGCCGGCCCGGTTGTCGAGCGCGACCTTCCCGGCCTCGGGCACGTGCTTGAGGTAGATGTCGGCGCCGACCCGGTCGGCCGCGAAGTTGTCCTTGCCCCCGAGCAAGGCGTCGTACACCCGCGCGATCGTCGGTTGCGAGATGTCGAAGTCCGGTTTGTAGCCCGGGTCGCCTACTGGCGTCGTCCCTTCGGTTGCGGTCATGGCGCACCCTCTTCTAGTAGGGAAGTCGTGACCGACATGGTACGTCACCCGGAGACGTTGCGCCCGACCGGATGCACGGTATTCGGAACGTGCATGCGCACGGCCGCAACCGATGCCGGTCACTCGCACGAGTGGTCGTCCCCAGGCACAACGAGCCGTCCGGCGAATGGTTATGGGCGCACACGATCGACGACACCGGTTCACCGGCG
Source organism: Stackebrandtia albiflava (assembly GCF_007994225.1). GTDB lineage: Bacteria > Actinomycetota > Actinomycetes > Mycobacteriales > Micromonosporaceae > Stackebrandtia > Stackebrandtia albiflava. Next base: position 61,016 of record NZ_VLLL01000010.1, read on the forward strand.
TGCTGTCCTCTATGGTGTGTTCACGGTCGCGGTTCCGTCGCCGCCGCGCGCGACGGTTCACATCGGCACAGGTCGATGCGGACGGTCCTCGGTGGTGGACAGCCGTGAGCCGGGCGGCGCCACTCCGGTGCGTACCTCCTCGCCGAGGAAACCGTCGCGGATGTGACCCCGCGCGGCGGGTGCCGTCGCCGTCGATTCGGGTCCGACCACCCGTGTCGACCTCGCCCCTGTCGATCCCGCCTTTCGGGGGCCGTCATCCACAACCGGGCGATTATCCACAGGCGGACCGCCGACGACTCGACAACCCACCATGATCGGAACTACGCTCGAAGTATGGGGCGGAGGTTGGAGGCCCCCATCCGCGCACCGGGAGGACCGCCGGACGCCGCCTCGTGCCGTCCCCGCTCTCCCCACGCGCACCCGCACGCCGCGCGCCGCCGCGTCATGCCGGCGCGATCGACTTTCCGGAACTCGTACGGAATCCGTGCCGTTTCCGTGGCGACCGGCGCCATCCTGGTCTCCGGCGGCCACGAGGCCGTCCCGTACCGACAAGGAGACACGGATGCGGATCGTCCACCGGCTCGGTGACCTGCTGCTCGATCGGGTCCTCATCGGAGTGCCCGCCTCGGCGGGTTGCCCGACCGAGACCTACACCGACTGGGACTGCTACTACGGCAGGATGCGGAAACGCACCTGCACGGTCATGGGTAACTGCACCACGTCCTGTGGTTCGTGGACCCAGACCCCACTCGCCTGCTGATCCACCCACCCGGCGCCGTCGACAACAGCCGGATCCGGTGGGCGGTCGCGCCGCGCGGCGTCCACCGAGGGCGACCACCGATCACACGTATCCACGGCGGTACGTGTACGGACGTCTCGACATCCGTGATCGTCCCGCCACATCTCGAAACCCCGGAAGGAACCACTCATGAGTCTGTTCGAGAAGTTCGGCGACGGCATGCTCGCCCGTCTGGTGCCCACACGCCAGGCGGCGGCCGGCTGTCCGCACGAGACCTACTACGAGTACCGGTGCAATCAGGGAAAGCGACAGATCCGGACCTGCACGGTGCTGTTGAACTGCACCTCGTCGTGCGGCACCTGGCGCACCTTCGACCTCTGCTGAGGTGATGCGGCCGTGGGACGTGTCTCCTCGTCCCACGGCCTCCGGCGCTCATCCGGTGGCGTCGTGGTTCTCCTGGTACATGGCGACCAGCACGCCGTGGCGTTGCGGTTCTCCGTCGTCGGAGGACAGTTCCTCGGTGATGCGGTGGAGTTCCTCGCGAAGCCGCCGGGCGTTCTCCGGGCTGAGCCGGACGTGACGCAGGACCAGGAGCGGTTCCTCGGTGGCGCGGCTGAGTTCGGTGGCGACGCCGCCGAGCAGCGCTGCCGTGGCGTCGGTGGCCGACGGTGTCAGGTCGATGCGGGCGGCGGCGCGGCGGTAGTACTGCTCGGTGCCGCCCCGTACTCGCCGGCTCTCGCCCGGAGTCACCAGTCCCGCGTCCTTCAGCACCTTGAGGTGGTGGGCGATGGTGCCTTTTCCGGTGCCGAGCCGGGCGGCCAGTTGACTGAGGGTCGCCGGTTCTCCCAGTTGGAACAGGATCCGTTGCCGCAGCGGGTTTCCCATCGCCTTGTACTGCTCGGGGGTGGTGATCTCCAGGTGACTGTGACTCATTAAGCGTCCAATCTTCTTGACTCTTCCGGCTCTGGCTGCTGTACTGACCGCATGGAGCAGAATCTCATCACGCAGCTGACCGCCGAGGCCGCCGGCCTGATCCGCAAGCACTACGTCTTCCCCGACATCGGGGAACAGGTGGCCCGCGTACTGGAGACCGCCGACTACGGGCAGGCCACCGGGCCCGAAGACCTGGGAAGCCGGGTCACCGCCGACCTCCAGTCGATCAACGGAGACAAGCACCTCCGCCTGAAGTTCCACGCCGAAGAACTGCCGGACCTGCCGAGCGAGGAACTCATGTGGAACCAGCTCCAACGGGAGGCGGCCCGCGACCTCGACGGCATCGCACGCCTGGAACGACTCGACGGCGGTATCGCCCTGCTCGAACTCGGCCCGCTACTGTTCCCGCCGCCGCTCACGGGCGCCGCCGTCTGCGCCGCGATGAACCTCGTGGCGGGCGCACGCGCACTGATCCTCGACCTGCGGAACACCCTCGGAGGTAGCCCCACCGCCGTCGCACTGATCTGCAGTTACCTGTTCGGCGACGAACCCGTGCACATCAACGACTGCTACGACCGCAGCACCGACCGGATCAGCCAGTTCTGGACCCAGCCCTTCGTGCCCGGCCCGAAATTCGGCGGCGACAAGCCGCTGTGGGTGCTGACGAGCGGACGCACGTTCTCCGGGGGAGAGGAACTCGCCTACGACCTCCAGCAACTCGGTCGTGCCGTGATCGCCGGTGAACGCACCGGCGGCGGCGCACACCCCCGCATCGGAATCCGGGTGCATCCGCATCTGGAACTGACCGTGCCGACCGGCCGCTCGATCAACCCGGTATCGGGGACGAACTGGGAGGGGACGGGCGTCGTACCGGACGTCGAGGTCGCCGCCGCCGACGCGGAGGAACTGGCCAAGACCCGGCTGCGCGAGGAGCTGTCACAAGGCGCCGAGGCGGGCACGCCCTGACGCACCGGCCGTGAGGCCGGGGACGACGGCCCCGAAACACCACGCCGGGCGCGGCCTCCCGTTTCGGGGGCCATGCCCGGCGTGAGGACGCTTCCCCGAAACAGGGGGTGTGAAGGGATCGGGCGCCCCGGTGATGGCCCTGGGGATCTCGCGGTGACGACGTCACACGACGTGCGGTGGCCGGTCGTCCGACCGGCCACCATTCGCGCAAGGGCTACGTCACCTCGGCGTAATCCGTGGTCCTTCCGGTCCACCACCGCCACCGCGTCACGGATGGCGTCCGACGGGGCGGGGCGAAGGCGACCGCCGCGACCGGACGGTAATATGGCGCAGCGAGGGGCGGTAGCTCAGCTGGTTAGAGCAGCGGACTCATAACCCGTCGGTCGTGGGTTCGAGCCCCACCCGCCCCACCATGTTTGACCTGCGGTTACACTCATTACAGGGTCTGGATTGGTGTCCGTTTTGTCCGTGGGTGAGCACGTGGTGGGCACATGCTCGTGCATACGTTTCGGTGTTTTTGCGTTTCTGGGCACTATGGACGCTGTCTGGTTGGCGGCGTGGCGGGCCAGTTCCGGGTAGACGTGCTGGTAGGTGTCGCGGGTGAATGCGGCGGTGGCGTGTCCGCATTCTTCTTTGACGATGGTGATGTCGCATCCTGCGGCGAGCATGAGGCTGGCGGCGCCGTGCCGGGTGTCGTGCAATCGTATCGGTGGCAGTGGCATGGCCAGGGCGACGTCGATGGCGCGGTCGGTGACTTTATGGGTGTTGCGGATGCGTTCCCGGGTCCATTCGTCTTGGAGGAAGCGACGGCGGATGGTGGCGTGCCGGGTGAGGAACCGCTCGAACTTCTGCGAGATCCATTCCGGGTCCAAGGCGGCCCCGGTCGGGCCGGTGAACAACCGCCCCGAACCCGCCCAGGCGTCATCCAGTTCCCCTCGACGGTGTTGCTGACGGCGGACGTGTAGGGCCAATACCTCGTTGGAGACGGTGTCGAGGGCGAGGCTGCGTTGGCTGGTGTCGCTCTTGGTGTCGTCCCAGTCCTCATCACCCCAGTCATCGGCCTCCTGTTCGACGCCGGTGTGGGTGTCCAGGATCAGCAGTTGTCCTACTCTGGGATCGAAGTCGTGTTCGGCGATACCGGCGACTTCGGAACGCCGCAACGGTTTGTAGCAGATGAGGTGCCACAGGGCGTAGTGATCGTCGTCGAGGACGAAGTCGAGGAAGTTTCCCGTCTGGGCGGGTGTCCACACCATCACCTTGGCAGGCTTCTTCCCGGTCTCCAACCAGGTCCGGACCCTCGCATCGGTCCACACCAGTGGGCGGCGTTTCCGCGGCTTGGGCAGCTCGACGTACTTGGCCGGATTGTGCCGCAGTTTCTTCTTCCGAATCGCATCATTCAATGCGGACTTTGCGGTGGTGTGAACATGCCGAGCCGTAGCGGCACTGTGGCTGCGTTTGCTGTTGTTCGGTGCCGGGCGGGCTTCCAGCAGCCGCCGCAGTATCGGTGACGGGCGTGCGCCTTCGGCGAGGCGTCCGATCTGGCGCATGGCCTCGAACAGTTCTTCGAAATGCCGGTCCCGCAGATCACACATCCGCACATGCCCCAGCCCAGGCTTCAGGTAGAGCCGGATATGCGAGCGATACCCCCGCAGCGTCGTCGCCGACAAGGTCCGCCGACCCGCCACCCACTCCTCGAGGTAGTCACCGAACAAGTCCCGGCACTGCCCCGCAGCAGCACCGTCAGCGACTTGTCCCATCGCTTCCCTTAGCCCGCTTTCGGCATCGTCCTTTGTTGAGAACGGACCGATACGTTCTTGCCGTCGCTCACCTTTCGATCCTGGTGGCAGGTCGTACCTGCCCCACCAGGTTCCGTGGTCCTTGGACTTTCGTTTCTGGCATTTGGTCCCGTACTGCTTTCCGGTGTCGGGGTTCTGGCACCCGCATCGGCGGAAGACGTAGCCGCTCATGTTTCTCCTTCAAGGGAAGGTCATCTATTCGGCGGCATCAGCGGGGCGTGGCGGGTATAGGTCCAGGAGTCGCCATAGTGCGGCGGTGGGGACCAGGTAGGTGCGTCCGGCGCGTATCACACGGCACGGGAACGTGTCGGTGCGCGCCAGGGTGTATGCCTTGGTACGTCCGATGCCCAGGACACTGCCCGCAGTCACCACATCGATGACCGGCGGCAACGCCAGCACATCGACACACGACCAACCACCCCCATCAGCTCCGGCTGATACCACATCGGACGGTAGCTCTGCGCCGGACGAAGGACGAGTTCGCCCAAGCCGTTCCATGCCAGGATCGGTGTCCGGCCCGGTCGACTCCCTCGGCGGGATCGCGGTCATACCGTCCGCCTTCCGAACACGAGGATGTCTTCGTGGACGATGAGGTGGGCGGGTCGGCCGTTGGCGCGGGCTTGTCGGGTGTTGTGTAGTGCGAAGAAGGTGTGGTGTGGTTCGAGTGTCTGAGTGTGGTGGTTCCAGCGGGCGAGGATCGCGGCGCAGCGTTGGGTGATGGCCAGGCCGGCGGTGGTGGCGGCGTCGACCATCATGGAGGGGAAGTCGACGAGGCGGCCTTGTTCGACCCAGGGGCGTACCGCCAGGACCAGGAGCCCGTCGGGTGCCAGGACTTGGCCGCAGGCGGTGAACACCTCGGTCAGGCCGTCGATGAGTGCGGGTAGGCCGCGGTGGGCCAGTTGCGAGCGGTCGTTCCGGTGTGGCCCGTACCGGTTGGACAGTTTCAGGATGCGGCCTTGCGCGTTCTGCCGGACGCGTCCGTGGGTGAGTTGGCCGTACGGTGGTGAGGTCAGGATCAGCTTCACCCGGCCCACGGCGTCTTGCGGCAGCAGTACGGGTAGTTGTCTGGCGTCGCCGGTGATGACGTCGGACGCGGGTGCGTCGGGGACGCGCTGCCGGGCGAGGTAGAGGTTGGCGGCGGCGGTGCCCGTCCACGCCGGTTCGTACTCGATCCCGATGGCGGGGCGGCCGAGTTCGATGGCTTCGACCAGGGTCGTGCCGATGCCGCACATCGGGTCGACGACGAGGTCGCCGGGCGATGTGTATGCGGCGATGGCGTGTCTGGCGATGTGGGGGAACATCTTCGCGGGATGTTCGATGGACGACCTGGTGTACCGGTGAAGGCGCTGGGTGCGGGGCGAAAGTTGCCCGCACGTCCACACCGTGGTGATGGGCTGTCGTGTCACCGGCCCTCACCTCTGCGGGGTGCCGTACCGGGCGTGGTGAACAGGAAGACGTCGAGGTGGGCGCGCCGGTGTCGTCGTATCGGTGCGGCGATGGCGCGTTGCCAGGCGGAGACGGCGGCGTCCAGTACGGGGGCGCTCGTGGCGATGACGTGTTGAACGTAAGCCATGCCCGCAGACACCGCCTCGCGGATCATCCGGGCATGCGCCGCCGCGTTCCCACCGGCGCAGGCCACCGCCACCACACCGCCGGGCGCTAGCGACGTCCTAGCCGCCGACCAGAACGCCTCGCTCCGTGTCGTGGCCGCGTCGGTGGTCAGAAGCTGCGCAGAGCCGGCCAAGTTGACCAGCCGGGTGGAGAGGTTCTCCGACGTCACCGGCTCCACCCTGCTCAACGCCTGAGCCGAGGTGTCCAGACCCTCCCACGCCGTCCGCGCGGCCTGGACCTCCTGGCGTCGGCACAACAGCACGACCCGGCGGCCGGTGATGGGGACCTGTTTCCAACCGGCACTGAGCGTCGTTACCACCAGGTCGCCGCGCTGCGAGAGGTCACGAACCAATGCCTGCTGCAGCTCGGCGAATCCGAGCGCGTGCGCCCACACCGACAACGGCACATCCACACCGCGCGGAACCCCGGGCCACCTCGCGGCATCCGGCTCGGCAACGGCGAGCAGTCGCTCCACCCGACGGGCACCACGACCCCCACCACGGTCGGGTTCTCCCCCAAAACGATCCGACATCATCACCACGCCGCGCAACACCACGCGACCCTGAGCTAACCGAAGAACCACCACCGGTAACGCCTACACACCATTGACACCCGCGTTACGCGAAGCGACACCACGCCCCCACCGAATTACCACCGGCTACACCCTCGTCCGATAGACCTCGAACGAACTGAGCGGCACCAAAGCGCATCAGGAAACCGAAGCGACTCCACAAGCGAGCGTAGGACCACTGTGGCTGCAGCCCGCTGATTCGTTACAGCTGTAACCTGGACCACACACTGAGGGGTCGACAAGTAGCCAACCGGACAGCCGACGTTGGAACCGGCTGTCTGATGCGTACAAGGGGATGCCATGCCATTTCCAGCCAAGCCGTTGAAGCCCGAGGCCGGGCCGGTGGAGTGGTTTGGTGCCGAGCTTCGACACCACAGGATCAAACTGGGCCTGACCCAGGACGGGCTGGGACAGAAGGTCTACACATCGGGCGCCACCATCGGCAAGATTGAAAAAGCCCAGCGTCGATGTTCATTGGAACTGGCAGAAGCACTGGATGCCGCATTGGCGACGGGTGGAGTCCTTGCACGGGCATGGGTGCTCACTGTTCCTCAACCGGACAAGCGCTGCGCTGAAGCGGACAAGGACTTGCCGTCGAGTCGAAGTTCTGCTGACTCTGACAGGATCACCTTGACGACGGAAGCAAGCGGTACCCCAGGAGCATCAATGCAGCGTCGAACCTTTGCCGCCGCCCTCGGTGCAACGGTGCTGAGCGCGGCGGTCCCGCTGGTGCAGCGCATTGACGATGTATCCACGGCCTGTCTGGACATGGCACGTCACCAAAGCGTCGGTGCTTCGGATGTGGCACGCCTTCATGCAGTACACGACTTGTACCAGTCCCTCGACCATCAGTTCGGGGGCGGAGCGGTCAAGGAGAGCCTTGAGCGTGTCACGCAGGCGGCATCGACCCTTCTCAATCGAACCCACAGTGAGCACGTTCGTCGACCGTTGTTCACTGCGGTCGCCAAACTGCGTCTACTTGCCGGTTGGACCGCCTTCGACATGTGTGACCACTACACCGGTCAGCGTCATTTCGCCGCAGCGGAACGGCTGGCACTAAGCGTGGGGGACTTCAACCTGGTGGCATTCGTTCGCTATCGACAAGCTCGCCAGTTGCAACACCTACAGCACAACCTCGACGCGGCTGAAGTGCTGCGCCATGCTCTAGAGGACCTTCAACCCGAACCGGCCGTACGCGGTACGAGAGCCATGCTTCATGCGACTCTCGCAACTTCCCTGGCGGCGATCGGAAGTGGTGACGCGGCTTGCGCCATGCTGGATCTAGCGAGCGATGAATTCGATGGCTTCTCGTTCGAGTCCGCGCCGGAGTGGTTGGGATGGCGTAGCCGCGGGGAACTGTATGCCCAGTACGGCCGGGTATACCGGGATCTAGCACGCAGCGATTCGCGCTTCGGCCAGCAGGCCGTCGAATGGACTTCGCGAGCCATCGATGGATTCGACGATGGCATGCAACGCAGTAGTCTGCTCAACCAGACGGGATTGGCCTCCGCGTACTTCCTGGCGGGGGAGCCCACGATGGCATTGGGAGTCGCCGAGCGCATTCTTACGGCGCGGGACTCGGTCACGTCCGGCCGGATCGGAGACCGTATCGCCAATCTCCATCGAGATGCCGTCCATTGGAAGGGGACACCCGAAGTGACGGAGTTTCTTCGGCAGGTCGACTCATTGCCGACCAGGGCTGCACGATGACGAATCGCAGGTTCGGCCTGGAGCGGATGAGGGCGGCCCTGGCCGACGTGGTGGCAGAGTTTGGATTGGATGGCGGCGACAGCGAACTGCTCTACCTCGGGAACAACGCCGTATTCTTGCTTCGCCGGGCAGAGGCGGTGGTGCGGATCACTCGGTCCACCACACTCCACGAGCGGGTTCGCAAAGGCGTACGTCTTGCGCGCTGGCTGGAATCGGTGGAAGCGCCGACCGTTCGACTCGCTGACCTGTCACCGCAACCGGTCCAGACGGGCGACCTCCTGGCTACCATATGGAGGTATATCCCCGATTCGGGCGGCATTTCTGTCGAAGACCTCGGGCGAGTATTGCGTCAGTTCCATGCGCTGGACCCCACCGCTGTCGATCTGCCGAGGTGGGACCCGGTGGGAACCGCCCGCAGGCGCATCTCGGACTCCGAGGCGTTGACCGACGAGCATCGCCGGTTCCTGCTGGAATGGTGTGACCGCCTTGAACCTGAAGTCGAGGCCCTTAACGAGTCCACACCACCGCGTCTAATTCACGGTGACGCTCATGTGGGCAACATGCTCCGGGGGCCCGACGGTGAAGTCGTACTTTGCGATTTCGACTCCTCCTGCGTGGGGCCTTCTGGAGCAGACTTGGCCACGCCGGCGACCGCCGAGATCTGGTTCCAGCGCTCAGGAATGCATGCCCGCCTCGCTGCCGCCTATGGACGGGACATCACCTCCGAACCGGACTGGCCGGTCTTGCGGCAGGCACGCGAACTCACCTACATCGCCGGTGGTGCACCCTTGCTGGATAGCAGTCCCGGTATCGCCGAGGAGTTCGCACACCGCATCAACTCGTGGATGAACCGAGACACCAGCAGGCCGTGGACGCCCTGGGCGAGATTGAGCGTTAGCTCGCAGCCTTGATGAGCGCAGGGAGTCGTCGAATGAGTCGCAATCGGCAGTGCGTGACCGACGATCCCGACTTGAACGATGAGCTGATCGAACGGTGGGCCGACGACGACACCCCGCAGGGTTTCGAGCGGTACCTGTACTCACGTGGCATGTACCCACCTGGCTATGACTTTGCGATCGAGTACGACGTCGAGCTGTACTACCCGCCCGGAAGCGACGAAGGCGTCCTCGCATGGAATACCAGCCGATTCGGCGTCCAGGGGGACCAGGCCGACGAGACCAGGATGAACCCGCGCAACTGAGCGACTAGCGAGCTGCAACGGTGGCAGGTCTGTCATTGCCGGGCGCTTCAGTCATCTTGGAGAATCGCCATGGCGGCAGTGTGGCTGAGCAGTGCTTGGACGTGGGCTGGCAGGCCGAGTCGGTTCCAGTGGAAGATGACGTGGTGAGCCATTGTGGCGCGAAGACCTCGATGAAGCTCGCCTGTCGTGGCGGCTTCGGACAGGTCATTACCGGTGTTGTAGAAGGCTGTAGCCCAGCTGGTCAGGTGTGGGAGGCGGAGTGCGGCCGCGCCGGTACGGAGTAGCGACTTCACATCGTGGCTGAGCTTTTCGAGCTGCTGGCCGGTGATGGCGGGGTCAAGCGGCCTCAATTCGGCGACGCGACGCCAGACATCGCCTCGTTCGTACCAGTCCAGGCCGGCACCTTCGTGAAGACTGTTGCACAGCAGGAGGCTGGTTTCCCTGATACCCAGCGCGGCTGCCGGGTGGGAAGGCTGGAGGATGTGTCGGCAGTCGGTGGTGAACAGCCGGTGGGCAATGGCCATACCGGTTCGTCCGCCGAACGCTGCGGTTTCAGGTTCGTAGCGTGTGGCGAACCAAGCGGTGGTATGACCGGTGTTGAGTAGGTTCACCAACGTTTCTTCCAGTCGGATCCTGACGGATTCGGTGTGGGCGGGTGTCGGGGCGATCCGGAAGCGCCAGTGTGGGTGCTTCCTTATGAACCACCAGGCGGTGATGGCTTCAGCGGCCTCCAGCTTCGTCATGATGGGGAGTAGCTCGGAGGTGGCGATCTTGTCGGCCTCAGACCAATCAGCCCATTCGATGTGGGCTTGATACCAGGAGCGGTCTGTGCGGTCGTCGAGCGCGGCAAGGCCGGCGGCGTGATAGGCCTCGGCGGCTGCCGCGAGGTGCTCTTCTGGAATGTTGAGTGAGTCGGCCAGCTGACGAGGATCGGCGCCAGCAGAGAGTCGTTGTATGGCAGAAGCGAGTGCTGACGAAGCTGACGATCGGTTCAGATGAGTAGAAGGCATGCTTCCCATCCCAGCGTCGGTGTGGTGGTGTCGTGGTGAAGACGAGCCAACGCAGCACCTGCGGCTCCGGTCAGCAAGCTGTGCTCCCTCGTCGTTTGCGCTTTCGCGAACTGCTGGGCGAGGTCGGCTGTCAGTTGTTGCAATCGAGGTGAGGCGGAGTCCTTGGCGGCATGGACTGCGGTGAGATAGGCGCCGGCCCATCCGTGGCATATACCGACGTCTCGAAGTTGGTGGGTGTAGCGCTCATGACTGAGACTGGCGATCAACACGCTTTCTGACCACCGCTTCAATGCGATGTCCGAGCGGGCGATTCCCGCGAGTTGAAGAGCACGAGCGATGCCGGGGCTGCCGTAGCACCACGAGGGGCGCGGCGGATGCGAATGCGGGATCGTGTTCTTGTCGCTGGTCCAGTGCGGCCACCAAGTGCCGTCGGCATCGTGGCACGCGGTTTTGCGTAGGTGCGCGGTGATGCGGTCGATGGCGGTGTCGTGCCCATCGACTCGGACACCGATTTGGTACGCCAGGGACAACAGTGCCAGCGGACCTGTGATGCCGTGGGCGATGCCGTTGTTGGCGTGTCCACCCGGTGTCGGCAGGGTGGGATCGGGGTCATGGTCAACCCACCAGCCGGGCATCCACCGCCCGTCGAGACGTATCGGCTGGGTCAAGGCGACCAGGAAACTGAGGATCCGTTCCAAGGCGGTGTCAAAGGGACGGCACGACAGGAGGAGTCTTCCGAGCCCGGTGAGCCCTGTGATCAGATCGTACTCACCGAAGCAGGTGGGGCGTTGTTGCGCGATTCGGGTGAGCCCGTCGTCAACTCGGCGGTGCGCAGACTTGGTGACGTGGGGCAATAGCTCGTTGAGGTGACGCCGGTAGCGTCCGGGGAAGGCCCTGTCGGCCATGTGCAGGAGGAAGGTGACCGCAGGGGCACCGGCGTACAAGCCGGCTGCGGTGCCAGTGCTGATGGGTCTGGCTGTTGTCGCCTGGATCCAACGGTGTGCTGTGGCCCAGTACGCGGGGTTCCGCGATGCGTACTGCACCCAGGCCAGTGCGATTCCTGCGGCACCCTGCCCCAATGACTGTGCCGTGGGGGCCGTCGATTCGCCAGTCGGCACGGGCGGTACATCGCCAGGCATCGCGGTATGCATGGTCTGCTGGACCAGAGGCGGATGACTCATGGGCGTGCCTTATGGAGATTTCGTGCGGCCACAGCGCGGGCGACCCGCTGGATGGCTCGTTCGCGGTTCGCATCGACGCCGATGCCACGGATGACGTGATCATGCAGCAGCGACCTCAGCACCGTGTCGGTTGGCCGACCGACTTCACGGCGGTACTCGGTCAGTGCGTTCCTTCGGGCGTTCCAGGTCTCGCGAAGCCGGGGAAACGCCGATGTGTCATCGGCGATGTGGAACGCCTCGGCTTGTACGACCCGGTCGACGATCACGGATTGGTGCGGAAGTACGTTGAGCAGCCATTGCCAGCCTTCGGGAGCCGACGGGGCCAACGACTCGGCAATGTCTATGAGCGAGACAGCAGTGATGGCGTCGATCGGTGCTTCGGAGGCCAGAGCCCGTATCGCTGCCGCGCTGTCAGCTGTGAGCACGGGTTCGAAGATCGGTTTCGGGCCGTATCGTCCGACGGCTGGTCGGTAGCCGATCAGACGAAGTTCAGCGGCCAGGTCGACTTCGTGCAACCTTGTCGCCCAGTTCGACACAGTGGCGGTGACCTGATGTGCTTGGGCGTTCCTCGCGCGGATGTAGAACCGGAGAAAATGATCGCTATCGGGGCGGGCGTTGTCATGGCACCGCGTAAACCACCAAGCGACCGCATGGCCAGCCACCATTTGTAGAAGGGCAGGGACCTGACTCGTCAGTATCTCGTCGTACCCGCGGTGATGGCCGACGATTTCGGCGCAGACGACGCCGCTGTCGCCGCCGGGTGGGGCCGCCGAGGGTGTGGCGACCGGAACCGTCGCCAGCGTCGGCGGTGAGGTGGACGTACGAAGTGTCGCCACGAATGTGCAAGCCCGGCCGGACCACCCTGATGTCGGTACGGCTTCGGTGAGTTCCAGTTTGCCGTCGCTGGCCAGCCGGGACCGAAGGAGCGACAGATCCGCCTTGGCGTCCAGATCCAGTGGAAGTGCCGTACCTTGGCTGATCATCTCCACGGTTCGGGGAAGTCGCCAGTGCTGCCGCCATCGGGTGAACGCGGTGGCCCAAGCGGTGATGTCGGTGGGAAAGTCCTTGGCGAACATCAGCCACCGTGCCGCTGAAAGGATGGTCCGACCGGTGCGGACTCGGGGCAGGTACGGCAAAGTACGGGCCACACCGTAGTCGAATGGTCCCCACCAAGCCCAGCCGGCGGACGTCACCTCCGCCAAGAACCTCGCCATGGGAGGTGTGTGGACTGCGGCGTCCAACGCGTGAAGGGCATAGGCGAGGACCTGTCGGCCGGTGGAAGCCTGCACAAGGTGCAACTGCGTGGAATCCGCGACCACCGCCAGATCGTCCAACCGGATTGTCTCCACGTCGGAGGGAGGGTGTTCACCAAGCGGTATGACATGTGGAAGGACGACTGGTACTGCTGTGACGTTGCCGTTTCGAGCGCGCCTGGGCGGGAACGACAGCTGTGCGACGATCACATCATCGCGCAGGTATGAGTCGCGGAATTCCCCAGATAGACCCGGTAGGAGTTCGAGGAAGCGACCTGTCAGTGAACTCTGCGGCCGAGGCAGACCGGTGAGATGTAGCCGGAAGCGCCCGGCATCCACTTCCTCAGCCGAATCCGCTGCCACGCTGAACAACGCCTCCACCCGAGGCGGGAACACCATGTCGCAGTGGGTGCCGGTGGCGATTCGGTCGACGTCGGCGTCGGTCAGCACAATCTCTTCGCGCCGATCGAGCATGGCGGATTGCAGTAGATCGAGTACCGCGGCATCTCGGTCGGTTACCACTCGTTGCGCCTTGCGGCGGGGGGCGTCCAGGAAACCGACGGGATATCCGAGCCCGCCGTTACCTACAAGGCCCTGAACACCGACCATCACTCCGGCACCGTAACGTTCGTGGAACCGCTGCAAGTAGTCTCGCCAGGCCACGGTGCCATAGGGCGAAGCCGTCAATCGAATCAGGCGGCCGGCAGCTGTTTCCAACTCACGGACGACCGACGCAGAAAGGGCGATGTCGGCATCCAACGCGACGTGAACCGACTTGCCTGTAACCGCAGAGCATCCTTCCCGAGGTGACGGGGGCGCCGTCATCGCGCGCTTCGCGGTGCTGATCAGGGCGCCACACTGGACGAGCCGGCCGATCAACTCGGTGATGCGATGGCCCTCCGCCTGCGGGAAGCGTTCCTGTATTCCGTCCTTCAACTCGCTGACGGCCACCGGGCGTGCCGACAAGTCGAGAGCGCCTTGTACCGGACCGGTGATTCGGATCTGATTCTGGCTGGTGACCCCACGGTCGATGTCTCGCTCGTTGGCCGACATAGGCACCCAGAGATGACCGTTACGACGTGTCGCGAGGTTGTTCGCGCACACCATCTGAAGTGCCAATGCTGCAGGGTCCCGGTCAAGCTGATCGGCGCTGTGGTGGATCACATCCCAATCGCCGCCGGCACGGACAAGATGGTCGTCACCGAACCGCACCTTCGTCGCGCTCGCCACCTTGACGGAGGCGACCCCGGCGAACAACCCGAACGGTGTGGTGCGGCGCTGCCAACGCAGGACGTAGGCGTACACCGACCGAAGGAGTTTGCACGACGGCGCTACCCGTCCAGCGAGCACATCCTCTATTCGGCTGACGAGGGACGCAGAGGCGGAGCGAAACGCCGCCGGTAGACCCGGTGTCCGCCACAACCGCACCAGCCAGTCGCCTCCCTTGGTCGCCGCTTCTGCCTCGTCGTCGAGAGCGAACTCGGGCATGGGGAGCCCGGCATCGAGCGTTGTGGCGCGTGCGTAGATCGGCCCGGCGTACTCGTAGATCGAAGACATTGGACTCGCTTCTTCACTTCGGTCGGCCTCGGGGTTCCCCGCCACCCCACCGCGGCGGGGAACCCGGTTCGGGGGTCAGAAGGGGTTGTTGGTGGCGCTGTTGCAGGCGCTGGTGGCACAGGTCGAACCACACCCGTCAGAGGTGTCACACCGCAGTTGCGCGATCGGTTCGAGGCTCTCCACCACCGTCAGATTGAGCGTGAAATCGTCGTCGAAACTGATCGACGGTTGAAGATCGGCCAACATGGTGTCGGACATGTGAGTTCTCCTTCAAGTGGGAGGATGGATATCGCTACGTCCAAGACAGGACGACGTTCCGGTGGTGCTTGTGGATCACGTGCCCCTCCGGAAGCTCTGAGGCGGAGTCAGGCCGTGGCCACACGGTGATGGCCGGGTCGACTTTTCCGGGGCGAAGAGCGTTCCACGCTTCGATCTGGTCGACCATCTGCGCGGCGGCGACTCGGGCATTGGATCCGAACGCGCTCGCTCCGAATGCGAACAACCCGTCAGCTCGGCGCCGGGAAACCAGGTAGGCGAATGAGTCACCGGCGACATGGGCCAGTCGGAACCGGTGTTCGTCGTGACCGACGAGCTGCTCGCCCGCCCCCGGAGCAACTGTGAGAAGACAGAAATGTGGCAGTCGGGCCGCCAGGTACAACTCCAGCGAGTCAAAGGACTCACCGGCCCTCGTGGTCACATCGGTCCACTCCACGGCCCGTTCGGTCGCCAGTACACCGTCGAGCGCCGTCATGTCGGCTGGTGTGTTGTCATCATCGAACCGCAAGCCGATGTCTTTGCCCTGAAGAAGGAAGAGCCGTTCCTCGTGGGCATCTCTGCCCTGCATCTGCACGAATCCGCACACCTCGGCCGACGTGGCGGCAAGGTGGCCGTTGTCGGGTATCAAAGCCAGGGAGCGGGTGATACCGCGAAGCCTCAGCGGCACCACGAGCCGGCCGTTGGCCGCCAGGCGCTCGGTCCAGAGCGGCGGAATATCCCAGGCTCCTACGGTGACGATGATGCGATCCCAAGATCCGTCGTCAGGCAGCCAGGACGTCGCATCGGCACAGACCACGTCGACGTTGTGGTCAAAGCCGGCGGACTTCAACATGGCCGCTGCACGTGCGGTGACCTCGTCATCGATGTCGATGCTCGTGACATGTCCGCTTTCGCCGACCAGCTCGGAGGCGAGCGCGGCGTTGAATCCGCCCGAGCCGATCTCCAGGACACGCATGCCCGGCTCGATCGAAGCCTGTTCGAGCATGAACGCCTGGATCTCAGGTGCCGAGACGGAGCTGATCGCCACACCGTTGGCGTCCCGCTTGGTGATGACGGGATCCCGTGGCGAGTACACCTCGGCCAATGGGTTGTTGGGTGCGAATACGTGCCGTGGAACTGCCCGAAAGGCGTCGGCCACCCGCTCACTTCTCACCGCGTTCAGTTCTCGAAGTTTCGCGATCATCGCCTCGAGGTGTGTGCCGACTGTGGAGGAACCCTGCTGTTCTGCCATGGATGTAGCCTGGACCACACACTCAGCAGGCGACAAGCACCTGAACCGGACAGCGTGTTGCCACCGGAATCTGTCCGCTTCACCCAGGGGGACGCATGCCGTATCCGGCCAAGTCTTTGACGCCAGAGGCGGGACCCGCACAATGGTTCGGTGCGGAACTGCGCCACCACCGCATACAGAAGAGGTTGTCTCAGGAGGAGCTGGGCCGTCGTGTCTACGTCTCCGCCGCCACGATCGGCAAGATCGAGAAGGCCGAACGCCGGTGTTCTCGTGAATTGGCCATCAGCCTTGACGGTGTTCTTAACACAGGAGGCGTTCTCGCCCGCGCGTGTTCGTTGCTCGATCATCAACCGGACAAACCGGCTCATGAAACCGATACAAAGCCCCGAGCGGCTGTCGACGACACGACGGTCATGATCGGCTCTCAAACGTTGCCGCAGTCCTCGGCCGCGGTTGACGAGTTCAGTGAGTTCGGTCGTCGTATGTCGTGTTCAGTAATGCCGATCGCGGTCTTGGAACAACTCGAACTCGATGTGGAACGGCTGGCTGAGTCATATATGACCACGCCTCGCCCTGTGCGGCAACGCCGACTGCAGCAAGCCCGCAACTTCGCGTTCACCGAAATAGAACGGAACCGGACACCACGCCAGTTGCGTCGCCTTCACCGCGCCGCGGCGCAGTTGTGCGGTTTGGAAGCGCACTCCTTGATGGACGGCGGCTACGTTGCCGAAGCTGCGCTGGTGGTCGCCACCGGTTGGATCTGTGGAAAGGAATGCGGTGATCGCGACGTTGCAGCGTGGCTCAAGGGCGTCCAATCGCTCATCGCCTACTGGGCTGGTGACAACCGAACTGCGATGAGCATGGCTGCGTATGGAGCCTCGCTGACTCGTGATGGCAGTGTGGCGGTGCGACTTCCAAGCCTGCTCGCCAGGGCGGCAGCCGCATGCGGCGACGCCTCAACCACCTATACGGCGCTTTCACAGGCTGAGGCGGCTCGGGAGCGTATTGACGGCGCACAGGATGGTCGCCGGGGCATGTTCGACTTTCCCGCCGCCAAGGAGGCGACCTACGCGGGGACCTCTCTACTGGCACTGGGCGACGGTCATACAACGAAAGCCGTCGCGTTCTCGCAACGCGCTATCGAGCTGTATACCGCGCCTGCGGTTTCGATCACCGCCTCGATGTCGGTGCCGGATGTCCTAGCTGCCCGGCTTGATCTGGCAACCGCTCACCTGCGGGTCGGGGAACTGGACGGTGCCGCCGAACAGATCATGCACGTCATGGCGGCCGACGCGGAGAACCGTACTGCAAGCATCCGAAAACGGGCGGGCCGGTTGACCATGACCTTGCTCAACTCACCATACGCCGACGCCACCATCGCCAAGCGACTGTCCGAGCTGCTTCGGCAGCTGACTGTCACTCCCGCCGCGCAGAACGGTCGGACGACATGACCGACCGGACTACCGACCCAGTCGTGCTCGGCTCGGCATACGCCGACCAACGTGACCTGCGGGCGAGACAGGACCTCTACAGTCACCAGCACCCGCGATTCGATCTGCCCCGGATAGTGGGCGAACTCATTCGAGACCGATTGCCTCGGACGCCGAGAGTCGTTTTCGATATCGGCTGCGGGAACGGTACATACCTGTCGGTGTTGCGAAGCTGGTTTCCCGAGTCGTTGGTGGTCGGTATGGACCTCGCTCCGGGAATGCTTGCTCCTCAACTCGGCCCGAATGTCGTAGCCGATGCTGCATACCTACCAGTGCGGGCTGCGACGGCCGACGTGGTCTTGGCCATGCACATGCTGTACCACGTTGAGGAGATCGGCGCCGCCACCGCTGAAATGCATCGAGTGCTTGCTCCGGGCGGGATCGTGGTGGCATCGAGCAACGCCAGGGATGACAAGGCCGAACTCGACCAGCTGTGGACCGAAGCCGCCGGCCTGGTGCTCGGACGGCCCGGCCCCAGCCGTATCGCTCTATCGCGTCGGTGCTCACTGGAAGCTCTACCGACGTGGCTGGGCGGTTTCACCGACATTCACACCCACCACCTACGTGGCACCATCGAGGTGACGTCCCCGGAGCCCGTGCTCGCGCATCTGGCGTCGTACCGGTCGTTCGCCGAAGACACAAAGGTGCCGTTCGAACAGACCGTCTCGGCCGCCGAGCGGCTGTTGACCTCGCGGATCCGGCGAGACGGCTTCTTCCGCATCACCTGTCACAACGGGATCGTGGTAGCCACCCGGCAATGATCGAGCTGCCACCTGCTGCTGTCAGTGTGGTGTGCTGGTGTCGTCGGCAGGGTCGATGTTCCAGGTGGTGGGGAGGGCGGTTTCGCAGAATACGCAGGTGTAGTCGGCGTCGCGCACGATGTTGTGTCGGCTGCAGCCGGGGCAGCGTCGGAAGTGGAGTTCGTGGGTGAAACCCGGTGGTGGTGTGAGTCCTGCGTGTTCCAGTGCTTCGGCTACGTGGGGCCATGAGGTGGTGTCGGGGCAGTATCCGGTGGAGTGGTTGCTGACGTGCGGCACGATCCATCGGGTCGGTTCGCGGGTGAAGCCGATTTCGCCTGCGCTCAGTACCGGTTGTCCGGCTGCGCAGGTGATGTGTTCGCTGCGGCGAGGTGCCAGTCGCAGGACACCGTCGAGGTCGATGGTGAAGGTGAACGGCTCGTCCAGGTCTTGCCGGGATTGTTCGCCGATCCAGGTGTCGAAGTCGCGTGCCGAGGTGATTCGGCGGCCCTCAGCACCGGGCCGGACGGTTGCTTTCAGCGCAGGTGGACCGACATACCTGTATCGGCGTGTGGGCCCGCGTGTCATGCGGTCACCGGTGGCGGTCGCATTCCCGTAGCAGTGCGTGCCACTGGTCCCCGGTCATCGTCAGGTACGGGAAGCCGGGGTTGTTCCCGAGCGTGGAGTCCCGTACGACGACGGTCTCCGGTGTCGCCGCCACCTCGACGCATTCTCCGTTGCCTGCGCTGCGGCTGCTCTTGCGCCAGCGGAGCTCATCAGGCAGCGCGTTCATGGCTACGTCCTCCTTCTGAACCGATCGGCGACCTCGCTCACCAATCGTAGCGAGACATCGGGAACCAACGCCTTGGCGCGAAGATGGTCGAAGGCCAGCGCAAAGCGCGCCACCTCGTCCCTCACTCCATGCGCCGCGACACAATGGAACCGCGACAGCAGATTCCGATCGGTGGAGTGAGGAAAGGCAGATGATGTACGTGCGTTACCGCGTCCAAGATCTGAAGTCACTATCGGACGATGCGGCTGTTGAGTCTCTCGTCACCATCGGCTTGCCTCGCGAGCACCTGTTGTTCGGATACTCGCTGCCGTTCTTGCATCGGGTTGACGGTTACCTTGCCATTGGCGCTGGGGGCGATGGAGTGGACTTCTGCGTCAACGTGCGAACAGGTCAAGTCGTGACTGTGTGTTCTCTTGATGGAAGCGTCTGGCACGTGAACGACTCCGTCTCGCAGTTCGTCGCGAGCCTGAACGCCTTCAGTGAAGGCTTCCCGTATGGGGTTGTCAACGGTGATCTCGACGATGCGGATGCAGCACTCGATGAGCGCGAGCGACTCACGGACGGGTTCAAGGCCACACTGCTGGAGATCGATTCCTCGGTTCTTCGGCAGGACCCCGGCTACTGGTCCTCGATTTTGGATGACATCGCCATCGGCGACTACTCGGAGGACTTGGAGAGCTCCGAGTAGTCGATTGTCGGCAGGCGCGTGATTCATTGTGTCGGCAGGATTGGAGGCATCGTAGATGCTGCAGACGAACGACCGGCCCGATCGAGTGGAGTCTTCGATCGTTCCAACGTGAGCGGACACTGGGGGTTCAGGCTTCCCGCACCGGTGTCGGGCGTTCCGAGGTGGTATCGGTGGTGGTCCTGAGGTCGAAGGGTCATGGGTTATGGGTCGTGTGGAAGGGCTGGAAGAGGAGTCGGTGTTGCGTGCCGCCATGGCCGAGGAGTTGGCCAGGTGGGACGCCGCGGTGGATTCGACGGCCGCGGCGGATGCGTCGTTGTCTTTTCTGGAGGCGGCGTATGAGTACAGCGGCGATGCGATCAATGCGGTGACTGCGGAGGCGGTCAGTGAGATGCTGACGCGGTTGCGTAGCGACGGTTACCGTTGGCGCGCCGAGGTGCTGACGTCATTGTGGTGTTTCGGTTCCGCGGTCGGGGTGTGGCGACGTATGGCCGCCGGTGCGACGAATGTGTCGTATGACGAGAAGGTGGCGTGGGAGGACCGGGTTGAGGAGCGGGTCGCCGACGGGGTTGGTGAGTATCGTCGGCTGGTTCATGACGCCGATCCTGAGGTGCGTTCGATGGCGGCCCTGGTGTTGTCCTGTTCCTCCACCGACGCGCATCGGGATTTCGACCTGTTGGAGAAGGCGTTCTCCTCCGAATCGGTCGAACTGGCGAGGGCGTGTTTCGGTGAGGCGACGGCGACACTGGGTCGGCGTTACGCCCACGATGCCGACCTGCGAGACCGTGTGGAACGGTTCCTGGATGCGGCCCTGGACACGCAACCGGATCTGGTGCGCTTCCGGATCGCACTGGCCTTCACCGATGCCCCCGCGAATCCCTGGTCTGACCAGGCCAAGGCATGGGAGAGGAACGCCGACGTGAAGGATCGCCAGACCAGGTGGCCATGCGAGGTCTGAGTCCCCCGCCGCCGCCTCGTGATTGTGTCGCTCCGGTAGCGCGGTCTGAAGGGGCGTGCGAGGGTGATCGCCCAGGAACCCGTCGGGAGGATGGGGCGGCCGGAGGAGATCGCGTCGGGCGTGCTGTGGTTGTGGCTCGGACCTGGGTGGTTTCGCCATAGGGCACGCCTTCGTGATCGACGGCGGTCAAACGGTCGGCTTGTGACCGCGCCGCCCGGTGGTGCTATCGGATCATCCCCGTCGATCGGTGAGGGCCGGTGCCGTGCATGCTCGTCCCATGAGGGCACGTGTGAACGTCACCGCGAAGAACGGGGATCGATATGTCTTCCGGCTGAACCGGGAGCACCGGGACATGATCCGCGCGTGCGTGGGGTTGATGGCGGATCTGCGGGTTCCGGACGAGGTCCTGGCGGTGCAGGTGGGCTGTTCGAGAGAGCGCCTGACAACCCTGTGGCGGTACATCGGTTCCATCGACGCGGACGGTCCGACCGAGCTGTCGTTGCGGGAGGCGCACATCGTGCATTCCGCGTTGCTGTCTTCGATCGACTGCTTCCGTTCAGAGGAGGACTTTCACGGCCACCTCGGGTTCTATCGAGACAACGTCAGGAGGTTGGGCCTGGCACTCGCCGAAGGCGTCGGCGGATTCGAATCGGGCGATTTCGACGGTGTCTGAACGGCCCGGTCGGCGGATGTGCAGCTAGGATGGCGTGACCGGCCGGGCCTGGTGTGCCGACGTGGATGTGGTTCGGTCGGCGGTGAGCGGGAGGGTGATTCGTGGCGGTGCTTCTGGACTGTCCACTGCCGATCGTCGGAGCGCCGATGGCCGGTGGTCCGACGACGGTGGCGCTCGCCGCCGCGGTGGCCGCCGCGGGCGGATTCCCGTTCCTCGCCGGTGGTTATAAGACCCCTGAGGCGCTGGCGGCCGAGATCGAGCAGCTTCGCGCCTTGGACGTTCCGTTCGGTGTGAACCTGTTCGTGCCGTCGCGGCACCCGACCGACACCGCCGCGTTCGGCGCCTACGCGGCCGAACTGGCGCCGGAGGCCGAGGCGTACGGTCTTCGGCTCGATCCGGTCCCCGTCGTCGACGACGACCACTGGGCGGAGAAGCTGCGGATGCTGGGGCGCGACCCGGTGCCGGTCGTGTCATTGACCTTCGGGCTACCGGAACGCGGCGACGTCGAGGCGTTGCGCGGAGCCGGCGTGAGCGTGGCGGCGACCGTCACGAGTCCACCGGAGGCCGTCGAGGCCCGCGCCCTGGGGGTCGACGGCCTCGTCGTGCAGGGCTCCGACGCCGGAGGGCACAGTGCGATCTTCGATCCCACCCGCGACCCGGAGCCGGTGGACACGGCCGAGCTCGTCAGGGCCGTCGCGGCGGCGGTCGCCGGCCTGCCGTTGATCGCCGCTGGGGGAGTCGACGGGCCGGAGGCGGTCCGCGCCCTGCGGGACGCGGGCGCGCAGGCGGTCGCGGTGGGGACCCTGTTGCTGCGTACCGACGAGGCGGGGACTTCGGAACCTCATCGGGCCGCCCCCGTCGACCCGTCCTTCGACCGGACCGTCGTCACCCGGGCCTTTACCGGAAGGCCGGCTCGGGCGTTGCGCAACGGCTTCGTCGACCGGCACGGTCGATCGGCACCGACCGCCTACCCCGCGGTACACCACCTCACCCGTGCGCTGCGGCAGGCCGCGTCGAAGGCGGGGGACACGGACCGGATGCATCTGTGGGCGGGAACCGGCCACCGGCTGGCCCGTACCGGTCCGGCCGCCGACGTCGTCCGTGGTCTCGCCGCCCGGTGGTGACCGGCCGCCGTCACGTGGTCCTTCCGGTGCCGCACGGCGCCCTCGACCCCGTAGCGGCATGACCCACCGCTGACCGCGTCGCTCGTCACACGTCCCGGACCGGTCGCGTCCGCATAGGACGGAATGTGTCCGGGACGCCGATCCGCCGTGGACGGCCGTATGCCCACGGTGCGAGCATCTCGGTCCGGTCCGGCCGTTCGCCGGCGCCGATCGACGCCGGCGAGACGGATGGCGCCACCTCGGCGCGGCGGTTCCCCTGTGTTGCTTGCGAAACCGGAATCCGCATCCGTGTTCTGCCCCGGTGCGCCGGTATGGGGAGAGTCGCCCGGAGTGACGGTCCCGTCTGAGACGGCGGCCACCGTCGAGGTGGGTGCCGGTCGCGCAGGATCCATCGCCTTACGATAACGACAATCGTTTTCACTAGGCGGAGAGAAGTCATGAGCCCACCCCTCGTATCGGCGCAGGCCGACGCCCGCCGACGCGTCGGCGTGTCGTCCTTCGGTACCGCGCTGGTCGTACTCGCGCTGCTCATACCCGCGACGATCGTGCTGTCCGGATCGGTCGGCGTCACCGAGGTGTCGTTCACGGACTCCCTGCGGATCCTGGCGGGACACCTGCTGCCCGGCATGCCCTGGATGACCGACGGATCGCTGACGCCGCTTCAGGACCAGGCGGTGTGGAGTTTCCGCCTCCCCCGCACCCTGCTCGCCGGCGTCAGCGGTGCCGGTCTCGCGCTGGCGGGGGCGCTCATGCAGGCGGTGGTGCGCAACCCGCTGGCCGAGCCCTACATCCTGGGAGTCTCGGCGGGCGCCGGGCTGGGAGCCGTACTGGTCATCACGCTAGGTTCCGCCGCGGTCGCCGGTCTGGGGCTCAGCACGGCGGCGTTCGCCGGAGCCCTCGTCACGGGGCTCGTCGTCTACCTGTTGGCGCGGCAGCACGGGATGATCGCGCCCACGAGACTGATCCTGTCGGGCGTGGCCATCGGCTCGCTGCTGAGCGCGATCACGAGCTTCCTCACGTTGACGACCGAGGCCCAGAACGTGTTCAGCGTGCTGTTCTTCCTACTCGGCAGCGTGTCGGCGGCCGAACTCGGCGACACGGTCCTTCCGGCGCTCGTGCTGCTGGGTGTCGCGGTGTTCGCGATGGCCCAGGCGCGCCGCCTCAACGCGCTCCTGGCCGGAGACGAGGTCGCGACGGCGTTGGGCGTCGACGCCGACCGCCTCCGGAGCCGGCTGATGGTGGCCGCGGCGCTGCTGACCGGGGCGGTGGTGTCGGTCAGCGGCGGCATCGGGTTCATCGGACTGGTCGTACCCCACGTCGCCCGGATCCTCGTGGGCTCACACCACCGCCGGGTCCTGCCGGTGACGATCCTCGGTGGCGCGTTGTTCCTCATGCTGGCCGACCTGCTCGCCCGCTCGGTCGCCGAGCCGACCGAGGTGCCCATCGGCATCGTCACCGCGGTCGTCGGCGCGCCGTTCTTCCTGTGGCTCATGCGGCATCGACGTTCGGCCAGGGGAGGGATGAACCGATGAGCCTCGACGTCGTCGGTGTGTCGATCGACCGAGGGGGACGGACCGTCGTCTCGGACGTCGGATTCCAGGTGCCCCGGGGGCGGTTCGCCGGACTGATCGGACCCAACGGCTGCGGCAAGTCCACGCTACTGGGCGGCTGCTATCGGGCACACCGGCCGACCACGGGTGAGATCCGACTGGACGGCCGCGACGTGTGGAGGGAGCCGCGTCGACGGGTGGCGCAACGGATCGCCGTCATGGCACAGGACAACGCCGCCGACTTCGAGATGGACGTGTTCGACACCGTGATGTTGGGACGCGTGCCGCACCAGAGCGGTTTCGGTGCCGACTCCGCGTCCGATGTGGCGATCGTGGACGAGGCGCTCGCCCGAGTCGGTGCCACGGCACTGCGTCACCGGCCCTTCGCCGCCCTGTCCGGGGGCGAGAGGCAGCGTGTGCTGTTGGCCAGGGCCCTGGCACAGCAGGGCGAACTGCTCGTGCTCGACGAACCCACCAACCACCTGGACCTGGCGTTCCAACTGGACATCATGCGGATCGTCGCCGGGACGGGACTGACCACCGTCGCGGCCCTGCACGACCTGAACCTGGCCGCCTCGACGTGCGACCTGGTGCTGGTGATGGCCGCCGGCCGACTCGTCGCCCGGGGCCACCCGGATGACGTCCTCACTCCCGAACTGATCGGGGACGTGTTCAAGGTCGGCGCGCGCCGGCTGCGACACCCCGACACCGGGGGACTGCTGTTGGCGTTCACCCCGTTCCCCTCATCCACTCCCGAAAGCCCTGAAAGGTGAACACGATGCGATCGACTCCGCTTCGACTCTCCCTGGCCGCCGTCACGGTGGTGACCCTGGCCGGTTGCGGAACCTCCGTGAGCGACCCGGACGACCGGTCCGCCGGCGGGCCCACGGTGACCGTCACCAACTGCGGTCGCGAACTGCACTTCGACACGCCGCCGGAGGCGGTGGTGGGACTGAGCCCGTCCCAGACGGAGCTGCTGCTCCGGCTCGGCCTGGCGGACCGGATGGTGGGTCAGGCGCAGACCTCGACGGCCCCGTTGCCGGACGACCTGCGGCAGTCGGCCGCCGACGTACCGGTGCTCAGTGAGGACGCTCCGCCGGACCGGGAGACGCTGCTCGACGCGGAACCGGACTTCGTCTTCGCGCCGACGGCGTACGAGTTCACCGCCGAACAGGGGTTCGCCGACCTGGCGCAGCTCGACGAGGCCGGGGTGGCGGCGTACATCGCGACCGGGGGCTGCGCCGAACGGCGTATGACCGGGACCGTGGACGACCTGTTCACGGACCTGCGCAACCTGGGTGACATCTTCGGGGAACCCGAGCGGGCGGCGGAACTCGTCGACGCGGGTGAGGCCGCGCTGACGGACGTCGCCGACCGTATCGAGGGGCTTGACGCCCCCACCGTGGCCCAGGTCTATGTGGAGGGTGAGACCCTGTCGGCGATCGGCGCCGGTATCGAGTACGACGTCATCGCCAGGGCCGGGGGCGACAACGTGTTCGGCCCCGAGGACCCCGCCTTCGCCGACTTCTTCGCCGCGCAGTTGAACCCCGAGGCGCTCGCGGAGGCCGACCCGGAGGTGTTGGTGTTCAGTGTCCACGACGCCGATCACGAGGCGGCGACCGTGGAGTACCTGCGTGCCACCTTCCCGGATCTGGCCGCCGTCCGTGACGACCGGCTGGTGGGGGTCTCCGCCTCGGACATGTTCCCCGGGACGCTCGGCAACATCGACGCGGTCACCCGGATAGCCGAGGCCCTGTACCCGCAGGCGTTCTGAGCGGTGGGAAGCGGTGGGCGGAACGCGAGTCCGCTAAGTTACAATGACAATCGTTTTCAATAAGCCGCGAGACGTGTTCCGCGGGCGCAGACGTGAAGAGGAGTTCCGGTGAAGGCGGGCGAGATCTGGCAACTCGGTGATTACTCCACAGTGGGAGCCCGATGGGCGCGGGCCGGTGACCGGCTGGTCGCCGACACCGTGGCCCCGGGCGACCGGGTGCTCGACGTGGCGTGCGGCCCCGGCGGCATGGCCGTGACCGCCGCCCGGCACGGCGCGAGCGTGACCGCCGTCGACGTGTCCCCCACACTCCTGGACGTCGCCAGGGCGCACGCGGCACGACACGACGTCGGCGTCACCTGGCTGGAGCACGACATGACGGCGATGCCGTTCCGGGACGCCTCGTTCGACGTGGTGCTGTCCGCCTTCGGCGCCATGTTCGCGCCCGACCCGGTCGCGATGGGCGGGGAACTGTGCCGACTGTGCGCACCCGGCGGGACGGTCGCGGTACTGGCCTGGACACCCGACTCCGTCTTCGGGCGTTTCGGTCCGATGGCGGGAAGCCGGATGCCGCCCGGCGGCGACCGCCCCGCGATCGAGGAGTGGGGCCGTCCCGAATCGGTGAGGCGGTTCCTCCCTGCGTCGTGGACGGTGGAGACCCGCGAACTCGGTGTCGACGTCCGGTGGCCGACCCGCGCACAGGCGACCGCCGAACTCACCGGACTGGTCCCCGGATGGGTGCTCGTCAAGGCCGCCCTGGCACCCGAGGACTGGCGGGACCTGGTGGCCGAAGTGGACGCCCTCATGGCCGAACAGGGCACAGAGGACGCCGACGGTTACACCGTGCGGGCCGGTTACCTGGAGACCCGCGCCTCGCCGCCCGCATGACCGGGTGCGTGCACCTGCCTGATGACCGCCGGCCGATCCCACCGTATCCCTCCGGGGTCGGCCGGCACCCCCCTCTCCACTCGACGACACCACCCGTTTGACGCCCCTCGCCCCTGGAGCCCCCATGTTCGTCAACCGCACCCTGCTCGGCTTCGCCAGGCCCGCGTGGCCGAGCCTGACCCTGACCGTCCTAGCCGGAGCGGCGGCCTCCGGCGCCGGAATCGGTGTGGCGTTCTCGCTGGCGGCCACCGTCTCCACGGTGCTCGGTGCCCGCCAGACGACGGCCGACATCACCACGCCGCTCCTGCTCACCGCCGGTTTCACCGTCGCGCGGGCCGGGTTCCTGTGGCTTCGGGACCAGTCGGCCACCACGACCGCGATCACCGTCAAACGACGGATCCGTCTCGAACTCATGGAGAAGGTCTTCCGGTTGGGGCCGCGCCGACCGGGCCGGCGTGGCGCGGGGGAGATCCGCGCCAGTGTCGTCGACGGAGTGGAGGGCGTCCAGGCGTATGTCGGCTTCTACCTGCCGCACCTGGTCGTCACGCTGCTCGTTCCGGTGACCCTCGTGGGGATCGTCGCCGTCAGGAGCCTGCCGGTCGCGCTGGTCATCGCGGCCGGTGTCGCGACGGTCCCACTGGCGCAACGCCTGTGGAGCAGGCTGCTGGGCGAACGCGCCCACGTCCACTGGGACGCGTTCGCCCGCTACGCCGCGAAGCTCACCGATTCGGTACGCGGCATCACGACGCTGGCCTCGTTGGGCGCCGCGGGGCGTCGTGCGACGGCGCTGGCGGTGGAGGCCGAACGCCTCCGCGAGGCCACCAACGCGAACCTGCGGTCCTCACTGGGCGTGTCGGTCGTGACCGGCGCGGCGATGAGCATCGGAACCGCCGGGGCCACCGTGCTGGCGGCCTTCGAGGCGGCGGCCGGGCGGTTGGCAGTCGGTGACGTCGTGTTGGTGCTGTTCCTGGCGGTCGAGTGCTTCCGCCCGCTCCAGGAACTCCAGAACTACTGGCACGAGGGCTTTCACGGGGTCGCCGCGGCGAAGGGCATCCAGGAGATCCGCGACGCCGAACCCGTGGTCGCCGACACCGGCCGTCTGGTGCCGTCCGAGCCGATCCGGGCGCCGCGGATCACCTTCGACGACGTCACCTACCGGCACCCCGGCTCGGACCGCGACGCGCTGAGCGCGGTGTCGTTCAGCGTGCCGGGCGGTGCGACACTCGCCGTGGTCGGCAGGTCCGGAGCCGGTAAGTCCACACTGGTGCAACTGCTGACCCGGGACGTGGACCCCTCGGCGGGCAGGGTCCTCCTCGACGACACCGACCTGGTCGCGTACCCGCTGGCGGTCACCCGCGCCCTCGCCGCGCGGGTCTCCCAGGACATCGTGCTCCTCGACGGCACCATCCGGCAGAACGTCATGGCGGCCCGCCCCACCGCCACCGAGGCGGAGTTCACCGATGCGGTGCAACGGGCCAGGGTCGACGAGTTCGCCGGCGACTCCCCCGACGGCTACGACGCCGCGGTGGGTGAGGGGGGAACGCTGCTGTCGGGCGGTCAGCGGCAACGCGTCGCGCTGGCGAGGGCGTTGTTGGCCGACAGTCCGGTCCTGGTGCTGGACGAGGCGACCTCCGCGCTCGACGCCGAGAACGAGGCCGTGATAACCGACGCCGTGCACGACGACCGGGGCCGGCGGACGACCGTCATAGTCGCGCACCGTCTCTCCACGGTCGTCGACGCAGACTACGTCCTGGTCCTCGACGAGGGGCGCGTGGCCGAGTTCGGCCCGCCCGCGCTCCTCGCCGCCGCGAACGGCCATTGGGCCGCGCTACTGGCCGCCCACTCCTCCGGACTCGACGAGGCACTCACCCGATGAACCCGACACCCGATCTCCACCCCACCCTGCCACCCGGCCGGACACTGGCGAGTTTCGCCGGCCTGGCTCAGGCCCTCAAGGGCTGGTGGCCTCCCTACGTCTTCGCCGTCGCGATGAACGTCGTCTCGCTGTGCGCCGCCACGGCCGCCGCCGCCCTCGGCGCGCTCGCCGTGTCCACCGCCGTCGTCGGCGGTGACCGGGACCCGTCCCTTCACGCCATCGCGCTGCTGGTCGCCGTGGGTGTGGTCGCCCGGGGACTGAGCGGCTGGCTGGAGTCGTGGGTCAGCCACGACCTGAGCTTCCGCATGATGGCCCGGGTCCGGATCTGGATCTTCGGCGCCCTGGCGCGGGCCGCCCCCTCGGTCACCGCGCGCCGTCGCACCGGAGACCTGACGACCACCGCGATGACCGACGCGGAGGCGTTGGAGATCTTCTACGCGCACTCGTCCCTCTACATCGTCTCGGCGTTCGTGACGACGCCCGTCCTCATCGCCGCGACGGCCGTCGTGAGTCCGTCGGCGGCGTGGGCGGTCACACCGGTGCTGCTCGTCGCGGCCGGTTTCAGTCTCGCGATGCGCGGTGCGGCCAGGCGTGACGGCGCCGAGATCCGTGCCTTGATAGCCGCCATCGGGGCGGAGGTCGACGAGAACATCGGCGCCGTCCGGGAGATCGTCGGCTACTCGATGGTCGAGGAGCGGCTACGGCGGCTCTCGGCACTCGACGACGCCCTGGCGCGAGTGCAGTCGCGCAACGCGCGTCGCGCCGGTGTGGAGAGCGCCGCCGCGGGTGTCGTCTCCGTCCTGGCGACCCTGGTCGCCGCCTGGGTCGGCGTGACACAGGTGAACTCGTCCACACTGGATCCCGTGTTCCTGCCGGTGCTCATCACCCTGGCGGGTGCCTCGTCATCGGCGATCGTGCAGTGGATCGGCGTGACCCGGCACTACGGCACCACCGGCGAGGCCGCCAGGCGGATCGACGAGATCCTGTCCGCTCCACCGCCGGTGGATCGATCCGGTACCGCCGTCGCCCCGGCCGGGGCCACGGCCGGCGTGGCGGCCGTCGGTGTCTCCCACAGCTGGCCGGGTGTCACCGCCGACCACCCGGTGACGCCGGCGCTCGTGAACGTGGACGTCGAGATCGCGCCCGGGGAGCACGTCGCCCTCGCGGGCCGGTCCGGAGCCGGCAAGTCCACACTCGGTGCCCTGGTCGCCAGGTTCATGGACCCCGACTCCGGTCACCTCACCGTCGATGGCGTGGGACTGACCGCGTTGTCGCCGCGGGCGCTCACCGAGACGGTGTGCCTGGTGCCGCAGGAGGTGCACCTGTTCCAGGAGAGCGTCCGGGACAACCTCCGGATCGCCACCGACCGGTCGCCGACCGACGCGGATCTGTGGGAGGCCCTGGAGACCGCGCACGCTGCCGAGATCGTGCGACGGATGCCGGACGGCCTCGACACCGTAATCGGTGAACGTGGCGACACCCTCTCCGGTGGTGAGCGGCAACGGCTCGCGCTCGCGCGGGCGGTGCTGCACGGTTCCCGCGTCCTGATCCTCGACGAGACGGTGAGCCAGCTCGACGTGGTCGCCGAGCGGGACGTCCGCGACTCGTTGACGCGCGGCACCGGTGATCGCACCACCATCGTCATCGCGCACCGGCTCTCCACACTCCTGGCGGCCGACCGGATCATCGTCCTGGACGCCGGAAGGGTGGTCGGTCAAGGCGACCATGCCGCCCTGATGCGGGACTGCCGCCAGTACGCCGACCTGGTGGGGCCGCAGTTGCGGGCCCTCGCACCGGCGGCGGCGCGGCATACCGGCGGAGAGCCGCGCCGGTGAACCGATCCGGGGGCCGGAATCGCGGCCGGTGCCGCCGTCGATCCCGTGGCGCGTGGCGGTCGGCCGTCGCGCCTGATCGGCGGGTCAGGACGGAAGTCGTCGTGGCGTCGCCGTTCGGGGGTGTCGTCGGCGCATGCGGAGGGCGATGAGGACACAGGCGGTCACCGCTCCCGGCCCCCAGCCGATCGGCGCGACGGCCGACATGAGGGTGAAGTCGTTCATCATCAACGCCACCACGCCGAACAGGCAGAATCCCGCCGACAGCGCCAGCGTCAGCGTGACGGCCCGGTCCAGGCGCGAGCTCCCGAAGGCGGGTATCAGGAGTAGGCAGGCGATTCCGAAGAACAGCCCCCAGCCGGCCACCTCCAGCGCCATGGTGAGCGAGGGCCACTCGTAGGGCAGGAACCATTCGAGTCCCGCCGGCCCGCCGTGTTCGGCCGCGTAGTGCACCGCCGTCAACGCGATGAACCTGTTGAGGACGACACACACCGACATCATGGTGACGCACGACAGCGACGCCAGGCTGAAGACCCGTCGTCCCGGCGGCGTCGTGGCGTGGACGGCGGCCCAGAACGGCACCAGTGCCAGCGCCATCGCCATCACCAGTACGTGCAGCAGGGTCGAGACGGGTTCGGCGGGCGGGAAACCGCCCTGCGCGAAGGTCACCCCGACGCCGGCCACGTAGGGGACGCCCAGGGCGATGAAGACGACCGCGGCGGTGACGCCCGTCCTCACCGCGAGCCGTGGGTCTTCGAGGGACCGTGAGGTGTCGGGTGTGTCTGCCGTTGCGGGCACGCGTACCTCCGAATTGTGAATGAGATGATCGTTAATAGCGAATCCGATTCGCTATTATATGGTGACCGTGACAGCGGCCGACGAGTGGCGGGGGGAGCACGGTGAACGAGGCGGAACTGCCCCGGGCGGTGGCGTTGGCATGGGGTGTGTCGTCCCGTCGCCGACCGGGCCCGAAACCCCAGTTGACGCTGGACAAGGTGGTCCGCGCCGCGATCGGGCTCGCCGACGAGAAGGGCCTGGCCCACGTGTCGCTCGCGGAACTGGCCGCGAGGCTCGGCTGCGCGACGGCGTCGCTGTACCGGCACGTCGACTCCAAAGAGGACCTGCTGCTGTTGATGCGTGACTTCGCCGCGCGGCCGGACCGGGAACCGCCGGGCGAGGGCGATGGGGACTGGCGTGCCGCGTTGGAGGGCATCGCCTGGGCGATATTCGACCGGTACCGGCGGCATCCGTGGGTGCTTGAGATCCCCACGACGGGACCACCCACCATGCCGGGCGAGTTGCAGTGGGGTGAACGGATACTCGCGGCCCTGGCGCCCACCGGCATGACCGCCGCGCGGAGACTCCGGGCCGTGACCCTCCTCAGTGGTTACGTGAGGGAGCAGGCCCGCCTCGCCCTGGACCCCGTCATCGCCGGCGACGGGGGAGAACCGGACGACCCCGGACCCGGATACGCCGAGATAATCGGCCGGGTCATGACCCCCGACCGGTATCCGGCGTTCTGTCACGTGTTCACCGAACTGATCGCCGAAGCCCCGGTCGGCTACGACCGCGCCGACTTCCGGTTCGGGCTGGACGTGATCCTCACTGGCCTGGCCGAACAGATCCCCTGACCGGACGAGTGGGGCACCGCGGGGACGGCCGGTGTCGCGGCTCCGCGGGGTGACGTCCCCATCGGACCGTGCGCCGCCCGCCGCGGCACCGGTTCACGCGGCGACGCGTACAGCGGTGACCGCCAGCGTGGTGTACCGCATGGTGAAGCGTCCGCCGAGGGAGTCGACGGCGCGGCCGACCGCCTCCAGGACCTCGGCCAGCCGGTCGGGCGCGAGCCCGGTGAGGCCGCCGGTGGTGGGCAACAGGTCCAGCCACTCGTCGCGGGTGTAGGAACGTTCCCAGTCGAACCGCCACTGTTCGGGATCGTCGAACCGTCCGGCCTCCCGGATGGTGTCGGCGATCTTCTCGTATCCCGCCCGGTAGAGGGCGAGCGGCCGCCGGGCGGGTCGGTCGCCGAAGGGTGAGTCCGGGGCCACGCGCCGGTACGCGGCGGCGAACGGTTCGGCGACCTCCGGCGGTGGTTCGTAGACGTGTCCGAAGATCGCGAGCCGCCCGCCGGGACGCAGTACGCGGGCGGCCTTGACGGCGCCCTCCGCCGGGTTCACCCAGTGCCACGACTGGGCGGCGACGACGGTGTCGAACAGTCGGTCGCCCGGCCGCCAGTCCTCGAAGGTCGCGACCTCCACCTCCAGTCCGGTGGCCCGGGCGAACTCGGCCATCCGGGCGTCGGGTTCGATGCCGAGTACGGCGCATCCGGCGGCTTGGAAGGCGCGGGAGGCGATGCCGGTGCCGCATCCCACGTCGAGGACCCGTCGACCGGTGGCGCCGTCGCGTATCCGGGTCACAAGTTCGCGGGGGTATCCGGGTCGGCAACGGTCGTAGCGGTGCGCGTCGACGCCGAAAGACTCGGCCATCCGGCGGGCGGTGTGTGGTGTGGGTTCCGGGTGCTGCGACGATATAGTGGTCATGTGCCCACTCTAGTGGGCGATTGCCCATTAGTCGAGTCGTCGGGTGGACCGGCGACACCGAAGGGGGCCGGAGTGCCGACCGGAGTACACCTGCGTGACGCGCGGGGCCAACTGTTCGACGCCGCCGAACGCGTCCTCCTGCGCGACGGACCGAGCGCCCTCACCAGCCGCGCCGTCACCGACGAGGCCGGCTGCGCCAAGGGGGTGCTGCACCGGCACTTCGGCGACTTCGACGCGTTCCTCGCCGAACTCGTGAACGACCGGGCGGCGCGACTCCGGTCGCAGGTGGACTCGTTGCGGGAGTCCGTCGGCGCGAACACGGTGGTGGAGAACCTGACCGGAGCGATGTCCGTCCTGTTCGGACCGGTTCCGATGGCGATCATCCCGCTCGTCACCTTCCGGGAGGCGTTGCGCGCCAGGCTGCGCAGCGACCGCCCCGGCGGTGGCGTCGCGATACTGGCCGAGGCCACCACCGCGATATCGGCCTACCTTCGGGACGAGCGCGATCGGGGCCGTATCGACGCCGGCGCCGACATCGACGCGCTCACCCTGTCTCTGGTCGGCGGCGGGCACCTGCTGTTCGCCGGACACGACCCCGGCCCGCCCGGCCCCGAGGCCGTCGAGGGCTTCGTGGCCGCGGTCCTCACCAAGGCGCAGCCCGGCGGCTGAACGGATTCCGCCCTGAAGCGGGACGCGGTTCACCCGCTCGGCCGCGCGGCCGACGCCGCCCGGTGGTGTGGTGAAGCCGTCGACTGCGCAGATCAGGGCGCGCGATGGCCGCGGCTTGCGGCCTGCTTGCCGTGCACTTGCGACACGTGAAAGCCGAGCGGTTATCGCCGTTTTGTCCGATTCTCCTGTCGGCTTACGGCCTTTGCGCTCCATAAGGTCGAAGTCCCATCCCTTGAAGGTTCGAGCCGCGTTCGTCGCGCGACGGCACAGCGGCCCGACGACGACCCCTTCGTCCATAGGAGACGCGATGCTGCTGAAACCGGACGTCATGCGTGATGTCGCCGATCGGATCGATTCGACCGGCGACGCGATGAGAAGGGCCGCCAAGGCGCGGGCCGACGCCATCAAGTCGGCACGGGAGGTCCCCGATGGGTTCGTGACCGGAGACGCCGCCGGCCAAGTCGCGACCGCTTGGCTGGCCGGTGTCGACGGCAGCGCCGCGTCCCTGAAGCGGGCCGCGACCGCCGTCTCCGCGACGGCTGATCACTTCAGCGACACCGACGAGGACAACGGCAGTTCGCTGATGTCGGTGATCCCCCCGTTCATTCGCCCGTAGACCTGCAAAGGAGCGTCCAATGGTCGGCTACATCGACCTGATCCGCGTCGACGTCTCATCCTTCACCGAGTCGGCCGCCGCCTATGAGGCCCTGGCCGGCGATCTCAACGACCAGGCCGATGCCATCAAATCGCATGCCGACCTGCTGTCCGACGCCTGGACCGGTGACCAGGTCGGCGGAGTGGCGGCCACCACGCTGCTCAGACGGAAGGCCGAGGACGCCGCTGCCGCCGCCGACGACATGGTCGCGATCGCCGAGACGTTGACGGATCTGGCCGACACCGTCACGCGATCCAAGGCGGCCCTCAAGAAGGCCGCCGCCGATGCGGTCGAGCTGGGCGGGCGGGTCGTGATCAGCGGTGTGGGGGAGGTGCACGAGGCGTTCACCGGTAACGGCCACCTCGACCGAATGGACGTGGGGAAACAGGTCGATGCCATCCGGAAGGCCATCGACGACGCGATCACCAAGGCCACCGAAGCCGACGAGACCGCCAGATTCTCGCTTCTGGCGGCACAGCCGCCGTACACGGTCATTCCCGTCGGAACCCCCGCCACGATCGCGGGTGAGTGGTGGAAGGAGATGACCGACGCCGAACGCGAGTGGATGATGAGGAATCGCCCCGAAGTGATCGGGAAGCTGGACGGTGTTCCGGCCGACATCCGAGACCGGGTCAACCGTCGGCTGCTGGATGCGGAGATCGCCAGGCTGGAGAAACTGGCGGATGAGGAATGGTTCAGCTCCGACACCGAAGAGCAGTTGGCCGCTCTCAAGGCGATGCGTGACGCCGGTGGTGACGGCGGGCCCCGCGCCTACATCCTGTTGTTCGACACCGAGGGCGATGGACGGGCGATCGTGAGTTTCGGCAACCCCGACACCGCCGACAACGTCGTCACCTACGTCCCGGGAATGAACACCGCGCTCGGAGACTTCGACGGTCCCGACGGCCATCTGGATCGCGCCCGGATACTGGCCGACCAATCGGCCGAAGTAGACGGAAAGGACACTACTGCCAGTATCGTCTGGTTCGACTACGACGCGCCGGAGTGGGGAGAGGCCGTGTCGCAGTACTCGGCCGAGGAGGGATCGGAGAAGCTGCACAACTTCCAAGAAGGACTGCGCGTCACACATGAGGGTCCCGAGTCGACGAACACGGTGCTGGGATACTCCTACGGTTCCACGATGGTCGGCGTCACCGCGAGAGAGCACGGTCTGGACACGGACAAGGTCATCTTCTTCGGCAGCCCCGGTACCGGGGTCGATGTCGCGACCGATCTGAAGATCGACGGCGACGGGGACGGGAAGCCGGACGACCATACGATCTACAGCACCGAGGCTTCCAACGACACGTGGATCACCAGGTACGGGCCGCATGGAAACCGGCCGTTCGACCCCGATGGAGACGGCGACTTCGGTGGAAAGTCCTTCACCAGCCGACCGGAAGGTCACACCGGATACTTCCTGCCCAGCCAGATGAACGATCCGAATGGTGCGATCACCAACGCGGTCAAGATCCTCACGGGTAAGGGGACCATGACCACACCGTCGGAAGCCAACGGCTACTAGTGGTGGTGGTGCTCCGGCCGCCCGGACGGCCCGCGTTCAAGACCGGAGCGCCACATTCACCGGACCGGTGCTCGCGGAATCCGCCCGACGGCGACCGCGCCGGTAACTCCGGCGTGGTGGCCAGGTAGACCGTGTTGGTGGCGTCGCGGTCCTGCAGCGGGTTGGGGAAGGTGACCACCTCGGCCCGTACCGAGTCGAAGACCGCGTCGAGCGTGGCGAGGAAGTCGGAGTCGGGCGGGTCGTTGGACCACAGGGCGAACACGCCTCCGGCGCGCAACCGGTCCCGGAGCCGTTCGAGGCCCTGGACGGTGTAGAAGTCGCCGTTGGCGGGGTCGAGCAGGTGCCGGGGGGAGTGGTCGATGTCGAGCAGCACGGCGTCGTACCGGTGGTCCGGTGCGGCCGGGTCGAAGCCGGTGCGGGCGAGCGCGAAGAAGTCGCCGTGGACGAACCGACACCGCTCGTCCCGGGTGAGGCGGATCGCGTCGGGCAGCAGTTCCCGCCGGTGCCAGTCGATGACGGGCGCCAACGCCTCGACCACGGTCAGGCGGGTCACGCGGGGATCGTCGAGGACGGCGCGGGCGGTGTAGCCCAGCCCCAGGCCGCCCACGACCACGTCGAGGCCGTCACCGGACAGTTCGGCCAGTCCCAGTTCGGTCAAGGCGATCTCGGCCGCGGTGAACAGGCTCGACATCAGGAACTCGTCGCCGAGTTTGACCTCGTACACCTCGGTG
The DNA here is from genome assembly GCF_007994225.1 of Stackebrandtia albiflava. Lineage (GTDB taxonomy): Bacteria > Actinomycetota > Actinomycetes > Mycobacteriales > Micromonosporaceae > Stackebrandtia > Stackebrandtia albiflava. The sequence goes on from NZ_VLLL01000010.1 coordinate 97,548, forward strand.
CGGACGACCGGGTCGAAGCGGCGGCGGAGACTGACCTCGCCGATGGGCGTCGGCTGCCAGTCGAGTTCCTCGAATCGGAGACCCATGGACTTCCTTCCCGGTCGGAGTGACGCGCCGACCGGGAACACCGGCCGACACCGCGGACCAGTCTCGCGCACGGCGTGATCCGGCGGCGGGCGGCGGTGCCGCACCGGCGCGTCCGGCGTGCCGGAGGCGGTCAGTCGAGGACGCGCAGGATCATCTCGACCAGGGCGTCGACGTCGGCCTCGGCCATGGGTTCACCGGTCATCCCCATCCGGTGCAGCAGTGTGCCCATGGCGACGTCGATGAAGAACAGGACACGGTGTTCCGGCTCGTTCAGCGCCTCCTGGAGGATGAGCCGGTACGGGTCCTGCAGCCGGGTGGACAGGATGTGTCGCAGTGACGGATCGCTCATCGCGTCGGTGAACACGCCCGCGAACGCCGGCCCGACGCCCGGTTCGCCGATCTTCGCCGCGCCGTACCGGATCGCCGCCGCCATGATCTCCGACCGGTCGAGGCCCTCCAGTGGAATCGGCCCGAACGCGTCCACCAGGCATGCCGTGATCAGCGCGCCCTTGGACGGCCAGCGGCGGTAGATCGTGGTCTTGGCGACGCCCGCCGCGGCGGCGATCCGGTCGACGGTGGCGCGGGTGTAGCCGAGTTCGTGAACCGTCCTCAATGTAGCCGAGAACACCTCCGCGTCGACGCTGGAGCGTGGGCGGCCGGGGGGTCTGGCTGATGCGGTGTCTCGGGCCATGGTCACACCATAGCGAATTGTGCTACCGTCGGTATCGATACCGCCGGTATCGAAATATCGACCGAGGAGAAGCCGTGAACCACGCTCCCCGAAACCGGAAACCACCCCTGGGCATCCGGCTCATGCACCTCGTACGCAGAGACCCCGACGTGTCGGCGATGTCACCCGACGAGGTGGTCGCGTTCGCCGCCTCCCAGATACGTCTGGCGGAGTCCCGCGCGGCGCGCCTGCTCACCGGCAGGCCCGCGCGCGGCGTCACCATCGGCTGGGAACACCTCGCCCGGCCCGACCGTGACATCCGGGTCCGGGTCTACCGGCCCACCGCAGCCACCCCGGCACCCCTTCCGCTGCTGCTCCACGTACACGGCGGTGGATTCATGGGAACGGCCGTACAGTGCGACTGGATCAACAGCCACCTCGCCGCCCGGTTGTCCGCGGTCGTCGTCTCCGTCGAACACCGGCTCGTCGCCCCCGGCGTCCCCATGTCGGCCGCCGTCGACGACGGTTGGGACGCGCTGCGGCACCTGGTGGAACACGCCGCCGAGTGGGGAGTCGACCCCGCGCGGTTCGCCGTCGCGGGGGAGAGCGCCGGGGGGATGATCGCCGCGATGACCGCCATCCGGGCCGCGCGCTCCGGCGTTCCGCTGCGGGCCCAGGTACTGGTGAACCCCTGCGTGGACCTCACCGCCACGGCGCTCGACCACCCGTCGATGACCGAGTACGCGGACACCCCCACCCTCACCGTCGAGCGGCTGAAGGCGTTCCGGCGGCTGGCGGTGTCCGGAGACGCCGACGCCCGCGGAATCTCGCCGCTTCACGCCGACGACCTCAGTGGACTGGCTCCCGCCCTCGTGGTGATCCCGGTGCTCGATCCGCTCGCCGATCACGGACGCGTCTACGCCGACCGGTTGCGCGAGGCCGGAACCCCGGCGGAGGTCAGCGAACACGACCACGCCGGACACGCCTTCATCAGCATGCCGACCCTCGTCCCGCAGGCCAAGGACGCCCGCGAACGCATCACCGGCTTCCTGCGGACCCACCTCGCCGCCACCGCCGCCCGGGGGACGAGGACCCCGTGACCACGACCAGTCACGCCGGCGCAACTTCGTCCACTCCGGACACCGGTGCGCGGATCGGCCCGCTGCTGCGCCCCCACGTGCCGTCCTTCGTCGCCGTGGTGGTGCTGCAGACGATCGGCGCCGTCGCCGGTCTCGCGCCCCTGCTGGCGGTCGCCGAACTCGCCCGGACGCTCACGGCACCCGGCCCCACCGACCACGGCCACGTGTGGTTCCTCGTGGCCGCCGGCGCCGCCGGGATGCTCGCCCGGCTCGTGTTCACCGCCGCGTCCTCAGGTGTCGCCCACCTGCTGGACGCACGAGTCCAACTGGCGTTCCGCAGAACCCTGGCCCGGCGACTCGGGCGGGTGCCGCTCGGCTGGTTCTCGCGGCGGCGCACCGGTGAACTGGCGAAGGTGGTCGGCGAGGACGTCAGCGCCGTACACCCCTTCATCGCCCACACCCCCGGAGAACTCGTCTCTGCGTTCGTGGTCCCCCTGGTGTCCCTCGTGTACCTGTTCACCGTCGACTGGCGGCTCACCCTGATCACGCTCATCCCGGTCGCCCTCGCCGTGGCACTGGTCCCGCTGATGATGACGCCGAACCGGTTGCGCGAACAGGAGGAGTTCGACACCGGAACGGGCCGGATAGCCGACGCGGTGGTCGAGTTCGTCCAGGGCATCGCCGTGGTCAAGGCATTCGGCGGCGCGGAGCGCGCGCACCGCCGTTTCCTCGTCGCCGTGGAGGACTTCGTCTCGGCGTTCCTGCGTATGGTGCGCGGACTCGCGAAGGTCGCCGCCGGCATGCAGGTCGCGCTGTCCCCGCCGTTCGTGCTGCTCGTCGTGCTCGCCGGCGGCACCGCCCTCATCACGGCCGGCGACATGGCGCCCGCCGACCTGTTGCCCTTCCTGCTGCTGGGCCTGGGGCTCACCGCCCCGGTGGCGGCACTCGGTCACGGCTTCGACGACATGCAGGCGGCCCGGCGCGCGGTCGGCCGCATCGCCGAGGTGCTGCGTGAGCCGTCACTGCCGGAACCCACCCACCCGGTGGAGCCCCGAGGACACCGGGTGGAACTGCGCGACGTCCGGTTCGGTTACGGAGCGACGCGATCCGGCGCCGCAGAGGGCGAGACCGGCCGCGAGGTGTTGCGCGGCGTCGACCTCGTGTTGGAACCCGGGACCGTCACCGCCGTCGTCGGGCCGTCCGGCAGCGGGAAGTCCACACTGGTCACACTGCTTCCCCGGTTCTTCGACCCCACCCACGGCACGATCACGATAGGCGGAGTCGACCTGCAGGACCTCGCCGGTGACCGGCTCCACCGCCTCGTGTCCTTCGTGTTCCAGGACGTGCGCATGCTGCGCGCCTCCATCGCGGACAACATCGCGCTGGCCGTACCGCACGCCGACCGGGCCGAGGTCGTCCGGGCCGCGCGGCTCGCCGGCATCCACGACCGGATCACCGCCCTGCCACAGGGATACGACACCGTCCTCGACGGAGGCACCCGGCTATCCGGAGGCGAGACCCAACGCGTCGCCCTCGCCCGCGCACTGCTGGCCGACACGCCGATCCTGGTCCTCGACGAGGCGACCGCCTTCGCCGACCCGCAGACCGAACAGGCGGTCCGGCACGCCCTCGCGACCTGGCAGGGCGACAAGACGATCCTGGTCATCGCCCACCGCCTGGAGACCATCGCCGACGCCGACACCGTGGTGATGCTGGACGACGGGCGGATCGTGGAACGCGGAACCCCCGCCGAACTGCTCGCCGCCGACGGACGGTTCGCCGGGTTCTGGCGCCACCACCCGTCCGCCAGCCTCGTCGCGCCCCGCCCCCGAGATGGAGGAACCCGATGATCCGCACCCTGCTGCGCGTGCTGGGCGACCGGTACGCCCGGCCCGTGCGGCGCACGATCGCGCTCATGACGGTGACGGCGGTCCTGGAGGGACTGTCGTACGCCCTGCTGGTGCCCGTCCTGCACGCGCTACTCGGCCCCGAACCCGCCGACGCCGTACCCTGGCTCACCGCCTTCGCCGGTGCCGTCGCCGTATACGCGGTACTGCGATACCTCAGCGACCTGTCGGGCTTCCAGGCCGGAACCACCCTGTTGCGCGGCGTCTACCACCGGCTCGGCGACCACCTGGCCCGGCTCCCGATCGGCTGGTACGGCGCCGACCGGGTCGGTGAACTGTCGGTACTGGCCGGGCGCGGCGTCCTCCAGGCGATGAGCGTCATCGCGCACCTGTTGGCGCCGTTGATATCCGCCTGCGTGACCCCGTTGACGATCGTCGCCGTGATGACCGCCTTCGACTGGCGGCTCGGCCTCGCGGCGGCGGCGGCCGTACCGGTGGTGGCGGTGATCCAGTGGTGGAGCGGACGCGCCACCGCCGCCGTGGACGCGCAGCGCGTCGCCCGCGACGACGAGGCGGCCGGCCGGGTCGTCGAATACCTGCAGGCGCAGCCGGTGCTGCGCGCCGGAGGCAGGACGACCGAACGGTTCCGCCTCCTCGACGACTCCCTGGCCGACATACGGCGCAGCTCCCGACGCGCCACCCGCGCCGCACTCCCCGGCCTGGTGGGGCTCGCCCTCACCGTCCAGGCGGCGTTCACCGGCCTGCTGACACTCGGCGCGCACCTCGCCCTCGGTGGAGACGTCGGTGTCCCCGAGCTGCTGACGATCCTGGTGCTGGCGGCCCGCTGCGCCGACCCCCTGCTGTCGCTGACCGACATCGCCGGACAGGTCCGGGCCACCCGCACCGAACTGACCAGACTGGACCGTGTGCTGCGCACCCCGCCGCTTCCCGAACCGGACGACCCTCTCACACCGGAACGACACGACCTCGCCTTCGACCGCGTCACCTTCCGGCACGGCGACCACACCGTACTCGACGACGTGACGTTGACACTCCCGGCGGGACACCGCCTCGCCGTCGTCGGTCCGTCGGGATCGGGGAAGAGCACACTGCTGCAACTGATCGCGCGGTTCTACGATGTGGACGAAGGCGCCGTCCGCATGGGCGGTGTCGACGTGCGCGCCATCGGATCCGAGACGCTCACGGCGCAGATCGCCGTCGTCTTCCAGGACGTCTACCTCTTCGACGGCACCATCGAGGACAACATCCGGCTCGGCAGGCCGGACGCCCCGGACTCCGACGTGCGCGCCGCCGCGACCGCGGCACGGCTCGACGAGGTGATCGCGCGGCTCCCGGGAGGTTGGGCGGCCGACGTCGGAGAGGGTGGCGCGTCGTTGTCGGGCGGGGAACGCCAGCGGGTCGCGATCGCCCGCGCCCTGCTGAAGGACGCGCCCGTCGTGTTGCTCGACGAGGTGACCTCCGCCCTCGACCCGGTGAACGAGGCGGCGGTACACGAGGGAGTGGAACGCCTGATGGCGGGACGGACCGTGGTGACGGTCGCACACCGGTTGCGGACGGTCCGGCACGCCGACCACATCGTGTTCCTGGACGATGGTCGCGTCGTGGAGCAGGGCCGCCACGAGGAGCTGTTGGCACGCGGCGGCCGGTACGCCGAGTTCTGGAACGTCTCGACGGCGCCGGTCGGCTGACCGCCGCCGGAACATCCGAGCGGGTTCCCATGTGGTGCGGGTGGCACCGATCGCCGCCACCCGCCCATCACCCGGCCGCCGGCCGCGGCGGTATCCGTGGTCGGCTTGAGTACGTGGTATATCGCACCCGAGGTAGCCGCGACGGGCCGCCCGGCGCCGGACCGAAGCACTCGACGCCCACGATGCCGGTCGTGGCCCGGCTGTGCGTCCCGGTCGCATACAGTGCCGCCCATGGGCTTCGATGTGAGCGTCGGACTGTTCCTGTGCGTCGACGACGCCGACGCGGCACACTGGCCCACGGCCGAACGAGAACGGTGGCTGGCCGAGCTGAACACCGCGCTGCGCGCCCTCGGCCTGCCGGAGCACCGGGAACCGCGCTCACCGGCCGACGTCGAACCACCGTGGGAACCGGCTTCCGACCCCTGCCACCTCGGTGCCTCGCTGGGCTCGTACTCGTCCCACGGCCGCCGCGTCGAACGGCTGGACTGGTTGGCCCGGCACGTCGCCGTGTTGGGAACGGCTCCCGCCACCGATCCGCCCTACGAGGCCGGGGTGTACCAGGCTTACGACGACCTGCCTGACCGCAGCAGGACGTTCGACCACCTGTTGGCCGCCTGCGGCCACGACGCGGTGATCCTTCCCCGACACCTCGACGAGGTGCTGTGGGCACCCGGCACCACAGAAGCGATGTGGCTCGTCTCGGCCTCCCGGATCCGCATCGAGGCGGCGGCACTGGGACACGTGCTCCGGTACCCGGGCGAGACCGGTTCCCCCGGCACCGACCCGATCACCGGTGAACCGATCGCCGGCGACCACTTCGACCACCTGACCGGACACGTCGCCGACGACGCCGAATCCTGGCAGCCGTGGGCCGAGGTGCACCAGCTGTGCCACCGCCTTCTCGCCGCCGCCCACGACGTCCTCCGCACCGGCGCACTCGGACTCACCGGTTGAGACGCCGGCGATGTCGTATGTCGTGAGTAGCCTTGCCCGACCCACCCCGGCCACGGACGAATCGAAGGAGCGCGACGTGCGCGATGAACAGGAGTGCGAACGTCTGCTGATCGAGCGGGTGGCCGCGACGGGGGCGCACCTCGTGCATGCCATCGCCCGTCCCGGCTCCGTCGCCGTGCGGAGTTACGACGAGAACGGCCGCGGCATGGGGAGCCCACGGATCTTCGGTCTGGTGCGGGCCATGCGGGAAGCGTCGTCGGACGGGCGGCGCCATCTCGTCGTGGAGATACGACGTCGCGCGGACGGTTACACGGTCAGTCGTTCGACGGAGCTGGAGTCGCTGTCCCCCGTGCGACTGGTGCTCGACCCGGACTACCGGTATCCCGGCCATCCGCTCCCCGGAATGCCTCGGCCGGCGGGCATCGACGTGACCGACCGTCCCACGGATCCGGTCGTGCTCGCCGAGACCACGGCCCTGGTCGAGGAATTCGTCGCGCTGTACACCTCGATAAAGGGCCGCGCCCCCGACTTCGGTCGCGGCAGGACCGAGCGGGAGATCGTGGCCGCCGAGACCGAACTGGGTTTCCGGCTGCCGGAAGAGGTGCGGGCACTGTACCGGGTCGTGGAGTGCGATCCGGAGGAGTACGGGCTGCTGGGAGCGCAACGGCTGCTGCCGTTGACCGCTGTCGTGGAGTGGTACCACGAGGGCGGTCCGGGCGTGGCTGTGGGCGAGGATGGGATGTTCCCCACCTGCGCGGTCGTGTTCGAGGCCTCTCCGGCGGGCCACGTGCGCCGGTTGTCGCGCAGCGACTGGTGGGTGACGATCACGAGTGACCCGGGCTGTAACTACGGGGCGATCGACCTCGACCCCGGCCCGCGGGGCCGCCGGGGGCAGTTGTTCGAGTTCGGTCGTGACTTCCACGGACCGGTCGGCTACATCGCGGAATCGGTGACGGTGGTGTTGCGGCAGGTCGTCGAGGCACTGCGCACCGGTGCGTACGAGGACCCGGACAGCGAGGATCCGTACCTGGAATTCGACGACGGCCTCGGCCGGTCGGCGGAGACCGATCATCACAGGTCGGTACGGATGGGGGGACGGGGAGTCGATGACGTGGTCGCGGACCTCGTCGACCCCTCGGAGGTACAGGCGGTCTATCTCAACGACGGGGACGTGATCGGACTGGGCGGACTGGCCCCGCTACCCCTTCTGCGGGAGATCTCCGTCAACCGGGCGAACCATGTCACGACGACACTGTCGCACGACCAACCGGTGGAGGCGTTGAGCATCGACGCGCGCACTGTGGACCTGGAAGGGCTCGCGGGACATCCGACGCTGTGGAGCCTGAAGTTGACGGGTGTGGAAGAGGCGGTGAGTGTCGAATCGCTCGCGGCCGTACCGCAGCTGGCGGAGTTGGACCTCTCCGGAGTCGAGGTTCGTGACGTCGAGAGGCTCGGTGAGCCGATGTTCTCCGGGTTGCGGGTGCTGACGCTCTCGGCCGAACAGTGGGGCAGGCTTCGCGAGGTGAACGGCGTGCCCACCGGTCTGGCGGCCGCGAGCATGACGGGAGTGAACGCCCTGGACGACGCCGTGGCCTGGGCCGGTGGGCTTCGGGGCCGCGCCGGTGGAGGTGTGGGGCCACGGCACGGGGTGGGACACGACGGGGATGATGTGCCCGGTGGTCCCCTCTGAACGGTAGGAGCCGTGGTGAATCCCCTGCTGCGTGAACTGTCCGATGTGCTGTGTCCCGGGATGCGGATTCCCGACGAGATCCGGCGGCTCTACGACTGGATCCATGCCAACGGCGCCGTGAACGACTCGTGGGGACTGCTCACCGGTACCCTCGACGCCGAGTCGGACGTGTCGCCCGCCTGTGGCATCGAGTTCCGCGCCGAGGGCTGCGTGGACCTGGAGCACTGGTTCGGCACCGCCGATCCGGCGGTGATCCGGCGGGTGTGCGTGTTCGCGGCGACCGGTGGTGACGGTTCGCGGGCGGCGTTCTGGCTCGACGACGAGGGGCGGCAACGGATCGTCCACATGGGTTCGGGTTCGGGCTCGACCACGGTGTGCCTGTTGGGTGAGACACCGCTGGACTTCCTTCGCCTGCTGGCGGTCGGTTACCAGGAACTGTGCTGGTCCGGGGCCTGGTCGGCTCCGGCGCTCGACTACGACGACGAACCGGTCGGCACCGACACCGCGTACCGGCGGTGGCTGGAGGCGGAGTTCGGGGTGACCGTCCCGCAGACGGGTCTGGAGGTCGCCACTCCGGTGGAGATGGCGGACACCGACCCGCGGGACCCGTTCGCCCGGTGGCTCCTGACGGTCGAGGGATGACGGTGAACGTCTCGCCCGACGGTCCCGGCACCGACTCCCGGTCGGCGGGGTCGCGGGAGGACGTGGGCATGCGGTATGTGCGGATCGCGCCGATCGTGGAGGACGGCTGGTTCAAGGGCTACTTCATGGATGCCGAGGGGTATCTCGCGGCGTTGCCGGGTTTCGCGGCGGCGTTGCCGCCGGGTGCGCGGGAGTACGCCGAGGACCCGGCACACTACTACTTCTTCGGTGATCGCTGTGTCAGAGGCTGTCTTTGGTCCTCGTTCGTAGCGAGCGGCGGTCCGGTCGAGTGCATTCGCAAGGCGGAGGAGGTCCTGCGTACCGGTGTTGTACGCAGGATCCTCCGACAACGCCGCGAGGCGCCGACCGGTCGTCGCGCAGTAGAACAGCAGGATCGAAGACAGCCTCTCAGGACCTGACGCTGGAATCGGCGCATACGACGCAGCGGGACGGGGCGGTGTCGCTGACGTTGCGGTTCGCGCCGAACCGGTTCAAGCATTCCGAGCCCTTGACCATCCGTTATACGGGGGTCGTGGAGTACACGGCGGCGGCGTACGGCACCGAGTGGTGGGGGAGTCGTCGACCGGGGCCGGTGCAACTGGACGAGGTGTTGCCGCATGAAGCCGGTTGCCGCCACGACATCGCGCTGATCGGTGGCCGGGTCCGGGTCGTCGCCGCGGACCTGCGTGCCGAGTGGGGTGGGGCCGCGCGGGGTTGACGTGCCGGGCGTGCACGGTTCCGGGCGGCGGATCGATGCGTCGCCCGTGCATCCCGCGGTCACGATCGGAGTCCACATGTGGAGGGAGACGAGAGTGAAGCGGACGATCGGTGCGGTAGTCGCCGCCGCCGTCATGGCGGTGTCGGCGGGTTGTGACGGGCTCGGCCCGTTGGGATCCGATGCCGGGGCGCCGGAGGAGGCACCGAAGACGCACATCGTTCTCATGAGCCGGGACGGGTGTGAACTCCTGGAGGACATCACGCCCGTGCAGGAGTACCTGGGAGTGACGGCGATCCGGGGTGACGGCCTGATGAGCAGCGACTACGCGGCTCAGGAGACGCCGTCGTGCCAGGGCATGTTCGACCTGGCCGCCTGGAACGACTCCGACAGGCACCGGGGCGACGCGACGGTGTCGGTGTCCGTGACGACCCGGTACACCGCCGAGGAGGTGGCGGGGGAGTACCGGTCGATGATCGACCAGTTGACGCAGGGGCCGTCGCCCATCGAGTTGGAGGGCGCCCAGGAGGGTGAGGTCGCCGGTGAATGGGACGAGAGCTACTTCATCGCGGGCGAGCTGTCGGACAGCTACCACGTCTACCTCTTCGCACGGTACGACCACTGGGTGCTGCGGGTGAACCTCGACGTGTCACCCGATCCGGGGGTCGCCGAGTACGAGCGCGACCCGGAACGTTACCCCGACAGCAGTGCCGAGCAGATGGCGGCGTATCCGTTCACGATGCCGGAACTGTTGGAGTGGGCCACGACCGAGTACGCGCCACAGACGCAACAGTCGATACTGGACCTGTTCGCCATGTCGGAGAAGGCCTCGGGTTGACCCCTGTCGGAGTTCTCCATTTCACACTGAGAGGTTGTCGAATGACCGACTGGTCTTCGCTGGGTCACGCCTACGGTTCCGCCGAGGACATCCCGGAGAAGTTGGAGCGGCTTCGCGCCGCTCCGACGAGCGCACTGTGGACGGACCTGTGGTCGGCGTTGTGCCATCAGGGGACGGTGTACTCCGCGAGTTACGCCGCACTCGACTGGTTGACCGACACCGCCCGGTCGTCCGATCCGGAACAGGCGAAATCCGCGCTCGCCCTGGCCGGGGCGATCCTGGGAAGCGACGACCGCCCCGACGGCATCGAACAGATCCGGGCACGGTACGCGCCGCAGATCGGTGTCATGTCGGACATCACCAGGCGCCACCTGTCCACCGAGACGGCGTACCTCGAATTCGTGAACCTGTTGGAGACGATGCTGGAACTGGAGGGCGCCGAGGGCTGGCCCTCCCGGCTCCTGTGGGGGATCCGCTCGGAGGAGTACGAGATCGACTGCACCTCCTGCGACGAGTGCCTGCACATCATCCTGGGTGCGAAGGGCTACACGTATTCCACGGAACGCGACGGGCCGGACGGGGAACCCCGGCAGCGACCGCTGTACCCCGCCTCGCCCGCCGACCTGACCGGTACCCGGCGGCGGATCCATGAGCTGGCGGTCTCACACGGGCAACCGAAGCTGGCCGAGATGCTCACCTACGCGTTCGGTGAGGCCGAGTGCGCCGACTGCGGGACCCGGATCGCCATAGCCGACGAGCTCGGTGTGGAATGACACCGGTGGCTCCGTCCCGTGCCGCCGGCCGAGAACGCGGGGTGGTCACATGATCGACTGGTCCTCACTGGGGCACGCGTACGGTTCCGCCGAGGACGTTCCGGCCCGGTTGGCGCGTCTGGAGTCCGCGCCGACGGATGAACTGTGGGACGACCTGTGGTCGGCGTTGTGCCATCAGGGGACGGTGTACTCGGCGAGTTACGCCGCCCTCCACTGGCTCACCGGGATCGCCGGGGCGCCGGACCGGCGGCAGGCCGTGTACGCCCTGGCCCTGGCCGGGGCGATCCTCGGCAGTGTCGACCGGCCCGTCGACGCCGGGGACGTTCGTTCCCGGTATGCCGGGCAGATCGAGATCCTCCGGGCGACCGCGAGCCGGTACATGCACGACGCGGAGTCCGACGGCGAGTACGTCGACCTGTTGGAGACGCTGCTGGTGTGCGAGGGGGCAGTCGGGTGGCCGGAGTCGCTGTGCCGGGGTCTGCAGACGGAGGAGTACGAGCTGGACTGTCCCGGTTGCGGAACGTGGATGTTCGTCGCCCTGGGGCGGCGGGGGACGTTCACGACGGTGGAGGACTACGCCCTTCGCGACGACGTGGACTCGCGGCCGTTGATCCCCGCGTCACCCGACGCGTTGACAGGCGTCGGCCTGCGGCTGTACCGGCTGGCGGTCCGGGACGAACGGTTGCGGCTGGCCGACATGCTGCTGCGGGCGTTCGGTGAGGCGCACTGCCCCGAATGCGACACCCGGTTCACCGTCTCGGACCTGCTGATGGCGGGTTGAGGGCCGGCGCGGCGTTCGCTCGCGCCGGCCTCCGTTTTCAGGCGCCGCCGGCGAGCCGCGGGTCGCAGGCGGCGGCGATCTCGTCGGCCAGTTCCTCCAGCCCGGTGCCCCGGGCGGCGGCGTTGACGCTGATGCGCTGTTCCCAGCGTGCGCCGGGCCGGAAGAAGGAGCCCGGGTGTACCACGATGCCGCGCGTGCTGAGCCGGGTGCAGACCGAGTGCTCGTCCGGCACGCGCAGCCAGATCAGCGGCGGGGACGCCTCCTCCACCTCGTGTCCCCTGCGGCGCAGTGCCTCGGCGAAGGTGCGGTAACGACGGTGGATCTCGGTGTCCCACGCCCGCAACGCCGCCAGGGTGTCGGGGTCGGTCAGCAGGTACGCCTGGGCGAGCTGCATGATCCGTGAGACGTACCGGGAGGAGTAGGACAGCCGGTTCCACAGGACGTCGGTGAGCCGGGAGTTGCCGCCGACCACGGCCTGTCGCATGTCGGCGCCGAAGGCGAAGTTGAACGAACGGGTGTGGAGCACCTGTTCGGGCAGTCGGGAACCGAGTGACGAGGAGCCGCCGCCGAGCGGCCAGGTCTGGTCCATCTCCAGGACCGGGATGGTCCCGTTCAGTACCTCGGCGGCCTCGGCCATCCACTCCTGGGTGACCGATCGTCCGTTGGGCAGTGAGCGGTTTGGCTGGTACACGAAGGCCGCCGGTTTGCCGATGAGTGCGCGACGCAGGTCCTTCAACGAGGGGCCGGCCTCCTCCCAGGGAATGGGGACCGGGGTCGCGCTGAGGGATTCGAGGATGTCGAAGACCCGGGCGATCGTCGGCACCGCGACCGCGACGCGGTCGCCGGGTCGTACCAGCGCGGCCAGGGACATCTCCAACGCGTCGATGGCGCCGTGGGTGGCCAGGAACGACTCGGTGTGGAACGGCCAGTCGGGGGAGACGGCGTCCCGCAGTTCGGGGGTGATCTGTTGGGCGAACTGGTTGCCCACGTCCGGGTGGCGTACGGCGTAGTCGAACGCGCGGCTCAGGTCGATCGGCGGCATGTCGCCACACCACAGGTTGCCGAGGTCCACCGGCATGGTGATGGATGCGCGGATCATCGATTCGTAGCGTTTGGCGTGGGGTGGTGTCGGTTGGCCGATGACGGTGGTCCCGCCGCGGCGTTTGCTCTCGACGAGGCCCTGGGCCTGCAGCTCGCGCCATGCCTGGCCCACGGCGGATCTGCTCATGCCGAGGGAGTCGGAGACGGCGCGGATGGTGGGCAGTCGCGCGTGTGGGGGGATGCCGCCGGTGCTGATGAGGTCCGCGACCGCCCGGGTGAGGGCTGCGGCGGTACGCAGGGTGACCGCTCGCGTGATCGTGGTGAGGAGCGCGGCTTCTGTCTCCATGCGGTCGGTGACGCCTTTCTGATGTGAATATGTCCATGGACATAAGAACTATAAGGCAGGGTTAAGTCTAGCTATAGTCACAACCACCGCGGGATGTGACGTCGGTGTCGCACCTACTGATTCGCTTTTCTCCCGGAGGAAACCATGACGCGGATTCGTCGTCTCTCCTATATCGCCATGGCCGCCGCATTGTCCTTCACCGCGGCGGCGTGCACCTCCCAAGGCCCGTCCAACGACGCCCAGAACCAGACCGAGACTCAGGACGTGGTCGCCGGCGGCGAGATCACCATCGCCGCCACCAGCCCCATCACCGACTGGAACCCGATCTCGGCCAACGGCGACACCACGGGCCAGCGTCAACAACAGTGGCCGTTGTACCCGCACCCGTTCCTTACCCTTCCCGACACCAGCGTCGTGATCAACGAAGCCCTGTTGGAGAAGGCCGACGTCGTCGAGACCGACCCGATGACCGTGGAATACGTGCTCCAGGACGGCGTGCAGTGGTCGGACGGCACGCCGATCGGCGTGGACGACTTCGTCTACACCCAGGCCGTCCAGGACCCGTCCAAGTGCGCCGAATGCCTCGCCGCCTTCACCGAGGGATACAGCGACATCACCTCCATCGAGGCGAGCGAGGACGGCAAGACCATCACCATGGTCTACTCCGAGCCGTTCTCGGAATGGCGCGCGTTGTTCAACTACATCCTCCCGGCGCACGTCGCCGAGGGATACGGCGACCTGGCCACCAGCTTCAACGAGGGCTTCTCGAAGAACGTGCCGGAGTTCTCCGGCGGGCCCTACATCATCCAGGACTACACCGACGGCATCTCCATGACGATGGTCCCGAACCCGAACTGGTACGGGGAGGGTCCCAACCTGGAGACCATCACCACCCGGTACATCACCGGACAGGGTGAACAGCTCACCGCCCTCCAGAGCGGAGAGGTGCAGCTGGTCTACGCCACGCCCACCGTCGACACGATGGACCAGGCGCGGCAGCTGCCGAACATGACCATCAACACCGGCTCCACGCTCACCTACTACCACCTGGGCATGAAGACCACCGGTGACGTCATGAGCGATCCCGCCCTGCGCAGTGCCATCGCCACCGCCCTCGACCTGGGTGACATGCGGGAACGCACCATCGGCCAGTTCGCCCCCGACGTCCCGCAGATGAAGAGCTCGGTCTACGTCCCCGGTCAGCAGATCGGCGGCCAGGAGGCGTACCGGGACAACATGACCGACCTGGGCATCGGCGCTGGCGACGTCGAGGGCGCCATCGGGATCCTGGAGGACGCCGGCTACACCATCACCGACGAGCAGTTGATCCAGCCCGACGGCACCCCGCTGCGCGACCTGAGCTTCCTGACTCTCGGCACCGACGTGCTGCGGATGGAGGTCGCCCAGATCGCCCAGCAGCAGCTCCTGGCACTGGGCATCACGATCAACATCGACGCCGCCGACGGCGCCCGGTACAGCCCCGCGCTGCGGGAGGGCGACTTCGACCTCATGGCCACCGGGACCGCGCTCGACCTCGGTCCGCTGTCCATGCAGCAGTGGTACGGAACCGACGCGCCGCGCTCCTTCGGCTACTCCAACCCCGAGGCCGACGCGCTGCTGGAGGCCGCCGCCTCCGAACTCGACCCCGCCGCGCAGATCGAGCTGATGAACGAACTCGACCGGGTGCTGCTCGGTGACGGCGTGGTCCTGCCGCTGTTCGGCACCCCGATGATGGCGGTCTACCCGAACACCTACGGGAACATCTTCATCAACCCGAGCAAGTACGGAACCACCATGAACGTCGAGGAGTGGGGCCTGCTGGCGGAGCCCGGCACGTCCTGACGTCCCCGGCCCGGCGGCCCCCGACTCGCCGCCGGGCCGGTCCATCCCCTTCGAATCCGCTTCTTCCAAGGCGAGGATCCCCGTGACTGAAGAATTCATCGTGGTCACCCCCCACGACGCCCTCGAGTTCAACGACGTCTACCGCAACACCACCGGAAGCGCCGGATACCTGGCGTGCAACAACATCTTCAACCGCGTGGTGCTCAACGAGTGGAACGAGATCAACGCGTTCCCCGACCTGGCGACCCACTGGGAGTGCCTGGACGGGGCGACGCGGTGGCGGTTCCACCTCAACCAGGCCGCGCGCTGGCACGACGGCGTGCCGGTGACCGCGCACGACGTCGCCTACACCCACACGCACGCCAAGGAGATGGGCTACACCGGCGGCCGTTTCATGCGGGACGTGGAACGGATCGTCGAGGTCGGTCCCCACACCGTCGACTACCACCTGTCGGCGCCCAACTCCGGTTTCCTGGTGCTGCTGGGCAACTTCATCTTCACGCACATCCTCCCGGCGCACCTGTTCGAGGGCACCGACTGGGCCACCAACCCGCACAACCTGAACCCGGTGGGGTCGGGGCCGTTCCGGTTCGCCGAGTGGATCCCCGGTGACCGGATCGTCATGGAGGCGGTCAAGGACCACTGGGGGCCACGCCCGGAGATCGACCGGTTGATCCTGAAGATCGTGCCCGACCGCGAGGAGTGCGTCCGGATGGTCGCCCGCGGCGAGGCGCACTACTTCCCGCAGGACACCCTCACCAAGGACCGGCTGCACCTGCTGGAGGGCGCCACCGCGAACATCGAGGTCATGAAGGACCCCGGACCGGGGATGGCCCTGCTGGACTTCAACCACCGGGACCGGCTCTGGCAGGACCCGCGCGTCCGGCAGGCCGTGGCGCACGCCGTCGACCGTTCCGCCATCGCGACCCTGGCCGACCCGGGCGTGTCGCAGGCGTGGCCGCACTACCTGCTCGGCTCCACCGAGTGGGCGTTCAACCCCGACGCCAAGGCCCCCGACCACGACGTGGAACGGGCGAGGGAACTGCTCGCCGAGGCGGGTGTGGCCGACCGGCTCGCCGACCGCACCCTCACCCTGTACTACATGGAGCTCTTCGACGGGCACCGGCCGCTGGCCGCGATGCTCGCCGAACAGCTCGCCGCGGTGGGGATCAAGACGACCGTCGAGGGCCTGCCGTCGCCGGAGTGGGCGGCCAGGGTCAACCGCGACCACGCCTTCGACCTGGTGATCGTCGGCGGCGCGCTCACGCCCGACCCGGAGATCACGTCACCGAAGTACTCCTCGGGCGGCGACGGCAACTTCGCCGGGCACCGCAACCCCGACGTGGACGCCGCCTACGAGGCGGCGCGCGGTGTCACGACGCTGGCCGAGCGCGGCGAACACTACCGGCGGCTCCAGGCCGTCTGGGCGCGCGACAACGAGTGGGTGCCGCTGCTGTGGTACGGCACCTACTTCGCGCGCAGCGCCGACTTCTTCGGCTGGTCGGACCAGGTGGCGTACTCCGTTCCGTGGTGGCACTGGGGCCGGATCCGGCGTGTCGCCGGGCGTTCGGCGGCCTGACCCGCGTTTCCTTCACACGAAGAACCTAGGAGGAACCCGATGGCGTGGATGATCCTGCGCAGAATGCTGAGTGCGGTGGGCGTGCTCCTGCTCGCCTCGATCGTCATCTTCGTGGTCATCGCCGTCTCCGGTGACCCCCTGGCCGACCTGCGTGACAGGCAGCCTCCCGTGCCGCCTTCGGTGATCCAGGCCGAGGAGCAACGCCTCGGCCTGGACCTGCCGCTGCACGAGAGATACCTGAACTGGGTCGGCGGACTGTTCCAGGGCGACCTGGGGCCGTCCACGATCGCGACCCGCGACATCGGCGCCGAACTCACCGACCGTATCGGTGTCACGCTGCGACTGGTCGTGGTCGCGGTGGTCATCGCCCTGATCCTGGCGTTGATCGCGGGCACGGTCTCGGGACTGCGGCAGCGCCGCTTCCCGGACCTGGTGCTGACCCCGATGACGTTCGTGATGCTGGCGCTGCCGTCGTTCTGGATGGCGGTGCTGTTCAAACAGTGGGGCATCTACTTCAACGAGCAGGTGGGCGCGTCGGTCTTCGCGACCGTGGGCGCCAACTCGGTGCCACCACCGCAGGGGTTCGTGCCGTTCCTACTGGACTCGGCGGCGCACCTGGTGCTGCCGACGCTGGTGCTCATCCTGGTCCACTTCGCGGCGTGGAGCCGGTACCAGCGGACCGCCATCGCCGAGTCGCTGGCCGGCGACCACGTGAGATTCGCGGTCCTCAAGGGACTGTCGCGGGGTCGGGTGGTGCGCAGCTACGTGGTGCGCCCCGCACTGGTGCCCATCATCACCGTCGTGGCCCTGGACCTGCCGGTCCTGCTGTCGGGGGCGGTCATCACCGAGACGGTCTTCCAATGGCGCGGCATGGGCGGGTTCCTACTGGAATCGATCAACCTCCGCGACGGCAACGCGGTCCTGGCGTGGCTGCTCATCGCCGCCTTCGCCGTCGTCGTATTCAACCTGATCGCCGACCTGCTGTACGCGATCGTGGATCCGAGGGTGCGTTATGGCAACTGACACCGTCCCCACCGACGAACCCGCGACCGGCGGCAACGGCCGCGGCAGGGTCATCCTGCGCCGGTTCCGCCGGCACAAGCTGGGCGTGGCCGGTCTCGCCGTACTGGTGCTGCTGGCGCTCGTCGCCGTCGTGGTGCCCCTGGTGTGGCCCTACGGGCACGGCGAGATCACCCCCGACCTGTCGCAGCCGCCGTCGGCGGCCCACCCGATGGGTACCGACACGCTCGGCCGGGACCTGTTCGCGCAGACGCTGCGGGGACTGCAGCAGTCGCTGCTGATCGCCACCACCGTCACCGTGGTCGCGTGCCTCATCGGTGTCACCCTCGGCGTGATCGCCGGCTACTTCGGCAGATTCGTCGACGCCGCGGTGATGCGCCTGGTGGACCTGACGTTGACCCTGCCGACCATCGCCATCGCGGCCTTCCTGGGATCGGTGGTCCCCACCGGCGGCGTCAACTGGCTCGCCCTGTCCCTCGTCCTCGGTGTGCTGATGTGGACGCCGGTGTCGCGGCTGGTGCGGGGGATCGTGCTCAGCCTGCGGAGCCTGCCGTTCGTGGACGCCGCGCGGGTCATGGGCGCGGGGAACCTCCAGATCATGACGCGGCACCTGATCCCCAACGTCGCCGACCACATCATCGTCGCCGCGACCCTGCTGTTCGGTACCGCGATCCTCGCCGAGTCCGGGCTGTCCTTCCTCGGGTTCGGAGTCCAGCCACCGGACACGTCACTGGGCCTGCTGGTCTCCAACGCGCAGTCGGCCGTGCTGACCCGGCCATGGCTGTTCTACTTCCCGGGACTGCTGATCGTGGTGATCGTGCTGGCCGTGAACTACGCCGGTGAGGGACTGCGCGACGCGGCGAACCCCAAGGCGGCGCTGGCGAACCCGCTGCGGACCGCGCGACGCCGCCGCGACGCCGACACCCCGCCCGACGACACCCCGCGCGGCGTCCTGGACGTGCGCGGCCTGACCGTCGACTTCGGCGACCAACGGGTCGTCAAGGGCGTCGACCTGCACATCGACGACGGTGAGGTCCTGGCGCTCGTCGGCGAGTCCGGATCCGGCAAGTCGGTGACCGCGCTGTCGGTGGTGGGCCTGCTGCCACCCGACGCGGTCGGCGGCGGATCGGTCAGGTTCGACGGCCGGGAGTTGACCGGCCTGAACTTCTCACAGTGGCGCGAGTACCGGGGCCGCCGCATCGCGGTGATCCTGCAGGACCCCTCGACCACGCTGAACCCGGTGCTGACGATCGCGACCCAGTTCAAGGACTCGATGCGGTTGGCGGGGCCACTCCCCGCCGACCACCGCGACCGGATCGTCGCACTGCTCGACGGTGTCGCCATCAAGGACCCGGCGCGCCTGCTGGACTCCTACCCGCATCAGCTGTCCGGCGGTATGCGGCAACGCATCGCGATCGCCTTGGCGATGGTCCACGATCCCGACCTGATCATCGCCGACGAGCCGACCACCGCCCTGGACGTGACCGTACAGGCCCAGGTGATGTCCACACTGGCGTTGGCGAGGGAACGCACCGGCGCGGCGATGCTGTTCATCACCCACGACCTGTCACTGGTGGCGGGCATCGCCGACCAGGTGGCGGTGATGCGCGCCGGTGAGGTCGTGGAACACGCCGACGTCGACACCGTCTTCTACCGGCCGCGCCACGAGTACACCCGCAGCCTGCTCGCACTCGCGCCCAGCCTCGCGCTGGCCCCGGCGTCCCGGTCGGCCGCCGCCGACATCGAGGAGGACTCATGAGCGAACCACTGCTGCGCACCGTGGACCTGGTCAAGCACTACCGGCCGCCGCGCCGCGCCCGCCGGGGCGGACACGAGGTCGTCCACGCCCTGTGCGGGGTGAGCGTCCAGGTCGCGCCGGGACGCACCCTCGGCATCGTCGGCGAGTCCGGTTCCGGGAAGACGACGCTGCTGCGGACCCTGCTGGGGCTGGAACGCGCCACGGCCGGAACCGTGGAGTTCGCCGGCCGGGACGTCACCGCCATGCGCGGCGACGCGGGCCGCATGTTCCGCGCCGACGTCTCGGTGGTGTTCCAGGACCCCTACACCTCGCTCGACCCGCGCATGACCGTCTCGGACCTGCTGAGCCAACCGGCGAGGATCCAGCGGCGGCGTTTCCCCGCCTCGCGGGTGTCGGAGCTGCTGGACCAGGTGAGGCTGCCGCGCGTGAGCGCCGGGAAGTTCCCGCACGAGTTCTCCGGTGGGCAACGCCAACGCATCGCCATCGCGCGGGCACTGGCCCTGGAACCGCGCCTGATCGTCCTGGACGAACCGGTCTCGGCGCTGGACGTGTCGGTGCAGGCGGAGATCGTGACCCTGCTGCGTGAACTCCAGGAGCAGCGGGACGTCTCCTACCTGTTCGTGGCGCACGACCTGGCGGTCGTCGCCGACCTGTCCCACGAGGTGGGGGTGATGTACGGCGGCCAGATGGTGGAGCACGGAGCGACATCGCGCGTCCTGTCCGAACCGGCGCACCCCTACACCCGGGCGCTGCTGGCGGCCGTCCCGGTGCCCGACCCCCGTATCGAACGGGCGAAGCCGCCGTTCCTGCGGCCGCTGTGGCCGACCGAGGACGACCGCCCGGAGCCCTGCCCGCACGGCAATCTGCTTTGAGAGGCCGACTGTTCCGCCGCGCGTCGCCCGGTCGGCGCCTCGCGGCGCCGGCGGAGGCCCCGACGTACCACCCGGTACGCACGGACCTTCCCAGAACATCGCCCCCTCCGCCTCGCGAACGCACTCGACCGGAACACCGCTCGCGACGAACGAGGCCCGAAGACGGCCTCCAACCCCGATGACACCTCCCGGTGTCGGAAAGGTCTGTGATGACCATCGATTTCGTGGTGGCCACCCCCCACGACGCCGTCGAGTTCAACGACGTCTACCGCAACACCACCGGAAGCGCCGGATACCTGGCGTGCAACAACATCTACAACCGGGTCGTGCTCAACGAGTGGTACGACATCAACCCGCACGCCGACCTGGCGACCCACTGGGAGTGCCTGGACGGGGCGCGGCGGTGGCGGTTCCACCTCAACCAGGCCGCGCGCTGGCAGGACGGCACACCGCTGACCGCGCACGACGTCGCCTACACCCACCGCCACGCCAAGGAGATGGGCTACACGGGTGGGATGTTCCTCGGTGACGTCGAGGAGATCGTCGAGGTCGACCGGTACACCGTGGACTATCGACTGTCCGCGCCGAACTCGGGTTTCCTACTCATGCTGGGGAACTTCATCTTCGCGCACATCCTCCCGGCGCACCTGTACGAGGGCACCGACTGGTCCACCAACCCGCACAACCTGAAACCGGTGGGTTCCGGCCCGTTCCGGTTGGTGGACTGGGTGCCGGGCGACCGGGTCGTGATGGAGGCGGTCAAGGACCACTGGGGGCCGCGCCCACAGATCGACCGCTTGATCCTGAAGATCGTGCCCGACCGTGACGAGTGCGTCCGGATGGTCGCCCGCGGCGAGGCGCACATCGTCACCCAGGACACTCTGACCCGCGATCGGTTGTCGCTCATGGACGACGCGGTGGACGCGGAGGTCCTCACCCGCCGCGGCCCCGGCATGGCGTTGCTGGACTTCAACCAGTCCCGGCCACTGTGGCAGGACGCGCGGGTCCGCCGCGCCGTCGCGCACGCGATCGACCGCTCCGCCATCGAGGAACTGGGCGACCCCGGGGTGTCGCAGGCGTGGCCGCACTACCTGCTCGCCTCGACCGAGTGGGCGTTCAACCCCGACGCGAAGGCACCCGGACACGACCTCGCCAGAGCCGAGGAACTGCTCGACGAGGCCGGCCTCCGCCGGGACGGCGACGGGACGCGGGCCGCGCTGCGACTGTACTACATGGACACGTTCCACGGTCACCTTCCGCTGGCGCGGATCGTGTCGGAGTCGTTGGGGCGGCTCGGTTTCGACGTGACCTTCGAGGGCCTCTCCTCCGTGGACTGGGCGCGACGGGTCCGTACCGACGGTGACTTCGACCTCATCGTCGTCGGCGGCGCCATGGCGCCCGACCCCGAGATCACCCGCACCAAGTACTCCAGCGGCGGCAGGAACAACATGGCCGGGCACCGCAATCCCGACGTCGACGCCGCCTACGCCGCCGCGCGCGCCGCCACCGGCCTCGCCGAACGCGGTGAGCACTACAAGCGGCTCCAGGAGATCTGGGCGCGCGACACCGAGTGGGTGCCGCTGTTCTGGTACGGCACGTACTACCCCCGCAGCACCCGCTTCTTCGGCTGGGCCGACCAACTCGGCTACTCCATCCCCTGGTGGCACTGGGGCCGGATCCGTCCGGTGGCCGCCGACGCCGCCTCTCCTCAGCAGTAGTATCCCCGACCGAAAGTGATGATCCGATGCGAGAACTGATCGTGGCGACGCCCGTCGACGCCGTCGAGTTCAACGACGTGTACCGCAACACCACCGGAAGCGCCGGGTACATGGCGTGCAACAACATCTACAACCGCGTGGTGTTGAACGAGTGGTACGACATCAATCCGCACGCCGACCTCGCCACGCACTGGGAGTGCCTGGACGGGGCGCGGCGGTGGCGGTTCCACCTCAACCAGGCCGCGCGTTGGCAGGACGGCACGCCGTTGACCGCCCACGACGTCGCGTACACGCACACGCACGCGAAGGAGATGGGCTACACCGGGTCCATGTTCCTGGACGACGTGGAACGGATCGTGGAGGTCGACCGGCACACCGTCGACTACCATCTGTCCACACCGAACTCCGGGTTCCTGGTCCTGTTGGGCAACTTCATCTTCGCGCACATCCTCCCGGCACATCTGTACGAGGGCACCGACTGGTCCACCAACCCGCACAACCTCAAGCCGGTCGGCAGCGGCCCGTTCCGGCTCGTCGACTGGATCCCCGGTGACAAGGTCGTCATGGAGGCGGTGAAGAACCACTGGGGGCCGCAGGCGCAGATCGACCGGTTGATCCTGAAGATCGTGCCCGACCGTGACGAGTGCGTCCGAATGGTCGCCCGAGGCGAGGCGCACGTCGTCCCGCAGGACACCATCACCAAGGACCGCCTCCACCTGTTGGACGGCGCCACCCACGCCGAACTGGTGACCTTCGAGGGCCCCGGCATGGCGCTGCTGGACTTCAACCACTCCCGGCCACTGTGGCAGGACGAGCGGGTCCGCCGCGCCGTCGCGCACGCGATCGACCGCGCCCCGATCGAGGCGCTGGCCGACCCGGGCGTCTCCTACGCCTGGGACCACTACCTGCTCGGCTCCACCGAGTGGGCCTTCAACCCCGACGCCAAGGCACCCGCCCACGACCTCGGCAAGGCCGAGGCGCTGCTGGAGGAGGCCGGCGTGACCCGGGACGCCTCGGGCCGGCGTGGCGCGCTGCGCATGTACTACATGGACACGTTCCACGGTCACCGGCCGTTGGCGCAGATCCTCTCCGACGCCCTCGACCGGCTCGGATTCGACGTCACCTTCGACGGCCTGTCCTCGGTGGACTGGTCGGCGACCGTCCGCCGGGACCACGACTTCGACCTGATCATCGTGGGCGGTTCGATGGCGCCGGACCCGGAGATCACCCGCACCAAGTACTCCAGCACCGGCAAGAACAACATGGCCGGGCACCGCAACCCCGACGTCGACGCCGCCTACGAGGCGGCGCGGCGCGCCACGACGCTGGCCGAACGCGGTGAGCACTACAAGCGCCTCCAGGAGATCTGGGCGCGCGACACCGAGTGGGTGCCGCTGTTCTGGTACGGGATGTACTTCCCGCGCACCACGAACCACTTCGGGTTCTCCGACCAGCTCGGCTGGTCGGTGCCGTGGTGGCACTGGGGCCGGGTGCGCCCGACGGCGTGACCGGCCGGTCTCGGCGGGCCGCCTCCGCGGAAGCGGCCCGCCGGGCGTGAACGACCCGGGTGGCCGACACGGCCGGCCCGGGAGGGGCGATCGCCGTCGGTCGGCGTCCCCGGGCCGGATCCGCCCCCGGCCCGGCGACGCGCCGCCGAGGACGCCCCGACGATCCGGCTCCGACCCCTCGGGGGACGGAGCCGGATCGCCGTCAGCCCCGTTCCGCCAGGTAGTCGGCGAACCGCTCCAGCCCGGTGACGTTCCTCGGGCCGCTGATCCCCTCGTTGTAGTCCAGGACGAAGAAGTCGTCCTCGACGACGGCCGGCAGGCCGGACGTGGCCGGGAAGGTCTTCAGGAAGTCGATCTTGTCCTGTGCGGACTGATCACCGTAGTCCAGGATGACGATGACCTCCGGTTGCGCGTCCACGACCGCCTCCCAACCGACCTGGGTCCACCGTTCGTCGAGGTCGTGGAAGATGTTGCGCCCGCCCGCGAGTTCGATGATCTCGTCGGGCGGCACCTGGTTCCCGGCGGTGAACGCCTGGTCGGTCCCGGAGTCGTACAGGAACACCGGCACCCGGTCCTCGTCGGCCACGTCGGCGGTGGCGGCGGTGACCCGGTCTCGCAGCGAGTCGATCAGCGCGGTGGCGGTGTCCTCGACCCGGAAGATCCGTCCCAGCCGTTCGAGGTCGGCGTACAGCGCCTCCATGGGACGCATCCGCTCCGGGAAGCCGGGGTAGTTGTAGCAGGACTCGGTGTGCATGAAGCTCTGGATTCCCAGGCCGTCGAGGATCTCGGGTGTGATGCCGCGTTCGTCGCTGAATCCGGACTGCCAACCGGCGACGACCAGGTCGGCGCGGGCGTCCACGACGAGTTCCCGGTTGAGGAGGTCGTCTCCGAGGAACTCGACGGCGGCGTAGTCGTCCGCCCAGGGGGACTCGGTGACCGGCGGGTTGGCGGGCGGCATGACGTACCCGTGGACGTGGTCGGCGAGACCGAGCGCGAACAGCTTGTCCGCGCTGCCGCCCTCGTACGCGACCGCCCGTTCGGGTACGCGGTATTCGACCTCCTCGCCGCACCGCGCGACGGTCACGGTGGTGTCGTCGGCGGTGTCGACCTGCGCGCCGCACGCGGAGACCGTGACGAGGACGACCGCGGACGCGGCCACCCGGTGGATTGGGGACGTCGGCATGGGATTCCTTAGGGGGTGAGTGAGTACAGCAGTTGTGGGACTCCGGTGTCCGGGTGGGCGACGACCGTCGCCTCGACACCGAAGACCTCCCGGATCAGGCCGGGGGTCAACACCTCGGCGGGGGTACCGGTGGCGACGATCCGCCCGCCCGACAGGACCGCGACCACGTCGCAGGCCCCGGCGGCCAGGTTCAGGTCGTGGAGCACGGTCAGGACGGCGAGTCCGGTGCGGCGCAGCAGTTTCAGCAGGCCGAGTTGGTGACGCAGGTCGAGGTGGTTGGTGGGTTCGTCGAGGACGAGCAGCTGGGGGCGTTGCGCGAGCGCCCGGGCGACCAGGACCCGTTGCCGTTCGCCACCGGAGAGGCCGAGTACGCCCCGCTCGGCCAGGCCGGCGACGTCCATGGCCTCCATGGCCTCCCGGCAGATCCGCCTGTCCTCGTCGGTCAGTGCGCCACGAGGCCGGTGCGGTGACCGGCCCAGCGCCACCATCTCCGCGACCGTGAAGTCCAGTTCGGACCGGTTGTCCTGGGTCAGTGCGGCGATGATCCGGGCACTGTGTGCCACCGAGACGGTTGCCAGGTCGGTTCCGTCCACCCGGATCCCACCCGAGTCGGGCCGCAGCGCCCGGTAGACGCACCGCAGGACGGTGGACTTGCCGGAACCGTTGGGGCCCACCAGTCCCACCACCTGCCCGTCGGCCACCTCGAGGTCCACCGCGTCGACGACCGTGCGGCCACCCAACGCGACGGACACGCCGTCGATCCGCAGTGTCATCGGTGTCCTCCGAACAGGTAGGCGCGGCGGCGCAGCAGCGCGATGAAGACCGGGACGCCCACCAGCGCGGTGATGACGCCCAGTGGCAGTTCCCGTGGCGCGAACCAGGTGCGGGCGGCGAGATCGACCCAGACCATGAACAGGGCGCCGACGACCGGTGCGACGGTGAGGACCCGGCCGTGCGAGGCACCGAAGACCATCCGGATCAGGTGCGGGAGTATCAGCCCGGCGAACCCGATCGCGCCGCTGACCGCGACCATCGCACCGGTCATGACGGCCGTGAGCGCGAAGACCAGGTTGCGGAGCCGCCCGGCGTCGACACCGAGTCCGGCGGCGGCCTCGTCGCCGAGGCTCAGCACGTCCAGGCGGCGGTGATTGGCGGCGAGGACGGCGATTCCGGCGACCACGATCGCCGCCACGGCGGGCAACTCCGTCCACACCGCGCCACCGAATCCGCCCATCAGCCAGAACAGGACCGTCGCGGTGGACTCTCCCGAGGGCATCAGGTAGACGACGACGCTCATCACCGCCTGGAAACCGAAGGACAGTACGACGCCGACCAGCACCAGCCGCAGCGAGGTGAGTCCGCCCCCGGACCTGGCGAGCAGGTACACGAGCGCACCGGCGAACATCGCGCCCGCGAAGCCGCCGACGGTGGGGCCGTGTCCGGCGAGCATCGGCAGTCCACCGAGCACGGTGACGGTGGCGGCGCCGGAGGCGGCTCCGGAGGAGATCCCGAGGACGTAGGGGTCGGCGAGGGCGTTGCGGACCAGGGCCTGCACCGCCACACCCGTGACGGCGAGTCCGGCGCCGACGACCGCGGCGAGCAGGACCCGGGGTGTCCTGATCTGCCAGATGATCTGGTAGTCGGTGATCTCGTCGGGGGTGATCCGGCCGCCGGTGATTCCGGCGAACAGGTACCGCGCGGTGTCCAGCGGTGCCAGTTCCGCGCCGCCGCTGCCGATTGCCAGGATCGCCGATCCGCACAGCGCCACCGTCAGGACGACGGTGGCCGTGGTGACGGCACCTGGGCGGTCCAGGCGTCGGGTCCGGGGTGGGGTGGTCATGTGGAGTCCTTATCGCAAATGAAAACCGTTGCCGATTAAATCGGTCATCTGCGATCCCGGCAAGCGGATGAGACGTGTCTCTCAACGCGCGACACTCGACATGCAGAAGTCGGCATGTGTTGGCCGCCATCGGTTCCGGGGGTGCCTGCCGCACGTCGTCCGGGCCCGGTTAGGGTCCCGAGGTTATCGAACTCGGGAATCGTTTTCAACAAAGGAGCGGCATGCCGGACAACCCGTGGCGTGACCCGGCCTTCCTGCGGCTGTGGGTCGGCACCACCGCGTCCGGGCTCGCCACCTGGGCACTGCCCTTCGTGCTCGGACTCGGCCTGCTCACCGGCGACCTCACCGCCGGCTTCCTCGGCGTCGTCCTCGCCGCCCGGACCGTCGGCTTCCTCATCGCGGTACCCGTCGCCGGAATCCTCGCCGACCGGTACTCCCGGCGCGGCGTCGTCGCCGTCGCCGGACTCACCGCCGCGGTCGCCGCCCCGGTCATGACGATCGGCCTGGCCGTACACCCCTCCCTGGTGCTCGCCGCCGCCGCCGTCACCGGCATCGGCCAGGGCGCGTGCCGTCCCGCGTTCCAGGCGCTCGTGGCCGAAGTCGTACCGGAGAAGGCCAGACAGCCGGCGAACGCGGCGATCACCCTGGCCGTCCGGGTCACCGTGCTGGCCGCGCCCGCCCTGACCGTCCTGGCCTCCCGGTGGTGGGAGGTGCCCGGCCTCATCCTCGCCACCGGAGTGCTGTGGTTCCTCGCCGCGGTCGTCCCGCCACGCGGCGCGCGGACACGTCCGGCGGTCCCCGCGCACCGCCCCGGCATCGTGGCCGACTTCGTCGCCGGCCTCGCCGAGGCCCGCCGCCACCCGTGGTTCCTCGCCGGACTCGGAGCGCTGGCGATGGTCACCACGACCGGCTACTCGGTGACCGCCATCGGACTCCCCATGGTCAGCCGCGACACCTTCGGCGGTGAGGCGCTGCTGACGGCGGCCACCACCGCCTACACCCTGGGAGCGGTGGCCGGTGCGGTGCTGTTGAGCCGGTGGCGCCCGCGCCGGGCGGGCAGGGCCGCGTTGACCGGGCTCGCCTGCTACGCGCTCGCACCCCTGAGCCTCGCGACCTCACCGTGGGAGTGGCCCGTCGTCACCGCGTACCTGGTGGCCGGACTCGGTATCGAACTGTTCAACGTCCCGTGGTTCACCGCCACGCAACGGGAGGTCGCACCCGACAAGCTCGCGCGGGTGTCCTCACTGGACTTCCTGCTGTCGTACGGGCTCGCCCCGGTCGGCCTGGCGCTGCTCGCGCCCGCGATGGCGGCGTGGGGACTGGTACCGGTGCTGATCGGTTGCGCGGTGTGCTGCCTCGCCGGTCCGCTGCTGGCCTCCCTCGCCCCCGGAGCCCGCCACCTCGCCACACCCCGCACGGCCGCGACACCCGCCGACAGGGTCCCGTGACCGCCCGGAGCGGAATTCCGCAGAAATCCTCACCGCGGATGTCGAGAAACCCGGCCCGGCTCCGTCACCGGGGTGTCGGCGGCGGAACCCGCCGCCCGAGACGGAGGATGACACCATGGCCAAGTACCTGTTGCTCAAGCACTACCGGGGCGGACCGCGACCGCACCCCAACGCCGAGGCGTCCATGGAACAGTGGACACCGGAGGAGATCACCGCGCACATCGACTTCATGAACCGGGTCGCCGACGACCTGCGCGAACGCGGCGAGTTCGTCGACGCCCAGGCCCTCGCCCCCGAAGGCGAGTTCGTGCGCTACGGCGGCGAGGGCAGGCCACCGGTCACCGACGGACCCTTCGCCGAGACCAAGGACCTCATCGCCGGATGGATGATCATCGACGTCGACTCCAAGGAGCGGGCCCACGAGGCCGCCGCGTACCTGTCCTCGGCCCCCGGCCAGGGCGGGAAGCCGCTGCACGAGTGGATCGAGGTCCGGCCGTTCCACGGAGGACCGCCGGTCGTCGAATGACGACAGCCCCTCGGAGGTGAGAGCGTGTGGCCGGTACCGGCCACACGCTCCGCCCGTTCGTCCGACCGTGACAGGAGACCGACCCCGATGATCACCCCTCGACTGCTGCGAGAACTGGCACCGCAGGTACTCGGCGTCCTGGTGCGGCGCGGCGCCGACTTCGCCACCGCCGAGGACGCCGTCCAGGAGGCACTCGTCGAGGCGGTGCGCCGTGACGCGGCCCCCGACGACCCCAAGGCCTGGCTCATCACGGTGGCCTGGCGCAGATTCCTCGACATGCGGCGCTCGGCGTCGGCCCGGGCGATGCGCGAGGTGACCGTGACGAGCCGCCCACCCGCCGGCCCCACCGAGCAGACCGACGACACCCTGCTACTCCTGAGCCGGTGCTGCCACCCCGACCTCACACCCGCGTCCGCCATCGCGTTGACCCTGCGCGCGGTCGGCGGCCTCACCACGGCGCAGATCGCGCGGGCGTTCCTGGTTCCCGAGGCCACCATGGCGCAACGCATCTCCCGCGCCAAACGGACCCTCGGCGGCGCGCGATTCCAGCGGCCCGGTGAGGTCGGGGCGGTCCTGCGGGTCCTGTACCTCATGTTCGACAACGGATTCGCCGGCGCCCGCGACCGGGGCGACGGAATCGGCGACACCGACCTGGCGGCCGAGGCCATCCGCCTCACCCGGCAACTGGCCGCCGCCGAACCGGGCGACCCCGAGATCGCCGGACTCCTCGCGCTGATGCTGCTGCACCACGCCCGCCGCGCGGCACGTTTCGACGCGGCCGGCGACCTGGTGCCGTTGCCGCGCCAGGACCGCTCCAGATGGGACACCGACATGATCGCCGAGGGCGTGGAGGTGCTGCAACACGCGCTGGCCCGCGACCGGCTCGGTGAGTACCAGGCACAGGCCGCCATCGCAGCCCTCCACGACGACGCGCCGACCGCCGAGGAGACCGACTGGCCGCAGATCCTGGAGTGGTACGACGAACTGGTGCGGCTCACCCCGGGCAACCCGGTGGTCGCCCTCAACCGCGCCGTGGCGGTCGGGCACGTCGACGGGCCGCTCGTGGGACTGCGACTCGTCGAAGAACTCGACCCCGGCCTGCCCCGCCGTGACGCGGTCGCCGCCTACCTGGAGGAACGCGCCGGAAACCACGCCGCCGCGGCCCGCCGGTACGCCGTCGCCGCCGAGACCGCCGCGAGCGTCGCGGAACGCGCCCACCTGCTGAAGCAGGCGGCCCGCCTGAACCGGCCCGCTCACTGACGGTCCGCCGTCTCCCGGGCGGCCTGCTCACACGTCGCATGTGGACCGGCCGCGCGGGCGGGCTCACGGGACCGTTCCGGTTCGACCGGGACCATGGGCAGCTCACATGTGACGTAGGTCACGGGAACCGTATCGGCTCCGTGGACAGGTACAGATGTGGAGACAGGTATGCGCGCGAGGCTTCGCGCCGGCGACTACGACGCGTTCGAAGAACTCTTCAACGAACACCTCCGATCGGTCTACCACCACGCGTATCGGCTCACCGGGAACCGCGCGACGGCCGAGGACGTCGCCTCGGTGACGTTCCTGGAGGCGTGGCGACTGCGCGAACGACTGGACGCCGACGACGACGCCGGGCCCCCACGCGCCTGGCTGCTGGGCATCGCCACCAACGTCGCACGCAACGTCCGCCGCTCCGCCCGCAGATACGGCGACGTCCTGGCGAGACTTCCGAAGCCCGAGGTCGCGCCGGACCACTCCGAGGAGGTCGTGGCGCGCATCGACGACCGGGAGAGGCTGGCGGCGAGCCTGGCCGCCCTGAAGAGACTACGAAGGCCCGAACGCGAGGTGCTGACGCTGTACGTCTGGTCCGAACTGGACTACGCGCAGATAGCGGAGGCGCTCGGCATCCCCGTCGGCACCGTGCGCTCCCGGCTGTCGCGGGCGCGCCGCAAGCTGGCCCGAATCGTCACCGACCGTGCCGCCACACCTTCAGAAAGAAACCGGGAACTCGAACCCCGCCCCGGACAGCTAAAGAGTGACCGCGCCACCGCGGTCCGGCCCGCCCAGGAGATCGCGCGATGAACACCGACCCGCAACACACAGACCGGCCAGACCGGGAGGAACTACTCCGGATGCTTCCGGGACTGGCGGAGCACGACCTGGGCCGGGGCCGCACAGACCAGCTACAGGAGTTCCTGATGAGTGAGATCAAAGATTCGGGTACCGCACCGAAACCGCGTAGGGGGTTGACGCCCCGATTCGGCTTCGCCGCCGCGGCGACGGCCGGCGTCGCCGCCGTGGCCGTGGCCGCCGTGGTGATCGGCACCGGTGCCCTCGGCACGGACGAACCGGCGCAAGAGGCGCAGGAGTCGTCGGACACCGCACTGACCCCCGTCGGTCAGACCTTCGAACTGGCGGCCTCGTACGCCGCCAACCAATCGTTCGAGACACCCGGCGAAGACCAGTGGATCTACGTCAAGACACGGGGCCTGGCCACCGGATCCGTCGCGCAGGACAAGGGACAGGACCCGGACACCGTCTTCGAGGAGTGGACCTCGGTCGACGGCACCGAGCTCGCCGCGATCGACCCCGAAACCGGTGAGCTGTCCGTGTGGGAGCAGGAGAACTACTACCCGTTCCTGTCCACACTGCCCACCGATCCGGAGCAACTGCTGGAGGTGTTGCGGGAGGACATCACGCAGAACACCGGAGACAAGGGTGATTCGCCCGCCGACTCCGGGGAATCGCCGGAGCCCGGGATCGACGACGGATCCGGTGGCGACCAAGAGGGCGCCGACGTGGGCGAGGGCACCGGCGAAGAGGCGCCGATGACCGAGGAGGACATCAACGCGGAGCTGTTCAGTCGTGTCATCGGTGCTCTCGGCTACAACCTGTTGTCGCCGGAGGTCACCGCGGCGCTGTGGCAGGCTGCGGCACTGATCCCGGGGGCCACCGAGATGGAGACGGTGACCGTCGACGGTCGCGAACTCCTCGCGGTCGGCCGTATCCAGGAGGGCTGGCGTTTCGAGCAGCTGCTCGTGGACCCCGAGAGCTACGAGTTCGTGGGTATCCGTTCGGAGGCGGTGAAGGACCACACCTTCGACGGCGGCAACGGACCGGTCGAGATCGCCGAGGGGGAGGTGCAGTTCGAGATCATCCGACTGGACGCCGCCGTGGTGGACGAGCCCGGCGAGACCGGCTGACCTTCGTGACGAGTGGCCGGTGAGTGGAATCGCCCACCCACCGGCCACTCCCCGTTCCGCCCCGGCTTGGAGAAAGCGGCCACCGGTGGGCGGCTCGTGTACGGCGTCCAAACTGTCATCCACAGAGGAACCCGGTTCCGCCTCGGCCACGCCCGGTCACCACCCCGGTCCGGAAATCCCCTGAGCGCCACGACCCGAGCGCCCGGGCGCGACGCCGGCGGAACGCGGCGCGTGAACGCCCCGGTACGGTCTCAGCCCGAACCCGGCCCGTCACCCGTATCCGGGTTCGGTGAGAGGGTAGGCGCGACAGTGACCGATGGATGCCATCCTTTGGATCTGAAAGCGGTTCTCCGGAACGGAATGGCCTGATCGGCTTTTCCCTCGTCGTGAAGACTCCGCTTGGAGGGCGGATCCGATGGTTAGAAACTCTGAAGTTCTTGACGTGATGGTGTCGGTGATTCTTGACCGGCGCCCATCGAACCGTGCCGTGGAGCTCGCCGGCCGTGGCATCACTGCGGAGGCGGCGAGCACTCAATGGATGCTAGCCGAAGGAAAGCCGTTGTTGAACGGCCATGAGTTGGCCGACGTCTTGATAGCCCAAGGTGAGATCGTGGACCGGTTTGTCGAGCTATGGCGGAAGTTCGACCAGGGAGAAATCTCCTTGAAAGGCTTCGAAGCCGATCTTGAGAATGTGGTGATTTCGTTTGAGGATTGGCTCCGTTCCGCCCGCGTCATGACGGCAGGAAGACGTTTACCAGCACGTGGCGACGCTGGAACGGTTGCCATAGGCAGCCGTCTGTTCAGAGAAGTATCCAAAGGCCGCACGAATGACCCACTCGGACATCGGGGGCAAGCCACGCGTTGAGCCGGTACCAGGACATCCCCAGGTGGGGCTATACCGCCACGCGGTCAGCGCGGTATACCCGGTACGGTGGCTCATGAGTTATCGGTTGTCTTCGGAAGGTGCCGTTCTGGGGCACTTCGACGAGGTGGACGGTTTCTTCGTCGGTCGTTCGAGTCCTTATCGGCCCTTCGATGAGTGGGAGGGCGAAGGGCCGTGGGAACGGGTCGTGACGTTGAGAGGCTTCACACCGGCACCTGGCTTCGACCCCGCCTCCCTGCTGGAAGAGGTCCGACTGGAAGTACTCGACTCCGCAGGCGAACTCATGGGTGGCTACTTGCTTTGGGGCGTCACGTTGATCGA
Source organism: Stackebrandtia albiflava (assembly GCF_007994225.1). GTDB lineage: Bacteria > Actinomycetota > Actinomycetes > Mycobacteriales > Micromonosporaceae > Stackebrandtia > Stackebrandtia albiflava. The sequence goes on from NZ_VLLL01000010.1 coordinate 130,404, forward strand.
GGCGGCCGGAGACGTCACCTTCAGCGGAATCAAGAGTAGATTTCCCGCTGCGGGCTGTCGCGATATCTGGGATCGCTGGAGAACCGAGCCCCGTGATGAACTGGGTGGGTGGGAGGCGCTACCCCTGAGTCGTCAGTCGGATTGGCTGGACAATGTCCGGGTCAGTGCGATGACGCGGCCGGGATTCTCAAGGCGGCCGGACTCCACCGACGCCGTATCGATCGATGGCGCATCGATCAGCGAGTCGACCAGTTTCTTTCTGGCGCTGGGTGAAGCGGTCAACGGGCCGCGCGGGTACTTCGGGGGCTGCCTGATGGCGCTGCGTGAGTGCTGCCATGGTGGTCACGGCGCTCCCCGTGGCTTTCGACTGGTGTGGCGGCGGGCTTCCCTGTCTCGTGCGCGAATGGTAGACCTCTTCGACACTGCTAGTGGCCCGACGACCGAGTTCGACATCCTGGTCTCCAACCTCATGACGGACGGGGTCGATCTTCTGCTGGAATAGACGGATTCAAGAAGGCGGCACATGCCCTGTGCAGTGTGGCGCATGATTCCTTCACTGCAGAGGAGCTCACGTGGACAGGGCGCGGTTGTCGCAGCTGCTCGTCGGTGATCACGAGGCCTATTCGATGGCGGTTGCGGCGCTGGAAGCGGGAGCGGCCTTCAAGGTCTGGGATATTGGGATGCCTCCTAAGGACCTGCTTGCCGTGCTCGTAAACAGGGAACGAAGGGCTCGGCGCTCACGGCAACCGACCATCGGCCTATCTGAAGCCATCGCCGCGCTCCGTGAATATTCCGGTGCTGAAGTCTTCCTCGGGTTCATAGATGACCGTGACCGGGATGGCTACCGCTACCAGGTGGTCCTGGATGAGACATCGAGCAGGGTGATCTGTTGCGTTGGAGTGAAGTTTTCGGACTCCGGTTCGATGGCTCACGGTCAGCGGTCGGACCTTGACGAATGAGACAAGAGACCGATCGGCATGACCGGGAGCAGGTTGCGCGATCATCTCGGCCGACAACGAGGCCGCAGCTGAGAGCCGCAACCCTCGGCATTCGCTCCGACGTCATCTGAACGGCTTGACTCGCAACGGAAGTCGAGTCCGCCGCTGCGCCGGTGTCCACGTACCATCTCGCAGGTGGCGGATCGGCGGTCCGGTACCCGGGCGTGTCGGGGAAGCGAGTGGCACCGTCGGACGTGAAAACGACTGGGGACGGGGGCTGGATTGGAAATGTTCAATGACGACATAACCTCATGGAGAGTGGTCAGGCCGTGACACCTAGAGGCCGGGAGTGTATTTTGTCCTTGGTCGTATACCCGGGAGGAAGGAAGCCTGGTAACGGAGAGGATATACTGAGGCATTTCGGAGTTGAGGACGGAAAGTCCTTGGGCAAGGAATTGCTTAGGGACGCGATCCTGAACAAGGATGCTATCGACGTCGAGTTGGCGCTGATTGTTGTTAATACGTTCGGATTTGAAGATGCGCATCGAGAGTTCTTGGTGGAGCTGAGTTATGCCGATTGGCATCATAGCCACGAAGACGTGGTGTCAGTGCTTGGTAGGCTCCGCCATCCCGATACGATCGATGCGATTTTTCGAGCGACTCAATGGATTCCCCGGTATCTTGATTACGATGAGAGTCGCGCATTGGCGACTAAGGCGATATGGGCGCTCTCGTATATGCCTGGAACACGTGCACACAATGCGTTGTGTAGCTTGTTGGAATCAGAGGATCAGATACTTCGGAACAGGCCGAAGCTCGGCTACGCGATCGCGCTAGGCGTGGCGTCGTTTAATGGAGTAACATAGCCGACTTTATGGTTTATTGCATATGCGGAGAGTTGTCTGTGTGCCTGGAGCTCCTGGTGTGCAACGCCACGCGCAAACGGTAGGTGGACGACCTGTTGAAAAGACACGGACCTCTCTTTGAGACGGAGTCCGCGCGAGCGGTCAATGGGCCACGCTAGTACTTCGCCTGGTCTCCAACCTCACGACGGACGGGGTCGATCTTCTGCTGGAATAGACGGATTCAAAAAGACGGCACATGCGTCCGCGGTGGGCGTACGAGTGCCTCACTACAGAGGAGCTCACGTGGACAGGGCGCGGTTGTCAGAGCTGCTCGTCGGTGATCACGAGGCCTATTCGATGGCGGTTGCGGCGCTGGAAGCAGGAGCGGCCTTTGATATATGGCATGGCGGGATGTCTCCTAAGCACCTGCTCGCCATTCTCGAACGTAGGGAACGAACAGTCCGGCGCTCACGGCAACCGACCATCGCCCTGCCCGAGGCCATCTCCGCGCTCCGTGAATATTCCGGTGCTGAGGTCTTCCTCGGGTTCATAGATGACCGCATTAGAGGCGGGTACTACTTCCAGGTGGTCCTGGATGAGACATCGAGCAGGGTGATCTGTTGCGCGGGTGTGAAGCCCTCGGACCCTGCTGCAAGGGCTCACGGTCAGCGGTCGGACCTCGACGAATGAGACAAGAGACCGATCGGCCTGACCGGGAGCAGGTTGCGCGATCATCTCGGCCGACAACGATGGCGCCGTCCAGAGCCGGAGCCGTCGGTAGTTCAAACCGGGGCTTGGCTGCGTACCTCCGCCGGTACCTGGGTCCAGGCCACTGCGATCGGCGCCTACGAGACCCGGACCCACACCTACAATCTCACCGTCGCGACCTTCCACACCTACTACGTCCAAGCCACCGACGACACCGCACCCTAGTCCACAACCGCGGCGACGGAGCAGAGGACCGTCTTAGTGCCATTGCCGGATAGTATCCGGGAAAGCATTATCAAACGGAAGCGTCTCGGGACGGTGAGTGAAAGTTTAGGTGGTCGGCCGTCTGGACTCTTGGTTGCGGTCCATCCGCCGTCTGGCGCGCCTGGGCCGATCCCGGGAAGGCCGGCCTGGTGTCGGCGTTGACAGCCTGTGGGTCTAAGCATGCCGGCCGTAGTGAGGCGAGTGGTGCCGAGAGCTCATGAAACTTGGCACGACCCGGTTTCGGTTACAACGGTCGGTATTCATTCCAACTGTATTGGTGCCATTGGCATAGGTAGGTCATGGCGCCATGTTCATCGAGTAGCCTTCTCCTTTCGGCTCTCGGCATGACATCGAGAGGTGGCTGATGAGCGTTACGGAAGGTCTATATATCGTTGACCGGCCAATGGAACTGTCGGAGCGAGCGCGTTCTTTCCTTCGTGTTTCGTCGCGAAGAGTGAACTTCGAAAGGGGATTGACGGGCCAAAGCCTCCAACGGGAGATTATCAAGGTCTATGGTCGTCCGAATGACGTAATGGTCAACCTGTTGGATCGCATACAGGAGCGATATGGCGGCCTCTCATACAAGAGTGGCTTCTTTGATTCCCCTGTCACCTTCGCACCGGTTTGTGACCCGGAAGATCCGGGCGATGACGTGGAAATACTGTATGCGGTCGAAACGGGAAGTCCATTGGGTGCTTCGGTTAAGCTCGATGGAGAGGTTGAAGTAGGTATCGACTTCCTTGGCATTAGGGAGTTCAGCGATCTCGACTCGTTGATCGAATGCGACGCGATGTTCTCAGCAGCTGAAGCTCTAGGCGAAGGTGCGCAGAGATACATGAGACGAAATACGGCGCGCGCTGCCGTAGACGCACTTCGGGTCGACCAGGAGTTGGGGCTCAAACTGGTGCCAACTGCTTGTGGGTACCATACTTTCTGGCTTGCGAGCGACTCGACGATGGTTTATGCGACGGACATATGGAGCATGTTGAATGGCATAATGCCACCGCTGCTGAAGGTCTGGACGACCAGTGCCGGCGCTGATGAAAGAATCACACGCATAGTGGGGTCTTTTGCGTAAGGTGGTCGGGCGCTCCCGGACAAACCGTATGAGCCTCTCACAGTAATGCACGTTTCGATACCAGAAAGTCAATGGAAGAGCAGGAATATTTCAATGGGACGTAGACCGGACTGGGACGCTCGTGCATGAGACATTTGAGGCGAGTCGAAGATAGTCGAGGGGTGTAGCAATGCGAGAGGTTTGGGCCAAACTCTATCCGGAGTCATTCTTTGAGTTCGGCTTTCCGTATTCGGGAGAGCTATCGTATGGATGGCGTACCGGCTTGATGGACACAAGTACGCTCATGCAGGTCGTTGATGAGCTGAACCGGAGAGGGCTGCCTCTGACCCGCGAGGAGTCGGAGATCTGCCTTCTGCTTTCGGAAGATATCGATTCGGCTAGAGGGTTTGCGGCTGACTTGCGGCGGCATGAGACAGGTGAATCCGGCGATGTCTGGCAGTACTATGTTTGTGTGACTATCGTCAGCGCTGTCGCCCACTTGCCGACTCGGTTCGATCTTCTTGACTCGGCGTGGGCAGACCTCGATTATCCCGAGGGGATGAGAGAACTGATCTATCCGGAAGGTGACTTGCCTTCTCATCTCCATGTGAGCGCGGGCAGTAGGGCGCTATCTGAATTCATGGACGCCTGGCAGAAGAGGCTGAGTGGGCGAATGCCGAGTAACCGAGTTCCGAATATTGAGTTACTGCGCAAAGGTGTCCATCTACCATCCCGGAGGAGCGGATCGGCGGCCCGGTATCGGTCGTGTCGGGGAAGCGAGTGGCACCGTCGGACGTGAAAACGCCCGATGAGGAACGGAGGATTGCGCGAAGGGTTGCCCTTCCGGGCGGGGACCAATCGGGCGAACCATGTGAAGCTGGACATTCCCGCATGTGATGGAGTCGGCCATGCACGACCATCGTGAGTCGTCGGAGGCGACGCACCGCTCTCCCCTGGGGAAGGGAACGTCACCGGCCGCCGATCCCGTCAAGAGCGAGATCCTGGCGTTGCAAATGCGCGCCGGAAACGCCGCCGTGCAGCGGTACTTCGGCGATAAGGGGTTCGAGAATCCTCCAACCGTCAATCTGGGTGCGGAACGCAAGTCGGTGGCGGGTTGGACGACCACTGCCGGGGCGAGCCTGTCTCAGAAGGACGTCGCGAACCTGTCGGCGGCGGTGGTGCGCCACGTGGGACAGTCGAGACAGACCGAGGCGGAGACGATCGTCACGGTGACGATCGCCGTCGACGTCAGTGGTAACCCGACGATGTCGGACGGGAGACCCCGCTACGTGCCCAAAGGGAGGTCGGTGACACGCCGGCCCAAGGAGCGGTGCGACTGCGCCGAACCGAAGACCTTGGCGCGGGTGAGGAAGCGTCTAAGGGAGATCCAGGCGTCATCCGGACCGAATCCCCGCCCGGTGGTTTATCTCTTCACCGAACACGGGCCTTGCAAATACTGCCGTAGCGCGTTTGACGAGTTTCGGGCTGGATATCCCTGGGTTGATCTGCGGGTGGAATGGAACCGCTGGTTCTACGCCGACTTCAGAGAGGCGGACGACTGGGCGGGGACAAGCGCTGACAACGGCGGAACTGCGAGCTTTGCCCACACGGCCGAGTTGTCTCCGCGACCGTGGCCCGATCGTCGCTCCGCCTCTCGCGAATCCGTGGCGGACCCACAAACGTTCAATCCTTACGCGGCCTTGCGGTTGCTCCGCGGGGAGCCCGGTGAGCCCGAGCCCTCCGGCCACGCACCGGACCAACCGGTGCAGGAGGCGAGCGCGAGGCAACTCGCAGAAGAGCTTGGAGCGCGCAGGCAGCAACAGGGGAAGCGGAGGAAACGGGAGGCGATCGACCGCCGGGCCGCCGCCTTGGTGAGTGAACGGAAGGGCCGTACCTACGTGGACGGTAGGGGCTTCATCGCGGCTGCCCTCGCGGTGGGGGCCATCACCCTGCTCGTCGCGGTGCTCCGCGCGATGTTCTACTCCGGTGGCACATCGGACTAGCGACTCCTGCGCCCGGCTGACTGGAAGGCACCGATCGTCCGGCATCCGGTGGTGCGAAGCCCGCCGGCGTCGCTATTCGGACGGCGGCCGGGAATCGGTGAGTGTTGTAGATTCGGTGTCCCGTGTGATCATCTCGGCAAGTGGTCATCGGTGGAGTTCCGGTGCGCGTCGGTTTCCGGAGTTCCACCGCCGTCGTGTCCGCTGCGAGCCGTCCCCTTCGCCAGTACAGATGAACCAGCCCCCGCCGATCCTCGTCAGGACGGCAGTCGGGAAGGAAGCCGAATGGGTGTCGCCTCCTCGTCGGTGCACGAAGTGAACCGACGAAGCAGAACGACATATGACACGGTATCGAGGTCACCGGCACGTGGTGTCGGAGGGAGTACTGATGGATGTACTGGCGACCGTGTTCGAGTCGATGCCGGGCCGGGTGGATACGCGAGTGGTTCCGCTTCCGGCTCCCGCCGGGATCGCGGGTCGCGTCGAACGCATGGCGGAGACCGGTTCTGCTTTGGTGGAGTGCGACGCGACAACCGGTGACATGCGGCCGTACTCGGGTGAACTGGGCGGTGAGCGGCTGATCGCGACCGCCGACGGCGCATCGATGTTGTGGATCACGCCGGACGGGTACGCACTGCTTCGGTTCCGCGCCGACCTGACGCCGGTGTACGCCCCGTCTGGTGTGGACGCGCTCAGGGCCGGCTTCGGTCGATACGCGCGGAAGGTGCGACGCGCCTTCCCGGAGGTCTCTCGAATCGCGGAAACGTACCCGCCCACGAACCACGCATGGCGGCATGTTGCCGAGGTCCCGGCCGAGTCGGGCGTCGGTCGTCAGCTTGCCGCGATTCGGAATCTGCTCGACGGGAGGATGACGTTGCCGGAGTTCAGCCGTGCCTGGTGGCACGCTCGTCGGGTTGCCGCGCAGAACGGTGAACGGACCATGGACCCGCTGGCATGGTTGCTGAACGAGGTCTTCCACTTGATGGACAACTATGCCGCCGATCCGGAATTCCGGAGTCCGAACGACCTCTCCGAAGAAGTGATCATCGAATCAATCAGGGCTCTGATGTCCTCCGAGGCGATGCGGTAGAAGTCCGCGTGAGACCGGCCGACGTATAGGAGCCAGCCATCTATCGGTGCGTGTTGTAGATTCGGTGTCCCGTGTGATCATCTCGGCAAGTGGTCATCGGTGGAGTTCCGGTGCCGTGTCGGTTTCCGGATCTCCACAGCCGTCGTGTCCGCCCCCGCTTGCCGCCGCGAGCCATCCCCTCCGTGAGTACAGATGCTCCCAGCCTCCCCGCCGATCGTCGTCACGACGGCAGTGGCCGCCCGGCCACGGCCGTGTGGCTTGTCGTACGAGTCTTCAGCGCTGATTCGACCACTCCTGGCGGGACGACGGATGTGAAGCAGGTGCGAAGGCGCCGACTGACGCCGTTCGGGGTCGTGCTGGCGTCATTTCTGGTAATCGTTCTGTCCGGGTGCGGGGCGTCCCCGCCACGGCTGGAAGCGGACCTGTTGATCGGTGAGTGGGATTCGGGGTCTGACGCCACCCTTATTCTCACTGAGAGACGGACATTCACGCTCGACAACTTTCCCGCCGATCTCTGGGATTACGGCGACGGAAAATTGAGCGATCGACTGACTGTCACAGGCACCTGGCAACTCTGCGCGAACGAGCCCAACACCTCCTTCCGCTGTGAACCGTCGAAGAACGGTGAGTTCTCTTCCGTGAGGCTTCGCTGGAGAGGGGTGTCCGTCAACGGTGGCGAACCACTGAGAGAGAACGGCACGATGGACAACATCGAGGTCACCGAAGAGAGTGGTGTCCTGGTGATATGGCTCAATCCGCACCCCGACATCCCCGAGGACGTTCGTACCAGGTTCGTGAAGTCGTAAGGCGATGACGATCAGACCGTTCCCGTCGCGAGTACAGATGAACCAGCCCCCGCCGATCGTGCCATGTGCATGAGTTCCGACTTCGCGGCGAGCTGCGCGCGTGCCGATGTGGTCGCCCGCCGATGCGTCGGGGCGGTCGTGGACCGGCTCGACGTCTCCGGGGCAGCCGGGAGCGGCGTCGTGGATCTGCACCTGGCGCAGGTGGCGGATGCCGGCGGGGTGGTGTTCCGGTTCGAGAGCGTGCGTGTCTTGTCGGTGTCGGACCTCGCACTCGTCGGTGAGGCGTTCGTGGACGAGATGTCCGTGATGCATCTTCCGAAGACGGGTGCCTGGCCACCGGGAACGGGATCGATCATCGACTTGCACGACGAGATGGGCGAGCAGGCGTGGGTGCGGCTGCATGGTCCGCTCGTACTGGCCCTGGTGTGCGGTGCGATCACCGTTGACGCGGCATGAGAAGTGGAAGGAGATCCGACGGATGACCGACGTGCGTGCGGGTTGGATGGCGGACGTCGGTTTTCAGGAGCTCGTGGCGAGGGCGCGACCGTTCCATGTTCGAGACGACATCGAGGGCATGATGCAGGCGGTCCGTGGCGCCGGCGGTGGCATGTTCGATTCGGTGAAGGTCCTCATGGTGCTGCGGGAATGTGGGCACGGTGAGGCACACCGCCTGATGCTGGACAGTGATGTGTGGTCGGACCGGCGCGAGGCGCACATGAGGTTCAACGAAGAGTTCTTCGACATGCTTGCGTACATCGCGGAACACCCGGAGCTTCTCGACGAGGTCGACGATTTCCGGATGATCCCGACCGGCCGGGAGAAGCGCAGCCGTTCGAGCCGGATGCGCAGTGAGGGCGTGACGGTTCGGCCGAAACCGGAAGTCGAGGCGGGCACGCCGACGGACCACGATGCCGGATGGAGTATGCCGCGAATGCCGTCTCGGGCTACTGAACTGGCCCTGATGCGCGGTGGGATGACTACGACACGGGTGACGTGATGAAGAGGGCCGACGTGTTGCGTTTGAGGAAGCGGGCCGCCGCAGTGTTGATGAGCGGTGCGATCGCATTGTCCGGTTGTGGTGCGGTCGCGGATCCGGATTCGCTGCATGAGTACGGCGAGTCGGTGTGGTGGGCGTCGGACGGCTCGTTGTACTTCACTGCGATGCCGGTGGATGACGAGCCGAATTCGTATGCGGCTTTCGAGGGCGTGAAGATGCCGTATGTGGTGTCGGGAGACGATGAGATGTCCCAGATCGACTTCCAAGCGCAGCGAAACTGTTGGGTGGCGGACACGGTGCAGGTGGTCGGTCCTGACCACATCGTGCTGGCGGGCGAGTGTGTCCACGACATGCGCTACATGGTGGTCTCGTACGACACGGCGTCCGGTGTAGCCGACGTGGTGGCGGAGTGGAACAAGGTCTTCGGCCTCGCCTATGGACAGATCTCGACGGCATGGGTGCCCGAACCGGACGGCGAGGTGAGGGACGGCTGGTTGTCCTATGACAGTGGCGACTGTGCGTCGGTGGCGTGGATCGAAGACGGTCGTTTCGTGCCCTGGGACGGGCTCGACGACGACATCGAGGTCGACGGCGAGGCCGATTTCGGCTACCAGGAGGTGGAGTGCTGGGCCGCGTTTCACGCCGGTCAGGTGGTCGTGTCCCCGGACGGGGTGATGGCGATGGTGGCGACGCATTTCGGCACGCCGTTCGTGTACGTCCATTCGCGGGAGGACGAGACGCTGTGGGAGTACGAGCTGCCCGCCGAGGCCACCGGCGTTTCCTTCTGCGGCCCTGACGGGAACCTCGCGGTGGCACTGCAAGGCGACGACCCGCGCATCGTGTTGCTGAATCCCGACGACGGCGACACTCGCGTCCTGGCTCAGGGCGCTTACGACGGAATCTCCTGCGCTCCCGACGGCGGGTCGATCGCGGTCGTGGAATCCGGCACCGGCTCCATGGTGCGAACCCTGAGCATCTGAGGCGCCGCCCGTAAGGCGGTTGGCGTGATGCCGGATGATTGCTGCCATGTCCGAAGACGGGAGCACGACCATGGTGCAGTTGAAGGTCACTTACGACGCGCAGGCGGACGCCGCCTACATCTACCTGACGGACGATCCGGCAACACGGTCGGCGCACACCTATCTCTGTGACCCGAACGGTGTCGACGGCATGATCAATCTCGACTTCGGGGCCGACGGGAGACTGCTCGGAGTCGAGGTCCTGGGGGCCAGCGAAAAGCTCTCCGCCCATCTGTTGAACGCCGCCGAACGCCTCGATGTGGTCGATTCCTGATGACGCCCGTCTCGAGGCGAAGAGCTCCGGGGGGGGAACCGGTGCGGGTCCGCGGTCACATCCGGGAAGCGGCGTCACCTCGATCCGAACGGGAACGTCATCGCCAAGAGGAGAGTCCGGTATGAGCTCACCTCGTGTGGAGGCGACGCTTCGGTCGACGCCGTCCGGGTCGGTCCGGGGTTCACGCCGCGGACACGGACGTGGAGCCGCGGTTCGACGACCGGGCGGCGTTGTTCTCCACCTGGGCGCACCGTCCACGAGGCGAGGGCATGCTCGTGGCATCGGGAAGGTCCGGCCGGTTACGCATCAACATGGAGTCTCGTCCGCTTTCGATGGCGACCGCGCCTGAATGGCGGCGGGTTCGTGTCGATCAGGCGTAAGCCGATACATGTGGAAAGGGGGCTGGCATGACCGATGCGCTTGGGGAGCTCGCCGAGCTGACCGGGATGCGGGAGAACTCGGGGAATCCGGTGGACTGGGCGGCGTTCGCTAGGACGTCCAGCGTCATTCCGCCGGAGGACTATCGCGAACTCGTCGACCGGTACGGGTCGGGCATGTTCGGTCTCTACCTCCAGGTGTTCGGCCCGGACGACGCGATGCACACCCTGAAAGACGGCGGTCTCTTCGGCGATTTCAAGACCGAATGGGAGGCCGAACCGGAGTTCACCGCCGCGCGTCCGGGTGTCCGAGACGCCGAGGTCGTGTGGTGGGGTGCCACGGAGGACGCTCACACCCTGGTCTGGCTGGCGGAGCCGGGTAGGCCCGCCGAAGAGTGGCTGATAGGTCTGCAGGGGCATGACGGTCCCGAGTGCGAGTTCTACGAGATGAGCACCGCGGAGTTCCTGCTCGCGTTCGTCAAGGACGAACTGGACAGCGACCTGTTGAGCTCCTTCGACCGGATCGAGGACGCCGCCTACCTGCAGTGGTCGCTGATCAGATCGATGTCGCCGTGAGACGTACCGTCGGGCCGGGACCCCGAGCTTCCGCAGAAAAGCGCTGTGAACACCCGCCGCGCCCCGACCGTCTGGCGGGATTTCGACCCGATTCAGTCGCACGTCCCGTACTGGCCCACTGGCGAAGTCCTCCCCGGTTCCGATACGGCGCGAACCGTGTGGAAGGTGCAGACGCTCGCGGACCTTCCGGACTCGACCGCGCCTCTCATCGCCTGCGTGGGGCGGACATCGCCGTCGTCGCCCATGTCGTTCACCTTCACGCTCACCGGTCCACGCACCTTCGACATGACGTGCGACGGCGCGAAGGACATCGAAGGTCCGTACCGAATCGGCATCGCCTCGGTGGTGTGGAGGCGCATCGACGAGCGGGTCGCTCGGATCTGGATGGCCGGCAGGTACCCGAGGTCTTCATTTCCGGCATTCATGACGCAGCGACGTGAGTTGATACGTCTCATCCCGCGCCGACTGCGTGCGCAGTGGCTCTGGCTCGCGTTGATCAGGTGCGCACCTCTACTGAGCAGGGTGTGCGGCGGCCGAAGTGAGGTCGGCGTGTTGTTGGACGGCCTTCAACGTGGCGATGAGTCCGGGCTACGCGAACACTTCGCGCGATATGCGTCGGTCCCGTCGATGTCGGTGCGTGAGTCGCCGGAACCGATCGAACGGCTTCTGCGTGCTGCGGTGGCTCACGGACTGCACGGCGTGGAGACGGGCGACGTGTCGTCGACGGCATACGCCACGGAGAGATTGCTGGATGCGCTGCTCCTTCCTCGCGGCTCGTCGCGAGAGCGTTTCGTGCGCGCGGCGATGGACGAGGACCGGGCGTGGTTCGAGGATGCGGTCTGTCTTGCCACGTCGATGCGGTCGGCGACCCCGATGACCGACCGTACGCGGCGGATCGGGATGCGGCTCGAAACGATCGTGGCGGCGTGGAACCTGGCGACTGACTGACGACCGGCGCCCCGGCGGGGTGTCGGGTGTGCGATGTCTGTTTGGGTCTGTTTCTTAATTCTGGTTCCGTTCGCGCCCGTTTTCTTGACCCTTGTTCGAGGTGGCTGGTAGTCATGCCAAAGGAAGCCATATATTCGGGCGCAAACGGGTGTCCGATGTCGACGGCCTGGCGTGGAACGGTTGTGCGCTGAAGGGAGAGACCGATGGGAACCATGGCGGAGCTACTGGCGAACCTCCACCACAAGGTGTACTCGCCCGATGGACAACTGGAGGCCGAACTGCGTGGGGACCGCGTGGTGAACCTGGCGTTCCGCGCGGGCACGTACCGGCACTACACCGAGCGGACCCTTGAGACCCAGCTCGCGCGCCTGGCGTTGCGGACCTGGACTGCCTACCAGCGCGGCTATGACGCCGCCCTGTCCGAGGCGACCGGTCGCGTCGTGGAACGCGGCCGGGAGACATGGGACGCCGGCCGACGCCGCTTCCGGGATGCGCAGGCCGCCATGGTCTCGAAGGGCATGTCGCCGGGTCGTCTCGTCTACGTCGAGACGACCGGGATGACGTCCTGGCACTTCGTGATCCGTGACGGGGCACTGAGGACGACGGAGGAACCGGCCTTCGTCGCCGAGGTGCTCGGCGCGTACCGGGCGGTGAGCCTCGACTACCGCGTGAAGGTCGGGCGGCTGCGCACCGCGCACTTCGGCAACGGCTTCCGACCGACACATGCCCCGACGAAGGAGGACCGGCATGAGTGACGACATACCCACCGATGTCACCGGTGGGGACCTCAACACCCTGTGGCGGGTGGCGAACATCCACTTCCCCAGGGTCGAGAACGCCTACAACGACCCGTTGACCGAGATTCACAAGGTCAACGGCACACCCGACGACCGGAAGTACGGCAGATGCCATCCATGGTGGACCACCGTGGCATGCCTGCTGGAACGGTCGATGTTCTCCACGGTGGGTTCGCTGTACGCCACAGAGGTGGCCCTCAACCGGGCCATCGACGCCTACACCCGCGTGGACGGTAACAACGCGAAGAATCTGACCGCGCTGGGCCAGGACATGCAGGCGATCATCGACAGCGAAGGCGGCGAGGCCGTCGATTGGGAGCTTCCGGGCGAATACGACGGCCCGAACTTCAACCAGCCGGACTCGTGGAGCGAGGTGCACGATGACTGATCCCGACGACGAGGCGATCCGGGACGCCGTGGAGAAGATGCTGAAGGCCGCCAAGGAGAAGGCCCTCGACGAGGCGACCGACAGCTGGATCGACGGCAACGGGCAAGGACACCACGAGACCCCCTCGGACGAGACGAAGCAGCGGATCGACGAGGAGATGGAGTCGCTCAGGAAGCGCTTCGAGGACGTCCTCACACCCCATCCCGACGACTTCGACTCCGTCATCGGCACGACGAAACGGGTCGAGGGCGCCCTGGGCGTGTTCGCGGCCTCCAAGGACCTCGACGAGAACTCCGACCGGATCGGCGGAGACGCCGACTTCGGCCTGATCGACACCGCCAAGGGGGAGATACAGAACGACTGGGACGGTCGACTGCGCAACGAACTCGTCGACAACTATTTGACGCCGCTGTACCCGAACATCATCGCCACTCAGGGAAGCCTGGCACGCTACCTGCGACAGCACGCGGAGATCATGCAGATGATCTACGTGCGCCGGCGCCGGGACGCGAAGAAGATCGCAGAGGACGCGGTCGCCGCGTTCGAGGCCATCAACGACAGCAAGGGAAGCGACCTGAAGATCCTGTTGTCGGTCATCAGCGGATTGATCGGCCTGGGCGCCGCGGTCGCGGGGCCCTTCGCCTCCGGGGTCGCCGGTCCGCTGGCCATCGGACTGTCGTCGGCCGCGTGGTCGGCGGGGAACGTGATCGGCGGCAACTTCATTCCGGACGACAAGAAGGACGTTCCGTTGGGGGCCGACACCGTCCACGGTGTCGTCGACAACGTCTACAAGGCGTTGGACGAGTCGGACAAGACGATGCAGGACGAGGAGGACGAGGTCCTGACGTCGCTCCAGAACGTCGAGCAGGTGGTCTACCCGTTGGTGATGGGTTCGAACGCGGAACTGGACAAGGGGAACGACCTGGTACCGATGCGTCCCGAGATCCTCGACGTCTCCGACCCCGAGGAGCTTCGGGACGGCATCACGGTCTACGGCGGTTCGGACGACGACCGTGGCGGACGCGGCAGTTACACCGGCGACGACCCTCCGGACGACTGGGACGGTGCGGTGTTCGATCCGCCGGGGGAGAACGGTTCCGTCATGCTCACCGGTCGTCTCGGGGTGAGGCGGCCGTGATGCGGCCGGGCGAGGTTCCCGGTCTCTCGTGAGGCGCGTCCACCGGTCGGTGTGTCCCCGCCGGGGCACACCGACCGGTCCGGTGGAGTGACACCCGTCGGGTTCAGGCCGGGGTGGCGTGGTTCGCGTTCTCCCAGGTGAAGCCGTCCGGGTCGGTGAAGGCACCCAGGTCTCCGCCGACGACGATCCGGTGTGATCCGCTGCCCTCGGGCGACACGCCGGCGACCTTGGCGAGTCCCTTGCGCTTGTACAACGCGAGCTTGACGGGGCTTCCCGAGGTGTCGAACTCGACGTACTTCTTCCCGAAGCTCTTGGCCACCGGGATGCCCCGCTCGGTGTAGAACTGTTTGGTCGCGGCGACGTCCTCGACGCCCAGCAGCAACACGATCTCGTCGACGTTCCGGCTGACCGGCGCGGTGTCCTTCTTGTTGGAGGTGCTGACCTGCCAGATCGTGCCGTCGGGCGCCTGCACGACCCCGCCGAACCCCCACAGTGACTTGGTGGCGGGCTTGAGTGAGGTGGCACCGGCCGCCAGCGCGGTGTCGATGAGGCTGACGGCGTTGGCCGGTTGCGAGACGATGAGCGACAGTGTGAAGCCCCGGAACCCGGTGCTCGCGGCGTCGGAGGCCCGGAACCGCAGCGGAGCGACACCGTCGAAGGCGTCGGCGTAGAACTTCTCGGCGGCGGCGGTGTCGGTCACCTCGAGGGTGATGTGGTCGATTGAAGTCATGCGATCCACGCTATGCGCGTGAACCGTCCCGGGCTTCTCGATTCGTGATCGATGCCGGACGAGTCGCGTCGCAGGTGCGGGCGAAGGCCCGGAATGGCAAGCGCTTGCCATACCGAGTCGCCTCCACCCTGCCTCGCCGTCAGCGCCGACCGGCGCGACTGTCACCGACACACGAGCACCACCCGCACGCATCCGGACACCGTTCACCCCGGGCCGGGAACGGGCCGACCCCTTAGGATCGGGGCTCGCCGTCGTGTCGAGGAGTTCGCGTGTCCGTTCCGGAGAAGAACCCGCCCCGCCCCGACGGTCGTGCGCTGCGGATCGGGATGTTCGCGATCTACCTCGTCCTGCTCACCTGGATCGTGCTGTGGAAGCTCGAAGTCCCGTACATCGGCGGTGGTGAGCTGCGCCTGGTGAAGTGGGTGCCGTTCGTGCCCGGCTCCGGAGCGGACGGCAGCGCGCCCCTGGAAGCCGTCGCCAACGTCCTGTTCTTCGTCCCGTTCGGTCTGTACCTGGGACTGCTCGCCCCGTCGTGGCGGTGGTGGCGGACGGCCGCGACCGTCGCGGGCGCGAGCCTGCTCCTGGAGGCGGCCCAGTACGTCCTGGCGCTGGGAAGTTCCGACGTCACCGACCTGATCACGAACACGGCCGGGGGACTGGCGGGGTTCGGACTGTTCGTACTGGCACGGCGGCGGTTGCGGGCCAGGACGGTGCCCGTCATGACCCGGGTATGTGTGATCGGGACGGTGGTGATCCTGTTGTTGAGTGGGATCGTGGTCGCCTCTCCGTTGCGGTACGCGCCGCCTCGGGACGCCGCGTCGACGTCCGAGGCGTACGGTGACCCGCTCGCGTCGTCGTTCCCGTCACGCGCGGCGTGACAGTCGCGCCAGGTCGGACTTCGCCCGCTCCAGCCAGCTCACCGAATCGTGCCGGGTGAACACCTCGATCACTGCGGTCAACACCTCCCGCGCGGTGTCGAGGTCGCCGTGGGCCTCGGCGACCAGCGCCAGGCCGCGTCGCCCGGTGGCCACGCCGACCGGGTCGCCCAGTGCCTCGAACGCCGCGACGGTGTCGGTGTAGTGGCCGGTGGCGGCGGTGAGATCGGCGCGCAGCAGCGCGATGTCACCGAGCCCTCGGAGCGTGTACGCGACCGCGACGCCGTCGCCCTCGTCGCGGGACACCGCCAGCGCCTCCCGGAACCTCTCGTCGGCCAGCGCGAAGTCCTGCCGCAGTTCGGCGACCCGCGCCAGGCCACGCAGCACGTAGGCGACCCGGCGTCGTTTCCCGGCGGCCTCGTATGCGGCGATCGCCTTCCCGTATCGGTCCTCGGCCGCGGCGTCGTCGCCGCGTAGTTGTGCGATCTCGCCGAGGCCGCGTTGCGCGTTGCCGATCCCGGGATCGTCGCCCACCGAGGTGGACACCTCCAGGGCGGCGCGGTAGTGGCCGTCGGCGGCGTCGAGGTCGCCGCGCAACCGTGCCGCCTCGCCCAGTCCCCAGTGTGAGTGGGCGACCCGGGTCCGGTCGCCGTGTTTCTCGTCGATGAGCATGGCGTGCCGGAACCCGACTTCGGCGGCGTCGCACCGGTTGTAGAGCACACCCCGGTACCCGAGGTAACGGGCGAGCCTGCCGTGTGCGGGGCCGGTCCCGGTCAACGCCAGGTCCCGGATGCTGTCGGCCTCGACGCCGAACCAGTCGTTGAAGTTGTCGCGGTTGTCGTCCAGCAGCCGTTGGAAGTGGTCGATGAGGGCGGCGCGGATCGCGGTCTTCTCGTCGGTGTCGCCGGCGGTCTCCTGTTCCGCGAGGTGGAGGCCGTAGGCCCGGATGAGGTCGTGTGCCCGGTAGCCGCGCAGGGTGCGGTCGCGGTGGCCGGTGTGGTTCCGTTCCGCGAATCCGGCCTTGTCGAGCCGTTTCATCCGGCGTTCGGCCTCGTGGGTGTCGCAGCCCATTCCGGCGGCGAGGCTCGCGAGGGTGGCGTCGTATCCGGGGTGCGCGCCCAGTACCCGCAGCGCGAACCGGGCGTCGGGGTCCAGTCGCCGGTAGGAGCCGGCGAGCCGGTCGAACAGGTCGCGTTGGTGATCGACGTGGGTGAGGACGTGCCGGGCCGACGACGGTTCCGGCAGGTCCTCGATGATCTCCTCCAGTGAGGTCTCGTGGTTGGCGACCTCCTCGGCGTGGGTCCCGATCAGCACCGGGACGTACAGGTCGCGCCGCACGAGTTCGGTCACGAGCGCGAGGGGGTGGTCGTCGCCGGCGATCATTCGGAACATCGCGATCGCGTCGGCCTCCTCGAGGATGCCCAACCGCATCGGCGGGATGTTGCCCTCGACCCGCAGCAGTTCGCGGCTGGTGACGATGGTGGCGCAGCCGTCGCCGCGGACGAGGAGCCCGTCGAGTTGGGTGACGCTGTCCACGTTGTCCCAGATCATCAGGAGGCGGCGTCCGGCGGCGGCGGCCTGCCAGCGGTCGACACGGGCCCGGTGGTCGAGTCTGCCGATCTCGTCGGCGGGGACGGCGCCGACCCCGACCAGCACGGAGCCGAGTGCGTCGGTGGCGGTGTCGGAGCGGCTGTCGCGGTAGGAGCGGAAGTCGTGGAACACCCGGCCGTCGGGGAACCCGGCCTTGAACCGGTTCCCGAAGGCCACGGCCAGCGCGGTCTTGCCCACGCCGCCGAATCCACCGATCGACTGCACCACGGCCAGCCCGCCGGCCCGGTCGAGCTGTTCCCGCAGTTGGGACAGCTCGTCTTCCCGTCCGACGAACCGGGTGCCGCTGTTGTCGGGGGCCCAGTAGTCCTGCCAGCCGTCGTCGTGGCGGCGGGTGAACGCGGCGTCCCACTCGGGGAACGCGGTCGTATCGGTGTGGAGCGCGATCACGGTTTCGGCGGGCAGGGTGGTGGCCAGCGCCGACAGGGGCGTGGCCACCGCACCGGAGGCGTGCCGCCTGTTGTTGACGACCGCGACCACCGTGCCGGTCTCGGCGTCCAGGAGCATCCCGCCGGACATGCCGCGTTGCGCGTGGCCGGTGGTCAGCCACCAGAATCCGTGGTCGTCGACGGTCTCCCAGATGAAGTCGACGCAGCGGAACCGTGGCGCGGACCGGGCGTCGTCGGGGTTGGGGCGGACCGCGACCACCGCGCGGTGACGGCGCGGTCCGGTGGGCGGTGACGGTGACAGGTCGACCCGGGGACACGGGTGCGTGGTGTGTGGGGCGCCGCCGGGGTCGCGTACCTCGATGAGCGCCAGGTCGGGCCAGGCCCACAGTCCGTCGGCTCCGGGCGCGGCGG
This sequence comes from Stackebrandtia albiflava, assembly GCF_007994225.1. Classification (GTDB taxonomy): domain Bacteria; phylum Actinomycetota; class Actinomycetes; order Mycobacteriales; family Micromonosporaceae; genus Stackebrandtia; species Stackebrandtia albiflava. The sequence continues at coordinate 148,639 of NZ_VLLL01000010.1, forward strand.
GGGTGCGGCCCCGCACCACGCCGCGTAGTTCCCGGGTGGAGGCGCCCGGGCCGGCTGCCAGGTTCACGGTCGCACCGTCGGGCAGCTTCGCCACGACGTGCGCGCAGGTGAGGGCGTAGCCGGGCGCGACGAAGAAGCCGGATCCGAGGAATCCGGTGGCGGGCGATTCGATCCGGACGGCGAATCGGTACAGTCGCAGGTCGTCGATGGCGGTGGGAGACAACGGGAACCTCCCGTCGAGGTCATTGACCGTCTGGTATGGACGTCCATTTGAGAGTGATCTTCAGCGACGCCGACGCGCCGCCGCCCACGAGCAGCCCCGTCAGTCGTCCCGACTTCACGTCGGCGGTGACGCCGAACTCGACGGTCGCCTCCTGGGGCTTGACCCGCTCCCACACCGTGGTCAGTTCACCGGCGACGGCGGCCACCATGTCGCGGACCCGGTCGAAGGACTCCGGCTCCAGCGATCCGCTGATCGGCGTCAGGCCGTCATAGGTGTCCGAGGGCGACGCGACCGTCTCCATCAGGAACTCGGTGTCACCGATCTTGACCGGAACCACTTCACGCACGGGCGACTCACAACGGTAGGTGGGGACGGGATGCCTCCACGGTAACAAGTCGCCGCCAACACCGGAAGGGATCACTTGGCGATCAACAACACCAGCGACCTGCCGTGGACGTCGTACCCGGTTCCGGCGCCACCGATCAGGTCCTCGGTGCCCGGCGCGGCCACCTGGTCGCCGCCTTCGGCCCAGGCGGCGGTGTCGGTCACCCGGTACCACTGCCTGCCCGCGCCGGGATCGGGCAACGTGAAACCGACCTGCCCCGACCAGCCGTTGTAGGCGACGTACAGCGCCGCCGCCGGGTCACCCAGCTCGGTGCCGTCGAGCCGCCAACCGAGCGCGTGGTTGCCGGGATCGTTCCAGTAGGCGGCGTCGGGTGTGACTCCGGCGGGGGTGAACCAGTCCAGTTGGCCCATGCCGTTGCCGTTGCCGTCGGTCGAGGTGTAGAAGCCGCCGGGCCGCAGCGCCGGGTGGTCTGCCCGGAACGCCAGCATTCCGGCGGTGAACTCGGCGAACTCGGTCTGGTCGGTGTCGGGGGACCAGTCCAGCCAGTTCGCGGAGGAGTCCAGATTGTACGGATTGTTGTTGCAGCGCAACGACCGCAGGTGCTCGTCGCCACCGTTGAACATCGGGGTCCCCGCCGACAGCGCCGTCAACGCCATGCCGTTGCGGGCGGCCTGGCGCTGCGCGGCCGGGTCGCCGCCCTGGTCCCAGGACAGGTTGTGGTCGCTGCCGCCGTCGGAGGGACCGTACGGCCACGGCTGGGTGTTGTGTTTGGCGTTGCAGGAGTACAGGTCGGAGAGGGTGAAACCGTCGTGCGCGACGATGAAGTTGACCGAGGCGGCCGGAGTGCGGCCGTCGTCGCCGTACAGGTCGGACGACCCGGCGATCCGGGTGGCGAGCTGCCCGGGCGTCACGGCGGTCACGCCGAGCTTGTTCTGGTCGGCGCGGAAGGTGTCGCGGAACGTGTCGTTCCATTCCGACCACTCGGCCGGGAAGTTCCCGACCTGGTAGGTGCCGGGGCCGATCGCCCACGGTTCGGCGATCCAGTCGGTGCCGGTGCCGCCGCCGGTCGGCCGTGGTGGTAGGGCGGCGGTGATGGCGTTGAGCGCGGTGGCCGGGTCGTCGCGGTCGAACCGGAAGCAGCCGTGTTGGCAGGTGTTCCCCAACACCGAGGCCAGGTCGAGCCGGAACCCGTCGACGCCGAGCGTGTCGCGCCAGTGCCGCAGCGATTCCACGATGAGGTCCCTGGCGACCGGGTGGTAGGTGTTGTAGTTCCCGCCGACGCCGGTGTTGTCGAAGGAGTGCTGCCGGTCGGCGGTCAACGAGTAGTAGGTGGGGTTGTCCAGTCCCCGCCACGACAGGATGTTGTAGGTGCTCGCGTCGCCGGCCCGCCAGGCGTAGCCTTCGCCGGTGTGGTTGTAGACGACGTCGACGAACACCTTGATCCCGTTGTCGTGGAAGGACTTCACCATCGCCTGGAACTCCGCGGTGGGGCCGCCGGGGCTCTTGTCGGAGGAGTACCGGCGGTCGGGGGCGAAGTAGTTGAGGGTGGCGTATCCCCAGTAGTTGTCGCCTTCGGTGCCGGTGGCGTCCACGTCGTTGGCGTCGTTGGGGGTCTCGGCGACCGGTAGCAGTTCGACGGCGGTGACACCGAGCGCGGCGAGGTGCCCGGCCTTCATGCCCGCGCCCCGGTAGGTTCCCCGGTACTGTGCCGGGACGGCGGGGTCGTCGGCGGTGAAGCCCCGGACGTGGACCTCGTAGACCACGTCGTCCTTGAGCGGCCGGGTGGGTTTCACACCGGTGTCGGCAGTGGATACCGGTAGCACGATGCTCTTGGGCGCGACGAGTCCGCTGTCCTTGAGGCGGTGCAGCGGTCCGGAGGCGTAGACCGTCTGGTCGGTCATGCCGGGCCGCAACGGATCGTGGCTCAGTTCCCGGGAGTACGGGTCGGACAGCAGTTTGTTGGGGTTGAACCGGTTCCCGGCGGCGTCCACGTCGGAGACGAAGCCGGCCGCCGAGCCGGGCGTCCACTGCGGATCGTGTCGCCAGTTCGGCCCCCACGCCCGGTATCCGTAGTAGACGGTTCGGGTGATGCCGGCCGCCGCCAGTTCCGCCGTCGTGAGGGTCGCGGTGAAGACGTCGCCGGTGTCGGTGAGGGTGCGGCCGAGCCGGTGGGCGGCGCCGGTCGGATCACTGTAGAGGTAGACGTCGATGCGTTCGGCGGCGGAGGAGTACACGGCGAAGGTGACGGCGTCGCCTGCGGCGGTGTAGTGGCCGCCCAGCGGCACGCTGGACGCGGCGTGTCCGGCGGAACCGGTGAACAGGAACGCGGTGACGAGAAGCAGGGCGCAGGCGGCGACGGCCGCCCGCCGGGGGAGGCGGGGCGACATGGCGATGTCCTTTCGGGCATGGGGACTGCCGTAGCGCGGACGGTACCAACCTTCGCATTCGGTGGCAAGACGCCGGAAACGGAACGGTCTACGACACCGCGGTGAGACGCCGGTCACAGCGGGAACCCGGGCCGGTCGGCCAACGACTTCTATGGCACGTAGAAGTTCGGGCTCGTGCCCGGAGACGAGGAGAACCAGTGACCATGTTCCGACGCCGGACCGCGTTGCTCACCACGGCATTCGCGGGTGCCCTGCTGCTGACCGGATGCGGTGGCGAGACCGCCGCATCGCCGCAGACGACAGACACCGGAGAAGCCGAGACCACCACCGCGCTGACCGTCGAGGACGGTTGGGTCAAGGCCGCCGACGAGGGGATGACCGCCGTGTTCGGCGTCCTCGGAAACCCCGGCGACACCGACGTCGTCATCGTCTCGGCGGAATGCGCGGTGTCCCCGATGGAACTGCACGAGATGGCCATGGCCGACGGCGAGATGATCATGCGGGAGAAGGCCGACGGGATCGTCGTCCCCGCCGGCGGCGAATACGTCCTCGAACCCGGCGGCGACCACCTGATGCTCATGGACCTCGCCGAACCGGTCCTCCCCGGCGACGAACTTACCGTCACGCTCACCTTCGACACCGGCGACGAGTTCGAGTTCACCGTGGTCGCCAAGGAGTTCGCCGGCGCCGACGAGGAGTACCAGGGCGACGGGCACGCCGAGTCGGGGACGCACCGGTGACCGATCGTCGCACCCGGGTGCCCCGCCGAACCCTGCTGACCGGTGGACTCGCCGCCGTCGGGGGAGCCGCCGCGACCGCCGCCGCACTGTGGGACCGGAATCCCGAGCCGACACCGCCCACCGCGCCCGACACCGTGGAACCGTTCCACGGCGCCCGTCAGGCCGGCATCGCCACCCGGCCACAGGGGCACGCGGTGTTCGTGGCGTTCCGGCTGCGCGACGGTGTCACCGCGGACCGCTTCGCCGCCGTCCTCCGGCTGCTCGGCGACGACGCCGAACGGTTGACGGGCGGCGTCGCCGCCCTGGGAGACACCGAACCGGAACTCGCCCCGTACACCGCGCGCCTGACCGTGACCTTCGGCTTCGGGTACGGGATGTTCGACGCCCTCGGCGTGGCCGACCGCAGGCCGGAGGGCTTCCGGCCGCTCCCGGCTTTCGAGACGGACCGGCTCGACCCCGCGTTCAGCGGTGGTGACCTGCTGATCCAGGTGTGCGCCGACGACCCGACCACCGTGGCGCACACCGTGCGGATGCTGACCAAGGACGCCCGGTCGGTCATGACGGTCGCCTGGGCGCAACGCGGGTTCCGGCAGACGACACCGGTCATAGGGGAGGACGCGACGCCGCGAAACGTCATGGGGCAGTTGGACGGCACGACCAACCCGCACCCGGGCGAACCCGGATTCGAGGACGTGGTGTGGCGGCGGGACGGGTCGTCCCCTGGCTGGTCGACACTGGTGGTCCGGCGGATCCGGGCGGAGATGGAGACCTGGGACGCCGTCGACCCGCTTTCCAAAGAGATGGTGATCGGGCGGCGGCTCGACACCGGGGCGCCGTTGACGGGGGAGAAGGAGAGCGACGAGCCCGACTTCGACGACGTGGACGGCCTCGGGCTGTCGGTCATCGCGCCGAACGCCCACATCAGACGGTCTCGGTTGGACGACGGCCGCCGCATCTTCCGGCGCGTCTACAACTACGACGACACGCGCGCGGCCGACGGCACCGCCGACATGGGGCTGATCTTCGCGTCGTACCAGGCGGACATCTCGACCTTCGTCGACATCCAGCGGCGGTTGGACGAGGCCGACATGCTGAACCGCTGGGTGACCCCGGTCGGCTCGGCGGAGTTCGCGATCCCGCCGGGTTGTGAGGCCGGCGGCTGGATCGGCGAGACCGTCTTCACCTGACCCTCCTTTTCCGCCTTGGGTGGCCTGGGGCCGATCGACACGCCTCGAATAGGCCCTGATGTCCGGTTTTCGGCGGCCTCAGGCCACCCAAGCCGGGCCTCAGACCACCCAAGCCGGGATGTGAGGTCGGGGTCAGGTGGCGGGGGGCACGGCCGGGGCGGCGGCGGTGACGGGTACCTGTAGCTCGACCACCGGGTCCCGGCCGTCGCCGCCGGGATCCAGTACCTGCTCGCGCGCCGGCCTGGTGAACCGCATGCCGTGATCACCGGCCCACCGCACCACCTGGCGGGCGACGTCCAGTAGGCCGTGGGTCAAGCCGGGATAGACGAGCGTCGCGGCTTCGACGGGCGGCAACTCCGTCACGGTGCAATCGGTTGGCTCGGCGGTCCTCAACACCGGTAGGCCGACGTGCACCGTGACACACTCACCCAGTTCCGTCGGCGTCTGGAAGTATCGCGTCTCCGGCCCGGAGACGACGCGACCGGTTTCGCCGAGCAGTCGGCGCAGTCTCGCGGACAGCTCGGTCACTGTCCGGCGCATGACGACCGGGCCGAATCCATAGTGCCGCAGCATGCCGACCGACACGTGTCGAACTTGGGAACTCCCCGATGGTGAACATGATGGTCCGAGTATGCGACCTACCACGGTGTCAGGGTTAAACCCTCGGGCCGTGATGGTCGCTCTGCCGTTGTCGCCCGCACTGCGATCCCCACGATGTCCTTGGGTTGCAACCCGTTGCGCCGGAAGCGCGTGACGTTGAATGGTCGGTTCTCCGGCCCTGCCCACTCGACCTGACCGAAGGTGCCCAATGCGACGATATCCCGTCCTTCTGCCGGTCCTGCTGTTCGCTGCCACATCGTTGGCGGTGGCGATCGCGGGCCCGGCGCACGCGTCCAATTGTCTCACGAGCTACGTCGACTTCGACGGTGATGGTTTGAGCGACTCCTTCTTCGCCGATGCCACGGCGGAGGTTGAGGGCCACCGCTCCGCCGGCGCCGTATACGTGGAGTACGGAGACGGTACTGTTCAGGTACTCACACAGGCGACACCGAATGTCCCGGGTAATCCCGAAACCGTGGATCGGTTCGGTGATGAAGTGGCAGTCGCGGATTACAACATGGACAATTGCGAAGATCTCATCGTCGCTGCACCCAACGAGATGATCGATGGCATGCCCGCCGCAGGTGCCGTATGGATCTTTCTCGGCGGACCGGACGGATTCGCCTCACAACCTGGATCGGTGCTTAACATCGATCAGGATTCGCCCGGCATCCCCGGTGCGGTCGAAGCCTATGACGAGTTCGGGTCCGCAGTGGCATCCGGTTTGGAGAACGGCAAGAGCGGCGTCATCGCGATCGGATCGTACGGCGAGAACGAGGATGGCGGCGCCGTATACCTGTTGCACCGGGGTGAGGTGACGCTGATCAACCAGAACAGCTCCGGCATACCCGGTGACCGCGAGAACGGCGACAACTTCGGACGATCGCTGGGAATGAGCCAGCGTCACTTGATCGTGGGCGTGCCTGGTGAGGGCGTGGGCGACGAGGTGCAAGTGGGCATCGTCCAGGTGATCGAGTACCGGCTGGATGGCTACAAGCCCCAGGTGGTGTCTGCACAAACGATCTCCCAGGATACCCCGGGGGTTAGCGGAGCCTCCGAGGTGCACGACTTCTTCGGTACGACGGTCGTCGCCAATTCGTATGCGATCGCCTCCGGATTCACGGAGACCTACTTCGCGGTCGGTGTCCCCTCGGAGGATGTGGGCGATGTCAATTGGGCCGGAATGGTGCACACCTTTACCACCTCGGGTGACTCCGTCACAGAACTGCATGCCTTTCACCAGGATACGACCGGGGTCAACGGGGTACTCGAAGCCAGTGATGCCTTCGGATGGGAACTGGACCTCGACACGCGTGCGCCTCGAATCCAGACCAGGATTACGGACCTGTCATTGATCGTCGGCGTGGACGAGGACGGTTCTGACGGCGAGGGGTTCTCCGGTGCGTCACTGCACGTGTTTCCGGCTTCCAAGTCGCCCGGTGCTGGCGTCTGGGTCGGTTCGGGAGCGGTCGGCATTCCGTTCACCAATCTGGAGATTCACCAGACCTTCACATCCAAGACCTGGCTGTGGATCGATTCTCTTGAAGGTGAGCGTTATGCGGTGCCATGGGTGAACATCTTGGAAGGTGCGGACGAGCCGGTACGGACCGTTCCCTGGCCGTAATGAGGAGCGGCCGTGCCGGTCTCGGGAGGAGGACCGGCACGGCCGCGGGGCCTCACGCGACCGCATGGCGGTGCGGGGGCGTGAGGCGGCCGCCGGGCGGAAGTCCGGCGGCCGGTCTCCACCGGGGTCAGCGGCGGAGGGACCGGAACACGGCGCGCGCTCGTCGCAGGGTGAGGAATCCCGTCCCGCCGCAACGATCGCAGCCCGTCGGGTCACCGGCGGGCCTGCGGCATCCACAGCGGACGGTCGGTGTGGTCGTCGGTATCGGCGCGGTCATCCGTCGCACACCTTCGCGTCCCGCCACCGCCGGTACACGGCCAGCGCCTCCGACTCGATGGTCCGGCGCCAGTCGGCCGGATTGTCGACCCAGCCGGAACCCCACCTGGCCTCGGGACGGTGGTCCGGGCAGGCGATGGTGAGCAGCAGGGCGCGTCGTCCCCGCCATCTTCCCCAGACCCGGATGGTGTCCGTCGCGGTCGGGGCGGAGGTGACGGTCAGGACCTGCCGTGCCGTGTCGAGCATGAACGTTCCGTAGACGGTGAGGCCGAGGAAGCTCACGTCGGTCATCGGTTGGCGGCCGGTCATGACGGCCGCCGCGACAGCACGACCCGGCAGGGCCAGTCGGTGCGGCACACCTGACACGTCACTCCCCGGATCACGTCCGGGAAGTGCGGCCGTCGATCGGTTTCCGTCGGGGCGGCCGTGCGGCTACCAACCGTCACGGCGTCGGCGCGTATCCTGTCACTGCCATCCATAACTGCCTCCAAGCGTGTGGACGGTCATCGGGAGCCGGGGCGCGCCGCAATCGCGCCCCGGCTCTTCTCGTGAGACCCCATCCCCCTACGGAACCGCCTCACACCATGACCGTAAGGCGCGGGCAGTCCGATGTGAAGCTGACACGAGTCATCAGTATTGAAGCCTCAGATTGAATCTTCAGATTCTGAAGGAGCAGAGTGACGGTTATGTCACAGCCGACTCTGCCGATGATCATTCTGGGGCGGAATATCCTCAAGTTGAGACGGGCTGCGGGCCTGTCCCAGGCTCAGCTCGCCAAACGGTGTCGAGTTAGTGAGGCTAAGATTTCCAATATGGAGAACGGCAAACACCGTATCTCCCTATTCGACATTGCCGGGCTTTGCCGGGTTCTGAATGCCTCCCCCGAACTGACCCGGCAGTTGGAACGTATGTCAGGCGAGGCGGAGGGACCGGGATGGTGGGAGCCCTATACCACGTACATGCTTCGCGACTTCTCCATGTGCTTGGAGCTTGAGGCTATCTGCGCGCGCCTGGACATCTACGAGTCCGAGCTCATCACGGGGCTGTTGCAGACCCGCGAGTATGCGGCGGCGGTCAATGCAGTCGTGCCGTCATTCGATGCTGAGCAGATTGCCGAGGCAGGTGATTTGCAGGCGAAGCGGCAAGAGGTGTTCTGGTCTCGTGATCCCATGCCCGAAGTTCGGATCGTCTTGCATGAATCGGCGGTGTCCCGTTCGATCTGCGGTGCTGAGGGCGATAGTGAGCAACGCCAACACCTCCTTGACGTTGCGAGTAGAGCCAACGTCGACATGCGAGTTCTTCCGTCAAACGGCGCTCATCCGAGCATGAAGGGGTCGTACATGATCTTGGGATCGGGTGTTCCGGAGATCGCCGACACCGTTTACACGGAGACCGTGACTGGCGCGAGGTACGAGGCTACGCAGGATGCGGTGACTCAAGCGCGTAGATTCTTCGAGGCCACACTTGCACATGCTGTACCAGTGAAGGAGTACTCACATGAAGCCCAGCTCTTGGCGCAAAGCACGTAGAAGCCAGGGCGGTGGCAACTGCGTGGAGGTCCGGTTGAGTGGGCCGGTGGAGGTTCGCGACAGTAAGGCCCCGGCGCTCGGCAGTCTCGCCGTGGACCGCGCCGACTTCACGGCTCTGCTCGACGCCCTCCGTTAGTTGCCGTTCGGGTCGTTCCCTTGCGACACTTGGGGAGCGGCCCGGTTCGTTCCACCGGCGGGGCAGGTGGTCCCGGCGTGGATCGCGGTCGCTGAAGCCGAAGGAGCACCGAGATGACCGGCGCGTGGCGGAAACCTGCCCGAAGCCATGGAGCGGGCGGAAACTGTGTGGAGGCGCGGTTGTGGCATGGGCAGCCGCAACTGCGGGACAGCAAAATGGGCGATGCCTCGCCTATTCTGAAGCTGGACCGCGCCGACTTCACGGCTCTCCTGGTCCAGATCCGCTAGTTGACTCGTGGCTCGTCCCCTCGGGAGAATGAGGGGACGGCCCGAACCTCCGAGTGATCATCGTGGTGGTTTCACGGTCAGGGCCGTGTCCGGCACCCGGATGAAGGGACCGACCGATGACACCTGGTAGATGGCGCAAGTCCAGCCGAAGCGGTGGCCACACTGGCAACTGCGTGGAGGTCCGGTGGAGTGGGCCGGTGGAGGTTCGCGACAGTAAGGCCCCGGCGCTCGGCAGTCTCGCCGTGGACCGCGCCGACTTCACGGCTCTCCTGACCGCCCTCCGTTGATCGGCTTGGTTGGGCATAATGTCGGCTTGGTTGGTCATACGACCCCGAAAAATCGGACATCCGGGCTTATTCGAGGCATGTCGATCGTCGTGCGGCCAACCAAGCCGCGTGAATGAGGGGTCGGCGGTGGGGGACGCCGGGTGGGCTCAGGCGGTGTGGGACGCCGTGAACGCCGCCACGAAGGCGGCCTGTGCGTCGGTCTCCACCGCGGTCCTGCGGTAGCCGGCGCGCACGTACTCCACCGCCTCGGATGCCGGAACCCCGTCCAGGACGGCGATGCAGGACAACGCGGTACCCGTGCGGCCGTGACCGCCCGCGCAGGCGACCTCCACCCGCGCGGTCGCGGCCCGTCGCAGCGCGTCGTGGAACGCCTCGGCGGCGACGTCCGAATCGGACGGTAGACCGAAGTCGGGCCACGGCACCCACACGTGTGGCCAGGTGATCCCGGTGGGCGGTGCGTCCAGCATGTAGTACCCGAACTCCGGCGCGGGCCCGTCGGACATCGGCGCCATGACGCCCCGGCCGCGAATCGTTCTCCCGGAGGGGAATCGCAGCAGTCCGGTCGTGTCGGCGGTCCAGGTCTCGGTCACCGGCGAAGCCTAACCCGCGGTGCCGACGACCCGAGTCCCGGTCGTGCCGCGAACCCGGCGCCGACCCACGCGATTGTGGCTTGGTTGGGCAGAATGCCGGCTTGGTTGGTCATACAACGGTGAAAAATCGGACATCCGGGCTCATTCGAGGCATGTCGATCGTCGTACGGCCAACCAAGCCGCAGAAATGAGGGCCGGGTGCGGGGGAGGGGAACCGCGGACCCGGCCCTCTGCTCACGGTGGCGGGTGGCCGGATCGGTCCGGCCACCCGCTCAGCCTGCGACGCCCAGTACCGCGGCGGTCGCCGTGGCGCTGTCGGGGTGGCGTGCCACCAGGGCCGCCACCTCCGGGGCCGCGTCGGCGGAGCCGCCCGCCGCGCCGGGGGTGAACTCCGGCATCGCCGGGTCGTGCCCGAGTGCCGCCGCGATCGCCTGCGCCGCCGTCGAATGCCGGACCGCAAGTTCCGTCACCGGACCCGACGGCGCGACCGTGACGGCCTCGCGCGGCGTGTCCGGGATCGACCACGGTGGCGTCCACGTGTCCACCCCGGCGAGGTTGCCGGGGAAGGTGCGCCCGGCCTCCCGGACCAACACCGGCACCAGTTCCGCCGCGTTGGCGCGCAGCGTGGTGATGAGGTTGGGCAGCCACGGCAGCAGCACCGTGTCCGGCAACCGCCCGAACGCCTTCGACAGCAGCTCGACGACGAACGGCGTCAACGTCGGCACCGGGTCGAGCGCCTGGATGAACCCGCTGAGGTACTGCGGGAACGACGGAAGCACCAGCGGGTTGCCCAACAGGTCGTCGCAACGCTCCCGCAGGCCGCTCATCGGCAACTGCGACAACTGGAACTGTGCCGCCCACCGCAGCGCGAGTTTCGCGGGCGTCTCCGGATGCGACTGCTTGACCGCCAGCTCCAGCTGGGTCCGGTCGCAGCCCAACGCGATCGCGACGCTCTCCATGGTGAACAGGAAGCCCAGCATCGCGCCGACCTGCCGCAACCCGGTCTGTTCGTCGGTGAACGCCGTCGGCAGCAGGGTGCAGTAGTGCGCGTACCCCGTCGTCACGAAGGTCTCCGCCCATTCGGGCAGCTTCGGGTCGACACTGCGGTAGTACGCGACCAGCGCGCGGATCCGGCGCAGCACCTCCGGGGCGTCGTCCACGGTGCGTTCGGCCTTCAACAGGTCGATCGCCCGCGCCCCCAGTTCGTTGGTGAACCGCCGGCTCCCGAGGTAGAGGATCGAGTCCTCCACCGCGCGCAGCGCGATGGCCGCCGTCGCGTCGGGTGACCAGACCTTGCGGCGCAACCGCTGCTCCAGCACCTGTTCGACGGTGACGCCCTCGTAGCCCAGTTCGATCAGGTCGCGCTGCCGGCTGCCGATGGAGACGTCCCAGCTCTCTTGAAGGGACTCCTCGCCGAGCTTCTTCACACCCATGATGGGCCGCACCGAATCGGAGGGCAACAGATGACGGAGAGTCCACAGCAGACGTGAACCCTGCCGCTTCTGCGGTTCCGCCGACAGATCGATCAACACGCGCTGCACCGTGCGCTTGCGCAGGTCGATGCCGAGCGGCTTGAGCCGGTCGTAGACGTCCTGCGCCAGTGGCGGAAGCGCCTCGTAACCGACCTGGCCGACGCGGTCGCCGCCCAACAGGATCTCGCACAGCCGCCGCACGTCCCGGCGACCGGGCACCGTGTCCTTCTCGATGCAGGTGACCGCCGCGTCCTGGAAGTCGTACGGTGTCGGGCGTGCCCGGTTCCGCATGCCCGCCAACAGGATCGAAGTCTCGAACACGGCGATGGCGTCGGCGGTGCTCGACAGGTAGCCGTTCTTGCGGGCCAGCCTGACGATGTCCACACTCCACGCCAACAGTTCGGCCTCGTCGAGTTCCCGCGTGGCCGGAGGCGTGCTGAGGAACCCCGACAACCGGTTGGCGTCGCCGGACACCGGGTCGGCCGGTACCGGCTTGACCTTGCGGGGCTTGCCGCCCTTCTGGCCCGAGAGCCGGAACGGGGTGAGCCCGCTCGCCTTCAGCGCCTTCTCCCAGGAGGCCGCCGCTATCGACACCGACCCGCCCGCGAGACCGAACTGCGCCTCGATCGACGAGTGACTCGACGGGATGAGCCCGTACAGCCAGTTCGACCCGGACGGCGGGGTGATGTCGAACCCGGCGGTGGAGTCCAGCCCGAACTGTTCCACCCGGCTCGCGGCGTGCGCCGCGCCGCAGACGTACATGCAGTCGTCCGCCTCGACGCCGGCCTTGCCGAAGTGTTCGCGGATCCGGGTCCACATGTAGCGTTCGCGGTCCTCGTCGGTCCGCAGCCGCCGGTCACCGACCGGGGTGAGCCGCCGGAACAGACTGCCGATGAGCATCATGACCTGCCGGTAGGTGGCGTAGTCGGCGCCCGCGAGCGGCTGCTCGACGTACAGGTCCCACCACTCCGACCAGTGCCGCACCTTGCCGTGGTGCAGCAGGTGCCCCTCCAGCTCCCGGAACCGGGGCCGCAGGTCACCGATCTCGACGCCCACGGCGTCACCGTGCATCCCGGCGTCCTCGTCCGGGTCGCCGCCGCCCGCCTCGGGCTCCGTCGTCTCCTCGGAGTCATCCCGTGGGAGCCACTGGAACACGTGGTCGGCGGAGCGGTCGACGAGCACCAGCTCCACGCCCGGCGTGTCCAACGCGTAGGCGATCGCCTGGTACTCGGCGGACGCCTCAGTGATGGGGGCGACCACGCTCAGCGGCCCCCAGTCGGGCGGGAAGCCCTCGATCTCACCGGCGAACGCCTGCAACGCCACCGGGAGACGGCAGTTGCGCAGCTCGGTCAACAGTGGACGAAGATCCTCGCACAGCTCCAGGTAGATCACCTTGGGCTGCTTCTGCCGCAGCCGCCGCGCCATCGCCAGCGCCGAGGCGGGCGAGTGGTGGCAGACCGGGAAGATCTCCAACCGCTCGGCCATGCCCCGGTCGACGTCGTCGACGATGCCGGTCAGGATCTCCGACACCGTGTCCGGCGCCTCGGCGAAGGTCTCGGCGGCCTGCGTGAGCTGGTCGCGGAGTGCCGCGAAGGTGCCGTCGATCATGACAACGTCGCGATCGCCTGCCGGCCGCCCTCCAGGAAGTCCGGCCACTCACCGCCGTCCTTCTTGCTGCGCGGCTCCACCACCCCGTGCAGGTACTTGTTGAGGATCGCCAGGTCCTCCGGGCTGCGCCTGGCCAGCGAACCCACCAGCGAACCCGCCAGGGTGGCGGCGCGCAGAGTGCTGTCACCGAAGAAGTTGCTGTGCAGGATGGCGTCCTCCAAGACACCGATCTGCTCGGCGGTCGACAGCGCCGACTCCAGCTTGTCGTCGTCACTGGTGGCCGAGGCCGCCGCCGCCCGCAGGTCGGCGAAGCTCTGCAACAGGATGTCGAGCAGGTTCGGCGGGACGTCCAGTTCGATCCGGTGGCGGCGCAACAGTTCCTCGGTACGGAACCGGACGATCTCGGTCTCGCTCTTCTTGTTGCTCACCACCGGGATGCGCACGAAGTTGAACCGCCGCTTCAACGCCGAGGACAGGTCGTTGACGCCCTTGTCGCGGCTGTTGGCGGTCGCGATGATGGAGAAGCCGGGCTTGGCGAACACGATGTTGTCGTCGTCCAGCTCCGGAATGGACACGTACTTCTCCGACAGGATGGAGATGAGCGCGTCCTGCACGTCACTGGTGGAACGGGTCAACTCCTCGAACCGGCCGATGACGCCCGCCTCCATCGCGGTCATGATCGGCGACGGGATCATCGAATCGCGGGACTGTCCCTTGGCGATCACCATGGACACGTTCCACGAGTACTTGATGTGGTCCTCGGTGGTGCCCGCGGTGCCCTGCACCACCAGCGTGGAGTTGCGGCAGATCGCGGCCGACAGCAACTCGGCCAGCCAGCTCTTCCCGGTGCCGGGGTCGCCGATGAGCAGCAGCCCGCGGTCCGACGCGAGGGTCACGATGCTGCGTTCCACGAAACTGCGGTCGCCGAACCACTTCTGCGAGACCTCACGGTCGAGACCGTCGGACCGTTCCGATCCGAGGATGAACAGCCTGACCATCCGGGGGCTCAGCCGCCAGGTGAACGGCTTGGGGCCGTCGTCGATCGACTCCAGCCATTCGAGCTCTTCGGCGTACTTGACTTCGGCGGGTGCGCGCAACATCTCGTTCATGGGGATACTCCTGGAGTGTGTGAATGGTCGTGATCGGTGTGTGCGGGGTCGTCCACACACGGCGCGGTGGTCGTCCCGCCGCCGACCGACGCGGCACGGTGGCATCGTGCCGCGCGGGGCGACGCGACGGCCGTCACGCGAGGAACTTCTTGAGCTCGAAGACGAGTTTCTGGATCTTGCCCGACAGGACCGGGGTTCCCATGGCCTTGAACCGTTCCCGGAACCACGGGTTGACGAACTGCTGGCCGCCGCTGGTGACCGACCCGACCGGGATGAGCCGGGCGCCCGAGCGGTGGATCGCCTCCAGGCCGCTGAACACCTCCGCGGACTTCCACTCGTAGAAGTCGGAGATCCACACCACGACGGTGTTGCGGGGGTCGGTGATCTTCGGGCGTGCCAGTTCCAGCGCCACGGTGCCGTCGGTGCCGCCGCCCAGGTTGGTGTGCAACAGCGTCTCGAACGGGTCGTGGACCCACGGCGTCAGGTCCACCGCACGGGTGTCGTAGGCGACCAGGTGGACGTCGACCTTCGGCAGGCCCGTGAAGATCGAGGCCAGGATCGTACAGTTGACCATGGAGTCCACCATGGACCCGGACTGGTCCACCACCACGATGAGCTTCGCCGGGGTGGTGCGACGGGCGGTGTGGTGGTAGAACAGCTGGTCGACGTAGAGCCGCTGGTCCTCGGCGTTCCAGTTCGTCAGGTTCTTCCAGATGGTGCGGTCGATGTCGAGGTTGCGGAACACCCGCTTGGGCGGCACCGAACGGTCGATCGTGCCGACGCTGGTCTTCTCCACCTGGGTGCGCAGCACCTCGGCGACCTCGTCGACGAAGCGGCGGATCAGCTTCTTGGCGTTGGCCAGCGCGACACCGGACAGGTTGTTCTTGTCGCGCAACAACTGCTCGATGAGCGACATGCTCGGAGTGAGACCGGCGGCCAGCGCCGGGTCGGCCAGGACCTCCCGCAGTCGCATCCGCCTGACGAGGTCGCCCTCCAGCCCGGCGAGCACGCCCGCCAGTTCCTCGCCGCCGGGCGTGGCGCGCAGGCCGCCCGGCTCGACGCCGAGCGCCCGCTGGAACCACTCGGAGTCGGACTGCCAGGCCGCCAACTGCGTCGCGCTCACGTCACCCGAACCGGTGGCGAACACGTTGAGCAGCAGTTTCGACACCAGCGCCGCCCGGCGCACCTCCTCGTCGCCGACCGGCGCCGGATCGGCCTCGGCGGCCTGCCCGGAGGACTCCGCCGACAGTGAGATCATGCCGTCGAACTCCTCGGCCAGCTCGGGGAACCGCTGTACCAGCGTGTTCACGGTGACCGTCGGGTTCAATAGTGCGGCGGGAAGCCCGATGTCCTCCACGATGGACACACTGGCCGACTCCAGGCCGGCCTGCTCGTCGGCGGCGAACACCCGTGACAGCAGCCGCCAGTACAGCACCTGCCGCCGGTTCTCGGCCGGATTGATCGCTGACTCGGTCATTTGCGCAACAACCGTCCCGCCCGTTCCCGCAGCACGTTCACCGACTCGGCGGCCTTGGCCTCCGCCTTCTGCGCCTTGGGATCCGTCGGACCCTTGGCCCAGTCTCCGGTATGGACTGCCGTGCCCTTGCGCTTGGCGAGCACCGCCAGCGGTTGCAGCAGCCACTCCCCGTCCCAGCGCAGCAGGCCGATGCACGCCGCCGAGCCGCTGACCAGCTTTCCGTTGAGCGGGCCGGAATCCGGCAGGCGGTCGACCGCCACCGGAAGCGACACGTCGCCCAACTCGAACACGACCGGGTGCCGTTCGTCGCCGCCGACCTTGTAGCCCTCCAGGAACACCGGGTGCGCCAACGCGACCGGATGCCGTTCCAGCGGCGGCACCGCGGCCGGCACCGACTCCGCCAACCGCACCCGCGCGGTCGCGAACGGATCGGCCTCGTCACCGATCGCCGCGTGGTCCTCGTCCCACAGCAACTCGCCGCCGGGGAGGATCGGCATGTCGGTCAGTGTCACCGCGCGGTGCTCCGCCAACGCGGTCAACAGGACGCCGTGCGCGCTCAACAGCCGCCAGCAGGCCGGACCCAGGATCGTGTCCACCTTGGAGGCCGCCACCGACGCCCTCACCTGGATGGGCGGGCCGTCCTTCGTCTCCAGCAGGCCGTGCACCCGGACCTGGAAGACCGTGCCGTGCTCCAGGATCTCGGTGCCCAGCGGCAGGAACCGGCCCGTCACGGTGCCGGCCTCGGCCGCCGGGTGGCCGGAGGCGAGCAGTACCGCCCGCGTCCACAGGTCCGCCCACCGGCGGGTCGGGATCCGCTCCAACGTGGCGATGGGCAGGCAGGCGCGCAGTTCGGCGGCGAAACCGTCCAGCAGCAGCCCGAGCCTGCGGTGCTCCGGGGACGCGAGCAGCGTCTCCACCGGCTGGTTCACCGCCGATACGACCTCGTGGTCGAGACCGTTCCAGCCCAGCACCGCCAGGTCGTTCAGCCAGGAGCGGGCCGCGGTCACCGCGCTGATCGGTGTATCGGCGGAGTGCGCGACGGTGATGTCCGGCCAGTCGGGACGCCGGCGGCCGGCGGCCTCGTCGGCCTGCGCCGACAGGGCGTCGTGAACGGCACCCCACAGGGCCGCCCGGGCGCCCGCGAGTACCGACAACTGCTCGAAACCGATGGGGCCGCTGGTCAGTTTGGCGACGGCCTCGGCGACCGGTCGTCCCAGCGGGGTGCCCGCCAGGCCGGCGACGACGCCGTCGAGGACGTCCGCGCGGCGGGCGTCGGGGCGGGCGAAGCCCTGGGTGAGGTATTCGTCGAAGTCGCCGATCAGGGTGACGGTCTCGGTCACTCCGGCGGGCGGCTCGTTCAGGAGCGGTGCGATGGCGGCCGGTTGCATCAGCGGGCTCCCATCGCCGGGAACCACTGCATGTCGGGGAGTGGTTCGTTGGTGCCAGGCTGCTCCAGGTACGCCAGGTGGCGCAGGAACCGGGTGAACACCTCGGCGACCTGGGCGCGCCGCGGGCCGCCCTTGAGGCCGTGGACGATGTCGGTCGCGGTGCCGTCGGCGGGCGCCTCCACGCGCAGGAACCGCACCACCCGCGCGTAGCCGTACTGGACGACCGCCTCGGCCACCATCGACTGGAGGTGCTTGCACGGACGGGATCCGAGACCGCCGCAGGGGCGGTTGTTGTTGGTGCTGCAACTGAACTCGTGCGAGTCCGCCACGATGGACGACACGTACACCCGTGCGATGTCAGAGCCGCTGGACACGACGCCCTGCAGCCTGCCGTCCGCCAACTCCACGAACGGCACCTTGGCCAGTTTGCGGGGGTTGACGGGCGGAACGACACGGGTCACGCTGCGTCGGCTGAACTCGTCAGGTTCCGGGTTCACCGCTGTGACCTCCAAACAAAACGACACGTGGACGTCACCGCAGGTGACGCCCACCGGAAAACGGGGAATCGTTCGATCGAGGTTTTTTATACAGTGCCGGTGCGACAGTTCCGACCGAGCCGCCGGTGCCACCGCAACCCACCATCAAGGACAGTCCATTATGGCCTTAGCTGCCTTCGTATCGCCTTGGGTGGCCGGGGGCCGATCGACGTGCCTCGAATAGGCCTCAATGTCCGAATTTCGGCGGGCCTCAGACCACCCAAGGCGGGCCTCAGACCACCCAAGGCGGTAAAAGGGGGAACGGAGGTGGTCAGCGGCGGCGCAGCGCCACCCACCACAGCAGCGCCGCCTGGAGCAGACCGCCCGCCGTGACCACCGCCCAGGCGGCCGGCCCCGTCACCGGCAGCCACGTGGTCAGCAGCGACGACGGCAACGCCGACACGATGAGCCACACCGCTCCCAGCCCGGAACCGTCGGTGAACATGGCGAACAGCGTGAACGCCGACGCCGTGGCGAACACCGCCGTGTACGCCACGGCGATCCAGAACCAGACGCGGTGGGTGAGCGATCGGTTCGTCGACATTCCCGGGTCCTCGGCTGTCACGTCGCTCGGAGACCGCGCGACTCGGTGGGGTGCGGAACGGCCCTCCGGTGGAATGGCGGCCCGTCGGGCACCCAGCGTACGTGTGTGTCGCTCAGTTCCGGGGATACACGGGATCGGGCGTTGACGGCGGTCCCCGAACCGGCGACGGGTCGGATGGAGCAGCCACGCCCGTGGCGGCTCAACCGCAACCGATCTCCAGGTCCTCGACGCGGCCCGCCGTCAACGACTCACGGGCCAGCCGGAAGTCCCCGTTGGCGGTCATGGTGTCCGGCGGCAGGTGCACCCCGGTCACCTCGGTCGGCAGCCACTCCCGCAGTTTCCGCCGCAGTTTCCGCGGGTGCCGGACCGCCACACCGCGGCCCGGTGGGCCGTCGACGTGGCCGAACGCCAGTACGTGGTCGCGCGCGACCGACGTGGAGAGGTCCGGCGCGTCGCCGGTGTGGCAGTCGACCCCGGGAATCGTCACCACGTCCGGTTCCAGCGGCGCGTACCAGAACAACACCGGATGGGCCGTCACCGGTTCCCGGTTGTCGAAGCAGCACAGCACCACCACGTGATCGGGGAACACGTCGGCGTAGAACCGCCACAGGTCCGGTGACAGCCGGGGGCGTCGCCCCGGAGGCACCCGTTCGAGGGCGCCCGGGATCCGAGTCGGGTCGGGGGCGACCACCACGGTGTAGGCGCCGTAGGGGAAGACGGTGGGTTCGTCGCCCGACATCGTCATCCAGTCCACCTCGCCGGGATAGGGCACCTGCGGAACCGCCATGGCCATGCGCTCCAGCAGATCCGGGTAGCCCGTCACCGGCAGGAAGTGCGTCGGGGTCAACTCCCACGCGGGGACGTGCAGCACCATCGCGTTCCCGCCCTCGCCCAGATCGGTGACGACGTTCTGGTATCCGAGCAGGTGCACGAGGCCGTGCTCCGGGTGGTTGCGGATCCCCGCGAACGCGATCGTGCTCGTGAATTCGGCCGGCCCCAGGCTCACACACATGCCCGACATCATGCACCCGCGAGGCGAATCGGCGTCCTCCGATCGAAGCCGGCAGCCGCCGTCACTCGGCGGCGGACTCGTACACGTGCGGGCTCACCACCGCCACCGGCACCTCGGCGTGCTGCACGACGGCGTGACTGGTGGACCCCAGAACGAGACTGGCGAACCCGCCCCGGCCACGTGACGCCACCACGAGCACCGCCGCGCCCTGCGCCGCCTCCAGCAGCCTGCGGCGCGGGTCTCCGTTGACCAGCGTCGGGATGACCGTCACCTGCGGGTACTCCTGCCGCCAACCCGCCAACGCCTCCGACAGGTTCGCCTTCTCCCGCTCCTCGGTGTACTCCTGGTCGAAGGCGATCGGCACGGCCGCCGCGTCGATCGTGGGGATCTCGTACTGCCACACCCGGACCGCCACCAGGTCCGCGTCACGCAACGCCGCGGACTCGAACCCGAACCGCAGGGCCGCCTGCGACAGTGGTGAGTCGTCGACGCCCACGACGACCCGGCCCGCCTGCGGAGTGTCCTGCTCCGGCGGTCGCCGCGTGATGACGACCGGGCAGTGGGCGTGCGCCGCGACCTGGGCGCTGGTGGAACCCAGCAGCAGGCCGGTGAACCCGCCCCGGCCACGGCTGCCCAACACCACCACCGACGACTCCCGGGAGCGCTCGATCATGGTCCCGCCGGTCGTCATGGAGTCCACGACCTCGCCGCGCACGTCCACACCGGACGTCTCCCGGGAGGTGACCTCGACGATCTCGTCCATCATCTCCTGGATCGCCTCCCGCACGGTGCCCGACTCGTACCAGGTCGCGCCCGAGAAGTGCCGGCCGCCCGCCAACGGGATGGGCGACGCGTACACGATGTGCAGCGGGCACTCGCGCAACCGGGCCTCGCCGGCGGCGAACCTCACCGCGAAACGGCTCTCGTCGGAGCCGTCGTAGCCGACGGTCACCGGTCCCCTCATGGCCGTACCTCCTTCTACGCGGGAGCTTACGGCCAACCGCCGTCCCGGGGAGCCGGTTTGCGGGGGAGCCGGGCGACGACGGTTATCCTGTGGGGATGCAGCCGGTCGATCTCTGGTTCGATCCCTCCTGCCCGTACACCTGGGTCACGTCCAGGTGGCTCGTGGAGGTCACGCAGGTGCGGCCCGTCGAGTTGCGGTGGCACGTGATGAGCCTGTCGGTCCTCAACGAGCACCGCGAGGTGGACCCCGAAGGCGACACCGAGGGCTACCTGTGGATGCCGGTGCGGATCTGCGCGGCCGTCGCCCACGACCACGGGCAGCGCGGTCTAGGCGACTTCTACACCGCGCTCGGCAGGCGGCTCCACGAGGGAGGCGAGTGGGACCCCGACGTGATACCCACCGCGCTCGCCGAGGCGGGCCTACCGGTCGAGCTGGCCGAGGCGGGCACCTCGGAACGGTACGACGCGGCCGTCCGGCGGTCGCACGCCGCCGGAATCGGCCTGGTCGGGGACCACGTCGGCACTCCGATCGTCGCGACCGAGCGACCGGACGGCACCCGGGTGGCGTTCTTCGGGCCGGTCATCTCACGCAGCCCCCACGGCGAGGCCGCCGGCCGGTTGTGGGACGCGGTCGTGGAGGTCGCGGGCACGCCGGGCTTCGCCGAGCTGAAGGGACCGCCGCCGGAGCCGCCGCAGCCGACGTCGGCCTGATCACCGCCTCGGAGTCGTGACCGCCCGCCACGACGTCCACAGCAGGTCGATGACCCAGATGACCAGCCAGATCCGCCAGGCGGCCACCACCACGGCCACCGGGTCCTCACCGACGGCCTGGAACGCCTCCAGGATCCCCCGCGACTCCGGTCCGATGCCGAGCATCGCCGGGGTCGGCGGCCACGCCAGCCACGTCACGACCACGGTGACGACGCCGAAGAGTCCGGTGTGCCGGGCGAGGTCGCGCCACAGTTCCCGGCGGGACTTCGCCGGCGAATCCACCGAGGCCGGGGAGGCGTCCGTGCCGGCCGAGGCACCGGTCCCGGGGTCGTCCGCCGGGCCGGTACCGCCCGCCACGACCGGTGTCGGCGCGGTCGTGCCGGGCGACACCGGCGGCGGGACGTCGGCCGGTTCCGGTGCCGCCGGGCGGTCGACCACGCCGAGCCGCCGGACGGCGGTCGGGACGACGACAGCCCCCGACAGGATCACCCCGGCCGCCACCAGGCAACCCCACTGCCACGAGCCCGCCTGGTAGAGGCAACCGGCCCCCACCGTGCCCAGTAGCCCGCCCGCCAGGCACGCCGCCTCGTACAGGCCGAGGCCCCGGCCGAGCCGGTGCCGCCCGGAGGCCTCTGCCACCACCGCCTGCTGCACCGGGATCACGATCGACCAGGCCGCGGCGGCGGCCACCCACAGCGCCGCGATCACGAACGGCCCGGGCGCGGCGGCCAACCCGGCCGCGAAACCGGCGCTGGCGAGCGAGGCGGCGGCCAGCATCCGTCGCCGCCCCCACCGCACGACCCACCGGTGCAGGTACTCGGGGAGTACGCCCATCACGATCGCGCCGGGAAGGAACACGTACGCGATCTGGAGCGGTTCCATGTGATGACCGCGCTGCAGGTGCAGCAGGATGAGCAGTCCGATCGCGGCCTCGGCGGCCATCGTGGCGACGACGGCCAGCAGCATCGGGCGCAGGCGACGGCCGACCGCGCCGAGGCCGCCGCCGTCCTCGTCGGACTCGGGGGCCGAACGGGGACCGGTGAACAGCCACCCCGCCGCGACCACGCAACACGCGGCCAGACCGACGAAGACGCCCCGGTAGTCGATCACCGCCAGCAGGCTCAACGCCGGGACGAACACCAGCCAGCCGCCGGTGGACTCCGCCGCCACCAGGGCGGCCAACGCCCCGGAGTCGTGGGGGAGGCGTTCGGCCGCCATCGCGCGCAGCGCCACCCACAGCAGCGCACCCGCCGCACCCGCGACCGCGGAGGCCGCCATCGCGGCCGACAACGTCGTCGAGACGGCGAAACCCAGGCACGCCAGGGCGTACAGCGCCGCGCCGATGCCGGCGACCAGCCGCCGGTCGTGCCGGTCGGACAGGACACCGGCGAACGGCCGCACCAGCAGGGACACGCCGATCTCGGCGGCCATGAGCACGCCGACCTGACCGGCGGGCAGTTCCAGCGCGGCACCCGCGTACAGCGGTAGGAGGAAGTCGACGACCTCGATGGCACCCGCGGTGAGGGTGGCACTGACGGTCGCCCTGCGCAACCGGGAGGCGGTGAGGGCGGGGGTGTCCGGCATGGACCGATCCTAAGAGGCCCCCGAGTCGCCCCCTTCCCGTGGCCGAGGACCGGGGCATCGACGTCATCCGGCCGGTGCGACGTCGGTCCCCGGCCTCGGCGGCGACGAGAAGCGGTCAGCCGACGAAGGTCCGCACCGCCGCCGTCAACGCCACCAGGCCCTGCTTGGCGTCGGTGAAGTACATGCCGGTCTGGGGCGCCGAGTACAGCTCGTTGTCCATTCCGGCGTACCCGTGTCCCATCGATCGCTTGATCACCACGACGTTCCGCGCCTTGTCGACGTCCAGGATGGGCATTCCCGAGATGGGGTTGCCGGGTCGCCGGGCCGCCGGGTTGGTGACGTCGTTGGCGCCGATGACCAGCGCCACGTCCACCTGCGGGAACTCCGGGTTGACGTCCTCCATCTCCCGCAACGCCGGATAGGGCACGTTCGCCTCGGCGAGCAGTACGTTCATGTGTCCGGGCATCCGGCCCGCCACGGGGTGGATCGCGTAGGTCACCGACACGCCGTGTCCCTCCAGGAGCTCCGCCAGCCCGGCGAGCTCGTGCTGTGCCTGCGCGGCGGCCAGGCCGTACCCGGGCACGACCACGACCTTGCGGGCGTACGCGAGCTGGAGAGCGACGTCGTCCACCGACACCGGGCGCACCGGCGCCGATTCGCCGCCCGGCCCCGCCTGCTCGTCTCCGGTGCCGAAGCCACCGACGATGATGTTGCCGATCGAGCGGTTCATGGCGTCGGCCATGAGCTTGGTGAGGATCGCCCCGGACGCGCCGACCAGCGCGCCCGCCACGATCAGGGTGGTCTCGCCCAGCACGAAACCCGCCATGGCGACGGCCGTCCCCGTGAACGCGTTCAGCAGCGAGATCACCACCGGCATGTCCGCGCCACCGATCGGCAGGACCATGGTCACCCCGAACACCAGGGCGGCGGCCGCCAACACCAGCATCGGCGCGGGGTGGAGCGGTGCCAGCACCAGCCACACGACGGAACCGGCGAAGACCACGCCGAGCCCGGCGTTGACGAGCCGCGCGCCGGGGAACACCAGCGGCCGGCCCGGGATGAGTCCCTGGAGCTTGCCCGCCGCCACCAGCGAACCGGTGAAGGTGACCGCACCGATGAGGACGTCCAGGCCGGCCGGTATGGACACCGCCGCCGTCACGTGGCCGGCGTCGGCCTGCCGGAGGTGTTCGACCGCCAGGAGTACCGCGGCCCCGCCTCCGACGGCGTTGAACAGGCTCACCAGTTGCGGCATCGCCGTCATCGCGACCGTGCGGGCGAAGTACAGCCCGGCGAGCGAACCGACCGCCAGGCCCGACAGCAACACGACCCACCCGGTGGTGGTGATGGCGCCCTTCTCGGCGATGAGCACACCGGTGGCCACGATCGCGACGCTCATCGCGGCGGCCGACACGAGGTTGCCGCGCCGCGCGGTCGCGGGGGAGTTCATCAGATGTAGCCCGAGTACGAGGCAGGCCGCGGCGGCGAGGAAGACGTAACGGATCACGGTCTCGGTGACGGTCACGACGCGCCTCCCTTCGCGGACGGGACGGTGGGTTTGGCGCGGAACATGTGCAGCATCCGGTCGGTGACGACGTAACCGCCGACGACGTTCATGGCGCCGAACGCGACGGCGACGAACGCCAGGACGTACCCGAACGGGCCGTCCGCGGTGGCGGTGATGAGCATCGCGCCGATCACGACGATGCCGTGGATGGAGTTGGCGCCCGACATCAACGGGGTGTGCAGGGTCGCGGGCACCTTGCTGATCACCTCGAATCCGACCAGGATGCCCAGGACGAACACGGTGACGGCGGTGAGCAGGTCGAGGGTCATGTGTTTCCTCCCACGGTGGCGTCGGCGGTGAGCTGGTCGGCGGTGAGGGGGCTGACGGGTTCGCCGCGGTGGGTGACGGTGATCTGTCCGGTGATCTCGTCGTCGGGGTCGATGTGGACGCGCCCGTCGACGAGCAGGTGCCGCAGGACGGCGCTGATGTTGCGGGCGTACCCGGCGGAGGCGGCCGGCCCCATCCGGGCGGGCAGGTCGCCCGCGCCGATGACGGTGACGCCGCCCTCGGTGACGAATCGTTCGTCCGGGCGTGAGGTGGCGACGTTGCCGCCGAGTTCACCGGCGGCCATGTCGACGACCACGGAACCGGGCCGCAGCGAGGCCAGGCCGGCTTCGGTGACCAGGGTCGGCGGTACCCGGCCGGGCACCTTCGCGGTGGTGATGACGACGTCGAACCGGGACAGCCGGGCGGTCAACTCGTCCTGTTGCGCCCGCCGTTCGGCGTCGGTGAGCTGCCGGG
This sequence comes from Stackebrandtia albiflava, assembly GCF_007994225.1. Lineage (GTDB taxonomy): Bacteria > Actinomycetota > Actinomycetes > Mycobacteriales > Micromonosporaceae > Stackebrandtia > Stackebrandtia albiflava. Next base: position 173,560 of record NZ_VLLL01000010.1, read on the forward strand.
CGTATCCGCCGTCGCCCGCGCCGCCGGTCACCGACTCCAGTTCCAGGAACCGGGCGCCCAGCGACTCGACCTCGCCCCTGGCCTCCGGCCGGACGTCGTAGGCGGTGACGACGGCTCCGAGCCGCCGTGCCGTGCCGATGGCGGACAGTCCGGCGACACCGGTTCCCAGGACCAGGACGTTGGCGGGTGAGGACGTCCCGGCGGCGGTGGTCAGCATCGGGAAGTACCGCCGGTAGGTGTCGGCGGCCACCAGGACCGCCTTGTACCCGGCGAGGTTGGCCTGCGAACTGAGGGCGTCCATGCTCTGCGCGCGGCTGAGCCTGCGGGGCAACAGGTCCAGGCTCACGACGGTGAGTTCCGCCGCCTGAAGCCGTCGCATGTGCGCGGCGCGGTGCAGCGGTGAGAACAGCCCGACGAGGACCTGGCCGGGGCGTGGGTCGCCCGGCGTGAACGGGTTGACGCCGCACAGGACGTCGGCCGCCTCCACCGTCGCGGTGTCCGCCACGCGGGCGCCCGCCTCCCGGTAGTCGTCGTCGGAGTGGTGACTGGCGGCGCCCGCCCCGGACTCCACGACGACGGAGACCTCGGCCGTCGTCAGGCGGGTCACCGCCTCCGGTGTCAGGGCGACCCGTTCCTCGCCGGGATGTCGTTCTCGGATGACGCCCACAGTGGTGACTGTCACGCTCCGTTACCTCGCATTCTGCTGATCGGGCTGGTGAGCCGGGCACGGTGACTCGGCGTCCTGGGCGGCACGCCGGTGAAGCTCGCCGGCGCGGGGTCAGCGTCCGGGCTTCGTCGTCGAATCAGACGAATACTGGTATGACTGTACTGTTTTGCGACCTGAGATAGGGAAATCAATCGGCAAATGTAGATAACTGGATTCAACGGCCGGTGCGGCCGCCCTCGATCAACAGTGGACGACCGATCTCCGGTGGCACCGGATAGACCCGTTCCGGCGGGAGCCGCCGCCGCACGTCGGCGCCCGCGTGGACCTGCTCGGCCAGCTTCCGCACCGTCGGCGTCAGGTCCCGGATGTCCACGGTCCACTCCTCGACGAACTCGCGGATCACCGCCCTGCCCAGTCCGACCTGGATGCTGTAGTGGTTGAGCGCCGCGCCCCTGACGGAGCGCTCGGGATCCCACTGGACGTGGACGGGGGCGTCCCGGAGCCGATCCGGCTCACCGGTCGTCAACACCGCCGCCGCCAGGGCGCTCTCCCAACCCGCCCGGGAGACCCGCACCGCCAGCGTGCGCTCCTGACCGGACTTGCGGCCCCAGTTGCTGCGATGCATGAGCCAGCGGAACGACGGCTTGATCCACGTCATCCGCTGGAACGAGAACGGGGGGACGAACCGCCCGTGACGCAGTGCCGCGTCGGCGATCGCCGACGGATACGCCTGATACACCACGATGGAGTCGGCGTCGTAGTCCGCCCTGACCTGATACAACGGCGTCATCGCGGCATGATGGCACGGACGCGCCCACGATCACCAGGCGTTTTCGGCCCCGGGCACCGGATCCGGCCCCGGAGCCGAGTCTCAGCCGGTCTCCTCCAACCGGAACCCCACCTTCAGGGTCACCTGGAAATGCGCGATGTCGCCGTTCTCGATGTGCCCACGGGTCTCGACGACCTCGAACCAGTCGAGGTTGCGCAGCGTCTCGTTCGCGCGGGCGATGGCGCCGCGGATCGCGTCGTCGCAGGACTGCGTAGAGGTCCCGACGATCTCCGTCACCCGGTACGTGTTTCCCATGACGTCTCCTCCATCAGACGAACTCGCCTGTGAGCCTCCCACGTACCCGGTGAGCACGGGACCATAACGCCGATTCACCGCCCACGGGCCGCTCCGTGACAAGGCGACGCCCCGGCGCCGACGCGATGCCGGTGCCGGGGCGGGACGTCACGCCGCAGTGGTCAGCAACCACCGCAGTTGTAGTACGTGATGTCCCAGTGGTTGCCCTCCTTGTAGTACACGTTGCCCGAGCCCGAACGCCACTTCGAACCACCGATGTAGGTGAAGGAGCCCTGGATGTAGTTGTTCAGGCAGGTGGAAAGGCTGGTGTCGAGCTTGTACCCGTTCCAGTGGCTGTACGTGCCGGAGGCGTGCCCGGTCTCGGTCCCGCCGGTCACGTTGATGGCGCAGCCGCTCGCGCCCTTCAGGGTGATGATCCCCTGTATCGAGGTGAGGTTCACCTGGGTGAACGAGGTGCAGGTGGGGTTGTTGCGGTCGGAGCAGCCGCCACTGGACGACCAGGTGATGCCCGCCGCCCGCAATCTGCTGGTGGCGTCGCTGTGGCTCAGCTTCGTGACGGTCACGCCGACGTCGTCGGTGGCGGGTTCGGCGGAGACCGTGCCCGCCGTGGCGAAGCCGACGGCCAGGGCGGTCGCCGCCACGGCGAGCAGCCGCGCGAGGAATCGGGTCTTGAACATTTCGGGGTTACCTCCGGGAGATAGCCGTGCCGGGAACGTCGGGACGTCCCCGCCGGTACCGCGTGGAGCGACCCTGACGGCGGTGCCGGCTGTGAACGTCCCGGCCGGGTCGAGCTTCACCGAGTCGTCAACAAAACGGCCATACCCGGTATGGCTGACGTGGGCCGGCCTCACCGACCTGCGGGGGTTCGTCGGCCGAGGCGGTGAACGGGTGCGCGTCGCCACGATGGACACCGCGCCCGGAGGACCGGCACTTCTACTCCCGGCTGTCCATGGACGCGCGGCGCGCGATCCGTTTCACCGCGACCTACCCGGCCGGGAACCGACCGCCGGTCCGCGTGTCCGGCCGACCCCGCGCTGCGGCGGGTTCAGCGGGCCGGCCGTCACCCGGCGGGCGTGACGTACCGGTCGAGCAGGGCGTCCGCGTCGCGCATCTCGACCGGTACCGGCGTCGGCCGTAGCAGCGCGACCGCGCCGGCGTAGCCCGGCGGCACCGGCAGGTCCCACAATCCGACCGGCAGATCGGGGCGGTGCGCCAACCGCAGCACCCCGGCCGCCCGATCCGGGCGGGTCACCTCCGCGTGCGGCATCGGAACCGTCAAGCCGTCACCGGTGGCCTTCAACACCGCCTCCTTGCGCGCCCACACCGTGTAGAACCCCGCCGTCCGGGCGCGCGGCGGTGTCATCCGGAACCCCGCCGCCTCCCGCGCCGACATGACCGCCTCGACCGGCACTCCGGGATCCGGCGTGCACTCCTGCACGTCCACCCCCACCTCACCGGCGGTGGACACGGCCACCAGCACCAGGCCACCGGAATGACTCACCGACACGCACGGCCCCGGGACGGTCAGCCGTGGCCGTCCGTGAGGTCTGCCGCAACGGCAGTCGCGACGCAACGGCACCTCGCCGGGGCTCACACCCAGGTGGGCCGCCAACACGACGCGAGTCACCACGCAACCGACCGTGAACCGGTCCCGGTCGGCATCCCGCCGGTAGGCGGCGCGTCGTTCACCCTCCTCCGGAGCCAGCCAGCGTTCCACGCCCGGCAACGGCCGCGGCGAGGCGGACCACACGTGGCACTCGCCGAGGGGTATCGGGGTCGACATCGCCGAAAGCATACGTCCAGCCCGGGCGGCGCCCCGCCCGTGAGGCGCGAGCCCGGCTCGCAACCACGGTCCATTACTTTCGTCGCTGGTCGGCGGGCCGCCACACCGGTACCGTTTGCGGGCGTGACCCCGCCACCACCCGCCGAACCGTGGTCCCAACGACTGCCGTGGCGACGTGCCGTGACCGGCGCCCTGTGGTGGATCGTGCTGACCCTCCCCGCGTACGGGCTCATGTCGGTGCCCGGCGGCGTCGAGGCCGGATTCTGGCAGTGCGCGGCCGTCGCGATCGGCGTCGGGGTGGCGCTGTGGTTGCGGCGGCGGTTGCCGATCGGGGCGCTGCTGGCCGTGGTCACCCTTGCGACCTGGGGATCGGTGGAGCCACTGAGCGCCGACTGGCAGCCGTTCATGCTGGTCAGCACGTTCGTGCTCAGCTACCTGGTCGGCCGCACCGACGACACCGACTACCCGCTCATGGTCCACCTGGGCGCCATGTCGGCGATGGTGCTGCTGCTGGTGCCGATACTCGGCATCGGACTGCTCGACAGCGTGATGTTGACAGTGGTGTTGGTGTTCACCATCGTGTTCCCGTGGCTGGGGGGCCGCTACCTGTACCAGCGGGCGTTGCTGGCCACCAGCGGTTGGGAACGCGCGAAGCAGTTGGAGAGGGAACAGCGCGCCGTCGCCGAACAGGTCAGACTCCGGGAACGCACCCGCATCGCCGAGGACATGCACGACTCGCTCGGCCACGAACTGAGCCTCATCGCGCTGCGCGCCGCCGCCCTCGAAGTCGACGCCGCGCTCCCCGGCAGGCAGCAGCAGGCCGCCGGTGAACTCCGCCGTTCCGCCGCCGCCGCCACCGAACGGCTCCGCGAGATCATCGGCCTACTGCGCGACGAGACCGACGCCGCGTCCATGGTCCCCGCCGACGAGAGCATCGCCGACCTGGTCGAACGCACCGCCGAGTCCGGAATGACCGTGCGGCTCCACTCCACCGGCACCGGCTCCGACGTCCCGAAGATGGTCGAAAGGGCCGGATACCGGGTCGTGCAGGAGGCGCTGACCAACGCGGCCAAGCACGCGCCGGGACTACCGGTCACGGTGACCGTCGACATGGACGCCGAACGCACCCGCATCGGCGTGTCGAACCCGTCGCCCGCCCAGCGGTCCGCCGGAATCGGCGGAGGACGCGGCCTCGTGGGCCTCACCGAGCGGGTGCGGTTGGCGGGCGGCCGGTTCAGGGCCACCGAGCACTCCGACCGGTTCGAGGTGGTCGCGGAACTGCCCCACACCTCCGAGGGACCCGGCAGCCCCGGCGAGGAGACCGAGTCGGAGTCGGTCCAGGAACACGACCGGGCGACCCGGCTGACCCGGCGGCGGCTGGTGACGGTGTTCGCGATCCCGATCGTCCTGCTCATGGTGCTGGGCCTGGTGTCGGTGTCGGTGTACCTGCTGTTCTCGTTCTACTCGGTGCTGCCGCCGGCGGTGTACCGGGACCTGGAGATCGGCGACTCCCGGCGCCAGGTCGACGGGGAACTGCCGGTCGTGGAGATGCTCGACCCGCCGGAGTGGGCGACACCGGCGGGCATGGAGTGCGTCTACCACCCCTCCGCCAACGAACTGGACACCTTCTCCGACGTCTACCAGTTGTGCTTCGTGGACGACGTGCTCGTCAGCAAGGACGTCGTCACCGTCGAGGAAAGGATGGAGAGGCTTGCGAATAGTAGTGGCTGACGACGAGGCGATGATCCGGGCCGGGGTCCGGGCGATCCTGGCGTCCGATCCCGACATCGAGGTGGTGGCCGAGGCGGCCGACGGCCGGGAGGCCGTCGAGATGGTGCGCGCCCACCGGCCCGACCTGGCGTTGCTGGACATCCGGATGCCGAAACTGGACGGCCTGGCCGCCGCCGCCGAGATCCGCCGCCTCGCGCCCGAGGTCGGCGTGATCATGTTGACCACCTTCGGGGAGGACGAGTACATCGCGGGGGCGCTCGGCAACGGCGCCGGCGGGTTCCTGCTGAAGTCGGGGGACCCCAGGGAACTCATCGCCGGTATCCGGGCGGTGGCCGAGGGCGCCGCCTTCCTGTCGCCCCAGGTCGCACGGCGGGTGATCAACGAACTGGCGCGCGGCGGCGGCCGGATGAGCCGCGCCGCCGAGGCCCGGCAACGAATCGCGGGACTCACCGGGCGGGAACGACAGGTCCTCGAACTGCTGGCGGGTGGGCTCTCCAACGCCGAGATCGCGTCGCGGCTCCACGTCGTGGAGGGCACGGTGAAGGCGTACGTGTCGGGCATCCTGACCCGGCTCGCGGTGCGCAACCGGGTCCAGGCGGCGATCATGGCCTACGAGGCGGGAGTGGTGGACGGCCTGGCGTGAACCGGTACGACGAACGCACGAAGGAGGGGCCGGTCGTGTGAACTGCTCCCCTGAAGTTGGACTGAGAAATTCAGTTCCGATTTCTGGGGAGCAGTGTCATGGCTGGACAGAGTTCGTTGTCGCAGGAGCAGCAAGTCGCGGCGATAGGTTTGTTTGAGGCCGGTTGGGGTGAACGTTCTGTCGCAACACGGTTGGCGGTGAGTGAGTGGGCGGTGAAGCGGTTGTATCACCGTTGGCAAGTGCGCGGTAGAGGAGCGTTGGTGGCCAAGGCGACGAAGCGGTCGTTCTCGTTTGCGTTCAAGCTTGAAGTCGTTCGCCGGTTCCTGGCGGGCGAGACGAAGGTGGAGCTTGCCCGCCAGTTCGATTTGTCGTCGC
>NZ_VLLL01000011.1 GCF_007994225.1 Stackebrandtia albiflava
CACACGACTAGAGGGTCTGAGCCCGGTCGAGTACCGGGCCCAGACCCTCGCGGCCTAACCTTCAATAACCGGTCCAACTATCAGGGACCAGTTCACATGACCGCCGGCCCCCTCCACGTCATTGCTTGAGTCCCTTGATGCCCTGGAACAGGGCGATCGGGTCGCCGTCGTCGACGGGTTCGATCATGTCCTCTCTGGACGCCCGGCCGATCCGCCACCGCGCGCGTTTGCCGCGCCGCAACGCGGCGACCCCCAGGAGGGCGGCGGTGAACACCGCGAGCGCGGCCACGCCGGCCGACGTCGCCCACCGCATGGCCATCGCGTCGAACTCCTGGTTCTGCACCTGTTGCTCGGTCAGTACCGGCGGGTCCATGCTGAGCACCGGTTCGGGCTCGGAACCGCTGAGTCGTTCGGTGGCCGCCCGCACCGGGTCCACCATGCCGTACCCGTACTGGTCGGAGCGGGTGGCGCCGGCGACGCTGCTGGCGGTGCCCATGATCTGGATCGCGATCTCCTCGGGCGTCCAGTCCGGGTACATCTCGACGAGCAGCGCGGCGGTACCCGCCACGTAGGCGGCCGCGCTGGAGGTGCCGCCGAAGGCGATCTGGAAGTTCCCGTCGTGTTGCGGCGCACCGATCTCCAGGCCGGGAGCCACCACGTCCACCCACGGCCCCCACTGCGACTCGGCGGTCTTGACGAGGTGGGAGTTGACGGCTCCGACACCGATCACGCCCTCGTACGCGGCCGGGTACGACGGCGTGGTGGCCGCCTCGGGGTCCTCCTCGATGTTGCCCTCGTTGCCGGCCGAGGCGACGAGCACGATCCCCGCGTCCACGGCGGCGGCGACGGCCTCGGCGATCACCGGGTGGTCGACGGAGAACTTCAGCGACATGTTGATGACGTCGACGTCCTGCGAGACCGCGTAGTCGATGGCGGCGGCGAAGTCGTTCTGGTCGACGAGGATGTTGTCGTCCTTGTCCTCGTTGGCGTCGTCCTGGTCGGCGGGGACGGTGTTGGCGATCCGGATGGGAAGGATCCGGGCGTCGGGCGCCATACCGTGGAAGCCGTTCTCCGGCGATTCGCTGCCGGCGATGATGCCGGCGACCGCCGTGCCGTGACCGACACAGTCCCGTGTGGCGCCGTCGCCGAGGTTCTGTTCGTCCTTGTCGGTGGACTCCACGTCGATGTACGCCTTGCCGGAGTCGACCTTGCCGTCCAGCAGCGGATGATCGGCCTGCACACCCGAGTCCAGAACAGCGACGGTGACGCCCTCGCCGGTGGCGTTGGGCCACACCAGTTCCGGCTTCAGAAGCCGTTGCGGCCACAGGTTGGCGTCGGGTACCTCGTCGGCGACGACGCTGTCCCGAGGCTTGTTCTCGCAGTCGTCGCCGGCCCACGCGGGCTGCGGTGACGCGACCAGCAGGCCGGCGGCGGCCACACTCGATACGGTCAGAGCGGCGAGCCGGGGGACGAGTCTCATTCCTCGGGCTCCTTGTCGTTGGCGAACGCCGTCTCGATCGCCGCCTGCGGGTCGAGGGCCGCGCCCTGCGGCACCAGGCTCAACAGGCCCGCCGACATGACGACGGCGTGGGAGGGCTCGTATCCCATGGCGGACAACGGGTCTTTAGCCGCGACGATCTCGTACCGGGCTTCCTCGTTCTTGGTGGGCATCACGATCGGGAAGTTCTGGCCGCCGACGATGAGCGAGAACGCGCCCTCGGTGCCGCCGGTGCGCACCAGCATGCCGCGTCCCGGCGGCACGACGATGCGGTCGGCGTAGACCTCGCCCTCGGTCGACAGGCGCTGCGTCTCGATCCCCGGGTTCACCGGGAGAGAGGCGGACAGTTCGATGCCCGGCTCGTCGCCGTCGAAGCCGACGCAGGCCGGGGAGGCCGCCCAGTTGTCCGGGACGGTGGGGATCTCGGTCGGCAGCGCCGCACGCCAGGCCGCCTCGTCGTCACGGTCGGGAAGGAACATGTGGAGGTTCTCGCCGACGCTGGCCGACGCCTCCTGGGCGGCGTTGCCGGAGAGGTACTGGGACTGGCCGGTGGCGCCCATGAACAGCTCCGCCTGCAGCGGGCTGATGGGAGCGGCACCGTCGCGCAGCGCCACGTAGTACTCGGTGTTTCCGCCGGCGGTGTTCTCGATGACCTGGCCGACCTTCGCGCCGGAGATGCCGGAGTCCTCGCCCATGCCGCTGACGGCGGGGACCTCCAGGTTCTCACCCGAGGGGAGCGACTTGGTGAACGCCGGTGCCACGATCGCCCGCTGCTGCGATGCCAGGCCGAGCGCGCTGAGCGTCAGTTCGGGGTCGGGGATGAGGTGCTTGTATCCGCCGGAGGAAACCAGGTACACCTCCTCGCCCTCGTTGATCAGCAGGGCCTGGTTGGCCGCCATGGGGGTGCCGCTGGTGAGGCGTTCGCCCACGTACAGCAGTGAGATCGCCGCGTTCTCCTCCTGCGTCGGGTCGGTGCAGACGGTGAACAGCGGCGCCGCGAGCAGGTGTTCGGGGAGGGGGAGCGAGTCGGGGGCGCCCACGATGCCGACCGGCATGCCACGTGGCGGGACCTCACCGTCGATCCCCTCGCCGGTCAGGGAGCGTTGGCTCACCTCGACGGTCGCCGTGGTGCCGGCCAGCAGCGCCGCCGACGCGAAGTTGGTGACGGGGTAGAGCTTCTGCGGGAACTGGTCGGTGGCCTGCTCCTCGGACGGGAACACCACGTACTTGGTGCCGGTCTCCTCCTCCAGGACGATGAAGTTCCCCTTCCACCAGGTCTCGTCCTTGCCGAAGCTGGCGAACAGGCCGATGAGTGCCGTGACGGCCAGTGCCAGGATGCTGATCATGATTCCGGCGAAGACGGCGCCGCCTGCGCGGCGGAACGGGGACTCGGCGGGGTCGGTCCTGCGGTACACCAGGGCCGATACCACGCGTTGCAGCAGGAACTGGTAGCTCTGCAACTGATCCCGTCGGGTGGCCATGTGGGGTTCTCCTTGAGGGTGTGCCGGCGTCGGTAACACGATATCGGGCGGAGCCCGTCCGGCCTGCGCTCCGGTGGCGGTTCCGGAGGGGTGGACACGCGACGGCGCCCCGCACGATGGGATCGTACGGGGCGCCGTCAATGCACGGTCGGCGTCGTGGCGACGCCTTCAGCCCAGGAGGCTTATCCGCCGAAGTAGGCCGCGGAACGGACGTCGGCGGCGCGGATGCCCTCGGAGCCCTCACCGAGCGCGACCTTCAGCGCGACCAGCGACTCGGCGATCGCGCCGGCGGCGGCGCGCCACTGCGACTTCAGGTCGTGGTAGGCGACCTGGGCGTCGGAGCCACTCCAGGCCTCACCGGTGTCGAGCGGCTTGAGCTTGCTCTCGATGGCGTCCAGCTCCATGTCCATCTGCATGATGAACTTGTCGATGGCGTCCTGGCCGTTCTTGATGCCGACGTAGTTGTACCTGATCAGATCACCCATTGTGATCTCCTTCTAAGAATCGATTCCGGGTAGGGATGTGAACGGGTGATCACTGACCGTTGGTCAGCAGGGCGACGGCGTCGGTTCCCAGCGAGTTCTCGATGGTCCGCGAGTTGGTGTCGTCCTCGTTGTTGAAGTTCAGGCTCGAGTCCTTGATACCGTTCCCGACCTGGTTGAGGGTGCGGTCGATGATGTCCAGGTTGACGCGCATTGTTTCCTGCACGTTCTGGAACGCCCGGCCGCCCTGACCCACGAGGTCGTACTTCATGGACTCCAGGTCGGAGAACATCTGACCGGCGAACTTGGCGATCTCCTCGCCACCGAGCAGGGCGGCGTCGGCGCCGTCCTGCATCGCAATGAGATCGGATTCCATTGACATGGTTGCCTCGGTTTCGCTAGGGGGTGTGACACCCGGTGAACGTGTTGCAGACGACAGTACCGCCCCCTGTCAAGGCACGCCAGCCCCCGATCCGAGACGGCACGAACCGGGGATTCACCCGAAACCACTGCCGCACCGGAGAAGCCGGTTCACCTGCGGAGACGGCCGTGGACCGGCACGCGGCCGGTCCACGGTGAACGATGGATGAATTATGGTCAGGCGGTCAGTCCCCGGAAGAAGGTGAACAGGCCGATGGCCGTACAGGCCACCGGGACCACCGCGACGATGAGGATGATGTCCACAATGTCGGCGATGCGGCCGATGTACGGCGACGGCGCCCGCTTGGAGTACAGCAGGCCCGCGGCGGTGCCGATCGCGATCAGCGGCACCACGACCGCCAGCAGGCCCAGCAGTTGCAGTCCCTCACCGAACAGGCCGACGGTGTCGTCGATGAGCATCACCAACGCCAGCAGGCCCGCCGCCAGCAGCGGCACCCGCTGCCGGACCGCCGGGAACAACCGCGCCCGCAGCAGGAACACGCAGGCGACGACCGCCACCAGGATGGGCGCGGCGGCGGGGAAGCCGTCCCGGTCGACCACGTACAGGCACAGCACGGTCGAGATGGAGGCGCCGATCAACAGGCCGGTGAGGAGTTCGTCGGCGCGCAGCACCTTCGCGAAGATCTCCTCCTTCGGCGGGTTGGGTGTGTCCTTGATGAGTTCCTTGGCGGATGTCGGCAGCTCCGGCATGGGCAGTTTCGCGAACCGCATCGACAGCACCGGGATGGACGGCAGGAACGCCACCACCAGCGACACCGAGGCCGCCGCGACACCGTCCGAGGTCCAACTCGTGAAGCTGAGGGCCGAGGCGATCAGGCCGATGAACCCGACGAACACGCCCGCGGCGAACACCCGCAGTCCCTCGCCGACCGCGTAGAAGCCGATGATGCTGAACATCAGGACCGCCGAGGAGGCGACCAGCAGTTGCGGCGTCCCGAACTCGGCGATGGTGTAGCCGCCGCCGAGGACGGTGTAACCGCCCAGCGCCGCGAACGGCAGTGCCAGGCCGCCCAGGGTCGCGCCGGCCTGGGAGTCGCCGGTCGCGCGCGACAGGGCCACGCCGATGACCAGCAGCACCGTCGCCACGACGATGCCCGCGACCCCCGGCCACAGCCAGGTGCCGCTGACGGGCGGGCCGGCGTTGAACAGTCCGTACAGGGTCAACGCGGAGGCCACGCCCGCGACCGACAGACCGGTGACGCGGGTGTGGTTGCCGTCCCAGGGTTTGCCGAGGACCTTGGCGCCGGCGGCGATCGCCTCCACGACGTCGTCGTACTCGCCCTCGGGCCAGTCGGCGTGCCGGGGTGCCAGGTGCAGGATCTCGCCGTCGCGGATCTGCTGCATCGCCATGGACTGCGAGGGGTTGATCGTCTTGCCGTCGGCGCGGCGCAGGTCGAAACCGCCGTGCTTCTCGGCGTCGTCGGCCGCGCCCTCCCCCGCGTAGTCGAGCACGGTCGGCAGCAGTTCGCTGACCGGAACGTGGTCGGGTAGCACGAGGTCGATACGCCGTCGTGGCGCGGAGACCGTGATCCGCGTCAGGCCGGTACGAATTGCCGTGGTCACCGTCAATGTTCCTTACATCTATGGGCTCGGTTGGTGGTTCCGATCCGCGGCCGTCGGCCCCGCCCGCCCCGGCGTCTCCCGCCGGTGGGAACGGTCCGCTCCCCGCGAGGGGGTGGGGGTGGCGTACGCCGCGGCGCGTGGAGCGCGCCACACCTTCGGCGATGTGCCGCATACTGCCACGTGAACCGGAGTCACCGCCTGCCGGACACCCACCTGGTGTGGCGGTGTGACGTCAGGTCCTTCAGACTATCGGCTATCCGCCAGCGGGTGGACCGGTGATACAGGGGCTTTGATGATGGTGCGCCGTCACCGTAGAGTGTGTGCTCACCCTTGAACTTCTCGACGTGACTCCCGCTGTCGAACGTCCCCACGAGAGCCAGAAAGAGGCGATCCGCTCATGGGTCTAGTCATGGTGAAGAAGCGCCCCCGGCGCCCGGCACCGGAATTGCCCGACGGCGACCTCCAGGTCGAGGCGCCGCCCGAGCTGCCGCCACCCGCCGGTAAGAACTGGCAGTCGATGCTCATGGTGCTGCCGATGGTGGCGGGTGCCGGTGCGATGGCGATGATGATGATGGCCTCGGGAACCGGCAGCGCCGGTATGGGCATGCTGCGCGGTATCAGTGGTGGTCTGTTCGCCGTCTCGATGCTGGGCATGGTCTTCATGAACATGTCGCAGGGACGCGGCCCCTCCAAGGAGGAGATGCTGCAACTGCGGCGCGACTTCCTGCGCAAGCTCGCCCAGCTGCGCCGGCAGGTCCACAAGACGCGGCGGGAGCAGCGGCGCGGCCTGTTCTACCGGCACCCCGACCCGGACACGTTGTGGAGTTCGGCGAGCAGCAGCCGCCTGTGGGAGCGGCGCTCGGGTGACGGCGACTTCGCGGTCGTCAGGATGGGCCTGGGGCCGCAGCAGTTGGCGACGCCGATCCGGGTGCCACCGTCGAAGCCGGTGGAGGACCTGGAACCGTTGTGCACGGCCGCGTTGCGGCGGTTCCTCAACACCAACGCGGTCGTCAACGACCTGCCGGTGGCGATGGACCTGCGCGGCTTCTCGAAGATGTACTTCCGGGGCGAGGTGGAGCGCAGCCGCGGCCTGGTGCGCGCGATGATCTCGCAGGTCGCGACCTGGCACAGCCCCGACGAGATGCTGGTCGCGGTGTGCGCGTCCCCGGCGAACATGGGCCACTGGGACTGGATGAAGTGGCTGCCGCACGTGCTGCACCCCGAGACCACCGACGCGCTCGGCCAGGTCCGGTTGATGGGCAACTCGCTGCGGGAGCTGGAGGAGCGGTTCGGTGAGCTGCTGGCGGGCCGGCCCCGGTTCAACCCGGCGTCGTCGCCGTGGGACGGCCACCACGTCATCGTGATCATGGACGGCGGGAACACACAGGGCGCCGACCACCTCGCCACCGAGGGTGGCGTGGAGGGTGTCACGATCCTCGACCTGAGCACCCCGCCGCCCCGCCAGTTGGAGCCCGGTCTGCTGCTGTTGCAGCACCAGGACAACGGGATGCTGCGGATGGGGACCGTCGACGCGATCGACGACATCCGCAAGCCGGACAGCCTGTCGCTGCCGGAGGCCGAGGCGCTGGCGCGCCGGTTGTCGCCGCTGCGGCAGAGCTTCAGCACCGGCGGCGGTGACGCCGACGACGACGGCGCCTTCGAGGGCAACCTGAGTTTCACCGACCTGCTCGACATCGGCGACCCCTACGACTACAACCCCGAGCGGGCCTGGGCGCCGCGCCCCAACCGGGACCGGTTGCGCGTGCCGATCGGTGTCGGCCCGGACGGACTCCCCGTCGACCTGGACATCAAGGAGTCCGCGCAGGACGGCATGGGCCCGCACGGCCTGATGATCGGTGCGACCGGTTCCGGTAAGTCCGAGGCGCTGCGGACACTGGTGTTGGCGCTGGCGGCGGTGCACTCGCCGGAGACGTTGAACTTCGTGCTCGTCGACTTCAAGGGTGGTGCGACGTTCACCCGGCTCGACAAGTTGCCGCACACCTCGGCGGTCATCACGAACCTGTCGGACGAGCTGGTCCTGGTGGACCGGATGAAGGACGCCATCGAGGGCGAGACGCTGCGGCGGCAGGAACTGCTGCGGTCGGCGGGCAAGTTCGCCTCGCTGCGCGACTACGAGAAGGCCCGGGCGGCGGGGGCGCCGATCGCGCCGCTTCCGAGCCTGCTGATCATCTGTGACGAGTTCTCGGAGCTGTTGGCGGCCAAGCCCGACTTCATCGACATGTTCGTGCAGATCGGCCGGGTGGGCCGGTCGCTGGGTGTCCACCTGCTGCTGGCGAGCCAGCGGCTGGAGGAGGGCAAGCTGCGCGGCCTGGACACGCACCTGTCGTACCGGATCGGTCTGCGGACGTTCTCGGCCATCGAGTCGCGGACCGTGCTGGGTGTCTCCGACGCCTACGAGCTTCCCCGGGCGCCCGGTCACGGTTACCTGCGGTTCGGTACCGAGCCGCTGATCCGGTTCCGCGCCTCCTACGTGTCGGGCGTCTACCAGCGCAGCGCGGCCGAGAAGGCGATCGCGGCGGCGGGCGGCCCGCAGGTCCGCGAGTTCACCGCGTCGTTCGTGGCTCCGCCGCCCAAGCCGAAGAAGGAGGAGAAGCCCGTCGAGGCCATCGACGACGAGTCGGTGGGCGAGTCCCTGATGGACATCCTCGTGTCCAAGATGGAGGGTAAGGGTACTCCGGCGCACAAGGTGTGGCTGGACCCGTTGGACATCCCGCCGACCCTGGACGAGTTGCTGCCGTTGACGACCACGCGGGAACGCGGTTTCGGTACCTCGCGTCCCGAGCAGCAGGGCGCGCTTTCGGTGCCGATCGCGTTGGTGGACAAGCCGTTCGAGCAGCGGCGTGACGTGGAGTGGCTGAAGCTGTCGGGTGCCTCGGGGCACCTGGCGATCGCCGGTGGCGCCCAGTCGGGCAAGTCGACGGCGTTGCGTTCCATCGTCGCCGGTCTCGCCCTGACCCACACCCCGGCCGAGGCGCAGATCTACTGCCTCGACTTCGGTGGTGGTGCCTTGGCGACGGTCCGGGACCTGCCGCACGTCGGCGCGGTCTACCAGCGGCTCGACGGCGACGAGGTGCGCCGGACCGCCGCGGAGGTCTACAACGCCCTGGAGGCGCGGGAGCAGCGGTTCGCGGCCAAGGGGATCGACTCGATGCCCACGTACCGCAAGATGCGCGCCGACGGGCGGGTCACCGACGACCCGTTCGGTGACATCTTCCTGATCATCGACGGCTGGCAGACGTTGCGGCAGGACTTCGACGACGTCGAGGCCGTCATCACCCAGATCGCGCAACGCGGTCTGTCCTACGGCGTCCACGTCATCGCGACGGCCTCCAAGTGGGGCGAGTTCCGGTCGGGCATCCGCGACCTGTTCGGCTCGAAGCTGGAGCTGAAGATCAACGACGTGTTCGACTCGCACGCCTCCCGGAAACTGGCCGAGGCGGTGCCCTCGGGACGCCCCGGCCGGGGCATCACCAAGGACGGCCTGCACCTGCTGACCGCGTTGCCGCGGGTGGACGGCCGGCCCGACGGGACCGACCTGGCCCCGGGCATCGAGAACCTCGTGGCGAAGGTCCGCGACGCGTGGACCGGCCCCGCCGCCCCCGCGGTGCGGCTGCTGCCCGCCCAGTTGCCCTACGAGGCGATGCGGGCCGAGGAGTACACCAACAAGTGGCACGTCCCGATCGGCATCGCGGAGGCGAACCTGCGGCCGGTCTACCTGGAACTGGACGTCGATCCGCACTTCATGTACCTGTCGGACGTCGAGACGGGCAAGAGCACGTTCCTGCGGCAGCTCATCAAGACCCTGGTGTCGCGGTGCAGCTCCCGCGAGGTGCAGTTCGTGCTGTTCGACTACCGGCGCAGCCTGCTGGGTGCGGTCCCGGAGAAGTACCTGGTCAAGCACTGCTCCACCAGCGAACAGTCCACCGAGATGGTGCAGGCGCTGGTGGCGGCGGCCAAGAGCCGGACCGCCCCGGACAACGTCACGCCGCAACAGCTGCGGGACCGCTCCTGGTGGGACGGCCCGGAGATGTTCGCGATCATCGACGACTTCGACCTGGTCGCGTCCGGCTACAGCAACCCGCTCACCCCGCTCATGGAGGTCGTGCCGCAGGGCCGCGACACCGGGCTCCACCTCATCGTGACCCGGCGCACCGGTGGTGTCAGCCGCGACCTGCACAGCGGCATCCTGGGACGCATGAAGGACCTGGCCACCCCCGGCTTCCAGGGATCCGCACCCAAGGCCGAGGGCCGGGTACTGGGCGAGATCAAGGCGTCCAAGATGCCCGCCGGACGCGGTTGGCTGGTCGACCGCAAACACGGAAACCGCAAGATCCAGACCGCCTACCTCCCACCGGAGATCTAGGCCTGCGAAGACACGCACGACGTGCCCGCCGCGGCCACCTTTCGCGGCGGGCACCACAGGGAGGAAATGTGCCAGGTACCGCCGAGTCACGTCCTGATTCGCTGCCTCGCCGGGGTGTCCGCGTGGACGCGGCCGGACCCGTCGCACCGGGAGACGCCGACACCCCCGCCGGAGACCGGATAGTGGTGGACCACACCGGGGAACTACTCGAACTCGCCTTGACCGACGCCGCGCTGACGGCCGGGCACCACGCCGTCGCCGACACGGTGCTGGGCCTGTACCGCAGGGCGCTCACCGTCGCCGAGGGCAACGCGGCCACCGCGAGCCACCCGGTGGGCGACCGGCTGCCGAACCGCCGGGCGGGTCTGCGGTGAACGGGCACGAGACGGAGTCCCCGGCGGGGGTGTCGGAACTCGACCGCGCCATGCAGCGGGAGGCCGTGCACGCCGACGCCCTGCAACGGCGGCTGGAGTCGGTGCGTTCCACGGCGGTGTCCTCGGACGGGACGGTGACCGCCGAGGTCGACTGCGCCGGTGCGCTGTGCCGTCTGGACCTGACACCGGAGTCGGTCGGGTTGGGCGCGGTCCTGCTGGCCGACACGATACGGCTCACCACCGCGCACGCCCGGGCGAGACTGCCGGAACGGCTTCGCGAAGCCGCCGACGCGGGCTGACGGCGGTCGGCCGCTCGGTCGGCCGACCCGGCCCGGCCGTCACGTTCCCCGTCGTCGCGGGGCGTGCCGTGCCGCATCCGTCACGCTCCCCGGTGGTGGTGACGGGTTAGGCTTGACACACCCGCTCGTCTCCCTTCAGTTAGCAGAGGTCCCATGTCAACGTCATCCCGATACGACTCGGACGATTGGTCCGGTAGGTCACAGGGTTTTGACGAGCCCGTCGAGGCCGCCGACACCGACGACGACTACATCGACGAGGAAACCCTCTGGACGCCCGCGCAGAAGGCGTTGCCGCCGGTCTTCGGCCGTTACGACAAGGACTCCGGCGAACGGCTCATGCACTACAGCGACGACGTCATCCAGAGCGCCAACAAGGACGACGACTTCGACTGGCAGGACAGCGAGGGCACCTCGATCGACATCGGCTTCTGAGCCGCCGAGTCCTCCCACCTTTTCGCGCCTTGGGTGGCGGCAGGCCCATCGACATGCCTCGAATGGGCCCGGATGTCCGTTTTCCGCCGGGCCTGTGCCCACCCAAGGCGGGCCCGTGCCCACCCAAGGCGGGCCTGTGCCCACCCAAGGCGGTTCGGGGTGATGGGAAAGGTGGGGAGGCGGCCGGACTGTGATCACCGTGATCCCGATCGGTCGGGGCGGCCGGCGGTGATGCCACGTAGGCTCGACCGCGTTCGCATCACGACTGTCAGGAGCCACCAGCACGATGATTGCCTTCGATCGCCGCCACACCGACGACCTGATCGAATTCGCCGCAGCGGCGACCTCCCCTTACCACGCCGCCGCCGAGGCCGCCGCCATCCTGTCGGAGGCCGGGTTCACCGCCCTGTCCGAGCGGGACGCCTGGGACGACAGCCCCGGCGGCAGGTACGTCGTGAGGGGTGGTGCCCTGATCGCCTGGGTGGTACCCGATACCGCCACCCGGACCACCGGTTTCCGTGTCTTCGGCGCGCACACCGACTCGCCCACCCTGAAGGTGAAGCCCACACCCGACACCGGCGGGTCCGGGTGGCGCCAGATCGCCGTCGAGATCTACGGCGGCGTGCCCCGCGACACCTGGCTCGACCGCGACCTGGGCGTGTCGGGGCGGCTCGTCACCCGCGACGGTGAGACCCACCTGGCCCGGATCGACCGCCCGCTGCTGCGGGTCCCCAGGCTCGCGATCCACCTCGACCGGCAGGTGAACGAGGGCCAGGTACTGGACGCGCAGACCCACATGACCCCGCTGTGGGGCCTGGGCGAACCCCACGAGGGCGAACTGATCGCGGTGGTCGCCGAGGCCGCGGGCGTCGACGCCGACGAGGTCACCGGCTGGGACCTCATGGTCCACGACGTCCAGCGTCCCGCCTACCTCGGCCGGGACGGTGAACTGCTGGCCTGCCCCCGCCTGGACAACCTGGTGTCGGTGCACGCCGGTGCCCGCGCCCTGGCGGCGCTCACCGGGCGGCCGCTCACGCACATCCCCGTACTGGCCGCCTTCGACCACGAGGAGTCCGGCAGCGAGTCGTCCACCGGCGCGGCGGGGCCGTTCCTGGAGACGGTGCTCCACCGGGTCCTGGCGGTGCGGGGCGCGTCGGTGGAGGACACCGCGCGGGCGTTCGCCGACAGTGTCGTGATGTCCTCCGACACCGGGCACTCGATCCACCCCAACTACCCCGAACGGCACGAGCCCGGCGACCCGCCCATCGCCGGTGGCGGCCCGATCCTGAAGGTCAACGTGAATCAGCGGTACGCCACCGACGGCCTCGGCCGTGCGGTGTTCGCCGCCGCCTGTGAACGCGCCGGGGTGCCGTGGCAGACGTACGTCAACCGGAACTCGCTGCCGTGTGGAACCACGATCGGCCCGATCACGGCCGCCCGGCTGGGGATCCTGACGGTCGACGTCGGCATCCCGATCCTGTCGATGCACTCCGCCCGGGAGCTGTGCGCGGCCGACGATCCGGCGCGTCTCGCGGCCGTGGCGGCGGCGTTCCTGTCGGACTGACCTCGACGCGGCGGCCGCCCGGGAGCGGTGGTGGCCGGTGTGGCCGCCGCATGCGAGGATGCTCACCATGCTGGAGTTGGTCCTGGTGTCGGCGGTGCTGGTGCTCGGTTGCGCCATCGCCTTCGCGATCGTGGTGCTGGTGACGGGCGACGACCCGGGACTGGTTCCGGTGTCGCAGGACGGCGCGCCGCTGGACCTGCCGTCCGACCGGCCGCTGTCGGAGGCGGACGTGCTGGCGACCCGGTTCGACACGGGACTGCGCGGCTACCGCACCAGCCAGGTCGACGACGCGTTCGCCAGGATGGCCTACGACGTCGGCTTCAAGGACGAACTGATCAAGGTATTGGCCGGTGAGGTCAGCGCGTTGCGGGCCGGGCGGCGCGACGAGGCCGACTCGTTGCGCGACGTCCGGCGCAAGGCGTTGGGCGAGCTCGGTGACGACACCGGTGCCACCGCGGCGATGGACCCGGACGCCGAGGTGGGTTCCGTCGAGGAGGGGAAGACGCCGTGACCGACCTGGTCACCGGGGACGACGGTCTGGCGCGTTGCGCGTGGGGCGTGGCTCCGGCCGTCTACCGGACGTACCACGACACCGAGTGGGGGCGGCGGCTCACCGGTGACGTCGCGTTGTTCGAGCGGATGAGCCTGGAGGCGTTCCAATCGGGACTGTCGTGGCTCGTGATCCTGCGTAAGCGGGAGGCGTTCCGTGCCGCCTTCGACGGTTTCCGGTTCGACCGGATCGCCGAGTACGACGAATCCGATGTGGAGCGACTGCTGGCCGACGCCGGCATCGTCCGCAACCGCGCCAAGATAACCGCGACCGTCGGCAACGCCCGTGCGGTCCTGGGACTTCCCGGATCGCTGTCCGATCTACTGTGGTCGTACGCTCCCGATTCGGGCCGGCCGCGACCGGCCGACTTCTCGGAGGTCCCCGCCGTCACACCGGAGTCCACCGCGATGGCCAAGCGGCTCAAGGGACTCGGATTCCGGTTCGTCGGACCGACCACCGCCTACGCACTCATGCAGGCCACCGGCATGGTGGACGACCACCTGGCCGGATGCCACGTGGCCACCACCCGAGAACCAGAAGGGACACCCCGATGACCGAGACCCCGGAACCGCAGCGGCAATGGCTGGTCACCCTGTCGATGCCGATCGAGGCCGGTGACCGGGCGCAGGCCGCCGCCGGATTCTGGGAGTACGTCAAGAACCTCGGCGCCGACGAGCTGCCGGTGTTCGTGTCCCCGATGACCGACGAGATGGCGATGCTCGCCTACGTCGGCGGAGTCGAGTCCGATCAGGACCCCGAGGAGGAGTGAGGCACCGGGCCTCACCGGCCCTGGAACTCCGGCTTCCGCTTGGCCACGAACGCGTCCACCGCGTCACGGTGATCGGTGGTGAACCCGCACGCCGCCTGCGCGTCGGCCTCCCCGGCCAACGCCGCCTCGAAATCCCCGTCCTGCCGAAGCTGCCGCCTGATCTCGGCGAAGGCCCGGGTGGGACCGACGGCGAGCCGGGCGGCGAGCGCGGTCGCCCGGGGCAGCACCTCCGCGTCGTCGTCGACGAGTTCGGTCAGCAGTCCCAGCTCGCGCGCCCGGTCGGCGGTGACCTTCCGGTTCAGCATCAACATCTCCGTGGCGACGGCGGTGCCGACGAGCCGGGGGAGCGTGTAGCTGGCGCCGGTGTCGGCCGCCAACCCGATCCCCGCGAACGCCATCGTGAAGCTGGTCGAGGGACCGCCGACCCGGAAGTCCGCCAGGAACGCCAGTGACGCCCCCGCCCCCGCCGCCGCGCCCCGCACCGCCGCCACCACGGGCTTGGGCATCGTGAACAGCAGGCGCGCGATCGGGTTGAAGTGGTCGCGCACCGTGGCGAGCGGATCATCCCCCGCGAGGTTCCCGACGTGTTCGCGCAGGTCCTGCCCGACACAGAAACCGCGGTCACCGGCCCCCGCCAGCAGCACCGCCCGGCAGGCCGGGTCCGCGGCGGCCTCGGTCAGGGCCTCCAGCAGGGCCTCCTTGACGGCCACGTCCAGGGCGTTCAACGCCTGCGGCCGGTTCAACGTGATGGTCGTCAGGCCGCCTTCGCGCGACGTCAGGACTGCATCGGTCATCGGTTCACCTCATCTGTAGACAACGATCGACGAAACGGTCCGCCGCCGGGCGCAGCCGGGCCGCCTGGGCGTCGAAGAACGCCGCCGCGGTGCTGCCCGCCCAGTGTGGCGGACACAGTTCCGCGGGCAGTTGCGGATCGGAGAACAGGAACACCCGGAACGCGTGCACCAGTTCGCAACGCGCCGTGTACGCGATCTGGTCGGGCGTGCCGGTCCCGACCAGCGACACCATCGGTTCCATCACCGCCACGAACTCCCGGTACCTCGCGGCCAGCGCGTCCAGGTCCCAGGCGCGCCGCGTCAGCGACACCGTGTCGCCGTGGTGCTCGGCGGCGAACCGGTCGTAGCCGACGCCCGCCTCGGCGAACACCTGCGGCAGTTCCCGCGACCGCCACGGCGAGATCCAGGTGCCGGCGGCGAGCGGGCCGTAACCGTGGAACCGCAGCACGTCCGCCAACCGGTGCCGTTGCCGCCGGTCACCGGGCGGCGAGAACATGACCAGGTCGAGCCGGCCGTCCCACGCCGGGTCACGGGTGCGGTAGATCCGGGCCGCCGCCTCGTCGAGCCGTTGGGTGCCCTTGACCGTCAACGCGTAGCCCCGTTGCCCGTCGATGGTGACGCCGGTGAGCCAGCCCTGTTTCACCATCCGGGACACCGCCGTGCGGACCGCGGGCGCGTTGACGCCCAGCGGCGCCATCAGGCTCACCAGCGCCGCGATCGGGGCCCGCCCGCCACGCGGGCGGAGGTGGTCCCCGAACAGATCGAACAGCGCCGAGCGGGCGTGCATCGTGGTGACGGTTCCTCGCGGGTCGAGCGCCGCGAGGGACGGCGTCGCGGCGGTGTCTTGGCTGGTCGGCGCGGCGGTCGTGCGAGCGGCGCCGGGGTCGGTGAGCAGGCGACGAGTGTGACAGAAAACCGGCGGAATCTCAAGTCGGCGTCACATCACGGCCGGGGTGGTTTGGAATTCGAGGTGCTCATCAGGGAAGATTGTTCGTCGAGCGTTTCGGCACCGAGTTGGAACGACTGACATAATGTCCCACCCATGAGAGCCGCGTACCGCGGCAACGAGTCGAGGGGAGTCAACACATGGCGGCCATGAAACCGCGGACAGGCGACGGTCCGTTGGAGGTCACCAAGGAGGGCCGCGGCATCGTCATGCGGGTCCCGCTCGAAGGCGGCGGCCGGCTGGTGGTCGAGATGACCCAGGACGAAGTCGACACCTTGTCCGAGGAGCTTCGAAACCTCAACGGCTTATTGTTACCGGTTTGCGAAAGACAACACCCCGGAATTCACACCACCGGCGCTTCCCGCCACGCGAAGTGGCCGTGGTGCATCTCGACCGGACGGCTCCGGCGGCAGGGAGGATTTTGCCGCCGGAGCCGTCGCCGTGCGGGCACCACCGCGCAATTCGATACGGCACGGCTCCGCGCCCGGGCCACCGGGTAGGATCGGTGGACTGTGTATCGGGTCACTTCGACCACCGGGTACGCGGCCCGGAAGGCGGCCCCGCCGCCGTTCCGGAGCCGGCGCGAGAGGTTGCGGACCAGCGGCTCGGCGTTCCACCACCGCGGTGACACGCCGGCCGGGGAGAGGGGCGCCCACCGACCCGAGGCGCCCGGTTTGTCGCGGGCGGGCATCATACGAACCACAGGGTGGGTGACCGGCGGCGATCCGCCGACGGCCGAGGAGAGGACGACACCATGGTGGACGGCAATCCGCAGCCGAACCGGACCAGCGGGTGGGCGGCACCGTCGACCGACCACCCGGCGCAACCCCGCCAGCCCTACCAGCCGCCCGCTCCGGCCACGTCGCCGTGGTGGGCCAAGGACGCCGCCACGGACCCGTGGCGTGACCCCGCCGCGCCCGCCGTCGTACGGCACACCCCTCCGCCGGTGTTGCCCCCGACCGAGCCCCCCGCCCCGCCCGAACCCGCCCACGCCCCCACCACGCGCCTCGTCGTCGTCATCGCCGTCGTCACGGCCCTGCTGGCCGGTGGGATCGGGGCCGCCCTCGCCGTCTACGCCACCTCCAGCGGCCGCACCGGAGTGGTCACCCAACCCAACACCGACCGGCCCGCCGGCTCCTATCAGGACATAATCTCGCAACTGCTGCCCAGCGTCGTCACCATCTGGGTCGACAGCGACGAGGGCGGCGGCAACGGCTCCGGATTCGTGTACTCCTCCGAGGGCTACATCGTCACCAACCAGCACGTCGCCAACCTCGCCGACGCCGACGGCGCCCGGATGACGGTGCAGTTCAACGACGGCACCGAGATCCCCGCCGAGGTCGTCGGCGGCGCCGAGTCCACCGACATCGCCGTCATCAAGGTGGACCGCACGGGGCTGCCCGCCGTCGCCGTCGCCGACTCCAACGACCTGGTCGTGGGCGACCCCGTCATCGCCATCGGCGCGCCCCTGGGCCTGTCCCACACCGTCACCGACGGCATCGTCAGCGCACTCGACCGTCCGGTCGTCGCCGGTGAGTCCGAACGCGACAGCACCGTCACCGCCGCCATCCAGACCGACGCCGCCATCAACCCCGGCAACTCGGGCGGCCCTCTCGTGGACGCGGGCGGTGCCCTGGTGGGGGTCGTGTCGTCGATCTACACCATCGCCAACGAGGAGGGCGAGGGCGGCAGCATCGGGCTCGGATTCGCCATCCCGTCCAACCAGGTCGTGCGGATCGCCTCCGAACTCATCGACACCGGCGAGGCCACCCGCACCGAACTGGGCGTCTCCCTGGAACAGTCCCGGCCCGGAGTGCCCGGCGCCCAGATCGAGTCCGTCGACTCCGGGGGCCCCGCCGCCGAGGCCGGCATCACCGAGGGCGACGTCATCCGCTCCATCAACGGCACACCCGTGTTGTCCGACGTGCACCTGCGCGCCCTGGTGCTCAAGTACGGCGGAGGGGACACCGTGACCATCGGATACGAACGCGACGGAGAGACCGCCGAAGCACAGGTGACGCTGCGATCGGTGCCCGACAACTGATCCGTGACGCCCGGTGACGTGTTGCCGGGGAACGACCGCACGGCGTAGGCTGGCGACGACTTTCCGCCCTCAAGGAGCAGTTGATGTTCGAAAACCTCGGTGCCTGGGAGATCCTCCTCCTGATCCTGGTGGCACTGTTCATCATCGGCCCCGAACGGCTGCCGAAGATGCTGAAGCAACTGGGCAAGATGGTCCGCAAACTGCGGACCATGGCCTCCGACGCCACCGCCGACATCAGCCGCGAGGTCGGCACCGACATCGACATCACCGACCTCAACCCCAAGACGTTCATCCGCAAACACGTCCTCAGCGAAGCCGACGAGGAGGCGCTGAAGAACCCGCTGCGGTCCGCCCTCGGCGACCTCAAACGCGACGCCGACGGGGTACGACGCGACCTCGACGAGACCGCGTCCGCGATGCGCTCCACCCGGGCCGGCCGCGCCGCCCGGGCGGAGAAGGCCGACGTCTCGGCGACCACCGGAGGCGACGAGGCCCCCACGGTGCCCAAGCCCGCGGTCGGCGCCGACACCGAGAAGGCCGCCACCGGCGACCGCTACGACGCCGACGCCACCTGAGACCCGCCCGCCCGGTGGACACGCCCGCACCGGTCGTCCCGGTATACAGCGTCGCCAAGACCTACACCGCCGCCGCGGCGTTCCTCACCCTCGACCTCGCCGCGCCGGTGAGCGCGTACCTCCCGGACCCGCCCCCGCCCGTGGCCGGTCTCCGGCTCCACGACCTGCTGACCCACCGCTCCGGCCTCGACGACTACTCCGGGTGGCCCGACTACCGCGCCGCCGTGGCCGCACGTGAGACACCGTGGCCACCGGAGACGGTCCTGTCCCGGGCACGGACGTCACCGGCCGGCGGCTTCCGGTACTCCAACATCGGATACCTCCTGGTCAGGCGCTGCCTGGAGGAGGCACACGGCGACACCCTCTTCGGCGTCCTGGACACGACGGTGCTGTCACCCCTCGGGATCACCGCGCACCGGTTCGCCGAACCCGCCGACTGGACGGCCTGCACCCACCCCTCGACGACCGGGCACCTGCGCGCCTACCACCCCGGTTGGGTGTACCCGGGCACCTTCGCCGCCCGCGTCGACGACACCGCGCGAGGCATCGCCCTGATGATGCGGGGCGCACTGGGCGACGACCTCGCCGCGGCGATGCGCGACACGGCGCCCGTCGACGCGCCCGGACACCCACTCGACCCGCCCGGATACGGCCTCGGCCTCATGACCGGCGGAACCCCGCCCGTCGTCGTCGGACACGGCGGCGGGGGACCCGGTTTCCACCTGTTCGCCGCGGCCACCGCCGACGGCCGGCGTTGGCACGGCGTCGTCACGACCGAGGACACGGACCCGCTCGACCCCGCCGCGACCTGCGTCGCCGCGGTCGCGTCCGCCCGACCCGGATCCTGACCGGGAGACTCAGCCCCGCCGGGGCGACAGGCCCAGCGACTTGCCCGCCAGGCTCTCACGCCGCACCGCCAACCGGTCCGCCACACCCCGCAACGCCGCCGCCGCCGCCGACTCCGGCGCCGTCAACACCAACGGCACACCCGCGTCACCGGCCTCACGCAACGCCGGCTCCAACGGGATCTGACCCAGCAACGGCACCTGGTGGCCGAGCCGCCGCGACAACGCCTCCGACACCTGCGCGCCACCGCCGGCACCGAACACCTCCATCCGGGAACCGTCCGGGGTCTCCAGCCACGACATGTTCTCCACGACACCGGCCAACCGCTGATGCGTCTGCATTGCGATCGCCCCGGCCCGTTCGGCCACTTCCGCCGCCGCCGTCTGCGGCGTCGTCACCACCAGCAACTCCGCGCCCGGAAGCAACTGCGCGACCGAGATCGCGATGTCACCGGTGCCGGGCGGCAGGTCCAGCAACAGGACGTCCAGCTCTCCCCAGTACACGTCGGCCAGGAACTGCTGCAACGCCCGGTGCAGCATCGGGCCGCGCCACACCACGGCGGCGTTGCCCTTGGTGAACATCCCGATCGAGATCACCTTCACGCCGTGCGCCTGCGGCGGCATGATCATGTCCTCGACCGCCGTCGGCCGGGCGTCGGCCGCGCCGAGCATCCGGGGCACCGAGTGGCCGTAGATGTCGGCGTCCACCACTCCCACCGACAGGCCCTTCGCGGACAACGCCGCCGCGAGGTTCACCGTGACACTGGACTTCCCGACACCGCCCTTACCGGAGGCGACCGCGAAGACCCGGGTGCGGGAACCGGGCTGGCTGAACGGGATCACCGGCTCGCCGCCACCCCCGCCGCGCAGCGACTCCTGGAGCGTGCGCCGCTGCGTGTCGGTCATCGTGCCGAAATCCACCGACACCGACTCGATCCCCTCGACCGTCTGGGCGGCGGCCGTCACGTCGTTCCGGAGGGTGTCCTTCAACGGGCAACCCGCGATGGTCAGCAGGATCCGGATGGCGGCGTGGGTGCCGTCGACGACGACGCTCTCGACCATGCCGAGATCGGTGATCGGGCGGCGGATCTCGGGATCGTCGACGGTGCTCAGCGCGGCGTGAACCGCCTGTTCGATCGTCGTTGCTGGGGCAGAAGACATGCGCCCCATCGTACGTCCCGGGTGACGTGCCCGGCCGCCGCCAGGTGCCGGCAGCGCGCGAGATCACTCCTGCGGACCGTCACCCGGGTCGTCCGTGGGCGGCTCCGACGACGGCGACGGCGGCTCCTGCGGCGACGAGGGTTCCCCCGTCGGCGGTGAGGACGGCTCCGACTCCGACGGAGACGGCGACTCCTCCGGCTCACCGGTGCTCTCCGACGGCGACGGGGAGACGTCGTCGCTCGGCGGCGTCCACGGCCCCGTGTCGCCACCGTCCCCGTCGTCGGGGGAACCGGTCGACGCCCCCGAATCGGGTGAGCCGCCGTAGAACGCCGCCGGCGGCTGGCCCGACAACCAGGCGATACCGGTCAGGGCGGCGATACTCAACACGAAGACCACGACGCTGCTGATCAGGACCGGCCGCCACGCGAACCGGCGGCCCGGCACCGGCGTCGACTCCGGAACGGCCGGATCCGCCTCGGGTACCGCCGCCGGGCGGATCACCGGAGCGCCGTCGCCTCCGGCGGGTTCGGCCGTGACCGTCACGGCGCCCGCCGCGCCACGCCGCCGCACCCGCCGCAACCGTTCCCGGGTACGGTTCATCGAATGTAGATAGAGGACGGTCGCCACCGAGGACACCACGCTGACCACCGCGACACCCACGACCGTGCCGTAGATGCCCATGGCGTTGGCGACGACCGCGGCCGTCGTCGCGGCGGCGGTGGCCGCCACGATCTGCAGGGAGTTCAACCGGGTGTCGGACTCCTCGGCCGCCTTGCCGGGCTCGCGGGAGACCTCCTCGGCGGTCTCGTCGCGGTCTTTCGGCATGGCGGGACCCCCTTCGCTGCGCTCACACGGTCGAGACCGGTTGTCAAGCCTGCCCGGCGGCCACCACACCGCCCAGGCTTTGTGCCGCGGCTCACCGGGACTCGCGGGCACCGCCCCGGGAGCCGGCGTCCCGGCGCTCGTCTTCCTCCTCGACCGGTTCACGCGACCGATGCAGCTCCGCGCGCAGGAAGTCACGGGTCGCGACCTCACCCAACGCGATCCGCAACGCCGCGATCTCCCGGGCCAGGAACTCGGTGTCGGCCTTGGCGGCCTCCGCCCGGTTGCGGTCCGCCTCGATCTGCACCCGGTCCCGGTCGGCCTGCCGGTTCTGCGCCAACAGGATCAGCGGGGCCGCATAGGACGCCTGAGTGGAGAAGAACAGGTTCAAGAGGATGAACGGGTACGGGTCCCACCGCAGACCGAACAGGCCGATCAGGTTCAACGCCACCCACAGCAGGACGAAACCCGTCATGTACACCAGGAACGTCGCGGTGCCCATGAACCTGGCGAACCGCTCCGCGAAGACGCCGAACGACTCCGAGTCCAGTCTGGGCAGCCGGACCCGGCGAGACACCCGGGGCTGTTCCAGCCGACGGTCCCGGCCGTCAGACATTGCGTTCCCTCCAACCCGGCGGCAACAGGTGATCCAGCACGTCGTCCACCGTCACCGCGCCGATCAGCCGGTCGTCCCGCACCACCGGGATCGCCACCAGGTCATACGCCGCCAACCGCCGCGTCACCTCCATCAACGGCGCGTCCGGGTCCAGCGGATCGATGTCGGTGTCCACACACGCCGCCAACAGGTTCGACGGCGGCTCACGCAGCAACCGCTGGAAGAACGCCGTCCCCAGGTAACGACCGGTCGGGGTCGCGGTCGGCGCCCGGCACACGAACACCTGTGCCGCCATCGTCAACGGCTGCTGCGGAACCCTGATGAACGCCAACGCCTCCGCCACCGTCGCGTCCGGAGCCAGGATGATCGGCTCACTGGTCATGATGCTGCCCGCCGTGCCCTCCCGGTACTGCAGCAACTGCCGCACCGGATCGGCCTCGGCCGGTTCCATCAGGCTCAGGATCTCCAGCTTCTCCGCGGCCGGCATCGAATTGAGCAGGTCCGCGGCGTCGTCGGGACCCATCTCGCCGATCACCGTGGCGGCGCGCGGCCGGTCGAGCGAATGGATCAACTCCACCTGGTCGGTCTCCGACAGTTCCTCCAGCAGCGCCGCCAACCGGTCGTCGTGCAGCGCCGCCGCCAACTCGACCCGGCGCCGCAGCGGCAGGTCCCGGACCAGGTTCGCCAGGTCCGCGGCACGCAGGTCCTCGGTGGCCTCCACCAGTCCCGCCGCGCCCTGGGCACGGTTGCCGCTTCCCAGACCGGTCACGTCCTCCCAGTTCAACTGCAGGAGTTGACCGCGTCGCGACAACCGCTTGGTGCGCCGCCGTACCGCGACCCTGGTCAGCCACCAGTCGCCCTGCCGGTCGCGTTCCATCGCCACGTCCACGACCTCACCGTCGCCGTGACCGTCCTCCCGGGCGAAACCGACCCGGCGGTCCAACAGCTCCCCGATCGTCAGGACCTCACCCGGACGGGTGGAGAACTTGCGCAGGTTCAGCGTCCCGGTCGACAGGACGACCGCCTCCGACGCCACCGACGTCACCCGCCCCATCGGGATGAAGATGCGCCGGAACGCCTGGATCTCGGCGACCAGGCCCAGCACCGGGGGAGGCCGGGAGTCGCTGCGGGGACGCACCACCGCGTCCGACACCCGCCCCACCTGGTCACCGTTGGGGTCGAAGATCGCCGTCCCGGCGAGCTGCGCGATGTAGACCCGGCCAGCCGTAGTCGCCACAGCGCTCACAGTAGTCGCGCCCGGGCGGTGGGCAGGGCCAATCCGATTCAGCGCCGTGGCGCGGTGGCATACCGTGTCACAATGCTGCGTTACGAGATCCTCGACGTGTTCACCGGCCGCGCCTACAGCGGGAACCCACTCGCCGTGGTGTTCGGCGCCGACGACCTCACGGCCAACCAGATGCAGCTCATCGCCAAGGAGTTCAACCTGTCGGAGACCTCCTTCGTGATGGAGCCCTCCATCGAGGGAGCCACCTACCAGGCCCGGATCTTCACGCCCGCCGAAGAGCTCCCGTACGCGGGGCATCCCAGCATCGGCACCGCGGTCGCGCTCGCCCGGCAGGGACGGATCCCGCAGGGCGAAGTGGTACAGGAGTGCCGTGCGGGGCTGCTGATCCTGAACGTCGACGAGGAGTTCGCGACGCTCACCGGGGCGGAACCCACACTCGGCGGCGAGGCCGACGCCGGCCCGTTGCTGGCGGCCACCGGCCTGACCGAAGCGGACCTGGCGGGCACGCCACGCTACGCGGGCACCGGCCTGGAGTACCCGTACCTGCCGGTGCGGCCCGAATCCGTCGCGCGCGCCCGGTCGCACCCGCGCCCCGACGTGCCCGAGGTGTACCTGTTCGCCTGGGACGGCGAACGCCGGCACGCGCACTCACGCATGTTCGCGCCCGGCCTCGGAGTGCCCGAGGACCCGGCCACCGGATCGGCCGCGCTGGGGCTGGGCGTGTACCTGGTGGCAGCCGGACTGCTCCCCGGTGACGGCGAGACCGGCTACCTCATCGAACAGGGCGCCGAGATGGGCCGCCCCTCGCAGTTGGAGTGCGCCGTGACCGCCGAGGCGGGCGCCGCGACCGCCGTGAGGGTGCGCGGTCAGGCCCTGCGGGTGGCCTCCGGGGAACTGCTCCGGCTGCCGTGAGCCGGCGGGAGCGACCGGTCCCCGTGCTCGGGGGCCGCCACTCCTCCTCCCCATGGCGTCGAGCCTAGGGCCTCGGCGGCGGCTCCGTCGACTCCGCAACCGGGGGCCTGTGGAAAACCGGTGGGTTGTGGACGACGCGGTGGACCGGAAGCCGACGCCTTCCCCGCCGTGGTGACCGGGTCGCCGAGACCTGGGGGCCGGGCGCAGGGGTGTCACGGCTCGTAGGAGGCGCGGCGTGCCGCCCGGCACCCTGAGCCGGTCCCGGCGGCCGGAACCGGGCGAGGCACCCGGCGGACCGGCGACAGACCACCACGGCCGACGGTGTGATGCCGGCCCACCCGGAGCGGCACCAGCCGGAACACCGACCCGGGCCGCGCGTACCCTGTCCGGTATGGCGGCGATTGTGCGTATCGGCACCCGTTCCTCTCCCATGGCGATGGCCCAGGCCGAACGGGTCCGCGCCGACCTGCTGCGCGTCTCACCCGACGTGACCGTGGAGATCAACCCCATGACCACCTCCGGTGACCGTTGGACCGGCCCGCTGTCTCAGCTGGGCGGCAAGGGCGCGTTCACCAAGGAGGTCGACGCCGCGATCCTGTCCGGAGAGGTGGACCTGGGGGTCCACTGCGTCAAGGACATACCCGGTGACCGCCCGGTCCCGGAGGGCACCGTCATCGCCGGTTACCTGACCCGCGACGACGTACGCGACGCCGTCGTCATCCCCGGCGGCGGAGAACTCGCCGACCTGCCGCCCGGCAGCCGGATCGGCACCTCGTCCCCCCGCCGCGTCGCGCAACTGGCACTGCACTGGCCGCACCTGCGGCCGGTCCCGATCCGCGGCAACGCCAACACCCGCCTCGCCAAGCTCGACGACGGTCGGTTCGACGCCCTGCTGCTGGCGGTCGCGGGCCTGGAACGCATCGGCCTGACCAGCCGGATCAGTCAGATCCTCTCCGAGGACACCATGATCCCGGCGGTCGGTTCCGGCACACTCGCGCTGCAGTGCCGCACCGACGACACCGCCACACTGGAACTCGCCGAGAAGTTGGCCGACTCGCTCACGACCCGCCAGACCGTCGCCGAACGCGCGATGCTGCGGGTGCTCGACGGGCACTGCCATTCCCCGATCGCCGGTTACGCCGAACCGCACGGCGACGGCTCCCTCACCCTGCACGGCAGGGTGATCTCACCGGACGGCAAGACGGTGCTCGACGCCACCGACCGTCACACCGACCCGGAGGCGTTGGGCGTCGCCGTGGGGGAGGCGCTGTTGCGCCAGGGCGCCCGCGAGGTCATCGACGCCGATCGGCCCGCTTGACCCTGTGCAACCGGAAAGGCTTACGGGTCGGCCGTGCGGCCGGACTCGGCCTCGGGACCGCCGCGAGTGAGCCCTCGGGCAGCGTGGCGCCCGCCTGGTCGGGCACCGGGTGCGGCGCGAGCCGGTAGACGGCGCACTCCGCCGCCCACCTGGCGACGGTGTCACCGGCCGGGGCGTTGAGCCGTTTCGCCGCCAACGCGGTCGCGACGCCCTCCCACTCGGGAGCCGCCGGGTCCACCCGTGTCACGTCGGCGGTGAAGCCGACGATCCTTCCGCCGTGGTCGCCGCGCAACCGGACACCCGCGGTGTCGGCACCGTCGAGTCCCGGATCGTCCTGCTCCCCGGGGCCGCACACCACGTACAGGGCGTCGTCGATCCACAGGCACCACAGCGCCGTCTCGGTGTCGCCGGCGGCCACCCACGCCACGGCGGCACGCTTCACCGCCTCCACGATGAGGGCGGCCGGTGTGGACTGCGCGTCTGTCACGGGACCTCCAGGGGCTGCCGCGGCGGAAGATCCGCGACGGTGTGGGTGGTGTAACGCTCGGCGGTCATGCCTTCGGGCCACTGCGGCCAGCCGCCCTTGGCCAGCAGGGCGGCGAGGAAACGCTCCGGGTCCGGAAGCGACCGCCACACCGCCGGGAGGAACGTCGCCCGGCGGTCGCCGTGCCGCAACGTCAGGCCGTCCACATCGGGACGCAGGCCGTCGAGCAGATCCGAGGGACCGGTCACCCGGAACGGCGAGGGCGTCGACAGCACCGACACCTCGACGGTCAGGTCCGGCCAGTCGTCCACCGTCACCGGCGGCATCCTGCGGTCCACCATCGACTGCCGCGCGTTGTGGACCACGTCCAGGAACAGGGGGCGCCGCGCCACGAGGCTGCCGATGCAGCCGCGCAGCCGTTCGCCGCGCCGCAGCGTCACGAAGCTCGCGCCGGGGCGGCGCAGGGTCTCGGCCTCGTCGCCGGACGCGGTGCGTTCCAGCAGTTCGGTCGCGGAGTGGAACCGCTCGGTCAGCCGGGCGTGCACCGCGGCCACCGCGAGCGCGCCGACCGCGGTGGCGGGTCCCGGGTTGTCGGTCACCCGTCGATACTGTCACGTCCGGAACGTCCACGGGCGGGCCGTTGTCGGCGGTTCGTGCGAAGATCGGGCGATGCAGTCGCCGAACCCGCCACGACCCGTCGGGGAAGCCACGGTAATCCGGCACCCCACCGCCCGCGTACCCGCGTCACAACCCACCGAAGTGGACTCGTTGGAGGGCCGGGTCGCACTCGTCACCGGTGCGGGCAGTCCCGACGGCATCGGCTTCGCCGTGGCGCGTCGCCTCCGCGCCGCCGGCGCCGAGGTCGTCGTGGTCTCGACCACCAAACGCATCCACGAACGCGCCTCCGAACTCGACGCGACGGGCTTCGTCGTGGACCTCACCGAGGACGCCGAGGTGGCGGGCCTGGCCGACGCCCTCACCGACCAGATCGGTCCGGTGGACGTGCTGGTCAACAACGCCGGTCTGGCCTCCAAGACCGGTCCGGCGGTGCTCCGCCCGGTGGCGCAGCTGTCCCCGGCGGAGTGGCGTGACGAGGTCGACCGGAACCTGTCCACGACGTTCCTGGTGAGCCGGGCGTTCGTGCAGGGGATGGCGGAGCGGGGCTGGGGCCGGGTCGTCAACGTCGCCGCCACCGCCGGAGTCGTCAACGGCGTCCCGGCCGAGGCCGCCTACGCCGCCGCCAAGGCGGGTGTCACCGGTCTGACCCGGGCGCTGTCGATGGAGCTGGTCGCCGACGGCGTCACCGTGAACGCGGTCGCTCCCGGCCTGATCCGCACGGGTTCCTCGACGGTGCCGGAGTTGCAACGCGGCCTCGACATGCCGATCGGCCGTCCCGGTACCGCCGACGAGGCCGCCGCCGCCATCGCGTTCCTGTGTTCGCCGTCGGCCGGTTACATCACCGGTCAGGTGCTCGTCGTCGACGGTGGTGCCGGCGTCCGGGCGTGACACATCGTCGGTGTGACGGCGTTCGCGCGGTCGCCGTACGGGGACGGACGCCGGGCGTGGCGGCGTTAGGCTAGCCGCATGACCGAGGCTGCGGTGTTCCTCTACGACGGCGACTGCGCGTTCTGTAGCAGGTGCGCCGGTTTCATCGAACGTCACATCGCCACGCCCGCGCGGGTCGCGCCCTGGCAGTGGACCGACATCGACACCCTGGGGCTGTCGGTCGACGACTGCGACGCGGCGGTGCAGTGGGTGGCTCCGGGAGGGCGGCGCGCCGCCGGCCCGGACGCGATCGCGGCGATGCTGCGCACCGCGCCCGGCGCGCTGGGGTTGTGGAAGACCGCCGGGTTGTTGCTGAGGTTCCCGCCGGTGCGGGCGGTGGCGTGGCCGGTGTACCGGTGGGTCGCCCGTAACCGGCACCGGATGCCGGGCGGTACCGCGGCGTGTTCCCTGCCGCAGGCGCAACGGAACGCCGGTAACGCCGCCTGACGCACGACGCGCCGGCACCGGTGGGACCGGTACCGGCGCGTACGTCCGGGTCTCAGGCAGTGACGGGCCGTGTGTCGGGTTGCTGCGGCGGGCGGCCGGTGGCCACCGTGTGCGGGTCCTTGCCGAGCGCCCGCATGATCGCCTGCACCGGTTTCTCCAGCGGCAGGAACGCCGCCATCGCGATCAGGTGCGGTACGAAGGCGATCGTGACGGTCAGGAACACCACCAGGTGGAACGAGTAGAAGAAGGCCACGATCCAGTACCGCAGTCGCTGCGAGACGACGAACACCACCGGGCTGAACAGCTCGAACAGCAGGATCCCGAACTGCGCCAGCACCAGCATCCCGGGCACCTTCAGCATCCACGTCGCCGCGATCGTTCCGCGCCGCATGACGGCCCGGGTCATGGTGGAGCCGGTGAGCCATGCGAATCCGCCGTACCGCAGTTTCGCCAGCGCGGCCAGGAAGTAGGTGGCGACGACGGCGAGTTGCGTGGTGCGCAGTGCCCAGCCGCCGCTCTCCGACAGCGTCGGGTCGCCCTGCCGGGCACGCCCGACGAACGGCACGACGGCCAGCGCGATGAGGAACCCGAACCGGTCGTGGTCGACCTTCCCGTAGCTCATCGCGATGATCATCCACTCGGTGAACAGCAGGAACACCAGGAAACCGAAGATCTGGGGCCGCCAACGGCCGATCTTGGGGTTCCAGCCGGTCGCGGCGATCGGGGCCAGCACGACCATCGCCCAGAACAGCCCGTGGACGAGCCCGGGTGTGGGTACCGGCAGGTGGAGGAAGTCCGCTATGTACAGCGGCATGTAGAGGTTGCCGGGGGCTCCGGCGTGCCCGTACACCCAGTGCGTGAACATCGTGATGTCGGCCAGGATGTACAGGTACAGCAGGGTCCGGAAGGCCGCGATGCGACCGTAGGGGACCGGGGCGGTCGCCCAGTGCAGGAGTCGCCGTCCGATGCCGCGGCGTGGCGCGGTGGCGGTCACCATGACGAGAACCCCCGTTCGCAGGAGAGCGGACTGAGTGACCCGTCGGTCGGCGGAGGCACCTCGTCCTCGTACCAGGAGGCCGCGAGTACCGTGTCGCACTCGCCGGTCAGCGACCCGTCCTCCAGTTGGTAGTTGGACACGAGGATCTCCACGGCGATCAACTTCGGCTTGTGCGGCCCGTGATGGTGGTAGGCGTCGGCCAGCGTCTTGACCAGCATCGGGTCCTCGGCCATCTTGTCGCGTTGTCCGTCGACCTCGGCCCAGCGGATGCCGGAGTTCTCCTGGGACAGCAGCATGCGCTGCCCGTTCTCGTTGACGGCCTCCACGCGGAGGATCTCGATGACACCGTTGGGATCGGCGGCGGTGGCGAACATCCGCATCGGGGCGAACGGGAACCACGAGTCGTTGCCCCAGGCCGTGGTCGCGAACATGACCAGGGCGCACACCGTGGTCACCGCGAGTGCGGTGACACGGGCGCCCAGGCGCATCCTCACGACGGGCGGAGTCGACTCGGCCGTCGCTTCGCCGGTGGCGTCGGGGGAGTCGGTTGGCATCCTGGCAGGTTACCGTGCCGGTTCCGCGGTGCCGAACCGTCCCCGAGGCCGCGAACCGCCCGGCCGGCCGGGTCGCGCGGCGGTGATCCGGCACGTCTCGTCGTCGCCGCGACTCGCCTGCTTAAGCTGGCGGTATGAGCGGGGAACCGGAGGACGACGTCGCGCGTCGCTGGCGGTGGGCCGAGCCGGGGGCGGTCCTGTTGGACGGTTTCCACGCGGTCAAGCACGCCGTGCGGTTCGGCGCCCGGCTGCGCTGTGTCGTGGCGGTGGACCCGGAGGGGACGGCCGGCCTGGCGGCGGACCTGGCCCCGGACGTGGCCGCGCCGCTGCGGGAGTCGGCGGTGCGGGTGTCGGCGCGGCTGCTCCGGGAGCTGGTGTCGCGGCCGCACCCGACGGCGGTGGCGGCGTTGGCGGACCGTCCGGAGCCGGTGGCGGCCGGGCGTGTCGCGCCGACGGTGCTGCTGGACAACCCGCGCCACCTCGGCAACGTGGGCGCGGTGGTACGGGTGGTGGCGGGGTTCGGGGCTGCGGGGGTCCTCACCACCGGGGACATGGATCCGTGGCATCCGCAGGTGGTGAGGTCGGCGGCGGGACTGCACTTCGCGACCGGCGTGGCGCGCACCGGGCTCGAACGGCTGCCGCGGGGGCCGCTGCTGGCGTTGGACGCCGGAGGTGAGGACATCCGGTCGGTGGCGATCCCCGACGACGCGGTGCTGGCCTTCGGTTCGGAACGGCGGGGCCTGTCGGAGCGGGTGTGGGCGCGGGCGGACGGCGTGTTGTCGCTGCCGATGCGGGACGGCGTGTCCAGTTACAACCTCGCGACCAGCGTCGCGATGGTCCTGTTCCACTGGTCCACCCGGGCGCGATAACCGGCGGCTGTTCCACGATCGGGTTCACTGACGGTTATCCGACACTCCACCATCACACCAGGTCACGGATCCGAGGCGGCCCAGCGATTGCCCGACTTACGGCTTTCGGGTGATTTAGGATGGCCGTTGGTCGTTACGGTGCGTACTCGGGGGTGCGCTCGGGGCGAAAGGGGGCTAACCTGGATACGGCCGAACCCATGGGAAGGGACAGCCGTGGCCGTAGATTTGACGATTGACATCAAGTGCGCCAACACGACAGAAGTTGTACGCTCTGGGGTGTCCACGAATCCCGGTGGCTGCCAATACATCGAGGCTAGTGGCCATTGTGGTTCGATCGAGACGCCATGGGAGGGGGTTCGCCCGACATGAAAAAGATACTGACCTGGGGTGGCATTGCGTTCCTGGTCTTCTTCGTAGCCTTCCGGCCCGAAAGCGCCGGCAACGTCGTCACGACGATTGTCGGAAGCATCGGAGACATCGGCCGGGGCTTCGCCACGTTCATCTCCAGTCTTGTCGCCTGATCCATGTCCGATGCCGACAAGCAGATCGGCGGTGACCCGGATTTCCGGGTCACCGAGCCGGTCGATCCTCCGAATCAGCGAAGGCCCACCGAGAGCGCCGCTCCGGACATAGCCGAGGACGACCTCACCGGCTTTCGCTTCGACGCCTCCGGTTCCCCGTTGGGTCCGTCGACGCTTCCCGTCCCGGACGTGCCGTCGCCGTTGTCGGCGCGGTACCTGTTCCCCACCGAGAAGTACCGCGGCGAGTGGCGCCGCCACTGGATCCACCTCATGCCCGTGATCGTCATCGGTGTGCTCGCCACGTTTATCGGCGGCTACGCCATCGGCCTGCTCGGCAAGGGCGGCGTCGGCGCGGCGGGGCCGGAGTTCGCGGTCACCGCCGTGGTGGTCGTCTACCTGGCCGTCCTGTCGTGGGTGGCGTGGAAGATCGCCGACTGGTACTTCGACCGGTTCATCCTGACCAACAAGCGGGTCATGGTCATCAGCGGGATCATCACCCGCAAGGTCGCCATGATGCCGTTGTTGCGCGTCACCGACATGAAGTACGAGCAGTCGCCGTTGGGTCGGATGATGAACTACGGCACCTTCGTGATGGAGTCCGCCGGTCAGGACCAGGCGTTGCGCGAGGTCAAGCACCTTCCCGACCCGAACGAGCTGTATCTCCAGATCTGTGAGGAGATGTACGAGCCGGAGGCCGTCGAGGCCCGCGACAAGGTCGACGAGGAGGCGCTCGACGCCGAGTTGGAGACCGACAGCGCCCGCGGCGGCGACGCCTGACGTCCCGGCATCCGGACGTCGCGCTCACTTTCCGGTACCGATCGATGACGCGGTCTTTACATCGGCCGGGTCCACGCGGATCATGGGTGGGGACTTCCAGGTGAGGAGGCCCTGCCATGGTGACGGGTGCGGACGCCGCAGACCGGGACGCGGCCGGTATCTCGCGGCTGGAACAGCTCGTGCGCGGTCCCTGCGACCGGCAGTGGCGGGCACGGGTGGAGGCCGGGCTTCGCGCGTTGCGGGCGTGGCTGGCGGGGCAGGACGGCCTCGACGGGCAGGTGCGCGCGGATTCGCCCCGCATGATGTACCTGGCGCGCAGGCTGGACAGGCAGCGAGGCCATCTCGACGGCGACGTGGAACGGCTGCGGCGCACGTTGTGGGCCGGGACACCGGCGCAGTTGGAGACGATGCTGTGGCAGGTGGTACGTGAGGCGCGGCTGTACCGGCGTGGTGTCGCGGAGTTGCTGTACCAGACGTACGAGGTGGACCTCGGGGGCGAGCGCTGAGTCGGTGTGGCGGTGTCCCCCCGTGGCGGGCGTGTCGTACCGCGACAGTATGTTGTGGACGACGGCCCGTCGCCGGATTCGCCCCGTTTCCCGCGTGTGCGCCCTATGTCGGATAGTTGACGGATTCGTGGCCAATCCCGAATAAAGTGCGAGACGCTGTTTGCATCAACGACCGGATTCGATAGCGTGCGGGGGAAAACGTGAACGGTCGCCCATAGGGAGGAGGTCAAGGCAATGGCATCGCAGGAACCGGGCATGGTGGAGCACCAGGCTCCCGAATCCCTGGTGGGACGGCTGTTGGTTGCCACGCCCGCCTTGCAGGATCCCAACTTCGAGCGCACCGTGGTGCTCTTGGTGGGAAGCGAGCCCTCGGGATCACTGGGGGTGGTGCTCAACCGGGCCACGGAGGTGCCGGTCGCCGACGTCCTCGGCGACTGGGGTCGGCTCGCTCAGGAGCCGGCGGTGTTGTTCGAGGGCGGCCCGGTGCAGCCGGAGGCCGCGATCGCCCTGGGATGGGCGCGGAACGGCGCCGGTGAGGCCGACTGCTTCAAACCCTTCGCCGGTCGACTGGGCACAGTGGACCTCGGTGCGGACCCGGACGTCCTCACCCGTACCCTCGACGGGATGCGGGTGTTCGCCGGATACGCCAGTTGGGGTCCCGGGCAGCTCGACGGCGAGATCGAGGAGGGCGCCTGGATGGTGTTCGACTCACTGCCCAGCGACCCGTTCGCCTCCCGGCCGGAGGACCTGTGGCCGATGGTGTGGCGCAGGCAGGGCGGCCTGCTCGCCGCCATCGCGATGTACCCCCCGGACCCGAGCCACAACTGACCCGTCGCCGGTGACGCGCGGCCGGTCCGGGCGCGTCGTGGCGTCCCGAACCGGCCGCCACGTCACCGCAGGCCGGCGAACAGGTCGTCCTCGGGGAGCCGGGACGGCACCAGCGACTTCACCAACTCGTAGTCCTCGGTCGGCCACGCCTTCTGCTGCAACTCCATGGGGACCTGGAACCAGAAGCCGTCCGGGTCGACCTGGGTCGCGTGGGCGCGCAGCGCGTCGTCGCGGACCGGGAAGTACTCCGAACAGTCCACTTTGGTGGTGACGCGTTCGCCCTTGTCGTCGGTCCAGTCGCGGTTGGCGAGCCAGTCGGCGTAAGGCGACTCCAGCCCCTCGGCCAGCATCGCCTCGTGCAGCGCGGTCATGCGCGCCCGTCCGAACGACATGTGGTAGTACAGTTTGGACGGCTTCCACGGTTCACCGAACTCACGGTAACGATCGGGGTCACCCGCCGCCTCGAACGCCTCCATGGTGATCACGTGGGTCTTGATGTGATCGGGATGGGGATACCCGCCGTCCTCGTCGTACGTCACGACGACCTGCGGCTTGAACTGGCGGATCAGCCGCACCAGCGGTGCCGCGGCGACCTCCAGCGGTTCCAGGTAGAAGCAGTCCTCGGGGAGCGCGATGTCGGAGTCGGGGAGCCAACCCTCCGGCAGACCGGAGTCGACGAACCCGAGCCACGCCTGCTTCACACCCAGGATCTCGCGGGCGCGGTCCATCTCGCCCGCCCGGATCGAGGCGATGTCGCGCCACACCTCCGGGCGGTCCATCTTCTTGTTGAGCACGCTGCCGCGCTCGCCACCGGTACAGGTGGCCACCAGTACGTCCACGCCCTCGGTGACGTACTTCGCCATCGTGGCGGCACCCTTGCTGGACTCGTCGTCGGGGTGAGCGTGGACACACATCAAGCGCAGTTGCTCTGTCATGCGTTGGTACCTTCACAGTAGGGCCGGTCAGAACGGTCCGGTCGGAGACCGGCGGTTGTGTGAAACAACCGTCTGTCACAATCGATTCTTCCCGAACGGTACGACGAGTCATCAGGAACAGGCGGTGATCATGGACGAGACGCGCACCACTTCCGTGCGGTTTCCTCCGGGCCGCTACGGACGGCGTCGTCCCGACACGGGAGCCGGCACCGGCCTCACGGGGCGAAGGCCCTCCGCCTGGTTGACCGGGCTCGCGGCACTCGCCGTCGTGATCGCGGGGGTGGCGATCTCGCTCAAGCTGTACGACCAGTACGGGGACCGGGAATACCACGGTCAGGTACTGGCGTTCGACACCGCCGAGGAATCGGTGTCGATCACCTTCGAGGTGTTCAAGCCGGCCGGAGAGCCGGCCGTCTGCCGAGTGCGAGCCAGGTCGGCGGACGGCGCGCAGGTCGGCATGGCCGAGGTGTCCATCACCGCCCGGGAGTCCCACGTCACCGTGGAGTACGTCCTGGAGACCACTGGCAAACCGGTCACCGGCGAACTTCAACGCTGTTACGCCGCCGAATAGCACCGGTCGATCGCGGCGATCACCTGTCCGGCAGTTCGGGCGGCGGTTCCGCGCATCAAGAATCCGATTAATCAACACTTCCGTCCGGGAGGATGCGATCGTGTCTCAGAACAATTCCGGGGCGTGGCTGTCCAAAGACGCCCACGACCGACTCACCGCAGAACTCGAGGAGCTCATCGCGTCACGTCCGGCCATGGCCGCCGAGATCAACGCCCGCCGGGAGGAGGGCGACCTGCGGGAGAACGGCGGTTACCACGCCGCCAAGGAGGAGCAGGGCAAGATGGAGTCCCGGATCCGCTACCTCCAGGACTTCCTGCGCACGGCGCAGGTCGGCGATGCCCCCTCGGCCAACGAGGTCGCCGCGGGCAGCGTCGTGACCGTCGCCTTCGACGACGACCCCGACGACACCGAGACGTTCCTCCTCGGTTCCCGGGAGATCGCCGCCACCACGGACCTGACCGTCTACAGTCCGGAGTCGGCGCTGGGCGCGGCCATCCTCGGCCACGCCGAGGGCGACACCGTCACCTACGCCACGCCGACCGGTGCCCAGATGAAGGTCACCATCGTCAAGCTCGCACAGTTCGAGGGCTGACCAGTCCCGGCCGCCGGTGGACCACCGGCGGCCGGTGAACCGCCGGATCACGGATCGTCCTCTGGCATGATCACCGCTATGACGCCATTGGTCACCGTCGAGGAGGTCCGTCAGGCGCGCCGCACGCTCACCGGCGTGGTGCGCACGACCCCCATGGAGCCGTCCCGGGGGCTGACCGGCATCACCGGACCGGTGTACTACAAGTGCGAGAACGTGCAACGCGCCGGGGCGTACAAGGTGCGGGGCGCGTACGTGCGGCTCAGCCGCCTCGACCACGCCCAGCGGGCACGCGGCGTCGTCGCCGCCAGCGCCGGGAACCACGCGCAGGGAGTCGCCGTCGCCGCCGGGGAGCTCGGCATCCGCGCCACCGTCTTCATGCCGCAGGGCGCCCCGCTGCCGAAGGTCGCCGCCACCCGCGGATACGGCGCCACCGTCGAACTCGTCGGCTCCTCGGTGGAGGACGCCCTCGCCGCCGCCCAGGACTTCGCCGCACGCACCGGCGCCGAGTTCATCCACCCGTTCGACCACCCCGACGTCATCGCCGGGCAGGGCACCGTGGCGTTGGAGGTGTTCGAACAGTGCCCGGAGGTCAGGACGATCATCGCCGGGGTCGGCGGTGGCGGGCTCATCTCCGGCATCGGTGTCGCCGCCAAGGCGCTGCGCCCGGACGTGCGGGTGGTCGGTGTCCAGGCGCACGGTTCGGCCGCCTACCCGCCGTCGCTGCGCGCCGGGAACCCGGTCGGCCTGTCGGAATCGGCGACGATGGCCGACGGGATCCGGGTCGCCCGGCCCGGTGACGTGACCTTCCCGCACGTCCGCGACCTCGTCGACGACGTGGTCACGGTCTCCGAGGAGGAGATATCGCAGGCCGTACTGCTCCTGTTGGAACGCAACAAGCTGCTGGTGGAACCGGCCGGCGCGGTCGGGGTGGCGGCCCTGCTGGCCAAGGCGGTCG
Organism: Stackebrandtia albiflava; assembly: GCF_007994225.1. GTDB lineage: Bacteria > Actinomycetota > Actinomycetes > Mycobacteriales > Micromonosporaceae > Stackebrandtia > Stackebrandtia albiflava. The sequence continues at coordinate 35,698 of NZ_VLLL01000011.1, forward strand.
TGGCCGAACCGCCCGTCGTGGTGGTCCTGTCGGGCGGCAACATCGACCCGTTGCTGCTGCTGCGGCTCATCGAACACGGCCTGGCCGCCTCGGGCCGGTTCCTGCGTTTCACGGTCCGCTGCTCCGACCGGCCGGGCGTGTTGGCCGCCATCCTCGGCATGATCGCCGAACGCGGCGGCAACGTCATCGACGTCATGCACCAGCGTTACGACCCGCGTCTCGCGGTCGGTGAGGTGGCGGTGGCGTTGTCGGTGGAGACCCGCGGCGAGGACCACGCCGCCCACCTGTCGGCCGCGCTGCGGGACGCGGGATACCGCCTGTCGTTCCAGTCGGTCGCCAGCCAGTGAACCGTTCGCACCGGCGGTCCGTCGGGGATGTCGCCCCCGTCCTCTACGCTTTACAGCCGTGGTGAAAGCATTGCATGAAATCGTGGAACCGGGCTGGGCCAAGGCATTGGAGCCGGTCGCTGATCAGATCACGGCGATGGGCGAGTTCCTGCGCGCGGAGCTGGCGGAGGGACGTAGCTACCTGCCCGCCGGTGAGAACGTGTTGCGGGCGTTCACCCAGCCGTTCGACAGGGTCCGGATCCTGATCGTCGGCCAGGACCCCTACCCCACGCCGGGACACGCCGTCGGGCTCAGCTTCTCGGTCGCTCCGGACGTGCGGCCGCTGCCCAAGAGCCTTGTCAACATCTTCAAGGAGTACGCGGCCGACCTGGGACACCCGCTGCCGACCAACGGCGACCTGACGCCGTGGGCGGACCAGGGGGTGCTGCTCCTCAACCGTGCCCTGACCACCGCGCCCGGCAAACCCGGCGCGCACAAGAACAAGGGCTGGGAGAAGGTCACCGAACAGGCGATCCGGGCGCTCGCCGAGCGCGGTGGACCGTTGGTCGCGATCCTGTGGGGCCGAGACGCCCGCAACCTGCGTCCGCTGCTGGAGCCGGTGCCCTGCATCGAGTCCGCGCACCCGAGCCCGCTGTCGGCGCGCAGCGGCTTCTTCGGGTCCACACCGTTCAGCCGCGCCAACACGCTGCTGGTGGAGCAGGGCGGCGAACCGATCGACTGGCGGCTGCCCTCGCCGGAGGACACCTGATCCTCAATGGATTGAAATCGCTTGATCGCATAGGGTGACGGCGCCGTGGGATTCCCCCTCACGGCGCCGTCTCCGCGATCAAGGAGCCCACATCGGTGGTCACCGTCGAACACGAAACCCTCATAGAACTGTTCCGTACCGCGAAACCACTCGCCCTCGACCTGCTTCAACAGGTGTACGGCTTGTCCGTACCCGAATACACCGACCTCCGCGACGAATCCGAAAGCTGCGGTGAGGTCGTCCCGGTGGAGCGCCGGGCCGATTCGGTGCAGACCCTCCGCGACGGCTCCGGCAGGGCGCGCATGGCGCTGATCCTGGAGGTCCAGCGGAAGTACCGCGTCGAGAAGTGGCCCAGCCTGCTGGCGTACGTATCCGCCGCCGCGAACCGGTACCGATGCCCGGTGGTGTTGTTGCTGCTGTGCCCCGACGACAAGGAGGCACGCGAGTTCCGCACCGTCAGGGACTTCGGGTACGGCAAGGTCACGCTCGAACCGGTGGTCGTCTCCTACCGAGACGTACCGTTGATCAAGGACGTCACCGAGGCGACGGCTCACATCGGGCTGGCGATGCTGTCGGCCCTGGCCCACGGCCACCGGGCGGACGAGGGCGAAACCGCGTTGAACGCGCTGGCGGCGGCGTTCGACACGGTCGACATCGGCGCCGCCACCCAATACTCTGATCTCATGCTCGCCTCTCTCGAGGGGTTGGCGCAGGCGCACTGGAGGGAACTGATGGCATCGGGCACGTACACGTACCAGAACGAATACGCGCGCGAGTTGATCGCGGCCGGCGAGGCCCGGGGCGAGGCGAAGCTGTTCCTGAAGCTGCTGGCCAAACGAGGCCTGGAGGTGTCGCCGCAGCGGCGGGAGCAGATCGAGTCGTGCACCGACGCCGGACAGGTGGAGGAGTGGTTCGACCGCGCGCTGACGGCCCGGTCGATCGACGAGGTGTTCGACGGCGAGTGATCCCGGTTGCTCCGGTGAGGTGTCACCCCCCTTCGGGGGGTAGCGTGAAGGCGTGATCGAGATCCTGGCCGACGGCGTGAACAACTTCGGCGACACCCGAGGCGGCGGGCTTGCCGGGCCCACCGGCCTGTTCATCATCCTCGTGCTGGCCGTGGCGACCGTCCTGCTGATCAGGAACATGAACAAGCGCCTCAAACGGCTCCCCGCCGAGTTCCCCGCGATGGAACGCCGCGCGGACACCGAGACCGACCGCACCGACGACTGACCCGCGACGACACCGACGCCCCGCACCGCACAGGTGCGGGGCGTTCTGCGTGTCCACCGATCCACGCGCCGGGAAACGGACTCCGGGGACCGGTGGGCGTTGACGGGACGACACGTGGGAAACCAGCCGTTCGGGGGAGTGTCCCCGAACGAACAACGACTGTAATCTTGTAAGCGTCGATACGGCGTATACCGAGGACGTGGCCCGGTCGCCGCGCTGACTGGAGGCTGCGATGCAACAACGAGACAACACCGGTTCCTGGCGCTACGCCGACGTCCCGTACGCCGACGACGCCGCGATGTGGATCGCCGGCCGCCTGCCCGACGACTGGTTCATCGCACCGCCCGAGGTGTCCGCAGACCGGGACGAACTCATCGTCATCGGTCGACTGGAGACCCCCGACTACGAACCCGACGCCACCGACGCCGACCGCGCCGCCGCGGAGGAGAGCCGCATCAGTCGGTTCCGGGAGGCCACCCGCGACCACCGGGTCCGCATCTCCCAACAGATTCAGCACCGCTACCAGCGTCGCGCCAGTTGGGGCGCCGCCTGCGGTGACACCCGGATCGTCTTCACCCACCAGACCGTGCCGGTCATGTCGCGGCTGCGGCAACCGGAACGGCAGGTCCTCGACACCCTCGTCGACTCCGGAGTCGCCCGCTCCCGGTCCGACGCGTTGTCGTGGTGCGTCCGCCTGGTGGGCGAACACGCCGACTCCTGGCTGGCCGAACTCCGGTCGGCGATGGAGGGAGTGGACGAACTGCGACGACAGGGACCCAACATCACCTGAGGTCCGTCGCGGTACCGCCACACAGCGTCGACGCCGTTCTCGCGCCGGGAGGGGAGCACGAGGGCGGCGTCCGCCGTGTGTGTGACGCGTTCTGCGCATCCGTGCGCGAGGATGCGTGATCATGTACCACTTTTCGCGCAAAGCTGCTCATGTACACATCGGGTGCCGCGGCGACGCCGAATTGTCGAGGTTTATGGGCTTTTGCCGCCCCGCGGTCCCGGCATCCGGGCATACCCTGTCGGCAGTCATGCGACGTCGCGGTAACCGTCCGGTGCCCGCGTCCGTCCGCCGCCGTCAACAAAGGAGCAACCGAATGAGCGCACCGGTCGCGATCCAGGGACTGGACACCACCGCCACGACACATCCCGGGTTGCTTTCCTGGGTCGCCGAGATGGCCACGCTGACCACCCCGGACCGGGTCGTGTGGTGCGACGGCTCCGACGCCGAATGGCGCCGCCTCACCGATCAACTCGTGGAGGCGGGCACGCTCGTGCGCCTCGACGAGAAGCACAAGCCCAACTCGTTCTGGGCACGCACCGACCCCTCCGACGTGGCGCGCGTCGAGGAACGCACCTTCATCTGCTCGGAACGCGAATCCGACGCCGGCCCCACCAACAACTGGATGGCGCCCCACGAGATGAAGCAGACCATGACGGAGCTGTACCGCGGCTGCATGCGGGGCCGCACCATGTACGTCATCCCGTTCTGCATGGGACCGCTCACCGCGGAGAAACCGATGTTCGGTGTGGAGTTGACCGACTCCGCCTACGTGGTCGCCAGTATGCGGATCATGGCCCGGATGGGATCGGAGGTACTGGCGGCCATGGGCGACACGGCGGAGTTCGTGCCGGCCATGCACTCCATCGGCGCACCGCTGGAACCCGGCGAGGCGGACGTGGCGTGGCCGTGCAGCCAGACCAAGTACATCTCCCACTTCCCCGAGACCCGCGAGATCTGGTCGTACGGGTCCGGATACGGCGGTAACTCGCTGCTGGGCAAGAAGTGCTTCTCGCTGCGCATCGGCTCCGTCATGGGACGCGACGAGGGCTGGCTCGCCGAGCACATGCTCATCCTGCGGCTGACCAGCCCCGCCGGCAAGGTCTACCACATCACCGGCGCGTTCCCCAGTGCGTGCGGCAAGACCAACCTGGCGATGCTGGAACCCACCATCCCCGGATGGAAGGTCGAGACGCTCGGCGACGACATCGCGTGGATGCGGTTCGGGGAGGACGGCCGTCTCTACGCCGTCAACCCGGAGTACGGCCTGTTCGGGGTCGCCCCGGGCACCGACTACACCACCAACCCCAACGCGATGCGCACCATCGCCAAGGGCAACTCGCTGTTCACGAACGTGGCGTTGACCGACGACGGCGACATCTGGTGGGAGGGCATGGGCGAACCGCCCGCGCACCTCACCGACTGGAAGGGCCGGGACTGGACCCCCGACTCCGACGAGCCGTCGTCCCACCCCAACAGCCGGTTCTGCACCCCGATCACGCAGTGCCCGATCCTGGCCGACGCCTACGACGACCCCCGGGGCGTCCCGATCGACGCCATCCTCTTCGGTGGCCGCCGCGCCGGCACGATCCCGCTGGTGAGCCAGTCCCGCGACTGGAACCACGGCGTCTTCCAGGGGGCGACGTTGTCCTCGGAGACGACCGCCGCCGCCGTGGGCAAGGTCGGTGTCGTGCGGCGCGACCCGATGGCGATGCTGCCGTTCATCGGCTACCACGCCGGTGACTACTTCTCGCACTGGATTGACATGGGCAAGGGTCCGGCGGGCGGCGGTGACGCCGACCGGCTGCCGAAGATCTTCTACGTGAACTGGTTCCGCCGCGGCGAGGACGGCCGGTTCCTGTGGCCGGGGTTCGGTGAGAACAGCCGGGTCCTCAAGTGGGTGGTGGAACGCCTGGAGGGCACCGCCGAGGCCCGCGAGACGCCGGTCGGTTTCGTGCCCACCCCGGAGGCGTTGGACACCGACGGCCTCGACATCTCACGCGACGACCTCGTCGCCGCGCTCGCGGTGGACCCGGAGGAGTGGCGCGCCGAGCTGCCCTCCATCAACGAGTGGTTCGAACGCTTCGGTGACAAGCTGCCGGGCGTGCTGTGGGCCGAGCTCGACGCGTTGAAGGCGCGGCTGGCGAACGACTGAGCGGATCCGACCGAGCCGAACGCGCACGTGGTCGGCCATGCGACCGTGGGGAGACCGGACCGGGGTGTGATCCGGCGGCCCATCGACGGTCGGGTGGCCGACCACGTCATCGTGGGGCAATGTGCCCATTCCCGGCCAATGGTGAGAGACCGGGCCACCCCCGGCGAGATCACCGTACGCGGACTACGCTTACCTGCTGTGGCGATGCGTGATCTGCTGTACCGGCTCTACGAGAAGCGACTGGCCGCCAAGCTGGCGGGCGGGCCGCTCCCGGCGCATGTCGGGGTGATGGTGGACGGCAACCGCCGGTGGGCCAAGGACATGGGTTTCGTCAATCCGAACGACGGCCACCGGGAGGGCGCCGAACACATCAAGCGCCTGTTGCGCTGGTGCGACGAGGCCGGAGTCCGGCACGTCACGATCTGGCTGTTGTCCACAGAGAACATGGGGCGGCCGGCGGTCGAGCTGGAGCCGCTGTTGCAGATAATCCAGGACCTCGCCGTCGAGCTCGCCGAAGCCGGGCAGCCGTGGCGGCTTCGGACCATCGGAGCGCTCGACCTGCTACCCGCCCACCACGCCTCCGCGATCAAGCGGGCCGCCGAGAGCACAGTGGACCGTACCGACGGCGCGGTCGTCAACCTCGCCATCTGCTACGGCGGCCACCGCGAGATCACCGACGCGGTCCGCGCCCTGCTGCACGAGTACGACAGGCGCGGCAAGACCCTCCACGAGGTCGCCGACGAGCTCGAGGCGCAGGACATCGCCGACCACCTCTACCTGAAGGACCAGCCCGCCCCCGACCTGCTCATCCGCACCAGCGGCGAGCAGCGGCTGTCGGGGTTCCTGCTGTGGCAGTCGGCGTACTCGGAGTTCTACTTCTGCGACCTCAACTGGCCCGACTTCCGGCGCGTCGACTTCCTCCGCGCCCTACGGTCCTACTCCTCCCGCCAACGCCGCTACGGCGTCTGAGCCGTCAGAACCGTCTTCCGGTCTCGGCCCAACACCGAGTGAGCCATCCCGCCACGAACGCCGGCGAACAGAAGACGGGCCCGACCACGATGGATATCGCCGTGCCCTGGTCCCACACCTCGTTGTTGAAGCCGGGCGGCCCCTGGTGTTCCGCGCTCACTCCCGCCAGGCCCAGCAACAGGAGCATGCTGAGGCCGACGAGACCGCCCGAGATGAGTAGAAGACGTGGCGAGGGAGGCCCGAGCCGTCGCACCTCGGTGCCGCCGTCGCCATCCTTGCGCGCGTCCCATTCCTCGTACCACCAGAACAACCACAGGAAGAAGCCCATCGCGAACGCTCCTGTCCACGCGATCGGCCAGTCGGTCAGCCACGAGTGTTGTTCGGGAGAGTCGGTGAAGAAGACTCCGAGTTCGGGCCGTCCGGCCACCTGATAGGCGAAGAGCCGGTGATCCTCGGGGGCGACCCCACGGGGATCGTATGCGAGTTCAACGGTCTGGGTCACGGTCCGGCGGTCACTGCCGTCGGGTACCACCGCGGTCATCAGGAACTCGTAGGTGGTGCGGCGGCCGCCATGGACATCGACGTCACCGATCTCCACGACCTCCACCGGGACGGCGACCGGACCCGCCGATGCGAACTCCGACCAGCCCGGCAGGTGAAGGGACGTGTTGAGCCCGATGGACAGCCACGCCGTCAGCCCCAGGTAGTAGACGAAACGCACCGCCCGTCGGCGTCGAGGCCACCATCGCCGCTGCACCTGACCCGGTGGTACGTGCCGGGCCAGAAGCAGCCATGCGACGACGGCGAGTACCCCCACCACCATGGACCACAGCGCGATCGGGACGGGAGCGCGGTGTCCCAGCGCCACGAGGTTCGCGGTGACGCAGACCGAGAACGCCGCCACGGCGACGACGGCGACCAGCCGTCGTGTGAGCCGAGTCGACATCATCGGATTCCTCGGAGTTCATGCCGGGGCGATGGGGCGAGACCGTGGTGCGCCCGAGGCCGGGTTCGCCACGGGTCCCGGGCGATCCGACGATCGACGTGGCGAGCCGGCGGTGCGGTGGGATCGTTCGGCGGGATCGGGCGGGAGCCCGCCGGCACGTAGGTCGCGTGGGTCATTCTGCTCCCGGGGCATGGCATGAGGGGATGCGCGTGCCGGGGCGCATCACCATTATGCGGGACATCGTCCCGCCGCCACCGAGACGGACGAGCCGTGGAGGGTGGCGACATCGTCACCGACCGTTGTGGACTCGGGCCTGTGTCGGCGGCTCGAAGCTTGTAGTGGAACCGTTACGGCGTCGAGGTTGCAGTCGGGTTGGCCACCTCCTGAACCACACGCGTCACGGCGCATGGCCCGTACCGGTGGTCTTCGTTCATCACTTCGTGTCCTGCCCTTGTCGTGCCCGTGATCCGGCTGTCAGGCTTCGCAGCCGGTGTCCGCCCGACGGCGCGACACCGGACACCCCGAGAAGGAATGGATCAACGGTGAGCAGTTCTGCCGACGAACGGCATGAGACCGAACCCGAGGACACCACCCCGGCGCACTCCGCGGGAGAACACCGGCGCCCGCCCCGTGTCGCGCGCCCACGGCTGCGTCACGGACTCCTCACGGTCGTGGCGCTGCTGGCCGTCGCAGGTGCCTGGCTCGGCTGGTCGCTCAACCCCGAGACCGTCGAGCCCGTGACGTCCACCGCCGCGGAACCGGCCGCCGCCGGCGACGAACGCTGGATGGACGAGTCGATCAGCCGCGACAAGGAACGGCTCGCACCCGATCCGACCGAGCCGGAACCCGAGCCCGCACCCGAACCGGAGCCGGAACCCGAGCCCGAGGAACCGCAGTCCGAACCGGACACCCAGGCGGCCCCCGGTTGCGAGTCCTACTCCGGAAACCAGCGGATCGCGTGCGGGCAACTCGCCGACCACGGTCTCGGCACCGACCAGATGAGCTGCCTGGTTCCGTTGTGGGACCACGAGAGCGGCTGGAACGAGTACGCGGAGAACCCGTCGTCGGGCGCCTACGGGATCCCGCAGGCCCTGCCCGGCGACAAGATGGCTTCGGCCGGTGGTGACTGGCGGGACAACCCGGCGACGCAGATCGCCTGGGGCCTGGACTACATCACCGGCCGGTACGGCGATCCGTGCGGCGCATGGGGTTTCTGGCAGGCCAACAACTGGTACTGACCGGTTGACCGTCGCGGCGCACCCGGTGCGGTCGCGACGGGGCCGACTCCGGCCCACGGATCGGACGACGGCCCGGCGAGGTCACGGACCCGCCGGGCCGTCTCTGCGCACCGATCCGGGACCGTCACGTCGGGTGGGGTTTCGGTACCGTGCCGGTATGACGTGGAACGGAGTGCGCCGGAGGGTCGACGCCCTCGCCGGCGACGGCCGCTCCGAGGCCGTCTTCGGTGCGCGCAGACACCGGTTCCGGCTCGCCCCACCGCTTTCCGACGCACAGGTATCCGAGATCGAGGCGGCCTGCGGCGTCGTGTTGCCCGAGGACTACCGCGAATTCCTGGTCAGGGTCGGTGCGGGAGGCGCCGGACCCTGGTACGGCATCGCGACACCGACGTCCCGCGACGGCGGCTGGGACTGGGTCGACGACGCGGCGGAGACGGATTCGGCGACGCTGTCACGGCCGTTCCTCGACGCGCCGGCGAGAACGGCGGTCGTCGCGGAGTACGACGCACGGGAGCCGACTCGCGACGGGTTCGACGACGACGAGACGTACCGCAACGCGTTCCGCGCCTGGGACGACGAGTGGGACACGGTGGAGTCGCAGCTGTTCGCCGGGTCGATCTGCCTGTGCCACTACGGTTGCGGAGTATTCCTGCGGCTCGTGGTCACCGGCGCGGAGCGCGGAACCATGTGGAGTCACGACGGTGGCCCGGCCGATCTGACGCCGCTGGGCGTGGACGGCCGGCGGGTCTCGTTCTCGCAGTGGTACCTGGATTGGCTTGAGGAGTCCGAGCGCACCACTCGCGGGTGACCGCCGGGCGGTCGCACCCGGTTGTCCACAACCGCCGGGTTATCCACAGGGGTGCCGCAACCGGCTGGACGACGTTCCGTGATCGGTTCTATGCTCCTAGTATGGGGCGGAGGTTGGAGGCCCCCGGTGAACTCCGGCCCGGATACCGCACCGCCCGATCAGCCCGCACCCTCCGTCATCGCGTTCCCGGTAGCCCGGTTGGCCGGATCCGTCAGCGATCCGCGTCGCTTCGAGGCGGGCGTTTGACGCCCCCACCCTCTATGTTGAGAACTGTGACGGGAGCCCGTCCCGCCACTCAAGATCCGGTGGGAGCCGCCATGACCGCGCGCACGTACGTTCTTGACACCTCCGTTCTGCTGTCCGACCCGGCCGCTTTCAGCCGGTTCGACGAGCACACCGTCGTCCTGCCCCTGGTGGTGATCTCGGAACTGGAAGGCAAGCGGCACCATCCGGAACTGGGCTGGTTCGCCCGCTACGCGCTCCGTTCCCTCGACGAACTGCGGATGAAGCACGGTCGCCTGGACCGGCCGCTGCCGATCAACGACACCGGCGGTCGCCTGTACGTGGAACTGAACCACGCCGACACCGGTGCCCTTCCTGCCGGTTTCCAGGCCGACGGCAACGACGCCCGCATCCTGTCGGTGGCGTGGAACCTCGCCAAGGCGGGCGCCGACGTCAGTCTCGTCACCAAGGACATGCCGTTGCGGGTGAAGGCCGCCGCCGTCGGGTTGCGCGCCGAGGAGTACCGGCACGGCCAGGCACTCGACCCGACCTGGTCCGGTATGGAGACGCTGTCGGTGACCGACGCGGAGATGTCGAAGCTCTACAGCGACCAGCGGATCCCGTTGGACGCCGCCGCCGGGCTGCCCTGCCACACCGGTCTGGTGCTGACCACGGGCTCGGGATCGGCCCTGGGCCGGGTGACGCCCGACAAGCAGGTCCGCCTGGTGCGAAGCGACGCCGAGGCGTTCGGTATCCACGGCAGGTCCGCAGAACAACGGGTCGCGCTAGACCTCCTCCTCGACGATGAGGTCGGCATCGTCTCGTTGGGTGGCCGGGCGGGGACGGGCAAGTCCGCGCTGGCGTTGTGCGCGGGCCTGGAGCAGGTGCTGGAACGCGACCGGCACCGCAAGGTCATGGTGTTCCGGCCGATCTACGCGGTGGGCGGTCAGGAGCTCGGCTACCTGCCGGGCACCGAGGCCGAGAAGATGCAGCCGTGGGCGCAGGCGGTGTTCGACACGCTCGGCGCGGTCAGCGGCGACAACGTCATCGAGGAGGTCATCTCCCGGGGGATGCTGGAGGTGTTGCCGTTGACGCACATCCGGGGCCGCTCGCTGCACGACGCGTTCGTGATCGTCGACGAGGCGCAGTCGTTGGAACGGGGTGTCCTGCTGACCGTGTTGTCCCGGATCGGCACCGGTTCCCGGGTGGTGCTCACCCACGACGTGGCGCAACGGGACAACCTGCGGGTCGGACGTCACGACGGCGTGAGCGCCGTCATCGACGCCATGAAGGGCCACCCGTTGTTCGCGCACGTGACGTTGACCCGTTCGGAGCGGTCCCCGATCGCGGAGATGGTCACCGATCTGTTGGAGGACTTCGGCTGACGTCTCCGGCACCGCCCGGTGCGGTACCGCATCCACCGAACGGCTGAATTCCGCGCCGCATCGGGTGTTCCGGACCAATCGGAATCCCACGTCGATAAGGGACACGGCCCGGCTGTCCACCTGCGGTGCCGCGCTTGTATCGTCGGCTGGCGACGTGATCCCGGTCGCCGCGGGCGTTGCCGAACCGGACCGGTTCGGGCAGTGTGGTGTCGGCGATTCGCCGCGTCGCCGGGTAATTGACGCCTCGGAAAGGTTTTGCCCACGTGGTTCCTTTGTTGACCAGGATGGCTTGCCGCGCCTTCGCCGTGATCCTGTTGCTGGCGGGAGTCGGTTTCGGCATTCACATCGGACTCACCGGTGAGGAGGGGATCCAGGACCCGCGCCAGTCGGCCGAGGAGGATCTCCGCGCCGCCGATGCGGAGCAGCAGGCCACCCGTGACTGGCACCGCGACTACGCGTTGACCGCCGCCGACACCGACGCGGAGGCCAAGGCGGAGAACATCGCCCAGGTCGCCAGCGACCAGGCCAAGGCGTTGGACGACACCTTCGCCGCGGTCCAGGAGGCCGAAGAGGCCGAGGAGCAGTCGGGCAGTGGTTCGGTCGACATCGGCCCGATCCCCGAAGACTGCAACGGATACTCCGGGAACAAGGCCGCCGGTTGTACGCTGCTGCTCGAACACGGCTTCGGCCTCGACCAGATGCCGTGTCTCGAACAGTTGTGGGACAAGGAGAGCGGCTGGAACGAACACGCCCACAACCCGTCCTCGGGTGCCCACGGCATCCCGCAGGCGTTGCCGGGCAACCAGATGGCCTCGGTCGGTGACGACTGGGAGACCAATCCCATCACCCAGATCACCTGGGGTCTGCAGTACATCTCGAACCGGTACGGCACGCCCTGCGACGCCTGGGCGCACTCGCAGGAGATCGGTTGGTATTAGCGGGGAGGGCGTGGGGATCCACGCACACCCCCGTCGTGGCGGTCCCGGCCTGTTCCCGTGCCGGGAACGGGCCACCGCGGCCGTGCGGGTACGTCGGCCGGACCCGGGTCACCGGGTCCGGCCGCACTCGCTCTCGGCCTCTCAGATGGGGATCCGGTGGTCGGCGGCGGAGCGCGCCACCTCGGCCGCCGTCGGCGGGTCCGCTCCCACTCGGGTGCAGGTGATCGCGGCGACCGCCATCGCGTAGTTGAGGCACTGGGTGAGTGCCTCGGCGTCCCCGACGACCGCCGACAGCCGCCCGGGTGTCAGGGCGTCGTGTCGTCGCAGCCGCGCGAGCAGGCCGGCCATGAAACTGTCCCCGGCGCCGACGGTGTCGGCGACCGGTACGGACGGTCCCACGACCTCGATGACTTCGCCGGAGTGGTGGGCGCGGGCACGGGGGCCGTCGGTGACGACCACGACCCGGGTGCCGCCGGCCAGCCAACGGCCGATCGCCGCCTCGTGGCCGTCCTCGCCGTACAGGTCGGTGAGATCCTGCCCGGAGGCCTTCACCAGGTGGCTGAGGCCGGCCAACCTGTCGGTGCGCCGCCGGGCGGCCGCCAGGTCGGCGGTCACGACGGGCCGGATGTTGGGGTCGAAGCTGACCAACACGCCGGAGGGCAGGTCGCTCAGCCACTTCTCCAGCACGTCGGCTCCGGGCGGCAGGTAGGCCGCCAGGGAACCGAGGTGGACGGCCGTGCCGCCGTCGGCCAGGACCGACCCGTCGGGCAGCTCCCCGGGCAGCCGCCCGAAGTCGGCGGCGCCGGTGAGCCGGAACCGGTAGCTCGCGCCGCCGGACTCGTCGAGCGTGACCTCGGCGACCGGTGAGGGCTCGGACGTGTGGACCCAGTGGCGGTCACCCACTCCCGCCTCGCGCAGCCGGGCCTCGATGAGTCCGGCGTGGGCGTCGCCGCCGAGCCGGGCGGCGAACTCTACGGGGCAGTCGAGCCTGGCGAGTCCGACCGCGGTGTTGGCGGGGCCGCCTCCGGCGACCGGGCCGCCGGGCAGTACGTCGACGACGTTCTCGCCGATGACCAGGATCATGGTTCCACCGGCAGCGGTGTGCCGTCGAAGTCGACGAGCGAGTAGTTCCGGAGCTTCTCCAACTGGTGGTAGGAGTCGATGACCCGGACCGTCCCGGACTTCGACCGCATCACGATCGACTGGGTGTACGCGCCGCCCCTGCGGAACCGGACGCCGTGCAGCAGGTCGCCGCTGGTGATCCCGGTCGCGCAGAAGAACATGTTGTCGCCCTTGACCAGGTCCGTGGTGGTGAGGACGCGGTCGAGGTCGTGGCCCGCGTCGACGGCCTTGGCCCGTTCGGCGTCGTCGCGTGGCCAGAGCCGGGCCTGGATGGCGCCGCCCAGGCAGTTGAGGGCGACGGCGCTGATGATGCCCTCCGGCGTGCCGCCGATTCCCATGAGAACGTCGACGTCGCTGGTGTCGCGGGCGGCGGAGATGGCGCCCGCGACGTCGCCGTCGGAGATGAACCGGATGCGCGCGCCCGCGTCGCGGACCTCCCGGACCAGGTCCTCGTGGCGTGGCCGGTCGAGGATGCAGACGGTGACGTCGGAGACCCCGCCGCCCTTGGCCGCGGCGATGCGGCGCAGGTTCTCCCGGGCGGGCGCGCTGATGTCGATGACGTCGGCGCACTCGGGTCCGACGGCCAGTTTCTCCATGTAGAAGACGGCGGACGGGTCGAACATCGCGCCCTGTTCGGTGACGGCCAGCACGGCGAGTGCGTTGGGCATCCCCTTGGACATGAGCGTGGTGCCGTCGATCGGGTCGACGGCGACGTCCACACCGGGCCCGGTGCCGTCCCCGACGGTCTCCCCGTTGTACAGCATCGGCGCGGCGTCCTTCTCGCCTTCGCCGATCACCACGGTCCCCTTCATGGGGATCGAGTTGATGAGTTGACGCATGGCGTCGACGGCCGCGCCGTCACCGCCCTCCTTGTCGCCGCGTCCTACCCAGCGTCCGGCGGCCATGGCGGCGGCCTCGGTGACGCGGACCAGGTCCAGGCCGAGATTCCTGTCGAGTTCTTCGGTCTTACGTGGGGACATCGGTGTCCTCTCGCAGCAGGTGTGGTGGCGGGCTCCCATTATGGTGCAGCCGAGTCGTCGCAGCCGGTGCGGCACTCCGGTGGTCGTGGGGCGTGGTCACGGCCACCCGGCCCGCCGTGGCGGCGCGGGGCGCGGTCGGCCAAGATTGTGGTATGAGCAGCACCGCCGCACCCGCCGCACCGTCACGCCCCCGGGGCGATCGCCGCCCGCGTGACATGGTCATCTCGCTCGCGGTGCTGCTGGTACCGATCGGCGCGTTCTTCCTGCTGTGGGGCTTCCTCACCTCCGACCAGCCGGTGAACGGTGTGGATCCGCGCCCGGCGTACACCGAGGCGGAGGGGCTGGGCCTCGACGCGCCGGCGCCGGAGGGACTTCCCGACGGGTGGGACCCGTTGAGCGCGCAGACGACGCAGGGGGACGGCGCGGTGACGCTTCGGGTGGGTTACCAGACGCCCTCGGGTGGCGGGATGCAGTACGTGGCCGGTGACGGCCTGGCCGAGGAGATCCTGGTGGCGGAGCTGCGGGACGGCCCCCGGCCGACCGGGGCGGTGACGCTCGACGGCCGGGAGTGGATGAGTTACCTCACTGTGGACGGTAATCCGGCGTTGGTCTACACCGACGAGTCGATGACGCTCGTGGTGCACGGTGACGCCTCCATGGCCGAGCTGGAGGCGTTCGCGAAAGCGCTCGGCTGAGCACCGAGCGCGCAGAAACGCACATCCGCCACGCGCCCGCTGCGCGTTTCACCTGGGACGCGGATCACCATGTCCCGCCCCGGGCGGCGCCGCCGCGCACCGCCGGGTTGCCCGAAGCCGGCCCTTGACCGGCGGTACCGACGGTGACGGACGCCATACTCCTCCTTTGTGGAGCGATGCTCACATCACAGTGGACTCTCCGTGTGCCGAAATAACCATGTGGACAATCTATCGGTTATCTTCAATATGGTGATCATGTCGTGACCTGGCGGCCGGGCAATGTCGGGGTTATTCGGGCCGGCGGCCGGAGGCGCGGCGACGGCGGTCCGGAGCATTTTCTTTTAGGGTCGAACAAATTGTGTGCCGAAGGTTTCCGGGCGGCGACGGTGCCGGTGAAACACCAGGTGGTGGGCGGTGTGTCGAGGGCTCGCCCGGAAGTCCGCGATCCGAAGAGGGCGTAGTCGACGAATTGTGAAGATAGTTCAATGTAAGAATCGCGCGATTATGGGTCACCCCCGGGATATCGACGTCCCATGAATCGAATCATGAACGTAGGTCGATACGATTTCGTGATCTTCCCCCGCTCCCACATCCGGTGGGTTTCTTGTATGTTCGTGCCCACGAGACGCAGGTCACGTCGAGCTCTGGAGAGGTGGAATGGTCGGGATAAAAACCGCAACCGTCGAGGCGGCGGCACCACGGTCCACGCCGACACTCAACGGAGTGCTCCGCCTCGCCGGTTGGCTCGCCGTCACCGTCGTCGTCGTGGTGGGGCTGTGGCAGTTCGCCGGAATGGGGTGGATCAGCGCCCTACTGCTCGCCGTCTTCATCGCCTCGACACTGCTGTACTGGGGCTCCTACCTCACCAAGCGCATCGCGCGGGCGGTACTGGCCATCTTCATCGTCGCCAGCGGCGTCTTCTTCATGGTCAGACTGCTACCGGGAAACCCGGTGGACGTGTACATCGCCAAACTCACCGCCGAGGGCGTCCCCTACGAGGACGCCGCCGCCCAGGCGGCCGCCTTCTACAGCTTCGACCCCGGCACCCCCATGTGGCAGCAGTACCTCGACTACCTGTGGGGCCTGGTCAACGGTGACTTCGGCACGACGCTCTCCCACATCCCCGTGCTGGAGAAGATCGGCCACCACCTGCCGTGGACCCTGTTCAGCGTGGGACTCGCCCTGATCATCTCGGTCGCGATCGGGCTGTTGCTCGGCATGGTGATGGCCTACCGTCGCGGCGGCCTCATCGACCACTCGGTCTCGGCGATCGGGTCCACACTGCACGCGATACCCAACTACCTGCTGGCGTTGATCATCGTCGTCATCGGCGGTGTGCAACTGCGGCTGTTCTCGCTGTCGGACATCCGAGGCACCTACACCGCCGGGCAGGAGCCGGGGTTCAGCCTCGTCTTCCTCCAGGACGCGCTCTACCACGCCAGCCTCCCGATACTCGCCTACGTTCTCACCACGGTCGGCACCTGGGCGCTGATCATGAAGGCGTCGACCACACAGGCGCTGGGGGAGGACTACGTGATGGTCGCCCGCGCCCGGGGGCTCGGCGGCGGACGCATCGGCGCGATGTACGTGGGCCGCAACGCGGTCCTGCCGTTGGTCGCCCAGATCGCCACGCAGGCGGGCTTCGTGGTCGGCGGCGCGATCTTCGTGGAGATCATCTTCGCCTACAACGGCATCGGATACGCGCTCTACAACGCGCTCAACGACCGCGACTACTCGCTGATCCAGGGCCTGTTGCTGATCATCACGATCACGGTCGTCTTCGCCAACCTGCTGGCCGACCTTAGTTACGGGCTGCTGGATCCGCGCATCCGCACGTCCGGGAAAGAGGTGGATTCCTGATGTCGGCACTCGCCCCCACCCCCGGAATCCCCCGCCACGGGTTGTTCTACCGGTTGACCCGCAACAAGGTCGGCGTGGCCGGATTCGTCATCGTCGGCCTGTTGCTCCTGATGACGGTGCTGGCGCCGTTGTTCCTGGACTCCACCATCCCCGGCGACGCCCAGGCCACCTGGCAGGCGCCCAGCGCCGACCACTGGCTCGGCACCGACAACGCCGGCAAGGACGTCCTCCACCAGACCCTGCTGGGCGGCGGCACCGTCATCTACGTCGGCCTGGGTGCCGCGGCGATCACGACGCTGATCGCGGTCGTGCTCGGCTCCCTCGCCGCGTACCTGCGGGGACCGATCGACTCCTTCCTGCTCCAGACCACCGACATCGTCATGACGGTCCCGCAGATCGTGCTGCTGGCGGTGCTGGGGTCGTTCTTCCAACTGACCTCACCGACGGTGCTGGCGCTGCTCATCGGGTGCCTGTCCTGGCCGATCCTGATGCGGTCGATCCGGGCACAGGTGCTGTCGTTGAAGGAACGCGAGTTCGTCGAGGCCGCGAAGCTGCTCGACCTGGGGACCTCCCGCGTGGTGTTCGTGGAGATCGTGCCGAACATGGCCGGTTACATCCTGATCAACTTCATCATCGCCGTCACCAACGCGATCTACGCCCTGGTCGGCATGTACGTGCTCGGTCTGGCGCCGTTGGCGGGCGCGAACTGGGGGATCATGATCCGCAAGGCGTGGACCTACGGCGCGATGTCCCTTCCGGAGGGCACGCTGTTCATGATGGCGCCGGTCGCGATGATCGCGCTGCTCCAACTGGGGCTGATCATGCTGACCCGTTCGCTGGAGGAAGTCTTCAACCCGCGGTTGTCGGAAGGGTAGCGAGCCATGTCCACTCAGGAACCGATTCTGTCGGTACGCGATCTGGAGATCAGCTACCGCACCGGTGCGGGCCGGACCGTCGCGGCGGTGCGCGGCGTCGACTTCGACCTGTACCCGCAACAGTCCCTGGCGCTGGTCGGCGAGTCCGGCTGCGGCAAGACCACGCTCGGGCTGGGCCTGCTGAGGCTGCTGCCGAAACTGGGCCGGGTCACCGGCGGTGAGATCGCCTACCGGGGAAGGGACGGCGCCACCCGCGACGTCCTCGCCATGCAGGGCCGGGAACTGCGGCAGTGGCGGTGGAGCGAGGTCGCCATGGTGTTCCAGGGCGCGATGAACGCATTCAACCCGGTGTTGAGGATCAGCGAGCACTTCGCCGACACGATCCGCGCCCACCGGGTCGACGGCCCCCGGCCGTCCCGCAAGGCCGTCCACGAACGGGCCGCCGCCGCGCTGGAGGCGGTCAGGCTGGAGCCGGCGCGGGTGCTGCCCTCGTACCCGCACGAGCTGTCCGGCGGAATGAAGCAGCGGGTGCTCATCGCCCTCGCGCTGCTGCTGGAACCGCAGATCCTGGTACTCGACGAGCCGACCACGGCCCTGGACCTGCTCACCCAACGGTCCATAGTGAACATGCTGCACGAGCTGCGCGAGCGTTTCGGCTTCGCGATGATCTTCGTGTCGCACGACCTGCCGTTGGCCTCCGAACTCGCCGACCGGGTGGCGACCATGTACGCCGGCCGGATCATCGAGTCCGGGACCGTGCACGACGTGTTCACCACCCCCCGGCACCCGTATTCGGTGGGGCTCATCAAGGCCGTGCCGCCGGTGCGGGCCGGTGCGGCGGAACCCGCCTCGATCCCGGGTTCACCACCGGACCTGGCGCACCTGCCGCAGGGATGCACCTTCCGTGCCCGGTGCCCGTACGCGATCGACGAATGCGCCGAGACCGACCCCGAGCTGCTTCCCGTGGAGTCGCGGCCCGACGGCCTGGTCTCCCACGAGGCCGCCTGCATCCGCTGGGAACACGTGAGTCTGCACGAACAGAAGGAGGTGGCGGGACGGTGACCGACCCCAAGAGCGATAAGGCGCCCCTGATGGCGCTGCGGAACGTCTCGCAGGTGTTCCACACCAAGCGGGGCGACGTGCCCGCCGTCCGCGACGTCACCCTGACCGTCGGCGCCGGAGACGTGCTGTGCCTGGTCGGGGAGTCCGGCTGCGGCAAGACCACCACCGCGCGGATGGCCGCCGGTCTCGCCCGGCCGACCTCCGGCAGCGTGGAGTTCGAGGGCGAGGACGTCGACACCATGGACTCCCGGCGGCGCCACGAGTTCCGGCGCGCCGTGCAGTTCGTGCACCAGGACCCGTACGCCTCACTGAACCCGATCCGTTCGATCTTCGGCACCCTGTCGTCGCCGTTGCGCAGGCACGGGCTGGCGAAGAACCGCGCCGAGGCGTGGGAGCAGGCGAAGGCACTCCTGGAACGGGTCGACCTGACGCCGGCGGAGAACTTCCTGCCGAAGTACCCGCACCAACTGTCCGGCGGGCAGCGGCAGCGGGTCGCGGTGGCACGCTCACTGACGCTCAACCCGCGGCTCATGATCGCCGACGAGGCCACGTCGATGCTGGACGTGTCCATCCGGGTCGGTGTGCTGCGCACCCTGACGCGGCTGCGCACCGAGCTCGACGTCGGTTTCATCTTCATCACCCACGATCTGGCCATCGCCCGCTACTTCGGGACCGGCGGCAAGATCGCCGTCATGTACCTGGGCCGGGTCGTCGAGTACGGCGACGCGCACGAGGTCATCGACAACCCGCAACACCCGTACACCAAGGCGTTGCTGGCCGCGGTCCCCGACATCGACCCCGACCAGCGGCACACCCACGACCCGGGTCTGCGCAGTGTGGACATTCCCAGTCTCACCGCGCTGCCGTCCGGCTGCTCCTTCCACCCCCGCTGCCCGCTGTACCGCGAGGGCGACTGTGACACGGTTCCGCCGCAGCTCGCGGAGGTGTCCCCGGGTAGGGAGGTCTCGTGCCACGTGGTGGCCGGGGACGCCGCCGAGCGGGACGGGGCGGCGCGATGACCGTCCTGGTCCGCACCGCGATCCAGGTCTCCTCGCTGGTGATCGTCGGTTCGCTGCTGATGCTGTCGGCCACCGCGCCGGACTCCGCCGAACGGGTCGTCACCGTCGTCACGCTCGCGGCCGGCCTCGCCGTCGCGGCGACCACCATTGTCCTGTCCCGGTTCGGCCGACAGGCGCTCAACCTGATCCGGCCCGAACGCGAGGGCGATTCCGGCCGGACGGTGTCTCCTCAGGAGGATCAATGAAGAACCCAGATTTCGACATCTCCCGCCGACGGCTGTTCCAGATCGTCGGCCTGGGAGCCGTCGGAGCAGCCGGGCTGGGCACCGCCACCGCCTGTTCCCGCGCTGACGAGACGGTGCCCGAGGGGGAACGCGGCTCGTTCCACGGCGCCTACCCGTACGAGCAGCCGCCGGACGGGCACTACAACATGTCCGGCGCACCGTATGCCCCCGTGCCCCGGTTCATGCTCGAAGGCCCCTACCGCGACCTGATCGTGCTCCCGTCGGCGTACTACTACTGGAACGACAAGAAGTGGGAGTACATGCTGGCGGAGAGTTCCGCCCTTGACACCGAGGCGCAGACCTTCACCGTGACCGTGCGGGAGGGCCTGACCTGGAGCGACGGCGAGCCGTTGACCTCCAAGGACTACATGACCACCCACTGGCTGCAGTGGATCCAGCGGGCGGCGTCCTGGGCGTCGATCGCCAAGATCGAGGCCCCCGACGAGCGGACCTTCGTCGCGACCCTGGACTCCCCGTCGGCCGTCATCGAGCGGTACATCCTGCGCGGCAACATCATCGCCTCGCACGCCGCCGACGAGAGCGGCAAGACCTACGGCGACTTCGCCGAAGAGGCCGCCGCGCTGTTCGCCGACGGCAAGGACATGGACTCCGACGAGGGCAAGGCACTGGGCACCTCGCTGCAGGAGTTCCGGCCGGTGGACCTGATCGTGTCCGGCCCGTTCACGATCGACCCCGACATGATCACCGACACCGAGATGACCCTGGTCCGCAACGACAAGGGCTACGGTGCCGACGCGATCAAGTTCGACAAGATCGTCGTCTACAACGGTGAGACGCCCGCCGTCGACCCGCTGGTGCAGGACGGTTCCATCGACTACGCCACGCACGGCTTCTCGCCGAGCCAGGAACGGGCCTACCAGGACATGGGCCTGAAGATCCTGCGCCCGCCGAACTACTCCGGTCCCGGCCTGTTCATCAACTTCAAGGCACTGCCGGAGATGAAGGACGTGCGGGTCCGCCGCGCGATCGCCCACGCGATCAACCGGGACGACAACGGCACCGTCGCGTTGGCCGACTCGGGTGTCGCCGTGCAGTACATGGTGGGCTTCTCCGACATCCAGGTTCCCGACTGGCTGTCCCAGGAGGACATCGGCAAGCTCAACAAGTACGAGTACGACCAGGACAAGGCCGCCGAACTGCTGGAGGAGGCCGGCTGGACGAAGGAGGGCGACCAGTGGTTGAAGCCCGACGGAGAGCCCGCCGAGTACTCCATCAAGTACCCCGGTGACTACGCCGACTGGGCGGCCTCCGGCGACAACGCCGCGGAGCAGTTGTCGGCGTTCGGGATCAAGCTGACCCCCAACCCGATGGACTTCGAGCAGTACATCCAGGAGGTGGACCTGGGCGAGTTCGAGATCGCCATCCAGGTCTGGGGTTCCTCGCAGCACCCGCACCCGCACTTCGCGTTCGTGGCGGACCTGTTCACCCACAACACCCCGATCGCCCAGAACATCGGCGGCGACGGCATCGCGTTCGACCTCAACGTCGAGACCGAGGCGTTCGGCAAGCTCGACCTGCAGGAGGTCGTCAACGCCGCCGGTTCCGGACTGGACGAGGCGGAGCAGAAGGCCAACGTGACCAAGGCCGCGGTGGCGTTCAACGAGCTGCTGCCGATCATCCCGATGTTCGAGCGGTACGGCAACAACCCGTGCAAGGAGGGCGGCCGGGTGAAGGCGTTCCCGGCCGAGGACGACCCGATCCTGGAGAACTCCGCATACGCCGACAACCCGATCATCCTGTTGATGATCACCGGAAAGCTGGAACCGGGCGCCTGATCCGGATCCGTCGATGCCCGGTGAGACGCGCCGCCGTCTCACCGGGCCCATTCGTTCCCGGGGGTCTCGCCGCCTTCCCCGCCGCCGGGCTCACCGCCAGACGGTGCCGCGCCGGTCGTACTCCATGAACTGTTCGACCCGTGCGGCGGTCCTGGACAGGCCGAGCTCACGTTCCAGCAGGTAGAGCGGCAGGTCGAAGCCGGACAACGGGCCGCCGCCGGCGGTGATCACGTCCCCGGCGTCGACGATGCGGGCGTCGACGACCTCGGCGTAGGCGGCCAGATCGGGGAAGGCGGGGTGGTGGGTGGTGGCGGGCCGGCCCTCCAGCAGCCCGGCCGCGCCGAGGAGCACGGCCCCGGCGCACACGCCGGTCAGGATCGGCCGGGGTGCGGCGGGGTCACGGAACCGGGCGAGCCGCTCGATCAGTTCGCCGTCGGCGATGACCTCGTGGATCCAGCCACCGCTGACCAGCAGTACGTCGGCCTCGTCGGGAGACCACTCGGCCAGGCCGGTGACGCGGGTGTGGTCGGCACCGGTCACCTCGGTGGCGCCGTCGGCGGTCACCAGCCGGGCCGTGACCGGAGCGTCCAGCCGCGCGGCCACCTGGAACACGTGCAGGGCCATGATCGCATCCACTTCGGACACGCCGTCGTACATAAGGATCTCGACACGCATCGGTGCACTCCTCCATCCTCGGGTGCTCCAGCGTCCCCCGGAACGGGGCCTCGCACGAGAGGGCTTCTCGACCGATTCCGTAAGATTCCCGCCATGCACGAGGTCGCGGTTCTCGCTCTGGACGGTGTGGTGGCACTGGAGGTGGCCATGCCCGGCCAGATCCTGGGATCCGCGCAGTCGGCCGACGGCGCGCCGCTGTACCGGGTCCGGGTGTGCGGTCCCGGCGAGGGCGTGACGGCCTCCGCCGCGGGCAGTGGGCAGTTCCAGCTGCGGCCGCCACACCCCGTGACGGAACTGCTGACCGCGGACACGGTCGTCGTACCGGCGCACGAGACGGACGACCGGGTGCCCGAGACGGTCCTCGACCTGCTCCGGCGGGCGCACGCGTCCGGAGTCCGGCTGGCGTCGATCTGCACCGGCGCGGCGATCCTGGCGCAGACGGGACTGCTGGACGGCCGCCGCGCCACCACGCACTGGCGCCACGCCGACGCCCTCGCCCGTCGGTACCCGGCGGTGCGGTTCGACCCGGCGGCGATCTTCATCGACGACGGCGACATCCTCACCGGCGCGGGAACCACCGCCGGAGTGGACCTGTGCCTGCACATGGTGCGGCGGGACTTCGGCGCCGCCGTCGCCGCCCAGACCGGGCGCAGGGTGGTCGCCGCCCCGTGGCGTGACGGCGGTCAGGCGCAGTTCGTCGCGCGCCAGGAGATCGGCGACGAGATCGGAGAGCTGTCGGGGACCATGCACTGGCTGCTGGAACGGTTGGCGGAGCCGGTCACCCTGGACCGGATCGCCGCGCGGGCACGAGTGAGCACCCGCACCCTGAGCCGGCGGTTCCTGGCCCACACCGGGGTCACGCCCGTCCAATGGCTCATCGAGCAGCGCGTGTTCGCGGCAAGGGACATGTTGGAGTCCGGGGGGTCGGGCGTCGAGGAGATCGCGAGGGCCTGCGGCTTCGGAAGCGCCACCGCCCTGCGGCAACACTTCCGGCGGCGGCTCGGCACCACTCCGACGGCCTACCGGGCGCGGTTCCGCGCCGGCTGAGCCGGCGCCTCCGGGCGTGACGCGGGGTCAGTCGGGTTCGACCGGTTCGGGTTGCCGGACGGTGGCCAGCCGTTCCCGGGCACCGTCCAGCTTCGCCTGGCACAGGTCCGCGAGCCGTTCGCCCCGCTCCCACAGCGCCAGCGACTCCTCCAGGCTCGCGCCGCCCACCTCCAGCTTCTCCACGACCGCGACCAGCTCGGCGCGGGCCTGCTCGTAATCCAGCATCTCGTCCGACATGCTCACTCCTTCACCGTTACCGTCAGTTCGCCTTCCGCGACGCGCAGCCGCAGGGCCTCGCCCGCCTCGACGTCATCCGCCGCGCGGACCACCGTCCCGTCGCCGCGCTGCGCGATGGCGTAACCGCGGTCGAGGGTCGCCTGCGGCGACAGGGCGCGCAGTTGGGAACGCAGGTGGCCGTTGTCGCGGTGCGCGGCCTCCAACCGGACCTCCAGTGACCGCCGGATACGGTCCCGCAGCGCCGCGATCTCGGCCCGCCGGTCGTCGATCATCCGGGACGGCTGCGCCAGGCACGGCCGCGACCGGATCGCCGCCAGGCCCTGGTACTCGCGTTCCAGCTTGCCGTGCAACGCCGTCCGCAGCCGGTGCCGGGCCTGGGCGAGCCCCCGCTGTTCCTCGGTGAAGTCGGGGACGACGCGTTTGCCCGCGTCGGTGGGGGTGGAGCACCGCACGTCCGCCACGTAGTCCAACAACGGGGTGTCCGGTTCGTGGCCGATGGCGGAGACCACGGGCGTCCGGCACGCGAACACCGCGCGGCACAGCGTCTCGTCGGAGAACGGCAACAGGTCCTCGACGCTCCCGCCGCCGCGGGCCACGATGATGACGTCCACCGACTCGTCGGCGTCCAGTTCGGACAGGGCCTCCATCACGCGGGTCACGGCGGTGGCGCCCTGCACGGGCACCTCTCGGACCTCGAACCGTGCGGAGGGCAGCCGGGCGCGGGCGTTCTCCAGGACGTCGCGCATGGCGGCGGAGTTGCGGCCGGTGATGAGACCGATCCGGTGGGGTAGGAACGGGAGCCTGCGTTTGCGTTCCCGCGCGAACAGCCCCTCACCGGCGAGTTGACGTTTCAACTGTTCGATCCTGGCGAGGAGTTCACCCAGGCCGACCTGCCGGATCTGTGACGCCCGCAGCGAGAGGGTGCCGCGCCCGGCGTACCAGTCGGGTTTGGCCTGCACCACGACGCGAGCGCCCTCGCGCAGCGGCGGGTCGCACGCCTCCACCACGGCCCGGCCCGTGACCACCGAGACGCTGATCTCGGCGGCGGTGTCGCGCAGGGTCAGGAAGACCGTCGGCGCGCCCGGGCGGCGGCTGATCTGGGTGATCTGGCCTTCGGTCCACACCACGCCCAGCCGCGCGATCCAGTCGCCTATCTTCTGGCTGACCACCCGCACCGGCCACGGTTCGTCCGGGGTGCTTCGACCGGCGGGGGCCTCTCCGGCCGGGGCTTCTGGCTGGCTCACCCGGCAAGCCTACGCAAGCCCGCCGGTGAGGGGCGTCACGGGCGCGTCGCCGTGCCCGGTGACGTCCGTACCATGGAGCACATGTCGAAGCCCGCGAAGCGAGTCCTGTTGGCCAAACCCCGCGGTTACTGCGCCGGGGTGGACCGGGCGGTGGTCACGGTGGAGAAGGCACTGGAGCTGTACGGTCCGCCGGTCTACGTCCGCAAGCAGATCGTGCACAACAAGCACGTGGTCAGCACCCTGGAGAGCAAGGGGGCCGTCTTCGTCGAGGAGAACGAGGAGGTGCCGCCGGGCTCGATCGTGGTGTTCTCCGCGCACGGTGTCGCCCCCGTGGTGCACGAGGAGGCGAGGGAGCGTGGCCTGAAGGCGATCGACGCGACCTGCCCGCTGGTGACGAAGGTGCACGCCGAGGCGCGCCGGTTCGCCGCCGCCGACTACGACATCCTGTTGATCGGGCACGACGGCCACGAGGAGGTCATCGGTACCACCGGTGAGGCCCCCGACCACATCAAGCTCGTCGACGGTGTCGCCGACGTCGACTCCGTGGAGGTCCGCGACCCGGAGAAGGTGGTGTGGCTGTCCCAGACGACGTTGTCGGTGGACGAGACCATGGACACCGTCTCGGCGCTCAAGCGGCGTTTCCCGCTGCTCCAGGCGCCCCCCAGCGACGACATCTGCTACGCGACGCAGAACCGCCAGCAGGTGGTCAAGCAGATCGCCGAGGAGTGCGACCTGGTGCTGGTGGTCGGGTCCACCAACTCGTCGAACTCGGTGCGGTTGGTCGAGGTCGCGTTGCAGGCGGGTGCCGCCGCGAGCCACCTGGTCGACTACGCCAGCGAGATAGAGGACGCCTGGTTGGACGCGGCGACCACGGTCGGAGTCACCTCGGGCGCCTCGGTGCCGGACGACCTGGTGCAGGGTGTGCTGGACAGGTTGGCCGAGCACGGTTTCACCGACGTCACCGAGATCGAGTCGGTCAAGGAGAAGCTGACCTTCTCGCTGCCGCGTGAACTGGTCAAGGACATGAAGGCCGCCGCCGCCTCGTGACCCGGCGGGTCGGCATGATGTGTGAAACGCATACACGACCGACATCTGGGGGCGTCATGTCGGAGACACGGATCGATCTCGACGACGAATCCCCGGCCGAGGCGGCTCGCCCCGGGTATCACGACTGAGAAGGACACGGTGAACTCCGCGCTGCCGGAGGTGATGCTCCGAGTGAAACGGTTGGAGGCGTTGGAGAAGCTCGGAAGGCGAGCAGAGCGTGGTGAGTTCGACGCGGCGATCGCGGCGCGCGATGCCGAGCGTCAGGCTCGACGCCGATCCGGGTCATGATCGAGTATCCGATCGACACCTCGGCGTTGTGGCGTCTGCTCCGGGACGGCGGGCTTCGTGACGAATGGAGCGGACCGATCGGAGCGGGTGCGCTCCATGTCTGTGAAGCCACCGAGATCGAGTTCCTTCACTCCGCGATGAATGCCGTTCACCGAGATGAACTGCGCGCTGAGCTGCGAATGCTCTGTGCGTACGCCCCGGTTCCCGAGCGGGCGTGGCAGTGGGTCGAGGGTGCACAGTATCGCCTTACGCAGTCCGCGCAGCACCGGTCCGCCGGCCCGATCGATCTGCTGTCGCGTGCCACCGCAGTGCATCACGGCCTCACCGTGTTGCATGTCGACCACGACTTCGCGGCGGTGGCGCGGGTGGTATCCGAGGTCGACGAACGGGACTTCCGCGCGGGCACGTCTCCAGCGGAATGACTGTCCGTCAGGGAGTATCTGACGATTCCGGTCTGATCAGCGAGATTCGGCTGGGCTGGCAATCAGGAGGTGCGCCGATCGGCTGGGGGACAGGGCAGTGGCTACGAACGGCGCGCCAATAGATGGACGTCGAGGAAGCCCCGATCAGAGGCTGGATCGTGGAGCAGGCGGGCGAAGGGATCGAGCCCAGCATCGCCCAGCAGTTCGGCGAGGCGATCCACCGGCCAGCTGTAGGCGGGCGCCACCTTGTGGTCGAACCGGACCGGTTCTTGTCCGTCGGTCCCGAAGAAGGAGACCAGGAGCAGACCGTCCGGTGCCAGGACGCGTACCTGTTCGGCGAGCAGCTCCGGTAGTTCCCCCGGAGGGGTGTGAATCATCGAGTAGTGGGCCAGTATGCCGCCGAGCGCGGCGTCCTCGATCGGCAGGGATTCCATCCGCGCCTCTTGGAAGCGCAGCGCCGGATGGGCCTGCCGGGCGTGGTCGACCATGCCGGGGGCAAGGTCTAGTCCGAAGGCGTCCAGGCCGAGTTCGTGCAGCATGGCTGTCAGATGTCCGGGCCCGCACCCGACGTCCGCTGTCCGCAGGTTGCCCGTCGCGCGCACCAGTTCGGCGAAGGTGCCGATCATGGCCCGGGAGAAAGGCTGTGTTTCCAGCCGGTTTGCGAACAGCGATGCGTACAGCTCGACGACACCGTCGTAGGCCGTCCTGGTCTCGTCCTGATGATTCTCCACGGGCGGGACTCTATAGCCGGTCTGACAATTGATCGAGTGGCAGGTCGAGGTTGACGGATGCGGCATGGAGGCGGATAGAGCCCCTTTCGCCTCAGGTGGACGGACGGGGCCGTCCGTGGCGTGAACACCGGCAGGTGGTCAACGGGGTGCTGTGGAGGCTGCGGACCGGGGCTCCGTTGCGGGATCCTCCCGACCGGTTCGGGCCGTGGCAGACCGTCTACGAGCGGTTCGCCCGCTGGGAGGCGGACGGCACGGGCACGGTTGCTGGAGCACGTTCAGGTCCGCGATGACGCGGTGGGCCGGGTGGAATGGACCGTCTCCGTCGACTCCACCACCAACCGAGCCCACCAGCACGCAGTCGGCGCCCGCAAGAAGGGGATGTGAACGGGGACGAACTGGAGGATCCGGGCCGCTCGCAGGCGCGCCAGGCCCTCGGCCGCTCCCGAGGCGGACTGACCACCGAAGTCCATCTCGCCGTCGATGGCCGGGGCCTGCCCCTGTCGATTGTGCTCACGCCCGGCAACGTCAACGACGCGACGGCGTTCGGCCAGGTCCTCGACGGCATCCGCACCCGCGCCTCGGCACCGGCCGCCCGCGCACGACGCCGGACCGTGTGCCGGGTGACAAGGCGTATTCCAGCAGGGCCATCCGCCATCTGCCGAGGCGCCGAGGCATCGCTGCCACGATCCCCGAGCGCCGCGACCAGGCGGCGAACCGCCACCGACGCGGAGCCCTCGGCGGCCGGCCGCCGGCCTTCGACGAGGTCACCTACCGCGACCGCAACGTCGTCGAACGATGCTTCGCCCGCCTCAAGCAGTTCCGCGCGATCGCGACCCGGTTCGACAAGCTGGGCGACCGCTACCGTGCCGGAGTTGTCCTGGCTTCCTTGATCCTCTGGCTCCGCGAGTCCACGGGGTAATCATTTGTCAGACAGGCCCTGATCCGGTCCAGCGGTCGATGTACTCGTGGCCGGGGTCGAACCGTTCGGTCTGTCTTCGCATGCCGAGTTTGCGGTTGGGGCGGCTGTCGTTGCCGGTTCCCGCCATCCACTGCCAGTTGCCGTAGTTGTTGGCGACGTCGGCGTCGATCAGCCAGCGGTCGAACCAGTGAGCGCCCTCGCGCCAGTCGATCCGCAGGTCCTTGGTGAGGTAGGACGCGGTGATCATGCGCGCCCGATTGTGCATCCAGCCCTCGGCGAGGAGTTGCCGCATCCCGGCGTCCACGATGGGCACGCCGGTCTCGCCGTGCCGCCAGGCGTCCAACTCGTCGGGGTCGTCGTTCCAGTCGCCGGGCCGGGGCCGGTAGTCGTCCCGGTTGAGGCGGGGGAACGCCGCCAGGACCTGTTGGAAGAAGTCCCGCCAGCACAACTGCCGTACCAGCGCCTCGGGCGACCGGTCGTCTCCGGCCAGCATCCGGGCCGAGACGCACCCGAAGTGCAGGTACGCGCTCATCCGGCTGGTCCGGTCGCCGGCGAGGTCGTCGTGCCGGTCGGCGTAGTCGGCGGAGCCGGGAACCCAGTCGTCCCACCGGCGCAGCGCCTCCGTCTCGCCGCCGGTGCGTTGCCGGGGCGACTCCGGAGAGGTGTGTCCGAGGACCGCCACCGGGTCGTCACCGGCGAAACCGTCCGGGAGCCGGACCCGATCCGGTTCGGCCGCCACGTCACGCCAGGTCACGGAGGACCAGGCCCGCCAGTACGGCGTGAACACGCGGTAGTGGTCGCCACCCCCGGTGGGGCGGACGTCGCCGGGCGGCACGACCGTCGCCCCGGGGAAGGCGCGCAACGGGATCCGGGCGGATTCGCACGCGGCGGCCAGCCGTTCGTGCCGCCGCCGGGCGTATCCACTGTGGTCATCCGTCATCGCCACCCCCGTCGCCTCGTGTCGGCGGCACATCCGCATCGTCTCCTCCACCGGGTCGCCGACCCGCACCGCGAGGTCACCGCCCAGAGCGCGCAACCTGTCCCGCAGGTCGGCCAACGATTCGGTGAGGAAGCGGCGGCGGTTGGCGGGAACGTCGAGCGCCGGGTCCGCCACGAACAGCGGCACCACCCGGTCCGAGTGCCGGCAGGCCGCCTCCAGCGCCGGATTGTCGGTGGTGCGCAGGTCACGGGTGAACAGCACGACGACGGTGCGCATCTCGAATCCCCTCAGTGGACGGACGTTTCAGCCCGAGCGGCCCGATCGGCGCTGCTCCAGCGATATGAGCGAGTCGTCCGCCGCCGCGCGCAGCGCCTCGTGCTGCAGCTGCCTCGCGGTCGTCTCGACCTGTTCCGGTTCGGGGAGTCCGGCGTCGGACACGCCGAGTTCGGCGAACTTGCGGGCGGTCACCATCACCCGCGACTCCAGGGAACCGATCGTGGAGTTGTAGGCGGTCACCGCCCCCGACAGCGAGGTGCCGAGCTTGGCCAGGTGACCCCCCATCGTGGCCAGTCGCCCGTACATCTCCCGGCCGAGCGCGTGGATCTCGGTGGCGTTCTGCGCCAGGGCGTCCTGCCGCCACACGTAGGCGATCGTCCGCAGCATCGCGATCAGGGTCGCGGGAGTCGCCACCACGATGTCGCGGGAGAACGCGTACTCCAGCAGTCCGGTGTCGCGTTGCAGGGCGGAGTCGAGGAACGCGTCGGCCGGCACGAACAGCACCACGAACTCCGGTGTGACGTCGAACGCCCGCCAGTACTCCTTCTTGGACAGTTGGTCCACGTGGGCGCGCAGGTGACGGGAGTGCTGGTCCAGGTGCGACTCCCGAGCCGCCTCGTCCTGCGACTCCATGGCGTCCAGGTAGGCGTTGAACGGTGCCTTCGCGTCCACGACGACGTTCTTGCCGCCGGCGAGCCGCACCACCAGGTCGGGACGCAGCCGCCCGCCGTCACCGGTCACCGACACCTGCTCGGTGAAGTCACAGTGTTCGAGCATCCCGGCGGCCTCCACGATCCTGCGCAACTGGTGCTCGCCCCACCGGCCGCGCACCTGCGGTGCCCGCAACGCCGACACCAGTCGGCCGGTCTGGTCGCGCAGCGCCTCACCGGTGCGGGTGGCCTCGGCCACCTGCGTCCGAAGTTCCGAGTACGCCGACAACCGGGCGCGCTCGATCTCCCCGACGTGCCGTTCGTACCGGTGGAGGGATTCCCGCAGTGGCGTCAGCATCTCGCCCAGTGCCGTCTTCGACGCCGCGGCGGCGTCGGCGTTCAACGCGCGAAGCGACTGTTCCAGCCGTGCCTCGTTCTCGCGGGACGCCTCCCATCGGGCCGTCATGGTGGCGGTCTCGGCGGCGAGCCGGGCACGGGCCGCGTACCAGCCGGCCACCGCCCCGGCGGCCAGGCACAGCAGGGCGATCAGGACGTACGACATGGTGTTCAGGCTACGGGTGTGAACGGCGTGCGTGGAGTGATCGAAGACATGTGTCCCGGCGTGGCCGCTCACAGGCGGATCTCAGCCACCGTCGGTAACGTTGACACATGGAGACCCTGATCGTCCTGGTCATCGCGGTGGCGCTGGTGGGTTGGCTCGCCTGGTACGGGAGGCGGAACGCCCGGCGGCGGCTCGACGACGCGCGTGAGGAGGCGCAACGCTGGTACGAGAGACTGGGCGGCCAGACGATGAACCTGATGGCCGACCCGGACGACGTCGCCGCCCGCCAGGCGTTGGTGGACGCGGGGGAGAGGTATACGGCCGCCGGCGCGCAGTTGGACCGCGCCACCACGACCCGGCAGTACGCGCTCGCCGGTGAGACGGCCGTGGAGGGCCTGCACTACGTACGTGCCGCCCGTGAGGCCATGGGCCTGCAACCCGGGCCGGACGTCCCCGCCCTGTCCGGCCAGTCCCGCGCCGGGGCGGTCCGGGAACGGCTCGACGTGGACGTGGAGGGGAAGCACTACACGGCCAGTCCGACGCCCGGTCCCGGGACGTCGCACTACTACCCGGGTGGCATGGTGGCGGGCCGCCCCGTCCCAGGCGGCTGGTATTCGGAGCCGTGGTGGCGTACCGCGTTGGTGGCGGGCGCCTGGGGATTCGGAAGCATGATGATCTTCAACGCGCTGATCATGCCGGGCATCACGGCGGGCGCGATCGAGGGCGCATACGCCGACGGTTACGCCGACGGATCGGGTAACGGCGGTGCCGGTGACGGCGGCGGTGAGGCCGGCGACGGCGGCGACATGGGCGGCGATTTCGGGGGCGACTTCGGGGACATGGGCGGATTCTGACCGGCCGCGTCCGTGGTGACCTCGCACACGAAGCCGCCGTAGGCGATGACG
Organism: Stackebrandtia albiflava; assembly: GCF_007994225.1. Lineage (GTDB taxonomy): Bacteria > Actinomycetota > Actinomycetes > Mycobacteriales > Micromonosporaceae > Stackebrandtia > Stackebrandtia albiflava. The sequence continues at coordinate 67,107 of NZ_VLLL01000011.1, forward strand.
ACCTCCTAGACTGCCCCGATGAACACGGCCGTGCCGGTGATCGCCGGAATCCTCGTTCTGATGGCGGCTTGGGTCTTCCTGGTGAGCCGTCGCGAGTCGTGGCGCAACCGCGGCGGAGGTGACGGGGGCGCTTCGACGGGCTCGGCCGGGGACGGTGACCGGCCGGGACACGAGGTCGCCGCCGACGGGTCGTCGGGAGACGGCGGTGGGGGCGGCGGCGAGTAGCGGGAGTCTCGGGCAGATCGTCCACTGGGTAGCCCCGGGTTCGGATCCGGTTGGCGAGGTGGGGTTACCGTGTCGTCATGTCGACGATTCTGGGTCCCGTGACCATACTCGCCTGCCTGTTGGTCGTCGGTGTCGTGATCTCGGTGGTGGCGTTGATCGTGGTCTCCGCCAACAAGAAGAACCGCGCTGGTGGAAGCCGCCCCGGTGGTCACGGCGGAGGCGGTTACGTGGTGCCGTACTACTCCGATCCCGGTACCGCGCAGTCGGACCACCACGGCCAGTCGTTCGGCGGTGATTCCGGCGGGTCCGGCTGGAGCGGCAATGATTCCGGCGGCTGGGGCGGTGGCGGCGACTCCGGTGGTGGCGGTGGCGGCGACTCCGGTGGTGGCGGCACCTGAGCCCCGGCCGGTGCGGTGATCGTCACAATGTGGTCACCGATGGCTTAAATCCTTATCACTCAATGGACTCGTCCGGTTACGCTTGATCCATGAACCTCGATGTGCTGATCGCGTTGTCCGCGGTCGGCGTCATGGTCGGCGGTTTGACGGCGATCGTGATCGGCGACCGGAAGTGGATTGCCCACCGCCGCCGCCGGCTGAAATCGGGGCCGGGGGCGGTGGAGTCGAGTCTTCCGTCGACGCTGTTGGATCCCCGGCCCGCAGAACGTCAGTCGGCGCGGCGGATGGACGTGTCGCAGGGCTGAAACGGTCCTTCGTGTGGACCGGGAGGCGTGTCGTGGCCCGGGGAAGGTCACGACACGCCGTCGCGAGGCTGCTTCGATCCTGCTGTCCTACGTGGAGCGGGATGTTCAGCGTCCGTGCCGGGCGGGCGAACGGTCGAGCCACAGTTGCGCGGCGATGAGCGCGACGGTCCAACTGGTCCAGCCGACGATCCCGGAGATCGCCATCATGAACATGGCGTCGCTGCCCTCGAAGGTGGTGTCCGCCTGCGGTAGGAGCCAGAGGATCGCCGGCACCATCAGCACGCGGTTGAGGACGATGGACATGGTCAGTGCGAAACTGCGGACCATCCAGCGGCGGTGCTCCCGGAACCGCCGCCGCCGCGCGGCGCGGAAACCGGCCGCGGTGGTGCCCAGCCACAGGAGCGCCAGCATGATGTTGCTGACCTGGATCACCGGCCCGAAGGGGGCGATGGCGCCGATGACCAGGCCCATGACGCCGCTCGGCAGTACACCGGCGATGACGTAGACGCGGCCGGAGACGCGGTGCACCTTGGGGTGGTGTTGCCGCAGCCAGGGCCAGACCTGGAGGCAGCAGGTGATCATCGCGATCGAACCGAAGATCACGTGCCCGACGACGAACGGGTAGTGGATCGCCGGGCTCCCCTCCACCGGCACCATCGACAGTGCCGGGTCGAAGGTGAGGTAGCGGGGGAGCGAGAACCCGATGAAGATCACCGCGACCAGGCCGAGCGGCACGATCCAGGGGCGTCGCCACAACGGGACTCGTGCCGGTGGTGGTGCGGTGGGTTGGGCGGGTGTGGGCGGGGGCGCGACGACGGTCACGTGGACTCCTAGGGATGGCGTTGTCGCCGGAGTGACTTCGCGGGGCCTTCGGTCGCCGTGAGAGCTGTGCGACCGGGCCCGGTTCGCCGGGCGACGGAACTCTGTATGTCTTACAGTAATAACTGTAGCTCATACAGAGTTTCATCGCACGGTCCGGCCGGGTCGATGCGTAAGCTCGTCTGGTCCACGTCGACCCGACCCGATGGGAGCCGAGATGTCCGACGCCGAAGACCCGGCGGCGCAGAGTCTGCGGTTGCTGTGGGGAGACGTCGGTCCCGGTCGTCGTGGGCCGAAACCCAGGCTGAGCGTCGCCGAGATCGTCGCGGCCGGCGTCGCCGTCGCCGACGGCGAGGGACTGGAGGCCGTGTCGATGCAACGGGTGGCCGCCGAGGTCGGTTACACGACGATGTCGATGTACACCTACGTCCCCGGCAAGGAGCTCCTGCTGGAGCTGATGCTGGACGCCGCGGTGGGGGAGCCGCCGACGCTGTCGGCGGAAGGATGGCGCGAGCGCGTCGAGGAGTGGACCGCGCAGGTCCAGGAGTTGTTCCACCGGCGGCCGTGGATGCTGCGGATCGCCATGCGCAACCCGCCGATGGGTCCCGGTCAGCTCGCGTGGTTCGACCGGCTGCTGTCGGCCGTGCTCGACTCCGGTCTGAACGGTCCCGAGGCGATGTCGTTGAGCATGTACCTGCTGTCCGCCACCAGGGAACTCGCCCGCATCCACACCGACGGCGCCGCGAGTCCCGGAATCGACGAGTACATCTCGAACCTGTCCACGGTGGTCACCCCTGTGCGGTTCCCGGCGCTGTACCGGGCGATGTCGTCCGACGGGTTCACCGACGACGTGGACGAGGAGAGCCTGTCCCGCTTCGGTCTACGGCGGCTGCTCGACGGCGTCGACGCCCACGTGGCGGACGGGTCCGGCGGATGAGCGCGTCCGGGGCACGCCCGACGCGCCCCGGACATCGGTCCAGGCCGTCCTGCCGCTGTTCGCGCGGCCTGGCGCACCGGCCGCCTCCACCGGATCGACGTCTCTGGCGGACCACGTCGGCGGTTGGTCACTCACCGAGGCGTTCGGAGACCGGGCGTACGGTGCGGGACGCAGGTCTGAGGCCCCCGGCAAAGCCGAGGTCTTCCGGCTTCGAGGCCGCCGCACCCGAGATCGTGACGGTGGTGTCCGCACGCCCTGAACGCCCGACGGCCCTCGACGACGAGGGCCGTCGGACACGGTGGGTCCGGGTCTCGGCTACGGGACGTAGGCCAGGACTTCGAGTTCTCCGAACCCGGTGGGTAGCTCCGTGCTGGCGACGACGGTTCCGTCGGGTCCGGTAAGCCACAGTGTCCGGTCGCCGGCCGTACCGGTGAGCAACAGCCGGTCGTCGTCGGAGGTGAACGAGACCAGGGTCGCAGGCCGCCCCTCGACCTCGAAGGTGACCGTTTCACCGGTGGAGGTGTCGACGGCGAGGTCACAGCCGTCACCGCCGAAGTAGTCACCCGCCTGTTCGACCGACTCCACACAGACCACCGACCCGCCGGACGACGCCTTCGTCACATGAGTCGCGTCGCCGGCCGCCTCGCCGAGTTCCAAGGTCTGCACCGGGGAACCGCTGCGGTCCATAAGGGAGACCCGGACGCCGGAGGGGCCTTCGGTCAGGTGTGCCAGGAATTTGCCGTCGGCCGTCCAACGGACGTTGCACCCCGGTGAGGGGACGCGCGCGACGGTGTCGCCGGTGCCGAGGTCGAGTATCACCAACTCCAGGGCGGTGGCGTCCCCTGATTCGGGGACGACCGAATACGCGATCTCGTCACGGGTGGGAGACCACTCGGGCCGACAGTACAGTCGGGCGGCGTCGCCCGGGAGCTGGACCGGTTCCCCGGTCAGCCGGTCGATGATGCGGTATTCGCCGTCGGCGACCTGCCCGTACCTGCTGCCGTCGAAGGAGACGTCGACGGCGACCGCCCCGTCGCCGCCGGTGGTGTAGCGCCCGTTCGCCTGTTCCAGCACCGAGAAGGGGCCGGGGTTCTCCTCGTCGGCGGATCCGGGGATGTAGTAGACGGCGCCGGGGAACGGGGGTGCGTCGTCGGGCCGATCGGTCTGCTGGTCGGGCGGCGGGTCGGCGTCGCGCTCGTCCGACTGCCGTTCGGCCGGAGGGCCGGCCTCATCGTGACCGGGCAGTACCGCGAACGTGGTTCCGGCCAACGCGATCACGGTCGCGACGGCGGCGCCGACACCGATGAGGGTGCGGCGCACGCCCAAGCGCTTCGACTCGGCCAGTGCCCGCTGGTGCATGTCCACCACCGGCATCTCGTCGGCGATGTCGTTGAGGTGGTCGTGAATGTCGTTGCTCATCGCGCAGTCCTCTCATCGATTCCGGCGATCTCGGCGAGTTCCGGCGCGAGCAGTCGGAGCCTGGCCAGCGCCTTGGCCGTCTGGCTCTTGACGGTGCCGACCGAACAACCCAGGATCCGGGCACTGTCCTCCACGGAACGGTCCTCGAAGAACCGCAGCACCAGGACGGCTCGTTGCCTGGCCCCCAGACGCAGCATCGCCTGCTTCACACTGAGTCGCAGAGTCAGCGCCTCGGTACCGTCGTCGCCCCCGGGTTCGGGCATCGTCTCGGGATCGGCCTCGGCCATCCGCCGCTTGCGCCCCCAACTGACCTGCAGGTGATACATGACCTTGCGGGCATAGGCCTCGGCGTTACCCGACTCGTGCAACCGCTGCCACGCGCGGTGCGTCCGTGCCAACGTCGACTGCACCAGGTCCTCCGCCAACTGCCGGTCACCGGTGAGCAGATAGCCGGTACGCAGCAGGGCGTGCCCACGCGCGCGCACGAAAGACTCGAACTCCTCATCCCGCCCCCGGGCCGGCGACTTCGAGTGCGGTGGTCCTCCTCTCGCCGCCTCCCCGTCTCCGGTGATGATCACGGGTTCTGTCATCGCGAATCCCCTCGTGGCTCCGATGCGTGGAACATGAAGACCAAGACGCCAGGGCAACCCGGTGGGGTTGCCCTGGCGTCGAAGGTGTTTCCCGTGGCGCCGCCCGGTTCTCAGACCAGACTGTCCTGCCACTGCTCGTGCAACCTGGCGTATCGGCCGCTTCCGCTGATCAACACCTCGGGCGGGCCGTCCTCCACGACGGTCCCGGCCTCCAGCACCAGGACCCGGTCGGCGATCTCCACGGTGGACAAGCGGTGCGCGATGATGATCGCCGTACGGTCGGCGAGGATGGTCCGCAGCGCCCGCTGCACCAGCCGCTCACTCGGGATGTCCAGAGAGGACGTCGCCTCGTCGAGGATGAGGACACGCGGGTCGGCCAGGAACGCCCGCGCGAACGCGACCAACTGACGCTGACCCGCCGAGAGCCGGCCGCCGCGCTTGCGCACGTCGGTGTCGTAGCCCTCCGGCAGCGCCGAGATGAACTCGTGGGCGCCGATCGCCCGCGCCGCCGCCTCGATCTCGTCCCGGCCCGCCGACGGCCTGCCGAACGCGATGTTGTCGCCGACCGTGCCGTCGAAGAGGTAGTTCTCCTGCGTCACCATCGCCACCGCCCGGCGCAGATCCGGCTCCGCGAGGTCACGCAGATCGATGCCGTCCAGCGACACCACGCCGTCCACCGGGTCGTAGAACCGGGACACCAGCTTGGCGATGGTCGTCTTCCCGGCCCCGGTCGCACCGACGACGGCGACGGTCTGCCCGGCCGGGATCGTCAGGTTCAGGTCCGGCAGCACCACCTTGTCGTCGCGGTAGGAGAACCGCACGGCGTCGAACACCACGGTGCCCTCGGCGCGGGGGAGGGCACGCGGATCCGCGGGGGCCGCGACCTCCGGCTTCTCGTCGAGGACCCCGGAGAGCTTCTCCAGCGCCGCGGTCGCCGACTGCAGGGTGTTGTAGAACATCGTCAACTCCTGCATCGGCTCGTAGAACCTCCGCAGGTACAGCAGGAACGCGGCGAGCACACCGATCTCGGTGTCGCCCTGCATGACCAGGTACCCGCCGTACATCAGCACGATCGCCACCGAGACGTTCCCGATGCCCTTGGTGCTGGCGGCGAAGGTCGCGGCGGCGCGGTGACCGGCGATGTTCTGCTCGCGGTTGTCGTCGTTGAGCCGGTCGAAGATCGCCTGGTTGCGGGATTCGCGCCGGTACGACTGCACCGCACGGACACCGCTCATCGACTCCACGAAGTAGACGATGACCAACGCGATGGTCTCACGGGTGCGCCGGTAGACCACTGTGGAGTACTTGCGGAACCAGTTGCCCAGCACGCCCATCACCGGAAAGGTGATCAGAGCGACCAGGGCCAGCTCCACGTCCATGACGAGCATGATCCCGGCGATGGACACCACCGACAGGGCGGCGAGCACCAGGTCGTGTACGCCGTTGTCGGACAGCTCCCGGATGGCGTCCATGTCGGACGTCATCCGGGCGACCACCCGTCCCGAGGTGAACCGTTCGTGGAAGCTCACCGACAGCCGGTTGAAGTGCCGGAACACCCTGCGGCGCAGGTCGAACAGCAACTCCTGGCTCACCTTGCCCGACAACGAGATCTCGTTGCGGGTCGCGAGGTACTCGCCGAGCGTCACGACGACGAAACCGACACCCACCCACAGCAGGACCGTGTAGTCGCCCCGCTCCGTCAGCGGCGGAATGCCCTCGTCGATGCCGAGCATCACCAGGTACGGTCCGGCGAGGTTGGCGGCGTTCATGATCAGCAGCAGGACGACGATCCACACGATGCGTCGCCTGTGCGGCCGCAACAGGTCGCGCAACAGGGCCTGGCTGCGGCCGCGCAGGCGTTCGATCGACTGGGCGTCGTCGGCCTCGGCGCTGGTGCGGTCGGCGTCGTCGGCCTCGGCGCGGCCGCGCCAGGACCTCGCGTCGTCGGTCTGGACCGCGGTCACGCGTTCACCTCCTCGGACTCGGCGGACAACACCGCGGCGTAGGCCGGAGTGGACTCCAGCAGTTCGGAATGGGTGCCGATCGCGGCGATCCCGCCGTCGGCCAGCAGCGCCACCCGGTCGGCGAGCGCCACGGTGGACGGCCGGTGCACCACCAGCAGGGCCGTGGTCCCGGTCAGCACGCTCGCGAGCGCGCGCTCCACCAACTCCTCGGTGTGGACGTCGAGTGCCGACAGTGGATCGTCCAGGACCAGTACCGCCGGGCGCACCAGTACGGCACGGGCGAGGGCGAGACGCTGCCGCTGACCGCCAGACAGGGACAGGCCCTGTTCCCCGACCCGGGTGTCCAGGCCGAAGGGCAGCTCGTGCACGAAGTCGGCCTGCGCGACCGACAACGCCTCCTCGATGTCGGCGTCGGTCGCGTCCGACCGTCCGAGGGTCAGGTTCTCCCGCACGCTCATCGAGAACAACGTCGGATCCTCGAAGGCGGTGCTCACCACCGTGCGCAGGCTCGCGAGCGTGATGTCGCGGATGTCCACGCCGTCGATGGTGATGCGGCCCGAGGAGACGTCGTACAACCGTGGGATGAGCGACACCAGGGTCGTCTTGCCGCTTCCGGTGGCCCCGGCGATGGCCAGGGTCTCGCCCGGACGGACCTCCAGGTCCACGTCCTTGAGGACGGGGGTGCCGGTCTCCTCATAGGTGAAGGTGACCTTCTCGAATCGGACCAGGCCCTTGGACTTCGCGCGGTCGACGGGGACCGCCGAGGGCCGGTCGGTGATGGCCGGTTCGGTGTCGAAGACGTCCTTGACGCGGTCTGCGGCGGTCATCGCCTCGTTCCCGTTGGCGATGATCCAGCCCAGCGCCTCGATCGGCCAGATGAGCATGAGTTGCAGTGTCACGAACGCGACCAGGGCGCCCAGCGTCAGCGTCTCCGACGCCACCGCCGCCGCCCCACCGACCAGCACGACGGCGAGCGTCGCGTTGGGGATGACGGTGAACAGCGACCACGACCGTGCCGAGATGTTGAGTTTGCCGATCGACAGGTCCCGCAGCGTGCCGGCCTCGGCGTCGAACTTGGCCTGCATGTGGGGCGACCGGCCGAACGCCTTGATGACCCGGATGCCCTGGGCGGCCTGTTCGGCGATGGCCGCGACCTCTCCCTGTTGGTCCTGGACGTTGCGGGACGCCTTTATGAAGTTGCGGGCGAAGTTGCGGGCGACTATGAACAGTGGAACGGCCGAGGCGGCGACGACCAGGCCCAGCCACAGGTGCATGAAGAGCAGCTGTACGACCACCGCGACGTAGGTCACGATGCTCATGAGACCGAAGATGAGGCCCCATGCGAGGAAGCGTCGCATGGAGCCCAGGTCCGAGGTCGCCCGTGCCAGCAGTTGCCCGGTCTGCCAGCGGTCGTGGAAACCGGCGTGCAGCCGTTGCATGTGGGCGTAGAGGTCGGTGCGCATGTCGGCTTCCAGGCTGAGCGCCACGCGGGCCTGGATGTAGCGGCGCAGCCAGATGGTGACGCCCTCGGCGATGCCTAGGACACCGACGGCGAGGCCGAACAGCCACAGGCCGGTCAGGTCGCCGCCGGCGATCGGCCCGTCGATGACCGACTGGATCATCCGTGGTACCAGGAGGGAGGCGGCGGTCGACGCGCCCGCCAGCAGGAGCATGGCGAGCATCCGGTACCGGTACGGCCGCAGATAGCTCCGTAGTCGCCAAAGACTTGACAGGGCGTGCCGCCGCGCAGGCGGCTCGGGTTTGTCGGTGGAGTCTGGGATCACATTCTCACGGTAACCGGTGAAACGGGTTTGACGCCTGTCATTATCGGCCGTTTGACAGACGGTTGTCAGGCTCTTGTCAAGCGCTTTCGGCGGCGGCCAACCGTTTCGGCCGCGCCGGCTCGAGGACGGCCGCGATCGAGATCACACCGGGCGTTCCGCTTCCCGGGACGGGCGCGCCGCCGTGCCGGTCGTCGCCGACGCTCGCGGTCCGTGCCAGGCACCGTGACACCGCGCCGGTCGCCATGTCGTGTTCGTGACGCCCGTAATCGGTGGCGCATATAAGCCAGGCGTAAATATGTCACATAGAAATACTTGACTCGCTTCACCGGGTGGGGAAGGCTCACGAACTGAGACGCCCGAGACCGGCACCGACGGCCTCTCTATTGCCCACATCATGACGACCCATCATGCCCGTCACTGTACAAGGTGGTGGTACGTGCTGGGCTCGTCAACCTAGAGAGGAGTTGTCGTGACAGGATCACGACGACGCAGAACGATGGCGAGTGCGGCGATAGCCGCAGGCGTCGCCGTTCCGCTCATTCTCGGGGCGCAGCCGGCATATGCCGACCCCGGCCTCGAGAACATGACCCCCGATCAAGCGATCGACGCCAAAGTGGACCCAGACGTGGTGTCCACTCTGGCAGAACAGGGCGAGACCAGCTTCTGGGTGAAGCTGGACTCCCGTGCCGACCTGTCCGCCGCGAAGCTCCTGACGGACAAGGACGCCAAGACCACCGCGGTGTACGAGGCACTGACCTCACATGCCCGGGAGACGCAGGCCGACCTGATCGACCTGCTGAAGGACCGCGGTGCGGAGTACAAGTCCCACTGGATCGCCAACACCATCAAGGTGACCGGCGACGTCGACCTGCTCGGCGAACTCGCCATGCAGGTCGAGGTGGCGACGGTCGAGTCCGACGCCGAATTGCAGGCCGTGCAGCCGTTGGACGTGAAGCCCACGGACGTACAGCCCAACGGCGTCGAGTGGGGCCTGGACAACATCAAGGCCCCGCAGACGTGGGCCGAGTTCGGCGCCCTCGGTGACGACATCGTCGTCGCCAACATCGACTCCGGTGCCCAGTTCGACCACCCGGCTCTGGTGGACAACTACCGGGGTAACAACGGCGACGGCACCTTCACCCACGACTACAACTACGCCGACCCGGGTGGCTACTGCGGTGCCGACCCGGTCTGCACCACCGGTGACCACGGTAGCCACACCATGGGCACCATGATGGGTGACGACGGTCAGGGCAACCAGATCGGCGTAGCGCCCAACGCCAAGTGGATCGCCACCGTCGGTTGCGGCGTGCGCACCTGCTCGCTCGACGCCCTGATGGGCAGCGGCGAGTGGATCGTCGCCCCGACCAAGCTGGACGGTTCCGACCCGGACCCGACCATGGCGCCCGACATCGTCAACAACTCCTGGGGTGGATCGGGCGACGACCCGTTCTACGAGGAGATCGTCGACGCCTGGGCCGCCGCCGGCATCTTCGGTGCCTGGTCGGCCGGCAACGACGGCGAGTTCGGCTGTGAGACGAACGGTGCTCCCGGCCTCTACCCGCAGAGCTTCGCCTCCGGCGCCTACGACGTCAACAACGAGATCGCCTACTTCTCGTCGCGCGGCCCCGGCCGTGACGGCCAGATCAAGCCCGATCTCGCCGCCCCCGGTGTGGCCGTGCGTTCGGCTTACTCCAACGGCGGATACGGCCTGATGTCGGGTACCTCCATGGCCTCCCCCCACACCGCCGGTGTGGTGGCCCTGATGTGGTCCGTGGCGCCCGCGCTGCGCGGCGACATCGACGCCACGTGGGAGATCCTGGAGACCACCGCCCGTGACACCGAGAACCTGGAGTGCGGTGGCACCGCCGCCGACAACAACGTCTTCGGTGAAGGCCGGCTCGACGCCTACGCCGCGGTGGCCTCCTCGCCCCGCGACGGTGTCGGCTCGCTGACCGGTGCCGTGACCTCCGAGGGCACCGCCCTGGCGGGCGCCTCGGTCACCGCCGACGGCGAGAGCATGGACCGCACCACCGTCAGCAACGCCGACGGTCAGTACCTGTTCGGTGCCCTGAGCCCCGGCGAGTACGCGGTCACCGTGTCCAAGTTCGGTTACATCACCGAGGTCGCCTCCGTGACCATCGGTGAGGACGAGGACGTCGTCGCCGACTTCGACCTCGACGCGGCACCCTCGGGCGCCGTCAGCGGTGTCGTCACCGACGGCAGCGGCCAGGGATGGCCGATGTACGCCAAGGTGACCGCCGTCGACACCGGCGTGTCCACGTACACGGACCCGGAGACGGGCGAGTACGCGCTGGACCTGCCCGCGGGCGACTACGCGCTGACGGTGGAGCCGGTCTACCCGGGCTACACCACCGCCAACGTGGACGTCACCACCGGCCAGTCCGCCGACGTGGCGCTGACCGTCGACGTCGCCTGCACCGCACCCGGTTACGAACTCGACTACAGCAACCTGCCGGCCGTGGAGGGCTTCGACGCCACCACCACGCCGGAGGGCTGGACCGTGGTCGACCGCGGCAACGTCGCGATGCCCTGGCGCTTCGACAACCCCGACGGCCGGGACAACCTGACCGGTGGCGAGGGCAACTTCGCGATCGCCGACAGTGACGCGGCCGGTAGCGGCGAGACCTTCGTCGACACCGACCTGATCTCCCCCGCCTACGACCTCACCCAGCTGAGCACCGCCGGCCTGTCGTTCAAGAGCGACTTCCGGGACCTCGGCACCAGTGAGGGCTCGGTCTCCATCTCCGTCGACGGCGGAGAGACCTGGACCGAGCTGTGGGCGACCGAGACCAGCCGGCGCGGCCCGACGACCGAAGAGATCGACCTGTCCGCCTACGCCGACCAGACCGCGGCCCAGTTCAAGTTCTGGTACACCGACGGCACCTCGTACGCGTGGTGGTGGCAGATCGACGACTTCCAGCTCGGCCTGCCCGACTGTGTCGCCACCGGCGGCGGCCTGGTGGTCGGTCACGTGATCGACAACAACACCGGCTCCACCCTGGACGGCGCGACCGTCACCGACACCGTCACCGGTGCCAGTGGCACGAGCGCCGCGACCCCCGACGACGCCAACCTGGCCGACGGGTTCTACTGGCTGTACACCTCCGAGACCGGTGCGCACGACTTCACCGCGTCGAGGACCGGCTGGACCGACACCACCGCCTCGGTGGACGTCGTCGACTCCGGTGTCGTGGGCGCGGACTTCGTGCTCGGCGCCGGACGCCTGGAGGTCTCCACCACCAGCGTCGACACCAACGTCACCATGGGCGGCTCGTGGACCGAGGAGGTCGAGCTCACCAACACCGGCACCGCGCCGGTGACGGTCGAGGTCGGCGAGGGCAACGGCGGATTCACGCCGCAGTCCGGTTACGAGGCGACCAACGTCCCGCTCGACGCCCCGGCCGACAAGGCCTCGGCCGCCGAGAGCAAGGACGTCGCCGGTGCGCCGGCGGCCACCTCCACCCCCGACGCCGAGGGTGAGTGGTCCCCGATCGCCAACTACCCGGCGGCGGTCTACGACGCGGCCTCCGCGACGCACGACGGCACCACCTACGTGGTGGCGGGTGTGCACGGATCCTCGCTGAGTAACAAGGTCTACGCGTACAACGCGATCGACGACACCTGGGAGGCCAAGGCGAACCTGCCCAAGGCCCTCGAGCTGCCGACCGCGACGTTCATCGACGGCCTGCTCTACGTCTACGGCGGTACCACCGGTACCACGCAGTCGACGCTGTACATCTACGACCCGGCGACCGACGCCTGGACCGAGGGTGCCTCCGGCCCCGAGGCCCGGTGGGCCGCGGGTGCGGCGACCGTCGGCGGACAGCTGTACATCATCGGTGGTTGTGTGGACGGCAACTGCGCCTCCTCCACCGACGTGCAGCGGTACGACCCCGCCTCCGACACGTGGGAGACGCTGAGCGCGTACCCCGAGTCGACCGCCTACATCGCCTGCGGTGGTGTCGGTGACGCGATCGTGTGCGCCGGTGGTTACGGTGACGCGACCAGCGACTCCACGTACGTGTACAACGCGAACGCGGACGAGTGGACCGAGGCGGCGACCATGCCGACCGACGTCTGGGGTGCGGCCTCGGCCGTCGCCAACGGCCAGCTCATCGTCACCAACGGTGCGGCCGAGTCCAGCATGGTGCTGACCAACGCCACCTACGCGTACGACCTCGCGTCGGACACGTGGACGGAGTTGGCGCCGTCCGGTCAGGCCCGCTACCGCACCACCGGTGCCTGCGGGTTCGTCAAGGTCGGTGGCCGCATGCAGGGCAACGCCCCGACGGTCGACTCCGAGATGCTCGAAGGTTACGGCGACTGCGCGGCCGGTGCCGCCGACCTGCCGTGGCTGTCGACCGACTCGCAGACCGTGACGATCGCCCCCGGTGACAGTGTCACCCTGGAAGTCACCACCTCCGGCAAGGCCGTGGACGGTGTCGACCAGCCGGGCTCCTACACGGGCGCCCTGACGCTGAAGACCAACACGCCCTACGGCAACGTGACGATCGACGTCTCGATGACCGTGGCCCCCAAGGCCAACATGGGCAAGATGCTGGGCACCGTGACCGGAGTCAACTGCGACGGCACCACCACGCCGATCGCCAACGCTCAGGTGCAGGTGCGCGGTCCGGACGGAACCCGTTACGACCTGACCACCGACGCCGACGGTTACTTCAGCTACTGGTTCAAGAAGGGCCAGTACACCGTGATCGTGTCGAAGGACGGTTGGGCCGCGGACTTCAACGGCTTCCGGGTCAAGGCGGGTCGCTCGGTCACGGCCGACTTCTCGCTGGGCGCCCTGGGCTGCACCACCGGTCTGAGCCAGATCTCCTAACCCCCGACGCCGCCGACGGTCACCGGCCGTCGGCGGCCACACACCGATGAAGCCCTCCCGACACCCTCGGGAGGGCTTCATCCGTCAACCGCGTGACGCCGATCTTCCGGCGTGAGCCGCCGACCGTGCGAGGAAACCGTCCACGGAAGCCGGTGGACGGGAAGAATCACGTCCGGGCAGGATTCACCGCCCGCCTGACCGAACGGTTCCCCTTCCCCTCCACCAACTGGTCAGTTCTGGTCGTTCCACCGGCTCGCAGCCGAGACTACTCGACCGCTATGACCCGTTCGCCCGTTTCGCCCGATATGTCGACGTGGACAGATCGCCCCTCGACAAGCCAGACTTGCGCAGGTCCAACGGTAAAGATGCGGCGACGATTTGGCCACTTCCCGGTAAGGAACCGTAACCTCCGGCCAGTTCGATGACGCACGAGGTGTGAGATGACGCGAGGCAATGATCTGCTGCGAGACGCTCTACAACAACTCGACGGCTGGAACGCGGCACCGACGCATATCAGCCGAACCCTGACCATCGACGACAGCCAACACGCGGATCTGACCGAGCGGATCAAGATCTTCGCGGACGCCCTCGAACTGCGGCCACGTGTGCGCCGCCACGACGGCCGCACCGAGATCGCCCTCAACCGCGACGAGGGGGTCACCCTCTCGGAGATAAAGTTCGCGGCCCGCGTCGAGGACGCCTACCAGCACATCGCCGGAGTGACGGGCGTCACCGGCGGCCCGGGCGACCCCCACAAGGAGGCCAACACCGGCGCGCTCCGCGCCTGGTGGAACCGCCGGGTCAAACCGCAACCCCACGATCCCGCCGAGTGAACCCCGACGGGCCGGTGCCCGCCCGGTCCGTCGCACACGGGGTGCCGCCCACGCGGTGACGCGGTGGCCGCCGATCTCATCCGAGCTCCGCGCCGAACCGGTGACGCGGGAGTACGGCCGACCGGCCTCGGTGCCGAAACCGTTCAGGTCCGCCGGAACGCCGCGGCCCCCGAACGGGTGGCCGTCACGTCGTTGATCGCCCGGTCTATCGACACCGCGATGCCCGACAGCTCCCTCGCGAGGGCCCTGGTCTGCGCCGCCTGCACGTCGGCGTCGAGCCGACTCAGGGACCTGGCCAGTTCCTCGGCGAGCCGCCCGGCGTTGGCGAACGACGCCCGCGCCGAGTTCAGCCGGTTGACGCCGTGGTCGATCGCCTCCAGGACCTCTCTGGTAGATGCCATGGCCGGCCTCCTGCCGTCGCACCACGGCGGGCTGCTCCGCCCACCGGTGCCCTGAAACGATAGGCCGAAACCCCCGCCCGGCCTGTCACCTTCCCGACAGCCGGAGCCGCGTGACCGACCAAGCCGGCATTTCAACCCACCAAGCCGGCACCCGGTCTCCGGCCGAGGTCAGTAGTGGGCGACTACCTGGCGGAGCGGGAGCCGCAGGGCCGCCTCGATCTCGGCGACGGTCTCCGGTCGCAGGGGGAGTGGACATTCCGGGTCGGTCGTCACGATGCTGAAACGGGCGAAGCCGACCGGCCACCGGTAGTGGAGGGAGTGGAGATCCGTGCCGGTCGCGCAGCAGGGCGTCACGACCGTCAGTGAGTCGAAGTACCCGCCGGGAAGGGCCGCCCGGTCCATCGCGCCGTCCCACCAGCCGTCCAGCTCGGCGCCGCAGCCGGGACATTCGACGCCCTCCCAATTGCCCCCGCCGTCGATGAACGCCAGGCCCGGCAGTTCCCACACGTCATAATTTCGGGCGTCGGGGAGCAACCGCCGGACCGTGTGCATCGCCACCGCGACGGCCTCGGCGGCCGGTCGCGCACCGGCCTCCTCCGGGATGAGGTGGAGCATGGTGAAGGACACCGATCGATTCTGCCGGAACGGATCCTCGTCGGTCCACACTGACCCTTCGCCGGGCATGGGATCATCGGGCGGATGACCGTCTACACCTGCCCGTGCTGTGGCCACCGAGAGTTCGAGGAGCCGCCGGGATCGCACATGATCTGTCCGGTCTGCTTCTGGGAGGACGACGCGGTGCAACTGCGGTGGCCGGACCTCGCCGGAGGCGCGAACACGGTGTCACTCATCGAGGGGCAGCGGAACTACCGGGAGGTCGGTGCCTGTAAGTCACGGGTGCGGCGGTACGTGCGCCCGCCCACCGGGCCACGCGATCCGGACTGGCGACCGATCGATGTGGACAGCGACCGCTTCGAGGACCACGACTCACCGGAGCGCGCCGACTGGCCCGACGACATGACGACGCTGTACTGGTGGACACCCCGGTTCTGGCGACCCGCCGGGTGACTACAGCAGACCGGGAAGGACGAAGGCCGCCGAGATCACGGCGTAGGTGAGCAGCGTCCCGCCCATCACGGCTCCCACGACGGAGCTCGTCGTGTGGCCGGTGCGACGGAGCCGCGGTATGACGGCGCCCAACAGGACGAGTTGCACCACTCCGGCCACCGCGATCGACACGTCGTCCAGCAACCACGCCAGCGGCAGGAAGTGCGCCGCCACCACCACCGCCACCCACCACGCCATCCAGCGTGCCCGCTCCCGTGCGGCGAGGAGGCCGCAACCGGCGCCCGCCAGCACCACTTCGGCCGCCACCAGTACTCCGAACCAGTGATACCGGCCCTCCAACGCCGAAGCCGAATCCCAGTGCAGGTAGGTGGCGATGCCGAAGCCGATCGCCAACAGGATGCCGAGCGAGGAGCCGACGCCCAGGCGCCACCGCCACCTCTGCGGCGGATCCTCCTGCGCCCAACCGAACCACACCACGGTCATCAATCCGAACCAGCCGGTGGTGAACAGGGCGTCACGGAGGAAATCGGTCAACACGGGGAATCCTTAGGGCTCGGGGCTGACCGCCACGGTACCGCCCGCACCCGGTTCGCCCGAGCAACTGTGTCGGCGACCACCGGCTTCACGTCGGAACGGTGTTTCGCCGCCGTCGCTTTCGAAGTCCTCCGGATGTGCGCGACCCGTATTCCGGTGGTCGATCCCCGTTCCTCCGTCATCGGAGTCGGCGGCCGGGTGTGCTCCTGCGGAGTGCCAAGTGGTGAGACGGGGCGGGGGTCTGATGTGTTGTAGTCCGGGGGTTGCGGAATGTTGTGTGAGGTGTGGACGATGGTGGGGTGAGGGAGCGCGATCTGTACGGTGTGATGGTCCTAGCGGTGGTGGGCGTGAGCGCGTTCTGCGTGGTGGGGTGGGGTACCCGGCTGGCCAATGAGCTGGCGGGCGTGGGGGCGTTCGTATTGGCCGCGATCACCGCGGCGCCGGTGGTCGCGAAGTGGTGGGGAGGATCGAAACCGTTCGCGTCGTCACGCGGGAAACCCGGGATCGAGTCGGATGAGGAGCGTGAGAAGCGGTACCGCAGGGGGATCGAAGCCGGCGACGCCTGGGCGATGTACCTGCTGGGAATCTTGCGGAAGCAGCAGGGGAATCTCGATGAGGCGGAGAGGTGGATACGCAAGGCTGCCGACGCCGGTCTCGTCAACGCCATGTTGAACCTCTCGGTGATGGCGGAGAGGCGGGGCGATACCGCCCAAGCGAGAGAGTGGATGCGTAAGGCCGCCGACTCTTGAGCCGGGCGAACCCCGGCCATACCCTCCGGCGGTAACGAGTGGTGGACCGCCGGCCGGGTCAGCGGGGTCCGTACGGTTCGAACTCCTCCGACCGGTTCCACCACACCCTCCGGGCCGCCGGCCCTCCGGCCGGAGCCTCACCTCGTGCGGGCGGTCACGGACGCGCGGACGGCTGCCGTGCGCTCATGACCGCCCGGCGGTGATCAGACCGGTACGGCGCAGATCGCCCAGGACAGGCGTCCCCGTTTACGTGTCTCCACATGAGACTGTCCGTCCGGGTGCCCTTCGCAGATCGACGCGCGGGCATCGGAGGCCGAACCGGACGACGTGTACGCCACCACCTCGAACCGTGCGGCCGGGTCGTCGCAGGACACCACCGGCATCCCGCCGTAGATGTCGCCCTCCATGCTGCTGAGGCAGTCGCCGAGTTCCGGCCGCTCCGCGTTCCACACCTGGACACCGAACCAACCGGCACCGGCGAGTATCACGATGGTCAGGATGATCCGGAAGCCGCCGCCGCGACGTTTCGCGGGCGGTGGCTGTTGTGGCGGCGGCGCGTAGCCGTGCTGCTGCGGGTGACCGTGCACGGGTTGCCCGGTGTACCCCTGATGCGGGTATCCGTACTGGGGAGGCGGGTAGCCCTGTGGTGGTGGTGCCTGCGGGTGACCGTGTCGAGGTGGGTAACCCTGCGGCGGGTAGGCCACGGTGTTCTCCTAAGGGGACGGGGAGGTGGGGCACCGCAATATAATCCACCGCCACAACCTCCGCCGGCGCCGTTTCGGACTACACCGGGTCGCGGTGCCGCACCCACAGGTTCTCCTCGCGGTAGACGGCCTCGTCCCGTTCGCGGTCGACGGTCACGAGGTTGAGGGCGCCCGGTACGACGTATTCACCGCTGACCGGGAACGGCATGTCGGCCCACTGCTCCCACTCCCGGACGGTTCCGGGAATGACCATCGAGTTCGGGGCGGGCGCCAGGATGCGGGCGCCGAGGCGTTGATGGGTGCGGATCCACGGGTCGACGGACAAGCCGTCGTCGCGGACCCAGGTGGCGTACTCCGCCATGCCGACGTTCGGGTATCGGTGTTTCCACGTCGGACGCAGCGGGGCGATCACGTGACGCAGACCCGCTTCCGCGGCCCGAGCGGTCAACGCCGCGATGACCTCCGTCGCGAGGCCGCGCCCGTCGTGTTCGGGATGAACGGCCGCCGCCATGAGGCTGAACGTGTCGGCCGGGCGGCCGGCCTCGTGGTCCTCCACCGACCTGGCCAGCGCGCCGTCATAACCCTCGGGCAGGTCCTCGACGGTCTGGTTCCACGTGAACGGGACGCCCCAGCCTCCGGCGACCGGCCGCCCGCCGTCGAGGAGCAGTACGTCGAAGGTCCTGAAGTACCTCCCGACCCGATCCAGGTACCGGGGGACGACCGGATCGTGGAAGACGAACTCCGGCCAGCGCTGCCGGAACGCCGCGGCTACCTCGGGTGCCAGGTCCGGCCGGTCCCTCGCGGTGACGCACGTGAAGGTCATGCGGTGAGCATGTCAGGGGCGTGGAACGGTGTCCACGGAGATCCGGGGACCGGTCACGGGTTCCGCGTCACGAGCTGGTGGACCACTTCCAGCCGCCCGGCGGCGATCAGGCACGGTATCGGTTCGGCACCGTTCGCGTCGGCGTCGAAGGCGACCAGCACGGGCGGCGGCTCGGCCAGGCCGTTGACGAGCCGAGTCCGTTCGGTCTCGGTGGGCGCACGGAAGACCGGATCGTGGAACGACGTCGGGCAGGCCACGAACTCGGGCTCGTGGAAGACCAGTTCCAGGCCGTGGTGGTAGGTGAGGTCGTACCCGGCGGCCAGCCGGAGCCGGACCGGGTCACAGGCGATGATCTCCCAGTCCCACCAGGATCCCTCGGGCAGGACTAGCGGAGACCCGGCATCGTCGGCCATAACGTGGATGTCGCTTCCGTGCCGGTGGCCAGGACGAGGGCGGCCATTCTCCGCAGCCGATCGAGATAACCGGCCTCCGTGGGGTCGGTGACCTCGGCCGTGATCTTCGAGAGCGCGACGAGACACTCGTGCATCGTCGACCGTTTCTCGGCATCGAAGGCGCCGGCGAGGAACGAGGACACGCAGCCGGCGGTGAGGGTGTCACACAGGACGACGTCCTCGCCCGCGACGACTCGGCCGCGAAGGCCCGCCGGGAACGGTGTGGCGAGATGTTCCCGCCACCACACGCCGACGGTGCCGGCGTCCCCGGCGTCGGAGACCGGAGTCGGTGACATGGCGTTCCCTCCCATGAGGTCGAGGGTTCTCGGTAGTAGGGGCCCTCCCCGACGTTCCTATGAGGGCTTGAAGCCGCGTTGTAGTAGGTCGGAACCAGGCCCGCTGTCGTTGTGCATGGTGAGGGAGCCGAGATCGTAGCCGGCGCGGACGACGTCGTCGTGCGACTCGGTGAGGATGACCCGGCTGCCGTGATCATGATCGAACACATGGGGATCCTTGAACGCATACACGCTCCACGTCGTTCCGGGCGCGAACCTGTCCAGACAACTCTCGTGGACGATGTCGGCGATCGCAGCCTGCAGCGTCTCCCCGTCGATGTCCACGGTGACGGTGACCAGGTGGTGGACCGGCATGTGACTCTCCGCGTCCGGTGTGAACGTGACCGTCCCGCTGACCGTCGCCTGCCTGGGCGTCCAGTCGAGCGCGGGAAGTCTCCTGCGATGGAGCATCAACATGACCAGTACCCCCGCGACACCGACGACGAGGATCACGACGAAGATGCGTTCTCCCGTCGACGCCGGCGGTTCCCGCATGAAGCCGACGGCCAGCCATGCCACGAGCAGGAACTCGATCGTCCCCAACACGATGAGCATGAAGCGGTCCGCCGCACGGCGTAGCGCGGCGTCGGGCAACGCCTGAATGTCCTCCACGGCGACCTGCCCTTCCGGAGTGCCGTCCGTCACGGCGTTCCTGTTTCCGGACATTATCTCTCGGCTGCGGCTCCATCGGGGGCCGCCGTCGCGCCGACCTCCTGTGAGGCGTCGCGCCAGGGGCGATGGGACGTCGGCGATCGTGACGGTGTTGCCGCACGACGGTGGCGCGCTACATTGTTCGTATGCGAACTAATGACACGGGCGAAGCCGTCCGGGAACGCGTGGCCATCGACGTACCCGCGGGTGGAACCATCGCCGGAACGGTGAGGACCCCCTCGGCGCGGCCTCCGGCGGCGGTGGTGGTGATCCACCCGGCCACGGCCGTGCCAGAGCGCCTGTACTCCGGGTTCGCCGACCATCTCGCCGCGCACGGATTCGCGGTCGTGACCTACGACTACCGCGGCACGGGAGCCTCGGGCAACCCGCGAACCCACCGTGACCTTCGGATGCGGGACTGGATGGAGACCGACGTCCCCACCGTGGCGGCGTGGGCGCGAGGCCGCTTCCCGGACCCGCCGCACCTCGCGGTGGGACACAGCATCGGGGGACACGCGCTCGCCCTCGCCAACGGCACCGAGGGCCTGGCGGGGTTCGTCGCGGTGGCCTCGCACGCCGGCGTCACCAAGACGATCCCGGCCGCCTCCGAACGGCTGCGGGTCTGGGCGATCCTACGTGTCCTGGGGCCGGTCACCTCCCACCTGTTCGGTTACGTGCCGGGGCGACGCCTCGGCGTCGGCGAGGACATGCCCGGCGCGGCGATGCGCGAATGGAGTCGTTGGTCGCGTTCTCCGGGATACTTCTTCGACGACCCCGGCATGAACGCGCGCGAGCGCGCGGCGTCGACCACGACCGACGTGCTCGCCATCGGGTTCAGCGACGATCCCTGGGCCACACCCGCGCAGATCGACGCGATCTTCGACCGTCTCACCGCGGCCGAGGTCGAGCGCCGCACGTACACGCCGGAACAGGGAGGGGTGGCCGCGATCGGGCACACCGGTTTCTTCCGGCGGGCCCTGCGCGACACCCTGTGGGGCGACGTCCGTGACTGGCTGCGCGGTAAGGCGGGACTTCCCCATGGCTGAGCACGGTGCCGAAGCGCGCCCTCCGCGACTGGTCTTCCTCACCATCCTCGCCGAACGGCGCCTGCACCGGTGGATCGACGCCAGAGGGAGGGACCACGGCGTCACCTCGGCCGGAGCGGGCGTGCTGTTCCATCTCGGCGGCAACCCCGGCGCCACCGTCGGGGACATCACCAGGGCACTGCACGCGTCACCGGCCGGAGCCAGCGGGCTCCTCGCGCGCATGGAGACGGCGGGCCTCATCACCCGCACGCCCGATGCGGACGACCGGCGGAGCCTGCGTGTCGCCCTCACTCCGGCGGGACGGGAGGCGCTGGCCTCGGCACGGAGCGCGCTCGGTGAGCTGAACGCGCACCTCGTCGACGGATTCACCGACGAGGAGCTCGCGGTGGTGGCGCGCTGGCTGGGCCACGCCGCGCGGCTTCCGGATCGCTAACCGCCCGGGATCCCCTGTGGACCCGGCGTGGAGCCCACCCGGGATCGTCACGCCCAGTGCGTGAGCGCGGCGTCGACGCGGGGGTCCGTGCGGACCCACACCTCGCCGTCGGCGGCTCCCGGCGGGGCGTCGACGTGTTCGAGTCCGAGTGTCCGTACCGACCTCAGGAGCGCGTTCCGGGCCTCGCCCACCTCCTCGCGGGTGCGCCCGTCGAACAGGACGTAGTGCACGTCCCAGCGGTCGTTGTACCCGGAGTCGGCCCAGACCCGGCAGAAGTGGTCGATCGCCGCCGCGTCGAGCGGTACGTCGGTGGACGGTTCCAGGTCGAGGCCGGCCGCGTCGAAGCCCCGCGCGACGGCCTCCGCGCTCCACCAGTCCACGGTCTCCACGACCGTCTCCGGAGTGAAGTCCGCCGCCACCAGCAGTTTCCGGAGCAGCCGGTCGATTCCGGTGTCCTCGATTCCCATCCTCCGCTCCTGAAGTCGGGCCACCAGTCCCTCCGACATGGCGCAGGGACCCGAGAGGTGGAAGATCCCGGTGGCCGCCACCAGCGTGCCGCCGCCGGGACGCGGCACGTGGAGCGTCGTGCCGGTCTCGGGTGCGTCCGTCACGAGGGCGAGGAGGTCGGCGGGCACCCCCTCGTACAGTGCCGCCTGCGCGGACGGGTCGTCGGAGCAGTGGAGTGCGCTGGTGCGGTCGAACGTCACGACCAGGCCGCGACCCTCGGAGGTGAACCAGGCGTTCACGGTGGCACCGTCACCGTCACCGAAGCCGAGGTGTGTGACCCCGCCCGTCGTGGCCGGTCGGCGACCGTCGACGTGGGCCAGGATCTCCAGCCGCCTGCGCAGCTCACGCGGATGACGCCACCGCAGTACCGAGGAGTCGAAGTCGGACCGGATCCGTTCCCGCGCCACGCCCGCGACGTCCGGCCACCACGGACCGTGGCGGTCCAGGGCGGCGAAACCGCCGTCGACGAAGCGCGCGACCTGGGTGCGGTAGTCCCGGCCCCTGGAGACGAGTCGGTACTCGGTGCACGGCGTCTCCTTCGACGCCTCCCGTATCCGGCATACGAACCCGTGATCGAACATGAGCATCAGGCCCTCGTCGTTCTCCTCATCCTCGATGTAGAACGACGTGTTGTCGCCACCGCGGTGCCGGTCGACGAACTCCTGGAACGCGTCGGCTGCGGACACGGGCTCACCGGGAAGCCACCGCCGCTCGTTGTCCTCGTCGTCCATGAATGTCAGCGGTCTCGGCATCGTCGTCCTCGGTGCGTTCGGCTTCGGGGTTCTCGCGGGTCGTGCGCGACCCTACGCGGCGGGTTCCCGCACGTCCGAGCGGTCGGCGGTGAACCCTCCCCGCGCTTCGGCCCCGCCGTAGGTCCTCAATGGATGACGCTGTCTCGTTCGAGGTCCGTGCGCCGCCCGTAGAGGACGGCCGGTCGTCGTCGAACCCCGTGGCCGGAACGATTCGTCCGGGAGCGTCGCACGCGGTGCCACCGAGACCGTGACCGCCGTCAGCCGTCGCCGGGGGGTTGCATGGCCGGTGACGGGTAGACGGCGAAGACCCGGCGGCCGTCGAGCAGTTCGGTGAGCCGGCGGGCTTCGGCGCGCAGTGCCTCGTGCGCGGCCGGGGTGATCGCCTCGAGGAGCCTGAGCTGTACGGCACCACCGGCGTCCTGTA
This sequence comes from Stackebrandtia albiflava, assembly GCF_007994225.1. Taxonomy (GTDB): domain Bacteria; phylum Actinomycetota; class Actinomycetes; order Mycobacteriales; family Micromonosporaceae; genus Stackebrandtia; species Stackebrandtia albiflava. The sequence goes on from NZ_VLLL01000011.1 coordinate 90,124, forward strand.
CCCAGGCCCCGACCACGCGCCCGTCGACCCACACGGTCGTTCCGGCATTGCCGGCGCTGTCGAACAACTGCGGCCCGTGCCCACCGAGGAAGAACTCGCGCCGCTTCCAACCCATCACGGTGGGATCGAGCAACGGCAACAGCGCGACCCACGGCTCAGGGGCGGCGACCGGCGCGACGTCGTCGCCACGCAGCCAACCGACCGAACCGTCCTCAAGGGATACACCGACCGCGTCCAGGTCTTCGAGGGCGGTCCGCACCGCGCCCTTGGTGGCGCCCAGCCACCAGGCGATGTCCTCGACGGTGCCGGGCCCGTACGACCACAGCCACCGGTGTACCAACTCGGCGTAGCCCTCTCGCGCCGTCGGTGCGTCGGGCACGTCGTTCTCCCACCACCGCGCGGTCGTCGTCCAGGTGGGGCGGCTCGCGTACCAGGCACCGGCGTTGCCCGCGCGCGCCACCGACCCGTCCATGCCGAGCTGCGTGAGCACCCTCGGCGCGACCGCCACCTTCCCACCCCAGGACTTGTCGGGGGACTGCACGATGAACCCGCCGACCTCCGGGACCTCCTCGCGCAGTCCCGTCGAGGTGCGTGGCACGCCGTCGGCCAGGCGGTCCAGAACGGCCCGTTCCGCGGCCCGCAGCCAGGCGGCACCCTTTGCCTCCGGCATGGCGCTCCAGCGTTCCAGGTCCTTGACGAACCGCCTGCGGTGAATCGCGGCCACCCGCGCGGAGGCGCTGCCCCAGGCCGCCGGGACCAGATCCCGAGGGAAGACGAAGAGCGTCTCCCGCATCGCCTGTTGCCTGATCAGGGATCGAGTCTCGTAGAGCGCGTGTTCGACGTCCTCGATGCCGACCCGCTCACTCCGCGCCCAACAGGACAGGTGCACGCTCGGCGGATCGGTCGCGTGTAGACACACCACCGCGCGGGCGGCCGCCTCCGCCGATCGCACCCGGGCCGACCCCGCGAGGGCGTGCCTCACACCCAACCTGGCGCGGCGCTCCTGGTCCGTCACCGACCTCGCTACGGCGATGGCCTTGCTGCGCGTCACGAGGGCCGGCCTTCCGTGGCGGCCAGGAGCCGCTCACCCCAGCCTCGCATGTACGCGACGGCCTCGGGCGGACCGTGCACGACGAAGGGCGCCTCGACGGCCGCGAGACAGAACGCCGCCCAGTCGAGAGAGGGCGTCGGTATGTACACCTCACAGGAGGTGTCGTCGACGGGCGTCACCGTCCCGTAGTGCGCGATCTCGCGCACGACCCGTTCGCGCGGGGCGTGGACCGTGGCGCGGACCGGATATCTCGCGGGCATCGACCTGATCCGGCCGCGTACGTACTCGACGGGATCGGGATGGGGGAGCTCGCGACGGGCGAAGCGTTCTCCGGTGGGCACCGGGCCGTCGATCCGATCGACGCGGAAGACCCGCCAGTCCGTCCTGTCGAGATCCCAGGCGACGAGGTAGAGACGTTGATCGACGCTCACGACGCGATGCGGATGGACCGTCCGCGCCGAGACCCGGTCCTCCGGCGCCCGGTACGTGAACCTCAGCGCCTCGTCGTCGCGGCAGGCGAGCGCGACGGTCGTCAGCGACGCGACGTCGGTGACGCCGGCCTGTCGGCGATCGACCCGTGGGGTGACCACGTTGCGCAGACTGTCGATGCGGCGGCGGATACGCACCGGAAGCACCTGCACGATCTTCGCCATCGCGCCGACCGCGGCGTCCCCCGATGTGGGGTGGGCGCCGGAGGCGATCTCCTTGAGGCCCAAGACCACGGCGGCGGCCTCGTCCTCACTCAGCACCAGTGGAGGGAGGGACGCGCCGGGGCCGAGCTGGTAGCCGCCGCCGGTCCCCCTCGTCGTCGTGATCGGGTATCCGATCGCCTGGAGATCGTCGACGTCACGTCGCAGCGTGCGCCCGCTGACTCCGAGCCGCCGCGCGAGCTCGTCGCCCGGCCAGTGGCGGCGGCTCTGAAGCAGGCCGAGGAGTTCGAGCGCTCGGGTGCCGGTGGACATGCCGTCAGGGTATCGGGGCTTCTGGTCGTGAGGTGGCCACAAGTCCGTCGGGAGTGCCCTCGAAGCGGCGACCGCCCGGGTCGAGTAACCGAGGACGGGTTTCGGGCGGGGCGACGCGCGGTGGGAACCACGAGGTCCGGGCGCCGCCTTATGCTCTTCGCATGAGCGCCCCCACATCCGAACCGCGATCCGACACCGCCGACGCGTACGACACCATCGCCGAGGCGTACAGCGCCGAGAACGAGTCGAGTCTGCTGAACGCCTACTACAACCGTCCCGCCATCCGCGACCTGCTCGGGGACGTCACGGGCAGGCATGTCCTCGACGCGGGTTGCGGCTCCGGGCCGATACTCCTCGACCTGGTGGCGGGCGGTGCGACGGTGGTCGGCATCGACGGCAGCCAGGGGATGATCGACATCGCGCGTCGCCGGTTGGGGCCCGCGACGGACCTGAGGGTCGCCGATCTCGCCGATCCGCTTCCCTTCGACGACGCGGTCTTCGACGACGTCGTGTGTTCGTTGGCGCTGCACTATCTCGAGGACTGGCAGCCTCCGCTCCAGGAGATGAGGCGGGTGCTCAAGCCGGGAGGGCGCCTGGTCCTCTCCGTGGAGCATCCCCTCGTGAACTGGTTCTCCGCGCGGGAACGGGGCGAGAAGACCAACTACTTCAGCACCCGGCCCCGACACGAGAAGAACTGGATCGATCAGTCCGTCGACATCACGTTCTGGGACCGGTCGCTCTCCACGATGTGTCAGTCGTTCCTCGATGCCGGTTTCCGGATCGCCCGGGTCGAGGAACCCGGCCCGGCACCGGAGGCCGTCGAACTGTTTCCCGAGTTCTTCGCGGACCGCGAGGATCCGCGCTTCCTGGCCTTCCTCTTCTTCGTCCTGGAGGCGTGAGCCGCCTCAGCTACCGAGGATGGTGCGGGCCCGGGTGATGCGCCACCGGATGCGGCCGACATCGGCGTCGGTGTAGCGGTGGCCGTGTCTGACCAGTTCCTCGTAGGTGCGGACCGCGGGCGCACCGATCCGTTCGACGGCTTCGGAGGCGTCGGTGACGCCGTCGAGAGCACCCCCACCGACGTCCACCCGCAGTGCGTGAGGTCCGGCCTGGCGTACCAGGCCCGCGCTGAGCAGGACGTAGCGGGAGCGGACGTCGGCGTTGGCGCCGATCCGTTCCTCGGTTCGCGAGGGCGCGCCTGTGAGGCAGGAGGCCACAGCGGTGGGCCGGGCGCCCGTGGGGTCCAGGGGGCCGTACACCTCGCAGGCTTGAAGGGCCGTCAGCCAGGCCATCGAGGTGTTACCGGCCTTGACGGAGAGTTCGGCCAGGTTGTAGTAGATCGAGCCCGGTACCGCCTGGTCCTGGTCGCCTTGTTCGGCTTGGGCGACTCTGACCGCGGGTCCGGTGGCCTTCTGGTAGTGGCGTAGGGCGAGGGCCCACTGGCCGCGGGCGATCGCGTTATCACCGCGTCGGATGAGCCTCGTGACGGTCCGCCGCTCGCCTTCGGGCGATTGCCAGGCCATCGCTCCTCCTTCTTGCGGCGTGAGCAGCCCGAACGGTGACTGCGCAGCCACGGGGTGATCCGGTGTGTGCTCGATGTTACCCCTCGTGCTCCTGTGGCGGAAGGTGCGAAGCGGCGTACCGGTTTCTCGACAGGCGCCGGTGCCGTCATGCCTCCATTGAGGAATGAGCGAGACCGCGAACCGTGGCGGAGGTCGGGCCGGTGGCGGCGCTGCGCACCGCACGTGGATCGTGCGCGGATCGTGCGCGGCAGGCTCGGCTGGAAATGCATGGAGGTTCGCGCCGGGCGGCAAGCTGCCGCTGCCCGGCGCGAACCGTCTGATCACTCGAAAAACGTAGAATCCGCTAGGCTCCGCATGATAAAATGCCCTATGGTCCTGCTGAGTTTCACGGTGCGCAACCACAAGAGCATCCGGGACGAGATCACGGTCGATCTCACGCGTTCGTCGCTGCGGACTCTCCGGCCACAGGGCGACGACTGGGCCGGCGCGACATACCCGATCGCGGGGATCTTCGGTGGCAACGCGACCGGGAAGTCGGCAGTTCTGGACGCCTTCCACTACACCTTCGCGGCGATCAATCGGTCCGCCACGTCGTGGCAGGCGTCGAAGTCGATGCACCGCGCGCCGTTCCTGCTCGATGGGAGCGCAAGGACCTCGTCCAGTGGATACGAACTCGACTTCGTCCATGAGGGACGTCGGCATCTCTACGGTTTCGAGGTCGACCACGACGGCATCAAGCGTGAGTGGCTTCGTGACGTGCCCGCCTCACGGTGGCGCACGCTGTTGGAGCGTGACCGGGACACCGGCACCCTGAAGTTCCACCAGAGTCTCCGCGCGAAGATCGAGGTGACCGCGCGTGAACTCGTGCTCAGCCGGGCACTCCTGTTGGACGAATCGCTCCTGCACCCCGTGGCTCGGGGACTGGCCTCCGGCTTCGACTGTGTACTGGTGAAGGACTCCCACCGTGCCGAGCGTCTGGCGAGCCTGGCGGACTCACTGGCGGAGGGAAGCGTCACCTTCACGGACCTCGAAGCGCTACTCCAGGTCGCCGACATCGGAGTCGTGAAGGTGGGCATCGAGGAGACGAACATCCCCGAGCACGTGCGCCGGGTGCTCCGTCGGCTCCGACGTGAGCTGCGCGAGGAGGAGGGGCCCGTCGACCCCGTCTCCGGCGATGAGGAGACCGGTGATCTGGACGACGATCAGCTCGCTCAGGTGGTGCGGCATCTGGTGTTCACCCATCAGGGCACTGCCGACGAGTGTCCGGAGTTCACCATCCAGGATGAGAGTGACGGCACGATCGCCTGGCTCGCCATCGCGGTGCCGGCTTTGGAGGCACTACGGGAGGGAGGGTTGCTTCTCGTCGATGAGATCGACGCGAGCCTGCATCCCCATCTGCTTGAGGTGCTGCTTGGAGCGTTCGCGGACCCACTGGTCAACACCCGGCACGCGCAGCTCGTCTTCACGAGCCACGAATCGTACGTCCTCTCGCCGCTCAGCGAGGTGAGGCTGGAGCCCGAACAGGTCTGGCTCACCGACAAGACCAACGAGGGGGTAACAGAGCTGACCTGCCTCGCCGACTTCCCGAAGCACCCGGATGCGAACGTGGCGCGACGCTACCTCACCGGCCGGTATGGCGGGACACCGCGGCTCTCGCCGAGCACGCTGGCCGCACTCGTCGGTTCGGGGGAGTGTTGAGGGTGGCGACACGAATGCAGAGCGGGCGCGCCAGGCCCAGGAGGCAGCCCGCTCAGCGCATCCTCGTGGTCACCGAGGGAACGCGGACGGAGCCCCAGTACGTCGAGGGCTTGAATCGCCACCTGCGCAGCGCGGGTGCCACCGCCATCGTGAAACCGGTCGGCGTGGGTAAGGATCCGGCGGCGGTCGTCCGGAAATGCATGGAGATCCGCGACAAGGCAGTAAGCGACGAGAAGGAGTACGACATCTGCGTCTGTCTGGTGGACGTGGATCGGCACGAGGCACTGCGCACCGCCTGTCGACTCGCCGACAGCGAGTCGATCCTCCTGCTCGCCTCGAATCTCAAGTTCGAGGCATGGCTGCGGTGGCACGTTGAAGACAAGCGCTCTGCGTTGAGTAGCGGCCAGCTCGACGATCTCTTGGCGAAGCTGGGACTGGTCACCAAGAAGATGCTCGCACCGCGCTTCCCCTTCCACGCCGTACAGGGAGCATGTGAGATCGCGCGCCGAGCGGACCCCGATCTGGCCGCCGGGAGGATAGGCCCCGACCCCTCCTCAGCGATGCCGATACTCGTCGATCTCATGTCGGGGCGGTGAGGGCGAGATCCGCTGTTCGGCTCGTTCCAGAAAGGATTCGTCGGCGGGCGACGGTATGTGGCGTCCCCGGCGCAGTGGCGTATGCACCTTCGTGACGGGCGGCGTCGTCTTCGACGGCACGATTCACTCGCTGGGAATGCGCTGCGGGAAAGGACACGGCCGGGCCACCGGCTTACCGCTCCGAACTGATCAGGAATCCGGTGGAAGGCCGCGTAGGTCCTTGAAGTAACGGGCCACCGGCCACCTCACGAATCCGTCCGACTCGTACAGGCCGCGTGCCGGTTCGTGGCCGGGATCGTCGCCGGTCTCCACCATCATCATCCGGGCACCCGCCGCCTGTGCCCGCGCGTACGCGTGTTCCATCAACATCCGCGCGATGCCGATGCGTTGGTGCGCGGGATCGACCGCGAGCACGTAGATCTCGCCCATGAAGTCCTCGGGATGCAGTCTGGTGCAGGCCCATCCGACCGGTGTCCCGTCCAGTACCGCGACGTCCACGTTCTCGGGCTCGCCGTCCAACACCTCGGCCAGGTCCGCCCGTTGCCTCGCCTCCCAGCCGTCTGGATAGAAGGAGTCGTAGACGAACTCTGGAGTCCCGGCCTTCAACCGTGGGAACACTGGAGCCCAGGCACGGATCGAGATGTCGAGAAGTGAGGAGCGGTGCGAGACATCGTAGGCGACGATCTGTGCCTGATCCCGGTTAACGTCGCCCCGGGATTCGATTGACGTGTTCCGCTCGGCCACACGACGCCCCCTGACCTCTTGCCGAATCGAGGTCGCCGTTCCGGCGACCGTCACGAGGATCCAATGTACTCGTTCCGCCGGACGCCGACGACGAGGTGGGCGAACCGCTCGCGCACCTATTCGGACGGTGTCCCGGCAGCGCCGTTGCTCGTCCGGGCACACACCATCAGAGGATTCCCGTCCGGGTCGCGGAACTGCACGAAGGCGACACTGCCGATGTCCACGACGTCGGAGACGAGGTCCGCACCGAGCTCGCGGAGATGGGCCACGACCGCGCCGAGGTCGTCCGCCCACCAGAAGAAGCGCGGTGGCCCGTCGGGGGTGAACGGCGCGTTGGCGTCCAGGGCCAGGCCCGGGCCGGCCTCCATGGCGACGTCCACGATCGTGGCGTCATGGGAGGGCGCGGAGACCTCGACCCCGAGGAGCCGGCTGTACCAGGCCGCGGCACGTGCGATGTCGCGTACGGGGATGAAGACCTGGCCGATCTCGCGGCGTATGGGAGTCGTCATGAGATGAAGGGTATTGGCCCGATCGCGGTTTCCGGGCGGAATGGAGGCACATACGGAGCCGCGCCGGAAATGTCACCGTGCCCCCTCATCCCGCATGCCCATCGACCCACACGCGGCTAGAGTGACCACAGCGAGAGGAAGGCCGAGACATGACAGCCATCGCCGACCACGACTCCTACATCGCCGCCGCTCCCGAGGCGTTCCGCCCGGTCCTCAGCCACCTCCGGGACCTCCTGGGTGACGCTCTGCCGGACGCGGAGGAGATGACGGCGTACGACATGCCGGGGTTCAGCGTCGGGGGCAAGGTCGTCGCGAGCTACGCGGCGTTCAGCAGGCAGGTCGGGTTGTACTTCCTCGCCCCCGCGATCGCGGCCCATGCCGAGGAGATCACGGAGGCGGGCCTCAAGGCGACCAAGACCGGCGTCACCTTCTCGCCGCGCAAGCCGATCCCGGACGAGCTCGTCACCAAGCTCGCACGGGCATCACGCGAGCACGCCGCCGACTGACGCACTCGGCTGCGGACTCCACGCGGCTTCGGCCCTACGACGTCGCTACACGTTGAAGCGGAAATCGACCGAGGGCCATCTACTAACGCGCGTGCAGACCAATCGACGGAGTGCGAAAACGCTCCTAATCGAACCGATTTGGGAGGCTTTCCTCATGCTGCGGATTGTCCCGATCGGGCGCGAACAGTGGCTCACCGTCGAAGTCCACGTCGACGAGTCCGCCCACCGGTTTGATATTGATCAGGTCTGGTTCGGGCAAATCGGCAGGAACGAATCGCTCGTCCTCGGGGTGGTGAAAGACGTACTCCCGGGCCGCTTCCGCAGTGTGCTGGTTGAACAGCTTCTCCATGGCTGTGGTCCCGGACTGGATTTGGTCGATCCGTCCGGCAAGCACCATCTCGCGGAGCTGCTGGACACGAGAATCGCCCGCTCCAACACCCTCCAACATCGCCATGGGGTCGCTCATGAGTAGTCCCAGCTTTCGCGTGAGCGGGAACGTGACGCCCCATGCCGTCGCGAAACCGACTCCCTCCCACGACTTAGCATTCGGTCGGCGCACCAGACTGACGGGAGCATCCGATGTGATGAGGGAGCGTCGGTCGAAGCGAACGAGCGCCCAGGGGCGGGTCGCAAGGTAGGGTGTCAGTTCGATCGCGGTCTTGACTGCGTTCTGGATGTGAGCCAGGTTGGAGAATCCGATCGGCGGCCCTCCGGGTTGGGTGGCCTCGTCCCAGATTCGAGCCTCTTGCTCCGGCGTCGGGTCGAACCTGAGATTGTCACGGATCCAAGCACTCACGTTCTTGCGACCACCGGTACCCATCTCTAGCCGGACCATGGTCGCGCGCAGATGCTCCGTCGTCCTGCGGGTATCAGGCCCGCGCACGCTCTGCAACGCCGTGTAGTGGGCGAAGGCCCACCTGTTCTCCTCGGAAGGAGGAAACTCGCCGTCGGCGAAGCCCCTGATGATGCCGAGGGCCTGGCCTTCGACCTCGCTCAGCGCCTTCTCGAACGCATCCGGCTCCTCGAACTCGCCGACCGCGTGGAATTGGTTCTGTGCGGCCACGTTCTTCACGCTCGGTGTGTAGGGCTGTCGGGATCGGTCAAGGGGAATGACTCTGATGCGCTCCTTGTTCGTAGCGAAGCCCCGAAGGTACGCCTGCGGCACGTAGTGATGAAGCTTCGCCGTGCTCTTCTTGCCGGTCACGTGCACACCATCCTCAGATGGCGCTTCTGCGTCGCACCCGAATCATCCTTATTCAATGCAGCTACCTCTTCCCTCTCGCGCAACTGCCCGCCTCGTCTCAGCGACAGCCCCTTCGTCCAGATTCGGAGGCGACCAGCCATTCGCGGGCAAGACCAGTCGTATGCCTGAGTCTTGGGCGATCCCGTACGATCTCCCTCTGCCGCTTGGGCGGCAGACCGATTTCGTGCAGCACATTGAGGATTACGACGGCCGTCGTCACCTCGACGACGGCGATCAGCTCCTCGAAGGAGTGATTCGACGTCTTGCCCGTGTGCGCGAGGTCGTTGCGGGCCTGCGTAGTCCTCTTCGTCCAGTGGGCAACGTTCGGCACTAGGAGCGCGATCGATTCCTGATCGGGTCGCGCGGCGAGGGCGTGAAGTCGGTCCCGGAGGGTCGGATCGTTGCGGACGGCCTGCTTGAACCTGTCCCGGTGCTCCTCAGGGACCTGCCCGAGCATCGCGTCCCGCATCGTGGTGAACGCATTGGACACGTCGCCTTGGACGACGAACGAGCCGGACGCGGTCCGGTAGACGTTCGGGCAGTCGTCCTTGCCGCACTCGCCGTTCCCGTTGCCGGTCAGCCGGGTCAGTTCCTCACGAGCCATGGTGAAACCCCCTGTCCCGCGCCCCCTCGTGGGGCGGCATCACGACCGTACGGAGGGGGCGCTGTCGCGTCCATGCGGTGACGCGAATATTCGCGTTGTCGCATAAAGAGGGGCCGTTCCGGGAGGCCCGAAGCAACATCGTCAGGACGCGAGCGGCTCCGCCAACAGCACGACACGATCGCTCTCGACCTCGAATCCAAGTACGGGATGGCTGCCGTCGCCGCCCTCGGCATCCATCAGCACCGGCTTCCCCAACCGCCGCCCGATAGCCGTGAGGAACTCACAGAACAGGTCGAGCCGCTCCTGCCCCTGGAGTTCCCGCAGGTCGACATCAAAGTCGATCTCGTCTGCCGAGTAGAAGCGGAAGATCACCAGCACCTCGGGGGCCAGCCAGACCCTCAGCTGCGGACACTCCGCATCAGCCTGGCGGGACAGAACTACCTCCGCCCGAGGCACAGGAAGTACTGACTCTCCTTCGGAGTACTGGCACTTCCATCCGCTCACGTCAACAAGGTCGAGGACAGCCTGCCAGTCCTCGACCGAGGCCCCAGGAACGAGCACGTCTGGCAGCGCGCCCATCAGATCGGGGTCGAAGAACCCTCTGACGTCATCCCACAGCAGGTCAGCCACTCCCCCATCCTGCCCGGCGGCCCTTCCGCGTGCGTACCGGGTTTCCCGTGCCCGGCCCCAGGTGCGTCCCCGTTCTCTCCGGCCTCGCACGGCACCCCGGAAACCCCAGCTCAGAGCACGTACAAACCTGCCCGGTGAGTCAGCACCAAGTCAGCACAGGGCCAGGAAACAGGCTGATCCAGCCGGAGAAAACAGGAAGGGGCCAGACCCGAAGATCTGACCCCTGAGCTGGTGTTTTACCGTCTGACCAGCACCTCAGCCGATCACGGCGTCAGCCCGTCAGACGTTGAAGCGGAACTCGACGACGTCGCCGTCCTGCATGACGTAGTCCTTGCCCTCCATGCGGACCTTGCCGGCGGCCTTGGCGGCCTGCATGGAACCGGCGGCCATGAGGTCGTCGAAGGAGACGATCTCGGCCTTGATGAAGCCGCGCTGGAAGTCGGTGTGGATCTCGCCGGCGGCCTCCGGGGCCGTCGCGCCCTGCCGGATCGTCCAGGCGCGGGTCTCCTTGGGCCCGGCGGTGAGGTAGGTCTGGAGGCCGAGCGTGTGGAATCCCATGTGGGCCAACCGGTCGAGGCCGGGTTCGGTCTGCCCGGTGGACTGGAGCATCTCCAGCGCCTCCTCCTCGTCCAGGTCCACCAGTTCGGATTCGAACTTGGCGTCCAGCAGGACCGCGTCGGCCGGCGCCACCATCGCCTTCAGCCGCTCCGCCAGCTCGGTGTCGGTCACCTGTGACTCGTCGACGTTGAAGACGTACAGGAACGGCTTGGCGGTCAGAAGGTGCAGGTCGTACAGCGGTTCCGGGTCCAGCCCGGCCGCGAACACCGTCTGGCCCTCGTCCAGTACCGCGCGGGCCGCCTTGATCGCCTCGACCTTGGTGGCCTTGGACTTGTCCATCCGGGCCTCCTTCTCCAGGCGGGGAAGGGCCTTGTCGATGGTCTGGATGTCGGCCAGGATCAGTTCGGTGTTGATGGTCTCGATGTCGTCGGCGGGGGAGACCCGGCCGTCGACGTGGGTGACGTTGCCGTCCTCGAACACCCGCACCACCTGGCAGATGGCGTTGGCCTCACGGATGTTGGCGAGGAACTTGTTGCCCTTGCCGAGTCCTTCGCTGGCGCCCTTGACGAGTCCGGCGATGTCGACGAAGGTCACGGTGGCGGGCAGGATGCGCTGTGACTCGTGCAGCTCGGCGAGCCGGGCCAGCCGTGCGTCGGGTACGCCGACGACCCCGGTGTTGGGTTCGATGGTCGCGAACGGGTAGTTGGCGGCCAGGATGTCGGACCGGGTGAGCGCGTTGAACAGCGTTGACTTGCCGACGTTGGGCAGTCCGACGATACCGATGGTCAGCGAAGGCATGAAGGTGTCAATCCTCTGGTGTGTGAAGCGCCCCGAACCGGGACAGGTGAACCCGGCGTCGATGGTAGTCCACGGCTCACACGGCGACGACGTGGAGGAAGCCGCCCAGCCCTTTGAAGTCCTCCGGGTTGCGGGTGTAGAGGGGAAGGCCGTGGGCGACCGCGGTCGCGGCGATCTGGAGGTCGGCCATGCGCTTGCGTGGGCGGCGTCCCATGGCCTCGACCAGAGCCCACAACGAGCCGAACGTGCGCGCCGACTCCACGTCGAACGGGTGGGCGGGAAACGTCGACTCCACCCACTGCAGCCGGAGCTGCCGCTGCACCCTGATCATCGGATCCGGGTTGGTGTACAGGCCGGCGCACAGTTCGGCCAACGAGACCGTACTGATGGTGAGCTGGTCGGGCAGTTCCGCCTCGACCTCCACGAAGTCGATGACGACGGAGGTGTCCAGCAGTGCCCGCCCGGTGTCCGGCTCACTCGTCACGGAGCACGTCCTGGTCCACCAGCGCGTCCAGTTCCGCGCGGAGTGTGGCGTAATCCATGGCGGGAAGACGGCGGGCACCTCGAAGCGCCTCGTCCTTCTTGACGAACATCCCACGAGGCAGTGGCCGTAGTTCGGCGACCGGAGTGCCGTTGTTGGCGACGATGAAGGTCTCGCCCGCCGCGACGGCACGGAGGATGGCGCCGCTCTCGTTACGGAGCTCGCGTTGGTTGATCACACGCGTCATCGTCCCACATTAATCGACTTCGCTACGATGTGCTACGCACTCTGTGTGATCGGGACGTGGAACCGCCCGGTCCCCTCGTGGTGGGGAACCGGGCGGCGGGTGGTGCGGGGGTCAGTTCTTGATCTGGTCGCGGCGCAGGATCTTGCGGCCCAGCCAGACCAGCGGGTCGTACCGGCGGTCCACGACGCGTTCCTTCATCGGGATGATCGCGTTGTCGGTGATCTTGATGTGTTCTGGGCACACCTCGGTGCAGCACTTCGTGATGTTGCAGTATCCGAGGCCCTGTTCGGCCTGGGCCAGCTCCTTGCGGTCCTCACGGGCGTCGAGCGGGTGCATGTCCAGCTCGGCGGCCCGGATGAACAACCGCGGACCCGAGAACGGCGGCTTGTTCTCCTCGTGGTCGCGAATGACGTGGCAGGTGTTCTGGCACAGGAAGCACTCGATGCACTTGCGGAACTCCTGCGACCGCTCCACGTCGACCTGCTGCATCCGGTACTCGCCGGGCTTCAGGTCGGCGGGTGGCGCGAAGGCGGGCATCGCCCGGGCCTTCTCGTAGTTGTACGAGACGTCCGTGACCAGGTCACGCACCACGGGGAAGGTGCGCAGCGGGGTGACGGTGATCGTCTCGTCGGCCGTGAAGGTGCTCATCCGGGTCATGCACAGCAGCCGGGGCTTGCCGTTGATCTCCGCCGAACAGGAGCCGCACTTGCCGGCCTTACAGTTCCACCGCACGGCCAGGTCGGGTGCCTGGGTGGCCTGGAGCCGGTGGATGATGTCGAGGACGACCTCGCCCTCGTTCACCTCGACGTCGAAGTCGGTCAGCTCGCCGCCCTCGTCGTCACCGCGCCAGACGCGGAAATGCCGTGTGGTCATGCCTTGTCACCGTTCCCATCGTCCGTCTTCGTCGTTGCGTCACCGGTGGTGGCGGTGGCGTCGTCCACCGCGTCGCCGTCGGGGGTGTCGGCGTCGGCGGTGGGAGGGTGTTCGCTCGCGCTCACCATGCCGACCGCTTCGGATTCGGTCTCCGCCGGTGCGCTACCGGACTCGTCGCCGCCGGTGGCCTCACCACCGCCGCCGATACGGTCGAAGTCGGCCAGTTCGGCCTCGGTGAGGTACTTGGCCAGTTCGGAGCGGTCGAACAGCGACAGCAGTTCGTCGGGCATCGTCGGCAGCGGCTGGCGCTTCAGGACGACGCCGTTCTCCCCGAGGCTGCAGATCAGGTTGACCTTGCGCCAGTTCGGGTCCATGCCGGGGTTGTCCTCGCGGGTGTGCCCGCCCCGGGACTCGGACCGTTCGAGTGCGGCCTTGGCGATGCACTCCGACACGGTGAGCATGTTGCGCAGGTCCATGGCCAGGTGCCAGCCGGGGTTGTACCTGCGGCCACCGGAGGCCTTGACGTTGGCGGCCCGCTTCCGCAGTTCGGCGAGCCTGGTGAGCGCCTCCTCCAGTTCCCCGGCACGCCGGATGATGCCGACCAGGTCGTTCATCACCTGTTGCAGGTCGTGCTGCAGCGTGTAGGGGTTCTCTGCGCCCTCCTCGGGCTGCTCGGTGAGCAGGTCGAGGGCCGCGGTGGAGGCCGCGGCGACGTCGGCGTCGGTGGTCCTGGGGCGTTCGCTCAGCCCGTCGACGTAGGCGGCGGCGTACTCACCGGCGCGTTTGCCGAACACCAGCAGGTCCGACAGCGAGTTGCCACCCAGCCGGTTGGAGCCGTGCATACCGCCGGAGACCTCGCCGGCGGCGAACAGGCCGGGCACCTTCGACTGCTGGGATTCCGGATCGACCTCGATCCCGCCCATCACGTAGTGACAGGTCGGTCCGACCTCCATCGGCTCCTTCGTGATGTCCACATCGGCCAGTTCCTTGAACTGGTGGTGCATGGACGGCAGCCGCTTGATGATCTCCTCGGCCTTCATCCGGGTGGACACGTCGAGGAAGACGCCGCCGTGGGGGGAGCCGCGGCCCGCCTTCACCTCGGAGTTGATGGCGCGGGCGACCTCGTCGCGGGGGAGCAGTTCCGGGGGGCGCTTGTTGTTGTCGGGGTCGGTGTACCAGCGGTCGCCCTCCTCCTCGGTGGTGGCGTACTGGCTCTTGAACACCTCGGGGATGTAGTCGAACATGAAGCGGCGGCCCTCGCTGTTGCGGAGGACGCCGCCGTCGCCGCGCACCGACTCGGTGACCAGGATGCCCTTGACCGAGGGCGGCCACACCATCCCGGTCGGGTGGAACTGGACGAACTCCATGTTGACCAGGGTCGCGCCGGCCCGCATGGCCAGGGCGTGGCCGTCGCCGGTGTACTCCCAGGAGTTGGAGGTGACCTTGAAGCTCTTGCCGATGCCGCCGGTGGCCAGTACGACCGCGGGGGCCTCGAACAGGACGAACCTGCCGGTGTCGCGGTAGTAGCCGAGCGCTCCGGCGATGCGGCCCTCCGACATCAGCAGTTCCACGATCGTGGTCTCGGCGAAGATCTTCAGCTTCGACTCGTAACTGCCGACGTTGTTCTTGTCGTCCTGTTGCAGGGACACGATCTTCTGCTGCAGCGTCCGGATCATCTCCAGGCCGGTGCGGTCGCCGACGTGCGCGAGCCGGGGGTACTCGTGTCCCCCGAAGTTGCGTTGGCTGATCCGGCCGTCCTTGGTGCGGTCGAACAGCGCGCCGTAGGTCTCCAGCTCCCAGATGCGGTCGGGCGCCTCCTTCGCGTGCAGTTCCGCCATCCGGTAGTGGTTGAGGAACTTGCCGCCTCGGATGGTGTCGCGGAAGTGCACCATCCAGTTGTCGCGGGAGTTGACGTTCCCCAACGCGGCGGCGGCGCCGCCCTCGGCCATGACGGTGTGCGCCTTGCCGAACAGCGACTTGGAGATGATGGCGGTCTTCTTGCCGGCCGACCGTGCCTCGATGGCGGCGCGCAGCCCGGCGCCGCCGGCGCCGATGACCAGGACGTCGAAGGAGTGCCGTTCTATTTCGGACATAGGTGTCACTCCTAGTTGATGAACCGGATGTCGTGGAACCAGCCTGCGGCCAGCGACATCACGTAGAAGTCGGTCAGGGCGAGCGAGGCCAGCGTCAGCCAGGCGAACAGCATGTGCCGGGTGTTGAGCTTGGAGGAGAACGTCCACAGCCGGTACCGGATCGGGTGCTTGGAGAAGTGCCGCATCCGGCCGCCCATGATGTGACGGCAGGAGTGGCAGCCGAGCGTGTAGCACCACAGCAGCACGACGTTGGCCCACAGGATGACGTTGCCCAGTCCGAGCGCGAACGAGCCCTGGTCGTTCCACATGGCCAGGACGGCGTCCCAGGTGTTGATGGCCGAGATGACGAACGCCAGGTAGAAGGTCCAGCGGTGGGCGTTCTGGAAGATGAGCGGGAAACGGGTCTCGCCGCTGTACTTCCCGTGACCGTCGGGCACCGCGCACGCCGGGGGCGACAGCCAGAACGACCGGTAGTAGGCGCGCCGGTAGTAGTAGCAGGTGAGCCGGAACAGCAGCAGGAACGGCAGGCTGAGGGCGGCGTAGGGGATCAGCGGGTGGTCGGGCAGGAAGCGGCCGAAGTGGGCGGCTTCGGGGACACAGCCCAGGGACACACACGGTGAGTAGAACGGGGTCAGGTAGTTGTAGGCCGGGACCCAGTAGTCGGTCTGCATGAAGACCCGGACCGTGGCGTACACGACCCAGGCGGAGAGGCCCGCGAAGGTGAGCAGCGGCGCGAGCCACCATCTGTCGGTCCGCAGGGTGCGTTCCGCGATCGCGGCCCGCGGGCGCCCCGGTGGCGCCGAAGTGGAAGTCATCCTGTTGCGCTCCCTTGCGCGATATCGGTGAGCACCAAGTACAACGCTGGCGATCGATTCGACTCGCTTGACAAGTCCGGCATATCGGCGTGCGCGTCACAGTGGGCTCGCTGGATTACTGCGGCCCGCAGGATACCGCGCGCCACAGTGAGCGGAATCATGCCCCGCCGGGGGGCCGGGGGCGGCGCTTGGGACTCCGGTCACACGCGGGCCGGTCATCCACCGTGACGACGGTTCTCCGGCGGTTACCGCCCTTCGCACATTAAGGCCCCATATCACACGGCTCTTGACAATTAGTAGGACTAAGTAGTGGGCCGATTTGACAATTCGGAATGGTGCTACCGGAGTCGCCGTCTCCAATCCCGGGCCGTTATGCACGCCTTGTCCGGATATGCGCGTGACGACATCCACTTTCAGTGGTGGGTCGGTTCCCCAAAGTCGTGATGCGAGACACAGTGAGGCGGCTCACCTGTCCATCTTGTCAAGTCAGGACGGCTGTTAATTGGCTGAATCGTTATCGTTCGGTGCATTTTTCGCGGCTTCAATCGCCGAATCGTGGGCTAGCTTTTCCGGCACGTGGCCCGAGACGGTGTCCTCACCCTTGGCCGACGGGGCGATTTCGCCTGGCGGGCTCGGTTCAGCCATGGGAACTACAACCGATGGAGACATGACGGTGCGCAACAACAGACGCGTCATCACCGCCATCTCCGCCTTGGCCCTGACCGGTGTCGGTCTGGCAGCCTGTGGCGGCGGCGACGGTGGAAGCGGCAGCGGCAGCGGCAGCGACGGCACGCTGCGGCTCGGCCTGGGGGAGCCGCAGAACCTGATCCCGGCCAACATCCAGGAGACCGAGGGCGGCGAGATCGCCGACCGCCTCTACGCCGGCCTGTACACCTACGACATGGAGGGCAACCTCGCCCCGGTCCTCGCCGACGGCGTGCCCACCACCGAGGACAACAAGGTCTGGACGATCAAGCTCCAGGAGGGCTTCACCTTCCAGAACGGTGAGGAGATCACCGCCGAGACCTTCGTGAAGTCGTGGAACTACACCGTCTACGGCGAGAACGCCAACTACGGTGCCGGTTTCTTCAAGCAGATCGACGGCTGGGCCGAGATGCAGTTGGGTGAAGACCCCGACGGCGACGGCCCCGAAGAGGCCGCCAAGCCCGAGGCCACCGAGCTGTCCGGTGTCAAGGCCGTGGACCCGTTGACCCTCGAGGTCACCCTCGCGGAACCGTGGGTCGGCTTCCCCGTCACCCTGGGATACACCGCGTTCATGCCGATGGCGGACGAGTGCCTGGCCGACATCGACGCCTGCAACGAGACCCCGATCGGCAACGGCCCCTACAAGATCGACGGCAAGTGGAACCACAACTCCTCCATCCACATGGAGAAGTGGGCCGACTACAAGGGCACCCAGCCGTCCATCGAGCGGATCGAGTACAAGATCTACACCGGTGACGCCACCGCGTGGCCGGACTTCGAGGCCGGCAAGATCGACATCGCCGCACCGGGCGCCGAGGAGTACGAGGTCGCCAAGGCCGAGTACGGCGACGCGATGCGCGAAGAGGAGACCGGCCAGACCTGGGGCCTGGGCTTCCCCGTCTACGACGAGAAGTTCAGCGACCCGAACGTGCGCAAGGCGTTCTCGATGGCGATCGACCGTCAGGGCTACATCGACGGCCTCTTCCAGGGCCGTTACACCGTGGCGAACTCCTACACCCCGGCCGTGATCCCGGGTTACCTGGAGGGCACCTGCGGCGAGGCGTGCACCTTCGACCCGGAGGCCGCCAAGCAGCTGCTGGCCGACACCGACTTCCCGATGGACCAGCCGGTCGAGCTGTGGGTCAACTCCGGCCCCGGTGAGGACTACCTGAAGGTGCTGGGCGACCAGCTCGCCGCCAACCTGGGCATCACCTACGAGCTGAAGACCCTGGAGTGGCCGGACTTCCTCGGCAAGAAGGACGGCCACGAGCTGACCGGCCCCTTCCTGACCGGTTGGTCGCCCGACTACCCGCTGAACCAGAACTACCTGGAGCCGCTGTACGGCAACGGCCCCGACGGCAACGACTTCGGCTTCCACGGTGAGGAGTTCGAGCAGCTGCTGGCCGAGGGCAACCGCGCCGAGACGCTGTCCGACGCGATGACCAAGTACCAGGAGGCCGAGAAGGTGCTGGCGGCCGATCTGCCGGTCGCGCCGATCTGGGTCACCCGGACCGCCACGGTCATCGGCGAGAACGTCGACCCGGACTCGTTCCAGCGCAACCCGATCCTGGGCACGATCGACATCAACTCGCTGAAGTTGCTGTAGTGCTCAGGTCCGTGCGGCCGGCACACGCCGGCCGCACGGACCACACGTCGTCCACTACTCGACGGCGTCCGTCGGGGGGCGGTCGCGGCATCGGCCGCCCCCACCAAACACACCACCCCGATCCGGTGTCGTCCACACCGGACCGGACGCGGCGACTCCGCCGCACCGGCGCCGCGGACGCGCGGCACGAGCCGACAACCGATGACCGAGACGTACCTAAGAGGGGATCCGGTGTCCGACAACGACCGGGAGGAGGGCGACCGTGGGGCGTTATGTGATCCGGCGCCTGCTGCAAGCGGTGCTCACGCTGTTCTTCGTGCTCTTCCTGCTCCACTACCTGCTGTCGCTGGCCATCCAGGTCAACGGGAACCCCGCCCGCACCTTCTTCGGCGACAAGCCCGCCACCCCGGAGCAGATCGCCGCCGTCGAGGCCAAGTTCGGCACCGACGACCCCTGCCTCGACCGGCTCGGCGACCCGTGCCTGGGGATGTTCCAGCAGCGGATGGCCGACTGGATGACCCTCGACTTCGGCACCAACTTCGACGGTTACGCGGTGACCGACGAGATCGTCCGCGCCGTGCCGCCCACCCTGATCCTGTTCGCGATCAGCACCAGCGTGTGGGTGCTGTTCGGCGTGACGACCGGCGTGCTCGCCGCGATGAAACGCGGCAGGTTCTTCGACTACCTGGTGCGCGCCGGCACCACGTTCACCGTCGCGGTCCCGACGTTCCTGCTGCTGGTCATCACACAGCAACTCGTCGGCGTCTCCCTCGGCAACTGGGCACGCGACACCTTCGGGCGCGAGAGTGTGCTGGGGATCGTCTTCCAGCCCTCCTACGACGACCGATATCCCTTCCTCTCACTCCTGGTACCGGGCATCCTGTTGGGCGCCTTCGGCATCGCCGGGATCACCCGGCTGTCCCGCACCAGCATGCTGGAGAACCTGCGCGCCGACTTCGTCCGCACCGCCAAGGCGAAGGGCCTGACCTCTCGGCGGGTGACCATCGTGCACACCCTGCGGAACTCGCTCATCCCGGTGATCACACTGGTCGGCTTCACGCTGGCCGACGCCCTGGGCGGCACCGTCATCACCGAGGGCATCTACAGCATCCCGGGCATGGGCGGCCTGGCGTACAACGCCACCCGGGAGAACGACCTGCCCGTGGTGATCGCGATCGTGGCGATCCTGTCGGTCTGCTTCATGGTCGTCACCCTGCTCATCGACCTGCTGTACGCCGTGCTCGACCCGAGGATCCGCTATGAGTAGTGACATCAACGAACGCGTCGTCGAGGGCATCGACGAGGAACGGGAACGCCCGCAACGCGCCGCCGGGCTGTGGCGTGACGCGATCCGCGACCTGCGGAAGCGGCCCACGGTCATCATCTCGCTGTTGATCATCCTCGTGGTGCTGGCCATCGGCTTCTTCCCGTCGCTGTTCACCGACGTCGATCCGAAGGCGTGCGACATCTCCCGGAACAAGGCGCCCGCCGAACCGGGCCACCCCTTCGGGTTCAGCCACGAGGGTTGCGACTACTTCGCGCAGACCGTCTACGGTGCGGGGCCGTCGGTCCAGCTCTCGCTCATGGTGGTCACCGGGACCCTCATCGTGGGCGGCCTGTTCGGCATCCTCGCCGGTTTCTACGGCGGATGGGTGGACGTGCTGTTCTCCCGCGCGGTCGACGTGTTCAACTCCATCCCGTTCCTGCTGGGCGCGATCCTGCTGCTGACGATGTTCCGCGACATCCAGATGCCGTTCGTCGGCGCCAGACTGCAGGCGATCATCCCGGCGGTGATCACACTGATCATCTTCGGTTGGACGAGCACCATGCGGCTGGTCAGAGCCAGCGTCATCGAGGCCCGCAACCTGGACTACGTCCACGCGGCCCGGTCGTTGGGCGCGTCCAACGCGCGGCTGATGTTCCGGCACATCCTGCCCAACGCGGTCGCCCCGGTGGTGTCGCTGATCCCGCTGTCGATCGCGGGCATGATCTCGGTCGAGGCGACGCTGTCGTTCCTGGGTCTGGGCGTGCGGAAACCCGAGATCACGTGGGGCCTGATGATCGACGACGCCACCAAGTGGTTCGTCAACGGGTACCCGATGCTGCTGATCATCCCCAGCGCGTTCCTCATCGCGACCGTGCTGGCCTTCGTACTGCTGGGTGACGCCATCCGCGACGCCCTGGACCCGAAACTTCGCTAGACGGGATATGAGGCATGACCGTCGAACTGGACCGGCAAGGTTCGCACAACGGCTACGTGGAGGGGCTGCCCGGCTACCGGGACGACGCCCCGCTGCTGGAGGTCGAAGACCTCCAGGTGGAGTTCCACACCCGTGACGGCGTCGCCCGCGCCGTCAACGGTGTCGACTTCTCGCTGCGGGCGGGGGAGACCCTCGCGGTGGTGGGGGAGTCCGGCTCCGGCAAGAGCGTCACCGCCCAGGCGATCATGGGGATCCTGGAGGAGCCCCCCGCCCGGGTCGCCGGCGGTGAGATCCGCTTCCGGGGCGTGGACCTGCTGAAGCTGAGCGCCGAGCGCCGCCGCCGCATCCGCGCCAACCACGTCGCGATGGTGTTCCAGGACGCCCTGTCGGCGTTGAATCCGGTGTGGACGGTGGGGTTCCAGCTCGGTGAGCTGTTCCGCAAGCACCGCGGCATGTCCCGCAAGGACGCCCGCAGGCGCGCGGTCGAACTGCTCGACATGGTGCGCATCCCGGCCGCCGCGCAGCGCGTCGACGAGTACCCGCACCAGTTCTCCGGCGGAATGCGGCAGCGCGTCATGATCGCCATGGCGCTCGCCCTGGACCCGGAGGTGCTGATCGCCGACGAGCCGACCACCGCGCTCGACGTGACCGTCCAGGCCCAGATCATGCGCCTGCTGTCGGACATCCAGGCCGAACGGCACATGGGGCTCATCCTCATCACCCACGACCTGGGCGTGGTCGCCGACGTCGCCGACGACATCACCGTCATGTACGCGGGACGCGCGGTCGAACAGGCGAACGTGCGCGACACCTTCGCCAGCCCCGCCCACCCGTACACGAAGGCGCTGCTCAGGTCGATCCCGCGGCTCGACGTGAAGGGACAACGGCTGGAGGTCATCGCCGGCCTGCCGCCGGTGCTGACCGACATCCCGCCGGGCTGCGCCTTCGCGCCGCGATGCGGGTACGCCCAGGACGTCTGCCGCACCGAACGGCCGCCGTTGTCCACTGTCACGGCGGGCCGGTCCGCGGCGTGCCACTTCGCTTCGGAGGTCATGACCGATGACGTCAACTGAACCGGTGCTCCAGGTCGAAGGACTCGTCAAGCACTTCCCGATCCGCTCCGGGATCGTCTTCAAGCGGACGGTCGGGCAGGTCAAGGCCGTGGACGGCGTCGACATCACCCTCAACCGCGGTGAGACGCTCGGCGTCGTCGGCGAGTCCGGATGCGGGAAGTCGACGCTGGCCAAACTGCTCGTCGGCCTGGAGAAGCCCACCTCGGGCGCCATCCGGGTGCGCGGCGAGGACGTCACGAGGCTTGGCCGGTCGGGGATGCGGCGGCTGCGGCGCAACGTGCAGATGGTGTTCCAGGACCCGTACACCTCCCTGAACCCGCGGATGACGGTCGGCGACATCATCGGTGAGCCGTACCGGATCCACCCGGACGCGGTCCCCAAGTCGGGCCGTCGCGCCGCGGTGCGGGAACTGATCGACATGGTCGGCCTCAACCCGGATCACATCAGCCGTTATCCGCACCAGTTCTCCGGTGGGCAACGGCAACGCATCGGCATCGCCAGGGCGTTGGCCCTCAAGCCGGAGATCCTGATCTGTGACGAGCCGGTGTCTGCGCTGGACGTGTCGATCCAGGGACAGGTCATCAACCTGCTGGAGGAACTCCAGGACGAACTCGGACTGTCCTACCTCTTCATCGCCCACGACCTGTCGGTGGTGCGCCACATCGCCGACCGGGTCGCCGTGATGTACCTGGGCAAGGTCGCCGAGTCCGGCGAGGAGAACCAGATCTACGAACACCCGATGCACCCGTACACGCAGGCCCTGTTGTCGGCGGTCCCGGTGCCCGACCCGACACTGCGCGGGCAGCGGGACGAGATCGTCCTGGAGGGCGACGTGCCCTCGCCCGCCAACCCGCCGTCGGGATGCCGGTTCCGGACCCGCTGCTTCAAGGCGCGCGCCGAGTGGGCGAAGACCGCCACCGACGAACAGCGGAAGAACACGCCGCTGGCCGAGCAGGCACCGGACGTGTGCAAGCAGCAGATACCGGTGCTGGAGATCCGCGAGGGCGGCGCGCACCCCAGCGCGTGTCACTACGCGCAGGAACGGGACGTCGTCCACGCGCACTGACGGTGTGGTGTTCCTGCGCGGAGCGGTGGTGTGGTGCGCGGGAACGGGATGTCGTCCACGCGCACTGATGGTGTGGTGTTCCTGCGCGGGGAAGACGTCGTCCACGCGCACCGGGTGGCGGTCCTGCATCGCGCCGGGAGCCGGACCGCCTGACACGTCGATGTCTTCCGGCCGGTCGCACCGCGGTCGCCGCGTGGCCGCTTCTGACGCTTTTGTCAAGTCCGCCGACCCGCGTCACGGCGTCGTACGGTCGGCTCCGCACCGCCTCCGGCCCTCCGGGCGGTGGCGTGACCGGACGGTGTCGTCGCCGCCCGTCCACAATCCGAGCGGCCGGTGACGAGTCGGCGTCCGCGCCCGTGCCGATGTCGGGGTGCCGGATCGGTCACGTCCGGTAATTGCGCCTCCATAATCGAACCCATAATCGTCCCCTTTTCGGTTCGGGAATCGACACCGGCGGATGTTGTCGTCGGCGCAACCGCTATCTACTTGACAAGATGTGACGGCGGTTCGTCGGCAAAGCGATGATATGCCCGTTTCAGGTTGTCCGGAACTCCCGGTTTGACCGATCCTGTGGCCAGAACTTGACCACCGTGGCCGACTTGTTATCCGACCGTTGGTTTTTCGGTGCTCTCCAGCCATGTGACGGCGAGTACGGTGTGCGACAGCAAGGTGTCGCGTGGGTCACTCATGCGACCGCGCTCGTAACCGAATCTCCGCCCCAGTGGAAAGGCCGGTGGTCCGATGAGCGATGTCGACAAGAGCTCGGCAACGCCGCACACCGAGGACACTTCTGGTCCGCAGACCAGCGACATGCCGGGTGTCGAGCCTGTCTTGGTCGCCGACATGGACGAGGAGCCCACCACCGCGGGGGTGGGAAAGCCCGCCAGTGAGATCGTCGGCCGTTCTCCGATGCAGCTGGCCTGGCTCCGGCTCAAGCGCGACCGCACCGCCAAGGTCACCGGCGCGCTCATCGTCCTCATGCTGGTGGCCGCGTACGGGGCGCCGCTGTGGGCGCTCGTCTACGGCTACGACGCCTACGACCAGAACCCCGACAAGCTGGACGGCAGCGCCATCCCGCTGGGCGTGCTGGGCGGCGTCAGTTCCGAACACTGGCTCGGCGTCGTCCCCGGCAACGGCCAGGACGTGTTGATGACGCTGCTCTACGGCATCCGTACCTCGGTGTCGATCGCCATCGTCTCCGCGATCGTGGTGGTGGCGATCGGCGCGGTGATCGGTGCGGTCTCCGGCTACGTCGGCGGTTGGGTCGACGCGGTCATCTCCTGGTTCATCGACGTGATGCTTAGCTTCCCGTTCCTGATCTTCGCGTTGGCGATCGTCCCGATCGTCACCAACCTGATCCTGGGCGGCCCCGGCGCCAGGCCGTTGTGGTTGTCGTCGACGATGCTGATCGTCACCTTCATGGTGTTCTTCTGGATGAACACCGCCCGTCTGGTGCGAGGCCAGGTGCTCTCACTGCGGGAACGCGAGTTCGTCGAGGCGGCCCGCGCCTCCGGCGCCGGACTGGGCCACATCGTCTTCAAGCAGCTGCTGCCCAACGTGTGGGCTCCCATCCTGGTGTCGTTCTCGCTCATGGTGCCCGCCCTGGTCGCCTCCGAGGCGTACCTGGCCTTCCTCGGCATCGGCGTGGGCGAGCCGCACCCCGACCTCGGTCGGCTGGTGTCGCTGGCCGTGGGCGGTGTGAAGGCGCAGCAGGTCGGTGCCTGGTTCCTGATGATGCTCAGCGGCGGCACCATCCTGTTGCTCGTGCTGACCTTCAACATGTTCGGTGACGCGGTTCGCGACGCACTGAACCCGAAGTCTCACAAGTAGTGCCCGCACCCCTCGGGTCGCCGGGACGAATGAATGAGGAGTAAGGAATTGAAACGACAGGCAAGATTCATTGCCGTCGGCGGCGTCGCGATGGCGCTGCTGGTCACCGGGTGTGCAGAGAACACCGGTGACAACGGTGAAGGTGCCCAGGAACACGAGCAGAACACCCTGGACATCATCGGCACCGCCGAGGACTCGGTCGGTCCGGCCACCCCGGTGGAGGGCGCGGTGGAGGGTGGCGAGATCACCTTCATCCAGAACTCCGACATGGCGCACCTGGACCCGGCCCGTAACTACGTGTCGACGTCCATGATGGTCGGTCAGGGTCTGCTGTACCGTACGCTCACCGGATACCGCGAGGACGGCGACGGAAGCCGCAAGGTCGTCGGCGACCTGGCGACCGACCCGGGCACCGACGTCAACGGTGACTGCACCGTCTGGGAGTACACCCTCAAGGACGGCCTGAAGTACGAGGACGGCACCGACATCACCGCCGACCACGTCGCCTACGGCATCTCCCGGGCCATGGCCACCGAGGAGAACGACGAGGGCGAGCGGGTTCCGATGTACCCGGAGGGCGCGCAGTTCCTGCTGGACTGGCTCGACCCGGCCAACGAGTACGTCGGCCCCTACGAGGGTGAGGAGACCGCCCCCGGCATCGCCGTGGACGGCAACAAGATCACCTTCACCTTCGACAGCCCGCGTTGTGAGACCCCGTTCGCGGTGGCCATGCCCACCACGGCACCGATCCCGCCGGACAAGGACACCAAGGGCGAGTTCGACCAGATGCCGTTCTCCTCGGGTCCGTACAAGATCGAGGAGCGGGTCTTCGAGGAGCGGACCGTGCTGGTCCGCAACGAGCACTGGGACGCCAACACCGACCCGATCCGCCACGCCTACGTGGACAGCTTCGTGTTCGAGTACGGCACGCAGCCCGAGGACATCACGACCCGGTTGGCCGCCAACGCCTCCGGTGACGAGAACCTCGCCACCTTCACCCCGGTCGACTCCAGCCAGCTGAGCAACATCGTCGGCAACAAGGCGGAGTACGAAGGCCGGTACCTGGAGGGGCCGCGGAAGTACACCTCGTACCTGAACATCAACATGAACCGGGTCACCGACCTGGCGGTCCGTCAGGCCATCAACCACGCGTTCAACCGTGACCGCTGGGTGCAGGTCAACGGTGGTGAGTACTCGGTGCTGCCGAACACCACCCTGATGGGTCCGACGGTCCCGGGTTACGTGGACTACGACGTCTACCCGTACGACGTGGAGAAGGCGAAGGAACTGCTGGGCGGCGAGACCATCCAGCTGCGTTACGCCCACGCCGACACCGCGACCGAGGGCCGGATCGCCGCCGCCATGGTGGACGAGTTCGCCAAGGCCGGCATCGAGATCGAAGCCGTCCCGATCGACCCGCTGGACTGGTACGGCCAGATCGCCGACCCGGACAACTCGTTCGACCTGTACTGGAGCAGCTGGGGCGAGGACTGGCCGTCCGGTTCGACGGTCTTCCCGCCGCTGTACCACTCCCGGTCCATCCCGGTGGAGAACAACTACCCGTTCATCAACGTCCCCGAGCTGGACCAGAAGATCGAGGACCTGGAGTCGAGCAGTGCCGGCTTCGAGGAGACCGCCGCCCAGTGGGGTGAGCTCGGCAAGGAGATCATGGAGAAGTACGCCCCCGTGATCCCGACCGACATCGCCTACGGCGTGTGGATCTCCGGTTCCAACGTCGGTGGTCACTACCTCTCGGAGAACATCTCCACGCTCGACGTCACCAAGCTGTTCGTGCGCGAGCCGTAACAGGTACCGCGTCCGACAGTGAGACAACCGGTGTGGCCGCCGGGCGACCGGCGGCCACACCCTCACCTCCAGTAATCCCACGACCTTTCCAGATGGGTATCCACCGATGTTGCGGTTCATCATCCGCCGCCTGCTACTGGCGGTCTTGACGCTGACGATGGTCAGCATCATCACCTTCGGGCTGTTCTTCGCGGTGCCGGCCGACCCGGCGCGGCTGCAGTGCGGTCAGCGGTGCACCGCCGAACAGGTGGACGCCGTGCGCGCCAACCTGGGGCTCGACGAGCCGGTTCACGAGCAGTACGTCGACTTCGTGAAGGGCATCTTCGTCGGGCGTTCCTACGACAACGGCACCGAGTGCGGCGCCCCGTGTCTGGGTCTGCTCAACGTCGGTGGACGCGAGGTCACCGAGGTGGTGGCCGACGCGCTACCCATCACCGCCTCCATCGCGGTGGGGGCGTGGCTGATCCAGATGACCCTGGGCATCGGCCTGGGCGCGATCGCGGCCATCAAACGGGGCAGGTTCATCGACAAGTTCGCCGTCGGGGCGTCACTCGTCGGTGCGGCGACCCCGTTGTTCTTCTTCGGCCCCATGCTGTTGTTGATCTTCCGGTACGAGTTGGAGTGGCTGCCGCAACCGGCTTACGTGTCCCCGTTGCAGAGCATCGGGGACTGGATGGTGGGGATGATCCTGCCGTGGTTGGCGGTGTCGCTCATCGGGTTCGCGTTCGAGACCCGGATGACCCGTTCGCAGATGCTGGAGACCCTCGACGAGGACTTCATCCGCACGTCCTGGGCGAAGGGCCTGCGCGGCAGAACGGTGTTCGGCAGGCACGCACTGCGCGCCTCCATCACACCGATCGCCACCTCGGCGGGCCTGAGTCTCGCCGGGCTGTTGGGCGGTGCGGTCGTCACCGAGACGATCTTCGGCCTCAACGGGCTCGGAAAACGCGCGGTGGACGCGGTCCGCGCGCTGGAACTGTCGATGGTGATGGCGACCGTGCTCATCGCGGCACTGTTCATCGTCGTCTCCACCCTGTTGGTCGACCTGCTGTACGCGGTGATCGACCCACGGGTACGGCTGAGTTAAGAGAGGACGAGCCAGTGACCACCGTGACAGCTCCGGACCCGGCCGTCGGTACGGCCGTCGGCGGCGAGGACCCCTACCTCGAAGTCGAGGACCTGAAGGTCCACTTCTCCACCGAGGACGGCCTCGTGAAGGCCGTCGACGGACTCAGCTTCTCACTGCGCCGGGGGGTGACCCTCGGGATCGTGGGCGAGTCCGGTTCCGGCAAGAGCGTCACCAGCCTGACGGTGCTGGGCCTGCACAACCCCGGCAAGACGCGACTGTCCGGTTCGGTGAAGGTCGGCGGGGTGGACATCGTCACCGCCGACGCCGAGAAGATCCGCCGCATGCGCGGCAAGGACATGTCGATGATCTTCCAGGACCCGCTGACCGCGCTGCACCCGTACTACACGATCGGCCGTCAGATCGTCGAGTCGTACCGGGTGCACCACGACGTGCCGAAGAAGCAGGCGTGGACGCGGGCCGTCGAGATGCTCGACCGGGTCGGCATCCCGCAGCCCGACAAGCGCGCCAAGCAGTACCCGCACGAGTTCTCCGGCGGTATGCGGCAGCGCGCCATGATCGCCATGTCGCTGGTGAACAACCCCAGCCTCATCATCGCCGACGAGCCGACCACCGCGCTCGACGTCACCGTGCAGGCGCAGATCCTCGACCTGCTGGAAGACCTGCAGCGGGAGTTCAACTCCGCGATCATCCTCATCACCCACGACCTCGGTGTGGTGAGCGAGGTCGCCGACGAGGTCCTGGTGATGTACGGCGGACGCTGCGCCGAGTACGGGACCGCCCAGCAGGTGCTGCGTGAGAGTGAGCACCCGTACACGTGGGGGCTGCTGCGTTCGGTGCCGACACTGTCGGGCGACGCCGACCACGACCTGCACCCGATCCCCGGCAACCCGCCGAGTCTCCTGAACGTGCCGAACGGCTGCGCGTTCCACCCCCGTTGCGAGTACGCCATGAACGCCGGCGGCCCGTGCGACACCCAGCGGCCCGAGCTGCTGCCGGTCGTGGGCGGGACCGCGCACCTGGCGGCGTGCCACCTGCCGCACGACAAGCGGCGGACCATCCGCGAGACCGAAGTGAAGGACGGTTCCTGATGGCGCAAGCGCAAGCGACCACCGTGGAGGCCGAGCCGGCGTCGCCCGGCCCGATCCTGGAGGTCTCCGGACTCACCAAGCACTTCCCGGTCCGGTCCGGCCTCCTCGGCAACAAGCAGTGGGTCAAGGCCGTCGACGGCATCGACTTCGAGGTGGCTCCCGGGGAGGCACTCGGACTGGTGGGTGAGTCCGGGTGCGGCAAGACCACCACCGGGCGCATGCTGGTCCGGCTGCTGGAGGCCACCGCGGGCACGATCAAGTTCGAGGGCCGCGACATCACCCGGCTGGACGGCGCGAAACTGCGCAAGCTCCGCCAGGACATCCAGATCATCTTCCAGGACCCGTACTCGTCGCTGAACCCGCGTCACACCGTGGGGAAGATCATCGCGACGCCCTTCACCGTCAACGGCATCGACCCGCCCGGCGGCGTGAAGAAGCGGGTGCAGGAACTGCTGGAGACCGTCGGCCTCAACCCCGAGCACTACAACCGCTTCCCGCACGAGTTCTCCGGCGGGCAGCGGCAACGCATCGGCATCGCCCGCTCGCTCGCGTTGCGCCCCAAGCTGATCATCGCCGACGAGCCGGTGTCCGCGCTCGACGTGTCGATCCAGGCGCAGGTGATCAACCTGCTGCGCAGGTTGCAGCGGGAGTTCAACCTGTCGTTCGTGTTCATCGCGCACGACCTGTCGGTGGTCCGGCACTTCTGTGACCGGATCGCGGTGATGTACCTGGGCAAGGTCGTCGAGATCGGCGACCGCACCCAGATCTACGAGCGGCCCTCGCACCCCTACACCAAGGCGCTGCTGTCGGCGGTGCCCGACGTGAGCCGGCTCGGCCGGGAGCACGCCGGACGGATCAAGCTGGAGGGCGACGTCCCGACCCCGCTCAACCCGCCCTCGGGTTGCCGGTTCCGTACCCGGTGCTGGAAGGCGCAGGACGTGTGCGCCACCACGGAACCGCCGTTGGCTCCCACTCCGACCGGTGGTGTCGCCGCCTGCCACTTCCCGGAGAACGGTGACGCGCAGACCACCACCGAGGAGACGGCCGCCACGGCCTGACGGACCTTCACCGAATACAGGGGACACCGGCCTCACATCGCCCCCCGAACGAGGCCGGTGTCCCCGCTCGGTGTCCCGGGCGGGACGCCACCCGTGGTCACGGGGGCTACCGTTGTCCGGTGACCGAGATTTCCGCTCCCCTCCGGGCCGTGTTCGTGCACGCCCACCCCGACGACGAGACCGTCGGCACCGGCGCCACCCTCGCCCACTACGCCGCCCGCCCCGACTGTCACGTGACGCTCGTCACCTGCACGCTCGGCGAGGAGGGCGAGATCCACGTACCCGAACTCGCCGGTCTCGCCGTGGACGGCGCCGACCAGCTCGGCGGATACCGGCTGGTGGAGTGGCAGCGCGCGTGCGACGCCCTCGGCGTCACGGACCGGCGGATGCTCGGCGGCGTCGGCACCCATCGTGACAGCGGGATGATGGGGTTGCCCGCCAATTCGCACCCCCGGGCGTTCTGGGGCGCCGACGTCACCGAGGCCGCCACCCCGCTGGTCGCGGTGCTGCGCGAGGTCCGGCCGCAGGTCCTCGTGACGTACGACCCGAACGGCTTCTACGGCCACCCCGACCACATCCAGGCGCACCGGGTCTCCGTCGAGGCGGCACGGCTGGCCGGCGACGCCGCCTTCCGGCCTGACCTGGGCGAACCGCACCGCATCGCGAAGTTCTACTGGACGACCGTTCCCAAGAGCTCGCTGGCGGCCGGCTTCGAGGCGTTCAAGGAGTCCTCGGACAATCCGTTCGGCGACGCCGCCTCGGTGGCGGACCTGCCGTTCGGCGTCGACGACTCCGAGGTGGACTGCCTGATCACCGCACCGGAGTCGGCCGACCGGAAGCTCGCCGCGCTGCGCGCCCACGCCACCCAGGTGCCGCCGGAGAACTGGGTGTACGTGCTGGCCGCCCGGCTGGGCGCGGACGCCGTCGCCACCGAGCACTACATCCTCGCCGAGGGCGTCCGCGGCGACGGCGCCGGCCCGCACGGCTGGGAGACGGACCTGTTCGCGGGAGTCACCCCGCACTGACGGGGGCGAGGCATCGACGGACGTGGCTCTAGAATCGCCCGATGGCCGATGAAACCCCATCCCGTGTTCCGGAGCTGTTGATCCGGTGGGGCGGCGCCGTCGTCGTGATCGCGGCGGCCGTCCTCTCGACGGTCGTCGGGCTGTTCCTGGTGCCGTTGAAGGTGTCCGGCGGATACCTGCCGGTGTCGGCGGTGATCGCCGTGGCGGCCAACGCCGGACTGCCGCTGCTCGCGTTGTGGTGGACGCGGCTGCGTTCGGTCGCGTTGGTGCCCGGCGCGGTGTGGTTCGTCCTGGTGTTGCTGGCGGCGCAGCCCAACGCCTCCGGGGACGCGGTGCTGGCCAACATCTGGCCGTCTACGGTGTACATGCTGTGCGGGGCGGCGACGATCGCGTTGACCGCATACCTGGTGGTGTCGGGTTCACTGCGGCGAACGGGTTCCGCCAAATCGTGACCTGGAATGTATTGCGATGTGCGCGCCGTGTCTTGTATCCAAGGGGTTCGGCGGCGTACACCGGGTGGCGCGGCGGCATCGGGGAGTCGCACGCGCCCGACGGTCCCACCGCCGTGCTCAGCGTATCGACGAATCAATGGAGAACTCAATGAAGCGGATCGTCCCGGCCGCACTGATCGCGCTAGGTCTGTTCCTGTTCAACCTGGGCGCACGGATCATCGT
Organism: Stackebrandtia albiflava; assembly: GCF_007994225.1. Taxonomy (GTDB): domain Bacteria; phylum Actinomycetota; class Actinomycetes; order Mycobacteriales; family Micromonosporaceae; genus Stackebrandtia; species Stackebrandtia albiflava. Next base: position 121,277 of record NZ_VLLL01000011.1, read on the forward strand.
CGAGGTCAGTGGTCAAGCCGACGACCCCGACGCCCAGTTCACGATCGGTCTGTACGCGACGATCGGGATGGGTCTGGTCGCACTCGCGGCGACCGCGTGGTGGGGGACCCGTAAGGCGGTCGACCGGTTGATCGCCGAGCTCGGACCGGCGCTGGTGGCGGCGGTCGTGTTGTCGGTGTTCGTGGCGCCGCTCCTGGTCGGCGGGAACCCGTTCGAGGGCGGGGCGGGCTGGATCATCATCCAGTTGCTGTTCTTCACGGGGGTCTGCGCGGTCGGTGGCCTGCTGGGCTACCTGGTGATCACCATCGTCGGGCTCGACCACCGCAGCCAGCGGCTGCGGCGGGTGGAGACCTACTACGGCGGCCGGAACCGCAGCCGGACCGCGAAGCGCTGACCCGGCCCTGCCCCTGATTTCCCGACCCACCCCTCACTGTTCCGCTTGGTCCCCGCCGTCGGTATGTCTCGTGCCCGTAATGTACCGGTTCGTCCGTATTTCACCGGCAACGGCGGGGACCAAGTGCCACGGGGCGGGGACCAAGCGGGGGGAGGTGCCACGGGGCGGGGACCGAGCGCGGTGAGGGGCGGGCCGGGTGGCCTACTCGGGGCGGTGGCCGGCCGACAGGGCCGCCACGTGCCGGGGCTCCGTGGACCAGCGGTAGTGGTACTCGTGATGCCGGACGAAGCCCAGGCGCGCGTACATCGCCAGTGCCGCGTCGTTGTCCCGTTCCACCTGTACGCAGGCGGTCGTCGCGCCGTGCGCGGCCGCCCACTCCGCCAGCGCGATCATCACGGCGCGGCCCAGCCCTCGGCGGCGGTGGGCCGGTGTCACCTTGATCGAGGAGAACAGGGCGACGCCGTCCTCGACCGCGACCCGGCCGACCGCCGCGACGTCGCTGTCGGCTCCCCGGACGGTCGCGAATCCCCGGTGCCCGCCGTCGGTCAGTACCCGGACCGCCGCCTCCGGCAGGTCTTCCGGTGAGCCGTACGCGATGGTCAGCCACTCGGCGGCGGGAGTGGCCGCGATCTCGACCGCGGGGTTGTCCGGGGCGGTCAGTTCCGCCACCGGACAGGTCATGGCGACGACCGGGGCCTCCCATTCCCAGCCGAGCCGGTCGAGTTCCCGGTCGAACCGGCGGCTGAGCGGCATGGGGACGCAGAACCCGGCGCGGAGGCCGCGCGCGGCGTACCAGTCACCCACCTCGCGGACGGCGGTGGCCGGATCGGACTCGGGCTCGCCGAGCACCAGCACGCTGTTGCCGCGGCGGGTCCAGCCCTGCGACGCGCGCAGCAGCCAGCCGCCGTCCCGGTGGCGCTCGACGGCGGGCCACGCCGCCGCGCACGCCGTCTCGATCCGGACTATGTCACTGAATGCCACCGGTTTGGCCGGTATCGGTTTCCCCGCCACGACCGATCGGAGGGCGATCCGGGTGACGTCTCCAGAGTCACGCCGCACGACCAGTTCCTCCTCGTTCAGGTGGTCGAGGCTGCCGGTGACGTCGGTGAACCGTGCCCCGGTGCCGGTCACGGGTATGCGGTGCCGCACGACGACGCGGCTTCCGACGTGGGAATCATCCAGCACGAGTGCACCTCCCGGACGCGAGTGGGACTGGGTACAGATTAGGCTGGGCGCGACGAACCGGATTCCGGTGGTCGGCACCGTGGGCCGCGCGACGAGGCACGGCCCACCTGACACCGTGGTTCCGGCAACGGTTCCGCCCGCACATTGGCTTTGGGTCCGATACACATCAGACCTCGAAGGGAGACTCGTGACCTACATCATCGCCGAGCCCTGCGTCGACCTTCTCGACAAGGCGTGTATCGAGGAATGCCCGGTCGACTGCATCTACGAGGGCAACCGGATGCTGTACATCCACCCCGACGAGTGCGTGGACTGCGGAGCGTGTGAACCGGTGTGCCCCGTCGAGGCCATCTTCTACGAGGACGACGTCCCCGAGGAGTGGAGCGACTACACGGGCGCCAACTACGAGTTCTTCGAAGACCTCGGTTCTCCCGGTGGCGCCTCCAAGATCGGCAAGATCGAAAAGGACGCCACGTTCGTGGCGTCGCGCCCGTCGAAGGAGTCCTGACCGCCCGGCCGCGTCGGGGGCCGTGCCGACCTCCGACACGGTGACGTCGTCACCTCGGTGACGGCAGTGAGGAGCCGACCGTGAGATCGCTGCCGGAGTACCCGTTCGATCGGATAGCGCCGTATCGCGCCACCGCCGAACGTCATCCCGGTGGACTGATCGACCTGTCGATGGGGACTCCGGTCGACCCGGTGCCCGAGTCGATCCGCAAGGCGCTGGCTGACCGGTCCGACCGGCCCGGCTACCCGATGACCGCCGGCACCCCGGAGTTGCGCCGGTCGATCCGCGACTGGCTGGCGCGCCACTGTCACACCCCCGCCGACGACGGCCCGGGCGTGCTGCCCACGATCGGCTCCAAGGAGGCGGTGGCCTGGCTGCCGACCCTGCTGGACCTCGGTCCGGGTGACGCGGTGGTGTTCCCGCGCCTGTCGTATCCGACGTACGAGATCGGCGCCCGGTTGGCGGGGGCGGATCTGATCCGGGCGGACGATCCCGCGGAGGTCGACCATCCCCGGGTGCGGCTGGTCTGGTTGAACTCGCCCGGCAATCCCACCGGTGAGGTGCTGTCCGCGGCGCGGCTCACCGGCTGGGTGGAGTGGTCCCGTGAACGTGGCGCGATCGTCGTCGACGACGAGTGCTACCACTCGCTCGGCTGGGAGGCCGCACCGGCGTCCATACTGGATCCCGCCGTCTCGGGGCCGGTCCCCTCGGGTGTCCTGGCGGTCCACTCGCTCTCCAAGCGGTCGAACCTGGCCGGTTACCGGGCCGGGTTCATCGCGGGCGACGCCGCCCTGATCGAGGCCCTGCTGCAGGTACGTAAACACGCGGGGATGATCGTGCCCACCCCCGTGCAGGCGGCGATGGTGGAGGCCCTGACCGACGAGTCGCACGCCGAGGAACAACGCGAACGTTACCGGCGACGCCGGGACCGTCTCGCGACCGCGTTGCGGGACGCCGGTTGGCGCATCGACCACTCGGAGGCGGGCCTGTACCTGTGGGTCACCGACGGACGCGACTGCTGGGAGGCGACCGCCGCCTTCGCGGAACTGGGCGTGCTGGTGGTGCCGGGCGAGGTGTACGGCCCCGACGGCGACCGTCACGTGAGGATCGCGCTCACCGTCACCGACGCGCAGGTGACCGAGGCCGTCACGCGGTTGGCGACCCGCCCACGTTCCGCCCTTGCCTAGAGCGCACTCGAACCGGTTAACGTCACGGGAGCCGTGCCCAGACGGGCGCGGCCGGGAGGACGCACATGACCGTTTCCACCACCACGTCGCTGCCCGCCGTACTGATGGGCCGGACGGCGGCGTCGTTTCCTCGACCGGACGGGGAGGACCACTACACGATCGGCGAGGTCGCCGAGATGACCGGGCTCAGTGCCCACACGTTGCGTTGGTACGAGCGGATCGGGCTGCTGCCCGACATCGACAGGTCACACCACGGGCGGCGGCGGTTCCGGAACCCCGACCTGGCCCGGATCCGTTTCATCACCAATCTGCGCCTGACCGGGATGCCGGTGGCGGACATGATCCGCTACGCCGAACTCGTGCGGGCCGGAGATCACACCGCCGCCGCGCGGGCCGAGATGCTGACCGCGCACCGCGACGCCGTGCGCGCGCAGATCGCGCGGCTCGGTGAGGCCGTGGCGGTACTGGACTTCAAGATCGACAACTATCGAGGCGCTTGCGCGCCGGAATGCGGGGCATGACATGACCTCTTCAGCACTTCCCGTCGTCGCACTGTCGAAGGCCGGGCCGTCGGTGGCGGTACAGGGCCTGGGCTGCATGGGGATGAGCGAGTTCTACGGCGAGGCCGATCCGGCGCGTTCCCGCGACACGCTCGCGGCGGCGCTGGAGGCCGGGGTGACCCTGTTCGACACCGCCGACATGTACGGACGCGGCGCCAACGAGGAGTTCCTGGCGCCGTTCGTCGCGCGTCATCGTGACCGGGTCGTCCTGGCCACGAAGTTCGGCATCGTCCGCAACGACGATCCCGCGCATCGCGCGTTCCGGGGCGACGCGGAGTACGTGCGGCAGAGCGCCGAGGCGAGCCTGCGCCGACTGGGCGTCGACGTCATCGACCTCTACTACATGCACCGCCGTGACCCGCGGGTCCCCATAGAGGAGACGGTGGGCGCGATGGCGGAACTGGTCACCGCCGGGAAGGTCCGCCACCTGGGCCTGTCGGAGGTGTCGGCCGAGGAGTTGCGCGCCGCGGCGGCGGTGCACCCGATCGCGGCGGTCCAGTCGGAGTGGTCGCTGTTCTCCCGTGACATCGAGACGGAGGTGGTACCGTCGGCGGTCGCTCTGGGAGTCGGGATCGTCCCGTACTCGCCGCTGGGACGGGGTTTCCTGACCGGGGCGTTCCAGGAGTCGGCGCTGGCCGCCGACGACATCCGTCGGGTGTGGCCACGGTTCAGCGGCGACAACGCCGACCACAACCGCACCCTGCTGGCCCCGTTGCGGGACATCGCCGAGGGGCGTGGGATCACGATGGCGCAGGTGGCGTTGGCCTGGGTGCAGCAACGCGCCGACGTCCACGGCCTCCCGGTGGTGCCGATCCCCGGAACCCGCAGCCCGCGGCGGCTGGCGGAGAACCTGGCGGCGGTCGGGGTGGTCCTGACCGACGACGAGCTGGCCCGGTTGGAACCGATCGCGGGGAAGGTCGCCGGCGCGCGTTACCCGGTGGGCCACCGAAGCGGTCGGTGACGTGACGCGACCCGCCCGCCTCGCACGGCCGAGGCGGGCGGGTCGCGTCGCCGGTCAGTTGCGGTGCAGCGCCTCGTTCAGCGCGCCCCAGCTCCCGGAGCGGGGCCGTGCCTCCAGCACCCCGGTGGTGGTGTTGACCCAGAACATCAGGTCGTCGGCTCCGGAGAGTTCCCGGGCCTTGACGACCGAACCGTCCGGGAGGGTCACCTTCGACCCGGCCGTGACGTAGCAGCCGGCGGCGACGACGCAGTCGTCTCCCAGTGAGATCCCGATGCCCGCGTTGGCGCCGAGCAGGCAGCGTTCCCCGATGGATACGACCTCCTTGCCACCGCCCGACAGCGTCCCCATGATGGAGGATCCGCCGCCGACGTCGCTGCCGTCGCCCACGACCACGCCCGCCGAAATCCGGCCCTCCACCATGGAAGTGCCGAGCGTGCCGGCGTTGTAGTTGACGAATCCCTCGTGCATCACGGTGGTGCCGGCGGCCAGGTGGGCGCCGAGCCGGACGCGGGAGGCGTCGGCGATCCGGACCCCCTCGGGCATGACGTAGTCGGCCATGCGGGGGAACTTGTCCACCGAGTCGACGCGCAGCCGGTGCCCGGCGGCCGTCGCTCGGGTCCGCACGTCGTTCAAGGCCGTCGCGGGCACCGGTCCCAGGTCGGTCCAGGCGTTGTTCGACAGCACCCCGAAGATCCCGTCGAGGTTCGCCTCGTGGGGCCGGATCACCCTTCCCGACAACAGGTGCAACCGCAGGTAGGCGTCGGTCGCGTCCACCGGGGGGGCGGCCAGTGACGCCACCCGGACGTCGACCGGCCGGGTCTCGACGGCGCGGATCTCGTCCCGGGTGGCGGGGAGGTCGCTGACCGGTCCGGGCTCACCGAGACCGAACCGGGTGAACCAGGCGTCCAACACGGTTCCGTCGTCGGCGTAGCTCGCCACCCCGCTGCCCCACGCGCTGCTGGTCGAGAACTCCGTCATGGTGACTCCTGCCCCGGTGTTACCCGTGTCGCGCCGGTGACGTGCCGGCTTGGCTCACTGATGTCATCACCGTAGACACCTGCGCGTATCGTGGCTGATCGTGGTGGCACTTTCGCAACGGCAACTGGCCGACCCGGTGGAGCTGACCCGGGCGCTCGTGGACATCGAATCGGTCTCCGGTGACGAGAAGGAGATCGCCGACGCGGTCGAGGCGGCGTTGACGCCGGTGCCGCATCTGCGGGTGGCCCGTAGCGGCAACGTCGTCCACGCCAGAACGGAACTGGGCCGTCCGGGCCGGGTGATGCTGGCGGGCCACCTCGACACCGTTCCGCTGCACGACAACTTCCCGTCCCGTCAGGACGGCGACCTCATGTACGGCTGCGGCACCAGCGACATGAAGTCGGGGACGGCGATAGCGCTGCACCTGGCGGCCACCGTCACCGAACCGGTCCACGACCTGAGCTTCCTGTTCTACGACTGCGAAGAGGTCGAGAGCGAACGCAACGGGCTGCACATCGTGTCGCGGACGCACCCGGAATGGCTGGCCGCCGACGTGGCGTTCCTGTTGGAACCCACCTACGGGGAGGTCGAGGCGGGCTGCCAGGGCACCATGCGGGCGGAGGTGCGGGCGAGCGGCACCCGGGCGCATTCGGCCCGGAGTTGGTTGGGGGACAACGCGATCCATCACGCCGGTGAGATCCTGCGCCGGTTGTCGGAGTATCCCGCGCGTCGCGTGACCATCGACGGGTGCCACTACCGGGAGGGCATGAACGCCGTGGGGGTGCGCGGCGGCGTCGCCGGGAACGTCATCCCGGACGAGTGCGTGGTGGAGGTGAACTTCCGGTTCGCGCCGGACCGGTCGCCCGAGCAGGCGGCGGCTCACGTGCGTGAGTTGTTCGCCGGCTTCGACGTCACCGTCACCGATTCGGCGGCGGGCGCGCTGCCGGGTCTGGCCGCGCCGGTCGTGGCCGGCTTCCTGGCGGCGGTCGGGCGCCCGCCGGTCGCCAAGCTCGGTTGGACGGATGTGGCGAGGTTCGCCTCGCTGGGTATCCCGGCCTTGAACTTCGGCCCCGGTGATCCCAATCTCGCGCACACCAGGGACGAACATGTGGAGTGTGCGCGTATCACCGCGTGTGCCGACACGTTGCGCAGTTATCTGACAGGGGAGTGACATGAAACCCAAGATCACGACGGATTCCCACCTGCTCGACACCGTTCACCGGCACGAGTGGAAGCAGCGTGACGCCTGGCGGGCGCTTCGGATCCTGTCGGAGTTCGTGGACGGCTTCGACAACCTGTCGGATCTGGAACCGGCGGTGTCGGTGTTCGGTTCGGCGCGTACGAAGCCGGGCAGTAGTGAGTACCTGCTGGGGGAGCGGCTGGGAAGCGCCTTGGCCAAGGCCGGGTTCGGTGTGATCACCGGTGGTGGCCCGGGCGCGATGGAGGCCGCGAACCGGGGTGCCCGCGAGGCGGGCGGGGTGTCGATCGGGCTCGGCATCGAGTTGCCGTTCGAGCAGCGGTTGAACGACTTCATCGACCTGGGCATGGACTTCCGGTACTTCTTCGTCCGCAAGACGATGTTCGTGAAGTACTCGCAGGCGTTCTGTGTGCTGCCGGGCGGCTTCGGCACGATGGACGAGCTGTTCGAGGCGCTGACGCTGGTGCAGACGAAGAAGATCACCCGCTTCCCGGTGGTGCTGCTGGGCGTCGACTACTGGAGCGGCCTCATCGACTGGCTGCGGGACCGGATGCTCCACACCACCAAGATCACCGAGGAGGATCTCGACCTCATCCTGCTGACCGACGACGTCGACGAGGCGGTGGCGCACGTGATCAAGGAGTCGGAGTACCTGCGGGACGAGGCGAGCGGCAAGAAGGACGTCTGATGGATCGACAAAGGTGAAGATTTAATAACCTCTTATGCCTACCGGGTATTGCCCCGGTGGGGCGGGCTCCTTTACGTTGGGGCGCAAGGAATGCGTAAACCTTTCGCGTTCCAGCCCCGAAAAGGAGTTCCCCACGTGCGAAAATCCACATTGTTCAGAGCCGGGGTCGCCGTCGTGGCCGGCGCCCTGGCCCTCGGTGCGTCGTCCCTCCCGGCATCGGCCGACGACACCGACGGCCCCGGCGTCAACGTGGTCGGCGGCACCCCCGCCGACGAAGGCGAGTACCCCTGGATGGTGCGACTGTCGATGGGCTGCGGCGGCTCCCTGCTGACCGACCGGATAGTGCTCACCGCCGCGCACTGCGTCGACGGCACCGGCGCGGACACCTCCATCACCGCCTACCACGGGTCGGTCGACCTGGAGAGCCCCGACATCGTCGAGTACCGGTCCGAGTACGTCCACTCCAGCCCGCAGTACGACCAGGACGGCACCGACGACTGGGCGCTGATCAGGCTGTCCGCGCCCGTCGCAGACGCCCGGCTCCTCCCGATCGCCGAGACCGGCGACCACGACGAGGGCGAGTTCGAGATCATGGGCTGGGGCGCCCCCTCCGAGGGCGGCCCACAACAGCGGTACCTGCTCAAGGCCGTGGTGCCCTCGGTGGACGACGCGACCTGCGAGGACGCCTACGGCTCCGATCTGGACCCGGCGACCATGCTGTGCGCCGGACTGCCCGAAGGCGGCGTCGACACCTGCCAGGGCGACTCCGGCGGTCCCATGATCGCCCGGGACGAATCGGGCGACCCGGTCCAGGTCGGCGTCGTCAGCTGGGGTTATGGCTGCGCTCGCGCCGGCTACCCCGGCGTCTACACCCAGGTCAGCAACGCCGCGGCCGACATCCTCGCTGCGGCCGACCAACTCGCGACCGCCTGATCCGGCGAACCGCACACGGCTGTGCCGACGACCGGCCCCACCGCGGACCGGTCGTCGGCACGGCACTTCCATGGAACCGCCACAACCCGCGCCCGTGGTCCACAGCCGCTCCACAATAAGGTTCGCGAAACGTTCATCTTCCGGTCGGGGAAACGGCCGAGCCGCCACGCCGCGACCACCACGAAACCCAACGGCCACAACAGGAACGGACTGCCCGCGACCGGGTAGAGACCGGTGAGCGCCCCGGTCGTGACGGACACCGATCGTCCACAGGTGATGGTGGCGGGACCCTCGAACCAGGTGTCCAGCCCGATCCCGCCGCCGTCGCCGGGCACCGCCACGCGCCGCCGTTCGCCCACGGCCGGATCGATCACGCAGGTCGTGTAGGTGCCCGGAACCGTGCTCCCGGCGATGAACACCGGCGCGCCCTCCCACCGGAACGGTTGCCGGTGATCGGCCGGCGCCCCGCCCAACCTGGCGAAACCCGTGATCAGCAACGCGGTCGCGAGCAGCGCGCCCGCCAACGGCAGCACCACGCGGCGCGCCAGCCGGCGCCCTCGGCGGCTGCGTAGAACGGGTTCCGTCAGAAGCGCCGATCGGGTAAAACGGGGTATCGCCATGGTCGCCCGAACGAAGGGATAGGCCGGTGGATCATGGCACACCGTAACGGATGCGCCGCGCAATGTCGCCATCGGACACGCCGAACATATCAATCCGGCATCACCGGGGCGCGGTGGCACGTTGTAGGGAGTCCACCCCTTGCCCGACCAGGCTAGGCTTAACCACAAACCACTCAAGGTCAGATCATGCTGCGTCTGAAACGCGGTGGACAATCTTGTTGGAGTAACGAGACATGACTACCGACTACTATCCGCCCGGCTACGAGCCCCGGCCTTCCATGGAGTTCCCCGAATCGGAGCCGGTCGAGATCGAGGTCGAGACCGTCTACGGTCTCGGTCTCCAGATGCGGGGAGAGAACGAGAACTTCCGTCCGCGTGTCGACGCCATCGCACAGCAGTTCGGCGTCAACGGGACGAACCAGCACAGCGGCCAGTTCTCCATGGCCGTCGGCCTGGCGAGCATCAGCCCGCAGGTGCGCAGCGCGTTGGAGTACACCGTCACGTCGATGGAGCGGGCCTCCGAGGTCATGCGCTCCCAGTCGGACGGTCAGAAGGCGCTCGCGAACATGTCGATGCTCATCGCGTCGCGGTTCTCCGGCACCGACGCGCTCAACGCCGCCGACATCGAGACGATCCGGGACATCACCGGCATCCCGCCGGAGCAGCGCCCCGACTACCCGTCGCGGCCCGGCGGCGGTCCCATCCCGGTCTAGGACACGAAAGGAGGTAGAGCGTGACGACCAACTACGAAGACGCGCCGCTCGAGGAGTTCTCGGGCATGAGCGTCGACGCGCTGTATTACGCGGTCCTCTACGACGGTGACGGCCCCAACGTCTGCTCCAGCGAACCGTTGACCTGGGAGACCGCCCAGGAGTTCAACTACGGCCCGATGGACGACCAGGCGGCCGGCTGGTACGGCATGTACCAGACGCTGACGCACCAGGTCATGCAGCTGGAGGCGTCGATCGGCAAGGCCCAGGAGTCCTGGAACAGCCAGGCGTCGCAGGTGTACTTCGACGAGGCCAACAAGGCCCTCGAGTCGATGAAGGAGGCCCAGGAGAAGGCGCTCGGCAACGCGCGCGCCTGGGACGAGCTGTCCAGCGCGGCCGCGTTCGCCTACTACGGCGTCGTCGGCCAGAAGATCGCCTGGGACGAACACCGCAAGAACAAGCAGGACGAGTACGACCAGGCGAAGAAGGACGACGACTGGTACAACCCGTTCGACGGCGCCGACGAGCCCGACTGGGACGAGGAGCGCGCGCCGTTCGACGAGGAGGCGCGCAGGGCGGTCAGCTACGGCAGCCGCGAGATCTCGCGCATCTACGTCGAGGACGTCTGGGCGCCCGCCTCGTACACCCCGCCACCCGACCCGGGCGGCGACTCCAGCATCCCCGACCCGGGAGGCTGGAACGACGGTGGCTCCGGCACTCCGGGCAGCCCCGGTTACCCGGGCGGACCCGGCGCACCCGGCTACCCGGGAGGTCCGCCCTCGGGCACCCTCCCGCCGCCCGGCAGCGGACCGGACCTCCAGGGCCCGATCCCGCCGCCCATGCCGCCGCCGAACTTCCCGCCTCCGACGTTGCCGACGCCGACTCCGACGCCGACACCGTTGCCACCGCCGACCCTGCCGCCTCCGACGGTTCCGCCGCCCGGTCTTCCCAAGCCGCCCCCCGGCTTGCCGAAGCCGCCGCCGAGCCTGCCGAAGCCGCCGCCGGTGACGCCGAAGCCCCCGCCAGGGCTGCCGAGGCCGACGCCGACGCCGACTCCGACGCCGAAGCCCCCGCCCAACCTGCCGAAGCCGCCGCCGCCGTCCACCGGCCCGACGCCTCGGCCACCGGGCAGGACGGTGCCTCCGGTCATCGGCCCGCGTCCGGGTGGTCCCGGCTTCAACAACACGCCGAAGCCGCCGCCGGTGCGCAACATCCAGCCGCCGGTGATCGGCCCTCGGTCACCGATGCCGGGCACGGGTGGAAAGCCGGTGCCGGGTGGCCCGGGAGGTCCCGGACGCGGTATGCCGGTCCCGGCCAACCGGCCGCCGGGCGTGCCGCAGGGCTTCAACTCGAAGTCGAAGCCCGGTGGAGCCCCGCCGGCCCGCACCGGTCCGATGCCGGGAGTCCGGGGTGGACCGAAGAACCGGCCGTCGCAGCAGCGGCCGGGACAGCGCGTCCCGGTGGACATGCGTCCGACCCGGTTCAGCAAGTCCAACCTGCCGGTACCGCCGACCAGCCGCGCGACCCAGCCCGCTCCGGGCGTACGCGCGCCGAAGGTGAAGTCCGGCGGCGACCAGCTCAACCGGGGCGTCATCCGTGGCGCCAAGGCGGGCAAGCTGTCCGGCACGTTCCAGGACAACTACGGCGCCCGGCCCGGCCGGACCGGCGTCGTCAAGCGCCGGGACGACGAAGAGGGCGTCGAGTCGACGTACGAGGAACAGGTCTTCACCGTCGACCAGAACGTGGTTCCCGGAGTGATCCGGGGCGTCTCCGGTCAGCGGCCGAAGAAGCAGGCCCCGTCGCTGGGTGGCGGAAACGCCGCCTTCGACGATGACGACGACTGGTAGCAGACACGGCTGACCGGCCCGACCGGCCGGTCAGCCCGAAACAGCACACTCGGCGGTGAACGCCGACCACACACGAAGCGGCGTCGGGGCGGCTGCCCCGGCGCCGCTTCGCGAACCCCGAAGGACACCGCCGATGCGCTTGGCGTGGACAGCCGCGATACTCGCCGCCGCCCTGGTCGTCAGCCTCCCCGCCACCGCCGGGGCGGACGAGGTGCGAGACGCCCAATGGCATCTCACCGCCCTGGAACTCCCCGCCGCCCACGAGCTCTCCACGGGTGAGGGCGTGAAGATCGGCGTCATAGACACCGGGATCGACGCCCGGCATCCCGACCTGGCCGAAGCCGTGACCGAGGGCACCGCCTTCGGCGACACCGACAGCCTCACCGACCCCGTCGGCACCGGCACCGCGGTCGCCTCCGTGCTGGCCGGTCGCGGCCACGGGCAGGACGCCGGAGTCCTCGGAGTCGCCCCCGGCGCCCAGATCACCTCGGTGTCACTGGGCACCGGCATCGTCGATCCGCAACACGTCGCCGCCGGGATCAAGTTCCTCGTCGACTCCGGGATGGACGTCATCACGCTCACGCGCGGCGTCGAGTTCCAGGAGGCCGTCCAGAACGCCATCGCCAACGCCGCCGCGGCCGACGTGGTCGTCGTCGTGGCCGCCGGGCCCGGAGGCGGTCGCGGATACACCGAGGCCGTCACCGCCATCGGGACCGACCGTTCGGGCGCGCCGATGACCCCCATACCCGAGGGGGCCGACGTCACGGTCACCGCACCCGCCGACCAGATCATGGCCGCCGGCCCGAACGGGGGCTACCAGACGACCAGCGACGCCGCCCTCGCCGTCCCGATGGTCGCCGGAACCCTCGCGCTGGTCAAGGAACGCCTCCCCGACCTCGCCGGGACCGACCTCATCCGGCACCTGGTAGACAGCGGCGAGCCCCGCGACGGCGGCGCCGTCACCCTCCGACCGTTGCAGGCGCTGTCCGCCGAGCAGGCCCAACCGGTCGACGGCGACGCCCACGCCGGAGCCGCCGACGGCGGGGACGGCGCGGCTCCCGCCGCAGCCGTCAACACGCCGCTGATCGCGGTCGTCGCCGCCGCCGGGCTACTCGTCCAGGCGGCACTGGTCGGGTACGCCAGGCTCGCCGCCCGCCGCGCCCGCCGCGTCTGAACCCGCAACCGACCCCGCAACCGGCAGGAGACCCATGGCCGTGATCGCGGTCCCCCAACGCCACGCCGCCCGCCTGCTCCTGGTGGCGGCGGGCGGCATGTGCCTGGACGCGGTCGCCGCGTTCGTCCGCCGTGTCCCCGCCGGTTCCGGGCAGTCCCGTCAGGTGATGGACTACCTGCGCACCGAGGCGACCAGTGAGGCGGCCTGGACCGCCGCCGGGAACCTGGTCGGCGCGGTCGCGGCCGGGCTGGCCGCGTGGTGGCTGTGGCGGGGACGCGCCGCCGCCCGCAGCCTCGCCGTCACCGTCGTCACCGGCTTCCTGCTCTACCGCTTCACGGTCCTGTTCGACCTCACCGCCGACCTCGCCTCCGGGACCCCGCGCCCGGCCTGGGTCACCGGCGTCCGGTTCGGCCTGGCGCTGGTGGTACTCCCGGCCCTGGCGGCGGTGCTGTGGTTCCTCTCCGACCGCGGACTCACCCGCGTCGAACGGCACCGCGCCTTGATCGGTGCCGGTGACGGCCCCGAGCCCCCCGGTGTCCGCACCCTCGCCACCCTGTTGTTCTGGTACGGCGCGGGCTGGCTGCTGTTGCCGGTGGTCGCCTTCGCCGCGTTCCTGGCCTGGTCGGGCGACGGCGGTGTCCCGGGCGCGACCGCCGTGGCACGCGCCATCGGGTCGGGAACGTTGGGCTGCCTGGGCGGCGTGGCGTTGACCGGTTGCGCCGTCGCCGTCTGGTTGGGCTACACCCGCGGGATCACCTGGTACGTCACGGTCGGCCTCGCCTCGGTGCAGCTGTCCGCCAGCGTCGCCGTCTTCATGTGGGAGTCGGTTCCCGTACCGGGCGCGGACTGGGCGGCCGGCGGCATGACGGCGTGGCTCGCGCAGCTCACGAACCTCGTCGCGTTCGCCCACATCCTGCTGCTGAGCGTGGCCGTCGCACTGCTGTGGAGCCGCCGCGTGAGCGGCTACTTCCGTTCCCGTCCCTGACGGCCCCACGCTGGCGCCGGTGGCGCAAGACGCATACGATGACTTCTCAGACCCCCGCAATGCATCTCCCGAAAGGTCACACCCTGATGACGATGGTGCAGGCGCCTGCCGCACGCGGGACGGCGGTGGTGGCCGAGAAACGGCAACGCATCGAACAAGCCGCCTCGATCACCGCGCGAAACAACGGCCGGTTGGGGCCGTTCGGCCTCATCCACCTGTTCGTGGTCGAAGTGGTCATCGGAATGGCCGCCGGAATCTACACCGTGACCATGGACGCCCCCACCGACCAGGCGGTGATCTGGTACGCCGGTGGCGGCGTCGCCGCCCTTCTGTTGCTGGTCCCGGTGTTCGCCCGCAGCGGCGGCGTGTGGCTCTACCAGGCGATCCCCATGCGGCGCAAACTGAAGGCGAGGCAACGGCAACTCGGCCTGTCGCAGGAGCCGCTGCACGGCCTCGCACCCGACCTCGGCATCGTCGGGATCGTCGAGCGCGACACCGACATCGGCATCGGCCACGACGACGGCGGATGGTTCGCCGGGCTCGCCATGGGCGGCATCGACGGTGTCACCGAGGCGGTCCCGCTCGACCGGCTCGCCCGGCTGTTCACCGAGTCCGGTGTCCCCGTGTCGGCGATCCAGGTGGTCGGCCACACCGTCCCGATCGGCCTGGCCGGGCACGACGGCAGCCCCGCCGCGGCCTCCTACCAGGAGTTGCTGGGCGGACTGCCCGCGGTCGTGCACCACACGAGTTGGCTCGCGGTGCGCATGAACACCGAGGACGCCATGGACGCCGCCACCGACCGCGGCGGCGACGTGGAGGGCGTACACAAGGCGTTGGCCGTGACGGTCAGCCGCGTCGGGAAACTCCTGCGCAACGCCGGCGTCCAGAACCGGGTCCTCGACGCCGACGGACTCCGCGACACGCTGCGGGAGTCCCTGGGGCTCACCGCCGACGTCGCCGGCGGGCAGCAACGCACGGCGGAGGAGTGGGACCGCTGGCACGGCGACGGCCTGCAGCACGTCGTGTACCGGGTCGCCAAATGGCCCGGTGACGAGTCCGCGCTTCCGCACCTCATCGACGTGCTGGCCGCGGTGCCCGCGGTGTTCACGACCGTCTCGGTCACACTGCGGCCCGGGACGGTCGACACCCGCGACGAGGACGGCCGCCCCACCGGCCGCCGTGTCGAGGTGGACTGCCTGGCCCGCATCGCGTTCGACGCCCACACCGCGGCGGCCGGGGTGCAGCGGGTACAGCAGGCCGCCGAGGCGCTCGGCGCGCGCCTGGAACGACTCGACGGGGAACAAGGGCCGGCCGTCTACGCGTCCGCCCCCACCGGAGGAGGCACCTGATGAGCGAGCAAGACTCCTACCGATCCGACGAGGAACGGTCCGGCGAACGGCGGTCACGGGGGCGGCACTACGCGCCCGACGACGACGCCCGGCCCGACGGCGACGACCGGGCCGAGCAGCAGGCTCCCCCGCCGCCACCCGGCCCCTTCCCGCCGCGTGGTCCCCGGCCGCCGCAGGCGTACCGCAGCAGTGCCTCGGTGCCGCCGCCTCCGGGGAACCGTGGCGCGGCCTCCGTTCCGCCACCACCGTCCTCGTCGTCGCAGGGCTACCCGTCCCGGCCGCAGGGCCCCCCGCAGACCTACCGCAGCAGTGCGTCCGTTCCGCCGCCTTCGGGGAACCGTGGCGCCGCCTCGGTACCGCCCCCGCAGACCTACCGCAGCAGTGCGTCCGTTCCGCCGCCTCCGGGAAACCGTGGCGCCGCCTCCGTACCGCCCCCGACGTCGCCGCCGCCCCCACAGCGACCCACGTCCCCGCCGCAGCGGCAGGCACCACCACCGCAGTCACCGGCGTCCCCGCCGCAGCGGCCGGCGTCACCGCCCCCGCAGCGGCCCCAGACGCCACCGCCGTCCGGGGCGCGACCGCAACAGCCGCCACCGCGGAACCCCGACGCGGCGCGTCCTGCCGCCCCGGCCGAACCGCCGACCAGGCAACCGTCCGCCAACGTGCCCGGTGCGCAGACCCGCAAGCTCGGTGGTGGCGGACGCGCGGAGACGCCCCCGCCACCGGCGGCCGGTCCCTCCTCGCCGCCGAGCCGCCCGGCCACCCCGGTGAACCGCCCCACGCAGCCACCGGCGGCCGAACGGGGCACGCCCCCGCAGCGGCCCCCGCAACCCGCGGCCTCCGGTGCAGACCGCGCCCCGGCGGGCGCGACACCGCCACCGTCCCGACCGCCGGCGACCCCGCCTTCCCGGCCGGACACGCCACCCGCCGGACCACCGACCCGATCCGTTCCACTGTGGCCGTCGACACCGGCCGGTGGCGCCGCGTCGTCCGGTCCGGGTCCGGCCGCCCCGGTCTCCCCGCCCCCCGGGCGGGCACCGGGCACCCCGCCGCCGACCTCGGCACCGCCGGTGTCGGGTGTCCCGGCAGGCGGGCCGGCGAGGCCACCGCAGCGTCCCGTGTCCGGTCCCCCCGCCGCGCCGCCCCGGCGGGCGCCCGTCGAGGGGCCGACCACCCGCATCCCCACCACACCGACATCCGGGCCGCCGGCGGCCTCACCGGTCTCCGGTGGACCGGCCCGGCCGGTGTCGGGTATGCCGAGCGGTTCCGCACGACCCGTGTCGGGCATCCCGGTCTCCGGGCCGGCCTCCGGCCCGGGCGGACCGTTCTCACCCGCGCCGTTCTCCGGCGGACCGGTTTCCGGTTCTCCCACATCGGGAAGCCCGTTCGCCTCGGTGTCGGGCTCGCCGTTCTCGGGTGGACCACTCGGGCGCCCGCTGTCGGCGTCACCCACCTCCGGCACGGTGTACGGACTGCCCACCACGGAGGACGCGCCGACCGTGGTCCCCACCATGGGCAGACCGGTCGATCCGGTCCGTTCCGCCGGGTTCCACGCCAACGCGCGCGCCCTGGAACTGATGGCGACGCCCGCGCCGCCGTCCGGCCTGGTCCTGGGACGTGACGCCGAGCAGAAACCGGTCGTGGCACCGATCTTCCGTCCCGACCCGGTGAAGGCCGTCGTCGTCGGCGGGGCCTTCGCGGCGCGGCTGGTGGTGTTCCGCGCACTGGCCGTCGGCGCGCGGGTGGCGGTGTGCACGACCCGGCCCCAGCTCTGGGAGGGCCTGGGCCGGGGAGCCACCGGCAGGGACGACCGACTGGCGGTCCTGCACGGCGACCGGCCCGTCACCGTCGACGCCAACCCGCACTCACCGGCGTTGTACGTGTACGACGTCGGCGAGCACGGCACGTCCACCACGCCGATCCTGGGACCGTGGCGTACCCAGCTCACGATCCTGCCCAAGCTGACGCTCTACGGCTCCCAGGCCGTCGAGGAGTCGCACGTGACGATCCTCCAGCGGCTCGGCGCCGAAGAGGTGGCCGCGGCCTCGGCGACGCTGCGGGTCAGCGGCGAGACCATCGGCCTGTTCCAGATGCTCTACGACGACATGTTCGCGATGATGCGCATCGGCGCGAAGGAACGCTACGTGTGGGCGAACGCGACCTCGATCGAACGCCGCATGTTCGGGGAACCCGTACGGGACATGTGAACCACCACGAAGGGGCGGGTCCGCGAGACGATCGCGGACCCGCCCCTTCGTCGTGTGTACCGACGAGAACGGCGGCCGGGCCTCCCGCTCGGGAGACCCGGCCGCCGCCGGGTTCGTCTACTGCGTCGGAAGCCCCTCGGGAGCATCCGACGCCGGTGTGGCCTCAGCCCCGCCAGTTGTCCAGGTAACCGCGCGCCACCGCGGCGGCCCGGTCGGCGATCTCGGTCTCGCTCATCTCCGAGTACACGACGATCCGCGCGTACAGGTAGGCGTTGCCGTCGTACAGGTGGAGGCTGTAGTCGGCGGTCCCGGTGTCCTCGCTCCACGGGCGCGACACCACGAAGGCCGCCTCACCGATGCCGTCCAGGGTCGCGAACGTGTCCGGGTCGGCCTCCTCGGCCTTGCCCGCCACGTGCTCGAACTCGTTGCGGGCACCGGCGTCCCGCGTGAACACCACCGTGGAGACCTCCACGTCGGCGCCGGTTCCGGGTTCGGTACCGATGCGGACCGCGCACACCTGCTCGGTCTTGGAACCGATCGTGTCGGACTCCTCGGCGAGCGGCTGCACGTCACCTGACAGGTCGGACATCACCGACGTGTCCAACGGCGCGCACGGCTGCTCCAACGCCTCGTACGCCAGACCGGAGTCGTCGGCGGTCTCCTCACCGCTGCTCAACCACCAGACGCCCGTACCGACCAGCCCCACCACCAGCACCACACCCACGATCACGAGGGTCTTCACCAGGGGTGACGTCTTCTTCGCCCGTCGCCGGGCACGGAACCGGACCCGGTCCTCGGCGGAGACACGGTCGGCGTCGAAGTCGGCCGGGCCGTTGCCCCGGACCTCCGGCGGTACGTAACCCAACCGGCTGATCGCCTTCGTGTTCTCCTCGTACGCCCAGTCACCGTGCTGATCACCCATCGGCGCCGGAGACGTCGGCACGGGCTCACTGGGGTGTTCCGGTTCGTAGTGTGGCCGCCGGTGATCCGGTACCGGCGACTGGCGAGGCGGGTGACCACCCCGGTCCGGTGCCTGAGACGGATAACCGGACGGCCGCTGCGGGCCCGGCCGGCGACCGTACGGGTCGCCGCGGTGGGGGTCCTCACCGTAGGGTCGCGGGTTGTTCACGTCGCCACCTCGCTGCGTTGGCTCACGGGTTCCTTCGAAGGTTTCCACACATTAATAAGCCGGGACCGGTGCCACCACACGGCGTCCGGCCGCCATGCGCCCGAACGGATCCGGTGGCGCCGCCGCGGTGGCCGGATCCGGGGACACGGCCACCGCAGCGTATCGGGCGTCGCTTCGCCGTTCCGGTCAGGCCGCCTTCGACATCGTCAGCAGCTGGTTCACCAGATCGGTGGACGCCTCGATAGCGCCGTCCTGGCTGCCGCCGGAGGTGCCGAAGGCGTAGAAGCTCACCAACACCACCAGGTTGTCGGCGCGGACCAGCATCGTGACGCTGAAGTCGCCCGTGTCGAGGCTCGAACCGTCACCGACCGACCCCTCGTCCCACGACCCCGTGTGGTCGCGGACGTTCGACGTGGACGCCGGGTCCAGCCAGATGCTCTTGGAACTGCTGTAGTCGTCCTGCGCCGCGGTCGCGTCGTCGAAGAAGTCCGCCGTGACGTACAGCGAACCGTACTCACCACTGGCGTCGCAACTGAGCGAGTCGGTGTAGGCGGTCTCGGTCATCCCGCCCAGGGTCGAGTCCTGAGCAGTCAGCTTCGCCATGTCCACCCTGCCGCACAGTCCCTCCTGGAACGCGTACGTGCCGCTGGAACCGCCCCCCTCGCCTTCGTCACCGCCGCCGAGCGACGCGATCACGACGATGCCCGCGACGACCAGCAGGATCACCACGACTCCGACGATGCCGCCGACGATCCAGCCGGTGTTGCCGCCCCGCTGCGGGGTCGGGATCGGCGGGCCGTAAGCCTGTTTCGGGGGGCCGTAACCGGGCTGCGCGCCCGGATACCCCTGCGGGGGCATCGGGCCGCCGCTGACCGGCGGTCCCGGAGGCCCCATCGGACCGTGCATCGGCACGGCCGTCACCGGTGCCGGGGCGTACTGGTACGGCGGAGGGGTCGAAGGACTGCCGCCCGGGGTCTCCAGCGAGTACTGGACACCCTCGTACGGCGACGGCTCGTCCGCCTCCGACGGAGGCTTGGCGTCGCCCGACCCCACGGGCGAGGTCGGGTCGGTGAAACCGAACGGCGAGTTGATGTCACCGCCTGGCCAGCCGCCCTCGCCCGGCTGGCTGGACGGCGGCTGATATGGACCGGTCATCGGGGAGCTCCTTGATCCTTGCCGGTGTGAAGATTGACAGGTGCGTCGCGGACCGCCGGCACGGGCGCCGACGATCCACGACAAGCCGTCAGGCCGCGGTCAGCGTCAGGATCTCCTCCATCAGCGCCAGGTTCATGGCCGGGATGTCGGACTCGCCGTACGGCATGTCGGTCCCGGCGACACCCACCTGCAACGCCAGGTTCCCGGTCGTCGCGAAACTGTAGACGCTCGTGTCGGAGATGCCGTTCCCCCCGATCATCACGACGCCGTTGTCCCAGTCGCCCTCCAGCGTCGTCTCCTCGGGGTTCTCCAGGAACGACCACTCGATCATCGACTCGTAGGAGGCCAGGGCCTCCGCCTCGTCGGCACCGACGTCGGCCGTCACCGTGACCACCGCGTACCCGTAGTCCTCGGTCGCGTAGGTGTACATGCAGCTCATGGACTCGCCGCTGTCGCTGCTCATGTCGGTGACGGGCTGGCTCTCCTCCATGCCGGCCTGCAACTGCGACATGTCGATGGTCTCGCAGAACCCGTCCACGTACTTGTAGGTGCCGCCGGTGGCCTCCTCGGTGCCCTCGCTCTCACCGGTGTCGGTGCCGTCGCCGGTCTCGCCGGCCGTGGTGCCGGAGTCGTCGCCGCCGCCGATCACCCCGGTCATGAACAGGGCGCCCACGGTGACCAGCAGGATCACCACGACGCCGACGATGCCGCCGACGATCCAGCCGGTGTTGCCGCCGCCCTGCTTGGGAGTCGGCATCTGCGGCAAACCGCCACCGGGGTAACCCGGCGGCGGGTAACCACCCGGCCCGCCCGAGGACGGCGAGTGGTAGGGATCGGAGGGCTGCGAGGGCGGGAATCCACCACCGGGATAACCCGGTTGGTAACCGGCCGGAGCGCCCGAGGACGGCTGACCGTACGGGTCGTACTGCGGCGGCGAGGCCGGGGGCATCCCGCCACCGGGCGGCGCGTACGGGTCCGGTTGCTGCGGGAACCCGCCGCCGGGTTGCCCGCCGTAGGGGTCGCTGGGCGGCATCTGGTTCGGGTCGCCGGGCCATCCCGGCGCGCCGGGTGGCCCAGACGGGGGCGGATAGGTCATCTGCGTTCTTCCTTCACGGGGGCCTGAACCGGTCGTTCCGCCGGTTGGTCACGGTTGTCGCCTCGACGATCGGCCGGACGGCGGCGGAAACCACCGTCCCACGAGCGGCCGACGTCCGGCCATCTGGAATTGTCTCCTAGCCCGATTCTGCGACGTGCGCGCCACCTGCGGAAGCGGTGCACGCCTCCGCGCCGGGACGACGGCCGGTCCACGACCTCACACATCGATCATGCAGCACCCCTGTGACGCCCGACATCACCCGATCATTCCGATCCCATAACGTCCAGCGTGCCCTGCGCGATCGCCGGCAGCAGGTCCCGCGCCTCGGCGGCACCCAGGCCGTCACCGGTGATGACCAGCGACACCGAGGCCACCCCGTTCGAGTCGCGCACGTGCGCCCGGTACTCCCGCACCTCCGGCGACTCCACCACGACCACGAACCCGGCCTCGTCCGCGGCCGTCTCCAACCCGGACACCGTCAACCCCTCCGACTCCTCGAAGTCGACGGCACCGGCGTACGCCTCCCGGGCGTCACCGATGTCGGCCTCCACCCGCACGTCCACCAGCAACGTCACCGCCAGGTAGCGGGTCGCCTCCTCGTGGCCCAGCAGCTTGACCTCGCAGCCGAACCTCGGCGGATCCGCCTCCGGGCTGCTGCGATCCTCCCGGCCCTCCTCGACGGGGGTGAGCTGCACCAGCGGCCGCACGTCCACCAGACCGCAGAAGTCGCCCACCGCGGCGGCGTCGATGTCACCGGGCTCCGCCGAGTCCGACTGCGCCGTCCACACGATCACCGCACCGACCGCCACCAACAACACCGCCACCGCGCCCAGCAGCCCACCGGCGTGCAGGAACTGGCGGCCGTGGGAGGGGCCGCGGTGCCTACCTCGGAAACCACTCGCCGGCCGTCCCCGATCGGGCGGCGACGAGGAGCCGATACCCTCGATGGTTATGAGCGTGACCTCCGTTTATCCGCAGCTCGAAATGCTGCTGCCCCAAGTGGGCAAGCCTATCCAGTACGTCGGCGGCGAGTTGGGCGCCGTGGTCAAGGACTGGGACGGGGCCACGGTCCGCTGGGCGCTCATGTACCCCGACGCCTACGAGGTGGGGGTGCCCAACCAGGGCGTCCAGATTCTCTACGAGGTCATCAACGAACGGGACGACGCCCTCGCCGAACGCACCTACGCGGTCTGGCCGGACCTCGAAGCGCTCATGCGTGAGCACTCCGTCCCGCAGTTCACCGTCGACGCGCACCGCCCCGTCGGCGCCTTCGACGTGTTCGGGGTCTCCTTCGCCACCGAGATGGGCTACACCAACCTGCTCACCGCCCTCGACCTGGCCGGGATCCCGCTCAGCGCCGCCGATCGCGACGAGAGCCACCCGATCGTGGTCGCGGGCGGACACGCCGCCTTCAACCCCGAACCGATCGCCGAGTTCATCGACTGCGCCGTCCTGGGCGACGGCGAGGAGGCCGTCGGCGAGATCACCGACATCGTCCGCGACTGGAAGAACGAGGGACGGCCCGGCGGCCGCCGCGAACTGCTGCTGCGACTGGCCCGCACCGAGAGCATCTACGTCCCGCGCTTCTACGACGTCGACTACCTCCCCGACGGCCGCATCCAACGGGTCGTGCCCAACCAGTCCGGTGTCCCGTTCCGGGTCCACAAACGCACCACCATGGACCTCGACGCCTGGCCGTACCCGAAGAAGCCGCTCGTACCGCTCGCCGAGAGCGTCCACGAACGCTACGCCGTGGAGATCTTCCGCGGCTGCACGCGGGGCTGCCGGTTCTGCCAGGCCGGGATGATCACCCGCCCGGTCCGGGAACGCAGCATCGACACCATCGGCCGGATGGTCCAGGAGGGCATCGAGAAGTCCGGCTTCGACGAGGTCGGGCTGCTGTCACTGTCCAGCGCCGACCACTCCGAGATCGCCGACATCTGCTCCGGCCTGGCCGACCGCTACGACGGCGACAACGTGTCACTGTCACTGCCGTCCACCCGCGTCGACGCCTTCAACGTCGACCTCGCCAACGAACTGTCCCGCAACGGCCGCCGCAGCGGCCTCACCTTCGCGCCCGAAGGCGGCAGCGAACGCATCCGCCGGGTCATCAACAAGATGGTCAGCGAAGAGGACCTGATTCGCACCGTCGTCACCGCGTACGGCAACGGGTGGCGACAGGTGAAGCTCTACTTCATGTGCGGCCTGCCCACCGAGACCGACGAGGACGTCGTCGGCATCGCGCGCATGGCCCACGAGGTCATCAAGGCCGGAAGGCAGGCGGCCGGGAACCGGGACATCCGCTGCACCGTCTCCATCGGCGGCTTCGTCCCCAAACCCCACACCCCGTTCCAGTGGTGCGGCCAGACCGACCCCGAGACCGTCGACCGCAGGTTGAAACTCCTCAAGGAGGCCATCAACTCCGACCGTTCACTGGGCAGGGCCATCGGATTCCGGTACCACGACGGGCGCCCCTCACTCATCGAGGGACTGCTGTCCCGGGGCGACCGCCGCGTCGCCGCCGTCATCCGGCGGGTGTGGCAGGAGGGCGGGCGGTTCGACGGCTGGTCCGAGCACTTCTCCTACGAACGCTGGGAGGCCGCGGCCGAGACCGAACTCACCGCGCAGGGCGTCTCACTCGACTGGTACACCACCCGGGAACGCGACGAACGCGAAGTGCTGCCCTGGGACCACCTCGACTCCGGCCTCGACAAGGACTGGCTCTGGGCCGACTGGCAGGACGCGCTGTCCGAGGTCGAACAGGACGACTGCCGCTGGACCCCCTGCTTCGACTGCGGCGTCTGCCCCGCCATGGACACCGAGATCCAGATCGGCCCCACCGGCAGGAAGCTGCTACCCCTGGCCGTGGCCGGACCGGCGGGGGAGCGCGCGCCACACTCGCATCAGGGACACGGCCGCACCGACGCGGCCACCGCCACCGCGATCGGAGACCACCGGTGAGCCCGCGACCACAACCCGAGGCCCAGGCGCCCGTGGTGCAGCGCATCCGGATCCGATACACCAAACGCGGACCGCTGCGATTCACGTCTCACCGCGACTTCGCCCGCGCCCTGGAACGTGCACTGCGCCGCGCCGACGTCCCCATCGCCTACTCGTCCGGCTTCCACCCACACCCCAGGGTGTCGTACCTGTCCGCCGCGCCCACCGGCGTCGCCAGCGAGGCCGAATACGCCGAACTGGCACTGCGGGACACCGCGGACCCCGTCGGCATCGGCGCCGCACTCGACCGGGCACTACCCCCCGGCCTGGACATCGGCGAGGCGGTCACCGCCCACACCGGCGGTTTCGCCGACCGGCTGGAGGCGTCGTCCTGGCGGGTCGAGCTCGGCGGCGTCACACCCGACCGCCTCGCGGCCGCCGTCGAGACCTTCCTGGCCCACGACGAGGTGCTCGTCACCCGCCTCACCAAGAAGGGCAACCGGCGGTTCGACGCGCGTGCCGCCGTGGTCAGTGCCGCGTCCACGCCGGTTGCCGGGGTTGACGAGCCCGCGTATGCCATACTCGATCTTGTCGTACGGCAGGTGACACCTGCGGTGCGGCCCGATGACGTCTTGTCCGGGTTGTCGCTGGTAGCGGACTTGGAGCTGCCGGTGCCACCCCGAGTCACCCGGCTAGCGCAAGGGCCACTTGCGGCATCCGGTGACATCACCGATCCGTTGGAAGCCGACCGTCGCGCTCCGGCAGATCGACACTGAGGGTGGCGGCCCGGCGCAACACGGCCGGACCGACCACCGGTACGGGTGACGAAGGCACGATTCGGCATCAACGCCGCCACCGGCGGGCCTGGGCATAGGGGTGTTCTTGACCAGGCAGTTGAAGACTTCGGCGGTGCCAACGCCGGCATCGCCACTGACAGCCACACCCGTGTGGCAGCGCGCGCCGAGGCGTCGCGCGCCCGGGTGAGGCGGGAAACGGAGTGGATTTCCACATGCACGATGAAGAGCCGAATACCAAGCGGGTGCAACCCGCCCCGATCCTGTTCGTCGCCCCTCAGACGGCCGTGGCCCCGCCGGCGGGGCACGACGACGACACCGCAGGCGACAAACCCAAGACCCGGAAACGCACCCGGAGCACCGCCAAGAACACCGAGGAACCCGCTCCGGAGACCCGCGACACCGAGGCCGACACCGACGACACCGAACCCACCGCCACCCGTCGCCGCACCCGGCGACGCGGCGGCAGCGCCGTCACGCCCGAGCCCACCGCCGCCGACACCGGCGAGGACACCTCAGACGGTGACGACGACGATGACGACGCGGGCCGGGGCCGCCGGGGCCGCCGAGGCCGCCGAGGCCGGGGCCGCGGCAAGGGCGGCGCCTCCGACACCGCCGACAACGACGGCGACACCGAGGACGACGACACCGGCACCGGCACCACCGAGGCCGAAGGCGACACCGACGGCGTCACCCGCCGCCGCCGCAGGCACCGCAAACGCGCCGGCGCCGCCGACACCTCCGACACCGGATCCGACGGCGGCCAGACCGAGGTCGTGGTCAAGGTCCGCCGCGGCCGGGACACCAGCGGCGACGACGTCCAGGGACTGTCCGGATCCACCCGGCTTGAGGCCAAGCGGCAACGCCGCCGGGAGGGACGGGGCCAACGCCGCACCCGCCCCCAGGTCCTCACCGAATCCGAGTTCCTCGCCCGCCGCGAGTCGGTGGTCCGCACCATGGTCATCCGGGGCAAGGGCAACCGCACCCAGATCGCCGTACTCGAAGACGACCTGCTCGTCGAGCACTTCGTCACCCGAAGCGGCGGCCAGGGCATGGTCGGCAACGTCTACCTCGGCAAGGTCCAGAACATCCTGCCGTCGATGGAGGCCGCCTTCATCGACATCGGCCGGGGCCGCAACGCCGTCCTCTATGCCGGCGAGGTCAACTGGGACCGCACCGGCCTGTCCGGCCGCACCCGCACCATCGAACAGGCGATGAGCGCCGGCGACTCCGTCCTCGTCCAGGTCACCAAGGACCCGGTCGGACACAAGGGCGCCCGCCTCACCAGCCACATCGCCCTCTCCGGGCGGCACCTGGTGTACGTCCCGCACGGCAACGCCTCCGGGATCTCCCGCAAGCTGCCCGACAGCGAACGCAAGCGCCTGCGGAGCACCCTGAAGAAACTGGTGCCCGAGGGCGCCGGAGTGATCGTGCGCACCGCCGCCGAAGGCGCCGGCACCCAGGACCTCGAACGCGACATCAACCGGCTCCAGGCCGAATGGGAGAAGATCGAGACCGGCGCCACCAAGGGCGGGGCACCCACCCTGCTCCACGCCGAACCCGACCTCATCGTCCGAGTCGTCCGCGACGTCTTCAACGAGGACTTCAACGAACTCGTCGTCGACAACTCCGACGTCTACGACGAGATCCACGCCTACCTGGAGAGCGTCTCCCCCGATCTGCTCGCCAGGCTCAAACGACACACCGGGACCGCCGACGTCTTCACCGAACACCGCATCGACGAGCAACTCATGAAGGCACTCGACCGCAAGGTCTTCCTCCCCTCCGGCGGAAGCCTGGTCATCGACCGCACCGAGGCGATGACCGTCATCGACGTCAACACCGGCAAGTTCACCGGCGCGGGCGGCAACCTGGAGGAGACCGTCACCCGCAACAACCTGGAGGCGGCCGAGGAGATCGTCCGCCAACTGAGGTTGCGCGACATCGGCGGCATCATCGTCATCGACTTCATCGACATGGTGCTGGAGAGCAACCGGGAACTGGTCCTGCGGCGGCTCACCGAATGCCTCGGCCGCGACCGGACGAAACACCAGGTCACCGAGATCACCTCGCTCGGCCTGGTCCAGATGACCCGTAAACGTGTCGGCCAGGGACTGCTGGAGGCGTTCAGCGAGACCTGCGAGCACTGCAAGGGCCGCGGCGTCATCGTCAACCTCGACCCCACGGCCGAACACCGCAACGCCAAGGCCGAGAAGAACGGCAAACCGGACACCAAGTCCGGGAAGAAGAAGGAGAGCAAGGGCAAGGCGAAGACGGACGGGGACGCGGGCAAGTCCGCCGCCGAACCCACCCGCAAGATCGCCGAGGCCGGCGCCACGTCGTCGGCCGCCTGAACCGTCCCGGAAGGGGCGGCCCGCCGCTCGGGCCGCACCCTTCCGGGGCCGGACGTTACCGCGAACACTCCGACCCGGGTTGGAACCTCGCGCGGTGATGACGTAGTTTGGACGACGGCCTGTTTTCGGGCCATGAAGCATCTGCTCGCCGACACGGCGAGATCGAACCGAGGAGACAAGCGTCGAGATGTACGCGATCGTCAAGTCCGGCGGCAAGCAATACAAGGTCGCCGAAGGGGATGTCCTCGAGGTGGAGAAGCTCGCGGGCGAGCCGGGCGACGCGGTCACGCTGCCTGCAGTTCTCCTCGTCGACGACGGCAACGTCACCACCGGCGCCGAGGCGCTGGCCGGCGTCACCGTCAACGGTGAACTCGTGGACCACGTCAAGGGTCCCAAGATCCGCATCCACAAGTTCAAGAACAAGACCGGCTACCACAAGCGGCAGGGCCACCGTCAGCCTCTGACCCGCGTCAAGGTCACCGGCATCAGCAGCGGCAAGTAAGAAGGGTAACGACCAATGGCACACAAAAAGGGTGCGTCCAGCTCACGCAACGGTCGCGACTCCAACGCGCAGCGGCTCGGTGTCAAGCGGTTCGGCGGCCAGCTCGTCAACGCCGGTGAGATCATCGTCCGCCAGCGCGGGACCAAGTTCCACCCGGGCGACCAGGTCGGCCGCGGCAAGGACGACACGCTCTTCGCCCTCGCGGACGGCGCCGTCAAGTTCGGCACCAGGCGCGGTCGCAAGACCGTCAACATCGTTTCGGTGGAGGCCTGACCCGAGTCGGGTCCACCGTCCCACGGCAGGTCCGGGAGTTCACTCCCGGACCTGCCGTTTTCGTGTTAAGGAGTAAGGGTGAGTTCGTTCGTCGATCGCGTGGTGTTGCACGTCCAGGCCGGTAACGGGGGCCACGGCTGCACCTCGATTCACCGGGAGAAGTTCAAGCCCTTCGGTGGGCCCGACGGCGGCAACGGCGGGCACGGCGGCGACGTCGTCCTCGAAGTCGACCCCAACGTCCACACCCTGCTGGACTTCCACTTCCGCCCCCACGCCAAGGCCGGCAACGGCAAGGGCGGCCAGGGCTCACACAAGAACGGCGCCAACGGCGAGACCCTCGTGTTGAAGGTCCCCAACGGCACCGTCGTCCAGGGTCGCGACGGCACCCGCATCGCCGACCTCGTGGGCGTCGGGACCAGCATCGTGCTGGCCCGCGGCGGCCGCGGTGGACGCGGCAACGCCGCGCTCGCCAACGCGAGCCGGAAGGCGCCGGGCTTCTCCGAACTCGGAGAGGAGGGCGACAAGGTCGAGGCCGTCCTGGAGCTGAAGAGTGTCGCCGACGTCGGCCTGGTGGGTTTCCCGTCCGCGGGCAAGTCCTCGCTCATCGCCGCGTTGTCGGCGGCCCGGCCCAAGATCGCGGACTACCCGTTCACGACACTGGTACCGAACCTGGGCGTGGTCGCCGCCGGCGACACCACGTACACCGTCGCCGACGTGCCCGGCCTGATCCCGGGTGCGGCGACGGGCAAGGGCCTGGGGTTGGAGTTCCTGCGGCACATCGAGCGCTGCGCCGTCCTGGCGCACGTGGTCGACTGCGCCACCCTGGAACCCGGCAGGGACCCGCTCTCCGACATCGAGGCGATCGAGCACGAACTCGCCGAGTACGGCGGCCTGCAGGACCGGCCCCGCGTGGTGGTCCTCAACAAGGTCGACGTGCCCGACGCCAGTGACCTGGCCGATCTGGTGACCGAGGACCTGAAGGCGAGGGGTTGGCCCGTCTTCGCGATCAGCGCGGCCACGCACGCCGGTCTCAGGCAGTTGTCGTTCGCGCTCGCCGAACAGGTGACCGAGCACCGGGCGTCGCAGCCGGCTCCCGAGGCGACGCGGATCGTGCTGCGCCCCGACGCCGTGGACGACTCCGGATTCGCGGTCGAACAGGACGACGACGGGGTGTTCGTGGTGACGGGCCGCAAACCCGAGCGGTGGGTCCGGCAGACCAATTTCAGCAATGACGAGGCGATCGGGTATCTGGCGGATCGGCTGGCGCGTCTGGGAGTGGAAACCGCATTGGCGAAAGCCGGCGCGACGCCGGGTGCGCCGGTGCGAATCGGCGCTCAGGAGTTCGAATGGCAACCCACCGATCCGAACGTCGCGGCAATGGTGAGTCCCCGGGGTACCGACGCGCGCCTGGAAACGTCGGATCGCGTGAGTGCGGCCGAGCGGTTGGCGGCCCGGAAGGCCCGCCGGGAGTCCGGATCGCTCGCCAACCCGGTCACGGATACCGATTGACCTGCGGAAACGGGGGGTGATGGCGAACACCCACCCCCCCGGTTGACGACCCGAAACAGGACCGCGTATCTTTATTTCTGCCCGCGGGGAACCGGACAGGGCGAGAGGGAAAAGCCTCAGAGGGTGAGTCTGCCGCCAAGGCGGAAACACCGAATAGCTGAGGGGGTACTTCTCGCGCCTGGCAGGCCCGAGGGAATCCCGGAGACAAAAGCAAGCTCTGGCGAGTCGCGCGAAGCGGACAAGGGTTAGGACCCCCGCTGAAACGGCCGAAACAGAGCCTGGTAAGTTAAAGGGGCCGCCTCACCGAGGCGCTCGGATCGGAGAACGGTTCGAGAAACGGTGTGGGTGTGTTTTTTGAGAACTCAACAGGGTGTTTTGTGATGGTCAGTGTGTGGGCCTCGCTTCTGCTTTAGGGTGGGGGCAGCCGGTGCTGTGTTGGTGCCGGTGTTGAGGTTTGAATCTTTGTTTGATTCCTTGACTATTTCATTAGTCAGGTTTCTTCTCTTGCTCTGCCCTCTTGGGGGTGGGGTTGCTGCTGCTGTCTTTGGATGGTGGTGGTGTTCAACAGGTTTTTGTTGGAGAGTTTGATCCTGGCTCAGGACGAACGCTGGCGGCGTGCTTCACACATGCAAGTCGAACGGAAAGGCCCTTTCGGGGGTACTCGAGTGGCGAACGGGTGAGTAACACGTGAGTAATCTGCCTTTAGCTTTGGGATAAGCCTCGGAAACGGGGTCTAATACCGGATATGACTCTTCCCTGCATGGGGTTGGGTGGAAAGTTTTTCGGCTAGAGATGAGCTCGCGGTCTATCAGCTTGTTGGTGGGGTAATGGCTCACCAAGGCTTTGACGGGTAGCCGGCCTGAGAGGGCGACCGGCCACACTGGGACTGAGACACGGCCCAGACTCCTACGGGAGGCAGCAGTGGGGAATATTGCGCAATGGGCGAAAGCCTGACGCAGCGACGCCGCGTGAGGGATGACGGCCTTCGGGTTGTAAACCTCTTTCAGTACCGACGAAGCGCAAGTGACGGTAGGTACAGAAGAAGCGCCGGCTAACTACGTGCCAGCAGCCGCGGTAAGACGTAGGGCGCGAGCGTTGTCCGGATTTATTGGGCGTAAAGAGCTCGTAGGCGGCTTGTCACGTCTGTCGTGAAAGATCCAGGCTTAACCTGGGTTCTGCGGTGGATACGGGCAGGCTTGAGGCAAGTAGGGGAGAACGGAATTCCACGTGTAGCGGTGAAATGCGCAGATATGTGGAGGAACACCGGTGGCGAAGGCGGTTCTCTGGGCTTGTTCTGACGCTGAGGAGCGAAAGCGTGGGGAGCGAACAGGATTAGATACCCTGGTAGTCCACGCTGTAAACGGTGGGCGCTAGGTGTGGGGCGGCATTTGTTCGTTCCGTGCCGTAGCTAACGCATTAAGCGCCCCGCCTGGGGAGTACGGCCGCAAGGCTAAAACTCAAAGGAATTGACGGGGGCCCGCACAAGCGGCGGAGCATGCGGATTAATTCGATGCAACGCGAAGAACCTTACCTGGGTTTGACATCACCCGGAAACCCCCAGAGATGGGGGCCTCTTCGGACTGGGTGACAGGTGGTGCATGGCTGTCGTCAGCTCGTGTCGTGAGATGTTGGGTTAAGTCCCGCAACGAGCGCAACCCTTATCCTATGTTGCCAGCGCGTTATGGCGGGGACTCATGGGAGACTGCCGGGGTCAACTCGGAGGAAGGTGGGGATGAGGTCAAGTCATCATGCCCCTTATGTCCAGGGCTTCACGCATGCTACAATGGCCGGTACAGAGGGCTGCGATACCGTGAGGTGGAGCGAATCTCATAAAGCCGGTCTCAGTTCGGATCGGGGTCTGCAACTCGACCCCGTGAAGTCGGAGTCGCTAGTAATCGCAGATCAGCAACGCTGCGGTGAATACGTTCCCGGGCCTTGTACACACCGCCCGTCACGTCATGAAAGTCGGCAACACCCGAAGCCCGTGGCCCAACCACTTGTGGGGGGAGCGGTCGAAGGTGGGGCTGGCGATTGGGACGAAGTCGTAACAAGGTAGCCGTACCGGAAGGTGCGGCTGGATCACCTCCTTTCTAAGGAGCATCACGTGCCCGCTTAGTGGCGCGATATTTGATGCAACATGCTGACGTTTATCATGGGACACCCTGTTGGGTCCTGAAGAAACACGCCCGTGGTGGGGAACCGGTTGGTTCCCTGCTGGGTCTGGTTCTTCTGGACTGGCCGGCCACGCTTGTGTGGGATAGCCGCCGATTCACCGGTTTCGTGCCGGGGGTGGGTGTGGGCTCTCACCGTCTGGGTGTGGTTGGTGTGTTGTTTGAGTTTTGTATAGTGGGTGCGAGCATCTAGCCGAGACGCTCTCTTTTTGAGGGGGTGTCCGGTTTTTGCAATGTGTCGTCTTAGTGGCAACTGTTAAGTTGTGTAGGGCGCATGGTGGATGCCTTGGCATCAGGAACCGATGAAGGACGTGTGAGGCTGCGATATGCCTGGGGGAGTTGTCAACAAAGCTGTGATCCCAGGATTTCCGAATGGGGAAACCCAGCACCAGTCATGTGGTGTTACCCGCGCTTGAATGTATAGGGCGTGTGGAGGGAACGCGGGGAAGTGAAACATCTCAGTACCCGTAGGAAGAGAAAACAACCGTGATTTCGTGAGTAGTGGCGAGCGAAAGCGAAAGAGGCTAAACCGTGGGCGTGTGATACCCGGCAGGGGTTGCGTCTTCGGGGTTGTGGGAGTGTTCTTCGTTCATCTGCCGGTGGACGGGACAGTGATAAAGCATTGTGTTAGGTGAACGTGTTGGAAAGCGCGACCGTAGACGGTGATAGTCCGGTAGCTGAAAACATGGTGCCTGTCTTGAACGCCACCCGAGTAGCAGCGGACCCCTGAAATCTGCTGTGAATCTGCCAGGACCACCTGGTAAGCCTAAATATTCCCTGATGACCGATAGCGGACTAGTACCGTGAGGGAAAGGTGAAAAGTACCCCGGGAGGGGAGTGAAATAGTACCTGAAACCATGCGCTTGCAATCCGTCAGAGCCTCACGCCCGGGTCCGCCCGGGGTGGGTGATGGCGTGCCTTTTGAAGAATGAGCCTGCGAGTTAGTGGTGCGTGGCGAGGTTAACCCGTGTGGGGTAGCCGTAGCGAAAGCGAGTCTGAATAGGGCGTTTATAGTCGCGTGCTCTAGACCCGAAGCGGAGTGATCTACCCATGTCCAGGGTGAAGCGGAGGTAAGACTTCGTGGAGGCCCGAACCCACCAGCGTTGAAAAGCTGGGGGATGAGGTGTGGGTAGGGGTGAAAGGCCAATCAAACTCCGTGATAGCTGGTTCTCCCCGAAATGCATATAGGTGCAGCGTCGCGTGTTTCTTACCGGAGGTAGAGCACTGATTGGTCTAGGGGGCCGACAAGCTTACCGAAATCAGTCAAACTCCGAATGCCGGTAAGTGAGAGCGCGGCAGTGAGACTGCGGGGGATAAGCTTCGTAGTCGAGAGGGAAACAGCCCAGATCACCAGCTAAGGCCCCTAAGCGTGTACTCAGTGGAAAAGGATGTGGGATCGCGTAGACAACCAGGAGGTTGGCTTAGAAGCAGCCACCCTTGAAAGAGTGCGTAATAGCTCACTGGTCAAGTGGTACCGCGCCGACAATGTAGCGGGGCTTAAGTACACCGCCGAAGCTGTGGCACTCACACGTTAACCCGGCTTCCCACCACGGTGGGTTGTCTAGGTGTGTGGGTGGGTAGGGGAGCGTCCTGCCGGCAGGGAAGCCGCCGTGTGAACGAGTGGTGGAGCCGACGGGAGTGAGAATGCAGGCATGAGTAGCGAAAGCAGGGTGAGAAACCCTGCCGCCGGATGACTAAGGGTTCCAGGGGCAGGCTAATCCGCCCTGGGTAAGTCGGGACCTAAGGCGAGGCCGAAAGGCGTAGTCGATGGACAACGGGTTGATATTCCCGTACCCGCGAAGATGCGACCATGACGAACCTTCGTCGTGCTAACCACCCAATCCCGGGTGACCGACCCTTCGGGGGAGGCGCTTCGGGTGCGGCTGGGACCCCGCGTGGTAGTAGTCAAGCGATGGGGTGACGCAGGAGGGTAGCTGATCCCGGTGACTGGTAGTGCCGGGCCAAGCATGTAGCCCGTGCCGTAGGTAAATCCGCGGTGCGTTCAAGGGTGAGATGTGACGGGTAGCCTGATTGAAGGTGAAGTCAGTGATCCCATGCTGCC
The DNA here is from genome assembly GCF_007994225.1 of Stackebrandtia albiflava. Taxonomy (GTDB): domain Bacteria; phylum Actinomycetota; class Actinomycetes; order Mycobacteriales; family Micromonosporaceae; genus Stackebrandtia; species Stackebrandtia albiflava. Next base: position 154,746 of record NZ_VLLL01000011.1, read on the forward strand.
GAGAAAAGCCTCTAGCGAGTATCGAGCGGCCCGTACCCTAAACCGACACAGGTGGTCAGGTAGAGAATACTAAGGCGATCGGGTGAACTGTGGTTAAGGAACTCGGCAAATTACCCCCGTAACTTCGGGAGAAGGGGGACCACTCTTGGTGACCCGCCATGCGCGGTGAGCTGAGGGGGGTCGCAGTGACCAGGGGGAAGCGACTGTTTACTAAAAACACAGGTCCATGCGAAGAAGTAATTCGATGTATATGGACTGACGCCTGCCCGGTGCTGGAACGTTAAGGGGACCGGTTAACCCTCACGGGTGAAGCTGAGAACTTAAGCGCCAGTAAACGGCGGTGGTAACTATAACCATCCTAAGGTAGCGAAATTCCTTGTCGGGTAAGTTCCGACCTGCACGAATGGCGTAACGACTTCCCCACTGTCTCAACCACAGGCCCGGCGAAATTGCATTACGAGTAAAGATGCTCGTTACGCGCGGCAGGACGGAAAGACCCCGGGACCTTTACTATAGCTTGGTATTGGTGCTTGGAACAGTTTGTGTAGAATAGGTGGGAGCCTGTGAAGCCCGCACGCTAGTGCGAGTGGAGGCATCTTTGAAATACCACTCTGATTGTTCTGGGTTCCTAACTTCGGACCGTGATCCGGTTCAGGGACAGTGCCTGGTGGGTAGTTTAACTGGGGCGGTTGCCTCCCAAAAAGTAACGGAGGCGCCCAAAGGTTTCCTCAGCCTGGTTGGCAATCAGGTGTCGAGTGCAAGTGCACAAGGAAGCTTAACTGTGAGACTGACGGGTCAAGCAGATGCGAAAGCAGGGACTAGTGATCCGGCACATGCTTGTGGAAGCGGTGTCGCTCAACGGATAAAAGGTACCCCGGGGATAACAGGCTGATCTTCCCCAAGAGTCCATATCGACGGGATGGTTTGGCACCTCGATGTCGGCTCGTCGCATCCTGGGGCTGGAGCAGGTCCCAAGGGTTGGGCTGTTCGCCCATTAAAGCGGCACGCGAGCTGGGTTTAGAACGTCGTGAGACAGTTCGGTCCCTATCCGCCGCGCGCGTAGGAAACTTGAGAAGGGCTGTCCCTAGTACGAGAGGACCGGGACGGACGAACCTCTGGTGTGCCAGTTGTCCCGCCAGGGGCACGGCTGGTTAGCTACGTTCGGAAGAGATAACCGCTGAAAGCATCTAAGCGGGAAACTCGCTTCAAGATAAGGTCTCCGACACCTTCGGGTGTGAAGGCCCCCAGCTAGACGACTGGGTTGATAGGCCAGAAATGTAAGCACAGCAATGTGTTCAGTTGACTGGTACTAACAGGCCGACCACTTAACACACCACACGCGACACGACGCACCCACTATACGAACCTGAAACCACACACCACCCCCACACACGCGTGGGGGACGGCCACCACCCCCTTTGGGGTGGACAGGCACACGGTGACACGTGGCACACGAACGTGCCGGCGGCCACAGCAGAAGGGAAACACCCGGTCCCATCCCGAACCCGGAAGTTAAGCCTTCCCGCGCCGATGGTACTGCCCCCGACAGGGAGTGGGAGAGTAGGACACCGCCGGACAAAAACA
>NZ_VLLL01000012.1 GCF_007994225.1 Stackebrandtia albiflava
TCGGTCATCGTCACGTCCGCCACACCGTCCTCGTCCTGGTCGGTGATCACCGAGTCCACCAGGCCGTCGGCGTTGGCGTCCACCGCGTAGGTGTCCAACGCCCCGTCACCGTCGACATCGGTACCCACCGAGTCCACCAGACCATCGGCGTTGGTGTCGGCCGCGACCTGATCCACGTCACCGTCACCGTCCAGGTCGGTGTGCACCTCATCGATCAGACCGTCACCATCGACGTCGATCAACTGCGAATCCAGCACACCATCACCATCGGTGTCGGAGAACAACTCCCCGTCGGCGGTCAACACCCCGTCGGCGACCCCGTCGTGATCCACATCGATGAAGGTCTCCTCACCGGCCACCGTCGTGGCGTCCTCGATACCATCACCGTTGATGTCGAAGTAGTCACCCGACGCGTCATCCGCGGTGTAGTCGTCCTCCACCGGCTCATCCGTCGTCGTGTCCTCGAAACCGTCGCTCATCGCGCCTCTCCCATTCGGTGTGTTGTTGCAGACGACATTACGCAGCCTGCGGGGGTCGAGAACTCCCCAAAAAGTGCCACCGTGCGGGCCGAGTCGGGGGTCGTCGGCGACCATACCGGCAGCCGAGGACCGGATCAACCCCTCACCCGGTACGACGGCGAGTGATACTGGGGCCATGGCAGACCGGAACAAGTCGCAGGTGAGCGTGCTGAAAGCCTCCATCGACCCGGAACGGTTGCGCGACACCGGTACCACCCCCGACTACCGGTTCTCCCTGGCGAACGAACGCACCTTCCTGGCGTGGCTGCGGACCTCACTCGCCCTCGTCGGCGGCGGGATCGCGGTCGCCCAGTTCCTGCCACCGCTGCGCCTCGCCGGCCTCCGGGAGGGCATCGCCGTCACCCTGCTGGTGCTGGGGGCCGCCTGCGCCGCCCGCGCGATCCTGCACTGGGCGGCATGCGAGCGGGCCATGCGGCAGGGCGGGGACCTGCCGACGTCGCGGTTCCCGACCGCGCTGGCGTTGCTGGTCGCCGTCGGCGCCTTGGGGCTGCTGGCGGCGGTGCTGACCGGGGCGTTCGCCGAATGAGCCGCGACCCGGGCGCGCAACCGGAACGGACCCGGTTGGCGTGGCGGCGCACCCTGCTGGCGGCGACGGTCCTCGTGTTGCTGGCGGCGCGGGGCGCGGTCATGCCGCCGCTGGTTCCCGCCGACCTGCTGGTCGTCGGAGGGCTCGCCCTGGTGTGGTTGGGGATGCTGGCGGGGGCGCACCGGCGGATCCAGGCGTTTGCGTCACCGCGTCCGGTCCGAATGGGGTTGCCGACCGCGTGGCTGGCGACCGGTTCGGTGGTCGGCCTGGCGGTGTTGGGCTTCGTCACGCTGTGGTGAACCACGGCCGCCGGCTTCGTGAGCCACGCCTCGCCGGGCCGCATGCCCGCCGGACCCGCCGTCCCGTTCCCGGCCACATGCCCACGACCCCGTCGTCCACAATCCGCCGGTTATCCACAACCGCCGGTCTTCACGCTGGACACGCCAGGCGTGGCGTCCGATAGGCTCCAAGCCAAGTGGGGCGGAGGCCGGTGGCCCTGCGGAGAGAACGCCGCCGTGGGGGCGGGAGTGACACCACCGGGTCGGGTCACCGTTGTGAGTCGGGCGTGATCCCGTCACCGCACATACCCGGCACGCGCGAATCACCGCGCAAGGCGGCCGAGTCGGGCCGCCGCTCACCGGCACGGGAATCCGCTCACCGGCCACGCGCCACCGGAGTCACGCTGACCGGCCACCGGCCACCGAACCCGAGCACGCTCACCCTCACAGCATGTCCGGCAGGACCATCACCCTGGGCTCGGTGTAGTCGGCCATGGTGGCCGCCACCCCTTCCCGGCCGATTCCGCTGGCCTTGGTGCCGCCGTATGGCATCTGGTCGGCGCGGAAACTCGGCACGTCACCGATGATCACGCCTCCGACCCGCAACCGGCGGTGCGCCCGCGCCGCCACGTCGATGCGGCGGGTGAACACCCCCGCCTGGAGTCCGTAACGGGAGTCGTCGACGGCCGCGAGACCCGCGTCGGTGTCGTCGACGGGCTCCACGACCAGGACCGGACCGAACACCTCCCGTTCGGCGAGCGGACGACCGGCCGGTACGCCCGACAGCACCGCCGGGGCCACCGTGTTACCGTCGCGTTCGCCACCGCAGTGCAGCGTCGCGCCCGCCGCGACCGCGTCGTCGATCCAGTCGGCCACCCGTCCGGCGGCGTCGCGTGAGATCAGCGGTCCGACGACGCACGCGTCGTCGCGGGGGTCGCCCGACGGCAGTGCCCTCACCTTCGACACCAGCAGTTCCGTGAAGTCGTCACACCGGTCACGTGGCACGAACACCCGCTGCACCGAGATGCAGCTCTGCCCGGCCTGGTAGTTCCCGAACGTCGCGATGCGTTCGGCCGCGTAATCGAGGTCGGCGGGGTCGTCCCAGTCGTCGCAGATCAGCGCGGCGGCGTTCCCGCCGAGTTCCAGGACGACCTTGCGGCGCGGCAGCCGGTCCGCCAACGCCCAACCGACCGTGTCGGAACCGGTGAACGACACGACGGCGAACCGGTCGTCCGCGGCGAGGTCGCCCGCGGCCTCGTTGGGCACCGGCACGATCGACACCGCTCCCGCCGGGAGGTCGGTGTCCGCGAGCAGTCTTCCCAGGTGCAGGGCCGACAGCGGGGTCGCCGGGGCGGGTTTGATCACGACGGGAGCGCCGACGGCGATCGCCGGGGCGAGTTTGTGCGCGACGAGGTTCAGCGGGAAGTTGAACGGCGTGATGCCGAGGACGGGTCCGAGCGGGAACCGACGGGTCAACGCCATGCGCCCGGCGGCGCCCGGGTCGGTGTCGAGTCGCTGCGTGACACCGTCGAAGCGGCGGGCCTCCTCAGCGGCGAACGTGAACGTGCCGATGGCCCTGGTCACCTCGACACGCGCCCACCTGATGGGTTTCCCCGATTCGGCGGTGATCAGTTCGGCGACGGTCTCGGCCGAGTCCCGCAGGGCGTCGGCGACGTGCCGCAACGCCGTCGCGCGCCGGTGGGCCGGGAGTTCGGCGGTCTCGTCGGCGGCCCCGGCGGCGGCCGACACGGCGGCCTCCACCTGCGTCGGCATGGCCCAGGTGGTGGTGCCCGCGACCTGGTCGTCGAAGGGGTGCCGCACCACCACCTCCGTGTCACCGTGTTCGGGGCGGCCTGCGATCCAGAACGGTGTGGCGGTCATGGGCTCACTGTAAAGGGTGCGGCGGTGGTGAGACCGTGAGCGGTGATTCCCGCGGCCGGCGGGCACCCGTCACGCGGGGTGACCGGTCGTGACCCGTCATGTGGAGCGCCGTGGGCGGCGCCGCTGGCAGACGGGTGTGACGTACGTCCAGACCTCCCCACCGGCGATGGTCTCGGCAGGGCATCATGAGAGGCATGACTGATCCAACTCCCCAACAACAGCCCGGATACCCGACGGCCGAGCAGCAGGCGGCCTACGCCCAACAGCAGCAGGCCGCGTACGCGGCACAACAGCAACAGGCGGCGGCGTACCAGCAGGCGCAACCACCGGCTCAGCCCGCGTCGCAGATGTTCGACAAGCTCCCGATGAACATGCTGACGTTCGGACTGGCCGCCGGCGGTGTCGCGGCGATGCTGATCGGTCTGCTCGTCGCCGGAGCCAAGGACGCCGACCTCATCGGCGGCGGGATGCTGTCGCTGTGGGCGGCGGTCGTGGTGCTCACGGCGATCGTCATCACCACCGGCCCGAAGTTCCGCGGCACGCTGCGGGTGATCGTCCTGGCCCTGGTGGTGCTGGAACTGGGCAGCACGATCGGTGGACTGCTCGGCAGCGGCGGCAACGCCGACGGCGCCGTCATCATCGGTGAACTGCTGTTCGTCGCGGGCCTGGGCCTGCTGGCGGCGGCGACCCTGACCATGTCGGAGCGTCCCGCGGTCGCGGCCGGTCACCAGCACACCGGCGTGATCCAGCAGGTGCCGCAGCAGGTCAACCCGCAGCAGTACCCGGGTCAGCAGCCCCAGCAGGGCGGCTGGCAGTAGCCGACATGTCGTAGACCCGCACGTTGATGGTGGTGCGCTGCTGCAACGCGGCACGCAACGCCCGGTGCAGCCCGTCCTCCAGGTAGAGGCCGCCGTGCCAGGCCACGACGTGCGGGAAGAGGTCTCCGTAGAAGGTGGAGTCCTCGGCGAGCAGTTTGTCCAACGCCAGCTCGCGCTTGGTCGTGATGAGCTGGTCGAGCCGGACCGCACGCGGCGGGACGGTCGCCCACTCCCTGAGCGTCAAACCGTGCTCAGGGTACGGGCGGCCGTCCCGCACCGCTTTGAAGATCACACGTTCCCCCAGGTCATGTCGAGGCCCTCTCGTTTCACGATAAGACGCCGCACGGTACGCCGCCGGGTCAAGTCGGTGACCGGTCTCACCTACGCGGGGTGATCCCCCAGATGCCGGACCACAGTTCGCCGGGGCCGAGCGTGACGAGGTCGGTGCCGGTACGCATCGCGTCGGGCGGGCAGCTCATCGGCTCCACGGCCACGGCGCGGCGGCGACGGTCGCCGTCCAGGGTGTCAGACGTGTAGACCTGGAACCAGTGGAACGACTCGTCGGCCCACACCGTGAGCTGCTCGGTGTCGTCGGCGTCGGTCAACACCACCCGGGCCATCCGGTCGGCGTCGCGGGTGAGGTCGCCGAAGGTCGTGTCGAGCACGGTGTCGCCGATGACGGTGGAGTCCCGGAACCGGGCGTCGGTGACGCCGTTGGGAAGCATCCGGTCGTCGGTGGTCAGTTCGGTCTTCGCGGGCACCTTGAGCCGCCACTCCTCCAACGGGGAGCCCGGAAGCCGCAGGTAGGGGTGTACACCGAGCCCGAACGGGCAGGCGGTCGCGCCGACGTTGCTGACGTAGTGGGCGGCGCGGAGCCCACCGGGGCCCACCGACCAGCGGGTCCGCAGCAGCAGCGGGAACGGGTAACCCGGTTGCGCCGGCAGGGCGCACTCCAGGCTCACCGCGGAATCGCTGACGTCTACGGCCTCCCAGCGCAGCCAGCCGACCAGGCCGTGCATGGCGCTGCGGGTGGCGGGCTCGTTCCACGGCAGCCGGTGTTCGGTGTCGCCGAACCGGTAGGTGCCGTCGCCGATCCGGCCCGGCCAGGGCGCGAGGACGTGGCCGGCGGCGCCGGGCGCGATCTCGTCGTCGTCGTATCCGTCGATGTAGGCCCGGCCGTCGAGGCTGAACAACCTGACACCGCCCCCGACCGAGGCGATCACCGCCTCCCAGCCGGAGTAACTGATCGTCCACTGTTCACCAGACAACGCCATACCGCGGATCTCCGTACACTAGAGACGAGTGGTTCTCTGCCGCTCACGAACTCGGACGTCGCCACGCCGACCACGCGGAGACGGTGGGCCGGGTTGCCGCGCGGTGGCCACGCCCGGGCGGTCGGTCGGGCAGAGCACAAGCTTATTGGCTTACGGCGCCAGGCGCGCGACCACCCAACCGCCGGACTCGGCGCGCCGGTATCGCAACCGGTCGTGCAGGCGGTCGGCGCGGCCCTGCCAGAACTCGATCTCGTGGGGGACCACCCGGTATCCGCCCCAGTGCGGCGGCGCCGGCACATCACCCGGGAAGCGGGCGGCGGCGCGCCGGTACTCGGCGTCGAGGCTGTCCCGGTCGGGTAGCGGCCGGGACTGGCGGCTGGCCCACGCGGCCAGTTGCGAACCGTGCGGCCGGGTCGCGAAGTACGCCTCGGTCTGCGGACGCGGCACCCGCGAGGCGGTGCCGGACACGATCACCTGGCGGTGCTGCCGGTACCAGCCGAACAGCAACCCGACCCCGGGGCGGGCGTCGATCTGTCGTGCCTTGTCGGACTCGTAGTTGGTGTAGAACACGAATCCGTCCGTGGAGAACGCCTTGAGCAGGACGGTCCGCTGCCGGGGTGCGCCGTCGGGGCCGGTAGTGGCCAGCACCATCGCGTTCGGTTCCAGGCCGCCGTCGCGGACCGCGTCGTCGAACCAGCGGGTGAACAGGGTGAACGGTTCCCGGGGCGCGTGGGACTCCAGGAGGGTCCGGCCGGTGTAGTCGCGGCGCATGGCGGCCGGGTCGGCGGCGAAATCTGTCACCCGCACAGCGTGCCATCGGCGGGACGCGCCGGGATGATCCGGTCACGGAATCACAACGATTCGGTACCGTCACGTTCACGCACTTCAGGCGTTCGACAACAGCCGCGAATGCGGTCATATCGGGCATCTCGGCGCGTTCTCCTGCGCATATGCGCGCGGTTGGGCCACATTCCACACGCCCTGAGTGCAACCGCGATCGCGGCGGCGGTGCAAGATGGGCGGCAGCCTTTGAACCGAACCGTCACCGAGTGCCGCCCCACCGCGGCCCGGAGACATCCGCGCGGGACGGCCGGTTCGCCCACGCACGAACCCTCGTCAGGAGTACAACGATGTCTGATTTCAAGCCGGGGCTGGAGGGCGTGGTCGCCTTCGAGACCGAGATCGCCGAACCCGACAAGGCGGGTGGCTCGCTGCGCTACCGCGGCGTCGACATCGAAGACCTGATCGGGAACGTGTCCTACGGGCACGTGTGGGGTCTGCTGGTCGACGGCCGGTTCGGCCCCGGTCTGCCGCCGGCGGAACCGTTCCCGGTACCGGTGCACACCGGCGACATCCGCGTGGACGTGCAGAGTGCCGTCGCGATGCTGGCGCCCTACTGGGGCCTGGGCCAGCTGCTCGACATCGGTGACGAGCAGGCCCGGAACGACCTGGCGCGGGTGTCGGTGACGGCGCTGTCGTACGTCGCGCAGTCGGCGCGGGGTGTCGGCCGGCCCGCCGTGCCGCAGAAGGAGATCGACAAGTCCGCCACCATCGTGGAACGTTTCATGCGCCGGTGGCGCGGTGAACCGGACCCGCGGCACGTCCAGGCGGTCGACGCCTACTTCATCTCCGCGGCCGAGCACGGCATGAACGCGTCCACGTTCACGTCCCGGGTGGTCGCCTCCACGGGCGCCGACGTCGCGGCGTGCATCTCCTCGGGCATCGGTGCCCTGTCGGGTCCCCTGCACGGCGGCGCGCCGTCGCGGGTCCTGCACATGCTGGAGGAGGTGGAACGCACCGGGGACGCCGACGCGTACGTCAAGGGCGTCCTCGACCGCGGTGAACGGTTGATGGGCTTCGGTCACCGGGTGTACCGGGCGGAGGACCCGCGGGCGCGCGTGCTGCGCCGGACGGCCCGGGAACTGGGCGCGGAACGTTTCGAGGTCGCCGAGGCGTTGGAGCGTGCGGCGCTGGCCGAACTGAAGGCCCGCAAGCCCGACCGCGTGCTGGCGACCAACGTGGAGTTCTGGTCCGCGGTGGTCCTCGACTTCGCCCAGGTGCCCGCCGACATGTTCACCGCGATGTTCACCTGCGCGCGGGTCGCCGGTTGGAGCGCGCACATCCTGGAACAGAAGCGGCTCGGCCGGATCGTGCGGCCCAGCGCCACCTATGTGGGTCCGGCTCCCCGCACTCCCGACAGTGTCGAGGGCTGGAACGACATCCCGGGCCGCAAGTCCTGAGACGTCGACCGGGCGCCGTGTCCAGTGGGAACGGCGCCCGGTGACCGTTTCTCCACTATACGGAGACTTGATCGTTTCCTTCACCGGTTACCTTTGTCGGTCCGACACGCCTACCGGCAAGGCTTGTCCATTCACGACATAGGAGAACCGTGACCCCGATCCGCCCTGCCCGTCTCAGCGCCATCGTCGCCGCCTCGGGCCTCGCCCTCGCCCTCGCCGCCTGCGGCGGCACCGAATCCCCCGCCGACGGATCCGCCGAACCGTCGACCACGGAGTCCAGCAGCCCGGCGGTCGACCCGGCGGAGGCCGTGGCAGCCGGTTTCGCCGCCCTGGAGGGCACGCCGATATCGGTCACCATGGACAGTCCCGGCCTGATGACCATGACCATCGACACCGACGCCGCCAACGAACTGATGACGATGACCATGGAAATGGACATGGCGGCGGCTGACCCCACCATGGAGGGCACCGTCGAGATGACCATCATCCGCAACGGCCCCGACATCTGGATGCAGTACGGCGGCGACAACGAGATGGCGACCCTGATGGGCGACTCGTGGGTCCACACCGACGCCACGTCGGAGGACATGACCGAGCTGGCGGAGTTGCAAGACTTCGGCGCCACCATGTCGAAGGAGATGGGCGAGATCGGACCGGTCACCGAGACCGGCCCCAACACCTACACCGTCAAGTTCGGCGAGGGATCATCGGTCCTCGACATGGGCCTGAGCGAACTGACCGGCGCCAAGGCACCCGCCGCGCCCACCGAGTTCACCGTCGTCCTGGACGACCAGGGCCGACTCGCCAGCATGACCGGTGTGGACGAGGCCGGCACCGAGATGACGATCACCGTCAACGGCTACGACGTGACCGTGGAGGCGAACGAGCCCGACGGGGAGATCATCGAGGCGTGACCGCGGGCGGCCCTCTCGGAACGGCCGCCCGACCCGCGATCTCCGGAACCGGCCCGGGCCACCCCACCGGGCCGGTTCCGTCGTGTTCACCGCCGGGCCGCCCCGGCGCCCCGGCGGGGGTGCGGTGGGCCTCTACCCTGGGATCGGAAGCCCGCCTGGTGCGGGGACCGACACCCCTTCCGGGAGGACGCCACATGAAACCCCCCACAGTGACCGGCCGGATCGCCGGCCTCACCGCCATCGCCGGGCTGGCCCTGGCGTTGGCCGCGTGTTCCGGCGACCAGGGCGCGATCGACGACACCGGCGCCGACTCCGGCGACACCGGTACCGAGACCCGGCTCGACCCGGCCGCGGCCGTGGACGCCAGCGTGGCGACCCTGGAGGAGACCAGCTACTCGCTGACCATGACCGTCGGCGACCTGATCGACGGCACCTTCTCCGTGGACCCCGCCACCGGCGACTACCACGCGCAGACGACCACGGACGCCGCCACGTTCGGCGTCGAGGGCGTCGGGGACATCACCACCGAGGTCGTCGGCATCGGCACCGACATGTGGATCAAGACGTCCGGGGCGTTGGCCACGCAACTGGGCACCGAGGGCAAGTGGATCCACACCACCACCGACGGCGCCGCCTCCGACATCGTCGGAATGGACATGAAGCGGCTCACCGAGGAACTGCTCGCGTCCTTCGAGAACATCGAGGCCACCGGCGACAACACCTACACCGCGACCATCGACCCGGCGAAGATGTCCGACCTGGGCGGTGACGCGCCGGTCGAGGCCGTGATCGTCCTCGACGACTCGGGGCGCCTCCAGTCGGTGACCGCCGACATCCCCGACCCCCTCGCGGAAGACGGCTCCACCCTCCCCGTCGCCATCGAGGTCACCGGTTACGACGTCGCCGTGGACGCGCAGGAACCCCCCGCCGACCAGGTCGTGGAACTCACCGAACTCATGCCGTGACCCGGCACGCCGCCGGCGGCCCCCCGATGGCCGCCGGCGGTGGCGTGCGAGAATCGCCGGGTCGGCAGCGCGGCCGTCACCCCTCTGGTGAACATCCACGACAGGAGAGTGAGCGGTGGCCGAAATCCGCATTCCCGAACGACTTCTTCCCGCCGACGGCCGGTTCGGCTGCGGCCCCAGCAAGGTCCCCGGCGCGGCGGTGACGGCGCTCGCGGCGGCGGCGCCCGGTCTGCTCGGCACGTCCCACCGGCAGAAGCCGGTCAAGGACCAGGTGGCGCGGCTGCGTCGCGGCCTCGCCGAGTTCTTCTCCCTACCGGACGGTTACGAGGTCGTCCTCGGCAACGGCGGCACCACCGCGTTCTGGGAGGCGGCGGTGTTCGGGCTGATCGAGCAGCGCGCGCAGTTGGCGTCGTTCGGTGAGTTCGGCGCGAAGTTCGCCAAGGCCGTCAAGGCGGCCCCGTTCCTGGCCGACCCGGTGGAGCGCACCGCCGAGCCGGGCCGTGCCGCCGAACTGGTGGCGCAGGACGGGGTGGACGTGTACGGCATCCCGCACAACGAGACGTCCACGGGCGTGTCGGTGCCGGTGACGCGGGTGGCCGGTGACGGCCTGATGCTGCACGACGCGACGTCGGCGGCGGCCGGGCTCCCGGTGGACCTGTCCCACACCGACTGCTACTACCTGGCGCCGCAGAAGGGCCTGGCGTCCGACGGTGGCCTGTGGATCGCGTTGATGTCACCGGCGGCGTTGGACCGGGTGGAGCGGATCGCGGCGTCGGGCCGGTACATTCCGGAGTTCCTGAACCTTAAGACGGCGGTCGACAACTCCCGCAAGGAGCAGACCTACAACACGCCGAGCGTGGCGACGGTGTTCCTGGCCGCCGAGCAGGTCGACGCGATGCTGGCGGCCGGTGGGTTGCCGGCGGCGGTGGAGCGGTGCGCCGACAGCGCGCAACGGTTGTACGGCTGGGCGGACAAGTCGGAACTGGCGACGCCGTTCGTCACGGACCCGGCCATCCGGTCGAACGTGGTGGCGACCATCGACTTCGCGGAGTCGGTGGACGCGGCGGAGCTGGCGAAGGTGCTGCGCGCCAATGGTGTCGTCGACACCGAGCCGTACCGCAAGCTCGGGCGCAACCAGTTGCGCATCGCGTTGTACCCGGCGGTGGACCCGGCCGACGTCACCGCACTCACCGAGTGCATCGACTACGTGCTGGAACGCCTGTAAGACGGCGCGGACGCGGAGCGGGCGAGACGTCCGTTCCCGTCCCGCGCAGTGCCGGGGGGCCGCCACTCCTCCTCCCCATGGCGTCGAGCCTATGGCGCCGCGGTGGTGGGTGTCGAGGCGGCGGCGGGCGGGTTGTGGACGACCACCCGGTTGTGGACAACCCACTGTGGAGGCATGGCGGGACGGGTCGTGCCCCGGCCCGAGGCCCGGCACGGTGACTCCGGTACCGTCGCGGCGTCTCGCCGTTCCGTCCGCCGGTCCGCGTGACACCGGTGTCGTGCCGAACTACGGCATCGACGACCACGGCCGCCGGGCTTCGCACCGTCTCGGCCGGTCACGGCCCCCTGGGTTCCCCCCCACCGCCCGGCCGGCTCGTGGCGGCCCCTCCCCGTCAGCCGTTCAGGCCGCTCCGGTGAACGGCGCCTCCGCGACCGGTTCGTAGTGTGGCGTGTCGCCGGCGTGGCTGTGGTAGAGCCCGATGCGGTCGGCCGTCCAGTCCGGTCCGCGATACCGCCGCAGCCGCACCAGGTCCTCGGCCGACTCGGCGTTGCCGATTCCGGCTCCGGCGCCGGCGAGTGTCAGGTGGGGGCGGTACGGGCGTTCGTCGTACGGGATCCCCGCGGCGCGGAACGCGGTCCTGGTCCGTTCCGCCAACCGGGTGAGCCCGGCGACGTCCGCGGCGAGTCCGGTGTAGACGATGTTGCTCCGGCCGCGCCCGAAGCGCCCGCCTCCCGCCAGTGCCAGCGTCAACGGGGGTGTCTCGGCGGCCGCCTCGGCCATCGCCCCGGTCGCCTCCGGTAGCCGCTCGGCGGGCAGGTCGCCGACGTACGCGACGGTGACGTGCCACAGGTCGTGGCGGAGTACGCGCCGCCACGCCTCGGCGACGTGCAGCTCCTCGACGACCTCGGTGAGGTGGGTGATCGCGGTGACCGGTGGGCGCAGTGCCGCGAACAGCCGACGCCGCCCGGTCACGCCCAGTCCCTCGGTTGTTCGTCGCGGCGGGTGCCGACGACGAGGCCCGCCCGGTGCAGTTCCTCGGTGACGCGGAGGCGTTCCAGTTCCAGGTCCATGCCGCTGAGCCGGCCCAACCGGTGCGGGACGTCCAGGGCCGCGCAGGCGCGCCGAAGCGCGACGTCGTACCGGTCGGTGAGGTCGGCGCGGCGGGTGGCCTCGGTGAGGGGGGTGTCGGCGAGCCGAGCCGACAGCGCGCGTAGTTGCGCCGCGGTGTGCTCCACCGGCGGGACGGTCGGCGCGGTCGGCCGGAGGCGCGCGACCGCCTGGTTCGCGCGTTCGCGGGCGTCGTCGCCGGAGACGATCAGCCAGGCGATGAGGCAGGGCAGGCTGGCGAGCGTCACGAGTGCCGCCGCGACGGCGGCGGGGTGTCTCACGTCCACTGCTCCACCTTAGGACGGGGTGCGGGTTTCATCGACGTCCGTCACATCGTGCGGCGCCGGGGGTCACTGCGAGAACGCCGCGAACACGTCGTGGAGGCGGGTGACGGCCGCGGTGTCGCCTTCCACGGTGACGGTCTCGGGGTCGTGGCGGCGCCACACCCAGCGGTACAGGGCCGAGGCGTCGCCGGTGACGGTGGCCGTGGCGGGGGCGTCGGATTCGGCGATCACCATGGCTTCGGGGGTCACGGTGACGAGCCGGCGGCGGCCGGGGGTGACCAGCGCGACGGCTTCACCGGTGGCGTCGGCGGCGGCGGAGGCGAGGCGTTCGGGCCGTCTCCCGGCGCCCCAGACGGCGCAGACGTCGAGGAACTCGTCAATGCCGTCCTCGGCGAGCGCGGCGTCGACGGGGGTCACGGGAATCCCGGCGGCCAGTTGCGCGTCGACGCGGTGGATGGTGGTCTCGTGCGCCATGCGGCGCATCCAGAATCCGACGGTCTGGTCGGGGTCGTACCAGGTGTAGGTGGGGTCGGTGGGTTCGCGTCCGGTGAACTCGGCGAGCAGGTCGCCCAGGGCGATCCTCAGCCGGGTGACCGGGTCGCCCTCGTCGGCGGGGGGCCACGGCTGCGGCGGGGCGCCGGTCCGCATGCAGAGGGTCTTGTGTTCATACACCATGGCGACGTGGTGGACGAGATCGGCGACGGTCCACTCCGGACAGGTGGGGACGACGGCGTCCGACCGCCCTTCGGCCGCCGCCGCTAGTGCGGAGGCCTCGGCGGCGGTTCCGGTGGTGAATCGACTGAACTCCATGATCGCCAGTGTGGCAGTCGGGGGTGACATCCGCACTCGGCTTTACGTGTGCCTACTTCGGGATGTTTGGTGACGCAGCCGACATAACGCTAGCGGTATGCCAGTAGCCGCGTTAGGGTCTAAAGCGATTCCACTCCTTACCGCCCCGAGGAGGCCGACCCGCACCCCATGAGACGACAGCTGGCAGACACCTTCGAATCACTCAAAGTCCGTAACTACCGGCTGTTCGCCTCGGGTCAACTGACCTCATTGGTGTGCCGATGGATGCAGGTCATCGCGATCGACTGGCTCGTCCTGGAGATGTCCGGCGACTCCGGTACCGCGCTGGGCCTCGTCATGGCGTTCCAGTTCCTTCCGGTGCTGCTGCTGAGCCTCTACGGCGGGAAACTCGCCGACCGGTACGACAAGCGGCGGCTGCTGCTGGGCGCGAACGTCGCCTGGCTGCTGCTGTCGACCGGTCTGGCCGTCCTGGTCCTGTCGGGCGCGGCACTGCTGTGGCACATCTACGTGTTCGCGTTGCTGCTAGGCGTGGTCAACGCACTGGAGACCCCGGTCCGGCAGTCGTTCGTGTCGGAACTGGTGGAGCCGGCGCTGCTGCCGAACGCCCTGGCGTTGTCGGCCGCGACGTTCAACGGTTCCCGGATCGTCGGCCCGGCCGTCGCCGGTGGCCTCATCGCCCTGTTCGGCTCGGGTGTCGTCATCGCCGTCAACGCGGTGGCGTACATCGCGCCGCTGGTGGCGCTGTTGATGATGAGCGCCGGAAGGCTGTACCGGGCGAGTTCCCGCCCCAAGGACACCCGGATCCGGGAGGGGCTGCGTTACACGGCGCGCCGACCCGATCTGCTGCTCCCGCTCGCGCTCATGTTCGTCGTCGGCGGGCTGGGCTTCAACTTCCCGATCACCCTCGCGCTGCTGGCCAAGACCGTGTTCGCGACCGGCCCCGAGGCGTTCGGCCTGTTGACGACCATGTTGGCGGTGGGTGCGCTGGCCGGGGCTCTGGCCAGTTCGAAACGGCGCGCCCGTCCCAGCGCCCACGTGGTGATGGGGGCGGCGGCGCTGTTCGGCGCCCTGGAGATCGTCACGGCGTTCGCGCCCTCGTTCTGGA
Organism: Stackebrandtia albiflava; assembly: GCF_007994225.1. Taxonomy (GTDB): domain Bacteria; phylum Actinomycetota; class Actinomycetes; order Mycobacteriales; family Micromonosporaceae; genus Stackebrandtia; species Stackebrandtia albiflava. Next base: position 13,967 of record NZ_VLLL01000012.1, read on the forward strand.
CGGCGTCGCTGCTGCTGATACCGACCGGGTTCGCCATGGTCTATCTCGCGCAGGCCGCCAACCAGCGGGTGCAGTTGGGCGTGGACCCGGCCTTCCGCGGCCGGGTGATGGCGCTGTACGTCCTGGTGTTCCTCGGCTCCACCCCCATCTTCGCCCCGATGATCGGTTGGCTGGGCGAGGTCGTGGGTCCGCGTTCGGGCCTGTGGGTCGGCGGCGCGGGTGCGCTGCTGGGCGCGATCGCGGCCTTCGCGATCCGGTGCCGCCGCCGCGACGTGCAGATCAGCATCGACATCCGGCCGCGTCCCCGGGTCCGCATCATCGAACCGGCCAGGACGCCCGTCGAGCAGGCGGCCTGACGGCGCACACGTGAACGGGGGCGCATCCGGTGGGGATGCGCCCCCGTCTCGTGTCGGGACCACCGGTGGGTGGTCAGTGTGACGACCGTGGCGTCGTGTCGCCGCCGAACAGGACGTCCTCCCAGGCGGGCAACCGGTTCCGGGGCTTGCTCCCGGCTCCGGCGACCACCGCGACCTTGCCGTTGTCCTCGCCGGTGTCGTCCGACGCGGGGTCGTTGCGGCGGGGCCGCAGGACCGCCAACGACGGGACACTCGGGGTGTCGCGCACCTCGGCCGGTTCGGACCCGGGAAGGCCCAGCGCCGCCGGCTGCCGTTCGCCCCGGGCCGGTTCACCGAGCGGCCGCTCCAGCGCGGCACGCAGGGCGTCGCGGCGCAGCGGGTCGGGACGTGACGCGGGCCGGGTCTTGTCGGCCGCCGGGGTCTCGGGCTTGTCGCGGCGGGTGACGCCGTACAGCGGGTCGCGCGAGGGCCGGGCCGTCGGCGACGGCGCCGGTGACGGCGCACGGGTCACGGTCGAATCCGGTTCCTTGCGGGCGGACGCGGGCGACGGCGTGGACAGGAACTGGGCCATCTCGTCGTGCGGCTGCACGGTCTGGCGGCTCCGGTCGAGTTCCCACATCGCCTTGGCGGTCGACTTGCCGCTGGTCCAGGTCGCGGTGACGCGCCAGGTGCCGTCCTCGCGGCGCCAGGCGTCCCAGGAGACGGCGGCGGCGTCGACGCCGTGCTGCCCGAGCTTGACGTCGACCACATCGGACATCCGCTCGCCGCGATCCGATGTGGACAGGCGGGCGCGGCGGGCGGCCTGCGCCAGCATCGCGCGCTCCTGAAGCACCGGCCCCGCGTACCGCAGGACCTTGTCGACCTGCACACCCGCCCCCTTGGCGATGTCCTCGGCGGACTCACCGGAGCGGATGCGGGTCTGGATGTCACGCGGCGACAGGGTCACGAGGCCGCCGCGGCGTTCCGGGGCGGCGGAACCGGCGGAGCCGGACTCGGAGTCGGCGGCGGCGTCCCCCCGGACGGCCGAGTTGACCCGCTCGTCCAGCGGCAAACCCAACAGGCGGCCCAGCTCGTCAGCCAGAACCAGTGCCTGGCCGTCTTCCGACAGGGCGACGAAGCGTACCGGTCGCATCTCCCACGCACCCCTCTGCGGTCTCGGCATCACTGCCGCCAAGTAGCGCCTCGGTCACCGTGATCGCGGAAGGACACGGCGACACCACTTGACAGTACGCTCCACGGTACAGGTACAACACCCGCCACCGCGGCATCAAAGAGCGCAAGATCGCAAATATCTCCAGGTTTCGGCCGTCCGACCGATCTGCACGCCTGGAAACCCGGGTAAGTTTGCCCCGTGCCACCGATCAAGACCCGTGCCGTCCCCAAACCGGTCGACTTCCCCATGACGCCCCTGGCGCTGGGCGGTACCGCGCTGTGGCTGATCGCCGCGGCGATCCTGTGGCTGTTCTTCGCCGACGAGCTGGCCGCGACCGGCCGCTCCTGGTGGATCCACTGCGCCCTTGCCGGTGCCGCGTTGGGCGTTCCCGGCACCATCACCATGATCGTGCACGACCGCGGCCGGAACCGCCACCGTCGCGCCGCCTCCGAATAAGCCGCTCCTGGTCGCCTCCGGATCACCCTCGCCGGGGGTCTCGCCCGAGACGGTCGGCTCCTCCGGGACGGAGGCGGTCTCCGTTTCGGGGCTCTCGGCGGCGGCGGTGGGTTCCACCGGGTCCGCCACCGGTTCCTTCGCCTGCGCGGAGTCCACCGCGACGACCTGGTCGGCGGTCTCGTCGTCCCGGCTCACCGGGTCGACCTGTTCGATCAGGTTGTCGTCGTACACGGTGTCCAGGTGCTCGACGTCCTCCTCGGCCACCTCACCGCCGGTGAGGACCTCCGAGTGCGCGCCGCAGCCGTGGTCGGCCGACACCACCTTGGCGTCGTCCGAGGCGTACAGGTTCCCGCAGACACCGAACACCTGCCGCAGCGATCCCGCCAACGGCAGGTAGAAGCCGCACGTGCCGCACCGGGCGTCGGCGGGCGCCGACACCGAGATGTCGGCCTGTGGGCCGCGGTCGCCGTCGTACCAGCGTTGCGCCGTCTCGCCGCGCCCCTCCCGGCTCATCACCCGGGCGCGGCCCACGCCCAGTTCGAAGGCGATGTCCTCGACGGCGTCGTCTTCGGAGAGCACATAGGACGGCATGAGCCGTTCGTCGTCCTCGTCGGTGGGGAGCAGGTCGCCGACACCGACGTCCCCGGCGCGCAGCCGCTCCGCCCACGGCACCCACACCGGGGCCGTCAACGCGTCCGGGCCGGGCAGCAACGCCACCTCCGACACCGTCACGTTGCGCGCCCGGGGTGCCCGGGCGACCACGACGGCCCACCGCCAGCCGCGGTAACCCGGCAGTTCGCAGTCGAACAGGTGCGTCACGACCCGGTCGGCCTCGGCCTCCGCCGACAGGTGGTCGCCCACACCGTCGCCGGTCTCCTCCGCCGCGGAACGGGCAAGGTCGACGGCCTCCGCGCACACCCGGTCTAGCCGGGCACGGCGGGCGATGGTGGATGACTGTGACACCCGCCAAGGATACGACGTCCGGCCCGGTCCGCGACGGCCTACCTGGATGCCGCGGGTCACCGGCGCCCCGGCCGCCCGATGACGCCACCGGTACGGCGGTAGCGTGATCGGCGTGAGGCTCCTCATCGTCACCGCCGTATCCGCCGAGGCCGACGCCGTCAGGCGCGGCCTGGCACCCGGGCACGAGGTGGTCAGCGTGGGCGTCGGACCCGCCGCCGCGGCCGCCGGAACGGCGCGCGCGATCGCGACCGCCGCCGCCGAGGGCGTCCGCTACGCGGGTGTCGTCAACGCCGGTGTGGCCGGTGGCCTCGCCGGCCGGGTCCGGATCGGTGACACGATCGTGGCCACCGAGTCGGTCTCGGCGGAACTGGGCGTGGCCCTGGCCGACCGGTTCCAACCGTTGGACGAGCTCGGCTTCGGCACCAACACGATCGGCTGCGACCCCGCACTGACCCGTGACGTCGCGGGTCACCGGGGGGCCGTGCTGACCCTCGCCACCATCACCGGCACCGCCGAACTCGCCGGTTCCCTCGCCGCCCGTTACCCCGCCGCGCTCGCCGAGGCCATGGAGGGTTTCGGTGTGGCGACGGCCGCGCGGCAGGCGGCACTGCCGTTCGCGGAGATCCGGACCGTCTCCAACGCCGTCGGCGACCGTGACGTCGCCGGGTGGGACTGGGACGCCGGTTTCGCCGCCCTGGCCGCCGCCGCCGCGACGCTTCCCGCCCCGAAGGACTGAAATCGTGCTGAATCTGGCGTTCTCGCCCTGCCCGAACGACACGTTCGTGTTCCACGCGCTGGTGCACGGTCTCGTCCCCGGCGCCCCCGCCGTCGACGTCACGTACGCCGATGTGGACGTCACCAACACGCGCGCCCTCGACGGGGCGTTCGACGTGGTGAAGGTGTCGTACGCGGCGTTGCCGTGGCTGCTCGACCGGTACCGGTTGCTGCCCACCGGGGGCGCACTCGGGCACGGTTGCGGCCCGCTGGTCCTCACCCGGGACCGGCGCCGCCCCGAGGATCTGGCCGGTGCCACCGTCGCGGTCCCGGGTGAGCGCACCACCGCCTACCTGCTGTTCCGGTTGTGGTCGGCCGGGTTCGCGCCCGGCCGTATCGAGGTCGTGCCGTTCGCGGAGATCATGCCGGGTGTCGCGGCGGGTAGGTTCGACGCCGGGCTGGTGATCCACGAGGCCCGGTTCACCTACCCCGAGCACGGTCTGACGATGCTGGCCGACCTGGGTGAGTGGTGGGAGGGCGAGACCGGGCACCCCATCCCGTTGGGTGCGATCCTGGCGCGCCGGGAACTCAACGCCGACGCCCTCACCGGCTGGATACGCTCCAGTGTGGAGTACGCGTGGCGGCATCCGGAGGCGAGCGCCGACTACGTGGCGTCCCACGCGCAGGAGATGTCGGCCGACGTCACCGGACGGCACATCGACCTGTACGTCAACGAGTTCACCGCGGACCTCGGCGACGCCGGTCACGCCGCCGTGGCGGACCTGCTGGGCCGGGCCGCCGCCGCCGGGTTGGTGCCCCCGATCGCCGGGCTGCGGTGACGCGGACCCGCCCGCGGCGGGAGCCACCGGGCCATAACAGCGTGGTGGCGGCGCGGAGCGGACAGCTACGCTAGGGACACGCCGCCACCGGAACGGAGGCGGCCCGAATGGGTTCCTGCGTCGCGAGTAGAGGTTTGCCTGTGCCTACCGGTCGAGTCAAGTGGTACAACACCGACAAGGGTTTTGGCTTCGTCTCCCGGGACGACGGCGGCAGTGACGTGTTCCTGCACCGGGACGCGCTGCCGGAGGGCGTCACCGATCTCAAGCCCGGCCAGAAACTGGAGTACGGGATCGTGGACACCCGCCGTGGTGTGCAGGCGATGTCGGTGACGCTGGTCGAGGCGCCGCAGCGACTCAAGAAGGCCGAACCGGCGCCGCAGCGCCGCTCCCCCGACGAGCTGCACGGCCTCATCGAGGACATGATCAAGGTCCTGGAGGACCAGGTGATGCCGCCGTTGCGGCACGGCCGCCGCCCCGACCGCAAACAGACCGCCAAGATCGCCGAGGTGGTCCACGCGGTGGCGCGGGAACTGGAGCAGTGACCGACCGGTCCCGTCCGCGGGGCCGGTTGCCCTCACCTGGCCGGGCCGTTAGTCTTGCGCTTCCCCACCGCCCGATCCCCCAGGAGTGACGTTGTCCCGCAACATCGTGTCGCGTCGGCTCGTTCCGTTCGCCGTCGCGGCCGTCGTCCTCGCCGCGCCGGTCGCCGCCCAGGCCGACGAGACGGTCGGCATCGACATCAACCCAGGAAACGTGCCGACGACCGCCGTAGGCCACGACGACATCTCGTGTGACGGCCTGCCGGACGATTCCGACTCCACTCAGGACGGATGGGTCTTCGTGTTGCCCTCCGACCGTGGAGACAAGGGCGCCTTCGTCTCGGTGACGGCCACGTACACCGACCTCGACGGAGTGACCCACGTGTACACCACGGACGCCGAGGGTGGGATCGTCACCTCCCCCGGCGCCTCGGCCACCTCCAAGGCCTACATCCTGACGCCCGCCGGATGGACGTTGACCGCCGCGACCGCGGAGGTCACCGGCGTCGGCGCGGGCGCGAAGTTCAACCTGACCCACACCTGCCCGGCCGACTCCGGTGATCAGTCGCCGAGCCCCTCGGACGGTGCGAGCCCGTCCGGTGACGCCTCACCGTCCGACGATGAGTCCACGGAACCGGCCGAAGGCGTCCTCCCGGTGACGGGTTCTCCGATGACGCCGCTCATCGTCACCGGCGCCGCCCTCGCCCTCGTCGGCGGGGCACTGCTGTTGGCGTTGCGGCACCGGCGCGCCACGGCGCGCGGCTGACGCACCCGGCGGGCGTCCGTGCGGCGCCCGCCGCCCGACCGCAAGCAGGCCGCCGAGATCGCCGAGGTGGTTCACGCGGTGGCGCGGGAACCGGAGCAGTGACGGCGTTCCGGTGACGGCGGGGTGCTCCGAGGTGGCGTTCACGCCCGTCCGGTCCGGCGTCGCAACCCGGTGCGGACGGCCGCCAGGAACAGCCGCACCGCGGCGCCGAGGATCACCAGGCCGGACAGCATCTGAATGGTCACCAGCAGCCGGGCGGCACCGGTGCGGGGTGTGATGTCCCCGAATCCCACCGTCGCGAAGACCGTGACGGTGAAGTACAGGGCGTCGACGCGGTCGAGCGGTTCGGAGAACGCGCCGTCGCCGGACAGCCGGTAACCGGTGGCGAACGCCAGCAGGAACAACAGCACCGAGAACCCGAACGCGCCCACCGCCCGCAGCCGGGGCCGCGGGTCGCGGGATATCGCGCGCAGCTGCCACACCGTGACGGCCGTGACCGCCGCCAACGTCACCGGCCACCACCAGACGGCGGCGTCACGGCCGGTGTCGAGCGGGATCAGGAAGTACCCGGCGGTGACGGCCACCGCACCGGCGACCGGGCGCGCGAGGGTTCGCACCGCCCGGCGCCGTTCGGCCCGTGGGCTCGACGGGTCCACGTCCACTCCCTCCCCCGACGACGTGACGCCTCCACTGTGACATCGTCTCGGCCCGGTGGGACGGGGTTCGCGGTGATGCTCAGCGGTACCGGTCGGGGTCGGGTAGGAGTTCGTTCATCGCCCCCGACCGGAAACCGGCGGGGTCCAGGACGACGGTGGTGAACCCGTCGAGGTTCCGCCACAGTTCCGGGCGTTCCCGCAACCGTGGCACGAGCGCGGCGTCGACCTCCACCCGGGCGGTGTCGTCACCGAGGTCGCGTACCCGCAGGTCACGGACGGGTAGGCCCGCGTCGTGGAGTGCGAGCCGCAGTGCCGTCTCGGCGCGCCCGACGCGGGCGAGCCCGCCGCCGGTGACCGGGACGCCGTAGGCGATCCGGCTGGACAGGCACGCCGCCGCCGGTTTGTCCCACGTCGGGAGGCCCCACATCCGGGACACCTCACGGACCTGGTCCTTGCGGAACCCGGCGTCGCGCAGCGGTGTGACCGCGCCGCGTTCGGCCGCCGCCCGGATGCCCGGCCGGAAACCGGCGACGGCGTCGTCGGCGTTGGTGCCGGTCGCGACGTGGTCGAGACCGTGCCGGGCGGCCAACGGCAGCAGGGTGTCCAGCAGTTCCGACTTGCAGAAGTAGCAGCGGTCGCCGGCGTTGGCGCGGTATCCCTCCTGGGACAGTTCGTCGGTGGTCGGGGTGAGGTGCCGGACACCCAGGTCGGCGGCGAACCGGGCGGCGGCGGCGAGTTCGGCCGCCGGGAGGCTGGCCGACACCGCGGTGGCGGCGGCGACCCGGTCGGTGCCGAGGGTGCGGGCGGCGGCTGCCAGCAGGAACGCGGAGTCGGCGCCGCCGGAGAACGCCACGAGTACGCCGCCGAGTTCACGCAGCCGGTCCTCCAGCGTGGCGAGCCGGGCGGCGGTGTCGGTGTCGAGGGCGTTCGCTGTGGTCACGCCGCGAGCCTAGCGCGGCGCGGGCCGCCGACGGCCGGGACGCGGAAGGCGGGCACGGACGAGCGCGCCGAGACGCCGCCGGCACGCTCACCTTCAGTCCACTGTGGCTGTGACTGTCCGCGGAGTACGCGACACGTGCGCAAGCCCGCCATGTGACGGATCGGCTCGAACGGCCACAAGAGACACGGGACGGGAATCGCGGCCGCGTTGACCCGGGTGGCCCCCTGGCATGAGGGGGCCACCCGCCCGTATCCGGTCAGCCGGCGCGTCGCAGCCGCGCCAGCATGCCGTTGAGGTCGTGGACGAACATGTCGTGCCGGAAGACGTGCCCGCCGGGCATTTCGAGGCCCTCGTGCGGGATGCCCGCCTGCGAGAGTGCGGCGCGGAATTCGCGTTGTCCCGCGAGGACCTGGGTCTCGTTGACGGTGTCGAACCAGTTCACCGGGTCCGGTGAGGTACCCGCGACCAGGAACACCCGCTTGTGGTGGTAGCTCGGGATGCGTTCCATCGGGTTGTCGGCGCTGACGCGCGCCTCGTCCCACAGCGGCGCACCGTAGACGGTGCCGCCGCCGAGGTCGAGCGCGGCGGATGTGGCGTTCGCCCAGTGCACCACCAGCCCGAAGTCGCGGCGCAGGCTCGCGGGGCCGGAGTGGGAGCTGACCGAACAGAAATGGCCGTAGTACTTGGCGGCGTACTTCAACGCCCCGAATCCGCCCATGGAGAACCCGGCGACGGCGCGGCCGTCGTATTCGGGGAAGGTGCGGAAGTTCTGTTCGATCCACCGCAACAACTGTTCGATGTGGAAGAACTCCCAGTTGCGGGGTCCCGTGTTGGTGCTCACCGGGTTCGAGTACCAGCCGGTGGACGCGTCGGGCATCACGACGATGATCTCGCGGCCCGCGGTCAGGTTGACGATGTTCTCGTGCATGTGGAAGTGCCGGAAGTCGGAGTTCCCGCCGTGCAGCAGGTACAGCACCGGGTAGCGTTTCCCGCTGGTGTGGTATCCGTCGGGGAGCAGCACGTTGACGCCGGGGTCCCATTCGATGGCGTCGGTGGCGAACCGGTAGTACTGGAGGCGGCCGGGGTTCTCGTTCCGGTCCACGATGCGCAGGCCGTGTCCGTCGACGGCGGCGTGTGCGGCGCGGGGCCGGAGGGCTCCGCCCGCGAAGGCGCCAGCCACGGTGGCGGCGGCGGCTCCGGTCAGCAACCGCCTGCGGCTGATCAGCGGCGGGGAGGCGGGGGTGTGGTCCATCGTTTCCTTCTCCTGACGTGATGCCGTGTCGCTCCGGGCGGCGGGCACGGCGGAGTACGCCAGGTTATCGAAGGAGGACGTATCGTGATAGAGGCAAATCCCCTTTTTTAGATATGTACCTATAAATTCACCACGGGGCGCGCGCCGGGCAGCACCTCCACCGGTTCGCGACCCGGCACCAGCGCGCCGTCCGCCACGTAGCCCTCCGGGCTGTCGGCCAGCAGCGACACCAGGACCGAGCGGCGGTCGGCGAGCGCACCGGCCGACTCCGGCGCGGCGGCCAGGTCCCGCAGTTCCTCCCGGTCGTCCACCATGTCGAACAACTGCTCGTGGCCGTCGCCGGAGAACCACACGTACTTGAACCGCTGATCCACCACGGCGTGAACCGACTGCCCGCCCTGGTAACTGTGTTCGATGTGGACGTATTCGCGGGGCGTCTCGGGTGCGCCGCCGGCGGCCACCGCCCGCAACGACCGCCCGTCCAGGCCGTCCGGGACCTCCAGACCCGCACAGTCCAGCAGGGTCGGCATCACGTCCTGCAACGTCACCAGTTCACCGCTGACGCCGCCCGGCTCCGACTCCGGCCCGGCCAACAGGAACGGGATCCGCGCCGAACCCTCGTACGGCAAGGACTTGCGCCACAACCGGTGTTCGCCGAGCATCTCGCCGTGATCGGAGGTGAAGCAGAACCACGTGTTCTCGACGGTGAAGCCGAACTCCGCGGCGGCCTCCATGAACCGCTGGATCTGGTGATCTATGTGGACCATGTTGCCGAGGTAGCCCGCCCGGGCACGGTGCAGACTCTCCCGGTCGTACTCCGCGACCGGTGCGTCGGGCCGGTCGTCCTGGCGGAACCGGTCGAAGCGGCCCGCCCAGTCCCCCACCACCGGTGCGTAGGGCGGCGCGGCCATGAACTGGTCGAACGCCCACTGTGGCGGGTCGAACGGCGGGTGCGGCCGGTGGAACGACAGGTTCAGGAAGAACGGGCGCGTGGGGTCGCGCCGGTACATGAACTCCACGGCCTCCGTCACCACCCAGTTGGTGGGGTGGAGGTGCTCGGCGCGGGGCCACGGACGCGCCACCATCGAGTTGCAGTCGACACCGTGGTCGGCGTAGTCGCTGTCCACGGTCTGGCCCGGCTGCCGGGTCAACCAGGTGCGGTAGTCGTCGGTGAACCGGGGGTCCTCACGCCTACGGCGGCTGTGGTGCATGTAGCCGTCGTGCAACACCACCTCGTCGAACCCGACCCGGTTACGCGCGGGCGCCGCGTGCATCTTCCCGATCGCGCGGGTCTGGTAGCCCTGCCGGCCGAACTCCCCCGCCATCGTCACCGGGAAGTCCCACGGGACGCCGTCCTCGTATCCGACCCGGCCGTGCGTGCGGGGTGCCAGGCCGGTGTGCAGCGACGCACGCGCGGGGATGCAGCTCGGCGACGGCGTGTACGCGCGATCGAACCGGGTGCCGCGCCGCGCCAGGTCGTCCAGGAACGGGGTGCGCGCCACCGGGTGACCGGCGGCCGACAGGTGGTCGCCACGCCACTGGTCGGCCGTGATCAGGACGATGTTGGGGAGTGCGGCAGCGGTCATGGCGGTGATCATAGTCGGGGGCCGGGGCGGCGAGACCCGGACGGCAAGCGCATTCCCCGCGCTCGCGGCGACACATGGTGCCCGCGACGCCACGCCGTGTGAAACCCGCCTCGCGGTGTTGACGGCGAAGCCGTCCACCGGCGACAGTTGAGTCGCCCCACGAACCCGAACCGAATCCGATGCCGAACCTCCCCTCATTCCTCCCCGACCGGAGGCAGCTCACGCGTAGGCTGCCCGGCGTCGCCGTGGCCGCGCTGGTGGCGCTCATCCTCACCGCGTCGGTCCTCGCGAGCGCCCCCGCCACCGGGCGGCTGCACCCCGGCACGTCCGCCTCCGACATCCCCTCGACCCCGGAACCGGAGTCCTCGACCGACCCCGCCGGGGACCGGCAGGACCGGCTGGAGGAACTGGTCGGCGACTACCTGGCGGCCCACCCCGGATTCACCGCGACCGTGGCGATCGGCGACGACCTCGGTCGCCACGAGATCGCCGGTCCCGCCCTGGAGTCGGCAAGCGTCGCCAAGCTGGAGATCCTGGTGCGGTGGCTGCTGGCCCGGCAGTCCGGACCACTTCCCCAGGACGAGTACGCGCTGGCGCGACGCATGATGAGCGAGAGCGACAACGAGGCCACCGACACGTTGTGCATCGACATCATCGGTGACACCGCCCCCGAGGACGTCCCCGGCGGGACGGGCCTGTGCACCTCGGACGGCTGGTGGGGTGCCCACGAGACGACCGCCGCCGACCAACTCGACGTGCTGGCGGCGGCGTGGGACCCGGGACTGCTCAGCGAGGAGAGCCGAGAGGTCGTGCGGGACCTCATGTCGCAGGTGGTGCCGTGGCAGGTGTGGGGCATCAGTGCCGCCGCGCGGGACGGCGAGGCGGTGTGGTTGAAGAACGGCTGGGACGAACGGGACGGCTGGCTGGTCCACAGCGTCGGTGTCGTCGGTGGGCCGACGCCGGTACGGATCGCGGTGCTGACCGGCGGCCACACCGACTACGAGACCGGTGTCGCCCACGTCGAACGGATCGCCGCACTCGCCCGCCAGGCCCTCGACGGCCACTGAGCCACCGGACCACGCGGTTCCTCGTCCACAACCGCCCGGTTATCCACAGCCCTCGGTTCACCGGCTTCACACCGCCCGATTCCGGCCGTAGGCTCGACGCCATGGGGAGGAGGAGTGGCGGCCCCCGAACCAGGGCGGGCCGCGACGCCCGCCCCCCGTTCCACCGGCCCCCCGGCTACGGCAGGGTGACCGGGTGCAGGCGAGCGACGGTCCAGCGGCGGCGATACGCGGTCACGAGGGTGGACGCCAGCAGCGCCGCGACACCGAACACCGCGAGCACCAGCACCGCCTGCCACAACCGTCGCGGCTCGCCGCCGGTCACGGTGATCCGCAGGGCGTCCACCAGGTACGTCATCGGCATCAGCGGATGCAGCGCCTGGAAGAACGCCGGAGACGTCTGGATCGGATACGCCCCGCCGGAGGCGGGCACCTGCACCGTCAACAGCACCAGCATGGCGACACCCCCCATACCGCCCCACACCAGTCGCAGCAGTTGCCCGACCGCGGTGAACACCGCCGCCCCCGACAGCGCGACCGCTACCGTCGCGACGGGGTCGACCGCGTCGAGTCCGAGCCCGAGCCCGGCGGCCGCGTACAGGATCGCGACGGCGGCGACCGCCAGCGGCAGGCTGGGTAGCCATCCCGCGAGCGCGATCGTCGCGGTGCGGGTCCGGCCCGCGAGGGCACGGGGGTTGCAGGAACGCAACACCAGGTACCCGGCGGTCGCGAACAGCCACAGCGCGATCCCGAACCACAGTGGCGCCATGCCCCGGCCGTACACGTCGGCCGGGTGCGCGTTGACGTTTCGCACGTCGACGGGTGAACCGAGCAGGTCCGCGATGGCGGCGTTGCGGGCGGGGTCCATGGCGGGCAGCGACCGGGCGGTCCCGGTCAGCGTGTCGGCGAGGCCGCCGGACTCGGAGGCGAAGTCGTCGGTGGCCTCGGCGAGCCGTTCGGCGCCGGTGCGGGCCGCCGCCGTGTCGCCGGTGAGGCGCTGGGATTCCGCGACCAGGTCGTCGATGCGTCCGTCGGTCACGCCACCGCCGCCCGGCGACAACGACTGGATGTCCTCGTCGAGTGTGGTGACGCCGTCGTCTATGGCCCGGGCGTCGGCGACGGCGGCGTCGAGGTCGCGGCAGGCGTCGCCGGTGTCGCCGTCGCACAGCAGCCCGTGGATGTCGGAGAGGCGTCCGGCGAATCCGTCGGTGAGTTCGGCGGCGGCGCGGGAGTCCGACTGGATCGCCGGCCACCGCCCGGCGAGGGTGGACTCGGCGGGTCGGATGTCGCCGCGCAGGTCGGCGACGTCCTCCGAGAGCCGCTGTGCGGCGAGTTCGAGGTCGGTGAGGCCGGTGTGGAGCCGGTCGGCCTGGTCGGCGGTGTTCCGGGCGTCGTCGGTGAGGTCGCCGGCGGCGTGGGCGGCCTGTTCGACACCGGTGTCGAGTCGGGTGAGGTCGCCGACGGCGGCCTTGGCGGCCGTCACGTACACGGCGGTGTCGATCTGCTGCCGCAGGTCGAGGGCGGCCGTGTCGGCGATGACGCCGGACAGGTAGCCGTTGGAGTCGTCGCGCCGCACGGTGACGTGGGGTCGTTCGCTTCCGGCGAGGGCGCGTGAGAAGTCGGCGGGTACGACGACGGCGAAGGCGTAGTCGCCTTCGGTGACGCCTCGGATCGCCTCGGTCTCGGTGACGGGATGCCAGTCGAAGGCGTCGCCGGCCTGGAGTTGCCCGGCGAGTTCGGCTCCTGCGTCGATGTGGCGTCCCTCCACGACCGCGCCGGTGTCCCGGTCGACGAGCGCGACGGGGATGCGTTCGGTCGATCCGTAGGGGTCCCACTGCGACCACAGGGCCAGGCCGCCCACCAGGATCGGCACCGCGACCACCAGGCCGAGGACGACGCACCGGAGCGGTCGGCCCCGGAACCGGCGTAGTTCCAGTAGGGCGAGGCGTAGCGCGGTCATGGCGGCTCCCTTCCGACGACCCGCGTGACGACGGTGTGGGCCTGGACGCCGTGGGGGCGGGGGAGGCCGCCGGTGGCGGGGTGGAGCCGGACGACGACGTCGGGGGTCAGATCGGGCCGGACGGCGGTGGCGATGACGACGTGGTCCTGGTCGGCGAGTAGCCGCAGTGCCGCCCAGACCCGGGCGGCGGCGACACCGCCCAGGCCGGCGTCGACGTCGTCCACGGCGATGACGGGGGTGCGGGCGGCGGCGGCGAACGCGAGCGCGAGCAGCGTCCGGTCGACGGGCGCGAGGTCGCCGCACCGGGTGCCGGTGTGTGCGTCGACTCCGAGCAGTTCCCAGACGCGGCGGAGGTTGTCGCGGGTGGCGGGGCAACCGGTGAGGATGGTCTCGGTGATGAGTTCACCGACGGTGTGGTGGGGGTCGAGGGTGACGGCGGGCGCGGCGGCGGCGACGGCGACCTTGCGGCGGATCGCCTCGGGGCGACGGTCTCCGCCGACGGAGACGTGTCCGCGGCGGTGCCGGAACCGGCCCGCCAGGGTCAGTAGGAGGCTGGTCTTGCCGCTGCCGGAGTCGCCGACGAGGGCGACGAGTTCGCCTCGGGCGGCGGTGAGGTCGACGTCGCGGTAGACCGGTCCCGCGGGGCCGGTGGCGGTGAGCCCGTGTGCCTCCAGGTAGGGGGGTTCGCAGGGCGGCGGCCGGGTGGCGGGGTCGGGGAGTTCGACGGCGGGGAGTTCACCGGTGTCGGAGAGGGTGGGTGGCCCGGGGGCGTGGTGGGGTGAGGGGTGGTGTGGTGTGTTGTCGCTCCCCGTCACCCGGTCATTCTCACACCGGCGGCGACACACCGTGATATTACCGACCGGTAACGTGCGCGTGGGTCGTGCGCCACCGCGACCGGGTCGGGCTGCTCGTGAAAGCCCGACCCGGTCACGGCGCGTCGGTGGCGGAGGTACCGCGACCCACCGCGGTCCCGTGCCGCCACCGTGCCCCGCCCCAGGTATCAGGTCCCCGGCTTGTTGCCGAAGATGTGCAGTACGTCTCCCACGTCGAGCATCTCGTACAGGGCCACGGCGTCCTCGTGGAGCAGGTTGACGCAGCCGTGCGAGCCGAAGGAGTCGTGGATGTAGGTGGTGGTCTCGTGCAGGCCCTGTCCCATGTAGAAGTGCTGCCAGTACGGCAGCCACACCTTGTAGGGCTTGGACCACTCCTGTTCGGCCCGGTTGGTGATCTCCAGCTTGCCGGTCTGGGTCTTGTACTGGCCGGCCATGCCGGTGCGCACGATCGTCGGGCCGTAGACGATCTCCCCGACGTCGGTCACCCACAGGGTCTGGTGGGTGAGGTCGATGCAGACGACGATGCCGCCGCCCGGGTCGCACTTGTCCAGGTCGGACTCGTGGATGCGCACCGCGACGTCCCGGGTGAGGTCACCGGCGTGACCCTCCGCCGGGGAGATGCCCATCCGCTCCTGGAACTCGGTGATGGCCTCGCAGTCCTCCCTGGACTGCTCACCGTCGACGAACACCTCGCCGTAGCCGCCCAGGTCGGCGAGGATCTCCTCGACCTGCTTCTGGTGGGGACCGGTGTCGCCGCAGTCGTGGTCGACCGTGGGCGTGGCGGTCTGGGTCTCCTCCTGCGGGTCGGGCTCGGGAGTCTCGGTGTCGGTCTCGGGCTCGGCGGTGTCGGAGACGGGCTCGGCGATGACGCCTCGGTCGTCGCCGGAACCGGCCCAGGCGAAGGCGCTCACGCCGACGGTCAACGCGACGGCGAGGGCGGCGGCCACCACGATGGGCCGACGGATTTTCATGTGGATCACTCCCCCGGGAACGGGCTTTGCATCTGAGACGGAAGCGGGCACCCGTCTGGTTGCCGTCGTAATAGAAACGTGACCGAAGTGGTCACCGTCACGACTCGTCCAGCCTCGCGCGGGTTCGGGGCCGCGGACTCCCCAGGTCGTGCCATTCGCGTTCCGGCTGACGTCGGCGGTTCGTGCCAGACTGGTAGATCGACTCGGCGGCCCCGTGCGGTGAGGAGCAGGTGACGGTGACCGGTGGACCTTTGATCGTGCAGAGCGACAAGACGTTGCTGTTGGAGACCGGCCACCCGCTCGCGGACGAGTGCAGGCTCGCGATAGCGCCCTTCGCGGAGCTGGAACGTGCCCCCGAGCACATCCACACGTACCGGTTGACGCCGCTGGGGCTGTGGAACGCGCGTGCCGCCGGCCACGACGCCGAGACCGTCGTCAACGCCCTCCTGACGTATGCCCGGTTCCCCGTCCCGCACGCGCTGCTGCTGGACCTCACCGAGACCATGGACCGGTACGGGCGCCTCGAACTGCGGAAACACCCCACGCACGGCCTCGTCCTGCACGGTGTCGACAAGGTGGTCCTGACGGAGGTGTCCCGCAGCCGCAAGCTCGCCGGGATGCTGGGAACCCGCATCGACGACGAGACCGTCGTCGTACACGCCAGTGAACGCGGCCGGCTGAAGCAGGCGCTGTTGAAGCTGGGCTGGCCCGCCGAGGACCACGCCGGTCACGTCGACGGCGAGTCCCACCCGATCAAGCTCGCCGAGGACGGCTGGACGCTGCGCCCGTACCAGCGGCAGGCGGTGGACGCGTTCTGGGCGGGTGGTTCCGGGGTCGTGGTGCTGCCGTGCGGCGCGGGGAAGACGCTCGTGGGCGCCGCCGCGATGGCGCAGGCGTCGGCGACGACGTTGATCCTGGTCACCAACTCCGTGTCGGTGCACCAGTGGCGGCGGGAACTGGTCGCCCGGACCAGCCTCACCGAGGACGAGATCGGCGAGTACTCGGGGGAGCGCAAGGAGATCAGGCCGGTCACGATCGCGACCTACCAGGTGTTGACGGCGCGCAGCAGGGGCGAGTTCCGTCACCTCGACGTGTTCGGCGCCCGGGACTGGGGTCTGGTCGTGTACGACGAGGTGCATCTGCTTCCCGCACCGATCTTCCGGTTCTCGGCGGATCTGCAGGCGCGGCGGCGGCTCGGGCTGACGGCGACGCTGGTCCGCGAGGACGGCCGGGAGGCGGACGTGTTCTCGCTGATCGGCCCGAAGCGGTTCGACGCGCCGTGGCGGGACGTGGAGGCGCAGGGCTGGATCGCCCCGGCGCGCTGCACGGAGGTGCGGGTCACCCTCACCGACGCCGAGCGGATGGCGTACGCGGTGTGCGAGGAGGTGGACCGGTACCGGGCCGCCGCGACCATGGACAGCAAGCTCCCGGTCGTGGAGTCGCTGGTGGCGCGGCATCCGGGTGAGCAGATCCTGGTGATCGGCGCGTACCTGGACCAGTTGGAGGCGTTGGCGGCGCGGTTGGACGCGCCGCTGGTGCAGGGGAACACCCGCACGAAACAGCGTGAGGAGTTGTTCGCGGCGTTCCGGTCGGGAGAACTGCGGACCCTGGTGGTGTCACGGGTGGGGAACTTCTCCATCGACCTGCCGGAGGCGACGGTGGCGATCCAGGTGTCGGGGAGTTTCGGTTCCCGGCAGGAGGAGGCGCAGCGGCTCGGCCGGGTGCTCCGCCCGAAGGCGGACGGCCGTACCGCGCACTTCTACACCGTGGTGTCACGGGACACCGTGGACACCGAGTACGCCGCGCACCGGCAGCGCTTCCTGGCGGAACAGGGCTACGCTTACACCATAATGGACTCCGCCGACGTCTGAAGGCCGGAGCGCCCTCCTGCCGCTTGCCGTGGTTCGCGCGGGCGTGGACGATGGTGTGATGGGCCGAGTCCGGTTGGCGCGGTGGCGGAGTGCCGTCATATGGACGGGTGCCGTCTGCTCGGGCCTGGGCTTCATCGCGGTCATGGGTTGGGGCACCTGGTTGCTGGTGGACACCGGGACCGGCGGGGCCGCGTCGGGCAACGTGGATGCGATCCGCACCGTGTTGACCGCGATGGTGGGTGCCGGTGGCCTGGTGACGCTGGTCGTGGTGATCCGCCGGCAGTGGAGCCAGGAGCGGGCGCACGAACTCGCGACCCGGGTCGCCGACGACAACCGCACCGAGGCCGACCGGCGGCACCGGATCGAACTGGAGTCGCTGCACCACACCAGGGAAGAGGCCGACCGCAGGCACCGCCTCGATCTGGAGAACGCGGACCAGGTGAGGCACGACGCCACCGAACGTCGCATCACCGACCTTTACATGGCCGCCGCCGAACAGCTCGGGCACGAGAGGGCACCGGTGAGACTGGCGGCGCTGTACGCCCTGGACCGGTTGGGCCAGAACCATTCCGGTCATCGGCAGGTCATCGCCGACATCTGGTGCGCCTACCTGCGGCAGCCGTTCACCCCACCGCGACGGGTGTTCGGCGAGACGGCCGACACCGGATCGGGGCCGATCGATTCCACGGTGGACGCCTATCTCACGGCTTCCGTGGAAGACCACGCGGCCGAGGAGACGCGAGAACAGGAGTACGAGGTGCGCGCCACCGCGCAACGCCTCCTACAGCGCCACCTCACCGATCCCCGAGATACCGCCGCCTGCCGAGACGATCCACCACCGGAAGAGCCCGCCGGATACTGGCGTCTGGACCGGATCGAGTTGCGCGGCGCCACCCTCGTCGACGTCGACCTCAGCGACTGCCACCTCCCCGAAGCCGACTTCACCCGCACCCGGTTCCACGGCGACTCCCGGTTCGTCGCGGCACGGTTCGCGGGTGCGGCCCGGTTCGACAGGGCGCTGTTCGCCGAGGACGCCGAGTTCGGGCGGGCGCGGTTCGCCGGGGTCACGGGTTTCCGTGGGACACGGTTCGAGGACGCGGCCGGGTTCGCCGGGGTGGAGTTCGACCGGGAGGCCGGGTTCGGCGATGCGCGGTTCGCCGAGCACGCGGGGTTCGGGAAGGCACGCTTCACACGTGAATCCGAGTTCGACCGGGCCTGGTTCGACGGGACTGCGGATTTCGCGGAGACGGAGTTCCACCGGGCCTGCCGGTTCAACGA
The DNA here is from genome assembly GCF_007994225.1 of Stackebrandtia albiflava. GTDB lineage: Bacteria > Actinomycetota > Actinomycetes > Mycobacteriales > Micromonosporaceae > Stackebrandtia > Stackebrandtia albiflava. The sequence goes on from NZ_VLLL01000012.1 coordinate 32,164, forward strand.
CGCTCAATTCGTCGGAGACGCGGGGTTCGGGAAGGCGTGGTTCGGCGGGTCGGTGAGGTTCGAGGACACCCGGTTCGGCGGCCGGGCCGAGTTCCACGAGGCGCGGTTCGACAAGTCCACCCGATTCAGCCGGGCACGGTTCGAGGGCGACGCCGTCTTCGATGAGGCGCGGTTCGGAAAGACGGCCCGGTTCGATATGACGTGGTTCTCCGGGCGCGCCGGGTTCACCGGCGTGTGGTTCTCCGGGCACGCCGGATTCGAGGCGACGCGGTTCCTGGGCGGCGCCGGGTTCGGGAAGGCGTGGTTCGCCGGGGACGCCCGATTCACCGAAGCGGAGTTCACCGGTAGGGGGCTCCTCGGAGGAGCCTGGTTCAGCGGTGTGCGGTTCGGCGGAGACGTCGACTTCTCAAGTGGACGGTTCGCCGGGGCGACGTGGTTCGACGACGCGGAGTTCCCCGGACGCACCGGTTTCGTCGCGGCACGGTTCGGTGGCGTGGCCAGATTCGAGCGGGCACGGTTCCACGGGGAGACACGGTTCACGGAGGCACGCTTCGACGGTCAGGCGTGGTTCGGGGAGACGCGGTTCGCCGCCGACGTCCGGTTCGGGAAGGCCCGGTTCGCCTCGGACGCCTGGTTCGGCAGTGGAGCGACCTACGGCGGTGGAGGTAGGTCCAATCCCGCTCGCATGATCGGGGCTCCCACATTCCAGGCCGAAGCCGATTTCAGCCGTGCGGTCTTCGCGGGGGCCGCCCGGTTCACCGGGACGGAGTTCGCCGGTCGCAGCCGGTTCTCCGCAACGGAGTTCGGTGGTGACGTCGGGTTCAACGGTGCCCGGTTCGAGACGGACGCATGGTTCGTCGGAACCCGGTTCGGCGCGCGGGCCTGGTTCGGCGGCGTCCAGCTCGCAAAGGGTGTCGTCCTCGACTGTGATGGCGCGTGCGCGGTCATGAACGTGGGCCATACCTGGCCGACCGGTTGGGAGTTCACGCCGTTCACCGACGGCTGGATGAAGTCGGGGTGGCGAAGGTTGACGAGGTTACGACCACCGTGAGGCGATTCCCCAGAATCGAGCCGCGACCGTCCTGTGTGTCCACTCCGGTGACGGGACGTTTCTACTCCCGGAGGGCGAGCGGGTAGTCCTGTGGGTGGAGAGGGGTTTCGCCACCGGGAAGGACGCCGGTACACGTCATGATCATTAATCTTGCGACATGCGTAGACCACTGACCCTGGCCGCCGCCGCGATGCTGGGAGCGCTCGTCCTCCCCGGTGTCGCCTCCGCCGACCCCGCGGCCACCCCGTCCGATTCCGCGCTCGACCCCGCCCTGCTGGAACGCACCATGGACGCCCTCGTCGACGTGGGTGTCCCCTCGGTCGTCGCGGAGGCCCGCGACGGTGACGAGACGTGGGCCGGCGCGGCGGGCGACCGGGACCCGTGGACCGGCATCGACACCCGGCCCACGGATCTGGTCCGCATCGGTTCGGTGACGAAGACGATGGTGTCGACCGTGGTGCTCCAGCTCGTCGAGGAGGGGAAACTGGAGCTCACCGACACCGTCCAGGAGCTGCTGCCGGGCACGGTGCCCTACACCGAGCCGATCACGGTCACCCAGCTGCTGAACCACACCAGCGGAATCCCGGACTACTTCCTGAAGGTGTACCCGTCGCTCCTCGAGGGCTCCTATGAGGACATCCAGACGGAGCGGTGGCGGTACTACACGCCGCAGCGGCTGGTGAGCAAGGCCACCGCCGATCCGCTGTACTTCACGCCGGGTTCGCAGTTCAGCTACTCGAACACGAACTACTACCTGGCCGGCATGATCATCGAGGAGCTCACCGGCACCTCGTGGGAGCGGCAGGTCAAGACCCGGGTGTTCGCACCGGCCGGGATGTCGGACACCCAGCTTCCGCAGTACAGCCCGTTCATCCTCGGGCCGCATCCGCGCGCCTACTTCGTGTCCGGCGTCGAGGACCCGGAACGGTACGACACCACCGAGTTCGCGCCGAACCAGCTGTGGGCGGCCGGTGTCGCGGTGTCCGACATGGCGGACGTGAACCGGTTGTTCGCGGCGTTGTCGGACGGGACGCTGCTGTCGCCGGAGTCGCTGGCGACGATGCGTGACCTGTCGCCGCAGTCGGAGGGTTCCTACGGCCTGGGTCTGCAGGCGATCCCGGTCGGAGGCTGCGATCCCATTCCGGAGGACATCGCCTACGGCCACACCGGCGGCACCTTCGGCTACAGCACGATGTCCTTCCACTCCCCCGACGGCGACCGGCAGTTCTCGTTCACGATGACGCTCGACGACCAGGCGGCACCGTCGCAGGAGGTCGCCGTGGCGCTGGGGAACCTGCTCAACGCCGGTCTGTGCTCTGTGGACACGACCGGGGTGTCGACCATGTCGGCGACCGACCCGTTCGACGGCGTCATGCTCGACCGGTGGGCACGACAGGACTGACCCGGCACGACGTACCGACGCCCTCGCGGACGACCGCGGGGGCGTCGTCGTGTCAGCGGGGTTTGGCGATGGGGCGGTGGATCGCGGCGTAGGTCTTGCGCAGCGCCGACAGCGACCGGTCGTAGGACGCCTGCGCCACCCCGATGAACAGGCAGTCCACCACCATCAGTTGCGCGATGCGGCTGCCGAAGGCGCCTGACCGGAACCGGGTCTCGCGGGCGGCGGTGGTGAGGACGACGTCCGCGGCCTCCGCCAGCGGGGAGTCGCCGTGGTTGGTGATGGCGATGGTGCGGGCGCCGCCGGAACGGGCCAGTTCCAGGAACTCCACGGTCGCGGCGGTGGTGCCCGAGTGCGAGATGGCGACGGCCACACAGGACGGATCGAGGGTGGCGGCGGCCGACCAGGCGGCGTCGGAGTCGGGCCAGTTGAGCGCGGTGCGGCCGATCCGGGTGAGTTTCTGCTGCAGGTCGAGGCCGACGAAGGATCCGGCGCCGACGCCGAAGCCGTCGACGCGGCGGGCCGCCAGGACGTACTCGACGGCCTGGGCGAGTGCGTCCCGGTCGAGGGCGTTCCCGGTGTCGGAGATGGACAGCGTCTCACTGAACACCACTTTGGACACGATGTCGTCGATGGTGTCGCCGCGGTCGATGTCGCCCGACGCCGAGGGCAGGTTCGCCGTCTCCAGGTTCTCCCTCGTGGACTCCTGGATGAGGTCGGCGCGCAGGTCGCGGTACCTGGAGTAGCCGATGCGGTGGTAGAACCGCACGACCGAGGTGGTGGAGGTGCGGCAGTGCTCCGCGAGTTCGGCGACGGAGCGGTTGGCGGCGTCGAGCGGACTGGCCAGGCACGCCTCCGCGATCCGTCGTTCCGACGGCCGCAGCGACGGCAGTGCGGCCCGCATCCGCACCAGCACGGTACGGGACTCGGACCTCTCGGCTACATCACTGGTCACAGGGGCTCCGTATACGGATGGGTCGTGGGGTGATCGCGATAAGTATCCATGTTCGTCGCATCGGCACGGTAACCGCTCCGTCGCGAGATTGTTACGCGAACCATAGTTACACGAATCTCGATCATGATGTACTTTTGTGCCCTCTCCCAGGTGGCGGCGCCGCCCGGGAGGTCAGAAGTCAATCGTGCTCAGTTCCCTCCCAGGAGCCACCATGTCCGTAGGTACTCGCGCACGGCGGGGCACGGTCGCGACGATCGGTATCGCCGCCTCCGTCGCGCTCGCCCTGGCCGGTTGCTCCGGCTCACCCCAATCCGAAGCCGAAGGGCCGTTCGTGATCGGTGTCACCACCGACCCCGACACGCTCTTCCCCTGGAAGGCCACCCAGTTCCAGGCCGTCAACGTGCTGCAGAACATCTACGGCACCCTCACCGAGTACGACGCCGACCTCAACGTCGTCCCCGGTCTCGCCGAGTCCTGGGAGGTGTCCGAGGACGGCCTCACCGTGACGTTCCACCTGCGGGAGGGCGTCAAGTTCGCCGACGGCAGCGACTTCGACTCCGAAGACGTCAAGTTCTCCCTCGACGCCATCAAGGCCGAGGAGACCGCCGCCGTCGCCGCGTCCTCGCTGGGCTCCGTCGAGGAGGTCACCGCCGTCGACCCCGCGACCGTCGAGGTCTCGCTGACCGCTCCCGACGCCGCGCTCGCCTCCAACCTCGCCGTCGTCAACATGGCGATGCTGTCCAGCGACGACACCGAGGAGGAACTGAACACCACCCCCAACGGCACCGGCCCGTTCGCGTTCGACGGCCGTGTCGCCAGCCAGTCCCTCACCCTCAAGAAGAACCCGAACTACTGGGGTGACGCCGCCGCGCTCGACACCGTCGAGTTCCGGGTCATCCCCGACGAGGACTCGATCCTGTCGGCGATGCAGTCCGGCAACGTCCACCTGGCCGTGTTCGACAACCCGCTGGTCGCCCAGACCGCCACCGACATGGGCCTCGACGTGGCCGAGACGCCGCAGCTGAGCTACCACACCCTGCAGCTCAACGCCCACAACGGCGACGTCTCCGACGTCAACGTCCGGTTGGCGATCCAGTGCGCCATCGACCGCCAGGAGGTCCTCGACACCGCCGCGTTCGGCGAGGGCGAGGTCACCGGCCCCATCACCTCCCCGGCGTACAAGTCGGACCCCGCGGCGCGGCCCTGCCCGACACGTGACCTCGACAAGTCCGCCGAGTACCTCGCCGAAGCCGGCATGGAGGACGGCGTCACCATCGACGCCATCGTGTCGCAGGGCGAGTACGCCAGCTCCGTCGACGAGGCGCAGAACCTGAAGGACCAGCTCGCCGAGGCGAACATCGAACTCGACTTCGAGGTCCTGGAGTCCGGCGCGTTCGTCGACGCCTGGATCGCCGGCGAGTTCGAGGCCGCCATCGCCCTCAACGGCGGACGGCAGGACCCGGACGGCATGTACGGCCGGTACTTCACCAGCGACGGCAACCTCAACCCCGTCGCCGGGTACAGCTCCCCCGAACTGGACGAACTGTTCGCGCAGGGACGCGCCACCTCCGACGAGGCGGAACGCAAGGAGATCTACGCACAGGTCAGCCGGGAACTGGAGGACAACGCGGCGTGGATCTGGCTGTTCACCAGCTACACCTTCACCGCGACCACCTCGAACGTCGACGGTTTCGTCCCCGTCGCCACCGGATCCCTGCAGTACCTGCGCACCACCACGTTCAAGTAACCCGAACCACCGGCGGGCCACGACGTCGTGGCCCGCCGGTGCACCGGAAGGACCAGGCCATGCTCCGAACCATCGCCCGCAACCGCGTGGTCAAGCGGCTCGCGGCGGCACTGCTGACCCTGTTCGGGGTCGCGGTGTTCGTCTTCGTGATGCTGCGGGCAATTCCGGGCGACCAGATCAGCGCCAACCTGGGCACCGAGGCCGCGGCACTCACCCCCGCGCAACGCGCCGCCCTGGAGAGCTACTACGGCCTGGACCAGCCGCTTATCACCCAGTTCTTCTCCTGGATGGGGAACCTGCTCACCGGCAACCTCGGTTTCTCGTCCCGCGCCCAGGCCAGCGTCCTGGACCTCACCCTGGCGGCCCTGCCGGTGACGTTCGAGCTGGCCGTCCTGTCGATCCTGTTCGCGCTCGTCATCGGGATCCCGCTGGGCATGCTGTCGGCGTCGAAACCCGACTCGCTGCGCGACGGACTCGGCCAGACCGTCGGACTCGCCGGACTGTCCGTCCCGGCGTTCCTGCTGGCGACGATGCTGCTGTCACTGCTGGCGACCTGGTTCGGGTTCAACCCCAACGGCCGCGGCTTCGCGCCCCTGTTCACCGACCCGCTACTGAACCTGCAGCAGATGCTGCTTCCGGCACTGGTACTGGGATTCGGTATCGCCGCCCCCATCATGCGCACCACCCGCACCGCCGTCCTCGAAGTCCGCTCCGACGACTTCATCCGCACCGCCCGTGCCAAGGGCGTCCCGCCGCGGCGGCTGCAACTGCGGCACGTGCTGCGCAACGCGCTGGTCCCGATCGTCACCATGACCGGCCTCCAGTTCGGTTACCTGCTGGGCGGCGCGGTCGTCGTCGAACAGATCTTCTCGGTCCCCGGCATCGGACGGCAGGTGCTGCTGGGCATCCAACAGAAGGAGTACGCGCTGGTGCAGAGCACCGTGCTCGTCATCGCGTTGACCTTCGTCATCGTCAACCTGCTGACCGACCTGCTCTACCGGGTCATCGATCCTCGGGTGCGCTCATGACCGACATCAGCCAGACCGCGCAACTGCCGCCCGCGACCCGGTCCGGTTCCGGACGGCTCCGCAGCCTGTGGCGTTCCGGCAGCGGACGCGCCGGACTCATCATCGTCGGCGTGCTCGTCCTGTTCAGCCTCGCGTCGTTCGCGGGACTCATGCCGTACGACGCCATCGCCCAGGACCCGCCCAGCCGGCTGCTGCCGCCGTCGGGCGACCACCTCCTCGGCACCGACCAGTTCGGCCGGGACGTGTTCTCCCGGGTCGCGGCGGGCGTCGCCAACTCCGCGCTCATCGCCGTCGTCGCGGTCGCGTTCGCGGCGGTCGTCGGCACGCTCGGCGGTCTCGTCGCCGGGTTCTACCGGGGTTTCTCCGACAGCGCGATCGGCGGTGTCACCAACGTCCTGTTCGCGTTCCCGCCGCTGCTGCTGGCGTTGGCGCTGGCGTCGGTGTTCACCCGCAACTGGTTCACCATCGCCGTCGCGATCGCCGTGGTGTACGTGCCGATCTTCATCCGCGTCGTGCGGGGACCCGTACTGACGCTGCGGGAGATCGAGTACGTCAAGGCCGCCACCAGCACCGGGCAACGCAAGTCGGCGATCATGATGCGGCACGTACTGCCCAACATCACCTCGATCATCATCGTGCAGGTCACCCTGTCGCTGTCGTGGGCGGTCCTGACGGAGGCGTCGCTGAGCTTCCTCGGGCTCGGCACCCCGCCGCCGGCACCGTCCCTGGGCCTGATGATCTACGACGCCCGCGCGCTGCTGACCGTCGCGCCGTGGACGATGATCGCCCCCGGCGCCGTCGTGGTGCTGCTGGTCGTCGGCCTCAACCTGCTCGGTGACGGGCTCCGCGACACCCTCGACCCGCGCAACCGGGGACGGCGATGAGCCGCGCCCCGCTCGTCACAAGGAGCACCGCATGAAGATCCTCGGCATGATCTCCGGCACATCGCACGACGGCATCGACGTCGCCGTGGTCGACTTCCAGGCCGACGGGACCGCCCTGACCGGGGAGATCCTGCACACCGACAGCACCCCCTACGACAAGGCGCTGCGGAACCGGCTGATCGCCGCGCTGCCGCCCGCCGACACCAGCTTCGCCGAGGTCTGCGAACTCGACACCCTCATCGGGCAGACCTTCGCCGCCGCCGCCGAGACCGCCATCGCCGCGGCCGGACCGGTCGACCTGATCGTGTCGCACGGCCAGACCGTGTACCACTGGGTCGGCGCGGAGACCGCCCTGGGCACCCTCCAGATCGGACAGCCGGCCTGGATCGCCGAACGCACCGGCACCCCCGTTCTTTCCGACGTACGGATCCGCGACATCACCGCCGGCGGGCACGGCGCCCCGCTCGTGTCCTACCTGGACGGACTGGTGCTCGGCGCGGCCGGCGGCACCCCCGCCGCCCTCAACCTCGGCGGCATCTCCAACATGACCGTCGTCCGGGGACCCGACGACGTCACCGCCTACGACATCGGCCCCGCCAACGCGCTCATCGACGCCGCCGTCATCGCCACCGGAGCCCACCCGCAGGGCTACGACGAGGACGGCCGCATCGCCGCGTCCGGCACAGTGGACGAACGACTCCTCGCGGTCCTGCTCGCCGAACCCTACTACCGGCTCCCCGCGCCCAAGAGCACCGGCAAGGAACTCTTCCACGCCGACTACGTGCGGCAGGCCGTCGCGGCGTCCGGCGGTGAACCCTCACCCGCCGACCTCATCGCCACCCTCACCGAACTCACCGTCCGCACCGTCGCCGCCGACGTCCGCGCCGCCGGGATCACCACCCTCGCCGTCTCCGGCGGAGGCTCCCGCAACCCCGTCATCCTCGCGGGCCTGCGCGCCGCCCTCCCCGGCACCGACGTCGTCCTCACCGACGAGTACGGCGTCCCCGCCGACGACAAGGAGGCCATCGCCTTCGCCCTCATCGGCTGGTGCACCCTCCACGGCCTCCCCGGCAACAACCCCGGCGGCACCGGGGCACGCGGCGGCCGCATCCTCGGCACCCTCACCCCCGGCGACGGACCGCTGCGGCTGCCCGAACCGGCCACCGAGGCACCGCACTCGCTGCGACTGCACCGGAGGAACTGACCCCATGACCCCCCGGCTCCGTACCGCCGTCACCGCCGACCTGCCCGGCATCGTCGAGGTCTTCCTCGACTGCTGGCGGGTCGGCTACGCCGGCGTGCTGCCGGAGCCCGTCACCGCCGCCATGACCACCGACCGCGCCATGACACTGTGGACGGACATACTGGAGTCACCGGCGGCCGCCGGGGTCGTGGTCGCCGAGACCGACGACGGCATCGTGGGCGTCACCCGCCACGGCCCCGTCACCGATCGGCGCGGCGTCGTCGAATCCCTGTACGTGTCGCCACGCCACCAGGGACACGGCACCGGCCGCGCCCTGCTGGCCGAGGCCACCGGCCGGCTCCGCGACCACGGCGCCGACACGGCGGCACTGTGGGTGTTCGCGGCCAACACCCCCGCCATCGGCTTCTACCGCGCCCAGGGCTGGATACCCGACGGCACCGGCCGCACCCAGGACGCCTTCGGGGCACCCGAGATCCGCCTCGTCCGCCGCCTCGACCCCGAACCCGCCGACGCGTTCGGGCGGCTCGCGGCCCGCATCGCCTCCGGCGCACCCGGACGACCCGCCGGCGCCTCCGTGGGACTACGCGCCCCCGGGGTCAGCCGACACGGCGTCGCCGGATTCCGCACCCTCGGCGACGACCCCCGGCCCATGACCCGCGACACCGCGCACGACCTCGCGTCCGTCACCAAGATCGTCGCCACCACGACCGCGCTCATCCGACTGGTGTCCGACCGGCACCTCCGGCTCGACGACCCGGTGAGCCACCACCTGCCCGGCTTCACCGGCGACGGCAGGGAATCCGTCACCGTCCGGCAACTCCTGCGGCACCGCGGCGGACTCCGCGAATGGCAACCCGTCTACCTGCACGCCGACAACCCCGACGCCGCCCTCGCGTACGTGCAGCGACTCCCGCTGCGGTACCGGCCCGACACCGGCAGGCACTACTCCGACCTCGGATTCATGCTGCTGGGCGGCATCGTCGAGACCGTCACCGGACTCGGACTCGCCGACGCCGTCACCACACTCGTCACCGCACCCCTCCGCCTCGACCACACCCGGTACGCGACACCGCTCGGTACCGACATCGCCGCGAGCGCCCCCGGTGACGACGTCGAACACGACATGGTCGCCACCGGCGAACCCCACCCCGTGCTGCCACCGGCACCGGAGTTCACGCGGTGGCGGACCCGGCCACTGATCGGAGAGGTCAACGACGGCAACGCCTTCCACGCGTTCGGCGAAGTCGCCGGACACGCCGGCCTGTTCTCCACACTGGACGACCTGCTGACGTTCGCGGATACCCTCGCCCACTACCGCGACCACACCCGGCTGTGGCGGCCCGAGGTCGTCGACGAGTTCCTGGCCCCCGGACCCGACCCCGAACAGGCCCTCGGGTTCCGCCGCCACCCCTTCTCCGTCGACGGCCGCACCGTCACCATGTACGGCCACCCCGGATTCGTCGGCTGCGTCGTCGGATTCGCGCCCGAAACCGGGACCGCGCTCGCGATGTGCGGCAACCGGCTCACCACCGGACGGCCCCCCGTCCCCACCGACGAACTCTGGACGCAGGCCCACGAGGCCGCGAGCGCCGAGCTCACAACGAGATCGCAGAGGTGACCATGGAAACCACGAAACCGGTACTGGACATCCGCAACCTGTCGGTGTCGTTCCGGACCGGCAAGACCGAGGTCGAAGCCGTCCGCGACGTGTCCATCACCGTGCAGCCCGGCCAGACCGTCGCCGTCGTCGGCGAATCCGGCTCCGGCAAGTCCACCACGGCCACCGCCGTCAACCGGCTGCTGCCCGAGAACGGCCGCATCACGTCCGGACAGGTCCTCTTCGACGGCCGTGACCTCGCCACCCTCACCGAACGCGAGATGGGCGCCATCCGGGGCGCCGGAATCGGACTCGTCCCACAGGACCCCATGTCCAACCTCAACCCGCTCATGCGGATCGGCGACCAGGTCGCCGAAGCCCTCGAAGTCCACGGCCGCGCCCGCGGAAAGGCCGCCAGGGATCGCGCCGTCGAACTCCTCGACATGGTCGGCATCCCCGACCCCGCGCGCCGCGCCGACCAGTACCCGCACGAGTTCTCCGGCGGCATGCGGCAACGCGCCCTCATCGCCATGGGCCTGGCCTGCAAACCGACCCTGCTCATCGCGGACGAACCCACCTCCGCGCTCGACGTCACCCTGCAACGCCGCATCCTCGACCAACTCGACGCGCTCACCGACGAGATGGGCACCGCGGTCTTCCTCATCACCCACGACCTCGGGCTCGCCGCCGAACGCGCCGACACCGTCGCCGTCATGTACCGCGGCGAGATCGTCGAATCCGGTGGCGCCCGGCAGATCCTCGGCGACCCGCAACACGAGTACACGAAACGACTGCTGCGCGCCGCGCCCAGCCTCACCTCCGTCAGCATGGTCGCCGAACCCGCCACTCCCGCTGGCGACGACCTGGTACGGGTATCCGGGCTCACCAAACGGTTCTCGATCCGATCCGCGCGCGGCGGCGAACCCACCGAGTTCACCGCCGTCGACGACGTGTCGTTCAGCATCCCTCGTGGACTCACCGTGTCCATCGTGGGCGAATCGGGGTCCGGGAAGTCCACCACCGCCAACCTCGTACTGGGCCTGGAGACGCCGACCGCCGGGACCATCGAGTTCGACGGCGTCGACGTCGCCGGACTCCGCCGTAAGGAGATGTTCGCGCTGCGGCGGCGGGTACAACCGGTGTTCCAGAACCCGTACGCCTCACTCGATCCCCGGTACACGGTGGAGGAGTCGATCGCGGAACCGTTGAAGGTCCACAAGATCGGCGACAAGCGGTCCCGGCGGGAGTCGGTGCGGAAACTGCTCGACCAGGTGGCGCTGCCCGCCGCCATGGCCGAACGACTGCCACACGAACTGTCCGGCGGGCAACGGCAACGCGTCGCCATCGCGCGTGCGCTGGCGCTGAACCCGGAACTCGTCGTCCTCGACGAGGCGGTGTCGGCACTCGACGTGCTGGTACAGGCGCAGATCCTCGAACTGCTCGGCGAACTGCAACGCGAACTCGGCTTGAGCTACCTGTTCATCAGCCACGACCTCGCGGTGGTGCGGATGATCTCGCACCAGGTGCACGTCATGCGGGCCGGACAGATCGTCGAGAGTGGAACACCGGACGAGCTGTTCGCGGCCCCGCAGGACGACTACACCCGAGAACTCCTCGCCGCCATCCCCGGCGCCGCCCTACAGGCGTGAGTCTGCGGGCGCCGGGTTGAGGTGTCGGCGCCGCGTGCGCGGGGAGCACGTCTCTCAATCCCAGTTCGCCCGCAAGTGTCGGGGACCATCCCCGCGTGTGCGGGGAGCACTGGACACATGTCGTCCAACCTGTCTGAAATCACGGACCATCCCCGCGTGTGCGGGGAGCACTCATGTGGTGTCAATGCCTTGGCGTGCATCGCAGGACCATCCCCGCGTGTGCGGGGAGCACCATGACTTTGTCCTGATTGGCGCGTTTCGGGAAGGACCATCCCCGCGTGTGCGGGGAGCACAGATGTGCGGGCGTCCCACGTGACACCGACCGAGGACCATCCCCGCGTGTGCGGGGAGCACCCATTCGTCATTCTCACCTAGCGGCTCATGGTAGGACCATCCCCGCGTGTGCGGGGAGCACGCGAATCTTCCCGAACTTCCGCCGCGCCATCAGGGACCATCCCCGCGTGTGCGGGGAGCACCATCGCGCCCTTGTTTTTGCGTCCCGCCTCCGTGGGACCATCCCCGCGTGTGCGGGGAGCACGACATGACCGAGTTCCACCCGAAGCTGGCGCGCGGACCATCCCCGCGTGTGCGGGGAGCACGGCCGAGAGCTGATCAATCGTGTCGGTCACGAAGGACCATCCCCGCGTGTGCGGGGAGCACGATACGGCGATCCTGGGTGACGGTCAACCCCAGGGACCATCCCCGCGTGTGCGGGGAGCACCCTTCACGTCGCGGCGCCGCCACACTGGGACGAGGACCATCCCCGCGTGTGCGGGGAGCACGGCCGAGGGTCCCCCGGGTAGGCGCGGGTGCGCGGACCATCCCCGCGTGTGCGGGGAGCACACTTGGTGACCTGCGGGTCTACCGGTGGGTAACCGCATTTCTCACCAAGATCATTTACGCTCCGCCTTTCGTGACGCGTTGCCGTCAAGGTTACCCGTGACGGTTCCCCAGCGCCGGTGGCCGTGCGCTCGACCACCGCACCGGCGAACCCGCGATCGGTGATGACCGACACCACCGACGCAACGGTTCGGAGGACTAGTCTTGGCCTCCGTCAACCCCGGACGTCCCGGTTCCGCGTGAACCGGTGTCCCCGTGAAAAGAGGTCGCCCGTGTTCTCGGTCGCGTTGCGTGAAGACGCAGAACTTCGTCCCCTTGAGGTGTGGCATGCCGAGGAGTTCGCGGCGCACATGGACAAGGCGCGGGAGCACATCCGGCCGTGGGTCGGTCCGACCTTCGTCACCGAGGACGTCGACAAGGCGCGTGACCTGTTGCGTCGATATGCGGAACGCCGCGCCGCCGACTCCGGTGGCCTGTTCGGTATCTGGTGGCGAGGGGAACTCGTCGGCGGTGTCCTCCTGGTCGGCTTCGATGCCGACTGGGGGAACTGCGAGGTGGGTTGCTGGCTGGAGCCGGGCGCAGAGGGGAACGGACTCATCACGGCCGCCAGCCGGACGCTGCTCGACTGGGTCTTCCACACGCGCGGTCTACACCGGGTGGAGTGGGTGTGCCGGGCCGACAACGAACGCAGTGCGGCGGTGGCGAAGCGGCTCGGCATGACGATGGAGGGGCAACGACGCGAAGCCTGGCCGTACCAGGGGAAGCGTTACGACAAGCAGATCTGGGCGATCCTGGCCCCGGAGTGGAAGGCCCAGTCGTCCACATGAGCTTTTCCACAACCCGTTGATCGTCCACACCGGCACAGTCTCACGCTGGACGCCGCCACTCTCCAAGCCCTAGGCTGAAGCCATGGGGTGGAGGAGTGGCGGCCCCCGACACCATTGCTGTGGAGGGGCACCGAATCACAGAACACCGTATTCTCAAGGTGATCAGGTGAGCCGACAAATGATCTTGGTAAGAAACTCGGTTACCGGCGGGTAGACCCGCAGGTCACCAAGTGTGCTCCCCGCGCACGCGGGGATGGTCCTCTCGACTACCTCGCCGCGGCGGGGATAGTCCGGTGCTCCCCGCGCACGCGGGGATGGTCCGTGGCTGTCGATGCCCGTGGACTTCTTCACCTCGTGCTCCCCGCGCACGCGGGGATGGTCCGGCGCTGTACATCGCCCGGAACCATCGGGAACCGTGCTCCCCGCGCACGCGGGGATGGTCCGTGACAGCCTCGATGCGGCCCTTCGGCAACGCGGTGCTCCCCGCGCACGCGGGGATGGTCCGGCCGGCGCAGTGGGAGCCGCTGGTCGACATCGGTGCTCCCCGCGCACGCGGGGATGGTCCCTCGGTCTGAGGGCTCACCCCGCGCCACCAGGCGTGCTCCCCGCGCACGCGGGGATGGTCCTTGGGTGCGAATCGCTCAATTCGGTGTCGGTGCGTGCTCCCCGCGCACGCGGGGATGGTCCCGTGCCGACCGCCACGCTCGTGGCTGTCTACCAGTGCTCCCCGCGCACGCGGGGATGGTCCCTGCATGCCGCCACATACCGCCTGGTCACGGCCCGTGCTCCCCGCGCACGCGGGGATGGTCCCTGCTCTCTCGTCATGGTCGGGTACTTCGCGATGTGCTCCCCGCGCACGCGGGGATGGTCCTGCGTCGATGACCGCGTTCCCTGCCCCGTCGCTGTGCTCCCCACGCACGCGGGGATGGCCCCTGCGACACCAGAGTATCCAGAAGGGACGGAATGTGCTCCCCGCACACGCGGGGATGGTCCCGGACCCGTCGTGTCCGGGGTCCGGGTGGGTCGTGCTCCCCGCGCACGCGGGGATGGTCCTTTTGTTGGCGAGTTGTTCGCGGTCACCCCCACGTGCTCCCCGCCCCCTGCGGGGATGGTCCGGCTTCGTCGTCTCACCGGTGCGCGGCGGCGCGGCGGTTGTTCCGGCGGATGCGGCCGATTCTTCGGAGGGTGCGGGTGCCGAAGTCCTCGATACTCTCGCCGATCACGAGCACGGTGATTCCGGTCGGCGGGTCGTAGGCGACGGGCAGGGTCACCCCTTCCGCCAGCAGGTCGCGGTGTTGCAGTTTCACCCGCTGAGTGGTGAAGGCGTCGAACGAGTCGCGGCCGGAGTCGGCGGCGGGCACGACTCGTAGCCACAGGTCGAACCAGTGGTATTCCGGCTCGCCTTCACCGCTTCCCCACCGGCCTCGGTATTTCAGGCGGGTGATGGTGCCGCTGCCGGGCCGGCCTTCGGCGAACAGCCGCACGAACAGTCGGGCACGTACCCGGCCCTTCGCCAACAGGCAGAACACCGCCACACCGAGCATGCCCCAGAAGTACTGCCGCGGCACATACGGGAGCACCACCGCCACGACGCCCAATCGCAGTACGCCCCACACCACCCAGGTGGCGAGGAGTCCCCAGCCGGCCCACGAGAACACCCGGTACCACCACACGAACTCCATCGGGTCTCCGTTCGATCGTCACCGGACGCACCGAAGCGGTGCCCGTTCACAGTGCCCAGGGCTCGCAACTCTCGGCCGTCCCGTCGACGCCTCATCCCTCGTCTCGGTATGTCACGGAGTACGGCTCCGTCGAAGGCCCTCCGCGAGCCGTTGTCGCAGCGGCGAAGTGCCGTCGGGTAGTAGGCGACCCGGGTCCGTACCGGCCACTCGGCCCCGATCAGGGCTGTAAGGCATGGCACGGCCCGACGGTCAGCCCGTATACGTATTGGAGAACCAAGGGGGTCACCGGGCCGTGATCCGCGACGCTGCGGCCGTCCGCGTCGACGACCAGGAGATTGAACCGGTCCTCGTCCACCTCGTGCAGGGTGGCGGACCGACCGTCCGGCAGTGGGAACATCGGGAACTCGCCGTGGGAGGGACTCGGGAGGTGATACATCGTGGCATCCGCCGGATCGATCCGATAGATGCCGCTCTTCATGTCGGATTCCCAGTGGACGGTGGTGAGGAATGCCGTGTCGTACGCCGTCCACACCGGCTGCCTCAACTGCACCTCTCCCTCGCTGGTGACCACGTGGTCGATCCGTTCGCCGGATTCCGGGTCGGTCCAGACCGCCGAGTCGATCACGATCTCCTCGACCTGTCCGTCGGGAACGGAGATCGTGAGAATCCGGTTCTCGCTCGCCGATGCGAGTCGAGTGGAGTCGTACGACCACGTCAGGTTGGTCGCCGTCTCGTCGACCAGCAATACATCTGTTTCACCGCCCGGCGTGACGAGACGAGTCTCGTTCCTTCCGTCGCCCTCGTCGCCCGGGGGCAGGTCCGCCTGATATGCGATCCACCTTCCGTCCGGTGACCACACCGGGTCGTATGTGGACTCGTCCGCCAACGGGCGACGGTCGCTCCCGTCGACGTCCATGACATACACCTGGTAGTCGCCGTATCCGAACGACGACAGGTCACCGCTGTACTGGGTGTACGCGATACGCGAACCGTCGGGTGACAGGCTCGGCATCCCCGACGCCTGGTCGTGGGTGAGGAGTTCGATCTCGTCGCCCACGAGCCGATGGAGGTCGGGTTGGTCCATGTCCGTCTCCCTTGTGAAGATCCACTGGAGACCGAGCGGACCGCAGTCGCCCTCCGGCTGGCCTTGACAGCCGGTCACGGCGACGGCCCCCATGACGACCGCCATGGTCTTCACGTAACGCCTCATCGCATGCACTCCCGGTGACGACTGAACGTATCCCTGCGGGCTGATGAGCCTGCCACACAACGGATCCGGTGCCCCCTTCCGCCCGTGGTGACGGAACGGTTCGCCCAGGTCGGCGCCGTCCGCGTGGTCGCGTAGCATCGCGGCGGTGGGGTTGGAGATGATCACCGTGGCGGCCGGGCGGGTGACGCTGGCGGATCGGCGTACCGAGACACGCTGGGAGGTGGAGTTGGCGCCCTACCTGCTGTCCCGGTTCCAGGTGACGCAACGCGTGTACGCGGACGTCACCGGTGAGCGTCCGAGCGCCGCCGAGGGCGACGGAATGCCGGTGGAATCGGTGTCGTGGAACGACGCGGTCCGGTTCTGCAATGCCCTGTCGGAGCGGGAGGGGCTGTCCGTCGCGTACCGGTTCACGGACGACGACGTGGTGTGGGACGAGTCGGCCACCGGTTACCGGCTGCCGACCGAAGCCGAGTGGGAGTACGCGTGCCGGGCCGGCACGACGGGTCCACGCTACGGCGCGCTGGATGAGATCGCCTGGTATCGCGGCAACTCCGGGGAACGGCCGCATCGGGCGGGTGAGTTGGCGCCGAATCCGTGGGGCTTCCACGACATGCTCGGCAACGTGTGGGAGTGGTGCTGGGACCTCTACGACACCGCCGTGTACGGCGACTACCGGGTGTTGCGCGGCGGCGGATGGTGTGACGAGCAGTGGAGTTGCCGCGCCGGGGTGAGGCGGCGCAGCATGCCGACGTTCCGTATCGACGACGTCGGTTTCCGGGTCGCGCGCAACGCGGGCTGAAGGGTGGGCGTCGGCGGTGTCCACACCGTCCATCCACAATGTCCTGCGATCGGCGGGAGGTGGGACGGTGGTCACCGCCCCACCTCGACTCCGGGGGTCGCGGGTCCGCCGGCCGCGCGGGATACCGGGCGCGACGGACCCGACGTTCTGGTCAGCTCCGCTTGTACTTCTCCCACCACGTCAACGGGACCCGGTACGCGCTGGGCGTGTTGTCCGCGGCGTGGTTCGCGAGGCCGTTCTTGCCGTAGTAGTAGTCGTGGACCTGGGATTGTGCCTGCGAGGACAGGTCCGGGTCGGAGATGCCGACGGCGTGGATGTGGTACGCGAAGCCCTGGTCCGGGGTGCGCAGCCAGGCCGCGAAACCGACGGTCCGTAGCGCCTTCACCATCTGCCACCGTTGCGTGGACGTCAATCCGCTCACGCTGATGTCGATGACGCCGCCGCCGTCGTGGGTTCCGGCGGAACCCGGGTTGGACGAGGTGTACGAGCCCTGTGTGAGGGTGATCCGCCACGACAGCATCGCGTCGGCCGCCGCGAGCATGTTGACGGTGCGGGTGTTGGTGCGTTTCCCGCCGTAGCTGTCGGTGCGGGAACCGGGGCTGACCGGGCGGGTCACGGACCACGCGCTGCCGCCGAGCTGGGTGAGTGACGTCCGGCCGGGGAGGCCGTTGGCGTCGAGTCCGGTGTATCCGAGCGACCGCTGGTAGGCGGAGTAGCCGGAGATGGTGGAGGTGCCGTAGTGGCCGTCGACCTGCGCGGAGTTGAGGTGGCCGCGTCCGTTGAGGCGTTGTTCGACGCGCAGGACGTGGTCGCCGCAGCCGGGGGTGATGCCGGTGCCGGACTTGCGGGGGTCGACCTGGGCCGCCAGCAGCACCATCTCCATGTCGACGGTCGCCAGGGTGCCGACGTCCTCGGCGGCGGCGGTGCCCGCCGCGAAGGCCGAGGGGACGGCGACCGCGGCGGCGGCCAGACCCGCCCGGGACAACAGCCATCGCCTGCTGCGGCGGATGTCGGTGGGATCGTCTGCCATGTCATTTCCTCTCTGACAGTCATCCACATTCGGCGCGGCGCCCGTGAAATGCCGGGTGCGGGTCGCTCGCGGGGCTGCCACCTGCGGATGTGAGGCGGATTCACCGTCTCGGAGGCAGACTATGACCGGCGACAACAACCGGTCCATATATGGATGAATTGTTCTCGGGGATGCAATGTGGACGGCTGTGAATCGGTAGGGGGTGTGTCGGGTCGGTACGATGTGGACACGACGTCCGGAAGGAGTGGCATGGACGGCAACATGGGAGGCGATTCGGGTGCCGGCTGGAGCGGCGCGGGACTACCGAGCCGCCCGTCACGACGATCGAAGGATTCACCGTCACGAATGTCGGTCACCGGTTGGATCATCACGATCGGCGGTGTCGCCCTGGTCGGCGGGATGATCGCGTGGGGGATCCTGACCCGGTAACGGCCGGTCGGGCAGCCTGAAGCCGTGCGCGGTCAGCGCCGCCGTGAGGGCCACCTTGAACGCGGTGACGTCCTTCCCGCAGGCGTCGAGCTCGGCGGCTCCCAGGACGTGCGTGAGACCGGAGCCGGTGCGGGCGAGCACACACGGCGTCCGTCCACTACAGGCGGCGCGTATCGGCTCGTCACATTCGTTACGGTGCAACAGGGTGAACGGCACACCCGAGTCCTGGACCATCCGGTCCCATTCGGGTTTGCGGCCGAGGCCGCGGTGCGTGATGTCGCACAGGCCGCAGTGCGCGGTGCCACGCAGCTTCCCCACCACGTAGCTCAGCTCGCCGAGTAGTCCGCCGTCGGCATGGTAGACGCCGATCAGCTCGGTGATCTCGGAGTCGTCTCCTGCCGCCATGCGGTGACTGTATCCGTCCCGCACCCCCGACTCGGGCGTGACATCCATCCGACGATTCAGCCATTGCCACATGCCGATACCGTGATGAGCCGGTGACGGAGTAGACGCGGAGGGGCTTACATGGCGTCGTTGGATGAGTTCATCTCGTCGGTGCGGGGGAACGTGTCGGCGGTGAACGAGGTGACGGCCGCGTTCGCGTCGAGTGGGAGTGTCGCGGACGAGTTGGTGGCGACGTTTCAGGGCTTGGCGGCGCATGGTCTGGTGGACGGGTCGTTGTTGTTGAAGCGGCAGGTCGAGGAGGCGCAAGAGCTGCTGGGTCCGGTGGTGGCGAAGCTGGAGGAGGCGATCGCGACGGCGGAGGGGTTGAAGGGTTTACTCGACGACGCGGCGGGGGCGGTGGCCCGGCCGGCACCGACCCCGATGACGCGCGCACCGGCGGCGGTGCGTGAACCGGTCGCCAAGGTCGGTGACCCGGTCACGGCGCCACCGGCTGCCCTGCCCGACCCCCACCGGCAGGAACTCGCGGGGCATGACGAGGAGGACAAGTCGAAGAGTAGGTTCCGTCGTGCCGGGCGAGCCGCCATCCGCCACGCGGAGACCATGCAGAAGCACTCCAAGGAGGCGACGAAGGTGGTCGTCAGCGACCGACGGATCTTCGATCCCCCCGCCTCCGGTACGTACACCACGGTCGGAGTCCCGGAACCCCCGCCGACCTCCATCACGGCGGACAAGATCGACCCGACCGATATCGTCGGGAACGCCGCTGTCATGACCGCATTCGCGTTCGAGGCATTCGCCAGAAGATTCCGGAGGAAGAAGAAGTGAAGATCTCGGCTACACACCACGACTTCATCAGGGCGATCGTCTCGGGTGACACACGTACCGCCGACGAGCTCAACGAACGAATTCCACAGACCGAACGGCGAGACTTCCACGTATTCGTGTCGGCGTTCTTCGCGCTCATGCTGGAGCAGCGGTTCAAGGACGACTCAAGCCGCGAGACGATTTCGACATTCGTCGACGAGATGCGACACGACTTCCGCAACGCGAACCCCCCGATGCAGCCCCTGGTGGTGGAAGCCCTCATCCGGGCGCATTGCGGTGAGGACCACCTGTTCGAGGAGTTGTCGGCCACGGACGTGTACCGCGCGGAGTTTCAGGTCATCGTCAAGGTCGGTACCCAGACTCCGGAGGTGAGGGAGCGGCTGGGCGACTTCCTGGCCGACGCGGAACGACTCGCGCAGAGTTGGAGTGCCGAAGCCGAGGAATCGGCGTGATTCAGCCGGCGGTTTTCCACAACCGCGAGTTATCCACAAGCAGCGGCCGACCGGCTGGACGACCCGCGCGAATCCGTTCTACGCTCAAAGTATGGGGCGGAGGTTGGAGGCCCCCTGAAGCCTTGGACCTCAAGGGGGCCAGGGTCACGAGGCTGCACGTAGGGCGGTCGTCAGACCTCGCCAGTCGGCCCGACTGCAATACAGCAGCCCCAACGCGGGATTCTTCGAGTCACGTACGGCGATGTGGTCGTTGAGGGCGCTCACTTCAACGCAGTTTCCAGCGTTGTCGCCTGATCGGGAGGATTTTCGCCAGGTCATGCGCGCCGTTGCGGGGAATCCGGGAATCATACTTCCTTCGCGATCGTCTTGATGAGAGTTCTGCTCTCCGTTTCAGACAGCGATGCCTTGATGAGGTGTTTGAAGGCGCCGTCATACTGCTCGACTTCGCCCGGATCGTCCATGTAGAGCGAACCGGTCAAATAGTCCAGGTATGCCACACGATAGTGCGGCGCGAGTGCGAATCTCAAGATCGAGAACGGGTTGGTCATGGAACGATGCGCTCCATACGAACTGGGGAGGACCTGGATCGTCACGTTGGGCCGCTGCGACAAGACCAGAAGATGTTCGAGCTGACCCCGCAATGTCTCGGTTCCTCCGACCAGGCATCTCATCGCCGATTCGCAGATGATGACCCAGTATTCGGGCGCCGTTTCGTCGTTCAACAACTCGGTTCTCTTGAGCCGAAGCGCTAGATGCTCCTCGACTCGGTCCGCCCTCGCGCCGGCTCGTAGCACTGCTCGGGCGTATTCCTCCGTCTGCACGAGTCCCGGCAACACGTGTATCGCGAATTCGTGGATCGCGGAAGCGTCCCGCTCCAATGCCACCAGCCCCTCGAACCACTCCGGGACTACACCCGTATAGCCCTTCAACCATCCTCGCCGACGAGAACCTTTCACCAGGTCCAATAGCGCGTCACGTTGGGCGTCTTCAACGCCGTAGAGATCGAAAAGCCTCGCTGCCACGTGAACGGTCATCGAGGATTTCGCTTGTTCGTACCGCGACAGTGCGCTGGGATCGATGTCCACGGCAGCGGCGACATCCTGCTGTTTCATCGCGGCTATCAGGCGAAGCCTCCGCAGTTCGGACGCGACGATCCGCCGTCGAACGGTGGGTCCTTGTGACTGGCTCATGCGACGCCCCTCCGCCATAAATCACAACTTGCTAGTTACCATCAGTGATGGTACGGTGTGTGAACATCGAATCACAAGTCGCTCCATTGAGACAGGATCGGAGTGACGACCGGGGCGGTCCACAGGTCCCCAAACCAGCCCGCCCCGGCCCCCTGAACAGATCGGAGGTGTGGCCCCGGATCCAGCTCTCAGTGTGCCATGCGTGACCGGTCGGTCGCGCACAGCGGTGGCGCTCGTACCCGGTCGGGGGCGGCCGGTGGGCGCTCGCCTTCCACGACGCGCGATTCCGCGTCGTCCTCATTCTCCCGCCGGCGTGCACGACATCCGTCCATGTTGTACCGGCGGTCTCCCGCAGTCGGGCGACACCCGGCGCCCTGCTGCTCCGGGGCGGGCAGATGTCCACCGGTGGCACCTCCGGGCCACTTCACGGTGCGTCCCTGCCCGCTCCGGCTCACCGTTCTCCGTCTCGAAAGGTTCCGCCGTCATGGTGATACGCCGCTGCGACTACGAGATCCACCGTCCCGACGCCGATCCGCCCGAGGCCACCGGGCATCCCGACCCGGAGGTGCAGGCGCGACTGGTCGCTGCAGTCCGGGCGAAACGGCCACGCCGGTTCGCGTTCGTGCAGGCCGCGACCCATCCCGACCACCGGACCGAGATCGGGTTGATCGTGCACGGCATCCGGCACGTCGACGGTTCGGCGGTGCTGCTGGGCGACGGCGGGCACCCGTTCGGGTGGTACGTGTCGGTCGATTCCGCGCTGGCCCGGATGCCGTTGCCGGGCATGCACCTGGTGTGGGTGGACGCGGACCGCGACACCGCACTGTGCTCGGACGCGGCGGTCGAAGCCGAACGGCAGGACGGGCGGTACTGGATCGTCTCGCTGCCGCTGATCGCGTTCGGTGCCGCCGACGCCAGGGCGCGGGCGTTGGACATCCTCGACGTCGTGGCGGAGTCCGAGCCCGGCCTACTCCGGCAGGGCACCACGGTCTGCCACGAGTCCGGCAGCCCGATGTCGTTGTTCTGCGAACGGGAGGGGTGTCTCCGGCCGCCGTTCCACGACGGCGCGCACGACGTCCCGGAATCCGTGCCCCAGCTCGCTCCGGCTCCGGACGCCGCGACCGAACCGTCCGCCGAGACGGCCGAACGGAGTTCGTGATGGACATCGAGGTCACCGCCGCCGACATCGAATGGGCGGACCGGTACGGGCACGCGCGGGTCTGCGGGCATCTGCTGCGCGCCGTGGACATCCTGGCGTTGGAGCAGGTCGGGGACCGGCGGCTCGACGGAGAGCTCCGGCGTTCCGCGCGGGAACGGCTCGCCGCGGACTTCACGGAACGGTTCCGGCGCAAGGAGGCCGCCGCACGGGCCGACTGGGAGACCCGCAACGGCCGGCCCGCGACCGTCCGCGACTGCGACGGCTGAACCACACCGCTGTCAAACACGGCTTGGGTGGCCTGAGGCCCGGCTTGGGTGGTCTGAGGCCCGCGTCAAATCGGACATCCGCGCCTATTCGAGGCATGTCGATGGGCTCCAGGCCACCCAAGGCGCGGAAACGGAGAGTCGAGAACCGGGTGACACCGATCGATCATGGAGGGGCATCGTGTCCATCGTTCACCACGGCGGCGGCGTTCACCGCACCACCGTTCACGCCATCACCGCCACGTCCGGCCGTCCCGCCGTCGGGTACCGGCCGGCGCGGGAGTTCCGGGTCTCGCTGCTGCGTTATCCGCACGCGCCGTTGGCCCGTCGCGCGGCACGGATCCGCGCCGAACGTGAGGCCGCCGCGCGCATCCCGCGCGAACACCTACCGGTGCGCAGGCTGCGTTTCGTGATCGCGCTCGGACTGTTTCCGATCCTGTGGTTCCTGCCGCGTTGCGGCCATTCGCGGTGCGGTGAGCCGTGGCCGTGCAATCCGCTCATCGCGCATCTTCGCCGCGTCCACGGCTGGCACGGCGGAATCCAGCATCACGTTCACGCCCTCGCGACCCGGCGACGTCGCAGGCGCGCCACCCGCCGCAACCCCGGGGCCGTCACTCACCGGCGCGTACGCACCGGGGCGACTCGGGCGTGACGGCCCGTCGCGGCAACGGACCGGCCGCCGAGGCGGGAACACGAAGAAGCCGCCCGGGCGAGACCCGGGCGGCTTCGGTGGGCCGTCGGTTACGGGCGGCCCTTGAGTTTCACGTCGGCCGCGTCGACGTACATGACGCGGTTGCCCAACTGCACCTGGTAGTACACCCGGTCGCCGTTGACGACGATGTTCGGTCCGTCGAAGGTCTTGGCCCAGTAGTACTGCGACTGCACGGTCATGCCGACCGAGTACGCCTCGCCCTTGTCCAAGGTGTACGGAAGTGCCTCGACGGTCTGTACCGGGACGCCGGTGCCCTCGTACGCCTCCGGTTCGGGGTAGGCGACGCCGTAGACGGGCGTGTCGTCCCGCTTGGGTTCGATCCACTGGCCTGCGGCGGGGATCAGGGTCGGCTCCCACCAGGGGTTGTAGATCCAGCCCTTCTGGCCCAGGTACCACACGGCCGTCCAGTTCCACCTGACCTCGGCGACGGCGAAGGTCGCGCCGGTGCCCGCGCGGGAACCGAGATCGCTGACCTGCGTGGTGGAGTCGCCGCCGTCGGGCCGCAGCCCGATGTCCTTCAACAGTGGAGCGTCGTGGTTCGGTTCACTGTAGAGGAACACTGTGGACGACGGCCGGGACGGGCACGGTTCCGCCGGGGCGCCGGAGTCGCAGCCGATCATCTCGGGACGGTTGTCCTCGAAGTCGGGCGCGACGGTGACCAGGCGGGAACCCCACTGGAACTCCGGTTCAAGCGGCGCGTCGAGCAGTTCGAAGTAGTGCGCCCAGTCCCAGTACGGTCCCGGGTCCCAGTGCATTCCCCGGATCGTGGCGGGGCGGGTACCGGGGACGTTGTCGTGGCCGATGATGTGAGCGCGGTCGATCGGGACGTCGAACCGGTCCGCGAGGTACTTGACCAGCCGCGCGGACGACCGGTACAGCGACTCGGTGTACCAGGAGCCGTCGGCGGCGTAACCCTCGTGTTCCAGGCCGATCGAGTGCGAGTTGACCGACCAGTTCCCGGCCTGCCAGGCGACGTCCTCGGGCTTGACGTGCTGCGCGACGTGCCCGTCCGCGGACCGGAGCGTGTACTGCCAGCTCACGTACGTCGGGTCCTGCACGAGCCGCAGCGTCGTGTCGTAGGAGCCCTCGGTGTCGTGGATGACGATGTAGTCGATCTCCATGTCCTCGGGCCGGTTGGCCTGGTCGTGGTTGCCGTAGTCACCGGGTCCCTCGCCGTACTGCTCGTACGGTGCCGGAATCCATTCGCAGCCCAGTTCGGCGGGGCAGTCGGTGGGCGCGTCGCTCGCCTCGCGCAGTCCCGTGTCGGCCAGTTGCATGGTCTCCGGGGTCACCGGGGACGCCGCCAGGGTGACGGTGCCGTCGTCGGTGGCCGCCGAGGCGCCCTCGTTGATCAACGCGAACACGTCGTCGGCGAAGCGGGCGGCGGTGTCGGTGTCGGAGGCGCCGGAGAACATCGCGACCGCGCCGTACCAGTCGGCCGGATCGGCACTGGGGCCGCCGAAGCCGTCCTGGTGTTCGGCGAGCAACGCGGCACCGCCCATGATGTTGGCGGCGCTGTCGGTACGCAACTCCTCTGCCGTGAACCCGGTCAGTGCGGCGGCGGCGTCGACGGTCTGCAACGCCTCGGAGTCCAGTGGGGCGTCCGGGGTCTCGGCGGTGACCGTCATGGGCCGCCGGTCGTCGCCGCGCGGATCCTCCTCACCGTCGTGGTGGTGGCCGGTGCCGCCCGCCGTGGCGTAGGCGACGTCGGTCAGGTGCATGGGACCGAACCCGCCGGTGGTGCTGTGCTCACCGTCGTGGTCCCGCCACCGCGACTGCATGTAGGACACCGCGAGCAGCACCTCTTCGGGCACCGCGTACTGGGCGGCGGCCTGACCGAACTCGGCCTGCCGGTCGGCGGGGGGTTCCGCCTGCGCGGTCCCTCCGGAACCGGCCGCGACGCCGGCCGTCATGGCCAGTGCCGTCAGGGCGACGGCGGCTCGCCGGCCGTGCCTGAGATCTCGTGGTCGCATCGACCCTCCCTGGGCATTCGAGGAGAGCCCACCAACACCGGGAGGCAGCGCGCCGCCCAGCGGCATCGAGGGCAGCCGACCGGGCTGGTCGGCATTCGAGGAATACCACCAGCAGGTTCCATGAGGCGGCCATAATCCGCCGGCCGCCGCCACCCGGTGTGCGGGCCGATGTGGAGACGGGTCAGGCGATGGGGACGTTCTCGGCCGAGGCGGACACCACCATGGCGTCCTGTTCCAGCCGCAGGTCCTCCAGCGTCAACCCGTACGGCAGTTCCGGGACCGCGATCTGCCGTGTGAAGTTCTGCGCCATGGTGTCCAACAGGCCCTGGCCGCCCTGGGGCAGTTCGACGCCGTCGGCGGTGAAGCCCTGCCCGGTCACCTGGAGGACGGTGCCGTCGAAGGTGACGGACGCCGTTCCCGTCACCGGGATCTGTTGCCCGAACACGTCGACGTTCGCCTTGATCTCCAGCATGCCGTCGCCCAGGGGCGTGATCGTCGCCGACGTCGCCTCCTCCAGCACCGTCGTCAACGACTCGTAGGAGATGTGGCCGTCGGCGGTCATCCGGCCGGCCACGATCGGCCCGGAACCGTTCATGACGTCCGACAGGGCGGCCGTCACCGAGGTCGCCTGGATCTCCAGTCTCGGCAGTGTCAGTTCACCCGACGACAGGTCGACGAGGTTGATGTCTATCTGCTGGTACTCGCCTCCCAACACCTGGGTCAGAAACGGGAAGCCCGCGATGTCGACGTCCGGTGGCCGTTGGGAACGCACCCCGTGGTCGGCCGCCCGGTCCGCGATCAGTCCGGAGATCCTGTCCTCGGCGACGCCGGCCGCCACCCGGTCGCCGACGACCAGGATCCCGGCGACGACGCCCAGTGAGATCAGCGAGATGATCAGCTTCTTACGACGTGATGCCATCGAGGAGTGCTCCTGTCGGAAGAGAGGTCAGAGTCCGCGGACGATGTAGTACACGCTGAGCAGGTACACCACCGGCGCGACGGTGGCGAACGCCAGGAGCGGCCCGAGCCCGTGGCGTACCGGCCATGGTGCCACGCCGTCGCCATCGATCCGGCGGCCCGCATGGCTGTACCCGGCCGACAGGTCTCCCAAAACGGCGACCAGGCCGATCACGAGGCCCCCCATCGCGGCCTTGTCGGGTGTGGGACCGTCCAGCAACACCCCCGCGTACGCGGCGGCGGCGGTGCCGACCATCCCGCCGATGACGACGCCGAACGCGCCGCGCGGCACCTGCCGGTTGATGCGGGGCTTCGGGATCGTCAGGTCGATGGCGCGGGCCGTCATGACGGCGGTCCCGGCGGCGATGACGCAGGTCCACAGGGCGGCCTGCCCGCCGGGGTGCCGGAGCAGGCCGATGAACCCGGAGTACGCGGCGGCCAGGACGGCCAGGTACGCGGCGGCGCCCATCGACACCGTCAACTTCTCGCGGGCCTCGCCGCGGAAGAACTGACCGATCACGGCGACACCGAACGCGCCCGCGAGGACGTAGACGAGGCCGCCCGGGTCGAACGGGTCGGTGTAGAGCATCACGAGGTCGGCGCCGAGCGCGGCGACCAGGCCGGCGCCGGCGACCACGAACGGGCCGGGCGGTCGGCGGTGCAGGACGTAACCGACCACCGTGAGGACCTGCAGGCCGGCGATTCCGGCGGTGAACACGAGCCGGTCGAGCCCGGCACCGAACAGGATTCCGCAGGTCACGAGCAACACCCAGACGACGACCGCGGCCGAGGCGAGCCGCCGGGGCGTGGGCGGCGGCATCGTGGGGTCACTGTAATCGGGCTCGGCGGGCGCCGGAGCGGCTTCAGGCCGGGGACGGGCGGGCCGGTGCCTGGGATCAATCACGCCGTCGAGATTACGTGTCGCGTCGATCCGGTACGGCACGGCCGGACGGGCGTGACTGATTCACACGGGAAACGGGTATGACGGCTCTGCACGGCGTGGAGGCGGGCCCTTTCACCGGGCCGAAACGGCGGAAACACCGCTGTAACGATTCGGGGGCATGATGTCAACGATCGAGGTCGACAAGCCGCCCGGGCACCGATAGGGTGGCAGGCAGTCCCCCCGCCGCCGACGTCGGGCCGCCCGATACGCGCTGCATGTAGGAGACACTGTGGACATCACCATCCTCACCTCACTGGCCTCGCCGGAGACGGCGGGGACGGTGCTTCCGGCGCTGGACCTGCTACCGCATCGATGCCGTTGCACCCGCCCCGACGTGGGGGTGCTGCTGGCGGGGCCGCACGCCGACGTGGTGATGGTCGACGCCCGCGCCGACCTGGCCGAAGCGCGTTCCACGTGCCGTGTCCTGAAATCGACGGGACTGACGGTGCCGTTGATCGCGGTACTGACCGAGGCGGGGCTCGCCGCCGTTCACGCCGACTGGGACGTGGACGACGTCATCGTGGCGGGCGCGGGGCCGGCCGAGGTGGAGGCGCGGCTGCGGCTCGCGGCGGGACGTTCCGCCGCCGAGGTCGACACCGGCCGTTCGGTGATCCGCTCCGGCGACCTCACGATCGACCCGGACACGTACGCGGCGAAGCTGCGGGGCCGCCCGCTCGACCTCACGTACAAGGAGTTCGAGCTGCTCCGGTTCCTCGCGCAGCACCCCGGCCGGGTGTTCTCACGGGACCAACTGCTGCGGGAGGTGTGGGGCTACGACTACTTCGGCGGCACCCGCACCGTGGACGTCCACGTGCGGCGGCTCCGCGCGAAACTCGGCAGCGAGAACGAGGCGATGATCGGCACCGTCCGGCAGGTCGGTTACAAGTTCGTGTCGCCGCCGGCGAAGCCGCTCCCCGAGGACGCGACGGTCAAGACCGGCTGACCGGCGTCACGGGACGGCCCGGTAGGTGAGGTAGTAGTCGGTGAGCACGTCGAGGTCCATGGCGGGCACGGTGTTCACCTGGCGGGCGTCCAGGACCGCGAGGCACCGCGGATGGTCCTCGTCCCAATAGGACAGCGACGCGGACGTGTGGTAGGCGTACGAGCGGTGGGCGGTGTCCGCCGTCCCCTCGTGGTCCTCCCTCAGATGCGCGGTCCGGGCGGCGAGGGCGACGGTCTCCAGGCGCATGAAGTGCACCTCCTGGATCTCGGGCTCGTCGACGGTGCACACGTGGGCCTCGAAGGACTTCGCGACCTCCTCGGGTTCACAACCGGTCAACACCTGCGGCCAATCACCGATGAACGCGATCATCTCGTCGGACATGCCCTCGGTGACGGTGCCGACGTGGTCGAGCCACTGGGTGACCTCGTACGTCGCGGTGCCGATCGGGATCAAGGCCGCCATGGCGGTGACGCCGACGCGGACCGACCGGCCGCGCAACCAACGCGGCACACCGTGGAGCACCGATCTCCACGGCCGCAGGCCGAACAACGCGCCGGCGACCATCAGCGCGCCTCCACTGTAGAGTGCGATCGTGTCGTAGGTGCCGAAGACGTTCAGGCAGCACATCGCGCCCGCCGGTATCGCCATGGCCGCGAGCATCGGATTGCGGTGGCGCGTCAACAGGGCCGGCACCGCCACCGCCGTCGCCGCCGCGCCGAGGTCCAGCAGGAACCACCACTCCGTGGACTCCATGGCGACGACCCGTCCCAGACCATATGCCCCCGTGGCCGCCACGTTGACGAAGTACACCACCTGCAGGGCGAGGACGGCCACCCGCACGGCCCGCCGGTGAAGCAGCCACGAGAGTCCGAACACGGTGAGTGTCAGCGCCACGCCCACCCAAGCGGGAAGATCCACGACCGACACCCGCAACGCGAAGAGGACCTGCACCGCCATCGTCACCCGGGCGATGAGCAGTGCGCGACGCGGCGGGACACCGTTTGGACCGGGGTCGGCGGCCGGGTCCGGCTGCGACGGCGGGCGCGAGGATTCGCCGCCGGCCGGCCTCGGTCGCGACTCTGCAGCGATCGGCGGCGGGGCCACGGCTCCCGGAGGTGGGGTCGTGACCGGAGGTGACGGCGGGAGCAGTGTCACGGGTTGCGGCTCCGACGCGATCGGCGAAGACAAGACCGCCACCGAGTGCGACGACACCGGCGGCGCGGCCGCCACCGCCGGTTCCGGTGGCACGGTGGCCGGGACGGGCGGCACCGCCGAAGGGGCCGTGGCCCGGTTCGCCGTGTCGGCCGACAGGAGTGCACCGTGGGCTACCACCTGCTCCACCTGGTCGGTGATCGTCGGCGCGTGGCCGAGTTCCCGGTGCATCGTGGTGGCGACCGACGGCATCCGGGAGGCGCCGCCGACGAGGAAGACACCGGCGATCTCCGAGTCGGTGACACCGGAGGACCGGATCACCGCCCGCATCACCCGGACCGCCCGGGCCAGCAGCGGCCGGGTGAGCGCGTCGAGTTCGTCCCGGGTGAGATGGGTGTCGACGTCGAGTGTCGGCACGTACAGGTCCGCCCCACTGCGCCGCGACAGGGTCTCCTTGGTCTGCCGGATGTCCTCGTGGAAGTTGCGCCAGGCGCGGCGCTGCGCACCCGTCGTCGGGGACAGCAGCGCGTTCCAGTCGCCGGGCCGGTCGATCCGGTGACGGAGGTGCGTGATGATCGCGGCATCGACGTCGACGCCGCCGAGGTCGTCGAGCCCGTCGACCGTCACCACCTCGAAACCGGTGCCGGTGCGTCTCACCACGGCGGCGTCGAAGGTGCCGCCGCCGAAGTCGTGCACCACCACCACCGAACCCGTCGGCACGTCGTGTGCCAGCCGGGTCAGGTAGTAGTGCGCGGCGGCGACCGGTTCCGGCACGAACACCGGCGAGACGAGGCCGGCCTGCTCGGCGGCGTCCCGCAGTACGAGCAGCCGGGTCGGGCCCCACTGCGCGGGGTGTGTGAGGACCGTGGTGCCGGGTGTCTCGCCCAGGACCCGCACCGCCTCGTCCCACGCCCGGCCCAGCACCGCGGCGAACAACGCCACCACGGTGAACTCCTCGTCCCCCAACAGGACGGTGACGTCGTCGATGCGGCGCTTGGGATGCGGTTCGAAACAGGCGGGCCTGAAGTGGGCCGCGTCCACCGCCTCCCGGCCCACCGTCAGACCCTCGGCCGCCGCGAACACGGCCGAGGGCAGCAACGGCGTCGCGTCGAACAGCAACGGCTCCACCCGCCCGTCGGCACGCCTCACGACGGCGACCGTGTGTGAGGTTCCGAAGTCGACAGACAGTGCGGCACCGGGCATGCGTGAATCCTATTCATTCTCGCTGTCGTTGCGCCACAATGCTTACCGTGGACCCGTCCGCCCCGGCCGCGCCGTCGCGTTCAAGCCATCCCTTCCCTTCCGCGGCGATCCCCTCCAGCAGCCGCAACGCGTGAGCGAATCCCGAGGCGGCGAGATTTATCCTCTGCAAATCCTTCGGCTCATCGCCCGCGTCAGCGGTTAGCTCTTCGCTCTCGGTGACGGTGATGCCCCTAGCAGGTCCATTCATCAAGGTCAGCTTCATCGTGAGTCGCTTGCCCGAATCCGACTCCACCCGGACCGAGGAAACCGCCTCGAATCGATAGTTGTCGCGTTGTTCTCCGATGAACTTCGGCGCCCGGAAGTCTAGTTCTGAGGCGACCTCCCTGACGCCGTCCTCGGTGATGAGGAACAAGCGGAGCGCGTACTTGGAGAACCGCCACGGCCCACCGGATACCCGCGCCCGCGTCCGTCCCTTGGCCGGTCCCTGGAACACGGCGTGAGAGACGACATCTCGCCACGAGAGCCGGTAATGCCGAAGAGCGTTGTCGATCAGGACCGTTCTGTCGCATTGCAGCCAGGTCTCCATCTCGTTCTCAGAGGGCCGGGTCGCGTCGAGTTTGGCCTTCCAACGACGGTATTCCGCCAGTCTGTCGGCGTGGCGCCGTTCGCAATCCTCCATGTCCTCCGCCTCACGACGTTGTTCGCGAAGTATGAACTCCCACTTCCGCGCGGCATAGGTACCCGTGGCTGCGATCCCGATGATCGTCATCGCACCGGCCAGCGGTTCGATCCTCAACACCGACACCGCGACGACGACCGCACACGACAGAACGACGGAGAGACCCAACAGAGTGTGGACCCTGGTGGATAGTGCGATCCGATACCGTTCAAGATGCGCGTACAGTTCACCGTTCCGCCAACGGGTTCTGGCGTCGCGTGCCAGGTATCCGATCAACCACTTGACGCGTCCTACCGGGATGCCTGTCTCGCGGTATACACCGGCCACCTCCTTGCGGAGTCGGCCTCGGATGTCGGCGATCTCATGAAGCCACGCCTCCACGCCCACACCATGGGGTCGATACTTCACGAAGTAGTGGTCGAACGCCACGCTCACCGCCTTGGCGAACCCGGTACCACGGAGGTGACCGATGGCCGTATGTCGTCGGTAATCCCGGTTCTCCGAATCGATACGACGAGCGCTATAGCACCATTCGAATCCATGACGCGCCCCGATGAAGCCGGCCACGACGGCACTCGGAAACGCGAAGAGCGGCAAGACGTCGGCGGTTCCGAGCGTCAACCAGCCCAGGTACGCGGCCAAGGCACCGAACAACGATGTGGAGATGCGCGCCCTGAGACGATCCGCCGGCGTCGCCTTCGACGGATCCGCCGGTTTCGTTCTCGGGGGAGCCGGAATCGGATGGAAGTAGGCCCACATCCGATCCCGGCGACCGTTACCGAACCGTTCGGTTTCGGCGTTCGCCTTCGTTTCCCGCCACAGTTCGTCCCTGACGGCACCGGACAGCACCAGGCCGAGATGACGGTCGATCTTCGTACGAAGGCCGGGTGGAAGCTCCAGGATCCGCTTCTCCGCCGACTGATGGTCACCCTCGTTGAATTCGAGATGGCGTAGCAACTCCCTGACCGCATCGAGCACCTCCATGTGCTCGTCCGGATAGACCCTCCCGTCCCGCGCGACCGCGCCAAGCCGATCGCGCTCCTGACGTGACAAGTCTCGATAAGCACGCTTGCTCAGCATTGCCAGTACCCAATGAAACCGGACCTCGGCGCTGTCATGCCCGCCTGCGATCGCCTCGCTGATCAGTTCCTCGGCCCGAACCGGCACACCGTCCTCCAGGTAACGCAGTCCGACCCGGTACTTTTCCTGCGGCGACGAATCCGGTGCCACCTGATAGACGGTGGCGTGGTGAACCTCTCGCGCCTGGATACCGACGGTGGCGCCGTGAGCGGCGAAGTTCGCGGTGGTGGAGGTGTGGGGCGGAACCCCGGAAGCACTGCCGTTCATGACAACCCGTTCACGGCCGAGATCACCTGAGCGACGTCCCCCGCGATGTTCGTGGTCCCGGCCACCAGGCCACTGAGGCGTTTCAACGCGAGAACCGATTTCTTGCGCCCTTCTCCATCGGGTACGCGTAGCCCGTTCTCCGCGTTCGCGATCTCGTCGCGGGCTGCCACATAGGAGTCGTCGTCGATTTCACCGTTGGCGTGGTCGCGGTCGAGTCGGTCTCGAAGAGCGGAAACCACCTTCAGCAGTTCGTCGAGCGTTCCCGCGACGGGTGTCGCGTTGATCGACACGGTGCTGCCGGAGACGTGGGCGGCCTGGATTCCGACCGTTCCCGACGACACGTTGAACACGGGACCGCCCGCAGTCTCAGGAGTGGCGCGGCCGGCATCGGGCGTGGACATGGTGTTCTCCGTCCTCTCGTCGAGGTAGTGGGCGGCGAGTGTCACCGCGAAGGCGGCGGCATTGGCCGCCGCGAGTGGCTGGCGGGTGAGGTCTTCTCGGGGGTTCTTGGTGCCGTCGGCGCGGTCGCTGATTCCGCGCACGATTCCCACGTGGGTGTTGTGGAGGTGACCGGCCTGGGCGACTCCGCCGGCCTCCATCTCTATGGCGATCGCATCGTTGTAGCTGTTGTGTATCCACGCCGCTTCGGGCGATCTCCGCGAGTTCTGCAGAACCTCACCGGCCGCGATGGAACCGAAACGCACCTGCGGGGCACCGGATTCCGGTGGTAGCCGTCTCATCCAGTCCTTGTCACGAGCGAGGTCTTTCGCGAGTTGGCTCAGAGGGTGCGACGCCTCCCATACGCGTGGGCGTGCCTTGAGGCCGTCGTCCTCGCTGGTGCCGCCGTGATAGGCGTAGACCCGGTCGGCGACCACCACATCACCCAATCGCAACGAGCTTCGCAGGGCACCGGCCACACCGACGAACAGGACGGCGGCGGGAGAGAACTCCTGGATCGCGCGTTCGGCCAGCACCGCGGATGCCGAGTTGCCGGCGCCGGTGAGCCCGAGTGCGATCCGGCATCCGGTGCCGTGGACCGTGCCGACTTCGAAGCGGGTTCCCGCACTGTGACGTTGCTTCCGGATTCCTGAAAGGTGTCGTCGCACTGCTTGATATTCGAGGTTCAGCGCGGTGAGGACTACGACGACGTCTGATTCGGACATTGCGCCTCCAACAACGGTGATTACTTCGTCGGATGAATCGAGTGGAGTTCGGTTACGTGCCGCGGAACAGGCGCCACGGGATACGGGAGTGTCGGGTTCTCACGTACCGGGCGACCTGCCCGACACGGTGGCCATTGCGTGTTCGGCAAATGAGACGTGTCGCCGGTTGCGACGCGATCCCAATTAATGTGACTCTGACATGAAGCATAGGGCGTCACCGAGTGGAAAGCAACCCTCTGCGCACATGACGATCACGCACGGTGCCCGGGGCTCGCGGAAACCCCCACGGACGGCCCGGATCGGCCGATGGGTCTTTCGGAGCGTGGCGGGATGGTGACGGGGGCGGTAGGCTGGGGCGGTCAACGAATCGCGCCGCTCACACAGAAGGCGACGAATACATGCTCAAGACCTTGACGAGACTCGCCGACTCGGCCCTCGACCGGCTCGTGATCGGCAGGCGTGCCGGTGCGGGTTGCCCGACCGAGTACTACTGGGAGACCACCTGTTACGGCCACGACGGTTGCGTGTGGGCCAAGGGCACCGCCCAATGGCGATGGGTGATCACGAGCTCGTGCACCGCCAAGCGCACCAGCACCTACCGTTGCTGCTGACCATCCACTGAGAACTTCTACGCGACGGCGACCGGCCTCCCGGCATCGCCGTCGCCCAATCCGGGATCTCCGCCCACAACGGACGGAGGTCCCGGCTACGGCAGGATCGCGTCGGTGTACCCGCCGTCGACCCGCAACGCGCCACCGGTGGTCGCCGAGGCGAACGTGGAGGACAGATACACGACCATGTTCGCGATCTCCTCCGGCCGGATCAGCCGCTGCAGCAACGAGTTGGGCCGGTGGCGGAGCATGAACTCGCGCTGCGCCTCCTCCCACGGGAGTGCCGGGTCGACCAGCTCGTAGACGAAGTCGCGGACTCCACCGGTCTCGGTGGGCCCGGCGATCACCGAGTTGACCGTGACGCCGGTCCCGGCGGTGGTCTTGGCGAAGCCGCGCGACACCGCCAGCAACGCCGTCTTCGACATACCATAGTGGATCATCTCGGCCGGTGTCGCGATCGCCGAGTCGCTGGCGACGAACTGGACCCTGCCCCATCCCGCCTCCATCTGCCGCGGCAGATAGTGCCTGGTGAGCCGCACGCCCGACAACACGTTGACCTCGAAGTAGCGACGCCATTCGTCGTCGGTGATCTCCAGGGCCGGCCGTTCACCGAAGATCCCGAGGTTGTTGACGAGGATGTCCACGGTCGGCACCGCCTCCAACACCGCAGCCGTGCCCTCCTCGGTGGTGAGGTCGCCGACGGCCGCGACCGGCTCCGCTCCCGGCACGTTCTCCCTCACCGCCGCCACCGCCGCCGCGACGGACTCCTCACCGCGCCCGTTGACCCCGACACGGGCGCCCGCCGCCGCCAGTCCCGTGGCGATCGCCAACCCGATGCCCTGCGTCGAACCGCTGACCAGCGCGGTCCTGCCCGACAGATCGATCCGCACCGCATACCTCCCGTGTCCCCGCCGCCCCGCCGGGCGGCGGTCGCGCGCGACCGACGATATCCCGGCGTCCGCGCGCCGTCACCGGATCCTCCGGAGCGCGGGCGGGTCATGATGACGAGATGCGGCAGAACGCCGTGGCGATCATCCGGGACGAGTCCGAGCAGCCCCTCGACGTTGACTCGGCTGCTGCCCGGCCTGGACTGACCACGACATGCGCGTCCGGCACGCTGCGTGACGAATCGGACATCGATCCGGTGGGTAAACTCCGGGGGTTCCGCAGCCGTGGGCCGGTCGACGTGTCGCCATTGTGGATGGTTTTCCGATTCGTCGCCCGATCGCCTCAGACAGGATGACGCATGACAATGGACCTGAACCCGGCCGAGCTGCTCAGCCGGTACGGCCGTACCCCCACCACCGAACCCGTGGAGCTGCCGGGAGGTCAGGACAACCGGAACCTGCGGATTGGCACCGACCTCGGTGACGTCGTGGTGCGGCAGTACCTGAGGTCGCCGCTGGAACGGATCCGGGCGGAGCTGGAACTGGTGGACTTCCTCGCACGGCGGGGTTACCCGACTCCGGCTCCCCTGCCGTTGCGGGCGGGACGGTTCCTGTCGGAACAGGAGCCGCCGGTGGCGGTGTTCGAGTTCGCCCGGGGCCGGGCCGCCGACGGCTCCGACGGGGCACCGGCCGCCCAGACCGGTGAACTGCTGGCGCGGCTGCACACCCTGACGTCGGGCTGGTTGGACGCGCGGATACCCGAGTACGACCGGGTCGCCGCGCTGCGGGCGACGATCGACGGTCCTTTCGAGGTGCCCGGTGCCGAGGAGTGGCGGGCGGCCGTGGAGTCGTTCCTGGCGGAGAACTCGACGGGGTTGGCGGAGTTGGCGGAGCTGCCGGCCGGTCCGTTGCACCACGACATGCACGGTGCGAACCTGTTGGTGGAGAACGGAAGGATCACGGCGGTACTGGACTTCGACGAGCTCAACCACGGACCGCTGGTGATCGATCTGGCGCGGGCGTTGTTCTACCTCGCGGTGGCGCAGCCCGACCGCGGGCTTCCCGCCGCACCGGCCGAGGCGCTCGTCGCCGGGTATCGGAGCGCCCGGATGCTGACCGGCCCGGAGCACGCGGCGCTGCCGGTGGCGTTCGGGTTGGTCGCGCTCGTGGACGCGGCCGAGGTGTTGACCGGTGGCGGGCTGGCGTCGGTCTCCGACTGCCACAGTTGGCAGGTGTTCCGGGCGAACGAGGGCGCGCTCGCGGGACTGTGATCACCCGGCTGCGACGGTGCGGAACGTCAGCGACACGCGGCGGCCGCGTGGTATGCGTCCGTGGCGGGACGGGTCGGTGCGGCGGGCCGCGATGCCGTGCCGCCACGTGTATCGGGCTTCGCCCGTCATGAGGCACAGGCCGCCCGGATCCAGCGTCACGGTCTGCTTCGCGCCGGTTCCGGGGTGGGTGAAGTCCATGTCGCAGCGGGAACCCGTGCTTATCGACGCGACCACCGGCCCGAAACCCGAGACGTGGTCCACGTGGGCGGAGATGCCCTGGCCCGGTGCGTACTCGTTGACTATCAACTGGTCCGGGCGGGCCATGTGTCCTTCGGACACGAGACGGTCGAGGACGCCGGTCACCCACTCGGGCATCGGTGGCGCGGGCCGGGTCGTCGTGACCCGGCGGCTGCCGTAGTCGTAACGGTGGCCGTAATGCTGGACGCGCCGCCGCAACGTGTCGTCCCACTCGGCCGTGTCGACGGCGGCCAGAAGCCGTGCCGTCTCGGCGGCAGGCAGCCAGTCGGGAATGTACCGGAGACCGGGAACCGTCATGCCGGGATGTTAGCGGCGGGGACCGACGGGGGGACGATACCGCCAGACCGCTCCACAGTGGCTTATCCACAATCCCGGGGTTCTCCACAGGCGCGACGGCGACGCCTCGACACGGTCCCGGCAACGGACCTAGGCTCGACGCCATGGGGAGGAGGAGTGGCGGCCCCCGACCACGTCCGAGCGGCGACCGCATCGCCCACCTCCGGCGGCCGGGACGGATCCCGGCCGCCGGTGTGACGGTTCAGTCCTGCGACCATCCGGGGATGGGGAAGGCCGCGCAGAAGTCGCGGACCTGGGCGGCGATACCGTCGAGGGCCTCCTCCTTGCCCTCTCGGGCGGCGGTGACGGCCTCGTCGATCCACGCCGCGATCTGCGGCATGTCCTTCTCGGTCATGCCGCGTGTCGTGACGGCCGCCGTCCCGATGCGCAGCCCGGACGGGTCCATCGGTTTGCGGGTGTCGAACGGCACCGTGTTGAAGTTCAGTTCGATGCCGGCGGCGTCCAGTGCCTTGGCCGCGGGCTTGCCGCCGATCTCCTTACCGGTCAGGTCCACCAGGATCAGGTGGTTGTCGGTGCCGCCGCTGACCAGGTCGAAGCCGCGTTCGGTCATCGCCGCCGCCAGTGCCTTGGCGTTGGCGACGATCTGGTGCGCGTAGGTGCCGAAGTCGGGCTGGGCCGCCTCCCGCAATGCGACCGCGATGGCGGCGGTGGTGTGGTTGTGCGGTCCCCCCTGCAGGCCGGGGAACACCGCCTTGTCGAGCGCCTTGGCCCGGTCGGCGGTGGACATCAGCATGGCGCCGCGCGGCCCTCGCAGCGTCTTGTGGGTCGTGGTGGAGACGACCTCGGCGTGCCCGACCGGTGTCGGGTGCGCGCCACCGGCCACCAGGCCCGCGATGTGGGCGATGTCGGCGAACAGGATGGCGCCCACCTCGGTGGCGATCTGCGCGAACGCCGCGAAGTCGACGGTGCGGGGGATCGCGGTGCCGCCGGCGACGATGAGCTTGGGCCGTTCCCGCAGCGCGACCTCCCGGACCTCGTCGAAGTCGATGCGGCCGGTGTCGCGGCGCACCCCGTAGTGCACGGCGTTGAACCACTTGCCGGTGGCGGAGACCTTCGCGCCGTGGGTGAGGTGTCCGCCCATCGGGAGTGACATGCCCAGTACGGTGTCGCCGGGCTGCATGAAGGCCAGGTAGACGGCGAGGTTCGCGGGGGAGCCGGAGTACGGCTGCACGTTGGCGTGTTCGACGCCGAACAGCGCCTTGGCGCGGGCGACCGCGATCTCCTCGATCTGGTCGATGATCTGCTGGCCCTCGTAGTACCGGCGTCCGGCGTAGCCCTCGGAGTACTTGTTGGTGAGCACGGTGCCGGTGGCGTCGAGGACGGCCTGCGACACGTAGTTCTCGCTGGCGATCAACCGGATCTTGTCGTGTTGCCGCCTGCCCTCCGCCTCGATGAGCGCGGCGATATCGGGGTCGGCGTCGGCGAGCCGCCGCGTCAACCTCGTGTACTGGTCACTCATTGTGATGGCACTCCTCACGCTTCGACGCCTGTCGTCGGTTGTGAGGCTATATCGGGAGCTCAGCCGCCGTTATCCCGGCTGTACAGCAGGTCGAGGATGGAACGGGCGGTCTCACTCCACCTGTCCAGCCATTCCTTCGACGGGGCCGAGGATCGGGGCGGCAGTTCCTGGAGCAGTCCGCGAAAAAGTGGGTGTACGGCCATGGACCGGTGAGCGTCGTCACGGCCGTCGAACTCGTCGACGGTCATGTCGCGCGGCCTGGGCATCCGGTCGGCGCGGAAGCCCTGCGGGTATTCGCCGCGCGGCAGCCGGTGATATTCGGCACCGGTCGGGTCGCGCCGGTCGTCGACGGCGACGGGTCTGCCGGGGTCGCGTTGCCGGGGGTCGTATCCGTCCGGGGGGAGGTCGTTCTTGTCATCGGGTTGTTTCACTCCGTCAGGGTGCCCGATGCGTCACGGTTTCGCGGGCATTTCCGGCTTCGCGTCGAAAATCTGTCACGGTCGGCGGTGCCGCGGTGACGTTTCGTGCCGGAATTTGCCGCCACACCTCGCAACCCATAGGCTCTCATCCATGTCTAAATCTGCTCCGATGGCGGCGGCCGGTGCGGCGTTCGGCGCCGCGGTGGCCACCGCGTTGGCACAGCTCGGCCTGGCGTCCGGCCTGGCGATCCTGATCTGGCGGGAGACCACCCCGGACTACTGGGCGTCCCACCTGTCCTGGGCGGCGTGGCTCGCCGCCGCATCCACAGTGGTGGGAGGTGCGATCGGGAGCCGGATGGCGCAGGGAACCGCGGGCCGGGTGCTGGCGTTGCCCGCCGCCGCGTTGGGCGGTTTCACCGTGGCCCCGCTGATCGCGATCCCGGCCATGCGGTTCGCCGACGCGGGACTGTCGGCCGCGCCGTTCTACGCCACCGGTATCGGCGTGCTGGCCGGTGTGGCGGTGACGGCGGTGGCCCTGGCGTCGCGGGCGGTCGCGGTGAACGTCGCGGCGTCGATCCTGTTGACGTGGCTGCTCGCCGGACTGGCGACCTTCGTTCCGGTCGGCGGTCTCGACGAGCCGATCCGGTTGGGGATCTGGGGTTCCTGGCGGGACCTGGTGGGGGCGTTGGGCACCGGCGCGGTGTCGCTGGCGCCGCCGATGCTGCTGGGTTCGCTCTTGATCGGTGCGGTGACCGCGTGGGCCGCCGGCCGGTCCGGCGACTCGGACTCGCGTGTCGTGGCGGTGTCGGGCATGGCGGGGCCGGTCCTGCTCATCGTCGGTTACGCCGCCGCGGGTCAACCCGACGTGGGCGTGGACCCGCAGTGGTCGGGGATCTGGACCGGCCTGTACGCCACGGTGGCGGGGCTGCTGGGTTCGCTGCTGGTGACCGCGTTGCGGGGCCGCCCCGCGCCCGCCCCGACGGAACAGCCGGTGCCGGAGCCGACCGGGGTCACCGAGCCGGAACCGGTGTCACCTGCGCCGTACCTGCGGGTCGACCACGACGAGAACCCCTGGGCGGCGACCGACCGGACCGATCCGATCATGCCGCCCCCGCCGCCGGGCCCGGACCCCGAACCCGAACCCGAACCGGCCACCACCGTCACCGCCCCCAAGAAGGCCGGGGGACGGGCCACCAAGAAGACGAAGACGCCCGATCCGGTGCCGGAACCGGCCGCGGCCGACGCGACCGAGGACTGGGTGACCGGGCTGAAGGACGACGACCCGTACGGTTTCGCGGAGACCGAGCCGGCCGCGACCGAACCCGCCGAACCCGAACCCAAGAAGCGGAAACGGCTGGGCCGTAAGAAGGCGGACTGACGGCGGCGCGCGCCGCGATATTCCGGTGCGCCGGTGGACGGCCGGTGCCAGTATCGGTCGTATGACGTCCGCGCAGATCCGCCCGCTCGACCTGACCGCCGACGCCGAGACGGTGGCCGGCCTGTTCGGGGAGGCGTTCCCCTTCCTGTTGTACGACGCCGGTTACCTGGCGCACCGGATCCGCGCCGCCGCGCGCCATCACCGGTTGGACCTGGTCGCCGAACAGGACGGCCGGGTCGTCGGGTTCGCCTCCACCCAGCTCGACGCGGAGAGCGACCTGCCGGGCGCGACCGTGGCGCAGGTCGTGGTGGCCGAGGCCCACCGGCGACAAGGGGTCGGTACCCGGTTGATCGACGAGTTGCGCGGGCACTGGCGACGGATCGGGTCGACGATGGTGGCGGGCCGGTTGACCGACGACGGCGCCGCGCGGTTCGCCGCGCGCAACGGGTTCTCGAAGTCCCGCACCGAACGGATCTCGCACCGGCCGTTGACCGGCCTGCCGGAACTGCCGGAGCTCCCGGCGGGGTACCGGTTGCGGCGGTTGGCCGAGCTTCCCGACATGCACGCCCTGCACCGGATCGATTCGGTCGTGGTGGCCGACATCCCGTCCGACGAGCCGTACAGCGTGTTGAGCTACGACGACTGGGTCGCCCTGCACGGTTCCGATCCGCGCCTGGACCGTGAGTCGACCACCCTGCTCTTCGACGGGGACCGGCCGGTCGCGGTGGCGTGGCTGGACCGCATCGGCGACCGGGTGTGGTCGGGCCTGACCGGGACCGACCGGGAGTACCGGGGTCGTGGCCTGGCCCGGCTGGTCAAGATCGCGGCGCTCCGGGACGCCGCCGCCCGCGGCGCCACCGACGCCTACACCAACAACGACGCCGACAACGCGCCCATGCTGGCGGTCAACAACCGGCTCGGTTACCGGCCGCACGCGACCCAGTACACGGTGCTGCGCAGGGTCTCCTGACGGGTCACACGCACGTGAGTCCTCAGAGGACTCGGGTCGGACGGGCCGGCCGGCACCCCGTTGTGCCGGGCCGGCCCGTCCGGCGGTTCGACGCCGTGTCACGAGTCACGGGTCGCGAGCTGGTTCACTCCGACGGCCACTCGTGCACCGGTCGGTTCGCGGACGAGTGGTGGATGTAGCGGCGCAGCATCTCCCGCAGCGCCTCGGTGCGGCTCAGACCGGTCTTCTCCAGCCGTTCCACACAGCGGATCTGCCAGATCGCGCCGTTGACGCCGGTGACGCACCGGCCCTCGATGACGTCGAGCAGTCGGCGGCGCACCGGCGCGTCGACGTCGAGGTCGGCGAGTCCGGCGTCCGCCAACGGAAGCAACCGGTCGAGGATCAACCGCCGCGCGGGGATCTCCCCGACGCCCGGCCAACTGAAGTGCGCGTCGAGCCCGTGCCGGGCGGCGGCGTGGAAGTTCTGTTCGGCCACCGCGAAGGGCAGCTTCCGCCAGATCGGCTCGCCCTGTTCGGCGAGGGCCCGTACCACTCCCAGGTAGAACGCCATGTTGGCGCACACGTCCACCGGGGTGGGGCCGGCGGGCAGTACCCGGTTCTCGACTCGCAGGTGCGGTCCGTCGTCGGCGACGTCGTACACCGGCCGGTTCCACCGGTACACGGTGCCGTTGTGGAGCCGCAGTTCGGACAGCCGAGGGGTGCGTCCGCTTCTGGCCAGCTCCACCGGTTCCTCCGGGTCGCATATCGGCAGGAGGGCCGGGAAGTACCGGACGTTCTCCTCGTACAGGTCCATGACCGACTTGATCCAGCGTTCACCGAAGAAGGTGCGCGGCCTGACGCCCTGCACCCGCATCTCGGCGGTCCGGGTGTCGGTCGCCTGCTCGAACAGCACGATGCGGGTCTCGGCCCACAGGCGGCTCCCGAACAGGTAGGGCGAGTTCGCGCCCGCGGCGAGTTGCGGGCCCGCGAACGCCTGCGCGGCGTTCCAGTAGCGGGGGAACTGCTCGGGCGTCAGTTGCAGGTGGAACTGGACGCTGGTGTTGGCGGCCTCCGGCGCTATGGAGTCGGCGAAGGCCTTGAGTGACTCCACCCCCTTGATGTCGATCTCGATCTCCTCGCCACGAGCCGCGAGGATCTGTTCGTTGAGCAGCCGGTACCGGTCTCCCGGTGACAGCACCCCCGGATGGGCGTGTTCGTGCCGCATCGTCGGCAGCGTGCCGATCAGTACCAACCCGGCGTGTGCCTTGCGGGCGCGCTCGTCGACCTCGTGCAGCCACGAGGTCAGCAGTCGTTCGTAATCGGCCAGGCCGTTCGCGGCCACGCCGCGAGGCGGGAGGTTGAACTCCAGGTTGAACCGGCCGAGTTCGTCCTGCACGTCCACGCCCGCGACACCGCCGCCTTCGGCCAGATAGGACAACACCTCGTGGTTCTTCATCGCGGGCTCGCACTCGTCGCCGACGAGGTTGAGCTCCAGTTCCATGCCGGTTAAAGTGCGTTCCACCGCGAACCGGTCCTCGTCGGCGAGCAGCCGCAAGGCGTCCAGGCACTGTCGCAGTTTGGATCGGTAGTGTCTGCGGTCGGCGAACGTGAACGCCCTCCGCTCGACTTCGTCACCCATCCGGACCTCCCCGGTCTAGTTGTGGTAGACCACAACCGTAGAGCGACAAGTGACGGATCCGCTACCTCGCGCGTGCCCGAAAAGAACCGTTATGGGTCACTGATGGATCACTTCTGTCGGAAGGCCGACAGCACACTAGACAGCCAGCTCACCAGGGGGATGAGCCGATCCGGGGACGTCCGCCGCGGCGGTTCCACTCCACACTCGAACGATGTCGCGTACCGATAGGACACCCCGCACCTCGCCCGCGTCGACCACGACCAGATGCCGGAAACCGCCCCGCACCATGGCGGCCGCGGCGTCCCGCAACGTCCACTCGGGATCGGCGAACACCAGGTCGCCGGTGAGGTGTGCGGCGACCAGTTCCAGGTCGGGATCCCGGCCCGCGCCGATCGCGATCATGATGTCCCGTTCGGTGATGATGCCGTGACCGTGGGCCTCCGGGTCCACCACCACCGCGGCGCCCACCCGCCGGTCCGCCATCAACCGGGCGGCCTGCCGCAGGCTGTGCGCGGGCCCGACCGCCAGCACGTCGGTAGTCATGGCCTCGGTGACTCGCATCGCCGTCACCTCCAATCTCCCGGGGGACCGGCTCGCCACGGCCCCTGCCGAAACGGTGGGCGTTCCCACATCATCCCG
Organism: Stackebrandtia albiflava; assembly: GCF_007994225.1. Lineage (GTDB taxonomy): Bacteria > Actinomycetota > Actinomycetes > Mycobacteriales > Micromonosporaceae > Stackebrandtia > Stackebrandtia albiflava. The sequence continues at coordinate 75,728 of NZ_VLLL01000012.1, forward strand.
GCAAAGCCCCCGCACCGCAACGACTTGCCCGAAGTTCGGCACTTCCGGGTGGCGTACCGGTCTCGCAGGGCACCGGCGGCGGGTCCGTATCGTGAGCGTCGACCCGCGCCCGGCGCGGACCGCAGAGACAAGGAAGACGATGAGCTCACAGGCACCCGGCCGCACCCTCCGTTACCAGGACTTCCTCGGCAACAACCGCGGCGGCAACCTCTACACGCAGGTGGTGAACCAGCGGATCGGCGCGGTGTTGGCGCTGGTGGCGTACCGGCTGGGGTGGGCACCCACCGTGTTGACGTTGATCAACCTGCTGTTCTCGGTGGGGGCGGCGGCGCTGGTGGTCGTGGTGGCGCCGTCGGCGGCGGCCGGCGACACCCCGTGGTGGCCGACCGCGGTGGCGGCGGCCGTGGCGTGGCAGCTCGCGTACAGCCTCGACTGCGCGGACGGGCAGCTGGCGCGCGCGGCGGACATGAAGTCTGCGGCGGGCGCGCGCGTGGACATCCTGTGCGACGTGGTGAGCCAGACCGGATTCGTGGCGGCGGTCGCGACGGTGTCGACCGCGTACTCGCCGGAGCTGCCGACCTGGTTCGTCGCCGGGTTCGCGTCGCTGTGGATGGTGAACCTGGTGACGTCGATCCTGCAGACCGGGGAGCTGGGCGGTTCGATCGTGTCGTCCCGCAACCCGGTGTTCGAGGTGATCAAACTGATCCGCGACACCGGGGTGATCGTCCTGGTGATGCCGTTGATCCTCGTTGTCGCCCCACAGTGGATGGTGTGGTTCACGGGGTTCTTCACCGTCACCAACGGGCTGTTCCTACTGGCGAGCATCGCCTTCACCGCCCGCACCGCCCTGCGGGGCTGACGGCGTCACCCCTGGCGGCTCTCCCGGACCCGCCGGTAGATCTCCAGTTGCCGCGCCACCACGACCTCCGGCGAGAAGTGCGCCAGGTAGCGGTCCCGCGCGGCGACCCGCAGGCCGTCCGAGGCCGCGGCGATCCGCGCCATGCCGTCGGCGAACGCCGCCGGTTCGGCGGCCGTCACGACACCGGCGTCGGCGATCATGTGGGGCGGCCCGCCCAGGTCGGTCGTCAACACCGGCCGGGCGTTGGCCAACGCCTCGATCACGACCGTGGGCAGCACGTCCTCACAGACCGACGCGTTCACCACCACCGAGGCCCGCCGGATGTGCCCGGCCACCTCCTCGTGCGGCACCGGCCCGACGTACTCGACGTCGCCGCGTTCGGTCGCCGCCGCCGTCACGTGGTCACGCAGTTCACCGTCGCCGACGATCCGCAACGTGCCGAGCCGCCCCTCCGGGTGCCGCCGCCACGCCGACAGCAGCAGGTCCACGCCCTTCTCCGCCGACAGGCGACCGATGTACAGGAACCCGTCACCCGGCGTGTCGTGCCCGCCCGGGTCGGGGATGGAGTTCGGTTTGACCGCGATCGCGTCCGGGTCGATCCCGTAGTCCCGCAGGAACTGCGCGATCGCCTCGGTCAGGGCGATGAACCGGTCCACCCGCCGCCACGTCGACCGGTGCGTCACCAGGGCGGTGGCCATGACCGTGCTCTGCGCGCGCGAGCCCCGGTAGCAGGCGTGCCGCACACCCGGTAGCGGCACGGCGCGTCCCATGCAGTCGTGGCAGGGGCCCCCGTCACGGAAGAACAACCCGTTGACGCACACGTGCCGGAAGTTGTGCACCGTCTGCACCACCGGCACCCCGTGGCGTTGCGCGGTCCGCACCACCGCCGGGGACAGCAGCGGGTACGGGTTGTGCAGGTGCAGGACGTCGGGGCGTTCCCGCTCCAGCAGCGCCGCGAGGTCGCGTTGCGCCCCGGCCGCGTACACCGGGGACGCCGCCAGCGTCAACTTCCCGACCGCCGACAGGTCCGCGATCTCGTCACTCGACCGCAGGAACGGCACGACCTCCACACCGGCGGCCCGCAACTGGGCGATGTCGGTGTCGACGACCGCGTTCTCGCCGGACGGCTGCGCCGAGGAGTACCGGTTGTGCGCGACGACGACCTTCACATCCCACTCCATCACCGGGAACGCCGCGCCGGGTCCGCCGCGACCGGACAATCCTAGTGGCCCGCCCCGGCAGGCCGGGTGGCGCGAGAGCCGCCGCCGGCATCCACCGGTGACGCCGCCGCCACCAGCACCGCATCCGCCGAACGTCGCCGCGTACTCCCCGAATGGCGACCGGCGCGAAGCCGCCCACTAAAGTGCATTCGTGCGCCGAGCCAACCCGTCGCGTCGTCCGGCCCCTCCGGCCCGGTACCTTGACGATTCTGGTGTGAAGGATATGTGGTGACCACAAGCCTGCAGCGTCCGAATCCGATGGGACGCCGCCTGATCGAGACGCGAGTGACTGTGAACGTCGAACCGGTGACAAACGGCGTGCCCCGGTCGGCGTGGCTGCGCCGATCCACCGCCGCGACCTGGCACCGCCCCTACGCGACGCTGCTGTTCGCGCTCGACTTCCTCGCCGCCGTCGTGTCCAGCGCCACCGCGATCGTGTTCACACCGAGCCCCACCGCCGGATTCACCGACAAGGTCACCCAGGAACTCGACCCGATCTTCTTCGCCATCGCGTACTGGCTGCTCCCGTTGACGTGGCTGCTGGCGCTGTGGGCGAACGGGGCCTACGACCGCCGCTACCTCGGCATCGGCACCGACGAGTTCAAACGGGTCGTGCGGGCGTTCGTGTCGGTCGTGTCGGTGGTGTCGGTGCTGGCGCTGATGGTCAAGACCGACCTGTCCAGGCTCGCGGTGTTCACCGCGCTCACCGTGGCGTTGCTGCTGATCTCGCTGCTGCGTTACCTGGCGCGGCGCACCCTGTACGTGCTTCGCAAGAACGGCAAGGCGGTGCAGCGGGTACTGCTCGTCGGGTCGTACCCGGAGGCGCTGGAGGTGCACCGGGTCGTGACCCGCACCGCGCAGGCCGGCCTGGTCCCCGTGGGGATCTTCCTCACCGAGGGCGCCGCCTCGGTGCGCGGCATCAACACGCCGGTCCCGACGTTCGCCAACCGGGACGTCGTGACACTGGCCGCCGACCTGGACGCCGACACCATCGCCGTGTGCGGCAACGCCGGCGCCGAACCCGGTGAACTCCGCCGCCTCGCGTGGCAGTTGGAGGGCACCGGCCGCGACCTCGTCGTGGCCCCCCAACTCACCGACATCGCCGGCCCCCGCGTGCACATCCGGCCCGTGGAGGGCCTGCCGCTGCTGTACGTGGAGGAACCCACCCTCGCGGGCGTGTCGTGGCTGGTCAAGACCCTGCTGGACCGGGCGGCGGCCCTCATCGGCCTCGCCCTGCTGACGCCGGTGTTCATCGCGGTGGCGATCTCGATCCGGGTCACCAGCCCCGGCCCGGTGTTCTTCCGGCAGCCGCGGGTCGGCATGGAGGGCAAGACGTTCCGGTGCTGGAAGTTCCGCACCATGTACATGGACGCCGAGGAACGCCAGGCCGCCCTCATGATGCAGAACGAGTCCGACGGGCTGCTGTTCAAGATCAAGGACGACCCGCGGGTGACGTCGGCGGGCCGGTTCCTGCGCCGCACCTCCCTGGACGAACTGCCGCAGCTCATCAACGTCCTCAAGGGTGAGATGTCGCTGGTGGGTCCCCGGCCGCTGCCCGCCGAGAACGGCGACTTCCTGGGCGACGTGCGGCGGCGCCTGCTGGTGCGTCCCGGCATCACCGGGCTGTGGCAGGTGTCGGGACGCTCCGACCTGTCGTGGGACGACGCCGTCCGCCTCGACCTGTACTACGTGGACAACTGGTCGCTCACCGCGGACCTGCAGATCCTCATGCGCACCGTCGCCGTCGTGCTGCGCCGCAAGGGCGCGTACTGAACGATCCGTCACGCGAGACACGCGTTACGCCGGAAGTGACGGCGCGGTGGTCGTAACCTTGTGACATGACCGCTTCATCCCGCAACGGCCCCGGATCGCGACGGCCGAGCGCCCGGGCCGTGTCGCGGGTGCCCACGGCGGGGGAACGGCGCCGCGGCGCCGCCGGCTCGGGCGGCCGGGGCACCACCTACGGCGGACGCTCCGGACGCCGCACGACACCACCCGGCGGCCGCGCCAACCGGTTCGTCCTGGTGGCGTTGATCCTGTCGATCGTCGCCACGATCGGCGGCATCGGCGGCTGGGGTTACCTGGCGTCCCTCAACGGCGGCCTCGACCGGTTCGACGCGTTCGATGGCCTCGACGACCGCCCCGACAAGGTCGTCGAAGGCAGCCTCAACGTCCTGGTCCTGGGCAGTGACTCCCGCAACCCCGACAGCAGCGAGGGCTCACGCGCCGACACCATCATGATGCTGCACGTCCCCGCCGACGGCGGGAAGGCGTACATCGTCTCGCTGCCGCGTGACCTGTGGGTCGAGATCCCCGCCAGCGAGGACGGCTCGTGGGGCGGCGGCATGGGCAAGCTCAACTCGGCGCTGTCCTCCGGTGGACTGCCGTTGATGGTGGCGACCGTCGAGAACTACAGCGGCGTCCGGATCGACCACGTCATGGAGATCGACTTCGACGGGTTGAAGGAGGTCGTCGACGCGCTCGGCGGCGTCACGATGGACGTGGAACCCGCCACCGGTTACGACACGCTCGTGTCGATCCACAAGCCCTACCGCGAGTTCCAGGCGGGCGAGCAGGAACTCGACGGCGAGGAGGCGTTGGACTACGTCCGGCAGCGCAAACAGTTCCAGGACGGCGACTTCGCGCGGATGCGGCACCAACAGGAACTGCTGATGGCCATGATGGACAAGGCGACCAGCGCCGGCATCATCACCAACCCGAACGCCCTCCAGTCGTTCCTGACGTCGGTACTCGACGCGGTCAAGGTGGACCAGGAGTTCGACCTGGTCGCGACGGCCCTGCAATTCTCCCACCTGCGCAGTGACGACCTGGTGTTCCTGACCTGCCCCAACCTGGGAAGCCAGATCATCGGTGACGAGGACGTCGTCGTGTCGGATCCGGAGAACGCGGGGCCGATGTTCCAGGCGATCGGCAACGACGAGATGGCCGAATGGGTGAAGAACCACCCCGACGCCGTCAAGGGAAGCGACGCCGATACCCAGTGACGACCCGCCCGGCGGTGCGCGCCACTCCGCCGACCGGGCGGGATTTCCCGGCCGAACGCGCCCGGCGCGGCGTGTCGGGCCGTCGCCGTTCATCCGTTCGGGTGCTTAGACTGGTCCCCTGCCGCACCGGGCCGCGCGCCGCGCCGCCCGGCACCCCCGCGAGACCGTTCGACATCGGACCGCATCGGCGATCAAGGGACGACACTCATGAGCAGACGACGAGGCAGCCGGCGGATGACCCCCGCCCGTTCCCCATGGTGGGCCAAGGGGTTCGTCGGGTTCGGGGCGGTCCTGATGGTCGTGTCGCTGGCCACGGTCGGGTACGCGCAGGTGCTCCTCAACCAGGTCAACGACGCGATCACCACCGACGACCTCCTGGGCGACGACAGCGAGCCGGGGGGAGACCTGACCGGACCGTTGAACTTCCTCGTCATCGGTTCCGACATGCGTGACGACTGGGACAGCGCCCACTCCGACTCGATCATGATCGTCCACGTCAATGAGACGTTGACGTCGGCGAACATCATCTCGGTGCCGCGTGACCTGTACGTCACCATCCCCGACTGCGGCGACCTGTACACCAGCCCCTGCCAGTCCAAGGTCAACGACGCGTTCGCCGCCGGCGGCAAGGACGCCGCCGCGTCCGTGCAGAACCTCGCCCAGACCCTCACCTCACACACCGGGATCACCTTCGACGGCGCCGCCATGATCAACTTCGACGGTTTCGCGGACATGGTCGAGACACTGGGAAGCGTCGAACTGTGCGTCCCGTTCGACATGACGCTGGCCCACCCGAAGGGCACCTTCGTGGAGAAGGGCTGCAAGGACTACGACGCCCGGCTCGCCCTGGGGATCGTCCGGGAACGCTACTCGTACGGCCCCGAGACGCCCGGCTGGACACCCGAATGGGGAATCGGGGACTTCGGGCGGCAGCACATGCAGCAGCACTTCATCAAACAGCTCCTCAAACGCGCCAAGGACCTCGGCTACATGACCGACCCGACGAAGGTCGGCACCCTCATCGAGGGCATCGGCGACCAGATGCTGCTCGACCTCGGCGGCAGGTCCGTCATCGACTTCGCGTTCGCGTTGCGCGGCATCGACCCGACCGCGCTCACCACCATCCGGATCCCGTCCGAACCCATGGACATCAACGGCACCTCCTACGTCGTGACCCAACCGGGGCCGCAGGAGATCGCCGCCGAGGCCCTGTACGCGGCGGTCCGCACCGACGACCTGTCGGCGTGGGTCGGTAAGAACCCCGACTGGGTCAACAACGACAAGTGACCACCCGGATCGACCTCCGGCGTCGCCACGATCCCGACCAACTCACGTCACCGGGCAACTCCACACCCGTCTCAGTGCGTTCCTCAAGTGGTCCCACTCCCCGACCGAGGACGACACGATGGGCACACGTGAAGCCGGACGCCGGCACGCCGTTCCACGCCCGCCCTGGTGGGCGTTCCCGCTGACCGGGTTCGGTGCGCTGTTGACCGTGTTGTCGATCGCGACACTCGGCTACAGCGCGGTCCTCCTCCACTCCGTGGACGCCGCGCTGGAGGACAAGCCGCTGCTGCCCGACCAGGAGGCCCCCGACCCGGGCGACGAGATCACCGGGCCGCTGAACATCCTGCTCGTCGGCGCCGACCTGCGGGTCGACCGGCACAACCGGGCGTTGGCCGACACCATCATCGTCCTGCACATCGACCGGGACCTGGACACCGCGACCCTGGTCTCCATCCCCCGTGACCTGCGGGTCGACATCCCCGACTGCGGACCGGACGCGGGCGGCGCCGGCTGCCTCGACAAGATCAACGCCTCGTACTCGCTGGTCGGCCCGAAGGTGGAGGACTCCATGGCGAACCTCGCCACCACCCTGACCGACCTCACCGGCGTGACCTTCGACGGCGCGGCCGTCGTCAACTTCGAGGGCTTCCTCAGCACCGTGGAGATGTTCGGCGGCATCGAACTGTGTCTCTCGCAGGACCTCTACACCGAACACGGCGACGGTTTCTACCCCGCCGGATGCAACGAGTACGACCCCTCCGACGCCCTGTCCATCGTGCGGGAACGCAAGAACTGGCCCGACGGCGACTACGGCCGGCAGCGGATGCAGCAACACTTCCTCAGGCAACTGCTCAAGAGAGCCGAGCAGGAGGGCTACCTGTCCGACCCGACGAAGGTCGTCGCGCTGATCGACGCGATGGCAGGGCAGATCGTCTACGACCTGCAGGGCCGCGACGTCGTCGACTTCGCGGTGGCGCTGCGCCACATCGACCCCGACACCATGCAGACCCTGAAACTGCCGTCGACGACACAGAACATCGACGGCGTCTCATACGTGGTCATCCAACCCGGCAGTACCGACGACGTGCTGTCACAGTCGCTGTTCGCCGCGATCCGAGACGACACGCTGGCCGCCTGGGTCGCCGCCAATCCCGGGTACGTCAACGCCGACCCGGCGCGGCGGTGACGTCACACCGTCAACAGGACCTTTCCGACGTGTCCGCCGGCCTCCAGGATCCGGTGGCCCTCGGCGGCCTCGGCCATCGGCAGCCGCCGCGCCACGACCGGCCGGATCGCGCCACGCGCCAGCAGCGGCCACACCTCCCTGTTCACGGCGTCGACGATGTCGATGCGTTCGTCCAACGGCCGGGAACGCAGGCCCGTGGCCGTGATGCCCGCGCGTTTCGCCAACAGCGCGCCGATGTGCAGCGTCGCCTTCGTGCCGCCCTGCATGCCGATGATCGCGAGGTGACCACCCGGGGCCAGCGCCGCGATGTTGCGTTCCAGGTAGGCGGCGCCCATGTTGTCCAGGATCACGTCGACGCCGCGGTCGTTGGTGAACCGGTGCGCCTCCGCCACGAAGTCCTCGTCGCGGTAGTCCACGACGACGGAGGCACCCAACGCCCGCAACGCGTCCCGGTTGGCGTCGCGGGCGGTCGCCATCACGCGGCAGCCGCGCGCCGCCGCCAACTGGATCGCGAAGGTGCCGATACCGCCCGACCCGCCGTGCACCAGCAGGGTCCGGCCCTCGGCGAGACCGGCGAGCGCGAACACGTTCGACCACACGGTCGCGGCGGCCTCGGGCAGGCCCGCCGCCTCGATCAGGCCCACCCCGAGCGGGACCGGAAGCACCAGGCCGGCGTCTACGGTGACCCGTTCGGCGTACCCGCCGCCGGACAGCAGCGCGCACACCCGGTCGCCGACCTGCCAGGCGGTGACGTCCTCCCCCACCGCCGAGACCACGCCGGAGCACTCCAGGCCGGGGAACTCCGACGCGTTGGGCGGCGGCGGGTAACGGCCCTCCCGCTGCAGCAGGTCCGCCCGGTTCACTCCGGCCGCCGCGACGTCGATCCGGACCTCACCGGGACCGGGGACCACATCCGCCACCTCACGCCAACGCAGCACCTCGGGTCCACCCGGCGAGTCGATCTCCACGGCGTACATGTCTCGATCGTAGGCCGCGGTGCCGGTCGCCACCAGGACAGCCGGGATGCGGGACGGGTGAGACGCGGCCGAGGACGTGGCGGCGGCGGCGCGGGCGGGCGAACCTGAAGCCACCCTGAATAACGGATTGACGACCGACGGTGACCCGGATGAGGATGGACGCATCGTCGCGGGTGGTCTGCCCCCGGTCGGGGCGGGGTCTGGCCGCCAGTCCGACACGCGCACCCGACACATGCCCGGTCACGCGGCGGATACGCCGCAACCGGCCGGCCGGGCCGGCTTCGACGCCCCGTTCCGCCCGACACCGGCCCACCTCGCCCGTTCCCGGGACTTCGGTGACGACCACACCGTCCCGGATTCGGTATCCTGGCCGACGATGTCAGACATTCCCGACTCCCCCGGCCGGTTCCGTTGCTGCGGAGTGCTCATCGACGGGTACGACCCCGCCACCGCGACCACGGCGCTGCTCGCCTCGCGCTACGGCACGCCGCGCCGCACCCACCTGTGCAACGCCTACACGCTGTCGCTGGCGCTGCGCGACCCCGCGTACCGGGACATGCTCAACGACGCCGACATCAACTTCTCCGACGGCCACTACCTGGCCATGGTCGGTAAACGACGCGGCCAGACCCTCATGACCGAACGCGTCTACGGCCCCGACCTGATGTTCCACGCCATGGACGCGGGCCGCGAACTCGGGCTGCGGCACTACCTGTACGGGGCGTCGCCCGAGACCGTCGCGAAACTCAAGACCGCCCTGGAGGCGAAACTCCCCGGCGTGGACATCGTCGCCGCCGAGTCACCGCCGTTCCGGCCCCTCACCGACGCCGAGGCCGCCGACCTGGAGAGCCGCGTCGCCGACGTCAAACCCGACCTGTTCTGGGTCGGGCTCGGCACGCCCCGGCAGGACGAGTTCGTCGCCGGATTCGCCGCCCGGCTCCGCTGCACACTCGTCCCCGTCGGCGCCGCCTTCGACTTCTGGTCCGGCAACAAACCGATGGCACCGAAGTTCGTGCAGCGGAACGGCCTCGAATGGGCGTACCGGCTGGCGACCGAGCCCCGCCGACTGTGGAGGCGATACCTCATCGGCAACACCTCGTTCGTGTACGGGGTACTCACCGACGGCCGCCGCAACCGGCGCCTGGACGCGGCGGCTCAGCGCCGGAACGTCTCCTGATTCGCCAGGAACCACTCGTACGTCGAGGTGACACCCTCCGCCAATCCGATCCGGGGCTCCCAACCGAGAGAACGGATCCGGCCGGAGTCCATGAGCTTGCGCGGCGTGCCGTCGATCTTGGACAGGTCGTGGCCGATCCGGCCCTCGTAACCGACCACCTTCGCCATCAACGCCACCAGATCGTTGATGACGATGTCCTCACCGAAACCGACGTTGACCGGCTCCGGCCCGTCGTACCGGCGGAGCAACGTCAACACCGCCCGGCCCAGGTCGTCGGCGTGCAGAAACTCCCGCATCGTCGTACCGGTGCCGTACACGACGAACTCCTCGTCCCCGGCGACCTTGGCGTCGTGCAGCCGACGCAGCAGCATCGGGAAGGCGTGCGCGCCCGGCAGCGCGAAGTTGTCGCCCGGCCCGTACAGGTTCGTCGGCATCGCCGAGACGAACGAACAGCCGTACTGCTCCCGCAACGCCTGCACGTGGTACACGCCGGCGATCTTCGCGATCGCGTATCCGAAGTTCGACGGCTCCAACGGCCCCGTCATCAGCGAATCCTCCCGGATCGGCTGAGGCGCGAACTTCGGGTAGATGCAACTCGACCCCAGGAACACCGCACGGGTCACCCCGAACTCCCGGGCACCGTCGAGCAGGTTCAACTGGATGCGCAGGTTGTCCGACAGGAAGTCGGCGTTGGCGGCCGCGTTCCCGTAGATGCCCCCGACCTTCGCGGCCGCGGCGATCAGGTAGTCCGGACGCTCCTGCGACAGGAAGTCGTAGGTGGCGGCGCGGTCCATCAGATCCAGTTCGGCGCTGCGCCGGCCCACCAGGTTCCGGTACCCCTCGGCCTCGAACGCCCGCCAGATCGCCGACCCCGCCAACCCGCTGTGACCGGCGATGTAGATCTTCGCGTCCTTCGGGATGTCGTGATGGAAATCCGTCGGCATCGTCTCTCCTCGCTAGGCGCACGCGTCGGGCGTGAAGCCTACCAACCTCACCGCCGAGCCGATCCCGCGAAGCTGTGTAGGCTCAACCGTCGCGGATCACAGAAACGTAAAGGACGACCATGAATCGACCCCGTCGCACCGCACTGATCACCGGCATCACCGGACAGGACGGCTCCCATCTGGCCGAGCTGCTGCTCGGCAAGGGCTACGAGGTGCACGGCATCGTCCGCCGGTCCTCCACCATCAGCGGCAACTCCCGACTCGACGGGATCTACCAGCCGCCGCACACCCCCGACCAGCAGCTCTTCCTCCACTACGGCGACATCACCGACGCCAGCATGCTCACCAACGTCATCCGGGACATCCAACCCGACGAGGTGTACAACCTCGCGGCGCAGAGCCACGTCCACGTCAGCTTCCAGATCCCCGACTACACCGGCAACGTCGACGCGCTGGGAACCATCCGGCTGCTCGAAGCGGTCCGGGCGTCCGACTGCGGCGCCCGGTTCTACCAGGCGTCCACCTCCGAACTGTTCGGGTCGACGCCGCCGCCGCAGAACGAGGAGAGCCCGTTCCACCCCCGCAGCCCCTACGGCGTCGCGAAGCTGTACTCGTACTGGGCGGTCGTCAACTATCGGGAGGCGTACGGGCTGCACGCCAGCAACGGCATCCTGTTCAACCACGAGGGACCGCGCCGCGGCGAGACCTTCGTGACCCGCAAGATCACCCGTGCCGTGGCGAGGATCGCCGCCGGTATCCAGGACGCCGTCTACATGGGCAACCTCAACGCGGTCCGCGACTGGGGTTACGCACCCGAGTACGTCGAGGGCATGTGGCGGATGTTGCAACACGACACGCCCGACGACTACGTGCTCGCCACCGGGGAGGGCGCCACCGTGCGCGACTTCGTCGAGGTCGCGTTCGGTCACGCCGGTCTCGAATGGGAGAAGTACGTCCGGCACGACTCGGGTCAGGAGCGGCCCGCCGAGGTGGACGCGTTGATCGGCGACGCCTCCAAGGCCAAGCGGATTCTCGGCTGGGAGGCGAAGACGCACTGGCGTGACCTGGCGAAACTCATGGTCGACGCCGACCGGCAACTGCTCGACGACCAGTTGTCCGGCCGCACGGTCCACGCCGAACACCACTGACGGGAACGACGGTCTCCCACTCGCCACGGTGGGAGACCGGAAACGCGTTGCGGCGGGCACCGGCCGGGGTTAGGTTTCCCCACATGCTCGACGACATGCGCACCGGCCTCAAGTCCGCCATGAAGCAGCGTGATCGTGTCGCGGTCGCGGCGCTGCGATCGGCGTTGGCGGCCGTCGACAACGCGGGCGCCGTCCCGGTCGACGACACCGCGGAGGCGGGCACGGGGAACGCGCACGTCGCGGGGTCCGTCGGCCTCGGTGCCGGGGAGACGGCACGCCGTCACCTCACGGACGCAGACGTCCGCGCGGTCGTGGCGGCCGAGGTACGGGAGCGGAACTCCGCCGCCGAGGAGTACGAACGGCTCGGCCAGACCGAGACCGCCGAACGGCTCCGGGCGGAGGCGGAGGTCCTGAACCGCCATCTCGCCGGCTGAGCCGGTCGCCGGATCACGGCCGTCCGGAGCACTCTCCACATGAGACGAATCCGGACGGGCGCCGGTCGGTACGGGGCCGGTCCTCGCGGACACACTTCTCCGGACACGGCCGCCGACACCCCCGGGTGCCGCTCAATGCACCGGCAACGCCTCGGCGAACATCACGGGATAGGCGTCGTGAGCCAGTCGCAGCCCGCCGAGTTCATCCGCCTGGAACCACCCGACGGCATCGTGCTCACCGACCGCGACGTTGACCGGGATCCCGGACCAGGCGTCGATCAGCCAGATCCGCATGTCGAACGTATCGCCGTGGATCCGCCACACGGGCGGGCCGACCGGCGGCGCCACATCGATCCCTAGCTCCTCACGCAACTCCCGGGCGAGTGCCGCGGCGGGGGGCTCTCCGGGTTCCACGTGCCCACCGGGTAGATCCCACACGTCGGGAAGCACCCGCCGCCGGGGGGATCGATGACACAACAGGACCCGGTCGCCGTCGCGGAGGAAACCCGTGACGATGCGCGCCCGAGCGCCCGGCGAAACAGTCGACACGCGCCCACCCTACCGGCGCCGCACCGGCGTCACGGCCGACACAGTGACCCGTTCGGGAACGACGCATTCGCCCACGATGGACGAACAAGCCGACGCGATCCCCGACCGCGCCGCGGTCACGGACACCCGCGTCGGGCCGCACGCGGTCGCACAGCGCAGGTGGGGTGGTTCCAGCGTCGCCGCTGGTCAGAGGGGTGTCGGCGGAGGCCGTGGGATTCGAACCCACGAGACGTGTCGCCACGCCTGGCGGTTTTCAAGACCGCTGCACTAGTCCACTATGCGAGGCCTCCCGAGGTGATGGCCAATCTACCAAACACCACCACCTCGGGTCACACCCGTTTACTCCGGGCGGTATTCGTCATCGGGTACCGCCCTGGTCTGCTCCAGGGCGTCGGCCACGTCGGCCTCGTCGGTCTCGGGGAGATCACCGTCGGACTCCTCGTCGTCCGACACCGGTGCGGTCTGCTCCGCCTTGTCGGCGTCGGGAACTTCCCAGTCTTCGGTCGCCATGCCTGCCACGTTACGACGCCAATCCGCACGCCGAGCGGTACAGCCCGGAATTGATGGAGCAGAATGCCAGGTGGGACAGCGCCGTCTTGGCCAGCACGACACACTCGTAAGAAGGAGCAGCAATGCCCATCGCGACACCCGAGGTCTACGCGGACATGCTCGACCGCGCCAAAGCCGGCGCCTTCGCGTATCCCGCCATCAACGTGTCCTCCTCACAGACCCTCAACGCCGCGCTCGCCGGATTCGCCGAAGCCGAGAGCGACGGCATCATCCAGGTCTCCACCGGCGGCGGCGAGTACCTCTCCGGCCCCACGGTGAAGGACATGGTGACCGGGTCGGTCGCCTTCGCCGCGTTCGCCCACGAGGTCGCCAAGAACTACCCGGTCAACATCGCGCTGCACACCGACCACTGCCCGAAGAACAAGCTCGACGGCTTCGTACGCCCGCTGCTGGACATCTCCGCCGAGCGGGTCGCGAAGGGCCAGGAGCCGCTGTTCCAGTCGCACATGTGGGACGGATCCGCGGTGCCGCTGGCCGAGAACCTGGAGATCGCCGAGGAACTGCTCGCCAAGACCGCCGCCGCCAGGATCATCCTGGAAATCGAGGTCGGTGTGGTCGGCGGTGAGGAGGACGGCGTCGTCGGCGCCATCGACGACAAGCTGTACACCACGGTCGAGGACGGTCTCGCCACCGCCGCCGCGCTCGGAGTGGGCGAGAAGGGCCGCTACATGACGGCCCTCACCTTCGGGAACGTCCACGGCGTCTACAAGCCGGGCAACGTGAAGCTGCGCCCGGAGATCCTCAAGGAGATCCAGGACGCCGTCGGCGCCAAATACGGCAAGGAGCGTCCGTTCGACCTGGTCTTCCACGGCGGTTCCGGATCGCTGCTGGAGGAGATCCGCAGCGCCGTGGACTACGGCGTGGTGAAGATGAACGTCGACACCGACACGCAGTACGCGTTCACGCGGCCCGCCGCCGCCCACATGTTCCAGAACTACGACGGCGTCCTGAAGGTCGACGGCGAGGTCGGGAACAAGAAGGCGTACGACCCCCGCGCCTGGGGGAAGGCGGCCGAGGCCGGAATGGCGAAGCGCGTCGTGGAGGCGTGCGAGAACCTGCGGTCCGCCGGAACCGCGAAGAAGTGACGACCACGCGGCCGTGCCCGGTCACGACGCACCGTCGGTACCGGGCCCGGCCGCGCTCGTGCGTGCGGCCGGAGACGACTCGTCGGAGTCCGCGCAGGTGACCGCCGTCCCACACGCCCCGGGAGAACCCGTGGCCGGGACGGTGGTGGTCGTGACGGTCGGCTGCGGCGCGGGCCGCGTCGCGCCACCGAGCCACGGCACGGCGAACATCCCGATCAACGTCACGACGACCGTGACGGTGAGCACCAGGTAGGGGAGGCGGCGTTCGCGTGCCTCGCGGCGCCGTAGTTCGCGCCGCACGGCCACGGCGAGCGGTTCGAGCTCCGCCGCGTCGTCGGGGACGCGGATGACACCCCACTCCTCGGGCAGGCCGGGGATGCCGTTCTCATCGGGTCGTCCTGGCATGGCACGCCTTCCGTATGCCGACGATCTCAGCTTGCCGGAAAGTGACCCGGATCGCCAGAGCTGGCGGGGTTTCCGGCGCCCCGAGTACCCTTGAAACGGATCGGAGCACCCACCACAGTGTCGTCACGATCCGTGAGGACGACGGGTATCCGCCGCGCGAGCTTTTGCTCACACATTGGTTGACCTGCAATTTCTCTGTCTCGGAGAACGACGTCGCAGGGCACGGCCGTGTTACCCTTGACACAGCGAAAGGGGTTTCGATCCTATGAGTTTTAGTGTCGGCGAGACCGTTGTTTACCCCCATCACGGGGCCGCACTCATCGAAGCAGTCGAAACTCGCACCATCCGAGGCGTCGAGCAGGAGTATCTGGTCCTGCGCGTCGAACAGGGTGATCTCACGGTGCGGGTTCCGGCGACCAACGTCGAACTGGTCGGTGTCCGGGAGGTAGTGGGCGCCGAGGGTCTGACCGAGGTGTTCGATGTACTGCGCGCACCGCACACCGAAGAACCGACCAACTGGTCTCGGAGATACAAGGCGAATCTGGAGAAGCTCGCGTCCGGCAACCCCCTCAAGGTCGCGGAGGTAGTCCGCGACCTCTGGCGCCGTGACCGTGAGCGTGGCCTGTCCGCCGGTGAGAAGCGGATGCTCACCAAGGCGCGTGACATTCTCGTCGGAGAGGTGGCCCTCGCGGAGTCCAGCACCAAGGACGACGCGGAGCTGCTGCTCGACAAGGTTCTCACGGAGGCTTGATCGTCGAGAGGGAACCCACCGGTGGCAAGGACCGGTGGGTTCCCTCTTCGCCGTCTCCGCCCGGAACGACGCACCACCACGCCGGTACGCTGTGGGGCTGTGACTATCCCCGAGATCGGCATGGGCACCGACGTGCACGCCTACGACCCGCAACGGCCCTGCTGGGTGGCGGGCCTGCGCTGGGACGACACGCCCGGCCTCGCCGGGCACTCGGACGGTGACGTCGCCTGCCACGCCGCCTGCGACGCGCTGCTGTCGGCGGCGGGTCTCGGAGACCTCGGCAGCAACTACGGCACCTCGCGCCCCGAATGGGCCGGCGCCTCCGGACTGGCGCTGCTCGCGGAGACCGCCCGCCGGGTCCGGCGGGCACGTTACGAGATAGGCAACGTGGCGGTCCAGATCATCGGCGTGTACCCGAAGCTCGGGGCACGCCGGAGCGAGGCCGAGCAGTTGATGACCGAGACGCTGGGAGCCCGGGTGCGCCTGTCGGCCACCACCACCGACGGCCTGGGGTTCACCGGCCGCGGCGAAGGACTCGCCGCCACCGCCGTCGCGCTCGTCTACCGGATCTGACCGGCCCGGCGGGTGGCGGAGCGATTCACCGCCCCGGTCACTCGTGTGGGGGGCCGCCACTCCTCCTCCCCATGGCGTCGAGCCTATGGGGGCGACCGGTACCGAGTCCAGCCGTCGCGGGGTGGGCTGTGGATAACCCGGGGATTGTGGACGACGCGTGTCGCCCCGCCGCCGCCGGGCCGACGACGGGGCGAAGGACTTCAACGCATCGCGTCAGCCAACCGTTTGGTGTCCCAGTACTCCCGGATCAGGGCGACGCGGACTCCCGTCAACCGGATCAGCGAGATCAGCGGGACGTCCAGAGACCGGCCGCCGCCGACGCGATACCGGCCGGTGTACTCCGCCACGTAGCCTCCCGACGTGAGTTCCCGAACCACCGGATCGACCAACGTCAACCCGGCCTCCTGAACACCGCGTAGGTGGGCCGAGACGTCCCGCGCGCCCTCGAAACGTTCCGGGATGCCGCTGGTGGGACCGTACGGGAACTCCAGGACGACGTCCGGCGCCAGATGCCCATGGAACGCCTCCCCCTCGTTGAAGTCGTGAAGAATGCGGATCAGTGTCGCGGTCGCGCTCATCTCTCTCCTCGGATCGCGTGAATAGGCTTGCGGGAAGCATTCACCTTCAGGCCGACCTGAAGTCAACGGAGAGACCGGTCACATGGCGACAATCGGAGAGACCTCCGAGACCCACCACGTCCCGGCGCACGTACTGCGCCACTGGGAGGACGTCGGGCTCCTGCACCCGTCCCGGAATCGCGCCGGCCACCGCGTGTACGGAACCGAGGACGACTCCCGGATCCGGCTCATCCAGTGCGCCAAGGCGGCCGGAATGTCGCTGGAACAGATCCGCGTCATGTTGACCGGTGACCCCACCGACCGCGTCCGCATGCTCCGCGGGCACGCCGAACGCCTGGAACGGCGGGCCGCCGAGATCGCGGCTTCACGGCGGATGGTCGCGCACGCGGTGGAGTGCCCCGCCCGCGACTGCCCGGACTGCGCGGCCCCGCACACCTCGTTCGGCTTCCCACCCGCCCGCACCCCGTCACCCGCCGTTCCGCCCCCGCTGAACGGAGACTCGGCTCCGGAACCGGCCCAGGCCCGGCGGTTACGCTTCAATGCGTGAACTCCTCCTTCGGCAACATCGGTGACGCCGATACCCACCTGACCCGCGCCGAGATGATGTTCGAGCTGGACCGCTTCGACGAGGCGCGGGAGGAACTCGGCGGCGCGTTGTCCAGCGACCCGGCGCACGTGCCGTCGCTGACCCTCCTCGCCGTCCTGGAGATGCTCGTCGGCAACAACGAGGAGGCGTTGACCGCCGCCACCGCCGCACTGGCGGCCGAACCCACCCACGAACCGGCCATCCTGGCGCGGGCACACGCTCTCGCGTTGACCCGCCGCACCGACCAGGCGTTGCGGGCCGCCGACGAGATCCAGCAACGCGCGCCCGAATCCTGGTGGCACAACGTGCACCACGCCCTGGTCGTGTTCGAGGCCAAGAACGGCCAGGACGCCCTGGACTCCGCGTGGGTGGCCGTCAAACTCGCCCCCGAGGAACCCCGCGCCCACCTGACGCTGTGGGCGGTCGCCGGCGCGTTGGGACTGGACGACCTGGCCAAGCGCGCCAGGAAGACCGCCCGCCGCCTCAACGCGGCCATCACCACCGTGGGTTGGCCGCTGGGTCCGGCGCTGCTGCGCGGCCGCCCGGACCGGCCGTTCACCGCCGGTCTCGTCGAGGACGCGCCGGGGGCGCCTCGGCGGGCGACACCCACCACCTCCCTGCCGAGCGGTATACGCCGTCTGTTGCGAACCGCCGGCGGAATCGGGATCCTGTTGCCGGTGATGGTGTCGTTGTGGTCCGGTGGCGACGTGTCGACCGGCCGGACCTGGGCCGGCGTGGCGACGGTGATCGCGATCATCCTGCTCGTCGTCATGTGGCGAAGGCTGCCGCCGGAGGTCGCCACGCAGTTGCGGGTGGTCGCCGACCACGACCAACTCGCGGGTTTCGGGATCGTCGCGGCCGTGGTGGCTCCGCTGCTCACCGGCGCGTTCGCGTTGACGGGCGCCGTGTGGCTGCTCGGTCTGGCGGTCGTCGCCGGCCTGGCCGCCATCGGGGTGGCGCAACTACGCCGGTGACCCGTGAAACGGCAGGAGCCCTCACCGTCACCGGTGAGGGCTCCCGTCTGTCGGTGGTTACACGCCGCACTGCTGGGTGAACGCGTCCAGCGAGTCCTGAAGCGCGGTGGGGTCGGCGCTGATGTCGGCGCTGATGTCCCCGTTGAGCACCGCGTTGAGCTCGTCCGCCTGGTCGGCGAAGTCGATCGCGGACTGCTTCAACGCCTGGTCCTCGATGTCCTCGGCCTGCGTGCGCAGCTTCTCGGTGCTGGTCTTGAGCGTCTCGGGGTCGCCGGTGACGTTGGTGCTGACCTCCATCATGGTGTCGGCGACCGTGGCGCAGTCGACGGCCGCGTTGACCTGGGAGCAGCCGGTGAATGCGGCGACGGCGATGGCGCCGCTCGCGGCGGCGGTGAGCATACGGGTGGCGAATCGGGCCACGAGGTTCTCCTCCTGATGGGGGACTACGGACCCAAGGATATCCGAGCCGCGCACATCGCCCGGTTTGGGCGTTTCCGGGTGGTTCATCCGGTTTCGCCGGTGGCCGGGGCGGTCACACCGCCATGTCCACGAACCGCGACAGGTGCAGCTGCGCGGCGACGGTGATGGTGTCGGTGGCGCCGTTACGGTGCTTGGCGACGATGAAGTCGGCCTCGCCCGCGCGGGGCGACTCCTTGTCGTAGTAGTCGTCGCGGTGCAACAGGATCACGACGTCGGCGTCCTGTTCTAGTGAGCCCGATTCACGGAGGTCAGACAGTTGGGGGCGCTTGTCGGTACGTTGTTCGGGGCCGCGGTTGAGCTGGGCGACCGCGATGACGGGGCACTCGACCTCCTTGGCGAGCAGTTTCATGCCCCGGGAGATCTCGGAGACCTCCTGTTGGCGGCTCTCCACGCGCTTCGGGGAGCTCATCAACTGGAGGTAGTCGACGACGATGAGTTTCAGGTTGTGCCGTTGTTTGAGGCGGCGCGCCTTGGCGCGGATCTCCATGAGCGTCATCGACGGCGTGTCGTCGACGAACAGCGGTGCCTCGGCGATCTCGCCCATGCGGCGGGCGAGTCGCGTCCAGTCGTCGTCGGAGAGGCCGCCGGACCGCAGGACGTGCAGTGGTACCCGGGTCTCGGCGGACAGCACCCGCATGACGATCTCGATCTTGCTCATCTCCAGCGAGAACATGGCGGCGGCCTGCTGGTGATGGAGCGAGGCGTGCCGGATGAAGTCCATGGCGGCGGTGGACTTCCCGGCGCCGGGCCGGCCCGCGACGATGATCAACTGACCGGGTTGCAGGCCGTTGAGGAGCCGGTCGAGGTCGGCGAAGCCGGTGGGGACGCCGGTCATGGTGCCGCCGGACTCACCGACGGCCTCGATCTCGTCCAGTGTGGGTTGCAGCAGGTCGGACAGTACCGCGAAGTCCTCGCTGACGCGGCGTTCGGTGACGTCGTACACGGCCTGCTGGGCGAGGTCCACCAGGTCGTCGATGTCGCGGCCGCCACCGGCGGCGGCGCCGTAACCCAGTTGCACGACGCGGGTGCCGGCTTCGATGAGCCGTCGCAGGATCGCGCGTTCCGACACGATCCGCGCGTAGTAGGAGGCGTTGGCGGCGGTCGGGACCGACGCGATGAGGGTGTGCAGGTAGGGGCCGCCGCCGATCTTGCCGAGGTCGCCGGAGTCGGCCAGTGCGGCGGCGAGGGTGATGGCGTCGGCCGGTTCGCCCTTCGCGTACTTGTCGCAGATGGCGTCGTAGATGATGGCGTGCGCGGGCTTGTAGAAGTCGTTGGAGTTGAGGATCTCGACGACGTCGGCGATGGCGTCCTTGCTCAGCAGCATCCCGCCGAGGGTGCACTGTTCGGCCAGCACGTCCTGTGGTGGCGTGCGCTCGAACTCGACTCCCGGCTCGGGGGGCAGCGGGACGTCGTCGTCCATGTGGGAGGTGACGGCTGCCCGGCCCGCCCGGCGATCGGTGGCACCATCGCTCATGTGAACCACCCCCGTTCTCGTCGTTCTTCATACCAGCCGGGTCCGACGGAAACGGCCGCAGCACTCGACCCTATGGCGCCGAACCTCCGGCGGCAAACCGGCCTGTGGACAACCCTGTGGAAAACCTGTGGACAACCGGTGGAGAACCTGTGGACAACGATGTGTGCAACCTGTGGATTTCCGGGCCGTGGCCGGCTTTCACCGGCGTTGAGCAGCCGTTTCGTTATCCACAGGCTGTGGACGAAAGTAATCTCGCTGTGCGTCGCCGACCGGGCCGCTCGGAGGATACCGGCGGGGTGGAATTCACCGCAGACTGGACGAAACCACCCGTGACGAGAGAGCCCGACACCGTGACCGTGAGACCCACCGACGCGCGCCGCCGCGGCACCGGACGGGAGGGTACGTCGTGACCGAGACGGACCGCCGCCCCGACGACGCGGAGGACGCCACCGGCGAGCGGGCTTTCGCACCCACTCTGCTGGCGACCGTGGCGTGGTACCTGCTGCCGGTGGTGTTGTACGCGGCGTGGGTGTTCAGTTTCGGCGGTGACCGGTGTGGAGCGGAGGTGTGCGGCCGGTTCGGGCAGTTGGTGCGGGGCCTGTCGGGGGCGTTGCCGTGGGCGTTCCCGTCGCTGGCGTTGAGCCTGCTCATCGCGGTGCTGTTGCGGCTTCCCGCCGTGGGGTGGCGTGCCGGTGCCACCGGGACGGCGGCGGCGATCCTGGGCGCGGGGCTGACGACGGCGATCCTGCGCAGCGTCGGCTACGACATCGGTTGAGCCCGGATACGGCGACGCGGGCCGGTCCGGGAGATCCCGGGCCGGCCCGCGTGGCGTGCCGTGGTGCCTTACTTGGCGGCGGCCACGTCCAGGTTGAACGTGGCGTGCACCTCGGGGTGCAGCTTGATCGACACCTTGTAGGAACCGACCGACTTGATGTGGCCGGGCAGTTCGAGGCGGCGACGGTCCAGCTTGGGTCCGCCGGCCGCCACGACGGCGTCGGCGACCTCGGCCGGGGTGATGGAGCCGAACAGGCGGCCACCGGTTCCGGCGCGCGCGGTGATGCGCACCTTCACGGCGTCGAGCTGTTGACGGATCTCCTGGGCGTGTCCGGCGTCGCGGACGTCCCGTGCGGCGCGGGCGCGCTTGATCGTCTGGACCTGCTTCTCGCCGCCCTTGGTCCAGGCGATGGCGTAACCCTGCGGGAGCAGGTAGTTACGGCCGTAGCCGTTCTTGACCTCGACGATGTCGCCGGGCGATCCGAGGCCGGAGACTTCCTGGGTGAGGATGATCTTCATACCGGCCTCCTATCGCGACTGGCTGGTGTAGGGCAGCAGCGCCATCTCGCGGGCGTTCTTGACCGCGCGGGCGATCTGCCGCTGCTGCTGGGCGGTGACCCCGGTGACCCGGCGGGCCCGGATCTTGCCGCGGTCGGAGATGAACTTGCGCAGCAGCGCGGTGTCCTTGAAGTCGATGTAGGTGATGCCCTCTTTGTCGAGCGGGTTCGACTTCTTCTTCGGCTTGCGTACGGGCGCAGCCTTTGCCATGTGTCTTGCCTTTCAATACTGCGCGCGGCGCGTGGGGCGCCGGCGCGAAGAGCGTGTGTCGCCGTCGGGACGGTCTCCGGCCCTGGTCCGGGCGGCTGTCGCCGCCGACGCCGGTCGGGTGTCCGCTAGAACGGCGGTTCGTCGTCGAAGCCGCCGGACGATCCACCGGCCGGAGCCGGGGTCGCCGTGGCCCACGGGTCGTCGGACATCCCACCGCCGCCGGGGCGGCCTCCGCCGCCTCCGCCGGAGCGGGACACCTTCTGCACCTTGGCGGTGGCGTACCGCAGGCTGGGGCCGACCTCGTCGACCTCCATCTCGAAGACGGTGCGCTTCTCGCCCTCGCGGGTCTCGTAGGACCGCTGACGCAGCCGTCCCTGCACGATGACCCTGCTGCCGCGGGACAGGGTCTCCGCGACGTTCTCGGCGAGCTGGCGCCAGGCGTTGCAGCTGAGGAACAGGGCCTCGCCGTCACGCCATTCACCGGACGCCTTGTCGAACGTCCGCGGAGTCGAAGCGACCCGGAACTTGGCCACCGCCGCACCGGAGGAGGTGTAGCGCAGCTCAGGGTCCTCGGTCAGGTTGCCGATGACGGTGATGACAGTTTCGCCTGCCATGACCTCTCCTTCTGGCTTGTTCCGGCGGATGCCGGAGGGCTGTTAGCGCAGTTCGGGACGCAGCACCTTGGTTCGCATGATCGACTCGTTCAGTCGCATCTGCCGTTCAAGCTCGGCGACCGCGGCCGGTTCCGACTGCAGGTCGATGACGGCGTAGATGCCTTCGCTCTTCTTGTTGATCTCGTAGGCGAGGCGACGGCGACCCCACACGTCGAGTTTCTCGACGGATCCGCCCGATTCCCGGATGACGTTCAGGAACGTCTCCAGCGACGGGGTCACCTGGCGTTCTTCCAGGTCGGGATCGATGATCACCATGACTTCGTAGTGGCGCAAGACTCTTCCACCTCCTGTGGTCTAGGTCGGCCGCGGTCGTTCCGCGGCAGGAGGGTCTCACTGTGTGGTCGTCGCGTCTGGCGACGGCCGACGGATAAGACTACCTGGTGGCCGGTGGGGTACCGAATTGCCGTACCAGGTCAGGCTAGGCGGCGGGTGTGACATCGGGCGCGTGAACGCCGACGGGGCGAGCCGCCGTCTGGCGGCTCGCCCCGTGCAGGGTGCCGGTGTCATGTCGCCGGCGTGTCACGCCGGGTGTCTCCGGTCGGTTCGGGCCGTTACGGCCGCGTCGACCGGTCGTCAGCCGTTCATCCAGGCGCTGGAGCCGCCGGTGCTGCCCGCACCCGCGATTCCGGCGACCGCGATCGCGTTGCCACTGACGTCGACGGGCACCTGCACCGGCAGGTTGATCTGGGTGCCGTTGAGGATGCCCCGGTTGCCGGCGCTGACCATGTCGGTGCCGTCGTTGCCGCCGTTCTCCCGGCTCTTGCCGACCTTGGCGTCGGCCGCCGCCTGCGAGCCCATCGCGGCGGCGTCGGCGGGCGACTGGCTTCCGCCGGACAGGTTGTTCGTGACGCCCTGGGTCGGCAGGCTGCCGGTCAGGTTGCCGACCGCGTCGCCGCCGACGGGCAGCGGCAGGGTCTTGGTGGCCTGTCCCGCCATCTGGGTCACCGCGTCGGTACCGGGCAGCGTGCCGGTGAGCAGTTCGGGGCTGCGCTGCGACTCGGTGCCGTGGTGGCCCCGGTGGTGGTCGTGGCCGTTCATGTCGGCGGACGCTCCGCCGTCGCAGCCGGCACCGGCGACACCGAGGACCGCGATCGCGTTGCCGCAGATGTTGATCGGGACCTGGATCGGCGCGTTGACCTGGTTGCCGTTGCCGATACCGTGGTTTCCGGCGCTGACCATGTCGGTCGAGGTGCCGGAGTTCTCGGCGGTGGCTCCGCCGTCGCAGCCGGCACCGGCGACGCCGAGGACCGCGATCGCGTTGCCGCAGAAGTTGATCGGCACCTGGATCGGCGCGTTGACCTGGTTGCCGTTGGCGATGCCGTTGTTGCCGGCGGTCACCATGTCCTCGGCGGCGGAGGCGGCTCCACCGGCGAACAGGATGATCCCGGCGGCGATGGCACCGGTCTGTGCGGTGCGGCGGGCCCACGTCTTGTTCATTGAGTACTTACCTTCCTCAGGTTCTCGTTGCGTGTGAGATCTCTCGCGCGGCCGTCGGCCGCGTTCACGTGCCGGCGTGGGCGGTGGTGCCGCCGTCGTGGTAGGACCGCGACGGCGGCACCTCCGGTTACCACGCCGTCAATGAGGCATTTGTCGGTGCCTCCGGCGAGGACCGGCCGGTGTGGTTCACCGGCCGGTGGCCGTTCAGCGGGACGGGCCGAGGTCGGCGTCGGCGCCACCGGTGCTGCCCGCACCGGCCACACCGGCGACCGCGATCGCGTTGCCGCTGATGTCGACGGGCACCTGGATCGGCACGAAGGCCTGGTTTCCGTTCAGGATTCCGTTGTTGCCGGCACTCACCATGTCGGGCGCGGCGTGGTGGCCGAGGTCGGCGTCGGCGCCGCCGTCGCAGCCCGCACCGGCGACACCGAGCACCGCGATCGCGTTACCGCAGACGTTGACCGGCACCTGGATCGGCGCGATGAGCTGGTTGCCGTTGCCGATGCCCTGGTTGCCGGCGGTCAGCGCGGTGTTCTTCGCCTCGGTGACCTTTCCGCCCTCACGGTCGTGACCGCCGTGGCCGAGGTCCGCGTCGGCACCGCCGTCACAGCCCGCACCGGCGACACCGATCAGTGCGCCCACGGCGTTGCCGCAGACGTTGACCGGGACCTGGATCGGCGCCTGCACCTGGTTGCCGTTGGCAATGCCGTTGTTGCCGGCGCTCACCATGTCGCCCAGGGCGCCGGACTCGTGGCGGCCGCCGTGGCCCATGTCGGCGGAGGCCCCGCCGTCACAGCCGGCACCGGCGACACCGAGCACGGCGACGGCGTTGCCGCAGACGTTGATCGGGACCTGGATCGGGACGACGGCCTGGTTGCCGTTGAGGATTCCGTTGTTGCCGACGCTGGTCACGTCGGGTGCGGCCTGGGCGGCCCCCCCGGCCGCCAGGATGGCGCCGGCGGCCATCGCACCGACCACCGACACATTACGCAGAACGCGCTTGGACATTTGCTTTCGTTGCCTCTCTGTTTCTCGGTCTTGCTTGGCGTGGCATCTCCGACTCACGACATTGCGGCTTCAATGCGAGAGGTCTGCCGGATAGACCCGGTCCACCTGGCTGGTTGTCGCAGGTGTGCCGTTGTGGAACTGTCTGATCGTTCAGTTCGGGCGAAGTCTCTTCAGGTGGTGGCGCGCGCTGTGCCTGCGCGGTCGGGTGAACCGCCACCGGGCCTGTGTCGAGATGCCCGGGCCCGCGGATCGCGTTGGAGACGCGATGCGTTCGTCGCCGGCGGTTACCGATTAATCAGGTGAGACGGCCGGATCCTCCACATGATCGGGGAGGTCCACCGTGGCCGTCGTCGGCGTGACGCGTGACACCTGCGCGTCACGGTCAGTGTGGTCGCACGCGCCGCGTCCGGCCCCACTGTCGTACGGGGAGCAGCCGGCGGGGTATCCCCCGGTCGCGCTGCCTCCCGTGGCGGCGATCCCTGGATCGGGGAACGCCACGTCGCGGATCGGCCCGGGTGCGGAGTCACGTGGCACCGTGTCTCCGGTCGGTTCGGGCCGTCGTCCCGGGTCGTCGTCCGTGTGGCCCACGGCCTGCACCCGCTCGGCGACGGCGGAGGTCTCGGTGGGCCGGTGACGATCCGATGCCGGCGTACCGGCACCCGTGTGCGGTGCGGTCGGATCCGCGCCGGCCGAGCCGGTCGGCGGATTCCCCTCCGCCGCCCCGGAACCGGGGTGCGGCGCGGCCGGCATGAGCATGGTCCCCACCGGAGCCGCCACGGCCGTGGCGTGGTGGGTGAACCCGGTGAGCGTGGACACCACGGGTACCGCGGTGTCCGCCGGCCGCCCATTGACCGGCGTGGCGACCGACGGTCGCGGTGGCGCGTCCGGGTTCGTCATGCTGGTGAGTGAGTCCGTGACCGGCCGGGCCACGGCGAGTATCCCGCCGTCTCCGGTGCCGGTCCGGTGACCGCCGGTCACACCGTGGGGCGTGAACAGCTCACTCGTGGTCTTCGGCAGCACGTCGCCTTCACCGGCGAGCCTCGCCGGATCGGCGTCCGGAGCGTGACGCGGATCCGCGCCGCCGTCCGGCCGGTGGTGCTGCGGGCCGTCGTCCGTCTCATCGGTGATCGGTGCGGTGGCCGACTCCAGCTGGCTTTCTGGGACCAGCGCGGCCTGCTCTGGTGCGGCGGTCCACTGACCGGGCACCGGGGTGAGGACGGGTGACGGCGGTATGCCGATCCCACCATCTGCGGAGTGATCGGCGTACGCGGCGGTGGTTCCGGCGAGCCAGGCGGCGCCGGCGAGACCGAGCAGCATCACCACCCTGCGGACCGTGGCGGTGTGCGGCTGGCGCGACCGGGCAGCGCGACGGCAGTCGCGAGGCTTCCGGTTGAGCACCCTCACGGTTCCTCCACAAGGTGGTGATGGTCGTGTCTACCGCGCTCACGAAGGCGGCGGCGTCGACCGTGGCCGAGCCGTCACGTTCGCGGCAACCACTTGGGAAAACGCTCCGGTGATGAAGCGGTTACGGGAGCCGCCCGGTTTTTTACCGGGGGACGACGGAGGCCGTGGGGCACTCGCATCCTGATCAGGGAAGATTCTGATAGGTCAATTCTTCAGCCCGTTGCCGCACCGCACGACGACGCGGAATGTCCGTCCTTTGAGGTATCACAGTGGACGCCGGTGGGTGCCGTGACACGCCGAACGCCCCCGGCGCGCGCGGGGCACCGAGGGCGTTCGGGGATCGGTCAGCCGGACAGCCGGGAGCGGGGACCGGCCCGCAGCACCCCGCTGGGGAGCGTGCGGCCCACCAGCCGCTCGGCCAGCTCCGCGACCTCCAGCAACGCGTCGAGGTCGACACCGGTCTCGACACCCATGTCGTCGAGCATGTGCACCAGTTCCTCGGTGGCGAGGTTGCCGCTGGCGCCCGGCGCGTACGGGCAACCGCCCAGTCCACCGACGCTGGAGTCGAACTCGGTGACGCCGTAGTCCATCGCGGTGAGCACGTTGGCCAACGCGGTGCCGCGCGTGTTGTGGAAGTGCAGCAGCAGGTCGACGTCGGGGTGACCGCCCCGGACCGCGTCGAGCAGTTCCGCGACCCGGCGCGGCGTGGCCATGCCCGTGGTGTCGCCGAAGGCGATGCGGTCGGCTCCGTCGGCGACCACCCGGTCGATGATGCCCGCGACCCTGCTCACCGGGACGTCGCCCTCGTAGGGGCACCCGAAGCTCGTGGCGACGATGACCTCCACGGTCGCGCCGCGGTCGTGGAGGACGGTGATCAGTTCCGCGATGTCGTCGAGCGACTCGTCGGTACCGCGTCGCACGTTGTGGCGGTTGTGGGTGTCGGAGGCCGACACCACGACCTCGATCTCGGTGAAACCGGCGTCGAGCGCGCGTTCGGCCCCCTTGCGGTTGGGGGCCAGCGCCGAGTAGCGCACGCCCGGTCGCCTGTCGACCGCCGACCACACCTCGTCGGCGTCGGCCATCTGCGGTATCGCCTTGGGATGGACGTAACTGACCGCCTCGATCCGGGACAGCCCGGTCCGCGACAGGGCGTCGATGAGTCGCACCTTGTCGGCGGCCGGTACGGGGTCCTCGCTCTGCAGGCCGTCGCGCGGCCCCACCTCACGGATGGATACCCGCTCCGGCAGGGCCGACCTGCGCCGGGGCCAGTCGCCGGCCGGGACGGCGGTCATCGCATCCTCCCCACGATGCCGGTGTCGTACTCACCGGAGGTGAACTCGGGGTTGGCGAGGAGTTCGGCGTGGAAGGCGAGGTTCGACTTGGGGCCGGTGATCTCGAAGCCGGCCACGGCCTCGGCGGCGCGGCGGATGGCCTCGTCGCGGTCGGCACCGTGGGCGACGAGTTTGGCCATCAGGGAGTCGTAGTGCCTGGGGACCTCGGTGCCTGCCAGGTATCCGGCGTCCACGCGGATGCCCTCGCCGACGGGTTCCCGCCAGGCGGTGATCGCGCCGGGGCCGGGCAGGAAGCGCTTGGGGTCCTCGGCGTTGATGCGCAGTTCGACGGCGTGGCCGACGGGTGCGCCCGGTTCCTCGATCTCCTCGCCCGCGGCGATCCGCAGTTGCGCCTCGACCAGGTCGATGCCGTGGACGGCCTCGGTGATGGGGTGTTCGACCTGGAGGCGGGTGTTCATCTCCAGGAAGAAGAAGCCGCCGGTGTCGGCGTCGAACAGGTACTCGACGGTTCCGGCGCCGAGGTATCCGACGGCCTCACCGGCGCGGCGGGAGGCGGCGAGGATGTCGGCGCGGCTCTTGTCGTCGAGCGCGGGTGACGGCGTCTCCTCGACGAGTTTCTGGTGGCGTCGTTGGACGGAGCACTCCCGTTCGCCGAGGGCGATGATCCGGCCGTCGGGCAGTCCGAGGATCTGGACCTCGATGTGGCGGACCCGGGGGTAGTAGCGCTCGATGAGTACGTCGCCGGAGCCGAAGAGCCGTTGCGCGAATCCGCTGATGCGGGTGGTCTGTTCGGCGAGTGCGGCGGCGTCCTCGGCGACGGCCATCCCCATGCCGCCGCCGCCCGCGGCGGCCTTGACCATCACGGGGTAGCCGACGGTCTCGGCGACGGCCTGTGCCGCGGCGGCGTCGTGGACGGGTTCGGAGGCTCCGGGTGCGACGGGTACGCCGTGGCGGGCCATGAGGTTGCGGGCGTTGACCTTGTCGCCCATGGCCTCGATGGCCTCCGGTGACGGCCCGACCCAGGTGATGCCGGCGTCGACCACGGCCTGCGCGAACGCCGGTTTCTCCGACAGGAAGCCGTATCCGGGATGGATGGCCTTGGCGCCGGTCTGGGCGGCGGCGGCGAGGATGGCCTCGGTGTTGAGGTAGGAGGCGGCGGGTTCGGCGGCACCGAGGTTGACGGCCTGGTCGGCTTCGGTGACGTGTGGCAGGTCGGCGTCGATGTCTGAGTGGACGGCGATAGTGCGGATGCCCATGGACCGGGCGGTGCGCCCGATGCGGCGGGCGATCTCTCCGCGGTTGGCGATCAGCAGGCTGTCGAACATGGCTTGAGCATAGCGCCACCTGAACGATCGTTCAGGTGGCGCGGCCGGTGTGTGGCCGGGAACCGGGATTCCAGGCTCGGGCTAGCCACGGTGCCGTGGGTCCAGGGCCGCGAGCGCGGCATCGGTCAGCAGCGCGGCGACCTGGTCGCGTTCGCCGGGGATCTCCCGGTTGAGGAAGGGGGTGGAGTTCATGAGGCCGAACGCCGCGTGCGCCAGGACCCGGGCGGACTCCGCGGTGAGTTCGGGGCGCAGCCGACGGAGCACTCCGACCCACTCCTCCACGTAGGCGCGTTGCAGCCGGCGGATCTCCCGGCGCGGTTCGTCGGGCAGCCGGTCGAGTTCGTGCAGTTGGACGGCGATGACTGCCGGGGAGGTGAGGGCGAAGTCGACGTGGAAGGCGACCAGGGCGCGGACCGCGGCGCGTGGGTCGTCGCGGTGTCTGGCGACGTGTTCGCGACCGCCGTCGAGCAGCCGTTGGCTCACCGGTGTGAGCGCCTCGGCCAGCATCGCCTCCTTGCCGCCCTTGAAGTGGTGGTAGAGGGCGGGTCCGGTGATGTGGGCCCGTGCGCCGATGTCGTCCATGGAGACACCGTGGTAGCCGCGCGCGGCGAACAGTTCCACCGCGAGGTCGAGGATCTCCTCGCGGCGGCTTCGGCGGACGAGGTTGGGGTTCACCTTCCCCACACTAGCCAAATCCGGGCGGGCACCGGTCTCACGCCCAGGTGATGGGACCTGGTCACGGTGTCCGCGCGGGAGGTGGCGGGTCAGCCGGCGCGGTGTCTGGGGATGGCGGGGGTCGAGGTGGTGAACACCGGTGTGATGGGGAGCAGGTCGTCCTCCTGCTCGGGGCCGTCCGGACCGTCGTGGGCGGCGTAGGCGCGGGAGCCGTTCAGCAGATCCTCGGCGATCTCCCAGGCGTCACACGGCCAGGTCCGGTGGCAGGTCTCGCATTCGAGGCCCAACAGGTCGTCGGGCAGGTGTTCGCGCCACGTCTGGGCGGCGAGCTGCCAGCCGATCGTCTCCTCGACGCCGGCGGGTGGTTCGTACGACGGCGGGTTCTGCCGGGTGTATGCGCTGTGCATGCGTGGTTGTTGTGTCCGTGTCAGCTGCATGGATATATGACCCTCCGTCCTAAGTAACGGCGTAGGGACCGGTTGGAAACGGTCACGGTCAGGTAACGATCTCACCTTCGTGGACCCCCGACTTGCACCTTCGGCATCATGACGTCATACTGATGTCATGACCTACATCAAAGAGACGTTCATCCGCGTCAGTGCGACGGTCCGCGAAGCCCGTGAGCGACGGGCGGCGGCACACCTCGACTCCTACCGCCATGAACAGCGGCGCCAGGCCGACGCCTACCGTCACAGCCGGGCGGAGCTGTCCCGCAGCCTGATGGCCGTGCACCGGTGAAGTCCCGCCCGGCCACGCCCCGGCCGAGGGCAACGACGTCGCACTGACGTCATCGAGCCCACCGCCGTCAAGGCCCGGCGAACGGCGCGTGAATCAAGCACTATCGACGGGTGGGCTGGTGGTTTCAGGAACGCATCGTGGACACCGGCCGCCTGCCGTTGTTCTGCTTCTTCACCGCGATGGTGTGCGGCTTCGGATTCATCCGGCTGTCGGTGAGGCTGATCCGGGCGCAGGTGCGCTGGTGGCCCGGGAACATCACGCCCGGCGGACTGCACATCCACCACGTGGTGTTCGGCGTGGTGTTCCTGCTCGTCGGCGGCGTCGCCCAGATGGTGGTGCCCGACGAGCTGACCGCGGGGCGGGCCGCCGCGGCCGCCGTGTTCGGCGTCGGCGCGGCCCTCGTCCTCGACGAGTTCGCGCTCATCCTGCACCTGCGTGACGTGTACTGGACCGAGACCGGCCGTACGTCCATCGACGCGGTGTTCGTGGCGGTCGCGGTGACCGGCCTGCTGTTGCTGGGGCTGCGGCCCATCGGCATCGAGGACTTCGACCTCGCCGAGTCCGCCTACGCGCCGTCGCACCCCATCCTGTGGGGCCTGGCGTTCACCGTCCTGAACCTCGCCCTGGCGGTCGTCACGCTGCTCAAGGGCAAGATCTGGACGGGCCTGCTCGGCCTGTTCCTGTGGCCGCTGATCTACATCGGTGCGATCCGGCTGGCCAGGCCGGGCTCGCCGTGGGCGCGCTGGCGTTACCGGCGGGGCCGGCGCGGGCAGCGCAAGCTGGCCCGGGCCGTCTGGCGTGAGGTGCGGATCCGCAGGCCGCTCATCAAGGCGAAGATCCGTCTCCAGGAACTCATCGCGGGCCGCCACAATCAGCGGACCGGTCTCCCGGACTGAAGGGGTCGGCCTGGAAGCGCTCCCAGCATCGGCGACGGGTCGCGTTCGACCGATTACGACGAGGCGGTTACCGGAGTCGTCCGATACCACCCGTTACATCCACATTTGTCAATTCGCGCAGGTTACGGATTCATAACCGTTGCCGACATCGGCATTGACCGTGGGCGTGACGCGGGTTACGTTACTGGGAGCGCTCCCATACATCGGTGAACGCCGATGCGGCGGGGACGGCCCCACCGTCCCCGCCTCCCCGGGACCGAACGCCCCCACCCACCCGGCCACCGGCGCACCTGGCCAGACCCGAAGAGAGACGAGCAATGACACTCATCCGACGTCGCGGCACGAGCGCCGCGCTGGCCGCCGCCGCGGTCGCCACCATGGCGCTCACCGCGTGCGGCAACTCCGATGACGGCCTCGACGCCGACGGCAACATCGTGCTGACCGTGCAGGTCTTCGGCGGTGCCGGATTCGGATACGAGGACCTGATCGCGCAGTACGAGAAGGACAACCCCGGCATCAAGGTCGACTACCAGATCGTCACCGACGACTACGACAACGAGTTCCGCCCCAACCTCATCCAGCAGCTCGACGCCGGTGACGGCGCCGGCGACGTGGTGGGTATCGAGGAGCAGGGCGTCGGCCAGATGATGGCCATGTCGGAGTACTGGGTGGACCTGGCCGAGTACGGGCTCGACTCCCGCAAGTCGGACTACACCGACTGGAAGTGGGAACTCGGGCACACCCCCGAGGGCAAGCTCGCCGCCCTCGGCACCGACGTCGGGGGCATGGCGATGTGCTACCGCACCGACCTGTTCGAGGCGGCGGGCCTGCCCACCGACCGCGAAGAGGTCAGCGCGCTGTGGCCCGACTGGGACGGCTTCACCGAGGTCGCCGAGGAGTTCGTCGCCTCCGGTGTCGACGCCGCCTTCGTCGACAGCCCCAACCAGCTCTACAACATCCGCATGGTCCAGGAGGCCGGCGCCGGAGACGGCATCAGCTACTTCGACCGTGAGGGCGAATACGCGCTGGCGGAGAGCCCCGCCGTGCGCACGGCGTTCGACTACGTCGCCGAACTGTCCGAGAAGGGCGCCGTCGGCCAGTTCCAGAACTGGTCCGACGAGTGGAAGCAGGCCATGCAGGCCGGTGGCTTCGCCACCATGGGCTGCCCCGCGTGGATGCTCGGCGTCATCGCCGACACCTCCGGTGACGAGAACGCTGGCAACTGGGACGTCGCGACGGTGCCCGGTGGCAGCGGCAACTGGGGCGGCTCCTGGCTCGGTGTGCCGACGCAGAGCAAGCACCCCGAGGAGGCCGCCGCGCTGGCCAGTTACCTGACCAGCCCCGAGGCACAGGTCGCCGCGTTCGAGGCGGTCAGCAACTTCCCGAGTTCGCCCGAGGCCCAGGCCGAGCCGACGGTGGCCGACATGACCAACCCGTACTTCAACGACGCGCCGTCCGGCCGGATCTTCGCCGAGTCGGTCGCCGGGTTCCAACCGGTGTTCTACGGCGAGTTGCACTCCGCCGTGCGCGCCGCCGTCGAGGACGTGCTGTTCGGGATGGTGGAGGGCTCCACCGATCCCGACGAGGCGTGGGACTCCTTCGTGGCCGCCGGCCAGGAGGTCGTCGACACCAGCATGTGACCCCGTACGGACCGGTGGCCGGTCATGTCCTCCGACATGGCCGGCCACCGGGGCGCCCGACCCCGTTCGACTCGCAAAGGACCTCACATGACGCCCAAGGCCGCGCACGGCGCGAACCGGCGACCGGGAATCCGGGCGCGGTTCGACCTCAAGGCCATGCCGTACCTGTTGATATCCCCGTACTTCCTGCTGTTCGCCGTCTTCGGGCTGTTCCCGCTCGGGTTCACGTTGTGGGTGTCGCTGCACAGTTGGCGGCTCGCCGGCGACAAGGAGTTCATCGGCTTCGACAACTACGGCTTCCTGCTGACCAACGCCGGGTTCTGGAACGCCACCGGGAACACCCTCGGCATGTTCGTGATGGCGACGATCCCGCAACTGGTGCTGGCGATCCTGCTGGCAAACGCCCTGAACAAGCGGATGCGCGGCCGGCTGCTGTACCGGATGGGCATCCTGCTGCCGATGGTGACGTCGGTCGTGGCGGTGGCCATCGTCTTCAGTCAACTGTTCAGCCCGCAGTACGGGATGGTGAACTGGCTGCTGGAGACCGTCGGACTCGACCCGGTCCAGTGGCAGTCGGAGAAGCTGCCGTCGTGGCTGGCGATCTCGGCGATGGTGGACTGGCGCTGGACCGGTTACAACGCGATCATCTTCCTGGCCGCCATGCAGACCATCCCGCGCGACCTGTACGAGGCCGCCGCGATCGACGGCGCCTCGCCGCGCAGGCAGTTCTGGCAGATCACGGTGCCCCAGTTGCGGCCGGTCATCATCTTCGTGGTCTTCATATCCACGATGGGCGGGATGATGCTGTTCGCCGAGCCGCTGATGTTCGGTTCCGGCCGGTACGACGGCGGCGCCGCCGGGCAGTTCCAGACGATCGGCCTCTACATCATCCAGGCGTTCCGGGAACGCAACAACTACGGCCTGGCCGCCGCGGCGGCGTGGCTGTTGTTCATGTTCATCCTGATCGTCGCGGCGGTCAACTACCTGTTCACCAACCGGATTCGAGGTGACCGATGACGCGGGCCGGATCGCGTGGCGGTGTGCGGCTGTGGGACGCCACCGTACTGACGCGGGTGACGCTGGGCTTCGCCCTGCTGCTGTCGGTGTGGCCGCTGTACTGGATGGTGGTGATCGCGTCGCGGACCGTCTCCGACGCCACGGCCGTTCCGCCGCCGCTGCTGCCGGGCGGCAACCTGGGTGAGAACATCTCGCGGGCGCTGGCCGACGACTCGGCGCATCTGCTCGTCGGGTTGGGGAACTCGTTCGTCGTGGCGGGTT
Source organism: Stackebrandtia albiflava (assembly GCF_007994225.1). GTDB lineage: Bacteria > Actinomycetota > Actinomycetes > Mycobacteriales > Micromonosporaceae > Stackebrandtia > Stackebrandtia albiflava. The sequence continues at coordinate 109,899 of NZ_VLLL01000012.1, forward strand.
CGGTGACGGTGGCGGTCGTGCTGATCTCCACGATGGCGGGCTTCGCGTTCGCCAAGCTGCGGTTTCGCGGCAGGACGGTGCTGCTGGTGTCGGTACTGTTGACGATGATGGTGCCGTTGCAGCACGTCGGTGTGGTGCCGCTGTACATCATGATGATCGAGTTGGACTGGACCAACACCATGCAGGCGGTGATCCTGCCGTTCCTGGTGAACGGTTTCGGGATCTTCCTGATGCGGCAGTACACGTTGCAGGCGGTGCCGGACGAGTTGGTGGAGGCGGCGCGGATGGACGGCGCGTCCACGTGGACGGTCTACTGGCGGGTGGTGCTGCCGGCGGTGCGGCCCGGTATGGCGGTGTTGGCGTTGTTGACGTTCATGCAGAACTGGAACGAGTTCCTGTGGCCGTTGATCATCCTGCGGCCGGACAATCCGACGATCCAGGTGGCGATCCGGGGCCTGTCCGACACCAACTACGGTTCCGACTACTCAATGATCTTCACCGGGACACTACTGTCCATTGTGCCCCTGGTGATAATCTTCATCGCATTCGGCCGCCAGATCGTGGGCGGGCTCATGGAAGGCGCGGTTAAGTCATGACTGGATCGACACGCACGAACCTCCGAGTGGGAGCGTTCCCGGCCGACTTCGCCTGGGGGGCGGCGACATCCGCCTACCAGATCGAGGGCGCCGCCGACGAGGGCGGCAGGGGCAGGTCGATCTGGGACACCTTCGCCCACACGCCAGGCAGGGTGGTCGACGGCGGTACGGGCGACGTCGCGGTCGACTCCTACCACCGGTACCCGGAGGACGTCGAGGTCATGAAGCGGCTCGGCCTGACCGACTACCGGTTCTCGGTGTCGTGGCCGCGCATCCAGCCCGACGGCGACACGAAACTCAACAACGCGGGACTCGACTACTACCGGCGGCTCGTGGACACCCTGCGCGACGCCGGCATCACCCCCTGGATCACGCTGTACCACTGGGACCTGCCGCAGGCCCTGGAGGACGCCGGAGGCTGGCCGCACCGCGACACCGCCCACCGGTTCGCCGACTTCGCGCAGGTCGTCCACGACGCGCTCGGCGACCGGGTCCAGGAGTGGATCACCGTGAACGAGCCGTGGTGCGCCGCGTTCCTCGGCTACGCGTCCGGGGAACACGCGCCCGGACGTCGCGACCCGGCCGCCTCGGTGGCCGCGGCACACCACCTCATGCTCGGTCACGGCCTGGCCGTCCGGGCGATGCGGGCGCAACGGTCCGACAGCAGGATCGGTGTGGGCCTGAACTTCTACCCCGTGCACCAGGCGGGCGACTCCGAGGCCGACGCCGACGCGGTCCGCCGGATCGACGGCATGCAGAACCGGTTCTTCACCGACGCGGTACTGCGCGGCGAGTACCCGGCCGACGTGCTCGACGACCTGTCGGCCGTCGCCGACCTGTCGGTGATCCGGCCCGGCGACCTCGACGTCATCGGAAGCCCCGTGGACACCCTCTGCGTCAACTACTACAGCCGGTTCACCGTGACCGCCGCCGGTTCCGGCAGCACCTCGGCGTCGGCGGCGCCCACCGACGTCGACTCGGCGTGGCCTGGCAACTCCCACATCGGCTTCGTGGGGAGCGGACTCCCCGTCACCGGCATGAACTGGGAGATCGACCCGGGCGGACTGCGGGACATCCTGGTGCGGCTGTCGCGGGACTACCCGGGTGTCCCGCTCGTGGTGACCGAGAACGGCTCGGCCTTCGACGACGTCGTCTCCGAGGACGGCGCGGTGCACGACCCGGAACGGCTCGCCTACCTGCGCGACCACCTGGCGGCCTGTCAGGAGGCCGTCGAGGCGGACGTACCGCTGCGCGGCTACTTCACGTGGTCGCTGCTGGACAACTTCGAGTGGGCCTGGGGTTACACGAAGCGGTTCGGGATCGTCCACGTCGACTACGACACGCAGCGCCGCACCGTCAAGGACAGCGGACGCTGGTACGCCGACTTCGTGTCCGGCCGGCTCGACGGCTGACGGCCGGGACGTCACGCGGTCGCCCGGGTTACGTAGGCTCGGACCACCGTGGTGTGCCGTCCGGCGCGCCGCGGTGGTTCGAGAGGTATCTGAGGTATGGAATCGTCCGCCGCGCCGACGCTCGACATGGTCGCGGCCCGTGCCGGAGTCGGTCGTGGCACCGTCTCCCGGGTCATCAACGGGTCCTCCCAGGTGAGCCAGCGTGCCCGGGAGGCCGTCAACCGCGCGATCGCGGAACTCGGCTACGTCCCCAACCAGGCCGCCCGCACCCTGGTCACCCGCCGCACCGACACGGTGGCGCTGGTGATCTCGGAGTCGGCGGACCGCCTGTGGGGTGAGCCGTACTTCGCCGGGGTCATCCGGGGAATCTCCAAGCAGTTGGACGAGGCGGGGCTGCGCCTGATGCTGACCATGGCGTCGTCCCGGCAGGAACGGGAGCGGCTGGAACCGTACCTGCTGGGCAAGCACGTCGACGGCGCCCTGTTGATCTCGCTGCACGGTGACGATCCGATGCCCGCCCACCTGCGGGACTCCGGCCTGCCGATCGTGCTGTGCGGGGCGCCGGTCACCGGGCTGGAGGTCCCGTACGTCGACAGCGACAACCGGGGTGGTGCGCGGGAGGCGGTGCGGTACCTGGTGGCACAGGGCAGGACCCGGATCGCCACGATCACCGGGCCGCAGGACATGTCGGTGGGGCGGGACCGGCTCGCCGGTTACCGTGAGACGCTGCGCACCGCCGGTATCGCCGAGGACCCCGCGTTGATCGTCGCCGGTGACTTCTCGGAGGCGAGCGGCCTGGCCGCGACCCGGGAACTGCTCGACGCCGTCCCGGACGTGGACGCGGTGTTCGCGGCCTCCGATCCGATGGCGTTCGGCGCGATCCGGGCGTTGCGGGAACGTGACCGCCGGGTCCCGGAGGACGTCGCGGTGATCGGTTTCGACGACTCGACGATGGCCGGGCACATGGTTCCGGCGTTGACGACGGTGCATCAGCCGGTGGAGGCGATGGGCCGTGAGATGGCGCGGCTGCTGGTGGCGGCGATCCGGGGCGGACCGCCCGACCCGCCGACGACGATCCTGCCGACGCGACTGGTGGTCCGCGCCTCGGCGTGACCTCGTCCTCCCCACTTCGCCTTGGGTGGGCTGGGGCCCATCGACGTGCCTCGAATAAACCCGGATGTCCGGATTCCGGCGGGCCTCCAACCACCCAAGGCGGGCCTACGCCCACCCAAGGCGGGCTTCCGACCACCCGAGGCGGGTATGGGGGAGGCTGTGAAGCGTGGCGCAGAGCGGTCCACGTGATGCCGATGCGTCGTAGGGTGATACAGGCTCACCGTCGGCCCGCTAAGCTACCGGTGAGTAATATCGGTCGGCCGAGCGAAGGAGTGCCGGATGGGTGTCGTTCAGGTGGTCACCACCATCCTGGCCGCGGTGATCACCGTCGTGGCCCTCGTACTGGTGACACGGACCGCGCTGCGGATGCTCGCCGTGATCCGGCTGGGAGCGCCCGAACCGGGCCGCGCCGAACGGGTCGGCCCGCGTCTCCTCAACACCCTCAAGGAGACCGTCGGGCACACCAAGATGCTCAAGTGGAGACTGGTCGGCGCCGCGCACTGGTTCGTCTTCGTGGCGTTCATCGGCCTGTTCCTCGTGCTCGTCGAGGCGTACTTCGAGGTCGTCGACCCCGCCGCCTCCATCCCCCTCATCGGGCACTGGTCGGTGTGGCTGCTGTTCAGCGACGTCATCAGCATCACCGGTGCGCTCGGCATCATCACCCTGTTCGTCATCCGGATGCGGAACCAGCCGAAGGGCAACCCGGCGCCCGCGCTTCCCGAGAACACCGAGATCTCACCCGCGCCCAGCCGCACCAGCACCAGCCGCTTCGAGCGCTCCAACCAGTGGCAGGGCTTCTACATCGAGGCCACCATCCTGGCCATCGTCCTGTTGGGCCTGACGCTGCGCGGTATGAAGATCGCCGCCGGGGAGCTCGACACACCCGTGTGGACCTCCCCCGGGTCGCACGCCGTCGCCGCGTTGTTCGAGGGCGTCTCGGCGAGTGCCCTGCTGACCACCGTCTCGGTCGTCGCGCTGGTGAAGATCGCCGTGTCGTGGGCGTTCTTCCTGATCCTGGCTCTCAACATCACGATGGGACTGGGCTGGCACCGGCTCACCGCGTTCTTCAACATCTTCCTCAAACGCGACCCGCAGGGCGGCCCGGCGCTGGGTGCCGTCAAGCCGATCCTGGTCGAGGGCGAACCCATCGACTTCGAGAAGGCCGACCCCGAGACCGACCCGTTCGGTGTCGGACAGGTCGAACAGTTCAGCTGGAAGGGCCTGCTCGACTTCACCACCTGCACCGAGTGCGGCCGGTGCCAGTCGCAGTGCCCCGCGTGGAACACCGACAAGCCGCTGTCCCCGAAGCTGCTGATCATGGACCTCCGGGACCACCTGTACGCGAAGTCGCCGTACCTGATGGCCGGCGGCGGCAAGAACCCGCTCGGCGAGGAGAAGGCGACCGAGGAACAGCTCGCCGGCGTACCGCAGGCCGCCAAGGACGAGGCGGAGAGGTCACTGGTCGGCGACGTCATCCACCCCGACGTCCTGTGGTCGTGCACCACCTGCGGCGCGTGCGTCGAACAGTGCCCGGTCGACATCGAACACGTCGACCACATCGTCGACATGCGGCGGCACCAGGTGATGATCGAGTCCGCGTTCCCCGCCGAGGCGCAGACCCTCATGCGGAACCTGGAGAACAAGGGCAACCCGTGGGGCGCCAACCCCAACACCCGCACCGACTGGACCAAGGGCCTCGACTTCGAGGTGCAGACCGTCGACAAGGCCGGGACCGAATGGGAGTACCTGTTCTGGGTCGGCTGCGCGGGGGCGTTCGACGACAAGGCGCAGAAGACGACCCGCGCGGTCGCGACCCTGCTGCACGAGGCCGGGGTGAAGTTCGCGATCCTCGGGACCGGCGAGACCTGCACCGGCGACCCGGCTCGCCGCGCCGGGAACGAGTTCCTGTTCAGCATGCTGGCCGAGCAGAACGTCGAGGCCCTCAACGAGGCGGGCGCGACCAAGATCGTCGCGACCTGCCCGCACTGCCTCAACACCCTCGGCAACGAGTACGGCCAGCTCGGCGGCCACTACGAGGTCGTCCACCACACCCAGCTGCTCGCCGAACTGGTCTCCGAGGGCCGCCTCACACCCGTCAACCGCGTCGACGGCGGCCTCACCTACCACGACCCGTGCTACCTGGGCCGTCACAACCGGGTGTTCACGCCGCCGCGCGAGGTGCTGGGCGCGGTCGCCGAGGGCGGCCTCACCGAGATGCCCCGCAACTCGGAACGCTCCTTCTGCTGCGGCGCCGGTGGCGCGCGCATGTGGATGGAGGAGAAGCTGGGCACCCGCATCAACGTCAACCGCAGCCGGGAGGCCGTCGACACCGGCGCCAAGACCGTCGCGGTCGGGTGCCCGTTCTGCTCCACGATGATCACCGACGGCGTGAACGCCATCGGCAGTGGCGAGGACGTCGAAGTGGTGGACGTGGCGCAGGTGCTGCTTCGCAGTGTGAAAGGCTGACCCGCCCCGTGCGGGGCCGGCCGGCCCCGCACCGTCCGAAGTCGCCCCTGACCGGCCCGCACCACGCCGAAGCCCGCGTCCGGCTCGGCGAGGGCCGACGAGAGGATCCACCGTGCGTTCGCTCGTGTACTTCGTCGGCGTGACCGCCGACGGCTTCATCGCCGCCCCCGACGGCTCACTCGACCACTTCGCGGTGACCCCGGAGTTGGTGGAGTTCGTGACCACCGAGTACCCGGAGACGCTGCCGGCCCCCGCCCGGGAGGCGATGGGCGTCGCGGACGCCCCCAACCGCCACTTCGACACGGTCATCATGGGCCACACCACGTACCGGCTCGGTGTGGAACAGGGCGTCACGAGCCCGTACCCGCACCTGCGGCAGTACGTCGCGACGTCCCGGGCGGGCGTCGGGGACCCGGCCGTCACCGTGGTGGCCGACCCGGTCGCGGCGGTGAGGCGGTGGAAGTCGGAACCGGGCGGCGACATCTGGCTCGCCGGCGGCGGCACACTCGCGGCGGCGCTCGTCTCCGAGATCGACCGGCTGGTGTTCAAGGTGTACCCGGTCGTCGCGGGCACGGGCGTGCCGGTGTTCGGCGGCGGTTTCACGCCCCGGCACCTGACATCGACCGGCACCGAGCGGCTCGCCGGCGGCCACCTGATCCAGGAGTACTCGCTCACGTGATCCACATCCAAGCACCGGAACGACTCGACACCGCCGACACGGCCCGCTGGCACCGGATCCTCGCCGCCGCGTCGGCCACCGACACACCCGCCGCGCCGGTCCCCACCGCCGAGCGGCTGCACCACCGGCTCACCGGCACCTCGCTGGACTCACGGCGCGTGTACCGGCTCGCGGTGGACGAGTCCGGGGAGCTCGTCGGCGCGGCCGGGCTGCGGTTGTTCGACTCCGAAGGACAGGCACACCTGGCCGAACTCGAACTGGTCGTGGATCCGGCGCACCGGCGACACGGCACCGGAAGCCGGCTGCTGGAGGAGATCACGGCCGCCGCGCGGGCGGACGGCCGCCGCAGCGTGATCACCGAGGTGGCGGACGGCGGCCCGGCCGAGGCGTTCCACCGCCGGCACGGATTCGACCGCATGCTCACCCTCCACATGCTGTCGCTGGACCTGGCCGAGACCCGCGACGACGACCGGTTCGACGCGGAGGGGGACGACCACGCCGGTTACGACCTGGTGCGGTGGCGTGGGGTGGCTCCGGCGCAGTGGCGGGCCGGGTTCGTCACCGCCAAGAACGCCATGAACGACATGCCGGTCGGCGACATGGACTACGGGACGGTCGGATGGGACGTCGACAGGATCGTGAGGATGGCGGAGGTCATCGCCGCCCGCGGTGACGTCCTGTTGACCGTGGCGGCGGTCAAGGGCGACTCCGTCGCCGGTTACACCGAGGTGGTGGTGTCACCGGAGGGCACGGTGGCCCAGCAGTACGACACCGTCGTGGTTCCCGAGCACCGCGGCCACGGTCTCGGGTTCCGCATGAAGGCGCACATGGTGCGGGACCTGGCCTCCGAGTTCCCGGGTGTGACCCGGTTGGTCACCGACAACGCCGAACAGAACCGGCACATGCGCGCCGTCAACGACCGGTTGGGTTTCCGGCTCGACCGGATCGTCCACGAATACCAGTTGACCTGGTTACCGGGCGCGGCGTCACGGGGACTCGGTGAGTTCGACCGTGACGCCCTCACTGGTCAGGGTGAGCGTGTCCCCGTCGAGGGTGTACTCGGGCGCGGACTCCAGGAATCCGATGAGCCACGTGTCCACGGCCATGGCCGGCTCCTCGCAGGCCATCTCGGTACTGAACAGCTCGGTCACGGCCAGGCGTCCACCGTCCGGTTCCACGGTCCCGCCCATGTGGTTGCAGTCGGCGACCGCGCCGATGGACCCGTCGTCGAACGAGACGGTGAACTCGGTCCCCGCGAGCAGGCTCTCGGTCTCGGCGTCGCCGGTGACCCGTTGCGCGACGAAACTGCGGCCCCACAGGGCTTCGCCGTCGGCGACGGCGTCGGCGGCGCCGTCTTCGGCGGGACGGTGGGTCTCGGCCGCCGCGGCGGTGCAGCCCGCCAGCGCCGCGGGCAGCGCCACGGCGGTCACCACGCTCCAGATTCTCCTCATGCGGGTATGACGCGGCACGGGCCGTAGCGGTTCCCGGTGAGTCACCGTGGGTCACCTCGTGCGGCGCCGCCGTGACCGCCGCCGGGGCCGTGACGCGCCGTGCGGCACGCGACAGCGCCGCACCCTTCGGCGCGGCCGACGGGGGTCACGTGACACGCTCGCCTCATGCGCAGATCAGCCGCCCCGAGAACGACACCGGTCCTCCTGCTGGGACTGGCGCTGGCCGTCGCCGGGTGTGGGGGTTCCGACCCGGCCGCGTCCGGGAACGAGAGCCGGCCCTCGGATCAGGCGTCCGAGTCGGCGGCACCGGAGTGCCGGGACGGCGTGGAGATCACGCCGGGTCCGATCGACGCGGCCACGGGCCAGCGGGGCATGGCGATCACGTTGTACAACTGCGGCACCGAGGACGTCGCACTCGACGGCTTCCCCACCGTGACGGTGCTGGACGCGGCCCGGAACCCGCTGGACGTCACCGTCAACGAGGGGACCACGGCGATAGAGGCGCCCGATCCGGCGCCGTTGACGGTGCGGCCGGGCGAGTCCGCCGAATCGGTGATCCTGTGGCGCAACACCGTCACGACGGTCGACGGGTCGGAGATCCTGGAGGGCGCGTTCCTGGACGTGGCGGCGACGCCGGGGGCGACCGGTCGGGTGGTGACTCCGGAGTCGCCGTTGGACCTGGGGAACACCGGTGAGATCGACGTGACCGCGTGGGCGCCGGCGGCCGGTTGAGGACACCGGTCCACCGGCCTGCGGAGACGGGTCACTCCTGGTGGAGGCGTGCGGTCTGTTCCCGCATGACCGTGGTGGCCCTGCCGAGGTAGTCGAGGATCACCGCCAGCTCCTCCGGCCGGTAGTCGGCGGCGAGTTCCGCCATGGCCGCACCGAGCCGCCCGAACACGGCGCCCAGGTCGGGGCGTCGTCCGGCGTGCGCCGAGATCAGTACGCGGCGGCGGTCGGTGGGGTCCGGTGTCCTGCCGACGTATCCGGCGGCGACCAGTCGATCCACCAGGCCGGTGACGGCGCTCGGTTTCATCCGCAGTTCCGCGGCGAGCCGGCTGGCGGTGATCGGTCCGTCCCGCATGACGACCCCGAGTGCCTTGTGGTCGACGGCCGACAGGCCGAGCCGGTCCGCGACGGCGTCATGGAACATCACCACCGCCGTGCTGAACTCCCTGCCCACGGTGGCCGGGTCCGGGGTCATGACACCTCCAATATTTCAGTTCTTTGAACTATTCACTATAATGAACTTATGACCGAGTCACTTCACGGACTCCGGATCGCCGGATCCGCCTTCAACTGGGCACTGCGCTTCTACGTCCGCCATCTCCCGCTCGTCGTCGGCGTCTCCCTCATCCCCTCGGTGCAACGATTCTGGTTGGTCTCCGAAGGCGACCGGGTCGGCGCCCCCCTCGCCGTCGGCACCGAGGTCGTCGCCGAAGGCACCCGCGTCGTCCTGGTGTGGCTGCTGCTACGGCTGGCGTTCCGAGGCGACCCACTGCTGCGCCCGCTGACGGTGCGGCGGCGGTGGCGACTGCTCACCGACTTCATCGACCGGCACCTCGTCGCCTTCCTCACCCAGTTCGTCGTCCTGGCCGCCGCCTTCGTCGTACTGGACCTGCTACCCAACACCGCCATCGCCACACTCGTCCCCGCCGACGACCGGGACACGGTCACGGCGGTGGTCGTCGCCGCCAAAAACCCCACCGTGATCGCCATGACGTTCATCTGGATGATCGGCGTCGGCGTGGCCATGATGCGGGCCACCGCCGCGCCGCCCTCCACCGCACCCGCCACGACCCCGGGCGACGGCACCGAACGGCCCGCCCGGGGTTGACACCGCCACGGCTCGCGGGAGACGGCCCGCGAGCCGTGGCACCGGACGACCGCCTTCAGGCGCCCGGATAACGGGACTGCCACGCCGCGAGGCCACGGGACAGGACGCCACCGTCGCGCAGCGACAGCACGAAGTCGGCCGCGAGCGCGCCGATCTCGTCGCGGTGTTCCAGTCGGGCGAGCCAGTCGCCGGGGATCGCCTCCGCGCCGAGCAGTGCGCCCATCAGGTTGCCGCACATCGCACCGGTGGAGTCGGAGTCCCCGGAGTGGTTCACCGACGACAGCAGCGCCCGCCGCATCCTGACCGCCCCGGCTCCGGTGGCGGTCGAGGCGCAGTACACCGCGATGGCGAGCGCCTCCTCGGCGACCCAACCGCCGCCCAACAACTCCACCTTCTCGGCCGTCGGGGAACCCTGTTCCGCCAACGCGAGCGCACCCCGCAGCGCCTCGGCGGTCTCGTCGCCGCCGGGGTAGCCGCTCAACAGGTCCAGGGTGAGGGAGACGGCGGGCGTCAACTCCACGCCGCGGCCGACGTGGTGGATCAACGCCGCGAACGCCCCCGCGGCGAGGTAGCCCGTCGGGTGGCCGTGGGTGTACTGGGCACAACGGGCCGCCAACTCGAACGCGGTGGGCGCGTCCACCGCGTACAACCCGAACGGCGCGGACCGCATCACGGTGCCGCAGCCCTTGGACTCGGGGTTGATCTCACCGGACCGTCCCCACTCGGCGAAGTGCGACAGGCGTCGCTCCACACCGGACAGGCAAGCCTGCCCGGGGGCGCGCCGCCGGTACAGCCACTCCCGGCTCAGCAACCAGCCGTCCCGGTGCTCACCGGGAGCCACGTCGGCCGGTGAGCCGTGGTTCTGGGTCTCCCGCCAGCGGTACAACGCGCGACTCACCGCCCGTTCCACGCTTCCGGCCGACCGGCCGGGTATCCGCACCCTGTGCCGAATCAGTCCCTCTACTGTGAACAAAGTCATCTGGGTGTCGTCGGTGATCGACGCGGTGCGTTCGAGATCGGTGATCCCCGCGTCGCCGTACTGGCGGCGCAGACCGAACAGGGTGGAGAATTCGACGGGCCCGCCGAGCGCGTCACCGACGGCACCCGCCAACAGGCAACCCGTCACGCGACTCGCGAACACCGCGGCTTCGACATCAGAGTGATCCATACCGATTACTGTGCCTCAAGGCGCCGGAGTCGGCATGGGACGCCTTCACGGCGTGAGGCTCACCGCGACGCCCGCACCGCCTCGGCCGTACCGGTACGGGCGAACCAGGCACCCAACGCCAGGAGGCAGACCACCGACACCGCGCCGGCCAGCCATCCGGTGTGGAACACCACGGCGTTGAGGAAGCCGATGCCGACGGTGTAGGCCGCCCAGCAGACCGCCGCCGTGGCCGACCACCGCGCGAAGTCGCCGAACCGTATCCCCGGCTCCCGGCCGCCGGTGTTGACGACCAGGCATCGCCCCGCCGGGACGAACCGGGCCACCAGCACCGTCCTGGCGCCGGAGCGGCGCAGCATGGCGCGCAACCGGTGGTCGGCGCCCGACAGCCGGCCCGACCGGGCCAGCAGCCGGTCCACCCGGGTGGCCCCGGAACGCGCGAGCCGGAACGCCAGGAGGTCCCCGAGGGTGGAGGCCGCCGCCGCGGTGACCAGCAGCGGCACCACCGTCTCCCCCGAGGTGACGGCGTACACGGTCGCGAGTACGAGGGTCGTGCCGCTGGGCAGCACCGGAACGTACACGTCGGACAGGATGAGCAGCACCAGGACCAGGTAGAGCCACGGCGAGGTGACCAGTGATGCGATGACGGTTTCCATGGCGGCTCTCGGTGGCGGGACGACTGCGGCACAGCCTGCCAGGCGTCCCGCCGGTCGTCACCGCCAGGGCGGACCGGACGTCACGCCGCCAGCAGTCCGATGCCCAGTGTCACGACACCCGCCGCGAGCGACGCCGCGCCGAGCCACAACAGCACGATGAGCCGGTTCGGCCGGTGCACGTCGCGCCCCAGCGAGGACAGGAAGAATCCCGCCGACATCAGGACGGCGGCGGCCGGTACGCCGAGCCGGGCGACCGTCCCGGCGAGGCCGGTGAGCCCGGTGGCGTCCGCCAGGACGAGACAGACCAGCCCCAGCGTGACGAGCACCCCGGCGTGGGCGTGACCGGCCCGGGCGAAGGTCTTCTGGAAGTCGGTCATGGGGACCGCCCCGGAGACGATGCGGGTGAGGAACCAACCGCCGAACTCGATGGTCACCACGGTGAGCAGGACGACGCCCGCGATGGTCCGGCTCGCGTCACTCAGCACGATTTCGGGCATGGCACACCTCCGATGGATAGCCGTTCTATCGGATACTATCACTATCCAAAGCTCGGTGCCTCGCCTTTCACACCGGGCGAGCCGGTCACACCGCGGCGGCCACCGCCCGCCCGGTCTGCCGTCCCGAGAAGATGCAGCCGCCCAGGAACGTGCCCTCCAGCGACCGGTAGCCGTGCATACCGCCGCCGCCGAAGCCCGCCACCTCACCGGCCGCGTACAGCCCCGGAAACGGCTCACCGTCCGGCTGGAGCACCCGGCCCGACAGGTCGGTGTGCAGACCGCCCAGCGTCTTCCGCGTGAGGATGTTCAACCGGACCCCGATCAGCGGACCCGCCTTCGGGTCGAGCAGCCGGTGCGGCGTCGCGACCCGGATCAGCTTGTCACCCCGGTAGTTGCGCGCGCCGCGGATCGCGGTCACCTGGAGGTCCTTGCTGAACGGGTTCAGGATCTCCCGGTCACGGGCGCGCACCGTCTCCCGGATCCTCGCCGGATCCAGCAACGCCGTCTCGGTGAGCCCGTTCATCCCGTCCACCAGCTCCTCGATGGTGTCGGCGACGACGAAGTCCTCACCGTGCCGTTTGAACGCCTCCACCGGAGGCGTGGCGCCCGGAAGCACCCGGCTCAGCACCTGCCGCACGCTCTTGCCCGTCAGGTCGGGGTTCTGTTCCGACCCCGACAGCGCGAACTCCTTCTCGATGATCTTCTGCGTCAGGACGAACCACGTGTAGTCGTAGCCGGTGCGCATGATGTGCGCGAGCGTGCCGAGGGTGTCGAAACCCGGGAACAACGGCACCGGGAGCCGCGCACCCGTCGCGTCCAGCCACAGCGACGACGGACCCGGCAGGATGCGGATTCCGTGCTCCGGCCAGATCGGGTCCCAGTTGCGGATGCCCTCGGTGTAGTGCCACATCCGGTCGGGGTTGACGACGCGCCCACCCGCCCGCTCGACGATGCCCAGCATCCGGCCGTCCACGTGCGCCGGGACACCGGACAGCATCCGCGCCGGCGGCTTGCCCAGCCGTTCCGGCCAGTTCCGGCGCACCAGGTCGAAGTTCCCGCCGATGCCCCCGGAGGTCACCACGACGGCCGAGGCGGTCAACGAGAAGTCCGAGACGACCTCCCGCGACGACGCCTCGCCCCGCTCCTCGTCACTGTCGGCCAGGACGCTCCCCACGACGCCCGTCACGGCCCCGGAGGTGACGGTCAGGCCGTCCACCCGGTGCCGGAACGCGAACCGCACCAGGCCGCGCTCGGCGGCGGCCTTGACGCGCCGCGCGAACGGCTCCACGACGCCCGGACCGGTACCCCAGGTGATGTGGAAACGCGGCACCGAGTTCCCGTGCCCGTCGGCCAGGTAGCCGCCGCGTTCCGCCCAGCCGACGACCGGGAAGAACCGCAGTCCGCGCTCCCGCAGCCACGCCCGCTTCTCACCGGCGGCGAAGTCGACGTACGCCTCCGCCCACCTGCGCGGCCACTCGTCCTCCTCCCGGTCGAACGCCGCCGAGCCCTGCCAGTCCTGCCAGGCGAGCGCCCGGGAGTCGCGGATCCCCAACCGCCGCTGCTCCGGAGTGTCCACCATGAACAGTCCGCCGAACGACCAGAACGCCTGACCGCCCAGCGACCGCTCCGACTCCTGATCCACCAGGACGACCCGCCTGCCGGCGTCGACCAGCTCGGCGGTCGCCACCAGGCCGGCCAGGCCGGCACCCACCACTATGACGTCGGCATCCATGCCGGTCCCTTCCACGTCGTCCCACCGACCCGGCCGCGCGGCGACGCGACCCGGCCCCACGCGGTGACGGGCCGCGAGGAAGCCGGTGGGCCGCGGACGCCGGGGCACGGGCCGCCGGATGTCCAAGCGGTCGACCCGGCCCGCGACGCGGTGAGCGTGACCGGTCCGGTGCGTCACGGTGCGCGGAGCGGGTTCCGGCGGTACCGATGTGGCACGCGGCGGATCCTGCGGGGCACCGTCCGCGACAACGCCGCGAGACGCCGGCCGGTCGCCGCGCCACCCAACCGCGGGATCGAGGACGACCTCTTAGGGTTTACCACAACGAGGCCGCCCGACGGGGCGCCGCGAAACCCGCCCGCAGGGCGGGAACCGGGACGAAACGGGGCTTCCCGACCGGCCCGCCGGGGTGTGGCGCGGCTCACCCGGCGCGACACCGGCTGTAGAACTCACCACGGCGACTGGCCGAGGCACATCCACAAGCCGTAAGCTCAGCTCTGGCCCAACCGGGTCGAACAGCGATACAGGAGTACGTAATGGCAACAGGCACCGTGAAGTGGTTCAACGCGGACAAGGGCTACGGCTTCATTCAGCAGGACGATGGTGGAGCCGATGTGTTCGTGCACTTCTCCGCCATCGCCATGGACGGGTACCGGTCCCTGGAAGAGAACCAGAAGGTCGAGTACGAGGTCGAGCAGGGAACGAAGGGGCCGCAGGCCGCCAACGTTCGGTCGCTCTAACCCCTGGCGGATCCAATCCATTCGGGCGGGCGGCTGATTCGGAGACGCCTGTGGAAGGCAACCCTCGGGTGCCGACCGATCGTCGTCGAACTCAGTACTGACTGACGTCTTCCGCGCGAACAGCGAAACGGCCCCGGCCGCCATCCGAGCTGAACGGATGGCGACCGGGGCCGCACCACTCACCGTGGCGGACGGCACCGCCGCCGGGACGTCAGTCGACGCGGTGGAACAGGCCACGGATCAACGCACCGAGCAACAGGTACACGAGTGCGGCGAGGCCGTAGTTGAAGACCGCCTGCAACTTGCCGTCGTCTACCGTGAACATGTCCTTGAACAGGTAGGCGAACCAGTCGGCGAGAACCGCGATGAAGTGGACGATCGGGTTGCCCGGGTTGGCCTCCAGCAGAATGAACGCCAGGTGCAACAGGATGATGATCACGATCGCGGTGAAAATCCCGGTCACTATGCGCACCGCGAGCGGGTTGTAGCGGGTACGGATGATCGGCATCGCGTCTTCCTCTCAATCGGCGAGACACACGTCACCGTGGGGCACCCTTCGCCGGGCATGGACTCCGGCGACGGTCACCTGCGTCTCCATCCTCCGGGATATACCCACATGAGATCGATAACTATCACTCCCCACGGACGTCCTGAGCGGACACGCCGTCCCACCGGGGAGAACCCGTGCCCGCCACGGTGATCGACGTCGTCGCCTGGATCGAGATCCGGGCCGGCACCGTCCTGACCGTCCGGTCACACGGCAGCGACACGTTCTGGATCCCAGGCGGCAAGACCGAACCCGAAGAGTCCGAACTGGACGCACTGTGTCGTGAGGCGCACGAGGAACTGGGCGTCGTGCTCGACCCCGCCAGCGCCCGGCTGTTCGGCAGGTACGACGGACACGCGCACGGACAACCACCGCACGTCCGCATCTCGATGGCCTGCTATCGCGCCGAGGCCACCGGCGTCCCACGGCCCTGCGCCGAGATAGCTGAACTGGACTGGTTCGGCTGGGCCGACCGCGACCGGGTCGCCGACGCCGACCGCCGCGTCTTCGACGACCTCCACCGCGCCGGACTACTGCGCTGAGCCGGTACCGGTGGGTCAGGTGGTGCCGCGTAGGGCGCGGAGCCAGCCGGCGGCGTCGGCGAAGGCCCGGGAACCCAGTGCCGGCGGCGGCGGAACCGGCGGCTCGTCGGTGTCCCGGGGATACGAACCCAGGAACCGGACCTCGGCGCACACCCGCCGCAGTCCCATCAACGCCTCCCCCATCGGCGCCTCCGCGACGTGCCCGGTGCAGTCGAGGTAGAACGCGTACCGGCCGAGCCGTTCCCCGGTCGGCCGCGACTCGATCCGGGTCAGGTTCACACCGCGCGTCGCCAACTCGGTCAGCACCGACAGCAGCGCACCCACCTCGTCGTGCGCGATGTAGACCACCAGCGAGGTGACGTCGTTCCCCGAGGGCGGGGCGGCCGGACCCGGCCGGGACACCAGCGCGAACCGGGTGGCGGCCTCCGGATTGTCACCGACGTCCTCGGCGAGCACCCGCAGACCGTTGTGCGCGGCGGCCAACGGCGCGCAGACACACGCGTCGGCCTCGCCCGCCGCCACCGAGGCCGCCGCCGCGGCGGTGGACAACACCTCCACGGTGGTCGCGTCGGGATGGTGGTCCCGCAGGTAACGGCGGGTCTGCGCCAACGCGTGGGGATGCGAGGCGATCCGGTGGATCGGCCCGGCCCCCGCGGCGGCCAGCACGAAGGTCACCGGCAGGACGACCTCCGCCGTGATGATGAGCGGGTCGCCCGCCACCAGGGCGTCGAGGGTCACCGGCACCGAGCCCTCCACCGAGTTCTCCAGCGGGACGAGGGCGGCGTCCACGTCACCGGCCCGGACCGCGTCCAGGGCCTCGGGCACGCTGCGCACCGGCACACGGGTTCCCCGTGCGGCGGCGGGCAGGCGGAGCAACGCGGCCTCGGTGAACGTGCCGGCCGGTCCGAGATAGGCGAACCGCGACGGGGGTACTCCTGGCATCGCTACAGGTTAACGACCCCGGGCGGGAGCGCCCGCGAGGCACGCGCGGCGCCGCCGCCCCTCCGCCGGCTCTCCCTCTCCTCCTCCGCTTGGTCCCCGCCCGGTTCCGCTTGGTCCCCACCCTCGGCCTCCAATGTGCCCGATGTGCCTGTTTCACGCCTATTTGAGACCTTCTGACGGGGACCAGGCGCGCAACGGCGGGGACCAAGCCGCCTAAAGGGAGCGGAGGGGTGGGTGTGGAGATTTCTTCGGACCCGGGGTTGACAGCCGGATTCCGGGGTGTAGTATTCAACGCATCGGTTAATCAACAACTCAGTTGATTACAAGAACAGGAGCGAACAGATGACTGACACCAAGATCGAGATCACCCGGACCTTCGACGCCCCCCGCGAAGCCGTCTTCGACGCCTGGACCACCCCCGAACACTTCGCCGCCT
>NZ_VLLL01000013.1 GCF_007994225.1 Stackebrandtia albiflava
ACCGCACCACCAACGGCACCCTCGCCCACCACTGGATCGACGACGGCCACCACACCCCACACCACGACAACTGGGGCGGAAACATCACACCCTGACCGTCAAACGAGACGGACCGTCATCCGGGGAAGGACCCGTCCGGGAACGGAACCGCTCGGCGCCTCACCGATGCGGACCGCGCCCATGCGCCGGTAGAACGGTTCCGCGCCCGGGTCGGCGTCCCAGTTCTCGGCGTTCACGGTTCCGCCACGTCGGCGGGGCGGCATCGAGTCCCGCACCGTGGGCCGCTCCGGCCGAGCCGGTGGCGGGGTTCGCCGGGAGTCAGCGGCAGTCTCGCCGCGCCTGTTCCCGGGCGGTGAACAGCCCGAGCCTGCGCAGCAGTTCTCGGCTCTCACGGTCCGCCGACACGT
The DNA here is from genome assembly GCF_007994225.1 of Stackebrandtia albiflava. Classification (GTDB taxonomy): domain Bacteria; phylum Actinomycetota; class Actinomycetes; order Mycobacteriales; family Micromonosporaceae; genus Stackebrandtia; species Stackebrandtia albiflava. The sequence goes on from NZ_VLLL01000013.1 coordinate 408, forward strand.
CACGCCGCGGCCGGATGATCTGTGGCGTTCCCTCACCGTTGACCGTCGTCAGGCACCTGTAGCACATGCGGTCAGGCTACCGCCCTGAATCGACCCTCATGCCGCCGACCTCGGGAACCCAAGGCCGGCAACCGGATCGGGCGACGCCGCGTCGCCGTCGCGGCCCGGGCGGGTAACGGCATGGCGGTCCCGGCGCGGTCCCGGGTATGCTCACCGTCGGTGTGCCGGGAAGCCTGGTCGGCGTCGTCATAGTCGCCGTACCAGTGAGGTCGTACCCGTGTCACCGACATCCCCTTCACGTGCCCGCGTCCGTTCCGGGGCGCTCCGGTGAACCCGACCGACCGGCGCTCCGTCTATCGAGGCGGCGACGCCGGAGACACCATTCGCCGTTGGTGCGACACCCGGCTGCGTGAGTGGCGTACCGACCACGGCACGCGCAGGGTGAGCTGCGAGGACGCGACGGTCCACCTCACCTGCGTCGGCAGCGGTCCCACGAGGGTGGTCCTGGTGCCGGGCACCAACTTCAACGCCGCCACCAGCCGCACGATCGCCGCCGCGCTGGGCGCCCACTGGAGGACCGTGGTCGTCGACCTGCCGGGCCAACCGGGCTTGTCGGACCCGCATCGCCCCCGGACGCCGCACGACGGCTGGTACGGCCGGATCCTTACCGCCGCGCTGGAGGCGATCGACGCCCGTGACGTCGTCGTGGTCGGCCACTCCCTCGGAGCGGCGGTGGCGGCGTCCGCCCGGTCCGACCGCATCGCCGCCCGACTGCTGTGCTCACCCGCCGGGATCACGCGACTGCGCATGGACCCGGTGATGCTGCGCCGTTCCACGGCCTGGCTGCTCGCGCCCACGTGGGAGCGCAGTCGCCGCCTGCTCGAACTGTTCACGGCACCGGGCACGGCACCGGAGACCGACACCGTCGAATGGCTCGGCCTGGTGGCGAAACTGTGCCGGTCGAGCCTGGCTCCGCCACCACAACCGGCCGCCGTCCTACGGGCCTGCGGTGCGGCCCCGTTGATCGTGGCGACCGGTGAACACGACCGGTTCCTGCCGCCCCGGGTCCTGGAGCCGGCGGTGCGGCGGCGCCTGGACACGTCGCTGCGGGTGATACCGGAGGCCGGTCACCTGCTGGTGGAGGAACGTCCCGAGGAGGTCGTCGCGATGGTGGCCGAACTCGCCGAGCGCTGAGGTACCGGGGTTCAGCGGGGCGGCTGCTGCCACGGCGGATGGGCCGGAGCCGACGGAACGGAACGGCGCCGCATGCCGCGTCCGGTGGCGGGGAGGAACGCCATGACGGCGGCGACCAGCCAGAGCAGGAACGCGACACCACTCATCAGGACAGGGCCCGCGAAGAACCCGAACGACATGATGTACACCAGCGCGTAGCCGTAGTAGAGCGCGACGAGCAGGCCGACGACGCCCAGCACGAAACGGGCGAAGTTCAGCCTGAACAGCATGACGAAGGCGAAGGCGAGCACGGTGGTGGCGACCGTCAGGGTCGCGCTGATCGCGAAGTCGATGTTTCCGGTGAACTGGAACGTGAACACCATCCCGATGACGGCGGCCAGTGACAACGGGTCACCGCCGGTGCCGTCCCAGTTGGCGAAGGCCACCACGTACGACAGGACCGCCGCGACGATGAACAGACCGGCCGACAGGTACACCGGTACGGGACTGTGCGAGACGGGGGACGGTGCGACGCCCGGCGGGGGCGGGTACACGGGAGCGGGAACGCCCGACAGGAAACCCTCGGCCTGCGGCGGAGGGAACCCGCCGGGCGGCGGCGTCCCGTAGTGCTGCGGTGGCACCGGTGGCGGTCCGTGGTGGCGCGATGGTGGATGACCGCCCGTCGGTGGTGGATATGCCATGGGTGACAACATAGCGTCACCCGGTGGGTCAGCGTTCGGTGCGGCCGCGGACCTCGGAACGCGTGTCCGAGACCGTGTCCTCGCGGACATCCGACGCCCGGCCGCGCCCGGTCGGGTTCACCTGTGGGAACTCTCCCGCCGAACGGTCGCCCGGTTCGGAACCCTCGGTGCGCGCCTCGCCGTACCGTACCGCCGGACCCGGGTCGTCACTCGGAGACGGGACGTTGACGAGTGCCCAGATCACGAACACGTCCAGCGCGACGATCACTATCGACCAGAGTGGATAGTACGGGATGAACAGGAAGTTCCCCACCGCCGAGACCACGGCCAACGCGATACCGATGGCCCTCGCGACCATGGAACGGCTGTACAGGTAGAGGCCGGTCAACAGGATCAGCACGCCGAGCACCGTGTGGATCCAGCCCCACCAGGTGGTGTCGAGCCCGAAGGTGTACTCCGGCGTGGTGACGAACACCGTGTCCTCCGCGATCGCCGCGATGCCCATGGTGATCTGGAACAGTCCGATCACCAGCAGCGCGGTGGCGGCGAACATGGTGCCGCCGATCGCCCAGGCGTCCCGGGCGGCGTTTCGAGCCATGATGCTCTCCCCTCGTGGCCGACCAGGGGGGTAACGCCAGGATAGTGGGCTCGGCGGTGGGCGGGAGCCGATTCGGGCAGCCGCCCATCGGACGGTCAGACCGTGGGACGGCCGAGCCGGTCGAGCCGATCGAACTGCGCGGTGGTGAGACCGAACCGTGCCGCGGCCACGTTCTCCTCCAGATGCGCACGGCGCGCGGTTCCCGGGATCGGCAGGACCACCGGTGACCTCGCCAGGAGCCACGCCAGGCACACCTGTGTCGGGGTGGCACCGAGCTCGGCGGCGACGGCGGTCACGTCGGGATCGGCACCGGCCTTGCCGTGGGCTATCGGCCGCCACGGCAGGAAGGCGATGTCCGCGGCCTCGCACGCCGCCAGCACCGGTTCGTGCTCGCGGTCGAAGAGGTGGTACCGGTTCTGCACGGACGCTATCGGGGTGATCGCCCGTGCCCGCGAGAGCTCCGACACGCTCACCTCGGACAACCCGATGTGGCCGATCTTGCCGTCCTCGCGCAGCAGTGCCAGCGCGCCGACCTGGTCGTCGAGCGGCACCTCGGGGTCGACCCGGTGCAACTGCAGCAGCTCCAGCCGCTCGACCCGCAGCCGCCGCAACGCGTTGTCGACCTGGGCGCGGAGGACGTGCGGTCGGCCGTCGAGGCGCCAGTCCGCCGGTGGTCCGGAGCCCTCCACGCCGACCTTCGTCGTGACGAGCAGGTTCGCGGGGTAGGGGTGAAGCGCCTCGGCGAGCAGTTCCTCGTTCGCGCCGCCGCCGTACATGTACGCGGTGTCGATCAGTTCGACGCCGAGTTCCACGGCACGTCGGGCCACCGCCCTGGACTCGTCGCGGTCGGCGGGACCCGTGGGGAGGTGCATCGCTCCGAAGCCCAGTCGGCGGACCTCGTGTTCTCCGCCGACGCGGAACGTGGGTGTGGGCATGCGTATCGGACTCCTCGGGCAGGGGAGCGACACGTCACCAACGGGACGGGAGTGACGTTCACCGCACCGAGGTGACGACCCCGGGCAGCTCGACCGGCTCGGGCATACCGGCGGTCGCGCGCCACAGGCCGAACACCGCGGCGGCCGCCACGGCCGCCAGCGCGCCGACGGCCGCGGCCCGTTTGAGCCACCGGAACCGCGCACCGGTGGACGGTGTGACGCCTCGCGTCGCGAACCTGCTCTGATACACCGCCATGTCCCACGCCCCCTCTGCTCGGCTCGACATCCGTGACGACGTCACCGCCGGTCACGGTCCTGTATGAAAGACGTATGAACCAGCCTGCCGGTGTCGGCCGGAACGGACAAGTCGCAGTGACCTTTGCGACAGCGATATCCGTCGTTCGGCCGAGGCCGGTGGGTCGGTCGAGTGGCCGATGCGCCCGCAGTCAGACCTCCTGAAACATCGGCGTCTGATCGGGGAGGGACGCATCAGGTGGATGAATTGCGAGGTGGAGGGTCTTCCGCGTACCGGTGTCGTACGCGGGGGCCCGATGACGCCGCCCTTGCCGTTCCGAGCCGGACAGTTCGATGATTCAGGAGCCCTAAACGCGGATGCGAGGCTCGGCGGCGCTGCGTATCCTTCTCTGTTGGCATGAGCGCTGATCTGGTAACCCCGTCCCGCCTGCGCACCCGGGTGCGCGGGTTGCTGCTGCGTGAACAGGGCCGCCTGCTGCGGCGGATCGACCAGGCCCGCGGCGACGCCGGCCGGCTCGACAGGCTGGCGGAGGAGATCTCCGCCGCCGAGGAGCGGGTGGCCGCCAGGCGGGCCGCCGTTCCCGCGATCGACTACCCGGCGGACCTCCCGGTCAGCCGCCGCAAGGACGAGATAGCCGAGGCGATTCGAGACCACCAGGTGGTCATCGTCGCGGGGGAGACGGGATCGGGGAAGACCACCCAGCTTCCGAAGATCTGTCTCGAACTGGGCCGCGGCGTCCAGGGGATGATCGGGCACACCCAGCCCCGGCGGATCGCCGCGCGCACGGTGGCACAGCGCATCGCCGACGAGCTGCGGACCCCGCTGGGCGAGGCGGTCGGCTGGAAGGTCCGGTTCACCGATCACGTCGGAGAACGGACCTTCTGCAAGGTCATGACCGACGGCGTCCTGCTCGCCGAGATCCACCACGACCGGATGCTGCGCCGCTACGACACGATCATCATCGACGAGGCGCACGAGCGCAGCCTCAACATCGACTTCCTGCTCGGGTACCTGAAGCAGTTGCTGCCCCGGCGGCCGGACCTGAAGGTGGTCATCACCTCGGCCACCATCGACCCCGAGAGGTTCTCGCGGCACTTCGGTGACGCGCCGATCGTGGAGGTCAGTGGCCGGACCTATCCCGTCGAGGTGCGGTACCGGCCCCTGGTCGACGACTCCGACGACGAGACCGACGAGGTGCGTGACCAGATCACCGCCATCACCGAGGCCGCCAGGGAGTTGATGGCCGAGGGCCCGGGGGACATCCTGGTGTTCCTGTCCGGGGAGCGGGAGATCCGCGACACCGCCGAGGCGCTGCAGAAGGAACGGTTCCGGCACACCGAGGTGCTGCCGCTGTACGCCCGACTGTCCACCGCGGACCAACAGAGGGTGTTCGCGCCGCACACCGGCCGCCGGATCGTGTTGGCGACCAACGTCGCGGAGACCTCGCTGACGGTGCCCGGAATCAAGTACGTGATCGATCCCGGGACCGCCCGCATCTCCCGGTACAGCAACCGGACCAAGGTGCAACGTCTGCCGATCGAGCCGGTGTCCCAGGCGTCGGCCAACCAGCGCAAGGGTCGATGTGGACGGACCAGCGACGGGATCTGCATCCGGCTGTACTCCGAGGAGGACTTCGCCGCCCGGCCCGAGTTCACCGACGCGGAGATCCTCCGCACCAACCTGGCGTCCGTCATCCTGCAGATGGTCGCCGCCGGCCTCGGCCGTATCGAACAGTTCCCGTTCATCGATCCGCCGGACCGCCGCAACATCAAGGACGGCACCGCGCTGCTGACCGAGCTGGGCGCGATCGACGACCACGCCGACGGCGAACGCCGGCTCACACCCATCGGGCGCAAGCTCGCCCAGCTGCCCGTCGATCCGCGGCTCGGCCGCATGGTGCTGCAGGCCCACGAGGACGGCTGCCTCCACGAGGTGATGGTGATCGCCTCCGCACTGTCGATTCAGGACCCACGTGAGCGGCCCGTCGACAACCAGCAGGCCGCCGACGCCCGGCACGCCCGGTTCAACGACCCCGCGTCGGACTTCCTCGCCTACCTCAACCTGTGGAACCACCTCCGCGAGGAACAGGCGCAACGGTCCTCCAGCGCGTTCCGCCGCATGTGCAAGGCCGAGTTCCTGCACTTCATGCGGATCCGCGAGTGGCAGGACATCTACGGCCAACTCAAGAGTGTCCTCAAGGGTCTCGACATCGTGCCGCCGGCCGCCACCACCGGCGAACCCGACCTGCAACGGATCCACACCGCGCTGCTGGCGGGCCTGTTGTCACACATCGGCATGAAGGACCCCGAGGCCAACGAGTACCTGGGTGCCCGCAACGCCCGGTTCGCCATCTTCCCGGGCTCCAGCCTGCGTCGCAAGCAGCCCAGGTGGGTGATGTCCGCCGAGCTGGTCGAGACGTCCCGGCTGTGGGCGCGCGTGAACGGCAGGATCGAACCCGAATGGATCGAACCGTTGGCCGGGCACCTCGTCAAACGCAACTACTCCGAACCCCACTGGGAGAAGAAGCGCGCCGCGGTGATGGCCGTGGAGAAGGTCAGCCTCTACGGCCTGCCCATCGTGACCGCGCGGAAGGTCAACTTCGGCCGCATCGACCCGGCGACCAGCCGCGACCTCTTCATACGCAGCGCCCTCGTGGAAGGCGACTGGGACACCCACCACGACTTCTTCGCCCAGAACCGGCGGCTCCTCGAAGAGGTCGAGGACCTCGAGCACCGGGCACGCCGCCGCGACATCCTCGTGGACGAGCAGACCCTCTACGACTTCTACGACGAACGGCTCCCCGCCGACGTCGTCTCCGGCCGCCACTTCGACAGTTGGTGGAAGAAGGCCCGCAAGGCCGACCCGGAACTGTTGAACCTCGAGAAGTCCATGTTGATCAACGAGGCCGCCGACACCGTCGACGCGGCCGACTACCCGGACTTCTTCGAGGCGGGCGGCGTCCGGCTCCCACTGTCCTACCAGTTCGAACCGGGAACCGCCGCCGACGGCGTGACCGTGGACATCCCGCTTCCCGTCCTCGGGCGGCTCGACGCCGACGCCTTCGGCTGGCAGGTCCCCGGACTACGGGAGGAACTGGCGACCGCCTGGATCAAGTCGCTGCCCAAGGCGTTGCGGCGGCCGTTCGCCCCCGCTCCCGACCACGCCAAGGCGGCCCTGCACGGCGTGACACCCGGCGACGGCTCACTGCTGGACACCCTCTCGGTGCGGCTGCGTGACATGCGGGGCGTCACGATCCCCCGCGACGCGTGGGACGAGTCGAAGATCCCCGGCCATCTGCTCATGACGTTCCGCGTCCACGACACCGACGGTGCCGTCCTGGCCGAGGGCAAGGACCTGATCTCGCTGCAACGGCAGCTCAGGCCGCAGGCCCGGGAGGTGCTGGCCGAGACGGTGCCTGGCATCGAGCGGTCCGGGCTCACCGACTGGACCTTCGGCGACCTGCCCAGGTTGCAGGAGCAGCAACGCGCCGGATACAGCCTCAAGGCGTACCCGGCGCTGGTGGACGAGGGCGACAGTGTCGCGATCCGGCTGCACGACACCGAGACCTCCGCCCAGCTCGCCATGTGGCACGGCGTGCGCCGGCTGCTCCGGTTGACCCTGCCGTCACCGGTCAAGCCGATGCTCGCCGGACTGTCCAGCGCGACCAAACTCGCATTGGGCGCGAACCCGTACGACGGAGTCCCGGCCCTGCTCGACGACTGCGTGCGCACCGCGCTCGACAAGCTCATGATCGACCACGGGGGCGCGTCCTGGGAGGAGGCGGGATTCCAGCGGCTCCGCCAGGCGGTACGCCCCGAGTTGACTCCCACGACGATGGGCGTCGCCGAGAAGGTCGCCGAGATCCTCACCGCCGAGCGCAGGGTGTCCGGTGCCCTGTCCGGTCGTTTCGCCTTCGCGCACCTGGCCGCGTTGCAGGACATGAAGCGGCAGGCGGCGGCACTGGTGTTCAACGGTTTCGTGAGCGCGTCGGGATGGTGGCGGCTCCCGGACCTGGTCCGGTATCTGACCGCGATCGAGCGGCGCGCCGAGAAGCTGCCCAAGGCCGGCGACGCCGACGCGGTGCGGATGGCCAGGGTCCACGAGGTGGAGGCCGCCTACCACGAGTTCGCGCGGGCGATGCCCGCCGCGGCGGCCTCACCGCAGGGGCAGGAGGTGCGCTGGATGTGCGAGGAACTGCGCGTGAGCCTCTTCGCTCAGGAGTTGGGCACCCGTTATCCGGTGAGCGACAAGCGGATCCACGCGGCGATCAAGGCGCTGCGCTGACCGTTCCGTGCCGACCCGGTGGGTGCGGGGACCCGGAACGTCAGGGCACCTCGCTGCAGCTCTCCTCGTCGGCGGCCATCTCCACCACGATGACGATCTCGGAGTCGGCCGGCACCTCGGTGTCGGGCGCGGGCCGCTGTTCCACGACGCCGCACTCGAACTGGCCGGTTCCCCGCGGCTCCGGACGGATGTTGGTGAACCCCTCTTCCCGCAACTCGGCCTCGGCGTCGGCGGCGGACTCCTCCAGGACGTCCGGGACCCGGATCGGGGTCGGATCCGGTGACGGACTCGGGTCCTGATCGTTCCCGCTCTGGTCACCACCGGAACCGGAGTCCTGGGTGTCGTCCTCGGCCCCGTCCGGCGAGGACTCCGGGGACGACTCGGACGAGGACGTACTCGTCCCACTACCCGGGTCGGCGTCGGCCTCCTCCGGCGTGTCGGGGTTCCACGGCTGGAGGATCAGCAACGCCACCATGACCGCGACCACGCCGACCGCGACGGCGGCCACCGCACCCAGTTTCCCGCCCCGGCGGCCCTCCTCCGTGTCGGCCGGGCGGGCCGCGTGGACGCCGGTGTCGTGTCGGGGAGGCGGTGGTGGTGCCATCGGCCGCGCCACCCCACGCGGTGAGGTGTGCTGCGGCGGCGACTGCGGCATCATGCGCGTCGCGGACGCCGGTGCGATCGGTGCGACCATCGTCCGGGTGTGGGACGGGCCGCGGCCCTGCGCCGCGTCCCGGCACGCCTGGGCGAACGCCTCGGCGGACGGGAACCGGTCGGCGGGGTTCTTCGCCAGTGCCCGCATGACGAGATCGGCGACGGGTGGTGGGACGTCGTTCGGCAACGGCGGCGGCTGGTGGCCGATGTGACCGGCGATGATGGCGGCGGGCGTGTCACCGGTGAACGGTTTGCGGCCCGACAGGCATTCGTAGGCGACGATCCCCAGCGAGTACACGTCCGAGGCGCCGGTCAACGGCTGACCGTGCAGCTGCTCGGGTGACACGTAGGCGGTGGTGCCCATGATCATGCCGGTGCTGGTCAGTCCGGCCTCGCCGTTGGCGCGTGCGATCCCGAAGTCGACGATCTTGGGCTTGCCGCCCCGTCGTGTGATGAGGATGTTGGCGGGCTTGACGTCCCGGTGGATGATCCCGGCCTGGTGTGCCGAGTGCAGCGCCTCGGCGGCCTCGGCCAGGATGCGCAGCAGCTCGGTCTGGTCGATCCGGCCGAGCTCCGACAACAGCGACGACAGCGAGCGGCCCTCGACGAACTCCATGATCAGGTAACACAGCGAGCCCTCGGGCGTGGAGTCCTCGCCGTAGTCGTAGATGTTGACGATGCCCGGGGCGGCGAGCGCCGCCACCGCACGCGCCTCCACCTCGAAACGCCGCCGGAACATCTCGTCGTTCGACAGGCCGGCGTGGAGGACCTTGACGGCGACCGTCCGGTTGAGGCGCGTGTCGGTGCCCCGCCAGACGGTGCCCATGCCACCGGAGTCCACCCGGTCGTCCAGTCGGTAGCGACCGCCGAGCAGCTGTCCGACGCGCATCGTGCTCCTCCCCCGGAAGTAGATCGACGTCCGATTATGTCATGTCCGTCGAGGCCGACCCGCGTTCCGGTGCCCGCGTGGACGACGTCGGAGTCGGCGATGCGGTGGCGCACACGGGACCGGGACGTGTTCCCGCCGGTCGGGTGGGACACCGGGTGAGCGAGCTCTCGTTGCGCCCGCGACTATTGTTGCCGCGTGACAGAAGACGTCTACGACGTGCATGGGCCGGCGACGCATCGGGCGCTCCGAGACGCGTGGGAGATGTGGGGCGAGGTCGACGAGCACGTGATCGGGCACCTCGTCAACCCGTCGTTCATGGGTGGCCCCTCCTGGCCCGCCACCCGCCAGGCGCACGTCATCGTGCGCCGCGACGGAGGAGGCGGCCTGCTGCTGGCCAGCGACGGGCTCGCCGACCCCATCGAGTGGGACGACGCGCCGCCCTCCAACGGCTTCGGCGCCGAGGTCTACGCGATGACCGCCGACACCTTCGAGGACACCGGTACCACGGGACTCGCCGGTGAATGGCTGGGCAGGGTCGTGATGGCCACCTCCCAGATCGTGGCGGGCAACGGCCCCTCCTTCGCCAGGATGCTCGCGGAGAACGGCACACTGACGGTCGGGTTCCCCAACGCGCAACTACCCGGCGAGCACGGCGCGAAGTACATGGACGAGGCCGGGAGTCTCGTGGTGATGCTCGGCCTCACCGGGCCGGAGATCCCGGACTCCGTCGACGGCCCGCTGTCGTCGATCCGGCTCGTCAACATCAAACTGCTGACGGCGGCCGAGGCGGCGTTCTGCATCGAGGGCGGCCGTGGTGACGGCTCGGCCCGTACGGAACTCGTCACGCGGTTCGCCGCTCAGGGCCACGTCCTGTGGTCCAGCCTGTACCGGCCCTCGGTGGTCTGACCCGCCGTACCAGAGCCCGGAGGGTCGGCCGCCGGCGTGCGGCGGCCACCCCGTCTCAGCCCTGCCAGGAACGCCACAGGTGGGCGTAGTGCCCGTCCGCGGCGACCAGGTCGTCGTGCGGACCCAGTTCCGCGATGCGGCCGGCCTGCACGACCGCGATCCGGTCCGCGTCGTGCGCGGTGTGGAGCCGGTGGGCGATCGCGATGACGGTCCGCCCCGCCAGCACCGCCGCGAGGTGGCGCTCCAGGTGCCGGGCGGCACGCGGGTCCAGCAGCGAGGTCGCCTCGTCCAGCACCAACACCTTCGGGTCGGCCAGCACCAGGCGCGCCAGCGCGATCTGCTGGGCCTGCGACGGCTCCAGCGACCTCTCACCGGAACCCACCCTGGTGTCCAGTCCGTCGGGGAGTTCCGCGACCCAGTCGGCGGCGTCGACGGCGGCCAGCGCCGCGGTGATCCGCGCGTCGTCGGCGGACGGGTCCGCCAGCGCCAGGTTGTCGCGGACCGTGCCGATGAACACGTGATGCTCCTGGGTGACCAGCAGCACCTCGTCGCGCAGCTCGTCGAGCGTCAGGTCCGCCACGGCCCGTCCGTTGAGGGTGATGCTGCCGTGGCCGGGATTGTCGATCCCGGCGATGAGCCGTCCCAGCGTCGACTTCCCCGCCCCGGACGGGCCGACGATGGCGAGCCGTTCACCCCGGGTGACCGTCAGGTCCACGTCGTGCAGCACGTCGTGCCCGTCGGTGTAGGCGTACCGGACCCGTTCGGCGCGCACGGCCGGGCCGTGCCGGGGAGCGGTGGACCGACCGGCGGTCTCCTCGTCGCGCGTGGGACCGACCCCGATGATGCGGCCCATGGACGCCTCTCCGGTCTGGAGCTCGTCCAGGAGCGCCAGCAGCATGAACATCGGTTCGCCCGCCTGATTGGCGTACAGGACCGCCGCCGTCACCATGCCCAGCGAGATCATGTCGGCCCCGTACATCAGGCCACCCGTGAGCAGGACCGCCGCCACCGGAAGCGTCACGCCGAAGTCGAGGGACGGCATCAGCACGTTCCGCAGGAACAGGGTGCGCCGCTCCGCCCGGTAGGACGCGGCGATGCGCCGGTCGCCCCGGCTGATCCGGTCGTGCGCCAACCGCAGCGCCTCGATCGTGCGGGCGCCGTCCACCGTCGCGGCCAGTTCCTCGTTGATCTCGCTGTAGGTGGCGCTCTCGGCCAGGTACGCCGGGCGGGCGCGACGCAGGTACCACCGCACCGGCCCCCACAGCACCGGAACCGTCACGGCCAGCGCGACCACGGCCAGGATCGGGCTCACCAGTACCAGCGCGACCATGATGAACACCAGGCTCACCAGGTGGACGAGGCTCTCGGGCGCGGCATACCGCAGCACCCGGCCCAGTTGCGACACGTCGCGTGAACTGCGGGTCATCAGGTCGCCGGTACCCGCGCGTTCCACCGTCTTCAGCGGCAGTGCCAGCGCCCGTTTGACGAAGTCCTCGCGCATCCGCGCCATGATGGTCTCGCCGAACCGGCCCGACACGAAGTGGGACAGGCCCGCGAACACGGACTGCGCCACGACGAATCCGGCCACGGCGAAGGCGATGGAGTCGACCCCGCCGTCGCCCGCCGTGACCTTGTCGATGAGCATCCCCAGCAACCACGGCGCCCCGAGACCGGCCGCGGAGGCGCAGGCGTAGAGCACGACGGTCCACGTCAACTGGCCACGGTGTTCACGGGCCAGGCGCCCCACGTGCCGCAGTGTCTCGGCCGTCTCGGCCACCGGCAGTCCGGTCTTCACACCGACACCTCCGCTTCGCTGGTCTCGGTCTCACGGGCGACGACTGCGCGGTATCGCGGTTCGGTGCGGAGCAGGTCGCGGTGCGGACCGGTCGCGCACACCTCTCCGTCGGCCACGAAGCACACCTCGTCGGCCTGTTCCAGCATCAGCGGTGACGTGGTGGCCACCAGGGTGGTGCGGCCCGCCCGGTGGGCGCGCAGCCGGTGCGCGATCAACGCCTCGGTGTGGGCGTCCACGGCCGACGTCGGTTCCACGAGGATCAGGATCGGCGGGTCGACGAGCAGCGCGCGTGCCAGCCGGAGCCGCTGCCGTTGCCCGCCCGACACGTTGCGGCCGTCGGGTTCCAGCTCGCCGTCGAGACCCCCGAGACTGTCGACGGCGTCTCCCGCCACCGCCGTGTCGACGGCCGCCATGACGTGCGCCTCGTCGGCGCGACCGGACAGGTCGAGCTGTTCTCGCAACGGCCCCGAGAAGAAGTACGCCTCGTTGTCGGCCACCAGGACGTCACGCCGCACGTCGGCCAGTCGCAGTTCGGTCAACGGGATGCCGTCGGCGGTGGCCGCCGAGTCGACGTAACGGCCGAGCCGGTCGGCGATCGCGACGGCGTCGCCGGGGTCGGCGCACGCCAACGCGGTGAAGTGCCCCGGTCGCAGTACCAGCCCGGACTCCGGGTCGGCGAGTTCGGAGATCGGGTCGGGTGCGGCGGTGGTGCCGGTGTCGGCGACCGCGGGGGTCACCCGCAACAGGGCCACGATCCGGCGGGCGGAGGCGTGCGCGGAGGTGTACTTGCGTGCCGTCTCCAGGAAGGTGCTCATCGGCATGATGAGGAACGACGTGTACCCGAAGACGGCGACGAGTTCACCGGCCGTGATGTCGCCGGCGACGGTGAGCCGGGCCCCGATCCAGGTGACCGCCACCAGAAGCAGGCCCGGAAGCAACATCTGGAGACTCTTCATCACCGCGCTGGAGACGGCGACCCGGATGCCGGAGTCGCGGACCTCACCGGACTGCCTGGTGTACTGCTCGGCGAACAGCTGTTCACCGCCGATACCGCGCAGGACGCGCAGCCCGGCGACGATGTCGTTGGCGCGGGAGGTCAGGACGCCCTGTTCCTCCCGGTAGGTGTGCTCGCGGGTCTGCAGCGGTTTCAACAACGGCCCCACCACCAGCGCCTGGAGGGGCAGGCCGATGAGGATCACCGCTCCCAGCAGCGGCGAGATGTTCAGCAGCACCATCGCCACGGCCACGAAGGTCACGACCGCGCCGGTCGCCCGACCCAGCACGTCCAGGGCGGTGCCGATCGTCACCGGGTCGGCGCTTCCCACCGACACGACCTCGCCGGTGGAGATCCGGCGGGGCAGCACCCCGCCGACGCGGGTGGCGTGCCGCGTCGTCAACTGCACCGTGCGGTATGCGCCGACGAGGAAGTTGTAGACGGCCATCTGGTGCCGGATCATGCCGAGCAGCGCCATGGCGGCGGCGAGTACGAAGATGATCCCGGCCCACAACAGGAGGGCGTCGGTGTCACGGGCGGCGACGCCCGCGTCGATGCCCTGACCGATGGCGCCGGGAAGGGCGCCGATGCACGCCATCCACGCGGTGCCGAAGAAGCCGGCGACGACGAGGGTGCGCCACTGACGGCTCAGCAGCCACAGTAGGAACCGCACCGGTGACCGGGTGTCGGGTTCGCCCGGATCGGGCAGGGGGAGTGGTTTCATCAGGCGCATAGCGGTTTGACGCTACGGAGCCGCGAACCCCGGCGGCAAGCGATTTACGTATGGCCTTGCTCTCCCCGTGGCGCGTGCGCGCGCGACGGTCCGGAGTGTCCGCCGGATCACGTCCGACGTGGGGGAACACGGTGCCGGCGAGCCGTCGCGGCGCCGCCCGGAGGACGTGGGTGTTCCGGGCGGCGCCACGTCGGTGGTCAGCTGTCGAGGTGTGCCGAGACCATGCCCGCCACCGCGGCCATCCCCTTGGCGTTGGGGTGGATCGGCGCGGCGGGTTGGGTGGGTACGACGCCCTCGATCCAGCGGACGTCCTCGTCCTGGCACACGTCGTGCCCTCGGGTGAAGACGTCGACGTACTGGACGCCGTGGTCGGCCGCGAGGTCGGCGATCGTGGTGTTGAGCGCCTGTTCGACGCCGTCGAGGTAGGCGACGTCCCCGCGCGCGAGCGTCACCTTCGGCCAGCAGCCCCGGGACTCCGGAAGGATGGCCGGGTAACCGACCGCCAGCACCGTCGCGCCCGGGGCGCGTTCGCGTATCGCGGCGAAGACCGCGGCGATGTCGTCGGCGGTGTCGGCGATGCGCTGCCGCAGCTCGTCCACTCCGGTGCCGGTGTACTGCCGCTCGCAGGGGTTGCCGAGCGGATTGAGGGCGCCCTTCTTGATGCAGTTGATCATGATGTCCGCGAAGCCGACGTCGTTGCCGCCGATCCCGACCGTCACCAGGGTGGTGTCGGCGGTGACCGCGTCGAGCTGGGCGGGGTTGGTGCCGAGCGTGGTGGTCTGCGGCGCGAACATGTCCTCGGTCTGGGCGCCGGTGCAGGAGACGTCGACGAACTCGCCGGCGCCGACCCGTTCCGCCAGCAGCGACGGGTAGTTGCGGTCCGACCGTAGGCATCCCAGCGGTGAACCGCCCTGGTCGGGGATGACCGGTCCGGCCACGAAGGAGTCTCCGAGCGCGACGTAACGGGACGGATCGGCGGCGTGGGCCGTGCCGGCGGACACCGGCAGTGACATGGCGGCGACTGTGAGTGCGGCGACGAGGCCGCGAAGACGTGGGGACATCGGGGAGCACACTCCTTGGCTCACGGGAAGGGCGACCGAGGTCAAAGTCATGGGGACATCGAGACATGTCGTCTATGACGTCGGTGCGCGGACCATCGGATTGTCCCGTGACCGGCGCGCTCTACGGTGGAGCCACGCCGTGGCGCGCGGTTGTCCCGGCGTGTCAGTGGTTCTCGGGGTAACCCAGTTCCGGCGCCGACACGTCGGCCAGTGCCAGCCGGATCTCCGGCGGCAGGAACACCGCCTCGGCGGCCAGCGCGCCGCGCAACTGGGCGGCGTTGCGGGCGCCCACGACGGCCGAGGTCACCCCCGGCTGGTCGCGCACCCACGACAGCGCCACCTCCAGGGGGGTCACCCCCAGGCCGTCCGCGGCGGTGGCGACCGCCTCGACGATCCCGGCACAGCGGTCATCCAGATAGGACGATACGAAGCGCCCCCACTGCGGCGACGACGCGCGCGAGTCGGAGGGTCGTCCGTAGCGGTACTTCCCGGTCAGGACCCCACGACCCAGCGGCGACCAGGCCAGGACGCCCACGTCCATCGCGAGGCAGGCCGGCAACACCTCGCGTTCGATCCCCCGCTGCACCAGCGAATACTCCACCTGGTTGGCGGTGATGGGCACCCGGCCCGGCCACGCCCGCTGCCAGGCGACGGCCCGGCCGGTCTGCCAACCGGTGTGATTGGACAGACCCACGTACCGCGCCCGGCCGGACGCCACCGCGTGGTCCAGGGTGGCCAGTGTCTCCTCCATCGGGGTGTCCGGGTCGTGGACGTGCAGTTGCCACAGGTCGACGTGATCGGTGCCCAGACGTTGCAGCGACGCGTCCAGCGCCCGCAGCAGATGTCCCCTGGAGGTGTTGCGGTGCCGGGGTTCCCGGGCCACCACACCGGACTTGGTGGAGAGGTGGACCTCGCTTCGCGGCACCACCTTGTCCAGCAGTTCCCCCAGTACCGTCTCCGCGGCCCCCTGCCCGTAGATGTCGGCGGTGTCGACGAGGGTGCCGCCGGCCTCGGTGAACGTGGTGAGCTGCGCCGCCGCGTCGTCGACGTCGAAGTCGCTGCCGACTCCCCACGTCATCGTCCCCAGCCCCAACCGGGACACTTCAAAGCCGCTCAGGCCCAACGGTCGCTGCTCCACAAGCACTGAACCTACCGGGCGGCGGCGGTCGGTGGCCAGCGCACACCGTCGTCACTCCGGGTCAGTCGGCGACTCCCCGCGCCCGCGCGGAGGGCCGCGTCTGCTGTGGTGGCGCGGAGGTGGGCCGCTAGGCTGGTTCGGCCCGCCCCGCCGCCGGGCGCGGCGATCTGACAGGCGGAACACGGCGACCGATCGGAGACCACAATGCGCTTGGGACTGAGCCTCGGATACTGGGGGAGCGGAGCCGATCCGCAATCCCACCTGGCCGCCGCCCGGGAGGCCGAGCGGCTCGGTTACTCGGTGGTGTGGGCCGCCGAGGCTTACGGTTCCGACTCGGTCACCATGCTCACCTGGCTGGCCGCTCACACCGAGCGCATCGACGTGGGTGCGGCGGTCATGCAGATCCCCGCGCGTGCCGCGACCATGACCGCGATGACCGCGGCGAGCCTGGACACCCTGTCGGGCGGCCGGTTCCGTCTCGGCCTGGGCGTCTCCGGGCCGCAGGTGTCGGAGGGCTGGTACGGCGTGCCGTTCGCCAAGCCGCTGGGCCGGACCCGGGAGTACGTCGACGTGGTCCGTCAGGTCCTCGGCGGCGGACCGGTGAGCCTGTCCGGTGAGCACATCACGCTGCCGCTGCCCGACGGCCCCGGAAAGCCGCTTCGGTTGGCGATGCGCCCGTCGCGGTCCGACATCCCGCTGTACCTCGCGGTGATCGGCCCCAAGAACCTGGAGCTCGCCGGAGAGATCGCCGACGGCTGGCTGGGCGTGTTCTTCGCGCCCGAGTACGCGGCCGACCAGCTCGCCTGCGTCGCCCGGGGAGCGGAGAAGGCGGGCAAGCCCGGACTGGCCGGTTTCGACGTGGTGCCCACCGTGCCGGTCGTCGTGGGCGCCGACCTGGAGGCGTGCGCCGACGCGGTCCGCGCCTACTGCGCGCTCTACATCGGAGGAATGGGCAGCCGCAAGCAGAACTTCTACAACCAGTTGGCGACCCGGATGGGCTTCGGTGACGCCGCCGCGCAGGTGCAGGAGCTGTACCTGGCCAAGAAGCACCGGGAGGCCGCGGCGGCCGTCCCGTTCGAGTTCATCGACCGGACGTCGTTGCTGGGTCCCCCCGACCGGATCGCCGACCGGTTGACCGCGTTCGCCGAGGCGGGGGTGACGACCCTGTCGGTGACCACGTTCGCACCCGACGTCGAGTCGCGCCTGGCGACGCTGCGCGCGGTGGCCGAGGCGGCCGAGTCGTCCGGGGCGGCGGAGTAGTGGAGATCTGGCAAGCCGTCGTCCTCGGGATCGTGGAGGGCCTCACGGAGTTCCTTCCGGTCTCCTCGACCGGGCACCTCACGGTGGTCAGCCAGTGGATCGGTCTGGACGCCGACTCCTCCGCCGTCATCGGGTTCAACGCGATCATCCAGACCGCCGCCGTCGTGGCCCTGCTGATCTACTTCGCCAAGGACATCTGGCGCATCACCGCCGGGTTCTTCCGGGGACTGTTCTCGGCGCGTCACCGGTCGGCCTTCGAGTACCGGTTCGGTTGGTACGTCATCATCGGCTCGGTGCCGATCGTGTTGGCGGGCCTGTTCCTTGAGGACTCGATCGACTCGCTGTTCAACCTCTGGTTCGTGGCGTTCGGCATGATCGGTTGGAGCTTCGTGCTGTGGTTCGCCGAGTACGCGGCGACCAACCAGCGCGGCGAGGCGCAGATCAACCTGAAGGACGCGTTGTTCGTCGGCATCCTGCAGTGCGTGGCCCTGTTCCCGGGCGTCTCGCGCTCGGGTGCCTCGATGTCGGCGGGCATGCTGCGCGACCTGGACAGGGTCTCGGCGACCCGCCTGGCGTTCTTCCTGGGCATCCCGGCGCTGACCGGTGCGGGTGTCCTGGAGGGCGCGGAGGCGTTCAACCAGGACGTCGGCGCGGTACCGGTGATCGTCGGCATGGTGGTCAGCGCCGGTGTCGCCTACGCGGCGGTGGCGTGGCTGCTGAAGTTCGTCTCGCGAAGCAGCCTCATGCCGTTCGTGTGGTACCGCATCGGGTTCGGTGTCGTCCTGATGATCCTGCTCGGAACCGGTCTGGTGCAGGCGACCTGACCCGCGGCGGCCTCCCGCTCGCGACCGCCGGAGCGGGTGAGATCCAGGGCACGTGGTGATCCGATCGTCGCCGTCGGGGCCGGCGTCTAGGCTCGGATCATGGAATCTTGGCAGGCACCCCGACTTCCACAGCCCCCCGGTGGGGGCGAGCCGTTGCGGTTGTACGACACCGCCCGTCAGGCCGTCGCCCCGGCCGTGCCGGTACACGACGCGGCGCGCATGTACGTCTGCGGGATCACCCCGTACGACGCCACGCACCTGGGACACGCCGCGACCATGATCACCTTCGACGTGATCAACCGGGTGTGGCGGGACAACGGCCACGACGTGAACTACGTCCAGAACGTCACCGACGTCGACGACCCGCTGTTCGAGCGGGCCGAACGCGACGGCGAGGACTGGATAGTGCTAGGCCTGCGGGAGACCGCCCTGTTCCGGGAGGACATGGAGGCGCTGTCCATCCTGCCGCCGCGCGCGTACGTCGGCGCGGTGGAGTCGATGGACCTGGTCGCCGCGATGGTCGAGCGGCTTCGGGAGGCCGGTGCCGCCTATCCGCTCGACGACGGCACGGGTGACTACTACTTCCCGGTGTCGGCGGCCCCCGGTTTCGGCGGCGAGTCGCACTATGACCGGGACACCATGCTGCGCTACTTCGGGGAACGGGGCGGGGACCCCGACCGGGCCGGCAAACGCGACAGCCTGGACCCGTTGCTGTGGCGTGGCGGCCGCGCCGGTGAACCCAGTTGGCCGTCCCCGATGGGACCGGGCCGTCCCGGCTGGCACATCGAGTGCGCGGCCATCGCGTTGCGGCACCTCGGCGACCGGATCGACGTGCAGGGTGGCGGCAACGACCTGATCTTCCCGCATCACGAGATGTCGGCGGCGCACGCCGAGGTCGCGACCGGCGTCACGCCTTTCGCGGGGCACTACGTCCATGCCGGGATGATCGGTCTCGACGGCGAGAAGATGTCCAAGAGCCGGGGCAACCTGGTATTCGTGTCGCGGTTGCGCGCCGACGGCGTCGATCCGGGCGCGATACGGCTCGGGCTGCTGGCCGACCACTACCGTTCCGACCGGGAGTGGAACGACGCGGTGCTCAAGACCGCACTCGACCGGCTCTCGCGGTGGCGGCTGGCGGCGACGACCGAGGGGCAGGCGGATCCGCGGCCGATGCTGGCGTCGGTGCGTGACCGGTTGTCCGACGACCTCGACACGGCGGGGGCGCTGGCGGCGGTGGACGCGTGGGCGGACGCCACACTGGCGCAGTCGGCGCCCGGATCCGGTGAACCGTCCGTCGCGAAGGACACTGTGGAGGGATTGCTCGGCGTCGCACTCTGAGTGCGGCCGGTGAGGTGCCGGGACCGGCGAGAGTCCGGGGCGCGACCCCCATCACATATCGGACATAACCACGGTAGGGTGGCTGGCTGTCGTCACCCTCGCCGACCCCTGTCCGACGCGAAGGAGCCCCCCGAGTGAAGATCCTGCTGCTGGTCTCGGCCTTCAACGGCCTGACCCAGCGCGCCTGGTGCGCCCTGCGTGCCGCCGGGCACGACGTGACCGTGGAACTGGCCCCCGTGCACTCCACACCGGACTCCCTGGTCGCGGTCGTGCACGCCGTCTCGCCGGAACTGATCCTGTGTCCGTTCCTCAAACACCGTGTGCCCGCCGAGATATGGCGCAAATGGCCCACCGTCATCGTCCATCCCGGTCCCGTCGGCGACCGCGGTCCCTCGTCGCTCGACTACGCGATCCAGGAGCAGGAGGGACTGTGGGGCGTCACCGCCCTGTCGGCCGTGGAGGAGATGGACGCCGGCCCCGTATGGGCGTCACGGACGTTCCCCATGCCGGAACCGCCGACCTCCAAGGCGGCCCTCTACAACGGACCGGTGGCCGACGCCGCCATGTCCTGTATGGAGGAGGTCGTCGCCAAGGCCGCCGATCCCGGCTTCCAGCCCGTGTCCCAAGAGGACATGCCGCGCCCGGTGACCCACGCGCGCACCCGGCCCTCGATGCGCCGGGCGGACCGGGAGTTCGACTGGAGCCAACCCGCCGAGCAGATAGTCCGGCGGATCCACGCGGCCGACTCCGCACCCGGTGTGCGTACCGAGATCGAGGGCCGGACGGTGTACGTCTACGACGCCGCCGTGGCCGAGGGCAGGCCCCGACGCTTCTACCCCGGCACCGTCATCGGTAGAGGACAGGACGCCATCGCCGTCGCCACCGGCGACAAGACCGTGTGGATCGGCCACGTCAAGGAACCCCGCGACGCCGGCGGCGCCGGCGTCAAACTGCCCGCCACCACGGTGTTCGACGAACCCGTCCCCGACATGCCGGTGCCCGCCCCGCTCCAGGAGACCACGTACCGCCGCGTCGGTGACGTCGGCCACCTCGACTTCCGGGTCTACAACGGCGCCATGTCCACCGCGCAGTGCGAGCGCATCGCCGCCGCCCTGGAGACCGCGCTGGCGCAGGACACCCGTGTGCTCGTCCTCAGCGGGTCACCACAGAACTTCTCCAACGGCATCCACCTCAACGTCATCGAAGCGGCACCCGACCCTGCCATGGAGGCGTGGCGCAACATCAACGCCATCAACCGGCTGTGCACCGCACTGGTGTCGTGTACCGGCCAGCTCACCATCGCCGCGTTCACCGGCGGCGCCGGGGCGGGCGGCGTCATGCTCGGCCTCGCCGCCGACATCGTCGTCGCCCGGCGGGGCGTCGTGCTCAATCCGTACTACGACATGGGCCTGTACGGCTCCGAACTCCACACGTACACCCTTCCCCGCCGGGTCGGGCACGCCACCGCGACCCGGCTGTTGACCGAGAAGCTGCCGGTGGACGCGGAGGCCGCCGCCGGCATCGGCCTCGTGGACGCGGTCGGGCCACGCGACTGGGACCGGTTCCGGGACTGGCTCGCCGACCTGGCGGCCTCCTACGCCGAGCCGGAATGGCACGCCGAGGCGCTGGCGGCCAAGTCGAGGGTGCTGCAGGGGACCCGGCCGCCCGCGTACTACGCGGCGGCCGAACTCGCCGAGATGGCCAAGGATTTCTTCGACGACCGAAGCGGATTCGCCGCGGCGCGGCGCGCGTTCGTGGGCAAGACGGCGCCCACCGAGACGCCGACCCGGTTGGCGCGACACCGCTGGAGCCTGGTCGGCGACTCGGCCTGAGGCGTCAGTCGCGGCCCGTGTCGCCGTCTCCCTGTGGGCCGCGCCGCCGCAGGTAGCGTTCGAAGTCGCGGGCGATGTCGTCGCCGGAGGGCTCGGCATCGCCCTCACCGGCGTCGTCGAGTGAGTTGATGTACTCGGCGATGTCGGTGTCGGACTCCACCAACTGGGTTACCTCGTTCTCCCACTGCGCCGTCTTCTCCACCAGCGCGCCCGCCGGTACGGGCAGGTCCAGCAGCTCCTCCAGGCGATGCAGCAGGCCCAGCGTCGCCTTGGGGCAGGGAGCGGTCGCCGCGTAGTGCGGCACGTGGACCCAGCAGGATGTGACCGGAATCTCGATGTGCTGGAACGTCGCGTGCAGCAGGGCGATGATGCCGCCCGGCCCCTCGTAGTCGACCGGGTCCATCTTCAGCCGCCGGGCCAGCGCGGGGTCGTTCGAGGTCCCCGACACCGGCAGCGGCTTCGCGTAGCCGACGTCGGCCATCAGGGCGCCCAGCAGGATCACCTGTTCTATCTCCAGGCTGTGGCAGATCTCGGCGATCTCCTCGCAGAACCCGCGCCAGTGCATGCTCGGTTCGGAGCCCGTCAACAGCACCACGTCGCGATCGGCGTCGGCGGGTGAGGCCACCGAGAAACCGCTGAACGGCCAGTCCACCCGCTGTACACCTTCCGCGGTGACCTTCACGGTCGGTCTCGCCATCTGGAAGTCGTAGTAGGGATCCGGATCGATGGTGGCCACGTGCGTCGCCTGCCACTGCTCGCTCAAGTGGGCGATGACATGGCTGGCCGAATCCGCGGCGTCGTTCCAGCCGGTGAAGGCCGCCACCAGAACCGGCGACCGCAGTACCGGAAGTCCGTCGAACACTGTCACCTCGTCAGGGTACGTCCCGGTTCGCGAAGTGCGACAGGACGCCTGAATCCCGCGTTCCGGCCTCCGTCCCGGCATCCGGGAATTCACCGAACCCGCGCGCGGCCCCGGTCGCGGCGCTGACCTGCCCGGCGGCCCGTCGGCGTCGGGTATGCCGGGGCGGTGTCGTCCGGTTCGCCGTTAGTCTTGTCGCATGCAGCCGAACTCATTTCTCAGCACCCTGCGTCACCGGATCCTGGTCGCGGACGGGGCCATGGGCACGATGCTGCAGGACGCCGATCCCGACATGGACGACTTCCAGGGGATGGAAGGCTGCAACGAGATCCTGAACGTGACCCGCCCCGACATCGTCCGGGACATCCACGACGCCTACTTCCGGGCGGGTGCCGACTGCGTCGAGACCAACAGCTTCGGTGCGAACCTGGGCAACCTCGGCGAGTACGACATCGCCCACCGCACCCACGAACTCGCGTTCGCCTCGGCGAGACTGGCCAGGGAGGTCGCCGACGGCCACGCCACCGCCGACCGGCCCCGTTTCGTCCTCGGCTCCATGGGGCCGGGCACCAAGCTGCCGACGCTGGGACACGCGCCCTACGCGCGCCTGCGCGACGCCTACACCGAATGCGCGGCCGGTCTCATCGAGGGAGGCGCGGACGCCCTCATCGTCGAGACCTCCCAGGACCTCCTACAGACCAAGTCGGGCATCGTGGGCGCGCAGCGCGCCGCCCGCCGGCTCGGCGTCGAGATCCCGATCATCGCCTCGGTCACGGTGGAGACCACCGGCACCATGCTCGTCGGCAGTGAGATCGCCGCCGCCCTGACCGCCCTGACCGCGCTCAAGGTCGACCTGATCGGGCTCAACTGCGCGACCGGCCCCGCCGAGATGACCGAGCACCTGCGCTACCTGTCGCGGTACTCCCCGATCCCGTTGTCGGTGATGCCCAACGCCGGGCTGCCCGAGCTGGGACCCGACGGCGCGGTGTTCCCGTTGACCCCGCCGGAACTGGCCGACGCCCTCGACCGTTTCGTCGACGAATACGGCGTCGGGCTGGTCGGCGGTTGTTGCGGCACCACCCCGGAACACATCCGGCAACTGTCCGAGCGCATGGCCGGGCGGTCGCCCGTCGAACGGCACCCCACCATCGAACCGGGCGTGGCGTCCTCCTACCACCACGTGCCGTTCGCCCAGGACGCGAGCATCCTCATGGTGGGGGAGCGGACCAACGCCAACGGATCCAAGGCGTTCCGGGAGGCCATGCTCGCCGGCGACTGGGACCACTGCGTCGAGGTGGCCAGGGACCAGGCCCGCGACGGCTCACACGTCCTCGACCTCTGCGTCGACTACGTCGGCCGGGACGGCAGCCGCGACATGCACGAACTCGCCTCCCGGTTCGCGACCGCCTCCACGCTGCCGGTCATGCTCGACTCCACCGAGCCCGACGTCATCAGGGCCGGGCTGGAGGCGTTGGGCGGCCGGTGCATCGTCAACTCCGTCAACTTCGAGGACGGCGACGGACCGGAGTCCCGGTACGCCCGGGCGATGCCCGCCATCGTCGAGCACGGCGCGTCCGTCGTGGTGATGTGCATCGACGAGGAGGGACAGGCCCGCACCGCCGAACGGAAGGTCGAGATCGCGGCCCGCACCATCGACGACCTCGTCGAGAACTGGGGCATGGCACTGCCCGACATCTTCGTGGACACCCTCACGTTCCCGATATCGACCGGGCAGGAGGAGACCCGCCGCGACGCCCTGGAGTCGATCGAGGCCATCAGGGAGATCACGCGGCGCTATCCCGGAGTCAACTCCACACTGGGCATCTCCAACGTCTCCTTCGGACTGAACGCCGCGTCCCGTCAGGTTCTGAACTCGGTGTTCCTCCACGAGTGCGTGGAGGCCGGCCTGACCAGCGCCATCGTCCACGCCTCCAAGATCCTGCCCATGAACCGGATCCCCGAGGAGCAGCGCCAGGTGGCGCTCGACATGGTGTACGACCGTCGACGCGAGGGCTACGACCCGCTCCAGCGGTTCATCGAGCTGTTCGCGGGCGTGGACATGGCCGCCGCCCGCGCGACACGCGCACAGGAGCTCGCCGCACTGCCACTGGAGCAGCGGCTCGCCCGCAGGATCGTCGAAGGCGAACGCAAGGGCCTGGAGGCCGACCTCGACGCCGCCCTGGCCGACATGTCCGCATTGGACATCGTGAACGACGTACTCCTCGACGGCATGAAGACCGTCGGAGAACTCTTCGGTTCCGGACAGATGCAGTTGCCCTTCGTACTCCAGTCGGCGGAGGTCATGAAGACCGCGGTGGCCCACCTGGAGCCGCACATGGAGAAGTCCGACGCCGAGGGCAAGGGCACCATCGTGCTCGCCACCGTCAAGGGCGACGTCCACGACATCGGCAAGAACCTCGTCGACATCATCCTGTCCAACAACGGGTACAGCGTCGTCAACATCGGCATCAAGCAGCCCATCAACGCCATAGTGGAGGCCGCCGAACGCCACAACGCCGACGCCATCGGCATGTCGGGGCTGCTCGTCAAGAGCACCGTCATCATGAAGGAGAACCTGGCCGAGATGATGGCGCGCGGCCTGGCGTCGCGGTGGCCGGTCATGCTCGGCGGTGCGGCCCTCACCCGCGCCTACGTCGAGGACGACCTCCGTGAGATGTTCGTCGACGGCGAGGTCCACTACGCCAAGGACGCCTTCGAGGGACTGGACCTCATGCAGCGGGTCATGACGGCACGCCGGGGTGGCGCCCCCGTGATCGACGCCGAACGGCAGGCCAAGATCGCGCTACGGCGGGAACGGCGGGCACGTCACGCCTCAGTGGTCGCCGACACCGCCCCCGCGCTGGACGACGACAGCGTCCGCTCCGACGTCGCCAGGGACGTCGAGGTCCCCACGCCGCCGTTCTACGGCACCCGGGTGGTCAAGGGCCTGCACACCGCCGACTACGCGGGCATGCTCGACGAACGGGCGACCTTCCTCGGTCAGTGGGGCCTCAAACCCTCCCGGGGGAACGACGGCCCGAGTTACGAGGAGTTGGTGGAGACCGAGGGCCGTCCCCGGCTCCGGTACTGGCTGGATCGGCTGGCGACCGACAAGGTGCTGGAGGCGGCCGTGGTGTACGGCTACTTCCCCTGCTATTCGGAGGGGAACACCGTCGTCGTCCTGGACGAGAACGGCAACTCCGAGCGGGCGCGGTTCGACTTCCCGCGCCAGCGTCACGAACGCCGGCTGTGCATCGCGGACTTCTTCCGCAGCCGTGAGGAGGTGGAGGCGCGCGGCGGTGAGCTCGACGTCATCGGCCTGCAGTTGGTGACCATCGGCCGGGCCGCCAGCGAGTACACCGCGAAACTCTTCGCGCAACACGCCTACCGCGACTACCTCGAGGTCCACGGGCTGAGCGTGCAGCTCACCGAGGCGTTGGCGGAGTACTGGCACCAACGGATGCGCCGGGAGCTGGTGCTGCCCGGAGGCGGCACCGTCGGTGACTCCGATCCGGCCGACCTCCCGGGGATCCTCAAGGTCGACTACCGGGGCTGCCGTTACTCGTTCGGCTACGCCGCCTGCCCGGAGCTGGAGGACCGCGCCAAGACCGTCGCCATCCTCGAACCGGAACGCATCGGTGTGGAACTGACCGAGGAACTCCAGCTCACGCCGGAACAGTCGACCGACGCCCTGGTCATCCACCACCCGGATGCGTCGTACTTCAACGCGAAATGACGAAGTCATTTCGCGTTGAAGCAGAAACACAGAAATGCCAAGTGACGCGCGGAACCGGGCGTCGGCGCGGCCGGCCATCCGGGCCTTCGACACCTCGATGAGCGCGATGTCCGGTTTCGCGCCGTCACGAGCCGTGTCGGTCGTGACGTGTTCGCCCGGCGTACCGGTGGGTGTCGCCTGCGGTACGTGTGAGGCGGGCACTGTCGGAAGGTGTGGCGACGGGACCCCGAGCGGCAACCGCTATCTTTGACGGCCCGGCCCCGGAACCGGCCCGGCGTCGCCGTGGAACGTGTTGAGGCGCGCGGCACACCGACGTGTCTCCGCCGACACCCGCCGGCCCTCACCGGGGAACATGACGGCGTGGCCGTGCCGACAGATAGAGAGACCGATGCCCGAACCTGAACTGCGCGCCGTGCTGTTCGACATGGACGGCACCCTTCTGGACAGTGAACGGTTGTGGGAGGTGGGGTTGCGGGACCTGGCGGGCGAACTCGGCCGCACCCTCGACCCGGCGACCCGGGCCCGGTTGGTCGGCATGGACCAGACCGAGTCCGTCGAGGTGCTGCACTCCGAATGGGGGCTGCCGCACGACACCGTGCCCGCCAACACCCGGTGGCTGATCGAGCGGATGAAGGTCCTGTTCGCGGCGGGCATGACATGGCGGCCGGGTGCCGCCGACCTGTTGGCCGACGTCCGCCGGTCCGGCATTCCCGCCGCCCTGGTCACCGCGACCGGTAGGGAACTCGTCGACATCATCATCGGCACGATCGGGGCCTCGAACTTCACCGTGACGGTGTGCGGCGACGAGGTCGCCAGGAACAAGCCCGACCCGGAGCCGTATGCCACCGCCTACCGCGCACTGGGCCTGGATCCCGGCGACTGCCTCGCGATCGAGGACTCCGTCACCGGGGTCGCCAGCGCGAGCGCGGCGGGCGTTCCGGTGCTGGCGGTGCCGAGTGAGGTCTCGATTCCGGCCCGTCCGGGCGTGGCGGTGAGCGAGTCGCTGCGAGGCGTCGACGTGGCGGCGTTGCGGCGCGCCCACGCCGGACTCATGACCAGGGAGTCACCGATCGGGTGAGTCCCTGACACGGGGCCGCCCGGTGACGGCCGGCCCCGGTGGGCTTCGTTACTGGAACGGGAAGCGGTCCGCGAAGGCGGGCTTGAGGTCGTGCAGCCAGACCGCGTGCGGATCGTATTCGGCGAAGAACGGCGTCCCGACCAGCTCGGGATCCCGGGCCTGGATCATGTGGAGCACGAAGACCCGCTCGCCACCGATCTCGGCCACGCCGTCGACGCACACCTTCCCGGGGTCGGCCGACATCGACGGGCCGCGAACCGTCCGGCACAGGCCGGACACCTGCGAGTACGCCTCACGGAAGATGTCGAACGCCCTGGCCAGCGGTACGGCGAAGTAGTCCTGCGGGCCGGTGTCGCGTTCCACGAACATGTAGTACGGGACCATGCCCATCCGGTGCTGGGTCCGCCACATGCCCGACCACAGTTCGGGACGGTCGTTGATCGAACGGATCAGTGGTGCCTGGGTACGGATGATCGCACCCGTGTCACGGATCCGCCGGACGGCGTCGGCGACCAGTTCGGACTCCAGTTCGCGCGGATGCGTGAAGTGGGCCATGACGGCCAGGTTCTTCCCCGCGGCCACCACCTCCTCGAACAGCCGCAGGGTGGCGTCGGCGTCGGGGTCGGTGACGAACCGCTGCGGCCAGTATCCGAGTGCCTTGGTGCCCAAGCGGATCGACTCGATCTGCTCCAGCTCCAGCAGCGGTGTGAGGTAACGCCGCAGTACCGGTTCTCCCATGATCATCGGATCGCCTCCGGTGATCAGGACACTGGTGACCTCGGGGTGTTCGCCGAGATACCGGACCAGTTCGTCTATGTCGTTGCTGGCCATCTTCAGGTCCGCGTCGCCGACGAACTGCGCCCACCTGAAGCAGTAGGTGCAGTACGCGTGGCAGGTCTGGCCCTGTTGCGGGAAGAACAGCACCGTCTCGCGATACTTGTGCTGGATGCCCTGCAGCCGGCTGTCGCCGACGGTGGGGCGGTTGAGTTCCAGTTGGCCGGCCGGGTGCGGGTTGAGCCGGCGGCGGACCGCCGCCGCGGCGGCCTTGAGCCGTGGCCCGCGGGGATCGGTGTCGAGCAGGGCGGCCAGCGCGGTGACGTCCTCGGCGGGGAGCATGTCCTCCTGCGGGAACACCAGCCGGTACATGGGGTCGTCGGGGGCGGCGGACCAGTCGATCAGCTCGTCGACCACGTATGCGTTGGTACGGAAGGGCAGCACTGTCGCGACGGCGCGGGCACGCAGTCGCTGTTCGCCGGAGAGGCCCGCACGTTCGAGAAGTTCGTCGAGGTGCCTGGTGGTGTAGGCGCGGAACCTGCGTCCCTCGGTAATAGGCGACGACACGTGATCAGCCTCCTTTGTGGGGATATGTCGGCGGGCCGACCCGTTCCCGGTGTCAGCCCGCCGAGGTGTACGACGTTCGGCCGCGTGACCTCGCGGCGAGGGGGGGAAATGTCCGGTGTCTAATCCTTCTTCATTTCCACTGTCATTCCAGCAAACCGTACGATCATCGGATTGTCAACAGAGGAAGGCGACGGAACGTGGGCGTAACAGCAGGTAGCGCCACGGCCCGTCCTCACGGCGAGGGGTGACGCGATCGATTCGGTGGCGTCACGTGGATGGAAACGGCGAACCGGCCCGCGAGCATACGGGCCGGTTCGCCGTGGTGTGCGCGGTGTCAGTGGAAGGACGTGGCGTACCAGCGCGCCTTGTAGAACTCGGCGCCGGAGCGGGTGCGGTCGTCCGACTGGGAGAAGACGACGGTCGGGCTTCCCCAGGTCCGGGAACCGGTGTCGTCGGCCTGCACCCAGAAGTCCTCGCCACTCGAATGCCGTACGAAGGACTTGACCCGGCGGCTGCTCGAATACTTCGGCGCCTGCATCGTGCTCTTGACGACCCGGTAGATGCCGTAGGTGTCGGTGATCCACAGTCGACCCGGGTCCGAGTAGTCCGGTTGCAGATCGTGCCCCAGGCCGGGCAGCGTGATGGACTGCCCGGTGTAGCGCAGCCGGGTGTTCCGGTAGGTTCCGGTCACCTCGTACGTGCGCAGTGTCTTGTCGCCGATTGCCCACAACCGGTTGATCGTGGGATCCCACAGCACCCCGTGGGCGCCGGGGAGGCTGACCGTCTGCACCTTCGCGAGGGTTTCGGGGCGGCTGACGGCCGTAGGGCCGTACACCGTCAGGTAGCCGTGCGAGGAGGCTGTGACGATCGCGCCGATGTCGGGGATGCGTTCGGCGGCGTGCGGATTGCCGCCCGGAGCCGCACTCCACAACAGATCGTTCGACTCCTGGTGCTTCTCGTCGGTGACGTTCCAGATGCCGACGTTGCCGCCCGACGCCGCCGCCAGGCCGACGACGCCGAACGACGCCGTGTCACGGATCCGCACATCGGACAGGTTCGACCAGCCGCCGCCTCCGGGGCTGAACGTCTTGTAGACGTTGGCGTCGGTGAACGCCGAGTCCTTGTCGAACACCATGATCCGGTTGGAGACCTGTTCGGTCACGACCACCCGGAAGTTCGCGGTGGTGGAGACGTCGGCGGCGGCGGTACCGGCGCCCGCCAGCACGGTGGCCGGCACGGCCAGGGCCGCTCCTCGCAACAGCGTGCGTCTTCTCATCGGCTACTCCTCATCACACTGGACGTCCGTGCCTGCCCGTCAGTGTGCGTGGCGAGTGCCACAAAACGGCCACAGCGCGGGACGGACGTTCCCCGCGCCGTGGCCGTCGGTCGCCGCCCGTCAGTCGAGTACGGCCTGCAGCGTGATGGTGGTCGCCGCGAGCGCCTTGCTCACCGGGCAGTTGGCCTTGGCGTTCTCGGTCGCGTCGAGGAACTCGGACGCGGTGATGCCCGGCACCTTGCCGTGCACCGTCAGGTGGATCCCGGTGATCCCGCCCGCGGCCGGGTCGAAGGTGACCTCCGCCTTGGTGTCGAGGCTCTCCGGGGGTGTCCCCGCCTTCGCCAGGCCCGCCGACAGCGCCATGGAGAAGCACGCGGAATGGGCGGCGGCGATCAGCTCCTCGGGACTGGTCTTCCCGTTGGCGTCCTGCGAACGCGCCGCCCACGTCACGTCGGTCTCCGGCAACCCGGAGGACTCGAAGTGGACGGTGCCCTTACCGGACTGGAGGTCGCCGTCCCAGTTGGTGCGTGCGGTGCGAACCGTTGCCATGATGGTGTCTCCTCGATCGCGGTGACTGCGGCGCCGGCCGCAGCGTACAACCGCAGGCTAACACCGGTCGCGGCCCGATCCGGCCATCACACGAGGCTCCGGCTTTGGCGGGTTGCTCAGCCGGTCAAGGCCTCGGCGGACGGGACGACGGTCACGCCGGACCTCGACAACTCCTCGTTGGTCTCGGCGGCGACCTCCTCGGCGGGTCGTCCGTCCGGATAGGTGCCGTGGCCGTCGCCCACCAGCCGGACGTCGAAACCCGCCGCCAGCGCCGACAGCGTCGTCGCCTTCACGCAGTACTCGCTCTGCAGGCCGGCGATCACGACGGTCTCGACCCCGTCGGCGCGCAACCGCTCGGCGAGTTCCGGATTGGAGGCGAACGTGTCGTTCTCGGTCTTCCGCACCACCGTCTCGCCCGGCTCGGCCTCGAACACCGGTTGCCAGCCGTCGGTACCGGGCCGGTCGGGGTCACCCGGGCCACCGTCGTTCAGGACGTGGACCACGGCGGCACCCGACGCGCGCGCCCGGTCGAGCAGGGACCTCAGCACCGGTGTGAGTGTCCCCGCGACCGGGGAGGCGGTGTCGCCGACCAACATGTTCCGTTGGACGTCGATGAACAGGAGTGCGGTA
Organism: Stackebrandtia albiflava; assembly: GCF_007994225.1. Classification (GTDB taxonomy): domain Bacteria; phylum Actinomycetota; class Actinomycetes; order Mycobacteriales; family Micromonosporaceae; genus Stackebrandtia; species Stackebrandtia albiflava. The sequence continues at coordinate 31,248 of NZ_VLLL01000013.1, forward strand.
TCCGTCATTGCGGCACCCTCTCACACGGCTGTGACAGTACGGCGGGACGGACACCGGACGCCGATTCACCCGGGACGGTCGGAGCCCTCCCACGGCCAGGTGCCGTCACGACCCGCCTCCAGCAACGGGATCATCCGGAACCCCGCGTCGGTGAGACCGCCGAAGGTGTGCCGGGTGCCGTGGCCCGAAGGCGCGTGACCGTACCGGTATCCGGCCAGGTTCCAGGTGTAGACCGGCACGTGCGCGGGCACCGCGCGGGTCACGTCCGGACCGTTGCCGTGCGCCTGCTCGTCGGTCAGGATGATCACCCGGTCGTGGTCCCGGTAGTGGCGGGTGACGGCGACCTCGGTCTCCGTGCCGCCTCCGATGAAGTACCCGTCGTTGCGCCAGCGGGACAACGCGCGCAGCACCGACTCCCGCTTCCGGAGCTTGAACACCTTCGTGCCCTCGTGCTGCTCGTGCCCGTACCAGGATCCCGAGAACGACACGATGGTGGCGCGCTCACTGCGATCGGCGATGGCCAGGCCGAACAGGGTCGCCGCGTCCCAGCGCATGAGTGTGCCGTCGCGTGAGAAGCGGGCGTTCATCGACCCCGACGTGTCGACCAGGATCAGCGTCCGGCCCGGCAGCGGCGCGATGTTGGCGAGCGAGTGCTGCAGCGCGGTCTCCAACGGGTACGACCACCGCAGCGACGGTGCCGCGCGGTACGCCGACAGGAACCGCATCGGCAGCTGCCGTGACCGAGCGACCTCACCCGGGGCGGAGAGCCGTGCCGCCACGGTCGCGGCGACCTCGTCGGAGACCCCCGCCTCGTCGAAGTTGCGCAGATTCCGCAGGCAGGCCATGTATCCCATGGACGGGATCATCGCCTCCCACAGGCGTGCCTTGTCGGCCTTGGGGCCGGCGAGGGACAGGGCGTCCTCCCAGGCCATTCCGGCCGCCCGCAGTGCGTCGGGATCGGTCAGGACCGTGGGGTCGTCGGCGACGCGCGCCCGCAGCGCCGCGTTGCGGGCCACGACCGGCAGGACGTCCGCGTCCACCGGGTTGCCGCGGTCGCGGCGACGACCGAGCGCGTGGTCGAACAGGGCACCCTGCCAGGGCTTGTCGGCGGCCGGGGCGGGGTGGGTCAGTTCCAGGACGTCACCGAACCGGACCGCGTGCGACGACGTGTCGTACTTCAACAGTGACCGTTCACTGTAGAGTCGGCGTGCCGCGTCGGCGATGCCCCGCTTGACGGGCTTGGGAATCCGGCGGCCGTACCGCCCGAACCAGTAGGCGATCGCCTCACCCGGCTCGTCGGCGCGCTGCAGCACCGAGGCGGTGATCTGCCGTCCACCCGGCAGGCCCGCGTCGCGCAGTGCCTTCGCGGCCTCCAGGCCGCCCACCAGGGCCGCCGAACGCATGTGCGCGCCGGTGCGCAGCCACGCCAGGAACGCACGCGTCCATGCGGGGTCCTCGACCGCCACGGTGTGGACGAGGGTCCGGAAGCGGTCGTCCCGGCCGTCGGCCGACTCGTAGAACGTGGGTTCGCCGACCATGTTGGCGACCGCGAGCAGGAACAGTTCGCTCTTCGGGTCCCTCGCGAAACCGGGGGCGCCCTCCGCCGTGCGGGCGGCGGGTTCGGCGGTGGCGGTGATGACGGAACCGACCGCCGCGCGGACCTTCGACGTGTTGAACTTGCTCATGGTGGCCTCGGAGTCTCGGTCGCCGGTGGAGCGTCGAAGCCCTCCGGCGAGACCGTGCCCGAGTTCGAGGCGGAGCGGGAACATGCCGACGGATCGGTGACGGACCCGAGGGTCCGGGTACGATCCGCACGGCATCCGTTGAAAGAGGAAGTAGCCCACCCCTTCGCACCGGGCACGGTCGTCGTCGTGTCCACGCCCGAGATCGAGTCGACGCCGGTACGTGCCGCTCTACCGATTGAGCTACCACCACGGGGGTGGGCGGGACTCGAACCCGCAACCTGCCGATTAACAGTCGAAGTAACCGTCGTCTGCGCACCGGGCGTGGAAGTCTTCAGTTGTACCGTCTCGGACGTATCCGGTACTCGGGATGTGAGCACCGGTGCGTTCCCAACGGCCACACCAGGATGCGCGAGGCGGCGGTGTGGGCGCCAGCGAATATACGCACCGCCCGCAACCCGCCGCCGAGGACGTGAATATGCCTGATTGCGGCGTCTGGGAGCGTGGGTCGCCCTGGGGAACCCGGGAGCTGCTGGCCCAGGCATACCAGCAGCCGGAGCACGGCCGTACCTCTCCGGGCTGCCGCGGTTACCAGCATGCAGGTACTGACACCATTTTGGCGGGGCGCAAGGAGGACCGTAGCCACGGATTGTCGTCTCGAGACCGGCTGAACCGCCCCGGCTGTCACAGCACGCCGCACCATGATGCCGAGTGGTGGGTACGGTCGGCCGCTACGGGGACGAAACCCTGGAAACCGGCTCTCCACCATTGTGCCCTCCCCCGAGCGCAATGGCGTCACGACTGACCGGATTCCTCCGATCGGTGGGTAGCACCATCGGAATCCGTGGTCCATAGCGAACTGATCGGAATGCAACGGATGCCTGGGCCTAGTGAGTACTGTTCGGATCCGGTGTACAGCACGACACCCGCATGGAACCGGTCGCCGAGCCGGTCGCGTAGGTGGTTCAAGGATCGAAGGTCTTCGGCGCGAACCATTCCCGACGACTTGACTTCGATGGCGACGACTCGGCCGCTGCTGTCCTCCAAGATCGCGTCGATCTCGTGGCCGTCCCGGTCTCGGTAGTGGTAGAGCCGCGCATCGGTGTCACACCAGGAGAGCTGCCGAGTGAGTTCGCCGAGGACGAAGGTCTCGATCAGACCACCGGTCGTCCTGTCGTCGAACGCGCCTGCCACCAGATGCGCGGCGAGCCCGGGGTCGGTGAAGACGAGCTTCGGGCGTTTGACCGCGCGACCGGTGGCTCCGCTGCTCCACGCCGGGATCTGCTGTATGAGATAGATCGTCTCCAGGATTGCGAGGTACCTGCCGATGGTGCTGGCCGGGCTCGCCAAATCATTCGAGAGCCGTTGTTGGTTGAGCAGACCCGCCGATTGAGCGGCGAGGAGTTCGACGAGGCGTCGCATGTCCGCGGGGCGTTCGATGTCGGCAACCTGATGGACGTCTCTCACCATGAGATCGTTGAGGTAACCGGAGAAAAACCTACTTCGCCGACGAGGTGTTTCACGTCGAACCGCTTCGGGAAAGCCGCCCCGCTTGGCTAGTTGGACGTAGTCACTGCGTCGTACGTCCGATGGCCCGACCCGGAGTTCGCTACCGAGGTTGAACACCGCATCGACGAATCGATCGGGCATGCCCAAGATCTCTCCCTGCGACAGCGGCCATAGTTCGATCGTTTCGGCCCTTCCGGGCATCGCGGCCGGGATCTGCTTCAGTGCCAGAAGCCTGGCTGATCCGGTGAGGAGGAATCGACCCGGTCGTGGGTCTCGATCGACGAGATACTTTATGGCGAGCCAGAGATCGGGAACCAGTTGAACCTCGTCCACCAACACCGTGCCGTCGGCGGTGAGGAACTCCACGGGATCGGCCTGTGCGGCATGGCGGGTTTGGGGGTCGTCGAGGTACTTGACGTGACTATTGTGCTGTCGGCTGACGCAGAGTTCGGCGAGCGTGCTTTTGCCGGTTTGCCGGGCACCCTCGATAACGACGACTCGCGTGTCGTCGAGTGCCTCTGCGACCAGCGTAGTCGCATGGCGGTGGAAGTGGTGACGTGTGTTGGACACGGTGTAATCATATCGGACGTGGTGATTCTGCGGGCTCTGAGTGGTGATTCTGCCGGGGGTCGCGTGGTGGATCTGCGGGGCCTGAGTGGTGGATCTGCCGGGGGTCGCGTGGTGATTCTGCGGGGCCTGAGTGGTGGATCTGCCGGGGGCCGGGCGGCATGTCGGCGGCCGGCGCACCGGTCCCGGTCGTGAAGCGGCGTACCGGTTCGGGAATCGGTGAGGCGCCACACCACCGGGGCCTCGCCGTCAGCGGTGCCGGTGTCCCTGCGACCGGCGCCGAGAACGGTGACCGGTATCCGAGGGACCGGGTATGTGATCCGGGCGCGTAGGCGTCCGAGGAGGTCCGACTCCGCGGAGGTCTCCCGCCCACCGTGGTGATTCCACCCGTGCGTTCCGTCGGGTGACTGCGGCTGTGTTCTCCGTGTCGGGGACATGGCCGAAGAAGCCGAGTGGCGCTTGACGATCCACTGAGATCGTCAAGCGCCACGACGTGGGTCTCATGCAGGCCGGTGCCCACGGTCGGTTCACCCCGCCGTCGACTTCCCGGCCCGAGTGAGGTGCTAGCAGCAGGCGTACTGGTAGTAGCTGTTGCACGCGGAGTTGACGCAGGACCGCCGCTTGGTGTGGAGGCCGCTGCACACTCCGCTGATGTAGCAGGAGCTCCAACTGCCGCATTCGTTGGGGCAGCCCGCCTTCGCCCCGGATTCCTTGAGCAGCTTCGAGAGCATCCGGTCGGCGGCGTTGTTGGCCTTGGTGAGAAGACGCATGGTGGTCCTTTCGATTGAGGGCTTTGTCGCGATGTCCACTATTGGGCAATCGTTTTCCGGAGCGCAATAGTCAAGTGGCCGACGAGTTCGATCCGTTAGGCCATTGACTTATGAGCATGTCTGCGTCTAAGCCGGCTCGGCGTGTCCATGCCGACGGACCCTCCCGTCGGCCCAGGTCCACAGTGGTTCCGCGGCGCCGATGATGTGGTCGGTTTATGGCGGCGCCATAGATGCGTGATGGACCCGCTGGCCACGATGGTGGCCCGCGTTGGACCAAGGAGGACTGATGACCAGACCGAGACGAAAGCTACTGAGGACGCTGACGTTGGCGCTGATACTGACGGTGACGGCGGTGGTGGCGCCCGACGCACTCGTGGGGCCGACCGAGGCCCAGGCCTCCACGGGATCGTCGTCGTTCGCGCTCGCCGATCCGAGCACGGTGCAGGCCAAGGACCGCACCTACGTCACCTACGGCACGACCGTCGGCGCCGGTGCCGGCCCCCGCTGTGGCGCCCGGGCGGGGGTGACGTTGTACGTGCCCTTCCTCAACCACGGATCGGGTGACACGGTCGGGATGTCCCACTGTGCGGCGGGTGACGCGCTACCTTCCGGGCCCGGCTCCTGGGCGGTGGACAACGGTGCCATCTGGGCACCCGGTGTGGCGTCGTTCAACGGCACGTACTACATGTACTACACGGCGACGAAGGCCGGAACCGGCCAGAAGTGCATCGGGCTGGCCACCTCCGGTGGAGCGAAGTCGCCGTTCGTCAACAGGGGCGAGTGGGCCTGCCCCGGCGGCGGGCGATGGGCCATCGACGCCAATCCCTTCGTCGCCAACGGCAAACTCTACGTCGCCTACCGTGATGACGCGATCACCTCGTATCCGGAGACCGGCATCTCCATCGTGCAGGTCCGTTCGGACGGGTCCGCCATCTGGAGCACCCGCCGTGACGCGCTGAAGAGCACAGACCTCAAATGGGACACCGAGAACGCGTCCGGCGGAACCCACGTCATCGAGAACCCGTCCATCTTCGTCGGCGGCGAGGGACGCTACTACCTGCTGTTCTCCGGCAACAACTGGAGAAGCGCCCGGTACTCGACCGGCATCGCCGACTGCGGCACGAATCCCCTTCCTGCGACCCGGTGCAAACTCATAAAGGACGGCGCGAACCGGCCGTACTTCGGTTACACCGGATCCGGCGGGCTCGGGCCGTACCGCGGCCTACCCGGCAACCACCCCGGCCCCGGAGCCATGGCGGTCATCTACACCGAGGACAACCGCCGGTGCGTCGTCTGGGCCTGGTACAACCCCGCCACGGGCAAGCGCCACCCGATCATCGGCGAACTCAAGCGCGACTCCAACGGCTTCTACGTCGCGTGACCGATCCGGCGATCGTGCGCGAGGCTTCCGAGTCGCCGCGTGAGCGAGAGGTTTCGCGCAGGATCGCCGGCCACGTATCGCGAGGTCGGTCACCGCTGCGGTAGCCGGGCCGGGTGCGATTCTCCATCGCCCGGCTACGGCGCGGGGACCGCCTCACCCGTTCGATCCGTTCTCTACCTCAAGAAGTCCATCTTCACACTTCATGTCCGATCACGTGTTCCGAGGAGTCCGAAATGACCGGAAAGATCAGTAGACGTAAGGCGATCGCGCTCGGAGGAGGCGTAGTCGCCGGCGCCCTCACCGGCGCCCTCACCGGCACAGGCACCGCATCGGCGGCGACCCCCTGGTTCCGGCTGCCGGTGATCACGGCGAACATCGGGAGGAACAACCTCGGTGCCCGCGACGCGGCTTTCGACGCCGTGCGCAACGCCGACGACAGGGCGAGGCCGCTGGTCTGCTTCCAGGAGATCAGCGAGGGCGACTCCGGCGAAGAGAGGATGATCGACCACTACTTCGGCCCGCTCTACACCAAGGCCTTCCTGCGTCACCAGACCTCGTTCCGGATTCCGATCTGTGTCGGTAGACCGTGGATCGTCGTGTCCAGCCGGACACAGCGGGCACACGGCGGCATCCCGCATGTCACCCCGCCGCGTTGGTTCAACGAGGTCGTCGTCCGGCACCAGGACTATCCGGCCGTCGAGTTCGCGGTGCTCAACACCCACTACATCGCGAACGCGTACAACGGCGACCGGCGCACGGACCTGCGCGACGAATGGTGGGCGATGCGTGACATCCACCGGGCCAGAGCACGTGCGCACCACGCCGCGGGCAGGCTGGTGATCTGGGGGGCGGACACCAACCGTCCCGACTTCGGCACCGCGTCGGACCTGTCCGCAGAGCGGAAGGCGTTCGGTACCGGCATCGATCGCCTGCACTGGCTGCCCGGCAACGGTTCCGTACAGATCACCCTCAACGACACCAAGACCATCAACATGAACGTCGACGGTCATGACGCCCGCATGGCCGTGTTCCACGTCCGCGCCGTCTGACACGGCCCGACCCGGTGCCTCCCCCTCGGGTGTCCCACCCGAGGGGGAGGCCCCACACGAATTCGTACGGAGATCGGAAGAGACCGTCCTCAAGCGACGACGAGGCCGTCGTTGTGGCCAGGACGGGCTTCGAAGGGCGCGATCACGCCCGCTTCCGCTTACCCTTGGCGTCCTTGTGCTGGAAGTAGACGAAGAGGCGGCCGAAGTTCTTGGAGTCCTTGTCGATCCGGTGGTACAGCGCCTTGATCTCCTTCTGCTCCAGGAACCGGATGACCTTCTTCTTCAGTTGGCCGGATCCCTTGCCGGGAATGATCTCGACGGTGGTGATCTTCTTGTCCACGGCCTGTTGGATGACGTCGCGCAGCGCCTTGTCGATCTGGTCGCCCTTGTTGTAGATGTCGTGGAGGTCCAGTACGAGTTTGGCCATGTCCCGATCATCCCACGCGTGGCACCGTTACGCCGGGGTGCAGGGCGGCGTACACCGTCCCCCGGCGGAGTCGGTCGGGTCCGGTCCGGGGGGTCACGGTTGCGGCTGCCGGTTGCCGCCGTGCGGCCCGTTCGGGTCGTACTCCTCCTCGCTCGTGTACCACGGGTCGTCGGCAGGCGGCATCTCCGGAGTGAAGTAAGGACCACCGGGCGACATCGGAGACAGGTCGACCGGCATCGACGGCATCACCGGGTTGTACGAACCGGGAGCCTCGGCGGACCCCGGCTCCTCCGCCGGCGCCTCGTCCACGTCCGGCGCGTACACCTCGGGCAGCCCGGCCGGGACGTCGTCGAGGTTCCCGTACTCCCGTTCCCGCGCGATGAGGGCGTCCAGTGCCTGCGCGCCGCCCTCGTCGGTCACCGAGTACGCCTCGGCTATGGCCTTGAACGCCCCACCGACCTGTACCAGGTCGTCGCTCATCTGGCCCAGCCGGGAATGGACCACGTCCACCAGGTAGTGCAGGTTCTCCGCGACGCCGGCACCGACGAACTCGGCGTCACCCAGCCCGACCGACATCCGCCAGTCACATCGGCCGACCTCGATGGCGGCGTTGGCGTACGAGACGGCGACCAGCGGCAACCGGCGTTCACCGGCCATCCACAGTGCCAGGAGGTCCACCGTCATGTCGTTGCTGGCGCCGACGTAGGGGAAGTCGTCCAGGTAGCGGTCGGCGGGCAGGTCACCGACGTCGGGTCGCGGTATCACCAGCGCCTCACCGGCACCGATCTCCGCCAGGTCCTCGTTGAGGACACCCAGCAACCGGTCCGCCTGGGCGACCATCTGTTCGCACAGGGCGTCGCTGACGTGGTTGAGCTGGGACAGTATCTCGGAGGGGTGGGCGAACGCCCGTGACTGCTCCCCACCGGACGACTCGGTCGCCATGCCGCCGAATCCGGCGAAGCCGCCGACGATGGTGGCGCCGACCCCCAGGCTCGTCCCGGCGGTGCCCATCGCTGCGGCCACCATTCCCGCCACCGTCGCCCCGATCCCCGCGACCTTGAAGACGGTGCTCCACACGCTGGAGCCGCCGCCGGCCTTCTCGTAGCTGCGGCACGCGGCGATCGCGCTGTCCAGTACGGCGTCGAAGTCGTGGAGTGCGGTCGCCATCAGCTGCCGGTAGCCGGCGGCGAAGCCGGTGAGTTCGGCGAGTGCGACGAACTGGTTGGCGTTGGTGGGGGAGAACCGGTCCTGGTACCGGGTCTTGAACTGCGTGGCCGCCTCGCCCGACCACGCCACCAGGTCCCCGCCGAGGCCGCCGAAGTCGCCCTCGGCGGTCTGCAGGTGACGGCGGGCGGCGTCGAGGTGCGTCAGGACCGGGTCCAGATAAGTGGGGCGCCCGGACAGGATGAACTGCGCGTTCATGTGCACCTGATGCCAGATGTTGCTGTAGAAGCCGTCGTAGAACTCGTCGGCGTCCTCGACCTCCTCGGCTTCGATGAGCGCGTCCACGTAGGCGATCTTGAATTCGTCGAACTTGGCCCACAGGTCCGTGTCCGGGATGACGGTGTCCAGGCCGGTGTCGGTGTCGTTCATTTCCTCTGCCTTCCGTTCGCCGGCTCATCGCCGGCGGTGACGTCTGTGGTGCGGGCGCGCGTCCGCGCCTGATCGGCGGCCCGTATCGCCGCCGTCAGCTCGTCCTGCAGCGTGTCGTCGTCGTAGTGGTCGAGCGTCCCCGGCCGGATCCGGACCGCCACCTCGATCGAACCGCGTCGCCTGACGCGCACGAGTTCCCGCGGCGACCGTGCTGTGACCTCGATGGCCTCCACCTCCATGCGCCGCCGTCGTAGCCGGGCGACGATCTCCCGGTCGGCGGGCCGCACGGCGGCTCCACGTATCGACGTCCGCAGCTCTTCGCGGGCACGATGCCGTTTCGCCAGCGCGGTGCGCCAGGCAGACGCCGCCTCCTCCGCCAGCAGTCGTTCGGCCGCCGCGCCGGCGCCACGACCGTGGAGGGTGACGTGGGTGCGGGAGCCGGTGATGGTGACCTTGACCCAACCGCGCGGTGACGTGGCGGACACGGTCAGGCCGCGGAACGCCTCGGCCAACGAGTCGCCGGGCGAAGCGGTGGGCGCCGTCGCCGTCTGCGGGGAGCCCGTCGGCCGGGTCCACGGGCGGGGACCCTGGGGGTGCGTGGGCATGGGGGCCTCTGCGGGGTCGACACGTCGATGTGTCTGGGATCACATCTTCGTCGTGCAGCCTACGAGACGCCGTCAAGCGGGCGGCCTCGGCGGGACTCGCGTACGCCGACGGGGCGGTGGACGTGCATCCACCGCCCCATCCGCGCGGCGGTCACCCCAGGGCGGCGATGGCCGCCGAGGCGATCTCCTCGTCGATCGCGCCGTCCGGCGCGCCACCGACGCCGACGCCCGCGATCGGTGCGTCCTCGAACGTGACCGGAACGCCGCCCGGCAGGAACAGTGTTCCCGGGATGTCCCCGATGTTCGGCTTGTTCCCGCTCGCGGCCTTGCCGAGGTCGCCGGTGGCCTGCCCGAAGGACACGGCCGTGAACGCCTTGTCGATGGCCGACTGCGCGGTCTGCGGCCCGGCGCCCTCGTCCTTGAGCAGTCCGATCGTGTTGCCGGCCCGGTCGACGACCGCGACGGTGACACGGACGCCCCGCTCGTCCGCGGCGTCCTGCGCGGCGGCCAGGACGGCCGAGACGGCGTCCGACGGCAGGGTCCGTCCGGTGGCGACGTCGTCGTCCTCCACCGCCGTGACGGTCGTGACCCGGGGGGAGGAGGTCTCCGGGGAGGACGGCTCGGCGTAGGTGGCGGTGGCCAGCACACCGCCGACGATGGCCAGCCCGGCGATCGCGCCGGTCGTGATGCGGACCGTGTTGCGGTGAAGGTTCATGGTGCTCCTCGTGTCGAGTGGTCGATGAATGACCTCTCCAGGTTTCCGCCGTTGTCAGTCCCGGGCATCGCGAGCTTGATTGACTTGCCGACGCCGGGTGGGTGAGGCCGGATGTCAACCGTTCGATCGATGCGGTGCGGCGCCTCCGGCGGGACGCTTGGTGACCGTCCCGGGACGACGGTGGGAGGTGAGGGGCGATGACCGAACGGGTCTGGCTGGACCGCGCCATGCACGCGGGCTTCCTGCTGCTGGTCGTGGCGTCGGCCGCCCGCCTGGTCACACGTCACGGCTGGGCGACCGAGACCGTGCCGTTGGTGATCTGCGGTGTGATGACGGTGGCCTATCTCGTGGGGATCGTGGCCGGGACCGACTCGCGTGCGGTGGTCGGATGGCTGGCCGCGATCCTGGTCCTGTGGCTGGTACTGGTACTCGTCGCGCCCTCGTTCGCGTGGTGCGCGGTACCGCTGTACTTCCTGTGCCTGCGCCACCTTCCGCCGCCGGTCACGGTCGCGGTGACCGTCGTCCTGACCGGTGCGGTCGTCGTCGGCCAGGTGAGGATCGCGGACGTGGTCGATCCGAGCCTGATCCTGGCGCCGATCGGGATCGCCGCCATGGTGACCGTGGTGTTCTGGACGTTGGAGCACGAACTGACCGCCCGCCGCCGCCTCATCGGGGACCTCGTGGCGACCCGCGACTCGCTCGCGGAGTCGCAGCGCAGGGCGGGGACCCTCGCCGAACGCGAGAGGTTGGCGGGGGAGATCCACGACACCCTGGCGCAGGGCCTCGCCAGTATCGGGATGTTGCTGCAGGCGGCCGAACGCTCCTGGGAGGCCGAACCCGTCAAGGCGCGGTCCCACGTCACCAGGGCGGCGGCGGTCGCCGCGCACGACCTCGCCGAGGCCCGCCGGTTCCTCGACGACCTGACGCCGGAACCGGACGGCACCGTCGCGGGTGACCTGCGGCGGCTGGTCGACGGCTTCCGGAGTGACGACGGGGCGGACGTGCGGTTCCACTGTGCGGGCGACCCGCGGCCGGTTCCGGCCGAGGCCCGCGGCGCGTTGTCACGGGTGGCCCGGCAGGCGGTGGCGAACGCCCTGGAGCACTCCGGCGGGGGCACGGTCGTGGTGACGTTGTCCTTCCTGGAGGAGGAGATCCGGTTGGACGTGGTGGACGACGGCGCGGGAATGCGCGCGCCCGGCGTGATCGCCCCGGGAAGGGGTTTCGGGATGCGTTCGATGCGCGACCGCCTCGCGCGGCTCGGCGGCAGTCTGGAGGTCGAGTCCCGACCCGGTGAGGGGACCGCGATCGCGGCGCGGATCCCGTTCGCGGGGAGTGGCGGATGAGACTGTTCCTGGTGGACGACCACCCGGTGGTCAGGGCGGGGCTGGTGGCGCTGCTCGCCGGTGAACCCGACCTGACGGTCGTCGGTGAGGCCGCTGACGTGGCCGGTGCGGTCGGCGGGATCCACCGTGAGCGGCCCGACCTCGTACTGGTGGACCTGCGGTTGGAGGGTGACGGCGACGGCGTCGACGTGATCCGCGCGGTGAGGGCCTTCGACGATCCACCGCAGGTGCTCGTGCTCACGACCTATGAGACCGAGTCGGACATCGTGCGGGCGCTGGAGGCCGGGGCGACCGGTTACGTCCTCAAGGCGGGCCCGCCGGAGGAACTGTTCACCGCCGTGCGCCTGGCGGCGGTGGGTGAGACGGCGCTGTCGCCGCGGGTCGCGGGCGCGGTGATGCGCCGTATGCGGGCACCCGCCTCGGCGCTGACGGCTCGTGAGATCGAGATCCTGACGTTGGTGTCACGTGGCATGGGCAATCGCAGGATCGCGCGGGAGCTGTTCGTCTCGGAGGCGACCGTCAAGACCCACCTGGTCCACGTCTATCGCAAGCTGGGGGTCGATTCACGGACTGCGGCGGTCACCGTCGCGGTGGAGCGGGGTCTCATCCGGAGGTGACCCGGCGTTCCCGCCAGGCCGCCCGCGCGCTCGCGATTCACGCCATGTGCCGTGTCCCTCCCGACGGCGCCGGTGCGGTCACTTCAGTAGGCGGGACATGCGCCGGTCGGCGAGCGGTTTCCCGCCGGTCTGGCAGGTGGGGCAGTACTGCAGCGACGAGTCGGCGAAGGACACCTCGCGGATGGTGTCACCGCAGACCGGACACGGCCGCCCGGCCTTGCCGTGGACCCGCAGCAACTCCTTCTTGTGTGCCTTCACCTGGCCGGCGGCCAGGTCGGCGGATTCGGCGACCGCCTCGGCGAGCGTGTCGCGGATCGCCCGGTGGAGTCGTTCGACCTCCTCCGGAGTGAGGGCGTCGGCCAGCTTGTACGGCGACAGTCTCGCCGCGTGCAACACCTCGTCGGAGTAGGCGTTGCCGATGCCCGCCACGAGTCGCTGGTCCCGCAGCACCCCCTTGATCTGCTGACGGCGGCCCGCCAGGAGCGCGGTGAACGCCTCCAGTGTGAAGTCCGGTGACAGCGGTTCGACCCCCAGCGCCGCCACTCCCGGCACCGTGGCGGGGTCGGCGACGACGTACGCGGCCAGTCGCTTCCTGGTCCCGGCCTCCGTCAGGTCGAATCCGGATCCGTCGTCCAAGACCAGCCGGAGGGCCGTGAGGCCCTTGCCGGGGCGCAACGGGGCCGCGGGCAGTTCCTCACGCCAGCGCAGCCAACCCGCCCGCGCCATGTGGACGACCAGGTGGAGGCCGTCGAAGTCGAGGTCGAGGAACTTCCCGTGCCGGTCGACGGCGGTGAGCGCCCGCCCGGTCAGCGCGGTCGGCGGGGGATCGAAGGTCTTGAGTACCTGTATCGATGCGACGTCAACGCGGGTGACGCGGTGGCCTGTCGCGCGGCGGCTCAGGAAGCCGGCCAGCGCCGCCACCTCGGGCAGTTCCGGCATCCTTCCAGTCTCGCACCGGCGAGGTGCCCGGGCGGCGGATTCGGCCGGGCGGCCGTCAGGCCACGGAGCCGTGATCGGGTTCGCAGTCGTCGGCGAGCCGGTCCATCGACAACCCGTACAGGCGACACAGGGCCGCTACGGTGAAGTACGAGGGGCTGGGCAGCCGCCCGGTCTCGATCTTGCGAAGGGTCTCCGGTGACATGCCGGAGGCGGTGGCCGCGTCGACGATGCTGCGGTCGCCACGGGCCTTCCTGAGCCGGTCGCCCAATGCGCGGCCCCGGGCCAGTTGTTCGGCGTTGAGCGGTGGCCGGATCATACCGGTATTTTAATCCTGGTATTTTAATACCGTCAATCACGCACACAGGAGTCAGAGCATGATCGAACTGAAGTCCCCCGCCGAGATCGAGAAGATGCGACCGGCCGGGCGATTCGTCGGCCAGATCCTCACCGACCTCCAGGCGATCGTCGACGTCGGAGTGAACCTACTGGACATCGAACGGCACGCCAGGAAGATGATCGCCGACCGGGGAGCCACCTCCTGTTACTGGGACTACGCGCCCTCCTTCGGCGAGGGACCGTTCCGCAACGTCATCTGCCTGTCGGTCAACGACGCCGTACTCCACGGCCTGCCCCACGACTACACACTGCGCGACGGCGACCTGCTCAGCATGGACCTCGCCGTCGAGGTCGAGGGCTGGGTCGCCGACTCCGCCGTGAGCGTCAACGTCGGCGAGGCCCCCGAATCCGACACCCGACTCATCCGTGCGACCCGGGAGGCGCTGGACGCCGGCATCGCCGCCGCCGTGCCCGGAGGCCGCATCGGCGACGTCTCCGCCGCGATCGGCGCGGTCGCCGCCGACCACGGCTACCTCGTCAACACCGAGTTCGGCGGCCACGGGATCGGCCGGACCATGCACGAGGACCCCAGCGTCCCCAACGCCGGGCGCGCCGGACGCGGCCTGCCGCTCCGGCCCGGCCTGGTCATCGCCATCGAACCGTGGTTCCTCGCCGGGACCGACCGGATCCGCCACGACGCCGACGGCTGGACGATCCGCTCCGCCGACGGCTCCCGGGGCGCCCACTCCGAACACACCGTCGCCGTCACCGAGGACGGGCCACTCGTCCTGACCGACCGCACCGGACTCACCGCTACGGTGGGGGCATGACGGACGTCCGGCCACTCGCCCACACCTTCGACTCCGAATCCGGCACGGTCCGCTGGGACGCCCACGGGGACGCCGACGCGCCGCCGGTCGTCCTGCTGCACGGCACGCCGTTCTCCTCATACGTGTGGCGTGACGTCGCCGCGGCCCTGGCGTCGAGGTTCCGCGTGTACGTGTGGGACATGCCCGGCTATGGACAGTCCGCGATGTTCGACGGACAGGACGTGTCGCTCGCCGCGCAGGGACGGGTGTTCACCGCGCTGCTGCGGCACTGGGGACTGACGTCGCCGGCCGTGGTCGCCCACGACTTCGGAGGCGCCGTCGCGTTGCGCGCCCACCTCCTCCACGGCGCCCGCTACGACCGGCTGGCCCTCGTCGACCCCGTCGCGCTCGCCCCCTGGGGCTCCGAGTTCTTCCGGCTGGTCACCGACCACGCCGACGTGTTCGCCCGACTGCCCGACAACCTGCACGCCGCACTCGTACGGGAGTACATCGGCACCACCGGGCCGCGACAGCCGCATCCCGAGACGCTCCACCGGCTCACCGAGGCATGGCGGGGAACCGACCGGCAGCCCGCCTTCTACCGGCAGATCGCGCAGGCGTCGCAGCGGTACACCGACGAGATCCAACCCCGATACGGTGAGATCGACATCCCGGTCCTGGTGTGCTGGGGTGAGGAGGACCGGTGGATCCCCGTGGAGAAGGCCACCGAACTCCACCGGCTGATACCCGGCGCACGGCTGAGGACGATTCCGGGCGCCGGCCACCTCGTGCAGGAGGACGCGCCCGCCGCGCTGACCGCGGCACTGTGGGGGTTCCTCACGGAGTGAGCCCGGCAATCCGATGAATCACCACCTACAATGGCCACCCCTGCGGTTACCGTGAACCCACACGACGTTGATCGGGGGAACGATGGCCGCAGCAGAGGGCACGGACGACAAGCACTCCCACACCACGGCGATCCTGGTGGCCTCCGCCGCCGCCATCGGCGGATTCCTCTTCGGATACGACACCTCCGTCATCAACGGTGCCGTCGCCGCGATCCAGCGGGAGTTCGAGATCAGTTCGGTGACGCTGGGCTTCGTCGTCTCCTCGGCGCTGCTCGGCGCCATGGTGGGGGCCTGGTTCGCCGGACCGCTCGCCAACCGGCTCGGGCGCGTCCGCGTCATGGTCATCGCGGCGATCATCTTCCTGATCTCCGCGATCGGTTCGGCCCTGGCGGTGCACCCGGTAGACCTGACGATCTGGCGTGTCCTGGGCGGCCTCGGCGTCGGCGCGGCCTCGGTCATCGCGCCCGCCTACATCGCCGAGATCGCCCCCGCGAAGCTACGTGGCCGACTCGGGTCCCTGCAACAGCTCGCCATCGTCGCGGGCATCTTCGTGGCGCTGCTCGTCGACTACATCATCGCCGACGTGTCCGGCGGCGCCAGTGAGGAGACGCCGTGGGGTGGTACCGCCTGGCGGTGGATGTTCGCCTCGGGTGCCGTCCCCGCCGTCATCTACGGCATCATGGCGCTCCAGATCCCGGAGTCGCCGCGCTACCTGGTGTCCAAGAACGAACTGACCAAGGCCAAGGACGTCCTGAAACGGCTCATCGGCGGCAACGTCGACGGCCGCATCCGTGAGATCCAACGCTCGCTGCGCAGCGACAAGCCGGTACGCCTGAGCGACCTTCGCGGACCCGTGTTGGGGCTGTTGGGCATCGTCTGGGTCGGCATCCTGCTGTCGGTCTTCCAGCAGTTCGTCGGCATCAACGTGATCTTCTACTACTCGTCGGTGCTGTGGGAGGCCGTCGGCTTCGACTCCAACAACTCGATGCTGATCAGCGTGATCACCTCGGTCACCAACATCGTCACCACGGTCATCGCCATCATGCTCGTCGACCGGATCGGCCGTAAACCGCTGCTCATGGCCGGTGCCGCCATCATGACGGTCAGCCTCGGCACCATGGCCGTCGTCTTCGCCTCGGCACCGCTGGTGGAGAACGCCCAGGGGGAGATGCAACCCGAGCTGCAGGGTGTGGCCGGTCCCATCGCCCTCGTGGCGGCCAACCTGTTCGTGTTCGGGTTCGGGTGCTCGTGGGGACCCGTCGTGTGGGTCCTGCTCGGTGAGATGTTCGGCAACCGCATCCGCGCGTCCGCGCTGGCGCTGGCCGCCGGGGCGCAGTGGCTCGCCAACTGGGCGGTGTCGACGACGTTCCCGTGGCTGTCCGAGAAGGGTCTCGGCCTCGCATACGGCCTGTACGCGGGCTTCGCGTTCCTGGCCTTCTTCTTCGTGTGGCGGGCCGTCCGCGAGACCAAGGGCCGGGAACTGGAGGACATGGACAACCCGGCGGCCGCCCGGGCCTGACCCCGGACACGAGAACGGGGTGTGACCGCCACGGCGGCCACACCCCGTCGTCATTCCGGTCAGTCGTGGGAGATCGCGCTCAACACGTTCAACCGGTTGGCGCGGAACGCCGGGATCAGCGACGCCAGCACACCGATCACCACGGCCGCGACCAGGTAGAACACCATCGTGCCCCACGGCATCACCAAGACCTCCAGGAAGTCGTCGGAGAGCGCCTGCTGCACCACGATGCCCAGGCCGGCCCCGGCGGCCAGGCCCAGTACCGCGCCGAACACCGAGATCACCACGGACTCGACCATCACCATCGCGGTCACCTGGCCGCGGGTCATGCCCACCGCCCGCAGCAGGCCCAGCTCCCGGGTCCGCTCCAGCACCGACAGCGTCAGGGTGTTGACCACGCCGATCACGGCGATGAAGATCGCCAGGCTGAGCAACACCTGCACCACCAGCAGGACGGCGTCGAAGGTGACGGTCAACTGGTCGTTGAGGACACCGATGTCGGCGGCGGTCACCGCCGGATTTTCCGCGAGCAGTTGGTTGATCCGCTCGATCACCTGCGGCTTGTCCGCACCGTCCTCCAAGGTGATGTAGGCCTGCATCGGATCCGGCTGCCCGAACCGGTCGACGTGGTCGTCGCTGACCATGACCTCACCGCCGATGCTCGACTCCACCACGGCCACCACGGTCAGCGGTGCGGCGGACTCGGCGGCGCTGAAGCGGAGGTCGACGGTGTCGCCGACGGTCACCCGGTGCTGCTCCGCCCAGCCCTTGTAGACGACCAGGCCGTTCCGGTCCAGGTCGGACAGGTCGCCTTCGGAGACGGTGATGCCGAGCAGTTCCGTGTACGCGGTGACGTCGTCGGTCGCCTCCACGAGGACGGCGGCCTCGTCGTTCGTGCCCGGTTCCACGAACTCCGCCTGGTCTATGTACGCGGCCGCCGCCTGCGACACCTCCGGCATTTCCCGGACCTCGTCGAGGATCTCGACGTTGTAGGAGTCGTTCAACGTGCCGACCCCGGCGATCATCACGTCGGCGGAGACCGACTCGGCGAAGAACTTCTGGATGCTGGCGTTCGCCGAGGAGAGTACGACACCTACCGCGGTCACCAGGGTGATGCCGATCATGAGGGCCGAAGCGGTGATCGCCGTACGACGCGGGTTGCGTGAGGAGTTACGCCGCCCCAACTTGCCCGGCATGGACCAGGACAGCACGGCGCCGATCAGCGACACGAGCGGTTTCGCGATGGCGGGGATGACGACGGCCAATCCGATGAACAACAGACCGACACCGGCCAGCACCAGCAGCAGACTGTCGTCGCCGTCGCCGACACGTTCCGTCAGCCCGAGGAACAGTGCCACCGCCCCAAGGGCGAGCAGAATGCCGCCGATGATCGCGAACCAGCGCACCGGTTTGATGGTGTTGGCCGCCTCCCGGAGCGCCGCCATGGGCGGGATGCGGGACGCGCCGACCGCGGGGATCAGCGCCGCCAGCATCGTCACCCCGACCCCGATCAGCAACGCCGCCAGGATCGTCTGCCACGGGACGACCAGGGTCGCCTCCATGTCGGTTCCCATGCTGGAGCCCAAGGCCACGGTTCCCAGATATCCGACACCGATGCCCAACAGCAGACCGACGACCGCCGAGAGCAACCCCACGATCAGGGCCTCCAGAAGCACCGCACCGGTCACCTGACCACGCCCGGCGCCCAACGCTCGGAACAACGCCAGTTCCCGGGTGCGCTGCGCAACGATGATGGAGAAGGTGTTGACGATGAGGAAGACACTCACGATCAACGCCACCGCGCCGAAACCCAGTAGCAGGTAGTTGAACACGTCGAGGAACGGCTGAAACGCCTCGGTCTGTTCTGCGGCCAGGTCCTCACCGGTCTGGACGACGTAACCGGAGCCCAGCAGATCCGCGATGTCGTCGCGCAGTTGCGAGTCGTCGGTGCCGGACTCCGCCGTCACGTCGATCAACGTGTAGGCGTCGGGCACGGTCATCAGGTTGGCGCGGGCCGCTTCGAGGGTGAACAGGATCGTCTGTTCACCGGCGACCGAGTCGCGGCCGCCGCTGTACCCGAAGACGCCGACGATCTCGAACTCCCGGGCCTCGGGGCCGTCCGTCAGCAACGGCAGCGTGTCACCCAGCTCGTATCCGGTGGTGGCGACCAGGCTCGCGCTGACCGCGACCTCGTCGTCGGCCTGCGGCTCGGTGCCCTCCTTCAGCTCCATCGGGTCCTCGAACCCGGTGAAGTTCTGGCCGATGACCGGGGCGCCGAAGTTGGGGATCGCCTTGCCGTTCTTGCCGACGACCCGCAGTTTCCCGGTGCCCTCCGACACCAGCCCGGTCGCCTCCGACACCCCGTCGACCCCGGCGACCCGTTCCACGACGTCGGCGGGGATCGGTGTGGCGGACGCGAACAACGAATCGTCCCGTTCGGCGGTCACCTGGACGTCCACGTCGTCGAAGACGGTCGTGAACATCGACTCGATGCTCTTGCCCAGCGACGAGTTCAACACCAGCGAACCCGTCACGAAGGCCACGCCCAGCACCACCGCGATCGTGGACAACAACAGCCGCGCCTTGCGCGACAGCAGGCTCTTGAAAGTGGCGCGCAACATGACTACCGGCGCTCCTCGCCCTGCGCGGAACCGACGATCTCGTCGAACCGCTTCAGCTCGTCCAGGACCCGGTCGGCGGTGGGATCGAACATCTCGTCCACCACCTGGCCGTCCGCGAGGAACAGCACCCGGTCGGCGTACGAGGCGGCCACCGGGTCGTGGGTGACCATGACGATGGTCTGGCCGAAATCGTCCACCGAGCGCCGCAGGAACTTCAGCACCTCGGTGCCCGACTTCGAGTCGAGGTTGCCGGTGGGTTCGTCGGCGAAGATGACGTCGGGCCGTTGCACCAGCGCCCGCGCGCACGCCACCCGCTGCTGCTGCCCGCCCGACAGCTCGGTCGGCTTGTGGCTCAGCCGGTCACGGAGCCCCACCGTGTCCACCACCTGGTCGAACCAGGCGCGGTCGGGTTTGCGTTTGCCGATCGACAGCGGCAGCAGGATGTTCTCCTCGGCCGTCAAGGTCGGCATCAGGTTGAACTGCTGGAAGATGAACCCGACCTTCTCCCTCCGCAGCAGGGTGAGGCCCTTGTCCGAAAGGCCCGTGACCAGGTTGTCGCCGATGTGGATCTCGCCCCGGTCCGTGTAGTCCAGGCCGGCCAGGCAGTGCATCAGTGTGGACTTACCGGAACCCGACGGACCCATGATCGCGGTGAACCGGCCTTTGGTGAACTCCGCCGTCACACCCCGAAGGGCGATGACCTGAGCCTCACCGGAGCCGTACACCTTCCACACATCGGTCGCCCTGGCGGCGGCCTCGCCTCGGTCGGTGGAAACAGCTGTCGTCACGGTGGCTTCCCTCCCATGAGATGAACCGGCACGTTGCTGCGCCGGCCCTTTCACGGTATGGCCGCAGACGCGCCCCGCCGTCGTGCGCGGGCACGATATCGACGTCCACCTGAGGCCACCGGAGGGAGCGATCGCCAGTCCTTCGGCGGAGCCGGAGTCACCACCGGGTAGGAGCCGTCCTAGTCCTCAGGGCGGAGGCCGCGGTCACCGACTCGGCTTGACCAGCCCGGTCTCGTAGGCGAGCACCACCGCCTGTACCCGGTCCCGCAGCCCCAGTTTCGTCAAGACGTGCCCGACATGAGTCTTCACGGTCGTCTCACTGACCGTCAGCTCTTTCGCTATTTCGGCGTTCGACATGCCCTTCGCGACCAGTCCGAGCACCTGCCGTTCCCGGTCGGTGAGGACGTCGAGACTGGTCGGGGTGGCTCCCGCCGGGTCGGGGAGCCGGTCGACGAACTTCTCCAGGAGGCGCCGAAGGATGCGGGGCGCCACCACGGCCTCACCGGCGGCGACGGAGCGGATCGCCGTGACCAGGTCGTCGGCGGGCACGTCCTTGGCGAGGAAGCCGCTGGCCCCGGCGCGCAACGCGCCGACCACGTACTCGTCGAGGTCGAAGGTGGTGAGGATCAGCACCCTCACCGGCAGCTTGGCCTCCACGATCGCCTTGGTGGCGGCCACCCCGTCCATCTTCGGCATGCGGATGTCCATCAGGACCACGTCCGGCAGCAGGCGCCGCGCCAACTCCACGGCCTCGGTGCCGTCACCGGCCTCGGCGACGATGTCGATGTCGGGCTCCGATCCCAGGACCATGCGGAACCCGGTGCGCAGCAACGGCTGGTCGTCCACGAGTAGGACCTTGATCGGCCGGTGGTCGGATTCGGCGCTCAACGGTTGCCTCCGGTGTCGGTGCCCAGCGGGGCGGTGGTGGTGTCGATGGGGATGATCGCGTGGACCCGGAAACCGCCGCCCGGCCGTGGCCCGGTCCGCAGGGTGCCACCGTACAGCGCGACACGCTCACGCATGCCGACCAGTCCGTGGCCGACCCGGCCGCTCTCGGTGGCGGGGGACCGGGGCCCCAGACCGGTGTCGGCGACCTCGAGGTCCAGCCCCCGCTCGCTGTACTGGATGCGCACACCGGCGCGGGCCGGGCCGCCGTGCTTGAGCGTGTTGGTGAGGCCCTCCTGCACGATCCGGTACACCGTCAGGGCGATCCCCGGGTCCAGCGGATACGGTTCGCCCTCCACGATCAGGTTGACCGGCAGACCCGCCTCCCGGATCTGGGCGACCAGCGCGTTCACGGCCTCCAGGCTCGGTTGCGGCGTAAGTTCCTCGTCGTCGGCCTCGTCGGTGGAACGCAGCACGTCCAACAGGCGGCGCATCTCCCGCAGGGTCGCCCTTCCGGTGGTCTCGATGGTGGCCAGCGCCTCGTCGGCCTTCTCCGGCTGCCTCGCCAACACCCGGCGCGCACCCGTGGCGAGCACGCCCATCACCGCGATGTGGTGCGCGACGACGTCGTGGAGTTCGCGGGCGATGCGGCGGCGTTCGTCGTTGATCGCCTGCGTCACCAGGGCCTGCTGGTTCTCCTCGGCGATTCGGGCACGTTCCCGCAACTCCACCAGTTTGTGCCGGCGGCCGTGTATCGCGCGGCCCAGCATGAACAGCAGGATCGCCGAGACGTAGTTGATGACCAACGCGGCCTCGGCCGACATCCCCAACTGCGCCGGCGGGATGACGGCGACGACCATCATCGTCAACGTCCCCCACAGCAGCACCGTCGCCCCCACGGCGGCACGGAACGACAGATAGGCCGCGACCGTGTAGGCCAGGATCAGGATCGTGTAGTTGAGGCTCTGCCACACCCGGTAGTCCAGGACGGACGCGACCATGAGCAGGACGGTCAGCCCCACCGACCACCACAGCAGCACCCGCCGCAACGCGATCGGGACGACACCCAGGACGATCCAGCCGAGATACGGCAGGTTCAGGTCGGGGGCCTCGGGAACGATGTCCTGCACCGCGATCACCGAAGCCAGCACCATCACCATGATGAGCACGGCGAACAGCACGTCACCGACCACCGGGTGACGCTGGAACCAGCCATGGACCGGCCCGCCCCGGCTCCACAGGGCGGCCTCTACACGGATCACCTACGAACCGTAACGTCGCCCACGGGGTGTCGGCTCCACGCGGTGGTGGATTCCGGAGTCCTCCTTGAGGTGGACGCGGTGACCGTTTCGGTCACGAGGGGCCGGGTCAGGAGTCGGTGAGTTCCCCCACCGGTGGGCCGCCGCGGTCCCGGAAGTGCCGGTGGAACAGGCTCAGCACCTCGTCGTTGACGAGCGCCTCGGTGTCGGGGTGGGCGAGCATGTACTCGCACACCCGGCACCAGGCGTGACCGGCCGCCTTGGCGACCAGCGCCGCGCTCGCCCCCGCCGCGGCCGCGATGACCACGTTGGCCACCGGCACGAACCGGCCACCCAGCTTCGCGGTCTGGCCGCCCACCAGCTTCGCCAACTGGGCGCCCGACGCCTTCAACACCAGGCGGCTGGTGGCGGTACTGGCGCCACCGGTCAACAGGACCGCCGCGGCGAGCCTGGCCAGTTGCTTCTTGCGGAACGGGATGCCGTAGGCGGCGCTGATCCGGGCGAACATCCGGGTGAGGCTGCCGGTCACCAGCACCAGGTCGGCCACCGGTACCGGTGTCGCCCCGGCCGCGCCCGACGTCAACGAGAACCGGTTCACGATCTTGGCCGCCGCGCGTCTTTTACGCACCAGGTCGAGCCGTTGCGCCGCCACCAGTGCCTCGTGCAGGCTGTCGGGGATCGCGGCGAAGGTGGCGTCGAGCAGTTCGGCGAGGCCGTGGCTGGGATCGCCCATCTCGGGGTCGGCGAGCGCGTTGACGAGGAACACCTTCCCGCGCGGGGTGACCGGCAGGTTCCGTGCGGTGATGGCCGCCGCCAGTTCACGGGTCGCCTTCGGCGTGTCGCCGGAGGGGGTCCGCCGGACCCGGGTGAGGATCATCATCACCGGGACCCCGAAACCGGCGAGGTGCGTCACGATGTTCGCCTGGCTGTCGACGAACCGGTGGGTCTGGGAGTTCTCCACGAACCACACCACGTGGATCTGCTCCGACAACGGTTTGCGGTGATTGTCGGCGAACACGTGGGAGATCTCGTCCAGGAGCTGCCGTTCGGCGCCGCCGGTCTCGAAACCGGGCGTGTCGTAGATGCCCAGCGGCTCGGGCGCGCCGCCGTGGTACTGGATGTGGGCGGTGACGGAGTCGCCGGTGCCGGTCGCCGCCAGATCCCTGCCGAACACCGCGTTGAGCAGCGTGCTCTTGCCCACCCCGGTGTTGCCGAACACCGCGATGTTGACGGTGCCCAGTTCGCGCCGGGCCTGGCTGATCTCCTCGGCGAACCGCTTCGTGATGCCGTCGAAGTCGGTGATCCGGTCGCCTGCCTCGCTCATCGGTGGCCCTCCTGCCGGTTGCCGTGACAAGAAGTGTATTGCGAAGCGGCGACACCCCTGTCAGGATCGGTCGGTGCTTCCCGACGTCGCCGCCGCCGCGGCCAACAACGCCCGCTGGTGTGACGCCGCGATCCGTTCCTACGGCATCCCGACCCGGTGGGGGCCGGGCTGGTGGGCGGCCCGGGACCGGACGCCCTTCATCTTTCCCGCCGCGGTGACGATCCGCCCGGGTGTGCCGGCCGACGAGCTGCTGTCGGCGATGCCGCGCCGCCGCGCCGCCGCCGTGAAGGACTCCTTCTCAGACCTCGACCTCGAACCCGAGGGCTTCCGTCCACTGTTCACATCCCAGTGGATCGCCGCGCCGCCCGCCGACGCCGCCGCGTCCCCCGTCGAGGCCGCCGCCTGGCGACGGGTACCAGACCCCGAAGACCTGGCCGACTGGCAACAGACCTGGGGACCCGACACACCCGAACTGTTCCGGCCGGAACTGCTGACCGACCCGACCGTGACGATCGTGGCCGAACCCGACGGCGCCTGGATCCGCCGAGGCGCGATCCTCAACCGCAGCGGCCGCGTCGTCGGAGTGTCCAACGTCTTCGACACCGCCGGTGTCACCGAGGAGACGTGGCGGGCGGTACTGGCCGCGGCGGCCCGCTTCGCTCCCGGGAGGCCCGTCGTCGGCTACGAATCGGGTGACGACCTGACCGCCGCGCTGGCCGCGGGATGTCGCCGGATCGGGGAACTGCGGGTGTGGGTGGCGCGTTGACCGTGCTGGTCACGTCGATGAACTCCCCGCACGTCGGCGTCGCATCCGGCTCGCCAACGGGGACAGCCCCGCCGCCAACAGTCCGCTGTTACCGGCCGCGAACGGACCGAAGATCGCGAGGACCAGTACGTAACCCGCGATGAACGGCAGCAGCCGCGGATCGAGACCCGCGGCGGCGGCCATCGTGGCCAGGATCAGCGCGAACTCGCCGCGCGCCACCAGGGTCGTGGCGATGTTGGCGGCCGGGGTCAGGCCGAAACCGTTCATCCGGGCGGTCACCAGGCCGGCGGCGAGGTTCATCAGCATCGTGACGACCGCCGCGATCAGCACCGGCAGCCACACCGCGCCGAAGTCGCCGGGATCGATCGACAGGCCGAAGACGAAGAAGAAGATCGCGCCGAAGGCGTCCCGGAGCGGATGGACCAGCTCCCGGATCCGGTCGCCCGCCGAGGTGTTGCCGAGGATCAGGCCCGCCATGAAGGCCCCGATCGCGTCGACCACCCCCAGTTCCTCCGACAGTCCCGCGATCAACACCGCGAAACCGAGGAAGCTGATGACGAGCAGTTCGTCGTCCTCGACCGCGACGAGCCTTCCGATCCAGCGGGTGCCGAACCGCGCCGCCAGCGCCAGCAGCAGCAGGAACCCGAACGCCTTCCCCGCCTGCGCCGCCGCCTCGCCGAGGTTCTCGGCCCCGCCGATGACCGGCTGCAGCACCGCCAGGTACAGCGCCAGGAAGATGTCCTCCACGACCGTGATCCCGAGGATGAGTTTCGTCTCGGGACGCCCCAGCCTGCGGTTCTCGACCAAGACCTTCGTGACTATCGCCGACGAGGAGATGCCGATGACCCCGGCCAGCACCAGCGCCTCCGCCAGGCCCCACCCCAGCAGCCAACCGAACGTGAAGCCCGCCCCGACGTTCAACAGGAGATACAGCCCGCCCGCCACGACCAGGCTGCGGCCGCCACGCTGCAGGTCCTCCACGTGGAATTCGAGCCCCAGGTAGAACAGCAACAGGACCAGGCCCAGCGCCGACAGCATCTCGAAGTCGTGCGGGTCCTCCACCAGGACGAACCCCGGGGTGTGCGGTCCCACCAGGATCCCCGCCACCATGAACAACGGGATCGTGGGGAGACCGATCCGGCGGCCGAGCCGGGCGAGGACGGCGGCGGCGACGAACGCCCCGCCCATCGCCAGCAACGTATCGGCGTGCCCCACGACGTGTCACCTCTCGACGTGAACGCGCGGCGGGACCGCGTCGTTCCGGCTCACTGTGGTAGCACGATAGCCGCATACCGCCGCGAATCAGGCGTATGGGGCATGTCGGGACGTGTCGCCGCCGGGCGTCTCAGCCGGCCGGGGTGGGATCGGCCTCGGGGATCAGTCCCGGGAGCTGCAGCGGTAGTGGATACGGCGGCGGCGTCCCACCGAACTCCGGGCACCTGTCCTTATAGGCGCACCAACCGCAAAGCGGTCCCTTCTTCGACGGGAACTCGCCGGTGGCCACGGCGCGGCTGATCGCCTGCCACAGCGCCGACACCGTCCTCTCCACACCGAGCAGTTCGGACTCCGTGGGCGCGTAGTCGACGACCTGACCGTCCTTGAGGTACAGCAGCCGCAGGATCCGCGGCACGACACCCCGGGTACGCCACAGCGCCAGCGCGTAGAACTTCAACTGGAACAGCGCCTGCCCCTGGAACGCCACCGCCGGCGTCTTCCCCGTCTTGTAGTCGACGACCCGGACCTCCCCGGTGGGTGCGACGTCGAGCCGGTCGATGAAGCCCCGCATCCGCACGCCGTCGGCGAGCGTCGCCTCGACCAGGCACTCCCGTTCGGACGGGGCGAGACGGGTCGGGTCCTCCACCGTGAAATACGACTCGACCAGCGCCCGGGCGTCCGCCAGCCACTCCCGCTGCGTGTCCCCGCCGTCCTCACCGAACAGCTCCGCGGCCTCCGGCCGCTGCCGCCGCAGCCGTTCCCACTCCGGCGCCAGCAACGACACGGCCCGGCCGGGGGTGCGTTCGGCGGCCGCCAGGTCGTACAACCGCTCCAGCACCGCGTGTACGAGGGTGCCCTTCATCATCGCGGGCGTGGTCGGTTCCGGGAGCCGGTCGATCGCCCGGAAACGGTACAGCAGCGGGCACGTCTTGAAGTCCGCCGCGCGCGACGGCGACAGTGTGGTGGGGACGCGAGCCGGGGAGGACGACATCCCGACACGATATCGACGCACTGTGACACGACCGCCCCTCGGGCGGCTCCGTCACGGCAGGCCGTCGTGACGCTACCCGTACCATCGAATCGATGAATGAGGAAACGTCCTCGACCAGGCGACCGGGGTTGCGCATCGGGCGGGTCTTCGGCGTGCCCGTCATAGTCAGTCCGACCTGGCTGATCCTCGCCGTGCTCGTCACCGTCATCTACTCCGACATCGTCCAGGCCGCCGTTCCCGGCATATCCGGCGGGCTGGTCTACGTCGTCAGTTTCGGATTCGTGGTGACCCTCTGCGTCTCGGTGTTCCTGCACGAACTGGGACACGCACTGGTCAGCCGTCACTATGGAATCGAGGTCCGCAGCATCACCCTGGAGATGCTCGGCGGTCACACCGAGATGGCCTCCGAGGCCCAGTCGCCCAAGGTGGAGGCCGCGGTCGCGCTGGCGGGTCCGCTGGTGTCGGCCGTGCTCGGAGTCGCCGGCGTGGCGGCACTGGCGTTGACCCCACCGGGCGGCCTGGCGACCCAGTTCGCGTTCCAGATCGCGGCGAGCAACATCATCGTGGCGGTGTACAACGCACTGCCCGGGATGCCGCTGGACGGCGGACGCGCCCTGCGGGCACTGGTGTGGGCGATCAAGGGCGACCGGCACCTGGCGTCACGCGTCGCCGGATGGACCGGCCGCGCCGTCGCGGTCGCGACCGGGCTGGGCGGCGCGTTGCTGTACTTCTGCGGTGTCGTCACCACCATCGGGATCGTCTTCGCGCTCCTGATCGCCGGCGTGCTGTGGCTCGGCGCGACCCGATCCATCCAGATCGGTCAACTCGGCGCCCGGTTCCACCTGCTCGACGTCCGGTCACTCCTGCGGCCCGCCGCGCCCGTCACCACCGGGACCCCGTTGGCGGAGGCGCTGCGCAGGATGCGGGAGGCCGAGGCCGTCAGCGTCGTCGTGGTCGGTTCCAACGGTGAACCGCTCGCCCTGCTGTCCGGTCCGGCAGCGCGCGCGGTCCCGGAACACCGCCGACCGTGGATACCCGTCGACGACGTGTCGCGCGCCATCACACCCGAGACGGCGTGGGATCCGCGCTGGCGTGGCGACGAGGTCGTGGACGCGATGCGCCGTCACCACGCCCCGGAGTACGCGGTAATGTTCGGCGGCCGGTTCGAGGGCTTGGTCAGGGCGTCCGACATCGCCGACGTCCTCGACCCCCGGCGCCCGGTGCCCACGACCGGCACCGCCGCACCCGCCGACACCGGCACGGTTCCGCATCGACAGGAGGACGACCAGACATGACGGCGCGCAGCGGCCCGTTCACGGCGGGGGACAGGGTGCAACTCACCGACCCCAAGGGCCGGATGCACACCGTGGTCCTGGAGCCGGGCAAGACCTTCCACACCCATCGCGGCGGCATCTCCCACGACGCCCTGATCGGCCTGCCCGAAGGCAGCGTCGTCACCTCCGCCGCGAACACGCAGTACCTGGCGCTGCGGCCGCTGCTGTCGGACTTCGTGCTGTCGATGCCGCGCGGCGCCCAGGTGATCTACCCCAAGGACGCCGCGCAGATCGTCGCCATGGGCGACGTCTTCCCCGGCGCGAAGGTCGTCGAGGCGGGCGCGGGTTCGGGCGCGCTCACCTGTTCCCTGCTGCGCGCCGTCGGCGACACCGGGCAGGTCCACTCGTTCGAACTGCGTGACGACTTCGCCGCCATCGCCCGCGACAACGTCGAGGCGTTCTTCGGCGGACCGCCCAAGCAGTGGACCCTCAGCACCGGGGACGTCGCCGACTGCACCGAGTCCGACGTCGACCGCATCGTCCTGGACATGTTGTCGCCGTGGGAGGTGCTCGACATGGTGGAACGGGTCCTCATCCCCGGTGGCGTCCTCGTCGGTTACGTCGCCACGACCACCCAGATGTCGGAGCTGGTGGAGCGGCTGCGTGAACGCGGCGGCTTCACGGAGCCGCGGGCGTTCGAGACGCTGGTCCGGGACTGGCACCTGGAGGGGCTCGCGGTGCGGCCCGACCACCGGATGGTCGCCCACACGGCGTTCCTCGTCACGACGAGGAGGCTGGCGCCGGGTACGGTCGCGCCGACGCGGCAGCGCAAACCGAGCAAGGGCGCGCAGGCGTACGCGGCGCGGAAGGCCGCCATCGCCGAGCAGGGATAGCCGGAGCCGGGTCTGTCGGAATTCCGACACTCACACCTCGGCCGCGAGCGGTCCCGCCACCGCGCGCCCCGCCCCGTCGGTGACGTGTATGCACTCCCCGGGGCAGTCCTTCGCGGCGTCGAGGACGTCCAGGCGCAGCCGCGCCGGCACCGGTACCCGCGCTCCGGGAGCGGTGCGCAACTCACCGTCCGCCGCCTTCACGTACGCCAATCCGTCGATGTCGAACTCGAAGACCGCGGGCGCGTACTGCACGCACAGGCCGTCGCCGGTGCACAGGTCCTGGTCGATGTGAACGTCGAGTCCGTCGTCGTGGGAGGTCATGCACCCCACCCTATGGGCCGCCTCCCGGCGCGTCCGAGGCGAGCGGTGGCGGATCGGGCCGTCGCGGCGGCCGAGGAGGGCGGGCGTCCCGGCGTCGCGCGCCGGACCTGCGGCGACGCCGAGCCGCGCCGATCGGGCGACGCGCAGTGGGGCGGCGACAGCCCTAAGCGACGACGCGCTGGCGAAACGTCGGTGTCGCGGCTTATCCTGTTCGCTCACAACCGGCTACGGTTAAGGCAGGATCCTCTAGTGAGAGGTGGGACGAAATGCCACGTAACGACGACGAGCAAGCCCGCGGCAGCCGTTGGGAGCGGGAAAGCCAAGACCTCTCCACCCAGGTCGCGTACTTGCAGGAGGAACTGGCGCTCGCGCGCCGGAAACTGACCGAGACGCCGCGTCACGTCCGCCTGTTGGAGGAGCGTCTGGCAGCCACCCAGGCGCAGATCGAGAAGATGTCCGAGCAGAACGAGCGGCTGGTCGCCACCCTGCGGGACGCGCGTGAGCAGATTGTGACCCTCAAGGAGGAGATCGACCGCCTTGCCCAGCCGCCCAGCGGGTACGGCGTGTTCATCGAGATGCGCGAGGACGGCACGGTCGACGTCTTCACCGGTGGCAGGAAGATGCGTGTCGCACTGTCGCCGTCCATCGACCCGGACAGCCTGCGCCGTGGCCAGGAGGTGCTGCTCAACGACGCGCTCAACGTCGTGGAGAACCTCGGGTTCGAGCGCGCCGGCGACGTCGTGACCTTGAAGGAACTGTTGGAGAACGACGAGGGCCACCCCGACCGGGCGCTGGTCACCTCGCACGCCGACGAGGAACGGGTGGTCTTCCTGGCCGACTCGCTCGTCAACGCGCCGCTGCGCGCCGGCGACTCGCTGCTTGTGGAACCCCGCGCCGGTTACGCCTACGAGCGGATCCAGAAGAGCGAGGTCGAGGAACTGGTCCTGGAGGAGGTGCCCGACGTCGACTACGAGTCGATCGGCGGCCTCGACGGCCAGATCGAGTTGATCCGCGACGCGGTGGAACTCCCGTTCCTGCACGCCGAGCTGTTCGCCGAGTACCGGTTGCGTCCGCCCAAGGGCATCCTGTTGTACGGGCCGCCCGGTTGCGGCAAGACCCTCATCGCCAAGGCGGTCGCCAACTCGCTGGCCAAGAAGGTCGCCGAGGCGCGTGGCGACGAGCAGAACGCCGACACGCGGGGGAAGAGCTACTTCCTCAACATCAAGGGCCCCGAACTGCTCAACAAGTACGTCGGTGAGACCGAACGACACATCCGTCTGGTGTTCCAGCGGGCCCGTGAGAAGGCCAGCGAGGGGCAGCCGGTCATCGTGTTCTTCGACGAGATGGACTCGGTGTTCCGCACCCGCGGCTCGGGCGTGTCATCCGATGTGGAGAACACGATCGTTCCGCAGCTGTTGTCCGAGATCGACGGTGTCGAGGGCCTGGAGAACGTCATCGTCATCGGCGCGTCGAACCGTGAGGACATGATCGACCCGGCGATCCTGCGTCCCGGCCGGTTGGACGTCAAGATCAAGATCGAGCGTCCCGACGCCGAGTCGGCGCGTGACATCTTCTCCAAGTACATCACGACGGACCTGCCGTTGAACGACAACGACGTCTCCGAGCAGGGCGGCAGCCGCGAGGCGTGCGTCCAGGAGATGATCCAGGCGGCGGTCGAGCGGATGTACGCCGAGACCGAGGAGAACCGTTTCCTGGAGGTCACCTACGCCGACGGAGACAAGGAGGTCCTGTACTTCAAGGACTTCAACTCCGGCGCGATGATCCAGAACATCGTGGACCGTGCGAAGAAGATGGCCATCAAGGACTTCCTGAACTCCGGCCAGCGCGGCATCCGGCTGCACCACCTGCTGGACGCCTGCGTCGACGAGTTCCGGGAGAACGAGGACCTTCCGAACACCACCAACCCGGACGACTGGGCGCGGATCTCCGGCAAGAAGGGTGAACGGATCGTCTACATCCGCACCCTCGTCTCCGGAGGCAAGGGCGACGAGTCCGGACGCTCCATCGACACGGTCAACAACACCGGTCAGTACCTGTAGAACATCGACGACGGAGGCCGGAACCGTGTGTTCCGGCCTCCGGCCGTGTCCGGCGTTCCGGCGCGCCGGTGAACGGTGGTGGTTACGGGCTTGGACCGGAACCGGTACCTTGACCGACGTGACTGAAGCAGCCCCACCGACCGGCCGAGTGCTGGTCGTCCAGAACACCCCGACCGGTGGCCCACGCCGGGTCGCCGACTGGCTGATCGACGCCGGGCTCACCCTCGACGTGGTCCACGGCTACGAGATGCCGCCGCCCGCGGAACTCGACCACGCCGCGGTGATCGTGCTCGGCGGCGGATTCCTCCCCGACGAGGACACACGGGCGCCGTGGCTGGCCGCCACCCGCGCCCTGGTCCGGCAGGCGCTCGACCGGCAGGTGCCCGTGCTGGGCATCTGCCTGGGCGGGCAACTGCTCGCCCACGTCGCGGGCGGTGTCGTCGAGGGTGACGTCGGCGCACCCGAGTACGGCAGCACTCCGATCCGGCTCCGCGCCGAGGCCTCCGAGGACGCCCTGTTCGGTGGGCTTCCCGACGTCGTGCCCGCCATCGAACACCACGTCGACGCGATCACGAAACTGCCGCCGGACGCGGTGTGGCTCGCCGAGACCGACCGGTGTCCGTACCAGGCGTTCCGGGTCGGACCGGTGGCGTGGGGGGTGCAGTTCCACCCGGAGGTCAATCCCGACCGCATCCTCAGCTTCGACGCCGAACGGTTGGCCGCCCAGGGCTTCGACCGTTCGGAGCTGCACCACGTCGCGATGACCAACGAACCCGCCGCCGGCCTGGTGTGGCGGAAGGTGATCGACCGGTTCGCCGACATCGTCACCGAATCCGCGACTCGTCCGGGTTCCTGAACGTCGCCGTTCGAGCCGGGTGACGTCGCTCCTCACTGGACGGAGACCCGTCACCCGGCTCCGGCACGTCTTCTCGCCCGCTGACGGGTACGGCGCGGGTCAGACCTCCACGGCCGCGAGTTGCCGACGGCAGTCCCGCGACAACCGGTACTGGCGGCGGATCCGGGCGGGCAGGCTCAACGGCCCCGGCAGAGTCGTGTCGCCGTACTGTGCCTCGGCGGTCAGCGCGGTGCCGTCCCAGCGGCCCGTCGCGGTCCACCGGCAGTCGCGTTCCCGGTCCGGTTCGCTGAAGTCGTGGCGCAGCAGCACCGCCTCCCCGGGGGCGGGCGGCGGCCCGTGCGACGGCAGCAGATCGTGGCGGCGACCCGAGGAACGCGCGATCCGTACCGGGCACACCGTCACGCCGTCCCCGAACCGGGCCAGCACCGCGTCGGCGGGTGCCCGGGCCGTCGACGGCGTCACCCGGACGTCCCGCAGCCGCAGCAGCAGTCGCGGCACGAACCACCAGTGCTCCCGCCTGAGCAGCATCGAATCCGCCAGTGTCCGCGACGGCGGATGCTTCCGGAGTTCCTGCGGCAGCAACGGACCGGAGAAGACCACGCCTCTGGGGTCCTCGACCAGTTCGGGACGTCCGGTCATCACCATGGGCCGCCACGCCTCACCGGACAGGCGTCGATCCGTCAGCGAGACGGCGACCCGTGCCGCACCCGCCACCGAACGCGCCACGGCCGCGTCGGCGTAGGTGAACGCGACGGTGGGAAGGTCCTCCCAGATCAGCGGCGTCACCACGCCCGCCTGCGGCGAGCCGGATCCCGGACGCCAGAAAAGTTCCGCCACCGCCGCCGCGTTCAGCGCCGGCCGCCACGACTCGGCCAATGTCCACTCCGCTCGGTAGGCGTTGCGAATCGGATGTGATCTATATTACGATCACGACGCAGTATCGGGGCGCGCTCGCCCGGGTCGCGTCCGATGACCGGAGGAGCGCCATGCCCGCCATCGTCGTCGCCGTAGCCGTTCTCGCGGCATTCGCCGTCGGATACATCTACTACTCGCGCTATCTCGCCGCTCGGGTGTACGGGCTCGACCCGGACTTCATCACCCCCGCGCACGAGTTCTCGGACGGGGTGGACTTCGTCCCGACGAACAAACACGTCGTCTTCGGGCACCACTTCACCTCGGTGGCGGGTGCCGCGCCCATCGTCGGGCCCGCCATCGCGGTCTTCTGGGGTTGGGGACCCGCACTGGCCTGGATCGTGCTCGGCACCATCTTCGCGGCCGGAGTCCACGACTTCGGCGCACTCGCCGTGTCGGTCCGGCACAAGGCTCAGAGCATCGGCACACTCGCCCGCGACGTGATCGGCCGGCGGGCACGCACCCTGTTCCTCCTGATCATCTTCTTCCTGTTGACGCTCGTCAACGCGGTGTTCGCCGTCGTCATCGGCAACCTCCTGGTGGCGAACCCGGGCGCGGTCATCCCGATCTTCGTCGAGATCCCGCTCGCCATCGCGATCGGCCAGTACATCTACCGCAAGCGCACCGCGGCCCTGATCCCGTCGATCATCGGTGTCATCGGCCTGTACCTGCTCATCTGGGTGGGACAGCAGGTACCCGTGGACATCACCCCGCTCGCGGAGGGCCTGGGCTTCGCCCAACCCCGCGACCTGTGGGTGATCATCCTGTTCGTCTACACCCTCATCGCCTCGCGCATACCGGTGTGGATGCTGCTGCAGCCGCGCGACTACATCAACTCCCACCAGCTGTTCATCGCGTTGGGAGTCATCCTGCTCGGCATCATCGTCGGGATGAACACGATCGTCGCCCCGGTGTTCAACGACGTACCCGACGGATCACCCGGTATCTTCCCCTTCCTGTTCATCACCGTCGCCTGTGGTGCGATATCGGGATTCCACGCGCTGGTGTCGTCGGGGACCACCTCGAAACAGCTCGACAAGGAGACCGACGGCCGATACGTCGGTTACATGGGCGCGTTGGGCGAGGGCAGCCTGGCCCTGGGATCGGTCCTGGCGGTGACGGCGGGCGTGGCCGCCACCCAGATCGAATGGGACGCCCTCTACAGCGACTTCGCGACGGCCTCCGGCGGAGCCACCGGCAACTTCGTCAACGGTGTCGCCGTGTTCGCCAACAACCTCGGAATCCCGTTGGACCTGGCGGTCATCTTCGCGGCCGTGGTCGTCATCTCCTTCGCGGCGACCACCATGGACACCGGTGTCCGCCTGCAGCGTTACGTCGTCCAGGAGATCGGGGAGATCCTGAAGTGGCGGTTGCTGGCGAGGAACCTCACCCTGGCGAGCGTCATCGCCGTGGCGATCCCACTCGCGATGGCGTTGCTGCCCGGTGGAGGCGAGTCCGGCTACACCTTCGGCGTGTTGTGGCAGTTGTTCGGCACCACCAACCAGCTCACGGCGGGACTCGCGCTGGCCGTCGTCGCCGTGTGGGTGACCAAACGCCGCCGCAACCCGCTCGCCGTCATGATCCCGCTCGTGTTCCTGCTGATCATGACGTCGTGGGCGCTGGTGGCGAACCTGATCAACTTCATCGAACAGCGGGAATGGGTCCTCGCGCCCCTCGACGCGCTCATATTCGTCCTGGCGATGTGGCTCATCGTGGAGGCCGGGATCGCACTGCGCCGCGCCTTCGCGCGGCGGGGTGACGGTGAACCCGACGTCCCGGCCGCCACCGCGGACGCGCCGGGCCACACCGAATGACCGGCGACGACGAGCCGAGTCGCGGCCCGGTCCGAACCGGGCCGCGACGGCACGTCACGCTGGTCGGTCCATGGCGGGGCACCACGCCCGGTGGCTGCTGCGCCGGTACCGCGGATGCGCTCGGAGTCGGGGAGGAAGACCCCGGCCGCCACCGGCACCCCGCAGCGGATCCGGGCGCCACCGCGGTGACCGCACCGGCGGGGGAACGCCGACAGGTCGCCGACGTCCTGGCCGCCGTACGCGCGGCGGTTCCCGGGGACGTGGACGTGCAACTGGTGGACCCGCGCAACAGCCTCTACCTGCTGCCGACCGTCTACCGGGCGGCCCGCCGCAACGGCACCGGTCCCCTCGCGGCATGCCGGGTCGCGGTGCTCGCCACGACCCCGTGGACCCTGATCGTGGACGGCCGTATCCTGAGCCGTTCCCGCCCACTGACCCCCGCCACCGCCCGTACCCTCCTCACCCCCGAGTGCGATGGTTCCAGACAGCCACGTGACGCGCCGAACGATGGTCCGCGCGTCGCGTGATCGATGCGACTAACTGGGCGATGCTCACCTCGACCCCGTCCGAGAACGTCGAGTCGTGCAGTTCGAGCCGGTCGATGTCGGTTCCCGGCGGTACGTCGTACACCAGCGGCATGATCACCTGGTTGCCGGGATTTATGTCGTTGTACCAGGCCGCCTCGGGATCGACGGCGAATGTGGCGTCGCTGTCGACGTTGTACGTCTGACCCGCGGAGTCGATCAGGTACTGATCGGTGTCGTAGACGGTTGCCGGAGAGTCACCGATGTTGCGGACGTTCAGATCGATGACGACGTACTCGCCTTGCGCGCTGGTGCCGGTGAACTCGTCGCCGACGGAGGGCACGCCGGTCTGTACCTGGTTGACGGTGAACGCGAAGGTGCCGTCCTCGGCCTCTTCTCCGATGCCGGGCAGCTCGGTCGTGGGCACTCGGCCGGCGGGACCCTCCTCGGTACCCTCCTCCGCCGTGTCGTCCGAGGTGTCGGATCCGGTCGTGGCGACCACGACCCCGATCGCCACGATGCCGAGCAGAAGCACGACTCCGACCACTCCCAGCAGCACGAACAGACCGGTGTGGCGCTTCTTCGGCGGCGGTGGTGGCGGGATTCCGGCACCGGGCGGCGGTTGACCCTGATTCCAGTACGGAGGCGGAGCCTGTGGCCAGGGTTGTGCCGGTGGCGCGTACCACCCCGGCGGCTGGCCTGCGGGTGTCGGCGGGGTGGGGTTTGCATCGGGACGAACGGGTCCGTCCGATTCACCGGGAGACGGTTGCGCGGTCATGGCGCACTCTCCGTCAGATAGTGATTACCTTCTCATTCGAGCGTACTCCGGACCGGGGGAGGGATGGGGGCGGACGGGGGATAGCGTGGGGCGGTCGACGAGTGGGACGGAGAAGGGAGTCCGCGTGGTGACGTTCTCGCCGAGTGGCCCGGGAGACGACGAGGTGCTGTTCGCGCGCCACGGCGTCCTGGGGCGCATCCGGTTGCACCGTCCGAAGGCGATCAACGCCCTCACCCTGGGCATGGTGACCGCGATGCGGACACGGCTCGCCGAGTGGGCGGCCGACGACTCGGTGTCCGCCGTCGTGGTCGACGGCGCGGGCGACCGGGGACTGTGTGCCGGAGGCGACGTGCGGGCGATCCGCGACGCCGTCATCGAGGGCACCTCGGCGCCCGAGGAGTTCTGGCGCGCGGAGTACGCCCTCAACCGGGACATCGCCGAGTACCCCAAGCCGTTCGTGGCGGTCATGGACGGTGTCACGATGGGCGGGGGAGTCGGCGTCTCGGCGCACGGATCGGTGCGGCTGGCCACCGAGCGGTCGAAGGTCGCCATGCCGGAGACGGCGATCGGTTTCTTTCCCGACGTGGGCGGCCTCCACCTGTTGTCGCGGGCTCCCGGTGAGGCCGGCACCCACATGGCCCTCACCGGGCTCCCGGTGTCGGGCGCCGACGCGGTGTACTGCGGACTCGCCGACGCCGTCGTGCCCACCGTGGAGGTCGATGGCTTCCTGGACCGGTGGGCCGATGGGGAACCGGTGACCGTGCCCGACCACCCCGTGCCGGCCGCCGACATCGCCGCGGCGCGCGAGTGGATCGACGAGTGCTACCGGGGAGACGACCCGGTGGAGATCCTGTCCCGGCTGCGGGGCAGGCCGGAACCGGCCGCCCGGCGGGCGGCGGACGTGCTGGCGTCCCGGTCGCCCCTGTCGGTGACGGTCACGTTGCGGGCGATACGCCGGGCCGCGACGATGACGCTTCCCGAGGTCCTGGCGCAGGACCTCCGGCTGGGTGCCGCGTTCGCGACGGAACCCGACTTCGTCGAAGGCGTCCGCGCCGTCCTGGTGGACCGGGACTCCCCGGTCTGGCGGCACGGCGACCTGACCGAGGTCGATCGCTCCGAAGTGGACGCGATGTTCGGCTGACGGCGACCGGGCCGGTGCATCCACTGGCCGTCCGCAATCCATGTGGCCCGGCCGGGCTCAGGCCCACAGCCGCTCCATCGCGACGACGTACATGCGATCCTCGTACCGATATGAACGTCGGCCGAGGTTCAGCACGACGCCCGCCGTGAAGTCGTCGCCGAGTCTGTCACGCAGCAGCCGGAGCCCGTCGAAGTCGGAGTCCTTGACGGTCCCGGCGGCTTTCACCTCCACCCCGGCGGTGGTGCCGTCCCGAGCCTCGATCACCAGGTCCACCTCCCGTTGGTTGTGCGTGCGGAGGTGGCTGAAGGTCACCGACGTCTCGGCCCATCCGGCCTGTTTCAGTATCTCGTTGACCGCGAACGTCTCGACGAGATGCCCGAACTCCGACATGGTGGTCGGCTTCCGGAGTTCCAGTTTGCGACGGGTGACTCCCAGCAGATGGGCGGCCAGCCCACTGTCCACGAAATGCACCTTGGGTGACCGGGACAATCTACTGCCCAGAGTGCGGCCGTATGCCTCCAGGCGGTGTACCAGGAATACCGACTCCAGCAGTTGCACATAGTCGTGAAGGGTTCTGGCATCGTGGCCCATCGAGTTCGCGATGTCGGCGACGTTGAGGATCTGCCCCGTTCGTGCGGCTAGGTGGCGAGTCAGGCTTTGCAGGACACCACGTTGTCGCACCCGGCGAATATCCATGACGTCTCGCAACACGATGAGGTCGATGAGGTCGTCGAAGTATCTACCGCGTGCCCGGTCGTTGGCCGCGGCGAGACCGATCGGCATTCCTCCGGCCAGAATCGCTTCGGAGTACCTTTCCCGAGTGGTACCCGCATCCGGTGCCGCCCCCAGCGCCTTCGCGTCCAAGAGCATGGTGTCGATGAAGGACTCCCTTCGGCCGAGTAGCTCACCCTGTGACAACGGCCAGATGTTCATTATGTGGGCGCGGCCGGTGAGTGCCTGTGCGGCACGTGGCAGCATCGTGTACCGGGTCGATCCGGTCAACAGGAACCGTCCGAAGCGAAAGTCCGTATTGAGTTCGGCTTTGATGGCGTACAGCAGATCGGGTAGGTGCTGAAACTCGTCGATACACACCGGTTCCGTCCGTCCGGCGATGTAGGCGCTCGGGTCCGCCCGTACGTGGTCGAGAGTCGCAAGATCGTCCAGGTCGGTCACCGCCACCCCCCGGGTGCGTGCACAGGCATGCAGAAGCGTGCTCTTCCCCACCGTGCGAATGCCGGTCAGGACGACCACCGGAGATTCAGCCAGACGTTCCGTCACGGTCGAAGCGAGGTGTCGATGGATGAGTGCGTCGGGATCACGCATGTCCGGCTCCTGTCGATTCAGCGGCACTATGGCGGATATTCCGCCATAGTATGGCGGAATATCCGCCAAATCATGGCGGATTTTACGGACATCGATATAGGCGTTACTCCGGAGTCGTCGCCGAGGCGGCGGTCGTCGCGCGGAAACCCGGCACCGCGAAGTGGCGAAGGGCGACCGTGGTCCTACGGTCTGCGAACCCTCACAACAGCAGGACGTCGTCCCAGCCGCTGCGGGGCGGCTCCCCGACGGCGTACCGGTGCAGGGCCAAGGCGGTGCCCGCCGCACCCTCCAGGAACCCCGGGTGGTCGAAGTCGCCGGTGTCGCCGTGACACCGGAAACCGAACGCGGCGTCCTCGGTGAACCCGTGCAGCACCCTGTCCATCGCCGTCTCGGTCGTGTCGCGGTACCGGTCGGCGTCGACCCGCCACAGCACGTGGGCCAGGCCCGCCCAGCCGTGACACAGTCCGTTGTCCGGCAACGACACCGGCGCCTCCAGCGCCGCCGCGACCGCCTCGTCGGCGGCCTCCCGCAACTCCGGCCGGTCGAACCGGTCCGCCGCCGACCGCAGAGCGACGGCGATGCCCGGTGCGCCGTAACACCAGGTCGGCGCGGGCCGTACCCGGTCGGTCGCCGAGTCGTCGGTGACGAACATCGGCCACCACGGCCCGAACCCGTCCACCCGCCGGTGCGCCAGCAGCCAGTCCGCCAGCCGGTGGGCGGCCGCACGACCGCCGCCACCGGTACCGTCGGGGGCGCGTGCCAGCGCCGCGAGGATCCCGGCGGCGCCGTGGGCGAGTCCCAGATTGCCGTGGCCGCCGTCGGGTGGCGCGACGTGCGGATTCGGTCCGTGTTCCACCCACCAGCCAGGACGGTCCCCTGTGGAGGTGCACAGCCGGGACAGCCATTCCACGGTGTCGCGCGCCGTCGCGGAACCCGCCTCCACCAACCCCAGCACACCGGACGGTCCCGCCACGGCGTCGTAGTCGGGGAACGCCACGGGGGTGGGAATCGGGCGGCGCACGGCCCGTGCCAGGGCCGTCTCCACGGCGGCGGCCATCTTGCGTTCCGCCGCACGGTAGTCGCCGGTCGCGCGGCGCGCCGCCCGCAACGCGACCAGGGCGGCACCCCTGCCGCCGAAGGCGCCCGGTGTCACGTCGTCGCGCGCGGCGGCGACCACGGCGGTCAAGTGGTCGTGCAGGACGGTACGCCACTCCGGTTCGGTCGCCGACAACTCGGCGTAGAGCAACGCGACCCCCGCGAAACCCGCCGACAGTGACAGATCGCGCCAGGCCGACGTGGCGGCGTCGCCACCGTCACCGGTGGCCGCCACGGTGACCGCCTTGACGTGCGCCGGGTTCCGGAGTCGCTCGGCGACGATCCGGACGACGCGCGCCGCCTCGGCACGGCGGCCCGCCGGGTTCACGACCGCCGCCGGGCGGTGTGACCGTGTACCAGTTCACGCAACAACGACAGCACCCGCCGTTCCGCCGCCGGGTCGGGTCCCAGCATCCGATTGGCGTGCATGTGGAGCAGGTCCAGTGAGACGGTGGCGGGATCCGGGCCGCCCCCCTCCTCCAACGCGTGCCGGTACACGACCAGGGCCGACGCCAGGCCACTCCAGCCCGCCGTGGAACCGGGAACGCCGGCCGGGTCCGGGCGCGGTACCGCCGCCGGGCCGGTCGGCAACCCGCGTACCGCCCGGAGGTCCGCCCTCGGCACGTGCCGCCGGGACTCGGCGGGAATCCACCGCAGGAGGCGACGGTCCCAGTCGTCGAAGTCGAGGGCCGCCAGCACCGCCAGGCAGTTCCACGCGGTCAGGACCTCCCGGGACACCCCCGCCGACCGCCACGTCCCATCCGAGAGCTGACGCACCACCAGGTCCGTGTCGGCGGCGAACACCCGCTCGGCCGCCCGCAACGCCGGACCCGCACCGTACCGGTGGGTCTCCGGCCGGTACTCACCGATCTCGATCTCACCGACCAGGCCAGCCTCCCGTGCCCGCCGAGTCCAGTCCGGAAGCCGGGATACGAGCGCCCCGAGCCGATCCGGCGTGTCGTGGACCCTGACGCGCAGATGGTGACCGGGCGAGGGGTACCGCACGAAGAACCACTCCGGGAAGTCCGGCAACAGCGACGCGGCCACCTCCGACAGCAACGCCTCGACCGCCGCCGCCTCGGTGTACATCCGCAGGTAGAGCCAGTCCCCGCCGGGCGGGATCGGTGTGGGGACCGGTGCGGTCCGTGGACGGGAAGGCCGCGGCCGCCGACGGTGGTCCCGGTCGGCGAACGCCATGGCGGTGACCTCGTGGACCGTTCCGCCGCTCCAACCGAGCCGGCCGTCGGCGGTGAGGTCCTCGAAGACGGCGCCGCCGGGCCGCCGGGTCAGCTCGTCGGTCAGCAGGCGTCGATGCCAGCGGTGTTCCAGGTCCAGCGAGAGGCGTTGGTGACCGCTGTACAGCACGACGTGCCGAGGCACCCGCGACCGCCGCCGCCACTGCGGGATCCAGTCGCCGTCGCGGTGTGGCGGCGGCAGCCACCGCGCCGGGCACAGCACGCTGCGGCCGTATCGCACCCGGGGCAGGTGCGGCAGGTTCTCCAGTCCCCGCCAGCGCCACGGCGTCACCGCGCGCGAGTTCAGCAACTCCACTTCGGACAGGAACCGGGCCGGCATCGGCGCGTACCGGACGGGGTTGGCCATGTGCAGTTGCGCGGGCTCGATCTCCTCACCGGTGGACATCAGCACCACGTGTAGCGAATCCGGACCCGCGTACACGCCGACGTCCGACAGGTCGAGGCCACCCGCGGCCGGATCGTCCACACTCAACCAATGGGAGGTCAGCACCGGCACCCGGCTCACGTTGCCGATACGCGCGTCGTTCGGGCGGTACCGCAACTGCACCTGCCGGACCCCGCCCTCCCGTTCGTCGGCCGCGAACTCCCGCCGCAGCGGGTCCGTCAGCGCGAGGTGGTCGGCGAACCGGCCGAACACCTGGCCCGCGCGGCGGGACAGCGCGTCCGGCGCCGGAATCAGCAGGAAGTCACCCGCCTCCACGGCGGCGGTATCCTCTGCCAACACCTGTACGGTCACATCGAGGGACCGCCACGCCGGTGCGCCGGGATCCTCGTCCAGGCCCGCGACGTCGGAGTCCGTCAGCACCACCTCGCCGGAACCGGACACGACCGCCTCCCACGCCAACCGCGCCACCGCCGCGTCGTCGTCCCGCCCCGCCGGGTCGAGTCGGGGGCCGCCCGGGTAACCCGCCGGTGGCCCTATGCCGCGCACCGGATCCAGCGCGGTCAGTACCGGAACCACCTGGCCCGCCCCGTACCGCTCCAGGAAGTCCGAGTGGAACCGCCACAGTCCCGCCGCCGCCGACCGGGCGGGCGACAGCCGCCACAACACGTCCACCAAGCGACCGATCTCCTCCGCCACTCCGCTCGGCAGCCGGGCCGAACCGTTGAGCACCAGGTCGACCTGTGGTGTCGCGGCCTCCGGGTGGATCTCCCGCATCGCCTCGACCATGCCGTGCCGGGCGGCGCCCGCCTCCTCCGGCGGTGCGGCCCGGTACGTCTCCGTGGCCTCGGCCAGCCGATCCCATCGGGCGTCCGGCGACGGGATGCGCCGAAAGACCGCCAGTGGATCGACATCTGTCGAGGTCCCGGCGGTGTCGGACAGCAGGAAGCCGTATCGGACAAGGCCCGCCACCGCCTTGTCGACCGCCTCGGCCGGAACCCGGGGGAGAGCCGCCACGACGGCGGCGAGGAGGTCCGGTCGCCGAAGTGGTCGCGTCGCGCTGGTCAGGACGGCCGTGACCAGCGGGTTCGCCGAGACCGATGCCTCCCTGCCGTCGGAGGTGGGTGTCACGTACCGATCAGCGCGGCGGCGGCACAACGGATGCGCCCACACGGTGGCGTCGGGGTCGCCGGGAGCCCACCGCGCGGCGACCTCGGCGGCCCACCGACTGTCCGCTCTGACGTACCGACGATGCGGTGCCTTCACCGACCACTCGCCGCCGCTTCCGAAGTCGCCCGCCATGACTCCGGCGAGTTCACCCAGTGGTGTCGCCCTCGACCTGGCGCGCAACAGGTACCGGGACACCGTCATCGCCAACCGGGCCGGCCGCGGCCAACCGCCGGAGGTCAGGGCGTGCGCGGTGTCGGGACTGACGGTCCACAGTGCAGCGACGAACTCGGAGTCCGCGGCGCAGTCGGCGAGTAGACGTCTGCACGCGTCGATGTCGGCCTCCGGATCGGAGTCCGGTTCGGCGGGAAGGCGTCCCGGCTCCCAGGGGGAGGCGCGGACCAGCAGTCGGTCGCCGATGCGGAAGCGTCCCACGACTCACCGTCCATAACGGATGGTGATCGCGCGGTCGCACCGTGGTAGCATCCGCTGGGTAAGCGCTGGGTCACACATCCGCCCAGCTTGCATGATTGGAGTTCCCGATGCAAGACATCGACACC
This sequence comes from Stackebrandtia albiflava, assembly GCF_007994225.1. GTDB lineage: Bacteria > Actinomycetota > Actinomycetes > Mycobacteriales > Micromonosporaceae > Stackebrandtia > Stackebrandtia albiflava. The sequence continues at coordinate 74,162 of NZ_VLLL01000013.1, forward strand.
GGACGCCTCGCCGTACTGGAACCCGACGCCCTGACCGACCTCGACTTCGACCTGTCCGAACCCGGCCAGGGCCTCGCAATGGAGACCGGTGACGAGCGCCTCCGCAAGGGAAGCGCGACCTCCACCTGCGTCACCTACTGGAGCGCCTCGCGCTGCCCCTCCTGCTGGTAGGACACCGCCGTGCGGTCCACCGGCCACCGGTGGACCGCACCGCACGACCCGGCACCTCACACCCCCACCCACCGACCCCACCGGTGACCCACCCCCACCCCCGAAGAGGCGAGCCGTGGCGAAGCGCCCCGCCGACCCCACCTGCCCGGTGGACCACCACACCGTCGCATCGGTTCTCGCGCGTTACGGAGAACTCCCCGACACGCTGCGCGCCGACCCGTTCCCCCTGTACGAGGGGTTGCGGAGATCCGGAACCGTCCACGCCGCCACCCTCCCCGACGGCCGCCCGGTGGCGGTGGTGACCGGATACCGGGCCGCCCGCACCGTGTTCACCGACCCGCGCTTCTCCAACGACCCCGGCCACCGTGCCGACCTGCCCCGCTTCGACGGCGACCGCCACATGGGCGTCGCCGACGGCGACGCACACCGGCGGCTGCGCACCGTCGTGGCGAGGCACTTCACCGCCGACCGTGTCCGGGCCGCACGGCCGTGGATCACCGGCGTGACCGACGAACTGCTCGACGGACTGTCCGCTGAGGCCGACCTGATCGGTGAGTTCGCGGGAATCCTCCCACTACGGGTGATCCTGACGCTTCTCGGTGCTCCGCCCGCCCGGATTCCACCGATGGTGGCGGCCCTGCAACGGTTGTCGGACGCCCCGGGCGACCCGGCGGCCGCCGAGACGGTGCGCACCGGCGTGACCGACGCGATCCGCCACCGGGAGCGGAACCCCGGCGACGACGTCCTCACCGACCTGATCGCCGCCCGCGACACCGGCGACATCGACGACGGCGAACTCACCGCGACCGTGTTCCTGTTGCTGTCGGCGGGACACGAGACCACCGTCAACCTCATCGCTGTCGGGGCGCTACACCTGCTGCGGCACCCCGACCAGTGGGCGCGACTGCGAGAGCGGCCCTCGTCGACACCCGGGGCCGTGGACGAACTGCTACGTTACGACGGCCCCGCCGCCCACTCCACCGGCCGTTACACCACGACCGACGTCGTCCTCGACGGTGTGGCCATACCGGCGGGGCGGCTCGTCCTGGTCAACCTCACCGCCGCCAACCGGGACCCCGAGGCGACATCGGACGCCGACCGGCTCGACGTCACGCGGTCCCCGACTCGGCACCTCGCGTTCGGCCACGGCCGGCACCTGTGCCTGGGGGCGCACCTGGCCCGACTGGAGGCCGAGATCGCCCTGTCCCGGTTGTCCACCGGGTTCACCGACATCCGGCTCGCCGTCGACCCGGCTGAACTGGCCTGGAAGGCGAGCCCGGCGATCCGGGGATTGACGAGTCTGCCGGTCCGCCTGACCCGGTGAGCGGCGACCGGCGAAGCCGCACCGTCACCCGGCGGCCCCGCCGTCCAACCCCGGCGGCATCCGGGTATGTGCATACGGCGGCAACGGATCCGTGCCCGCGTTGAGTGCACGGACGTGATCGAACAGGCTCAAGGCGATCTCCGCGAACTCCGGCGCGGTCCGGTTCGGACGGATCCGGCGCAGTTCGAACACCGGAGCGGCCACGTTTCCACTGGGCCCCACCGAGTCGTGCGTATCGCGTAGGCCGCCCATGCCTTGAAGCGTGGCCCGTCGTGCGGCGGTCTTGAGGTGGTCCTCACCCGGACGGGCTGCCGGGAACCGGTGCGAGGTCAGCAGGTCCATACCGCGCGCGATCTGCGCGAGCCAGTGCCGCCGCGTCAACTCCAAGGTGAACCCGGCACGCTCGGTGTCGCCAGGCGTGTGAGCGAACACCTCGGAGTCGAGATCGCCGGGGACGCCCGCCAGCGCGTGGGAGAAGATCCGAAGCCAGCGGCCGGTGATGTCACCGCGAAGCCACGCCGCCTCCGCGCGCGGCAGGTCGCCGACGAACATGCTGCCGAAATCGGTGCGGGCCAACAGTGGCGCGACCTGCTTGGCGTACTCCATGTTGTATCTACCGGCCTTCTGCAGGTAGACCAGGATCAGGCCCGCCAGCCCGACCAGGCTTCGGCTCGGGAAGCCCTGCGGCACAAGGCGTTCGGCGGCGAGCGCCTGACAGGCCGCCTCGATGAGTCCTGGCGCGTCGCCCATCCGGTGGGGCTCGGCGGGGCTACCGATCCATCCCGGTTCCAGGCGCGTGGGCGAGCGGGGCCGCCCCGCCGCGTCGTCGGCGGCCTTGGCCGCTCGGGAATACCCGACCGTCTGCTCCATGAACGTGGCCAGCCGGTCCAGCCGGATCCCGGCGGTGGCCTGCGGATTGCCCTCGGTGACGTCACCGGACACGTACATGTGGCGTAGCGGCGTCGGTGCGTCCCCGCCCATCACCTCCGCCATCGCGCCAGCCGACACGTGCCGTTCCCCGTCCCGGAACCGGGCGTCCAGCAGGGCACAGAACTGGACGACACGGAACAGCCGGGTCACCAGCACACGCCGCCCCGCCGAGGTCTCCGGAACCGGATCGATCTCCAGTTCGAGATTCGTGGTTCGCCACAGTCCGCCCTCGTCGACCTTCGCGTGCACGCCGCCCATACCCCCGACGATGACGTCCCCCTTGCCGAGGGCGCCGGGCACCGCCCACGGGGGAAGCTCGGCGCAACTTCGACCCCGGTCCGACCCCCGTGGCGAAGTGGCCGCCTGGTACGTCTCCCGGTTCACCTCGTACTCGAACCCGATGTCTCGTTGCGCCACGACGGGACGTCTACCGGGCAGGACGTTGTCGGCCGCATCGACCGACTCGGTTCGCGTCACCGCCCGTGCGACCGCCGCGTTGCCCGCGAGTCGCTGCCACCGCAGCATCCCGGCGGCCTCAGGCGTCTCCGCGCGACGAGTCCCCCGGGCGCCGTGCGCGGCCGGGGCGCGGGCACCGGGACGGGCATCGAAATCCATCACGCCACCTTCGTTCCGGACCGGTTCCGAACATCCCAGCCACCACCATCGGTACGCAAGGGCTTTAGGGCATCCACGGGGGCACGCCGGCCCGCCCGTTCGGGCGGCGGTGGCGTGTCAGGTGTCCGGCGTGAGCATTGCTTGAATCGCCGGGGCGTACCAGTCGGCGATCAGTTCGGGTGTGGCGAATCCGGACGCGCCGTCGTGCCGGTGCAGGGCGAGGGCCGCGCTCAACCCGAGCAACCGACCGGCGACCAGTTCGGCGCGGAGCCCTCCTTACTGCCGAACCGCGGCCCCGACCTCCTGCCCGGCCTTGATCAGCCGCATCGGTCCGCCCTCGGTGGCCGGAAGCCTCGTCAACGCCGCGGCCATCACCGAGACCATCCACAAGGAGATCAGCGGTTCCAGCCCCGAAGCGGTGTTGCAGGGCTTGAAGACCGCCCTCGACAAGGTGTGGAAAGAGGTCGAGGGGGAGCAGCAGAGCCTCGTGCAGCGGATACAGGCGGCCGGGGGCGGTGAATCGTGTGTGTTCCGGCCCGTCCACCGTCGGACGGGCCGGAACCGTTCAGCCGGTGATACGCAACGCCCCCGAGGGACACAGTTCCACGGCCTCGTGAGCCGCTTCGACGTCGTGGTCCGTGAGGTCCGAACGCAGCACGATCACCCGCCCGTCGTCCTCGTCCTGATCGAACAGGTCCGGCGCGGTGAGGGCGCACATCCCCGCCGCGACGCACACTTCTCGGTCGGCGTGGATACGCATCGCGCTCACCACGTGACCGGAAGCGAGTGGACGCCGTAGATCCCCATGTCGGTGCGCAACGGCACCTCCTCGGCCGGGACCGCCAACCGCAGCGTCGGGAAACGGCGCAGTAGTGCGTCGAACGCCGTCCGCATCTCGATCCGGGCGAGCTGTTGACCGAGGCATTGATGGACACCGTGTCCGAACGCCAGATGACCGGTGGCGTTACGGGTGACGTCCAGGACGTCGGGATCGTCGAACTTGGCCGGGTCCCGGTTGGCGGCGGGAACGGAGATCAGGACCTGTTCGCCCTTCTTGATGTGATGGCCCGCCAACTCGATGTCCTCGATCGCCTCGCGCCGCGGCCCCAGGTGGATGACCGACAGGTACCGCAGTAGTTCCTCGACCGCCTTGGGCATCAGTTCGGGTTCGGACCGCAGCAGTGCGGCCTGTTCCGGGTGTTCCAGCAGGGCGAACGTCCCGAGTCCGAGCATGTTCGCGGTCGTCTCATGGCCGGCCACCAGGAGCAGGAAACCCATGCCGGCCAGCTCGTCGTCGGTCAGGTCCTCGTCGCGGGTCAGGTCGCTGAGCAGGTCGTCGGCGGGGTCGCTGCGTTTGCCGACCGCCAGCGCGGCGATGAAGCCCTGGATCGCCTTCATGTGCGAGAGCCGGTCCTCCGGCTTGGTACTGAGGGAGAACATGTGGCGGGTACGGGCCTCGAACTGCTCACGTTCCTCGTAGGGCACGCCGAGCAGCTCGCAGATCACCATGGAGGGGATCGGCAGCGCGAAGTGTTTCACCAGGTCCACCGGTCGTGGCTGCGACTCCATGGCGTCGAGGTGCAGGTCGACGATCTGGGAGACGCGGTCCTCCAACTCGTTCATGCGCCTGACGGTGAAGACGCCGGTGAGTTTGCGGCGCAGTCTGGTGTGGTCCGGTGGGTCCATCCGGATGAACGTGCCGGGGTCGACGGGTACCTTCTGCACCTTGTTGAACAGGAAGGGTGCGTCGACCGGCGATCTGGGGGTCAGAGAGGCGGAACTGAACCGGGTGTCGGCCAGGACCTGCCTGGCGAGGCCGTGGTCGGTGACGAACCAGCCGAGGTGTTCGTCGGGGAAGAAGATCATCCGGCTGACGGGTCGGGTGGCGCGGATCTCCGCGAGGGAGGTGGAGGGGTCGAACGGGTTGGGACGGTCCAGTGGGACTCCACGAGGGACGTCGACGGTCGACATGGCGACTCCAACATCTGCGGCTCGGTGACCGGACGAAGCGCCGTTGCCGCTATCGCGGCGCTTCGCGTTCTGCCTTTCGCTTGGCTTGGTAGGCCTCCCAACGGGCGGTGAGGTCATTGCCGAGTTCCTCGACCAGGAAGGACAGGAAGTCGGCGAAGTCCCGCATCCGCTCACGCCGCCGGGGATCGTCCGCGACGACGGCCATTCCGGCTTCGGCGAGGTCGCGTCCCGCGTCCAGGAACCTCCACCGGGCCCGGATCATCTCGATCCAGTTGCCGGTGAGGCGGTAGTAGTGCTGCCGGGAGTCGGCGACCGGGACACGTTCGACTGCGCGCACCTGTTGCAGTTGCCGCATCACGGTGCTCACCGATGCCTTACTGACGTTGAGGGCGGTGGCGATCTCGGTGATGGACTGCTCCTCGGGTGCGCAGATGAGCAGATAACCGACCAGCATCCCGGGGATGCGTTGTCCGCCGGTCATCTCGGTGAACAGGCCGAATCGCCCGACCAGTTCGCGTTCCCGGATCGACAGTTCCGTCATCGTATTCCGCCTTCAGTACGTTCAGTGCCTACTGAACGTACCACACGATAACGCACGGTGCCAACAGCCGCAAGTGGAATGCCGGTTCGCGGAAGCGTTGTCCGACAACCATCCCCTTGTGTTGACGGCCACTTCTCCTTCCTCATCGCCTTCGGGCGAGTGCAATCGACTTCCCCAAGTGGAGCGTACTGTCATTGATCCGACACGATCGAGGGTGGACTCGCGACGCCTCGATGTGTTGCCGTATATGGATGGTCGGAAAGGGAGCCGACCGGCGACGCAGGATCGACTGTCGCCGGGTGAAGCCGAACGGGTATGCCTGTAAGAACCGCGTGACGTGGCAGAACGCAGAGTGCGACAAACATGAGGGTAAGGGCCTGCCACGTCTGCCGGAGGGCGAGCGCGGCCCGGTCAGGATCCCGGGGTACAGCGACAAGCCGCCGCGCCGTCGGACACGGACGGCGCCGGCCGGGTCCTCGCGAAAGGCGGCCACGCCGCGGCCGCCCAAGATACCGAGCCCGCGCAGGTCGCCTGAAGAGGAGGCACGGGCGCGCGAGCTCAAGCTGGCCGTCGACCAGGTTCGACGGATGCAGCGACGCGACCTGATCCCGAAAGTCCAACGACAGGCGGCCTTCGCCACCACCGGCGAATCCTGGATCCGTGTCGTTCACCAGCCGATCCCGCGGTGCGAGGGGATCGCCAAGACGGCGCGGTCACTACTCCGCGGGGCGGAGATCGTCAACACATGGCTCACACGTGCGACGGGATTGACCGGGGTGGAACGAGAGTTCGTCCGGCAACTCGTCGGGTCGCTGCCGGTTCCAGGCACGACGGACATGGTCATGGCGGCACGGGCACTACAGGTGGTCGGCGTCATGATGTGTCTGGGCAACGGCGTGCGGTTGCGCGACTGCCCCACCTTCGTCGACATCGTCCGCGTCGACGGCCGCCCCTTGATGAAACACCTACTCACCACCGCCGCCCAGGACTGGACCACCCTCGCCACGACCCCCGCCGCGTGACGGGTTCGCAGTTGCAGCCGTGCGTTGTGGACGGTTCAGCCGGTGACGTCGAGGTCTCCTTGATGCGAGGCGGCGAGGTCAACGAGAGATCCCCGGCCGGATAGATACCAGTACTTCGTGCCCTGCAGAGCCGGAGGCTTTCCCTGGCCGGCCTCTTTGAGCATGTGCTGGACCAGTCCTGTTGGTGCGTAGTTTCGTCCGTCCACCTCCCAGATGAGGGGTCGTGCTTTGTCGTTGGTCCAGGTGGCGCGTGACCGTGCTGGATCCTGTGCCAGCCATCGTGTAAGGATCTGACGTTCGCGCTTGGTCTGGGCACGGAATTCGAGCCGGGTACCCTCCTCGATCAGGCCGTGCTGGATGAGAAGAGTGGTGGCCTTGGCCTGGCGCTTCGGCCGCTGCTTCTTTCGCGACGCGAACACGGGGGGTATGGGAGTTCCCTTCCCCATGCGTTGGTTCACATATTCAAGGATCGAGGCGCAGCGGTCTTCACGCCTGAAGACCACTGACGGATAGCTGCCTGGGCCGCATACTTCATCAACGCCTTGGATGACGTGGCTCAACACGGCGTCCGTCAGTTCGGGTACCCGAGTGAGTACCTCGGCGTCCCAATCGAAGCCTTCCTGGTCGATCTTGCTTTGGTCGAGGAGACCGGCGACCAGATGCGCGGTGAGCAGGTCGCCGTGTCGTGCAAGCGATTCGCCCCGATGATCGAGATCGCCCAACCGTTGTTTGATCCGCGCCAGCACATCGCGATAGAGTTGGACGGAACGCCACAGCTTGAGCTCGGTGATACGGCTGGGGAACAACCGACGATAGGCGCCGTTGCCGGAGCGGTCCCACAGGCGATCCGGATTCGACTTCGCCAGGCACACGAACTCGATGCTGTTTCCGGTGCAAGCCAGCGCCAATAGGGCCTCTTCGATGTTGCATCCCTCGGCGTCGGCCGGTGTCTGCTCGCCGCGTCGCACCAGGTACACCAGCCCCCGTGATTCCAACGCGACTTTGAGGTTCTGTTGGGTCTGGTCCAGAGCGGCGAAGTCCTGTTCGAGCACTCGATTCTGTGTATTGGTGGCTTCGGTGACCCTGGTGGCGAACGCGGTACCGTTCTCTGCGGTCTCGATGATCCGGATCCACACCAGCGCGTTGCGCGCATCCTCGGACTCCTGGCACGCGCTATGGATGGCGGTGACGGTTTGAGCGCCGTTGACGATCGAGACGTTTCGGAGCATGATCTCCCCGAATCCGCCGACCGCGAGCCGTCCACGTCCGGTGCGTTCGATCTGCTCGCAGAGCATCGTGATGCCGTTGTTGAAGTACCAGAAATGCTGCGGTTCCTCGGTCAGCGTCTGGATCAGATTCTGGTTGACGGAGGTCCGGCCGAGTCCGGTGCGGATGTTCTTCTTGAACAACCGCTCGCCGTGCTCCGTGAACCAGACGGCCACCTGATCGGCGGAAACCGAACCGTAGTAGGCGGCGTAGGGGGCGGGCACCTGTCCGCAGTTTTCCAGCAGGACCTTGAGGTCGATGGGTTGGCCGTCGATCCCGGCACGGACGATTCCATGCAGTTCGGGCAACCGTAGAACGTGGATGTCGGCACGTGGATCGTAGGAGAAGGTGTTGAAATCGTCGCGGACCCGTTCGAGTGGGCGTAGTGCGGCGTCCGCGACGCTGGCATCGCCCATGAGCGCGAGCACGAAGCTCACCTTGATGTTCGGATCGTCCACCACCTGGTCGATTCCGTTGACCAACTTCTGATAGCGGGAGTTGAAGGCCTGATGCTTACCGTCGCTCAGCAACCGGAACCCCTCGGCGAGCTTCATGGCCGCCTCCTGTTTGAGGCTCGCGGTACCGCCGTCGCTCCACTTGGTCTGCACCAGCCAGATGTGCGCAGTGTCTAGATCGATCGCGACCGCATCGATTCCGTTGTCGTCGTTGCCGTCGATCACGTAACTGGCGGCGACCTCTGGTGTGCATCCCAACAGGTGCTGCACGGTCAGGGCAGTCAGCGCGCGGGTTCGGAAGTGCTGAACCTGCTGCTCGGCAGGGAGCGGTTTGACATCCTCGAGATGGATGAGGTCGGTGAAGTCCTTCTCCAGTGCCTGACGAACTTGCCGCACGAACATCTGCTTCATCGCAGCCCCTTGTATCCGCTGTGCCCCAAATGAACGAGCGCCGCCGCATCGCTCAACCCCAATGTTCACCCTGAGGTGGTTCGGTTCGCAACCCCTGAAACGACTGAAGCGTGATCACCTGGTGGCGGGCCGCGACCTACCTCGCTGTTCACACTCGGGCGTTACCGTATTGTGACGTGACGAGGGGGTCTGCCTCACATATGATTGAAGGCTTTCGATAGACACGGGTAGACAGGTGTTGGGGCTTGCGTAACGACCGGATCAGGCTGCTTGCCGACCACTCTCAGAACTTCGGGTTCCTGTACGACCATGAGCCGCTGCTCGTGCTCGACGGTGCGGCGGCCGAGTCGTACGTTTATAGCGATCCGGACGCCGCGATGGGTAAGACCCGCCGGTTCAGTGAGACCGCGGCGAAGCTGCTCTTGCAGCGGCTTCGAGTTCCGGTTAAGCCGAAGGCCAGCCAGGTCGAACGCATTCACCTGTTGAACAAGGCGGGCGTCCTTGGTCGCGACATCTACGACGCCTTCAACGTGGTCCGGAACGATGGCAATCAGGCGGTTCACACCCACTACGGCAACGTCCGTGCCGCACTTCGCTGCTTGAAACTGTGTTTTGAGATCGGCACGTTCATCGATCGGGCACTGCGTGCTGAGGACGACCAGACATATGCCTTCGTGCCGCCGGCCGAACCGGTCAGCGGCCCGCAGCCGACGGATGACGCGGACCGGCTGGCGCTGGCCGAACTCCGGGACGAGCTCGCCAGGTATGAAGACCGTCTGGCCGAGGTCTTGGAGACGTACGACCAGAAGACCAGCCAACTCGAAGCGGAGACCCGGGCGCTCCGGGAAGCCCAACACGCCCTGGAACAGGCGGAGCGTGACCGGGCGAGATTGATCGCTCTGGCTCAAGAGGCGGAGGAGCGCGCACAGGAACTGAGTGACTCGTTCGACGCGAAGCTGGCGGCGGCGAAGCAGCCGACGGTCGAGGAGCGAGACACCCTCATCCATCGTGGCCAGATCGCGTCTCGGCAGCCCCGCACCGAACGGGAGGTGCGCCGGGAGGTCGACGCGATGCTCCGGGCCGCCGGCTGGCAGGTGAAGGACGAAGATGAAGTCAACATGTTCGCCGCAGACGGGGTCGCGGTTCGTGAGGTAAACACCGCCAGCGGCCCCGCCGACTACCTACTTTATGTGAACCGCAGGCTCGTCGGTGTGGTCGAGGCCAAGCGCGAGGGCACCACCCTCAGTTCAGCTGAACAACAGTCCGGTCGATACGCCAGCACGCTGAAGGCCTCTCAGCGGAGGCAGGCATGGCGGGACCCGCTCCCATTCCGCTACGAGACGACCGCGGTGGAGACCCGGTTCACCAACCGCCTCGACCCCAAGCCACGGGCACGCAACGTGTTCTCCTTCCCCCGGCCTGACACGATCGCCCGTTGGATGCGTGAGGCGGACAAGGCGGCGACGGATGAGCAGACCATGCGAGCTCGGCTGTACAAGGGGCTGCCCCCGCTGGTGCGTGAAGGTCTGCGTGATGCCCAGGTTCGCGCGGTAACCGGATTGGAGGCTTCGCTTCGGCAGAGCAAGCCGAGGGCGCTCATCCAGATGGCCACCGGCGCAGGCAAGACCTACGCCGCCATAACCGCGACTTATCGCCTATTGAAGTACGGTGGCGCCAAGCGGGTGCTGTTCCTCGTGGACCGCAACACCTTGGGTGAACAGGCCGAAACGGAGTTCCACACCTACCAGACCCGTGACGACGGCCGGAAGTTCACCGAGTTGTACAACGTACAGCGGTTGACCGGGGCGGACATGCTCGAGTCGTCCAGCGTCGTCATCACCACCGTCCAACGGCTGTACTCGATGTTGAAGGGTAGGCAGCTCTCCCCGTTGGATGCGGTTGACGACGAGGAGTCCTACGAACGCGACAGTGCCGCCGAGGTCGGGTACAACGCCTCGGTGCCACCTGAGACCTTCGATGTGGTGATCATCGACGAATGCCACCGCTCGATCTACGGTCAGTGGCGGGCCGTCTTGGAGTACTTCGACGCCTTCCAGGTCGGGCTGACGGCGACGCCGGTTGCCCAGACCTTCGGATTCTTTCAACGGAACCTGGTCAGCGAGTACTCCTACGCCGAGTCGGTCGCTGACGGCGTCAACGTCGACTTCGAGGTGTACCGGATTCGCACCGAGATCGGTGAGAACGGCGCGCAGATTCCGCCGGGTGTGGTCGTGCCGATGCGCAACCGCACCACCCGGCGGCAACGATACGAACAACTTGACGACGCATTCGACTACACCTCCAGCCAGCTCGGCCGCAAGGTCGTGAGCAAGGGGCAGTTGCGCACCGTCATCGAGACGTTCCGCGAACGGTTGTTCACCGATATCTTCCCGCCGGTCGCGGGGCGGCCACCGAGGACGGTCGTTCCGAAGACCTTGATCTTCGCTGTGGATGACAACCATGCTGAGGAGATCGTCGGCATGGTCCGTGAGGTCTTTGACGAGAGCAACGAGTTCTGTCAGAAGATCACCTATCGGCAGAAGGACGCGCAGAGCCTCATCAAGCAATTCCGCAACAGCCCGGAATTGCGGATCGCGGTGACGGTCAACATGATCGCCACCGGCACCGACATCCGGCCGCTGGAGTGTGTGTTCTTCCTCAACGAGGTGAAGAGCTGGGCACTGTTCGAGCAGATGAAGGGTCGTGGCACCCGTACGCTCGCCCCGGCCGAGCTGCAGAAGGTCACCCCGGACATCGATGTCAAGGACCACTTCGTGATCGTGGACGCCGTCGGCGTCACCGATTCGCCACGGGTCGATGCCAGGCCGATGGCCAAGCACACCGAGAAGCAGATCAGCTTGAAGGCCCTACTGCGGAAGGCGGGCACCTTGACGCTGAGCCTTGACGAGGCGACGACCCTTGCCAGCCGAATCAGCCGGCTCGACCGTCGACTCACCCCTGACGAGCGCACCGAGTTGGAGGACCTGGCGGGTCACAGTCTCGCGGAGGTCGTGACGAGCTTGAACCGTTGTGACGACGCCGAGGAGGTCGATCGCGCGCGGCTGGCGGGTGCCGATGGGGAGCAGGATCTGATCACGGAGGCGTCGCGGCCGTTGGCCAACCCGGAGTTCCGAAATCGGCTGCTGGAGATCCGGCAGTCCAAGGATGTCGTCTACGACGAGGTCAACTTCGACCGGTTGCTGGACGCCGGCGGTGTGGAGCGGGGTTCGGCGCCGGAGCAGATCGCGGATGGGTTCAGGGCGTATGTCGAGGAGAATCGGGATGAGATCGCCCTGCTTGAACTCACCTACCGGAAAGGTACCCAGGGCAAGGTGGTGCGGCAGCAGTTGAAGCACTTGGCCACTCGGATCGCCCGCCCACCGCATCGATGGACGCCGGACGTGATCTGGTCGGCGTACGAGCAGCTCGGCAAGGTCGCGGTGCGACCGGGTGTCCGGCACGGCCCGGCCGATCTGATCATGCTGATCCGCCATGAACTGGGCTTGACGGACGGGCTGCCCGTGCCGCACGCCGAACTGATTGACGACAGGTTCGTCAACTGGCTTGCCCGGCAGGAACAGGCAGGCGTGACCTTCACCGAGGAACAGCGGTGGTGGCTGTCCCGTATCAAGGACGTCATCGCCCGGGATGCCGGTTTCGATGAGGGAACCCTGGACGAAGTACCCTTCTCCGAGCGCGGTGGCACCGACGGATTCCTGCACGCCTTCGGTGACGATCGTGCCGAAGCCGTCATCATCGAGCTGAACAGGGGACTGGTCGCGTGACCGAGCTGCCACCGGGATGGGCACGAACGACACTGGGGGAGTTGGGAGCTTACATCAACGGAAGGGGGTTTAAGCGCTCAGAATGGTCACGCCAAGGAAGGCCAATCATCCGCATACAGAACTTGACGCGGACGAATTCTCAGTTCAATCATTTTGATGGTGAAATCGAGAGTCGTTACATTGTCAGCACTGGGGCGCTGCTGGTTTCCTGGGCTGCGACTTTGGACGCCTTTATCTGGCGTGGGCCGGAGGCAGTGCTGAACCAGCATATTTTCAAGGTCGATTCCAAAATTGACGAACGGTTTCACTACCACTTGATTAAATATTTGTTGACTAAGTTGGCCGAAACGGCCCACGGCTCCGGAATGGTGCATGTGACCCGAAGTAGGTTTGAATCGGTTGATGTCGCGCTTCCGCCATTGGCTGAACAGCGGCGGATAGTCGAGGTTCTGGAGGACCATCTCTCGCGGCTCGATGCAGCAGTGTACGGCCTCGATAAGGGGGTCAAGCGGGTTGAGAAGCTCCGCAAACGAATCATCGTATCGGCTATTCCAGTTGAGTTGCCCTCTGGCTGGCGAATGATTACTACTGGTGAAGCCGGGAAGGTGGAGCTGGGGCGAGCAAGGCACCCGGACTGGCATACCGGCTCGCACATGAAGAAGTACTTGCGTGTGGCGAACGTATTCGAGGACCGGATTGATGAGACCGATCTCATGCAGATGAACTTCCCGCCGGAGGTTTTTGAGAAGTATCGGTTGCTGCCCGGGGATGTGCTGTTGAATGAGGGGCAGAGCCCGGAATATCTTGGCCGTCCTGCAATGTATCGAGGATCCCCGCGTGAAGTGGCATTCACGAACAGTTTGATTCGATTCCAAGCCGGACCTGACGTCTTGCCGGAGTGGGCGCTATTGGTTTTTCGGCGCCATATGCACGCCGGTCGGTTTCTGCGGGAAGTCCGAATCACGACCAACATCGCTCACCTTTCGGCTACCCGCCTGAAGTCGGTAGAGTTTCCTGTGCCGCCAATCGAAGAACAGCGCAGGATCACCGCTGAGGTGGCAACGCGATTGTATGAGGTCGAACATTTCAGGGCTGCGCTTGACATGGCTCGCCGACGGTCGGATTGCCTTCGCCGCTCACTTCTCACCGAGGCCTTCGCCGGGCGGCTCGTGCCGCAGGACCCGAATGATGAACCGGCGTCGGTGTTGTTGGATCGTATTAAAGCTGAGCGTGCCGCCACAACGAAACCACCTCGTGCACCAAGGAAACCGAAGCGTCCGGCATCCGACTACACCGTTGGTGTTCCCGAGAAGGAGACCCTGTTTTGAGCAGCGACACCCGCAGCCTGGTCGCGAAGCTGTGGAACTACTGCGATGTGCTGCGTGACGACGGTGTGTCTACGATCGACTATGTCGAGCAGTTGACGTACCTGTTGTTCCTGAAGATGGCGCACGAGCGGGCCGAGCGAGTAATCAATGCGGACGAGTCGCTGAGGCCGGTTGCCGACCGTTGGCAGCAGTTGTTGGACGCGGACGCTCAGGAGTTGGAGAACGTCTACCGTGACACCCTGGCCGAGCTCGGGCGTGAGCCAGGTACGATCGGGGTCATCTTCCGCAAGGCCCAGAACAAGATTCAGGATCCGGCGAAACTCAAGCGGCTGATCGTCGACCTGATCGGTAAACAGAGCTGGTCTCGGCAGGGCACCGATGTCAAGGGCGACGCCTATGAGGAGTTGTTGGCCAAGAGCGCCGAGGACATCAAATCCGGTGCGGGCCAGTACTTCACGCCACGGTCGTTGATCGCGGCCATCGTCGATTGTGTGCGGCCGGGCCCGGATGACACAATCGCCGACCCTGCTTGCGGTACTGGCGGCTTTCTGCTTGAGGCACACGAGTACATCGCGAGGCATCACGACGATCTGACCGCCGATCAGCGGGAGCATTTGAACACGACGGCGATTCACGGCACCGAGTTGGTCGACGGCACCGCCCGGTTGGCGGCGATGAACATGCTGGTGCACGGCATCGGTAAACCCAACGGCGCCACACTGATCGACGTCAAGGACGCGCTCGCAGAGCCACCGACTCGTTACGCCTCCATCGTGCTGGCGAATCCGCCGTTCGGTAAGAAGTCCTCCATTACCGTGATCGGCGAGGACGGCAAAGCCGATCGGGAATCGATCTCCTACAACCGCAACGACTTCTGGACCACCACTACCAACAAACAGCTGAACTTCGTCCAGCACATCGCATCGATGTTGGACATACAAGGCCGGGCGGCCGTGGTCGTGCCCGACAACGTGCTGTTCGAGGGCGGCGCCGGCGAGAAGGTCCGGCGGCAACTGCTCAGCCAGTTCGACGTCCATACCCTGCTGCGGTTGCCGACCGGGATCTTCTACGCCGGCGGCGTCAAAGCCAACGTGTTGTTCTTCGACAAGCGGCAGGCCCGGCCGGGCAAGCCGTGGACCGAGACGCTCTGGGTCTACGACTTCCGGGTCGGACAGCACTTCACCTTGAAACAGAACCCGTTGCGGCGTGAACACCTGCAGGACTTCGTCGACTGCTTTCGGGCCGATGATCGGTCCAAGCGGGTCGAGTCGGATCGGTTCAAGCCGTTCGGTTACGACGAGCTCGTTGCCCGTGACAAGGCCAACCTCGACATCACCTGGCTGAAGGACCCGTCACTCGACGACGCCGACAGCCTGTTGCCGCCCGAAGTGATCGCCCAGGAGATCGTGGAAGACCTGGAAGCGGCGATCAGCGAGTTCGCCGCCATCGCCCAGGCCCTGCAGAAGGCCAAAGCGGATCGCGGCGAGATGTCGCCCGCTGAGGAATGAAGCCTTTGCGGCTTGGGTGGTTGGCGGCCCGGTGGAGCTGGGCCGCCAACCACCCAAGCCCGTCAGTCCGTCGGTGGGTCGATCCAGATGATCTGTAGGCCGTCGGTGGGTGCGCGGGGGAAGTACTTGAAGACGGCTTCGGGGTCGGTGACGGACCAGCGGCGGTCGTCGCGGGCGGAGTCCACGATCACCTCACCGTCGCCGTAGTCCAAGCCCCACGCCAGGACCGTGGAGTCCCGTTTCGCCGGATCGTGCCCCACCACCGAGAACCGTGCCGGCGCCGCCCGCCGCACCATCCGCTCCACCTCCACATCCCACGCAGAACTCCGGAAAGCTGGGATTTGGTTGGGTATCGGCATCCGCTCAAACTCAGACATGGCTCCCCCTCTTGAGTGTAAAGGCGTGATAACGAGCATAGGCTAGATGTCTAATGAGCGCGCTAAGCACACTGTCGTGTTGGCGACAGTGGTCCACTCCGATCGGCGCGTTGCGCGTGGTGAAGGATGTACTTTCGAAGGGAGGCCTTGGTATGGCGATACGTCGTGATCCTGCCGCGCAACGATGGTTGTTCGGACGTGAACTCGCTCGGCTCAGGGAGCGAACCGGTAGGACGCTTGCAGATATCGCCAACTCCGCTGGCTTGACCCGCGCCAAGGTCGGCCATTGGGAGACGGGAAAGCATGCTCCTTCCTCCACGGACCTTCAGCGCGTCCTCGACGTGTTGAAAGTGACCGAAGCGGAACGGGGCTTGCTGGAAAGCCTTCTGCTCAATGCACAGGGCCAGCCTTGGTGGGCGGAGTGGAGCGCAGTGGTCACGGATTGGCTGGCGCTCTACCTCGGGCTTGAAGGCATGGCACAGTCGGTCTTCGCCTACGAGCCGGTACTTGTTCCAGGCATGCTGCAGACCGCTGCCTATGCCAATGAACTGACGTCACAAGCACTTCTCGTGCGTAGTGACGACGTAGAACCCTTCGTTGAACTCAGGATGGCGCGAGCTGCTCGACTCACCCAAGAACCACTTCTTGACTACCATGTCGTGATCGAGGAGGCGGCCTTCCATCGGCGTGCTCAACGTTCAAGCACGATGATTGAACAGTGCGATCACTTGCTGGAACTCAGCCAGCAAACCAATATCCACCTGCAGGTCCTGCGGTCCGACCGTAGATTGCATCCGGCGACGTCGATGGGACAGTATGCGATTCTGGATTTTGCGGGTTCGTTTGGAGTCGCATACCGCGAGCTGTATGACGAAGCCGTCTTTATTCACGATGAGACGAAGATTCGATCGTACAAGCTTGCGGCCAGTCATACCGCGGCCGAAGCGCTTACCGCTGAAGAGACCAGGGAGTTCATCGCTCGCTTGAGGAAGGATTTGAAGTGAGATTCCACGTGTCGCCCCACCACCCGGATGTTGCCTGGCGCAAGAGCAGCTACACCGCCGAAAACGGAACATGTGTCGAGGTTGCCGCGTACTCCACCCAGATCGCCGCCCGTGACAGCAAGTTTCCGGCCGGTGGCATGCTCGTCATGGATCGCACCGACTGGCAGGGTCTCCTGGCTTCGCTCCGAGCCTGAGAGACTGTTGCGATCTCGCGTAATCGACAGTGGTGGCTACGGTGTGGTGCCTACCCCCTACGCGAGGAGACCACTATCTGATGGCCTCACTGGACGAGCTCATTGACCACGCGCAGGGCAACCTGTCCCAGATCGACGAGGTCGCCGGCTCGATCGATGCCACGAAGGCGATGGCGGACGAGTTGTCGAGCCTGTTCGCCGCATTGACGGTTCACGGGCTGGCCGAAGGATCGCAGCGGTTGAAGGCGATGGCGGAACAGGCCCAGCAGCAGCTAGCGGCAGCAAAGCTAACGCTGGAGGAACTCATTACCGCCGCTGAGGGGCTGAAGACTTTAACGTCCGGGTCTGGACCTTCGGGACCCTCCGCGACGGTCGCGATGGTGGGTGCGCCCTTGACGGCGCCCGGCGAAGCGCCGAAGGACTATCGCGCGGAACTCGCCGGTTCGGACGACGATGACAAGTCCCGGAACCGATTCGCCAGAGGTGCTCGCGCGGCCATCAGGTAGGCCGGCGACCTCAAGAAGCAGGCAGAGACCACCACCAAGGCGCATTCCGGCATGGGCGACGCCTATCGGCCTCCGCCTGGCGGCACCTACGAGACCGTCGGTGTGCCGCCACCGATAACGTCGTCCTTCAAGGGCGCGGCTTCAGGCAAGGCCGGTGCCAATGACGAAGTCGGTACGACCGTCATCGTGACCACGCTCGTGGTCGAGTGGGGCTCGCGGATGTTCAACAACCGGAAGGCACGGAGAGATGGCAAGTGACGTGAGATGCCGCGAGATCATGAAGAGTGCGGCCCTCGGAGAATCGGCGCGTGCGAATCAGTTGTATGAAGAACTCGACGAGTCCGGCCGAGAGTCGTACAACATCTTCGTCATCGCCACCTTCGCGACCGTAATGGGTGTGCGGTTCGAGTCCGATCAGAGTCTTGAGGCGGTGCGGACATTCTCCGCCGAGATGGCCTACGACTATCGGGACGCCGAACCCGCCGTCACGGCCACCACTGTGGAACTAGTGCTCCGCGCGATGATGGGGGAGGAGGAGTTGTTCGCCGAGATCCCGGCGGAGGAACTACAGCGCATACAGCTCTACTCCATCCGCAAGGTCGTCGACCAGACGCCACAGGTCCGCGAACGTCTCGACGAATACCTGACCGAAGCCGAGGCGCTTGCGCAGACCTGGGTGTGAGACCGGCACCACGGCAGCCCCCTCGATGCGGCTTGGTTGGCCGTACGACGATCGACAGGCCCCGAATAAGCCCTGATGTCCGTTTTTGGCCGTCGTGTGCCCAACCAAGCGCGTCGTGTGGCCAACCGGCCAAGGGGAGTGGTCCGGCGGGTTCCACGTATGGCGTTCGGCGGTGTGGGGCACGGTTACAGTTGCCCGCGACCAACGGACCAGCGGGAGGAGCCAGATGCATCGGGGACCGTACAACGCTCCCGGCGGTGTGCCGCTTGCCCGGCTCGCCGACATTCACGACGAGTCCATGGCGCGGCGGGCGAAGGGGATACTGGCGGCCGTGTTCCTGGTCCTGTTGGGCGTCCCCATGATCCTGGCGGTTCCCTACCTGTTGGTCCACACCGTCGGTATGCAGGTGTGGCTGGGTGTTCTCGCAGCGACCTGTCCGGCGTTGGTCATCGGTCTCTGCCTGTGGTTCACCATCGGCACGGTGAGACGGGCCCGCCGGGAAGGTGAACCCCGGCGCGGTGTCGAGCGGCTCATGGCGGACCACATCGACGTCGAGTTCGCCGACGGCACGCGCCGGTCGCTGCCGCTGCACGCGCCCGACCTCAGGCTCGAGGAAGTCGCCGGTACGCACTCGGTACCGGCGGATCAGCACGTACTGGGCGCCACCGGGTACGACGGCCATCCGGTTCGCGTCCTCATCGTCCACACCTCGTGGCGTTCCCGGAGGCGCGGGTACCGCTCGATGGCCGGCCGGCAACCCGACCAGGTGTTGGAGGCGATCGCGCGGGTGGCGGCGGATTCACCCCACTCCGCCGGACACGAGGTCGCCCGCCGCCTCCGATGGTTCATCGGCACTCAGGTGACCACCAAGGGCTGGCGACACTGACGGGCAGCAGACGGTGAGGTCGTCCGGCTATGAACGGGATTCTTCTACACCCAGTCGGATCCGTTCGGCGACGATGACTCGCTCATGTTCCGGAATGGAGGTGTCGTCCAGCGGGGTCGGGCGGGCATCGCCGAGTGCGGTGGCCATTCCGTCGGAGTCCTTGGCGTCGCTCCGACGTGCGAAGTGCTCGAACAGCAGCTCCTTGTTCGCCTGGATCTCGCGGATCCGCTCGTCGACGCTCTCCTTCGCCAAGAGCCGGTGGACCTGCACGACCCGCACCTGACCCATCCGGTGTGCCCGCGCGATGGCCTGTTGTTCCGTACTCGGCTTCAACTGTGGCTCCGCGAGGATCACCACGGAAGCCGCCTGGATGTTGAGACCTACGCCGCCGGCCTCGATCTGCGCCACCAGAGTGGTCGGTCCCCGGAAAGACGTGAAGTCGTCGATGACCTTCTGTCGGGCGTCGGACGTCACCTTGCCGGTGATCTCGCCGCTGACTCGCGAGCCCAGTCGTTCGCGGACGGCGGCGAGCACGTCCAGGAAGTTGGAGAACACCACCACCTTGTGGTCCTCCAGATGGGCCTGCTCCACCAGTTCGACGAGTCGGTCCAGTTTCGCCGAACCCCGGACGGCCGAGGCGGTGCGTCGCATTCCCATGAGATTGCGACCGATCACCGCGTCGCGGTAGGACCGGTGGTCGGTGTCGTTGAACTGCACCCAGTCCTCGACCTCGATCTTCTCCGGTAGCTCGGTGAGGACGTCCTCCTGGTTCCGGCGGAGGTAGACCGGGGCCACCGCGCGCCGGAACGCCGCGGCACTGAAAACGGAGTCCTCGATGTCGAGACGGCCGGACAGGCGCGGATTCAGGTGATGCACCAGGTTCCGGAACTCTTCGACACGATTCTCCATGGGCGTACCGGTGAGGAACATGGTGCGTTGCGCCCGTTCGTTGAGCGCCGCCACCGCCATGGACCGTTTGGCCTTGGGGTTCTTGATGTAGTGCGCCTCGTCGACGATGAGCAGCGCGGGTTCGAGATCGGGGTGGCGTTTGAGGAAGTCGAGCCGGTCGAGGGTGTTGAAGGTCGTGACCGCGACGCCACCTCGGCGCATCCACTGCCGCCCCTGCTGTTCGCGTTCGCGCCCGTGAAGGTTGAACGACCTCAGGTGGGTGTGCCGGGCGGTCTCGGCCACCCAGTTGGCCTGCACGCTGGCCGGGCACACCACCAGGAAACGCTGTTGCCCCTTCGCCGCCAGGTGGGCGCACACCGCGAGCGCCTGGATCGTCTTGCCCAGGCCCATCTCGTCTCCCAGGATCACCCGTTCCTGATGGATGGTGTACTTCGCGCCGAACAGTTGGTACATGCGCAGAGTCGACTTGAGCAGACTCGCGTCGAACGGCGTCGCCTCGATCCGCTGTCGTAGTTCCGCACCGATGAAGTCCTCGAGACCGTCCGCGTCCGCCGCGTCGGTGCCGGTGATCCGTCCCAAGGCGGTGTTGAACGCGGCCGCCTCACGCTCGTAGTGGTGCCACAGCTCGTCGGTGTCGTGGAAGTCGGGGTCGGCGCGCTCGGTGGCGTCTTTGAGGCTCTGGGCCAGTGACCGGCTCTCGACACCGTCGACGACCGAGGTCAGTTGTTCCACGGCGTCGATCGCCGTGGCCTTGCCTCTGCGGCCGGACCAGAACATGCGCCACCGGCTGGCGGCTTTGCGTGCCCCCGGCAGGTGCGGGCCGATCCGTTCGTCGTATCGGCGGAGCGGGTCGCCGAGCGCGTGAACGGCCGCCTGGGCACTGCGTTCGGCGGCGATCGTCGCCAGCAGGCGACGCTCTCGCGGATCCCGGCGATCCGGTTCGAACCGGAACCGGCTGTCCGACCGGACCTGCCGTACCGCGGCGGCGGCGGCTTCCTTGACCGCGTATACGGTCTGCGGTCCGATTCCGGGCAGAGCCGCGAGAGCCTGGTAGGGAGCCGCGTGGACCTTTGCCACGGTGTCGTAACCCGCCTGCTCCAGGCTGCCCAGACGCATGCCCTTCGGCACGGCCTTGCGGAGATCGGTGACCGGCATCTGGGACAGTCGCATGCCGGCCTGCTCGTGGTTGAACACACCGACCTGGATCTGGATCGACCTGACCAGTTCTTCCGCCTGCGTGGCGAGCCGTTGTCCCGCCCGCTGAACGGCCTCGGCGCGATGAATGACCGCCCGGGCCGGTTCGCCGACCTTCTTGCCGGCCCGAGATGGTTCCGCTGTCATCCTGTCCCGCGTCTGTCCAAAGGGTTTTCACCAGTATGCCCGACAACACGGTCCGCCTGGGTGCCCGAAGGCCGGTCGCAGATCGGGGAACGGCTGTGGATTCCGGACAGGGTCGCATGGTCTGACTAGCATCGCGGGGGTGGGCTACTTCGGGTTGTACTTCGCGGCGGAGACCGACGTCGCGAAGCTGGTCGCCGCGGTGGTCGAGGTATCGGGAATCGATCCCGAGCTGATCTACGTCGGGCCGCCCGACGGCCTCGGGCCGCACCCCGGCCCCGACCCGCATGTCGTCGTCTTCGTCCGTGACGAACCCGGGTTCAGCATCGAGTTCGGCGCGGGTAAGAGCTTCCCCGAACGGGTCGGCGGTATTCCGCAGACCGAGCTGGCGGCGCGACTCTGCCGTGCCGCCGACACGCGTGCCCTCACCGACGGCGGGAGCGACGTGTTGGGCGAGTGGCTGCTGGTCACGCCGACGGGCTCGGCCACCGTCACCGTCGACGACGACGCCATCGACGAGGGCCGGCTCCTCATCGCCGACCGTTGACCGACCGCCGATGCCTGGCACCCACGACGATGATCGATCGGTCGCGACGATTCACCCGCGTCGAATCGACCGAGGCGGCTCATCACAGTCCCTTGAACGGCACGCGAGCCGATTCCCCGCGACACCGACTGTTGCCCTTGGGTTCTAGCATTGCCGCACAAACGACCACTGTGCACGCAGCGCCGAGAGTGAGTTACCCTCAACCGACGGTCGTCGACGGGTGAGCGCCGGCTTCGACCGCACATCCGTGGCCGATTCGGCGATAGCGACATGTGACTGCCGCGGGCTCGGTGCGGGTCCACACTTCGAGGGGCGAATCGGCCGACACGCACGACGGCGAAGGCGCCTCGGTCGTCAGGCCGGGCGGCTCGACCCGGCTCACGGTGCACAGCAACGGGAGGAGAACAATGCCGGTACCAGACTCGGACGTCGCCGCGTTGGAGACCATCGCGCTCGACAAGCGTTACCGGCGGGTGCACGCACTCTCGGAGTGCAGCTTCAGTCTCCCGAGCGGCCGGATCGCTGCTTTGGCGGGTCCGAACGGCGCCGGGAAGAGCACACTCATGGACCTGATCGCGGGAATACGACGGCCCACGGGTGGAGAGATTCGCGTGCTGGGTACATCGTCACGGTCGTTCTCGGGCATACACCCCGACGTCTCCTATCTGGCGCAGCGGAAACCGTTGTACCGGTCGTTCACGGTCGAGGAGATGCTGAAGGCCGGTCACAAGCTCAACGATCGATGGGACGCGGAATACGCACGCCGGCTCGTGGAGCAGGCCGGGCTCACCCCGAAGGCCAAGGTGTCGACATTGTCCGGCGGGCAACGTAGTCGGCTCGCGATAGCGATGGCGCTGGGGCGGCGACCGGCCGTGCTGCTCCTGGACGAACCGCTGGCGGAACTCGATCCGTTCGCCAGGCGCGAGGTGTCGCACGCGCTCCTCGACGAGGTTCGGAACCAGGGAACGACCGTATTGATGAGTTCTCACATCGTTGCCGACCTGCAAGGCATGTGCGATTACCTGCTCTGTCTGGTGTCGGGTCGGCTCGTGTTGGACGGCCCGGTCGAGGAACTCCTCGGCGCCCATCGGGTCCGACGTGAACCCGACCTCGACGGGGCGGCCGGGTCGACCGTGTCGCCGGTCGTCGAAGCCGCGCCGGCGAGCCCGGAGACGGAATGGCGAGCCCCGACTCTGGAGGAACTGGTGTTGAGCCGAATGGCACCGCCACCGCACGGGACGTATGTGAGGGCGGTGTCGTCGTGACCTGGCTCGCATTCCGTCAACAACGCCTGTCGCTCATCGTCTCCGCGATGATCCTCGGCCCGCTTCTCGTGATCTCGGGACTGATCTGGTTGTGGCCGGCGACGGTGCCCGAGGCCCTGACCGAAACGCTCGCCGTCGACTACGCGTACGTCAGTGTCTTCATGCTGATGCTGCCGCCGCTGCTCGGCACATTCACGGGTGCGCCGTTGTTCGCCCGGGAGTTCGAACAGGGAACGTTCGTTTTCGGGGTCACGCAGTCGGTCTCGATCCACAGATGGGTCTGGACCAAGGTCGCGGTTGCGGCGGTCCCCTTCCTCGCCCTTCTCGCCGTCGTCGGCGTCACGTCGGCATACGCACGAGACGGGTTGCCGGTTCGGGGGTTCGGCTTCTTCAGCACACCGGGCTTCGAGACCCACGGCGTCATCCTCGGTGCGTACGGGTTCATGGCGTTCGGTCTGGCCGCCGCGCTCGGAATCGTACTGAGGAACACCGTCGCCGCGATGGCGTTGACCGTGCTCCTCTACGTCGTCATCGCCTTGGTCGTCGGAGGAATGCGGTCATACGACATCGACACGCGGACCGTGACAGTGCCCTTCACCGAGGCGTCCGAGAACCCGGCCGCGACTGCGTTCGCACACGCCGCCAGATCCACCGGCGGGGTCAGCTTCCTGGACGAGGAGGGACGCGAGGTCACCGGCCGGTACTACGAATGCGGCACCGCATGCGTCATGCCCACCGAGGTCAGCATCAGTTACACCTCGATGTCCTCGTACTTCGCGCTCCAAGCACAGGAAGCCCTGGTGTACACCGCCGTGGGTGGTGCCGCCCTCGCCGGCGGAGTCATCGTCCTTCGCCGCCGTCTCGACTGACCGGGGAATCTGCCCGGCGGTGTCGGACCGGAGGACCGCGTGGCGGCCATCCGAGGATTCACGCGGTCGCCGTCGGAGGCGCGTCAGCGGGTGGCGAGTGCGTCGCGGAGGATCTTCACGGCCTTGGGGCCGACACCGTGCAGGGCGTTGAGTTCGGCGTCCGACAACGCGGCGACCTGGTCGAGGGTGGTGATGCCCGCGTTGGCGAGTGCCCGGGTGGCGGGCTTGCCGATCGCCTTGGGCAGGTCACCGACCCCACCCGCGGCGGCCAGGTCGGCCTCCATTGCCCGCGCGGCACGCTCCGGTGGCGCGCATGACAACCACGCCCGCCTCACCCAGTAGTTGAGGGCCTGGCCGTTGATGTCCTTGATCGGGACGCGCACGCCGTGTTCGACCCGTTGAGCGGTCTCGTGCCGGCCGGTCATGTCCTCCGCCTCGGACGCCGGCAACCGAAGGTGCACGAAACCCTCGGCGTCGAGCGAGGCGAACTCCTCACCGGCGACCGAATACGTCCGGGCACCTCCGGCGGTGTCCTCGACAACCTCGGGATCGGTCTGCGCGGCCTTGCGGAGCTGAGCGGAAGTCGTCATACCGTCCATATTGTCATGGTGTCGCCGCTGGTGACGAGACCCGTCGGACGATGACACTGTGTGCCCTCACATGAACGAGCCGTATCACCCCGCGGGTGGTGGATCATCGGAATCCCGGTTGGGCGGATTGATCGTCTGGTAGCCCTCCACGTCACGGTTGGTTATCGTCATCCTGTACTCGCCGAGGAACAGTGTGACCGCATTCCCCCACAGCCTTGCGCGATCTGCTTCTGGTATCGGTTTGAGTAGACCGATCTCGGGATTCGTCTCGGCTTTGAGCAGCTGTTCCCACTGATCGTGGAGTTTCGTTTGAGCGGCCGTGATGGCGTCCGACGGGTCCGGTTCGGTAACTTTATCCACTATGTCTATACCTGTGCCGTACAGGTAACCGCCAACCATTCCTGGAATGGCCCCACCTGCGAACTTGAATGTCTCGAAAATGGGC
The DNA here is from genome assembly GCF_007994225.1 of Stackebrandtia albiflava. Classification (GTDB taxonomy): domain Bacteria; phylum Actinomycetota; class Actinomycetes; order Mycobacteriales; family Micromonosporaceae; genus Stackebrandtia; species Stackebrandtia albiflava. The sequence continues at coordinate 99,101 of NZ_VLLL01000013.1, forward strand.
CCGCGCCACCAGTATTTCGCGTTGCTCTCACGGATCTCGTCATCTCTAGCGGCTTCGAGATTTCCATACGTCAACTCGCCGAATATCCGGCCCAGCGGTTGGAATGCAAAAAGGATCTCATCGCCGCCGTGGAGCTTCGCCGCCTTCCCGACGACCTCACCGGCGACCTTGTCCGCCTCTGCTGCGATTCTGCCAGCCAAATCGGGGTTGTGACCGATGATCTGCAAGAGTTGGTAGAGGCTCTCCTGTGAAGTAAGGGCGCGGCCCTCAGGATGCTTGGCCGCCTCGAGACGGAGGGAGTTCGCATCTAACTGAGGTGCCCAGGGTTTGGACGAGGTGGGTCCGAGCGCGACGTGGTAGAGGTCGCGCATGTATACGCTGGTGATCTCAACGAGGTTGTCGAGCATGTCACGCGCGCGGCCGGTCGGACTCTCGAAGCGGGCGGGGTTCTCGACTGCGAGTTTGATCAGGCGAGCGGCGACGCGGGCCGTCTCATCGGTCGGCGACGACGTCGGCGTGGTCGAGCCGGGCGTCATGGAGGTGTCTGCCGCCTGCAGGACGTCACCGAGCAGGTTGGCGTCATACCTGACGGGACCCGTATTGAGCAACTTGACGAGCTGGTCGATCCGGTTGAGGTCGGTGTTGAAGAAACGGGTGGCTGCTTCGGGGTTGTCGCGTAGGGCGAGCAGCCCCGATTCGAACACGGAATTGTCGACCGTCGCGTCTAGGACCTCTTCGCGGTGATGGCGGCTTCCCGGCTTGTACAACGCGCCGACCGCATCAGCCAAGAAGATCGGATCGAAATCACCGTGCTCCAGAAGTGGAGCCCCGATTGAGGAACCATGCTTGAAGCCCATGCCCGCATTGATATCGATGTTGTCGCCCAGCGCTGCCGTGAACTCATTCTTCCAGGCTTCGGAGAGAGGGTATCGGCTTTTGGGGTCGGTCCCAAGCGCCAACAGGTTCGAGGATGCGGGTTGTAGCACATTCACGTCACCATCCTGGAAAACGACGTTCGCATACGCCTGAAGGAAACCGCGGGCACCGAGCTTGGTCAGGAGCGTGTCGGCGAACTGGTTGTCGTGTTGGTTCTCCTTCAGCAGCTCCTGGAGCCTCAGCATGTCGTCTTTGCCGAGCTTGTCCTTGTGTGCCTTGGCGAGTATGGCGGCGGCCTCCTCGCCGTCGCGGACGTCGCCGTCGACGATCCCGGGCCGAAGCCGTACGTCGCGTGGCTCGCCTCCGGTGTAGAGCTCGGTGGCGGCGAGCCGGTCGGCGTCGGTCGCGCGTTCCAGGATGGCGTCGATGCGATCGCGGACCTCCGCGGGCCGGTGGGGATCGGAGACCCTGGGATCGTTGGGGTTGGGGAGTCCGCTGAGTGCCGGTCCGAACGGCCCCGACTTGAAACTGGCGTCCAGGGCCGCGTCGTCCCAGAACACCGAGTACCCGGCATCCCCCGGTCCGGCGTTCTCCGCGACCTTGAGCCAGTTGCCCTCCGCCCACGCGACCATGTGCTGAAGGTTCGACTTCTCCCGGGCCAGGGTCTCGGCCAACTGATCGAGCACCTGGTCGGCGCGGCGGAAGTTCTCGCCCTGCACCTCGATCGGGTCGGCGGTGGCGGCGAGCGTCCCTCCGGAGGCGACGGCGTCGTCACCCGCCGGCCAGTACTTGGTGCGCTGCCGCGCGTGGTCCCGGATCAGGTCGGCCTGCAGGTCGAGCCCTCTTCCGGTGTTGCGGGCCGCTTCGGCCGCGGTCGCGAGCGCGGAGCGCTGGAAGTTCTTGAGTTCGCCGTAGGAGACCATGGATCCGCCTGTCAGTCCCGGTACTTGCCGGCGTCGTTCGCTTCGTGGTCGGCGTGGTGCCCGGCGGCGTTGACGATGGTCTGACCCACCTCGATGACGGTGCTCGCGGCGGCACGCGCCCGATCGGTCCACCGGGGAGCCAGGTCGGTGAACGCCTTGGTGACCTGGAGACCGGGCGCTCCCTTGATGACGAGTTCACCGTTCTGCCGGTCGATCACGCGATTCACCTCCTCTCCGAAGCCTGTCGCCTTCGCGCCGTACGCCCGGATCTGCGCCGGCGTGGCCGCCACGTCCCGGTTGTAGACCATGCGTGACGCTAACCCGGCCGGTTTGCAGAAACGTTGCACAAGGGTCCCGCCCTGCGGAACGGCCCCAGCGGGCAGACTCGACTGCCCGGATCGATTCCCCCGCAACGTTTCCAGAACGCTCCACTGAGACCGATGATTCGGTCGACGGCCGGACAGGGAGTCGCGGGTGAGTGATCAGGCGAGGGCGACGGCCGCCGAGGCGGCGAACGCGAAGGCCGTTCCCGTGCCCGCCGATCAGCAGCGGACCACCCCCGAGACCGAGGCCGTTCCCCGGCTCCACGCGCCGTTGGCCGCCCGCAACGTCATCGCCCTGCAACGCAGCGCCGGAAACGCCGCCACCGCCCGGCTGACCGGGCAGCGGACCCGCACCGATTCCGGCCGGCCTGAGACTGCTGAAGTGCCCACGCCCTTCGGTGTCCCGGAGACGGCGCCGGAGCAGACGTCGCCCGCCTCCCCGGCCGCTCCACCGGTGGCCAGGCGGAGGCCGGGTGTCGCCGTGCCGCTCCAGCGGGTCCCCGTCGACACCGACGACCCGGTCACCACCGATGCGCCGGAGCGGACCCCGACGGCCCCGCCGGAGACCGCGCCCGGATCCACGCGCGGCCCGAGGACGGCCGAGACGCCGGCCACCGTCGCGGCGGAGCCGGACGGATCGGAGAGTCGGCCCGCCGACTTGCCGGCTGCCCCGCGCGAAACCCGGTCGGCCACACCGGTTCCAGACCCCGGCGAAAGCGGGGCCGCCGCGCCGCGCGACACCGCCGGGGCGCCCGGTGCCTCACCCGACCATCCGGCGGCAGCCGGGGCGCCGCAGACCGAACCGGCCGCCACGGCGCAGGATCGTGCCGCATCACCTCCCGACGCGGAACAGACCGTCCCGGTCGGTGGCCGATCGGGCGCGGCCGACGCTCACACCGCTCAAGCCGGCGAACCGGGCACCGCTGCCGACCGACCCGCCGCGACCTCCGGCGACACCGGTGGCGCCGGAGGAGCCGCCAACGACGCTTATGCCGCCTTCACCACCGCGCACACCGCCCACCGTGCCGTCCTCGCCGCCGCCGCACAGCGGGAGGGCGCCCGGATCGACGCCGCGACCACCGCCCGCAAGTCCGACTTCACCGCCGCCGTGACGGCCGCCGTCGGCCGGGCCGAGGAGGCGCACGACGCCGCAGTGGCCAGGGTCCGGCGTGACGCCGCCACCGGAAGGGCGGCGGTGTCGGCCCGGCTGCGGGACCGGCTCGCGCAGGTCGACGCCACCGCCGCCACCGAACTGGCCGCCTTGACCGCCGCCGTGACCGGACGCAAGACCCAGGTCCGACGGAACGCCGCCGACCGCGCCACCGACGCCACCACGATCGGACGTGACCAGGCGCGCCGCGCGGTGGACGGCAGCGCCGAACACGCCGCCGGGGCGCAGGCGATCGGCAGGCGCAAGATCGCCCAGTACCGCGACGGCGAGAACGGCGCCGAGATCGTCGACGGCATCCGCGCCGAGGTGGGACGGATCACCGGCCGTTTCACCGCCACCGGCCGGGAGGTCGCCGCCGGACTCCGTGACCAGGCGGCCGACCTGGCGGGACGGTTCCACTCGGAGGCCGCGGACGTGGCGACCGAGATGGACCGGTCCCGCGACGACGCCCGCGCCGAGATACTGCGCCGCCGCGACGAGACCAAGGCGGCCCTCCGTGAGGGGGCGGCCGAGGCGATCGGTCGCATCGACGCCGACGGCACCCGGATCGTCGGGGAGCTCCACCGGCAGCGCGCCACGGTCGCCGAGCGGCTCCGGCAGTCGATCGCACCCGTCCACGCGGCGCTCGACCGGGGCGCCCGCCAGGCCCGCGACCGGGTGACGGGGCACGCGACCGCCGTGACCGCCGATCTCGACACCGCCGCCGCCCAGGTCGCGGAGGGGTCCTGGTATCCGCCGTTCGTGACCGAGGCCGCCGGACAGATCGCCGCCGGCGTGGCGGAGGAGGAGACCGCCCTGACCGGCTTCACCGACCGGGTGGTGGCCGGACTGGACACCGCCGGGACCGACGCCCGGGCGGCGCTGGACGGGCAGGTGTCGGACGTCGTCACCGCCGCCACCCGGCTCGGGGACGAGGCCGGCGCCGGACTGTCCACTATCGAGTCCGACACGACCGGGGCACTCGACACGGCGGCCGAATCCGGTGAGCGGGCCATGTGCCTGATCACTCCGGAGGCCGACCGGGAACTCGCCTCCGGTGTCGCCGAGGTGGACCAGGGGTGGCGGCAACGACTCGACGAGAACCGCGACCTGTTGGGCGGGCGGGTCGACGAGGCGCTGTCGGGCGAGCGGGAGGCCCTGGACTCGTTGGAGTCCTCTCTGGACGAGGGCGCCGCCGAATCCCGGGACGCCGGTTTCTGGGACGGCCTGTGGGACTTCGTGGTGGGCGTCTTCGAGGGTATCGCCTCGGCCGCGTGGCGGATGCTGACCGGACTGTGGGAGGCGATCAAGACGCCGCTGTTCTGGATCGTCGTCGGCGTCGTGGTCCTGGTGCTGGTGGTGGCCGTGATCGTCCTGGTGATCAAGGGCGCACTCGTCCTCGCGGCGATCGGCACGGTGCTCGCGTTCGCCGGAAAGGTCCTCCTGGTCATCGGCGTGGTCGCCGGGGTCATCGCGGCCGCGTGGGCGTTGTACCGGATGTTCGCCACGCCCGGCCTGAGCTGGCGGGAACGCGGCAGGCTGTTCGGTGAGGCGCTGCTGGAACTGGCGCTCGCGTTCGCCGGGACCGGCGTCCTGCGACGCATCGGCGCGTTCGTGCAGTTGGAACGGATGCGTCGCCTGGTCGCCGCCGTGGGCGGCCTCGGCAAGGCGGTACGACTGATCGTCTACGTCGGAGACCTCGACAGGGCGTTCCTCCTGCTGGCACGGGTGCGCGACGTCGAGAAACTGTTGATACTGCTGGAGAGGGTCCGTGACGTCGACCGGGTCGTCGCCCTGCTCGACAAGATCCACGACGTCGACCAACTGCTGCGGTTGCTGACGAGGGTCGGGGACGCGGCCACACTGCTGAGGCTCGTCTCGAACGCCAAGATCGGATCGGTCGTGGCGCTGGAAGCCGTACTCGGCAACGCGAAGGTCACCTCGGTGGCGGCGTTGGAACGGTTGCTGGCCGGCACGAAGGTCGGCGACATCGGTGAGATCGCCACCCTGCTGGCCAACCCGAAGATCACCGACATCGTCGAGTTGGAACGCGTCCTCGGACACGCGAAGGTCGGCGGCGCGGGCGAACTGGCACGGCTCCTCGGCCACCCGAAGATCCAGACCCTCGCCGACTTCGAGTCCCTGCTGGCCGACGCGAAGATCGCCGACGCCGCGCAACTGCTTCGCCTGGTGAACGACGCCAAGATCACCGACGTGGCGCAACTGCGGCGACTACTGGCCCTGGTCGACCACGGCGCCCGGCTGGAGAACCTGCTGCAGGTGTGCGACACCGCGCCACAGCTCATCGATTTCCTCACCAAGGCGGGCGGTGCCGGACACGCCGCCAACCTGGAACGACTGCTGGTGGCCATCGGCATCAAGTGGGGCGCCGGTCAGTCCGCCCGGGCGCAGAAGCTGCTCGATCAGGCCGCCGGCAACGGTGCCCGCTTCGACGAGCTCATGGAGTGGGTCACGATCCTGTCGGCGCGGCGGCCGCCGCCCACTCCGGCGGCCCCGCCGCAGGTCGCCGCGAACGGATTCACCGGTGGTGCGAGCACCGCCCACTTCCTCGAACACACCTGGGAGTTCCTGGTGATAAAGAACCGCGTCAACAAACCGTCCACCACGATGTGGCCACGCGGGACCCCGCCGTCGGAGGTGATGCGCGCACTCGGTGAGGCATTGGACCACCTGCGCGGCAACGGTCTGATCCCGAGCCCGATAACGCAGTTCCAGCAGGTGCCCGTACCCACCTCGATGGGGGCCACCCAGATCGGCTCGTTGGGTGGCGCGACGCCCCGTGTCGGCCAGTTCTTCCCGGTCGAGGCGTCGTTCACCAGCATCTCCAAGCCCGTGATGCGGGCGATACACGCTATCCTGGGCGACTGATCCGGATGGCGCCACGACCGACCACCGGCCCGGACAGGGGAACGACATGACCACTGTGACCTTCGCGCTCAGCCTGCCCGGAGACACCCGATCACTGCCGGAGGCGGAACTCGGCGACGCCTCCGCGCGGATCGACGAGGACGTCGACTTCGAGAACGTCGACGGCGCTCTCACGGTCGCGACCGGAGCGGCGGAACTCGTCGTGGAGGACGAGTTGTCGGCCGCCGTGTCGGGACTGTGCTTCGAGGCCGTCACGCGGCTCCTGGACACGCCGGAACTGCCGTACGCGTACCGGTGCGCCTATCAGACCGCCCACGTCGTCCTCGTGCCCATGATGGACACGATCCGGCTGTTCGGTGAGGGCACGCCGGTCGTGGACGCCCCCCGGCGGGAACTGCTACCGGCCATGTACGACTGTGGAATGCGTTATGTCCGGTTCCTCTCTGGACGAGACGACCACTGGGCGGGTTACGTTGTGGAGACCCTGCGCTCCCGCGCCGAGGTGACCGCGGAGGCGTTGGCCCGGCACGGTCTGGGGCCCGACCGCTAACGTTTCTCGGCGTTGCCCCGCGCCGTCTCGACCGGGTAACGCACCGCGTTGCGGGCGATCTTGGCGTCCGCCGCCGCCAACAGGTCGACGTCGAGGACGTCGGCCAGCCGCACCAGGTAGTTCAGTACGTCGGCGAGCTCGTCCGTCACCCGTTCCCGCTGCGCCGGCGTCAACGACTCCGACTCCTCGGGGGTGAGCCACTGCAGCTCGGCGAGGAGTTCACCGGCTTCGCCCGTCAGGGCCATGGCCAGGTTCTTCGGGGTGTGGAATCGTTCCCACTCCCGTTCGGCGGCGAACTCGCGCAGTACCGCGCCGAGGTCGTCCAGGCTGCGAATCGTCATGCCGCCGGATGTTAGAGGCCGTCTTCAAACAGCCGCTGAGACCGGCGGCACGTCGCGTCCGGAGTGCCGGTCAGCCGTCCTGCTGGGCGCGCCACATCCGCCAGGCGCTCTCGACCATCTCGGTGAGGTCCCGCTCCGCCCGCCAGTTCAGGATGCTCTCCGCGCGGTCGACCGCGGCGGCCGCACCGTCGGGGTCACCGGGGCGGCGTTCCACCACCCGGTGGGGGACGGGCAGGCCCGTCACCCGTCGCACCGTGTCGAGCAGTTCGAAGACGGTGTAGCCGCGCCCGGTCCCGACGTTGACCACGTCGCCCCGGATGGAGCCGGTGACCTGGTCGACCGCCGCCACGTGCGCCGCCGCCAGGTCCAGGATGTGGATGTAGTCGCGCAGCCCGCTGCCGTCACGGGTGTCGAAGTCGTCGCCGGTGACCGTGAACGCCTCTCCCGCGTCGATCGCCCGGAACAGGATGGCGAAGATGTTCGTGCCGCCCACCTCGGCGAGTACCGGCTCCGCCGCGCCGACCGGGTTGAAGTACCGCAGCGCCAGGTACGACAGCTTGAGCGACTCGGCGGTGTCGGCGAGGATCTGTTCGGCCATGAGCTTGGTGTGACCGTACGGGCTGACCGGGGTCACCGGGGTGTCCTCCGACAGCAGCGGGCCCGGCGCGACGCCGTACACCGCCGCGGAGGAGGAGTGCACCAGGCGGCGCACCCCCGCGTCGTCCATGGCGGCCAGCAGCGTCGTGAAGCCGCCGACGTTCTGCCGGTAGTACCACAGCGGCCGCGCCACCGACTCCGGTACCGACTTGCGGGCGGCGAAGTTGACCACGCCGGTGACGTCGTGGTCGCGGAACGCCTCTGCCAGCCGGTCGCCGTCGGTGATGGAGCCCTCCACCAGGGGCACACCGTCGGGTACGCGGGTGGCCTCACCGGCGGTCAGGTCGTCGTAGACCACCACCGAGTGCCCCGCCGCGATCAGCCCGCGCACCACGTGGGCACCGATGTATCCGGCGCCGCCCGTCACCAGCCATGCCATAGTCGAGGGTCTCCTGTCATGTGGGAATGCCACGCAACGGTACCCAACCCCGCCCGGCGGCGGCCTTTCGGGAAGAAACCCGCCGATTACGCGGGGATTCTGGTCCCGCGCCGCCGCGTCGGGGGTGGATGGCGGATAGGCTCACAGACATGACCGTTCGTCGCATCATGGGCACCGAAGTCGAGTACGGCGTGTCGGTGCCGGGCCAGCCGGGCGCCAACCCGATGGTCAGCTCTTCGCAGATCGTCAACGCCTACGGCGCCCGCCCGGAACTCACCAAGGGGGGCCGGGCGCGCTGGGACTACGAGGAGGAGTCCCCGCTCCGGGACGCCCGGGGGTTCACCTACAGCGGAGCCCTCTACGACCCGGCGGAGTCCCTCGCCGACGAGGACTCCGGCCTGGCGAACGTCATACTCACCAACGGCGCGCGCCTGTACGTCGACCACGCGCACCCGGAGTACTCGACGCCCGAGGTCACCAACCCGCGTGACGTGGTGCTGTGGGACAAGGCCGGCGAGGTGGTCATGGCGGAGGCGGCGCGCCGGGCCGCCTCGGTGCCCGGGAGCCCCCCGATCAACCTGTACAAGAACAACACCGACAACAAGGGCGCCAGCTACGGCGCCCACGAGAACTACCTGATGTCGCGGTCGACGCCGTTCACCGACATCGTCCAGTACTTCACGCCGTTCCTGGTGAGCCGCCCGGTGGTGTGCGGCGCGGGTCGGGTCGGCATCGGCCAGGACGGCGCCAAGCCCGGCTTCCAACTGTCGCAGCGCGCCGACTACTTCGAGGTCGAGGTCGGCCTGGAGACCACGCTGAAACGGCCGATCATCAACACCCGCGACGAGCCGCACGCCGACGCCGACCGGTACCGGCGGCTCCACGTCATCATCGGCGACGCGAACCTGTCGGAGATCTCGACGTACCTCAAGGTCGGCACCGCGTCGCTGATCCTCCACATGATCGAGGCCGGCGCGATGCAGGGCGACCTGGCGATCGCCGAACCGGTGAACGAGCTCAAGGCCATCAGCCACGACCCGTCGCTGTCGCACCTGGTGCGGCTGCGCGACGGTCGCCGCATGACCGGACTGGACATCCAGCGGGCGTTCCACGAGCGGGCCGCCGCCTACGTGGCCGACCGGTACGGCGACGACGTCGACGACGAGACCGCCGAGGTCCTGTCGTTGTGGGGGAGCGTCCTCGACAAGCTCGCCCGCGACCCCATGGAGTGCGCGTCCGAACTCGACTGGGTCGCCAAACTGCGTCTGCTGAACGGCTACCGCGACCGCGAGAACCTGGACTGGGACTCCTCGAAGCTGGAACTGGTGGACCTCCAGTACTCCGACGTGCGGCCCGGCAAGGGCCTCTACCACCGCCTGGTGGCCAAGGGCGCGATGAAGACGATGTTCACACCCGAGCAGGTGCGCGACGCCATGGTCGACCCCCCGACCGACACGCGGGCGTACTTCCGGGGACGCTGCCTGGCGAAGTACCCCTCCGAGGTCGTGGCGGCGAGCTGGGACTCGCTCATCTTCGACGTCGGCCGTGAATCACTGGTCCGGGTCCCCATGATGGAACCCGAGAAGGGCACCAGGGAGCACGTCGGGGCGTTGTTCGACCAGTGCCCCAGTGCCAAGGACCTCCTCGACATCATCACCGGCGGCAATTGACCGGTTGCCCAGTGGCAGGGAATGTCGGGTATACGGGGTAACGTTTGACCCGGGAGACGGTGGTTCCGGGTTGCCGGGGCCACCGTCGGCGGCCGGTGGTGCGCCGTGGTGTCGCGACCGTCGGAGCCCCTCGGGTCGCCACCCGTGCGGTAGGACGTCGCCCGGCACCGCTCGCCGGGCGCGGGTTTAATGACAGCTCACAGGATCGCACCGTCGCGACAGCGACGCTTCAGTTAGGGATGACGCACGATGGCAGATAAGGACAGCGGCGGGCAGTCTCAGTCACAGCGCGCCAAGCAGCAGGCCGACGAGGAGACCACCGAAGCGGTCGTCGATCCCGAGGTCGCGGCCCGCCACGAGGAGATCACTGAGGACGTCGACGACCTGCTCGACGAGATCGACAGCGTGTTGGAGGAGAACAGCTCCGACTTCGTACGTTCCTACGTGCAGAAGGGCGGCCAGTAGCCGTCCACAGGGTGTTACCGGCCGGGTGAGGTCCGTCAGGTCCAAGAGGGCCGATCCCGTCCGGGGTTTAGGGTTGCCCCATTGAAGACATGGGATGTGGAAGGGTGATCATGTGAGCGGAGACCTGAGTTTTCCGGGACGGCTGACCGGGGCGTACACCGCCATCGGCTCGTCGTCGTTTACCGAGTTCCTCTCCCAGGCGGCACCGGAGCTGCTGCCTGGACGGCGGCCACTGCCGCCCGGCGACTACACCGACGCGGTGCCGCACGGCACCACCATTGTGGCCATCCGCTGCGAGGGCGGCGTCGTCATGGCCGGCGACCGCAGGGCCACCCAGGGGAACATGATCTCCAGTAGGGACATCCGCAAGGTCCACGCGGCGGACCCGTACTCGTTGATCGGCATCGCCGGCACCGCCGGCATCGGGTTGGAACTGATCCGGTTGTACCAGGTGGAGCTCGAACACCACGAGAAGCTCGACGGGGAGCCGCTGAGCCTGCACGGCAAGGCCAACAAGCTGGCCAACATGATCCGGGGGAACCTGGGTATCGCGATGCAGGGTCTCGCGGTGGTGCCGCTGTTCGCCGGTTTCGACCTCGACTCCGACGAACCGGCCGAGGCGGGACGCATCTTCAGCTTCGACGTCGCCGGCAGCATGAACGAGGAACGCGAGTACGACGCGATCGGCTCCGGTTCCATCTTCGCCAAGGCGGCGCTCAAGAAGCGGTTGCGGCCCAACCTCTCGATCGACGAGACGATCCGGCTCGCCGTGGAGGCCCTGTACGACGCCGCCGACGACGACACCGCCACCGGCGGTCCGGACCTGAGCCGGAGGCTGTTCCCGATCGTCATGACGGCCACCGCGGAGGGGACCCGCCGCATCGCCGACGAGGACGTCGAGACGGTCGCCCGCGCCGTCGTGGAGTCCCGGCTGAACAACCCGGGCGGCTGACCGCCCGTCATGAGGAGACGTTGCCCGATGATTGAACGGAGTCGCTAGCCGTGGCCATGCAGTTCTACACCTCACCCGAGCAGATCATGCGGGACCGCTCGGAGTTCGCGCGCAAGAACATCTCGCGCGGCCGCAACACCGTGGTGCTCAGCTACGCCGACGGGGTCCTGTTCGTGGCCGAGAACCTGTCGACCACGCTGCACAAGATCAGTGAGCTCTACGACCGGATCGGTTTCGCCGCGGTGGGCCGGTACAACGAGTTCGAGAACCTGCGGGCCGCCGGGGTGCGTATGGCGGACCTGCGGGGTTACGCGTACGACCGCCGTGACGTCAAGCCGCGGCCGCTCGCCAAGGCGTACGCCCAGACGCTCGGCGCCATCTTCACCGAGCAGACCAAGCCCTTCGAGGTGGAGATCTGTGTCGCCGGGGTGGCCGCCAGGCCCGAGGACGACGAGCTCTACCGGTTGACCTATGACGGTTCCATCAACGACGAGCCGGGTTACCTGGTCATGGGCGGTCAGTCCGACCGGGTCGGCGTCGTCCTGAAGGACGGGCACCGGTTCGACGCCGGTCTGCAGGAGGCGTTCGACCTGGCGTTGCGCGCGCTGGGCAGTGTCGGTGGTGAGGGCGACAAGCCGCGCACCATCGGCGCCGAATGGCTCGAGGTGGCGGTGTTGGACAGGTTCCGGGAGGGCAGGACGTTCCGCCGGATCCGGGGTGCCGCGCTGGCGGCCCTGTTGCCCGAGGACACCGGCGGCAAGGCGCCGTCGGGCGCCACCGCAGACACCCGCGACGAACCGACCGGCAACACGCAGGACCCGCCGCCGGCCAAGAAGACCACCCGGGCCCGCAAACCGAAGACACCACCGGAATCCACAGAGGAGTAACGCGCTCGGACTCCCGCCCCCGGACCGGCGGTCGAGTGGCACCGGAGAAGATCCATCGGTGCCGTGCGACCGCATCGGTTCGGGGGTTCGTCGTGTGCGGGCGTGCGACACCACGCCGGATTCGCCCGGTTCGACACCCCCGACTGTCGGCCACAGGCGGTAGTGTCATGACATGGATCGGCGGATATTTGGACTGGAAACCGAGTTCGGGGTCACCTGTACGTTTCGCGGTCAGCGGAGGTTGTCGCCCGACGAGGTCGCGCGTTACCTGTTCCGGCGGGTGGTGAGTTGGGGGCGTTCCAGCAACGTGTTCCTCCGCAATGGAGCGCGGCTCTACCTGGATGTCGGTTCGCACCCCGAGTACGCGACACCGGAGTGCGACTCGGTGTCGGACCTGGTGCGGCACGACCGGGCCGGGGAGAGGGTGTTGGAGGGGCTGCTCATCGACGCCGAGCGCCGGTTGCACGACGAGGGCATCGCGGGAGACATCTTCCTGTTCAAGAACAACACCGACTCCGCGGGCAACTCCTACGGATGCCATGAGAACTTCCTGGTGTCACGGCACGGCGAGTTCGGCAGACTGGCCGACATCCTCATCCCGTTCCTGGTCACCCGGCAGCTCATCTGCGGCGCGGGGAAGGTCCTCCAGACGCCGCGTGGCGCGATCTACTGCCTGTCGCAACGCGCCGAACACATCTGGGAGGGGGTCTCCAGCGCCACGACCAGGTCGCGTCCCATCATCAACACCCGGGACGAACCGCACGCCGACGCCGAACGGTACCGCCGGCTGCACGTCATCGTCGGCGACTCCAACATGAACGAGGTCACCACGATGCTGAAGGTCGGCAGTGCCGACCTCGTGCTGCGGATGATCGAGACGGGCGTCGCGATGCGCGACCTGACTTTGGAGAACCCGATCCGGGCGATCCGGGAGGTCTCCCACGACATCACCGGACGCGCCAAGGTGCGGCTCGCCAACGGCAAGGAGATGAGCGCCCTCGAGATCCAGCACGAGTACGTGACCAAGGCCCAGGACTTCGTCGACCGGCGAGGCGCCGACGCCACCACCAAGCGCGTACTGGAACTGTGGACCAGGGTGCTGACGGCCGTGGAGGACGGCGCGCTGGACCGGATAGAACGCGAGATCGACTGGGTCACCAAGTACCGGCTCATCGAGCGGTACCGCGCCAAGCGGGACGTGCCGCTGTCGTCGTCGCGGGTGGCGCAGTTGGACCTCGCCTACCACGACGTCAGGCGCGGCCGTGGCCTGTACAACCTCCTGGAGCGGCGGGGATCGGTCGATCGTGTGGTCTCCGACGTGGAGATCTTCGAGGCGAAGGAGAAGCCGCCGCAGACCACCCGCGCGAAGCTGCGCGGCGAGTTCATCCGCAAGGCGCAGGAGAAGCGCCGCGACTTCACAGTCGACTGGGTGCACCTGAAGCTCAACGACCAGGCGCAACGCACCGTGCTGTGCAAGGATCCGTTCCGGTCGCGCGACGAGCGCGTCGACAAGCTGATCGCCTCGATGTGACACACGCGGGTGGCCGGTCCGGAGACGGGCCGGCCACACCCGTGTCGGGGGAAGTCACACCGGGTGTCGCCGGACGATGTGAGACAGTGACCTGGTGAGCCACGACGCCTCCAAGGACGACACCGGCCGGTCCGGCGACGACACCCCCGACACCGACCCGGCCGCCCCCGCGCCCGAAGGCGCCACCGACGACGGCGACTCCGGTACCGCGGCACCCAAGCGCAAACCCACCCGGCTCGAACGGCGGCGTCAGAAGATCCGCGACGAGATCGAACGCAACCGGCGCGGCGAGTACACCGTTCCCACCTGGGTACTGGTGGCCGCGTTGGTCGCGATCGTCGTCGGGTGGGCGTTGTTGATCATCCTGGCCTGAACCGGCGCCGCCGCGGGCGTCACCGGCCTCTGCTCCGATGACGACCGCGGCGGCGTGCGACGCTCCGGGTAACGCCCGGGTCAGCTCGGCGGGCGGGTCCTGCTCCACGAGCACGTCCGGGATGACCACCGGTGTGGCCGGTCCGGTCACGGCGGGCGGTTCGGGGTCCGCCGGGCGGGCCGGGGCGAGCCCGAAGACGTGCCGTATCACCGACTCCGCGGCGTCACGGGAGGTCCAGTCGCCGAACCGGTGGAGGAAGCCGGTGTCCGGTGGCACCGGGACCGGGTCACTCAGGTACGCCGTCAACGCGTTCCAGTCGCGGCAGACCGGGCCGGGGGGCTCGGCGACCAGGTCGGCGGTCACCGCGCCCGCGGCGCGCATCCGCTCCCAGTCGGGCACGTACAGCACCGTCGCCGCACCGGCCGTCGCCCGATCGACCAGCGCGCCCCGGTAGTCGCCGACGGCGATGTCGGCCGCCCGGTACAGGTCGTGTGGGCTCACCTCGGCCGGCAGCGGCGCGGCCGTCACGTTCCCGTCGGCGTCGCTGCGGGAGAGCCGGCCTGTCTCGTCCAGGGCCAGCACCGTCGTCGTGGGTGTCGCCCGTTCCAGCGCGACGAGATCGAAGGTCGGCGTCGCGAGGCCGCCGGGCCGGGCGGCGGGGTGGTAGAACACCAGACGGTGACCGGACGGGACACCCAGTGACCGCCTCACCTCGTCCGTGGCCTCCTGCGACCACCGTGAACGTGGCAGACCGTACTGGACTTCGGCGGCGCGCACCTGGAACGCCCGGTCCACGACCTCTGCCGCGTGCCGGTTGGGGGAGACGACGTAGTCCCAGCGGTCGGCGACGGTGAACCATCCCTCGACATCGGGTGAACCGTCCAGGCGGCGCCTGTCGAGTCCGACGACCTCGACCGGCGTGTGCGCCAGGGCGCGCACGTGTACGGCGCCCTGGCGTTTCGGTCCCAGGTCGGCGTCGAAGTCGGTGATCACGTACTTCGCCCGGCCGATCGCCCGCGCCGCCGCCGACGAGCCCGGCGCGGCCGTCTCGTCCCCGGGCCGTCCGGTGGTGGTGAGCCATACCCGTCGCCGCCCGGGCAGCAGCGTCGCCACCGCCTCGTCCAGGGCCGCGCACACCCCTTCGGGCCGGCCGTATCCCTCGGTGGCGAACACGACCAGGTCCGGCCGGATCGGGCGCCGCCGATGCCACAGGGATCGCAACGCCGCCACGTCGGTGAGTCGTCGCCGCCACCGGAGTGCCGTGGTGGCGAGGGCGTGACGGAGGCCGCGACTGGAGTACCCGCCGTGCGGATGTCCCCATCGGAGCCGGTTGTAGGTGCGCCGGGCCAGGCGGGTGAGTAGATATCCGCCGTACCAGCGGTACCGCAGCAGCAGGTGCTTGGAACCCTCGCCACCGGACGGTCTGCGGTAGGAGGCGCCCGGGTGGTGGCGCCGGAACACGTCGGCGGCGTGCCGGAAGAACCGCCGCCGGGTGCCCGAGGTGACGCGGCCGTCGTTGCCCAGCACCTGCATGCAGTGCCAGATCATCCGGTTGTAGAGGATCGCGCGAACCGTCTCGTCGTGGTCGTCGCCCAGGTGACTCCAGGCGCGTTCCCACTGGGTGAAGACGTCGAAGTGCCGGTCGCTGGTGGTGCGGGTGACCGAGCCGGCCCGGCGCTGCCGGTACAGGTAACACGGTGCGTCCAGCAGCGAGAGCCGTCGCGCGTTCATCAGCACCGGATAACTCCACGGCACGTCCTGGTACCAGCCCGCGTGGAACCGCAGGCCGAGTTCGGCCAGGTAGTCGCGTCGCACCACCTTGTTCCAGCACGTGTGCGTGTAGCGAGCGACGGTGGGCCAGGTCGCGAAGGTGAACTCGGCGGGAGGGCCGCCCGCCGCCAGCAGGCCGGGCAGGTCGCTGTCGGCGAGTTGACCGTCCTCGGTGAGGCGCCGGTAGTCGAACAGCAGGACGTCGGGCCGTTCCTGCGGTGTGAATCGGTCCAGGGCCGCCACGATCCGCTCGATCGCGCCGGGGGCGATCAGGTCGTCGCTGTCGGCGAACCACACGTAGTCCCCGTCGGCGGCGTCGAAGCCGAGATTGCGGGCGACACCGCTGCCGGAGTTGTGTGGCGTCCGCAGCATCCGCACCCGTGGGTCGGTGCGGGCGTATTCGGCGAGTATCTCGCCGGACTGGTCCGGAGAACAGTCGTCCACACCGATCACTTCGAGATGCGGATACGGCGAAGCGAGAATTGAATCAAGGCATTCCCTGAGGAATCCCTGTACCTTGAAAACGGGAATGATGATGCTGATCTTCAGCATGGGACCGAGCATAACGGCGATACTCGGCCGGTCAAGTGAGCCGTGAGTCGTGGCGTTTGGGTTAACGGCGGGGAAACTGCCTGTTCAGTGCCGTTTCCGGTGGCGCGAATCCGCCGCTGGGCGTCCTATCCACACCGGATTCACCATGGTGTCTAAATGGTGAATTCTCCATTAATGGACGGGAGTTCGACATCAGATGAACATTCATCGTCCACGCCGTAGCACCAGGGTGTTCTTGTGGTGTCCGAGCGCCTCGGACGTCAGGTCGGGGTACAGCTCCACCCAGCGGCGTCCCGCCGCCTGTTCGTCGGGCCGCTCGTGGTCGTCGAGCACCACGATGGCGTCCTCGGTGAGACGGTCGTGCAGGAGCGGTACGGCGGGGAACCTCGCCTGACTGCGGGTCGCCTTGGGCGGACCGTCCACCACCAGCATGTCGATCGGTCCGTCGGGCAGCGTGGTGACGTCGTACCAGGGCCACCGTTCCCCTTCGACGGTCACCTCCGCCAGCGCCGCCACCCGGACCTCGGCCCAGTCGGAGAGCCCGTGGCGTTCCAGGACCGCGCGGGTGTGCGCGGCGAACCGCGCCTCGTGGTCGAGTGCGACGACGCGGCCCTGTCCCAGTTCGCGCAGCGCATAGGCCATGATGAGCGTGCTGACGCCGCTGCCGCACTCCACGATCCGGGAACGCCGCAGGTCGTGGACGCTGTCGTAGAGGAACCTCAGCAGGTCGGGGGAGGCGGCCCACCCCGCCGTGCCCGGGAAGGACACCGGCGGGCGCAGGTCGTAGTAGAGGCCGATGAGGTGGTCCACCTGGCCGATGCGCCGGTCGAGTCGCCGGGCGGCGTCGCGGATGTCGCCGGCCAACGGGTCGACCCGCCGTTTCAACTCGTGCGCGCGCCGGTTGACGTTGGTGCGGACCGCGCGCAGCTCGGTGTCGACGCGGTCGAGCCGCCGGTGCAGTTCGGCCCCGCGCCGGCGGTCCTCGGTCAGGCCCAGACGGGCCGCCGACAGCACGTACGCCGCGATCACCAGCAGGATCAGGACGACGCAGGCCAACAGACCGGTGTCGCCGGCCAGCAGGTGGGCAGGCACCGGTGCGGCGGCGAGCACGAGAAGCACCGAGATGACCGCCGGTCTCGTGAACATCCGTGGAACCATGCGTCGTTCTCCCTTTCCGAATTTCCGGAACGCAGTCAACCACGTCCGGGAGAGAATGCGCGCACAGGTGCGGACTCCGGCCTTTCCGATGAATTCTTGCTGAACGATTCGGCGGCGGGAATACGAATTCCAGGTTAACGCGCGAGGTGGTGTGCCGGGTGAGTGGTGAATATCCGGTTCCGGTGGACTACTCGTCGTTTCGGAAGGCCCGTTCCCATTGTTATGATCGCCGTGCCATGCGGCCCGGCCGGCATGAGCGTCTGTCGTGGGGTGCCATTCTGTGGGCACGGCCCGGAATCGCAAAGGATTGCCAGTGAAGCGTGAAGACTCAAAAACCACTGTGGACGTGGTCGTGGTCGGCCTGGGTTATGTGGGGCTGCCGCTGGCGCAGCGCGCGGTGTCGGCGGGTCTGAGCGTCGTCGGACTCGACCTGTCCGAGGGGCTGGTGGCGGCCCTCAACGACGGCTCCTCGCACGTCGACGACATCACCGACGACGAGGTGGCCGCGATGGTGGCGGCGGGATTCCGCGCCACCACCGACGACGCGGTGTTCGCCCACGCCCGGACCGTCGTGATCTGTGTTCCCACGCCGTTGTCGCAGGAGGGCGGTCCCGACCTGGGCGCCGTCACCTCGGCCACGACGGCCGTCTCCGGCCGGTTGCGACCGGGCACGCTCGTCGTACTGGAGTCGACGACCTACCCGGGGACCACCGAGGAGGTCGTCAAACCGATCCTTGAAGCCGGCTCCGGTCTGACGGCGGGGGTGGACTTCCACCTCGCGTTCTCGCCCGAACGGGTCGACCCGGGCAACCCGGTCTACGGCATCGCCAACACGCCGAAGGTCGTCGGTGGACTCACCGAGCGGTGCGGGGAGACGGCCGCCGCGTTCTACGGTCGTTTCATCGACACCGTCGTGATGGCCAAGGGCACCCGCGAGGCGGAGATGGCCAAGCTGCTGGAGAACACCTACCGGCACGTCAACATCGCGTTGGTCAACGAGATGGCCGTGTTCTGCCGGGAACTCGGGGTGGACCTGTGGGACTCGATCGCCTGCGCCGCGACGAAACCGTTCGGGTTCCAGGCGTTCCAGCCCGGGCCCGGCGTCGGTGGGCACTGCATCCCGATCGACCCCAACTACCTGTCCTACAAGGTCAAGACCCTCGGATTCCCGTTCCGGTTCGTGGAACTGGCCCAGGAGATCAACGCGCGGATGCCGGAGTACGTGCTGCGCCGCGCCTCCGACCTGTTGAACGACTTCGCCGGACTGGCGCTCAAGCGTTCCCGCGTCCTGCTGCTGGGCGTGACCTACAAGGCCGACATCGCCGACCAGCGGGAGTCCCCGGCGCGTCCGGTAGCCGAGAAGTTGCTCCTCAAGGGCGCCGACCTGAGCTACCACGACCCCCACGTCGAAACCTGGACGGTGGGCGGGGCCGAGGTCCCGAGGGTGGACGACCTGTCCACCGCGCTGGCCGAATCCGACCTCACGATCCTGCTGACCGGCCACACCACCTACACCCCCGGCCTGCTCGGTGAGGCCAGGCTGCTGCTCGACACGCGCGGCGTCCTCCGCAGACCGGAGGCACCCCTGCCGCAGGGCCGGCTGACCGTGCAGAACCTCCCCAAGAGCCTGCACGTGCTGTGATCCGGTCGGCGTCCCCCGCCTGACGACGGCCGTCCACATCGTCGGGACACCGGGCCCCGCCGGTATGCCGTGGCGCGGTGTGCCCACTGGGAGGGCCCGCCGTGCGGAGACGACGGCCGCCCCTCGCGACACCACCCCCGCACCTCCCGTACACACTGGAGAGAAGGCATGTCCGCCTCCCTGGCCACCACCGCACCGGAAACGGTCACCACTCCAGCCGCACCGACGACCGGTGGGGCGTTCTCGTTCCGGCCCGACATCGAGGGACTGCGGGCGGTCGCCGTCGGGGCGGTCGTCCTCGGCCACGCCGGAGTCCCACTGGTGGGCGGGGGATACGTCGGTGTAGACGTCTTCTTCGTCATATCCGGTTTCCTCATCACCTCGCTACTGCTGAAGGAGCGGACGGCCAAGGGAACGATCTCCATCGCGGCGTTCTACGCGCGGCGTGCCACCCGGCTGCTCCCGGCCGCCACCGTGGTCGTCGCGGCGACCCTCGCCGGCGCCTGGTTGTGGCTGCCCGCCACCCGGTACCCGTCGATCGCCTTCGACGCGCTCGCCAGTGCCGTCTACGGCGTCAACTTCAGGCTGGCGGCCGAGGGCACCGACTACCTGAACGCCGAATCGCCGCCCTCACCGTTGCAGCACTTCTGGTCGCTGGCGGTGGAGGAGCAGTTCTACCTCGTGTGGCCGCTGCTGTTGATCGTCGCCACCTTGGCGTGGCGCCGCCGCCGCGACTTCGGCCGCGCCCCGATAGTCGTCGTGTTGGCACTGGTCATCGCGGGTTCGCTGGCGGTGAGTGTCCTCTACACCGCCGACTCCGGGCCGTGGGCGTACTTCGGGATCCACACCCGCGCGTGGGAGTTGGCGGCCGGTGCCGTGGTGGCGGTGTTCGCGACCGGGCTGTCGGCCATGAACGGCAGGGCGGCCGCGGTGCTGACCTGGGCGGGGCTGGGCGGCATCGTGGCCACCGTGTTCTGGTTCGACGAGTCCACCGTCTTCCCCGGGTACGCGGCGATCCTCCCGGTCGCCGGAACCGTCGCGGTCATCGCGGGCGGGTGCGCGCGCCCCACGGGCGGTGCGGGCCTGCTGCTCGACCGCGGCCCCCTGCAGTTCGTGGGACGGACCTCGTACGGCTTCTACCTGTGGCACTGGCCGATACTGCTGATCGCCCCGGTGGCCCTGGGAGCCTCACCGTCGGTGCCGTTGAACCTCCTGCTGAGCCTGGTCGCCTTGCTGATCAGCATCGGCAGCCTGCACCTCGTGGAGAACCCGGTCCGGCGGCGGATGACGCTGAAACGCGCCCCGTCGTGGGGGATCGGGGTGGGGGTGTCGCTCACCGGCGTCACGGCACTCGTCGCGGTCGTGACCCTGGCGTTCCCCCCGGCCCTGTCGGGAAGCGGTGTCGCGCCCGACACCGCGACTCTGGTCGCCGAATCGGACTCCAAGGCCGAGACCCTGACCGCACTCATCGAGGAGTCGTTGACGGTCTCCACGGTTCCGGCGAACCTGACACCCGCTCTGGACGAGGCCGACGCCGACCGCCCGGTCATCTACGACGACGGCTGCCACGCCGAGCGGGAGGTCGTGACCGCGCAGTCCGGGTGCGTCTACGGTGACGAGGACGGGGACAAGACGGTCGTGTTGATGGGGGACTCCCACGCCGCGCAGTGGTTCCCGGCGTTGAACCTGATCGCCGAACAGCAGGGCTGGCGACTGCTGCCCAGGACCAAGAGCTCCTGCTCGGCCCCGGCGATCCTGCCCTACAACAGCATCCTCAAACGCGACTACCACGAGTGCGTGCAGTGGCGGGACGACACCATAGCCGAGATCGCCGACATGGAACCGGACATGGTGATCATGTCGTCCAGCGACGCCGACAACAACCAGCCGCAGGAGGAGTCCGATCCCGACACGGCATGGGCCGCCGGCTGGTTCGAGACGTACGCGCAGGTGATGTCCCCGGACACCAGGCTCGTGAACATCCTCGACACGCCGTGGGCCAAGACCGACGCCCCCGACTGCCTGGCCGCCGACATACACCGTGTCCAGGACTGCAGCCAACCGCTGGCCGACGCCATCCGGCAGCCCGAACGCCGGCAGATGTCGATCGAGGTGCTGGAACCCTTCGTCGACACCATCATCGACCCGTCGAGTTGGCTGTGCACGGACACCTGCCCCGTCATCGTGGGCAACCTGCTGGTCTACCGGGACGGGCACCACATCACGACCGACTACGCGCTGATGCTGGCGCCGCTGTTGTCGGAGCGGCTGCCGCGCATCTGAACCGGCCGGGGCGAGAGCCCCGGCCTGCAACGCATCTGTACCGGTCAGGCGGTGAACCGGCGGAGCAACCGGTACGCCCGCTCCGGGAGCAACCGCCTGGCGCGGCGGTCGACGAGGCGACGCACCCGCCACAGTGGAGTCCTGCGGAGCCGGGCGATGCGGCGCCGTTGGCGGGTGAGCCGTCGCCTGGCGGCGGCGAGTTCCCTCCGTGCCTCCGCGAGATCCCGGCGCGCCGGTGCCAACTGTGGGACGCCGTCACGGCGACGCCCGAACCGGGCGGTCGACAACACGTCGACGACTCCGGTGTGGACAGTGTCACCGGAGTCGATCCTCAGCACGCCGAAGCCCTTGTCCACCAGCGGGTCCAGGTCGGTGTCGTCGGGGGCGAGGTGGCGGGCGCGGGCGAAGGCGGCGTGACGCTCCAACCGCACGGTGGCGCCGTCGTCGAGCCGGACCTCCAACAGGCCGGCCTGCGCGTCGTCGAGGGCCGCGATCAGGGTGTCGAGGGCGTGCCGCGTCGTCCTCGCCGAGGCGGGCAGCAGTAGGCGGTAGGGGACTTGTGGGTCGGGGGTGGGTGTGGTGTGGGTGAAGTGGACGCGGGGGTCGCCTCGGTAGGTTTCGTGGATGAGGCGTAGTTCGGCGTGGGGGTCGTCGAGGGTGGCGTGTCGCCGGTCGGGGTCGGGCCAGTCCGCCACCAACGTGACCCGCACCTGACGTGGTGAACCACCCGCCAACAGTGGACCGACCGCGCCGAGCACGTCGTCCAGCACGGCCCCGGCGGCGTCGACTACCACGTCAACCGCCGGCACGGTCCACAGGTGCCGGTCGGCCGCCTCGCGGTAGTGCAGGGCGGGCATCCGGTTGGCCTGGAACGGTTTCCGGTAGCGCTTGGCGGCGTCCCGCCTCGACTGGATCTGGCTTCTGCCGAGGTGCCAGCTTGATGACTGGTCGTCGGGGATGAAGACGGCGCCGGCTTGGGCGAGGCGGTATCCGAAGTGGGTGTCGCCGCCCAGGATCATGGCCGCGTCCATCCCGCCCACCGCCTCGAACATGCGGCGGGACACCGAACCACTCGCACCCACGAACACCCGGTACGCCTCGGATTGGTCGGCGTTGCGCAACCTGTCGGTGGCGTCGATGACCCGTTCGATCCACTGGGCCTCCTGCGGCACGCCCGCGAAGAGGGTCTCGGCACGCCCCTCGGACACCGTGTGGTGGATGTGTTGGGGGGTGTGGGTGTGGGGGGTGTGGTCGACGAATCGTTTGTGTCCGATGACGGCGGCGTAGTCGCATCGGTGGTGCCA
>NZ_VLLL01000001.1:0-26819 GCF_007994225.1 Stackebrandtia albiflava
CCTAACCTTCAATAACCGGTCCAACTATCAGGGACCAGTTCATGTAGAGGGCGGCCCTTTCGGTACGAATCGTCGTGTGGTCACTGCCAACCGGTGTCGCGGCGGCGGCGCCAGCGCTCCTCCAACCGGTCCCCCAGACCGTTTCCACCACCGGCCGGGCGTCGGCCCGGCCGTCCGGTACGCCGGGTGGCCTTGCCGTCCACCGCGCGCAACTCACCGGATCCGGCCTTGCGCTGCGTCAGGGCGAACGCCATCGCGGCGAACATCACCACGGCGCCCACGAAACTGACCCACTGCTCGGTAAGGAGACCGACCACCAGAAGTGCGATACCGGCCAGGGCGATCAATCCGGCCAGGATCATGCGGCGTCGGCCACGATGACGAGGGTCGTGGGCTCGCACCGCCGAGGCGAATTTCGGATCGTCGGCGAGCGACCGCTCGATCTCGTCGAACACTCGTTGTTCATGCTCGGAGAGCGGCACGGCACTCCTCCTGCGGTCATGCGGCTGTGGTTACAACCGGGCTTGTCGTCAAGTCTACGGTTAGTTAGACGCGGCCGGAAGCCGGTTCGGTCACGAATTTACCCGTAAGTATCGAACGAACCGACCACCGGTATGACCCCGTACCCGCAGGCGTCCCGCGTCGTCAGTCCCGTCGCCGGCGACCGCCCTTCGGCTCGGGCGTGTCGTCCGGCCCCAGCAGACTCGCGGGTGTCACGACGCCGCCCCCGAAGCGGGCGGTGAGGTCGTCCACGGTCCGCTCCAGGTCCCGCCAGCCGTGCTCGGGTTCGCCCAGTCGCGGCTGGTACCAACCGTCGCCCGCCGGTGACAGGCCCTCCAGGCGCACCCCGATGAGGCGTACCGGCGCCGTCACGGTGGCGGTCACGAGTTCCATCGCGACCCGATACAGGTCGCGGCCCACGTCGGTGGCCTCCGGCAACGTGCGCGACCGGTTCAACGTGGTGAAGTCGCCGTACCGGATCTTCACCGCCACGGTGCGGCCGGCGACCCCGGCGCGGCGCGCCCGGGCGGCGACCTTCTGCGCCAGGGCCAACACCGCGCGGGCCAGTTCCTCGGGCGCCGCCACGTCCGTCTCGAAGGTGACCTCGGCGCCCACCGACTTGTCGACGCGGGTGACCTCGACCCGGCGCGGATCGCGGCCCCACGCCAGTTCGTGCAGGTGGGCGGCGGCGGCCCGGCCGACGGTGGCGCGCAGCCGCTCCGGTGGGACCTGCGCGATCTCCCCGACCGTCCGCAACCCCAGCCTCGCCAAACCCGCCGCCGTCTTCTCCCCCACACCCCACAACGCGGACACCGGCAGCGGGTGCAGGAACTTCAGCACCCCGGCGACCGGCACCACCGCCAGGCCGTCCGGTTTCGCCTGCGTGGAGGCGAGCTTGGCGATGAACTTCGTGGCCGCCACGCCGACGGTGCAGGTGATGCCGTGGTCGGCGCTGACGCGCCGCCGGATCTCGGCGGCGATACTGGACGCGGAACCGAACAACCTGCCCGACCCGGATACGTCCAGGAACGCCTCGTCGACCGACAACGGCTCCACCTTCGGCGTGTACTCCGCGAACACCGCCATCACCGCCTTCGACACCCGCGAGTAGGCGGTGAAGTCCGGCGGCAGGTAGACGCCCTGTGGGCAGCGGCGGCGCGCGACCACCATGGGCATGGCGCTGTTGACGCCGAACTCCCGCGCCCGGTAGTTCGCCGCCGACACGACACCGCGGTTACCGAGGCCGCCCACGATGACGGGACGGCTCGCCAGTTCCGGGCGTCTGGCGATCTCCACCGACGCGAAGAACGCGTCCATGTCGATGTGCAGGATGTGGCAGCCGGTGTCGTCCAGGCCGGGTCCGAACGCGTCCGACCGGCGCGCGGAGGGAGGTGTACGGCTCACCGCGGCCTCCCGTCGTATCGCACCCCGCTCACGGCCGCCAGGTTAGCCTCCGGCTACGACATCACCGTCCGCCGTGCGCGATCCACAGCGGTACGGCCATCTCCGCCTCGGTCAGACCGCCGTGCAGCGCCTTCAGCTGCTCGACGTACGGGCTGTCGGACTCCGGCGCCCCGAGCAGGACGTAGTCGTCGTTGCAGACCACGACGACGTCTCCGATGCGTTCCAGGTGCGCGTCCGGCACCTTTCCGAACCAGCCGGCGTCGACGGCCTCCCGCCGCGTCAGCACCCGCGCGCGGTCGCCCATCAGGCCGCGCCAGCGCGCCGCGACGGCCTCGTCCTCACCGGGCGACGTGTACAGGTACCTGGCGCGGGGTTCACCGCAGATCAACCGCACGCCCTCCCGGTGGGGCTCCTCGATACGGATCCGGGAGTCGTCGGGGACGTTGATCATGCCGTGGTCGGCGGTGACGAGTACCGCCGTCCGGGGGTCGGCGTCGGCCAGGAGCTCCGACAGCAGCCAGTCCAGCTGCATCACCTCGGCGTGCCACTGGGCCGATCCGACGCCGTACCGGTGACCGGCCTTGTCGACTCCGGCGTAGTAGGCGTGGACCAGTTGCCGCCCCGGAGTGGCCAGTGCCCGCCGGACTCCGGTGGCCAACTCGGTGACGTCCTCGGCGGGCAGGTGCCGCGCACCGCGGTACACGGCGCGGTCGAGACCGGTGTGTTCGAAGGCCGGCGACACCAGTGTGCTCAGCACCCCGGCCGCCGCGGCGCGTTCGAAACAGGTGGTGAGCGGCTGCCAGTGGTAGGGGTCCGGTTCGTCCCCCCACAGGATGTGGACCAGTACGTCGTCGGTACCGGGGACGTTGACGGTGAACGCCGTGATGCCGTGTTCGCCCGGCGGCGCGCCCGTCCCGTAGCTCGCCAGGCTCGTCGGCGTGGTGGAGGGGAAACCGGTCGTCAGCCTGCGGACCTCGCCGCGCCTTCCCGTCACCGCGTCCGACAACAGGGCCGAACCCACCGACGCCAGCGGGTACAGGTGGTATCCCAGGCCGTCGACGAGCAGGCACACCACCCGTTCCACGCCCGGCAACGCCCGACCGAGGCCGAGTATGTCGGTCTCACCGGGGACGCCGAGCACCGCGAGGGTGGACGGCAGCACGTCGCACAGGCCCGCGGAGCGGTATTCGGGGGAGACCTGGCGCAGCAGGTCGGGATCGGTCAGCATGCCGCAAAACCCTACGGACCCGGCACGGCACCGTCAACACCGACCACATCGGAGAGCCGTGCCGTCAGGCGAAGATCTGCTCGGCGGTGGTCGCGGAGACCGCACGACGGAACCACTCGTGGAGGAGTTCCGCATCGGTACAGGACTCCACCCGCCGCCGCTGCGCGGCCGTCAGACGGATGCCTCGCATCCCCGAGGTCTCCAGCAACACCCGGATCAACGTCTTCACCTCGCCGACTTCGATGCCCTCCACGCGGGCCTCTTCGCGGAGGCGGCGGTAGGTGCTCCGCTGGTACGGCTTCGTTCGGGTCTCCACCAGTTCCTCCAGGTAACGGACAGCCGGGCCGCCGCCTACGCCGCCAGGTCGGCTCGGAACTTCCCGCGCAAAGACGTCCCCCGGGGCCGCGGCGCACGCCGCGGCCACCTCGCACGGGCGCGGCAGTCGAGGCCGCACTCTCATACGCGGTCAGTGCGATACCTCGTGCGGCGATCACCGATATCAATGCCGTGATCCGGGTCTCGGTATGGCCGGTCCCGGCGACCGGCCTCCGATCCCTCAACGCGCGTACACCCGATCAGTGGAGGTCTTCACTCCGGCCACGGGCGACGTCGACCACGGTACGTAGGCTCAGGCGAAGATCTGCTCGGCGGTGGTCGCGGAGACCGCACGACGGAACCACTCGTGGAGGAGTTCCGCATCGGTACAGGACTCCACCCGCCGCCGCTGCGCGGCCGTCAGACGGATGCCGCGTATCTCCGAGGTCTCCAACAGCACCCGGATCAATGTCTTGAGCTCCCCCTCGTCGCGGGCCTCTTCGCGGAGGCGGCGGTAGGTGCTCCGCTGGTACGGCTTCGTTCGGGTCTCCACCAGTTCCTCCAGGTATCGGACAGCCGGGCCGCTGAGCAGCTCATACGCGAACTCAGCATAATCGGTGGCCCGCTGTGGATCAATCGTGCCGAGTACGTGGTCGAACACGTCGATGAGTGCCTTGTTGTGCCGCCGTCTGCCCTTCGCGTGCGCGAGGACCGACAACAGAGCGCGCTGTGGGGTCGCCCGTGGATCGGTCGGATCGGTCAGGAGGGGTACCTGCGCCGGCCCCAGTGCCACCGGACGGATGTAGGAACCCGGCCGTCCCAGGAATATCGGTTCCGCCGCCCATTTGGCGGTACGGTCCGACATGCAGACCACCAGGAGTGTGACGGGACATACGAGATTCTCGCGCAGTCTCGCGACATAGGTGGGCCAGCGCCGCACCTTCTCCGGCTCGGGACGCATCTGCACCTCCAGCGCCACCGCGAACCGGCCGGTGTCGTCTTCCACTTCGAAGACGGCGTCCACGCGGCGTTCGGCGACCTGCAGGACCGATGCGGATTCAGGACTGGACCGCACCCGCGGTTCGCCGAGCATGGTCATGTCGGGTCGTTCGGCGAGGATGGTGCCGACCAGTTCCGGGGCGTCCCGGAACAGCTGAATGAGCACCTCGTGGCGCGCTGCGGGCATGTGGTGACGTTATGCCATCAGAACATGCCGATTCGTGTCGGATCACCCGAATTGACCGGATTGCATCCGTTGCGTCGCAATGGAAACCGACATCCGGCCCGGTGACCTGCGGAACGACCACCACGCTAACGCCCGGCGCGGCCGGACTCCGACAGTGCGATGATCGCGGTGACGGTCCGCTCCCGGCCGAATTCGTATGCGTGCCGGGCGTTGTAGGCACCCGACATCGCGGAACCGGCGGCCGTGCCGATCCGGCCGGACAACGGGTAGTCGACGGGATCGAGCACTTCGGACAGTACGGGACCCACCGCCTCCCACCACCGGCCGCCGTCGACGGCGTCGGCCCGCGACCGCACGGTGTCGGCGGCGGCGGCTCGCGCGAAGTTCAACAGGAAACTCAACGCGGCGTCGGTGTCCAGATCGGACAGGCCCAGGCGGGCGACGACCGCCAGTTCCCGCTCGTACTTGCCGATGACGCCGGGCCCCATCGGTGGTCGTTCGGTGTGGGCGTCGGCCAGCCACGGGTGCGCCACGTACCAGTGGTGGTTGTCGTCGACGAGTGCGGTGAGCGCGGCCTCCACACCGAGTCCGCCGGACGCCGGCGCCGGCATCTGCGCCAACGAGGCGTCGACCATGAGGGCCACGAGGGTCTCACGGTCGGGCACGTGCGAGTACACCGTCATCGGCCGGACCCCGACGTCGGCGGCCACGCCCCGGATGGTGACGGCCGGCAACCCCTCGCGATCGGCCCGGAGTATGGCCTTCGCCACAAGGTCGTCGACGGAGATCCTGGCCTTCGGGCCCGGTTTCACGGCCTCCACCAGGTGTTTCCGCCACAGGAGGGTGATGGTTCGGCGAGCGGCGACGGGGTCGAACTCGGTCTCGGTCACTTGACGATCCTACCTAATGCCGTACAATGTACGGAGACAGCGACCGAAGGAGCCGAATGAAGATCACCAGTTCCGCCATCTCCCTCAACGTCTCCGACCCCGCCGCCTCCGCGGAGTTCGCGCAGCGGCACTTCGGATTCACACTCGACATGTCGCAGGACGGCTTCTACTCGCTCAGCCGTCCCGACGCAGGGTTCAACCTGATCTACCTGCGGACCGGGTTGAAGTCGTTCAAACCCGCGAGCCACGCCGGTTCGGCCGGTCAGGGCACGCTGGTCGTGTTCGTCGTGGAGGACATCGACGCGGAATGGGAACGCCTCCAGGCCGCCGGCGTGCCCGTGGCCACGCCGATCGAGACCGAACCGTGGGGTGAACGGTACTTCCAGGTGATCGACCCGAACGGCGTGCTGCTACAGCTCGTCCAGTGGGTCTGATCGTCGAGGGCCGCCCGGTCGCACCGGGCGGCCCTCACGCCTCGCGATGCGCCAACAGGTGCAGCCCACCGGCGATGTCCCGGTAGGGCGGCAGCGTCGCGGTGTGCGCCTCGAAATCCCGGACCGCCGCCACGGTGCCCGGGTCCTCCATCGACGACCCGGGCATCAGATCGGACACCACGTGGACGCCGTGGAGTGGCCCGGGGGCCAGTCCGGCGGACTCGGCGAGCCTCGTCAGGGACTCGGCGTCGAATCGGCGCTGCAAGGTGTCGCGGTCCCCCGAGCGCCCTTCGGGGTCGGTGAGGATGGCGTTCGCCTGCGCCAGGTGACCGCTCAACACCCGGGACAGCACCGCGCCCGCCCGGTTGGCCACCAGAAGGCTCGCCGCACCGCCGGGCGCCAGGATCGCCGCTATGGACGCCATGGCCGCCGCCGGCGAATCCACCATCTCCAGCACGCTGTGGCACAACACGAGTCTCGCCGAGGCGGCCGGCAACAGGTCGGAGAGTGCGTCGGCGTCCCCCTGGACGGCGGTGACGTGGTCGGCGACACCGGCGTCGGTGGCGCGGCGGGTCAGGTCGGCGAGCGCGTTGGGGCTGGTGTCGATGACGGTCACCCGGTGGCCCGCCTGTGCGAGCGCGACGGCGAATCCGCCGGTGCCGCCGCCGACGTCGACGATGGCACCGGTCCCGTCGGTGTCCGCCAGAGCGTCGGCGACGATCGACCACACCACTCCGGGCCGGGATACCTGACGCACCTGAGCTCCTTCGACTCCGTTTCAGACCGGCCGTTCCGGGCTGATCTGGCGCAGAGCCTATCTGCCCGTCCCGGCGGCACGTGCGCTACCGGCCCCGTCCGCGAGTACCGGCCGGGTCAGTCTGTACACGTGGTGCATCCGGTCGTCACGCGGATTGTCGGGCTCCATCAGCCCGCTCGCCACCCGCCGGAACCCGGCGCGTTCCAGGGCGCGCCAGGACGCCGGGTTCGACTCCGTCACCGCGACCACGATGTCGGTGGCGTCGGGGATGTCCCGCCAACATCTCGCGGCGAAGTCGGCGATCAGTCTGCTCGCGAGGCCCTTGCCCAGGACGTCGGGTTCCCCCAGGTAGTAGTCGACCGTGATCGTGGTGGGCCGCACCTCGGTGAGGGCGGCCAGTTCCGCGAGTTCGTCCGCGTAGTCGCTGATCCGGCATCGTTGGATGAACCCGACCGGGCGACCGTCGAGCGAGGCGATGAAGTCCTCGGAGGGTTCGGTACCGTCCACCGCGCCACCGAAGTCGGCCTCCACCCCGGCCTCGGAGGTGTCGTGCACCCAGTACCGGGCGACGTGGGGTGTGGAGAGCCATCGCCGCAACAGCGGGAAGTCGTTCCGGGTCGTGGGACGGAAGGTGAAACGCATACTCGATGGTATTCCGCCGGCGACGCGCCGCGAGGCGTTCGACGGCACGCCGGCCCGGATCCGAGGGCGTCACATCACGGCGCCGGGGGTATGAAGGAGCCATGCGTATCTCGGTCGCCTCGGACAGCCTAGACGGAGTCGCCGCACTCATCGGCACGGAGCTGGAGCGGCGGGGTCACACCGTCAGCCGGTACGGCGCGGTGGCCGATCCCGACGACGTGCAGTGGGCGCGGGTGAGTGCCCGCGCGGCGCAGGACGTCGCGACCGGCGACGCCGACATGGCCGTGGTCGCGTGCTGGACCGGCACCGGTGCGTCGATCGCGGCGAACAAGGTCCCCGGGGTGCGGGCGGCGTTGTGCACCGACCCGGGGACGGCGGCGGGAGCGCGCCGGTGGAACGACGCCAACGTGCTGGCGGTGAGCCTTCGCACGCTGTCGGCCCCCATGCTCGGCGAGATCCTGGACGCCTGGTTCGCGACCGCACCCAGCGGCGACTCCGACGACCTCGCCAACATCGCGCATCTGCGCACCCTCGACCACCTGCCCGCCGACTCTCCGCCGATGCACTGACTCAGCGGGAGTAGAACTCCACGACCAACTGCTCGTCGCAGACGACCGGCACGTCCTCCCGCCGGGGCAGGTCCTCCAGCCGCGCGATGAGCTCGGGAAGCCGCGCCGACACGTAGCCCGGGGTGCGATCGGCGGCCCACGCTCCGGCCGCGGCGAGCTGGAACGGCGGCTTGCGGCGGCTCCGTTCGGCGACCTGGACCACGTCGCCGACCTTCAGCCGGTAGCTGGGACGGTCGACGCGCCGCCCGTTGACCAGGAAGTGCCGGTGCACGACCTGCTGCCGGGCCTGATAGACGGTGCGGGCGAACCCGGCCCGCATCACGAACGCGTCCAACCGACGTTCCAGCAGCGAGACGAGGTTCTCGCCGGTCTTGCCCTCCTTGCGGGCCGCTTCGGCGAAGACGCGTTTGAGCTGGGCCTCGCGGATGTTGTACTGCGCCCGGAGTCGTTGCTTCTCCAACAGTCGCTGCCGGTAGTCGGACTCGGTGCGACGGCGGCGTCCGTGCTGGCCGGGCGGGAAGGGGCGGCGTTCGAAGTACCGGGTGCACTTGGGGGTGAGTGCGATCCCCAACGCCCGTGACTGTTTGGCCTTGGGCCGGGACTGGTTCAAGGTGTATCCTCGCTTTGGTTAGGCTTACCTTAGTAAGCCCAGCCTAACTGAAGGAGTCGCGCCTTGACCGCCGCCCCCGCAGAGATCGTGCGCACCCTGACGGCGCATCGACCGGCACACCTGCACCTGCTCCACACCGACGACACCGCGACTCCCCTCTCGTTCACCGACCCCTGCGGAAACCCCGTCCTACTGTTGGCCGACAACTCACCCATCATCGCCGCGCTCGACGGCAAGGCCGGTGTAGCCCTGCGCTACGACGACCGCGCGCCGGTGCCGGGCGCCCCGATCCTGGGAAGCGCATGGCTGTGCGGCTGGGCGGCCCCCGTGACGCGCTTCCGCAGGCTGGCCATCAAGTTCGCCGCGGTGCACCCGGTACCCGAACTGCTCGACCTCGGCCACGGCCACCGGCTGTGGCGGGTCACCCCCGAGGAGGTGGCGCTGGAACAGGGCGAGCTGAGCCAGGTACCCGTCGGCGAATACACCGCCGCCCGCCCGGACGACTGGTACGGGCTGGAGACGGACCTGGTCATGGACCTGCGGGTACACCACCCCGAAGTGCTCGACGCCCTGCTGCGCCGCATCCGCCGGCGGCTGCCGGCCGCCCGGCACGTCACCCCGTTGCGCATGGACCGGCACGGCACCACCGTCGACGTCGACTGCGGCGACGAGGGCACCCGCCGGTTCCTGGTGAGGCACCGCCCCGGTGTCAACGCGCCCGGCGACGTACTCCACAGCCTCGCCGGCTGCGGCTGCCATCCGGCACGGCCCGACTCGGCGGCTCAGGCGGCGTGACCCGACGGCTGACCGGAGCCGCCGTGGCGGGGCGTACCTCCGTCAGAGACCCCTGCGGCGGCGGCGTTCGACCCGGACGACCTCGGCGGCCTCGGCGGCCGAGGCGTCGGCCTGTTCCTTGAGCGCCTTCGCCTTGGTCGCATACTCGTCGATGTAGTCCTGTCCGGACAGTTCCATGAGCGCGTACATGATCTGGTCGGTCACGGCGCGTTCCACGATCCGGTCGCCCGCCATCCCGTCGTACCGCGTGAAGTCGATGGGCTCGCCGATGCGGATGCGGACCCTGCCGATACTGGGCAGCCGCTTCCCGATCGGTTGCAGTTCACCGGTGTTGAGCATCGCGACCGGGATCACCGGCGCCTGAGACTGCAGCGCCAACCGGGCGACACCGGTCTTGCCCCGGTACAGCCGGCCGTCGGGGGAACGGGTCCCCTCCGGGTAGATGCCGAACAGCTCGCCCTCGTTGAGGACCCGCATCCCGGTGTCCAGCGCCGCCTGCGCCGCCCTGCCGCCGGTCCGGTCGACCGGTATGGCCCCGACACCGCTGAAGAACAACCGGCTGAACAGGCCCTTGAGTCCCTTGCCGGTGAAGTACTCAGACTTCGCGATGAACACGATCTTGCGCCGCACCACCAACGGCAGGAAGATCGAGTCGGAGAACGACACGTGGTTGCTCGCGACGATCGCGGCACCCCTCCTGGGGATGTGGGAGAGCCCCTCCACCTTCGGCCGGTAGATCAGCCTCAGCCATGGCCCCACCACGACCCACTTCAGCAGCCCGTACAACAAGGTGCGGCTCTCCTCATGTCCCTATCCAATGGTGATGCAAAGCCTACTCATGCCCGCCGCCGGGCGGCAGCCCCCGCAGGCCCGGCCCGGGGACGGGCGCAAACGCCGCAGGGCCGCCGTATCGCCGCATGTGCCGTGTACCGGCCCGGGGCCCGACCATGCTTGGCCGACGGGGCACCGGCGTGTAAAGATTTGATAATCGCCGCGCACGATTACGGAAGGTGCGACACGTGGCAGTACTGGACGGAGCCGAAGCGTTCCACCTCGACGCAGGTCCCGACTCCCCCGCCACGATCGTGGCGTGTCACGGGTTCACCGGCACGCCCGCCTCCATCCGGCCGTGGGCGGAACACATGCACTCACGCGGTTACACCGCCATCGGTCCACGGCTGCCCGGCCACGGCACCAGGTGGCAGGACATGGCCGCCACCCGCTGGCCGGACTGGTACGGGGAGCTCGAGAAGGCACTCGACACGGCTCTGGCGATCGGGAAACCGGTGTTCGCGTTCGGGCACTCCATGGGAGGGACGCTGGTCCTGCGCCTGGCGCAGCAACGCGGGCAGGACCTGGCGGGTGTGGTGTTGTGCAACCCGTCGCTGTTCGACCCGCGCTTCACCGTCAACTATCTGGTGCCGCTGATACATCCGCTGGTGCGCAGCGTCCCGGGGATCGGGAGCGACATCGCCCGGCCGGGCGTCTTCGAGACCAGTTACCCGCGCGTGCCGTTGCCCGCGCTGAACTCGCTCCGACGGCTGTGGCGGCTGACCCGCGCGGACCTGGCCAAGGTCACGCTGCCGATCCGGATCTACCACAGCGCGGTGGACAATGTGGTGCATCCGCGTAACACCCAGATGCTGCTGGCGGGTATCCGCAGTGAGGACGTGGCCGACCACGTGCTGCCGCGCAGCCACCATGTGGCCACATTGGACTACGACGCGCAGGTGCTGTTCGAGGGCTCGGAGTCCTTCGTCGCCGAGCGCCTCGCCAGCCGGTCGGCACCGCAATGACCGGCCCGCGCGACGACGACGCCGACCGTCCCGCCGACGAGTCCGCCGACTCCCGTCCCGACGGCGAGCTCGACGCCAGGGAGATCGACGAACGGTTCGCCGAACTGGTGGCGCACTTCGACGGCCCCACCTGGCCCGGCGGGGACGGCCCCGAGGAACCCGCCGAGGACGACACCGAACGCCCCGTGACCGAGGCGGGCGGCGACCCCCGCGGCGTCCGCGCCGACGAGCCCACCCTGTTGGAACTGTGGGACACCGAGACGCCCGACGACCCCGACGAGGAGGACTTCGAACCTCCCGCGCCCGGTCCCATGCCCCGGCCCTCGCTCCCGGCGATACTGGGCGTGGTCCTGGTACTGGGCGGCCTGTTCCTGGTGCTGTATCCGACCGTGCTCGACGTGGGCGCCGACCTCGGGCGGTTGACCGGCATCGCCGCCTTCGTCGGAGGTGCCGCCATGCTCATCTGGCGGCTCCGCCCCGAACCCGACGACGACGATCCGGACCCCGGCAACGGCGCGGTGGTCTGATCAGGCCGCCGGGCCGAACCCCGCGGTGACACCGTCACCGTCCGGCCGTGCCGTCGCCACCGGCGCCTCCAGGCCGTCGGGTACCAGGAACTGCGTCGCGGCGAGTTCGGCGTACAACGGGTCCGCGGCGACCAGCTCGTCGTGGGTGCCGACGGCGGTGACCCGTCCGGCGTCCATCACCACTATCCGGTCGGCCATCGTCACCGTCGACAACCGGTGCGCGACCACCAGCACCGTCGTCGCCGCGGCGGCCGCCGCGACGGTCTCCCGCAACGCGGCCTCGTTCACGGCGTCGAGCTGCGAGGTGGCCTCGTCGAGCAGCAGCAGTCTCGGCCGTCGCAGCAACGCCCTGGCGATCGCCACCCGTTGCCGTTCACCGCCGGACAACTTGCTGCCACGATGACCGACGGTCGTCTGCAGCCCCTCCGGGAGCCGCGCGACCAGGTCGGTGAGTCTCGCCGCCTCGACGACCTCCTCCACGGCCGCCCGGTCCGCGCCGGGCGCACCGAAGGTCAGGTTCTCCCACAGGGTGCCGGACAGCACCGGGGCGTCCTGTTCGACGTAGCCGATGGACGCCCGGAGCCGTCCCAGCGGCAGGTCACGCACGTCGACGCCGTCCAGCGTCACCCGGCCCGCCGTCGGCTCGTAGAACCGCTCGATCAGGCCGAAGACGGTGGTCTTACCGGCCCCGGAAGGGCCGACGAACGCCGTCATCCCACCGGCGGGCACGTCGAAGTCGACGCCGTGGTGCACCGGCGGCAACTCCGGCCGGTAGGCGAACTCGACGGCTTCGAACCGCAGGCGGGCCGGCCCCACGCCGGCCTCGCCGGAGTCGTCGGTGGAGTGCTCCACCTCCATGTCCTCGACCTCCTCGATCCGCGCGAGCGCGGCGGCACCCACCTGTAGCTGGCTGAGCGCCTGGACGATGCCCGCGATCGAGGGGATCAGGTAGAACAGGTACAGCAGGAACGCGATCAACGTCGAGACCGCCATGGCTCCCGACGCGACGCGCGCGCCTCCCACTCCGAGCACGGCCAGGAACGAGATCTGCACGGCCAGCCCGGCCGTGACGCCCACCAACGCCTGCCACTTCGCCGCCTTGACCCCGGCGGTCCAGGCCTCACCCGCGGCCTCGTGGATCCGGGCGCCCTCCCGGGTCTCGGCGCCGGACGCCTTGACCGTGCGGAAGGCGCCCAGCATGCGTTCGAGGGCCGCGCCGATGCGGCCGACCGCCTCCTGGGACTCCTTGGTGGCCTTGGCGATGCGCGGCATGATCGTCGCCACGGCGACACCCACCACCCCGAGCACCCCGACGGTCACGGCGAGAAGCACCACGTCCATGAAGGACATGAGCACGATCGTGGCGACCAGGGTGATGACCGAGGTCGCTCCGTTCACGACCGCGGAGGTCGTCACCTGTTTCAACAGGCTCGTGTCGGCGGTGACCCGCGACATCAGGTCTCCGGGCTCGGAGTCCTCCACGGCGGGCATCCGCAGTCGCAGCAGCCGGTCGACCAGGCCACGCCTGGCGATCAGGATCACCGACTCGGCGGTGCGGGACAGGAGATAGCCGCTGACGGCGCCGATCGCCGCCCCGGCGACGACCACTACGCACAACGTGAGCAACGCGCCGGTCATGTCCTGCCCGGCGCCGAGGTCGTCGAGCACCCACTTGGCGGCCAACGGCTGCACGAGTCCGGTCAGGCTTCCCAACAGGGCGAGGACACCGCCCAGCGCGATGGCGCCGCGGTGCGGTCGCAGCAGGCCGGACAACGAACGCCACGTGGCTCGCGTCACCTTGGCGCGCCGGGAGGGCGCCTTCTCCGACGGGGTACGGGTTTCCGCCATGCTCACCTCGACTGGACGGACGGACCGGGGGCGGTGAAGGGTACGCCGGGGTCACTGAGAAACCGCTGTGACGGGGCACGGCCGGACTCCCGGCGGCACACGGTGCTCCGACCGGCGGAAATCACGGCCACGGGGCGGCGTACGTGGGCCGCCACCGCGCCGTCCGACGATCGCGGTGAAACCCATTCCGGCCCCGCCGCGACCCGGCGCCGAATGGCGGCGGTGTCGCCATTCATAACTGAGGATTGTCGACAATAAACATTCGCGGGGCGCCATTTCCACCGACGCCGGAACGGGATGGAATCACCGTCCTCACGGCTCGCAGGACACGCCGGAATCGGCCGCCCCGACGACTTCCGGCGTGTCGCGGGCGCACGCGAAACCGCAGGTCGCGGGCGGTGCGATTCGCGCCGGACATCACGATGGACGAAATACCGGCGGCCCCTCTTCACAAGATCGGAGACAGGTCGTACTATTCGCTCACTCGCCATATTCCCCCGCACGATCACACCGGGGGAATCCATCGGCATTTCCTTTCTGCCATATCCACACCGGCAACCGTTTACCCGAGGAGCGACTGTTGCGTGTCTTTCAATTGCCGGCCGAGCAGATCGCTCGACTGAAGCGCACTTACATCACCCGCGCCGTCACCCTCGCGGACTCGGTGACCGTCACACTGGACCACCGGCCCCGCATCGGGGATCTGGCGATCGCCAGGGTGACCTCCATCGGACACCACGGTTGGATCGACGCCCCCGACGGACGGCGCACCACGATCCAACCCGACGACCTGCTGCTGGTCGCCTACGGCGCACGGTACGCGCCCGACCAGTACGAGGCGGAACTCTCCGACGACCTCGGCGCCGCCGACCTCGCCGCCAAGGGCGGGATGATCGGCAAGGTGCGGTCACGGCACGCCGGGGTCGCCGCACCCACCGGGCTCGACCCGATCGGAGTGCTGTGCGACGAGACCGGCCGCGTCCGGAACCTCGCCGAGACGGCCATCCCCGTGGCGGCCGTCCCGGCCGTGCGGGTACCCACCATCGCCGTTGTGGGCACCGCCATGAACGCCGGCAAGACCACCACCGCGGCGGCGCTCATCCACGGACTGCACCGGGCGGGCCTGCGGGTCGCGGCCGCGAAGCTCACCGGCACCGGCGCCGCCAACGACCCCTGGCTGTTCCGGGACTCCGGCGCGCACCGGGTACTCGACTTCACCGACTCCGGGTTGCCCGGTACCTACCGGGTGCCGGTGGAGGATCTGGTGCTCGGGGCGGCCGGGCTGCACCGGCACCTGTCGGCGGGCTCCGACGTGATCGTGGTCGAGATCGCCGACGGGCTGCTCCACGGTGAGACCGCCGGGCTGATCCGTCACCCCGTGATCCGGGACCTCATCGACGGTTACGTCTTCGCCGCCGGGGACGCCGCGGGCGCCCTCTTCGGGGTGAACCGGTTGCGGCAGTGGGGCATGGACGTGCTGGCGACCAGTGGCGTGTTCACCCAGTCGCCGTTGGCGACCAGGGAGGCGGCCGTGGAACTGGACATCCCGGTGTACACACCGACCGACCTGGCCTCCGCCTCGTTGGCGGGTTCACTGCTGCAGCGCTGTTCCTCCACCGACGCCGCGGTGGCGGCGACCCGCAAACCGGCGCGGCCGTTCGGGATCGACCGGATCCACGGTGAACGCCGACTGCATCCGCACGGCGAACTCACCGTCTGACCGCCACGGCCCGATCCCGCGAGACCGGGTCAGCCCTCGTCGAACCAGGCGAGTAGGGCGTCCAGTGGAGGCTGCCATCCGGCATCGGTCATGAAGTCGTGCCCGATGCCGGAGAACAGCAACGGGGCGCCGCCGTACAGGGCCGCGACCGCGTCGAGCCGCTTGGCGGGACTCCGGCGGTCGGTGGGGGAACCGGCGACCAGCACCCGGGGCGCGCCCGTGGGCGGTGCGGGTGCCCGCTTCAGGCCACGGGGCGCCAACAGCACCGCCGCCACCACCGGGTAGCGGGTCATGGCGTGTGCCACCCACAGTGCGCCCTGCCCGTGTCCGACGACCACCGGCCGGGTCGGCAACGCCGCGGCGGTCTGCACCAGGTCGTGGACCCGGCCCGCCAGGCCGCCGTCGCCCTTGGGGGTGTCCCCCTGACCGCGGACGCTCACCGCGTAGGCGTCTCGGCCGCGTCCCGCGATGTGCGGGAGCCAGTTCTCGGCGAAGGCGGCGGCCCCGAGCCGGTCGCCGGTGACGCACAGGACCGGCGGCCCGGTCACGTCGATCTCGGCCGCCTGGTGGACGACCTGCCGTGCGACCCGGGTGGGCGGGGCCTTGCGGACTCGTCGCCGCCACAGTTCCAGGCTCACTTGGCCTCCGATCCGTTGTCGAGGGTCTGGATGATGCGGCCGATCGACGCCGCGTACCGGTCGCCGGAGACCTCCAACCGGTGGCGGGGCGAGTCGACCATGCCGGGGGCGGCGTAGCCGCCCTCCGACTCGGTGATCACCTGGCCCCGGAACTCCTTGGCGCGCTCCGGATCGCTCGCGCGCACCCGTAGCCACTTGGCGATCGCCACGGTCTGCCAGTGGACGAGGGGGAAGATCCCGGAGTCCGACTGGAGGAGACCCGCCACGAACAGGGTCTCGGAGGCGGGCGAGAACAGTTGCGCGAACAACTTCGGGAACCCGTCGGTGTCACGGTTGACGCCCAGCAGTTCAGGGTCGCAGAAGTCGAAGCGCGGCCGGTATCCGGTGGCCATGATGACCAGGTCCGGCTCGGCCGTGGTGCCGTCGGTGAACACGACGCTGCGTCCGTCGAACCGGGCGACGTCGGGCTTGGGCACGATGGCGCCGTGTCCGATGTGGTGGAGGACGTGCCCGTTGACGATCGGGTGCGCCTGTTTGAACCGGTGATCCGGTGCGGGGAGCCCGAACCGGGTCGGATCGCCCACCACCCGCCGCAGCGTGAACTCGGTGAGGCGCCGCTTCAGGCCGGCGGGCAGCCATGACAGCCCGGCGTCGACCTGGTCGGCCGGTCGGCCGAACAGGTACTTGGGTGTGTACCAGTACCCGCGCCGGGTGGAGTGCCAGCAGGTGTCGGCCGAGACCGCCGCCTCGCAGGCGATGTCGCACCCGGAGTTGCCCCCGCCGACGACGAGCACCTTGCGGTCGCGGAACCGTGTGGAGTCCTGATAGGACACGGAGTGGAGGATCTGCCCCCGGAACGCCTGCTGCCCCGGGTACTCCGGCATGAACGGGTCCCAGTTGTGACCGTTGGCGATCACCACGGCCGCGTACCGCAGCCGCCGGCCCGCACTGCCGGAGGACGCCGAACGGATGACGACGTCGAACCGCCCGTGCTCCACCGGTTCGATGCGCTCGATCTCGCTGCCGAACCAGATGTGCTCACGCAGCCCGAAGTGGTCGGCGTACCGTTCCAGGTAGGCCAGCACCTTCGAGTGGTGGGGGTAGTCGGGCCAGTCGTCCGGCATCGGGAAGTCGGGGAACTCGGTGAGCGGTCGCGATGAGATCAGGTGCGCGTTGGCGTACATGGGGCTGTTGCGCTGCCGGATGTTCCAACCGCCGCCGATGCCGGTGTCCCGTTCGTAGCAGTCGACCTTGAAACCGTGCTCTCGAAGGTTCTTCACGGCGAGCAGCCCGGACGCTCCGGCCCCGATGACACACACCGCGTCACCGCGATCGTACGCAGCGTCCACACCGTACTCCGACATCGACGAACCTCTCCACATACGCGCTACACCGACGCCGCAGCGTACCGCTTTCCGCCGGGGCGGCGCCAGCCGTCCTCCCCGCCACGGTGCCGCATCGGTTGGGGGAACGCCGATCCGGGGGTGACGTCCCCCCACGTACTCCCCCGGGCGTATCCGGCATGACTTCCCCGGTCGCATGCGCCCGCCGCCCACGACGCATACGGTAAGCCCGTGAACGCGGAGACGATCGAACGCCGACGGCCGGGATGGTTCTGGCGGATCATCCCGATCCCGGTGGCCCTCATCCAGGTCATGGGGGTCCGGTGGGCCGACGCGTGGCCGCCCGAGCCGGGTTGGCGGCACGACGGCGACTGGACACCGCAACCGATGGACGTACCGCCCTACGGATACCTGCTCGCACTGGCCGGCCCCGTCGCGCTGTTCTGGCTGCACCG
Organism: Stackebrandtia albiflava; assembly: GCF_007994225.1. GTDB lineage: Bacteria > Actinomycetota > Actinomycetes > Mycobacteriales > Micromonosporaceae > Stackebrandtia > Stackebrandtia albiflava. The sequence goes on from NZ_VLLL01000001.1 coordinate 17,659, forward strand.
CCATCCACGGACGGTCATCGGCGTCACCGCGGCCGCGACCCTGGTCTACTTCCTGTTGGCGCTTCCGCCCGGGCCCGTGTTCCTGTCGATCGTGGTGGCGGTGGCGGGCTGGGCGCGGATGCAGCGCCGCGCGCAACGGCTGGCGGCCCTACACGCCCGCGACGCCGAGTCGGCCAGGCAGGCGGCCGCCCACCGGCTGCGGATCGCCCAGGAGTTGCACGACGTCCTCGCGCACCACATCTCGTTGATCAACGTGCAGTCCGGTGTCGCCCTGCACCTGGTGGACGAGCGCCCCGAGCAGACCCGGACCGCGCTCGCGGCGATCAAGTCGGCGAGCAAGGAGGCCCTGGTGGCGTTGCGGGGCGCCCTGGACACGCTGCGGGGTGACGCGGGGCAGGCCCCCCGCGCCCCGACGGGGGGACTCGACCAGCTCGACGACCTGGTCGGCAGCGTCCGCACCGCCGGACTGGCGGTGACGGTGGAGCGGCACGGTGAGCCACGGCCGCTGCCGGCTCCCGCCGACCTGGCGGCGCTGCGCATCGTGCAGGAGTCACTGACGAACGCCTTGCGGCATTCCGGCGCGGACTCGGTGACGGTGTCGCTGGACTACCGCGGTCCCCGGTTCACACTGTCGGTGACCGACGACGGGGTCGGCGGCGCCGTGGTGCCCGGCAACGGGCTGTCGGGCATCACCGAGCGGGCGGCGGCACTCGGTGGTACGGCCCGGTTCGGGCCGGCACCGGGCGGAGGCTTCGGTGTGTGGGTGGAGTTCCCGATATAGCGTGAAGGCGTGACCGGTGAGCCGATAACCGTGGTACTGGCGGACGACCAGGCGCTCGTGCGCGCGGGTTTCCGTGCCCTGCTCGACTCGTGTGACGACATCGAGGTGGTCGCCGAGGCCGGGGACGGCGCCGAGGCCGTCGCCCTGGTGCGGCGACACAGGCCCGACGTGGTGCTGATGGACATCCGGATGCCGGGACTGGACGGGTTGGCCGCGACCGCCAGGCTGACCGCCGACGAGTCGCTGGCCGGCGTCCGGATCGTGATCCTGTCCACCTTCGACCTGGACGAGTACGTGTTCGAGGCGCTGCGTTCGGGCGCCAGCGGGTTCCTCGTCAAGGACACCGAACCCGTGGAACTGTTGCACGCGGTACGGGTGGTGGCCGAGGGCGACGCGCTGTTGTCGCCGGGCGTGACCCGCCGCCTGGTCGAGGAGTTCGCGCAGCGCGCCAAGGAGCCGGTGGCGCGGGAGCGGCTGGGGGCGCTCACGGAGCGGGAGCGCGAGGTCGTGGCGCTGGCGGGTACCGGGCTGTCGAACGACGAGATCGCCGCGAAGCTGTTCCTCAGCCCGGCCACCGCAAAGACCCACGTGAGCCGGGCCATGATCAAGCTGGGTGCCAGGGACCGCGCGCAGTTGGTCGTGTTCGCCTACGAGTCGGGACTCGTACGCCCGGGATGGCGGTGAACCGCCCGCCGGTTACGCCCGGGGGCGTATCGCGACTGCCGCCGCCGAGCCGACGACGACGGAGCCCGTGACGGGGATTCTTGAGGTCATCCAGTCAGTCCCGACATCAGGGAGTTGATCGACGTGACCACCGTCGCCCACACCATTCTCGCCAACGGCCCGCACGAGTACGGTTTCGCGCCGGGTCCCTGGTTCCTTCTGGTCCCGCTGTTCTGGGCGGCGGTCATCGTGACCGTGATCGTCCTGGTCAAGCGGCGCGGCGCGCAGTGGCGCCGCCACCACGGCGCCGAGGGCGTGCTCCGTGAGCGGTTCGCCCGCGGCGAGGTGACCGAGGAGGAGTACCGGCAGCGGCTCGAAGTGCTTCGCGCCAAGTGACCCCGTTCGCCGGCCGGACCGCGTGTCCGGTCGGCGAACTCCGTTCCGCAGGGGGGCTCAGGCGGGGACCGGCGCGGCGTCCTTGTCCCGGGCGATCCGGCGTTCGAACCAGATGGAGGCCAGCGGCGGGATACTGCACGCCAGCCCGAGCAGCACGGTCCGCCACGACCACCGTTCCCGGATCGCCAGGAGCACGACCAGTCCGCCGTAGAGCATGAACAGGCCGCCGTGGACGGGACCGAAGATCTGGACACCCAGTTCCGCGCCACTGCCGAGGTACTTGACCCACATGCCGGCCAGCAGACCGATCCACGACCCGGCCTCGGCCAGGGCCACCGCGAAGAAGACCCGGTAAAGGACAGGCACTTCCACTCCTTCTACATTTCGTAAAATACGGTGCGAGCCTACCCGACGCCCCCGGGTGCCCGGCCGCCCCGCTCAAGGCGGCCGCGACGACGACCATAGGCTCGCGGCATGACTCCCGACGCGCCGACCAGGCTCCTCAAGCACGCCACCGCCAGTGCCTTCGTCTTCCATCACGACCGGGCGGAGGGGTGGCGGACCGGGCTCGTCCTGCATCCGGTCTTCGCCCGCTGGATGATGCCGGGCGGGCACGTCGAGGACTACGAGAACACCGAGGAGGCGGTCCTGCGCGAGGTCGCCGAGGAGACCGGCCTGACCGGAATCCGCCTGTGGTCACCGGCCGGCCCGCCCGCCGTGGTCGGAGGCGGCGTGGACCCGGCGGCGGCCGTGGAGGTGCCGTGTTGGATCTCCGAGCACGTCATTCCCGACGGGGACAATCAACTCAGCGAAAGACATATTCATATCGACCACAAATATGTGGCGATAACGGAAAACCCGAATTCCGTAACCGAGCCCGCACATCCATTCCGGTGGTGGAAACGCGCGGAACTTGCCGATTTGTCCATGTTCGACGACGTCCGCGAGAACGCCCTCACCCTATTCGAACTGCTCGCATCCGGTGACCCGATCGCGGATCGAGAGTGAACAATCGCCGACCAATCCACTGTGAACCACATTCGTCGCCGTGACCAGCAATGCCGAATGTTCCTTAAATGACAATGGATTCTTCATCGACGCCCGCCTTGTCTCCCCTCCGGAACCTGGCTAAGGTGTGCCTCCGTGAGCGTCAGCTTTTTCACCGGACTCGCGTTCGGCCTAGGGTTGATCATCCCCATCGGTGCCCAGAACATTCTCGTTTTCAGCCAAGGGCTCGCCCTCGGCATGCCTCGGGCATTGTGGACGGTATTGGCCACGGCTTGCTGTGACACGCTCCTGATACTCGCCGGAGCCCTCGGCGCGAATGCCCTATTGACGCAGGTCCCCGGCCTGCAAGCAGTCCTACTAGCCGCCGGAGCCGTCCTATTGACCTACCTGGGCGTGAAATCCCTTCGCGCCAAAGTCGTCCACACCGACGCCGCCGAGGCCGCCATCACCAACCCCCGTCAGGTGATCACCAAGGCGGTCGCGGCGTCCCTGTTCAACCCCCACGCGATCATCGACACCGTCGGGATCCTCGGCGCCGCGATCGCCGCGCAGAGCGTCGCCGGCCGCGCCACGTTCACCATGGGGACCATCTCGGCCTCCTGGCTGTGGTTCCTCATGCTGGCGGCGGCCGCCGCCGCCATGCGACACGTCCTGACCCCCAGACGGCGGGTCTGGTTCGACCGGGTGTCCGGCGTCATCCTGTGCGGTTTCGCCGCCAGCTTCGCCGTCGAGTTCGTGCGGATGTGGTGACGGAGACCCTCAGGCCGGGCCGCGGTGCATCCGGCGCACCGCGAGCTCGGCCAACAACGCCGCCCCGTCGGCCACCACCTCGTCGTCGAAGTCGGCGCGAGGCGAGTGGTTGGACGGGGCCTTCAACGGGTCGGGACCGGTACAGGCGCCCAGGAAGACGTAGGCACCGGGCACCCGTTGCAGCACACGGGAGAAGTCCTCCGAGCCCATGAGCGGATCGGTGAGCCGCACGAACCGGGACTCGCCGAACAGGTCACGGGCGGTCTCGGCGGCGAACTCGTACTCCGCGTCGTCGTTGACGGTGGCGGGGTACTCCTTGTCGTACCTGACCTCGGCGGTCAACCCGTTGGCGCTCGCGATGTCGTGACACAGCCGGGTGGCCATCTCCTCCACCTGGTCGCTCGTCTCCGGCGAGAACGTCCGCACCGTCGCCTCGAACACCGCGTCGTCGGGAATGATGTTCCGCCGCGTCCCGGCCCGGAACACACCGACGGTGATGACCACCGGCGAGAAGACGTCGAACCGGCGCGTCACCATCTGCTGCAGCGCGGTCACCATCTGGGCGGCCACCGGTATCGGGTCGAGGGCGTCGCTGGGCCGCGAGCCGTGGCCGCCGGCGCCCACCACCCGCACGAACATGCCGTCCGACGCCGCCATCAGGTTGCCCGGCCTGGCCGCGAACACCTTGCGGGGCAGCATCCCCGACAGCACGTGGAGACCGTACGCGGCCTCGGCGGGACGCCCCGCCGCCTCCAGTACACCCTCCTCGATCATGTGCCCGGCGCCGTCGAAACCCTCCTCACCGGGTTGGAACATGAACACCACGTCCCCGGGCAGGTCGGCACGCCGTGCGGCCAGCAGCCGGGCCGCGCCCACCAGGCCGGCGGTGTGGAGGTCGTGCCCGCAGGCGTGCATGACACCGTCGTGGCCGGACCTGAACTCCACCGGCGTCTCCTCGGCGACCGGGAGCGCGTCCATGTCGCCGCGCAGCAGGACCACCGGACCGGGACGTCCACCCCGCAACACCGCCGTCACCGAGGACAGCCCGTCACCCGTGGCGATCTCCAGGCCCAGCCCGTCCAGGGCCTCCAACACCCGCGCCTGGGTCTTGGGCAGGTGAAGACCGATCTCGGGTATGCGGTGCAGATCGCGGCGGAGACGTCGCAGTTCCGGCGCGAGGGCGGCTGCTTCGGCGGTCAGGCTCATGGCGTCTCCTGGGAAGGTGGGGCGGATGCCGCGATCCTAAGGCCACCGTGGTGCGGCGGCAAGCGGTCACGCGACGGCGGCCCGCTCCGACGACGGAACGGGCCGCGCGAGTCGCGGGTTCACCGGGTGGCGCGCCGCAGTCCGATGAACTCCAGTTCGGCGAACACCGCCACGGCCACCGCACCGGCGGCGAAGAAGGCGACGCCCATACCGGTCAACGGCCAGAGCCCGGCGACCAGCATGACCACGGTGTCCACCGCCCAGACCACGTTGGCGGCGATGATCGTCCAGACGGTCCAGGTGGGGATCCGGTCGCGGAACGACAGCCAGCCGACCAGGCCCGTGAACAGGAGCAGGAACACGCCCAGTCCGTGCAGGACGGCCGCGGGCAGGCCGAGCGGGTCGGCCAGCGGCCCGCCGCCGAAGGCGAGCGCGGCGCCGAAGGCGAACGTGCCGACGGCGTCCAGTCGCAACGCGCCGCGGAGGAACCGGGTGGAGTCGGTGGCCGGGGCGGCGGAGGCGGAGAGTGTCATGTCGATGCCTTTCGTCGGTGCCGCGGTCGTTCGCGACGACACCGAGACTGGCTCCGGAACACTGCCGCACACGGCTCCGGCACTGCCGGACACTGCCAGATCCACCCGAATCGCCGTGACGTGCGTCACTTCGCGACCGTTTCGTCCCGAATCGCGTCGGCCACCAGCCGGGCGGCGGCGTTCTGCCAGTTGTGCAGTGACCGCTGTGGGACGGCTACCCGGAACCACTGCAGCACCCGCGCCGCCTCCGCCGAGATGCCGTCGTGCCGCGCGCGTTGGCTGTAGGGCCGCAGACCGACGACATAGACGTAGTACAGCGAGTGGTAATACCGCCACTCGTCGGACAACCCGAAGTCACCCGGCGGCTTGAGACGTTCCACGCCCTCACGCAGCAGCGTCTTCAGTTCGGTGGCCCGTTCCAGCGGTGAGTCCACGGCGCCACGGGCGGCCAGCCGCTCGCCGATCACCGGCAGGCCCGTCAACGGACTGGCCACCAACCTGCCGAGGTCCGAGTAGTCGCGCAACGCGCGGCGCACCAGTCGGTGGAACTCCTCCGGCGGCCACTCCGCGCCGCCGCCGGAGTCCCGGCGCGGCAACGACTCCCACGCCTCCCGCAGCTCCTCGCGTTCCCGTTCCACCGGTTCCGGCAACGTGAACCGGTCGACCAGTCGGTTGACCGGCCCGGCGAACACCTGGAGGGCGATCCCGGCCGCGACACAGCCGTACAACAGGACGGTCAACGACCCCTCGCGGCCGTCGGTCACCAGCGTCGCCAACCACACCTGGCCGCCGAACACCACCGCCACCAGACCGGCCGACACCGCCGAACGCAACAGGTCGGCCCGCAGTGCCTGGCCCTCGTCGAGGGCGTCGCTCCAGGCGATCAACACCCCGAGGATCACCAGGTCCACGCCCACGGCGGCGAGGGCCAGCGGCGCGGGCAGCAACCCGGTGGGAAGGATCATCGCGACCGAGCCGAGCCCCAACAGGATCGTCATCACCAGGGTCGGTCCCAGAGCGCGTCCCGATCCCGCCCGGCGGCGCCACCGCCACGCCACGCCGAACCCCGCCGCGAGGCCGGCGCCGATCCCGATCGAGACCGCGGCGGACACCACCGGATCGTCCAGGAGCGCCGCCACCGCCGACGCCGCCAGGCCCGTCGGGAGCCACCCGCGCGACCACCACCGGTCCCACCGGGAGACCGGCCGACCGGCGGGCAACCGCAGCAGCACCCCGGTCCACATCAGCGCCGGAAGCCCGGCGAGCAGGCCCCCGACGACCGGCTCGGCGGCGAAGGGGATCGCGGGGGCGTACGCCAGGAGACCGATCGCGGTCCGCCGCAGCAACGGCTTGCGCGGGTCCCGCACGGCCAGGTAGCAGCCGAGCCACCACGCGACGGCGAAACCGATGAGGGATGCGACCAGCATGGCGATGCAGCCTATGCAACACCCGCGACGGAACGGTTCAGCAGGTCGGCCCCGAGCCGTTCGCGACACGGTCGACGAAGTCGGTCAGCGCGGTGGTCAACTCCGCCGCCGGCTCCCCGCCGTCGGCCAGGATGTCGGTGCCGTGTGACTCACTCTCCACCACGAGAAGCTCGGAACCGGCTCCCCACCACTCGTGGAGCGTCCGGGTGTCCTCCGTGGAACCGTAGTGGTCCCGGTCGCCCGTGGCCAGCAGCGCCGGACAGGCGAGCTCGGCCACGTCCGGTGCGGTGAAGGTGTAACCGCTGTTGTCGAGCACCCCCGAAAGCCACACGAGCCCGTCGATCTCCGGCCCCGGCGCGACCGACGCCTCCAACGTCGCCATCGCGCCGATGCTGGCGCCGACGGCGACCACCGTCGTGACACCGGGTTGCCGCCGCAGGTACTCCACGGCGCCCTGGACGTCCCGCCAGGTCTGGGACAACGAGATACGCCCCTGATAGGTCAGCACCAGTCGGCCGTCGTCCGCGAGCCGCTCGGCGAACTCCCGCCAGTCGTCCTGGCCGTCACCGCCGCGTCCCATGTGGCTCAACACGACGGCGACCTCCCCCTCACCGAACAGCCTCGCCTCGCGCAGTTCACCGTCGGGTGACTCGAACTCGACCTCCCGATGGGACTCCGGCGAGGCCGACGGCTCCGGACCGGGCTCCGGACCCGGCGCGGGACCGGCCGCACACCCGGCCGCCAACAGCAACGACACGACCGTCAGGCACCGGCCGACGGGGAAACGGCGAACGCCTCGCAACGGCTCCTCCGGACGTCGAGGGGGTGTCCGTCTCGACGGTATCCGACGCCGACCTGCCGGTACACCCGACGACCGGTGGAGTTACCGTCACACAGCCGGCCGATGAACACACAGGGAGGGTAATCGTGCAGCACACCGAAACCGTGGAGATCCGGGGTCACCTCATCGACTCCGGCACGTTCGCCAGGATCTTGGACGACGTGCTGGAGTACTCCGGGGACTACCGGATCGACCAGCTCGACGTGGGCCGCACCCACACCGACGAGTCGTACGTCAAACTCACCATCGGCAGCGACGACCACGAGCAGCTCGAACGCATCATCATGCGTCTCCAGACCCACGGCGCCAACATGATCGACCCCGGCAGGGCCACGCTCCGGCCGGCGCCGCGCGACGGCGTGTTCCCCGAGGACTTCTACTCCACGACCAATCTGGAGACCCGCATCCGGCTCGACGCCGGTTGGATGCGGGTGGCGAACCCCGAGATGGACTGCGGGATCGTCGTCGACGACGAGGGCGCCCGCACCATCCCGGTGGCCGACATCCGCGAAGGCGAGATGGTGGTGTGCGGGGCGAACGGCATCAAGGTGACACCGCTGCGGGCGCCGGTCCGTACCGATCCCAACGAGGCGACGTTCGAGTTCATGTCCTCCGACGTGTCCAGCGAGAAGCCACAGGCGTTGCTGGTCCGGCAGGTGGCACAGCGGATGCGCGACGTCAAGGCGGCGGGTAAGAAGATCCTGTGGGTCGGCGGCCCGGCCATCGTCCACACCGGCGCGGCCCCCGCCCTGGTGGCCCTGGTCGAGGATGGCTACGTGGACGTCCTGTTCGCCGGGAACGCGTTGGCCACGCACGACATCGAGTCCGCGTTGTTCGGCACGTCCCTGGGAGTGGACCTCGACAAGGGGCACGGGGTCCCGCACGGCCACGAACACCACATCCGGGCGATCAACCGGATCCGTGCGTGCGGATCCATCGCCGAGGCCGTCTCGCAGGGAGTGCTGCGTTCCGGCGTCATGCACTCGTTGGTGCGGCACGACAAGGAGTTCGTCCTCGTCGGTTCGGTACGCGACGACGGTCCACTCCCCGACGTCTACACCGACGTCATCGAGGGCCAGCGCGCGATGCGGAACGCGTTGAAGGACGTCGGATTCGCGATCATGGTGGCCACGATGCTGCACTCGATCGCCACCGGCAACATGCTGCCCGCCAGTATCCCGCTGGTCAGCGTGGACATCAACCCCGCGACGGTCACCAAGCTCGCCGACCGGGGGAGCGCCCAGGCCACCGGAGTCATCACCGACATCGGCCTGTTCTGCGAGCAGTTGGCCGCCGAACTCGTCGTCGGTTACAAGCGGGACTGATTCCACCGGCGCGGTGTCCCGGACGACACCGCGCCGTCACGGACCGTGAAGGTTCGCTAAACTCGCGGCATCGGCTCTTCCGAGGAGGTGCAATGTGGTCATGACCCTTCCCGACCACGACACCGACCGGCCTCCGGCGGACCTGCTCGACCTGTTCCACCACATCGACGCCCACACCCCTCCTGGCTACCGCACCCAGCTCATCGACCAGGAGATCACCGTGACCCCGCC
>NZ_VLLL01000001.1:27729-118084 GCF_007994225.1 Stackebrandtia albiflava
TTCGGCGGCGAACTCACCATCCCCGCACCCGTCGACACCACCATCGACACCACCGAATTCCCGTGAGCGGGGTTCAGCGCCGGGCCAGGTCGGCCGCGCCGACGATGCCCGCCATCGGTCCCATCCTCGCCGGTACCACGACGGCCGCGTCGATCCGCGACCGCGCCGCCAACGCCTCGCGATAGCGTCGCCGCGCGGGCTCCAGCAGCAGGTCACCCGCGTTGATGACGCCGCCACCGATCACGATGACGTCGGGATCGAGGAGTTGCGCGATGTCGGCCAGGGCCTCGCCCAGGTATTCACCGATGTCCTCGAACGCCGCGATCGACACCGGGTCACCGCCGCGCGCGGCCTCGGTCACCATGGGACCGTCGATGGCGTCCACGTCGTTGTCGGCGGCCTTCAACAGGGCGGTCGCCCGGTCGGGGTCCTCGGTCGCGGCCCGCTTGGCGAACCGCACCAGCGCGTTGCCGCTGGCGTACTGCTCCAGGCAGCCGTGCCGCCCGCAACCGCACTCGCGCCCGCCGGGAACCGCGAGGGTGTGACCGAACTCGGCGGCGATGCCGTGGGCTCCCCGCACCAGATTGCCGTCGATGACGATGCCGCCGCCGATGCCGGTGCCGACGGTGAACAGGGCCGCGCTGTCGGCCTCGGCGGCCGCGCCGTAACGGAACTCCGCCCAGGTGGCGACGTTGGCGTCGTTCTCGACCACGATCGGCAGGTCGATGTGCGCGGACAGCAGCTCACGGAGCGGCTCGTCCCGCCACGCCAGGTTCGGCGCGAACTGGACCGTCGAGCGGCTGGCGTCGATCCAGCCCGCCGCGCCGATCCCGACCGCGCCCACCTCGTGTTCACGACGCAGTTCGGCCACCAGGTCGACGATGACACCACGGATGGCCGCCACGTCCGTGGCGGGCGTCGACCGCAGCCGCGACGTGACGACCGTGCCGTCGTCGGCGACCACCCCGCCGAGGACCTTGGTGCCGCCTATGTCGATTCCGATGGTCAGGCTCACGCCAGCTCCTCCACGCGGGTCTTGAGGTTCTTCAGGGCCGAGTCCATGATGATCTTCTCGGCCTTGCGCTTGAACATGCCCAGCATCGGGATGCTCAGATCGACGGTCAACGTGTACTCCACCGTGGACGTACCGTCGGCGTTGCCCGAGATGTCGTACGACCCGACCTGCGACTTCTGCACCGACGACGGCCTGTCGAGCGTCCAACTGATCCGCGACAGGTCGTCGGAGTACTCGTACCGCAGGTCGTAGGCGTCCTTGAGGATCCCGGCGTCCAACTGGAAACGGACGAGGTGGGCGTACCCGTCCTCGAACTCCTCCAGGATCTCGACCTCCTTGACGTCGCCGATCCACTCCGGATAGCGCGCGAAATCGGTGATGACCGCCGTGATGTCCGCAACCGGTGCGGCGATCCGGATCGACTGCTTCGAGGACTCCGCCATGGTCAGGGAGCGTACCCCGCGTCCGGTGCGGCGATCGATCCCGGCGGACCCGTCGGCGGACCCGGCACCGCCGGGCTCACGGGCGCGGTGGAGGCGGTCTCCGTCACGTCCTTCAACCCCCACAGCACCCTGCGCAGGTGTGCCCGGGTCCGTCGCCGGCGCCACCGCGCCCACCACGACGGCCACCGGCGTCCCAGCGGGTCGACCCGCACGAAGGTGTGCAGCACCGCGCCCTCCCCGACCGGTTCCACCCAGACCTCGGTGGTCCCGGTCACCCTCGGACCGGTGACCCGCCACCGCACACCCTCCACACCGCGCTCCTCCGCCACCTCAAGACGCCACTGTGGCCAAAGTCGCGTCCGCAACACCGGGTCGGCGACGCGGAACGCCAGGTCAGCGGGCTCGGCTCGGACGTATGTTTCGATAATGAGATCAAGTTGTGGCACGTCCGTATCTTCTCCAGCTCTATGCAATCGCAGGTGAGGGGCGGTAGCGTTTTCATATAACAGTGTCCGTACCGCGGAGTTTCACGCCGACGACGTCGCCGTGAAACAGTCAATGGAGTCACCCGTGCGCGAATTCGCAGTTCCCCCGGCAGTCGAGATCCCCGACGACCACAACACGACCACCGCCCTGTGGGACAACGCCGCACGGAACCCCGACGGACTGCTGTTCGCGGTGCCGGCGGGTTCGGGCTGGCGTGACGTCACCAACCGCCAGTTCCGCGACGAGGTGACCGCCGTCGCCAAGGGCCTCGCCGCCTCGGGTGTCAAGCCCGGCGACCGGGTCGGACTGATGTCCCGGACCCGCTACGAGTGGAGCGTCCTCGACTACGCGATCTGGACGGCCGGCGCGGTGACCGTGCCGATCTACGACTCCTCCAGTGCCGAACAGATCCGGTGGATCCTGTCGGACTCCGGTGCGGTCGCCTGTATCACCGAACTCCCGCCGCACTCGCGGCTGGTCGAGTCGGTCCAGGACACGATCCCCACCGTCACGCACACCTGGGAGATCGAGGGCGGGGCGCTCGACACCCTCAAGGCCGCCGGTGAGGGCTTCGACGGCGACATCGAGGAACGCCGCCTGTCGGCCAAGGCGTCCGACCTGGCCACGATCGTGTACACCTCCGGCACCACCGGACGCCCCAAGGGGTGTGAACTCACCCACCTCAACCTGGTCGCCGACATCGCCAACGTGCTGCCCAGCGTGTCGTCGATGTTCAACTCCAGCTCCACGACCCTGATGTTCCTCCCGTTGGCGCACGTGCTGGCCCGCATCATCCAGGTCGGTTGCGTCCAGGCGGAGGTCCAGGTCGGCCACATCAGCGACCGCACACAGCTGGTGCAGACGTTGCCGACCTTCCGGCCGACCTTCCTGGTGGCGGTGCCGCGGGTCTTCGAGAAGGTCTACGACGGGGCGCGGCAGAAGGCCGTCGACGGCGGCAAGGGCAAGATCTTCGAGAAGGCGGCGCAGACCGCCATCGACTACAGCAAGTCGCTCGACACCGGCGGGCCGGGCCTGATGCTCAAGCTCAAGCACGCCCTGTTCGACAAGCTCGTCTACGTGAAACTGCGCACCCTGATGGGTGGCCGGTGCGGCTCGGCGATCTCCGGTGGCGCGCCGCTGGGAGAACGGCTCGCGCACTTCTTCCGCGGTGTCGGCGTGACGATCTACGAGGGATACGGCCTGACCGAGACCTCCCCCGTGGTGTCCATCAACCTCGACGACGCGTTGCGGATCGGAACGGTGGGGCGTCCCACGCCCGGCACCTCTATCCGCATCGCCGACGACGGCGAACTGCTGATCAAGGGCCCGCAGATCTTCAAGGGCTACTGGAACAACCCGCAGGCCACCGCCGAGTCCTTCGACGCCGAGGGCTGGTTGAAGTCCGGCGACATCGCCGAGATCGACGCCGACGGCTACCTGAAGATCACGGGCCGCAGCAAGGAGATCATCGTGACCGCCGGCGGCAAGAACGTCGCGCCGGCGCCGCTGGAGGACGTGGTCCGTGCGCACCCGCTGGTGGGCCAGTGCCTGGTGGTGGGCGACGCCAAGCCGTTCATCTCGGCCCTGATCGCACTCGACCACGAGACGCTGCCCGCGTGGCTGGAACGCCACGACCGGCCCGCCGACACCCCGATCTCGGAGCTCACCGAGGACCCGGTGATCCGTGCCGAGATCGAGGCGGTCGTCGCCGAGGCCAACGCGACGGTCTCCAAGGCCGAGTCGATCAAGAAGTTCCGGATCCTGCCCGCCGCCCTGACCGAGGCCACCGGTGAAGTCACTCCCAAGCAGAGCGTGAAGCGCAACGTAGTCTTGGAGAAGTACGCGGCGGAGTTCGAGGCCCTCTACTCCTCGTAGTCGCACGACAACCGGCGGGGAGGCATGGAGAAACGCGACTGGATGAAGGAAGGGTGGCTCGTTCCCGCGTTCGGTCTGCGGGTGCTCGTCTTCGCCTTCACCATCACGCTGGGCTTCCTCAGCGCCGACACGTCCGAGGCGATGTTGTGGGGCGGTCTGCTGCTGATCGCCTCGGTGCCGGGGACGATCGCCGCGGCCCACCCGGTGTTCGGCCGGCTGGGCCGGTTGGCGGAGGTCCTGGTGATCGTGCTGGGCACCCTGTCGCCGGAGGGCTGGTACGGCTGGCTGCTGCCCTACCTGGTGGCGCCCCTCGGGGGCGCGGCCATGTTCGGCGGCCTGCGCGAGGACCGGGTCCGCCCCGACAGCCCGCAGAACGTGTTCGCCCGCTACCCCGGCCTCATCGAGGCCGGGGTGTTGACGGTCATCGCCGCCGCCGCCCTCGGCGGGACGGCCATCTCCGCCGGCGGGAACCTCGGCAGCCCCCGGTACGCGGTGGAGTGTGCCACGGCCGTGTGCTTCGGGGTGCTCGCCGCCGGGACCGGGCACTGGCTCCGGCATCTGCTCAACGCCGGCGTCCCCTCTGGTTCACGGCCGTACGCCGAGGCGACCGCACTGCTCACGCAGTTGCGTGCCGTCACGCGGCAGCTTCCCGGTGGAACGCTGGATCCCGGCGGGATCGCCACCGACATCGTCCACCGGCTGCGAGGCCTGTCCGACGCCGACCGGGCCGCGGTCCTGGTCGCGGGCGGCGGCAACCGCCTGGTCGTGTTGGCCCAGTCCGCGGACGACCGGGTCGACTGGGAGACGTCGCTGCCGGCCAACGCGATGCTCGCCGATTCCTGGGCCGACCAGCAGGCGCACATCGGCGACACGTCGCTGGCCCGCAGCACCACCGGCCCGGTCTCGTCGATGGTGGTGCCGCTGGTGGCGGAACGCCGCACCGTGGGCCTGGCACTGCTGGAGTGCGACGCGCCGGACCGGTTCACCCCCGAGACCGCCGAGGAGGTCGTCACCGGGCTGGGGGCGGCGGCGCTGCGGTTGGAGACCGCGCTGCTGTTCGACGAGGTGCGGTCGATCGCGACCACGGAGGAACGGCAGCGGCTCGCCCGGGAGATCCACGACGGCATCGCGCAGGAACTGGCGATGCTGGGTTACGGCATCGACCACGCGCTCGCGCAGCTCCCCGAGGGGGCCGACGATTCCGGGGCGCAGCTTCAGGAGTTGCGCGACGAGGTGACCCGGCTGGTGACCGAACTGCGGCTGTCGTTGTTCGAGCTGCGCAGCGAGGTCGACCGGTTGGGCGGCCTCACCACCGCCATCGCCGACTACGCCCGCACCGTCGGGGCGTCGGCGGGCCTGCGGGTCCACCTGTCGCTGGACGAGGGCGGGGCGAGACTTCCGGCGGCGACCGAGGCGGAGCTGCTTCGCATCGCGCAGGAGGCGATGACCAACGCGCGCAAGCACGCACGGGCGGAGAACCTGTGGGTGACGTGTGAGATCGACCCGCCGTACGCCCGTATCGAGGTGGCCGACGACGGGAAGGGACTGGACGGCGACGGCGGCGACGGCCGGTACGGTTTGACCATCATGTCCGAACGCGCGGAGCGTATCCGCGGGTCTCTTGAGATACGGCCTCGGAAACCACACGGCACCACGGTCGCGGTGCTGCTCGCGGCATCCGCCCGGCCGGGTAGCGTGTCGTCCGAAGCTGTAAGGGAGTAACAACGATGAATAGCCCCACCAACGAGTCGTCGTCCACGACGGTGTTGATCGTCGACGACCACGACCTGATCCGAAAGGGCCTGCGGCACGCCTTCAGCCGTGACCCGCAGTTCGAGGTGGTCGCCGAGGCCGCCACCGCCGGGGACGGCCTGCGCAAGGCCGCGGCGCTGCAGCCCAACGTCGTCATCATGGATCTGCGCCTGCCCGACGGCTCCGGGCTGGAGGCGACCCGCAAGCTGCGCAAGGCCCACCCCTCGATGGGGATCGTCGTGTTGACCATGTACGCGGGTGACGACCAGCTCTTCGGCGCGTTGGAGGCCGGTGCGAGCGCGTTCGTACCCAAGTCGGCGCCGTCCGACGACGTGGTGTCGGCCGCCCGCCACGCCGCGACCACGCCCAACGCGTTCACCGCCGCCGACCTGGCCGAGGCGATGAAGCGGCGCCTGACGCCGACCGGTCCGCAGTTGTCGCCGCGGGAGGCGCAGGTGTTGAAGCTGCTGGCCGACGGGATGAGCGTCGCGGGGATCGCGAAGCAGTTGTACGTGTCGGAGTCCACCGCCAAGACCCACATCTCGAAGTTGTACGAGAAGCTGGGCGCGGGCAACCGCGCGCAGGCGTTGATGACGGCGTTGAAGCTGGGCCTCCTCGAAGCACCCGACTCCCCGAAGTTCTGAGTCGGTTCGGCGGCCCCCGCCGGGCCGGATCACTCCGGCGGGGTCAGCATCGTCCGCAACCGTTCGGCGAGGGTGGGCCAGGTCCACGCCTCACACATCCACTCCCGTCCCGCCCGTCCCATCCCGGCCGCCGCCTCCGGGTCGGTGAGTAGCGCGGTGAGCCGGTCGGCCAGGGTGGCGGCGTCTCCTCCGGGGACGACGTGACCGGTGTGACCGTCACGCACGGCGGCGGGGGCACCGCCCGAGTCCCCCGCGATGACGGGTAGGCCGGTCGCGGACGCCTCCAGGTAGACGACACCGAGCCCCTCCACGTCCATGCCCGCCCGCCGGGTGCGGCACGGCATCGCGAACACGTCTCCGGCGGCGTAGTGCGCGGGCAGCTCCTCCTGCGGCACCGCCCCCGTGATGGTCACCGCGTCGGTCTGGCCGGTGGCGGCGATGCGACGACGCAGTGCCGACTCGTACGGTCCGCCGCCCACCAGCAGTAGGCGCGCGTCCGGAACCCGCTCGCGGACCCGGGGGAACGCGTCGATCAAGGTGTCCTGCCCCTTCCGGGGCACCAGGCGGGACACGCACACCACGACCGGTGCGTCCCCGAGGCCGTGGCGGGAACGGACGGGTTCACCGTCCACGCCGGGGTGGAACCGTTCGACGTCGATGCCGAAGGTCAACTGCTCCAGCGCGGTCAGTCCGCCGATCGCCGGTGCCAGCCGCCGCCGGGTGTAGTCGGTGAGGTAGGTGACGACGTCGTTGTGGGTGGCGATGCGGCGCAACAGCGCACGGGCACCCGGCAGCATCGCCCAGCCGACCTCGTGGCCGTGGGTGATGGCGACCGCGCGGCGGATCCCGGTGCGTCGCTTCAATCCCGCCGCGAGCAGCCCGAGCGGGGCCGCCGCGCCGAACAGGACGGCGTCGCAGTCGTGCCGACGTGCGATCTCGGCGGCACGGCGCGCCACCCCGGGTGTGGGCAGCAGCATGCCGGTGCGTTCCCTGACCACCGGGAACGGCTGACGGGCGTCGAACCCGGCGGCGCCCTCGGAGGTGGAGCAGTACACCACCAGGTGTTCCACGGGAAGCCGCTCGGCCATGCCGTGCACGAACGACTGGATGCCGCCCTGCCGGGGCGGGAAGTCGTTGGTGACCAGCAACACCCGGGTCATGCGTACTCCTTCGCCATGGCGATGCGTTGTGCGGTCGTGGGGTGGGAGCCGAACAGCCAGTGCAGCACGGTCGGCGGGTCCACGTCGGACAGGTTGGTGGTGGCCAGTCCGGTCTGCATCTCGATGAACGTCTGCGGGTCCCCGGTGAGTTCCAGCGCGTGCTGGTCGGCGCGCATCTCGATCTGCCGCGAGATGACGTTCTGCACCGGGCCCGCCAGCAGGCCCACCACCGCTACGGCCGCGAGGATCAGTCCCGCCGACCGGGGCGAGGTGATGTCGTCCACCCCCGCCCTGCGCAGCAGGCCGCCGGCGCCCGCCAGCACCGCGATGCCGCACGCGGCGGCGGCGACCGCCAGTGCGCCGATGGAGGTGCCCACCCACACGTCCCCGTGTTTTGCGTGTCCGAGTTCGTGGGCGACCACCGAGACCACCTGTTCCCGGGGCGCCTCCAGCAGGGTGTCGTACACCACGATGCGCCGGGTGGGGCCGAGCCCCGACACGTACGCGTTGACGGCGGTGGTGCGGCGGGACGCGTCGGCGACCAGGACGTCGGTGACGGGCAAGCCGTCGCGTTCGGCCATCTCGATCAGCTCGGTCCGCAACGGGCCGTCCGCCATGGGGGTGAACCGGTTGAACAGCGGCTCCACCACGACCGGGTACACCGCCGACATGACGACCACCAGCACACCCGCCGCCGCCGAGGCCCACAGCCACCACAACCGGGGCGACAGCCGCATCAGCCCGTAGAGACCGGCTAGCATGATCGCCGCGGTCACGACGGTGACCCCGTACGATTTCGCGAGGTCGGCGGCCCACGCGCCCCAGGTCTGGGTGGACAGTCCGAAGCGGACCAGGATCGTGTGGCGCCACGCCGACAGCGGCAGGGTGACCAGTTGCGCGGCGAGCACCACGGCGACGCCGCCCAGTACCGCCTCTGCGAGCCAGTGCCCGCCGAACGGCCTGCCGCACCATTCGATGATCCGGGCGCCCAACGGGGTCAGGCCCAGCAGCAACGCCACCGCGAGGCTGAGACCCATCGCGATGTAGGAGCCGGGGCGGGTGGCCGCCGCGAACTCCTTACCCGCCGCCACGGTCTCGGCGGGCAGTCCCGCCACCGCGTCCGCCTGCGCCGCCGCCGAGGGCGGATGCACGTCCCACGGCACCAGGAGGACCCCCGCCAGGACGAGTCCGCCGAGCAGGACCAGCAGCGCGACGGACGCGGGGTGACGAAACATCGAAGCCATCGCTGTATTTTCGATCCCCGCCCCGCCGGTGTCGCGGGTGGGGGGCACGAGACGGCATGATCGGTGGCAGACTTGAGTCATGTCGGTGAAGTACGCACCCGCGACCATCACCGGGAGTGTCGACGCGATCACCTTCCGGCCGGTGCGGCGTGTCTCACCGACGGGGCCGTGACCGGTTCCGCGGGTGATCCACCCGCCGCCCCGCCACCCCCTCCTCCGCCGCCGCCTCCGCCACCGGCCGGGGACGTGCCGCACGACGGTGCCGACGAACCACCGGAGTCGGCGTGGCCGATCCTGATCGACCTCGCCGCCGCCACCCTGTCGGCGATACGGCCCGATGACCTGCCCGGCCAGTTGCGCCGGTTCGCGCGTTTCGCACCCGCCAAACGCGCCAAACCGGCCGGCCCGGCTCTGCGGACGGAACTGTCACGCGACTCGGCGTTCCGGCAGCGGGTGGCCGAACTGGTGACCGGTTCGCTCCCGTTGGCGGCCTCCGTCGCCGAGGGGACCGTCCCCGAGGACGCCGACCCCGTCGAGGTCGCGGCCCTGGCGTTCCTCACCCGTCCGGACGGCTGGACGAGACTGGTCCGCGCCGGTGCGCGCCACCAACGCGAACAGGAGGCCGCCTCCGAGGTCGCCGACCGCATCGCCCGGGCCGAGCAGCATGCCGCCGCCGCCGAGCACGACAGGGCGACGGCCGAACGGGAGGCCGAGAAGCTGCGCGTCGAGTTGACCGAGCTGCGCGGCGAGGTGGAGGAGCTGCGCCACCGGCAACGCGCCGACGCGCGTGAGCTCCGGGAGCTGCGGCGGCGGGAACGCAAGGCCGTGGACGCGTTGTCGGCGGAACGGGGCAGGCTCAGACAGGCCGAGGACAACCACACCGCCGAGGTGAGACGGCTGACCGCCGAGTTGGACGAGACACTGCAATCGCTGGAACGCGCCCGGCGGGGCGCCCGTGACACCAGGTCCCTCAACGACGCGAGGCTGTGGCTGCTGCTGGAGACCATCGGTGGGGCCGCCCAGGGGCTTCGGCGGGAGCTGGCGCTGGAACCGGCGGAACGCCCACCGGCGGAGTTCGTGGCCGACGTCGAGGGCCTGCGTGCCGACCGGCCGGCGTCGGCGTCGGCGCGGGGCCTGGAGGCCGACGACCCGATCAGGTTGGACGAACTGCTCGCGTTGCCGCGCGCGCACCTGATCGTGGACGGTTACAACGTGACCAAGGGTCGCTGGGGAGACCTGACGCTGGAACAACAGCGTGCCCGGCTCACCCGGGGTTTGTCGGGGCTCGCGGCCCAGACCGGGGCGGAGATGACGGTCGTCTACGACGGCGCCGAACGGATGGTCGGGCTGCCGCCCGCGCCACGCGGCGTGCGGGTCCTGTTCAGCCGCAAGGGACAGACCGCCGACGAGGTGATCAGGGCGTTGGTCCGCGCCGAACCGAACGGGCGCCCGGTCGTGGTGATCTCCAGTGACCGCGAGGTGGCCGACGGGACACGACGAAACGGCGCGTATCCGTTGTCGTCGGACACGTTGCGCCGTCGTCTGGAGAGAGCCTGACGCCCGGTCCCGCCGGGCGGGACCGGGTGCGTGGCGTGCGTCAACGGGCGGACCGGAGCAGGTTCCGCAGTTCGATCAGGGAGTGACGGCATCCGTAGGCGATCACCGCGGTGACCACTCCGGTCACCGCCGGGAACTCGACCATCATGCCGCCGAAGGCGACGATCTGGGTCGTCACCGCGCCGATCATCAGCAGGGTCAGGCACAGCGCCGCCAGTCCGGACAGCGGGCGGATCAGCAGACCCAGTGCTCCTGCGACCTCCAGCGCGCCGAGCAGGTAGATGAACCACTCGGCGAAGCCGATCTGGGCGAAGCCCGCGACCGCCTCGGGCGAGGCGGTCAGCTTCGGGAACGCCGAGAACAGGAAGACCGCGGCGGCGAGGCCGCGCAGCACCCACAGTCCGATGTGTCCGATACGGCGGGCGGTCCCCTTGGTGGCGTCGGTCCGGGTGGTCGTGACGGTGGCGGAGGCGGTGTGAGTGGTCATTGTCTCGGTCCCTTCGAGTCGGTTCACTCATACGTCGAACGGGAACCGCCGGGATCGACACGCCTGGGATTTTTCTTCGGATTCTTTTCGGGCTAACGACTCCAGCCACGCCACGTACGCCTCATGCTGCTGCGCGACCGTCGCCAGCAACCCGACGTCGGCAACCGGGGCCAGGGTGTCGACCAGGTCGGCCGTACTCGCCGGGCGGCCGGTGTGCAACAGGTGGATCCGTTCGCCGCCGCCCATGTCGCGCGCCATCCCGCTCGGGTAGGCGTCACGCCGGGCACCCTGCACCGCGGGCAGCCACCCGTCGGTCTCCAGGTCACGCCGCAACGCCACCAACGCCTCGAACAGGTCGGGACCGGTGGACTCCTTGAGCTGTCCCATGCCCTCCAGGCGAAGCCGGTAGGGATCGCGCCCCACCACCCGCAGCGTGGCGAGGCGACGCTCGGTGCCGCGTACCAGCAGCACCGAGACGTCGCCGGAGTCGACGGTCACCGCTCCCGCCACGGCCGGTAGTGCGGGTTCGCCTCACACCGGTCCTCGATGATCGTGAGGGTCTGCCGGTCGACGGGGCAGCCCTTGACGATGAACCGGGTCGCCAGGCCACCCGGGAAGGCGACCTCCGCCTGGTCGGCGTACTTGTGGTCGCGTCCGATGGTGTCGTTCACGTCGATGCCGCCGGGCGCGTCGATGTAGTAGTAGTACGGCGACTTCCACGCCCGGTACAGGTCGTCGCGGTAGGTCGTGCTCACGAACGGCGACGGCTGGTTCTTCAGGACGTAACTGCGCACGTCGTACTGGCCGTCGACGGTGTCCCACGCGGTGAAGCCGGTCTCGAAGATCTCCTGCGGCGCGCGGCGGTCCGCCCGGTACAGCTCGTGGCAGTTCTCCCGGTACTGCGGGTCGGGGGTGATGCGGTCGACGTCCACGTCACGCTGCGCCGCTGCGTACAACGGGTCCGGCCCGGACGGGATCGCCCGGAAGACCTCGCTCGGCAGCGTCACCACGAAGTCGGCACCGCAGCCCGCGTCCTCAAGGGCCTCGATGTCGCGGAAGTTCATCCGCGAGTCGCCGACGATGACGGCCGCCCGGCCGGTCGCGGCGTCGGTGACGACCGTCCCGTCGGTCATCTCCACCCGCGGCGCGGCGGTGGCCGGTGGCGCGGTGACGACCAGCGCCCCCGCCGCGACGATCGCCGTCGCGGACCAGCGCGCGACGCTTCGCACGATTCCCATGATTCTCCCCGTATCCGTCAGTCCTACATGGCTGGAGAGAATCTACCGATCCCGGAGGCGTGTCCCGGGTATGGCGCGCCCGAAAGGAGTCCGGCATGTCGCGCCGCCGTCGGCGGGCCGGCGACGCGACACGGCCGGCCGGTCGTCCACGTGTCCGTGACGCGACCGACCGGCCCGCTTCACCGCAGGCGGCCCGCCGACACGGCCAGTCGGCGACCCCGGAACACGTCGGTGAAGGCGGCGTCGTGGGACACCACCACCAGGGCTCCGGTGAACCGGTCCAACGCCTCCTCCAGTTCCGCTACCAGCGCCGGTGACAGGTGGTTGGTCGGTTCGTCGAGCACCAGCAGACGCGCCGGACGCGACACCAGTTTCGCCAGTTCGAGCCTGCGGCGCTGCCCGACCGACAGGGCCGCCACCGGCCTGTCCAGGTCGGCCTCGGCCAGCAGGCCGAGCGAACGCAACCGGTCGGCGTGTGCGTCGGCGGGTCCGGGAAGTCCGGCGGCGAACTCCTCCGTCACGGTCCTGGTGGTGGGTGCGGCGGGCAGTTCCTGACGCAGGTAGCCGATGTGCTCGGGACGGGTGACCGTGCCGGTGTCCGGGGTCAGGTCCCCGGCGAGCACCCGCAGCAGGGTGGTCTTCCCGGCACCGTTGGGCCCGGTGACGAGCAACCGGTCGCCGCCGCCGACGCGCAACCCGTCCACCACGAGGCGGTCTCCGACCCGGACACCGTCCAGGGTGGCCACCGGGCCGGCCGCCTCCTCCACGGTGTCCGCGGCGAATTCGCCGGAGAACCGCAGCGGCTCCGGCGGTTCGGGTACCGGGTCCTCCCGGAGCCGCCGAAGCCGCTCATGGGCCTGCCTGACCACTGCGGACAGTCCGGTCTCGTGCGACCTGCGGTGACCGGCGGTACGGGGACGCGTGTCGGACCGCACCTTCGACGCCAGCCTCGACGCGCCGGTCTCGGTGGCGGCGCTCTGCCGGGCGACCTCGGCGCGCCAGTCGCGGTACTCCTGCTCCCAGCGCCGTCGCGCCGCGGCCTTCGCCGACAGGTAGCCGTCCCAGCCGTCGCCGTATCGGCGCACCGTCCGCCGGTCCGCGTCGACCTCCAATATGGCCTCGGCGAAGCCGGCCAGGAACCGCCGGTCGTGCGTGACGGCCACGACGGTGCCACGGTGGTCGCGGAGCCGGCGCGCCAGCCAGCCGACCGCCGCGGCGTCCAGGTGGTTGGTGGGTTCGTCGAGCAGGATCAGCTCCGGATCCGCCGCCAACACCGCCGCCAGACCGAGCCTCGACTGCTCACCGCCGGAGAGGGTGCCGATGCGGCGGTCGTTCCCGATGTGGGCGACGCCCAACGCCTGGACGGCGGTCGCCAACCGGGACTCGGTCCGGTATCCGCCGCGCTGCTCGTACTCGGTGAGGAGATCACCGTATTCGGCGAGCGCGTCGTCATCGGCGTCGGCGAGTCCCCGCTCCGCCTCCCCGATCCGGCGTTCCAGGGCGCGCAGGTCCGCGAAGGCCAGGTCGATCGCGTCGGCGACGGTGGCGTCGTCGGGCAGCAGGAGGGTCTGGGCCGCGTGACCGATACCGCCTGCCGCCATCACCGTGATGTCGCCGCCGTCGGCCGACTCGGTTCCGGCGAGCAGCCGCAACAGGGTGGACTTGCCGGACCCGTTCTCGCCGACCACGGCGAGCTTCTCACCGTGGGGAACCGTCAACGACACCCGGTCGAGGACCGGCGGGCCGTCATAGGACTTCGTCACCTCCGTCAACGCGATCTGCGAGACGGTGGCGGTAGGGGAGAGGACGTGGTTCATGTGGGCCTCCACAGGTCGATGGGAAGAGGAGGCCGTTCGAGGCGGCGCGGGACGCGGGCTGCCGATCACGGGATCAGGATGCTTGCCAGGCGCGGCGTCGGCCGGAACGGCCATTGCGACACACGGTGAGGCGCCTGTCGGGACACGACGCGGCTCGCCCGGAAGCGGGCGGCGGCGTACGCGCGGGAAATCAGAGGAGCCGGACGGCCGGTTCGGACGAACCGACGGCTCTGCGACAGGCGACTAGTGGAACCGTGGCCTGGCGATCGTGTCTATCGCACCCATGCCGACCACCATACAAGACGCGACGTCTCGCCGGCAACCCGCCGTCGACCGGATCACACTCCGCCCGATCGGCACCGCGAATCCCGGCGGCCCGGGGCGCCGAGTCCCGCGGCCTCCGCAGGGCCCGCCCGCAGCTCCGACCGTCGCGGCCTCCCCACCTGAAGGCCGGCTGAATAACCGATTGACACCATTTCATACGTTTTGCAACACTTCGTTCCATCGGGGTGGTTTGCCCCCGGTCGGGGTGGGGAGTGTAGGGCGCCCGCATCCGCATCCACCCATCCGGTCTCGGGTGTGCAGAGTCATCCCCCGAGACCGGATGCGGCGGTCAGGGCGCCAGCTTCGTCAAGCCGTCGTTGACCACGTCGATCAGGACGTTCCCCAGCATCTCCGGCGCCGGCGCATCGTGCTCCTCGCCGTAGTTGACGCCGATCTCGGCCATACCGGAGACGTTCCCGTTGCGGAAGGCGAGTATCACGCTCAACACGTTGTTCTCCGTCTTGGTGTGGACCTCCGCCTGGTCTCCGATGTCGAGGTCGGTCAAGTGCGCGTAACCGGGGTAGGACTCCCAGATCCGGTCGTACTCGCCCTGGACGTTCTCGGGGTCGAGGACGCCGAAGTCGACATAGAAGATCCCGGTCGGTCGCGTATCCCGGTACTCCACGGTGCTGCGCATCTGCGCGTTGCACGACACCCAGCCGCGGCCCCCGCCCCGATCGTCCATCCCCGGTTCCTTCAACCCCTCGAACGGCAACACCGCGTTCACGCCGGACAGGTCGAGGGTGGCGCACAGGTCGTACCCGGCGGGAAAGTCGAAGACGTACTCGACACCGGTCGGCGCGGGCGGCAGCTCCGGGTCGTACTCGGCGGGGAACTCGTAGGGCTCGCCGCCCGCGAGCATGTCGGAGCCGCCGAAGCCGAAGAACCACACGCCCGCACCGCCCAGGCACATGACACCCAGCAACCCGGCGACCAACACCAGGATCAGGGCGGTGTTGGTCTTCTTCGGCGGCGAGGGCATCGGCGGAGGGCGGTGTCCGCCGGGTGGGGGAACGAACGCGCCGGGCGCTCCGGGCGGCGGACCGTACGACGGTGGCGGCGGCCCGGCCCCCATCACCGGCGGCGCCGTCGCCGGGTCGTAGGCGGACGGGAAGCCGTCGGAGGGGCCACCGAACTGATGATGTGAAGGAGGTTGAGACACGTTGAACCCGTCGGTCGGAGGTAGGAGTCCCGAACGTATCGACGAGCCGACCGAATCATGCACGATTTGACGCGCCACACTCGTGCACGCCGCCGCCGCGACGCCAGAGCCGCCGGAACCCGCCTACCGGAGACCGGCGATCGGGTGTCCTACCCTGATGTGCCACGGGGGACGGGGGCGGCCATGACGGCCACGAAGGACGACGGAGAGCCCGGGAACGACACCGGCGACACCACCGGGCCGGATGCCGCCGCGGCGCCCGTCCGGCGTGAGCCGTGGCGCACCGTCGGCACGCCACGTGTCCGGCGGGGCCAACGGTTGTGGGTGTGGCCGACGGTCATGGTGGCTGTAGCGGTACTGCTCAGTGCCGCCCTGCCCGTTGTGGACGCCCTCGTTCCGCAGTCGTTCAAGTCCGAGGTCTCGATACCCCGCGACCCCGGTGTGACCGCCAGCCGGTTGGGCGCGGTCGCGGGCGGCACGATCTCCTTCACCGGTTTCGTCTTCACGATCGTGATGCTCACCGTCCAGTTCGGTACGAGTTCGCTGTCGGCGCGGCTCATCCCGTTCTTCCAGCGCGACCGGGTCGTCCGGCTGGCGCTGGGTGTCTTCCCCGCCACGTTCGTCTACACGGTCCTGATCGCCATCGAGATCGGCGCCGACAACAACCGGGAGTTCCCCAGCATCAGTGTCGGCTTCGCGACCTTCCTGTCGGTCGTGAGTGTTCTCGTGTTCCTGCTGCTGGTGCAGCGCATCGCCGACATGATGCGGCCGCCGCGGCTGTTCCGGCAGGTGACGATCGCGGCGGAGGGCGCCGTCCGCCGGTTCCACGGGTCTGGGGCGGACGGTTCACCGGACGGCCTCGCCGCACCACCCGACGGGGTGGTCCACAACGGGACGGACTTCGGGACGTTGACCGGGGTGGACGTCCGGGGTCTGCGCCGGTTCGCCGCCCGGCACCGCGTCGGGATAACCGTCGTGCCCCGGCTCGGCGACTTCGTGTACCCCGGAGCCCCGTTGTGCCGGATACACGGCACCGCCACGAGAATCCGTGGTGACGCCGTCGCCCGTCGGCTGCGCATCGGTGAGGAACGGCGCCTGCGCCACGATCCGGCGTTCTGCCTTCTCGTCCTCTCGAACGTCGCGGTCAAGGCGATGTCGGCGGCCGTGAACGACCCGACGACGGCGGTGCAGGCGATGGACCACATCGAGACGCTGCTGGTACGGCTCGTCGCGGCACGACCCGGCCCGGTCGTGTACACCGCGGGTGCCGGCCGCGTCGCGGTCGGTGCCCCCGACTGGCCCGGCTATCTCGCCATCGGCACCGACGAACTGCGGCACTGCGCGGCCTCCTCGCCGGAGGCGAGCCGCAGGCTCCACCTGCTGCTCACCCGCGTGGAGACCGTCGCGCCACCCGAGTACCGGCAGGCGGCCCGGGAACGCATCGACGCCCTGCACCGTCAAGGCGGTCACGTGTGGACCGAGTTGGACGCCGCCCACGTGGCGGCGCCCGACACCCGTTTCGACGGACCGTTCGGGTCAGGCGGCTGACTGCCGCCACCGCGGGTCACGACCCGCGAGGCCCAACAGCCGGTCGAACGCCGGAGCCGAGTCCGGTACCGGCACCTCGGCACCGAACGCGCCCATCTGCCGGCCGGTCGGCGCCAACTCCGTCAGCACCGCCGACAGGTCCGTCACCGTGGCGTCGTCCACCCGCACCTCCTGCCCGGTCGCGACCGCGAGGTCCCAGCCGTGGACGACCAGGTCGAGAACGGGCATCCGGGCCACCACCCGGCGGGGCATGCCCATGCTCGACCTGTCGAAGGTCATCGCCTCAGGCGCCGACCAGGCCGCGACGAGCCGGTCGACGGCCGCGTTCAAACCGGTGCGCCATTCACCGTGGACCCGGTGCGGCGGTGTCGCGGCGAACGACATGTCCTCGCCTCGCGCCGCCTTCTCGAACTCCACGGCCACCTCGTACAGGTGGTCGAGAAGTCCGGCGACGTCGTAACCGGGGCACGGTGTCGCCGCCGTCAACCGCTCGTCGGGGATGCCGTCGATCACCGGCACGGCGGTGGCGGCGGCGGATGCGTACAGCTCGGCGATCTGGGATTCGGTCATCCGCCGAGGTTAACCGGGAGCGCGGCACGCCTCTTGAAGAAAACCGTCACCGGCGGGTCCTATCATCGGCCGGTGAGGCATCCCAGGAAGGACGACCGGGGCATCCTGGCGGCGGCTCGGCTACGTGACAAGGTGCGGTTCCGCCGGTTTCCGGCGACCGGGCCGCTGGACGTGCTCGTCGAACACTTCTGGCTGATCGACTGGGATCTCGCCGCGCCCCACGAGCAGCACGTGGTGCCGCATCCGTGCGTCAACCTGGCCTGGATGAACGACGCCCCCGCGCTGGTTCACGGCGTGGAGCACCGGCTGTCGTCGGTGAAACTCCTCGGCCGTGGCCGGGTGTTCGGTGTGCAGTTCCGGCCGGGCGGTTTCCGGCCCTTCGTCGACCGGCCGGTGTCGGACTTCACCGACGAGGCGGTGCCCGTCGCCGAGGTGCTGGGACCGGTGGACCGGGAGTACGAGGAGATACTGCGCCACGGCACCGACGACGACGCCCGCGTCGCGGCCGCCACCGAGTACCTCGTGCGGCGTCACCGGGAACCCGAACCGGCGAACCTGCTGGCGATGCGGTTGGCGAACCTGGTCAGGACCGACCGGACACTACTGCGGGTGGATCGGCTCGCGGAGGTCGCCGACATGTCGGAACGCGCGCTCCAGCGGCTGTTCGGGGAGTACATCGGGGTGAATCCCAAGTGGGTGATCCGGCGGTACCGGATCCACGAGGCGATCACGCAGGCCACCACCGGGACGAACTGGGCGCGGCTGGCGGCGGCGCTGGGGTACTCCGATCAGGCGCACCTGGCCAGGGATTTCCAACAGACGACGGGCATGTCCCCCACCGAGTACGCCCGGTGGGTCGGCGAACCCGGGTGAACGGGGCCGGTGCCGGGCGGAGCGCGTGGGTGCCGGGTACCGGGTCTCGGCACCCACGCTCGCCGGGTCAGTCGGCGTCGAGGTCGTGCACGGCGTCGAGCACTCCCCTGTGGAACGTGGGGTAGGCGTAGATCATGTCGCGGAGTGTGTCGATCGGGACCTTCGCCTTGACCGCCAACGTCAGCATCGACAACACCTCACCGCCGCAGGGCCCGACGGAGGTCGCCCCCACCAGCACTCCCGCGTCCGCGTCGGCGACCAGTTTGATCAGGCCGGCGTTGCCCGCCTTGTGGATCCAGCCGCGCGACGTCTCGGGGACCCTGGCCGTACCGGTCCTCACCCGGATGTCGGCGGCGTGGGCCTGCGCCTCGGTCATGCCGACCGAACCCACCTCGGGGTCGGTGAAGGTGACACGGGGCAACGCCCGGTAGTCGGCCGACGGGCCGCCCTGCCCGAGGATGTCACGTACCGCGATGTCGGCCTGGTACATCGCGACGTGTGTGAACGCGCCGCGCCCGGTGACGTCCCCGACCGCCCACAGACCGTCGCCCGCGCGCATCCACTCGTCGACCGGAATCGACGACGCCGACGGGTCGAGCCCCGCCTTGTCGACGCCGAGCGGACCGAGCTTGGCCTTCCGGCCGACGCTGACCAGCAGCGCCTCACCGATCAGCCTGCGGCCGTCCTCGATCGTGACGGTGAACCGGCCCTCGCCGTGGGACACCGCGGTGGCCTTCGCACCCGTGTGGACGTGGACGCCGTCGGCGGCCAGGACGTCCTGCACCAGGGCCGAGGACTCCGGTTCCTCGTTGGACATGATGCGGTCGGAGGCCTCGATGACGTTGACCTCCACGCCGAAACGGTTCCACGCCTGGGCCAGTTCGAGGCCGATGGCCCCGCCGCCCAACACCAGGAGCGAATCCGGCAGCGTGTCGGCCTCGACCAGTTCCCGATTCGTCCAGTAGGGAGTGTCGGCGAGGCCGTCGATCGGCGGTATCACCGGTGCCGATCCGGTACCGAACACCACGCCCCTGCGCGCCCGGTACACCTGGTCGCCCACCGTCACCTCGTTGGGGCTGGTGAGCGTGGCCCACCCGCGCACGAATCTCCCGCCCTTGTCGGTGAACCGTTTGACGGCGACGGTGTCGTCCCAGTTGTCGGTGGCCTCGTCGCGGATGCGGCGGGCGACCGGAGTCCAGTCCGGGATCGCGTGGGCGCGCCCGGCCATCCCGTCGACCCTGGCGGTCTCGGCGAGCAGGTCGGCGGCCCGGATCATCATCTTGCTGGGGATGCACGCCCAGTACGGGCATTCGCCTCCCACCAGTTTCCCCTCGACGCCCACGACATCGAGGCCGGCGCCGGCCAACCGCCCGGCGACCTCCTCACCGCCGACCCCGAGCCCCACCACGACGACATCGACTTCCTCGGTCACGGCGAACGTCCCTCTCGAATCGTTGTGAACACTGGTGCGATCGCTGACTTCCGACGCTACCGTAATCACGTGGTGAAGTCCGACAAGTCGGTGTCGCGGCGGAGTGCCCGGATACGGTGAATCGTCCGTCCTTAGAGGCCGGTCGGAGAAGGCGCCGCCATTTATCGAATAGCGGTTCGGGCGGTCGCCGGAACACATCCCGCAGGACCGCGGGGAACGGTCGTTTCGGTTGGTAAACCAGGGGTTTCGCCCGCGCGGCCGATGCCCGGGACGGGGCGACGATCCAGACGCCCGATGCGGGTGACCTGCCAGGCCGGGATCGAGGAGCGCTGACGGGGCGATACGAAGCCCCCACGGCAAGCGGTTGATCAGCGACGACTCCACTGCGCAACTGTCAGGAACCGGACACTCGATTTGGCACATTCCGAATCGTCACGCCGCAGGGAATGCACGGCATTCCGGCCGAAACGCACATCATCGGCGGCGATATGTCACACATTTCATTCCCGAATGTGTTCAACCGCGAGAGTCGCGTAATAACCACGCTACTACAAAATGCATGTGCCGTCGATTAATGCGCGAATACCGCTCCCCCACCGCACGTTCGGCCGCCCGAGGCCCCGAACCCCCTTCCGCGGCGGACCGCCGCCCGCGCCAGACACCACACCGCAGGCGCACCCGTGGCCTCCACCGGTTGCGGTAGCCCAAGACCGACAACCGCAGGATTCCGCACCGCGTCCGGTGCCATCGCCGCCATCTCCTGCCCGAGCACCGGCCTCTGCCCGCCCACGGTCGCGAGCGGCATCGCCAAGTTCATCGCAGACGTACTCGACGGCCGCTTCCCATCACCGCGACTTCATCCACGCCACCTCTGCCGCCAGGAGTAGCCGTCACGACACCACAGGATTCGGGTTCGGTAAGCCACCGAACCCGCCCCGGCCTCAGATTCGCGACAAAGCCGGTTCGTCATTTCCGCTTCCGCCACAGTCCTGAATGGCGACGGTAGTGCGGGGCGATCAAGAACTTCGGACGATTGAACACCACGATCGCCGCCGGAAGCACGAAGAGGAGCACCACACCGAACCCGAAGATGACGAACGATACCGATCTGCCGATCGCGTTCTCTACAACGATGTTCTGAAAGAGGAGAACACCTGCGGCTCCCAGGATGATGAGACTCGCAGCGACGACGAAAGCCACACCCGATCGGGCCAGCCCCGCCGAGGCGCGACCTCGGCCGAGGATCATCTCTGCGCTCATCCTGTCATTCCGAACCGCCTCAGCCCGCCCTCTCCAGTGTTGCGGGACCACGACGAGCCAGAGCAACGCGACAAATGCCGCCATCCCCGCGATGATGAGAATCGTCTTGACCATAGAACCGCTCACCATTCGTTCATGACTTCGCCGGCGTCATCCGGGCGCCGAAGACCGAAACTCCATGATGACTCCAGCCAGAGCAACGGACACAGACGCCGCCCTACGAACTGTTCGCCGCCCGAGCCGCGATACCGTGGTGGTTCAATGCCGACCGGATCGGTGCGTTCCCGGCGTATCAGTGCAAGAAGTGGCGTTCGCAGCGCGACGGCACAATTCCGGCCACGGCGTTCAACCGTCGAGGCCCGCCACGATCGCCTCCCACCACGCTTCGTCCCGCCCTGGTTCTCGTTGCACACGCCCCTTGGGTGAGACGGAACCGCCCATTGCCGAAGCAACCACGGCCCCCTGAAAGGCACGCTCCGACAAGACCAGTTCGCTCAGCATGTGAGGGCGTATGCCATCCCCGCAACGCAATGAACCTCTGCCTACCCAATGCCTCGCCGTGTCACCGAAATCGCTGGCCGCCACATATGCGAGCCAACAACCAGACCCGGAAAGAGTCGCTGCCAGTAGTCATGTTCGCCGATTCATTATCCCCGCCTGTCCCCGAAACCGTGGTGGGATCAAAAAGCGTGGGCGGTTGAAAAGGGTGATGAGGATTGGGAGCAGGACGAACATCAGAGCACTGATACAAAGCGCACCAACGATCATCAGTCGGGCGATGTCGAGCCACTTTCCGTGGAGCAGCGACTCCACAACAATGCCGACGGCGGCCGTGAACAGTATCATCGAAGCTGCGAACGTCATTCCTACGGTCGAACGAACAATTCCTCGAGCAATACCACCTCCTCCGAACATCCGCCGCTCAATCACCTCGTCGGTAAGGAGCCCTTTTCTATCTCCACGCCAGTGATGCGGAATGACGACCACCCAGATTGCAAGTACCATCATGCCAAAGACTGCTATAACAGCCAGCTTGTCACTCAAATCGACCTCGCCGTCGGAGGGCTCGCCGCCGCTCGACTACCGGCAACGCGACCGCAAAGAGCAGGTTCCCGGCCGACACGGCGATCAAGGCGTACCAGGACGTGAACGCCAGGAAGAAGAGTTGCAACCCGCTACCGAGTGCGATGAACCCGACCATGATGATCACCGTCCACACCGAGAGCGGCACGAAACGGGTGAACGTGTAAGTGAGGCTCAACGGGAGGATCGCACCCACCATCATCGGTGTCACGAGATAGAGCAGGACCGCGAGCAGCAGATTCCACAGCTCCTCAGCCGAGATGGTGCTACCCGAGAGGTCACGGGAGATCCGCGTCAACTCCAGGCCGATGGCGAACGCGACGACGGTGATCACCGCGTACATCGAGGACCAGCGAAGGAGGAAACCCGGAAGTCCGAGCAGGCCCGGTGGGCGCCCCGCGTCGAAGGGATCGTCCTCAACGACCCAGGAGTCCGGATCGTCCACCACAGAACCGAACCGGAACCGGCGATGACCACCGACCTCGAACCGCGGATCCACCCGGTCCTCCGACGCCTCGTCACGCACATCGCCACGGTCGCCCACAACCCCATCGCCTACACGCATAAGCCCTCCAGCGCCGCAAGGAATCGGGATGTCGGCATGGCCGGTTCCTGTCTTCTCCGGCACGTGACGCGCACGTGTGGGGGCATGGGAGATGTGGGCCTCGTGCCGGGAGATCCGTGTCGGTAGAGAATGTAAACGATTTCGATGCCGGGCACAACCCATTGTCACCGGGCGACTGCAATCCGGCCTAATCGGACATAGCGGGGCGGCATTCCGTTACGGAACGGGACAATCGGACTCACCGGCGATTCGCCATGTCCCGATACCGTGAGGTATGTCACCGTCACCCGCGGATGTGCGGCGGCCTTGGCGGCGGAGGAACCGGCACCGTTCGCGCCGTCACCGCGCCCAGGCACCGCCCCGGTGGGAACACCGCGCCGTCACGACCGAAGCCGGCACCCTCCGTTGTGACGATCCGGGCCGAAGTGCTCACCAGTGCGTGGAGCCCTGCAGCAGTCGGCGGCGGGCGCGGAGAGCGATGAGGATGAACGCGCCGGTGAGCGCGGCGGCGGCGCCGACGGCCACGGCGGTCGTCGTGCTGGTTCCGGTGGTGGGCAACCGTTCCGTGGTCGAGGGCGAGCCGGTGGCCGCCGCTCCGGCGATGTCGGATTCGGTGCGCAGGTCCCAACGCTGCTCGGGCGCGCCACTCCACGGCCGCAACACCAGTTCGGGTTCCGCTGCGACGGCCAGTTCAGGATGCCCCTGCGGATGCCATTGGCCGGTACCGGGTTCGTGCCGCCACACGGTGACCGATTCGGTGTCGCCGCCCACTGTGACCGGTGCTCCCGCGTCGGCGCGGTCCACGGTGAGCGCCGTGCGCCCGGTGGCGTCGGCGACGGCCCCGTACTCGGTGAAACGCCAATGCCCGGTGTCCACGCCACAGTCCGCCGACTCCACGACGACGTCTCCGGACCGGGGCGCGGCACACTGCCCGGTGGCGCGGTTGACCATCCAACCGGTCGGCTGGTCCGCGTATGCCGGCGCGGGCACGGCGACCGCGGCGGCGACGACGAGGGCCGTGGCCATCGAGGTGATGTTCCGATCCGCCATGGCGACAGTCTAGTGACGGTTACACTACGGGTTTACCCGGGATCCGATCGGCCGTGGCGAACAGGACCTCCGCGACGGCCGACATGTTGCGGACGAAGTCGGCGTCGTCCTCGTCGAGTCCCCAGTAGAGGTCCTCCATGGATCTCACGAACGCCCACGCGTGTGCGCGACGGGGATCCACCTCCAGCCATTCCGCGGTTCGGATCGTGTACTCGACCGCCGATACCTCTGTCGGTGTCGTCTCCAGTTGGATCCGCAGCAGGTATCCGGCGTCGAAGGCGCGCTCGCCGAGCTTCGGTTTCGGGTCGATGAGCAGCCACGGCTCACGCCGCGCGGACACTATGTTGCCGAGGTGGTTGTCCATGTTGGCCACTCCGACGGGACCGTCGGGCACGGTGAGGACCCGGCACAGCCGTTCCGCCTCCCGCAGCATCGGTGCGGGGATGTCGTCTCCCCGGTATCCGGCGAACAGCTCGGCCCAGTCCGCAGCCTGGTCCACCACGGTGGGGATCGGGGGGAGGTCGGCGGGCGCGGGACCCGGTACGCGCCACAACCGGCGGTACAGCCGCGCCGCGAACTCGACGTCGCCGGCGTGCTCGGGCAGTCCCTCGCGGTGGGCGGTGGCGACGTGCTCCTGGGACACCAGCGGCTCGCCGGGGTCGGCACGTTCCAGCAGCATGGCGCCGCTGTCGGCGTCGTACTCGTACAACAGGACCGCCCCCTCGCCCCCGTAATGGTACAGCGCGGTGGGTTCGGCGACGTTCCACTCGTCGACGACGGGGACCTTCAGGACGGCGGCCGTCCCGTCGGCACGGTTCACCGGTGCCACATAGGAATGCGTACCGCCGGTGAAGGCCGGGCCGGTGACCTCCAGCCGCCATTCCCGGCAGCGGTCCTCCACCAGGCGCGGCAGGTCGTCGAGCCACGCGTGTCCGCGTTCGGCGAAGATACGGCGGACGATCCTGGCGACTTCGGCGGGAACCAACGACATCCGGTCATTCTGCCGACCGGTGAACCGGCCCGGCAACCCGATGGCCCCGGGCGGCGGCTAGCGTGGCGGCATGCGCCTCACCGCCCCCTCCGACACGCTCCTCGCCACGCGGGAAGCCGACCGCGCCACGCCTGCCACGCCGCCCCGCGGCACGGCCGTCATCGAACGGTTCGGTCTGCGGCACGGCGACACCGAGGTGGGTGTGCTGGCGATCAGGACCGGCACGGAGTTCGACCGGCCGGTGGCGGTCCTGGACGACCTCTGGATCCGGCCCGAACACCGCCGGTCCGGGCTGGGCGCGGCGGCGGTCGCGGAGGCCGAGCGGTGGGCGTCCGGACACGGGGCCCCCCGACTGTCGGTGGCGTGCGTCCCCGACGACCCGGCTCACCTGGCGTTGTTCCGGGACTACCAGGTGGTGTCGCGGCACATGGTGATACCGGTGGGCGACGCGGTCGAGCCGACCGCGATCCGCGCGGACCCCATGACGGAGGCCGAGTACGGCCCGTGGCTCGCGCATTCGGTGACGGGTTTCGCCGAGGTGACGGCCGAATCCCAGGGCTTCAC
Organism: Stackebrandtia albiflava; assembly: GCF_007994225.1. Classification (GTDB taxonomy): domain Bacteria; phylum Actinomycetota; class Actinomycetes; order Mycobacteriales; family Micromonosporaceae; genus Stackebrandtia; species Stackebrandtia albiflava. The sequence goes on from NZ_VLLL01000001.1 coordinate 52,870, forward strand.
GCCCGAGGAGGCCACCGACCGCGCGAAGCAGGTCTTCGCGCAGCTCCTACCGGACGGCCTCGCCACCGAGGGACACGAACTGTGGATGGTCCGGCAGGGCGACGACGTGGTCGCGCACCTGTGGTTGTTCCACGACGCCCCGGACGGCCACACCTTCATCTTCGACATCGAGGTGACGCCCGACCGTCGCGGCACCGGGCTGGGCAAGGAGACGATGGCGCTGGCGCGGTGGCGGGCCGCCGTACACGGCCGTGACGGGGTGAAGCTCAACGTGTTCGCCACCAACGAGGTCGCCACGGGCCTCTACCGGCGACTGGGATACCGCGCCACTGTGGAATTCAGGTTCAAGGCGCTCACCGGCTGAGGCTTTCATGGCAGGCTGACCCCATGCCGACTTATCCGATCGTCAGCCTCACCACCGACTACGGTCTGGCCGACGGCTTCGTCGCGGCGTGCCACGGCGTCATCGCGCAGTGGGCGCCCGACACCCGCGTCATCGACGTGAGCCACCTGGTGCCGCCGGGAGACATCCGGCGGGGCGCACTGGTGCTGGCGCAGACGGTCCCGTTCCTGCCTCGCGGCGTCCACATGGCGGTGGTCGACCCGGGAGTGGGTACGACCCGGTTCCCGGTCGCGATCGAAGCCGGGTTCGGCATACTCGTCGGTCCCGACAACGGCCTGTTGATGTGGGCGGCCGAGGCGTTGGGCGGGGTACAACGCGCGGTGACGCTCACCGACACCCGGTTCCACCGGCACCCCGTCTCGCACACCTTCCACGGGCGGGACATCTTCGCTCCCGCCGCGGCGGTGCTGTCGTCGGGCGTCGCGCCCGCCGACCTCGGGGAACCGGTGAAGCCGAACGACCTGGTGAGACTGCCCGACCCCAAGGTCACCGTCACCGACGGCGAGATCGTCGCGGAGGTCATGTCGGTGGATCGGTTCGGGAACCTGCAACTGGCGGCCGACGGGCGTACCCTCGACGGTTTCGGGGAGGGTTTCGAGATCGCGGGCAGGTCGGCGGTGCGGGGTGACATGTTCGCGGCGGCGGACCCGGGTGCCGTGGTGGTGCTCGTGGACTCGGCGGGCAAGGTCGCGATCGCCGTCAACGGCGGTTCCGCCGCGGAGGAGCTGGAGGCCCGGGCCGGGGACGTCCTGAGCCTGCGCGCGCGGTGAGCGTGGCGGACGGGTGTGGTGCCGACGGGCGGTGCGCCCTCACCGGGCCGGGTGGGTGGCCCCGGTTCGAGGGAGTTCGCCTCACCGGTGAAGGGGAATCGCAGGGCCACCGGCCTCCTCCCCTCTGGCGTGAGCCTATCGCCGGCGAGGTGGGGTGCGCATCCCGAAAACGACGGGGCTGTGGATAACCCTCCGGTTGTGGACGCGGGAACCGCGGAGGGGGCCCGCGTCACGCGGGATCGGGGTACGCGAGGACCCGGGCATGACGACGGGGTTCCGCGCCCGGTTGACGACCGGGAACCACCCGTGACGCCCGGCGGTACCGAAGGGCGGTTCAGAGTTCCGGTTGCGGCTGGTGTCGGCGGTGGAAGTCGCGCATCTCACTGACCGCCGACGCGAAACCCCTGAGCTGTTCGGTCGCCTCCGCCAACCGGCTACCGGTGAGGTCCCCACCGGGATGCGTCAGCGACGACAGGGCGCTCTGCTCGGCGACGACCTCGGCGGCCGCCCCGACCATGTCCTCGTACGAGGTGACACCGGATTCGAGCCGTTCCAGTAGTGCCTGGTGCGCACTACCGAGCGACGCCTGCCGGTCGGCGGGTGCGACCGCGATCGAGCGTTCCAAGCCGCGTATCTGCTCGGCGAGATCCTTCAGCGAGGTCGCCGCGCCGCGCACGTCGGTCAGGACGTCGGCGGCGGGACCGGTGAGCCGGGGCGCGAGGTCGTCGAACGCCCGGGTCGCGGCGACCAGCCGCGTGAACGCCGGGTTGGCGGCGGACCGCCTGAACTGCGCCGACTCCCGTTTTCCGCGTACCTTGCGGGCGAGCTCGTTGGCGACGGTCTGCGCCTCCAGCGACAGGGCGGCCGTGCCGTGCAGGGCGAGCTGTTCGGACTCGCCGGGCATCGCCGCCGACATCCGCCGGTAGTCGATCCAGCGGAACGCCGCGAGGACGGCACTGCCGCCGAACAGGCCCGCCCAGACGGCGTCGAGTGGACCGAGCCCCTGGTACGGGACGAGCACGGCGGCGGTGCCTCCGAACAGGCCCGCCCACACGCTCCACCGGCGCGCGGCCCGGAGCCGTCGCCGTAGTCGTTTGAGCGGCTGGGGTACTCCGCCGCCGGGCAGCCTGATCATGAGGGGGTGCGGACTCAGCCGGTGGCCGCGTCCTTGTCCTTTCCTAGGCTCGCGCGGATCTCGTCGAGTCGGGAGACCGACGCACTGTCCGACTTGGCGGCCTCCACGGCGGGCTTCTCGGCGGCGCCGCCGAGTTTCTCACCCTGGAGGCTGGCGCGGATCTGCTCCAACCGGGACGATCCGGCCATGTCGATCGTGGACTTCTGGACCTCCATCATCCGCCCCTCGATGGAGTTGCTGGCGAGGTCGGCGCGGCCCATGGCGGTGGCGTAGCGGCGTTCGATCTTGTCGCGGATCTCGTCCATGTTGGGCACGTTGCCGGGCGCGGCCAGCGACGACATCGACTCCAGCGAGGAGGCGATGGTCTCCTGCATCTTCGCCTGTTCGAGCTGGCTGAGCAGCTTGGTGCGCTCGGCGAGCTTCTGCTGCAGCATCATCTGGTTGTTCTCGACCGCCTGGCGGGCCTGCTCGGCGGCGTTGATGGCCTGGTCGTGGAGGGTCTTGAGGTCCTCCATCGACTGCTCCGCGGAGACGAGCTGCGCGGCGAACGCCTGCGCGGAGTTCTCGTACTCGCCGGCCTTCTTCTCATCGCCTTCAGCGCGGGCACGGTCGGCCAGGACGAGTGCCTGCCGGGCCGAGGCCTGCAGCTTCTCGACCTCGGACATGGTGCGGGACAACTTCATCTCGAGCTGGCGCTGGTTCCCGATGACCGCCGCCGCCTGCCCCACCAACGCCTGATGCTGCCGCTGAGATTCTTCGATGGCCTGCTGGATCTGGATCTTGGGATCGGCGTGCTCGTCGATCTTGGCGCCGAACAGCGCCATCATGTATTTCCAACCCTTGACGAAGGGATTGGCCATCTCGCGATCCTTCCAGTGTTAGCGGCGGTGGGTATCGAGTCTAAGGTGTCGTGCCCATACTTGCCCAATCCCCGCCCACCGGCTCAGCCCGGGGGCCGTAAGGCGGCCACGCCCGCCTTGGGGGTGGGGCGTCCACCTGCGCCGCGCACCCTGCGCGCGCGGGCCGCCGCCAGTGAGACCGGTGGTGACACCGGTGCGGCGGCGCGTTTACGGACCGGCCGGGACTCCTGCCCGGATTTGCGGTGGTCGTCGAAGTGGGAGACGGACTGCAGCAGTGACACCGGCGACAGCTGCGCGGCGGCCTCGCGTTGCCGTTCCTCCTTGGCGACCTCGGTCGTCACCTCCCCCAGCACGTCCGACAAGGGTACGTCGAGCGCGGTGCAGATGGAGGACAGCAGTTCGCTGGACGCCTCCTTCTGGCCGCGTTCGATCTCGGACAGGTAGCCCAGGCTGACGTTGGCCGACGCGGAGACGTCGCGTAGCGTGCGGCGCTGGGCCCGCCTCCGGGACCGCAGTGTCTCACCGATGATCCGACGCAGCAGCACCATCGCAATCTCCTGTCTCGTCTGGCCCGGTCGGTGGAAAGGTGGGCACACAGATGTCAACCGGGTCGAGGGCCAGATTACTCCGGGTGGCGGAGACTAATTCCGCTCGGCCGCCAGGACGTCGAGGAGCAGCCGCAACGCCAGTTCCACCGAGGCGTTGCGCACCTGCGCACGGTCACCGGGAAGGTGGTGGCCACGGGCGACGGGTTCACCGTCGGGGCCGGCGACCGCCAGCCAGACCGTGCCGGGGGGTTGACCGCCGTGTGGTTCGGGTCCGGCGGCTCCGGTGGTGCCGATGCCCCAGTCGGCCTCGCCGCGTCGTCGCGCGCCGACGGCGAGTGCCGCGGCGACCTCGGCGGACACGACACCGTGGGTGTCGATGAGTGCGGCGGGGACGTCGAGGAGCCTGGTCTTCATGTGCGGGGTGTAGGCGACGACTCCGGCGGTGAACACGGCCGAAGAGCCCGGTACCTCCACCAGTGACGCGGCCAGCAGTCCCCCGGTGAGGGATTCGGCGACGGCGAGGCTGCGGTCGTCGTCGCGGAGCCTGGTGACGACGTCGGCGGCGGGTGTGGTGTTCAATCGCTTCTCCGATCACCCCGGTGACGAATGCGGATCACCTGTATGACGTATTCGGCGCCCGTGACGACGGTCGCCAGGACCGCGGCACCCATGAGCCAGGGGGCGGCGTCGGCGACGGGCGCCGGCCACGGCCACAGGTACCAGAAGATGGCGGCGACCTGTAGTGCCGTCTTCAGTTTGCCGCCGTGGCTGGCCGCGATCACCCCGAATCGGATGACCCAGAACCGCAGGACGGTGACGCCGATCTCACGGAACAGGATGAGCGCGGTCGCCCACCAGGGGACCTGTCCGGCCAGGGACAGCAGGATGAGGGCGGTCCCGGTGAGGGCCTTGTCGGCGATGGGGTCGGCGACCTTGCCGAACGCGGTGACCAGGCCGTGGCGGCGGGCGAGCCAGCCGTCCACGACGTCGGTCGCGGACGCGAGCGCGAACACCCCGGCGGCGGCCATGCGCCACGTCTGGGAGACGAAGGCGGATTCGACGACGCACCACGCGAAGACGGGGATGAGCAGCAGGCGCAGCAACGTCAACGCGTTGGCGACGTTGTAGACGGAGGGGGTGCGCCGGGCGTCGGCGGAGACCTCGTGGGGCACCTCAGCGGCCTTCGACGGAGACGAGTTCGGCGACCAGGTCCACGCCGTTGCTGTCGACGACGGTCGCGGTCACCAGGTCGCCCGGGGTGAGGCCGTCGACGTCGCCGATGACGGCGGTGCTGCCGTCGACCTCGGGCGCCTGGTGGGCGGCGCGGCCGTCCACGCCGTCGTCGTCGACGGTGTCGATCAGCACGGTCACGGTCTCCCCGATGCGTTCCGCGGCGCGCTGGTCGCACAGTTCGTCGGCGAGCGAGCTGAAGTGTTCGTAGCGGGCGGTGATGACGTCGGGATCGACGTGGCCGTCGAGCTCGGCGCCCTCGGTGCCCTCCTCGTCGGAGTACGCGAACACGCCGATGGCGTCGAGCCGGGCGTGGGTGAGGAACCTCTCCAGTTCGGCGACGTCTGTCTCGGTCTCACCGGGGAACCCGACGATGACGTTGGTGCGGGCGCCGGCCTGCGGGGCGAGGCCGCGGACGGTGTCGAGCAGGTCCAGGAAGCCCTCGGTGGAGCCGAATCGCCGCATCCGGCGCAGCAGGTCGCGGCTGGAGTGCTGGAACGACAGGTCGAAGTAGGGGGCGACGCCGGGGGTGGTGGCGATGGTCTCGATGAGGGCCGGTCGCAGTTCCGCCGGTTGCAGGTACGACAACCGGACCCGGACGATCCCGTCGACGGCGGCGAGTTCGCGGGTGAGCCGTTCGAGCGCGGACGGGTCCGACAGGTCCTTGCCGTAGGAGGTGGTGTTCTCGCTGACCAGGGTGATCTCCCGGACGCCCTGGGTGGCGAGCCACCGGACCTCGGCGATGATCTCCTCGGGCGGCCGGGACACGAACGCTCCCCGGAAGGTGGGGATGGCGCAGAACGCGCAGCGCCGGTCGCAACCGCTGGCGATCTTGACGTTGGCGACGGGGCCGGTGCTGAGCCTGCGGCGCATGACCGTCAGGTGGGCGGGCAGTCCCTCCGTGGATTCGGCGGGTGCGGCGGCGTGGCCGGGGATGACGGCGGCCGACGGCTTGCGTGCCGCCGGGCTGATCGGGAGCAGTTTCCGGCGGTCCTGCGGCGTGTGCGAGGTGATGTTCTCGCCGCGCGCGACGGCGTCGAGCCGGGCGGCGATGTCGGGGTAGTGGTCGAAGCCCAGTACGGCGTCGGCCTCGGGGAGGCTGTCGGCCAGTTGGGTTCCGTAGCGTTCGGCGAGGCAGCCGGTGGCGACGACCTTGGCGCCGGTGTCGGCGGCGGCCAGCAGCGTGTCGATGGAGTCCTGTTTGGCGGTTTCGATGAAGCCGCAGGTGTTCACCATCACGACGTCGGCGGCCTCTCCGTCGTCGGTGACCTCCCATCCGCCGTGGGCGAGGCGGGCGGCGAGCTCTTCGGAGTCGACCTCGTTGCGCGCGCAGCCGAGGGTGAGGACGGCGACACGGCGTTTGGGCAGGGAGGTTGGCGCTTCAGACACGCTATGAGCCTACCCATCGCCGCTTCACACGCGACAGCTCGTAGCCCCGTGGTGCACTCACTGTGCCCGGGGTCACCCGGGCGCAGTGGGAACACGGCCCCGGGGTCACCGGGCACAGCGCGAACGCGGCCCCGGGGTCACCCGGGCACGTGGCCGGAGCCGTACGGACGCGCGCGCCGGCGTCCCCACGAGGGGTGCGCGTGACGGAGAATCGATGGATGCGGAAATTTCTACGTTCTCCGATCACGTGGGTGGCCGTCGTGGTGGTGGCCGCCGCGGCCCTGTACTGGTTCCAACCGTGGCGGCTGTGGATCGATCAACGGGTGGACGAGCAGCTGCCGGACACCGTCGCCGAGTCTCCACAGGAGACGGAGTCGGCATCGGCGCGGCCGGATCCCGAGCCGGTCCTGTTGGCGGCGGGCGAGTTCGTGAGCCAAGAACACCCCACCGCCGGCCGCGCCGAGCTGGTGCGACAGCCCGACGGCTCGGTGGTGCTGGCGATCGCGGGATTGGAGACGTCGAACGGCCCGGACCTGCGGGTGTGGTTGACCGATCAGGCCGTCGACCCGGACGAGTGGTTCGTCTTCGACGACGGCTATCACGTGGAGTTGGCCCCGTTGAAGGGCAACCTCGGCGACCAGGTCTACGAGGTCCCCGCCGACGTCGACCTCGACAAGGTCGACAGCGTCTCGATCTGGTGCGCCCGGTTCGCGGTCTCGTTCGGCGCGGCGGCGTTGGAGTGACCCACGCGGTCACCCGGCCCCGCACGTCGGTGAGGCCGGGTGACCCGACGGACGGTGCGCGGTTCAGCCCTCGCCCCGGATCGAGGCGAGCACGTGGTCCAGTTCGTCCGGTTTCACCAGGACGTCCCTGGCCTTGGTGCCCTCCGACGGTCCGACCACGCCGCGGCTCTCCATGAGGTCCATGAGCCGGCCGGCCTTGGCGAACCCGACGCGCAGTTTGCGTTGCAGCATGGATGTGGAGCCGAACTGCGTGGTCACGACCTGTTCGACGGCCTGAAGTAGGACGTCGAGGTCGTCGCCGATGTCCTCGTCGATCTTCTTCTTACCGCCGGAGGCGGCGGTGAGGACGTCCTCGGCGAACTCCGGTTCGCGCTGGTCCCTGGCGAAGGCGACGACCCGTTCGATCTCGGCGTCGGTCACCCATCCACCCTGGATGCGTTGGGGTTTGCTGGCGCCCATCGGCAGGAACAGTCCGTCGCCGCGGCCGATGAGCTTCTCGGCGCCCGGTTGGTCGAGGATGACGCGGGAGTCGGCCAGCGACGAGGTGGAGAACGCCAGGCGGGACGGCACGTTGGCCTTGATGAGGCCGGTGACCACGTCGACGGAGGGTCGCTGGGTCGCCAGGACGAGGTGGATCCCGGCGGCGCGGGCGAGCTGGGTGATGCGTACGACGGCGTCCTCGACGTCTCGGGGCGCGACCATCATGAGGTCGGCCAGTTCGTCGACGATCACCAGGAGATAGGGGTAGGGGCGGTACTCGCGCTCGGATCCCGGTGGCGGCTTCATCTTTCCGGCACGGACCTTGCGGTTGAAGTCGTCGATGTGCCGTACGCCCGAGGCCGCGAGGTCCTCGTAGCGCATGTCCATCTCCTTGACGACCCACTGTAGAGCGTCGGACGCCTTCTTCGGGTTGGTGACGATGGGGTTCACCAGGTGCGGGATGCCCTCGTAGGCGGTCAGTTCGACCCGCTTGGGGTCGATCAGCAGCAGCCGCACCTCGTCGGGCGTGGCCCGCGCCAGCACCGAGACCAACAATGTATTGATGCAGCTCGACTTCCCGCTGCCGGTGGCTCCGGCTATCAACAGGTGCGGCATCTTGGCGAGGTTGGCGACGACGAAACCACCCTCGATGTCCTTGCCGAGACCGATCACCATGGGGTGGCGATCGGCCGCGGCCTCACCGCTGCGCAGCACGTCCCCCAGCGCCACGTCCTCCCGGTCGGTGTTGGGGATCTCCACTCCGACGGCGCTCTTGCCGGGAATCGGACTGAGGATACGCACGTCGGGGCTCTTGACCGCGTAGGCGATGTTGCGGGACAGCTGCGTGATCCGCTCGACCTTCACGGCGGGGCCCAGTTCGACCTCGTACCGGGTGACCGTGGGGCCACGGGTGAAACCGGTGACGGCCGCGTCCACGTTGAACTGTTCGAAGACCTCCTGGAGCGCGGCGATCACCACGTCGTTGGCCTTGCTGCGTTTCTTGGCCGCCGCACCGGCGGCCAACAGGTCCAACGGCGGCAACCGGTAGTCGCCGGTGTCGGGCAGCGTCGGTTGTTCCAGCCGGGCGGGGGCCGGGGAGTGCCTGGGCGGCTCACGTCGCCGGTCGGGGACCTGCTCGGGGGTCAGCCGGGGCAACGGGGTGGCGGGCCGGTGCACGGGGGCGTCGTCGGCCTCGGCGTCCTCCGACTCCGTCTCGGTGTCCTCGGCGACCATCGCGGCCTGGCGGCGGCGCGCCGGACGGCGGCGGGTGACCGGCTCCTCCTCGTCCTCGGGCTCGGTGTCCTCGACGGGTCCGGCGGTGCGGCCGGTCGCCAGGCGCCACAGTTCGGCGAGCCGGTCGGGTACACGGTTCACCGGGGTCGCCGTGATCACCAGGACGCCGAACACCGCGGTCAGCAGCAGGAACGGCGTGGCGACCCACGCCGACACGGCGGCCTCCAGCGCGCCACCGACGAGCCTTCCGATCTGGCCGCCCGCACCGGACACGCCGTCGGCGTCGGTGGGGAGACCGTTGCCCAGGTGGAACAGTCCGGCGGTGGCGATCGACAGGGCCGTCCAGCCGACGACGCCGCGGCCGTGCGCCTCTTCGGTGCGCGGCACCCGCATCATGCGGACGGCGCCGATCCCGAGCAGTGCCGGCAACGCCAGTGCGGTGACCCCGACGAGCCACCGGATCGCCAGCGACGCGTACTCCCCCACCGGGCCGCCGGAGTCGAACCACAACGCGACCGCCAGCAGGATCGCGGCGGCCAGCACACCCAGCGCCTGGCCGTCACGGCGGTGAGCGGTGTCGATCTCCTTGGCGGTGGCCGCCTCGCGGCCGATGCCGCGGGCCACCCATCCGATCGAGCGGGCCGTCCCGATCCACATGCCGCGCAACGCCATCCGGCTGGCCTCCAACGGCCCCGGTATGCCGCCGCCCCGGCGGGCGGGACGTTTGGGGGGTGCGGCCTTCTTTCGGGCGCGGGGTGCCGCCGCCGCCTTGGTGGTGCGGGCGCGCGCGGGTGCGGTGCGTTTGCGGGCGGCTTTCTTCGCCGCCTGACTTCGGCCGGCCATGCCCATTACCGTACCGGCGTGACACGGCCCGGTCCGGTACGCGGCCCGACTCGGTGCCGGTGGATACGTCACGACGGGATCGGCCGGAGACGGCCGACGGCCCCAAAGCGGGGCTTCGGGGCCGTCGGGTGGGTCGGTGCGGAGTGGAGTCTCGGCTCCACTCCGCCGCCGGTCACTGGAAGGTGATCCGGTTCGCGGGCAGGGCCTCGGCCGGGTCGTCCGCGCTGGTGTTGGCGGTGAACCAGTCCTTGAACACGTCGATGTCCAGCCCGCCGACGAGGCGGTTCCCTCCCTCGGCGAGGACGGCGAAGCCGTCACCGCCGTCGGCGAGGAAGGAGTTGACCGTCACCCGGTAGGTGGCGGCGGGGTCCAGCGGCTGTCCGTTCAGCGCGATCGTGTCGGTGAGGATGCGGTCGGCGCCGGTCGCGGAGGCGTCCACCGTGTAGGTGAATCCCTCCGACGGCTGCAGCAGCAGGTTGCGGTCGGCGTTGTCACCGGTGTACTGCTGTTGCAGCAGGGTGACGATCTGCGCACCGGTCAGGTCCATCGTGACGAGGTAGTTGTTGAACGGTTGCACGGTGAAGGCGTCGGCGTAGCTGACCACACCGTCCCCTTCGGAGCCGGACGCCGCGTAGCTGAGGTCGGCGCGGACGCCTCCGGGGTTCATGAAGGCGATCTGGGCGCCGCCGGTGTCGGCCGAGGAGGTCGCGGCCAGTTGCATGTCGGCGATCAGGTCTCCCAGTGGGGATTCCACGTCACGGGTGTCGCCCATGGGGATGTCCTCGGCGAGGTAGCCGACCGTCTGGTTGGCGATCGGGTCGACGAGGGTCCGGTATTCGGCGATCAGGTCCCGCTGGGTGTCGTCGACGTCGACGTCACGGGTGACGACGCGGTTCTCGGCGACCATGGTGGTCCGGATGATGTCGCGGGTCTTCTTGTCGTAGGTGAGGTTGATCTCGGTGTACAGCCGCCCGAAGGAGGAACCGGACGTCACGAGCCGGGGTTGACCGGCGGGGTCGTCGATGGTGCACGCGTACGCCTGGTGGGTGTGGCCGGTGACGACGACGTCGATCTCGGCGTCGAGGTTCTGGGCGATGTCGACGACGGGTCCGGAGATTCCGTCACCGGGGCCGGGCGAGTCGCAGTCGTAGTTGTAGGCGGGGCTGACCGGGACGCCGCCCTCGTGGAGCAGCACGACGATCGACTGGACGCCGACGGCCTTGAGCAGCTTGGCGTAGTAGTTGGCGGTGACGACCTCGTCCTTGAACTCGAGGTTCTTGATGACCTCCTTGCTGACGATGTTGCCGGTGCCTTCGAGGGTCATGCCGATGAAGCCGACGCGGGCGCCCTGGCCGAGGTTCTTCACCCAGACCGGCGGGAGTTCGGGCAGGCCGGTGTCCTTGTCGACCACGTTGGCGCCCAGGTACGGGAAGTCACTGCCGTCGTACGGGTCGGCGGGGTCGGTGCAGCCGTCGACCTCGTGGCAGCCGCCGTCCTGGATGCGGTGGAGTTCGGCGATGCCCTCGTCGAACTCGTGGTTGCCGACCGCGCTGACGTCGAGTCCCATGTGTTCCAGGGATTCGATGGTGGGTTCGTCGTGGAACGCCGCCGACAGGAACGGGCTTCCGCCGATGAGGTCGCCCGCGGCGACGGTGACGGAGTTGCGGTGGCCCTCCCTGGCCTCGGCCAGGTGGGTGGCCAGGTACTCGGCGCCCCCGGCCTTCACCTGCACCTGTTCACCGTGCTCGTCGATCATGGTGATCTCGCCGCTGGACCCGCTCGGCGGTTCCAGGTTGCCGTGGAAGTCGTTGATGGCGAGCAGTTGGATGTCGACGGTGGACTTGGCCTGCGCGGCGGACGGTACGGCCGTCACGGTCAGGCCGAGTACCGCCATCGCGACGGCGCCGCCGCCGATGAGGCGTTTTGCCCGGGTGGACATATGTGGGATCTCCCTGAGGGGCGTTGGTGGTTCTGCCACAGGTAGCGAAGCAGAACCCGGCTTCTTGCGGGTAGCCGCAGGATAACGAATGAGTCTCATCGCCCGGACGGTCGTTCGAGGGCGAGTCCCGCCGTGAGGACGGCCAGCACCGCGACGAGTTGCCAACCGGCGGCGACCGCCCCCAACGGCACGGTCGCGGCCAGGACGACGGCGGTCAGGATGCGGCCGGGCCTGCCGGGGAGGCCCATCACGGCGCGGAACCAGACGGTGCCCAGGAGGAACAGGGCGGGTCCGGCGGCGAGGGCGTACTCGGCGCCGTGGCCGAGCGGTGTCGTGAGGTGCCCGATGGACGCGGACACGGCCGCGGCCATGGTCACGATTCCGAGCAGGATCGGCACGTGGGCGTAGAAGTACCCGCCGAGCACCTTGCGGGCACGGCGGACCTGGTCGGTCTCGCCGGTGAGGGCGGTTTCGCCGGGTTCGGCGTCGCGGGCGAAGTAGTACCACCACAGTGAGGCGGCGATGGCCAGGCCGAGTACCGCGACGGACACGACGTGGCCGCCCATGGGCAGGTCGGCGGCGACGAGCCCGATGGCCAGCAGCGACTCACCGAGGGCGACGATCACCACCAGGCCGTGACGTTCGGCGATGTGTCCGGCGTGCAGCCGGAATCCACGTTGTCCCGACACCAGGGGCGACAGCCACATCACGGCCACAGCGACCGCCCACAGGGCGTACCTGGCGGGTCCGGTGACGGCGGCGGCGACCGCGAGCGCGCCGACCGAAAGCAGGTTGGCGGCGAAGATGGGCAGGAAGCGCCGGGTGGACTGGAGGTACATGACACCGTGGACGGTCACGACGACCGCCATGCCGAGCGCGAACCAGCCGCCGGAGCCGTGGAAGGCGTCGGGTACCGCCAGTCCGGTGGTGAGCCAGCCGGCCATTCCGACGAGCAGCAGTACGCGGCGGAGGGGCCGTCTGGCGGGTACGGCGTTGGTGAGCCAGGCGTAGCCGGCGTACATCCACCAGATGACCCCGAACATGAGGATGGTCTGCAGCGCGCCGGCGCCGTAGTCGTGGCCGAGGACGTGGGTGAGCCTGGTGACGGTGAAGACGAACACCAGGTCGAAGAAGAGTTCGAGTGTGGACACCGGCATGGAGGCGGTGTCGGGTACCGGTTCGACGCGTTCGCGGAACCAGCGCGGCGAGGGGATGCGCATCCGGACAGTGTCACTCACCCGCGCGACGGTGGACGCCGGCGGCCTATCCTGCTGGGATGAGTCGAACCGTGATGATCACCGGCGCGAACCGGGGTATCGGCAGGGAGCTGGCCGAACGGGTGTTGGCGCAGGGCGACGACGTGATCGCCCTGGGCAGGGACCGGGCGGCGATGGCGGAGTTGGGTTGCCGGGTGGTGACGGCGGACCTGTCGGCGCCGGAGACCCTGGCGGGCGCGGTGGCGGGCATCGACCGGCTGGACGCCCTGGTCCACAACGCCGGTATCGCCGAGGTGGGGCCGGTGGCCGAGACCGGACTCGACACGTGGCAGCGTCACCTGACGGTGAATCTGGCCGCGCCCGCGGAGTTGACCCGGTTGTTGTTGCCGGCGTTGCGGGCGGCGTCGGGTCACGTGGTGTTCGTGAACTCGGGTGTGGGCCTGTCGGCGGGGCCGATGTGGTCGGCGTACGGGGCGAGCAAGCACGGGTTGAAGGCGTTGGCCGACGCGCTGCGGGCCGAGGAGCAGGGCAACGGGGTGCGGGTGACGACGGTGTACCCGGGCCAGGTCGCGACCGAGATGCAGCGCGCGTTGCGGGAGTCGATGGGGGTTCCCTACGACCCGCGGCGGGCGATGTCGGCGGGGACGGCGGCCGAGGCGATCAGGTACGTGCTGAACGTGCCCGCGGAGGCCACGGTGCACGATCTGCGGATCGCGCCGAGCGACCCGGTACCGCACGCGACGTCCCGCCGGCGTTGAGCCGGCCCGGGGAGGGGCGTGACGCCGCACTCCCCGAGCGGCACCGGGTCACGACCGGTCGGGTGTCGCCGGGTGAGTTAACACCTCCAGCACGTGGGGCACGATCATCGGTCGGCGGCGGTAGGTGTCGTTGACCCATTTGCCGACGGTGCGGCGCACCAGCTGCTGGAGCTGGTGCGGGTCGGAGACGCCTTCGGCGGCGGCCTTGTCGAGGGCCTCGGTGATGAGCGGCAGCACGTCGTTGAAGGCGTTCTGGTCTTCGCTGAACCCCTTGGCGGACACGGTGGGGCCGCCGACGACCTTGCCGGTGACGGAGTCGACGACGACGGTCGCGGACACGAAGCCGCCGTCGCCGAGGATGCGGCGTTCGGTGAGCACCGGTTCCCCGACGTCGCCGACGGCGAGGCCGTCCACGTAGATGTAGTTGTTCTCGACGTGTCCCACGACCCGGGCCACGCCGTCGACGAGGTCCACCACGTCGCCGTTCTCGACCAGGACGACCTGGTCCCGGGGGACGCCGGAGGCGACCGCGAGACGGGCGTGGGCGCGCAGGTGACGCCATTCGCCGTGGACGGGCATGAAGTTGCTCGGCTTGACGACGTTGAGGGCGTACAGGAGTTCTCCGGCGGGGGCGTGGCCGGAGACGTGGACCTTGGCGACGTCCTTGTGGATGACGGTGGCGCCGGAGCGGGACAGCCGGTTGATGACGCCGTACACGGCGGTCTCGTTGCCCGGCACCAGTGAGGACGCCAGGACGACGGTGTCCCCGGATTCGACGGTGACGTGCCGGTGGTCACCGGAGGCCATCCTGCCCAGGGCGCTCATCGGTTCGCCCTGGGAACCGGTGGACATGTACACGATCTCGTCGTCGGGGAGCCTGGCGGCCTCGTCCATGGAGACCAGTGACCCGACGGGGATCTGGAGTAGGCCGAGGTCGCGGGCGATGCCCATGTTGCGGACCATGGAGCGGCCGATGAACGCGACCTTGCGGCCGTGTTCGGCGGCGGAGTCGAAGACCTGCTGCACCCGGTGGACGTGGGACGCGAAGGAGGCGACGATGATGCGTCCCTCCGCGTTGCGGAAGATCTCGTCCAGGACCGGCCGGATCTCGCGCTCGGACGTGACGAATCCGGGGATCTCGGCGTTGGTGGAGTCGGAGAGGAAGAGGTCCACGCCCTCGGCACCCAACCGGGCGAAGCCCGCCAGGTCGGTGACGCGGCCGTCCAGTGGCAACTGGTCCATCTTGAAGTCGCCGGTGTGCAGGACCAGGCCCGCGTCGGTGCGGATCGCGACGGCCATCGCGTCGGGGATCGAGTGGTTCACGGCGAGGAACTCGCAGGCGAACGGGCCGAGCTGTTCCCGCTGACCCTCGGCCACCGGCAACGTGTAGGGCTTGATCTTGCGTTCCCGCAGCTTGGCCTCGATGAGGGCCAGCGTGAACTGGGAACCGACCAGGGGGATGTCGGTCTTGTGCGCCAACAGGTACGGGACCGCGCCGATGTGGTCCTCGTGCCCGTGGGTCAACACGATCGCCTCGA
This sequence comes from Stackebrandtia albiflava, assembly GCF_007994225.1. Classification (GTDB taxonomy): domain Bacteria; phylum Actinomycetota; class Actinomycetes; order Mycobacteriales; family Micromonosporaceae; genus Stackebrandtia; species Stackebrandtia albiflava. The sequence continues at coordinate 67,956 of NZ_VLLL01000001.1, forward strand.
TGTCGTCGAGCCGGTCGAGCAGCGACGTGAAGTCCGGCAGGATCAGGTCCACGCCGGGTTGGTCCATGTCGGGGAACAGGACACCGCAGTCGACGATGAGGATCCGGCCGTCGAACTCGAAGGCCGTCATGTTGCGGCCGATGGCTCCCAGGCCGCCCAACGGCGTGACCCTCAACGCCCCGGCCGCCAACGGTGGCGGCGCTCCGAGATCGTTACGTGCCTTGAACATGTATCAACCCGCTTCCTTCACTTCGGCCTCGATGGCGGCCCGCAATTCGTCTTCGGCGGCGTACAGCGGCGGCCGGGGGGTTCCGGCCGGGAGTCCGCGTGTCGCCAGCAGCGCCTTGATCGCCACCAGGCCCTGGGTGCGGCCCATGATGGCGGTGGTCGCGCGCAGTACGGCCCTGTCGATCCGCCGCGCGTCGTCGAGCCGCCCGGCGTCGAAGGCGTCGAACATCTCCGCGATCCGCGCTCCCAGGACGTGCGCGGTCACACTGACCGCCCCGACCTGCCCGGTGGCGTACGCGGGCAGGTTCAGTTCGTCGACGCCGCAGTAGTACACGAGGTCGGTCTCGTCCATGACGCGGGTGCTGGCGGCGAGGTCGCCCTTGGCGTCCTTGACGGCGACGATGCGGGGGTGCGCGGCGAGCGCGATGAGCGTGTCGGTCTCCAACGCCGTGCCGGTGCGGGCCGGGATGTCGTACAGCATCACGGGTGCGCCGGTGGCGTCCGCGACGGTGTGGAGGTGCCGTTCCAGGTGCGCCTGCGGTGGCCGCGAGTAGTAGGGCGTGACCACGAGGAGGCCGTCGGCTCCGGCGTCGACCGCCTCCTGGGCGAGGGCGACGGTGTGGCGTGTGTCGGAGGTGCCGACCCCGGCCACGACCGAGGCGCGGTCGCCCACCGCCTCGACGACGGCGCGCACGAGCGCGGCCTTCTCGGCGTCGTCGGTGGTCGGTGACTCGCCGGTGGTGCCGTTGAGGACGAGACCGTCGCAGCGTTGCACGTCGACCAGGTGTTCGGCGAGTCGCCGGGCTCCCTCGACGTCCAGGGAACCGTCGGCGCCGAACGGTGTGACCATGGCTGTCAGAAGTCGCCCGAACGGGCGCACGGCATCACGCATCATATGAATCAACCTACCGTTCAGGACTGGGCACGGCGGCGTTCGGCCGACAGCGGGTCGGTGCCGTTCCCGCGGGTAGCCCCAGGTGAGAGCCGCCACGCCGGTGGCGCGGCGGTGGTCCGTTCACTCGGCAAGCCCGGTGTCAGCCTTCGTGCACGTAAGGACTGGACGCGACCTCGGTGCCGTCCGCCAGCGCCGAGATCGTGAAGTCGGCGAACACGTTGGGCACCTTCTCCTGGAGCCTGCGCAGGCAGGTCACCGCCAGCTGGCGGATCTCGACGTCGGCGTGCTCGGAGGCGCGCATCGCGATGAAGTGCCGCCAGGCGCGATAGTTTCCGGTCACCACGATACGCGTCTCGGTGGCGTTGGGCAGCACCGAGCGGGCCGCCTGCCGGGCCTGCTTACGCCGGAGTGTGGCGTTGGGCTCGTCGGCGAACTTCTTCTCCAGGCCCTCCAGCAGCTCGGTGTAGGCGCGCTGCGCGGCGTCGGCGGCGGCGATGAACCGTTCGTGGAGTTCGGGGTCCTCGGCGATGACGTCGGGTTCGACCATCTTCGCGTCGCGTTCGGGCACGTAACGCTGCGAGAGCTGGCTGTAGGAGAAGTGGCGGTGACGGATGAGCTCGTGGGTCAGGGAGCGCGAGATCCCGGTGAGGTAGAACGACACGCTGCCGTGTTCGAGGACGGAGAGGTGGCCGACCTGGAGGATGTGGTCGAGGTATCCGGCGTTGGTGGCGGTCTTGGGGTTGGGTTTGCTCCACGACTGGTAGCAGGCGCGGCCGGCGAACTCGGCGAGGGCCTGGCCACCGTCGGCGTCGGTCTCCCAGGGCACGTCGGGTGGCGTCTCGAAATGCGTCCAGCCGATGATGGTGACCTGCGGTGCCACGGTGTCCGCCATGCGGGTGCCCTCCGGTTCTGCTGCGGCGTTGTCGGCGCTCACCATACTTGGGCGTCTTCGCCGGGAACCACCTGCCTACGTGGTGTGAGACCTCACCGACCAGCCGGCGCCGGCGCGGTCCGACGCGCCCGTCACGCGACGTCGCGCGTGACATTCAAGTTGACTTGCGAGACGCCATTCTTAGTGCCATACTGGCGTCATGGATCTGAGTCCCTATCTGGAATCGCTTCGGCGCGACCTGATCGCCGCCGCCGCACCCGCGGGCGACGACGCGGTCCGTACCGCCGAGTTGCTGAGTACGTCACTGGAGTCCTCACTGCGCCTGGCGCTGCTGGAGGCACTGTCCGACGCCGCCGCCGAGATCACCGGCGAACTCAACCGCGTCGGCAACGTCGCCACCGTCGAGGTGCGGATGCGCGCCCGCCAGGCGGACCTGGTGGTCAGCGAGTCCCAGGCCGCCCCCGAACCGCCGCCCGCCCCGGTGGGTGACTCCGGCGACATCGCGCGGATCACACTGCGCCTGCCGGAGCCACTCAAGGAGGCGGTGGAGTCGGCCGCGGCGGCCGAGTCCGTCTCCGTCAACGCGTGGCTGGTACGCGCCATCAACTCCGCCGTCCACGGTCAACCGCCGCTGCCACCGCGCGGCGGCCCGGCACCCGGCCGCGCCCGCTTCGGCAAGCGCGTCACCGGATACGCACAGGCGTGACCTTCGGTCCTCTCACACTTCTCGAAAGGTACGTTCACCATGTCCGAATTCCCCTGTGACGGGCCGATCTCGGCCAACGTGCTGTTCTCGGCGGGCCGCTGCGAGATCATCGCGGAACAACGCGACTCCGCGCTGGTCGAGATCACGCCACACCGCAACGACAAGCGTTCCCGCGAGACGGCCGAGGCCACCAAGGTGGAGTTCCGCGACGGCCGTCTCACCGTCCAGGCCCCCGAGGGCATGGCCGGCATGGTGTTCTCCTTCGGGCGCAGCGGCGCCATCGACATCGTGGTGCGGATACCGGTGCAAAGCAGCGTCAACGTGAAGACGGCCTCCGCGTCGGTGCACATGCGGGGCGAACTCGACGCCGCGCAGGCCACCACCGCCTCGGGCGGCATCACGGTCGCCGACACGGTGCGAGAGGCCACCGCCAACACCGCCTCGGGCGACATCCACATCGCACGGTGCACCGAGACCGCCAAGGGCAACACGGTCTCCGGCGACCTCCAGATCGACTACGCGGGAGGCGACGTCAACCTCAAGTCGGTCTCCGGCGACGTGCGCCTGGGAACGGCGGGCGGCTCGGTCGGCGGCGGCAGCGTCTCGGGTGACATCACGATCAACTCGATCCGCGGCGGGGTCTGCCAGCTGAAGTCGGTGTCGGGTTCCATCACCGTCGGGGTCGCCCCCGGCACCGGTGTCTGGATGGACCTCAACACCGTCAGCGGTACGACGTCCAGTGACCTCGCCGTCGGCGACATGCCCAGTGACACCAAGGCGAATCTGGAGATGCGTCTCAACACCGTCTCGGGCAACATCGACCTGTTCCGCGCGACCGGCTGACCACACCGGATCACACTCAGATCGGGGCGCCTCCTGTGGAGGCGCCCTTCGGCGTGTGGTCGCCCCGGGGCGGCGACCGGGCCGGAACGTTCGTCGCGGAGACGGCCGGCCGCCACGGTGTTCGTTGCCGTAGGCACGGATCGGTTACCGTGACAGGCGACACTGGTGACGCAGGAACAGGCGGTGCGGGAAGGTGAGCTGGCGGACCGAACTCGACCGCGCGTACCAGGACTTCCGCCGTGCGCAGTCCCATCTCGACCGGGCCGGTGAACTCATCGACCGGCAGCGCGCGGCGCTGCCCGCCCCCGACGCCACCGCCCCCGCACAGGCCGAGTTGGCGGCCCTGCTGACGCAGGCGGCCCGGCGGCTGGCACCGGGGTACCTGTCGGAACCACTGGAGACCGTTCCGGCGGACACGCCGATGCGCGGCCACCCGGCCTCCGGGACCGTCCACGTGCGCGTCGGCACCGCCGAACCGGTGCCGGGAGTGGAGTTCCCGGTCGTGGTCCCGCTGTTGGGCGCCGGGCACCTGGTCGTCGACGGCGACGCGGCCGACCCGAGGGTCGCGGGGCTGCTGCGTTCGGTCCTGTTGCGATCGGTGGCGGCGGTGCCCCGGCTGTCGATCAGGCTGGTCGACGGTGTCACCCTGGGCCAGGCGTTCACCTCGGCGGCTCCGCTGGTGGCGGAACGGATCACCGAGCCCACCGCCACCGACGGTGCGGGCCTGGAACGGGTGCTCGACCTCGCCGAGGCCCACGTCCACGAGGTCCAACGGGGACGCAACGACGGTGTCGCCGCCGCAGACCTGCCGCTGTCGCTCGTGATCGTGGCGGGACTGCCGCCCCAGACGTCGCGTGCGGTACGGGCGCGGATCGCGGCACTCGCCCACGCCGGGCCACTCGGCCGTCTCCACCTGGTCCTGGCCGGATGGCGCGACGACCGTCACGAGCCGGCTCCGGCGATCGAACACGCCGCGTACCTGACGGTCGGCGACGACCACGGCCACCGGCTCACCCGGCTGCCCGTGCCGTTGCGCCTGGACCCCGCGCCACCGCCGCAGGTGGAGAAACGGGTGTTCGGTTCGCTCACGACCGCGTACCGCCGCGAGACCTCCATCGACGTGGCGGACCTGATGCCAGAGGACCACTGGCGGGAGTCGAGCGTCACGGGCCTGTCCACGGTGGTGGGCAGGGACGCGCGTGGCGCGGTGGAACTGCGGCTCGACGACGCCACACCGCACTGGTTGATCGGGGGACGCACCGGCGGTGGCAAGACGGTGTTCCTGCTGGGTGTCCTCTACGGGCTCGCCGCCCGGTACGGTCCGCGCGAGCTCGCGCTGTACCTACTGGACTTCAAGGAGGGCGTCTCCTTCACCGAGTTCACGCCCTCCGACCGCGACCCGAGCTGGATCCCGCAGGTGCGGGCCGTGGGCGTGGAGTCCGACCGGGAGTACGGCAACGCGGTACTGCTGGCGCTGCGCGGCGAACTCACCCGGCGCGCCTCGGCGATGAAGCGGGCAGGGGTCACGAAACTCGCCGACCTGCGCCGCCACTCCCCCGACCGGTCGCTGCCGCGGATCGTCGCGGTCGTCGACGAGTTCCACGTCCTGTTCGCCGGGAACGACCGGCTCGCGCGTGAGGCCGCCGGACATCTGGAGGAACTGGCCAGGAAGGGCCGCTCGTACGGGATCCACCTGATCCTGGCCAGCCAGACCATCTCCGGTGTCGAGGCCCTCTACACCAAGCGGGACTCGATATTCGGGCAGTTCCCGATGCGGATCGCGTTGCCGGGTGCGCGGCACGTCCTGGACCACCTCAACACCGCCGCCGAGACGATCCGCCTGGGGCAGGCCGTCGTCAACGACGGGGGCGGTGTCACCGGCTTCGACCGGCTGATCCAGTTCCCGGACGTGACCGCCGACGGCGAACGGCTCGCCGGGCTGCGACACGCCCTGTGGCGGTTGCGCGACCCGGATTCGGCTCCTCCGAACGTGTTCGCCGGTTACGCCGAACAGCATCTCGTCGAGGACCCGCGCTTCCCGTCGCTGGCCCCCGCTCCCGGTCCCGGCCGGGCGTTGCTCGGCCGGGGCGTCGACACCGACATCTCCACGGTGTCGGTCGCACTGGATCCGGTGCCGGGCCGCAACCTCGCCGTCCTGGGCACCGACCCGGCCGGGGCCGACGTCCTGCACGCCGCGGTGGTCGGCCTGGGCCGTCAACACGCCCCCGGGCGGGCCGTCTTCCTGCTGGTGCCGCTCATCGGGCCGGCGAGCGACGTGTGCCGCGACGCCGCCGACGCGCTGGTCGCCGCCGGTCACAAACCGGAGGTCGTGAACGCCTCGGACCTGGCGGACAGGCTCACGGACCTTGTCGAGTTCCGTCCACAGCCGGGTCCGGTGTACCTGACGGTGTTCGGGGGAGACGCCGCCGGTCCCGTGTGGGGTACCGCCGGGCAGAAGGCGTTCCAACGTCTGCTGCGGCACGGCCCCGCCCACGGGTACCACCTGCTGGGGTGGTGGCGCGGCCTGCGCCGCTTCATCGACGACATCGGCGGCGGCCCCGCCCGGGAGGACGTCGCGTGCCTGCTGGCCCTCAACGTCCCCGGCGGTGAACTCGGCGCCTTCATCGGCAACGCCGCCCTGGAGTACCAACCCCGCCAGAACCGGGCGTTGCTGATCGACCGGCACGACAACACGACGAAGTTGACGGTGCCGTTCCGTCGCCCCGACCGTGCCGACGAGGAGCCCGCCTGGTGAACCAGCCACCGGACTACGACCAACTGCTGTACCGGCTCGAACGGCTTCGGGAACGCGACTCGGCGGACACCCGGTCGGCACACGAGCGGGTGGACGCGCTCGCCGCGCGCGCCGCGGCGTGCACCGACCGGGCGAACGAGCTGCGAGGCGAACTGGTCGACACCGCGGCCCGGCTCCGGGCGGGCGTCCCCGACCTGCGCGCGGCGGTGGACCCCACCGAGGCGGCCCCCGCGGACGTGGAGACCGAACTGGCCGCCGCCGACGCCGCGTTGCGGCTGGCCCGGCAACGGCAGCAGGCGGCCGTGCGGACCGCGCAGCTCCCACCGCTGTTCCCCAAGGCGCCACCCGTGCTGCGGAACCTGGTGGTCTACTCGGCGGCGATGCTGGTCGCGGTGGTGGCTCAGGTGTTGCTGCTGCGGGTGTCGGCCGCCGGGCACCTTCCCGGCGACTGGCACACCTGGATCATCGTGATGCCGCCGGTGGTCATGCTGATCGCCGGCTACGTCGCCACCACCGCGGCGGGGACTCCCCGTGTCCCCATGACCGACCGGCACGGCGATCCGTTGCCGTTCACCGTCTACAAGAGTCCCCGCCTGGGGGCGGGGCTGGCGGTGTTGACCGTCGTGGCGGTGCTGCTGTGGCAGCTCGGCGCGTGGTGACCGGTCAACCGCCGGTGCCGCGTACCGCCGACTCGGTGTCGTCGCAGCCACCGCAGTTGTAGTACAGGACGTCCCAGTGGTCGGGTTCGCGGTAGTAGACGTTTCCCGCCGGTGACTTCCAACGGTCACCGCCGATGTAGGCGAAGTTGCGGTCGATGTACGTCGCCAGGCACGTCGTCAGGGACATGTCGAGCTTCCAACCGTCCCAGTGGGTGTGTAGGCCGGACGGACCGTGCCCGGTCTCGGTGCCTCCGGTGACGGTGAGGGCGCACCCGCTGTACTCGGTGAGTGTGACTGCGCCCCGGACGGTGTCCAGGTTGATCTGCGCGAACGAGGTGCACCGGGGGTTGTGGCGGTCGGAACAGCCGTCGCTGGACCAGATGGCGATGTCGTGGGCCCGGAACATCTCGACGGCCTCCGCGTGGGTCAACTTGACCGGTGCGGCGTGGGCGGTGGCCGGAACCGCCACCGTTACCACGGCGGCGAGGACCGTCCACAGGGCATGGTGAAACCGACGGTACATGCGATTCTCCGTTCTGGTGGGACGCGGACGGGCCGTACCCGGTGACCGCCGCCTCGCGGGCCGCGGTCACCGGGTACGGGTCAGCGCGGATCCACCGTGTCGAACCGGTACAGGTCGTAGTCGCGCATCAACGCGGTGATCTTCTCGGTGTACTTCGGGTCGGTCGCGTACCCTCCCCCGTGCACCTCACGGATGAAGCGATCCGGGTCGTCGACGAAGTCGAATGCCCGGTCGTAGCGCGGATTCTCGTACAGGTTCCGGCCGTGGTCGCTGAAGGAGTCGGCGACGGTCTCGTACACCCGGAACCACGCCCTGGTGTCGAAGCAGCCGTCGTCGTCGCACTCCCGGGTGTCGGTCTCGACGCAGTCGACCGCTATCGGGCCGGGATCCCCGTCGTGGCACTTCATGCCGAAGTGGTTGCGGGACTCGCGCGCGAGTTCGCTCTCACCCCAACCGGACTCCAGGATCGCCTGTGCCACCGTCACCGACGCCGGGACCCCGTACTCGGTCCGGCTCGGCTGCGCGCTCTCCCCCGCCGAGTCGATGAACCGCTGACGATCGACCGCCTGAGCGGCCTGCGGCAATGCCGTCACGATACCGATCACCGTCGTCGCGACGAGTACCGCGCGTGTCATGATCTGTCTCATTGGACGATTACCCCCGCCAGGCAGTATCGCGTGAAGCGGTGGCGACGCGGGGCCGATTCGACCGAAACCCGTCCTTCCGGGCGATCACGGGGCGAACGGCGGACACCGTACCGTCGCGACGGTACGGTGTGGAGTCACACGTACAGGGCCGTGAACGGCGCCCACGGCAGGTTCCTGACCACCCAGTACACGCCCCACGCCATCATGAACACGGCCACCGTGGTGCCGGTCACCTTCAACTTGGGCAGTCGGCGGCCGAGCCGTGGGACGACCCGGTCCAGCGTCCACGTCAGGTACAGGTACACCAGGAACGGCGCCGCGAACACCGCGAGGGCGTGGTTGCGCGCGGCCTCGGGCAGGTTCAGGGTCAGCACGTAGTAGAAGGCGCGGGTACCGCCGCAACCCGGGCAGTCGAAACCGGTCACCATCTTGAAGGCACACGTGGTCGGCCCCAGGTCGTCGGTGGGGTCGGTGGCGACCACGGCGGCAGCCGCTCCCGCGAAGCAGGTCAACAACGCGGCGGGCGCCACCCAGGCCGGGGCGCGCCGGATCCGGCCGAAGAACCGGGCGACACGACCGGGCGCCGGTGGGCGCTGCCACGCCTGCCCGTGACCGGGCGCGACCGGTGGATACCCGGGGAACGGCCCGGGTGTCGCCGGGACCACCGGCAGTTCCCGGGTCGGCGTGGACATCTGGTCGGGCATCGCTGACGGCACCTCTCTCACCCTGGCGTGTCCGCCGGAACGGCGTCGCCGCCTCTCCGGCGTACCGCCAGACTAACCGCCACCGTCACGTGGCCGCCAGCGCCGCGGTCAACTCCCCCGCTAGGTCGCCCCGGCTCGGTGGCGCCACGGAGGACAGGCCGAGCCACTCCGCCATGGTCGACAGTTCGGCGGCGAGAGCGGTCGCGATCTCGTCGCCGGAGGCGCCGAACCTCTCCTCCCGCCAGGCGGCGGGAACCCGCAGGACTCCGGCGGCCCGATCCGCCTTCAGGTCGACGCGGGCCGCCAGGTGCTCACCCCACAGGAACGGCAGGACGTAGTAACCGTGGACGCGCTTGGCGGCGGGCACGTAGATCTCGATGCGGTAGTGGAAGTCCCAGAGCCGCTCGGTGCGTTCCCGGTACCACACGAGCGGGTCGAAGGGACTCAGCAGCGTCCTCGCCGGCAGCCTCCGGGGGATCCGGGCGTCGCGGTGCAGATAGGCGGGTTTGGGCCAGCCGGCCACCTCGACGGGTGTGACGACGCCCTCCTCCACGAGTTCCCGCAGCGCGGTGCGCGCCTCGCCCGGTGCCAGCCGGAAGTAGTCGCGCAGGTCGACCTCGGTCGCCACCCCCATCGACGCGGCGGCACGCGCCATGAGCAGCCGGTGCGCCTCGCCGCGCTCCACCGCCGGAGCCCGCCACCACTGCTCGGGAATGACCCGCTCGGTGAGGTCGTAGACGCGTTCGAAGCCGGAACGCCCGGACACGGAGATCCGGCCGCACCGGAACAGCCATTCGAGCGCCTGCTTGGTGTCGCTCCAGTTCCATCCCCAGTGGTCACGGGAGCGCGGCGCGTCGTCCTCCAGGTGCCGGGCGGACGCCGGGCCGTTCTCGGCGAGCATCCGGTAGACGGTCTCCACGAAGTCGGGGCGCTCACGGGCGATCTGCTTCATCCCGCCCCAGGCGTGGCTCTCGGCCTCCGCCATCCGCCACCGGAACAGCGGGAACAACTTCACCGGCAGCAGTGAGGCGGCGTGGCCCCAGTACTCGAACATGCGCCGGGGCGCCCGGTAGGCGGCGTCGTCGACGAGCCGATGCGGGTAGGCGCCCAACCGGGAGAACACCGGAACGTAGTGGGCGCGTTCCAGGACGTACACCGAGTCGATCTGTAGGAGCTGGGTGTGCGCCAGGACCCTCCGCAGGTGGCGCGCGTCGCGCTTACCGGCCGGACGGGGCGTGTCGAACCCCTGCGCCGCCAGGGCGATACGGCGAGCCTGGTCGTTGCTCAGTGTGCGACTGGATGCCATCCGAAGACCCTAGACGGCGGGTGTGACGCTCCCGCGTGTCGGCGTCGGCGCCATCCCGGCGGGGTGCCCCACACCACCGCGCCCCGGCCGGGCCGCCCACACCGCGAAGCCGAGAGGCTGTCTTCGACCCTGCTGTTCTGCTGCGCGTCGCCCGGTCGGCACCTCGCGGCGTTGTCGGAGTCCGGGCGTACAACACCGGTACGCAGGGACTCCTCCGCCTTGCGAATGCACTCGACCGGAACACCGCTCGCGACGAACGAGGGCCGAAGACAACCTCTAAGCTGACCGGCATGGCCCTGGGATATGTCCGACCCGCGACCGCCGACGACGCCGAACGGATCGCGGCGATCCAGTTGACCACCTGGCGCACCGCCTACCGGGACATCGTCCCGGCCGACGTGCTCGCGGGGATGGACGAGACGTGGCTCGCGGAACGGTGGCGTGCCGCCTGTGCCGAGCCGCCCTCACCCGCGCACCGGGTGTTCACCGCCGTGGAGCAGGCCGAGTCGGACCACCGGCGGATCCAGACGGTCGGTTTCATCGCGGTCGGCCCCGACGAGGACGCGGACGCCGAGGCGGTCCCGGGCGCCGGAATGGTGACCGAACTGCTGGTGGAGCCGAGGTTCGGCCGCCGCGGACACGGCAGCCGGTTGTTGTCGGCGGCGGTGGCGCACTGGCGGTCCCACGGGATCACGGTGGCGTACGCCTGGTCGTTCGCGCGCGACGCCGCCACGCTCGGCTTCTACAAGTCGGCGGGTTGGGACGCCGACGGGGCGCGCAGGACCTTGGAGATGGCCGACCGGCGGGTGCCGCAACTGAGGTTGCACGCCGACGTCACGGGGGACGACGACACCGCCTGACATCCGGCGATATGACCGATTGACCCGATTCACCGGTACGATCGCGGTGTGTCCGCTCCACAGTCAAGGGTCTCCCGGTACGTCCGTCTCGCGTTGTCGTGCGGGGTGTTGTTGTCGGTGCTCACCGGTTGCGTCAAGGTCGAGCTGGTCGCCACGGTGACGGCCGACGACACCGTGGAGGGTTCGTTGACGGCGGCGGTGAAACGCGAGGCGGTCGAGGTGATCGGCGCCGAACCGGCCGACGAGTTCGTCGCGGCGTTGACGGAGGACGTCCCGGGCACCTACGAGGAACGCGACTACGACGACGGCGAGTTCCTGGGCCGCACCGTCTACTACCGTGACGTCTCGCTGGGGCGGTTCAGCCGCAGCGACCCGGACGACACCGACTCGGCGACGCTCCGGATCAGCCACGACGGCGACAGGTACCGCCTCGACGGTGAGTGGCGACTACCCGACCTGGACGGCACGGACTTCGTACCCACCATGGACGACTCGACGCTCGAAGGCGCCGAGTTCACCGTCTCGGTGACGTTCCCCGGCAAGGTGCTGGAACACAACGGCAGTCTCTCCGGCCGGACGGTGACGTGGCGGCTGGAACCGGGTCGCACCAACGTGATGACGGCCGAGTCCGCTGAGGCCGCGCCGGTCGACGTCGCCCTGATCGTCCTACTGGCCGGCATCGGCGTGGTCCTGGTCGTGGCGGTGCTGCTGTACCTGCGGCTCCGCCGGTACAGCATCGGGAACCGGCCACGGCCCCGCCCGGGGCGGGTCACCGTGGCCGGACGTTGAGCCCTTCGGCACGGTCCGCCACCTCGACGGGGCGGCGTGCGGTGCGCTCAGTCGAGCAGTGAGTCGATCCCCACGGTGAGGCCGGGCAGCCCCCGGACCTTCCGCGCCGCCAGCAGTACGCCGGGCATGAACGAGGCGCGGTCCACCGAGTCGTGACGGATCGTCAGGGTCTCACCGGGACCGCCGAACAGGACCTCCTGGTGCGCCATGGAACCCGTCGCCCGGATCGAGTGGACCCGGATGCCGTCGACGTCGGCGCCTCGCGCACCGTCGAGGGCGTGGGCGGTGGCGTCCGGTGCCGCCGCCATACCCGCCGCCTGCCGGGCCTCCGCGATGAGCTCCGCCGTCCGGGTCGCGGTGCCGCTCGGGGCGTCCACCTTGGCCGGATGGTGCATCTCGACGATCTCGGCCGACTCGAAGTACCGGGCGGCCTGTTGCGCGAACCGCATCATCAGGACCGCGCCGATGCCGAAGTTCGGGGCGACGACCATTCCCAGTTCCGGCTTGGCCGTCAACCAGCCCTCGAGTTGCTTGAGCCGTTCGGCCGTGAAACCCGAGGTACCGACGACGGCGTGGATGCCCTGGTCGATGCACCAGTGCAGGTTCTCCATGACGACGTCGGGACGGGTGAAGTCGATGACGACCTCGGCGCCGGCGTCGGACACGTTGAACAACCAGTCGCCGGCGTCCACCATGGCGACCAGTTCCATGTCCTCGGCCGCGTCGACGGCCTCGCAGACCGCGACACCCATCCGCCCGCGGGCACCGAGCACTCCGACCCGAAGCGGTTCGGGCTCATCCGCCTCGACGGCGATCTCCTCGTCCAACATCGGCCCAGGATAGTACGACCGGACCGGCGCACCCACATGCCCGACACCCTCCGGCGTTCGCGGCTTGGTTGGCCATACGACCATCGACGTGCCTCGAATAAGCCTTGATGTCCGATTTTCGGCCGTCGTATGACCAACCAAGGCAGCATTATGACCAACCAAGCCGGGAAACTGGGTGAGGCTCGGGGGTGATCAGGTGCCGGTGAAGTCGGTGTCCGCGAACGGACCCGAGACCGTCAGCACCCGCGGCCGGGTGAGGACCTCGGCGGCCAGGTCGGCCACCTGGTCCAGCGTGACGGAGTCGATCCGGCGCAGCACCTCGTCGACGGAGAGCTGGTCCCCGAACAACAGTTCACCACGACCCAGGCGGCTCATCCGCGACCCGGTGTCCTCCAGGCCCAGCACCAGTCCGCCCTTGATCATGCCCTTGCCACGGACGAGTTCCTCGGCGTCCACACCGTCACGTGCGACCTCCGCCAGCACCTCGCGCGCCAGTTCCAGCACCCGGTGGGCGTTCTCGGGCGCGCAACCGGCGTACACGCCGAACAGGCCGGTCTCGGCGAACTCCGCCGAGTAGGAGAACACCGAGTAGGCGAGTCCCGCCTCCTCGCGGATGCGCTGGAACAACCGGCTGGACATGCCGCCACCGAGGATCGCGCCCAACACCTCGAAGGCGAACCGCCGCTCGTCGCGGCGGGCGAGCCCGTGACATCCCAACACCAGGTGGGCCTGTTCGCTGTCGCGTCCGACGACGGTGACCGAGGAGCCGGACGGCGGGACGACGGCGTTCGAGTCGCGCAGCGCGGCGGGCACGCCGGCGGGGTCGGTCACCGACGACGCGAAACCCTTGTCCACCATAGACACCGTTTCGGCGTGCGATACGTTGCCCGCGGCCACCACCACCATGTTCGAGGCGACGTACCGTTCCCGGTAGAAGCGGTGGATCTCGTCGCGTTCCAGCTCGGCGACGGTCTCCGGCGTGCCGGCGATGTCACGCGCCAGCGGGTGGGAACCGAACAGCGCCGCCGCGAACAGGTCGTGGATCTCGTCGCCCGGATCGTCGCGCTGCATCGCGATCTCCTCGAGGATCACGCCGCGTTCGGTCTCGACGTCCTCGGGCGACAACCGCGAATCGGTCAGCACGTCGGCGAGGACGTCCACCGCCAGGGGGACGTCCTCGTCCAGCACCCGCGCGAAGTAGCACGTGTACTCCTTGGCCGTGTAGGCGTTGGTCTCGCCGCCGACCGCCTCGATCTGCGCCGAGATGTCCATGGCGGACCGCCGCCCCGTACCCTTGAACAGCAGGTGTTCGAGGAAGTGCGAGGCACCCGACAGTTCGGGGGCCTCATCACGGGATCCGGTGCCCACCCATACCCCGACGGTCGCGCTTCGCATGGCGGGGATGGATTCGGTCACCACACGCAACCCGCCGGGAAGCACGGTGCGGGACACCGTGCCGCCCAGCGGGTCGGCTGTGAGAGTGCGAGTGTGTGCGCGCGTCATACCTGCAAGTTCTACCGGTGCTGACGACGCTCCCGGCGACGGGGCCGCTTCTCGCCGTCTTCGCCCTGCTCGGACTCGCCGGCGGCGTCGGCCGACTCGGCGGCGGGGGCCGCCTGCGGCTTGTCGTCGTCCGAGCGGCCGCCACGGCCACGGCCGCCGCGATCCCGGTCACGGTCGCGGTCACGACGCGGTCCACGGTCGCCACCGGAGCTGCGCTTCGGCGGCTCCTGGCCCTCCGGGTAGACCTTGTCCAGGTAGATCTTGCCGCGCGCGTCGACGTCGGCGATCTCCACCTCGATCTTGTCTCCGACGTTGAGGAAGTCCTCGACCTTGTCGATGCGCTTGCCGTCACCGATCTTGGAGATGTGCAGCAGACCGTCACGGCCGGGGACCAGGGAGATGAACGCCCCGAAGGCGGCCGTCTTGACCACGGTGCCCAGGAACCGGTCGCCGACGTTGGGAAGCGTCGGGTTGGCGATGCCGTTGATCATCGCCACCGCGGCCTCGGCGGCCGGGCCGGTCGTCGCACCGATGTAGATGGTGCCGTCGTCCTCGATGGAGATGTCGGCGCCGGTCTCCTCGGTGATCGAGTTGATCGTCTGCCCCTTGGGGCCGATGACCATACCGATCTTGTCGACCGGGACCTTCACGGTGGTGACGCGCGGCGCGGTGTCGGCCATCTCCGCCGGTGCGGCGATCGCCTCGGTCATGACGTCGAGGATCGCGTGCCGCGCCTCGTTCGCCTGCCCGAGCGCGGCGGTCAGCACGTCGGAGGGCAGCCCGTCGAGCTTGGTGTCCAGCTGGAGACCGGTGACGAAGTCACGGGTGCCGGCGACCTTGAAGTCCATGTCGCCGAAGGCGTCCTCGGCTCCCAGGATGTCGGTCAGCGTGGCGTACTCGGTCTTGCCGTCGACCTCCTCGGAGATCAGGCCCATCGCGATGCCCGCGACCGGCGCCTTCAGCGGCACACCGGCCGCCATCAGGCTCATCGTCGAGGCGCACACCGAGCCCATGGACGTGGAACCGTTGGAGCCCAACGCCTCCGACACCTGCCGGATGGCGTACGGGAACTCCTCACGGCCCGGCAACACCGGGATCAGCGACCGCTCCGCGAGCGCGCCGTGGCCGATCTCGCGCCGCTTGGGCGATCCGACGCGACCGGTCTCACCGGTGGAGTACGGCGGGAAGTTGTAGTTGTGCATGTAGCGCTTCTTGGTGACCGGCGACAGCGTGTCGATCGCCTGCTCCATGCGCAGCATGTTCAGCGTGGTGACACCCAGGATCTGGGTCTCGCCGCGCTCGAACAGCGCCGAACCGTGCACGCGGGGCAGCACGTTCACCTCGGCCGTCAACGGCCGGATGTCGCGCAGGCCACGGCCGTCGATGCGGACCTGCTCGCGCAGGACGCGCTGCCGCACCAGCTTCTTGGTGAGCGAGCGGACGACGGCGCCGATCTCGCCCTCGCGGCCCTCGAAGTCACCGGCGGTCTGCTCCAGGGCGGTGGCCTTGATGCGGTCCAGCTCGGCTTCGCGGGTCTGCTTGTCGGCGATGGTCAGGGCCTCGGCCAGATCCGCGGCCACGACCTTCTCCACGGCCGTGTAGGCGTCGTCGGCGTAGTCCGGGTAGAGCGGGAACTCGACCGCGGGCTTGGCGGCGACGTCGGCGAGCGCCTGCTGTGCCCGGCACAGTTCCGCGATCACCGGCTTGGCGGCCTCCAGACCGGCGGCCACCACATCCTCGTTGGGGGCGGTGCCGCCTGCGGCGATCAGGCCGACCGCGTTCTCGGTGGCCTCGGCCTCGACCATCATGATCGCGACGTCACCGTCGTCCAGGAGGCGACCGGTGACGACCATGTCGAAGGTCGACTTCTCGATCTGCTCCAGGGTGGGGAAGGCCACCCAGGTGCCGTCCAGGTTGACCAGCCGGGCCGAACCCAGCGGCCCGGAGAACGGCAGGCCGGACAGTTTCGTGGAGGCCGACGCGCCGTTCATGGCCACCACGTCGTACGGGTGGGCCTCGTCGAGCGCCAGCACCGTCTCGATGACCTGGACCTCGTTGCGCAGCCCCTTGACGAAGCTGGGACGCAGGCCGCGGTCGATGAGGCGGCAGGTCAGGATGGCGTCCTCGCTGGGACGTCCCTCACGGCGGAAGAACGAGCCGGGGATGCGCCCGGCCGCGTACATGCGCTCCTCCACGTCCACCGTGAGCGGGAAGAAGTCGAAGTGTTCCTTCGGGTTACGGCCGGCGGCCGTGGTGGAGAGCACCACGGTGTTCTCCAGTTGGACCACGACGCTGCCGGCGGCCTGGCGGGCGAGCCGGCCGGTCGAGAAGGTGATCTCCCGGCGGCCGTGCTCACCGTTGTCGATCACCGCCGTCGCGGAGTGGTCCCCCAACGCCGCCACTTCGGGGGCGGTCTTCGTCTCTGCGGACATGTTCGTCTCACAGCTCCTTCGTGTCAGGGCACGTCGTTCGTCTTGGAGCTGTCCCACGGCCGGTCTTCGATCGAAACGCACGGGCTGTTCGAGCCCGGGCGCCACTACCGAGGACCGGAACGACGGGACGGCTGGACGTGCCACTTCTGTTACTTGCAAGGTACCCGGCCGGGCGGCCGGGGGTCCCTATGATTCGAGGGAGTGACCAGGTGTCACTCCCTCGAAGGCTCGGTCTATCGCCGGATGCCCAGTCGCTTGATGATCGCGCGGTACCGGTTGATGTCCTCGTTCTGGAGGTACTTCAGCAGCCGACGACGACGGCCGACCAGCAGCATCAGGCCGCGGCGGCTGTGGTGGTCGTGCTTGTGGGTCTTGAAGTGCTCGGTGAGGTCGCTGATGCGCCGCGTCAGTACCGCGATCTGCACCTCTGCCGAGCCGGTGTCACCCTCGGAGGTCGCGTATTCCTTGATGATCTCCGCTTTGGTGGCATTGTCGAGCGCCATGATCTCCCTTTGATGTCGAGATTCGAGAATCGTGTGCCCACGGCGTCGGGCAGGCACACGTGACCGCATGTGGCGGTGAACCACTCCACGTTAACAGGTGGTACCCGGTCGGTTCGCGGCGGTCACGCCTCCAGCAGGCGGCGGGTCTCCACCACATCCGCCTCCATCTGCGCGATGAGCGGCGGAAGTGAGTCGTAGGTGCGCTGCTCCCGGAGCCTCGCCACGAAGTCGATTCCGGCCTCCTCACCGTACAGGTCGCCGGAGAAGTCGAGGATGTGCGCCTCCACCGTGCGGTCGGTGCCGGCGAACGTCGGGTTCGTGCCGACACTGATCGCCGCGGGCAGCACCGTACCGTCCGCCCGCGCGAACCGGCCCGCGTAGACGCCGTCGGCGGGCACCGCCGCGTGCGGGTCGTGCCGCAGGTTCGCCGTCGGGAAGCCGAGCTGGCTGCCACCCCGGTCGGCGCCTCTGACCACCACACCGCGCACCCGGTGGGGGCGGCCCAGCGCCTCGGCGGCGGCCGCCACGTCACCGGCGTCCACACAGGAACGTATGAAGGTGGAGCTGTACACCGTGGCCCCGGTGCCCGCCAACGCGACCGCGTCGGCGGCGAAGCCGAAGGCGTGCCCCAGTTTCTCCAGAAGCGACACGTCACCGGCGGCCTTGTGACCGAACCGGAAGTTCTCCCCCACGACCACGGCGGCGGCGTGCAGGTCGCCCACCAGCATGTCGTGGACGAAGGACTCCGCCGACAGCCGGGAGAACTCGGGGGTGAACGGCTGGACACAGAAGCCGTCCACACCGAGTGCCGCGACCAGTTCCGCGCGCCGATCGAGGTCGGTGAGCGTCAGAGGGTGCGCCCCGGGGCGCACCACTTCGGACGGATGCGGGTCGAAGGTGACCACCACACTGGGCAGCCCCATGGTCCGGGCCGTCTCCACGGCCCGGCCGATGATCTGCTGATGTCCTCGGTGCACACCGTCGAACACTCCGATGGTGATGACCGACCGGCCCCAACCGGGCGGCGTCGCCGAGCTTCCGCGCCAACGTTGCATGATCACCATCCTTACTCACGCCGGAGCCAGGACCACCTCCGGGCGCGCCGACGCGCCCCGCTCCGACATCACCGCCAGGACCGTCTCGTCCGGCCCCACCACCGCGTAACGTTCCGCCAGGCCCGAGGCGGGCAACCGGCCGCCGTGCCCGACGAGCACCGCCTCCTCCGCCGTCACACGCCGGATCGGCATGAGCCTGCTCACCGTCTCGTGCACGGTGTGGGTCACCGGGACGTCCCGTTCGGCCAGTTCCTCCAGCGTGGCGGCCTCGTCGATGCCGAAACCGCCCACCCGGGTCCGGCGCAGCGAGGTGAGGTGCCCACCCACACCGAGCAGGTCGCCCAGATCACGTGCGATCGCGCGCACATAGGTGCCGGACGAGCAGTCGAGCCGGACGTCCACCTCCAGACCCGCATCCCGGCGGACGGCGGTCACGTCGAGGCGGGAGACCGTCACGCGCCGCGCGGGCAGTTCCACCTGTTCACCCTCCCGCACCCGCTTGTACGCCCGCTTCCCGTCGATCTTGACGGCGCTGACGGCGCTCGGCACCTGGGAGATCTCGCCGCGCATGGTCGCCAGACCCGCGTGCACCGCCTCGTCGGTGACACCGGACACGTCGGCGGTGGCGGTCACGTCCCCCTCGGCGTCGTCGGTGACGGTGGCCTCGCCCAGGCGGATCGTCGCCTCATAGGACTTGTCGCATCCGGTCACATAGGTCAGCAGGCGGGTGATGCGACCCACCGCCACCACGAGGACGCCGGTCGCCATCGGGTCGAGGGTGCCGCCGTGCCCCACCTTCCGGGTGCCCGCCAACCGGCGCATCCGGGCCACCACGTCGTGCGAGGTCATTCCACCGGGCTTGTCGACGACGGCGAAGCCGGTCACGGTCTCGGTCATGCGGACGACTCCCGACTCGGCTGCGAACGGCCGGAGATCTTGGCGGCGCACTCGGCCATGGCGGCGCGTGGATCGTGGCCGAGGCTGCTGATGGCCACCAACGCGGTCACGGCGACGTCGGCCAACTCGGCGACGACGTCGGCACGGGTGTGCGTCACACCCTTGCGCGGGTTCTGTCCCAAGGCGCCGATCCAGGCGACGGCGACCTCGCCGGCCTCCTCGGTGAGTTTGAGAATGCGGCAGGTCAGCTCGTGGTCGGTGCGGCCGTTCGCGGCGTCGAGCCAGCCGGTCGCGGTGTCCACCGCCTCCCACATCGGGTCGGTGTCGGTCACCCGCTGATGGTATTGACGGTCGCGCACCGGCGTGCGGCCGCCCGGCCCGGTGACGGAACGCCGCCACGGGACGTCACCGCATGGACATGTCGCGATATGACGTGCGTCCCGCCGAGACGGCGATGACACGGCCGTGGGGCCGGTGGCGGCTAAGGTGAGCCGGTGGCCGAACGTGTACCTGGCGAGTTGCGAACCCTGTGCCTGACCTGCGGTGGCAGCGGCGAGGTGTCGATTCCGCGCGCCCGGATCGACCAACCCGGACGGATCACGGGTGACATGGAGGGACGGGAGTGCTGGTCCTGCGACGGTGACGGCTGGATCCGGCAGGCCCGGCGCGACGGCACGGACGGTACCGCCCCCGGCGAGCCGTGACGCGATACCGGGATGCCCGCCCCCGAGACGCCGTGCTAATCTTCTCATCGCATCCGCACCGGGGTTCGACCCGGCGGGATGATCGGGGGTTCGACTCCCACAACCAGTGAACCCACCGGTTCACCACATACGCGCCGTTAGCTCAATTGGCAGAGCAGCTGGCTCTTAACCAGCGGGTTCGGGGTTCGAGTCCCTGACGGCGCACCGACACGATCGACGAGACTCCGGCCAGTGGAACGACGGCCGGAGTTCTTCGTCTCTCCGGACCCTCATGGCCTCTACTGTGGGCTACGGCCGGCCGGACCGGAGGTCGGTGGCCTTGCGGCGCCAGGTCTCGGCCTCGTCGGAGTCGCCGCGTCGCGCCAACAGGTCGGCGAGGCTGGTCAACACCTTGGCGTACTCGGACCGCGACTCGCGATACCACTCGCCCGCAGGTCCGTCGGCCGACCTGCACCACCCGGGCAGATCGTCCCAGGTGGTCGCGCCGGCGTCGACGGCTCGGCGGTACCAGCGTTCGGCCTCTATGAAGGAACCACGTTCGACCAGCAACGCACCGAGTCCGGCCATCGCCTCGGCGTCCCCCTCCTCGACGCCCCTACGGAACCAGCGTTCCGCCTCCACCGACGCGCCACGCTCGGCCAACATCTCACCCAGTCCGGCCATCGCCCCGGCACCGCCGGCCTCGGCACCCCGCTCGAACCAGCGTTCCGCCTCGGCGGACGCACCACGCTTGCGGAGCACCTCCCCCAGCCCGCCCATCGCATCGGCATCACCCGCCTCAGCCAACCTGCGGAACCACTTCTCGGCGTCCGTCAGGTCCCCGCACATCATGAGAACGCCGGCCAGGACGGTCGCAGCACCGTGGTCACCCGCGTCCGCGGCGCGGCATAGCCAGAACTCGGCCTGGCGGACGTCACCACTGACCATGAGCAGGTTGCCGAAGACGACCGGGATGTCGGCGGCGATCCGATCCCCGAGGAAGGCACCGAGGAATCCGTGGACGGCATCGTCGTCCGGCGGTCCTTCGGCGGTGAGCCTGCGGACCCAGGGCGCGGCCTCGGTGGCGAAAGCCTGCACCGTCGGCATGTCGAGGTCTTCGCTGCCGGCCTCCCGCATCATCGGCAGTACCGCGAGACCCGCCATCGCGAGCAGGTCACCCAGGTCGGCGGCCCGGCGTAGCCAGGGTTCGGCCTCGGCGAGATCACCACGTGCCAGCAGGAGGCGCGCGAGGGAGCGCATCGCGGTCCCGTTCGAGGCGTCCGCGCCCCGGCGGTACCAGGCCTCCGCCTCGACCGGGTCGCCGCGTTCCTCGGCGAGGCGGCCCAGTTCGCACACGGTCTCCGGGTCGATCGATTGCCCGCCATGCGGGGTCTCGGGCTCCGCCTCGTCGCTCGGGTCGCCGGGTGACGCCGTCGCGGCCTCGGGCCGGTCTTCGGTCGGCATGGACGGTGGCGGAGCCGGATCGGCGCCGTCCGGTGGAGGGGGCGGCGCGCCGGTACGTCCCGGCGCGGCGAAGTCACCGCCGCCGTCGTGGGACGGGACGGTGGTGAGACCGCCGTAGGCGACGACGGTCTCGGGCTGGTCGATGGCGGTGGGGGCGATGCCGGTGGCGCGGTGCAGCAGCGTAGCGACCAGCGGCATCCGGGAGGCGCCGCCGACCAGGAACAGTCCGGCCAGGTCGCCGGGTTCCCTTCCGACGGCGCGGATCAGTGTCCGTGTGAGTCGTACGGTCCTGTCGAGGAGTGGCCGCGCGAGGGTCTCCAGTTCGCCCCTGGTGAGGTGGGATTCCTTCTCCACCAGTGGAATGAGCAGATCGACGTGGTTCTCCCTGGAGAGCCGTTCCTTGGCCGCCCGGACGTCGTCGAGGAAGTGCCGGCGCTGACGTCTCTCGTCGGGCCGCTGCGGATCCATCAGTTTCCACCACTGTGGATCCTCGCGGTGTGGACGGCCGAGATGGTCAGTCAGGGCGTGGTCGACGTCCACGCCGCCCAGGTCGGAGGCACCGTCGGCAGCCAGGACGTCGAATCCCGTGTCGGTCCGCCGCACGACCGAGATGTCGAAGGTGCCACCGCCCAGGTCGTAGACGGCGATCACCGATCCCACGGGGACCCCGGCCGCCTGCCGGCGCGAGAAGTAGCGCGCCGCCGCCACCGGTTCGGGCAGCAGTCGCGGTGAGGCCATGCCCGCCGACTCGGCGGCGTCGATGAGGGTCTGGCGCCGCACCGGCCCCCACGTGGCCGGGTGCGTCAGCGTCAACGGGGGAACGGAACCGGTCACCCGGACGCATTCGTCGCGGACCCGTCCGAGGATCGCGGCGAACATGTCCCGCACGGTCACCTCGGCGTCGCCGAGCAGTACCGTCCCGTCGTCGATTCGGCGCTTGGGATGGGGTTCCAGGCGCTCGGGGTACAGGCGGGCCGAATGCGTCGCGTCGCGTCCCACCGTCAGGTCTCCGGCGGTCCCCTTGAACACCGCCGATCCCAGCAACGGCGATCCGTCGAACAGCAGCGGGGTCGCCCGGCCGTCCTCCGCGCCCACGACGGCCACGGTGTGAGAGGTTCCCAGGTCCACGCTCACACTCACCGGCCGCATGGAGGCAACATACCGGCGGTGTTCGGCGACCGGTACACGATGCGGCCCGATGCGGGCCCCCTCACCGGAATCGGCGCGCCGACGGTACGGCTCTCCGGTGGACGTGGTGGTCACCGACGCACGAACACCGTCGGCACCGGGCGTCCGGATTCCGGCGGGCATTCCGTCGCCGGGGAAGCCGCCCGGATCGCCCCCATACGGGACGAACCGCATCCCCGTGGGGCGAGGTGATGCCGTGGTGCCGGGGGTCAGGCGAAGGCCGCCACCAGGGCGGTGACGGCCGCATGGTCGCCGGTGACGGCCACCGATCCGTGCCGTTCGTGCGCGTCCAGGGGTTCCCCGGCGAACAGGACTCGGCTCCACAGTGTGGAGTCGGTCGCCACGGTGGCCGCGGCGTCGGCGGGTTCGCCTGCGCAGACCGTGAATCGGCCGTCCGACACGGTGGTGTGGTATCGGCTGACGGGCGGCGACGGCCGGCGGTCGTCGTGGAGGTGGAGGGCGACGGTCGGAAGCGTGGTGAGGCCGGACGGCGCCATCGTCCGCATCGCGATGATCACCGCGTCGGGGGTCATCCCGCCGGTGGTGGCGGGGTCGGGTCCGTCCGTGTACCAGCGTCCGAGGTCTCGCAGGATCGTCTCCAGACCGCGCCCCCATTCGGTCACGGCGTACACCCGGGTGCGGGCGGGGTCCGGAAGCGCCCGGTGGGTCACGATCCCGGCGTCCTCGAGGTGGCGCAACCGTCCGGTCAGGACCGCGGGGGTGATGCCGCGAACGGTTTCGGCCAGGTCGGCGAAGCGCTTCGGCCCCAGGAGCAGTTCCCGCACGATGATCAGCGTCCACCGGTCTCCCACCAGGTCGAGGGCGTTCGCGGCCCGGCAGGCGTCTCCGTGTTCGGCATAGCTGCGTATCACCGGCATCCATTGATCGTAGCTTCAAGATACTCGGCACTATGTTTAAGATAGTGACATGACAGAGAACCGCACGACTCCACCGGCACCCCCCGTCGTCGACCGCGCCACCTGGTTGCGGGAACGGGAGGCCCTACTGGTGCGGGAGAAGGAGCACACCCGCGCCGGCGACGCCATCGCGGCCGCCCGGCGACGACTCCCCATGACCGAGGTGACACCGCTGTCCCTGCCCGGGGCGAACGGTCCGACCCCGCTCGTCGACATGTTCGAGGGACGCGACGAGCTCGTCGTCTACAAGCACATGTGGGAGGAGGGGAAGCCGATCGCGCAGCAGTGCGAAGGCTGCACCATCACCATCTGGGACTTCCAGAACGCCGCCTACCTCAACGCGCGCGGCGTCACGTTCGCGGTGTGGTGTCCCGGCCCGCAGGAGGAACTGACGAGGTTCCGGGAGTTCATGGGTTACACCCATCCGTGGTACTCCACCCGAGGCGTGGACGACCCGGCCTACGCCGGCGGCGGCGCGATCGCCGTGTTCCTGCGCCGGGGCGACCGGGTCTTCCTCACCTACGAGACCACCGGACGCGGCGTCGAGGCGATCATGGCGTCGCTGAAGCTGCTCGACATGACCGTCTACGGCCGCATGGAGACCTGGGAGGACTCCCCGAAGGACTGGCCGCAGTCGCCGACATTCCACTTCTGGCGCACCGAAGGCAGGCCCACGGCACAGTGGACGCGACCCGGTGCGACCCCGGTCGACTCCTCCGACGGAGGCTGCCACTGAGGCGAGGCTCACGGGTGGACGACCGGTACGGGTCGGCCGCCCGAACCGCGAGGCCGGTGCACGGGAATCGCCGCGAGCCCGACGTGATCAGCCCGGTCCGTCCGGGACCGTGAAGGCACCGCCGCCGGCGGCGAGGGCGGCGGCACCGGCGGCGAGATCGGGCAGGCCGGGATCCGGCGTGGTGCGCAGCAACACCAGCTCGTGGTAGACGGGGGCGGTGGCGGCCACCAGCAGCCGCCGGGGGTCGGTTCGCGGTGGGATCTCGCCGCGTGCGACGGCGCGGGTGACGAGGACGGCGCAGCGCGCGTACCGGTCCTCCCAGAGCCGCCGCTGTGCGTGTTCCGCCTTCTGCGAGTGGAATGACGCGGCGATCAGCGCCGCCACAACGGACGGTCGCGCGGTCAGCGCGTCGAAGACCTCCCGATTGAGCGCCGTCAGGTCACCTCGGAGTGATCCGGTGTCGGGGGGTTCCCACTCGTCGTCCCCGGCGGCGTCTAGGAAGTCCGCGAGCAGGCCGCCGACGTCGCCCCATCGCCGGTACACCGTCGCCCGGTGCACTCCGGCGCGCAGCGCGACGGCCTCCACGGTGACTCCGGCGAAACCGTGTTCGGCCAGTTCGGCGAGCGTTGCCTCGTGTACCCGACCGCGGATTCGGGCGGTCCGGCCGCCGGGCCGGGGCCGGGGCGCGTCCTGGGGGCGGGATGTGGGCGAGGTCATCTGCGGTGTCCTGGTGAATCGGTCGACGGAGGCGCTGACAGCGCTTAATGTAGCATCTGTCGCGTTAAGCCGGGCGAAGTACCCGTCTCGGCGCGCCACACCGCGAACCCGCCCTCCGAAGGAGACGATGCCCCGATGCCCACGCCGCCCCCGCCCGACCCGACCGTGCTGCATCCGATGCCCGGGCAACCCCGCGTGGTGTCGTTGAAGCCGCTCGTCACCTCCCCGCTGATCGAGGTCGGCGAGTTCTCCTACTACGACGATCCCGACGATCCGACCGCCTTCCAGACCCGCAACGTCCTGTACCACTATGGACCCGAGCGGCTGGTCATCGGGAGGTTCTGCGCGATCGGAGAGGGCGTGCGGTTCGTCATGAACGGCGCCAACCACCGCATGGACGGCCCCTCCACGTTCCCCTTCCCGATCATGGGCGGCTCGTGGGCGGAACACCTCGACCTGATCACCGGACTGCCGGGGCGGGGGGACACGATCGTCGGCAACGACGTGTGGCTCGGGTACGGCTCACTGATCATGCCCGGCGTCCGCATAGGACATGGTGCGATCGTCGCCTCGGGTTCCGTGGTGGTGAACGACGTCCCCGACTACGGCGTCGTCGGCGGGAACCCGGCGACGCTGATCCGCCGCCGCTACGGCGACACCGACGTCGACCGTCTCCTCGCACTCGCCTGGTGGGACTGGCCGATCCCGCACATCACCGCACACCTGCGCACGATCATGTCCGGAGGCGTCGACGACCTGGAGGCCGCCGCCCCCACCCGGCCGGCCCGTTGACCCCACCGACCACGACGACGAACCGGAGCCGACACGATGACCGCATCCGACCCCAGTCCCTTCGCGGCGTGGCTCCGCGACCACGCCACCGCGCTCACCCACCTCGACCCGGACGCCCCACAGGACGATCTGGAACCGTTGGGCGACATGATCGGCGACGCCCGTGTCGTCGCGATCGGCGAGAACTCCCACTTCATCCGCGAGTTCTCCGCTCTCCGGCAACGCATCCTGCGGTATCTGGTGGAACGGTGCGGTTTCACCGTTCTGGCGTTCGAGTACGGGTTCGGTGAAAGCCTCCCCCTGGACGCCTGGGCACACGGCGAAGGCGCCGAGGAGGACCTGGCGGGGTTGACCGGCTCCGCGATCCCGGTCGGCCTCGACGCACCGCTGCGCTGGATCCGGCGGCACAACGCGACCGCCTCCCCGCACGTGCGGTTCGCCGGCGTCGACATACCGGCCGCCGGCGGCTCGCTGCTTCCGGCCCTGGAACCCGTCGAGGAGCATCTGCGGGTCGTCGACCCCGAGCTGCTGCCGACGATCCGGACGGCGAAACGGATCGCCGAATCCTTCGCGGGCGACTCGGGCGCGGTCGCCGCACCGGCGTGGGAACGACTGCCGGCCATCGAGCAGGACGCCCTCACCGCGAGCCTGGCCAGGCTGCTCATCAGGTACCGGTCGGTCGCTCCGCTCCACGTCTCCCGTGGCGGCCGGGAGGCGTACAACGTGGCGCTGCAATGCCTGGAGGGGGCCTGTCACGCCGACTACACCTTCCGCGCCATGGCGGGGCTGTTCTCCGGCGGTGGTCTCACCGCCGACACCTCCGCCCGCGAGGTCTACATGGCCGGATCGGTCCGGTGGCATCTGGAACGCCTGGGACCGGGCACCCGGATGGTGCTGGCCGCCCACAACGCCCACATCCAGAAGGCACCGATCTCCTTCGACGGACGTCTCACGTCGCTGCCCATGGGGCAACACCTCCACGACGCCCTCGGCGACGACTACTTCGCGCTGGGCCTGACCAGTACCGCGGGGCACACCGCCGAGATGCACCGCGACGAGAACGCCCGGTTCGGGTTCACCGTCGAGAACGCACCACTGGGACCACCCGCGCCCGGCAGCGTCGAGGAGGACTTCGCCGACTCGGGCGTCGGCTTCGGCCTCGCCGGACTGCGCGGGGTCCCCCGCGACGTCGCCGGCCCCGACCGGATCCGCATCCAGGCCGCCTACATGGAGTCGCCCGTCCTGGCCGCCTTCGACGGCGTCCTCAACGTGCCCGTCTCCACGGTCGCCGACGACCTCGGTGAGACCTGACGGTCCGACGGCCGGGCGGGGAGCCCGGCCGCGCCGTTCCCTCCGGAGTCGCCGTGCCCGGGCCGGGAACCGTCGAGCAGCGCCAGGAACGCCTGAGCGGCCGGTGAGGCACCGATCCTGCTCCAGACGACGTGTTCCATCCGGGCGGGCGCGTCGGCGACCTCGACGGTGACGACACCGGTGAGCCGTGGCACGTAGCCGGACGGGAGCAGCGCGACGCCGAGGTCCTCGACGACGAGCCGGGCGATGAAGTCCGCAGAGGACACCTCGAAGGCGACGTCACGTCGCAGGCCCGCCGCCGCGAACGCCAGGTCGGACTGGGCGCGCCCGGCCGTCCCGGCCGGAAGGTCCACGAAGACCTCGCGGGACAGTCTCCGCAGGTCCACCACGGTCTCCCCCGCCAGCGGATGCCCGGGCGCGACCACCGCCACCAGACGGTCCCGGGCGAGTTCGCGGGTCGCCACGCCCTCGGGTCGCGCCGTGGTCGGCAATCCGAGGAAGGCCACGTCCATCGTCCCCTGCCTCACCTGTTCCACCAGGTCCTCGCTCGCGCCCACCCGCAGGCGGACGTTCACGTGTGGATGGCGGCCGCGGAAGGTCCGCAGCGCCACGGGGACGTCCACGGCGGCGACCGTCGGGATCAGGCCCACCACCAGCTCACCGCGCACCTCGCCGACCGCGGCGGCCACCTCCGCCCGGGCGCGTTCGGCGGCGGCCAGGCACTGCCGGGCGGCCGGAAGGAACGCCTCCCCGGCCGGGGTGAGCCGCACGCTGCGACTGGTGCGCGCGAAGAGCCTGGCGCCGAGTTCCCGTTCCAGGCGGGCGATCTGGTGACTCAGCGCCGACTGGACCACCCGGCAGCGCTCGGCGGCCCGGGTGAAGTTCCGGGTCTCGGCGACCTCGACGACGTAACGCAACTGTTGGAGTTCCACACATCCATCTTGAATCACGATCGATCCGGTGACGAACATGTGTTGGACTCATCGATGGTCGCCGGGTGAGACTTCCGTCGTGACGACCCCCGTATCGAATCCGTCCCCGGCCCGCCTGACCGTTCTCACCGCACTGGCGCCGGTGAGCTGGGGCACCACCTACCTTGTGACGACCGAGTTCCTGCCACCCGGCATTCCGCTGCTGTCGGCGGTGATCCGGCTCCTCCCGGCGGGCCTGTGCCTGGTGCTCGTCGCGCGGGTTCTGCCGCGCGGCCGGTGGTGGTGGCGATCCGCCGTGTTGGGAACCCTGAACATCGGGGCGTTCAACGCGCTGCTGTTCGTGGCGGCCTACCGGTTGCCCGGGGGTGTCGCGGCGACCCTGACCGCGGTGCAACCGCTGCTCGTCGCCGCGATCGGGTACCTGGTGCTGCGTGACCGCCCCACCGGTTGGCGACTCGGCTGGGGCGCCGCGGGAGTGGCGGGCGTCGGGTTGATGGTGCTGCGCGGCCCGGTCGGCTTCGACGCCGTCGGTCTACTCGCCGGCATCGCCGCCGCCGCGTCGATGGCCACCGGGATCGTCCTGACCCGGCGATGGGGGCGCCCCGAGGGGGTCGGCACGCTCGCCTTCACGGGCTGGCAGCTCACCGCGAGCGGCCTGTTGCTGACACCGGTCGCGTTGGCGGCCGAGGGGCTGTCTCCGGTGCCCGACGCGGCGGCGTGGGGAGGCTACGCCTGGCTGGCCGTGGTCGGCACCGCCATCGCCTACGTCCTGTGGTTCGGGGGCCTGGGCCGGCTGCCGGTTGCGGCGGTGTCGTTCCTTCCGCTGCTGTCACCGGCCGTGGCGACCCTGCTCGGCCTGGTGGTGCTCGGCGAGACCCTCACACCGCCGCAGTGCGCCGGATTCGTACTGGCCCTCCTGGCGATCGCGGCCGCGCAGACGACGCCGGCGATCGCGCGCGAACGGTTCCGCCGCCACATCCGACCGACCGCCGGGACCCCGGCGGCCGAATCCACCGAGGAGATCGCACGATGACCGCCACCCGCACCCTGTTGATCACCGGAGCCACCGGGACCGTGTCCTCGGCGTTGCTGGACGCGCTCGAAGGCGCCCCCGTCAGGCTTCGCGCACTGGTGACCGGCGAGGCCGCCGCCGAGACTCTGCGGCGACGAGGCGTGGCGGCGTTCGTCGGCGATCTCGCGGAACCCGCGTCGTGCCGTGCCGCGTTCGACGGCGCCGACGACCTCTGGCTGTTGACACCCAACGACCCGCGCGCGCACGAACTCAGCGCGAACGCCGTCCGGGCTGCGCACCGGGCCGGGGTCGGCCGGGTGGTGCGGCTGTCGGCGTTGCGGGCCGCGCCCGACGCACCGACCCGCAGTGAGCGCCTGCACGCGCGCGCCGACGCGGACCTGATCGAATCCGGTCTACGATGGACGATCCTGCGACCCTTCTGGTTCATGCAGAACCTGCTCGGGGAGGCCCACGACGTCGCCGCCGAGGGTGTCCTGCGACTCAACATGGCGACGAGCCGGCTCGCCATGATCGACGCGCGCGACGTCGCCGCCTGCGCCGCCGTGATCCTGCGCGACGACTCCGACCGGCACGACGGCCGGACCTACACCCTCACCGGTCCTCGGGCGATCACCTTCGACGAGGTCGCCGCGGCACTGTCGGCGGTGTGCGGGCGGGCGGTCCGCTACACACCGGTCTCCGACGACGCACGCGAACGGCGGCTGCGGGCATCCGGTGTGCCGGAGTGGATCATCGGGATGTTGACCGAGTACGCCCAGGCCCACGTGCTGGGCCGGGGCGACCACGTCTCACCCGACTTCGAGGCCGTCACCGGCCGTCGCGCCCGCACCGTCACCGACTTCGCCCGGGATCACGCCGAGGTGTTCACGGCGAGGACCGACACCCGGACGGGTTGACCCGCGACACCACCGGTGCCGCCCTCCCCGAGTCCGGGAGTGGGCGGCACCGGACGTCTCCACCGGGTGCGCCGGAAAACGACTGGCACGGAACGGCCCCGGCTGTCAGGCTCGCCCGATGACTCCCGAGACGTTGTGCGGACTGTTGGCGGAACCGGAACGGCTGCGGGTCTTCGCCGCGGTGGTCCTCGGCGCGGGCGACGTCGCGACCGTGGCGAGCGGCGCCGGGCTGCCGCCGGCCCGCGTCGTCAAGGCGATCGGGAAGCTGCGGGACGGCGGCCTGATCGACGGCGACGACTCCGGTCTCACCGCGCGGCCCGAACTGTTCAAGACCGTGATGCGCGCGGTGGGAGCCGACCGCCCGACTCCCGTACTCGATCCCGACCCGAAGCGGAACGCGCTGCTCAACACGGTCCTGCGGGACGGCCGGATCAGGGTCATGCCGGAGGCCGCCGCCAAGGTGCGGGTCGTCCTGGAGTACGTCGTCACCCGGTTCGAGCCGGGTGTGCGGTACCGGGAACCCGAGGTGAACCGGATCCTGAGGGGATTCCACGACGACCACGCCAACCTGCGCCGCCGGCTGGTCGACACCGGTCTGATGAGCCGCGCCGACGGGGAGTACTGGCGGTCGGGTCCGTGACCGAGACACCCGTCACCGGGACCGCCCGTTCCGCGGGGTGACCGATCGGGCACACTCGAGGTCGGTTGTCGTCACCGATAAGGGGGTTCCGATGCGCGACCCACTGCACTCCCATCTGGACGTTGTCGGAGGCCAGTTGGTGGACATGTCCACTCTGGTCGCCACGGCGGTCCGGTCCGCCTCCGCGGTACTGCTGGAACGGACTCCCGAACGCGCGCAGGCGGTCATCGACGGCGACTCGCGGGTCAACGCCATGCAGTACACCGTCGAGGACCGCGTCACCGAGATCATGACCCGGCACCAGCCGATCGCCGGGGACCTGCGGTTCATGCTGGGCGCGATCCGCATGACCACCGACCTGGAACGCATGGGCGACATGGCGGTGCACATCGCCAAGATCGCGCAGCGGGACGGGACCGCCTGCGCCGTACCCGCCGCGCGGCCCGTCTACGAGGCGATGGCGGCCGTCGCCGACCGCGTCGCCGCCAAGACGACCCGCATCCTGCTGTCGCGGGACGTGTTGGACGCCGCCCAGTTCGACCTCGACGACGACGAGATGGACGCCCAGTTCGCGAGGCTGATGGCGTTGATCGGCGACGACTGGCCGCACGGCGCCGAGGCGGCCGTGGACGTGGCCATGCTGGGCCGCGCCTACGAACGGTTCGCCGACCACGCCGTACGCATCGCACACCAGATCGTCTACCTGGTCACGGGCGAGGTACACCTCGACCGGCCGTGAGCCCGGCCCGGCGACCGAGAGGCGCGTCACGGCGCGCGTTCAAACCGCGTCGCGTCGTTCATTTATCGTTCACCTTGACTTCTCTACCCGCACACCGGTCCGGATTTACATGGTCAGTGAATCAACCGCCGTCCGGTGACTCACCGGCCGAACCCGGAGTAGAGACCTACAGTGACTGTGAACGTGCGAGGCAAAGTCCTGCCTCTTCTGGCCGCCAGTGCCCTCGCCCTCGGTGTCGCGGCATGCGGCGGTGGAGACTCCGCCGACGACGCCGGAAACACCGGCACCAGCGACCTTTCCGGTGAACTGACCGCCTCCGGCGCCAGCTTCCCCGACGCCTACTACCAGGTGGCCATCGAGGCCTACGCCGAGGTCGCTCCCGAGGTCGTCATCAACTACAACTCCACCGGATCCGGCACCGGCAAGAAGGAGTTCGGCGAGGGTCTGACCGACTTCGCCGGCACCGACAGCCTGGTCGGTGACGACGACCCGGTCGAGCCCGGTTCGTTCCTCTACGTGCCCACCGTGGCCGCCCCCATCACGGTGTCCTACAACCTGCCCGGCGTCGAGGGCCTGCAGCTCGGCCAGGAGACGCTGGCCCAGATCTTCCAGGGCGACATCGAGACCTGGAACGACCCGGCGATCGCCGAGGCCAACCCCGACGCCGAGTTGCCCGATACCCCGATCACCATCGCCCACCGCTCCGACGGCTCGGGCACCACGACCAACTTCACCAAGTTCCTCGACGAGGCGACCGAGTCCTGGGAGCTGGGCAGCGGCGACGTCGTCGAGTGGCCCTCCGACTCGCAGGGCGGCGAGAAGAACACCGGTGTCGCCTCGATCATCCAGCAGACCGAGGGCGCCATCGGATACGTCGACCTCGCCGACGCGACCGGCAGCGAGCTCGTGTTCGCGGCCGTCGAGAACGCCGACGGCGAGTTCGTGATGCCGAGCATCGCGGGCACCACCGCCGGCCTGGAGGGCGCCGAGGTCGCCGAGGACCTGTCCTACAACCCGCTGAACGCGGCCGGCGCCGACGCCTACCCGATCACCGCGCCGACCTACATCCTGGTGCGCACCAGCTACGAGGACCCGCAGACCGCCGAACTGGTCAAGGCGTTCCTGACCTGGCTGCTCACCGACGGACAGGCGCTGGCCGAGGACGAGTTCTTCGCGCCGCTGCCCGACTCGCTCGCCGAGCAGGCACTGGCCCAGCTGGACAAGATCCAGAGTTGATCCGCAACCGCCGTCCCGCCGCATCGGAGGCCCCTGAGGCCCCCGGTGCGGCACGGCCGTATACATGGAGTTCCCCTTGACACAGCTCGACAGGGCACCCGCCTCCGATGTGACGACGCCGGGCCGGGGCCGCACGCTCGACCGCGTGTTCGGCGGCGCCTCGTACGGCGCGGGTCTTCTCGTACTCGGCGTCCTGGCGCTGATCCTGCTCAGCACCACCTGGGAGGCGCTGCCCGCCTTCCAGCACTCCGGATTCGACTTCATCTTCGGACAACGCTGGGCGCCCAACAACCCCGACCTGCCGCTGTTCGGCACGCTGACCTTCCTCTACGGCACCGCCGTCTCGTCGCTGCTGGCGCTGCTGATCGCGGTCCCGGTGTCCATCGGCATCGCGCTGTTCCTCACCGAGCTGGCGCCGCGCTGGCTGCGGGTGCCCGCCGTCACCGTGATCGACCTGTTGGCGGCGGTGCCGTCGGTGGTGTTCGGTCTCGTCGGCATCCTGGTCATCGCACCCGCCGCGCTGCCGTTGTACCAGTGGATCCACGACCTCGTCGTGAACGTTCCGGTCCTGGGTTCGGTGTTCGGTCCCGCCGTCAACGGCAACACCTTCGCCACGGCGGGCGTGATCCTCGCCGTCATGGTGATCCCGATCATCACGTCGATCAGCCGCGAGGTGTTCGACACCGTGCCGGTCGCCGACAAGCAGGCGGCGTACGCGTTGGGCGCCACCCGCTGGGAGATGATCAAGGGCGCGGTGTTCCCCCACAGTTTCGCCGGCCTGGTGGGCGCGGCGATGCTGGGCCTGGGACGCGCGATGGGCGAGACCATCGCGGTGACGCTCGTCATCGGCGGCTCCACCCAGATCGCGGCGAACCTCTTCGCCTCCGGGAACTCCATGGCCGCGGTCATCGCCCAACAGTGGGGTGAGGC
Organism: Stackebrandtia albiflava; assembly: GCF_007994225.1. GTDB lineage: Bacteria > Actinomycetota > Actinomycetes > Mycobacteriales > Micromonosporaceae > Stackebrandtia > Stackebrandtia albiflava. The sequence goes on from NZ_VLLL01000001.1 coordinate 101,197, forward strand.
CAGCGGTCTGCACACCAGCGCGCTCATCGGGATCGGCGTCGTGCTGTTCGCCATGACCGTGCTCGTCAACTACAGCGCGCGGGTGATCGTGCGGCGCGCCGAGATCCGCATGAAGGGAGCCACCGCATGACGGCCACCGCCACCCCCGCCCGTGAGGGTGCCGCCCGGTCGCGTCCCGACCTGGGGAAGTCCGCGCTGCCGTTCCGCCGCCGGTTCGCCAACCGGGGCATGACGGTGCTGATCGCCGCCTGTCTGCTGTTGGCGATCCTGCCGTTGGGCCTGGTGGTCTACGAGGTCGTGTCCCGTGGCGCGGGCGTGATGAGCCTGGAGTTCCTGACCGCCGACATCCCCCGCAACTACCGTCGTGAGGGCCCCGGCATGGGGGCCGCGGTGGTGGGAACCCTGGTGATCACGGGTATGGCCGCCCTGCTGGCGATCCCGCTGGGCGTGATGGGCGCGATCTACCTCAACGAGTACGGCAAGCAGTCGGCGTTGGCGAGGTTCATCCGGACCATGGCCGACGTGATGACCGGTGTCCCGTCGATCGTGATGGGCCTGTTCATCTACGTGACGTGGGTCCTGGCCATCGGCGAGAAGAACGGGTTCGGCGGCGCGCTGGCGCTCGCGTGCCTGATGCTGCCGATCGTCATCCGTTCCAGCGAGGAGATGCTGCGGCTGGTGCCGGACGAGTTGCGCCAGGCCAGTGCCGCGCTGGGCGCCCGCAAGTGGCGCACGATCGTGACGGTGGTCCTGCCGTCGGCGATCTCGGGCATCACCAGTGGTTCGCTGCTGGCGGTGGCCCGGGCCGCGGGTGAGACCGCGCCGATCATCGTGACCGTCGGGATCGCCTTCGCGGCGAACCCGGACCTGTTCGACGGCGGCAACACCACCCTGGCCGCGCAGATCTACCGCAACGCGAGCCTCACGTTCGCGGGGGCGCAGGACCGCGCGTGGGGCGCGGCACTGACCCTGATCGCGATCGTGCTGCTGTTCACCATCATCGCCCGGCTCATCGCCGCCAGGTTCGCACTCAAGGAGCGCTGAGATGCCGACCCGTTCCGTCAAGTCCCCGTCCGTCGACTCCGAGGTGACGACCATGACCACTCCCGAAAAGGCACCGTCCCGTACCGTCCGTCCCACCGCGGGCCTGGGCAGCGCCGCCACCTCGGTGTCGGCCCCCGGCGAGCCGGTGATGGACCTGTCCGACGTCAGCGTGTTCTACGGTGACTTCGAGGCGGTCAGGGGCGTGTCACTGCCCATCCGCCACAACCAGATCACCGCGATGATCGGCCCGTCCGGTTGCGGCAAGTCGACCGTGCTGCGGTCCCTGAACCGGATGAACGACCTGGTGGCGGGTGCCCGCGTGAGCGGTTCGATCACCTACCACGGTCAGGACATCTACGCGCCGAACGTGGACCCGATCCAGGTGCGGCGCCACATCGGCATGGTGTTCCAGAAGGCGAACCCGTTCCCGAAGTCGATCTACGACAACGTCGCCTACGGTCCCCGCCTGAACGGCGTCAAGCGGCGCGCGGAGCTCGACGACATCGTCGAGGAGGCGCTGACCGGCGCGGCGTTGTGGGACGAGGTCAAGGACAAGATGAAGACCTCCGGCCTGGCTCTGTCGGGTGGCCAGCAGCAGCGGCTGTGCATCGCGCGCGCGATCGCGGTCAAGCCCGAGGTCATCCTGATGGACGAGCCGTGTTCGGCCCTGGACCCGATCGCCACCTCCAAGGTGGAGGAACTGATGTTCCGGTTGGCGGAGGACTACACCATCGTCATCGTCACGCACAACATGCAGCAGGCGGCCCGGGTGAGTCACTACACGGCGTTCTTCACCGCCGAGGTGGACGACGCCGGTGTCCGGCACGGTCGCCTCGTGGAGTTCGACGACACCGAGAAGATCTTCACGAACCCGGCCGAGCAGCGCACGGAGGACTACATCACCGGCCGTTTCGGCTGATCCGAGACCGCCGCACCGAGGAGGAACCGGTGCGGCGCCGTGCCGGTGGTCCGGAGGGGCGCCGCGACCACCGGCACGGTAACGCCCGCACCGGGCCACTCCGAAGCCGCGGACATCCCCGATGCGGGGGCCCGGCTTTGTCACCATTCGATGGTGCGATTCCTGATCAGACTGATAGTCAACGCGGTGGCGTTGTGGGTCACGACCCTGATCGTGTCCGGTATCGAGGTCTCCGGCGGCTCCACCGCCGCCGACATCGGCACCCTGCTGGTGGTGGCCTTGATCTTCGGCCTGGTGAACGCGGTGATCAAGCCGATCGTCCAGGTGTTCGGCTGTGCCTTCTACGTACTGACGCTCGGCCTGTTCGCCCTGGTGGTGAACGCCCTGCTGTTCCTGTTGACGGGGTGGCTGTCCCAACAGATGGACATACCGTTCTCGATCGACGGGTTCTGGCCGGCGTTCTGGGGTGCGATCGTGATGGCGATCGTGTCGTGGCTGCTGAGCCTGGTGATTCCGGATCCGAAGCGCGATTCCTAGGTCAGTTGTCGCTGCGCAGGCCGGGCAGGCCGGAGATCACGGTGTTGCGCCGGCGTTCGTAGCGGTCGTCGCCGTCGCGGGCCTCCGAGGCGACCGGCACGGCGCGGTACCCGGCCTCGTACATCGGCCGTCCGTCGGCCGAGGACGGCGGCGGCCCCTGCGGGCCGGCCACCAGGCCGAGCCTCGCCCGGGCGACTCCGATGTACCGCAGTCCGACGACGGCCGCCTGCTGGACGGCGTGGTACTCCGCGGCGGTGGACGCCTCGGACAGCCGGTGTGACGCCATGTCGAAGTGTTCACGGGCGTCCTCCAGCGCGCGCGACGCGACGGGGTCGCCGCCGTGGCGCAGGCTGGCCAACTGGCCGTGCAGCAGACCGCACCACTTCGCGGCCGTCCGGTGCGCCTCCAGCGCCTCCTCGGCGTGCCGTCTGCGACGGGCGACCATGCCCATGACGAGCGCCGTGAGCGCGACGAGGCCGATGACACCGACCATCGACCAGATTCCGACGTTGACTACATCATCCATCCCTGACCTCCGCTGTGTAGTAACCCGATTCACCGGAATCGCCCCTACGGTGCCATCGGCGGATGGGAGTCACCTTGGGTTCAGCGAGCGCTTGCCGGGAGCTGCCGGAGACCGTGATCGGTGATGGGCGTCTCCAATGGCGACGAGGCGGCATGGGAATCAGACTGCTGACGTCGAGTCTACCCCGCGACGCCGAAGCTCCACTATGGATGTACGCGATACTCCACAATGGTGAGGCGGAACACCCTCCGGCCTCGCGCCGGGTAGGGGATCGGCGACCGACCGTGTCCGATCGGCACCACGGGAGCCCCGCGCCGCCGCCGATGTGCCGAACCGTGTCCACGGGAATCACATACCCAACCGCCGCGATCGGCGCACATCGGCGAATCCGACGCCAACACATATGCGTACATGCGCATGATAGCATCATTCGCGCGGGCGACCGCCCGGCGACGCGACGATTCGAGGAAACGGTATGGGAGCGGGACACGATCACGGGGCCATGAGCCTGGGCGCCAGGCATCGGGGACGACTGTGGGCGGCGCTGGGCGTCACCGGCGGTTTCATGGTGGTGGAGATCGTCATGGGGCTGTTCAGCAACTCCCTGGCGCTGCTGTCGGACGCCGGTCACATGGCGACCGACGCGCTCGGGATCGCCATGGCGCTGGCGGCCATCATCGCGGTGCGGCGCAGCCGCTCCCGGCCACGCCGGACGTTCGGCCTGTACCGCCTGGAGGTACTCGCCGCACTGGGCAACACCGTGCTGCTGTTCGCGGTCGCCGTGTGGGTCCTCATCGAGTCCGTCGGCCGGTTCCGGGAACCGACGGAGGTCGCCTCGACCGCCATGCTGGTCACCGCCGTCGTCGGCCTGATCGCCAACCTCGTGTCGCTGGGGCTGCTGCGGTCCGGAGCGTCGGAGTCGATCAACGTCCGCGGCGCGTACTTCGAGGTGCTTGGGGACGTCCTGGGGTCGATCGGCGTCATCGTGGCCGCGGTGGTCATCGCCACCACCGGATGGTGGTACGCGGACCCGGTCATCGCCGTGGCGATGGCGGGACTCATCCTGCCGCGTGCCGCACGGCTCGGCCGCGACGCGCTGCGCATCCTCCTCCAGACCGCACCCGAACACATCGACGTACCGGCCGTGGAGGAGAGGCTCCGCACCGTCCCCGGCGTCACCGACGTCCACGACCTACACGTCTGGACGCTCACGTCGGGCATGGACGTGGCCTCGGCCCACCTCGGGATCGCGTCGGGCCACGAACTCGGCGGGGTGTTGTCCGCCGCCAGGTCGGCACTGCACGAGGACTTCGGCATCGACCACGCGACCCTGCAGGTGGAACCCCAGGACGACCGGGGCTGCGAATCACTGACCTGGTGACGGCCGTCCGTCCACTTCGTACTCCCGTGTTCCCGTCGGCGGCTTCGCGCGACGGCACCGCCGACGGCGGCGAGACTCCGGCCGACACCCACAGTGCCGGAACGGACACGATAGTCCGCCTCAAACTGTCAACCAACCGACATTGTCACGGTTCCGACCTAACCCCTGGACCACAACGTCTACCGTGAAGCGGTGGCGCAATTCACGTGCGACCACGCTCAGGGAGTGCGTTCACGCGCACACAACCGAGAACAGGTGGGAAAATGCTCAACACACAATGGCGTAAGAGCAGCAAGTCCGGTCCCAACGGCGCATGCGTCGAGGCCCGGTTGTCCGTGACCGGCGTGGAGGTTCGCGACTCGAAGGACGTCAGCGGCCCGACCCTGCACGCCACGACCGGCGAATGGCGGGAACTGCTGGCGATCTCCAGGCACGGCTCCCGCTGACGCGGTATACGTTCCGGATCCCCGGTGCCCTCCTCCGGTGAGATGGTGGCCGTTCCCGTCGGACCGGCCCGCCACGACCCGTGACCGCCCAACGTCACGTGCATCGCGACAGCCCGATCGCCCCGAGGGCACTCTCCGAAGCGTAAGACGGCCTCCGCCCGAGGCCCCGCGGCCGTTCCGATGGCAATCGCACTCGGAACGGCCGCTCCGCCACAACCCATAGCGGTGAGAGGGCAGCCTTCTTCCCGACGATCGGTTCCCGGAAACCGGGATCAGCCCAACCGGTCGATCTCCTTACGGATCAGTTCCAGCGACATGGTCGGGCTCAACGCCGCGACCCGCAGGTTCTCGAAGACGGTCTTGAACCGATCGGTGTGCTCCTCCTCGTACACGTCCCCCGTGTGGCCCTCGATGTAGACCACGTCGGGGTGACGGTACGTGGGATCGGGCTCGGGATCCGGGTCCTTGGGGTCCCCGCCCGGCCCGAACTCCATGAAGGTGAACGATCCCAGCATCCCCGGGTAGGCGCCGCCGGCGAACGGCAACACCTGGATCTGTACGTTCGGCAGGTCGGCGACCTCGAGGAGGTGCCGGAGTTGTTGGCGCATCACGGGAGCGCCGCCGATGACACGGCGGATCGCCGCCTCGTCGATGACGTTCCACATCTGGAGTTCGCGCTGCCGGACGCGCCCCTGGCGCTCCATCCGCAACTCGATGCGCTTCTCCATGTTGGCCTTGGCGTTCTCGTCGACGAAGTCGAATGTCGACTGGGCGTACTCGCGTGTCTGGAGTAGACCGTTGATGATCAGGCCGTCGTAGATGCTCAGCCTGGTCGCCTCCGCCTCCAGGCCGATGTAGGTGGCGTACGGCGGCGAGATGGTGTCGGCGTACTTGGCCCACCAACCGCGTTTGCTGCCGTCGCGCGCCAGGCCGGTCAACTCCTTGACGAGTCCGGAGTCGTGGTCGACGCCGTAGAGTTTCGCGAACAGGTCGATGTCGCGGGTCTTCACCTTGACCCGGCCCAATTCCATCCGGTAGATCGTCGACGGCGTCACGTCGAACGCCTGGGCCACCTGCTCCACACTGGTGTGGCTGTTCTGGCGAAGCTCCCGTAGCTGTGCCCCGAGCCTCCGACGCCGAACGGTGGGGCTGCCGCTGCTGGACACCACTGTGGTACTCCCTGAGTTGTTCTCGGCCCGGTCGGACGCGCCGTCGTCAGTGTTCGCGCCATACTTTCCCATATCCGGATCCTCCTCGAAGCGCACACCGTGTGCGATCCACCGGCAGCCGTCCCGAAATGTTCACTCGATCAAGTGGAATGTCTTGCAGTGCCAACCTGCATGTGCAAGTCTATACGACAGAGACTACCCCACGTGTGTGGCCGAAGCCATCGCCAAGCACAGTGGAGTGTCCGCGAAGACGAACAAGGTGGGACCCAGTCATCGCGGGGCCGAGACGGCCCGCGGGATACGAAAGGGTGGGGAAAGTTGAGAAGTCCGTACACATTGGAGCAGCCGCCGCCCAGCGAGCCTCCCGACGGAGTGCTCAGCCCGAGCCTCTGGCCGGTGCAGGTGCGCTGGTGGCGGCGGCACACTCCCAAGGGACAGGCGCGCATCTGCGCCGTGTGCGGCCAGAGCTGGCCATGCCACTCCTGGGCGTGCTGGGACGGTCAGATCGGCGAGGCGGTGGAGGCCGCCAAGCGACACCAGGCACAGACCGCATCACTCCGCGTACCTTCCTCCCGGTCCGACATTCCCGCTTCCGTGTCCTCCCCACGGGTGTAGCAACGGACCGACGACCGCGGTGACGGCGGCGTCGCGTGGCATGTAACGACGACGTCACCACGGTTCATCGGCCGGTGCCCGAGGCGCCTTCCCATCTCCCCGGGCACCGGCCGCGATCAGACGGCCGGCGACTCAGTCCGCCAGGATCAGCTCCACCACCGGTACCGTGACCTCCGGTGGCCGCACGGGCAACCGCAACGTCAGGGTGTCGGGGTCCAGACCCGCCATGTGCCGCCGGAAGTCGTCCGCCGGGTCATACCGTTCGATCCGTACCTCGGAGTGGTCGTGCAACAGCCTCGCGTACCGGACCCGCCCGGCCAGGCCCGGCAGGTGGAGGTGCTTCAACGGCCAGGCGAGGACGTGGAGGTAGAGACGATCCGCCCGGCGGGTGAACCGGCAGTCCGGTGGCGGCGTGAACTCCGCCGGTCCGGCACCGTGGATCGCGGTGTGGTGGGCGTCCATCCACTCCCCGATGTCGGACAGGATCGCCGACGCGTGCGGATCGAACGCCCCGCGACCGGTCGGCCCGACGTTCAGCAACAGATTGCCGCCCTTGGCGACGGTGTCGATCAACATGCCGATCAGCAGCCGGGGCGACTTCCACTCCGTGTTGTCCCTGTCGTAGCCCCACGAACCGTTGAGCGTCTGGCACGCCTCCCACGGGACCGCCGAATCGAAACCCGCGCCGTCGACGGGCTGCACCTGTTCCGGGGTGGTGAAGTCCCCGGTGTCGGGACCGGGACCGGTGCCCAGATCCAGCCGGTCGTTGACGAGGATCCCGGGTTGCAGCCTTCGCACCAGGGCCATCAACTCCTCCGACCGCCAGTCCTCTCTGCCCTTGCCCCGGTCCCCGTATCCGGGGTAGGAGAAGTCGAACCACATCGAGTCGACGCGGCCGTACCCGGTCAACAGCTCGGTCACCTGACCGTGTAGGTACCGCACGTACCGGGACATGTCGCGGCCCTCACCGGGTCCGGGCGTGTCTCTGAGCGGGTGGTGGTCGTCGATGGTGAAGTCCGGGTGGTGCCAGTCCAGTAGCGAGTGATAGAAACCGATCCGGAATCCGCGTGCCCGGAACGCCGCCACCATCGGGGCCAGCAGGTCGCGCCCCGCCGGGGTGTGCGGCGCGGAGTAGTCGGTGAGCTTCGAGTCCCACAGGCAGAAGCCGTCGTGGTGCTTGGTCGTGACCACCACGTACCGCATCCCGGCCGCCCAGGCGTCCGACGCCCAGCGCTCGGGGTCGAACCGGTCGGGTGAGAAGTGGTCGAAGTACCTGCGGTACTCCTCGACCGTCGCCTTCTCGCGCGTCTGAACCCATTCGTGCCTGGCGGCCGCCGAGTAGAGACCCCAGTGGACGAACAGTCCGAACCGGGCCTCGGTCAGCCAGCGGGCGCGTTCCTCCAACGGCGGTATCGACATGGGGCTCCTTGCGGGGGTGTGACCGGTGGGTCGGGCGACCCTAGCAGCGTGGCGGCGGTGACGCGATGACGACGGTCACTCCGGTCGCGCGGCCGGGCCGTGTGCCAAACCCGGGCCTCGGGGCGTAGCGAAACCCGGTCAGGCTCGTTGACTCTTGTGGGAGGCCGTCCGTGCACCGACGACCTGCCGGGTGGTGACCAGGCGACCGGAACACTGCCGCCGTTCCGGTCGCCTGGCACCGCCTGTCCGGGCCGGCGTCGCGGTGCCTCCCACCAGAGCCAGGTGGCGGCCGTGGCATGCCGGAACGGTGTCAGCCGTGACGGCCTGAGCGCGGTCCGGGACTCCCGGTCCCGCGCGGAGGACGTGCCGCCGGAGTTTGCCGAACCGATGGACGGTGTGGGGGTACACAGCGGTGCTGAACGCGGGTGACGTGCTGGCGGGACGCTACCGGTTGCACGGACGCGTGGGCGGCGGCGGGATGGGCGACGTGTGGAAGGGCGAGGACACGATCCTCGGCCGCACGGTCGCGGTCAAGGTCCTGCTGACCGGTCTGGCGACCGACGAGAACTTCCGGGAACGGTTCCGGCGGGAGGCCTGCGCCATCGCGGCGCTGGAGGCCCCCGGGATCGTCGACGTCTACGACTACGGCGAGGTCGCCACGCCCCGGGGCGTCGTCGCGTTCCTCATCATGCAGTACGTGGACGGGCAGGCGTTGTCCCGCCGGATCGCCGGATGGGGCCGGCTCAACACTCGGGACACCCTGGACATCGTGGCCCAGGTGGCGGACGCGTTGGACATCGCGCACCGCGCCGGAGTCATCCACCGTGACGTCAAGCCGGGCAACATCCTGGTCCGCGACGACGGCCGGGTCACCCTCGTCGACTTCGGGATCGCGCGCGCCAGCGGCGACCTCACCATGACGACCACCGGAGTGGTGCTGGGGACGGTGACCTACATGTCCCCCGAACAGGCGTCCGGTGAACGACTCACCGCCGCCTCCGACATCTACTCGCTCGGCGTCGTCGCGCACCAGTGCCTCGCCGGTCATCCACCGTTCAAGGCCGACACCCCGCTGGGCGTGCTCTCGGCACATCTGCGCAACGTGCCGCCCAGCCTTCCCGACGACGTCTCCCCCGACGTCGCGGAACTCATCTCCCGGGCGCTGGCCAAGCATCCACACGACCGCTGGCCGACGGCCGCGGAGTTCGCGACCGCGTGCCGTGAGGCGCGGCCGGCCGTCACGGGCCGTTCGGCGACGACACGGCGCGCCGCCGTCGTGGAGCCGCCGGCTCACGCGGTCCCGGAGGACCGGATGTCGCTGCGGGAGGCGCGGTGGCAGCCGCCGGCACCATCGCCGGTGCCGGCGGTGCCCGCCGTCGTCCCCATGCGGCGCAGGCGACGACTGATGCCGGGCCTGCTGCTGTTCACCGGCGCGGCCATGCTGCTGGCGGTGGTGTTGGTGGTGGTCGTCGGGGATCCGCCCTGGGAGAGCCGCCGACTCGTCGACGTCACGGGTACCGACGCCTCCGAGTCGGTCTCACCGGACGGTGTGTCGAGTCCCGGCGACGAGCTGCCGGGCGGAGCGGACGAACCGGTGGGCAACCGCAGCCGCGACCCCTCCGACGACGATCCCTCCACGTCGCCGTCACGGGGCGGGACCGGGTCGCCGTCCCCCTCGCCGTCGGAGTCGGCGTCGTCGTCTCCCACGGCCACGCCGGTGCCCGACGTGGTGCGGCAGCCGGAGGCCAAGGCCCGTCAGACGCTCACCGAGGCGGGATTCCACCCGGCGGTGACGTATCAGGGAGACGGCGGGACGACATGTGCCGTCACCGCCCAGCATCCGCCCGCCGGGGACACCGCCCCACCGGGTTCGACCGTGACCATCACCGTCGATCGGGCGGAGGTGTGCGCGGAGGGCGCCCGCTGATTGTCAGTCCAGCCAACCCTTCGACTTCTCCACCGCCTTCCGCCACTGGGAGTAGTCGGCGGACCGGTCACGTTCGGGGAGCCACCGGCGGTCCTCCGCCCACAGGTCCCGGAGTTCGTCCACACTGGACCAGACATCGACGGCGAGTCCCGCGGCGTAGGCCGCGCCCAGCGCGGTGGTCTCGGCGATCCGCGGCCGGATCACCGGTATCCCCAGCACATCGGCCTGGATCTGCATGAGCAGGTCGTTCGCGGTCATGCCGCCGTCCACACGCAATCCGGTGAGCGAGACGCCGGAGTCCTGCCGCATCGCCTCGGCGACCTCCAGGGTCTGCCAGGCCGTGGCCTCCAGGACCGCGCGCGCAAGATGTCCCTTGTGGGCGAATCGGGTGAGGCCGGCGATCAACCCCCGGGCGTCGGAACGCCAGTGGGGGGCGTACAGACCGGAGAACGCCGGCACGAAGTAGCATCCGCCGTTGTCCTCGACGGTGCGCGCGAGGTCTTCGATCTCGGCGGCCTCGGAGATGATGCCGAGGTTGTCCCGCAACCACTGCACGAGGGCGCCGGTGATCGCGATGGAGCCCTCCAATGCGTACCGGGCGGGTTGGCCGTCGAGCTGGTAGGCGACCGTGGTGATCAGTCCGGCCTGCGAACCGACGGGTTCCGTACCGGTGTTCAGCAACAGGAAACTCCCCGTGCCGTACGTGTTCTTCGCGTCGCCGACGTCGTAGCAGCCCTGCCCGAACAGGGCGGCGTGCTGGTCGCCGAGCGCCCCGGCCACCGTGAGGCCCGCGAACTCCCCCTTCGCCGTGCCGTAGACGTGCGAGGACGGCCGGATCGCGGGCAGCATCGCCACCGGGACACCCAGGGCGTCGCACACCTTCTCGTCCCAGTCCAGGGTGGACAGGTTCATGAGCATGGTGCGGGACGCATTGGTCACGTCGGTGACGTGCTCACCGGTCAACTTGTGGATCAGCCAGGTGTCCATGGTGCCGAAGCACAGTTCGCCCGCCTCGGCGCGCGCGGCGAGTCCGGGCACCTCATCGAGCAGCCACCTCACCTTCGGGCCGGCGAAGTAGGTCGCCAGCGGCAGGCCGCAGATCTCGCGGAACCGGTCCTGGCCGCCGTCGGCGGCCAGCTCGGATACCAGGGCGTCGGTGCGGGTGTCCTGCCACACGATGGCGCGGTGCACCGGCTCCCCGGTCGCCCGGTCCCACACCACGGTGGTCTCACGCTGGTTCGTGATGCCCAGGGCCGCGATGTCGGAGACGTCGGCGGACGCCTTCGCCATGGCCTCGCGCATCACCGCCCGCACCCCACGCCAGATCTCCTCGGCGTCGTGCTCCACCCAGCCCGGTCTCGGGAAGTGCTGTGTGAACTCCTGTTGCGCCGCCGCGACCAGCCCACCGGTGCCGGTGTCGAAGATCAGGCAGCGCGACGACGTGGTTCCCTGGTCCACGGCGGCGACGTATCGGCTCACGGTGTCCTCCTCGGATGGCGGGCTCTCAGTGTGCCAGTCCCCGTCTCGTCCTTGAGAAGGAGCGGTAACACCCCGGCGGGCGGAGGCCGGTGGCTTCCGGCGGCCCTATGCTCGCCACATGGATGTAGCCATCAAGGTCGCCGACCTGGCGAAACGTTACGGCGACCTCGCCGCCGTGGACGGGGTCTCGTTCGAGGTGAAGACCGGGGAGTTCTTCGGCATCCTCGGCCCCAACGGCGCGGGGAAGACCACCACGCTGGAGATCGTGGAGGGGCTTCGCGAGCCGGACTCCGGGGAGGTCGGCCTGCTGGGGATGCGCCCGTGGCCCCGCAACCCGGAACTGGCGATGCGGATCGGAGTGCAGCTGCAGTCGTCGGCCTTCTTCGACCGGTTGACCGCGCGGGAGCAGTTGCGCACCTTCGCCGAACTGTACGGGGTGTCGTCGGCCCGCGCCGACGAGATGCTGGAGGTCGTCGGGCTCACCGACAAGGCCCGCACCCGCATCGAGAAGCTGTCCGGCGGGCAGGCGCAGCGGCTCAGCATCGCCTGCGCACTGGTCCACGACCCCGAACTGGTGTTCCTCGACGAACCCACCGCGGCCCTGGACCCGCAGGCGCGCCGCAACCTGTGGGACCTGCTGCGACGGGTCAACTCCGACGGCCGCACCGTCGTGTTGACCACGCACCACATGGACGAGGCCGAGTCGCTGTGCGACCGCGTCGCCATCATGGACTCCGGCCGGGTCCTCACCATCGACAGCCCGGCGAAACTCGTGCGCGACCTCCACGCCGCCACCCACATCTCCATCTCCAGCGGATTCCTCACCGTGGAACAGGCCGCCGGCGTCGCCGGAGCCGAGGCGCACGTTGAGGACGACGGCCTGGACCTGACGTTCACCACCCACGATCCGGCACGCATCCTGACGGCCCTGGCCGAACGCTCCGCGCTCGACGGACTGCGCGTCCGGGGCGCCACCCTGGAGGACGTGTTCCTGGAACTGACCGGACGGGAGTACCGGGCCTGATGCAGAGTTTCCGCAGCCTCACCAAGGCCATGTTCCTCGGATTCGTCCGGGACAAGGTCTCGCTGTTCTTCACCATCGTGTTCCCGTTGATGTTCCTGGTGATCTTCGGGGCGCTGTTCCAGGACCAGGGGACCTCCCCGGCCCGGATCGTCCAGGTCGGCGACGTGGCCGTCCTGGACGACCTGCGCGACAACGCGCCCGACTCCTATGAGGCCCTGTTCGAGGTGACCCGGTCGGACGACCTCGACGCCGCCGTGGAGACGGTGAGGCAGGGCGACGCCGACGCCGCGGTGTCCCAGAACGGTGAGACGGTCACGGTGCACTACTCCGCCGCCGACCGCACCAACTCCGCCGTCGTACTGTCCACACTCAACGGTGTGGTCGACGCGGGGAACCTCCAACGGCTCCAGGTGGCCGCGCCCGACGTGCCCGTCACCACGGTCGACAACCGGCAGGTCGAGGACGAGTCGCTGTCGGCGATCCAGTACCTGACGCCCGGCCTGCTCGGCTGGGCGGTGTCGATCTCCGGCGTGTTCGGTGCCGCGGCGACGCTCGTCGACTGGCGCAGCAAGAAACTGCTCCGCAGGCTGCGGCTGGCCCCGGTCTCGATCCCCGAGGTCATCGGTGCCCGGATCAGCGTCAGCCTGGCCACCGCGATGATCCAGCTCGCCGTGTTCATCGGCGTCGCCTCGCTACCGGTCTTCGGGCTCAGCCTGACGTCCTACTGGTGGATGGCGATCCCGGTCCTACTGGTCGGCACCATGGCGTTCCTGGCCCTGGGCATGGTGATCGGCGCGATCGCCAGGACCGGTGAGGGCGCGAGCGGCCTCGCCAACCTGGTCGTCATGCCGATGGCCTTCGCCTCGGGCTCGTTCTTCCCGCTGGACATGGCACCCGACTGGTTGAAGACGATCTCGTGGATCTCCCCGTTGCGTTACATCAACGACGCGTTGCTGTCGGTGATGGTGCGCGGGAACGACCCGTTGAGCGTGCTGCCGCAGATCGGGCTGTTGGTGGCGTTCACGCTCGTGGTCGGATTCGTCGCGTGGCGGATGTTCCGTTGGGACGACCTGTGACCGGTGGACCGGGGGTCAGTCGGACTCCCGTTCGGTGAGCAGCGCGTCGAACACGGCCCGCCGGGGCACTCCGAACCGGCGGGCCGTCGTGCTCATCGCGGTCTTGCGGTCCACACCCGAGTCGATCAGCTCGGCGACGGCCGCCGCCAGGTCGGCCGGTGCCGCTTCACCCCGGGCGGCGGTGTGTCCCGTCACGACCAGGGTGATCTCACCGCGCGGTGGATCGGTCCGCACACCCTCCGCCAGGTCGGCGAGTCCGCCCCGCCGGACCTCCTCGTAGGTCTTGGTGAGTTCACGGCACAGCGCCGCCGGCCGGTCCGCGCCGAGCCGCTCCGCCAGGGCGGTGAGACTCTGCCCGATCCGGTGCGGCGACTCGAAGAACACCATGGTCCGGGGTTCCTCGGCGAGCTCGGCCAGCAACCGGTCGCGTTCGGAGGTCTTACGGGGCAGGAACCCCTCGAAGCAGAACCGGTCGGTGGGCAGCCCGGACAGCGCCAGGGCCGTCGTCACGGCGGTCGGGCCGGGCACCGCCGTCACCGGCACGCCCGCGTCCACCGCGGCCCTGACCAGCCGGAAGCCGGGGTCGGAGACGCTGGGCATCCCCCCGTCGGTGATGACGGCGACCGTCGCGCCCGACTCCAGTTCGGCCAGCAGCCTCGGCGTCCGCTCCCGTTCGTTGCCCTCGAAGTACGACACGATCGTGGCGGTGACCGTGACGCCGAGATCGGCGGCGAGGCGATGGAGGCGGCGGGTGTCCTCGGCGGCGACCACGTCCGCCTCTCCGAGAAGGCGGCGGAGTCGCGGCGAGGCGTCCTCCGGGTTGCCCAGTGGGGCGCCGAGCAGGACCAGTTCTCCCGTGGTGTCGTCAGGCACGGCTCGTATTGTCACATGAACGGCCGTCCAGATTAACACCTTGTGGGGCAACGCCTCCAGTTCACGTCAACAATCCGACACTCCCCTGTGACTCGCCGTTCGCGTTATGCATACTGGGCGCAGCCCGTGCCGCCACACGGGCTCCGGCCATTACCCGACGCACCTTCAATATGGGGGAACCCACGATGCCGCCGTTGTCGCTCACCGTCAAGATCGTCGCGGGCGCGGCCGTGCTGTTCCTGGCGTTCACCGGTCTGCGGTACGCCGCGCTGTGGGTCGCGCAGCACTGGGTGCCGGTCGTGGTGGTCCTCGCCCTCGTCGCGCTCGCGGCCGGCGGCGTGCTGCTGTACCGGCACCGGCGGAACGCCGCGGAACGCGCCGAGGACGCCGAGCTCGAACGCCACCTGGCCAAGGCCGACACCATGACGATCCCCGAGTTCGAGGCGTGGGTCGCGAAACTGCTGTTGCGCGACGGGTTCCGCCAGGTGCGGTTCGTCGGCAGGGCCGCCGACTTCGGCAGCAACTTCGTCGCCACCGCCCCCGACTCCCGGCGGGTAATGGTGCGGGCCAAGCCCGACGACGGCACGATGAGTAAGCGCGGCGCCCGGCACATCCAGGCATTGGGCGCCGACGCCCACGCCCGCTGGAAGGCCGACACCGCGATGCTCATCACCAACGCCGACCTGCACCGCCTGAAGGTCGCGGCCCGGCACGACGCCCTCGCGGCCCAGTTGGGCGTGATCCTGGTCGACCGGATGGAACTCGCCGCCTGGGTCGCCGACCGGAAACCGCCCGCCGAACTGACCGCCAGTCCCGCCTGAGCGCCGCACGCGCCCGACGGTTCCGACCTGCGTGACCGTCGTCCTGAGCGACGTCACGGCCACCGGCCGCACACCGGCAAGCGGTTACGCTTCCGGCATGACTGACCTTCGCATCGGCGTGGCCGGCCTCGGGCTGCGCCGCTCCCTCGCCGCCGAGGCGCACCGTCCCGGGGCCGGCTCCCGTGTCACCGCGGTGTGCGACACCGACACCTCGACCTGGGACTGGGCCCGGGAACGGTTCGGTGACGTACTGACGTTCAAGGACTTCGGCGACATGCTGACCGCCGACCTCGACGCCGTCCTGATCCTCACCCCGGACGACACCCATGTCACGCTCGGCGGACAGGCCCTGTCGGCGGGTGTCGCCACCTTCATGGAGAAGCCGCTGGCGACCCGCATCGAGGACTGCGACACGCTGCTGGAACTGGCCCGCCGCCACCGGACCCGGCTGTACGTGGGGCACAACATGCGTCACATGCCGGTGGTCCGGACCATGCGCGAGCTGATAGCGGAGGGGGCCGTCGGTGAGGTCCAGGCGATCTGGTGCCGCCACTTCGTCGGCCACGGCGGCGACTTCTACTTCAAGGACTGGCACGCCGACCGTCGCCGCACCACCGGACTGCTGCTGCAGAAGGGCGCCCACGACATCGACGTGATCCACTGGCTCGCCGGCGCGGCCAGCCGGGAGGTGACCGCGATGGGGAAACTGAGCGTCTACAACCGGATCACCGACCGCCAGGCCCGGGAGGGCGACCGTCCCGCCGACTGGTACGACCCGGCGGCGAACTGGCCGCCGCTGTCGCAGCGGGGGCTGCACCCGGTCGTCGACGTGGAGGACCTGTCGATGATGCTGATGCGGCTCGACAACGGCGTCCAGGCCAGTTACCAGCAGTGCCACTACACCCCGGACTACTGGCGCAACTACACCGTGATCGGCACCGAGGGACGACTGGAGAACTTCGGCGACACCGGCCCCGAGGCGGTGGTCAAGGTGTGGAACCTGAAACGACGCGGCCACGACCCGGACGCCGACCGGGTGGTCCCGGTGCCGGTGAGCCGGGGCGGTCACGGCGGCGCCGACGCCGGCCTCATAGACGAGTTCTGCCGGTTCGTGCGGCACGGTGGGGCCACGGACACGTCCCCGATCGCCGCACGGGATTCCGTCGCCGCGGGAATCGTTGCGACACAATCGATCCGGGAGGGCGGCCGGAACCGAGCCGTCCCGATGCCGGACGCGGAACTGGCCGCCTACTATCGGAACGGTCAACCGGGCAGCCGGTAGGCACCACAACTTCGGCTTCGTGGCACGAACGGGGGATCAAGCGGACGATCCCATCCCATAGATTCGTACTCGTAACGAAGACAACCGGCCGAGGGGCCGGGACGGCAAACCCACATGGGAGAGGAAAGCGCGATGAGCGACGGTTTCGAGGACACGACGACGGATGAGCCGGTGGAGGACGACTACACCGCGGATGACGCGTCGGGTGACTACTTCGACATCAACGGTGATGGTATCGAGGACGCCACGACGGTGGCCGGTGAGGAGACCTTCATCGATGTGGATCACGACGGGGTCGCCGACGGGGTGTTGACCGCCGACGGGGAGTTGTTCTCCGACACCGATGGTGA
>NZ_VLLL01000002.1:0-2500 GCF_007994225.1 Stackebrandtia albiflava
TGTTTTTGTCCGGCGGTGTCCTACTCTCCCACTCCCTGTCGGGGGCAGTACCATCGGCGCGGGAAGGCTTAACTTCCGGGTTCGGGATGGGACCGGGTGTTTCCCTTCTGCTGTGGCCGCCGGCACGTTCGTGTGCCACGTGTCACCGTGTGCCTGTCCACCCCAAAGGGGGTGGTGGCCGTCCCCCACGCGTGTGTGGGGGTGGTGTGTGGTTTCAGGTTCGTATAGTGGGTGCGTCGTATCGCGTGTGGTGTGTTAAGTGGTCGGCCTGTTAGTACCAGTCAACTGAACACATTGCTGTGCTTACATTTCTGGCCTATCAACCCAGTCGTCTAGCTGGGGGCCTTCACACCCGAAGGTGTCGGAGACCTTATCTTGAAGCGAGTTTCCCGCTTAGATGCTTTCAGCGGTTATCTCTTCCGAACGTAGCTAACCAGCCGTGCCCCTGGCGGGACAACTGGCACACCAGAGGTTCGTCCGTCCCGGTCCTCTCGTACTAGGGACAGCCCTTCTCAAGTTTCCTACGCGCGCGGCGGATAGGGACCGAACTGTCTCACGACGTTCTAAACCCAGCTCGCGTGCCGCTTTAATGGGCGAACAGCCCAACCCTTGGGACCTGCTCCAGCCCCAGGATGCGACGAGCCGACATCGAGGTGCCAAACCATCCCGTCGATATGGACTCTTGGGGAAGATCAGCCTGTTATCCCCGGGGTACCTTTTATCCGTTGAGCGACACCGCTTCCACAAGCATGTGCCGGATCACTAGTCCCTGCTTTCGCATCTGCTTGACCCGTCAGTCTCACAGTTAAGCTTCCTTGTGCACTTGCACTCGACACCTGATTGCCAACCAGGCTGAGGAAACCTTTGGGCGCCTCCGTTACTTTTTGGGAGGCAACCGCCCCAGTTAAACTACCCACCAGGCACTGTCCCTGAACCGGATCACGGTCCGAAGTTAGGAACCCAGAACAATCAGAGTGGTATTTCAAAGATGCCTCCACTCGCACTAGCGTGCGGGCTTCACAGGCTCCCACCTATTCTACACAAACTGTTCCAAGCACCAATACCAAGCTATAGTAAAGGTCCCGGGGTCTTTCCGTCCTGCCGCGCGTAACGAGCATCTTTACTCGTAATGCAATTTCGCCGGGCCTGTGGTTGAGACAGTGGGGAAGTCGTTACGCCATTCGTGCAGGTCGGAACTTACCCGACAAGGAATTTCGCTACCTTAGGATGGTTATAGTTACCACCGCCGTTTACTGGCGCTTAAGTTCTCAGCTTCACCCGTGAGGGTTAACCGGTCCCCTTAACGTTCCAGCACCGGGCAGGCGTCAGTCCATATACATCGAATTACTTCTTCGCATGGACCTGTGTTTTTAGTAAACAGTCGCTTCCCCCTGGTCACTGCGACCCCCCTCAGCTCACCGCGCATGGCGGGTCACCAAGAGTGGTCCCCCTTCTCCCGAAGTTACGGGGGTAATTTGCCGAGTTCCTTAACCACAGTTCACCCGATCGCCTTAGTATTCTCTACCTGACCACCTGTGTCGGTTTAGGGTACGGGCCGCTCGATACTCGCTAGAGGCTTTTCTCGGCAGCATGGGATCACTGACTTCACCTTCAATCAGGCTACCCGTCACATCTCACCCTTGAACGCACCGCGGATTTACCTACGGCACGGGCTACATGCTTGGCCCGGCACTACCAGTCACCGGGATCAGCTACCCTCCTGCGTCACCCCATCGCTTGACTACTACCACGCGGGGTCCCAGCCGCACCCGAAGCGCCTCCCCCGAAGGGTCGGTCACCCGGGATTGGGTGGTTAGCACGACGAAGGTTCGTCATGGTCGCATCTTCGCGGGTACGGGAATATCAACCCGTTGTCCATCGACTACGCCTTTCGGCCTCGCCTTAGGTCCCGACTTACCCAGGGCGGATTAGCCTGCCCCTGGAACCCTTAGTCATCCGGCGGCAGGGTTTCTCACCCTGCTTTCGCTACTCATGCCTGCATTCTCACTCCCGTCGGCTCCACCACTCGTTCACACGGCGGCTTCCCTGCCGGCAGGACGCTCCCCTACCCACCCACACACCTAGACAACCCACCGTGGTGGGAAGCCGGGTTAACGTGTGAGTGCCACAGCTTCGGCGGTGTACTTAAGCCCCGCTACATTGTCGGCGCGGTACCACTTGACCAGTGAGCTATTACGCACTCTTTCAAGGGTGGCTGCTTCTAAGCCAACCTCCTGGTTGTCTACGCGATCCCACATCCTTTTCCACTGAGTACACGCTTAGGGGCCTTAGCTGGTGATCTGGGCTGTTTCCCTCTCGACTACGAAGCTTATCCCCCGCAGTCTCACTGCCGCGCTCTCACTTACCGGCATTCGGAGTTTGACTGATTTCGGTAAGCTTGTCGGCCCCCTAGACCAATCAGTGCTCTACCTCCGGTAAGAAACACGCGACGCTGCACCTATATGCATTTCGGGGAGAACCAGCTATCACGGAGTTTGAT
>NZ_VLLL01000002.1:7500-21909 GCF_007994225.1 Stackebrandtia albiflava
CGGGGTCCATCCCCTCACCGCTGTACGCCTCGACCTCGGTGATCCGGATCGTCACCTCGCCGTGCGAGATGAGGCAGCCGAGCAGTCGTGGTGCCACCTCGGCGGCGGGTTCGTGCAGAAGACGTCGCAACCGCGTGTTCACGTGTCACCTCCGGTGGGTGTGAGGGCCTCTTCGATCGTGTGGCGCAGCCGGGTGGCCGCCGCGAGTTTCGCCGCCTGTTTGCCGCCCGCCGAGCCGGTGGCCTCGATGCGGTGTCCGGAGGGAAGGAGGGCGCTGACCGTGCAGGTGAACTCCGGCTCGTGTGGTGGCCCTTCCCGGTGGAAGCGCCATTGGACACCGGTGATCGTCCCGTGCTGGCCGTACTCGTTCACGGCCATCGCCGCGTTGCGTTCCGGGGGTACCCGTCTCGCCGCCGCCGGCGGCGGCGCGGTGGGGGGCGGCGCGTCGTGTGATCGGTCGGGTAGGCCGGTCAGGGTCGCGAGTAGGGCGATGGCGGCCTGTAGCTTGGCGTCCTTCTTGGTGCCGGCGGCCCGTGTCGGCGAGCGGTGTTCGCCCTCCGGCAGCCGTAGCGTGACCGTCGCGGCGAAGCGGGGTTGCCGGACGTCCCCCACGTCCTCCACCGTCCATTCGACCGTCTCGGGTGTCACGGGTCTGTCGGAGTGCGCCTGCGCGTGCAGGTTGACGACGGTGACCGGCTCGCCGGGTGAGTCGCAGATGCCGCGGTGGACGTCCTCCCGGAGCGTCCGCCAGGCGGGCGCGGTGGCGCCGATGAGGATCTCGTACCGGTCTCGGAGTGCGAGTTCGCCGGCGTGGAGACGGCGGCGGGTCTCCGCCATGAGTTCGGGGACGTCCCGGCCTTCGGCGACCGCGAGCCTGACGACCTTGCCGAAGTCGGCGGCGGACAGGTCCTCGTGCCCGGCGGACCGCAATCGGCGCCGGGTGTCGTCGCGGGCGGCGGTGCGGTGTCGTTCGGCTCGTCGCCGTCGTTCCTCACGGGTGACCTCGTTGACGTGTTCGGCGAGTGCGGCCAGTGTGGCGTCGTCGTAGGGCGCGGGTTCCCCGGCCGCGGCGGCCAGCAGGACGCGCTGGTTCACCAGGTCGGCGTAGCGCCGCAGCGGGCTGGTCGCGTGGGTGTATCCGGCGAGGTTGAGTCCGTGGTGACCGAGGACGCGGGTGTCGTAGGAGGCGGGCGACTGGACCAGGGTCATCCGGTCGCGGAGGCGTTCGTAACCGGTGGGGTCGTCGCGTGCCTGGGCGGCGGCGAGTTCGTCGAGGAGTGCCGTGGTGTCGCCCGCGACGGTGGCGGCGCGGTGGTTACGGAAGAGGATGGGCAGGTCGCGTGCCATGCACCAGTCCGCGACGGCGGAGTTGGCGGCGATCATGAGTTCCTGCACGATCAGGTATCCGACGTGTCGTTGGTGGTCGGCGAGGCGGACGAGGTGGCCCTCCTCGGTCGTGGCGTAACCGCGGTGGAGGTCGTAGAACGCGAGTGCCCCGGCGCGTCGGCGGCGGCTGAGCAGGGCGGTGGCCAGTCGGCGGGCGTGGTCGAGGACCTCGTACAACGGGTGAGACGGTTCGGCGAGGACCCGGCTGGTCAGCGGGTAGGTCAGGGTGTGGGCGTGGTGGAGTCGTCCGCGCCCGACCGTGATGTCGGTCACGGCGGCGGACTCGTCGAAGCGCAGCGCGATCCGCATGGTGGGTTGAGGTCCCCCGGGCCGCAGTGCGGCCTCCTGCTCGACCGTCTCGGGAAGCATCGGATCGATCCGGCCGGGCCGGTACCTGGTGTGGACGCGGCGCTGTGCGAGCCGGTCGGCGGCGGTGCCGGCGGGGAATCGTCCGGCGACGTCGGCGATGTGGATCCACACGTGGGTGTCGTCGCCGTCTCGGTGCAGCCATATCGCGTCGTCACGGTCCCGGGTCTCCGGGGAGTCGATCATGATGCCCTGGTGTGCCGGGCCGGCGGGCTCGGTGGCCGGTGTGGCGGCCGGTGCGTGGCGATCGATCACGACGGCCAGTCTGTCACGGCGAGTGGCGGAGCGTCCGTGCTGTGTGACGTGGCGCGATTCTCAGGTGTCGTGGCGCCCCCGGCCGTCGGTGGTGGGGCGCATGGTGGGGCGCCGTTCCGGCGGTTTCGCGGTGGTCTCGGAGGTGGCGACGGGTCTAGATTCGGCGGCATGCTCTCTCCCTCCCGGTTGCGGGGTTTCCTGGATCGGATCGGCTTCACCGGTACGGCGCGGCCCGATCTACCGACGCTGACGGCGATTCACCGCGCGATGTTGCTGTCGGTCCCCTACGAGACCCTGCACATCCAGTTGGGGCGGCCGGTGAGCCAGGACGTGGACGACCTGTACGGGAAGATCGTGGAGCGGCGGCACGGTGGCTTCTGTTACGAGATGAACGGTGTGCTGCTGGCGGCGCTGACGGCCATCGGTTTCCGGGTCCGTGTCATGGCCGGTGCGGTGCATCGTGAGCAGGAGGGTGAGTCCGCGTGGCGGAATCACATGGTGCTCCTGGTCCACCTCGACGAGGGCGACCGGCTCGTCGACGCGGGTCTGGGCGACGGCTTCCTCGAACCGCTGGCGTTGGCGGAGGGGACCGTGTGGCAGGGCCGTATGGTGCACCGACTGGAACGGCTGACCGAGGAGGTGTGGCGTTGCAGGCCCGACCCGCACGGTTCGGTGAAGTCGTTCGACTTCGACGTGACACCGCGGCGGCCCTCCGACTTCGCGGCACGGTGCCGGGAGTTGTCGACGTCACCCTCCTCCGGTTTCGTGAGGTCGCTGATGGCGGGAACCGTGCGGCCCGACCGGTACGTGGTGTTGCGCGGACGGGTGTGCGCGGAGTCGGGACCCGACGTCCCCGGTGGCCGTCGCAAGCGGACGGTGGCGGACCGGGACGACTTCGTGGCGACGTTGGCGGACGAGTTCGGCCTGCGCTTCGACGTCGCCGAAATGGACGTGCTGTGGCGCCGGGCGTGCCTGCAACACGCGGAGCACGTCGCGGCGCGTGAGCGGCGTGGTCGGCGGGCGGCCACGGACGGTGTTGTGGCGTAATTGAGTGGCCGGGCGGGATGGCTTGCCTCACAATCGTTTCTCGGCACGCACTGTCGCAATGTCCGGAAGGGAGCGGTGCCGATGTCGTTCAGTCGATTGGCCGGTGATGGGGCGCCCATCCGAATGTGGGCGGACCCCGCCGGTGTGGAGGACCAGGCCCTGGCGCAACTGCGCAACGTCGCGGCGCTTCCCTGGGTGACGGGTGTGGCGGTGATGCCGGACGTGCACTACGGGATCGGTGCCACGGTCGGCTCGGTGATCGCGATGCGCGGAGCGGTGTCGCCCGCCGCGGTGGGTGTGGACATCGGCTGCGGTATGACGGCGCAGCGGACGTCGTTGCGGGCGGAGGACCTGCCCGACGACCTGTCGAGGCTGCGGTCGGCGATCGAGAAGGCGATCCCGGTCGGACAGGCCTCTCACAAGCGCTCGGTGGACGTGGACCATCTGCGGACGGGTTTCCGGGGCTGGCACGGCTTCTGGTCCGAGTTCGACGACCTGGCGGCGCCGGCGCAGAGCCTCAAGGGCCGCAGTATGCAGCAACTGGGCACCCTGGGCGGCGGGAACCACTTCATCGAGGTGTGTCTCGACACCAGGAGCCAGGTGTGGCTGATGCTGCACTCCGGTTCCCGCAACATCGGCAACCGTCTGGCGCAGTACCACATCGAGAAGGCGAAGAGTCTGCCGCACAACGCCGACCTGCCCGACCCGGACCTGGCGGTGTTCGTGAGCGACACGCCGACGATGGAGGCGTACCGGCGGGACCTCTACTGGGCGCAGGAGTACGCGGCGCGCAACCGCGCGGTCATGATGGCGTTGCTGCGTGACGTGATGCGTACCCGGTTCAAGAAGGTGAGCTTCGACGAGGAGATCTCGTGCCACCACAACTACGTGTCCGAGGAGGTACACGGCGGGCAGGAGCTGCTGGTGACCCGGAAGGGCGCGATCCACGCGGGTGCCGGCCGGATGGGGATCATCCCCGGTTCGATGGGGGCGTCGTCGTTCATCGTGCGCGGCCTGGGCAATCCCGACGCGTTCGAGTCGGCGTCGCACGGCGCGGGACGCCGGATGAGCCGTAACAAGGCACGCAGGCAGTTCACGACGGAGGACCTGGCCGCGCAGACGGCGGGTGTGGAGTGCCGGAAGGACTCCGGTGTCGTGGACGAGATCCCGGCCGCCTACAAGGACATCGACGAGGTCATCGCCGCGCAGTCGGACCTGGTGGAGGTCACGGCGCGGCTCAAGCAGGTGGTGTGCGTCAAGGGCTGACCCGCCACTCCCGGACCAATGCCCCGGCCACTCCGCCCGGCCGGGGCATTGTGCCGTCCACGGACCGGCGGTGTCGGACCGCGGTGGCAGGGTGTCCGTCATGGACGAGAACGGGTTCTGGGATCTGATCGAGGCGGCCCACGGCGACCCGGGGACGTACGAGGAGGCGTTGACGGCGCGCCTCGCCGGGTCACCGCCGGAACGGATCACCGCGTTCGGATGGTGGTTCGACGTCGTGGACGCGGCGGCGTATCGGTGGGATCTGTGGGCGGCGGCGTACCTGGTCGGTGGGGGTTGTTCCGACGACTCGTTCATGGACTTCCGGGCGGGCGTGATCGCCCTGGGCCGGGACTGGTACGGGCGGGTCCTGGCGGCTCCGGACTCGTTGGCGGATCATCCGGAGGTCGCGAAGGGCTGGGACGGCGGTGGTGAGGACCTGCTGTTCCGGGAGGAGGTGCGGTACGCGGCGGCGCGGGCGTACGAACGTCGCACCGGCGGAGACGACTTCTACGAGGCCGACCGGCGGTACGCGGCGGCGCGGCCGGCGGTGTCGAAGACACTCGTCCTCGGCGAGGACTTCGACTTCGACGACGACGCGGAGATGCGGCGGCGGATGCCCCGGTTGAGTGCCCTCTTCCTGTAGGGCGGCGGAACGAGCCGACGCGGAATGAGATCCGGGCCACAAGGCGAAATACCAGGCCGTGCCGGGTTGTCTTATACCGGTGTTAGCACTCTCCACCCGAGAGTGCCAGTTAAGGCAACCTGTCAAGGAGGCATCGCAGATGCTCGTTCGTTACCGCCAGCCGTGGTTCCTGTCCTCGCGTGTCGATTCGGAGTTCGACCGCCTGATGGCCGAGACCTTCGGACGTGAGGTCGCCGGGTTCACCCCCGCCGCCGACATCGCGACCGAGGGCGACGACGTCGTGATCACCCTGGCTCTTCCCGGTGTCGCCGCCGAGGCGATCGACATCACCCTCGACGGCCGGAAACTCACCGTCTCCGGTGAGCGTGCCGAGAGCCGGGTCGCCGAGGGCGACCGCTACATCGCGCGTGGTCTGCGGCGTGGTGGCTTCAACCGGACCTTCACGGTCCCGCAGGGCACCACCGCCGAGCAGATCTCGGCCGACCTGGAGAACGGCCTTCTCAAGGTGCGCGTCGCCGACGTCACCAAGCCGAAGGTCCAACCGCAGAAGATCGCGGTGAACTCCGTGGTCACCGGTAAGGCCGAGATCGAGGCCACCGACACCGAGTGACGAAGACGCCGGAGGCGGGCCACCCGTTCGGGTGGCCCGCCTCCTCGTCTCACCGTCTGAGCGGATCTCAGGTCGCGTCGTCGTCGTAGCGGCGGGCGATCCGGTCCCGGCGTTCGGGTTCCTCCTCGATCACCGCGACGTCGCCGCCGCCGGGGGCCGCCACGGGCTCGGGTTCCCCGACGTCGGCGGGTTCGTCGTCGATCACGGAGGCCTGGTCCGGATCGAGTTCGTCCCAGTCGGAGTCCTTACGGGCACGGCGCTTGTCGTTGAGGAAGGCGAATCCGACCGCCGCGAAGTACATCCCGACCATGGGAAGCGCCAGGGCCGTCATCCCGAACGGGTCCGGCGTGGGGGTCACGATCGCGCAGAACAGGAACACCAGGAACGTCGCGACGCGCCACCAGCTCAGCAACCGCTTCGCGCTGGCCAGTCCGATGACGTTGAGCAGCACGACGACCAGTGGGAACTCGAAACCGGCGCCGAACAGCAGCATCACGTTCGTGACGAAGTCGAAGTAGCCGGTCAGGTCGACCGTCAGGTCGTAGGAGTTGCTCAGCTGCAGGAAGAACTGAAGGCTCTTGGAGATGACGAAGAACCCCAGCGTCGCACCGGCGAGGAACAACGGCGCGGCGGCGGCGGCGAAGTAGTAGGTGTACTTGCGCTCGTGCTTGTGCAGGCCCGGTGCGATGAACGCCCACAACTGGTACAGCCAGACCGGGGCGGACACCAGCAGACCGGCGAACAGTGCGATACGCAGGTGCAGGAGGAAGTTGTCGAGGGGGCCGACGACGTTGAAGTCGCAGCTGTAATCCGACAGGTCGTTGCCGCTGGCCACCCACTGCTCGGCGTAGAAGTCGCAGTAAGGGGCGTTGATGAAGTCCTGGATCTGCGTGGCGAACGCGAACGTGGCCAGCATTCCGACCACCACCGCGACGACTGCCTTGAACAGCCTGCTTCGCAGGTCCCTGAGGTGGTCCATCAGGGTCATGGAGCCGTCGGCGGCCTGTTGGAACTTGGACTTCTTCCGTCGGCGAAGTGTGAAGGCCATCAGCGTGTTCCGCGGCTACGCCGGTGATCACGCCTGCTCACGTGGCTTGTCGCCGTGGACCGAGGTGGTCTCCGCGTCGATGACGGTGCGGTTCAACGGCTCCCGGCTGTGCTTGACGTCGGCCTTCGACTCCGATTCGACGTCCTCGTCCCGCAGCGTCTTCGTCTCGGACTTAAGGATTCGCAGCGACTGGCCGAGGCCGCGGGCGGCGCTGGGCAGCTTCTTGGCACCGAACAGCAGGATCAGCACCACGACGAGCACGATGATGTGCCAAGGCTTGAGCGCACCCATGTCGTTTCCTCCAGTTGTGACGGGGATGTCCCCATCGTATGCGGGATCGGCCCGCATGACGCGGGCGGCATCGCATCAATCACGATGTGCGGCCCAAGCATGACGCCTCTCGCCGGGGATCGTCAACCCGGCCGTGGCGCCGATCCGGGATCTTTACCGAACCGTGCCGGGGTCACCGGAGTCACGTCACTCCGGCTTCGCCGGGAGTTTCGCCTGCAACGCCTCCACGTCCTGCCGCAACGCCTCGACCTTCACCCGTACCCGGTCGGCCGCCGCCTGCCGCTGCGCCAGTTTCAGCACGGCGTGCCGCAGCGGAGGGAGTTCGCGCATCACCGCGGCGACGCCGACGACGATCAGTACGACGCCCAGGCCCACCGCACCCCAGATAACCCACGGCCAGATCATGAGACGACTGTAGTGGTGGGTCAGGCGTCGTAGCGGGCCAGGGTCGCGAGCGTGTCGGCGGCCAGCATCTCCCGCAGTCTCGGCGGTTCGAGGGCCTCCGCCTCGGTACCCAGGCCCAGGACCAGGCGTTTGGCCCATTCGAGGTCGCGGGCGCGCATCGTGACCAGCCAACTGCCGTCGGGTTGCGGCTCCGAGAACTCGCACGGGTACTGCTCGGTGATCCACCGCGCGGACTTGTCGACGCGCAGCACGATCCGCGGCAGGTCCGCGTCGGCGAACGCCGCCCCGGGCGAGCCGGTGTGGTCGCGGGCGTGTGGCGGGATGTCGGCGGGTTCGTCGAGCACCTTGTAGGCGTCGATCCGGTCGAGCCGGAACCGGCGGACGTCCTCGGCGCGGCGGCACCAGGCGTGGAGGTAGGCGTGGTCGTCGGCGATGACCACGCGGATCGGGTCGACGACGCGTTCGCTGGAGGTGTCGCGTCCGGCGCTGTAATAGGTGAGCCGGACGGCGTGGCCCTGGGCCACGATGCCGCTGAAGACGTCCACCTGGGCGTCGTCGACGGTGCTGGACACGCTGATGCGGGCCGCCGAGGCCGCGGCGTCGCCGGCCGCCGCGGCGACCTTCTCCAGCGTGCGCGCCACCGCGTCGGGGTCGCTGAGTCCGGGGGTGTCGGCCAACATGCGAAGCGCCACCACCAGGGCGAGCGCCTCGTCGGGTGAGAGCCGCACGGGCCGGGTCATCCCCGCGTCGTAGGTGACGGTGACGGTGTCGTCGTCGAAGGCGATGTCGATGAGGTCGCCGGGACCGTAACCGGGCAGGCCGCACATCCACAGCAGGGTGAGGTCGTCGCGCAGTTCGGCGACGGTGATTCCGAGGTCCTCGGCGGCGGCGTCGATCCGGATGCCGGGTCGGGCCAGCAGGTACGGGACCAGGTTGAGCACTCGGGAGAGGTGGGATGCGCTGGTCATGCGGTCACCTCGTGGCGGGTCGACGCGGTCTCGGTGTACTTGGCGGCGATGTCGGCCAGCAGGGTCGCCAGCTCCTTGCGTACCTCGGGTGGTTCGAGGACCGTCACGTCGGCGCCGTAGCCGGCCAGCCAGGCGGCGAACCGCCGGGGGTCGTGGAAGGTCAGCACGAGGCGGTCGCCGTCGGCCTGGCGGGCGCTGATCTGTTCGGCGCGGCGGCGCACCCCGGCGGCGCGGCCGGGTGCGACCAGGATGGTGGCGCGGCGGGCCGGCAGTTCCGGGACGTCGGCGTGGAAGTTCGCCACGTGGTCGAGCAGGTTGACGCCCTCGGGGATGCGGTACGCGTCGGCCTTCCCGGCCGTCCGTACCGGTCCGGTGATCCGTGACAGTCGGAAGCACCGGGTCGCGTCCCGGTCGAGGTCGAGTCCCACCACGTACCAGCGGCCGCGGTGGCAGGCCAGCCCCCACGGCTGCAGGCGGCGTTTGGCGGAGGCGTCGTCGGTCTTGCCGAGGTATTCGAAGCGGATCTCGCGGCGTTCCCGCACCGCCGTCATCACCGGAGCGAACGCCTCGTCGACGGTCAGGACCGGCGCGACGTCGGGTTCCTCTCCGCCTCGGATGTCGACTCCGGCGGCGCGGAGCTTCCACAGGCCGTCCCCGGCGTCGGCGGCGAGTTTGCTGTGCTGCCACAGGCGTGCGGCGGCACCGAGCACGGCGGCCTCGTCGGGGGTGAGCCGGACCTCGGGGAGTTCGTACTCGCGCCTGGCGATCCGGTACCCGGGTTCGGAGTCGAACACGCTGTTGGTGCCGGTCTCCAGCGGTACGCCGAGTCGGCGCAGTTCGGCCTTGTCGCGTTCGAACTTGCGCTGGAACGCCTCGTGGGCGCGGGTGTCGGCGGCGTCGTGCGCGTAGCCGGGCACGGTGGCGGCGATCTTCTCGGCGGTGAGGTACCGCCGGGACGACAACAGGCAGATGACGAGGTTGACGAGTCGTTCGGTGCGCAGGCGAGACACGTCACGACGGTATCGCCCGACGATCCGGGGTGACAACGCAGATCGGGGTGGTCTTGCGGGCCGTTCGCCGGACCGGTTGGCACGTCCGGGATCACGGTGTCGTGGTGATGCTAACGTGACCGCCGTGTTGAGGTGGCGATACGGAACCGTGACCGAGATCCGGGGAACGTGGCGGGGGTCCTGCGAGGTCCTGGTGGACATCGAGGCCCGCGATCCGCAGGACAGGTCCTCGGCCAAGGCGCTGGCGTACCCGGAGCTGGTGGGCACACCCCGGGTCGGGGACCGCGTGCTGCTCAACTGCAACGCCCTCGCCAAGGGCCTGGGAACCGGCGGCTACGCCCTCGTCGTGGCGCTCCCCGACCGGCTGCCCGAGGACGTCGACGGTCCCGGACACATCGTCAAGGCGCGGTACACCCCGCAGCAGACCATGCGGTTGGCCGTCGACGAGGAGGACTCCCCGCACCGGGAGACGATGACGGCCGTCGACGACGTCGCGGGCATGCCGGTGGTGGTGCACGACCTGCACTCGGCCCTACCCGCGATCCTGGCGGGCATCCTGCTGGACAGGCCGGACGCCCGGGTCGCCTACGTCATGACCGACGGTGGTGCGCTGCCGGCGTGGTTCTCCCGCACCCTCGACGGATTGTCCGGCACGCTCGCCGGCACCGTCACGACCGGTCAGACCTTCGGTGGTGACCTGGAGGCGACCAACGTGCACACCGGCCTGCTGGCCGCCCGGCAGGTCTTGCGCGCCGACATCGCGATCGTGACGCAGGGTCCCGGCAATCTGGGCACCGGCACCACGTGGGGGTTCTCCGGGACCGCGTGCGGGGACGCCGTCAACGCGACCGCCGCGATGGGAGGTCGCGCGGTGGGTGCCCTGCGCATCTCCGACGCCGACGCCCGCGACCGCCACGTGGGCGTGTCGCATCACAGTCTCACCGCGTACGGGCGGGTGGCGCTCGCCGCGGCCGACCTGCCGGTGCCGACCGGTCTGGCGCCCGAGCTGGCCGCGCGCGTATCGGAGCAGTTGGAGCCGCTTCGCAGCCGTCACCGGGTCGTCCCGGTGGACGCGGAGGGTCTGGTGGAGGCGATGCGCCGGTCACCGGTCCGGCTGTCGACGATGGGGCGTGGCCTGGACGCCGACCTGGCGTACTTCCTGGCCTGTGCCGCGGCGGGCCGTCATGCGGCGGGCCTGACGGCCTGAGAAGGGTCGGGGGCTTCGCGCCGGAAGGTGCGCGACGCCGGCTTCACGGGTCTTCGCGCGGCGGTCACACGGAGACGGACTCACGCCGTTCCGCGTCGAGGCGTTGCTGTTCTATGGCGGCCAGGATCCGGCGTTGCGCCACCTCGATCCTGGCGTTCGCCGCCCGGGTGGCCTGCCATTGGCGCGCCAGGTTCACCCACATGGCGGCGACCACGGCCGTGGTGGCCGCCGAGATGATCCCCACCAGCACGACGGTCACCGTGACGGGCGCCAGTACCGCCACGATCACCAGTGGCACGACGATGATCGCGAGCACCGTCGCCGCCAGTGCCGCCGCCAGGACCGGTGGCGGCGTCTTCCGGGCCTTGTCACGGATACGCCTGGCGACGGCGCGCAGCGTGTGGGTCACGGTGTACCTCTCTTCGGGGTTCGGTGTGGTGTGGTGTGCCGGTCCGGGTATGGGCTTCCCGGCCGACGTGCGGTGGGGAACCGGGCCGGACGCACGCCGGTGAGCGCGGGGGGTGACGCCGTCATCCCGGTGGGGCGGCGGTGGCGGTCCCCACCGGGGCGGAGTCCTGCGGCAGTGCCGGCGCGACGGCCGGAGCGGTCAGCAACGGCCGGATCAGATCCAGGTACGACTGGTGGCTGAACCGTTCCCGTACCCGCTGTTGGGCGAGTCGGCTCTGCGCGAGGAATCGGGACGGGTCGGCGCGGTGCTCGGCGACGACGGCGGCGACCTCCGCGGGCTCGCAGTAGATCGCGGCGTCACCGAACACGGCTTCGAAGTGGCGGGGCAGGATCGTGACGCAACCCGCCGCCAGTGCCTCCAGGATCGCCCGGCCGAACGCCTCGATCATGTTCGGGTGTGGGAAGTAGACGTAGAAGTCGAGTTGGCGGAGGAAGTTGTCGACCTGTAGTTCGTCGCGTCGGTACACGAGCCAGTTGGCGGGCGGTTCGCCGCCGCCCAACAGTGCCCCGGCCGACTTGGCGCCACCCATGATGCGCACGTCGACGTCGGGGGAGTCGGGATACACGCGCAACAGGGTCTCGGCGTCGGCGGGCCACTTCGTCCAGTCGTCGCGCGAGTGGCGGCCGACGACCGGCAGTTCGGACCGGAACCCGTGCCGGGGTATCACCGAACGGTTCACGTCGATGATCCCCGGCATGTCGTCGGAGGCGAGGTCCTCCGGTGGCAGCAGGGGCACCAGGGCGGCACGCGCGGCCGGTCCCTGCGGGTACCAGACCGGTGCGACCCCGAACAGCTCCCGCGCGATCTCGGTACAGGCCGACGGCACGTAGCGCAGGTCGCTGCCGTCCATCTCCGAGGGCGCCTGGTTGGCCAGGATCACCATCCGTTCCGGCCGGATCGCGGTGGTCTCACCGGCCCGGAACTGCAGTACCGGCGGGTACCGCAGGACGAGGAGGCGCGTCTCGACCTCGTCGGTGGGCAGCACCTGGCCGACCGTTCCGGAGTTGATCAACTCCTGGATCGGCCGGCACAGCGGCTTCTGCAGTTCCGTCATGTGCCGGAAGGACTCCAGGTGCAGTACGGCGACCTTCACGCCCGCACCGGTCAGCGCCGCGATCTCCTCCAGCATCGACTTCTGCGGTCCGCCGAACGGCCGCCAGTCACAGGCGAGGACGACGTCGTACCGCTGGGGCTCCTGCGGTCGACGTTTGGCGAAACGCCCGGGGACGGCGAACGGGCGCGGTTCGGCGTCGACCTTTAGGTGGGGGTCGGCGATACCGGTCCGGATGTCGTGGTGCCACGGCTGATAGGCCGACTGGTACGCCTCGCGGGCCGGGTGTTTCCAACCGGCCCGGAACTCCGCGCGCGACAGGGAGTCGGCGCCCTGCCGCATGAGGGTGAGGATCTGCCCGGACTTCCACAGCGACTCGCCGCCGAAGACGGCCGTGATGCGGCGCAGGTACTCGGTGTCGGCGGCCTTGCGGATGCTGTCGAAGTACCCCAACCGGGCCGTCACCTCCTCCTTGCGGAACATCGTGGAGGGAGTACACAGTGGTTTGATGCTCCGGCCGGGCTTGGTGACCACGAGTTCGTCACTGACGGTCAACGCGTGGGAGACGGTCGCCATCAGCCGCGGTTGCCGGAGCAGCGGGGTGACCTGGGTTTCGAGCCTGAGCGGGTGTGCCCAGTCGTCGGAGTCGTGGAAGGTCACGAACTCGCCGCGGGCGACGTCCAGCGCGGTGTTCCGGGCGGTGTAGGTGCCGCCGTTGTGGGGCAACCGGATCACGGTGACCCGTTCGTCGAGGGCGTCGCACTCGGCGAGGACCGCGTCGTACTCGGCGGGGGATCCGTCGTCCACGACCAGGATCTCCAGGTGCCGCCACGACTGGGCCAGCAGCGACCTCACCGAGGTCAGCAGGCCGGTGCCGGGGTGGTACGCGGACACCACGACGGTGATCAGCCGGGCGGTGTCGTTCGGTGCGGCCGTGGCGGTGAGCCGGTCGAAGGGGGCCGCGTCCTCGCCGGTGAGTCCGACCGACGGCGCGGGAAGGAGCGCGTTCAACCGGGCCAGCCACGTCTGCGCGTCGGCGCCGGGGACGGTGAACGGATTGGCCAGGTCCAGTTCCAGAGTCGATCGGACGAAGGCCGGCATCGACCTGTACGTCCTCAACAACCGGGCGGCCGAGGCGTGATCGCCGTACCGGTACACGAGCTGCGCGTGAATCCCCTGGTGACGTGAGGGGATGCGGGCGGGACCGCCTCGCCGTGACGCCAGGTCGTACAACGCCAGACCGTCCGCGACGTCACCGGGACGGGCGTTCTGCAGGGCGACGACCCCGGCGAGGTCCGCCAGTGCCGCCACATCGACCGGACCGGGTACGTCCTCTCCCGCCGTGGCGGCGCGGATCAGTTCCTCCAGGGTCGTGGAGGGGTTCGCGGCGCGCGCCAGGAGCCGCCGGGCCGCGACCGAACCGGTGCGCAACGCCGTCGCGTACAACGCCGTGGGATGTCTGCGCCGAGAAACCGCGAGATAATCGTCGAGCAATTGCGGCGGATAGGCATCTGATCGCACGGGTAGACCGTACATGAACCGGCCCGGCCGTTATCATGTCCACCCGTCCGGAATCGACGGCGCAATTCCGGTCGGTCGGTATTCACCGGCGCCACGAAAATACGGCGTCGGCACCCGTGCTTCACGTCGTGCCCGGTTCGCCATGAACCGCCTGCTGGCGTGGGACTTCGTGCCTTGCGACCCGTGTCGTCGTGTCGCACCGGAATGAGGAGGGCGGCTTTCGCGCGGTAGTATCCCGCCAATCACGTTCGACGAGGATTCCGATCTCGACGAGACGATGCACCCTCAATTCTCCAGGAAAGTGAATTCTCAGTGAATGCGCAGATAATCGAAGCCGAATTTACTGATAATCCTGAGTGTACGACCGGTGTCGGAGAGGCCGCGGAAATGCCGGCTCCACTTGTCCGTCGGAATGATTATTCGGTGTTGTGTCCGCCGGCGTTGGGCGAGTGGACACCCACCCTGACCGTCTCGGTCGTCATCCCCGCACACAACCACCAGGACAAACTAGACCTCGTCCTGGCCGCACTGGCCGCCCAGACCTACCCCGACCACCTCACCGAAGTCGTCATCGTCGACGACGCCTCACAACCCCCACTCACCCTGCCACCCATCACACCCACCCACACCCGACTCATCACCCCCGACCCCGGCGGATGGGGCTCCGCACACGCCGTCAACACCGGCGCCGCACACACCACCGGCGACGTCATCCTCCGACTCGACGCCGACATGCTCACCTTCCACCACCACATCGAAGCCCACATGCGCTGGCACCACCGATGCGACTACGCCGCCGTCATCGGACACAAACGATTCGTCGACCACACCCCCCACACCCACACCCCCCAACACATCCACCACAC
>NZ_VLLL01000003.1 GCF_007994225.1 Stackebrandtia albiflava
CCTCTGGTGTGCCAGTTGTCCCGCCAGGGGCACGGCTGGTTAGCTACGTTCGGAAGAGATAACCGCTGAAAGCATCTAAGCGGGAAACTCGCTTCAAGATAAGGTCTCCGACACCTTCGGGTGTGAAGGCCCCCAGCTAGACGACTGGGTTGATAGGCCAGAAATGTAAGCACAGCAATGTGTTCAGTTGACTGGTACTAACAGGCCGACCACTTAACACACCACACGCGACACGACGCACCCACTATACGAACCTGAAACCACACACCACCCCCACACACGCGTGGGGGACGGCCACCACCCCCTTTGGGGTGGACAGGCACACGGTGACACGTGGCACACGAACGTGCCGGCGGCCACAGCAGAAGGGAAACACCCGGTCCCATCCCGAACCCGGAAGTTAAGCCTTCCCGCGCCGATGGTACTGCCCCCGACAGGGAGTGGGAGAGTAGGACACCGCCGGACAAAAACAACAGGGCGGCGAGACCGATAATCGGTCTCGCCGCCCTTTTTTCGTGCCCTTTTCCGGAACGGCTCACAATGCGGGTTCGCGGCATTGTGGTGCCCGTTCCCGTGAGGCAGGATGGCGGTATGCCGAGCCTTTCCCACGACGACGCCGTCGCCCGGCGGCGACTCATCGACGTCGTCTCCTATGACGTCGACCTGGACCTGGATCGCGGTGGGGAGGTGTTCGGTTCCACCGTCTCCATCCGGTTCACGTGTCACAGTCCGGGTGAGGCGACCTTCGTGGAGGTGGCGCCCCACCGTCTGCACCGCGTGGTGCTCAACGGGGTGGAACTGCCGGTGTCGGCGTTGGCCGACGGTCGTTTCCCGTTGCCGGATCTGGCCGCGGACAACGAGTTGTCCGTCACCGCCGACATGGAGTACTCCCGGTCGGGTGAGGGGCTGCACCGGTTCACCGATCCGGAGGACGGCCGGGTCTACACGTACATGATGGGTTTCCTCGACATGGCGAGCCGGGTGTTCGCGTGTTTCGAGCAACCGGACCTGAAGGCGCCGTACCGGTTGACGGTGACCGCTCCCTCGGACTGGACGGTGATCGGCAACGAGTCGGGTGAGCGGGTGGCTCAGGGCCGGTGGAGTTTCAAGGAGACCCGGCCCCTCGCGACGTACTTCGTGACGTTGGTGGCGGGTCCGTACCACTCGCTGTACCGGGAGCACGACGGTGTCAGGTTCGGCCTGCACGCGCGTCAGACCTACCGGGAGGCGTTGGACACCGACGCCGACGAACTGTTCGACGTCACCTTCGGGTGCTGGGACCGGCTGCACGAGTTGTACGGGGTGCGGTATCCGTTCGGGGAGTCCTACGACCAGTGTTTCGTCCCGGAGTTCAACGCCGGCGCCATGGAGAACCCCGGGTGTGTCACGTTCCGGGACGAGGCGTTCATGTACCGGTCGCAGGTGACGGAGACCCGGCGCCAGTCGCGGGCCGTCACGATCGCGCACGAGATGGCGCACATGTGGTTCGGGGACCTCGTGACGATGCGCTGGTGGGACGACCTGTGGCTCAACGAGTCCTTCGCGGACTGCATGGGCGTGAGGGCCGCCGTGGAGGGTACCCGGTTCACCGGTGCCCGCGCGGCGGACGTCATCGAGGCCGGCTGGGGTTACGCCGCAGACCAGCGGCCCTCGACCCACCCGGTCGCCGGGACCGTGGCGGAGAGCGGCGCCGCCCTCAGCAACTTCGACGGCATCTCGTACGCCAAGGGCGGTGCCGTGCTCAACCAGTTGGCGGCCTGGGTGGGTGACGAGGCGTTCTTCGCGGGCCTCCGCGACTACTTCTCGCGGCACCGGTTCGGTAACGCGTCGCTCGACGACCTGATGGACTGTCTCGCGGCGGCCAGCGGCCGTGACCTGGCCGACTGGTCGCGGCGTTGGCTGCGCACCACCGGTCCCAACACGCTGCGGGTCGAGGTGGAGTCCGACGGCGCGGTGTACACGGCCGCGGCCGTCATCCAGACGGCTCCGCCGGAGCACCCCACGTCGCGTCCACACCGGGTGAGGCTCGGCCTGTACCGGGGTGAGGGGGACGTCACCACCCGGTTCCACGAGGTCACGGTCGACGTCGACGGTGACCGGACGGAACTGCCCCAGCTGGTGGGGGTGCCGGTAGCCGACCTGCTCGTACCCAACGACGACGACCTCACCTACGCGAAGGTGCGACTGGACGCGGCGAGTCTGGCCGCCCTACCGACCCTGATGGCGGGCATCGAGTCACCGGAGACCCGGGCGCTGTTGTGGAGCACGCTGACCGACATGGTCAGGGACGGCGAACTCCCGGTGATGCGGTACCTGGACGTCCTCGCGGCTGTGGCGCCCACCGAGTCGTCGATAGCCGCGCTGGACCTCCAGTTCGGATTCGCGAGGCGGTCGGCGGTGGACTGCTACCTGCCCCGGGAGCAGCGGTCGGCGGGTCTCCACCGGTTGCGGGAGATCGCGACCGGATTGCGCGAGTCCGCCGTCCCCGGTGGCGACGTCCAGTTGTCGGCGTTCCGGTTGGAGGCCGACACCGTCGACGACGACGCGGGTGTGGCCTGGCTCCGCGCGGTCCTGGCGGGCGAGGACGTCCCCGTGGGACTCGACGTCGACGCCGAGTTGCGGTGGGCGATCCTGACCCGGTTGTCGGTGTTGGGCGCCGCCGGTGAGGCCGACGTCGTCGCGGAGCTGGAGCGAGACCCCAGTTCGGAGGGCCGCAAGCACGCGGCGACCTGCCGGGCGGCGTTCCCGACCGCCGAGGCGAAGGCGGCGGCCTGGCAGGAGGTGCAGTACGCGTCCGGCCGGTCGAACCACGAACTGCGGGCGGTGGCGAAGGGCTTCTGGTGGCCCGAACAGGCCGACCTCACCGCCGAGTACGTGTCCCGGTACTTCACCGACACGCCCGACGGCATCGGGAAGCGGATGCCGTGGGAGATCATGCACCTGGCCAGGGAGCTGTTCCCGGTCCACGCGGCGTCGGTCGAGACGGTCGCGGCCGCCGAGCGGATGCTCGACCGTGAACTGGACCCGCAGCTGCGCAGGGTCGTGGTCGACTGCCTCGACGACCTGCGGCGCGCCATCCGGGTCGCCGGGCGACAATCGGCCGATACGATCGGGCGATGACCAGCGCCGACGATACCGCCGGGGTCCGCCGGGTCGGGGTCATGGGCGGCACGTTCGACCCGATCCACCACGGGCACCTCGTGGCGGCGGCCACCGCCGCCGCCGAGTGCGCTCTGGACGAGGTCGTGTTCGTGCCCGCCGGCCGCCCCTGGCAGAAGGCGGGCGGGGGGGTGAGCCCGGCGGAGGACCGTTACGTGATGACGGTGTTGGCGACGGCCGCGCACCCCCGGTTCACCGTCAGCCGGGTCGACATCGACCGCCCCGGGGAGACCTACGCGGTCGACACCCTGCGGGACCTGCGGGACCGATACGGCCCGGAGACGGAGTTGTTCTTCATCACGGGTGCCGACACGCTCGCGAACGTGACGACGTGGCGAGCCGTCGACGAGGTGTTCGCCGCGGCGACGTTCGTCACGGTGAACCGTCCCGGTCACTCCGGTCGTGACGTGTCGCTCCCTCCCCACGCCCGGGTGGAGTGGCTGGAGATGCCGGCGATGGACATCTCCTCCACCGACTGCCGTCAGAGGGTGGCGTCGGGCAGGCCGATCTGGTTCCTGACACCGGAGGCGGTGGTGAGGTACGTCGACTCGCGGGGACTTTACCGAACCGCCCGCGCGTTACAGGGGAGATACTGGTGTTCTCGACCGGGACGATAACCACGGGTGGTTAGTCGGCTCGGCATGAGAAACTGGAACCGTACCGACCCCGACGTGAGGAACCTAGTGGTTGCGACAGACATCGCCCGCACCGTAGCGCTGACCGCGGCGCAGGCCGCCGCCGACAAGCTGGCGCGCGACATCGTCCTTCTGGACGTCAGTGACGAGGTGGTCATCACCGACATCTTCATGGTCGCCTCGGCGCCCAACGAGCGTCAGGTGCAGGCCATCGTCGATTCGGTCGAGGAGCGGCTGCGCAAGGTCCACGACGTGAAGCCGACCCGGCGCGAGGGTGAACGTGGCGGCAGATGGGTGCTGCTGGACTACGCCGACGTCGTCGTGCACGTCCAGCACACCGAGGAGCGCGAGTACTACGCGCTCGACAGCCTGTGGAAGGACTGCCCGTCGATCGAGTTCGTGGACGCCGGGCAGCGAGGCGGCCAGGACCGGGACGGTCGTCAGGACGCCGCATGAAGCGGTTGATCCTGTTGCGTCACGGCCAGACCGAGTGGAACACCGCGGGGCGTTTCCAGGGCGTCACCGACATCGACCTCGACGACGTCGGGCGTGAACAGGCGGTCGCGGCCGCCAAGGTCCTCGCCGGGACCGCCCCGACGCTGCTGGTGTCGAGCGACCTGCGGCGCGCACGTGACACCGCCGTCGCGGTCTCCGACGCCACCGGGGCGGAGATGCGTATCGACGTCCGGTTGCGGGAACGCGGTTACGGTCCCTGGGAGGGCCTGACCCGCGCGCAGGCGCGGGAACGCTACGGGCCGCAGATGGCGGACTGGGAGGCGCGGCGGCCCTTCACTCTGGAGGGCGTCGAGGATCCGATGGACCTGTCGGTGCGGGCGAACGCGGTGCTCACCGACGTGTCGGCCGAGTTGCCGGACGGCGGCACGGCGATCCTGGTCAGTCACGGCGGGACGTTGCGGCAGGCGGTTCCGGCGTTCCTGGGTTGGGAGCCCTCGGCGGCCGACACCCTGGGGGGCCTGGGCAACTGTCATTGGGTGGACCTGCGCGGCGGTGACCGCGGTTGGCGACTGCACGGCTACAACCTGTCGGCGTCGTGATCGTTGGGAACCGGTGGCGTGGCGGTGCCGTCAGAGCTGACATGGAGATCACGATGAAACGTCTCGCGATCACGGTGGCCGGTGCGGCACTGCTCGTCGGCCTGTCCGCCTGTGGCGGGACGCAGACCCCCGAGAACGAGAACACCCCCAGCGTGACCGGGTCGGAGTCGGCCACCGGGCAGGAGCCCGAGCAGACCCCTTCGCTCGACCCGTCGAGCGGGATCGACGACGACGGAAAGGAGACCGGTGCCATGACGATCACCGGTACGGTGAGCAGCGGCGTGGAGTCCGGTTGTGTCCTGTTGGAGTACGACGGGACCGTGTACAACCTGGTCGGCGGTGACGCCGGGATCCTCACGGCGGGCGCGACGGTCGAGGTCACCGGCAGGGTCGACGAGGGCTTGATGACGACGTGCCAACAGGGCACGCCCTTCGTGGTGGAGTCCGCGACGGCCGCATGACGGCGCGTGGTCGTCCGTTCATGGGATGACCGGGGTGCCGTCGGGTCCGCTACCGTGACGTCATGCCTGTCGCGGTGGTTACCGATTCGACTGCGTGTCTTCCGGCGGACGCCGTGGAACGCCATTCGGTGTGGGTGGTGCCCATGCCGGTGACGGTGAACGGCGTGCCCGGTCGTGAGGGCGTGGACGTGAC
Organism: Stackebrandtia albiflava; assembly: GCF_007994225.1. GTDB lineage: Bacteria > Actinomycetota > Actinomycetes > Mycobacteriales > Micromonosporaceae > Stackebrandtia > Stackebrandtia albiflava. The sequence goes on from NZ_VLLL01000003.1 coordinate 5,504, forward strand.
GTCCACGGACGTGGCGGCGGCGTTGCGGGAACGCAGGGTCGACGTGTCGACGTCTCGCCCGGCTCCCGCCGAGTTGGGCGCCCTCTACGAGGAGTTGTTGTCCTCGGGTGCCTCCGGTGTCGTGTCGGTGCATCTGTCGGCGGAGCTGTCGGGTACATGCGAGGGCGCCAGGCAGGCCGCCGGCGAGTTCGGTGACCGTGTCGAGGTGGTCGACTCCCGTAACGCCGGTATGGGTGTGGGGTTCGCGGCGTTGGAGGCGGCGCGGGCGGCGCGGCGCGGAGCCGGTGTGGTGCGCAGCGCGGAGGCGGCGAGGCACTGTGTGCTGGGTACCCGTACGTTCTTCTATGTGGACACTCTGGAGTTCCTGCGGCGCGGTGGCCGGATCTCGGCGGCGTCGGCGTTGCTGGGGACGGCGTTGTCGGTGAAGCCGATCCTTCACGTGGACGACGGCCAGGTGGTGGTCCGGGACCGGGTACGGACGGCGACGCGTGCGTTGGGGCGTCTGGAGGACCTGGTGTTGGCGGCCGGTGGTGAGGGCGACGTGGACGTGGCGGTGCATCACCTGCGGTCGCCGGAGTCGGCGGCGCGGTTGGCGGCGCGGCTGGGCGAGCGGTTCGGTGGGAGGCTGCGGCGCGTCTACACCAGTGAGGTGGGGGCGGTCATCGCCGCCCACTGCGGGCCGGGGTTGTTGGGCGCCGTCGTGCGGAGGCACATGTAGTCGTGGGTGGATCGAGTGGGAGTGCGTCCGTGAAGCGGTTGAACCTTCTGTTGTTCCTGTTCCTGGAACTGGCGAACTACACGGTCGTCGGATGGTGGGGTTTCGCGACGTTCGCGGAACTTCCGGCGCGGTTGTTGATGGGCGTCGGTGGGATCGTCGTGTTGATCACCGTGTGGGTGTTGTTCGGTGCGCCGGGGGCGCGGTGGCCGCTGGTGGGTCTGGGACGGGTCGCGCTGCTGGTGGTGTGGTTCGGTGCCGGGGTGGCGGCGTTGTGCGGGCTCGAGCAGTGGGTGCTCGCGGTGGCGTTCGCGGTGTTGTGTGTGGTGTCGGCGGGTCTGGAGACCCTGTGGGGGCAGTACCGGCCGGTGGCCGGTCGCCGGTGAGGTGTCGTCGCGCGGTCCGGTCGTCCACAATCGCTTGTCCACAACCGCCGGTTGTCCACAGGCGGTGGTGGATCGGGTGGCGGGGTGTGCGGTGTCGGCCATAGGCTCGATGCCATGGGGAGGAGGAGTGGCGGCCCCCGAGCTCGCGGTGTTGCCTGCGAGGGGTCGTCGCGACGGGTTATCCACAACCGGGTGGTTATCCACAGGGGTGGTGACGGGGTCGTCCCGGGGGTGTGGCTCGTGTCGTTGTGAGGGCATGAGCGTTTCCACTCGTTTCAAGAAGGATCAATGGTCCGACGGCTGTGGCCGGTGGGGCCCCGATGTGGTCGATGTGGTCCCGCCCGGCGCGGGTGCCGACGGCTGCCTGGAGGAGGTGGACGTAGGGACCGGACGGTCGGTGAGCCCCACGGCCCGCGACTGGCGTGCCCGGGTCAAGGCGTTCGGTTCCCGTTTCACGATCGACCGGAAGGCGCGTCAGGTGCTTGCCGCGGTGTTGCTCGGTGTGGCGGTGGTATCGGCCGGTGCCGCCTGGTTCGCGTGGCCGGTGAGGGAACCGGCGACGGCGGCGATTCCGGTGATGCGGTCGCCGGAGGTGGCGGAGGCCGCGGAGATCACCGTGACGGTCACCGGTGACGTGCGGAGTCCGGGCCTGGTGGAGCTGCCGGCCGGTTCCCGGGTGGCGGACGCCGTGGCGGCGGCGGGTGGCCTGGTTCCGGAGGTGAGGTCGGCGGGGTTCCTGAATCTGGGGCGCCGGGTCGGTGACGGGGAGTTGATCGTCGTGGAGGGTGTCGCCGACGACGGTGAGGAGCCGTCGGGGTCGGAGTCGCCGGCGGGCGGCGCCTCGCCCGGTCCGGTGAACCTGAACCAGGCGGATCTGGCGGCTCTGGACGCGTTGCCGGGCATCGGTCCGGTGACGGCGCAACGGATCCTGGACTATCGGGCGGCCAACGGCGGGTTCGATTCGGTGGACGAGTTGCAGGACGTGGAGGGTATAGGGCCCGCGACCTTGGCGAAGCTGTCCGGGCTCGTGACGGTGTGACGCCGGATGTGGCGTGTGGCGGCCGCCGGGGACCTTTCGCCCGGCGGCCGGGGCCTGGACCTGAGGTTGGCCGGGGTGGCGGCCGGTGTGTGGGCCGGTGCGGTGGTGGGGTTGTGGGTGTCGCCTCGGGTGGTGGTGGTCGCGGCGGTGATGGTGGCGGGGGCGTGGGTGTGGACGCACCGGTCGCGGCGGTGTCCGGCGGTGGTGGCTTCGGTGGTGTTGGGGTTGTGGGCCGGGATGGCGGTGGCGGCGGGCCAGGGCGTCGTCGCGGAGTCGGTGCGGGACATTCCCCGGGTGGAGGCCGGTGGGCAGGGGCGGGCGGTGGTGACGGTGACGGCCCAGCCGAGGCGGGTGCGGGGTGAACCGGCCCGGTTCGTGATCGGGGTGCGGTTGGAGGCGTTGCGGTTCGGGGAGCAGCGGTGGCGGATGCGTGTGTCGGCGGTCGTGTTCGCCTCGGGTGACGAGGAGGTCGTGGAGCGGTGGCGGCGGGTGGTGCCGGGGGACCGGTTGGAGGTGGCCGGTCACGTGTCCGGGTTCGGGCGTGGTGGCGATCTCACGGCGGTGGCGTTGTCGACCTGGTCGTCGCCGGAGGCGGTGGGCGAGCCGGCGTGGTGGGTGGGTTGGGTGTCACGGGTGCGGGAGGCGCTGCGGCGGTCGTGTGAGGTGTTGCCGGCTGCGGAGGCGGGTCTGGTTCCGGGGTTGGTGGTGGGGGACGATTCCGGGTTGCCGTCGTCGGTGGCCGAGGACTTCGAGGCGACGGGGCTGACGCACCTGGTGGCGGTGTCGGGCGCGAACGTGTCGATAGTGGTCGGTGCGGTGTTGTGGCTGGCGGTGTGGTGTGGTGCCGGGTTGCGGTGGCGGGTGTCGTCCGGTGCGGTGGCCTTGGTGGGTTTCGCGGTGTTGGCGGGTCCGGAACCCAGTGTGTTGCGGGCTTCGGTGATGGGCGGGGTCGGTCTGTTCGCGATGGGGTTCGGGCGTCGGTCGGCGGCGATGCCCGCGGTGTCGGCGGCGGTGGTCGGGTTGTTGTTGTACGACCCGCAGTTGGCGTGGCGGTTGGGGTTCGCGTTGTCGGTGGCGGCGACGGTGGGTCTGGTGTGGTGGGTGGCGCCGTGGGTGCGGCGGTGGCGGGATCGTGGTCGGCCGGCGTGGGCGGCGGGGGCGGTCGCGGTCCCGTTGGCGGCGCAGTTGGCGGTGACGCCGTTGTTGGTGGCGGTGGACGGCCGGGTGAGTGTCGTGGCGGTTCCGGCGAACGTGGTCGCGGCTCCGGCGGTGCCGGTCGCGACGGTGGTGGGTCTGTTGTGTTGTGGGGTGGCGTGGTGGTGGCCGGGCGCCGGTGAGGTGGCGGCGTGGGTGGCGGGTTGGCCGGCGCGTTGGCTGGTGGGGGTCGCGGAGGTGGGTGCGGCGGTGCCGATGGGGTCGCTGCCGTGGCCCGACGGCCTGGTCGGTGCGGTGTCGGCTCTGGTGGTGTTGGCGGTGGGCGCGTGGGTGGTGCGGCGATGGCGTGGCGTGGGGGTGGCTGTGTGCGTGGCGGCGCTGCTGGTCGCCGTGGTGGTCGTGCCGGGGAGGCTCACCGGTGCGTGGCCTCCGCCGCGGTGGGTGCTGGTGATGTGTGACGTCGGTCAGGGGGACGCGGTGGTGTTGTCGACCGGTGTGCCGGGTTCGGCGGTGGTGGTGGACGCGGGGCCGGAACCGGAACGGGTGGACCGTTGCCTGTCGGAGCTGGGTGTGGAGTCGGTGCCGTTGTTGGTGGTCACGCATTTCCACGCCGATCACGTGGGTGGGGTGGCGGGCGTGTTCCGGGGGCGTCGGGTCGGGCACGTGTTGGTGCCCGGGGAGGCCGCGCCCGAGGAGGGGCGTCGCCGGCTGGTGGAGGCGGCGGGGACGGGCGGGTTCACGTCGGTGGTGGGGCACGGCTGGCGGTTGGGGCGGGTCCGGTTGGAGGTGTTGGCGGCGGGGGACCGGTTCAGTGGCACGGGTGCGGACGCCAACAACGACTCGGTGGTGTTGCGGGCGACGGTGGCGGGTGTGCGGGTGCTGTTGACGGGTGACATCGAGTTGGAGGCGCAGCGGTGGTTGACGGAGTCGGGTGCGGACGTGTCGGCGGAGGTGTTGAAGGTGCCGCATCACGGGTCGGGGCGTTTCCTTCCGGAGTTCGTTTCGGCGGTGGGTCCGGCGGTGGGGTTGATCTCGGTGGGTGAGGGCAACGACTACGGTCATCCGCATCCGGGGGTGGTGTCGCGGTTGGTGGAGTGTGGGGCGTCGGTGTGGCGTACCGATCTACACGGGGACGTCGCGGTGGTGGAGGTGTCCGGTGGGGTCGGGGTGTATGCGCGGGGTTGACGGTTGCCGGTTGGGTCACACGGGTCCGCCCTTGCGGTGGCGGGTGGGGTGGGGAGGTCGAGAATCTGGCGGTGGAGACCCTCGCCCCGTCGGTGTTGCTCGTGTTGTTCGGTGTCGCGTTGATGGCCGGTGCCGTCGACGCCGTGGCGGGTGGTGGCGGCCTGTTGACGTTGCCGGCGTTGTTGTTGGCGGGTGTGCCGCCGGTGAACGCGTTGGCGACGAACAAGTTGCAGAGCAGTTTCGGGACGTTCACGTCGGCGTTCTCGATGTACCGCAAGGGGATGACGGAGGGGGCGCCGTTGGTGGCGCCGTTCTGTTTCGCGTTGGCGGGTTCGGCGGTGGGGACGGCCGTGGTGCAGTTCGTCGACACCTCGGCGTTGACGGTGGTGGTTCCGGTGGTGTTGGCGGGTATCGCGTTGTACTTCATCTTCATGCCGAAACAGGGTGACGGTGACCGGGTGCCGCGGATGGGTGCCGGTCCCTATCGGAGTGTGGTGGTGCCGGTGATCGGGTTCTACGACGGTGCGTTCGGTCCCGGTACGGGGTCGTTCTTCACGGCTGCGGGCGTGTCGCTGCGGGGGCTTCGCGTGGTGCCGGCGACCGCGCAGGCGCGGATGTGGAACTTCGCGACGAATGTGGCGTCGTTGGTGGTGTTCGCGATCGGCGGGAAGATGCTGTGGCTGGTGGGGGCGGTCATGGCGGTGGGGCAGGTCGTGGGGGCGTATCTGGGTGCGGCGGCGGTGTCGCGTGGTGGGGCGCGTCTGGTGCGGCCGGTGGTCGTGGTGGTGTGCCTGGCGATGCTGGTGCAGTACCTGTGGCGGCAGGGATGGCTGGGTTGGTGACGTGTCGGGGGTGTCACTCGCGCGTGGCAGGATGACGGGATGGCGACTGTGGCGGCCGTGCGGCTGGTGTTGGGGGACGAGGAGCTGCTGGCCGAACGGGCGGTGTCGGAGGTGGTGACGGCGGCGCGGGCGGCGGATCCCACGGTGCAGGTGCACAGGGGTGTCGCGGGGGACATGACGGCGGGGGATCTCGCGGTGTTGACGAGTCCGACGTTGTTCGGTGGCGGCAGTGTCGTCGTGGTGGAGTCGGCGCAGGACGCGCGTAAGGATCTGGCGGGGGCGTTGTCGGAGTTCGCCGCCGCGCCGGTGGACGGTGTGCGGTTGGTGGTGGTGCACGCCGGGGGTGCCAAGGGCAAGGCGTTGGCGGACGGGCTTCGCAAGGCCGGTGCCGAGGTGGTGACGGCGGCGAAGGTGAAGCGTGCCGGTGACCGGTTGGCGTTCGTGAAGGAGGAGTTCCGTCGGTTGGGGGCGCGGCCCGGTGCCGGTGCGGCGGAGGCGTTGATCACGGCGGTGGGGCATGACCTGCGGGAGTTGGCGAACGCGTGTGCCCAGCTGGTGGCGGACACCGGTGGCCGGATCACGGTGGAGGAGATCGAGAAGTACTACCGGGGGCGCGCGGAGGTGACCGGGTTCGCCGTGGCGGATGCGGCCGTGACGGGGGATGTGGCCGGCGCGTTGGGGGGTTTGCGGTGGGCGATGTCGGTGGGTGTGGACGCGGTGCCGTTGGCGGACGCGTTGGCGACGGGGGTGCGCAACATCGCCAAGGTCGCGGGGTCGCGGGGGAGCGCGTATCAGTTGGCGAGTGCGTTGGGGATGCCGCCGTGGCAGGTGGAGAAGGCGCAGCAGCAGGCGCGTGGTTGGTCGCCGGAGGGCCTGGTGGAGGCGATGCGGGTCGCCGCGGAGTTGAACGGTGCGGTCAAGGGCGGTGCGGAGGACCGCGGTTACGCGTTGGAGCGGGCGGTGTTGGGTATCGCGCGGGCCAGGTCCGCGTCGTGACGGGTGGCCGGGGTTCAGGTCGCGGGTAGTCCCAGGCCGGTTCCGGTGACGCGGGCGGTGTGGCGCAGGTAGTCCTCGTGTCGGGTGACGACTCCGGTGTGATGCCCGAACAGTTCGAAACCGATGGTGCCGATCAGTAGTGTCCAGGCGCTGAGGAGGGCGGCGAGTCGTGCGTCGCGCACCCGGAGGGTGATCAGGGCGACGATCTCGGGTTCGATCATGGTGAGGTCGAAGTCGGGGAGGGGTGTGGCCGGGTCGGTCAGTCGGCCGGTGTCGGCGGCGTCGTTGAGGATCTTCGCCAGTGTCAGGGGGAGCCGTGAGGCGGCGGTGACGGTGTCGGCGGGGGCGTGGTAGCCGGGTACGGGTGTGCCGTAGAGGAGCGCGAACTCGTGGCGGTGGTCGAGCGCCCATTGCCGGGCGTGGAGCCAGACGGCGGTCCAGTTGTCCAGTGGGGATGCTTCGGGTCGGGGGGCGTGTTCGACGACGGTGCCGAGTTCGTTGAAGGCGTCGAGGAGCAGTGCGGTCAGTAGTTCGTCGCGGCCGGCGACGTATCGGTAGACGGCGGAGGACGCCATTCCGAGGTCGCGGGCGATGGCGCGTAGTGAGAGGTCGGCGGCGCCGACGTCGGCGAGGTGGCGGCGGGCGGTGGCGATGATGTCGGCGGTGATGGTGGCGCGGGCGCGTTCCCGTGCGGTCTTGGGCGCGTTCATGGGGACACTCTAACCGATTCGAGAGCGGTGCAACGAATTGTGAGCACCGCTCTTGCATTGTCCGGCGCGACGTGAGAGCATTGCTCCGAATAAAGAGCAGTGCTCTCGAAAGGTGGAGAAATGCCGAATCACGTGATTCTCGGAAAGGGCCAGGTCGGCAGCACGGTCGCCGCGATCCTGGCCTCACGGGGCGAACAGGTCCGCGTCCTCAGTCGCTCCGGCGGCATCGACCGGCCGGGGATACGCCACCTCGCCGTCGACGCCGGCGACCGCGACGCCCTGCTGGCCGCCTGCCGCGGCGCCGATGTGATCTACAACTGCGCCAACCCGAGCGGCTACCACCGCTGGGCGGCCGAATGGCCCCCGGTCGCGGCGGCCCTGTTGGACGCCGCCGAGGCGGAGCAGGCCGGCCTGGTCATCACCGGGAACCTCTACGGTTACGCCCCCGACCGGCGGTACATGACGGCGGACACGCCGCTGGACACCGCCGGCGCCAAGGGCGCGATCCGCGCCCGCATGTGGGACGAGGCCGTGGCGCGACACCGCGCGGGCCGGGTAAGGGTCACCGAGGTCCGCGCCTCGGACTACTTCGGGCCGGGCGCCCTAGCGAACGCCATGATCGGGGAACGGTTCATGCGTCCGCTGATTGAGGGCCGGAGTGTGTCGGTCTTCGGTGACCCGGACGCGCCGCACTCGTTCAGCTACATTCCCGACGTGGCGCGAGCACTGGTGCGGGTGGGCGGTGACGACCGGTCGTGGGGCCGCGCCTGGCACGTGCCCACCGCGCCGCCCCGCTCCTCCCGGCAGATGGCCGACGCGGTGCGCCGGCTGGCGGGGCACGACGGCCCGGCGAAGGTGTCGAGGGTGCCGTGGTGGTTCGTGATCGGTGTGATGGGTGCCTTCCGGCCGCATCTGCGTGGGATGGCCGAGACCCGGCACCAGTGGGACGCCCCGTACGTGATGGACTCCTCCGACTTCACCGGCACCTTTGGTGACGAACCCACCGGCACGGACGAGGCGTTGACCGAGACGATCCGGTGGTGGCGTGAACGGGCGGCCGGGGCGTGAACGCCGAGACGCCCGGCCCGCATCGGTGTGCGGGCCGGGCGTCTCGTGAGGTCGATTAGTCGGTCGCCAGCTTCGCGTACGCCTTCGCGATGGCGGACTTGCGGTTGGCGGCCTGGTTCTTGTGCACGATGCCCTTGCTGACGGCCTTGTCGAGGGCCCGGCTGGCCGCACGGAGCTGGGAGCCGGCGGTGGTGACGTCGCCCGAGTCGGCCGCGGCGTGGAACTTGCGGATCGCGGTCTTCAGCGACGACTTCACGGCCTTGTTGCGCATCCGGGCCTTCTCGTTCTGCCGGTTGCGCTTGATCTGGGACTTGATGTTCGCCACGCCTGAAGCCTCGGTCTCTCTGTAATGCCTTGATGTTGAGCGGATGTTTAGTCTTGGTGCACGCCGAAACAAACGCTCAAAGCGCGCGACGAGCAATGTTACCAGCCGCGTCGGGACGCCAACCAGTCGAGGGCGGCCAGCCCGTTCCATCGTTGGTGTGCCCGCAGGTGCGGTGACACGCGGTCGATGGGGGGTCTCCCGCTGTTGACGAGATAGTAGCCGGTGATGGCGGCGAGGACCGAGTCGATCTGTTCGTCGGTGACGCCGGCGACGGTGGGGTGGCGCCGCAACCAGGTGTCGGCGTCGTGTCCTTCGCCGTGGGCGACGATCAGCAGGGCGATCGTGTCGAACCAGCACGCCGCGACCTCCAGCGCCGTCCAGTCGCAGATGAGCGCCCGGTCCCCGGTGAGGATCATGTTGTCGGGCCGGAGGTCGCCGTGGGTGACCGCGTCGGCGGCGACGGCCCGGGGCATGACGGCCTCCAGTTCGGCGAGGGCGGTGAGGTGTGTCACCGCCAGCGGGGGCAGCGGGTCGGGGGGTGTCGTCCCGGCGGCGACGTCGGTGAAGTGGTGGAGGCCCCGGCCGGTCATGTGTGGGATGCCGAGTGCCCGGAGCGGTTCGGGTGCGGGGGTGAGGGCTTCGGCGGCCCGGGCCCAGGCGTCGAGCATGAGTCGCCACTGCGCGACGGTCAGGGGCAGTGCCGGCGCGGTGCCGTCGACGGCGTCGAATCCCAGTACGACCCAGTCGTGGACCTGGGCGCTGAACCGCATACGGGGTGACGGCACGGTATCGGGCAGTGCCGTGTTGTTGTGGGCTTCGCGGGAGTAGGCGTCGACGACGAACGGCAGGTCCGGTCCGGTGGCCTTGACGAACATGCATCTTCCGGTGCCGGAGGTCACGACGGCGGCGAATCCGCCGGTGAAGCCGCCGCCGGCGGAGCGGACGGTCACGGGCGGCCCGCCCAGGTGCGCGGCGATCTCGGCGCGTACCGCCTCGGGTAGGTCGCCGAACCCGAGGCGCACGGCCGTGGCGTCGTAGCGGACGGGTGTTCCCGCGTGGAGTCCCATGGTCAGTCATGATCGGGGGTGGGCGGGGAGGACGGCAACCGGGTTCGGGACGCGGGCGTGGCCTCGGCCGTTCGGCGTCGCCGAATCGGCATGGGATCATGGGAGCGTTCGAGTCAGCCACGATATGAACGGACGGCCAGTGAATCTCGCGCCAGGCGCCACCGACCCGCAGCGGATCCGCAACTTCTGCATCATCGCGCACATCGACCACGGCAAGTCCACGTTGGCCGACCGGATGTTGCAGTTGACCGGTGTGGTGGAGCAGCGTCAGATGCGCGCCCAGTACCTGGACCGGATGGACATCGAACGGGAACGCGGCATCACGATCAAGAGCCAGGCGGTGCGGATGCCGTGGCAGGTGCGGTCGGGGTCGCAGGCCGGTGAGGGTTTCGTCCTGAACATGATCGACACGCCGGGGCACGTCGACTTCACCTACGAGGTGTCGCGGTCGTTGGCGGCGTGCGAGGGCGCGGTGCTGTTGGTGGACGCCGCGCAGGGCATCGAGGCGCAGACCCTGGCGAACCTGTACCTGGCGATGGACAACGACCTGACGGTCATCCCGGTGTTGAACAAGATCGACCTGCCGGCGGCGCAACCGGAGCGGTACGCCGAGGAGTTGGCGCACCTGATCGGATGCGAACCGGAGGACTGCTTCAGGGTGTCGGGCAAGACCGGTGAGGGTGTCCCGGAGTTGCTGGACTCGATCGTGGCGCAGTTCCCGCCGCCGGAGGGTGACTCGCAGGCGCCCGCGCGGGCGATGATCTTCGACTCGGTGTACGACACGTACCGGGGCGTGGTGACGTATGTGCGGGTCGTGGACGGCAAGTTGTCGCCCCGGGAACGCATCAAGATGATGTCGACGGGTGCGGTGCACGAGCTGCTGGAGATCGGGGTGATCTCACCGGAACCGGTGAAGTCGCAGGGTCTGGGTGTCGGTGAGGTCGGTTACCTGATCACCGGTGTGAAGGACGTGCGGCAGTCGAAGGTCGGTGACACCGTCACGGGTCTGCACCGGCCGGCCTCGCAGGCGTTGCCGGGTTATGCCGAGGCCAAGCCGATGGTGTATTCGGGTCTCTACCCGATCGACGGTTCGGACTACCCGGATCTGCGTGAGGCCCTGGACAAGTTGAAACTGAACGACGCCTCGTTGGACTACGAGCCGGAGACCTCCGCGGCCCTGGGTTTCGGCTTCCGGTGCGGTTTCCTGGGCCTGCTGCACCTGGAGATCATCCGGGAGCGGTTGGAGCGGGAGTTCGGGCTGGAGTTGATCTCCACGGCGCCGAACGTGGTGTACGACGTGGTGTTGGACGACGGTACCGATGCCCACGTCACCAACCCCAGTGAGTTCCCCGACGGCAAGATCGCGTCGGTGTCGGAGCCGATGGTGAAGGCGACGATCCTGACGCCGAACGACTTCGTGGGCGCGGTCATGGAACTGTGCCAGTCGCGGCGCGGTTCGTTGCAGGGGATGGACTATCTGTCGCCCGAGCGGGTCGAGTTGCGGTACCACCTGCCGTTGGCGGAGATCATCTTCGACTTCTTCGACCAGTTGAAGTCGAAGACGAAGGGTTACGCGTCGCTGGACTACGAACCGATCGGCAATCAGAACGCCGACCTGGTGAAGGTGGACATCCTGTTGCAGGGGGAGAAGGTCGACGCGTTCTCGGCGATCGTGCACAAGGACCAGGCGTACGCCTACGGTGTCCGGTTGACCGAGACGCTGCGCAAGCTGATTCCGCGGCAGCAGTTCGAGGTGCCGATCCAGGCGGCGATCGGCAGCCGCATCATCGCGCGGGAGAACATCCGCGCCATCCGCAAGGACGTCCTCGCGAAGTGCTACGGCGGCGACATCACGCGTAAGCGGAAGCTGCTGGAGAAGCAGAAGGAGGGCAAGAAGCGGATGAAGATGGTCGGTCGGGTCGAGGTGCCGCAGGAGGCGTTCATCGCGGCGTTGACGTCGGACCACTCGACGGTGGAGAAGAAGCGCTGAGCGAGCCGTCGTGGACGGTGGCGGCCCTCGGCGTGTCGTAGGCCGCCCCGAGCGCGCGGTCGGGGCGGGTCCGGAATGCCGGGCGCCGGTTCGTTCCCGTGGTCACCACCCGGTGGGGCGGCCGTCGGTCTCGAACGGGGCCGGTGCCCTCGTCGGGATCGCGGCCGACTTCCACGCCGTCTCGGTTGTTGTTCAGGGTGTGATGTTTCCGCCCCAGTTGTCGTGGTGTGGGGTGTGGTGGCCGTCGTCGATCCAGTGGTGGGCGAGGGTGCCGTTGGTGGTGCGGTAGAAGACGTGGTGTTGGCCGGGTGTGGACAGGCCGACGGGGTCGCCGGTGACGGTGTTTTGTGCTCCCCAGTCGTCGACGGCGGGGTTGATGCCGGGCCACCAGTACCAGTGGACGAGGTCGCCGTCGGTGTTGCGGGCGAAGACGTGTTGTTGGTCGCGGTGGACGAGGGCGTGGGGGTCGCCTTCGAAGGTGCCGCCGGGCCAGGTGCCTCCGTTGAGGGTGCCGGAGGCGTCGTCGTAGTAGCGGTGTTGGAGGTGGCCGTCGGTGTCGCGGTAGAAGATGTGGTGTTGGGTGCCGTGGTAGGAGAATCCGGTGATGTCGGAGGCGATGCCGGTGGTGATTCCCCA
>NZ_VLLL01000004.1 GCF_007994225.1 Stackebrandtia albiflava
CGGGCGTGATTCCGGGCCTACGACCACCCAAGGCGGAGAAGAACGCGGACTACCAGGTGGCGACGGCCGCCCGGCGACGCATCAGCACCACACCGGCGACACCGGCGACCAGGACGGCCGCACCGCCACCGATCCACCACGACAACGCCACACCAGTCACCGGGAATGACCCGTCACCGGGGCCGGCGACATCGTCGTCGTCAGACACATCGGTGGTATCGGTATTCAACGCGAGCATCGCGATGTTGTTGGACAGGTCGCCGTCGAGGACGCTCCAGTCATTCCATTCATTGACGAAGTACCGCGCGTGGATGCGGCCGTCCGTCGCAGCGGAGGCGTTCTGAACGCTCGCAGTGATGGTGGCCGTCTGCGCGCGACCGGCGACCAGCTCTCTCCCCACACAGGCGAAGGCACCCTCAGCCCAATCCGTGGGATCGATCCAAGGTCCGGCGTCCTCCGTCGCGTAGCAGACATCGCTGTCGATGAACGTCATGCCGGTGGCGGGTTCGATCACCACGAACCAGAGGTGGCCATCGACATAGCCGGTCATGTCAGCGGGTCCGTTGTTGGAGATCGCGACGGTGAAACTGACTTCCTCCCCCTCCGCTCCATCGACCCGTACCGGGTTCGCGGCGAGGTCCAGCGGATTGGCGGAGATCTGGAGGTCGATGGTGCCGTTGCCACCTTCGTAGGGCGCCCGGTCCGGCGTCTCGGTCGTCACCAGCTGAAGGACGTTGCCCGTCTCGGTGCCACCGAACTCAGCCAGTTCCGCCCGGGCCGCGGCCTCGCCGACGGCCAGGATGCTGTGGTTGCAGTACGCGCAACTCGTCATCGGGCCGGGGATGTTCGACGGAACGGCGATACCGAACGGCGTCGCCGGGTCGACCGATACGGCCGCGCCGGCGGGAATCTCCGCGGTGGGCAGCACACAGGTGGCGAACTTCTCCTCACTCACGACACAGTTGTCGTAGGAGGTCGTGACCGTGAAGGACCGATTGAGGTTCACCTCTATGACCAGTCCGCGAGCACTCGACTCCGTCGCATTGGCGAACGTCGGCGTGAAATCGACGGTCGTCCCGGGGTCGGCGGGAACCGTCTCCAACCATCTCTCCAACACCGGTTGCTCGTCGGCGTGGGCGGGTGTGGGGGTGACTGCGGCTATTGCCAGTCCCGTGATGGCGGCGGCGACCGCCGCCCGTACGGCCGGTTTACGACCGCGCAGCGAAGAACGCATTGATTACTTCCGTGTGAAGGGGCATACGAGGCGCCGGATCGGGCGGGCAGGCCCGACGTACCGAGATCACGCGCACTCTCGGCGACCGGTTGCCGAGACGCCGCCTTCGTTATGGACCCTTTACCGATCATCCGCGCAGCCCCGAAAGGCGCCTTGGGTGGCCGCAGGCCGATGCGAATCAGACATCCGGTGCAAAACCGGGCGTGATTCCGGGCCTACGACCACCCAAGGCGGAGAAGAACGCGGACTACCAGGTGGCGACGGCCGCC